>NZ_JAEKEV010000004.1:0-28121 GCF_016650915.1 Peribacillus sp. TH27 | reverse complement strand
TGAAAGAAAGCTAAAAAAAGCAATCTAACAGAATAGGAGGGATAAGCGTCTAATTTACTTGCGTCAGTTCGCAATGTATCCGTATGTATAGACCCTATTCACTCAACAGTTTTCACCGTACACGCCCTTTACCTAAAGGCTTGTCCTCTACATAAAGCCACCCCTATGCGACAAGCTGAACGTGTTCCCTAGCACCGTGATGCTAATGGCTACCACCCGAACCTTTTAAGGTAGTTCTCACCTTCCCCCAACAGATGAATAGGAATCCATTGAGGGTTGCCCACTTTGTAAGAGCATACTAGGTACTCTCTGCACGAACGTAGACTATCCAATCAGTTTTTAAGGTGCTTTCAGGCAATTGCACCTGAACAGTACACAAAAAAGGCGTTATCTCTTTAACCTGTCATCTTACCAAGTTAAAGAGATAACGCCTTATTAAGAACTTTGTCGGATATGTATGAAAGATACTAGCATTTGCTAGTTGAAATCCAGTAGACAAAGAGTTTATAATAGGTGTATCAAATTTAGTCCTGTTGCTTCAGGGCTAAAACTTTAACCAGTGGTAGGACACTAGGTTAATTGAGAAAGTCATTTCCGTTAAGAGGTAGGACTCTTAACATCAGGAAGTGGCTTTTTTGTTTATCCGTTCGTTATTAAGTTACTAATAATTTTACCTCTATCAAACTGGTAAAGCAACCATAATTAACAAGGTTCTACTGTAGCTTTGAAACAAAGTTTGATCAAATCAAAACAAGAAACCTTGATAAATGAATAAATTAAAGGACATGTTTTGAAAAAAAATTAATCAAAACATGCCCTTGTAATATTTATTTGGATTATTCTTTTATAAAAAAGATTGATTATTTTTGTGTTTCTTAATGAACTAACGCACCCGTTAGTTTAAGTGTAATACATCACAAATATACGGTTGGTATCAGAAGAGTTGTGAATACTCTTTATTTATAGTAGTCTTCTTGAAGCATTTCCATATGGACTTCATCAGAGTATTTATTGTTCATATAAAGGGATTGTCTCAATGTTCCTTCATTTTTAAATCCTGCTTTTTCCTATGCTTTTATGCCACGAATGTTATGAGAAAATACCTCTAATTCCAGAAAAGGAGCAGCTGATCAGCTCCTGATATTGAAGTAAAGGTATCCGTTAGTTGAAGAACGGGTATTTATTTCTAATGTCCCCTTAATTTCTGCATGTCTTCCTTGAGCATTTTAATTTCTTTTATTAATCCCTCTTCAATAAATCTATAATCCTTAATAATCAGGTCTAAAAACCCGTCTACTTCATCCATATCATAGCCACCAAATGCTCTTTTTTTGAAGGTCTTATCGTGAATAATCTCTTTATTCAATAGTATATTCGGATGAATTTTTTCATTAGTAGAAGGAAATTCTTCAACTGTCATAGAATCGACTATTCCCTCAGTGAAAATTAGTAAAATTCTTTCTCCACCATGATTTTCCATTATAACCTCTATACTTGTAAAATCTTGTTGTACAGGAGACATAGAAGTTGTGGTTATCTTTGTTATAAAATATTCTTCACGAATCATGGCTTGACAAACTTCATTCAATTTAGGGTAATCTTTTATAAGTTCACATAATCTTTCATATATCATAATAACCTCCATCAAATAGAACCAATTATTATTGGTTTGATTAGAAACCCGTTATTATCTTAGCATATCCTTGTAATGCTAACCTGCCCCGTTAGTGCCATAAGAAAAAGCTGCCTTATAGACAGCTAAGAAAGTAGAAAATCTTTTGTTATTCCTATAAAATAAAGATAATTCATAATATATAGGTGAAATTAATGGCTAAAACTAATTTAAAGGTCCAAGTAAACAAAAATGAAATTATCTGGAATGAAGAAAAAGGGTTATTTACTTTTGACGATGCACCTGCACTCTTATTATGGGACTCTGCAATAGAATTGTTTTTAAATACAATTGAAGAGGTTTCCGGAACTGACGTGTCCAAGACTGTATATGAGGCAACCTTTTATCGGATGGGACATTTAGTAAGTTCATATTACCAAGAACGTCAAGACATTGAACAACTTTTTACCGAATACAGTGATATTTATAAAACTGCTGGTTGGGGAAACTTTAAGATTACTTATTACTCATTTGAGGAAAAAAGAGCAGTTATTCAATTAAAAAATAGCTGGGAAGATAGAATCTTTAAAAATTCCAATAAAGAAAACGCGGGAGTTTTATTACCAAGTCATTGGGCAGGTGTCTTTGGAGGACTATTTCAACAAGATATGTGGTATAAGATTAATAAGAGTCAAGCGGAAGGTGAAGAATTTAATGAAATTGAGGTATTCCCTTCTAACATTACTCCAACAAAAAATATTCACGACTTAGCGAGGCAAAAGGAACAACAAAGTATTAAGGAATTAGAGGAAAAGGTAAAAGACCGCACCGAAGAGTTATCCTTATTGGTTAAGGAGTTATCTTCTCCTATTATACCTGTTTTAAAAGGAATTCTTGTTATACCATTAATTGGAAAGTTTAACCAAGAACGACTTTCAGATTTGGTTGAAAACGCTTTAATTGAAATATCTCGTCAAAAGGCAAATTACCTACTAATTGATGTAACTGGTATTACTAGTGTTGATGACTTTACTATATTTGGCATTCGAAAATTAATTGAATCTGTTCGTTTGCTAGGAGCTGAGTGTTTCATAGTAGGAATTTCTTCAAAGCTCGCCATCGAAATTTCCATTTTGAACCTCAATATGAGTAGAGTTCGCACTTTTTCAACCCTCCAACAAGGAGTAGAGTTTGCAATTGGATTAAATGGTTTTGAATTAGTCGAGAAGGAAAAATAAAAGGTAGGTTCTAAAAAATAAAGCTGTCTTTTTGACAGCTTTCGAGTGTTTCTCGACAGCCTGAGCTGCCTTAAATACAGCTCTGATCATTAGCTAACGCATCCGTTACTAGAATAAGGAGTTACCTTTTATTCCTCGTTTAATTGCTTTAACCACTCTATAAACCAATCTTGAGGTAACTTTACTTTTGAGAGGTCTAAATTCTGCAATTCTTTTAATGAGTAAGTATTTACCAAAAATAAATCCCATTGACATTCAATATCTCGTGCTATCCCAAAAGCTATTTCATCAAATTCATTAGATGCTTCAGCTTCCTCAAAAGCCATTGTGAGGTTATCACACCACTTAATAAACTCAAATTGTGAAAATCTGTTTTCTTTTCTACATACGGTATTTAATAAGTTCTTTAAGTTTTCGGACGAGAGTGGAGAATCTATAGTGGTTTCATTCCAGTTCCAATTCATATAAACATCCCCTATTATCGACTGTAATTACTTACTATCCTCATCACCTTCTACTCTCTAATTTAACATTTTCTTATACAACTATCCTGCCCCTTTAGTTGCATAAAGAAAAAGTCAGCCTTAAAGACAGCTCTGATCTTCAGCTAACTCACCTGTTATTTGAAGAAGGATGTACTCGAATCAAGGTGTGATAGAGGGTCGTTGAGGATTACACAGTCGAAAATCACATTAATTACCTTCTGCTAAGTAATAAGGTGTTTCGTAACCTTGGCAACCAATGATAGAGTATTTGTTTCCTTCAACTAAAATTTTCTCGCATCCAAATGTGTTAATTTCTCCACTACCGTACTCATCTCTAGTGGTATCCTCAGTAATTTCAAGCTGCTCTCCGTTATATGTTAAATCAGTTAGTATTGGGTCTCCTTCCTTCGTGTAAGTAACCACACGAATACTATCCTTTTTCCCTGTTTCTGTATTCTTGATAAATTCTTTTAACTTAGTTTCGTTTTCAATATCACCATTATTTCTATTCACAATATCAGTAACAGAAGGAACAAATTTTTTTGAATCAGTCTCTATATTGGCACAACCAACTATAAGCAAAAACATTATGCTGACAGTTATAAAACTTAAATATCTTATCATAAACTCCCCCCTTTATTTATATGACGTTATAAATTGTTTTACGGTTTCACTTATGCAACTATCCTGCCCCGATAGTTCCATAAAGGAAAAGCTACCTTAAAGACAGCTCCGATAGTTTGGGATTTCGTCAACCAATATAAGAACCTATCAAACAAATATGCTATAATTCCCCAATAGAAAGATTGGAGAGAGAAACAATGGACTGGGTAGACATTATGGCACTTACTGGTATACTTTTTTATTTGATTCCAATAGCATTTATTGTTTGGTTCTTAATCAGCTTTATCAAAACTCAAAAGGAAAGAAACATTATACTTAGAGACATTTCATTAAGGCTAGATAAGTATAAAATAGACAGAAAGGAAGAGTAATATGATACTCTTTCTTTTTCACTTTTATTTCACAGTTTGTGTCTTATACGACACAAAAGACATTCTTACTTAATGAACTATCCTGCCCCTTTAGTTTAAGTACATTCTTTCACAATCTCAATAGAGTAGAGCCTTTTTAGACACAATCCAATCACCTACAAAATAGAGTTCATAATGTCCATATGACTTGTATCAGAATGCTTATCGTTGTAAATACGCATTTTCCTGATGCTACCCCTAATTCACTCATTCTATTGTGGTAGTGAGTCGCATCCTGCATTGTACGTGTTGAGTGCAATGGTATACGTAGTGAATGTGCACCGATTGGCCCGTATGGTGCGTACGCTGTAACTACCCCCTTGTCCAATTACCCTCTATGATAGTAGCCTTGCTGTATGCCGTATGTCGTTACATAGTACAGTTGTACAGGCCATAGGATGGGCCATACAAAGGTTCGAGTATCAGGAGGTATTGAACTTAGGTTGAATTTTTTTCGTGCCTGTAAAGGCCCTTCTATCACGTCCTATAGTCCAAAAAGAAAATTCCCCATAAAAAAAGACCCTATAAAAGGGTCTTCTTCTTGTTTTCTCGTCTAATCAATAGGTATATCATGACCCCGTACAAAGCTAAGATGCCAATTACCTTTGTGGACGTTACCACCATAAAACTAATAATAGCTAAGAACATCTGCAATAAAACCACTTCCATAAAAATACCCCCTTAGTTTTGTTAGAAACTACCCTACCATATATGACGTGTGACTTTTCGTTTTCGGACAGGTAAATAGCCCCTACTTTATATGTCGCATGAGTTGCCATTTTCGCGCAGGAAAACAGGTCCTACTATATATGCCACGCAACTTGCCGTTTCCGGACGCCATCCTACTAAATAATAAGAACGACATTAAAAAGTCGCGCACTTTCTATATTGTCACGATCTATAGGAAATGGGGTTTTCAGTAATCTCTACTCCCTCTTAGAGTTAAATGGATTTACCAAAGGGGTATTTCGTTCGGGACGTTCGTAAAAGTCTATGGAAGTTAGAGGACGTTCGTAAAATATTTTTGAACTTTAACGAACGTAAATACCGGCTGTTTTGAGAAGAAATTCCACCGTTCGAGAAAGTCTACTTTTACGAACGATAGCAACAATGCTATACCGCCCATTTCGGAAATTTTATACGCTAAGAGAATTCCAACCTGAAAAGTCGATCTCCTCTACGTTAAGGAATCTACTTTTTTACTTCTTCTTATAAAACTAACGCACCCGTTATCTCAATAAGAGGTACCTCCAAATTTTATCCTATGAACAGAGATGGAGACTATTGTGTCATTTTCCTAAGTAGAGCATAAAGTGAGATAACCCATTTAATTGTATTTCCTCCTTAAGAACAAATAAGGAGATGTTTCAGTATGTCAGGTCGTGAATGTAGAGACGAATGTAGAGACGAATGTAGAGACGAAGGTTTTGGATTTGGTGGAGGTTTCGCATTTATAGTCGTTTTGTTTATACTCTTAATCATTGTTGGAGCTAGCTTTGTTGGTGGCGGCGGTGGTTACGGCGGCGGCGGATACGGCGGCGGATACGGTGGCGGTGGATACGGCGGCGGCTGCTAAAAATAGTATGAAAAAAGCCGACCTTTATTGGTCGGCTTCTTCAAATTTGATTCCTATTTCTGGGGAATTATAGCTATTTTGAACACTCTAATTTTGGTCCAGACGACAAAACGCGAAAAAAATATAAAAAAACAGAAACACATAAAAGGCGTGAAGCCATATTCTAATTAAACAACTCACCAGTTAAAATTCATTCCCAGCTTAATTGTTGGGTTTTTTGCTGTTTTTTTGATTTCGAGTAAATTAAAAGCATTGTTTAACAGAGGCTATTTTAAAGAAGTAACAATCAAAAAAAGTTCGTAAAAGTTATAACTTTTAGACAAGTTCGTAAAAGAATGGTTTAGAATATAACGTTATTTAAAACTATAAGGAGTGGCATCAGGAAGGTGTAATTTTCCTGATGCCACTCCTTATAAATCAGAAGAATAATACATCAATGATATAGTCGTAAAATAAACCCAAAAAGACTATACAGCTTAACATCAAAAGGGCTATCCAGAAGAATATAAAATGATTTTTTTTAACTATATAACAATATAAACTTAAGAAGACAGAAATTATAAATAGTAAAGCACATCCAATAAATAGCCATGTTCCTAACCCATGTTGAAACATAAAAAATTGAGCTTTTATTAAAATACTTATTGCAAGAATGATAACTAAGGCAATAGATAATACAAAATACTTAAATATTTTTAAACGGATATTATCAATAGATAGCTTGCTTTGTAATTTCTTATCTGACTTAATTAGATAATCCAAACTAACATTGTATAAGTCGCTTAGTTGCACAAGATTAATGATATCTGGAACAGACTTATTATTCTCCCATTTAGAAATAGCTTGAGGGGTTACATGTAGTTTATCTGCTAACTGATTTTGAGAGTAACTGTGTTCTTTACGGAGCTTTTTTAACTTATCTCCTAATTCCATTTGCCTCTCCTCCTTTACTTGAAATATAAAGGAAGTTAGAAAAACAAGCACGATAGTATTGGTTGTTTTTAGTAAACTTCAGAGTAAACCGACAGTTGAATATGATATATAACAATATTTTTGATACAAATTATCGAATTAGAGTAACGGATGCATTCGTATTATAAGGCCGCCAACTGGTGGACTTTTGAATGTACGTTCCTATACATTATCGTACATTCAAATTGAACTATAGATATCCTTAAATGTCCTTCGGTTACAGATGGTTTTTTTAGCGTCTGTAACCAGTTGTGGGAATTTTGGGTTCCCTATTAATGGTAAGGGATTCATCTTGGCCTAGTTCATCCAAAAATCTTTGATAGAAACCCCTTTTTTTCTTTCTTTTGGCTAGTTAATTGAGCCTCAATTAACTCTATTTTATCCTCTAATTCAGTCTGTTTTTCTTTTTCTTCCTTCTTTTGTTCTTTCATGTAGACATTAAAAGTATCTTTTAAATCTTTATCAGAACTAATTAGATCTTTAACTAAACCCTTAAGAACCTCATTATCCTCCTGGAGCTTACTTATCCTGTTATCTTCAAGTAATTTTGTTTCATTTTGTTTTTCTACTAATTGAGATAAGCGATTTACTTCTTGCTGCATACGTTTAAACTCACTACCGATTTGCATAAACATTTCATTGGCGCCACTTTGTTCAAAGGCTTGTCCAAGTAGCAAAGCCATTTCTTTAGATTTTTCCTCTTGTTCTTTATCTGTTTGCAACTGATAATATAAATTCTCCTTAATTAACTCTTCTTTCACATCATCAAACGTGACATTACCACCACGATTGAAGACTTCAATAATCTTCTTGATTTTTGGAAACTCTGTATGTGGAATCCAACGACCGGTAGTTCGTTTATCAAACTCAATTAAGCCTTTGTCGCACCAAGTTCGTAATCTCGGAACTTCAATGCCAAATCTTTCAGCAACCGGGCCTATGGATTCCCACTTTATATCGTTCATTCAGATTCCTCCTACGAATAATTTTATGTTTTAGACTCAATTGAGACTAAAACTAATGTGAAACACCTTTATATTAGATAATTTATATATGGAACCAATTCATTGTTTTAAGTACATTTTATTGTTAATTTAGCCTTATTATTGCATGTTTCAGTCTTAATTTATATAAGTTAGAACACAAAAAATTACCCTTATAAAGGATACTAATATTTTATTGAAGGCACCTGAATTTCGCTTTGCTTCCGGTAAGGTACTTTATGTAAACTACTGTAAAATGGAAAAAGGGTTCTTATCTAAAATTAGATAAGAACCCTTTTCTATTTGGCGTCTGTCAACGGTACCGGAACGAAGGGAGGATAAGGAGTTGATAGACTCACTTCACCAAGAGGTATTTATATACAAATGGAGATAGATTAGATCGAGTAGCGATAACAAAAAAACACACTCTTCCTAAAATTAACTTTATACCAATATAATAGGAAAAGGTCCTTTATCTTTGCAAAAAAAAGCACTCTCCTATGTTAGAAAATTGCCTTTTAAATGAAATAATCTTTGTTACCAAGTATTATCTATAAACGAAAAATTATTATAATCAACATTAGCTGAATCAATAAAGTTGTACGGTGTAACTAAGTCTGTTGGTTGATAAAATCCAGAACTATTACGGGTTTTAAATGTTTTACCTGCCTTATAGTAAGAATACCAAACTAATTCACTACAATATATATTTGTAATATTTGTTGGATTCGAAGTAATTTTATAAGGTATTGTTTTACCTTTAAAATAGTATTTAGCTTTCTCTGCAGACTCTTAGATCCTATTGTACTTGAGTCCGGTCTAACAACTTTAGATTGAGCATATCTAGCATGCCATTCACTTTCTGTATCGATTCTAGGATATGGTTCATTTTTCCGACCTGAAGTATGAAGAATATGTGTAGTATCAATATATATACCACTATGTCCTACAATTCCACTACCGGCAGTACTTTTGGTTACAATAATATCTCCAGGTTTATTGTTAATTGCGGCTTCTGCTTTATTTCCAGAAAAGATACTCAAAGATAAAACAGCTACAATTGGTAATATTGCTAATTTTTTCATTTTTTTCAACTTCCTTCCCGGAACTATTCTACCATTTTATGAAAAAAATACAATATTAATATAAATATATACAAGAATACTACTTTTTTAATTGCGTTCAATGAATATCCTTCTTTTTCCAGTTCTATCAAACATAGCAAAACCCTGATTTCGACCAATTTGAAATTTAGAGTTTTGCTATGTTTAGTAGCTTCCGGTAAGGTGCTTTTATGTAAACTACCATAAAATGAAAAAAGGGTTCTTATCTAATTTTAGATAAGAACCCCTTTCTATTTGGTGTCTGTCAACGGTACCGGACCGAAGGGAGGATAAGGAGTTGATAGACTCACTTCACCAAGACCCTCTTGGTGTCTCAAAAGGCAACACCTTTTGAGTCGCCTACCGGCGAGGGAGCCCCCAAGAATTGGGGGTGGGGGTTGATGTTTTTATTGCGATCCAACGTGCTACGTTGGCTAGGTGTGGGCGAGAGCCCGCGGTCTTGTTTTTTGCCATGCTTTAGCATGGTTTCGGCCTCGCAGAGCTTACCACTTTGGCACAAAGTGTAGTAAGCTCCACTTTACAAATAAAGTTCTTTCTCAGACAATAAATAGAGGGAGATATATTTGGGGGTGGTTTTGATGAGTTTTGCGGTCATACATATGAAAAAATTTAAGAGTGCGGACGTCAAAGGCATGCAGATTCATAATCAACGAGAAAAAGAGAGTCAGACGAATATGGACATTGATAAGGAGCGTTCTTCGTTGAATTATGATTTGTTGAATCATGCTCCGATTGATTATGACGAGCGCATTCAACGAGAAATTGATGAACGCTATACCGGCAAACGGGCTATACGGAAAGACGCGGTCAAATTATGCTCTTTTGTCGTCACGTCAGACAAAGCGTTTTTTGATGGGCTAGATCCACTAGAAGAAAAACGATTCTTTGAAGAAAGCGTGAAATTTCTCCAGGATCGTTATGGTGAAAAAAATATGGTGTATGCGGTTGTACATAAAGACGAAAAAACGCCCCATATGCACGTTGGGATGGTACCGATTACTTTGGAAGGTAAATTGGCGACCAAACAGTTTTTTGGCAAAAAAACAGAACTGCGAAGCAACTTCAAGATAAATTTCATGAGCATGTAACGAAAAAGGGATTTGATTTAGAGCGTGGCGTTTCTAGTGACCGAAAGCATATAGAAGCCAATCGTTTCAAAGCGTTAACCGTGAAGGAAGAAGTAAAATCATTAGAAAATGAATTGAAAGAAAAGCTAGAAGATAAAAAATCACTGGAGAAGTCCATTAAGGACGTAGAGGGTCGCTTAAGCGACCTAGGAAAGTCTTTAGATCATGTTAAAAAGGTGGACGAGGTGGAAGTAAAAGAGAAGGGGGGCTTAGTTCGCTCTAAAACGGTCGAATTAGCCCAAGAAGACTTCGAGGGTATTAAAATGCTTGCTAAAGCTTCAGAGGGGCTTAAAACGAAATCTGATGAGTTTGAGAGCTATTGGATTGATGAAATGCAAAAAAATGATCGGTTAGAAGATGAAAATAAGATTTTGAAAAAAGAAAATGACCATTTGAGAGATGAAAATAAAGAATTGGTTAGAGAAAATGCTTTTTTAACCCGGACCCTCGAGAAGGTAAAAAGCTACTACAAAGACAAAGTAAAGGACTTTAGCCATCATGTTGGGGCTTTTAAGGCCCAAGTCTTAGATAAAATGGGAGAGCGATTATTAAAAAAACATTTCACAGACGAGCAAGAAGTGAATGGAGCTCAAATATTTTTGAAAGTGAAAGAAAATGAGAAACAAGAAAAAATGGTGAGCAGAAAAAAAGAAAAAGGGATAGATTTTGAGAGATAGATTGATATTATTTGCTAGAAAATCAATACTTAATGGGCAATATATTCCAATGAAATGAGGATTGTAAAATGAATATAGATCCATACGCAGCAGATGCAGCTGTGAAATTAGCTGTAAATTTAACAGAAACACTCTCAAAAAATACTGTTTCATATGTCATCAATAAAAGAGAACAAATCAAATTAAATAATGAAAAAGACACAATCATTCGAGAGTACGAAGAATTAACTAATCGGCTAATGGATGATAACAGTCAATTTGAAAATATCGCTAAAAGTTATAAAGCTATGTATGAGCAAATTGAAATTACTCCAGAAAATTTAGAGTATCTTCAGAATACAATTAGAGGTGTACTATCAATAATATCTGGCCAATCAGAAGCAACAAAGGACCAAGAGGATGGTTTTGAAATGTTATTAGATTTGGTAACAGTTGATACTTTAAAAACAATGCAACTATTAGGATTTAATTATAAAAAAGCGATTGGAGAACCTTTAACGGAAATTTGCGCTGAAAAAATTAAAAATTGGGGTAATCTGAATTCTAAACAAAATGGAAATGGTAAAAGGAAATAATTTTATTCTGTTTGATCTTGGTTTTGAACTAAAAAAGCCCCCTGTTTTATGGGGGCTTTTTTAGTTCTTTCTTATCTTGATACTAATAGAAACAATTCAAGGCGAAAAAGCACGCTTGAATCCTTAATATAGCTGGCTTGAATGACATCAGATACGGGCCAAATATGAAATTTATTGTAATCCTCTCTTTATGATCTCATTCACTATTTCCGATACCGTCCGTTTTTCTCTAATAGACTTGATCTTTAATTCATCATGAAGCTGTTCTTCAATTTCATAAGTTACCTTTTTCATAGCCGGTTTACTGGTTTTATTCTTGGTAAGTTGGATTGTTGGTTTTCCAACTTGTTTATTTATTTGTTTATTGGTTGGATTACTTATTTGTTTATTTATTGGATTAACATCTTGTTTATTTTCTGGTTCATTGGAAAGTTGGGAACTTGGGTTAGTTACAACCGTGGCTTTTTCTAATGTTGCAGTAACCTCTTTTTTGGCACTATTAACCCCTCGTTTGCTTGGTGTTGAGTACTCATAAATAGATTGTTCTAACACGCTAGATTTACCATCAAAATGCCACCCACGTTTGCCACTGATTGAATAGCAACCGGCTTTTTTAAGTGCTTCAACTGTTCTCTTTTCACCTATATCCAAACTGTCTTTAGCAATGTCAGCTAGTTTCTTGCTTTGGGTTAACTCTAGTAATTCAGATATTTTCATAAGATCACCTCGGTTAATTATTCGCCTCAGCTTTTGCTATTCCCTCCAAATTGGAGTTTATCTTGTTTATCCGTGTAGTAATCTCTGCCCCATGTCCCCAATTCCTTAGTTCGGAATATACATATAGAGTCACCTCAAATTAAATAACCTCTGTTCTCAGCCTAAAAAGTTGGTCAGGGGTTATTTGGCTTAATTGAGTAGCAACTTCATATTTAAGGGAATATCATATGAGAACTTCCCGAAGTTGAAACTCCGATACCCTTGTACCAGCCTAAAAAGTTGGTTCAGGGGTTTTATTTGTTTCAAGACATGCTAAATATCTTTGAATAATATTCTGGTTTGGTGGAATAGTATTGATGTCTGAACGGTTTAACTGCGAATGCCCTTGTTACCAGCCATAAAGAAGCTGGTTCAGGGGTTCTTTTTTATGACTCCATTCCAGACCCAAGCAAATTCTATATCTTGGAATATAATAGGACAACTCCTTACAGTTTTTTTACCTTTATCCACCTTTATTCCCCTTGTATCAGTCTTTGGTGCAGGGGTTTTCGTTATGGCTGCCTTTCTTTCCCCAAGTAAAGAATGAACTGTATGGAAGGTTCAACAGATTGTTTTTTACATTCGGGAAACACCTGTCACAGTAATAGGAAACATTAGTTTTTCCCTGTTCGAACAATGGAGTTAGATTGCTAAGATCATTCCAAACCGCACAGAATTCACACATCTTTCGTTCTATCATAGCAATCCTCCCTTACATTTCTAACCAGTTAACCAAAAGGAATAAAACGGTACGACTTTATTTTAAATCCACATATTGATATCGTTATCAATTTCACTCGATATTTTTGATATTTGTATCTATCCAATCATTCACTTTTTCTTGCATGGTTTTCGTGGTATCTATTACCTCATGTGCTACATAAGCCACAATCTGAAAAATTGATATCTTGGAATCACCATTTAATTTGTTTATGTATTTCTGAATAATTCGCAGCCTTTTAATCCTTTCTGAATCAAGCAGCCGGACAAGTTCTGAATCCACCACTTCATTGAAGATTTCAGTATTACGAATGCCAGACGTCAGCAACATTGTTGTCGCCAAGCTGATACTGCAATCCATTGAGTATGCAAGAGAACTGATTCTTTCATGATCGGATGCCTTGAATCTTAAATGGAGCCTTTTCTTCTGAATGATATTTCGTTTAAGGATTACCTCTGCTTCAAGGTCACCTCTAAAAATCGTATTATCGTGTCTGTAGTCTCTTTTGAAATACATGGACAAGCTTTCAATGCATTCCCTGCTATTTATCGCAGCCATGATGAAATGCTCACCTACATCTTTAACTGGCATGTTTAAAACATAGCTTAAATCATGGCAACATTCATTTAAAGATTCAGATATTGATGGTTTGATATCCCTTTTTTATCTGACCGAACTTTTCTTTTTGTTGTCTGGCTTCCCTCTTTCATAAGCCCTTTCCCCTCCCAAAAGTGAAAATACGCTATGTACACTATACTTATGTACATGAAATCTTAAGTATTCCAGCAGGGTAGAAGATGTTTATTAATTCAGAATTTAGGCCATGCTGTGAACATCAAACCATATATCAAGGAGCTGTTGAACATGGCTAAACAAGTCGTAAACATGACAAAAAAAGAGGGCTTGGAACTACTGAATAAAATCAAAGCTCATTCAGAAAAAAAAGGATATCCAGGAGCAGTGACAAAGAAAAAGAAAAAAGCCTGAAGCATTTTCACTCCAAGCTATCTTTCATCAATCCTTATATAGTAAATATAAGATTATGTAGTCGTAATGCCTAACCTCCGTTATCTTAACAGCAATTCTTTCAACTATTTAGCTGATTATGCTTGACAGGTCTTAGGGTTTTTGACTTGCTGAAGTGAAGCAATGAAACGGCTGGAAGGCAGTCTTATCCCCTATGCTGAAAGAAAGCTAAAAAAAGCAATCTAACAGAATAGGAGGGATAAGCGTCTAATTTACTTGCGTCAGTTCGCAATGTATCCGTATGTATAGACCCTATTCACTCAACAGTTTTCACCGTACACGCCCTTTACCTAAAGGCTTGTCCTCTACATAAAGCCACCCCTATGCGACAAGCTGAACGTGTTCCCTAGCACCGTGATGCTAATGGCTACCACCCGAACCTTTTAAGGTAGTTCTCACCTTCCCCCAACAGATGAATAGGAATCCATTGAGGGTTGCCCACTTTGTAAGAGCATACTAGGTACTCTCTGCACGAACGTAGACTATCCAATCAGTTTTTAAGGTGCTTTCAGGCAATTGCACCTGAACAGTACACAAAAAAGGCGTTATCTCTTTAACCTGTCATCTTACCAAGTTAAAGAGATAACGCCTTATTAAGAACTTTGTCGGATATGTATGAAAGATACTAGCATTTGCTAGTTGAAATCCAGTAGACAAAGAGTTTATAATAGGTGTATCAAATTTAGTCCTGTTGCTTCAGGGCTAAAACTTTAACCAGTGGTAGGACACTAGGTTAATTGAGAAAGTCATTTCCGTTAAGAGGTAGGACTCTTAACATCAGGAAGTGGCTTTTTTGTTTATCCGTTCGTTATTAAGTTACTAATAATTTTACCTCTATCAAACTGGTAAAGCAACCATAATTAACAAGGTTCTACTGTAGCTTTGAAACAAAGTTTGATCAAATCAAAACAAGAAACCTTGATAAATGAATAAATTAAAGGACATGTTTTGAAAAAAAATTAATCAAAACATGCCCTTGTAATATTTATTTGGATTATTCTTTTATAAAAAAGATTGATTATTTTTGTGTTTCTTAATGAACTAACGCACCCGTTAGTTTAAGTGTAATACATCACAAATATACGGTTGGTATCAGAAGAGTTGTGAATACTCTTTATTTATAGTAGTCTTCTTGAAGCATTTCCATATGGACTTCATCAGAGTATTTATTGTTCATATAAAGGGATTGTCTCAATGTTCCTTCATTTTTAAATCCTGCTTTTTCCTATGCTTTTATGCCACGAATGTTATGAGAAAATACCTCTAATTCCAGAAAAGGAGCGACTGATCAGCTCCTGATATTGAAGTAAAGGTATCCGTTAGTTGAAGAACGGGTATTTATTTCTAATGTCCCCTTAATTTCTGCATGTCTTCCTTGAGCATTTTAATTTCTTTTATTAATCCCTCTTCAATAAATCTATAATCCTTAATAATCAGGTCTAAAAACCCGTCTACTTCATCCATATCATAGCCACCAAATGCTCTTTTTTTGAAGGTCTTATCGTGAATAATCTCTTTATTCAATAGTATATTCGGATGAATTTTTTCATTAGTAGAAGGAAATTCTTCAACTGTCATAGAATCGACTATTCCCTCAGTGAAAATTAGTAAAATTCTTTCTCCACCATGATTTTCCATTATAACCTCTATACTTGTAAAATCTTGTTGTACAGGAGACATAGAAGTTGTGGTTATCTTTGTTATAAAATATTCTTCACGAATCATGGCTTGACAAACTTCATTCAATTTAGGGTAATCTTTTATAAGTTCACATAATCTTTCATATATCATAATAACCTCCATCAAATAGAACCAATTATTATTGGTTTGATTAGAAACCCGTTATTATCTTAGCATATCCTTGTAATGCTAACCTGCCCCGTTAGTGCCATAAGAAAAAGTCAGCCTTATAGACAGCTAAGAAAGTAGAAAATCTTTTGTTATTCCTATAAAATAAAGATAATTCATAATATATAGGTGAAATTAATGGCTAAAACTAATTTAAAGGTCCAAGTAAACAAAAATGAAATTATCTGGAATGAAGAAAAAGGGTTATTTACTTTTGACGATGCACCTGCACTCTTATTATGGGACTCTGCAATAGAATTGTTTTTAAATACAATTGAAGAGGTTTCCGGAACTGACGTGTCCAAGACTGTATATGAGGCAACCTTTTATCGGATGGGACATTTAGTAAGTTCATATTACCAAGAACGTCAAGACATTGAACAACTTTTTACCGAATACAGTGATATTTATAAAACTGCTGGTTGGGGAAACTTTAAGATTACTTATTACTCATTTGAGGAAAAAAGAGCAGTTATTCAATTAAAAAATAGCTGGGAAGATAGAATCTTTAAAAATTCCAATAAAGAAAACGCGGGAGTTTTATTACCAAGTCATTGGGCAGGTGTCTTTGGAGGACTATTTCAACAAGATATGTGGTATAAGATTAATAAGAGTCAAGCGGAAGGTGAAGAATTTAATGAAATTGAGGTATTCCCTTCTAACATTACTCCAACAAAAAATATTCACGACTTAGCGAGGCAAAAGGAACAACAAAGTATTAAGGAATTAGAGGAAAAGGTAAAAGACCGCACCGAAGAGTTATCCTTATTGGTTAAGGAGTTATCTTCTCCTATTATACCTGTTTTAAAAGGAATTCTTGTTATACCATTAATTGGAAAGTTTAACCAAGAACGACTTTCAGATTTGGTTGAAAACGCTTTAATTGAAATATCTCGTCAAAAGGCAAATTACCTACTAATTGATGTAACTGGTATTACTAGTGTTGATGACTTTACTATATTTGGCATTCGAAAATTAATTGAATCTGTTCGTTTGCTAGGAGCTGAGTGTTTCATAGTAGGAATTTCTTCAAAGCTCGCCATCGAAATTTCCATTTTGAACCTCAATATGAGTAGAGTTCGCACTTTTTCAACCCTCCAACAAGGAGTAGAGTTTGCAATTGGATTAAATGGTTTTGAATTAGTCGAGAAGGAAAAATAAAAGGTAGGTTCTAAAAAATAAAGCTGTCTTTTTGACAGCTTTCGAGTGTTTCTCGACAGCCTGAGCTGCCTTAAATACAGCTCTGATCATTAGCTAACGCATCCGTTACTAGAATAAGGAGTTACCTTTTATTCCTCGTTTAATTGCTTTAACCACTCTATAAACCAATCTTGAGGTAACTTTACTTTTGAGAGGTCTAAATTCTGCAATTCTTTTAATGAGTAAGTATTTACCAAAAATAAATCCCATTGACATTCAATATCTCGTGCTATCCCAAAAGCTATTTCATCAAATTCATTAGATGCTTCAGCTTCCTCAAAAGCCATTGTGAGGTTATCACACCACTTAATAAACTCAAATTGTGAAAATCTGTTTTCTTTTCTACATACGGTATTTAATAAGTTCTTTAAGTTTTCGGACGAGAGTGGAGAATCTATAGTGGTTTCATTCCAGTTCCAATTCATATAAACATCCCCTATTATCGACTGTAATTACTTACTATCCTCATCACCTTCTACTCTCTAATTTAACATTTTCTTATACAACTATCCTGCCCCTTTAGTTGCATAAAGAAAAAGCTGCCTTAAAGACAGCTCTGATCTTCAGCTAACTCACCTGTTATTTGAAGAAGGATGTACTCGAATCAAGGTGTGATAGAGGGTCGTTGAGGATTACACAGTCGAAAATCACATTAATTACCTTCTGCTAAGTAATAAGGTGTTTCGTAACCTTGGCAACCAATGATAGAGTATTTGTTTCCTTCAACTAAAATTTTCTCGCATCCAAATGTGTTAATTTCTCCACTACCGTACTCATCTCTAGTGGTATCCTCAGTAATTTCAAGCTGCTCTCCGTTATATGTTAAATCAGTTAGTATTGGGTCTCCTTCCTTCGTGTAAGTAACCACACGAATACTATCCTTTTTCCCTGTTTCTGTATTCTTGATAAATTCTTTTAACTTAGTTTCGTTTTCAATATCACCATTATTTCTATTCACAATATCAGTAACAGAAGGAACAAATTTTTTTGAATCAGTCTCTATATTGGCACAACCAACTATAAGCAAAAACATTATGCTGACAGTTATAAAACTTAAATATCTTATCATAAACTCCCCCCTTTATTTATATGACGTTATAAATTGTTTTACGGTTTCACTTATGCAACTATCCTGCCCCGATAGTTCCATAAAGGAAAAGCTACCTTAAAGACAGCTCCGATAGTTTGGGATTTCGTCAACCAATATAAGAACCTATCAAACAAATATGCTATAATTCCCCAATAGAAAGATTGGAGAGAGAAACAATGGACTGGGTAGACATTATGGCACTTACTGGTATACTTTTTTATTTGATTCCAATAGCATTTATTGTTTGGTTCTTAATCAGCTTTATCAAAACTCAAAAGGAAAGAAACATTATACTTAGAGACATTTCATTAAGGCTAGATAAGTATAAAATAGACAGAAAGGAAGAGTAATATGATACTCTTTCTTTTTCACTTTTATTTCACAGTTTGTGTCTTATACGACACAAAAGACATTCTTACTTAATGAACTATCCTGCCCCTTTAGTTTAAGTACATTCTTTCACAATCTCAATAGAGTAGAGCCTTTTTAGACACAATCCAATCACCTACAAAATAGAGTTCATAATGTCCATATGACTTGTATCAGAATGCTTATCGTTGTAAATACGCATTTTCCTGATGCTACCCCTAATTCACTCATTCTATTGTGGTAGTGAGTCGCATCCTGCATTGTACGTGTTGAGTGCAATGGTATACGTAGTGAATGTGCACCGATTGGCCCGTATGGTGCGTACGCTGTAACTACCCCCTTGTCCAATTACCCTCTATGATAGTAGCCTTGCTGTATGCCGTATGTCGTTACATAGTACAGTTGTACAGGCCATAGGATGGGCCATACAAAGGTTCGAGTATCAGGAGGTATTGAACTTAGGTTGAATTTTTTTCGTGCCTGTAAAGGCCCTTCTATCACGTCCTATAGTCCAAAAAGAAAATTCCCCATAAAAAAAGACCCTATAAAAGGGTCTTCTTCTTGTTTTCTCGTCTAATCAATAGGTATATCATGACCCCGTACAAAGCTAAGATGCCAATTACCTTTGTGGACGTTACCACCATAAAACTAATAATAGCTAAGAACATCTGCAATAAAACCACTTCCATAAAAATACCCCCTTAGTTTTGTTAGAAACTACCCTACCATATATGACGTGTGACTTTTCGTTTTCGGACAGGTAAATAGCCCCTACTTTATATGTCGCATGAGTTGCCATTTTCGCGCAGGAAAACAGGTCCTACTATATATGCCACGCAACTTGCCGTTTCCGGACGCCATCCTACTAAATAATAAGAACGACATTAAAAAGTCGCGCACTTTCTATATTGTCACGATCTATAGGAAATGGGGTTTTCAGTAATCTCTACTCCCTCTTAGAGTTAAATGGATTTACCAAAGGGGTATTTCGTTCGGGACGTTCGTAAAAGTCTATGGAAGTTAGAGGACGTTCGTAAAATATTTTTGAACTTTAACGAACGTAAATACCGGCTGTTTTGAGAAGAAATTCCACCGTTCGAGAAAGTCTACTTTTACGAACGATAGCAACAATGCTATACCGCCCATTTCGGAAATTTTATACGCTAAGAGAATTCCAACCTGAAAAGTCGATCTCCTCTACGTTAAGGAATCTACTTTTTTACTTCTTCTTATAAAACTAACGCACCCGTTATCTCAATAAGAGGTACCTCCAAATTTTATCCTATGAACAGAGATGGAGACTATTGTGTCATTTTCCTAAGTAGAGCATAAAGTGAGATAACCCATTTAATTGTATTTCCTCCTTAAGAACAAATAAGGAGATGTTTCAGTATGTCAGGTCGTGAATGTAGAGACGAATGTAGAGACGAATGTAGAGACGAAGGTTTTGGATTTGGTGGAGGTTTCGCATTTATAGTCGTTTTGTTTATACTCTTAATCATTGTTGGAGCTAGCTTTGTTGGTGGCGGCGGTGGTTACGGCGGCGGCGGATACGGCGGCGGATACGGTGGCGGTGGATACGGCGGCGGCTGCTAAAAATAGTATGAAAAAAGCCGACCTTTATTGGTCGGCTTCTTCAAATTTGATTCCTATTTCTGGGGAATTATAGCTATTTTGAACACTCTAATTTTGGTCCAGACGACAAAACGCGAAAAAAATATAAAAAAACAGAAACACATAAAAGGCGTGAAGCCATATTCTAATTAAACAACTCACCAGTTAAAATTCATTCCCAGCTTAATTGTTGGGTTTTTTGCTGTTTTTTTGATTTCGAGTAAATTAAAAGCATTGTTTAACAGAGGCTATTTTAAAGAAGTAACAATCAAAAAAGTTCGTAAAAGTTATAACTTTTAGACAAGTTCGTAAAAGAATGGTTTAGAATATAACGTTATTTAAAACTATAAGGAGTGGCATCAGGAAGGTGTAATTTTCCTGATGCCACTCCTTATAAATCAGAAGAATAATACATCAATGATATAGTCGTAAAATAAACCCAAAAAGACTATACAGCTTAACATCAAAAGGGCTATCCAGAAGAATATAAAATGATTTTTTTAACTATATAACAATATAAACTTAAGAAGACAGAAATTATAAATAGTAAAGCACATCCAATAAATAGCCATGTTCCTAACCCATGTTGAAACATAAAAAATTGAGCTTTTATTAAAATACTTATTGCAAGAATGATAACTAAGGCAATAGATAATACAAAATACTTAAATATTTTTAAACGGATATTATCAATAGATAGCTTGCTTTGTAATTTCTTATCTGACTTAATTAGATAATCCAAACTAACATTGTATAAGTCGCTTAGTTGCACAAGATTAATGATATCTGGAACAGACTTATTATTCTCCCATTTAGAAATAGCTTGAGGGGTTACATGTAGTTTATCTGCTAACTGATTTTGAGAGTAACTGTGTTCTTTACGGAGCTTTTTTAACTTATCTCCTAATTCCATTTGCCTCTCCTCCTTTACTTGAAATATAAAGGAAGTTAGAAAAACAAGCACGATAGTATTGGTTGTTTTTAGTAAACTTCAGAGTAAACCGACAGTTGAATATGATATATAACAATATTTTTGATACAAATTATCGAATTAGAGTAACGGATGCATTCGTATTATAAGGCCGCCAACTGGTGGACTTTTGAATGTACGTTCCTATACATTATCGTACATTCAAATTGAACTATAGATATCCTTAAATGTCCTTCGGTTACAGATGGTTTTTTTAGCGTCTGTAACCAGTTGTGGGAATTTTGGGTTCCCTATTAATGGTAAGGGATTCATCTTGGCCTAGTTCATCCAAAAATCTTTGATAGAAACCCCTTTTTTTCTTTCTTTTGGCTAGTTAATTGAGCCTCAATTAACTCTATTTTATCCTCTAATTCAGTCTGTTTTTCTTTTTCTTCCTTCTTTTGTTCTTTCATGTAGACATTAAAAGTATCTTTTAAATCTTTATCAGAACTAATTAGATCTTTAACTAAACCCTTAAGAACCTCATTATCCTCCTGGAGCTTACTTATCCTGTTATCTTCAAGTAATTTTGTTTCATTTTGTTTTTCTACTAATTGAGATAAGCGATTTACTTCTTGCTGCATACGTTTAAACTCACTACCGATTTGCATAAACATTTCATTGGCGCCACTTTGTTCAAAGGCTTGTCCAAGTAGCAAAGCCATTTCTTTAGATTTTTCCTCTTGTTCTTTATCTGTTTGCAACTGATAATATAAATTCTCCTTAATTAACTCTTCTTTCACATCATCAAACGTGACATTACCACCACGATTGAAGACTTCAATAATCTTCTTGATTTTTGGAAACTCTGTATGTGGAATCCAACGACCGGTAGTTCGTTTATCAAACTCAATTAAGCCTTTGTCGCACCAAGTTCGTAATCTCGGAACTTCAATGCCAAATCTTTCAGCAACCGGGCCTATGGATTCCCACTTTATATCGTTCATTCAGATTCCTCCTACGAATAATTTTATGTTTTAGACTCAATTGAGACTAAAACTAATGTGAAACACCTTTATATTAGATAATTTATATATGGAACCAATTCATTGTTTTAAGTACATTTTATTGTTAATTTAGCCTTATTATTGCATGTTTCAGTCTTAATTTATATAAGTTAGAACACAAAAAATTACCCTTATAAAGGATACTAATATTTTATTGAAGGCACCTGAATTTCGCTTTGCTTCCGGTAAGGTACTTTATGTAAACTACTGTAAAATGGAAAAAGGGTTCTTATCTAAAATTAGATAAGAACCCTTTTCTATTTGGCGTCTGTCAACGGTACCGGAACGAAGGGAGGATAAGGAGTTGATAGACTCACTTCACCAAGAGGTATTTATATACAAATGGAGATAGATTAGATCGAGTAGCGATAACAAAAAAACACACTCTTCCTAAAATTAACTTTATACCAATATAATAGGAAAAGGTCCTTTATCTTTGCAAAAAAAAGCACTCTCCTATGTTAGAAAATTGCCTTTTAAATGAAATAATCTTTGTTACCAAGTATTATCTATAAACGAAAAATTATTATAATCAACATTAGCTGAATCAATAAAGTTGTACGGTGTAACTAAGTCTGTTGGTTGATAAAATCCAGAACTATTACGGGTTTTAAATGTTTTACCTGCCTTATAGTAAGAATACCAAACTAATTCACTACAATATATATTTGTAATATTTGTTGGATTCGAAGTAATTTTATAAGGTATTGTTTTACCTTTAAAATAGTATTTAGCTTTCTCTGCAGCCTTAGATCCTATTGTACTTGAGTCCGGTCTAACAACTTTAGATTGAGCATATCTAGCATGCCATTCACTTTCTGTATCGATTCTAGGATATGGTTCATTTTTCCGACCTGAAGTATGAAGAATATGTGTAGTATCAATATATATACCACTATGTCCTACAATTCCACTACCGGCAGTACTTTTGGTTACAATAATATCTCCAGGTTTATTGTTAATTGCGGCTTCTGCTTTATTTCCAGAAAAGATACTCAAAGATAAAACAGCTACAATTGGTAATATTGCTAATTTTTTCATTTTTTTCAACTTCCTTCCCGGAACTATTCTACCATTTTATGAAAAAAATACAATATTAATATAAATATATACAAGAATACTACTTTTTTAATTGCGTTCAATGAATATCCTTCTTTTTCCAGTTCTATCAAACATAGCAAAACCCTGATTTCGACCAATTTGAAATTTAGAGTTTTGCTATGTTTAGTAGCTTCCGGTAAGGTGCTTTTATGTAAACTACCATAAAATGAAAAAAGGGTTCTTATCTAATTTTAGATAAGAACCCCTTTCTATTTGGTGTCTGTCAACGGTACCGGACCGAAGGGAGGATAAGGAGTTGATAGACTCACTTCACCAAGACCCTCTTGGTGTCTCAAAAGGCAACACCTTTTGAGCTGCCTACCGGCGAGGGAGCCCCCAAGAATTGGGGGGGTGGGGGTTGATGTTTTTATTGCGATCCAACGTGCTACGTTGGCTAGGTGTGGGCGAGAGCCCGCGGTCTTGTTTTTTGCCATGCTTTAGCATGGTTTCGGCCTCGCAGAGCTTACCACTTTGGCACAAAGTGTAGTAAGCTCCACTTTACAAATAAAGTTCTTTCTCAGACAATAAATAGAGGGAGATATATTTGGGGGTGGTTTTGATGAGTTTTGCGGTCATACATATGAAAAAATTTAAGAGTGCGGACGTCAAAGGCATGCAGATTCATAATCAACGAGAAAAAGAGAGTCAGACGAATATGGACATTGATAAGGAGCGTTCTTCGTTGAATTATGATTTGTTGAATCATGCTCCGATTGATTATGACGAGCGCATTCAACGAGAAATTGATGAACGCTATACCGGCAAACGGGCTATACGGAAAGACGCGGTCAAATTATGCTCTTTTGTCGTCACGTCAGACAAAGCGTTTTTTGATGGGCTAGATCCACTAGAAGAAAAACGATTCTTTGAAGAAAGCGTGAAATTTCTCCAGGATCGTTATGGTGAAAAAAATATGGTGTATGCGGTTGTACATAAAGACGAAAAAACGCCCCATATGCACGTTGGGATGGTACCGATTACTTTGGAAGGTAAATTGGCAGCCAAACAGTTTTTTGGCAAAAAAACAGAACTGCAGCAACTTCAAGATAAATTTCATGAGCATGTAACGAAAAAGGGATTTGATTTAGAGCGTGGCGTTTCTAGTGACCGAAAGCATATAGAAGCCAATCGTTTCAAAGCGTTAACCGTGAAGGAAGAAGTAAAATCATTAGAAAATGAATTGAAAGAAAAGCTAGAAGATAAAAAATCACTGGAGAAGTCCATTAAGGACGTAGAGGGTCGCTTAAGCGACCTAGGAAAGTCTTTAGATCATGTTAAAAAGGTGGACGAGGTGGAAGTAAAAGAGAAGGGGGGCTTAGTTCGCTCTAAAACGGTCGAATTAGCCCAAGAAGACTTCGAGGGTATTAAAATGCTTGCTAAAGCTTCAGAGGGGCTTAAAACGAAATCTGATGAGTTTGAGAGCTATTGGATTGATGAAATGCAAAAAAATGATCGGTTAGAAGATGAAAATAAGATTTTGAAAAAAGAAAATGACCATTTGAGAGATGAAAATAAAGAATTGGTTAGAGAAAATGCTTTTTTAACCCGGACCCTCGAGAAGGTAAAAAGCTACTACAAAGACAAAGTAAAGGACTTTAGCCATCATGTTGGGGCTTTTAAGGCCCAAGTCTTAGATAAAATGGGAGAGCGATTATTAAAAAAACATTTCACAGACGAGCAAGAAGTGAATGGAGCTCAAATATTTTTGAAAGTGAAAGAAAATGAGAAACAAGAAAAAATGGTGAGCAGAAAAAAAGAAAAAGGGATAGATTTTGAGAGATAGATTGATATTATTTGCTAGAAAATCAATACTTAATGGGCAATATATTCCAATGAAATGAGGATTGTAAAATGAATATAGATCCATACGCAGCAGATGCAGCTGTGAAATTAGCTGTAAATTTAACAGAAACACTCTCAAAAAATACTGTTTCATATGTCATCAATAAAAGAGAACAAATCAAATTAAATAATGAAAAAGACACAATCATTCGAGAGTACGAAGAATTAACTAATCGGCTAATGGATGATAACAGTCAATTTGAAAATATCGCTAAAAGTTATAAAGCTATGTATGAGCAAATTGAAATTACTCCAGAAAATTTAGAGTATCTTCAGAATACAATTAGAGGTGTACTATCAATAATATCTGGCCAATCAGAAGCAACAAAGGACCAAGAGGATGGTTTTGAAATGTTATTAGATTTGGTAACAGTTGATACTTTAAAAACAATGCAACTATTAGGATTTAATTATAAAAAAGCGATTGGAGAACCTTTAACGGAAATTTGCGCTGAAAAAATTAAAAATTGGGGTAATCTGAATTCTAAACAAAATGGAAATGGTAAAAGGAAATAATTTTATTCTGTTTGATCTTGGTTTTGAACTAAAAAAGCCCCCTGTTTTATGGGGGCTTTTTTAGTTCTTTCTTATCTTGATACTAATAGAAACAATTCAAGGCGAAAAAGCACGCTTGAATCCTTAATATAGCTGGCTTGAATGACATCAGATACGGGCCAAATATGAAATTTATTGTAATCCTCTCTTTATGATCTCATTCACTATTTCCGATACCGTCCGTTTTTCTCTAATAGACTTGATCTTTAATTCATCATGAAGCTGTTCTTCAATTTCATAAGTTACCTTTTTCATAGCCGGTTTACTGGTTTTATTCTTGGTAAGTTGGATTGTTGGTTTTCCAACTTGTTTATTTATTTGTTTATTGGTTGGATTACTTATTTGTTTATTTATTGGATTAACATCTTGTTTATTTTCTGGTTCATTGGAAAGTTGGGAACTTGGGTTAGTTACAACCGTGGCTTTTTCTAATGTTGCAGTAACCTCTTTTTTGGCACTATTAACCCCTCGTTTGCTTGGTGTTGAGTACTCATAAATAGATTGTTCTAACACGCTAGATTTACCATCAAAATGCCACCCACGTTTGCCACTGATTGAATAGCAACCGGCTTTTTTAAGTGCTTCAACTGTTCTCTTTTCACCTATATCCAAACTGTCTTTAGCAATGTCAGCTAGTTTCTTGCTTTGGGTTAACTCTAGTAATTCAGATATTTTCATAAGATCACCTCGGTTAATTATTCGCCTCAGCTTTTGCTATTCCCTCCAAATTGGAGTTTATCTTGTTTATCCGTGTAGTAATCTCTGCCCCATGTCCCCAATTCCTTAGTTCGGAATATACATATAGAGTCACCTCAAATTAAATAACCTCTGTTCTCAGCCTAAAAAGTTGGTCAGGGGTTATTTGGCTTAATTGAGTAGCAACTTCATATTTAAGGGAATATCATATGAGAACTTCCCGAAGTTGAAACTCCGATACCCTTGTACCAGCCTAAAAAGTTGGTTCAGGGGTTTTATTTGTTTCAAGACATGCTAAATATCTTTGAATAATATTCTGGTTTGGTGGAATAGTATTGATGTCTGAACGGTTTAACTGCGAATGCCCTTGTTACCAGCCATAAAGAAGCTGGTTCAGGGGTTCTTTTTTATGACTCCATTCCAGACCCAAGCAAATTCTATATCTTGGAATATAATAGGACAACTCCTTACAGTTTTTTTACCTTTATCCACCTTTATTCCCCTTGTATCAGTCTTTGGTGCAGGGGTTTTCGTTATAGGTCTGCCTTTCTTTCCCCAAGTAAAGAATGAACTGTATGGAAGGTTCAACAGATTGTTTTTTACATTCGGGAAACACCTGTCACAGTAATAGGAAACATTAGTTTTTCCCTGTTCGAACAATGGAGTTAGATTGCTAAGATCATTCCAAACCGCACAGAATTCACACATCTTTCGTTCTATCATAGCAATCCTCCCTTACATTTCTAACCAGTTAACCAAAAGGAATAAAACGGTACGACTTTATTTTAAATCCACATATTGATATCGTTATCAATTTCACTCGATATTTTTGATATTTGTATCTATCCAATCATTCACTTTTTCTTGCATGGTTTTCGTGGTATCTATTACCTCATGTGCTACATAAGCCACAATCTGAAAAATTGATATCTTGGAATCACCATTTAATTTGTTTATGTATTTCTGAATAATTCGCAGCCTTTTAATCCTTTCTGAATCAAGCAGCCGGACAAGTTCTGAATCCACCACTTCATTGAAGATTTCAGTATTACGAATGCCAGACGTCAGCAACATTGTTGTCGCCAAGCTGATACTGCAATCCATTGAGTATGCAAGAGAACTGATTCTTTCATGATCGGATGCCTTGAATCTTAAATGGAGCCTTTTCTTCTGAATGATATTTCGTTTAAGGATTACCTCTGCTTCAAGGTCACCTCTAAAAATCGTATTATCGTGTCTGTAGTCTCTTTTGAAATACATGGACAAGCTTTCAATGCATTCCCTGCTATTTATCGCAGCCATGATGAAATGCTCACCTACATCTTTAACTGGCATGTTTAAAACATAGCTTAAATCATGGCAACATTCATTTAAAGATTCAGATATTGATGGTTTGATATCCCTTTTTTTATCTGACCGAACTTTTCTTTTTGTTGTCTGGCTTCCCTCTTTCATAAGCCCTTTCCCCTCCCAAAAGTGAAAATACGCTATGTACACTATACTTATGTACATGAAATCTTAAGTATTCCAGCAGGGTAGAAGATGTTTATTAATTCAGAATTTAGGCCATGCTGTGAACATCAAACCATATATCAAGGAGCTGTTGAACATGGCTAAACAAGTCGTAAACATGACAAAAAAAGAGGGCTTGGAACTACTGAATAAAATCAAAGCTCATTCAGAAAAAAAAGGATATCCAGGAGCAGTGACAAAGAAAAAGAAAAAAGCCTGAAGCATTTTCACTCCAAGCTATCTTTCATCAATCCTTATATAGTAAATATAAGATTATGTAGTCGTAATGCCTAACCTCCGTTATCTTAACAGCAATTCTTTCAACTATTTAGCTGATTATGCTTGACAGGTCTTAGGGTTTTTGACTTGCTGAAGTGAAGCAATGAAACGGCTGGAAGGCAGTCTTATCCC
>NZ_JAEKEV010000003.1:0-151108 GCF_016650915.1 Peribacillus sp. TH27 | reverse complement strand
TCAAAATTCATTTCATTCAGCTTTCTGAAGATCGTATCAAAGTCAACTTCTGCCTCGCCGATGTTCAAGTGCTGGTGAACGGTTGCTTCAACACCTGGAGGGTTGACGATATAACGGAGTCCGTTGGATGCTTTATGATTGAATGTATCGGCAAACAATACGTGTTGTAGGCGATCACCGGCAGAATCAAACATTGGGGCAATATCACCCTTTCCATCATCGTAGAAAAACGTATGGGCGGTTGAATATACAAGGTTGATCCATGAGCGGTCAAGAGCACGAATCATATCCATCGCTCCTTCATGTGTTTCGATAAAATCGAATGGGTGCGCCTGTAAGTTCAGTTTAACGCCTTCTTTCTCAAAAACCGGAATGAGCTCATCCATTGATTTAATGAATTTTTCTTCACATACAACTTCATTGAATTTAGAACCATTAAATTCGCTGTTCATCAAATCAACATCCAATTCCACTGCCACTTCGATGGCGCGTTTCCAGTTGCGAACTGCAGCCTGGCGGCGGTCCTCATCAGGACCAGCCCAGTAGTAAAGTGGAAGCAAGGATGAGATCTTCACACCCGCGTCGCTGCACCAGCGCTTCAAATTTTTAATCTGTTCTTTATCTACTTTAGGATATTTATAGAATGGGCAAAAATCTTCACGCGGTGATAGTTCGATATATTCATAGCCTAATTCCGCCGTTTTATCGACCATTTCTTTTAAAGATAAATTGGCATACATCGTTGGATCTAATGCTAGTTTCATCGTCGTTTCCTCCAATTTGAATGTAATTATTTTTACCACAACACCACATAGTTTGTGTTACGAAGTTCACTGTACTGTGATTTTCCCCGTATAAAAATCAGGTTTCTCAGCCAGATCAACCGGTTCTTTTTGGCCTGATTCCTGTGCTTTTACGCAAGCATCAGCTGTTACAGCTGCAATGTATCCGTCCCATGAAGTCGGACCATTTGGCTGACCTGTCTGTTTAATAGAATCTATGAAATCCTGCAATTCTATGTCATACGCATCCATAAAGCGGTCTTTCCAGTCTATTAAAATATCCGTGCTGCGTTTTGCACCTTTCCTAGTAACGATACTTGCCGGTTCAGGAAGATACGCAACACCGTCTTCACCAATGACTTCACACTGGATATCATAGCCATATTTACAATTTACGAATACTTCTGCTTGAATAACAATCCCGCTTTTCGTTTCCAATATGATGATTTGAGGATCTTTTAAGTTAGCATGCGCACGACTTGCTTTCTTCGGGTAAATTACTTGAACGGATTTGTAATCATCGCTGATTAGCCAGTGCAATACATCAATTTCATGAATCAATGTATCAACGACCGCCATATCCGTTGTGTAGTTCTCATCCACTTCTGGATTACGGTGTACGCAACGGACCATGAGCGGCTCGCCAATTTCATTTCTATCAATGGCTTCTTTCAATTGTACGTAACCGCTGTCATAACGGCGCATAAAACCAACTTGTACCAAACGCTTCCCGTGTTTCATTTCCGCTTCGGTAATTCTCTTGCAACCTTCCGCTGTTGTCGCTAGTGGCTTTTCACAGAACACATATTTTCCGGCTTCAATCGCATTCAATACGTTTTGTTCATGGGCTGGTCCCCAGCTTGTCACAAGTACAGCATTCACGTTTTCATCTGATACAAGTGATTTGTCATCCGGATACACGACCGCCTCAAGTCCATATTGGTTTACGACCTGCTTCGCCGCTTCTTCATTCACATCAGTTACAGCGACAATTTTCCCGCCGGATAATTTGTTTGTAATTCTTTTAATGTGCTCCCGTCCTATTGCTCCAGTTCCTATTACGCCGATATTTAATGTCATGACTATATTCCTCCTATTATACGTATCTGCATTTATGCCAATTAACCTATATCTCTTATACTATTTTTGTTATTTCTTTAACAGGATCTTTTCCATGGTTACGGAAGTTTTGTTCAAGCTGTTCAAGTGTAAGCCCTCTCGTTTCTGGCAAACATTTTTTCACAAATGTGATAGCCAATATACCTAAAATCGCAAAGACATAGAATGTTGTAGACAATCCGACTTTATCAAGTAAAACCGGGAACGTTAAACCAATTAGGAAGTTCACTATCCAAAGGAAGAATACGGTAACACCCATACCAAGCCCACGTACTTGAAGTGGGAAAATCTCTGAAAGCATCAACCAAGTAACCGGTGAAATGGCTCCCTGCTGGAAAGCAAGAAACGTAACAGTCAAAGATAAAATAACATATGGAAGAGCAGCCGTTCCTTCAAGGAGGGAAGAGAAGATGCCAATCAATAGAAGGGCCGTCGTTGTTCCAATCAATCCAGTTATAAGCATTGGACGACGCCCAATTTTACCAAGTAGCCAAATACCTAAAAACGTGGCCAAAACGGAGATGACACCGTTTGCAATATTTCCAATCAATGCAGCTTTTGTTGCAAAGCCTGCATCTTTTAAAATCTGGGTACCATAGTACATAATCGAGTTGACGCCTGTTATTTGCTGGACAATCGCAATCCCCATTCCAAGAAAAACAATTCTCCGTATCCATGGAACGGTTAAATCTTTATATGTAGCTTTCTTAACATTGGTTTCTTCAACGAATGTTTCTTTAATTCCCTGATATTCTGATTCTGCCTGGTTTGTATTGCGTATTTTTTTCAAAACGTTCAGAGCCTCGGCATTTTTCTTCTTTGATACTAGCCACCTTGGACTTTCAGGCAACCGGAGCATTCCGAAGAAAAGAAGGATAGCTGGAAGTGCCGCTATAGCCAGCATGTAACGCCATACATGAGAACTGTCGCCCATTGTTGTACCAAGAATGGCATTGAAGATAAATGCGAGCAACTGCCCACTTACAATCATTAATTCATTCTGAGTAACAATTCGTCCGCGTCGTTCAGCAGGAGACATTTCCGCCAAATAAGTCGGAACGGTTACAGATGCTCCCCCAACAGCAAGTCCGAGTAGAAAACGGCAAGCTATCATGACCGTAACATTCGGTGCAAGCGTACATCCAATCGTAGAAAAGAAGAATAGTATCGAAAGGAAAAGAATATTTTTTCGGCGACCAGCATAATCCGAAAGCCGGCCTCCTAAAAACGCTCCAAGTGCCGCGCCTAAAAGAAGTGAACTGGCAACAAGACCTTGCGTAAGTGAATTGAGGTTAAGTTGGTCTTCTTCTGACATATACGGCAATGCGCCATTAATAACACCTGTATCATATCCAAACAAAAGACCGCCTAACGTCGAGATAATAATAATCTTGCGTAAGAATGCCATTTGATTTCCCTCATTATTCAAATGAATCACTTCTTTCTAGTTTTTAATCTTGAACTAGGAGCAATCTGTCATTTATATATTTGCGAGCGATTAACGCGTATTCTAATGGATGGGCAACAGATGGATCTTGTTCAGCCTCTACAACAATCCACCCTTTATATTGATGGTCAAGAAGTGTATGAAAAGGTTCCACAAAGTCAACGGACCCGTCACCAGGGACTGTAAACATACCAGCTAAAAAAGACTCTTGAAACGATTTTTCTTCTTTCCGACACTTCTCCAGGACCTTATGTCTTACATCTTTAAAATGGACATGTCCAATGCGGTCAATGTGCTTTCTTAACAGTGTCATGTACTCACCATCTGATACATAAATATGTCCAGTATCATATAGCAAATGAACCAAGTTTTTTTCGGTGTTTTCCATAAGACGATCAATTTCAGACAATGTCTGAACTCCTGTCCCCATATGATGGTGATATACCAACTTCAAATTGTACTGACTCGCGATTTTCCCGAGCTTATTTAGTCCGACACACAATATTCCCCATTCTTCATCTGTAAAGTAAGGTTTTCCCTTAAATACATTGATCTCTCCACCTTGAATACTGTAAGTCTGTTCGGATACAACCGCCACATCCCCATGGACAGCCTGTAAATATTGGCAGTGCTTATGGAAATCCTGTTCTGCTTTTTCGATACCATCACGGATGATATAGCTGCTGAACCACTGACCAGCGATTTTTAAGTTTCGAAGCTGAAGTTCTTTATTCAGGGCGGCTGGTTCAGGGAAGAAACCACCTACTTCTGTCCCCTGAAATCCTGCCACGACAATATCGCTTAAAAGGTGGGATAAGGTATTCTCAGCCCCTATTTCCGGAATGTCATCATTACGCCAACCAATTGGGGCAATCCCCCATAAAATCTCCTGCATTTTCTGAATTCCTCCTTTTAATATTGTTTGGCGGTCTTTAATTTTTCTTGCCTCGCTTCATATGCCTTTTGAACACTTTCTTGTTCAGAAACTTCTGCCACACCAACATTCCACCAAGCGTCATAGCCATCTGTCATTGTTTTCGGAAGTACTTTCATTTCAATTAATGTAGATACTGATTGTTTTTTTGCATCTTCCAAAGCGGCTTTCAATTCATCAACAGTATTAGCCCGATAAGTCTTGGCTCCGTATCCTTCTGCAACTTTTGCGTAATCAATATTCATAATTTGATTGTCATGTGTTCTGAACTCACAGCAATAAGTGCCGCTACCATTCTCCATTTGCAGATTGTTAATACAGCCAAAGCCTGAGTTATCAAACAATAAAATATTGATTTTATGATTATATTGAATGGCCGTGATCAATTCAGAATGGAGCATTAAGAAACTGCCGTCTCCTACCATTGAATAGACTTCCCGGTCCGGATGAGCAAGCTTCGCTCCTAAAGTTCCTGCAATTTCGTAGCCCATGCAGGAGAAGCCATATTCAAGATGGTACGTGTTCGGAACTGTCGTATGCCAAAGACGCTGCAAGTCCCCCGGAAGTGATCCGGCTGAACCGACGACCACACTGTCCGGATTGACTGTATCATTAATTGCGATCATCGCAGTGGATTGTGCCAATTCAGTTTTCAATGCATCTGAGTATTCATTCAAGATTTGCTGTGAAAATTGGCTTTTAATTTCAGGTGTAAAATTTTCACGATTGAATGTCACTCTACTCAAACGGTCTCGTTCGGTAAGCCAATCTTCCTTCCATTCTGCAAACATTTCACCAAATTCTGTTTCGTATCCCTCTAGTAACCCCTCAAGTTGCTCAAGCGCTATTTTTGCATCCGCGACGACTTGAAATCCATCTAGCTTATATGTCTGAAGACGGCTGACATTAATGTTCAAAAACTTCGTGTCTTCAAAATTAAAAGCAGTTTTAGAAGACGTTGTAAAGTCTGTATAACGTGTCCCGACACCAATTACGAGATCTGCCTGGCGGGCTGCTTTATTGGCAGCCATTGTACCAAGAATGCCCACTCCGCCCAAGTTCTTAGTAAAAGATGATTCCACCGTTGATTTACCAGCCTGCGTTTCCACAAGTGGTATGTTATGCTTTTCTGATAGCTTGATTAAAATATCACGTGCACCGGAATACCTTGCTCCTCCTCCGACGATAATGATTGGCTTCTTACTTGCTTTAATCAGATCTGCAGCTCCATTCAGTTCCCGTTCCACTGGCGCTTTCCGATCCAAATAATGAACGCGTTTATCAAAAAATCGTTCATCGTAATCGAATGCTTCTCCTTCTACATCCTGCGAGATGCAAATCGTCGCCGGACCCGCTTTTCCAGGATCGGTCATCACTTCAAATGCACGAATCAGACTTGACATGAGCTGCTCTGGACGAGTGACGCGATCCCAATATCTTGATACCGCCATAAAAGCGTCATTAGTAGTTATCGCCGTACTGTGCTCATGCTCAAGTTGCTGAAGCACCGGATCAGGCTGGCGTGTGGCAAATGTATCTGCCGGGAGCAAAAGGACAGGAATATTATTAGCAAGTGCTGTACCAGCTGCCGCTATTAAGTTAGCAGAACCTGGACCGGCCGATGTGGTAACGGCATAAATTTTGCGGCGGAGCATTTCGCGACTATAGGCGATTGCTGCGTGCGCCATTCCTTGCTCATTCTTTCCTTGAATCACTTTCAAGTGGCCCGCATCCTGTTCAAGAGCCTGACCAATTCCAACGACATTTCCATGACCGAATACATTAAAAATCCCTTCGACAAATGGATACTCTTCACCGTCAACGTGAATATACTGCTGATTTAAAAACTTAATTAAAGCTTGGGCTGTTGTTAGCCTCACTTTTCCCATCCTTTGCTCACCTCTATGTAGATAATTTGCTTACACTCGTTCGGCAATTAGTTCCTCAATTTCTTCTACAACTGGCATAGCTTCAGAAGAGCTATGTTTGCTTACTACTATTGAAGCAGAAGCACTTCCAAATTTTAAGGCGCTTTCAATCTCTTTGCCGCTCACTAATGCATATAAGAAAGCGGAAGCATATGAATCTCCTGCGCCAAAGGTTTTTAATACTTTCGTTTTATAAGCCTTCGCTTGAAATACTTCGCCCGATTTGGCATAAGCATATGAACCCTCGACACCATGTTTGATGACCACTAGATCTGCGGAATGGTTAAACAAGTAACGGACAGTCTCTTCGTTTGTACCTTTTTCGGTGTTTTCCATTACATCATATTCATCACGCGTGCCTATCAAAATGTCTGATTGCTCTGCTACTAAAGAATAATAAACAGAGGTTTCTTCAATAGAATTCCAGGTATACGGACGGTAATCCAATTCAAATACGACTTTTACATGATGTTTTTTCGCCAGACTGACCGCTTTTAACACAGCTTCACGTGATGGGCTTTGCGCTAAGGCCGTTCCAGAAACAAGTAGAATTTTTGATTTTTTGATGTATTCTGCGTTTACTTCTGAAGGCGCTAATTGAAGGTCGGCTACGTTATCTCTATACATAAGGATGCTACATTCTTCAGGACTTTTGATTTCTGTGAATGCTAGTCCCGTTTTATGCCCCTTCTGATCAATCACCATATTTGATGTATCCACGCCTGCTTCGCGCATATACCGCTCGATAAATCGTCCGTGTTGGTCATCCGCAAGCTTGCCGATGAATCCAACAGTCAAACCTAATTTTGAACTGCCAATGGCAACATTGGCAGGTGAACCGCCCACATATTTTGTAAACGTCATGGTATCTTCCATCGGGCAATTATATTCATTGGCATTTAAGTCGAGGCAGGCACGGCCGATAGCAATCAAGTCAAACTCCTTATCGGTACTAAATGTATAGTTCATCCAATTAACAGCTCCTTCTTTTTTTTTACCGCTTTAAGATCCATTCATGATCTGGATCATTGTAGAATTTCCAAGTCCTCGTCGGGCCAGCCATGACATTTAAGTAATAAGATTCATAACCATCCGGTACCCCTACCGGATGATACCCCGCCGGTACAAGGACAACATCTCCGTTTTCGACAGTCATGGTCTCATCAATCGAACGGTCATCCGTATAAACACGCTGGAAGACAAAACCCTGAGGTGGATTCATTTCATGGTAGTAAGACTCTTCTAATTGCGACTCTACTGGTAAGTTGTCCTGGTCATGTTTATGCGGAGGATAGCTCGACCAGTTGCCGCTTTCTGTGTAGACTTCGACCACAAGAAGACTGTTCGCTGACGGATCCGAATCCGGCAAAATATTATGCACCATCCGTTTATTACTCAAAATACCTCGTTGTTCAACACCAACATCCTCTGCTTTAATCAATTTGGTCGGAAGTTGCTTTTCAGAAGGGGAATAACATAGTGCTACGCGGGCTTCAGTTATACCTTCTACTTGAAAATGGTTGTTATTCGATATGTAGATGCTGTCCGTCGGCACCTTTTCAAACACACTTTCACGTGTGCCTAAATCGTGGAATGTTTCTTCGCCTACTGTCACGTTGATCTTTCCAGTCAAAGCGACGATACAACACTCCGTTTTATTTAATGATTCTGAATATTTAGAGTGTGAAGCTAACTCAACTATTTTAAACTCAACAAATTCTAATGGAGAATTTACTTTCGTTACTTCCTGAACAACTGTAACACCTTCACCAACCTCAAGTTTTCCTGGTTTTTTCAGTAATTTGCTCATATGTACCTCCTTGTTTCTCAGGCAAAAAATTGGATTAATCTGGCCCGTATCTAAACGGACCAGACTTCATTTATTTTCTATGGGATTTATACGATTACTTCACGTAGCGTGCAGTCACCATTTTTTTTCGAGTGTAGAACTCCACACCGTCTGTCCCGTTTGCATGAAGGTCACCATAGAATGAATCTTTATATCCAGAGAATGGGAAGAATGCCATAGGTGCGGGAACCCCCACGTTAATGCCCAGCATACCCGCATGAATTGTTTCACGGAACTGGCGTACATCAGCTGCACTGTCTGTATATAGGCAAGCGCCATTAGCAAGAGCGGATGCATTCGCAATCTCAACGGCCTCTGTTAAATCTTTCGCACGGACTATGGAGAGGACCGGAGCGAAAATTTCATCTTGCCAAATTTTCATTTCCTGTGTTACATGATCAAAAATCGTAGCCCCAAGGTAGTAACCATTTCCACTTGCGGCCTCGTCTTTACGGCCGTCACGTACAAGGGTCGCCCCTTGCGCTACACCGGATTCAATATAGCTAATAGTCCGTTGCTTAGCCCCTTCCCGGATAACTGGTCCAAGAAAAACGCCGTCGTCTAGGCCATTACCGATTGTAATGGTATCTGCAGCCTTTTTTAATTTTTCAACTAACTCCTCCGCTACACATTCTTCTACTACAACAACAGCAGCTGCCATGCAACGTTCACCAGCTGAGCCGAAAGCCGCACTTGTAATTTCTTTTGCTGTCATATCAAGATTGGCATCTTTCAAGACAATCGAGTGGTTTTTTGCTCCTGCAAGTGCCTGAACGCGCTTCAAGTTGGCCGTACCTGTTTTATAAACATATTCAGCAACTGGTTGTGAACCAACGAATGAGATAGCTTTCACATCTTTATGTTCAAGAAGCCCGTTTACCACATCATGTGCGCCATTTACAATGTTCAATACACCTTTAGGAAGACCCGCTTCCTCAAACAGTTCAACAATACGTGCTGCAAGAAGTGGTGTACGCTCAGATGGCTTTAACACGAATGTATTGCCACATGCAATTGCAAGTGGGAACATCCAGCAAGGGACCATCATCGGAAAGTTAAACGGTGTGATACCGCCAATTACACCGATTGGATAACGATACATACCCGATTCAATGTTTGTCGCAATATCTGGAAGCTGTTTGCCCATCATAAGTGTAGGTGCACCCGCGGCAAACTCCACACACTCGATGCCTCGCTGTACTTCACCGATTGATTCTGATAAACTTTTTCCATTTTCGATGGTAACAAGTTTCGCAAGTTCCTCCCAATTATCTACTAGGAGCTGCTGATATTTGAACAATATGCGAGCTCTTTTTGGAACGGCTACCTGCGACCATTTTTTAAACGCTTCATTCGCAACTTGAACTGCACGATCCACATCTTCTTTAGTTGAAAGTGGCACTTCGGCAATCGCCTCACCAGTTGCAGGATTAACGACGATCTCCGTTTGCTTTGAGGTGGATTCAATCCACTCACCATTTATGTAGTTTTTTAATTTTTTAACCTCATGTGTTACTGATGACATGCTTTTTTCCTCCTTGTTTTTTCGAAATTATCAGTCTTTTGTGATTAAAGGTTAAATGAAATCGATTTCATTTAACTTTAAATACCATCCGCATTTTAATTCTTTGTCAGGTATTTTTAGACCAAACAAATAGATTTCTTACTTTCAACGGTAATAGTTTAGTAGTTATAGACTCAATTTGTAATAAGGCTAGTAATGAAATCGATTTCATTATCTTCTAAATCTCTAATTGAAAAGAAAGCTTCCAAAACTCAGATCATTCAAAATCCTAATAGTCTTATTAAATTACCTTTTCTTTTTTTGAAGTAAAATATAAAAATCATTGCGACATGACTATAATTACCTCAAGCGTTTAGACACTTTATCTCCTGAATACAGGTTGCCTATACGGTAAATCTAAAAATGAAATCGATTTCATTTACTTTATAAGGAAATACTACAATGAATTTTTTCCTTGTAAACACTTTTTTGTATTTTTTTAAACAAACATCTTCTTTTTGTCGATTCAGAGGACCGATAACTAAAAGGAAATTAAGTATGAATACTTAGAGTACCATGACATCTATATGGAGATGAATTCGTAGGTAAGGACTATCTTGATTGTGTTGTATACAATTGCACGATGTAAAATCCAATCTCGATATTGATATTTTCAAATACTAATTTACTAGGTTCATTTACCTTGAATATTCTGCTCTTTTAAAAAACATCACCAGCTGCTCCCCATGCTTTCCCAATTCACTAATTAAGCTATACCCTGATCGAACATATGGTGTAGTTCAAATCAATCCTCCTGGATAAAATCCATTATCAGAACCTTTTCCCCTCCATTTTTTTAAATTCATCCTTATATAAAGCTTTCTATCTACATGACTTCTAATCTCTAAACTTCTTATTAATGTTCTGTTCTTACAACATAGGGCATAGAGCATGCTGAAAAACTTGCTAATAAGTGAACACAAAAAGTACTATAGCAGGAGAAAGAGAATCGATTAGGGATAACAAGAGCCAAACCTAATCTGAGAAAAACAGTGTTAACGAAATAAGGCAATTCATCAGGAAAGCTGATATTTTAGTGAAGGTAAATCTATTGTTTGGATCCCTCCATTCCTTTGTTTTTTTATTTATTTTAAAATATCTTTCTAAATTTCAATGGCTGATCATTTTTTAGAATTCCCTTAGGGTATATTTTTGCTGCAAATAATGAAATAAACGAATGCTAATTAACATAATACTGTACTAATTCCTGCTAAGAATAACATAAGACCAGGGGATGCAATCTAAAGAGGTTCTTGCATCCTTAACCAAGAATCAATAATAAAGAAAGTGACTCAGGAAGTTTAAAAGCTTTTCCTAAGTCACTATTTCCTGTTAACTAATTGTTATTGATTTCTTTTATCTTTAAGACTTTTGGGGACATAGTCATTAAGTTTATTAAATAGAGAAGTAAGGTAGGAGTTGAGTTCAAATCGGTCTTCCTGAACAAATTCGGCTAACGAAACACCATTTTTTTTCATTTCTTTTCCCCCCTTTGCAACTTCCATTTCATCTTGATGCACAAACTCTCATTCTCTTATACCGTCAAATTGCTTTTCACAAATTTACCCGATTTTCAATTAATTATTATTTTTGAGACAGCCATCAATTGCTATCTTAATTCATATCCTTACAAAAAATATTTACAAAATTAGTGAAACTAAAGGATCAACATGAAGATAGGCCCTACTACGGTTTACTTACCCCATTATGGTTCCACGCATTTGATTATCATAATTATACAAGAAAGCGCTTACAATGTAAAATACTATAATACTATAGATTCCTATTTACTTAGAATGTTTCTCATAATTAAATTTTATGTCCACCCAAATTGAAGGTAAGGGGATATCCTATAATATTGAACCTCACCAGCTTTTGAAGTGCGACTGCGCTTCTATTTTTATTTTTTCGTGCCTTTTTCCTTAATGGATTTTTCAATATTCCTACTATTCTCCAAAACTTTAAGAATCAAACCAATTCAAGAATTTCTTACATTGTGAGCCTTATTTTTTATAAAAAAATTTCTGTATGCGTTTTTACTTTGCGTGTACAAAAGTTTAAGAAATACTCTTTAATTCATCTGTTAAACGAATAAACTCTTCCTTATTACGCATTTTCAATGATTCATCGATTTTTTTTTCAATTTGGGCTTTCCTGTAATCGCTGAGAGCCTTTTTTAAAACCATTTCAGCCATCACTTCAGGTTCTAGTGGTGTTCCAGGCAATTGCTTCTCCATACGAAACCAACTCCTTAACCTTTTTTCTATTATACTAAGTAACTTGGAGATTATTATTATTAATTAAATCCTTGTCTTCCCCCCTCTTTTCTATTTGCTTATTCTCATGATTCCCATGTAACCACTCTTCTATACATAAAGATTACTAATTTTATTATTTTGAATACAAACAAGTTAAACCTTAGTCTTAATTCTAATTCGACCTTCAATATTTTATGAGGTTTGAGAATATAAGTGGTGGACTTTTCCCTTTTTTGAAAGGATTCAAACTAAGAAAAACATTACTCCAATATGTACGGTCAAATGAGCTTGAACAATAAAGTAACCTACATAAATGATTTAATGACCCATTTATTCATTCATTCAATGTGTATAAGTCCATAAAAAAAAAGGATAGTGGTTAACACCTATCCTTTTTTCATGATTGTCCTCTGCTCTCTCATTAAAAATAATCCTCATAGTTCAATAAAATGGCCTTCATGGTTTGACTGGAGTTTCCCTTTTCTTTAATTCTTTGTAGAAAGTCCATAAACAAAATCACCAGTAAATCCTCGACAGTGAGTTCTTCATCCATTAAGTACGGTGATATGTCATGAAGAAAGACCTCTCCCCGGTAAATCTCTGACTCCTTGATCCGAAGTGTAATCTCCGCTTGTTTTTCTTCTGATGTTACCTCCATCTCTTCTTCCCTTTGCTCAAAAGAGAAAAGATTGGTTGTCACCTGTTTCAACACCCTTTTTTCGATCATCGGGCGTTGAAGAAATTTTTTCTTGGAAGAAATCAAAAAGGAACATAGCTGGTCATATTTGGCTCCTTTTTTCACTTGTTCCAGAAAATCAAAATACAAGAGGGCAATCAGGTGATACAATGTCAAATTTTGAGGAGCCTCTTCAAACAAGTCCTTAATGTCTTCAACGAATACCTCACCTCTCAAATATTCATAATAGGGTACCTCAATCTGTAGATACCTATATTTAGGCAATAGGTAATCTAAAAAACCCTTTTTTTCCTTAGTCCCATAAAGCAGCTTGTTCGATAGAAGACTGAATTGACTATAGGATTTCTTCAACGGAACCCCCTCTTTCCAGCCAGGAAACAGCATGATGGATCATGAAATAAACGACTCTACGATCAGAAAGATCCTTCAAAATCGCGACTTCATGTAAGCCCCCTTTTTGACCATATTCCGTTTCCAATAGGTAGGTATGCATATATTCCTTCGTGTCTTTGTAATCCATAACATAATCCACATCCCTCCACCTTGCTAGTCCAAACCGCAGCAACAAAGTATTACAGGCCGTTTGTGTCAAAGGCTTTCCCGTCTTTTGATGATATTTGGGGCTTAATGCTTGGCAAAGCGTCCGGAGCTTGACCTTCATAACATAATCTACAGGGAATTTAATATCATGCTGCTTGTCCTTTCTCACTTTTCTCACCGACGTTATTTGATGTGATGGATTTTCCAAAGATTTTTTTTGAATAACTTTTTCTTTAGGATTCGTTTTCTTCCATTCATTGAAAAAAGGGTTCAAAGACGACATCCCCTCCCTCCTCTCTCCTCACATTCTGCAAAAATGGGAAAATACCTTAAGGTCACTTTGTCAGTTTTCCACTTTACTAACAATATAGTGGGGAAAAGCAAGCATTAGAACCGGATAAAGTATGAATTCCCTTTTCCATGGTCATACTATTTAGCAAGAATATTAAATTGCGAGGGATATAAAAATGAAAAAGATTAAGAAGGATACAGAGACAAAGAAAAAATTTGCGAAATTATTGGAACAGGCAGGTAAAAAAGCCGGAGGGAAAATTGTAAAGGTAAAGATTAAGTAAAGTGATAATAAATTTCAAAAGTACACTTAAATAAAAAATTACATAAACAAAAAAACTCTGGTGACTATATCATCTCCAGAGCCCTTTTCACGATTATCATTAAATAAATTTATTTAACAGCTTCTTTTTATTCCTTACCTGCTTTAAAAGCGGGAACTCTTGAAGTTGCAATATGTATTTCTTCTTCTGTTTGTGGGTTTCTATCAGTTCAGGCTGCCCAGTCGCGCACTTCAAATGTGCCAAATCCAACTAATTGGATTTTTCCCTCACAGACATCCACTGCTTTTTTAGTTTTGCTTGTTTTGCCACACAGTTTTTTCATTCGTTTAACGCCTTCAACAATTTTGTCCGATCAATACATTATATGAGTCTCAAAAAAGGGGGAAAACCCTTCTAATCATCATCCACTATTGTCAAAAGATGCCCGACTACCACACAGTAAAGTACCATACAAGTTGTCACTTCTTAATAATCGGCTTTTTAGTTCGGTTCTACATGAATATGAACCTCATAGACATCGTGTTCGGTTTTTAATACATTTTCAACCTTTGTAGAAATGTCATGTGCATCTTTAATTTCCAAAGTAGAATTAACGAGAATAACAGCATCTACAACAGTATTATTACCGTAATTCCTTGCTCTGATATCCTTAACTCCTTTTACACCAAAGGTATTAAGAATGGTTTTTTTATAAGTTTCTATCAGTTCTTCATCGAAACCATCTGTCAAATTAAGTGAAGCTTCTCGGAAAATATCCCAACCAGTTTTACAAATCAATAGACCTACGATAACAGCTGCTACAGGGTCAAGCCATGCAAGGTTAAATTGAGAACCAATAATTCCGACTACCGTACCTATACTTACCCAGGCATCTGAAAGGTTGTCCTTTGCTGCAGCCATTACTGATTGACTATTAATTTTCTTCGCCAAATTCCTATTATATCGATATACGAAATATATAACTATTGCACAGAACATGCCTGTCCATGCTGCGATTAAATCAGGAGATTCTTTTCTTCCCTCGAATACCGAAGAGATAGCTGTATATAAAACTTGAATACCAACAGCCACCATAATAAAAGAAGCAACCATCGATGCTACAGTCTCGGATTTCCAATGACCGTATGGATGGTTCTCATCAGCCGGCTTTTGTGCTATTTTCAGACCTATTAGAACTGCGATCGAAGCAATGATATCAGTCAAATTGTTTAGCCCATCTGCTTTTAAAGCTTCTGAGTCTGCTGAATAACCTATAAATAACTTTGCAGCAGATAAAAATATATAAGTGCAGATACTAAGGATAACTCCCCGTTCACCCATTTTTAACTCATTATACTTCTGTTGTTCCATGGCTACCCCTCCAAATATAACACTTGATTATATTACCAAGCATTAAGTGGGTGGGTCTATAGCAATCTTTTGTTGTTAGTCCATAGAAATAACATCTGTCAAAAAAAGTTTCCTTAAGCAAACACGGTAAAGGTCATTATTTCCTAATCATATTTTTTACTTTAGTGGATTTTTTTTTAATACCTATGGAAGTACTTCTTATAGTTGTAAATCCACACGAATCAAAAAAAGGGGAAATTCCTCCCCCTTACCCTTACTGCAACTTCATCAATGATGGTTTTATCCAAACTTCAACTTTATATTTGCTTCAAAGATCGTCTGTTATCGTTCAAATTGGTTGATTCCTTCATCTCTATGATGAATTTCCCTACATAATCTTCTTAATCAATATAAGACAAAAAAAAAACGCTAGTTCTTAATTAAGGAATGAATTTTCCATACATTTGTAACTTATTTAGGTTGCTATTTTTCTTCCATCAAATGTGCTTCAAACATATCAATAATTGCAAGGAATCGTTCGGCTTCTCGGAAAACATGATCCGCCAAAAGAGGATGGATAATACTCTTAATTTTACATTCCTCAATTAGATCCCGGGCAGTTTTCTTAAAATCTCGCAGTGATACTACAGACACTCGATTCTGATCAAGAAACTGATCCAAGAGAGGAACGGTCTGTGATTGTGGTTTCATAGACTCTAAATCAGTAGCCTGAAAGACCAATTGATCAAAATCATTGCTAAAGTTTCTCGCCATATCTACAAGCTTTCTTTCCGATGGGTCAAGTAAGTGTCCAATAAATTTAGCGTGGTCGGCCATTATTCTTAAAAAGAAAACATTCTCTTTAATGATAGCATCAGGTAGTGGTTTCAATTTCCCTTCGTTTAATTCAATTAATCTTTTTCTAAAATAATTGGCTTCTCTACTTGTATGATCCACTAAAAGAGGAAAATTGTTTGCTCCTGGTAATTGACAGGTTAGTATCAGTCCTAATACTTTTCGCTTAAATGCGAATATACCTGTTGCAGCCTGTTGGACTTCCGAATTAAATCTTTTAATTTGTTCTGGATCGGTTTGATTTGTAAATGAATGTGATTGCTGTTCAATCCTTTCAAACAATCGATAAAACTGATTAGCTTCTTCAATTAACTGTGTATCTTCACATCTAAATCCTAGCCTAAGAAATAAAGAGTGTTCTTTCATAATTCTAGACCAAAAACGTATTTCATCTAATGAACGCGCAACAAACATTCCAGATGCTATTCTCATATTAAATTCTTGTGAATTCTCAGTCATAGCTAAATCCCCCTTTAAAAAAACCATCTTTCAAATTTTATTAACCGGGAGTCATAAAAAGACCTAAGTAATAATACGAATCAATTGTTAGAGTCACCACCAATAATCTGAATATTCTAATTTAAATTAGTCGTTTTCTCTGAATGTATGAAAAAAAAAATTACGGACAAAGAATTGTTCGTGAATCGTTGAGTCAGCTTAAAATATTATTAATTATTAACTAGAAGGTGAAAGCCTCTATACATAGAAGTAAGCCTTTGTTTCGTTTAACAAAGGCTTCATTTTGATGAGTTTCTTCTATTATTTATTGCTACTTTGAAGGTCAATCTATAATATAATGCATCCTACAGAAAATGATAATTTCACACAACGTTCATATATAGATGAAAGCGTTTGCAATTATTGGTGTATACTATATGTTATACAACCGATTGTTACACTAGCTTTCTTACTATTTATCATAAATAATGGATTGCTAGCATAAAAATTACTTTTATAAACCAGACAGGAAGGAGATGATCAAATGATATTAAAATCATTGAAAAAAAATGGCATAATGACAATCACTTATTTTAAAGATGGGTTTTTAGAAACTTGCAAGGGCCATATGTATAAACTGAACCTTTATGAACAAACCCTGTCCTTAACGGATAAAAATCAAAATATTTTCTCCATTCGATTATCTCACATCAAGGAAATACATTAATTTAGGTACAAACGAGATTTGAGGAAAGCCAAGGCCTTTAAGAAAATCCCTCTTGATTGGCTGTTCGAAATATTATTAATCCTAACATAAAATCGAGTAGGAGGGGGTCGCCCCCTCCTACTCGATTTTTAATAGTTAACAAGTTAAGAAGCGTTCTCCTTTTCGATTGGATCCTCAGGCCATACATTTTCATAAGCATAACCAGTCAGACTTTCAACAACTTCTTTCGTTTTTGGATTAACGTCTGCTTTAGAACCATTATTTTTTAAACGATCAATTTCATCTACTAAGATTTCATGTGTTTTTTTATTTAATTTGAAAGTGAAAGCTATGCACATTGAAATTACTAGCAACAGTGAAGTCCCAATCACTAACGTATATACGATAGTATGAATTGCTTCAGGTGTTTGTGTTGCTGATCCTTCGACAAAACCACCAAATTCTAATAGAAGACCAACAGCCATAGTAGCAATTGCTACAGAAGATTTTCTAGCAAATGTCATAACTGCAGCAAAGAGACCTTCACGTCTTTGTCTTGTTACGATTTCATCGATATCCGGAATAAATGGGAAAACATTCCACGGAGTGAATTCCAATATACTTCTACCAACTTGATAAATCCCAGCAATTATAAATAATAAAACGATCATTGAACTTGGTTGAGTTAAATAAATAACATAAAATCCAATTAAACATAAGATCATTATAGAATAAGCTACTTTAAATAAATTTGCAGGTCCAACTTTAACAATCAAAAATCCTGCTAAGATTGTCACCGGTATACCAATGATGCTTAATGAAAGTAAATTAGCACCAAGTGTAGAAGATGTACCTAATGCAAATATACAGAAATATATGAATACTGTATTAAATACATCTTTCCCAGTAAATGAAAAAAGATAAATTCCTAAATGTTTTCGGAAACTCTTGATTTTAAAAGTTGTAGCAAATTCCTTAAGCACAGAACCAATGGCTTTTAATGTTTCACCAAATCCTTTAGTCTCATTTGCCTTTTCTAGTATTGCTTTTTCTTCCTCAGGTGAAAGCTTATTTTCCCATGATGATTTATACGAAATAAATATACAGATTGCAAATAGTATAGCAAAGAAGGCACCGTTAATTAAGTAAGCGTTGGCATTGTTATCTCCAAAATAAGCAATTAATTGCCCTGGAACAAAAGTAGCTAAAAACGTACCTGTACCAGAAAGAAACATTCTTGATGTTGACATTTTAGTTCTTTCTTTAAAATCTTTTGTCATTTCAGAAGGTAGTGTTTCCCAAGGGATTAATACCATCGCTGCAATTATTTCGAATAGTAAATAAGTGAAAAGATAGTACCAGTAGTTCATTCCTGATACCCATAATAAAACATAAGTAAGCATTAATGGTGAACCGATTAATAGGAAAAAGCGACGTCTACCGAACATTCTACCTAACTTATACTTAAAGAAATTATCTGATATACTTCCAACAAACAAAGCGATAACTGCATCGACAATGCGAGCAATGGCAATGATAGAAGCGGCTTGTACCGGTGATAAACCAGCAAACGTTGTAAAGAAAAATAGTAGCCAAGCTCCAATAATGGTAAAAGCCCCACCACCCATTATGTCTGTTAATCCAAAACCGATACTAGTACGTAATGTAACTTTTCTATCTTTTCTAGACATGGATATTCCCTGCTTTCTCTTCTATTCTGGTTGCAAAGATTTTGATAATAAAAACGCTTACAATACGATTCTGATAATTACAATTAAAAAACTTTAAACGCTTACATTATTGACTTAAAAAATGTAAGTAGATAATAAATTTGTAGTAATTCATATGTTAATGTAAAAAAATTAAAGCGAGTGAATCACTTTTGAATATTAGTTTGTTTATTAAACAAACTAATAAGTAAAATAATGATAACGTTTTATTATAGTTGCGTCAATTATAAAATTAAAAATTAAAAATATTTTGTGATTTTGTTTTAAGTGCATGAAAACACCGAAAATTGGTTTCTTGTGTAAAAACTCCAAGATAATTGCAATTAATCTCTAAATCATGAACACACTGATACTATTACTCTAAAAAAGGTGCGTGATCAGTATGGGGAAAAATATTAATTCAAATGGAAACATTATCAGTCTGACATGATTTTATTAACAGTGAAATGGTATGAGGTACAACTTGAGCTTTCGTAATTTAGTGGAGATGATGGAAGAACGCTTATCGATGGCTCACACACCGATTATGCGTTGGGATTCATCAATATGGACCGGAATTAGATGAAAGAGTATGAGTACGACGTCATCTTAAGCCAACAAATGACTCCTGGGGAGTCGATGAAACCTATATCAAAGTAAAAGGTCAATGGTTGTATCTGTACGTGCAGGGGATTCCGAAGGAAACACGATTGATTTTCATTTCAGTAAAACAAGAGACAAAAAGACTGCAAAGCACTTCTTCAAGAAAGCTTTGCGGTCTTTACATGTTTCTAAACCTCGCGTCATTACGGTGGATAAGAGTCCTTTTTTTCTATCAAATCATATTTGCATCAGAACCGCCTTTAACGAGTTTCTTCTATTATATATTGATAATTTGAAGGTCTCTCTCATATTCCTTAACCAACTTATAAAAAGTCGTCTTTTTAACGCCTAATTCCGCCATAGCTTTAACGGCTGTCATCTCTCCTGCTTTCCAAAAATCATAGACTTCTTTAAACTCTTCCGTTACTTGTGCTTTCGGTCGGCCGAAAGGCACACCGTTTTGCAAAGCCACATCAATTCCTTCACGCTGCCGTTTTCGAATACGGTCCCGTTCCTCTTCTGCCATCCAAGAAAGGATTTGTAAAACTAGATCTGCAATGAAAGTCCCTAAACTATCCTTAAATTGAGTTGTATCCAACAAAGGCATATCCATCACAACGATATCTGCCTGGATATTTTTCGTGATGTCATTCCATTCTTTTAGAATTTCTTCCTTGTTTCGTCCAAAACGATCGAGTGAATGAATATATAGGACATCCCCTTTTCGGATCATCCGTTTTAATAGTTGATATTGTTCTCGTTCAAAATTTTTCCCACTCTGTTTATCCATAAAGATATCTCGTTCATCAAGCCCCTTTTCTTTCATTGCCTGAAATTGTCGTCCTTCATTTTGATCTTTGCTGCTAACTCGAATGTATCCAAATTTACGAATATCCATTTTTTTCTCCATCTTCTGCTTTTCTCTTATTCTACCAAAAACGTTCGTAAAAGTGTATATAAATACACGAACGTTCGTAAAATGATTTATAACTTTAATGAACGTTAAAACAAGATGATTTTGCATAAAAAACAACCGTTCGTAAAAGTGTACTTTTACGAACGTTAGCAACAATGCTATACTGGCCATCTCGGGAATTGTCATGATCCCGTTGTCTAGCCGTAGATGCAGGTATCCAGGAGACTATTGCCATCAGCGGCCAGTCCGTCATTTGTTAAAATACCTTCCAGGTGGAAACCGAATCAATATGTCCTAATAGCTTAAGCTCTTTCCTTTTCTCGGATTCTTCAGCAAATCTATCTAACAGTATTTCTATTTTGTCGTTTATATTCCTTATGTAGCGTTCACTATTAGCCGTTAAGCTTGTATCGATAGGAATTACAGACTCTCCGCTATATATTGCTTCCAGTGACTCAGAAAGAAAAAGAGGAAATAAAAGCAAATTGTTCTGCATATGAAGAAGCTGCAACCGATAATGAACAAAAAGGTTAATGATGGTTATCCTTTTTTGTTTACCCTTCCTTTTGGGGTGTGAAGGCTGTCGCCTTTAGCGTATGTACATAAAAAAACACACTATTTGGTTCGAAGGCTGGGCGTTTTCTCGCTTTATAATGTGATCAACAAGCCGAATGTCTATCCTCCTTTTTGGGTATGTTCGGCTTGTCGTGAAGCCAAAAAGCAAGAAATTTGAAAAACTAATGGAAAAGGTGGAGATTTTTTCTTGCATCATAAAGTGAAACGGAATGTTGCTAAGAAAAATACTACGTGTCAGCGAATTTTCAAAAGCCATTATTCGGATTGAGTCATTTTTTTGGCTTTTTGAAGTTCCCTATTCTTAAATTGCTTTTAGCTTTGCTTGAAAAAGACTTTAGTAATGTTTACGAATAAAATTAACAAAATAAAGAAATGGTGATATTTAACTATAAAAAAAGGAGTATGGACATGCTCAAAAAATTCCCACATTTATTAGACGACATGTTAGTCTTATTTGGAATCATCTTTGCTATTCGATTAATCTACACACAAAAGAAGTATATATACAGGGTATATTTGAAGGCAAAGTAAATGTGTTTTATTTACTCATACTAACAATTATAGTAGTTGCAATAAATAGATCATATAGAGAAAAACCTGAGGAGAATGACGAAGAGATAAAACCTAAGTAACTGTGATAAACCAAAATTTTATACATTCTTAGCTAAAAAATAAAGCAGACTCAAGCCTGCAATGTAGCGTTGAAGGCTATTAAGTTATATTGTAGCTTTCAAATAAAGTTTGATTAAAAACTCCTCTCAATCCCATACTTTACAATAAATAAAATGAATCCATTTTTAAAAATGATTGATCAAATGAATTCCTTTTCAGTAGATTCCTGATGTTTTATCCTTTCATCAAAAATCCTGAAACATCCCGAAAGTATGCTCATGGAGGAGCCTTGGCTACAACGTTAGTGACCTTATTAACTTATTTTGTTTCGACAGTCTTTTATTCACAAAAACAGTTGGCCATTACCTATGGCCAACACTAACAACGACAAGTATTATTGAATTGCCCTTTATTCAGCGGTTCGAATACATATTTATTGCTTGGGGACACTGCCCATACCTTCCACATCAAAATAGATTCTCGTACCGTTAATCTTTGCGTACATAGGCTACACTCCTTTTTTTATATCATTTTTTGAATTACATAAATCAATAGCAGATTCCGTACTTTTATCAGTGCTGCTAGTAAGAGAGAATAATCGAGCAAAATCCTTTCGCAGTAATACTCATTGCCCGTTCATCAAAATCGAATTTTTCATGATGATGCGGGAAAACATTGGAAGCGTCTTCCACTTTCGCTCCTGTAAAAAAGAAGGAACCAGGAACTTGTTGTGTATAGTAAGAAAAGTCTTCTCCAGGCATTATTGGCGGTGTCTCGAGTACTCCCTTTACTCCTGCAACTTTTTTGAAAGACTCTTGTACAATCTTTGTTTCTTCAGAATGATTCCAAACTGAATCGTACCCTCTATCATACTTAACTTCTGCTATTGCATCATTTGCTTCTGCTACTGAAGAGGCAATTTTTTTTAGGCTGCGTTCAGCCATATTTCTGACATATGGGTCAAAGGTACGTAGAGTTCCTTTTAGCTCAGCAGATTCAGGTATTACGTTAAATGCTTCACCTGCATGAAAAGATCCTATCGATATTACCAACTCTTTCAATGGATCAAGACTTCGGCTTGTGATCGTTTGAAGATTCATGGCAATTTGCGAACCAATAATAATTGGATCCACTGTCTCATGTGGAATGGCTCCATGTCCCCCTTTTCCTTTTATCTTAATGGTAAACATATCAGCTGCTGCCTGTATATATCCTTCTCGATAATACACGTTACCAAGTGGCAGCGTACTCATAAGATGACATCCAAACACGGCATCTACACCATTAAGACATCCATCTTCAATCATAGGTCTCGCTCCCCCAGGGGTTACTTCCTCTGCAAATTGATGAATAAATACAATATTGCCAGGTAGATTTTCACGATGCTTCGCAAGAGCTTTGGCCGTTGCCAATAATGCGGCTGTATGTCCATCATGACCACATGCATGCATAACCCCCGGAACCGTAGATTTATAGGGTACATCTTTTTCATCCTGAATTGGAAGTGCATCAAAATCTGCTCTTAAAGCGATCGTCTTACCAGGCAGCCCTCCTTTTAAGGTTCCTACAACTCCTCTTCCCCCAACATTTCGACGAACCTCAATACCCAATTTTTCTAAATAATCAGCTATAATTTCTGGTGTCCTTTTTTCTTGGAATGAGAGTTCTGGATGCCTATGCAAGTCCCTTCGAATCTCAATCATTTCCTCTTCATTTTCATCAATCACTTTATGAAGTTGTTTCAAAAGCTCTTCCATACTTCTTCACCCTTTACTCTTTTATTGATTCTAGACAGCGAAAAGGTTTATAATTATAAGTTGTTAATATTTGTTGGCGCTTCTTTATAGCCTTTTGATTTTACAACTCCGATGACAATTCCAATGAACAACCAACTAAAACCTACAATATATGTTGGTGTTCCTAGACCACTCCAAACGTATGTTAAAATACTTAAACCTACTAAAGGTAACACTACATATTTAAAAATACTTTTTAAATCTCTTTTCTTCTTTTTAACAAAGAAGTAAATAAATACTGTAAGGTTAAGCATCATAATTGAAGTGAGAGCTCCAAAGTTTTCTAGCTTTAGAACTTCTTCAACTGAACCAAATAAAGCAATGATAATTGTAATAGAGGACCTTTTTATTATACTAAAAGGAACTTCCATTTCTGTTCTCCTACGCATAGTGTAATTGTGGGACTTAATCTGGAGTTGAAATTTTCTTTTCTTTTAAAACTATGAGTATTAATCTTCAAATAAGAAACGATTTAATACATTGTCACTAATTTTTGCAACATTATTATCATAGTTGTTCCAAGCCATGCTACCTGCCCAGTTTATAGAGCCCACTGAAAACACAGCTCCTCCACCTTCTATTTCAAAATATGTCATATCTGCTCTAACTAACTCATTTTCACTCCCTCCTTGCCCTGGAGCGGTAAATAACAGATCTTCATGAACTAATTGATAATTGTTGTCTAATCCTGTTGCAGTAGCTAGACGAAGTGCGTGTTTTGGAGTTCCTAAGGAGAGGTCATATCGATCAACCTCATCCCCAACTGCACCTCCCATAATGTACCCAAAATCACCTATTATCTCATCATCCTTTATTCCTTCAAAAATAAACTTAGCCCTTTCATCCTTACTATCTGGTAAAAGGCGGTAGCCACAACATTTTCCCCAGCCCATTGCAGCTAAACCAATTCCTACTAAACTTTGAGGGATGTATCCATTATGTCTCCATAGTCCACCACATTCTCCGGTTGTACTATGAAATACTTCTCCTGGTGGGGAGTCCCATGAACGTGTACCTGAATTACCACGCCTTACTTCCACTAGATGTGGACGTTTCGGATCAATACTTGTTACCCAATAAAACCCGTTCCCTCCCATGTACATTAATCTTCCACCATTACTTTGAAAATGTTGTAATGCTTCAAGCATAGGTCTAGTCCAATATTCAGGATGAGAACCTGTTATAAGAACTTGATATTGATCTAATAAATCTACGCCAAGTTTATCTAAATCTTCATCAGTTGCTATATCATATTGATGCCCCCTTTTTTCAAGCCACCCAGATATATATAGGTCGGCAGCTAAATGGCGGATAAATCCATTTAACCAATTTCTGTAATGGGGGCGAAGATTCATAATTGGACGAAGACGAGATGAATAATGGACACCACTTCCATCAGTATGTGTATCATAAATTGATTTTCCAAACTCAGGGTGAGCAATCAAGTATCTATCTTGTTTAGCTAGCTCTAACTCATGATCCATAAAAGCATCAAGTGGGAGATTAAATAATCTCTCATTTGCATAAGCTAAATATGTGTTAGTCGGCACTAAAAACAATATTTTAGATTTCTTACTAGTCTCATATGGGCGAACAAAGAAAGGAATATAATCAATATCACCATCAGCTTCCAACTTGAGTGCATATGCACCACTTTTCAGTCCAAGAGGTAATTCCCATGAAACATCTGTATCCCAATTAGCATCTTCAATATCATCTTCATGAAAATGAATTGCAGCATATTGGTCAGGAGACAATTTAAAATCTAACTTTTTCCCCGTCCATGAATGACTAGTTACTGCTCGAGTTGGAGTATGGTAAATTGCCCCATGATACGCATTAGATGATTTGTCTATTAGTTTGTCAGAAGCAATTTCTAAACCAAAATCATAATTAGCAATAAAGTTATTATTAATTTCCTCTATTTTTTTCCCACTATAAACGTCTTGTAACTGAGAAGCATTTAAAGCAATTTTAATAAATTTAGGGTTTTCAATCTTTCCATTAAAATGCAAATGATTCTCTCCATCAAGTTGAGGATTTTGTTCCGCAGCTAAAAAAGTGTTCGATACTCTAACGTTTGTTATATCAACATCTGTTACTAATGTTATATGCTGTTCTTTATCCTCCATTGTCCATCCGCTACAACGCCTTCTATATAGACCAATTTTCTGATCTCTAATTGAATAGGTAGCTGCTACTAGGTACCATGTTTTTTCCTCTAGTGATTTATCTGATTTAACTTGATATGATTGATTTTTATCATTTTTAATTGCAAACGATAGGTGGCCAGCCTTATCTATAAACAAGCGAGCCCCATTGTAATTAATAGACTGAGAACTCCAAAGAATTTGCTCCCTGTTTAACATTGGGCTTGTTGCATATACCCACATCAATACTGTAAACTCTCCATTTTCAAAGATGCTTTCAGGAAGTGGTAATTTAGCATACGATCCAGCATTAATTGTTTGGAGACGCCCATTATATGTTCCGTTACAATCTGCATCTATTATCTCAATAGGTAAATCTGCTATCTCTGAATTAGTAATACCCCCACATAAACGAACAATACTTGTAGAATAATTTGAACTAGTTGTACTTATCTTAAAATCTATATTCTCACCAGGCTTTACACTAATTTTATCTGCATACCCAACAATCTTTAAAATATCATGATTTTGTATCTTTTTATCTTCCTTAATCACATTAATTCCTCCTCGTATATTATGTTTAAGCTCCTTTTTAAAAGCCCAACTTATGCACCTCAGATTACTGAAGAAGTGGTAATACGATATCTAGAAACGCTATGCTATCAAATCCCCTATAAGCGTAAATACTCTTGATATTTCATTATTAATACAATTTTTCAACAGGTCTGCCAATACAGTAGGCTTATTTGGTTATGCCCAATTTTTGCTTATGATGTATGTTTGGGCTCTTTCAAACTAACTAACTAGCCTCCTATAATGGACCCATAAAACTAGACACCAAATGAGGAGATGTTAAAGTAGATCTATGAAAAGAAAACGATATACACCAGAATTTAATCTCAAATCGTGCTAGAGGTCCTAAAAAAAGAGAAGAGAAGACCCTGAGTGAAATTGCTTCATCCCATGGGATTCATGTGAATCAGATCCGTCAATGGCGGAATGCATTCCTTGATCAAATGCCACAGTTGTTTACGAATGAAAGCAGAGTAAGAAGAACAGATTGAAATTCTATACGCCGAAGTCGGCTGTCTAACCACGCAATTGTCATGGCTTAAAAAAAATCTGGCCTTAAGGAGTAGAGCAGAAAGAATAGACATGATTGATTGGAATGACGCGGAACTTCCCATTACCACACAGGCTGAACTGCTTGGGCTCAATAGATCAAGCTTGTATTATAAGCCGGTTGAACCTTCTTCCGAAGAAGTTCTTATCAAACATAAAATCGACGAGATTTATACTATGTATCCTTTTTCGGCTCTCGCCGCATCACAGCCGTTCTAAATAACAGTGGACTCTTAATTAACCGAAAAGCTGTTCAACGCCATATGATGGAGATGGGAATTGCCGGTATTTCACCAGGTCCTCATCTTAGTAAGCGTAAACTTGAGCATCGGACTTATCCATATCTGCTTAGGAATCTGCCCATCGCTCATCCGAATCATATCTGGGGAATTGATATTCTAAACTTCTTCATATTTGATTGTCCGCCAAAGTCGCTTGGTAATAATGTTATCCAGTGCACGACCCCTGCCATCCATACTAATTCGGACTTCTTTATTTAAAACTAGGTCGATGTATTTCGGGCCGGTAAAATGGCTGTCCTGATCACTGCTGATGATGATTGGTTTGTTTTTTGAGAGAGCCTGTTTAACAGCTTTTAAAACAAAGTCGATTTCAAGAGTCTGATCTAATTCTCAACTGACCACATATCTTGAATACCAGTCAATGATGGCTACGAGATACATCCAGCTGCGCGATGAAGCCATAAAAGAGTACGGGACTCCTAGAGAAGCAAGAAAGAAGATTAATAACTTCTTCCAATTCTATAATCATGAACGCCCTCACCAATCATTAGGCTATAAACCTCCTGCCTCCGTTTATAGCCAGTGAGTGATTCATCCTTAATAGAAGATCCCTTCCCATGGGAGAACCTGTAAAGGATTCGGCAGAGCCCTCGCTCCGCTTGCCCTTGACAGAACCTCCCCTGAGAAGGAAAAATAGCATCAAGATGAATCACTCCAAAAAAATATGCATTACTAAACAATGGATTGCCAACAGCTTTATAAAAACTAGTTAGAAATTCTGGAGATGAGTCTTGTTTTGTTGTTAACGCAACCACAATACCCACCACAAAAGAAACCAATACTCCAATGGGGCTTATGAAGTAGGTCGGGAATCCATTTGCAAGTGCATACGAAACAAACAATGTTCCTGATACCATTGAGAAAAATGCAGCTTTAGTATTAAATTTATCCCAGTAAAAACCTGCTACTATTGGAAATGCAAGCATACCAGTGAAAGCTGATAGATATATTAAAGACATTAAAACATTTCCAAAAAATGTCAACGAAAATAATAGTGTTGAAGCACCAATTAAAAGGAAGGCTATTCTGCTGGCGTTAATATAAAATCTTTCGCTTTTATTTTTTACCATATATCTTTTAAAAAGATCATTAATAACTATAGAAACAGCTGAGTTCCAGATCGCAGTAATTATACTACTTCCTACAAGAAATAATGTTATAAAAAAATAGCCTGTAAAAAAGAAGGAGCGAAATTAATTTAAGTGTAGGAAGGGCTTCTTCAAATTTGTCTAAATCAATTACGGTATCACCACCTTTCATGGTAACATCAAACAAAATTATTGATTTATTTCATTTCGGTGTTGAATTCTTCCTATCTACACTGAGCAAGAAGTATCCAACTTTTTTTGTAAGTGGTGGAATACAAATGATTATCCAAGAAAAACAGGGTATACGACTACAATAGTTTGAGATATTTCCCTTATGAGAAAAGGCTTACATTATATCCTGTATTTCCGTATTTACTCATTCACCTCTTTTATGTTATGTTGATAGAGCTATATATCGTAATTCTAAATATTCCTCTAATCCTCTTTTTCCACCTACTCTACCAATGCCGCTTTCTTTCAATCCACCAAATGGGGCCTGTGGATATGCCAATGAAGTTTCATTAATGCCAATATTTCCAAATTCTAATTGGTTCATCATTACATTTATTTTTTTAATATCTGAAGTAAAGATATAGGCAGCTAAGGCATTTGTAATTTTGTTGCAGACTTCGAGAATTTCTTCTTCGTTTCTAAAAGTAGAAACGGGCAACACAGGTCCAAACACTTCTTCTTGAGTAATATTCATTTCTTGAGTTACATCATCTATTAATGTTGGCTCAAAATAATAACCTTTTGCTGTTTCAATTGCATCAGATTTGTTACCACCAATGAGAATGGTCGCCCCTTTTTCTTTAGCATCTCTAACAATAGCCTCAACACGAGAAATATAAGATTTATCAATAAGAGGGCCTATTGTACCTTTAGTATTACTGTCAGTATTAAAAGCTAATTCTTCTATTTTTTCTTTTAATAATTTTACAACTTTAGTTTTTATAGACTCATGGACATATACAACATTTATTCCATTACATACTTGACCAGAGTTTTCAAATTTATTTGATAGAATTTTAGAAACAGCTTCTTCAATATTTGCATCTTTACATACAATTGCAGGTGCATTTCCACCTAATTCAAGCATTAATCTTTTAATGGAATTAGAAGCTTGTGCAGCAATTTTCTTTCCCACTACTGTTGATCCAGTGAATGCAATTTTTTTGAGACGAGTATCAGCAACAAGCTGCTGTCCAATTTCTTCTCCATTTCCTGTTAAAATATTTGCTACACCCTTTGGGATACCAGTTTTAATAAGTAATTCAATTAATGCAAGCCCTATCATTGGTGTTTGATCTGCAGGCTTTAGTACGAAAGTGCATCCAGATGCAAGTGCAGGTGCCACTTTGTTTGCTAATATTGCTGCGGGAACATTAGCAGGAGTAATCAACCCAACACATCCAACCGGTTTTTGTAAAATCATTAACTGCTGATTTTGTCTTGAAGAAGGAAGAACCTCACCATATATTCTTTTACCTTCTTCGGCGAACCACCGAATGATAACACAAGTTCCCTTAATTTCACCCATTGCCTCACTTAGGGGCTTTCCTTGTTCGAGTGATAATAACTCTGCTAGTGATTCTTCATCTTCCTCTATTAAACTTGCCCATTTTTCCAAATAGGCTGAACGTTCTTCACTCGAAAGATTAGACCAATTGAAAAAGGCAGTTGTTGCTGCTTGTATTGCTTCTTCTACTGTCTCAGAATCCGCCGATGGTACATGCCCAATTACTTTTTCGTTTCTTGGGTTTAGAACAGGAATAGACTCTCTAATTTCTTTTTGTTGTCCATTTATCCACAAATAATCCCAACGTCTCATAATAGCCTCCTAAATTTAAATGAATTCTAAATACTTTCTCTTCTCCCAATCAGTTACATCGGCAAAATAATCTCTTATTTCATTTTCAACCGCGGTTGTATAATGTTTAACAACGTCTTCACCTAAAATTCCCTTCACTCTTTCACTAGTTTTAAAGTGTTCTAATGCTTCTACTAAATTACTAGGAAGTTGCGGTGCGTTCTGGTCCTCATATGCATTATTAGTCGTCATAGAAGGTAGTTCTAGCTCGTTCTCTATTCCATATAGACCGGATGCTAAACACGCTGCAATGACTAAATAAAAGTTAGCATCTGCACCTGGAATTCTGTTCTCAATTCTACAAGATTTACCTTTACCATCAATTCTAAAGGCAGTAGTACGATTATCCATGCCCCAAGTATTTGTTGTTGGAGCACCACCGGTATTCATAATCCTTTTATACGAATTAATATAAGGTGCGTATAAAATCATCATTTCAGGTGTTAGTTCTAACATCCCAGCTAAAAAGTGTTTAGCAATCTTTGATAATCCATCTTCACTATTTGGATCATTGAATAGATTATTTTCTCCATTAGCATCCCAAAGACTGATATGTGTGTGCCCACTACTTCCTGAGTCATTAGTATCCGGTTTAGCCATAAAAGTTACCAGGAGATCATTTAATGCAGCAATTTCCTTTGTACCATTTTTATATATTGCCGTTTGGTCTGCCATTGTTAAGCTATCAGTATACTTTAAGTTAATTTCATATTGACCTCTTCCCCATTCACCTTTGACAGATTCTACATTTATTTCTGCTTTTCCGAAATTTTTGACAATTTTACTTAAAAACCAATCATCTATGTTCAAACGAGATATAGAATAATCTACTGGATATGGAAATAGAGGCTTTAAGTTATTAAAATCCTTTTCTCTTACAGAGTCTGAATTCTCTTTATATACAAAAAATTCTAATTCTGAAGCAGCAAATGCTTTATATCCAAGATTCTCCGCTTTTTCAATCTGTTTTTTTAATATATTTCGTGGTGAAACATTAACTGGTTCTTGATTTTTACCAAATAAATCCCCTAGTACAATTGCTGTTTTTTCAACCCAAGGATATAAACGTAACGTTGACAAATCAGGTACTACCTTGATGTCGTGCAACCCTGTTTCTAAATTGCAGAAATCATAGTTATTATTGAAATTCAAATTTACATCCCATGCCAAGTTTACAGCACATGTATAAACCCCATCATCCATAATATCTAAAAAATATTTAGCTGGAACTTTTTTCCCAAATAATTTACCTTGCATATCTACTCCAGCTATAATCATCGATTCTATTTTCTCTTCATCAATAAATTTTTTTAACGTATCTATACTTAAAGTCACCTTAATATTCCTCCTTTTTAAAGTGCAGTCCAACCACCGTCAACAAAAATCGTGCTTCCTGTCATATAGCTAGAATCTTCAGAAGCTAAAAATAATGCAGCATTAGCAATATCATCTGGTTTACCAATTCGTCCTACAGGTAAACGATCTAATACCCAACGTTTTGCTTCGGGATTGCTTAATCCTTCAGCCGTAAAAGGTGTTTCCACCACTCCAGGTGCAATGTTATTTGCTGTAATTGCATATTGAGCTAGTTCAATTGCAATTGCTTTAGTTAATAAATTTAATCCGCCTTTTGAAGAATTATAGTGTGGTTGGCATTTTCCACTACTTGAAACAATTACATGAGCTTCTACTGATGTAATGTTAATAATTCTACCTCCATTCCCTTTTTTTATCATTTCTCTCGAAGCTATTTGTGAGCATAAAAATGGACCTTTTAAATTTACATCATGAACTTTATCCCATTCTTTATCATCTAATTCCAAAAACGGTGTAAAACCTACAATTCCTGCGTTGTTTACTAGAATATCAACTGCTCCAAAAAAACCTACAGTTTCAGTAACCATTCTTTGAACATCATCCCTATTGGTTACATCCATTTTAATAACTAAACCATTACTCTCTGGACCTGCTAGTTTTAACGTTTCCTTTGCACCTTCTTCATTCATGTCAGCTATTACAACATTCGCTCCTTCTTGGAAGAACTTTAATGCAATAGCTCTACCATTACCTGAACCTGCACCTGTAACTATGGCTGTTTTACCTTTAAATTTCATAATAATACCCTCTCCTTTTACTTACACATTTAATTTAGAATAAACTCATTTAATATCTTTCTATAATCATTTAGGGATTGGACGTAAACAAATTCATCTGGTCCATGATGACCGGCACCTACTGGTCCAAACTCCACTGCGGCAACACCATATTCTGAATAGAACCTAGTATCAGCTGTACCGTATTGACCAATAAAACGAATATCACCTTTAGTAACTTTATTAGCAATTGTCTTTAAACGATTCAGGAAAATGTTATTTTCATCAACCATTACTGGTTCTCCCCTCCTGAGTAAAGAAATTTTTATATTTGGAACTTCTGACTTTATAAGATTGAAAATTTCCTCTACACTTTGGTCTGGGAGTAAACGAATATCAAGCTCAAAAGAACACTCATCAGGAACTTGATTAATGACGCTTCCGCCATTAATAGTTGAAAGATTAAAAGATTTTTCAGAAAAAAATGCGTTTGTTTCTTCAAAACACTTTAAACTTTTGATTTTTTTATATGTATCCATTGCTTTTTCAATTGCATTTTCACCCAGCCATGGACGGCTTGCATGCGCAGATTTCCCTTTTACAGTAATTTCTACTTGTAATACACCTTTTGATTGGATAGAAATGTCATAATTTGTAGGTTCTCCACAAATAACAAAATCTCCTAAATATCCGTTATCAACTAAAAATTTAGTTCCGTCTTGTCCTCCTTTTTCTTCATCAGGAACTAGAACTAAGGAAACATTATATTTAAGGCTATCCTTTTTCGTCAGATCACTCATGACTATCATCATAGTTGCAACTGCCCCAAGCATATCATAACTTCCTCTTCCAAATAACTTCCCATTTTCTATTTTGGGTTTGAAAACATTTTCTCCACCTGGGACAACATCAATATGCCCATTTAATATTACTTTTGGGAGATCCTTACAATTATTCGGTAAGTTTGCAACAATTATTTTTAACCCTTTATTCTCTAGTACTTCAACAACCAAACCATGTTCTTGCAACCATTTAGAACAATAGTCCATGCAACTATTAATTTCAGTTGATGTCACTGGTCGATAAGAAATCAATGTTTTGGTTAATTCTACCTCAACACTTTCTTTTGTTTCGGGATATTTCACCTATCTCCCTCCCTTTGTACTTTTTATCAATTTCAAAAAAACCCCCCAAACTTTTATAAATTTTATGTTTCTTATAGTAGTAGTTGCAAAAACTGTGCCAAGTCTTAAATCACGTTAATATTGAAGAAAAGTCAAAAAAGAAAAGGGATAAATGGGGTATTAACCCTATTTATCCCTTTAAATTTAAGTTATACTCAAACCTTTTTGGGTTATTGAACAACCAGATCTCCCTTTCCCAATAGTAATATATCCTTTCTCCTCTAAATCCTTTAATTCTTGCCTAACTCCCATCTCACTACAATATATCCCCATATATTTTGCTTTAATCATTAATGATCTTCGACCAGCTCCTATTCCCTGCTGATTCATTTCGTGTATTGATGTTATTAAAAAATTCTGTAACTCCTTTTGGGATATTCGAACTGGGATTCTACTATACTCTTTTTTATTTTTTCTATCTTCTTCAAAAAATAAATTGGGAAATGGTAGGTCTGTTTCAATTATTTCCCCATCAGCCATTATACCTAGGCATTCAACCATATTTTCTAATTCTCTTATATTACCGGGCCAATTATAAGATTCTAAACAATATTGAGCTTCAGAACTAAAGGTTAACTGAGTACGTTTTTTAAACATAAAATGTTTGATAAGGGGAAAGATATCTTCAACTCTCTCTCGTAATGGGGGGATATTTAATTGCAGGACTTTTAAACGGTAATATAGGTCATCTCTAAATTGCCTTTCTTGAACTAAATGAAATAAATCTTTATTTGTTGCCGCTATTACTCTTACATCAACCGGTATTACTTTGGTTCCCCCTACTCTCAATACTTCCTTTTGCTGTAACACACGCAATAATCTACTCTGAAGGTTAGAAGAAATATCACCAATTTCATCCAAGAAAATAGTTCCTCTATGTGCTTGCTCAAATAATCCTTTCTTTCCTCCTCTTTTCGCCCCAGTAAATGCACCTTCTTCATAACCAAACAATTCACTTTCTAACAAATTATCAGGCAAAGCACTACAATTAACCGCTACGAATGGAAATGGATTTCTAGAAGAATAGTTGTGTATTGAATTAGCAAATAACTCTTTTCCTGTTCCACTCTCTCCGATAATTAAAACATTGGAATCACTTAATGCCATTTTTTTAGCTTGTTTTTTTACTTGTTCTATTTTACTTGATTTTGAAATAATATCATTAAATTTGTATTTCGCGATATGTCCGCTTTCTTTTATTTTTAACCGTAATTTCATCTCTAATTCTTCAACTTCTTTTGCAATTTTAAAAGTAATGATGCCTCCAATATGAATACCATCCAGGTTTTCTAATAAAACAACATCTACTATCACTTTTTGTTTCTTTATAAAACAAACTTTATGCTTAACATCTATTAAATGATCAAAGTTGCTAAATACACTACTCATTAAGTAATCAATAGGTTTACCAATTACATCCCATGAATGTTGTTCAAAGAGTTGCTCTGCCACTCTATTAAATATGATAATTTTTTTGTTTGAATCAAACGCTGTCACTCCATCTTGAACATTATTCAAAGTTTGTGTTAAATAATTTTTATTATCAATTAGGTCTCGCATTGTTGTTTGTAGTCCAATTGACCTTGGGACTATTTTTCTAGAGTAATCATTTATTATTTTTTGTAACTTACCATTTAATAAATCAAATCGAGATAATATGTCCACTATTGTACTTGTATCTATTACTCTTTCTTTAATATTAGTTATATTTTTTATACTGTCTGTTATTTCATTTTGCTCTCCAGGAGTTACTCCATCTTTTATATCTGGTATTATTTCCATGTCTGGATATGCAGGAACTAAATCAATATGCCTTGCCCCTAATTCATATAATAATGAAATCGTTTCTTCAGCTGAATCTTTATTGTCATTGATTAATAGCACCTTTTTTCCTGGAGTAAAAGAAAGTAATTTTTCCCAACTTTCTTTTAGCAATGTTCTCCTAATATAAAGAATTTCAGTATCTGTATTAATATTTGGAGAACGTTTATGCATAAACATAGTTTGTGTACTTACTAAAACTAGATCGAATTTTATTTTGTTATTAGCCCACTGCTGCATTGAAAAAGGAAAAAATGAAATATACTCCCCAATTAGAACCTTTAGTTGTTTAGTTAAGTTCAAAGCTGTTTCTTCTCTTCCGGCAATAATAGCTATTCTTATAGATCTATTAATGACAACCACCTCATCCTGTATGGGATTTTTAATTTTATTATAATAATATTAGATTAATTTCACCTTTGAAAGTATTATATCTATTTTTTCACCTATACACTAAACGGATTAATCAATACTTCCATAAATAAGAAAGAACACTTTTTTGCTCTGTGTATCAAAAGTTTCAATGCACAACTCTTGACCAAAACCTGATTGTTTATAGACACCAAATGGGGTCCCTGGAAATTAAGATAGTTTTTAAAACCATAAAATTATGGTTAAGTAAAGTTCTATAATAAATGTTGGAGTTTTAACACAATTTTAAGAAATAAAAAATGCACGATATCACCAATTCTTTATCCTTGAATTGTTAGAAACAAGCATAGAGTGGGGATACGCGCATAATAAATTCTAACAAAGTATTACCTGGATTAGGAGAAGAAAGTGGAAACAACTGAGGATAAATTCCCTTGAGTTTTACCAGGCGATTCAAATTCGTAGTATTAAAGGAAAAATGTTTATGGATACAGCTGAAATATGTGGACTTCTCCAACAACTTTTGTAAGACGATTCGATGATATAGCTGAACCAAAAGAGTTATTCAAAGTAATTGTCATCAATACGAAAGTAGAGCTCATTATTGCAGATGGCGAGACTAAAGAACCGATTTATATTTTACAAGAAAACTATAAAACATTACTTACATAATTATGGTACAAAATTAGAGATTCGTTTTTAAGCGAAGATTTATTAACACATAAGTATTTAAAATGGGGGTTCACGTTGGAAAAAGGGGGGAATAATCAATTCACCCCAACATTGACGTTGAACCTTAAATATGAAAAATTTCTACTTGCTTTAAATTAATAAATTATTATCATAATTTGCAAGTGATTTACCAATTTTTTTTACTAATGCTTTACTCTCCTGTTTTCGTTTTATTCGCTCTATACTTCTATTCTTAGCTGTCCTATATAACATTTTTTCTTCATCTGTTTCTGGAATGACTTGTGGAACAAGTTGTGGTTTACCCAAAGTATTTAGTGCTACAAAAGTTAAGAAGGATGTTGCTGCAAGCTGTTTCTTACCAGTTTTTAAATCCTCTTTAATTATTTTCACAAAAATCTCCATAGATGTTTTACCTGTCCAGGAAACATATGATATTAAACTGACTGAATCGCATTGTCCAATGGAAAGTAAGAAGTCAACTGAGTCAGTTGATGCTGTGACTGTATCACACCTTGAATGCTTTCCGGCTGATATTGATGCAACATCATCAATGTAGCTCATTAGTTTACCGCCAAATAAGGTATTATGGTTATTAGTATCTTGAGTAAAAACTCGACTAGTTTTTACTACAAGTGATTCCTTACAATATTTTTCTGGACGATCATTCACTCCACCCCCCTCCTTTCAAAATAATTTATTAATATACATAACTGTAAACACTTTTGACAGCTTATTCTCTAGCCCTAAAATACACTAAGGGGGGGATTATCGAATTTAAATCCAATATAACATCACTATCAGATTAGCCTATTAGATTGACTAACTTACTATCTTTCCTACAGAATATGTTCCATGTTTGTCACAATATCCCAATGAATAAATTACACAATCAAATACTGATTCCTAGTTCAATAAAGTTGAACTGTTTCATTATTCTTCATCCCAGGTGGCAGTTAATAATTTATATAGTATAGTATCAATTCCTTTTAAATATATTTTTTACAACTTCCTCATTAGAGTTTCAGCCGCATCCATTGTTATCTCTCCTAATGTAGGATGTGCATGGATTGTCATAGCTATATCTTCCACACGCGTACAAGTTTCAAGAGCTAAACTAATTTCTGATATAATGTCAGAAGCATTAGGACCAACAATCTGACCACCAATAACTACATTATCTTCCTTTCGTGTTACTAGCTTTACAAAACCTTCTGCATCATTTAAAGATAGTGCACGACCGTTAGCTTGGAATGGGAATTTACTAACGTTCACTTCTATTCCCTCTTTTTTTGCCTCTTCTTCTGTATAGCCTACAGACGCTAGCTCCGGATCTGTAAAGCAAACTGCCGGAATTCCATAATAATCAATCTCAGAATTCTCACCACATATGACTTCAGCAGCAACCTTCCCCTCATATGAAGCTTTATGTGCAAGTTGCGGCCCATCAACAATGTCGCCAATGGCAAAAATATTATCGACTGTTGTGCGACATTGCTTATCAATTTTAATTAGTCCACGTTCGGTTAGTCCAATACCAACTTGTTCTAAGCCAATTTCATTAGTATTAGGAATTCTACCTACAGTTACTAAACAATAATCTGCTTCAAATGTTTCAGTATTTCCATTAATCTCAACTGTCACCTTTACACTATCTGCTGTCTCTTTAACCCCTCTTGCCATTGCGTTCGTATGAACAGATACCCCTTTTTTCTTTAACCGTTTTTCTATAATTTGGGTCATTTGCTTTTCAAAGCCAGCAAGAATCTGTTCTGCACCTTCTAGAATAACAACTTCCGTCCCAAAGTTAGCGTATGCTGAACCAAGCTCTGTTCCAATATAGCCTCCGCCAATCACAATTAATCTTTTAGGGATCTCTTTTAAATTTAATGCCCCTGTTGAGTCAATAACACGTTCAGTATATTTAAAAGAAGGAATTTCAATTGGACGTGAGCCAGTTGCAATAATCGCATGTTTAAATTTATAAGTTTGAGATTTCATTTCATCCATAATACTAACTGTATTTTTATCCACAAAATAAGCTTCACCACTTAATATTTCTACTTTATTACCTTTTAGTAAGCCATCAACTCCGACAGTCAACTTTTTTACAATGTTTTCTTTCCATTCTTGGACTTTAGTAAAATCAACTCTTACATTTTCTGCAATAATTCCCATCTCCTCAGAGTGTTTAGCATGATTATAACGATGTCCAGCAGAAATTAAAGCTTTAGATGGAATACAGCCAACATTTAAACAAACGCCACCAAGATTCCCTCTATCAACTATTGCTACTCTTTGTCCAAGTCGTGCCGCATGTATTGCTGCAACATATCCACCAGGACCAGCTCCAACAACAAGGGTTTCTAATTCTATTGGAAAATCTCCAACAACCATAAAAGTCTACCTCCTACATACTCTGAAACTCTTAATTTTCACTACACATAAGATTGTTAGATATCTAGATATTAAAAAAATCTTTATTCCCACATAATAAACACTTTATTTTCTATCATTACATATAATCTACATTGACCCATTACTCTTTCAGTTTAAATACCGGTACTGGCGATACACACCTTGTTCCCATGGAAGTACTAATCTTTTTAAATAGTAGCCGGCCTTGTAACTTAATACTATCTCCTACTTTATATCTGATTCTTGAACGATTACATATAACTGGTAAAATTTTAATATTATCTCCGTTGATTTCTATATTTACTTTTAATTCTAGAAAAATAATATAATTAAAGAATGGATCATAGTCTATATAGTCACGTTTCCTGTAGATATCCCCTTCAACTATCAACAATTCTTCCTCCAAAACAAGGTTTGCTTTAAATTAATAAAGATAGAATAAGTTCGCTAATAAGAAAGAGATATTACCCATGCCACTCAATTGTTAACAAAACACCTCCGCTGTTTTCTGAAAATCCTTATACGAGGCTTTTTCCATTGAATTATTAAATTTCCAATACTCAACATTTCATTTTTGTGAGCTGTAGTAGAAAAAACTATTTAGTTGAGCTCCAAAAATAATAGGTTTGGTGCTTCTATTAATTTTTTAAATCTATTTGTAAATGCTACTGCTGTTCCACCATCTGCAACACGGTGATCGAATGACATTGAGATATTCATAATTGAACGAATCACTATTTCATCGTTTTCATTTACTACTGGCATTTTCTTCGTTTTATGGAATGCAATTAAGCCTGTTTCTGGATAGTTAATGATAGGAGTTGCTCCAATACTTCCCATTGGACCTACATTACTAATTGTAAATGTGCTTCCTGACATTTCTTTTCCAGATAGTTTTCCTTCTTGCGTTTTCTTCGTTAGCTCTTTCATGTCAGCATGAATTTGACGAAGTGACTTTTTATGAGCATCACGTAAAACTGGTACGATTAACCCTTGTTCTGAATCTGTTGCTAAACCCATGTGAACTACTTTTTCAAGTCGAATCACTTCATTTTCTTCATCTAACTTTGCATTGAAGATTGGGAAGTCTTTTAGAGATACTGCTAGTGCTTTAATAAAGAATGCAACAACTGAAATATTAACATCAATTGCTTTTAATTCTTTACGATAATCAAGTAAGTTCGTCATGTCAATCTCTTCAAAATGAGTAACATGAGGAATCGTATATAAAGATTGTGACATTTTCTTTGCAATTTGCTTTCGAATTCCTTTAAACGGAATCACATCAGGCTCAACAGTTTCTACTTCTGTTGTTTGAGATGCTGTAGTAGTTGCTGGTGTTGAAGTTATTTCAACACCAGCAGCATTCTCTTCTCTATTTCGAGCAAAGCGAATCACATCTTTTTCAGTAACGCGCCCTGCAGGACCAGTTCCTTCAATAAGGTTAATATCTACTCCATGATCACGAGCAATTTTACGAGTATAAGGAGCTGCAAGTCCTCTTCCTTTATTTTTGCCGCGCTGAGGTGCTTCCATTTTGGTTTCCGCATTTTTTGGAGTTAATTTTTCAGCTTTTACTTCCGTTTCATTTGTTTGTAAAGCTGAACTACCTTCTGCTTCTATGGTTAAAACCGTTGTACCAATTTCGATCGTTGTACCTGGTTCAATCATTAGTTCTTTAACAATACCAGAAGCTGGGGATGTAAGTTCTGCAACCATTTTTTCTGTATGAACTTCAACGAGTGGCTGATCAACTGTAACACGGTCGCCTACTTTTACAAAATAGGTAAGAATATCACCTTCGTGAATCCCTTCACCAATATCATGTAATTTTACTTCAACCATTTTTTCTCCTCCTAGAAATTGATGACTTTATCAATCGCTTCCTTAACACGAGCTGGAGTTGGTAAATAATGATCCTCTAATGCAAAGAATGGAACATGTACATCCGCACCAGTCACACGTCTAATTGGTGCTTTTAAGGATAAGAAAGATGTATCATTTATAATAGAAACAATATCGTTACCTAATCCACCTGTTGCATGAGCTTCATGTACGATTACACAACGGCCTGTTTTTTGAACAGATTCAGCAATTATGTTTTTATCAATTGGGTATAATGTAAGTAAATCAATCACATCACATTGAACCCTATTCTTCTCAGCTTCTTCTGCTGCTTTCATTGCTACAGGTATCATAGCTCCCCATGCAATAAGTGTCACATCGTCGCCTTCTCTTACTTTTTTACCTTTACCAATTTCAATTGTATACTTTCCTTCAGGTACTTCCCCACGCACTGAACGATAAGACCTTAATGATTCTAAAAATAATACAGGATCTGGATCCTCTACAGCTGAAATTAAAAGACCTTTTGCATCATAAGGGTTAGAAGGACAAACAACTTTAATTCCAGGCATATGTGTAAATAGCGCCTCTACACTATCAGAGTGTATTTCAGGTGCACGAACACCCGCACCATATGGAGCACGAATAACTAGAGGAACAGTGAAAGCACCCTTAGAGCGATAGCGCATACGAGTAGCGTGAGTCATAATTTGCTCATATGCAGGATAAATAAAACCTAAGAATTGGATTTCAGCAATTGGTAATAAGCCATTCATTGCCATACCAATTGAAGAACCGATGATACCCGCTTCGCTTAGTGGAGTATCAATAACACGATCTTCACCAAACTCTTCTTGTAAACCATCAGTTGCTCGGAATACCCCTCCATTTTTACCAATATCTTCTCCGAGTACGAGAACCTCTTCACGTTCTTCAAGCATTATTCGCATTCCATCCGTTATCGCTTGAATTAACGTTAATTGGCTAGTTTTTGTTAATGTTGTCATTACCCTTCACCTCGCAAATATTTGAAATAAGCTTCCTTCTGCTCTTTAATTGTCCAAGTTGGCTCAGCAAAGATATGATCATAAATATCGTTTATATCAGCTTCTGGCATCGCTTCTAAATCCATTACAGCTTGATTTACCTCATCATCTGCTTGTTCTTGTACTTGCTGAACCCAAGCATTGTCCCAATATCCATTGCTTTTCATAAACTTCTCTAGACGAGTAACTGGGTCAAACTCACGTCGCTTTTCACTTTCTTCTTGATCACGATATTTAGTTGGATCATCCGCTGTAGTATGAGCTCCATATCTCCATGTGACAGCTTCAATGAGCGTTGGTCCTTCACCTTTCCGAGCTCTTTCTAACGCCTTTTTCGTTTCAAAGTAAACTATGAATATATCATTCCCATCTATTCTTACACCAGGTATATCATAAGCCACTGATTTTTGAGCAATAGTCTTCGAGTTCATTTGTTTCCAAATTGGTACAGAAATTGCATAACTGTTGTTTTGATTAAAAAACACTACTGGTGCTTTAAACACGCTTGCAAAGTTTAATCCCTCATGGAAATCTCCTTCTGAAGTAGCTCCATCTCCAAAATAAGAGATTACAGCTTGAGTAGTACCTTTACGTCTTTCAGCTAATGCAGCCCCTGCAGCTAATGGTATCTGCGTTGCAATTGGAACTGAAGGCGGAACAATTCGTTTCCCTTCAGGGGGAACGCCACCTTCAAAGCGTCCGTTCCAATAAGAAAGTGTCGTAGTAAGGGAATGACCAAATGTAATACTTGCACCATGGTCGCGATAAGTGGGAAACATCCAATCATTCTTATCTAGTGCTAATGCACTTCCAACTTGTGCTGCTTCCTGTCCTTCAAATAAGGCATATGTTCCTAAACGCCCTTGACGTTGTAAGTTTTTAGCTTTTCTATCAAAGTTTCTTACCTTTATTAAATGTTGATAGAATGTTTGTACTAAATCTTTTGATATTTCGTCTTTATAATACTCATCTACCATATTGCCCTCTTTATCAAGAATCTGCTGAATTGGATATTGAGTTTCATAATTCATCTAATCACCCCACGTTTAAAATTAAAATATTGACTATATGCTAGTTTACTTGCCATTTAGGCCTCTTGTTGTGTAAGAAAAAACTATTATTATTTTTCCTTGATCTTAAGCGTGCTTCACAAAACCCGTTTGCAGCTTCAGTTGTTGTTATATTTCTCTTCTGTGATGTATCATAAATTTTTAGCAATGAATCATAAATTGCTCTTGTTTTTTGTAGTACTTGTTCTTTATTAGGACCATAGAGTTCATCTGCTACTTGAATTAAGCCACCGCAGTTTGCTATATAGTCAGGGGCATAAAGAATACCTTTATCTTGAAGAATTTCTCCATGGTACTCTTTTAACAATTGATTATTTGCGGAACCTACGACTGCCTTTACTCGCAACTTTTCAATTGTTCGTCATTTATTATTCCTCCTAATGCACAAGGTACAAATACATCAGCATCTATACTATAAATTTCAGCACCTTTAACAATTTCCACTTTCCCTGGCAAAGTTTCAGCTTTTTCAAATATAATCTTTAGTGACTGTTTGTTTATATCGTTTACATAAATTGTCGCACCCTCTTCTAATAGACGTTCTGCGACCTTATAGCCAACCTTCCCTAACCCTTATATACTATAGGATTTACTAGAAAGTTTATTTTATCGTTTCCCCAAACTGCTTTACAGCTGCACGAGCCAGCTCCTAAGGCAATTTCGCTTTTTCCTGCGAAACCAAAAAGCGGTTCCTTCTCAGAGGCTCCAACTTCCTATGGAGGGGAGCCATGGATAGCGAGGGTTACAGCGTTGCTCACATGACGTGAGTGTTCAAAAAAACCCCCCAAACTTTTATAAATTTTATGTTTCTTATAGTAGTTGCAAAAACTGTGCCAAGTCTTAAATCACGTTAATATTGAAGAAAAGTCAAAAAAGAAAAGGGATAAATGGGGTATTAACCCTATTTATCCCTTTAAATTTAAGTTATACTCAAACCTTTTTGGGTTATTGAACAACCAGATCTCCCTTTCCCAATAGTAATATATCCTTTCTCCTCTAAATCCTTTAATTCTTTCCTAACTCCCATCAACAATGTCGCCAATGGCAAAAATATTATCGACTGTTGTGCGACGCGTTGTGTGAGTGAAAAAGCTATTTTGTTTTTTGCGGTCTTCCATGCGCTTTTCGCAAAGACGGTTCGCCGCCTGGACAGTCGTGACATCATCTAATTCCGCCTGTTGATAAACTTCCAAATGTTAAAAAAGCGCAAGGCGCCTGGACCTACTAGTACTCTTCGAAAAAGATACTAGTAAAATGTTTAATAGAAATTCATACAGTGCATGTTGCTTTAATCCTAGGTTGCCAACTTAATTATCGTGAAAATTCTGTTTATGTTATTAATAGTAAGAAATAATTGAATCGAAGAACATAGCAAATTGCATAAATTCCAGGTAAAACACATTATATTTTGCATAAGTTTTTAAATATTTAACTTCATTTTAAAAAGGAGATGTAATAATCCGTTTACTCAATGAAAATAAATCAGTGAAAAACATAAGTAAAAAAACAGGTGTAACAAGAATGACTATCTATACAAATAATCCTTCTACAATTTTGCATGTCTTAAAGTTTTATGTTTTAGATGGGGCTCAACTTCACGAATGGAATCTCTATGCAATTGCTTGGCGAATTGTTGAAAGAAGTATGGACTATCCTTATCAGAATGGCGATGTCATTGTATTTGGTGGACGGACAGCGATCATTAAGTCTGTGAAAATAGAGAAGCGCAGCGCAGAATTAATGAACGGAACTCTAGTCCCACTAAGTTCTATAAGAATGAAGGAGCCTTTGTTAGAGCCAGAACAATTGACTTTGTTTTAAAGACGATTAAAAAGGGAACGCAGGAGGATAAATGATGCAAACAATCACAAGTGAATTACATCGAGTATATGAAATTCTAAATAAAAACTTCTTTGATGGAAAACTTCCTATTATTGCAATAACTATATAGAGTATATAAAATGATTATCTATAAGTTTATTAAAATGGATTGTCCAATAATTCTTCAATGAAGTTACATTTTCCTAAACGGAAATGTATATTGGAATTGGTTAATTTGATTCCAATTTAGACAAATAATCTATTATTACACATCTAGTGCTGAAACTTTAGTAAATTCAAGTTCAAGTTCAATTTCACTTCCCGTATTTCTCATTTCCAAACTTTTATAATACGTTTGTTATTGAACTAATCTGCCCCTTTAGTTCATTAAGCAAAAAGGCCACCAAATGGCAGCCCCGGTTCTCAACTAACGCACCCGATAGTTCAACAACATACTCTTTCGTAAAAGAAAAATGAATCGGGCGGCTTTTTGGGGTTCGATTTCCCAAAAGGGTGCCCTAAAGCTTCTGTCCCACTAGCTTTATTCAGCCCTAACTACGCTTTCGAAATTACTTTTGTGGGATCCGTCACAAAAAGGTTTATTATCGGAAAGTCCACATCTGCATAGGGAAAAGGCTTCTTTTGTTTCAATTTTATTCCCTTCACCATCGACTAGCTCTACATTCCCTGATACACGTAGTGAACCATTATCATTAACTTTAATAGTAGCTATAATAAATCACCTCTTTTTTAAAACATTTTTGCCATGGGGGAATAACTTTAAACGATAAATAAGTTCTACTTCCTCAATATTATTTGATTGACATCCTGCAATTACCAAAAGAAGAAGTGTTATACCAATAAAAACACACCACATTTTATCGCCCTCCCCCTTATTTTTAGAGGATATTACTTTAAAAAGTTCCAAAAACCTTATTTTACTAACCTGATCCTTTAGCTGCATAAGAAAAAGCAATCCTTCTTAATGAAGAATCGCACCCGTTAGTTCAACGTTAAGGAATCGACTTTTTTTACTTCTTCTTAATGAACTAACGCACCCGTTAGTTTAAGTACATTTATTCACAAACTGTGGTTTCTATGTATTAAAATAGATTAAATCTCATTAGCACTCTTTACAAGAACACTTTACCGTTAGCTTCATAACAAAAAAGACTGCTAATTGGCAGTCTTAAGCTTAAACTTTCTCCATTTAGTTAATTAAGAACATAATTTTTATTGGGTCTCTTGCATATTTATTTTTCAGGTTTAATATAAGGAACGACTTGTGCAGTGGCACCTACTGAAGCACCGCGGATAAAATCTTGATTCTCTAAGGCTTTGAAATTGTTTGTTTTTCCAGTGAGCATTACCCCTAAAATTTTCACTTCACCGAACTGCTTATTTTTATTTACCTTTAAAAATTCTTGAATTGTTTCATCATCCCAATCTGAATCATACTCTTTAAGACCATCGACAAAGCTTGAATATGATTCTTTAGGGTTGTCGGAAAGTTCAAACCCATAAACTGGCATACCAGCTGGCCCCTTGCTTTCATCACTAATTGGAGAAGCCATATACAACCATACAATGTTTAAATTATCAGGGATTTTTGCTTGTATTTCCTGTAACGTGTATGGTTTATCAAAGGAAATGGCAACTTCTGCAACGTGGTTCTCCATTTCCGAAACCTCCCCTAATTCATTTTGTACACCATCATAGTATTTTTTTATGGATGGATGATAAAATGTTGCTGATTTACTCTTTGTCTGTTTATCATACTCATAGAACTCTGTATCAGACCAATGAAATCCCGGTACTAACTCGTTCGAGTCAATATTGACTCGAAACCAATCATATGAACTTGTAAGAGTGCTCCATTGAACTACATAACCATTAATATTCTTAGAACGGTTTGTAATAATGTTCCCCCCAAACATCGATGAACTACTTGTTACTTGAGAGTCGATATAAATATTAGGTTCAGCAATGACATTATGTAAAAAAAGCTTTCCGTGAAGCTTTGTAGAGCTTTTCGCTGCAAAGTAGTTACCTGTTTTATAAAAGATAGGTAAGAGAATTAGTACTACAATAATTGAAGTGATGATAATTTTTAGTAGATGTTTTCGTTTAGCCTTTTTTAAAGCATCATTTAACGAAGATTCCATCAATATGGTCCTCCTATTTTTGAGTGAATAAATTTACGTGCACGATATAATTTTTGCTTTACACTGTCTACTTGAATATCCAAAATAGTTGCAATTTCTTCATATGAAAAATCATAGTAATACTTTAAAAAGAAAATTTCTTTGTATTCTTTTTTTATGTCTTTTAATAAATAAAAAATCTCATCTTTATTTAAAACCGTATCAAAATCGCAATCGATATGTGTTAGCTTTGAATAAATTTCCTCAGTTAAGTAAATGTTCTGCTGCTCCTTTTTCCTTTTCAAATCAATATATTGATTAAGTGATACTCTAAAAAACCAAGGACGTATATTGCTCTCTGTTAATTTATCCAATAGCGTGTAAATTTTGTAGTAGGTGTTTTGAATTATATCTTCTGCATCTTCTTTTTTTGCTCCTCTCGCTAGTAATAGCTTGAACACTTCCTCTCCTAAATTGATAAGAAAGGAGGTTAATACATTTTCTTTTTTCATCTTTTGTCTCCCCTATACTTATACAACGAATGAGTGATATTAGATGTATACACTTAGATGAATTAAATTTTAATTTTTTATGAATTGGTACTAAGATATATGATTCTTTTTCCGATAATAAATAGCTTTATTCCTAAAATATTGTTTAAAGTAGACAACTTTAATAACCTCCCATCACAAGAGGGTACTGCATTTCTAAAACAAAACTAAACTACTTAATTATCTATAAAGTAATATTTTTACCGATTTGAAAATACCTCTTATGCAACTATCCTGCCCCGTTAGTTTAAGTACATTCTTTCACAATCTCAATAGTTTAGAGCCTTTTTAGACACAATCCAATCACCTACAAAATAGAGTTCATAATGTCCATATGACTTGTATCAGAATGCTTATCGTTGTAAATACGCATTTTCCTGATGCTACCCCTATGTTAAGGAATCGACTATTAGGTCGATAAAAAAAGAAGCTCTTCGAAGCTTCTTTTTTTATTGTTTCTGATGATGATTTAACATAGCAACCCCCTTTTTAAAATAAATCTGAATATTTTATTAATCGCAACAAATTCTTCATCATATAATAAATTGATTAATACCGACTAGTTGGTATTAAAAACTTATTTTAAAGGAGAAGAAAAAAATGACATTATCTCAAGGGATTATAAAGAAATGGCTATTACTGTTTGTTTTATGCTTTTCAATGATATTTGCAATTACACCAATAAATAAAGCATCTGCCCTATCTTATGATTATTCAAACCCTTACTCAACAGGTTGTGCAGATAAAAGTCCAATCACCTATGAAACAAAATATATCTATAGTAGAACCGGCGTGAAAATTGGATATGTACAGCTAAAAGGAAGTGCCTATTGTCATACGGCTTGGGGTTATGTAAAGTTTTATTCTGCTGCTCCGTACAATTATTATGCCAAAGCAATCGTAAATAGTTACACCAATGGCACTACTCGGAGAACATTTACTGATTGTGCTTCTTCCGGTGGAAACGGGATGGTAATGAAAGGTCAAACCTCTTGTTATACCCCTCAATTATGGGATAAAGACCCGTATAAAGCTTCGGCCGAAGTGTGGATTTATTCATCAGATGGTTGGGGTACCCAAAATGCGATTACCGGCCGTCACTAAATATCTGAGTTTAGACTAACAGGGAAGTTTAGTTCACAAGCAGCAAAAAGGATCTTTAATCGAAGATCCTTTTTTCATGCCTATAAGCGTGATTATGTGAACTAGCGTTTTTTCGTTAGTTGAAGAAGAAAAATCAAAAGCATTGTTTAACAGAGTTTATTTTAAAGAAGTAACAATCAAAAAAGTTCGTAAAAGACGTTAAGGAATCGACTTTTTTTTCTTCTTCTTAATGAACTAAAGCACCAGTTAGTTCATTAAGAGCTGGTAATTTTAAAACGAGTACAGCTATTAATCAACCATTACTCCTAATCCATCAAGTCGTTTTTGTATAATTTAAAAGCATTTTTATAATAACAAGTCCACTCTTCTGGAACAAAAAAAGGCAACAACAACAACAACCTGTTAGTTAAACAAGGTTAGAGCATATTCTCGGCAATCTTTTTCAGTGCCTTTGCACGAGAAACGATAAATTCTCTCATATACTTCTCTAAAAACAACTTATCAGCTAAAACTCCAATTGGACCGAACGGTGACTTATATTGAAATTTATCTATCATTATAGTTCCACCTGGTTCTTCTATAAACTGATGTGTGTGTACGAAGGAATGGAAGGCTCCCTTCACCATAACATCTACAAACTTATTTGGTTTTTCCATGAATGTCACTTGGGCTTTCAGCCTTTGCTTAATACCAAAGTGAATGGCTTCCCAAGTTACAGTATCTCCCTCCTCTAATAGCCCTTCTGTCACACCATCAACAGCAATTTCCTTTGTTTTCGCTGTCGTTTTGGTATGGATATCCACGCTCCTCGCAAGGTCAAAACATAATTCAACTGGTGCTTTAATAAATTGCTGATACTCAATAACAGGCATTTCTCAATCTCCTTATATAAGCACTTTCTAACCATCATTATAGCTCGTTATGGCAAATATCACCTGGCACTTATTCCATTATCCTGCCCTGTTTGTTCCATAAGAAAAAGCTGCCTTAGGACAGCTCTTCGACTAAATCTTTCGTCCATCCTTACTTTTTCATAACGGGGATCCATATTTCACTTCTAAATGTTGGTGAGGTTACATCTTTAATTTCATTCCAAAGGATTTCCGGCCCATCTATTTGTTCATAGTTAGAGGATGGGAACCATTCAGAATAAATACGTCCCCATACATTTTGCAGTGTTTCAGGAAAGGGGCCGACTGCTTCGAATACCGCCCATGTAGATGCATCAACTTCAAGCTGTGTTAAGTTATCTGGACACTCCCTCGTTGTTGCTGCGCCGATATAATGATCAAGCTCCCCTTTTTCATCCAACCTTCCTTCGGAAAAGTTCGCAGATGCACTAAGCAGTCCTAATGGCTCGACATTCGATAGGTTTTTAAGTTCATTTATCGTTTTCTCGTCTAAACTTTCCCACATAGATGCGATCTCTGGATTAACCCCGTTAAAAATGATTGGAACTCTTTTTTTAATTCCAATTATGTGAAATGCCTCTTTTTCTTCAATTCGATAGTTCATTTCACTGCCTCCTTTAATGGATAATTGGAAGGACATCGGTGGATAGGCTTTAAGTGAATGGCCATTACTTCTCGCTTCTGATGGTGTGATGCCATGCAAATGTTGAAACGCTCTTGCAAAAGAGTCTGGTGAGCTGTACCCGTACATTATCGCTATATCAATGACCTTTATGTTGTTATCTTTAAGCTCAAACGCTGCAAGCGTAAGTCGTCTTCGGCGGATATACTCGGATAGTGAAATACCTGCAAGGTACGAAAACATCCTTTTAAAATGATATTCCGAGCAATAAGCTAGCCTTGCAACTTCTTTAAAGTCGATTTCGTTCGTAAGATTTTCTTCAATGAATTTAATGGCATCATTCATATTTTTGAGCAAATCCATTCAATGACCTCCTTATATCAATAGAATAGCAGGAGTTGAAACGAATCATCCGACATTCTGTGCACGATTATGTAGGGTCTAATCCCTTTCGCACCTGTTGTTGAAATAGTCTTATTGTTGATATGGGGATTTACGGACTTTTTGCATAAATCGTTCTGGATTATCAATCTGATTAAAACCGTATTTTTTATATAATGCATGTGCATCATTGGTAGCTAACATAAACCTACGAACCTCTTGTAGTTCGGAATGGTTGGTGATAACATCCATTAACCATTTTGATAATCCCAATTTACGATAGTCTGGTAATATAAACACATCGCAAAGGTACGCAAATGTTGCTAAATCTGTTATTACCCTTGCAAAACCAACTTGTTCAATACCTTCATTTCCTATTTCACCTTTATAAACCCCAAAACATAATGTCGTATTTTCAATTGACTTTATTACTGTTTCCTTTGGTATCCCCTTTGACCAGTAAGCTTCTTGATTCAAAAAATTATGTATTAAATCTACATCTAAATACTGTTTATTAGTAGACATCGAAAATCCTTTAATATTCATTTTACATCACCCTGAACTTTTTTTAATTTTCTGTAATTTTATCAAACAACCGATTTAAATCTATTAAATTAACTTGCTCGATTAAGTTCATTTACCATCTTCTTTAACAATCCATCCCCTTGTTGAACTATCCTGCCCCGTTAGTTCCGTAAGAAAATGAGCTGCCTTAAAGACAGCTCTGATCTTCAGCTAACGCACCTGTAAGTTGAAGAAATAATAGTCAATAGCTATCCAATAAAAGAGTAATGCACTAATAAACCAAATTAAGTAGTCCTTACGCTTTTTTTCTCTAACTATAAAATTTTCTATGCCAATTAATAGGATTCCTGTTCCAAGCATAAGGTACATAATTGCAGAATAGCTCCAATAATTATCAATATTATTCCTCACTAAAAACCAAGCAAATACTACACCAACAAATACAGTTAATTGTGCATACATAAGAGGTTTAACTCTACGTTCAGCTTTTTCAAAGAACAAGCTCATAATTTTTTTAAAAAAAGAATTCATATATTTGCCCCCGAAGACCATTTTATTTACGCTTTCTCATGAAAATTCTAACATTAATTATTACATCCACAGAAGGTAATATGTACCTCTTATGCAACTAACCTGCCCCGTTAGTTCATTAACAAAGTATCAAACTTTATTTCATGTCTACACAAACACCATTTACTGTATCTTGTTGTATTATGGCTCGTGTAGCGTTTGTGAACGTACTAGTCAATTCAGTTAACTTCACTTCTTTTCTGGAAAAAAGGGCAGTAGTAAAGCTCAATTTTAATAAATTATACAAAAATATTTAGATATTAATTTTTTTTTAGAAACTTTTCATATAAAAAGCTACCCATTAAGAGTGGGTAGCAAGTAATACAAGTTATTTGAAAACAATTTGTAGTTTTCCATATACTTTGCCAGAAGAGTATCCATCTTTCACATCAACATAAAATTTACCTATTTTCATACCTGTGAATAATGTCTTTCCACCTGCTAAGCTATGATAGCCTGTGCACTTTCCAGTACTAGCATTGCAGAGACGAGACCATACGTTACTATAATTAGTCAATAACTTACTTCCAGAAGAAGTCTTTAAATAGATTGGGGAAACTAGTTCTACCTCTAAGTCACTACCATTGTTAGGATTTCCAATTTCACCATCCCATTTTCCATCTTCTGTTTGAAAAGAATACTGAGGAACACTTGCTTGAGCAGAAGAAGTACCTAATACCATTCCACCTACCAGAACTAACACAAAGGTACTTAAGATTGAAAATAAGCTTTTTATGTTATTTCCTCCTCCAATCTTTATCCCTTTTATAATATCAGAATAAACTGATTATTAAAATGATTAAAAATGACTATAGCTTATTAGATTCAAACATCTTTTGGTTGCGTCATCTTCATCGTTTTAACAGTTCTAGTCACTACGTTTGTTGAACTCCCTCGGTATGATAGCTATAGCTCTCGAATACTCACTTAGTAGAATATGGATTTTTCTATTACTCCTTTATTTAACTATGCCTCCACGAAGCCAAAATGATCTGAACTCATTGCTTTTAACTGTTAATATATTTTCAAGGGTTATGAAATCCTGTGAATGAATAAGGGGAGTTTTTTTATTTTGAATGGCTAGAGGGTTTAAACGGTTTATTTTAATAGAATATACTCCACTTGATTAAGTAAGAGGGGGAATTCAAATGTTAAATATGAAAGTTTATGTAGGCAAGGCAAAGAAAAGATGGAACAGTTTCATAGTAGGGATAATCGTTGGTATCGGAAATGATCAATATTACATAGTAAGGTTTAGAGATGGAAGGAAAACGTGGATTAGGAAAGATTGGATTTTGTTTTGGTATTAGAAAGCTCCCTGCGGGGAGTTTTTTTATTTGTATTAATTTCCATTCTTTTCTTTTCAATAACAAGGTTCTGATAGTTTCCGCCATACCGTAAAAAGTAAAAAAGCCCAGCCCATTACAAGCTAAGCAGGTTTTCGTTTTGATGTCTGTACCCCAATTTCAGCTTAGACTGATACTGATGGTGGTTCTGGTGGTTCTGGTGGTTCTGGTGGATCTGGTGGGATTGGAAGCTGTGGAGGACGCTGATTGTAGCTTTTGTTATACCATCCCATATATACAACACTCCTTTTTCTACTATATATATGGGATGAAAAAATACATGCTTGTCCAAATTACCTAAGTTCAGTGCTTTTATCTTATCGAGTCTTCTATTGAAAAAAAAACTCTCAAAAATCCGTTCCAATAGAGTACACCCAATAGGAACGTTTTCGAAATCCATTTAAATCAAAGTTACAACCTTATCCTTATTTCAAATGAACATTTGTAAATTTAGAGTACACTCATAGTAGACAATTAAAAATGCTATTTTAAGTGGATTTTGTTTGTAAAATTTAAGTTGTATAATAAATGAATTAGATAAATAGATTGAAAGGAAGAGTTGGTTATGGGAAAAGGTAAAAAAATAGGGTATGCCCGCATGTCACTTTAGGCGATAATTTGCACTTATTTTAAGTGCTATTTTACCCATGCAGCTTTAAAACCCAACTACCTTCATAAGAGATTAGCTGGGTTTCTTATTTTTACTGTTTTTCTAAATACCGATAAATCGTTGTTCGAGATACACCCCATTTTTCTGCGACGTCTTTAATCGGTGTACCATTTTCAATTAGTGACTTCATCATTTCAATATCTTTCGGTCCAAATTTTTCAGGACGCCCCCCAAGACGACCACGTGCTCTAGCTGCAGCTCGTCCGGCAGCCGAACGTTCCTCAATTAAATTACGTTCAAATTCCGCAAATGCCGCAAATAGATGAAACATCAATTGGCCTGTGGCATTACTTTTGTCCATTGTTAAATTTTCTTGTAGACTGTGGAAGCCCACACCACGTTCATTTAAGCTATTCACAATTTGAATTAAATCTTGCATATTGCGTCCTAATCGATCCAATCGCCAAACAACAATCGTATCGCCTTCACGTGCATACTGAAGTGCTTCCTCTAAACCAGGACGCTGTCTTTTTGCCCCACTCATTTTATCGTGAAAAATTTTGGAACAGCCATATTGCGTAAGAGCGTCCATCTGTAAATCTAAATTTTGTAATCCCGTCGACACACGTGCATATCCAATTAACACTCAAATCACTCTTTCTTATTTTTCCTTTATATTTATTGTAACATAAGATAAAAACAGGTAGGTTATTGAACACAGAATAATGAACAGAGTTTTGGAACAAATAATAACTTATTTATAATATCGTGCTTAATCGATAAAAATCAAATAAACGCCAATCCCTTATAGAAATGGGATTGGCGTTTTGGCGTACTTCTTAAAGTTACAAATATGTTAAGTTCATTTTATAAACAACATTTTAAGAAATGTTTTTCAATTCCTCTGTTAATCGTAGGAATTCTTCTTTGTTTTTATCCTGTAATGACTGGTCAATCTCTTTTCGGATTTGCTCTTTTCGGAAGTTAAGAAGGGCTTTGTTTATCACCATTTCAGCAAATTCAGAATCCTTGACGTTTATTTCAGGTTGTAGTGGTGTATTAGCCAAATTATTTTCCATAGGAAACCAACTCCTTGACCTTTTTTCTATTATATCAAAAATTTTCAGACTATTCAAATAATTAATCTGATAGTTCCAATGAAATAATCCGTTTGCTCAATGAAAATGAGTCAGTGATGTAGTTTTATAAAAAAGATTGATCATTTAAAACAAAGTTCGATTATTTAAAATACTGTTTGATTAAAGATCCTGTTAAATTACAAAAAATTGTATACTTTACAATAAAGTTATGTACTAGACAAAAAAGTTGTATACTAAGTGAAGATATTGTTTATAGTAAGCAAACATTCATCCTTCTTTATTATAGGATGAATGTTTGCATAGCCTTTAATTTTATTTTTCTCAAATATATATTTCATGAATAAATCAAAAATAACCTCTTAGCAATTATTGTTGGTTTGAAATAAGATGTATTGTTTATAAGAAAGTCGTACCGTTTTGAACAAAGTTTAACCGTTTACAAAAAACGAACAGGAATTATCATATTCCCGTTTTTTTTGAGCTGATATTTTAGTAGGATAAGATTTATTGTAAATGATATGTCGAAATTAAGGAGAGATTATGGAAGCGAAATTACGGAAATTTATCATTGTAGGAACCATTTTATATACAATTTTAATTTTATATTTTATGTTCTTTGCTTTTAATAGATTAGATCATGCAACCGGCGATTATGAATATGTATTTATGCTTGTTCCAGAAGGAGTTCCGCTTCAATTTCCAAAACCAACTTTTTCGTGGTTATATAACTTTGGAAACATTGCTGCTTTTATCCCTTTTGGAGTAGTAATTCCTCTGTTGTATCGTTCCAGTTTTGGGAAGTTCATATCCTTGTTTGTCTTAACGATTCTCGTTTTGGAATCGCTGCAGGCTTTAACTTATCTTGGCAGCTTTGATGTAGATGATGTTATATCCAATACATTAGGTGCAACGATAGGTTTTATCGCCTATAGAGTTGGATTTTCTTCAAAAATTTCTTATAAAAAGCTTATTGCTTCGGCTCTATCTATTGGTGTTCTTCTAGTTGGGGTAATCGTGGTCTCGGAAACTATCAATTATGTTGTAGCGACAAGAGAAAGCCCGATTCAAGCATTACACGATGTGAAAGAAATGAATGGAACCATGCCTATGACTGAAAATCTTCCAAGTATCACCGTAGCAGGCAAGAAAATAGAACCAAAAATGAATGTGTATAACAGTGAAGGGGATAAAAGCAAATCATACACTTACATCTTGGGGAACAAGAAAGATGTCATACTCTATTCTTATTATGGCATTCCAGACAATGGTGATTTCAAGGGAGAAGTCACTATACTGGCAGATGGAAAAGTAAGAGCTCAGTTCAATGAACAATATAATAAAGGCGCAGAATTTGTAGAGATACCATTTTATTATAAAGAAAACGAAATTACGATTATCGTTTCCGGGAACGCTAAACTATGGGACGTTAGATTCAGTGAAATGAAGCATTGGTGGGAGTGAAGAATCAACATTCTAAGGGGCTTGCTTTGCAATGTTTTCAACAAATATGGCACGATTGTAGAGCAGACAGATAGAAAATAATTAAACTTTTTTATAAAACCGAAACTTAAATCTGCTGGATAAGAATCCATTTTGATCAATCTTTTTTCAAAATGGATTCTTTTTATTTATCGTAAAATGCCGGCTTATGAGGTGTTATTGATCAAACTTTATTTCAAAGCAACAAGTGAAAAATATAAGTGAAAAAACAGGTGGAACAAGAATGATTATCTATAATATAAAGAAGAAAATATGAATTTGTGTAATTGTACAATTGTGTAGTTGTGTTAGAATTATAATGTACAAATACATTTAAAATAAAGAACTAATATTAATTCAATAAAAGCCTACATCCTTAAAAACGGGATGTAGGCTTTTAACGTTCTAATTCACTTACTAATTTCATTTGCAAACCATGCTCTTTTTTATTCAGTGCTTCGGCTTTTTCAATTCTGAATTTAACTTAATTGAACCAGCGTTATACCGGATGGTACACACGGTATACGGAGAGGTCGGTGGTTAGTTTTCCTATCTGTTAATTTTCTATAAATTTATAACCTTAGAAGATAACGATGATTTTTTCGTATGATTATCAGGTTTAGTAAAAATGCAGAAAATAAGACTGGCAATTAATAATAAAGTGGCAGTCAATAGAACAGAGTAATTAAAACCGACCCTAATGTTATCTCCTGCAGATTGGACAACAAAACCAATTACAGCTGGACCAATAATTCCTGACAAGTTTGCAATCCCTAGCAAAACACCTGACATTAATCCTCTTCGTTCAGGAAGTAAGTGATTCACAATCTGGGGTGCAAGTGGAAACATACCATTTACAAACGCCATTCCCAAAAATAAGGCAATAATTGCTCCAATTGTACTTTGGACAACTGTTGTAGAATAAAAACATACAGCTGCTAATATTAGAGATGGTCCAGCAACAAGCACACGGGATTGTCGAAGATTTTTTGTTTTTTTAAGTAACCGATCTGATATAAATGAGATAAGTATACCACCAAGAGCAGAACCAAGGCCTATGAACATTACAGCATAGCCCATCTGAGTTTGTGTTAAATGGATAATTTTAACAAGGTAGGTCGGCATCCATATAAACGACCATGTAAGAATCCAGTAAGCCATGAAAAGAGCAAGGCAAGTAAAGATAAAAGTAGAAGATAGAAAAAGTGGATATATCTCTGACCATTTTACTTTCTCGGAAACTAAGGTAGATTCACTTTTCACTATATTTCTCTCATTTTCCCCTTTCAAAGTCATTAGCCACAGCACTGCCCAAACCATACTTAATACTCCTAAAAAAACCAATACCATTCGCCAACCATAAATTCCAATCATGTAAATGAGAAGAGGAACCATAAATTTAGCAATCATGCTACCTGTATTCATAATGGAAATCGCAAGCCCTCGCTGTTCAGGAGCGAAATGTTTGCTTATATGGCTAATAGCAGTTGCATGAAACGGTCCTTCAATAGCACCTAGCAGGACACGACACAAAATTAGCATTGGTAATCCGTAAATTGTCAATGCTCCAAACTGCACTATTGTCAAACCAATAGCCATGAAAGCGAGCATTTTACCCGTTCCAATTCGATCTGACAATGCAGCTCCAACTATAGACATAATTGAAAAGAACCAAAAGAAGCTGCTTCCAACTATACCCCATTGACTATAGTTAAGATCCAAATCTTCCATAATAGGAATAGCTGCGTACCCTATAATCGCCTTATCTGTAAAGTTAATCAAGTAAAGAACGGACAAAAAAGCTAGAACAACCCATTTTAATTTCATAACAGAAAACACATCCTTTTTTGATAATAAAATGATATAGGTTCAATACATGAATCAACTTAGTAAAGGAAGCATCTAAACTCTATTAATTTTAATTAAGATCAATATAGGGAAGAAAGCGCTTTAATTTTTGAAAATTCAAAATATAAAGTGTAATGCTCATCTGTTAATTAAGTAGTTGGGTTTATGAACACACCCTATTGTGTAATCTGTAGAGCCTCTAAATAGAGACTCTACCTAGTGTTTACACTACAAATTGATTGCACCGTATATGAGTGAAGCAAATACTACTAATCCAGGGTGTACTTTCACTTTTTTCATTAATAAATAACTGCCTATTCCTAAGAATAGAATGTGTCCTGTTCCTATTTGAAAATAAGATTCATAGAATGATTGAAATGCCATCACTCCAAGAAGCACCTTTACTGTGGATTACCAACTGGCAATTGCCCCATCTGTCCTTGATTCTGTGCCACCAATTAGTACACCTGTTTCAGGATTTCGCCATATAATTTGACCTCGTCCAAACGAACCTGAGTCTACCGCCACTTTAATATCATGTCCTTTTCGTACTAATTCTTCTGCAATGTGGGATGGGAATGTTTTTTCTATTTCTACTGTTTTTTCGTTCTTCCACTGCCATCTTGGTGCATCTAAAGCTGCTTGAGGATGTAGGTGAAAATCTATTGTATTCATAATAACTTGAACATGCCCTTGCGGCTGCATATATCCCCCCATTACACCGAATGGCCCCACAGGTTGATTATCCTTCGTTAAAAAACCTGGAATAATCGTATGGTACGTTTTCTTACCGCCCTTAAGGCAATTATAATGAGTAGGATCAAGGCTGAAATCATGTCCTCGGTTTTGTAAGGCAATTCCTGTTCCTGGTACTACAACCGCAGAACCGAAGCCCATGTAATTACTTTGGATAAACGATACCATGTTGCCCTCTCCGTCTGCTGTTGCAAGGTATACCGTTCCTCCACGTGGCGGTACACCTGGAGCTGGCATGCATGCTTCACTTCCAATCTGTGCTTGACGCTGCTGGCCATACGAAGTACTTAATAGCTCTTCTGCAGTTACACCCATATGCTTAGGGTCTGTAATGTATTGCTTGCCGCAAGTATAAGCAAGTTTCATTGCTTCGATTTGTTTGTGGTATGTGTTTGTTTCTTCTTTTGCTGTAAAATCAAATCCTTTTAGTATGTTTAGTGCCATAAGAGCTACGATACCTTGTCCATTTGGTGGGATTTCCCAAACATCATAACCGCGATAGTTTACCTTAATGGGATCAACCCACTCTGGTTTAAAGTTTCCTAAATCATCTTTTGTTAAATAGCCCCCATAAGTCGCAGAAGCTGCTGCAATTTTTTCTGCAAGTGCCCCTTTGTAAAAGCTTTCTCCGTTTGTTCTTGCGATTTCTTCTAGTGTGTCAGCGTGGTCAAGAGACGACCATATTTCTCCGACTTCAGGTGCTCGTTCCTTAGGAGCAAATGTCTCAAACCAAGCTTCGAACTCTGCTCCTGTACATTCCCGTTTGTATTGTTCAAATGCCTTTTTCCAAAATCGACCTAGCGTAGGTGAAACAGGAAATCCGTTTGCGGCATATTCAATTGCTGGCTTCATAACTTCTAGTAGCGGTAGTCGGCCAAAACGTTTTGATAATTCTACCCAAGCTGCCGGAGCACCTGGTACAGTTACCGGCAGCCAGCCGTACTTTGGCATACTTTCGTGTCCATTTTCTTTTACCTTCTCGATAGAGATATTCATAGGTGCTGGACCGCTTGCATTTAGTCCGTGTAATTGTCCTTTAGTCCAAACAAGCGCAAAAGCGTCCCCCCCAATTCCGTTTGAGGTAGGCTCTACTACTGTCAAACAAGCAGCTGTTGCAATGGCTGCATCAATCGCATTTCCGCCTTTTTTCAAAATATCTAACCCTGCTTGTGCAGCTAAAGGCTGAGACGTAGCGACCATTCCATTCTTGGCATATACTACATTTCGTTGTGATGTATAAGGTGAATAATGTGGATCTAACTGTAAAGCCATTATAATACCCCTCCCTTTAAACGTAATACGCACTCATTTTTAAGTAGTATAATTACAAAACGAACGAAAAAAATGTTATTTTCTAACGTTTGTTAATTAAAATTCAATTATTAATTAACAATTGCACGATTTCAAAATAACTATATACTATTTTTCGGAAAAACAAAACATATTTTTACAAAAGTTTTTAATTTTCAATAAAATTACTCAAAAAAAATAAACTCCCCGATTATAAGAGGAGTTTATTATAGTTTTAATCCTGATCTGCTTTTGAAACGACGTAGTAAAATATGACTTTCGACTCGAGAAATACCTTCTATCCCGTATAGTTCATTATTGATAAAGAATTCCAAGGAAGAAAAGTCCTCAACTAAAACGTGCATATGTAAAGTACTAGGTCCTGTCATTTGGTAACAGCTTGCAACACTTGGATTTTTAGCTAGTTTTTCTGCAACTTTCACTAAGTCGGCAGGTTCGCAATCCACTTCAAAAAAGGCTGATACTTTTTTTCCTACAGCTTCAGCGTTGACAACAGCGCTGATTTTTTCAATAACACCTTTTTCCATTAGTTGCTGCACACGATCACGTACAACATTGCGTGATAGATTTAGTTCTTTTCCTATATCCGAATACGAAGTTCGACCATTTTGCATTAATATCTCTAAGATTTTTTTATCTGTATCGTTAATTTCCATCTGTTTCACACACCTTGCCTTGTGATCGGGATTCCTATTAAAAAACTATAATTTTTAAGAGGCTAGCTTTTACTAGGCATTATCTTAATAATAAACTTTATATCCCATACTTAAAAGTTTAATCTACCTTACATAGAGAAATCAATTATTGAAGGGAATGAATACCTTATACATCATTAGTACATAATGGCAGTTCTCGGCAGTTTAGAATGGAGACCGTAATTTGTCCGAATAATATTGCTTTTTTATTTAACCACCATAGTATTAGTCTATAAACACTGAGGTTACTTTATTATTCTTTTGGAACTAACCTACCCCGTTAGCTTCATATGAAAAAGAGCTGCCGAAGCAACTCCCTCGTTGAAGTAAAGCACCCGTTAGTCAATTTTCTCTTTATTAACTTTCAGTATATCCTTTAATGTAGAATGAATATTTTGAAGGCTAATTAAAATAAAGCCCAGCATAATAAATGTTACTAATTCCCCTGTAAATATAGAGACTATTGCTATTAGTAGAGCATATAAGCCATAAAGCCAACCTTTCATACTATATCACCTCACCATGTGAATACCTCCTTTATTCTACCATTATTTCTTAAAATATCCTGACCCTTTAGTTCCATAAGAAAAAAAACCGCTGCAGAGTTATGGATATACACATGGTGTTCCTGTAAAAACAACTGATTAATAGTTAAAAAACATTCATGCAACTTTTCCTTTTTTTCTCTAGGACCCCAACAGAAGAAAATATCCAATTTATCTTTTATAGGATTTCTGGTATACCACAAATACTTGCCAGACAGTTATGTAGTTGTTTGTTAATCGAGATCTTCCACAACGATGGAGGCACTAATGGGATACGGCAAGCCCAAGACGTTTGTTGACTTGAATTTGAAGGAGACAGCCTTGAATCCCTCTTTATTTAAATATGCTGTAATGGCTTCTTCCACTTCTTTGCTATCCAACTGAATTTCTTTGATTAATTCCATATCTCTGTAGCCTCCTCAGACCAAATTAATAGGTAAGTTTCTACACAATAACAAATTTAATTTCGCTACAGATAGTCTCAGCAACATGAATTATACTGTTTAGACAGACTATTCAGTTCATGTACCCTTTTGTCTGTAACTATAATGTCGTCCTATTTTTTAAAATTTTTTTTACAAGACTTGCATTTAATTGCTGACATTTTTTAATCTGGCCTCCTAATTCTTCGTACAGATCCATGTTATCTTCACTTGTACTAACTACCACCTGCACTTCACTTTGACAATATGGAAATGGACATACGAGGTTCCGTTCCACTTCTTTAATTTGAACCTGGGTAATAAATTCATTGCCACATTCTAAACATGCGTATTTCATTAAAGGTTCCTTACTCATATACTTACCTCCTGTTTTATACGAGTCCACAATAAAACCACCCTAGTTATCTTTATATATCGGATAATTCCTACCTTTTTCAACAAACAACAAATCAAAAATTAGACGGACTGACGTATTTCAATGTAAGTTTAGGAGCTTTTGCCCTTAACGGAAGTGGGACGGTCCTTTTGAAGTTAGAGGTCAATCACAGTCGATGGGACAAAAGAAAAAAGGACAACTAGTTAAAGCTGTTGAAAGAGGTTTATACGGAATTATCAATGGAGTTTCAGAAGGATCTGAGATTGGACTTTAAGAAGGTTGGAAGTCCCGTAGAAGATAGCAGGTAACAGTAAACACTCTTATGGAGGGAGATAAAGTTTGATCATGAAATCTTGTCTGCACTAAAGCCCTTGTTATTTCATTAATCAGCAATTTAATTGAACCAGAATTTCTTTCTTTAAATAACTCCATCTCCTTTTGAATTTTAAGTAAGTTTATCCTTGATTTGTTCGATGCATCCGTCTATTTCTTCTGTCGTTTTACACCAACGATATTAAGGGGCTTCCTCATTTTCCTTGCTTTCCAAGCTCACAAGAAGAAAAACGAGTCCCTTTCATTCCCCTAATCGCTTAATTCCTCATCGTACTGTCTCCTTATCTGCTCATGCTATGATTCCTTTTTTTAAGTTTATTTTCATCTAAAGCCCACTAAATATTCGTTTTTCTACCCCTTTCAAAATCATCCAAAGTTCATTCTTTGGAGACTATAGAAAAGGTACTATTTCTCTACTATAAATGAACAAACACTTATAAATAGAGTGGGTGCATGAATTATTCCTACACCTCCCCCAGATTCGTCCTTGATTGTCAGCGCTTACACATTTAATAAAAAAGAGTTGACACAAAAGTTGTCTCTACCTTAAAGTATAGCTTATACTACAAAAAGTTTACTTAAGGAAACTTTTTAGGAGGGGGTCAAGTAATGTCTGATGAGAACAAGGTTTCCCGTAGAGATATTTTAAAGATGGGGACTGCTGGAGCTTTTGGGATAGCTGGAACTTATTACTTAAATAAAATGGCACAATTTCCAACTGTGGCTCAAGCATCCAACGATTCGTCTCACAAAACTAGCAATCATTCCAATCATACAAATATGAGTGATAAAACAAAAACCACAGGTTATAAAATGGCAGAACGGCTCCTTACTGAATTTGATTATGGAGAAGTTACCAAGCTGCCAAGCGGGCAAATACTTCGGGAATATGAAGTCGTGGCGATTGATAAAGAAATCGAAATTGCCAAAGGAATTAAATTTCCAGGCTGGACTTATAACGGGACTATTCCAGGACCAACTTTTCGTTGTACGGAAGGGGATCTTTTGCGGTTTCACTTTATTAATAAGGGTAGCCATCCCCACTCTATTCATTTTCATGGAATCCATCCTCCAGAGATGGACGGTTTAACTTCCATTTATCCGGGACAAAAATTCACATACGAATTTGAAGCGAAGCCATACGGATTACAAATTTACCATTGCCATGTACTCCCCTTAGCCCGCCATATCCATAAAGGCTTATATGGTAATTTTATAATTGATCCAAAGAAGCCAAGAGAGCCGGCATTAGAGTTAAACATGGTTATGAATGGATTTGATTTGGATTTAGACGGCGAAAACGAGTTTTACACTGTTAATGGCTATGCCTTCGCATACATGAATCACCCTATTAAAATCAAAAAAGACCAACTCGTTCGTATCTATCTAAGTAATTTAACAGAATTCGACTTATTAAATTCATTTCACTTGCATGCAAATTACTTTACGTACTATCCAACCGGTAGAAACGATAACCCCTCCCAGTTTACAGATACCATCATGCAATGTCAGGGAGAACGTGGAATTCTTGAAGTTCGTTTTCCATTCAAGGGAACATATATGTTTCATGCCCATGTAAGTGAATTCGCTGAGTTAGGCTGGATGGGATTCTTTGAGGTCGAGTAAAGAAGGGGAGATAATAATATGAAGGGAAAATGGCTAATTACTGGTTTAATACCGTTAGTATTACTCATAGGAGTTCTGGGGTGGGTGCTAAAGAATGGAGCAGGTGTAGAAAAAGATCCTGCTGCACCGATAGAAGTCTTGAACATTGAACAAATAAAGGTAACTAAAAACGGTTTCGAATTATCTGTTAGTAATACGGGGCCAAAACCATTAACGATTTCTCAAGTTATGGTCAATGATTCAGTATGGAATTACAGTGTCTCTCCTCAAGCAATGCTTGAACGATTTGAAGAAGGAAAGGTGACCATCACTTACCCCTGGGTGGAAGGTGATCCACATACCATTAAATTAATCACTGAGAATGGGATTATCACTGAAGGTGAACTTGCAGCTGCCACTCTCACTCCTGAAACCAACTGGAGCAACTTTTTGAACTACGGCTTAATAGGCTTTTACGTTGGGATAGTCCCGATTACATTAGGGTTGTTGTGGTATCCATTTATGAAACGTTTCTCACGAAAGTGGATTAATTCGATTCTTGCCCTTACCGTTGGGTTGCTTTTATTTTTATTTGTCGGGACTCTAGCTGATGGATTTGAAATCGGTGCAGAAGCTCCTTCTGTCTTCCAGGGCAATATGGTTGTCATTATTGGAGCTTCTTTAACCTTCTTATTATTGATCGGCTTTGATCAGTATCAACAAAGAAAGCAAGAAAAGAAAGGATATTCCCCTTTTGGTCTGGCTTTGTTGATGGCTACCGGAATAGGACTTCATAACTTTGGGGAAGGTTTGGCAATTGGTTCATCCTTTTCCCTAGGTGAAGCCGCTCTAGGTACCTTTTTAATTATAGGATTTACCCTTCACAACATTACGGAAGGTATTGGAATCGCTGCTCCTTTATTAAAAACCTCACCTCGATTCAGAGACTTTTTACTACTGGGAGTTATCGCAGGCGCCCCCGCCATTGTAGGTACTTGGGTTGGCGGATTCATCTTCTCACCAATTTTAGGAGCTTTGTTCCTGGGTACTGGTGCAGGGGCAATTCTTCAAGTAATTTATGTGATAACGAAAATGCTCATTGAAGATCATCGAGCACATAAGGAACCATCTGTTTCATGGTTGAACCTTTCAGGATTCACCATTGGACTGTTAATCATGTACTTTACTGCATTTTTTGTTAAATTTTAAGGGAGGACTTTATGCCCTTATTGGAGATTAGTACAACACCCGTGTGGTGTATGGACGTATCGCCCTGGTGAAATAATGCCTCGTCTTTGTGTGACGCTAGTAAAAAATCAAATTTCAGGAGCTGATTATACATGTTGTCAAGTATCGGAATTCCAGGTTTAATTTTAATACTGGTCATCGCTTTGATTATTTTTGGACCTAAAAAACTGCCAGAAATCGGCCGGGCTTTTGGACGTACTTTAACCGAATTCAAGAGTGCGACCAAGGGATTAGTATCTGATGAAGATAAAGAGGAGGAAGGAAATAATCCTGAGTTAACGACTGTTGAAAAGAAGCAGGATAAATCCGTAGTTTCATAAGTAATAGGTAGTTGGGGCAACATGTCTATTTAATACATGGAAATCAAAGATATACATCTTATTTAACTTATGAAGGACTTAGTCAACATTTCTATACCTAGTTTGCCTTTATTGTATCCCTCGTTATTTCTAATTTTTTTCAAGTATTTCCTGTGGAATGGGTCTTTTTGGACTTAATTCAGATGTTACTTTACTAGCATATCCTACCTCAGAAACAATTTAGACAAAAAAACTGTTGGCTGCCAAAGTGCAAAATCCATTTCAGAAAACCTATATCATAATTAAAAAGGAATATCTCTTCGAAGAAGGGGTATTCCTTTAGCTTTTAATAGCTTGTTCCGTTTATTTCGTCGTTCTGTATATCGCTGATAAAATAACGATCTATTATTACTAGGATAATGTGCGGCTACAAAATTCAGACTGAATTTTATTGCAAGGATCAGATAATTAAGATAGTCCGCCATAATCGGGTGCAATATGATTATCATAATCCAAACAGATATATATTATTGTCCAACATCAATTTCTTTACTATTTTGGTCTACTACTTGAATGATATCCTGGTCCTCGCTTATTACCCCTTTATCAAAAAATAACCTAGTGTTGAATCGATAGGATATGTGCTCTGATGACACCGCAGCGGAAACCGGCAACTGGAATGAAAATGGAATACGGATTTCCTGCTCCTCCTCTATAAACTTCGTTGTCAGTATGGTCGTGGTGTCAATGATCTGTTGGGTATTGTTCATCTTGTCTATCTGCACTAAATCACACTCCAACCGTTTTATTTTTTGCTCACAAATCCCCCCTATTATGAAGAATTCACCTGTTACTCGTTCTCCCAGCCCATATATTACCTTGGGCAATTTAAGGTCGATTATGGCCTTTCCTATTCCTAATTGTGACAGATATTTTCTTAACAACAAGTTGGTTTCCCTCCTGGAATTTTACTACAACGATTCAAACTTTTAGCGTCTCACCAGCATAATATCAACAGTTTTCGTATCGCAAATGAACAGTTGCTGCACTTTTCCCTAACTTAGCCATAAACATCTTAAACACCTGATTTTTTCTTTATTGTCTAGTAGTTCGTTGTGATATATTATACTTTCGGTTGAAATACCTATCAGTCTATACGATTATATAGCTCTTAAAGTTTCATTTACATTCCATTTTTCTAATATGGTCCTCTTTCATAATGTGTATTTTCTAACATGCCTCTTTAGCCTAAGAAAACTATTCAACTTTATCTAAATTTTTAACTAGTCTGATAAACCAATACAATATTATCCACGCAAGAATAAACATTGTAACCCATTCAATTACATTGGTAATTGCATATTATGAGTTTATACAATTGATGGAAGTAATGACCGAAAATAAAACTATAATTCAAATAATTAAATTTTCCTTAGATACCTCCTGATACTATCTAAAATCACCCCAATATTCCCATATGTTTTTTCTCTACCCCGGATAGAAAGGTCATCAGCACGTTGCCGATTATTTCCTAATGAATCTCTATTTCGCCTATTATTGTTTCTATGACTTTATTAAATGACTCGAACCGCTTACCGCCCTCATTAAAAGAAGATGCTATTTTGTATATTGTATTTCTAATAATTGGAAACCAAAAGATAAGAAGAAGTCTTTTTTGCTTAATATACTCTGTTTTTATACAAGCCCATGTAAATCCCGGCAATATAATCCTGTGTTTCGAATTCATTCACTTCTATCTATATCTTCCAGTAAAAATGCATGAATAAAGGAATAGAAAAATCATTATGAAGCACCATTCATAAGATCTTCATTCTCTATGAATGATTTTTGATTTTTAAAAAAGCAAAAAATCACGCTCCCTTATTTTAAAGAATTGGGAGAGTAATGTGTAATATAGCGGTTTTACCACAGGAGGATTGATGAAGATGTATCCATTTAAGGGAGAAAAAATAGAATCGAACTCTTTTTTTGAAAGAGACAAAAGCCTTCCCCCCATCCCTTTTACTTGTATATCGTGTGGGGAAACTTATGATGAGTCTCTTATGAAAAAAGAATTGAATGTTTGTCCGAAGTGCCAATATCACTACCCCGTTACAGCTTATGACCGCATTTCAATGCTTACAGATAGTGGTTCTTTTTCGGAATTCAATAAAAGTTTAACTTCCGTTGATCCGTTGAACTTCCCTGAATATAAAGATAAATTAGTTTCGGATAAGAAAAAGACTGCATTAAATGATGCGGTTATTACCGGGGAAGCTTCCATAGGTGGCTATCCGGTTGTAATTGGTGTCATGGATTCTCGCTTCCGAATGGGTAGCATGGGTTCAGCAGTTGGTGAAAAAATTACAAGAGCCATTGAGGAATCATTAAAAACACGAAAACCCTTCATATTGTTTTCAGCAAGCGGTGGAGCTCGCATGCAAGAAGGAATTCTTAGTCTCATGCAGATGGCAAAAACGAGTGCTGCTTTAGAAAAACTAAACTACGAAAAAATTCTTTTCGTATCCGTTTTAACAAATCCTACAACGGGTGGCGTTTCTGCTAGTTTCGCTTCATTAGGCGATATCAACATTGCCGAACCACAAGCATTAATTGGCTTTGCAGGTAGACGCATAATTGAACAGACTATAAGAGAAGAACTCCCGGAAAATTTCCAAACTTCTGAATTTTTATTAGAACATGGTCAACTAGATATGGTTGTAAATAGGAGTGAATTAAAACAATCATTAACAACCATTTTAAAAATCCATCATCTCAATTTCAGGGAGCGTCTTCAACAATGAATTTGAAAGTATTAAAAAAACTAGAAAACCATATTGCTGAACTAAAAGAGATATCTACAAAGCATAATCTTAACCTTAGCGAAGTATTAAATAACCTTGAGCAAAAAGCCAATGAAATCAAAATTCATCTTAATGAGAATATGGGAGTTTGGGATAAAATTCAACTATCTAGAATTCAACAACGCCCAACTACTTTAGATTTTATCCATCATATTTTTGAAGATTTTATTGAACTTCATGGTGACAGACTTTATGGAGATGACCCTGCATTAGTTTCAGGAATAGCTACCTTCGAGGGAATGCCTATAACTGTATTAGGAAATCAAAAAGGTAAAAATACAAAAGATAATATCTATCGTCGTTTTGGCATGTCGCAACCTGAAGGCTACAGAAAAGCTTTAAGAATTATGCAACAAGCCAATAAGTTCAATCGACCCATCGTTACATTTATAAACACGGCTGGAGCCTTCCCAGGTCGTGAAGCCGAAGAACGTGGACAATCTGAAGCTATCGCCCGCAATCTACGTGAAATGGCGAGTTTTGGAGTACCTATCATCTGTTTTGTAATTGGTGAAGGTGGGAGTGGTGGTGCGTTGGCTTTAGGTATTGGCAATCGAATCTTCATGCTAGAAAATACATTTTATTCGGTTATTTCGCCTGAAGGAGCAGCTGCATTGTTATGGAAGGACGCCACACAAGCAAAACGAGCAGCCGAAGTTTTGAAAATTACGGCTAAGGACTTGATGGAACTAGGAGTGATTGATGAAATCATCAAAGAACCTGCTGGAGGAGCTCATATTGACCTCCCACTTCAATCACAATATATCAAAGAAACCTTACGAAAAGCATTGCAAGAACTTGGTCAATTTGATAAAGGAATTCTACGCCAACAACGTTTTGATAAGTTCCGCAAAATTGGTGAGTATATGGATGAAAATGAAAGGACATAAGAAAATAAACAATTATTTTCCAACATGTTCATTGAACATTTGATATAGTCGATAGGCTTAACATCACCTTTTTTATTTTGTAATACAAAATGTTTATGCCCATGTCTTTCCTCCCCCCTGTGGTCCTAAACTCAAGCACCAGTTAGCACTCCAGAAAGCGCAAAAAGCAGCTCTACACCACATATATAATTGAAATATGCTAATACTACGGCTGGCGAAGAAGGACGTCACACTTTATTTGTTATGATAGGAATCTTTTTCACTTAATCAATCTACCAAACTCAATAGGCACTCAAAAGGGTCAGCACTTTTAAAAAATGTTTTTCTGACTCTAGTTTTGTGCTCCTTTTTTTGGTTTTGAACCGAACTTAATTTTCATGGAAGTTCATAAGAGAGAACTGTCCTTACGGTAAACCGTTTCTTTGCACCGATGTCTATATTTTTTTAAAAACAGATTAATTTAACTTTCTTTATTTTATTTGCTAACAGCTTTACCAACAATGCTAATAGGTTTTTAGTTCTGAAAGTTCCGATTCCATTTCAAGATTATCCATCTGCATTATTTGTGGCAATTTCATTTCGATTATTATATTAACTACTACAACAGCTACATTCTGAAAAAATAAAAAGCGTTTGCATCTTTTAGCATCGGCTTTTTATTTTTTCGTTATCATTTAAATCAACCGTTACGCCAAAACTAATACCATAACTCCCAACACTCCAAAATAACCTCATTGCCAAGTATGTTCTGGCATATATTTAAAATTAATCCCTTAACTATACTGTTTATATGGTTGGCGAGGTAGGTCGAAGAACAATGGACCATAGAGCCCAATTGTTAGTCTGACTTCAACGATCTTGGTGTAAAACAGATTTTCGCATTGGGTCTACATACTTCGAGCCGAAAATACATATCGAATGGGGAAAAAACATGATATATCGAAGAGAAACATACAAAGTACTGCCTGAAAAAGTGAGTTTATTTACCGGATTCTTTCATGCCTATCTTTTGCCTAATCAGCTGAAAAATGGTGCGAAGTTAGTCGGCCGCTGGATTACGGAAAATAAAGATGAGATTATCACCTTATGGGAGTACCCAAACTATGAAGAATATATGAAAATAGAAGAACGTGTGAAAAAGGATGAGATGTACAAAAAGGCGCAAACTCAGCTCATTGAACTACCCACCACTTATCGACCTTACGGTCTGATTGAAGTGGGGGATTCCTAAGAACATTAGCCTATCGGCCAATTTTTAATTAGGCTACTCCCGTAGTTCCTACGGTTAGAAGCCTTATGGCTTCATTCATTAGATTGAGTCCTGCGTTAATATCTCGATCGTGGTGAGTAGAACAAAAAGGACAATCCCATTCACGAAGATTCAGATGTTTAACGTCTTTATTTTGGTAACCGCAGCTAGAACACAATTGGCTAGAAGCAAACGTTTTAGATACGGTCACGATTTGTTTACCATACCATTTTGCTTTGTATTCCAACATTTTTTTGAATTGATACCAAGATACTTCACAAATAGCCTTAGCTAGTTTGTGATTTTTCATCATATTCGACACTTGCAAGTCTTCCATTCCAATAACATCGTGGTTTTTGATGATTTCGGTAGAAACTTTATGTAAGTAATCCATTCGGGCATTTGAAATTTTTTCGTGTAGGATAGCCACTTTTCGTTTTTGTTTTTGATAGTTTTTGGCTTCAGCCAATGGTTTATTTTGATTCAAGGCTATTTCTTGTCGCCTTGAAAGAATCCGTTGTGCTTTGGCCAATTTCTTTTCGACCGTCCGGAAGAATTTTGGGTTTTGATAGACCGTACCATCTGAAAGAATAGCAAAGTTCTTCAAACCAACATCTACACCGCACGAACGATTCGTTTTAGGAAGTACTTGTACATGGGTTTCGGCTAAAACGGAAATGAAATATTTACCCGAAGGGTTCCGCCTGATTGTGGCATTGATGATTCTCCCTTCGACTTCGCGGCTTTTAGCAAAACGAACTAGACCGAGTTTTGGCAATTTGATTTTGTTTCCAGCAATTCCAATATTACCATTCGTATGTTTAGTTGCATAGGACTGGATAGGATTCTTTTTCGATTTGAAGCGTGGTGACTTGTTTTGCTTTTTATAATATCGACTATAGGAATCTGCTAAATTTTCCACCGATTTCTGTAAGGCAATACTGTCTACTTCTTTCAGGAAAGAATACTCTTTCTTTAAGGCTGGAAGTTCTTTGATTGTTGCGTATTTATTCAGAAAAGAACCTTTCCATTCATTAGAGGGTAATTGGCCGTTCTGCTTCATTTCTTCACATATATACCAGTAGGCATCTTTCTCCTTTTGTTTGCCTAAAAAGAAGTTATAGACAAAACGGGAGCAGCCAATCGTTTTATTGATTAGAACTAGTTGTTCTTTAGTTGGATAGATTCGAAATTTATAAGCTTTGTTTACGACCATTGGTTTCACCCTCTTATAGTTATTATTAACCAAAGAACATACGTTTGTCAAAAGATCACTTTGGCTTATTCATCTCGCCCTTCACACGCTGGAAGAGGGAGTCTTCTGGCGGGAAATGATAAAGTGGTATATAGAGGGGATGAGTATATCTGCAAACAAAAGCAATGCGCTTACGTCGAATCCTACATCTAGCTCATGATATCATGGATGAGATGAATGCAAGGAAAGAGAAAAGACAGTTTGATACTTTAATACCAGTAATAGATAACCTAGCTAGGGCAATTGGCGATTTATCTGATCCATTAGGTGATTATTCGCTCGACTACATAGAAGAAAAAGTGGGAAATGCCCATTTCCTGCTATTTAAAAACAAAAAAAAGATACAGTTTCATTCATAACTCTTCTTGGAATACCTTAGCATAACCCAGATATAAAAATAAAAGTAATTCAAAAAATGCGAATGAAAATGATCGTTATTATCAATACTAAAAATAGTAAAGGATAACCAAAATATTGGTTATCCTTTTAAAAAAATTCTGGTTTAAATGTTTTGCAATCTGTTTCTTCATTTTTAGATGCTTGTTTACCCTTATGACTTACTACATAAATAGCATCAGCATTACATTTGTTTCCAGAACCCCAATAGGTGCAGTTATCGACTTCACACAGAACATCTTGAGCCATAGTATCTCACCTCAACTTTGTTATCATTAACTAAGTTGAGGTGATTGATACGGGCGGTTTTATCCTTACTGACTGAAGTAGAGATTCCATCAATATTTTTTATTCACTTCTTCACTACTTCCTTTTTCCTTATTTTATATAGTACTTATTGTACCAATTTACAAACTGTGTTAAACCTTCTTCTACTGTTGTTGCAGGATAGAATCCCACATCAGCATGCAAATCGGAAATATCTGCATAGGTCTCCTTAACATCTCCTGGTTGCATTGGTAAGAATTCTATTCTTGCCTTTTTGCCAATTAGATTCTCTAATGTATTAATAAAATCCATTAATTTTATGGGATTATTGTTACCAATATTATAAATTTTGTATGGGGCATAGCTTGAACTTGGATCAGGATTAGCTCTATCCCATGTTTCGTTATATATCGGTGGATTATCGAGTAATCGTATTATTCCCTCAACTATATCATCAATATAAGTAAAATCTCTTCTCATATCTCCATTATTAAAAACCCTTATTGTATTCTCCTCAATAATATTTCGAGTAAAAGAGTAATAAGCCATATCAGGTCTCCCCCAAGGACCATACACTGTAAAGAATCGGAGTCCTGTGGTTGGAATATTAAATAAATGACTATAAGTATGAGCCATTAATTCATTAGACTTTTTTGTGGCAGCATATAAACTTACTGGATGATCTACTGAGTCTTTAGTTGAGAAAGGGATGTTAGTATTAGCTCCATAAACAGAACTAGAAGATGCATAAATCAAGTGCTCTACATTATATTGTCGACATGCCTCTAAAATATTAACAAACCCAACTAGGTTGGAATTAACATAAGAGTCTGGATTGTCTATACTATAACGTACTCCCGCTTGGGCTGCTAAGTTGATGACTATATGAATCGATCTGTCTTTAAATATTTGATTTAATTTTTCTTTATTTGATATATCCATTTTATAAAATTCAAATTTAGGGTTTTTTTCTAATATCTTGAGACGATCGTTCTTTAAATTAACATCATAGTAATCATTAGTATTATCTACACCTATAACATTGATATCTTGAGCTAACAAACGTTTTGTTAGATGGAAACCAATGAAACCTGCCGCTCCCGTCACTAAAATTTTCATAGTATTTATTCCGATCCTTTCTATACAATAGGACTTTGACATTATCTAGAATACTGAGTAAGCCTTCGTATTCATACACTGATACTTTCGATCCTTTACGGCAACAGAGCAAAGGTCATTTTGTTGGATATTAGACGAGGCAAACTCAGAAATTTCCATTCCAACCCTCAGGGGGATTGACTTTACAATTCATTCGTAATCCACCAATGACATGAAATCCTTTTTCGCTTCAAACCTCATGATTTTTTCACTCGTATATCAGCTATCAACTAGCACAAAAAAGATTTCATTTTTTGAAGATGGATAGTCCTGAATCAATTCAAGTGCCAAGTCTTTTTTGCTTTTGAAAGGGAATGCTGGCTTTGGCAATGCTCTTTTAAATTAGGGAAGAAAATAGTAAATCAATAGCCCTCTGTCACTACAGGTGCAGTAACGAGACAACGAGAACCATATACTTTTCCCAACTGAATGAGGGAATGAAAAACAAGGTTTTCCATATTGAAAATAATGAACGTAGCGGAATAAATGTCACCTTGCTTTTCACCAGGTTTTTTTACTCATAATAAATAGTTTAAGCTTTGCCTAGCTATGACTATACAAGCGTATTATCATTTTCATCTAATGGTATTGGTTTTTGTCCATTCAGCATGCGTATCAGGATCTATTGCTTGCACTTGTTCTAGAAAAGAATCTAAAAAATTTCTTTTTCGCAGGTCTTTAAATAACTCGAGAGGTCTTTTTTGTTCACGTGAAAACGAGTACACATGATCGACTAATTTAAAACCATTCGTGGTTATAATAATATGCCTTAGTGGGGCATCAATTTGTTTGAAACCTGATTTTTCCATTGTTTTCAATATATAGAGTAATCGTCTTGTTATATCCTCAGAAAGTACAGATTGTTTTTTTAGAAACGTATTTAAATCTGGCCCTATTAGATATTCCATTAAAATATAATTTGGTCCTGTTTCAAAGACTTTCGGGATAAAAGACAAGTCTTGACTTGATAAGAGAACCTTTTTTTCCTGATTTGCATGTTCAGTTCTCCCGTAAATTTTTACGCATTTGTCTTCAGACACTCGATAAACAGCACCTTGATGCCCTTTTCCAATTAGTGTTTGTGTAATAGCGCTATCCACTTTTACTCCACTCCCTGACCTTCCAGAAAGGACGGTAATATTCTAAAGTCCAAACTATTTTGATTGAAATAATTCTCCCACTCATTGAAGGTGTCCGGTTCAAGCCTTTTCACTTGGGCTAAGAAAGAGTCCTTTAATAGGATTATTTTTAAATCTCTTAATAATTTTATATGACTATACAAGCGTATTATCATTTTCATCTAATGGTATTGGTGTTTTTGTCCATTCAGCATACGTATCAGGATCTATTGCTTGCACTTGTTCTAGAAAAGAATCTAAAAAATTTCTTTCTCGCAGGTCTTTAAATAACTCGAGAGGTCTTTTTTGTTCACGTGAAAACGAGTACACATGATCGACTAATTTAAAACCATTTCTGGTTATAATAATATGCCTAAGTGGGGCATCAATTTGTTTGAAACCTGATGTTTCCATTGTTTTCAATATATAGAGTAATCGTCTTGTTATATCCTCAGAAAGTACAGATTGTTTTTTTAGAAACGTATTTAAATCAGGCCCTAATAGATATTCCATTAAAATATAATTTGGTCCTGTTTCAAAGACTTTCGGGATAAAAGGCAAGTCTTGACTTGATAAGAGAACCTTTTTTTCCTGATTTGCATGTTCAGTTTTCCCGTAAAGTTTTACGCATTGGTCTTCAGACACTCGATAAACAGCACCTTGATGTCCTTTTCCAATTAGTGTTTGTGTAATAGCGCTATCCACTTTCACTCCACTCCCTGACCCTCCAGAGAGGACAGGAATGTTTCTAAAGTCCAAACTATTTTGATTGAAATAATTCTCCCACTCATTGAAGGTATCCGGTTCAAGCGTTTTCACTTGGGCTAAGAACGAGTCCTTTAACAGGATTATTTTTAAATCTCTTAATAATTTTAATGGTACAGGGTGCATTCTTTTGAAGGAATTTACATGGTCAATTACCTTAAGTTCCTCATTATCAAGGACAAAAATATGGCGCAAAGGGGCATCTATCATGGTGAATTTTGCTTGTTTTAATTCCTTTAATATATAGAGAAGTTTCTTTACTATAGAATCAGGGATATAGGTACAATTTCTAAGGTATTCTTTTAAGGTTGGAGCATTAAAATATTCCATGACTATATAGTTTGAACCTGTATCATATACCACAGGCATAAAGGGTAAATGTTGTCCTGCTTTAAGGGCTTCTTCCTCCATTCTCGCTTGTACCGGATCTGAATAGATTTTCACACATTTATCTTCTGCAAGTTTAAATACTGCACCTTGAGCACCCATTCCTATCAGCGGATAGGTAGTGGGATTGTGAATTTCTAAGGATTTTTCACCTTTGGTTACCGTAATAGTTTTAAAATCCTCCATGATCATCCTCCTGACTGCTTATCTTTAGCCTGCTGTTGAAGCTGTTGAATATAATTAAGGGCTTTTTTGACTTTTTCAGCTTTTTGAGCCTTTTTTTCTTTTTTACGAGATGCTATTGTTTCATCATCATCTTTAGCCTGCTGTTGAATTTTATTTAGGGATTTTTTATCTTTTTTGTCTTTTTTATTAGATGCTACTACTAATTCATCTTTATCTTTTTTATCTTTTTTATCTTTTTTATCTTTTTTATCTTTTTTATCTTTATCTTTATCTTTAGTCTGCTGTTGAAGCTGCTGAATATAATTAAGGGCTTTTTTGACTTTTTCGGCTTTTTTATCTTTTTTACTAGGCTCTACTGATTCGCCATCATACTTAACTTGCTGTTGAGGCTGTTCAGTATTCTTAAGGGTTTTTTTATCTTTTTTATCTTTTTTATTCTTTTTATCTTTTTTGCGAGGTGCTACTGAATTTTGTTCACCTTTTGTATAAGGGGCTACTAGTTCATCATAAAATTCAGCTTGTTGTTGAAGCTGTTGGACGAGGTTAAAGTTTTGTTCGATTTTTTGACGAGCCGCTACTGTATATGTTTCCCACAGCTCTCTGTTAGTTAGCATAAATTCAAGAGCCTCTGCAAGTTCATCTACATTGTTTTCTTGTACTAAAACTCCCTCTTTGTTATTTGTTATTAATTCAGGGATGCCGGCATGATTGGTCGAGATCACTGGTACCCCAATCGCCATAGCTTCTTTTAATGTATTAGGTATACCTTCTACATCTCCATCGGCAGCCACTAAGCTAGCTGCGCAAAATATATCTGCATTGGTCATTTGTTCTCGTACTTGATCTTTAGGGAGATGATTTAATAATCGAAAAGAATCTCCTAAATTAAGTTGATCTGCCAAAGACTTGATCTGGTCTTCAAGCTCCCCTCTGCCAATAATCGTCAAGGTGGCATTTGGAAATTTACCTCTGATTTTTTGAAAAGCTTGCATTAAGATATGGTGCCCTTTTTTTTCCACCAATCTTCCGATGGATAAAATGTTTTGAGAGCCCTCTTTATGTGGAGTTCGGTACTTGTATTGGTTTAGATCAACCCCCCCATATAACACTCTGATCTTTTCTGGAGGACAGCCCCAAGCAATTAATCTATCAGCTAAATATTGACAAACTGGAAAAAAACGCTCACCTTTCTCAAAAAGCATTTTCATGTTCTCAAGATAGCCAATAGGCTGATTAGCCAGGGTTGCATCCCTGCCTCGAATACTTGTTACCAACGGAAGGTTTGTTTCCTCTTTAAAAGGAAGTAATAACATCCCTAATTGACCATGGTGAGCATGTAAGAGGGAGATATTATTTCTTTCCACATATTCTTTTGGAGAGAAAATTTCATTGAGGTAATGAACCTTCTCATCCAGAAGGGAAAGGTCTATCATATACTTAGGTTGTCGTACCATATGAATATAATCATAATCAGGAACTTCTCGAATCTGTGAGATATATTGGGTCGGGTCAACTCTTAAATTCAAATGCATAACTGTTTGCAAGTAAATGTTCTCCTTTCAAGCATAGTAAGCAAATTTTCTGGTCCTTTTCAAGTATATTATGTACGACTATATAGGTACGCATGGACTAAATGGAATCGAATTTCCTTGGAATCGTTTAAAAGTGAGATAGCAGTTGTTGAAGATTCATTAGCTATAGCTGGCGCTCATACCATACGGTAAAGCTAATGGCAGTGAGTATGTGTAGCATAATACAAAGAGGATTGAAGTAAGTGATATGACATAATGTTAATTAAAAGACAAATGATGCTAATAATTCAACATGCTAATAGTTGATGTTAATCTATGGCTTCAATGGCCGAGAAGAATGATTAATAGACTATCAGGACCAGAAACATAACAAAACGAGTATGACTGACAAAAGAAAGAAAATTTAATAAAAAGTCAATATATGATAGACTCGTGGATTCTCTATGTATTTCCATTGTTTAGGTAATACTAATGAGAGTAAACTAAATAGAGGGTCTTTTTATTGGAGTTATTGTATTCCTCTATGTTTCTCAAATACCAAGCAAATCGACACAAAGAAATGACGGTCACTTAGCGATTATAATTCGCTTTATATCTTCAAAGATAATTACTTCTATTTTAAGGAATACAAAAAAGCACCTAAGAACTATCAAAGGTGCTGCTTCGCCGGTTTGCCCGCCTATAGAATAGTCTATACTACGGCTTAAAAAAATCATTTTAGAATTAATGAAGATGTTAGAAAATGTTGATCATTTAAGTCATTCCAATTATTATTGATGGTCTTCCTATTGGATAATATTCAATTTTCTTACAAGCTCTGATTCGTTCTTCCCCAAAACAATTTCTTCCATCAAAAACAATCGGTTGTTTCATTATATTCATCAATGCCTCAAGATTTAAATGTCTAAACTCATTCCATTCTGTGACAATAAATACTGCGTCCGCATACAATGCCGCTTCGTGGGCTGAGCTTGCATACCTAATTGTATCCCTTAATATTTTCTTGGCATTATCTATTGCAACGGGATCATAAGCTACCACTTCTGCTCCCAGTTTGGCTAATGAACGTGCAATTTTGATTGATGGCGCTTCCCTCATATCGTCAGTCTCAGGCTTGAAAGCAAGACCAAGCATCGCAACCTTTTTTCCTTTTAATTCTCCAAAACGTTTTATAGCTTTCGTTACAAGGAGTTCTTGCTGGAAATCGTTAATCGCTACTGTTTCTTTCAAAAGGGAGAACTGTATTCCATGCAAATTGGCCGTATGAAGCAAAGCTTTAACATCCTTAGGAAAACAAGATCCTCCATAACCAATACCGGGTTGTAAAAAGGATTCTCCAATCCTTTTATCTTTTCCCATTCCCTTTGCTACATCTTCAACATCTGCTCCTACTACCCCGCATAAATTGGCAACCTCATTGATAAAGCTAATCTTAGTCGCCAAAAAGGCATTAGAAGCATACTTAATCATTTCCGCACTTTTAATACTTGTTAATACAAATGGTGCATTCAACGGACGATACATTTCTTGTACTTTCATTGCCGCCTCTTCATTTTCAAAACCGATAATGATTCGATCTGGTTGCATCGTATCCATAATGGCAGACCCTTGTCTTAAGAATTCAGGGTTTGAAACCATTTCAAGGGTGAACCTTTCGTTACATTGATCTTCCATAATTTTTTTAATAAATTCATTCGTACCAACAGGCACTGTACTCTTTAAGACGACCACAGCACTCTGTACTAAGTGGGCAGCAATATCCTTCGCCGCTTGCTCAAGATACGATAAATCTGCTCCCCCGTCATCCCTTTGCGGTGTTCCTACAGCAATAATAATAATCTCGGCACCAATTAATGCCTCTCGATGAGAAGTTGTAAATAGCAGTCTACCCGCTGCAGCATTTTGAACAAGCAAAGTCTCCAGACCCGGTTCATATATTGGAGAAATCCCTTGACGTAGGCTTTTAATTTTCTGTTCATCTGTATCGATACAAATGACACTATGCCCTATTTCTGACAAACAAACACCAGTGGACAGCCCGACATAACCTGTACCTAAAACAGCTATTTTCATATTATTCAAGCTCTCTCTTTATAATCTGAAGGTTTTCTTTCTTATTTACATGACTTAAATAGGAAAGTACCTCATCTCTTATATCATCCCTTTGCAAGGCAAAGTCTATTGTTGCCTTAATAAATCCAACTTTATCACCAATATCATATCGGTTTCCCTCAAAGTTATATGCTAATACGGCCTGCTGCTTATTTAGCTCATTTATGGCATCTGTTAGCTGTAATTCATTACCATGTCCAATTGGAAGCTTTGCTAGTGTTTCAAAAATCTCAGGTCTTAAAACATAACGCCCCATAATCGCATATCTGGAAGGAGCCTCTTCCCTTTTGGGTTTTTCCACCAAAGAATCGATATGGAAAAGGTTAGGCTCAATCATTGTCCCTTTTGGCTTAATAATTCCATATTTACTGACATCCTTTTCCGGTACGTTCTGAACAGCTACGACGGAGCTGTTACAATACTCGAAAACACTGATGATTTGTTTCAGACAAGGTGTTTCAGACATAACGATGTCATCTCCTAATAAAACAGCAAAAGGTTCATTTCCAATGAAGCTTTTCGCGCAGAGAATTGCATGTCCTAGCCCCTTCGGTTCCTTTTGGCGGACATAATAGATATTTGCCAAACTAGATATTTTCTGAACTTCCTCTAAAACATCTAGCTGATTTTTTCTTAAAAGTGCATCTTCCAACTCATAGGATTTATCAAAATGATCCTCTATTGATCTTTTTCCTCTACCGATTATGATAATAATTTCCTCTATACCCGAAGCTACTGCTTCTTCTACAATATATTGAATCGTTGGTTTATCAACAATCGGCAGCATTTCCTTAGCCTGGGCTTTTGTTGCAGGCAAAAATCGAGTCCCGAGGCCTGCGGCCGGAATAATGGCCTTTCGGATTTTCATAAGCTGCCTCCCTTTTGTCATTCATTAATCCTTTATATGCAAAAGGACAACTTCCGGCCTAGTTATTAGCCCTAGTAAGCTCATTTTTATTTAACGGGGTCTACCAGCTATACATGAAAGAATCCCAAAATAGCCGTGGCCGAGCCTTGCAATCTGTTGGTTACTTAAGTGCCAAATTAAAAAATCCATTACACTTTTTATGCAATTGAGTTATCCATGGATTTGGTGTAATGGTCTATACGTATTTGGATAAACTTCTGTGTGAGCTTTTTGGCGGTTCAGCAGCCTAGTAAGGTCTTCCTTTTTTCCTTCTTTGAAAAACTCCAGCTGTCAGGAATGTTGTTGATAATGAATACAAGATTGTTTGTCCAATTAGAAGAACCAACCCTAATCAGAAGACGTTGAAAGCTACTCAAGAACACACACCGTTCTGCCGAACTTATTAAACCGAGAGTTTAAACAAGCAATTCCAGGAAAAGTATTACTTACTGATATTACATATTTATATTATGACAATGGACAGAAGGCTTATTTATCCACGATTAAAGATAGTTCAACGAATGAAATACTTGCCTATAATGTGTCTAGTCGAATGACATTAGATTTAGCTACAGATACATTAGTAAATTTAATGAAGAATAAACGAGTAAAGTTTGCGGAAGGGGCCTATATTCACTCTGATCAAGGAGTACACTATACTAGTTCCACATTTCAGAAACACGTAAAAAAACTAGGAATCGTGCAATAAATGTAAAAAAGAGGAACTGTTGGATAACACTCTAATAGATTCCTTTTTTGGTCATTTCAAAGATGAAGCCTATATTAAACCTTGTAATACTATAAATGTACATAAAATGAAAATAAGAAGTTATATGACGTATTATAACTAGTTTAGATACCAATGGAATTAAAAAAAGATGCCCCCTGTAGAATAAACAGAAATCATCTTCTTAATGTGGCCTAACCTTTTTTTAATGTCCTTTACAAAGGGTACATTTTAAATATCTGCTTGACCTTTTTATAGTACGAAGCACCCATTATTTCAACAAAAAAAAATTGAGGATTCTTAAAAATAGCAATCAGACTAATCCATATCTTTTATCATTTTAATCACAGGTTTAATTTTTAAAATTGAGAGTACCTTGTTTTTAATTGGGCTAAATGCTACTACCAAACCAGCCAACAGGTTTGATACAGAATGTCATATTAATTATTTTTCCGTCTATCCGAGTCGCGTGATAACAAGGTGTGCTGAAACAGGCCTTGCTCCTCCAGCCAAAGGAGTGATGGTAAGCGCCGGGGTATTGCCAGCAGGATTTCGTACAGTGAGTATTGAGTTGATCACTGTCGTTTGCACAAGAGCCATTCCTACTATCTGAGTAGTACCGGTTGCTCGCCCGACCACCGTATAGGCTAGGTCAGCGCCATTGAGAGTTAGAATCAGTTGGCCCGCTTCGGTCACACTCACCTGAAACAGGACCTGATAAAAGCCAATTTCTAATAAGTTAAATGTACTAGGACCAGTACGGGAAATAGCAGAACCACTAGTAGGTCCATCTTGCGGAAAACTTACGTCTGTACCGGCAGCAACTGTTGCTGCATTATCAGGAGGCATCAATGCAAAAAAATCTGCAAAGGCTAATACTCCACCTTGTGGACCTTGTGGACCTTGAGCACCTTGCGGGCCTTGAGGGCCTTGAGCACCTTGTGGCCCTTGAGCGCCCTGCGGGCCTTGAACACCTTGCGGGCCTTGAACGCCTTGCGGGCCTTGAATGCCTTGCGGGCCTTGAGCACCTTGTGGCCCTTGAGCACCTTGAGGGCCTTGAACGCCTTGCGAGCCTTGATCCCCTTGTGGGCCTTGAACGCCCTGCGGGCCTTGAGCACCTTGTGTGCCTTGAGCACCTTGTGGGCCTTGAACGCCCTGCGGTCCTTGAGCACCTTGTGGGCCTTGAACGCCCTGTGGTCCTTGAGCACCTTGAGGGCCTTGAGCACCTTGTGGGCCTTGAACGCCCTGTGGTCCTTGAGCACCTTGAGGGCCTTGAGCACCTTGAGGGCCTTGAACGCCCTGTGGTCCTTGAGCACCTTGTGGGCCTTGAACGCCTTGGTCCCCTTGAGCACCACTAGCACCTTGTGGTCCTTGGTCCCCTTGAGTACCTTGAGTACCTTGAGTACCTTGAGGGCCTTGAACGCCTTGTGGGCCTTGGTCCCCTTGAGCACCACTAGCACCTTGTGGGCCTTGGTCTCCTTGAGCACCAGTAGCACCTTGAGCACCTTGTGGTCCTTGGTCCCCTTGAGTACCTTGAGGGCCTTGAACGCCCTGTGGGCCTTGAGCACCTTGAGGGCCTTGAGCACCTTGAGGGCCTTGAACGCCCTGTGGTCCTTGAGCACCTTGTGGGCCTTGAACGCCTTGGTCCCCTTGAGTACCTTGAGTACCTTGAGTACCTTGAGTACCTTGAGGGCCTTGAACTCCTTGTGGGCCTTGGTCCCCTTGAGCACCACTAGCACCTTGTGGGCCTTGGTCTCCTTGAGCACCAGTAGCACCTTGAGCACCTTGTGGTCCTTGGTCCCCTTGAGTACCTTGAGGGCCTTGAACGCCTTGTGGTCCTTGAACGCCTTGCGGGCCTTGAGCACCTTGCGGGCCTTGAGCACCTTGTGGGCCTTGAGCACCTTGCGGGCCTTGAACGCCTTGCGGGCCTTGAGCACCTTGTGGCCCTTGAGCACCTTGTGGCCCTTGAGGGCCTTGAGCACCTTGCGGGCCTTGAGCACCTTGTGGGCCTTGAACGCCTTGAGGGCCTTGAGCACCTTGTGGCCCTTGAGTACCTTGCGGACCTTGATCCCCTTGTGGGCCTTGAACGCCCTGCGGGCCTTGCGGGCCTTGTGGGCCTTGAGCACCTTGTGGGCCTTGAGTACCTTGTGGGCCTTGAGTACCTTGTGGCCCTTGATCGCCCTGCGGGCCTTGAACACCTTGTGGCCCTTGAGCACCTTGCGGGCCTTGAACGCCCTGCGGGCCTTGACCCCCTTGTGGTCCTTGAACGCCCTGCGGTCCTTGAGCACCTTGAGGGCCTTGAACGCCTTGTGGGCCTTGAACGCCTTGTGGGCCTTGTGGTCCTTGAGCACCTTGAACGCCTTGTGGTCCTTGAACGCCCTGCGGTCCTTGAGCACCTTGCGGTCCTTGAACACCTTGCGGGCCTTGAACACCTTGTGGGCCTTGAACGCCTTGCGGGCCTTGATCCCCTTGTGGGCCTTGAGCACCTTGTGGCCCTTGAACGCCCTGCGGTCCTTGAGCACCTTGCGGGCCTTGAGCACCTTGTGGTCCTTGAACGCCTTGAGGGCCTTGAGCACCTTGTGGCCCTTGAGCACCTTGCAGGCCTTGAACGCCTTGCGGGCCTTGATCCCCTTGTGGTCCTTGAACGCCCTGCGGGCCTTGAGCACCTTGAGGGCCTTGAACGCCCTGTGGTCCTTGAGCACCTTGAGGGCCTTGAACGCCTTGTGGGCCTTGAACGCCTTGTGGTCCTTGGTCCCCTTGAGCACCACTAGCACCTTGTGGTCCTTGGTCTCCTTGAGCACCAGTAGCACCTTGTGGTCCTTGGTCCCCTTGAGCACCACTAGCACCTTGTGGTCCTTGGTCTCCTTGAGCACCAGTAGCACCTTGTGGTCCTTGGTCCCCTTGAACACCACTAGCACCTTGTGGGCCTTGGTCTCCTTGAGCACCAGTAGCACCTTGTGGTCCTTGGTCCCCTTGAACACCACTAGCACCTTGTGGGCCTTGGTCTCCTTGAGCACCAGTAGCACCTTGTGGTCCTTGGTCCCCTTGAACACCACTAGCACCTTGTGGGCCTTGGTCTCCTTGAGCACCAGTAGCACCTTGTAGTCCTTGGTCCCCTTGAACACCTTGTGGCCCCTGAGAGCCTTGAACTCCTTGAGGGCCTTGAACTCCTTGTGGCCCCTGAGAGCCTTGAACTCCTTGTGGCCCCTGAGAGCCTTGAACTCCTTGAGGGCCTTGAACTCCTTGAGATCCCTGAGGGCCTTGAACTCCTTGAGATCCCTGAGGGCCTTGAACTCCTTGTGGCCCCTGAGAGCCTTGAACTCCTTGAGGGCCTTGAACTCCTTGAGATCCCTGAGGGCCTTGATCTCCTTGTGGCCCCTGAGAGCCTTGAACTCCTTGAGATCCCTGAGGGCCTTGAACTCCTTGAGATCCCTGAGGGCCTTGAACTCCTTGTGGCCCCTGAGAGCCTTGAACTCCTTGAGGGCCTTGAACTCCTTGAGATCCCTGAGGGCCTTGATCTCCTTGTGGCCCCTGAGAGCCTTGAACTCCTTGAGATCCCTGAGGGCCTTGAACTCCTTGAGATCCCTGAGGGCCTTGAACTCCTTGTGGCCCCTGAGAGCCTTGAACTCCTTGAGGGCCTTGAACTCCTTGAGATCCCTGAGGGCCTTGAGCCCCTTTAGAGCCTTGAGTACCCTGAGTACCATTAGCAGGTACGCTTACATTCACTTCAACGTTTTGCTCTACCTTTTGTTCTTTTTTAGATTCGCATTTGCATTGACTATGTCCACAATCCAAACATTTACTATGTCCGCAATCTTTACATTTTTTATCTTTTTTATCCTTACCCAATTTTATCCTCCTTTCTATCAGACATTACTGTATCCTATGAATATAAAATTAAATTTGGAAGTGGTGAACACCTGATATATATGTAGGGAATTTGAACGAACTCGCTTAGGCCCATAAGTTTGTTCCACTATGTGATATTTCACTGCCTTTTGGATGTTGCCGCCATATTTTCCCTTTAAAGTTATCGATTGTAAAATTTTGGCATCCCATAGTCTTTTTTATGCAAAAGGACAACTTCTGGACTAGTAAGTAGTGCATTTAATCTCACTTTTATTTAACATGGTTTAGTCGGCTATAGTCGGCTATATATGAAAGAATCCCGAGCTTCGCAACCTGTTAGTTAGTGCCAAATTAAGATCCATTACACTATTAAGTATGGGGCTAGATGGAGTTTCCAAGGTTTGGTGTATGGGCGATGCCAGTTCAATATCGTAGTAACGATTATCTTTTTTTCCTCTATGGTTACACCCCCGTCGTCTTTAACCAACGAGAAAAGGGGATTATTAAGGAAATCGAAAATTCTAAACTACAAAAAGGATGGATTGAGGATGAAATTTGTGCATGAAAAGACATAGGGGAGTGTTCTAGAGATTTAATAAAAGAAAAAGAATCAAGAATCACTTGTGATGATTTAATTATGATGTACCACTCCAAGATGCTTCTTGAATATTAGGAATTTTATATAAAGTAAACAAAGAATTCAACTAGCCCATATATGGTATCGCCTAGCTCTTGTAAAAGAGTCAGAAAATAACCAAGGATCTAGGCAAAAAATTTATTCAACATGTGATCCATACCTTCAGTTATGGGGTGTGTTATTGAGATGAGAAACGGAGCGAATAACTTGAGTGTGAAAAAAATTGATTATTTTTTAAAATTATATTAAAAATTGTGACGAATAATTAATGAGGGGGTTTTTTCATAAACACCTTTCCCTTCCCCTTTGTATCAAAATATATGATTGACTGTTTTATGGTTTTGAAGGGGAGGTTTTTACTGATAAATTCTTAATCTAATAATTGAGAAGACAAAAAAACGGGAAGGTTTATTAACCCTCCCCGTTTTTAATTTACTTGTCATCAGGCGTGATAATAAAAGTAAGATTCAAGTTGAAATAGTCATAGTTTGGGCATTTTTTGTTAACTAGCTCCTATAGCAGCAACTCTTATCATCCTTGCAGAGGTTAAGGCAACACTACTACTTTCTCAGAACATGAAGAGCAAAACTTGGCATATTGGATACACGTTTCTATTGAATCATTCTCCTCCATTGGCCACCAGCGGATGGCTCCCATGGGCGCCCTTGACGCAAAGCTTTCGATTCCAGCAGGAATACGACCAACAATAACAACCTCGATTTCATTAAAATTGGTATCTATGCCCTTTTGAAGAGTTTTAAATAATTGGGTGTGCTCATTTGTAGGACAGGAGTGAGGAATAGGAAATAGTATGGAAACTCTAGATAATTCTTCATTAATGATATGAGCAGTTTTTCGTGCTGGATTATCTGTAGTTGTCTCCCATATACGACTATATGGCACACTCTCGGGTAAATTCAGTTCTTCCAATCTTGTGTAGATTCTCTGGGAATAATAACTGTTTAGTTCTTTTACGAGGATTTGAATCTGCTTATTTCTCTGAAAAGTAGAGTTATCTCCATTTTCATTTCGATATTGGATATAGAGTAAATCGGGAATAGATACATACTTCGTACTAAGAAACGTCCGAACTAGCATATCGTAATCGTCTGCAACCAATAGTTCTTCGCGGTGGCCTCCAATTAGATGGTAAAAATCCCTCGCCCACGCACGAGGATGATTAGGTAAACCAACCAAATGGCGGATTGTATTCCCATTGATGGTAGTGTGCCTTTGCACATTTTGCCATCGATTCATTTCATGTACCCAGACTCGATAATGAATACTAAATCCAAAACCACAATCCCAACCATACCAATGAGCATGGTGGCTCCCTACGTGCACCTCTGCACAATCCCCATAAGCAAAGCCACATTCAGGGTGTTGTTGAAATGCATCGACGATTTTCTTCAGGCAATTTGGAGTTAGGTCATCATCATGATCTACTTCCACTAAAATTTCCCCTGTACATAGACCTGCTGCATACCGTTTGATTGCCCCTATGTAGCCATTGCGGGAATCTTGGCGATACCTCCTCACACGGGGATCGTCTAGAGGGAGTAAATCTTGGTTGTATGTCTCATCCTCATCACCGGAGTCGTCTACAATAACCCATTCCCAATTAGAGTAAGTCTGATTCAATAGAGAGCGATAAGGTCGCTGAATTTTGTCTTTGGACTTGTAGCTAGCTGTGAACACGGACACTAAAGGAGTATCTGAAGAAAAACGAGTCGAAGGTAGCGCTTTACTTTCAGGGAGAGGATCGGTCCGTTTGAGCCAGCAGAAAAATAAATTGAATGGTTGAATTTCTGTTGAAGAATTGTAATGTAACCAACGTTTTCTCTCGTGAACAGGTAACGCATTCAGTGATCTAAATTCTTCCCACTCCGTTCCCAATGAAACATATACACGAGGATTTTTAGGATTTATATCCAATAATGCATCATCAGGTCCATACAACTTCACTGTGATTCCACTTTCAGCCAGTCTCATTAACATATCTTCCAATCCATCCCATGAATTTTTCTTTGAAATAAATAGGTGAGTTGTCAATAGTGGAGTATGATCCGATGACATATCCATCCCCCTTTCAGAATATCCAACACAAACTATAGATTCGTATTGATTCATGAGTAAGTTTTTATAACCATTACTCATTCTCTTCATCATATAAATTTTTTTACATCGATTATATATATAGGAAATATTAGAAAATATTACTCCATGCAACTCAAAGACAAACCCAGACGTTCATTTTGAACGAATCAGTAACATTACAATATCAACGGAGGCTGATGTTCAAAAAGAATGCATATGCCCCTCTCCATCTTAGAGCCACCAAGCAAAAAACGACGTCTATGGTCACAATCACTGCTTGGTCATGAGCTATTTTTGAAACGGTGGCAGAGAGAGTATTCATTTTCAGGGAAGATCAATTTAATTTTTCATCAGTTGAAGTCTATTACCAAAGCGATAGCAATATATTTTAGATGAAGCAAGGAGTCGTTGATCACGTATTTGTCCGAAATAAAATTATCTCGATTTTACAGTACTTTCGGCACCCTCAATAACCTGTGAACAACGAGTATTGGATAACCTATGAGCCGGCTTATTATTAGTTATTTCCCAAAGTAAGCGTTCAAGGGGGAAATAGCTATGTCTCGATGCCGAATTTCACATTTTTTACAACCCTACTCCTGGCTACGATATGGTGTGGAATAGAGTCATTTTTTGTAGATACTCGTTCGGAAAACTCGTGTATGGATGAGAAGAGCCTTTAGTGAGTAGCTAATACTGGGCGATCAAGTGGACACGTTTATTCCATATGCTACCTTTGGTACATATATGACCCTCGACTTCTATCGACAGATCCACGAATCTGGTGTACCAGTGGTTGTAGGATACTTCAAATTTATACTTGGTACCTCAAACAATTATATCAAAAAGATTTCTAGGTAATGACTGGACAGTTCAAAAAGCTGAAAGGAAAATTGCCTTATCTACGGGATGCCTATTTGGTCCAGAAGGTCCACAAAACGATGACATCATTCATTCGCTTACGAGTTAAAACATCCAATCACGGACTTATTTTTCTCCTCCTTATTATCAGCATCCATTTTTATAGGTATCCTTATACGCCTTGGCTAGTTCCGGAGAATATATCCAGTCGAATCTTAAGTTTATCTATATGGAAATAAATCACAAACAAAGATGTTCGTTTGAAGGATGGTTCCTTCAGAAAGACGATGGTGATTTGGTGTTGTGGTCGTAAAGTTCTTTAACTTTGTGAGCAAATCGGAATTCAAGGGACAGAATTTCTGGATGAACGACTTGAATTAAAAGGGCTTAATCGTAGATGATGCTCCTATTTTAGGTGATTTACTAATATCTCTTCGCTACTAAAAACAGGTAAAAATTGTATATTCCAGCACAAAGGATCCATTCCTAAAGTAACGTCTAGTTGAAAAAACAAAGAAGTTTAGTTTTCAGTTTGCAGGTACGTTAGTTAGTACATCCTTCTATGTTCATTGTTAAACGAAATCATTTAGGAGAGCCGCGATAATCGAATTGTAGATTTTGTGACAGTTGCCCCAGTGTCCATATCGGAGGGAATGTTACTATTTAGGAAGGAGGAGTATCCCGTGGTACTTCCATTAGTAAGTATAGTCATACCTGCGTATAACCGACCACATACTCTAAAAATAGCCATCGATAGTGTATTAGAACAAACCTACCCGAATATAGAAATCATCATCTGTGATGATAGTTCAGATGATCGAGTACAAGATATGCTTGTTCCTTATTTACATTCATTTCCCCAGATCAAGTATCATAAAAACGAACGGAATTTATTTCTTGAAAATTGGCACAAATGCTTTGATCTAGCATCAGGGGAATATATCAATTACTTGATGGATGATGACGTTTTTCAAAAAGAAAAAATCGCAAAAATGATCTATTTTTTTAATGAATTCGAAAATATTTCACTTGTTACTTCTTATCGACAAACCATCGATGAATCAGGTCAGTTTCTCCCCCCTATCGGTGCAACGGCTAGGCTATATGAAGAAACAAGAATTTTAGATGGAAAGATGTTGGGGAACGTTGCATTAACCCGTTGTCTCAATGTCATCGGTGAACCGACAACAGTGTTATTTAGAAAAAAAGATCTTACCGAACTTTATGGAGTATACAAAGGGAAACAGTATTCTCTTATCAATGATCTAGCTGCCTGGTTGTCATTATTATCAAAAGGAAAAGCTGTGTATATTCCGGAAGCTCTTAGTTATTTTCGAAGACATCCGAATCAAAATAACAACATACTAGGTCTAAAAACATTTAGTCAATGGTTAGATATTATAGTTGCCTCACGAGAAGATGGATTTCTTGATACGAACGATTTATTCAAAACTGCTCTTCACTCTTATCGTGAGCGAGTAAAGGATTATCATGAATTTGTAGAAGATATCAAGCAGATTGAAATGATATTAACAACCTTGGACTAAAAATCTAGCTATGTGCGCCAGTTGTTCATATACAAAGACTTAATTTCTTTTTAAAAAAGGGATTAAGGATATTAGTTATTAAGGGAATCTTAATTGTTCACCTTGGATTGTCCTTTGGTATTTTTTAAAAATTATTCCTATTATAACAATGTATGGATAACATTTTTAATAGATGCCGGTTATCTTTACCTTGATTCTGAACTTGAGAGAGCCTTTTAATTATCTCGTAAAATAAAACGAATTCTAATAAAGAAGAAATTAGCTTGCTTTCGAGCAAATTTGTTAATCTTATGTATACACAAAAGGACAAGACATCGAACGTTTGGTAATCGTCAGAGATAAAGATGTTTGTTCGACAATATGTAAAAAAGCGAATAAATGCTTGTTTCTATCACTAATTACGGGCTAATTAGTTCATCATAAGGGGAGTAAATCACTGTAAATTGCTTAATCTCTATCTTTCTCACCTTTTGGTACAGTATATAATGTATCGGTTTACCTTCATTGGATATTCCGTTTTTTCTGTGTTCGTCTTCAATTACTAAGTCGAAATTTTATTACCGATTTTCATGTCAGTATTTAGAAACATGAAAAGACCACAAAGCTTCCTATTAAAAATGCTTTGCAGTCTTCTTTCTCTTGTATTGAAATTGAATGATGCCAAAGGCGTAACAATATAAGTATTACGCCTTTGATTTCGTTCATGTTTAAAAGCTGGATATATATTGAAAATCCCACACTTATTAAAGGGTTCTCTGGTATAAATTACAACAAAGTTTCAACTACTAATGTGGCGACCGGAAGTAGCTCTTGTACCAATGCCTACAACCTGTATTTCCACTGTACCTGCAGCAGATATTAGGGCTGTTACAGTACCAACTATTGGAGCACCAGCAAGTGAAGTAAAGACTGGACCCACAGGCACTCCGTTTACAAATACCTGTGCCCCACCTGTGCTCGATGGGTCTGTCGGTAACAATAAAGGACCAGCAAGGTTCCCGGTAACACCAATACCAAATAAAGGAACCTGCACTGAACATGCAACATCACTACCAACTGGAACAGAATTTTTTCATAAATATCTTCCCATTCCCCTTTTTATCAAACTATACGATGAACTGTATTAATGATTTTTGGAGAGGGAGATTCTTACTGATAAATTGTTAATTTTAAACTGAATAGACAAAAAAAAACGGGAAGATTATTATCCTTCCCGTTTTCAAATAAATTGTTATGGGGCAATTTCTAATCGGTTTTTGTTAAACTGCAACTGATGTCTTGAATTAGAAAATACTAACAAAATGTTAATTAATCGTTATACCCGCGCTTGCAAAACCTTCAACCGCAGTGAGAACCGAAACTGCAGTATCTATAGAGAAAACCAGTAATAATTTTTCCCCTGCAGTAACCCCTAGTGCAGTTGCAGCAGTACCACTAGCTGTATTTCCAATGGAAATTATAGGTCCTAAAGCTGGTGTTAATAGTACAAAGGCGCCTGATGGAGAAAAAGTATTGCTAGCTGCAGGTGCCGTATATATTTCTGCTCTAATAGTAACTGGTGTACCTATAGTTACTGCCACTGTCGTACTAAAGAATGCAGATATTGATGATACAGTTCCAGCACGAGGTGCTACAAATGCGAAGTCAAGCACGCCCCCAATACCAGGACTTAGTGTAATTGTTCCTCCACCAATAGTAACACCTTCAAAAGAACTTCCGAACCCAATAAGACCTCCAGTATCAAGTAATCCACCTAGAACACTAGTCAATGTTACTGGGGTACCGGAAGCGAAAGGAATAATTGCACCACTCCCAGTGGCGCCTTGTGGACCTTGAACGCCTTGAGTACCAGTGGCTCCTTGTGGGCCTTGAACGCCTTGAGCACCCGTAGCACCTTGTGGGCCTTGGTCTCCTTGAGTTCCAGTGGCTCCTTGTGGGCCTTGAACGCCTTGAGCACCCGTAGCACCTTGTGGGCCTTGGTCTCCTTGAGCACCAGTATTTCCTTGTGGGCCTTGGTCTCCTTGAGCACCAGTAGCACCTTGTGGGCCTTGGTCTCCTTGAGCACCAATAGTACCTTGTGGGCCTTGGTCTCCTTGAGCACCCGTAGATCCTTGTGGGCCTTGGTCTCCTTGAGCACCAGTAGCACCTTGTGGGCCTTGGTCTCCTTGAGTACCCGTAGCACCTTGTGGGCCTTGATCTCCTTGAGCACCAGTGGCTCCTTGTGGGCCTTGAACGCCTTGAGCACCAGTAGATCCTTGTGGGCCTTGGTCTCCTTGAGCACCAGTGGCGCCTTGTGGGCCTTGAACGCCTTGAGCACCAGTAGATCCTTGTGGGCCTTGGTCTCCTTGAGCACCCGTAGCACCTTGTGGGCCTTGGTCTCCTTGAGCACCCGTAGCACCTTGTGGGCCTTGGTCTCCTTGAGCACCAATAGTACCTTGTGGGCCTTGGTCTCCTTGAGCACCAGTAGCACCTTGTGGGCCTTGGTCTCCTTGAGCACCAGTAGCACCTTGTGGGCCTTGGTCTCCTTGAGCACCCGTAGCACCTTGTGGGCCTTGGTCTCCTTGAGCACCCGTAGCACCTTGTGGGCCTTGGTCTCCTTGAGCACCAGTAGCACCTTGTGGGCCTTGGTCTCCTTGAGCACCCGTAGCACCTTGTGGGCCTTGGTCTCCTTGAACACCAGTAGCACCTTGTGGGCCTTGGTCTCCTTGAGCACCCGTAGCACCTTGTGGGCCTTGGTCTCCTTGAACACCCGTAGCACCTTGTGGGCCTTGGTCTCCTTGAGCACCCGTAGATCCTTGTGGACCTTGGTCCCCTTGAGCGCCCGTAGATCCTTGTGGGCCTTGGTCCCCTTGAGCACCCGTAGATCCTTGTGGGCCTTGATCGCCTTGAGCACCCGTAGATCCTTGTGGGCCTTGATCGCCTTGAGTACCCGTAGATCCTTGTGGGCCTTGATCGCCTTGAGCACCCGTAGATCCTTGTGGGCCTTGATCGCCTTGAGTACCCGTAGATCCTTGTGGGCCTTGATCGCCTTGAGCACCCGTAAATCCTTGTGGGCCTTGGTCTCCTTGAGCACCAGTAGCACCTTGTGGGCCTTGGTCTCCTTGAACACCAGTAGCACCTTGTGGGCCTTGGTCTCCTTGAGCACCCGTAGCACCTTGTGGGCCTTGGTCTCCTTGAACACCAGTAGAACCTTGTGGGCCTTGATCGCCTTGAGCACCCGTAGATCCTTGTGGGCCTTGATTGCCTTGAACACCCGTAGATCCTTGTGGGCCTTGGTCCCCTTGAGCACCCGTAGAGCCTTGTGGGCCTTGATTGCCTTGAACACCCGTAGATCCTTGTGGGCCTTGGTCTCCTTGAGCACCAGTAGAACCTTGTGGGCCTTGATCGCCTTGAGCACCCGTAGATCCTTGTGGGCCTTGATCCCCTCCAGAAGGTCCTTGAGTACCTTGTGGACCTTGGGCTCCTTGTGTACCTTGAAGTCCTCCAGAAGGTCCTTGAGTACCTTGTGGACCTTGGGCTCCTTGGGTACCAGTAGATCCTTGTGGGCCTTGGGCTCCTTGGGCACCCGTAAAACCTTGTGGGCCTTGGGCTCCTTGGGTACCCGTAGACCCTTGTGGGCCTTGGGCTCCTCGGGCACCCGTAGACCCTTGTGGGCCTTGAGCTCCTTGTGATCCTGGATTACCTTGAGGTCCTTGATTCCCTTGAGGTCCTTGATTCCCTCGAGGTCCATGATTACAATGAGAAGGTACGTTTACGTTCACTTTAACGTTTTGCTCTACCTTTTGTTCTTGTTTAGATTCGCATTTGCATGGACTATGTCCACAATCCGAACATTTATTATTGTCACATTTACATTTACTATGTCCGCAATCCTTACATTTTTTATGATCGCACTTGCATTTGCTATGGCCGCAATCTTTACATTTTTTTTGATTGCATTTGCATTTGCTATGGCCGCAATCTTTACATTTTTTATCTCTTTTATCCATACCCAATTTTGTATCCTCCTTTTCACAAAACATACATTATTCTATGAATATGGAGTTTATTGGCTTGGATAAAATTCGCCCAATTGTTAAAAATACAGAACCATTTTAAAATCCCTGAGCATATCCTTAAAATTCACTAGACTAAGTCACACTTTATCCAGCCTTTGTTACCCAGCTAATAAAGACAACATGATCTTCTACTAAAATAGAACAGTGGAGATAGTGAAGTATGACACGAGGCCTAGAAACATAGAAAGACCGCAATGTTTTCTTGAAGAAGAACATTGCTGCCTTTTATCTTGTTGTTTCTAAGGGGAAAATCAATAGTGTTTTCTTAGGAATCTATAACGTGATACAATCTCATCCAATAGCTCTTAAATTGATTTACATTTCATCTGACTCTCAGGTATCATTGGATGGCTAAAAGATGACGTCATACTCCATCATCATATCATCCCCATTATAAATTATGCTGGAGCCATTTGATAAGCTAAATCCCTCCATTATCTATCAAAATGAGAATACTTGGTTATAGCGCAGATACCATTTCCAATGTAATGTCAGATTCATATTTCCCTTGAATAACTGTTGATTTAAAGCTGAATTTTGCAACAAATCCCTTTTTTTCATGTTCTGAAACAATTGGGACACAAGAGGTTTAATAAATGAAAAGAATTTAGGTTTTGGTAAATGGTAATCAAGTTCTAGATATCGCTACTGGCGATCAATTTCATTTTTAAATAACGATAAAATTGGTTACAATCAATGACTACGTTGCTCTATAGGGAATAAAAAATATTGAAGGCTAGTCCGGTGAGTAATTATGTGAGTTGTCCACCAACAAAATGATGTGTTTACTTGTAAAGAGAAAAGTTACAGATAAAATTTGTAGATTTGATGAACGTTTTGAATATGAGTCTCTTTTCAAGATGATGATCCACTTTAGACCCCCATTTTTCGACAGTATCATCTATATCAAGAAAACGTTTCTCCTAACTTATATGCTCCTATTCTGTATAATTTATTTAATTATTGATTGTTGCCGAAAATGTGCGATAATTTTGATTTCACAATAACTTTAGAATCAAAATTATTTTTGATTTTAGTTGCACCTTTTATCCCAATCTCCATAGCTTGCTGGAAGTTTTTCTTGATCCAGATCAAAGTGTCTGTTATTGAGTTCACATCTGCTACCACCTCAAGATAGTCTACGCCGCTTTCAAGTATAAATTGGTCATTACGAGGATTGGTGGAAACTAAAACACATCCAGTTGCCATCGCATCAACTGCTGCTGTTGTTGGAAACCCATCCAGAGCAAACTGATCTTGAGTACCACAGTAAATGAATACATGGGATTGCTCATAAAGAATCTTTATTCTTTCAGGATTTAGTAGACCAAAAAAAGTATAATTTTTATTCGTTAGTAAATGGAGGTCATTCTGCCAATCACCTATAATATTTAGATGAAAATGTTCATCAAGTTGATTAAATACTTGTGCCAATAATGGAAAACCTTTACGTTCAGCACGATGAGCAGAAAAAGTTAATTGTATTCGTTTAGATTTAGACTTTGGAACATAAGAGTAGAAATCCGTATTGATTACTACCGGAAAATAAATGCTAGTTGGGATAACATTTAATACTTCATCAATGTTCGTAAATACCGTTTTACAATTTTGGTCAGCCATACGAAGAAATTGATCAGAAGTGGAAGGATCCAGGCCACCACCAGGATACAATGTTGTGTGGATGTTAATATCATTCTCTTTTATAAATGGACTTATATTAAATCTTGGATTTGATCCAGGCATATAGGTACCATCAGAGAGATAACAGGCACCTTGCAAACTTAAAACAAGATTTAAAAAAACACAATATATATCAGTAATCCCTTCTTTTTTTGCAATTATTTCAAAAAACTCAAACTTATAAACTGGTGTAGGAAATTCATCCATATTTAAGTCCGTTGCAAAAAAAAGAGTATCCGGTCTCTGTTTGAAAATTTCAATATTTTCCCAATAGCGAAAACCACTTTGTTTCCATGGAAAAGTGGTATCGATTACCGCAAGGCGACGTGTCATGTCAGACAAAGCACCATTTTTCATATCCAATTCAATTTAACTCCTTCCATTTCTTACTCCGGGACTGCAAAAAGAATCGTTTCTTGGGCATATATCGTATAGTGACCTAAATAGAACTTGTATTCTAAATCTAATTCTGCAATGAAGTTTACAACATTGGCAAAATCATTAACTTGATGATAGATTGCAATGGCAAGTTTAGGACGAAAAGTTTGGATAGTCTGAGTAGCCCCTTTCAGCGCATTCATTTCAGCGCTCTCTATATCCATCTTAATGAAATCAATTTTAGGAATATTTCTTTCTTTGACCAAATCATCAATAGAAATCGTTAATGTTTCTTCATTGAAATCGTCCGTCTTGGTGAATGAAACAGAACTCGCAGCTCCCTGATCCATGTAATAAAGTTTTTCATTTGATACATTCCAAAGCGGTCGCTCAACAATAGTAATGCGCTGTTTAAGATTTTCATTCAGGCCTAGATTTTTAGTCATAATCTCTAAATTACTTGGTATGAATTCTATTGTATAAACATGCCCATTTTCACCAACTTCATGAGCGAAGTAAAGTGCGGTGTCCCCAAAACACCCACCTGCATCGATAACAATATCAGCTTTCCTTGCTTTAATAGCAGGTGCAATCTTATCGTACTCATATTGCCGATCCATAAAAGTAGCGCTCAGTCCAATAGAAATGCAGAATAGCTGGAGGTCATATCCTACTGTTCTCAAATCAAAAAGGGAAAGGTTCCATCCGTGATATTTGGTCTTAATAGTCTCATTCGCGTGAATAAGATTTTGAAGGGATTGCCTTTGAGACCAATATTCATTAGTATTTAGAGGTAGCTTTACTTTCTTATTGCCCAGTAATCTAAATGCCAAAACTTTCATCAACAAATTCCGTGAGGCTTGATCTTCAAGATGGTAAAACAGTTCAATAATTCCTTGTATGTGTTTAAGAATTTCCTTTTTCTCGTTTTGTGTGTTAACAACTATCCGATCAATAGAAACTGGTACAGCCATAAGCTCAAAAAGTTCCATATCGATATTATAGTAATAGTCATTCATTGAATGCTCGAGTAGCTCTTTGATAAGTAAATCTAAGAAATCAGGAACAGGTTGAACCTTGTTTTGATTAGTTTGAATATCATGTTCGGATTTAAATAACAGTGTTCTCGACTTTTCTTTTACATATATATCATTGGAAATATCAAGAATCTTTGAAAAGCAGATTTTGGATAACTGTTGTCGACCACTGGTATAGTATATCTCACCAAGTTGCAACAAGGAGTCCACATCATGTATATCGTTAATCAGGCTTTCTTTTAATGTTCTTTCGATTGAGGCTAATTCATCTTGCATGTCGTAATTACCACCTTTTTATCCAGAAGAAAGCAATATGTGTATTATGCTGGCTCTCCTAGATATAATGTTTTCAAGGGGAGAAAAAATGCCCCCTTATTCGGTCATTTTTGGTTTTCCGATAACCTTTATTTCTCCCGCTTTTAACGAAAATCACCTAAGTCTTATAATTATCTAGCATGATAAGTACCTGTCGATTTCCTCATGCGCGATCATTTTGACATACGTTTTCTTTATCACCTTTTATCCACATTTATGCAGAGTATAATTTTTAATAACTGTTCCTGAGGTAGTTTAGTAATGATCATTTTTTTCTATTCCTAAATTCTAATGGATACAGATCATCACGAATACATTACTTCTTGATTCTGGCATTTTCAGACCAATAGCAAAATACCTTTTTTGTTGCAAAGCAATCTTTGTTTTACTTTGCTTTTTCTCTACATGAGCCATAAAACTACAATGATCCTTAGACCGGAAATTTTTATAAACTATCGGGTTACTCAATAAACCTAAAAGTTATCTCCACTGAGAATGTAACAAATATGTTTTTCTGACATATTTCTACTTCTAGTCCGATTTTCTCTTAATCCGCAATGTAATCTTATGCTAAAAATCATCTTTCAATTCCTCAGAAATATAATGAAAACTCAGCCTTGGTATATGTACTTTAGTCCGATTAAAACCACCCTGCTTTTTACCATAACTTGACACTATAGCTGATATCTCTTATATAGCTAAACGGATGTCATTGTTCATCATTTTTGAATAAAGAAATTTGAAAATTATAGGATTCCTATTAATCGCCAATTTATAGCCATAAAATTTATTTACAAGGAATATTAATGGAAGGTACACCAAAGAACTATTGTGGTTAAAATTGCAAAAAATCTCCATCAATCATAAATCGTATCATGAATGACTAGACTTAATTTTTAATTCAAGAGTTCAAGAGAGGTTTTTAAAAAAAAAGCTCAGATCTAATTAAATCGCTCAGCAGTATCAGCGTCATAACATTATACAGTTCTGTCTTTCCAACAATCCTACTTTATAGAAAAAACCAGCCATGATTCGGAATTTAAATATATTTTCGGATAGATAATCGAATAATTAGCGGCAATTATGTAAGAAAGAAGTTAAATTTATAGATTAATTGAAACGGAGATGAAAAGTATCCTTAAAATTCCGTTTTTACGACCCAACTTGGTGACACAAGACACATATGCCAATTATTTATCCCAGATTGAAAAATCCAGATGGTACAGCAATTACGGACCATTGAATACTCTTTTTGAAAAAAGAGTCCTAACCGAATACTATGAAGGAAACGGAGCGGTGCTCACGGTCAACAATGCTACCAGTGGACTGATGTTAGCTATTAATCAGAGTAAACGGCCTAAAGGGCAGTTTGCACTAATGCCTAGCTTTACTTTTTCAGCCACCCCTTTAGCGGCTATGTGGTGTGGTTTAGAACCTTATTTTGTAGATGTGAACAAAGACGATTGGTGTATGAATGAGGAACTTGTAAAAGATGCATTAACAAAATTAGGAGATAAAGTGGCGGTCATTGTTCCCTACGCAACCTTTGGAACAGACTTAGACCTATCCTTTTATAAGCAAATCCATGAGTCGGGGATACCGGTGGTTTTTGATGCTGCCCCTAGTTTTGGAACATCAGGGCGTAGTGGAGCATTTGGTAATAATTTCTCCGGCCCTATCGTGTTCAGCTTTCATGCTACTAAATCATTTGGTATTGGTGAAGGCGGCTTAATATATAGCGCTGACAAAGACTTAATAAGTCAAATTCGCCAAGCAGGAAATTTTGGGTTCTCGACTAATAGGGAAACTATATCACAAGGTCTTAATAGCAAACTATCAGAATATAGCGCAGCCATTGCTCTTGCAACTCTGGATGCCTTTCCTGAAAAAAGTCGACAGAGACAACAAATTTATCAATGGTACCTAGAGCAATTCCAACAAACCCCTGTGTTAAAAAATGAGTGGCAACTCCAAAAAACAGAAGGGGAAATTGCCCATCAATTTATGCCTGTTCTCTGTCCTAAAAATCAAAGTAATCTAGATTATGTGAAATTGCTGGCTGACAATCAAATAGAAGCACGAACCTATTTTTCCCCTACTTGTCATCAACAAAATTATTTTACATCATTCAACCGGACATTAATGCCTGTTTCCAATAATATTTCAGGACGCATATTGAGTTTACCTCTATGGGAAGAAATGAAACAAAGTGATATTGTGCAAATAACGCAAGTACTTGCCAAAGGATTGGAACCATGAAGAAAATCGTCATCTGGGGATGCGGAGGGCATGCACGTGAGGTTAATCATCTGAGTGAAAATTCAAGTTATGAGGTTATAGGATTTCTTGATGAAAGATCGGAAATGAAGGGGATAATAATAGATGATGTACCGGTATTGGGCGATCTTCATGATATTTATTCTCTTCGGAACAAGGTTAAAATTGTTTGTGCTGGTGTAGGAGACCCATCTCTAAAAAAGCGGTTTGTCACCAAAACCAAAAATGCAGGTTTTGAGATTGCTGACACAATAGTGCACCCTTCTGTTTTCATATCAAAGAGGAGCACACTTGGAGTTGGATCGATTATTTGTGAAGGAACCATTATAACCACAAATGTTCAGGTGGGGAATTTTGTTATCATTAATAGGAGTTCAAACATTAGCCATGATAATATCATCTCCGACTATGTCACGATAGGTCCTGGAGTTAATATTGGAGGTAATGTTTCAATTGGTGAAGGAGCATACATTGGCATTGGTTCCTCTATCCGTGAAAAAATCAATATTGGGGCTTGGTCGGTTATAGGAGGCGGAGCATTTGTAAAGAATGATGTTCCTGCGAAGACCCTTTATGCAGGGGTACCTGCACAGTTAAAAAAAGAGTTAGATTAGAATGTAGGTTAATAAAGCTTAACATATAGTTATAAACTAAATGGGTTCCAGTGAAAAAAATTAAGCCCAAGACAATTTCAAAATAGTTTTATGGAATGGACAATGAAAACTCATTTAATTGATAACATATCAGCCTGTTATTATTCTAATAGACAGGGTTAAAGGATACTTACACTTACTGATTATTTTATCAATAGAAACCCGATTTACTTTTATCTCAGCAAACCAAAAGAAAAGAATAAAAGGCTACAAAGCACGTTTTCAACTTAGCTTTGTAGCCTTTTTATGTCATTAAACCTCGAACTCATAAGAAATCTATATACATTTTTAAAAAATCGCACTTCATTTGCACTGAATCCAATCACATTCTTGGTGCATATGATGAAAAGGATTAATTTTTCAGTGAAGTTCAGCAACTGATAATATTTACATTCATTTTGTTTTTTAAATCTCTGTTCGAGGAGGTGCATTTAATAATGAAAGGAATCATATTAGCTGGTGGATATGGCACTAGATTATACCCGTTAACGAAAGTTGTCTCAAAACAGTTATTACCTGTTTATGATAAACCCTTGATTTATTATCCATTGTCCGTACTAATGCTTGCTGGAATTAAAGATATCTTAATCATTTCTACCCCTCTTGATACACCTCGTTTTAAAAATTTATTAGGGGATGGATCACAATTAGGAATCAAAATAAGTTATATATCACAGGAAAAACCGGATGGTATCGCACAGGCTTTTATTGTAGGAGAGGATTTTATAGGAAAGGACTCTGTATCTTTAATATTAGGAGACAATATTTTTTATGGACATAATTTCACTAAAACACTAGAAGAAGTCGTTACTCGAAATAATGGTGCGACTATATTCGGCTATCATGTTAAAGATCCTGAACGATTTGGTGTTGTAGAATTTGATGAAAATCGGAAAGTGATATCTTTGGAAGAAAAACCTGTAACTCCTAAATCTCATTATGCAATTACAGGCCTTTATTTTTATGATAATAACGTTATTGATATTGCAAAGAGTATTAAGAAATCTTCTCGTGGAGAATATGAAATTACTTCGGTGAATGAATGTTACCTCAAGAAAAACCAGTTGAATGTTGAGTTATTGGGTAGAGGATTTAGCTGGTTAGATACCGGTACTCATGAATCACTACTTGACGCTTCTTTATTTATCCAAACCATTCAAAGTCGGCAAAACGTTCAAATTGCTTGTATAGAAGAAATAGCCTTTCGAAAAGGATTTATTTCATCACAACAACTTCTGGACTTAGCTAAACCATTAGAGAAAAATGAATATGGGAAATACCTTGTAAGATTAATAGAAAATTAACAGCTATTTAATGAAAGGAGGCAATTATGAATCTTCTAGTTACAGGTGGGGCTGGTTTCATCGGTCTCAACTTTGTTCATTACTTGCTAAAGAATACTTTATACAATATAACCGTTATAGATTCTCTTACGTATGCAAGTCATCCTGAAGAAATACGTACCCTAACATCTGATTCTAGGTTACGCTTTATTAAAGGAAGCATTGTAGATGAGAAAGATATCGAAGCTGTGATGGATCAAAAATATGAAGCTATTGTTCATTTTGCCGCGGAGTCCCATGTTGATAACAGTATTAAAAATGCAGATAAGTTCATACAAACGAATATTGTCGGTACTTATCATTTATTACAACGATTACTCAAAGGCAATGCTAAAAAAATGATTCATATTTCAACAGACGAAGTATATGGTACTTTAAGCTCGACTCAACAACCATTCACAGAAGAATCCCCTCTTTCACCTAACAATCCCTATTCGGCTACGAAAGCAAGCTCAGATTTATTAGTACGATCATACTATGAAACATTTAAATTACCTTTGATTACGACAAGATGCAGTAATAATTTCGGTCCTTTCCAAAACATAGAAAAATTCATTCCAACCATTGTAAATAGGGCGCTTCACAACCTTAAAATCCCCGTTTATGGGGATGGTCTACAGATAAGAGATTGGCTGTTTGTAGAAGATCATTGTAAAGCAATTTCTCTTATTCTTGAAAATGGAAATTGGGGTGAAGTTTATAATATTGGTGGCGGAAATGAAAGGAAAAATATCGATGTCGTAAAACAAATTTTAGGAATAATGGGGAAGCCTGACCACTTGATTGAATTTGTTGAAGACAGAAAAGGTCATGACCGAAGATATGCCATTGATTCTTCTAAGTTACAAAACGAGTTAAGCTGGAAACAAACCTCTTACTTTGATCAATCGTTAGAAAAAACAGTTCGTTGGCACATGAACAAATTTAAAGGTACTTCCATATGAAGATTGTCATTACAGGTGCAGGCGGCCAATTAGGAAAAGAACTCATTCAGTTATTTAAAGAGGAAGGTTATGTGGTATTTCCATATACTAAACAACAATTAGATATTACTAATCGTACGAAAATAAAAGAAATGATTGAGAAAATCCAGCCGGATTATCTTATTAATACTGCAGCCTTTACACAAGTTGACCTTTGCGAAACGGATATAGATCAAGCTTATTTAATTAATGGAATTGGACCTTATTATCTAGCCTGTGAAGCAAAGGAAAATAAAGTGAAGTTTTTTCATATTAGTACTGACTATGTATTTGATGGTGAAAAAATTGAACCTTATATAGAAGAGGATTATCCTGACCCCCAAACAATTTATGGAAAAAGCAAACTACTAGGCGAAGAATTAGCACTAACTGCTAATGATAGTACCACAATCATTAGATCGTCATGGTTATACGGACATGAGGGGAAAAATTTCGTCAATACCATAAAAAAGTTGGCGGGTAATTCACAAGAAATCCGTGTTGTTCATGACCAATACGGTTGTCCTACTTACACTAAAGATCTTGGAATAGCAATTAATAAACTACTAACAAGACCGCATGGCATTTATCATGTCACAAACTCTGGAAGTTGCAGCTGGTTTGAATTTGCAACCGAAATTGTAACCTTCTTAAACTCACAAACAGTGGTCATCCCAGTTTCTACGGAAGAATACGGTCTTAAAACACCCAGACCTATGTATTCTATTTTAAGTCAAAAAAAGTTGAATTCCAATGGGATCTTTTTGCGAAATTGGAAAGAAGGATTACATGAATACTTAAAAAAGGAAGATGATGAAAAAAATGGCCATTGAAGGCGTTATATCAAAAAAATTAATTAAGCATTGTGATGATAGAGGATTTTTTGCAGAAGTGGTAAGAGATGATGACCATCTTTTATCTCATTTTGGTCAACTTTCATGGACAACATCTTATCCAGGCGTCATCAAAGCATTTCACTACCATGAAGAGCAAGATGACCTTTGGTTTATATCATCAGGTAATGCTCAAGTAGTTTTACATGACTTGAGAGAACACTCTGCTACCAAGGGTGAAACAAATGTTTATTATATGGGCGAAAATAATCCTAGTATTTTACTCATACCCAAAGGTGTGGCTCACGGTTACCGCGTGCTTGGCGAAAAGCCAGCAACTGTTCTGTATTGTACGACAAAGTCGTATAACGCTTCCCAACCAGATGAAAAAAGAATTCCTTGGGATGATAAAGAAATTAATTTTGATTGGGAAACAAAACATAGATAAGAACCCTATGTGGGCTCATACATCAACTAGGAAAAAAGTTTTGATCATCTTTTCTTTTACATCACACTCGAAACACTTAAATGTATTATATACAAAAGCAAGTTTACAATTTAAGTCTCTTTTTATCTTCTAATACTCTAAATATTAATTCCCCTAACCTTCTATTTGTTTCTACTAGGAAACAAATCCTTATCTTATCGAGAGCGTTTCTTTTTCTTTGAATAAAATTCCCTGTCAAACTACTTTTCTTAGAACAAAGTAAAGAGAACTAGCCTTAAGGCTAGTCTTTTTGCTAATAAAACGGTTTCAATAACGAAAATAATTCTTTTGATTCCTTCCTAGAAAATATTTAATCGTACATAATGCTCAATCCCTTGTTTGTTTCGTGCCAAATTTAAAGACTGTTACTCAATAAACATTGTAATTATCCACGGTCTTGGTGTAATGGTCGATATATATTTAGGATGAATTTCTGCACGAGCTTTGGAAGAATGTTTTTGCGGCGGCTCAGCAGCGTAGTAACCATTCCCTTTTTTTCCTCCATTGATACACCCCAGTCGTCAGGTATAAGAGCAACAATTTCTTCGATTAATAGAATAGGCATCGTCTGAATTAGTTCCAGTTGCTCGGTAAATTGTTTCTCGTCTTCGATAAATAGTGCCATTATTTGGTGAGTTGCACTTTTCAGAATCCCAACTGGAAGCCTTCCTAAATCAGGTAGAAGCCAATTGTAAGATCCGAACACTTCTGCATGGTCAATGGCCCACAATTGGTAGGAATTCAGATTTTCTTCATGTAGGAGAATGTTTTTACGGGTTCGATCGCCATTACACAACCAGTAATCAAATAAAATAATACTGGCTAGCGACTGGTGGTTGTTAATATTGGAAACATGGAAAGCTTGGTGACCATCAATACAATTGGGTACGTACGATGAGGCAAATTGAAAGTTGGTATGACTCATCTGCGCCAGTTCCGGAACTTGGGAAGAAAATTCTTGTGGAATTTCCACCAATCGGGCATATGGAATAGGGAGTCCGAGGTAACGGGCTAAACAGTAGGCGACCCATTCATTTGGTAAAGTTTTTTCAAAGCCTGGTTGAAAATACTTCACCACATAATCTTTTCCATCACTAAATGTAATGAGATGTGCGTTCGATTTCCCTTCCAGTTTCTTTTGATAAACAGTGGGCATTATCATGTGTCATTCCCCTCCTCATTCGCTCCATTTTCCATATCGCAAATATTTTGTAACAAATGAATATACTGATCAGCCACCACATTAATTGCAAATTTATTTTGAATGTGAACTATGGCTGCTTCCGACATATCATGATAGGAAGAATCTGGTTGATCTAAGATACCGTATAGTTGCTTAACCGCGTCTTCGACATTTTGTCCACGAAAGAGCAGTCCAGTTTTCGCTTTTACAACCAATTCTGTGACTGGCATCATATTTGAAGCAACAACAGGTACACCGCAAGCCATCGATTCTATAAAGGTATTGCCAAATGATTCTGATTTTGTGGTAGCGAGAGTGCATCCTCCTGATTGACGAATTTTCGCATAGACATGCGGCATTTGTTGGTAGGGAATGATTGGAAACCATTTGATGATATCTGTGAGCTGTTCCTCTTGCCATTTGGCTTCAAATTCTTCACGTTGAACGCTTTGTGCTCCTCCAATAACCCAAATTTCAATATCATCGCGCTCACTTTTAATCCTTTTTGCAACCTCAAGCAACATTGGCCAGTTTTTACGTTTGTCCAACCTGCCAATCCACCCGATAATCTTTTTGTTTTTTGGTAGTATCGGGGTACTCTCGAAATCAATTTCTTCAGTAGATAAAGGGCGGAAAAAAGAAGGATCCACACCATTGTAAATCACATTGATGGGGATGAAATCAGTCAGTATGGACACTAACCGTTTTTGATACTGTGAAGGAACAACGATGGATACCGGTTCAATTCCTTTAAAGGATTTTAAGTGAGGTTTTAACTTCATAAGTTCTGGTGTACGAGCTTCCACAATTATGGGGCCCATATACTTTGCTTTACGAATCCATTTATAGGCAGCACCTGTGTCTACAACAATGATTGCGTCATAGGCGTTTTTCTTAATTATTTTAATAATCTCCTGTTCGTTTTTAGTTAAGTAAACAGGAGCTATATCCTGCATAATGTGTAGCCCACCGTGATCTGTCGTGTACAGAAATTCTGTCTGAATTCCATATTTTTTAAAATAGATCGCGCGGTTTCTCCATCCGGCATTTACCCCTCCAACTGTGAGCAAACGCCAGATAACAAGTACTTTCATATTGGTCTCTCCTCGTTTACATTTGGGCTCCGCCTCAAATACTTAGCTTTAGAAATAGAACTTTTCTTTATTTATTGTAAGCATCATCGGGGTTGTCACGCTTATTTATGACGAGGCTATTTTGTTTTATCTCGTTTTTGTCCTTTTTTGTTGTTTGATTTATCTCTGTTCTTATCCTTATTTGTTGTCTGATTTTGCTCGTTTTTTGTCATGTTTTGTTGTTTGTCTTTATCTCGGTTCTTGTCCTCTTTTGTTGTCTGATTTTGCTCGTTTTTTGTCATGTTTTGTTGTTTGTCTTTATCTTTGTCTTTGCCTCGATTTTTATCTTTCTCACTATGTCTTCCCTTTTCAAGAAAGTCCCAATACTTATTTAACATTTCCGTTTTTTTGCTTTTTGTACTTATCTCGTTTTTTGTCCCTTTTTTTTGTTTGTCCTTTTCACTATGCCCTCCCTTTTCAAGTACACTTTCCCATGCCTGTTCATGGTAGTCCCAATACTCGTCGATTTTTCCCATTACCGTATCTGGATCAACCCCCCGTGCGAGCATCGTTTTAACCCATTCTTCTTTAAATACTTTGTGTACTAAGCCTTCTAGTTGAACAACATAATTATTCTCATCTTTTGTTGTCAACAACCTTTTATTTAGAGTTTTGACAGCATTGGTATTTTTCGGTTCTGACATGAGTACTTGGTACACTTCACGGGATATCTCTTCCATTCGGATATAGTGCATCCATTCTCCATACAACTCGGGGGCTAGTTCTTGCACATGGGATAAAAACAATTCCTTATTTTCTTCACCTAGGGAAGTCAATAATTTACGGGGATAGGGATAGACTCGATCACGCCAAACAGTCCTGGCAACATCAATTACTTTAAGACTGCCATCCTGTAGCAGGTAAATTTGCCTCTTATGATGGTCAATTCGCTCAAAACCTATTTCTTTAAACGTGATTAGCATCTCAATCAATTTAGTGGAAAGTTCTATAGTTAGTGGCTGCGATTGCAAGTATTCACGTACATCGACCCCTTTAATGATTTCCATCGCTATATAAAGCGGTCCATTCGCATAGACTTTTGGAAATAGTGTTGTGTGTTGCCCAAGGGAAAGAGCATAGTATTCTCGTTCACAGTCTTCAGTATTACCAAACAATTTCACACAAATGTCGTCAGAAAGTTGAAAAACCGCTCCCTGACGTCCTTTACCAATCATCACCAATGGCGAGTTATTGACTACCTCCACGTCTGCATTATCCACATTTTGAACTTGTATATTTTGTATGCATTGATTTAAGTATTGCGTGTCCACAAATTCTCTCCTTTCATGAAAAAAGATACATAATTCTTTCTTACCTTTTTTCCTTGCTAGATTACAAATTTATAACCTCCCCATATATAATTCAAAAATGTAAGACATTGTACGGGCTAGCATCTATTAAAATTTAATAAATTTCGGCAATGGGAAAACATTGACCATCAAAAAACACCCAGGCTTAATATATGAATTTTGAATGAAGAGAAACTATGAATGGTTTTAATTGCGAAAATAGAGAACCCACCTATATCATCAACCTTGCAGCCTTGCTCTTTTACATAATCAAGTGACGTTTTGATAATAACTTTTTCAGGCAACCACATTATTAACCTTCCGAGGTAAACTAAAAGTCATAAATAAATTCAGCTTCCGTCTTCCTATAACATCTTAAAACCAAAGTCGCACCAACCACAGATTACACGGTAAAAGACAGAATCGTGAGTCTCAAAGATGCAGATACGCACTTTGTGGGGGTTCTACAGGCCGTTTATCTACTATAAAAATATTTCAAATAACTATTGACCTTGACGCAACGTAAAGGTTTATAGTTATTTTGTCAGGAGGTAACGACAATGGAGTATACAGTGCAAAAACTAGGGTTGATAGCCGGTATTAGTACTCGGACTTTGAGATATTATGATGAAATTGGGATTCTTAAACCAGCAAGAATTAACTCGTCAGGATATCGCATATATGGTCAAGATGAAGTTGATAAGCTACAACAGATACTTTTTTACCGAGAGCTAGGTGTTAGCTTAGAAAGCATTAAAGATATAGTTACCGCACCCTCTTTTGATAGAGAGAAAGCACTGAGAGAACATCGCCAGAAGCTTCTTGAAAAAAGAGATCAATTGGATTTACTGATTTCAAATGTTGATAAAACCATTTCGTTAACAGAAGGGAGAATTACAATGTCTAATAAAGAAAAGTTTGATGGGTTTAAGCAGAAGTTAGTTGATGACAATGAAATGAAGTATGGCAAGGAAGCTCGTGAGAAATACGGGAATGACGCGGTTAACAAGGCTAATCAAAAAGTAAAAGGTATGTCTCAAAAACAATATGAAAAGGTTACAAAACTTGAGACAGAGGTGCTTGAAACACTTCATGCTGCATTTAAAACTGGTGATCCTGCTGGAGAATTAGCTCAAAAAGGCGCTGATTTACATCGTCAGTGGTTAAGCTTTTATTGGGATAGCTATACGAAAGAAGCACATGCAGGAGTTGCTCAGTTATATGTAGACGATGAAAGATTCACTTCATACTATGACGCTAAACAGCCTGGAACAGCTAAATTCTTAAGAGATGCGGTCCTCGTTTATACGGGAATGAAAAACTGTTAGGGGGGCCTTGACCCCTAATAGTAACCCTTCAATTTAAAATACTCTTATATAGGGGCTCCTGTAGCTTCTTATTATGCTTCACTGATATTTCTTAATTAAATCCAATATTGCTATCTCTATGAGATCACTCTTATTAAACTTCTGTTGGTCTGCGAACTTATCTAGTAAAGACCCAACTTCTCGATTTATGACTATGGTTTTCCTTACTTTGTCACCCTTTTTTTCTAAAGTGATTACCCTCTGATATAAATCGTCTCTATCTCCCTGGTTCTCCTTATGCTGTTCATCAAGAACATATATCCTTATCAGGTCCCTCAATATTGCTACTTCTTCTGGTGTGAAACCCGTGTGAACATTATGTTCACCTTCATTTCTTACGCTTTTCACATCGAGTGAATTAACTTGTGGTTTTCTAGGTGAATCCTGTTTCACAACGGGTAAACTAGTCTGTACGTTAATAAACTCAAACACTGATTGATAAAGGGGTTGTTCTCCTTCACCTGCATAAAACCAGACTTTAGGATTTTTGTTATGATACTCATACCCTGTATTATGCAATGCTTCCTTTAATTTTTCCTCTCCAATATTTGCCTTGTTTTTTGCAATCTTGGCTACTGTATTTCCTTTCATGGATAGCTCGTCTAATACCTCTTTTATTTTCATTATTCACACTCCCTTCACACTGTTATGACTGTTATTTCACATATTCTCCATACTGGTGTGAATTCCCTTCACTCATCTTGAACATATCCTTTAAGTGAACCTTACTTATAGCCTATAAGTAAGGTTCAGCTAAAGTTGAAGAAATCCTTCAAGGATATTCGTCTGATGGAATCATGGATAAGATGTTAAAAAAAGTGTTAAAGAGTTAAATATATTTTAAGAAAAACAGACATAGGTATATGTCTGTTTTTCTTATGCATTCGTGGTGACGCGGAGGTCTAACCCATCTACAGAAACTTTTCTTTATGGCTATAGGGCACTCTATGAGGCCTCGTACAGATTCGAAAAAATTCCACCATATCCACAAACCTCCTAATGCTAGCACCTTCATATGACCCACCCTAGGGTCTGTACAACCGCACTGTACGTAGCGGTATACGGCAAGACTACTATCATAGGGGGTGGCAGAGTGCGTCTGTCCACTCCTTATCCTCCCTACGGTCCGGTACCGTAGACAGACACCATACAGAGATTTTTTGCCATCTTAAGGCTTTCCCCGCAGTTAAATATATCAACGGTTAACTAGCTACCTGCCCCCCCTAAACACAAAACGGTTAACCGCAAAAAAAAGACTATGGAAAAATCCAATAGTCTTTGACTGAATAAGCCGAGAGATTTAAACAAAAATCAGCCTCTTTTTTATACGCTTTGTTGTTTAGAAAATTTAAAACAGCTACGATTATACCTGCTACTACTAAAAATACGAATCCTGTTTTCGAAAAAGCTTTAAGATAAAAAATTGATAAAGCAGTCATAAGTAAAACAATTATTAAAATCTTAAAAACCCAATATTTTTTCATGATTTCACCATTCACTATATGTCGTTTTTGTGTTCCCTTTAAAATTCTTGTCTTTGTAATGTACGATTTTGATCATTCCAGTTTTGTTTGCTGCTAGATATTTTTTATATAGTTTTTATAAGAAAGATACCCTTTAGTTAACTCAAATCCACCGTTCATAGTCGAGAAAAATTACTTTTGGAATTATCCTTCTTTGATTTAATCGTGGTAGATCGTTGTATATTGTTTGCTACATTCTTTTTAGAATCAGCATAAATATAAGTGTCTTCAGCCCTACCGATTGCCTTCACATCTGCTTCATGAAATCCTCCTGCAACCATTTCAGTAAGAATATCTATGTTTTTGGACATAGCATTTATTTTTTTTCATTTTTATATTACTAACAGAATTCGAATCATCCTCTAATGATAAAATTGCAAATCTAACAGCATCAGCATAATTATTAATGCCCGCTTGTTTTTAATTAGATCATCCATGATGTCTATATTTGTTTGCGTAAAACTAATTTCCAATGTACTCACTTATTAAATATCCCTTCCATTCTTCAATTATTTTCTGTTTATGGTTAATGAATATCGGCTAGTTGATGTTCACTTGGTCACCTCATTCTTTCAATACCTCTTTTTTAGGAAAGAGCATAAGGGAACCCGATATCACTTCCATTTTGGAAGGTGCTAAATAGGCTGTGCCTATTGGGTTCAAGGTACTTTTTTAGTGATATCATTTTAGGGTCACTTTTCAATCGAAAGATATAGTCTAGATATAGCGTAGATATACTAGAGATATAGTTAAATATCTCTAAAGATATAGTCTAAAATAGGAATATCTATAGAGATATAGTCAACAATTCCACTCAACTTTTGGATCTTATAGATTTTTATAAAACCGAATCTAGTATCCTTTCTTTCTGTACTTTTACTTTCATATTCATTTACTTTTTCACCGAATAATGTACCGAAATATCCAGATTTCTCTTCTCGTTTCGGTTGCAATGTAGTTGCTGTTTTTACATCATTTGTTGTTTCTACTATTTGTTTTATATTTTGTTGTACTTGTTCCGGTGTAGCAGTAAATGCTTTTTGGGCATCTTGTAAAATTAATTGTTTAATAGGCTCTTTTGCTCCGAAAGAAACCTTTTCTAATTCCTGGATCACTTTTGTTTTGACTGTTTCGGGAGCAATACCCCTTTGCTTATGAACATCATCCATGACTCTTTGAACAGTCTGACGCGCTTCATGTGGCAGTCTAGCGTTTGTAAGAATTTTCTGTACATTTTGTTGTATTTGTTGCGGTGTAGCCACATTTGCCTTCTCTATTTCTTGAATCACACGTTGTTTACTCGGAACCATTTGAACCTTTTTGAATGTCCAGAATCACCGTTTGATGATTCGGAACTACCTGGCTGTTTCCTGACTGAACATCTCGAACAATGGATTGTTTCCCTTTGTGATTAGACTGTGGAGCAGATTTTATATCTTGTTCTATTTCTTGTCTTTATGGATTATTGTTCACTTTATTGGGCTTAATATTTTGAACAACATCTTCTTGATTTGGATAACTATTCATAGATTTCGGTTGAACATTTTGTAAGGCATCTTGTTGTAAGGAGTGAGTAGCATTACTTCCAGATGGAATATTCTCTTGTCTGGAATGATCGCTAGTGCTACCCCCACTTGTTTCATGATTGATCGACTTATTCTCAGGATTTAATCGCACATTACTTGTAGCATCTAAGTTTTCAGGAGGATCTAACGCTTCTTTAAATTTCATTTTTGCTAAGATTTGCTCGTTTTTCTTGTTACCATTTGGATGATTATTTAAGCTGTTAACGATAACTTGTTGAATCGTTTGTCTTTGATTCGTTGGCGTTACTGCTACGTTCTCTGCTACATTCTTCCCTTGTAATTCTTGGCCATTAATTGAGCGAACATTTTGTTGGCCAACGCTTTCATAGTCAAGGCTGCCTTTTTTATATCCGACAAGGCCAATCCATAAATTTGGTCGAGGTTTCGCCGAGCGAACCAGGGGTATTCGCTGATGCTGACTTAAGAATTAAAATTAGGGTAAATGTGTTGCAATAAATGAAGAAGTAGAAAGAAGAACTGTGAAGAGGATTCCAAACCATTTAAACGTCTTTTGCTCTTAAACGCAGGAGGTAGAGTAGAATCTATGTTGGAACATTTGGATTTGCCGGGCATAAATATCCTAATAGGGGTACCGCCAGCAAAACGCGGATTTACAACGCTAAGCAAATTACAGCATAGAAAAAAATCGATTCCTTTTATGTTTAGGAACCGATTTTTTAATTTGGCTTATTAAGCTAACGCCCCCGTTGGTTTTAGTGAAAAATTTTACAATTTTCCCTCTCTGTAGCTGTACCTCTGCTAATTTTATATTTTCCGTCATATTCTTCATACCCGCTTTTTATACGCCCTCATTGCAAAGATATAAGCCACTATCATAATCCCAAAGCACCAGGCAAGAGCAATCCATATATCATTACCCACTGGCTGATTTGACAACAACGCACGAATGGATTCCACTATCGAGGTTACAGGTTGATTTTCGGCAAAGGCGCGAACTACCGAAGGCATCGACTCGGTTGGTACAAACGCTGAGCTTATAAACGGCAGGAAAATCAGCGGGTACGAGTAGGCTGTCGCCCCTTCCATAGACCCCGCTGTCAATCCGGGAATGATCGCCAGCCATGTCAGCGCCAGCGTAAACAGCCCGAGTATCCCAGCTACCGCGAGCCAATCCAGGATATCAGCGCTGGAACGGAAGCCCATCAAGAGCGCGACGAGGATAACCACCACGACAGTAAGCGCATTGGAAACAAGCGAGGTCAACACGTGAGCCCACAATACCGACGAGCGCTTGATGGGCATGGTAATGAAACGCGCCATCAGCCCGCTCTTTACATCCGTAAACAGCCGCACGGAAGTGTAAGCGACGCCGGATGCGATAGCCATCAGCAAGATTCCCGGCAATAAATAATTGACGTAGTTGTCCGTGCCTGTCTCTATGGCGCCGCCAAATACGTAGACAAACAGCAGCAGCATCATAATCGGCGTAATCGCCACCGTGATAATCGTATCCGGGCTGCGCATGATGTTGCGCATTAAACGCCCTAGTAATACCCCTGTTTTGCTTTTCATTTACATCTCCTCCTTTTTGCCGATGATCGCGAGGAAAATTTCCTCCAATGTCGGCTGCTTCTCGATGTACTCCACTTTCGCTGGCGGGAACATCTCCTTGAGTTCGGTAAGGGTACCGGTCGTGATGATTTTTCCGCCGTGCAAGATGGCGATACGGTCCGCCAGTTGTTCGGCTTCCTCCAGGTACTGGGTCGTCAGCAAGATGGTCGTGCCGCCGCCGGCAAGCTCCTTGACGGTATCCCAGACTTCAATCCGTGCTTCGGGGTCAAGCCCTGTCGTCGGTTCGTCGAGAAAAATGACTGCTGGCGTCCCGATCAGGCTCATGGCGATGTCAAGCCGGCGCTTCATCCCGCCGGAATATTTGTCCGCCCGGCGGTTGGCCGCATCGGTCAGGCTGAATCTTGCAAGCAGATTGTCGGCGACTTGAGCGGGATTGGAAACTCCCCGCAACTTGGCGATCATCATCAGGTTTTCCCGCCCTGTGAGCATGCCGTCTAAAGCTGCGAACTGCCCTGTCAGGCTGATGCTCTGGCGAACATGATCCGGTTGACGCTGGACGTCAAAGCCGCAAATACCTACTTCGCCGCCATCGGCCTTCATCAGAGTCGAGAGGATGTTGACCGTCGTCGTCTTGCCCGCTCCATTTGAGCCCAGCAGTGCGAAAATTTCGCCACGCCGCACCTCAAAATCCACCCCCTTTAAGACTTCATTGTCTTTAAAGGATTTTTTTAACCCTTTTACAGAAATCGCTGCATTGCTCATACTTTTTTCCTCCTTATAAAAAGCGCCTTGCGGAGCTAGATTGCCTATACTCTTCTATATAGTCTGACTGATAATCTGTATAACTTATTACCGGGTTGAAAATATAACTGAATAGCGAAGGTGGCAATTCACATTTGTAACCAGCTATTCAGTCGGTATTATCTATTGAATTTATTTTTTCCCAATCGCTTCATGATACTCTGATTCAAATCTTCACGATACTTGGCGACATAGGTTTTAGCGTTTGCCACTAGTTCGTCGGCAAAGGACGCCACGTCGTCCCCAGTGATTTCCAGCACTTGTCTGCCTTCCGCCGCACCGGCTTCGAATAACTCGATTAATTCATACTGAATGTGCAGCATATCCATCCCGCTGCCCGCTGAGAAATTCCACATGTAGTTTTGAATTTTCTTAAATACAAACTGGTAGTCCTCTGGCAGGGCTTCAACCCGTGCCATCATCATCTTGTATTCTTTTTTATCACCAATCATTTTTTTGAACATTTCCATCATGTTATTTTTCCTCCTTATAAAAAGCGCCTTGCGGAGCTAGATTGCCTATACTCTTCTATATAGTCTGACTGATAATCTGTATAACTTATTACCGGGTTGAAAATATGACTGAATAGCGAAGGTGGCAATTCACATTTGTAACCAGCTATTCAGTCGGTATTATCTATTGAATTTATTTTTTCCCAATCGCTTCATGATACTCTGATTCAAATCTTCACGATACTTGGCGGCATAGGTTTTAGCGTTTGCCACTAGTTCGTCGGCAAAGGACGCCACGTCGTCCCCAGTGATTTCCAGCACTTGTCTGCCTTCCGCCGCACCCGCTTCGAACAACTCGATTAATTCATACTGAATGTGCAGCATATCCATCCCGCTGCCCGCTGAGAAATTCCACATGTAGTTTTGAATTTTCTTAAATACAAACTGGTAGTCCTCTGGCAGGGCTTCAACCCGTGCCATCATCATCTTGTATTCTTTTTTATCACCAATCATTTTTTTGAACATTTCCATCATGTTATTTTCCTCCTTTTTTATAAAGCTGAACAAAACACTCCAAAAATATCGTACGGAATATCTTATGAAGCTAGATTGACTTCAAGACGTTGATTTTTGATGATAGAAAATCCCATTTTTCCCAAAATAATTCAAGTTCCTGGCGGCCAGCCTCATTAAGTGAGTAAAACTTGCGGGGCGGCCCCATATCTGACGGTTTCTTTTTCATGGTTACCAGTTTTTTCTTTTCTAATCGCACGAGGATGGTGTAGACCGTCCCTTCCACGACTTCAGTAAACCCAAGCTCGTTCAGGCGTCGGGTAATCTCGTAGCCGTAGGTTTCATGGCGGCTGATGATTTCCAGCACGCAGCCTTCCAGAGAACCCTTCAGCATTTCAGTTAAATTTTCCATGTTCAGAGCCTCCTCTATTTTGTCTGACTTATATTCAGTATAACTTAGTACTAAGGGAAATTTTTACTGAATAGCTTTTTGGAAATCATGCTATTCAGTATTGCTTATTACATGTACACTGTAACACCGAGTAGCGGAGGTGTCAACTATTTTTCTTAAAAATATTTTTGCAACCTCGCTATTCAGTGGTGTCGGTATCCAGTGTGACCTACTACAGGTATATCATAACACGTAGTAGGTCACACTGGATTTTCTAAATATTTTTAAAACCAGCTATCCCCATTGGATACAGCCGATTTTCTTTATGGAGCTAGCTTTTACTTCCTCCTATGCTTCTTTCAAAATGATTACACCGCGGATCATTGGATCATTCCCATCCAGCAGCTGTACATGTAGGTTCCCGGTTTCTCCTGTTTGAATCTTTTGGAGCACCACACCTTCAAGAACTCCCTTAAGCATTTCCGTTAGATGTTTCATATATCCTCCTTACAAACTACTTATTATTACTTAGTACTACTATATAGTATTACGAAGTAGAAGAAATGTGTCAAGTAATTTTATTCATATCATTTATTTGGGCAGATTTACACTTGCTAAGTCTAAGCATTTAAGGCAGTTTTTATGAATAATAAAAAACCGATTTCTCAAATCAAGTGCTTTAAATATCTTGATTAATGCAATTAGTGTATGGAATACAATTTATTTAGGCAAACCTACCGAATTACTTCAAAGTAAAGGAATGTTACGGGAGGATTTATTAAAGCAAATATCTCCATTAGGATGGGAACATATCAACTTCCTTGGAGAGTATCGCTTCGATCCAAAAGGAGTTACCAACTTAGAATCATTGCGGTCTTTAAATCAAGAATAGTTCTAAAGCCGATTACATCCTTAACGTGGTGAAAATCGGCTATTTTTGTATCCAGATCCCATTAACGTTGTAAGTTCGCGTTTTGCTGACGGTCCCCAAGTAAAACCTTCTATATTTTAAGTAGGTGGTTTACCGTTTGTTACTATCATTCCATTTATGTGTTAAATAATTAGAAGAAATAAAATCTGGGAAAATAAAAAAGACTTGAAAATCAAGTCTTTTTTATTTTGAGAGATGTTCTTCTACTTTAAGATTATTTTCCCCTGCACATCTGCCCTATGTAAACCCACTTGATAAAATTAGATGCCCCAGGTCATCAACTAAAAGAATTTAATTCCACCCATTAAACACTAGGCTTTGCCTAGTTCCACAACATAGTTGGGGGCAGTTTTTCCTTATGCTCTTTCTAACTACATACCTCAGTTTTTATCGATTTAGCCAGGATAAACTAAAGGTGTAATTTGCCGAGGGATTGGTCCGTTTTATTACACCTTTGCTTTAGGAGATCAACCAACATCATTTGGTTCGCAAAACGTAGTTTTTAAACAATGTATATAATTGCGCCCTGTTTATTTACCAGGGATAAACTATCGCTGATTTTGGAACGGTGGATATGTCGATCTATTAATAGATTTCCATAATGCCAATATAAAGAAGTGTGACAGAAGGATGGGAATGCTGAAGGATCTGTTGCAGCATCTCCATCCTTCGTAGGCCTTGTAAAACCAATAGTCAAACGTTTTTTGTAAAGTATGGTTGCCGGCATGTTCCACGCCAGTGAACTCTGCGGCCTTATTTAGCTGCCCATAGGCCTGAGTAGATAGAATGGGGTATTCTCCCTTCCTGAACGGACGGGAATAAATAGGGACTCTGGACGTTTTTAGCATAATCATAGACTTCCTAGAACAATGGCGCTAGTCACCTACATAATAGTTATTCGTCAAATTTAATCAACTTAACCAATTTAATCCAATCAACTTTAATTGTAGTTCCATATTATGTAATTAATGGAAAGGTGGTGAGGAATTGAGTAAGGATAAAAAATGCTCAAAATGTGGACACGGTAAATGCAAGTGCGATCAAAAAAAATGTAAGGATTGTGGACATAGTCAATGTATATGCGGCCATAAAAAATGTAAGGATTGCGGACATAGTCAATGTAAATGCGCCCATAAAAAATGTAGGGATTGCGGACATAGTCAATGCAGATGCTCATCTAAACAAGAACAAAGGGTAGAGCAAAACGTTAAAGTGAATGTAAACGTACCTACTAATGGCAATCAAGGTAATCAAGGACCTCAAGGAACTCAAGGGCCTCAAGGAACCCAAGGAACTCAAGGAACTCAAGGGCCTCAAGGAACCCAAGGAACTCAAGGAACTCAAGGAACTCAAGGAACCCAAGGAACCCAAGGAACCCAAGGAGCCCAAGGAACCCAAGGAACCCAAGGAACCCAAGGAACTCAAGGACCTCAAGGAACCCAAGGAACTCAAGGGACTCAAGGGACTCAAGGGACTCAAGGGACTCAAGGAACTCAAGGAACTCAAGGAACCCAAGGAACCCAAGGAACTCAAGGGACTCAAGGACCTCAAGGAACCCAAGGAACCCAAGGAACTCAAGGGACTCAAGGGACTCAAGGGACTCAAGGACCTCAAGGACCCTCTGGAGGACCACAAGGTGTTCAAGGACCTCAAGGCGCTACTGGTGCTCAAGGCGAACAAGGACCTCAAGGATTCCAGGGGCCACAAGGTGCTACTGGTGCTCAAGGCGAACAAGGGCCGCAGGGATTCCAAGGACCACAAGGTGCTACTGGTGCTCAAGGCGAACAAGGGCCGCAAGGATTCCAGGGGCCACAAGGTGCTACTGGTGCTCAAGGCGAACAAGGACCTCAAGGATTCCAGGGGCCACAAGGTGCTACTGGTGCTCAAGGCGAACAAGGACCTCAAGGATTCCAGGGGCCACAAGGTGCTACTGGTGCTCAAGGTGAACAAGGACCTCAAGGATTCCAAGGACCACAAGGTGATACTGGTGCTCAAGGTGAACAAGGACCTCAAGGGTTCCAAGGACCACAAGGTGCTACTGGTGCTCAAGGCGAACAAGGACCTCAAGGATTCCAGGGGCCACAAGGTGCTACTGGTGCTCAAGGCGAACAAGGACCTCAAGGTGCTACTGGTGCTCAAGGCAATCAAGGACCTCAAGGATTCCAGGGGCCACAAGGTGCTACTGGTGCTCAAGGCAATCAGGGACCTCAAGGATCTGGAGGATCTGGAGGATTAATTCCATTTTCAACGGGTATTATCCTCAGTGGTGCTACAGTAGTATCAGCTGCTCCAATTTTAATGGGCTTCGGTAATCACACGGTTGAAGTTATTGACGGTTCTGGACAATCAACTATGCCACCAGAAGCAGGTGGTTTTGCTTTCCCAATTCCCTTTGCGGGAACCGTTCAAAATTTACAAATAAGCGCAGATTTATTGGTTGCTTCAGTGGTTTCTATAAATACTCTAGGTCTTCAATATGATTTTACAGTTTTCGTCGCACCTTCAGTTCCTAATAATGGGATTGATCATCTTTCTTCACCTTACGTGACAACTCCGCTGACTAGCTCGCTTAGATTTGGATTTCCTAATAATATTATTACTGCCGGTACTTTCCGTACAGCAACCAATATAAATCTCGGATCATTAACAGTCGCAGCGGGTGATCGTATTGGTATTCGTGTAAGGACGCTTGCATCGACTGATCCCTCAGCAGCTGATATTACACAGCTCTCGTTTAGCGCCAGTCTATCTTACACTCCTTCATAAAAAGACTCGAGCATTGTATTTGGCTATTTGTTTCATGGGTAGGCGAACGATTCAGGAAATGAATCGCCACATCTAAAAATATTTCCAATTTAGGAATTAACCTGTCATTTATATGACAGGTTTTTATTTAATGATCAAAAAGACTATGGAGTCTATAGATATATCAAAGAAGGGAACTGAGGTTACTTGGACTGAAAAAGATCTCATTTTACAAGATCACCAAAGAATATGAAAGTGATGATGATACTGAGATTGTGGATGCTATATTCGAGGTGTTGGGACTGATGAAAAAACGAGATGTAAACATACTGGCCAATTTACAACGTTTTCGATGCAGAAGGGGGCTCTATATTTTTCAAAGCCTATAATTATCGCTCTACAAGAATGCTAACCTGCCTCGGCACAATAAAAAAATGAGCCGTTGTAACAGCTCAGCTTGTACCACACTTGCTCAGTTTTTAAGCCATAGCGTTTTCTTTTCTCTATCTATTCTTTCCTATTTGTTATTCGTTTGATCTTATATTGTTCAAAATCCCAATTTGCCAAAAATTCTTTTGCAGAGTTATAGCCTGATTTATAGAGAAAGTCAATTTCATCTTCATTCAGTTCAAAATCAGTCGCATTGATGTGGCCAGTTGGAATTTGAATCGTGCGTTCAATCGTTTCTTCGTTCATATATCTTAAATCATGGGCTTGAAGCATCGTTTTAAATATATTTTTGAAAAGATGGATCGGCGTTGGTATAACCGCATCTATGTTAACTTCATCTTTAACAAAATGGAATCCGAACGTTGGAAAACGAGGTTGCTCTGTTGTATCAAATATCCATATTGGGAAGTTACTAAGTAAGCCACCATCTAAAATGTAGGATTTGTTACGGTCTTTTGATCTCCAAATAACCGGACGGAAGAAAAATGGCAAGGATGCACTCATCATAACGGCTGTCGAAACTTTTAAATCAGCAGGAGTCATACTATAGCGATCTAAATCATCTGGCAAAATTAGCATTTGGCCATTCGAAACATCAGAAGCAATAATCTTCAACTTTCCATCTGGAAGATCCGCAAATGTCTTAATACCTTTTTTCGAAAGAAGTGAATCCATCCACGTTTCCAAATAATCGTTTTTGTAAATTCCAAGATGAACCATAAGCTCTAAAAAGGTACCGAAAATAGGTATCCGATTTAAAATCGTTTTCCCTCGAAGCTTTGAAAAATCAATTTCACTTAATCGGTCTCTAATTTCATAGCTTTTATAACCGCTCGCTAAAAGAGCAGCTATTACAGCTCCCGCAGATGTTCCAGCCAGTCTTTCCCATTCTACGTTTTCCTCTTCCATAGCTTGAATCGCTCCAACAAAAGCAATTCCCCTGGCTCCACCACCTTCAAAAACAGCATCAGCCCTCATATTTTCCACCTCTCGATAAGAGTTATTAATTAATAACCTGCTATATTAATAAAATAACAATTATGACTATACGTTTTTGAAAACACTACCACAGCTAAACAAAAAGCAGTTACTATAATCAACAGAATACCACTGAAGTGTTTTCCTTAGAGGCAAACTTTAAACCTACTCTTTTAAAAAAAACGAACGCCTCTATAATGATTATTTAACAGATGTCAATGATATAAAAAGTGCCAGTGTCCCTATCTTTTTATATGCATTAATATAGTAAAAGGTTCTCTAGTCAACTGCATGAATTTTGTTTGAGATATAACATCTTCATCCAAATCATCAGGTATCTTATAGCTGAATACAGCCCCCTTTCGGTAGTAATAGATTTTGGAACCTTGCATAACCAGCCTTTCTTTTTAGCTCTATTAAACTTAGTTGTTGATTGTAATCAAAAAAAAGAGACCAAAAATCGACGGTCTTTGTTTGTAAAGCTTGTTAAAAAAACTATTATTACATTTAAAATTTAGGGCATAAAAACTGTTCTTCTTTTATTCCAGTATCATAGTTTCGAAGAATAAACTGTTTCTAGCAAATATATTGTTTTAATATCAACATACATATTAAAACTTATATTCCACATTATTAAACCTCTTGTAAAATATATGAAAAACACTACAATGACTAGAAAAAAATCAACATTCTGCGTAACAGTGCTAGAAAATAAAATACTTTGAAATTGTTAGGACAAACAAACCAAAGAGGCAAACGGATTTCCGCTCGCCCCTTTGGTTGTTTTATTCTGGTAAACGATGCTATCTATTAATGTTCGTCATTTTCATTTTGTTGCTCTTGATCGTGTTCATGGATGCTATTCACCTTGATTGTGCGGTCCGGCTCCCGGCCAAAACCATCAATCTCTAAGCGATCCTTGAAAGCTTGGATTACAGAGTACGCATTGGTATCGGATGTATCCAGCATTCCTTGGAAATTCACATATTTGATTCCGTTTTTCTCGCCATAATTGCCTGCATGATTATGCCCGTTGAAATAAGCCACTACATTGCCCGCAGACTCCAGTTCCCGCATGATTTCAGCGTCATTCCATGCATTGTGCTCGTTGGCAGGATATACCGGATGATGCCCAATCACCACAACTTTTTCATTCTTTTTAGCCGATTTTTTAAGAACGTTATATAGCCATGTCATTTGTTCGGAGCCTACTCCGCCATTCCAGGTCTGAGCATTTTTCGCTCCGGACGCATGTAGTTGATTATACATCTTTTCGGCTTGTTGATATTTCGCAGAACCCGGTTCATTTGCATACAGGCTCAGGTCATTGGTGTCTAACACGACAAAACGCCAGCCTTGTTCAAAAAAGTCATAATATTGATTCTTCATGCCTAAAATGTCAACCACTTGGTCTGTTGGTACTGCGAAATCATGGTTGCCAAGCACATTATATTTGGGACCTTCATTTTTGTTAAAATAAGGAAGAGTGGTATTAAAACTGTCCACATTCCTGTCGATCATATCGCCCATTTGTACCGTGAACTTAAGATCATGCTGATTGAGTTCATCTGTTGCTTCCTGCAGTTTGCTTATCGAATTCCGGTAATAGCGTACACCCGCTGCATCACAATCACAATATTGGATATCGGTAATAAGCCCAAATTCAAAGGAAGGCTTTTTGTCTTTATATTTGTTCCTTTCTGCAAATACAAATGTTGATGCAAATAGAGATAATCCTAATGTGAAGATTCACTTTCCATTTTTCAACTAACTTTTTTCATCATAATCTATTAAAGTTAAGAAATTGATAGATTTACCCAATCTTTAGGAATTGTTAAAATCTCAATAGTGGATATACAAAGCCTACAACCGGGAAAGCTGCGAATGTACACCGATCATTCGCAATAAAACAAAGCCAGATATGTAGGATCGACAAGATATTGTTTCATCATGTTATGTGCTTCTTCTACATCAAAAAATTGCTAACCGTCTCCCACGACAACCACTCTGCCAATTCCACCATTGTAATAGTGCATAACATAGTTCACATAATTCGTAACCTATCCACCCTTCCCTAACAACCACATATTTAAGTGGCTACCTCGTTAGAATATCTCCCACACTCTAATTGTAGCTTTGAAAAGCAAGGTTAATAACATTTTGTTTCATCACTTCCGCAAAATGTTTCACACCAATTTGAATGGAATATTCAAGGTCTCTAATAGTTCCGGACAGACGCCCGATTGATTCGGATGATTGCATGACGTCTAACTGCCGTCCATTCCTGTTGAAGGTATTGTCCTTTATAAGATGCGGTTTGGCATCATTTTAAACCGCAAATAATAAAGACAATCAGTAGCCCACCATGTACGTATATGAATCTATATTATGTTTGACAATAGTAAAAGAGACGAATTAAGCATGCATTCTTATATAACCAAAGAAGAGGATACTATAGATATGTAATGGCAGACTGGCTTATTAATTTTAGCTGTCTTTTCCCAGGAGGAGAAGCCCCTGACCTATATAGAATATCCACCTCATAAGTAAGGAATTCTGTTTGTAAGGAAGGGAAAATCAGCCTTTGTGGAAATCCATTAGGTTTAGGCAATAGCTCAGAAAATGTCAATTGCGCATATTTAATCCGTTCCTGTCGCTTCTGCAACAAACTCCTGAACATCATCGATCGGCTCGCTAATTGGGTGTATGCGCCCCTCCCCTGACCGACTGAATGCTTGATTACCTTAGTCGAGCGCTTCAAAACTTCTTTTAGCGTTGATACCGCCATCCCGAAGGTTTTGGCAAGCATAGGTAAAGACCCCTCTAAAAACGGCGTTACAGGGCTCGTATGAACCGTCAAATAGGCAAGGATGTCCTCTTCCCTTTCATCATAATGGGAACGGACACGCTCTTCGCGTGGTTTTTTGAATTTATACCAGCCTTCTTTACCTTGGAATTGAACGCGACCGTCTGTCCATAGTTCCAACAATCCATCTACATAGGCGCGTTTTACGCCCTTATATTTACCGGAATATGCGCTCCTCAACGTGCGCTCGAACTCACTTTTCTTCAAAGGATGGTCCAATTGGCTATTAAACTGGTCCAGTTCATCATAGGCTTCTTCCAAAGGGCGGCCACTCGAATAATTGGCAAGGGCAAGCGTCATCAGGGCATTATTACGGCTGGCGCTTTGATATCCTTTTTGGATGCCTGTCGAAAGGATTAGTGCACGATACCAATCTGAAGATGTTTGGTCAAATGCTGAATCGTTTTTATCGTAAACCACCCGAAGGAAGCTCCTTTTTTCCTGTTCTTCGAATTGCTTGGACCAGGCAAGAAGTTCTCTAGTGTTTGCTGGCTCGTCAAAGAAATCCAGGACATTATCTTCCCTTGGGATTCGATAAAAGCCGAAAGGCACACAGTTCTTGTCCACCGGTACATACTTGGAAACGGCTTTACGAATATTGTCGGACAATCGTTCTGCAACTCTCAGAGACTTGTAATCTTGATTTTTATGTATATAAAATGGCGTTTCTAAAATGTAAAAGACCTGGAAACCTCTCGGTGTTTCCAGTAATAGGTTTGGACGAGGCAGCCCCAGCTCCTCACAGCCCAAATAAAGCGCGTACAAATCTACTTCCTTCGTATCGATATCAAAGCCCATGACATTGATCTGCTTCAGATTTTCACGGGTGTGACCTTTGATCAGTCGTCTCTTGAAGTCATAGTATGCACCACCGCGATAGGTATTGGGTGTCCAGTGAGTCAATTTTTGATGTTTCTCCTGAAGCGTTTCATATGAGGTGACAACATAGCCTTTTCCTTCTGTGAGGTCGGCTTTCGATGGAGAGACAAAGACAGCGCCATTCTTGTGTAGATTACTACCTTCCCTTGCCTCATAGGCTGCCAGTCTATCAGAGAGGGCCGTAGAGCCCTTTTTCTTATATAAAAAAAGACTGTTATGTGTCATGAACTGCATGATTTCAACGATTGAAACAACATGGCCTGTTTTATTCCCAATTTCCCTTATCCCCATCTATGTCACCTTCTCCCTTTTGAAGTTATGTAGTTTAATTAGTGGTGCAAAAAACGATCCATGTCGCTGGCTATTTACGACCGTGACCCCAATTCAATCGCTGAAATGATCACAGTTGTCGTACATCTTTTTGCTCCTATCAGTATAGCGAAATCGAATTTTGTAAAATGGTGCTCTCTAAGGGAAATGCACCAAAAAAAAAAGCCCCTTGAAGCTTAGAGCCCCAAGGGGTAAAAAAAAATCACTTTTTTTTTTCTATGCAAGTTCCGCTCAAGTATTGCACCGAAATGAGTCGAAATGTTCCATTTTTGATTAAAGTACGGAATAGAGAAAAACAATGAAAACCTTGTAATGGCAGGGGTTTGAGTTATTTCTCTTCTGATAAATGCTACACAGGTTCCGCTCATCTATATAAGAAGGTGGTGCATATCAGATAGACAGGTTCCGCTCAAATTGCAATTTCACAGGAGGGTTCCTATGAATAATGTCTGTACAAAAATGATTGAAAGCTAGATATACCAATGGGTTGATCTAGTATACAGGTTCCGCTCAACTTTCCATTCATGTGTTACAAATGGTGCATTTAAGATTGGTTTATATAGGCAGGTTCCGCTCAAAATCAAAAAAACGGTGCGTTTGGTGCACATCGTTCCATACACCTTTCATTCAATTTGTTACGCAGATGATTTTACGGATATATAGCACGAGATGAATTGGTGCATTCACTCTACATATATTTATTGAACATACCAGTATGATTGCTCTATTTTGAACTGTATTGGTGCTTTTTCTAAAAAAACTGCGGTCTCTGTGTACTAATTGGTGCATTTTGATTACGATAAACCATAAATCCTTGCTATAATAGCAAAAGAGTGGTGCATTATTGCATGAATCTAATAGAATGCACCACGTTTACTAGTTTTATAGAATGCCTTGCATGTACTAGAAAGGATGTTATCGATGAAGTATGAAAACATACCTGATTCTCTGATTTTAAACTATGAACTTTTAAAAATATCAATATACGAAGAAAATAAGACCTTATTTGATGACCGGCGTTATATTCTGGAGAAATGGAAACAGGAAGCCTACCATATGACTGAGGAAGAAGTGAGGAAACAGGCTCCTGGCTATACAATGGGATTGAGTTTTCGCGCCCTCTACTCCTTGTTCACCCAGACGTTATACTTTGAACAACCTATCAGCAAAAACATGATAAAAAAAGCTGTGAACACCTATAAAGACACAATAAAGGTCATTTTAGCCGGACACTTTATCAATGAATTTCCAACGGATGAAATTAAGCGTAGCGTAAACGAAGAAAAAATTGATGAAGCCCTACACCGGGATTACATTTATTCCAGCATGGATATGGATTTTCATTTAATGAGGGACATCGTAACGAAGAAAAAGGACTTCAAAGAAGGGGAGACTGGTCTTTTGGCAACCGAGATAATCGACAACAGAGGAAAGTTCAGAGGGTTGGCTGAACTCCGTCCCCATGAATTACAAACAACCGAGATCACCTCCGATCAACAGGAAATGTGGCTAGAGCTGATTGAATCCACCATCAATTCCTTAGATGAAATGACAGCCGACCTCTTTGATTTAATTACATACTTATGGATGGTGACACCCAAGAGCCCGGACGGATATATCGAATTTCATAGTAATGATGCCCTCCGCCTTCGAAATTTAAAGAAACGGTCTGCACATGGTAGAGAAATTGATTTTCGTGAAGAGGATCGCTTCAATATCATGAAACGGGTGGCTGCCCTTTCAAGCATATGGGTATCTCTTGGTGATGAACAGGTAAAAGTAGTCCAGACACAAGATATCCAGGACAATGAACTGTATGAATTCAAGGACTTTCAAAGGATGTTCGAGATTGGAAAGATGCGAGTTGCCTATGATAAAAAGACGGGGCAGCCAAAAGGGATTTATGCGGTGCAAGTGAAACCCTCCCCTATCTTGACCCCCTACCTGGATGGACCAAACCAATCACTTGGAGTATTGGATCTGAAAGTATTCCAATACAGCCACTTTACTCAAAGGGAACATAAACGATTAACCCGATACTTGAACCTCCAGTGGAAAATCAGGACCCTTAAACGGACTCTGCAGCAGCCCTTTAAAGTGTCCACACTATTGAAAGTGATGGATTTCTCACCCAGGTATAACGGGGTACAAATCAGGGATAAATTCGAAAACGTCTTGGATCAATTGAAGGCGGACAGCGTGATTGAGAGCTGGACCTATAGCGAAGAGATTGACGAAGAACGGGTTGGAAAAAAAGGATGGGTGAACAATTACTGGTCAAAGGTCAATGTTATCATTTTACCGACAGAGATGGTCGTAAGAGAAAATCAAAAAAAACTGATGATCAACTCCAACCGGCTTGTCAATGAAGAAATCCTTGAAAGAATGAACCTTATCGATCAAGAAAACCCTTATTCTCTTTCCCAGAACTTAGAATTAGCTCAAGTTGAATCAGCTGTTTCCAATGATTCAGGATTTATCTTGGATATGCCTTCAGCGACACCTTCTATAGACATCCAACAGTCATTCAATTTTGGAATGGACATGGAAATCAGCTTGTCTCCGGAAACGATGATAGAGACTATGGATTCTCTGAACATGAGCATTAGGAAAACGGCAGAGGAAATTGGCATTGCCCATACTACCCTCTCACGGTATCTCAGGAGAGAAAACAAACGCCAGAATAATAAAAATGACGAAAAGATGCTCGAATGGCTAAAAGAGAAAAAAAAAATATAGTATGATTTTTACACATTGAACAAGTTTGACAAATTCAGATGAAAAAAAGGCCACTGAAAATGTGGCCTTCTTAAATCAACAGCACAAAAAAATGAGCTTTACTACTTTGAAGTAACTCCCCTTTCATAAATAATTATAGAACCGTTGGTAAAACGATGGTCCGTTGACGAAAAGAACACCACGGATTATTGTTCTTTTAATAATCATTAAATCTGCTCTATTAGAAGATTGTTAAATTAAACTCTCCCTCATTTCCTGTTTCAATTATACTGTCCCATTTGTCGAGCAAAATCTAACTCAACAAGACATGGACTATTATTTATCCCTAATAGCCAAAAAATATCAGTTCCTTAAACCCTCTTCGTTTTTGAGCAGCATACGTCTTCTTTATTAGAATTAATTAAATGATAAGTGTATGCAATTTGCATGCACCCTTGACTTTTGTATGCAAATTGCATACAATTGCAAGGAATGTAGAATAAAAATCCAAAAATACCAAGGAGGAATCTTACTAATATGGCTAGATTCGTATCAATCGATATAGGTAATGATGCAGTTAAAGGATTTTTGGGAGACCTTGAAACCCGCCTTTACATACCGAATGTTATTGCAAATGTACAAGACCGAGAAATCGTAGAAATGGAAAAGAACCCTCTGAATGCCTTGCATGTAGAAATCACTTCTTCTGCGTTAAAAAATAAAAATGGCAGTTTTGCGGTAGGAAAATTGGCATCCAAATATCCTAATAACGATGAATTGACTCCAGACCAAGATAAAGCTGATAGCGATCAGCCCGTTATCATGCTATTAACATCCCTTGCCTATGATGCTGTCGGGCAGTTCACAGAAGAAGATGGCGTGATCGAGGCTTCTTATTATTTATCTACCGGGCTGCCTCTGGACGAAACTAAACAAGGCAAAGCCAAAGAATTCAGAAAGAAACTGAAAAGTTCACAGCATGAGGTAAAATTCCTGAAAACACCATCTTTGGAAGGTAAAATCGTCCGGATTAAATTTGAACAAGTTCTGGTCAACACGGAAGGTTTCGCGGCATTCGTTGATTTAACAACAAACAATGATGGATCCACCAAAAATGAGGATTTGATAGGAAAAACCCTCTTAATCAATGATATCGGTGGCCTTTCTACAGATTCTGCTATCATTTCAGCTGAAGCAGAGGTTGATAACGAATACAGTAACGGTATCAAGAAAGGTGTTTCTACCTATCTTGATAACATCATTCGCAAAGTGTATACCAAATTCAAATACACGATTAAAAGCCGTCGGACCCTGGTCGAAATCATTACAAATGAGCAACCTGAAGAACAATATCATATCTGGGTAAATGGAAATCGGGTTTCCATCAAGGACATCATCGATGAGGAACTATCCGTTCTTGCAAAAGAGGAATATAAATTGATCAAAGATATGTGGCGGAATGTCCCAGATATCCGCCTTGCTTATCAAATTGGCGGTGGTTCGCTTGTATTGAAGCCCTACCTATCTGAATTGAATCAATCTGAAAAGAACTACCCTCTTCGCTTTGTATCTGAAGATGATAGCATTTGGATGATTACCCGTGCATATTTCAAGATATTGTTGATGTATTTGCAAAGTAAAGGGATTTCCACACAAAAACAAGCCCTAATCAAAGAGTGATTTTCCATGACTGAACGCTTTGAACCTGGAAAAACGGTCTCTTTTCGCTTGCCACCTGATACCCCTTTACATGTTGTAGACTATCTAACCCAAAAGAAGAATGAATTGGGCCGGAAATTCAGCAGCGAAATTGCTCCTATTTTTGTTGAGGCCGTTTCGCAAAAAGCCCTGGGTAATGCAGATAATGCGCAAATCTCCATTACCCTACCCGAGGGTTTAACTGCCGATCAAAAAGAATGGGTGAAGCACCCCAATACGAAGGCATTGATCAGTCAGCTTCTTTATCAGGTAGTGACAAAGCCTACTACCCCACTAGATTTCGATCAGCAACTTCTTACAGATCCAGTGGAGGAAAAAAAGCCTGTTTTCAAGACCAATGCCATGATTCAGAGCTTTGCCCAGAAAACATTCTTGAATTTCGACGAAGAAGACGATTAACCCCCATCCATAGATGGGGGTTTTTAAAGTCACATTCAAATTACTTTACAGAAAATCCTAAACAATATGCTAGGTCCCGCCCAACCCTCTAACTAATATAGAGGAATAACAGGACGGGATGTCTAATACTAAGAACAACGCTATTTTTATGCACCACTTATGGTCAACACTCCATAAATAGTCTACACAAATCAATAATCCGTTCACTTTTTGTGGTCTATATATAGTATGTAGTCTACAATTGGAGTGAAAAGTTTTAGTTTAGAATACATGAATCATTTTATTCAACTCATTTTGTTTTAACTTCTTTATTCTTTATATTAAAATAGAGAGTATGATGAAGATATTAGTGGACCATATATAGATTGTTCTCTAACATTTATGTACATGTTGTACACAATATGTACTCCACTAAACACATATGGAACACAAATTACGATTTTTTATAGAAATACATAAACCATTGCACCTAAAAATAGGGGAGGGTTAATACATGAAAGAAAATAGGCATTGGAGAATAAGCGATTTTGTAGAAGAGCTGAACAAAGTATTCGATAATCAACATGTACATATCAATACGGTTGATGGCTGGTTTAAACGTTTGGAAAAGAGCAGCATTCATTACATCAATCGAACGATGGAAACGAAAGAGAAGATATACGATGATTTGGATTTGAAAATAGCAATATTCATCAAAAAAAGAAGGGGGGAGAAATGGGCGCTTTCCGCCATATCAAGAGATCTCCCCAATCACTTTGAATTACGCCCGTTTCCCGTAAAAGAGGACAAACCTGCACCACATGTAGACGATATAGAGAGCATAAAAAAGCAGATATCCGAGGAAGTTAGAAGAACCTATGAAGAGTTGGCTGCCAGCCAAATTGAAGAGCTGAAAAATCAATATAAACAATTAATCACAAGCCTACCCAAGCCACCGTCAACAGAAGAAAAAAAGAATCAAAGCTTTCAAGCCATGGTGATTCAAAGGAAAATTGAGAGCTCATTGGAAGAAGAAGCGAACCAGGCTTGGACCAGGTTACCTGACGATCAGCGCCTGAAGCGAATTGGATTTTTCAGAAAAGACATCGATTTGGAGAAAAAGGACAAATTTGTCCGAGATTATATCAATGAGAATTTCGTAGACCGGTTAAAAAAAGAAATGGAACTAGACAAGTAAAGGATGGAAGGACATTAAAGATTGAATACTTTAATCCCTATATTGAAAGAATGAGGGGACATTGAAGGGATAATTATATACAATTAATAGTACGTATTAATGATAGTACTCACTTTCAGACACTATATCTTTTTTATCAGTAAAACATTCGATGATTCTTGCATTTAATATGAAACTCTCTTGGTATACTATGGATTTCTATCTTTAAAATCAAATAAACTTTTCAAAAGTCATCTATCAGGAATCTAACTTCCTAATAGATGACTTTTTTGTTAAGTGAAGTTGATTTTGAGGTTAGATTATGGCCCTTATTAAATCAAGGAATTACGGGCTCAACACGGGTTTATTAGGCTTACTTGTCTCTGGGCTACACAGCAATTTTATTATGTTTAGAAAGGTTATTACAATTTACAGAAGCAAAATCAAATGTTACATATTATCACAAATAATTATCAAAAAAGAACAGCCTAAACGTAAAGGGAGCTCATTTCATTCTACTAACTTTTAATAATTGATATTTTTAAGAGGAAACCAGTACATATTTTTTTGCGTGTTTAAGATGGTCTTTGAACGATTTTATAAAGTTAGAACGATTTAAACGGCTTTCTCGGTGTTTAAATTTTTTCAATCACCGATTCAGTCAGGATAAACTAAGGGTGTAAATTGCCGAGGTATTGGCCCGTTTTATTACAACTTTTCTTTAGCAAATCAACCAACTTCATTGGTTTGAAAAACGTATTTTAATCTATGTATAATTGTGCCCTGTTATTTATAAGGGATGAGTTCTCGATCTTGGCATGTTGGATATGTCAATCTATTATAGGTTTCCATTTTGAAACGGGTTAATAAATCAACATGTAGAGGATAAATTGTGTTTTACTTTAAGCAAAATGAAAAAGGGGGAAGATATGAAGAAAGAAAAAGCTGATTTTCTTGGAAGTTAATAGGCTTTTAAATCGGGTTAAAAAACAGCAAACCAAACACAAGTCACCGTCTATACCTCTGATAAAAAGGCTATGTAGTCCTGGAAAGAATGAATAAAGAAAGGAATAAAAGTATAAGGAAATACTGATATCACTGTTTCACTATAAATGGGCTGACGTGGGACATACAACATTGATAGGGTGGGCTTATGGGGACTCGCATTTTTTTAAAGTTTACTGACATAGGACACCTACTTAGCATAAAAAAGAAGATATTTGATGAGATCATTGGCTATTGTTCAATATCCCTTTTATGTCCCTATAGTGGGCTGATGTTTGACAAAGCGTGAATCACAAAGGGAATTTGATTAAAAATCAAAAAATTAATAGAAAAGTCCTTGTATATGTTTAAAGTTGGCAGCCGTTTCAACTAATAACATAGCATAAAGGATTGTTACATAAAAAAGCTGGCAGTAACGGGATTCAAGCACAGTCGAACTGAAAAACGGGAGCCTTGCCATGACCTTAAGGCCCTATACGATTTACAGTAAGTGATGCGGAGAAATAAAAAACAGAACCGGATACAAACGACGGAACTACTGTTATGCTATCGCCTATAACTAAAGGAACTTGGAACGTTTTTCCGGTTGTGATGATAGTATTGAAGATATCGTTGCCGAATATTGTAAATCGCGAACCGGGCATAATTACATTATTACTTCTAATATCAAATTGTACTACTCCCTCAAAAGTTGATATTAACACGTCTGCGCTTATTTCATATACTCCACCGATCAGTATAATTACTGAATCTGTTGCTGGATTTGCTAGTACATTTAAAACTGGACCAGGGAAGTCAAAATCCATAGCAACTTCTTCTTTAGCTAATTTACCATCATCATCACTTGAATATAATGACCCAAATGCAGGGGTTACGCCGGGTCCTTGAGCACCTTGAGCTCCTTGAACACCTTGAACACCTTGAGCTCCTTGAGCACCTTGAACACCTTGAACACCTTGAGCTCCTTGAGGTCCTTGAGCACCTTGGGCTCCTTGAGCTCCTTGAGCACCTTGAAGTCCTTGAGCTCCTTGAACACCTTGAGGTCCTTGAACACCTTGAGGACCTTGAGGTGCTTGAGCAGGTACGTTTACAATCACTTTAACGTTTTGCTCTGCCTTTTGTTCTTGTTTAGATTCGCATTTACATTTACTATGTCCACAATCCTTACATTTTTTATGATTGCATTTACATTTACTATGTCCGCAATCCTTACATTTTTTATGATTGCATTTACATTTACTATGTCCGCAATCCTTACATTTTTTATGATTGCATTTACATTTACTATGTCCGCAATCCTTACATTTTTTATCCTTAGCCAAATTAATTCCCCCCTTTATAAACTCTGAGATATTATATGAATCTGGTTTTATACTAGATTGGACACCCATAGAAAACTCTTAAAGAAAAAGTTTGTTTTCCACCAATTCTTCTTCAAGTCGAAAAGGATATTCCCTTTTTTATATCAATTCATAAGATGTGCGCTGTTGTAAGTACCTTTTGTAAAAATAAAAGTGTAAATTGCCAAGAGATTTGTCCGTTTTATACAACTTTGCTTTAGCAAATCAACCAACTTCTTTGGTTCAAAAAACGCAGATTTTATTCTATGTAAAATTGCGCCCTGTTTATATAAGGGATGAGCTGTCGATCATCGCATGTTGGATACGTGTATTCTATTAATAGGTTTCCATTTTGAAACGGTTTAATAAATCAACATGTGAGGATTTATTAAATTGTGTTTTTAATTTAAGTCAAGATGAAAAGAGGAGTGAAGATAGAAAAAGCTAATTTTCTTGAAGTTAATAAGCAGTTAAATCGGGTTGAAAAACAGCATCAAGAGCTTCAGCAAAACAAAAACACGTCACCGTCTATACTTCTAATAAAAAAGGCTATGAAATTCTGGAAAGAATGAATAAAGAAAGGAAGAGGATAAGGAAAAACTGATATCACCGAGGGTGATATCTAGGCAAAACCTATGTTTTAACGATATCAACATTTCACTATAAATGGGATGACGTGTGACTTACAACATTCAGGGTGGGCTTATGTGGGACTCACATTTTGTTGGAGTAGAGAGTAGGTTATATGTATAAATGGAGTAAACGGGCTGGGCAAGAATTAGTAAGTAAGAGAGAGTGGGGAGGAAGAGTGTAGTAAAGGTAAGGAATTGGGAGAGATGAGGTAATTAACGTGGTTAGATGAGGCTGCGTGTTTTATTTATTGGAGGCTGTTAATTTTGGTGGGGATAGTTGATCCGGTTTTTCTGAAGGAAATGGGGAGATGGTTGGACAGTGAATAAAAGGGTCGTTTTCTTATTCTTTTTTTAGAGAGGTGTTAAAAATCCATTGTTAAACCAATTTAATGGGCTATCTCATTTGTTTGAATTTTTTTGAGTATTTTTTCAATGAGTCGAAAAGTAAGGACGCTAAAAGGGGCTCTTAAGGGGATTTAAAAGCCTTAGTCTTTGCTGTTTATTTATTCCTTATCCAAGTCAAGTGTGTAAAAACAATAAAGTGAACAATAGTTGTGGGTTTTTTCTTCAGTATGCCGATATCCTTCGTGGCCTTGTAAAACCAATAACCAAACGTTTTTCGTAAAGTATAGTTGCCGGCATGTTCGACGCCAGCACTTTCTGCAGCTTAATTAACTGCCGATAGGCCTAAGTAGGGGTAAGGGGTTGTTCTCTCTTCCTGGACGACTGGAATAAATAGGGGTCTATACTTTTTAAGCATAGTCATAGACCCTGGAAGCAATTCGGGATATACATGTCGAGATTTTTTTTGCGTTTTGCCTTCACCAGGAGAATCTTGTGTTGTTTTTCTTTTAGTCCCAGTATCTGTTTGATGGTCTGACGAAGAGTCTAGCAGTACGTAAACGTACTGCTATTTCAGTTTATCCAGCCACCCATTGATTGATTGCGATAAATTGCTGGTCCCGATTTTCATTTCATCCACTATGAACGAGGTAATCGCGCTCCAGGATATCTGTTCCTCATATGGATTGTTCTTATTGACGAATGTCATGACCTGTTTCAGCTCCCTCATTCTACCTTCATCCACGTGTTTGCTTAAAAAAATCCGGACATACTCATTGATGAAATCCGAGTTTTTCACACTGGCGTCCAGCAGCAAGGCAACAGCCGTCGTCGGTGTGACATCCAACGCGTAGCCTAGGGTCCTAATGTTCTCAAAAGATCGTTGGGAAAACCGCATGGTGATTCGTTCCTTCTGTCCGGCTGGAATTTCACTCTTGATTGAGGCATTAGCTAAGTCTCCTCTATATAACGTTTGATCCAACCAAATCTGGCGACGGAAATAGACGGACATATGCTCCATGACCTTCTTCGAAACGACACCCGCCTCGCAAATATCCACACACACATCCTTAACCGGTGTATTCGTGATATAGGAAATCCGGTAGATGCATTCCTTTAGCGTAACCGGAATTGTTGGCCTGACATCTCGTTTTTTATCCGATCGGGTGGATCTCAACTTTTCTTTTAACATCCTTTTTCCCTCCAAATCTCATTTTATAGTTAGGACACTGTCATTTAGTCCCCGGCTAATTCTATTTATATGAGAGTGGCTGGGGAAGCATGTATAACTTTTGAAAAGCCTGTCCAAGATGAATAAAAAGACAATCGGGAGGAGAACCGTCTATGAAAAAAGAGGACGCAGCTGCGTTGGCAAAAAAAATGATTGATAATGCAAACATCTATCATTTGCCGTTGAAAAAAGGGAATAAGAAAAAATAATCTCATTTATCCAAAGTCATATTACTTTTTTTCGGAGATAAATGGCCTATAAATCTAGGACAATGTCAGGGTGTCCTAGATTTATAGGCTATTCTAATAATATATTTTATCGAGGTTTATGGTATAAGATATAATTTCATATCCCTAATATATTTTCATTAATTATCCCCATTATTGATTTCCTTTTCTCTTATTATTCAAAAGTTGCCTCCCTTGGTATAGGGGAAGGAATCTAAACTCTGATTATTATAGAATGTAGGATTATGAAATAATCCTACATTCTATAAAAGAAATATCATAAGTTTATAGTTTTAAAAACTATCCCAGTCAATGGTATGAAAGGAGATCAAGCTCTAGGAGGAATTGTCATATTCCACTTTTTAATTTTTTTCACAAGGGTTGAGTGATCGACACCTAAATATTCAGCTGCTTTTCTTATCGAAGGTTTCTTTTGTAGAGCTTCGATAATCATTCTTTTTTCAAACTGTTCCATTCTTAGTTTTAAGGTATGAGCTGATTCTGAGTAGCTATGAATGCTGAAATGTGGGGGGAGATCCACGGGCTCAATCGTAAACGATGGGACTGAAACAATCATACTCTCAACTAAATTCCGTAATTCTCTCACATTCCCTGGCCAATGATAGCTTTGTAAAATATGTTTTGTTTCAGATGATACATGCTTTTCGACATTATATAATTTACAAAAATATGCAAAGAAGTGATCAAGTAAGATTTCAACATCTTCTGGTCGCTGACTTAATGGAGGAATAGATAATTCAATAACTTGTAGTCGATAATACAAATCTTCACGAAATTCGCCTTTTCTCACTAATTCTTGTAGATTCCTATTAGTTGCCGAAATAATTCTAATGTCTAATTGCTTTACTTTGCTTCCACCGAGTCTTTGAATTCTTTTCTCTTGTAGGACACGAAGTAATTTGACTTGCAAGGAAAAGGGCAGTTCGCCCACTTCATCCAGCAAAACTGTTCCTTTGTCTGCAAGCTCAAGGAGGCCGACTTTACCTTCCTGCCTCGCCCCGGTAAACGCTCCTTTTTCATATCCGAATAGTTCAGACTCTAATAGCTGTTCAGGGATAGCCCCGCAATTTACTTTAATAAACGGCTTATCTTTTCGATCACTTAATTGGTGAACTAAATTGGCAATAACCTCTTTTCCAGCTCCTGAAGGGCCAGAAAGTAAAACACTTGTTGGGAATGAAGCAATTTGTTTTACTTTCTCGATTATTTCCCTCATTTGACTACTTTGAAATATTACCTTTTCATCCGTTCCGTCGGAGGAAAAGGTGTAACGATTTGGGCTCATTTCTAAAAAACTTTTTGCCTTTTTTAACTCATTTGTCAGGTCATTTAACTGAGTAATGTCTCTGACACTTGTGACGACCATATGAATGTTGCCTTCCTCATCGAAAACGGGATTTCCTGTTACCATGACATCTTTATGTTGACCAATTTGTTGAAGAATAGATATCCGCTTTTTTTCCCGTAAGACAAGGAGAGAGACGGATTGGTCAAAATGACCTTGTTTCACTAAATCGCTCATTCTATGACCTATGAGCTCTTCCCTTTGGAACCCTGACATTTCCTCGTAGGCTGAATTGACAATGAGTGTCAATCCTTCTTTATCAACGACATAAAGGCCGTCTGTGGAAAATTCGATGATTTTTTCCATTTGACTTAAGAGGGAGCGATACTGTTCCATTTGAGATATATCTTGAATAACACATACAGCTCCAATCAACTTGTCACCCTGATATAAGGGGGTCTGGTTAACCATACAATGTAACCCTGCAATGGTCATGTTCACTCCAATTGTACTTTCACCACTTTGAAGAAAGTGAGAGATTTGTAGATTAGGTTCAAACTCGCGAACATCTTTACCGATGTAGTCTTGATGATCATAATTTAATAACTTTTGTGCCGAAGCATTCATTAACAGAACCTTTTCATTATGGTCCACAAGAATGACCCCATTTGACATGGATGAGAAAATGCTTTCTAAAATATCTTTGTTCAGGGGAACATCAGCCTCCTTCCAGGCATGGTGAATATAATCACCATCTGGTGAATTATTTCACCACCTTTAACAGCCTATTGCTACTACAACCGCCTCTATTGTGGTGAATTTTATCACCATTATCAGATTTCGACAATGAATAAACATCTGTAAAATACAGCATTCCGGATGTTGGCACGGTTCTTGCATTAAAATATTTTGTAATTTTTAAAAAGTTTAAGGAGGCGCTGAATGGAGACGAAAGGTTTATTCATTAATGGTAAATGGGAAACAAAAGATAGAACCTATGCACTTCATTCCCCATATAGTGGAGATGTTATAGGTAACATTAGTATGGCAGACGAAGCTGATGTCAAAAAGGCTTTTGAAGGGGCACAGGCGGCTTATGAAACGATGAAAGAGATGCCTGCCTATAAGCGATCAGAGATTTTATTTGAGGTTGTTCAAATCCTTCATGAACGAAGGGAAGAGTTAGCTCACGTTTTGGTGCTTGAGGCTGGTAAGCCTATTCGAGCAGCACGGGGAGAGATAGACCGGACCATCGCTACATACCAATTTGCAGCAGAAGAGGCGAAACGTATTTACGGGGAAACCATTCCTATGGATGCCGCGCCTGGTGGTGAAAATCGACTAGGGTTTACCTGGAGGGAACCATTAGGTGTTGTGGTGGCCATTAGCCCATTTAATTTCCCTTTCAATCTTGTCGCCCATAAATTAGGACCAGCCTTTGCCGCCGGAAACACAGTTGTCTTGAAGCCTGCAGAACAAACACCTTTAAGTGCGTATTTGATTGCTGAGATCTTCCAGCAAGCCGGACTTCCAGACGGTGCTCTTCAAGTGATTACAGGAGATGGAAGAGAACTCAGTGATGCTCTTATTACAGACGAAAGAGTCAAAAAAGTGACGTTCACAGGAAGTGTTGGGGTAGGCAAGCTGATTAAGGAAAAGGCAGGTTTGCGAAAAGTTACGTTAGAACTAGGTTCCAATTCTGGATTAATTGTTGAACCAGACGTACCTTTAGAAAAAATTATTCCCCGATGCGTAGAAGGTGCATTCGCTTTTGCAGGTCAAGTTTGTATTTCGCTGCAAAGAATTTATGTTCATGAATCCATTTATGAGGCATTTAGTAAGCACTTTATAGAACAGGCAAAACAATTAACAATCGGTGATCCGATGGAAGAAACAACCGATATAAGTGCAATGATTAATCGTAAAGAAATGGACCGAATCGAGTCATGGGTCAAGGAAGCAATTGAGCAAGGCGCTAAAATTGGTCTAGGTGGGAAACGTGAAGGGTCCGTATTCACACCAACGGTTTTACTGAATGTCACAAATGATATGGCTGTTTCTTGCCAAGAAACATTTGCTCCAGTTGTTTCAATCGTTCCCTATAATGAGTTCGATGAAGCAATTAATATGGTCAATGATTCCATGTATGGACTGAATGTGGCCATCTATACCCAAAATATCATGAATGCATTGAATGCTGCCAAAAGGCTAGAGTCCGGTGGCGTCATTATTAATGATATCCCAACATTTAGACTGGATCATATGCCTTATGGTGGTATTAAAGACAGTGGTTACGGACGTGAAGGTATTAAATATGCAGTTGAAGAAATGACCGAATTAAAATTCGTTACAATAAAAACAACTTTTTAAGGAGGAGTGCACTATGGTTCATATTGTTAAGCCTAACCCGAAACTTTATGTAATGGACAACGGTCGTATGAGTATGGATAAAAACTGGATGATTGCAATGCATAATCCAGCGACAGTAAGCAATCCGAATGCACAAACTGAATTTGTAGAGTTCCCTGTCTATACTGTTCTTATTGACCATCCGGCAGGTAAAATCCTATTCGATACTGCTTGTAACCCTAACTCTATGGGACCAGAAGGCAGATGGGGAAAAGCAACTCAACAAATGTTTCCAATTGATATGGGAGAGGAATGCTATCTTCATAATCGCCTAGAGGAGCTAAAGGTAAGACCCGAAGATATTAAATACGTAGTAGCATCCCATCTTCATCTTGACCATGCTGGATGCTTAGAGTTATTTACGAATGCTACGATTATTGTTCATGAAGATGAGCTAAACGGTGCGCTTCAAACGTATGCTAGAAACGAAAAAGAGGGTGCTTATATCTGGGGAGATATTGATGCCTGGATAAAAAATAACCTTCAATGGAAAACAGTAAAACGCAGTGAAGACAATCTTGAATTAGCAGAAGGAATTAATATCCTAAATTTCGGAAGTGGACATGCATGGGGAATGCTGGGGCTTCAAATCAATATGCCAGAAACCGGTGGGATTATTCTAGCTTCTGACACTATCTATACAGCTGAAAGCTTTGGGCCGCCCATTCAGCCACCTGGTATTATCTATGATTCTCTTGGATATTCCAATGCAGTTGAAAAAATACGGAGAATAGCCAATCAAACAAATTCCCAAGTATGGTTTGGGCATGATGCTAATCAATTTAAAACATTCCGTAAATCCAATGAAGGCTATTACGAGTAAGAGAGAAGGGGATATCTATGAATATTGCAAAGTTAGTTTTTACTCCGTTAACTTATACAGGGTGGGGAGCTTTGAGGCAATTGTTACCTGAAGTTGAGAAATATTCACCAAAGAAAATTCTTGTCGTTACAGATCCAATGCTAGCGAAGATTGGTCTAACGGAGCGTATAACAGCTCCACTTGAAGAGCAAGGCTATTCTGTCACTTTATACACTGATGTAATCCCTGAACCACCTGTAGAAACAGGAGAGAAGCTTGTTGCCTTTACTCGAACAGGTGAGTTTGAAATGGTTATTGGTGTCGGTGGAGGAAGTGCACTCGATCTAGCAAAATTAGCAGCAGTTTTGGCTGGCCATGAAGGATCTGCAGCTGATTACTTAAATTTAACTGGTACGAAAAGTATAGAGAAGAGGGGATTACCTAAAATCCTCATTCCTACTACGTCTGGAACAGGCTCAGAAGTAACGAATATCTCTGTTCTGTCCTTAGAAACGACAAAAGATGTTGTTACACACGATTATCTACTCGCAGATGTTGCGATTGTTGACCCAGAGCTGACTGTATCTGTTCCGTCAAAAGTAACAGCAGCAACAGGAATTGATGCACTAACTCACGCAGTAGAAGCCTATATTTCAGTAAATGCAAGCCCGACGACTGACGGTTTAGCTCTTCAAGCGATTCGCTTAATTGGACGATCCCTTCGCAAGGCGGTAGAGGACGGAAGTGACAAGCAAGCACGGATTGACATGAGTAATGGAAGTTATATAGCTGGCCTTGCATTCTTTAACGCTGGAGTAGCTGGTGTGCATGCATTAGCTTATCCACTAGGAGGACAATTCCATATCTCTCACGGTGAATCAAATGCGGTCCTTTTACCTTATGTAATGGCCTATATTCGTAAAAGCTGCACAAAGAAGATGGCGGATATTTTGAATGCATTAGGTGGAAATTCAACCTACTTATCTGAAGAACAAGCTTCATACAAATGCGTAGAAGAACTCGAGAGACTTGTGAAAGATGTTGGTATCCCACCTACTTTATCTGGCTTTGATGTACCGGAATCAGCTGTAGAGAGCCTAACCCAAGATGGCGTGAAGCAAACGAGAATCTTGGCTAGAAGCCCTCTACCTTTATTAGAAGACGATATTAGAAAAATCTATCAATCTGCTTTTGATGGGACGGCCGTAGAGCCTAATTAATTGAAGATGTACCAAAACAACACCCAGCTGCAGCTTGAGTGTTGTTTTGGTTTCTAGGAATTTAAAATGCACCTTCTTAAGCAAGTACCAAAATATTAAAAGTAAATCTTGAATCAAAAGATCCCCACCGAAAAAACCATAAAATCGACCTACGTTCTGTTTCCTTCAGCTAATGAATTATTTCACGTAGTAGACATGGAACATGACTGGTTTTCACATCAGATACAAAGAGGCATAAAGACAGCAACGTTCTTCTTCACGAATACATTGCGGTCTTTTCATGTTTATAGGCCTCGTGTCACACTAAAATATTTATCTACATTGTTCTATTTTTATAAAAAGTCGTGTGCCCCTTTAATGGCTGGGTAACAAAACATGAATAAAGTATGACCTAGTCTAGTGAATTTTAAGCACTTACTCAGAGTTTTAATAAATGTTCTACATTTTTGAAAATTAGGTGTTTTCATCCAATCCAATTAATACTAGGTTCATAAGATACAGTAATATTTGTTAAAAGGAGGATACCAAATTGCCTAAGGGTAAAAAATGTAAGGATTGTGGACATAGAAAATGCCAATGCAACGGACAAAAGGTAGTGCAAAACATTGTAGTGAATGTAAACTCACCTGAAAAAAATTAAGGATTGCGACATAGTAAATGTAAATACAAATGCAAATGAACATTGAAGTGGATGAAAAAACCTATCTTCTGGGACAACAGAAGCCACGGGTGCAACCGGGGCTACAAGAAACTTAAATTATGCCTTTTCATAAGCTGCAAGCATATCTTCGTCTACTCCTATAATAACATTGAGCAATGTAGAAGCCCCAATTAAAATCCTCACCATCACTATCACTCAAAATGCTGTGGTTGAATTACGTGGTCTGATAGGGTAGAGTTTCGCCGACGTTCAATAATCTTGTGATGATTTGGAGGATCGAAACGATGCCCCCCAGAAATCATGTGAATTGTATTTAAAGTAAATGGAAAAAATACACGTTTGCAAGTTTAACGAGGAGCTTTTAGTGTGCTTTTAATCATTATTTAAACAAAATTGGCCACAGTTAATGCAAGTACAGCTTTGAGCCCTAAAAACTTTCGAATTTTGGTACAAAGATTACAAGCAGTTGAACGAGGCATATAGATTCCAATTGGAATCTATATGCAGTAATTTCGAAAAGTTTATGAAGCTGTGTGCATAAAGAGTTTTAATCGTAACTAACCCGAAGATCTTGTTCGACTATGCTATTCATAATGGATATATCGATTTAATCAAGAGGGTGTAAGGAGGGAGTCCTCTTTGTGTTAAAAGAAATATCTAATTTACATAAGACTTATTCTAGGTAGTACTATGGATGAAATAATGTATCAAAATGAAAAGTATTCTTCAAATATTGAGACAGAACAGAAATATTCACGGTAAACGATGGGAATCGAAGCACATTAGTATCCTGACGATGGAGTCCTTATTTTTTTGTTTCTTGGTAGTATATTCATATGAGGACGAGCATGCGAGGGCACATGCTAACAAAAATACCAAAATAGTTATTTTGGATTTTATAATGGCCTCTAAAGAGATGCTCTTTTTCAGAGCCTACTGTCCGGTCTAAAATGGTTCTCCTGACCCTATGGTGATGTCAAAGTTTAATCAACCAATCGCGTTGTATCATTTTCGTAGAATGAAAATAAAAGAAATTATGGAACAAAATCTAGTGATTTTGGATTCTACCTTCTCTTAACCAAACAAGTAAAGCCTTAGTTCTACATCACCAAGAATATTCTTTATTTGTTATTATCATTTATGCCCGTCCGAATTCACTTAAAATATCAGCCAATCAGTCTGATACTGTGATTAATTTAAATGGAATTCAAATCAGGTGAATCGTTAAATATAAAATAAATATCAAAAAAAAGGATCATACCTATAAATCTAGGGTTTACTAATCCTTCATTACATAGTTTTTGCTAAACATTTCGTTCTATAAATATATACTTTTCGCGAGTATGTTTTATTTCAATTTCAATTTAGCTAAGTCATGTTGTAAAACATTATTTCCTTCTTGCGGATTAAACACAACATCATTAAGTCCAAAAACATTTGTAACAACATCTTTGTCATCCGGATGGATTATTCTTACTTCATAAGCAAAAGTCGTAACGGGAAGAGCTGTTGATCTAAAAGTTACATATTGATTAGGGGCTAGTGTTTGTGAAGCCGGATCTACCATTGGTAATAAAACAGGAGAACCTGATGACCAGTCAAACATTTGAACGGTTACTGTACGAAAGTCATCTGGATCAACATTCATGGCTTCAACAGTGAGAAATAAAGTAGCAGAGTGTCTTCTTAATACACCGGTTGATAGAATATCATTATGACTCATATTAAATCCCTCTCTCATTTTCAAATTTGGACAAGCAGTACTCATAATATATAATGTCTCAAAAAGAAAATTGACACGGACAAAAGTGGAATCTATTAACAAACATGTTGAATACATGTCTCTCAAAGTTTGCACTCCATACTAAAAAAGAGAAGACTAGAAAATCTTCTCTTTTTTCCATCATTTAATCCTTGTCACTATAATTAGTTCTGCGCTCTCCCAACTGTTCCGCAGCCTTTTTGGCCTTTTCCTGTTCAGGGTTTGTATAAAGGGCTGCTGTAGTGGTTGAAGTATGACCAAGCTGAGTCATCAGCAAATGGATATCCCCTGATTGCTCCATTAAGTTTGTGCCGTAAGTATGTCTTAGTTTGTGTGGGGACATGGATTTATTGGACTTAAAGGCCTTCGTGTATTTCTTTACAAGAGCCTCGATGGCACGGTTGGAAATAGGGGTTGCTCCATCATTCACCTTAGTCAAGAATACATATGCCGTATCATCGTTTGACCCCTTATAGCGCTCTTGTCGTACAGCCAGGTAATCTTTAATGTCCTGCATGGATGGAGGAGAGACAGCTACGACATCCTTTTTTCCGCCCTTACGTAAAACATGTATTTGTTTTTCCTCAAAATCCAAGTCTCGTAACCTTAAGTTAGATAATTCGTTTACCCGAATCCCGCTTCCTAGGAAGAGGGATAAAATCGCAAAATCTCGTTCCTTGTCTCTTTTAAAATAGATGAGTTTCCTAGATTTTTCAGGTAGTTCCTTTTCATAGTCATGCTTAACAAAATCAAGGAATCGAGCATCGTCATTGTTGTGAAAAATCTTAGTCGATATTCTGGAAGCGCGCGCCCCTAATGTTTCTTTCACTTTGTTCACTTCAATCTTAAGCATGACATTTCGATAGAAGTAAGGTTCACCTTCATCATTTTCTGTTTGAGTCGTTAAATACTTGAAAAGGGATCGTAATGCTGAAATTTTCCGATTTACTGATACCCTTTCAGCCTTTTTCGTTTCTTCCTTATTGATGGGAATATTTCGCCGTTCTAAAAACTTTATAAAAGACTGAGCTTCTACTAATTTCAATTTTTCCAACACTGAAAGAGGGATATCTTTAATAATTTCCTGTTCAGCAATACCTTCCGCTATCAACCACTCTAAAAATAATTTATAGTCAAGAACATAATTCAAGAGGGTGGAAGGGGACCGAGTATCCAGTTTATTATCGACATATTCAGCGATGTAGAAAGGCATGGACTTAACCAGCTGTTCCAATTTTTGTTCATGAACTTGATGTTGTCTGGTATTGGCCATACGGTAGCTCCTTTGTTAAAATTTATCATTTTTGCGTAAAATACAATTTTTACGTATAAATGGATGTGAAAAGAACGTGAAATCATTTTTAAAAATCCGGCACTTTGACATAACCATATCCACCAGGGTATTTGATATTAGATCCGCTATAGCTACTTCAACCTCTTCTTTAGATTCAAAAACTTCACGTACCGTTGTTGCTTCGTCATTCGTATTAATATGATAGTCTCGAATTTTGTATCTCATCGAACCCCCTTAATTAAAAGATAGAATTTGTTTTGTATAATCCGTAAAATCACCGAGGTGGTTATCGACGATCTTTTCCAAGATGTCTAAATTAAGGGTTTGATAATCATGTACTGCAATGTTTCGAAATCCAACCATAGCTTTAAGGCGTTTGGCTATGTTTTCGTCGATAATCGAGTGAGTTTGCAGCATATCAAAGGCATCCCTACTGGTCTGAGGCAATCCAAGACGTTGTTCAGCTACTATATGCATGGCCAAGTCGATTGAGGATTCACATGCACGTTGTATATTGAGGATAATGGAATCCTGTTTCGTATAGTCTTTTAAGTTTTCTGGGTCGTTCGCATAAACATCCTTAACGCGGTTGATACAGCGTTCAATAACACTGATTTTGTTTAAAATCACATCATTTTTCATAAATAGTCCCGCTTTCACCTATTTTTTTTAAAATATTTTCGCGTTCCTCGTTCAATTTTGCGTACATGCTAAGGGCAGTCATTTGATTGTTTTTAAGTATTGTTTCATCCTTTGAATAAATAACCGTACCGGTAGTATAAATTTGTGCTTTGAAAACAGTTGACGCTGTACGAAGATTAACCAAATCAACTTCAATTTTTAAGTTATCCGCTAAATCTTGAGCGAGTCTGAATATTTCATATGTAGTAAGTGACTGATTCTCACAATAGAATGCCACATCAATGTCACTCTCTTTATGTGTAGAGTTTTTAGCATAAGAACCAAAAACAATAATGAAAGTCGGATTGATTTTGCTTATTAGGAAATCTTGAATTGATTGAAACATTTCTGTTTTCATAAGGCACGCTCCCTAATGATTATAAGAATATTATACCAAACATCTTTCTTATATCCAACTATTCGTAAAATCAAGATTTTACGAATAGTTGGATCGATGTTCCCCTTTTTCTCTTACGAAAGTAGGCACATGTTTACGAAGACAAAAAAGCCATCATTTAGACAGTAAAACTAGAACAAATAGAAACTATCCTAGATTTTTAGGTTGATTTTAATAAAATGTATTCTATCGAGGTTTACGGTGAATAGTATAAATTCTATAATTTTTCCTCTTTAATTTATTTTGGACCAAAAAAGGCTACCCATAAAGGAAGCCCCTAATTTAGTAGCAAAAACTATCTGTCAAAACTTTTTAGGCATTTATGCTTTTCTCCATTTTGGAACCACATGATTCCCTAATGATTAACTCATCCTTCAGAACAAATTTTTTCTTTTCAACCGTTCCGCCTTTCATTAAGGTCAACAATAAATTCGTCGCTTTTTTTCCTATTTCATATTTAGGCTGGTCAATGGTCGTAATATGAGGACTAAAAATCGAGGCTATCTTCAAGTTATCAAAACCCACGACTGCAATATCTTCCGGAACGCTTAATCCATGGTCTTGTATCGCTTTAACGGCTCCCAGGGCCATCTCGTCATTAAAGACAAACACTGCTTCCGGCCGGTTTTCCAGCAATAATAGTTTCACCATCTGGTCATAACCAGAGTCGATGCCGTAATCCCCTTCTTGGATAAATTCCGGGTTGACCTTTAATCGATGATTCATCATTGCCTGCTTAAACCCTCCCAGACGATCCCTGCTAAGGATGATGTTCATGGGTCCGGTAATATGGGCAATTTGTGTATGTCCTAGCTTGATTAAATGTTCTGTTACTTTTCTAGCACTACTAACGTTGTCAATCGAAACAGTCGGAATATCCAGCCCATCAACATATTCACACGCCAGTACAATCGGAAATTGATTTGAAAGATTTTCCAAGCTTTCTTTATTCATTCTTGCCGTTAGTAGCAGTGCCCCGTCCGCCTGCTTTTTGTACAGCAAATCAATGTATTCTTTTTCCCGTTCGATATCATTTTCCGTATCTCCCAAAATAACCTGATAGCCATTTTCAACAGCTGTATGCTCAATGCCTCGAAGCACTTCGGAAAAAAAGGGCCTTGTGATATCCGGAACAACAACTAGAATAATCTTTGTCTCTTTCGTTCTAAACTGACTGGCAATCATGTGAGGTTTATAATTCATCTCTTCAATCACCTGCAGCACTTTTTGTTTTGTATCTTCGCTGACTAAATCTGGCTGTCTGAGCACTCTTGAAACGGTTGCAGGAGATACGTTGGCCAATTTCGCCACATCGCTCATTTTCATATTCTAATCTCCACCTGCCTATTTTATCTATTTATCATTTTCATTAAGTCTATTATAAATTAATTTAGACATTATGTTTAAATATCTAATTAACTCGGAGCGTTTCTTTCAAAACATTCATAGATTTTTTCACGCCTGTTAATGGGTTCATTGTTAAATCTTCCATTTCGAGAACAATCTGTCCTTCATAACCTATCATTTTAATGATAGTAAAAAACTCTTTCCACTAGCCAATGTCATGCCCATTTCTGAGCGCAACGTAATTCCATGTCCGGTCGCCGAAGCGCTCCATTGATTTAACATCAATCAATCCCTCGACACCATATATTCCTCTTTCTAACCGGACATCTTTCACGTGAACATGATTCACCGCGCTTCCTAATTCTCTTAGAGCAGAAATGGGGTCACCGCCCATCTAAAATAAATGAATCGGGTCAAAATTCATGCCGACCATGCCTCCAAATTGATATGTGGAGCTTTCGACCAATTGCCGAACCCTAACTCCAGCGCTTTAATCCCCAAATCCACACATGTATCAAGTATCTCTTCAAATGGCATGTAACCCAAAATATCTGTGACTATACCAATCTTCATCAGTTAATGCTCCACTTCTGCTTTATCCATTCAATTTCAATTTTTGTTCATTTGCTGTACTTTCATTGTGATTCCATACAATTATAAAAAACACAGCGACGAAAGCTAATAATCCCAAGAAATAAAACCCTGCTGAAATCCCGAGATATGAATTCAAAACTCCAGCAATAAAAGGACCTGCAAACATCCCGAACGCATAGATTGCTTGATATGCCCCCATAGCTGTCGCTCTTCTTTCAAGGGGAATCGACTCCACCGCCATTCCTAAAAACAATGGAAAAAGAATGCCTAATGAGAACCCAGTCAATCCTTGAAACAAACAAAGCATCCCTTTTGTATCAATAAATGGCGTACAGAATGTAAAAATGGCTGTAAGACCGAATGCTAGTTTCAGTAACTTCCATTGACCGAATAGAGGTACAAATATTTTCCCGCTAAATAAGGTGGCAATGGCATGAGGAATCATAAATGAAAAGATAATAATGCCTATATCACTCGTTTGCAGTCCGATTTTTAACGCATACGTCGGGGTGAAACCAAACATTGTCGTAAAAATAATGCTATGCGCCAAAATCGATAGAAATGAAACTTTTAAAAGCACCGGTTCACGCATAACAGATACCAGTTCCTTCAATTTAACCGGCTCTCTTTGAACCCTTTCTTTCGTTTCGAAAATAAAAAGTGAAAGGACGATACCAGCTAAACCGATAGTTCCGCCAATCCAAAACGGCGCGTGCCACCCCCATTCATCAACTATATATCCGCTGACCATCATTCCAAGAAGCTGTGCTGTAACCACAGCAAACGAGATACTGCCCATAGCGCGGTGAAGGTCACGTTCAGCAAAATAACTAGAAAATAAAATAGTAAACGCTACCCACGTTGCTGCGGCAACACCCGCTAGCGAGCGGGATAATAGGATCCACCCTAAACTATCAGTCAATGCAAATGTCATGCAGCTCAACGTACTGACAACCATTCCAAAGATGATAAAAGGCTTTCTTACTTTTACAAGATCAGAAAATATGCCAAATGGAAGCCTGAAGAGAAATTGCATTAGTCCATAACTACCTAATACAATGCCGATAAATGTATAATCTCCTCCCATTGATTCAAGGTAAGGCGATAAAATAGGAACATAAATAAAATGTGAAAACCAAAAGACAAAAGAAAGTACTAAAAATAAAAACCTATTTGGGACTGTATGTAACGTATTCAATGCATCATCACTTCCACTTTATGCAAAATCATTTTAATCGATATTTCTGAACATGGCATATACAAAAAGGTGCCCGCAACGGTAATTGGGAACACCTTTTTAACTTACGCTTTTCCGCTTGTGTTAAACTCAAACATTTTACTTTTTACGCCAGCGATAACAGCTGCTTTTGCAGGTGTTATAATAGAACGTGGCTCGTACACTTTACCCTCAGCTGCTAAAACTTCCCGAATCGCTTTTGACCAGACTTGTATGCTTTCTGTATTGACATTTATTTTAGCATGCCCATATTCTATCGCTTTTTTGATTTGGTGTAGCGGAATGCCTGAGCCTCCATGTAAAACGAGAGGTACGTTCGTCATGTTGGTAATTTGCTGCATCTCCTCGAAGCCTAGTTTCGGTTCTCCCTGATATGGACCATGAACGGAACCCAAAGCAGCTGCAAGTGCGTCAATTTCCGCTTCTTTTACAATCCGCATACATTCATTGGGGTCTGCATACTTAATTCCACCGACGAGCCCATCTTCCGTCCCTCCGACGGTTCCTACTTCCGCTTCAACAGAAACGTTTCTCTGCTGGGCATAGTCGACAACCTGCTTGGTCATTTCAATATTTTCATCAATTGGATGGTGGGAACCATCAATCATGACGGATGTAAATCCGGCATCTATCGCTTTCTTGCACCGTTCCACATTCACTCCATGATCAAGATGAAGGGCAACTGGAACAGTAATGTTCATTTCTTCTATAAGACTTTTCACCATAGCAGCAATCGTCTTAAATCCGCCAAGATAATCGACAAGCCGGTCAGAAGCCGCTAGGATAATAGGCGCGCGTTCTTCATCGGCTGCCTGTAAAAACGATTGGGCGAATTCCAAACCATTAATATTATATTGTCCCACTGCGTAATTTTCTGATTTTGCTTTTAAAAGCATCTCTTTCATTGATACTAAAGGCATGATTCTATCACCTCTGTTTCCCGAAATTATCATGATTCACTCACACAGTCTCAAGCGCAAAGTATTTTGAAATCACTTGGATTGTTGTTTCTTTTGCTGTTTTAATGGCCTCTTCTGCATCTAGTTCATAATATTCCGGACGGAACAATTCAACAGAGACAACGTCAGAATAACCGATTTCTTTCAATGTAGATAATATACTGTCTAAATCTATAGTGCCATGCCCCGGCCACACCCGGTCTTGGTCTGTCAGGAAACCGATTGGAAAATCCTCTGTATCATCAATGTGTAAAATAAAAATTTTCGATCCATCCGCTTTTTTCAGGTCTTCCAAATTAGATCCCATTGCATGAAAATGAAAGCAGTCGAACACTAATCCAACATTGTTACGATTGACAGTTTCAACAATATCGTATGCCTGACCGAATGTATTTACTGTACATTGTGGATGGCCAACAAATTCCACCGCAATTTTCACACCGTACGGTTTTGCGATCTCAGATAGCACTGTTAACACTTCGACACAGCTCTTTTTAATGTCTTCTTTCAAAATTTTATCTTCTGTTACAAGTGGAACCGCCACTACGTATTTCACACCTAGCTTCTCCGCCATAACCATCATTTTTTTAAACTCATCGATAATCGCTTTATAGCCGACTTCATCACGATTATTAAAAAACACAAGAGCGTTGAAAGCAAGTGGCTTAATATGATTCGTATTGAAAAATTCAGCTAGTTCATCAATTGAGCGTTCTTTTAAGTACTCAGGCAATTTATCCATTGTACGGATTTCGATATAGTCGTAACCATGTGTTTCGCAGTACTTGAGATCTTTGTCCAAGTTGGAATTCTCAAGCGTCGTCGCTTGGTTAAAACAAAGTTTCATTATGTCAGCCTCCAATTCTTTCTGCTAAACCTAATCCGTCTCTCATTTTTTGGAGCATAAGCTTACTTGACCAGTCTGCTTTGTCAATCCAAGCAAATACTGCATTTGTAGCAATACCA
>NZ_JAEKEV010000002.1:3127500-5739858 GCF_016650915.1 Peribacillus sp. TH27 | reverse complement strand
TCGTCACAGCTCTTTAATTCTTGCATCTGAGGGTTGAATAAAAATTGGGCTTATATGTGATTTTTTAATCTCTTTTCCATCAGTTCTGCCATTTGTTTCGAATTTGGATTTCCTTCATTTTGTAATTTATCAATGATGTTAATATAATCCGTTTCATTTCGGTTCTGACTTAATTTATCAGCAGCCTGAATTTCTCCCACCTTAATCTTAAAACCAACTATACCTTTCAGTTCACTTTCTAAGAGATGAGGAGAAAGTTTATCCCATAAAACAGGATTTTCACGATTTTCTTCATATTTTTCCAGCATTATTGTTAACTCTTCTATTAATTCATCTTTCTCTAAAATGCTTGCATTACCATATACATGGACGGCTTGATAATTCCATGTTGGAACTTCTTCATGCCCATACCAAGAAGAAGAAATGTAAGCGTTCGATCCCTGAAACATTACAAGCACATCTTCACAGGTTTCAAATGTTTTCCACTGAGGATTTCCATAAGCCATATGCCCAGTAATATAGTAATCATCACCTTTTTTATTTAACCCCAAAGGCAAATGAGTGGCAATTGGTTTCCCTTGTTCTGTTGTGACAATCGTGCCAAAAGAGTTTCTTTGAACAAAACTCCAAATTTCATCAACATTTTTGACCTTATAATATTTTGGAATATACATAATAAACCACCTTTCAAAAAAAGTTATATGAGTGTTTTGGTCATTATAAAGTCCATTTGTCCTTCATCACCCATATAAAAAGAGTGGGCTCCAGTTTGAACAAACCCTAGTTTCTTATAAAAAGCAATAGCATTTTCATTTTTTTTCCATACGCCTAGCCAGATTTTCTTTTTATTACGTTCCATCGCAATTTCCATAGCTTTATTTAGCATATATTTACCAAGCCCATGTTTTTGAAATTTTTTCTTTATATAAATCCTTTCGATTTCAAGTGATTCAGCACCCATTTCTTCAGACTGAGCTTCATTGGTATTGACCTTTAAATATCCAGCGACTTCATTATTAAAATAAACAAAAAGAATTGCGAAGAAATATTGGATAATTCTTTTTCTAATTGTTTTAGGTTAAATGCCCTTTCCAAATAGGCATTCATATTTTCGGGTGAATTCTGATGCTTAAATGTCTCATTAAATGTTTCATAACTAATTTCTTGAAGTTTGCGAGAATCTTCAAGGATACACTTTTTTATATTTATAGTCATATATGTCGCTCCTTTATATAATCAATAATTTCTCTTGTTTCCCTTTTTTACAAATTCCCAGTCTTTTTCTATATTTTTTCTTACTCTTTGAAGAAGATTGAAAATGGTTTCTACATCTCTTTCGGAAAATCCCTCTAATGCAACGATATTGGAATAATCATTTTCTCTTTTTATAAAAGGATAAACATTTTTCCCTTTCTCTGTTGGAAAGAGTTTTTTAATTTTTTTGTTATGTTTATCTTCTTTCTTTTCAATAAAGCCATTAATTTCAAGTTTTTTTATAGCACGAGTCGCTGTTGTTCGATCTACTTTTATCATCTCAGCTAACTTTTCTTGAATGATTCCTGGGTTTTCGCATATTCGCACAAGGTACAAATACTGCCCTTTTGTAAGGTCATATTCTTTAAATTCTATATTACTTATAGAATCTAATGCCCTTGCAATCATTCCAATTTCACGAAGAATTTCATTCATAATTAACTCCTTAGTACATATTTTTGTTGCAAATGCAATAAAAATTACATATATTAAATTTAACCTAACTTTGTTGCGTTTGCAACAAAAAAATAATGATAAAGAGGTCGAGTAAAGTAAATATGTTTTTTATGTATTAGGAATTTTAATATTAACCCTTGGTATTTCTTTCACTATACAATCAGGCCTTGGAACTTCACCTTTTGATACTTTTCGTAGGACTGTCTATAAATGTGGGGCTTACTGTGGGAAGTTGGGAAATAATAATAGCTTTAATATTGATATGTTGTAATTAATTTTTAAAAAGACAAAGACCAGAAGTTTTGGGGTTGTTAACGGCATTTATAACGGGTCTTGGTATTGATATGTGGCTTTTTTTATTGCACAATTTGATAACACCTGAACTATGGTACAGCAAAGATGTTTGTTTTGGAATCGGTTTAGTTGTTATAGGATTAGGAACTGCAACATATTTACATACAAATTTTGCACCGATTCCAGTTGTCCGATTAACATTAATCATACAAGAATTAACTAGAGCAAATATTTTTTTCGAGAACATTCATTTACCTCGTATTCTTGATAATGGCAATGATTTTAAATGGACCAATTGGCGTTGGAACATTATTAACCGTTTGTTTAAGGGGGCTAATACTTATTTACTTTATTCCATTTACTGAAAAAGTATTAGACCGCATATTAACACACTCTAGTACATCACCAAATTATGATAAAGATAAAAACCATTCAATATAGAATGCTTTTTATTTTTCTTGTTCAACTAACCTGCCCCGATCGTATTATAAGGTCAGCCAGAAAATATTTCTGGTTGACCATTTTTTATATCGATATATGATAACGGTAGCCGGGGTAGAACGTACCTGCCCGTGGGGCTTAAACATGATTTGGCTGGTTGGGACCAAGATCTCGTATAACAAGCGAAGCTATGATACTGCAAGAAGGATTAGGGGTTACCGGCAAATATTATGTTTTTGGAGGAGATAAAAAATGAATCCAGTGGTTGGTCTGGATGTAGCTAAAGGTGAAAGTCAGGTTCAAGCATTCTTGGATAAGAAGAAGCCTTATAAAAGAAGTTTTAAAGTAGCACATACCATTGAAGGGCTAGAGAGCTTACACCAATATCTTAGAGAGATAGAAAACTTAGCAGGAATTCGACCTCCGGTCGTTTTAGAGTCTACTGGGCATTATCATACTCCAGTTGTTCAGTATTTCGAGGGAAGAGGTTATTTACTAATTATCATTAACCCACTTGTCTCCTATCGAGCAAAGAGCTCATCTCTACGAAAAGTAAAGACAGATGTGATTGATGCTTACCATCTCTGCGAGCTGTATTATAAAGAAGATTTGGAACCAAATAAAAAACGAGGAATTCAACTCTTAAACCTTCGTAATCTTACAAGACAACACGAAAATGTAACGGGTATATATGTACAAACGAAACTTCAATTTCAAGCAGTTCTTGATCAGGTTTTCCCTGAGTATCATGGGGTTTTTGGGGACTTATATTCAGTTGTCTCTTTACTAACCTTATTAGAATTTCCTACATCTAAAGATGTTTTGGTAGTCGATGAAGAAGCATTAGGTAATAAAATCGATGAATTATGTACAAGTCGTTCAAGAAAGTGGGCAAATACAAAGGCAAAGAAACTTATAGCTGCAGCAGCTAAAAATCCCTTTCAGACAACACTGTATCAAAGTCACATAATGAGCTTAGAAATGTATATCAAAATGCTTATGGAATACCAAAAGCACCTATCAAAGTTGGATGAAGAGATAGGTGCTTTGGCTAAAGAAATTGAAGAATATAAGATAATCCAATCAATCCCTGGTATCGGTGAAAAAATCGCGGCAACGATTATTTCTGAAATTGGTGAGATTGATCGGTTTAATCACCCTAAAAAACTCGTAGCATTTGCAGGAATTGATCCTAGTATCTTTGAATCTGGTAGATTCAAGGGATCCGTAAACAAAATAACCAAAAGAGGTTCGAGTAGATTACGGCATGCCCTATATATGGCTGTTCGATGTGCCATTCGTGATTGTCGCAAAAAGAAAACGACTGATGAAGTCATCCCTCGTAATAAGAGATTACGTGAGTTCTATGATAAGAAACGGAAAGAAGGAAAGCCCTATAAAGTAGCTGTTATAGCATGTGCTAATAAGCTTCTACAATGGATTTATGCACTATTACAAAACAACTCGACTTTCCAAGATCTAGACTAGTTTGAAAGTGCAACTAAATATCACAAAACTTTCCATACGCTGTTCGTAGGGGGGCTATTTGGTATGCATATTTTTAGTATAGCATGAAATATTTTTAGTTTTTATTGATAAATGTTGACAAACTATTAGCTGGTTTAGTTGTATAACAAAAAGCTACCTTAAAGACAGCTCTGATTTTCCTCCTCTACTTACTTACTTACTTACCAGTACCCCTAGTCCTCCATATAGTGTCATAGCTTCGCTTGTTATACGAGATCTACGTCCCAACAACAGCCTCAAACATGTTTCTACAAGTAGGGGGCGGACAGTTTAGTTCACGGGATCATGTCCCCCGCACCCGTACGTCCTACCCTGGCTACTGATATAATAGATTCTATTAAAAAAAGGTCAGCCAGTAATTTTTACTGGTCGACCTTATAATACGAACGCACCTATTAGTTGAACAAAGGGGTTAATATCTTGTTTTTTCTTATTTCTTAATAATACGGACTATGTTATCTAAATCCCACCACTTTCAACTTTAGATATAAGAGAAATAACCTCATATGACAGTTTTTCGTATATGTTTTGCGGAATAGGTTCTTTGTCAATGAGTCGTGTTCGTCTGTTGGTTCAAGCCGTTTAGCTGGAACAATAGTGTTTACCTTATTAGGAGGAATATGCGGTCCACCGGCTACATAGCCGGTGGCTTTTTCATTATGTAAAACAATTAGTTTTTTCCAAGTCCAAAGACTGTACCTTCATTAAAAATCAAATGACAGTTCAGGCATGAATTGATTCATATGTTTTTGGATTTCGTTATATTTGTCGGACTGATCACTCAAGGCTTTCATTGGAATGATCTCATATGGCCGGTTGACCCAGGTTGGCAGGAATTTTGGATTTTGTAGTTCGATTTTCACATCATCCCCGGTTTGGATTTTTTTTACGCCAATTTGCATAATACCGCCGATGTCTTTGTAATCTCCCTGCTGGCCGGATAAGAAATTCCCAAGTGAATAAGCAACAAATGCCCGTTCGCCGTTTGGTTTTGTAAGCCATGAAACAGGCTGCAAAACGTGTGGGTGGTGGCCAATAATAATATCAGCACCTGCATTAGCTGTCGTTTGAGCAAGCAGCTTTTGTTCATCATTAGGCAACCGTTCATACTCTTTACCGAAATGCAGACTGACCACAACGACATCTGAAACTTTCTCTGCTTCTTTAACTTCCGCCTGGATTCTCGAGGTATCAATTAAATTCACAAGATGCGGTTTCCCCGCAGGAACAGGAATCCCGTTCGTTCCATACGTATAGCTGAGAAACGAAAAGGTAATATCGTTTCTTTTTAATACCCGAATGATCTGCTGGTCTTCAGACGATTGATAAGCTCCTGTATAAGGCATCCCAATACTGTTCCAATGGTTAATCGCATTCAAAATGGCCTTTTCTCCCCGGTCAAGTGTATGGTTATTGGCGATTGTCACGAGATCAACCCCGTTTGACTTTAGAGCATCTCCCACCTCTACTGGTGAATTAAAGGAAGGATATGAGGAAAGCCCTATTTCTTTCCCGCCAATCATCGTTTCCTGATTAGCCACCGTAATATCCGTTTTTCCCAGATAGGGCTTCACAAATCGGAACATCGGATTAAAGTCATACGAGCCGTTTGACTTGCGGGCGGGTATATACACCCTATCGTGAATTAAAATATCTCCCACAGCGCCTATGGTTGCTCGCCGTTACTTTTTGTTTCGGAACAGGTGTATGAGCGTGAGATGAAGCGTTTTCGGCTTTAAGTTTCTTTTTATTTTCAGCCTTTGTTTCCGAGACTTTTGGTTCCTCTTGAAATTGACCTTTTACAAATGGTGCAAGGATCCATAACAAACACATAAATGTAGCTAGAAACACTAGTATTCTTTTCATGGCAAATGCTACCTCCCTACTATTATAGTAGAGTGTTTTTAGGAAATAACAACAAAAATATCTATTTGATATTTAAAATGAACACTTCATTCGTTTGAAACAGAGTACGAAATAGGAAAAAAAGTTAGGCATATCATGTGTTGCTATATCAGATGTGCTTGCTATCTCTGATATGCCTACTGTATCTGAAAACACTTGTATGTCACTTTAGGCGGTAATTTGCGTATATTTTAAGTACTATTTTGCACGCTAGATACATTCAAAAGCTTTAGTACGTTTGTTTGAAACTAAGCCGAGACTAATTAATTAGTCTCGGCTTTTGATATTTACGATAGAATAGAAGTAATAATATTTGCCTATAAGTTTCAGTGAATGAATCTTTAACACTAGGCAGAAAATTTTAAAACGAAGTGAGCAGGGAGGCAAATAGGTGAAGAAATGGATCATAATTTTAGTGGTGATTATAGCGCTAGGAACGTATTTCGCTTGGCCTAAAACGCATTTAAAAGAGCCAGTTGTCATGTCGGTTCAATTTGACGAAGCTCCTAAAACTCTAGCAGTCTCCTATATAGTTGAGCAAGATGATAGTATGTAATGGAAATTGCACACGATACAAAAGGTTTTTATCCGCCTCGTTCGAACGGTAATGGGATGGGGATGGGGAAACGGATTATACACAAGTATTAGCAAAGCAAAATGGCTATGAGCTGCGAGAAGATATTGTTGAACTGACAGACGATCAACTCGAGTATTTTCTATCTCTAGATGGACGTGCAGTACCCGTTGACATTTCGTTTGAAGCCTATTCACCAATTGAGACAATACTCGTGCTTTTATTGAAAGATGAGGGTGTTGAGGTAACAAAGCAAGATGCAGCACTTCTCTATACATATACAGCACCCGAAGATATAACGATTGATTCGATTGGGCACTATGACAGCGTAGCGACGATTTCCTTTGAAGAAGCTGAGTTCCCCTTAGCTCTTAAAAGAGGACAATCTGTCGATGTCTTTATTCACGAGCCGTATAAATTTAGCTCACACGATGAGCTGCTCCTTGAAATCACTACGACAAAGGATCAGTCGTTTACAAAGCATCTCCGTTTGACACAGTCCATTCCAAAAGGATACTTAAAGCAAATCGCGAACGAAGCGAATGATGAATAGACTTACTAGAAGTGAGCTAACTTGTCACTGTTCAACTAATGGCTAATTTTAAAAATGGGCACCAATCATATGTGATCACTTCGGATAATAGTATTTTGGCGATCCTTGTAGCTTTGAAATAAAGATTGATCAAAAGGACCTCTTGAACCCACATATTAGCGTAAATAAGAAGAATCCATTTTGAAAAAAGATTGTTCAAAATGGATTCTTTTCTTGTGATTTGGTATACAGTTTTTATAAAATAGTTTGATTATTTTTAGTGATTCTTTATGAACTAACGCACCTGTTAGTTTAAGTACAATCCTTCACAATATCTTATCTGTTCAGCTAACTACTCAAACCCAATAATTGAAGAAAATGTATTATACATAATAACTACACTTAACATTAGAAAAATAAGTGTAGTAACATATTGTTTGGAGTTCTTCACATACTTCCACTCCAGAATAGACTGAAAACCCAATAATAAAATTAAATGAAGGATCCAATACCACTTCATAACATTTGTGTCCTTTGTAATAACAAACGGAAGAGTGCATAAAAAGATACCTAAAATAATGCCTCTTCCCCATCGGTCAACTTTTTTACCAGAAGTTTCCGAAATCTTTTTATTTTCTACACCAAGTAATTTATTTATTATTTTTTCTAATAAGAACCCCAAAATTATAAGAACAATAATTAAAACCAAAAATCTCACCACAAATCCCCCATTTATATCTAATCTATCTTTATTATGCCATAATATTTCCATTTATCTTATTGAATTAACCTGCCCCGATAGTTACATAAAGAAAAAACTGCCTTAAAAACAGCCCCGATTTTCAGCTAACGCACCCGTTAGTTGAAGTGCAATTTTTCACAAACTAGTCTTTATAGATAAGAAGAGGACCAGAAATGAACTGCACCCCAATTGTTAGACAACATCTAACAATTGGAGGTGCAGTTTTTTTGACTAAATATACGATAGACGAAAAATTACATGCAGTTTTAGAGTACTTGGAAGGGAAAAAATCCTATAAATCCATCGCACAAGAAAGAAATGTAGGTTTATCCCCTCTGAAGAGATGGGTCGCTCGCTATCTAGAACATGGGATGGAAGGAATTGCTTCATCCTATACAAATTACACTCTGCCCTTTAAACTAGAGGTACTTAATTATATGAACGAATATGGGGCATCGATCAGCGAGACCGCTGTACACTATAATCTTCCTTCCGATTCTACACTTTTGAAATGGTCAAATCAGTTGAAGGAAGGAGGTATAGACGCCCTTAAACCAAAGAAAAAGGGGCGTCTATCCATGAAAAAAGAAACCAAAAAAACATCACCAGCTAAAGGCTCTCAAGAAGCACTTCTTGCCGAATTAGAATACTTACGTGCAGAGAATGCCTATCTAAAAAAGTTGAATGCCTTAGTTCAAGAAAAGGAAGCCCTACAAAGAAAGACAAAGCGAAAGTAGTCCATGAACTAAGGAAACAATTTGATTTAAATCTGCTTCTATCCATTTCTAACATGGCACGGAGTACATACTATTATTGGGTAAACGCCTTCGGGCGTGAGGATAAATATACAGAAATGAAATCCCTTATCGAAGAGATTTTCCATACGCATAAAGGGCGCTATGGGTATCGGCGTATCACCCTAGAATTACGTAACAGAGGTGCTCGCATCAATCATAAAACAGTTCTCCGATTGATGAATGAACTAGGATTGAAGTCTTTAGTTCGCATGAAGAAATACCGTTCGTACAAAGGGAAAATCGGCAAGATTGCACCCAACATTCTAGCACGTGATTTCAAGGCAACAAACTCAAATGAAAAATGGGTGACAGACGTCACAGAATTCCATCTAGCTGGGGAGAAACTATACTTATCGGCCATTCTTGATCTGTTTAATGGAGAAATCATCGCCTATAATGTCGAATCTCGGCCTGTTTATCCCCTCGTTTCCAAAATGCTGGAGAAAGCCTTTGACCGCTTGGAATCGAAAGATTCACCCATTCTTCATTCAGATCAGGGCTGGCATTACCAGATGAAACAATATTCGCATGATTTGAAAAGACATAACATTACACAAAGCATGTCCCGTAAAGGAAATTGTCTCGATAATGCGGTCATAGAAAACTTCTTTGGCCTATTAAAATCAGAGTTACTTTATCTTCAAGAATTTGAAAGCATGGAGCATTTCAAACAAGAATTAGAAGAATATATCCATTACTACAATCATCAACGAATCAAGGTAAAATTAAAAGGCATGAGCCCGGTAGAATTCCGGGTTCATGCCCTCAAGGCTGCCTAATTAAATAAAGTGTCTAACTTTTTGGGTTCACTTCAAAAATGGCCCTCTTTGTTTTTCTTATAATTCTATCGGTGGTTTATCACTCGTTTATATATTTAATAACTGCCATTTCTTTACCGAACCTATCGCCATTATCAATAAATCCTAAACTTGAGTATAAGTAATGTGCTCCCAAATTTTCTGGATGATAACCTACAACAATTTTTTTCACATTTGGTAATTTAGCCATCTCTGTAATCATTAATTTAGTTGCCTCTTTACCAATACCCTTGCATTGGAACTCCTTATCTACCATTATTCTATATACCCAATAACCATCAAGTTCCTCTGGAATAGAATTGTACATTATAAAGCCAACTACTTTTTCTTCAAAATAAATAGCATATGGTTTTAATGTATGTTCAAACTTTGACTGAGCTATTGATATTGCATTTGGCTCAATATATTCTTTTTGTTCTGTTGATACCTCTAATTCACAACAGTCGTACCAGTTTTCAGCATTTAATTCTACAATTTTCACATTCTCTGTATACATAATTTTCCCCTTTCAAAATTCGGGGAAACGCTAAAAAACTTTGTTAATTAGTCGTAATCCCCTTAAAATTAATATCGATAAAATTTCTTTTGTTTGTCATAATGAACGCCTCCCTTAACAAATACTGTCTAAAAATATTATTAATTAATTTTCAGACTATTTACTCATATCATATTTCTCTACTAATTACTTTTTATATTAGTTCTCCTTTTTCTTTATGCAACTAACCTGCCCTGATAGTTGCATAAAGAAAAAAGCAGCCTTAAAGACAGCTCCGATCTCAGCTACAGCACCTGTTAGTTGAATAATTAAATAAACTCATTAAACACATTTCTTTTAATATCGTTCCATTCTGTATGAATAATGCTAAAGTATACATCATCTCTGCTTACTCCAGATGTATCCAAATAATTTGCTCTAAAAACTCCTTCTTTTGTTGCTCCTAACTTTTTAATTACCTTTTGTGAACGAATATTTCTAATATCAGCACTAAATTGTACTCTTCTAAAATCCATAATTTCAAATGCATATTTTAATAGTTCAAATTTACAGGCTTTATTTAATCCAGTTCCTCTATATGGATTACCGTACCAAGTCCATCCAATTTCCAATCGCTTATTATTAAACTGAATATGTCCAAAGCTTGTTGAACCAGCAATTTCATTGGTTCTTTTATCAATCACTAAAAAAGGATATGAATAGCCCACCATTCTTTGATTTATGGTTTCATCTATGTACTTGTTGAGTTCTGCATCATTCTTACACTCTATTGTATAGTAAACCTCTTCATCATAAATGATATTTTTTAACTGCTCTTTGTATTTTTCTTCAAATGGAATTAACTTAACAAGATGGTTTTCTAAAATTATTTGGCTGTTATAAAATTCATTCACCACTTTTAAGATTTCCCCTTAACTTTACATTTTGATTATTCCAAATTATAGCACATGCTACTTTATTCTTAATATACCTATCCTGCCCCGTTATTGCCATAAGAAAAAGGCTGCCTCAGCAATCTTCCTTATTGAAGTAAAGCACCTGTTAATTCTATAAGAAAAGCGATTCTTATTAAAGAATCGCGCCCAATTGCTGAAGAACCCTAAATGAAAGGTTACTAGTCTATCCCTTATTTGGGGTTTACTTTATTTTTTATCCAGTCAAGATCTAATGATTTTTCCAAAGTTATTGTTGCATTTGGACTCCAAAAATTCTTTAACGTTACATGGGTATGTTCGATAATGCGGGGGGCTGATAGGTGATCTGCATCACTCGTGGTATGAGCATCTGTGATGAGGGTGACGTTATAATCTAAATCAAAGGCTCCTCGACATGTAGAATCAACACAGAATTCCGTCTGTGCACCACAAATGTAGATGTGCGTTGCGTCTAGCTTGTCGAGTGTTTGTTTTAAAGGTGTTTGAGTAAATGAATTTGGTACGGTTTTATAGATGGTAACCTCTTGATGGAGGGGCTTCTCAAGTCGCGGGTGAAACTGCCATCCAGGTTCGCCCTTACTCATCGGACCTTCTGGATATTCGTGTTGAATATATATAATCGGTATCTGTTGCTCTCTTGCACAACGAATTAATCGGTTGATTTTGTCAATTGTCTTATCGCGTTTATACCCGTGTTCAACAACGGCCGTTTGCACATCAATGACAACTAATACTTTCTTTTCCAACCGTAAACACCTCCTTATTTCACTTATTTTTATAGTAACAAAACTCTTATTCGTTAAATATTAAGAAGTGATTTTATTCATAGTTTATTTAGCTATACTGCCTAAATATACCTTAAATGACCTTAACATAAAGAAAGAGCACAATTCTTGCTACAGAATTGCGCCCATTGCGGGAATAAGTAAAGCACAATTTCTTTGTTTGTCTATTTAACATAAAATTTCTTATGGGCAATGAAAAAACCACAGAAACTGCCTATGCCCTCCAAGTAACTTCTGGGGTTGAAAATAACGACGTTTTTAATTTTCACAAAAACAAATGGAACTATATATCAATTTGGGAAATTTAAACGAAGTTATCAGATAGCCATCCTTATCCCCAGATGCCGTTCAAGTTTTCTTTTTACTCGTTGGAGAGCATTATCAATCGACTTTACATGCGTGTTTAGTTCTTCAGAAATTTCCACATATGATTGTCCATCCATATATAAGGCCAACACTCTTCTTTCCAAATCACTAAGCAATTCTGAAATTTTTAGTTCTATATCATCAGCTTTTTCTTGGTTAATGATTAATGCTTCGGGATTCGTTATTTTTTCTCCGGATATCATATCCATAAGTGTATAGTTAGATTCTTCATCATAAAGAGGCTTGTCTAGAGAAACATACGAATTTAGAGGTGCATGCTTTTGACGAGTAGCCGTTTTGATCGCGGTTATAATCTGTCTAGTGATACAAAGTTCAGCAAAAGCTTTAAAAGAAGTCATCCTGTCCTCTCTAAAGTCACGAATAGCTTTATATAGACCAATCATTCCCTCTTGAACAAGATCTTCTTTATCTGCGCCAATTAAAAAGTATGGGGTTGTCTTCGCACGAACAAAATTCTGATATTTATTAATTAAAAAAGCCAATGACTCGCTATCTCCACTATGAACCATCTTTACCAAAACTTTATCTTCTAATTTAGCATAATTTTCAATCTGCTGTACTCCGATGTTTACCCTCACTCATATCCCTCCGCCAAACTTAATTGAGTTCTGATGTTTAATAAACTGATAGATTGTCTTTTCCTTAAGGCAACTAAACCAATATAGAAATAATGTATTCATTATGAAACTAGCGCTTGTTTAATCCACTTTAATATCTCTTGCTCATTTCTCTATCAAATTAAAAGTATAAAGGACAACAAATGAAAACGCTGTCGAAATATGAAAAAGTTAAAAATGTTATTGATCTAAGATAAGATTGATTAAACATTTTTGTTAAGATTCTTTTCTTATGCTAAAGGACGGCTTTAGTTTCATAACACATAGTGTATTGTTAAATGATCAAACACTTTTATAAACCAACATCATTTCTAGTAGGGGTAGGGCTTGTATATTCTTTTAGAGTGTGCTTTCTTACCTTCAAGCAATATATCGATTGAATCCATTTCATCATTGCTAGTACTAGCTTCAGTCTTTGCTTTAGCTTTTTGTTTCAATCGTACGAGTTAAAGCAATTTCACTTTTACTTTTATTTATGGGGCAATACAGTTAGCAGTAATGCCATATTGACCAAGTTCAAGAGCAATCGATTTTGTAAATCCAATGACGCCTTCGTTTCGAACTGGGCAGTTCAGATAGAAAAAATGTATTATTTTTCTTTAATAGGAAAATATATATATAACTAAATCTCGAGAAGGAGGATACAAATGGAAGTAAGTATGAGTGTTGAAGAAGTCGTGAATCAAATTTCTGAATTAGTAGAAAAAGAAGGGAAGCCACCTCGGAAGAAAGAGGTAAAGAAGTCAGATCCAGAGTTAATGAAAAATGCATTGTATTATTTTCCTAGTTGGGATAATGCAGTAGAACATAGCATTGGAACTTAACCATAAACGATACATAAACATTTATTTTCCAAATTGGGGTATAATTCTTTCGCTTTTGTATTACAAATGTGCTGGATCCAACCACAGAAGCTACCTGAGTTGAAAAGGGAGTTTTTGTGGTTTTTTATATTTGTTCATAAGATAATTAAAGCTCTTTTTTTGATCTGACAAATATCGGTGGCCGCATTAACGTTCATTATTTACCAATTCCCTGCCCATTTAAAAAGCACTTGTTATCATGACAGGCTAAATCTCTTTGGAAACGCAAACCATGTTTGGGGTAATACTATAATTTGAAACATCTAAATGGTTTACTGCAATTGCCTCTGTTACCAGCCTTAAAAAGTTGGGCAGGGGTATCTTTGTTTTTGCGTTAGTACTGCCCTAGTATCCCAAGTGATAATGATTTTAATGGGAGTAGATTGCTTTTTACACTCGATAAACTCCGTTCATAAAAGTGTACTTTTACGGAAAGTAGCAATAATGCTATACCGCCCTTTTCGGAAATTTTATACGCTAAGAGAATCCCAACAAAGTAGCCGTTTCGGCTGCTCTCCTTTTGTCTTTTATTCTTTTGATCTTTCAATCCTGATTTTCCGGTTTTCGGCTCGTTGGTATGGTGGCCTTAGCCGTAAATGGAACAGGAACCTACGGAATGTAGGCGTGAGCCGTACAGTCCGTGGTTATCGGTCCGAAGCGACACATTCGGAATGACAGAAAGATGCTTTTTTATCAAGACCTAAATTGTAAAAAGTTATAAAAATAAAGGGTGATACATATTAGACATGTTTAATATTTATCACCCTTTAACTTCTTGTTCGACTAAAGCGCACGATTATTGAATATTAAAAAATCTAAGAGCTACAACAAATAAGTTATAAAACGCCTTAAATATATTTAAACGTGTAGAAATAAAACATAAATAGGCATGGTTTAGAAAAAACTAAAGAAAAAAGTGGAAGTGAAGTGAATGCGATGCGTATCGTTGTTATTGGTAGTGGATTTGGAGGGTTAAATGCTGCTGTTGAGATTAGAAAAAAATTAAAACATTCTCAACATGAGATCACCGTTATTTCTGATAAGGAAGAATTTATTTTTCGTCCATCCCTAATTTGGCTTCCATTTCACAAACATAGTATTAAAAAGCTCTCCTTTCCACTTCGTCCAACATTTGAAAAGATCGGTGTTAGGTTCATTGAAAAAAGTGTCAAATCACTTATGCCAAAACAAAATTATGTGATATGTAATGATGATGTAATCATTGAGTACGATTATTTAATACTTGCATCAGGCGCTTCTCCTGACTGGGCAAGAATAAAAGGATTAGAAGGAAAAAGTGCATCTATCTATGATGTATCATCTGCTCTTAAAACAAGAAAAAAGCTTGAAGAAATGGAAGAAGGTGAACCAATTGTTATAGGAGTTGCGCAGGAGAATCCGAACCAAGGTATTTCTTATGAGTTTTTATTTGAGTTGGATGCATATCTCAAAGAGCGTCGTATCAAATGCCCCATGACGTTTTTCACATATGAAAAAGAGCTATTTGACGGAAATGGAAAAGAGCCGACAGAGAAGCTGAAGTATTAATGGCGGAAAAACAGATACCGTACTTCTGTAATGTTTCTATTGAACAGGTTGATGATGGAAAGGTCTATTTGAATAACGGAGAACGACTTCCTTATTCATTTTTACTCGTTTTGCCTCCTTATAAAGGAAAGGAATGTATTCTATCATCGAAAGATTTTGAGCATGAAAATGGCATCCTACCTGTTCATGAAACTCTCCAATCCGTTCAATGGGAAAATATTTATGTTGTTGGTGATGCAAATAATATCAAAGGAACAAAAACAGGGCGTGCTGCTGAGCTCCAGGGCGAACTTGCTGTTGAAAATATTGTCAAACAAATGCATCATGAACCACTTCGATCATTCCAACACGAAACACTTTATTTTATGGAGCTTGGAAAAGAAGGTGCTATGTTTATTATGAATAAACCGTCTAAACAAGGAACATTAACATGCACAACGAGTGGCATTATGCCACATATGATGAAGCGAGCGTTTGAAAGTTATTACTTACTTAAATTCAGCTAACTTTATTATTATCTTTCTGTCAATCGTATCTGATTTTTATACATCGTTAATAAATCAATATTACAGGACACTCTGGTACTCCTGATGGCTGTATAAAAAGTGGGGTTTTATCCAACCTATTATTCCATTAAATGGCCCTTTAATGAAATAATATGACTAACGTTTTTAAACAACATATTAATAATGTGTAGCAACTTTATTTACTGGTTTAAACATCTTTATTGCCATTTAACAACAGTAATTTAATGTTTAATGTATTTTTCATGTTGTAGCTACTGTCAAAAGAAAACTTAATGACACGTTGGAAAACAGGTAATATTCCGTGTGTCATTAAGTATGTTTTTTCATTTTGAAACATTTCATATTATTGATATACTTTTTGACATAGATTAATAGTTTTTGGAGGGAGTGGCTATTTTTGCATCCAGATCCCCTTAACGTTGTATATCCGCGTTTTGCTAACGGTACCCCCATAAGAAAAAGAGTTGCCGAAGCAACTCCCATAATGAAATAAAGGACTTAACTAAAATGTGTCCATGAAACTATGCTTACTCCACTGTATTACCTAAGAAGATTTGTAGTTTTGCTCTCACTGAGTGAAACTTTTGGTGAATGATATAATTTTCTTTTCATCATTACATAGTAGAGTAAAGATGGAACAATCAGCCCTACAATCCATGCAAGATCAGCACCCCCTAAAGATTGGGCAATCGGGCCGACATAGATAGATGTATTGATAAAAGGTATTTCAACGATGATGGATATTAAAAATGAAAAGGTTGTAATCCAATTTACCTTTCCATACTGCCCGTTTAAATCAAACATGTCCTTAATATTGTACTCTCCCCTTCGAACTACATAATAATCAACGAGATTTATGGCCGTCCAGGGGATTAAAAAGTAACTGATCAACAAAATAAAGTTGGTGAAATACTCCAAGAAATTCCCTTTTCCGATTATTGTTAATAAAGTTCCAATAATAGTGATACCTAAGACAAAAAACATTCTTACTTTTGGAGATACCTTTAATTTTGTAAAAGGCTCAATCGTTGATACTGTTGACATGAAAGAACCGTACAAATTAAACACGTTGATAGAGAGTTGGCCTAAAAAAATGGCCAGAAGCATAATAAACACAAATCGATTACCAAGCAATTGAGACAAATAAGTCCCGGAGTTTTCAAGGTAACCAGGAATGGCAACAGCTAAAAGGACTCCTAATAGCATCATCCATACGGTTCCTATGACTGATCCTGCGTACGTATACCAGAATGTTTTAGCTGGAGGGGTGTCAATCGGTAAATACCTCGAGTAGTCTGCAACATACGGAGCAAATGAGAGCTGCCAGGTAGCTACAATACTAACGCATAACATGAAAGTTGAAAATTCAAATCCAGCCGGAGACCAGCTTTCTGCTGGTATTGGCAAATTGAATACGACTATTGTCGCAGCTAAGAATATGATAAAAAAGAACCATGATAAATATTTCTGCATTTTATGAATTAAGTCATGACCTATCATCGTAACGATGAAAGTGATGCCATTCATAATAATAATACTCCATGTCAAATCAATTGATAATGAGTTGCTCAAGACTTGAGCACCTAGCAAACCGCTGCTCGCAAAGAATCCTAAGTACATAAATATGACAAGTATTAAGGGAATCACAGCACCAATAACACCAAATTGCGCCCGGCTTTGTATCATTTGAGGAATACCAAGTTTTGGTCCTTGCGCGGAGTGCGAGGCCATAAAAATGGCTCCGAGTAAATTTCCAGTAATAATTGCCATTACACTCCAGAAAAGATTTAATCCAAAACTAATGCATAAGGCTCCTGTAACTAGAGTGGTCAAATGCATTTGGGCACCAAACCAAACTGGGAATAGCCCTCTTGCTTTCCCATGCCGTTCATTTTCGGGAATATACTCAATGCTCCTTGTCTCTACTTTCATAGACACCCCTCCGGTTCTTTTTTGTAGGTTCCCTGTGATACGTCCGTCGAATCGATTGAAAAGATTTACATAGAAAGTCGTTTTCTATGTAAATCTAAGAGCCAAATAAACCAATGACATATTTTCTAAGTCATAAGGAAATTTTTTCTGTTTTAGTAGCACTCACTATTTCTCTTTCTTTTAAAATAAAACTCATTAAGTCTAAAGTAAGCCGTGTCGCTACTTGTCCAGTCATACCCGCATGGTCATATGGAGGTGCTACTTCGACCATATCAAACCCAATGACCTGCCCCCTTTTCGCAATCCCTTCGAGTAATTCATTTACTTCATCATAAATGAGACCGCCTGGAGAAGGGGTTCCCGTTGCAGGAGCTATCGAAGGATCCAAACCATCAATATCAATGGTAATGAAATAGCGTTCCCCGGCTGGAATTTGTTCTAAAACGCTTTCTATTCCCATTTTTCTCATTTGACGCGGTGATAATATAACACTTCCATATTCTCTTGCAGCATCGACATCTTCCTTTTTGCTGCTACTGATTCCTCGAATACCAAACTGAAAAATCTTATCCACATGATCCATTTCAGACAAACGACGTATGCAGCTTCCATGACCATACCGTTGCCCTGAGCGATGATCTGCCCAATCCAAATGAGCATCTATTTGAATAACATGGAAAGGTCCCGCTTCAGCTAATCCCTTTCCTACTGGAATCGTAATAGAGTGATCGCCACCTAAAATAACCGGCATCGCCCCTTTTGAAACGATTTTTTTTATTGCTTCTTCTGTATTCTCCATACACTGCAGTAAATCTCCATGTACCATATCCACATCGCCACAATCAACAACTTTCCAATCAGGACCTAAATACATAATATCTTTTTCGATATCATAGGCACCATCTAATCCGAAGCTATATAATGTAGATCCTTCACGTATTCCACGCGGCCCCATTCTCGCTCCTGATTTCCATTGTGTACCCATATCATTTGGAACACCAATGACAGCTACATCTGCATCAAGTTGATCGAGGTCAGTACAAATCGGGTATTTTCCAAACGTACAGATTCCTGTAAAGGGAAGATTAAGAAAATCTTTTTCTTTTCTATTAGACATGTTAATTGCCTCCTTCAAAATGTAATTACACTCAAATAAAAGCAATTTCCATGCCATTTTGAAAAGTCAGTATTCATGAGAGGATATAGTCAAAAGTGACTAGCGCTCTTCTATGTACTTTTGTATCTTTCTATTTGCTGTAGACTGGCTAATATTCAATTTTTCTGCAAGCTTAATACTACTTGGGTATTTTTGATACATGCGCATAATAAACTCCTTTTCGATAGATTCCATATACGTTTGCAAAGTGGTTTCTTTCATTCTCTTTTCTGAAAATTGTTCAAAATCTTCACCATCAATCTCGAGGTCAATCTCATCTTCGCCCGAGGTGATAACTGCTTTTTCAATAAAATTACGCAACTCTCTAATATTACCCTTCCATTCTTGTTGACCGAGCCAGGCAAGCATGGCTGGTGTAAACCGTTTATTCATGTCATATTTCTTATTCATTTCTTTCGTTATATCGAAAATCAAGGATAGGATTTCGTCCTTTCTCTCCCTAAGAGGAGGGATAATAATTTTAACAATATTTATACGATAATAAAGATCTTCCCTGAACTGCTTTGCATTTACAAGCTCTTCTAAATTTTGATTCGTGGCACAAATTATTCTGCAAGACAGCTGAACAGATTTATTCCCGCCTATTCTCATCAATGATTTGTTTTGTAAAACAGACAATAATTTCACTTGAAGGTTCATTGGGAGCTCTCCAATTTCATCTAAGATTAACGTCCCTTCCCCCGCAGCTTCAAAATACCCTTGTTTTCCACCCTTTTTTGCACCTGTAAAAGCACCTTCTTCGTATCCGAATAATTCAGACTCAATTAATGATTCCGGTATGGCGCCACAGTTTACTTCAATAAAAGGGTAAATGCTTCTTTTGGACATTTCATGAATCATTCGTGCGATTCGGTTTTTACCGACCCCCGACTCGCCAACTAACAAAACAGTTACATCCAAATCTGTTACTTTTGAAATGACATCAAGTACTTTTCCCATTTTTTCATTATTAGGAAAATATGTGTTAATAGCCTGTTTTTTTAATTTTTCAATTTCTTTTTTGTATAACTGCACAGCTTTTGCAACCTGTTCGTTTTCATTTTTTAAGTATTCAAATTCTGTTATGTCCCTTGAGAAACTAAGTGCTCCAATCAAAATTCCTTTGTCATCATAGATAGGATAGCCAGAGATGATAGTTTTCCTATTATGTATAGTTTCTTGAATAAGGGTTTCTTTTCTTGCGCTTCTCAATACATTCGCAATGACGGAGGGAGAAAACACGCCATCTTTTTCGAGGTCAAAGATATTTTGATGCATTTTTGGTTTACATGAAATTCCAAACATTTTTTCGGTGGTTTGACTTGTGTATAAAATATTACCCAATGCGTCAGCAATAAAGATTTCATCAAAAGAATGTTCCAAAATATGTTTTAAAAGTATAGAAACGTCTACTCTTAAATCCATGGTTTACCTCCTAGTCATTTCTGATTATCCATTATTCATAATTGACTGATAATTAAATCTATTCTTATACTAGCACAAAAATTAAATAAGCATTAATAACAGGTTACATCAGATAGTTCCCTACATTGCAAAGCAATAGAGTCGGTCTTTTATTAATGGAAAACCTTTTTTTAATGGGCTTCGGCGTCTCTGCATCGTAAGGGGGTTGTTAAGATCCACCAGTAGAGTGTGGGACATCTGAGATTGTGCCGAATGGGGGCGGATGTAGCTTTGAAACAAATACCTTCAAAAGGCCGCCTTTCCGATCTTCAGCTAACGCACCTGTAAGCTCATTAAGAGGTACCTCCAACATTTTATCCTATGAACAGAGATGGAGACCTTTGTGTCATTTTCCTAATTAGAGCATAAGGTGATTTAACCCATTTAATTAATTTCCTCCTTAAAAACAAATAGGGAGAGGTTTTTGTATGTCAGGTTGTGAATCAAGGTGTGACGACGGTATTGGATTTGGTGGAGGTTTCGCCTTTATAGTCGTTTTGTTTATACTCTTAATCATTGTTGGAGCTAGCTTTGTTGGTGGATGCGGCGGCGATTACGGATATGGAGCCTGTTGTTAAAAATAGTATGAAAAAAATTGAAGTTGGACAAAGGCTTCGTTTACTAAGCAGTAAATCGGTAACTGCTCGTTTCCATCTATATCGGAAGCTAATTCCGTCCAGATTTTGAAGTATTAATTGATTGCTTCGTATTTTTACTAGCGGAGGCCTAAGTTGAAGATCTGGCTACTATTGGCCGGAATTGTTCGTCTGGGGAAAAGCGTTTAAAAACTATGATGCGTACCTACGAGAAAAGGTAAAATCGCCCTTACTAGATGTTCATGAAGCGATGAATCAAGAATGTAGATTAGGCCGATGAAAAAATTTTTTAGAAATTTTCAGATAGGAAAAATAGTGTCTGAAGATGTAGATTAGTCTACAAATCTACTCGTCTACATGTAGATTGAAAAATTAGAAAACGAAAAAATCCTTTTTTAATAAAGATTTTAAGAGGTCTATAACCGTCAGTAATTATTGTTTCGCACAAATAAAAAAGCCATCCCCCTAATGTTTTAAGGGACAGGAATGGCTCTCAACAAAATATAGCTGCTCAATTGTCTAGTAAACAATAAAGCAATGGTAAAGTAAATGCCGTTCTACTAAAAAGTAGACAGACGTTGGTAATGTTGACCAAACTTCTATAAGGGGTCCCACCATCTTTTTGGCTAAAATGTACGCTAAGCGTTGAATTCTTGGAATAACAACAAAGTACCAATAACGTTCGTTTATAGTACTGTTCAAGATAAACTGAATTTAGTATGGAAATTAGTTCTAAAAGGCATTTCAAAATCAAAGTGCCTTTATGGAACTGCCTTAGCGTACGGAAATTTATCATTTTTATTGTCGAATAATGCTTTGCGTACAGTATAACTGCTAACAAAAATTAGCCCATTTGAGTCTAATTATTTCTATGGTAGTGAATTCAAAGCAAGTGAAGTTTTTAACTTTGTCCTAGAAGTCTTTCTCAACGGTTGTTTAACAAAAGGAAAATCTGAAGAGATAATAGACGACATGAATAAACCGTTTTGAATGAATTGATTCAAAGCGGTTTATTCATGCTTCTAGTTAATATCCTCGTTTCCGATCTACCAATCCATGTAACGGCTGTTCACTTAAAAATCGCTTTAAATTTCCAATAAAAAAACTGCTTACGCCTTCAATAGTACTCGGTCCTGACAGATGAGAAGTGACATATACATTCGGCATTGTCCAGAAGACATGGTCTTTAGGTAACGGTTCTGTCTCAAAAACATCAAGGATGGCTGTCTGAAGATGTCCTGATTGCATAACAGATATTAAATTCTCTTCATCAATTAATAATCCACGGCCAACATTGATAAGACAAGCTTTTGGTTTCATTGCTAAAAGGAGGTCCCTAGTCATAATATGATGTGTGGAATCCGTTAAAGGAAGGGTTAGGACCAAATAATCTAGATCTTTTACAAATTCACTCAATTGATCTGGAGTAAAGTGACAGTCCACTAATGATGCTTGTTTTCCGCTAAAGCTTAATCCATGTACATTCATATCAAACACTCGAGCTTTACGTACAATTTCGGCACCAATCGATCCGAGTCCGGCTACTCCGATTGTTTTCCCTTTCAGAGTTTCAGAAATGAAAGGATCCCATCTCCGTTCCATTTGTGATTGTCTCATACGGGGATTGTCTTTCACTATGTACAAGAGAAACGAAAATACATATTCAGAAATATAAGTACCAAATTGGTTGACAATTCGGGTTAATATAATGCTCTCAGGTATAGATTTGTCTTCAATTAAATCATTGACTCCGGCTCCCATTGACTGAAACCAGCGGACAGATGAGGCAATTGGTTTACTTAGTAGATGTGTGGGGAAGTTCCATCCCAAAATAACTTCAGTACCAGGTAAATATTTTTCAACTTCATCCAAAGTTGTAGCTGTCTTTACTGACATAAACCCATCATTGCGAATACTTTCAGCATAAGTCTCAACATCTGTTTGCATAGGGCTAAAGACAAGAATATTAGGTTGGATTATACTCATTAAATCGCTCCTTTTTAAATACAAATACGCCACACAGCGAGATCTAGAATCTCATATTATGATAAATTTAATAGTTAAAAATATAAGAAAACTGAATTAAGCTAATTTAATACAACATTCACCGAGAACTTTATTATCCCATACCAATGATAAATGATCTCCGTCTAAAACTGGTCCAACTCCTTCAGGTGTTCCCGTAAAGATTATGTCACCTTCACCCAATCCAAAGTGTAGGGCCGTGAAATCCACGATTGTCTGCAAATCAAAAATCATATTTTTAATATTTCCTTGCTGAACCTTCTCCCCATTTTTAATTAGCATGAAATCTACTTTTTTTATTTCTTCTATTCCTGGAAAAGCAACGAATTCACTCACAATAGCCGAATTAGGGAACCCTTTTGCAAGTAACCATGGATGCCCCTTTTTCTTAAGTTCACTTTGAACTTCCCGTAAAGTAAAATCGATCCCAATCCCCATACTTTCTATCACTTCATCTACCTTCATGCCTACTTCATGTTGTCTTCCAATCTTTATGACAAGTTCAGTTTCAAAATGGACAGAACCACGATTGCCAGGCAGGTAAATCTCTTGACCATTTGCTTCCATGTAGGCATGGGTAGGCTTAGAAAATAGAAATGGGGAAGTAGGTACCTCATTATTTAATTCCTTTGCATGTGCTACGTAGTTTCGACCAACGCAATAAATATTTCTAATCTCATTCATGTTCTTTTCCCCTTTCTATAAATGTAGTGTTATAGCTTTTAATTCTAAAATGTTACTCTTTATCTAAGTTTCTCGTTAGAAAATAAGAGACAGTGTATGCTAATGTCTTTATTGTAACACACAAAAAAATCTAATAATTATGTGTAAAGACTACGAATAAGCGAATAGAAAACATGCATTGTTAAAGTCTTGAGCTCTGGCTACATGTTTGAATTTTGCGATACCGACACCGACAAAAAGTGTTTCAGAAGTAATTTAAGAGATTTTTTTATTTTGGTTATACTTCATATTTGGCCTCCTGGTTTTGATGTATTTATCCGTTTCGCTGGCGAGCTTTGGGACACTTCCATCATATCAAGAGGTCTTTTTGTGTTCAAATCTCATTTTCATTCATAACAGGAAAACTGCCCCTTTAATTGAAGAAATAAATTGTTTAGATTTCTTTTATCAATCGCCTATCCAAAAAAGGACTACCCCAGCTATAAAAAGAAAAGGGAACATTATAGTTATCCCCCAAATGCTGTACTTCGATTTATTTGGTTTCTTGATACTTAGAAAAATAGCTATTATTATTCCAATTACTAAAATAATTACTGCGTATGTCATCTCTCATCCTCCTCCCTTAACGTGAATTACCACGAAATCCCAATAGATTGTCGAACTATCCTGCCCCGATAGTTATATAAAGAAGTTAATGCCTTAAAGACAGCTCTGATCTTCAGGCCCGTTTGTGGAATAATTATCTTCTTAATAAGCTTATGTATGATTTTAAACTGGATCTAAAATACATATAGTTGCCCTCAGTTATTAATAAGATTAAGAAATATTAAGAACATCTTTAACTTCCTTTTTGAGGGCTTTAAAAGGTTTATCGACAATTTGAAAAAAACCTAATCCGTATTTGGATTAGGTTTTTTGATTTGATTAAATTGATTGCTACTTCTCAAATTTTATATACTTAATTTGGAAACCATCCGACCGGCTTTACATCGAGATTAATGTTGATTTGTTTAATTTCTTGGTATTCGTCTAAGCCGTATTTTCCTAAACTGCGTCCAATCCCGCTCTGTTTGTAACCGCCCCATGGCGCCTCGACATATGTGGGATGATAATCATTTACCCATGTAATGCCTGCCCGTACTTTCTTGATCACACGAAGTCCTTTAGCCCCATCGTTAGAGAAAACGCCGCCTGCAAGACCGTAGTCTGTATCATTTGCAAGTTTAATAGCTTCTTCTTCATCTTTAAACTTTTGGATGACAACAACTGGACCAAAGATTTCCTCTTGTACGATGCGCATGTCAGGTGTTACATCGGTGAAGACAGTCGGTGCAATGAAGAATCCTTTGTCAAGGCCCTCATCAACAAGACGGTAACCGCCTGCTGCAAGTGTCGCACCTTCCTGTTTCCCGATTTCAATATAGTTCAAAATGCTATTCATTTGCGCTTCGCTGACAATTGCCCCCATATTGCTGTCTTCTGCAAGGCCAGGTCCAACTTTGATTTTATTTGCGCGTTCCACATAGCGTTTTACATATTCATCATAAATACTTTCTTCAACTAGAATTCGGCTACCTGATGAACATACTTGACCGGCACCGAAGAAGATGCCAAATAATCCGTAATCGACGGCTGTCTCTAAATCTGCATCTGCAAAAACGATGTTAGGCGATTTACCGCCAAGCTCAAGGGAAATTTTCTTTAAGTTGCCCGCGGCCGCTTTCATGATAGAGCGGCCAACATCCGTACTTCCTGTAAATGAAACAATGTCAACATCCTTACTTTCTGCAATGGTCTGACCGACAACAGTGCCGCGGCCCATCACCATATTAGCCACACCTTTAGGGATACCTACTTCCTCTAGGATTTCAAATAATTTCATTGCTGTTACAGGTGTCAATTCAGCCGGTTTATATACAATGGTGTTACCTGCCGCAAGGGCGGGTGCGATTTTCCAGACACTCATTAAAAGAGGGAAATTCCAAGGTACAATCAAACCGGCTACACCTACTGGCTCACGAACAACCATCGCTTGCACGGGACCGGGAACTTGGTAAGTTTCACCTTCTGGATGAAGGATTAAGCCAGCGTAGTAACGGAAACACGCGGCGGCATCGGCAATATCGAAGCCCGCCTCTGCTTTAAGTTTCCCGTTGTCCATTGTTTCAAGAATCGTTAACTCTTCCGCACGTTCATCAATTTTATCCGCAATTTTATATAGGTAGGAAGCACGCTCCTGTGCTGTTAGACCTGACCAGATTCCACTTTCAAAAGCTGCTTTCGCTACTGAGATTGCATTTTCTGTATCTTCCTTGGTAGCACGCGGAGCCCTTGCAATGACTTCCTGTGTTGCAGGATTAATTACCGGGATTACTTCATATGAAGATGAGGTCTGCCACTTACCGTCGATGTAATTTTTAAGCTCTAAAACTGCCGTTTCTAAAATTGTCATGTTTTATGCCTCCGGTTTTCATTATTTTTTAAATTTTACCTGTACGGAATCGTTAAAGTTTTAAGACAAGTCTGTCGTCCTTCGCACGTGAGCAGCAAGTCAGGATTGACTTGCGTGTTTGACGGTTTTCTTCGCTAAGGAAGTTATCCCGGTGATCCACTTCACCTTCTGCAACATCTATCTCACAACTTCCGCACCCGCCCACTTTACAAGAATAAGGTGCATCAATTCCTTCCCTTAAAAGCGCATCAAGCAGTGTTTCACCTTCATGAACGTGAATGGACCGATCGCTGTCTGTAAGATCGACAATGAAAGGTTCTTGCGGCCCATCATTTTTTGTCGCAAATAATTCGAAGTGGATCGCGTGTTCCGGATAACCATATGAACTGGCAGCTTTTCGATACTCTTGTACCATCTCGAGTGGTCCGCAAAAATATACATGTGTGCCAATGCGATGATCCATCATCGTCTCTGGTAACATTCTGCGTTTGTCTTCTGCCTGCGAAAAATAAAAGGTACATTGATCAGGATATTTGGCTTTCAGCAGATCATAAAAAGGACATAATTCCGGTGTGCGTGCTGCATAATGGAGTTCGAAGGTTTGCCCATCGGCAGCCATGTCTTCCATCATTGCCAGAAATGGGGTGATGCCAATTCCAGCTGCATAAAAAGCATGATGCTTAGCTCGAAAGCTGAGAGGGAAGTTGTTTTTAGGGAAACTGACTTCCAACCTGGAATCTACCTTTACATGTTCATGCCAGAAAGCAGAACCTCCGCGTGACGTCTCATCACGCCGAATGGAAATTGCATATTTTTTACGGTCCCTTGGGTTGCTGATAAGGGAATATTCTCTCTCGAAAATCGTATCCCTGGCCGGCATGAAAGTGGTCAAATGCGCACCGCCTGTAAATGCAGGCAACGGTTTTCCATCAACTGGAATTAACTCGAACTGTTTCACGAATGGAGTTTCTTGAATGATCTTATTTACTTTCATTTGAATATTTCCTACTACCCGCATGATGTTCAGCTCCCTACTTCTTCTTCTTTTCCGATTGGGATGAATGGGTAACCAATATAGCCTTCCCGTACGATTGAATAAAAAGGACCTATTTCAAGACTGGCTCTGCAATGGTCACATTCTGCAATCTCTGCTTCTTCTTCGACTTCCGACACTTCGAAACATTTCATGCAATATACGTAACGTCGTTTAGGCCCGATAATCACCGTCTGGATCTCAGCTTCAGATAGACCAGCTTCTACCCCCAGCGAGAAGACCATAACGGCATTGTTCCATGCAGCCGCAATATAAAATTGTGTGCCCATCTTTTGTGACAAGATGAATCTCTTAATCTCCTCTTTATCTTGCATTCCGTTAATAGAAAGATATTCGACAGGCACTGTACCTGCGATTTCAGAAGTGAAACTCTTAGCCCTTTCGTATCCGGCTTGATCTGAAATGACGACAAACTTTCTTCGTTCATTCCGAGGAGTAAATTGATTTACGATCGTAACAGATTTATCAAACAATACTGGACTATTGTACAAGGCCCTCTTCCTCCTACTTATTGTTTATTTTTGCTTTTTGTTCTTCATCAATGCGTCTCAAATATTCGACTGATTGCGGAAGAAACGGGGCGATCCCTTTGTATTCTGCCATAGGTTCTGGAATATCCTGCAGCACGCTATATGTCAGATCAAACCACTCCTTGCGCAATGTCAAATCTTCAAGTGGCAGGAACTGTGTGTTCAATACGAATAGAATGGCATTGCTTCGTGGCATGCGATAAAATTTTTGTTCTTCAACACGCAAACGAACCAGCTTTCCTGCATTTTCTGGTGTTATCTCAGAACGCTGCGGCTCCCACACATCCATCGTTTCATAGTTGACATCCCAACGGTTCGCCATCAGGTTCCAGTTGATGCGTGTCCATGGCTTTCCTGGCTCGATGGATAATAAAAACTTACGAACGCGATCTGCCAGTTCATCACCTTTCCGCGATACAAATGGAACAGGTGCATGGATTTCATCGAAAGACATGCCTTTATTCCAGTTAGCCGAGAAGAGTGCGGCGTATGAAACCTGCCCCACTTCCAAATAGAAATTACTATCGCGATGAACCATTAAAACAAAATCATTGTGGAAATGGCGGCCTATATAATCAAGCGGCTCATTTGGAAGTGTGCTGGCATCGCCATACACAAATGAATCGGATTCCCCGAAAATGTGGTTCTTGAAGGTCCAGTTGTCTCCATCTTTAATGACCTCGAAATGCTCCGGATAGCGATCAGTTGCCATGTCGATTAGCATTTCCAATACTTCCCATTGCATTTCTAATGTGTGTGAAAAAGATTGAAACCTTATATGCGGCTGTTCTTGAAGGAGACGACGCTTCGTTCCCACTTGGAGTTTGTATTCTGGTGTAACTTCAATACAGTTAATGTTTGAGAGTCTTTTCAGGTCGTTTGAATAACGATAGTTACCTGAAGTGAATGGAAATGGGAATGTATCTAAATCAGTTGTTTTGAAATCTAAACTTTGTGTAAACATTGAACAATCTCCTCTCGTTCCCTAGATTCTTTAAAGTGCGTTTTTTTCTATTTAGCTTCCTTTAATTCAACGGATGGACGCTCCATGTCAACTTCATAACGGAAAATGTATTTAGATGAAACATAGTAAGTGACTAAAGCGACAAAGTATGTTGGAATTCCGGCAGCCGTATAAAGGAAAAAGTCACTTGCTTCAAAAGTCAATGGATTATAGAGTGCCCAGTAAACGATCGTTCCTATGACCACCGTGAGAACGGCCGACGGGTTAATGCCCTTCCAATAGGTATAAGAGCCTTGCGTGTCATACAAATCCCTTATCGAAATGCGTTGGCGCTTTACAAAAAAGTAATCTGCAACGACAATGCCGCCAAGAACAGCCATAATAAAAGAAATGACAGCAATGAATGAACCAAATGCATCGTAGAACGTTGAGCTTAGAAGTAGGAATATAGTCGGTACCGTTGTACCCATCGCAATCATCCATGACTTTTTCGGGAATACAGTTTTAAAGCTGACAGCTTGTGAGTACATAAGGAAAATGGCTGCACCGACATTCCCTACCGAAAGTAAAATCAAGCCAATGAATCCGCCCCAACTTCCTGCAATTGAAAACATCCAGTCAGAAGGATTAAGTGATCCAGCGACTAATGTAGCAAGGGCCCCGACTAATGCAGCGATACAGACGATGATTCCAAAGCTGTAGAATCCTGCTTTAAATGCGCCTCCTTCTGTTTTAGATAAACGACTGTATTGGCCAAGGTACGGAAGCCATGAAAAGCCGAGACCGATATTTAATTCCAGGGCTGTAGCGAATGATCGAGAAGTCGTTTCAAACGGTTCAGAAGGAAGTATATTGGCAACTTTCGTGAATCCCTGTCCAAACAAGACTATTGCGAGAAGGCCAAACATGAGAACCATAAAAACCGGAACGGCTACTGCGGTATATTTTTGAATCGCTACCGGTCCCCTCACCGTTACAAGAAATGCACAGATAAAGAGTAAAATCGAGAAAAACGGCGCTCCCGTTGCTTGGCTTGAGAAAATGGCGGGCATCCCCATCCAATTAGCAGCCTCTACTAAAGCCTGTCCAGACATAAAAAGCGCAATGGAAATGTAGCCGAGAGTTAAAATAAGAAAAACAAAGAAAAAGATATTGGATCCTAGATACCCTAGTGAACTTCGAAACCCTACAAAAGTGTCTATGCCATAACGCGCAAAATAAAGGGTAATGGGAACAATCAACAGCATAGGGAAGGCGTTACCGAATAAAATCGCTGCGAGTGACTGCTTCGCATCAAGCATTGTACCTGTGTATCCACCAGTTAACAGCCCAAAAGATGAGAGGCCAATAACAACCTGAACTAAAATTAAATCCCGAAGATTAAAAATCCGGTCATTTTTACTTGCCGGTAAAAAGCCAAAGGCCACATCCTTTGAAATGGAGGAATTCTCTTTACTCACACGCTTCTCTCCCAACTATAAAATAATGATTGTATTGCTTGTAAATAAGGCTGTTATTGTTTTGGGTAATCTAAACAAAACTACTTTAAACAAGTGAATAGACGAGGTAAACGATGATTAAAATCATGAAAAAAATAGAACCTGTCGCATCCTTCCATTTCATTTTGTCGATTTTCACGGCATCTTCCTGCTCATACGCATTGATCCGCTCATTCAAATCTGAATATAGGTTTTTAATAAAGGGATCTTCAGAATTGATATTCTGTTGAAACTGATTCTCTTTATTCAAAATAGCTTCTCCCTCCTTTGCAAGCATGCATTTTAGTCCCTTCTCTTTACTTTATAGCAATTACCATGCCAATCAGAAACACTATGCTTACAGGGTTTTCAATAGGAAGAATATTCATTTTTGAAACTATTGAACAATTGTGAAATTTCTGTAATATAAAACTATGAAGTTTAATGAAAGGCAGGTAGACATAAATGGATCACTTCACCTCTGCACTCTTGTCTATTTACGATCAGCTTATTGTGACAGATAATAATGGCACCATACTGAAATCGATTGGAACAGGGAATTCATTATTCCATACAGTCAAATCCGCTAATGTCGGTGGTTCCATCAAGGATGTTGAACAAGATTTATTTTCTACAAGCTTGGCAGAAGAGGTAATGGGCAAAAATGAAAAAAGATCTTTCATGCAGCCCTCATGGCAGGGGCCAGAGATGCTGATGACGGCGTACCCGATTGAATCTGGGGCATGGGTCTGGGCCTACAAAGAAATTAAAGACTCTTATCCAGATACATCAATGAGGCAATCGGGGCCTTTGTTGGAATCAAAGAAGCCATCTTTTCCATTTGTGATCCGCAGTAAACCCATGCTTGATGTTCTTCATAAAATGCAAATGGTTTGTGATGTCAGCGCAACAGTCCTTTTATTGGGGGAATCCGGTGTAGGAAAGGAAATAGCCGCCAGGGCCATACATAATATGGGTAACAGAAGCGACGGTCCATTTATACCTGTCAATTGCGGCGCCATCCCGGAAAACCTGATTGAAAGCGAACTGTTTGGCTATGTAGAAGGGGCTTTTACCAGCGCACGGAAAGACGGCGCCAAAGGGAAATTCACACTGGCCCATAAGGGTATCTTATTCTTGGATGAAGTGGGCGAGTTACCGCTTAACGTACAGGTAAAACTGCTTCGCGTCCTTCAGGAACGCGTGGTCACACCAATAGGAAGTACGACCTCACACCCTGTTGATATTCAAGTGATTGCCGCAACAAATAAATCGCTCGAAAAAATGGTGAAAAAAGGTGAATTTCGAGAAGACTTATATTATCGTCTTCATGTCGTACCTATCCATCTTCCGCCGCTTAGGAATCGTGTAGATGAAATCCCTCACCTGGTTCAATTTTTTTTACAAAAGTACAATACACTGTACAATCGAAATGTAGCCGTCACCCCGGATGCAATCGACTTGCTATGTATCTATCAATGGCCCGGTAACGTGCGCGAACTTGAAAATACAGTTGAGAGGCTTGTGATTACAAGCCGAATACCGGAAGTGGATGTTGCTTTGGTTAAAGAGGTCCTCCCTTTTAAAGGGCCCAAACCCACTTCACTACCTGTTATCGATTTTCTAATGCCTTTGCAAGAAGCAGTCGAACTTGTGGAGGAACAACTGATCAACATGGCAATGGAACAATACAAATCATTAAAACTAGCGGCAAAGGTATTGGAAGTCAGCCAGCCGACGATGAGTAGGAAATATAAAAAATTACGTAATAAAATTGAAGAGGCACGCTTTTCACCAGTGAATAAACGGGCCATTTTGGAAGAACAAATAAATCAACGGCTTCGTTCCGTTGCCGCTGTAACCGCAGCTATCATTCCAGCTGAAGAGGTTATCAGTCTACAAAAAAATATGAACCGGCAAACTTCCTATTCCCAGAAATTAAAACAAAAGCTTACCATGATTCAAGAAAAGGAAGGCGTAATTGAATGGGTCTTTATATTTATCATGACGGAGGATGGACGTCTGATTCACCTCGTTGCAGACAAAGGCTTTGTAATTGAACCGGGGGAAGAATATATTGGTCCCCCGGAAATGGTTAATGTCGCTTACCAGGCGTTTAATGGTAAAGCGGGTGTTACTCCCATTTACGAAGACAGGTACGGTGAGTGGAAAACAAGCTTTGCGCCAATTATTGATGATGACGGCAATATCGTTGCTATTGTCGGATGTGATTACAGTAAAGCCTATTTTAATTCTGAAATGCAACGACTCCGTAAGCAACTCAATATACATGTTTGATTTCAGGATACAGTCATGTCGGAATTAATTCAAACTGGTTGGATGCTATAGCGAAAAAAGAAAAGCTGATTAAAGGAGCCGTCTTGACCGGGCTTTTGTAGTCAGCTTTTTCGTTATTAACATTCATATACAATATTAAGGGTATAAAGGAAATTAAGAGAGGTCTTAACAGTTTGTCTGGGTCTGCTCAATACAGAATCAAGGAAACCTGGATCTTTTACTCCGATTGATTCAGTAGGAGAATAAACTTTTATTGAATGGCATCGATAGCAATAATTTGATTAGTGGAAAAATAGATAATTATCCAACGTCATATTATCTATCCACCAATCCCTTGAATGCTTCGTCATGTCCTTTAATAACGTTTGGAAATATTTCCATAAATTCTACATCTACACCTTTAGGTAATTTCACATTTTTATTTTTCCTTAAAATGATTTCTTCACCCTTGAACTCAACTTCTAATTCGTCTCCAAAAGCTAAATTTGCAGTTTTCAACATTTCAACTGGAAACGTAATACCCAAGCTATTGGCGACTTTAGTTAATTTCCTAATGGCCATTATTCATTCCTCCTTCAAATTGTTTATACTACTTTTATCTGTAATTTGTTATTTTTAATTACACAAAAAAAGCTTGCAGATTTAGACCCTAAAAAGGACCGTATTCTACAAGCTGAACAGCCTCCATTATTCGAAGGTTTTTCTGTTACACTAATGATTAAAATGAAATACATCCCAAATGTCAGGTGTTTCTGATCCAATGTACCAAGCAGATACACCGCCTAAATGATTTTGTTTTACCAGATCAAGCCGAAGCTTCATCGATTTTTTATCTTCTATCCATATTTGATGCTTTTTCCCTTTGGAAGTATACTCCACGTAATTTTGTGATGTCTTTTTATCCCATACCTTTTTAAGTCCATGAGATGAAATGATTTTGTTGACCTCAGCCATGGTACGGTCATGACTTTTCACTTTATTGGTCGATAGATCGGTTACCCATTCTCTCGTATAAAATGGTACAGCCAATATTATCTTATGAGCAGGTACTTCTTTCATTAAAAGCTTAGTTCCTTCTTTGATCCATGGTAACGAGGAAACGGACCCGGCTACTGGGCTCCCTCCCCAATGCTCGTCATAACCCATTATGATTATATAGTCTGCTATTTTGCCAAGTTCTTTCCTATCTAGACTTTTTGACCAAAAAGGGTCGTCATTTTCTCGAGTGACATCCACCGATAGTTTAATACCATGTGGTTTTAGGGCCTTTTTTAGTTCGCCTATGAAAAGTACAAAGTCCTTCTTATTTTTTGGATCGATGTTTTCAAAATCTACATTTATTCCATCACTTTTAGTTTTAACAAGTGAATCACGTAAAGCTGAAACTAATTTTTGACGTTTTTTTGTACTGCCTAGTATAGAACCAGTTAAAACAGGGTCAAATTTATTACCGATAAGTTGCCAAACTTGTTTTCCTTGTTTATGAGCGTATTGAACGTATTTTGTATCGACAGAAGCGGATACGAAATTACCGGAATCCTTCAGCGTATAGGAACGAGGAGATACTACATTTAAATTGGGGTGTTTAAGTTGTTGGGTGTAGTTTTCTTTCGATCCATTATGCTTCCAGCCCATGACGATAAGGCTTTGCTTCTTTTTTTGAAGTAGAGATTTCTTTATCCATCCCTTTTTACCATCAAGCAGTTGAACCTGGTAGTAATAATCGGGAATCTTCAATTTTTGACCAACTTTAAGGGTAACTGTTCGTAAGTTATTTAATTTCGTCAAATCACTTGTGGTTACCTCATATTTAGTAGAAATCTTCCACAATGTATCTCCTGATACAACCTTATGGATCTTATACTTTTGGGGAATCTTCAGGTTTTGGCCAACATTAATTTCGGAAGAGGTTAATTTGTTTTCTTTCTGTAACTCACTTACTGAAACTCCATATTGATTTGCTACTTTCCATAATGTGTTTCCAGTCTTTACTTTATGTATAATAGGCTTCGTAGAATCTCCAACGACAGAAGAAATGATGGGAAACTCCTCAACTTTTTTTAAGGTCATTAGTATAGTGGAACCTAGTTTAGGAGAACTATAAACCTTTGTAGTACCCGCTTTAACAGAACCTATGTAAAGTGTATTACTTGATGCTTTACCACTGGTTGGAAAGAGACAAATACAAAGAAGGCAGAACATAATAAGACATCCAAAGAATTTTTTCACTATTATTTTATTCTCCTTAAATTTTGATAAATTTAACTTTACTAGTTTACTATGGAGAATAGTTATAAAATAGAGGTACTTTGTGGAAAAGTTATTTCCTATATTTTAAACTCTTTTTATTTACAATCCTGTACCGTTAGTACAAATAAAGAGCATTAACCGTTCTTGGATCAATGCCCCCATTTGTTTAAGATTCGAAGTTTCATAATCTATTACTATAAATTGGTCTACACATAATAAAAGCCACTATAGTACTTAACTCTATTTCTTTGAATTATGATTACTCTTTTAAAATTCGTATTTAAGGTTTTATAAATAAGGCAATTATTTTTCATAGAAGTATAGACTCCCCATTTTAAATTTCTTCGTGCATATGTTTACGGATAAAGAGTGAGAAAATTGTTGCAACAATAGCTAATCCAATTGTTACAAGTGAGGTATAGTTAATGGCATCCAGTAAAACTTGTTAGCCTGCTATTGCAGCATCCATTGTATGACTTAGTTCTGTCGTACGATCTGCAAGCATACGTTGTCATTAATGTAACAAAAATAGCTGTACCGATTGCACCTGCTACTTGTTGTACCGTACTGTATACTGCTATTATTCAAGTTTCGTTGCGTCTTAAATACAATAAATTCAATAAAATAATGCCTTAGAGAATTAGAGTTCCTCACCACTTGGCCGGATTATACAAACAAAAATAATAGATAATATTCGGAAAGCAATTTAGAGTTATTACAAAGTTTTTTCTTAACCAACTCTCCTTAAAAAACAAAGGATTTATGAGATTATTTACGAAACAATGGATTTCGAGATGCGGAGTCCATTATTTTTTTGCTAGTCTACTTTGCCCTGCTGTTAATCCGTCCTCTGAAGTGGGATATTCCTTTAATATCAATATATTCGTTACGATTTTCTGTTGTCTTGACAAATTCCGAAGGTCTAAAGGTGAATTTCTCTAATTTCATGAGGGTCAAAATCCTCTTTGTAATAAAGCACACACAAATTCGTAAACATCGCACGCACCCGTACGTCCTCCCCAGGATACTGATATCATAGAATCTATTAAAAAAAGGTCAACCAGTAATTTTTACTGGTCGACCTTATAATACGACGCACCCGTTAATTGAATAAGAAACAGTTATATAATGGGGTTCGTGATATAATTATCATAGATAATCTCTTACAGAAACAAAACAAATTAATCATTCTGAAAATTAAATCTTTTAAGGAGTCGATGAAAGTTGACAATTGATAGTAAAAAATCAATTAGTAAAGAACAAACTATTTTTAATCACATTGGAAATAAAATCAAAACAGAAGATAGAGAAATTAATATAATTGCTAGATTAGAAGAACCACTAATAGTAATTTTAGGAAATGTTTTGAGTGACGAAGAATGTGACGAACTAATTAGATTGTCAAAAGACAAAATGCATCGTTCTAAAATTGGAGTTACACACGAAGTAAATGAGATAAGAACAAGTAGTAGTATGTATTTTCAAGATAATGAAAATGACATCATTACCAAAATTGAAAAAAGAGTATCATCTATTATGAATATACCCATTGAACATGGGGATGGTATTCAAATTCTTAAATATACTCCTGGTCAAGAGTATAAAGCTCATTTTGATTTTTTTACATCTTCAAGTAAAGCAACAAAAAATAATAGAATTAGCACAATCGTCATGTACTTAAATGATGTGGAGCATGGAGGAGAAACTTTTTTTCCTAAACTAAATCTTTCAGTATCCCCACGAAAAGGAATGGCGGTGTATTTCGAATATTTCTATACTGATAAAAACATAAACGAACTAACATTACATGGTGGAGCGCCAGTTATAACTGGCGAAAAATGGGTTGCAACACAATGGATGAGAAGACAAAAATAGTATATTTTTTACCTGAATTCTTTCGTTCCAAGACAGACACATCCTTTCAAAAATCATTGTAAGGACTAACTAAAATGTGTCCATGAAACAATATTAACTCTAAGTTTGTTGGGTATACACGAAACGATGGAAGGAAAGCCATAACCTACGGCGTGTCCTAGAGAAGTAAGTAAAGGTAACTCTTTACCATCAATATTTTCATTGAACGAAATTACATAACACTAGTTTCCTACACCATGTTTATTAGTAACTTGGAAAATTTCAATATGGTTTGAATTAGGTTTTGAAGTTTCAATCATATATTCTTCACAAAGCGTTTCTTTGAAATTATGGTTAAGTCAAAACAACTCAATCGAGAAGTAATGCGACTATACATCTAGAAAACTGGGCTTATATCTAAAAACCACAACCAACTTCTAGGGCGGCTGGTTGTAGTCTTCAGTTTTTGTTATCCCCAGCTAGAACTGACTCTTTACTTTATAGAGTCTCTTACTTTACGTAAGAATTCAATATGTTGATCAACAATACTCGAGTGAAGTAACTGGCTCTCTTTTAATAAACGAAAAAAAGGGTTTCTGATGCGAATTCTTCTTCTCATAAATAACACTCCTTTCATCTTTTCTTTATTTTATTAATGAATGTCCTTACTTGTAACGGCTAGTCCCTCAAGATGAAAAAAAAGTTAGTAATCTAGTTAATATTCCCTTACTTGTCCAACATCCATTTGTTTTAAATAAGACAAAACAACGCAAACACCTGTGAAGCCATCCCTAAGTCATGTGTTTCCAGCTGGATGATTCCATACCGGGTGAATAGATCAAGAACATTTTCCATCCCTACTTTTAAAACTAGGAAAACAGTAACCGGGGTTTCATTTCTAATTGGTGCCGACCTTTATGGGTATGAAGATGGATATACCAGCATGAATAACTATATTGTGGATTATATTCAGAAGGGCTACAGAAGTCGTTAAGGCATTCTAGAGCGGAAGAGATTCCTATTCTGGGATTCCTGTCTTGGAAGCCCAATGGCTGTCATCTATGCTTCATTTGCTAATGAACCGATAAAAAATCTTATGCTGTCAGCAGCACCATTTGATTGGGTCATTCCCCCCATCGTCAATCGAACCAACGCAACACAGGGCTTTTGAGATCCATGGTGAATAGGCCGTAATCAATGACAACCATTTCATTATCCTCGGAAAATGCGACATTATCTAACCGCAAATCTATTGGAATAATGCCGTATCTTAGGAATTTTAATTCCAACTCGATTAGTTTCGTATATTCCATGATTGCAAGTGGCACTTTTGTGCCCATCTTCTTCATAATAATCCAGCCAGACCCAAACTCCTTAACCGGACATAGGTACTTTTGGGCTTCCTCATTGCAGTTATAATAAATGTATGCTTCATTTGCGTTGCCTATTAATCCTACTTCACACAGTGCAATTTTTAAGATATAGCCATTATTGAGATCATAGACAATTCTGTTATAACCATATCCAATCATTTTATACTTGAATTTTAGAGTTTTTTTAGCAGTAACCATTTTTTGTTTTGCCGTTTTAAAAAATTGGTATTTTCCCATTTGAGATATCCAGGATTCAATGGATTTTATCTCTTCACGGGACAACATAGAACTTTCATTAGACTGTATTCTTTCATTACCATTGTTAATTGGGCACATCCCCTAAACGTCTCCTTTTTTTAAAAATTTGTAACTATAGAATGATATTTCCAGGGATATTGAAAAACATATACTTAGAAGAGTCACTAAGTAAAAGATTGTGTTCTAGCTGTTTATATTGGAGCGTTGAGAAATTATTTATTTTGCTACTGGTTGATAGCCGACCGAATTCATTTCTTTTTTCTACGATCATGCGCAATCCTCGCTTGGCCTGAGGGTATTAGATGGATGGGGCTTTACTTCATGATGATTCGAAGCTACCCTTAGCTTGTACCGCTTTGCAATAGTCGCAAGCACAAGCACTGCTTTCATCAATGCAAAATTATTACCAATACAATCTCTCGGACCTTCGCAAAATGAAAAGTAGGCATATATCCGGATGGTTTCCACAAAATTAATTTCAATCGTTCAGGCTTAAAAGACTATATATTATAGAAATACTCGGGCTTTCGGTGCATTACATACTGGCTTACCAGGAACACATTCCTTTTTTTAATTGATACTTATTTATCTCCACCTCCTCTTCCACTTCACATCCAGTGACAAAGACAGGAGAAAAAAAAGCATCGATTCCTAGATGATTTTTTGAGTATAGGTAAATTTCATGAAATCCCCAGGCGAAAAAGGGCCGTAATATCGATCATATCCTGCCTTCTATACATGATATGACTTTTATATAAAATGGCTTGTATTGTAGTTGAGAAAAACTAGAGTTATTGACTAAAAAAATTCAACACTATAACTTTTTTTAATAGGTGTTTATAAACTTATTTAACAGAATACTCCCCTTATCCTCTAAAACAGCCTTTTACTCAAGGAGCAAAGGCTGTTATTTTAAACCTATTAGCGATAGTCTATTTTATAAAAAAAGCAACTGCCTAATCAACGCAGTTGCTTTTCATCTTGTTTCGGTAATAGAAAAAATTATTTTATATGAAAGATTCCCTTTCTATCGTTTGCAAAGGAATCCCGCAATGTTGTTTTTAGTATTTTCCCCGATGGGTTTCGTGGGAGCTCATGTACAAAGTCTACTGATTTTGGTTTCTTATAGCCGGCTAATTTTCCTTCGCAGTAACCAATGATATCTTTGGGTTTTTCTTTTGACTCTTATAATCTATCTAGGGTTTTATCATGAGATACTTCCGTTAATGTTTCAAGTACACCACTCAAATCTAGTATTTTTTAAGTGCTTCAATCATTAGCTTCCAAAAACCTTCTACATCAAGTTCTAATCCAAACTTAGCATTAACTTTTCTACCAGTGACCCCATGTAGATCAATTAACGTTGTTCCTGCAGTAAACTCTCCTTTAGTTTCCACTGTAATATTTACATCTTTCGTCTTAAACAATTCTGGTGCAACACAATATGCCACAGTTAATACATCGTGTACTGGTGCCCCATCAAAGTCGAACATCTCCTTATATGTTGATGCAAAAAACACTAATAATTCACCAACTATTTTAGCAACATTGTTATCAATTTTATTCACTTGATCGATAACTTCTCGTGTTGCTATGGCTTGATGTGTTATATCTAATCCCATAACTACTATTGGAATACCACTATCAAATACTTTTTTTGCAGCTTCTGGATCAACCCATATATTAAATTCAGCAGTTGGAGTCCAGTTACCAAATGTTCCACCACCCATAAGAACAATTTCTTCAATATTGTCCTTAATTTCTGGTGCTTTTGATAAAGCTAATGCAATATTTGTTAATGGTCCTGTTGGAAGAATTGTAACAGGCTCTTTTGACTCTTTTAACAGTCTTATGATTGTGTCAGCTCCATGCTCCTCACTCCAGCTACGAGAAGGTTCGGGCAATTCTGGACCATCCAGACCTGAATCTCCATGAATACCAGGTGCAGTTTCTCGTAATCGAATCAATGGCTCGCTTGCCCCTTTTGAAACAACAACATCCGTTAGTGAAACTAAATCACAAATTTTTAATGCATTCATAGTTGTTTTTTCAATTTCAGCATTCCCGGAAACTGTTGTAATCCCTAAAATCTCCAATTCTAGTTGTGCAGCAGCTAAAATAATTGCAATTGCGTCATCATGTCCTGGATCACAATCCATAATAATTCTTCTTTTAATCATCATATTTCACCTCTATCTAAAAATTACATGAAAATACCCATAATTGTAGCTGAAATTACAGATGCTAATGTCGCACCTAACAATAATTTCAATGAAAATTTTGCAACATAGCTCCCTTGTTTTTCACTGATTGATTTGATTGAACCTGAAACAATACCCACAGTTCCAAAATTTGCAAAACTAACTAAATAAACTGAAACAATAGCAACTGTTTTATCGGAAAGATGGTTTGAAATCTCACCAAAATTCAACATTGCAACAAATTCATTTGTAACTAGTTTTGTCGCCATTATTCCACCTGCTTGTACAGCTTCTGCCCAAGGAACACCTATTAAAAAAGCAATTGGTGCAAAAATATAACCAATAACCGTTTGGAAAGAAACATGAAATACACCTAGAAAAATCACATTGATCAATTCCATCAAGGAAATAAACCCTAATAGCATAGCAGCAACGATAATAACAATTTTAAATCCATCCATTACACTTTCTCCAACCATTTGGAAGAAAGGAACTCTTTCATTTTCTTCAATTTGAATTAAATCCTCATTATCGTCTAAATCATATGGGTTAATAATATTAGCAACTATGAGTGCACTAAAAATATTCAATACAACAGCAGTTACAACATATTTTGGCTCTAACATTGTCATATAAGCCCCAACCATCGCCATACTTACTGCACTCATTGCTGATGTACAAATTGTGTAAAGTCTTTTTGGAGATAAGAGTGGTATTTGCTTGATAATGGTTAAGAACACTTCTGGTTGTCCCAGAGCAGCTGTAGATACAGCAAAATAGCTTTCTAGTTTACCCATTCCTGTTATTTTACTTAAAACCAAACCGATATATTTGATTACGAATGGTAATACTTTTATATAATTAAGTATTCCTATTAATACTGACATAAAAACCAGAGGTAATAACGCTACAAAGAAAAACGTTATTGCACCTTCATTCACCATTCCACCGAATACAAATTGAATTCCTGAATCAGCAATCGCCATTAATTTTTCAAAAAACACTCCTATTTTAGTAATCGCAATTAGCCCTATACTAGTATTCATCATGAAGTAAACTAAAATGATTTGCACAGCTAACATAATCAGAATACGTTTATATTGTATTTGTTTTCTATTGTTACTTACTAAAAAAGCAACAACAAAAACAAGTAAAATTCCTGTTATTAAGAAGATAAAATTCATTTTCAGGCTCTCCTTTTAAATGGAAACGTTTACATATGTTATAAAAAACAACTTCTATAAAGTCTAGTTGTTAACAATAATCTGAGACATTTAACTTTATAGAAGTTGAGTTTATGCTAATTACGAACTCAGTTTAGTATTAGTTTAGTTTTGTTGTTGAAACTAACTGCTATTTCGGCTCCTACTTTAGCATTATGTTTTACTAATTCTATATTGGCATCAAGGCTTTTACCGCCGGTTAATTCTTTTATTTTTCCGAGCAGGAATGGTGTACTATCCTTACCAATAATATGATTTTCTTCTGCTTGCTTAATTGCTTGACTGATAATTTCATTGATATAATCTTCATCCATAGCAAATCTTTCAGGAATAGGATTAGCGATAACTGCTCCACCATTAAGATTTAATTCCCATTTCGTTTTTAATGTTTCAGCAATTTCATCGATTGAATCAGTGGAGAAGTTTAATAGATATTCACTATTTCTTGTGTAGAATGCTGGTAGGCACTCCGTTTCATATCCAATTACAGGCACCCCTTTTGTTTCAAGGTATTCTAGTGTAAGCGATAAATCTAGGATTGATTTAGCACCAGCACAAATTACCGCTACATTAGTTTGGGCTAATTCTTCAAGGTCAGCTGAGATATCCATAGTAGTTTCTGCACCTTTATGAACCCCACCAATACCACCTGTTACAAAGATTTTGATTTCTGCCAAATCAGCGCAAATCATCGTTGTAGCAACAGTCGTTGCTCCTAGTTGTTTTGTAGCAATAATTTGAGCTAAATCACGTCTTGATACTTTAGCAACATCTGAACTTTTACCAAATAATTCTAATTCATCTTCTGTTAAACCAATTTTAATTTTTCCATCAATGATAGCCATTGTTGCTGGAACAGCACCGTTATCACGAACAATTTGTTCAACTTCACGAGCCATTTTGACATTTTGAGGATAAGGCATACCATGTGAAATAATAGTAGATTCTAATGCAACGATTGCTTTTCCTTCCTCTTTTGCTTGTTGTACCTCTGCAGATAATTCAATATATTTTTTCATTTAAATTGCCTCCATATCTAACATTAATTGTTTTTTTGATAATTCTTGTCTAACTGTATACTTCGACATAATTGTTTTATGGGAATTGACCAAGCCAGCTTTTATTATGTAATCAATTTCTTTTTTTTGTAACCAGGAATAAATAACGCCTGAACAAAATGAATCTCCAGCACCTGTAACATCAACAACAATTGGTGTTTCTATGGCAGGAAAATAATGAATCTCACCATTTTCACTACCTGTCATTACACCTTTTGAACCATTCGTTACAATAACATTTTTGACTCCTAAATCTATCCACTCTTTAACTGAATTTCCCCAATCTTCTTCATCATTGATTTTAATATTCATAAAAGTTTCTGTTTCATCTTTATTTACGATGAGCCAACTAACTGCATTCAAGGTTTTTGGAAGTCTATTCATTTTGGGAGACGAAACAGGAATAATGACTAATGGAATATTATGTTTAGATGTGAAAAAACAAAGAAAATCAATTGTTTCACTAGGACAATTTAAATCCACTACTATACATTTGGCTCTTCTAAGAATATTACTGTTTTTAATCAACAACTCAGGTGTAATATTCTCAAAAACGTCCATGTCTGCTAATGCAATTGATAAATCCCCATTCATATCTAAAACTGCTGTATAAGATCCTGTTGTCAAATTTTCATTTTGAGAGACATGTTCTAAATTCATAAAAGGTGACGATAATTCATAAATCTCTTTCCACTCTGAATCGAGACCACTTGCTGAAATTAATGTAACATCCTCACCTAATCTACCTAAATTTTCAGCAATATTTCTTGCTACTCCTCCAACCGATCTAGAAGATCTTACTGGATTAGATGTTTCATTAGTAATTTTATATTTTGTATAAAATTTCTTATCTACGTTAGCACCTCCTATGCAAACAATAGGAGCTATTTCATTTAAAACATAAGCCTTGCCAAAGACATACTCTTTCTTGATTAATCCAGAAATAATATTAGCAATAGACGACTTTGATATACCCACAATTTCCGATAACTCCTGTTGAGAAATAAAGGGATTTTCTCGAATCATATCTAATATCAACTCTTCTTTTTCATTAATATCATTAGCCATTTTTACACCTCACTTCTTTAAACAATTGTTTATTCTATGAACATACGTTTAGTACACGCTTACATTTTTAATTGTCAATAATATTTTAAATAATTATTCAATTACAAATGACACCATGTTATTTTATTGAAAATTTTATTTTGCGCCTAATGTTGTACTACTTTCTTTTTAATTAACAATATATTTCTATTAAGCATTGTTGGTAAGCTCATGCCTAGAAGAATGGTTACAATACCTACTATTTGCAGTGAAGTAACATTTTCACTTAACAATATGACTGACACCATCACTGCGATTGGCAATTCAATAGCACCCAATATTGATGACATACTCAATCCAACTTTAGGAACTGCAATAGTGAATAAGAAAACCGGAATAATCATCCCAAATAACCCCAATATCAAACCATAAATCCAAAGTCCTTCGCTAAACAAGGTTCCATTCCAAATAACTTCTGGAGACTGAAAAACAACCGACATCATAAAAGCAAAGAATGAAACCAATACTAAGCGATTAGTGGTATTCATATTTGTAGTTGCTCTACCGTTTACAAATAAAAATAGGGAATAACAAAGAGCAGCTGCTAAACCCCATAACCAACCTTGAAAAGGTATTTGAGATAAATCAACATCTATCAAACCCGCAGCTGGTATGGTCCCTGCAACCAATATTATTAGAGATATCAATTCAATTCGACTGGGAAATTTTCGTTTTGTTATACAAGAAATCAACATGCCTATCCATGTAAATTGAAACAATAGTACAACGGCCAAGGATGCAGGTAAATAGTTCAAAGAAAGACCATAAAAAATATTTGTCAACCCTGTAAATACTCCAGCTAAGAAAAGAATTTTAACTCCATTAAAGCTAAATTTTGTTCGGTTTGTCAGAATGAAAATACATACTGCAATACAAAAACCGAAAAAAAATTGACTTGTAACAGCTTCAGATGCCGAAAAACCACTACTCATTGCTAGTTTTATGATAGTTGAAACTAAACCATAACTACTAGCTGCTATTACTACCAACAAGGGGTACAGATAAATCTTCATTATTCTAATTCCTCCTATCATTTTTTAATATTCATTGAATTTTAAATATGATTTTTGAAAATCCAACAAAAAATCATAATCTTCAATATAGATCAAAGATAAACATTTTTACAATCTATTTTTTGTTTATTATTGATTGGCCAATCATTTGTCTGTAATATTTAGATAGCGTATAATTTATTTGTCGCTAGAAATGAGAATACTAAAAAATTTTAATATCTTTCAAAAAAATGAATTAATCCTATTGTTTTACTTTGGTTCGAAAAAAGGGTATTTTGTATACTAAGAAATTTCGGCTATCTTGTAAACAAACAGAAGTTAAAGTTATTATGATTAATCTATTTAAACGTTTACAAACTTTTGTTTATATAATAAACTATCGTTTAATGAGAAGTGAGGCTACTTCATGGATAAAGAGAAACAAATTTTAGATTACATAAAAATAAATCCTTTCATATCACAGCAAGAATTAGCAAGTAAAGTTGGTTTATCACGACCTGCAGTTGCCAATTATATTGCTAACTTGACGAAACGTGGTGAAATAAAAGGACGCGCCTATATTCTCCGAGAAGAATCATCGATTGTCTGTATTGGAGGGGCAAACACAGACCGGAAAGCCCGATCAAATCAGGAGGTGCGTTTATATTCATCTAATCCAGTAAAAATTACTGAAGCTTGTGGCGGTATAGCACGCAACTTTGCCGAAAATTTAAGTCGACTCGGCTGTAGCACTACTCTAATGGCTTGTGTAGGGGACGACAAAGAAGGTAACTGGATACTGAATGAAACGAAAAGACAAGGAGTGGATGTTAGTCAAGTATGGGTTTTACCAACAGAGCGAACAGGGACTTTTACCACCTTATTAGATATTAATGGTGAAAGCATTGTCTCCATGGCTGATATGAATATATACGAAAAAATAACAACATCTATGTTTGAGGAAAAATGGTCCTATATCATTTCCTCCCAAGCTGTTTTTTTGGATACGAATATTCCTAAGGAATGTCTCAGTTATTTAATTAACCGCTGCCGTGATGAAAACATTCCTATGTACATTGACCCTGTATCTACAGCCAAAGCACGAAAACTTCCATTTCGTCTTGACGGTGTAGAACTGCTGATGCCTAACCGAGAAGAAGCAGAGATACTTGCTGAAATAAAAATCGAATCAATCAAGGATTGCCAATTAGCCTGTGAAAAAATTAGACAGCGTGGCGTTCAAAAAGTTATTATCACACTTGGTGATCAGGGGGTTTATTATTTTTCTACAGAGGAATCTGGACACTTGCCTCCTTTCAAAACTGACGTAGTTGATGTCACAGGGGCTGGTGAAGCATTTTCTTCATGTGCAATCTACGGAATCCTGAACGAAGAATCGCTATTTAGTGCTTGCAAATTAGGTCTTGCTGGTGCTGCTCTTACCATTCAAACTGAAGAATCTATATCATCATTTTTGAAACCTGAAAAAATTCATGAAATAGTAAAGAATTTTTCGTGATGAAATCATATTCTCACCTTAGAAATACTCCATTTCGTTACTTAAGGATGATTATTTCGTTGTGAATGTCATATCCACAAAAAATTAGTCCCCTTTTCTTGAAAGAGCATCTGCCTTTTCCTTAGCAGATGCTCTTTTTAGACGAGTTTCTTCTATATATAATCATCCTTTTTACATCTCTTTCGTATTCTTATGCCAACTTATAAAATGTCAGCTTTTTAACGTCTAATTCTCCCATCGCTTTAAGTTATTCAACCCTCCTGTTTTCCAACAATCAACATATTTTGAGTTCGATTACGGATATTAATATAGATATTGATACTGCGATGACGATTTTTGTGTTCGATATGCCTATTCAGCCTTAGTCTTTAGCTATACTAAAATAAATTAGGAGGTATAATCCATCGTTACAAGGATAATCAACCTTTACATAGAAAAAGCAGCCCGGCATACTTATGGTATTGTTCACAAATCCATGTTCGATAAAGATTTGTGTATGTATTTCCCATACAGATTCTCTTTTACTACTTCCACCTAAAAGTTTGATGATAAGGACGAACGACCTGATACTTTTTTCAGAATTGTTGGCGGATAATCGGACCTCCACGCTCTTTGGACATCAAGGTAATCGCTGTCACCTGCCACTGTGATACTCTCTGGATCCATGCCCTGTAATTGGATCCGATATTAAGGGACAAAAATCCCCTTCACAAATAATCCTAAACAGACACATGAATATTCTTAATATTTCTTGGATATTCTCATAAATGATGAATTTGATTACTAATTGACAAAATAGAGAATAACTCACCTTGGTTATGGATAAGAAAAAAGACACTACTCGTAAAGTTAGTGTCTTTTTTTAGAAAACATTCATTTAATAGGAATGGTACATTTTAAGTTGAAATGTCGTAGCAGTGATATTTCTTAGGATCTATTAACATGATTCAACAACTTTATATAATTTTTTGATTGGAAGTGTTTTTGAATTTTTCTTTCGTTGTTTTTTTCATACTGTTTGCTACTAACACACAGACCATACTGAAGATGAATAAACAAAGGAAGAAAATCCAAGCTACACGGTAGCTTTGAGTCACATCATAGATTAAACCAGAAACTATTACCCCAAAGGAACCTGCCGCTACAAAGAAAACTTGCACTATACCAAAAATAGATCCAAAATCTTTCTTTCCAAAGATATCATTAGTCATAAAAGGCGGACCTAATGTGGAAATGACAATACTAAAGCCAAATGCAATTGCAAATAAGAAAGCGAATGCTTGTGTCTTAGCTAACAGAAGCGCTACCATAGCAGTCGTCATACAAAATCCAACATAAATTGCACCACCTGCAGTACCGAACTTATCAAATACTGCACCTAAAATCAACTTCCCTACCGTATTTGCAAGGGAAAGAATACCAAAAATTGTGCCGGCAAAGATGGCTGGATGTCCGATATCCATTAGATAGGCTGGAATATGCATTTGAACGCCGCCTGCAACTAATGCAAAGCAAACGATTCCTAGGACAAAAATCCAAAACATAGCTGTCTTCTTTGCTTCTCCCATGGTTAGGCCACTCTGTTCAGACTCTAAATTCTCCGCAGATTCCATCTTGTCTGCTCCCAGTGGAACTAGTCCTTTTTCTGCAGGACTTTTCTTGGCAAATAGTAGTACTAAAGGCAACGTTAAAACAATGATAAGTGCACCAGCAATAACGTAGGCTGTTCTCCAACCGTAATTTGAGATTAATGTAGTTAAAATTGGACTTAACACTGCAGCTCCAATACCTGAACCCGCAAAGGCTAAACCCATTGCTTTTCCTTTTTTCTCATAAAACCAGTTGGTTACCATAATTGAAATTGGGATATTGGAGAATCCTGCCACACAGATACCTATCATAAATCCTACAATGCTAAAATATAGCGCTGAGTTTGCTAGTGAATATGACATAAATCCTACTCCGGCCATAATTACGCAAATTGACATAATCAATTTCATATTTCCTTTTGCTAACAGTTTACCCATGAATGGAGAAGCAACAGCCACTCCAAGGCCGGCAATCGAAAGTGCGATTGAAAAAGCGGTTCTGCTTATCCCTAAATCATCTGTAACAGGGACCATGAATAAACTATGTAAAGAATTTATTATAGAGAAGCCGGCGAACATAATAAAGAAGCCACACAACACAACATACCATCCATAAAAAACACCTTTAGACCCTTGTGCCATTTATTGAACCTCCAGTTTCTCTATTTACAACAAGTTCTTTACTAGCTAGATTACATAATGTGAGGTTCATCCGATTTCAATATAACAGGTCTTCTCACGGGTATATTCAAGGATGGAATCCGTTCCAAATCCACTGTCTTTTTGTCCTCCAAATGGAAGCTCTGGTCCAACTCTACGGAACAAGTTCACCCAGACATTTCCTGATTCTAATTGACGAATCATCCGGTGAGCTCGATCCAAATTCGATGTCCAAACGCCAGCTCCTAAACCAAATGCACTATCATTTGCAATGGCTATTGCTTCCTCTTCCGTATCGAATGGTATCACGGTTGCTACAGGACCAAAGATTTCCTCTTGGCAGATTCGAAGAGAATTACTATTGACCTTAATTAACGTAGGCTCAACCCAATAACCATCCGCTAATTGGGGATCGTCAGGTAATAGAGCGGCACCCCCATGACGACCGCCTATGATAACTTCTCCCCCCTCTTTTTTTCCTAATTCTATATACGAGCATACCTTGTCATATTGTGAGGAGTTAGCAATTGGTCCCATTGAGATTTTTGGATTCATTGGATCTCCTAGTTGAATTTGCTGAGCTATTACTTCTTTCATTTTGATAATCATCTCATCAAAAATCGGCCTTTGAATAAGAATCCGTGATCCACCTACACAGAGTTGACCTGCGTTACCACTAAAGATTCCATAAATTGTAACTCCTTGTGCAGCTTTATCCAGATCAGCATCTGCAAAGACTATGTTTGGTGACTTCCCACCCAGTTCTAAAATCATCGGCTTTGGTTTCCGAGCTATTGATTGCGCAATCGCCCTAGCCGTTCCTCCAGATCCAGTTAGACTAATCTTATTTACTCTAGGATGACTGACTAATGTATCTCCTACTTCCACTCCATTTCCTGATACAACATTTAGAATTCCAGGTGGAAGGATCTTATTAATTAGTTCACCATATCGCAATGAAGCAATAGATGCCATTTCTGATGGTTTGATAATCACCGTATTTCCAGCAGCAAGCGCATAAGCTGCTTTAATAGAAAAAGTAAAAAGCGGGGAGTTCCATGGAAGAACGCCTACTACGACCCCTAATGGTTCCCTCAATGTATATCCAACGCTTGTTGGACCCAATTGAACAGTTTCCCCCTTACTTCCAACAGCCGTTGCTCCTGCTGCATCATACCAAAGACTTGCTAAACTAGGGATTAGACCATAGCTCGTTTCTTTAATTACCCATCCATTATCTCTTGTTTCTAGTTCAGCTAACTCTTCACCATGTTGAATGATTAAGTCACCTATTTGTCTTAAAAAAGCAGCACGCTCCATAGCCGGTCGAGACGACCACTCCTCAAAAGCTGCTCGAGCTGCTTCTACTGCCGATTCAGCATCTTGGCTTGTGCTACAAGGAAATGTAGCCCAGACCTTTCCTGTTGAAGGATCAATACTCTCTATTCGGGTTCCCGAAGAAGAAGTAATCAGGTTTCCATTAATGATATTATGAAACTCTCTTATTTCATTTGCAGTTTTCAATGAAAATCTCCGCCCTTTCAAAATAAGTAAGCCTTTTAAACAGAAATAATAGCTTCATCTTTGTTAGACCAACCTAATGCTGTAGCCGCTTGATTATAATAATGCTCTGTACTGCCTAAATAATTTTCATAGAACCTAGCACGCTTGACAAAAAGATGGCAATCAATTTCTTCTGTAAATCCAATGCCGCCATGAATCTGAATATTATCGGAAGAAATACGGGTAAATGCGTCAGTTGCAAATAATCGAGCGCAAGAAATAGCCTGAACACGATCTTCTGCATTACTTTCCAAAGCCCAGTTTGCATAATAAGCTAAGGACCGAGCTGTCTCAAGATCCATTTTCATATCTACTATTCTATGTTTAATGGCTTGAAATCTTCCGATAGGCTGACCAAACTGTTCCCGAATTTTTGCATACTCTGCAGCCATCTCTACCACTTTCTCCATACTACCGACAATTACTGCGGAAAGAGCCGCATTGAAAGAGAGTAACCCTTCTTGAAGAGTTTTCCAGCCATGATGGAGAGGTCCAAGTATTTGATTCATTGGAATTTCAACATTAGTGAATGTTAGTTCTGCTAATCTTCGCGTTTCATCAATGTTTTTTTGGCTTTGGATAGTCATGTTTGTTGCTGTTCGATCAATAATAATTAATGAAATCCCTTCTTTACCATTACCTGTACTGGTGCGACCTAGTACGATATAATGATCAGCTAACTCCGCATCGGGAACTAATGATTTCACACCATTTAATACCAAATGGTTATTTTCTTCTTTTACTGCTAGATTAATACCAGATGGGTTATAACTTCCACCTGGTTCCAACCAAGCTAGAGAAAATGATTTTGTCCCATTCGAAATTTCAGACAAATATCTTTCTTTTTGTTCTTCCGTACCGAATTTCTCTAGTAATGGAACTGCAAGTGCATTCGTTTCTAAATATAAGCCTGGCAATAAAGAACGACCAGTTTCTTCAAGAACAGGTATTAAATCTAGAGGACCTAAACCCATTCCTCCGTAATTTTCCGAAATATTAATACTTGTACAACCTAATTCGGCCATACCAGTTAATATTGATTGTAATGATTCTGTTTCACCTTTTATAAATTCACGGGCAGTTTTTGTTTGCCCGGCATCATCTAAATACTTTCGGACATATCCTCGAAACATCTCTTGCTCTTGATTTAAAGAAAAATCCATCTTTAATCACCCCTTTTTAGTCTTAACGTCCCATATCTTTCGGCAAACCTAGAATTCTTTCTCCAATTGTGTTTTTTTGTATTTCGCTCGTTCCTCCGCCAATTGTCTGGCCGAAGGAATAAAGATAATTATCTTGCCAGTATGAATTGGCAGTGATTGCATCTTCTTTCCATAAAACGCCTTGATGACCCTGTAGAGATATCGATTGAGAAAGAAGCTCTTTGGTGAGTTCACTTACCATCAATTTATCCATTGAGCCTTCCGCTCCCGGGTGACCGTTTTTTAATGTTTTCGTTAAATTCCGATAATAATTTAATAGCGAACCACGGGTACGAGTATATAAATCTAGCATTTCTTTACGAACAAGCGGGTTAGCCATTAATGGCTGATCATCCTCTTTTAACTCTTTAGTCAAAGACACAAGCTCATTAAACTGCTGCTCTAGTGTAAAAACCTGTCCGCCGATTCCTGTTCTCTCGTGCATAAGCAGGGCGATTGTAACCTTCCAACCTTCATCCACTTCACCAACAATTTCAGCATCATACGCAATCGCATCATTTAAATACACTTCATTAAAATCATGCTGACCATCCATTTGAATGATAGGTCTAGTTTCTACTCCTGGTTGATTCATATCTAAAAGAAACACCGTTATTCCTTTATGCTTCTTATCGAAACGATTAGTTCGAGCTAGTAAAAAGCATCGATCCGCTAAATGACCAAAACTGGTCCATACCTTTTGACCATTTATTATCCAACGATCTCCATCTTTCACTGCGCTTGTTTGAATAGCTGATAAATCGGATCCTGCGTTTGGTTCGGAATATCCTTGACACCATACCTCTTCACCTGTGAGAATCTTTTGGATATACTTTGATTTTTGTTCTTCTGTCCCAATTTGCATTAGAGTCGGTGCTACCATATGAATGCCTACATAATTCACAAGTGCAGGCGCCTTAACACGAACCATTTCCTGTTGATAAACAATTTCCTCCATCAACGTTGCTTCTCGACCTCCATATTTTTCCGGCCAAGCAATCGCTGCCCAACCACCTTCATATAATTTTCTTTGCCAGTTTCTCAAGAAAATAGCATACTCACCTTCATTTTTAGATATTTTGCTAGTTCCATCTAACCAACCTTCAGGTAAATTTTCTTCAAGCCAGGTTCTCAATTCATGTCGGAATTCTTCTTCTTTTGTTGTAAATGAAAAATCCATAGTTTTCTTTCCTCCTTTTAGCTAAACAAAATTATTTTTCTACACTTGAGTCCATTGCGGAAGTGAGCGGTCTTCCGTAATTTCTTTCCAAACCATCTTAACAGGCATTCCTATTTCAATATCATCAGGTGAACATTGAAGAATATTTCCGATTAATTTGACCTGTGGTAACTTATTTAATTCAACAATCGCAATAATGAGCGGTAAATCATCTTGAAACCCTGGAAGAAAAGGACGATAAGAAACAATATACGAATAGACTTTTCCATTTATATCACTGCCTTGGCTTTCCCAGCTTAGTTCAGTACTGCCGCATTTTGCACAACTCGGACCTGGAGGATGTGAATATTCATTACAACTTTTACATTTTTGTAGAATCAGTTCATGACGGTCTGCTCCATCCCAATACGGACTATTATCTTGTGTTTTCAGCGGAATTGGTTTTTGGAATTCCATTTTGTCCCCTCCTAATTTCTAAGAATCATAGCTCCAGCCATATCAGGACCAGCCCAGCCAGTACATATGCCTATTTCGCAATTTTCTACTTGACGATCTGATCCTTTATATTCGTGCCGAACTTGCCTAACAATTTCCAATACGTTATTCATCCCATGTGTATAGCCTTCTGACAGCATTCCTCCTGCTGTATTTGAAGGTAATTCCCCACCCATACGCAAGTTTCCTTCGGCTACAAAATTCCCTACTTCACCTCGTGGAGCAAATCCATATGCCTCTAACTGACGAAGGACAACCCAGCTATAACAGTCATAAATAGAAGCAACATTAATATCTTCAGGTTTTACATCAGCCATTTTATATACTTCAGGGGCAACATAGTCTGCTGCCACTTCAGATAAATCATTCCAATAATGTGCATGTGACACACACTGTCTAGCTGATAAACCCATGATGTATACTGGTTTGGATTTGCAATCTTTAGCTCGGTCTGCTGATGTAACAATAATCGCATTTGCTTCATCAGATTCCAGACAGAAGTCATGTTTTTTAAACGGATAACTTAAATATGGTGTTTTCTGATATTCCTCCATCGTTAAAGGTTTACCGTAAAAGTAAGCTTTAGGATTCCGTTGAGCATGTTCATAAAAACTTAAGCAAACATGTCCAAGATGCTCCTGGGTAAGCCCAGTTTCATGCATATGACGAGTTGCAAAAAGTCCGAACCATTGAGCTGGACTACCAGCTCCGTAAGGAATGATAAAGCTTCCACCTTCAATGGCTGATTGAAGCATATTTACATCCCATCCGCCTCCGCCCATGCGCACACCAGAACGACCATTCATAGAACGATAAATCAACACTGTATTTAATTGGCCTGTTTCAATAAGTCCAACGGCATCAGCAATCAACATTTCCGTACTGCTTCCTCCACCCATAATATCTTTTACATATTTCGGACGGACCCCTAAATATGTTGCTAACTGATGTGATGTACAAGAATCATTTTCTGAATAACTCATAAAACCATCAATATCTTTCGCTTGAAGGCCAGCATCATTCAATGCAGCTCGTGCTGCATCCAATGCCAAATGTAACGGAGTTGTGCCCGAATTCTTGGAACGCTCGCTTTCTCCTACACCAACTATGGCATAGCGATCTTTCATGCTTCCCATAAAAAATACCTCCCCTTTGATTGCTTAAAAACTACTTACTGAAACTGTAAAACTACTTGGCCTGAGCCTACTACCTGCTCTGGTTCCTTTTCAGCAATAAGGTCAAGTCTGACAAACCGCTGACCTTTTTCTTCATACACATTATTTACAAACGCAGAACAAGTAATTTGGTCTCCTGGTATAGTTACAGCGCCAAATCTCATTCTAAAGTTAGACGGCACCGCTGTATCACCAGCTAGTTTCATTACATATTCACCTAAAAATCCCATTACCAGCATTCCGTGAGCAATCACACCTTGCATTCCGATTTCCTTTGCGAAGGCATCATCTGTATGTAGCGGGTTAAAATCTCCTGAAGCACCTGCATATTTGACTAGTTGCACCTTTGTTACTGCCGGCTTGATGAGGGACATAAGCTTTTGACCTTCATATAAACCTTCATAAATCAACATTTTCAATTCCTCCTTTCAGTGGCAAATTATCCTTCTGTCTTGGATGATTATTCCTCTCTTATTAATTTGCTTCTCACTTATAATTGATGATGTTTTCAAACAGGCGAATTACTGCCCCTTAAAGGACGGTAAATAATATTCGTTCTGCTAATAACAACCAACTCTCCAGATTCATCTTTCATTTCTGTATCAAGTACCAAGAACTGCATAGGTCCTTTTCTGCCTTCACGTTCGTACACATCAGATACTTTCATCTGGCAATATAAGATATCCCCGGGTCGAATTGGACGATTATAAATAAACTCCTGTTCCCCATGCAGCATTCTTTTTTGATTGAGACCCAAGTCAAGGCTTTCTCCACTATCTTGTCCAATTGCTATAGGGAAGGTTGGTGGTGCAATAATGCCGCCATATGACGTTTTTGCAGCATACTCTTCATCCACGTATAAAGGATTAAGGTCGCCTATCGCTTCTGCGAATTGACGTATATGCCTTTTTTCGACTTCAAATATAAATTCTGAGCCCGTTAAACCGTTTAAATTTTCCAAATCCATTTGCTTTCTACCCCCTAATGGTTGCTTTTTCATCGACTTTGTTTCCTACTACAATCATGGCATCTGCCGCTTTGATCCCATTTTCGTAAACTATTAAAGGATTAATATCCAACTCTTCGATGGAGTCTTTATAATCAGTAACCAGAGCAGAAACCTTTAATAACACATCAATGATGGCTTCAATATCAATTGAAGATTTTCCGCGCGCCCCTTTTAGAATGGCATTTCCTTTAATATCTTCAATCATTTCAAGCGCATCTTTTCTCGTTAGAGGGGCTATTCTAAACGAAATATCTTTGTAAATCTCAACAAATATTCCGCCTAAACCAAACATAATAACTGGTCCAAATACAGGATCGTTACTCGCACCAACAATAACTTCAACTCCATCAGGTAACATTTCCTGAACAGAAATTCCATTGATTTTTGCATCTGGTTTATAATTTAGTGCATTACGTTTTATCTCATTAAATGCTTTCTTTACTTCTTGATCATTTTTTAGATTCAATCGAATGGCATCTGCCTCCGTTTTATGAGGAATATCTGGAGAATCAACCTTTAGCACAACCGGGTAACCGATTTTGTTTGCATGTTGGGAAGCTTTTTCTGCATTTTCAGCTATTACCCGCTTTGTAGTCGGAATCTGATAGCGTTCTAAAATATCACTTGCTTGAGATTCACTTAATGTAGTACCGGGTTTCAACAAGCTTTGTAATCTTTGTTTCTCTATTTTCTTTGAGGAATTGAAAACGTTTGCTTCCTGATTTTTCCGATAGTATTCACTGTACTCCACTAATTTAGCTAATCCTCTAATTGGATTTAGATTACCTGGTATAACTGGAATACCATTTTTTACAAGCTCTGGAGTTCCCGGAGGAAGGGACATACCATCTAACGGGAATGTTGTAATAAATACAAATTTATTTGAACGGCTACAAATATCTATAAACTCTTGCAATAATGGATTTTCAGCGGTCCAACTGAACGGAAATTCTGTGAAAATGATGTTATCGACATCTGGATCCTCAATAAGTGCTCGTAATGGAGCTATAAATAATTCTGGATTTGAAACTGATGCAGCAGCTGTTAAATCAACAGGGTTGGAAGCGCTTGCAAAGTTAGGTAAAAAGCGCTTAATCTCTGTTGTTGTCTTCGAACTTAGTGGTATGATATTAAGACCATAGACCTCACAACGATCTGCTTCATTTATACCCCTGCCACCAGAACTAGTGATTATTACCGTATTCCTCCCATTTGGAAGTTTATTGGAAAGGAAAAGCTTAGAAAAAGATATGATATCTTCATAATCGTCGGCTCTAACCATGCCTGATTGTTTAAAAAAGGCATCATATACCTTATCTGATCCGGCAAGTGATCCTGTATGAGATGCAGCAGCTCTGCTACCGGCTATACTTCGTCCTGTTTTCATGACAACAATTGGTTTATTCATATCCAACGCTTCTTTAGCTAAGCTTCTTAATTTATCTGGGTTTTTAGCTCCTTCTAAATAGCCACTTATTACACTTGTTTTTGGATCATGAATCATATATTCAATAATATCTGAGAATTCAGTTTCCATTTCATTTCCTACACTCACGAAGTAATTAAAGCTTAGCCCATTCTGCGCTGCTGCCATATAAGTTAATACACCAAACGCTCCACTTTGTGAAACATACCCCACACCTCTTTGATCATTTAAAGGTACAGATAGAATAGCAGGTGAAAAAGTACCTATTAAACCATTAGACAAATTCACTAAACCAACGCAGTTAGGTCCCACTATCCGTATGCCATTCTTTCTAGCAAGTTCAGTAAGTGTCTCCTGTTGTTTGACACCTTCTTCCCCGGTTTCAGAAAAACCTGCAGCAAAAATGATCGCTGCTTTTACTTTCTTTTGCGCACAGTCCTCTAAAGCTTGCTGTACCTGTTCAGCACCTAGGCAAAAAATAGCTAAATCAATATCGTTTGGGATACCTGATAAAGATGGGTAACATTTTAAACCCTCGATTTCTTTTGCTTTACGATTGATTGGATATATCTCTCCACTAAACTGGCCATCTAAAAGAGCTTTAACTTGTAAATATCCGATTTTGTATTTACTCTCAGAAGCACCTAGGATTGCGACAGATTTTGGATTAAATAATGGCTCAAGAGTTTCATAAGAATTATTTAACTTATTATCTTTTGTCAAAAATCTTCCCCCCCACATATACAGAAAATATCTTTGTTGTAATCTTACATGGAAGGCAATAAAATTCTTAAAAATCACATTTGTTAAATTCATTTAAACATTAGGGTGTTAATAATTAAAAAAGGTCAGCAAAAAACTATATGCGACAAGGTTTTCGAGAATCCTATTAAAAATAAATGTTCTCGATTACCCCGACTTTACGCACCGATAACCCCGACATTGGAACAAGATAAGCGCCGAACTATTTTTCAGAAAACCATATATGGGAAATTTCTTAAAATTAAAAAGTATAACAAAATATGAAAAATACATTCAGGATTTTTCCTTATCAAGAATTCATGAATCTTGAAGAAACATTCACATTTAATAACGAAAAAACCTCTTCCATATAGATGAAGAGGTTTCAGTTTGTAGACAAAAGGGGTTCGGAATGCTTTAATTCCGGACCCCTTTTGAATTTCCCTTTGAATTTTGCTCAAGATTAAGAGATTGGGCCTCTACGAGCCCACTTTATTAAGCCATTCTTGGACCTTGCCATGTCCAATTGGCTATCTTCTTTAAATTCATGGCAGCGAAAGTAAGCATCGCCTGCATCGACAATTTTTTAAGTCCCCTTAAAGTAGTCCAACGCATACCATGCTTTTCTTTTGCATCTGCGAATACACGCTCTATTGTTTCTTTACGTTTCGCATATATAGGTTTTACATCCTTGTGATGACGCAGATGATCTGCTTCTTCCATATAATTTTGCCAGATATGGCGTGTCACCACTTTTTGATGGTCTTTGCTTACTGTACACTGTGATAAAAATGAGCATGTCGCACAAGTGTGTTTGGGTGATTTGTACTCGCGATAGCCCTCTTTATTTGTTGTTGAGTACTTTAAAATCTCGCCCGATGGGCAGAGGTAACTATCAAAATGTTCATCGTAAACATAGTCATGCTTGCGAAAGAACCCTTCTTTTGTTCGTGGACGTGTATAGGGTAAAGCTGGTGTGATTTCTTTCCCAAAAAGGTAGCTTGTAATAGCTGGTGTTTTGTAAGCTGCATCTGCGGCAACAGCTTCAGGTTTTCCAACTTTCTCAATCACTTGTTCAACAAGAGGCTCTAAGATATGACTATCATGCGTATTTCCCGGTGTTACAATCGTCCCCAGCACAAAACCGTTGCGGTCCGCAGCCGCATGAAATGAATAGGCAAACTGTTTTGTTCGTTCATCTTTTACATAGTAGCCACTCTCAGGGTCAGTTGTACTTTCTTTAATTTCTTTGGTTTCTTCTTTATCAAATTTATCCGGTGGAAAAGGCTTCTTTCCCTTGTTTTCACGATCTTGATTTATTTCTTCTTGAAGGCGTCCGTGCTCTGCACTTATTAACTTTTCTTTCTGAAGCTGTCATTAAGATACGATAAAAAATCTGTTCAAACAGGTCTGTATCTTTAAAGCGACGCTCATAATTTTTCCCGGGCGTTGAGAAGTGAGGTACTTTATCATGGAAACCGTAACCTAAAAAACAACGGTAAGCCATATTCGTTTCAATTTCTTCAATCGTTTTACGCATCGAACGAATACCGAAGGTATATTGAATGAATGTCAAATTTAACTATAACTGGATCAATACTTGGGCGCCCTATCTCTGAATACATATCTTTCACCAAGTCATAAATGAAAGTGAAGTCAATGGCCCCCTCAATTTTACGAACTAAATGGTTCACGGGCTCCAGTTGATCCGAAGTAATCATTTCAAGTTGATCTCGCTGAATAGAATTATGTTTCGAAAGCATCGTCATCACCTCAAGTTTTAATACTCCTATATTAAAACAAAAAAGACTGTAGACAAAAGTGGTTATATCTAATTGTTAGAACAAAGTTGATTGGAACGGAAGGTGCGAGACTCCTGCGGGAAAAGCGTGTCCAAGGGAGACCCCACAAGGCGCCGAGGAGGCTCCCTGACCGCCCGCGGAAAGCGAGTGCCCTACGTTCCAATCAACGTTCGAATTTTTACAACCCCTCAAAAAAACTGTAGACAAACTCGATTTTCATCGAGTTTGTCTACAGTCTGAAACCTCTTCCATATAGATGAAGAGGTTTAGTATAATGCTATGATTTATTTTTATGTTCCTGTTTTTCCAGCCATTTTATCATTTTCGTTCGAATTTTATGTGATGGCCTTTTGATTCCTCTCTCAATGTTACTCACGTAAGGAGCAGATATTTCTAGTTCTTCTGCTAATTGATATAAAGAAAGATTAAGAATTTTTCTAGTGATTCTTATTTGCTCACCAATATTTTCACTTCTCTTTTGACTATTAGATTCCTGTTGTGAATGCCGAATATCACTTCGAACTTTTTGTTTTTTTTCAATTGAACGATATTGGTCCTTAATAATCTCCGGTGGCTCAATTAAAATCATAGAATTCAACCAAATACTTGCCCATCCTTTATAATCCGCAATAGATTCATCCCATTTTTCATAATGCCATGACGCAATGACACCATCTTCTAGTAATGTATCCAAAGCTTTTTCAAACCGCTCTCTAGTACGAGAAGGTGTGCGATTATTCATTTTTTCGCCGATTGATTCCAATAGTGTACTTGTTTTATTTGGCTGTAAAAAGTCTCCTTTTCTAGCTTGAGTCCTCCAACGCCAGCTTAAATACCTTGTAAGTCTTTTCTCCCAAATTTGTCTATAAGGATTATATTGCAATGCCTTAATTGAAAGAAGAGCAACTTGCCTTGCAGAACCATTTAGATACTTAGCAAACACTTTATCAATTGTAAACGTTATCTTTTTTCTACATGTTTCTTCTGAAATACCATATTCTTCTCCCATATAATCTTTAAAAATGAACGTCCGCCCCTGGAGTGTTGTCTGAACAGGTTTACCTTTTTCATAGATGACAGCTTTGTTAATGTTAATCCATATGCTCTGAATATTTGTAAGCGATTTCAAAATTTGTTCGCGTTGTCTTGCTTCATATCCACCTCGACGCCCGTCTCCTCCAAGTTTAGGCTTTAACCCTCTAATTGATAGTAGGTCATTCAAATAGATTTCTACTATTTCTTCATTATGCCTTGCCTTGGATAAAAAAAGGCTGCAAAGTGCATCAAAAACATCCACATCCACATCAGACAATAATTGTACTCGGTTCCATGCTTCTTTAACAATTGCATGCTCAATAATTGATGTGTGATCGTACTCTATAGGGATAATTTGTATAAAACCTTCTGTATTACCTTTTTGAATAGGTGTTGCAGGCCAAGGGATATCCCCATCATTTCCGAAATTTTTTTTATAGATTGCGTCTCTAACTGATTGGTACGGGGCGCTATTCATCACAAGCAAATGGTCTTGAATAGTTAAGTTGAAAGAAAAATCTCTTATTGTGGATAATAATAAATCTGATGTTTGAAAAGAATCTTTTTTAAAACAAAGAAGATTTTCTATTTTTTCAATCGTACTGGTTTCTAAATTAAATTCAAAAATAATTTTATCAACCCACTCTTGGGTATACCCATTTACTATATATGTTATTTTCGAAACAAATTCTTTGTTTTCAGCAAAATTTTTAGTGAGAAAATGATAAAATAATTTATTCAATTCTTGAACATCAAGTCTTTCCATTTCATTAAAGCCAATTGATATGGCTATTTCTTCAAGGATACATTCTTTTATTTGAAGTCTAAACCAGCTATTGAATTCATCCCAAACAGGTTTTTCAGCCAAAAATGTATCCTTTTTCAAAATTTTCTCCATTTGATATATTGAATCTTCTATTAACTGTTTTTCTTTTAAAATAGCATGACTTTTAGAAGAAATTCTTTCATATTCACATAAAAGGTAAAACACAACATTTTGAGCTATTTGTGATATCGTTTCGTTTCTCGCCGTTAGCCTCAACTTGGCAAACAGCTCTTCATTTTCTTTATATGCATTCTCCCAAATAACAAAGCTTTTATTATTTAATCCATCTTTAAACGTTAGAAAACCTGTCGAACCCTCCAGCTTATGTGATTTGAATACCTTATTGAAATCATGATATTGATTGTTTTGTTCATAAATGCAGAGTACCAAAAAATTATTAATTTTACTTGACCAACGATTCGATAGATACTCAATACTATCATTCGCTTCGCTACGATCCATTGTTTCACTGTGTTTATTATTACTTTTCTGCATAAATACCTCCTAGACAATACCTAAATCGATATACAAAAACACTCAATGTTTTAGATGATATATATGTAGTGAAATATGATTATTTTAACTATGTGAAATAAAAATCAGAATAATATACTATTAGAAATTTTTCTTATGCTGAAAAAAACTGTCTACCTAATATATTCAATATGAAGATATAAAATCCTTCCTTGGTTTATATTAGTAACTGCTCTAATTCCTGCTTGTATATTGATTTGCTCAAGGTATTTATTACTCCAGAAATCAATCATCTCTTCACTAGGAAGTCTAATTTGAAAGAACTGCCCCCTCTCATTAATGAGGTTTGCAGCTCTGTAAGCATCGTGATTATGTACTAATTTAAAACACTGTATTTAAACATAACATATAACCTCGTTAGAAAAGGTTTTGCATGCTTCACGGATTGTCAATAGGTGTTTTTTACCATGCCTTTCTCTCTATTCTCAATCGTATAAATATTCAAAAAAATGTCGAGTTGAGTCATCTATCCTTTTACCCTTATACTAGGGAAGAAAAATTGAAGGGGGAGAATTATACATGAAGAAAGAAATTTCAATTATTGGTGTTCCAATGGATCTTGGTCAAACTAGAAGAGGAGTAGATATGGGTCCAAGTGCTATCAGATATGCAGGTTTGAGTGAAAGACTTGAAAACATTGGCTATACTGTCCATGATGAAGGTGATATTAAAGTAGAGATACGAGAGAGAGCACAAAGTGATGCAGATACTAATTTAAAGAATTTACAGGATGTAGCAGAAGGCAATGAAAAATTAAGTCAAAAAGTTGCTGAAGTCACTCAATTAAATCGATTTCCTTTAGTTTTAGGTGGAGATCATAGTATAGCTATCGGAACATTATCAGGTTTAGCACAGCAATCTGAGAACTTAGGGGTAATTTGGTATGATGCGCATGGCGATTTAAACACAGCCGAAACTTCTCCTTCAGGAAATATACATGGTATGTCTCTAGCAGTAAGTTTGGGACTTGGCCACCCTGCACTGACTAACATTGGTGGATATACACCAAAAATCAAACCAGAGAATATTGTTATTATTGGTGCCCGTTCCTTGGACCAAGGTGAGAAAGAGTTAATTAGAGAAAAGGGTATTAAAGTATATACAATGCATGAGATTGATAGATTAGGAATGACAAGAGTAATGGATGAATCGATTGCCTATCTTAAAGAACATACAGATCTTGTTCATTTATCCCTTGACCTTGATGGTCTTGATCCAGACGATGCACCGGGAGTAGGAACGCCTGTCATGGGAGGTATTAGTTACCGTGAGAGCCATCTTGCAATGGAAATGCTAGCTGAAGCCAATATCATTACATCCGCAGAGTTTGTAGAGATAAATCCAATTTTGGACGAGCATAATAAAACAGCTGAAGTTGCTGTCGCATTAATGGGCTCTTTGCTTGGAGAAAAATTACTTTATGGAGCGGACGATCACCTTATCACTCCTAATTTACTGGCTGATGTTAAATAGTCGAACTTTTTTTGAGATAACTGTTATTGATAGAAATATAGAGCGATTTTATTAATCTCAAATTTTCAAAAAGATGGTCCATTGAAAAAAGCCCATATTGTCATCTGCGGGCTTCTTCCCCATTGACGGATGGCCCACATGAATCAATTTATATCCATAGTTTCCAGACGTTTGGCTTCTTTGTCTTTCTTAAGCGACGTCATCGAAATTATTTTTGCATTGGTACCTATGTTAACTCCTGTTTCTCTACATGCAGAAGCAATCTCTTATTCAAGGGATAATATCACCTAAGATTGAAATCAAAGCATAAAACTTGTTAATGGAGAAACATTAATTCCCTAAAAACGTCCTAACATAAATGAAACCGTTTGCACCCATCAGGTAAAGGAGTTTTTCAATGAAAACAGTAGATAATCAACCAAATGAATTAAAACGGAGCATGAAAGCAAGACATTTATTTATGATTTCAATAGGGGGATGTATTGGTACAGGCTTTTTCATTGGTTCAGGCTACACCATTCATGAAGCAGGGGCCATCGGTGCTATTCTCTCTTACATAGTTGGCGGTTTTATCATGTATTTAACGATGCTTTGTCTCGGTGAACTATCGGTTGCCATGCCTGTTTCCGGTTCGTTTCAGACATATGCGACAAAATTCATTGGTCCTGGAACCGGCTTTGCCATTGGATGGCTATACTGGTTAGGGTGGGCAGTTACAGTTGCCTTAGAGTTTTTGGCAGCGGGACAACTTATGCAAAGATGGTTTCCTGAATCACCCGTTTGGATGTGGTGTGCAATCTTTGCTTTTCTCATCTTTTTACTAAACGCTTTATCAGCAAAGGCATTTGGCGAATCGGAGTTTGTGTTTTCAAGCATTAAAGTATTGGCCATTATACTGTTTATCGTAGTTGGCGGTGCTGCTATGTTTGGTATTATTGATATGAAAGGCGGACAGGAGGCACCGTTTTTCTCCAACTTTTTCAGTGAAGGCCTCTTTCCGAATGGGATATCGGCCCTACTTATAACAATGATTACAGTGAACTTTTCATTCCAGGGCACAGAGTTAATCGGAATTGCAGCAGGAGAAAGTGAAAACCCAGAAAAGGTCATACCTAAATCTATCAAACAAACAGTTTGGCGAACTCTTTTCTTCTTTGTGCTTTCAGTCTCTGTACTCTCAGCATTGATTCCAAGGGAAAAAGCAGGAATCGCTGAAAGTCCATTCGTTGTTGTACTAGATAGCATAGGAGTGCCTTATGCGGCGGACATTATGAACTTTATCATTCTCACGGCTTTGTTGTCAGTTGCAAACTCCGGCCTTTATGCGGCGACACGAATGCTGTACTCGCTTTCTAGAGAAGGAATGGCAAGTCCAAAGCTCGGTATGGTAAATAAGAGAGGAATTCCACTAAATGCATTACTTATCACTCTTGCAATAGCCGGGTTGTCTTTACTTTCAAGTGTAGTAGCTGCAAAAACAGTGTTTGTTTTTCTTCTCTCCCTTGCAGGATTAGGAGCACAAATTGGCTGGATTGCCATTGCGGCCTCTCTTCTTGCTTTTAGAAGATCATATATCCGTAAGGGTGGAAAGGTAGAAAATTTAAAATTCAAAGTACCACTATATCCATTCATTCCCATTCTTGCCTTAATAGCAAACTGCATCGTCATGATTAGTCTAGCATTTGTTCCTGAACAGCGGATGGCCCTTTATTGCGGCGGATCGTTCTTCCTTGGTTGTTATGCTGTTTATCACTTTAAGGTGAAGAAAAACAAGCAAGTAAATACACCTCAACAGGAAGTGGAATTAAATTCTGGTAAAAAAATGGTCATTTAATCTTGTCCAGATTATCTAGAGAAGAAAGTAAAGTAATGAAAAGCAATCTTTGTTAAATAAGATTGCTTTTCATACTGGGCATTACATAAAATCAACGCGAGAGTATTTACATAAAGAAAAAATACTCTGGAGATATCTCATTTCCAGAGTATTTTTACACTAAACAACTATTAAACAACTTCTTTTTTCCTTACCTGCTTTAAAAGCAGGAAATTTGTGGTTAAAATGAGAACCGATGATTCATACTACCTTTACTATGGTAACCCAGGTGTCTGAAAGATTGTCCTTTGCTGCAGTCATTACTGAGCGACTATAAATTCTCTTCGCCAAATTCTTTTTATCCATAAACGAAATACATAACTACGGCGTATAACATGACTGTCCATGCAAGATTAAATCTGCAGATCTTTTCCTTCCTCGAATAACAAGAGACTTTCACCCCATGAGTGTCCTTCCGCAAAATAGAGTTTCTATCCCAGCTTTGCGAATAGTGAAATCCCATCAGATGCAGAGGTGGTTGAAAAAGTTATCCCCAGGACCATTGTGAATACTACCAAACCAGTAAGTAATTTCTTCATTGTTCCATCTCCCTCTTTTTTGAGCATCCAAACCACCTTACTAGTTCCCCTCAGATTTTATATTCTCTATGCTTTATACCTCTTTTTAAAAGGTATTATTATCAACTTTCTTTCTAAAACCCTTCAACAGGATCTATCTCTACCGAAAATTACTATATTATCAATAGAAGAAACCTATAGATAACTATCATTGATACACACCAATTGTCCTAAAACACGACATCTAGCAACGAAACTGTAACATTAGAAATTATTTTGTAATCTTAGAAACACTTTTTTATTCTATTTGTCATGGTTTTTATATATTTCATAGCCCTATAATATAAAGGTTAAATATTTTTTTACCACATCAGGAGGAACTTTCCTATATGAAGAATTCGAAAAACTCTTTTATTCTCGCGGGAACTATTATAGGTACCCTATTTGCCAGCACTTCTGCTTATGCAAGTTCTTATCAAGTTAAATCGGGTGACACCCTAGACGAAATTTCTAAAGCGCATAATACAACTGTCCAAAAATTAAAATCTGAAAACAATTTGACTAGTAATCTTATTTTGCCAGGTCAAGTTTTAAAGATTAATGAATTCAACTATAATAAAAGTACAGATACAAAGGAAAAATATGTAGTTAAACTTGGGGATTCTTTATCTACAATTGCTAAAAGATATAATCTTTCTCTTAGTACATTGATTAAATTAAACCCTGAGATTTCTAATTCAGATCGTATTCATATTGGACAATCTATCCGTGTATCTGGACAAGCCCCTACATCTAGTTCAACGGCTAGCAAAGGTAGTTCAAGTGATACCTATAAAGTCAAATCAGGTGACACCCTAGACAAAATTGCTAAAACACATAATACGACTGTCCAAAAATTAAAATCTAAAAACAATTTGACTAGTAATCTTATTTTTCCAGGTCAAGTTTTAAAGATTAATGAATTCAACAAATATACGAATAACACTACTAATACAACAGAAAAATATGTGGTTAAACTTGGGGATTCTTTATCTACAATTGCTAAAAGATATAATCTATCTCTTAGTGCATTAATTAAATTAAATCCTAATATTTCTAATTCAGATCGTATTCGTATTGGCCAATCTATCCGTGTATCTGGACAAGCCTCTACATCTAGTTCAACGGCTAGCAAAAGTAGTTCAAGTAAAACCTATACAGTCAAATCAGGTGACACCCTAGACAAAATTGCTAAAGCACATAATACAACTGTAAATTCTTTACTTTCTTTAAATCCAAGCATTTCAAATGCAAATACTCTTCATATTGGTCAGTCTATTAAACTTTCTGGAAAAGCTACATCATCTGTAGCTAAAAAAGAGTCCATATCAACTAATTCAGCACAAGCTGATAAAATATTAGCTGCTGGTGCGAAATATTTAGGGGCTAGGTATGTTTATGGTGCAAGCACATCACGTACAGATATATTTGATTGCTCTTCATTCACATTGAAAGCATTCCAAGCTGTAGGTATTTCCTTACCACGAACTTCATCGGCTCAATCCCAGGTTGGGAAACTTGTATCTTCGAACACCCTGCAAAAAGGAGATTTAGTATTTTTTGATACCAATAATGATGGAGTAATTAATCACGTAGGAATTTATGCCGGTAACGGTCAAATGCTTAATGCTTCAACATCTAAAGGTGTATCTTATGCAAACATTAACAGTTCTTACTGGGAACCTCGCTTTGTAAAAGCAGTTCGTGTTCTTTAACTAAATTCATATGTATCAAATAATAATTGTTAGCTACACTAAGTCCCCATTTTGATTTTAAATGGGGACTTAGTGTAAGATTCCAATTTAATTTGTAAGAGTCAATGGATGTTCGGAAACAGCTAGCCTTATCGAGTCAGTAAAGCAACAAGGCTAATAGTATTGTATTGTCCAAAAGAAACAAACTCTTAGTTTCAGATAAAAAAACTTCAAATCAGTAGCTAAAGGTTTAACTCGTTTACTAAAAGTTGAAAATTCGTTTGCTTCCAGCAATTGTAGACTTTGCATTAAAACGGAATCCCTTTACCATTTCACCCTCAAAAATAACAGCAGACTTTTAATTTAGGATAACAAATATGTAATTAATCAAAAAAATAAAATCATCTTAAACGATGATTTTATTTTTTTGCATATTCTTTTAACCGAGGTAGGATTGGCTCCAAAATTTCCTTGGCTATGTAATCTGTTTCTAATCCAATAAACTGTTTGCCTTCTAAATCGACTGATCTAGCCTTTTCCGGATCATTGCAAAAAATAAACGAGATTATTCCGTTATCTTCTGTCATATCTACATATTTGAATGTAATATCATGTTGTGTTAAACAACTTTCAAACGCAATGCATAATTCATCAATGTCTGACTTACTAATAGATGTAAATTTCATTTTGATCATCTCCTCTGAATACAGAATAGCAAAATATAGGCTGAATTACAAAGTGAATATATCCTCTAGTAGAAGGCCTTTACTATTTATCCGGCATTTCTAATCTAGTGGAAAATTGAAAAATCACTAAATTTTTTTAACTAAGTTCATCTGGTTTAGCCAAAACTTTTAATAATAAAACAAAGGTCACTTTAAGAGTGGACATCATGAGAATGAAATAATCAGCAAATATAGATAAAGCTTTGGTTTTTCCGCAAAATATGCGATGACTTGAATTAGAATTAATTTTTAAAAAAACTATGTTCTCTAAGCGTCTATTGTGGCTTTTGGATAAAGTCTCATCATTTATAAAAAAAGAGGAATTAACATTATTAAGCTAACAGGTATGCGATAGTTTTTTTAAAATATATTATGTTTAATAGAAGAATTATCAATATATTAGGAGGGAATTAAATGGTTACATTAAAACCTATTAAACAAGAGGATTTTAAGCAATATATTATTCATGCAATTGATGACTATGCAAAAGACAAAGTTGCTTCTGGAAATTGGAGTGAAGATGAAGCAATGGATCTTTCTAGGAAAGAATTTACTCAACTTTTACCAAAAGGTGAAAAATCCGAGTTTAATTATATATTCTCTATCTTTCACGACCAACACATAGTCGGAACGATTTGGATTGCACAAAAATCACCTAAAAATAATGACGAAGGCTTTATTTATGATTTTATTATCTTTGAGCAATATCAAGGGCTGGGATATGGTAAGAATGCAATGAAAGAAATTGAAATTATCGCTAAAGAATTAGGAATGAAGAAGATTTCACTTCACGTTTTTGGCCATAACAAAATTGCACGTGGATTATATGAAAAGTCGGGCTATGAAATTACGAATATCACGATGACAAAATCAATTTAAATAAACTATTGCATAGTGCATAAAGGTAACTTCCTATATAACGGAGAGTATTCGTCGTACTTAAACCCTGAAAATGATCAAACTTTATTCTAAAGTAACATCTATCTATACGCTCACCATACGATAATGTGCCATTAGCTGAAAAGAAAAATCTATGGATTAAATCAATGTGCCCCAAATAAAACAAAGAGGATTATCAACGATAAAAATGAAAATTCTTAGCAAAATCCAACAGGGTTTTGTTATTTTTATTTCCGTACTTTTTTCTGAACGATTTAAGGGGAAAAATATTAGTATGAAAAGATTAATGTGAAGGTTAAACTATGCTCACTTTCCATTAAGGTAGTTCTTAAAAAACTTATATTCTTAATCTATATTTTTTTAGTAAAACCATGATAAGTCAATAAGTACCTCCGCTTTATGTCCTTCCTTATGAATATTCCATGGCATGTCTCATATCTTATACAAACACCTTTGTTAGGAGTGTGCCAACATGAAATCTTTCTATAAAGGAACGCTCATTTTGATTGTCGCAGCGTTTTTTGGTGAATGTATCGAATTTTTAGTGAACATGATCCTAGCCAGGGAATTACAAGAAGAAGGCATGGGGCTCTATATGTCTATATTGCCGATTTTCTTTTTGATATATGTGATTGCCAGTCTTGAATTACATATTTCCATTTCAAAATTCGTGGCAGAAAATAAACACACATTGCATTATAATCTTGTGATACATGCACTTAAAATGGCTATGGTTGTAGTGCTGGTTATGTGTGTCGTCATGCCTTTTATTCTTACCTTTTCATCCATAATGGACAGATACCACCCATATATAAAATGGCTGCTTATTACCTTAATCCCTATAGTCGCCTTTTCGTCGATTGCAAGAGGATATTTTATGGGCGTTCAGCAGATGGGAAAGATTGCATTTTCCAACTTTTTAAAAGATATTATTCAATTTGGCTTGCTGTTCTTCATCTTTACCTTATTTAATTTTAACCAGGAAAAGTCCCTGCTGATGGCCTTCTTTGTTTTAATAGGCAGTGAGTTCCTCGTCTTCTTATACCTGATTAGCCTATTGATTCTTCAAATGCGTATTATGAAGCGTGGTACAAACTCGCGTACCTCTGGTAGATATGCACGTCAAAAGTTGCTGGAGGTTTCACTACCTACTATGGGACTAAGAATCTTTCACGCAATAACAAATGCGATTCAACCTTTTCTGATTCATGCTGCCCTTCTCTCAGCAGGATTCGGCGCGGTAATGGCTACTGAACATTTTGGGATGCTCACAGGAGTTGCGATGACTATCGGCTTCTTCCCTGCTTTTATTGCTCATTCACTAATGATAATGCTTATCCCTAATGTATCGAATGCTTACAAGAGACAGGATGAGGAAAAATTGAGAGTTTTATTACAAAAATCGATGTCTTTTACAATCTTGTATGGGGTTCCTGCAGTGGTCTTTATTTATCTCTTTGCGGAACCTTTGACCTCACTCTTTTTTTCCTCCACTTCAGCTGCTTATTATTTAAAATTATTATGTCCTTATTTTCTTTTTCACTTTTTTGTTATTCCGATGCAAGCCTATCTTATTGGCTTAGGCTTAGTTAAAGAGGCTTTTTTCCATACTGTGTGGTCACATATCGTCGCCTTTGTGATGATGTATATTCTCGGCTCCCAAGCCTCTCTTAACATGGGAGGCATCATCTTAGGCATGAATACAGGTGCTGTATTATTAACCCTTATGCATTACTTAACTATATGTAAAAAAATAGGGATAAGCATCTGGTTAACAAAATCGAGATCTATAATAATGAAGTAACCTGTACTTATCTAGATAGTTAGTGAGTTTTCAACCTAATTTGATTTTAGTCAAGAATATTCTTTAAAATATCATACAATATTAATGAAGTGATATCATAAATAAAGCTAAGGCTAAGACCGGATAAACGTACGGGCAAGAAAGGTAAAAAAACCGAACGATCAACATAACATATGTAGTTAGACGTTAAACACTCGAATGATTCAAAATGTCAGCAATAATAACGGTGACAAAACTCAAAACCTTTTTAAAATATTCAAATAAAATGTGAAGAAAAAGACACTCCTCAATCAGGCTGTGTCTTTTCAATTCTTATGAGGTTAATTAATGTAGACTGCAACTTAAGGTAATTTATTGGATTGATTCTCGTTGTCGTTATATCTGTATTAAGGTCATTAGGTGCTTTTTAACCGTGCCTGTTACTCAATGAAAAATCACATACCAACAATTACACAAATCAAAAGCTTGATTTAGGGCAGTTCATCATTATTTTACCTTCTCTCCAATAAAAAGGAGGAATACTTATATTTACTTTTCGATATTCAGGAGGTAATACTAGGCCTTTTAATCTCTTCAAGACTTGGTTTTAGATTACTCATTAAAATACAAGGTGATTATTAAACTAGATGTGTCCACTCTACCGGTCTGTCCAATTTATAGTAACGCATGGTCTATGTGAAGCACCTCAGCTCCCCCTTGACATTAGCGAGCTCATTACTGTTTAAAAAATTATGTTAATATATGCTACGACTACGGAAACAACATTCACTATCATCATCATTATTATTAGAATTATTAATTCATAATATTATTCATCCTTAGGGACAGTTTGAGTTTTTATGTTTTCTATTTGTTTTCTTTGTTTTTCTAACTGACGTAATTTCCCTCTTTGAATCTTACCTGAGACGGTTTTGGGTAGTTCTGAAACAAATTCAATTTCTCTTGGATATTTATAAGGAGCTGTAATTGTTTTTACATAATTCTGTAATTCCTTTACTAGGTTATCTGACGGTATAACTTTTTTATCTATGACAACAAAAGCTTTTACAACGGCTCCTCTAACTGCATCAGGACTTGGTACAACAGCACATTCTTTCACATTTTCATAACTTAGCAGAGCCTCTTCTATTTCAGATGGTCCAATGGTGTAGCCAGAGCTTATTATGAGATCATCTGAACGACCTTCAAACCAAAAATATCCGTCTTGATCCATCTTCGCAAGATCACCAGTCATATACCAATCACCATGGAATACTGATTTCGTGCGTTCCGGATCATTATGATACTCTTTGAATAAACCTCGAACACTTCGGTGTACTGCAATCACTCCCACTTCCCCAAATGGTAATGGATTCCCATTATCATCATTAACTCTTACCAGATCACCCAGAGTTGATCTTCCTAGTGACCCTGGTTTTACATTCATGTCATTTAATGATGTAATTAGTAGAGTGTTTTCTGTTTGTCCATAACCATCTCCAACCTTCACGTTGAAGTGTCTCTTAAACTTATCGATAACTTGGTTATTAAGAGGTTCCCCTGCACTTAAAGCATTTTTTAGACTAGAAATTTTAAAACGATCTAATTGATCGACATTAGAAATTTTGCGATATTCAGTTGCGGTAGCACATAAAAAGTTTACATTGTATTTTTCTATCATTTGTAAATATTTCTCCCCATCAAGATGACCGTTATAAGCTAATCCTGTAGCACCAGACCCTAACGTGTTAATAAAGGCATTGTGTACCCACTTTATCCATGCTGGACTAACAGTGCTCCAAATCAGAGTATCCGGTCCACAGTTAAACCCAATTTTTACGGATAACGCTCGATGTGCATAAACCCATCCATGATCATGTATTACTCCCTTTGGATTCCCCGTCGCACCAGATGTATAGCAAAGGAAAGCGCTATCATCAGAACGGGTTGCAACAGGGTCAAATTTTGATGGCATTCCTTTGATTAAATTCTCGTAGTTTTGCCATCCTTCCACTTCGCCGCCAACCGTGAGATAATATCTAAGGCTCACCGTTTCTGAACTAATTTTATGGACCCGATCTGTTAAGGTATGATAACAAATGATTGCTTTAGCTTGTGATTGATTAATTCTATATAAAAGATCCTTAGGCATAAGCATATCTGAACCGGGAGATATAACTAACCCTAACTTTAAAGCAGCAATATAAGCAATATATGTCTCAGGAATTCTTGGAAGGACAATTAAAATCTTATCCCCTTTTGTTAAACCAATGTTTTTTAAGACATTAGCAAATTTATTTGATAAATGGCGGAGCTCTTGGTAGGTTAAGGTCTTTGTGATTCCTATTGCATCTTCCCAATAAATAGCTACTTGGGGCTCCCCATCAGCATAGCCATCAATGTCCCAAGCAATGTTATAGTATTCTGGGACAATTAGATCAAAATCTGTACCCATTTCATACCTCCCCCTAAAAAAATTAATGATATATACCTTAACTATTCGATTTGAAACTAAGAGGGCATTTCATTAGGGGATGCCCTCTCCAAAAAATACTGATATAGTATCTTACTGCTTAGTATGAAGCAATAATTGAAAGACAGTCTGACACTTATGTTCACACCACCCACCTTGAAGAGGAAGTAGACTAAAGGTATATCTTGTATTTCAACTCACTCTCATTTAGGATTTTATTTCAATAAATTTTATTACTCTCTTAAATGTAAACGCTTACTAATTTTCGGATCTTTTTCTAAAAATAGAGTTAATTCAAAACAAATTCACTACCTGCTTTCATCAATTCACCGACTTTTACTTTTTCTTTCAGTAAATTAGTAGCGATTGAACGGCGGAGCATTTCATCTGAACCTTCAAAAATACGCCAAATTCTTACCTCACGATACCAGCGCTCTACAGGCGATTCTTTTGTATAACCTAAACCTCCATGAATTTGTAAAACGCGGTCAACTACTCGACTTATCATATTAGTCGAATATAACTTTGAGATTGAGGACTGATGGCGGAATTGAATGCTATCTTGCCCAGTTTTCCATGATCCTTCTTGTTCAGCCATCCACGCAGAACGGAGAAAAATCCATTTTGCTGCTTCAATTTCGGTAGCAGAATCAGCGATCATCCATTGAATTGCTTGACGTTCAGCAAGTGGCTCTCCGAATGAAACACGATTATTTGCCCATTCTATTGCCATATTTAATAAACGTTCAGCACCACCAATAGCCCAAGAAGGAATAACCCATCCACGATTATGGTTAATGAACACCATTGCATATTTAAAGCCATCTCCCACTTCTCCAATAACATTTTCTTCAGGAACACGTACATTATCAAAAACTAGCGTTGCAGGTTCATGATGACTTCCAGACATCACCGGAATTGGCTCAGAACGGTACCCCAGTTCGCGGTCAACTAGGAAACAAGTGATTCCCCCATTCATACCTTTCTGTCTATCTGTTACTGCAAATACGATGGCAAAGTCTGATTCACTACCATGAGTAATAAATATCTTTTCCCCATTAATAATCCACTCATTTCCTTGTTTCACAGCAGTTGTTTCCATATTTGAAGCATCTGAACCAGAACTTGATTCTGTCAATGCAAAGCAAGCAATTTTCTCTCCATCAACAACTGGCAATAAATACTTCTTTTTTTGTTCTTCATTAAGTGCTATATATAAAAGATTTGGTGCATGTCCTCCAAAATCAAAAGGAACAATCGTTCTACCTAATTCCATTTGTATTAAACTACTCATTACAGGACCCAAGTCGGCTCCTCCATATTCCTCTGGAGAGTTAATTCCCCAAAAACCTATGTCCTTAGCTTTTAATTGAAGTTTACGTAATTCCTCCCTAGTAATTCCAGGTTTACCTTCACGTTCATTTCTTAACACTTGATTTTCGAGTGGCGCTAATTCTTTTTCAACAAAATCTCGAACTGTTTCTTGTACCATTCTTTGCTCATCAGTTAATCTAAAATCCATGTCTCTTCCCCTTTTCCATTTTAATTTTGGTGGCTTTTATATTTATCTGAATATTCTAAATTTATTCTATCTTAGGTGATTTTAAGTGTAAATCACTTAAATTTTAAGGTTACTTCAATTTTTCCTAAAGAAAGAGTGAAGCGTTCAAGATTACCTAAATCAAAACATATATTTTTTACACTTTTAAATTTTAAGTAACATTAGCAATTTGAATCGAATAGTTTTCAATTATACGAGCAATATTTACATACGAGCATTATTTACTATGACTTCTGATTGATTATTTTTTATTCCTGGTTTAACAAAAATCATCAGGATGAATCCAATTAAGCAAACCACTACTGCTGCAATAAACATCGCTGGATAACCATTAGTCATGACAAGATAACCAGTTAAGGTCGGAGCGACTATAGCAGCTGCGTTAATTATGAAATGGTTAACCCCTGTATATGCTCCAACTCTTGTAGGTGCAGTGTCCTGAATGACTACCCAAAACAAAGCACCACCTAAAAATGAAGAACCAGTCCCCAATGACATTAAGAGTAAAATGACTAATGGAGAATTAACAGTAAGAATGAGTGTAAAGAACAAACCTGTTAGGATAAATGAAATCATGCATAGTCCCGATCTTGCTATCCACAAGTTGTTCGTCCTTTTAAATAGAATATCTGAGATTTTTGGTCCCAGTAGAACAGTAATACAGGCTAATGCCCAAGGAATCATCCCTAGATAACCTAACGCTTTTAAATCGTAATTGAAGACGTCCTGCAGGTATTTTGGAGCCCAGGTTAAAATTAAAAAATTGATGTAGTTCGCACAAAAGTGAGCAATCGAATTTAACATTAATGTTGGACTTTTTAAAAAATGATACCAGGGGGAAATGGTCTTATCTCCACCTTCATTCTTTTTTATGTCATTAGAATAACGAATTACTTCTAGTTCTTCTTTTGAAACAAGGGGATGATCTTCAGGATAATCTGTAAATATTTTGCGCCATATAATCGCCCAAATTATACCAATCGCTCCCAATACGACAAACATCATTTTCCAACCTACTGTAGAAATTAAAAATACGGCAATTGGGGCCGTAATTAAAGCTCCAAATGGGACTCCTAATATACCTATTCCATTCAAAAATGCTCTTTCTTTTACAGGTGCCCAATTTGCCAACGTCCGGGCATTGCCCACAAGAGCAGGTCCTTCTGCTAATCCAAATAAGATTCGAAATACAGCAAATCCTGCAAGTGCAGAACCTCCAAAAACGGCAATACCAATATCCCCTGAAACCCCCATACCCAAAGCAAATATAGACCAAGTAACAGCCGAAAGCATCCACACAAATTTAGGACCTTTTTTATCGGCTAATAGTCCTCCAAAAAAACCGCCAAAAATATATCCGTATCCAAAAAACCTAATACATGCCCCCATGATTTAGCATTTAATCCATATTCATTTATTATATACTCCTGTGCATAAGCCATTATAGAGCGATCAACATAATTAATAATTGTAATAAAGGTAATCATCATCATTAAGAAATAGCGGTATTTTCCACTCATCTGTTTCACCTCTTTTTAGTATTTTTGTAGAGTTTCTTATTCATCATTACTTAGTGAAATAAATTTAAAATCCAATCAATTTGTAAGGGATTTCATTTCTAATCATTGCTTTCTTATGAAAAATTCATTTAAAATATCTGTTACCAGCACCATACTTTATTCGTTGTGTACTCTTTCCATAATCACCTCTCCTCCTCACAATCGTATATTTAGCTGATAAATTATAATTATTGAAATATTCTAAATTTATCCTATAATGAATTTTAATAGGAGTATATCAGTTATATATTAAGGTTACTTTAGGTTTTCCTAAAGAAAGGAGGGAATATGCTATGCAAATACAACAAATTGAATATATTATTGAAGTGGCAAAAACAGGTTCGATTACTGAGGCAGCAAATAACCTTCATGTTTCTGTAGCTACTATAAGTCAGTCTTTATCAAATTTCGAACAGAAATTTGGATTAAGCTTATTTAAAAGATCAAGATTGGGAACCAAACCCACAGAACAAGGAAAAAGAATAATAGAAAAAGCATATAAAATTAGCGATTTGTTAGTAGACTTAGAAAGAGAAGCAAAATTTCAGAGCACAAATATCGATAAAGAACTTAGAATAGTTGCTAGCCCGAGTACTTTACTTACTTTTTTACCTAAAGCTATTTCCGCCTTTAATAAAAAATATCCAAACACAGAGATTATTATTGAGGAAAATCAGAATGTAATTAGGGAAATTTCAAACAATGAGCATGATCTAGGTTTCATCACGGTTGATGAAATGACTTGGATTAAGTGGGGAAATTCAAATAAAAATGTATTGCATTTTGATACATTATTTCAAGGAAGAATGTATATTTGTGTTTGCGAAAATTCTCCTCTTGCTTTCAAAGAAAGTATTACACCTGAAGAATTACTAAATCAAAAATTAATTTTACATACCATAACCAAACCTATTTTAGATGATATAATACGCCAATATGGACCCCTTAAGGTTTTATTTGAATCTCCTAATACGGAAACGATAAAAAACTCGATAGCCGAAGGGATAGGGATTAGTTTCCTCTCTGAATTTACTGTAATTAATGATGAAAGAGTTATTAATGGTCAAATTATTATAATTCCCTTAGTTAATTATGAACGCTCCAATTTAACTTGTGGTTTTATCCGTTCAAAAAAAGATATTTTTCAACATCAGCAAGAGGTTTCTTAAAAATTATTAAGGAGCAAAATGGTAAGGGGATTTTTTAATTTATCATAATTCTTTCAATTAGGATCTTATTAATATCTCCATCAATAGGCTATAATCAACATTCATTACTATTAACTTCATAAAGTAAACTACAAATCCCTATAATTTTTGAATATTTTTAGTCCATTTCAGTAACCGCTTAAAAAAATCATTAGCTAAGATATTACACCGTACAGATGCATATGTAAGCTTTTGTACTATACTAAATAACTTTTTCACTTTTTAAAAAGATCTTCCCTTCTGTTCTCTCTTTGTTAGCATTATTTCTAATCAAAAAGTACCCCATATTCAGTTTTTTATGTCTTATGTCAATATCGGATTCCCTTTGTATTTTGGTGAAAAAAATAAATCAATTTAAAATTTATTGAGCCTTTCTCTGTACTTATCTCCTTAGTTGATGTATATTTCAACATACTTGGATAATAATCAAGTAAAATGGTTTAAACTAACCATACAATATTAATGGAGTGATTTCATGAGTAAAGCTAAGGCTAAAACTGGAACAGGTAAAGGTACAGGTACGGGAACGGGTAAGAAGGGTTGGAATCGTTGGAAAACTAGTGCCAACAAGAAAAAGAGCGCAAAACCTTATGTAAGTAAAGGCGTTAAACACGCGAATGACTCAAAGACAACTACCAATAATACTGGTGATAAGTCTGAAAGATAATCATTATGTAATTCCTATGAGTTAAATTAAAGGTTACTACATTATGTTCCATATTCTCATACAGGGTATTTAAAAATCTGTATGAGAGAAATGGGTCAAATAGATTAATAATGGGTCAAATAGATTAATAACTCTAACTTCCTTCACTCTATAGCTATTGAATTAACCAAGAGCATTTATATATAATAAAGAAAAAGACACTCCCAAACCGGTAGTGTCTTTCGTGTTCATTTGAGGTTTTTTTAATTTATACAGATACAATCACGAAATGTTCATCTAATCTGACTTTTATGTTTGTTGTGTTAACTTTTTTCGATGATAACTTTATTGTAAAACCGTTGGTAGCCCTTTTTAACAGAGTTTGTTTCTGAATGTATGGCTTCACCAACAACTTGAGCAGATTCAATCAAAGGGGCTACATTATAAAAATGTACTATCTGTTTAGTTTTATTCATAAGCTAAGTAATTTTCGCCATAAGAAGGAACGAATTTTCTACTCTAAGAAATTTTGTCTCTTTTTTGCTAGACTCTTTGTAAAAAGTTAGAAAGCGCTCCAATATCATTAAATTGATATTATTTATTTGGCTACTGCTTTTAATAATTGATTGACTAACAATTGAGATTTCAGACCTTCTAGTCCATCAATCAGTGGTTTCTCATCATTTTGAATACAATTAATAAAATGTTGTACAGCATCTTCAAATCCTCTTTGCTTTAACGTTGTATCCCAAGATGGAGAAAATGAAGTTGAGTGGCTGTTATTAGAAGCAATTTCTAAAGTATTCATGTTCCTAACACTTAAAATTGCTCCATCTGTTAATAGTTCAAGCCTCTCAAGATTAGTACCTGCTTTTCGATGCATGTCTGTAAAGAAAGGTATACCCTCCTTGGATTTATAAACATGTCCTGCATAAACAAGGTAATTCTCACTACTGATATTTACTGTTCCATGCAGCACATCTAAATCACCATTAGCTAACCATCTTGCAGTATCAACTACATGTAAATAATCATCTAACATTCTAAAATCATAAGAATAAGGTCCCATACTATCTGTTCTATGTTTTTCTATACGAACTGATGCTATGTTTTGAGCTTGTTGTTTTGCTTGTACATACATAGGAGCAAAGCGGCGATTAAATCCAACCATAAGCTTTCTTCGTGATTTTTCACTTAACTCTACTAATTTTTCAGCTTCAGCAACAGTTGCAGCTAATGGTTTATCGACATAAACATCTATTCCTTTAGTTAATAGAGAAGATACGACTTCAAAATGTGAGCTAGTGGAACTATGTACGAAAACAGCATCACACTCTGCAGCGAGTGTTTGTAAGCTATTAAAATCTTGAATACGATACTGATTGCAAATCATTTTTCGTTTATCTTTACTTGGTGAAAAAGCACCTACAAATGACCAATCCGTTTCTTTAGTAAGGATTGGTAAATATGCTTTTTGAGCTATACTTCCTAAACCTATCATTCCAATACGAGGTTTTTTCATGTTTGACATCCTTTGCATTGATATTGTTAATAACAAAATTAGTTTACACTGTTTCAGTTGTAAAGCCAAATGAACAAATTATTTTTGCATGTGGTCGTGTAATAGGAGTATCAAGTGAACATACTCGAGTCTGTCAAATCCCTTTGTTATTTTGTAGTTCAGATTCAATGCTACTATTTAATCAAGAACCTGGGGCGTACTACCATTTCATGTATGGTATTAACATCAAAACTCTCTTTTTCAAAATCTCCGAGAACGCGAATAATTTTCTCTATTTTTTCTCCTTCTTGTTGCGTTATAAACACCAAAAACGATTCTTCCATACACTCCATCAATTTTTATTCTTCCATTTTTATACTTTTTCACTTTGTTTGATTGCATACATTAATACGAATTCATGCAATCTCCACTATTCTATCTAAGCGTCTGTCCAAAAACTCTAACTGATCAAGAGTCGTATCATCTGAAAATGATGAAGACAAGTTAAATTTACCCTATAATAGTTACCATTTCCTATTATTTTATATTTAATATTTTTTTACTTTATCAAAAAATACCATATCTCATGATGAATAGTAAAAGAAACAGTGGTTCTGACAGAACCACTGTTTCTTTTACTTAAAATTCCTTTGAGAAAAATGGCAAGAATAACTTTACTCCTCGTCTATTAAAAGGTAAAAATTTCATATCCGCAATTAAATGACTTATGTAGCCTAATATACAAGTAGTGAAAATCCCCTCTATCCCCAAAGATGATTCGAATTGATGAGCAATGACGCCAAAGAAAACGATGCCAGCAATCGAATGCGTATAACTTCTATGAGGTGTGAAAGATGCTAGAATTATATAGATACCTAACAGCCATAACCAGTTTTCCTGTAAAGATAGGCCGCCTCCTAATACCCCTAATCCTGTCAGGGTCAGCATATGCCTTTGCGTTATAAATGTAGATATTATAATAATGCCAATTCCTGCTCCTACACCAACCCACTTTTCCGTTTCAGAACCTTCCAAAACGCTATAAATAATCATGAGAATCCCGATGGTTTGTGCTAAAGTTCGGATGAACTTGTGTGAAAAGGTAATTCTATTGCTTAACTTTCCGTCAATATCCATGTCGGGCATTAGACCTGAAACACCCCCAACCCCAACTAAGAATAAAGTAGTGGTTGGATCGGTTTGAAGTGTGTTTGCTGTTAAAAATCCCACTGTCGCTCCTAATGCCATATGCGCTGTCCCGTTCACTGTCTCTCTCCTGTTCTTCTAAGAAGTTATCTTCCATATCACAATCGAATGTTTGTTCGAACACCTTGCTTTTTAACTATACAATATTTTTTACTGAATTTCTTTATTTCTTTTAAAAAAATGGGATTATTCCTTGATTTCAAAATAAGAAGAACCTTATTCCCTCTTTGTAATGTTCTTAGAATCCTTTGAATTTTGTTCACTCACTTCTAGTCGTATCACCATTTTCAGGTTAAATAGTTATTGGGCTATCCTACTCGTGAAAATCATGAAAAACGAAGAGGCAATAAGTGCTAAAATTCAAAATAAATCATGAACAATATTACAAAGTACACAAAGAGGAATTGAAATAAAGAATATGGAAGCTCATCCTGGTGTCGCTAAGCTCGATGCAATAAGGCAGATTTCTCTTTTTGAGAAAGAAACTCATAATGCTTAAGTAAATATAGCTACACAAAGCTAACCAGAAATGTTAGAGCCAAGTAGACTTCGTCTTGACTTACTCTATAAAAATATTATATTGAAATTAACCTTATTAAAGGCTCGTATTTATATACAAAACCTTTAAAAATTTTTTTCTAACGAGACTTTTTTATTAGAAACTTTATCAATAATATGAATATACTAATCTATAAGGGGAGTGATCCAAATAGCCTTTCTAAACGCCTTCAATAATTTTAAAAAAGGGAAAAAGTCTAAGAAAATAAAAAACATGGATTTTAGAGAGCAACACGTAAAGAAATCTTCTGAGCTTATTGGTAATAATGTAATCGTTCAAAATATAATTAACAATCACCTTACAAAAAAAATAACCACTTGTAGGGTGGTTTTTATTTATTGTATGAAATTTCTTCATTCTTCACCATCGTCAACGTTACATCATATATATAGTTATATTGTAGATAATAATCGTATATGACATTGTGTAGAATTTTTATTAGTGATTTATCGAAGGTATCGAATTCCGTTTGATAACTGCTTAAAACCGTGACAAATTTGCCGTCTAGGTTTTCATAATAATGCAAGAGAAAATTCTTATAATATTCACTGTCACTGTTGCTTTTATTCGTTATACATGGATCACCAGTTTGGATGGACTTATCAAGCATCGATTTGATGGATTTAGGTAGCTTAGCTTTTTTGAATTGATTTAAGTTATAAATTTCATAAGTAAAGTCAAGTCCTAATTGATTGGAATAAAACTCGATAGTACTATCCAATGTATAAATTAAGGGAGCTTTAAAATCCTTGCTATTTGCAATCTCCTCTGATATCTCCAGCTGAAATTCCTCAGATGTTAAATATGCTTGCAAATTTCATTTTTGAACTGCTCACGCTAAACACCTCAAAAACAGCTGCATCTTGTTTTTCAATCTCAATTTCTATATTAAAAAACTTAAAGTGTTTTAGCCGGTAAAAAGCAATCGGTGCTAATAGAAAAAGTAGTATCCACACTAGGTAAAGAAATAATGTGTTGAAGATTATTTGATAAAACTCAGATGTTACAATCGGTTCTATGATTAACGTTATCAATGTATGTTCAAAGCCTTCAGAAATAGCTGGATTCTGTGTATTTACGGGATTGACGACTTTATCAGGCTCCTTCCACGTTTGGATTCCTAATAGGGCCATCGCAACCAGTGTATAAACAAAAATCAAAATAGTCCCAATCACATATAATTTTGGCATGAATCCTATAATTCTGTCGAAAACAGAAATTCGCTTATTTTTCTGCTCCTCTATAGCCAATGTGGACGCTCCTTTTACAAATTAATATAAAATAGAAAAAGTCAATAAAGGGACAAAAAAAGCATCCTAGTCTTTTCCTATTTAATAATATGTTTGTAATCAAGCGAACATACGTAAATGTTGGTTGAGGGTAACTGATTTCCTTTTTTCATCCATTCCGAAACAGATACCTTCCCGTTTGGCTTGATATTTACAGCCATTTCTAGTGTCATCTATGAAGTTTCACTTTCTAGTTTTATCCACACCAACATTATGACGTGGGTATTATCATATGTCCTAAATGTAACAGGATCTATGTACCTAGTGTCACGACGATTGCACCCCGAAATTCGTGAACTTCCCTTATACTTGAAATTAAGGCTATTACGGGTTCTTAAAAAAAAGGAATAATTCGAAAGCGCTTTCGATTAAATCAAAAATGCCAGGCTCCTCAATCGTGTAAATGAGGAGGTCAGCTTTTATACATAGAATTCCGTATCATTTTAGTTGTCCTTTTATCGCAAATTCTCTCACTTTATTTAAAAACATCTCCAATGCTTTTGATGCTTCGAAATCTTTCTTTTTCACCACTGAAAAAGGTCTAATAAAGGCTTCATTTTTCAAATGAAAGGTCTTCAATTCACCGGTTTTCAGTTCTTTTTGCACGGTTAATCGGGATAACAGTGCAATGCCAAGACCAGCCATAACTGCTTCTTTCACTCCTTGAATACTGGTAAAAATAAAGCTTCGTTTTATGTTTAGATCTAGTTTGTTTATAAGTTTATCTGAATACGTACGAGTTCCCGACCCTTGCTCCCTAAGTACCCATGTTTGATCCTGAAGCATGGCACCATCTATGATTTCCATTTGTGAAAGTGGATGATCAGGCGGAACGACGACAATCATTTCATCATTCATGAATGAGTTAACATCAATATCTTTATAATCCGTTTCCCCTTCAATCAGACCTATATCAATCTGGTTAGAACGTACGCCTTGAATAACTTCATTAGAATTTGAAATAATAATTTGAATATCAACTAGAGGATATAGGACAGAATATTCCGCCAAAACTTTCGGAAGATAATATTCTCCTATTGTAAAACTAGCCCCAATTTTTAGAGTCCCACTTACCACGTTATTAAAATCATTAATTTCTCTTATTGCTGTCTCATAGTGATTCAGCATTTGCTTTGCATGCCTATATAAGATTTTTCCAGGCTCTGTTATTTGAACCTGTTTCGGGGAACGGTAAATCAGTTTCGTCCCCAATTCATTTTCCAGATTCCTTATATGAAGGCTAACTCCCGGCTGTGACAGATTAAGAATATCACCTGCTCTTGAGAAATTTTTCTGTTCGATTACGGTTACAAAAACCTTTAAAGGATCCATAGTTACCTCCTCTTTATAATTTATTTTACCATAAGTAAAAGTGATTATTACAATAGCAAATATATATTTCACTTATTTTTAATTTACCCTTAAAGTAAAGGAAACAATAAAGATGGAGTGTTCAACTTGGGAAAAACAGCAAGAGAAACAATAAAGCTTGGCTTTATTAAAGGGATAGTTTTAACCCTACTAATTGCTATTGCAGCAAAATTCTTGGCAGAGCTCCCCTTCCTTCATATAATGGGGCAGCTCGTCATAGCGATATTAATAGGGGTGTTTTGGAAATCCATAGTCGGCTTGCCTGATTATGTGGTTGCAGGGACCAATTATTCTAGTAAGGTTCTTTTGCGATTTGGTATCATTTTGTTAGGGATGCGTTTGAACTTAAAGGATATTTTTAATGCTGGACCAAAAACTTTTGCTGTCGGAGCTATTAGTCTTGTATTTGCTATATTAATAGTTTATGGATTGACCCGTCTTTTTAAGGTCGAAAAAAAGCTGGGTATTTTGACAGCCTGTGGAACAGGAATTTGTGGAGCTGCGGCTGTCCTTGCGATTTCCACACAAATTAAAGCAAAAGAAAAAGATACAGCGATTGCCGTGGCAACGGTTGCGGTATTGGGAACAACCTTTACATTTGGTTACACCATTCTTTACCCATTCCTAGGTTTATCAGATCAGGGATACGGAATTTTCTCGGGAGCTACACTGCATGAAATTGCTCATGTAATTGCCGCTTCAGCACCAGGTGGAAATGAGGCAGTAGATATGGCAGTCATGGTCAAGTTAACAAGGGTTGCCTTACTCATTCCTGTTGCAATTTTTATTGGATTCATAATGAATTTGAAAGAGAGAACAGCTAATCCTGGGAAGAAATTTTCATGGAAATCTATCCAGATTCCTTGGTTTATTTTAGGGTTTTTAGCAACTAGTGCACTTTATTCTACAGGAGTAGTACCAGAAGCTATTGCTGAATACATTGTTTCACTTTCTTATATCCTCATGGCAATGTCTATGGCGGGACTCGGATTAAATATAGATCTTGTAATATTCAAGAAATATGGTGGAAAACCATTTGTTGCTGGTCTATTCGGTTCAATCTTATTATCAATTCTTGGTTATGTATTGGTCCGCGTATTACAATTAAATTAATATTCACAAAACAAGCATTCCTTAATTGGAATGCTTGTTTCAGTTTGTAGACAAAAGGGGTTCGGAATGTTTTAATTCCGGACCCCTTTTGAAATCCCCTTTGAATTTTGCTCAAGATTAAGAGATTGGGCCTCTACGAGCCCACTTTATTAAGCCATTCTTGGACCTTGCCATGTCCAATTGGCTATCTTCTTTAAATTCATGGCAGCGAAAGTAAGCATCGCCTGCATCGACAATTTTTTAAGTCCCCTTAAAGTAGTCCAACGCATACCATGCTTTTCTTTTGCATCTGCGAATACACGCTCTATTGTTTCTTTACGTTTCGCATATATAGGTTTTACATCCTTGTGATGACGCAGATGATCTGCTTCTTCCATATAATTTTGCCAGATATGGCGTGTCACCACTTTTTGATGGTCTTTGCTTACTGTACACTGTGATAAAAATGAGCATGTCGCACAAGTGTGTTTGGGTGATTTGTACTCGCGATAGCCCTCTTTATTTGTTGTTGAGTACTTTAAAATCTCGCCCGATGGGCAGAGATAACAATCAAAATGTTCATCGTAAACATAGTCATGCTTGCGAAAGAACCCTTCTTTTGTTCGTGGACGTGTATAGGGTAAAGCTGGTGTGATTTCTTTCCCAAAAAGGTAGCTTGTAATGGCTGGTGTTTTGTAAGTCGCATCTGCGGCAACAGCTTCAGGTTTTCCAACTTTCTCAATCACTTGTTCAACAAGAGGCTCTAAGATATGACTATCATGCGTATTTCCCGGTGTTACAATCGTCCCCAGCACAAAACCGTTGCGGTCCGCAGCCGCATGAAATGAATAGGCAAACTGTTTTGTTCGTTCATCTTTTACATAGTAGCCACTCTCAGGGTCAGTTGTACTTTCTTTAATTTCTTTGGTTTCTTCTTTATCAAATTTATCCGGTGGAAAAGGCTTCTTTCCATTGTTTTCACGATCTTGATTTATTTCTTCTTGAAGGCGTCCTTGATATGCTCGTGTTTCCTTACGAACGATTTTCTTTTCGAATTTTCGCTTATTCGCACTGGCTTTCACATGTGTTGAATCAACGAATACGTGCTCTGCACTTATTAACTTTCTTTCTGAAGCTGTCATTAAGATACGATAAAAAATCCGTTCAAACAGGTCTGTATCTTTAAAGCGACGCTCATAATTTTTCCCGAACGTTGAGAAGTGAGGTACTTTATCATGGAAACCGTAACCTAAAAACCAACGGTAAGCCATATTCGTTTCAACTTCTTCAATCGTTTTACGCATCGAACGAATACCGAAGGTATATTGAATGAATGTCAATTTAACTAAAATAACTGGATCAATACTTGGGCGCCCTATCTCTGAATACATATCTTTCACCAAGTCATAAATGAAAGTGAAGTCAATGTCCCCCTCAATTTTACGAACCAAATAGTTCGCTGGCACCAGTTGATCCAAAGTAATCATTTCAAGTTGATCTCGCTGAATAGAATTATGTTTCGAAAGCATCGTCATCACCTCAAGTTTTAATACTTCTATATTAAAACAAAAAGGACTGTAGGCAAAAGTGGTTATATCTAATTGTTAAAACAAAGTTGATTGGAACGGAAGGTGCGAGACTCCTGCGGGAAATGCGTGTCCAAGGGAGACCCCACAGGCGCAAAGGCGCCGAGGAGGCTCCCTGACCGCCCGCGGAAAGCGAGTGCCTGGAGTGGAAATCAACGTCGAATTTTTACAACCCCTCAAAAAAACTGTAGACAAGCATTCCTTAATTGGAATGCTTGTTTTTCTTTAATAGATGCGGAACGTTAGCTCCATAAAAAATTTCATCCATCTCTGTTTGTAGTCTTTCTATAATTTCCTGTCGTTCCTCTGAATTTAATTTTTCTTCTGTGAAGCCGAATAAATAATTATTTATATCGAATCTTTTCAACTTACATTTCGTATGAAATATATTTTCCTGATACACATTGACGTCTATCATATCATATAAACTCTTTACTTCATCAGGGATGTAATTTTGAATGGAATTTATATCATGATCAATGAATAATTTCCGTCCATTTTTATCCCGTGTAAATCCTCGGACACGGTAATCAATAGTAATTATGTCAGTATCAAAGGAATGTATAAGATAATTAAGTGCTTTTAGTGGAGAGATTTCTCCACAAGTAGATACATCGATATCAGCCCTGAATGTACTAATGCCTTCATTTGGATGAAACTCAGGGTATGTATGAACAGTAATGTGGCTTTTATCCAGTTGCATGACAACATTATTGGGTAATGGGCCAGGGGATTCCTCATAGGTACCAGTCGGAACTTCGACGACAGGTCCTTCGGAAACAAGCATCGTTACACTTGCACCCTGTGGAATATAGTCCTGTTTTGCCGTATTCAAAACGTGTGCTCCAATTAAATCCGATACGTTTTGCAAAATCTTCGAAAGCCTTTCTGCATTATACTGCTCATCGATATATTCTAGGTAGGCTTCGCGTTCTTTCTTTGTTTTTGTAAAACAAATATCATACATATTAAAACTTAATGATTTCGTAAGATTATTAAAACCATGGAGTTCAATTCGTTGTTCTGGTGTAAGTTTCATGTTTGATCGATTCCCCTTATTTTTTTACAACTGTTCTTATAGTTACCCTTTATTAGAAATAAAAAACTAAAGGGAAGAATTTATGGCTAATAACCTTAATAAAAAAAGAGCAGTTGCAACTGCTCTTTTTCCCTATTTTGCTTCGGATTGTATTAATTTCTTTCTTTTAATTGGTGAAAGTGCACGTTCTAACCACCCTAATAAAATGTCAGCCAGAATAGCCATTAATGCTGTTGGTATAGCTCCTGCGAGAATAATTGCGGTACCATTCGAAGCATTGGTTCCCCTGACAATGATATCACCCAGTCCACCTGCACCGACGAATGTGCCGACTGCAGTTACACCAATCGCAACGACAAGTGCCGTTCGTAGACCAGCCATGATGACAGACAGGGATAATGGCAGTTCGACCATTCCTAGTAATTGGAACTTCGTCATCCCCATAGCCTTACCCGATTCTAAATAGGCATGATCAATGTTTGTAATTCCTACATACGTATTTCTTAGGATTGGTAGTAAAGAATATAAAAACAATGACAAAATAACTGTGTTTGTCCCCAGTCCCATTACTAACATAAGGAGAGCAAGCATTGCTAAGGCTGGTGTGGTTTGTATGACATTAGTTATCGAAAACACCCAATTACTCAACTTTTTATGCTTTGCGATGAATATACCTAGCGGGATAGCAATGATTGCGGCAAATAGAACTCCGTAAGCAGACATTAAAAAGTGGCGATAAAATTCAGTAAGTACGTACATCCAATTCTGGGAGTAATACGTTCCCAGTTGTTCCAAGGTTTCCATTAGATTGCACCTCCCATTTATTCAAAATAATTATGTGCTTCAAGGAACTCCGTTGCTACAATCGATGGTTCTTTCAAGTTTCCATCAACTTCATAGTTCAGTTCCTGCATCGTTTCGGTTGTGATTTCTCCAATTAACTTAGTTAGTTGATTTTCTATTTCCGGATATCGTTCTAACGCATCTTTCGTGACAACGGGTGAACAATCATAAGGAGGGAAATATTGTTTGTCATCTTCTAAAAGCTGCAAATTATTCACCTTAATCCGTCCATCTGAAGAGTATGCGAGGACAATGTCCATCTGACCATTTTTGACAGCGTCGTAAACTAGTCCAATTTGCATCGGATAGGTTTCTCCGAATTCTAATCCATAGGTGTCTACGAATTCCTTATAGCCGTCCCCTTTTCTTTTCAGCCAAGCACTATCGACACCTAATCTCAAATTCCCTGCATCTTTTTCCAAATCGGATATTTTTTTATAGCCTTTTTCCTCTGCCAATTCATTTGATATCGTAAATGCATAAGTATTATCAAATCCATAAGAATCGTAAAATTTGAATCCATATTGTTTTTTAAATTCCTTTTGAACAATTTCCATTGCCTTTACTGGATCTTTTTCAATATCCTGAGCTAAAACACTCGTTAAATCCGTCCCCGTATAACGAGTTGCGGCTACATCAATATCCCCACTCTCCATTGCTTGTTGCTGTACGAAATTCGAACCTAAATTCTTAATAATCTTCGTATCAAGGTCTGTATTTCGTTCAAGTAGTTGTGCTATCATGTTTGCCAAGATTTCGGATTCGGTCATACTCTGCGCACCAATTTTAACCGTTTTTTCAGAAGATGACCCCAACCCAGGCAACGAGCAGCCGCTGATGAATAATGAAAACAATAAAAGGGTAGTAAAACTTATTTTTCTTATTTTTTTATACATGGTATTCCTCCTCAAGCAACTTCCTTCATACCTTTTAATCCTTTTGGTACGACTTTTCGTTCAATGATCGAGAAAACATAATCCACCAGGATAGCCATGATGATTACCGGTACTGCACCTGCGATGATATATTCTGTTTGGTATAAATTCAAACCAATAAATATGTAATCCCCAAGTCCTCCGCCTCCAATAAAGGAAGCCAATGTTGCCCAGCCAATTAAATAAACGGAGGCAGTGCGAATCCCAGCCATAATGACGGAAAGTGCAAGTGGAAATTCAACTAGACGAATTCTCTCCCAACTCGTCATCCCGATGCCTCTACCAGATTCAAGTAAATTTTTATTTACACCTTTAATGCCTGTATACGTATTCCTGAGAATAGGTAAAACAGAATAGAAAAATAACGCAATAATAGCAGGTGTCTTCCCAACACCGAGGAATGGAATGAAAAATGCTAGTACTGCCAAGCTTGGCAACGTCTGCATGATGTTTGCAATTCCAATAATTATAGATGCGCTTTTTTTCATACGGGTCAACAAAATGCCAAGCGGTACAGCAACTAGTATTCCAAGGAATACAGCAATCATAGATATATATAAATGCTCCCACGCCTTGTAAAGCAACTCTAGCCAATTCGTTTGTAAAAAATCGAGCAATGTTTCCATCTCATTCACCTCCTAAAACATCTCAGCCATTTCAGCCACTAGATTATCTTCTTCCCCCCAGATGCTGTCGTACACGATGTCAACCAGTGTAGCTCTAGTAACAATTCCGACCAAATGTTTATTTTGGTCAACGACCGGCACATATTTAAATCCGCGTTTTAAAATCTTCTGAACTGAATCACGGATTAATGAGTCTTGTTTCACAGAATAGACTTCAGTATTGATTACTTCACTAATAAATGTAGCTTTTTTACGATATTCACTAATCGTTTCAACATCTACAAATCCTTTTAATACATTCTCTTCATCTACCACGAGCAGAGAATCAACTCGTTTTTCTCTCATAATAGTGATAGCGTTAGTAAGAGACTTTTCCTCAGTAATTGAAATGGGATTACGACTCATGATTTGTTCGACCAATTGTACGTTCGGTCTTGTTTGAAGCAATCGTTCTTTACCGATAAATTCTTCAACAAATTCATTGGCTGGATTTCTGAGAATTTCATCCGGGGTTCCCACTTGAACAATTTCCCCAGCCTTTAAAATCACAATACGATCAGCAAGTTTAATCGCTTCATCCATATCATGGGTAACAAAAACAATTGTCTTATTAAGTGTGCGCTGCAGATTTTTAAATTCCTCCTGAAGAGCATCGCGGGTGATCGGATCTAGAGCACCAAAAGGTTCATCCATTAATATGAGTGGTGGATTAGAAGCTAGAGCCCTGAGAACGCCAATTCGCTGTTGCTGACCGCCGCTCAGTTCGTAGGGATACCGTTCTAAATATTCGGGACCCATATCAACGAGCTGCAGCAATTCTAGCGCACGTTCTTTTTTCTCTTGATCACTCCATTTAAGTAGTTTTGGAACGAGGGTGATATTTTCAAGAATCGTCATATGAGGGAAAAGACCAATTTGTTGAATTACATACCCGATCTGTCTTCTAAGCTTAACCGGATCCTTTTCCATTATATTTTCTCCATTTATGAGTATCTTACCTTCGGACGGTTCAATCAGGCGATTAATCATTTTCATTGTCGTTGTTTTCCCACAGCCACTCGGACCAATGAAACAGATGAACTCCCCTTTTTTTATATCAAGTGTTATATTCTTTACAGCTTTCTTCCCTCCCTTATAGACTTTCGATACATTTTCAATTTTTAACACGACAAGCACCTCCATCATTCGCATACAATTACAAATTTTACAAATTCATTTCACTTTTCATATGCACAGTCTCTTATACCCATACGAAAAAATATTAAACCTTTTATTAAAATAAACTAGTTCAATGTAATTACATTAAAGAAATGGAATGAAAAAAACTACCTCATTTTAATAAAGGTAGTTAATAGATTTAAGTTTTTAACATTGAATTAAAACCCGATATTTTTAGCGATGAGGGTTTTCACTATTTCATCTGACCCTGTATAGAATGTTGTCAAACGAATGTCTCGATGACGCCGGGCAATTTTATAATCACCCATATTTCCGTATCCATCATGTAACTGCATGCACTTTTCAGATATTCGCTTTGACATCTCCGTAATCCAATATTTAGCCATCGATACTTCAGTTATGATATTCTCCCCATTCATATGTTTACAGATCAAACCATCAACAAACGTTCTACCCAGCTGAATATCGGTCGCTATTTCAGCAATGGTAAACTGTGCCTTATTAAATTTACTTATTTTATTACCAAATGCTTTTCGTTCTTTTATAAAATTCATCGTTAAGTGGAGCATGTCCTTAGCTGCCATTAAAGACCCAATCGCACACATAAGTCTTTCCTGCTGCAGTTTTTGCATTATATATGATAGGCCCTTCCCTTCCTCCCCAAGGATGTTCCCAGCAGGAACTGAAGCATCATCGAAAAATAGTTCGGCTGTTTCTGAGCTATTCTGGCCTGCTTTTTCAAGCTTTCTGCCTCGTGTAAGCCCTGGCGTATCTTTATCAATAAGCAACAAACTGATTCCATCATTGGAAGGATTAGCATCAAGATCAGTTTTACATGCTACAATCAATAAGTCAGCTTTAAAGCCATTTGTGATAAACGTTTTGGCTCCATTGACAATATAATACCCTTCTTTCTTGATGGCTGTGGTTTGGATATTCGCTAATTCTGAATCCATTCCTGGCTCTGTCATTGCAAAAGCAGAAATCATTTCTCCTGAACTGAACTTGGGTAAATACTTTTGTTTTTGATCTATTGTTCCGAATGAAGCAATATACGGGGCTACAACATCAGAATGAATTGAAATGCCTACTAAGGCTGATCCAACCATTTCCAATTCCTCTGCCAGAACAACTGAATATCCAAAATCTGCTCCTACCCCACCGAATTCCACATCAAGCCATGGACATAAAAATCCGTTATCCCCAATCTTTTTCCAAAATGAGCGAGGTACTTCCCCCTCTTTTTCCCACTTATCATAAAAGGGGATAGCTTCCTTGTCGAGAAATTCACGAATTGATTGTTTAAATAATAAGTGTTCTTCTGTGAGGAAGGAACGTGAATCATTCTTATTGAACGCCATCGTGTTAACCATGGGTTAACCTCCATTCGCTAATGATTTTGTTGAGATACATCAATGTGAAATATCTTGTAATCCACAACCATAATCAAGATAAATAGGCTAAATATATAGATGTAAACGGTTACAATAATAAAAATCATCAAACTGTCAAAATGGCCCATAATATTCATGTTCAACAAAAGTATTGAATTCCCTTTTAAAAATCTATTTTTCACCATTTTAAATTCATTTTTGATTATATTATTTGAAAAGCTACATGATTTAAGAAAATGATGATTGATACTTAACTGATTAAATATGGGTTAATCTTGTATTCTGCCGAGGTTATTTTTGTAATATAGGGTATTTTGGGATTTAATAATTCCTCACTTTCCGAATGCCTACATATTGCACAAACGTGGTCTTCTCTTCCTCTGATACATGATATGATTACTTTAGGCATAAGAAAAGGCGATCCTTCTTAATGAAGAATCGCACCTATCATTCCATAAGGAGTACCTCAAGCAAAACGCAGAGTTACAACGTTAAGAATATTCCAGAATAAAAAAAATCCCAATCTCTCAGTGATATAAATGAGAAATTGAGATTTAATTATTCTTCACCATTGCGCCTTAAGTTGGTTACCTTGGAAACGTTTTTAACCAATCATTTCCCTATTAGTGGAAAATTCAGTTATAATCTTTTGCCCAATCATATTCAATCATTAAATAAATTTTTTTCGCCTTGATTGTTTCTTATTGATCTCATTCAAAATAACCGCTATTTCGTGCGAATTTTCAATATGATGTTCCAATTTGGATTTATACAAGCTCAACTATTGATTATATGTTGGAACGGAAAAGTCACCAAATCAGTCGCTTTGGGCTTCATACATGGGGCTATTTTTTATACTAGAAAAAAATTATTGTTGACCCTCTGTGTAAATTTGAAAAGTTACACCGAATTTGTCCGATACAATCCCATAAGCAGGGCTAAAAAAAGCTTCCTGCAGCGGCATTTTTACTTGTCCATCTTGCGACAAGTATTCAAAAATTTGTTTTGATTTTTCGATATCGTTAGTTGAAATACAGATCGTAACCTGATCTCCAGTTTGACTAGTTTGACCTGGAAACATATCTGAAAACATGAGGTCCGTTTCTCCAACCTTTAACATTGCGTGTGACACAAGTTCCTTTGCTTCTTCCGGTATAGGAAATTCCGGGTTTTCTGGCATTTCTCCAAAAGTTTGATTAAAAAGGACTTTTGCACCCAATGCTTTTTCGTAAAATTGGATCGCTTCCTTCGCATTTCCGTTCATCATTAAATAGGGAGATAATCGCATTGTCATAATTAAATAGCTCCTTTGGTTCTAATTTCTTTACAAATCTTGAGTAACTTCCAAGCTTCCTTTTGAACTTGTCAGTGATAATAACTACTATACCATTATTACCCATGATTGTATTTTATAATAAAGAACGTATGTTCGTCAATATATATTACTTGAAGACTAACAATTTTTGAGCATTTCAAACAAGAACTAGAAGATTATATCCATTACTACAATCACCAACGCATCAAGGTGAAATTAAAAGGCATGAGCCCAGTAGATTACTCGGTTCATGCCCTCAAAGCTGCCTAACTAACTAAAAAAAATTGTCTAATTTCTTGGGTTCTCTTTATTTGATAAGCTCTTTTTTTGACTTTAGTCTAGCGTTTCAATTTGGTGAGCATAAAACTTAACACTTTGATATTGTATATCCTTATTAACTCGCTATTATTTCTGAATCTTGTCCTTTTTTATGGTTTGGTAACTTAGAATCTATCGATAGGAATCGGCTTCCATTTAATACTAGGTGAAGTGCAATAATCATAAGAATGAGGTCTAATTCGAATCCTGCACCTTCTCCATTCCCCATAAAGCCTGCTGGAAATTTCACATAAACAATTGCACCAGCCATAATGAATATAAGGAGGGCAGAAATTATTCTTGTTCCAAGACCTAAAATTAAAGCAATTCCTCCAACCAATTCAATTGTACCAACTACATAGGCCATAAATCCCGGAATGCCTATACTTTGAAACCATCCAGAAATGTTATCCAATCCACTTTGGAATTTTGACAAACCATGCATCAAAAATGTAAGTCCCAACATTACTCTTAATAAAAAGGTACCGATTTCTTGTTTTTTCATGACACATCTCCTTTTATTATATTTCACACTACAAAGTGTAGTGTAATGATATAAAAAAATCAAGTGAAAGTCATCCGACAATCACTATAGTCATTCCCAATAGTATAATCAAAACATATATAGAAACAAAAATCGTGGTAGTATCAGCCTTTAAAGGAATTCTACTTTTAGGATCAACTAATTCCTGAAGTCTATAGTTAACTGATTCATTCGAGAAGTGGACAAGGACGGGAGAGGATTTATCAGAGCAAGAATGTTTAATTAACTTCAACAAAGCAGCGCTTATGCCTAATTCAGTCCCCATTTTATTAATCGCATATTCATCGGCTAATAGTTCACTAATTATTTTGTAATTTTCATAACACCATTTTGTCAGTGGGACAAACCATAACGCCTGTGAGATCAACTGTAAAATAAAGATTACTAATGGATCATATTTTTTTTGGTGAAAGGCTTCATGCTCTACTACTGCTTCTAGCTCATCAAAGTCCAATAATTGAATTAAACCAGTACTAAACACAATGAAAGGGCGCCTGAAACCAAGCGTAAACGCAAGAGGTTGATCAGCATTCACAACTAAGATATCTTTGTTGGCCCGTTTGAATGTTTCGTTTATAGACCTTGTCTTTTCAACGTTTTTGTAGTTAAAAAGCTTTTGTTTAAACCTTCTGGAAAGGAGATATTGCTCTGCAATTTTGAATAGTGTGATCAAAATACTATAGGATATTACTATAATGAGCAGTGTGATGACGACAAAGTAGTATACTGAACCTTCTTTAAATAGACTAAAGCAAAATTTAAAAAAGTTGGCTTTAATATTTACTCCAAAAAAGATGTGTACCAAAAACGCTCCCATTTGGCTCCATACTACACCGGCAATTAAAAGACTAAGGCTTATCACAAAATAAGACTTTTTCTTCCACATTATAATTTATCCTTTTTTAACGATTGAATTTTTTGTTCCAATTTTTCAATTAAAGCTTGGTCAGCGTCTTTCATGGCATCAAGCATATGGCTAATGACAGCACCACCAAATTCATCTAGCAAATTCTCAGTCAGTTTCTTTGACTGCTCTTCTAAAAACTCCGCTTTAGATTGCACAGGGCGAAATAATGAAAGCCTTCCTTCAGACCACTTTTCAAGAATGCCTTTTTCGACTAGACGATTCATGACTGTCATTACAGTATTAAAGTTGATAGGCTTTTCAAGCTCCAATGATTGCTGCACCGCTTTAATACTCTGTTCATTTTTATCCCATAAATATTCCATGATACTAGCTTCCAAGGGACCAAAGAAACGATTCAGTCCAACTTCATCATATTTAAAATTTTTAATATTCATCTTTTACCCTCCCACTACGAATTGTAGTGGAAATTCTTGTTAGAATCAAGTTTCATCAGGAAGATTAGATCTGATGTATATCCAAATATCTTTATGGGCGGCACAATCGAATTTGTAACCCTTCTTGGATTATTAATTGTTAAGCTTAATTGAGTCGAGTAATGCATACAAGATTGAAGTATGGTTGGAAATAGCGTGTTAATTACATGATGCCGACCATCGAAATGATTTTTCATGACCTGACAACATTTGATTAATTGCTTTAATAGCTTTTCTAGCACCAATATGGCCTACCAAATGATTATTTTGCCATTCATTACCTCCAACACTGGCCTGGCTTTTTCCAGTACTTCTGGATCTCCACCTGCTATTACAGTCAAAATTCCTTTCAGCTCCAAATGTTCCCCTGCTAACAGGTACATCCAAAACCCGGATCCTTTTTTCCTGATAAGCAGAATGAATCTCCATAATAATTTGTTTTCACATTAAATCTCAGTTTTTGCTTCGAATTTTAAAGAAACGAGCCTAATGAAGGCTCGTTTCACTAATTAATGATTAACTCCTTGTTGTAAGTTTTTCTATTTCATCAGAATTATAGAAATGATACCCTAGTGTCGGCTTTTGGGCCGCACCATACATTGCAGCAGCTACTTTGTTTGCTTCTATGGCACGATATGGACGTAAAGGGCCAACTAAGAGAAATTTAGCAAAAGAACCAATCATACCAGAAATCTTTTCACCTGCCCTAAATTCCTTTCGTTCACCAAGAAGTAAGGACGGGCGAAATATATGTACAGAATTCAATTCTAGTTGTTGTAGTGTTCCTTCCACATCGCCTTTAACACGACTGTAGAAAAACTTGGATTTGGAATTGGCTCCCATGGCTGTTATGACGAGAAATTTCTCAACATTAGAGGCTTTCGCCATTTTCGCCGCTTCAATAACAAATTCATAATCAACTTTACGAAAAGCTTCTTTCGATTTGGCTTTCTTAATAGTTGTACCTAAACAAATAAAAACATCAGTGACATTGAATAAATCTGCATATCTGACTAAATTATCAAACTCCACAATATGGACTTCGCAATTAGGTTCTTTAGATTCTATTTCCCTTCTAGTTAGCAAGTGGATTTCCTTATAATTATTGCTGTTACTTAACTCTTTAACTAAATGGGTACCAACGACTCCAGTTGCACCTAAAATCAATGCAGTTTTTATAGTCATGATTTCCTTCTTTCCTTTATAAGCTACTAAATAGCAGACTATACTTTTATTTCATTTTTTCTTCCTAAAGAACTTTTTGAAAATCATAGAGTATTAGGATAGATGATTTACTTGATTAAAATCCTCAATAATCCAGGAATCCATCTCAAATTTAATCGTACTTAAACAAGCATTAAATAACCTCATTTGTTTTGAAACGATTGTCTCATTTGACATCAATCGTAAAATAAAATGAATCACTGCGCCATGTGCAACAAGGATCACTTTCTTCTCAGGATACCCCTGCTGAATCTCTTGAAGTCCTTTTACCAGCCTACCACGTAAAGACTCCTGACTCTCCTGATTAGGATAGACTTTATCACTGAATGCAGACTCTCTTTCATGCGCTGTCATTCCTTCAGCAGAGCCAAAGTTCTTTTCTATGAATTCTAATTTTTCAATCACTGGCCTATCAATATAGAAGCTAATGATTTCGGCAGTTTCTTTAGCCCTTTTTAGAGGGCTTGTAATAATTACATCCCAATCTGCTTTAGACAAAAATTCACCACACTTCTGTGCTTGTATCTTTCCTTGTTCATTTAGTGGGATGTCAGTCTGTCCCTGCAGTTTTCCCAGTGCATTCCAATCAGTTTGACCATGACGTACTAGACAAATAGTAGTAATTGTCCCCAAACCTCTCTATGTAAAATCTTTATTTTTTCACTTCTTCAATGATGGAATGACCTTCACTCTGCTCGAGATCTAACCATTTCCACTTTTCATGCAATCGGACTCGTCCATCAGGCAACATTTCCGGCGTGGAAAGACAGCTACCTCCTCTAATTTCACCTTTTTCATTAATATGATTGTACCTAAATTCCAGTGACCCATCCATATTAACAATACCTTTTAAAGTCCCTTTAATAATCTCTCCCCCTTCATAACTTGCTGTAAGAATATTTCCTTCTTGTGAATAGTAAAAGAATGTATTTGCCGATACTTCTCCATTTTCCGAATTATCTTTAGCTATAAATGTTCTTCCGTTATAATTAAGCATAGACAATCCCCCAGATAAATTATTTAGGATAATGATACCAAATTAAAGCAAAAAAGAGTATTATGAAATTCTCAAACACATTAAATTATAGGATTTTCTATGATTAGAAATGCTGAGAATAAATACATAATATTTCCATTGAATTCATCCATTGTCTTATGATTAGATTATGGAAGATGTTTCATATGGGCGGGCGATTCTATATGAAATATCAAAGAAATTATAAAAAAATTGGTGAGGTGCTCAATTGAAAGAAATTCTGCTCATTTTATTATTGCAACTTATTTATGTTCCAATTTATACACTACGGACTATATTTTTAGTGAAAAATATAACCGTACTGGCATCTATATTAGGCATTGCAGAAATGTTAGTATACGTTTTTGGTTTATCTCTTGTATTTGGCGGTGACCAAAGCATAATCGCCATGGTTGTATATGCAGTTGGTTTTGGTATCGGGATTATTTTTGGAACGAAAATTGAGCAAAAACTCGCCATCGGTTATATAAATGTAACCGTTAATACTCAAGCAAAAAATGAATATTTGATTGATACTTTAAGAAACATTGGATTCGGTGTCACTCTTTATACCGGTGAAGGAAGGGACAGCAACCGTTATCGGATGGAAATTTTAACAAAACGAAACCGAGAGCAAGAATTAATTGCAACAGTTGAAAAGTTTGAACCAAAAGCCTTCATTATTTCTTATGAACCAAGGTATTTTAAAGGTGGGTTTTTACTGGATCGGTTGAAAAATAAAGCAAGCTGAATAAAAAGACTGCAAAAGCCCATCTTTTTCAAGATGGGCTTTTCCTTACGTTATATAATTTTTTGGCTATCTCACGATTTGAATACAAGACGTGAATTTGTTTATGACACGATTTATAGAGAAGAACACGATCTTCCTAGGTGTTAATTGATAGTTGATCAAGCTCACAAGTACCTCACAGACCATAATCTAAAATCGGTTACGGTTTAACGGACTTTCCTTCTTCAACTACATGAAACATCAAGTGTGCAAGATGATGAATTGGTCCATAATCTTCATCCTCTTCCTCTTCCTCTTCCTCTTCCTCTTCCTCTTCCTCTTCCTCTTCCTCTTCCATTTCATCCATGCCTTGTAAATAAAGGGCCATGAATTCATAAAAATCATTTTTGGAGAACGAGTAACAATCACCAGGATCCTGACTATCTTCTTCATATTGTAGAACAAGATGTGATAAATCTCCTTCATCATCCTCTGCATCAAAAAAGACGAAAGATCCCATATTTGTATCCAGTTCAAATAACCTGCGGAATCCACGTGATGCTGATTTTTCAAATTCTGCGGTCGTCAATTTTTGTACCTGCATGCTGTCAACATTATCTTCTTGATGGAAACTCACAATAAATGTGTTCATAACGTTTTACCTCCTGTTGAGTATGGATAACCCATAGTATCCCCATTTTACCGAATTTATCCGAGTTAAAGAGCTGTTTCCAAAACAACCGGACAATGATCACTGCCCATAATATCGCAATGAATATTGGCCTCTATTAAAGAATCCACGAGACGTTGGGAAACAATAAAATAATCGATTCTCCATCCGATATTCCTCTCCCTTACCTTACTCATATATGACCACCAGGTATAAGCACCTTCCTGGTCAGGATAAAAATGGCGGAACGTATCAACAAACCCTGCATCAAGTAAATCAGTCATTTTACCTCGTTCTTCTAATGTGAAACCAGAATTCCCAACATTTGGTTTAGGGTTTTTCAAGTCTATTTCCTGATGTGCTACATTTAGATCGCCACAATAAATAACTGGTTTTACTAAGTCTAGCTCTCTCAGATAATTACGAATTTCATCTTCCCATTCAAGACGGTAATCAAGTCTTGATAAATCTCTTTTAGCATTTGGCGTATAAACATTAACCATATAAAATTTCTCATACTCGAGTGTTATGATTCTGCCTTCCGGTTCCTCACCGCGTTCCCCTACACCATATTTGACTGAAAGCGGTTTTTCCTTCGTGAAGATGGCTGTACCTGAATAACCTTTTTTCAAAGCATAATTCCAATATTGATGATACCCCTCTAGTTCAAGTGAAATCTGCCCTTCTTGAAGTTTAGTTTCTTGAAGACAAAAAATATCTGCGTCCACATCTTTAAAGTAATCTAAAAATCCTTTTTTTACACAAGCTCGAATTCCATTTACGTTCCAAGAAACCAATTTCATATTCTTTTACAATCTCCTTATAGCAAACTTTTCTTTTCTATCACAACTATACTATTGATTTGATTTTTTGCCCATCAGAGTACATTGGAAAATAACCGGGCAAAAGATTCTTTTGAACGTTCCAGCAAACCTCGATTATTATAACTTAATGGATCTAGTTTTTCGCTATCCTTCATATCCTCTTGATAATGAGTGACTAGATCGTTAATGGAACTGCTACCCATAAGGAAGACATTCACCTCGAAATTAAGATGGAAACTCCTCATATCCATGTTTGCCGTTCCAATTGAAGCAATATCACCATCCACAATGATAAGTTTTTGATGCAAGAAACCCTTTTTGTACGAGTAAACTTCTACACCAAATTGAAGAAGTTCACCGAAATAAGAACGACTCCCATATTGGGTTAAAAAACCATCATTTACCGCAGGAACCATAAGTCGGACTTGTATCCCTTTTAAGGCAGCATGCTTAATCGCTGCTTTGATCGCTTGATTCGGTACAAAGTATGGACTTGCAATCCAGATTGATTTTGTTGCACAAGTTATCAGAGAATAGTAAAAATCACTCATGATTCCCTGCTGTGTATCAGGGCCACTAGCAACAACCTGAACCGCTCCATCTCCTTTTTCAACTCTGGTATTGATCTCCGGACGTTCTTCTAAAACATCTTCTCCACTTACATATTCCCAATCTAACAGGAATACCGTATGAAGCATGTAAACGGCTTCCCCTTCAAGGACCATATGCGTATCACGCCAAAATCCAATGTTTTTATTTCTTCCTAAATACTCCTCACCAATGTTCAAACCACCCACAAAACCAATTTCCCCATCTATGATGATGATTTTTCGGTGATTCCTAAAATTAAACTTTTGATTGAAAAATCCGTGCTTTAACGGCGAAAATGGGTATGCTTTAACACCTGCCTTTTTCATCCGCTTAACTTCATTATTTGAAAGACTTAAACTACCTGCGAGATCAAAAATAAATAAAACTTCTACACCTTTTTTTGCCTTTTCAATTAGAATATCTATAATTTCTGTTCCAAGTCTGTCTGAACGGAAAATATAATACTCAATATGAATGAATTTTTCCGCTTTCTTTAACTGTTTAATGATTTCTGAAAACGTTTCATTTCCATTTTTCAACACTTCCGTTTTTGAAGCTGTACTTATAGTCGTCTCAGAAGCATTCTTGGCAAAAGCTGCAAAGGACTTCTGATGATTGTTCAAGAACGTAAGGTCTGGTGAAGATACATGAGTGACAAGACTTTTCCATTCTTCCCGGTCTTTTTTTCTTTTACTTTGGAACAAATACCCCTTTAAATAAAGTTGGCCCGAAAACAAGTAAAAGACATAGCCAAATACAGGGAAAAATAAAAGCACATACATCCATAGAAGAGTATCATGCGCAAATCTATTTTCTAGCATCAGTGAGTATATTGTAATAAACATAACAAAAACATATAACCCAATAAAAAATAGCTTCGTGTTGAAGCTAACCTGACTAAAAACGATCATATAAACCGATACGAGTAAAATAAATAAAAATACAAATTCCATTCTTCTTCTTCTCATTTTTTCATTCTCCTACACTGCAATATTTTATATATCTGTCATATACCCATATTTCATTGCAAAAGAAACAAAAACACTTACGAAGACAAATTTCGTAAGTGTTTATCTTTTTCTTTATCTGATTTTTACAGGAATTAAGCTTTCATACAGGTCAAGATATTTTACGGATGACGAAGCCCAACTAAAATCTAGTTTCATTGTATTTTCAACCAACTTCTTCCACCTTTTCGGCTGGAATTTATACATTCCTACTGATTGCTCAATTGTATGAAGCATATCGTGTGCATTATAATTCGTAAAACTAAAACCATTTCCCTCGTCAGTAAATTGATTGTATGGAATCACCGTATCCCGAAGCCCACCGGTCTCCCTTACTATCGGTAATGTACCATACCTCATCGCCAAGAGTTGCCCGATTCCACATGGTTCGAATTGAGAAGGCATTAAAAATAAATCAGATCCAGCATAAATCCGTCTTGCCAATCCTTCATCAAAGTATGTATTCACCGAAACTTGATTTGGATATTGATCAGCCAGATTACGGAAGACCGATTCATATTGTTCATCACCGGTACCTAGTAGAATGAATTGAATTCCTTGGTTTATCATTTCATGAAAAACATGAAGAATAAGGTCAATTCCTTTTTGATCAACCAGCCTGGTTACCATTGATATAACAGGGATGCCATCATTGACTGGGAGATTCAATGATTCCTGTAACTGACGTTTATTTTCCATCTTTCCATTATAGGTGTTAAAGGGAATCGAAAGGAATTCATCTGTGACAGGATTATATTCTTCATAATCAATCCCATTAATAATTCCTCTAAGATCGCCACTTCGTTTACTCAAGAAACCATTCAAATTCTCACCATAATATGCAGTCTGAATTTCTTCTGCATAACTTGGGCTTACAGTTGTGACAATGTTTGAGAAAGCAATACCTGCTTTCAGATAACTGACATTTCCATGGAATTCTAGTCCGTCGATATTAAAATACAATTCACTCAAATCCAATAATTCTGCTAGAACAATTTTTGAATAAACTCCTTGGTAGCGTAAATTATGTATCGTAAATACTGTTTTAATATCTTGGTAGAAAGGATGATTGTGATAATGAGCTTTCTTCAGGACACTGACCAGGCCTGTTTGCCAATCATGACAGTGAATGATGTCCGGCTTTTCTTCTAAATAAGGTAGAGCTTCTAAAATGGCACGGGAGAAAAAGGCAAATCTCTCACCATCATCGAAAAACCCATAACTTCCATGTCTTTTGAAATAATATTCATTATCAAGAAAATAATATGTAATTCCATTTGCAACAAGCTTTTCAATTCCGCAAAATTGCTGACGCCATCCAACAGGAACTTCGATACTCGTAATATGTCTCATATCCTGTTTAAAATGAAAAGGAAGATCCTCAAATTTTGGAAGAATAACACTTACATGGACTCCCTGTTTTTTTAGTGCTTTCGGGAGCGCACCTATTACGTCTCCTAGCCCTCCCGTTTTTATAAAAGGGGCGCATTCTGAAGCGACAAATAAAACATTCATTGCCGCACCTCCTCTATTAAATAATTTCTGCTTTTTTTATTACAGTCGATTGTTTTATACCAATAACTGTTTTCTCACTAGTAATTTTTACTTCTTTGTCAGTAATAATATTTTCTACGATTGCCCCTTCTTCTATCTCACCTTTTTGCATGATGATACTATTCCTTATGATAGCACCTTTTTTTACCTTTACCCCACGAAAAAGTATACTGTTTTCGACAGTCCCCTCAATAACACAACCGTTGGCTATTAAAGAATTGGTAACCTTAGAGGATCCTGAATATTTGGTAGGTGCTTCATGTTTAATTTTTGTATAAACATCCCATGTATCACCGAAGAAAGAGCGGATAACTGAGGGATTCAAAAAATTCATATTGCTTGAATGAAAACTTTCAATCGAGTGGATAAATGGCATATCTCCGGTGAAATTGTAACCTTTAACATTAAAACGATGAAGGTTAGCTTTTACAGCATCTTTCAAGAAGTCATTTTCCCCACTAGCTACACAGCCTTTGATCAATTTCACCAAAAGGGTTTTACTAATAATGAAGGTTTCTAGACACACATGGTCTCCAGGTCTAGGGATCGTATAAAAGCTAATGTCCGTGATATCTTCATCTGAATCAACTGAGCAGGTGTGATAAATTGGTTTTTCTATCAATTCCCCTACATAATCTTTATAGACGACTGTGATATCTGCTTTATGTTTTTTATGATAAGCAAGTACTTCATTAAAATCTATTTTGCATACATGACTTCCAGGAGAAATGATAACTGTTTCTGCATCAGCCCTCTCAAAAAAGCTGAGATGATCATAAAACTGTTTCATATCACCTGTCACAGTTTCATCTGGATGGATAGGAGGCAAGATGAACAACCCTCCTGAACGCCGATCCAAATTCCATTCTTTCCCCGACCCAAGATGATCCATAACAGAAAGATATTTTTCCTTTGGAAAAACGGCTACCTTCGATACATCTGCATTTATGAAGTTCGACATCGTAAAGTCAATTAGACGGTAACGTCCACCAAATGGCACAGATGCTACATTACGATGAGCAGTCAACTCTTTTAAATGTTGTCTTTCATTGATTAAGTTAATAATTCCCAACACGTTATCCATAACATCGTCCCCTTTTTCTAGTTAAGAGTAATCTTTTTTTTGTTTGGATTTGTAATGGTCTGATTTTCGCCTATCAAGGTAATTTCAGAATTAACGGCTGAATTGCCTACTACAGCACCATCTTCTATAACACAATTGCTGGCAATAATACTTCTTTCTATATGAACGTTTTTACCAATCGTAACATTAGGCATAATGACTGAATCTTTAATCGTTGATCCATATCCCACCTGTACATTATAGGATAAAACTGAGTGATCAATGTTTCCATGTATCATGCAGCCCTCATTAATAAGCGATTGGCTGACCTCTGCTTCTGATGATATATATTGTGGAGGGTGATTTGCATTTCGAGCAAAAATCTTCCACTGCTGATCATCCAACTGGAAATTTGGTGTTTCCTCCAATAAATCCATATGTGCCTGCCAAAGGCTCTCAACGGTTCCAACATCCTTCCAATAATCATTAAAACGATAGGCAAAAAGTTTTTTTCGATCTTCCAGCATCTTTGGAATAATGTTGCTGCCGAAATCATTGGATGAATTCACATCTTTTTCATCGTTAATTAAGTATTTCCTTAAGGTCTTCCAATTGAAAAGGTAAACACCCATAGAAGCCAGGTTACTCTTTGGATATTTTGGTTTCTCATCGAATTGGGTAACCCTATCGGCCTCATTCGTATTCATAATGCCAAAACGGCTTGCTTCCTGCCAAGGTACTTGAATGACAGCTATTGTGGCCTCTGCATTTTTTTCGATATGATAATCAAGCATTTTGCTGTAATCCATTTTATAAATATGGTCACCTGATAGGATCAACACGTGTTCCGGATCATAGTTATCAATGTATTGGATATTTTGATAAACAGCATTGGCTGTTCCTTTATACCACTCGCCGCCTTCTTTCCCTTGATATGGAGGAAGAACAGAAACCCCGCCAACATCTAGATCTAAATCCCAAGCTTTACCGTTACCCACATAATCATTAAGTATCAAAGGCTGATATTGGGTCAGTACCCCAACAGTATCAATACCAGAATGAGTGCAGTTACTCAATGGAAAATCGATGATTCTATATTTACCCCCGAACGGAACAGCTGGTTTTGCCAGCCCAATAGTTAATTCACCTAATCTTGAACCCTGCCCTCCTGCCAATAACATTGCAATCCATTTTTTCGCTCCCATTAATCGTTCACTCTCCCGCGTCTTTTTTTGGTTTGCTTCATGTAAATCGATACGCCTAATGGAGGTACTGTTATTTCCATACTGAATAGTTGATTATGATAAGGCTCTTTTTTTACATTTATGGGTTCTTTATTAACCTGACCTGACCCTCCGAAAGCTACAGAATCACTATTAAAGACCTCTATATATTTCCCCTGAGATGGTACACCGATTTTATAATGATTATGAGTCTGAGCAGAAAAATTACAGACTACAATACAATAATCGCCTTTGCGTTTACCTTTTCTCATAAAGGTAAGAATACTCTGACTACTATTGTTAGGATCTATCCATTCAAAACCCTCCTGATCATGATCTAGTCTCCATAGGCAAGAAGTTTCTCTATATAATTCTTGGAGGCTACGGAAGTAATGTGCTAGCTTTGTGTGTGATTCATATTCCAATAGCAGCCAATCTAATTGCTCCTCATCTTTCCACTCAATAAACTGACCAAATTCCCCACCCATAAAGAGAAGTTTCTTTCCAGGATGAGTCATAAAATAACCCAAGAGTAAACGCAAATTCGCAAATTTCTGCCAATAGTCACCTGGCATCTTATTCAATAAAGACCTTTTGCCATGAACTACTTCATCATGTGAAAAGGGTAATACGAAATTCTCTGAAAAAGCATAGAAAAATGAAAAGGTTAAAAGGCTGTGATGATTTGGTCTTTCACTCGTATCAAGTTTCATATATCGAAGAATATCGTTAGTCCATCCCATATTCCACTTATAATTAAAACCTAGACCGCCTATATCGGTAGGAGAAGTTATAAGTGGCCGGTCTGTTGCTTCTTCAGCCATCATTAAGGCGTTTGGATACTTCTTAAAAACCACTTCATTAAGTTTTTGCAAAAATTGTATTGCCTCAATGTTTTCTTCACCGCCATTTTGGTTTTTTAACTTTACCGGCAAAGGGTTATCATGATTTAAATACACCATAGAAGATACCGCATCGACACGAACCCCGTCGATATGGTAAACGTCCATCCAAAACAACACATTTGATATGAGAAAACTAATTACCTCTGGTTTAGTAAAATCGAAATTGTATGTTCCCCATATTGGGCGATCAGCTCTAGTATAGTCAATTGGTTCATAGAGAGGTGTTCCATCAAATCGGGCAAGACCATGCGCATCTTTACAAAAATGGGCGGGAACCCAGTCAAGAATTACACCAATACCATTTTGATGGCAGCGGTTTATAAAATACTTGAAATCTTCTGGTGAGCCATAACGGCTATTTACTGAATAATATCCAGTAACCTGGTATCCCCAAGATTTATCGAATGGGTGTTCCAATATGGCCATGATTTCCACGTGTGTAAAACTATTATCAATCACATAGTCAACTAATCTATCAGCCAGTTCACGGTACGAATAAAATTCCCCGTCCTCTGTCTGTTTCCATGTTCCCGGATGAACTTCATATATCGACATAGGTTTATGATAAATATTTTCTTTTTTCCTATCGGCTATCCATTTCGAATCTTGCCATTCAAAATTATCCAACCTTTTAATGATAGAGGCTGTATTTGGTCTTATTTCCGAATAAAAAGCATAAGGATCGGCCTTTAGGATACGTTTATTTCCGGGTGTATGTATTTCGTATTTGTATAGCTCTCCTTCTTGTAATCCTGGTACAAACAACACCCAGATACCTGAACGCTCAATCCGCTCCATAGCATGATCATTTCCATCCCAATTATTAAAATTACCGACTACTGAAACTTGCTTGGCATGGGGTGCCCAAACGGCAAATCTGACTCCTGTTTTACCTGATGATGTAACAAAGTGTGCCCCAAGCATTTTATAACTTTCATAAAGGGTTCCTTCATGAAATAAATACAAATCAAATTCGCTTGGATAAATCTCTTGTAGCTGGTCGATAATTGTATTCAAATTTTACCCCTCCATCAACATGAACTCGATAGCATTTTTCCCTTCCTTCCCCAGATATTATATATATTCGATGGAAATTATATTAATCCTTCAAATGGAGGTGAAGTTATTGTAATTAATGCCCTTTTTTTAAATTTTAAAACATTTTTCGTAAAATATAACCATTTTATGTAAAAATAAAGTACAAAATTAAAGCCCTTCCCATATTTTAGGAAGAGCTCTAAGTAGCCATGTACGAAAACTTCATGTTACTTGTTCAGTACGTATCATTTTAGTTTTTGTTAAGAATAAATAAGATAAAGAAACGGACCATGCCAGAGGAGTATTTCCGTTAGGAATATTACTGCCTCCGATATATAATTCAGGAACTTCCCAGTTCTCTGGTATTATATTTTTTGTTTTCTCTATATATTCCTTTGCCTTGTTCATCATACCTAGTTCATGATAGCATAATCCCAGCCACGGAAGTCCGAAACACCACTCTGCTTCTTGACCTTCATTATAATAAAGGTCCCTTTCATACCGTATACAGCCGTTTGTTCTTTCAAGACGTTCTGAAACATTCTGCAATATTTTAAGGGCTGTATCTCGATCGACAAGCCGGTAAGGATAAATTAAAGATAGTAGGGCTAAGTCCGTCTCTTTCGTATAGCTTTCTCTTGGAAGCAAAAAACGAAGTGTTTCCTCACCCCTTTTAATTAATTCCTCTTTTACGTTGACCAGCATTTTAACGGAATTCAAACCAGCTACACAGGCACCGATACTGGAAGCGTGAATTTCTATATTTTCTTCCCACATGCCATTATCTTCTGATTGCCAATATTGAAGGCATTCCAAGTAGTTAACTAACTTTTGAACAATCCGTAAATCATGCTCATCTCTTAACACCTTTTTACCATGCCGATACCCTTCACCAACTCCCCATAAAAAGGCACCAATCGCATCATTTTGAGCATGCCCCCACTCTTCCGGAAGTTCTTTAAGATCAGTGGAATATCTAGAATGGATAAATTCAAAAAGATACTGGGGTTTCTGTTCAGTATGAATATCTATTTTCCATTCGTAGGTTCGAAATAACTCAAATAAAGCATGGTACGCTTTCTCATAACGATCGGATGTATCATTTAAAAAAGGCAATACTGTATATACGACATCCCGGATCCAGACATAATTATAATCATTGGAAACACTCGCTGTATACGCTCCATTGGAAAGACGCATACGATCAAGAACCTCTAGTGCACCGTTTACATTCATTAGTTATACACCTCCGAAGCTATTTGCTTATTCTCATTGTTGACAGCCTTCCATTTTCTAAACGTTTTGTCATTTATTTTAAATTAGAAGCGCTTTCAATTCAGTTATCAGAAACTACATTCTAGAAGTTCATTTACATTAGTTTATGTACTAAAGGTCTCTTTTGATAATCAAGCTTTCAATGTTCTCTAAAAAGCGTTATATGCCTATTTGATAAGAAAAAACTTTATATTTTTTGCTATTTATATATGAGCACGAAAAAACTAGTAATGATTACTCACTACTAGTAATATTGTCCTGTCGTTATAATGTTTAGTCTTTATTTTGCCTATTTTAAAAGAAAAATCTCATTACCATCAAAGATAGTACTCCTATTAGAACAGTTACTAATAAACTTCTAGTAAAAATGGCAACTATAAACGTCGGTATAGCCGCAGCTAAATTCAGTGCATTTTCCTTAATTGAAAAGACCTGCTCTGATAAAAGAAGTTCTTGTGCAAGCAAAGCAGCCATAACGGCTACTGGTACATGCTTTAACCAATTGATTCCCCACTCAGGAATCTCCATTTTGCTAAGCAGCATTAATGGAACGACTCTGGGGATGAAGGTTACAATTGAAGTACCTAAGATAACAAGAAGGATATATCCTGTTATTTCCATCTTTCAATCACCATCCCTATCGCTGAAGCTAATATTGTTGCAACTATAACGCCTGTACTTCCAGGAAAGATAAAACTTATAGCAACCACAATTAAAATGGCACTTAAAGCGACTACAAGATCTATGAAAAACTTTTTTTTACTTAGAATCTGTAAAACTAATAGACCAATAAACATAGCAGGCAAGGCAAAGTCCATCCCGTATTTTTCTGGATTCGGAATCCACTGGCCAAAATAACCCCCTGCCATGTTTGCAACAAACCAGTTTAAATAGGCTGCTAGATTCAGGCCTAACATCCATTTAAAATCAAGTTTTTTCTTTTTCTGCGCTTGGGTGACAGCCACTCCAAACGTTTCATCAGTTAATAAGGCTCCTGTTATCAGGTTTTGCCTCGAGGTTTGATGTCGGAAATAAGGTGCCAATGCTGCACTTAATAAAAGATGACGACTGTTAACGAAAAATATCGTGAAAATAATGGCCGATACCGGATGGCTTGCAGCAATCATACCTGCTGCTATAAATTGGCCGGATCCTGCATATAGTAAAAGAGACATAAGTGCCACTTCAATCATGCTTAATCCTGACGTTTTTTCGACTACCCCTGCTGCAAAACCAATGCTTAAGTATCCCAATAATGTCGGAATACAATCCTTAACGCCCTGCCAAAAGCCTTCACCTTCTTTAACATCGGAAAAAGTACCACTTTTCCATTCCGCACTATCCTGACTCATATAAAACTCCACCCTTGTTTTAGTATGTAACATTAACTATATTTTAAATTGTCGATAAGTACTGGCAACTCACTATATATTTCAATAATTTCTTCAATTCTCATTCTTACTAAACCGCTTGATGATGGAGCAACAAATTCCTTCGTCACGACATCGTCTGAATTTTTTTGGAGTCCCCATGCAATTTTTCGTATTTGCCGATATTCCTGATAGACACCCTTACCAACGAAACAGACTAGTAAAGGTTTATATTTTTCAATTTTTTTCTTTAATTGTTTCCTGCCTTCTTTATACTCTTCTTTTGTGATTTCATCAGCAGCTTTGGTAGGCCTAGAAACGATATTTGTAAAACCATAGCCTAAATCTAGTAATGAAGAATCTTCAGTTGGGTGATATTTTCTAGGTGTAAGTCCAGATTCGAAGAGAATTTTCCAAAAGCGATTGTTGGGATTCGCATAATGATGACCTGTCTGTCCCGAACGGATACTTGGATTAAAGCCAACAAACAAAATATCTAGGTTTTCTTTCAAATGATCGGATATGCCTTCCATTGTAAAACCCCTTTTCCATTTTCTTATATATTATTGTACAAAACTGAAAAATATTTTCCTACCTTTTCCGACATTATTTTGCTGAAAATGTAATAGGTAACTAGGAGTGTTGGCGCCACCCATATAGTCCGAGGTTTTCGGGCCATATAATGCCGAATCGACACGCACCAGACTTTACAGAAAGGGTCTTTTCCTTTCTGGAAAGTCTGTAGTAACACCCGCCTAACACAATGGAAAGGTAGTGGATTTATTCATGAGTAAAATAAAGAAGAAACCTGCTAGCAAAAATCGTTAGCAGGTTTCTTCTTTTCCTTTTACTGCCGCTTTCATTCTAAGTAAAGCCTCAGTTAGAACCTCACGCGGACATGCAATATTTATACGTTCAAAACCATAGCCACCGCTACCGAACTTCATACCTTCATCGAGGCGAACTCTTACATTTTCTAAGAAGAACGAATGCAATTTGTCATGTGGAATTCCTAGATCTCGACAATCTAACCAAATCAAATGGGTTGCTTCTGGTTTCACAACTTTAATTGAAGGAATATATTCTTTTAAAAAGGAACAAACATATTGAAGATTCTCTTCCAAATACTCCTTTACTTCTTGTAGCCAAGGTAAACCTTTATAGTAGGCAGCAATCGTTCCCTCCACGGCAAAGGCATTTGGACGCATTAATCCATATCCTGTTAAAAGCGCCTCATACTTTTCTTTAACATCTCTATTCGGAATAATAAAAATAGAGCTTTGCATTCCCGCAATGTTAAATGTTTTACTCGGTGCAGCACATGTAATAGAAAATTTTAAATGGTTTGGATGAACCGTTGCAAATGGTATGTGTTTATAACCTGAGTAAGTTAAATCTCCATGCATTTCATCCGAAATAACAAAGACACCATGTTTATCACAAATTTCTCCTATTTTTCTCAATTCTTCAGGAGTCCACACTCTACCTACTGGATTGTGAGGGCTACACAAAATAAATACTTTCGTATTTGGCTGTGATGCTTTTTCCTCAAAATCTTCAAAATTCATTTCATAGGTACCATTCGAATAAATGAGAGAATTGTTTAAAATGGTACAACCTTGTGTTTCAATCGTAGAAAAGAACGGATAATATACGGGGTCTTGTACGATAACCCCATCACCCGGTTGTGTTAATGCTTTTAATAATAAATTAATTCCAGGAATGATTCCCGGGCTAAAAGAAATCCATTCTCGTTTTAACTCCCAATCGTATTGTGTTTTCCACCAATACTGAACAGCATCATAATAACGCTCACAAAACGTACTATACCCGTAAATTCCGTGCAGTGCCTTTTGACTTATGGCATTTACTATTTCTTCTGAAACTTGAAAATCCATATCGGCAATACATAATGGAATAATATCTTGATCTTCTATGTACCATTTAACCGAATGTGTTTTTCTTCGATCAATTAATTTTTCTAGATGCATGACTTTCTCTCCTATCTTTCATCCCCTATTGATAATCTATTCATATTATATAGGAGATTGAAGCACATATTTGGTATGACTTTGGCTTTAAATAAAGTCAGTTATTAACTTAGCGACCTCGTCCATAAATCTCCTCCAACAAATAATAACATATCAAAAAATGCAGTAACTTTAAGAATAAAACTAAAAAAACAGGCATGCCAGTTAAGTAAGCGTCAATAACAAAGCCAGGAGTTTGTAGTGCCCAAAACATCCATATCTACTTAATTTTACTCGAAAAATTTATAACGCCTTAGATTAAACAACATAATTGATGATACTTAAAAACATACTACAGATCATAAACAAAATCCCTATTTTTTTGATGTCCCCATTTCAGAGCCCCTTCGAATTATTATTTGCTTCAATAACTGCATTAATAATTTTCACATCATACTCACTTTTTACTCTTTCTGACTTCCCACACCCTTTATCTTCCAAACACTAATCATTATGCTTCTAAACGGTCAATTCAGACTGGCGACGACTTTAGACTACCAGTAGACCTCATTTTCACAAGTTACGATGATGTTTACGAAAAAAGAGGAGCCGGCACGAACCTAAATATAAAAAAAGCAGAAAAAGAAGTTCATGAATTTTTCAATAAACCTAATGAAGTGGTCTATATAATAACCCTATTGTACTAAAAAAAGCAAAAGCCAGTCCTTTTTTAACAGAACTGGCCTTAAACTCTATATTTATATGTCAGAAAAGTAACCCTATCATTTATATGTTTTTGCTCCTATATATCTATCCGACCAATAACTATTATTCATCGAAGTAATTGATACACCTTTTGAGGAGGAGCTATGAATGAATTGGTTTCCACCGATATAAATCCCCATATGAGAGGCACCTGATTTATAGGTTTCAAAAAACACAAGATCCCCGGCTTTTGGGGAAGAAACCTTTTTCCCCTTCTTGTATACTTCCCCAACAGTTCGTGGCATAGTCACATTGGAACTTTCTTTAAAAACATATTTTACAAACCCACTGCAATCAAAACCTTTTGGCGAACTCCCTCCCCATACATAAGGGACATTCAAATGTTTTTTAGCGTTACTTACCAGCTTAGCAGATGAATAACTGTTTGCTTGTTGGGCGTTTTTTTTGGTTATCCCCAAAGCCTTATAGGTATTCGAACCGACAATACCATCTGCTTTTAGGCCTTTTCTTTTTTGAAATTTCACAACTGAGCTTTTCGTAACCGTCCCAAAATATGTAGTCGTGTTTTTACTAGTGAAGTATCCTTTTTTCTTCAGAACCCCTTGTAATTGTTTAACTTCGGTATGCGTCATTCCACTTTTCAACGTACGATCACCTAATGCAAAGCATTACTAACTAAAGGATTGGATAGCAACAAACCGGTCACAACACATGCAGCCTATAATTTTTTTCATATTATATATTTTCCTCCAGAAAATCTCTTTTTTTAATTCTATCACTCATTCACGACACTTTTTTTACAGTTTCATTACAAAATCATGCATATTTTGATCTTATATGACATAAACTACAAAACTTGGTAATATATTAGTAATTTTTGCTTACAGTCGAGAAAGTCAACAAATTGTGAACATACTATGTGGCTTTTTACCTTGTCTTTAGCAAAAATATCAAAATGACAAAAGGGGTGCTTCGTTAATTCTTGAAAATAAAAAAACACCAAATGGTAATAGGTGCTTTAATTTCTCTCTATTTTGACTATTTCTTAACGCCTAGATACATTTTTTCGCTCATTTCAATATAGGTCTGATTAGATTATAGTACTCTTGCCGATATTAACGAATGACGTCTCTGAACGATTAAATAAATAAATAAATAAATAAATAAATAAATATAACGCTACTGATTTAGAGCTAAAAGTTGTATTTGACATATCATATCAATGCGCAAGATTTTCGCCAGCAACTTGTACTAATTCACCGGTCACAATTGGTGCAACTATACTTTAGTTAACATTTGCATCACTAACTTTTTTTATAAGTTTAAGAAGATTTATAATCTATCATAATAAAATCTGTGCCCTTTTCAGTATAAATAGTCAAAAAGAAATATTGGATATTAGAAACGTTGATTCCTTCATTTTTCTTCTTTTTGTTTCGGTTCAATGAGGTTTTTTCCGCAATTCCAAACGCCTCTCTCTTACCAGTGAATAGCATTTGCTTCCTTGAGCAAACCCTTCTTCTTTTATTGTCGAGTTTCTTTTATATATAAAATGCTCTTCTTAAAATCTTTTTCATATTCCTTAACCAACTTATAAAAAGTCGTCTTTATAATGTCTAGTTCTGACATGGCTTTAGCTTTACCAGCTGTCATCTCTTCTGCTTTCCAAAAATCATAGACTTCATTAAACTCTTCCGTTTCTTGAATTTTCGGTCGTCCGAATAGCACACCATTTTGCAAAGCCACATCAATTGCCCCATTCCGTAGTTTTCGAATACGGTCCTGTTCCACTTCCACCATCTAGGAATTGATTTGTAAAACAAGATCCGCAATGAATGTACCTTGGACCTTGGCTATCTTTAAATTAAGTAGTATCCAATAATGGAATATCCATGACAACGATATCCGCTTGGATATTTTTTGTGATCTCATGCCAATCCTGAAGGATTTCTTCTTTGTTTCTGCCAAAACGATCTTGTGAATGAAAGTATAGAACATTCCTGTTCCCAATCATGGGCTTTAATAATTGATATTGAAATTACTTGAAATCCCCCCTTTTTTTTCATAAAGATGTCTCGTTCATTTAGTACTTTAACAAAAGGATAAAAAAACCATTTTATAAAAAAAGACCCATCCGCAAAGGTTTTACTTTTACGAACGGATCTTCCCTTATATCTAATTCTATTTTCTACCAGACATTTTTAAAATTACCAATGACTTTTTGAGCTGGCATGGCTGAAATAAATGCGTGATCATCTATACTTTGTACAGTTTGACATAATTCTGACCATTGAATATTCACAATCACACAAAGTATGACTTGTTTTTCACTATGTGAGTAGGCACCTAAAGCGTCCCAAGATGTAACACCGCGATGGAACGCTTGATTGAGAGCTTCAGATATCTCTTCTCCCTTATCCGTCACAATAATTACAGAACTTCTTTCCGCCATATTAAGTAAGGATTCATAAGTCTTAGCTCCAACATATAGCGAAAGAATGGTAAACATGGCTGCCTGTACATCAAAAATCACAGCAGAAATAGCAACAATAATCAGATTAACGATAAGACCAAATTTTGCAATGGACAGATTTTTGTGTTTAGCAATGATCCGTCCAAGAACATCTAATCCGCCATTTGAACCTCCTACACGAAGCATGATTGCTCCGCCAGCAAAAGAAATTATACCCCCGAAAATAGAAGCTAAAATAATATTATCCGTCCACATTAGACGAATGGGGATAAAATGAAGGAATATGGTGTCAGAAATGACAGCAAGAATTGTATAAAGGATAAATTTTTTCCCTAAATGGATATATCCTAAGATTAATAGTGGGATATTATAGATAAAATATTGTACTCCCACTGACCAATGAAAAAAGTGGTACAAAATCATACAAATCCCTATGACACCTCCAGACAGTAAATTAGCTGGAAGTAACAATGTATTTGCACCAATAGCAATTAATAAGCTACCAAATATAATACTCAATATCTCAATAACAATGCGGTATTTTCCTTTATTTCTCATATTGTATCCCTTCTCCAATTGTTTGGTAAATTAGATTATTCTCATTCAGAATTATACAATAAAATTCGATTAAGCGTTTACTAATTTTAGGAAGAAACTCTTCAATAATCATGACTGTTTGATCCAAAATACGAAACCACTTCCTTTAAAAAAAGCATCTGCTAGTCTGCAGACACTCCTTTTTGACTTGTTTCTTTTATTATTGAATATAAAGAAGCCTTGAGAATTAAATCTCTAGGCTTCCATTCAATAGAATACATCTTCCCATTCCCTTTAAGAGACACTTATATGACCGCTTTATACCATCAGTTTAGAAATCTTTTTTTATGACTATTTCAATGGTTTCCACATTTATTAGACCTGCTTCGTCCATGTATTTGCAACATTTTTACTGAGTTTAACTGAGCTCTTTTCAGTGTAGAAACAGGCAATAAAAATAATATTTAGTATCCACATCGAATAAGGAATTATATTTAGCGTAAAGTAGAATGCAATTTCGCTCTCAATTCTTCCTGTAACGCTAACTTTTTAATTTTCCCACTAGGGGTCATAGGCAGCTCATCTAAAAAGATAAAACGGTCAGGTACTTTATAATTTGCTATACGTTCTTCAATAAATTCCCGAATGGATTCCTCTGTTTCCTCTTTACCCGGTTTTAATTTAATAGCCGCACAGGCCACCTCACCCATAACAGTATCTGGCAGACCAATAATGGCCACTTCTAATACACTATGATGCTGATAAAGCAATTCTTCGACTTCTCGGGGATAGATATTATAACCTCCCCTAATAATCAGCTCTTTTTTCCTGCCTACGATTCGGAGGTTCCCCTGATCATCTATTGTTCCAAGATCCCCCGTATAAAACCAGCCATCTGAATCAACGGCTTCACTAGTTTTTTCAGGCATCTCAAAATAACCTTTCATGACCCCAGGGCTCCGACAGATTATCTCTCCAATTTCACCTGTAGGCATCTCTTTTCTGTTTGAATCAATAATTTTCACTTCTGAACCAGAAGTTGGCTTTCCAACTGTTTGAGAGCGGATTATATCATCATCTTCCAAGGATGTTACAGTAAGTGTAGAAGACGTCTCTGTAGAACCATAAGCAACAACAATATTACAACCCATTTCGATTCTTATTTTTTTAACAATTTCTTCGGGACATGGAGCTGCAGCAATAATCCCTGTTCTTAGTGAGGATAAGTCCATGTCTGCAAATTCAGGGTGATTAAGCTCCAAAATAAACATAGTTGGGACTCCTTGATGGACTGTTATTTTCTCTTGTTCTACTAGTCTTAAGGCTTTTAATGCTTTATACTCTTCCAACAAAACCATTTTTGCTCCAGCCTCAACGGCTGGCACAATCGATGCAGCCATCCCAAATATATGAAAGACAGGAACAGGAATTAAGAATACATCCTCCTTCGAACTTTCCAATGCTACATTGGTTAATTGAGCAGTTTTTAATACATTATAATGAGTCAGCATTACACCTTTTGGATTACCAGTCGTACCAGATGTATATAGAATCGAAAATATATCTTCTCGAGAATCAATCATGATTTTAGGGGTAGACTTTTCCCTACCTAGCTCGATTAATTCTTCTAAAGACCTATATCCTTCAGATTTACATCGAACCGTAAAGATTTGTTCAAGTCCTTTACTTACTGTTGTGTTATTTACTTTATTCTTAAAAATCTCTATATGATCATTATTGTCTATTAAAAACACTGCTTTTGACCTCGAATTTTCTAATATGTATGAGAGCTCATCTGCTTTATATCTTGTATTACAAGGAACAATGATCGCTCCTATTTTAGCAAGGCTGAATGTAATAGTGACGAATTCATGCCAATTTGGCAAGCAGACCATCACTCGATCTCCTTTTGTAATATTTAAATGAGCAAGCGCTGATGACAGATTTTCTACATCTGAATATAACTCCCTATAGGTAATTCTCCTATAACCATCGAATATAGCTTCCTTATCCGGTTCAGCCTTGTAAGCATTCTCAAGAATACTCTGTATGTCCTTCATCATATTAGCCCCTCCCTGTAATCGCTTTCATTTTTCTGTAAGTCTTATCACCAAACCTTTTAAAAACCACACTTGTTTTTTGTTTATTCTGTATTTTCATTATAAAAAAATAGGGCAGTCAAAAATACCTGCACCGTGAAGGAAAAAGTATTTAGTTTTTCATCATCATGTCGAATTACAAATCAATGATGTCATTTAATTTAAATGCGAGCTGCAGATTAAATCGCTGTTCAGAACTAGTCAATTCGATATCCAACAGGCTCTGAATCTTTTCCATTCTGTACTGCAGTGTACTGCGATGAATGAAAAGTTCCTCAGAAGTTTCTTTAATGCTTCCATTATTATTTAAATAAGCTCGCAGTGTCTGAAAAAGGGTATTATTTTTGTCATCAGAGTCATTTAAAATAGGGCTTAGATATTTTTTTATGAACAATCGGGTCGATGTACTGTTCTTCAAATGATGAAATAAAGGGTATGCTCCTAAATCATCATAAAGAACAAAATTCGATTCTTTAAACTGGTTTATTATCACGTTTTGCGATTCCACAGCTTGTTGATAAGAAACAAAATAGTCACCGATTGCTGCTGTTTTTCCTCCTATACCTAAATAGAAGGGCTTTGCCAGTTCAGTCTTGCTCCACTTTTGGATATAGGTAAAGAGTTTAGTCCAAAATTCCCTCGGGTTATCTTTCTCTATTGAAATTGGGACGATTAATATAAATAATTCCCCTTTAGTTGCAAATAGAATTTCTTTATCAAATGCTGCAATCCACTCCCTCACCCGGTTAAATAACAAGGTTTTTTTCTCTTGAAACTCAATAATTCCATTTTCAGATTCAACTTTGTTTCCAAAATTAAAAGAAAGTACAGAAATACGGTGAGGTAAAAATAAATTCCAATTGAATACATTTGCATATTGAATGATTTCTTCTTCATTTATCAAATTATGCACTAACAATTTATTGATAAAACCATCCTTAACCTGTTCTTTCGTATCAAACACAAGCTTTTGTTTAATAAATTGCAAATAGAATATATTTCTAGCGATATTGACACTGAGCTTAAAAAAGTCATCCATGTGATTTTGGTTTAGATGAATAGCCAAATGTCCGAGAAGATCTCCTCCGTGATTAATTGGCCAGATCATTAGTTTTTTTTCCGTGTCACCCATGGATGCCTGCCAAATTTCTTGATTACGCCCTTGAAATACCTGGTAAGTCGCCTGTTCAATAAGTAACTGAACGTCAGCGTTATCTAATGGATACATGGAATGGGCAATAGGTCTCATGAACCGATCAAAGAGTAAGACCGAACTAGAGAAAAGTTCGCTGACTGTATTGGTTATACCAATAAAACTATCTTGCTCAATCGTTTCTTTTACCAAAGCCTGCTGATAATCTAGCAGCATATGCAATCTTTGCTTATGCTCCTTTTCACTTTCAAATAATCGGATATTTTCAATTAATGCAGCCATATGTTGAGCCATCAATTTTAAAGTTTGTAAATCATCTGCTGTATATATTCCGTTGTTAGTTTCCTTCTCTTCTACGTGGAGCACACCAATCGTTTTTAAATTCATCGTTAAGGAAACTGTTAATGCTTTACCTCCCCATGCAGCAAGATATGGAAAGTAGTCGATAAGTTTATTATTCTGGGGAACGATTCTTTTTAGTGACAGTGGTTGGCCAAAGCATGGTTCTTGCAAAATGAAACTATTATCTTTTTCTATATATAAATAAACACAAGCTCTCTTTGATTGCGTTCCCTTTCCCGCTCTCTCTATTATTTTCCCAATAGTTTTTTCTATTGGCGAATTAACGGATAAACTTTCCGTAATCCACTCAATTCCAATTTTCTTTTGTTCTTCTCTTTGCTTTGCTAATTTGATTGCAACCGCAATATCTTTTCCAAAGTCAGTAAAAATCAATACCATTTCTTGATATAAAGGAACCAAATCTTTAAAACCAATTAAACAGACACCTGATACTCCGTAATCCCCTTTATAAGGAACAGTGAACCATGATTGTATCTTTTCTTTTCTAATCACATCCGAAAGTTCATGTATTTTCTCTACTTCCGAATCGGAAAACGCCAAGGGATATTCTAAAAGGTCAGAACTGTTATTCCTGATATTAATAGGGAAATTCTCTATGAATGAATCGGATTCACCGTTGAATACCTTTGGAATTAAATATCCATCTTCATTCAAAAGAATACAGACAAAGTCACAGTTTAAATCTGATTGAAACGAATCTATTAGAAACTTCAGCGTCTCTTCTTCTGTATCGAACATAATAAGTTGCCTAGCCGTTATACGAAGATGACGGTCAATTCTTCTTATCAATTTTTCTCTCTTTGTAAGCTCCAATCGATTTCTCCCCTTTTCATATACATTTACAACAAAATCCTTTTATACCAATATTAACACATCACGATTTTACATTTTTCTAAATTAACAGAAATTTCAATTAATAACGAACCTCTTATTTGGAAGTTTTTCAGTTTAATGCCTTTTAATAATAATTATGTCGGCTCTTGTACCATGCCTAACTTGTTTGTTTCTATTCAGCATCATACTAATAAAGTTCTTGTAAGCAATACTTTACTTTTGAATACTACATCGAAAAAACTTGAAGATTGATAATTTATTGCGTTTAACGAACGGAATTCTGTCGATAAAGAGAAATCACTTTTTAGTTCACTCTGAAACTATCTGGAAAGCAGATTATGCAGCGGGGCTATAACATGGTTCATCAAATTCATTCGGTTGAAAGCAGTAAATAGAGATTGGAACGATATATTGGATCTATAATAAAGAATGGAATATTGAATGAGGGAGAGTTGGGATGAGATTTTTATACATGTTCGTTTAATAATGTAGGAGCTGAATTATTCAATGAGGCGTTTAGACACGAACTCCAGAAATGGTCAAATCAGTCCTATAAAGTCTGAACAAGAATGAAACGTTAAGAACTCATCATGTCTGGTAGCCTTTTGGTTCGATAGTTTTAGTCGTGGTCTCTTTATTGCAAGGCGAATACGTCCCTTCCCTTTATTAATGAAAGAAGCCATTTCAATGTTTATTTACATTATTGCATTGTAACAGGTGTAAACTATACAGAAGAATACATAGGTAGATTTCATACTCAAAAACATATTGCTTTTATTAAAAGACCTTTCTCGTAGGTATTCTATGTACCTACGAGTTTTTCATTAGTTATTAAAACAAATCTGTAATATCAACTTCTGCCTTCTACCGCAATTAAGAAACATTCTGCTGTTGTTCCACGTAACCTTGTTTTTTCGCCGTAGACATCTTATTGATTGTAAAATAAATCCCTGCAATCCATCCAATGACAATAACTGCATAAATATAGATGTGTGCATCGTCTGGAACCCATGTAGATAAAAGGGTTCTTACATTAATTAAAATGATGAAACCACCTACTAAAACCCCCATTAATTGAGCAGGAAGCATACGAACAAGCCAGGCCGCAATCGGTGCGGCAATTACTCCACCGATAATCAGTGCTCCAACCCAAAGCCAATTAACCGCTTCCCATCCAAGAGAAATGATAAAACCAAGGCTACCAAAAAAAGCAATCGCAAACTCACTAGTATCAACTGTCCCGACAGCTTTCCTCGCAGTCATTCCTTTTTTGGACAATAGAACAGGCGTCGCTATCGGTCCCCATCCCCCTCCACCTGTTGCATCACAAAACCCTGCAAAAAGTCCTAGCGGGATAGATTGTTTCGCTGTTAATGGCTTTACGGTTTCATTTTCCTTAGACGGCTTGAAAATAAATAGAAAACGAAACAAAACGTATACTCCTAGGCCAAATAGAAAGATAGCAATATACGGTTTTGCTAATTCAGCTGGCAAATTGCTCAGAAAACATGCACCCACAAATGCTCCAACAGAACCTGGAATAATCAAACGATAGACCATATTCTTATCTACGTTCCCAAACTTGATATGAGATGCTCCAGAAACAGCTGTAGTTACTACTTCAGATAAGTGAACAGATGCTGATGCTACTGCAGGTACGATCCCGAATGTCAACAATAAGGAAGTTGAACTTACTCCATACCCCATTCCAAGTGAACCATCTATTAATTGGGCTAATAACCCGATAAAGGCTAAAACGATTAACTTTTTCATGACTTCCCCCTTTTTTTTACTTAGATAGAACCTAAATTACCCTCGACCCGACCTACATACAATTCTCTAGTAAATAGAACATTCAAAATTTATTTTCAGACACAAAGAGGCACCTAACCAAAATAATTGTTTCATTTTGATTAGGTGCCTTCAGTTTTTCTGATCAGCCCAATGATTTATATTCAGTTTCTACTGGCAAAAGCCTAGCTAAAAAACGATATCTTTCTTTAAGGGAATATTTATAAATATCCTCAATTGAATCTTTTAGTAACTGAGATTTTTCATCTTTTGATAATGAACTCTTTTTTATATGCATCCTTACTTCGAAAAGAAATTCAAGGTATTCTTCATATGACTCATCATAAACTTCCTGTAAATCATTTCGGATTTTTTTAGCGAGTTTTGGACTTGCCCCATTGGTAGAAACGCTAATTGTGAGCTTACCTCTATTCAATGTAGCTGGTATATGAAAGTTGCCCAGCTCTTGATTACTAATAACGTTAACAAGTTGGCTATGAGATGTGTTCTTATAGACTTGCTCGTTAATTTCTGAGGAGTTTGTTGCAGCTATGATTAAAAAAGCATCTTTATAGTCAGTTTCTTCTACTTCTTTAAGTAAAACATGGATTTTCCCTTCCTCTTGTAGCTTCTGGAAACCTTCGCATATTTCAGGACTTACAACAGTTACTTCAGCACCTGCTTCTAGTAAGGGGCCCGCTTTAAAGTAAGCTATTTTACCACCGCCGATAATGATACACTTTCTATTCTCAATATTAAGAGTAATTGGATACATAAGCACCCTCCTCAGACACTTCGTGAATTCGTTCTGATAATGCTTTTTCTATCTTCGGATGATAACCGAGATAACGGCAGAGAACAAAATTCTGTTTGCCTTTTTTCTGGATCTTTTTAATAGCTGTTTGGATGGATTGCATTAAAATACCGGTAAATAAAAGGTAAGGAATAATAAAAATTTGATCTGATTGGGAATCTTCAGCCATTTCCAATGCTTCTGCAAAAGTTGGTGAAGCAGCAGTCAGATAACAATCTTGTACTTGGCTTTTTGGTAACCTGCGCTTAAGTAAACCCGCTAATTGGCTTAAATCTCGTTTCACGTCGGGATCACTGCTGCCCCTTCCAACTAATAAAACTAGTGAATTCTCCGTTACCTTTTCGTTTGTCTCTTTCAATCTTTCTACTAAAATGTCAACCATTTTATCACTGACCCCTATGGGTCTTCCGTACTTCAACTCTACCTCTGGATACTGTTTTTTCATTTTACATAGAATTACTGGAATATCATATTTTGCATGTGCAGCAGTTAACAGAAGAACTGGAATAGCAATGATTTTCGTCGCTCCGCGTTGCACACATCGATCATAGGCATCTTCTATCGTAGGACTTTGTAATTCTAAAAAGCAATACTCCTGAATTGTGTTAGATTGTCCTTCCATGCATACATGAATAAAATCAATCGCTTGGGCAGATGCTTCTTTGACACGGCTTCCATGGCAAATATATAATATAGCTTCCATTAAAAGGCCTCATTTGCCAACAAATTTTCCGCTTGTTTTTGTTCAAACCATTTGATCTTCTCTCGTAAATTGACCACATCTCCTACAACTATCATGCAAGGATTGGAAATTTGCTCACTTTTGGCTGTTTCTACTACATTATCTAATGTACTGACAGCTGTCTTTTGTGTTTTTAACGTTCCCCAATGAATAAGAGCTACTGGAGTATTGGGATTTTTTCCATGCTCCAAAAGTTTCCCTTGAATATACGGTAGATTCTTCACTCCCATGTATATAGCTAATGTATCAATACCATTTGCAAGAGATCCCCACTTGATATTATCATCTTCGTCTTTTTTCCGATGGCCGGTAACAATGGCAAATGAAGAAGCATGATCTCGATGGGTCACTGGAATTCCAGCATAAGCTGTGGCAGCAATTCCAGCCGTAATGCCTGGCACAATTTCAAAACTTACGCCATTTTTTGCAAGGGCTTCAGCTTCCTCTCCGCCTCTTCCAAAAACAAAGGGATCGCCACCTTTTAATCGCGTAACAATTTTCCCCTTTTTTGCATATTTAACTAGAAATCGATTGATTGTATCTTGCTGCAACAAATGATAATCCGGCAGTTTACCGCAATTAATCAATTCGACTCCTTCTTTTGCATAATTCAACAGTTCTTTATTGACAAGACGGTCATATAAAATGACATCGGCTTCTTGAATGCACTTTAATCCTTTTATTGTAATTAAATCTGGATCTCCAGGACCGGCTCCTACTAGATATACTTTCCCCATTATGCAACCTGCCTTCCCTTAGAGAATTGTTTCGAATTCCGATAATACGTAACCTGTTCCATAATTAATTTTTCTTTTTTCGTATAATGATATATCATCCACTTCAGGCATTTTCAAAAAACGCTTTTCCAGCTCGATATCAACGAGCTGGAAGGCCTTTTCATCCGAATCTGCGGCGATGATGACATGAATTAGTTCTTCTTTAATAGTGACTTCAAAACGGTATAGATTCATATTCTTCTTACCTTCCGCTATTTAAACAGCAACCTCTGTTAAAATATTATCAAGTTTACTTTGTAATTCTGATTTTCCTACTCGCTCTACAAAATCCAAGAAAGTTTCAGACAATAGCTTTGTTTCTTTGAAAAACAGGATAAGCTCTTTTAATACGTCATAAAGCTTTTCAGCTTCCACTTTCCCTTTTAATTTTTCATTGAACTTCCCACCAGCATTAAGTGTTCCGCCTACGTATATTTCAAAAGCCTCGACCATTTTTTTGTCTTGGTTTTTCATTTTGATACCTTGCAACCCGATTTCAGCAATAGCTCGTTGACCACAGTTATTAGGGCAACCCACCATATGCATTCTTACCGGTACATCTAAATCAATTTCTTTATCCAGTTTTTCAGCAATAGTTTTCATCCGGTTTTTTGTTTCAACAAGTGCCAGGTTGCAATACTCAATGCCTGTGCAAGAAACGGAATATCCAATGAATTTTTTTGGTTGATATGGAAATCTTTCAAAAATTGATTCTTGTTTTAATTCTTCAAGTTTTGCATCCGGAACATTAGGAATAATTAGATTTTGCGAATTACAGTTGCGGATTTCACCATTTCCGTATTTTTTAGAAAGTTCAGCAAACTCAATAACTTCGTCTGGAGTTAAACGGCCAACTGGGATATTGACTCCAACATAGTTAAGTCCTTCTTGTTTTTGTTTATGGATACCATAGAAATAGCCAGCATTCCATTCCTTCAATGCACTTTCTCCCTTTTCTGGAAGTGGACCGGTGTATTCAAGCAATTTTTCCTTAAATTGCTCTGGACCCCAATCAGCAACAAGGAATTTCAAACGAGAGCGATGACGCTTTTCACGGTAACCGAAGTCACGGAAAATCGTTGTGATGGCGGCTGCCACTTCCACTGTTTTCTCCGGTAAAATGAATAAATCAAGTTCTTCTGCTAGCATAGGAACGGAGGATAATCCACCCCCTACTTTAACGTGAAAACCAACTTCTGTCTTTCCATCAATAACCTTCGTAGCTGGATTAAATGAAACGCAGTTAATTTCAGCATTGGCAGCATTATGAACATTAGCACTGACTGACATTTTATATTTCCTTGGAAGGTTTGAAAAATCTTCGTTAAGTCGGAAATACTCAAATACATTATAAAGGACGTCACGTGTATCAAAAAGTTCGTCAGGATCGATTCCAGCTAATGCATTTCCGATTATATTCCGTGTAATATCACCACATGCACCAGCAGTAGTCATCCCAACCTGTTCTAGACGGTTCAAAATATCAGGGACTTGTTCAATAGTCAACCAGTGAAACTGAATAGCTTGGCGAGTTGTGATGTCATAAACATCTCTACCGTAATCTTTCGCAATATTAGCAAGTGTGATTTGTTGGTCATAAGTAAGGATACCACCAGGAATAACGACACGCATCATCCAATAGCCCGCTTCTTTTGGTCGTTGCAAGTATAGACCTGCCCACTTGAACATATCCCACTTTTCTTTAGGAATGGATTCAAATCCATTTGCTGCATAATGAGGAATATCGTCAAAGATCTTCAAACCATCTTTTTCTAATTTCCAGACTTCAGTTTTGTTTTTAGCAATTACCGGATTTTCAGACCAAAACTTCTCATATACCACTACTTTTTCCTCCTCGATTAAATCGCTCTCTTAGTTGTCAAATAGTTGATTACCTGTTCGACGCACTCTTCAACACTATATTGGTTGGATTCTAAAACGATTTCCGGCTGTTCAGGTTCTTCATATGGAGAGTCAATCCCAGTAAAGTCTTTAATGATTCCCTTACGTGCCTTATCGTAAAGACCTTTTGGATCACGCACTTCACATTCTTCAATCGGACATTTTATGTAGACCTCAATAAACTCGCCTTCTTCAAGCAAATCGCGTACAATTTGACGGTCTGCTCGAAAAGGGGAAATAAATGCCGTTAATACGAACTGCCCGCTATCCACAAAAAGCTTGGAAACTTCACCGATCCGCCTAATATTCTCAGTCCGATCCTCTTCAGAAAAACCCAAATCTTTATTTAAGCCATGACGAATATTATCTCCATCCAAGACATAACTTCGAATATTTCGGTTATACAACTCTTTAGCGACTGCATTTGCAATCGTTGATTTTCCGGAGCCTGAGAGTCCTGTGAACCATAGAACTGTACTCTCATGTCCGTTTTGCTTACGACGGAGTTCCTTAGTCAAAGACGCTTCATGCCAAGTTACATTCGTGCTATTACTCATTATTATCCCCCTCTTACTACTTACATATATTTGAAACTAGTTTAGTTAAATACTTCATTCTTTTTCAGGCCTTCGATTAACACTTCGATGACTTCTTTACGACTGAAGGTAGCTGGTGGAATTTCACCATTACGCAACATTTCCCTAACCTTCGTTCCGGATAAGATAACATGATCTTCTTTACCATGCGGACATGTTTTAGCAGAAGCCATATTTCCACATGTTTTACAATAAAAGCTATGTTCAAAGAATAATAGCGTGATTCCTAACTCGTCAGGTTTGAAATTACCAAAGATTTTTTGTGCATCATAAGTGCCGTAATAATCGCCCACACCGGCATGGTCACGGCCAACAATAAAGTGGGTGCATCCGTAATTTTTACGAACCATGGCATGGAAAATGGCTTCTCTTGGCCCTGCATAACGCATGGCAGCAGGGAAAACTGCTAGGGAGACACGATCCTTAGGATAATATTTCTCTAGTAGTACTTTATAACTCTCCATCCGTACATCAGCTGGTATGTCATCTGATTTAGTAGCACCTACTAGCGGATTTAAAAATAAACCGTCTACAATCTCCAATGCAGTTTTTTGAATGTATTCATGTGCACGGTGAACAGGATTTCTTGTTTGGAATCCAACAACTGTTTTCCAGCCTTTTTCAGCAAAAGTTTTTCTTGTGTCAACAGGATCCAAATAATGATCTTGGAATAGTGGACGTTCGATTCGTTTAACTAATTTAATATCCCCGCCGACATATACTTCACCACGGTTATACAAATTTTTCACACCAGGATGTTTCTCATCATCCGTTTGATAAACTAATGTGGCTTCCAATTGTTTATCAGGTCTGAAGATATCAGAAATAATGAGAACTCCGTATGTTTCTCCTTCATGATTCAACTTTACTTCTTCTCCTAGAGTAAGAGCTTTTGCTACTTCATCAGTAATCGGCAAAGTAATCGGGATGCTCCAAACATGGCCGCTGCTAAGCCTCATATCCTTAACCACTGCTTGATAGTCATCTTTTGTAAAGAATCCTTTAATAGGACTATAGGCCCCAGTACCTATTAATTCCAGGTCACTTAAAGCAATCTCATCAATTTCGATTGAGTTGTTTATTTTAGTAATATCATAGTCTGGTTCCCAACGATTGATCAACGTTCCTCCGTGCGGTAAGCTAACTGTCATACTAATTTCCCCCTAAATTTTCTATTTATTAAGATAAATGTAATCCGCATTCTGTTTTTTGCGCGCCCTGCCAACGTCCTGAGCGTAAATCATCGGCATTGATAGCAGGTGCCGTACATGTTTTACAGCCAATACTAGGATATCCATTATCGTGAAGAACATTATATGGAAGTCCATTTTTATGGGCATAGCGCCATACATCTTTCCATGTCCAATGAATAAGCGGGCATATTTTAATTGATTTAAACTTATTATCTTGATTAATATATTCCGTTAATGCTCTTGTTTCAGATTGCTCCCTGCGTAGTCCCGAGAGCCAAGCAGTTGCCGTTGAAAGTACCTCAGTAAGCGGCGCGATCTTACGTATGCTGCAACATTTATTTGAATCACGGAGCCATAACTCATCTCCATATTCAGTTGCTTGTTCCTCGAGCGTCAATGCCGGCTTTTTCATTTCAATTGAAAGCTGCGGATAGCGCTTTTTAACTTGTTCAATTAATTTGTAAGTCTCTTCAAAATGAACATCCGTATCCAGAAAAACAATTTTGGCTGAAGGATTGACCTTTGCCAATAAATCCGTAAGTACTATTCCTTCAATGCCGAAACTACATGCATAAATGAGTTTGTTACCATATTGGGAATTTGCCCACTCAAGAACTTCTAAAGCACCTTTTGTCTCACTGTCCTCAGGAAATGCAGGCAAAATCTCTGTGTCGAAATTTTCATAGTTTACTAATGCAGACAATCTTAAAGCCCCCTCTAAAAACTTGCTAAATGTTTCACAGAATAGAGTAACTTGCGATTAATACTCGCTGTTGTTTTTTAACGCTTAAAAGACCCTAGAAAAAAGAGACGAATTTAACTAATACTCTCTTTTATATCAGTTAAATCCACCTCTAGTTTTCTAGTCAGCAGATACCTTATTTAATTCTCAGCTTTTCATTTCTTTCCATTTGAATAATTTTACCATCCTGGACGATAAGTGTTATGGATCCATATTTCATCGACTTAAGCATTTCTTGTAGGCGTTCAAATATTTCCTCCAGCTGATTCTCTTTTTCCAAGCCAGTTCCTCCTTTAAGAAAATCCGAGACTAGCTTATCGTATAGCTGACCCGTTTATAAAATGCATTTTCTTAAATTTATATATTCCAAAACATCTTACAATGCTATGGTTTGCAAACGAATTTTACAGAAATAAAAACCCTTCCATGATGGAAAGATTTTCAAGGTAATATTTTTTACCTTATCTTCCAAAATGATCAACATTTTGTTGGATGTAGCACCTTGCATCCATCATGCAGGTTGCTGGACTTCAAAGGGCCAATTCCCTCCGTCGCTCTGGATAAGTTTTATTATTTTAAATATTAACATATATTTATTCCTTGTCAATGGAGTTTTCTTATAAAATAACTTGGATTAATAAAATGGGTGAACTGTTATTATTATACACACTTTTCCTTGAACGGATATTGTATAAGTTAAATATGAAAATAGACTCATTTTCAAGAGAAACTCTTAAAAAAAATGAGTCTATTTCATTACTTACCTCTTTTTACAATTGTTTAAGGCCTAATTGTTAAGGTTAATTAGTTTTAATGATTGTACATAAATAATCTTTAATCTCATGAAAATAAAAATAGTTCAAAACCTTAAGCCTTTACTTTTAGTCTATTAACAGCATTTAATTATTTCTTAATTGAATCGCTTCAACAAATTCTTGCACCTGACTTTGCACACGATCAACTAATTCGCCATCTTTAATTGGGCTTTCTGGATTCTGCTTATCTATTTCCTTATCTACAAAATATAAGCCCTGCAACGGCTCACCTTTTAAAATTGAAATTAAAGGTTTAAGTGCGTAATCAATCGCCAATAAATGCCTGTTACTTCCACCAATCATAATTGGCAGAACAGGCTTATTTTTAAATGCACCCTCAGGTAGCAAATCAATCAAAGCTTTTAACACGCCTGTGTAAGATGCCTTATATACTGGTGAACCAATAATGATACCTCTAGCTTCCTGAATTTTTTCTGAAAGCTTTATTATATCTTCACTATTATACCGGCCTTGGAATAGATCATCTGCGGAAAAATCCGTTATAGAGTAATAAGCAGTGGTAAACCCCACTTGTTCAACTAGTGATCGAACATGTTTTAAAGAGATGTCAGTTCTTGATGGACTCGCTGGACTGCCCGATAAAATTACGATTTCGCTCATATAAATTTCCTCCTATTATTTTCTTATCTGCGTTAAGACTTGCTGATTCAATAAAAATCACTCAATCACATAAATCGGATAAGAACCCTGCCTAGGTAAAGTCATGTATCATATAATCATCGTAATATTCAGAAAAATAAAAGTCAAGTGTTTAACTCGGGATTAATGTGAATAACCTATTCAGAAACTTTCATCAGTTATCCCCCTCTATTTTTCCTGAAATTTAAAACTGTTTCTTCCTTGACCTTTTAATTTTTGCATCTCCAAAATAACAGGTATAGTTCCATTCTTCGGATTACACTAGTTTGCACAATGTATCGTCAAGTCTAGAGGTACAAGCTTGAATAACTAATACTAATAGTAGATAAAGCAACGGTCATATTTGCGGCTTGTTGACTCATACGCCTTAAATATGACCGTTTATTTATGTATTATTGCTTTTTCCATGAATCCCATATACTAAAAGCTGAGCAATACTCTTTATTCCTTCCTCAGTAAAATACGGTTCCGTTTTCTGTTGATGAATCTCATAATGGGTCGATAAAGCTAATGTAAAAGAAATAATTCCTACATTAAATAAGATAATATCGGAAATATAGTGAATCTCTCCAGTATCAATTCTCTTCTGAAGTTCAATAAGCTTAGCATTTGGCTTGAAGATTTGCTCAACATATTGTTTAGAAATTTCTTGATCGTATTGAGTTTCTCGAAATAATATCGAATACTGTTCTTTATTTTCAAGAATTTTTTTATCAATGTGATAACGTGATTCTCTACAAGCTCATCCGTAGAAAGGTGGCTAGTCTCAACTTCCGCATCTTCTTTTTCACTAGGAGTAATCGTAGCCAAAAGCAAATCTTTTTTGCTGTCAAAGTATTTGTAAATCGTAGCTTCGGAAACATTACAGGCAGAAGCGATTTCATTCGTTCTGGTCATGTCAAAACCTTTACTGGCAAAAAGAGTCCGGGCTACATTAATGATCCGTTCTTTTGTTTGCTGCCCTTTTTTCAAAAATATCAACCTTCTTTTATAAAAGATAAGACCGGCTTGTCCGATCTATTTTCCATAATAGCCTGATGATACCAATCGGTCAATATAACCTTTGGTCTATGAGACTTGCATTAGTCATATAAGACATAAAAAGAAAACATCGTCGGATTAAGACGCTGTTTTCCTTTTCAAAATTATTTAAAAGATGCATAGCCATCATCAACCATAACAATACTGCCATTAATCGCATCAGCTTCATCTAATGATAGTAGATAAACAGCATTCGCAATTGCTTCCGGCTTAATTAATTTGCCGCGCATTTGGCTTGCATTCAATTTATCGATGATTCCCATATCTTTATATCCTTGGATAATTGGAGTATCCACACCGCCTGGTGCGATACCTACTACTCGTATTCCATAAGCACCCAATTCCAAAGCCGCTGTTTGTGTCATCATTCTTACAGCGCCTTTAGAAGCCTGGTATGCGAAAGTCCCATGTGAAGCTAAATAGCCAAACACCGAAGCAGTATTTATAATAACTCCCTTACTTCCTAGTTCCTTCATTTTACGTCCGGCTGCCATGATGCCAAAAGCCACACCGTGTTGGTTTACTCCGATCGTTTTAAAGTACCCTTCCATATTTTGTTCAAGAATCATGCCACCCGCACCTATGCCAGCGTTATTGAACATAATATCAATTCTTCCATAAACATCTACAGCGATATTGACCAATGCTTCCACATCTTCTTGCTTTGAAACATCAGTTTTAACAAAAATAGCTTCTCCGCCTTCTGCCTTAATCAGTTCAACAGTTTCTTCTGCCATGGCCTCGTTAAAATCCGCAACAACGACTTTGTCCCCTTTTTTTGCAAATTTTAGACATGTTGCACGGCCTATTCCACTTGCTCCACCTGTAATAACTGCCACTCTTGCTGTCATATAAATTCCCCTTTCAACGCTCAAAATAAATAAGTAAGTATTTACTCACTTTTATTATAGATTTATTGAATAATAATTTCAAGCGAAATGATGTTTTTTTAAAGTTCCCTTTATATCTTATTGCATACAAAAAGCTGCCCTATTAAAATAGGACAGCTCATTAATATTTAGCACATTTTTACTTCAACTTTACTGATAGATTCTTTCACCATTTCGATGAAGAGTTGTATAAAACGATTATCCCCTGTTAATTCTGGATGAAAAGCACTAACCAGGACATGTTCTTGTCTCGCAGCAACAACATGATCTTCATAAAGAGCTAATACCTCTACGTCTTCACCAATTTCTTCCGCGAATGGTGCCCGGATGAAGACAGTTGTAAATGGTTCTTCCATTCCTTTGATCGAGAGTTGTGCTTCAAAACTATCCCGCTGACGTCCAAATCCGTTCCTTTTCACGGAAATGTCCATTAATCCAAGATAAGCCTCTTCATCCCCAGTCAATTTCTTTGCGGCCAATACCATTCCCGCACATGTACCGAAGACAGGTTTTTTTAGTTCAAAAAAGGTTTTGATGGGTTCCATAAATCCGTAACGATCCATGAGCTTTCTCATCGTAGTGCTTTCTCCGCCTGGAATAATTAAGCCATCAATTTCTTTTAACTGTTCAGGTTTTTTAACAATTATAGCTTGTTCACCTGCAGCTTTAATTTGATTTAAATGTTCTTCAACAGCACCCTGTAAACCCAAAACACCGATGGTTATCATATTACCAGCCACGTTCCTGCATCCGTTCTGATGGAGCAAGCTTAGAAATATCAATACCTTTCATTGCACTGCCTAACTCTTTTGACAGCCGGCCAATCAATTCATAATCAGTATAATATGTAGTCGCTTGAACGATTGCAGTTGCAAATTTTTCAGGATTCTCTGATTTAAATATACCTGAACCCACAAATACGCCATCTGCGCCCAGTTCCATCATCAGTGCTGCATCTGCTGGAGTAGCAATTCCACCTGCTGCAAAGTTAACTACAGGCAATTTACCTGTCCGCTTAATTTCTCTTAGAATCTCATAAGGAGCACCTAAGATTTTTGCTTCTGTCATTAATTCATCGTCACTCATTACGCTCACTTTACGAATTTGGGACAAAACCTTTCTCATATGTCGAACAGCTTCCACAATATTTCCTGTTCCAGGTTCTCCTTTTGTACGAAGCATCGATGCTCCTTCACCAATCCTGCGTGCAGCTTCGCCTAAGTCACGGCATCCACATACAAAAGGTACTGTGAAATCGCTTTTTAACAAATGATATTCTTCATCAGCAGGCGTCAGCACTTCGCTTTCGTCAATATAATCAACACCCATTGATTCCAGAATCCTTGCTTCAACAATGTGACCAATCCTTGCTTTAGCCATGACCGGAATAGAAACAGCATTCAATACTTCCTCAACGATACGAGGATCTGCCATTCTTGCTACACCACCAGCTGCACGAATATCAGAAGGTACCCTTTCTAAAGCCATGACAGCAACAGCACCCGCTGCTTCGGCGATTTTTGCTTGTTCAGCATTAATGACGTCCATAATTACGCCACCCTTTTGCATCTGTGCCATTCCTCTTTTTACTGTGTCAGTTCCTAATAATTTTTCCATTACTTTTCCTCCTAATATTTGCATTTTTTAGATTTGTTAATTAGTATAAAAAATAGATGACCGTATTGAAAGTGTCAGTTTTCAATAATTTAATGGGGTCAGTTCCTAATAATTTTCCCTCTACTTTCCCCCTAATATTTGCATTTTTTAGATTTGTTAATTAGTATAAAAAATAGATGACCGTATTGAAAGTATCAGTTTTCAATAATTTAATGGGGTCAGTTCCTAATAATTTTCCCTCTACTTCCCCCTAATATTTGCATTTTTTAGATTTGTTAATTAGTATAAAAAATAGATGACCGTATTGAAAGTATCAGTTTTCAATAATTTAATGGGGTCAGATACGAATTATTTAAAAAAGGCGGAAGCAAAATGAATATGTTAACCTGTAACTTAAATCGTATGAGTGAAGAACCATTATACGAACAATTATATTCGCATATTAAAAAAGAGATAATTGATGGACGTCTTCTCTTTGGAACGAAGCTGCCATCGAAGCGAAAATTAGCGGAGTTTCTGCAGATTAGTCAAAATACAGTCGAGACTGCCTATGAACAATTAACTGCTGAAGGATACGTTGAAGTTATTCCCAGAAAGGGATACTACATACAAACATTTGAGGATTTAGAGTATACTCAAACTGACAATGTTCCCTTAGAACAGAATGATAATAAAGTAAGGGAATTGCTCTATCATTTTCACCCAAGCCAAATTGATACTGAGAACTTTCCATTTGAAAAATGGCGAAAGTATATTAAAAATAAAATCGATGAATCTCATCAAGACCTTCTTTTACTGGGAGATTCTCAAGGTGAATATGAATTACGTTGTGAAATTGCCCACTATCTATATCATGCTCGTGGGGTCCAATGTGTCCCTGAACAGATTATCATTGGTGCGGGACTGGAAATTTTACTACAGCAGCTTGTTCTTCTTTTTGATAAAACCACCATATACGGAGTCGAAGATCCCGGTTATCACTTGATTTATCGTATTTTACGTAGCTATCCAAATGATGTATATCCATTAGAAGTTGATGAAGAAGGGGTGAAGGTCAACCCTATTGAGCAGTCTTCAATTGATGTAGTTTATGTAACCCCTTCCCATCACTTCCCCTATGGAACAATTCTGTCTGTTAACAGACGTACACGATTGTTGAATTGGGCCCAAGGGGCAGCAAATAGATATATTATCGAAGACGATTATGATAGTGAATTTCGTTATAGTGGAAAAACGATTCCTTCTTTACAAAGTATGGATGTTGGAGAAAAAGTGATTTACTTAGGATCGTTTTCCAAATCATTGATGCCTTCGATTCGTATCAGTTATATGGTTCTTCCAGCTCCGTTATTACAGAGGTATCAAGAGGAATTATCTTTCTACCATTCAACCGTATCAAGGATTGACCAACATGTTTTAACAGAGTTTATGAGGGAGGGAGATTTTGAAAAACATTTAAATCGTATGAGGAAAGTTTACCGCCGTAAATTAGAAAAAGTGATTGATTTGATTAAACCCTATCATCAACAAATATCAATCATTGGTGAACGATCAGGACTGCATATTGTTCTCACCGTGAAAAATGGGATGGATGAACAAACACTAATTCAAAAAGCGGCTGATGACGACATTAAAATATACGGACTTTCCACTTATTCCATTGAGAAAATAGATGAACATCCTCCTAAAATTATATTAGGCTTTGCAGGGATACCTGAAGCAGAATTAGAAAAAGCTATTCATCTTTTATTGAACTCCTGGGGGTTTTAAAAAGAAAAAGGAAGTTCACAAATGTAAACTTCCTTTTTCTTTTTTAACTTTTAGTTAAATATTCTTCCATCATGACCTTTGGTACCATACTGCCACCTGTAGCCCAAATAATATGTGTGGACTGTTTCATTTTTTCTTGAAGTTTTTGATCCTTGAGATATTGTTTTCCCTCTTCGCTACTGAACAATTGAACTGGTCCATATACTCCTGCGAGGGCAGACGGCTCTAAATAATATCCTTCTGTCTCAGCCAACTCTCGAAGCAAGTCAAATAATCTTTTGTCCTGTATTGTATAGCTGCCGCTTACTATTCAGATGACCTTCCGACCGCTAGTCCATCTGCTTCCGTTTTGTTATCAATTCCAAAATCCTGTACCGAGACTTTGTCATGAAGTTCCGTTGCCAATCCAAGCAACATACACGGCGAATGTGTTGGCTCTGCAAAAAAGCAATGGACATCGTCTTCGAAGGCCAATTTTAGCCCATATGTTATACCGCCGGGGCCACCACCTACTCCGCATGGTAAGTAAACAAATAAAGGATGATCTTCGTCAACCGGGATCGACATTCCTTTTAATTGATTTTTCAGACGTGTTGCAGCTGTCGCATAGCCTAGCAACAAATCTTTTGAATTTTCATCATCAATAAAATGGCAATTTGGGTCAAGAGATGCTTCTTTTCGCCCTTCTTCGACGGCTTTACTGTAATCGTCTTCATATTCCTTTACAATGACACCAAGGTTTCTTAGTTTATCTTTTTTCCACTGCTTGGCATCTGCCGACATATGTACAGTAACCTTAAATCCAAGCGATTGAAATGCCCTGATTGCTTCCATAATTGGGATTCAACCAAAAAACTTCATCTGTCTTTATAAGTTTTTTTATTAAAGGATATTTCTCTTTCCACTCTATCAAAGATAAACCTGCGATTTTTTGTTTCTCCATAGCATTTCCCTCCTAGTCATATGTAACAATATTTATCATCTACTATAACTTAGCAAATTGCTATGTACGAATACAGTACTCTTTTACTAGGACAATTTTGGTTTAAAATGTAAGATTCACTTTTAATCCCCTTCGCACACTATTAATAAACCAAACTTCCTCAGCATTATGAAGATCAGCCTTTGTTATTAATTTTTCTTTTATTTCTTTCTTCCTTAATAGCTCCTGACGGAAAGTCCCTGCAAGCAATCCTGATTCTACTGGAGGGGTGAACAGATCTCCATTTATCTTTACTACTACATTTCCGTTCGTGAACTCTGTAATATATCCTTGTTCATTCCAAAGTAAAACGTCATAGAACTCAGGGTGCCTAGTTTGAAATTTTTCATAAACTTCCCGGTTAGTCGTCTTATGATAGAGAAATGGATTTTCAGTTGATATTGGACTTTCGGCTATGATAGCTGAAATTTCTGCTTCCATTGTCTTGATTATTTGTCCTGAAACTTCAAAATCTCCATTTTCAAAAAGCAGAACCCGTACTTTTTGCATCGAATCATAATGTGAATCTGCATATTTTTGGAGCTTATTTCTAAGTTCTGTTTCAGAAAACGGATAGTCAAAGTATCCAGCTGACTGCATCATTCTATCAATATGCTCATCCAATAAAAAATACTGGCCATCTTCAAGCTTAATCGACTCTAACAGCTGATAGGTAGGTCTTTCCTCTGACAATAATTTAGCTTTTAAAAAGGCTTCGTCATACTCCTCAAGTAAGACAGAATCCCAGGTTATTCCCCCTCCTACCCCATATTCAGCTTTTCCTGTTTCCTTTTCGATAACAACCGTCCGAATAGGTACATTGAAAACTGCTTCACATTCCGGGGTAATAAAGCCGATTGCACCGCAATACACTTCACGTGGAGAATTCTCAAGTTCAGTGATAATTTTCATCGTTTTGATTTTCGGTGCTCCTGTTATCGATCCACAGGGAAAAAGCGCCTTGAATATATCAATAATCGTTGTTTTTGGTTTCGTTTTAGCTGTGATGGTTGATGTCATTTGCCACACAGTCGGGTACTTTTCAATTTCCTTAAGTTTCGGTACCTGAACGCTCCCTTGTTCAGCAATCATTCCTAGGTCATTCCTGAGCAAATCAACAATCATTAAATTCTCAGCCTGATTTTTTTCAGAACATGCTAACCAGTCCGCATTTGCCTGATCCGTTTTCACGGTAATCCCACGCTTGACTGTCCCTTTCATTGGACGAGTAATTAGCTGACCATCCACCCAGCGGAAAAATAACTCGGGAGAAGCCGACAGAATTCGATGTGTCCCGATATTCAAAAAAGCACTATAGTTCGATCGTTGTGCTCTCTTTAGCCGATCATAGAAAGCAAAGTCGTCCCCCTCGAACATAGATTGCAATCGCATCGTATAATTCACTTGATAGGTATTGCCTTTCTCGATTTCAGCTTTTATCGTTTGAAACCCAGAATGATATGTATGGGAATCCGTTTCTGATTCCCAATCATTTAATTGAAATGAACCAGTTATTTTTCCCGGGAACTCTTCCGGTTTCTCAAAGATACCGAACCACAATAACGGCATTTTTGCTCCTTCTTTTACTTTAAAAGACTTTTCAAAAGCAGGCGCCGCTTCATAAGATACATAGCCTGCTGCATAATATCCCTGCTCGATTGCTGCCTGGACCTTTTGGAATTGAGGGAGGACATCCTGTAAAGAATGGGCGATAAAAACTTCTTTCGGTTCCGTAAAATATAACGGTTTTTTAACATCTTGTTTATCTGTGAAGTGAAATAATAGTGATAAAGGTTCTTCCTGTTTCATGCTTCTCTCCTTACTTTATTTATAAGATTCTAAGTAATTAGATATGGTATGTAATTGAAAATGAGCTTGCAGACACATAATCTGCAAGCTCATTCACATTTACACTTATTTCATTCCAGTAACTTCTGCAATGATTTCATAGGAACGAAGGCGTGCGTTATGATCATAAATGGCAGAGTTAATAATCATTTCATCCGCCTGAGTCTCATCTAAAAAGGTCTGTAATTGTTCTTCAACTTCTTTCGGGTTTCCGACAATAGAAGCGTTCAGTTGTTTCATGACAATGGCTTTTTCATATTCTGTCCAAATACCTTCCATCGTATCAACTGGCGGAGCCATTTGTCCAGGTGTATTTCGAATCAAGTTTAAAAATTGCTGCTGATAAGAGGTAGCAATTCTTTGTGCTTCTTCAGTAGTATCCGCTGCAAATACATTGACACCGACCATCACATACGGCTTATCTAAAACTTCTGATGGCTGAAAATTATTACGATAACGTGCTAAAGCCGGTTGAGTATTTTCAGGTGAAAAATGGCTTGCAAATGAGAATGGTAATCCCAGCTGTGCTGATAGTGCCGCACTGAAGCCGCTTGAACCAAGCAGCCAAATCGGGATATCTTGCCCTTCACCAGGAATAGCACGGACTCGATTATGTTTTGAATCAGCATCTAAATAGCTGCGGAGTTGCGCTAACTGCTCAGGAAAATCTTGGCCATTATTACGGACATCGCCACGGAGAGCCATTGCAGTATATTGGTCACTTCCTGGAGCACGACCTAATCCTAAATCTATTCTACCAGGATACATAGCTTCTAACGTTCCAAATTGTTCTGCGATGACGAGTGGTGCATGATTTGGAAGCATTATGCCCCCAGAACCCACACGTATTTTTTCTGTCCTTCCAGCAACATAACCGATTAACACAGAAGTCGCAGAGCTAGCGATTCCAGGCATGCTATGGTGTTCTGCTACCCAGAAACGGTTATAATTCCATTTCTCCACATGCTGAGCTAAATCTACTGTATTTTTAAAGGCTGCTGATACTGTACCACCCTCGACAATAGAAGCTAGGTCCAGTACGGAAAAAGAAATGTCTCTAAGTTTTTTTGCAGGCTGATCAGCATTCATATCTTCAACTTCTTTCAATTATGATTAATTGGACGCAAAGTCATCATATAGAAAATGCAGATAAATTGCACACAAAATGCTCTACCTGATTATTTGAGCAGAAGTTCCTTAGCAATCAAACGATACGACTTCAGACGGTCCTCCAACTTATGAGTTATAGTAATAAGCATGATTTCATCTGCTTGATATTTCTCCTGTAACTCCAAGAGCTGGTGCTTTACTTTTGAAGGTGTGCCCATAATCATTTTTTTATCCATCTTTCCCTTCAGTTCTTTTTCTTTTGCATTCCATGCATACTCCCTCGCCTCTTCTATACTTGGGACCATTTTTCTTTCCCCAAAGCCACTTTGGATTTTCCAGAGTGTATTGCTTAGTGCTATCTCTTTCGCTTGTTCCTCGGTTTCGGCACAAAGGGCCGATACCGTTAATATTGTTTTAGGCGCATTCAGGATCCCTTTTGCTTGAAAATTTTCACGATAATACTGAAGACTCTTAATCCCATCATTGTCGCTCATGAATTCACCGAATGCGTAAGAAACCCCATTTTCCGCCGCGAGTTTTGCACTTTTTTCACTTGTTCCAAGTACCCATGGTACAGGTGGAATTTTTGGGATTGGTGCAGCAGAAGTATTTTCAAAAAGGTGATCTTTTGGAAATTTCTCTCGAAGAAAATACAATAGTTCCTTTACGAGGTCAGGCATTTTGTATACATTTTGCAGATAATTATCGGATAATGCCATAGTCGCTTCTGCCGATCCTCCTGGAGCACGTCCTATGCCGATATCAATTCGGCCCGGAAAAAGTGTTGCAAGCATATTATAGGTCTCTGCAACGCGATATGGCTTGTAATGCGGAAGCAACACAGCCCCTGCTCCAATTCGAATGTTTTTTGTTTGCGCACCAATATAGCTTATCAACACCTCCGGAGCTGAACAGGCTAATCCTGGTAAATCATGATGTTCCGTAAACCAAACCCTGCTATAGCCAAGTCTATCTCCCTCTTGTGCGAGTAAAAGTGAATCGTTCAATGCCTGCTGCGCGGTTTGACCGGATGCGATTGGTGATTGATCTAAAATGCTTAGCTTCATTAGGGTTCCCTTCTTCCCATTTCTCTCTTAGTTATATAATCGTAAAACATTGAATATAAAATGTCGCCTAATACGCTTGTTGTTAGTTTAGTTTGTAACTCTTAGCTGAAATAATAAGTGGATATTCTGGATTGGTAAATAGGAGTGAATTGTAAATTCTAACGAGGTTATTTTTAAAATATACATTTTTTATTACTCTTATAGATGGAACCCGATTTGTTTTTACCATATATTCTAAAGAGATGTTTTAAGGAATATTTATTGAATAAAAAAATAGAAAGACCCTAAAATTGGGCCTTTCCTTTAAATTATTCATTTTTTTTAAACTGAGATAAGATTTCTTCTGCAATAATAGGTGAATCCAAGCGAGCCGCTACAAAGGGAGGTTGCACTCGATTATTCGATTCTACAGGCAATCCTAACCAGACAACATGACCATCGATGATAATAAAAGAGAAGGAAACTGGCATACAAATGAAATAATCTGTAAAAATTTCCGGATTTCTATTCCCTGAAATGATAGTCAATTTGACTTCAGGGTCTCTTTTCATTAGAATCAGCTTCCATTCCTCTGACAAATTTTTAAAATCTGGCACGGCCACAATAATTTCTTGTTTAGAGGAATCTATATCTGCTAATAAGTTGTCCAACTTACGGGCATGCATCCATTGCAGTCGGGGATGCTGAAGTTTCACCCATTTTCCAATATCTTTCCTTGCGACCATCTGACCGTTTTGGATTTGATGATCAACAAGCTGACGAAGTGTTTTGCTACGATAAACATGCTTATTAACAAAAGAAGTATCACAAACATGTACGAACTTCCCTTTGGTCCTTGTTATCGCCACATTTATTAGCCTTTCACTTTCTCTTCCGGTCAGCAACATTCCTGCACGATTTTGCGGATAACTATCAACCGTGTCAAAAATCATGACATCCCTTTCACTGCCTTGGAAACGATGTACAGTTGCAGCTATGATGTCTGCTGTTTGCCTTTCTTGACTATACAAGTCATCCAAAAGTTTTTCCATCAAGTTAGCCTGGGCACGATATGGAGCAACATAACCAATGGATCGAGCCCCGCCAACATACGATTCATGAATCAGCTGAAAGGACAAAAGCAACTGCCATGGATTCATTCTCGAATGGGATGTGCGTTCCGTCATGCAATATTCACCTGAAAAGCTAGTATCGACAAGTGCAGCTGCCTGATTTGCAAACGGTTCCGCTGATCTTATGCTATCTCTACTTGTCAAAACACTTTCATGGTCTCCAACAAAATTGTTATAGACCACACGATTCGTAAATGCCGAAATTTCTGGATGCATACGGCGCTGTTCTTTTAAGAGAAATAAATGAGGATGAAGTTCCCCCTCTTCTACTGATTGTGCAACCCCCGCGCGATGAAAGATGTCTTCTTTCAGCCAAAGTTTCACTAGAGAATCACGTGCAGAAGCAATTGGTGGCAATTGTTTGAAATCACCGCAAACGATAATATGTTTGGATAAGGCTGCCGCAAAAGCTACTTGCGGTACGTAAGCCATGCTGGCTTCGTCCAAAATGATTAGATCATATTCTTTTTGGTATACCGTTTCATCGCTAGCAGCTTTAGCCAAGGTCATTCCAATAATTTTAGCCTCTTTCACAAGTAGCATCTCTTTTTGACGAATTTTCTCTAATACTTTAGCTAATTTTTTTTCTAATTCAATTAAATGATTGGTATCTCTTTTGCTAAATGAACCAGCTAAATCCTGCTTTAACAACCTCTTTTCTTCTGCAAGTTGCTCTTTTTCTTTCATCAAGTCCGGTTCATGCTTCCCTAATAGTTGACCTGTAACAATATCATCATGGATAGCTAGAGAATCACCTATTTGTGAACCATAGCGAAGCACATCCCCTTCATGGAAACGGTCTTTCTTTTTAATAAATGTAGAGATTTCAGCCATCAGTACATCGACAGCTTGATTGCTATGTGACAGCACCAGGATATTTTTATCTTGGAAATAATGATTTGCAACCGTACGTGCCAATGTATAAGTCTTTCCTGTTCCTGGAGGTCCCCAGACAAAAGTGACAGGATTAAATTTTGAACGTGCATATAATTCTTTTACACTGCTTTGTTTTTCATTTACCGGATGTTTTTGGGGCATAGATGGATCCATTAGACGCTTAATCCGTAGCCTTTTCTTTTTGCTTCTCTTGATTTCATCTAGACGGGTAATCAATTGTTCTAGTAATTCCCAGGGATCATGGTATAAAAAAGCTTCCCCGATTAAATCACCTAATGATCGTTCAAAAGCGATGATTATACTTTTCCCTTCAGATGATAAGACCCTCCCATCCTGTTTTATTCCTCCCCATTCCAATCGAATAATGGAACCTATAGGAATTTTTATCGAGGAGCTTGTTTCAAAATAGTAGGTGAAAGAACCATCACTTGTAAGTAAATGGCCATTCGAAACAAGGTATTTTGTGCTTCCGTATTTTTTCAAATGCAAAATTTCAAGTTGAAGTGCCTGTTGCCATTCTTTTATATAGTTAACCGTTGAATTCATTTTTCACTTTCCTCACAAAATATGCCTTTGGATGTATAAAGAACTGGCCCATTAGCTAGGCGCTATTGCGATGAATAACCAAGGCTCTAGGCTTTTTATGCAAAACCTGTCCCGTGACAATATCTCTTCTTTAACATATAAAATAAGGCCCAATCAAAAGATTGGGCCTCTCATTTGCCAATAGTCTTACTATAGCATTTTTTATTTCATCATACCATGGGCTCTTTTGGAAGAAATGGTTTACATTAGCCCTTTGACAGCTCTGTGAATTGTTCTACTAAATCACTGAAAATCCTCATAGCATTTTCAATAGGCTCAGGTTTAGTTAAATCTACGCCTGTTTTCTTGAGCAGGTCTAACGGGAATTCAGAACTGCCGCTTTTCAAGAAGGTCAAATAACTTTCGAGGGTTTTTTGATCTCCGGAAAGAATTTTATCTGCAATTGTAATAGCTGAAACGTAACCTGTAGCATATTTATACACATAAAATGGACGATAAAAATGCGGAATGCGTGACCAGCCATACTTCACTTCTTCATCGAAAACTATTTCATCACCATTATATGTTCGGAAAATTGTTTCATAAGCTGTGTTAAACACCTCGGCATTTAGTGGTTCATCATTTTCTGCCTTCTCGTGAACGATCTTTTCAAATTCTGCGAACATCACCTGTGTGAAGAAAGTTCCCTTAAAGCTATCGATAAAATGGTTAAGTAAGTGCTTTTTCTTTTGAACGTCTTTTGTTGTATTAATTAAATGGCGAATCAGCAGAATTTCATTCACCGTAGAAGCAACTTCCGCTACAAAAATGGAATAGCCTGCTGTTATTTGCGGTTGATATTTTGAGCTATAGTATGAATGCATCCCATGGCCAGATTCATGCGCAAGTGTAAATACGCTGTCAAGATCATCACGGTGATTTAGTAAGATAAATGGATGAACACCATAAAGTCCTAAGTTGTAAGCCCCAGACCGTTTTCCAGGTGTTTCTCTGACATCAATATAGCGTTTTTCTTTAAAGGTTTTTAAGATAGAAGTATATTCTTCACCCAGCGGTTTCAACGCCTCAATCATTAAAGCAAAACTGTCATCATATGATATTTCTTCTTTTGCACCTTCGACCAATGGCACACTTAAATCGTATGCACGCAATTCATTTACACCCAAAAGCTCTTTCCGCAGCTGGATGTATTTATGCATCGGTCCTATATTTTGTTTAGTAGACATAATTAAGTTATCATATACCTCTTTTGGAACTTGATCACCGAACAATGATTTTTCTAATGCAGAAGGGTAGTTCCTTAGTTTAGAGAGATTCACGTTATTCTTGATTGCTGTTGAAAGTGTTGAAGCAATCGTATTTTTCAGTTGTACATATGGCTGATAATACGCAATGTATGCCTCTTTTCGAATATCACGATTGTCATCTTCAATCAATTTTGAATATAATCCTCGGGTCAGCTCTACTTTTTCGCCGTCTCCATTTGTCACTTCACCAAACTTAATGTCAGCATTGTTGATCATCCCGAATGTTTTTTGTGGTGCTGAAAAGGCTTCACCTATTTGGGAAAGGACCTCTTCCTGTTCTTTCGTTAACACATGGGTTTTATATCGATAAGAATCTAGTAAATCTTCTTCAAAATATTTCAAACCCTCGATTTCTTTTATGTACCCTTTTAGCGTTTTTTCTTCTAGGCTTAAAAGAAATGGCATGAAGAATGAAGAAGCATTGCTAATTTTCTGACCTAACTGACTTGCCCGATCAAGCAAAGCCTGTGATGAAGTAACCCTTGTATCCAAATCTGTTTGCAGCATCGCAAATACATAGAGTTTATTATAAATGTAACCAAGTTCCTCACTTGACCGTAAATACTCAAACAAGTCTTGAGCTGTCTGAATTTGTCCATCATAGGTTTTTAATTTTTCTGTCATCTTAAGGACTTCTTGATAATCCTTTTCCCATTTATCCTTGTTATCGTAAATATCATTTAGATTCCAAGTTTCTTCCTCTTTGATTTCGTCACGTGTTTTGTACGTTTGCATTTTATTGGCACTTCCTTTCATACTTATAGGCTTACCCTCTATTATAAGCGACTTTCAGAAAAACCTGCATAAAAAAACCAGTATGCTAAAAATACATACTGGTTATTACATAAAATATAATTAGAATTTAGTCTGCAGACTTCTACAACTTTCGTCAATCCTTCAGCAATAATGTCTTGTGTGCGGTCTGGATATTGATTGTGCCCTTCGATAACAACTGTTTCTGGGTTCGTTATCCCCCATAGGTTTAGATTCATTGTTACAAATTTCACTGCCATTTCAGCAGCATCCATTCCTGGTAAAGCATAATCTGAACCACGAGCATTAAGTACAGCCACTTTTTTCTCTGGAATAAGACCAACTGGGCCTTCCGCAGTATATTTAAATGTTGTACCTGCTTGAGCAAGATAAGAAATATATGTTACAAGAGGAGCCGGTACCGTAGCGTTCCATAACGGGAATGCAAATACTACTTTATCAGCAGCAAGAAACTGGTTCAAGTATTGTTGCACGTTATCCGCTTCTTTTGATTCTTCTTCAGTCAATTCCATACCTTGGTTGCGTTTGAATATCGCTGTAATTGCTGTGTTTCCGTAATATGGTAAGTTGAGTTTGAATAAATCCAATTCAGTAATTTCATCGTTAGGATTTGCTTCTTTATATGTGCTTAAAAACGATTCATACATTTTCACGCTGATTGCTTGCTCTGCTGGACGGTCGTTTGCTTTGATTAATAATACTTTAGACATAGTTGGTTCCCCCAATTGTAATTAATATGTGTATGTGAATAGCACAGTTTAATCCGAAATATTTAATCAAGATATCTCGAAGTAACTGCAATTCCTACATACACATTATAATTGTGTTAATAAAATAAAACAAGATATATGTTTTTGGGGTTATATACTATATTTTGTGTTTTAGATACTTTTACAGACATATAAAGAAATAAATATCGGAGTTCTCGAGTTATGGTGAACTTTCTAAATCCCCTTTTTAACAGTTACAAGCATATAATATAGAAGAAAAGAGCAAATAAATAAACGAGAGCAAATACTCTCGTTTATAACTCTTTATGATTGAAAGGACATTTTCCTTTTATCGGTTCAATATCATCACCAATAAAAAATTGTTTCCATTCATTATGATTTACATCGCCAAAGTGGCTGATATCCGGATGTTTCGGGAGATTATCCCATTTTTCTACTCGTTCACGCACCTTTTCACGTGACATGATTCCGCCTTTTTCTGTACCTTCTAATCCTTCAAAGATCATTCGGGGTTGGAAGCCTAGTACAAGACTATTTCCTAAATCACGGGTTTTACGCTGTTTATATGCAGGTGCATTACCAAAGATAAAAATTGGTTCCCCTGCAAAATGGTAATCCCATAAATAATGATCCGGATCTTTTGGCTTTTCATTTGGCCAAGGTTTCTTATCATTTATATGAAGATACTGAAGGATTTCCCAAAATCGTTTTCGATATAATTCTAAATCTCCCTCTTGCTTTTCTGGCTCCATAAAAACAAACAAACCATGTCTGACATATGGAGGTTCCTGGAATAAGTCTAGAAAGCTTTCCACAGCTTTTGGGAGATTGGACCAATCTTTCTGTGTAATATATGCATAACGAAGCTCACCTTTTTTTTCCGCGTTCATACCAAAATAACAAGGAAATGTTTTATCCATCACTGTATTGTGGAAAGTTTGATATTCCTTGATTAACCATCGAGGTACTCGATCAGGATTTTTCATATCTTCTTTCGTTAACAAACATGAATTCGCAGTCAGCATCTCTTTTCTCCTTCAAATTGATATACTATCTTATACCCAGAATTTGATAAAGTAAACGTCCATAACAGCTAATTCTCTCGTCATATTAAAAGATGCTGCAATAGATTCAAATTTTTTTGATTTCATCTGTATCAGCCTGAGCTAGTCTGCAAAAAAAAGCAGAGTGAATCCAATCTCATGAATTATTATAATGGACTGGTCTGTGGCAAAAACTCCTAGAAATCAAACTAAAGCAAATCTCCCTATAATGTTAAGGTAAATACAAAGTAGAACCTAAATAAAAGATTAAAATAAAGAGGTTAATGATCATTTTCTATACTTTAGGATAACCTAAAAACTAAGGAGTGATTATATATGACAAGAAGAAATAAAATCCTAGTAGCGGGAGCTAGAAAAGGTCTTGATGATTTAAAAGCCAAAGTAGCTGGTACGAAGAATCATGAAGATGCAAAGTTTGAAGTTGCAAAAGAAGTTGGCGTACCACTGAAAAAAGACTATAACGGTCAACTGACATCAAAGCAAGCTGGAAAAATTGGTGGAAAGTTAGGAGGAGGTATGGTCAAGGAACTTATACAGATGGCTCAGGAAAACTTAGGAAAAAACAATAACTAATTCATTGAATCACGATTGCTTAACAAATATAAACTCAAATCTGTTTAACATATAGAAGGAGACGGACATTTCCTTATACCCGCCTCCTTTTTGCTCAAATTTCAAATATATAAATGATTTTCATAAATTTTAAGTTAAAAATTTATTCATTACATCTCGGTTTAGTTGATCATTAGTACCTGCAAAAACAACGGACCTTTTATCAAAATTGATCGACTAGAAGTATTGTCGTTCCTGCTCTGCCTTTAATTGTTTTATAATTTTAATGACTTATTGAACCATAATTGGAGACACCCTGTGGTTTATGTTAATAGATTAGACTTTAATGCTAAAAATAAAAAGCGACCAGGAATGTTAAGATTCCCAAACTGCTTGAAAAATTATTGCGCCGTATATCCACCACCTATTTAAATGAATAAATTTCTTTACATCATCACGTACAGTCATATCCTATTTTTCATTCTTTTTACAAAACTCCATATTCCTTTTCGTTACTTTGATAGATTTCTTCAATTTTCTTACCCTTGGCCCGTGCCAATACTTCCATCCGAACAGCTAATTGTTTCATGGTGAAATCTAAAACAGCTTGTTTATCATTATCAAATGGATTGCCAAACCGATCATATCCTTCCATATTTAACGCGATGGCAAGTGGGGCAAGTTCTGCCATTCTTTTTTCAACTTGTCTAAAAATATGTGGATGCTCACTGATAATCCTCTGGAGCAAAAAAGTGCCATATGCAATATGGCGCGATTCATCTTTTTTCAAAAGGCCAACCCCTTTTAATAAACCAGGCATCATATTATTGTTTTCGAGTGTCTGATAAAACCCAAAATACCCGGTTTCAGCAAGTACTCCCTCGGTAAACATATTATATACAGTGGCCGCTTCCGCCAATGCTTCAGGAGACTGATCGTGTATTAGTTTCTCCATCGCCTCAGGCAGTATTTCGTAAAAAATAGATTTGTATGTTTCTGAATGATAAACTGTTAGATCACCTGTTTCACCAATTTGATCTAAAGTATAACGGAAAAATTCCATATGCTTTGCTTCCTCGAATAAGAAAGTTGTTAAGTACATTTCCTCTTCAATTCTACCTTCCTTTGCTATAGCCATAATAAGCGGAAGTAAATCCAATGTTACGGCTCCTTCTCCGCCCTGGAAAAGCGAAATAATCCGTAATAAAACTTCTCTTTCAATACTAGTAAACGACTTCCAATCTTCTATATCCTGACTGAAATTAATGTCACGCGGATTCCATACACCGAATTTTTTTGCCTTTTGATAGAGTTTAAACGGAAGGGTATCTTCTCTAAAACTTCGGCTGCTGGTCGTCAAATTCGTTCTTTTCATTTTTTATCCTCCTTAAAATAGAGAATCGTAAACTTGTAAACACATAAGCATAGATAATCAAATTTGTAAGGCCCTACCTTATATTGTAAGATATTAGTAAGTTTTTACCTATCACTGAAAAAGTAGGGAGGAATAAAGTCGAATGCTTGAGGAAACCTTGTTGAATCATGTTAAAAATATTTCCATACAAAAAGATATGAGAAATAAATCCAAAATGATTGTAAAGGGCTGTGTAGATTTTTTTTCATTTCAACGTGCCTCTTTGTTCAGTTACTCTTGTTTAAGTGGTATGGGTGAAGGTATTTACTCATGCACAAGTAAAGAAACAATTTCGTTACATCATGTCAAAGAAAATATTCATGATATATACCCCATCCACCAAGCTCTCATAAATAACAAACCAGTATATTTAACAATTAAACATACGAAATCATCCATACCTGCAAAATACGTTAAAAGATTTGCAATCTCTTCATTAGCTGTAATTCCGGTTATGGTCAATGAAATGGTTATTGGTTTTGTTTTAGTTGACCCAATACAGACCAACGAACCTGTTACAAAGCATGATTTAATGAAGCTTTCCCATTATTTAGAACTGGCAGTCAGTACAACTTTAGAATCCTCCCCCCCCTCATACCTTCTTAGTAATCGTGAAGTCGAAGTCCTACAATATTTAGCTAATGGTCTAGGGTTAAAACAAATGGCACCAAAGATGAGGGTAAGTGAATACACTGTTAGGGATTATATTTCTTCTGCCATTAGGAAATTAGGAGTCAATCATCGTACAGAGGCTGTAGCTGTCGCTATCCGGCACAAGATAATTATTTAAAAGAATATAAAACAAAAAAACCTTCATAGAAGGTTTTTTTGTTTTAAAATATTATTGAGTGACTTTTTCTTCAACTTTCGTAGTCCAGTTTAATTCATCTTCAACCTTACCTGTTTGGATACCAGTTAATGTATCATAAAGTTTTTTAGATAATTCACCAGTCTCTCCGTTTTGAACTATCATTTCTTCACCATTCCACAAGAATTCACCAATTGGAGAAATCACAGCAGCTGTACCAGTACCGAATGCCTCTTCTAATTGTCCTGATTTAAAGGCTTCATAGACTTCCTCCATAGAAATACGCCGTTCTGTTACTGGAAGATTCCAATGCTTTAACAATTCAATAATAGAATCCCGAGTAATTCCTGAAAGGATGCTACCATTTAAAGCTGGAGTAATGATTTCACCATTGATTTTGAAGAAGACATTCATGCTTCCTACTTCTTCAATATATTTTTTTTCTACTCCGTCTAGCCAAAGCACTTGAGAATATCCCATCTTTTCAGATTCCTCTTGAGCTTTAAGGCTTGATGCATAATTACCACCTGTTTTAGCTTCTCCTGTACCACCATTTACGGCACGTGTAAAAGCTGATTCCACCGCAATTTTAACAGGGTGAATTCCCTCTTTATAATAAGAACCTACCGGTGACATAATGATGATAAATTGATAGCGATCTGATGGAGAAACTCCGAGATAAGGTTCAGTAGCTATAATGAAAGGTCGAATATATAAGGACGTCCCTTCTGCTCGAGGAATCCATTCTTTATCAACGCTAATTAAGGTTTTTAAGGCCTTTAACGCGAAATCCACATCAACATCTGGTATACATAGGCGACTATTTGAATTATTTAAGCGTTCAAAATTCTTTTTCGGGCGGAATAAAATAATTTCATCATCTGATGATACATATGCTTTTAATCCTTCAAAAACAGATTGGCCATAGTGAAAAATCATAGCTGACGGCTCTAATGCGAGCGGTTGATAAGGAACAATTCTTGGATCATGCCACCCTTGCCCTCGTGTGTAATCCATAATAAACATATGATCGGTAAATTTCTTACCGAACTCAAGCTGGTCCGCTTGTGGTTTTTCTTTCTTTGTTGTACTAAGCGTGATTTGCATGTCATGTTCCTTCATTACCAAAACCCCTTGTTGAATATTTTTACAAGATTTCACTTCCATAAAATCTATCTTAACTTAGTTTACTCCTATCAGGAATCATAGTTCAAGCCCTTATGACTAAATTTTCGGAATTTTTTCAAAATAATTTGATTTTTTTTGATTACTTTACGTATGATTCCTGAAAAAAGACTCTAATATTCCTTTTTTGTAAGAAAAAAACTTTTATTATCCCTATTAAAATCCTTTAATACTAATGGCTTGATTGGAATTCTGAAGATTCTTTTATAAAGTCTTAAGTTAATTTTAACAAATATCATTGAATAATGCCAATGTGCATCTTTTCCGTTTGCCGTTGAAGATTAGCATCTTGATTACATAAGACCTACAATAGCGAAGGAAAATCATTACCGATTCAAAATAGATAGAATGGAGCGAATTAAGGGCATTTGCCACATTCAAAATGCCAATCACAATCAAGATACAAGAGATTCTTATATAACATTCTACAGCTGCTAATTTATGCCTCTCATCTAAAATTGGCTTCCTATTCCCTATGTGAGTAAGATATAAAATAAAAATTTTCCCTAAGCCGATTCGGATTTGTACAAGAATGTTATAGCAACATTTTTTTTAGTAAAATTTAATTTAGTAGTTTACTACTAAATAATAATCTTATATACTTATCCCACGAGATAGATAAAATGCATGCAACTCATATTATTATAGATAAAACGCATGCCACTCTCTTATAATTCACGAAAAGGGGTAACAATATGACAAAAAACAGGTGGTTAATTGCTTTATCAGCTATTGCTATTCACCTTTCCATTGGTGGTGCATACGCATATAGCGTATACAAGAAACCTTTAGTTGAGACTATGGGGTGGTCAGAAACTGAAGTAACTTTAGCATTTACAATTATGATGGCGCTTGCAGGAACCTCTGCAGCTTTCTTTGGGAAATTTGTTGAAAAGAATGGTCCAAGAAAATCAGCCTTAGTTGCTGCTGTATTATTCGGTTTAGGACAAGCTGGTTCTGGTTTGGCTGTCATGATCGATTCACTTCCACTTTACTTACTAACATATGGAGTATTAAGTGGTCTTGGTATGGGTATTGGATACATTTCACCAGTATCTACTCTTGTCAAATGGTTCCCTGATAGAAGAGGACTAGCAACAGGAATGGCTGTACTCGGTTTTGGTGCTGGAGCTCTTATTACAGCCCCAGTTGCAGCAAGCCTTATGGAATCCGTTGGAATTTATTCTACTTATTACATTTTAGGAGCAGGCTATTTCATTCTTATGTTTTTAGGTGCTTCATACATTGCACCACCAAAAGCGAATTGGATTCCTGAAGGTATGAAAAAAGATATTGAGTCAGGAAAAAAAGAAATTAAGAAAGATCTAAGACAATTAACTGCAAAAGAAGCGGTTAAAACAAAACATTTCTGGATGCTTTGGTCGATGAAATTAATTAATACTAGTGCAGGGATTATGATGATTTCTGTGGCTTCTCCTATGGCTCAAGACGTAGTTGGATTGTCTGTAGCTGGCGCAGCAACTCTGGTTGGTATCATGGGAATCTTCAATGGTGGAGGCAGACTTGGTTGGGCAGCAGCCTCTGATTATATTGGTCGCCCAAATGTTTTCGTCATTTTCTTTATTATTCAAATCGGAGCGTTCCTCTTACTTCCAACTACTACAAATTCGTTATTGTTCCAAGGTCTTATATTGTTAGTTGTTAGTTGTTATGGTGGAGGTTTCTCAAATCTTCCTGCATTTGCTGGAGATTTATTTGGAACAAAAGAAATTGGTGCTATCCATGGTTATCTTTTAACAACATGGTCTCTTGGAGGAGTTTGTGGACCAATGCTGGTTACCGCAATTAGAGAAAGTACAAACAGTTATATTCCAGTGTTCTATGTTTTCGCTGCATTAATTGCAATTGCTTTCTTGATTTCCATCTGGTCGCGTTTAGATATCAAAAAAATGCAAAGAGAACAGAAACAAGGATTTACTAATAAATTAAGTAAAATATCATAAATTTAGAGAGTAGTTTTTCTGACTATTTTGTTCGATAAATATACTAGATCAAGGCATTATCAAGGTAACTTCCTTATTGGGAATTTTCTTGTGATAATGCCTTTTTCATTTTATATTTTACTCTTTATTATATTTCATCAGAATTTACATTTTATAAAAATTGAAAACAATTACTGAATGGCACTTTTCAGGAACTTCAATATAAAACTTCTAGAAACCTCAGTAAATTCATAATCCCTCCCTTCCCTTTCATACATATTACTATCTACCCTACTCCCCCTATTGCACTCAAACTCAAAAGTATAAAATCGTTTTATCATATTTAAAAGGCAGTCTATAATTTACACTTTTAAAAATTCAGGATTTATATTATTAGCATTTTCTTTTTGTATTATATATTTTTGAACCACCCTAAACTGGATAAAGGCTTAGTTTTTTCTATAAAAAAATCCTAAATTAGTTATTTCGTTATAGCATATTTTTAAAACTAATGTATAATAACTGTTGGTAATCTTTGTTTAGTAAGTATTTTCAAGGGTTTTTACTACTAAATAAGTAACACATTCTAACAAATTTTTTTGAAACATCAACTAGGGGGAGCAATATGAGTTATTATAACCCGCAACAAATGGCGAAAATTGCAATCAAAGCAGGAACTAAGAAAGCAACATTGCCGCTAACTAGTCTAATAATACTAGGTTTCCTAGGTGGGGCCTTTATCGCTTTGGGCTATTTATTTAACATAAGGGTCACCGCAGGCTTACCACATGAGTGGGGTACACTGAATAACTTAATAGGTGGTTTAGTATTCCCGTTAGGTTTAATACTTACTGTAATTGCCGGCGGAGAATTATTAACTGGAAATATGATGGCTGTATCGATGGCTGCGCTTGCTAAAAAAGTATCTGTTAAACAATTATCAATAAACTGGATCTTAATTGCTATAACCAACTTCGCAGGTGCCATTTTTGTTGCTTACTTTTTCGGACATCTACTTGGATTGACCGAAACTGACATCTTTTTGAATAAAACGATAGCTGCAGCACAATCAAAGGTTGATGCCAATTTTATCGAAGCATTCATTTCAGCTGTCGGCTGTAATTGGCTGGTAGCCCTGGCTATTTGGATTACATACAGCGCTGAAGATACTACAGGAAAAATCATTGGATTGTTCTTGCCGATTTGTGCTTTCATTACACTTGGATTCCAGCATATTGTTGCCAATATGTTTGTCATTCCAGCAGGAATTTTCGTTGGTGCCGTTACTTGGGGTGAGTATTTTATGAACTTTATCCCAGTCTTCCTTGGAAATGCTGTTGGTGGTGCCATTCTCGTAGGCGGTCTGTATTACGGAGCTTATGCACGTCAGGACAAAAAAGTTGTAGAAGAAATAAAGTATATAAAAAAATCATCATAATTTTTTTAATACAAGGCCTTCATTTTCCAATGGAGGTTTGTTTTTCATTTTAACCAAAGAATTTTGGTATTTTAATATGAGGTTTCAGTTGCCTCTTACTTGAAATATATTGGTTTATTAAAGAACTTCAATGATTCTGTGAAGTAAATGAGATGAATGCATCTGCCCTAAATTAGAAATTATTTTAGAATACACCCTTTTTTCCGAATTACGAAATATTTGAATTCTAATTAAAGGTAGAATCAACATCTCGCTTGAAAACAGTCTGTACTTGAACCATCTAATGTCAAATTACATCTATTTCCCCCTAATCATTTATTACTGTTGGTATTATTGTTTAACTCTAAGCCTAACAAGGGTAATAAGTAGCAGATGAGATTTAGGGGGATTGTCTTGTGGATAAACAAACCATTTTTTAAGTATGCATGTGGAATTATCTTAATAATTTTAATTATTTTTTTGCTAGGCAAGATTGATTATATTCTTTTGCCGATTCAAAAAATCATTACAGCAATGTTTTTCCCAATCATTGTGGCTGGACTCTTATACTATATATTACGACCTGTCGTTAACTTTTTAACTAAATTTATACCAAGGACAGTCAGCATTTTTATTGTCTTCTTGGTTATATTTGGAATAATCGGGACAGGCAGACTACTTTGGAAGTCCTGTAGTCATGGATCAATTCCAAAATTTATCTGCTAACCTTCCAAGCAAAGTCAAGGAATTCTCTAAGGATTCTGAAGACATGATAGAACAAAATGATTTTGGTATGGTTAATATAAAAGACTTGAAAGCAAATGGCATATCTCATTTTAAAAATTATTCTGAAAAACTTATAGAAAATGTTAATACCATATTCTCTGCGATTACAAGTGTTCTAACTGTACTGGTTATTACACCATTTATCTTATTTTATTTCTTGAAGGATGGAGATAAGCTAAGACCGTTTTTATTAAAGTATATACCGAATGAAGTTGAACCAGAAGGGAACGCGATTTTAAAAGATGTAGATAAAACCCTTTCAACTTATATCATCGGCCAATTCATCGTTTCAATCGTAATAGGGGCTTTTATGTATGTGGGGTACCTAATTATTGGACTCGATTATGCACTCGTATTAGCCCTTTTCGCAATGATTTTTACCGTTGTACCCTTTCTAGGTCCATTAATCAGCGTTATTCCAGCCCTTTTCATAGCCTTACAGCAAGATGTAGGGTTGGCTGTAAAAGTACTCATTGTCCTTACTGTCGTTCAACAAGCAGAAGGCCACCTCGTTACTCCGAATATTATGGGGAAACGACTTAATATTCACCCATTAACCATTATCTTATTGCTACTTGCTGCCGGTTCAATATACGGATTCATTGGAATTCTTATAGCCATCCCTGCTTATTCTGTGGTTAAAACGATTATAGGAAACTTCAGAAAGTTTTATAGGTTAAGGAAGATGAATACATAATTAACAGATTTGCTATCTGATCAACTTTTCCAACTGATAAAACAAAAAGTGGCCTATACATAAAGCAGATAGGCATCCTTTTTATTTTATTTAGGTAATTGAATATAACTTCATTAATCACTCATGAATTTCAACAACCCTATAGGAGTTTACTAAAAAAACGCTGATTGAATTTTTCAGCGTTTTTTTATAAATTTTCTAACCAATTGTTTGATAAATGCTTTGACACTGTTTTTCTTTTTAACTTGATTGAACTGCTTCTTCTTCTCAATATAAATCTCTTCTTTATTTATGGCATTTTTTTCTGCAAGTACTAGGCCTAATTCGGAGTTATGGTCTTTGTTTAGGACAATTTTGTAAGGTATATTATGTCGATTAGCTAATTTAATATATTTCCCTAGGTATTGATAGTCCATTTGACCATTTAAAAATAAATTTGACAGAGGAAATTGCTTCATCATTTCCTCGATCTCTGGATATACATTTAGTTCAAATACTTGAGGTTTTTTTAGGACGACAATAACGCGCTCTCGTAATGTGCCAAGGAATTCCCTTCGTTCACCAGGCTTTATTTCTTTTGGACCGTACATTCCTTGTTCAAGGTAGTCCTCTACTTTTAAGCGTGACAATCTTTTCCCACCTCCGGTTTCACTTCAATAATGTATGTAATGTGACCACAAACAGTGCCCTGCTTTCTTTTTAGTAATTTTGCAACGATAAAAATCCGATTTGAGTAAATCCTTCTTATTTTAAGTTTACCTTTCCTTTGAAAAAATGTCACTTTAGCTTCACTTCGTGCATAGGATAGTATATGCGTGAATATGCAGGTACTTAAATAAGGGACGGGGAAAACATGAAAAAATTTATCGTATTTGTATTAATGTTCTTTTTTTGTTTTGGTGGATACAGTAATTCTTCAAATGCAGCATCAAAACAGCTGATTATCATCAATAAGTCCAATAATCAGCTTGCCTACTATGAAAATAATAAATTAGTGAGAGTATTTATTGTAGCGACTGGAAAAAAATCCTCCTACACTCCTGAAGGAAAGTTTAAGGTAGTTACAAAGATTGTCAATCGCCCCTATTATAAAGGTAAAATTAGAGGAGGAGATCCTAAAAATCCTCTAGGCAATCGATGGTTGGGGATTAATGCACGAAATACACCAGGAAATACGTATGCAATACATGGAAATAATGATTCAAAGTCCATTGGAAAATATATAAGTGCCGGCTGTGTTCGTATGTATAATGAAGATGTAAAGTGGTTATATGGTAAGGTTAATATGAACACAACCGTCATAATTACCAGTTCCAGTAAATCATTTGCTTCCATAGCGGCTACAAATGGATATAAGGTTAACGGATCAGAGAGTATCCCAGTGGGGAACACAATTTCAATTTTAAAGAAAGGAAGCAACGGACCACAAGTACGTGAACTTCAAAAAAGATTAACAACTCTTGGATATAGTACAAAGGGAATAGATGGGGTATTTGGAAATAATACAGAAATAGCTGTAAAGAAATTCCAGAAGAATAACAAACTAACACCTGATGGGGTAGTTGGACCAAAAACGAAGAAAGCCCTAGGAATTAAATAATCGATCATTGATATCATCTGTTATTGATGATATCTTTTTTTTGGCTAGATTTTAGTCTAAAATGTAACAATTATTACATTATCATACATTTCGGTTCCTTTTTCCCACCTTCACTTGTAAAATTTATGTTATAATTTATACATAAACAGCTAATCATAACCGCATTGTCTTTCATTACATACAAGGAGGGAATACAAATGTACGATGAACTACTCATAAATATAATTAAAGTAACTTTTGTTGCCGGTACTATATCAATGTTTGTGATTTTAGGATTCGTTAAAGGGCGCCATTTTTAATTTTTTTCCCACTTCTTAATATGAACTTCATTGCCTGATTACTTTATATTTCTTTTTATAATGGTAATCAGGTTAATTTTCCCACAGAAAAGAAGCATATCCTCTAGGCATGCTTTACTTTACCAGTTATCCGTTTTATCTAATAATTGATCAATGTCAAATGTATAGAGATGGAATGGAACTGACTCTTCGGCAATCTCTTCTGTAGCTAGCAACAATTGGTCGATATCTATAATAGCCAAAACAGTCTGCCTCCCTTTTAGTTTAAGTAATTTTTACCCTCATGTTTAATATATTAAACATTACGTTCAAAAGATATTTTATTTGAGGGTATCTTTACCTATTTCTACATTTGAGATTTATTTAAGGTGCAGTGAACTTGTTTCATCTACTCCTTGTGAAGAAAGCGTATTTATCAATTTAACAAGCTTATATAACGTTCCACTACAGATAGTTACACCGGGTAGATTATGGAAAATTGATTTTTTATTAATGTGGTAATTGTCTTTCTCTGGAGAATATACAACAATTTTCTTATTTAAAGACAAAGCATATCCAAGCTCATAAAGATTTCCTTTACCTGCAGTAAGAAAAATTAGCATAAAATCTGCATCCTCAATTCCCTTTTTTTCGTACTCCCCTATACTATCTATAACTCCTTGTTTATCGTCGTTCTCGATTAAATTCCAGTCATTTACACATGTAAATCCCTTGGCATTCAATTTCTTTATCAACGATCTAACTTGCTTCAAATTTTTTTCGTCTGATGCTATATAATATTTCATTCATATACCTCCAAATCTTTAACTATTGATACTTTTTACCTAGATTACCTTTACTATACATATTCGTTATAGAGAACGCAATATCCTTTCCAAAAAAATATTAATTTTAATAAATAAGGATTATTTCTTTAAGTATTTGTTTTTCATGGTTTTATTTAATTTTAAAAAACAAAACCATCATTCCTCTATAGGTAATGATGGTTTTGTTTTCAATAGTCTCTTTCCCCTTTGCTCCCATACTATAACTCAATAATCGGATGGCTCTCCATGCCTTCAGGAAAAAAGGTCTCATCTTATATCTCTTCATTTGCTATCATTGTTTTCCTGGTTTTGCGAAACAAGTAAGCCTTTTTAGGCTCGAAAATACAAGACCCAATATCTTTGTAACGGTTTTTACATACCTTCCGTTTTTACAACTTCTAAAGGACTCATAGATGTTATTATTATCAAACAAAAAACCTTGTCTTCTACCAGGCAAGGTTTTTTTATTTCTCATATATGATATTTTCTATTTCAATGCGAAATGGAGCAGCCTCGCATATATTAATACCTCTATCTAAATTCACTTTTTCCATTTCACTGGCATCAGGGATTGTTTTTTTGTCGTGAATAAAATGTTCGACCATGGATTCTAACAGTTCTTGAGCACAAGCTAAAGCTTCGACCCGATTTCTGCCGCTAACGGTTGAGATAAATCCATTTCGCTTAAAATCTGGAAAACAAACTTGAACGGAAAATGAGTCTAATATTAAGGGGTGTTTTTCGTAATAAAAAACGGCTGGATACTCATAGATCTGAACGGTCAAAAATATCATCCCTCCTATGAATCTTTAGGTTTTTATGTTAATTATAGCACAAAATTCCACCTAAAATAGTTTCAACTTATTTTTCTTTGTCAAGTTTGCATTTGAAATTTAATAAACCATACTGTCCGTATTTACTGTGAAAAAAATAACACTAGAAAAATAAGAATCATAATCACATTTAGGATTATTCCGATAATACTACATATTTTACCAGCAGTCACCAAACCATTTCCAGATTCCCCCGATTGGGCCATTTCTTTTTTACTCTTTGAAGCAAAAATCAAACCTAGAATACCTAATATAATTCCGATGAATGGAATAAGAAGAGATAAAATCCCCATAATTAATGATACAATTGCTTTACTATTACTTTGTTTAATTTCAGACAATTATTCCACCTACTTTCTTTTTTACTTATATATACGGTTTATGTCAGTAAAAGATTCATTTATTGAGTAATTCATTACAAACTACTTTTTGATACAATGCCAATTGAGTGGATTGAATCCTCCAAATAAAACATGAATGTTAAAAAAACCGACTCAAATAATGAGTCGGACAGACTGTAGACAAACTCGATGAAAATCGAGTTTGTCTACAGTTTTTTTGAGGGGTTGTAAAAATTCGACGTTGATTTCCACTCCAGGCACTCGCTTTCCGCGGGCGGTCAGGGAGCCTCCTCGGCGCCTTTGCGCCTGTGGGGTCTCCCTTGGACACGCATTTCCCGCAGGAGTCTCGCACCTTCCGTTCCAATCAACTTTGTTTTAACAATTAGATATAACCACTTTTGCCTACAGTCCTTTTTGTTTTAATATAGAAGTATTAAAACTTGAGGTGATGACGATGCTTTCGAAACATAATTCTATTCAGCGAGATCAACTTGAAATGATTACTTTGGATCAACTGGTGCCAGCGAACCATTTGGTTCGTAAAATTGAGGGAGCCATTGACTTCACTTTCATTTATGACTTGGTGAAAGATATGTATTCAGAGATAGGGCGCCCAAGTATTGATCCAGTTATTTTAGTTAAATTGACATTCATTCAATATACCTTCGGTATTCGTTCGATGCGTAAAACGATTGAAGAAGTTGAAACGAATATGGCTTACCGTTGGTTTTTAGGTTACGGTTTCCATGATAAAGTACCTCACTTCTCAACGTTCGGGAAAAATTATGAGCGTCGCTTTAAAGATACAGACCTGTTTGAACGGATTTTTTATCGTATCTTAATGACAGCTTCAGAAAGAAAGTTAATAAGTGCAGAGCACGTATTCGTTGATTCAACACATGTGAAAGCCAGTGCGAATAAGCGAAAATTCGAAAAGAAAATCGTTCGTAAGGAAACACGAGCATATCAAGGACGCCTTCAAGAAGAAATAAATCAAGATCGTGAAAACAATGGAAAGAAGCCTTTTCCACCGGATAAATTTGATAAAGAAGAAACCAAAGAAATTAAAGAAAGTACAACTGACCCTGAGAGTGGCTACTATGTAAAAGATGAACGAACAAAACAGTTTGCCTATTCATTTCATGCGGCTGCGGACCGCAACGGTTTTGTGCTGGGGACGATTGTAACACCGGGAAATACGCATGATAGTCATATCTTAGAGCCTCTTGTTGAACAAGTGATTGAGAAAGTTGGAAAACCTGAAGCTGTTGCCGCAGATGCAGCTTACAAAACACCAGCCATTACAAGCTACCTTTTTGGGAAAGAAATCACACCAGCTTTACCCTATACACGTCCACGAACAAAAGAAGGGTTCTTTCGCAAGCATGACTATGTTTACGATGAACATTTTGATTGTTATCTCTGCCCATCGGGCGAGATTTTAAAGTACTCAACAACAAATAAAGAGGGCTATCGCGAGTACAAATCACCCAAACACACTTGTGCGACATGCTCATTTTTATCACAGTGTACAGTAAGCAAAGACCATCAAAAAGTGGTGACACGCCATATCTGGCAAAATTATATGGAAGAAGCAGATCATCTGCGTCATCACAAGGATGTAAAACCTATATATGCGAAACGTAAAGAAACAATAGAGCGTGTATTCGCAGATGCAAAAGAAAAGCATGGTATGCGTTGGACTACTTTAAGGGGACTTAAAAAATTGTCGATGCAGGCGATGCTTACTTTCGCTGCCATGAATTTAAAGAAGATAGCCAATTGGACATGGCAAGGTCCAAGAATGGCTTAATAAAGTGGGCTCGTAGAGGCCCAATCTCTTAATCATGAGCAAAATTCAAAGGGAATTTCAAAAGGGGTCCGGAATTAAAACATTCCGAACCCCTTTTGTCTACAAACTGACCGACTCAAATAATGAGTCGGATTTTTTAAGTTCGTTTCAATTCAAGTCTCTGTGCTACTATAGACAAACTATAATTAACGACGAAATACATGAGAGCAACGAGAATTAAAATTGGTATTAAAAATTTTTGACTTTGCCCATAAATAATTTGGCCATGATGAGTTAGCTCCGGTAATGATATAACAACCGCTAAAGAGGTATCCTTTAATAAAGATATAAATTGACTGACAATAGGAGGTACCATGCGGCGCAAAGCCTGAGGGAGGATGATATGTATCAATGCCTGTACATAGCTCAAACCTGATGAACGCGCAGCCTCCATTTGGCCTTTATCAACGGATTTTAATCCACTTCGAATTACCTCAGAAAGCATGGCTGACTCAAAAATTGTCAAGGCAACGATAGCAGCCGGAATGATCTCTAATTTTATTCGTACCTCTGGTAAAGCAAAATACGTAAAAAATATAATTAATAGCAATGGTAAATTACGTACTGTTTCCACAATCATTGCTAATATTTGTGATAACACTGGCACTTTTGCATACCGGATTATTCCCACAAGCCCACCAATAATGAAACTCAAAATAATAGATACAAAGGCCACCTGTATTGTTACCCAAAAACCTTCTAATAAAAATTTGATATTATCTGGTGTATAGGCACCTGCAAAATCCATGTCTTATACCTCCCTCAATTACTCTTAGCCAGACGTTTTTCTAAATAACCAACGCCAAGACTTAAAGGAATGGTAAGAATTAAGTAAAAAGCTGCGACGAAAATATAGACATCGAATACAATAAATGTCCTTGAAGAAATCAAATCACCATGGTACATAAGATCAAGCCCAGCAACCACGGCTAAAATGGAAGAATTTTTAACAAGATTGATAAATTGGTTTCCGAGCGGGGGAATAACTATTTTTACTGCTTGTGGCAGAATGACAAGTCTCATTGCCTGCCCATAAGTCAGTCCTGATGAACGCGCAGCTTCCATTTGGCCCTTTGGTACAGAAAGTATACCAGCTCGAATGGCTTCTGCTATAAAAGATGACGTATAAATAGTTAAGGCTAAGGTTCCTGCGTATATTCCACTTAATTTAAGACCTAAAAAGAAGAAAAATGTAATAATCAATAACGGAATATTTCGAATAATCTCGACATAGGCGGTTCCAAACCAGTTTAGTGGCTTTAGCGGGGCTATCCGCATAATAGCAACAAGCACACCAAGAATCAAACTCGCTACCAACGCTATCAAACTCGACATGATTGTATTTTTGAAGCCTACTAAATACATATCTAGATTCTCTGTTAAAATGGAGAAATCAAGCACGGCATACACTCCCCTAACTAATCAGGATGAGTAATTTGCTCATCCTGACAGATGACAATGTTTAAACTTCAGAATTATTATAAAAATCCAATTTAAACTTATTCACCTTTTTAAAAGGTAAATGTATTAATGTTTAATCCATTTATCATGGATTTCATCATACTTGCCTGAATCTTTAAGAGATTTAAGTGCCTTATTCAATTCAGCCACAAAGTTTTCATTTCCTTTTTTAACAGCAATTCCATAAGGTTCGTCTGTAAATGTACCACCAACAAGCTCATAATTCGGATCTTCATCTGCCATTCCATAAAGGATGGAATCATCTGTAGTTAAGGCTTCGCCTTGGCCAGACTTAAGTGCAGCAAATGCTTCAGAATAGTTTTCAAATTCCAGTACTTGTGCGTCAGGAGCTTTTTCACGGATATTTATGGCTGAAGTAGAACCTTTTACAGCCAATACCTTTTTACCTTTTAAACTATCAATACCTTTAATATCGCTTCCTTTTTTAACAAGTAAAGATTGTCCAGCATCAAAGTATACATCAGTGAAATCAACTTCTTTTTTTCGATCATCTGTGATTGTCATAGTAGCTACAATCGCATCGATATCTCCATTATTCAATAATGCCATTCTTGTTTTCGAAGTTACTTCTTTGAATTCAACTTTCTTTTCGTCACCAAGAATCTCAGCTGCAAGAGCTTTAGCAATATCAATATCAAAGCCTTCTACCTCACCTGTACTCGGGTTTTTCAAGCCGAATAACCGTGTATCATTTTTTACGCCGAAAACAATCTTATCATTATCCTTTACCTGTGTTAGAACGTCTTTATCTTTGTCTTTGCTTCCGCTTTCTTTATCATTATTGGACACTTTGTCCCCGCCACAGCCAGCTAATAAAATTACAGCCAGTACTGAAAGCAATGATAATTGCAACCACTTTTTTTTCTTCAACATGTTATTCACCCCTGTTTTTTATTTAATGATTTAATATACGGCTAAGAAATAATCGAGCCCTCTCTTCACGAGGATTTGCGTAAAACTCAGCCGGTATTGCCTCTTCTAAAACCTTGCCCTCGTCCATGAAAACGATTCGATCTGCGACTTCACGGGCAAATCCCATTTCGTGCGTTACTACGACCATCGTCATTCCTTCATGGGCAAGTGCCTTCATTACATCCAGTACCTCGCCAATCATTTCTGGATCCAAGGCTGAGGTTGGTTCATCAAACAACATGATTTCCGGTCCCATAGCCAAGCCTCTGGCAATGGCTACCCGCTGCTGCTGTCCACCTGAAAGCTGCGAAGGAAAAGAATTTGCTTTATCTGCAATTCCCACCTTTTCCAAATACTTTTGCGCGATTTTTTTCGCTTCAGCATCTGTTTGTCCTAAAACCTTCTTAGGAGCAAGCATGATATTCTCAAGCACGGTTTTATGAGGATAGAGATGAAAATGTTGAAAAACCATACCAATATTTCGGCGCAGCTTGTTTATATCTGTTTTTTTATCCGCTACATTCAAACCGTTAACCGAAAGTGAACCTTCTGATATCGTTTCTAAGCGATTAATACAACGAAGCAGTGTACTTTTTCCAGAACCGGATGGACCAATGACAACAACTACTTCCCCTTTGTTAATTGTAAGATTAATATTTTTCAAAACATGAAAATCACCATAATACTTATTAACTTGATCAAAAACAATCATAATTAACCTCCCTAAGCCTATAAGATATGTAAAAGTGATTAAAGTCCGAAAATTAATAATAATCAGAATTCTAAATATACAAAGTTGCAATCTGTTGGGTAAAAAATCTTCTTTTTAATATCTATCTGAAATCATAAGTTAAAACTTCATCTTCTATTATTTCCCTTGAAACGATGAAAATATATAAGACGATTATTAAAGCTATATTAAACTAGTAATTTAAATATCATATTCTATCATTACATTTTTATTATATCTAATACTTCTTAAAATTACCATATAAACTTAAAATTGTTAAAAACCTCATTGTGTTTCATGATATTATTGCTATATTTCATAAATTTCACCTAATTAGGTCCATTTTACCACTCGTTTTTTTCCTCCATAATCAAAAAAAGTATTTATTTCCCAAAATACCAGTCAGTGGTACGTACGTTTTAGCGGAAGACAGCAAATGTTAATAAAACAAGTAGACCAATAAAAAAGACAGCAATACGCCGTCTTTTTTATTCCTTTATAGCATCTTCAAACGGCGCTGAAAATAGACCTTTTGGTCCCAACATATCCGTTTCCGATTCACGACTTTCCCCATCCACAATATAATAACCTGCAGGAAAAAAATCAAACAAATTACTTTCCTTATGCAGCTTTAAGAAATACTCGTATAGATCATCCATAAGTTGTTGGTGTTCTTCTAACTTTATGATTTCACCACATTCATCAATTTCAAAATTTTCGTTAATCGCATCTTGAAGTTCTTCATGATTTGAAGCGGCGATATAAAGATCCACATCTCCACATTCCATACATAGCAGAAGTCTTTCTTCCCGCACCTCTTCATAGGAGTTTTGAACAATTTCTTTTAAAACGGAATCAATTTTGTCAGGATTAGCTAGTTGGATTTTAGTCTGAAACACAAAATCTCCTCCCCAGTTTTTTTAAAAATAATTGTATAGAAAATTATAAACTAGCTGCGCAGAAAATAAAAAAAGTAAGCTCAGCTTTAAGATTTTATGCTAAATTCCACATGCCAGACTGCCCGATTTTTCTTTAGTTGAATCATTCCAATACACTATAGCTACGCATCCTGTAACAAGATCCTGCATCATTCCAAACTTCTCCAGGAAGTTTTCTTTTTTTATTTTTGAAGTTAAATTAGCATATAGGATTTTATGAATCTTGTGGTGTTAAAATATCCTGAATGCCGCATAATTATCTCCTATCAATTCATTACATAAAAAACTCCATTCCTGCCGACGACTCCATATCGAACATCCTTAGCCGTTATTTTGCGATCTTTGCATTGTTTCATAACCCATTCTTTGTTGTAGACAGAGGTTAAATTTTTTGTAATAATTACACCATTAAATATGAGTTCAATGGGAATTTCGGAAGATAATAGATCTTTATCTTTCTTCAATAATGGTTGGTATTCTTCTTTTTGTTGAATCGAAAGTTTACCACTAACTTCGAGTATTGCTGTTTCAATTTGATCTATCTTAAATACCCCTTGTTCCCTGATTTGCTGTTTTAAATCATCGATAGAATATTTAGCTTTTCTCATGTTGAACTCATTGATTTCCCCTTTTTCAATAATAATAATAGGCTGTCCTGATAAGTATTTTCGAAAACCTCTTTGTTTGAAAGAAAAAATAGAAGATAGAAAAAAGATAAAAATCAGTGTTAGAAAAGAAGCGAGTGTTGGAAAAAATTTAAGGTTTGTATCAAATCCCATATTTGCAATATAGGAGCCAACTGTTACGGATAAAGCAAAACTATAATAATTTAGTTGGGAATTCATGCGTTTACCAAACAAGTATGTAAAAACAAGTAAGACTATATAGGAAATACCTGTACGAATAATTGGTTGCATTAAGTCTTCCATGAAAAGCTCCTTTTAGTATGTTTCAAATTTCATTGAGATTTCTTATTCCAATAAATACAACAGATCTAAATTAAACCCGTATACTTTTCGTGGTTTTCTCCTTCCATATATAAAAAAATCCCCTAACTTTATTTGCTCTATAAACCATCATAATTATTATGTCCATTTTTTTCAAAGCCTTATGATTGATAATAGCTGCATTTGTCATAGACAGCTTAATTCCTTAGTTTGAGTTGTTCTACTAATGCTATTTCTATTTACCCTTGCCGCTACTAAGTTCAGACAGAGTAATACCGTTACAATTATTAAGTAACTTTCCTAACTTAGGCCTTTTCTATTCTTTCCTACCCATAACTTTAAATCAGATCTCTTAGCTATTTTTCGTTCCCTATTATTGACTGATCTTTACGTCTTTATTCACCATCTATTATTTGGTTTTCGCAAAAATATTGTGAAATATGAAGAAGCATTTTCCATTGGCAATTACCCCATCCTTATTAAGCGTTATTCTCTTGAATCTTGCAGTTATGATTAATCCAGTCTTTATCGGAATCGCTGCAGGTCTTCTCCTAATTGCGCTAATTGGGGTACAGTTCTGAAAATGCGGTTTTACAACATTAAGTATATCTTTCTAACGATTCCCCACCTATACAAAGAAAAAAAATGTATCATTGATGAACAGGTTCAAAAGTAGTCATTGGGCAACCTTTTCTGAAATCCCTTTATAGTAAAATTAACATTTCGAAAGGATGGTTAACTTGATGCTAACTAAAGAGAAAAAACTGTACTCACCCACTTATCTAACATCTATTATCGTTCTTAATGTCTTTTTGATGGGTATTTATTTATTAGGGTTTTTGGTTTTTTTCCATCTACTTGGATGGATGCATTGCTTTTTAATCCACGTATCTCTTATTGCATAATAGTAATTATCCTTATACACTTTTGCAATGTAAAAAAACTTGTACAGTTTATTCATGTACAAGTTTTTCACACATCTTATTCATGGCCAAGAGATTTAATCAGATTTAATCTTGACGCCTTTTTCGACGATAAAATATCAAATACAATTCCTATTGCAGAGAAAAAGAAGCTCCAAGAATATTCTGCCACAAAATAAGAAATGGCTGTACTATATATATACGTATTCATAGCGAATAAAGCTTGAAGCTCACTTCTGAATTTGCTATTTTTTTCAACAGTCATTAATACTTCAAGAGTAATAAAAACCGATATAATTGGGGACAAAATCCCTGTAATAATCAAAGTAATATTTCGGTTTGTTTTTTTGTAGGTACGGAAAGATTTTAAGTTTCATAATAAACTAATGTTTCCCAATTAATTTTCATAAATATTAAAATATTAATCTATAATACAAAGAAAAAGACGATAGGAAGCGTAATCAAACTTAAGGATGTACTAATGAACGTGGCACTTGATACAAATTCAGGCTCCGTATTAAATTGGAGCGCGTACATCGTGGTGTTAGCTGCCGTCGGCATAGCAGCTACGATAATCATAATATGCCTGACCATATCATCTACCGGCAAAGCAAGTGATAATAGGAAAGCAATGGCTGGAGATATAGCAAGCTTTACCAGCAACGAGATAGAGAGCTTTTGTAGCGCGATTTTTTTTAGTGAGATGTTGGCAAGCTGCATTCCAAGTGTAATCATAATTGTCGGAATTGCCGCATTTGCAACAAGGTTGACGGCTTCCATAACCGAATTGCTTAAAGGAATGTTCACAAACTTAAAAACTACACCTGCAATTGCTCCGTACACAATCGGCATCCTACACACAGCTTTAAGTGCAGAATGTACTCCGTTACCTTCCGGACTTCCCTTTGCAGCAAAATATATACCTATTGTACACATGACTAACTGCTGGCCTACCATTAGAATGATGGCATAATCAAGTCCTGCTGCTCCAAATAGAAGGAAAATGACTGGTGTTCCGTAATTTCCATTATTCATGAATGCGGACGCTAAGATCATCCCACTCGTTTCCGTTACTGTATAATTACGAAAAAACGAAATGATATAGACAACTAAAATAAGAGAAAGACAGAGTACAATCGTGAATAAAAACAGATAAAAATAATTAACATTAAATTCAGCTGTATAAAACGTACGGAACACAAGAAAAGGTGACATTAAATATAATGCTGCCGTCGAAATGGATTTTGTATCAAGTTGAAACTTTTTTTGACCGACGAACCCTAAAACAAAAATACCGAATATCGGTAAAAGAACTCCCAAAAACCCCATACATTTCACCTTCATAATCTTAATGATTTTCTTCTAACAATATCAGTTTTAAAATAATTTGTAAAAATACTTCTCAATAATTTTAATATTATCGACGTTATATTTACTAACACAAAAGTATTTTTCATTATTTTCTGAAAATATTATTCAACTTTTATCCATATATGGTATATTATTTATTGTATTTACGTCATGAAATATCACACAAACTCTTTACTGTTTATCAAAAATATTTTAAGGGGTGTTTTAATTGGATGTAAAATTCATGGAGATGGCAGTTCAACTTGCATATGAAAATGTATTGGCAAAGAACGGAGGACCATTTGGGGCTATTATTGTAAAAGATGGCGTGATTGTTGGAAGAGGTTGTAATAATGTGACAACAGCCAATGATCCGACCGCTCATGCTGAAGTACAAGCGATTCGTGATGCTTGCAGAAATCTTAACAGTTACCAGCTTACTGATTGTGAAATATACACAAGCTGCGAACCGTGCCCAATGTGTATCGGTGCTCTTTATTGGGCCCGTCCAAAAGTGATTTATTACGCTTGTACAAAAGAGGATGCTGCCTGTATCGGCTTCGATGATCATTTTATATACCAAGAACTCGCCCTACCAATGGAGAACCGTTCTATTAAAATGCAGCAAATACCTTTCAATAACCATGATTTACCTTTCCGTACATGGGAGACATATTCGAAAAAAGTGAAATACTAATCGGAAAGTTTTTTTGAAAAGGAGGGTATGATAATGGAAAAAAGTTTGCTTCAAAGGAGAATCGACGTTGCGTCAGGAAGAAAGCCTGCTGATTGCATCATTAAAAATGGTCGGATTATTGATGTATTTAATGGTGATACCTATACTGGCGACATCGCAATCGTGGACGGTTTTTTTGCCGGTATTGGAAGTTACGAGGGCAAATCAGAAATTGAAGCCGCTGGTAAATATGTTTCACCCACCTTTATCGATGGTCATGTCCATATTGAATCCTCAATGGTTCGTCCTTCTGAACTAGCAAAAATACTGCTTTTACATGGAGTGACCTGTATTGTTGCAGATCCGCATGAAATTGCCAACGTTTCAGGAACAAAGGGCATTCAATACATGATCGAACAATCCAATGACCTTCCTTTTGACTTCTACTTTATGATGCCATCTTGTGTACCGGCGACAAAATTCGAACATTCAGGTGCTGTCTTAAATAACGAAGATCTAACTCCATTCTATCAAAATCCAAGGGTGCTTGGTTTAGCCGAAGTGATGAATTTTCCAGCCGTCTCCAATACAGAAGAGAATATGCTGCAAAAATTAAACGATGCAATAAAACATGGCAAAAACATTGATGGCCACGCCGCGGGCTTAACCGAACAACAGCTCAATGTTTATATGTCTGCAGGTATTAAAACCGATCATGAATGCACAACAGCAAAAGAGGCAAAAGAGAGACTTCGTAAAGGAATGTATCTTATGATCAGGGAGGGCACTGTTGCAAAAGACTTAATAAACCTGGTTCCAGCCATAAACGAGAGAAATTCCCGTCGTTGTTTATTTGTCACAGATGACCGACATCTGGATGATATTGTGTCAGAAGGAAGCATTGACCATAACGTTCGACTTTCCATAGAAAATGGCATTCCCCCTCTGACTGCAATTCAAATGGCGACCATTAACGCGGCCGAATGCTTTGGGTTAAAGGAACACGGGGCAATTGCACCTGGATATAGGGCAGACTTTCTTCTATTTGATGATCTTGTTTCTCTCCAAATTCACTCCGTATTTAAAGATGGAAATCTTATTGTACAAAATAATCAACTAATAAACTTTCCGGAAAGCAAGGAATGTATTATGGAAAATGATTTAAAACATTCTGTAAACCTTCATAATATAACAGAGAAAGATTTATCCATTCAGCTCAAAAATAAATTGGCTAATATTATTGAAATAACACCAAACAGCTTGATTACAAAGCACCTAATTGAACCGGTTTATCTAAATAATGGCCTATTCCAATTTTCTGAACGAAATGATCACATTAAGCTCGCAGTTATTGAACGGCATCATGTGACAAAACAAATAGGGCTCGGAATTGTCAAAGGACTTGGCTTGCAATCAGGTGCGATTGCCACGACAGTCGCCCATGATTCACATAATTTAATCATTGCGGGCACGAATGATCAGGATATGCTCATAGCAGCAACGGAAATTAAAAAGATGCAGGGTGGATTAGTCGTAATCCAAGATGGAAGAACACTTGCTTCCCTTCCTCTCCCTATTTCCGGATTAATGAGCACAGGTACTTATAATGAAGTTGTTGATTCCTTAAAAAGGATCGACGAGGCGTTATTAACACTCGGTGCTAATCGCCATTTCAATCCTTTCCTGACTCTCGCCTTTTTAGCACTTCCTGTTATCCCGGAAATTAAACTGACAGACCAAGGCTTATTTTCGGTCTCCTCTTTTATGCACATCTCTATCGATGCAGTTTTACCAGTCAATAGAATGGAAATTAATTAATTCCCTACAAGGGGGATTTTTATTCAAAACCTTTTACATAATAAAGATTCCAACCCCACTTAAACCGGGAAAAAGGTATATATGTGCTTTCTATGTTAAAATAAACTCAAATCTTTCTTGGAGGGGATAAATATGGTAAAACAGAATCAACAAACCATTATAGGATATATAGGAACATACACAAAAGGAAACAGTAAGGGCATTTATCGTTTTACTCTCGATACAGTTGAAGGAAAAATAAGTACACCTGTACTTGCAGCAGAATTAACCGATCCAACATATATCACAATTAGCGAAGACAATAAGCATCTATATGCCATATTAAAGGAAGCAGGAAGCGGCGGTGTTTCTGCCTACTCCATCAATGAAGATTCAAGCGATCTTACTTACCTAGGCAAACAACTTACACCTAATGGGTCTTCTTGCCATATCAGTATTGATAGCGAGAAACACATTTTAGTTACTTCCAATTACGGAGACGGCATTATTGAAGCTTATCAACTTCAGAAAGATGCGACCCCCCTACCTGTATCATCCACTATCCGCCATGAAGGAAAAGGACCGAATAAGGATCGTCAGGAAAAAGCACATTCACACTTTGCAGGATTCACACCGGATGAAAAGTTCATAGCGGTAGTCGATCTCGGAATTGATAAAGTCATCACCTATAAAATACATAATGGAGTCTTGGAAGAAGTAAATAGTCTATCAGTAGCTCCCGGCAGCGGCCCCCGGCATCTGACCTTCCACCCTAATGGAAAATTTGCATTTGTGATGGCAGAGCTAGTACCCGAAGTTATTGTGTTAAGCTACGACAGCTTAAACGGGCGCTTTTCTGAATTACAAACAGTACGGACTGTTCCAGAAGATTTTAGTGAAAATAATCAAGGCAGTGCCATTCATATTTCAGCGGATGGGCATTTCGTATATGCCGCAAACCGTGGACATGATAGTATTGCTGTTTTCCAAACTAATCATGCAACCGGTAATCTTACATTAGTTGAACTGGTATCAACCGAAGGCCACTGGCCACGGGACTTTGCAATAGATCCTAGCGGGAAATTCCTTGTTGCTTCTAATGAAGAATCAGGAAACTTGACACTATATTCTCGGAATGAAAGCACTGGAAAATTAACATTACTTCAAAAGGATGTTCAAGTTCCCTTCCCTGTATGTGTGAAATTTCTTCAAGGCTAATCTTATTGGTAATACCTAAAAAAAGGATTGGAGCTAAACTACAGCTTCAATCCTTTTCTTTTTCAATAAACAAATGCATTATTATCTAATATATCCATTTATAAAATTGATTTTTTTAATCTATTTTTACGACAGACTTTCAAATTTGATAATAATAAATGAATAAATTTATTTAACTACTTCCATACCTCCACCATTTCTGGGAAATCAATAAATGGATTTCGGTTACCCTGCACTTCAAATATAGCTTGGTTTCTATGCTTTTCATAAAGACTGACTGGGAAAAGCTGATGCCATTCTAACAATAGTTCCATGTTAACATTGGCGCTATCAATGATCCCCTCATATCGGAGTAAAAAATACAGAGTCGCCCTGGCCACAATACCTTTACCATATTCTGGCTCGAATTTTCCTTCCTCTGTCTTTCCGCAACCCTCTTTTATACCTCTAGATGATACCTCAGGCACATAATCCTTGAAGTCATGATATGGATAGTTCCCTCGGCTACTGTTACAAGTTGGTTCACAGGCAAATAAGTGATGCAAATCCCCCCTCATCGGTTCTTTTTTATTAAACCATGATTGAGGTACGACATGTTCGCAATTAACGATATTATTTTCAACATTTGATGTTTGAATGTCTTTTGTCAAGATTTCAAGGATACGAATATCTTCCTCAATGACCTGCACAGGGTCCATCCTTTTCCCGGAATACAAACTTTTCAGCTTGCCGTTTTCCTGTAAATCAACCCATGGATAAACATGACGATGTGGGGAGTAGTTCAGCTGGTTTTTGTGGGTGGTTACAAGCAGGTTGTTCAGTCTTTCTCTGTCCCAAGAGCCAGCCTGATAGTATTCTTCCTGAATTTTTCGATCTTTTTTTTCATCGTAGTATTCACGGTTTTCACTGAATTTCACAAGTTCAGCCAATGCCAATTCTCGTTCCCTTTCAAGTAATTCCAAACTATTCTTCATCCACTCATCCCCCCGCCTTTTATTAAACCTAACTTTTACCATATTTAAAGTTTAATAGATTTCTATTCAGAATAAAAGGTGCTTTAGAAGTGTCTAACGTAGAATTTCAATAAAATGGGTAAGAATTTTCGCCGTCATTCCCCAGATTACTCGGCCGTTATACAAGTAGAAATATTCTTCCATTTGTCTAGGCTGCCATTTATAATTTTCCCCGCCAACTACTAATTTGTGGGGGAAGTTTTCGGGTGGTTCGACTCTATAGTTCACATGATAGATCTCTGGCGGTTTTTCCATAAAAAAAGACAGGGGTACCGTAAAAATTGTTTCCACTTCAGAAGGGTTAGGTGTTATTTGATGATGGTTACGGACAAATCCTGCATAGGGATAAACAATCATCCCAAACGGAGAAACCAGATAATCAATCGGAAAGACATTATATATATCTTCCTTTTTCAAACCAAGTTCTTCATGTGTTTCCCTGAGAGCTGCTGCCTGCTCATTACTATCCTGTTTATCGATTCTTCCGCCTGGAAAACAAATATCCCCTGGCTGCCTTCTTAGTTTGTGTGATCTCTCTTCAAAAAGAACATGTATGCCATCTTCTTTTTCTAAGAGAGGTAAAAGCACTGCATACTTTGAGAAATTCCCACTCCCTAAAATTTCGGGGTTATGTAAAGTTAATTTTTTGGTTATGTCTTCATTTTTCATGTCCCACACCTCTTTTGACTGATAATAATAAAGATGAGATCTTTTGTTCTCCAATCATTTATTATAATTCTATTTTCAAACATCTTGTATAACTAAGCAAGGAAAACGATTCCATTGTATTATCTTTAATATGTACAATGTTTATCATTCATTTAAACAATAAGGTAGCTATTCTTTTTAGTTTTAGTTGTTTTTCAGCATCCTTATGCTAAACAATATTTTTGACTGCCTGTATTTACGACTCGACCAAACTAAGCTTCTAGTAAAAGCAACCTCCTCTTTATTTCAGCTTGTTATTGTTTCTGGTAGTGCGCTGATTAAATTGATAGCTGCTGAAATTGCCATATCCTTCAGATCCAAGACTTGAATTCATAATTGTGGAATCAATCAAATCATTTACATAAATATACGTTGATAATCCTTTAGATGAGAGAGCTATTGAATGTGGTCCTGATTTGATATGACCAATAGTCAAAATCCCTTTTTCATCTGTTTTCCCCTTAAATGCTTTCCCTTTATCAATCGTATACACCACTTCACTATTAGCGACAATCTCTCTGCCTTTTTTGATTGTAATAGCTGCAGTATAAGGATAGTACACATGAGAAGTAACTGCCCTTGACCTTCTTTTGCTTACCGGATAGTAAAAAACTCCATCCCCCGCTTTGGTCAACTTTGTAATGTACTCTTCAAATATTATATCCAATGAAGCACCTTCACCAATATTAGTTAGGCTTTTTAGCATTGTATAGCCATCTCCACCGGCTGTTTCAAAATTATTTGTAGCAAGTACGATTTTTGTCGTAGTGTCTGAACGATTTAATACTTCGCCATCTGACCCTTCTGCATCAAGTAAAATGATTTTAGTGACCCGTTCGCCTTTTGTAAACGGCTTTGTAGTGTCTTTCGTATTGGCAGCGGTTTTGGATGGATCAAATTCAAATCGCATTCCTGAAATTTGTGGATACCTTCCATCCACACCGGTAATAAACCCAGTTTTCGGATTAACGCTCTCTATTTTTGAAACACCATTTTCCAGTACATCATATAAAATAGCAGGACTAACTTCTTTGAGAAATAAAATATTACCAAAAGGGAGGATTGAAATGACTTGTCCTCGGTTAATAATACCCTCAGGTATCGAATCGCGTATGCCTCCCCCATTTATCAAGGAGACAATCGGCTGGTTTTCATAACTGGATTCTTTAACCTGTGACGCAGCAGACCAAACCATTGAATCCGCAATCAAATCTCCTAGGTTAGTTTCACTAATCCTGCCGATAGCAATCCCATTTACTGTCGCACCCCAAAGAGGGGTTTCAGTTCGGCCAACAACTTGATTAAAGCTCGTACCTTGTGATTCACTGATTTTTTTAGTGAAGTTAGCCACTTCGACTTCAGACTTGTAGGTCACAGATTCTGTTTTGGATATCAAGGTTTCTTTTGCTTCGACTATTTCATCATTTTTTAGAGTAATGTCCACTTTGCCTACATTTGCACTTGCACTGCCGGTTTGAGCAATCAACGTTCCATTCACATGCTCATTAATGAGAGTATGACTGTGACCATCTAATATAACATCAATTCCATCTACTTCAATTGCAATATCTTCACTTTTCAGTTTACTGGAAGTTTCATTGCCTAAATGAACAATACCGACAATAACATCTGCTCCTGCTTTTTCTAACTTGTCGACCTGATTTTGGGCAGTTTTTATAGGATTTTCAAATGTAACTCCCTTCACATTATTCGGGTTAGTTTTATACGCGGTTTCTTGAGTGGTAATTCCAAAGAACCCTACTTCTACACCATTAATTTCTTTAATGAAGAACTCCCCGTTATTTCCGTTTATACCTGCAAGAAGTGGTTTGCCCCTATATATCGTGTTGGCTGAGATAACAGGAAATTTAGCAAGTGCCACATTCTTTAACACTTGTTCCAAGCCAAAATCAAATTCATGATTCCCCAAAGTCATACCATCATAACCAGCTGCATTCATTAAGGTAATCACATCTTTACCTTTTCTTAAATTAGCAAAAGGAAGGCCTTGGGTTGCATCCCCAGCATCAATCAGCAGAGAATTCGACTCCATATTTTTCATACTTGTAATAATATCAATACCAATCTGATTCGAATTATTCAGCAAATGGCCATGCATGTCATTGGTGTGAAAAATCGTGATTTGCTTGTTTCCATTCTCTGCTGTTGCCACCAGCACATTATTTGGTAATAACGATAAAACGATTACCAATGAACTAAGCATAGATAAGGTGCACAAAATTGATAACTTCAACCCAGATCCTCCCCTTATTCACCATTACAGTTCATTAAAGAACAACCAACCATCTTAAATTAGGAATATTATTATTTATTGCCTTTAATTAAAAAAATAATAAGTTCTATAACAATAGGAAAATAATGTGAAACAGTGATGGTTTTCGTATTCTTGAAACATGCCTTGTTTGATTCCCTAAAGATAAGAGTTTCAAGGTCTAAGAACAATATCCGTCTAAAGATAGACAATAACAAAACCTGCAGTACATCAGAAATACTTTGGGATTTTTTCGTAATTTGCCAAGGTTTTAAGGAAAAAAAAGAATCTGTAAAATTAGAGCGCTGATTGCATCTGAATTTCCTATAAATTGGTGATATAAATCATATAACCCTACAATCTTTAGTGCATTCTAGTTTTTCAGCACTCCTCTAGTACTTTTCAAGGAACGGAGTTAACATACTTTTATATACAAAAAAGGAACAGAAGAAAAATAGATTCTGTTCCCACTGTTTATTAATATTTATTACAGTTCAGCTAATACTTGCTTTACCGTCATTACAATAAAAGAAAAATCCTCTTCAGTAATACTTAACGGAGGTGCGAGCGTCAGGACATTATTGAAACCAGCTACGGTATCACCATTCTTGCCGATGATGAGTCCTTTATTTTTGCACGATGCAATTACTTTATTGATTTTGGAAATATCAATCGGTTGTTTTGTTTGTTTATCTTCCACAAGTTCAATTCCAACCAACAAACCTTTGCCACGGACATCTCCAACATTTGGATGAGACTTAATTTCATCTAATTCTTGTAGAAAACGAAGACCTAAATCTTTGGACCGTTCAATTAGTTTCTCATTTTCATATATCTCCATATTTTTCAAAGCCAAGGCACAGGAAGCAGGATTGCCACCAAATGTATTTACGTGTCGGAAGCGGTCATATTCTTCGGAACCAGCGTACGCTTCATAAATTTCACGTTTTACAGCTGTAGCGGAAAGCGGCAGGTAAGCGCTAGTAATCCCTTTTGCCATTGTAATGATGTCTGGTTGAACATCATAATTCATAAATCCAAACTTCTTCCCAGTACGGCCAAAACCGCAAATAACCTCATCTGAAATAAGAAGAACTCCATTTTTCTCACAAATTTCTTTAACCCTTTTCATATATCCATCAGGAGGCATCAGAATCCCTCCGCCAGTAATAATCGGTTCCATAATAACTGCTGCTACCGTTTCACTTAATTCCCATGTTATGGCACGATCAATTTCCGCAGCACTTTTTTCACCGCTTTCGTCTTCTGGATTACGGTATAAATCAGGAGGTGAGACATGAAGAAACCCTGGCGCAAGCGGTTCGTATTTATACTTCCGTTGTGCCTGCCCAGTCGCTGCAAGCGCTCCCATTGAATTTCCATGATAAGCACGATAACGGGAAATGAATTTATAGCGTCCATGTTCACCCTTTTGCTGATGATACTGACGGGCAATTTTAAAAGCGGTTTCATTTGCTTCTGAACCACTGTTCGAGAAGAAAATCACATAATCTCCTCCCAGCCAATCATTTAACTTCTCTGCAAGCTTAATAGCGGGAATGTGACTGTTTGTTAAAGGAGAATAAGGAAGTTCCTTCAGCTGCTCATAAGCTGCTTCTGCTAGTTCTGTCCGTCCATAACCAACATTGACACACCATAACCCTGACATCCCGTCAAGATAACGATTTCCATCAACATCCGTGATCCATGCCCCTTCCCCTTTTTGAACGACCATTGTCCCAGGATTCGGTCCAGCTCCTTTCATATGATGCCAAACATATTTTTCATCTATTGTCTTAAGATCTTGACCTTGTTTTTCAACCTGCATAATCCCCACTCCTCTTATAATTTTATAAAGGAAGGCCGACCATAAATAGCGTCGACCTCCTTTCTATATCAGTATCTTGCTGTTAGCATTTTTTTCCTTGTGTAAAATTCTACGCCGTCTCTTCCATTTGCATGCAGGTCTCCATAAAATGAGCTTTTATAGCCGGAGAATGGAAAGAATGCCATCGGAGCAGGTACACCAAGATTCACCCCTAGCATTCCTGCATCAATTTCTTCACGGAATTCACGGACAGCTTTCGCGCTATCTGAATAGAGACAGGCACCATTAGCAAATTCGGATTGGTTAGTTAATTCAATTGCTTCCTCAAGTGTATTAACCCGCACTATTGATAAAACAGGAGCAAAAATTTCATCCTTCCAAATTTTCATATCTGTTTTAACATGATCAAATAATGTTGGTCCTACATAATAGCCGTTTTCCTGATCACCTTCATTTCGACCGTCACGAAGGAGAACAGCCCCTTCTTTTTCACCAATCTCAATATATTGTTCCGTCCTCTTTTTATGAGTATCACGAATGACTGGGCCAAGGAAAACTTCTTTATCCATTCCATTTCCAATCTTGATTTCATCAGCTGCTGCCTTTAATCTTTCTACAAGCTGATCTCCCACTTCTCCTACTGCAACAACTACTGAAGCGGCCATACAGCGCTCACCTGCAGATCCAAAAGCAGCGTTGGTAATGTTGGTTACTGCATTATCCAGATCTGCATCAGGCATTACAATTGAATGATTTTTTGCTCCTGATAAAGCCTGAACGCGTTTTTTATTAGCAGCTGCTGTTTTATATACATACTCTGCAACTGGCTGGGAGCCAACAAAAGATACTCCTTTAATGTCTTCATGCTCCAATATCCCATTCACCACATCGTGTGCCCCATGGACAATATTTACAACACCATCTGGAACACCTGCTTCTGTTAATAACTCAACAAGACGGTTGGCTAGAAGAGGCGTTCTTTCAGAAGGTTTTAGAATAAATGTGTTTCCACAGGCAATCGCAAGCGGGAACATCCAACATGGAACCATCATTGGGAAGTTAAATGGAGTAATGCCTGCTACTACTCCCATTGGATAACGGTACATGCCCGATTCAATACCCGGAGAAATATCCGGAAGCTGGCTGCCCATCATTAAGGTTGGCGCACCTGCAGCGAATTCCACACATTCTATGCCACGTTGAACTTCACCATATGCTTCTGTATAGCTTTTTCCATTTTCAATGGTGACGAGCTTCGCAAGCTCATCCCAGTGTTCAATCAACAATTGCTGGTAGCGGAATAAGAAGCGAGCTCTTTTAGGTACAGCTACCTTTTTCCATTCTTTATAAGCATTTTTTGCCACCCGAACTGCTTGATTGACATCTTCTTTTGTGGAAAGCGGTACAATCGCCAACACTTCTCCTGTTGCCGGATTAGGCACCTCTTCATGTTTTGACGTTGTGGATTCTACCCACTTGCCACCTATATAATTTTTCAACGTTTCTACATCATTAATAACTGCCATTAAGACACCCTCCATTTCAACCCGATTTCATAGTTTTATTATATTTTTTAAACGGACTTTTTACATTAGACGTTTTGTATAGTTTTTGAATGATTATTTGCACATTTTGTTTGTTTTAACTTTCAATCTTCATAGTGCCAGGGAATATTCCTCGTCAAAATTTGCGAGAGCTAAAAATGCAAATCGAAGGCTGTCAGTTTCCTTTCTATTATTCTTGATAAAATGGGAAATGAGTGTTTTCCAGAATTTTCACATAGACGGAAAAAGTGAGCTTAACTTAAGATTTGGTTTAACTTCTTCAACATTTATAAGTCCATCCCCTTAAAAGTACAGCAACCCTTATAGATTTTTCGTAATCCGTTCATTAATGTATGATCATTTGATAATTGAATATAATTTCAGGTCCTCATGCTTACCTTTAACAAACATACCTTTTCGCAAAATACCTTCAAAAGACATTCCAGACTTTTGCATGACCCGTTCTGAACCAAGATTATCCACAAAGCAGCGGGCCTGAATACGAACAAGATTCATATTTTCGAAACCAAACTCTATTACCTTTTTGGCAGCCTCCGTTATCATGCCATTTCCCCAATATTGTGGAGCAAGGACATACCCTATTTCAGCGATTTGATGATTCAAATGCCATGAAACAAAGTCGATAGTACCAATAAACTCACCATTGTCCTTGTATTCAATTCCCCATGGAGCAAGCTTATTATCTTCATAATTCTGTAACACGAATTGGATAAAATCTCTTGTATCAGATAGTGAACGATGCGGTTCCCACGTGACAAAACGAGATACTTCACTTTCGGAAGCATATGCATACATATCTTCAGCATCCTTCATAGTGATTTTCCTCATAATTAAACGTTCTGTTTCTAAAGTTGGTAGCTGCCCATATATATCCTTCACCTTCATGATTACACCCCATCCTTGTTAGATATTTGTATTATATCAAGATTGCTTAGTAATCACTGTTTCCAATTGAATTATTCTCAAAACTTACGTATAATTCAGAAAAATGATAGAGGATGATGATTATGCCAAATAAAAAACTCATTATTACCCAAAACCTGAATGAACATTTATTGCAGCAAGTTAAAGGAGTGATTCCCGATTGGACTGTGATTACTGGAAGAGCCCCTGCAATATGGCAGGATCATATAAACGATGCGGAAATAATCGTTGGCTGGAAATCAGAAATGTACGAATCTATTTTATATGAAGCAAGTGAATTGAAATGGATCCAGACATGGAGTGCTGGAGTGAATGCTTTGCCACTGGAAAAGTTAGAACAAAAGAATGTGCAGATTACGACTGCAAATGGTGTCCACGCATATCCCATTTCAGAGACCATTTTCGCCCTAATGCTCGCCTTTACAAGAAAAATAGATACCTATGTTAAGCAACAGCAGGAAAAGACTTGGCACCACGCTGATATGAAGCAGGAAATTCATGAAAAGACTATAGGCATCATTGGGGTTGGAAAAATCGGGAAGGAAACAGCTAAAATTGCCAAGGCTTTTGGAATGACCGTATTAGGGGTTCGTCATTCTGGTAAATCAGAAGAATATGTTGATAAGATGTTCACCCAGAAACAATTGAATGATCTTCTCCCTAAGTGTGATTATGTTGTCGTGACATTACCTTTGACTCCAGAAACACAGGATATGTTCGGCACAAACGAATTCAAGTTAATGAAGCCTTCCGCTTTTTTCATTAATATTGGAAGAGGATCTCTCGTTGTTCAAAATGAATTGATTCAAGCGCTTAAGGACCAGCAGATTGCAGGTGCAGGACTAGATGTGTTTGAAACTGAACCACTTCCGGAAAGTAGCCCTTTATGGGAAATGAACAATGTCATCATCACGCCACACACATCCGGAAACACTGAATATTACGACAAACGATTGATTGAAGATATTTTCATTCCCAATTTGAAGAACTATCTCAACGGTAAAAACCCTACAATAAATTTACTTAATTACAAGAAAGGATATTAACGAATCTTCATAGCAATTTCACAAAAAATAATCTTACTATGTTAGCTTGCAGATTCCGACATTATCTGTTATATTTAATAAGAATTATTTTTGTTCGGGAAGATTGATAAGTGAAACACTTTTCGTCTGAAGATTGAGCAAGGGTAGTAACACATTGTGTGGATTCACACTAGGAGGCAACAACAATGGAACAAGGTAAAGTGAAATGGTTTAACGCAGAAAAAGGATTTGGCTTCATCGAACGCGAAAACGGAGACGATGTATTCGTACATTTCTCAGCTATTCAAAGCGAAGGATTCAAATCATTAGACGAAGGTCAAGAAGTTACTTTTGAAGTTGAGCAAGGTCAACGTGGACCCCAAGCTACTAACGTTCAAAAAGCATAATTTTAAATACAATATATAACGGACTCTACTTGTAGAGTCTGTTTTTTTTGAATAAAAATATTCTTTATAGAATATCTTTTTTGAAAATAAAAAAACCCCTATTCACAAGGAATAGGGGAATATGAAACAAGTTTAGTAAATGGTAAACACAGTATAACACACTAAGAAAAGAAACCCTAATTTATCCGAAAAGTAAAAATTCTCACACAGTTCCTAAGAATGATTTCAATACAGAATTAATCATTTATTTTTTATCTGATTCGTATGTTCGATCCAGACCCCACGGGTAAAACGGCGGCATATCAGAGCTGCTCTTCATTGTAAATTCAGCTTTCCGTTTTTCTAAGAAAGCTTCGATTCCTTCTTGTGCATCAGCTTGCTTTCCGGTCCAATGAAGCATTTTCGATTCTATTTTATGTGATTCAACTGGATGATTTGCTCCAAGCATAGTCCACATTAGCTGCCGAGATAATGTCACAGATACGGAAGATGTATTTTCCGCTATTTCAGATGCGATTTCCATTGCAGTTGGCATCAATTCATCAGGCTCTACAATCTTGTTAACTAGTCTCCCCTCATAGGCCTCCTTAGCTGAAATCATTCTTCCAGTAAAAATCCATTCGGATGCCTTCCCCATTCCGACAAGTCTAGGCAGGAACCAACCACTGCAAGCCTCCATTGTAATTCCTCGCCTTGCAAAAACAAACCCCATTTTCGCATCAGTTGAAGCAATTCTAATATCCATAGGCAAAGTCATAGTTATACCAATACCAACCGCTGCTCCATTAATGGCTGCTATTATAGGTTTCTTCATCTCAAAAATCCTTAATGATAAAACACCACCTGCATCACGGTACTCAACTAAAGGAGTGTGATCCATAAAAGTTTCTGCACCTTTTTCCAAATCCATGCCAGCACAGAAAGCCTTCCCTGCCCCAGTTAAAATAATGGCTCGTACGTCATCATTTTCATCCGCTTCATCAAAAGCACGAATCATTTCCTCACACATTTTTTCATTAAAGGCATTCATTCTTTCAGGACGGTTAAGTGTAATAATCATGACATGATCGACAATTTCACTAGTTATTGTGGAATACAACATTATTCCTCCTTATCTCACAAAATGAAGCCATTTCTGGGTAATTTTAATTTTACATATAATTACATTTTATATGTTTTATTTTCAAATTCCTAGATTTAATTATTATAAATCTATAAAAAATATTTTCTAAAAACCTAGTGGCATCTTTCCTGAAAATAAAAAGTTTTTTTAATGTGTATTTTCAAAAAAAGACCAGCCGCAGATTTTGCAACTGGCCTCATTATTTTATTTACCAATATAAATGACAAGCAACGTAGTGCCCAGGTTTTTGTTCTTTCCATTCAGGCACAGCGCTAGAACATATCTCCATCGCTTTCGGACAACGAGTACGGAATACACAGCCGCTCGGCGGATTGATCGGACTTGGTACATCGCCTTTTAGTACGATCCTTTCCCGTTTAATAGTGGGGTCTGGTATCGGCACCGCAGAGAGCAAGGCTTGTGTGTATGGGTGAAGCGGATCCTTCGTTAAAGAATCACTATCTGAAAGTTCCATCATTCTCCCAAGATACATGACTAAAATACGATCTGAAATATACTTGACCATCGATAAATCATGGGCGATGAATAAATAAGTCAAGCCCATTTCTTTTTGTAACTCTTTTAATAAATTTACTACTTGAGCTTGGATTGAAACATCAAGTGCAGAAATTGGTTCATCACAAACAATGAATTTAGGATTCAAAGCCAGCGCCCTTGCAATTCCGATACGCTGACGTTGTCCGCCACTGAATTCATGCGGAAAACGAGTGATATGTTCCGGACTTAAACCAACCAGTTTTAACAGGTCTTCCACCCGTTTTCTTCTCTCTTTACCTTTTGAAATCCCATGAATGGCAAGTGGTTCACCAATTAATTCTTCTACCTTCATCCTTGGGTTTAAGGAAGCGTAAGGATCTTGGAAGATCATCTGGATTTCACGGCGAATTTGTGACATTTCACCAGGTTTGTAATCAAAAATATTTTTCCCTTGAAAAAGAACTTCTCCTTCTGTCGGTTCATAAAGGCGGGTTATCGTACGCCCAGCAGTAGATTTTCCACAACCGCTTTCCCCAACAAGTCCGACAGTTTCCCCTGCGTAGATTTTGAGATCCAAACCATCTACCGCTTTCAACGACTGTGAACCAACAGGGAAATATTTCTTAAGATTCTTTATTTCAACAAGAGGAGAATTTTCGTTGACTGTCTTTTCTTTTACTGACTTATTCTTTAGTGAAACCATTGGTTCTCCTCCTTTAAACATTAGTCGGTGCTTGAACGCGTGTTGCTTTTGCCATTGGATGGTGAAGCCAGCATGCAGCTGTCTGTCCCTCTTCTACTACCTCAAGTTCCGGGTCATGTTCTTTGCACACTTTCATTGCAGATTCACATCTTGGATAAAATGGGCATCCTTTAGGCGGATCTAACAAATCAGGTGGTGATCCGATAATGGGTACCAACGGAGCCGTTTTTTCCATATCCAGCCTTGGCACCGTTTTAAGCAATCCTCTTGTATATGGGTGTTGCGGGTTTGCAAATATTGCTTCAACTGTACCTGTTTCCACAACTTTACCTGCATACATGACTACTACCCTTTCGCAAGTTTCCGCAACCACACCTAGATCATGAGTGATTAAAATGATGGAAGTATCCATTCTACGTTGGATATCTTTCATCAGTTCTAAAATTTGCGCTTGTATCGTTACATCCAATGCCGTTGTAGGTTCATCCGCAATTAACAATTTCGGTTCACAGGCTAGAGCCATCGCTATCATCGCCCGCTGGCGCATGCCCCCTGAAAACTCATGTGGATATTGCTGCATCCTTTTTTCCGGCTGAGGAATACCTACCAGTTTAAGCGTTTCTAACGCTCGTTCATATGCATCTTTTCGAGAGATATTATTATTATGCTTTAAAATACCCTCCATAATTTGGCTGCCGATTTTAGTCGTTGGATTGAGCGAAGTCATTGGATCCTGGAAAATCATACTGATTTCATTTCCACGAATCTTCTGCATTTCCTTTTCACTCATTTTAATAAGGTCTTTACCACCAAATGATATTGACCCTGTTCCATACTCTGCTGGAGGTGTTTCCAATAATCGCATGATCGATTTTGCAGTAACGCTTTTTCCGCATCCGGACTCTCCTACGATGGCGACTGCTTCCCCTTTTTTCACTTCAAAGTTCACGCCGCGAACAGCTTGTACTTTTCCTGCATACGTATGGAAGGTGATGTGTAAATCGTTAACTTCTAATAGGTTCTCCATCATCGTCCCTCCTATTCTAGTATTATCAAAATCTTTATGTTATGACTCATTTATTTCCGTAGTTTTGGATCTAGGGCATCCTGTAGTCCATCACCAGCCACATTAAACGCGAACATGGTTAATGAGATCAATATCGCCGGGATTAAAAGTTGATAGAAATTCCCTACCAAAATGCTTCCCAGAGCATCACTGGTCAATGTTCCCCAACTTGCCTGAGGTGCTGGCACACCCAGTCCCAAAAAGCTTAGAGTAGCTTCGGCAAAAATCGCCGTAGGTACAGTCAACGTTAAATTGACAAGGATCGGCCCCATTGTATTTGGAATCATGTGTTTTCTTAAAGTCCAGCTCGTATTAGCACCAGAGATGGTTGCAGCATGAATATATTCATTCTCTTTTAATTGTAAAACCTGCCCTCTTACCAGTCGGGCCATAGGAATCCATCCTGTAATCGACATGGCTATGATTATCGGCAATATACCAGGTTTTAATACAACCATCATCAAGATAACCATCAATAGGTAAGGGATCGCATAGATCACTTCAGCAAACCTCATCATTATATTATCGGTGCGTCCGCCACGAATAGCTGAAATCCCGCCATATAGGACACCAATTAAAAAGTCTATTAGCGCCGCCATCAAGCCAATGAACAAGGATATCCTTGCACCATACCAAGCTCGCGTAAATAAATCCCTTCCTGATGAATCCGTCCCAAACCAATGCTCGGCATTGGGGCTAAGATTCTTTTTCTCGAAATCTTGACCATAATAAGTATATCCATTAATATACGGACCAAAAATAGCCAGCAAGACCAACAGGATAATTAGAACAAACCCCGTCATTGCTAGTTTATTTTCTTTAAAGCGACGCCAGACGTCAGACCAATATGAAACCGTTGGCCTAGCAATTTTTTCAGCTTCCTTAAAGTTTCCTTCAGCGGGTAGGAACATATCTTCGGTTAAATGCACTTTATCTGCCATTATTTTTTCTCCCCCGTCACTTTAATTCTAGGATCAATCAACGTATAGGCTATATCAACGATGAATATCAATAGGATAAGCACTGCACTATACACAATTGTGGAACCAAGAATGACCGGATAGTCTCGATTGGATATTCCCTTTACAAACATATCTCCCATGCCCGGAATACCAAAAATACGTTCAATAATGAAGCTTCCTGTCACGATATTAGCCGTTAGGATACCAAGAATCGTGATAATCGGCAATAACGCATTTCGGATCGCATGTTTGATTATGACACCGCTACGTTTTAGCCCTTTTGCCTTTGCGGTCAAAATGTAATCTTGTCCCATTACTTCAAGCATGCTTGTCCGCATCAATCTGGCAATGAAAGCAAGAGGCATCATCGACAGGGCAATGGATGGTAATATGGTATGCTGCCATGTCGCCCATGTAGCAACAGGGAAAATATGCCATTTTATTGCAAAATAATTGATTAAAATAGTCGCCAAAATAAAGTTCGGAACAGATATCCCGACGATAGCAATGACCATTGATAAATAGTCAGGCCATTTATTTCGTTTCAGTGATGCCACTACACCTAAAATGAGCCCAAAAAAGATGGCAATCACCAGTGCTTGCGCTCCTAAATGTAAGGACACTGGGAATCCCTTTAAAATGTAATCATTCACAGAAATGGATGAGGATTTCAAAGAGGGACCAAAATCAAATTGAACGACTTCCAACAAATAATTTCCATATTGGGTCAACAAAGGCTTGTCCAATCCATAGTGGACTTGAAGATTTTCATAAACAGCGGGAGGCATTGCTCCTTCTTTCGCAAATGGATTTCCCGGAATCGTATGCATTATGATGAACGTTAATGTAATAACCGCCCATAAAGTAATAATCGCCCATTTAAAACGATTTAATGTATATCTCAACATGGTAATCACCCCAATCATCGATTTTCTAAGGAGTTGAAAACGGAAATGAATTCATGAAATATTCAAATTCGCAATTGAAAAATGGGGTATGTCCATAATCGGACATACCTCCTATTTTCATCCTTCTTTTATTTTTTATCCGCGTAAATAAAGTTCGGATAAGCGTTTATTGGTGCATAAACCCCAGTAACATTCGATTTAACCATATATGGTTTTGTATAGAAGTAAACCGGGAGAATCGGCATTTCATCAATCAGAACTTCCTCTGCTTTATGCAAAGCAGCCATCCGTTCTTTTGGTTCCATTGTAGATTTCGCCTCTTTTAAATATTTATCATATTCTTTGTTGGACCAATCCGCATCATTATAGGCACCGTCTGTCTCCCAAAGCATGAATGTCATCGGATCTACATAGTCACCAACCCATCCTGCACGGGAAATCTCGAAGTCCCCAGCTTTTTCACGGTCAAGTTTAACTTGGAATTCAGCATTTTCAAGTGTAACTTCAACACCTAGGTTATCGCGCCACATTCCTTGAACGGCTTCAGCAATTTTTTTATGAGAATCTAATGTATTATATAAAATTGAAAAATCAGGAAGTTTTTTCATGCCTTCTTCAGCAAGCCCTTCTTTTAACAATTTCTTAGCTTCATCAACATTTTCCGCAAACAGATCTCCTGTATTTTCTTGGAAATCTCCAGTTGCATCAGGTATACCCGGCGGGATTACTCCAAATGCAGGCTTTTGACCACCTTGAGCAACATTATCCGTAATTTTTTTACGTTCGATAGCCATTGATAACGCTTTTCTTACTTTAGGATTATTGAAAGGTTTTACTTTAGTATTAAAGTTGTAATAGTAGACAGCAAGTTCTGCTCCATTTTTGAATTCTTTGTCGCCAGAATTAACCAATTGACCTTGTACATCTACTGGTAGTGGATAAGCGATGTCCAATTCGCCACTCTGATACATTTGCCATGCAGTATTTTCATCTTCAATTAGAGCAAAATTAACGGCATCCAATTTGATTTTGTCTTTATCATAGTAATTTTCATTCTTTTCGATTTTCAGACTTTCTTTATGTTTCCACTCCGTTAACTTGAATGGACCGTTTGATACATGTGTTTTGGCATCCAAAGCCCATTTCGGATTTTCTTCTTGTACCTTTTTATCGATCGGGTAGAAGGTATAGAAAGAAGTCAAATCAAGGAAATATGGTGTAGGCTGTTCCAATGTAACCTCTAACGTAAGGTCGTCTGTTGCTTTTACTCCTACATCCTCTTCCTTGCCTTTTTTACTGTTGTAAGCTTCCCCGCCTTTAAGATAATAAAGTTGGTAAGCATAATCAGCAGCTGTTTCTGGTTTCAGTGCGTATTTCCAAGCATATTCGAAATCATTCGCTGTAAGCGGATCTCCATTTGACCATTTTAATCCATCTTTCAATTTAAATGTCCATTTTAATCCATCTTCACTGATCTTCCATGATTCTGCAGCACCTGGTACGATTTTACCTTCTTCTGTTTTCTTGGTCAGTCCTTCAAACGTATGTTCAAGAATCCATGATTCATGAGTACCTTGCGCATTGGCAGGATGAAGCGAACCAGGTTCACTTGAGTTGTTTACGTTTAATACTTTTGATTTGGCTGAGTCACTCGAGCCACCTTCTTTTTCATTCGAAGTTTCCTTCGAACCGCTGTTACATGCTGCAAGCACAAGCATAATAGCCATTAGAAGCGCAAGCACTGAAAATTTAGACTTTTTCAAAAATATTCCCCCTCATCTTTAGTCTATCTTGGAGTATCCCTAGTTTAAGAGATTATCCTTCTGCCATCTATTAACTTCTGGTTTAGTACACTAAAATATTCTGCGAGGATAGTTAGAAGTATTCATAGCAGAAACTCACCAAAAATAACTAGCGAAGCGTTTGCATAAATTTACGTTTTTTCTCAAAAACCCAAAATCAGTAGTTTTATAGCTTAAAACCACCTTCCTTTCAACCTCGCAAAAGGGTACTATACTTTGAATTAAAGATGTTGAATATTAAGTATATTACGAATAAATTAAAAAATCAATAAACCAATGAGTACTTTTTCACAAGATAGGTATTAAACGCTAGTAATTTTGATTTATATAGTAGGTAAAAAGAATTGAAACATTAACTTATATCAATTTCAAACCCCTTCATTATGCGTTTCATTATAGACTCACAAGTACAAATCACTATATTTATATCAACTTGATTGGAAGCTATATTTGATCATCTTATTATACATATTTTTCTGATTATTCAGAAGAGGTTGAATTATTAAGTGACTCAACTTCCCAAGTTAACCACTTTTTATTAGATTCCATTTTTGAATAAGGGTCACAGAAGTGATCAAACTTTTTTCAAAACAAGCTCTTTCTATTTGTTATTTTTAAGGTCATTAGTATCATTTGAGCAAACTTTATTCTAAAACAACACCTGTGGTCTTTAGTACGTCTTAATGAACCAAGGTCGTTCACCCAAAAAAACACAATTCCTTGTAAAAGGATTGTGCCTGAATACTTAATTCACTTAATTCACTTAAAAAAGCCTCTATAAATGGTTAACTCAATAGCTGCTTTCACTTATGTTTTTTAAGCTTGTGTAGCAAGTATTCTTCCGATTTTCCTTTCTTGATAACTAAGGGGCTTCCCAATTCTCATCTTTTAATTGATTACCAATATAAAAAATTTGGCCTAATGTCTGTCTCTCTATTGCTCCAAGTACTGTATGACTTTCACCACGAATATAAATATTCTTTAATAAATCTAGTTCTCCTAAATTAGGGGGCGGACAATTTAGTTCACGGAATTATGTCCCACGCACCTGTACGTCGTCCTACCCTAGCTCCTGATATAATAGATTCTATTAAAAAAAGATCAACCAGTAAAAACCGGCTAATCATAAAATACGAACGCACCCGTTAGCTTAATAAACCAACTTGTACATAATAATGTCATCGACATATTCACTTTCATTACCCACTAGCTAATCAAATACAAAAATTGGATAATTAGAGAAATTATGATCGCACTGTTGATGTCAGTCACGCTGCCCCACAGGATCCATGTCCGAAGTTTAGTTGCTTTAATGACTAATCCGTGCTTCAAATGTCCAATATCCATTTTATGCCCTCATTAAAACATAATAATTCTAAGTATTTTATTTCTGTTCTACTTCACTTATGATTAAATAAATACAATGACACAAAGAGTAAACAAATACCTGCTATCTTTTTCGCATCCAATGGAATACGTACCCCACCCAATAAGCCAAAATGATCAATGACAGCTCCAATCAGTATTTGTCCTAAGATAACCCCAACTAAAGTAGGGGCCACTCCAATTTGAGGGACTACTAAGACGATGACTATGACATAAATAGCCCCTAAGAGACCACCTATCAGTTGCCATTTAGGTACAGAAGTGACAGCTGATATATTTCCATTTCCTGCAAACAAAACAATAAATAATAAAGCAAGTGTCCCGATTCCAAAAGAAATGAAAGAGGCTTCAATGACCCCTACTTTTTTTCCTAAACCGCCATTTATTTGTCCTTGAATTGCTATTGTAATGCCGCCTAGGACTGCAAGTAACGGAAATAAAATTTTCACAATAAATATGCTCCTTTTCATGTCCAATGGACGTGATGATGAATTCATTTAATTTTATCATGAAAAATATGTATAGATTCCCTTTTTTATCAAAACAAATAGTAATATGCAGATTCTTTCTTTATAAACAAAAAAAGGCCCAAATGGGCGACCCCGATATCCTTTTACATCTTTTTATTAAACTATTTATCAATGATTCTGCCTTATTTAATTGGGGAAACTGACTAAACTAGGTGATGTATAAGCTAAAACTCCGTATATAGCAAGGAAAATATCACGGCATCATGCGATTGATTACGAAGAAATATATAATTTCTAAGATTCCCCTCTTGCTTAAAACCAAATTTCTTTAAGAGGTTTGTTGATGCAATATTATCAGGGAAGGTTAATGCGGCGATTCGATGTAAGTTTAATTCTTCAAATGAATAACGTAATACTTCTCTGACAGCTTCCGATGTAAAGTGTTTCCTCCAATAATCCGGATGGATTTCATACCCGATTTCAGCACGTTTATTAGATATGCTCAAATGATTAAGGCCAACAGTACCAATAAATTTCCCGGAATCTTTCACCACTACTCCCCATCGAATCCCCCTTTTGTTTATATATGCACTTTTAAACGAGTCTATTAATCGACGAGCCTCTTCCACTCGAATTAAGCTTTCTATCCCATCATATTTGGTTACTTCATCTTTTGAGAGAATTTCAAACAGACTTTCCGTATGCTGGTGACCTATTTCGATTAAACGCAGCCTCTCTGTTTCTAACTCTTGAAATCTCATCCTACAATCCCCCCGTGGATTCACTATCTTCTTTATTCTATTTGTGAAAAAGAGATACCTGTATTAATGGACAAAACTTTTCAATAATTTCCTTTCCTTAAGGTATAATGCAGAATCGGGATGCCCGCCCTTAATAATCAAATCTCTAATAATTTGTGAGAGAATAACACTGTAAACCGTTCCGTTCCAACCATACCCGCCCGAGATGCGATAGTAAGCTTTCCCATTAAAAAGGAAGGATAGGGATTTCAAAGGATGCAGCAGTTTAAAAGTAGTTACATAATACTATCTTTTCAGTAATCATATTGAAAAAAAAAAATTATGTTACAATAGAAAATCTAGACATAGGTATAAAGGGGCAATTGCAATGAAAATAGAGGTTGGCTCTGTTATCAACGAATTAAGAATAAAACAAAATCTCACAAGAGAAGAATTAGCAAAAGATATTTGCGAGCCTATTACCTTGTTAGATTATGAAAGAAGCATCTCATCACCAACAATTGATGAGTTGGGACTATTAGCAGATAAACTTAAAGTTGATCTTTCGTATTTTTTCACTACCAAAAATGAACCGATTTATAATTACATAGAAACTATTAAATTATTAATAAACAGATATAAACGTACACGTAATTATGAAGCAATCTATGAAATTGTCCAAAAAGAAATGGCAACGGCACCGGAAAAATCCATATCATTTTATCAATTCTTAAAATGGCATGAGGGTATGTCTTTTTTTTATTTGTTCAAGAATAAACAAACTGCTATTGATCTATTAAATGAGGCCATTCAGATTACAATGGGCAAACGGGTAATTCTTCATCAACAGGAAATAGAAGTTTTAAATAGTATTGGAATTATTCACTTTAAAACAAAGGATTACGATGAGGCTATAATCATCTTCAATGAAGCATTGGAATTTATCGAGAATATTCCTCATGTGAATCAGGAAGGTACAATTTTAGTAAAAATCATTCATGGATTAGCTCAAACCTTAACCGAACTTCATTGCTATCAAGAGTCATTAAATTATACGCTAAAAGGCATTAATATTTGTAATTCTATCGAATCTTTATATTTATTTGCAGAACTTCATTTTCTTACCGGGAAAAATCTGATTCATCTTCAACAACAGAATGAAGGACTGCAATATTTAAATCACTCCAGAACCATATTCAGTATTCAAAAAAACGAAGAATATGTACAAATAATCGACCATGAATTAGAAAGAATCTTACAATCTATACTAGTCCTGAATTGAATTATACAAAGGTAGAGAGTGCTTTAAAAAGCATTTCTCTACCTTTTTTAGTTTCCTATTATTTCATATCAATAAGAAAGTGTTTGAAAGTGATCTTCTAATATTTAGTGATTAAGCATAGAAATTACACTAACAATCGTAGATCTAACTGAATTTTTTCGCATAAAAGTTAACCGATTACTCCGTCACCTCTATGCTTCCCATGAGCATCTTCAATAATTTTTCCTTTATTACTCAAATTCCTATGTACCTAACTATATTCTGTAAAATTTTAACAATAAATTAATTGAAATCTCAAAGGAACACTATCATTTAGAAATACGGCACTTTCAATAGGCAACCAAAATCAGATATAATAGATAAAAGTAGCCAAAATGGAGGAAAATTAATTGTCTAATAGATTAGGTTTAGTACTAGACGTAGAGACAACTGGATTGCGTCCTACTTCTGATGAAATTATCGAACTTGCCCTTATTCTTTTTACCTATAGCAGCGAAACCGGTGAAATTATTAACCTTGTTGATCAAGAATCGTTTTTAAGAGAGCCCCTCTCTTATCAAGCAAGAAGGAATTATGATCAGGCATACAGGGTTCATGGAATTCCATATAGCTCTGTCGAAGGAAAAAGCTTTCACGATGAAAAAATAAAATCTTTTATAGATCGTTCTGACTCAATTTTTGCCCATAATGCTTCATTCGACAGAAGTTTCCTCTACCATATGTATCCAGAAATCAATAACCATCAGTGGTTCTGTACAATGCGCAATGTCCCATGGAAACAATACGGTTTTGTAAATAGTAAACTCTTAACATTGCTGCGGGCTCATAACATCACAAATTTCCAAACACACCGGGCAATGGACGACATTTCTTATCTAATGGAGCTGCTGCGAAAACCTAGTCCTTCAGGCTATCCCTATTTAAAAGATGTTATTGCTAAAAATCCTATGAAAAAATATGCCCCTTCGTCTCAAAAATCTTGGGTATAATAGAAAAAAACAGCGAACCCTATTCGAGTCGCTGTTTTTTCATTATTATTTGCCTGCATCTTCCGTAAATACGTTTTTCATCTTTTTATATCTATAAATGAAGTATACGAAAGATAGTATTAATGCCACTACAAGGAAAATGGCAAGTATACTAAGGTTATGCCACATGAATCCAAAGTCTCCAGTTGAGATTACTGCTCTAAAAGCATTAATCGAATACGTCATCGGTAAGAATGGCGTGAACCCTTGCAGGAAGCTAGGAACTAATTCATTTGGGAAAGTTCCGCCGCTGCTGGTCAGCTGTAGAATTAATATGAGTAACGCTATAAAACGACCTGGATTATCAAAGGCTGAACCAAGAAATAGAATGATAGCCATAAATGTGCAGCTAGCAAGAATGCTTACTACAAAAAATAATGGCAGACTAGTGACTTCAATTCCAAGTCCTAATATTAATATCAAATCCACCAATATAGCCTGACATATTCCTATTATAGCCATGACCCCGTATTTACTAATAAACCAGCTGAATCCATTTGCAGGAATAACAGCAGGATCTCTTAATGGGAAAATGATTGTCAGAACGATTGCCCCAATAAATAAACTCAATGAAATTAAATACGGTGCAAAGCTAGTTCCATAGTTTGGCACATTATTAATAGGCAATTTATCAACCTTTACTGGACTTGCAAACATGTCATAAACATCTTCATCGGCTTTTATATTACCTGCTTCGCTTGCTCCGTCTTTCAATTCGTCATGTAATTCTTCCGAACCATCTGAAAGTTTGGCGATTCCATCTTGAAGCTTAATAGCTCCATTCGCTAACTCTCCCATGCCACTTGTAAGACTTGATGTACCTTCTTTTAACTTATCTGTTCCAGTAATCAGACTTTTCGAACCTTCTGATAGCTGAGAAGTTCCATTTGATAATTGCTTCGACCCATCTTCTAATTGATCAAGCCCACTGACCAAATTATTGCTGCCTTCCGTTAATTGTCCAAGTCCACTCTGTGCTGAATCTATACTTTCGCCAAATGTTGTCAATCCAGCTACTAATTGACCCTGTCCGCCTTGCAGATCATTCGCTCCATTGGCAAGTTTATCTTGAGCTTGTTTTAATTGAGTAAAACCACCGCTGAGCGCATTGGTACCATTTCCTAACTGATTTGCCCCTTCACTAAGACTAGTGCCTCCCTTAGCAATTTCAGAAGCACTTGCGGATAGTTTTCCTACTCCTTCAGCTACTCCTTTACTTCCTTCACTAATTCCAGATAGAGAAGCAATTAATCCTTCTAAACGAGCTTTCTCTGAAGGATCATCTGCAGTTTGAGATTGTTGTTTTAAACCGGAAATAACTTCTTCCAATCCGGCCGCAACGTTCGATGCTCCTGCTTTTGCTTCACTCGTAGCAGCACTCCAATCGGACAAAGAACCTGAGAGCTGGCTTGCACCAGAAGCTACACCATTTGCCCCCTCGGTCAGAGTAGGAAGCTTTTCTTCAATCTGATTGAACCCTTCTAAAGATTGTTGCAGTCCTGAAGCTAATTCCCCAGAACCTGCTTCAGATTTTTTGGCTCCTTCTAAAAGTTTTGATTGCCCATCTTTCATTTGTCCAATCCCAGAACTAAATCTTTGCAAGCCTTGATTAAGTTCTTTCGAGCCAGAAGCTGCTGAACCCACTCCATCCGAAAAGGTCAAGGACTTTTCAGCTAATGTTTCCAGGTTTTTATGGATTTCAACTGAACCTGAATGTAGAGAACCAATTCCTTCATCTACTTTTTGTGAACCTTCTTTAGCAGAGTTAATTCCCTCTCCTAGTTCGTTAGAACCGTCTTTCACCTTATCGGTCCCGTCTTTCAGTTCGCCTGCTCCATCACTGGCCGATCCAAGTCCATCAGCAACTTCTTTCAAATTATCAAACATTGACTCAGCATAGGTTTTTGTAACGGCCGCTGAAACCTCACCTTTAATTTTCTCGGAAGCTGCGTCACCTATCTTAGTAGAAATATAGTTATACCCTTCATTTGATGTATATATTAAATCAAGTTTTTCCGGATTTTCTTCTTGCAAGGTAGTTGCATTTTCCGAAAAGTTTTTCGGAATTTCAATCTTCATGTAATAGTCCTGGTTCGCCAGGCCTTCATTCGCTTCTTTTTGACTGACAAAATGCCAATCAAAGTCCTTTTTCTCCTTTAACTCTTTCACTAAGTCTTTCCCAATGGTAAGTTCTGATTCGTTAAGCTCGGCTCCTTCATCCATATTGACAATGGCAACCGGCAATTGATCGACCTTACCATACGGATCCCAAAATGCCCATAAAAATGTCCCGCTATAAAGTAAAGGAACACTAATAATTCCTAATATAGAAATGAGAATTATTGGTCTTTTTATAATAGCCAATAATTCTCCTTTCAGCGATTTTAACACACCTATCAAATCCTCCTATACGACAAACATGTCGTTTATTTACTCTACTTCGGTGTAAAGCGAATTGAAAATACATTCATGACTGTTTATCATCTAAAATATATATATTTTATTTCTTTATTATAAATATATATTTTCTTCTAGAAAAATTATGACTATATTGTTCATCCGGTCATTAACACGAAAAATAATATAACATTTCTACTGTTGGATATCAAATTTATTTACTTTATAAAATCACATAATTTTTCTTCTTATCTGTAGTATTTTTGAATGGTTATTTATACAAGATTATGTAATCCATTAAAATAATGTATTCTAAAATAGTATGTAGCACTAAAAAAAGGGTACCCATAATGGATACCCTCTTCAAACAAAAAAACAACAAATTTCGAACAACTTGATAAAGCGCTTTCAAATCACTTTGATATAATACCCTTTAATTTACCCGCCTGCTCGGTTAATCTCTCAAGGGATTCCTGATACTCTTTTTCTAGCTGTTTGATGATACCAGCAGTGGTATCTATTTGTTTTATCGCCCCTACTCCATGTCCCGCGGACCAAATATCACGCCATGCTTTAGAATCTGATGATTTAGACATGCTGTCAAAATCGACATTTTCTTTTTTTGCTAATTGATCTGGATCCATACCTGCCTTTTTAATACTTGGTTTCAACATATTACAATTAACCCCGGAAAATGCATCAGTCAAGATAATGTCATCATGATTCGACTCGACAAGCATTTCACGATATTCATCATTTGCCCTGCTCTCTTTTGCCACGATAAAACGTGTACCCATATAAGCAAGATCCGCTCCGGCAGCTTGAGCAGCTAAGATGCTGTGACCTGTACTAATGGATCCAGCAAGCAAAATGATTCCATCCCAGAACGTCCTTACACTGTCAACGAAAGCAAAACTATTTATCTCACCCGCATGTCCGCCAGCTCCTGAAGCAACTAAGATCAATCCATCCACACCTGACTCTGCAGCTTTTTTGGCAAATTCCACGCTGCTGACATCTGAAAAGACCAACCCACCATAGCTATGTACGACATCTACAACATGTTTTGGAGATCCAAGAGATGTAATAACGATGGGAGGTTGGTGCTTTTTGACTAATTCCAATTCTTCTTCAAGACGGCTATAAGTTCGGTGAACAACCATATTCATTGCCCATGGAGCAATTTTCTTGCTGGGTTCTTTATCTCTTGCTGCAATTAGTGTGTTTTTTATATCACCCATCCATTGATCCAGTACTTCTATCGGCCGAGCATTCGGTGCTGGAAAAGAGCCAATTACTCCATTCAAACAGCATTCTTTCACTAATTCAGGACCAGAAATTAAAAACATAGGCGCTGAGATAACTGGTAAAGATAATTGATTCCACCAGTGTTCAGGTACAGTTCTTCTCATCTATAAAACCTCCCATTTTTAATATATTACCAAAATATAACACTATAAGATTATCATACTTCTTAAAGACAAAATTTTCAAGAAATTATTTTCATCGGCAAAATACCACTCTTAACGAGTTAAATTTAAATAAAAAGCTGTATATGGATTAAATCCACATACAGCTTTCAATTAATTGGAGAGCACCCATTTTTGGATTGCTTTAGCCACTCCATCTTCTTGGTTAGTTGCAGTGACCCAATCTGCTTTTTCCTTAACTATCTTTTGAGCGTTACCCATCGCTACACCCATCTTTGCTTCTTGAATCATGGCAAGGTCATTTAGACTATCTCCTACTGCCATTACATTATCCATTGTAATATTGAGCAATGAACAAACAACGTCAATTGCTTTCGCTTTATTGACTCCAAGTGCATTCACTTCAATATTCGTTGGACTTGAATTGCTTATTTCAAGATTTCCTTTTGATTTAAGTTCGTCCATAATAGTTTGGCGAATGGCTTCATCTTTTGTATCAAAGCCGAATTTAAGCCATTGCGAGTCATGAATTCGTTGAGGCATTTCAGCCCTATATATACTATCAAAGCTAATTGCCCAAAAATGCGTACTATGCTTTTGGCTTAATTCCCACATCCACTGTATGGATTCACTATCGACTATATTTCTTTCCACCAATTTCCCTTGATTGTCGTAAATTTCACTACCATTAACCGTAATAAGATATGACTGCAGCTCCATTGACTTTGCAAAATCACTGCAAGTCGCATAGGATCTTCCAGTGCTTAGCACCACGAAAACCCCCTGATTTTCTGCTTCTTTAATTGCTTTCCGATTTTCCGCAGAAATCTCTCCCGCTTCATTTAGAAGTGTCCCATCCATGTCGAGCGCTACTAGTTTAATTTCTGGTTTATTCATTCTTATTCACCCTTTCTGAATTCTTCTCTATGTACATAATTCCATAATAGCGTATATTGCTTATCCAAGGAAAGAACGTGATTCAATGAACAGGTTTCAAGGTCACAAAAAATTTTGTGACCTTTTAGCATTTTATTTAGATTTATATTTTATTAATTTTAACTATTTTGCATAAATAAATGTTACTTTTTTATTTAATATTATCCTAAATCAAACCTAATTAAATTTTCTATTTTCAAAAGAAGCCCCTACACCAATTAGACAAGATTCACATTTTGGAGATATGACACTCCCTTCTATTTATCTTGTTTCCTTTCATTTAGTTCCTTATTAAGTCCACCTTCCCAATTAGCAACGCCGTCATTTTCATCAAATTCTATAATGACATCCGTTACCCCTCTTTCCTTGAAAATTTCATCAAAGAGCCGGTCTTTAATGTCATCAGCCTGGGCGATAGAAATGTGGGCATCAAGTTCTACCTCTAATTCCACATGAAAATCTTCTCCTTCTTTTAATACCGCCAGTTTTTGGATATCTCTCACATCCGGATCACTCATGACCATAGTTCCTATTTTCTGACGCATCTCAATATCAGCTTCACCAAGAGCTCCCGCTGCATTATCAAGAAAAACCCTTCCAACCACATAAAACATACCGAGACCAATCATGACAGAAGCAACACCTTCTGCTTGAATAAAGGGTGTGAAATTCGCCAACAATATGGCTACTAACGCCAGTATACCGCCACCTGTTGCGACCATATCTTCCATAAATACTAATTTCGTTGCTGGTTTTGCACGTTTTAAACCAGCGAAGCTTTTATAGATGACTGCAGTTCCTTTCGCCTCTATCCCCGCTTCATGTACTACTTCTTTCATCGCTTTAAATAATACATATGATTCCAACACAACCGCTAACGAGAGAACGGACAAATTAATTATCATCCCACTTGACTCTACTGGATGCAAGATGTGATGAAATCCTTCTTTTATCGTTTCATAAGACATGATCCCAACAACCAACACAGCCCCTAAAAGAACTAGGTTAACCAGTCGTCCGAATCCATCTGGAAAACGATTTGTTGGTGACTTTTTACTTAATGCGGAACCAATGAAAACGAAAAACTGGTTCGCAGCATCCCCCAAGGTATGCAATGTTTCCGCAAACATAGCCACATTCCCCGTCATGAAATAAGCTATCCCCTTTAACACAGCGATAATACTATTCACACAAGCGGCAATAAATGCCGATTTATTGCCTTGTTTTAATAACCGGAATAATTCTTTCATAATAGAGGCCCCCTTTACTTTTAATAAGCTTTTATAATATTGTATTATCCCCAACGCTGTATTATATGAAACCAAAAAAGGGAAAAAGCTCTATCTATTTCAATTGAGTTCAACATTCTCGTCATGAATGAATTGCCAACGTACATTTCAAAAGTGCCCCTTCATCCTTCAGATCACTGATGAGTTCAGCAGTTCTCCATATTCATGATTTTATTCCACTTCTAAACATCAATTACTAAGATAAAAATCGAACCCCTCTGTACATTTTTTGCTATAAATACCTGTCACTTGGAGCAAACAATCCATACAAAAAGGCAGTAAGCAATAGCCTACTACCTATTTTACTAAGGTATAAAGTTAGAATTAAGCTTCCGTTTTTTTTAACTTTGATGGATTGTTCACTTTATAACGAATTTCTTTATCGTATTTCTTGTCAACCACTTTTCCGTCAAATTCTATTTCGTCGCCTTCTTCAAGTTCTGCCTTTTTTAATGTTTTGCTATATCCACACCAGGCATCACCAATGGAGAGTTCTGGATCTGTGGTCACTTTGACATTCTCTAACAGGATTACCTCATCTTCTTCACCGGTGAAATGGTTCATTTTTGCAGTAAATTCCTTGACGGTTGCTGTGAAATGGACTTTGTCTGCTGGTAAGTCCAGTTTAGGTTTCGCTGGTGCCTTTTTACTCTTTGACTTTGCCTTTTTTGGTGCTTCACTTAGCTGCTCAGGACTTTCTGTCACTTGGACAACTGTTACTTGTTCACCTTCAGTTAAAGGTGCTGATGCTTCAGCAACTGGCCCACTCAATAGCTCTTTACCGAAATTCGAACTTTGCATTTCCTTTAAATATGAAGGGTGAATGCAACTTAGCTTACCATTTTCAAATTCAACAACAATCGTATCAAGACCGTTACCATATTGTTCATAACCAGCCAATTTCACTTTTCCTTGATAGCTTCCGCTTTTATATAGTAGTTCTCTTTTTACTGAACGAGCAGTGAATAATTTCCATTCTAAACCTTTAGCGATATAATCCGCCTCATCTGAAAAAGAGATAAACTCTCCCTTTGGTTCAATATAGTGAATTAAATCCTTTACTTCAGCTGGAGTTTCAGCCACAGTCACCACTCCTATTTTTTTCTTTATGCTTATATTCTAGCAAAGGAATGCAAAGTTGCAAATGAATGAGCATAATTAAGTTTAATTCAACTGACCACTCCTAACTAACTCCTGCTAATTCCTATAAAAAATAATTATTCAGTTTTTACGTAGAAATGTAAGTAGTCTGCCATGATAGTAGTTACTATACCAAAGGATTGTAAAGATGTAGTCATTGCGCACACTTTTATCTGAAAATATCAACTCTACATCCTCCCTTTATTTATGGATACAGAATAAAGACTACTCATCAAGAGTAGCCTTTTTACATTAATCAATTTAAAAGCAATGAATAGATCTAAACGGATTTAAATAAGAATAATTTGTAATTTCTCTATAAAAGCTGCACTAAGAGCTAGAAACTACTGTAAGTATTTATATAAATATGTTATAAGTCATTCAGAAAAAGACTTCTTTACACTTTTTTAAAGAATTTTTTTAGTTTTTCTTCTTGCTTTGGAGTTATTACCTCTTTCTTATGATAAAACAGAAAGTAGGAACCTATAACGAGAATCGTGAGAAGAGAGGTGAGAAAGAATTGCAAGCGCATGGAATCAATGAAAGCCTGGGCAACAAAAATAGCAAATAATACTGCAATAGTTGCGTAGGTTAAATAAGGGAATAACCACATTTTCACTTTGAGTGTCCCTGGATTTTCTTTTTCAATCTTATTTCTTAAAAACAGATGAGAAAAAGCGATAAAAATATACATAATCATCGTAACTCCACCCGAGCTATTAGCTAGAAAAGCAAATAATTTATCAGGAGACACAAATTTAAATGTCGTGCACACATAAGCAAAGAAAACACTTGCCATTAACGCCCAAATCGGGATGCCTCTCTTATTCACACGGGATAAAATTCTAGGGGCATCTCCCTTTTTTGATAGGGAGTAAAGCATGCGTGAACTTGTATATAGCCCTGAATTTAAAACAGAAAGCAATGATATGAATATTACAATATTCATTACTTGACCAGCACCAGGAAGTCCTGCCATGTTAAATACGCTAGCATAGGGAGTTTTAAGTAAACCTTCAGCCCCCTGCGGGATTAGTATAACTAACACAGCTACCGAACCAACAAAGAATAGAAGAAGACGCCACACTACAGCGTTTATTGCTCTTATAATATTTTTTTCGGGATTTTCAGACTCTCCTGCTGCAATAGCCGCTACCTCACTCCCAGATAATGAAAAGGTAATAAATATTACACTAAGGAGTACAGGTAGAAAACCATTCGGAAAGAATCCGTCATTTCCAGTAATATTAGAAAGACCTGGCGTTTCAAATCCAGGAACAAATCCAAAGATCATTGCTGCACCTAAGCATAGGAATATTACAATAGCAGCTACTTTAATAAAAGCTAACCAGTATTCAAATTCTCCATAAGCTTTGACAGAATAGATATTTGTAAGTGTCATCAAAATAGGGAAAGATAAACTTGCTATCCACATAGGTATAGCAGGAAACCAATCATGAATCATAGTACCCAATAAAGTGGTTTCAATCGCAATAATGATTACCCAGTTAAACCAGTATAACCAGCCAATCGTGTAACCGGCCCAAGGACCAATCGCTTGATGTGCGTAAGTTGAAAAGGACCCACTATCAGGATTCACAACAGCCATTTCACCAAGCATGCGCATAATAAGAACGATCATTAATCCTGCGATTATATAAGATAAGATTGCACCAGGTCCTGCTGAATCAATAATATTCCCGCTCCCTATAAATAAGCCTGCACCGATAACACCACCAATAGAAATCATTGTTACATGTCTAGTCTTGAGACCATGTTTCAGTTCATTTGGTTGATAAGCCACTATTGTCACCATCCCTTAAAATTGTCACTGTTTTTAATAGCAGTAAAAAACTCAATTGCTACATGTCCTTGTTCACGGGTAACAGAGCTTGACTCTTTCATTCCACCAAATATTTTTTCGGTTCATCCTCACCTGTTACTCCATTAATTTGAACAAGTCCAAATTCACTGTTATTGATAAAATGAAAAGCTTTATCTAGATTTGTTGCAAAAAGCGAAGCTCATAAACCATAAGTAGTATCATTCGCTTTTTCTAGTGCTTCTTCATAAACAGCCACCTTTTTATATCAGCAACTACTGATCCGGAAACCTACTCTTTAGTAATCATCATCAGGCCTTAAACGAACCGCACGAATAGCACTATAAATCAGCCTTCTCCTTGCACAGGTTCCATAATACGGCTCCTACTTCTTGGCGATGCCTTCCGTTATAAAGAAATCTCTTAATTTGTTAAGAATTTGATCATCTAATTGATCAATAATCATGCTACCTTCACTGCGGTATAATTGAATTTAACAGACGGCTACTACTTACAAAGCGACGGCTTTTGATGTATAAATCATTATATATCTGACTCTATCAATACTCTCTTTACCTCACCTTTTTTTATATAAAGCATCCTCTCTTAATGAAAATTTGTCATTATATATAAAAACAAAAGCAATATCCATGCCAAAAAAAGGATTGTTAGTATATAAGGATTTAAAGGTTTCATGACTTTTATTTGATTCAAAATTGAATCAAAAACTTAATTTTTGATTCATAAATTAATTATTAACACTTTTTGATTCATATCCGAATCACAAAATGACAATTTAATTGTTTTCTTTTAGAATTTCGACATAACTTTTATGGTGAACTTCTAAGGTATATTGCATCCGTTCATTTCGGGTGAAAATGAATTGATCGTCATACCAGGACAATTTATTGAAAATGTCTAAAAATCTGACACTTGTAGTAAATGCTTAAATCCGTAAATATTCAAACATGTCCGTATTGAAGAATATCTGACTAGAGGGTTAATAATTAAATGAAAAGAAGATGCCTAAATTTCCAATACTAATTTAGGCATCTTCTTTAAATATTTATTTTTAATTCTTAGGAAAGACGAAATCACCTTTATCCGATTATTCGCTTTCATCACTCCGCCGCCCTTAGAAATCATTCTTGCCCTGTAAACTCGTACACCTAAAACCTGTAAAAGTAAGAGAATCTTGATTTTCGGGGTATATTGGCCATACAGAATTTGGTCCTCTCCCTAAAATAACCGTAATTTTAGTGATGTGCTTCAACTATTTAGCTAAATACAACACTACATCGAGTTTCTGCTGTAAAATATGTGAATATGTATTAAGGAAATAATGGGTCTTTATATTCCTAAGATATGTATGAATCCCCATGAACTTGAACTTTTAGGTCACTAATAATTTAACTATTAGGGAAGTGTATACTGAATGTTGTTAAATTGTCATTAGACACACAATTCATATAACCATCATTACTTTCTATAATCTTCTTACATACGTAAAGTCCAATTCCTGTACCTAACTCTTTTGTTGTGAAAAACGGCTCAAAAATTGATTCTATCATTTCACTTGCAATAGCAGGTCCATTATTTGATATTCTAATAACCCGTTCATTTGGCTCAGTTATAGTATGTATTTTTAATGTTCTAGGCTGGTCTTTCCCCTTTAAAGCATCAATTGAATTTATAAAAAGGTTTAGAAATACCTGCTTTAGTCCATCCTTGCTCGCTGTTATGACAAAGTTCGGATAAATATCTATTTCTACATTAACGCTAGCATCGACAATACTCGCATATGTTAGTTGTTGGATTTCTTCAAGTAATTCCAACACAGAAATTTCCTCTCTTTGTTCCTCGTTAAAATCAGATTTAGAGGTGTGGAGGAATTGGGTTATTCTAAAATTCAGCTGATTTAGTTCATAATCTATTATATCTAAATATTTCAGATTGGGGTTCTCCCTTATTAGTAATTTATTAAACCCCATAATAGCTGTAAGAGGATTTCTGAACTCATGTACAAAGCTTGATGATATTTGTCCCAATACCGCTAATTTATCTTTGTGATTTTCACTTATAAAAGATTGTTTTTCCTCAATCACTTCATTTGTTAGATTTGTATACCTCGTTACGGCATGATAACTGAATGTATCGAAGTGTGTGTTGATTTCATCAATAAACTTCTGTATATATTTAATGGGGATATTTGCCCCAAAAACATTTCTGACAATGATATTTCTCCCTAAATTAATATTGTACAAAAAATCTCCAATATTAATATTTGCTTTAAGGCGTTCATTTGCTACCTGGTAAGCCAATTTTGTTAGCACGTCATTTGACAATGATCCCTTAAAAATATTAATGACTAAGGAGTACATCCCATATCCATTTTCTTTGATTTTTTCTTTGTAGGGGTCGATTTCATTTACTTTGATGGTCTCGTTCCATTCATTTAAAAACAGTGATTGATTTTCTTCTAAATATTGAATCAATACTTTTTTATACTTCTTTTGTTCTGATAACAATTCCATACTATTGACCACCACATTCTCTTTCGGAATTTTAGTTTATTATTATATTAATAACATTATTCTATATGATGTTTTAATTTCCTGCACTTCACACGACATATTTATATAAGTACGATAAGCCTATCATTGTTTTATTCAAGATCTGTTAATCTTCTTATGATACGATTTTAGAATAGAAAAAACAAACTCCAAAAGGAACAAACACATGAAAAAACAGCTCGTAAAGTAGATGAAATGTTGATAAGTGACAGGGAAAATAGTCTGGAGACCACAAGTATGGTTGGTGGATAACAAAGAAACCGACCAAAATAGGTCGGGGAAGTTGGTGATTGGTTAAAAAGTATCATCAGTTAAATACTTCAAAAACACTCTGAATCACCTACTTTTTGAGTTATCGCATGATTTTGTAGGTTCTCATCTTTCTATAAAGAGTATTACGGCCAATTTTAAGTTGTTTTGCTGCGTTGCTAATATTTCCATTTGTTCGTTCCAACGCTTTTTTAATAAGTTGGATTTCTTGATCTAGCATACTTGTAGGTTCTTTCTCCTTTGTTTCTTCTACATTTCTTGACGGAGATGAAACTGGACAAAGTGAAACGAGCAAAGCCTTTGTAATCGGATTCTGATTGGCTAGAAAAGCAGCCTGCCCTAGCACGTTTTGTAATTCGCGGAAGTTTCCTGGCCATTCATATTCGAAAATAAATGTTTTAGCATCTTCTGTTAACTCTGTACTTTCATTTCTATAGGGTAAATGCGATAAAACATGTTCAGCTAACATTAATAAATCTGTACGATTCTTTAATTTTGGAAGTTTTAAGGTTAAACCATTCAGACGAAAAAATAGATCCGCACGAAACTGTCCTGCTTCTATTTCTTTCTGTAAGTCTTTGTTAGTTGCTGCGATTATTCTCACATCGATGGGGCGCGAAGTATTACCGCCGACACGTGTCACACAACGTTCCTGAAGCACCCGAAGTAAAGTCGCTTGAGCAGTAAGCGGCATATCCCCGATTTCATCCAAAAACAAGGTTCCACCATTTGCCGCTTCAAACTTCCCCTTATGTCCACCGCTATTTGCACCAGTAAAGGCACCCTTTTCATACCCAAATAACTCACTTTCTAATAAATTTTCAGGTATTGCACTGCAATTAATCGCGATAAATGGATTATCTCTTCTTAGGCTGACACCATGGATAGATTGGGCAAACAGCTCTTTGCCTGTGCCGCTTTCACCAGTAATAAGAAGACTAATATCAAGTTTCGCAGCCCTTTTTGCTATGGATATCGTTTGTTTCATTTGAGAATCATTACTGATGATATCAGAAAAATGATAACGATTTGTTTGTTCATCTATCTGTTTTAGTTTCTCTAACCGAAGAGTCACATAGGACAGATGTTGAGTATCTTTAATAAGGGGCTGTGCTGTAAACTTCTGATTTTTTATTGCAACCTTTTGTTCTAGTCCTTTAATTAATGCAAGAGTATCTAGTCCTGATATTATACTCGATATCGGTTGCCCCGTTGTGGTTTGTTCTATACTGCCAATAGCACGGGATGCTGCGATATTAAGACTTGTAACGTTTCCTTCTTTATTAATTGTAAATAGAGGGTCAGGATGCTGATCATATATAAAATAAAGATTTTTCTCTCGTTTTTGTGTTTGGGCTAATAAGAGGGCTTGTTTAATACTATCTGCCACGCTTTGAACTAAACTAATAGAAAACGGATGATAATCCTGTTGATGACTGCTTAAGTTTAAAACACCAAGCAGATGACCATCAGGATGATAAATGGGAGTTGCGGTACAAGTAAGGAAATGGTTATCCTGATAAAAATGTTGGCTGCCGTGAATAAGTACTGTTTTTTTCTCTACTATAGCTGTACCTATTGCATTTGTCCCTTTTGATTCCTCCAGCCAATTTGCCCCTTTTCTAAGGGCAACATTGTCAGCATGCCGAATAAATGATGGATCTCCGACAGTTTCAATGATGTATCCTTCAGGTGCAGCAAGTAATAGAATAGATTCCATGCCATGAATAGAGCTATACACGTCTTCTAAAATGGGTGAAGAATAATAAAGGAGCTCTGCATATTGATCCTGGAATTCGGCCAGCTCAAATTCACCCAGCATATTTTCCTTGTCCATTATTCTAGGTTGAAGTCCTTTTGAATGGCAACGCTTCCAGGATTCTTGAATGAAAGTAGGAATGGTTTCTTTAGGCGCGCTAATATTGACCGACATAGAATAACTCCTCCCATTTGTAAAATACTCTTTATGTAATTTTGTTGATTCACTATCTTAACTTTGAACACATAGAACAACAAAATTTTTATAGGCTAAAAAGGGTTTGTCCATACAATTTCATTATAGCAGAAAATTCAGAAACTAAACCAACGGATTCTACGTTTCGTTCAATTTTGTTCTAATATGGAACATGTAATTGTTCCATATTAGAACAAAAACTATTTTTCTAAAAACTATCCAATCATTTTTTACGGTTTTCATAGGGTTTTTGTTATTGGCATGAGTCTTGCATTATAACCAGTTGAGTACCTTATTCCAATTTTTTAAAAAGGAGGCTTAAATAACCATTAGATAAATAGAAAGAATAAATGGCAGCACAAAACCGTTTTAAACATGAGTTGCATCCGAAAATTGGATAAAAAAACACAGATTCGTCACGAAGCATTGTGGTACTAACTGAACATCAACAGCTCATGAAGGTCTTAAAAATGCCCGATTCAGCACTAACTGCAGATGATTTGTCGTAGTGATTGCATGCAAGGATAAATATTTTTGTTGATTCGTTTTAAGTATCCCCTTTGTTATTGGACACAAATTTCGTGCAGTAATTGATGAAGTTGGTAGTCACGTGTTTATGAGTCATACTCTTAATCTCGCGAAGGAATTAGGTACTGCCGTTTCAATAAATGGTAAGGCTAAGAATTCTGAATAAAGGAAAGTTGAATTAACAAAAGTTCGCGCACATATATCGATTGATAATCTAGGTATAACATCTATATGCCAAAATTCTAATAGTAGTTTCATGGATAGACTTTCATATTATCTGAGCGAATTTGCAAGAATAAACATTTACTTATACCAAATGAAAAGGGGTTTTATAAATGGAACAAACAATTCGACTTAATCCACGTGTACAAGAATTCTTAAAAGGTACTAAAAAGCTTTTGATTAATGGGGAATTGGTAGAAGCTACTTCTGGTCAAACTTTTGAGACCCTTGATCCTTCCAACGGGAAAGTTTTAGCAATTGTGAGCGAAGCCGGACCAGAAGATGTTGATAAAGCAGTCAAAGCAGCCCGCCAAGCATTTGACAATGGTCCTTGGAAAAAAATGAGTGCTTCTGAACGCAGTCGCCTCATTTATAAATTAGCGGATTTAATGGAAGCCCACAAAGAAGAGTTAGCACAATTGGATACACTAGATAACGGGAAGCCTATTGGTGAAACAACTAATGCGGACGTCCCTCTTGCCATTGATCACTTCCGTTATTATGCTGGGTGGACTACTAAGATTGTCGGTCAAACGATTCCTGTTGCAGGGAATTACTTCAACTATACTCGCCATGAAGCAGTAGGTGTAGTTGGACAAATTATTCCTTGGAATTTCCCTCTTCTTATGGCAGCGTGGAAATTAGGTGCAGCCCTTGCAACCGGATGTACAATCGTTTTAAAACCAGCAGAGCAAACACCACTTTCAGCATTGTATTTAGGTCAACTCGCACTCGAAGCCGGGTTTCCTCCTGGTGTTCTTAATGTTATACCAGGATTTGGTGAAACAGCAGGCTCACCACTTGTAGACCATCCGGATGTGGATAAAATTGCTTTTACAGGTTCTACCTCAGTAGGTAAAATGATTATGCGCCAAGCTTCAGGTACAGTGAAAAAGATTTCACTAGAACTGGGTGGGAAATCACCAAATATCATTTTACCAGATGCTGATATGACTAAAGCGATTCCCGGTGCTTTATCGGGCATTATGTTTAATCAAGGACAAGTTTGTTGTGCTGGCTCTCGCCTTTATATTCAGAAGAAGTCCTATGATAATGTGGTAGCTGATTTAGTTTCCCACGCAAAAAACATTAAACAAGGGGCTGGCCTTGATCCATCTACACAGATAGGGCCATTGGTATCTAATGAGCAACTAGAACGTGTGGGTAGTTATATTGAACAAGGAAAATCAGAAGGTGCAGAAGTGGTTACAGGCGGTAGTTATGGACAAGGCGATGGCTATTTTGTAGCACCTACAATATTTGCTGGTGTCAATGATGAAATGACTATTGCTAAAGAAGAAATCTTCGGACCTGTTGTAGCTGCCATGCCGTTTGACGATTTAGACGATGTGATTCGCCGTGCAAATAACACCGAATATGGATTAGCAGCAGGTTTATGGACACAAGATGTAAAAAAAGCCCATTATGTAGCCAATGAATTAAAAGCAGGTACAGTTTGGGTAAACTGCTATAACGCTTTTGATGCCGCTTCTCCTTTTGGAGGGTACAAACAAAGTGGAATTGGTCGAGAAATGGGAAGCTATGCGTTAGATAACTATACTGAAGTTAAAAGTGTATGGATTAACTTAAACTAATAAAACTTTATAAACCACTTAAAACAGGGGCATCTTTGTCCCTGTTTGCTTATATATTTTATTTATGTTACACGCAAATAAACTTAATTTGTAATTTATCCCTTCTATATTATTAAGAGATAGGTAGGATTTGCAGAATCCCTAAAACCAACACTTAATACTAACAGATTTTATCTAAATGGAAGAATAAGGAGAGAGATTAAATGGAAAAGACAGCTTTAATTCTTGTTGACGTTCAGAATGATTATTTTCCAAATGGTCGGATGGAGCTATTTGAACCTAATAGAGCAGCAAATAACTCCCGAAAGTTGCTAAATTTTTTCCGCAACCAAAACATGCCAATATTTCATATTCAGCATATATTCAATGATCACAACGCTCCATTTTTTGCTCCAGGAACAGAAGGTATCACGATTAACGAGGCTGTTACACCACTTGAAGGAGAAACTATCATTCAGAAGAATTATCCGAATAGCTTCCGAGAGACTCCCCTCCTTAATCAACTTCGTCAAGCTGGCACCGAGCATGTTGTCATATGTGGCATGATGAGCCACATGTGTATCGACGCAACTGCCCGTGCCGCCGTAGACTATGGGTTCACGTGCACCGTCATTGAAGATGCCTGCACATCTCCTGACCTATCTTTTCGCGGACGCAACATACAAGCCACCGATGTCCATGACGTATTTATGGCAGCGCTTGGAAGCCTCTACGCTACAATTGAAACAGCAACTGCTTATTTAGAAAAAGCAAAAGTAAAGTAAAAATAAGAGTGATCTAGACTTGATTTAGGTTAGGCTTTAAAAATGCCTTTCCAGTATGGTTTAAAGTTTGTTGATTTATCTGGCATTTTTCCAAATCAACAAACTTTCCATTTCTCTCTTACACATTCCTATTGTAATAGCTCGATAAAAGATTACGGAACCAGAATACATCTTTTAATTTTCAGATTTTTTACTCCATCTTCATTCCAAATTGCCATCCCTTTTTTTGTGTGATCATTCATCGAAAACAAAAGCCGTTTTCTTAGACTGAAGAAGAGAGTATCGCTGCATTATTATGATATCTCCCTTTTACTAACGGGGCTATTCTTTATTCTTGGGTGGTACTTGCCCTCATTCGCTTGTCTAATTCTTCAAGCACAATCGGCCAAGCCTGTTCGTGCTGATTTCTCGACTCCTCATCTAGAAAGCCAGCATGAGTAAGACGCAAATGCGTACCGTTTGTGTAAGATTCTAGTTCAATCGTAACAACCGTTTCAGCTCCTCTTGTTCCCTCAGCCCCGGTAACCCACGTTAATTCGATGAGTCTATTGGGTTCAAGCCTAAGAAATCGGCCGTAATGGGGATGACGCTTTGCCTTTCTTTCGGTCTCGAATTCGTAGATTGTCTCAAAGAAGAAAACCGAGTTGACTTCTCCATTCATTAACACCGATCCTGGAGATGCAAACCAGAGGTCAAACTGTTTAGTCCACGCTAGGAAAAGAGCATCAGGCAATGAATCAATTATACGGTCCACCGTTAGAGAAAAAGGTCTTGATGAAAGGTCTGGTATTGAAATAGGCATTATCATCAATTTGTCTTTGATACCGGAGCGTAAATTGATACCAAATTCAAGAAAAGCCTTCATACATAAGATCATATCAACCCAGCCTTGCGTCTGTTGTCCGTAACATTTTATTCCTTGTTCATTTCCTTCCCAGCCATCCTCACTCACCTTTACCAAGGTTGAGGTTGCGTCTAACCACTCTAGCTTGAATTCTACATTAGTTTCTACTCCACTAGCCGACCACAGAAATGTTATATAGTGCTCTTCTTCGCTTACTTTCTTAACAGTAATAGGAAACTCTGCACCAACATCGTCCCATCTCCAAGTAATAGTTTTATTGCTTTCAATGCGACTAGTCCCGCTAGATATAAAGTATTGAGACATTATTTCAGGATCAACAATTGCTTCAAAAACCTTGTCAATTGACTTAGAGATTTTTCTTTCAATTTCAACTTTTAGTTTCATCTACTAATTCTCCTGTTATAACATGTATTTGAATCCCATTGGTAATATACCTTAACGCAGTTTTTTTCTTCTTATATAAAATATTTCTGTTTTTCTTATGATATCCCTTTAATTTTTTTCTTGTTTAGTTACGATGCAACCACTATAGTATGACTCCCGATTTGTTATTTTATAATGGGTTTTCTCCCCTTCATTATTAAAAGGGGGGCTAATTATTTTCCAACTAAGGACCATTATCCGTTAAAATAAAAAAATATATACTAGTATAGTACATCAGCTGACGACACACTCCATAAAGGTTTCAAATTAAAACTCTGAAAGAATTAACTAGTACTGGCCAAATAGACGAAAAAAAGAGACCTTTCTTTTACGAAAAGTCTCTTTGGATTACCGTTTAACCATTCTGTTCGATTTGGATTTTATTTCTGATAGCTTTTTCTTTTTCTACTTTTTGTTGTCTAAGGTTACCCGCCACTAAAATCCCAATCACGACTATTGCTTCAAATCCGTATTTTACGAAGGGATTAGCAAAGTAGTTGTGCATGAAAGGTTCAGCTACGATCATCTTAGCAGCTGTCCAGCCTAGTATCCCGGCTCCAATTACTATGATGAATGGGTAGCGTTCAATCAGTTTCAGGATCAAAGTGCTTCCATACATCACTACTGGAATCGACACAAGCAATCCAATCACAACTAATGTGAAATTTCCATGTGATGCGCCAGCTACAGCTAGAACATTATCCAATCCCATTAAAGCATCTGCAATAATAATAGTTTTAATGGCAGCCCACATTGAGTCAGCGGGTTTCACATCATGTTCTTCCTCATCAATAAGAAGCTTATAAGCAATCCATACCAGCAGTAATCCTCCAATTAAATGCAGGCCAGGCACCTCTAAGATTACAACAACCAATAGCGTTGCAATAATCCTGATAACAATTGCCCCGACTGCTCCCCAAATGATCACCTTTTTTTGCTGATCTTTTGGAAGCTTTCTTGCAGCCAATCCAATAAGGATCGCATTATCTCCAGCAAGAACCAAATCTATCATAATGATTGCTAAAAGACCTGAAATAAATTCACCTGTTAAAAAATCCAACACATCTTCCTCCTTTTAAACAAAAATAAAGAGACCTCTGCCATAAATGGCAAAGGTCTCGCTAAGCACTAATTGATTAGGCCAATAAAGCCGGTGGAGAAATTCCACGTAATGACGACTTTATTTCAGGTAACACCTGACGCTACTCCCCTTCACGGGATAAGTATTATGAAATTTTTCCCTAAAATCTAAGTATCTTGCATTATAGAAAACTTAAAGAAATCTTATTGCAATTCTATTATACCAAATATATGAATAAAATAAAGTAAAAAATAATGATTAATTTTCTGGACTTTCCTAGGAAATAATTGGTTTATCAGCTTATAGATAGAATATATTGTCTTGGTCTATCTTCTGGCTTGGTATATTCATCATATTTCCGCTTAGTTTTTCTTTGTAAAGAGCTATTAAAATTCTACATCATACAAATACGATAAGGAAACTATTAGAGAAAACTTGATATCTTGCAACTGAGCCTGGGTTACCTAACCTTATTGTTTCCTAAGCATCACTTCTAAGTGGTAGCATAATTCGTCAACAAGAGCAGTGAACTTGTTCAAATCCTTCCCCCATAAATGTTGATTACCTAGAAAGGTCTCAACCAATTGTTTAAGTGAAATTTCTTCTGCCTCATAACGAAGCCACTGTTCTCTAAAAAATTCAATTGTTTTTACATCATCTTTTACAACATACTCTTTACCACCAAAGCTTTCCCCTACATAATTCCCTTTCACTTTCTGTACCTTATAAAATCTGATCAGACCAGCAAATGCTCGTACAACGCAAACAGGCAACCTATCTTTCTTCTCAAAATAATCTTCTATAGTCGGCAGAAGACGAACCTTAAACTTCGATACACTATTCAATGAAATGTCGGCCAGACGATGATGAACAAAAGGATTCATAAAACGCTCCATAACGCTTTCTCCATATATTATCATCTCATTACGATCAAATGGTAATGAGGGAATTATTTCCTCATTAATTGCTTGTCGCAGAAATTGATTAAAATCAGGGTGATCGATTACCTGTTTCACTTCTTCCAATCCAGATAATATACCCAGAGGAGCCATTAACGTATGTGAGCCATTTAGAATACGTATCTTCCTCATTTGATAAGGAACTAAATCCTTTACCCAATGCACGTTTAAGCCTGATTGTTTCAAAGGAAGACGCTGGTCAAAAGAAGGGTCACCTTCTATAGCCCATAAATGATACGGCTCAGCTGTATTTAATAAAGAATCCTCATATTCCCACGATGCAAATAATTCATCCGCCTCTTTAGCAGGAAATCCTGTTACAATACGATCTACAAGGGAGTTAAGGAACAGATTATTTTGGTCTACCCAATCCATAAATGACTTCGGTAATTCCCAGTCCCTACTGTGCTGAAGGACACATTGCTTCAACATATCACCATTTCTCTCCAAAAGCTCACATGGTAACATAATGAGACCTTTTTCTGTTTCTCCGTTAAAATATAAATATCGCTGATATAAAAATGCTGTTAATCTCCCCGGAAAAGATTCAATCGGTACTCCCTCTTCCCAAGGAATATGCTGGTATTTTAGCCCAGCCTCTGTCGTATTAGAGACTATAAATTCCAATGTAGGGTTTTGGGACAACGCCAAAAACTCGTCCCATTCTTCATACGGATCAATTGCCTTCGAAAAAACGGAGATAATCTCTTTATTATCTACTTTCTCACCATTCTTAAATCCCCGTATCATCAACGTATATAATCCATCTTGTTGCTTCAATTTCTCTATTTTTCCTTTTCCAGTGGGGCGAGGCTGGGTAACGACAATACTTCCTTGGAAATGCCCTTGTTTATTACATTCAGAAATCATCCAATCAAAGAAGCCACGCAGAAAATTCCCCTCTCCAATTTGCAGCACTTTTACTGGGTAATCCTGCATCATATGTCCAATTTGCACAGCTCCTGTTTCTTTACTTAGGCTCTTCACATGACTTTGATTTTTATTCATGATTATTAATCTCCCTTTCATAACAGAAAATTTCTCTCTACAGAAGATGAACAAAGCAACCACATCACACGGTTGCTTTTATTAGACATGAAACCATCGTTTAAATTTCAACAATAGCCTTAATGACTTTAGCATCTGGAGTTAACCATCCTTCAAACTGTTGGATCATTTCATCCAAATGCGTACGGTGTGAAATATACAAACTTAAATCCACTCCACCATTTTTCACCGTATTCACTACATAATCAAAATCTTCTCGAGTAGCATTTCGGCTTCCCATTAGGGTAAGCTCTTTGCTATGGAAGTCAGGGTCATTAAAGGAAATATCAGACTTCACTAAGCCTACATAGATCAGTCTTCCTCCGTGAGCAGGGAATTTAAACGCCTCCATCATCGACTTCGCATTACCAGTTGCGTCAAATACAACGGTAGGCATTTCTCCATTTGTCAACTCGGCTAATTTCTCTAATGGTTGATCCAAAACGTTCAACGAATAATCTGCCTTGGCCCATTTACCAGCAAACGCAAGGCGCTCATTGTTTACATCCATTGCAATTACTTTCGCTCCTTGTTCTTTAGCAAATGCCATAACTCCTAATCCTATTGGACCTGCACCAATAACGAGTGCAAACTCCCCTTCTTGAATCGCAGCACGTCTAACCGCGTGAGCCCCTATACTTAAAGGCTCTATCATAGCTGATTGATCAAGGGTAAGCCCTTCAGTTTTCACTAAATGATCATAAGGAACCGTAATCCATTCACGCATTCCACCTTCCATATGTACACCCAACACTTTCATACTCGTACAGCAGTTCGTTTTTCTGTTTTTACAAGCAATACATTTTCCACACTCCATATATGGAATGATCGAGACTTGATCACCAACTTTTAGTCCCGATGCATTTTCAGGGATGGATTCAATATGCCCAGATAGTTCATGACCAAGTATCCGTGGATAGCTAAAAAATGGTTGATTACCTCCATAGGCATGAATGTCCGTTCCACATATTCCAATGCGCCTCACACGAATTAAAGCTTCTACTGAGTTTGGAACAGGTTGTTCAGCCTCTATCATTTTAAATTGATAAGGTTGCTCACAAACTATACTTTTCACAAAATAACACTCCTTTTTTTATACTTTTAATCTAATTAAAAGATGAGAAAATTACCTATTTTAAAGAATGACTCCCTCTTTAAAAATGCTTATCTCCCTATAGCCGAATTTTTCATTATTGGTTTTCTTTTCACCAGATGCAAGCTCAAGAATGTAACGGAATAAATCATGCTTTAATTCATCTATGTTTTGACCTTCAATTAACTGTCCCGCATTATAATCAATCCAATGCTTTTTGCGTTTGGCTAAATCTGAGTTTGTCGCTATTTTCACAGTTGGCACCGGGCCGCCAAATGGTGTTCCTCTTCCTGTGGTAAATAGAACGATATGAGCCCCTGATGCTGCCAAAGCCGTAACCGATATCAAGTCATTACCAGGAGCATTGACCAAATTCAGTCCATGTTTTACTACTCGTTTGCCATATGGATTGACATCTACAACCGTAGCATGACCGCCTTTTTGCGTACATCCAAGTGATTTTTCCTCCAGTGTACTAATACCACCTTCTTTATTTCCCGGTGAGGGATTTTCATAAATTTCCTGATCATGCCGAATGAAATATTGTTTAAAATCATTAATAAGATGAACGATTTTATTAAATGTTTCTTCATCTTTTGCCCGGTTCATTAATATAGTTTCCGCTCCAAACATCTCTGGAACCTCTGTCAAAATTGTTGTCCCACCATTTTCAACAATAAGATCGGATACCGCTCCAACTAATGGATTGGCGGTAATACCTGAAAAACCATCAGATCCTCCACACTTTAATCCTATTTTCAACTTTGAAACCGGTATCGGCTGACGTTCAAATTGTTCCGCGTATCCCACTAATTCTTCCAATAATCGTAAGCCGCACTCTAATTCGTCATTAACCTCTTGGGCTTTGAGAAATTTAATACGATTCGGGGGATACTCGCCAATGACTTCTTTAAATGCTTCAATTTGATTATTCTCACATCCTAATCCCACAACCAACACTCCGGCTGCATTCGGGTGTTGAGCCAAGGATGCTAATAGCTTCTGTGTATTAGTCAAGTCATCCCCTAATTGAGAACAACCGTAGGGATGAGGAAAGTGATGAATTCCATCAATTTGTCGCTCCTTAAACTGCTCATTGCCCATTTTAGCAAGCACTTCACATGTTTTATTGATACAACCAACCGTATTGATGATCCATATTTCATTACGGATGCCCACATCCCCGTTTTCACGAATATATCCTTGGAATGTATGTTTTGAGTCTTCGACTTCTGTATTTTGAATGCTTGGTTGATAGGAATATTCCAATATCCCCTGCAAACCGGATCCTAGGTTATGAGTATGAACCCACTCCCCAGCATCAAGATCTTTTTTGGCTTTCCCAATCGAGTAGCCAAACTTAAGAACATCTGCCCCCTGCTTTACCGGGTTTACTAATATCTTATGTCCTTTCGGAATATCATCACGAGCCTTTATATTGATAATTTCATTGTCTCCCGATTGAATTTGAAGGCTCTCCCCTTTTCGGATCACATGCAAGGAAATAACCACATCATCTTTTGAATGCAATTGAACAATCTTATTCATTTTGTCCCCTCCTATTTTGAGTGTTGGCGTACAACACCTAAACGGTAATTACTATTAGAAAACCCTTTCATTTTCAAGCATGAATTTACTTCCTTATGAATCTATTATCATTTTAACATCAAGAATTGAAATATAAATTGCATTTTTTGATATATATATACTCATTTTTGTTGTAATATACAATCAGGTGATGAGCGAAATGAAAAAATATCAAAAAGTGTCCAATCATGATTTACTGTTCCCTTTATCTTTTGTCTATCAAGATACTAAATGTCCTCAGAAAGAACTATCTGATCATATGCATGATTATTATGAAATTGTTTATGTTTATAGCGGTAATGGGACCTTTTTTGTCGGTGATGTGTTTTATGATATGCAACAAGGAGATGTATTCCTAATCCCTAACAATACGATTCATAGAGCAATGCCGAATAAGGACGACCCTGTTACTTCTACGATTATCTTTTTCAGCCCCACATTAATATATAAGGACATTGTTGATGATTCTTTTTCATATTTAAATTTGTTTGACCTGACAAAAAAGAGTAAGAATTATAAAATATCCTTACCACCAAAGAAACAGGTAAAAATGGAAGAACAGCTTCTACACATTTATCAAGAAACATCAGAAAATGCATTAGGCGCAAGGCATGCCACTTTGCTGATTGTTCACCAGATTATGCTTGATTTATGCCGTATACGAATAAATAACGAACAGGATATGTCGGAGACTAATACCTATAGTTCAGTATGGATTAAAGATATTTTGGCATATATTAATGACCATTTAAGTGAACCATTAACCTTGACGATACTTGCTAATAAATCCTTGGTCAGTCCCTCTCATTTCAGTAGAGTCTTTAAAGAAACAACTGGAATCGGGTTAATCGTGTATCTGAATACGAAAAGAGTCATTAAAGCAAAGGAACTGTTATTGGAAACGAATCACACAGTTTCGCATATTGCTGAAATGTGTGGTTTCGAAAGTATGCCCCATTTTCATCGTATCTTCAAAAAATACAATGATAGGACTCCAGCTAATTTTCGAAAAGCACACCATAAATCTTAGATTCAGAAAAATTGAGTAGGTGCATGATGATTCATACAGCTCCCTCGGACTCGTACAGATTACCGCATAATTCCTTATTTGGATAAAATATAAGCTAACTAAACTTTCGATATTGTGTAGTTGCAAAAATATGTATCCTATTAAAATAGAAGTGTCCCCCCATAGATAATTCCATTGGGGGGACACTTCTATTTTATTAATCTATTACGCGGGTTTAACTATCGGACGTACAAAGCGAATTACTGCAAGCGATGCAACAATAGCTAATCCACCTGCAAGCAAGAAAGCTACTGTGTATGTGCCTGATGTATCAACAATGTATCCTGTTAAAGTTGGTCCGATAATTCCTGCTGTATTTGCTAAGAAATGCATAAAACCACCAACTGATCCAACGTTATCTGGGTCTACGACATCATTAATAATCGCCCAGTATATTGCACCTGTTAAATATAGGAAGAACACAGAAAGTGCAACTAGAGTTACTGCACTTAATGTTGTCGATACAAGGCCGGCAAATCCGATACAAACAGCCGATAAGAACAAACAAGTAACAAGCACGAGCTTACGTGAGAATAAAACGCCTTTTTGTGCGAACTTTTTAAAGAAGAAATCCGACACGAAACCTCCCAAAGCAAGACCAATAAACCCAAATATCCACGGAATTACTGTGATGATACTCATATTTTCTACGCTTAGTCCGCGTGCATTTACCAAATAGCTTGGGAACCATGTTAAGAAAAAGAACAAGATATAGTTGTACGAAAAAAATGCAAGTGCTGTAAATAATACAGTTTTTTGTTTTAAATAGAAGGTGAATTTCAATTTTCCTTCCGATGCTGCTGCTACATATTCTTTTCCCATATTTTCCTGTTCAGTTGACTCTTCTGGTTTTTCTTTAGCAAATTTCCACCAGCAAACAGCCCATATAAGACCAATCACCATGATAGCAATAAATGAAACTCTCCAACCATATGAGATTGCTATAAAGCCAACAATCGGTCCTGCAATGGCTCCACCAAGTGGTGTCCCGCTATTAGTCAAACCAACAACAGATGCCCGTTGATTAGAAGGAAACCAGTTATTTACCATTTTATTAATTGTTGAGGAGAGTGGACCTTCACCCATCCCGAACAAAATACGAATAACAATCATACTGACAAACCCGACAGCCAGTACAAGTGCACCACTGAATATAGACCAAACAATCATAGCAACGAAAAGTGTCAGCTTCGCACCATATTTATCGGATGCCATTCCTCCAAGAAAGTTAAATATCGCATATCCTACAGAAAAACTACTAAAAATAATCCCCATCTGTGTCGCTGTTAACGATAAATCATCTTGAATAAACGGCGCTGCTATAGACAATGCAGAACGGTCTAAATAATTTATTACACCTGCTAAGAACAAGAAAAGAATGATCATTCCTCTACCTTTTGTAAACATAAAGAACCCCCCTAGATGTTTCAATAAATGTAAAAGTACCTTTGAAAACGTTTCCAATTTATAACCAAGAACCAAAACATATAAAATAAACCCCTAAAAAACATGAAAAAGTAAATCGGTTTAGTAAACTCTAGTAAAAAAAGCGCTTTCTTTTTTACTTAAAATCTTGCGTCTAGCAAGAATTTCTTGACAGCAAATTCGGTTTCAAACGATGCACGCTTGTGTCTTCTTTTCCAGTTTTATTTATCTGCCTAAGCAATAACTCTGCTGCCTGATTTGCCATTTCAATTGCTGGCTGATTAACCGTTGTTATAGTCGGTGTATAGAAGTTAGCGTACGGGACTTCATCAATTCCAATAACCGCAACATCCTCAGGAATATTCATATCGTGTTTTTTCATATATCGCAAAATTTCATTAAGTACGATATCATTTCCTGCTAATATGGCTTGAGGCGGTTTTTTTAATTCGAAAAATTCTGAAAGTGCATTCGGGATTTCTTCTGCATTCACTGTTTTAATATAATCTGCATTGAATTGTATTCCATGTGACGCGAGTGTATCTTTGTACCCTTGGATACGTTCAATTCGAGGACTGATATTATGGATTATAGAAGTGGTTATGATTGCAATTTTTTCATAACCTTTTTCTACAAACCGATCAACCGCTAACTTTGACGCAAGATGATTATCAAGCATAACAGTCGCAATATTTAATTCTTCTATCGTCCGATCCATAAATACAATTGGAAACTGATCACTCTTCATACATTTATATAAATCAAGATTGTCCCCTGTGGGGAAAATGATGATTCCATCAACTTGCTTTGCTCTTAGCATTTCAATATAATTCTTTTCCTTCTCAGGATTATCATCTGCATTACATACAATAATATGAAACCCTTGTTTATAAAAGTAGTTTTCTATTGCACGTATAATTTGTGTGGAAAACGTGTGAAGAATATTGGCAACCACTACTCCAACCGTAAAAGTCGATTTTTGTTTTAAACTGCGCGCTATAATATTAGGTTGATAGTTCAACTCTTCAATAGTCTCTTCAATTTTTTTTCTAGTTTTTTCACTCATGTACTCGTATCGCTTATTCAAGTATTGGGAAACAGTGCTTTTCGATACTTTCGCATGTTTGGCGACATCAGTAATTGTAATAGTTTTCATTTCATTCATTCCTGTCTCGTGTTTTCATTTCTGTGCTTATCACCATTTAACAAAGTGGTTTATGATATATAAGAAATATTCTATTATATTAAGAACAGCTTTACAATCACCTTCTGTTATACCGAAAATGCACATCCCAATACCATCCCATAATCAGTGAGCTATCATAAAAAGACCAGTCGCCTGCATGGCTTCTTTATTTTAAAAAAAGAAATTTGTTCACACTCCTGAGTAGGCCATGAAACCGCCATCAACTGGCACCGTAATTCCTGTGACAAAACCCGAATAGGATTCATCAACAAGCCAAAGCAATGTACCAAGCAAATCTTCAGGTTGCCCAAAGCGTTTCATAGGTGTTGCTGTAATAATTTTATTGGACCTTGCCGTAAGACTACCATCTTCATTAAGCAAAAGGTCTCGATTTTGCTTCGTCAGAAAGAAACCTGGTGCAATAGCATTCACACGTAAGCCCTCTTCAGCAAAATGAACAGCCATCCACATTGTAAAGTTATTTATCGAAGCTTTGGCAGCACTATATGCTGGTACTTTAGTCATTGGAGCGTAAGAGCTCATGGAAGAAATATTTAATATAACTGGTGCTTCCACTTGTAATAACGCTTTCCCAAAAACCTGACTCGCCAAAAATGTACCTGTGAAATTACTGGCAAAAACTTGAGAAAAACCATTTTCATCTAAATCGAAAAATGACTTTCCATCTACATCTTCCCCATATTTCTCTGGAGCTGTAATGGCATCAGGGTGATTGCCTCCAGCACCATTTATTAATAGGTCCACTCGTCCGAACTTTTCCAGTATTTTCTCTCTTGCATTCTCTAATGAGATTCTATCCAAAACGTCTGTCGCGATGGATATTGCAGTTCCGCCTGTTTGGCCAATGATATCGACTATCTGTTGTCCTTTTTCAGCCGTTCTGTTCAATATAGCTATTTTGACACCATGACGGGCTAACTCTACAGCCATTTTGGAACACAATACACCACTGCCGCCGGTGATTACTGCCACCCTATTTGTTAAGTTTTCGTGGATAGGCATCATGATTGCTTACCAACTTTGGAGGCTTCATATGCATCCCACAATCCAAGTAAATACATAATACCTAATGCCCTGTCGTATAATCCGTAACCTGGGCGACAAACCTCTCCCCAAATGTGACGGCCGTGGTCAGGTCTTACATAGCCAGTATAATTTTGCTTGTTCAATTCTTCTACAACACCCTGCACATTAATGGATCCATCCTGTGTATAATGCGATGTTTCCACAAAGTCACCGTTTTCATAAATTTTCACATTACGGATATGCGAGAAAGGAGCACGGTAAGCATACTTTTTAGCTACTTGTACCATATCATTTTCAGGGTTCGCACCCATCGAGCCTGTACACATCGTAAACGCATTCGATGTCGAATCCGAAATGGCGATTAGTTTTTCATAACTTGATTCTCCCGTGATGATTCGTGGCAAGCCAAAAATGGACCATGGTGGATCATCCGGATGTATCGCCATTTTAATGCCGCATGCCTCGGCAACAGGTAATATTTCCTTAAGGAAAATTTCTAAATTCGCCCATAGCTGATCTTCATCTATACTTTTATATGCTTCGAATAATTCAGAAATCTGCTCCATCTTTTCTGGTTCCCAACCAGGCAATGTTAAATCTGAAGCTTCTGCTACCGTACGAATTAACTCTTGTGGATCTAACGTATCTACTTTTGCTTTTTCATAAAATAATGCAGTTGAACCATCTTCTAATGGATGGAACATTTCTGTTCGAGTCCAATCAAAAATCGGCATAAAATTATAACAAATGACTTTTACGCCAGCCTCTGAAAGGTTACGGATCGTCTCTTTGTATTTCTCGATATACATCATACGATCTTCATTTCCTAATTTAATCGATTCATGAACATTTACACTTTCAACAACATCTGTGTGAAAACCAAATGATTGGATATACTCAATTTCTTTTTTAATTTCTTCTTTTCCCCATACCTCACCAACAGGTTTTTGGTGCAATGCCCAGACAATCCCCTTAACTCCAGGGATTTGTTTAACCTGCTCCAATGTAACGGTATCATTGTCTTTCCCATACCATCTAAATGTAATATTCATTGTGCACCCCCATTATTCTGCAATTTTCTGCATGTATTCTCTACTTAATTCAACTACGGCTTCATAGCCACCGCTTCTATAGGCTTTGTTTAAGTCACTACCAATTCCTGCAGCTACTGCACCTGCATTCAGCCAGTCCTTCATATTGTCCAAATTAATTCCCCCGGTAGGCATAATCCTTACATTAGGTAGCGGACCATTAACGGACTTGATGAAAGAAGGTTCAAAGTGGTTTGCCGGAAATAGTTTCAGAACATCACAACCTGCTTCAAGTGCTGTAGCCATTTCTCGAATTGTCATACAACCAGGCATATATGGAATGCCATATCGATTACAAAGGATAGCAACTTCTTCAACAAAATAGGGACTTACAATAAAACTGGCACCAGCTAAAATGGCATGGCGAGCTGTTTCAGAATCCAATACCGAACCTGCTCCTATAAGTGCATCTGTATTTTGCAGTTCCTTGAAAGCTTCTTCAATTCGTGGTGTTGTATAAGTCAATTCGATTGACCGTATACCACCTTCAACAGCTGCTGTAGACAGTTGTGCCGCTTCCTCTGCATCCTGTCCCCGGATAACAGCTACAACTTTCGTTTCTGTTATTTGGTGAATTATTGAATGTTTATCCATTACGTCAACCCCCTTAATTAAATACGATGATCGCTTTTCGAACCTGTTCTGGATGGTTTTCAACAAAATTAAATGCCTCTTGGACATCATCAAGGGAAAATGTATGTGTAACTAAACCTTCATGTCGTAGATTACCTTCATTTAACAGTTTCACTACTTTTGGGAACTGGTTGGTTTGCAATCTAGAACCTTTCACCGAAACTTCCTTTTTAGTGATTGGAAGCTGGGAAACCGCTGCAGTTCGCTCATCAAAACCTAGCACGACTATCCGTCCTGCAGTAGAAACTACTTCAAAGGACAATTCAAAAGTCATGGGCAAACATACGGCATCAATGACAACATTGGCACCTTCGCCATTCGTCCATTCCTGTACACGCTTTTGAACATCTTCACTGCCCGCATGAACAGTAATATCAGCGCCATTTACTTTAGCAAAAGCCAAGCGCTCATCACTTAAATCCGTGATCATTACCGATGCCCCTTGAAGCTTGGCCATCTTTAATATACAAATCCCAATAGGACCTGCTCCTTGGATAAGTACTGTGTCCCCTTTCTCTACTTCTCCTCTCCAAACCGCTTGTGCACCGATTGTATAAGGTTCAGCTAATACTATTTCTTCCCAAGCTAAAGCGGAATCCACAACATGTAGTTGTTTTTCGGGAAGAACACACCATTCCCTCATCCCACCATCTTCATGTACACCAAAAACAGACAATGTTTCGCATACATTTTGGCGACCTTTACGGCAAGCATAACACTCTCCACAATAACTGATAGGCTCAATAACCACGTGGTCTCCCACTTTAATACCTGTGACATCTTGACCAATCTCCACAACTTCTCCAGCTACCTCATGCCCTACAACTCGGGGCAATGTAGCAAGAGGATTTGTACCATGGTAGATATGCATATCTGATCCACAAATCCCGACTCTTTTAACTTTAACAAGGACATCTGTTGAGTTCGAAATCTCGGGTTTTTCTACTTCTTGAATAACAAGTTCATGTGCTTTTCGTACTTGAACCGCTTTCATTTCTCCACCTACTTTGTAAGAAATTCATACACACTCGACGCTATCGTAATACCTTGTACTAGGTTTCTTTCTTCATGAAGCTGTTCTATTTCACCCGGTACATATACTCGGTCGAACCCTGGAGCTGGTTGAACCTGTTGAAGCTCTTCTATCATCCGATCCATCTGCTCCAAAAACAGGTCAGAATCAGTGAAGAACGAAGGATTAATTACACAGAAATAGTGACCAAGCTTTCTTTTCTTTTCAAGATCATCATACATTTTTCCAATGTGTGGACCAAATGCCGCACCTGCTAATAATCCAGAAAACACATCCACTATGACAGATAACCCATAGCCTTTTGGACCTCCAAAAGTGGAAAGGGAAACGACTTTGTTTGGATCTGTGACAGTAGCTCCATTTTCATCGACTCCCCAGCCTTCAGGGATTGCCTTTCCTTCTTCTCGTGCTTGAAGGATTTTGCCCAATGCTACATTGGATGTCGCCATGTCTAGGATAAAGGGTTTCTTTGTCTTTGTAGGTACTCCATAAGCAATAGGGTTTGTTCCAAGAAACGATGTCTTACCTCCAAAAGGAACCACGATTTTATCTGTATGTGACATCGCAATCCCGATTAGTTTTGCATCCGTAGCTTTTTGAACGAAATAGCTTAATGCTCCGCAATGGCTACTATTTACAACAGTCACCATACCCACTCCATTGTTACGAGCCATTTCGATTGCATGATCCATAGCTACTTCCCCGATAACATGCCCAAATCCATCATCCCCATCAACTACTCCCGTTACAGGTCCGCTCGATTGAAAGGAAATCTGCGCATCAGGGTTAATTCCTCCTGCCTGTAAACGGTTTATATAATGCTCTGTCCGCAATACCCCATGGGAATTCACATTTCTAAGGTCAGCATGGACCAATACCTCTGCGATTTTCCCTGCATGCCCTTCACCTAAACCCGCTTCTGTTAACTTCTTAATAACTAGTTGTTTAGCTTCCTCTGCTTGTATTGTTACTGTTGTCATTTTCTCCCCCCTACTCTACATTTGTATGTTTCGCTCTTAATGTATCGTTTGTTTGACCCTCTGATAAACTATCTTTAATTGCATTGATTGACGGTAGACATGCTCCTTCTCCACCTTATCTTTCAATAACAGCTTCATTCTGTATGAAAGGCCATACCTCTTCCAAATAGGGTAACCCCTCATTATCTCCCGAAACAGTCGTTACAAGAGCTCCAACGCCATTTGCGAATTCCAATCGTTCTTCGATAGATAAACCATGAAGATATCCGTATATATAGCCGGCATCAAAGCCATCTCCCGCACCAACAGTGTCTATCGGGGTAACAGGGAATGCTTCTTTTTTATGCCAAACACTATTTGTATATAGTTTTGAGCCATGTTCCCCGTCCTTGATGACAAGCTGATCTATATTATTTACATTTGCGAATTCCGCCAATGATTCTTCAGAGTCAATCCCGATAATCAATCGTATTTCGTCTAGACCTGTTAGCAAAATATCAACAGATGGAAAAACTTCTAAATAAACAGATCTCGCTTCTTCGATAGACCATAGCTTTAGGCGGATATTCGGATCAAATGAGACAGGGATATCTTTTTGTTTAGCGATTTCTATAACCCTCTTAGCAATATCTACATTTTTAGGATCTATAGCCAAAAAAACACCAGTAAGATGGACAAGGTCAATATCTTCAAACATCCGATCTGTGATATCTTCCGGTTTTAGAGTTAATATGGGTGACTGATAGCGATAATAAAAAGTCTTTCCGGAACCATCCTCTCGAATTTCTTTGAAATTTAGGGATGTTGGATAACCATTTACAAAGGCAACATCACTCATATCCACCCCTTCCCCACGTGCGAAATTATAAATAACACGACCAAACTCATCCTTACCCAAACGGCTTAACCACTTTGCCCTCATACCAAGCCGAGCACAACCAATGGCAAAATTCAGTTCAGCCCCTCCTACTTTTCGCTCAAATCTGTTCACGAATCTTAAAGGCCCAGTTTCTTCTGGGTTTAACGTAATCATGGCGTCACCCAGTGTTAAAACACCAAATTTTGATGACAATACAGTACCTCCTTTTTTCGAACATTCACAAATAAAAGGTAATATATTTGATCATATCCAACATTTCCTTTTAAGGTAAATCGATTTAGTAATTTACTAAACCGGTTTGGTAAATCATAAGGAAATTGTAATTGAAAACCCTACCAAAAACAATAGAAAAATTTAATAATTTGTAATTTTATTTCTATTCGTGAATTTTCCACACCATTAAACCCTACATATTACCAAATAAACCTACATATCCCTAAGAATCTCTACATAAAAAGTTTAGTTCAATACTTTTCACTCCTCTTGGTAACTCTGCCAGAGGATCCATATGGATTTATTTTGGGATAATCTGAACAGGACAACTTAAGTTAGTATGTTTTAACACACTATCATTTCCATAATCTATAATCTTTTAACCATTCTCCCTTCACCACACATGTACTACATAGGTTCTAATTGATTAGCAGTTTCGATTTTCCCCTTCCCCCTTTTAGTATTATCAAAATTTACTTTTTTGCAGTTAATTTGGGGATAGTTGTATAATATATCAATTGTTAAATTTGTTTGAAAGGTTGTTTTGAATGAGCTATTTAAAAATCTACATCTTACTTATCGGAATCATGATTACTTGGGGGTTAAACGTTTCTGTTATTAAAATTTTAGTTGAACATACCCAACCTGTGACAATTACCTCTTTAAGAATTTTTGCGGCTTCTTTAATAGTTTCCCTTATCCTCTACTTTCTTGGTCTAATACGTCTCCCTAAAAAAAACGAACTTTTTTACGTTTTCGGAGGCGCCCTTTTAAGTGTGGTTTTTCATCATTATTTTTTAGCGGAAGGGTTAACAAAAACGTCAGCTACAAATGCTGGATTGATTTTGGGAATGGGGCCAATTTTGACAGTCATATTATCAATGATATTTTTCCGTAAAAAGCCGACCATTATCCGATTTCTTGGTTTTGTTTGTGGTGCTCTTGGTGTGAGTTTTACCGTTTTGGCAGGAAGTGGTGGTATTCATTCTATTAATCTGGGAGATGTGGATATCTTACTCTCCATTCTTTCACAAGCGTTAAGTTTTATTTTAATTAATCAAGCTTCAAAAACAATGGATCCACGCTTATTAACCGGCTATATGATGTTAATAGGATCTTTTATTCTTTTCGCCATCAGCTTATGGAAGGAACCAGATGGCTTAGCATTACTCGCTTCTGCTCCACCTTCCATATGGGTAGCTTTCATTTTCTCAGCAGTGATTGCCACGGCACTTGGGCATCTGGGCTATAATTACGCCATTGGTAAGGTTGGTGCGGCCGAATCCTCTATATTTCTTAATTTAAACACCTTATTTTCTTTAGTCGGGGCAGCCATTTTTCTTAATGAAGCCATTGTTCCTGCACATTTCTTGGGTCTTATCTTCATTATTTCAGGAGTCCTGCTTGGATCGGGGGCATTAGAAATATGGATTCTTCAGAGAAAAAATAAAGGTATATCTGCATAGTTGCAATCAACTTAGATTGAAGATGTTGCTAGTCTATAATCCTTGAACAGACTTCGAACTTATACAAGAGGGGTCTGGGGGCTAACCTTATATATTGAGAGACCATTAACCTTCCAAAATAGTACAATAATAAAGTACATATATTGAAAGTTAATGGTCTCAAAATGTTTAATTCACCTTTACGTATTTTGTCCCCTCGACACTTAATATTTATTGCGGATTCATTCAGCAGGTAATTTCAATAATTTTTAATCTGAGGAAAATATACTGATTTTTGAGCCATCCTTCATTTACAAACCTTCTGGAAATATAACTTCATTTCAATAATATCCGTATTTTTTTGTTTTTGTAATTTAATTTCAACATCATAATTTTATTAGGATTCTAAAACGGGTTAAGCAAATACATAACTGTCTTTCTACTAAAATATAAATATTCGCCAGATATAACACATTTGAAGATTATCTGCCTAACCATCCACCATCAATAGATAATAAATGACCATGAACATAACCTGCTGCCTCCGAAGCTAAGAATACAACAGCCCCCTTAAAATCTTCCGAGTTTCCCCAGCGCCCCGCTGGAATTCGTTCAAGTATTTGCCTGTTTCTTGCAGCATCATTGATTAGAGCCTCATTCATATCTGTAGCTATATAACCTGGAACAATGGCATTTACATTCACATTGTATTGTGCCCATTCATTAGACAACGCTTTTGTTAGCTGTGCTACTCCGCCTTTTGCTGCTGCATACGCTGGGACGGTTAATCCCCCTTGAAAAGAGAGCAGAGAGGCCATATTAATAATCTTCCCTTTTCTTTGTGGTACCATATACCGACCTGCATCTGACATAAAAGCCAAACTGTTTTTAAATTCACCTGGATCACATCATCCCAATCGGATTCTGGAAAATCGACTGAAGGTGAGCGGCGCTGAATACCAGCATTATTAACTAAAATATCAATCTTTCCAAAATGCGCGACGACACTAGGAATTGCTTCCTTTACTTGATTTAAATCTTCTAAATCACAGGGAATAATCAAGCATTTTCTTCCTAATTTTTCAATTTCGTACTTTACATCAACTTGTTCAACCGAACGCTGAAGTAGTGCAATGTTTGCACCCGCTTCTGCTAATGCTATAGCCATAGAACGTCCTATTCCTCTAGTAGCCCCTGTCACCGCTGCAACTTTTCCCTCTAATCCAAATAAATTAACTACCATATCTTCACCTCTTTCGTTTAATCCGGCCAAATAATATCTTTAAAGATACATCCGGGATCTCCATTAATCCAAAATCCTGCACAATTTCTTCAAGCGGCAATTTCACTGAACTGAATGGCCTCAATCATTCCTTTTCCTATTAAGGGAATAGGCTTTTCAAAGTCCCCCCGACTGTAGCATCTTGTCGTCGTTCTGAACTCATGGCACATAGCACGAGGGGCTTTTGCTATTGGGGGCTTTCCAAAATAAATCACCGACGAGAAAACATCTTTACCTTGATGAGGGCTTCCCAGTAATGTTGTGTACTTATCGACAATCTTAATAAATAAATATAAAAAGAGACTGCCTGGACGTTACCGACAGTCTGTACTACCCTGGTTTCCTTTTTAAAGAGAAAACATGTTACTCATGCTCATGATCGTGCCTGATATTCTGACGGTATGTAAAAAAACAGCTTAGTCCAAATATTACTAGCCTAATACAAGGCAGGAACAGAGTACAAGTATGGCCGAATCCCCAATACACGCCCGTAAGTGTGGACCGCAATATTTTTTTCTTATTGCCTGCTGTAGTTGCCTCTGCAATAACATTCTCCGGTACTAACGCATGTTTTTTCCCTAATAAGAATCCAATGTAAGAATCGACACAAGACTCAATTTTCTTTCTCCTCCCCAAGACACTTCCATACTTCTTCATACACTTGTTTAAGTGGTATATTGTTCTCAACAGCAATTTTCCGACAGTCCTCAAATTCAGGTGCTTGTTGCACGAGCTGCCCGCCATATACCCCTTTCTTTACCGTTACCGCGCCCCATAGTGAATGTACTTTGGAAAATGAGCGTTCAAGCCTGTGCACCGTAAGCGGATAGTAGCGGATACCAAGAGTCGTTGTTTCAGCAAATAATATCTTTTTCATTTCGGGAATCATCTGTTGTGAACAGAGAAGCTGCAACAATACTCCCGGTCGATTTTTTTTCATAAAAATCGGCGTATAAAAAACATCATTTGCCCCTGATTCAAACAGCAAATCCATTACATAGCCTAGCCATTCACCGGAAATATCATCTAGATTAACTTCCATTTTGATCATTTGGTCATCGATATGCTCGTGATCAGGTGGGTGGTTCATTGCATCTCTCCTATGATAATGCGAAGGACGTTCGGGTGATTTTTAAATGTTTTTGTTCCCGCACCATAGCCGATTGATTTGACAGTCATGGTCGGGAGCGGACAAAATGATTCTGCTAAAACAGCTGCGATTGCAGCCCCTGTGGGCGTAGCCAATTCCGATCGAATATCGCTTGCGGCAATCGGTACACCTTTTAATATTTCCAGTGTAGCAGGTGCAGGAACCGGGTATATACCGTGATCAATATGAATATGTCCAGACCCCGTTGGGATGGCTGATGAAAGTACCGATTGAATACCGAGTTGATTGATTAAAATTGCTGTTCCAATTATATCTATAATCGAATCAACCGCTCCTACTTCGTGAAAGTGAACTTTCTCGAGGGGAAGCCCGTGGATGTGCCCTTCAGCTTCACCAATCTTCTTAAAAATAGCAAGTGACATGTTCTTAACCGATGCATTAAAGTTAGCCTCATTGATTATCTCGACAATTTGTTTGTACGTGCGGTGATCATGATGATGATGGTGTTCATGGCTATTACTGTTGGAGTGACTATGTTCATTGTGATCAAGAATTTGACTTTGCTCGTGATCATGGCTATGGTCGTTGGAGTGACTATGTTCGTGATGGTGATGGTGTTCATGACTATGGATGTGTTCATGAAGGCGCTCCGGTTTTCTGGAAAGAATGACATCAAATTTTGTACTGGCAATACCATTTTTAACAACTTTTTCCCAGGACAGAGTATATTCTTCTTCAATATTTAGCTTTTTTAACTCTTCTTCCATTTGAAAAGGATCGGCACCTGCATCAATCAAAGCACCAATTACCATGTCGCCGCTTATGCCAGAAAAACAGTCAAAATATAATGTCCTCATCATTGACCTCCTTTTTATGTACGAGTTTGTAAATGAGCGCTGCGTTGTATGCCGCACCAAATCCATTATCAATGTTGACAACGCTTACACCTGATGCGCATGAATTGAGCATCGATAAAAGTGCCGATAATCCGTTGAAATTCGCACCATAGCCAACACTTGTTGGCACAGCAATAATCGGATTCATGACAAGGCCTCCTAGCACGCTCGGAAGCGCTCCCTCCATTCCCGCGACGCATACCGAAACAGTCGCATTTCGTATTTCGTCTATATTATCAAGAAGTCGGTGCAGCCCTGCGACACCCACATCGTAAATACGCCTGACTGGAATACCTAAAGTTTCGGCCGTGACGGCTGCTTCTTCCGCAACGGGCAAGTCCGATGTCCCAGCACACACAATCGCGATATATGAACCATTAGTTTTCTTCTTTTCTTTAACCCATGCGAGTGTCCGTGCAATCTCGTTGTACTCAAATTCCCCACATTCTTTTTGTACAAATAACGCTTTTTCTCGAGAAATACGTGTCACTAGTACAGAATCATTCCTAGCCCGTAACGATTGAACAATCGTTAAAATTTGTTCTGCTGTTTTCCCTTCTCCAAATACAATTTCGGGAAAGCCTTGTCTTTTTTTACGATGATGATCAATTTTTACAAACCCTAAATTTTCATAGGATGCAAGTTTTGTTTTTGCTTCCGCTGCTGTCAATGTACCATTTTGTACCTGCTCTAGAATATCGTCAATCATACCATTTCTTCCTTTTTAAGCGCTAAATTCATACTCCCGCTTGTATAGCCCGTGAGATCCAAAGAGACATATTTATAACCAAATTGCTTCAGACGTTTCGTAATTAAAACGTGATATTCAAGCACAAGTGGCATATCAGCAGGATCTACTTCTATACGGGCGGTATCCTCATGGGTCCGAACACGCACCTGGTGAATATCTAATGATTTTAAATAAGCCTCTGACTTATCTACTTTCGTCAATTTTTCTTTCGTAATGATTTCGCCGTAGGCTATACGTGATGATAGGCAGGCAAATGATGGTTTATCCCAAGTTGGTAAACCTACTTCTTTAGACAACACTCTTATTTCTTCTTTGAATAAATTCGCTTCTTGAAGAGGTCCCCGGATGCCTTTTTCTTTTGCTGCTTTCATGCCTGGACGAAATTCATTCGCATCATCGGCAATAACCCCATAAATAATATTATTAAATTCATAATCTTCAAGAATAGGAAGCAAGTGGTCAAATAAACTACTTTTACAAAAGTAACAGCGATTTTGGTTATTTTCTGTATATCCTGGAATGGCTAACTCTGATGTTTGAATGACACGATGGCTGGCACCGATCCATTTTGAGAGCATAATGGCTTCTTCCAGCTCGCTCGACGGATAAGTTTCCGAATCCGCTGTAATGGCTAACACGTTGTCATATCCCAAAGTATCAATTGCAACTTTAAGCAAAAATGTGCTGTCTACCCCTCCTGAAAATGCGACCACAACAGTCTCCATCTTTACAAGAATATCCTGAAGTTTTTTGTATTTTTCTTGTATCATGCCAAATTGTTCTCCTTTCTTGATAAAATAATACTAATTTTATCCTCCTGTACTGCTAACAGGAACACCTGTAAGTGCCACATAAAGATTGAACAGAGGCTCTACAGGGATTTTTTTAAGTTGCCAATGACAAAATGGAGAAGGTGGAAATGGCTCCAGTTTTTTTTACGTTTTATTTCATCCCTATTTCCCTATAAAGCCCCGCGTATTAGCTTCGGTTTACTCTAATTATTTTGTACAATAGCAGAGAATTTTTTGGCCGTTTCTTCCAGTTCAGTGTAATCTTCCTCTGAAAGCAATTTCTTTGGGTTGATTAAAGAACTGCCGATTCCCGCTGCGACGGCACCTGCCTTTAAAAAGGAAGCGAGGTTATCCAAATTAACACCGCCAGTCGGCATTAGAGGGATGTGAGGCAGCGGACCTTTAAGATTTTTAAAGTAACCAACCCCAAGTGCATCTGCCGGAAATACTTTAATAACGTCGGCTCCATGCTCGTAAGCTGTCAAAATTTCAGTTGGTGTAAGCGCACCGGGGATGCTAATAATGCCATAGCGCTTTGCCATTTTAATCGTTTCAATATTGACGGTTGGCGAAAAGATAAATTCCGCTCCAGCCATGATGACCGAACGAGCCGTTTCTGGATCCAATACTGTACCGGCACCCACTATGATATCATCGCCGAACTCCTCTTTTACTTTATCAATTAACTCGCAAACTTTGGGTGTTTCTACTGTTATTTCGAGTGTTCGGATTCCACCTTTATTCAGGGCTCTGGCGATTGGTACAATTTGATCGGGACGTGCACCACGAATAACGGCGACTAACTTCCCTTGTTTCAGCTCTACTAGTTTAGTCATTCTTTTCCACCTTTCTACCTAGTCACATCTTCTGCTCCGCCACTCATAAATAAATCGAGGTCGTCACGTATCGGCAAACCCTCTACATCGCCATTTACCATCGTTACCATTGCTCCCATGGCATTTCCGCGCCGTGCAGCTTCTTCTAACGCCAGTCCATCAAGAAGGCCGGAGAGTACACCAGATGCAAAAGCGTCCCCAGCACCGATTGGGTCTACGACACGATCTACAAAAAATCCTGGTACGTGTGTTTTCGGTACAGACGGGGATGAAATTAGAGAACCTTCTTTGCCCAATTTCAGCAAAACTGTTTCGACTCCAAGTTCATGAAAATGATCGATAAACTGCTCCGGTGTGTAGGAACCGAATAAAAATTCAGCTTCTGCCACACCCGGCATGACGATATCACTTTCCGATGCGTATTTTGTAATGAAGTGACGTGCTTCATTTTCATCCGCCCATATTTTCAACCGAATATTCGGATCGAAGACGATTTTTGTTCCGGTTTCCTTGGCAATGCGGATCGCTTTGTCTATGAGCAACTGGCACGACTCACCAAGTGCAGGAGTAATACCGGTAATGTGTAAGTAAACGGCGTCTTGAATCACATGTTCCGCCAGTAATTCTGCTGTCATTTTGCTAGCCGCCGAATCTTTACGGTAGTAATAGACTCGCGTATCATTTAGCCGCCTGAATTCTTTGAAAAAGACTCCGGTCGGCGCATTAGCATCTCGTGTTACATATGAGACATCGACACCTTCACCGCGAATAAACGAGTGCATCGCATCGCCAAATTCATCCTCACCGAGACGGCTTATCCAGCGTGACCTGTGACCGAGACGGCTTAACCCGATCGCGACATTGGATTCCGCACCGCCGAACTTCATTGAAAAAGAGCGGGCGTGGCGAAGGGGTCCTTCTTCATTCGGGGTAAATACTGTCATCGTTTCTCCGATTGTTACAACATCCATATCATCAACTTCTTTCTCTCATGTTAGGCTTTAACGTGATTAGAAAGCGTACCGATTCTTTCAATACTGACGTTCATCCGGTCACCGTTTTTCAACCAGACTTTCGGATTACGTCCCATTCCAACGCCAGGTGGTGTACCAGTTGCAATCAAATCACCTGGCTTTAGCGTCATGGACTGTGATAAAAATGAGATGATTTGCGGAACGGTAAAAATTAAGTTACTTGTATTGGAATCCTGCATCATTTCTCCGTTTAATTCAAGGGAAATCGCCAGCTCATGGGGATCACCCACTTCATCATGTGTAACGACAACAGGACCTATTGGCGCAAATGTGTCCGCCGTTTTGCCGCGTGACCACTGGCCATCCTGAAATTGCAAATCCCGCGCGCTAATGTCATTCATAATTGTATAGCCAAAGACGTAGTCATTCGCCTCTTCTTCTGACACATTTTTCGCTTTTTTTCCAATGACAATCGCAAGCTCTGCTTCAAAATCGACTTCTTTTGAATTAATTGGGATTTCAATAACATCATTTTGACCGACAATCGCATTCGCATATTTTGAAAAAATGACCGGTGAAGCCGGCGGCTCCATCCCAGTTTCCGTGCAATGATCTATATAGTTCAGCCCGACGCAAATGATTTTTTCCGGCTGTGCGATCGGTGGGAGGAATTTTACTTCTGATAGTGAGAATTTTGCATCGTCATTACCCCGTTGCTCGATTAACTGTTCAGCACGTTTACGCAACTCGCTTCCTCGTTCTATAAACGTTTTCATACAAGCAGGAAAATCATCTGGACCGAGTGCCGTTAAACTTATGATTTGATCATCTTGTACGATGCCGATATGATGGTCGGATTTTACCGAAAAAGATGCTATTTTCATATTTTTATCCTTTCTTACGTCAACGCGTATGGTGTTTTTTCGCCGTTTAAGACCTGAACGATATTTTTCGCTGCTTTTTGACGAAGTTCAATCATCGCTTCCTCAGAATACCAGGCGCTGTGCGGTGTGATGATGACATTGTCCATTTTGAGAAGCGGGCTATCGATGCTGACCGGCTCATCTTCTGTAACATCAAGTGCGGCACCTGCAATTATCCCTTTTTCAAGTGCTTCAGCGAGTGCTTTTTCATCGATTATCGGCCCACGAGCTGTGTTAATGATGACCGCGTTTCTTTTCATTTGTTTTAAGCGCTCCTCATTGATCAGATGAAACGTATCATCAATTAGCGGTACATGTACTGACAAATAATCAGCTTCACTAATAATTTCTTCGAGATTCATTTTTTGAACGCCGACGGCTGCCATATCTTCTGCCGATACGAATGGATCGTATGCAGCCGTTTTAAAGCCGAGCGGTTTCACCTTTTCCACGAAACGACGCGGAATACGACCAAAACCAAGAACCCCAACCGTTTGCTCGTTAAAACGATGAATCGGCACACAAGCTTTAAAGTCCCAGTTACCTTTTTTTACCTCATTGTTTAACAGCGTCACTTTGCGCGCCCATGAAAGCAAAAGCGCCAATGCATGGTTCGAAACTTCTTCCATACCATAATCAGGTACATTGGCAACAGTAATCCCCTTTTCTTTCGCCGCATCGAGATCAATTGTATTGACCCCGACACCGTAGCGGGATATGATTTTCGTGTTTTCAAGTGATCCAATGACACGGCGTGAGACAGGAGCATATTGATTTAAAATCGCATCCACTTCTTTTGCCAACTCAATAACTTCTTCTTCTGTTTTGCATTGCGCTTTTATGAAATCAATGTCCAATCCGCTTTCTTTAAAAACGTCTTCTTCATATTGCAAATGCTCAAATTCATAATCCGTTAATAATATTTTAAAGGCCATTTAGACTCCACTCCCACATATGGTATTAAACCCCTTTAGGTCAGGGGGATTCCTCCCGTTTCAGGTGAAAATCATTTATTTCGCAGCTGCTTTTTCGACTTTCGCAATTCCGAGGCCTTCCGCACCAAGTTTCGATGTTTTCGCTTCTGGATAATATCGTTCAATCATTTGAATTCCAATTGCGGCACGGCGTACACGTTCATGTGCAAGTGAGATGTTCGTACTCTCCCATTGTTTCCCAGATGGGTATACATCAGGGTGATTACGAAGACCAAATTTGATGTAAACTGGCGCCAATACACGGATAATTTCCGGTATTTCATAATAGCGCAAAAAGCCGCCAAATGTATCCGGTACCTCGACATACAAATCAATTGGAATGTCTATTGCTTGACGAATCGCTGCAAGTTTAGAAAGCGTCAATGCAGGTGGCACGTTGTACGTATTCGCTCCGATGTCTTCCATTAATTTAACGGATACTGGATTGGCTGACCCCATTTGGACCGAAACTTTTACAACAAAATCTTCCGGCAACTGTCGGTGCTTTTTCATTTCTTTCGTTATAAGAAGAAGTCCTTCATCTGCAACTAACGCACCCCGTAGACCAAGAGCTGCTCCTCTTTTCAAATCTTCCATTGCATAAACAAGCTGGTCAGCACCTTCATGGCGTATCCCCTGTGATTTGCCCCCAGGTGTAAGCGGTCCCGCACTGACATCCCATGAACCTCGGGGACCGACAAACAAACTAAGCTCCATTCCACGTTCTGCTGTCATTTCACACATTTCTTTAATTTCTTCATCCGTTTGTAGCATGATGCCGCTTCCTTGAGATATTCTGTGAATCGTTAAGCCTAAGCGGTCAATTTCTTTCAATGTTTCTTTTAGTGCAACTGGACCTTCTACACTTGGAAGCTCAATGCGGTATTGCGCCCCGTCTGGAAATGTTTTCGTTGATGTCGGAAGTTCTTTAAGATCAGTTGATGGGTAGCCTAATTGCTCGAGCAAGTCGCGTGATTCTTTCATTATTGGACACCTTCTTTCATATCAATATTTTTTAAAAGAGCCGTTACTTTGTCACGCAAATCAGCCGGGAATACATCACACGGAGCACGGTGTCCAGCGGATACGTCAAACCAGCGCTGATGAACGGCTTCTTTCATGGCAGTAAAAAATGTCGGTCCGTACGTGTAGATATCCATCAGCTTTGAAATCATTTGATGATTTTTCTGTGCTTTTTCCAGATCACCTTTTTGATATGAATTATATAAATCAACGGATATTTCAGGTGCAAAAACAGCGCTTCCGTTAATGCTACCCGCTGCACCAATCATTTGAGCTGGAAGTAAATGCTCATCAAATGCAGAAAAGACACGGAAATCACTGCGAACTTTTTTCACTTCGGTCAGGACTTGCCGCAGGTGGCCGAAATCACTGACTGTTTCTTTAATACCGGCAATATTTGAATGATCTACTACTAATCTTTTAATCAATTCTACCGATATATTTTGTCCTGTTAAAAGTGGAATGTTATAAATGAACACTTGTAGATTTGTGTGATCAGCTACGCTGGAATAATAACGGTATAATTGTTCGTCAGACAGTTTCCAGTAATATGGGTTGACTACAAGAACCCCATCAGCTCCATGCTCTTCTGCATAAGAAGTTAATTCATGTACCTCTTTTAATGCGGTATGTCCAACGCCAACCATAACCGGCACTCGACCGTTAATGTGCTTAATCATTTCGCGTACGTATAGCTTTCGTTCTTCTGTTGTAAGTGATGAGAACTCACCTGAACTTCCCATCAATAAAATACCGTCAATATTCCGTGAAATTATTTGATCCATATAGCTTCTGTTCAGCTCTATATCTAAATTTCCCGCTTCGTCAAAAAGAGTGACTACCGGCGGAATGATTCCATGAAAATTCATTGTTTTGACCTCCTCTTTTTTACCATTCAGCGATACTTCCGTCTTCATGACGCCAAATTGGGTTTTTCCAATCATGTCCTATTTCTGCTGCCTGCTTCACTTTTTCTTCGTCAATTTCTAACCCAAGACCCGGTTTATCCGGAATGTTCACATAACCATTTTCATAGTCAAATATTTCAGAATTTTTAACATAATCGAGAATATCCATCCCTTTGTTGTAATGAATACCAAGGCTTTGCTCCTGAATAATGAAATTCGGCGTCGTAGCATCCAGATGAATCGATGAAGCGAGTGTCATTGGGCCGAGCGGACAGTGCGGCGCAATGGCTACATCATACGCTTCTGCCATCGCGGCAATTTTTTTCCCTTCTAAAATACCACCTGTGTGAGACAGATCCGGCTGAATAATATCGACATAGCCATCTTGAAGAAGCTGCTTAAAGCCCCAGCGAGTATACATCCTTTCACCCGTCGCAATCGGGCACGTCGTGTGCCAGGCAATCTCACGAAGTGCTTCATTATTTTCTGGCAGCACCGGCTCTTCAATGAACATTGGGCGGTATGGTTCGAGTTCTTTCACGATCGTTTTTGACATCGTTTTATGAATCCTCCCGTGAAAATCTACACCAATGCCAAAGTCTTTCCCTACCGCTTCCCGAATTGACGCTACGCGTTCAATGACCGCTTCTACTTTCGAAAAGCTGTCTATGTAGTTCATTTCTTCTGATGCGTTCATTTTGACAGCGAGAAAGCCCTCGTTCTGTTTTTCTTTTGCGGCAGCAACGACATCCACTGGACGATCGCCGCCGACCCACGAGTACACTTTAATTTTTTCACGTGCTTTGCCCCCGAGCATTTGGTATACAGGAATATTAAAGTATTTTCCTTTAATGTCCCATAATGCCTGCTCAATGCCAGAAATGGCACTCATTAAAATAGGGCCTCCTCGGTAAAATCCCCCTCGATAAAGCGTTTGCCAAATGTCTTCAATGTCGTTCGGGTTTCTCCCGATTAAATAATCGGTCAGTTCGTTAACTGCTGCTTTTACCGTTTCAGCACGGCCTTCAACGACAGGCTCCCCCCAGCCAGAAATGCCTTCATCCGTATCGATTTTTAAAAATAGCCAGCGGGGTGGAACTTTGAATAGAGAAATTTTTGTGATTTTCATTTGGCACCTCGCAATGTTTTTTTGGAAGTAGAGAGATCTTCAAATATGAAAACCTCTCTTTCTTTTGTTAAGAACCTTTAATAAAAACCGTTTTTAATGCTGTATAAAATTCTTTCGCCGCTTCACCTTGCTCTCGAGAACCTGTGCTTGATGCCTTCATGCCGCCGAAGGGTGCTTGCAACTCAACGCCTGCGCTTTCTGCGTTAATGCGGACAAGCCCTACTTCGATTTCATCGATGAATTCTAAAATTGAGCTAATATTTGAAGTAAAGATCGATGCACTCAATCCGTATTTCGTATTATTTGCCATGTCAATTGCTTCGACAAGATCGGTTGCTTTTATAAGTGCAATAACTGGTCCAAAAATTTCTTCCTGTGCAATCACCATATCCGTCGTGACGTCTTCAAAAATCGCTGGAGTAATGAAAAAGCCCCTATCGTAATCTCCGCCAGTTAATATCTCTCCGCCATGTATGAGTTTTGCGCCTTCCTGCTTGCCTTTTTCAATGTATTCTTTCACCGTATTAAACTGGCTTTCGCTTGCACACGGACCCATCCAAATACCCTCTTGTAGACCATTGCCAACGGTAATTTTTGCAGTTGCGTCTACAAGTTTTTGTTTAAATTCATCATAGACTTTTGATTCAACGACCACACGACTTGAAGCTGTACATTTTTGGCCAGAAGAACGAAATCCACCGCTGATGACTGCTTCGACTGCTTGATCGATGTTCGCATCTTTCGTCACGATAACTGGATTCTTGCCACCCATTTCAAGCTGATATTTAATGCCACGCGCGGAAGCTGACTTCGCTACACCTTGCCCGACACTTTCAGAACCGGTAAATGTGATTGCATTTAAAAGCGGATGATCGATGAGTCCTTGGCCGATGATAGATCCTGTACCGGTAATGAAGTTCACAACACCCTCTGGGAAGCCGGCTTTTGTGAAGCATTCCATCACTTTTGCTGCTGTAACAGCTCCCTCCGTAGCAGGTTTCCACACGATGGAATTGCCATATACAAGGGCCGGAGCCATTTTCCATATGGGAATCGCAACTGGGAAGTTCCATGGCGTGATAACGCCGACAACACCAAGTGGTGTACGTTTTGTAAACATAAGGGCATCTTTATCAGATGATGGAATAACATCGCCATCTTTGCGCATTCCTTCCCCTGCATAGTAACGTAAGATCGCAACACCTCGTGCCGTTTCGCCTTTTGCTTCGGGTAATGTTTTACCCATTTCGCGGGTCATTGTTTCAGCAATTTCATCGAGGTTTTCTTCTAAGATATTGGCCGTTTTGAAAAGAAGTTGGCTACGTGCAGACTGTCCAAGCTTACGCCAAGCTTTCTTCGCCTTATCCGCAGATACTACCGCTTTGTTCAAGTCATCTTCCGTTGAGCTCTGAACGTAGCCAACCGGTTCTTTATCCGCCGGATTAATGCTTTTAATCGTCTCCATAGAAGATGCGTTTACCCACTCATTGTTAATAAAATTTTTATATGTTTTCGTTGCAAATGTAGTTGATATCATTGTTTTTGGCTCCTTTTTATATTAAAATGTTGGTCCAATTCTCCAAATCCCAAAGTCATGCTGCTTTAATATTTCCGCTTTTGTGAGTTTTCCGTTTGAAACGTGTTGAATTTCATCCATAATGCGCCGGCCCACTTCATCAACGGTTTCTATACCATCGACAATCGTACCTGCATTTAAATCCATATTTTCATTCATCCGCTCAAACATTGGTGTATTCGTTGAAATTTTAATAACAGGTGCAATCGGAGAACCAGTTGGCGTGCCTCGTCCACTTGTAAAGAGAACGATTTGGGCACCGCCTGCGACCATGCCCGTCAATTGCTCAATGTCGTGGCCAGGCGTATCCATCCATACGAGCCCTTTTTTCGTCGGTACCTGTGCATAATCAATGACTTCCTCCAGCCGGGTTGTACCTGATTTTGTCGCAGCCCCTAGTGATTTTTCTTCGAGTGAGCTGAGACCTCCCTCAATGTTGCCCGGACTTGGATTTCCGGTGCGAATGTCTACGCCCATTTGAATCGAGCGGTTTTCCATCATTTTAATAACCGCATAAGCTTTTTTAGCTACCTGGTCGTTTGCTGCCCGGTTAGCTATCAAATGCTCTGCTCCGATGAGTTCAGTCGTTTCTGCTAAAATAGCCGTTCCCCCCTGTTGGACAACCAAATCGCTCGTACGCCCGACTGCTGGGTTCGCCGATAATCCAGAGCATGCATCCGACCCACCGCATTCTGTGCCGACAATCAGCTCGCTAAAATCACATAATTCTCGTTGTACCATCGAGGCATCCTGTACCATTTTGACTGCAATTTTAGCTACTTCTGCAATGGTTTGAAGTGTGCCGCCATGATCCTGTATCGACACCGTTTCGACTGGTTTGCCGCATTTGGCAATCTCATCTCCAATTCGATGCGCCTGATGTGTTTCACAGCCAAGGCCAAGTACAATGACACCGTATACATTTGGATTCATACCCATTCCCGCATAGGTTCTGGCCGTTTGATCATAATCAGTGCCTACTTGCGCACAGCCATGCTGGTGAATAAATGTGACTGTTCCGCTTACCAGCTCTGTTACGCGCTGAGCTGTTTGCGTTGCGCAAGTAATCGTCGGTAAAATCAGAACATGATTCCGGACACCTACGCGTCCATCCTGACGGCGGTAGCCCCAAAACTGCATTTTTTCATTCAGCAATCTTGTCACCCCTTCCTCTTTTGCCTTCTAAATTGTGTACATGAACGTGTGCTCCAGCAGGAATAAAAGCGGAGGCTGCACCGATGACTTCACCGTATTTAATGATGTCTGCTCCATGTTCGATCGCTTTAACTGCGAACTTATGGCCAAAGCGAATCGGTTCAAGAATGGTTACGGTTACAGCGAGGTCATCTTGACCTACTTTCACAACCACTGATGTCTTTTCAGGAATTTCGGATAAGGCAACAGCTACACTATCTTCCTTACTTAAATACAGGGTTTTATATTCGCTCATTTTGTCACTCCTTAAATTGTTTGTACGGCATTACTTTGGATGACGGGGTTATTCAAAATTCCAATGCCTGGAATTTCAATTTCAATCCGATCGTTGTCATACAATGTAAATTCATTCGGTGGAACCACGCATGTACCTGTGAGCAGAACTGTTCCGTCAAAAATAATGTTATCTAACACTAAATACTCTACAAGCTCTTCCAGTTTACGTTTCAGTTGGTTTACTTTTGCTTCTCCGTCAAATACCTTTTCTTCATTTCGATAGATACGGCACATTATTTTAAGGTCATATGGATCCGAAACAGCCTCTTTTAATAAGATGGCCGGTCCGATAGAGCAAGAATTTTTCCATACTTTTGCCTGTGGAAGATAAAGTGGATTCTCACCTTCAATGTCCCTGCAGCTCATATCATTACCTGCGATGTATCCGAGTATCGTCCCTTCTTTGTCGATGACAAGACCAAGCTCTGGCTCCGGGATTTGCCAGTGTGAATCTGAACGTAAGTAAACTGGATCATTCGGTCCTACGGTTCTTGCTGCAGTCGATTTAAAGAAAATCTCGGGACGCACTGCATCATAAACTTTGTCATAGAACGTTTGGCGGTCAAGCTTTCCTTGCGTTGCTTCGTAATTACGTGCTTCCTTGCTTTTTTTATACGTTACACCAGATGCCCATACTTCTGGTGCGTCGATGGGCGTTGTTAATTTAAGACCTTCTAATGGCTGTTTTTCTTCTTCGGCAACTATTTGTTTTACAATATCAAACGCAGTTTTGTTTTTCTGACGTGCCGTTTCAATCAACGACATAAAATCTATAAACGGAAGATCCACCACCTTGTTTTCGTTTGTCACGGCAGCAAGTTGTTTCTCGTTTTCTTTTACATAGCGAATAATTCTCATTTGCTAGTCCCTCCTAAATGGCAGTCACGTTTTATATTTTTTGATATTCATATCCAAGCTCCTGCGAAATTTTACTGCTGCATTCCTTTAATATACGTACATAATACTCGTGTGTTTCTTCATTTACTTTCGATGAAGGCATCGATACGCTCATAGCGGCTATTACTTTGCCTGAATAATCTTTTATTGGCACAGCCAGACAGAAAATTCCTGGTTCGTTTTCTTCATTATCCATTGAATACCCAGCAATACGTGCTTTTTCGATTTCAGCTAAGAACTGTTCTTTTGACCTTATTGATCTTTCGGTTGGTCCTGTATATACATAGCCGTCCAAGAGCAAATCTAGTTCACTATCGGTTTTAGTTGCCACTAGTGATTTACCTACTGCACTTGTATGTATCGGGACACGGCGGCCAATACGAGAATACAAAACCGTAACCCCTCTGCCTTCCACTTTATCGATATATACACCTTCCTGCCCGTCTAATATGACGAGGTGGAGCGTTAAGTTTGTGGTCTCGGAAAGCCATTCAAGATGTTTTCTTGCGACATTACGCAAATCGAGATGGGTCACCACCACGCTCCCCCTCTCTAATAGCTTTAAACCTAGAGAGTATTTGCCATTTTCTTCACCTTGTGAAATATATTGATGCAACTGTAAGGTTTTTAAAAGCGAATGAACCGTGCTTTTATGCAAATTCATTCGTTTGCTTATTTCTGTGATAGTTAATTCCCTGTCACGCTCGTCAAATAAATCCAATATTTTCAATGCGCGCTCCACTGATTGGATGATAGGCATTGTTCTTCACTCCTTCATTTTCTGTCTATCTTTATTTTATCGGATTTATGACGAGCGTTCCTTACTTTATTACTATGTTTTTTTCCAGAAGCAAAATATCCTGTTCATAATCAAGTGTAGCATCTTCTACGACGGCGATTGGTACAACCCCATTTGCCGCATCTGTATGTCCATACATCCGGTTGCTGGCCGCAACCATTTTTTGACGATCTTTCATTCGTTGCTTACGTTCCGTGACCAATGATTGTCTTTCTTCTTTTATATAATCCTCAAACTCATGCACAACCTTTCCGGTAAGAAGTTGAGCGGCATTGACAAAATCAATGCGGCCCTCGCGAAGCTGAAGATGAACAACATCACCCGTTTGGAGGAAACCAATGCCTCCATCTTCATATGCTTCTGGTGTCATATGACCAATAGCGGCGCCGTAAGTGACACCCGAATAGCGGCCGTCGCTAATGATTGTTGCGAGTTTTTTCATAACACGGTTAGCATTAATATGTTGCATCGGTGTAAACATTTCTGGCATACCGAAAGCAATGGGACCCTGCCCTGCGATAATGACGGCAATTTTCAAAGTACCTTGATCAGCCATCTCGTCAAATAATTCCTCGTAAGGTGCATCTTTTATTCGTGACCATTCAGGCTCATTATTGTATTTAAGTGATGCAAGAAGATGATCATGCTCGAACAGCTTTTGCTCTTTTATTTTCGAGAGCAGGCTTGAATCAAGCAGGCCTCTATTGGCATCATCTTCATTTTCGTAATAAAGAACGAATGCTAGCTTATCATCGAACTGATTAAGCTGCGGTGTCGGCATCCCGCTAATTTTCACAACAGCACTTTCAAAAAAGTTTCCTTTTAATACATCTACACCGCTGAATCCACGGCGTGGAGTGGATAAAATAACTTGATTATTCTTTACATTTACTGCCTGAAGGCTGCGTGTAATCGCAAGACGTTCTTTCCACGTTTTTGCGGCGACTGTTGGAACATCCTGATCCATTGGTACACCATTTTCAATAAGTTCGTAAACAAGCGTTTCCATCCCACGGCTTGTGCCACTGCAACACTGCATTGCAAGTGAATAAATGTCACGTCCTTCAGTCAAGCTGTAATCAAATAAATCAGGAATCGGATGTAAATGGTGAATGCGGTCAAGATCCCATAAGCTGAATTTGTATCCTGCATATAGCATGGCAGCTACGATATGCATCATTAAGTTCGTAGAACCACCCGAAGCGCTGTGAATGCGTATTGCATTTTTTATATTCGATGCGACAATGTTGGCCACTCCGTATCGCTCGTCGTTAATCATTACAGAAAAGCTATCAAGCACGGCGTTAATCTGGCGCTGTGATGGTGGATCTGTTAATAGCTCAACTGCTGGATGAACGAGTCCCATGCCTGCAACTAGATGACGTGAACTATTGCCTGTTCCGTTAAAGGCACACACGCCTCCCTGGCCATCACAAGTAGCCACAGCAAGCCTCATTTCAAAATATTTATGCTGTTCTTTCGTCAAGATGCCACGTTCATATGCACGTTCGAATACACCCTGAAATGCAGTATTCGATGAACATTGCAAGATATACGCCATCGTATCACGTAAATCAACCGCTACATCAGCTACACCTTCACTTTCCGCTTTTTTCGCCAGTGCTTCCAATTCTTCTATCACGTCGGCAGGAATTGAACCACCTTCTAATACGTGAGCAGGTGCGAATGTCGCGAAAAAGGGCGCTTCACCGCGGTTGCGACGCACACGGTCGACATGCGCGAGCGCGCTTACAACACCAAGAGGCTGTTTATCACACCCTTGAATAACGAATGCACCATGATAACTGTGAGCTTCAAGCTGATTGACAACCATTTGTGCAACCGCATTTCTGCTTTGAAGTGAGTAACTCATCCCTTGATTGCTTTGTGCAGTTCCATCACACATTACCGGTGTCGAGAAGTGAAACGGCACACCGCCATTTTGCCAGATGCGGATTGCTGCCCGTGCGGACGTTTGGTAATCCATAATGTGCGCCGGGTGATCGGATGAACCGCCGATAATCGCAATACGCGGCGCATTTCTTTCAAGCCGCATATAAATTTCTTCCAGCGTCCAGTCCGGCTTGCCACCTTCATAGGTAGAACCAAGTGTCAATTTGGAGCGGTCAAGCAGACCCGCGACCGTAATCGGTTCATTTGCTTTTCCCTGTACGTTATCTCGGTAAGGGTTAACTTCGTTATCAATGAGCGGATATAGGTGAGTCATTTAAAGCACTCCTTTTCACTATTTTCAAATGAAATCTATTAAAAGAAATAAAGAAGGGTATCTATTAGTCTAAAACCAAGTCTTCTAATTCTGACAAGATTTCTAACTTGCTATTTCTTTCAGCCTCTTCCATCATGCTTTCAGAAATCCAAATTTCACCGATCTCAAGTGTATTTTTTATTCTTACGACTCTTACTTGATTTAAATCGAAGGCATTGCACGTTTTAATTGCAGCTTTTACAGCCAATTCCTGAGTATCTAAAAACATAGGGAGCTTTACAACATCTGTCACGGTGCTGGTGAGTGCATTGGCATACCCTTTTTCCCATTCAATTTCATTCATGACCGCTTTCGTCGTCATATCAGCCATACCGATGCCGTTTGCATTCCCATGAGTTTTCTCGGTAAGTCCAAGGACAACGGTCCGTTTAACTTCTGGACCGCCAGAAGCATAAGGAGTGGCGAAGTTGCCCGTTATGTTTGGATCCATTCCATCTCCGGAAATGTCTTTTCCTAGTTCATTTACAATAAGTACATCCATCTTATCGAAATGAATCTTTGGCATTAACGATTTCGCTTCTATCAACAGTCCCGGCTCAACCTTTTCTAAATCCTCCGCCGGTACAGCTACGATTTTCGCAGGTTTATCGTAGGCATTCTCAATAGTCGCAATGCCGAATATAATCGGAGCTTTCGATAAGGAAATTTTCGCCATCTCAGGTACATGCTCAGCCATATACTTAAAACTATATGCATGAGCTGCTTCGGCTCCTTTTTGTTTACCTAAACCAATTGTGATCATTTTCATTAGACCACTTTCAACCGGCCCACGAAATGCAGTGTGTGGTTTTATCCGATTAATGACTATAATTTTGTCCGATTCATAGGCAAATTTATCGATATATATAGGGAGCCCATTAGGCAACTCATCCAGTTTCACCACTTCCATTGAAGACCTTATTGGCGCTCCAACCACTTCTTCTGTCACACCCAGCTGATGCAACACGTCAATTTGCCCTTCCGCTGTTGCTCCGCCATGGCTCCCCATTGCAGGTACAATAAATGGATTGCCTCCTGCATTCTTAACTGCAGCTGCTGTTTCTCTTACCAATATAGGGAGATCTGCTAGCCCCCTGCTTCCTACAGCAATAGCCACATTGTCATTTTCAATTATTCTTGATAAGACCCCAGCTTCTTTTATCGCCTTTTGCACCTCACCCGCTACATCAGCGAGTTGAGGTGCATGAAATACCTGCCGCACTTTGACCATTTTCGGTAATTGAATTTCTCGTAAAAGCTCAGAGATAATATTCATTATCATTCCTCCATACTGCAGTGCTGTTTAATTACCGCGCACTTTTTCAACTTCGGTCATCATTTCTTCAACAAGATCCGGGCCGAATTTTTGGGCAAACTTGTCCGTCACTGGTTGAATAACTTCCTTCATTTTTGCCATTTCTTCCGGCTTTACTTCGTTGATTTTCATTCCTTCTTCTTCTAGATATTTAAGTGCTTTCTCATTTTCCTTTCTATTAAGTGACCGTTGGTACTCTCCAGCCTCTTGTGCAGCCTCACTCATGATTTTTTGTTCTTCTTCCGATAAGTCATCCCAGAACTTTTTGCTGACAAGGAATACAAATGGTGTATAAACATGCTTTGTAAGGCTTAAGTAGTCTTGTACTTCATTGTATTTTTGCGTTTGAATTGTCGCGAGAGGATTCTCTTGACCATCAACAGTGCCTGTTTCTAATGCGGTGAATACTTCAGAGAAAGCCATGGGAGATGGATTAGCCCCTAACTTTGAAAATGCATCTAAGTGCACTTCATTTTGCATAGTACGTATCTTAAGGCCCTTGAAATCATCAGCTGTTACAACTGGGTGTTTGCTGTTTGTTAAGTTTCGGAAGCCGTTTTCCCAATATCCCAGACCTACTAAATCATGTTCCGGTAATTTATCCAAAAGCTTTTTACCTATAGCACCATCAAGTACTGAATAGGCTTCTTCTTCATTATTAAAGACAAATGGAAAGTCATAGATTCCAAATTCCTTTATCATCCCCACAAGTGGAGAAGTTGAAGGAACTGTTACTTCCTGTAAGCCTCCTTGAAGAGCTTCTGTCATTTTTTGATCATCTCCAAGGGTGGCATCAAAGAAGTTTTGGACTTTCATTTTCCCTCCACTTTTTTCTTCAAGCAGTTCTTTAAATTTGACCATCCCCTGCCCTTGTGGGTGCATTTTACTATTTCCGATACCTGCTTTGATTGTTCTTTCCTGGATACCGTCTGTTGTAGCGCTTTCATTTTGTGCACTTCCACAAGCACTTAAAAGTAATATTCCCGGCAAAATCACACCAGCTGCCAAACGCTTAAGCCAATTATTCATCATATTTCCTCCTAAAATGTTATAACTCTGAGCATACAAATCCAATTACTGGTTTCATTCCATTAGGATGTAAACCATCCTAGGGGGACTAACACTAAGGATGGGAACAAGATTAACAAAATCAAAACAATTACTTCAACGAGCAAGAAAGGCCATATCCCTTTCATGATGTCTTCCATACTGATTTTACTTATCCCACACATGACATTTAAAACGGTTCCAACCGGTGGTGTAAGCAAACCAATGGCATTATTCAGGATAAACAGGACACCAAAGTATACTGGGTCAATTCCTGCTGCTTCAACTAGCGGCATCAAAACAGGTGTGAGAATTAGGATCGTCGGCGTCATATCCATCGCTGTTCCAACTACAATAACTAGCAAGTTAATCATTATTAATAGAAGGAGTGGATGATCCAAAAATGGTTCCAACAAGCCAATTACCTGACCAGGTAAATCAGCTACAGTAATCAGCCAAGATGACACGAGTGCTGCTGCGACCAGAAACATGACCACACTTGTCATTTTTCCGGCATGAACAAAGACATCGTACAAATCTGTCACTTTCATTTCACGATAGATTACTAGACCGACAAATATTGCGTACACTGCAGCCACGACTGCAGCTTCAGTCGGTGTAAATAATCCGAATTTCAATCCCCCAATGATAATGACGGGTAGGAATAGAGCCCATATCCCTTGACGAAGTGAAATAAGTATTTCTTTAATTGAGGCACGAGGTTTAACGGCTACATTATCTTTGCGTGCTATAATGGCCCAGGTAATAGTAAGTCCGACCGCAAGTAGAATCCCCGGAACGATCCCTGCCATAAATAGCTTTGTAATGGACACACCACTGGCTACACCGAAAATAATAAAACCAATACTCGGTGGGATGATTGGGGCAATAATTCCACCAGATGCTATCAACCCGCTTGAACGGTTCACATTATAGCCAGCTTTTGTCATCATTGGTATTAAGATAGCCCCAAGAGCTGCTGTATCAGCAACGGCTGAACCTGATAAACTTGCAAATAATACACTCGCAATTATTGCAACATAGCCAAGTCCTCCTTTGATATGCCCAACCATAGACATTGCCATCTCAACGATACGCCGTGACAATCCACCCCGATTCATTGCCTCCCCCGCCAACATAAAGAACGGAATCGCCATGAGTGGGAAATTATCAGCACCACTGATTAAGTTTTGCGCGATGATTTGACTGTCAAAAATACCAAGAGCGTACATTAACACTACGCTACTTACGAGTAAGGCAAAAGCAATAGGCATTCCCAAAGACATTGCTCCTAGTAAAGATCCGACAAATACACCTATCATCCTTGTTTCTCCTCCTTCCCTTCTATAATTCCTTCTGTTATAAATTCATCACCATGGAGAGAGATTAGCTCTTCAGACTCACTAATACTGACTAATTCTTCGTCCTTAATCTTATTGAAAAAGATCCTATATAAATTGTTAATGATCAATAAACCCATGGAAACACTAACAAGGATACCTGTCCCATATACAAATGCTAATGGCATACCAGTAGCAGGCGCTGTACTATCAATGTTAATCAAAGTCATTTTCCAGCTACCATCCAGGACAAGGAGAAGGACAAACAATATCATCAAATCACTAATAACGAGCACCACTTTTTTCATCTTATTTGGAAGCCTTTTAATGACCATGTCAACACCCAAGTGTTCTTTGTTTTTATAAGCACCAATGGCACCGAGGAACGTCAGCCAGATAAAAAGGTACCTTGACATTTCTTCTGACCAAGTGATACCTGAATTAAAGAAATATCGAAGAACTACATTGCCAAAGACGAGAACAACCATGATCGCTAATGCAGCAGCCATAACAATGTTCAAAGTATTTTCTAATATTCTGGATATTTTACTCATCTTTACATCTCCCCCTTCCTATGACCTTGCTTTATTCTGCTTTAATTTTTCCAACTAGCTCTTTTGCCCAATCATTTTCTGCAAAGACTTCATCATATACGGGTTGAGACGCCTCTACCATTTCTTGGGTAAATCTTTCGTCAGGCGTAGTAAATTTGATTCCATTATCCTGGAGGAATTTTTTATCATCTTCATAGCTTTGTTCCAGTAATTCAAACTCATATGCTGCTGCTTCTTTTGCTGCTGTTTCAATAATCTTTTGTTGTTCCTTAGTCAAACCGTTAAAGAATTTGCTATTAATAATGTAAATATTAGGGCTAAACATATGCTTTGATTCTAGTACATCACTTTGTACTTCATTCCATCCTGAGGATCTAAGAGTAGCAATAGGGTTTTCTTGAGCATCTACTACCTTTTGTTCAAGAGCAGTAAATACTTCAGAAATAGGCAGTGGACTAACGTTTGTTCCGAGCGATTCACCTAGTTTTATGTAGTTTGGAATGTTGGGCATTCTAAGTCGAAGACCATCAAAGTCATCCATACTTTCTATCGTACGATTGCTCGAAAACATTCTAAATCCATTTGCACTCCATGCTAGTGGTGTTACTCCATGTTTTGGATTTAGGTCAGCTGTCAATTCTTCACCGATCGGGCCATTCAGTACCGATTTTACATGTTCGAAATCTCTAAATAGGAATGGCCATTCAGGAACCCCCATTTTAGGAATGTCAGCCTGCATTATTAGACCTGGGATACCCATTTCGATTGTTCCGTTTCTGACACCATCATAAAATTCTTTTTCCGCTCCTAATGTACTGTTAGCATAAATTTGGACCTCTAATTCTCCATTGCTTTCCTTTTCAACCTGTGTTTTGAATTTTTCTTTTAATGCAATATTTTGAGGATGATCTTCAGCAAAATAATGTGCAACTTTAATGGTTTTCTTTTCAATCCCACCGCTAGTCTTTTCTCCCTCACTTCCACATCCTGAAACAAGTAATACCCCAGCAAGAGTTACGCTTGTGGCAAATCCATAAAACTTTCTTTTTTTCATTTAAAACACCCCCTATAGTTTTTGTAAGCGTTATCATTATAGACTGATATTAAGAACTTCCCCTTACTATTTCTTGTTAGTTTCACAGAATCTTGTTTTATAATATAAAACTCCGTTTTGTTTTAACCGGAGCAAGGAAGATTGTTTATCAATAAATATCTGTTTACCCATTATTTATACAATTTTTAGACCTAAGTTTTTCTTCAGTATTAAAATATAGATTAAATTTGTTCTATAATGTAAAACTCAGTTTTCAAAATTAGAACTTACGTTGATTATAAGCTTCTGTTTTTATCCTTGTCAAACCATTTTTTGAATTTTTTAACAACTTAACAAAATACAATAGATACTCTTCTTTCCAGTCTATATTTAAACATCTCCTCCCGATGTCCTCAAGGAAACAAAAGCATAATTCTGTTGCCCTATCTGTCATTTTCGGTTCGGTGGAGGAAGTTATTTCAACTGAGCCCAAGCACAAAGATTTTTACTCACAAGTGGAATAACAACATTCTGGAAATTTCACTAAATTAATTAAACAATAAATATTTAAACCATTTGAAGAATGAATAGAAGTTTCATTTTTTCTATATTAGGATATTTTTAAGATTTCTTAAGACATTGATTAGTCGACATTAAAGTCGCTCTTTCCTACTCTCTTTAACAGAAACCTTCTTGATGTTATTTTTGTTGTCCATAGCATCAATCAATTCTCTAGCAGAATCACATGTTTCTAAAAAGATAAAGTTTTGGTACCTTCAGAATGTAGGCTGGGGAACATCCAGAACACATGTTTCGACAATCGTTTAAACCTCTTTCGACCTAAACGTCTTGGAGAGGTAATGGGTTACTATAGGGTATGTCTGGTAATTATTCTCGCATTCGGACCTCCCCCCGAGTTAATTTTGGCGGAGATTGACATTATGATAATTTTTCATAATATATAGAGCTATCGGGGATTATCGGCATCCTCCTAGCCTTATCGATTCTATAAAAAAGTATTCCTATACCTGTTAGCAAGTTACGATTTATCAATCCATTCTTTTATTTTTCATTATGGTGACATTCGGAGGTACTTAACTTCACCTTCCTTCGCACTATTCCAATGAATCTGACATGGACGGAGTTTTCTTGAACTTTTTATATTTTACGATAGCTCTCATGCTTAATCGCCGGATTTTTGATGGAGCCATTTTAATAGTTAATCTTGCCTTCTGAATTCAGGGTTCCGGTTACTTAACGCATGATACGTTCCGTTTTTAAGCACTAATATCGAAAAGTCAGTTTCTCTTTCAGGTATGCAATAATGCTCAGCAACTTGATGAAGTTTCCGTCACTTTCGATATGGCCTTAATCTTAGGCCTATAAAGCAAATCAAAAAGCATCAGTAACCCCTTTTATTCAAAGAGATTACTGATGCTTTTTTTACTTGCGGGAGATTCTTCTTTAAATAAATCTTGATACTTGAGCAAGCTATCCTTCCAATTGTTTCTGCACATGATTCTTCCATTTTTCAATTTCGATTTGCTCTTGCATAAAAAGTGAGTCCTTAAGGGTGTATAAAGTTGTTTGGAACCTTTTTGAGATATCCTCCTGAAATTGTACTTTATCAAACTCTTTATCCATTGCCCCCCATTTTCCCTCCATTTCATTCATGAAATCTTCCATTCTTTTAATGATATCCGTAACCAATTAACGCACCCCTACATGTTTATATAGTAAAAATTTATAATTCCCTTGCAAACTTTTTTCCCGCAACTTTGTTATCATTAATTAAAATTACTTCAATAACTGAGGAATAATTCAAATAAATTAAAAAAGCTACATATCCTCAATGAATGGACATGTAGCTTTAGATCACTATTATTTTTGAAATTGTAATTTATGCAGATTAGCAAAGATACCACCTTGCTTAAGTAAGTCTTCATGGCGGCCCTCTTCAGCAATTCCTTCTTCTGTAACAACAATAATTTTGTCGGCGTTTCGAATCGTTGCTAATCGGTGGGCGATAATGAGTGTAGTTCTATTTTCAGCAAGTTCGGTAAGTGCCTGCTGGATGATTCTTTCGGTTTCAGTATCAAGCGCAGATGTTGCCTCATCGAGAATTAATATCGGCGGATTTTTTAAGAACATCCTGGCGATTGCAATTCTTTGTTTCTGTCCTCCCGATAACTTTAAACCTCGCTCACCTATTTGAGTTTCATATCCTTCTGGTAATCCTTCAATGAAAGCCTCTAGATGGGCTTTTCTTGCTGCTTCTTGAATTTGTTCATGCGTTGCATTAAGCAATCCGTATGAGATATTCTCTTTTAATGTTCCTGTAAAAAGAAACACATCTTGCTGGACTATGCCTATTTGTGACCGTAGTGATTTTTTTGTCATCTCTCGAATATCAATTCCATCAATAGAAATTGAACCGGAAATAACATCATAGAATCTAGGGATTAACGAACAGATAGTCGTTTTTCCAGCTCCGGATGGACCTACAAAAGCAATGGTTTCACCAGCTTTGATATTCAAATCAATGCCTTTTAAAACAGTTTTTTTGTCTTCATAATTAAAAGTGACATCATTAAAAGAAATATCACCTAAAAGAGCATTAACGGCAAATGCATTCTTTTTATCCTCGACATCTGGCTCTATATCCAGAAGTTCAGTAAAACGCTTAAATCCAGCCATCCCTTTCGGATATAGTTCCATCAACGCACTGATTTTATCGATTGGCTTAAATAAAACGTTCACATATAAGACAAACGCGACTAGTTCCCCATATGAGAGCTGTCCATGAAAAGTAAGCCAAGCACCCATTACTAACACTGCGAGTGTCATAAACCTTGTCATCATGTAAATGCCTGATAAGCTGAAGGACATTACCTTATATCCAAGTAACTTCGCCTTACGGAATCTGCGATTATTCGTCGAAAATCGTTCCATTTCATATGTTTCATTAGTAAAAGACTGAACGACCCTAACACCTGAGACGCTGTCTTCCACACGTGCATTAACATCTGCAACTTCTTTGTACATTTGCTTCCATGCTTTATTCATCTTTAAATTACTTATAACAATTAGCAAAACAAGGAATGGCAATATACAAACGGATATGAGCGCCAACTTCACATTGATCGTCAACATAATCCAAAAAGCTCCAATAAAGGTCATAATAGCAATGAATAAATCTTCGGGACCATGGTGTGCTAGTTCTCCGATATCAAACAAATCATTCGTGATTCGGCTCATGATATGGCCAGTTTTTGTGTTATCGAAAAATCTAAAAGACTGTTTTTGAACATGTTCAAATAGCTCTTCGCGCATATCAGTTTCGATATTAATCCCCAGTTTATGCCCCCAGTAACCTACGATAAACTGCAAGAATGTACTAATTATATAGAGAAGTAATAAGCCCGCACTCACAGAAACAATTGCCGACCAATCGTCACCCGGCAACAGTGTATCTATAAACCATTGAACAGCTAGCGGAAAAGCAAGTTCAAGCACAGCAACAACCACTGCACTGAAGAAATCAATAATGAATAACCGCTTATGTGGCAGGTAATATGAAGCAAAACGTCGAATCATCAAATTATTCTCCTTTTAAACATATATAAAGGAGTATAATTCCATATTCATTAATATTCAAGTATTTCGGATTACGAAGCTAAAATTATGGTAAAATTATCTATATTAAACAGCCACTAACCCGGCTCATAAACCTATTATTTTTAAGGAGTGAATCCAGTGTAATTTTAAAAATCCATTCTAATACCATATAACATTATTCATTCAAAAGGATGGTAATCATGAAGAACAAATCGTTTCGCCACCTTTGGATTGGTCAGGCGTTTGCTAATCTTGGAGATATATTTTATGTAGTCGGGTTGATTTCACTTATATATGCCTTAACAGGATCGGCTCTTTATTTGAGCTTGCTTCCGTTCACAACAACGATTTTTCGGTTTATCAGCAGTTTACTTGCACCTCTCATTATTGACAGATTTACTTTAAAACGAATCCTTGTACTATCTCAATTGTGGAAAACTATCTTACTCATTATACTAGGAATCTATATAACTAATTTTAATCAAGCTTTTGCTGTGGTAGCTCTAATCTTTATCGCCATGATTTCATTATTAGATGGAGTAGCTGCCCCGGTAAGTGCAGCTTTGACTCCTCAATTAGTTCCAAAAGAAGAATTGATAAGGGCAAATGGTTTTTTGAATGTAATCACCCAGACAATCTTTGTCTCAGGGTGGCCACTTGGTTCTGTTTTATTAATATCCACCAGCAGTAGCTTTATTATTTGGATGACAGTTATACTTTATGCCGTTTCAACAATCTGTACCATAAAAATTGAAATCACTGAACAAACAGCAGAAACCATTCTTTCATCAAGTCGGGATTCGATTAAATCCGGATGGGTGGCGATCCGAAAAAAACCAACTATCCGTACACTCATCTCCCTTGATTTTATAACAACTTTAGCATCTAGCGTCTGGATCGCTGCTATTATATATGTATATGTCGAACAGAACTTAAAACTAGGAGAGCAATGGTGGGGGTATATTAACACAAGCTACTTTATCGGCATGATTGTTAGTGGATTGCTTGTCATCCGTTTTGCAAAGTTACTAGAAAGATATATCTGCTTTTTCATTGTTTTCGGACTATTTCTCAGTGCCCTACTGACACTGCTATTCGGTGCCAACACTAATCCAGCAATTGCTTTGCTGCTAGCATGTCTGTACGGCCTCCCAGAACAAATTCGGGATGTATTTTACACCAAGCTTATCCAAGATCAAGCATCGGAAAAAACATTAGCAAAAATATATGCGGTTTGGGGAGCTGTTATCAATCTTACCTTTGCAAGTTCCGTTCTGCTTCTAGGCTATATAACGGAAACATACGGTGTCAAAACAACTTTCCAATTCTCTTCAATTTTAATATTCATTGCCTTTCTTTATGCGATTTGGAAAAGGAAGGACTTTCAAGGGAAAGAAATATAAAATCCTCACTGCAAGCCTTCTTGTCTGTGTAACTGTACCTCCATTTGTTTCTGTATTTGAAAGGAGCTTTCATTTCGTAGCTCCTTTCCCTTTTTATGACACCCAAGGCTGTGTTGATCATGATTGGCTGTCCTGTCCTCATATTTTTCCTCGGTAGGAACTTGCTTGGACCCGTTAACAGCATGCCTACAGAACGATCCAAAATTGCACGGTTGATCGATATTCTCTTTTTAATGCTCATTACTTACACCAAAACATTCTATTTTATAATTATAATATTCTGTTCCATATACGCCCAATTCTGCGGAAATTCCAAACCAATCTGCCAATAGGTGGCACCTATCAGTTCATAGGAATCAATCACTTCATATTTTGCGCTTATCGAACGGATATCTTCAAACCAAACGACATGATCCAAGTTTTCTTTTCTATAAGAATAGGTAGGTGATGCCGCTGACGTGTCGAAAGAGATTTCCGAGCCAGTCGCAATGGCAAGATTTTGTGCATTTTGCGCTGATAATGCCTTCGTCTCATTGCTTGGTACAATCCAATCGTATCCATACATAGGAAATGCCGACTGCAATTTATACGCAGGGATATTCGTTAAAGCGTAACGAAGAACCTCGACCATCCACCAAAGTGGAGAAATTGGTTCGGGTGGGCCCGTTGGATACCCAAAATCAATTGTCATCACGGCAACAAGGTCGGCTACCTCTCCAATTCCCCGATAATCATGACCGCCTACAATTCGATTGTCAGGATTATCTGAAGTTTTTGCATGTACGTTAACATGAAGAATTAGTTCGTTCAACCCCTCTTTTAATTCTTTTAAAAAAAGCACATAATCAGACCGTCTTGCAGGAGGGATGAATTCGATGTCCATACTGACCCCCCCATAGCCTTTCTCCCTTACGATATTCAGCATACTATTAATCAAATTCCCTCTGTAAATCGAACTAGTGAGAACTTCACCCGCCAAGTCAGCATCAAAATCACCGTCTTGAAAATTCCGGATCATCAATAGTGGCGTCACCCCGGTCTGTTCGCATTTCGCGATAAGAGGGAGATCATCACCATCAACGAATGCATAGCCTTCCTTGGTAAAGGAATAAGCTACAATTGCTAAATAGGATAACTTATCACCATTCTCCTCAAGCGTTTTAAACACTACTCCACCTGAAGTTGGGAAGGCAAACCCAAGCGTGATCAATTGATTTTTATAAGGAGACGGAATCAAAATTTCCGTGTCGACCTTAAGTGAGCTTGCAACAAGCCCTGGATTTGCTTTCATGATGGCCGCTATACTTGTTCCAAAACGTCGGGCAATTTCAGAGAGCGTATCACCATTTTTTATAAGATACGTTCGATTCACCACTTTGTCATCCGGGATATACAACGCCAGACCCGGAACCAGTGCTGTTGATTCCAATCCGTTAACTTCGACTATCCTCGATGGGTCAACCTTATTCATTTTAGCAATTTCCCATAGGCTAGCACCTTTTTTCACAATAACGATCGTCATTCAAAACCCTCCCACTCCCTCGAAAAAGTGTATGTTATTCGGGTATTTATATAGAACGAATTATCAAATTTTCATCGTGTTGCATATTCTGAATATATTGACACTCAGAGTCCGCCATGTTATTAATCTATACTGATTGATCTGTAAATAAAACTTACAATATTCCAGTCTCCCAGCACTTTTATACATGACGCAAAAAAACAGTCATAGGAGGCTAATTTAAAGGAATTATCAAAATGTCAACAAAACCATTTCTATTGATCTGGCTGCAAACTACTTACGCTCTTTATGAAATGTACTTCGAAAAGCATATGAAGCAAAGAAAATTGGTTTACATAGATAGAACCTTGTCAAAATGAGAGAAGTGTACAAAGAGAAAAATATATTATCATCACTGTTTAAAATGAAAAGAGGCTGTCCAAAAGGACAACCTCTTACCTTTAATACTATTTGCTAAGTTTCCATCCCAGCTTTTCTTCTATACCTCAAAGTAAACTTTTAATATCGTAAAACTTTCCATTTTCCAACTCATCCACTTCGAGTAGCTCCAATAGTTTTTCCGCAACGAATTCTGGGCTTCTTAGAGTGCCTTTTTCTTTATAGTTATGAAATTTTTCCCTGTCGGAAAAGTCCTGTTCATTAGCTGAACGAATTGTTTCTTGCATCCCTGTGTCCATTACACCTGGTGAAAAAGATATGAGAGTCATAGGGAAAGGCGCCTTATCCTGTTCCAATCCTGCAACACGGGTGAACATTTCAAGTCCCGCCTTTGTACTACAGTAGGCAGCCCAGCCATGATAGGGATTTTTCGCTGCTCCTGAAGAAATGTTGACCATAACCTTCTTTCGGTCCCAATGCTTTGTTCGTTTAACGAATGCATCTGCTAATACTACTGGTGCCATAAAATTTACTCGCATGCTGGTTTCCAAACTTTCCTGTCCCAGATTTCCTACCGGCTTGATTGGTTCAATTACACCAGCATTATTAACAAAGTAAATCTCGCTTTTTTCATCGACCTCTTCAAGAATCTTATTGACTAACGAAGTAAGCTGCTCAATTTCAATTAAATCAACGGAAATAAAAGTAAGTTTTGTTCCGGATTGAGCAGCTATTTCCACCATTTCAGGATGAGCTGTACGGGATAATAAAATACAATGGTCACTCTTCTTCAAGCATTGCTTAGCAATAGCTGCACCTAATCCTCTCGAAGCTCCTGTGATTATAAAAGTCTTCACCACAATTCCTCCCTTTCATTGATTATTATTTATTGTACCAAAAGAAGCAGCCCGTATAATGTTTGGCTGCTCCGAATAAAAATTATAAAATGGGTGATAACAGCCTTGCTATGGACTCTTTAAAACGAATCCACTTTGAACGTTTTTCAAACTCTTCAATTGTTAGTTGTCTACAAACTTCTACATCATTATAAAAATTTTTCGTCAGCGTTTCGGCCATTCCTTCATCATAAATAAAGGCATTGACTTCAAAATTCAATTTAAAACTCCGGACATCAATGTTAGCAGTACCGACCGAAGAGACCTCTTCGTCCACAACAATCATTTTCGCATGTATAAAACCGTTATCATAGATGTATACCTTAGCCCCCGCTCTTAATAACTGCCCTGCATTAAAGGTTGTTGCCCAATAAACGAAAAGATGATCAGGTTTATTTGGAATCATGATTTTCACATCCAGCCCTGACAAGCTGGCAATCCGGAGTGCATCCAATAAACTAGCATCCGGTATAAAGTAAGGTGTTTGAATCAGAATCGATTTCTTTGCTGAAGAAATTAATTTAATATAGCCATTTTTTATTTGTTCCCATTCAGAATCAGGACCACTTGTCACAATTTGCAAATCAATATTACCCTGAGGCTTCAAATTAGGAAAATAATGTGGCTGATAAATAATATCATGATTTTTTGAAGCCTGATTCCAATCAAGAATAAAACGAGTTTGAATGGCTTTGACCGCCGATCCCTTTATTCTAAGGTGTGTATCACGCCAATAACCGAACTTTGGATTAAGCCCCAAATATTCATCTCCGACATTAAAGCCCCCAACATACCCTACTTTTCCATCTATGATGACGAGCTTTCGATGATTACGGAAATTCAAACGTAAATTAATAAATTTTAACTTGGATGGAAAAAATGCTTCCACTCTGCCGCCTGCCTGCCTAAAGTCCTTGAAAAAACTTTTTGTCATTCCCCTTGACCCTAATTCATCATAAAGCAGGCGGACTTTGACACCTTCATTTGCTTTTTTCGTCAAAGCCTCAATGAACCGTTTTCCGAGACCGTCTCTTTGAATAATATAATATTGTATATGTATATGGTTTTCTGCCTCTTCGATATCTTTAAAAAGCTGTTCAAACTTCTTTCTTCCATCCGAAAAAATATCGACATGATTATCTTCCGTCAGAACTGCATCATTATTTCGAAGGTGCATATAAATCAAATCACGGTAATTGCTCGAAGAGGTATTTCGAAAAGGAAAGTGATCCGTAGAAAGCTCTTCCATCTGTTTATCAAGGATTTCTTCAATCCCAATTTTTTTCTTATCCTCCCATTGGAATAAGTGAGCGTGCCTCAAACTTGTTCCAAAAAGAAGATATAAAATAAAACCGACTACAGGTAAAAAATATAACACCAATAACCAAGCCCAGGTCGTGCTGGCTTCTCTTCTTTCAAAAAATATAACAATCGTTGCAAATAGAATATTAAGAATAATAACGAGGCCTAACAAAACCGATGTAACATGCGTAAATTCCATAGCATACCCTCACTCAATTTTTATCCCTTTAAGGATAACATGCAAATTCTTTATATCAAAGGATTTGCCTATTAGAAAAAAGAAAACAAAAATTCGCAAAAATAGGCCCCTTCCTGTAGGGGCCTATCTCTATTTAAGTATTTTCGAACCAACCCTTAAAACATCCATAACTGCCAGGGTGACTTTTAATCTTCTTATACAAACTTTCATTGCAATATACAGGATACATTGTATTTAACTCATTTATTTTATCGGCTTTTCACTAATAAATTAACTGCCTCTTTAACAAGTTCTTCAGGGTTCTTTTCACCTGTCTCATTAGCTTCCCGGACACATTCTACAAGATTGGAGCTCACAATTACACCAATTGTACGGTCGATTGCAGATCGAGTGGCAGATAACTGTGTTACGACATCTCTACAGTCTTTATTTTCTTCCATCATTTTCAAAATCCCACGAAGCTGTCCTTCAATTCGTTTAACTCTATTTTTCATTTGCTTTTCATATTCCATGTGTGAGGTTGACCTCCTATCCCTTGTAACTTATTATTCTTATCAGGCATATCATCCACGTTTAGTCCCATATGGAATGAATGTAAAAAAATAATCTTATCGCCTTACAATTCATAATACATACCTCTCAGGTATACTTGTCAAGTATTTATCTCAAATAACCCTTATTCGATAGGTAAATACTCTATTTTTGTACAAGGAGATTTTGTGCAATAGCCTCTGAAAATTCAACAGTCATTTGGGGAACGTAGGATTTTAACAACGCATTTACAATCGGCGCTTTAGCTCCTTTAGCCATTATCGCAAGACAACCAGTCATCTTAGTCTGTCCTTTCCCGATCTGTTCAGCAAAAAAGTAACCATATCCATCAAATTTTTCATTTAATCCCCGAAGGTTAAATGTTACCTTATTAGGTTCGTTCCATTCTAATATATCAACTTCAAGTTTAATTTTCTTTTTCATTAATCCCAAATCGCTTTTAAACTCCCATACGAGTGTCTCATCATTTATTATCTCATGACTAATATATCCTGGGACCAGAGGCGCCCATAGATCAATGACACTGACAAACCCCCATACATTTTCAATTGAAACGGGTAAGATGATACTATGTAATCCTTCTGACAACTGAGTTCCCCCTTAATCATTTTACTTACATCTTTTTAATGTATTCATTGCAGCTTTTAGGTTAGACCTGATATTAGAAAAGAGTCCGAAACAAATTTCTCAATATCGCTTGCAATTTTGACCATTTAAAAAGAAGGACTGCAATGACAGATGATACGTCAAAAGATACATGGAACCTAAAATAAAAATGTTGATTTAACAGGGTTACTTGCTATACCAAAAGATAAATGCACTTGCATTCAGCATACTCCTGTCGGCATTAGGCATTAAGGGTCTACTTACCCCACTAAGGGACAAACAAAAAATACATGTAACTACATGAATAAAGTCTTTATCTTAAAAAATAACAGTAAGAACAATGGCGACATCTAAAAAAGATGTCGCCATTTCAGACTGTAGACAAACTCGATGAAAATCGAGTTTGTCTACAGTTTTTTTGAGGGGTGTAAAAATTCGACGTTGATTTCCACTCCAGGCACTCGCTTTCCGCGGGCGGTCAGGGAGCCTCCTCGGCGCCTTTGCGCCTGTGGGGTCTCCCTTGGACACGCATTTCCCGCAGGAGTCTCGCACCTTCCGTTCCAATCAACTTTGTTTTAACAATTAGATATAACCACTTTTGCCTACAGTCCTTTTTGTTTTAATATAGAAGTATTAAAACTTGAGGTGATGACGATGCTTTCGAAACATAATTCTATTCAGCGAGATCAACTTGAAATGATCACTTTGGATCAACTGGTGCCAGCGAACCATTTGGTTCGTAAAATTGAGGGAGCCATTGACTTCACTTTCATTTATGACTTGGTGAAAGATATGTATTCAGAGATAGGGCGCCCAAGTATTGATCCAGTTATTTTAGTTAAATTGACATTCATTCAATATACCTTCGGTATTCGTTCGATGCGTAAAACGATTGAAGAAGTTGAAACGAATATGGCTTACCGTTGGTTTTTAGGTTACGGTTTCCATGATAAAGTACCTCACTTCTCAACGTTCGGGAAAAATTATGAGCGTCGCTTTAAAGATACAGACCTGTTTGAACGGATTTTTTATCGTATCTTAATGACAGCTTCAGAAAGAAAGTTAATAAGTGCAGAGCACGTATTCGTTGATTCAACACATGTGAAAGCCAGTGCGAATAAGCGAAAATTCGAAAAGAAAATCGTTCGTAAGGAAACACGAGCATATCAAGGACGCCTTCAAGAAGAAATAAATCAAGATCGTGAAAACAATGGAAAGAAGCCTTTTCCACCGGATAAATTTGATAAAGAAGAAACCAAAGAAATTAAAGAAAGTACAACTGACCCTGAGAGTGGCTACTATGTAAAAGATGAACGAACAAAACAGTTTGCCTATTCATTTCATGCGGCTGCGGACCGCAACGGTTTTGTGCTGGGGACGATTGTAACACCGGGAAATACGCATGATAGTCATATCTTAGAGCCTCTTGTTGAACAAGTGATTGAGAAAGTTGGAAAACCTGAAGCTGTTGCCGCAGATGCAGCTTACAAAACACCAGCCATTACAAGCTACCTTTTTGGGAAAGAAATCACACCAGCTTTACCCTATACACGTCCACGAACAAAAGAAGGGTTCTTTCGCAAGCATGACTATGTTTACGATGAACATTTTGATTGTTATCTCTGCCCATCGGGCGAGATTTTAAAGTACTCAACAACAAATAAAGAGGGCTATCGCGAGTACAAATCACCCAAACACACTTGTGCGACATGCTCATTTTTATCACAGTGTACAGTAAGCAAAGACCATCAAAAAGTGGTGACACGCCATATCTGGCAAAATTATATGGAAGAAGCAGATCATCTGCGTCATCACAAGGATGTAAAACCTATATATGCGAAACGTAAAGAAACAATAGAGCGTGTATTCGCAGATGCAAAAGAAAAGCATGGTATGCGTTGGACTACTTTAAGGGGACTTAAAAAATTGTCGATGCAGGCGATGCTTACTTTCGCTGCCATGAATTTAAAGAAGATAGCCAATTGGACATGGCAAGGTCCAAGAATGGCTTAATAAAGTGGGCTCGTAGAGGCCCAATCTCTTAATCTTGAGCAAAATTCAAAGGGAATTTCAAAAGGGGTTCGGAATGTTTTAATTCCGGACCCCTTTTGTCTACAAACTGCAATGGCGACATCTAAAAAAGATGTCGCCATTTGTTTTATCCAAATGTGATTTTTAAGGACGTTCAAGATCAAATAACTCGCCTAGTTTAGTATACGTATGACCAGCTAACCGGGCTACCGGTTTGAGTCCATTTTGGTCAATTCGACCATTGTGATAGATGTCTTGCTTGATATGGTAGCACACTACTTTCCCTATCAACAAATCACAACCTGGTTTATCTGATGAACCTGCTAATGGTATAGCCCGTTCAAGTTTGCATTCAAGGCGTACCTTCGCTTCTCGTAACCCAGGAACCGCAACCTTATCACTAGCCGTCGTCGTGAAATTAGTTAGCCTTAATTCACTTTCCTCAGCTGGGAGTTCTGCTGCAGTTTGATTTGCATCTACAACATTGTCTTCATCAGTGATGTGAACAACAAATTCACCGGTTTCAATCGCATTTCGTGCAGTATCTTTTGACACTCCTTTTTTCCTTTGAACGGATACTGAAATCATTGGAGGATTAGAACTGACTATATTAAAAAAACTAAACGGCGCTATATTGAATACTCCAGTTTCAGATTGTGTGGTAACAAGGGCTACGGGTCTTGGAATAATACTTCCAGTCAAAAATTTATAATTTTCCCGTTCACTTAGACCTTCAGGATTTACTGAAATCATCTTCTCTCCCTCTTTCAATCTTTAAATAAATGTTTTTGAAACCATGAACTAGCTGCTTCGACCTCTGATCGTGTTAACTGATGTCCGTGATTTTCCCAGTGAATGTCGACTGTCGCACCTGCTTGCTGTAAGAGTTGCAAAAGTTCACCCGTTTCTTGAGCCGGGCAAATCGGATCGTTTTTCCCAGCGGCAATAAAGATAGGTACATCGGAAAGTGACGGCAAAGTCATCCCTCGTCTAGGAACCATTGGATGGTGAAGAATTGCCCCTTTTAATGCCCCTTCAAAATGAAACATCAAACTTGCAGCGATATTAGCACCATTAGAATAACCTAATGCTACCACATTCTCACGGTCAAAATCGTACTTTTCGGCTGCTATATCCAAGAAGTCATTAAGCTCTTTTGTACGAAAAATCAAATCCTCTTCATCAAAAATACCCTCAGCCAACCTTCGAAAAAAACGTGGCATACCGTTTTCAAGAACATTTCCGCGCACACTCAATACGGATGAACCTGGTGAAACCATTTCTACTAATGGTAAAAGGTCTGTTTCCGTTCCCCCTGTACCATGCAAAAGCAAAAGTAACGGAGCTCCTGGATTACTTCCTTTTTCAAAAATATGTTTCATTAACATTATATATCCTCCTTAAGAACCCTTGGTACAGCCGGAAGTAACGTTTTTTCCATAATTTCTCGCTTTTCTTCCAACCATTGTGGCAGCATTAATTTACTTCCCATTGTTTCCTTCGATTCATCGTGAGCAAATCCGGGTGGATCTGTGGCAACTTCAAAAAGAATGCCGCCTTCTTCACGGAAATAAATGGCATCGAAATATTGACGGTCCGTAAAAGGTGTCACTCCATAGCCAAAGCTTCCGATATGCTCTCTCCAATCCTTATGATCATCAAAATCATTCGCACGCCATGCGAGATGATGTACTGTCCCTACTCCTATTTTCCCAATTGGCATAATAGTTTTTTTGATATCAATCAAATTCCCGATGTCTGAATTGGATTTGAAGCGAATAAAGTCCCCTTCTTCTGCAATTCTCTTCAATCCCATCACTTCTTCTAATAATTTCATCGTTTTGTCCGGTTTTGCCGTCAATAATATCGCGCCACCGAACCCTTTGACCGCCTTATCAGCAGGCACACCGCCAAATGACCACTCGCTATTTTTACCCTCTTTACGAGCGACAAGTTCAAGGTGCAAACCATGAGGATCGTTAAATTCGAGATATTCCTCTCCGAAACGGGTGGCTTTCTCGAATTCAATATTAAATTTGGATAAACGTAGTTCCCAGAATTCAATAGATCCTTCTGGAACGACATATGTCGTAATCCCTACTTGTCCGGAACCAATTCTTCCTTGGTATGCATCAGGCCACGGAAAGAAAGTGATGATGGAGCCAGGTGAACCTGATTCATCTCCGAAATATAAATGATAGGTACCTGGATCATCAAAATTCACAGTTTTTTTCACCATTCGCATTCCCAATACCCCTGCATAGAAATCCACATTCTCTTGCGGATTACCTACTATGGCGGTTATATGATGAATTCCTTTTGTCTGCTTTCGCATGGTGTCAACCACCTTTCAATTCAATTAAAATGTAGATTTTGTATTTAGTGGTTTTAAATTCGCCTCTATATCCGCTCTTTTTGATTCTAAAAAGGGTGGCAAGGCCAAAGACTCTCCTAGGTATTGCTCTTCTTCATCCGTTGCAAAACCAGGTCCGTCTGTTGCTAGTTCAAACAATATACCATTTGGTTCCCTAAAATAGAGGGAACGAAAGTAAAAACGGTCAATAAACCCAGAGTTTATTAAACTTGATTCATTTAATTTTGCTATCCATTTTCTCAGTTCTTCTTCGTTATCGACACGAAAGGCAACATGGTGTACGCCTCCCCTTCCTAGTCGTTCACGCGGCAAGTCATTCCGCTCTTCAATATGAATTTCTGCACCAGTTCCACCTTTGCCTGTCTCATAAACGATAATCTTGCTTTGACCCCTTATAGATGATGAATAAGCGCCTGATTTCCTGAACCCCAACACCTCAGTAAGTACTCTTTCAGTCGGTTCAATATTAGGAACTGTAAGCTTAACTGGTCCTAATCCAAGGATAGAAAATTCCTTCGGTACCGGGCTCTTATCCCATGGCACTCCTCCGTGAACGCCTTTATTATCCTGATCGGAAACCAGTAGTAGTCTCTGCCCTTCTGGATCTTTAAATGCAAGTACCTGTCGTTGAAAACGAGTCGTTACTTCGCCGTGCTCAACATTATATTCTACAAACCGTTTTTTCCAAAAATCCAGCGCTTTATTATCTTTCACTCTTAGAGCAATTTCTGAAATACTATTGTTCCCCTCATGTGTACGGGCAGCTTGAGGTATTTCAAAAAACGTTAGTTCTGTCCCCGGAGAACCTGCCTCGTCTCCGTAAAATAAGTGATACACACGAATATCATCCTGATTCACCGTTTTTTTGATTAATCGAAACCCTAACGTTTTCGTGTAGAAATCAAAATTCCCACCCGCTCTAGCCGTAATCGCCGAAACGTGATGCAATCCTTTTAATTCCATCTACACCACTCCTTTCTATATATATCTCCCCTTTAGAGAGATAAATTAACCTGTGATTAATATCTCGACTTCGAGGTATCAGCATAAAGAACAATACTTTTAATCCAAATATCTTGATTTAAAGATAAACTAGAGTGATATTTTTGTCAACCATTCTTGCCTTTCACTTATAGAAAATACTATGAAAAAAATACGACCATTTATTTCTACTTATTATAAAAAAAATTTCAGACAATCAGTAGAGAAAATGAAAATGGATATGGTAAGTTTTTATTTGTTGATTATCAGGCTTTTATTAAAGGTCTTCAAGAGCCATTTAAATTGTATGCTGAAAACTTCCCGATTTGGTCCAACTAATCGTCAGGTATTTTTCAGTTTGTCGTTTGGACAGCCTTAGAAATTAAAGGGTTCAGAGCAGACCTTCAGCACTATAATCCCTAAATTGGTGTCGAAATGAGCAAGACATTGAACATTCATCAGAATTGGAAGCTGACTGCACCGATGCCATTTGGAAAACCCACTGCCTATCCAGGTGATAAAACCTTCTCCCCACTTGAAGATCGAGTAAAAATATAACTCATAAAGTAGTAGGGCTGGCTCAACTTCCGAGCCAGCCCTACTATTTTCAACCGATATAATCTGGAATTGTTCCAAAAAATCTTGTGAATACTACAGGTGCAAACCCTAAATAACCTATAATTGGCATAATTTTAAAATTTTCATATTCATTTACCACGTACATCATACATCTCCCTTCAAAAACTGTTAATTATTTATTGGAGAGGATCGCTTCGGAAGCCATTCCTTAAGGTAAAGTGGGAGTCCACTCACATACTCCTTGGAAGCATGTCCACTTGGTAGGAGAATGTACGTCTTATCCTTACAAGTCAAATGCTTCATAACCGGATTAATCATTTCCTGCGGTACCAGACGGTCATTTTCATTTGCTGATACTAATACACTAGCGTCAATATTGGATAGCCTAGCTTTTTTTCCTCTGATTCTTAAACTCCCCTTAACCAAACGATTGTTTATCACAAGATCTTGACCTATCTGTTTTGCAGTCGCTCCAGCTAAAGGCACGTGTCCATTTGTCCACGCATTGAATCGACGCCAATGTTGAACATATTCTTCATCATCAGCTTGATTTAATAAAGACAGATAGGGTGATATATAGATAGGTGATGTGATCAAGCGGATTCCATATTTAACCTCACTAGCTGGGATCGTTTTAAAAATGTCAATCGTCTCGTCAAAATCTGCGGTACCATCTTTTATTGCAGCTTGCCATTGATCAAAAGATTGGGAGGCACTAAAATCTATAGGTGTAACGGAGAGAATTAAATTCTTAACAGGCTCGTCTGCAATAGCCGCATACATAGCAGCTATTGTACCTCCAAGACAAAAACCCATCACAGTTATCTCTGACGCTCCGGAGTGTCGCAATGCGCGCTGGACTCCTTTTTGAATGTAATCGACGATATAATCATCAATCGAGATGTCCCCATCTTCATAGCCTGGACTTCCAAAATCAAGCAAATACACTTCAAACCCTTCATTTACAAAAGCTTCTATTAAACTATTACCTGGAGCTAAATCGAGAATTAACGGGGTATTGATGAGTGAATAAATTAGAAAAACCGGCACGTTATATTTTTTTTTTACCGCCGGATAATACCAAAGTGTAGATTTATTTTTTTTCCACACCGAAATTTTTGGTGTTAATCCCATTTCCGGCATAGGCTGATTGGGAATATCCGAAAAATGTTTCCATTTAGAAATCGATTCAGGTTGATTTTTTGGCACTTTTCGTTTAGACATTTCTATTCCCCTGTCCAACAAACTTTAAATCTTGTAATTGGTTTATTAAATCTAAAATCCTTTTTCTATTCTCTTCCTTTTTGTTAGATTCCCCTCTTGAGTTCATTTTTTTACTAACTTCCTTTTTATTAGATTCCTCTCTTGAGTTCATTTTTTTACTACCTAATGAATAAACGACCCCTAAATCACTCAAAGAAGGTTGACTTCTAAGAAACCCATCCCTTTGTGGAATTACAGTGGAAAGTAGCTCTTCTAATTTGTCAATTTTTTCTTCGAGCTGGAGGACTAATTTCGCAATATTGGCTACATCTTTTTTTGTGGGATAATTCATGATAATGGACCTTCTTTCTGAGGCCTCCTGCATCTTTATTATCTCTGGAACCTGCATTTGTGAACTTCTACTAACTGATTCTATTAACTCCCTATTATTTATTAACTCCTGAATTTTACTATTCAACTGTTGCTCTTTTTGTTTGCCAAACACTTTTAGCTCTTTATATAAATCTGATTTTTCTGCCATATATATCGTTCCTCTCTTCTCGGATTATGCTAATGCTGCTATACCTCCGTCAACGATTAAAACATGTCCAACCAAATAATCGGACGCTTTCGAGGCTAAAAAAACGGCGGCTCCTTTTAAATCCTCTTCATTACCAAACCGGCCAGCCGGAGTTTGACCTACGATGTCAAAGTTGGATTCTTCAAGGATTTTTTTTGTGATTTTAGTCGGGAAAAAGCCTGGTGCTATCGCGTTGACTTGAATCCCGTGTCTAGCAAGTTTAACCCCTAGATCCTTAGTCATTGTTATCACAGCGCCCTTACTTGTGTTATAAGCAATGGTATCCAATACTTCAGGTATCGAACCGCCAAGACCCGACACAGATGCAATATTAATGATTTTACCGGCCTTTTGCTGTAACATGACCTTTGCTACAGCTTGCGAAAACAAGAACGTACCCGTAACATTTACCTTCAACACTTTCTCCCATTTATCCTCAGGAACATCCAATAGCGGGCCTGACCAAGATGTACCGCTATTATTGACAAGAATATCAATGGCACCGAATTGAGAAACAGTTTCTTTTACAACATGTTCGATGTCACTCTTATTGGTAATATCACATTCAAAGGCGATCGCTTTAATTCCTAATGATTGTAGGTGATCACAAACCTCTTTACATACAGAAAGATTGCGTGAGGCAATAACAATATTAGCTCCTGCCTCTGCCAGCGCCAAAGCTATCTGTTTGCCTAGCCCTCTACCGCCTCCGGTAATAATAGCCGTTTTATTCGTTAAATCGAACATATTACTTAATGTTGTCAACTTATCAACCCTCCCGTAATGAAATATCTATCTTTTTATAAAGCGATTTATATTATTATAGAAAAGCCTATCCATTATGGTGCTTAAAATAGCCTAATGCCTCTGCCTTTTTGTTTCACTAGCTTTATTAATTTTTGCTTTCCATATGAATTCAATATGTATGAGATTACTTCCTGATTTACGAGCAAAATCGAATACATACCCTGTTTATTCGTTTACACTAAAAGAATATTAAGGAGGTTTTAGATATGACGATGCATCACTTTCATTTAAGCGCGGAATGGCCAGGCGGAAGAAATGATATCGGCACGATTCAATCGGGGAATCTTCAGACCCAAATAAGCGTGCCAACCGAAATGGAAGGACCTGGGATTGGAACTAATCCGGATGAAATGCTGCTCGGAGCAGCTTCGACTTGCTATATCATTACCTTTGCTGCCATGTTAGAGCGAAGTAAAATTGAAAAGGTCAGTTTGACTATGCAATCAGAAGCCTTAGTGGATGTTACGAATGGTGTATTCACTTACAAGAAAATCATTCATCGGCCAACTCTCGTATTAGCATCCATTACATCGGAAAAGGAGGCAGAAAAAGCCCGGAAACTTGCAGTAAAAGCGGAATCAAGTTGTATGATTTCCCGAGCCATCAAAGGCAATGTAGAAGTTGAATTAATCGCTACTATTTCCATAGCTCAGCCCTGAACAGAAGAAGTGCCTAACCCTATAGAGGGTTAGGCACTTTTTGTACTATTGAATAGAGTTAATTTTATTTTCAACCTCGCGGCACACTTCATCAGCCGATAAACCATTTGCCTCTATGATAGAAGCTTTAGATGAAGTATCGATTATTCCCATCACATTAGTTTCCAAACCTGTTACCACACAACAGTCCAAGTTTTTTGCGTCAGCTTCTTGTTTAATCTCTACAACATCAAAACCTTTTTCACGAAGTGCTTCCTGAATATTCGTTAATGATTCTTCAACACCGATTTTTGACATCAACACACACCTCCTCTACTTGCTAAGCTGTCCTTTTTACCTTCAATATATGTATAGGATGCAAAGGAAATAGGAAAAGTAATGTCGAGGTGATAAATATGAATGGAAAAAATAAAAAAGACGCATCGCAAACTCGTTTAGGTTCTTCACAAATAGAGGGACAAGGTACAACAACGAAAGAAACTGGTTCCTTTACCCAATCCTCATCACAAAAAAAGCAGAAACGTTCATAATAACAAAATGGGCCTAAAACTAGGCCCATTTTGTTATTATATATTCTGTTTCATGATTTCCTGTTGAATTTTCACATCATTCAATTGATCTTCATCAATGATCATTGTTTTCGATTTTGCTTTTACAGCTCTTTCTGGTTTTATATCAGTTGCCTTTAAATTATTATCAGGAGCTGCCTGCTCATTCCATGTAGTCATCATAATCTCCTCCTCTTGTTCTTTTATGATTTCCATCAACGAGCATATTCATGAATACATTGCATCATTTTTTCCAAAGATACAAGTGGAGGTGATTTTTTTGGAACCAAACAATCCCGGCAATAAGGAGTTACCAGATTTTAAGGATTTAAATGACCGTATCATTGCGCAATCATCACAAAGCCCCAGACTAGTCATTAAAACAAATTTAGATACAAAGAATGTAACGGATAAGAACCCCTATACCGATAGAATAAGCAGTGAAGGCTTTGAAGAATATTTTGAGGAATCATAACAAAACCGGCTTACTTGTAAGCCGGTTAACCTTAAAAATATTTCTTTTTCCAAAAAATAAATGCTGTTGTACCCGCTAAAGTAATAGCAATTAATAAAGTAAAGATAAATGCAAACGAACTATGTTCAAACGGGAGTTCTACATTCATTCCGTAAAAACTCGCCACCATGGTTGGGAGTGTTAATATAATCGTAACTGATGTTAGGAACTTCATAGCATTATTAACATTATTGGATATAATGGAAGCGAACGCATCCATCATCCCGCTAAGAATCGATAGATACACTTCTGCCATTTCAATAGCTTGTGCATTTTCGATAATTACGTCCTCTAGTAAATCTTTATCTTCCTCATACATTTTCAAATAATTAAAACGGAGAATTTTATCAAGAACAACCCTATTAGATTTCAATGATGTCGTAAAATAAACCAGGCTTTTTTCCAATGCTAAGAATGTATATAGTTCTTTGTTTTTCATTGACTGGTGCAATTCACGTTCCGCTTCATTAGTCATCTTGTTAATTTGTTTTAAATAACGTAAATAATAAGATGAAATTTCAAATAATAATTGCAAGGCAAACCTTGTCTTCTTGTTTGTAAAAAACCCTTTGATTTTATTGTTTTTAAAGTTTGTTAATATAGGAGTCTCTTTTAATGATACTGTAATAAAACAGTCTTTGGTAAAGATCATCCCAATGGGAATCGTTTCATAGATAGGCAGGTTCGCTTCGTCTTGAGTCAAATAAGGAAAATCGACGATAATTAACACATTATCATCTTCTTTTTCGATTCGTGGCCGTTCCTCATCATCTAGCGGATCTTTCATGAAATTAATCGGTAATTGCAAAGTCGTACATATATATTCAATTTCGGCTTCTGTCGGTGTAACAATGTTCACCCAAGAACCTTTTGTCATTTCCCCGGTTTTATTCAGAATACGGTTTTCATTCGTCTTGTAGATTTCAATCATTTAGTTGACCTCCTCTTCTATAGAGAAAGCACTATTTACCTTCTTCGAGCAGATACTCAGGAAGAATAACAGTCTCGACGTCTAGCATCATATTGGCTTCCTCTTGCTTTCTGGGTTCAGGATCATAAGAACTGCTGCTCACTTGTATCCACTTCCTTTCGATTCTTTTATCTTAATCCTTATTCCAATAAAGCACAATAACGAATTTCCCACCTTGAAACTACCTAATATAAATTTAGAATTTTCTGATTATTAACTTTTAAAAGCAAGAAATTTTATAAATATGCCAAAGAATAATATCATAAAAAAATCGCTTGGGGACATCCCCAAGCGATTCTTCACTTAATTATCCATGCTTCGCATTATTATAGTAGTTCACACTGTACATAGCGCCTTCGTCAACCATTTTATTATCTTCATGATCATATGGATCCGGGTGACCTGCCTTTTCAATTAAAGGATCCAAATCTGAATGTTTTTTTTGCCATAAGCTCATAGTCTTATCTTTTGCATTGGACCATATATCCTTCACTTTTCCTCTGTTCGTTTTTGTTGATAAAAACGAGACTCCGGCAACTCCGACTCCTAGCAATACTACGTTTCTTCCTAATGCCATCATTACCTTCCTCCTTACGTTGGATTAATATAAATATACCCAGTGTAAGTTAACGTAAACCTCTAATTATATGGAGGCTTTTGATAAAAGAAATTCGGCTTTATTATTTCATTGTTATACGGTTTATGAAAAACGTGTGTCGTAGCTGGTGATACTGGGGGAATTAACCATGTCCAATCCCCCGTTACTTTTCGGTTACAAGAGGATTCTCTTTCCTCAAATTTCTTGAACTGTTTAGCGGCTGTATGGTGATCCACAATGCTAACGCCATATTTTTTAAAGGAATAAAGGACCGCTTCATTTAATTCAATCAAGGCTCGATCTTTCCATAGATTAGATTCTCGTTTAATATTCAAACCCATCTTCTCGCCTATTTTGGGAAGCATATTGTAGCGATCCTCATCTGCAAGGTTTCTCGCACCAATCTCCGTCCCCATATACCAGCCATTAAATGGTGCAGCAGTATATGTAATACCGCCGATTTCAAGTCTCATGCCTGAAATGATTGGAACTGCATACCATTTAATCTCAAGATCTGTGAACCAGGAAAATTCAGGATGGCTGATTGGAACTTCTTTAACTAGCTCTTTAGGAATTTCATAAAGTTTCGGTTCTTCTCCGTCCAACTGGACTACAAGTGGTAAAACATCGAAAGATCCAAATTTCCCTTCCCACCCTAATGCTTGGCATTGCTTCGTAAATTCTACTGAACTTGGATCTCCAATAACACCATGTTCTGTTTCATACCCTGCGTAGCGGATAAGCTGGTGATTCCAAATATCCACCTTTTTTTCATCATCTTTTTGTTTGAAAATCGTAATCACAGGTCTGATGTTTCCATTATTCGTAGCGTAACCAATATGTTCAAAAAGAGCGGATGAAATAACTTCTTCGCTTTGAAGCATCCTTTTATCAATCACTCTCAACGACTCCCAAAAAAAGCGACCAATGCAGCGATTGCTATTACGCCATGCTAATTTAGCACCATGTTCTAATTCTTCTAATGTATGTTCATATCTACCTGTATCTATAATTTCCTTTTTAATATGTTCAATTCTACTATTCGTTTCTTCTTCTGTTTTTACTAATTCTGAATAGCATTTCCTGATAAAGGATACGGCCTCTTGCAGTAAATCACTCATCTATCCCACGAATCCTTCCATTTACACAAACTTTTAGTTCACTAATAAAGTACCACATTTCTCATTTTATCTCTAAAGGAACTTCTTTTTGAATGATCATTTCTTTTAAAATGTGGCATTTTCGAGGCGAAAATTTTTCTAACATCTTATATTATACCTTAAGTAAGCTAATATATTTTTTATACTAAAACGTCTCTAGTAACTAAATAATATTCGGTAAAGTTGTTACAGAAGCGGTAAATGCATTATAATATATAATAATGGGGTGATATGATGAATAATACGACACTTTGTCCGCGATTTGAAAAAGGCATGCAAATCTTGAGTAAACGTTGGACTGGATTGATTGTCAATCAATTGCTTACTGGCCCTCAACGGTTTTGTAATATTGAATCTGCCTTCCCAATCAGTGGCAGGATTCTTTCTGAACGTTTAAAGGACTTGGAATTTGAAGGTATTGTAAAAAGAGACGTTTATCCAGAGACACCTGTCAGGATTGAATATTCTTTAACAGAAAAAGGCAAAGCTCTTGCGCCCGTAATGACTGAAATTCAACACTGGGCACAAGAATGGCTCGAACCAATACAGAATCAATAGCATATGCAAGAAAAAGAGGAAGGTCGCAAATGGCGATCATCCTCTTTTTATGTCTTCCAATAGTTTACCGATCTATGTCTGGTGGTATATTTTTTACAGAAAGAATAAAACTAGGTTTATTCCTAAAATTATGGGCGGTGAATTTATGAAGCAAGCAGACTGCATTATTATTGGCGGGGGAATCGCCGGTATCCAAGCAGCCATTCAGCTCGGTAGATATAAACATGATATTATCGTAATTGATTCTGCACACGGCCGATCTACAATAGCTAAGGCTTACCATAATATACTTGGATGGCCAGACGGAGTGAGCGGCAGCCGATTAAGACGTCTCGGCAGACAGCACGCAGAAAAATTCGGTGTCGAATTCTTTAATGATTCTGTGACATTACTGGAAAAAAGACAGGACAAGTTTTTCATTCGTACAGCGAATAGCCTGGAATACCAAGCAAAAACAATTTTTCTCGGAACAGGCATTACCGATAACATCCCTCCGATTAAAAACCTCTATCCCACTCTTGGAACATCCACCTATATTTGCCCCGACTGCGATGGTTATGAAATTATGAATAAGCAAACGGTGGTTCTCGGCGGGGGAAATGCGGGTGCAGGTATGGCCCTTACTCTATTATATTGGTCAAAAGATATCGTTTACGTAAATCACTTAAAATCAAAAATTGATGATAAGTATAGAAAAAAGCTGGAGGAAAATAAGATTCCTGTATACGAAGAAGAAGTACAAGAAGCAATTATTGATGCTAAACAACAGTTGACAGCGATTCAATTAGTAAATGGGAAAATAATTGAAACTGAAAAGGCATTCACCGCTTTTAAAGGTAACAAACTGAATAATAATCTTGCCTTGCAATTAGGTGTGAAGGTAAATGATAGTAATCACGTCGTTATCCATCCACGTACAAAAGAAACTAATATTAACGGTGTCTGGGCTGGTGGCGACCTTGTTGCCCATTCCGAACAAGTCACCATTTCCATGGGAGACGGGACTCAGGCAGCAATATGGATACACAAAAGACTGATGGGTGAGCCACCTCCTTATATGGATTAAAGCAAGTTAACTTATAGAAAACTCAAAAATGCGCCCTATATGCGAGGGCGCTCTTTGTATTTGTACACTTATAAATGCTATTGCGTATGACCATCGAATCGCAAGTAAATCTACACTCGTCTTCTCCCTTGAAAAACCTTAACAAGTATAAGAATGACCGCTATGATAAGCAATATATGAATAAAGCCCGCGGCCACTTTAAACACTAAACCAAGTACCCATATTAATATTAATGCCCCTATTATCGTCCAAAACATTATAATCTTCCTTTCTTCTCAGTCATATTCATCATCTGACTCCATAAATTTCACTTCCGTGATGATGAGTTCCTGCAAAAGTTTCAACCTTAAATTTACATTACCCATTTCTGCCACTTACAAACCATCTAGCGAATGAACAGAAAAATATTACATATATCTGTTAATGCTGTAAAAGATAAAAAGGTATAAAGTAATTCTTCCTGCAGCTGAGAAACCTACTAGAAGGCACAATAGTAAGTTTTTTAAATAGGTTCCACAGCTTTAATAAGACAAATAACAAAGGAGACGTTTATTCATGAAAAAGTTTTTAGTCATTTGTTTTGCCGTTTGTTCTCTATTCTTGTTAAGTTTGAATCACCCGGCTTCAGCAATGGATACTCAAAAATCTGATAAACCAGAAAGCGTACAATTCACCGATGCCCAAAAGGCAGAACTCGCAAAAATCCAACAGCAGATTCTGGCGGACAAAAAGAAATTAATTGAAAAATACGTAGAGTTCGGGGCACTTTCCAAGGAAGAAGCCGATAAAATGTTTTCACACTTTGAAAAGCATTATAAAATGATGGAAGAACACAATTTCCAAATTCCGCCTCACCGTCCACATACACAACACAAGTCTAATTAATCAAGGAAACAACCTATTAACAATTTATTTATCCATATATCTTGATCAATCCGTCCATTATAAAAAGGTCGGATTTTTTCAAATCCTTCGTTTCTCAATAAATAATACTTAAGAGTTAAATATTTACTAAAGGGTTTATATTTCTCTTTAGCGAAATACATAACTATGAGAAACATGAAAGGGTGAAAAGCATGAACAAAATAGGAATAGCAGCAAAAGACTTATTCCACTTGAAATCAGCGACCGATCCAAAGTTATCACCTGATGGTAGCATGGCGGTTTATGTTCAAACAAGAATTGATGAAAAAACAGAAAAATACGTTTCCAACTTGTATATGTTCAGCTTGATTACGAATGAAACACAGCAATGGACATTTGGAGAAAACCGAGACACATCTCCATGCTGGTCCCCAGATGGAAAGAATATAGCCTTTATATCAGACCGGTCAGGAAAAAAACAAGTCCATTTAATCTCTACCGTTGGCGGGGAATCTCAACAAATAACCCATTTTATCAACGGAGCAACAAATCCGATTTGGTCCCCGTGCTCTACAAAGCTGTTACTTTCAACCGGGTTAAAGGAGGGTGAAGCCCTTTTTACTGTGGAAGAAGAAAAGGACCTGTCCAAAGAAGTTCAGCGCTATGACCAACTTAAGTATAAATGGGATGGCAGAGGCTATTTTGATCAGCTATATCAACAGCTTGTTATAGTAGATATAGAAAAAGACGAAACCATCTTGCTAACAAAAAATAACATCGATTATCGCCCAAATGCCTGGTCTCCTGACGGGAAGAAGATTGCTTACATATGCGGAGAAGCTGAAAAAAGCGATGACGATCTTTTCAGCGATATTTTTATCATGGATCTTGAAACAAAATCTTCAAAGAAAATAACGGGCAGTTCTGGTTTTTTTAAAGATCCGAAGTGGTCTCCAAATGGTCAGTATCTCTCCTTCATTGGTCATAACAAAGAGTTTGCCGGGGCTACCTTTTCAAAAATTTGGCTATACTCTATGTTTGATCAAACCATACAGTGCCTGACGGAAGGATGGGACGTTCAAATAGGAGATTCTGCAATCGGCGATTTCCAAATTGGGGCAGTAGACCCAGGAATTTTATGGACAAACGATAGCCAAGGCTTTTATTTTTTAATAAGCGATTATGGAAATACCGGAGTTTATTATGGATCGATTGAAGGAGCCATGTATCCATCAATCCTTGACCCACAGCATATATACGGTCTAACCATAGATCCTGAAAGTCACCGTGCCATTGTCGCCATCAGTACACCTGTTCATCCCGGTGACCTTTTTGTTTATAACCTTACGAATGGAGAAAAAGCACAAATCAGTTTTGTAAATGATGAATTTTTACAGCATAAATATTTATCACAACCTGAACCTATTTCTTTTCCATCTGTTGATGGGCTTACCATCCACGGCTGGATTATGAGACCGACCGAATTTAAAGACAACCAAAAGTATCCACTCATTTTAGAAATCCATGGCGGGCCACATATGATGTATGCTAATAGTTACGTTCACGAATTCCAGACATTGGCTAATGAAGGTTATACTGTCTTATTCACCAACCCACGTGGGAGTGTGGGATACGGTCAGGACTTTGTTAATGCATGTCGAGGAGATTATGGAGGAATGGATTATAAGGACTTAATGGCCGCTGTAGACTATACTTTAGCGACCTATGATTTTATAGACCATGAAAAATTAGGAGTATCCGGCGGCAGTTACGGAGGGTTCATGACAAACTGGATTGTCGGTCATACGAATCGTTTCAAGGCAGCTGTGACTCAGCGCTGCATCAGTAATTGGCTAAGCTTTTATGGCGTAAGCGACATTGGCTATTATTTTACGGAGTGGGAAATTGAGGGTGATATTTTTGACTCGGCGGATAAATTGTGGCAACACTCGCCCTTAAAGTATGTCTCTAATGTGAATACCCCTTTGCTTTTACTGCATGGCGAAAAGGATCATCGATGCCCAATTGAACAGAGCGAACAATTTTTTGTTGCTTTAAAACGACAAAAGAAAGAAGCTCAACTCGTTTCATTTCCAGGAGAAACCCATGAAGTATCGCGAAGCGGTTCTCCAAAGATGCGTCTTCAACATGTTGAAGAAATCAAAGGTTGGTTCAATAAATATTTTTAAAAACAAAACTCTGTTAGCAAAAGCTAACAGAGTTTTGTTTTTAGTGTTGAATTTGATCTCTGTCCTCGGAAATTGAACTTAAAGCATTTCCCGCAATTGAATTTGTCTGATGGTGTACAGCAAGATCACCTAATGCTACAACTCCGACCAGCTTGTCATTTTCAACTATAGGGAGCCTTCTGATTTGTTCATTCCCCATTAAATCCTCTGCTTCTTCTACGGACATATCAGGGGTGCCTGTTACAAGATCCGTGGAAATAACATCGGTTATTCTAGTTGAATTCGGCTTTTTCTCGGCAACACAACGGATAACGATATCCCTGTCTGTAATGACACCAATTAAATGGTTATTCTCCAATACAGGAATGACTCCAACATCAGCATCCTTCATTTTGACTGCTGCTTCATATATATTATCTTCCACAGTGCAACAGTCCACGTCTGTTGTCATAATTTCTCTTAGTGTAGTCATAGAAACCCCTCCATTTAGCAATAGTTGCTTGATTATTGTTGACAATTTAAAAGATATTATTCAAAACCCCAATAGCATTCAATTCACATACTTACCATAATCCGGTCTAGCTATTTTCATCTTTTGGGGAGCCTACAAAAATAATATTAACAATTTGAATCGGAGACAATAAATATCATCTTTAACAATTTTAACTTCTCACTGGAAACTGAAGTCATTGGAAGGAATTTTTCATTCAAATGAAGATCATCCATTTTATCTACTTAAAAGGATACCCTGTAAAAAAAAATAAAAGACAGCCTTGATTTTTACAAAGCTGTCCTTACTTAATAAACATCCCTTCTGGTAAATACTGCAAAAGAAACAATCAAAGCAAGCGCCCACCAGACTAAAAGAGTAATGACGGAGGATAATAAGGTCATTCCCTCAATAGGTGGTGCTGTTCCGCTAACATAAGTGGTTAATTTTAAATTTACCATAAAGAAGTACTTCGCCGATTCCCATGACGACACCATATTGTTCAAAATAGCCCCTGATATGAGTGCCGCAAGCATTATGCCCATACCCGCAGGTGTACTTCGAACTAAAACCGATAACATGAAAGAGAGAGTCCCTACAACTACTGCTACCAGCCAGACAAGCCCCATATCCATTAATAGAAATCTCCATTGCTCAACTATTCTAACCTGACTGACATCCACATCGCTGCCATTCAATCCAAAACCGGTTATTACAGGGGCTTCCCATCCATGATACCCAAAAACAAGTCCCGATAAAAAATATGACAATAACGCTGTCATAGCCACGATAATAGAAACGGACAATAATAATGTCACATATTTGCTCATTAGTATTTTCCAGCGATTCACTGGTCTTGTAAGCAGTAGTTTAATCGTGCCCTGACTGTTTTCGAAAGAAACCATATCGCTTGCTACAATCATGACCAGCAGTGGGATGAACAAATCAATAGCATTTTCTAAAAACATACGCGTAAATGTCGTGGCCCCTGGTTCTGAAGGGTTAATGTCATGATCTAGGTAATATTGCTGCTGTTTTAAACTTACCTGGAGCTGTTCACGCCACTCATCTAGCATCCTGTTTGATCCTAACCGATTTTGGGTATCAATGATTTGCTGCTGAAGAGCTGCACGCCAATCATCCGTACCTAACTTCTCCTGTTGCTCTTTCACTTGTTTGTATTGCGCATATGTAAACATCAGCACTAAAACACCCACAATGATACCAATGATGACTAACCGTTTCTTTGCCAGAAGCTTCATCATTTCATTTTGGATCAGGTTATTCAATACCAGCACCTCCGCCACCAGTTATTTGTAAAAATAACTCTTCCAATCCCGGAAGCTTACGATTCATTTCATACACCTTTACACCAGCTTCGTTAAGTGCAGCATTCCACTTAGGCGTTTCATGTTCATTAAAAGCTGTAATGATATTGTCCTGATCTACGGTAATTTCCGTAAAACTGCTAAGAATTTCTTTTCCCTTTTCTAAAGGCCACACCCGCCAAATTAACCGCTCTTGAGTGGTTAATAAACTTTCCACCGTATCGGTTTGAATAATCTCTCCACTTTTAATGATGGCCACCCGGTCACATAGGAGCTGGATTTCACTTAATAAGTGGGAAGAAACCAGAACACTCATCCCTTCTTCTTCCGCAAGCTTTCTAATGAATTGGCGCATTTCACGAATTCCAGCAGGATCTAGGCCGTTAGTTGGTTCATCCAAGACCAATACCTTTGGACGGTTCAGCATTGCCTGAGCTATCCCTAGACGCTGCCTCATACCTAAGGAATAGGTTTTCACTTTATCGTAAATTCTCGATTGTAGACCGACGAGTTCCACTACCTCATTGATCCTTGACTCTTCAACATCAGGTAGCATTCGTGCAAAATGAAGCAAGTTATCCCAGCCGTTCAAAAAAGGATATAGCTCTGGATTTTCAACTATACATCCCAGATGTTGCATCGCTTTCGTGAAGTCCTGGCGCACATCATACCCACATATTTGAATGGATCCTGAAGTTGGCTTTATCAAACCGACCAACATGCGAATCGTCGTCGTTTTTCCAGCTCCATTCGGTCCAAGAAAACCAAAAACCTCTCCTTCATTTAACTCAAAATCTATTCCCTTAATAATTTCCCGTTTACCAATCCTTTTTTTCAGGCCCTTAACAGACAATGTCACATTACTCATTATTTCTCATCCTCCCATTGTATTAAAGGAGCAACCCTATCAGCAATTAAACGATATCCTGCCTTGTTTGGATGAAATTTGTCTGAATACAAATAGTCATTGACCGACAATTGAAACAAATCAAATGTAGGAACAAAAATAGCATTTTTATAAAGAGCCACCACTTCAGCGGTTTCATTATTCCAGTCCCGGACAATTCGGTTTGTATCAAAATCTTCATCCAACTCTATGAATGGATTATATAAGCCAATCAATAAAATGGCTGCCTTATCATTGACATTATTGATTTCTTTAAAAATGGTATTCAAGTTTTCCAGATAATTCTCTTGTAACTCAGAAGTCGCAGTAAGATCATAATCAAACAGGGTTTGGCCTTGTTGAAATAAATCGTTCCCGCCAATAGTAATTAAAATAACATCAGCTGTATGCAATTGGCGTTTCACTTCCGTTTGTTTCACCTGCTGCACCAATTCTTGAGACACTTGTCCATTAATCCCAAGATTATGAATAAGCGGTTTGCTATTATATTTACTTTCCAAATCTTCCACGACAAGGCCGACATAGCCCTTCCCTGTTTCATCACCAGTTCCGCGCGTCAACGAATCCCCTAATGCAACTACTGTAAAGTCTTCGGGGAGGTTCTTTTCAATGGGGTTTGTTTCATTTAAACCTATATCAGAAGCCTTTTTTCCATAATAATCAATTATCGCCCATCCAAGACAAAATAAAAAAAACAGTCCGATAACTACTGATACAACGGTAACAGCGAGCACTTTGGTTTGGCTCAATAACACTCATCCTTCCATACATTCTCTTCCTTCCATTAAAACATATTATTTCCAAAAATAAAAAACTGAATGGGTCTCATTACAAAAACAGAGGAAATCACCACACCGTAATTCTGCTCTTTTTGACAAATACGTTGTAAGCAAGTGTTCGAAAATATTATGCCAGGCACTGAAGTTAGCCCTATAGGAACTGCAGCAAGAGGTGAAAAATGAGCAGTGGCCAACGCAACACCTAACTTCTTTTGTCCCCAGATTTACTTTTTCTTTAAAAATAAAATTAACGATAAGAACTAATTTCTTTATCTTTTTAATACTTTTTTTATTTTTCTTAGCTACATCAGACGCTGAATCAAATACACAATTATACATTAATAATCTCTATGGGATTTTCAGTAAAATACTAAACCTTTTTGCAATAAAATATTTCCACTGAAAATAGACCTATTCGCTATAACGAATAGGTCTATTTAATAAACAAAACAATATATAAAATACACCTTCATGCTGAACAAAATTATTTCCAAAAAATAGTTTTCATTCTTCCAGGTACTTTCTCAAGCCTCATGAGCCACACTGTTAGAAGCATCCCCATAAGTGTGAGCAAACTGTAAAATAAGTACACCATATAAATCCCTGATTTATCCAAGATTATTCCGCCGCTAAAGGTACTGAACCAGTTACCTAACCCATTACCTATTGCAGAATAAAGCGTTACTGCAGTAACTGTTATATGAGGTGGGACGACTTCTCTAATATATTGTAAAGCTGCAGGAATGAATAACCCCAGTGAAAAACCTTGGATCATGGAAGTCACATATACTATTGCCAAACTTGGTTCCGTAAAATAAAACAACCAACGAACCAACGAAGCAATTCCAGCTAATAATGTGATTGGCAGCAGGCCTAATTTATTTATCCAGCTGCCTGCCATTCTCATAAATGGTATTTCCGACAATACAGCTAGCAGGAATGCAATACCAATTCCTGTATATGTCCCGCCCCTTGCCTCAACAAATAGGCCATAATAGACATTATTAGCAAGGTTAGGGCCGAAGATTAGAAATGTTACAGCAAGAAAGATTAGGAAACGTTTCATTGTTAACAGTTCTTTCATCCCACTGAAAAGTTTTGCCTTTACTTGAGGAGGCTCTTCAGGCAAGCGTAAAGCTAGAAGTGCCGCAATTAATAGGCCGATAAAAAAGGCGTAAAATATAACAGAAGGACCAATAAATGATTCCGATAACTTTCCCATTACAAAAACAGCCACACCAAAACCAAGCGAACCGAATAAACGTATTTTTCCATAATTCGATTTGATTCTTGTTGTATATTGAAGGGTAATACTATCTGAAACCGGTATAATGGCACTTTGAAAGATTGCCAATACAACTGCGACTGATACTAAAAGTAAATAGGGTTCGAAGAGCAAGTATCCTAAGCCAAACAAACCAGCGAGCAACGATGTCATTGCAAGAATTTTAGCAGGTTTTCCGCTCCAATCACAGACAATACCCCAAATTGGCTGAAAAACGATCATTACTATCGGCCCGACAGACATAATAGTACCTATTTCAATTCCATTTAACCCTGCCTCATTTGCTAAATAAACACTTAAGAGCGGTGTTAAACTTCCCACAGCAAAAAACGAAAAAAGATAAAAAATCTTCAAACTTAAGATATTAGCTTGTTTTTGTTTTTCCAAATCCAGTATCCCCCATGCGGTCATCTTCTTCAAAATTATCATATACATGCATCAAATACCAGATATTATACAAGCCCCACTTTTTCGATTCCATCATTGGAAAAATCCTTTACTATTTCCATAGGAAGGACAATATTAAAAACTGTACCTTTGTTAACTTCGCTTTCTACAAATACTCGCCCTAGGTGGCTTTCAATGATTTTAAAGCTAATCATAAGTCCTAACCCATTACCGGATTTTTTCGTCGTGAAAAATGGTTCTCCAATCCTCCTGAGCTGATCGGGTGGCATACCAACTCCCGTGTCGATTATGGAGATATGTACTTTCTCTTCTTTAAGTTCTGTAACGACTTTTATTTCTCCCCCGTCAGGCATTGCTTCTATCCCATTTATAACAAAGTTCAATAAGACTTGTTTTAAACGATTCTCATCACATCGAATTAGGATTTCCTCGTGATAACAATCAAAGAAGAGAATAACATTCTTCTTCCGTGCATCAAACTCTGTTAGAGATAAAACATTTTGAATAATTGGTACTATATTCTTCGTTTCCAAAATCAGGGACTGCGGTTTGGATAGTTCTAAGAATTCTTCAACTATCTCATTTACACGGTTAATCTCATCCATAATAATTCCCAAATACTCAAGTCTATTTTCATCTTTTTCATCTAATTGTAAGTATTCAGTATACCCTTTCATCGAGGTAAGTGGATTCCGAATTTCATGTGCGACACCAGCAGCAAGCTGGCCGACTGCAGCTAGTTTATCCTGTCGATGAAGCATCTCTTCTGTTTGTTTACGCTCCGTTATATCATACCTAAGCGCCAAAAACTGAAATGGTTTACCTTCCACAGTGTAAAATGGAACGATTGTTGTATCGACCCAATAATAACTGCCATCTTTCGCTCTGTTTCTAATTTCACCATTCCATACTTTACGATTTTGAATGGTCTTCCACATATCATCGAAGAATTCCTTTGAGTGATATCCGGAATTAACCAATTGGTGAGTATGACCAATTAACTCACTTCTCTTGTACCCGGAAACTTCTGAGAATTTATCGTTTACATCGACAATGATCCCTTTCTCATCGGTAATCGCCACTATGGATGATTGGTTAATAGCATAATACATATCCTCTAATTCCTTAATTGAGACCCTTAGGTCGCTTTCCGCTCTTTTTCGACGGGAAATATCCGAACGAATTGAAATATATTGATATGGTTTTCCCTTTTTCATAAATGGTACGATTGTAGTATCCACCCAATAAATCTCGCCATCTTTTGCCCGATTACAGATTTCCCCATTCCACGTTTTTCCTTGTTTGATTGTGCACCAAAGGTCAGCGAAAAACTCTTGAGGATGATAACCCGAATTAATGATAGAATGACTTTTTCCAATCAGTTCATGTTCTTCATATTGTGAGATTTCTATAAATTTTTCGTTAACATATGTAATGATTCCTTCTGCATCAGTTATAGCTACAATAGAAGATTGATCCAAAGCATAACGGATATCACTCACTGTGCTATCACTCTTTGCCAAACGCCTTCCAACAATCGTGCTAGAACCAATTAAACTGGCAAGGATAAATAACGAAACAAAACTGACTAGATATAAAATAAACGGGCTAAGTTGAACAAATTCATTTTTCTCCTTTTCTCCAGTAACCGGAAACACTCTCAAAAAAAGAAAATACCCTTCGATGATTGCCGCACTCATAATCAGTGTACTGACTGGCTTAAGGGAAGATTGACTTACTTTATTTATATAAAATAAGACTAACAGTGAGATTAAAAATAAGCTAAAAATAATGAGTAGTGTAATAACAAGTAACAAAGGGTTAAATTGCACAGAGTTGTTTAAAACAAACATGCCCATTATATAATTCGACAAAATCGCCATGGTAAACATAAAACTGCAAAAAATCATTTGTAGTAACTGTTGTTTATAAGAAATAGCTAATAATCCTACCCCTGCAAGAACAACCCCTATTGCTAATGAAAGCATTATCGAAGCAAAATTGTACGATGCCATTCCCGTATTCTCAAAAGTAAAAATGACCACAAAATTAAGCGTCCAGATAGCTACTCCCATAGAGCAAATGCTCCCTACATACAAAAGACGTTTGTATTTTACTATTGTAATTAATGTTGTCAGTAAATCTAACGCTGTATAACACGCCATAAATACCAACAGTACGGCAATCATAAAAAGGATAGGATTAAATGATACTATTGATTGTTCCATTGTTTACATTGTCACCTCTGTCATTCTATTCTCCTATATTGTAATGGAAATATGTTGTACCTTAAAGACTTTTATTTCCTAATACCTATCTATTTACATATACTATCTTCCTGCTCATCATTTTTCTAAAGAAAAAGAGAAGTTTTTTTAATAAATGCAGTAAAATGAGAAATACTATTCTTCTGTATAGAGTAAAATAGAAAGGGCTTGTGAATTGACAAGCATTCATATACGGTTTTTTATTGCATGAAACACTTAAATGTACAATTACACTGGTTATTATTTAAAAAGTATATTAATTAAGAATGTTAATTTCTTTATTTAATTATACCTATAGGTTTATAATTAAATAGTACATATATAGAGAGAAGGAGTGGGGGCATGATTATGTCAGACTTGGCAAATACAAATACAACAGAAATTATGCAAAAGAAGACCCAGCATAAAAAATTAACACTAAGGCAAATATTACAAAGAGGTCTTTTAATTACAATCGGTGCTGTTTTAATGGCTGTCGGCCTCGAGATTTTTTTAGTACCAAATAATGTAATAGATGGTGGTATAACAGGTATATCTATTATGCTATCTTATATCACGGGCTGGAAGCTCGGTATCTTTCTTTTTGTTTTGAATCTCCCTTTCTTTTTTATCGGTTATAAACAAATTGGAAAAACCTTCGCATTATCTACTCTATATGGGATTTTAGTCCTTTCCATAACCACTACATTGCTTCACCACGTACCAGCTTTCACTCAAGATATCCTCCTTGCGTCCGCTTTTGGCGGAATGATTCTTGGAATTGGTGTTGGAATGGTTATTCGATATGGCGGTTCTCTAGATGGAACAGAAATTCTAGCTATTCTAGCTAGCAAGAAGCTTCCTTTTTCTGTTGGAGAGATTGTCATGTTCTTTAATTTATTCATCCTTGGCAGTGCTGGCTTTGTTTTTTCATGGGACCGTGCCATGTATTCGATTATAGCGTATTTCGTAGCTTATAAAACGATGGATATTGTTATCGCTGGTTTGGATGAATCTAAATTTGTTTGGATTATCAGCGATGAGTTTGGAGATATCGGTGATGCAATTATGAGTCGGCTTGGTCGAGGTGTGACCTTTTTAGCTGGCGAAGGTGCTTATTCGGGAGACGATAAAAAGGTTATCTTTTGTGTAATAAATCGCCTTGAGGAAGCAAAGCTTAAAGATATAGTCAAAAGCTTTGATCCATCTGCCTTCCTTGCAGTCGGAGATATTGCTGAAGTTCGTGGGGGCCGGTTCAAGAAAAAGGATATTCACTAATCTTCCTTATCTTTAATTTTTCTGGCTTTTTGCTACATCTACTTAAATAAGCAAAAAGATAAAAAAAGCTGAAGGGGAATCCCCCTTCAGCTTTTTTTATAAAGACTTAATAGTTTCTTGGATTGTTGATTGCTTGAAGCATTCTAGTGCCGGGTTTCATTTCGCTGCCACATAGTGGACAAACGTGCTCATCATTACTTGTAAAGTTATCGCGGATCCAGCCTTTACAATCTTCTGATGTACATTCCCACACCTTTGTTTCTTCAGGAATGATTTCTTCCGTATTATTTCTTCTATACATGTATCTCACTCCTTAGAATTGAATTGACTCCGTCCTGCATAACAGATCCCAAGCCATAAAGATAAAAGAAGAATAGATGGCGATTAATCTAAATAATTGTGAGTAAACACTCATTCACTTATCTAAGATTTGTTGTTATTCTATACACTCAAACTCATTGAGTGGAAAGAACTTGAGATCACAACCATGAATTTTTAGTATCCCAGAAACCATTATATCATATATATGCATATTATAATTGAGTAAAACTTCTTATGAAGAAATGAAAGCCATTATTCTTTATATCCTCGTATCCATAGATCAGATAATCATGAAACACAGTCTCTGATTTCCCTAAGGCAATCAAGACTGCTTTATTGAAGAATCAATTTCACATGATTCTTCCTGCTCATTCGAATGAATAGAATGCGAATCAAGCATGAGAGTAATTTTAGTGCCAAAACCTAAAACAATGAAAGCCCTGCCTCTCTCCCATCCATACGGTTCCTAGACCGTGCCTGATAGAATCAGATAAAAGCTTGTAAGTACATGTTTATTAATTAAAACCGTCCGTAATTCCAATTGGGAAACTTAAATTCCAAAAGATAAATGGTACATAGAAGTAAGTTAATGAAGAACAAAAATGGATCGAGGAAAATACTTGGTGATTAGACGTATTTCTTTTTCTAGATGTGTTTAACTTGATTCTACTCCATCATAAAGATGATGAAAAATATTTTATTAATAAAAATGTTACTTTAAATTACCCTCCAGTGTTTACTCTTAATAACACTGAATCTCTATCATACCACATATGATTTTATATGTAAAGGATGCGACTAAAACAGAACACCGCGTGATACTCATACTATAAAATAAAAAATAAAAGAGGCAATAATTCACCTCTTTTATTTAAACGCATTATATTCATTTTCAATTTTTGGCAGTTCCCTTACTTCTTCAACTAATTGACTGCCGCACATTGGACAATCATAGTTTTCAGAGGCAAAATCTTTCCTCATCCATCCATTACAATCTGCTGATCCGCATGCATATACAATTGTATCTTCCATAATGATTTCTGGTTCCTCTGAATTCTTTTTACCAAAATACATGAGCAACCTCCTCTTTTTTATATAAAGATTCTGATTAAAGGCACTGAGTTTTTTACCTTTTTTCATTCCTAGTATACGCATCAAATCAAATTCTTATTTATCCAATGAAAAAATTATCCAAAAACCTTATTCTATTAGTTTTTTAATCCTGCTTTTACCATGATTGCTTTTATCATAAAGTATGAAAAATGGTCAGGAAGGGCCTCTTTCAATGGTTTTAGTTTCTCAGAATCCAATTGTTTGGCTGTTTCCAGTACAAGGTCATACTCCTCATCTAAGAAAAACTCTTCCCACTTGATCTCCAAACGTTCTTCTGCACACTTTAATAGATGATTTTCAATGGAGATCGAAGACAGTCCTCTTAATGTCGCAATTTCTTTGAGGGATTTGCCTTCCTGATAGAAACGGTAGCTTTCTAGATGAGATGGTACCGTGGTTCGCTTTGTTGTTTCTTTTTTAACCATTGTATTCACTTCTATTTCAGGATGTGCTTGTAAATAATGAGAAATCACTTCTAAGAACACTGCTCCAAAGCGGTCGTATTTCTGAGTGCCTACACCCTTAACATCAAGGAATTCCTGTTCTGTTCTCGGCAGTTTTGCTGCCATATCTTTCAAGGATGCATCGGAAAAAATAATGAAAGGCGGTACATTTTCCTTGCTTGCGATTTCTTTTCTTAAATGTCTCAATTCTTCGAACAATCCATGATCGATACTAATGCTGCTTACTTGTTTTATTTCTTTTCGCAGGACTTTTTTCTGTCCTAAAAGCACTTCTCGTCCAGCATTGGTTACTTTAAGAACTGGATATTGCCCGCCTGTCATTTCGATATACTGTTTAGCAGTCAGGAAATCAATGAAGTCAGCAACATCCTTTGCCGATTGATTTTTGATAATTCCATAAGTTGAAATCTTTTGAAAGCCAAACTCTTCAATTTTCTTATTCCGGGAACCAGTGAGTACCTGACTAATCATCGTTTTGCCAAATCTTTCACCCATTCGTAACATACACGAAAGAACCATCTGTGCCTGAGTCGTTACTTCAACTGAGTCACGTTTATCTGTACAGTTTTCACAGTGGCCGCAATCTTCAGGATTCTCTTCTCCAAAGTATTGAAGAATATAGGCTTGTAAACAACCTTCAGTAAAGCAATAATCCTTCATTCTATTCAATTTCTTCAGTTCTTGTGCCTGCCACTCTTGCGAAGGGTTCGATTGATCGATTAGGAAGCGTTGTATCTGTATATCTTGAGGGGAGTATAAAAGAATACATTCGCTATCCAAACCATCTCGACCTGCACGACCTGCTTCTTGATAATAGCTCTCCATATTCTTAGGGGTTTGATAATGAATGACGTAACGAACATTCGACTTATCGATACCCATTCCAAAAGCTGATGTCGCTACTATCAAAGGAACATCATCACGAATAAATTGCTCCTGCTGTTCCGAACGGTCTTGTTCATTCATACCAGCGTGATATCTGCCTGTTTTGAAGCCAGCTTTATTAAGCTTGGCGTACAATGAATCGACTTCTTTCCTTGTTGCTGCATATATGATACCCGACTCATTTTTGTTTTTTTCAATATAGCGCATTAAAAACCGTCCGCGGTTCTCTTCCTTGACGACGGAAAAAAACAAATTATCTCTTGCAAATCCTGTTGATATTGTATGTTGTTCAGATATTCCAAGTGACTGACAAATGTCCTTCGTCACATGTGGTGTGGCTGTCGCCGTTAATGCTAGAACGGTCGGAGCTGAGGGCATTTCTTTCAACAAGTTTTTGATTTTTAAATAGCTTGGTCTGAAATCATGACCCCATTGCGAGATACAGTGAGCTTCATCAATGGCCACCAATGAAATATCAACATTAGCCAGTTCCCTCTGAAAAGCAGGGTTTTCCAATCGTTCAGGTGCCACATAAACAAGCTTGTACCTTCCCTGCTTAATATCGTTCATTCTATTGGAAGCTTCTATCCCTGAAATAGAGCTGTTAAGTAATGTGGCATCTATACCATTTTGTTCGAGGGCATCTACTTGGTCCTTCATCAAGGAAATAAGTGGGGATATGACGAGGGTGACACCAGGCAATAGAAGAGCTGGAATCTGATAGCATATTGATTTGCCTCCGCCAGTCGGCATGATTCCTGCTGTATTTATTCCTCCTAAAACTTGTTCAATTATCTGTTCCTGACCGGTACGGAATGACTCATATCCAAAATACTTTTGTAAATAATCACGTGCTTTTTCTATCAATGTACTACTCCTCCTATTTAACTTGTAAGGATTTATTACTTTCATTGTACCTGCTTTTTCCGTGAACCAAAAGGACAAAAAAAGTAGACACCTGAAAACTCTGTGCCTACTTTTTCTATATATAAACATGTTTTACATGACTAAATTAGTTTAAGATTTGTAATTTAACGTTTTTAACGCCCCAATTAATAGCATCCTGCTCATTTGGAATAAAGATGTCTACTTTATTTCCCTTTATGGCACTGCCTGTATCAGCCGCTGTTGCGTAGCCATAACCCTCCACATAAACTTTTGAACCAAGTGGGATAACTGATGGGTCTACTGATATAACTTTTGTATCCGGATTTGCTTTTAAGTCGATTCCAGTAGCTGTAGTACCGCTACAACCTTGACAATCAGCAGTATATGCAGTTGCTCTTACAGTAATCTCTTTTTCTATGCCTGATTGATTCGTAGATTCACTGTTAGATACTGTTTTTTCTTTTTCTGCTTTTTCAGCTGGTGCTGCTGGCTTTGCTTGCTCAGCTGGTGCTGCTGGCTTTGCTTGCTCAGCTGGTGCTGCTGGTTTCGTTTGCTCAGCTGGTACTGCTGGTTTCGCTTGCTTAGTTGGCGCTGATGGTTTCGCTTGCTCAGCTGGCGCTGATGGCTGTTCAGGCTTAACGCTCGCTGCCTCATCTTTGTACGTCGCAGGTTTAATAACTAGTTCCTGCTTTGGATGGATTGTATCTGAATTTAAACCGTTCCAAGATTTAAGGTCATTTACTGATACATGATATTTGCCTGCAATTTCCCATAACGTGTCCCCGGACTTGACCTTATAATGCTTTTCTTGAGAAATATGTAATGTTTCTCCTGAATAAATCGTATCTGAAGACAAATGGTTCCAATCCTTAATATCTTCTATTGATACTTTATATGTTTGAGATATCCCCCATAATGTGTCTCCATCTTTCACATTGACATCTTCTGCTTGTACCGGAATAGTGAATGCACCGGATATTGCAGCCGCTGCCGCTAACGATAAGATTGATTTTTTCATATGTTGTTACCTCCTTGTGAGCTTTTTCATAAGCTAACGTTTTCAATATTACCATAGTTATTTCCTATACAAAGAACAAACAGATAAAGAATAGATGACAAACATCACAGTAAGATAACGAGCCGATAACAAATAGTCTGAATATTACAATGAATAATGGCTTGTATTTAACTGATCCCCCCCTTTTTGGGTCATATTTTTTTTATCCAAGCATAATTATTTAAGGATGTACCTTTTAAAAAGGAGGTTTCAACTTGACACGAGCAAAGACTTTCACCCTAATCAAGTCTTATAAACCGTTCCATAGCAAATTCGATCCCTGCCCACCGATTGGAAGAAAGTATTTCAGTACACCTCCCCAATTGTATATAAATTTCCAGCCACCAAATCTAGAACAGTTCACACCAGAAGAGGCACTCAAATACGGTACCCTTTGGAAATTCTTTTACGATTTTTATGATAATCCTTATCGCGAAAGGGAGACGTAAATGAATAAGAAACTGGATGATGAATATTATCAGTTGCTTGAGCAAATACAGGCTGCAGATTTCGTACTTGTCGAACTAACCCATTATTTAGATACACATCCCACTGACCAGCAGGCACTGCAGCAATTCAATCAATTCCAACTGTACTCCAAACAATTGAAAGCAGTATTCGAGCCTAAATATGGGCCATTACTTGGATTCGGAAATAGTCCTGGAGGGGAAAATAAATGGGAATGGGGCCAAGGCCCTTGGCCATGGCAAGTATAAGGAGAGATATCTATGTGGGTTTATGAAAAAAAGCTACAATACCCAGTAAGGGTTAGCAACTGTAACCCCAGACTGGCAAAATATTTAATAGAACAATATGGGGGAGCTGATGGTGAGTTGGCTGCCGCACTCCGATATTTAAATCAACGCTATACAATACCTGATAAAGTCATCGGATTACTTACGGATATCGGAACAGAAGAATTCGCTCACTTAGAAATGATTGCCACAATGGTTTATAAGCTTACAAAGGACGCCACACCACAGCAGATGGTTGCAGCTGGTCTTGGCGAACATTATGCGAATCATGATGGTGCCCTTTTCTATCAAAATGCAGCAGGTGATCCATGGACAGCCACATACATCCAAGCTAAAGGCGATCCTATTGCTGATTTATATGAAGATATTGCCGCTGAAGAGAAAGCCCGTGCAACCTATCAATGGTTGATTGACATCTCGGATGACCCGGATATTAATGATTCACTAAGATTTTTAAGGGAAAGAGAGATTGTACATTCCATGAGGTTCAGAGAAGCTGTAGAAATTCTAAAAGAGGACAAAGGGAAAAAAAAGTTTTTTTAATAAAATCCATATAAAAAAGGCAACGGAAATTTCCCGCTGCCTTTTTGTCATTTTCGGTCTGAAGAATAGGTCCATCCATCTTCCTGATAAATCTTTTCTTCTTTCATCAGTTTGCCCAGAGCACGTTTGAATGCTCCCTTACTTAATCCGAAGTGGAACTGGATATCATCAGGTGGAGTCTTATCGCCATAAGGCATCGCGCCACCACGGTTCAATAAATAAGTGAAGATGACATCTGCATCTTCTTCCATTAAATCTTGCTTAAACGGAAATAAAGAAACATTGAGGGTACCATCTTCTTTACTATCAATGACACGCCCTTCAACTAATTCTCCTAGGCGGGGCTCCTGTTTGCGTTCACTTTCGTGAATAAAGCAGCGATACCCTTCTTGTGAAACAAAGAAAGAACCAACCATTAGCAAACGATAGACATTCCCTTTCAAGGTCGTGTTACGGACTCCTTTTAAAGGAGCTTTAACAGCAATCTCTTGAATTACATCTTCTGTTGCAAGTTTACCGAACAACCGTTCATTACGATCGGTTTTCAGGGAAACATATAGTCGATCACCAACTTCAGGCCATAAATGGTCAATGTTTGGCAGATCATCCAGTGATACCAGAATATCTTTGGAAAGGCCGATGTTGACAAAGACCCCTAGTTTCTTTTTCACATTGACTACTTCTGCCCAGCCATACTGATCGATCTGAATTTCAGGAATTTTCATTGTTGCTGTCAACCTGGCTTGTTTATCATGATAGATAAATACCGTTACTTCATCACCAATTTCAAGCTCAGTTTCTTCATTCATTTCATTATGATGAAGTAAGACATCTTCCGAACCATCCGTCAAGAACCAACCGAAATCTGCCTTACGTTCTACTTCTAACTCTACAGCCAAACCGGCCTGAATTTTTTGCATGTATAAAAATCCTCCTGTAACTTACCTTTACCTACAATTGTACCCAATTATTTATTTTTCCAACATATTTGAATTTATCATTTTTTTGTTGTTCTGTATACCTATTACGGTTTTTTATTTTTTGCTCCTTGTCAACTTCCATGGTTGTTTGAGGAACTAAAATTTGAACTCGTTTTCCATTACCACAAAGTTTGCATAATGAATTTTGAAAAGTGACTGGGTTTGTATGGTTTAACTAGTGTTCCGAAATACCTTTTACGTCGTAATAGTCTTGGATTCGTCCAACTCTAACACACCTACTAACCATAAAAACCTTTGCCAATCTACAAACCTTGCTTTTTCATAAAAATGACTTGCGATGTTATAATTTAATGACCAACTGAAAGGGAAAGGAATTATTCATGACTAGAAAATTGTATTACACGTCATCAAAGACATCTCAATGGGATACAAAAATCCAGCAGATTTTCGAAGAAAATGGCTTTTATTACATCACTCTTGAAGAAACTGCTTTTTATCCAGAAGGAGGTGGTCAACCTTCCGATACAGGCAGTATAGAAGGAATCACTGTCCTTGACGTTACAAAAAGCGAGGATGGAAATATCCTTCACAAGCTTGAATGTAGGCCAGGTTCTGAATTTGTTCATTGTGAACTCAATTGGGAACGCCGCTTCGATCATATGCAACAGCATAGCGGTCAGCATCTACTCTCGGCTGTCTGCCGGGAACTGTTTGATGCGAATACTGTCAGTTTTCATCTTGGAACGGAAAATATAACTATTGATATAATCGCGCCCCAATGGACCGAGGAACATACGATAGCTACTGAAAAGCAGGTTAATCAATATATCTATGAGAATCGCAAGCTTCTCACATATTTTGTGACAAAAGAGCAAATACAGGCACTTCCTGTCGTCAAAATGCCAAAGGTGTCAGAGAATATCCGTATTGTTGAAATTAAAGGGATTGAGTATAATCCTTGTGGCGGAACGCATGTAGAACAAACCGGGGAGATTGGCCTAATTAAAATCCTCAAAACGGAGAAACAAAAAGAACATACACGTCTATATTTCAAATGCGGATTAAGGGCATTGAACGATTTTTCTGATAGTCTTAATGTTCTTTCAGCATTATCAACTAAATTTAATACCGGACGAAAAGAAATAATCAACAGGGTGGAAAAACTAGAAGATGACTACAAACAACTAGCAGCAACACATGAAAAACTCAAACTTGAAAATGCAAAGTTCCTTGCTGATTCCCTGCTTGAAAATAATGGGGATGGGTTCATATCTCATATTTTCGAAGACAGCTCATTGAAAGAACTCCAATTTCTTACAGCTACAATGGTTCAAAAAGAAAAAGTGCTCGTGTTATTTGCATCATATAAGGAACAAAAGATCCTGCTCGCGCACAATGGGTCCTCCTCCATTCATTGCGGACAATATTTTAAAGAAACACTCAGCTCGTATAATGGTAAAGGCGGGGGTAATGAAAAGTCTGCTCAAGCGGGGTTTGCTTCACAAAAAGATTTAATGGCTTTTTACGAATTCACAGCTGAACAAATCCGCTCAAAATTTGGTCATGATGAATAAAAAGCTTATGTGGTAAAAAAATCATTATAGTGGTGGAATTCATATTATTTTCACTTCGAAGTTATAGTACCGAAAATAAAGGAGAGAGGACAAATAATGCCCTCTCTCCCTTTCACCCCTTATTCTTCTATCTTTAGATTCTCTAACCCACGTTCTTCAATATGAAGGTGATATTTTTCTTCGAGTTCCATAATTCGTTTAAATGCTTCCTCTTGAGTATACTCTTGAAGGTTCGATTCCTTTGCAAACTCTTTTCTTGCCATATGATAGGCAAGCTTATCCCTGAAAACCCCTTCTTCATATTCATCTATAACTTCATGAAGTTTATTTTCCAAGTCATGACTTAAATCATATATTTCATATTCCTTCACAAAGTGGATTCCTTCCATGCCAAAATCCTTTGCATAGGAATTCAGGTATTGTTCTAAGTCACTAAACTCTTTATTATTTTCAATATCGGAAGCAACCCAATATCCATACTGAACCATTTTGAACAATGTTTCATATTGTTTTTTCGTAAAATTAATTTTCATTGTTTACTCCTTTTCAGGTCATCTCTACAACAAAAAGAATAAACCGTATTGGAACAAAAGTCCAATACGGTTTATAATCAATCCAATATTTCAGTTACAGAAAAATAAGCTGCTTTTTCAGTATCTACGACATAATGGCAATCGCCTTTAACTAAATTATAATAGCGGTGTTTTTGAATATTTGAAATCATTTGAGTTGAGTCATCGCCGTCTACCTCATGCTCTATTTCTTTGCCGCCCGGAAAATAAAAACTAACTTTCAATTTCATCTTTCTCATCCTTCCCTTCATCTGGTTGAATCACTCTCTTATTTCTTATCCTTTTTAGAGTAGTAATAAACATAAATTAAATGCTTATTCACTTTTTACATGATATTCTAGAAAAAATAACGAAATCAGAAGGTGATTTTTATGAAAATAAGGAAGGCTACAGAAAAAGATGTAACCGGAATAGCCTATGTACATATAAACAGTTGGCAATCGACGTATAAAGGAATCCTGCCGAATCAATATCTGGCTTCTTTGAATCTAGAAACCAGAAAAAAAAATTGGCTAAGAAATTTAAAGATGCTGCATAATGCCACTTATGTAGCTGAAAATGGTGAAGGACAAATTATTGGTTTTGTAGCTGGTGGCCCCGAACAAACTAATGATTCCCATATTCAAGGAGAAGTATATGCCATCTATTTATTAAAAGAGTATCAAAGACAAGGAATTGGTCGAAAAATGATTAAAACGGTTGTTGATGAACTCATAGATAAGGAACATAAAAATTTAATTATCTGGGCTTTAAAAGATAATCCTTCATGCGGTTTTTACAAAGCTCTCGGTGGTCATGTAATCGCTGAAAAAACTGTTAAAATGGCCGGAATTGAGTTAATCGAAGTCGGTTATGGATGGGATGACATTCACGAAATTCTTTTGCATTTGTAAGAAAATCATGGCAATAGGAGGTAGATTAAAATTAAAATCCCCCTCCTATCATTTCCTCAGAAGGAAATCCTCTTTTTCACTTCCCAAAAAATAAAGCCGGTGTAATGGTCTTGTCATTGTGACGTAAAGTAGTTTAATATCGAGTTCATTCTTCCGACTATAAATTTCCTCCAGAGATATCGCAAAGACTACATCGAATTCTAGACCTTTTGCTTGATATGAGGGTACAATTAACGTTTTATCTTTCGGAATAATTCCTGCTTCATCTACTAAATGGAAGCCATTATGACATCTACTCAATTTCTCGTTTGCTAGCTTACAATCTTTCATCGTTTTGGCAATAACGGCAAACGTTTTGAAACCTTCTCCTTTTAATTCTTCGATATGTTTAATCAACTCTTCTCCCCAATCATCCTTATCGATAGAAATGAATTCTGGTTCTGTCCCATGGCGGACTACAGGCTCAACTTCTGGGAAATCATATTGTAACAATTGAAGAATTTGATTAGCCTGTTTCATTATTTCAACAGTCGTTCTGTAGCTTTTTTGTAGTTCTGTGTATGTCGCCCTCGGAAAAATACGACGATGGACCTCTTCCCATGTTTGAAGTCCTCGATATGAGTGGATACCTTGAGCAAGATCACCTACTAGAGTGAACATATCAGTATCTACTGCCGTTTTTAGCGCCTGCAATTGCATGAAGCTATAATCCTGAGCTTCATCTATGACGACATTTTTTGCTTTGTTATCTTTATCCACACCAAAAAGTAGCTCCTGTAAATATAATAATGCACCCAAGTCCTCCAATTCATAACTTTTCTCATGAATTAACTTTTGATTATAATTACATAAAGCACATGCATCTTCACGACTAAGTTTACCGCTACTGTACGAAGCCAGTTGCTCGGGATCTTGGTACAATTCCTGATAGTATTGAAGAAGGTTTTTATTTTTAAAATGCTTAAAATAGCCTTTTACAGAGGAACGGATTGCTTTTTTAATCTGTCCGATTCGTTCCTCCTTTTTATCGAGACATTTTGTTACAAATTCCTTGCGTATTACTGGATCAATATTCTTATAGAGGGCCTTTTCTATTTTGACGTCATAAAAATCCGTTACTCGTTCAAGCATTTTTTTCTTTTTCAGCTTCACTTCATTTTGTAAAATGGCCTTTAGCTTGTCGAGCCTGCTGTATAATGGTAAATACCAATAATCCTCTTCCAGTAGCCTAATGAACTTCTTTGCAGAATAGAGGCGATATTTGTCACAATAAAAATCTTCTTCCGGATGAAAACTCCTGAAAATATCCTTCACATATTCGTCCAAAATTAATTTAAATAATGGAGAACCCTTAAATCCAGATATCCAGATCGCTGCTTTTGTTTCTTCATCATCCTTTTCCAACAAACGTGTCAATTTATTATCAGCTACTAGCTTCAGTTGCTTTCCGATTGCTACCTGAACATACTCGGCGAATGTGAATTGTTTTACTTTTTCAACACCTAATTCCGGCAATGCTTCAGAAATGTAATCAATGAATACCCGGCTCGGGGCAAGAATCATCAACTGGCGTGGGTCAAACAAGTCTTTATAATGGTATATAAAATAAGAAATCCTATGTAAGGCTATTGTTGTTTTACCACTGCCCGCAGCTCCCTGAACAATGATTGGTTTATTTAAATCAGCACGAATGATTCTATTTTGTTCTTCCTGTATCGTGGTAATGATATCGGTCAAACGATTGCTCGAACTTTTGGAAAGGGATTCCTGTAATAATTCATCCGTTGTTGTTAAATCAATGTCCCTGACCTCTTCTAACTCACCATCTTCTATCATTAACTGCCTCTTTAAAGTGATGTTCCCGCTAAATGTTTCCCCTTCTGCTTCATATTCAATTTCACCAATCCGACCCTCGTAATAAAGATTAGCTATTGGAGATCTCCAATCGACGATAATCTGTTCCTGGCTTTCCCTCTGATAAAGGGAAGTTTTCCCGAAATAAAGTACTTCGCCTAGATCACCATCATTTCGTTCAAAATCAACTCTTGCAAAATAAGGCTTTTTGCTTGCCTTACGTAAGCTTTCCAGTTCAGATCTAGACATTTCAAAAAAGTTGGCAGTTGTCAACAACTGAGAATATAAGCCCGACTCAGACCAATCCGCATCACCAAAAGCCTCTTGCATATTCCGTTGAAATTGATCTTTGCTGGTTTCTGATGTTTTGATGACTACATCTATATAGCGCTTAGTGAAATCCAACCTCTGACGTTCTTGTTCAAAATCAGGATGTCTTACCAAAAGAACCATTCTCCTTCCTACTTTTGATTGATTAAACGGGAGAAAAAATACCGATACAACGATGAAATGGACATTCATACTATCAGAAAACCAATGGGTTGACAAATCCCTTAACATAGATTTATTTTTCAAAACAAAAATCCCAGAATATTACCCAATATTTGAAGGATAAATGATATATTCCTGATTGAATTTTGTTTTTATATGTTGACTTATGAAAGAGCATCTAAATGCTCTCAGTAGGCAATTAATTGAATACCTTTCAGAAATTCAAGAGATAAATATATAAAAACTACATCCCAGGAAATTCATTACCATGTTGGGAGGCGGAAGTTTATTGTTGTTTCCGTCCATTGTATATCTCTTTATCAGAAATTAGTGAACATCTTGCTTATCAAAAAGATGTTAAGCCAATCAAGCTTGAATTGTAACAGATAAACCCTTCCTTTCTTGCTTCCCTTCAAACTGCTTACACGACTGCACAAAATTCCTTATTATTAGCAAGAAGACGAACTTACATTGTATACTATTTGGGAGCAACCATACCTACTGTATTACTTGCAGGAGATGTAGAAACGACAAAATTTAGCCGTCCAGATATAAAGACATTTTCGGATGCACAGTTAAGTCGTTCTTTAACAAGGTTGAAAAGGATATCTGGATTGACAGGTGCTTTTTTTCTCAAAGAATCGATTATGATTTAATCTATTAAAAAAGCACCCATTTATTCGGATGCCTACATACTAAATTCTCATCTGCAAACTCACCCATACTAGTTTAATAGCTTTTTTGTAAATTATAAGATAAATAGAAACGATTTTTTTATATTTGTGTTAGAATTTCCATTCCCATTTCCATTTAGATTTACATTTGTGCTCACTTTTACATTTGTGTTCGAATTCACAATGTATTTCAGGAAACCAAAACGGATTTTTTTTCATCCTAACAACCTCCTTTATACTGTATATGTATATTTTGATAGAAGGTGTGGACAAGTATCTGTTTTCACTTAACTTCTCTTTTTGCAAAATATTATCTTCATATTTCCTTGCATTAATTTGTGTAGCTTAACGTCTAATTGCTCAGCAATTTCTTTATTTGCAGATTAGTTAACGCGCTAAAGTAATCTATTTGCGTGAAAGGAATAAACATATTAGAAATGATTAATTATTAACCTCATTTTATTTAACTTATTATGCATAATTCGGAAAGCATCCAACCTCATACCGACATCAAATATCTCTTCCACTACTACATAAAAATATAAAAAAGTGGCTACGATTTTCTCATGTCGATTGAATTTTGTGTGAATGACGAAAAATATACATGTATGTCAAAAATATTTGATGAAATTTTTCAAATTATATCTTAAAACAAAAATGCTCGTTAAATTTTTGCCCCTAAGCGTTTGTTTTTGCTAATCTAACTTTAATTTTCCTCTGAAATAAGATACAATCTAACTTACGGCAAAGTTTTAAAAATATACAAGTGTAAATTTCTGCTCATGTTATTCAGTGTCTTAAAAAAATAAAAAGTTGCTAAAAACGTTGATGCAAACATAGTTTTGGAGGAATGTAAATAAATGATTACTGTAAATAATGTTGGTTTACGCTATGGCGATCGTAAACTGTTTGAAGATGTTAATATAAAATTCACGCCTGGTAACTGCTACGGACTAATTGGGGCAAATGGTGCCGGTAAATCCACGTTCTTAAAAATTCTTTCCGGTGAAATTGAAGCACAATCCGGTGATGTTCATATGGGGCCTGGCGAGCGCCTAGCCGTTTTAAAACAAGATCACTTCGCTTTTGAAGAAGAGGAAGTTCTTAAAGTAGTTATAATGGGGCATGAAAGATTATATGAAGTCATGCAAGAAAAAGATGCAATCTATATGAAAGAAAACTTCACTGATGAAGACGGAATGAAAGCAGCCGAACTTGAAGGTGAATTTGCAGAATTAAACGGTTGGGAAGCTGAACCTGAAGCTTCGATCCTTTTGAAAGGCCTTGGTATTACTGAGGACCTTCATACAAAGAAAATGGCTGAATTAAACGGTGGCGACAAAGTTAAAGTATTACTTGCTCAAGCACTATTCGGAAAACCAGACGTTCTTTTACTAGATGAGCCTACCAACCATTTGGATTTAAAAGCGATTAAATGGTTGGAAGAGTTCTTAATCAACTTTGAAAACACAGTTATCGTAGTTTCCCATGATCGTTACTTCCTTAACAAAGTTTGTACGCATATCGCGGATCTTGATTTCGGTAAAATCAAAGTTTATATTGGTAACTATGACTTCTGGTATGAATCAAGCCAGCTTGCTCTTAAATTAACACAAGATGCCAATAAGAAAAAAGAAGAAAAAATCAAAGAACTTCAAAATTTCATCGCTCGATTCAGTGCCAATGCATCTAAATCGAGTCAGGCAACTTCCCGTAAGAAATTATTGGATAAAATCAGCTTAGATGATATTCAACCTTCTTCCCGCCGCTATCCATATGTTGGCTTTACACCGGAGCGTGAAATCGGAAACGACTTGCTTCGTGTAGATGGAATTACAAAAACAATTGATGGTATAAAAATATTGGAAAACGTCAGCTTCACGATGAATAAAGGTGACAAGATTGCTTTTGTCGGTAAAGATGAAATTGCAAAAACCACCATGTTCAAGATCTTAGCAGGTGAAATAGAGCCGGATAGCGGATCTTTCAAATGGGGTGTTACGACTTCTCAGGCATACTTCCCTAAAGATAACGCTGAATTCTTCGATGGTGTTGACTTAACTCTTGTCGATTGGCTGCGTCAATATTCTCCTAATGATCAGAGCGAAAGCTTCCTTCGCGGCTTCCTAGGCAGAATGTTATTCTCTGGTGATGAAGTTACGAAAAAGGCTAGTGTTCTTTCAGGGGGCGAAAAAGTCCGCTGCATGCTTTCTAAAATGATGCTAAGCGGTTCAAACGTTCTAATGCTTGACGAACCGACTAACCATCTTGACTTAGAGTCAATTACGGCATTGAATAATGGATTAATCAGCTTTAAAGGGTCTATGATTTTCTCTTCTCATGATCATCAATTTATTCAAACGGTAGCAAACCGAATTATTGAACTTACACCAAAAGGTACTATCGATAAGCAAATTAGTTACGATGAGTACCTTGAAGATACTCAATTGCAAAAACAAGTTGCTGAAATGTACAAATAATAGATTAATGAAAGCAGCACATCCTTTTATAATGGATGTGCTGTTTTCATTTCCTCAGTTCCCCTACCATACAGTTCTTTTTTTATCCTACGTATAGAAGATAAAAAACAATCTTTAATAATTATTAATCAATAGTAATCTTTTCCTTTTAGCACTGAATAATATTGAGAAGTAAAAGGTATATTGTTAAGAAAGGAGTGAGTTAAATTGGATGAGATTTCAGTAAAAAATGCTTTTGAGGAGACAGGCTATCTTTTTTTATATGATAAATTCAGTTATCAATTTTATGTAACCGGAATATTTGACCTAGTGGATCAACAAGCTATTATTGTTGATTTTTTAAATTCCTATAGCTTTGATGATAAAGGTTCACTCTTTTTTGACGATTTTTCGTTTTTCTTTAATTGTTTTCATTATTCCTATCAAAAACAGAAGTGGTCAACTTTCCTAAAACCCGATTATGATGAACATATTTGCTGAAATCAAAAAACCGGGTTATAGACCCGGCCATATAATTAACATTTTAAAAAAAGATAGGAGATGGGGGAGTAAGGATAGGCTTATCCGTAGCCGCCAATAGCAGGACCAATTAATAGGCCCGCAGGCAAACCTCCTAACAGTGTGCAAACATAAAGACGTCCAAAACCAATGCTGAAGCCCCCTGGTTCGAAAATAATGATTGTTAAAGAAATTGACACTATAGCTTTTACCAGTATTCAGATAATAATTAAATTTGAAGTGAATTATCTTTTTTAAACTTTTCTATACTTTCTTCATATTGTGATACATTTTTAGTGTTGGGAACAAACAGGCTTAATACCAAAGAAAGTGTAAGCCCTCCCATCATGAATCCTCCAAATACCCAATGCGATGGGCCAAATGAATCTACCATTGTTGTCCATAACATAGGACCAAAACCTACTATAGCTGCGGCCATTTGATAGCCGAAAGATAGCCCAGTATAACGAACTTTAGCTGGAAAGAGTTCAGAGAACAATGTTCCTTGTGTAGCGAAAATTGCCGCCCAAATTATACCGAGCATGGCAGCTTGCATATAGTACAACCAAGTCGCTCCTTGTTCAATCATGAAAAAGTAAGGTATTGCAAGAAGAAACATAAGTACCAATCCACAAATATAGATAACTTTCCTACCGATAAAGTCAGAAATATATCCCACCACTGGAATCGTAATAATCATCGTAGCACAGCCAATTGTTAGAGCCGTTAAGGCTATTTCGTATGAATAACCCAAATAGGTAGTAGTATAGACGAGTACAAAAGACATAAGAAATACATTGAAGAACCCATCTCCAATTTTGAGTCCAATCACATGAAAGAGGCTTTTACGATGATTGCGGAATGTTTCTACAATAGGTACTTTCGCAATTTCTCCGCTTTCCTTCTGTTTTTGGAAAGCCGAAGTTTCCTCTATCCCCCCTCTGATCCAAAGAGCCAAAACGATTAGAACAGCACTAAAAAGGAAAGGAATCCGCCAACCCCAGGCTAAAAACTGGGCATCGGTAGTCAAGTAGGCTATAAGAGTAAGACTGAAAGAACCCGCTACCAAACCTAATGGAACCCCTAATTGTGGAACAGAACCGTAAAGTCCCCGACGACCCTTCGGTGCGGATTCGGTCGCCAGGAGGACTGCTCCTCCCCATTCTCCTCCTAAGGAGATTCCCTGAATAAGCCTTAGGACAACCAATAATATAGGTGCTAGCAGGCCAACTTGATTATACGTAGGGAGTAAACCAATAAGAAATGAACTACCTCCCATACCGATAAGAGTCCACATTAGGGTAGCTTTTCGTCCTATTCTATCTCCAAAGTGTCCAAAAATAATACTTCCTATTGGTCTCGCAGCATAACCTATCCCAAAGGTGGCGAATGCAAGAAGAAGGGCAATTGATGGATCTTGACCTGAAAAAAAGAGAGTTGAAAATACTAAGCCCGTAGCGGTACCGTACAAGTAAAAGTCATACCATTCAATAACTGAACCGGAAAGACTTGCCAATAGAACTCGATTCTTATTCATATAGAACATCCCCTTTTGACGACCTCTGTCTTTTTCAAATAACATTGACCCAATTCTATTAATTTATAAAATCTGTTGGTATTTAAGTTTCGTTATAATTAACAAATCTTTAGGAATGAGTTTTAAATCTTTGATTATGCATTTGTCTTAAGATGTGTTTCTGCACTTTTCCCACTGCAGTTCTAGGAAATTCATCAACAAATTCTATTGTATCAGGGACTTTAAATTTGGCTAAGCGTTTGCGACAGTAAAGAATAAGTTCATCTTCTGTAACATTGGAATTTTTATGTAAAATAACATATGCCTTAATAGCTTCGTCGCGCATCTCATCAGGAATGCTGATTACAGCAGCCTCATAAACCCCTTCATAATCTGCCAGAGCACTTTCAACCTCGTTTGCCGCAACATTTTCGCCTGCCCGTTTAATCATATCTTTAATTCGATCAACAAAATAAAAGTAACCATCATCCCCGATTCTGCCATTATCGCCTGTGTACAACCAACCATCTCTTAATGTTTCTTTCGTTGCCTCTAAATTTTTATAATACCCCTTCATTAATGAACGACCCGGAATCCCTTTAACTACGATTTGACCTGATTGTCCATTTTGTACTTCATTTCCTATTTCATCGACTATTTTTACTTCATAACCAATGGTAGGCTTTCCAATACTATTATTATTGCGAATCCCATCTAATGGATTCATTAGTGGTACTCCCACAGTTTCAGTCATCCCATACATCTGTAGTAAAGAGACATTATACTTCCCTTCAAAATCCTTTAATTGTTCTTCCGCAACCGACTGAGCAAACCAGATAACTCTTAAAGAATGATGAATATCAGTTTGGTCGAATTTCTGTGCAAGAATCATTCTTATAGGTGCAGCGAATAAGGAACCTACCGTTGCACCAAAGCTTTTGGCTTGTTTGAAATAACGCGAAGCACTAAATCGTTCGGTTATTGCAATACTGCCCCCTACTACTAGAGCAGACATTGTAGAATAATACTGTGCATTTCCATGAAACAATGGAAGAACGATTAATTGCCTATCATTCGGAGCTAAGCGAATTGATTTTGACATAACTTCCCCTGTGAATAGATAGTTCGCGTGTGTAATCTGAACCCCCTTTGGTTTTGATGTTGTACCTGATGTATAAAGTAATGCAGCCACATCCTCGGAATCTACATAAATATCCGGTAAATCAGATTTAGCTTTTGCTATTAAGTGCTTTAAGTCTTTATCCACATATTTCTCACTTTCACAACGAACTAGCAATATTTCCTGTAAATACGGTAGACTTTCACGTGTGTTTGTAAATTTGTCTAAATATTTCTCTTCCGTAATGAGAAGTATTGACTCCGAATGATTCAGTAGATATTCCATTTCATCTTTAGTAGATAAAATGTTGGTTGGGACCATAATAGCTCCGATATTAGCCAATGCAAACCACGAAGTCATAAACTCTAGACAATTTGGGAGATGCAATGTTACATGTTTACCTTTCGTTACACCTAAATCAATAAATACGTTACTTAAACGATTTACTGTATCAGCAAATTCACCATAAGTTAATTCAAATCTCTTCTGTTCTATATCTTCAAAAAGTAGAAACGTTTTATCTTTGTGCCTAGCTGCTTGCTCGTTTAATAACTCTTTCAATGTTCTATTTCCGACAATATCCATCCATTTTCCCCCTTTAAATCCCAGCATGTTTGACACACCCAAATAAAACGCTTACATTTCTCACCAAAGAATACAAAATAGAGACTATATCCACAAACTACAGTCTTCGATTTAATTATAATTATACATCGCATCACAGTCAATTAATTTTCAGAATATTTATAATTATATTATAATTACGATAATTCGATATTCCCAAGCTCTATTGTATCAAGGTATTTAAGAAATAAATAAAGAACATCTCCTCAAATCCTGTATAATTAACCTTATTAAAAAACTACCAACTGACTCGAGTGAGGCCCTATTCCTTATTATAGCGGCTGATAGATATAAATTAACAAAGTTGTTATTCATTGTAATCGCCAAAATAAAATGAGGTTTATAGTTATGAGAAGTTCTTCGAATGGCAATTTTTAAACCACCTTTTAAAAAGGAGAGATATAAATGGCACGTTCTACCCCAAGACAAATTAAATCCCAACAAACTAAAAAGAAAATTTTAGAAGTTGCTCTGGATCTTTTTAGCAAAAAAGGATTCAATCAGGTTTCAGTTGATGAAATTGTAAGTGTTAGCAATACATCAAAAGGTGCGTTCTACGTGCATTTTAAATCTAAGTATGAAATCTTCATTGAAAAGTTTAAAGAGATTGATGATTTTTATGCCTCTTTCACTAAATCAATACCTAAAGACCTTAGCTGTAGTGAGAAAATTCTTCTCTTAACCAAATCTCAAATGGTTTTTTTGAGAGATGACTTAGGAAAGGATTTGATGAGAACAGTTTACGTTAGTGCATTGATTCCAAATCAACCTAAATCTCTTTCAGACACAGATAGAACCCTATACAGAATCGTTCATTCATTTGTTCAAGAAGGACAAGATGCAGGAGAATTTAGAAAAGAGATTCCATCTGAAGAAATTACTATGCTGATCACACGTTGCATGCGAGGAACACTTTATGATTGGCTTATAATTGGAGGGGATTTTGATCTTGTAGAGGAAATTCAAAAATTTATTCGTACCATTTTAGTTGAAAACATATCGACAAAGTAATAGAAATTTCACGCTTATTGTTAACATGTCATATTTTTACTAGCCTATTAAAAGCTAAATAAAACCACAGAAACCTATAAAACCTTTTAGAAATATAGAAAGTGCGCTTAGACATCCTACAAAAAAAGGTAAGAGCATAATTATGCTCTTACCTTTTTCAACTTCACTTTGCTACTTCTTCTTTCGCTGCCGCCATATTCATATTAGTTTCAACATTCTCTTGATTGATTGTAGTCGGGAACAAATTACGCTTACCTGAGAAATTCTCAAGTAAGTCTTTGACATCAATGCCTGAAGAAGCCTTTAATGACTCCTGCAATGTTGCCATTAAATTTGTTGCATACCCAGTCACTTTATTCGCACCGCCATTTGCACCACTTCCACCCGTATCCACTACGGTAATTTTGTCGATATTACTAAGTGGACCTGCTACTTGTTTAGCATATTCCGGTAGCATTTTCAAAATCATATCCATCACTGCCGCTTGCCCGAACTGTTCAAAGGCTTCAGCTATCTTCTGCTTAGCTTCCGCTTCTGCCACCCCTTTTAACCGGATAATTTCTGCTTCCGACGTACCTTGGGCCCTTTGTGCATCCGCTTTTGCAAGTCCATCCATTCTTACACGTTCTGCTTCTGCTTTCGCCATAGCTTCAATTTTATATTTATCGGCATCCGCTTCTGTAATCTGTTTCATCTTATTAGCAGAGGCTGCTTGCTCTACCGCATAGCGGTCAGCATCCGCCTTTTTCTTCACCTCAGAATCATATTGCTTTTCACGGCGGAGAATTTCTTTTTCTTCAAGCTCGATTTGCTTTTGCCGCTCGATGATTCTGATTTGCATTTCCTGTTCCGTAACTTCCTGTTTTGACCTTGCAGTTTCTAGGTCATAAGCTTGGTCAGCTCGGGCTTTGGCAATATCTTGCTCGCGTCGGAACTCGGCGACCTTTAGCTTGTTGATTTTTTCGGCTTCCGCTATTTCTGTAGCCCGTTCGACTTCAGCACGCTGGGCTTCCTTTGAAGCTTCTGCACGCTTGATTCGCGTTTCTTTCTCTGCCTCCGCTGTTGCAATATCTGCATCTCTCTTTACTTGTGCAATTCTTGGTTTACCAAGGGATTCAAGATATCCATTTTTATCTCGGACATCTTTAATTGTGAACGATACGATGATGAGTCCCATTTTCGCCAAATCTTGTGAAGCCACCCTCTGTACTTCCTGGGAAAACTTTTCGCGATTTTTATAAATCTCCTCGACTGTCATCGAGCCAAGAATGGAACGAAGATGTCCCTCAAGTACCTCACGTGCTTCCTGTTCACGATCATCCTTGGATTTTCCAAGAAATTGCTCTGCCGCAGTGGCAATATCAGTGATTGAACCACCAATTTTTATAATTGATACACCATCAGCCATGACCGGAACACCCTGCTCTGTGTACACTTCGGGAGTAGAGACTTCAAGTTTGCTTGACAGCAAGCTCAATGGCTCTGCTTGTTGGAACACTGGTAAAACGAATGCCCCTCCACCACGGACAATCTTAATTTTATTCCCTGATTCATCGATATGAACATTTTTGCTACCTAAGTAGCTTCCCGTTACGATCAATGCTTCATCAGGACCAGCCGTACGGTATTTCGTAACAAAGACAGCAATAAGTGCAATAAGTAAAAAAGCAACAATAGCAACAACAACCCAAATTAAACTAAACATAAACTACCTCCGAACCTTTTATTAATTTTGATGAGGCATCACATAGACAACCCCATTTTTGACTTCAATGATTAAGACTTTAGTATCTGATGCAATTCCTTCATTTTTAAAACTGGCAGCGGTCTTCGCAATGCTGCCACTAATACTCTCAATTAAGACTTCGCCAAACCCGTCAACTGGGATGGATGTCAGCACCCTTCCAACCCTTCCTCTCAGGTCATTATCATGAAATGCTAAACTTTCCTCTGCTGATGAGATGGGAATCAAAACAAATACATTCAATAAGGTGACAGTGGACAATGATATAAGCAAGGAAATCGCCGCAATCACTCCACTATTAAGACCTGTGACCGATTCAAACAAAAAACCACTTGCAAAAAATACAGTTAAAAAACTAAAAATGAGAGTTGGATTAAATTGGTCCGGTAATTCTAATCCGGAAAATATATCATTAAACAAAATAAATAAAAAAGTTAGTACACCGGAAATAATTAATCCATATAAATAAATTGTTTCTAATGGAACCCCAAATAACTCCATCTCTTTCATCCTTTAAATTGGATTTTTTATGCCCCAATACCTAAACAGCTTGAAGTAAGCTTCTAACTGATTAGTTTATGTTTTGTTCTAACCTATATATGCAAAAAAAGTATTGTTATATTCCCCCTTTAAATACTTTCCCTACCAAATTATACGAATTAAAGCTTTAAAGGTTTCATTTTTTTATCATTCTCTTTTAAATCCGGACACACCCTCTCAGTACATTTTAATACTTGACCTTTTAAAAACAGCTTTATAAAAAGAAAAATTCAAAATATTATTGACAGCGTTTACTTATCATATTAAAATTCTTATATGTTAACTTAACTAACAGATGGGTTTACAATAGGAGGCAACATTATGAAGGAAAGTCATGAAAAATTAAGAATGATGATGGTTACAGCCTTATTTGCGACACTAATAGGAATATTCGCCCAAATTACTATCCCACTGCCTTTGGTTCCGATTACAGGTCAGACTCTGGCCATTGGACTGGCGGCTACTATACTTGGTTCACGTTATGGAACCTCTTCAGTTTTATTGTACTTGTTTATTGGGGCTGCAGGTGTACCGGTATTTGCTGAAATGTCTGGAGGACTTGCAAAAATATTCGGTCCGACTGGCGGTTATTTATTATCCTATATACCAACAGTCTATATTACCGGTCTGATTTTAGAAAAGACCCGTTTTACAGTTGCAATAGCTTTCCTTGCAAATATCATCGGGATGATTATTACCTTAATCATAGGGACGGTATGGCTAAAATATATGGCTTCATTAACATGGACAGCAGCCATAGCTAGTGGATTTGCTCCATTTGTAATTGTCGGTACCCTAAAAGCCTTCCTTGCCTCATGGCTTGGCATTACGATTCGTTCAAGGTTAGCATCTGCTAAAATGCTACCTAAAAAAAATGCAACAATCTAATAATATTTCTATCCAGGTAATCAGAAAACAGGATACCACAAATGTGGTATCCTCTCTTACATTTTAAAAAAGAATTATCAACCCCTGAATTCTTGAAGTTCCTGTCTGTTATATCTCTATAAATACTATTTCAAGTAATTCGCAATTAATCCATCTTGATCAAGTTTTTTTGAAGTTAAAGGAAGGAAAAAAAAAAGACTCTTTCTGAAAAAGAATCTTTTTTTACAAGTAATTATTGCGGTCCTATCCCCATAAGTCCGAATATGAATAGCAAATGTATGTTAACCCCTTTGCTAACCGTAATCATTTTACTATAGTAATAGTGTTTTGACAACTATTGAAGGAACATGAATTCGCTACGATATTGGGCAAAAAAATACTATTTCATATAGGATTATGTAGCTGATATTGAATTATTTATTATACACTTTATATTCTTTTTTCGTACCATCATCGTAATTCACTTCTAAGTCGAATTCTTCATAATCATCTTTCAAATTAAAAGCCTTTGTTACATCTTGAATGACCTCATCATCAGAAGAATCTTTGGTGAATGTCAGCTTTTCTAATATCGGCGTTAGCTCTTCCAACGCTTCTTCACTGTGGACTTCGTGTTTATTTAGTTGGTCATCAATAGAGGCTTCTGTTTGGACTCCCATCGCATCATATTCTGCTTCATATTCGTTGTCATTACCTGCATAGTCAACTTCTAATTGAAAATCCTTAAAAGTAAAAGGCAGCTTTTTATTATTATCCGTTCCTGTTTCAGAATTGGTTTCTGCTTTGTTTTCATTTTCCTCAACCGGTCGATTCTTAACTTCATCGTTATCTTCCCCGCACCCAGCCATAACAAGCATGGCTGCAAATGGGAGTGATAGTACTTTTATTGTTTTTCTCATAAGTCATTTCCTTCCTTAGTCTGTATAGCTTATTTATTTCCTAAAAGAATGCAATTAAAACCTCTTCCAAGTGTCATAAGGTAGAGCAGATTAAAGAATAAAGTCCTTCTAGGATTAAAGGGGAATGATATAAAACAATACAGCAAAGAAGTGCGCGACAGAGCCTGCAAGCACAAATAGATGCCAAACAGCATGATGATAAGGGAAACCGCGCCAAACATAAAAGACAGCCCCAAACGTATAAAGCAATCCCCCTGCAACCAATAGCTGGATACCTGTTGAAGGCATTGCTGCTGATAGTGGACCCCATGCAATAACAATCAACCACCCCATCGCGATATAAAGAATTGTAGAAAGGAAAAGAAACTTCTTCACAAAGAAAGCTTTGAATACAACGCCTATAACTGCCACTCCCCATACAATTCCAAGCAGTGTCCATCCTAGTGTCCCTTGGATTACAAGCAGCATGATAGGCGTGTACGTTCCTGCTATGAAGAGATAAATTGCTGAATGATCAAAGATTTCAAATAGGTCCTTCGTTTTCCCTGCTGGAAAGCTATGAACTAAAGTTGAAGAAACATATAAGAGTAGCATGGAAACCCCATAAATGACTGAAATCACTACATGCCAGGCCGACCCCTTCTGAACTGAGAAAATTATTAAAAACACAAGAGCGGCAATACTTAACAAGACACCTACTCCATGAGTAATTGCATTTACCACTTCTTCTTTTTTTGTATAAACATGTGTATTAGCCACGTTACAGCTCCTTAATCTTAGGAAAAAATTATTGTTTTGAAATTCTTCTCAATTATACATCAGTTCTTCAAAGCAATATAGGAAAGTAATTCAATCTTTGACTTATATATATGTAATTATCAAGAAAAAGATTTTCCACCATGTCGTTCCACCACCAATTATCGTCTAACTGTAGCCGGTATAGAAAAAAGGACCGGCTCCATTAAATGGTGAGCCGGTCCTTGAGAATTTTAGTTAAATGGCAAAATGGTGGCCGCCAATAATTTTGATTACCTCCAATTGTTTCATCCATTCGCTGTCCGATATACTTGGGTTCCAGAAATACAATGCATCATTTGTGTAGCCATGGATCGCTATAGCTTCATTTACAGCTCTCTTAGCATCAGCTCCTGCTGCTTTATTAATACTACCATCACCAACAGGGGAGAATTGATTTTTTTGATAAATCACTTCACGGATCGTATCGGGAAATTCATTGCTATCTAGGCGATTCAAAACAACTCCCGCAACCTCGACCTTTCCTCGGTATGGCTCTCCTTTTGCTTCAGCATGCACCAGCCTAGCTAATAGATCTTTATCATTTTCACTCATTACATGAGGAATAATCAATGTTTTACCTGGATCGGCAACATTATTTTCATTATGATTGACTTCTTTTAACGTACCAATTGGCACTCCGTATTGCTTCGCAATATCCCATATCGATTCACCTTGCTTAATGACATGTTTTTTTGCGCCATTAGAAGCTTTACTTATGGTTCCAAAAGGGAATGCTATTCCAAGTACGATGACGCTTAGAGTTATTATCACTGTTAATAATGCTGATAATTTCATCCTGTAACCTCCTTGTTAAGCATCTACCTAGGATAACAGACCCAATTGGAGAAAACAGTGCTAAATTATTTCCAAGGGAATCCAGGTAAAATATTACACACTTTGAATTTTTATTTAACTCTTTCAAATCCGCTTAATTATTTATTTTTTGAAGGGATTCCCATTCTTCACGTAAAATTCCCATCCTTATGGAATCGTAATAATAACCATCAAAATAACGGCATTTCCTCATTCTTCCTTCAAGCTGCATACCTACTTTTAATGCAACAGCCATCATCCGCTCATTTCCTGACCAGGTCGTCAGTCCAACCCGTTCGATTTCAATGTTTTCAAATAAATAGGTGATAAACAACTTTATGGCTTCCGTGCCATATCCGCCATTCCAATAATTGGTCTCAAAAATAGTAATACCGATTTCAAGCCAACGTGATGGTTCATGTTCCCAATAATATACAATTGATCCGATTATTTGATGATCCTTTTCCATTATTAACTCGGAGTATACTCCCATTTTCTCATCATAATTCCGATGTTTCTCTTCTTTATCGATATACGTATTAAAATCAATGAGTTCGTGAGGATAATATGGTGCATCCCATTTTTTCCACTCTGGATTCTCTTCCCCATACTTTAAGCTCCACAAAAGTTTTAAATCATCTTTTTTTACGTTTCTCAATACTACATTTCTTCCTTTAATCCAAACATCATCCAATCTGATTCCTCCTATTTTACCCTTACCTGACTATTCCTAGCCTTAACTAGTCAATTTGATAAAGTACTGCCTCTCTCTAGGACCATCGAATTCACAAAAATAAAGACCCTGCCATGTACCCAGAATCAAACTTCCTTTATGAATAATCACTTGTTGTGACGAACCTACCGTACTTGATTTCAAATGGGCTGCAGTATTCCCTTCCATATGTAGATCTAGAGTATGATTCCATGGATATTGCTCGTCCAGCCTCCTTAGCATATCCTTTTTGACGTTTGGATCCGCATTTTCATTAATCGTGATTCCAGCAGTAGTATGTGAACAATATACAAGAGCTATGCCCTCTTGAATACCAGTTTCCGTGATAAATGCCTGCACTTCTGTTGTAACATCAATCATATCATCCCTTTTAGTAGTTTTTAATGAATTTTTCTTAAGCATGAACGTTCCACTCCTTTAATACCTTTTTATACACATACCCAAAAACATTTGAAAACATGCTTTTGTTCGTTTAATTATGCAGAATTAAATAGTAAAAATAAGAATAACTTATCGACATTAATAAATAGATTAATCTGTTCTTATTAACAGTATTGCATTAAAATTGGATATATAAGGAATGAGGAGGCGTATTAAGATGAGCTTTAATTTTATATCCATCGATCATTTCCAATTAGCATCTCCTAAAAATACAGAAGAGATAGCAAGGAAGTTTTTCACTAATGTATTAAAGTTTCAGGAAATTGATAAGCCTGAAACTTTAAAGTCCAATGGAGGAGTATGGTTTAAATCTGGATCGATCCAAATTCATATTGGAACCGAAGATCATTTTATTCCAGCACGGAAAGCCCATCCAGCTCTAGAAGTTGAAAATCTAGTAGACCTTAAACAACATCTAATAAGTAATCATATACCTTTTATTGAAGATAAAAAGCTACCAGGAGCAAATCGAATTTATGTATCCCACCCCTTTGGTAATCGAATTGAAATTTTAGAGTAGATATGAAAAAAGCGGGTTCAATGATTATTGAACCCGCCTTTTTTCGTGATTTATTTCTGTTTCTTTTTCCAGATTCCCAATATAAACGCAGTAATAAGAGAACCTATTAATATTGCCAGCATATAGCGAAATGGATGATTGACTAGCGGGATAACAAATATACCTCCATGTGGTGCCGGAAGAGTGACGTTAAAAGCCATCGACAGTGCACCAGCTGTTGCAGCCCCGATTACACTGCTTACGATAACTCGAAATGGGTCAGCTGCCGCAAAAGGAATAGCTCCTTCTGTAATGAATGATGCACCCATAAAGTAATTAGTGAATCCAGATTTTCTTTCCATTTCACTGAATTTACTTTTAAAGAATGTAGTCGCAAAGGCAATTCCGAGAGGAGGTACCATTCCACCTGCCATTACGGCAGCATGAGGCCCGAAACTTTGTGCTTCAATAGCTGCAAGTCCGAAAGTGAAAGCGGCTTTATTCAGGGGTCCACCCATATCTACAGCCATCATACCTCCTAGAATCAATCCAAGCAAAATAGCATTCGTACCTGATAAACCTTGCAGCCAGTTGGTTAAGCCTATGTTTACTGCAGTTACTGGCTCATTTATTACAAATATCATGATTAAACCTGTAATTAACATGCCGAATACAGGATAAAGTAAAACTGGCTTAATCCCTTCGAAGTTCTGTGGCAACTTGGAAAACAATTTTTTCAATAATAAAACGACATATCCGGCAAGAAAACCAGCAATTAGACCACCTAGAAAACCAGCATTAGCTTGTGCTGCCAATAACCCTCCAACCATACCAGGAGCAAAACCTGGACGATCAGCGATACTTGAGGCAATGAAACCGGCTAGTACCGGGACAAGCAAGAAGAAGGCACCGCTAGCCCCTCCGCCAATATCACTTAATGCTTTGGCAATGGGATTAAATTCAGGCTTTGTTGGATCTGCTGCTTCAATTCCGAAAAAGAAAGAAAGCGCAACCAAGATTCCGCCTCCTACAACAAATGGAAGCATATTACTTACACCGTTCATTAAATGCTTGTAAATCCCAAGCCCTCCTTTTGATGAATCACCATCCTCACTTCTTTCATTCCCGGTTCCTTTATAAACTGGTGTATCCTGATTTATGGCCCGATTTAGCAGTTCTTCAGGCTTCCTAATACCATGGGCAACTGGGACGATAATGACATGTTTTCCATTAAAACGATCCATCTCGACCTGCTTATCCGCAGCAACAATAATCGCATCAGCATCTGCAATATCTCTAGCTGTTAACCCATTTTTGATTCCCGTTGAACCATTTGTCTCTACTTTGAAATCGATTCCCATTTCTTTTGCCTTCGCCTTCAAGGCATCGGCCGCCATATAAGTATGGGCAATCCCGGTTGGACAAGCTGTAACGGCAAGAACTTTTCCTTTGGTACTTATAGCAGTGGCACTTGTTCGTTGTTCCTCTTGTTCTTCTCTTTCTTCTTCATCCGCTTCCTGTTCTTTTTGATTGATTATGCCTAGCACTTCCTCTTTGGAAGTAGCAGAAATTAGACGGGACCTGAAGTTTGTATCCATTAGTAATGAAGAAAGCCGGGAGAGTGTCTCTAAGTGGTCTGTATTGGCCCCTTCGCTAGCTGCAATCATAAAAAATAGATGTGCTGGCTGACCGTCAAGCGACTCATAATCAATACCTGATACCGATTTACCGAAACAGATAGCCGGTGTTTTCACAGCACTTGTTTTTGCGTGTGGAATAGCTATTCCCTCACCAATCCCTGTGGTGCTTTGTTCTTCACGTTTTAAAATGGCTGCTTTGAAAGTATTTTCATCATTTAATTTGTCGGCTTTGGCTAACTTCCCAGACAATTCATCAATAACAGCTTGCTTTGTATCACTTTGTAAATCGATAATAATTGTATCTAATTTCAACAAGTCTGTAATTTTCATAGAGTCAGCCCCCAGTTATCTTATTTATTTCAATTTGTGGTAATAATTCTTCGATTTTATCCAATGTACAGAGATCGGATGAAAAGGCTGTAGCACTTCCTGATGCAAGACTGAAACAAAAAGAAGAGAAAATATCCTCTGTTTTTTCATATGTTCCAATAAACCCAGCCACCATGGAATCACCGGCACCCACCGAGTTTATAACTTTTCCTTTTGGAACATTAGCGGTATATGAATCGCCATCTGTGCAAAGTACAGCACCGCTTCCTGCCATTGAAACTATTACGTGCTGAGCACCGGATTCAACCAATTTAGATCCGTATTTGCTTGCATCCTCAACATTTTTAATTTTAGTAGAGAAAAGTTCACCAAGTTCATGATGATTAGGCTTAATAAGAAAGGGTCGATGTTGAAGTACGCTCAACAACTCTTTTCCGCTCGTATCCACTACTAATTTAATGCCATTATCTGAACACGTTTTAGCCATAGATTCGTATACATCAGAAGGAACGCTTGATGGAATGCTCCCTGATAAAACAAGAATATCGTTGTTTTTCAGCTGTTCGATTTGACTAAATAACTGTTGATAATTCGCCTTTGAAATAACTGGTCCTTGGCTATTAATTTCCGTCTCCATTCCAGTTTTCAACTTAATGTTGATTCTCGTATCTCCTGCTATCTCTGTAAAGTCCGTAAAAATCTCTTCTTGTCTTAAATACCTTTTTACAAACTCTCCAGTTTGTCCGCCAATGAAACCAAAAGCTGTTGTATCATTTCCAAGTCTTTTCAGCACCCGGGAAACATTAATTCCTTTCCCACCAGGAAATTTAACTTCATAGCTTGTTCGATTCACCTTGCCCATTTGAAAATTTTCCACCTCAACCAGATAATCGATGGATGGGTTGAGTGTTACTGTATAAATCATTAAATAGTCACGACCTTTATCTTGGGATTTTTTTTGAATTGAGCAATAGCATCTTCATTATTCCTATCAGTTAGGATTATGGCATCGCTTACATCCGCAACCTTAGCGAAAGTAGCTTCATTCAATTTAGAACTGTCAGCAAGCACGTAACTTTCGTTAGAGAGTCGCAATGCTATTTTCTTCAACAAAGCTTCCTCAGGGTCTGGAGTGGTGAAACCCATTTCTTGATGGATACCATTCATACCTAAGAAACATTTATCGAAGCGATATTCGTTTAGAAACTGTACAGCGGTGCTGCCTATAACTGCATTAGTGGAGAATTTAATCGTTCCACCTACTAAAACAGTTTTGATTTCTAACTCGATCAATTTTGGAATATGCATAAGGCCATTTGTTAAGACCGTTACATTTTTATCTTTTAAATAGGGAATCATTTCTGATATGGTCGTACCTGCATCAAGGTAAATACAATCATTCTTCTCAACAAATGATGAGCCTAACTTGGCTATACTTTGTTTTTCAACTATTGCTTTATTTTGCTTTTCCATTGTTGAAGGCTCCAGGCCTTTTCTTTGAAGCAATGCCGCTCCGCCATGCACACGTTTTAATGCCTTCATTTCTTCGAGCTGCACTAAATCTCTTCGAATGGTTGATTCTGATGCATGTAACAGATCTACAAGCTCCTGCAACTTAATCGTTCCTTGTTTCTTAAGAAGCGATATGATGAACTGGTGCCTTTCTGTTGTCAACAATTCGCCCACCTCCAGTTTAATACCATCATCATATATGAAAAAGATAGAATAATCAATCATAAACGTTTAAATTTATTCAAATTCATTCACTTTTCTCCATCTAATTCATTCAAAAACATTCATTTAAAGATTAAAATCAAAATCATTATTTATTTAAGCATTTATTAATTTTTTCATTTACCCTTTCAAGAATTTCATTTCCTATTACCTTGATTAGACGGTTCTTCCCTATGAAAATATGTATTTATCTTCCTGCATCAAAAAAACCCTCTGTCATGATGACAGAGGGTTTTAATAATTTTACTAATTAACCTTGAAGTAAAAGTTGTTCTGGATCTTCAAGCATATCCTTGATTGCTACTAAGAAACCAACTGCTTCTTTTCCATCAACGATACGGTGATCATATGATAATGCAAGATACATCATTGGTCTGTTTTCGATTTGATCTCCAACAGCGATTGGACGTGTCTTAATTGTATGCATCCCTAGGATACCAACTTGTGGAGCATTCAAAATTGGTGTAGATAAAAGGGAACCGAAAGTTCCACCGTTTGTGATAGTAAAAGTACCACCAGATAAATCTGAAAGTCCTAATTTGTTGTTACGCGCTTTAACAGCTAAATCCGAAATGTTTTGTTCGATTTCAGCAAAGCTTTTACGGTCAGCGTCTCTTACTACAGGAACAACTAATCCTTCATCAGTGGATACTGCTACACCGATATCATAGAAGTTCTTTTTCAGAATATGGTCGCCTTTGATTTCAGCATTCAATAATGGATACTTTTTCAAAGCTCCAATAACAGCTTTAGTAAAGAATGACATAAAACCAAGTTTAACATCATTAGCTTTAACGAAAGAATCTTTATGACGGCTACGTAATTCCATAACAGCAGAAAGGTCGACTTCGTTGAAAGTTGTAAGCATGGCAGCTTCAGATTGAACTTGAACTAGACGTTTAGCGATAGTTTGACGACGGCGAGTCATTTTCACTACTTCAATACGGTCATCGTTCACTTCAACAGGAGCTGCTGCTTGTTTAGCTGCAGGAGCTGCTTGCTTAGGTGCTGCTACAGGTGCAGGGGCATTACTTGCTGCTTCTACGTCTTGTACACGTACACGACCTAGTGGATCAACAACAGGCACTTGAGTTAAGTCAATTCCTTTTTCACGAGCCAATTTTCTTGCCGCTGGTGAAGCAATAACTTGCTGAGTTGAAGATGCTTCTTTCGTTTCTGCTTTAGGAGCTTCTTGTGCAGGTGCCGCTTGTTCCGCTTTAACTGGTTCTGCTTTCACTTCTTCAGTCTTAGGAGCTTCCGCCTTTGGCGCTGCTGCTGCTGCTGTTCCATTTTCATCAACGATAGCGATAGATTGTCCAACTTGGACTGTATCGCCTTCTTCTGCTAAAAGTTCTGTAAGCGTACCAGTATAATCTGAAATGATTTCTACGTTTACTTTATCAGTTTCCAGTTCAAGGACATATTCACCTTTTTCAACACGGTCACCGGGTTGTTTTAACCATTGCGCAATAGATCCTTCAGAAATTGATTCTGCTAATTCAGGTACTTTTACTTCAGCCATTTTATTTCTCCCCCTCATTATTGCGTGTTATTGCTTGAGTCATAATCCGTTGTTGTTCGTTTTTATGGACTAGTGGATCTCCCTCAGCCGGACTGGATCTGCGTTTTCTGCCGATATATGTTACAGAAAGGTTACCTGGTGCCGCTGCATTTAAGCGAGGTTCAACAAATGTCCAAGCTCCCATGTTTTTCGGTTCTTCTTGTGCCCAGAAGATTTCTTTTAGGTTGGTATATTTTTTCAATGCTTCTTGAACGCCAGTGAACGGGAATGGATAAATCTCTTCGATACTGATGATTTGCAACCAATCCGTATTTTTTTCAGCTGCTGCTTTTTCACGAAGTTCAACAACCAATTTACCTGTTGCAAAAACAATGCGCTCTACTGCTTTTGGTTTTTTGCCCAATGCTTTTGTTTCAACGAATGATTCAAAACTACCTACACTGAATTCTTCAGCTGTAGAAGCCATCACCTGATTACGAAGCATACTCTTCGGTGTCATGATGACAAGTGGACGTACTTGCTCTTGTTCCAGTATCTTAGCTTGTCTTCTAAGGATATGGAAGTATTGAGCTGCCGAACTTAAGTTAGCAACTGTCCAGTTGTTTTCAGCTGCTAATTGAAGGAAACGTTCCAAGCGGGCACTTGAATGCTCTGGTCCTTGTCCTTCATATCCGTGTGGAAGCAGCATAACAAGACCTGATCTTTGACCCCATTTTGCACGGCCTGCCGCGATAAATTGGTCAAAGATTACTTGTGCTGTATTTGCAAAGTCACCGAATTGACCTTCCCAAAGAACAAGTGTTTCAGGTGCGAATACATTATAACCATATTCATACGCTAGAACTGCTGTTTCAGTAAGCGGGCTGTTATGAACAGCGAAAGAAGCTTTAGCAGTTTCAAGTGTGTGAAGTGGTGAATATGTTTTTCCATTAACACTGTCATGCAACATAATGTTACGCTGTGCGAATGTTCCACGCTCTGAATCTTGTCCAGTTAGACGAATTGGAGTACCGTCATTCAAAATGGATGCAAATGCAAGTGTTTCAGCATGCGCCCAGTCAATTTTACCGTCATCTCCAAATGAATCTAAGCGACGTGATAGGATTTTTCCTAATTTTTTATTAGGTGTAAATCCTTCTGGCCATTTAACAAGTTCTTCATTAATTGAAACAAGTTCTCCTTTTGATACAGCTGTTTCAATAGTAGGAAGTCCTTTTTCAATAATGCCCGGCGGGTTACATTCTTTAGTAGCTTCTGGTTTATTTCCAGAAATTCTCGCATAAGCATCTGCCAGTTTTGTATCTACTTGCTCTGCCACTGTTTTAACTTCATCTTCTGTGAACTCGCCAGATTGAATTAGTTTTTTAGCATAAAGTTCTTTAACTGTTGGATGCTTATGAATCAATGCATACATTTCAGGTTGAGTAACCAATGGCTCATCCATTTCATTATGACCGAAACGTCTGTAACCGATTAAATCGATCAAGAAATCTTTATTATATTTTTCGCGATATTGGTTAGCAAGGTTTACTGCAGCCATACATGCTTCTGGATCGTCAGCATTCACATGCACGATAGGCACTTCAAAGCCTTTAGCCAAATCACTAGCATATTTAGTTGAGCGTGAATCTTCACTTTCCGTTGTAAAACCAATCATGTTATTAGCGATGATATGAATAGCTCCGCCAACTTGGTAACCGCGCAGACGGCTTAAGTTAAACGTTTCCGGTACAATTCCTTCACCAGGGAATGCTGCATCACCATGAATCAGGATTGCAAGTGATTTTGAAATATCTTGAACCGGGAAGCCTTTTTCTGTACGGTCTTCTTGGGCCGCACGAGAATACCCTTCCACGATTGGACCAACTACTTCCAAGTGACTTGGGTTATTGGCAAGAGTAATTCTTGCTTTTTGTATATTTGCTTTAGTAATTTGTTTATCCAGACCTAAATGGTATTTAACATCTCCTGTCCATCCGTAATTAATGCCGGTTGAACCTTCGGAAGGAACTAAATCTTTATTAGGTGAATGTTGGAATTCTGAAAAAATAACCTCATATGGTTTTCCTAGAACATGTGCAAGTACATTTAAACGTCCTCGGTGAGCCATCGCAATATTTACATTTCCAGTTCCATTTTGAACAGTCTGTGAAATCATTTCATCTAAAATCGGTACTAAAGTATCTAGTCCTTCAATAGAGAAACGTTTTTGCCCTACATATGTGCGATGAAGGAATTTTTCGAAACCTTCAACTTCATTCAAGCGTTTAAGTAATAATGCTTTTTTCTCTTTAGCCACTTCCGGGAACATGTTTCCGGATTCGACCATATCAGTAAGCCATTGCTTTTCGTCCAGGTCATTAACATGGTGAAATTCAAAGGCTATCGTTTTTGTATAAAGTTGTTTTAGGTATTGTACGGCTTCGTATCCGTCTTTCACATCATTAGGTGATTCGGGACAAATAAACTCAGCCGGGATTTTTCTTAAATCATCTGCAGTCAACCCATATTTTTCGAAGTGAATTTGTTCCGTGTCTAATGCTTCTTCTTTTAAAGGATAAATATTTGCAGCTAGATGTCCATATGCACGGATATTTTCCGCTAATTTTACTGCAGACATTATTTTCTTCATAGGAAGAACTTCTCCAGTTTGTACAGTTGGTGCATTTCCGATAGTTACTTCAGCCGATACATCTAATGAAGGAGGACCTGATACTTCAAAAAAGTTTCTCAGTTCCGGATCTACTTCTTCCGGATTGGCTTGAAATAGATCGTATTGCTCCATGACATACCCAAGGTTTGGACCTGAAAAAGTTTTCCATGGGTCGTATGCCTTAGCGTCCTTGATGGTCATTTTGTAAACCCCCAAATTTTTCTCATAATTTTTTTCATTTCGTTTTATCCATCCCCAAATTCTTACTTCTAAATTTTCCCCAAATATATAATAAATAATAAACAAATTTGGTTATTGAATAATAAAATTTTAAAGGATAAAACGTTTTCAGATGTTATATTAACATGTTTTTGTCGAAATATCCAAAGGTTAAAACACTTTATTCACCCTTTTTGAAACTATTTTTCTGCTTAATTCGTCATATTACGCCTTTAACAGACTTTATTGCTCATTTAAGTCCTTTTTCGCTAAAAAAAGATTTTTGTATTTTTGCATTTTGATTATTACCAGGTATATTTTACCATACCAAAAACCCTTTAAAATCAGTCAAACTGCCAAGCTGTTAAACTCAGATTCCCATATTGGAAAGTCCGGTGTAACAGCTTTGGCTTTTTGTTGTCATCCCCTGATCCCATGGCGATGACTAATGGAATAAAATGCTCTTTTGTAGGTACAGCATCTTTACTATAAGGAGCCATTTGCTCATAGTTAACCAAAGTCTCCATATCCCAATTCATGATCCTTTCTTCTACCCATTCCTCAAAACTGATTGCCCATCCCTCTGCCACATGCATATCTTCCTGAATATGGTTAAAGTTATGGACAATTCCACCGCTCCCGATAATAAGGACATTACTTTTCTTAAGATCCCCCAATACTTTGCCGATCTCATATTGCTTCGCAAATGGAAGATAGGGACTAATAGACAATGATACGATAGGGATATCGGCTTCAGGGTACATAATATGCAAAAGTCCCCATGCCCCGTGATCGAGCGGACGCCTATCATCTAGTTCCCCTAATACCCCTATTTTTGACAATAGGGTTAATATTTTATCGGATAACTCTAGACATCCCGAAGCGGGATATGTCACCTGATATATTTCTTCAGGAAAACCGGCAAAATCATAAATAACTTCATGTTTACTGACTGCTGAAATCAACTGCTCCTTACTTTCCCAATGTGCTGACAGGATAACGATTGCAGTTGGTTTATTCATAACTTTCATATATTCCTTTAAAAAAGAAGTGTAGCTGTTCTTTTCCAATGCTAATAGAGGTGTTCCATGTGATAAAAACAATGATGGCATCATAGAAACGATATATCCTTTCCCATGTAATCTCTTATCCCTATACCTTAATTTACTATATATAAACACTGAGTTCATCATTTAAATTGTATTTTAGGAGTTGTCTCATCAATCGTATCAAAGGTATACCCTTCTCTTTTTAGGTTTTCTATAATATCCGGCAATGCTTTTACCGTATTTTTCATACTATTGATATCATGTAATAAGATATTAACATGCTTTTGATCTTTCAATCCTCTTTTCACAGAGGTAATGATTTGTTGCTCACTTATCGACGGACTGATGCCATCTGTTGAATCGATGTTCCAATCAAAGTAAATATAACCTTTTTCTGATAATTGTTGAAGGATTCCATTAATGATTGGTCTAGTTGTAACCTGATGTCTAAGATGATTATTTGAACCACCCGGTATACGTACAATACGGCTCTTTACCCCATACTCTTTTTCAAGCATGGTTTCAAGCCTATTCAGATCTTGAAAAAAACTTTCCGTTGACCGATAAACAATAGAATAATCATGTGTATAGGAATGGAGGGCGATTTCATGACCCCGGGAAATCATTTCTTTATAGCATTGTTTTGCGTAAGGTTCTTCATTACCTTTTACAAAAAAGGTAGCTTTAACATGATATCGATCTAATATATCTAAAATATCCATCGTATTCGTAGACGGTCCATCATCGAATGTCAAATATGCAATTTTCTGATCTTCTTTACTTTTTACAAGCGGTGTTATTTCTTCCGGAATTGTTGCGTGTACTAGAACTGGCGGTTCACCTGTCATAACCAAGATAATGAAAGCACCCATTATGAAAAGATATAGTCGAAATAGACTCCTCATATAGTTGTATCCCCTTCCTTTTGACCATTAAGGTGTACTAATTCAGGGGTTTCATGCGCAATAAGACAGCGGTAAAAAATACCGCTGTCTCCTCACTGCTTATCGATCGACATTAAAGTAACGCGCTTCAGGATGAGCAAATACAATAGCTGAAACAGAAGCCTCTGGTTCCATCATGAATCCTTCAGTCAATTCTACTCCAATATCCTGCGGTTGTAACAAACGGAATAGCTTTTCTTGGTCTTCCAGATTTGGACAAGCTGGATAACCAAATGAAAACCTTTGACCGGTATACTTGGCTGCGAACCGCTCTTTCATTGACATTTCTATAGGATCGCTTATACCCAGGTCATCTCTCATCAATTGGTGGATTCTTTCTGCAAATCCTTCTGCAGTTTCAAGAGCCAGTGATTGAAGAGCATGGTTTTTCAAGAAATCACCTTCAAGTTTTAGTTGTTCTGCCCATTTTCTGATACCTCTACCAGCTGTAACGAGGAAGAAACCAACATAATCCATTTCCCCGGAAGAAACCGGCTTCGCAAAATCCGCCAAACAAAGGTGTGGACTTGTATCTTGTCTAGGAAAATCAAAAGTTTCCAATACTTCCTGATGATTATCCGGATTATAAATGAATAACTGGTCTCCATCACTTTGAGCAGGGAAAAATTGATAAATAGCATTTAACCCGTAGTCTGGTTCTGCCTTTAAGAATTCAATCAGCTCATCAACCAAATCATTCAGTTGAATTGCTTTTTCATTCCCTTGCTTCACCAGCTCAGCAACTTTACCTTTTAATCCTAAATGATGACCAATTAACATTTGCCTATTAATATATGGTTGGATGACATCTAATGGATAATTTTTCAAAACATGTCTTTTGATGTCATGCGGTTTTTGAACCGGGACATTGCTTAACGGAGCTGCTGGTGTTTGCTTGCGAACTGGTTTTTCCATGGTTGCTGCAATTGCCGCATTGGCTTTCGATTTTTCCCGTTTTGCAACTAACTCCTCTAAGTAGACAACCTTTTTGTTGGAATCATGTAAAATATTCGTGACAGCTAATCCATCCATAGCATCTTTGGAATATAAAACAGGACCGCCATATTCTGGTGAAATTTTGAAATCAGTGAATTTACGGGATAATGCTGCTCCCCCCACTAATATTGGAGTATCAATCCCTGCCTGTTTTAAATCCTGGGCAGTTAAAACCATTTGCTGTGCTGATTTTACAAGTAATCCAGACAGGCCTATGATAGTAGGCTCATGTTTTCGGACCTCTTCAATAATTTGTTGTGGTGCGACTTTAATTCCAAGGTCAATGACTTCATAGCCATTATTGGAAAGAATGATATCCACTAGGTTTTTACCAATATCATGTACGTCACCCTTGACAGTCGCTAAAAGGATCTTACCTTTCTTAGCACTATCTTCAGCATTTTCCATGAGTGGTTCAAGATGTGAGACAGCAGCCTTCATCGCCTCGGCACTTTGAAGTACTTCCGCGACAATGAGCTGATTATCATTAAATAACCTACCCACTTCACTCATCCCATCCATCAATGGTCCATTGATGATTTCTAATGGAGCGTCCCCACGCTCGATTGCTTTATTTAAATCTTCAATTAAGCCTTCTTTCGTTCCCTCAATAATATAGTTACCTAAACGTTCGTTTAACGGAAGGATAACACCATTATCTTTCTTCTCCGCTTTTTTTCCACGATAAAATTCAGTGAAGATAGCTAATGTTTCTGTGGAGGTATTAAACAGGAGTGCTTCGGCCAGTTTCACTTCCTCTTCCGGTATCAAAGCAAAACGTTCAAGTTTTTCCGTATTCACAATTGCGTAGTCAAGACCAGCCTTTGTACAGTGATATAAGAAAACGGCATTTAGAATTTCCCTTCCGCGTGATGGGAGGCCGAATGACACATTTGAAATTCCAAGAATCGTTAAGCATTCTGGAAATTTCTCTTTGATTGCCTTAATTCCTTTAACCGTTTCTAAAGCAGAGCCTATATATTGCTCATCTCCCGTACCTACAGGGAAAACAAGCGGATCAAAAATGAGGTCGCTTTCGTTTAGGCCATATTTATTTACTAGCAAGTCCACAGAGCGGGTAGCCACTTCAATTTTCCGTTCAGCATCAACGGCCATTCCAATCTCGTCAATTGTTCCTACCACAACGGCAGCACCGTATTGATGAACGAGTGGAACAATTTTTTCAAAGCGCTCTTCACCATCTTCAAGGTTGATAGAATTAATAATTGACTTTCCTTGAGAATGCTTTAAAGCCTGTTCAAGAACGGCTTCATCTGTAGTATCAATGACTAATGGTACTTTCACTTTTTTGACAACTTCTTCGACGAATTCCTTCATATCACCTAACTCATCACCATCAGGATCAGCAAGACAAATATCAATGACATGGGCGCCTTTCTTCACCTGAGCACGAGCAATTTCGGCAGCTGGCTCATAATGCTTCCCACGAATTAACTCCTTGAATTTACGAGATCCGATGACGTTCGTTCTCTCACCGACGAACAAGGGACGCATTGAATCATCATAAATAAGTGGCTCAATTCCTGATACGGCATGACCATGTGCTGATTCCTTCATTTCACGGGGCTGTACGCCTTCTAGAACCTTAGAAAGCTCTTTAATATGTTCTGGTGTTGTTCCACAGCAGCCCCCAATGATATTGACCCAGCCTTTTTCTGCAAATTGCTTCATTTTCTCTGCAAGGGAAGTCGGGGATTCATGATAATGACCTTCTTCATCAGGTAGGCCTGCATTCGGATAACAGCTAATGGCGCTGTTTGATATATCTGCAAGCGTCCGAATATGGTCTATCATGAACTCTGGTCCTGTCGCACAGTTCAAACCAACAGCCACAGGCTTCATATGTTCAACTGATAAATAGAACGCTTCAATGGACTGACCGGCTAGGGTCGTACCCATCGGTTCGATTGTCCCCGAAATGATGACAGGCACTTCTTTCCCTGTTTTAGCAAAGGCCGCTTTTATTCCAGAAAAGGCAGCCTTAACATTAAGCATATCCTGACAGGTTTCCACTAACAACAGGTCCACACCACCGTCTAATAGACCGAGTGCCTGTTCTTCATAAGAATCGGTTAAAATATCAAATGTGGTTCCTCCTGTAACAGAAAGTGTTTTTGTTGTTGGTCCCATTGAACCAGCAACATATCTTGGCCATTTATCATTTGAATATTTTTCACAAGCTTTCACGGCAAGTTCAGCTGAAATTTTATTAAGCTTATAAGCAATCGTACTTATTTGGTATTCCTCAAGAACGATGCTCGTGGCTCCGAAGGTATTTGTCTCAATAATATCGGCACCTGCTGCTAAGTATTTTTCATGGATGGTTTGGATGATTTCAGGTTGCGTCAGTGATAAATATTCATTACATCCCTCGAATTGTTCTCCCCCAAAGTCCTTTGCTGTTAAATTCTCAGCTTGTAGCATGGTTCCCATTGCACCATCAAGAAGGAGAATCTTAGACTTTAACTGTTCTTGAATCGCTTTTTTATTCATGTACTGCCACCTCTGATGTATGTTTACTATCGACTTCTCTAATATATTTTGTAAGTTCCGCAGTCATTTCATAGCGAAGGAATGGTGTAATTAAATAAATCCCCTTGAATTTTTCTCTTGCGGCGTCCACCAGTTCTCTGGCGATATTCACACCTTCCATTCTTGACTTTATCGGGTCATCCCCAGCTAAAGCCATAGCCCGCCTTACATTATCAGGTAATTTAATACCCGGTATTTCGTTATGGATAAATTCCGCATTTCGTGTGCTCGTTAACGGCATAATTCCGACGAAAATCGGAGTATCTATATGTTTTGTCGCTTCATAAACCTCTTCAATCTGATCAACTGAATAAATTGGTTGGGTCAAAAAGGACTGAGCACCGCAAGCAATCTTCTTTTCCATCCGCTGAACGGCCTTATTCAAATATTTCACATTTGGGTTAAAGGCAGCCGCAATTTTAAAATTTGCCCGTTGACCAAGACTTTGACCGGAATAGGAAAGACCTTCATTAAATTGTTTTACCATACTAATTAAGTCAAATGACGATAAATCATAGACTGAAGTTGCACCTGGGAAGTCCCCTATTTTTGAAGGATCACCAGTGATAATCAGAATCTCGTTCAACCCCACCGTTTGAAGCCCCATTAAATGTGATTGAAGGCCAATTAAGTTCCTATCACGGCACGTAATATGCACCATTGGATTTACATCTAATTGGTTTTTCAACAAATTGGCCAGCGCCTCATTAGATATCCTCGGCGAAGCAAGTGAATTATCAGCTAATGTAATCGAATCAACACCCGCATTTTTCAATGCCTCCGCACCAGCCATAAAACCTTCAATTCCTAATTTTTTCGGCGGATCAAGTTCAACAAGAATCGTTCTTTCAGTTTTGGCCTGCTCATGCAGGGGTAGTTCCAGTTCTCTATGATTCACTTCAATTATTTCGATTTCACGTGCTTTCGTCATTTTTTCTTCTACTGGAACTAAACTCCCAATCGCATTTTTCACAGATTGAATATGAAGTGGTGTTGTTCCACAACACCCACCGATTATCGTGGCACCCTGCTCACGAAGCTCAAGGGCACTTGAGCCAAAATATTCAGGCACTGCTTTATAAACTAGTCTTCCATCCACGTAATCCGGTAGGCTAGCATTTGGATAGATAGCGATAGCCGCATGCTTTGGCAAAGTCACTTCTTCCAAGGCGCGAATCATATGATGTGGACCTAGACGGCAATTCACACCAACAACATCAGCACCCAATTGCTCGAGTTTTTGAAATGCTTCATTTAAATGGATCCCATTTTGAAGATTACCTAATTCATGCATCGATACATTTGCAATAATTGGCAATTCCGTTTCTTTTTTAGCAATTTGCAACACGGTTTCAAGTTCTTCCAGATCATAAAATGTTTCAAGGAGAATCCCATCAGGATTTTCTATAAGCAGACTATATAGCTGCTCACGAAAACCTCGCTTAATTTCTTCCATGCTTAAATCCGATTTACGGATACTTCGCTGAGCCCCTATAGTACCAAATACAAATGCATTGCCTTTTGCAGCTTTTTTAGCAAGGATAACTCCCTGTCGGTTAATTCGGCTTACTTCATCTTCAAGACCATGCCTTTTCAATTTATTAAAGTTGGCTCCGTAAGTATTCGATTGTAGAATATCAGCACCTGCTTCTAAATAGGCACGATGAATGGATTCAATTTGATCAGGATTAGTGCAGTTTAATTCCTCATAACATTGATCGATTCCATATGAGTATAATAATGTTCCCATTGCTCCTTCTCCAACCAGCATTCTTTCTTTCAATTCTTTACGAAAATCCATATGTACACCCTCTCTCAAAAACAATTCTGTTTTTGTCGTTTTCTATGAGTATGAGAGAAAAGAAAAAAAACCTTCTCAAAGAAGAAGGTTTTTTGAAACATTCTCCTCATCTATCAAGCTCTGCTTGCTGGATTTAGCACCTTTGCCTAAGCTGGTTGCTGAGGTTTCCTCGGGCCAGTCCCTCCACCTCTCTCGATAAGATCCATTATAAAGTTTTCTTAACATTTCAAAATTTGTTTATATTTAATTTACATTAATAATCTGTCAATTTCAATAGTTTGATAGTCATTTTTTTCTTTTCTACTAAGATCATACATCCTTCAAAGTTTAAACTCTCTTTAATATCCTTTGTTTCCAGTCCTCCGCTAACGAATCTACAGAAAGTAGAGCATGAGCTCCATCCTGTCCGTCTCGATTATGCAGGATCACTTCAGTTGCATAATATACAGAGATGTTTTCTTGAAGTCGATCTAATAAAACAATTTCATCTTGTTTTTTAATAACTCCTTCTTGAATGACCTTTGCAAAATAACCAGTAAAACTTGTTTTCATCACTGATGTCAAAAACTTAGGTTCTTGGTTAAAATGAGAAATAGTCGAGCAAGGAATTCGTCCTTGGGTGATCTGAACAATTGTCCCACCTATTTGATAGATATCACCGATATACGTTTGAGTTTCCATCATCCCAGCTACTGTTAAATTCTCACCAAAAGCAGGGATATCAAGCTGTTTAGAGAATTTTTCATTCCAAAATGAGTAATGCTCAAAAGGATAAATGCACAATGCACGGTCAGGGCCTCCATGGAACTTTAGATTCCCTACTCCGTCTCCAACTATTCCTGATTTTGTTACGGTCACATTATCCAAAGTTTTTTTATCCATAGCTGATAAAATCTTAACATTCGAAAACATTTCCTGTTTAGGCTTTCCGGCTTGAAGGGACACGATTTTTCCATTTTCCAATTAACATCTTCCAATCCTATTTACTTTATATCATCCTTATATGAATACATTATACTAAAAATTCATTTTATTCTGCATCTATTTTAATTACTTTACTATTTCAGAGAAGATAAAAACGTCTACTTCCGGGAGAAATGGTGGAAAATTACTGATTTTCAGAAAAATCGTACTATAGTTTCGGTAATTTGGTTGCTATTTCAGAATTAAATATGGTAGAATATGAACACAATATATAGTCGAAAAACAAAATTGGTCGCCTATATGTTGATTTCACGATTAATTTCCTCTTTGTCGCTCTTCAGGGAGCGAATTTTTTTGCCTTCTTCAAATCCACTACTCAATCCCTACAATAAAGATCAGCCATATATCGCCTTACTGAATGACACTATCATCTTCAGAATAATATTTTGCTCTGCTCAGAATCACTCCATTAAAACACATCAGCCTAAAACACTACCTTTTCTTTTTAAATTCTCAGCTTCTTCTCTGTCAAAAAGAACCATTTCGTTTTTCTTACTAAAAAAACCAAGGGTTTTAATTCACATTCTTCCTCTACCGCATAGATTAGTCCTACAAATATCTCCACGGGCAACCCAATTATCTATACAAAACACAAACTTTATTAATATGTATTCCGTTTAAACTCTTCAGCTATGTGTACCTCTTTAACCACTGTATTCACTTTGTTCCCCTTCTGAAAAAACAAAAAGAAGCTGAGAGACATTGGTTCGTCTTCCACTCAGCTTCTTTTTTTACGCTTGTTTCTTTTTTTTCGGTGCCGCTTTTTTCCGGGTCGTCGTTTTTTCCCCTTCCAGTTTATCAGGTTTCGTTCGATCAATGGATGCTTGTAAAGCTTCCATTAAATCGGTAACATTGTTGGACACTGTTACTTTTGTTTTGGCTGTAATCGTCTTCTGTCCTGTCTTCTTTGATTCAATCAGCTCAAGTAACGCCGTTCGATAATCATCATTGTATTTTGTCGGATCGAAAGTCGTCGTTAATTGATCTATTAATAAAATTGCCGTATCAATTTCTTTTTTTACAATTGTATCATTTGCAGGGATATTCGGAACATCTGCTGCGGAGCGTACTTCATCTGGATAATGAATCGTTTCCATCAACAAGGTGTTATCTACAACCCTTATAACCGCCATTTGTTCCTTTGAACGGATGATGATTTTTGCTAACCCAACTTTATTCGATTCCTTGAGTGCTTGCCGCAATAGGGAATAGGCTTTTATGCCACCATCATTTGGAGACATAAAATAACTACGGTTAAAATATATCGGATCTATTTCTTCAATTTTAACAAAATCCATGATTTCCACTGATTTTTCTTCATTTTGTTTTTTAAGTTCTTCTAGCTCATTGTCTTCTAATACAACAAACTTTCCTTTTGTATATTCAAAAGCACGAACAATGTCTTCCTTGCCTACTTCCTTCTGGCAGACCGGACAAACTTTTTCGTATTTAATTGGTGAGTGGCATTCCTTATGCAACGTTCGCAAGGATATGTCCTTATCTTCCGTTGCGGCATGAAGTTTTATCGGAATGTTCACCAAACCGAAAGAAATGCTTCCCTTCCAAATGGTATGCATATTCATCACCTCATAACTTTTTATAAATAGAAGTACAGGCTTATTATTCCCTCTTGTCTAAAATAATTCGAAAAAACATTTGCCAACTCTAACACCTCATTATTTTGGCAAAAATAATGTCAATCACTTATTGCGGAGGTACAAATAAAATGAAACCGATGCTGCCAACATATTACCCCGAAGCCCCGAAATCCACGGATTGGCGTTATGAAGTCAAATATGACGGTTTTCGTGCCATTTTAACAATAGATGCCCATACGGTAAAAATTACGAGTCGAAACGGGAAGGAATTATCTTCCCTTTTCCCAGAAATCAGTACATTTATTAATGACCTAGATCTTAAAAGTTTTCTACCACTGCAGTTAGATGGTGAATTAGTCTGGCTCACAAATGAAGCAAAAGCAGACTTTTTTGAGGTACAATGGCGTGGCCGCCTACGGAAACAATCCCTGATTTCTGAAAAAGCTAATTTTACCCCATGCCGGTTTATCGTGTTTGACCTGCTTAGGATCAACGGAAATGACCTTACCACTAATTCAATGTCAGAACGAAGGAAAATGATTAAAAACCTTGGAGAAATACTTGAATTGCCTATGCCTCCTAATCCAAATGATAAGGCTTTAATTCAATTGATTGAGAGTTATGTCGATTTAGATAAGGCAATAAATAAAGTCATCCTCTTAGATGGAGAAGGGATAGTCGCCAAGGAAATTCAAAGTACTTGGCAAGAAGGAAAACGTTCCACTTCCTGGATCAAAGTGAAAAATTGGAGGGCTGTTTCCTGCTTCATCACAGCTTTGAATAAAGAAAACGGATATGTTTCCCTCGCAGTATATAAAGGGAATGAAATCACGAAAATTGGTAGTGTCAAAAATGGGCTTAGCGCTCATGATAAAAGTATCTTACACGAACTGATAAAACAAAATGCTTCAGAAGAAGACGAACAATTCTTTTATATACATCCGTCCATTTGTATTGAAGTTCAATTTTTACATGTATACGAGGAAAATGAATTACGTGAACCTCAGTTTTCACAATGGCTTTTACAGACATCCCCCAATGAATGTACTTGGGAAAAATTCGTAATCAGCCAATTTACATTTCCAGATTCAATACAAATATCTTCCCGGGATAAACCACTTTGGATAATCGATGACAAACAGGTGATAAAAGTTGAATACCTTCAATATTTACGAGAGGTTTCTGCATTTTTCTTACCCTTTTTAAAGGATAAACTGCTAACAACGATTCGTTATCCCCATGGATCTATGGACAATGAAAAATTTTTCCAAAAAAACAAACCAGATTATGCGCCTGCATCTATTAAAACGTTCTGGGATGAGGATATTGAGTATATGTTGTGTAATGATATTGAAACATTGCTGTGGTTTGGCAACCAACTTGCACTAGAGTTTCATACTCCATTTCAGAAAGCGGGAAAAGTAAAACCTGATGAAATCGTCCTGGATTTAGATCCACCCTCGATTGAATTTTTTTCTTTAGCAATTAAAGCTGCACTTGAAATAAAGAAGGTAATGGATTCTTTAAATATCAAAGCATTTGTAAAAACTTCCGGAAACAAAGGACTGCAAATTCATATTCCACTACCGGAAGACATCTTTTCCTATCAAGAAACACGTATGTTCACCGATTTTCTCGGTCATTACTTAATAAGCTCTTACCCAGATGATTTTACAATGGAACGATTGAAGAAAAATCGGCAAAATCGACTCTACCTTGACTTTGTACAGCATAGTGAAGGGAAAACCATTATTGTCCCTTATTCCCCGCGCGGTAATCCGTTTGCTGGTGTTGCTACACCATTATATTGGGAAGAAGTGGGCGAAAGACTTCAGCTCAAAGACTTTACGATTGAAACCGTACCAAATAGAATTAAAAGATTGGGGTGTGCCTTTAAGGATTACAGACATGTCAATAATGGCCCTGCTTTTCTTGAGGTTTTGTCCTTTCTCAAACAAAAAAAGACCAACTCATAGTTGGTCTCGTACTTTATAGCGTAGTTTTTAAATAGCTTTGTACTTCTGCCTGCAACTTAGCATACAGACTTGTTTCCGCGTCATAGTCATGTTTTTCAAGTAGTTCAAACTTTTCCGGCTGATTTAAGTCAATTTCAATCAACGCCTTATATTCATAGGTTGCGTTCCCGATTAAATCAATCGAATATTTTTTGCTTTCTTTATCATAATGCACAACACATTTAACTTTCCCGCCATTATTATAAACGGAAATTTCACTTTCTAATGAGTTTAGTCCAACAGAACATGTAATCAGACTAGAAGCCGACATCGCTGTTCCGCAGGCATTTGTGAATCCTACGCCTCGTTCAAATGTCCGGACATAAATACTACCTGGCTCCAGCTCTTTCACAAAACTGACATTGACACCATCAGGGAACAGCTCGTTCGACTGATTGACCTTTATTGAAAGTTCTGCCTGCAATTCACTTTGCAGCACATCACTATCGACCAAAGTAATTAAATGCGGATTAGGAACTGCCAATGCCGAAAATAAAAGGGAATCATGTAGCTCCGGCAATGGTTCATTTTGCAATTGTTCCTTTTCAACGATAAGCGGAAGGTCCTTTACCTTAAAACTAACTGGGGAAATTTCCACCTTGAAAGTTGGAATCCCTTTATAGATATCTTCCGTTTTTTCAACGAGTAAATTTGCTTTCATCGTCTCCACAATCATTTTATCAAGCCCTAGAACGTCATATGCATAACGAGCCACACAACGAAGTCCATTACCACACATTGATGCTTCCGACCCATCCGCATTAAAGACACGCATTCTTGCATCTGCATGTTCACTTTTCATTACAAATAAAATACCATCCGCTCCGAGCTTTTCCCTATTACAAAGAGTCTGGGCTAAATTTTTGCGTTCTTCTTCAGTAAACGTCAAGGTTGTTGTTAATTCATCAATGATTAAAAAATCATTGCCTGATCCATGGCTTTTTAAACCTTCAATAATCATCCTGTCACTTCCTCAATTTGCTACTTTTATATATCATTATTTTAATATCTTTTATCATAGCATTTTCAGAACAGATGTGTCATTGCGAAATTTACAATAAATCGAAATTTCCTTCAGGAGTTTTTTTCATCTCACCTATTAAAGGCACAGAGTGTAAGCAACATTATAGTCCACTCCATTTTAGTTACTATATGCAATAAAGAGCGGCTAGAATAAGAAGTTTCTTATTCCAACCGCTCTTCCAAAATGTCAACCAATCATTCCGATAATAAAATAGACGATAAACAATCCCGCACTCACATACATCGGAGTTGAGACCTCTTTTGCTTTTCCAGTTACCAGTTTCAAGAACGGGTAAAGGATAAAACCAAAAGCCATTCCATCTGCAATACTGTAAGTAAATGGAATGATTGTGATAATTAAGATTGCCGGTATGCTTTCGGTAAAGTCGCTAAAATCTAGCTTTTTAATATTTTCTAGCATCAGAATGCCAATAATAATTAATATTGGAGCAATGGCACTGTCTGGGATCACTTTAATTACCGGTATAAATAATAGGGAAAGAATGAATAACAGGCCTGTCACTACTGATGTCAAACCAGTTCTGCCTCCTGATGCGATTCCAGCTGCTGTTTCGACAGTTGCAACCGTAGGACTAGAACCGAAGATACCTGAAAGAAGAACGGAAACACTTGTAGCTTGCAGTGACTTTTTATAAGCTTCAGGACGGTTGATACTTTGTACATGTCCGTGTACAAGACCAATATTTTCAAAGACAAGAACCATTGTCATAGCAAAGACGCTTATCCAGAATTCAATTCTGCCTGCCTCAATGAACGATAATGAAAAGAAGAGATCACTATAGGAGGCTGTGTCTAAACCTGAAAATTGGATATCCGAGAGTTGAACTGTACCAAACCAGTAAGCAATAAGACTACCTGCTATGATGGTAATCATAAAATTACCTGGAACATTCTTGATAAATAACGTGATGGCCAGTAAAAATGTCAGCACCGTCGAAAGCACAGCTGGATCACCTAAATCTCCAAGGGCAACAATTGACGACGAACCGCCTGTTATAATCCCGCCCTTTTCGAGACCGATTAGCATCAAAAATAAACCTAGACCCACAGAGATGGCATCTTTTATCGAACTTGGGATTGAATCACTAATTAATTTCGAGTATTTTGTAAAAGCGATGACTACAAAAATAAACCCCGAGATAAAAACAGCACCAAGTGCCGATTGCCAAGACAGACCCATTCCTTGAACCATTGTATATGCAAAAAGGGCATTGACACCCATGCCTGGAACGATAAGGATTGGAACATTTGCCCAAAGCCCTATCATGATACAGCTTAAAGCTGATAGAAGAATTGTGGCAATTACTGCACCATTAATCGGTATGCCCGCCTCTGATAAAATCAGAGAATTCACGACGAGAATATACACTATCGTAAAATAGCCGACAACTCCGGCGAGGATTTCACGTTTTCCATTCGTTTCATATTTGGAAAAATGAAAAAACGCTTCCAAGTTTTTTTTATTCATGTTGTATCCTTACTAAATTTATCCCTCACCCACCCGTTTGTATCTGTGACAAACTACACTTGGTGATTTTAACAAAAAAACTGATAAAAATAAATAGCATTTCTCAAACTTAAAAAAACTGTCGGAAATAATTCCGACAGTTTTTTCAACGAACCAATTGTTTTTATTGGTTTTCTTCTACCGCATAACCATCAACAACCAATTCTAATTTACCTGTATCCGGCGAAATAATCAGTCCATGTACAGGAATATTCTTTGGAATTAAAGGATGGCCTTTGATTACTTCCACGCTTTTTTTAACACTTTCATATACATCATCAAATCCGCGAAGCCAACTACGGATATCTATTCCCGCAGCTCCAAGTGTATCAATGGTACTTTTCGGAATATCACGATCAATCATCTTTTCAACTACAGAATCAGCATCAACTGATGCCATTCCACAGTCATGATGAGGTATAACAAAAACTTCATCTGCTTTTAGCTCATAAATAGCTACAAGAATACTCCGCATGACGCTTCCAAATGGATGGGAGACGATTGCGCCAGCAGTTTTCAATATTTTCACATCGCCATTTTTGACATTCATAGATTTTGGCAATAACTCGACAAGCCGAGTATCCATACAACTGATAATAACCATACGTTTCTCAGGGTACTTATCAGTTGTGTACTTAACATATTCACCTTCTTCTACAAACTGTTCATTAAATTCAAGAATTTCATTAAGTAAACTCATAATTACCACCCTTTTTTCTATGTATTTCACTTTTATTATATCAAATATTTCGAAGATTGGTTAAAAAGATATTTTAGTCAATTAGAGCGATGGTTTAGAGTAGCTGCACAAAACCCAAATATGATGATCTTTGGACTTTCTTCAACGTTAGATGAAAAGGTAAGAATAGGTGTATTTGTCTTAAATCTTTTCCCCCACTCTAAGGGCATCCACCCTTCTTGGTACGAAACAACCTTTTCTCCTTCTTTTGTCTTAATCTCAAAAGAAGTTAAACTTCCCGATGTTTGAACAGGCATCCATTCTGTCCCGTCAAACTTATAAATCATTCCATTAATTTTCACGAGTGACTTATTTTCTTGATAAAACCCAATAACCCCACCTTGATGATCCAAAATCGTAACCTTATTAAAAAGGCCTCTTTTAATATAGTACTTAGCAAGTAAATGCCCCTCATGGTCGACCAATTCATATCGCTTAGGCAATAGCATCGATAAGAAATTCGGAACCATCCACATGAACCACTTCATATTTAAATCTCGAATTTCGCCCAAAAGAGACCCATTAGGCGCAAATAGGAGTAGCCGTAAAGTTGGAGCAGGCATAAAAGTCAGTAGTACATGTTTAGTTTGTAATAAACCTGTATTCGTTTCAATTAGTTCGATAGGCAATTCCTTTATTCTATTTTCATAAATCCGATGACTTACAAATTGGGCAATACTTAAAAAAATAAATGGAGCCGTTATCAATAAAATGTTACCAGGAATTATTGTAAAAGCATGACAAATAAAAAAAACAATGGCCAATACAAGAGAGATCCAAGATGCATGAAAATTTGAATTGCTCGTTTTTTGATAATATTCGCGAATATTCATATCCTGCTCCTTACTCCTTATATAGAAGAATCACCGTCTGAATTGACAATTATCGGCAAGGTGTCAAGCAGCCTGTCACTCATTTCTCTTAAAGGTTATTGAAGGAAATATTATAATACTTTATTCGCTTTAATGTGACCTATTCCCTTTTTTAATAATAAGGCAATTATCGAACTAAACACAGCGTCGTAATTATTTTTCCTAACAAAGTAAATATTCCCAGATGATAAAAAGGGACTCGTGTATAACGAACCCCTTTTTACATTCTATAAAATTCTAAAAATTAGTGGAAAGCGATAGTCTGTTCCTTCATAAGCCCTGACTGCAGCAATGATAGTAAATACGATTAAAGCTATTCCGATAACCGGCAATAGTAAGAATCCAATCAGTACCAGTGACAGAATCCCTGCAACAATCGAATATACGGTGTAGGAAATAAAAAAGTTCAGATATTCCCTTCCGTGATAATCTACAAATTGTGACGAGTCCTTCTTAAGTAGCCAAATGACCAAAGGACCGACAAAAGCTGTAAAAAAGCTGATGACATATATAAGGGCAGCAAACACTCTTTCATCTTTAGTAGGCATAGTGTCTTCTCCTCCTCTCTCATATGAATAATTACGAATCAAATAACAAATAGTTTCATTTTCCTTTCATTATATTCGAAAAAAGTTGAAGAGGACTATCTTTTCCTTCACAAATCTTGTTGGGAATTTAATTTCCAAAAAATCTGAACATTTCCATCCTTCTTGTGCATACAGATAAAATAAAGGATTGTCCTAAAACACCTAGACTGGGGTGATGTTTTTTTGCTAAATCAATTTCAAGCCTTTATCCTTGGAATCATTCAAGGCTTGACTGAGTTTTTACCTATTTCAAGTACAGGACATTTATATTTAGGGCGGCATTTATTCCATCTTGACGAGGCAGGCATTTTTCTAGATACCATGCTTCATATCGGAACCTTGCTTGCCTTATTAGTTGTCTACAAGGATGACATTATTTTCTTACTGAAAAACCCTTTCTCCAAAATGACGCTGCTCTTGATTGCAGGAACATTCCCTGCTGTGGTTGCCGGTCTTTTACTAGGCGATTGGTTTGACGGCCTATCAAAAACAGGAGTGACAATCGGCTGGGAATTTTTAGTCACCGGACTGATTTTATGGTTAGCAGACGGGGTAAGAAAAGGGAGCAAATCGCTGAATGAAATTTCCATAAAAGATGCCCTTATTATCGGGACATTTCAAGCCGCTGCCATCATGCCTGCCCTATCACGTTCTGGATTGACCATCGCCGCTGGACTTTTCTGCAAGCTTGACAGAGCCACTGCCGCCTATTTTTCCTTTTTGTTATCGATTCCTGCAATTACAGGGGGCATCGTATTTCAGATGAAACCCATTTTTACAGGAGATGTTGAACGGCTTCCAATCACAGCCCTTTTTGTCGGTACCCTGGCCGCAGCAATCTTTGGCTATATCGCCGTTGTGTGGATGATTGATTTTTTAAAGAAGCGTTCACTGAAAATATTTTCTATTTATGTTTGGGCACTCGGTACGATCATTTTATTCATGCAAATTACAGGGAAATTTTAATAAAAACAAAAAGCATTTCTCAAAAAAATAGGGAATAAAATCAATTTTTCTAAAGAAAAAAGCACGCGTTTGCCTTCCAATTTTAACCTTCATAAAAAAGTTGAAATTTGACGAAAAAAAAAGGCAAAAAACCTATTCCCAAACCGTTTTTTTTTAGTATTATACCTTCGTAAGGTTCTTTAGATTTATATATTTTCAGACAATAAAAATAGGGAAGGCAAATGGTGCGCCACCGGTTTCCGGTTCTAGTGGGTTCGATTCCCACCCCGAAATTTTTTGACGAACGACTTAAAAAATTTCGAGGGTGGGCAGCGACTACGCATAAGAACTGCCCTCAAACGGAGGGACGGAAATGTTAAAAAAGAGAGATTTTACAGATTGTTTTTCTCTTTATGAACAAATGACGCATCCAGATGTCTTCCCTTTCGTGCGCCATAAAGTAGATTCATATGAAGAATATGTATTCGTTACTAAGCAAACGATCGAGGCCGAAGAAACTGGTGAACTCATTTCACGAACAATTTTAGATGAATGGGAAAACCCCATCGGTTGTATTTCTTTATACGATATTGAAAATGGTGCAGGTTTCCTTGGCACGTGGCTTGGCAAACCCTATCATGGTAAAGGATATAATGCCATCGCAAAAGATGCTTTCTTTAAAGAGCTTTTTTTCGAGCTCGGTATGGAAACAGTCTTCATGCGTATTCGCAAAAAAAATATCCGCTCTTTGAAAGCCGCTGAAAAGCTCCCCTATGCCGTCAATGCTAACGGAACAAGAAAGTCCCTTTATGATCAAATTAATCATGGTGAAGATATCTTTGATTTGTATGAAATTCCTAAAGATTTATACACCTTTCACATCCTTAGACAGAACGATGATGACGAACAGCAGTTACTTGAAGCATAAAAGAAATAACGCAAGTTAATATCCTTGGATAAGATAGGTTACTTATTATTCATATAAGATAGGAGCTTCCTAAATTGGAACGCTCCTTTTTCAATTTTTACAGGAAGATATAAAAGAATGTTGCAATACCCTATTATTTTTAGGATTATTTTTTTATAATGAATACACTTGACTTATTCACAAATATATTCAAACCGTTTTTGAAAGGAACTAATCATGAAAAAATCATTTACTTTTATCATGCAACTTTTAATGTTGCTTATCCTTTGCAAGCTTGGCTATTATTTATCTGATCACCTTCAATTGCCTATTCCAGGTAATGTAATCGGCATGATTCTTTTATTCATTTTGTTACAGACAAGAATTCTAAAAGTCGAGTGGATTGAACTTACTTCAGGATTTCTGGTGAAGCACCTTGCCTTTTTCTTTATCCCTATTTCTATTAGCTTAATGACCATGGGGTGGCTTTTCATAAAATTTGGTCTGCCGTTAGCACTCACATTGGGCGTCAGTTTAATTTTTGGATTTATCGTTTCAGCCTGGACGGTTCAGAAGTTATCCCATAGAGGAGAGGTTAAACAGCATGACAACGCTCATTACCATTTATAGCATATTAATAACAATCCTTGCCTATTTTATTGGAAGGAAAATATATGCTAAACATCCATCACCCTTTACGACTCCCGTATTTTTTAGTACGGTAACAATTATTCTTGTGCTTCTGTTCAGCGGTTTAGATTTCAATGATTATTCAACAGGTAAAGACATCATTACCTATTTCCTGGGCCCAGCTACCGTTGCCTTGGCCGTACCACTTTATAAAAATAGGACCATAATTGTTAAATATGGAATTCCTGCTATTAGCGGCATGCTTTTAGGGCTTACGGTAACATTAATTCTTGCCTTCGTCATCGCCAATGCCTTTTCTCTTCCACAGTTCATTCTTCAAGGATTAGCGGTTAAGTCAATTACAGTACCAATCGCTGTAGAAATCACCGAACTTTATGGAGGTAACCCTAATGTTTCAGCCGCCTTCGTTATTTTGACCGGAGTATTAGGTACGATGATTGCCCCTAGAATGATGGATAAACTTAACATTACTATGCCATTCGCTCGCGGCATTGCTTATGGTACTATTGCTCATGGTCTCGGTACTGCGCAAGCTACACAGGAAAGTGAATTTACTGGTGCTGTCGCAGGAGCGACCATGGCTATCGCCGGTATCCTTATTTCCTGCTTCTTTCCTCTAATAGATAATTTTTTATAAAATAAAAGAACCGCAACGTCAAGAGACGTTGCGGTTCTTTTGAAACTGCCAGTCCCTGTTTTTTTAATGCTGAACTTAGTTATTAGGCAGTTTTTCATTTTTAAACGGATTGTATTCGAGAGTACCAGCATTGGCAAGGTTAACATTTATGTTAATTTGTTCGAAAGAATTTGCATGCAAATAATCCTTCGGTTCATTAATATTGTTGTTCTTCCAAAATCGCAAGTCTTTTCGGTACAATTTTTGGCCAAGACCAAGTGGATCCCCATTGCGTTTTAAGCCAATTTCAAATGTTTGTTCAATGTCTTTTTTTATATAATCCTGAACAAATTTTTCAAGGTTTTTCAAGCTATCGTTTGTTGATAATTCTAAAATACTCCCCTTAATGTCAACATCTAAGGTGAATTTAGCTTCATTATTTTTCACAATCGGTTTAATTTTTACATGAGGGTGAGTTAACGAAATATAAGTTGTCCCATTCGCTTTTGTGAATTCGATTGGTGTTCTATTCGTTTTCTTTGTAATCCAACGCGATCCTTTCAAGTCTTCAACTGAATACCAATTCATGGATTTTTTATAATAAATCACATAAGCCCCGTCAATTGTAAAGGTCTTCCGCTTTTTTTTATCTTCAGTCCAATCATTGCCACTCCATGAAATAGTTGGGAGTGTTGTTGTGATAGATACATCCCTGTAGGTGGAAATAAAGGTTCTCAATGTAATCGGTTCAATATAGGAAAGGTTTTCATAGATAGGTTTTGGAAAATGCAACTCTGAGTATAAAGGGGTTAAATTAAAAAAACCTTTTATAGAAAACAATTCATCCAAAGGTTTTTTTGTCGCAAAAATATTACTTGAATACCTGATTAAATTAAACCTGAAGGCGGCATCCACTATATCATTAATATTATGCTCTATTGCTTTATCTGTGAGCACAAATGTTGAAACTTGTCCAAGATATAATCGCTGTTGAGCTGTTTGATATAAGTGATTAATGGCTTCTGATATGGATTTCCCACTATGTTTGCCTATATAAACTTTTGTTGGTTCCGAACTTTTAGCTTCAGTTTTGGCAACAGCAGACAAATCAACAAGTTGCACATACACAACATACTTACCGTCTTCATAATCTACTCCTAAAGCAGTTACATAATGGATATCCTGAATGTCTTTATAATCCCAGCAACCTGTTAAAATGAACAAGACCGAAAAGATAAGGAAAAGCTTCGACAAACGTCGTGTCATTGTTACTCCCCCTTTTGCGTGCGATCAAGAGCACCTTCATTTTTTTTCTTTGAATACCACGGTCTTTTGAAAATAGCATCTGTGAGTTTTTGGAAATTAGGCGGTGAAAATTCATTCATATATGGAACTCCAAATGACTCAAGACAAGAGACCCAACAAGTAACAATTAAGAAACCAACAAGAAGACCATAGATGCCTAGAACAGAACCTAATATTAAGATAAATAAACGAAGCACAGATACAGTCCCCGTTAAAGATTGATTAACTAATGTATAGGATGCGACTGATGTGACCGAAGCGATAACAAGCATCGTTGGGGACGTCAAACCGGCACGGATAGCTGCATCACCGACAATTAAACCACCTACAACCGCCACAGTTTGACCAACTGCTTGTGGCAGCCTTACTCCAGATTCTCGAAATAGCTCAAATAAACCGAGCATAAGGAACATTTCAATGGCAACAGAAACAGGAAGGCCCAACCTTGAGATGCTGACTGTTGCAAGTAAAGGAAAAGGCATCTGGTCAATGTTATATGCTGATAAAGCTACCCAAAACCCTGGAAGTAAAATAGAAAAAATCAAACCAAATACTCGAAGAAACCGTTCAAAAGAAACGAATAGAAAAGGAAGACTCGAATCTTCAGCTGCTTTAATCTGAAGCAATAAAGTGGTCGGGGCTATGATAACAGTAGGTGCACCGTTCATAAGTACTATAAACCTGCCTTGGGTTAATGATCCGACACAAAAATCGGGTCTGCTTGTATAATGAGTCAAAGGAAATAATTTGAATTTCCCTTTAGAGATGAGTTCCTCAAGCTGATGGCTACTAATTAACACATCAACATCTAGAGTATTCAGTCTTTCACGGACGAGCCTAACAAGTTCAGGATTGATGATGTCATCTATATACATCAGTGCTACTGTAGTTTGACTGCGATTCCCAATAATAAACTCTTCGTAAGAGAGGGAACCTGTTCTCAGCCGTTTACGAATGAGAGCAACGTTTGTCGAAAGGTCTTCAACAAATCCATCACGTGGTCCACGAAGGGATACTTCAAATGAAGATTCCTCTGGCTTCCGGTTGGGAACATCAGGCAAAGGTAATGAAAATAGCTGTTGTGATTGTTGAAAGAAAATTAACACTTCGCCGCTAAAAATCCGTCTATTTACATCGTCGTTGTCAACTGGACTGCAAGAAATTTCTGTCAATGCTAATGAAGGATGAAATGCCGTTATCATATTTCTAATATTATCTTTCTTATCTAACATTGATTTGAGGTTTCGTAATACATTGCCATTCAACTCAAGAGTATCTACCATTCCAGGATAAAAAAATAAAGTGATTTTAGCTGTTTCGTCATTTTCACCTAATATCACCTTAAATGATACGTCCGGACTATTGCTGAAAAGCTGCCTGAAGAACTCTTCGTTATAAAATGACTGTTCAATTTGTTTATTTTTGAATAGTTTCATCAGAAACCTCCTTCCGTTTAGGTTGTATAACTGCGGTAACTGTAAACAAAAGAATTAGGGTTACAAGGAAAAAGAAAGTTCCTTGAAAATAATAGTTCTTTAAAAAATCATAAAAAATGATATTACTAAGAGGAATAATAGTGATGATAACCATCATAATGGCAAGACTCATGAGTATCCCCTTTTTAATGAGCAGTGATTTGACTCTTAATAAATCAGGAATTAAAAACATGGCTATAGAAATTCGAATAAATGCGCCTGAAAGCCATTGATATATGGAAAAGAAGTCAGTATGGGCAATATATTTTCCAATTGTCAACAGTCGCCATTGTTCATAAGCCGGATAGCGCATTTCATTAGACAGGACGGGTCCAAACTCAACAATGGCACCAGTAAGCGGCCCGAGAATTAATATAGTTACAATAACCATCATTCCAATAACTGTTTTCAGCTTAATGGAATCCCCATTAGATAGGTGATGCTGGAACAATATAATGATAATCAACTCCAAATATCCATTTGCTATGTAGTACATTGACTTAATGCCATGAAAATAGCCTTGTTCGAATAGAGGAAATAGAAAATCATAATTTTTTTCGGGAATATTACCAGTGGCTACAAAGATACCAAGGATAATGACAAAAGGTAATAAAATAGCTGAATTAATAGCAATTGATCTAAGATTCGAGTAAGAAAGTGCAGCACATATCAACGCAAAAGGAATAATAATGGCAAATGGTGGTGTTTGATTTAAAGAAGTTGTATTGATCCAGTCAACCATATCTTTAGCTGTCGTCAAGATGATCGTAATCAAATAAATTACGAGGAAAAAGAATATCAGCTTGGTAAATCGTTTACCAATCCGATTTTCCAGCCAGGGAAAGAGGTGTTCTTTTTTTTTCTTTTTTAATATCCAATATAAAAGGAACCCCCAAGCTATTGATAAAAGTCCTGTAAGAGCGGCAAATAACCAAGCATCTCTTCCCGCTACCTCTAGTACGAGAGGAATAATCATAACGTGATTCAGCAATCCTACTGAAAGGACAACAATATTTAGTGAGGATTTGGAATTAATCTTTGTCATGTTTTAAACTCCGAACTTAAAGTATTTTATATAGGAACCAGCAACTGTTTACTGTTTATTATTGAGGTTTATCTTTTGCTGAATATTGGGTTTATATCCAAGGATTATTTTTCATACAAAAAAGAAGCCGATCCTCTAGTTAGAAATTCCCAAAAAGAGTCGGCTTCTTTATTATTTATTCTAGTTTCGTACTATTCTACTATTATAGACTTTTCACAAATTTTTTTAGGTTTACTAATCTCCTCACAAAAAGTTAACGACGTTTAGAAAAAAGAACCGCAACGTACTAGCAGTTACGGTTCTTTTATGGTTTCTCTTTTTGCAGGTCTTCGTATAAACGTCTCAAAATATGGGTTTTATAAAGCTCCAGCTTTCTTCGCTCAATTGGATGGTATCTTATTTCTGCATCTTTTAATTGTTGAACGAACCAACCTTTGGAATATTTATAAGCCATACTACCCCCTCCTCTGTTCGAAAAAGATATGCTTTGAAGAGGGAATTGATACTTATTTTTTTGCTGTCATTACATCAATTAATAAATCATACATTTCAGCCGCCGTTTTGAATGGGCGCTTTTGACGCATTTTCGCTTGATACTCATCTGATTTATTCACTAAATCAGCTAATGTGCTATTAAAGATTTGATCATTTAAATCTTCTTCTTGAATGACTTTACAAAAACCTTGTTTTTCAAAGCTTGAAGCATTTAAAATTTGATCCCCACGAGATGCATTGGCACTTAGCGGAATGAGCAACATTGGCTTTTGCAGACCAAGGAATTCAAAGATTGAATTTGAACCAGCCCTTGAAACAACTACATCAGCCGCTGCTAAAAGGTCAAATAATTCTTCGTGGACATATTCAAAAGGAGCATACCCTCTTTGTTTCAATTCCGTTTGGACATTCCCTTTTCCACAAATATGAATAATCTGGTAGTCCTTTAATAATGCTTCAAGGTTTTCAGTAATCAATTTATTGATTTTTACAGCTCCAAGGCTGCCACCCATAACGAGTAACACTGGCTTGTTGTTCGTAAAACCACAAAATGCTTTTCCACTCGAAGCGTTTCCAGAAAAAATCCCATCCCGTAATACTGCTCCAAGATACATGGCCTTCTCTTTTGGCAAGTCCTTTTCTGTCTCCTGGAACGTGGTGAAAATTTTCGATGCAAGCGGCATTGCAATTTTATTAGCTAGGCCAGGTGTATAGTCCGATTCATGTATGGCAATCGGGATTCTCAGCATCCTTCCCGCCAATACGACTGGTACGGATACGAACCCGCCTTTTGAAAATATGAAATCAGGCTTTGTCTTTTTTAAAATTTTTCGTGCATCAAAAATCCCTTTAATGACTCGGAACGGATCTTTTAGGTTCTCCGCTGATAGGTATCGTCTGAATTTCCCAACTGAAATCGTTTCATAACGGATTTCAGGAAATTCCTTTTCGATAATATTTTTTTCTATACCTTTTTTTGAACCAATATAAGTAATATCCCAATCATGCTCTAAAAATTCCGGGATAATGGTCGCATTAACAGACACGTGGCCGGCTGAGCCGCCTCCGGTAAACACTATTTTCTTAGTCAATATTTCCACCTTCCAAACTTAAAAAATCACTTTGCATCCATATTACCATATATCCCTAACATTAATAACTTGAAAAAGTATTCAGTGAACCGTAATGTAACGTAATAAATGTAATCATCGATTAATTTTCCTTTTTCATTATGATTATATTATAATCTTAGTATTCTACAATACTACAAGATACATTGGAGGAGTAATACATTGCAAGAAGTTTCTCAATCTCTCCATCAATTTGATGGAATAGAGGCATGGACCAAACTAGGAATTTCAATAGGTATTTTTCTAATCGTCCTTTTGCTTCGGAAAGTATTTACCACCTATATATTCAAGTTCTTTCTACGAGTTGCAAAAAAACGCAAAGTTGAATTTGCAGCCAACTTAATGCTTGCCTTAGAACAGCCGATGAGATGGCTTATCGTTTTGCTCGGTGTGATTCTATCGTTGTATTATTTTCCGATTGACATACCTTCGGATGAATTAAAATCGAAGATATACCGTTCATTTTTTGCTTTCTTATTCTTTTGGACGATGATCAATATCAGTTCGATCTTAACCATCCTTTTTCCGAAATTGGTCAGTAAATTCGGTCTTGAGGTAGATCTAATTGTCATGCCATTCTTTACAAAAATCATTAAAATAATCATCATGGCTTTGGGCTTCTCTATCATTGCGGAAGAGTGGGGATTTAACGTCAATGGATTTGTTGCCGGACTTGGCTTAGGAGGATTAGCCTTTGCACTTGCCGCTAAGGATACCGTCAGCAATTTCTTTGGAGGAATTGTCATCGTTACAGAAAAACCCTTTACCATTGGTGATTGGATCAAAACACCAAGCGTGGAAGGAACCATTGAAGATATCACATTTCGAAGTACCAAAGTACGGACTTTTGCCCAAGCTTTAGTTACTGTCCCGAATGCTACCCTTTCGAATGAACCTATCATCAACTGGTCAAAAATGGGTAAAAGACAGATTGCTTTTCATCTAGGTATAAATTTCACAACACCAAAAGATAAGTTGGAAAACGTCATTAAGAGAATAGAAAATATGCTCATTGAACACCCAGAAATACATCCAGAAACGATTCTTGTGAAATTTGACGAGTTTAGTCATTCTGGTTTCAATCTCTACCTATATTTCTTCTCAAATGCAACAGACTTTGGGGGATATCTATCACTCAAAGAAGATGTTAACTTTAATATAATGGAGATACTTGAAAATGAAGACGTTCAAATCGCCATCCCTTCACAAGCATTCATCCTTCAAAAAGACTCAACCGCGGACATGAATGAATTTGAATCCATGCGCGACTGACAAAAAGACTTGCCGTTTTTACGGTAAGTCTTTTTTGGTATCAAATAAAAACTTAAACCATCACAAGCTTATGTGATATAATTCTTTCATTGTGTGGAAAATTTCAAATATTGATATTGAGGTACATCGATGAATCAGACTTATACAAAATCACAAAAGATCCGCCTATTATTTTATATATTAATCCCCATTCTGATCACTCAAATTGGCCTTTATGCCATGACATTTTTTGATGTGATGATGTCGGGACAGTACAGTACGCAGGACGTTGCTGGCGTTTCAATCGGTAGTTCACTTTGGACACCTGTTTATACGGGGTTGAGCGGGATTTTGATTGCCTTAACGCCGGTAGTCTCACAGCTCGTCGGTTCCAAGCAGTCGAAATCCGTTTCCTATTCAGTAATGCAGGCAGTTTATTTAGCCGTCACTTTAGCTTTAGTCATTTTAATCATTGGGGCGTTTGCATTAAACCCCATATTAAATGCCATGAATCTTGAAGATACTGTCCACCGGGTAGCCCATGACTATTTGATCGCCCTTTCAATCGGGATTATTCCCCTATTCGTTTATAATGCGTTGAGAGCCTTCATTGATGCGCTTGGCCAAACTAGAATTTCTATGATAATAACCTTATGTGCACTGCCAATTAACGTCGTATTTAATTACCTGTTAATATACGGAAAGTTTGGATTCCCTGAACTTGGCGGCGTTGGTTCAGGGTATGCAACAGCAATTACTTATTGGTTAATTGCCCTGGTTGCCATCCTTGTTGTGGTGAAAATCAGCCCATTTTCAACCTATAAAGTTTTCCGTGAGTTTTTCCGGATTTCCTGGAAAGAGTGGCGTGCACTATTAATAATTGGGGTGCCTATCGGGCTGGCTATCTTTTTTGAAACAAGTATTTTCTCAGCGGTTACCCTTTTGATGAGTAAATATGATACCGTGACAATTGCTTCGCACCAGATTGCAATGAATTTTGCATCATTGCTTTATATGATGCCGCTAAGTATATCAATGGCATTGACAATTGTAATTGGATTTGAAATCGGGGCAGCTCGATACAAAGATGCCAAAGAATACAGCTGGATTGGGATTACCATGGCATTAACGATGTCGCTTGTTTTGTCGGCCATTCTATTTCTCTTCCGTGAACCCGTCGCGTCGGCATACACAAAAGACTATAATGTAATGATGCTGACATCACATTTTTTAATATATGCAATCTTCTTTCAGATTTCTGATGCACTCCAGGCACCTATACAAGGAATACTACGAGGATATAAAGATGTAAATGTTACCTTCGCTATGTCTCTAGTATCCTATTGGATTCTAGGGCTACCCATCGGTTTTATATTTGCAAAATATACAGGTATGGGAGCCTTCGGATATTGGATTGGCTTAATTTCCGGTTTGGCTCTTGGAGCTATAGGTTTGGCAGCACGTTTAAGGTATATACAGCAAGTAAAATATAAAAAAATGGTTTAAAAAAAGGTGAGGCCGAATTAACGGACTCACCTTTTTCCATTTTAATAACCAAATTAAACAAACTAAGCTTTGTGAATTTTCCCCAAAACATCTTTTCCACCTGTAACCGGAATGATGCTTCCGGTAATAAAATCGGATTGTTCATCACATAAGAACGTGATGACTCGAGCTAAATCTTCTCCCGTCCCCGGTCTGCCAATTGGAACAGTTACATCCTTTTGTCCTTTTGCAACTATTATCTCTTCTTCCTTCCATTCACCAATAATATCGCCGGGACAGACCATATTCACGGTGATTCCATTTGTTGCTTCTTCAACCGCTAAAGTTCTAGTTAAGGAAGTCAATCCGCTTTTGGCTGCGGCAAAAGCGGAACGATAAATCCAACCTGGTGCCGTCTCACAGCGGTCAAACCCTAAAGTAATGATCCTACCCCAACTTCTTCTGCGCATATGAGGAATAATTTCCTTAGCAAAATAGAAAAAACCATTTAAATTACCGTTCATAATGTAATTCCACTCATCACTGCTATATTCAGTCATAGGCCTACGTTCATGCATATATGGCCCAGCATTATGAATGAACATGTCAACATGTCCGAAGGCTTCTATGACCAATTCTGTTACCTGTTTACAATCTTTCTCACTTGAAGCATCACCTTCAAGAGCGAGCGCCTTAATATGGTACCTTTCCTGCAATTCAGTCACCAATGCTAAAGCTGCTTTTTTACTTTTTCGATACGTAATGATAATAGACACTCCATTATTTGCGAGTGAATAGGCGATTCTCTTGCCGATTCCCGTTGCTCCTCCAGTTATAAAAGCTACTTTATCATCCACAGGCTTTCCCTCTTTATCTAATGGATTTTACTTAATTATACATAAGTTTGATTCATTTTCTATAATTTAGCAAATATACAAATGAACATCTAGGCTTCAGCCTGCATAAAATAACAGAAATAACCCTGTCAGTTGATTGCAGGAGAGAGGAATTCAACATGTTTCCTTGGAATTCACTTTTTTCTTTAAAAAATAATTCAAACCAAAAGGATTTCATGAAAAATATGCAGCAAAGTGATGTACAGTCGTTCATTGAAAAGATATTTTCGCAGATGATCCCTGAAAATATGCAAGGAATGATGCAACAAAACGATACTAGCTCACAAAAAGAAAATACTAGAACTGAACACCCTTTACATGCCGAGGTATTTGAAACCCATTTATTTGTCTTTGTAAGAATTCCCATAGAAGATGAAGCCTGGCTAAAAAAAATGAAACTTTACCATACATCTAATCAATCCATCGTTGAGGGAATCCCAGAAGCGACGGACCGGCATGTAATTACATTGCCTGCTCTTGTAAAGAAGAAAGGAGCATCCGCACAATTTAAAGAATCAACATTGGAAATCCGTCTGCAGAAAAGTTTCAATGCCCAGTATTCGGAAATTGATGTATCTGATATTTAATTTGGCGCTACTGGAGCCTCACTAATGAATAAGTGCGGTTCCTGCTTTTGTGTTGATGCGAGTATTTGTAAAATCGATGCTATTTATAGCAGTATCGACTAAATTTTATTCGGATTTGATGGAATTCATTCTATTTAGAATCAATTCCCTTATCTATCCTATATATTTCAACGACTTAATAAAAAAAAAGAGTGCACCCATATGATTCCCAGGGTACACTCTACTATTAATCTATCATTCTTATTATTTTCCGATGAACTGTTGAGTCCAGTAGTTACCAGATTCTACGTAGCCTACTCCGATATGAGTAAAGCTTGAGTTCATGATGTTTTCACGATGTCCTTGGCTGTTCATCCAAGCTTCAACTACTTCTTCAGGTGTTTTTTGACCTTGTGCGATATTTTCCCCAGCTGATGTGTAGCTGATTCCAAATTTTTTCATCATATCAAATGGAGAGCCATAAGTTGGGCTATTATGATCAAAGTAATTTTTGTCTTTCATATCTTGAGATTTCAAACGAGCAACCTTGCTCAATTCTGTATCTATTTTAAGAGCTGCCAATCCTTGTTTTGCACGCTCTGCATTAGTTAATTTAACCACTTGTTGTTCAAAAGCGCTTAATTCAGAGCTTGTCTCTGTTTTTTCATCAGTATTTTTTTCAGGTTGTGAATTCGTAGTTCCAGCTGGTTTTTGAACTGGTTTTTGAACTGGTTTTTGAGCTTGTTCTTGAGCTGGTTTTTGAACTGGTTGTTGAACTGGTTGTTGAACTTGTAAGGATTGTGAAGCAGGTAATGTTATGTTGTATTTAGTTAAATATTGGTTAAGGACTTTTTGCATATCTTCTTGATTAATAGATTTATATGTTACTTGTTTAACAGTATCACAGTTTGCTGCTTCTGCTTGGTTAGCTCCCACTCCAGTGAAAATTATAGCTGCTGCTGCTGCTGCTGACATAAACATTTTCTTTTTCATTTGTAATTCCTCCTGTAAAGTTCATTGGTGTTTTGTTTCTGGATTCATCATAACATGCGTTTTTTGTAATATAGGAACCATCTATTTCCATATGTTTTACAGGTAACGAATGTGAAAAAATTTTGATCCAAGTTTCAGAAAAAGTAATCAAAAAAGCTTTCTCTATCGATGTTTTGGGATCTAGTACATATACTCATATTTTTCCAGACAATCCTTGTCAATGGTAGTTACATAGAACCATTTCCATGGAATACTAATAACTTTTAGTTGACATCTCGTTGCCAAACCCTTTAGTATGACTTTCTTTACTTTTATGTTACAAATTTATCGATTTAAAGTTGATTTTCGTCATTTTTATGTGTACTTTTTTCTTAAGTAATGAGAATTCAAAATTCATATACTCTAAAACTATATTAAAACTCTTAATTTTTACAAAAATAAAAAACAATCCGGGTAAACCCCGAATTGTTCAGTTTGTAGACAAAAGGGGTCCAGAATGTTTTAATTCTGGACCCCTTTTGAAATTCCCTTTGAATTTTGATCAAGATTAAGAGATTGGGCCTCTACGAGCCCACTTTATTAAGCCATTATTGGACCTTGCCATGTCCAATTGGCAATCTTCTTTAAATTCATGGCAGCGAATGTAAGCATCGCCTGCATCGACAATTTTTTAAGTCCCCTTAAAGTAGTCCAACGCATACCATGCTTTTCTTTTGCATCTGCGAATACACGCTCTATTGTTTCTTTGCGTTTCGCATATATAGGTTTTACATCCTTGTGGTGACGCAGATGATCTGCTTCTTCCATATAATTTTGCCAGATATGGCGTGTCACCACTTTTTGATGGTCTTTGCTTACTGTACACTGTGATAAAAATGAGCATGTCGCACAAGTGTGTTTGGGTGATTTGTACTCGCGATAGCCCTCTTTATTTGTTGTTGAGTACTTTAAAATCTCGCCCGATGGGCAGAGATAACAATTAAAATGTTCATCGTAAACATAGTCATGCTTGCGAAAGAACCCTTCTTTTGTTCGTGGACGTGTATAGGGTAAAGCTGGTGTGATTTCTTTCCCAAAAAGGTAGCTTGTAATGGCTGGTGTTTTGTAAGCTGCATCTGCGGCAACAGCTTCAGGTTTTCCAACTTTCTCAATCACTTGTTCAACAAGAGGCTCTAAGATATGACTATCATGCGTATTTCCTGGTGTTACAATCGTCCCCAGCACAAAACCGTTGCGGTCTGCAGCCGCATGAAATGAATAGGCAAACTGTTTTGTTCGTTCATCTTTTACATAGTAGCCACTCTCAGGGTCAGTTGAACTTTCTTTAATTTCTTTGGTTTCTTCTTTATCAAATTTATCCGGTGGAAAAGGCTTCTTTCCATTGTTTTCACGATCTTGATTTATTTCTTCTTGAAGGCGTCCTTGATATGCTCGTGTTTCCTTACGAACGATTTTCTTTTCGAATTTCCGCTTATTCGCACTGGCTTTCACATGTGTTGAATCAACGAATACGTGCTCTGCACTAATTAACTTTCTTTCTGAGGCTGTCATTAAGATACGATAAAAAATCTGTTCAAACAGGTCTGTATCTTTAAAGCGACGCTCATAATTTTTCCCGAACGTTGAGAAGTGAGGTACTTTATCATGGAAACCGTAACCTAAAAACCAACGGTAAGCCATATTCGTTTCAACTTCTTCAATCGTTTTACGCATCGAACGAATACCGAAGGTATATTGAATGAATGTCAATTTAACTAAAATAACTGGATCAATACTTGGGCGGCCTATCTCTGAATACATCTCTTTCACCAAGTCATAAATGAAAGTGAAGTCAATGGCCCCCTCAATTTTACGAACCAAATGGTTCGCTGGCACCAGTTGATCCAAAGTAATCATTTCAAGTTGATCTCGCTGAATAGAATTATGTTTCGAAAGCATCGTCATCACCTCAAGTTTTAATACTCCTATATTAAACAAAAAAGACTGTAGGAAAAAGTGTTTATTTCTAATTGTTAAAACAAAGTTGATTGGAACGGAAGGTGCGAGACTCCTGCGGGAAAAGCGTGTCCAAGGGAGACCCCACAGGCGCAAAGGCGCCGAGGAGGCTCCCTGACCGCCCGCGGAAAGCGAGTGCCCTACGTTCCAATCAACGTTCGAATTTTTACACCCCTCAAAAAAACTGTAGACAAACTCGATTTTCATCGAGTTTGTCTACAGTCTGAACAATCCGGGTAAACCCCGAATTGTTTTAGTTTTATCAGTAAAATTATTATTTCTTTTCTTCATCATTCATCTCGTCCATTTCCTTTTTACCTCCGTTTTCTTCAGGCTGACTTGGTTTGCCTATGACGAATTCCTCTTTAGGCATGTTGTGCATATTCCTTGCCGTTACATGAGCATAAACATAATAGGTTCCTTCTTTATCAAAGGTTTTTTCCAATTCATAGATACCTTTTCCTTTATGTTTTACAGCCGTTTTGTCGTGGTCATCACTATTTGCAAGCCATATTTCAAAACTGACATCATCCGCATCCGTCACTTCTTCATCCCCATAAGTCACTTTTGCCTGAAACTTTACCGGCTCATTTATTTCTCCTTGAACAGGATCGACAGTTAACTCGACATTTAGCATTTTCGGAATTTCCTCTTCCTTGCCACATCCTGCCAACAAGATTAAAGCTGTACATAATAACATTATCTTTTTTATCATTGAACGTTTCCCCTTTTTTATGAAGTCCAATCTTCTTTTATGGTCGGAAGCACAATGCTGACTTTTGTACCTGTATGTTCACTGCTTTCTATTTCAATTTTACCATTTTGTAGCTCCACCAATTTTTTCACGATGGAAAGACCCAGCCCCGATCCGCCATCAAATCGGCTTCGTGCTTTGTTTACTCTATAAAAGCGATTCATTACATAAGGTAAATCAGCTGCAGGAATCCCGTTGCCCGTGTCAGTGACTATGAGCTCGCAATCTTCTTTATGCTGTCTTAAAGTAATTTTGATGAATCCATCTGGATTCGTATACTTAACGGCGTTATCAAAGACATTATGAAGGATTTGCTCTATCCTTCCTTCATCTCCTAGTATAATTGGATCCGGATCTAGTTCGAGCTCTAAACCAAGCTGCTTTTCTTTTAATATCGGTTCATATTTGGCAAGTACATCTTCAATGAATTGTGCATAGGCAATCGGAGTTTTATTTAAAGTGAATTGATCACTGTCCAATTTAGATAAGTCCATCAAATCACCTACAAGCCGCTGTAGCCTAAGTGCTTCCCTTGAAATAAGTTGAAGATATTTTTGCTCTTCTTCCTCATTTTTCACAACACCATCCAATATAGCCTGCGTGTAACCTTTCACGTAACTTAGCGGCGTCCGGAGTTCATGGGCAACATTTTCGAGAAACTCTTTTTTTCTTTCTTCCTCTAAATGAATGGATTTGGCCATTTCATTAAAAGCATGTGCTAGATTCCCTATTTCATCATGGCTCTTTACCTGAATCTGTATGTCATAATCTCCCTCTGAGACACGATGGACAGCTGTCTCGATTTCCTTAATCGGACTGACTAGCTTTTTCAACCATTTTGTTGTCAATAAAATGGAAACAATTAAGAATAAGAGAACGGCTGCCATCCATTTTGCAGCAAATTCCTTAAGTAAATCTGTAATCGAGTCTACAGGAATATATGTATAGATGATACCTTCGAGGCGGTCTTCATCAATCAAGGGAATGATAGCCGCTACGATGTTCTTTTCAAACCTTTTCTCATACCCCTCTTTTTCAACAACCTTTCCATCTAAGAGCATTTGCCGTTCTTCTGCAGAAATGAGGGTGTCATAATTGATTTCAAAGGGAAGGCAGGCACTTAATTCCCTTGGATTATTGACGACAAAGACCTCGCTGTCACTTTTACTGTTAAACCATTCAACTTGTTGTTTGAAGTCATCACTGATCTCACCTCCGAAATAGTCCGCTCCAAGCAAGGAAGCTTCATTGACTAGATCGGTTTTCAACTTTTCCACATACAAATTTTTATAATAATATTGAGAAAGAGAATAAGCGAACAACACTGAAAGAATGATTGCTGTAATAATAGTTAGCCATAGTTTAAAAGAGAGTGATGACCACTTATTACTCATTTTTTTCCTCAATCTTATAACCAATTCCCCAGACAGTTTGAATATAATCGGCCGCCCTCAATTTCATCCTAAGCGTTTTGATATGGGTATCGACCGTACGTAAAGATCCTCCATATTCTCCGCTCCAAACATTTTCAAGTAGTTGTTCACGGCTTAGTGCCTGATTTTTATGACGCATAAGAAATAGAAGCAATTCAAACTCTTTCAAGGTCAAATTGATTGGCTTCCCATCTAGCAGAACCGTTCTTGATTGGAGGTTTAAATTGATTTTACCGAATCGGACGGAAGTTTGATTTTCTTCATTCAATGAGATTTTCCCTGTTCTTCTTAATACCGCTTCCACCCTTGCTACGAGTTCACCCGGATTAAATGGCTTTACAATGTAATCGTCCCCACCGAGCTTCAACCCTTTTACCTTATCCCATTCTTCACCTTTCGCACTAACAAAAATTACAGGAACATCCGAACTTGAACGGATTTTTTCACAGACGCAAAAACCGTCCATTTCTGGCATCATGATATCCAAAAGGATTAAATCGACTTCATATGTTTCAACCAGACTTATAGCCTCTTTACCATTTGCAGCTTGAAGGCATCGATACCCTGAGTTAAGCAAATACATTTCAACTAAATTACGCATATCTTCTTCATCATCAACGACTAAAATGGTGTAACCGTGCATGTTATCTACTCCCTCAACATCAATTGAAATGGACCTTGACCGACTTTGATGGTTTTTTTAACCTCGACTGTTTCAGCATCCACTACATACACTTCATCACTATCATATCCCGCCACAATCACGTCTTGTTTAAAGTTCGCCATTTCAAAAGGATTGACGCCGACCACTCTGCTTTTCACTTCTTCATACTGATCATTCAATTTATATAAGGAGCTAGTGCCGTGACTGAGGATAAAAATCCCTTCAGCATTCTCAATGAACTTTATCGGCATAGTTGGGGCCTTCAACTTTTGCTTCAACTCTCCCGTTTTTGCCGAATAAATATAGAGATTTTCTTCTACTTTGTCTCCAACACCATGGCCGCCTATCCAAACTTCATCCTTTTCTTCCCTTAATAAGGTGCCTGTTGAAGAACTATGTATCGGAAATTCCATATCCACCTTTTTCGTCTCCAGATTGATTACCGAACATTTGGTATCGCCAAAGTTAATGACATACAAGCGATTCGCTTTCTCTCCTTGAAGAACGGTCAATGGGCTTTTCCCAACCTTGACTATATCCTGCTCCTCACCTTTATCATTTAAAAAATAGATGGAATGATTCGACTGATTGACTGCCACGATGCTTTTTCCGTCATGAAGCAACAGCATATTGACAATCCCTTTCCCTATTTCCCAGCTGTCTATCAGTTTTCCGGCTGATAATGAAAACACCTGGATTTTCTCCATCTCTTTTCCATAAAGAAGTATAGTATCTTTATCTGCTAGGAGCAATGCTCCGGTAAATGGTTCTGAAATATCCCAATTGGCAAAAGGTTGATAGTTTTTATCTATGAATGTAAGGGACGTATCCTTAATATTGACTGTCGCCAAAAAAGATTTATCTTTGTTTATTTTTGTATATGTATCACTTCTATTACACCCACTAAGTAGTATGACGGCAAACAAAAGCGCAACACCCCACTTCATATTTTAGGCTCCTTATTCATAAAATATCTATTTTTTTTAAATTTTAACAATGAGTTGTGAAAAAAGTATGAAACAAAAAAGAATATTAACTAACATTCACTTGTGATATTTACTTCGAGGATGAGAGCCTTTCGAGTTCCGTAACATAGGCCATAACGATTGCGTTCTTTTTCTCATCAGAAAGCGAAGATTCCATCACCCGTTTAATGCTGAGGTAAAACTTTTCAAGTATTGGTTTTCGGGCACGAGGATGGGTGTTTTCATCTAAAAGTTCACGTCGGATAAGTTCTGATAACACTTTTCCCCCTTCCCCATTTGTTATCTTCCGATTATTCCAGATACTTATATATGCTTCCAATAATGCTTCATTCATGACCGTTTCTTTCATAAAATTATCCCTTCCATCCATTACTAATTTATACATATTAAGAATCATTTTCGTAAAGACTACCTTTATAATACGATTACACTTTTAAAAATTCAAAAAAGGAGTGAGTATAATGTCTCAAGTATACCGCTGTCCGAATTGCCGGACAAATAAATCTCGCTTCAATCTCATTCAGCAAATACCAACACCTGTTAAAAAGGATCCGCAATCCGGTGAGATTGTTGAACAATACTCGAACGATTCTCTTCAGCCATTCCATCTAGCTTATAATGGTCCTGAAGTTCGTGTGCAATGTGCAGCATGCGGGTTAATTGAAGATGAGAAAACATTTGCAGCCTTTGGTGGGTTGCAGCAATAAAAATGGTCAGACCCGTTTAATGGGGTCTGACCATTTTTCAATCTTTTTTGACAGCCATTTTGGCCCGGTCAATGGCAATTGGAATAGCTTTTCCATCCTTATAGCCTTCATTAAGTAAGGCATTCGCAATCTCAATTGCTTTTTCTCGGACATCTTTATCAAGATTATTCATTGAATCAGGGTAATCGTTTTTATTCCAGGGCACAAATACCGCCTCCTTGAAAAGAAAGTTAACTTTCTTTTCCCCTCTTTCATCGGCAGTAATCGTTTAATGTGGTGCTTTTGCTTCCAAAGCTTTTAACTGACTAATCATCATTTCTTTATCCAATTTCTCACCGATAATAACGATATTTAGTGGCATTTTTATCATTTCATTCATATACATTGGCATTCCGTATGAGTATTGAAATAAATGAGGGTATTGTGAATGTGTGAAGGAAATGTATCCTTTCATTCGATAGACCGTTTCTGGAAGTGCCCTAAGCCAATCTTCAAAGTCGGTTTGTACCACTGCCCCTTCAAATGTATGAACAACGGCCGTTAAATGCAAATGGCTCTGGACATCCAGTTTTTGATGGACTTTATGCTGCTGTTTCCTTTGCATCTGTTGCAAAGATATCAAGGAGACAGCTGCATACTCTGTCAATAAACATACAGCTTCAGGATTCAGACCTTGAATGGAATAAATAAGTTGGGCTGCCTCCATTTCGCTTACTAGATCCGCTTTATTTAATAAAATGAAATCCGCATGATGGATTTGCTCAGCAAGCAACTGGCGTAGCTGTGGAGAAAGCTCATCTCGGTCGCGCCACCTCAACAAGTCAACAACTGTTATAATCCCTTTATATTCCAGTTTTTTCGCGAATAGCGGTGACATAATACCATCCAGCACTTCAACTGGATGCGCAGCACCTGTTGTTTCAATATAAACGGCGTCTAAATCATTTTCCGTCAACAATTCATGCAGCTGAACTTCGAGCTTATCCTGAATTGTACAACAGATACAACCGTCAAACAGCTCCTTCAGAGGTACATCATCACCAATCAAACCGCTGTCCACTGAAACACTGCCGAGCTCATTTAATAGCACGGCCACTTTTCTACCCACTACACTTTCCTGCTTTAATATATTTCGAAGAAGCGTTGTTTTCCCGCTACCGAGAAAACCACCTAATATGTACACTTCGGTTGTTTTCATTCGTATCTGCTCCTATAATCCAGCTAAATTTAATTCCGTTAAATTTTATCATACTTGCCCTTCTAAAGCACCCGCGAAGGCCATATAAAAAAACCAGCCCGATAGCTGGTTTTTCTCAATTGATTTATGCTTGAACTTCGTCTTTTTCGTAAATTGGAACCCAACCTGCTGCTGTTACGAAGATACGGACAGCTACAGTTTTTCTATCTTCTGCTAACGTGAAGTAATGACGCGTCGATTCTGGTACGCTGATTAAATCTCCAGGATTCAGTCGTACATCAAACCATTTTTGTTCACTGCCTTCAATAGCAAAGATACTGGTTCCACCTGCTATAAAACGTACTTCATCATCTTCATGATGATGTTCCTGCTTAAAGTTTTCAAGCATTTGATCCAAGTTTGGGTTTGCATCGGATAGTGTGATGATATCATGTGCTTTATATCCGCGTCTTTCAGAAATCTCTGCAATCTCTGATTTGAACGTTACAAGGATTTCATCTTTATCGTCATCCGTTAGATCATATTTTTCTACCAGATGGGACGGTAATTTCGATATATCCCATTGTTCGTATATAACACCTTGTGTTTCTAAAAAATCTTTTACCTGTTCACTGTTTTCAATAACCTCATTTGTTTCATGGAATCTAATTGTAGCCATTACCTATTCCTCCTCTATGAGTTTTTATCTTATCGAACCTGCAAATGCCTGTTGCTGATTGAGCAACAGTTGGTATTGAAACAAAAATTCACATGCTTCTAGAATTCTTTTTGCTTCGAGTCCACTTTTCCCCCAAACCGTGATTCCGTGATTGCGAATAAGCACCGCTCCTGAGTCTTCTTCAACATGTGGCTTGAACTTTTCAGTTAACAAAGGAATGTCAGCGTGATTGTATATTATTGGAATTCTAAACTCTGCATCTTCATTCCATCGCCCTGTCGCTTTAATAATTTCATGATTACGGAAAGTCACTTCCCCTTCATCTCCATATAATTCAGAAATCACATTATTTTCTACAGTATGGACATGGAGTACACAGTTCGCATTAGTTTTCTCGTAAATCACTGTATGAAGCAGAGTTTCAGCAGATGGCCTCAGCTCTGTTTTCTCAACTGGGATTCCTTTTAAATCCACTAGTAAAAAGTCCGCATCCGTTTGCTTCCGTTTATCCTTACCGCTTGCCGTAATATAAAAGGAACTGCTTCTAGACTCGCGAATGGATAAATTCCCACTCGTCCCCATAAACCAATCCCGTTCGGCAAGTTCAGCCTTAATTTCCGCTAATTCCTGCCACTTTTTAGTATGGTTCTTCATGCTTTTACCTCCATCTGCTGTTTTAAAATGTGCATCACATCATAAAACGTTTCAAATCCTTGATGGGGAATCTCTTCTGTTCTGCACCTCTCAAGCAGTATGTCACGGGCGATTACAAAATCAGCCTGCTTTGCCGCTTCAAAATCAGTCACCGAATCTCCAATAACAATTTTATAATCATCTGCTTCTGTAATTTCCCTCATTATAGATGGCTTACAGCAACCACAATCATTGTTACATTGTTTATCACAAGTATGCGGCCACTCAATTAAGATCTTTTCCTGATTGAAATAAGCTCTGTTGCAATAAACACAATCTGAAGGCAATATATCATTTAAAAGCGGTTCAATAAAAAAGTCCATACCGCCACTTACAATATACAAAGGTATGTTCGCTTGTTTTGTAAAATCCACAAATTCGTTGAACCCTGGGCGAATGCCGGCTGTATCCTTCACATATTGAATAATGTCTTCCTTTAGGCTACTGTCAAGCAGGGAAAACATTTTCCCAACTCCTGTAGATATACTGATTTTTTGCTGAAGAACACCGTCTTTTAGCTCTTCCCATCCCGGAGGTGCAAATTTTTTCATGATAGCGATGATATTATCTGAGTTAGTAATTGTTCCGTCAAAATCACAAAAAATAATCGGTTTCATTATTCCTTACAAGCCTCCCCATAACTCAAGTGCTTTGCTTAGTGCTTCATCTTCATAAGCCGCATCAGATAATGCCTTGCCTGTAAGAACAGCTTCTACAGCAGAACGGAAAGCCTTTGCCCCGCCCTTTGCTCCGTCGGGATGTCCGTGGATTCCACCGCCTGCATTAATTACGCTGTCCTTCCCAAAATCCTTAATTAGATTAGGAACCATTCCCGGATGAATACCTGCTGAAGGAACCGGGAAGGCTTTTTTCCATGACGGCTCATCTTTCGTCAAAGCTTCAGCAATCGCTAATGTTTCCTCTTTCTCAAGTGCCACATTTCCATATGGAGAAGGGAATAGAGATAAATCCGCACCTGATAGTCTTACTAATTTTCCAAGCAATAACGCGTAGCTGACACCATAAAATGACGATGAAGCTACTGCTCCGCTATATGCAGGGTGAGCCATGATCGGTAGATTAATACGATCGTTTTCACGCAAAGCTTGAAGTACATCCAATCCATATGTATGAACGTTAAATAATAAGGCATCGGCACCTGCTTCTGCTGCACGCTCTGCCTTTTCTAATAATTCAAAAGTTTTACCTGATAGATTGACAGCATATAAAGTTCGATGGCCCGTTGTTTCATAGACTTCTTTCAAAATTTGTCTGCCCGTTCTTATTCTATCAATGAATGGGGTCTGCTCCTGATCGAAGAGAATCTCATCATCTTTTACCAGGTCGACTCCTCCTAATGCTTGTTGTTTCAGCTGCTCATTATGGAATAAGAGATCCCGTCCTAATACCCCTTTAAAAATACTCATCACCAGAGGCCGGTCCAATACGTTAATCTTTTCTCTTATACCTGTAATCCCAAATTGAGGTCCTGGAAAAGCCTTGTGTATATCGCCAACAAAATCCAAGTCAATCAGTTTGATTTCCCCATCCAATGACAATTTACCGAATACTGTCGTGAGAATAGCCGGTAAATCATTAGAAAAATTTCCCGACGGGTAGGCAATTTTTATCATCGAACGGTACACCTTACGATTGAAAAAACGGTTTGCTCTTTCTGCTTCAGGTAGAGGGGTGACGGAAACAACACGTCCTTTATGTTTCTCCAACTGCTTCTGGACCAAATGAGGCAGGTCCGTCCATGTTCCTACTGTCAAACCTAAGGCAATACTCTCGGCTTTTTTCTCATGTTCGCCATTGAAATCATGAATTAAATAAGTAGCGATTATCTCGCTCATCTGATCACTCCTATTAAACGTTAGTAAAGTCTTGAAGTCAGTATTCTAATATCTGGCTAATACGGTTTCCATAATTTTCCTATTACCTCGATATATGGAGAATGGAATCTTCGACTGTTAATCCATGTTAAAACAATAAAAGCCCCTTCATAAAGAAGAGGCTTTAAAAAAGCCATCTTCTTATCTCCCAGCTTATAGCTGCAAGAATTAGCACCGTGCCTTGTGGATTCCAAAAAAATCCGGCGAAGAATTCCGCCCCATTTCGCAATGGAATTACGGTCGGTTGCTGGGCTTCATAGGGCTAGTCCCTCCACCTGCTCAAAATAAGAAAACGCTGATATATTTAAACTTCAAGTATCAAAAGATTAAGAATTTATTTTGTATTCTGACAGGTAATCCATACTTTGTCAATAAGTTTTCAACAATTTAACGGTAGCTAACTTGGAATCTTCCACTATTCTCCAAATAAATTCAATGCGCGAATCCGTTCAACTGCTTCTTGAAGCCGTTCTTCAGAAGTAAGTAACCCCACCCTAACATATCCTTCTCCAAATTCACCGAATCCATTTCCAGCAGCAACAGCTACGTGAGCATGCGTTAATAAATAATCAGCAAAACTCTCGGACGTGAAACCTTCAGGAATCTTGAGCCATGCAAAGAAAGATGCTTTAGGAGCTTGGACATCCCAGCCGATGGAACGTAATCCATCAATAAAAACATTTCTGCGCCCTTCATATTTGTTCACTAATTCTTCTACGCAACTTTGTGAATCTAGTAACGCACTTGCCGCTGCTTCTTGAATTGCAGGGAAAAGACTTACATAAAGATGATCTTGCAACAGTTCAAGAGCTTCGATGACACTTTTATTTCCAACAGCGAAGCCCACTCTCCACCCTGCCATATTATATGTTTTAGATAAAGTATATATTTCGATACCTACATCTTTTGCCCCCTCTGCTTGAAGGAAACTAATCGGTTTTTTTCCATCAAATCCAATCGCTCCATAAGCAAAGTCGTGAACCACACAAATTGAATGTTCTTTCGCAAACGAGACGGTTTCCTCAAAAAAACCCTCAGTTGCTGATGCTCCAGTTGGATTATTCGGATAGTTCAAGAACATCATTTTGGCTCTTTCAAGGGTTTCTGTATGTATTTCTCCATAATGCGGAAGATAATCATTTTCTTCTGTCAAAGGCATGAATTCTGTTTTTGCTTGGGCTAAAACTACACCAGATAGATAATCAGGATAGCCTGGATCAGGTACCAGAATCGTATCCCCGGGATTCAATAAACATTGTGGAAGTTCGACAAGTCCTGCCTTTCCACCAAATAGAATAGCCACTTCACTATTAGGATCTAACTTGACACCATATTCACGTTCATAAAAGACAGTCGCAGCTTCTTTTAAGTATTGATGTCCTCGGAAAGGAGAATATTTATGATTTATTGTATTTTCTGCAGCAGTCTGCAAACTTTTCACAATATGCTCTGGCGTCGGCTGGTCAGGATTTCCCTGCCCTAAATTAATGACATCATGACCTTGCTCTGTAATTGCCTTAACTTTTGCAACTAGAGAAGCAAAAAACTGCTTGGGTAGTTCCTGAAGCTGTCTGGATTTTTCGAATTGCATCATTAAACACCTTCTCTGAAATTTCTTGAAATTCTAGTCACAAATGATATATGTTTATCATAGTCTTGTAAAGTGTTTTTTTACATATAGAGGTTTTAAAAAATGAAATGGAAAATCTCCTTCCACCAAATGGATATGCCTTTGGATAACCCTATATTAACTTTCATTTCGCAGTACAAATGGATAGAAAACGCCGTCTAATCTAATCCGGATATAGTTATTTTACCTGAACTTTGAACAGTTGGATACGACTTAACTAGGTTGAATGAGATTGCGGATGAAGAAGCAGAAAAAACGATTACATTCATTTGTTATAACATACGTATACAAGGATGTCAGTGAGTCCATGCCGTTCAAGGTGCGGAAGTTCTATTCGTATCCGCCGAGTGGCCCAAACCGAGCCTCGATCATTAGGGACCGATATAGGGTCAGCCGTGCCATGGAGAACCAACCCTACATTTTAGCATTAAATCGTTCAGGGTCGATTTTATTAAACTATTTGCCGAACAATCCCTGATTATAGATCCATGGGGGAATATCGTAAGTGAAGCCGGCGAAGAAAGAACTCCTAACAGGTACCCTGGACCTCTCAAAAGTAACGGAAGCATGTAACAAAACTGAATTCGAAGAACGTCGTGCGGATTATTATTAAATTACCCATTGACAAACTATTTAAAAAGTTGATATTATTTTCCCGAAGATTAAAATTTCAGAAAACATTTACATTTACTCTTATCAAGAGCAGGCTGAGGGATAAAGGCCCTATGAAGCCCAGCAACCGACTGTAATACCATTGTGAAATGGGGCGGAGTTTCCGCCGGATTATAAATCCACAGGGCACGGTGCTAATTCCACCAGAAAGCAATATTTCTGGAAGATAAGAGGTCCGAAGCTAAAACTTCTGCCTCTTTCTATATGAAAGAGGCTTTTTCATTATTATTTTAAATATTTGGAGGGGAAAATAATGACTTTAAACCATTCGAACTTTGAATTACTGTCAAATGAAACTGCAATAACCCTTGCAAAAAAACTAGGGTTGGTCAAAACAGATGCCACTTTAAAATGTAGAGAGATAGGCGATGGAAACTTAAATTATGTCTTTCATATTACAGACACAGCCACAAAAAAAGGAATTATAATCAAACAAGCGGTTCCTTATGCAAAGGTACTTGGTGAAAGTTGGCCGCTGACCTTAAAAAGGGCTGCAATTGAAGCAAATGCACTTATCCATTTCAAGAGCTATTGTCCCGAATTTGTACCGCAAGTCTATTATTCAGATGAACAGCTTGCTATCACAATCATGGAAGACCTCTCACACTTAAAAATAGCGAGAACAGGCTTAATCGATGGCGATCAATTTCCATTACTATCGAAACATATTGGTGAGTATGTTGCCAAAACGGCATTTTACACATCTGATTTGCATTTAGAACCGTCTGCGAAAAAAGAAGTGGCCCGAAACTTCACGAATCCTGAACTCTGCAAAATTACTGAAGTTTTTGTTTTCACAGATCCTTTTTTTGAAGAACTACCGGGTGAGTATGAAGTAGAATTGACGGATGCTGCCAAAAGCATTTGGAATGATCAAGAAGTAATACTTGAAGTCGCTAAGCTGAAACAAAGCTTTGAAACCGAACAGGAAGCCTTACTTCATGGAGATTTACATACGGGAAGTATATTTGCAAGTGATACCGAAACGAAGATTATTGATCCTGAATTCGCTTTTTATGGACCAGTTGGGTTTGATCTTGGCCAATACACAGCAAACATTCTATTCCAGGCAGTTACACGTAATCCCGCTGGAAAAGAGGAAATTTTCACACACCTCCAAGAATTTTGGGATACTTTTGAAGAGACATATACTAGTCTTTGGAATACCCAAAACAAAAGTCCGTTTCGTCAAGTAAATGGTTATCTATCATATGTGCTCACTAAATTCAGAAAAGATGCATATGGTTTTGCTGGCTGCGAGCTGATTCGGAGAACAATAGGCTTATCTCATGTTGCAGATTTAAATGTTATTGAAGATAAAGAAACAAGAATCGCTGCCAAAACGGCTACATTGAAAATTGGTGCTTTTTTAATTAAAAAAAGGGAAGAATTGGATGTTCCAGCTGTGATTGAAGCATTGAAGCAACATACACTGCCTACCTATTCAACCCTTTAAAAGGAGAACTACATATGACGACGACAACAGCCTTACCTTATTCCGTTCAATGGGATGATACTCATATAACTTTATTAAATCAACAGGCCTTACCTACAATTACAGAATTCATTAAACTTTATTCCGTTGAGGATGTATTTGACAGCATTTTGACATTAAAGGTCCGCGGTGCCCCAGCAATTGGTCTAACTGCAGCATTCGGTGTCGCACTTGGAGCGAATCAGGATGGTTCAACTGATTTAGGGGAATTCAAACAAAATGTAACTACACATATTAAAAAACTAGCTTCTTCACGCCCTACTGCAGTCAACCTTTTTTGGGCGTTAAAAAGGATGGATAACATTTTGCAAGCAGCCAAGAGTATTCCAACTGCCAAAGAGGCACTTATACTGGAAGCAAAAGCAATCTTTACAGAAGATGAAGAAATGTGCCGAAAAATCGGGGAACATGGTTTATCCTTATTTGCTGAAGGAGATTCCATATTAACGCATTGCAACGCTGGGGGAATTGCCACTGCTCGCTATGGTACAGCCTTGGCTCCCTTCCATCTAGCGAAAGAAAGAGCCTTTCCGATAAAGGTATATGCATGTGAAACAAGACCTGTCCTGCAAGGGGCACGTTTGACTGCTTGGGAACTAATGCAATCTGGAGTGGACGTCACTTTAATCTCTGACAATATGGCTGCTCATACCATTCATCATAAACAAATCAATGGTATTATAGTTGGTGCTGATAGGATTGCGGCAAACGGAGATACTGCTAATAAAATCGGGACCTTGGGATTGGCAATATTAGCTAATCATTACGGTATCCCATTCTATGTGGCCGCTCCTTCAAGCACTTTCGACCTTTCCCTTGAATCTGGCACATCCATCCCGATTGAGGAGCGGAATGGGGACGAGATTACCTTCATTCAGGGAGTAAAGATAGCCCCAGATAATGTAAAGACATTCAATCCAGCCTTTGACGTCACACCGAATCATCTAATCACGAGCATCATAACAGAAAACGGTATTATTTCACCAGACTATGTGAAAAACATTCCGCTTTTTGTCAATTGAGCCAGGTTTCATCTTTTAGATGAAACTAATCATAACGAGGCGGAATCGCATATGTGATTTCGCCTCGTTCATTTTACTATGATATTTATATTTATTCTTGCGAGGTTCTTTATAAAAGATTATATATTATTAAATCAAGCTTAATTTTTCAAAAAATTGATTAAATATTAACAAATAGTGATCGATCAGCACTTCTTACCTTGAAAAAAATTCTTGAAGTGCCTCCTTATTTTTAGTGTAGTCCATTTTCAAAACTGCTCCAGATTGGGGATATATTTCATCTTTATAGCTTCCTTCAACTGGAATCCTTAAGGTTTCTACAGAATCTGGGGATTGGAAGACAACTTGAGAGCCCATTTCCATAATCGTTTTCATCCCAATATCCGTATCTAGGTAGGACATCCCTTTTTCAATAATACTAGGTAGGGCGACCATCCCTTCAAAGGATGAGATTTGATTAATAAATCCCGTTTTTAATTGAACTAATACTTCCTGTTGACGCGCGACCCGTCCAAAATCACTTTCATCATCATGTCGGAAACGGACATATTTCAATATTTCCTCACCATGTAATACATTTTTACCGCTGCTGGCTTCAATGCTCATATCATCAATAATTTCCTGATTCACATTTACCATCACACCATCTGGGGCAAGTAGGTCAACCATCTTTACGAATCCCTTAAAATCAATTACTGCAACATGATCGACTTTAACATCTAAGTTTTCTTGTATTGTTTTCTTAAGTAGTTCACTGCCACCATAATAATAAGCAGCATTTATTTTGTTATATCCGTATTTATAACCCGGTATTTTCACATAACTATCACGCATAATAGAAGCAAGTTTTAGCTTCTGCTGCTCAGGAAAGTAGCGTGCTAGTATCACAGCATCTGCCCGAGAATCCTCCTCTCCACGAGAATCGACACCAATCAATAGAAAAGTTTTCATACTTTCTTGGCTCTCTTCTTTAGAAAGGTTTTTTTCCGTATTTTTATTCTTATTTAATTGGGGAACAGGCGAATATGAACAACCAGCCAGCATTAAGACAATTAAACATATGAACAGTACCTTCTCTTTCATATCCTCACCTCATCGGTAAAAGTAACCATATTTTTCCCCTTTTATTGAAGTATTATGCAATTAACGATAAACAGCCTGTCAACGGTAATCGCTGACAGGCTGTTTATACTCAAATTATTTGATTTCCTTCTTTAAAACTTCCACTGCTTTTTTCACTTGTGTATCATTTTCAAGGATTTTCTCCCGGATGACCTGCATTAATTTTACGGTTGTATCGTCTTTGATAATACCTGTTTCTTTAACCTTTTGTTCTTTTTGGAATTCTTTAACTGCATTTGTTGTTTCTTCATCAAAGAATCCATCTATCTTACCTGGATTATAGCCTGCTGCTTTCAGCATTTTTTCAGCTGCCTTTACTTCACTGGAAGAATCAGATGCTTTCAATTCCTTATCCGGCGAAATATATGGAAGGCTGGCATAATCAGGAAGATTCACTTTAATATCCGGCTTGATCCCTTTTTTATGAATCCAATTACCTTCAGGAGTCAGCCATTTTGCTGCCGTGTATTTAAAGTTAGATCCATCATCGAAGTCTTGGGCTGTTTGTACAGTTCCTTTCCCAAATGATTTAACACCTATTAAAGGAATATCCGCTGATTCACTGACAGCCGCTGCGACAATTTCAGATGCACTTGCACTGCCATCATCAATCAATACGACTACTGGAATCTTCAACTCTCCATTATTCTTCGATTTATAGACATCTTTTTTCCCGCTACGTTCCTCAACTTGAAGAACTACTTCCCCATTTGGAATAAACAAGCTTGCCATATCTATAGCCTGGTCAAGCAATCCACCTGGGTTACCACGCAAGTCCAAGATAAGGCCTTTCATATCTTTCTTGGACATATCATTAAGTGCCGTTTCCAACTCTTTAACAGTATGCTCAGAAAAACTTGTTACTTGGATTTTGGCAACTCCATCATCTAGCATTTCGGCATATACTGTTTCAATTGGAATGGTATCCCGCTTAATCGTAAGAGCAATCGGTTCCGGCTCACCTGCTCTAGTGATGGATAAATCCACTTTCGTCCCTTTTTCGCCTCTGATTTTCAGGACAGCCTCAGAAGAGCTTAATCCTTCAATGCTTTTACCGTCCACACTTAAAATGATATCATTCGGTTTTACCCCTGCTTTTTCTGCTGGAGACCCTTTTATCGGTGAAACGACCATAATTTTTCCATTCTGCTCTTGTATCTCAGCACCGATTCCTTCAAAAGATGAAGAGATGCTCTCATGGAAACTCGATGCTTCCTTTTTATCCATATAAGTAGAATATGGGTCATCCAATGATTTGATCATTCCATTAATTGCCCCGTCAACCAGCTTGTCTTGATCAATCTCTTCATAGTAGTTATCTTTTATCGTATCGTATGTAGAATACAGCTTTTCAAATTCCGAATGTTTATCCGGTGCTAAAGACTCTACTTTTTCATCTCCAAAGGTCAAGGCTATTGTAGTAATCCCTGCGGTTAGAAATATGAGTAAGAAAATCCCCATAATGAACGTAAACTTCTTTATTTTTATGAATTTCCCTGCCTCTTTAGGCTGTTTTTGATTTTCTTCTTCCACTGAAGCCTCACCACTTTCATTCTTCATGACGATATAAACTTTTTCTCTATTTTATCAGCTTTCAGGCTAATCGGAAAATATTAGTTATCAAAAAAACAACTTTTGATCATATATATATCTTTTTTCACCATTTCGCGTAGGTAAAATCAGAAATAAAATTCTTAACCAAACCCATAATATTTCCCTGCCAATAATCTGTTAAATTACAAAAATGCGGATACCATGGAATAAATGAGTCTGTATCCTAACTATCATCGTACAGCTTCATTTATTCCTGGTAACCCGCAAGTAAATTTTCTTCTTAATATCAGTCCTGTATTGCTGCTTCTAATGCTACCTCAATCATTTCGTTAAATGTTGACTGGCGCTCAGCAGACGTCGTTTCCTCACCAGTTAATATGTGATCGGAAATGGTTAAAACAGAAAGAGCTTGACGTCCAAATTTAGCAGCAAGCGTGTATAGAGCTGCTGATTCCATTTCTATAGCTAGAATCTGATATTTCGCCCATTTTTCTAATTCACTATTATCGTTATAAAAGTGATCGGCCGTAAACACGTTACCGACCTTTAATTGCAAACCTTTGGCAATACCTGCCTCATAAGCTTTTCTTAGCAAATCGAAATTTGCTGTTGGAGCAAAATCGACTCCCCCGAATGTCAGGCGGTTCATTTGTGAATCCGTAGAAGCGCTCATTGCCAGGATTACATCTCTAACTTTTACATCTTTCTGAATGGCACCAGCAGTCCCAACACGAATCAGCTTCTGCACATTATAGCTATTCATTAATTCATTTATGTAGATGGAAATGGATGGAACACCCATCCCTGTACCTTGGACAGAAATGCGTTTCCCTTTATATGTCCCCGTATATCCAAACATGTTACGTACTTCATTGTATAGTTTAGCATCTTCTAAAAATGTTTCTGCTATGTATTTTGCTCGTAACGGGTCCCCAGGAAGTAAGACCGTTTCCGCAATTTCATGTTCTTTAGCACCAATATGTACGCTCATACAACTATGTCCTCCTTAACTTTTGGTTGAAAAGATGTTCAAAAACTACTATACCATATCAACCTCAAGATAGGAAAACAGAACCTTAATTTCAAGAGCTTGTAAGGGATTGAAATCTGGAATCTATTAAGAGGTCTAGAATAAGGCTCTTACATATAAAAATACAAACAAAACGGCGGTGGTCCGCCGTCTTTTAAAATATTTTTAGAATTAAGGGAAAGGAAGCTGCTAACCGTCTAATGACAGGTTACTCATCGACTTCTTCATCAATTATGCATTTTTCAAGAAGATATTCGAATGTGATGTCAGCAAGATCTTCAACTTCAGCTTCTGTTGGAAGATAGCCCCGTCTTATCAATTCTTGAAAGAAGAATTCCGCTATCTCTTCTGTATCAATAAAAACCTCAATTTCTCGCAAATCATCGCCCCCTTAATTAAAGGTGTATGAATGTATAGAGACAAATATTCCAGTAAGGCATTTCATTAAATAAAAACATATGAAGTGTTCACTTTTTCATGAAAATTGCCTCCACTTATAATTATCTACTCCTGCCATTATTGAACAGAAGCTTTTGTATAGTAATTAGTTAATTGGCTTATTAGAAGGGTGGAATACCTTTCACTTTGTTTGCTTTTTTTTATGATCCGGATAAATTTCCTCTGCCGCTTTTTCAATTTTAGCAAGGGCGATTTTCATGATATGGTGATATTCATCATCGCCAAAATGTTCATAGAGCTTACAGTAATCATTATATAAATCTAACAGTCCATCGATCATTTCCTTTTTTTCATTTTTTGTCATAGTCATTTCTCGCTCACCTTTACCAGGGTTGTTTTGTTTAGCAATGATAGCAAGCTCATTATTCTTTTTAGAAAGGAGCAGCCCTAATTTTCGAATAATTGCATCTGCACGTTTGGCATCGGCTATTAAGGTCAATTCTTCTTCATGCGCTTCAAGCCATTCCCCGTCGGAGATTCGTGATAACTCATAGATCACATCCTCCCAGGCATTTTCCTTATAGCGCCATATTTCTGTTCGATAGCCGATAATCTTGAAATAATCCTGTTCATATCCATCTACCTGGACTAAGTCACCTAATAAATATTTGTACTCAATATCGATCTGTTCTCTTTGATAAAGGATTTCTCCTTCGTATTCATTTATGGATTGCAATGTTTTTTCAATATAAAGACCTTCACTATAATTCACTTCATACACATAAGCACCATCGAGAAATTTTACATCGGTTATTTTCCCGACTGTCCCATACATTATTATTACGACTGTATCGCCTATTTTAAATTTCGGCTGTTTTTTCTTGCCCATAAGAGACATCCCCCAATATGGTCCTTATCGTTTGATTAGTAAATTATATGCACAAACAAACATGGAGGTTAATAGAAAGAGGGGGGCATTTTGCTCATTTAGATACAAAAGTACTCTCATTTAATAAAGGGTCATTTCAATGCTAAAGTTATGTGGGTTACTATTCATTCTTTACGTAAAAAACCGTCTCATCGAATGAGACGGTTCGTTGTAGGAATAGTCAGGATTACGTCTGTTCCTTGGCCATATGTACTTTCAATTTGAAATTTCCCTTTTAGTTCCTCCATAATCTGGATGCATGTCGCAACTCCCAGACCATTCCCTTCCAATTTTGTTGTATAAAAGGGCATACCGATATTTTTTAAATTCTCGGGGCTAATTCCTATTCCATCATCACGAATGATTAATTTTATATATTGAGGAATGAATGTAAGATTCAATTCAATCTTCCCCTTAGAATCGAATGCTTCACAAGAATTATTCAAGACATTCAAGAGAACTTGCCTCAATCGGTTTCGATCAGTATAAATATATATAGATTGTGTCACTGAGTTAATTAATGTTACATGAGAACTAGGATTTGAAGAAGAATAGACATCTATAATTTCATCGAGGAAATCTTTTAGATCAAGTTTCTCCCATTCAAGCTGATGAGGCTTTGCTAAATCAAGAAGTTGAGTTACAAATACATTAACCCGATTGACTTCCTCAAGCATGACATCACTATACTTTACTATTAAAGTTTTATCATAATCCTGGCTCTTCAATAGTTGGAAGAACCCCTTTATTGTAGTCAATGGGTTCCTAATTTCATGGGCAACCCCTGCAGCTAGCTGACCTACATATTTCAACTTTTCAGTACGAACGATTTCCTTTTCACGATCCTCTATCGTTTCCATCATTCTCTGAAAAGCAAGGTTCAGTTTTACCATTTCTTCAAAGCTTCTTTTATTAGAAACGACGAATTCTTTTCCTTCAATAAATTCCTCTGTTGCTTCAACAAGATCTTGAACAGGTCGTACAAGAGTCTTTGTAAATAAATAGACCACTATAATGATTGATACAAATAAAATCGTGTAAATGGTTAGATAACGTGACAAAAGATCATTCAAAGGCTGAAACACTTGTTTCTTATCAGCTCCCACAACCACAAACCATTTATTTTCCGTTTGTGCCATCGTATGAACAGCCTGAATAGAATATATTTTCTCTCCATTCTCTGCACTGTACAAGTTATCCGTTTCAGAAGCTTCTATCAGTTTTGCTTTTGTTAATCCCATTTCCTCTAAGGTAGAATTCTGTTGGACGCCATGGGGATCTTTTTTGGAAACCATGATACCTTCTTGATTAATCATGAAAATGTTCACAGGATACTTATCACTAATATCAATAGCTTTTCTCTCGATCATCTCCCAAAGGTTTTCTAAGCGGAAGGCCGAGGAGACAACACCAACCATTTGCCCTGTACTACCATATACCGGTGCACTTAAAGTTATTATGGGTTCAGAATAAGCTCGTGTTTTATACACGTCAGAAAGAAATTCATTACCTTCTAGTGCTTCTTCAAACCAAATTCTCTCAGCTAAGTTAGCTCCAATCATTTTATTAGATGTATCTGCAATAACTTTACCTTCCAAATCCAAATACAAAGCTCCGTAATATTCCCGTTTTGCTCCAATAAACTTTTTTAGTTCATCAGACTTCTCTTCTTTTGATGAGCCAGGATTTATGATTACCGAATTTGCACTTAATAACTTCACATCACTATTCCGTTCGTTCAAATAATTATATGTTTCATTGACGATATTAAGTGAACCTGCATTCAGGGCATTTTTTGCTTCTTTTTCAAGCAAAGAGCGTTGTGATCCATAGGAAATTATTCCTAATATCAGAACAGGTAGACTTGCTATAAGTAAAGAATAAAGCAAAATTCGGGTTTGAAGGCTTTTAAGCATCCTTCGATCCCCCCTATTCCTGATCTCCCTACTGGAGTCCTTCTTCTATTTGGACATATTGTTCCCACGCACGATCAAATACAGTCATACTTTCGAGATAGTCGCCATTCAATTCTAAATAACTACTTAATTCATTATAATCATCCGATTGCTTTGGGAAACTGTGATCGTTATAAGCGTGATTAGCAAATTTAGTGATGGCATCAATTTCTTTAGGTTGTCGGAATTTCATTAAATATAAATAAAACGGTCTCATGTGACGAGCCCTCCTAAAAAGTAACTAAGATTTCAGCTTTAATATATCGGAAACTTTCCCTTCCGTCTACATTTTTAAAAACCAACATGGGTTTTTCTTCCTACAATTATAGGATAACTAACGATATTTCACCAGAAACAGAACGCAATTTATGATGAACTGTGATTGAAGAAAGAGTACAATGTCAATTTTCTTCGAAATTAATTTATATTAACCTTTCACAAAAGTGTCCAAGTCTTGCCTGTCAGGTCAGCTCTTATCCAATAAAAATAAAAGCCGATGTTTCCTTAGCGTAGGAAACATCGGCTTTCTTGTCGAAATTCTCTTTTTTCGGGCACGAACCTAACAGTACAGACGAGTTTTAATCTTTCTAAATAGTTGAATAATTAATACCAAACTAATCTATTCTTTTTACTGAGTACAAGCTAACGTTTAATGGAGCTTAAATAGGTTTGTTTACAATTATTCAACAATCATATAACTCAATGACTTACTCTTTTCTGTCTACACTAAGGGAATCATATCCTTTAAATAGAGAAATATATGTTTTTATAGAAACTGTACAATCTCTTCCTACCTAAAAATCAAAGTAATTCAGCTTCAATAATCTCTTCATCTTCTATTACTCATCATACGCCTTCTGTTTCCCAAGCTGTTTCATATCAATAACTCCAACCCCAGATCATACATAGTATTGTACCGAAGACAGTAATTAGAGCTAGGAATATAGCGCAATATAGAGTCATAAAAATTGATTTGCTATCATCAGTTTCACGAGCATGCATAAACACAACTAGTTGAACAGCTGCTTGTATGAATGCTGTCAATATAAAAATCGTCATGCCTGTTGCTTTTGACATATTGAAGAAGTAAACCAAAAGAGCTACAAACGTCAAAATCAATGAAAATACAAAACCCCATACTTGTTTAGCCGGGAATAATTCCTTCATGTTTATGTCATTCCTTTCATGTAGATAAAGGTGAAGATGAAGATCCAAACGATATCTAAGAAATGCCAGTAAAGAGAGAAAATGAAGGATTTATTGGCTGTTTCAGGTGTCAACCCGCGTTTTTTCACTTGAAGGATAATAAATAACCCCCAGAAAAGTCCTAATGTAACATGTGCTCCATGTGTCCCTAATGTTGTAAAGAGCATCGAAGTAAATGCACTAGTTTGCAGTGTAGCTCCTTCGTGATAATAGGTAATGAACTCAGTAATTTCAAATCCTAAGAATCCTAATCCTAGAAGGAGAGTGATTACGAAGAATGTCAACATGGCTTTCTTGTTGCCAAGTCGCATGGCATGAATTCCAAGCCCGATGACAAAACTGCTTGTTAAGAGCAAGAATGTTTCAGCAAGTACTGGAGTGATTTCAAAAATTTCTGCTCCAGTAGGACCGTTACCCGTACGATCAACTAATGTAAAATATGATGCAAAGAGTGTTGCAAAAAGCATAATTTCTGCTCCAAGGAAAATCCAGAAGCCTAAAATATTTAGACGATTTTGTTCCGTACTATATTCAAGAGGTTGCGAGTGATCTATTTCCATTTATTAACACCCCCGAATTTTGCTTCTGTCTCTTTAATTTCTTCTACAGGAATGTAATGCCCATAATCTATTTCGAATGAACGATGAGCCATGCAAACAAAGATACCGATTAACCCAATAATCGCAAGAAACCAGATGCTGAATACTAACGCAAATCCAAAGACAAAGAAGATACAGGACATGATAAACGGTACGCCGCTGTTATTGGGCATATGAATTTTTTCATAGTCACCCTTGAATAATTCATGACCTTTATATTTAGCATCCCAAAACGTTTCCCTTGAGTTCACTTGTGGAATAATAGCAAAGTTATATTCTGGTACTGGATTATGAGTAGCCCATTCAAGGGAACGTGCATCCCACGGATCATCACTAACATCTCTTGGAGCATGGCGAATGCTATAGTAAATCGTATATACGATTAATACAAAGCTAATTGCCATTAGAGTTGCCCCGATAAACGAAATCATATTCAATGGTCCAAATCCAGTCGATTCAGAGTATGTGTATATACGACGTGCTTGACCATCTAAACCAGTGATATACATAGGGAAGAATGCTAAGCAAAAACCAATGGTTAGAAACCAGAACGCCCATTTCCCAATCCTTTCATTCAACATGAAACCAAACATTTTCGGCCAGTAGTAAGTTCCGGCACCAAGCACAGCAAATACTACACCCGGAATGATGACATTGTGGAAGTGAGCTACTAAAAACATTGTATTATGGTATTGATAATCCGCCGCTGACATCGCAAGCATAACCCCGGTAACTCCACCGATTGTGAAAAGAGGTATGAAACCTATTGAATAAAGCATAGGTACGGTAAATCTGATTCTACCTTTCCACATCGTGAACAACCAGTTAAAGATCTTGATTCCAGTCGGAATAGCAATTACCATCGTTGTAATCGAGAAAATACTATTAACATATGCTGCTTGCCCCATTGTAAAGAAATGGTGCGTCCAAACGAAGAATGAATATATAGAGATAAATACCATTGAAGCAACCATTGATCGATAGCCATATAGGTTACGTCGTGAAAAGGTTGGGATAATCTCACTAAAAAGACCAAATGCAGGCAAGATTAAGATATATACTTCAGGATGTCCCCAAACCCAGAACAGGTTAGCCCAAAGCATATCCATACCGCCCTCAGTCATTGTGAAAAACTTGGTTGCGAATAGTCGATCCATTGTTCCCATGATCAGCGCCACTGTTAATACAGGGAATGCGAAAATGATAATAATGCTTGTGACTAAAGCAGACCATGTAAACATTGGCATTTTCATTAATGTCATACCGGGTGCTCTCATTTTAAGAATAGTCGTCAAAAAGTTAATCCCCGTCATTAATGTACCTATTCCGGCTATCTGAATACCAATCATATAATAATTCGTTCCAACATGTGGGCTAAATTCATTACCTGCAAGCGGGAAATAAGATGACCACCCTGCATCAGGCGAACCACCAATTACAAAAGAGATGTTGAATAGCATCGCACCCATAAAAAATAACCAGAAACTTATGGCATTTAGACGTGGGAATGCTACATCTCGGGCTCCAATTTGTAATGGCACGACGAAATTCATTAAGGCCATAATGTACGGCATCGCCATAAAGATAATCATCACAACCCCGTGTGTTGAAAAAATTTCATTATAGTGCTGTGAATCTAATAATTTGTTATCCGGTACGGCAAGTTGCGCACGCATCATCACAGCATCTACCCCACCACGAAATAGCATCAACAAAGCAGATATTAGATACATAATACCTATTCTTTTATGATCGACTGTTGTTAACCAGCCACTCCATAAATAAAACCATTTTTTAAAGTGGGTTAAACCAACAATGATCAAGAGAACAGTAACACCAATGGCCACCATTGATGAGTAAATGACGGGACTAGGATTAGGTATAAGAAATCTAGAGAAAAAACCCATACTTTTGTGTTTCCTTTCTGAAAATATTTTTCTTGAGATAGACTAAGAAATTATTCATGATTGTGTGCTGATTTTTCTTTACTATTACTTGACTTATGATCATGCTCCATATGTTCACCTTTTGAATTCGTGTTAGAGTCACTTGAGCCATGATGATGTCCAGCATTTTCACCTTCTGGAGCTGATGAGAAGTCTAAATGAGTTCCAGTAAACGTTAACTGTCCCTCATGACCCGGCTTTAATAATTCCTTGAATCTTACTTCAGTAATAGGTTTCGCAGTTTCTTTAACTTCCTTTACCCATTCATCAAACTTATCTTGAGACATCGCTTCGACGTGAAACGTATTTTCAGCGAATCCTTTCCCACTAAAGTTTGCATTTCGTCCCATCATTTCCCCTGATTCGTCCGCTGCTAAGTGTAATGTGGTCACCATGTTAGACATGGCATATTTTTGACCGCCAAGTTGTGGAATCCAGAAACTCGTGATAGGCCCGAATGAATAAAGTTTAAATTCAAGTGGTCGATTTGTTGGAATATACAAGTAGTTTACTGTCTCGATATCGTTTTCTGGATAACTAAAATGCCACTTCCAGTCAGATGACGAAGCGTAAATAACTAATGGATCTTGACCTTTGTACCCTTCCGGAGTGGCTTCCACTTTATTGTTGGAAATTACAGAAACAACGGAGAAGAAAATGACGATTAAAATTGGCACCCCAACAATAATCGTTTCAACAACATGATTCCCTTCAATGTAGGGTGGTTCATATTCTTTAGGTAGTTTAGAGTCACGGTATTTCGTTAACACAAAGACTAAAATAGCACAAACAACAATAACAATAACCGCCATGATCGCAATTGATAGCCAAATCACATTGGCTTGCGTTTGGGCTTGAGGTCCTTTAGGATCTAAGACCGCTAATGATTCACATCCAGAAAGCACATTGACTATGGTAGAAAGAATGGCTAATAGAACCCATTTTGTTTTCATATATGTATCCTTTCTTTTAAGATTTCATTTCTAAGTTATCCCAAAAAATGTTTATTAAGAATGGTAATTTCTCACAATCACATTTATAGGCGGGATGAATATGAATGAATTCATTTGGGGAATGTTCAGAGAAACAGGTAATCCAAATACCTATTTGCTATGAAAAGGAATTTGAATATGTGAGGAGATACTGCATGGATTTTTTTATTCCTATTGGTCAAAGTAAGGGTAGTGAAGATGAAAATTTAAAATGAGGCCGCTACTAATGCCTTCACCGTTCGAGATGTACACCCTATAGACCACACCGCCGGGCGCACAGAAAAACCTCACCCAAAAAAGTAGATGAGGCAACTTCTAATCATTTTGTTATTTCCCAAAATCAAAGTAATTCCGCTTCAATAATCTCTTCATCTTCAATAACTCATCATACTTGGTCTGTTTTGCAAGCTGTTTCGAATCAATTAAAAATAGCTGATCTTCAATTCCTTTTACAATTTCATCACTCTGAAAAAGAGCTTTACAATTCTCACAATGGGAAGAAGGAGTTTCAGTAATTTCAACGGCTCGCGTTCCATCTGGTAATTCCCAATAGACCGTACCAGTTACCGGTGTAAGTTTTCCTATCTCACACCATGGACAAGTTTCCATGCTATTCTTCCCCCTTTGGAGTGCTCTTTTTTTGCTGTGCCTGGAATTTCTTTTCTTTTAACTGATCTCGCTTTTCACGTTGATTTTTTAATGAAGCATGCTCCGGGTTGGTAACGTAATTTTCACGGCGATTCATTCGTTTCAGCCCTTCAGGCACTAAATTAAATTGCTTGTCATTCATCAAACCAGCTATTCCTATATCTGACCGTTTTTCTTCCATATCAGGATATATGCCTTTGAAATAATCATCTGCAAGTCCTGGTGTGTAATGCTCAGGTTCGGGATAAGTGGTAATTACTCCTTCAAAATTACGTAGCACTGTTTTTGTCGGTGATTGTGAAAGGATATAGTTCGGTTGTAATGTAATTTTCCCTCCACCCCCTGGTGCATCTACAACGAAAGTCGGGACAGCATATCCAGACGTATGACCGCGTAAGCCTTCAATAATTTCAATCCCCTTAGATATCGGGGCTCGGAAATGACCAATTCCTTCGGATAGGTCGCACTGATAAATGTAGTAAGGACGGACACGAATCTTAACGAGGTCGTGCATCAGCTTTTTCATGATCTCAACACTATCATTTATACCGGCTAGAATAACAGCCTGGTTGCCTACCGGTACACCTGCATCTGCTAGCATCTCACACGCTTTCTTTGATTCTTCGGTAATTTCTATAGATGTATTGAAGTGCGTATTTAACCAAATTGGATGATACTTTTTTAAAATTGCACACAAATTTTCTGTGATTCGTTGAGGGAATACAACTGGAGCTCTCGTACCTATCCTGATTATTTCAACGTGGGGGATTTCCCTTAAGTTTTTTAAAATATATTCCAGGATGGTGTCATTAATCAATAATCCGTCACCGCCGGAAATAAGAACATCTCGGACTGCTGGTGTATCACGAATATAGCCGATTGCAGCGTCTAATTGTTTTTTTGGTACTCCCATACCTATTTGTCCTGAAAAGCGTCTTCTCGTACAATAGCGGCAGTACATGGAGCACTGATTCGTGACCAAAAAAAGGACGCGATCAGGATATCTGTGAGTCAATCCCGGTACTGGTGAATCTTCATCTTCATGAAGCGGGTCCTCCATGTCATATTTGGTTTTATGCATTTCTTCTGAGATTGGGACAGATTGCATTCTGATTGGACACCTTGGGTCATCCTTATTCATCAACGAAGCATAATAGGGGGTAATATTTAATGGGATGGTTTTCGTAGAGATCCTGACACCTTCCTCTTCATCAGGAGTCAAGTCTATAACTTTTTTCAAATCCTCCACAGTTCGGATAGTATTCGTAAGCTGCCACAGCCAGTTGTTCCATTGTTCATCGGTTACATCTTTCCATAGCTCTATATCTTTCCAATTACGCTCGGGCTTATATAAGTCAAATAACATGGTAATACCTCCTGAGTCTTGATAGTAGTATTTAATGCAAGAAGGATGCCAAAATTAACCAAAAATACATATGCCCATAAAAAAATCCGGATTACATGGTCCATCCGAATTTTAAACATTCAAGTATGTTTTTTCATTTTATATTGCAGGGTCTGCCGTGGAATCTTCAATAGCTTCGAGGCCTGAAAGACATTGCCTCCTGTTTGAAGAAGAGCCTCGGTGATCAATTTCGTCTCCATTTCCATCATTGCCTGACGCAGTGGAAGTATTTTTTCTTTTGAAGTGGGACGTTTTTTTAAAAACTGCGGCAAATCTTCAAGTGTTAATATATCTTTTTCTGTATGATTCATCATGAATTCAATCGTATGCTTAAGCTCTCTAACATTCCCTGGCCAATGATAATTCTGTAAGAAAACCTTTGTCTTCTCATCAATTCCCTCTATGGAAAGTCCTAATTTCTTGTTATAGAATAAAATAAAATGATTAGTAAGGAATAATATATCTTCAGGGCGCTCTCTTAGCGGAGGCAGCTCATAGCTTAATACATGTAATCGGTAAAATAAATCTGCTCGTAACTTGTTTTCCGTAACGGCTTTTTTCGGATCTATATTCATCGCTGCCATAATTCTTACATCCACTTGGACATTCTTTGCGGCACCTATCCTCCTAATAAACCCATCTTCAAGCACCCGCAGCAACTTTGCCTGCAGGTCAATCGGCATCGATTGTAATTCATCCAAAAACAAGGTGCCACCATTGGCCAATTCAAATAAGCCCTGGCGATCCACTGCACCTGTGTAACTGCCTTTAGCGGTACCGAATAAAAGAGATTCTAATAAATTTTCTGGTAAGGCCGCACAATTTTGTGCGATGAACGGTTCTTTTCGGCGGTTAGAATCCTTATGGATACTTTGAACAAAAAGTTCTTTTCCTACACCGCTTTCTCCATAAACTAATACAGAGGAAGAGGAACGGGCAGCCTTTTTCCCTAGTGAAATTATGTTTCTGAATTCAGTATCACTGGTTAAAATATCGTTAAACGTATATAAATTACCATTCACTTCCGCTTTTTTTTCAGGACCTTTCATTGTCTTGAGCGAGCTTTCCAGGTCAGCTAACCGTTCAGATAACTGCTTCAAACTCGAATAATCCTTCGCTATTTCTATGGCACCAACTATAAACCCATCTACATAAATGGGGAGCGTTGTATTTAACGTTTCAATGATCCTACCATGTGCATTTACATACGATTGACTGTAATTATAAATGGGCTTTTCAGACTTAATAACTCTCAGTAATGTAGAAGATTTGTGATTTAACGAAGGGAAGGCTTCAAGTAATGGTTTCCCGAGTACTTCCCCTACTTTCATTCCATCATGATTGGCTGCCACTCCATTATAAAAGATGGTTTGTCCCTTTGGATCAATCACATGAATGCCCTCATCAATGGTTTCAAGTATCGCTTCTAATACTTCACTTGTATTAAAAAATTCACTAGGCAAGGTCCACCTCCTCTAATACGTCCTTACTTAATATATATGAGGAAATGCCAAAAACTTGTCATAAACCTGCCTGAAAATGAGCACTCATGTATAATTTTTCACCCACAGATTCATGTCCTCAAGTTTATCGAAGATGTAACAGTTATTGGCTAATCGCCCGCGGTATGCGTAATCATGCTGGTGCAGGGCCGCATTCATACCGAATGACAGTGATCGGGCAATGGAATAGATACAATAAATTTCATGTGAGACAAGGTGGTCTTCAAGTTTAGCGATCAAATGCTTCATTAAGCCGTACTGCCGGTGTTCGGGCAGTGTCGCACAATCAGTGATTTCAGCGTTATGGTAGAAGGCATCGATTTCTGCTGAGGCAGCACTAACGATTTTATCATTATGGGCGTAAATATAAAAAACTGTTCCGCTTTTCATGCACTTTTTCACATATTCCGGATCATTCATCGGAGTGGGGTATATTTCAAACACCTTTCCATACAATTGTGCCAGCTGAATAGCATCGGATTCATCTGTTTTACGACATTGGTAGTCTGCTGGCGGAGCATCTAAAGCGGCTTTTAACGGGAGAGTCTGTACACCGGCAAGGATTTGATCCTCCTTTTCCCAGTTTTCACTGTTTCTACGTTCATTCTTGTTATATTTAACAAGGAAGAAGCAATCGCTTCCTAAAAAGTACTTATCTATACTTCCTTCATATAAAAAGCCTTGAACTAGTAATTCTTGAACGTTTTCCTTTCGTGTCTTAAAAATGATTTTCTCTGCTGATATGTTCTCAGCCACCTTCAAAGATTCTTCTACGCAATCTTGAAAGTGACCGAGATAATCTTCCACCCGGACCCGCTTATTAAACCGGTCGATTGTAATATGTAATGTACAACGCGGTTTTTGAATTCTTTTTTCAATAATTCCTGTCTCCATCTAACTTGCTCCTTTCCTATCAATCTAATTATTGTAACAAAAGGCCTGACCCTATGAGAATCAGACCCGAGAGAAACTTATTATTGCTCTTCCACTCCACACCATTCGATTATAGTTAAAGCGATGATTTTTGCCACGTCCATCATTTTATCCACTTCTATATATTCATTAGAATCATGAGCCAACTTCGTTTCCCCCGGTCCGAAAACAACTACAGGAGTCGATCCCACTGATGAAAGATACCCTCCATCCGTCGCCCAGGGGGAGGCTTCAACAAGCGGCTGTTCACCCATCACCTTTTCATAGTACGCACCTAGTGTTTTCATCAATGGATGCTCAAGTTCGAGACTGCCAGGCAACCATCTAGCCCCAAACCATTCTAATTCAATGGGCTTCTCTTTGAACCATGCATCAGTCTGGTTTAAAGCCTCAATACACTGCATCAGCGAGCGTTGTGCCGCTTCCATTGTTTCCGTGGGGGCAATCCCAAACCGGCCTTCTAGTACGGCTGTATCCGGAACAGAAGAAGGCCAATTCCCACTTTGAATACTCCCAATATTAATCGGAATTGGAATTGTTACATTTTTATAGAGAGAATGACGAAGTGACTCGTTTCGTTCTTGTTCAAGCTTCTTGATTTCTAGCATTACACTAATTGCTTTATCTATTGCACTTACCCCTTCATATCTTGTACCTCCATGTGCCGACTTACCTTTGACTATAAGCCGAAACCACATCGATCCTTGTTGAAGTGGAAATAGTTTCATATTAGTTGGCTCAGGAATGATTGCCCCATCAGCCCGGTATCCTCGCAAGACTGCCGCAAGTGTACCTGCACCTCCGCTTTCTTCTTCAATCACACTTTGGAAAATAACATCCCCCTTCAATTGTATACCAGATTCAATAATTGCCTCGAGTGCTAATAATAAAGAAACATTGCCACCTTTCATATCAGTCGTTCCACGCCCAAACACTTTTCCGTCTTTTGCCATGCCGCTATATGGGTCATCGTGCCAAGCAGTATGATCTCCCTCGGGAACCACATCAATATGACCATTTAAAATAAGAGATTTGCCGTTGCCGATTCCTCTTTTAATCGCAACAAGGTTGGGGTTTCCTTTAAAATCTTTACGATCACAGTAAAAATGGGGATGATTTCTTAATTTTTCATCCCCAATCTCCCATAAATCTATTTCGAGACCAAGCTGTCTGCACTTTTCAACTACAATTGCTTGCGCACTCCCCTCTTGGCCTCGCTTGCTCGGTTCCTGTACCAGTTTTTGTAACAGCCTAATTCCATTCGTTCGATGTTCATTCAACCAAGTGCTGATTTTCTCTTCATACATATCACCATTCTCCTCTCTCATTCTTTTAAAATATGGATATTTTTAGAGACTGTAAACGAGGCTTCGGTTTGATTCCTGATTTCCTCGATACTAGAATTTTCAAATAAATCAGTTAATAAGAGGCCTTCGGGCGTCACAGAAAATACGCCAAGCTCCGTGATAATCATATGTACGCATTCTTTAGCCGTTAATGGTAACGTACATTCTTTTACTAATTTAGACATGCCTATTTTATCAGTATGCTCCATTAATACGATGACCTTTTTGGCCTTTGCCGCAAGTTCCATCGCCCCACCCATCCCTGGTACTCTTTTTCCTGGCACATTCCAATTAGCCAAGTCGCCTAATTCGCTTACTTGAAGTGCTCCAAGAATCGTGATATCCACCCTGCCCCGGCGTATCATTCCAAATGCGATCGTACTGTCACAGTATGAAGCTCCTTCTCTAATGGTAATGGGAAGACCTCCAGCATTACAGAGATGCGGATCTTCCTTCCCCTTTTTTGGAGAACTTCCCATTCCAACAAGCCCATTTTCAGCATGAAACATAACTCGATGATCATTCAAAAGATGATTCGGCACAAGGGATGGTATGCCAATTCCCAAATTGACCAGCATGCCATTGCTTATTTCTGCTGCGGCTCGTTTCGCTAATCGATTTCTGACTTTGGTTCCCAAACCCATTTCCAATCGACTCCTTTTGATGGAATGATATAATCCACAAATGCACCCGGAACAATAATGTCTTCCGGATTCAAAGCGCCAAGTGGGACGATTTGCACTGCCTCGACTATGGTGATTTGTCCGGCAGTTGCTACGAGCGGATTCGTATTCCGAGCACTTTTATCAAATATTAGATTTCCATAAGGATCTGCCTTTTCTGCATAAACAATTGCGATATCTGCAGTCAACGCAGGTTCCACTAGATAATTTTTCTCACCCAGCCTTATGGTTTGTTTTCCGTCACGGACTATATCGACGTCCAGGCCAATGTCGGTCAATATCCCACCAAGACCCATCCCACCTGCCCGGATGCGTTCGACAAGCGTCCCTTGCGGTGAGAACTCTACTTCCAGCTCACCATTGTTCATAAATAGGCCCGCATTTGGGTTAGAACCAATATGAGAAACGATGATTTTTTTCGCACGCCGCTGTGTGACCAGTTTCCCGACCCCTATTTCTGGAAAACCAGTGTCATTTCCGATTAAGGTTAAATTTTTAATACCTGATTCCAAAATTAAATTGATCAATCCCGGCGGGGTACCGATGCCACCGAACCCTCCAAAAAGAATAGACTGATTATCTTTAAAGAGATGTAGAACATCCTCAAAACGGCAAATTTTCTGAAATGAATTTTCTAACATACTAACTCACTTCCTTGTTAGGATGACAGATGACCCGGTAGGATCTGCTCATTAAATTGTCGGAGTGTTATATCGAGCCTCATTAACAATTCTGCACACTCATCATCCGAAATCGTTAAAGGAGGAGATATGATAATTGCAGCCCCGGTTACACCATCTAGACCCGCTGCTGCAGGGTACAATAGGATTCCATTTTTCATTCCCAATTTAATGATTTCATTAGTCACGTCGACAACCTTTGGAAGCGGAGACTTTGTCGATTTATCCTGGACAAATTCCATACCAATCAATAAACCCCTTCCACGGATGTCTCCGATAAAGGAATACTTCTCTCCTAACCTCTTCAGTCCTCTAATTAAGTTTTTCCCTCTGTCGGCTGATTTTTCAACGAGATTGTTTTTTTCTACATATTCTAACACCGCTAACGATACCGCACATGATAATGGATTGGCGCTAAGTGTATGCCCTCCGATAATCGACTGAGAGCCACTCATGATTGGCTCCATCACTTTTCTCGTCATTACAGCGGCAGCTATAGGAGTATACCCCCCACTCATTCCCTTTCCGAATGTTACGATATCAGGTTCTACATCCCAATATTCGGAAGCAAGCATCTTACCGGTCCGACCGAATCCAGTCATAACTTCATCGGCAATGAATAAAATGTCATGTTCTTCACAAATTTTCTTGAGTTTTTTAAAATAACCATCCGGTGGAACAATAGCTCCCCCGGCTGCGCCAATGACAGGCTCAGCAATAAAAGCGGCAATATTGTCACCACCAATGCGTCTAATTGTTGCTTCCAATTCCTTAGCACAGGCCATTCCGCACGTATGGGGATCAAGTTGAAGTGGGCAGCGGTAGCAATATGGAGGAGAAACGGAAGGATATGATTCAAGCATAGCGGTAAACCGTTCACGGCGAATAGGGTGGCCCGACATCGACAGAGCCCCCATCGTGATGCCGTGGTAGCTCATCCATCTGGATATAATTTTATGTTTCTTAGGTTTCCCTTTTTCCTGCCAGTGCTGAATGGCAATTTTCAAGGCAGTTTCGGTCGCTTCGGATCCGCTATTTACAAAAAAGCTATAATTCAGTTCCCCTTTTGTTAGTTCAGCAATTTTTTTGGCGAGTTTCTCCGCTGGTTCACTCGTAAACTGTGAACGATACACAAATGAAACCTGATTAGCCTGTTTTTTCATCGCATCAATAATTTCCTGAACACCATGACCGATGTTAGCAGTAACAGCACCGGATGAAGCATCCAGGTAGTTCTTTCCTTCTTTATCGTATAAAAATACTCCCTCACCATGACTGATAGTCGGGTAGGCTCCTCCTAGGACCGGCTTGATCAATGAAGACTGCTCCATATGCCCACACTCTCCTTCTCTGGAAACAAACTAGCATTATAGTAAAGTGTATGTCCTGATTCAGGGAATCTTGCTAAGGAAATTGACCTAAGCTTGTAAACATCAAAAAATTCTTTTAGATTTTTGAGATGGGTCATTATAAGGAGTGACTTAATAGGGTACAAAAAAAAAGTGTATCCACAAGAGATACACTTTTTTCTTACAATGCGCTATTTAGCTTTTCTTGACGAATTGACTCTAAAAAATTTTCATCCTTTAAAACAGCCAGCACATTTTTATAAAAAGCAGTTTTATCAATAACTGAGGTATGTACATATTCATACTCTTTTAAAGATGGATGACGCAAAACATGTTTCATGCATGAATGACAAACTTTTTTAGTACCTAACTTATAGTAGTTCAAGTTACTTGCATCCCCATTTGAAGTGTCTTCGTTACAAACGAAACAAGTATGGCTTACACGGCCTTTTTTATTATATTCGGCCAAAGCCCCTTCTAAACGGATGGATGCGGGAATTGTTAATAACACATAATCACCTTTTCTATTTTAAATCTCTTAGTATTATATCAGAAAAACATAGAATTTGAACAATTAGCCTCATATTCCCTAATAATGCTTGTAAAATAATAAGATATTCAGCGCTGACAAGAGGTATTACTCCTAAAATCAACCAGAAAACATAGCTTCAGGCAAGTAGAAATATATTCATAATATAGGGAATTACCAGACCACATCCAAAATAACTTAAAACACCGTCCACTTTTGAACGGCGTCTTATCTCTAGTTTTTTTATGAAAGGACATTAACAGTTACTTTTCCGTTTTTCACATTCATCACTGCTTTTGCACCTACCGGGACCGTTACAAATGGATGAACATGTCCAAAGTTAGCATTCGCGATGACAGGTATACCATTTATTTCTTTCTTTGTTGAAATAATTTCCTGCAACGCATAATCAGTCATCCCGGATTCCTTTTGGAAACGGCCTATGACAATTCCTTTTATTCCGCTTGCATCTGGCAATTGAAGCAATGACTGTAAATCTCGGTCAAAACTGAATGGATGGCTTTCTTCATCATCTTCTATAAACAGGATACTATCCTTTAAAGAAGGCATATACTCTGTACCCTGTAAAAGATTGATTGTACAAAGGTTGCCTCCAATGATTGTCCCTGTCGCTTCCCCTTCCTGAATGACCATATATCCTGAATTTGTATGGAAAGTGCGATCATCCTGTTCTAAATGCCATGAATCATCACTCCACGTTTCACTTGGTTCAAGATAAAAGTCATCAACCTGGAGAACTGCTTTTTTAAAGTATTCCATTGTATATTCCAGCCCAGCCTTCATGCCGAACGTCGAGAAATGAGGACCAGGGTATGTAGTTAAGCCTGTTTTTTTATAAATTGCCAATAAGATAGCCGTTATATCACTATATCCCATCAACACTTTTGGATTTTCTTTAATCAAATCGTAGTCAATATATCGTAGTAATTGGTTGGCATTATAACCGCCAATAGCCGTAAAGATTCCCTTTACATTTGGGTCCCGAAACGCATCATGTAAATCCTCAATTCGATCTTCAATTGAATTCGAGAAAAAGTCGTCATGGACCAAAGCCGTATTGCCATATGTCACTTTAAATCCAAGCTCCATTAATCTTTCTTCTGCCAGCCTGCGTTGTTCCCCTTTGACAATCGCCAGACTTCTCGAAGGTGCAATAATCCGGATTTCATCGCCAGCTTTTAAACGAGAAGGTTTCATATCTTTTTTTCCCCCTAAAATAATTATATCTTTCGTTATTTTAGCAGATATGCTGAATAAAGAAAAACTAGGACACTTAAGAACATGCATTCGTATTATTTCATAGTTTATTCCAAAGAAAAATAACTAGGATTCCTGGTTATTTTCTTTCACCAGCTAAAAACCGGTTCTTCGATATTTTTCAGTTGGTTTTTTTCGATAATTTTACGGGCAATCCAGCCCCCCAGACACTGGTCTGAGAAAGTAAGTATTTAAATAGGATTTATTCCTTTAAATTACTAACATAAAGAAAAGACCAGCATTTACTGGTCTTTTAGTTTTTTCTTTTGTTAGCAACAGAATGAAGCACCGATGATAATCAGCAGAATGAACAATACAACGATTAACGCGAAACCTGAACCAAAACCGCAACCGCCACCGCAGCCACCACCATAACCATATCCTCCGCCATATCCACCATATCCGTACATTAAGTTTCACTCCTTCTTGATTTCTGATTTCTCTTTACACCTTACCATATGTCATTAAGCCCGCCTTGGTCTGTGCATTAGCCTATTTTTCTAGATTTAAGAAAAAACTTTCCAATTATTGCTTTCATCTTTATAAATCATATTAGGTGAACAGCTAAGGGCAACCGCGAAAAATGTCAAAAAATCGCCTAGTACTTATTGTGTAAGTTTCAAATTGGGATATAATAAGGAAAAAACCATTCTTAGCCTCTTTAAGTCTTTAAGCTATCTCTTACCTATTTAGATAAATAAAATGTTAATTCGGGGGAACTACATTGAAAAAGAACGCAAAACCCTTCATCCCTTTCGCTGCAATTGCCACGATTCTTCTTATCAGCTATATCCTTCAAAAAGTTCCTAAAACCTATGGATCAGATGATTCATTAAATGTTTATCAAAAATTTCAATCCGGCCAGCCGATTCAATACCTTGTTGTTGGTGACAGTATTGGAAGAGGCTCTGGAGCCGAAAATCCTAATTTAACATGGTTCAAACAGCTAGAAAACAAGATGAATGACGTCAACGATATTCCTTTTCACGGGGATTATGTGGTCCAAAGCGGCTCCACTGCTTTTGAAGGCCTCTTTAAGCTCTCCCAAAGAAAGAAACATGACCATAAAGATTTAATTTTTATCGTATTCGGCGAGAATGACCGCAAATACATGAAGGTAGACGATTTCATCATGACGTATGAGGCGTTAATCAGGAAGGCGAAGCGTCTCCATCCTAATGCAGAAATGTTTACAATAACGGAAAGCAGCTTGAAATATGAGGAATTTGCATCAGCTATCGAACTATTATCTAAACATTATGGGGCTACTAATGTAGATATGCGGCCAATTTTTCAGACTTCAGGCTATACTGAAAAACAGCTGACTAAAGACTTAATACATCCAAATGGACTAGGCTATCAATTTTATGCTAATGCAATTTATGAACAATTTCTTGATAATTTAAAACAGGAGAAGCCAATAGCAAGCCTTCCCTCCAAGCTTCACGCCGGTTCTGAATTAGATTTATCAGAAGTTGACAACTATGAAAAGATGATCGGTTTCCGTCCAAGAGGAGACTACTTTACAAGTAATGCAAAAGGGAGCCTGATTGAATACAATTTCAAAGGGAGTATTCTTGGTGTGAAACTACTTAGAAGCCCTGATGGCGGGGAAGTGGCTGTAATTATCGATGGAAATAATATCACATCTTTAAATACATGGTGGCCCTTTGCACGAGAAAGATATTTGTTTATCACCAATGGACTTTCTCCCGGTTCACACACGGTCCGTTTTGAAGTAACCGGAAGAACAATGGCAAGCGATCCGACCGCATTACCATATGTACGTATATCATCGATCATCACCGATGATATAAACCACTAGTAAAGCAGATAAAAAAACCCTATCATCCAGTGATAGGGTTTTCTAATTAATCAAACAACTTCTTATATTCCCCGTATCCTTCTTTTTCAAGATCTTGGACCGGAATGAACTTTAACGAGGCAGAATTGATGCAATAACGTAATCCAGATGGTCCGGGTCCATCATTGAAAACATGACCAAGATGAGAATCGGCAGTTTTTGAGCGCACTTCAATCCTTCTCATACCGTAGCTAGTATCTAGATTTTCTACCACTTCTTCTTCCACTAGCGGTTTAGTGAAGCTTGGCCATCCACAGCTAGAATCAAACTTTTCCTTTGAAGTAAATAGAGGGTTGCCGGAAACGACGTCTACATATAGTCCCGCTTCCTTCAAGTTCCAATATTCATTATGAAAAGCTGGTTCTGTCCCATTATTTTGAGTGACTTCATATTGAATTGGTGAAAGTTTCTGCTTTAATTCTTCTTTACTGTTCATCTTTTTCCCCCCAATGATGTTGTAAAAATGATTTACGTCCTGACCCAATCGAATACCTTTCGTAATGCTCAGGTTGCTTTCTATAATAATGCTGGTGATACGTCTCAGCCTGATAAAACGTTTGGGCAGGAATAATCGGAGTAACAATTGATTTGGAAAATTTGCCGCTCTCCTGCAGTTTTACTTTGGAAGCTTCAGCAATTTCGCGTTGATTTTCGTCATGATAAAAAATCGCCGTTTGATAGGAACTGCCACGGTCATAAAATTGTCCTCCTGGATCAGTTGGGTCAATTTGCTGCCAAAACAATTCGATTAATTTTTCATAAGGATATACACTCGGATCAAAAGTAATCTGAACAGCCTCATAATGTCCCGTGGTTTCAGAACAAACCTCTTTGTAAGTAGGATTTTCCTTTGTACCCCCTGTATAGCCTGAGATAACTGATTCGATACCAGGCTGCTCATCGAATGGCTTTACCATACACCAGAAACAGCCGCCTGCGAATGTTGCTTTCTCTAATTGCTTAGTCAAATGAAATATCCTCCTTTTATGCAAACGTTCCATTGAATGCATTTTAACGCTTTTATCTTGCCCTGTAAAATATTTTGCTGTTCAAAATGATTAATATATGCTGTCTCACCACTTCAAGTTAGGTTTGACACATGCCCAAGCATACTTCCATATGATGGGTTCATAATGAATAAAATGAGAGGTGAAGGAATTTGAGCGATAAACAATCATTTTTACAAAAAGCCGTAGCTTATGATTTACTATCCTCTTACTATAAATACAGCAATCCACATCTGCATGATTATTATTATCATAAGCACTTAAAAAGTCTCGAAAAAGCAACACAACCCATGAGATATGAACAAAGAAATACAGTAGCACCCTCATATGTAAGAATTCTACACGCTGCCCCAAAGTCTCCAGCTATCGATGTATATGTAAATGAAATGCGCATTCTCAAGAACTTTGTATATAAAGGTAACAGTGGTTATTTATCATTACCCCCTGGAATGTATCAAATCGATATATACCCTACTGGGCAAACCACTTCAACCATATTGAGCCGGAAGGTCGGGCTCGAAAGTGGAAAATCATTTACAGTCGCTGCCGCTGGGGCAAATGAATCGTTGAAAATGTTAACTTTAGAAGATAATCCATTTGTTCCTCAAAATGAAGCCAAGGTACGATTTATCCATCTATCATATGATACACCTTCAGTCGATATTGCCGTAAAAGATGGAGATGTCGTGTTTGCAAACCTTCCGTTTCGTAAAGTAAGCGAATATTTAAATCTATACCCTATGAAAGTTGATTTTGAAGTGAGAACCGCTGGTACAAAAGATGTTGCACTCTCATTACCCAACACAGATTTTCAAGCAGATACCTCCTCAACTATTTATATAATCGGATTGAATCAAGATCAACCTGCATTAGAAACACTTACATTAACTCCATAAATGGGTAAAAAACCAGGATACCTTGATCCTGGTTTTTTACCCATTTATTCTTTATTCACTGCAGCGAAGACGGGATGGTCAATAAAAATGAAATATCATCATTTTTCAAATCAAATTCTTTTGCCTTTACCCTAATGTCGCTTTTAAGTTCCATATCCTGCAGTGATACATAAATACTTTCGTCGTTGGGGCGAATACTGACCCACTCCGGCATATTATACCGATCGTTAATTAAACTCATGACATATGAAACCGGAAGATTCATCTGTCCAACAGCAACAGACTTTTGCTTTAAGATCAAATCACCATTCTTTTGAGCAATTGGTTCAAACGTTAATTTCATTTCAACTTCACGATTAAAAAATGGCATTGTTCCATACAGCTCGACTTCATCCGTTAAAAAAACTTCATAATGAATAGATCCTGTCAATCCTTCTTTATCAAGATACTGGTTGATTAATCGAGTCAGGTCTTCCCGATTCGTATGAATCTGAAATTGTATATCCTCTTCGTAACTTACTTTTGGTATCAGCTCTTTATCTTTAGCCGGAAGATTAACTAAAATCAGGACGAACAGGATGACCAGGATGTTTAGGGCTAATAAAGAAATAAACAAAGCCTTCCATTTGACTTTTGTCATTCTTGGTCATCATCTCCTTTGGCACTAGCTTCTAACGTGTCCTTTCCAATAGTGGTAATTTCCATGTTATTATAGATTCTTGTTGCAATTAGCTCATACCCGCGATCATTCGGATGAAAATAATCCTCAGCATACAGCAAGTCTTCTTCAGAGTTTTTAAAAATATCATCTATCTCGATAAAATATGCTGAATCATATTCCTTGATAATCTCTTTCCCGCTTTCATTCCAATCATTCATGATCATATCAAGTTCATAAAAATCGGCAAACCATTTTGAAAATGGATTATATACACCCACAAGGTAAATCTGGGCGTGATCATTTTCAGAGCGCACCTTATCAAGTATCTGTCTTAATCTTTTTTCATATCCTATTTTTGCTGAATCAAACTGATTCAGTTCCAAGTTGGAAAAATTCTGTTTAAATACCTTCATGATATCATTTCCACCGATTGTGACAACTATGGAGTCGGCTTGTTCAATGTCGTCTTGAATTTCTGCCTTATCCAATCTTTTTAAAAGTTGATCGGTCCGATTTCCCCGAATGCCATGATTAATCATCTCTACAGAAATAATGGATGGTTCTTTTTCCAGCTTATTTTGTAAATAAGGCAGATAGCCGCCATTATCTTTGCTATCCCCGACACCTTGGGTCAAGGAATCACCGATGGAAACAATTTGAACAGGATCCGGAAAAAAGCTGGCTGGAATGGTTTCCTTTTCACTCAGTTCAATGACGCTCTTTTGCTGAACTGATGACTGATTTGAAACAGTTTCACTTTGACTGCAACCTGAAATCCAAACTAGGCATATGAAAAGACAGGTGATTTTGTACCACATGATCCTCACCTTCCTACCCATATATTATATCATGTAGAAAACGAAAGATTGCAAACAATATACCCTCTTTCTATTCTACTCTTTGCTAAAGCAATAGTTACTATATACTATGAAAAAAAGCAGGGATTAAAAGCTAGTCCTATAAATTTTAGCATGTACTTAGCATGTAAAATCATTCTTCACTTCTGCTGTTTCGTTCATAAACGATTTACAACTATTTGACTATAGGATAATGGACTTTTCCCTTTATTTTCATTTTAAAACTATAAAAACAGAAAGAACAGGTAATTTAACCTGTTCAATAATTCTGTAAAATTTTAATATGTTTGATGATTTCATCAAATGGAATATCCTGCAAACCTGTGTATTCTTGAATAATCTTCCCATCCTGATCCACTAGAAAAAAGCTAGTCTGATGGATAACCTGGTCCTCATTTTCAGGTTTCTTAACAAGTGTTTTAAAGTTCTCCAATGCAAACTGCTCGATTTCTTCTTGACCATAGCCAGTTAGGAAGTGCCAGTTTCCGTAGTCTACATTAAATTGATCTCCAAACTTTTTTAATACATCGGGTTTGTCAATCTCTGGATCCACTGAAAAGGAAACAAACTCTACATCTGAGATGCCTTCGTCCTTCAACATTTGTTGAAGTTTAGACATATTTGAAGTCATTGGCAAACATACATCCTCACAACTTGTAAAGATAAAGTCCGTGACCCAAACCTTTCCTTTAAGGTCACTTTTTGAAAAGGGTTCCCCTTCCTGATCTATGTAACTGAAATTTTCAAGGTCCCAGTTTTTCGCATCAGGTACTCCGCTTGAACCGCATGCTGTTAACAGCAATAATACCGTTGTGCCTATAGCTGCCTTAAGCAAATGCAGCATTCTCATCCCTACCCCGTCCTTTATGTATAAAATATTCTGTTACTTCATTTATTCTACCAGACCAAGTGGTGTGAGAAAAGTAACTCTTTCTACAATCTAAAGACAATTTATTGAACAATGAAATAGCTCAAATCATACACATAACTTCGGTAACTGCTTTTCTATAAGAAATCAGTCCCAATAATACATAATAGCCATGGCGCCTTCACCTGTATGGGTACTGACTACAGCAGTAGTTGCCTCTATCTTTATATCGTGAAAACCTGATAATTCTGATATGGATTTACGAACTTTATCCGCAATTTCAAAACCGTTTGCATGAACAAACCCAATGCTTTTAATTGTTTTTCCGTGTGTATCTTCCTTGAATTTCTTGACAATATATTTCACAACCTGTGACTGGCTTCTAGCTTTGGACACAGGATTCAGTACACCATCGTCAAGAAGAGCAATCGGCTTGATGTGCAATAGGGAACCAATAAACGCAGAAACTTTACCAATTCTTCCACCCTTCACAAGGTTATCAAGAGTTTCAATGACAATGATTAAACTTGACTGCTTTTTAATGTTTTCTAGGCGTTCAATTATCTCTTCAGAAGATTTCCCTTCTTTCGCCATTTTTGCTGCCTCAATAACCTGAAATGACATGGCCTTTGAAATGAATTTAGAGTCTAAAACGGTAACTTTTGCATCAGACATACTAGCCGCGCTCTCCGCTGAGCGGACTGTGCCACTCATACCACCAGTCATATGAATAGAAATAATCTCACTACCGTCTTTCCCAAGTTCATCATATACCTCCACAAAGGTTCCTACTGCTGGTTGAGAGCTTTTTGGAAGTTCTTTAGACAGATTCATTCTTATCAAGAATTCTTCCTGTTCTATTTCAACCTTATCCAAAAAAGTCTCTCCATCAATATAGATTGATAGAGGAACCATTGTTATATCATAATATTCTAGTTCTTCTGGTGTCATATCTACTGTTGAGTCTGTTACTATCTTTACTTTATTCATAATTACACATCCCTAAATTAACATATCTATTGTATTATACCTACTCAAAGAACGCATTCAAACTAAACTATTCATTTTCTATGTTAAAGAATACATTTAATTCTAAATGATTACACAAAAAAAAGACCATCCCATAAGCCAACTAACCACACGCCGCTTATTCGATATTACATGGAATTAGAGGCATCTCTTTTATAGGAGAAGTTAGCTATGGAACAGTCCACATTAAGCATTATTAAGTAAATTCTCATGAAAAATCTTGTGATAAACAGGCCGTTTAAGTACTGATGCTAAATAATGCTTAAATGAGTAATTTTCTTTATGATCTTTATTATCAAAAACTCGTTTTACAAACACTTCCAAACGCACGGTCAACATAAAAAAATTCGGATCACTAGGCAATAAAACAGGAATTTCTGAAATTGTGACCTTATGTCCAAAACAATCTTTGAATTCCAAGCATTTGAACATCAAATTATCAATCCTCATTTTTAACCGATTGCTTATATTATACACAATAAACCCAAAAGTATAAATATTCATATGTATAAAAAACTGACAAGCCCCAGCATTTTTTAAATTAAAAATGACCCACAAGGGCATAATGCCTTCATGGGTCATTTTTTTATAAATCTTCCTCGTTATTAAAGGTTTCTTCAAGTAAACTTTCTCGCTTCACCTTACGTTTATACACTATTTTAGATAGTGAAATACTGATTTCATATAATAACAATAGAGGAACCATAACCAAAAAGTCTGACATAAAATCAGGTGGCGTAATACAAACCGCTATAACCACAAGTACAAAATAAGCATACTTCCTTAATTTTTGAAGCACGTATGGGTTAATTACACCAATTGAGGTCAAAAACATGGTAACTACAGGGAGCTCAAATAAAACAGCAAAAGGAAGTGTCATATTCAAGACGAATGAAAAATACTTATCCGCTGTAAAGTTGGTTATGAACATATCATCGCCCAATTCAATCAAAAATTGAAGAACGGTTGGGAAGATGACAAAATAACCAAAAGCAAGTCCTCCGATAAAAAGTATGAAGAGAGCAGGTATATAGGCAAGCGTGGCTCTTACTTCATTTGGCATCAAAGCCGGTTTAACAAATAACCAGATTTGCAGAGCAATTATCGGAATCGTTGTGGCAATGGCTACAACTCCTGAAAGCATAAAGTAAATCCAGATAATATCACTCGGTCCTAATACCATTAAGTCGAAATCAAGATCCTTCACAAACCAATTATAGATATCTTTAACATAAATAAAACTGACGATAAAAAAGATGAAAAAAGCAACAGCCGTAATGATAAGCCGTTTTCTCAATTCATCGAGATGATCGATGATATTTAATTCTTTATCTTCCAAAGTTGATCACGCCTTCATCTGAAAATCCGTATCTTTGTTTCAGCATAAAGGCGCAAGACGGTACCATCTTACGCCCAGCATTTAATTATTCATGATTTTTTTGTTGTGTTTTCTTTTCTTCTTCATAATCACCTTTTGTTAATTCACTCGTAGATTTTTTAAATTCACGCAGTGTTTGTCCAAAAGCACGACCTATCTCGGGAAGTTTCTTCGGACCGAAAATAATTAATGCTAATATTAAGATGAGAATTAGACCAGGTACTCCAATGTTCGACATTGATACATCCCCTTTGGTGTTGTAATTCGACCTACTCTGATTATAATACCATTTCCAACCAATTGAAAGTAAACTGGCATTTCTTCATAAAATGGTAACAATTATCGACAGATTATTTATAACAAATGTGCAGGTAGAATAAAATGTAAAAACATATTTATTATTCTATCCTACTTTACCATTTTGTCTATAATTAAATTAATAAGTGAAATAAATTACTGTCTTTATTGACTTCAACAAAGGAGAATCCTTTTTTATTCATTCTTTGAATCAGTCCATTATAATCATTTTTGTCTTTTAACTCCACACCAACAAGGGCCGGCCCGCTTTCTTTATTGTTTTTCTTCGTATATTCAAAACGGCTAATATCATCATTCGGTCCTAACACCTCATCAAGGAATTCCCTTAGTGCTCCTGCCCGTTGTGGGAAATTTACGATAAAGTAATAAAGCAGACCTTCAAATAATAAAGACTTTTCCTTAATTTCCTGCATACGGCCAATATCGTTGTTACCCCCACTGACAAGACAAACAACTGTTTTTCCTTTGATTTGTTCTTTATATAAATCCAGTGCAGCTACTGATAACGCCCCAGCCGGTTCAGCCACAATCGCATGCTGATTATATAAATCCAGTATCGTGGTACAGATTTTCCCTTCAGGAACGACAACGATATCTTCCAAGTTTTCCTTACAAATCTGATATGTCATCTCTCCTACATGCTTAACAGCCGCACCATCAACAAAGGTATCTATGTTTTCAAGTTCAGTCGCTTTTCCTTCTTTGAACGAATATTCCATTGAAGCAGCACCAAGTGGCTCTACTCCAATACATTTCGTTTTCGGCGAGACCGATTTGAAATAACTTGAAACACCGGCCATTAGTCCCCCACCACCGATTGCTGCGAATATATAGTCAATTTCATCTTCACAATCATTTAGGATTTCAACAGCTGTTGTACCTTGCCCGGCGATTACCTTTTCATCATTGAAAGGATGGATAAAGGAACGGTCTTCTTTTTCACAGCATTCCATCGCCATGGCAAATGCATCATCAAATGTATCACCAATTAAGACTATTTCAACATTTTCCCTGCCAAATAACTGAACTTGATCGACTTTTTGCCTTGGTGTTGTAGCAGGCATGTAAATTTTCCCATGAATTCCTAATTGACTACAGGAAAAGGCCACTCCTTGTGCATGATTTCCTGCACTGGCGCATACGACTCCGTTCTTCGTCTCTTCCTGGGTCAAGCTTTTCATTTTATAGTAAGCTCCTCTTAATTTAAAGGAACGTACATGTTGAAGGTCCTCTCGTTTTAAATAAACATTACATTCATATTTTTCAGAGAGCCTCTGATTTTTTTGTAAAGGAGTATGTAAAACAATCTCTTTCAGTTCTCTATAGGCAATTAGAATATCTTCCAATTGAATCCCCCTATTCATAGATACAGTCTGGTTCATAACAATCCCTCATTTCCTTCCTAATCAATTCAATTATTATAGCACTTTACTGTTATTAATGTAATTGATTTTTCTAAAAATTCTATCTTTTGTTTGTTTTAAACCAAAAAATCCGATTATGGCTAATGTTCCATAATCGGATTTCACTCTTATTTTTTTTGCAGGATAATATATTCATGCGGATAGAGATTTTTTTCATCCATGATACCCGGGAGAGATGAGATCTTTTCCCATTCTTCATCATTAATTTCCGGAAAATAAGTGTCACCTTCAAAGTTCTCATGAATTTCCGTAATATATAAGCGGTCTGTAAAAGGAAGAATTTCTTTGAAGATTTCCGCTCCACCAATCACGAAGACTTCCTTGTCACTTTTATCCGCAAACGTCTTAATTTCTGAAATATCATGTAATACAGTGCAGCCCTCTGCTGTAAATTCAAGATTTCGGGTAACGATGACATTTTCCCTACCAGGCAGCACCCTCCCGATTGATTCAAATGTTTTACGGCCCATCACAATTGGATGACCTAACGTCACTTTTTTAAAATACTGGAGATCTGCTGGTAAATACCACGGTAGTTGATTGTTTTTCCCTATCACTCGATTTTGACCCATGGCCACTATCAACGATATCATATGCTAACCTCACCTTTTATATGGGGATGGGCTTCGTAGTTTTCCAGAACAAAGTCCTCGAAATTAAAATCAAAGATATTTTTCACTTCCGGATTTATTTTCATGATTGGCAGTGGTTTGGGATCTCTTGTCAACTGCAGTTCCACTTGGTCAAGGTGATTCGAATAGATATGAACGTCCCCAAATGTATGTACAAATTCACCAACTTCTAAATCACATACTTGGGCAATCATCATCGTTAATAGCGCATATGAAGCTATATTAAACGGAACACCTAAAAATACATCGGCAGAACGCTGATAAAGCTGACACGAAAGCTTGCCATCAGCCACATAGAATTGAAAGAAAGCATGGCAAGGCGGCAATGCCATTTCGTCCAGTTCTCCCACATTCCAAGCACTTACTATCAATCTTCTTGAATTTGGATTGGTTTTAATTTGTTCAATCACTTCACTGATTTGGTCGATTTGTCTTCCATCCGCTGCTCCCCAAGAACGCCATTGATGACCATAAATCGGGCCTAATTCTCCCTTTTCATCAGCCCATTCATTCCAAATGCGCACGCTATTTTCCTGAAGGTAGCTGACATTTGTGTCACCCTTTAAAAACCATAATAATTCATGAATAATCGCTTTTAAACTAACTTTTTTCGTTGTAAGGACAGGGAACCCATCCTTTAAATTGAATCTCATTTGATATCCAAAGGTACTTATCGTTCCTGTTCCCGTACGATCACCTTTTTGAGTGCCATTTTCAAGTACATGCTTACATAAATCTAAATATTGCTTCATGGTAAACCACCTTTTCTACATTCATCCTTCTTATTTTAACGTATTTCAGCTCAATGTTTAATCTAATTGTTTAATAAAATTATAAGTCTCAGGTGCTTTTTGTCTAAGTAGTTGATTTTGTTCAAAGTTTACATAAAACATGGCAAATGTTTCTGCAAAGTATTCTTCAGGATAATTTAAAAAATAAGACTGTCCTGGAAACAGTACATCTACTTCCTTTACCCAAATTCTCAAATAATCTATGTCCTCACGGATGCCATCATAAACAATATTATCAATGGAATGCGCAAGCTCATGTAGCTCCAAATTTACAGAACCATGTCCTTTTCCCTTATCGCTTGCACCGATTTTAACTAATACGGTATATGAACCACCCATGCCTGGAACGGAATCCCATGTTGTATCTTTATTCAAATAACCACGTGGAGCTTTCCCTTTTAAATAGGCCGCTGATTGATTTTCTGTCAAATTTCCGTTGAATAGCTTCATTCTCACTCCATGGTCTACAGTTTTCAACAGTAGGGAATGAGGAAGTGCATCAATAGTTTCTACAATCCTTAAGGCTTCCTGTTCATCGAAATCCTCTTCAGGAAATAAAAATAAACTTTGCAGTTCTTTATTATCCTGCAATATTTCCGCCTGCCTTAAAGGATTATCTTTCGTCAAATTCCGCCATTTCACTCCTTCCGCTTTAGCTAAGGATAGGGAAAGCATTGAAAGGAAACAAGCAAATAATACAAGTATTGCTATCCAATTTTTATATTTCACCTTCAACCCTTCCTTTCCTTAAATCCAATGTATATTGCGAAAATATATGTATATTAAACTATAAAAAAATCCCTATACTATTATATTAGTATAGCATATTAAGACAATATATTAACTTTATGTTTTTCTGGTAAATTTGGCTGAAGATTTCTCCCACTAAGCACCAATTCTCCGGATTTTTCATATATCAACAGTATCTAATCGTAAAAGGTTTAAGGTGATTACATGAAATCGATTAATAAAAAGGTCATCCTGCATGAGCACCGTGAACTTGCCGAAGAAGTTCTTGATATCTACAGTTTAAAAGTGTTTATCATTCTCGACCTTTTGCTGTTCTCTATTTTCTTCGGTATATTGCTACATCCTTTACTCACTTCACTCTGGCTTAACTTTTTTTTACCTTTTCTTTTTTTCACAACATTTACTGTCATTCTTCAACTATTTGATATTTTCCAAAGAAAAAGCTGACATCATTTTGATGTCAGCTCAGACTGTAGACAAACTCGATGAAAATCGAGTTTGTCTACAGTTTTTTTGAGGGGTTGTAAAAATTCGAACGTTGATTGGAACGTAGGGCACTCGCTTTCCGCGGGCGGTCAGGGAGCCTCCTCGGCGCCTTTGCGCCTGTGGGGTCTCCCTTGGACACGCTTTTCCCGCAGGAGTCTCGCACCTTCCGTTCCAATCAACTTTGTTTTAACAATTAGAAATAAACACTTTTTCCTACAGTCTTTTTTGTTTTAATATAGGAGTATTAAAACTTGAGGTGATGACGATGCTTTCGAAACATAATTCTATTCAGCGAGATCAACTTGAAATGATTACTTTGGATCAACTGGTGCCAGCGAACCATTTGGTTCGTAAAATTGAGGGGGCCATTGACTTCACTTTCATTTATGACTTGGTGAAAGAGATGTATTCAGAGATAGGCCGCCCAAGTATTGATCCAGTTATTTTATTAAATTGACATTCATTCAATATACCTTCGGTATTCGTTCGATGCGTAAAACGATTGAAGAAGTTGAAACGAATATGGCTTACCGTTGGTTTTTAGGTTACGGTTCCATGATAAAATACCTCACTTCTCAACGTTCGGGAAAAATTATGAGCGTCGCTTTAAAGATACAGACCTGTTTGAACAGATTTTTTATCGTATCTTAATGACAGCCTCAGAAAGAAAGTTAATTAGTGCAGAGCACGTATTCGTTGATTCAACACATGTGAAAGCCAGTGCGAATAAGCGTAAGCGGAAATTCGAAAAGAAAATCGTTCGTAAGGAAACACGAGCATATCAAGGACGCCTTCAAGAAGAAATAAATCAAGATCGTGAAAACAATGGAAAGAAGCCTTTTCCACCGGATAAATTTGATAAAGAAGAAACCAAAGAAATTAAAGAAAGTTCAACTGACCCTGAGAGTGGCTACTATGTAAAAGATGAACGAACAAAACAGTTTGCCTATTCATTTCATGCGGCTGCAGACCGCAACGGTTTTGTGCTGGGGACGATTGTAACACCAGGAAATACGCATGATAGTCATACCTTAGAGCCTCTTGTTGAACAAGTGATTGAGAAAGTTGGAAAACCTGAAGCTGTTGCCGCAGATGCAGCTTACAAAACACCAGCCATTACAAGCTACCTTTTTGGGAAAGAAATCACACCAGCTTTACCCTATACACGTCAACGGACAAAAGAAGGGTTCTTTCGCAAGCATGACTATGTTTACGATGAACATTTTAATTGTTATCTCTGCCCATCGGGCGAGATTTTAAAGTACTCAACAACAAATAAAGAGGGCTATCGCGAGTACAAATCACCCAAACACACTTGTGCGACATGCTCATTTTTATCACAGTGTACAGTAAGCAAAGACCATCAAAAAGTGGTGACACGCCATATCTGGCAAAATTATATGGAAGAAGCAGATCATCTGCGTCACCACAAGGATGTAAAACCTATATATGCGAAACGCAAAGAAACAATAGAGCGTGTATTCGCAGATGCAAAAGAAAAGCATGGTATGCGTTGGACTACTTTAAGGGGACTTAAAAAATTGTCGATGCAGGCGATGCTTACATTCGCTGCCATGAATTTAAAGAAGATTGCCAATTGGACATGGCAAGGTCCAAGAATGGCTTAATAAAGTGGGCTCGTAGAGGCCCAATCTCTTAATCTTGATCAAAATTCAAAGGGAATTTCAAAAGGGGTCCAGAATTAAAACATTCTGGACCCCTTTTGTCTACAAACTGAGCTGACATCATTTTGATGTCAGCTTTTATTATTGAGTGTTTAACCGTGTTCTTTAACCCTTTTTTCTTTCTTAAAATGAAATACGATCGTAGTGCCGAAAATAATGAAAATAAAGGCAAAGAAGATAGCATGAGGAATTTCAATCCCTGCAACAGCAATAAGCATTTTTATAGCAATGAACCCTATTAAAACATATGCTGCAGTTTCTAATTCTGGAATCTTATCAATCAGCTTTAAAAATAACCCAGCCACGCCCCTCATCATCAAGACACCAATCATCCCACCGGTTAAGAGGACCCAGACTTTTTCACTTACACCAAAGGCGGCCAATACGCTATCGACGGAAAATGCAATATCCATCAATTCTACAGCAGCAACCGTTCCCCATAAGGTACCAAACATGCGGATCAGTAAGCTGTTTTTACTCATTCCCTGAATATCTTCATCGTTTCCAGCTTGTTTTTTTCTTTTATCTCTAAAGTATTTGAACGAGAGCCAACCAAGGTAGGCGGCTCCAATGACCTTCACCCACCAAAGTTTAATGAGGAAAACACCTATTCCAATTGCTACAAACCGGAAAGCATAAGCACCTAACAAACCATAAAAAAGAGCTTTTTTCCGTTGTCTTTCCGGCAGGTGCCTGACCATTACCGCCAAAACCAAAGCGTTATCCGCTGACAGTAGACCTTCCATTAATACGAGCGTACCAATCAATCCCCAGCTAACCGGGTCGGTTAAAACCTCACCCCACATATTCCAGTCAAAAAATTGAGCATATGTATTAATGACGTTATTTAACAACTCTGACATGATGAAGACTCCTCTGCTACTGTAACTATAAAAGTAGAAACCCAATTGAAAAAGATCATCTTACTTAACTAGCTTTAAAATATCTAATCTTGTACTTTGTTTAACACAAAATAAATACGTTGCATAACAACGTATCATTTAATACTTATATAACAATTATCATACTCTTACATGTGCTTAAAATCAATGGAACCAAGCTACTAAGAGAGTCTTTGTTTACTTGTCCACTCTGGGGGTGTATTTTTATCCCAATATATTTTTCCTAAATCATAATGGGTCGCATATGAATCATGATAGGTATGATAATGAAAATCAAACCAATATCCCTCTAATGGCGGATTCTCCTGCCTGACATGGAACCGCATGATATCCTTGCCGCTTATCGAATCAAATATATGAAAAATTTTCTCCGCTCTACCCGCACTTGGCTGCTCTGTAATCGTTAATTGCTGTAATTTTTCATCAGGAAATTGGGCCGTTATTTCTGTAATAGCATCTTCCATTTTTGGTAATATGGCTATTTTGAATTCATCACCAATTTTAGGATTGATTTTCTCGCCAAATTTCATAAATGCGTTTTCCTCAGCTTTATTCAGAATGCCTGATAAGAACTCTTCCCGATTAAATTCCTCTTCTATATCAGTAGGTTTTTGAGAAGAAAGATAGGATAAATGTTCTTCTTCTACTAACCCTTTTTTAGTATCCTTTAACGAATCGGCTTCAGCCAGCCACGATAGATCTGAAGGAGTGACAAGCCCAAATGTCAAAACGGATACTAAAATGACGAGACTTTTCCTGAACCAAACCGTCGCTTTCAAATTCCACACTCCCCCTTCTTCTTATTATTTTCTTTATATTTAGTATACTTTTATTTTTTAGTAATTACGAATAAATAGTTACCCAGGTTTCAAAAATCTTTAAAATGGATAAATACCTATATAAAGTTCATGAACCCAATCTTTTTTACTAAATATCCACTATTCAATTTGTAAATGAAGGATTTTGACGATATTTGGAGAACTTAATAAGATTCAAGTCTTTTTAAGGAGGGGTCTTATATGGCTTTGACTACGACTGCCATGGTGGCTTTATGTCTTGTAACGTTAGCATTTTTCGTATATTTATCATTTGCTGATTAAGAATAAATAAATACCTACGAAAAATCTCCTTGTCATTCATCAGTAATGACAAGGTTTTCTTTTAAAAAAGGCGTTACGACTTGGCAGATAAAAGGACTGAATACTGGAGGAATTACTTTGGAAAACAACAATGGAAACACTAAAGATGATTACAAGAGGGAAACAGCCACAGGGAAGGCCGGAATGGTCGTTACCGCTCATCCCGTAGCTACTTCCATTGGGGAAAAAATATTACGTGAAGGTGGAAATGCGGTTGATGCGGCGGTTGCCATCCAATTTGCTCTGAATATTGTAGAACCTATGATGACTGGTATCGGTGGCAGTGGTTTTCTTATGGTATATAACGAAAAGAATAATGAAACTAAAATATTCGATGGCCATGTAAGAGCACCTAAAGCCGCGCATCCAAACATGTTTCTTGATGAAAAAGGGGAAGTCATCCCATTTAAAAAACGTTCGATTAAAGCTACAGCAGTTGGTATTCCAGGAATTCTTAAGGCTATGGATGAAGCTCTCTCCGAATACGGTAGTAAGACATTAGCAGAACTTATTGAGCCCTCTATTGAATTCGCTGAAAAAGGAGTTCCTGTCAATTGGGTATTTTGTGATGCCCTTGAAAATTTTGAGTATCGGTTAGGTGAAGAAGCCCGTAAATTCTTCATTCCAAACGGTAAACCATACAAAGCTGGTGACCTCCTAATAAAAGAAAAATTGGCTAATACCTATCGAATATTACAGCGTGATGGAATTTCCGCTTTTTATGAAGGTAAAATCGGAGAAGGAATCATTTCCTGTATTCAGGAACTTGGAGGTTTTATGGAACTTTCTGATTTACAGGACTATAAAGCAACCATTGATGAACCAATGTTTGGTACTTATAAGGATTACCAAATTGCTTCATCGATGGCCCCAAGTGCAGGAGGATTCACTGTCATTCAAATTCTAAAAATATTGGAGAGCTTCCACTTAGAACAATATGATGTGCATTCATGGGAAAAATATTACTTAATTGCCGAAGCAATGCGTCTAGCATTTACTGACAAAAAGGCTTTTCTAGCTGATCCCGAATTTGCCGAATTACCATTAAAGGGTCTTTTGCATGATGAATATATAGCTAAACGACGCTCATTCATTAATTTTAAGGCAAGAAATAATGCAATTGACTTTGGAAATCCTTGGATATATGATTCTGTGAAACAAAGGGATGTCATCCCACAACCAAATGACGAAGAACGTAGTGAAACGACTCATTTTACTGTCCGTGACAGATGGGGAAATATTGCTGCATGTACATCAACTGTCGAACATCCATTCGGTTCCGGTATCATGGTTTCCGACTATGGCTTCATGCTGAATAACGAACTGACGGATTTCGATTCCATTCCAGGCGGTATGAATGAAGTACAGCCAAATAAACGTCCTGTCAGCTGTAAAAGCCCAACCATCATCTTTAAAGACGGTGAGCCTATATTGACGCTAGGTTCTCCAGGAGGACCGACCATCATCAGTTCAGTCGTACAAACGATCATAAATGTACTTGATTTAAAAATGGACTTAAAAGCAGCCATTGAAGAACCTAGAATTTTCACTCCTATGGGCCCTCATATTGAATGGGAATCAGGTATTGATATGATTAGCAAAGGCCACTTAGAAGCAATGGGCTTTGCATTTAATGAAGTGCCCCATTCTATAGGGAATGTTCAGGCAATACAAATCAACCCGGCTGACGGGTCAAGCTATGGTGCTGCAGATTCAAGCCGTGAGGGCTGTGCGGTAGGTCTAAATGAGTTAGATTACAAAGCTTAATCACAGTACAGAAATGTAGCCATAATGAAATTTGGATGTTTTTCTCTTTAATACTTCAAATCCAAATTCCTCAAAGCGGGAGCTGCGAAAATGGTCCTTCAACACGACTCTCTTTCGCGCAACCCGCTTGGCTTCTTTCATTATTTCCATTGTTAAGTCGTGACCTTCCGCAAAATGAGCCAATCCCCTAATCCCATTTGATTCTTGAATCGTTTCCTCAAACATTGGATCGAAATATACCACATCGAAATGATTATCCGGTAATGTTTTCAATAACTCGTAATGATCAGTATGAATGACCTTAATTCTTCTCATCGCTTGAATCATCTTTTCATCTGCATTCTCCCATGTTTTCAAACCATGGTCAACGAGCAAGGCCAAGTATTGATTTTCTTCCAAAGCACTAATCTGTCCATTTTCTCCAGCAGCAAAACTTGAGACAATCGCATCTGAGCCCAAGCCCATTGTACAATCAAGCACAGTACTTCCTTCCTTTATATCTCCAGCAACGAGAAAAGGATCACTTTCTCCTTGTTTTATTCTTTTTATTCGGATCATAGCAAGGTTTGGATGAAAAAAGAATGGCTCTTTTTCTTCAAACCGATATAGCTCCATTCTCATTTTTCCAAAAACAAGGCAATCATCTTCACCATTTTCTGATTGAATCGCCCTAACCGAGCGTTTTCTTCGGGCAATAAAAGGAATATGTAATTTTCCTGCTAACTTTTTGGCCATCATTATTGTCTCATTATCGGCTCTTCCTGCTGTTGTGATAAACATCGTCCTACCCCTTTAAACTGTTAAAAATTTGAAAAAGAATGCCCTGTTTCCAGGACATTCTACTTTATCACTTATTTCACTTGACTAAATGCTGCTAACAAGTTATCCATAATAGCTTCCATCGGCTGGCCTTCAATTTCATGACGTGGAATGAAATGTAAGACTTCTTTGCCTTTTAAAAGTGCCATGGATGGCGAAGAAGGTTCAATTCCGTCAAAATACTCACGCATTTTGGCTGTTGCTTCTTTATCTTGACCAGCAAATACGGTTACAAGATGCTTTGGTTTATCCTCTGCTTGGAGAACAGCTTGAGTAGCAGCTGGACGAGCTAACCCGGCAGCACAGCCACAAACTGAATTCACTACAACCAATGTTGTACCCTCGACAGCTTCCATAAATTTTTCAACAGCTTCAGCGGTTTCTAACTCCTCAAAACCTGCTTGAACTAATTCAGCACGCATAGGCTTCACCATTTGTTTCATATATTCATCATATGCCATAGACATAAAAAAACCTCCTTGGTTACAATTCTTCAATTAGTATAATCATACTATATTCTTAAGTCCATATGCAAAAATGACGCTTACAACTTTTGTTAAAGTATTTATGAAACCGTGTTAGCACACAAACTGGTCAAATATCAAATATTAAACACTATAAAAATAGTCTTCTCAAAGAAACACGGTAAAAGAATTGATTTAATTCTTCTACCGTGTTTTTATTTCACATGATCTAAATTAAACTTTCATTACGCCGCCTGAACTAGCATTAGTTACAAGTTTAGAGTAACGGGCTAAATAGCCTGTTTTAACTTTTGACTCGAAACCTTTCCAGTTAGCTTTGCGTTTTTCAAATTCTTCATCGGAAATTTCTAATTCGATTTTACGATTATTCAAATCTAACTCGATGATATCTCCATCTTCTACAAATGCGATTGGACCACCTTCAGTTGCTTCTGGGGAGATATGACCGATACTGATGCCTCGAGATGCACCTGAAAAACGTCCATCAGTAATTAATCCCACTTTAGCACCAAGACCTCGGCCAACGATTTGGGAAGTAGGCGCCAGCATTTCCGGCATGCCCGGCCCGCCTTTTGGACCTTCGTACCGGATGACAACAACATTACCTTCTTTTACTTTGCCAGTAATAATTCCAGATAATGCATCTTCTTGTGAATCGAAGCAGATCGCTGGCCCTCTGTGGTATCCACCAACAGATTCGTCAACAGCACCCACTTTAATAATTGAGCCTTGAGGAGCAAGGTTACCAAACAATACAGCAAGACCACCACGTTCAGAATGCGGGTTATCCAACGGATGAATAACATCCTTGTCCAATATTTCACAACCCTCAACATTTTCGCGTAGCGTTTTACCTGAAACAGAAAGACAATCACCGTTAAAGGCACCTGGTTTTTTAAGTAACTCATGTATAATTGCGCTCACACCACCAGCATTGTGTACATCTTCAATATGATAATCAGATGCTGGGGCAATCTTCGCAAGATGTGGTACGCGGTTTGCTATTTCATTGATGCGTTCCATAGGATATTCAAAACCTGCTTCATGTGCCAATGCAAGTGTATGAAGCACTGTGTTAGTCGAACCACCCATCGCCATATCCAAAGCAAATGCGTTATCAATTGCATCAATCGTTACGATATCACGAGGTTTAATATCTTGTTTGATTATTTCCATCAATTGTTTGGCAGATTTTTTAACAAAATCCTTACGTTCTTCGGCTACAGCCAAAATTGTACCATTACCTGGAAGTGCAAGACCTAAACCTTCGGCCAAACAGTTCATGGAATTTGCTGTAAACATCCCTGAACAAGAACCGCACGTAGGACATGCAACTTGCTCAAGTTCTTGCAAATCTTCTTCATTTATATTACCCGCTTGGTATGCTCCTACACCTTCAAAAACAGACGTTAAAGAAAGAGATTTACCGTTTTTGTCTTTCCCTGCCTTCATAGGCCCGCCACTTACAAATATTGTAGGAATATTAACACGAAGAGCTGCCATCATCATCCCCGGTGTAATCTTGTCACAGTTTGGAATACAAACCATACCGTCAAACCAATGTGCAGATACAACCGTTTCTACAGAATCTGCAATAATCTCACGGCTTGGTAAAGAATAGCGCATACCAATATGGCCCATGGCAATTCCATCGTCTACCCCAATTGTATTAAATTCAAAAGGAACACCGCCAGCTTCACGAATGGCTTCCTTCACTATTTTACCGAATTCCTGAAGGTGAACATGACCTGGAACGATATCAATGTATGAATTACAAACCGCGATAAATGGTTTTCCGAAATCTTCTTCTTTAACACCTGCTGCACGCAAAAGGCTTCTGTGTGGAGCACGGTCGATTCCTTTTGTAATCATATCACTTCTCATATTTGATGTAGACATTTGTTGTAACCCCCAATTTTCACTTCTCTAATAATTTAATATAATCTAATTTTTAGTATACTCTAAAAATTCTAACATATTTACATACAAATGCAACCATTCAACTCTTAAATATCCATAAAAAAGTTTTACTAAAATAATAGAAAAGATATTTTTCTCCTATAAGAAATGGTTTCATGTAGAAAACATACTATTTCGCATGTTTTTGACTGTTAATAAATCAAAAACACATGATTGGTCAGTAAAAACTGTACTCGTTCAATCGACAAGCATAATTTTCACTAAAATTACCCAAGTCAAAAGTTGTTATGGTATCAATACACCAAGGCATATAAAAAAATCATTTCTGCAGAGGATGCTCTCTGTGAATCTGACTAACTGAAAATCTGGTTACAAAATATGCCCTAAAGCGGGACATTTTTAGAGCATAAAAATAACAAAAAGGCATCCGGAATTAAGTCCATCCGAATACCTTTTGCCTACAAAATAGAAACATGCAATTTGTATGATTTGTTGATAAAACGATTTTTAAAGTCACTTGTCATTTGTTTGCCTTGATTCTGTCATTTGCTTCCAAACTGAACCCTTTGCTTCTTCTCCGTTTTCTATTCGGTCAATAGCCATTTTAACCTGTAGAGCCACTTCGAACTCTGGGTCCTGTTCAGCTTGTTTTAAATAGGGTAGGACTGTTTCATTTCCCACTTCATATAAGAACATCGCAGCCCTCCACCTTACTAGTTTATTTTTATCTGATAAGGATTGCGACATTTCTCCCATTGCTTCTTCAAAACCTAGATCAGATAAACAGTCACCCGCTGTTCGTCTTACTGCCACACTTGAATCTTTCAATGCTTTGTACAAGCTCGGAAGTACTTTTGTATCCTCGATCATCCCTAAGTAAACAACAGCAAGTCGACGAATAGAGACTTTACTATCAGACAAGGCTATATCCAATACTGGAATCTCTTCAACCGTTGGATCTTCCATTTGTTCTAACGCTTGATAACGTTTTTCCCAATTTTCATCATTCAACATTTCTGCGGTTAGTTTTATTTTGGGACGCTTCACGAATGCCTCTTTTTTATCAACGGTTTCTTGAGCAGCAGCTACTAGCTGGTTAATTCGTTCTTCCGGAAAAGCGGCAACCAACTCATCCGCTACTTCTTTCACGATATTATCCATATCCCCGTAACGGATACCATAATCCTTCCATTTTCGGAGCAAGACTACATTATCGTCTTCTTTTTGAGCAGCAGCAATACCTTTAATAAAATATTCTGGTAAAGCAAAGCGTTTTTCATGTTGGCTATCACTTGCTTTAATTTGCATCGGAATTCCTTTGAATTGTTGAATAGCAACTGTTACTTCACCATAATGTTCATTTATTACCGTTTGTTGATTTTGTTCTTCAGTTTTCTCACCAAACACTTGACGAATTTGGACCAAGATATCTTTCCAATCATATTTCGCATTACGCTCAACTGCTAAAAAGTCGGCAACATGATATACGCCTTTCACCCCTTCAATCGTAAATAAATCTTTAATAAGCTGAGGTGCTTGATCGGCTTGATTTTTTTTATAATTATTACTTTTACCTGCTAAGAGCTCTTCTGTTAGATTAATTTTCATTGTATTTGGACTTGGTGTAGGTTCTATTGATTTTATTTTCAATACTTTTCTCTCCTTTTACAAGACGTACTCATGTACTAGATTTTATCACAATGGCCACAGATTCTCATGCAATTGAGATAGACAAAAAAAGACTGGACCAAGCATACTTCCCCTGGACCAGTCTCTCACTTATTCCTCTTCTAATTTTTCCGCTAAATACGTCCATCTTTCCATCATATACTCTAATTTATCTGTTAGTTCTTTTTCCTCTTCAAGAAGCAGACGAACTTTTTCAAAGTCGCTCCCCGCTGCTGACATTTCTGTTGTGATGTCTGTCAGACGCTGCTCGACATGTTCCATGTTACCTTCGATTTCTTCCCATTCCTTACTTTCCGCATAGGTTAGTTTTTTCTTTTTCTTTTCTGTGCGGTTTATCTGAGGCTCTGGCTTTTTTTCAAGAACGGTCTCTTCTGTTTTTTCCTCTAAGAACTCTGAATAGTTGCCATAATAAAAATCAATTTCACCTTTATTTTTGAAGACAAGGAGCTGATGACAGGTTTTATCAAGAAAATAACGATCATGTGATACGGTAATAACTACACCTGAAAACGTTTCTAAATAATCCTCGAGAACTGTCAAAGTTTGCGTGTCCAAGTCATTCGTCGGTTCATCCAAAAGCAGGACATTAGGTGCTCCCATTAAGATGTTAAGCAGATACAAACGTCTTTTTTCTCCTCCGGACAGCTTGCGTATTGGGGTACCATGAGAACCCATTGGGAATAAAAATCTCTCAAGCATCTGTGCAGCAGTAATAAAACTGCCATCCTTAAGAGCGATTGAATCAGCTGTTTCCCGGATATATTCTATCATGCGAAGATTCTCATCCATATCAACGCTTTCTTGCGTATAATAACCAATTTTCACTGTTTGTCCTATTTCAAGATTTCCTTCATCTATCGATTCTCGCCCAGCCAAAATGTTCAATAACGTAGACTTTCCGCTGCCATTATTACCTACGATTCCAATGCGGTCACCTGGCTTGAATAGGAAGGAAAAATGTTTGATGATAGACTGATCACCAAAAGATTTAGAAATATCTTGCATCTCCAGAACTTTTTTCCCAAGGCGGGCACCACTTAATTCCATTTCAAGACTTTCAGTTTTTTGCTTATCTTTCACACCCGTTTCTAATGTTTCAAAACGTTGAATCCGTGCCTTTTGTTTAGTGGTACGTGCCTTTGCACCTTTACGAATCCACGCTAATTCTTTTTTAAATAGACTTTCCTTTTTCGTTCGTTCGGTCGATTCGTTTTCTTCCCGAATAGCTCTTGATTCTAAATAGTCAGCATAGTTTCCTTTATATTCGAAAAGCTGTGACTGAGCGATTTCCCAAATTTTATTGGAAACCCGATCAAGAAAATAACGATCATGGGTCACAAATAAAACGGACTTCTGATATTTAGCCAAATATTCTTCGAGCCAGGTAATGCTTTCAAAATCAAGATGATTCGTAGGTTCATCCAAAATAAGCAGATCAGGAGTTTCAATCAAAGTCTTTGCCAGAGCGGCACGTTTTTTTTGGCCACCTGACAGTTCACCCAATTTCCTTGAATGATCTGGAAGACCAAGCTTTGTCAATATAGTTCGTGCGTTCGCACTTGTATCCCAGGCACTAAGGGCATCCATTTCCTGTTGTTGCTTTAACAACCGGTCTTGAGTTGTGCTATTCTGTGGATCTAATTGCAGCTGAACGAGTGTTTTTTCATATTCCTTAATTAAGGAAAATACTGGAGTTGAACTTTCATACATATACTCCATAATCGTTAATTTTTCATCAAAATAAGGATCTTGAGATAAATAGGAAATCGTGTAATCATTTGGATGATCCTTCGTTCCCAAATCACTATCTTCTAAACCTGCAATAATATTCAAAATTGTGGATTTTCCAGTTCCGTTTATACCAACGATCCCAATCTTTTCGCCTTCGGTAATAGAAAAAGAAACATCTTTAAATAATAGCTTTTCCCCTTGTGTTTTCATTACATGTTCCATGCTAAAAACTTTCATAATCGTACATCCCATTCCTTGTAAAATTCCTCTAAAAAGCTAACCATATACTCATGCCTTTCACTTGCAATCTTCTTAGCTGTACAGGTGTTAAGCATGTCTTGTAACCGTAATAATTTTTCATAGAAGTGATGAACGGAAGAGCTTTTACCCATCCGATATTCCTGTTTTGTCATCTTCTCACGTACAATAAGTGACGGATCATACATTGGTTGCCCCTTTTTTCCGCCATATGCAAATGTCCTGGCAATCCCAATGGCACCAATCGCATCCAAACGGTCCGCATCCTGAACTATTTCCGCCTCAATAGAAGGAAGTTGTACGTGTCCAGAACTATAAGAAATTGTGGTGATAATCTGTTTAATATCCTTAACAGTATCTACATCCAAGTTAATTTCCCTAAACCAGTCAACCAGCTTTCTCCAACCTGCATCGACATCCTGATTTAATTTATCATCCGGAATATCATGAAGGAGAGCCGCCAATTCAATGATAAATTCATTTCCTTTTTTTTCTTCTCTTGCAATATGTAAAGCCAGCTTTCGAACGCGATCGATATGGAACCAATCATGACCACTGGCATCAGAATTCAATTGGTTATATACATACTTTTCCGTAAGTTCAATTATAGTTTGTTTCATTTCACCACTCCAAGTCCATTCTATTTTACCATGGTTCTTATTAATGTGCCTTAATCTTCATTGAACCAACTGATTCCAATCGTTTGTTCACCGGTATGCACCCCTATCGCACTGCCGAGTGGAGATACATGCGTCTTTACATTAGGAAATTCTTCAGAAATCATTGCTTTCCACTTCTGGGTCTGCTCCGACAGCGCCCCATATAATATAGTGCATTCTTTCACTTTTCCTGTTGCAAATGATTTGCGAAAATCGCTAAAAATTTGTTTTTCCGCTTTTTTTAGGTTTCGAGGTTTCGATTTAGTATGAAGCAACCCATCTTCAATTGAAATGATGGGTTTAAAACTTAATAGACTTCCGAGAAAATATTGAGCATTTGTTAACCTACCACTGCGGTACAGCTGATCTAAAGAACCTATTAACACATAGGTTTCATGGCTATCTGCATATTTTCTTGTTTTAACGAAAGCTTCATCAATGGAGTGACCATTTTCAACATAATGCATGAGCCGTTTCAGTATTAATAGCATCGGAAAAGAAATTAGTAAAGAATCAAAAACATCTACAGGTATCGTAACCATCTGTGCGGCCTGCTGACTAGCGGAAACTGTACCGCTTAACTTACTGGAAAGATGAACTGATATGATTCTATCATAGCGTTTTTCAAGCATCTTATATAACTCATAAAATCTACCCACAGACGGCTGGGAAGTAGTCGGGTTTATCTTTTCTTCATTCATCCTGCGATATAATTCCTCAGATAATAGGTCAACACCATCTTCATATTCCTTGCCATCAATGATGACAATCATCGGAACTACATATACATGTTCATTTAGTGATAATTCTTCGTCTAATAATCCTGTACTGTCCGTTACCCATGCAATTCGTTCCATAGTTTACCTCCTGAGTAAAATAGTTGTTCTTTATTATATTCAACTTTTTCCTCATCTTTCCCCTCTTGAAATCGAATGTATTTGGTATATTTCGAACAAAAGAAAAAACCATATTAACGTTACAGAAAAAGAGCTCACCAGGAAAACTTCTTCTGATGAACTCATTTTTCATTTTTTATAATAATTCTTTTAAATCGTCTTCTATTTCCAATGGTTTTGTTCGAGGCGCATATCGACTGACAATATTTCCTTCGCGGTCAATCAGGAATTTGGTGAAATTCCATTTTATCGATTTTGAACCCATCACTCCAGGCGCATTTTCGGTAATATAACTGAATAATGGATGTGCATCCTTCCCATTAACATTCACTTTTGCAAACATCGGGAAAGTTACGCCATGATTCAATTTACAGTAAGAATCGATTTCCAGGTCATCACCAGGCTCCTGGTTAAGAAATTGATTACATGGAAAACCAAGGATGACTAAACCATCTTCTTTATATTGTACATATAAGCTTTGCAAATCATCATACTGTGGCGAAAAACCGCATTTACTTGCGGTATTTACAATAATCATTACTTTCCCTTTGTATTCCTCAAGCGAAACGGTCTCGCCATTGATTTTTTTCACTTCAAATTCATAAATGGACATGTATGATCTCTCCCTAAAGTATGATGCTGTCATTTTACCGTATTTAAAGATCACTTTTCCAACTTTAATATTCTTTCTTTTTAATTTTTCTCTATCCCCTTGGCTACTTTTAGAGATTGGATCAAATACTCTACCATATCTTCCAAATCTTCCATTTGCTCTTCTTTTACAAGCCTACCAAATGAAACTTTAAACGTAGAAGAATTTACTGGCCGATCTATTTTACTGATCGTTTCGGTGGTCGTCACAGTAATGATTCTTTGCTTCCCCCAAATTTTCTCCAGCCCGATTAAGATATCTTCAACTTCTCCTGCCCCAAGTTTTTCATGAAATGAAATGAATATATCAACCGTACATCCTGCATATGTTTCATTATTATTGAATTCGAGCAACTCCGAACTTAAGTTCTCGAGTGAAGCATGTAACTCAATTCCACCAACAACAGAACTAGGTACGAGAGGTTCCTTCAATTCCATCTCAATCTTATATGTTCTTGACATTGTTGAGAGATTAACGATCTCATCACGGGCTATGACCAATATATCTCCAACAAAGTCACGATCATAAACTGCCCCTTCTAACACTACTTTCATATTCTCAAATGCTGTGGGATCAAACAATCTCCATACACCTCTCCAACCTCTTAAGTTTTTCAAAAAGAACTATGTATATATCTCCTCCCCATTTTACCATTCTCGAGAATTCGTTAGAGGATTTACAAGAAATTATTAAAATAGCTTTTCTATTTGGAAATTTTCTATATAATTAAAATATTATGATTTTTGAAGAAGGAGGCTAATTATGCCAATCAGAATACCTGAAAAACTGCCAGCTAAGGAAATTTTAGAACAGGAAAATATCTTTGTAATGGATGAGGAAAGGGCAACCAGGCAAGAAATTCGCCCATTAAATATATTGATTTTAAACCTTATGCCTGAGAAAGTAAAAACAGAGGCCCAACTGCTACGCTTTCTTGGCAATACTCCTATTCAGGTAAACATATCATTTCTACGCTTAAGCACACATGAATCGAAAAACACAAGTAAATTTCATTTAGATCAATTTTATAAATCATTTGATGAAATCCGTTCTAAAAAATATGATGGCTTGATTATCACAGGAGCTCCAGTTGAAAAATTGGAATTCGCAGATGTTAATTATTGGAAAGAACTTCAAGATATTATGAACTGGTCAGCCGAAAACGTCACATCTACACTACATATCTGTTGGGGAGCTCAAGCCGCGCTTTACCATCATTATGGAATAGGCAAATACGAACTACCTGAGAAATGCTTTGGCATTTATAAGCATGAGGTACTCGAACCAAATGAAAATCTAGTCCGTGGCTTCGATGACAATTTTATGGCACCTCATTCGCGCCATACTGACATTGACTATCAAAAATTAGTTAATCATCCAGAATTGAAGATTTTAGCTCAGTCCGATCAGGCCGGAGTATTGATTGCCGCCTCTGTTGATGGAAGAAGAATAATGGTTACAGGTCATTTCGAGTATGATGCCGAAACACTTGGTGAAGAGTATAAACGTGATAGGGAACGTGGAATTGATACACAACTTCCTGAAAACTACTATCCTGACAACGACCCAACTAAAGTACCGCTTCACCGATGGAAAAGTCACTGTAGCCTCATGTTCTCCAACTGGCTGAATTATTATGTCTACCAATTGACCCCTTATGAGTGGGATTGAAAGGGAAAGAAAAAAAGAAACTCTCTCATTAAGTGAAGTACTTTTTTTCGGGGAAACCTGCTGAATCTAGTATGGATGAAAAAACCTGAGTCCTTGACTCAGGTTTTTCATTTTGAAGTTTTTCTGGAATTCTAGTTTAAAAAATTTCTTGTATTTGCTTTATGGTGTTTTTTTATCAAGACTCTTTATTACCAAAATACACCTCTTCAAAAGGTTGGACTACTACAAATCCCTGTCCTTCAAATTTCATCTGAACCGATTCCCCACTTCCTCTTCCAAAAAAAGACTTTAATGACACATCGGTTACAAACTCAGGTTGTAGGTCTCCAGACCAAGCGACGGTTGCATTTGGATCCGTATAGACTGGGTTCCCCCTTTCTACCATTAATGTGAGAGGTTCATAATGAGAAGTGAATGCCACCATCCCTTTCCCTTCAAGTCTAACATTGAACAATCCCCCCGCTAGCAAACCGGCAATACGCCGCATCATTTTAATATCCCATTGTATGCTCGGCTCAAAGGCAAGTAAATCGTTACCGTTTACACTAATTGATTCCCCATTCAAATGTAAGATGGAAATCTTCTTCCCTTGATCTGCCACATACAACTTTCCACTTCCAGTCGCTTTCATCAAAGATGCACCCTCACCTGTAAAGGCCTTTTTAAAGAGTTTGCCAAATCCGTGTTCTAATATTCCTTCTCGTTCGAATTTAATATTGCCCCGATAAGAAATCATTGTTCCCATTTTCGCCCAGATTTGTTGTTCAAGATTAATTTCCAAAATTCTTTCCGTTTCAAGTTCAAACAAACCTTGCCCCTTATCCTGCTGTTTCGTTTTTTCTACGAATTGATTGATTTGATATTTTTCCATCACTGATTACCCTCTTTTTGAAGGAGAAACAACCACATAAAAGATACGGCTTGCTTTAAATCCTTTGAAAAGTGATCTAGTTTTGTAAAGTCTACCCCTCTCTTGGCGACGCCGGTATCAGCGACTGCTTTCCATCCGCTTTCCACTGCTATTTTCTCAAACTCCCACGGCTGCATCGTGTTCATGATCACTTTGTCGCCTAATAAACGTTGGAAACTAAACTTTTTACGTGGTTCCGCAGTCGGACCAAGTATTCCAAAACAGGCATAGCCGCCAGGCTTTATTATACGGTGAATTTCCTTCACCACAGTTAATGGTTCACCTGTGTATTCAAGGGAATTAATTACCAATGCCGCATCCATTTCTTCGTCCTTAAATGGAAGACTATAAAAATCACCTTGAATAAATGAAAGTTTAGGCTGATGTACGGTCTTTTCCATTGCAAATTCAATCATGACGTTAGAAAGATCAATTCCAGTTACTTCATAACCCGCTTCAGCAAGTTTAAGAGAACCAACTCCATCTCCACAGCCTATATCAGCTACCTTACTTCCCGTAGGCACATATTGAGAAAAAAACGGGATTATATTTTTTCGACTTCCTGTTTCCCACATTTCTTGCGAATTCTCCACCCACTTAGAAGCAAAGTCATCCCATTTCTTTTCCGATTCTTTATGCCAAGTATGTAAATCCATCCGGCATTCCCCCATTCCATTTAAATCTTTGTTTCATATGAACACATAGAATTGTTAAAGAAATAACAAGGATATACTAACCTCGTTTCTTAACTTTTTTATTACATTACCTAGTATTTAAAAACCCATATCTAACCGTGACTGCTGAGGCTTATTTATAGCTATTCTGCTCTGACTCTAAAAATCCCTTTTTTACCTTTTCCTATTATCCACTTATTGAACATCATTTGTTTAATTAATAGTTAGATTGTTTATTCCGTACAATAATAGCTGACTGTTTTATAAGTAATTTAATTTATAAAAGTCAACAAAAAAAAACTGCCAGTGGCAGCTTATTTTGAGTTCTCTTCGTTTCTTTTTTGTATATTTCTTAAATCCTCGACACGACTAGGAGATTCCTCAAAGAATTCGACAAGATCTCCAATTCGATCGATAGCATTCCAACTAAGGTGATGTTCAATACCTTCAACATCCTGATAGATATTTTCTTCTTTGACCCCAATCAATCTTAGCATCTGTTCTAATAGTTCATGTCGGTATACGAGCCTTTTACCCACTTTTTTCCCATTTGCAGTCAAAACGAGACCACGGTACTTTTCATATATTAAATATTTTTCATGATCTAGTTTTTGAACCATTTTTGTAACTGAAGAGGGATGGACAGAAAGATTTTCTGCAATATCGGAAACCCTGGCATATCCTTTTTCTTCAATAAGTAAATAAATTTGTTCTATGTAATCCTCCATGCTCGGTGTAGGCATTCGGAATCCTCCCATTCAAACGCATATCTAAAAATTTTACTATATAAACGACCCCGAAACAAGAAGATATCGTCTCAGGACGTCTTTTAAAGAAGTTTATTATTAAGTTTGCTTGACGGCTTGTTCTGTTGGAAATGTAAAACTAATCTTCTTTTCAGAATCGGACCAAGATAAAATTGCGTCAAAGGTCTTCTCTCCTTTTTTAAAGCCACTTATTAAATCCGTTTCGCCGCTTGCCAACAACTTTTTTATATTTGCTTGACTGATCTTTTTATTCAGGATTTTTTTGGAGATAGTGAAGTTACACTTCGTTTTCTGATAACTCACACATCCATAAAATTCACCTTTATCGACAATCTTCGAACCGCATAACTTGCAGCTGCCTACAGATGCAGTATTTCTTTTTTTAGACCCGCTCCGTTGAATTGATTCAGTATCCAGTCCTTGGAAATCCCAGTTTTCCGATGATTCAACTGCATCACTGATAATTTTAGCCGACATCTTCTTAACAGCTTCCATAAATTCACCAGCGGAAGCCTTTCCTTCCCCGATTTCCCTTAAGCGCTGTTCCCATTTAGCCGTCATTTCAGGTGAAGCCAGAATTTTTTCTCCGATGGCAGTAATCAGTACTTTCCCTTTATCTGTCGCAAATACCTGATTTTTTTTAACATCAATATATTTACGGTCTTTCAGCATAGTTATAATGCCTGCACGAGTAGCTTCAGTTCCAAGTCCTTCTGCTTTCATCAAAACCTTTTCTAGCTCTTCATTATCCAGATGTTTTCCGGCAGTTTTCATCAATGTAATCAACTGACCCTCTGTATAGCGCTTAGGAGGCTGGGTTTTTCCTTCTTTCACTTTTACACTGGCTACCTGTCCAGAATCCCCTTTTTTGACGGGGGGCAAAATGATATCGTCATCATCCTTATCATTTTGGAAAATCACCTTGCGCCATCCCTCTTGGATTTGCTGCTTGCCTTTCGAAATGAACTCGGCCCGCTTATCGACAAGCGTTTTAATTGTTGTATAATCGAAAATCGCCTTCTCATAATGAGCCGCAATCAGGCGGCGTACCACCAAGTCATAGATATTGCGTTCTTCAGCGGAAAGGCGCTTTGGATCTGTGACCTGCTCAGTTGGGATAATTGCATAGTGATCAGTCACTTTTTTTTCATTTACAAACCGTTTATTATTTATGATGCTTGATTGAGGCAACGGAAACAGGGATTCATACTCTGAAAACCTGCTTATTTTTTGCAAAATATCGGGAAATGTCTCGGCTTCCCCCTCTGTAACATAATTGGAGTCAGAACGCGGGTAAGAAACAATCCCTTTTTGATATAGACTTTGAACAATATCCAGCGTCATTTTCGGTGAATATTTATAAATCTTATTCACGGTTGCCTGTAAAGAAGATAGATTAAATAATAAAGGTGGCTGAAATTCTTTTCTTTCTGTATCCATTTCTGCAATTTCAGCTTCTTTACCCTTGCAAAAGGCGGCAATTTTTTCAGCAAGTTCTTTTGTTTTAATCCTCGGATCGTTTTTCTGCTGCCACTTTCCTTGATATTTATTTCCATCCATCTTGAAGTCAGCAAATACTTCCCAAAACGGTTCAGATTTGAACTGTTCAATTTCCATTTCCCTTTTTACTATCAAAGCGAGGGTAGGCGTCTGAACCCTGCCAGCTGAAAATACATCCGACACCCCTCTTTGTTTCAATAAAATGCTATAAGCTCTAGAAGCATTCATACCAACAACCCAGTCTGCACAAGCTCTCGTATATGCTTCATAATAAAGTGGCCTTGTTTTTTCTTCGCTAATCAGATTTTGGAAACCTTCATAAATGGCTTTCGGAGTCAAAGAGGAAATCCATAAACGTTTCATCGGTTTTTTGACGCTGCATAGATTGACGATATTGCGTACAATCAATTCTCCTTCACGACCGGCATCGCCAGCATGAATAATTTCATCCACATCCGACTTCCTAAGCAAAGTTTTCACAACATTGAATTGCTTTGCCTTTTGTCGAGTCACTTCATATTGGAATTTCTCAGGAATCATCGGCAATGTATCAATCGACCATTTTTTCCATTTTGAATGATACGTTTCCGGTGAAACTAGTTGACATAAATGCCCGACTGCCCATGTTACATAAGCACCATCCGGAAAAAGTTCATTCGGCAAAATTTCTATATAGCCTTGCTGTTTCTTCGTTTTAAATTGACCTGCTAACGTTGAACCTTGATCTGGTTTCTCCGCAATGATTAGCTTCATATTTTCGTCACCTAATCCGTTAAAAAATATCTTTCTTTATTATTATACCTTAAATATATATATCGGCTAGATTTGAGTTAGTTTTTACAGAACTGCTCCTGCAACGGGATAGAATAATTACTTAACGCCGGTGGAGAATGGGATTTTCATGCATATAATAAGGCCCGTCCAAATATAAGCAGATTAATATGCAAAAAAAGCTACACTAAATGATTAGTTTTTCTTTTGACAATTCAGCTAAACTAGAATTTCTTGTCCATATTTTTTTAAAATTATGGATGTTTTGTAGTGTGATATGCTTTTCTTTATTTCTCTTTCCAATAAGAGTCCCCTTCTTGTAGAATGGGTTATCCGGATTTAATATAAGTTGAGTCGCAATTCAAAAAGAGCAGCCGTCAACGGTTCTGCTCTTTTTGCACCATTCGCAAACCGATAGAAATGGTTTCTTAGCTTCTGTTTTCATTTTGCCTTTATTCAGATCCCCTATTTCTAATCCATACCATCCTTTTTCCATAAAACCGCCTCATACTATGTAAAATATGGCATAATTCCCTTATGTAACTAACCGGGTGGGAGGTTGCCTTACCCCTATCTCTTTTATCTAAGAGAGAAGGGAGGTGACCGCAATGGATCTTCTAATAGACGTACTAGTGGAAGTTGCCAATTCGACAGTTGTATATTTATTTAGCTTCCTTCCTGCTAAAAAAGTCAAAAAGAAAACCACCCGTTCTACATCCAAACAGCACGGGAGGCCTTCTAAGAAGCGTAATATTTAGGAGCAACCGACCACTTTGGATTGGTTACTAGGCGAGATGTTAGCGCATCTCGTCTTTTTTATATATGCCACATTATAACATAAATATACTAAAAAGATAAAAAAGAAACTACTTTCCCTTCGATAGTTCTTGCTTTATTTTACTCCGGTTATATGATCCTTTGCCTTTCTTATTCAAAATCACACGAGTTGAGGCATCGAATCCCCAACTTAATCTACTATTGGTCATTTCACCGATTGTTTTCTTTTTCATATACATACCTGCTTTCTTTGAAACTTTCTTAGACAGCTACATTATTTCACAAGGAGAAGTGTTTTGGTTTTGGCCTATTTACACAGCTGTAACAAAGAGAATAGATAAAGAGCGATTGCTAATTAAATGCAGTCGCTCTTATTTTGATTATTATGTTATTCTCGTTTCTTCTGTCTACCGCCACGTTTAATTTCTGTGCTAAGTTTGGGGATAATACTTTTACTTCGAATTTCCTCTTATAACCATAAGCTAATTCGATAGATTTAATCAATGATAGTGATTGTATTCCAAAGCACGTTTTAAGTATTAATTACAGCTACTTCAACGGCTCCCTAATTTGAGCAAGAATTATTTCAATGTCTCTTAAATCTATAAACTATGTCATCTAGACATACTTTTTAGAACAAACGCCATCTGAATTCAAGTTTGATTTGCACCTGCTCAAATATTTAATTTTGTCGCATTATAAATTAAGTGATTACTATATTTTCACATGGGTATTAGAATTGACCATAATTTTCATATTGGCTATGGCTACAGTTTCTCCGTTTTGTTTTTTTATTTCTTGGATGACTGTTACAACACCTTGATAGCCTTTTTCAAAAAGGTCAATCACCTTTAATTCTACATGTATCGTGTCCCCAATAAAGGTAGGGTTTGTAAATCGAACCTTCTCCAATCCATAAAATGCAACGACGATTCCTGGTTCAAATTGAAATAAGCCAGTTGCAGCCGAAAGTATAAGCATTCCGTGTGCTATCCGCTGCTTATACTGTGTATTTGCTGCATACTCCTTATCAGTATGGAGGGGAAACCAGTCACCGCTAAATGCAGAAAACATTACTAGATCTGCCTCGGTTATAGTACGTCCTTTCGACACCCATGTTTCTCCGATTTCATATTGATGGAAATATTTATTAAACATTATTTCATTCTCCTTTTATTTAGGCTTGAAAAAAGTAGGCAGAAATTTCAGATATTTAATACTATAGACTAAATAATTTAGTGATAGTTCTTAAAATCAACACCTATAAAAAATGTTTTTCATATAGAAGACGTACTATTCCATGTAAATAGCGTTTAAAGCTAGAAATCGAAATGTATTTTCCTATGCTCACCGGCAAATATTTAAACGATAGCAAACAAGCTGAATATACCAATTACAAAGAATACAGCAAGTGTCTTTATAATGGTAATAACAAAAATGTCTTTATATGCCTGGCGATGAGTGAGTCCCGTAACTGCTAGAAGAGTTATTATAGCTCCGTTATGTGGCAAAGTATCAAATCCACCTGCAGACATAGCAATGACACGATGTAAAACTTCCAACGGAATGTCAAAATGAGCAGCTGTTTGTATATACGTATCCGCCATTAAGCTCAACGTAATGCTCATCCCACCAGATCCTGAACCAGTAATGCCGCACAAAACATTTGTCATGATCGCCCCATTAATTAAAGGGTTCGAAAACATTCCAGTAAGATAATCTTGTATCACAGTAAAGCCGGGTAAAGCTGCAATCACACCCCCAAAACCATATTCGGTTGCCGTATTCATGGTTGCAAGCAATGCCCCACTAATCCCTATATTAATACTTGATTGGAAATTTAATTTGACAGCTTTAAAGTTTAATAAGACGGTTGCTATTATCCCGAGAATAAGAGCCATCTCTACAGACCAAACACCAATAACTTTAGACATATCAACATTTCCATAATCTTCCAACCCAATAGTAGCAAAATCGAATCCTTTGGCATACCAAAGAGGAAAAGACTCAGTAAAAAACTTATTCATCACTCCAACTAACACCAACGGAATAAAAGCAAGCCAGTCTTTTCTACTTATGGCTTTTTCAGAATCCATTCCCAACTTATTAGTCGTTTCCACCGATATAGCAGAACTAGCTGCCATTTCTGCTTCAGCAGCTTCCCTATCAATAGCTTTATCACCAATTCCAAAATACCCTTCACCATTTCTAGCTGCCTTATGTCGACAATGATTTAAGTATAAAAGGCTCAAGGAAATGATAAATATTGCCCCAATAATTCCTAGTGTCGGTGCAGCATAGATGTCAGTTTTAAAGAATCCCGTTGGAATGACATTCTGAATTTGTGGAGACCCTGGAAGTGAATCCATGGAAAAGGTAAAAGCACTAACTGCAATTGTCGCAGGAATTAAACGCTTTGGAATATTAGCTTCGCGAAATAGCTGAGCAGCAAATGGATAAATGGCAAACACTGCAACAAACAAACTAACTCCGCTATAAGTCAGGATTGCGCCCATTATCACAATGGCTAGAATGGCTTGTTTAGCCCCGATAAAACGGACAATAATTTTAGCTATGCTCTTTGCAACACCGCTTATTTCAACCAATTTCCCAAAAATAGCACCTAGTAGAAAAACCGGGAAATATAATTTAACAAATTCAACCAACTTAACCATAAATATATTAGAGAAGAAAGGTAAAACATGTCCAGGATCCGTTAAAAATACAGCAAACAAAGCACACAATGGTGCAAAAAGTATAACAGAAAATCCTCGATATGCTAGAAACATAAGTAATCCTAGTGAAATAATAATAATCATTACATCCATATTGATTCCCCCTTTTTCTCAAAGTATAATATGTTATCATTTGTTGCTGGTTTGAATCCATTTCCCCCAAGACTTCTTCGGCATTAAAGTTCACTTTTCTTGTCTACAGAACTCTAATTATTTTCCCGAATAAATCCATTGTTTCTTTTAAACGTCATTTCTTTGAGTTTTGTGTGTACATCTAAAGATTTGTTCGACTGTGAATCCTTTTGCGACTTCTATTAGTTTCAAGCCCTTTTCTGTAACGTCCTTTACCGCAAGATCCGTGATGATATGTTCAACCACGCTTTTTCCTGTGAGCGTAGGGTGCACTCTTTCAGAATTTTGGATTCGCCATGTTTATTAACGTGTTCCATAATCACAATTGTTTTGCGTGCACCATGGACAAGGTCCTTCGCTCCGCCCATTCCTTTCACCATTCTCCCTGGAATCACCCAGTTAGCCAAATCACCATTATGGGGCACTTCCATTCCTCCTAAAATGCAACATCAATATGCCCTCCGCGAATCATGGCGAAAGATTCCGCACTATAGAACTAGACGGACCCCGAGGAACTTTTTCAAAAATTGACTTGACTCTGGTTTTGTCATGAGGGATTACTGATCAACGAAATTTGGCTCTCTTTTATTAATAAAGGCTTCAACACCTTCCTTAACGTCCTTAGTCTGAAAAACATGACCAAAATTTTCAGCTTCAATCACGAGTCCATCTTCAAGTGTTTGTTCATAACCATAATCAATAGAATGCTTTGCAAAAGTTAAAGATTGTAAAGAATAATTGCAAATACATTTTGCAATTTCCATTGCTTTTTCTAAAGATTCCCCCTTTGGCACAACATGATTAACAAGCCCTATTTGTTTTGCCTCTTCTGCATTCAGTGGCTCTCCAGTAAAGATCATTTCTTTTGCTTTGGCTTTACCTATCAGTCTAGGAAGTCTTTGAGTTCCCCCTGCCCCTGGAAACAAACCCAATTTAATTTCAGGAAGCCCAATCCTAATTTGTTCCTCTGCAATTCGAATATCACAACTTAAGGCAAGTTCACATCCTCCACCTAATGCTAATCCGTTGATTGCAGCAATAGTTGGTCGAGATAAACGTTCAATTTTATTAAGTGGTTCCTGAAGCCAAAGTGATTTCCCCTTTCCTTCTTCCACTCCTTTTCCAATCCATGCTGGAAATTCTTTAATATCCCCTCCAGCAACAAAAGCTCTTTCGCCTTCACCAGTAAGGATAATGACCTTAACGTTGTAATCGCTTTCAATTTCATCTACCACAAGATTCAATTGTTCTATAACATCTGCGCTTAATACATTAACAGGTGGATTATCAATAATAATCGTTGCAATATTACTCTGTTTTGACCATGAAACAACTTGATCCTTATTCTTCATCGGCTTTCCTCCTCAACCTAAAGTGTACTTGTGGGTTCCAGATGCTCTGGCATTGTTGAAAAACGTGCATCAGTGAGTAAACCCAGATATTTATGTTAGAATCCTTGATGGTTATGTGCATGTTTAAAACAAAGTGAAATAATGTATTCACAAAACCTTTTTATAGTACCTTTTTTAACCTTCGAGAAATTCCTTATTTATTCCATACCACTAAACTGTTTTCGAAGAATAAACTTTTGAACCTTACCGGATGGGGTACGTGGTATTTCATCAACAAATGTGACCTTTCTAGGTTTTTTGTAGCTAGCAAGATGTTCCTTACAGTAATTAACAACATCTTCCTCCGTAAGTTTGGCTCCTTCTTTTTTAACAATAACAGCACATACAGCCTCAATGTATTTCGGATCAGGAATACCAATTATAGAAACTTCCTTCACTTCATCATGGCGGTATAAGACATCTTCAATTTCCGCAGAGTAAATGTTTTCACCACCGCTCCGAATCATATCTTTTTTTCTGCCTGCAATTGATAGATACCCATCATGATCGAATTTTCCCATGTCTCCTGTTTTACACCACCCATTCACAAATGTTTCCATTGTGGCATCAGGTTTTCTCCAATAACCCTCAGAAACCGCTGGACTTTTAATAGCGATTTCACCAATTTCACCAACAGGCAAAGGCGTTCCATCCTCATCGATAATATTAATTTCTGTAAGTGGCATTGGCTTTCCAACGGTATGGCCTTTTGTAAAAGCATCCTGTGGTTCAAGCGAAGCCGCAATTGGTTGTCCTTCAGTTAACCCGTAAACTTGAACAACTCCAATTTGAGGAAACCTCTTTTTTAATTGTTCTAGTGCCCATGGCATTAGCGGGTCACCACCTGTATAAATAGTTTTTAAAGATTTTAGCTGATACTCTTCAATTTCAGGCAGATTTAGCATTTCATAAATCATAAAAGGGAATAAAAAAGAATCGGTCACATTTTCCTGTTCAATAACGGAAAGAATTCTTCCAATCTCGAATTCTTGGCTTTTTGTAATTATTACGCTTCCACCCATCATAAGAGTAGGAAGTGCGATATCTTCCATCGCTCCAACATGGTATAGTGGTCCTGTCGTCATGGCAACTTCTCGCCCTGTAAATTTCCATTTCAGCGCTTGTATCGTGGAAAACCAGAAAGTTGTATCATGAGTCCAAATTGCACCTTTAGGTCTTCCCGTTGTGCCTGATGTGTACATCAGCATGACCGGATCGTTTAATTTAATGTTATCGACTTTGACCTCATCTACCGAACCACTTTCTAAAACACTCCATGACTCAGACCAACCTGGGATTGAGCCATTTCTATGAGGTAGACAAAAATAACGCTCAACAGAAACATGATTACAAACTGATTCCAGATGATTGGCTAAGTTCGAATGGAAGCACAATATTCTTGTCTGTGAATCATTTAATGCATACTCAAGCTCAGCACTTGAAAGCCTAAAATTAAGTCGAACTGCAATTGCACCGATTTTCGCAATGGCAAAATATAGACTAAAATATTCGAGGCAGTTGTAAAGTAAAATACCGACACGATCCCCTTTTCGAACGCCAAATTCGTAAAGCTTGTTTGCATACGCATTTGATAAATGGTGGAGATCGATGTACGTCAATGACCTTCCTACTTCTTCTTTTATTGCTATTTTTCTAGGATTTATATTATTTAAATCATTTGCCATTTTTCTTGTGATAAAACCAACATCCAATGAAATTCCTCCTTTTCAAGGTAAGCAGATTCAAAATTCAATACTGTTCAAAATAATTCTCAATCTTTCTAAACAAGGCCCAATTTCTTTCCTCCTTTCTTCTAATTTTGGTTGCAAGATTCATTCCAAAACGGAAAAACCCTATACTGACTTACTTTTCTTATTTATCGAGGAATATCCAAATGTTTATTTTCCGATTTTTCAGAAAATAAATAAAAAAAATCAACTTAAGTTAGATCAGTTGATTTTTTATTCTTCAGTTTTCATAATTTATATAATAATTAATCTGTTCTATAGCCTTTTTTCTCCTTTAATGTGAACTATATCTACACTAATACGGAAATTATAATATAAATCCGGGATTTCGGAATGCATTCTGAAATCCCGGATTTATATTTATTGGTCAGAAATTTGATATTTTTTAATTTTATCGTAAAGGGTAGAATTTCCTATTCCAAGAGCTTCCGCAACCCGTTTTTTATCAAACTTAAACCTCCTTAACGCTCTTTCTATTGTCTTCTTTTCTGTTTCCTCTACACTATCCTTTAAACTTACTTCTTTCCTATTCACCTTATGACGTTTTAGATAATCAGGTAAAGCATCTTTTCCCATTACCTCGTCATTTGATAGGTGAACACCTGCATCAATCACATTCTCTAGTTCTCTGACATTCCCTGGCCAGTTATATTGCTCTATTAATGAAAGCACCTCAGGGTGTATAGAGGTTACTCGTTTTCCTATTCGGGCTGTGACTTTTTTTAAAAAATAATCTACAAGTAAAGAGATATCTTCGATTCTATCACTTAAAGGAGGAACAAATAATTGGACAGCATTAATTCTATAAAATAGGTCTTCACGAAATAGCTTTTCTTCAACCAATTTTTCTAAAGGGCGATTTGTTGCAGCAATCACTCGAACATTAAGTTTTTTTGGGTAAAGCGAACCTACAGGCTCAAATTCTTTCTCCTGAAGGACCCTTAATAACTTGACTTGCATTTGCTGAGGCATATCACCAATTTCGTCAAGGAAAACAGTTCCACCATCAGCAAATTGAAACTTTCCAAGTTTACCTCCCTTTTTTGCCCCTGTAAAGGCACCATCTTCATACCCGAAAAGTTCAGATTCTAACAAGTGTTCCGGAATTGAACTACAATTTATTTTCACTAGTGGTTTGTCGCTTCTCCCACTTAACTGATGAATGCTATGTGCTATTATTTCCTTGCCTGTACCGCTTTCTCCTCTAATTAGTACAGAGATATCACCTCTAGCCACCCTTTTCACACGTTCTTTTAACTGTTGTATTTTTTGTGAATTGCCAATTAAATTGTGTAAGGAATACTTTACTCCATTTGTAACATCACTTTCATTTCTGTAAAAATTATGTTTTGTCAGTATCTCCTTAATGTGGCTATTCATTTTATTCCAGTCATCAAGATCACGAAACATTATTGTCCCAATCGCACCAATTATTTCCTCATTTTCGATGATAGGAATGCGATTAGCGATAACAAAATCACCACGAAGAAAATGTATATCAGCGATTTCCGATTTACCTATTTGCACTACTAGGTGTAGCCTTGTATTTTCAATTATATTCGTCACATGTTCACCAATCACTGAGTCGCGTTCAACATTTAAAAATTCACAATATTTATTGCTAATATATTGAATTTTCCCATTACTATCGACAATTACAATTCCATAATATGTACTTTCAAATACCATATCTAATAGTTTATTATTGGAGAATTGTCCAGTCTTCATCATAAGTCTCCTTTACCTAGAATCCTTTACCATATAATACCACGCATTATATTCAATACATATTTACGAAGTGAAAATGTTTCAAAAAAGACTGCGAAATAAAGTGTTCATTAAAAAGAAATCGATGGAGATATTTTATACCCTCACTAGCGTAATCAATCGGATTATAACGATCTGAGTATGCCATTTCCGAAAAATAAATAAGTATACTAAAAGACTTTAATCCTTCCAGTTTATATTTTAGGGAAGCCATACTCTAATATGTTTGTCAAATAGGTTTGGAAAATGAGATCACATACGTAAATAATCAAAAGACCTATTTAGTATTTGAAACAGAGTAATAAGCCAAAAAAAGGATAATGGTAAAAAACTATTCTTTTTTTCGTGGTTATCCTCTGCTTTCTCTCATAAATGAAAGTTTACGCTGCTGTCCCGATACTTGAATAGAAAAAAGCTCTGTAAAGGTTCCTCTTAACAGAGCTTACCGACATATTAAAGTATTTTTACCAAGTCTTTTCTAGCACTCAAGCAAATACTCTCACCTAGATAATCCATTTGCTCCTCATCAGATAGGTTAACAACAATCTCCTGAGAGCCTGATACACACTATACCACTCTTTTTGAACCAACAAAATGGACCTTTTTTAATTTAGCCTCAAACGTAATTCTATTAGGCTGAAAGCGACTTTGGGTAATGTTTAAGTGTCGAAGATGATACTCAGTTACTCCCTTGTTTTGAAAAAACTTTAGAGCATACTCATGTAAATTCCTCCCTAAATCAGCTCGACGTTTTTCAGGAATTAGATAATAGATTTAGATAATAGATTTACATAACCAATCTCATTGCCTCTGACTGTCGTATTGTAAGCTTCAATTGACCAATTGGTATGCCATTTTCTACCACTATCACAAAATCATCGGGTATTTTCCAAGGAATAAACTTTAACACACTGTAAGTCTAAATTACACGATAGAAGAAAAAAATGAAAAAAGGGAACTGTTATGGCTGAAAATCAATCAAGTTTACCTTGAAAAATGTAGGAACTATCCGATATATAAAAATAATTAAGTGTTTATATTGAGAACAATAATGGTGGTGTGTGCTCAGTATGGAAATTATCGAAAAATGTCGAAAAAAGTCTTATATTCCCGAATTTTCTTTAAATAATTATTGTAAGCGCTTCATTTTAATGTTACATTATTGATTCATCCCTTAAAAATAAGGAAGAAAGGAAGTATTTTATAATCACTGAATAGAACTACATAGATTAAAAAAGGAGGATGAAATTGGTAAAAGAGGAAGCGTAAATGGGGATTTACACCACACACATATCTCAAAGATTACCAAACTTTATATCAAACTTGCGATTTTAAAAAGATTTTAAATGTCTCATGTATTAATATCATTTGAATCATCGTATTTTCAATGAGCCCACTCTAAAAAAGAGGATGAATTTTTATAATCGTAGAGAAAGATGGCGTGCCCCTAAATCCTATAATAAATATTTACAGATTAATATTTTTATTATAAGTTGGTTCTCTTAATCTTATTAATAGAACGGGGAAACCATTTTGCTGATATTTTCCGCTAGGGGTGAATTCAGAGATGATAGGGTATTTGTGTTTCCAATTCCTAACCCGACAGCTAACCTCGTCAGAGTCTAAAGGGAACATGTATGAATAGTCACGCCAATAGGAATCGACAAATGAAGTGTCTTTTCTTTCGGTATAAAGACAGAATTTTCAAAAAATAAAATTCACTTTCTTTCTATTTAATAACTTGTATCCCTTACGAGACAAAATGTTTTTACATCAAAGAACTTATGGAATGTGAGGAAAGTAAATGAAGAAAATTAAATTAAGTTTAGCTAGCCAAATATTCATTGGATTAATTCTAGGGATTATTGTTGGTGCCATTTTTTATGGTAATGAGACTGCCCAAGGCTATTTACAACCATTGGGAGATATGTTCTTACGCATGATTAAAATGATTGTTGTACCAATCATTGTTTCAAGTCTGATTGTTGCCGTTGCAGGGGTAGGCGATTTGAAATCAGTAGGTAAAATTGGTGCCAAATCACTTTTATACTTTGTGGTAGTAACGCAAATAGCAATTCTTGTTGGTCTGGTTTCCGCTAATTTACTTCAGCCGGGCGCTGGTATAAACATGAACCAGCTTGAACAAACAGATATATCCAGTTATGTAGATACAGCAGAAACTAAGCAGCATGAATCTTTTGTAGATACAATTGTTCACATCGTACCATCGAATCCGATTAAAGCGATGGTAGAAGGCGATATGCTAGCCATTATTTTCTTCTCTGTATTATTTGGCGTTAGTATTGCCGCAATTGGAGAAAAAGGTAAACCGGTATTTCGATTCTTCCAAGGTACGGCAGAAGGGATGTTCTACTTAACCAACTTGATTATGAAATTCGCTCCAGTCGGTGTATTTGCACTAATAGGGGTAACAATCTCTAAATTCGGTTTGGCGTCATTAATTCCTTTAGGTAAGTTAGCGCTTTCAGTATATGGAACAATGCTTTTCTTTGTACTTGTCGTTCTTGGAATTATTGCTAAAGTAGTAGGGTTTGGTATTTTTAAATTGATTAAGCTTCTAAAAGAAGAGTTAATTTTAGCATTTTCAACAGCTAGTTCGGAATCCGTCCTCCCAAAAATCATGGAAAAAATGGAGAAGGCCGGATGTCCAAAACATATTGCATCATTCGTAATTCCGACAGGCTACTCTTTCAACCTTGATGGTTCTACGTTATATCAAGCATTAGCAGCCATTTTCATTGCTCAAATGTATGGAATTGATTTGAGCATCATGCAGCAAATTACCTTAATGCTAGTGTTGATGATTACATCTAAAGGAATTGCAGGTGTACCAGGTGTCTCCTTCGTCGTCCTTTTGGCAACACTAGGCACCGTCGGTATTCCAATTGAAGGCTTAGCATTTATTGCTGGTATTGACCGTATTCTTGATATGGGTCGTACGGCAGTGAATGTTGTAGGTAATGCACTTGCAGCAATCGTTATTTCTAAATGGGAAGGTCAATTCCACCCTCCTGCCAATAATAAAAATCTAGAACAAGTATCTTAATATTAAAATCCAGAGTAGTGTGTCACTCTGGATTTTTTTGGTGTAGTTTTCTGTTTACCTTCACGTCAGATCATTCCTTCCTGCTTCCAAATTTAGTGACTTTCATTTTGTCTCAGTCAGAAGTCTTAAACATGAAAATGCCAGATTGCCAGATGTTCAATTACCATTTACTTTCTTTTAAGGCTTTACTTCCTTCGTTAATCTCGTATGAAAAAATTCAATAAAGGTATTATCGTAAAGGAAACCTTTTCTTTAAATGGATGAGATGAGAGTGATATTGTTTCTTCCTCACAGGACTAATACTTGCCTTGCTCATTAAGTATTAGGTGATTTTGTTTGTCTTGCATTTTAAACTTCATATTAGGGCTTCCTCCTTAAGGTTTTGAGTTAGAATGGTATCTACACTCATATCTTACTGAGGAGCTCTATTTTTTTCAAAATCAAAAAATAGCTATCTACAGGAATGCTAACCTGCCCCGATAGTTCCATAATAAAAAAGATTACCTTAGCCATTATTGAAGTAAAGTAACTGGTAGTTGAGTAAAAAAATAAGAGCTGTCGAAACAGCTCTTCGCATAAATCTTTCGCCTATGCTTACTTTTTCAAAACAGGAATCCATATTTCACTTCTAAATGTTGGTGAGGTTACATCTTTTTTTTCGTTCCAAAGGATTTCTGGACCTTCTATTTGTTCATAGTTAGAGGATTGAAACCATTCGGAATAAATACGTCCCCATACATTTTGCAGTGTTTCAGGAAAAGGTCCGACTGCTTCGAATACCGCCCATATATATGCATCAACTTCAAGCAGTGTTAAGTTATCTGGGCACTCCCTCGTTGAGGCTACGCCTATATAATGATCAAGCTCCCCTTTTTCCTCCAACCTGCCTTCGGAAAAGTTCGCAGATACACTAAGCAGTCCTAATGGGCTGACATTCGATAGTTTTTGTTGCAATTTGTAGCTGAAGTCGCTGGATCTTCACCCATTCGGCGTGTGCAAAATTCGTGCATCTCGCTCCAGGGGGCGGCAAAAAAAGACCCATTTTACCGGATCTGCACTAAGTTTCTTTCTCTTTGATGGAAGGTTGCTAGATGTGAGGCACCTAATTGCTGCAACATTTTCTTGTTCTCTGCAACATATTTTCCAAGATCATCTGGATAGTGTGAATCTGAAGAAAGGGTAATCGGAATACCTTCGTTAACAATTGTCGTTAGAAAATCAATGGATGGGCACATATCTTTGGCCGGATAGCGATAGTATAAACCCGCATTCACCTCTGTAGCGGTATTCGTTTCCTTTAGTGCGACAGCAATGCGTTCATACCATCTTTGATTAAAAGATTCATTGTTTACTTTGAAATTAAATACTTTTAAATTATCTAAATGTGCAACAAAATCAAACATGTTTGAACGGATCATTTTTTCAACTGTTTCATAAAAACGAGTGTACAGCTCTTCTAAATCATATTCTTCAAAGTGAGATGCGGTTTGTGGGTTATCAAATCCCCAGCCATCCATATAATGAATAGAACCAATCACATAGTCCCACGGTTTTCCTTCTAAGAGTGCTTCTAGTTCCTCTTCTTGCCCGACAAAATAATCCGCTTCAATTCCTAACTTTAATGAGACACCTTCTTTTTCCCAGCGTTTTTTTGCTGCTACAATCGCTTCAACGAACTCATCCATTTTTTCTGTCATGACATTTTTTATCCAATACGATTGTAATACACCAATTGAATCGCTCGGATCAAGATTTAACGCCTTTTCAAAATAATTTTTTGTTTCTTTAAAACGATACAAATGATCGACAATACCTACTTCTTTCATTCCGATTTGTTTCGCTTTTTTTAAATATAAATCAAGCCACTCTTCGCCGTAACAACCACCATTCAGTCGCTTTTGCAACTGATTCACTTGATACTCAATTTTTTCTTTCGAGCCGTATTCTTGCACTTCGTTTGGCTGAAAATGTCCAAGGGCTTTTGCCGTACGTTCAAGCCAATTAAACGAATACGGGCCTTCTTCTAGATGTACATGATAATCGATTAACATTCTGATCCACTCCTTTTTGCGATAATCCAACGTTTATACCATTCTTTCCATTCCTTCGGACAAGGCTGATTACTAATGACTTCATCAAAATGGCTCGCATCACCAAATGAAAAGAAAGACGGAATACCTATTTTTGATGAATCTACAAGTAAAATATTCTTCTTGCTTCTTGCCATCATTTTAGCTGAAACGAGTGACTCATCTAAATCATAATCATAGATTGTATCTCCAACAATTCCACCGCAGGATATAAACGCTTTATCCATATGCATATGACTTAACCATTCTAGCGTCATTGCACCCGAGACAGAGGATTGCGCAGGGTTCGTAAATCCACCTAACAAAATAACCTTGCCCGTCACACGCTTCTCTTCAATCGCTTGGTTAAAGCGATCTGCTGCTGCAATTGAATTTGTCACAACAGTTAAATTTTGAACATTTTGAATTAAATCGGCAATATGAAATGTTGTCGTTCCAACATCGATGCCAATCGTATCACCATCTTCAATACGTGATATCGCTTCGAATGCAATTTGTTCTTTTTCTGCACGATTGATATCAAGCTTCCGTAAGTAAGCTTGTTCTTTTTCTAATGTTGTATATAGAACTGCTCCTCCATGCACTCGAGTTATCTGCTCCAGTTCTTCTAACTCGGTCAAGTCTCGACGAATCGTTTCTGGTGTAACAGAAAACTTCTTTGCCATTTTTGCAACTGATACGCGTTTCTCCTCATTCACCCATTGAATAATTAAACGATGGCGTTCTTCCTTTAATTGATTCATGATAAGGCGATTACATCCTCTGGTTCTACGAATAATTGATATTCCATACCTTTTTCAAATGCAGAGGCACGATGATGCAATTGTTCAGTCGTAAATTGCTTATTGTCCGCATGAAAAGTTGTACGGATCACATTTCCATTCATAATAGAATCGCCAGCAATTGCGCTTAATTTGTAAGAGGAGACCTGAGCTTGTAAATGAATAGATTCTGGACGTATCGCATATTTATCTGCGGATAACGCTACATTTTTTCCAATTAATTTTCCTATCTGCTCTTTTGAAAAAACATTGTATCGTCCTATAAAATTGGCAACAAATTCGGTTTTAGGATGCGTGTAGATTTCAGATGGTGTTCCTTCTTGTGCAATCTTTCCATTATTCATGACGAAAATACGATCGGAAACAGACATCGCTTCTTCTTGGTCATGTGTAACAAGAATCATCGTCATATCCAGTTCACGTTGAATCGCTCGAAGTTCGACTTGTAGATGTTTACGAATTTGTGCATCAAGCGCACTTAACGGTTCATCAAGTAACAATACTTTCGGACGAACAACGAGAGAACGAGCAAGCGCGACACGTTGCTGCTGACCACCGGAAAGTTCATGCGGATACGCCTCTTTCTTCTCTTGTAAACCAACGAGGTTTAACATTTTCCCTACTAGCTCTCCCACTTCATTTTCTGGTTTTTTGAGCATCTTTATTCCAAACGCAACATTTTCATATACGGTCATATTCGGAAATAATGCGTATGATTGAAATACCATACCTACTCTGCGGTTTTTCGGCGAAATTTTCTTCATATCTTTCCCATCAATCATCACTTGACCGCCAGTCGCATCTGTTAGTCCAGATAATATACGCAAGATTGTACTTTTCCCACAACCACTTGGTCCAAGTAACGTGACAAATTCGCCATCTCTAATGTTCATATCAATTCCAGAAAGAACTTTTGTATCTTGATATTGTTTATAAACGTCTTTTAACACTACGTAACTCATGCGCGTGTCATTCCTTTCGCTCTTTTCGTTAATGTCGCCATTACTAGCGTCAAAATACCCATCAACACGATGTATACGAACACAATCGCACTCGCAACATGACCACTTGTACTTAATTTTGACATTAAATAAATTTGAACCGTTTCAAAACGAGAACCTACAACGAGGTTTATCAAAACAAATTCGCCAAATAAAACAGAGAATGATAATAGCGCTGAAACAAATAATCCTGGATAAACTGATGGAAGCAACACTTTCCGGAAAGCTTCCATTTTTGAAGCGCCTAGTAATTCCGCTGCATCCATTAATTGACGGCCTTGAACATTCCGTAAGCTATTTCGTGTTCCTTGGTACATATATGGAAGCACGCTAATGACATATACCCCGAGCACAGCGAGGATCATCGGTAAACTAGTTCCTGAATAAAACCGAATTAAACCAACTGCTAAAATAACACCAGGGAAAGCATATACCATCACAACACTTGCCTGGAACCACTTTTCTAACGATGGAAAGTATAATACGATCACGAAAATCGCCGGCACAATAAATAATATAGAAATGAAAACTGCACTACCTGAAAGAAGAACAGATCGTCCGAACGCTTCTATAAATCTTGCATCTTGAAATAAAGTCTTAATCCATTCCAACGTTAATCCTTCCGGTAAAATGGTTTTATTCCATTCCGTTGAAAATGCATACAAAGCGGTCGCTAGAATTGGTAGGGCTAAATATACACCGATCAGAATGAGGATGACGATTGTAAATTTTTTCATCGTTCTGACAAATCCTTTCTCGTTTTCTTGGTGAGCCATTCACTAAGTAACATCCCGATAATCATGATCACACCAAGTAAAACAGCAATGGCACTCGCCAATTCTGGTTGAGCAAAAATATCCCCCGTAATGAGTGCCCCGATACGAATTGCCGCTAAGTTAAAATTACTCCCTGTTAAGGCGTAAGCAGATGCATATGCACCTATCGCATTAGCGAACAATATAGTGAACGTGCCCGCAATACCAGGAAATAAAATAGGCAGTCCGATTTTTTTCCAAAATGTAAATTTAGAAGCTCCTAATAACGCAGCGGCATCTTTCCATTGTTGCTGAATACCGTAATAAATCGGATATAAAAGCATGATTGAAAGCGGGAGTTGAAAGTAAATATAAATGAGCAACAGCCCTGACCAACTATAAAGAGAAAAAGATAAATCCCAGCCGAACGAATCAAGCGCTAATGTAAAGAGACCGCTATTTCCAAGTAAGACGATAAATGCAAAAGCGAGTGGTACACCCGCGAAGTTGGAAGTCAAGTTGGACAAAATCAATAACCGTTCACGGACCGGTTCAGGAAAATACGTCATCGCATACACACCTAACAAGGAAACGACTAACGCGACGAATGCTGAAACGACTGACAAAGCTAAACTGTTTTTAAACCCTTGTAAAATATAAGAACTTGTTAACACTTCTTGATAATGTTCTAACGTAAACCCTTCACTATTTGAAAAACTACTCATCAACATGTAAAAGAGTGGTACGAGAAAAAAAAACGTCATCAACAAAGCGAACGGGACTAGTATGAAAAGTACTCTTTTTTTTCCATTCATAATCATGATGTCTCCCTTTATTTAATTGACTAGACCCCAGGTATGATGAGAGGGACCATCGCTTCTGATGGATCGATTCCGAGTAAATGGCAAGCAAGTGGCGCCACTTGTAGCTGAGAGATAATTTGATCCTGAACAACCGGCTTCACTTTATTCGAAGCAATAAATAACGGAACATGGCGATCATTAGTTGTATTCCCACCGTGATTTCCATCGCTTGTCATTCCGTGATCGGCTGTCACGATAATGTTGTATCCAAGTTCCATCCATTCTGGCAACGAAAGTGCCAATAAGGCATCTGTAGCTAAAACGCGATTTCGATATTGAACAGAATCTGCTGTAAATTTATGTCCATCATCATCTACATTCATCGGGTGAATATAGATGAAATCTGGTTTCTTTTCTGAAACGAGCCACCTAGCTTCTGCGAATAAATGGTTATCTGGATAATGATCTTCAAAGTAGAACAGACCATTTTCAATAGGGGCATCTTTATCTAATTGAATTCGATCCATTCCAGGACGAAATGGCGCATGATTATATAGCTCACTTACCCAATGATAAGCAGCTGCAGCGGTTTTCTTCCCGCTGCGTCTTGCTAAATGAAACAGACTTTCTTGTGTTGATAAGCGGACGACTCCATTGCCAACAATTCCATGGACTAAAGGTGGCGTTCCAGTCAAAATCGTTTCATATAGTGGCCGAGATAAAGAAGGGACTTCCGATTTCACTTCATAACGCGCGACCTTTCCTTGTTCAACGAGATGTTGCATAAAACCCATATGAGAACACGCTGTATCAAAACGCAACGCATCCACAACGATCATAATTAAACGATTATTTGACATGGATTAACACCTTCTCTTGCCACATTTGAGGAATTTGTTTCGTTGTTTCTTCCCAAGCCTTTTGATCGCCAACTGGTTGGGCATTTTTATACATGTTATCCGGTAATAGAAGAGATTGAACTTCTTCTGATAATTCAACATTTTCACGAATTGGACGTGCATACCCTTTTGCTAAATTTTCTTGACCCTCATCTGAAAGAATGTATTCACGAGTCAACATAGCAGCATGCGGTTTTTTTGAATATTTATTAATGATTGTGGCATAACCAGATGTAACAGATGCCTCTTCTGGAATCGTTACGTCAAATCGTGCTTCATCAACTTGTTTACGATAACCCAGTGCATTAAAGTCCCAAAGTAAAGCAACATCAATTTCACCTTTTTCTAGATTAGCAACACTAGGATCACCAGCAGATAAACGACCTTGTTTCGCTAATTCTGCAAAGAAGTCAATACCCGGTTGAATATTCTTTTCGTCTCCACCGAAAGCATAAGCAGCTGCTAATATAGCAAATTGTGCTTGGTTTGCTGTTAACGCATCACCAATACTAACTGTGTAATTACCATTTTTTATATCTTCCCAAGAAGTCGGGACCGTTTTTACGTTATTCTTATCTGTAATAATTGCCATCGTTCCTGTATAGCCAACTACCCAGTCTCCGTTATCATCTTTCGCCCAATCTGGAATGTCATCCCAATAGGACGTTTTATAGGGAATCGTTAAGTCTTGTTCCTCTGCAATAGGTCCAAAGGCAATTCCAACATCACCAATATCAGCTGTTGCATCATTTTTTTCAGCTGCAAATTTTGCTAACTCTTCTGCACTCGACATATCTGTATCAGTATGTTGCACATTATATTTTTCGCCCAACTCATCCCAAGTTTCCACCCAGTTTGCCCAAGTATCCGGCATCCCAACTGAATTAACTTTGCCTTCTTCTTTTGCCTTGTCTTCTATTTGTGTCAATGTCAATTTGTTATAATCTGCTTCTTCTCCTGCGCTTGATTCTTTAATATTATTATTTGATGAACATGCTGCTAACATTGAAATAGTCATTGCACCGATTATTCCTGTTTTCCACTTACGGTTCCAAGACATTGTCGTTTTCCCCCTAAATATGTTTGTTTTTATTTTGTTTCACACTATGAATATACAAAACAAATATTAAGCAAACATAATTCCAACACTAAGCTTTTGTAAATCTCAATTTACAGAAGCTTTACATCCAACATTCTATTTAAGATGACTAAAGTAATAAGTACCAGAGCCGCCCGTCACCACGCTAAGGTAAGAAATTAGAAAAACTTAAAATCGGTGCCTGTCACTCCCGATATTTACTAGATTTTGTCGACAGAATACTAGAGAGGGAGAGTTCGTGATGATTGATGAATTCTGTTTTCTTTCAAAAACACCACAAAAACTCAGTCCTAAGACTGAGCCTAATTTAGCAGTATTCATAAGTGTGGCGCCTTGAAAGGCATCCTGGTTTTGTAGATCATTGTCGAAGTGCAGGGCACCCCAATCTATAGGGCAGGTTAATTAACGGCAAAGCTTCTTTTTTCTTTCTATTTAAAAATTAATATTATTTTTTAAAACCTTATATACAAATTTTACTGTTCATTAATAATAACCAAATTTTAATTTTTATATCTTTATTGTTTTTTTTGTTGTATCTCAATTCTTTTTGCCAAGTCAGATGATACCTTATTTAAATACTCCATAACTTTCTTTCTAATATCATCGGATATGACTATCAAGTCGCTAGCCAAATTTTCTACAAGATGTTCTTTTTCTATAGGAGTTAACTTCATATAGAATTCACCAGCCTGCATAAAATCATCATGCTTTGTTATAGAAGTTCTTTCTAGTTTTCCTTCAACATATCTTCCATCACCACTTGTAATTTGGTTAGCCGTTGTCCAGTCTTGCTGTTGATTGACTGGTACTTTTCGAAATTCAGGCCCAATTCTTCTTCTTTGAGAATCATTATAAATATTGGCTCGGCCCTGCAGTATTTTATCATCAGATAATTCTGCACCGTCAAGTAAATTTGAAGGGGAGAAGGCGACTTTTTCTACTTGTTCCATATAATTATCAGGATTTTTACTTAATACCATTTTCCCTACTGGTATAAGAGGGTATTCTTTCTCATCCCATACTTTTGTATCGTCTAAAGGATCATAAGAAAGATGGGCTTCATCTGCAGGATCCATGAGCTGAACGTATAAGCCATATTCCACTGATTTACCACCCGCAATAGCATCGAATAGATCTTTACCAGCATAATCAGGGTTTTCAGCGGCTAGTCTATTTGCTTCCTTGCGACCAATGTATTGTACACCTTCAAATGGATACCAATGGTATTTAACATACTTTCTAATACCTTGAGCATTTCTCCAAACATATGTATTCACACTATGTCCTGGTATGTGACGAAGACTTTTTACTGTACCTGCGTCAGAGTAGAGACGTACAATAAAATGAATAGATTCGGGTGCTCTTGCTACAAAGCTCCAAAATCTATCAGGGTCAATTAAGTTATTTTTGGGTGAAGGTAAGAATGCTTTAATAAATTCTGGGAAACGTATCGAATCACGAACAGAAAAGACGGGGATATGATTACATAAAAGGTCAAAAACACCTTCTTCTGTATAAAATTTTGTAGCGAAACCACGTACATTTCTGGAAGTATCAGGTGTTCCTTTCGTACTGACAGCTAATGAAAAGCGAACCATAACAGGTACCTTATGATCAGGATTTTGTAAAAAGTTCAGTTTTGTGTATTCGGACATCGAATATATCGTTTGAAAATAACCAAATGCACCAAATCCTTTCACATGAACCGGTCTTTCTAATATTTTTTCATGAATAAACTCTTGTAAGGACTCGTGGAGTACATTATCTTGTTCCAGTACAGGTCCTCTAGAGCCGACTGTCTGTGAATGAAGTTTAGCTGACTCATCATTAGTCCGTTTGGAGAGGTCTCTATATAACTTTTTTCTTTCATTAGAGTCTTCTTCTGATAAAGCTTGCGTCTGTTTAGAATCTTTTTCATTCATTATCATGGCCTCCAAAATTCATTTTCCTTCAATCGTTACTAAATATGATTATTAAGCCTCGAATATGTATCTTCTACTTTTATTTTCAACATTTATTAGAAATATAGTTTTTTAAAGTTATCAACTTTTTTCAGGACAATACAAAAAAGTCAAATTAAATCAGTGTTTGAACATACCGCTAGGTAAAGAAAACTCATATGCCGTGGGCCTGTTGGAATAGGTGGAATTATGAAAAAATGAAAATGACGAAGGGAAATTACATGTGCAATAAAAAAGTATTACTTTTCTTAGTTTGAAAAAACATAAGTAAGCTATATAAACCAATAACAGCAGTAATAAATAATAGTGTCATTAACATCTGTACTGTATTTACAGTGTTTGATAAATGACGTTTCCATATTTTCGTAATATTTCCTTTTAAAACTAAAATGTCCCTTTAGCTCAATAAGAAAAGCTAACCTTATTAAATAATCGCTCTGTAGAAGAACTCAATATAATAAATGATCGTGTATTCATAAGACTAATAAAATAAAATGCATTTTTTTAAAATGTATATATATGTTAAAATCATAATAACAAATATTGGATAAGGCGGATGCATATATGAGTAAAAATGAAGAGGAAAAACATAAAATAAAAAAAACTGCATTGGATAGAGCAGGTCTAAGAACTTTTATGGGAAACCCTGAGGACTTTGAACTTTCTTTTTACGGAGTATTTATGGCTTGCGTCCCAATCTTCATATTAGGAGTTGTAGTTTGGTACAATTGGTAATTAACCAACATTTATTTATTAAAAAATGAAGATAATTAAGTTAACCACATAATAACCCAGTATTGCTAATATCAGTCGCCCTCACTTTTAACCACATTTTTGTATCTCCTATTGTTGTTTTAATTCCACTCAGTTGGTCAGTAGTTATAGCTGTCTTTCTAAGGACATAGTTTAAAGGTAGAACTGAGGTCTAAATACCTTCTGTGTGGGTTCGACTCCTACGGTTCCGGAGGTGTCTTTTACTGTGGTTTCATTCTTCCCACTCATAATCGGGATTAAATTCTTGCGGATCTATTTCTGCTTCTTTATATGTAACGGGTTTTCCATTTGGCAACGTGACAGTTATTTCGGTTTTTTCTTTATTTAATTCTAGCGTTAGAAAAGAAGTCTTGTTTGATTCTTTGCTAGATATTATACCGGTTAGTTTTTATCCAGTAGATTCTGATAACTGGAAATGCTTTATGATTGTATCTTTTCCCGTTTTAGTGAATTTTTCTAATGTGAACTTGGATCTACCCTCACCACCGTCACCATCACTTTTGATTAGTATATAAGATCCACCATTCATCCAGCCACCATATATATGATACTTGGGTGCTTCGTAAGAGGGTACATCCTCTTGTTGTGTAGAATCTTTCACCTCATTTTTTTGCTCTACATCTACCTTTTCATTTTTTATGACTTGTTCTTGTTCGTTGTCACAAGCAGCAAGACTCCATATAACCAGGAGTCCTACGAAGATTTTTTTAAAAGTCAAAGGCCTGTCCTCCTAAAAGATGAATGTAAATTTCGAACCATTAAATTATCCACCCTAACATTGAGAGCAACCTCACTTATTGAAGTAAAGCACCCGTTAGCATTCCTGTAGATCGTTAAATATCAGGTTTGAAAAAAATAGAGCCCCTCAGTAAGATACGAGTATAGTGTCCAATCTAACTCAAAGTCTTAAGGAGGAAGCCCTACTATGAATTTTAAAATGCAAAACAAACAAAATCAACTGATTGAAAGAATTACGGATCAACATCTAGTTGTTGGTGTGGATATCGCCCAACACGTACACGTGGCCCGTGCTGTAAACTATCGAGGCATTGTGATCGGGAAACCTTTGTCTTTTGAAAATAGCGAAGAGGGTTTTACTAGATTACTAAATTGGATCAAGGAACTAAAACACATGAAAAACCTAGACACCACGATAGTCGGAATGGAACCTACCGGTCATTATTGGATAAACCTTTCAAAGTGGCTAGTCAAACAAAACATTGATGTCGTTACGGTCAATCCTCACCATGTCAAAAGAAACAAAGAAAATCGTGATAATACGCAATCCAAAAGTGATAAAAAAGATGCCCTTGTCATCGCTGATATGGTGAAGAATGGCTATTATGCCTTCGTTCGTTCCACTTCAGAATCATTTGAAAAACTTCGTGTCCTTATCGCCAACCGAGATGTGATCGTTAAGCGCCTTGTTAGCTCCATCAACCAGATTAATCGCTGGGTGGATGTTGTCTTTCCCGAGCTCCGGCAAGTGTTTAAAGACGTATCATGTAAAGGGGCAATCGCAACCCTACGCCTCTTTCCTACCCCAGCTGAAATATGTTCCTTACAGCCTCAAGATATCGTAAACGGGTGGAAATCATGTATGAAGCGACATTCCGGGCATAAAAAAGCCCGTTCCCTGATTACATTGGCCAAGCGTTCAATTGGTACGAAACAAGCCCTTGATGCGTATAAACTTCACTTGGAACAGTTATTAGAGGAATATGATCTCGCTTCATCCCAACTCGAAAGAGTGACGCAAGAAGTCACAAACGTCTTGGAACAGATTCCATTCGTTAAGCAAATACTTGCCATTAAAGGAATCAGCGAAATTTCACTGGCGGGCATCTTAGGAGAAGCTGGAGATCTGAGTGGGTTCGCTCACGGGAATGCGCTCCTTCGTCATGCAGGATTGCATCTCGCTGAGGCAAGCTCTGGGAAGTGGAAAGGCCAAATTGTTCTTTCCAAACGTGGAAGATCACGCCTGCGGCGTTACCTCTTCCTTGCGACCATGAGTCTGGTGATGAATAACCCTGAGTTTAAAGCCCTACACTCGAACAATGTTAAGGTGAAGAAGATTAAGAAAATGAAATCCATCATGAAACTATGTGGAAAACTCGCCCGTGTCCTAGTAGGAATTGCTCGTAATGGCTCTGCCTATAAACCGGAAATGGTCTTCCCTCTTGAACAACTAGCAGCGTAAATTAAAATTCACATTGTTTTTTACGAAAGTTAGCTTATTCGTAGAATTTCAAAGAAAGCACGAAGTACTGGATTTATAGAACAAAAGGGCATTGATCCGTTCCGTTAGCAAAACCAGCCTCCACCCCTTGGATAGGCATGACGAAGGAATGAAAGGGCATAGGATTATGACCCGTTGAGACATGGGAGGGAAAGCCTCCAGGGGCAGCGTGGAAAATGCGTGCAGCATATGTAATAATATAGGATTCTCAATGGATCCCCTATTTCAACCTGCCCTCATCTTATCAAAACGATCCTATCTCTTTCGTTCATCTAAAGCAACCTATACCATGTGGTTTGAAATCCTGCGAATAAGCGAGTATTCGTGAGCATTATCTATTAAACTGAGGGAGTTCTATAAGACCAATTGTAGAGTTGACACAAAATATGCAACAAAATAAATGAAAAAACGAACACCATAGGATGTTCGTTAAGAAAATTAACTCTTAGTTGCTGTATTGCCCATTGCAATAGAGATTCTATTCCAACTGTTTATTTGATTAATAATAAGAACTAGATCAACATATTGTTTCTCATCATAATGTTCTCGGACACGCTTGTATAAGTCATCAGGAACTCGTTTTGTTGGTATCAAGGTAATATGCTCAGTAAGTTCCAAAGCAACTTTTTCTTCAGGTGAATAAAAATCGCATTCTTCCCAGGCATTTAAACAATAAATTCTTTGTTCAGTTTCCCCCATCTTACGAGCATCGGATGTATGCATATTGATGCAGAAGGCACAACCGTTAATTTGAGAAGCTCTAATTTTGATCAACTCTCTAGTAGTTCGATTAATAGAAGAGTTTTTAGTGTACTTCTCCATATCCATCATAATTTTCATACCATCGGGTGCAACATCATTGTAGGAGATTCGTTGACTCATAAGGCACAACCCCTTTGCTTTAAGATAATTTTATTATACCTGCCGACGACCATTTATACCATTTTTTTACTTTAGTTATATTTATAATCAAGAGAAATTTTAGCTGGAATAGAACATTTAGTTGCTTCGCAGTACGTTTAAACAGAGAGACTGTACAGCACATATCCATACAGTCATACTGTGAAAACAAACGTCATTAACTGTGCGTTTACATTAAGCTTCTTCAACTAAACTACCTCTCTAGTTCCATAAGAAGAAAAAAGCAACAATTCGAAAGTTGCTTTTTCCAATTTATCTTATTCAGAATTTTGTACGCTAGGAGAACTTCAACCTAAAAAAAGTCGAATTCTTTACTATGCTAAGGATCCAACTTTTTTAAAAGAGGGTTCTTAACAGTTATAAAAATTGACTAGCATCGGTTCTAGTGGAATTTTTCCCCTTAACCTGCTTTAACATCGCTACTATAAGGAAACTAACAATGACTAATAAGAGCCATGAACTTACCTTTCCTAGATGAACGAGACTCCATGCATCGGTTTGGTTTGGATATTCCCAAGCTCCAAAGAACGTTGCGATATTTTCGGCTATCCATATAAAAAATCCGATGAGCACAAAAGAAAGTGCGATTGGCATACGATAACGAGTTCCAGCAACCTCGTATATGACCCATGATCGCCAAAAGACGATAATGACAAGTCCAGACAACCACCAACGAATATCAATCCAATAATGGTGGGTGAAAAAATTTAAATAAATCGCAGCTGCAAGAGGTACAACTACCAAAAACGGTGGCCACTTAACCAATTCAACCTTTAACCTTCTCCACGCCTGGCAAAGATAACTCGCTACACTTGCGTACATGAATCCGCTATACAAAGGCACTCCAAAAATTTTGAAATATCCTTCCTCTGGATAAGACCATGAGCCCATATGTACCTTGAAAAGTTCAAGAGCAAGACCAATAAGGTGGAACAATGTGATAACTTTTAGTTCGTCCCGTGTTTCAAGCCCAGAACGCACCATCCACCACTGCATCAGAAGGCAGATGATGAGCAGCCAGTCATACCGTGGCAGAAAGGGAAGCGGCATAAGTTTTGTAAAAGCCAACGAGGCAAAAATAACGGCAGGAAACAAACATGATAGGGCCTGCTCCCAACCAAAACGAACGAGTTGTTTTAGTGCTCTCATGATTAGTGCCTCCATTTTTTTAATGGTTAAATTCATGAGTAACTCCCCTTTTCTTTTTGTTCCTCTTTTTTAATCTTGGGTGTCGTCATCATTTCGATATTCTAAAATATCTCCAGGCTGACATTCTAAAGCCTTACAAATCGCCTCTAAAGTTGATAATCGAATCGCTTTTGCCTTGCCGTTTTTCAATATAGAAAGGTTAGCCATCGTTATTCCAACCCTCTCAGAAAGTTCTGTAACACTCATTTTCCTTTTAGCCAGCATCACATCAATATTGATTATAATTGCCATGTTATTCACCTCAGACTATTAAGTCATTCTCTGATTTTATATCGATGGCTTCTTGTAAAAGCCTTTGAAGAACAGCAGCAAAGACTGCAATCACCATTGAAGAAAAAATAATGACCAATCCGATTAATATGATACCTGGGGCGTCGTCCAGCTCCGCTATGAGATAAAAGAGCGGCATACCTACCACATACAAGATACTGATTGTGATTGCACAGTATTTTATTTTTGTTAGAGCACTTACAGATAATTCCGAGAAAGCTTTGTTCTTGTCAATATAGCTTAAAAGTTTAAAAGCTTGATATAGAGCAAAGTAAAATGGTATCGCCGATGCATACAAATCGATTAATACGAGATATTTGATATAAGTCATATCCGGATACAATTCTGCTGCAAACTTCGCTATCTCAGGCACCAAAAATATGCACAAAGCAAGAACTGGAATTCCAATAAGAATAACAGCTATCTTTAAAAAGAGTGTTGTTCCTCGTTTCATAAAAAGCACCTCACTTATTTATTGTCAATTTAATTTAACACGTTTTTTATCGTTTTACAATAAAACATTGTTGTTTTTTATTATATAATTATTGTTACCTAAATATCCTTTCATTTTAAAAAAATATAAAAAAGCATTCCTCATTACGAAGAAATGCTCTATAACTTTAAACTATTCAATTTATAACTTGTTCAACTAACCTGCCCCGTTAGTGCCATAAGAAAAAGTACGCCGCAAACAACCCTTGTTATTGAAGTAATACAATTTATCACAATGTGAGTCGGTATAATTCATTTATAAGTGAATTATACTTTCAGTTCTGATTATAAAGTCTATTTCGTTAAGTAGAAGTGACACTTCACAAATTTAGTGAAGAATAGTTCATTTAAAATTAAATAACTTTATTGTTTTTTTATAATTTTCTCGGTATTGTAGCGAGAAATTAGGCTTTTTCTTCAAAATGCCAGTCAGTGGTCGGTGTATTCTATAATAAATTATAGTCTAACCTTAACCTCAGTACCGTCCTTAGCTTTGACATCTACTAGCACGATCCCCTTATAATTTTTCAGTTCCTTGACGATAGGCTTTAGCGTTTTTTTGTCTATTAGTGGAAAGGTAAAGTCCAGTTTTTTTCTTTCGAAGTGGTCTTTTGTCCATTTGTTTGCATTTTGCTGAAAAAATTTTGAAGACAAAATTGAAATAACAATGTTTAAAATAGCATATGGAATTGGGATGGTAAACCGAACGTCTTTTGCTTTCACTTTTACATGCATCATAAGCAAATCACTAATCAATGATGACCGAAACGGTATCCCCGTTTGCCGATTTAATATCAACAATTTGGCCATCTAATTCGTTTTCGATTGCTTCAATAATAAGGCTTATGTCTATATCTTTAATGTATTTTTCCGATTGAGGAATACTCGCTGCGATGCTGTGTCCAGCCATTAATACTACCTTGACAAGTTTTATAGGCAAATTGACCGTGACGTTATCATTTTCGGCTGATACAACACGAATTTTTAATTTTTTATCTAAAAATTTAGTCGGTTTTTCAAAAAGCTTATTACCTGTTTCTTCTTTCTCTTTTAATACCTGGATCAGTTCTGATCCCTTATCTGCATCAATCTTCCCTTCTTGAACCATTGTTAACACTCTTGTAATTTCCTCTTTCATATGATAAATACCTCCCTATTCCTCTTTTAAGAGCTTAATGGCTTCTTCTGGTGTGATTTCGCCATTTTCCAACATGGTGACAACTTTTTTCTCGTCTACTTCATTTTTCTTCTTCTGCACATATCCAAGGGATGAAATGATGTCTGTTAGCTTGCCTCGAACCGTTGGATACGAAATCCCCAGTTCCTTTTCAACTTCTTTGATATTCCCTCTGCATGTTAAAAATACTTCCACAAAATGAAGCTGATCCTTTGATAAGGATGCCAGCTTAGATAATTCAAACTCATTTTCAATCGTAGTGTGACAATGAGAGCACTGCAACTTTGTAATTTTCAATGTTTTACTGCAGACAGGACAATTTGTGATTACTTTATAAGCCATAATGAAATTCCTTCCTTTTAGTTGATTCGATTATATAACAAGTAATTAAAAATATAAATAATAAAATTTAAATTTTTTAATCCAAAAAATCAATAATATTAATTTATTATTTAATATTATTAATTATCCATGTTCATTATTTACCATAATGGTTGAAATTGTAGACATTCATCTTGGTGAAAATACCCAGTTACATAATGAGCACGATTACTTAGTCTTTGAGATGCTGATAATAATCCATGGATATTTGATATTAATATTCCAACTGATGATGATTCAGCAGTCGTTAGCATTGATGTATTATTTAATGATTTAAACTTGAAAATTATTAAGCTTACGGGTTGATTAATCTCAGATTATGCAGTGGTTTGAGGACTTAGTCTACATTTTAGTTATTCCAGAATATGGTGCTAATGTTGAATAAAACTTAGATTTTTAAACGACTTTATTGTTATATTTTTAAGTACAGTGAAGTATCTTATATCGAAAATTAAACAACTATATTTTAACCCCGTCCTAAATTTAGAACGGGGTTATGCTTGTTTTAGATTTTTTAAATTAAATAACTTTATTGTCTTTTTACACTAAGAAGAACTTTATATTGTTATACATTGCAATTTTTTCTTATTCAACTATCCTGCCCCTTTAGTTGCATAACAAAAAGGTTGCTTCAGCAACCTCCCTTATTGAACTAAAGCACCCGTTAGCCAACCATGCAGCGCACAACCAGCGCTGCACCACAGAGAATGAAAATGGTGGAAAACCGTCCATACTGATTCTATGGCTGGGTGAGGAAGGTCGATGAACTATGGTGCCATTAGAGCCCATCCGTTAGTCTGACTCCAACGACCTCGGTGCATCACAGACTGTCGCTCCCTTACGGGAAGCACTCATGGTAGATTAATCCTATTCTGGTTTTTGCACCAGCCTCTAATTTTTTGCCATAGAAAGGATGGTTTCAATGGAAGTAATCATTGAACGAGTATGCGGAATGGATGTACATAAAGATAACATTACCGCCTGCATTATGACCCCCGAAGGAAAGGAGATTCAAACATTTTCTACAAAAACGGTGTTTTTAATTCAACTGATGGATTGGATTAAATCACATGGTTGCACTCATGTCGCTATGGAGAGCACAGGTGTGTTTTGGAAGCCTATCGTGAACTTAATTGAGGCTGAAGAAATGGAGTTTTTAGTTGTTAACGCACAACATATGAAAGCAGTCCCTGGTCGAAAAACAGATGTCAAGGATGCTGAGTGGATCGCTCAACTTCTTCGTCATGGTTTATTGAAGGCAAGCTTTATCCCTGATCGAAATCAACGAGAATTGCGTGAGCTTGTTCGGTATCGTAGAAGTATTATTGAAGAACGAGCCAGACAGCATAATCGAATTCAAAAGGTGCTTGAAGGTGCAAATATCAAATTAGGCTCTGTCGTATCGGATATTATGGGTGTTTCATCAAAGGACATGCTTCATGCGATCGCATTTGGTGAGGATGATCCTGAGAAACTAGCAAACCTTGCACGACGTTCGATGAAGAAGAAAAAAGATGATTTAATCCTTGCCCTGAATGGGTATGTGAATCCTCATCAACGCATGATGCTTAAAACGATTCTAACTCATATTGATTTTCTGACTGAACAGATTAAAAACCTCGATCAAGAGGTTGCCCAAAGAGTTAGTGTGTATCAAGAAAACATAGAACGACTGGATTCAATACCTGGGATTGCCACTCGAATGGCAGAACAAATTCTAGCTGAAATCGGAACGGACGTTGAAAAACAGTTCGATAGTGCAGCCAGATTATGTTCATGGGCCGCCCTCGTACCAGGACACAATGAAAGTGCAGGAAAAAGGAAATCAACCAGAGGCAAAAAGGGAAATAAATATTTAAAATCTGCTTTAACTGAGGCTGCTCACTCAGTTGGAGCCTCCAAAAACTATCTTGGCGCTCTATACAGACGGACAGCTGCGCGAAAAGGAAGAAAACGAGCTGGAATTGTCGTTGCCCACGCCATGTTAAGAATTTCTTATTATCTTTTAACAAGGAAAGAAATGTATGTAGACTTAGGCGAAGATTATTTTGATAAGCAAAAGCAAGCTTCCATTGTACGAAATTCGGTCCGAAGGTTAGAAAACTTAGGATATACCGTAAATATATCAGAGGCATCCTAACCACCGATTTATTAGGAGATCTAATAAGGCGCTGCTCTTTTTCAAAAAAATTGAAGCTTGCGTTTTATTTAATATGGTCTTTTTTCTTATTATTAGTGTTTAATTTTCATGGTAGTTCTATAACATATTGTTGAGTTGACACAAACTGTGAAATAAAAAAAGTTACCTTTCAGCAACTTAGGAGTAGAAATCCATTATTTATATTTAGTAAGCCAGTCAATTAATTGGTCATAGTTACTTGAGAACATTGCGTTGTCTTTAGTATTAGACTGTTCAAGGTGAATTAGAATATCCCCTTCTTCTAATAAAAAAGCGACTGCAATAGTGTTCTCTAATATATTATTAGAGAACAATTTGTCTTTCCACAATTTTTGTACAGAAAAATGTTCTGGAGTATAACCTTTACGATTAACTAACAACTTATACTTTTTTCCTTGTCTAATAAATGAATAGCACGTTTTCTCAAATGAATTAAACCATGTGTTTACATCAGCAAGGGTTATGTAACCTGTCAAATTAGTAATAATAATATCTTCAGAAATGGATGTACTTATATTTTTAACATTCAATAAAAAAACAACTCCTTACTATTATTATAAACTAAATAATGGAAGGGAGAATAAATTTTAATGTTGCACAGTTCGAAGACACTACGCTTGTTGAACTAAACTGCCCGATAGTTGCATAAAGAAAAAGTCGCCTTAAAGACAACTCCGATCTTCAGCTAACGCACCCTATAGTTTAAGTACAATATTTCACAAACTTCTAACTAATAAAAAAAAGACGGTGACTTACATAAGTCATCGCCCCGATATTACTAATTATTCAAAGCACTAGTAGAATTCCACTCGTCAACTATATGGTCCCTAAAATGAGCTACTTTAATTGTTTATTCATTCCCCACTGGAAGTACAACAGTAAATGGTTTTAATTCCTTAGCTGGGACAAAGCTTGAAAAATCAAATAGCAACATTGCATTTTCCAGCTTAAAATTCTCAATCCTTTCTTCTCCGTTTAAGTCAAAAGTAGATTGGAAGTGCGCTGTTGCCTTATCAATCATTTTTACTTTATTAAAGGGAATACCGTGGTTTTTAGGAGGCCATGGATTTTCCGGGTCGATCTTAGTTAAATATTCCTTATCAACCAACCAGAAAAGGTATTTCAAATTATGGTTAATTATTTCAAGTTTACCTTTACTCAAATTCTTCGGAAGCCCTGTAAGTTGATAATCTATTACCAATTTCTCACCTTTTTGAGTAACATCATTTACCTGCAGGCCTAAATTGAACCGTGTGCTTTTTAAGGTGAAAGATTTAATATTCAAAAGCTGTTGTACTTTTGGATCTGCGACATTTATCTGCGGATAAAAAGTAAGGGAAGTAATAGTAGAATTCAGCTTGGTCATCTCTGTCCGAACGGTACTATGATATCCATCTTCTTGTTCAGAATCCTCGAGAACTGTTTGGTTTCCAAACCTATACACATTTCCTTTATCATCAACAGCTTTTAATATAATAATGTCATCACCCTTGTATTTCTCCACGGTCTCATAAACAAGCGAAGATGACGCTTTTGCGGTAAGAATCTCTTTAATACGGATTTTGACCTCATCGTCCGGGTATCCTTGCTCTTGATTAATAGCAAATGTACGATTTTTTTCTTGTTGAATTGGAATATCAAAATTCCATTCACCTTTTATCCCGTTGATATTATGAATCGTTATGGGAAGAGTAGAATTCTCCTTAAATGATTTATAAGGATATACCATTTTCCATTGAAAGTTATATCCATTTTCCACTTTCTTAATGTCATTTGACTTTCCATTTAGCCAAGGGTCATGATCCCCTTTATTGTGTTCAAAGTTTACATCAAAGCTTACTTCTCCTTTTTCGTTATGCCCCTTTTCAACATCTTCATCTACAAATCCTGTAATTGATACTACATTGCCATCAAAGTAAGCGCTGGTCAGTTTTACAGTTACCCCATTTTTTGTAATTGATTGGTTTAATTCTGTAACTGCATCCTGGTTAGCTAATTCCACGCCTGTTGAATCATTAAATTCTTGAAAAATCCCGCCTATTAAAGGGGTATTAGCTAATACTCTATTCATTGTAGGATTAACAAATCCTGAGGCAACGGTGATTCCAAGAAGAGCAGCAGCAGTCGCCACACCTGCAAGAACCTTTTTTTTCTTTGCCCTTCCCCTATTGCCTTCCTTGTTTATCCCTTTGGAAATGGCACTAAATACTTTTTCTTTCGGTACAGCTATTTGTTCTATTGCTTCTTTGAGTTCCTTGTTATCCATGGCATTTGTCCTCCTCCTCATTTTTATAGGACTTTTTTAACTCCGCTTTCCCTCTGCTTAAATAAGTTTTTACGGTATTCTCTGGAATTCCCATGACACTGCTAATCGTTTTTATCGAGTAATCGTAATAGTAAAATAGAATAATAACAGTACGGTAATTCTCTCTCAGCTGCTGAATTGCATTAAGCAGCAGTATTGATTCTTCAATGTTTGGATTTACCTGACCCGGCAGGTTTGACAATATCTCATCACTCAAAGGAACAACATTGCTTTTTCTCTTTAGGACATGTCCCGAACATCGTATGACAATCCTGGTGAGCCAGGTCATAAAATACTCCGGATTTTTTAACGAATGGATAGATGTAAAGGCCTGATAGGTTGCTTCTTGGACAACATCCAACGCATCTTCTTCGTTATGTACATAAAGATAGGCAGTACGGTAGATTCTTTCATAATGTTGTTGAACTAACTTTTCAAAGGCGCTTTTATTACCTTTGATTGCTTTTTTAACTAGCCGGTGGCTTTCTATTTCCATCTTATTTGACCCCCTTTACTAATTAGTGGAATCTATAAACAAGAAAGTTTCAAAAAGTTTAAGTATTTTCCAAGAAAAGCATATCATGCAATTAAAATCCTAAGTTCAAAATAAATAAACGGAAACCATTTTTGGTTTCCGCTTTCTATTTTTCTTGAAATCTTTACAATTCTTTTAGTGTGTGCTACGACATCATATAAAAGCACTTCTTATTGAACTAACCTGCCCCGTTAGTACCATAAGAAAAAGGTCAGCCTCAGCAACCTTCCTTATTGAAGTAAAGCACCCGTTAGTTTAAGTACATTTCTTCACAATCTTTTCAGTAATATTAACATAAATATCCATTAAACAATCATCTCACCTCTAAGAACTAGAGGTGAGATGAATTCAATCAAACTTTACATAATCCCCTTCTTTGATTTGATTCTTTTCAAACCATCCAAGATTCACTTCAATTGCATAATGATAAGAAAGTTCTGGATCATAGGTAGGACATTTATCCTCTTTACAAGGCTCCATATCAAGTATTTTTAGAATTTCCCCATCTGAATCAAGAAAAGCAATAGATAAAGGAATTAATGTGTTTTTCATCCAAAATCCACCATATATTTTTTCTGAAAACACAAATAACATCCCCTCATTTTCGGGTAATTCTCCAACAAACATTAGGCCCTTTTCTCTTTTTCTTTGAGTATCTGCAACTTGAACAGTTAATCTAGTTTCCCTGTTTCCACTGAGTATTTTTATCATTTTTACTTTTATTCTATTTTTCATGTTCACTCACCTTCGAGTATAATTATAAGCAGGAAAGAAATTTGATGTCTTTTTAAAAGAAGTTCATGAGATTGAAATTTCCTTTTTTCGAAAAAACGTCTTTTCCCCTAATAATAAAAAGGAAGAAAGTTGGAGATAAAACGAAAACAAGAATAAAAAAATAACTAGGCAAGCTCCTTTTCACTTCTAATACTTATTCTATGGTTTTAAATTTAATACTTTGTTTTCAATAATCACAGCAACAATATATAAAAAGATTTGTTCAACTAAACTGCCCCGTTAGTGCCATAAGAAAAAGTACGCCGCGAAGCAACCCCTGTTATTGAACTAAAGCTCCCATTAGTTTAAGTGTATTTTTTCACAAACTCATAACTAAACGATAATTAAATTGATTTTATATTTTGAGGTTTATTCATATTTTTTATGATTCCTACTAATAACAAAATCCAAATTAAACTGTTTCCAATAGAATGAACTGCAAAAGAAGCCCATGTTGAGTTAGTAAATTGAGCAATCCATGGGGCAATAAGCATACTGGGAAGCATATTAATAAAATGCCACTTCAGACAAGCATGGACGACCCATGCCCAAAGAAACCCGTTTATTACCCAAGCCCAATCACCGAAAATTTCTTGCTGGATAGGAAGAAAAAAACCTCTCCACATTAGTTCCTCACTAAACATAGCAAAAAGATGCAAAGGAATAAATAAAATAATCATTTTCCAATTTCCATAAAGCGAAACACCAAAAAATTCTGATGGAGGTAATTCCATTCTTTTTAACGGATTAAATGGAGCTGGAAGATAACTTGGTGGGGCTAGTATTGGAAACTTTGCAAAAAACTTACCTAAAGGTTCAAGAAATTGGTCGAAGATTATTGTAAAAAAAATTGCACCCACAACCCAATACCAATCGTTTTCTGTTAAAGGATTAAAACAAAACCTTTCCAATATATTTTTCCATGTCCAAACATTTCCCTCTAAATGATACAATATCAATGATAATGGAAATAAACTCATTACAGGAAACCATAGAAAAAACCAAAAAGCATAAATTAATGGGACTCCTTTTTTAATTAACAGAGGTGTTCCATAGTAAACACCACAGTATACTAAACAACCTGTTATTCCGAAAACGAGTAGTCTGCAATAAAATTAACATTAGGAAACCCTCACTAACAAAAGGGAATATTTACTAATGTTATCTAAACATAGACAGCTATCAATTTCAATATATTTTTCATTGGCGAGTCCTCTAAATTTAAATTCATGGATATTTCTATACAATATTTTTTTATTGAACTTAACTGCCCCGTTAGTGCCATAAGACAAAGATGTGCCAAAGCAACTCCCTTATTGCACCTGTTAGGTTAAGAACTACGCTTTTTTATTTTTAATCTCTTCCAACAGAAAGATAACCCTTTCATTCTGTTTAATTATTGTTTGATTTTGATTTCTCATTTTTGTGAAGTCAAATAAAAATATTAATAAGATTGCTAATATAAGGAAAGCCATAATTCACCTCTACACTCTACTTTTCTCTAAATTATACCAGTTCTTATGCAACTAACCTGCCCCGTTAGTTGCATAAAGAAAAAGCTTCCCTAAGGCAGACTCCGATTTTCAGCTAATGCACCCGTTAGTTCATTAAGAAAAGATTACCTTGGCAATCCTCCTTAATTGAAGAAAGCTGTAGCATTGGAATAAAGTTTGATCAAAAATACCTCGCAAAACCAAATTTAACGATAAATAAAAAGAATCCATTTTGAAAAAAAGATTGAACAAAATAGATTCATTACTTACAAATTGCTATAGCGATTTTTAAAAAATTTGATGATTTTGATGATGCTTTTTGTGCTAAATCACCACTTTATTGGAATTATCATTTCTTCTACTTGTACTATTATTTAGGTATGCCGATTTCTTGTAATGGATAAAATCGAAATTTCACTTCTCCAACAATCGAGTCGTAGGAAATAAATCCGAAAATCCTGCTATCCTTACTATTTAAACGATTATCCCCCATCACAAATAACATGTTTTTAGGTACTTTGGATTCTCCAGTTTTTTCTTGCAATGAAAAGTCCTCTGTCAGTTTATTAAATGGATTATCTTCTTTATTTGCAATTAAATACGGTTCTTCTACGGCTTTTCCATTAATATAGAGCACATCATCTTTCATATCAATACTATCTCCTGGAAGACCTATTACCCTCTTAATATAGTCTTTATCATCAATATCTGGTGCATCGAATACAATCACATCAGATCGTTGAATTTCAGTCGTTTTACTTACTACTACTCTATCTTGGTCTTGAAAGGTAGGTGACATTGATGCTCCCAATACAGTTGTAGGTGTAAAAAGAAATTGTCTACAAATAAAAGCGATGATGAAAGCAAAGGCAATTGATTTTACCCAAGAATAAATTTCTTTTTTTGTACTTTCTTTCATGGTTTCCCTCCTAATATTATCTTGTTTTAATATATTAATTCTATCCTACATCAAGGAATATTAACAAAATTTGGTTCACCGTTCTTATACAACTAACCTGCCCCGTTAGTCCATAGTAAAAGAGCAACCACCTGTTATTGAAGTAAAACACTGTTAGATTAATAAGGTACAATAAATTACAGTACAAATGCCATAAGAGCCACAATTAAAAATGGGGAAAAAACAAGTAAAAATACTATTACTCCTGTCTTCCAATTGTTTTTTATTTGAAGTAATTCTTTTTTAGCCTTTTCCTTATTTTTTAGTGACCAAATAATTATTCCAACCCAATAAATTGCTAAGAATATAAGACTTGAAGTACTCATGAATACACCTCTTACAACTGCTATTTAGTAGTCAAGCGTCTCTATTTAGGGGATTGTAACAAATAATCACCATCCAGTCTTTGCTGATTATTGGGGTTATCTTATTGAACTATCCTGCCCCTATAGTTGCATAAGAAAAAGCAATCCTTCTTAATGGGGTACCGCCAGCAAACCGCGGATTTATAACGTTAAAGATATTCCAGTATTAAAAAATCCCAATCTCTCAGTGATATAAATGAGAAATTGGGAATTATTCACCAATTGCGCCCTTTAATTGAAGAATACTTTACTAATATTAGTTAGTATTGCCGCTAACTAATTGCAAAAATATCAGGTGAAAACTCAATGGCATTGTTGCTTTAAATAAAGTTTGATCAAATTGATACTAATAACCTTGATAAACGAACAAAAAGAAAAAGCGTGTTTTGAAAAAAGATTGATCAAAATACGCTTTTAATATAATCAATGAATCATTCTTTTATTAAAAAAACTTGCCGTAACTTGATTAATAAAAATTAGAATTACAGTCGCAATTGATTTTATAGATTGGGCTTTATACAAACCCCCTTTATTCACGGAGACTGACATGATTGATAAAACTGGAATATTGATAAATTTATTTTAATAATGATAATATCATCGCTACAGAATTATCTACAAATGAACGCTCTGGACGAGATTTCATTAACACAGTAAGTCCGATTAATGAAACGACTAGTGTCTGTGCTAAAACTTTAGCATTAAGGCTGCTTTCGAGCTCACCTGAGCGAATACCTCGGACAATCGTTTCTTGAAATATGATCGAAAGATACATCTGATGCTCCCTTGTAAGGATTTCAAATTTTTCATCGTGAGGGGCAAGTTCCACCATTGTATTAATGCAAAAACATCCCTTGTTCGTACTTTCTTTATATTCCTCTTCCACCAAATCTTCAAAAAATGTGTGAAATGCTTCCTTTACAGATAGATTGTTTTGAAGTTTTGTTCGAACATGGGAAGCATGTAGCTTTGTATATTTGCGTAATGCAGCTTCAAACAATTCCTCTTTGTCTCCAAAAGCTGAGTATAAGCTTGGTCGTTGTATCCCCATTTTGGCAGTCAAATCGCTTAGCGAAGTAGCCTTGTACCCCTTTTCCCAAAAAAGCCACATAGCATCATCCAACGCTTTTTCCTCATCAAATTCACGTTGTCGAACCATAATAAATCCCTCATTTCAAAAAACAAAATTTCTTCACTAGATAATTAATCTTGTTCTTGATTCTTTTTTATTTGCTCAATGATTCCGAATCTGTCCACTTGAATCCAGTATTCCACTATTTTTCGATCCTCTAATCGGTATACGGCACTACCTATTTCAATAACCTCTTTATTTGTAGGCAGATAATCCTCATACTCTCCAATATGCATTCCTGTCTGCTTCCATCTGACATGAACTTTTTGATTTTGAGAAATTAATTCTTGAATTTCTATTTTAAATTTCCCCCATGAATCTATCATTTCTCTTATATGATCGGCATAATTCTCAGGTGACCTTATAATTGTCACCATGCTTTCTGAATTCACTTGATGTGCTCTTACCTCTTTAGCCATAAAAACCTTAGCTTGTTCGGGAGTGCAACCTGATCTGACAACTTCAAAGAAGCTTTTTATAATCTGTTCGTTTGTTTGTAGGAATTTTGGAGATGGTGAATCGCCCCCAGATATTTCAGTTATTCCGTTATTCCCCGGTAATTGATTCAATTCATCTAATGTCCTTTCCTTATCAAGTTGCCGAATTCGATTCATGGAAAATTAATCCTCCTTTTAATTACCAATCGGTATATTATGATTTTATTTAATTAAAGTACTATTGTCAAATTGTGATGATTCTTTCAAGAAGAGTATTCAAATAACTGCATAACTTACTTGACATCAAAACGTTTTGTTGGTTATCCTTATTAGGAATTATTTTATACCGAACGATATATTATACTGTTAAGTACAAAAAGGGGATGTAAGTAATGGTAAAGGTTAAAGAAAAAACAACAATTATAGTTGAAGATCATGATACGACAACGGATCAGTTACAAATAGTATCCGGATCAACCATGACTCGCTATACGGCACTATTGTTTGCAACAGCCTGTGGGATGGCTGTCGCCAACATATACTATGCACAACCGTTGCTAGACTCACTGGCGACCGAGTTCGGTATCGCCCATTCATCCATCGGCATTGTCATTACCATTACTCAGCTTTGTTACGCGCTAGGACTGCTACTGCTGGTACCGCTCGGTGATCTACTGAATCGACGTCGGCTAATCGTCGGTCAGATGCTTTTATCCGTGTTGTCCCTGATTGTGGTTGGCATCGCCCCCATCATCACAGTGCTGTTCACGGGGTTAGCTGCGGTCGGACTGCTTGCCGTGGTGACTCAGGTGCTCGTAGCGTTCGCATCGACTTTGGCTACCCCAGCCGATCGTGGACGTATAGTCGGCTTGGTGCAAAGCGGAGTCGTGATCGGCATTCTGCTCGCACGAACATTCGCTGGTGTACTAACCGATCTCGCCGGTTGGCGTTCGGTCTATCTAGTTTCTGCCGCGATGATGCTCATCATGACTGGCGTGTTGTTCCGAGTACTCCCGCGTGATGAAAGCGAAAGAGAGTCACTATCCTATCCGCAGCTGCTTCGTTCGGTGCTCACATTGTTCATGCAAGAACGAATCCTACGCATCCGCGGAGTACTGGCTCTGCTGATTTTTACCGCGTTTAGTACATTGTGGACTTCGCTGGTGCTACCTCTCAGTGCTCCACCATACTCTCTTTCACATACCGCTATTGGAGCGTTTGGTCTCGCTGGAGTTGCCGGAGCATTAGCTGCTGCTCGTGCTGGGGGTCTGGCTGATCGAGGTTTAGGGCAGCGAACAACCTGCATAGCCCTAGTTTTATTGCTAGCATCATGGTTCCTAATCAGCTTTACCGAACACTCACTGATCGCATTAGTTATTGGCGTTATCTTTCTTGACCTGGCTGTGCAAGCAGTACATGTCACCAATCAGAGTATGATTTTCACAGTGCGTCCTGAGGCGAGAAGCCGACTTACTGCTGCTTACATGATTTTTTATTCCATCGGCAGTGCCATGGGTTCAATTGTTTCAACCAATATATACGCAAACTATGGATGGATCGGAGTATGTCTATTTGGTGCCTCTGTCAGCGCTTTGGCCCTTTTGTATTGGGTAATAACCTACCGTCTAACGGAGCAGATTAGAGAGAAATAATACCGATTTTTATGTTGGTTTGAAGTTTTTCAAGACCTAAAATCATACAAAGTTACAAAAAAGGGTGATACATTTTAGTCATGTATAATATGTATCACCCTTTTACTTCTTGTTCAACAAATGCACGTTTATATACAGAGTTTTTTCAAAGCAGTGCAGCTTTATTTCAATATACACTTATTCATTTAAATGGCCCTTTAATGGAATAACATAACTAACGTTTTTAAACAACATTAATAAATGCAGCAACTTTATTTACTGGTTTAAACATCTTTATTTCCATTTAACAACAGTAATATAAGGTATTTTTCATGTTGTGGCTACTGTTATAAATTCGCGAGGTTTATAAAAAATTTCGGCCGTTTTCTCGCTGTAGGTTCAATAAAATATGAGATCCGATACTAGAAATAGTGTCTTTTTTGTTATTTATGTTACAGTTAAAATAAGAATATTGAATATTTAGATATTTATTATTCGGACAGTAGTATTAGACAAGGAGAAAGGCTTATGAAAAAATACGAGTATACATTGGTCGATGTATTTACGACTGAATCATTCGGAGGCAATCAACTTGCCGTTTTTGAAGATGCAGAAGGTCTTACTACAGAAATGATGCAAGTACTTGCAAATGAATTGAATTTATCTGAGACTGCCTTTGTATTTTCAGCAAGTGAACCGCACAAGACGAAAAAGGTGCGCATTTTCACACCGAAGTTAGAACTTCCAATGGCAGGGCATCCGACAATAGGAACAGCCACCGTATTAGCAGCAAAGGGAATCGTTGCTACAGAAGAAGGTCGCAATGAATGGATTTTTGAAGAAGGAGTAGGCGATATTCCACTAACTGTACATAAAGAGAAGGATGTTATTAAAAAAATTGAAATGGAACAGCCCCTTGCGGAGTTTGGCGAAAAGTTTTTGGATGCAGAAGTGGTCGCACAGCTATTATCACTCCATACTGATGATATTGATACAACACTACCTATACAAACGGTTTCGACGGGTGTCCCATTTTTACTTATCCCAATTTGTTCTTTAGAGGCAATGAAAAAAATTCGCTTCCGCACGGATATTTGGAAAGAGCATTTTAGCGCAAATCTAGAACGCCAGCATATTTTTACTTTTACGACAGAAACAGTTGAGAAAACCTCGCATGTACATAGCCGTATGTTTGCACCTGCCATGGGAATTGCAGAAGATCCAGCAACAGGTGGAGCAAGTGGACCATTAGGTGCTTATTTAATAGAATATGGTGTTATACCTAGTACAGAAGAAGGAGTATACCATATTCGCGGTGAGCAAGGATTTGAAATGGGACGCCGAAGCTATATCGACATGACCATTCAAAAAACTCAAAATACAATTCAACAAATTAAGGTTGGCGGGCCAGCAATAATCATCGGTTCGGGTCAAATTTATTTACATGACGAAGTATAAGCAAATTTAAACATGATATAACTGGCGTAGATAAGGTATAGGTTAGATGATATCTACGCTTTTTTTATTTTCCTTTGAGGCGAAAATGGAAGATTCGTCTACCGAAATGATTAAACTTTTTTACAAACAGAAATGTTAATATCCGAAAATCATAAAAGGTTTTTCTCGAATTTTTCCAAACCGGTTCGTTTTTATTTGTTTCTAAGTAAGGCTTTTCACGATACTTTTAATCAAACTTTATTCCAAACCTACAAAAGCCACCAAATTGGTGGCTTTCTTATACTACTAACGCACCCGTTAGTTTAAGTATGTTACTTCACAATTTTACTATCTTTCCTCGCTAGCCCAATATTAAAAATGGTTGAGGAAAAGAATAACTGGATACGCTTAAAAAATTCTAGCAGCGATAAAATGAACTCTAGTGCATTATTAAGCTGATTAATAAGATATTTTCTAATATCTATTGCAGTGATACCTTCCCACCTTGAACGTGGCATACCTACATCAATTGTAATATATCGATATTTTTTGCTAAGTCTTAATTTTTCACAGCCCTCAAACTCCCAGTACCCTAAAACTCCGTCTACTCGCAGAATTGGAGCAAATTCATCTACTTCTTTACAGTAAATTTTATTACAAAACTTATCCAGTAATCTCCTTAATTTTCTGAGATGCGGTGCAACTGCTTTATCTGTATTTACATCTCCCATTTCAGCACCAAAAGATATATAAGAGTTATCGTCCTTTTCCATTAATCGACCTACTTTTTTTTAAAACTTTGTAATAATTCGACGTTATAAACTACTGTTCCTTGTTCAACTAAACTGCTCCTTTAGTGAAATAAGAAACTGGATTCTATTTAAATTCAAGTAACTCTATTAAAATTTCTTCAATATAAGTTTCTAGGTCATCTTTTGAGATATCATATAAAGTTCCTGAAGCTTTACAACAACCGTAACTCCATAACGGAAGTGCATCCGCATAAAAATCCTCGTCATTTTTTGGACCTTCATAGTCTATTGCTATTTGAGAACGATACTCCAATTCTAGACAACTATCAGAAGTTAATTCGTTTATTTCATCTCCATCAATATCCCTACATACCCATATTTTAAGATTTGATTTTCCTTGTCTTTCAAATTCATTTGAATACTCTACTTGAAGAACCTTACTTAATTCGTTTCCTAACCTTTCTAGCTTGATTATATTTCTTTTTAACCCTTCGTTTATTTCATCTTTTGGAATGAAAAGATATTTATCATCAATTTCTTCTTTTTTATCTTTCTTATAGTACCTTTTAAATTTATCAAACATTCTTTTCCCTCCCATCCAAAAGCGTTTATATAGATTTCGACATTCTTATTGCACTAACCTGTCCCTTTAATTCATTAAGCAAAAAGACCACCAAATGGCAGCCCCGGATCTCAACTAACAGACCTGGCCTATGATCCTTTTATATCTTTTCAACAAATGTATCCTTGTCTTGGAGAAATAAAGAAGAGAGTGTCCGGTTGCTCTATGAAATCATCTATACAATTTAATTCATATACGTGACGGTCCTATTAGGATAAGGAAAATGGTGTTTTTATATTGGAACAACCCCCAGCTCAGTTGACCGATTCGGTTCTTTACACCATCATTGATGAGTGCTGGTACGTATTATATCGTGGCGTATAGTATCACGCATAATTTAATATAGACAAGATATTTTTTGCCTGATTTAACACTCTCCTTTAGGTAAGTACCTATACTAAAAGTGCATACTTACATATTTGCAGTGTGCACTTTATACTTAAGATAAATTATACTTAAGGAGGACAAATCTTTGAAAACTCTTGTTATCGTAACACACCCAAGTCTAGAAACATCCGTCTTAAATAAGCGATGGGTAGAAGAACTCAAGAAATAACCGGAAAAGTATACTGTACACGAATTGAATAAGGTTTACCCTGACGGAAACATTGATGTGGAAAAAGAACAGTTATTAATTGAATCGCATAGTAATCTTGTTTTACAGTTCCCTGTTTATTGGTTTAATTGTCCGCCTCTCCTAAAAAAATGGCTTGACGATGTTTTTGCTTATGGTTGGGCTTATGGTTCAAATGGAGGTGATAAATTAAAGAATCGCAAAGCTGCTTTAGCTGTATCTGCCGGAATTAAAAAAGAAGATTATAGTAAAGAGGGAAGATATCGCTATACACTTGAACATTTATTATCTCCCTTTGAAACTACCTTCCTATACTGCAATGCAGATTATCGTTCATTCTTTGCGTTTTATGGTACAGAAAATAAGTCGTCTGCAAGCGAATTGGAAAAAAGCGCACAAGATTATTTGAATTTTGTTGACAACCTGTAATAGATGGCTTTATTAAAGAAGTATTTCCTTGTTTAGGAGATACTTCTTTTGATTTAAACAAAATAGCTACGCCTACGGCTGTACAGCCTCCTGAGCCGGCAAACTGTTTTTCTCTCCCCAATCGCACATCATATTTAACAATGGAATGAGAGAAAGACCTCGTTCAGTTAATGAATATTCTACTTTTGGAGGTATTTGGGGAAATTCCTTGCGTATAATAAGGCCGTCTGCCTCCAGCTCTTTTAACATAATGCTTAGCGTTTTAAAGGAAATGGTACCGATACTTCGCTTCAGCTGATTATGCCGCATAACCTTATTTTCAGACAGCCAATACATAATGATCATTTTATATTTACCGCCTATTAAGGACAACGTATATCCAAAGCCAGTGTCATTTAGTTTCACGCCAGTCGGAACACAGGTTTCGCGCATAAGTTACACTCTCCTTTAGATAAGTATATGAAATAAATGTTCATACTTTACAATAGATCATTATCAATCTTATTGAAAGGATGTAAAATAAGATCTCTATAAAACTTTGCTATATGGGGTCAGTTCACGTTAGGAATTGACTTTTTTTATCTTCTCTTATCGTGCTAAAGCATCTGTTGTAGCTTTGAAATAAAGAGGGATCAAAAGGTCCTCCTGTCCCCCATATTAGCGTAAATAAAAAGACTCCATTTTGAAAAAAGATTGTTCTAAATGGAGTCTTTTCTTGTAAATTATTATACATTTTTTATAAAAAAGTTTGATTATTTTTAGTGATCCTTAATGAACTAACGCACCTGTTAGTTCAACAAGCGACATAATACCATTGGATTTTTTTAGTTAGAATGTACGATAAAAACTTTTACCATCAGATATAAAGAAAAACCCTTGGAATTTAGAACCTGCTAGAAATAATGTAAGTTATGCGACAACACTTGGTTGCGCATGTAATCCTCCATTTTAAATCTTGACCTAACTTTCTTTTTTAGTAGTAGGATAAAGCTAATCAAGGTTCTTGTATATTAAATCTTTCTTTAATCCTTTCTAATTGTTCTTCTACTTCTGATTTATCTTGGGGATAGTCTCCAAGATAACTAACGCAATCTTCTCTTAGATATCTATAGAATGTCAGATAATCTAAAATAATTTCTTCGTCTTCCTCTACTGCAGGACGATCAATGTAATAGGCTATTCCTTCTTTACCAAAATAATCTTCTTCCCACTCTTCATAATAGTCGGCAAACACAAACCTTGCATATTCGGTTCCATATCCTTCACCATCCGCATAACTTCTTAAGATTCTTAAAAATTTACCGTCTCCCATATGGTGATAGAAGTACCTTATCAATTTTCTCTTTTTATCTTCCACGATGCTTCCAACTCCTTAATAATTAATCTAGTGTAGGGAAGAAATTTGATATTTCTCCGGATTCATTAATAAATCCTCTAAATTGTAGTCCGTTAGGGGAAACACCTGTTATCTCTCTCCCAACGATCTTCCCATTTTTCATAGCTTCTTCTCCCCATTTTAGTATCTGTTTGTCTGATATTATGTTAGGATCGTAAACTGTTTTTGGATGGGAAACTTTCTTAAGCTCTCCAGGTATTAACTTCCCCTCCATGTCTAGTTTAGGTAAGCCATATTCTATTTCATATACTCCCTCTATAGATGGGTGCTTTCTTTTTGATATGATACATTCCTCTAAATCCCACCCCTTCTCTTTAAATGCCTTTTCGAAATTATTGAGATTATGTCCTCCAACTACACCCTTGCCTTTTTTCCTAACAATATCTACTACTTGCGCTAAATGTTTTTCATATCCTGGTTTAAACGTAATATTTTTATTCAGTTCCTTAGTTTCTTTAGAATCGTCTTTACTATTATCGTTCTTATTCTGAGGATCTTCTTCCTGGTGAGCTTTTTTCCCAGAGGAATTCTGGTCATGGTGTTGTTTGTTACTATTACTTTTCTTTCCAGTGAACGATTCCAAGATCCTTTTTAGATAGGGTTTTATTCTCGGTGAAACGGAGTCACCTAGTTTTACAAGGGCTTTCCCAAACGGAATTCGACTTACCAGTGCACTAATTCCCAGTGCAAGAGCCGTTTCTGGCGTAAGTAATTTTTTAGGATTGCGGATGATGTCTGCAGTCTGCCGACCACCTGCAGCAATTCCGATTCCAGTCGATACAGCACCTATTGCCGACCAGAATCCTAATAACGGGAACGTTAAGGCAAATGCTCCAAGTACAATCACCCCTTTTTCCCAAGCAGATAAACCATCCCACCAGTTTTGCAGATTATCAAATAAACAGGCAATACAAGCCTCGGGGCCATTGGCTGTAACTCCCCAGTTAGATAGAAACATAGATGTGAATAATGCTACAAACACAACGATTAAAGCTTTGTAGTACTTCTGAATATTGGCTTCTAAGCCTGATAAAAGTACCTTGGCTTCTGTTTTACCGTGTAACAGTGTAAATCCTAGTTCTCTCCGTTCTCGATAAAATAGTAGCAAGTATCCAAAACGCTGTCTTTCCTCAAAAACACTTCTGAATAGATTCCACAATTCAGAAACAGGATTGATAATGGTTTCCCCATCCAGCAGAAGAATCTTCTCTCTTACTCGGTTCAATTCCCAATAATCGATGATTACCGCAGCACCGAGCATCATTAAAAACACCGGTTTTGCGGCATAGCCGCTTCCTAATAAATCATGAATTCCGGTTAACCAATCCGGAGCTCGATAACTAGCATTCCATATTGAGTGATCAAAAATGGCCCAAACTAAAAGGATAACAGGAAAAATATAAGAAGATCTCTTTAATTTACTTTTAAACCTCACTGCTAACCCGATTCCTAACGTTACCATAGCGGTTAGCAACGAATGCCCAGCAGACATTTTGTCAGGTAAAAAGCCCTCCTCAAAGTAGCCAGGAAATAGTGTGAATAAATCCCAATGGAGCACTTTCCCCCCAAATAGTGTCACACCATAATCGAAAATACCTCCAGAAACCAATCGACGTGTGGTTTCCTCCAAAAATTGAAAACCAGCTCCCGTTGCCGCACCAATAAGGGCATAATCGCTTAAACTTAAACTGGATGCACGTCGTGACAAAAATAGATAAACTCCAATGGGGATCAGTTTTAAAACTTCTTCAGCAATCGGGGTTATAAATGCTTGACTCCATACATCTTGTTCCATCCCACCGAAAATAGCTGTAATGAAACTAACGATAAAAGAATTCAACGGTACGATTATCCATGCCCCCACCAAAAAGAAATAGGTGTACTTCTTCCATGTTAAAGTTTTACTACGACATAAAAACCAAAATTGCAAAATGACGTAAAATGACCACAAAAACTGGACGAACATTTTTCGGGAGTCTTCCATAAAAATTAAGCTTAATACCAAGGCACATAGCGATATCCAAGAAAAAATCGTAAAGATTCTTAAAATGTATGGATGGTTCTGAGTCCATACATTCCAAAGGTGAAAGATAGACTCGAGCTTCTCCCTTAAAGTAACTCTAAACTTTTCAACCTGACTCGTCATATTGCACCACTCCGATGCAGTTATTTTCATTCCTACATGATTTAAATAAAATTTATGATGATAACCGCTTCTTACGATTTCATACTATACTCTAATTTACTAAAAATTGGAATAGGTCGAATTTTACAAATATTTTTAATTCATTATTCCTATGTTAATATCTAGAAAAGGACATATACATAATTGGATGGTAAGAATAGGAACTCAAAAAACCTAAAGGCAACAACATCAGGGTTTTAGCGGATAAAAACCTGAGCTATGAATAAATTATTTGTTGATAGATACCTTGGTTGTGACAAGAATGGATACCATAGCCCTTTTTACAAGTACCTAGTTCGTAAACAGTATTAACCAGTTTCTTCACCCCTTATTTATACACCTAAGAATCCAACTATCATCATACATCCAATAACACCAGCCCAAATAACAGTCTTATAACTTTTGGATTTTTATAGATATTTCCACTTTGATTACTCTAAATAGAACCATTTCTCAATTGGTACATCGTTTTTAACTTATAATGAAAATTCTAAACTATGGAATATAGATGAGGTAAAAGTTTACTATGCACTGAATAAAGAATTTATAGAAGGAAATGGCGTTGTGAAAAGTGAATTTAAATAATAACTAAAAAGCCTACGATCCTTGCTGTTCAAGGATGTAGTTTTTTTAGAAAGAGGCTTTAATGCAATTACAGGCTATAAAACATTTAGAAAGATGTAATATTTCAAAAAAGCTGATTGGTGTTAGTTGCCAATCAGCTTTTTATATATGAATAATTCTTAGTATTTCAGCTTCTTTCCCCTTGAAAAGGCGGCTATTTTATCAGCAGTTTCTTTTGTCTTGATTCTAGAAATCGCTGTTCAACTTCCACTTTCCTTGATATTTCTTTCCATCCATCTTGAAGTCAGCAAACACTTCCTAAAACAGTTCAGACTTGAGCTCAAAGCGAGGGTATGCGTCTGAATCCTGCCAGCTGTAAATACATCCGACACGCGCCTTTGTTTCTATAAAATACTATACGCTCTTGATGCATTCATACCACAACCCAGTCTGCACAAGCTCTCGCATAGAAGTAAATTCTTTAACCCATATATTAATAGGAACTTCTGATATACCCTATTCGTCGCTTAGTTCTCGTACCGAATTACCCGAGTGATCAAGATTTACTATGATTTTCTTGAATTTATTATTATATTTTTCACCTGTATTCTTTCGTTCCATGACGATCAACTTAACTAAAATGTGCCCATGAAACTATACTAACTCCAATTATCATTCTACAAAATTGATTAACTCTCTTATCTTTTCTAAAAATTGTTATTTTCTATGTTTAACTTATCGAAAAAACTTTATTGAAGTTAGCTGAATAAGAAAGGAGATTAAGCAATTTACCCAATACCACTCGTTTATTAAAATAAATTTATCTTCCATTGTGTTTTACTTTACAATTTCTTAAACATTTTAGCCTCGGTTTTAAACTGTATTCCATTATCCACATTTGTAATTTCATTCAATTTGTTTAAACTTTTTTAAAAAAAATATTTGTTAGTCTTCTTTTTAACAACCTGTCCAAACCAATTAATACTTTCCTCATAGAATGATTAAAAGTACTTATATCGAAATGGAGGAAACAAACCATTGAGTGACACAGATTTATTACATGATTCTCCCAAGGGCCCAAAAGGAAGACTAATTACTGGCCATTCAAAGGAGTTTATTTCAGATACACTTGGCTTTCTTACCCACTTAGCAAAAGAATATGGAGATGTTGCTAAAATTCGTTTTGGACCTTTCCAAAATGTTTACTTCATTTCAAATCCAGATTTAATTAAGCAGGTACTTGTAACAAAACAAAAATCCTTCTTGAAATCTAAGGACTTCCATGCTTTAAAACCATTACTTGGAGAAGGCCTTCTTACAAGTGAAAAAGAAATTCACATGCGCCAAAGAAGGCTTATTCAACCTGCTTTCAAAAAGTCTCATATTAGCAATTATGCACAGGATATGATTGATATAACAATGAACTATATTTCCACTTGGAAAAACAGGGAAGAACGGATTATGACGGAGGATATGATGAGCCTTGCTCTCGGTATTATCAGCAAGACCATGTTCAGTATGAACCTCAAGGAAGGATATGACGAGCTCGGGGAACCTATAGAATCATCTATGAGAATTGCTGTTAAAAGGATGAGAACACTTCTTCAATTGCCACTATGGGTTCCAACTAAAAATAACCGTGAATTTAAAAATTCGATACACAGACTTGATACAGTGATTTATAACTTTATTGAAAAACGTAGGGCAGATGCAGAGAGACATGAGGATATGCTTGGGATTCTAATGGATGCTCGAGATGATGAGGATGGTTTAGCTATGACAAACCAGCAGGTACGTGATGAGCTAATGACCATTTTCCTTGCCGGTCACGAAACAACTGCAAACGTACTTTCCTGGACCTTATACTTGCTTTCACAACATCCTGATGTGGAAACTAAACTTTTCAATGAAATAGATAGCGTAATCGGTAATCGTAACCCTACACCTGGCGATTATATGAAATTAACGTACACACAAAATATTATCATGGAATCAATGCGTATATACCCGCCTGGCTATATCGTATCACGGAAAGCGGAGGAGGATGTAGTAATAGGAGGATATCATTTTAAAAAAGGCGATATGATCTTGATAAGTCAGTATGTTATGCACCACAAGCCTGAGTATTTTGATAATCCAGATTCTTTTAATCCTGAGCGATTTGAAAACAACTTTGTGAAAACTCTACCTCAGTTCGCTTACTTTCCGTTTGGCGGAGGTGCGAGAGTTTGTATCGGTAATCATTTCGCAATGATGGAAGCTGTGCTTGTCCTAGCGTGCATTGCTCAACGATATCGGATAAGGCTTGCGCCGGACCATCATGAAGTAAAACCACTTCCGTCTATTACACTTAGACCAAGGCGTGGATTGCGCATGATAGTCGAAGATAGAAAAGAGTCTTTTCGTGAACCCTTAGTTGATGAATAGTAATATAGATTTAAATGACTTGAGGCGGCCATTTGACTTTGAAGTATTTGGGTGTGTTGGCCATTTTAGAAGATCCTATTCTTTCAGTAACCATTTTTAGCAGATTTTTCGTAGGAGACATAATATCACGTTATAGATTTCTAAGAAAACACTATTTATTTTCACCTCTGAAACAAAGAAACAAAAGGCTGCAATGTTCTTCTTCAAGAAAGCATTGCGGTCTTTTCATGTTTCTAGGCATTATGCCAAAATGATAGATACATATATTTAAAGCTTCAGGATAGCTATTAAATTATTGGACACATGAATTTATATCACCGGCATGAAAGATTGTATGGCTATTTTTTACACTTGCTGGTTTTGAAACAAGGATCATTTCGAATCTAGTAAATTATGTTGTTAGCTTAATTGCATGGGGTTCCGCCAACATTTTGACATAAAACCTAGGCTACGACATTTTATGTCAATAAAAGCCAATTCCCTTACAAGAAAAAGAGAGAGAACATTAATTGTCTCTCTTCCTTTTTACTAAATTTCACTTAACTATTAAAGGTATATAATCTGCAGTTGCCCAATTGTTCATGGGTACTACTTTATATTTTACACCAGTCTTCAATGTGTTATTTGTAACATCGAAAATACCAACCGAACCTTTACGAGAAGAGAAACGATATTGTGCTTGTACCGTGCTTCCATCTTCGCCTTGCAATTGTATGCTTCTGCCTGCAAATAACTCCATGCCTGGGTCTTTATCTAATACAATTTTAATAGTCTTGTTATCAATAGCTTCTGCCGATTGAAGTTTAAGTGGAGCGATGTATTGTGCCTTAAACCTTTTATTTTCAAGATCTGCCCATTTTGATTTCACTGTATAGGTTACACCTGGTTTCAATTGTTGTCCTGCTGGTAATCGAAATTTTGGAGCTTGTCTTCCATCTGTTGCTTGTGTAAAAGGAACGTAATTCGCAACAAAACGTTCTCCGTTTCTGCCTGTAATCGTTACAACACGATCACGTAAGGACGAAATAATTTCGAAACGTTTCCCATTTTCGTCTTTGTTTCTGTTATCTAATTCAAATGCTAAATCACCTCGACCTGCCCGATACGCTTCGATAATATTTGCGTAGTCTGTTACACCATCCTCTAAAAATGATTCCAATTCAAATGTGTCATTTGTTACTTGTTGGGTGTTACGAATATTTATTTTCTCATCTGTTCCTTCAAAGGTTTTTACTCGTTGCCCTTTGTAGCTTATTGAGTATTTGGTGTCATCCTTTTGAATTTCAACTGGCACGATGTATGTGCTTTTTGCTCCTGTTTTCAAACGTGGTACATTGACTATGCTCATGCCATGATTAAATTCGAATTGTTTCTTAATATTCTCCAAATTGTTTGGATCCACATCTTCTGCAACTAACGGTTTATTAAAAGTGACCTGTAAAGTCATCGTATTCAATACGTTTATGTTCGTAATCCTTGCTTCTTGTTGTTTCTTCTCTTGTTCTACTAGGTGGTTACTTGAAGCCTCTACGTTTAATGTTTGGTTATATGTCGCTATTCCAGACGATATTACAGATACAACTAATACAGCTGGTACTATACGTTTTTTTATATTCATTTTTCTCTATCTCCTTTATTTTGTTATTTGTTATAAAATTTATAATACAAGTAACATCTAAACTGGCTATAAAAAAATTCTTAATAAAATATTAAATTTATTAATTTCTTTTACTATGAAAACTACATAAAATAGGGAACTCTGGACGAATAGGATCCCTCTTTTCAACTTGATATATTATTGAGTTCTTATAGATTCTCTTCTTATTTTGCTGTTAAAGTGACTGTATCTGGGCTTGCCCAGTTACCCATAGTTACTACTGAGTATTTGACGCCTGATTGAAATGTATTATCGTTTAACACATCAACGATTCCATATGGTCCTTTGCAGGGGGAGAAGCGGTATTGAGCTTCTATATTTCTGCAGTCATCACCCTTTAATTCCACTTTACGACCGGAAATAGCTCCATACCCAGAGATCTTTATCAAAAGTTATCTGGAACGATTTGTTGTCGATTGCTTCTGCAGACTTGAGTGGAGGTGAGGCAATCGCTTCAGTAATAAAGCGTGGATTTTTGATTTTTGCCCAATCAAACATTACGGTATATGTCGTATAAGATGTTAAATTTTGACCTACTGGTAAACGCAACAGTTTGATTTCACCAGTAGGAAGGCTTAGAACATCTGGTTATTTTGCCCCTTCTTTTGTCAAAATCTGTTCAATCTCTTTAAAGCCTTTCTCGCGGGCATGTTGCAAAGGAGTCACATTATTATGATCAGCTATGTTCACATCTGCCCCATGATCTATCAGTAATTGTACTGTTTGCTGCTGTTTTTCATCTCCATTACTCAATATAATTGCCTCCATTAGAGCCGTCCAACCTAGGTTATTAACATGATTTATATCAATATCAGTATTGGTAAGAAGTTCTTTTATCACATTCACATAGCCATGTTCCGAAGCAGGGATCAAAGCAGTTCCTCCATAACGATTGGTAATCTTGGGATCCACACCTGCATTAATTGTAAGCTTCAGGATTTCAAGGTAACCTTCTGCACCCGCATATAGGAAGGGATTGTTTTTCATGTCATCTTGGATATTAACATCTGCACCTGCTGTAATTAGGATTTTTGCAGTCTCAACATCATTGTTATAAGTCGCAATCATAGTGGCAGTTCGCCCTTCGGAGTCCTGTGTATTAATATCTGCACCTACCTCAATCAACCTGCTTATCGTTTCTGTTTCTTTCCGTTCTGCTGCTTGAATTAGTTGTTCATTCACTCCTTCTCTCTCCTTTCCCTGTATTTTCAGGTCTTCCTTGTCATCTGAGACACACCCTTGAAGCAAGAGAATGCATCCTATGATTACTGCCAGCCACTTCCACATAAAATACACGTTCCTTTAAAATTTGTTATTATCACTGTTTTTCTTGACCCATAAATCAAAGGCCTAGATGCACTTTTCATCTCAATATTATGAAAGCGTCCTTCTTTCTGATCACTCCAAGACACATACGGCAAGGTTCACCACTGGCTTAAATCTCTCAAACGGAGAGAAATTCGCTTCCCGAATTGCTTTCATTTCGGTGTGAATTGTCGGTTTCCTTGTTTCCAATGCATCATTAATACCAATAGCAATGATTTTCCCGTTTTGTACAATAACAGCCCCAAAGGGAAGTTCTCCTTTTTCAGGTACATTCTGATGTGCCTGAAAAATGTCTTATTCTAGTAATTATTGAGGTTCCATGAAATATTCCTCCCTTATAAATTTTCAGTTAAACTTTTTTATTCCGTCTTAAATTATGTTAGTACTTAATCCTAAACTCCCTCTAAACAATTTCTTAAAAAAAGATAAACTTATTAATAAAATTTATTAATGTTTATAAAAAATACCCGCCACCTATGTGACGGGTCAAAACACATTATTTAAACATTAAAGCGATATCCGGCTCCCCAAACGGTTTCCAAGAATTTTGGATGTGCAGGATCTCTTTCGATTTTTTCACGTAATTTTCTGATATGGACGGTCACAGTTGAAACATCCGCAGCTGACTCCATCCCCCAAATTCTTTCATAAAGTTGCTCTTTGCTCAACACTTGGTTCGGGTGCATCACAAGAAACAGTAACAAATCGAATTCCTTTGTAGTAAACGGAATTTCCTCTCCATTAACATGAACTTTTCGCGCCGACTTATCGATCGAAATTCCATGAACGAAAACTGTATTTGTTTTGGCTTGACTTCCTGCTAAACGTTCATAACGGGCTAAATGCGCTTTCACTCTAGCAACCAGTTCATTTGGACTAAAAGGCTTTGTAATATAATCGTCTGCCCCTAAACCAAGACCTCGAATTTTATCAATATCTTCATTTTTGGCGGACACAAGCAAAATTGGAATGTCTTTGACAGCACGTATTTGTTTGCATATCTCAAATCCATTTACTCCTGGAAGCATGATATCTAGAATAATTAAATCATTATTTTCTTGAAGTGCCTGTTGAAGTCCAGCATCACCTGTATGTTGAATATTGACACTAAAATCATTAATTTCTAAATAATCTCTCTGCAATTCTGCAATGCTAACATCGTCTTCAATAAGTAATATTTTTTTCATATTTCCTCACCTTTCTTTAGGGAAAAGAAGACACTTGTGCCTTTTCCTATTTCGCTAGTAGCCCAAATATCCCCTCCATGCTCGTGAATAATTTGTTTTGCAATCGCAAGTCCTAAGCCACTTCCGCCTGTCTGAGAATTTCTTGATTGTTCTGCACGGTAAAAGCGATCAAAAATGTAAGGTAAAGCAGATGGTTCTATTCCTTGCCCGTTATCTGCTACTTGAACGACTACATCATATGGTCCTTCATGCAGAGAAATGGCAATGTTCTTTTTTTCTTTATTCGTATACTTCACACAATTACTGATCAGGTTAGCCAATACGCGTTTTAATTTCTCTCTATCTGCTGTCACGTTTATCAGTTTATACATAATATGAAGTTCAATCTGGATCCCTTGTTGAAGTAAATCCAAATGAAGCTCGTCTACGTAGTCTCTCATATATTTATCCAGTTCGACAGTTTCAAAAGTGAATGGTTCTTTTTTTAAATCCAGCTTAGAAAATAAGAACAGTTCATCTATCAATGAATCCATATCTTTAGCTTTTAAGTATACAGTTGATAAATACTTTTCCATTTTCTGCGGGGTGTTTGCTACACCGTCTTTTATACCCTCAACATATCCAATAATCGAAGTAATTGGCGTTTTCAAATCATGTGAAATATTTGATAGAAGTTCTTTTCGATTTTCCTCATACTGAAGCTGGATAGTAACGGACTCTTTTAATTTTATTCTCATTTCATCAAACGTTCTATTTAATTGTCCGATTTCATCATTCGAAGTAGCTTTGATTTCAAAGTTTAAATCTCCTGATTTTATTCGTTTGGCACCTTCTTTAAGAACTGAGATGGGCTTGATGATGCTTCGTGAAACTAAATAGTTTAAAAGCCCAATAATCATAATAAACAAAAATAGCAATAGACCAAATAAAATTGGAAACAACTCTCGAGCCAACTCGGCATAGGAACTCGCCTTTCTCAATACAAAAATACTTCCTTTGCTTTTATCCAAAAAATAAAAATCAAACTTCACATACGTGAAAAAAAAGTCTTCGATTTTAATCGTATCTCGCGTATTGATGTTTGTTTCTTCAAATCCAGGAAGCGACTTAACCAATACCTGCTTATCCAAAGAGGGGGAAGCATACTCGATGTTCGTATCTTTTCTAACGACAATCTCGATATCCTTCTGTTCAATTTTCTTCAGCTGCTCTTCGTTTAGAAGCTGTGTAGGATTATTTTTAGCCAATAGCTTTAAATCGAGAAACGCACTTTCTTCTATTGTAGTCAATGGTTTTTGGACATAAGATTTTTTGTAAAAATACTCTATAGATTTTATATCGCCCGTTATCGCAATAATAATTAAAAACCCAGCCGCTAACAATAAAGTGATAGAAAAAAGTATCACTCCAACGTAAGACAACAGAAATCTCGTTTTAATTGACATGTTAATCACCTCAGTACTTACTTTTCACTCTGCTTCTTAAAAGTATATTTGGCACCATATAAACAATTTTCCTTAGAATTTTTGTTTTTTATTCAGTATGGTGTATTAAACACCTTATCACTAGCTTGTGCTTAACATGGAGATTTACCATTTACAAAGAAACTAAAAGAACAATAACATACAAACCTTAAAACTTTCTAAAATATGTATGAAATATCCCTAAACATCTTAAAATATTTTGTTGAAATATCACATCAGACCGAACTTGGTCGATTTCAAAATGGGATAATTCCAACCGATTGACTGCGCTAGGTCTTCTTATTTTTTCATGAAAAGGCAGAAGTATTTTTTCAGGGAATTAAAAAGGATGAATAGGATGAGTCAGGTAAATGCCACTTCTCTAAAATTTTCTAAAAAACGGGATATTATCAGTGAGCTTACCCTATCAGGATTACACTCTGCAAGAATGGGTCGATATAGAAGAAGACCTTCCAAAGACCATAAGATGGTAGAAGGTGCTTTAAAACTACACACTTCTCATCAATATAACATCAAAGAAATTACGGATATGACGGGTGTTAGTAGATTAGTATTATATCGAGATTAAGAAAAAATTTAACCTTGGGGTTAGAATAGAGGGATTATCCTGTGGACATAAGAGCAACGGAACTACTTGCAACTGATAAAAGAAAGGATTTCTTGACAATCCCTTCTACTTTAAGCAATTGAGAATCAGCATACGACTATACCCTTACACAAGATGATATGGAAGAAATACGAAAACACTACGGTTTTTCTAACTTTTCTGTCCACTCAGATCGGGTTATTTAACAATCATTACTAACATGCTGACACACGAAAAGGCGATCCTTCTTAATATAGAATCGCCCTCTTTATATTTGGTTTTCAGGAATCAAATATATCATTTACAAATTATTGTACCTATTCATTTTTCACTAACAAATTTTATTAGGCTTAAGAAAAATATTAAGCGATTATCGTCAACGAGTTTCTTCTATTAAAAACAACAACTTTTTATCACATGTTCCGTACTAAAGCTGGCACCTTTGATAATTAAGGGTATCCCCTTAATTGGTTGTTATAGGAAGTTATATGATTGACTATCAAACTACTTAATTCGTCGTATTTTCACTCCCAAACTTCCCAAAAACAAATTAACACTATTTTTTGAGAAGTACGTTTTAGGATAACTACTTAGAGTCCATATCATCCTTTTTAATACTAAAAAGAATTAGCGTGGATTTAAATGTACCCAATTAGAGGTGAAGACAACATACCTGTTAATATCGTAGTCCTCTCACTTTTTGCTTCTATCGCCTTTTACTAATTATGATAGTCGCTCCATATTCATTGTGAATTTATATCGATCTGCACGGTAGACGGATCTTACAACCTCAAGTGGTTTTTTTGTATCAAGCGTGCTTATTCGTTCAATTAGCAATACCGGGGCCCCTTCAGCTATCTCTAGCATTTCCGCCTCTTTTTTTTGAGCAATTGATGCTTCAATCACCTGTCTGCCATGCTGAATTTTCAGGCCAAACGTTTTTTCTACATAGCTATAAATGGAGGTTACGGCTATTTCTTTCGTTAGACCCAGGGCAAGATCTTTTGAAATATATAGCATCTCATATGCCATCGGCTGCTGATCAGCAAGCCTTACACGTTTCAGCTCGAAAATAGGAGTTCCTGCTTCAACCTCAAGCTTTGCAGCGAGATCATGATCTGCGTTGACCTCTGTAAAACTGATAACACGTGTACTTGGTTCAAGTCCTCTTGAACGCATATCCTCTGAAAAGCTTGTTAATCCTTGCAGGGGTTGCTCGATTTTATTGTGGGCAACGAATGTTCCTTTTCCGCGCTGCCTGTATAAATAACCCTCATTCACAAGATTAGAAATGGCTTGTCTCACCGTCATCCTGCTTATTTCATATTTTTCAGTGTATTCTCTTTCTGAAGGTATCATCTCGCCTGGCTCTAATTCATGGTTTTGAATCGCTTCTTTAATCGCCTCTTCAAGTTGATAATAAATCGGAAGCGGAGAATTCTTTTGGATCATTTAGCGTACATCTTCCTTTCATCGTGATGTAATTTTGAAAAGGCATCCTGATCGGGATCATCTCAAGCTAAAATAGCGTAAAATCATTCCTGATCCTACCAATGCTTTTTGAAAGTAAAAAACACACGATAAAAAATTTCGGCAGATTAGATTCACTTTTCTAAAGTATCTAGATTTCTTTTTGTGAATTTTAATACAGATTCTCTTGAACGTTCAATTTCATTTTTATTCTCATTATAGAACTTTGAAACATACGCATAGAAAATAATACTAACCGTTAGAAATTGTGCAAACAGGGAACTTGTTGCTGCGCTTCGAAATTTAGCCTCTGGTGCACGTACATGGTGTAAAGACATATCGACTTTTTTAGTTAATCCATTGTTCCCCAATCGCGATAAACCAATTGTTTTAATACCATATGCTTTAGCAATATCAACAAGTTGCAGAACTTCTTCAGTTTCGCCACTATTAGATATACAGAAAAAAACGGTATTCTTTGATGATGCAGCAAGCGCTGTGGCAGTAATATGAGGGTCTTGATTTGCACTTACAATCTTTCCTAACCGTAACCATTTCTGTGTAATATCTTCAGCAATGAGCCATGAAGCTCCTATTCCATAGACGTAAATTACATCTGCACTTTTCATGGTTTCAATTATATTGTCTAGAACGGCTTCATCCAAATAATGTGCGGTTTCTTGTATAGCTTGTACAGAGTTAGAAACTATTTTATCTTTAATGGACGCTATTGTTTCATTAGGTTCAATGTCATAGAAACCTTTTTTCTCTGGTTGCGAAATAAGAGATGATAAAGATACCTTTAGTTCTGAAAAGCTGTTAACTTTTATAGAACGACAAAATCTTGTTACAGCCGAACTGCTGGCATTGGCTTGAGAAGCTAATTCATGTATAGTCATTCTTATAATATCCTTTGGATTTTCTAAGATATATTGTGCAATTTTTCTTTCTGATTTAGGCAATTGATTTAATAAACTTTCAATTCTTAATAAAACATTTTCAACGTGCATATTATTTTCTCCCTTGATCTTTAATTAACTTATATGCTTCAATGCTATGTAATAACAACCTAATGTAGAAGATACGTCTTCTAAAACTAGTTTTACTTCCGGTTTTTCAAGTTTAATATGATTAATAAAAGAGCTTTGCACCAATGGTATATTAGCCAATATACTACCTTTAATTGCAATTGTAACATTCTCACTAAAATTCAACTTCTTGCAAACATCAAGGCTATTCTTAGAAAGGTGATATCCTGCCTGTCTAAGAATATTTTGCGAGAAATCATCGCCAGTTTCTGCATGTTGGACAATTAGTGGAACAAATGCAGCAATCTCGGCTTTCGTTGCGGTATAAATAAATTTCTTCAGTTCTAATACACTGTGATAGCCAAGTTTTGTAAGTATTAACTTAGTTAAATGGCTATAATTTAATCCCTCATCTTCTTCTTTCGTCATTTTTATAAAAGTCTGCATGGCAATCCAATAGCCGCTTCCTTCATCCCCAAGAATGTGTCCCCAGCCACCAGCCAATTTCTCAATACTATTATGAATTCCAATACTTACAGAACCTGTTCCTGAAATTGTCAAAATGCCATCTTTTCCTTTTAGTAAAGCAGCATGAGCAATAATTCCATCATTTACAATTGTAAATGGGGTATTAAATGCCTTGCTTAATGCACTTTTTATCCCCTGTGGATTTTCAACTCCTCCATACCCTGCTAATCCTAAGCAAATGTAGTGACAATTTCCATTATTAATAGGAGCTACGCATTGTTCAATTGCCTGAATAATGTTAGCAATGGCTTGTTTTTCATTTATAAGCAAATTTCCATAACCCGATTTGCCTTCACTTAATTTATTACCCTCTAAATCATAAGCAACTGCTTCGGTTTTAGAGCCACCACCGTCAACACCGATAATATAACTCATATCATTCTCCTATTCAGTAAAAAAGGAAGGAGTATCACTGTTCCTTCCCTTTATCTTCTTTGAAGATTCTAATTAATATTGAATTGGAATTTCCCCCATGGTTCCAAATGATCTAGCAGAAAAATTTCCTCTTCTGCTAATCGGCCAACTACATTTGTTTTCCCTGAGTTCTTCATTTCTTTCAATGCAATCTGCAATTCACCTTTATATTGTCCATAGAGCTCATTTTCAATTAAAATATCACCACGTCTAATATCAGGGGTGAATGTTGGTTTAAAATCTTCATTCTTATATTTTACGCGTGATTGTGTGGAGCGAATAAGATAATCAGATACGTCTCCACGGTAAAAATGAAATTCTTCCAATACTATTTTTTTCTCTAAATCTGTTATAGTGTCGTGAAGATTAACATTAAATGTTATCAAGCCACTGTTTAACATACTAAGATGTTTTAATTCATCTTCAGATGCGTAGGCATTTGCAATAATTACATCATCAATTAATCCAGTTGCAAATAAGTGCTTCGCTTGTGTAGTAATGGGTAATTCCCGGTGCATTTCTAATGTACATAATCCTTCAGTTATAGGCCAAGGTCCATACGTCGCTGCATGTGAGCTAATGAAAGCTGCCGTGTGAATATTATGCTTTTTGAATTGTTCACAGCATTTTATAAAATGTGGATAGCTCAATCCTGCATAGCGATGAGGATAGAAGTTATGTGATCCAACTAAATTTTCTTTTTTAGGTTTGTAATCCATGATATTTTCTAAATATTTTGTTGCATTGCTCATGTTTATTTCAATTTTTAAATCATATGGATTATGTGTCATAATGGACTCTTCATTTCCTGTAAAACCCATGTCTAGCCTAATTCCATACGCACCTAACTCTGCAAAGAATGATAAATCATTATAAGATATACCTAGCGCCCCAAATACTCGAGGAGCAATATCGACCATCACTTCCATATTCAATTGATTTGCAAACAAAATCGTTTCTTTAAATTCTTTTAAAATCTTCTCTTTATCGCCTTCAACTGAAAGCAAGCAAGTAAAAATTTTTCTGAATCCATATTTGTGTGCAAGCGCAATGTATTCTATGTCTTTATCAACGGTTGAATGTTCTGGATAGATAGAAATACCAAGTTTCCCCATAGTTTAATCACCTCTATTTTTTTACTGTTGTGGGGCTAGTTTTTTTATAATACGAATCATATGTTCAATTAGTTTTTGTTCACTCATTGCCGTCATTAAGTGATCCTGAGCATGAATCATTAATAAAGTTTTTTCACTGGGAACTCCATTCAATTCAGCTTGAATTAACTTGGTTTGTGTCTTATGGGCCAAATTTAATTCTTCCTCAGCTTGTTTAATTAGGTCTACAGCTTTTTCAAAATTAAATTCTTCCGCTTCTGCCAATGCTTCAAATGCTAATCCTCTCGCATTTCCACTATGTGATATTATTTCAAAAATTTCCATTTCGTTATTGTTAATTTCAGATGACATATAATTACACTCCTATTTAAATATATTATGAAAGTAATATTCTCATTAAAAAGATTGGATTATAGTATTCCAGTTTGAATTACTGGAGAAAATTTACTAAATGTTAGGCAGACCATTTTGATTGAAGAATTGTGGTAAGTATTCTTCATGCGCTTTTAACAGTTTTTGTAAAACCAATTCAGCTAGATCATCACTTGGAATAAGGGGGTTAATAGTTAAAGCTAATAATGCTTTATCATAAGAACCTGTAACTGTCTGCTTCTGCACCTATTCTTTCAAATGATTTAATTTGTTGAATTAAGCCATGTACTTGTACGGGTAATTTACCCATTGTCATAGGAATTGGTCCATTTTTGGTGACGATACAGCTTACTTCGACTGCTGAATCATAATCAATTTCAGTAAGCGATCCTTTGTTTTGTACATTTAAAACTTGAATGTCTTTTTTATCATTATAAATAGAAGAAATTACATTACACGCTGCATCGCTATAGTAAGCACCGCCGCGTTGCTCTAATTGTGGAGGCTTGATGTCAAGAGTTTCATCTTTGTATAGGTCAAACAAACCTACTTCTAATTTTTTCACAATTTCAGCTCGAGTTTCTCCTGATTTGAATGCTTCTAACTCATCATCTAAAATAGTTTGTGTTTTGTAATAATAGCGATGGTAAGGACAAGGTACAACTCCTAATGATTTCAAAAATCTTCGGTTCCAAGCCAGAGGAGCAATATTCTTCATCGTCATCTGAATTTCTGGATTACCCAGCATTTCAAGCACTTTATCTGTTACTTCTTGATCATCAACGAACACATGCATCCCGAATACCATATGATTTAACCCAGCGAAATCTATGTGTACTCTCTCCATTTCAACACCCAACATTTTAGAAATAGACATATGCATATTAAATGGGACATTGCATACCCCAATTACCTTTTTATGCTTGCTGTAACGGAGAAGAGCTTCCGTTACCATTCCAGCTGGGTTTGTGAAGTTAATTAACCATGCATTGGGGCAAAGCTCTTGCATTTCTTCTGCGATTTCTAGAAGAACAGGTATGGTTCGTAGTGCCTTAAACAAACCACCTGCACCATTGGTTTCTTGACCAATTAATCCTAATTCTAATGGGATACGCTCGTCTTTGACTCGTGCATCAAGTAAACCAACTCTCATTTGCGTTGTGACAAAATCAGCATTATGCAATGCTTGACGGCGGTCTAATGTTAGATGAATTTCCATTGGAACTCCTGCTTTTTCTACCATTCTCCTTGCTAAGGTTCCTACAATCTCAAGTTTTTCTCTTCCTGCTTCAATATCCACTAACCAAAGTTCTCTAATAGGTAACTCATCAAAACGTTTAATAAAACCTTCTATTAATTCTGGTGTATAACTAGAGCCGCCTCCAATTGTGGCAATTTTTAATCCTTTTTTCATTTCCATTTTCCTAACACCTCATAGTAAGCATTTATTTAACAAAAAAAGCCTGCAATTTTTCATTTACGCATAGATAATTGCATAACAAACCAGTGCGCTTACTGCTAATAAAGACAAGAACAAAAGTGTCGCTTGTTTCTTGTTTTTAAACTTACCTTCAACCAAAATAATAACAATCGTCAATCCTGCGCTTATGGCAAAGGTATTTCCTAAGTACAGTGATAATTGTTTATCTATCCCAAAGGCATTCATTAATGTGTTAAAGATAAAATTAAAAACAAGAATAAAACTAAAAAATAGAAAGGCACTTTTGTAACTAAAAAAGTGAATTCTGGTTGTTGAATTCATGTTTATTCTCCCTCTCTCTATTATATTAAAAGGAGTTTGGAGCTTTTAGTCCCAAACTCCCTTTCAGATATTCCTTATAAAGCGATATTTTTATTATCTGTTGTTTCTACCATGTTTTCCTGTGCCAAAAGCTTTTTATCGTACATTTTAAAGAATGGCAGATAAATAACAACTGAGATTGTTAAATTCACCAGCACGAGAATAATTGCTCTCCAATCACCGCCTGTTGAAAGATAGGCACCTATTGGCGCTGGTAATGTCCAGGGAACCATTACATATGTGGGGTTTACTAGCCCAATAGACGTTGCTATATATGCAAGTGTCGCACCAATTAGTGGTGTTATTATAAATGGAATAATCAATATTGGGTTTAATACAATTGGCATCCCAAAGATAACTGGTTCATTGATGTTAAAAATGCTTGGAACAATTGTTGCTTTCCCCATGGCTTTACTATAAGTAGATTTTGCAGTTAAGAGCATAGCAATTACTAACCCCAAGGTTGCACCAGACCCACCAATCCAAATAAACCATTGGAAGAATGTTTCAGGAGCTACGTGAGGAATTGCCGTCCCAGCTGCGACTGCTGCTGAGTTATTAGCTAAGTAAACTTCCCAAACTGGACGAGCAACGGCACCTACTACTGATACGCCATGAATACCAAATGACCAGAAGAATGTAATCAAAAACACTGGGATTAATACACCTGGCAATGTATCGCCTGCACTAATAAGTGGTGCAACCGCTTTATCAACAAGTGAATGTAAATCAACAGCAAACACGACTGTAATTAAGGTCATAACAAGCAGAACAATTGTAACCGGTATTAATGCTTCAAATGATCGGGCTACTGAAGTTGGAACAGAATCCGGCATATTTATTGTAATATTTTTGGTCTTACATAGACGTAAAGTTTCAACAGCAAAAATGGATACAAGCATTCCTACAAAAAGGCCATGGCCTCCGAGATTTGTCATTGGCAAAACAAACCCTACACCATCCATCATTTTTACACCTATTGTGAACAAAAAGGCCGCTAATGATAGTAAACCTCCTGATAGTGGATCCAATTTATAGCTTTGAGATAAACTGTACCCTATACCAAAAGTAATATATAGCGTCATAATAAACATCGTTAATCGATATGGTATTAAAATTTCAGCTATATGTTTTGCCGCCCATTCACCTAATGCAGTGTCTGCTCGCAACTGGTGGAAATGCAATGATAAGGAATAAACTCCCAAAGATGATGAATGGTAAAGCAGAAACCACACCATCACGAATTGCGCGTAAATGTTTTTGTTCAGACAATTTAGCCATGGGTGTTGAAAGATTGTTTTCTAAAAAAGCAACAAACTTGTCCATTCGTGTTATCCCCTTTTAATTTTTAATAGTTAAGACATACTTGTTAGATTATTTTTTTACTAGTTCGGTTATTAGTTTTAATAGCGTAGGGCCACCAAGTGGACTGTATGCTTGAGCTGGAATGACTTGACATGGGACTCCAGCTTCATCCGCAGAAGCCTTAAAGCCATCAAAACGATGTTTGACTTGAGGAGCTACCATTGCAACATCCCAACCGTTTCGAACCTCTGAATCAAATTCTTGAGTGCCAACTGCTAATACATCTATATTTACACCCTGTTTTTCCCCTTCTTTTTTTAAAGCGTTTACAACAATTGCACTTGACATTCCACCTGAACATACGAATAATACTCTCATTTTTTGTTCCTCCTATTATTTTTTTATAAAAAAGCTTTAAATAGCTTTTCTTATGAATCCTTGTGCCATTTTTAAACGATTTGATGCTTCTTCATATGAAACATTCGTTAAAATCATGACAATTGCAATTTTGGGCTGGGAATGTGCCTTTTCTAAAAATTTATTTGCAACTTCATAACTGCAGTCAGTAGCGTCCATAATAATACGTTTTGCACGTTCAACTAGCTTTTCATTAGTCAGTTGTAAATCTACCATTAAATTCCCATAAACTTTTCCAACTCCCACCATTGAAGCTGTAGAAAGCATGTTGCATACTAACTTTTGCGATGTTCCAGCTTTTAACCGTGTAGAACCAGTCAGTACTTCAGGCCCGTTTACAACTTCAATAGCAACATTGGCAATTTTCCCTATCTCTGAACCTTTGTTGCAGCTTATCGATACTGTTCCTGCTCCAACTTGATTGGCATATTCCAAACCGGCAATAACATATGGAGTGCGTCCACTAGCCGCAATGCCTACTACAACGTCTTTGTTTGTTAATTGAATCTTCTTTAAATCTTCAGGACCTAATTCAAAACTGTCTTCAGCACCTTCAACTGCTTTAATGAATGCGCTTTCTCCTCCAGCAATCAGACCTACTACTTCACTAGGAGCAGTATTAAATGTTGGCGGGCATTCTACGGCATCCAATAAACCAATTCGTCCACTTGTTCCAGCACCCATGTAGATTAATCTTCCGTTCTTATTCATTGCTGCAACGATCATCTCCACAGCTTTTGAAATTTGCGGAAGTTCTTTTTTTACACAATGAGCAACTTTTATGTCTTCATCGTTCATCACCTCTAAAAATTCAATCGTTTTCATTTCATCTAAGCACATAGTCTTTTCATTACGACACTCTGTCGTTAAATGCTCTAGCATACATATCATCCTTTTTTATCATTAGTGAAAGTTTCGAAATTTCTTAATCTATAGAGAATATAACACTATTAAAAATTAATTTCAATAATGTGTATACTTTTCTAAAAATTAATTTTAAAATAAACATAATATAAATTAATAATTTTTAATATTCTACTAAATATGTTGTTCTATCCTAAAAGCTACTAGCTATTTCATTAATCAAACCTTTGTATTTTTAAATGACCTTTTTATAGTTTAGAAATTATCCTCTATTCATTTAGATGACAAGTAAGTATATTCATCATTTGTTACCGCTTACAAATGATCATATATAAATAAATATTAAGAAATGAGGTTGTACTATTGATGAATGAAAGAATTTCAAAGAGAAAATTAGGTTCATTGGCAATAGCTGCTTTTGTGGGGGGATCGCTTCTCCTGCCATCTAATTTGATTGTAAGTGCAGAATCCGAGTCTATCCCTCAACAAACGGCTTATATAAAACAGGAACTGCGCGCAACTTGGATTGCAAGTGTGTTAAACATTGACTGGCCCTCAAAGCCCGGTTTATCAGTTTCAACTCAGAAAGAAGAATTTATAAAATATTTGGATGAACAAAAAGCAATGGGTATGAACGCTGTCGTTATGCAAATCAAACCCACTGCTGATGCTTTTTATCCTTCTGAATATGGTCTTTGGTCACAATATTTAACAGGAGTTCAGGGGAAAAATCCAGGATACAATCCTCTTTCATTCATGATTGAAGAAGCCCACAAACGAAATATGGAATTTCACGCCTGGTTCAACCCGTATCGTATTACTATGCCTTTAGGAAAAACGGCTGAACTCTCAGACCTTGATAAACTACCAGAATCTCATCCTGCTAGAGAGCACCCAGATTGGGTCATACCATATGGACAACAATTGTACTTTAACCCGGGTATTCCTGAGGTACAGCAATTTGTGATTGACGGTATTATGGAAGTTGTTGAGAATTATGATATAGATGCAGTTCACATGGACGATTATTTCTACCCTTATAAAATTGAGGGTGTCCCTTTCCCTGATCAAGCTTCATACAAAAAATATGGTGCAAGTAAATTTACAAATGTAGAAGATTGGCGGAGGGATAATGTAAACAATCTTGTTAAGCATATTAATGAAGAAATCAAAGCAGAAAAATCATATGTGAAGTTTGGTATTAGTCCATTTGGAGTTTGGCGTAACAAAGCAGTAGATCCCACTGGATCTGACACTGCTGCTGGACAAACAAATTACGATGATTTATATGCGGATACAAGAACATGGATTAATAATGGATACATTGATTATATTGCCCCACAATTATATTGGAATATTGGATTGCCAGTAGCTGACTATGCAAAGCTACTTAATTGGTGGACAAAAGAAGTCAAAGGTAAAAATGTTCAGCTCTATATTGGACAAGCTGATTATAAAATAAATACAGAGTCTAACGGTGTACAAAACTGGTTTAATCCAGAAGAAATGCCAAACCAGTTAAAATTAAATCGAACATATAAAGAATTTGATGGAAGCATGCATTTCAGTGCAAAAGATTTACGTAAAAATCCCCTTGGAGTAGCAGATCGTTTAAGCAACGACATTTATAAATATCCCGCATTAGTTCCACCAATGCCTTGGATAGATAATAATGCTCCAAAGGCTCCAAATGTTAGCAGGTCAAAACAAACAGGTGCTGGAATCCAATTTGAAATTCAAGATCACAAGCATTCAGATGCATCATATTATGCAATTTATCGTTTTGATGGGAAGAAAAAAGGAAACATAGAAGATTCAACGAACTTACTGGCTACAGTTCATAAAGAAAAGAAAAGTCAATTATTTATTGATCACACTGTACAAAAAGGAAAGACTTACACATATGTTGTGACTGCCTTAGACCGTACTCACAATGAAAGCAAACAAACAAAACAGATTAAAATAAGAATAAAATAATCATCAAAATATATTTTAAGTGTGAAATAAATGAAAAAAAATCTTGTAAGCGTTTTAGAATAAGTATAAATCCTTGAGGACATTACAAAAGACGAAATTTATACATTTAAAACCATGCTAGAAGGGGCCTCAACTTTAGTATAATTTTATTCTTGAAAATTATTGATTAACTAGGATTTTAATAGACAATTAAAAGTAGGTGGAATGACAATGTACATAGTAGGATTAATGTCTGGAACATCATTAGATGGAATTGATGCAGCACTTGTTCGTGTGAATAATACTGGACTAAAAACTGAAATAGAAATGATTGAGTTCATAACATATCCTTTTCCAAAAGATATTGAAAAAGAAATTATGCAGTCTTTGTCTGTAGAAACATCAAATGTGCAGTTAATTTGTAGTTTGAATTTTAAGCTAGGAAAATTATTTTCAGATGCAACAAAGGAAGTTTGCGAGAAAGCTGGACTCCCTATTGAACAGTTGGATCTTATAGGATCCCACGGACAAACTATTTACCATCAGCCTTTGCAAGAACAAAACTGGGTACCTTCAACTTTACAAATTGGGGAACCTGCAGTAATTGCCCACGATACAAACACAATTGTAATATCTAATTTTCGTACGATGGACATGGCTGCAGGAGGACAAGGAGCTCCTCTCGTTCCTTTTACTGAATATATTCTTTATAGAAGTGAAACGAAGGGAAGATTGCTTCAAAATATAGGAGGCATTGGAAATGTAACTGTTTTACCCAAGCAAGCTTCTCTGAATGACATGTATGCTTTTGATACAGGACCTGGAAATATGATTATTGATGAAGTATGCCGCCAACTTTTTAATTTAAGATATGATGAAGGTGGTAAAATCGCTAAACAAGGACTAATTAATGAAGAGCTTTTATCATATTGTTTCAGCCACCCATATATTATGAGCCCTCCACCAAAATCAACAGGTAGAGAATTGTTTGGTAGGCAATATGTAGTAAAGCTATTAAAAATGTTTGAATCACTTCCCAGCCAAGATATTTTAGCAACTGTAACGATGTTTACAGCAAAATCTATTGTGGAGAACTATCGCGCTTACATCTTTCCAATAACCAAAATAGAAGAAGTAATTATTGGTGGTGGTGGCAGCTACAATAAAACGTTATTGGAAATGATCCAGTCATTACTTGGAAATTCTATTCAAGTCTTGACTCAAGAAGAATTGGGATACTCTTCTGAAGCAAAAGAAGCTGTGGCATTTGCTCTCCTTGCAAATGAGACTTTTCATGGTAACCCTAGTAACGTTCCTAAGGCTACCGGTGCTAAAAATGATGTCATTCTTGGAAACATAACCTTCCCTCCTTCTAAATCATTGAATTAAGAAGAAAGCATCCTATAAAAAATGTAAAATAGTTAGATGTGATGTTTCATATTCCCCTTCGATGATATATCTTAGGGGAATTTTCATTAAGATTTCCATAAGTAAACATCGAAAATAACCGTTTTATTATGATACTTTTTGCAAAGGTCAAAGAATGGACGGAACTATGAATACACCAGATGATGATCTGATGATTCCCGCTAAGATAATGGAGAAAAAGAAAGTAATGATTAAAATAATCCAGTCCTCACCTACAATCTTTAAAACTCATTATCCGGATACCGAACTTCTATTGAGAACAAGATCATCCTTCTTATTCATATACTACGTATATTTATTCCTTCAATAAAAAAAGGACTTACTTCCAAATAGCAAATAAATTCTCCTTTGGAAATAAGCCTGATATTAGAAATTACCTATTCACGTCTTCCATAAAGGACTGCAAATCTGCTTTTGTTGCTTTAGAGAACTGTTTGATTTTTTCTACGTTTTTAACCGGGTTTCCAGATTCACCAATTAAAGGATAAAGGTTTTTCTCAATTCTCTCATACCAATCGGGGTACTGATCTTCTACTTGCTTTTCAATCGTATCCCAGCTAGAACTAATTTCTTTGCCAATTTCCTGAATTTTAGCTGAGTCAGCCCTCGCATTTACTTCTTGATCCAAGGTACTTATCGATTTAAGTACAGTATTGACTCCATTTTTAATAGCCTTGTTTGTCCCATTATTTTCTTTCATATTAGTAACTGGATTTGCTTCCTCTAATTGTTGTTTTGGCGTACTCCCAGTTTCTTCCGGTTCGACTGTATTATTGCATCCAGCCAAAAAGAGCGTTCCGAAAATGAATCCAACTACATATAAACGAAAAATTTTCAATGTTTTTCCTCCCTTATACTGTAAAATAACAGGTACCTCCCACAACGGTATACAAAATGAACCCTTCATTCAATCCATTTTGATTTACGCGGGCCAATAGCAACCTCTCCATCAGTTGGTATTTCCATCTTCCCCATTTTATAAACACCTCTTCATTAGGGAGGTAATATCTTTATGAAAAATTCAATTCTTTAAAAAAAGTTTTAACAAACGTCTTATTGAGCTTTATTGCCCGTTTGATGAATATTTGGTATGAACTTATAATCTTTCATCCTGCCGTGTTTTTTTTTGTAAAAGGTCGCGGATTTCCTTTGAATATTGATTGGATGCTGGTACCTCTTCCACGTTCACTTATTTTTTTACAAAATAGAATTCGCCATCTTCATAAACAGGAAAATCACATAGAATTCCTCCTTAGTTTTGAGTTAGATTATACTCATACCTTACTAAGGAGCCCTATTTTTTTCAAAGTCGAAAAATAACGATCTATAGGAATGCTAACCTGCCAAATTAGCACAATAAGAAAAAGCTGCCACATATACAGCTCCGATTGTTAATGAATCTTTTCTCATTGATTCAGGAACTAGTTCGTGAAAGAAGATGAAATATAATCCATCTAAAAAAGTATTGGATTTTATTTTGGATCAATTGTTCATACTAATATAAAATACCTGTTAAAAAAGGAGAATATATGCCAAATCAAGAAAATAATAGCCTTAATCCAGTCCCACATAAAAATCAAGTTAATCGATTAAATAAAAAGATTGATACATACGACATACTTAAACAAGCAATGGAAGTGGATACAGATGTCAATGAAGACCCAAATCGGGAAAGATTATTGGATGAATCAGTCGATTCTTTTCTAGAATCGAAAGAAGAATGGGAATATTAGAGCAGGAAATGTCGTCACACATGTCCTATTTTAAAGGAGCACCTAATGCTTTTATATTCAATTATCCTTCCATTATTTGAATAAGAAAAAACGGTACTTTAATTATCACGCCCTTTAATACAACAAATTATTGCGTAAAAAACCCTCTTGCACCTACAAAGAGGGTTAACTATATAGGTTGAATTATTAAGAATCGTTCTTTAATTGAAAACCTGATTTTTTAAATGGTGTTCCATATGTTCAAGATAGTCTTGAATAAGCCACTCGAGAGTCTTCATTTGATTATTACCAATATCACATTGATACGCTAATTTTTCATAAGGCGTCTTAGCAATAATTTTTATTATTTTTTTATTTAAGCCACACCATAGATTTATTATTTCTTCAATTGATATATCTTGATAATCCTGTATATCCACCCACTGATCTTGATTATATGGGGTAAGGGCAAATGGTTGTTCTTCATATTGAATTTTGATAAATCTTTCAAGATTATTAATAGCAGAATCACATAAATGGCCCAAAATCTCTTTTTTGACCATTTATCTGGCATAGGTCTTTGTGACACCTCTAATTCAGACATCCCACTGAACTCATTCGGGACCTTAATTATCCAATTATTTATTTTATCAACTACGCTCTGCATATTTTTCTCCTCTCATTGTTTAAAGTATTTCTTCATTTTATCAAGCCTCTTTAATAAAAAGAATAAACATTTAAATCATTCAGAATATATGCATTACCTTCTTCAAGTATCCTGACCCATTAGATCCCCTAGATAAAGGGTGCTGCAGCAACCTCCCTTTTCGCATTCAAGTGGAAATACCTAATATTGATTCCAATTATTTACCTGGATATTATTATAGTGGAATATAAAAAACGACTATCTTTATAAAATAGTCGTTTCAGACTGTAGACAAACTCGATGAAAATCGAGTTTGTCTACAGTTTTTTGAGGGGTTGTAAAAATTCGACGTTGATTTCCACTCCAGGCACTCGCTTTCTGCGGGCGGTCAGGGAGCCTCCTCGGCGCCTTTGCGCCTGTGGGGTCTCCCTTGGACACGCATTTCCCGCAGGAGTCTCGCACCTTCCGTTCCAATCAACTTTGTTTTAACAATTAGATATAACCACTTTTGCCTACAGTCCTTTTTGTTTTAATATAGAAGTATTAAAACTTGAGGTGATGACGATGCTTTCGAAACATAATTCTATTCAGCGAGATCAACTTGAAATGATTACTTTGGATCAACTGGTGCCAGCGAACCATTTGGTTCGTAAAATTGAGGGAGCCATTGACTTCACTTTCATTTATGACTTGGTGAAAGATATGTATTCAGAGATAGGGCGCCCAAGTATTGATCCAGTTATTTTAGTTAAATTGACATTCATTCAATATACCTTCGGTATTCGTTCGATGCGTAAAACGATTGAAGAAGTTGAAACGAATATGGCTTACCGTTGGTTTTTAGGTTACGGTTTCCATGATAAAGTACCTCACTTCTCAACGTTCGGGAAAAATTATGAGCGTCGCTTTAAAGATACAGACCTGTTTGAACGGATTTTTTATCGTATCTTAATGACAGCTTCAGAAAGAAAGTTAATAAGTGCAGAGCACGTATTCGTTGATTCAACACATGTGAAAGCCAGTGCGAATAAGCGAAAATTCGAAAAGAAAATCGTTCGTAAGGAAACACGAGCATATCAAGGACGCCTTCAAGAAGAAATAAATCAAGATCGTGAAAACAATGGAAAGAAGCCTTTTCCACCGGATAAATTTGATAAAGAAGAAACCAAAGAAATTAAAGAAAGTACAACTGACCCTGAGAGTGGCTACTATGTAAAAGATGAACGAACAAAACAGTTTGCCTATTCATTTCATGCGGCTGCGGACCGCAACGGTTTTGTGCTGGGGACGATTGTAACACCGGGAAATACGCATGATAGTCATATCTTAGAGCCTCTTGTTGAACAAGTGATTGAGAAAGTTGGAAAACCTGAAGCTGTTGCCGCAGATGCAGCTTACAAAACACCAGCCATTACAAGCTACCTTTTTGGGAAAGAAATCACACCAGCTTTACCCTATACACGTCCACGAACAAAAGAAGGGTTCTTTCGCAAGCATGACTATGTTTACGATGAACATTTTGATTGTTATCTCTGCCCATCGGGCGAGATTTTAAAGTACTCAACAACAAATAAAGAGGGCTATCGCGAGTACAAATCACCCAAACACACTTGTGCGACATGCTCATTTTTATCACAGTGTACAGTAAGCAAAGACCATCAAAAAGTGGTGACACGCCATATCTGGCAAAATTATATGGAAGAAGCAGATCATCTGCGTCATCACAAGGATGTAAAACCTATATATGCGAAACGTAAAGAAACAATAGAGCGTGTATTCGCAGATGCAAAAGAAAAGCATGGTATGCGTTGGACTACTTTAAGGGGACTTAAAAAATTGTCGATGCAGGCGATGCTTACTTTCGCTGCCATGAATTTAAAGAAGATAGCCAATTGGACATGGCAAGGTCCAAGAATGGCTTAATAAAGTGGGCTCGTAGAGGCCCAATCTCTTAATCTTGAGCAAAATTCAAAGGGAATTTCAAAAGGGGTCCGGAATTAAAACATTCCGAACCCCTTTTGTCTACAAACTGAAACGACTATCTTTATAAAATAGTCGTTTTTTGTGAAAATATTGCATTTAAAATTTGTTCATTTAAAAATGGTAGAGATAATTTTTTCTGTCGTCATCTCACTATCTACCACATATGTTCCAGGACGTAATCCGTTGGCCTTACCTTTCTTTTCAACTTCATCAGAAAAATCCTTTGCATTCTTAATGACTTTTGCTCGTTGAAGGGTTTTACCAACGTCAATACTTGTCGAACCTTTAGACACTTTTAGAACTGTACGGTATACGACCTTTTCTGTTGTTTCTGTTTTCGCTTTATCTTTAATGGATTTCGTTTCAGCAATCTGATCTTCCCACTCTTTTTCTGAATGTATGACATATCCTTCAGAAGATAGCAAATCTTTCATATCATCTTCTGACAACTTCTCTGAAGTCTGTGTTCCGGTCGCTTCACTGGGACCAAAGAAGTATACTGCACCGCACAAACCCGCCGCAACAATAAGACCTCCTGCAAAGCTGCGCATTGATTTAGATGTCATTGGCAACATTACTCCTTTCATTATTTGTTTTTATGTAAGGAGTAAGCAAGCGTTCTATCTCATTTTCTGACTGTTGTGTTTTCAATGCGATGCTTTCAAATGAATACCCGCGCTTATGTAAGTCGAGAACCTCACGTAACAAGAGCCGCTGTTCAGAAGAACCTGCAAAAATGCCTGTCTCTTGTGCTGTAATTTCAGCATCTATCTCGATTTTTCGTATTTTTTCTTGTAGTTGATTTACTTCATCTCCAAAAGTACTAGAAAACTGTTCTAATTGTTTATCCACTTTTATTGAATCCGTTTTAATAAACGACAAAATGAACAGTAAAACTGCTACACCAAACAAAATGACTAACGCCCATTCCATCATTCTATGTCCCTCCTTAATCTTTGAATCTAATTTCTCGCTTTCTAATTATATATTGATTCGTACGAAAACTCGATTTAAATGAATAAAACACCACAATAGTCTCGTAGTTTATACAGAAAAATACATAATTAGCCTATTTCCAAGTTTATCAACAGCCAACACACTCATATCTATCATACCATATAAGGACAATGTTACCATAAAAAAAAGACTTGTTGCCTATCAGAATAATAAGATGAAGATTTTTTATCATGTTAGTTTTTAGCCCACTCTAATATGAGGTAAACTCTGACAAAAAGAACAAATTGTATTAGCTCTACTTGCAACAGCTAATCAAGATGAAAACGTATTTGAACGAGCTCATTAATTTGATATTCACCGTAATCTAAATCCTCATATTGTTTTTGGACACGGTAATCATTTCTGTATCGTTGCGCCTTTTAAGCTAACATTGCCTTAACGGAATTGGTGAAAAAGTTTACTTCACTCACGTTCCCGGAGCCATTTACTGATGCAATCGAGAAAAGTGAGGTATATGGACGAAAGAGTTTTCCTATTCAATTGAAAAAAAATGTAACGCCTTCTACTATTTTAGATTGCGTTACATTTTAGCGTATTGTCCCTGGTGGAATTGGGATGCAGAAATAAACCAGAGTAAAAGATAGGTAAAGCTTTGGAGCTATATATAAAAAGAAAATTTACTAATTAATCGAGATTAGAGGGCACGAATCTCATTTATGTACTAGATTTAAATATGGATTTTATTCTTCTACTGCAAGCAAAAAAGAACGATTCCTTTAAAAGGAATCGTTCTTTTTTTGTGTTTAATTTTCAGTAGTTTCGCTTACTCCTGAATAGCTTTTCTTATGCTTCACGACAAAGTAAAGCAGTGTCAATATCATAAAACCAATTGTAAAGCCAAGTAAAACATAGACGTTTTGCCACATTAAACCAAAGTTACCACTTGATATTACTTCTTTAAATCCTCTTACTGAGAAAGTCATCGGTAACCAATTATTGAATATTTGTAATGGTTCTGGTATCAATTCAAGTGGGAATGTTCCAGCACTTGTCGTTAACTGCAAGATCAAGATAACTATCGCGATGAAACGACCTGGATCTCCCATTGTTGTTACAAGCAACTGAATCAATGTAATGAATACCAAACTCGTTATAATCGAGAATATTACGAATAACGGTACACTTTTCACTTCCATATCAAGCAGTACTAAAGTTAATCCTGAGGCAATAATTGCTTGGATAATACCTACTGAAGCAATAATGCCAAATTTACTTAAGAACCAAGTGAACCCGTTTTTCGGAATTCCAATCGGATCTCTTAATGGAAAGACAATTGAAAGTAATAGGGCACCAACGAACAAACCTAATGATAGGAAGTAAGGGGCAAAACCAGTTCCGTAATTTGGAACTTTATTGATACTCTCTTTTTCAACCTTAACAGGTTCTGCAACCATGTTATACGTTTCTTCACCAGCATTAATATCTGCAGAATCTTTTGCAGCTTTATTAATTTTATCCTTAAACTCTGTCGACCCTTCTGCCAACTTACTTGTTCCACTTACAATTTTACTAGATCCATCAGCTAATTGACTAGATCCATCAGCTAATGCTGCCGATCCTGCTGTAAGTTGATTGACTCCATCTGCAAGTGTCGTTGAACCTGCAGCGAGGTTTTGGCTACCAGTTTTTGCTTCTGATAATTTCTCACCGAAAGTTACTAGTCCTACTCTTAATTGAGATTGACCTTCTTTTAATTGAGCTGCCCCTGTTGCTAATTGAACTGCTCCTTCATTTAATTGAGAAACACCTGTTTGAAGAGCTTTTTGCCCATTATTCAGTGTGGCAATATTTTCAGAAAGACTAGCTGAACCTGCTTCAATTTGACCTGCAGAACTTGCAAGCTCTTTATTCCCAGCTTCAAGCTTTGTTGCACCTTCTGACAGTTGTGCAAATGCTTGCTTCAAAGCTGCTTGCTGTTCTTCAGGTAATGCTCCCATATACGGTTCTAATTGCGATTGAAGGGTAGAAACTCCTTCTTTCAATCCTGATGCCCCATTAGCTGCGCTATTTGCACCTGTTTCAAGCTTTTGTAAGTAACCAGTAAGCTGCTTACTTCCATCATGGATTTTTTCAGTACCCGAAACAACCTCATTCATCTTCGCTTCAACTGTACCAATGCCAGAATGAGCTTTTTCTATACCTGCTTGAAGGCTTCCTGCCCCATCTTCTGCCTTTTTCGCTCCGTCAATCAATTGATTTTGAGCGTTAGATAACTGCCCTAAACCATCAGCAAGTGATTGTGCTCCTTTTTGTAACTCAACGGTACCGTCCTGAACTTTCTTAGTTCCACCTGTAAATTCAACTTGTTTCTCAGCTAATGATGTTAATTTTTCTTCTAAAGTTTTTACACCATTATCAACGTCCAGGATTCCATCTTTCAGTTTCCCAGCTGCTTCATCCGTTGACTGAAACCCTTCGCCCATTTCTGTTATGATGTCAAACATCGTTTCTGCATATGTCTCAGTTACTTTTTCTGCTAGAGCCATTTGGATTTTTTGAACAGCTGTTTCTCCTATTTGAGCTGATAAGAAGTTAAAGCTTTCATTTGGAACATACTTTAATTCAAGTTTTTGCGGCTTATCATCCATTAACGTCGTCGCGTTTTTCGAAAAATTCTCTGGAACTTCTACTAGTAAGTAATATTTCTGATCCTCTAAGTTTTTGTAGCCCGTTTTACGATCAACAAACTGAAAATTAAAATCCTTACTTTTCTTCAGTTTTTCTACAAATTCATCACCGAGTTTTAATTCTTCTCCCTCTAACTTAGCACCAGTGTCGTTATTTACAATGGCAACTGGTAAATCTTCTAGGCGATCATACGGATCCCAAAAAGCCCATAAAAACATACCACTATACAAGATAGGAATAAATAGAATTGCGATAATTGGGATAAGCAGTTTTTTATTTTTAAACAGGCCAAGTAACTCCTGTTTTATTAAACTAGATTTCAAAGAATTTCCCCCTAAGAATAATTGACCGATTAATTCATTTGGTCATTTTTTTGTAAATAATAAGGACTATCAGGAGTGACAGCCAATCCGTTAAACAAATATAACTGAAATAGTTCTGCTATTTCTTCTTTTTCAAGTGGTTTATGATTTCTTTCCCAATCGAATATAAGTGCTAAATAAATCTTCAACATGATAAAAGCTGTTATTTCAGGATTACATGGAGAAATATCTTTCTTTTCGATAGCTATTTTAATTTTCCCCTTAATATAGGAAATGATTTCTATTTCTAATTCATTTAACATTTGTAAAACTGCTGGCGTTCCCATTTCTTTTTCTTCCTGAAATAGCTTCAGTGATAATTGATGCTCCTTTCTGAATTCTAAGATTCGATATAGTGCACTATGCAGGTTTTCATAAAAGGTTAAGTTTGGTTTAATTGACTGCTCAGCCTCATATTTCATTTCTTCAATCATTCGTAACACAATTTCTTTAAACAATTGCTCTTTATTGGCATAAAAAGTATAGATGGTCCCCTTGCCGACATTTGCTATTTTCGCTACTTGTTCCATAGTTGTAGCTTTATAACCAAAGAGTGAAAAAGACTTTGTCGCAGCCTCTAATATTAACTTTTTCCTGTCAATTGACATATATCACCTCGAACTGACCGTTTGAACAAATCGGTCATTAAGTTATTTTATGATATTAACAAATTTTTTTTATAATAACAAGACTTCTTTTTTAAAGTTTAGGAACATCATATCTTTCTATCATCTCTTTTTGCTTTATTACCCATATTGATTACTTACTATTAAAGTATAATAAATGACAAATAAGGAACTAAGCGATAAGATATAGACAATTAGGTTCCTTTTCCTGATTTCTTTAATAGGTTGGTGTAAAGATAAAGACCATGAAATTAAACAAAAGGTAACCAATACAAATCGCATAGTATGCATATTAAGGAGGACACAATGATTATTAAGATAAATAATATACCGCGTTTCATGCAGGCCGAAATCGAAAAACTTCAATCAAAACTGTCTCCATTATTGAAGAAAAATATGAAATACGGTTTTTTTCAACCGTGATGATAGGGTTTTCCATCATAAATCTATTTTTTCTTCTATTTAAAAATGACTCATATCCAATCTCTAAAATTGCCCTTGCAATATATGCATTAGTGGGTGCTATAGGATTTGCCCTTTTAAAGGAAAACAAACACAACCAAAAAGAAATAGTGAAAATGAGCCAAAAATATATGCTGGAGAGAATGAAAGAAAGCAACTATTTAACCGATGCCAGGAAAAGTAATTACTATAAAAAGGTAAATGAGCAGCCGCTATCTGCAATGAATGTCTTTTTGGAGTTTCTCGCAGAAGAGGAACAAAGGAAGAACCAACCCTTCCAAAATGAATAAATATAAAATGGAAGTTCGCAAATTTTTATAACTTTATCGGTCGTTGAAATAAGTCAACAAACGATTAGCGCTTTTAAAAAATATAAGGTTAAAAAAACAACTCAACCAGTATGCTCCGGTAGACTACCGATTCATACTGGTTGTTTGCTTAGGCTTTTAAACTGTCTACTTAACAAGGTAAGACCACTTTACGATAGATCTATTCCAAAAAAGGTTGAATAAAATTTCTTGGCATTCACAAATTCTTTGTATTCTCGTTTCTTTTTAATGCTGTGTATTTCTATTAGCAGAAAAGTAATTAGTCATGGAGGGCCTTATCAATTAGTTCATGAAAATAGACTGCTGCATGTTCTGTTGGAGAAAAGATACCATTTGTAAACGCCTGGGAATTTAATCCTTTTTGCAATTTTTCCACCAGTTCAAAATCTTCCTGCCGTACTTGATCAACAAATTTAAAATAGTCTTCTTTTTCTATTGTTGTTTTTTCATTGAGGGAGTAATCACGATAAATACCTAGCGACGTCTCTGCATCAACAGGAATTACTTGAATGGTATTCACATTCCCGTCTCCTGGATAAACGTTAATCATCATATTGGGCCAAATCCAATAAAAACGTGCTTGGTCACCTTCAGCATTCTTACTTGCTGACATATATTGATAGGTAAATTTGTCGTGTGTCGTTGTGCAAAAGTTCGATATATCAAAAGATTTTGCAAAGCCAGGATGAGCAATGGAACAATGATCACATTCAAGGTAGTTGTCAACAACAGCTTTCCAATTAGCTTTAACTACTCGACGAGTTTCCCTAACTAGTTTTAGAGAATCAAAGAAGGGATACTCTTTCATTTCCTCTAAAAATTCCTGATATGCTTCTGCCAGAGAAGGAGCATTTTTGTCTAGATTGACAAAAATCATAGCATTCTGAACTTCTAAGCGAATGGATTTCATACAGCTGTGTGCTCCCAGTTCATTCGTTTTAAAATTAGGAGCTCTATTAACATTTCCATCTAATTTAAATGTCCATCCATGGTATCCACATTGTAAAACTTTTTTATTTCCTTTATCAGATTGTTCTACTTTCATTCCGCGATGCGGACAAATATTGTAAAAAGCACGCAGTTCACCATCAGTACCGTGAGAAACGATAATAGGCTCCCCAGCGACATCTAATGTCAAGAAATCGCCTACTTTTTCGACTTGGCTGGCATGCCCCACCAATATCCAACTTTTTCTAAAAATCTTATTTCTTTCTTCATTAAATACCTCTGGATCGACATACCGTGAATAAGGTAGTGTTGGGCTAAACTGTACATTTTCTTTCGTACTCATATTGAAAATCCCTCCTGATAATCATCTAATTTTAAAGTTCAAAAAACAGCTTAGTACAATTTTTATTTTCTAGTTATACCCGATCCATATATACTGTCTTGATTTCAGTATAAAATTCAACAGCACTCTTCCCTTGTTCACGGCTGCCTGCACTTGAATTTTTACATCCGCCAAATGGCATTTGCGGTTCGGTTCCTGCTGTTTCCGAATTGACATGGACAAGACCCACTTCGACATCTTCAATAAACCGTTGAGCCGCCGTTAAATTATTCGTGCAAATTGCTGCGCTCAATCCATAATCTGTATCATTCGCCATCTTAACTGCTTCCTCATAATTTCCGGCCTTAAAAAGGGCGATGACTGGTCCAAAGATTTCTTCACGTGCAATGCGGGCATGTTGAGGAACATTTTCAAAGATAGCCGGTTGGACATAAAAACCATTCGCCAATTCCTCTTCAGTCGGAATCTCTCCTCCACACAAAAGCGTTGCTTCTGATTTCCCTGCATCAATCATTTCAAGCACGCCATCGCGTTGTGATCTAGATACAGCGGGACCGATATATGTTTCTTCGTTAAGCGGGTCGCCCACTTTTAATTCTTTCGTACGCGCGACAAGACGTTCACGGAATGCTTCGTAAATTCCTTCTTCGACAATCACCCTGCTAGTGGCTGTGCATTTTTGCCCTGTGGATTTAAAAGCTCCGCCTACAGCGATTTCCACTGCTTTTTCAAGATCAGCATCTGCGAGAACGACGAGCGGGTTTTTCCCTCCCATTTCCACTTGCACTTTCTTCCCATGTTCAATGGCTTGTTTTTGAATTTGCTGACCTACTTGATTCGAACCTGTAAAAGATATAGCCTTCACATCCGGATGTTCCACTAATTCAGCACCAATGACAGAACCCCTTCCGAATACACAATTAATGACACCAGCCGGAAGACCCGCTTCATCTAATGCTTTTATCACATGATAGACCGACTTAGGTGTAAGATCAGCCGGTTTAATCACGACTGTATTTCCATAAATAAGGGCTGGCGCCAATTTCCACACAGGGATAGCAATTGGAAAGTTCCATGGTGTAATCAACCCCACCGGACCGAGCGGAGTACGAGTAGTGTACAAAAATGTATTTGCATTCGCTGAAGGAATTACTTCTCCAAGTGGCTGCCGAGCTTCAGCAGCATAATATTCAAGTATGCTAGCAGCACGATTGGCTTCCCCCATCCCTTCCAAGAATGTTTTCCCTTCTTCCTTTATCAAATCCTGACCTACTTCCTGCACATTCATTTTCAAAATATCAGCTGCTTTCTGCAAATATGAAGCCCGTTGCTGAAACGAAAGTTTTTTCCAAGCAGGAAATGAATTTTTTGCGGCTGCCACTGCATCATGTAAATCAGCCGCAGCACTAGATGGAAATTCCCCTAAATTTTCTCCATTATGGGGACTAAGATTTTCCCTATACTCCCCTGTAGTTGGTTCTTTCCATTTTCCATTAATATAATTTAAGTAACGCATATGATTTCCTCCCGTATTCTATTTTTCTACTTCTAGATGATAGATTTGCTTATTACTGGAAACTTCTAAAATAGATTCTTCCACCATTCGTGTATACTCGAATGGTTGCACGTTTTCATTTGTCGGCATATTAAGAATAATTTCTATTGAACGAAATCATTAGGCTGTTCATTTGTAAAGGTAGGCACATCTACCTTCCTTCTCGTATACCTAAAATAGTAAAATATATAGCAAGCAGCGACGAAACCTAATCCCCAATACAACGAAGTGCGCTGTGTCGAATCATAAGCGGTGAACACGAAAATACCTAGACACATAAGGATGCAGAGAATCGGGGCAAACGGGAAGAAAGGTACTCTATACTTCAGATCTTCAACCTTTCCTCCTTCTCTGATATACTGCTTACGGAATCTGTACTGTGCGAACGCAATCGCCATCCAAGTAAGTACACCTCCAACCCCGCTTATAGAAAGTAACACCACAAATAGCGTTTCTTCTGCTACTACACTTGTAAGTAACGACAGCAAGGCAAAGACCAAGGTGACGAGTAAGGCATTAATAGGTACACCGCGCCGATTTAGCTTTCCAAATGAAGGATGCGCCATTCCGTTTTGAGAAAGGGAGAAAAGGACCCTTGTACAAGCAAACAGACCCGTGTTCCCTACAGAGAGGACCGCCGTCAAAATTACGAAATTCATAATGTCAGCGGCATAAGGAATACCTACCATTTCAAACACGGTAACAAATGGGCTTTCCAGCACCCCAACTTCTTGCCACGGAACGATAGCCGACAAGATAAAGATTGCTAGAACATAGAAAAGCAGCACACGTATTACGATGTTTCGAATCGCTCTCGGAATACTTTGTTGGGGGTTTTCCGTCTCGCCTGCTGCAACCCCCATGATTTCTGATCCCTGAAATGCGTATACGACCGTCATCATCGATATAAACACACCCGTGAATCCTGTAGGAAATAGTCCATCACCCATAAAATTAGAAAAAAACGGAGCAGGTTGTGCATCCATACGAATCAATCCAAACATCGCTGCCGCACCGATAATTATGAACAGAATAACAGCAAGTACTTTAATCCCTGAGAACCAATACTCAGTCTCAGCAAAACTTCTCGTTGTTAAGGCATTTATAGTGAACAAAAGTACGGTAAATATCATACACCATACCCATACTGGTATATCAGGAAACCATCTAGTCATAAGCAAACCAGCTGCTACAAATTCTAAGCCTACGTAAAGAGCCCAACTCAGCCAGTAAATCCATCCAATGACAAATCCAGTAGCGGGTCCAATAAATTTCGTTGCATGGACCTGAAAGGAACCGGACACCGGCATCACTACCGATAATTCACCGAGACAAATCATCGCCAAGTACATTAATAAACCACCGAACAAATAGGCAATAATCGCTCCTGCGGGTCCGGCTTCACCGATCGCATAACCTGATCCCAGGAAAAGACCTGTTCCAATAACCCCACCTAAGGAGAGCATAAATAAATGTCTGCTCTTCATCGAACGCTGTAATTCTTTTGGCTGATTTTCATGTCCTGTTTGCATTAATTCCCCCCCGTTTCTAATCGATAAACTGCTCTATACACTTTTATGATTAACACAAGATAACGAGAGTTCCCATTATTCTGAAATTAAACCACATTATTGTGCAGGTAACGCTTCGGAGGGTTCTGCATATTCTAGCAAGTCGCTGATTGTCGGTTTAAATATTTCATAAGCTACTTCTCTTTGATATTTATTTTGGTTTTTTGCTTCTGTAAACAACTGATACGTATTTTTCCTACAAAGTTTTTCAATATCATCAACTACAGCTTGCGGATTTGGTTTAACTAGTCCGAAAATAACCACTTCATAAAATCTTATCGCCCCCAGGTTGGCAACGAAATCATTGACAACATCAATTCCTCTTTGTTTTATGATTTCGTCTCCCTCAGAAGAAAGGGGAATGTTTGCCGCTTCCACAATTAAGCTTGCTTTTACACTTTTAGCATTAGATTTGTGGATGACATCCTCTAGTGCGCACGGAATTAAAATATCGCAATCTATATCGAGCCATTCCGTGTTTGACCTTACATTATAATGCGGTTCAAAAAAGTCTTTATCCATTTCTCCGTACAAATTCTTATGATCAATAAGCTTTTGGACATCTAATCCTTCTTCACACGTTACTAAAAGGGTTGCATCAGAAATTCCAACAACTTTATAACCTAACTGGGACATTTTCAATGCGCAGCTTGCTCCTACACAGCCGAATCCCTGAATGACAACTCTCGCTCCATCTTTTCCGCTTTTAAATTTCCAGGCCTCATCTGCCGAAAATGCTACACCATAGCCTGTTACGACATCGTTTAAATACAACCCGTCAATTTTTGTTTTCAACAATTCATCAAAGTCCTTTATCCCTTGTAGAACATTCGGATTCTGCTTCATTGATTTCGTAAGAGGGATATCAATACCAAATTCATTAAATATTTTGAGCACATCTTCATATTTGGTACCTAAATCACTGCCTAAAGATACCCCGATGTCTATATAAGGCATCATCGCAATTAGAAATCTTCTTAATACTGCATACGCGTCTGGCGCTTTATAGTCATAGGCAATGCCCGCTTTACATCCGCCAGTCGTCTCAGATTCACCGGCTACATACTTATAAGCCATCGCCTCAGCTAACCTTTGAACCTCTTCTTTTGTGACCGTTGGATGCATTCTTGTACCGCCGCCTGCGTAGCCTTTGACAAAGTTATGCACGACCAGCCAACCTTTTGCATCTGTTTCCGTATCATTCCATTCCACAACTAAATATGGTTTGAACATCTGTGAAACCTCCCCAAAATCTTTTATTATTTCCACTAACTTCTAATGCAAAAACAATGCCACAGCATATATGCCCCGCAACTATTTGTTGGACAATAGCTTTGCGTGTACTTCCTTCTTGTTTTGGGCAACAGATAGAATCTTTGGATTGACTGCAACTTCAATTACAGCCGGAAGCCCTGAAGCAATCGCCCTTTGCAGTGCTGGCGCAAAATCACTATTTTTTTCAACCTTTTCACCATGCGCTCCAAATAAGCGGGCCAATTCGGCAAAATTAGGATTGGACAAGTCAGTTCCAACGACCCGATTTGGAAAATGCCTTTCTTGATGTACACGGATTGTTCCGTAAATATTGTTGTTCACCACAATTGATATAGTCGGAATTTTATATCGTACAGCCGTTTCAATCTCTTGGAGAGTCATCATAAAGCCGCCATCTCCTGAAAAAGAAACAACATGTTTGTGAGGCTGCGCCAGCTTTGCCCCAATTGCCGCAGGCAGTCCATATCCCATGGCTCCCGACGTTGGCCCCACGTATGTGTTTTCATGTTCAAAACGATAATATCTGGATAGCCATCCAAAAAAGTTGCCGGCATCATTTGTAATAATGGTATCTTTCGGAAGACAGACAGTAATGTCATGCATTAATCCGTCCATATCCACGAAATCTTCTGTGTAGTCGGCCTTTGGTTCAGAAAATTTCATATATTTATCGTGCAATTCTTTCATATTATCTTCGCTTGAAATAGAAGAATCTGATCCTGACGCTTGCAGCGCTTGTTCTAAGAAACTCTTGACATCTGCTTCTATGGCTAGAGAAGGAGCATACACTTTACCAAAAATATCGGGACAAATATCCACATGGATCAGTTTTGTATTTTCAGAAAGCAAGGTGTAATCTTGTGTTCCTACTTGAGAGAATCGCGTCCCTAACGCCAAAACTACATCTGCATCTCGAATTGCATCAAGTAAATATTGAGGTGTCCCAAACCCAAGCCATCCTGCATAGCAAGGGTGTGAGTTCGGAAACGCGTCGAATCGACGGAAAGCGGTAACAACAGGAAGTTTCATCGCCTCGACAAACTGTACAAGCAGCCTGTTAGACTTACCATGAATCACACCGCCACCGGCAATCAATACGGGGCGCTCCGCTTTTTGTATCGTCTCTATCACCTGCTTCACCACTTCCATATGTGGCTGAGGAGGAAGCGAGCGATAAGAAGGATAGATGTTCAACTCTGCCTCATCTTCTAACATGTCATGCGGCAAAGCCACTAATACAGGGCCAGGACGTCCCGATCTCGCCATATGAAACGCCCGTTGCAATAATTCTGGGATTCTTTCCACACGATCAATCTCTACCGTCCATTTACATAAATGACTGAAAAAACCCGTCAAATTTACCTCCTGAAATGCTTCCTTTTCTTTAAAAGGGCGTTCAACTTGGCCAATAAGCGCAACCATTGGGGTTGAATCTTGAGCAGCAGTATGAATACCGATAGCTAAGTTTGTAGCACCCACTCCACGCGTTGCCATACAAACTCCTACCTCACCTGATGCCTTCGCATACCCTTCCGCCATAAAAGAGGCACCTCCTTCATGCCTGGCGGAAATAAGTTCTATTTCAGGATGTTGATATAATGCATCCATTACACTAAGATAACTTTCACCTGGTACACAAAAAGCTTTTTTTACCCCTTCTTTAGCCATTACTTCTACGACTGCCCTACCTCCACTGACTTTCATAAATAAGCCTCCCGCTTTCAAGAACGTGTTTTCGTTCTAGTAATTTATGTTTAAATTAATCTTGAACTCATTTTTAATATTATTTTACAAGTTTTCCTATACCGGAAACTTGTTTATTATCTTCTTCCATCTCAATTGAAGTTTTTCTTGTAATAGCACTTACTCCTAAAGTCACTGCAATGTTGATAAATAGTACAGCTAACCCCACATCAAGATCCTGTATTGCTTGTGGTAGAGATGGAAATAATGTGGCAAGTGTCGTACCTGAAGTAGTCGAGTATATGACAATTAGAATTCCAACGATCATTCCGAAAAAAGCTCCTTGAACGGTAACAGGATTTTTTTTCCACAGACTGAAAAATAGTGCTGGGAACAACTGTGCCATAAAGCTATATGCCATAAGATACAAAGTAAAAATCGACTCCCCGCCATTGAACGTAAAGTATAGTGTCACTAAAGCAATGACAGGTACTAACATCCTACTCAATCTCCGAAGTTGGTCATCTGATGTATTCGGTTTCCACACCTTATATACATTTTTTGAAAGAATCGTGGCCGTAGCCGTCAACACGAGTGAACTAGGTATAAGGGCGGCCATCGCCCCTGATGCTCCAATAACTCCAACAAACCAGGGATCAAATGACATCTTCGCCATTTTAAATAAAGCTAAGTCTGCTTCTGCTCCTTGTAAATTCGGAACTTGAAGAATCGCAGAAAAACCAATAAAAAGCGAAAAAATGATGATTACTTGATAAATTGGCATAACTCCAGCATTCCAACGAAGTGATTTTGGACTTTTTGCAGAAAACACTCCCGCTAACATATGAGGAAACATATAGAATGCCAGTGCTGTCATAATCGTAGCTGAAATAAACCAAGAGATACTCAATCCTTGTTCAGGGAATATCAATAATCCTTGTTTTGCTGTATCGATTGCTTCAAACATCGGCTGCAAACCACCGTAAAAATGAAGTGGAAAATAAATCCCCATAAAGACGACAACTGCCAAAATCATGATATCTTTAATAACCGCCGTCCACGCTACTCCATGCATCCCTGAAGCAGTTACATAAATTGTGATCGCAATTACACTTACAACTATGGCCACATTAGGAGAGATGGACCCATAGGAGGCTTCCGATACGATAATTCCTAACCCTTTTAATTGCATGATCAGATAAGGAATAATTGAAATAACGCTAATTACCGCCACAAGCACACCTAAAGCCGGACTATTGTACTTTTTGTCATAAAAATCAGATTGAGATATGACATTGTTTTTTTTGGCATATTTCCAAATTGGCGGCAACAGCCAATAGGCGATTACGAAATAGAAGCAATTGAAAGCGTATAAGGCAGGAGGCATACCAGATCTATAAGCGCCGCCGCTTGCCCCCAAAAACGTATATGTCGTAAACATTTCACCGGCAATCAAAAAGAAGAGTAAAAAACTGCCGAAACCTCGTCCACCTATAGCCCATTGTTCCAAACTCATATTTTTACCTTTTCGTGCTTGTAGCCCTAACCAAATACACAGAACTAGAAAGAAAAGGATAACAAGAAGGGCTGCATTCATTACTCTTCTTCCTCCTTGGTTGAAGGATCAAGTTTATTAGCAATTATCAAAAACAATGATGTAAGACAAACCCATAATATGGCCCAAAAAAGAACAAATGGCATTCCTAAAACATAAGGTTCAATTCGATTGATAACAACAAGTGAACCAAGTGCTGGTACCACACTTATCACAAAGATTATTTTTTTCTTCATTTATTCACCATCCTTATCAACTAATGCCAAACTCGATCTTTTCATATATTACTATTCTATAAAAAACAAATAATTAAACTTGTATTATTACATTGACAACCCTTTAGTTAAGGGCTCATTTACAGCCCACTTAGGATTCACGCCAGTCAGAACTTGATCCACTTGCATTGCTGCATGTACAGCCATGCGTATCGAACCTTCCTTCGTCAATGCCGCATTATGAGGACTGACAATCACATTATCCAATTTAAAAAGAGGATTCCATTTATCAGGAGGCTCAACTTCAAATACGTCTATTCCAGCGCCGGCAATTTCGCCCGCTTGCAAAGCATTTACTAAATCACTTTCCTTCACTACACCTCCCCTGGAAGCGTTTACAAAATAGGATGAAGGTTTCATCCAGGAAAACTCACGGCTTCCTATTATACCTTTTGTTGTGTTCGTTAACGGCAGATGCAGACTGATAACATCAGAGTTTCTGAATACCCATTCTAAATCTGTTGCTATCTCTAACTCCAAGTTCGTGCTAGCTGTAACATATGGGTCGTAGCCAATTACTTTCATATCGAAGCCTTTAGAAGCCTTTTTTGCCAGAATTCTACCGATTCTCCCTAGTCCAATAATCCCCAAAGTCTTGCCTTCCAAGTCCATGCCAAAAAGTTGATTACGGATAGCAAAATTCCCATTGCGTAGCTCTTTATCCGCCAAGCTTAAGTTTTTGGACAAAGATAAAATTAATGCCATTACATGTTCAGCTACAGCATTCGCATTTGCCTCTGGCGTATTTGTTACATAAATGCCACGCTCAGTAGCGGCCTCGATATCAATATTGTCCAAGCCCACTCCATACTTAGCAATTACTTTGAGATTTTCAGCTGCTTGAATAACTTCTTTATTTATTACAGCCGTTGATCTCGTTAATACTGCATCACAATCCTTGATTTCTTCCATAAGAATTTCTTGCGCCAGATCAGACCCTACTTTAATCTTATAGCCTTTCTCTACTAAATAACTTTTCCCCTCTTTCTCAATATCTTGAGGAATATACACTAAATGACTCATATGCCCACACCCTTTCATGTTAACCTGGAAAGAAGTATCTTTCCTACTCCATTGTATATATACAATAATCGTGCCAACATAAAAAACATCAGTTTATCCAAGAAAGAAGCCAATTAGTTCTCTAATTAATAAATAAATAAAGTTAACAAATTGTTTCAAATTGAATTAAATAGTTTCATTTCGTTTCAATTTGTTTCAATATTCAAATTTTTCAACTTTCTCCATAAAGTCGTGCGACTCATCCCTAACTCAGAGGCAGCTTTTCCTTTATTATAGTTAACCTTTTTTAACGTTTGAACAATTCTTTCACGCTCGGATAAATGTATCCCTGGTGACATATCCCTTTCTTCCTCTTGATTCGACAGTATTTTCTTTTTACTCTTATTCGGAAAGTACATTTCGATATCGTACACATCAATTAACTTGTCTTTATAAAGAACGCTTAATCGCTCACAAAAATTTTGCAATTGACGAATGTTCCCTTCCCAATTTCCTTCACTCAGCTTTTTCTTTGCAGCATCCGTAATCTTAATTTGTTTTTGATCCGAAAGACCTTTCTGAATAAAAGCATTCACCAATAACGGAATATCTTCTCTTCGTTCCCGAAGTGGAGGCAATACAAGGTCCAGTACACTCAAGCGATAATACAGATCCTCCCGAAAGTCATTACTTTTAACCATTTGCATGAGGTCTTTGTTCGTTGCCGACAAAATTCTCACATCAACCGGAATTACTTTATCATCACCGATGCGCATGATTTCTCGCTCTTGCAGGACTCGTAGCAGCCGGCTCTGCATTTTTGGAGAGATTTCTCCTATTTCATCTAAAAAGATCGTACCTCTATGTGCCAGTTCAAAAAATCCTTGCTTTCCGCCTTTCATTGCCCCTGTGAAAGCTCCTTCTGCATACCCAAATAGCTCACTTTCCAATAAATTTTCGGGAAGCGCAGCGCAATTAATGGCTACAAACGGGTTATTTTTCCGGTTGCTATGATTATGTATACTTTGGGCGAATATTTCCTTGCCCGTTCCGGTTTCTCCAATTATAAGAATATTTGAATCTACTTCACTATAACGTTGAGCTGTTTCAATCGTCCTCTTAATTTCGGAACTCTGAAACAATATATCATCAAATGTGTACTTAGCCACATGTCCGCGTAAATGAATCTTCCTATAGAACTTCCCTTCCATCTCCTGAATGCGTGTAACATCTTGAAAGGCGACCATATCTCCTACTTTTTTACCTTTTAAAAATATCCCAACTTTTTTTACCGATAATTGAATAGATTGGTAAGCAACAATATCTTTTTCGTATTCATCGTCACTTAACAGCATATTACGAAATTTTCCCTGTTTTATTATATCGTATATAGAATTTCCAATTAAGCTCCCCTTGTAAATGGATAATATCTCCTGAGCGGCAGTATTAAATACAGATATTTGTCCTTTTAAATCTACAGCAATAACTCCTTCATAGGCATAATTAAGAATCGTTTGGTAACGCTTGGTCTTCTCCTGTTCCCTTCTACTGACTAGAGCTACTCTTTTCGCCTCAATCAACGCCTGCCGAAATGATTCCTTTCCAGTGTCAACTAGAATGGCTCCCAATCCTATCTCTTCAGCATATTTACAGGTACTTAAACCACTTAGCACCACCTCACAGCCATCACTGGCAGCTAAATCTACTAAACTGGCTGAGGACTCGATATTATTTAATATATAGGACTGAATTGGCAAATCAACTATATCCGAAAGGTTTTCCACTCCATAAATCATATTTAGCGCTCCTATAACGGCCACTTTTTTACTGCCAAAACGTGCCTTGCAATCATACAGACAACGAATGAGATCAATACCTTGTACAGGTATATCAATGATAGGAATAAATTCATTGCTTTCTTTTAAAAGTTTCGTGATTAATCCCCTTGAGATGACTACATCAGCATCAAGCTTCAACTTCACAATCTGATCAGCATCCACAACTACCTCCTCTAACACAAACTTCACTGAACCATTATCTTTATTTTCCAACTCTTCCAACTGGTTGAATTCCTCAAATCTTTCAAACGCATCCGTAATATACCCTTTTCGAGGAACAACGAGTTTAATTTTTATCAACACACACACCTCCAGCGTAAAATTCATTTTGGTTTATTGAATATTATAACTCAGCAACCTCTTATTAAAGCTCTAGTCAAACCAGGACTTGATATAATCGAGATAGCTAAGAATGCCAAGCAAAAATTTTCGTTCAAAACCGCAAAAGAATTTATTTAGAAATTAGATATTTTATTTTTAAAAATCACCTTTGAAAAATAAAAAACCCTGTTATCGTGGGTTTTTTCAATACACAGCCTTTTCACTTTTAATTCTAAACCCTAGTATTAAGATTGGTTTTGATTATCATCCAATACGTTATTCACCTTCTTAAAGGGGGATGGGTATCACATTCAAAGTATCTCATAAAACTTTTTAAAGTCTCTTTACTTACATTACGCCACTAACCTTTTTCTTTTTCGAATGTTTATGTTCTCCTGCTTTTCATCACTAGAATACGCTTTTAACATTAACTTCTTATAGGCGTAAAATCATTATGAGTAAAATTTTCACCTTAATTTCTTAAAGTATTCATTATTTAGTGATTCAATGAAATCAAAAACTGAACTAAAAATGGGTGATCCCCCCTGCTCTTCATATAACCAATTACTTGGTAAGGACATTTCATTTAATACCTATTTTATTTTTCGAAATTTTCATTCCTTTCACACTAATAGGACAATATCCCTTATATTCTTCATACAAATGTGGAATTCCTTTTGATTTTAAAGTTACTGATAATAAAATTGATGTACAAACACAAAAACCCCGTTCAAGAAATTCTGAACGGGGTTTTTCTATAAACACTACCTGTTTCATATTGAGCATTTGAGACCAAGGAGCTCAGTTGTCCATCATCGTAGATCTGTTCAATTCAAGGAGGTTTTACTTACGACTTACTTAAAATAGGATCTGCTATGACAAGAATTTTCCCAGCCTTGATATCCTCCACATACCGATCGATTTCTGCTTCATCTAGACCAATATCCAATAATGGCTTCTTCAATCCTCCGGCACCTGATGCTGCCCCAGCTGCCGCTCCTCCAAATGTGGTGAAAATAGGGCCTGCAGCTAATATCGGGCCGATTCCAGGTACAGCCAATGCACTCATCCCAATAACTAAACCAGTTAAACCAAGAGCGCCACCTGCTGCTGCACCGGCTACGAATCCATCAGTCTTTGTAGGACTCACTTCTTCGGCTTCATTTGGTAATTTATCAATATTTTTAGCAACTAATGATATTTGATCGGATGAATATCCTTTTTTCTTTAAATTTTCAACTGCTAAGGTTGCTTCATTTTCATTATCATAAATTGCTATAAATCTATTGTCCATGGTATCTTCTCCTTTAAAAGTAATGTACTGTACAATACCCTTAAGTGAGTTTTGATAACCATCTATTAAAAAATGGAATTACTCCCGGATTTGTCCCTCGCCATAAATAAAATATTTGCTTGAAGTTAATGCCGGCAAGCCCATTGGTCCACGCGCATGAAGCTTTTGTGTAGAAATGCCTATTTCAGCGCCATAACCGAATTCAAATCCGTCAGTAAAACGTGTGGAAGCATTATGATAAACTGCTGCTGCATCTACTTTATTCAAGAAGACAGCCGCATTTTGTTCATCTTTTGTCAGGATTGCTTCGGAATGATTTGTACCATATCGATTAATATGTTCAATAGCATCTGAAACACAACTGACGGTTTTCACGCTGATTTTCAATGCTAAATACTCTGTTGACCAATCTTCTTCCGTAGCAGTTTTGGCTTCAGGAAAAGCGTTACAAACCGCTTCATCACCGTATATTTCAATGCCCTTTTCGTTCAGGACTGCCAAAAGACTCTTCCCATTTTCTTCGAACCATTTTTCATGAATAAGCAGGCTTTCAATTGCGTTACAAACGGAAGGACGCTGTGTTTTACCGTTTAAGACAATATTCTCTACCATGGTTAAATCTGCCGTCTCATCGATGAAGATATGACAATTACCTGCCCCCGTTTCAAGGACGGGGACGGTAGACTCCCTAATTACTGTTTCAATTAAATTCTTTCCACCGCGCGGAATCAAAACATCTAAATAATCTTTAAGGTGAAAAAGTTCCTTAGCTGTCTCACGACTTGTATCTTCAATTAATTGAACAGCATCTACAGGAATTTTCGTATTCTTCAATGCTTCGTGAATAGAAGAGACTAGCGCCATATTGGAATACTTTGCTGAAGAGCTTCCCCGTAATATGACCGCATTCCCTGTTTTTAAAGATAATGTAGCTGCATCAATAGTCACATTCGGTCTTGCTTCATAGATCATTCCAATAACACCGATTGGGACACGTAATTTTTTAATTAATAAACCGTTTTCTTTTTCTATCATTTCCAATTTTTCACCTATTGGATCTTTTAATTCAATCAATAGCCGTATCGCCGCGGCAATGTCATCAATACGTTTAGGGTTTAACATAATTCGGTCTAACGTAGACTCACTAAAACCTTTTAGCCGGCCTTGTTCGAGATCCTTTTGGTTTTCTATTAACAAACTTTCTCTATCAATAACTAGTTGCATGGCGATTTTCTCAAGCGCCTCATTTTTCTGTTCGGTAGACAGTCCGATTAGCTGATAACTTGCTATTTTCGCTGCCTTTCCTTTCGCAATCACTTCACTCATTTTATAAGCCCCCTTTACCTTCGATAAAATTGATATACAACTATGCCTTCACCCATTTATCACGATGGATTACTTCAATGGAAGTTAGTACAAGCTCCGTTGTTCGTTTGCCCATCGCCTGTTTTAACTCCGCTTCGGAATATAGAACCTCTCCACGTCCTAATAATCCATTTGCCCCGAAGACCTCGACGACATCTCCCTTATTGAAAACTCCTTTAATATCATAAATCCCAGCCGGTAATAGACTGCTGCCATTTGAAACTAGTGCCTTTTCTGCACCTGCATCGACATAGATTTTCCCGGATACTTTTGAATGAAGGGAAATCCACTGTTTGTTTTTTGTAACAGTTGTTAAGACATCATTGCCAATATACGTGCCATCACCATTTCCTGAAAGTATTGTAAGAAGTTTTTCACTACCCTCTCCTGAACCGATAAATACTTTGACTCCAAGAGACAGTGCTGTTTGCGCTGCAATCAGCTTGGATTTCATTCCCCCCGTACCAACACTTGAACCCGCTCCTTCAGCCATTTGTAATAACTCTTCGGTAACTTCGGAAAGCTTATCAAATCTGTTAGCCTCTGGATTTGTTTGGGGATTGGAATCGTAGAGCCCATTAATATCAGTTAAAATAATCAGGTTGTTGGCATGGACAAGCCCGCTTACAAGAGCAGATAGCATATCATTATCACCGAAAGTCAACTCTTCTACCGATACGGTGTCGTTTTCATTTATTATCGGGAGAATGCCCCGCTCAAGCAATTCCATTAATGTGGCATAGGCATTTTTATACCGATCTTTTTTTGAGAAATCTTTTCTTGTAAGTAAAATTTGTGCTGGAACAATTCCAAAGTGCCCCAATTGTTCCATATAAGACTGGATCAACAGGCTTTGCCCGACGGCTGCAGCTGCCTGTTTTCCTTTTAGAGTAACAGGTCTTGAAGGGTATCCGAGCTTGCGAAAACCGGTTGCTACAGCCCCTGATGAAACAAGAACAACTTCATGTCCAGCCTTCCTTAATGCTGCCACTGCCTGGATATGATCGGAAAATTTCTTTTGGTCGATTTCACCTTGTGTGTTGGTTAAAGAACTACTTCCTATCTTTACAACGATGCGCTTCTTTTCCATCGATTTTTTCCTCCAATTAATATCTTAGACATGAAAAAAAGCCCTTTTCGTCCTCGAAACAAGGACGAAAAGGGCTTCTCTCCGTGGTACCACCTTCATTGAATGCAAATTTATGCATCCCACTTTGCCTGATAACGCCAGGATTTGCGCCTATGTTTCGCATAGGACTCAAGAAGCAGGTTCTGCGCTTTCCTGTCGCGGGTCTTCCAGCAATTAACACCGCTCTCTGTCACAGTAAATTTTCGCATACTAATCTTCCTTCAACGTTCATGGTTTTAATATAGTATGCAAAATTATCTTCTTGATGTCAACACCATTCAAAAACCTTTATTAAATCTTAAAGCGCTATCGCTGGGCCGAAGAATTCATAGTGGATTTTTTCTGGATCTATCCCAAGCTCTTTCAGACAAGTAATAATAGCTTTCATAAACGGGACCGGACCACATACATAATAATCTGCTTCAGGTTTTACATGTCTGCTTAATAGTTCCGCATCCATATAACCTTGCTTCTCAAAACTCGGTAAGTTCTTATCTTCTTCGCTCGGATTTTTATAAACAAAGGATAATTGATAATTAGTCAATTTTCGAGAAAGTTCTGTCAACTCACTTCTAAACGGCTGCAATGCACCATTTTCAGATGCATGAATGAATTGTACATCACGTTCGGGCTTTTGATCAGCAACCGCATGTACCATGCTCATGAAAGGAGTTATTCCAACGCCGCCGCTAAGAAATACTAGAGGTGTTTGTTTTTCCATGTTGATAGTGAAATCTCCAGCAGGAGCGGTTACGTCTATCATGTCTCCCACCTGAATAACTTCATGCAGATAGTTTGAGACTCTACCATCTGGAGAGATTCCCGGCTTTTCTTTTTTGACAGAAATACGGAAGTAATCTTTTCCAGGTGAAGCTGATAAACTATACTGACGGTTGAATAAGTAACGTTCACCCTGTATCTCCATACGTATGGTCACATATTGTCCAGGTAAAAAAGATGGAACCGCATCACCATTTGCTGGCTTTAAATAAAAGGAAGTAATTACATCGCTTTCCTGTACTTTTTCCACTACAGTGAATGGTTTGAAATCAGACCATCCTCCGTCCTGATTGGAAGCTTGATCGTACATTTCCTTTTCTATGCTAATAAATACACCGGCAATGACTCCATATGCTTCTCCCCACGCATGGATGATTTCCTCGGTAGCCGCATCTTTTAATACTTCTTTAATTGCTCCTAATAAGAATTCTCCTACAATAGGGTAATGTTCCGGTTTAACAGCCAGACTTCTATGTTTTTGTGCTATTTGTTTCACAGCTGGTAAAATCGTTTCAAGTTGATCTATATATTTAGCTGCGGCTAATACTGTGTTAGCAAGTGCATTTTGTTGGCGTCCTTTTTTCTGATTGGCGTGATTGAAAACATTCAATAGTTCAGGATGCGCTTCGAAAAGATTTTCATAAAATACAGTTGTAATAGTTGTACCATGTACTTCTAAAACAGGTACAGTGGATTTGATGATGTCGATAGTTTTTTGGGATAGCATGTGTAAACCCCTCTTCTTAAACAAGTATTTTAAATACATGTTTATCTTAGAACTTAATGACTTGAAAAGCAATATATAAAATACATCTTTTTATACTATTAGTATTAATGTTTAAAAAATGTTCACATTTATGATATAGTCAAATAGGGATAGAATGTGAGGCGATAAACATGAGGTTAACGAGTTATTCCGATTACTCACTAAGAGTGTTGATTTACCTGGCTTCCCAAGATCAAAGCAAATTGTCAAATATTAAAGAGATTTCTGAGGTTTATCAACTATCAAAAAATCATCTCATGAAGATTGTTTATAATCTCGGTAAATTAGGTTATATTGAGACAATACGCGGACGAAATGGCGGTTTCCGGCTCGCAAAACCTCCTGCTGAAATAAATGTAGGGGAATTAGTTCGGAAAACTGAAGAGGATTTTTATTTAGTGGAATGTTTTAAAGATCACGATAACTGTGTGATTTCTCCCGTTTGTTCATTAAAATTCGTACTTAATAATGCCTTAGATGCTTTTCTAAAGGTCCTTGACCAATATACTATTGCTGACTTCAGCGAAAATAAAGCAATGCTCAAAGCCTATTTCGATTCAGTAAAGCATAGTGAGAAAGAGCCCGATTTATAATAATCGGGCTCTTTCCTCATTTACCTATAATCCGTTCAATCTGCAATTCTTTTTCTAACCTTAAATCTAAGATACCTGAATTAGTTTTCATTAAAACTTTAAGAGGCTCGTAAGGATTTATCATGATAATTGTTCCGATTTGTTGATTAGTAAGCATGACTTCTTTCCCAACTAAGGTACCCATCAATTGGTTAATGAATACTAGCAACATTTTCGGATTGAATTTCCCAAAAACATCGCGGTTCATTTGCTCAATCACCTTATAAAATGGCATAGCCTGATGATAAACACGATCTGATGACATAGCATGAAATACATCAGCTATTGCCACGATCTTCGAAAGATAGTAAATATTACTTCCTTTCAATTTATGGGGATAGCCTTGCCCATCTTCCCTTTCATGGTGCTGAAGAGCCGTTAAAGCAATCGAGGGTGGAATGCCCGGGATACTTTTAAGGAGCTCGTATCCATAAATTGTATGGCGTTTTATTTCATCATACTCTGCCGCAGTCAGTTTCCCCGGTTTTTCTAATAATCTCTCAGGAATCCTCGTTTTACCTACGTCATGCAGAATAGCTGCCAATGTCAGATCTGAAAGACTTTCCTTCGATAAACCAAGCTTTGTTCCCAAATAAGTGGCAATGATTCCTACACCAATATTATGCTTATACGTATATTCATTTTTTGCCTGCATCTCTTCGAACAGGTAATAAATATCAGGGTTCTTTGCAGCCTCCTCGATGATAGGAACAATTTCAGCTTTAATTCCTTCAACAGTTTCAAGCTGAATATTTTCTTCTTTACGGATGTCTTCAAATAAATTTTTAATTTGCTCAGAAGCGCCGTTAATTTTTTCATGAATTCTTACGTTGGGTTGTACATGTTGTTTAACTGATTCGCTTTCTTTCCCTTTATTCATTTCTTCCATTATGAAATCAATTTCAGGAATTGTAAGAGGGGAAATCTCATTATTTAGCTTCCCTTTTCTATATTTCATTTCTCTCACACTTTTCTCTATTTTTTACCTATAATACCATATTATTCATTGGTTTTGTGTGAAAATGAATGCTATTTTCTTTGCCTAAGAACGGTCGTTAAGTTCATTGCCGAGCTGTTTTAATTTCTCACCAACTGTACACTGAGAAATGCAGAATTGGTGAGCATATGAACGACCATATTCTTTTCGAAAATGTTTTTGTAAAAAACATTCATGGCAAAATGAGGAAATTACATCTTCTACTTCTTCATATATTTTTTTCCTGTTCATTTTTGTTACGACTCCTTTAACTCAGCAATTTCCGATTTGCTAAATATGACTTCTCCCTGAAGAGCAAGTGTTGCCAGACGATCGGCTTCCTGGTTCTCTTTCCGTGAAATTGGCTTATAGACCGGGATAATCTTTAATTTTTCTAACTTCGCTTCTATACGGTCCAGCCATTTATTTAAGTTTTCCTCCATACAGGGCCATTCTCCAGAAAGTTGGTTTAATACAACAAGAGAATCACCTTTAAATAAACAGCTTTGGTGGTGGACTCCAAGTTCCTCCATCTGCCTCACTGCTTCATAAAAGGCAGCATACTCTGCTTCATTATTGGATTCAAATTGCTCAAGCCTTAGGTTAGTCCGTATACGCCAGTGTTTTTTCCCTTGTCGATAATATATAGCTGCACCAATTCCGGCTACTCTTTGCTCTTTTTGAAAACCACCATCAAAAAAAACCGTCACATCCTGAGGTTCCTCCTCTACCTCTGTTAAGAGTTTCTTTAACTCTTTTTTTGTCCAAATTGTATCGAATTCATCCTTGAATTCCACTTCCTTCAAACGTCCCGCCTTTTCAAGATCTTCTGTAATGACTAAGGCAGTACCAGCATCCAACCAATCGGAAACAAAATCGGCAGTTGGTTTTTTTGAAGCATGATATGTCCATTGCATAATTACCTTCAATGATTTCCAGCTCCTTGTCATCTATTCCATGATAAAGTTTGTCAATTTTCATACCTATTTTTCGGAATACCATTTATAATAAAATTTAAACAATCAAATATTCTTTTAATTATTTCTTTATAGTTCCCATAACAGCCTGAAATTCTCTTGTTGAATTAGAATCTTTTTAATTTCATGATTCACATCTATCAGTCTTTAATTATTATATGAAACAACTACTAATCATAGCATATGAACAGTGTAAACTCGAGGAGGAACATCATGATTGAAGTGTATATTGATGGAGCCAGTGCGGGCAATCCGGGGCCGAGCGGCGCAGGAATTTTCATTAATAATAACGGTGTAGTCGAGCGTCATTCCATCCCACTTGGAAATATGGAAAATCATGAGGCGGAATACCATGCTTTAATCAAGGCATTGGAGATATGTATATCCAGTCATTATCAAGTCGTTTCTTTTCGGACCGATTCCCAGGCCATCAACCAGGCCATTGAAAAAAGGTTTGCTAAAAAAAAATACGCCACCTTGCTTGATCAAGCACTTAAGTTATCAGACCAGCTTGAGTTATTTTTTGTGAAATGGATTCCAAATCTCGAAAATAAGAGAGCTGATGAGCTAGCACGACGGGCCATTCGTTTAAACAAAGTTGAGGAAAATAATGAAAAAGACAGCTGATGTTTCATTATTGTTTGTTGTATTCATTTGGGGTGTCACATTTGTTATGGTGCAGAATGCCCTTTCTTTTCTTGAACCTTTCACATTTAATGCTATCCGGTTTTTTATGGCCTTTGTTTTCTTGTTTATACCTTACTTATTAACCTTACATAAAAGGGGAAAAACCTGGAACAAGAAATTGTTAATTGCAGGACTTCATATCGGGGTATGGCTTTTCTTGGGTTATGGCTTTCAAACAATAGGCTTGAATTATACTACCCCTGCCAAAACTGGCTTCATAACAGGCTTAAGTGTTGTCATGGTACCAGTTTTTTCTTTGTTGCTATTAAAACTGAGGCTATCACGTAATACAGTATTGGGTGTCGTTGCCGCAACGATTGGGCTTTATTTAATGACTTTCGCCGACCGCTCTAACTTGAATGTTGGTGATTTTCTAGTATTTTTATGTGCGATCAGTTTTGCCATGCAGATTATTACGACTGCCAGGTATGCTAAAACCCTTCCTGCCTTACCGTTAACTCTGATTCAAATTTTCACGGTTTCTTTTTTATCCTTAGGTTCAGCCATATTATTTAATGAAGATTATTCTGTAATCTTTAAGTCGGAAGTCATGTTACAGCCAGAGGTCTGGACCGCCTTATTGGTTACGGCTGCTCTTGCAACGGCATTTGCCTTTTTCGCACAAACCTTCTTCCAGGCTTATACGACACCTACAAGGGTCGCATTAATCTTTTCAATGGAACCGGTTTTTGCGGCGTTTTCCTCATTCATATTGATTGGGGAAAAATTGACTTCTGCTTCAATCATCGGCTGCGTATTCATTTTCCTTGGCATGATTCTCGCTGAGTTGCCATCGAAGAAAAAGAAATCGATAGCAACTCAAGATTTTTCTTAAAAGATTAAATAAAAATAAATCGGACTTCTAATTTACGAAGTCCGATTTATTTTAGCAGTCCCTGCTTTTTTGCAAATGATAACGCAGCACTGCGAGTTTCAATGCCATTTTGTTTTAAGTTTTCTAAAAAGGAAATATAAAAGCTACCATCAAAATTCTTTTGAACTTTCAATGTCAATTCGATTGCTACATTGACTAAAATATCACTTGCGTTTGTATAGCGTTTGCCAAAATAAATAAAACCAATAGCGTCATTCCCAAAAGTGAATCCCTTTCCTTCTAAAAAACTCACATACTCTTCAGTTGATTGCCCCACTTCTGCATCCACTCCATAATACTTGCCTTAATTTCATCTTACCGTAAATATAAGATTTTGCCTATCCATTTTTCGACAAAATACTTCCTATAAAAATAAACGGAGCTCCCAAGGGAACCCCGCTTCATTTATTTTACAGCATTCGCAGTAAAGTCCTAAATTCATGGTCTCTAGCCAGATTTTTCACTTTTTCACGGTCATACTGATACACCGCTTCATCTAAGGAGCATGAAACAGGTACGTCACACTTGATTTCGGCAAGTTTTCTCGATAGGTGAAGCATATCGACAGCCGATTCAATCTTAGATCGCTGCCCCTTGGTTAATGAAGCAACATTTTCAAGAATACCCTCTATATTTTGATACTGAATCAACAATTTCAAAGCTGTCTTTTCCCCAATTCCTTTGACGCCGGGGTAGTTATCAGCTGTATCTCCCATTAAAGCTTTTAAATCAATCATTTGTCTTGGTGTAATCCCTTTCCATTCAAAAAAGCTATCGGGATTATGCACTTCATAATTACCATACCCTTTTCTCAATAAAAGTACAGAAATGTTTTCTTCAATTAACTGAAGCATATCTTGATCTCCTGTCAATATGCCTACTCGACTATGTTCAGCAGATGCTTTTGCTATTGTCCCAATACAATCATCAGCTTCGTATCCGGAAAGCCCAATGTTCGGGATATCAAAGGCTTCAACAGCTTTTTTCGCTAAATCGAATTGAGGAATCATTTCAACTGGTGCTTCTGAACGATTAGCCTTGTATCCATCAAATAGTTCATTGCGGAAAGTTTTGCTTCCCATATCCCAACATACTGCTACATGACTAGGAGAAAAATGATTCACCGCTGTCAGCATATGCTTTAAGAAACCCTGTACGGCATTTGTTGGAATACCTTTTGAGTTAATCATAAATTGACCTGTAACGGCTGTTGCATAAAAAGCTCTAAATAAAAGCGCCATCCCGTCGACAAGCATAAAGGAAGGATGCTGTTCGTTTTCTTTCATTAACACATTTATCACCTCTATCATGATGTATATCTATTTTAACATAGCTGTCCACCTTTTTGAGGATCGTTAATTGGAAAACCTAATCATTCAATAGGATTATCAGAATAGGAAATCCAGTCACTAAAACTACCGACATATACCTTCACATCTTTAAAACCAGCTTCTTTTAAGGCTATATAATTGGGAGAAGCCGTCACACCTGATCCACAGTAAACGATAATCTCCTTATCTCGGCTAATGTCTGTGAAACTTAATTGAAGTTCTTCCGATTTTTTATAAAATCCATTTTCAAGAACCTTTGTCCATACCTTGTTGACTGCCCCAGGTATATGTCCCGCTTTTTTATCAATCGGCTCTTCAATCCCTTGGTACCGTTTAGACTCCCTTGAATCAATTAAAACAACATCAGTGGGTCTTTTTACTGTATATTCCTTCACTTTTTGATAAGAAGCCAAAACAGATTCATTTAAAACTATATTATAATCGGCTGAAGCATATTTCGACTGATTCGTTTCGAGCGGATAGCCCGCATCCTTCCATGCCCTAAAGCCGCCGTTAAGTACAAACACTTTCTGATGACCAAGATAGCTCAGCAGCCAGACAAACCTAGAAGCAAAGGAACCTTCCCCTCCGTCATAAGCAATAAGTACCGTTTCATTGGTAATACCCTTTGATTCAAGCCTCTCTTTTAATGTATTAAGGTCAGGAAGCGGATGTCTCCCGCCGTGTTTTTCAACCTGGCCGGATAAATCTTTTTCAAGATCAAAATAGACAGCACCCGTAATATGTTCTTTCTCGTATTCAATATAACCCACATCAGGGGCTCCTAACTGAAAACGACAGTCACAGATTCTAATATCTCTAGAATTCAACAGCGACAACAGCTCTTCTTTTTCCATTATATAACCCATCTACACATCTCCCTATTTCAAAATGGACCAAATTAATTGATTAAGCTCCTCTTCCATGTGCTTCCCCATAGGAAGCTTAGTTATTTCATTCTTTATGGAAGGTAATTTCCCCTCCAAAAACTCAAGACTTTTTATACTTTCATGTTTTGAAAATTCTTCTTTTTGTTTTGCTGTAAATATTCGCGTCATTCTGCTTTTCATTTCCTTATCAATTAATACAGAATCGAGTAATTCCCAAACGCATAAAGGTGGAAGAGCTCTAAACAGGATTAAATATTGCAGTACTAAATAGGAACGATAAACCTGTACCCATGTTTTCAGCACTTTTTTTTCGGAACTACTTGTTTTTGTCAATTGCTGAAGATTGCCTGTCATCATCCGGTAGTAATGATGTCCTAGAGCCTTTTTGGAATAGCATTCTTCGATTAACCCCTTCATCACGCGATAATAATCCGGTTGAGCAATCAGTTGGATGGGCGACTGAAATAATTCAAATAGTGCGGGGTTGCTCTTTAACGTTAGCCGTGATGTTTTAAATAGATCCCAGCCTTCCACGTCACAAAAGCCTTCATTCAATTGAATCACTTCGTCGGGTTGACTAAGTGAGAGATAGGACCGCCTATCATTATGAACATATATAAACCGGACATCACTATCTGAATTGGCTGATGATAAACCAAAAGAATGGCTGCCAGTTACAGCAGCCATTAATATTGTGATATTCTTTTTCTTTTCTAGGTTTCTCAAAATTGAAATAAGGTTTTCTTTCATAAACGAACCTCGTTTCTATTACAAATGCATTTTTTCCAATTCAATTACAGCCTTTTCATAATACGGTAAATCAACCTTTTCTTCTAAGGCTGCACGTAAGCCTGCGAAAATATCCGATATTTCCGTTTTATATTCTTTTTGAATGGAAAGTAACTCTTGATCAAGAATTTTCGTATACATTTCGAATATTCTCCCACCTTGCTCTTTTACATATATAAGGGCAGGTTCATCCAAACGCTGCTGAAGTCCCTCGCTCATTTTCACTTTCTCATTTTTTTCAAAGAAAGCCTTTGGATTTTTAAACAACGCCAATTCTTTTTTGAATTCACTCGTGTCTAATTGGACAAAAGCACCCGAAAATTCAAGGGAATCCCTCTCATTTGGTTCATATGGCTGTAACGAAAGAGTCTTTCTTACTTTCTGTATCTGCTGAAGCAATCCGACTTGTTTCTCATTCAATAATTTATTAACGAACATTTCAGTCCTTAACGCCGTAGCACGCATTTCCTGTGCAAGGTCAAAGCCTAGTGCTTCTAATAAATTTTTTAATGCTTGTTTAAGGACCAGCTTCAAATCCTGCCCATCGTCTTTAATGACAGCCGGATTAAAAGATTCCTTGAAGAAATCATTAAACCGGAAAAATACGCGTTGTTTACTATAGAAAGTCAATTCATCAATCTCTTTTTTCAAACGTTGTTTTTCGGCGTCCCCTTTAATGACTTCCAGAAGACCAGAAATAGACTGTGCCTCAAGAGCGAGAGTCTCGAGCGCTTTTTGTTTCGCTTTTTCATCCTGCTTGGACGCTGTTATAACATCTCGAAGCAGTTCTTCTGTTCTTTTTACAGCAGCTTGCGCTGATTCAATTGCCAGTCCTGTTAAGTCGTTCTCGATGAAAGAATCAAATTGTAATTGGAATTCCGAAATTCCACTATTAGGAAGGAAAGAGTGTATAAATGAACCTGGAATTTGTTTTTCTATTAATGCTCCCTTACTTGTTAGCGGGAACAGCTTTGGAAAACGGATTCCGAATCCATTTAATTGATCTTTCACATAATCCATAACTTCGTCCAGTTCGTCAGTAGTTTGAGCAAGATCGACCGCATTGACAATAAAGAACATCTTATCCATAGCAAAGGAATCTTTCACTCGCCCAAGTTGGATTAGGAACTCCCGATCTGCCCGAGAGAATGGGTGATTATAATAGGTCACAAAAAGAATGGCATCAGAATTCTTAATATATTCGAAAGCAGCACCAGTATGCCGAGCATTTATTGAATCCGCTCCAGGAGTGTCAACAAGTACCATTCCCTGCTTTGTCATTTCACAGTCATAACGCAATTCAATCAAATCAACGAGACACGATTTGGACTCTTCAGCAGCAAAACGTTTAAACCCTTCAAGGTCCACTGTAATGACATTTCCTAAATCACTTTTGTGAGGAGGCAATCCTTGATAAAAAGCCCTTAGGAAAGATAGATGCGTTTTCCCTTTATCCACTTCCCCTGCGGTTTCAATGATCTGTCCAGCAAGATGGTGAGCCTCATCGAGTGATTTTGCTGTCTTACCAAAAGCAACTAAAGCTAAGGTTACATCTTCTAGCAGCATAGCTTCGGTTTTTAATTTAACTGTTGCCGTACCATGTGGATGCTCAGCGTCAGATGACATGATTTTGTTAATGGCAGCAGTAGTAGGATTTGGCGAAACAGGAAGAACGCTTTCTCCCATTAACGCATTTGCAAATGAAGATTTGCCTGCACTAAATGCACCGAATAGCGCAACCGTGAAAGTCTGCTTTTCTAGTCGGTTTGCCTTATCTGTTAATTCTTTATAAAGTGATTGAAAACCTTTCAAAGGTTGAATTAGTTTGGCTGCCTGCTGTAAATTTGATGCAGTCTCCATTAACTTTTCCTTCCCTCGTAAATCTATCGTATTAGATAATGGAACGCCTACAGTTGATTCTGCTGCCTTAGTTTCGATTTCAAGATCCGCCACATGTAGTTCGTTAGCCTGCTTAACCCTATTGTCATCATTCGTGTTCATAATTTTGACTGTAATATTTTTTTCTTCTTCATCCCATTCAGTCAAAAGTGTCTCGACATAACGCTCATCCATTAGCGATACCGTTTGATTAGCAATACCCTCTAATTGTTCTGTTTGGGACTCGATTTCTGCATTCATCGCTGCGGTAACTTTGAGGGCTTCCGCAAATTCAGCAAAACCTTCAAGTTCATTATCGATGGATATCGTCTGTTGCTCCACTATACCCTGCATGACAGCAATCATGCTGTGCAAAAATTCTTCAGCTTCATCACGTGACTTTTTTTTGATAGCAGAGGCCAAATCATTTGTATAGTTTAAAACGTATTCACCTGTAATATTGACTTGGGGCTTTAAAGAATTTTTTATGTAAGCTTCTGTCACCTCGATGTGCAGGGCCTGAGCCTTACTTTCAAGCGTTGAGTCATGGACTTCAGCTTCAGTAAGGGTTTTAACCGCTAACTCTTTAAGATGCCATTCAAGCTGGGTTTTGACCTTCTCTTGTAAATCTGCCAAGAATACGTTTAGACGCTCCTCGCGCTCGGCCTCCGTTTTTTTCTTGGCAAATAATAGCCCCATTTTAAAATCGGGTTGTGCTGATTCCAAGAATGATTTACCTAGGTCCCGTGTAGCCGCCGGCATGATGTAAGCACTTTTCAAAATGGTTTCTAAATCTTTGGCAAATTGCACTTTCACATTCTCTAAACGTTCTGTTAATGATTTTTTTCCCTTTATAAGGCTGTCCACTTTATTCGTTAGGTCGATTCGCTCTTCATATGGAAGTTCTGATAAAACTTCAAATTCACTGGCATGATCCTCTTCATACTGTTCCTTCAGCCAAATAAGGTGTCTTTCGATTAGGGCCTTTGCCGATTGCATTATGGCATCTTTCCCATCATTTTGACCTTTCTCTGCCATTTCATATATAAATTGACGAACGGTTTCGATTTCATTCTCACTATTGTTCAAGTCTCTGACTGATGTATAAAATATTCCATCAGGGTATACATTCCAGTTTGCAAATGCTTCAGAAACAGATAATTTAAAGTCTTGGAAGCTGAGCTCATTTTCATCATGTTTATCAATCATATTGATAATTAAATATGTTGGTTTTTCCGCTTCTAACAATTCTTTAGTAAAAAGAAAGTTCACTTCTGATTGAACATGATTATAATCCATTACATAGAAGACTACATCAGCAAGATGCAAGGCCGATTCAGTAGAAACTCTATGTGCATCATCTGTCGAATCAATCCCTGGCGTATCCATGATTGCACATGACTCTGGCAGTGAAAACTGATTGGAGCTTATTGTTATTGCCGATACTGAATCACCATCTTTAGCAAATTTCTTTACCTCTTTAAAATCATAAGGGGCGGGAAATACGACCGGTGCCTGATGATGATAAAAGACTTTGGCATAGTCCTCCCCTTTTTGAACCTTAACCGTATTGGCACTCGTTGGAATCGGACTTGAAGGCAATACTTGATCATCTAGGAAGAAGTTAATCATGCTTGATTTCCCTGCTGAAAAATGCCCGCAAAAAGCAATGATAAATTCCTCATTTTTCACTTTCATGATTAGCTGTTTCAGTTTATCAGCATTGCTTGTATCTCCTGCTGATTGAAATTTCTCATACATGGCAGTCAAAATCCCCAATTTAGACTGTTGCTTTAATGTTTCTTGAATCATGAATCCATACCCCTTAATCTATCGTCATTTTAATAATCTTATTGTAAACGATTTCGATTGTTATTCATACCGAAAGCTTTTAGTTTTACTATATGAATTCTTACAAAACGTGTTCAGAAAACAAAAAAATCCACCGATTGGTGGCTTCCACTTTGTTTGTTACATCTTCGTAATTACTTTCTAATTGCATAAAAAAACCAGGTAATTTACCTGGTTGTAGGAGATGGGTTATATGTAGCTCGGTTTTCAATTGTTGACTCCGTATAAGCTTTTACTGCCTTTGCCGGTTTTTGAATATTACTTAATACATGTTTCATCACAAAACTATATGTAGCGATTGTCAATAAAATGAATAACCAGACCATTACGAACACCATCCTCTTTTATATTGGGTAGCTTTTAAGTTTCAAAAATATTTATCAGTAAGTGAATGAGAATAATTTTCATCTTCAATTAGAATCTTATCACGAACGATAATCATTTTCAATAAGAAAAATGAAACTTTTATTATTTTTGCTTAAAAACTGTAGAATATTCTGTGTGTGTTTTTAAAGCCTTCTCTTCCAAGGGGATTCTCACCGCCATCATCCAAGCGTTCAACAAACTAAAAATAATAGCTGTATAATAAGCATTGAATAATAAGGAAATGACGATAATCTCCGTTGCAACAATGAGATAGTTAGGATGTTTGAAGTATTTATAAGGGCCTTTAACTACAACTTCGGCATTTGGCACCACAATGATTTTCGTATTCCAATGTTTTCCTAGTGAACTGATTACCCAAACCCTGCCTGACTGAGCAATGAGAAAAAGAGTCAGCCAGATCGGCCAAAGCGTAGCAATTTTCCTTTCATAGACCATTACCTCGATAGTGAGTACAATAAAAAAACTCAGGTGCATCAGAACCATCCACCGATAATGGGACTCACCGAACTCAACAGCCCCCTCCATTTTCAACTGCTTTTCGTTTTGTTTTGCAATATATAATTCAACAAGACGCTGAATAGCAATCAGCGCAATAAAAATGGTGAAAATCATCAATTCCACCTCATTAACACTAGTTCTGAAGAAAACCCTGGCCCCAATGCAGCTGCCAAGCCATATTCACCTATATTCCCGCCACGAATCATGAATCTTTCTAGTACATACAAAATCGTAGCCGAAGACATATTTCCAAACTCCCTCAATATACCCATTGACTCTGCTGTCATGCTTTCATTAAATCCCAGAGCTTCGTGATAGGCATCGATTACTTTTTTTCCGCCTGGATGCGCTATAAAATCTTTCACATCCCCCAGCATCAATCCATTCTCCACTAAAAAAGATTCCACGTTAGGTTTAAGCCAATCTTTGATAATGGTTGGAATATCTTTTGAAAAAACCACGTACAACCCCTGATCTTTAACTTCCCACCCCATTACATCCAACGAATTTGGCATAAGCGTTGATTGTGAATCTAAAAATTTTAAATGCTGATCTTTTTTCGAGAACTTTTCAGCTGACACTTCATCACCACAAATTAAAACGCAGCTAATTCCATCAGAAAATAAGGATGTTCCAATTAAATTGCTCTTGGAAATATCGTTTCTTTGAAAGGTTAAGCTACACAATTCCACACTTAATACTATGACCTTTGCTTTCGGATATGCTTTACAATATTCAAAAGCACGCGATAGCCCACTCGCTCCCCCCGCACATCCTAGCCCCCATATGGGAATTCTTTTTGTATGTGGGTTAAAAGGTAGTTCATTCATTATTCTTGCATCAATGGTAGGAGTAGCCATCCCTGTACTTGATATATAAAAGAAGGCATCAAGCTCACTTGGCTGCAGTTTATCTTTTAAAAATTCAGTGTTAGCTAAACATTTTTCAATTGCTTCTTTACCAAACTCGACTGCTTGTTTAATATATATATCATTCCTTTCCGCAAACGTATGTTCCTCTTTGAACCAATCAAGATCATTTGAAAAATAACGATTTTCGACTTGGCCATTTTTAAATGCCCGCAATAATCGTTCAATATTCTTAAAAGAGGAACCAAAGATTTCCCTGGAAAATTCCATGATCTTTTCCTGTGAAAGTAAATAAGGAAGTTTTATATGAGATGCGGATAATAAATATGGCATGAACCCACCCCTTAATATACATGATATGGTTAATATACCCACAATAACCCATTTAATGCTTTAACGATAAATAGTGATATATATATGTTTTTTATAAATATTTTGTTTTTTTCATTTTATTAAGTAGGTAAAAAAACCTATATCTTTGATAAGATATTCAAAAGCCTTCTCTTTTTTCTAATCAGTCTTCGAACAGGAAACCATCAGCGTGCTAATTGGCATGACAGTTGATTTCCGAGGAAGATTTTTCATTGAGGAACTAGTGGATGCATGAGGAAAATAGTCGAGCCATGTTTGGTATCCCTCTAGAAGGAGAAATGCTTGACTCATTTGCGCAGAACTTGGCAATATGCTAGCTGTTATTATAGCAACATCCTTAACAGTGGATGAGACCATTATGGATATTACCCCTCCAACTGTTTTTGTCGGTCAAATATACGGCTTTAATCAAGTAATCATTTTCCTGATTATACTGAATGGGCCCATAAGATTCATATTATCTTGATGATTGAATTGTAGTTTTTAAATCATAAAACCCCCCTTACCTTCACAAGCGGTAAGGGGGGCCTTCATTCTTCCTTCTTTATTGAGGATTGGTTTTGTACTTGTATAATGATATTTTGAAATTCCTCTTTTCCGCACACACGGCATCTAAATTCCTGATTTAATATAGTTCGACAATGAATACAATATTTTTTTTCCATCTCTATCACTTACTTTCTTGTATAGATACTATCAATATATTCAAAAAGTGAAGAGAGTTTCCTTTTATCTGTTAAATCTTTTTTTCATTATAATTAGAATTCTCTGGAGGGCTTTCTTTCAATCCGGTAATGATTTAATAACCAATCAGAATAAAAAAATACTGCCTCAAACGCAAAAATATCTGTGCGTTTGAGGCAGTTTACTCTAAGGTATAAATCTATCAGCTTTTTCGAAACTATTTAGGCTACTTTCCGTCCTTCGATACGTGCTTCTTTCACTTTCCCGTTTGCAGGGACGATATTGAAAACAATATTCAAGAAAATAGCGGTCAAACTTCCTGCCACAATTCCGTTATCCGTTAAAATTTGGATACTTTCTGGAATTTGAGCAAATAGCTCAGGAACAACCGTTACCCCAAGTCCCATACCTACTGAACAGGCGATAATCAATAAATTTTCTTGGGAAGCAAAGTCTACTTTGCTTAACATTTTAATTCCTGCTGCAATAACCATTCCGAACATGGCTACCATCGCTCCGCCTAAAACGGATGAAGGAATAATGGTCGTGAACGCACCTATTTTAGGAACAAATCCGATCAAAATAAGCATACCTGCTGCTGTATAAATAACATTTCTTGTCTTAATACCGGACAATTGTATCAGACCGACATTCTGTGAAAATGCCGTATAAGGAAATGCATTAAACAACCCACCCAACATGATCGCAATCCCCTCAGAACGATATCCACGTGCTAGATCATCTTCTGAAATCTCTTTATCTGTAATTTCCCCTAATGCATAATAAACACCTGTTGATTCCACTAAGCTAACTATTGCCACCAATGTCATTGTAATAATAGCTGTAATGTTAAATGTCGGAGTTCCAAAGTAGAAAAAATGAGGTAAATGCAACCAAGATGCACTTGCTACTGAGCTAAAATCCACTTTCCCCAGGAAGAAAGCTACAAATGTTCCGACTAGTAAACCTAATAAAATAGAAATAGAACGTACAAATCCCGTTGAGAATTTATACATAAAAATGATAAATAGCAATGTTCCAAAACCAAGACCCACATTATTCAAGGCACCGAAATCAGCTGCACCTTGGCCGCCCCCCAGATTGTTAATCGCAACTGGAATAAGCGTGATTCCGATAATCATAACTACTGATCCTGTAACAACAGGAGGGAAAAATCTTGCCAACTTACCAAAAAACTTACTTATTATAACCACAATCAATCCTGAGACCAAAATGGCTCCATAAATGGTAGTGACTCCATATTGGGTACCAACCGCAATCATTGGGCTAACTGCTGTGAATGTGCAGCCAAGAACGACTGGCAGCCCAATTCCAAAGAATTTATTTTTCCACACTTGTAATAAGGTTGCTATACCACACATTAAAATATCAATCGATACTAAATAAGTTAACTGCGCTGCCGTTAAACCCAACGCCCCACCGACTATCAGGGGAACAACAATCGCACCTGCATACATCGCAAGTACATGTTGTAATCCTAAAGAAGCAACTTTTATTGGTGATTGGTTAGACATTTACTGTTGCCCCTTCCTGTTCCTCAGCGAATGTTATCTCGCCGAATTTCAACTTTGCGATTCGAGCTAGAGATTCCACTTGGAAGCCTTGTTCTCTGAGATCCTTTCCACCACTTTGGAAAGCTTTCTCAATTACAATCCCGATTCCGGCCACTTCTGCTCCAACTTGGTCACAAATATCCGCCAAACCTCGGGCTGCTTGACCAACTGCAAGAAAGTCATCGATGATCAATACCTTATCACCTGCTTCAATATATTTATTGGACACCGTGATTGTATTCGTTTCTTGCTTAGTAAAGGAATGAACAGATGCTGTCACTAAACCTTCAGTCAAAGTCAGTGATTTACGTTTACGTGCAAAAATTAGCGGAACTTCTAATTCTAAGGCCGCCATCAGTCCAGGTCCAATCCCTGAAGATTCAATCGTTAGTACTTTTGTTATTTCCTTATGTTCAAAACGTTTCACAAATTCCTTACCGATTTCTTTCATCAGGATAGGATCCATTTGGTGGTTTAAGAATGAATCTACTTTTAAAATATCTTCTGATAAAGCTTGACCCTCGGACAAGATTTTTTCCTTTAAAAGTTGCATGAAGGTTCCTCCCAATCTTGGATGTTTATTTAACCCATAGTCATGCAGATGTTTCCCGACAAATAAAAAGCCCAAGAAACATTGCAGCACTTTTTTTAGAGTGAGGCAATATTTCTTGGGCATAAATGAAAAAGGACTCAACAAAACCCTTTTATTGTGCGACAAGATCTATTACTCACCCATAGTCGAATTATTTACGGTAATTCGGTAGAAACTTGCAGGCCATATCCCTGCTATTATACGAGTGAAACTTTATATTTTTGTAATATATGAATTATAACAACGCTTTCTCTATTTGAAAAGGTATTTTTAACAAAAACCGAACTTTCACTTTAAATAACAAATGATCATTCGTATTTTTAGAAAATTTAGAAATTGACTGATCGTTTCATAGGATTTTTTCCTACCATCTATGTGTGAAAAAATCCAGACTATATAATCTTCACAATTTTTTCACAACTTGATACACATCAAAAGCAAATTTTTATACTTACTTCAACTTTACACTATATCGAACTTATAAAAGTAACGATTGAACAATTTGTGAAAAGAGAAAAAGTGGATTCTAACTTACCACTACTTTTGTATGATGAACATGTACTCATGTATTTTTGGGAATTAGAAAGGAGTGAAAACGATGGCCGCACCTAAACTTAAGAACAAATCACAAATAAAAGAGACTTCTAATTTAAAAGGTACACTTGCTTCTGTTTTAATACTAGGAATTATTCTAATTATTGTATGGGTCAGCATCTATTTTATTTTTGTAAATCGTTTAGGTTAATTGAGGAGGAGAAATAATGCACATGCACAAGTTTGAAAAGGTTTGGTTGATTTTCGGTACAGTAGCCCTGCTAGTTTTCTTGACAGTGCTTGGGGTTAGTGCTTTCTATCTAGGGAATCAACCTCCCAGCTGTTTAGTTACAATTGATCCTGAAAAAGTGGAGGTCACTGCTCCATTTAATGCCCCTGGCTTACATGAGGTCACAGGAAAAGATTGGGACTATGAATTAGTGTTTGTAGCTTCTGCCTTTTCGTATAGTCCTGCAAAAGTGGAGATCCCTAAAGGTTCAACTGTCAAGGTTATCGCAACATCAAAAGATGTTATCCATGGCTTTGAGATAGCTGGGACTAACGTTAATATGATGCTTGAACCTGGATTCGTCAGTGAATATACCACTAGATTTAATAATGAAGGAGAAAATTTGATTATTTGCAATGAATATTGCGGGGTTGGTCACCACATGATGAGCTCCCGTATCGAGGTGGTTTCAAAATGAAAAAAACGGCTGAAAATGAAAAAGTTCACCCACTGGATGCAAAACTATCCATGGCTCATTTCTATGTAGCCATTATTGCTTTAGCACTTGGAGGATTTGCAGGATTACTTCAAACTTTGGTTCGCTCAGGCAGAATGGAATTACCTGCCGGTATAACGTATTATCAATTACTTACGGTTCACGGAGTTTTACTTGCTCTGGTGCTAACAACTTTCTTTATCATAGGATTTCAGCTATCAGCAGTTAGTAAAACAATCGGTCCATTGTCCACCCCTTCCAGAATTGCAGGCTGGATTGGTTTTTGGACAATGACACTCGGCACTGTTATGGCCGCTGTTATGGTTTTATTAAATGAAGCATCTGTCCTTTATACTTTTTATGCACCTCTTCAAGCGCATCCTATTTTCTATGGTGGCTTAACACTTGTGATCGTTGGCAGCTGGATTAGTGGTGGAGCCCTTATAGCGGCATACCGCAAGTGGAAGAAAAACAATCGCGGCCAAGCAAGCCCCTTATTAAGTTTTATGGCTGTTGTAAATACTCTACTTTGGATTGTTGCTACTATCGGAGTGGCAGCTACCGTGTTATTTCAAATTCTCCCATGGTCATTAGGCTGGGTGGATTCTATTAACGTTTTAGCAAGCCGAACTTTATTTTGGTATTTCGGGCATCCGCTCGTATATTTTTGGTTGCTACCAGCTTATATGTGCTGGTATGTAGTGATTCCTAAAGTCATTGGCGGGAAAATTTTTTCAGATTCATTGGCTCGAATGTCTTTTATTCTTTTCCTGCTTTTCTCTATCCCTGTTGGACTTCATCACCAATTGCTAGAACCCGGTATCGATCCTGCCTGGAAGTTTTTACAAGTGATTTTAACCTTCTTGGTCGTTGTTCCATCTTTAATGACGGCCTTTTCTTTATTCGGATCTTTTGAACAATACGGACGTTCTCAGGGTGCCCAAGGGATATTCGGTTGGTTTAAGATGCTACCTTGGGGAGATGCGCGTTTTACCGTTCCTTTTATCGGAATGGCGGCTTTCATACCAGCAGGTGCCGGAGGCTTAGTCAATGCCTCAAACCAATTAAACCAGGTTGTCCATAATACTATTTGGGTTACAGGACATTTTCATTTAACGTTGGCGACTTCCGTAATCCTAACTTTCTTTGGGATTTCATATTGGCTCGTTCCCCATTTAACTGGACGCACCTTAACAAAAAAATTAAATAAATTAGCGATTATTCAAGGGGTCTTTTGGGCAATTGGGATGTCCTTTATGTCTGGGGCCATGCATATCGCTGGATTGCTGGGAGCACCTCGCCGCTCTTCGTACTCCACTTATGGAGATTCCACACAGGCACTTGATTGGATTCCTTATCAAATCGCCCAAGCTGTAGGTGGAACCATACTCTTTATCGGGATTATTTTATATATCATTATTTTTATACAGTTATCCTTCATTGCTCCAAAAGGCAACGAAGAGTTCCCTGTTGGTGAAGTTACTGATAAAGCCGAAAAAACGCCTCTCGTTTTTGAAAATTGGAAATTATGGCTTGGAATAACTGCAGCACTCATTCTCTTTGCGTATACAATTCCGTTTATTGATATTCTCCAAAATGCACCACCGGGATCAAAAGGATTTAAATTATGGTGATCCTACACCATAAAAAAACCTTGGCAGATTTGCCAAGGTTTTTTTATTTGAAGATTTTATTTAATTTTATAAACTTCCTTATACTTACTTTCAAGATAATCTATTAAATACTGCACGTTTAAGCCTTCACCTGTTGTTTCTTTCAAAATCTCAAGCGGCTTTTTTGTTTTTCCGTATTTATGTATCTTTTCATTAAGCCATGTTCTAATTGGAGCAATATCACCGGATGCCAACAAATCATCAAAATCAGGCAAATCTTTAAGCATAGCCTGCTTGATTTGGGCCGCATACATATACCCTAATGCATAGGATGGGAAGTAACCAAAGCTGCCGTCTGACCAGTGTACATCTTGTAGAACGCCCATGGCATCATCTTCAGGTACAATCCCTAAGTATTCCTTGTATTTTTTATTCCAAACCTCCGGTAAATCCTTCACTTCAAGCTCTCCATTAAAAAGTGCTTTCTCCAGTTCATAACGAATCATAATATGTAAAGGATATGTCAGTTCATCAGCTTCAATACGGATGAAGGACGGTTTTGATTCGTTAATGCCACGGTAAAAGTCATCAAGTTTCACATCAGCAAATTGTTCTGGTGCATACTCTTTTAAAAGAGGGTATTTATTTTTCCAGAAACTATAGTTTCGTCCAATAAAATTTTCAAAAAACAATGATTGTGATTCGTGGATTCCCATTGACGTCCCATCATCTAGCAGTGTCCCCGTTAACTCTTCAGCGATATTCTGCTCATAAATAGCATGTCCACATTCATGAATCGTACCAAAAATCGCCCCTCTAAAATCATATTCATCATAGCGGGTCGTCACCCTTACATCACCTCTGTTGATTCCAGTCGCAAAAGGGTGGACTGTTTCATCCAACCTTCCAGCCTTGAAATCGTATCCAAGCTGTTTTAAAACTCGAAGATTGAGTTGATGCTGTTGTTCTTTCGGGAATTCTTTATAAAGGAAAGCAGTTTCAGGTTGATGCTTACTCTCCGCTATTTGTTTTACTAGAGGAACTATACTTGCTCGCAGTTGACTAAATACCTTATCAAGAATGTCAACGGTCATACCTGGTTCATACATATCTAATAGGGTATTATATTTCTGACCCTCATAACCCCAATATTCAACGAATTTACGAGTATAGGCAACAATTTGTTCCAGATAAGGTTGAAATAACGAAAAATCCGCCTTTTCCCTTGCCTCTTCCCAAGCGCTTTCAGATCGGGATTGTAAAATAACGAATTCTTTAAATTCGTCTGCTGGGATTTTCTTATTCCTTTCAAACTCTTTTTTACATTCTTGTACCATTTTATTCGTCGTTTCACTAAGAGAAGCTTCCTCTGTTGTAAGGTCGTCGATGAAGCACTCCATCTCTTTACTTGTGATCATATTGAAAACTTCAGAGGAAAGTACCCCAATAACTTCAGAACGCTGCTCTACTCCCTTTTTGGGTGCACCTGTACGTAAATCCCAATTAATTAATGCGAGGGCTTCATTATAGGCTGAAATTTTCTTCACATATTCTTGAAATTCTTTTTCTATCACATTAGTACCCTTTTTCATATTCACTGCCCCTTCCATCTACACTTTACCATATTATACAAAAAGTTTTCATATCAGAACTACCAGCAGCTTAAAAATAAAATAAGAGCCAAGGGCTGGCTTTGCCCCTTGACTCTCAAAATAGTTTAATTAAAGCGATACAGGAAGAACAGAAATAATTTTCTCTTTCACCTGTTCCGAAAGATCCTTCTCAATCAAAATCTGTACGGTCCCCGAGTCATTGCTGGTACGGATCAAACGTCCAATTCCCTGACGCAAGCGAAGAAGCATATATGGAAGATCCACTTCTTCAAATGCATTAGTAACCGAGTTTCGTTTTGCCTCGAATACTGGATCATGTGGCGGGAATGGAAGTGAGTGAATCACTACATTTTGTAATGAAGCCCCCGGAACATCGAGCCCTTCCCATAAATGATATGAGAACAGAACAGATTGCTCTTCTTCTTGAAACCTTTTAACAAGATCGCTAATCTCCGCTTCACCTTCAAAATAAAAGGGATATGCTGTTTTCTGGCTGTTTTCCTTGAACCATTGCAATTCTTCTTTTGATTGGAATAATACTAGCGTTCTACCTTCATTTTCCTCAATCGTCTTCATTGTATAATTAAGTTTAGCCAATTTGTCTCCATTTTCAAAGACCGGCATATTCATTTTCATGACTTCATCATAATCAAAAGGCGATTCAACAGAGAAGCTATCATACTTATCTATCCCTAAGCTATCTGCAATGTATTGGAACGATTTATTATCAGATAATGTTGCCGAAGAAAAAATGTAAGGGATTTTTTTAGAAAAAACTTGTTCAGACAAAATATCTTGTACAAGCCTTGGCATAATGACCAATGTTTTTGTCATTTCATTTTCTTCAAACCATGATACCGCCTGTTCATCCTTCACAAATAGAGAAAGTGAGTATCCTAGCTGTTCTAAGTATTCTTCTGTCACTTTTAAATCATAGTCATTAATGGTGTACATTTCCGCTTCAAAAACAAGGTTTTCTTCTAACTCTTCAACCTTTTTATGAAGCTTTTGTGCAAAGTTTGTAATTTCTTTGGACATCGGAATTTCATACCGATTAGAACCACTAACATGAATGGCCTTTTCATCAAGCAAATCGAAGAACTCTTCATTAATGTCAATTAAGTCTTCAATGATGTAAAGCGTTTCTTCACGCACCTGGTTGGCTGTTAGCAATTCTAAAACCGAAGCAAGAGTTTGTTCACCAACTTTATACGTTAGTGCCTTTTGAGCAGAAAACTCCAATAAATGGCCTTCATCAAAGACTACACAGCTATGTTCTGGCAATAACGGTAACTGTCCTTCACGCTTACGTTTTTCTTTTGTCCAAACATGCTCCATAAAGAAGTCATGTGAACAAATGATCAAATCACTTGATTTTCGGTAGTGGTCTCGTGAAAGGGTTTGTCCACAACGATGGCGTTTATCACACGTAAAACAGTTTTGAAGCTGATCCCAGCCTACTTTTGACCAGTCTTCATCATTCAAATATGGATATTGTTTACGGTCCCCGTAAGCAGTATAAGCATTCATGGATGAGTTATCATGGACAAACTTGGGAAGTTCATCATATAGCTGATCTATTCCCTCTGAATCTTCATGATTCACTGCATACTCCAATTTCTTAAGGCATACATATTGATCATGATATTTGGCAAGACGTACATCCACTTCAATACCTAATGCGTTCTTAATTTTTTGAATGTCGCCTTCTTCTTTGACAAGCTGTTCAATCAATGTTTCGTCTGCACACGAAATAATTGCCGGTTTATTAGTATATCGGGCATAACAAATGGCATATAGTAAATAGACCAATGTCTTACCAGTCCCTACACCAGCCTCCGCAAAACTTACATTCTTTTCTTTAAAGGCTTTTTCTAATTGAAAAGCCATGAAGATTTGTTCGTCACGCAGCTCAAATCCTTTTTCGGGAAGAATATCGTAAAAAACATCACCGATCCATTCTGAAAGCTTATCGTAAAAAGAATCTTCCTTTGTAACCGAAAAAGGCAGTGTTTTAAGCATCATGGTCTCCCCTTTTATCTATCATCAGTATATAAAATTTCGTAAAATAACTTATCTAGGCAAAAGTATATTATCCTTTATTCTACATTGATAGTCAAGTTATTTACCTTTCTACAAGAAATGAATTTTCCCGTATAAACTGCATCTTCTATGTATGTAAGCAAAGCGGCTCCCTACTCGTAAAATAAAAGACAGGCTCTTCATGAGAGCCTGTCTGTAAGTACTATTTAGTTGAATTAAGCTTTGTTTACGTTTGATGCTTGTGGTCCACGTTGACCTTGTTCTACATCAAATGTAACATCTTGGCCTTCTTCAAGTGTTTTGAAACCTTCGCCTTGGATAGCTGAGAAATGTACGAATACATCGTCTCCACCTTCACGTTCGATGAATCCAAAACCTTTTTCTGCGTTAAACCATTTTACTTTACCTTGTTCCATTTTTGTTGCCTCCTAGTGTGTTCGCCACACATTATATTACTATCCTTGCTCATTGAATATTAAGGTATTCCTTAAATCTGAACAAAAATAATTCATTATTAGAATAACAGAAAAGGAAATGATAAGCAAGACTGGAACCTATTATGAATAAAATGTCCTGACTATTCTAAATTTTCCATTATATTATACCTATTTATTCATTTCTCGGTTGTTTTGGCGGCCGTTTTCCCCAATACTGATAAAGGTCCGCTCGGATGAATCCATTGAACAACTTCCTTTTTTTAGTTGCAGGCTTACCATAAAACTGTTCAAAGTCAGGGTTCGAGGTAATCATGTACACTGACCAAGTATCAAGCTTCTTGAAGGCCTGCCCCATTTCTTTATACATCTGTTCAACAGCTTTTTTCTCCCCTAGACGTTCACCATAGGGTGGGTTCCCCACAATAACACCATATTCTTTCCTGGTCGAGATATCTCTCACTTGCATTTGTTTGAATTCAACAAGATCACCAAGTCCTGCTTCAAAACTATTGGCTTTTGAAATTTCAACCATGCGATGATCAATATCACAACCTGTTATGTCTAAATACTGATCATAATTCGCTAAATCTTCAGCTTCAATTCTCGCTTCATCCCAAACCTTACTGTCCATCCAAGCCCAGCTTTCAGAAACAAATTCCCGGTTAAAACCAGGAGCGATGTTCTGCCCAATCAATGCAGCTTCAATAGGAATAGTTCCAGATCCACAAAATGGGTCAATGAAAGGTTTATCCGGTTTCCAATTAGTCAGCATGATCAATGCAGCCGCCAAAGTTTCTTTAAGGGGCGCTTCCCCTTGCCCTGTGCGATATCCGCGCTTATGAAGTCCTGCACCTGATGTGTCCATAGTAAGTGTCACTACATCTTTTAAGATAGAAACTTCAATTTTAAACAAAGGACCTGTTTCTTCAAACCAAGATACTTGTTTATATTTACTTTTCAATCTATCAACAATCGCCTTTTTAACGATAGCCTGACAATCAGGGACACTGTAAAGCTGCGATTTAACTGATTTACCACTTACAGGGAACTCAACGTCTGCAGATAAGTAATCTTCCCAGTTCAAGGCTTTTGTTTTTTCAAACAGCTCATCAAAAGAATAAGCTTTAAATTCAGCGACTTTAATTTTCACACGGTCTGCACTGCGCAGCCACAAATTAGAGCGAGCAATGGCTGATTGGTCCCCTTTGTACATAATTTTCCCGTTTTCCACTTGACAATCGTAACCAAGATCCCGAACTTCCTTGGCAACAATTGATTCCAATCCCATTGCTGATGTTGCAATAATATCGAATTGTTTCATTTCTTCATGCACCTACTTTCCATTAATCAAAATCGGTTCCCGCATTTTTCCAAATTTTTTTAATTCAGAAACAGGTAGCGGTTTTGACAAGTAAAACTCTTGAATGATATCACACTTTTGCTTTTTCAAAAAGTCTACATGCTTTTTATGTTCAACGACTTCAGCAATGATTTCCAGATTAAGTGTCTTCGACATCGTGATGGTAGCTTTTACAATGAGCAAGTCACCTTTATAATTGACCAACTTTTCATTAAAACTTTGATAAATTTTCATTGTATCAATCGGAAACCATTTAATATAACTTAAGGAAGAATAACCAGTACCAAGATCATTGATAGACAAAATGACCCCCTGTTTTTTAAGAATAACCAATTATTCAACAGAACCCTCTGCATTTGCCATAATTCTGCTATCCAACAGTTTCATTCCTTGCGCAATAGGGGAAATGTTCTTATTTTCAATAAGGACAATACCTTTTTCTAACATTATTCCTGTTAAAATACAAACTAGAAATGTTAATGCTAACCTTGCAATTAGGATACCCAGAAATATGGAATCACTTAACATACTCACATGTTCATTTTATAACCAACTGGCTGATTTAGGTTAACAAGGTCTGTCTCTTTTGGAAAAGAAATGAACTCTCCAAGGTGATATGTATTCCAGTCCAATCACATCTCCTGTTTCCAAGTGAACTTGCGGAAGATAATGTACCTGCAACTCATTTCTTTCAATTGCAGTCAAAATCCAAGTTTAACACAGAAAGGTATTGATTATACCCTTATGAAAGTTATTATTGTTATACTCATGATTTAGAGTTAACATTGCCGTACCCAACAATACGTCTTACTGACCCACTTTTGAAACTGATCTTTTTTCTCGATTGGTAATGTCCAAAAATAGAGCAACGTAATACATCCCGATTCGACTCTTCGGAAATGGGGGAATCTTAACTATAAGGTAAAGAACTCCCCCTTTATGGATAATCACTGGTGAATCACTATACATATCATATTGCTGTATAAAAGTATTAGTAAATTAAAAAAACTCTAGAATACTGACCTGTTCATTTATGTCACTCACATAATCTTCGAATACTTTTACAAAGTCATTTTCACTTCTATGATAAGGTATTTTGCACCTATAGTGTTAAGATATTGAGGGAAATTTAAAATGGATAATTTTTTCACAAACAAAAACTCTCCTTTTAAAAAGGAGAGTTGTGCTTTAAGTGTTATATGGTAACGTTCTGTAAGCCATGTTTTGTTCCTCAGTACTGCAAGCGACTCACGTCTCGTACTTCGGCGGTAATCATCTATCTACAGAAGCATAGCTTCTGTCCTTCTCCTCGTTCAATTCCAAGGAAGAAAGCGCCCCTACCATTAATTTGGGTTTCTCGCTCGTGGGGTTTACCTCGTTCCACCCTTTACATTTCTGTAAAGGCTCCGTCACTGTGGCACTTTTATAGGTATTCATGCCATATCCAAAAGGACTTAGGCATTTTCCCAGCCGTCAGCAATCCAAGACTGCTGCCCAAGCTTATTTTTTCGCCAGGCACGAACACTACGGACATCTCAGTCCGTGCGAGCATGGACTTTCCTCTACTGCAAAAAAATGCAGCAGCAATTACCCAAACGTTAACATAACATTATTGATTATAATACATTATTCAAGAAAACACAATACAAATTATTTTACCTTTTAAAAACATTAATCAAAAAGCTTGTTTCCAAATACGTGCTTTTCCAAGTTGGATAACCGTTTAAGGATATCAAAGTTAGTGGTCCCAGGAGTGGCACCAGGTGCAGGTTGGCTCGGACGTTTTGTACTCTCTTCGGCCTGTTTTTTTAATTTAAGATTTTCTTGTTTAAGATCATCAATTTCCTGATGAAACACTTCATAATCTTTAATGATTAGATCCAGAAATTGATCCACATCCTCAGGTTTATAACCCTTTATGGCTGTTTTAAAATCTTTTTCAAGAATATCTTTAGCCGTTAATTTTATCTTATCGGATAGCATAAGACTTCACCTCAATACTTTCGCCAATACAATCGACTTTTTATTATTTTTTCAAATCTACTTGGGTTTGTCAACGAAACACTTTTTTTATACGTCATACTTTTTTTAGTGCCCGATATGTACTCCCATAAATCTGTATCTAATTTTCATCATAATATGAATATGCTTTTGAAACAACTTTTAGTCCATAATTATTTTTACTGTGCTAATCTTCGGCCCAACTGTCTTCTTCTGCAGCCAGTTGCAGATCATCAAAGCTTATCTGTAAAATAGGGTATAGTTGAGTTTCCGCTTTTTTCATTGCTTCGTAATAAGGATATTGGGCGGATCCTTCTTTTTCGGGATCAAAAATGATTAGCATGGCATCACTTTTATGGACCATATAACGATTTTTAGTTTTCAGCTGTTGTGGTCCTTCATACGGTTTTTTGAAGATGGATTCTATAAAATCAGCACGTGCTAAAATGGAACGGTAATAGTCTTGATTCGTCTCGTTCCATGACTCTTCCTGTTTCAGGAAGGGAGTAAGTACCCCTAATTTAAGCTGGGTATATTCTTCCTGTATCTCGAATACTACTTCTGCACTCCATAGTTCTGTGCCTAACTGGCCTGAAATAATTACCCATTCTAACCCCTCTTCCACCAATGGTAAAAGACGTTGCTTAATTGCTTTTTTTATATATTTTACTGCTTCATGATCATTTTTAAATATTCCCATTTCAAAAGCTTTGTAGCCAGTTATGTACAAAACCTTCATTACTTGGCCAATCTCCCTTTTCACATGATTATGTAAGAAGATAAGGGCTTAAAATAAGCCCTTAAATTTTAATATCCGAAATGCCCAGGTGGGCAGCAATGATGGTGGTGATGCGGCCTTCCACAAATAAAGTTTTGAGTGTAACACTCATTCACTACAGATTGAGTATGCGGAAAGTAATGTTTATACGTGTTTACATGTTTATTAACGGTTGTAGTATGTGATGGGTGAACGACAGGTATCACTGTGTTCGAAACGTTTGTATTAACATATTGCTGCGTTGGAGATACTTGTGCTGGGGCTACTTGAGATGGAAGTGCTTGTGTTGGACCATATTGCGCTGGAGATACCGCAGTCGGATAACCGCCAGCCATCGGATAACCGCCAGCCATCGGACTAGTATAAGCTCCCATTACATGGGAAGGTTTTTTTCCAGTTGAAGCACCCATTACATTTGATGCTCCCATTACATTCGATGCACCCATTACATTGGATGTTCCCATAACATTGGATTTATGTCCTCCACAATTACGAAAATTCATTTATATTACGTCCCCTTTCGTCATAATAATTTTGGTCTTACCATTATAGACTATGAAAAAAAGGGGCTACGTGTACTGATGAAAAGACCTATTTATACGTAATAAGTATAAAACTCTATGCGACAACCTAAAAGTACACATCGTTATATGTGATAGCCCTACAAAAGTGCTTGCAGAGTGAATTTCTTATAAAAAGGAGTAGAAACTGTCTTTTAATGATGTAAATAAAACAATCGTTAAACAAAGGACAACAAAAAATAGAAATAAAGTCGTTTTATACATTTCTCCGCTCCGCTTTCACCTTGAATTTAAATGATGTAAGGCATGAAATGAATGTTTCAGAATTTCACCCTCAACCATTACCATTTTACACATAATGACTGAATGCTACAATATTTGTAACCATTTTTTTAAATTTCATAATCACGTATTTATTGACTATGTAGATTCCTATTTAAGACTATCTATATTATACAAGTCTACCCTTAGAACCTTTTTTCCTTTCGAGTCTTTGAATCCTTTTTTTCAGATCCAAGATTTTTTTTGGTAGATGGTTGCCATTCTCTGTCCTCATCATCTCTTGATGCGCATTTCTAGCACAATTTATTGCTGAAGCGATGTCCTTAAATTGATGTTCAAATAATTTTGCACATTCAATCTGAGCCTGTATCCTTAAGTGAACATCCCCTTTTAAAGCAACTTCCTTCCAAATCTCCAACGCTTCATTGAATTGCTTTTGCTTCTTTTTCTGAAAGGCTAAAGCATTACCAGCTATAATCCGATCTTCCTCACTTCCTACTTCCAATATTCTTTGATAGGTCTCAACCGATTCCTCTTTTTTTCCTAGATAATCGAGCCAGCGTGCAATTTCCATCGACTCTTCCGTATATCCATCTATTTGGAGAATTTTCCGGGACAAGTGAATATACAGAGTGATTAGTGATAAAATATCCACTTCATTATGCTTCATGATTCCAAACAAAATTTCCGGGTTCTTTCTTTCAACGAAATCAAAGTAAATCATCGGCGCCAAATATCCAGGAATATCATCCTCTCTATGTACACCTAAAATGTCTGTTTCGACAACGGATAATTTTACACGTTCTAATTTGTTTTTCCAAAGGCGTCTTGAAGCATGATACAAATCAAAATGTCCGAATTCAGGCAGTTTTGGAACATGTTCCTTTATCAAGGTATGTCTGGTTTTTAACTGCGGCCAATCAAATGACTTACCATTATATGTGACAAGGGTTTCATAATTGATGTTTTCCAGAAAGCTTTGGTAAAGCGGTATTTCACTACCAGGCTGTGGCAAGATATGCTGTTTAACGACCACTTCTTCACCTTCTAAATAGGCATAACCTAGTAAAAAAATTGTATTTCCGGCACCACCGCCAAGCCCTGTTGTTTCGGTATCGAAGAAAAAGAGTTCTTCGCTTTTTACACCTTTAGCGGAAAGGGGATGCACTAATGAAGTTTGATTCCATTCTTTCACAATCTTTTTCAACTCAGAAAATGAATACAACCCATGCTTATGATTAAGGGGATAGCGGACTTCACGGATGAAACAATAGTCATCATCGAAATGAAAGGAAACGGTATCGTTCTCCAGCCACTTATCATGAAAAGGAATATCTGTATTTACTGACGTGCTATCTTCCTCTATAGGAGAAGGATTGTTCACTGGTTCTAAGTTCATATGTGTTTTCATACGATTCAATTTATTTTTTAATGACAAAATACTGCACCTCTATTCACATACCCCTGCATTTGATGCATGGTTTCCCTTACAAAACAGATCCAATAACCGCTTTGCATCACTTTTGGCTGTCTTCGAAGCAGATTCCGTTCCGATACAGGAAGGACAGCCGTTTTCACAAGAACAATTTTCGATCATTGATTTTGTTTCCAACAAAATAACCGCAGCATTTTCAAACACTTTATCACTTAGTCCTATTCCACCTGGATAACTGTCATAAATAAAAATGGTAGGTTTTTCATTATGTGCTGCTTTAACTTGTGGATACACATGTATATCATGGGGATCACACATTACATAAAGCGGAATCATGTAATTCAGCGCGTGTGAGGCACCTATCATTCCTTGCTCGATTCGATTTTCATCCCATTCAAAAATATCAGGTTCCATGGAAAGCATGGCAGAGCTCGTATGAAGTTCCACTTCCGGGAGGCTGATTGGCCCTGATCCAATATTTTCATGAGTCTCAAATTTAATTTTTTTGAATATCGTAGGCATCGCCCGGATAGAGACATCTCCAAAAGCTGCTGTAGTTGAAGAGAATGTTTGCTGTTTATCCACTTCCAATACAGATAACTGAACAGCAAGGTTAGCATCGGTGTAATAGTCCACATTGACTTCACGTACATACGCTTTCTTTTCTTCCCAATCTAATTCTTCCACTTGGAATTGTATTCCTTGATGCAAATAAATTGCTTCATCGTGAAGAAGGGTCATCGCACTGAACGTATCCATTTCTCCGATAACCCTATTGTCTGGGGCATTCGTTTGATCGACGATGACGACATTTTCCTGTGCTGCAGAACGAAGACTGATATTGCTCGCCGGAAATGCGTCATTCATCCAATGCCATTTATCGCCATTTTGGTGTAAAACTCTTTCTTCTGTCAGAAATTCAAGAACGTCCATAATCTCCGCTTTGCCAAAGGCATCTCCTTTTTTAAAAGGAAGCTCATATGCTGCACATTTGATATGATCAACCAAGATTACGAGATTATCTGGATTAATTCTTGCGGTTTCCGGATTTCTCGTAAAGAAATAGTCAGGATGCTTCACGATATACTGATCAAGAGCACTAGAGCTGCCGACCATGATGATTAAAGCTTCTCCATGCCTTCTACCTGCACGTCCTGCCTGCTGCCAGGCGCTCGATATTGATCCAGGGTAGCCAGTCATGATGCAAACCTGAAGCTGACCGATATCAACCCCTAACTCAAGAGCATTCGTAGAGATCACACCATAAATTGAACCATCCCGCAGCCCCTTTTCAATTTCTCTACGCTGTGTTGGCAAATAACCTCCACGATAACCTCGGATCGATTTTGGACCCAACTGTTTGGACACTAGTTCCTGTAAATAGGTTAGTAAAATCTCCACACGGACCCTGCTTCGAGCGAAAACAATTGTTTGAATCTTATTTTTCAAAAACTCATTTGCGAGTTTCCTGACTTCCAACACCGCACTTCTTCGAATATTAAGCGGTTTATTAATTACTGGCGGATTATAAAACACAAAATGTTTTTTTCCGCTCGGTGCTCCATTGTTATTGACCAGAACCATCTCTTTTTCCGTAAGTTCCTCAGCCAACTCTTTTGGATTATTGATTGTCGCAGATGTACAGATGAATACAGGATCACTTCCATAAAACTGGCAGATTCGTTTTAGTCTTCTAATGACGTTTGCCGTATGACTTCCAAAAACGCCTCGGTATATATGAAGTTCATCGATGATCACATACTTTAAATTCTCAAATAAAGAAACCCATTTCGTGTGATGCGGCAGGATTCCCGAATGGAGCATATCAGGGTTGGTAATCACAATATGCCCTGCCTGACGTATTTTTTGCCTTATATTGGATGGTGTGTCTCCATCGTACGTATAACTATTTATATCAGCTTCCATCTCATTAATCATTTCGTTCAATTCACTTTTTTGATCATAACTTAATGCTTTTGTCGGAAAAATATAAAGTGCTCTTGTTTTTTCATCTTCAAGTACTTTTTGAAGAACTGGCAAATTATAGCATAACGTTTTACCAGAAGCTGTCGGTGTGACAGCCACAAGGCTTTTACCACTCACAGCAGTCTCAAAAGCAGTCGCCTGATGGGTATACAACCCATTTATCCCTCGTTTATTAAGAGCCTGCTTGATTTTATCATCTATTTGATCTGGGAAAGAGACGATTTTTGCCTCTTTCGCGTCAATAACTTGCCAGTGAACAATATTATTTTTAAATTCCTCATTTGTTTTTAAACCAGTGATAACTTCTTGTAAATTTTTTCGCAGTTTCATATAACCCACCTCATACTCCTATTCTACCGAATGAACGTTCTGTACAAAAGGGAAACTATTTCCTTTTACAAAAAAAAAGCAGGAAACGGTAAAATTCCGTGTTCCTACTTGTTATTTCTTCACTTATTTTCCTTCGACAAAACGTATAATTTCTTCGGCAAGTTTGCCTGGGGCTTCCAACATCCCCATATGCCCGCTTCCTTTGAGTATAACTTCTTTAATATGATCCCCTTTTACAGTAAAGGTTTTTTTAGCAGGAATAACCTTATCTTGTTCACCTGCAACCAAAAGGACAGGTAGCTTTGTATCTTTCAGTACATGATTTCGGTCTCTTCTTTTCCTCATAGCATGCAAACAACCGATTGCTCCACTTTCACTTGTTTTATAACCTATTTCTTTTGCATTTTCAATGTTAGGATCATCAGATTTAGCAAAAAGCTTCGGTACAAGTCCGTCAATAAAGGCAGGGATCCCGTCAATTTCAATTTTTTCAACAGATTTTAACCGCCCTTCCTTCCCAGCCTCATCGTCAGGCAATGCGGTGGAATGAATGAGGGAGAAACCACTCAATTTTTCAGCAAACTGCTCAGCAAATGACAATGTGATATAACCTCCGAGCGAATGACCGAACATGTAAACCTGATTGATTTGCTGTTCATCTAAGAATGCAGCAATATTCACTGCCATATCTTCAATCGTGAAAGATGTCCCTAGTGGCTCACTTGCACCATGACCTGGTAAATCAATGGCAATAACTCGATATTTATCTTTTAAACCACTAATGATGTCCTGCCAATACCCATGACTTCCGCAAAATCCATGGATAAATAGCAACGTTTTTTTACCTTCCCCGCTATCTATGTAAGAAAGCTTGTTCCTTTTATTCATCTCTATCCCTCTTTTCTAAAAATAATCATTTAGTAACGTTATTCCCTTCCTCCCTATATCTAAACCCTTCTTTGATTCACACATATTAAGTCTCTACATAGCCTATATGCAAAGGAATTTTTAGAAAGGAGCACCGTGATGACCTCTTCTGAAAAAAATAATAACCACAAGGGCAGAAATGAGCCTTTTACCCATTTTATTCACAAGATGGATCGATTGTTTTCCGAGAGACCCAAAGGCATGCTGCAATCACTTGATGATTTCTTTAGTTCAGCAAAAGAACGAAGCTTTCCGGTCGACCTTCATGAGACGAATTCCGAATATATCCTCACTGCTAGCTTGCCCGGAATTGCACGCAGCCAAATTTCCATTGATTTGTTGACCCAGGCGGTAACCATCTCGGCAAATCATGTAGATAGCCTTGCTACGCAACATAAAACTCAAGGAATGTTTCAGAAAGATCTGTCAGCAAGCCGATTATCTAGAACCATTTCCTTTCCAAAACCAATTAATGAAAGAAAAGTAACAGCAAGACATCGCGATGGCATTCTCACTCTACATTTACCCAAGGTTAAGGGAAATCGAATTGAAATCAATGATTAATCTTTTTAAGCAATTAAAAAGCAGACTTAATTAAGTGGCTGGGTCACTTGTAAGTCTGCTTTTACTTTATTCAACATCTAAACTTTGAAGAAGCCCCCTACTCCTTTGACCATTGAAGAAACTTGAGAGACTGTATTCATCATTTGTCCAGCTGTGTTCATCATTTTCGTTATATCCATGGATCCATCTTGTGTTTTGAATTGATTCATAACCGACTTGATACCCGATGGCTGCTGTTTTTGCATGAATTGCTGCTTTGGATATGGATTGTGAGCCTGCTGCTGATTTTGTGGGGGACGTTTAGCCGGCTGGAGCGGGTTATCAAACGGACTAAAAGCTTGAGGCTGATGTTGCTGCTGATGTTGCTGCTGATAGGGCTGCAGTTGCATTGGCTGCATTGGCTGCTGCATTGGCTGCATCGACTGCTGCATTGGCTGCATTGGCTGCTGCATTGGCTGCATTACACTGTTGCCTGGAAACGCTCCCACAGGCATCACCTGTTGTTGCATTTGTTGAAACGGATGATAGGCCGCCTGTTGATATGGGTCATGATTTGTCGGCATATAGCCCCCTTTTTCCTGGGGAGGATAAGGATACATATATGGTTCTTGATTACTGGGCTGAGGATACGGCATTGGCTGCTGGTATCCTCCCCAGTATTCTGATATTGATTGAGGATAATGTTCTTGACTAGGGGAGACTTGGTTATAACCGGATCTCATCATTTTCAATGAGCCCTCCTCATTATTCATGGCATGGTTCCAATAATATATGAAAAAAGAGGAAATATAGTGTAGGTGTTTTTATGATAATATCCGATCGATTTCTGATTTAACATTATTAAGAATAAACACAACCGATTGGACATGACTTTTAAATCGCTTGTAACTGGTTTTTGGAAAAAATGCCTGAACGGCTACATCGGAAAGGTTATGTGCTGTTTGTTCAATTTGCTCGGGGAAAAGATGTTTAAACTCCGTTTCTTTCATCCACTCCTTCATTCCGCTTTCCCATTCCATACAAATGGTTCTGACTTGATCTGCAAACGGCTTAACCTCAGAAAAGAAATCCTTTTCTTTTCCTTCCCTACGTACATTTTCATATATATCATCTGCTTTAACCGCATAATTCAATAATTGTTCAGTTAATCTTTGAAGATTTTCTTTTTGCACAATAAATTCCTCCGCACATTTGTTTCCAATAGTATAATCTAGTTCCTTATAAAATGAAATCCTGTTGGCTTAAAACTGCACTTCAGCTAAAATCTTGTGCGTCCTTTTGGATTTATCTAGTGTAATGGAATAGGAATGGTTTTCTTTTTCAGTATTAATCCAATAATCTTCTGCTTTCTCAATGGCCTCCTGGGCTTCATTTACTAATGTATACTGCTCTGCCCATAGTTTACACCTTACTGTATTAACAGTTTCTCCATATGAATTTTCCAAACAGTCCAGACTGGTACTGATCTCAGCTATCATCCTTAGTATTTCCTCTGTTGCGACACTATTATTGACCATGCTGACCCCTCCCATTCATTACCTGTACTATTCTTTTTTTTATTAGAAAGCCCTTCAACGTTGACAAAACTAGAAGGGAATCGGCAAAGAAAGTGCTATTCACTTAATTTATTGGGACCTTCGACAACAATGGCAGAATGAAGAATGGAGTTTTAAACAAAAATACAGACAGGAGGTGAATTTTATGCAGTCGAATGAAAGCAGACAGAAAGCAAACGAAAAACGACAAAAGCCGCCCAGCAACAAGGCAGGAACGGGAAATCCGAAACTTAGTGGAGAAAACCGGCCCTCTACCTAAGGCTGTAACACTTGCATCACCATTAACAGGGAAGGCTTAATCAACGCCTTCCCTGTTTGTCATTTTATTAAAAAACCAATTTTTGACCATTACGGCTGTGTGTAGCTGTTTTTGTTTATGGTCATACCAGTCGGTCAACATAGGGTCTTCCTCCCATTTAGGTTTTATAAACCACTCCTTTTTAATTTTTTTATTTGAATCCCACTGTTCAATCTTTTCTGCCTTATGATGGATGATTGGATAAACTCCCCGCAGCATCGGTGTCTCGTGGTACCTAGGCCTTTTTCGATATTGTTCATAATCGAAGCGGGCTCCGGTTGGCTCAGTGCGGCAGGAAAATTCATGAAATAGTGGAAACAACTCCTTAGAAAATAAAAGATTAGCCAATTTTTTCCCCAAATTAATTCTTTCATCGATATTTCTAAAATGCGAAACGGACGAACCATACAATTTCCCATTGCAAGTAGGAAATAATACAGTACTAAAATGCATCCAGTCCTGCAGCAAAAATAATAATGAATGAAATACGAAAGATTGCTTTTTAATAACCGGTTTTTCAATGATATTTTGTTCATTTATTATTAGAGCAGTGACTAATTTTTCGTGATTTCTATGTTTCCAAAAAGATTTCCATTGATTTGTCATAAATTTGGTAATAAAAAAATAATGACATAAGTGAAACAAAGGACGCCCATACTTCGTCGAATAATGATAGAGCAGTAATTGTGGATAAGCATCCTGGAAAATACGCCAATTCGCTTCTTCATATGTAAGGAATAATTGAAGTCTGTATTTAGAACTAAGTAAATGAGAAAACCAAATCCCTTCAAGATCACACATATTCCAGCCTGCATTTCGGGAAACCATACCTGCCAAAAAGGACCATTGGATTTCTGGATGAGCATTAAAAAATTGTTCATATGCTTTAGTTCTTGATATATTATCTCTATTCCCTTTTGCAGTTTGAACTTTTATGGAGTAGAGTAATTGCATTTCCGTCTTTGGAATTCGCATTCTAATGCTCCCAACCTTTCAAGAAGGATAAAATGTGACAATTGTGTTGTACTTAAATCCTATCGTTCTAAGAAACAATTCTTTTTATTCACATTTTAGATTCTTTTTTTGCTAATATAGATAAGTGAAAAAAAGGAGGGGTAAAAGTGGCATTTCATTATCCCAACGGACGAAGATTTGTACCGCAGGCAATGGAAGAAAAGAAAAGCCCACTTAAAGAAATCAGTTATAGCAACCGGGGAAAAACATTAGAAGATGATTTGAACGAAACCAATCAGTATTATTTAGCACACGGTATTGCCGTCATTCATAAAAAACCAACACCTATTCAAATTGTCGATGTTCACTACCCGAAAAGAAGTGCCGCTGTTATTAAAGAAGCATACTTCAAACAAGCATCGACTACCGATTACAATGGTGTTTATAAAGGAAAGTACATTGATTTTGAGGCAAAGGAAACGAAAAACAGCAGTTCCTTCCCTCTTAAGAATTTTCATGACCATCAAATTGAACATATGAAACACATTGTTCAGCATGACGGAATTGCATTTGTAATCATCCGATTTTCTGCTACGGATGATATATATTTAATGAGTTCTGAACAACTAGGTTTTTATTGGAAAAGAATGAAAGACGGCGGACGCAAATCTATTACTCTCCAAGAGGTCGAAAGTAGTTCAGAAAAGATTACTCTTGGCTTTCAACCGAGAATTGACTATATTAAAGTAGTAGATTTACTAATCGCAGAAAATTTTTAGTTTTTTTTAGAAAGGCAGGTTAGCTGTAATGGCTGAAAAATATAATACTAGAGAAGAACGCCGAAAGCAGGGGCAGACTCAGAAAAAGGCACCAAAAAATGGGCCGAAAAAGTCAGCAAGCATGCTCAAGCGCATTTTTCTTATACTCGTTACAATTGGAATTATCGGCTTAGTCACTGGAGGTGCTGCATTAGCTTACTTTATAAGTGATGCTCCCAAACTTGATGAAAAGCTTTTAAAAGATCCAGTTACTTCAAAAATCCTTGATGAAGATGGTAAATTACTGGCAGAGGTTGGCAGAGAGAACCGGGATTATGTCAATTATGAAGATATACCTGATCTTGTAGAAGAAGCCTTCCTGGCAACAGAAGATTCCCGCTTTTATAAACATCACGGGGTTGATTTTTTACGTCTGGGTAGCGCAGTCATCGCCAACGTCAAAAATGGATTTGGCTCAGAGGGTGCTAGTACTTTAACCCAACAAGTTATCAAACGTTCTTATTTAACGCCTGATAAAACTATTAAAAGGAAAGTCCAAGAAATGTGGCTATCCATACAGCTTGAAAGAAAGTATACAAAAGAAGAAATTTTTGAAATGTATGTTAATAAAATTTTCTTTGCAAACCGTGCAAATGGGATTTTGACTGCATCTCAAACATATTATGGAAAAGATTTAAGTGAATTGAAATTAAACGAAGCGGCCATGCTTGTTGGATTACCGCAAAGTCCAAGCCGTTATGATCCATATAAATATCCCGAACGTGCAAAAGAACGTCGCGATATTGTACTTCATTTAATGAATAAACATGGTTATATATCCGAGAAGGAAATGAAAGATGCTCAAAATATCGATATTGCTGAAGGACTTCAAGAAGTTGATAAGAGTCAAATAGACACGACAGCTTATGATGCGTTTATCGACTTAGTAATTGAGGAAGTCGGGGATATGGGAGACTATAACGTCTTTACAGATGGATTAGAAATACAAACGACTATTGATAAAGATGCCCAAGAATATGTTTATAAAATGCTAAATAGTGATGAAGTCATCAATTACCCAAGTAAGGACCTTCAAGCCGGCCTTACCTTGCTTGATACACAATCGGGTGAAATTAAAGCTGTAGGCGGCGGTAGGAATACAACTGTTAAGCGCGGCTGGAATTATGCAACGGATGCCAAGCGTTCACCTGGTTCGACCATTAAGCCAATTCTGGATTATGGTCCTGCAGTAGAATATTTAAATTGGTCCACCTACCATCAAATCAAGGATGAGGAATATACCTACAGTGACGGAACACCGCTTAAAAATGCTTCAGGGCGTCATTATGGTACAGTTACGACTCGTGATGCACTGGCAAGGTCATTAAATATCCCTGCCTTAAAAACGCTTCAAGCAGTCGGCTTGGACCGGGCACGTGATTTTGCTGTAGACCTGGGCATTCCTTTTGATAAGGAAATCACCGAATCCGCTGCAATTGGCGGTGGCAAAGATGTTTCCACACTAGAACTTGCCGGAGCATACAGCACATTCGGTAACAGCGGAATCTATAACAAACCGCATACAGTGAAAAAAATTGTTTTACGTGATAAAACTACGATCAAAAACAAAATGGAAACGAAACCTGTAATGAAAGATTCAACTGCTTTTATCGTGACGGACATGCTGAAAAGTGTCATGAAAGAACCTTATGGAACAGGAAGGTTAGCCAATATACCTAATCTCCCGGTAGCCGGTAAAACGGGGTCAACCAATTTCACGCCTGAACAGCGTGCAAAGAACAACATCCCATCTTCCGGTGTAAAAGATAGCTGGATGGCGGGTTATACAACCAATTATACAGTCGCAGTATGGGCTGGTTATGATAATGCTTCAGGTGGGCAAATGGAATATCTGGGTGATTCATCACAAAGAATTCCAAAAGCAATATTTAAGAATTTAATGGAATATATGGCAAATTCAAAGGAAACTAAAGACTTTGAACAACCAGACAGTGTAGTAAAAGTTGGCATCATAAAAGGCTCAAATCCAGCTATTAAAGCCAATGAATATACGCCAAGTGATAAAATCACTTATGAATATTATGTTAAAGGGCACGAGCCAACACAAGTAACGACAGAATATAAGAAAATGGACTCACCTAGTATCAACGCTTCCTATAATCAAGAAAGCAATGAAATTCAGCTATCATGGTCATATCCTCAAAGTGATGGGGATCCGCAATTCGAAGTCAACGTGTCCGTTGATGGCGGAGCTCAAAGTGTGCTGAAAAAATCTAAGGATACTAGCTTGACGATTCCAAATCCAACCCCTGGAAGTAAATATACTTTCTCTGTTGTAGCAAGAGTTGATAATCAACAAAGTGATCCTGCTAGTACCTCTGTGGAAATTCCTGCAGAAGCGGTAGAACCTGAGAAACCAGACGAGGATATTGAAAAACCAGCCGAAGATGAAAATCTGGAACAAGAAACTCCAACCGAAGGCGAGGACAATCAAGGCAAAGACAATCAAGGCGAGGACAACGGCAATGGCAACACCGAGAACAATGGCAATGGCAATGGTAATGGTAACGAAAATGGAAACGGCAATAACAATGGCAATACAGATGATGGAAGTGGCAACAAAGACGACGAAAACGTTGTTGATGAAGGAGATACTGAACCTGGCACAGTAGAGGAGAATAAACCAGAAAAACCAGTCGAGACTCCTGATCCCACTCCAGACCCAGACCCAGATAAAGAAAATGCAGACTAACAAACAAAAAAAACGTCTAAGCTTTAAGCTTAGACGTTTTTTTATCGTTCTTATTTTTTAATTTTAGACTTTACATATTGTTTTTCAAATTCCCTAAACATTTCACTGAGCTGCCTATACGAATGAAAAAAAGCAGGTCTTGCAAGGATAAAAGAAAGCCTTTCAACCAAATTTACTGGAATATAAGTGAAGTCCTTTATCTGTCCCTGCCAGGCACTCATTACAACTGGCATTCCATGCATCCAATAGACTGCCGATAAAAATAAACCAATTCCCTGCTTCATAGGTTCCAAAGCCTGTCCCGCTTTTCTCTCTGAAAATAGCAGACCGCATTCAGCTTCGATTTTCTTCCACTTTTCCAGTAGTTCCGGGACATGCCCATCTCCATCTTTCCAAGGTAAATAAGACTCTACTTTATTATAAAAAAGTAACTCATATGGGAACTTCTCGAGTTGAATCAAACAATTCCACTCATTATAGTCTTCTTTTTCCAAGATGATTTCCTCATTAGAAAAAAACAAAGGATGTTTTAATTCAGCAGGCACTCTTAATGAAAGCAATTGCGTCATTTGACCTCTATCCTTTTCATTCTTTTTTTCCCTTCACGGCACAGCTCTAGAAGCGGGCAGGTTTCACATCTCGGTGACTGGGCCTTGCAATGATAGCGTCCAAAGAATATCAGCCGGTGGTGCGTAACAGACCATTCTTCCTTTGGTATCTTGACCATTAATGTTTTCTCAACTTCGAGCACACTGTCCTTCCAGCGACATAATCCCAGTCGCTTGGAAACACGCTCTACATGGGTATCAACAGCAATCGCTGGCACGTCATACGCGACCGATACGACTACATTGGCCGTCTTTCGGCCGACACCAGGTAATTTAGTAAGTTCATCACGATCTCGTGGAACTTCTCTGTCATATTCCTCAATCAGCATTCGTGACAACTTTTGGATATTCTTAGCCTTATTACGAAACAACCCGATTGAGCGAATGTCATTTTCTAACTCCTCTATCGGGACGCTTATGTAATCCTCAGGCGTTTTATATTTTTGAAATAGATCCTTAGTAACCTTATTGACTAATACATCCGTACATTGAGCTGACAGGGCAACAGCAATCACCAATTCAAATGGATTGGAATGATTCAGCTCACAATGGGCATCCGGAAACATCTCACCCATTGTATCCAAACAATAGCGAATTTGAGCTTTATTAAGCATGTTCGTTCTCCTTTAATTCACATTACTGCTCGAGCCAATTATAAAAGGGCACATCTTTCATCGGTTGTGTTGGCTCTATTTTCCGGTCCCTTTTTTGATGCACTCTAAATTTTTGTCCTTGCTCCCTTGCTTGTTCCAGGGTTTTTATTCCATTCTTTTTCCACTCAAATAAAATCCGGTCAATGTATCGGAAATTCAATTTACCAGAAATGACAGCCTCCTTAAGAGCTGATTTAATAATTTCCGGTTGATGATCATCTTCCATCCACATTGCCAATGTCTCACATTCAAATGGAGATAATGGGCGCCCGAACTCCTGTTCAAAAATCGTATAAAGACTCTCCCCGGCTTTTTGTACCTCAGCGGATTCAGCCTGTTTCAAAGACTTTAAGAAGCAGTCCATCATTTTTTCATATAGCGGAGCCAGCGAATATTTTTCCTGGCCGATTTCTTGATTACTTTCAACCAACATTTCAACAAACCCTCTTTGAACCAAACGTTGGATTAAAAATAGACATTCCGATTCTTGTAATGTCATTCGTTCAGATAGTTGGGATGGTGCAGGAAAAGGATTATCTTTATCAATAAAACTTTGCAATTGAAGTAATAGGACCATTTCTTGTTCATTTAGTCCCATTGTCTTATAGTTAGTCAACAAAAAGGATGGAATCGTTATCGTTCCTTCCTTAAACCACGCATATAAATGTTCTTTATTCATGTTATGGACACCTCTGAATAAGTATAACATGAATAAGGGTTTACGAATAAGCTTATAATTTTAACAAAAAACGGTTATCTGCCAAATATGACAAGATAACCGTTTTATCATGGAATCAAGGATATAATCGATTTAATAGGCGTGGGAATGGAATAGTTTCACGGACGTGTTCAACACCACTAATCCATGCTACTGTCCGTTCTAAGCCCAAACCGAAGCCCGAATGCGGTACCGAGCCATATTTTCTTAACTCCATATACCATTTGTAAGCATCTTCACTCAAGCCATGCTCTTTAATTCTCTGTTCAAGCAGTTCTTGATCATGAATCCGCTCTGAACCACCGATAATTTCACCATATCCTTCTGGAGCAATCAAATCGGCACAAAGAACGACTTCTTCCCTGTTAGGATCTGGCTGCATATAAAAAGGTTTAATTTTCGTTGGATAATGAGTGATAAATACTGGCTTTTCATAACTCTCTGCTATTGCTGTTTCGTGTGGCGCTCCAAAATCATCACCCCATTGGATATCTTCAAAGCCTTGTTCATGAAGGAATTTAATTGCCTCATCATATGTAATCCGTGGGAAAGGAGCCTTAATTTGTTCAAGCTTTGCTGTGTCACGGCCTAGTGTATTCAACTCAAGCTGACAGTTTTTCAATACAGACTGAATTATTGATGAGACAAATTGCTCCTGAACTTCCAGGTTTTCTTTGAATTCAATGAAAGCCATTTCCGGTTCAATCATCCAGAACTCGATTAAATGACGTCTTGTTTTGGATTTCTCTGCCCGGAACGTAGGACCAAAAGAAAATACTTTTCCTAATGCCATGGCTGCTGCTTCCATATAAAGCTGACCGCTTTGTGAAAGATATGCATCCTCTTCAAAATATTTCGTGGCGAATAATTCACTTGTTCCCTCTGGAGCACTTCCTGTTAAAATTGGAGGATCGACCTTAACAAATCCTTCTTCATTAAAGAATTCATAGGTAGCACGAATGATTTCATTCCTAATTTTCATAACAGCATGCTGACGTTTTGAACGCAGCCATAAATGACGGTTATCCATTAAGAATTCAGGACCATGTGCTTTTGGAGTAATCGGATAATCAACTGATTCATGAATGACTTCAATATCTTTTACCTGTAATTCAAATCCAAACGGCGAGCGCTCATCCTTCTGAATGACACCTGTAACGTACATAGATGTCTCTTGCGTAACCGTTTTCGCACGAGCGAAAACTTCTTCGCCCACATCTGCTTTAACGACCACACCTTGTATGAAGCCAGAGCCATCACGAATTTGAAGAAAAGCAATTTTCCCACTGGAACGTTTGCTAGCAAGCCAGCCGCCAATGGTCACTTCTTGATTGACAAATTTACTAGCTTCTTTTATTGTAATTTTCACGGAATTTCCCTCCAAAAATAGCTTATCTTACTAAGGAATTTACTCTACTTATTATACCTATAGCCCTCCATACAAGCAAATAAATCACATAAATCAGAGGTTCCAAAATTCTTTTATATTCTTTTTATTCATACTTTTTTTGATAACTATTGCCCTTGTACTTGTTAGGTTCCTTATTTACTAACGTATTTGCTGATACAAAATGCAATAGTCATTTTTAAGCTTTTGTTTTTAAAATTTATAGACTAAACATACTATTTAAAAGGGGTGACAATTGAACTGTCCACATATATAAAATCCACCATTTAAAATTTGTTCCAGAAATAATCCTTTACCCTTTCACGCACCTTTATCTCTAGCTCTAGGTTTATAGTATTATCTTTTATAACACCTAACAGCAAAATTGGCCATTATTTTAATCACTACTTATCGTGATAAAGTCCTGGCAACTATCAACATGACTTTAAATACATATTCTTTTGTAATTCTTTAGTTAATTGAACTTCTGAAAGATAATCTTGAAGGAGCCGATTACACATAACTTTTATTATTTTTTTTATCAATATCTGAATCTACTTCACACAATTTATCTAAAACAATTGGTCACATCCTTTTATAAAGGGAACCAAAGTACATCCTGTACCACTAAAATATTTATTAAACAAAAAAACCTGCTGACACCCACTTTTACGCGGAATGACTGCAGGTTTTATAATATTTAAGCCATTTTTGACTTAACAAATGAATGGATTCTTTCAACCGCTGCTTCAAGCAGTTCCAATGAAGTCGCGTAAGATAGTCTGATGTTGTCCGGAGCACCAAAACCTGAACCTGGAATTACTGCTACCTGAGCTTCTTCTAACAATGCAGTAGTAAAATCATCCACATTGCTGTAGCCAGTTAATTCAACCGCACGTTTAACATTCGGGAACAAGTAAAATGCTCCTTGCGGTTTAATGCAGCTAACTCCTGGAATTTCCACTAATTTATCATAAATTGTATTCAATCGACCTTCAAATGCTTGGCGCATTTCTTCCACAGGATCCTGTGAACCTTCATAAGCGGCAATTGCACCGTACTGAGCTGTTGTCGTAGGATTGGATGTGCTGTGGCTAGAAAGGTTTGTCATAGCTTTGATGATGGCCTCATCACCTACTGCATAACCAATTCTCCAGCCTGTCATTGAATGTGATTTAGAAACACCATTAATGATGATTGTTTGCTTTTTCAATTCAGGAGAAATCTCCGCAATCGATGTATGTGATGCATTTCCATAAACCAATTTCTCGTAAATTTCATCGGAAACGATTAAGATGTCATGTGCTAAACATACTTCTCCGATAGCCGCTAACTCTTCCCTAGAATAAAGCATACCAGTTGGATTGCTTGGAGAGTTAATGATAACTGCTTTCGTTTTCTCAGTAATTGCTTGTTCTAACTGTTCTTTTGTAATTTTATATTGATTTTCTTCAGTGCCTACAACATATACTGGTTTTCCGTCAGCAAGTTTAATTTGTTCTGGATAACTTACCCAATATGGTATTGGAACAATAACTTCATCTTCTTCATCCAGAATTGCTTGAAACAATGTATAAAGAGCGTGCTTAGCACCTGAACCAACAATAATTTCAGAAGGCTTGTAATCTAAACCTTGATCACGCTTTAATTTGGCAGCAATAGCCGCTTTTAACTTTGGAAGACCTGCTGATGGCGTATATTTAGTTTGCCCTTCATTCATCGATTGAACGGCTGCATCAATAATATGTTTAGGAGTGTTATAGTCTGGTTCACCGGCCCCCAAACCAATTATATCAAGACCTTGAGCTTTTAGTTCTTTTGCTTTTGCTGTTATTGCCAATGTTGATGATGGCGTTAATGCTTGAACCCGGTTAGCTAATTTCATAATAAATTAATCCCCCATTCTAAATGCTTCGATAATACTTTAGCCATTCCCCTGTTTTGAAATCATAATAATCATAATTAAAGCGCTCAGATTCATCAAGATATGTTACTTCCCAAAGTGGAACGTTTTTTTCCATACCAAGCTTTACTGAAATGATTTTTTGAGGATTTAGCTTTTCATTAACAATGCTTAAAATCTCTTTTTTTGACTTACCATCTTTATAGTTTTCCACTACAATTTCTTTCTTCTCGTCCTCAGGAAGCCAGACTATTTTTTTAGTCCCATTTTCTCCCTTACCAATGATGACAGAATACGAATCCTGCCCATTATAAAGGTAGAACTCTTCCATGGTTTCAAGGCCGCCCTCTTTCTTCGCCTTTTCAAAAGCCTCATTACCAGCTTCTTTTTTAGGCTGCAACGCTTTAATATATGCCCCGCCGACAAATCCGATAAAACAAAGGACTAGGATAGAAGCAATAATCAACCATTTTTTCAAAGCCGCTTTTCCCTCTTTCTATGTACGATAAATTGTAAATATCGCTTTTTCTTGATTTTCTGAATCTAATGCAAGTCCGAACATTAAGTCGTCCTTTTTCAACGTCCGGTTCAAAGAATCTACAATCTTATACAAATCAGGAGAATTTTGCAACCTGACTGTCGAGATTACTTCAATTTTACTTTCCATGAAAACGCCCCTCCATTTTAACTAAAAATTGTCAACAATCACTGGTATGAATAGGATTAGAAGGCTTTACTACCTTTCACATTATAACAGCTCGAAGGTTATTTTTCTTTATTATTTCATAAAAATTCAATTGGATTTATGAATAATCTAAAGATTCTTTAAATCCACTCTTCTATCATATCCACCATCTCATTAATTGAGCCCTGATGCCAGTCAACGGCCGGTATGGACTTTTGAAATTCAAGACCGTATTTGGCGGTGATAATGCGGCGGTCCAGAACAACTAGGACTCCTCTGTCTTCAGGAGTACGTATCAGCCTCCCGAATCCTTGGCGGAACCTTAGCAAGGCTTCAGGTAAAGAATACGCAGAGAAGGCGTTTCTGCCTTGCTTTTCGAGAAGTTGGCATTTTGCAGCTGTGACCGGCTCATCCGGTGGTGAAAACGGCAGCCTGACAATGATTAGGCAGGATAAATCCTCTCCTGGAATATCAACACCTTCCCATAGGCTAGTTGTTCCAAATAGGACGGCTTTCTCGAAGTTTTGAAAATTTCTGAGTAACCTCATTCGGCTTCCACCAGAAATCCCCTGTGCAAACAAGGTATACTCATCTAGGACCCCTGAGTCTTTGATGGAAAAATAGGTTGCTCGCAGCATCTCATGCGATGTGAACAAAACCATCATTCTCCCTTTAGCTGCCTGTGCAGCGGCAATAATATGGTTTGCCGCTGTTTCCGAGAACTCCTCCACTGATAAGCAATTAATATCCGGAATATCGTTCGGAACTACGACCTTCACAAGTTCCTTATAACGAAAAGGCGAAGGAAATCTTGCGGTCTGTATTGGTTCAGAATCTAAACCAAGCTGCGCTTTAAAGTACTGAAATGAATCCTTCACAACGAGGGTTGCCGATGTCATGATCACACTTTTCTGGCGTCCAAAATAGGAATCCCACAACCATTTACTTCCTGCAATTGGCTGAACAGTCAATGTCACGCCATGTTGTGGTGCTGTATTTGTATAATCAAGCCAATAAATATTTTCTTCTTGTGGATTGATAAAAAATTCATGTAAGGAATCCCTTGTATCCTGCAAATGTCCAAGAAGCACTTCTATATCATTTAAATAAAATAAAGCATTTTTCCCTAACGTGGCCTCATTATTTAATAAAAGACTCAACCTTTTCTCCAGTTCCATGATGATCGATCCTAGCAAGTCTACTAACCGTTCAGCAACCAGAATCGCTTTACTCCATCGATGGTCATCTATCTTAAATGAGAGGCGTTTCGGACTCACAGAATGAGATAGTTTTTGGGCTTGGTTGGAGATGTAATAAAAAAGTTGTTCAAATTCATAGGCAAAGTCATTAAGCTTTCGATCTAGGTCATGCGTGGACTTACCTTCCGTCAAGCCGTTGTTTGAGAGCAATTTTTCAAGTTTGTATAATAATTGCTTTTGATCTGTGGTCCCTAGTCTGTTCAGCACCGTCTTCACGGAAATATAATTAAGTCTTCGTCCAAGCTGTTTAGAAGCAGCCTGTTCCAAATGGTGAGCCTCATCAAGAATTAAATACCCTTTTTTTGGAATGAGGGCATCTTCTGTAAGAAGATCAGTCATTAAAAAGGAATGATTAGTAATGATGATATCTGCTTTGCCAGCTGTTCTTTTTGCTCTTTCAAAAAAGTCCAATTCAAGCCATGGTTGTTTTAAACCGACATATGTAAGCCCGTCACTTTGAAGTCTATTCCAAAAAAGTTGTCCACCACTTGTGAGATTTAATTCATCTTTATCTCCTGTTTCCGTTTCCGTTAGCCAAACTAATATTTGCATTTTTGTTAATGCTGTTTCGTAATTATCTTCCTTTTCACGTAATGCCCGTTCAAACTTTGCCAAACTCAAATAATTACTTCTTCCCTTTAGCAATACAGCTTGAAAAGAATAAGGAAGGATTTTTTTCAGCTTAGGAACTTCGTTTTGAAGAAGTTGATCCTGTAACTGAAGCGTATACGTCGAAACGACTACGGGCTTTTGATGTTTCCTCGCAAAATAAACAGCAGGAAGCAGATAGCCTAAGGATTTCCCAATCCCAGTCCCAGCTTCAATGATTGCGTCTTGACTGGATTCGAAGGAATGATGAATCATATTCATCATTTCCAGCTGTCCGTTTCTCGCTTCAAAAGCAGGAAAAGCATTTTGTAGCATGGCCATTTTCTTCTCATCATCTTGCGGAAATTCTGCTTCTCTGTCTTTATAATCAGTTTCTTCGTCGACTTTTTTAAATGCAAGGCCTCTAAATGTAATAAGTTCAGGTGAATGAACTTCAGCTTTTGTAAGTTTGCTTGCAATACAAGCATCTATCAATTCGGAAATTTCACTTTGTAAGGAAAAAGATAAGCGGTATAACTGTTTTAGCGTCATCACTGGCAGATTCATGAGCTTTTTTTTCAATTCCAATAATAATAAAGCGGTAGCATATGCATCGCTATCCGCTTGATGAGGCCGAGAATGATCTAGATTTTCTTCTTTGGCCAGCTGATGTAGCTTATATCCATCGGATGTCGGTTTCAAAATTTTCGCTAACTCTACCGTATCAAGTGTGGAACCATAAAAAGGCTCCAATCCACAGCGTACTAATTCTTCCTGTAAAAAAGATAAGTCAAATAAAACATTATGGGCAACAAAACAAGCCCCTTCTATAAGCCTGGAAATATTTTCTGCGACATCTTCAAAGTCAGGTGCATCCTTTACCGTCTCGTTGCTTATTCCGGTCAATTCTTCAATAAACAAGGAAATTTCTTGTCCAGGGTGGATGAACGTTGAGTATTCATCTACAATTTGATCATTTTCGATGACTACGCCGGCAAATTGAATAATCCGGTCTCCCTTTTTCGGAGAATTTCCTGTTGTTTCCAAATCGACCACTACATATCGTTGTGTCATGAATTGTACACCTCAAACTTCACTTTCTCCACTTCCTGATGGAATTCTCTTATCTTTTTTATACCATAATAATCGTAATAAAGGAAACACGCAGTTTATCGAATAAAAGTTTAATTACCTTTGAATCCACTTCAATCCCTACCCCTATCCTGGTAATACAATTCTAAGCAAATGAAAAGGGCCGGCTCAACATATGCATGATACATGTGCATAAGAGCCGGCCTTCCGCTTACATGATAGTAGCTGCAGGTTCGTTTGAAATCAGTTCAACAATTTGGTTATTTTCATTCATAATCGCAACTTTAGGCTGATGATCACTCAGCTTATCTTCAGCGACCATCACATAAGAAATAATAATCACAATATCATCAGGCTGAACTAGTCTTGCTGCTGCTCCGTTCAAACAAACAACACCGCTGCCCCGTTCACCTGCAATCACATACGTTTCAAGGCGTGCACCATTATTATTATTGACGATGGCTACTTTTTCATTCGGCAGAATGCCTACCGCGTCAATTATGTCTTCATCAATTGTAATACTGCCAACATAATTCAAATTGGCTTCAGTAACCCTTGCGCGATGGATTTTTCCATTCATCATTGTTCGAAACATGTAAACTCCCCCTAAGCTGTAGGTTTATTCTACTGTCAATGTAATATTATCAATTAGCCTTGCATGCTTAAACTTCACGGCCATTGCAATAATGATATTTCCTGATAATGTTTCAATCGGCTTGAGCTCTGGATATTGATAAACCTCAATATAATCTATTTTCCCATTTGTATGGGCTTCTACATGTTCCCTTACTAGCGCCGTAATTGTATTAGGATTTCTTTCCCCTGTATTAATCGCCTCTATCGCCTTTAATAAACTTTGGTATAATTCTTTTGCTTCTATGCGTTCATCATCTAGCAGATATACATTTCGAGAGCTCTTTGCTAATCCATCTTCTTCACGAACGGTATCGACAGCTACGAGTTTAATTGGAAAATTAAAGTCTTGAATCAAACCATCTATTACTGCGACTTGCTGTGCATCCTTCTTACCGAAGTAAGCTCTATCTGGAAGAATGATATTAAAGAATTTCGTTAGGACCGTCGCTACACCATCGAAATGGCCTGGTCTTTGTCTACCACATAAACATTCCGTCCTGCTTTGGACGACAACCTTGACTGATGGTTCTTCACCGTACATTTCATTGACAGTTGGGTAGAAAAGATAATCTACGCCTGCATTGGCTGCGACATTTTCATCACGTTCCAAATCACGAGGGTATGTTTCAAAGTCCTCATTGGGTCCGAACTGCAACGGATTGACAAAAATACTTAAAACAACGATATCATTTTCTTTACGAGCGTTTTCTAAAAGGGTGGCATGCCCCTCATGTAAGAAGCCCATTGTCGCTACATAGCCGACACTTTTTTGATTGCTTTTTTCCTTAATGATTATTTGTTGTAATTCAGCTGCAGAAGTAAAAGTTTTCATTTTTTTCCCCCATAAAGAGCTGAAAGCTGCTCTTCCTTCATCGTAAATGTATGCTCTTTCGTTGGAAAATCTTTAGTTTTCACGTCATTCACATAACTTGTAATCGAATTGCTTATTAGTTCGTTCGCATTTCCGTACACTTTAACAAATTTTGCAACACGATCAACACCATAACTGATGACATCGTGATAAACAAGGACTTGACCATCTGTTTCAGCACCTGCCCCAATTCCAATGGTTGGAATTGCTAGGTTTTGTGTGACGAGTTCTCCTACTTGATATGGTACACATTCAAATACTATCGCTATGGCTCCTGCCGCTTCACATTTTTTCGCATCTTCAACGAGCTGTGCAGCTGCTTCGGCATCTTTTCCCTGTACTTTATACCCACCAAGCACACCGACTGATTGCGGAGTCAGGCCAAGATGAGCTATTACGGGAATACCAGCCTTTGTTAATGCGGAGATTTTTTCGACAACGTCATCTGCCCCTTCAACCTTCACAGCATCCGCATGGCCTTCCTGCATGATGCGGGCCGCATTTTTAAGTGTTTCATCTAAAGAAAGGTGATAGCTCATGAAGGGCATGTCTGTCACGACAAACGTATCGGGGGCCCCACGTTTTACTGCTTTTGTATGATGAATCATGTCATTAACCGTAACAGGGATGGTAGAGTCATAACCTAATACAACCATTCCTAAAGAATCGCCAACTAAAATCATGTCGACACCTGATTGTTCGGCTAACTTTGCTGACGGATAATCATATGCCGTAAGCATGACAATTTTCTCGTGATTTTGTTTCATTTTCAAAAAATCTCCGGATAATTTCATTACGTTTCCTCCTTTTTGATGGAGGAGATGAAAACATCAGCGTTTTAAAAACTGGTGTCTATACATTCATACGCAAAAAAAAGACTGACTAAATAGAGTATCTGTTACGTTACAATAAGTGGCAAAAAACGCCTCATCTTTGTCAACAAAACAGCACTTGTCCTTTTAGTCAATCTCTTTGATAACATCAGAAGTTTCATCCCTCCGTCCTAGTCCAGTACGCTGGATCAAGGCAGATTTTCAAATAATTTGGTATTTATGGGGGTGCAGTTCACATGTGATACTGCCCACTTGCATTATATCAAGCCAAAATCAAAAATTCTATTTATTTTTCACAGATTTGACAAAAATCTACTGAATTTCAATGTCTGCTGAATAAATCGAATGTACGGTTCCCTTTTTGTCTTCAAGGAGCAGAACACCAGCATCTGTTATTCCCAATGCTTTTCCGACAATTGTATCATTAACCGTACTCGCTTTAATAACCTGTCCCAGGCTGATGGCATAACTCTCCCATAGACCCTTTATTGGCATAAAGCCTTCTTGTAAATATAGATCATACAAATTTTCTAAACGAACCAACACACGTTGTATAACCTTTGACCTTGAAACCGTTTCTCCGCTTTCTATGAAAAGAGAAGACGCTTTCTCCTGCAGATCTTCTGGGAAATCTTCAATTTGTTGATTGATATTCATACCAATTCCGATAATGACAGAATGAATTCTGTCCGATTCTGCCTGCATTTCTGTCAGAATGCCAGTTACTTTCTTTCGATTTATCAAAATATCGTTCGGCCATTTGATTTGAGGTTGTAAATCCGTTATATCCTCTATTGCCTGAACCACGGCAACCGCGGCCAGTAAAGTCAACTGAGGAGCCTCATGAAGTGGAATCTTTGGTCTTAAGATTAGACTCATCCAGATGCCACTGAATTTTGGAGAATGCCAAGATCTCATGAGTCTTCCTTTTCCAGATACTTGTTCCTCGGCAACAACAAGAGTCCCCTCCTGAACTCCTTCATTTGCAAGTTGATGGGCAATTTTTTGAGTTGATTCTACAGATTCCTGATAGTGAATCATTTTCCCGAGTTTTTTTGTTTCCAAGCCAAGCTGTATTTCACTTTCTGACACTTTTTCCGGTGTTGAAATAATCCGGTAGCCTTTTTTGCGGACAGCTTCAACATTATAACCTTCACTGCGCAGGTCTTCTATATGCTTCCAGACAGCCGTGCGCGAACAGCCTATATATTCAGCAATTTCTTGACCGGATATAAATGCACCATTCGCCTTTGAAAGGGCTTCCATCAGCTTTGTTCTTAAATCAGATTGCATTTCTCCAGCCACCTCTTAATTTCATCTTTTTCATTTCTTAATTCTGCATTCAAAACAGCTTTCAAAATCAATTCCAAGTTTTCTTTCACCCATGGACCCGGTCTTTCTTGACGCCATTTCAGTAAGTCCGTACCCGTTACCGCAAGATCAGACATTTGTTTAATTATTAATTCATTAAATCGTTGATGAATAACCTTCTCTGCATCCTTAACATTTCGTCCTGTTAAGACAGCTCGGACTTTAGCAGCTTGGACGGCTTCAATCTGACCTGCCTGAAATATTTCGAGAGCAGAATTTTCAAACGGTGGTTCTTTCTTTGCTAACTGAATAATACGTTGGACACTTCTAATTGTTTTTAGCGGCAGTTTCCACTCTCTTAACGCCACTTCAATATCCTTGGCATTCGTATAAATCATGATAACAGACCATAATTCTGCCGCTTTTAAGTGATGAAGCGGCAGATTTAATAACTGCTCCAAATTTTCTTTTTGATTAGAAAATTGGGGCAAGTATTGGTATAACCCGCTCTCTAGTAAGAGCGAAAGAGCCCTTGTCTTGTAGGCTCCAGCTAAAAGTTTTTCAAATTCAATGAGAATTCTTTCGATTGCAATTTCGCTAATGATTGGTCCATTCTCTTGAAGTGAATCAAAAGTTTGCTGATCCAGTTCGAAATCAAGCTGGCTGACAAACCTTAATGCACGCATCATTCTCAAAGCATCCTCATGAAATCTTTCATGAGGATTGCCAACCGTGATAATTCTTTTTTGTAACAAATCACGCTTTCCGTTAAATGGATCAATCATATTCCCAGACTTATCCATAGCAATCGCATTCATCGTAAAGTCTCTTCTCTGTAAGTCTTCGGTCAAAGAACGGACAAATTGCACGGAATCAGGTCTGCGAAAGTCCGTATACCCGCTTTCCGTTCTAAATGTCGTAATTTCGTACGTACCAGACTCCGCAATTACAAGCACCGTTCCATGTTCGATTCCGATATCTGCTGTTTTAGGAAAGATCCCTTTAATTTCCAGAGGTGTAGCAGAACTAGCGATATCCACATCATTGATGGGCCTGCCGAGTATATAATCTCTTACAGAACCACCCACAAAATAGGCTTCGAATCCTGCTTTTTCAATCAATTCAAGAATGGGTACTGATTTTAAGAATAACTGATCCATCAGCATCCCCTCCTTATTCAATAGAATTAGTTTCGAGCGCTTGAACATAGATTGCTTCATACTCTGACATAATGGTATCTGAGTGAAATTCAGTATTGGCCCTTTCTAGAGCAGCCTCAGAAAAACGTTTATGTAAAATAGGGTTGCTTAAAAGTCCGACAGCCTTTTCAGCTACCATTTCGACGTCGCCCAATTCACAAATATAGCCGGTCTTTCCGTCAACAATAACCTCTGGAATCCCTCCTACATTCGTTCCTATACATGGAACACCACATGCCATTGCCTCAAGAAGTACAAGTCCAAAACTTTCTTTTTCGGATAGCAGTAAAATTAAATCACTAATTGAATATAATTCGGCAAGGTTGTCCTGCTTCCCCAGGAACAAGACCTTTTCTTCGATTTCAAGATCTTTAGCCAACTTTAATACCGTTGTTACTTCCGGGCCGTCTCCTACGAGAAGAAGCTTAGCAGGTATTTTCTTTTGAGCTAAAAAGAACGCTTGGATAACATCTTTAACCCGCTTGACTGAACGAAAATTTGATACATGAATGATGACTTTTTCTTCATCTTGGATACCGTATTCGTCCCGTAAATATTCTGAATTGGTTTTATGATAATCCCTTTCATCAATAAAATTATAAACGGTTTTGATTTCCTTTTCCGGAGAGATTAACTCATGTGTTTGTTGCACGAGCGAATTAGATACACCTGTAACAACATCTGATTGTTCAATCCCAAATTTTATTAAATTGGATAGTGAAGGGTCATGGCCTAGCACAGTAATGTCTGTACCATGAAGAGTCGTGACGATTTTAACTTTATTTCCTGACATCTGCTTTGCAAGAATCGCACAAACCGCATGTGGAATGGCATAATGAACATGGAGAATATCAAGTTTTTCCCTCTTCACTACTTCCGCTATCTTACTCGCAAGCGCAAGGTCATAAGGTGGATATTGAAAAACAGAGTAAGAGTTGACTTCCACTTGGTGATAATAAATATTATGGTACATCTTATTTAGGCGGAAAGGGAGGCTTGAAGAAATGAAATGAATTTCATGTCCTTTTTCAGCAAGCATTTTGCCCAATTCAGTTGCAACGACACCCGAACCTCCTACTGTAGGGTAGCAGGTAATTCCAATTTTTAATTTCATAAGATTATTTTTCCCCTAACAAATCGGCTTCGATCAGCAACGGTTTTTTTGACATAAATCCTTCCGCATAAGCGACACCCACTTCTTTGCCGAACATCTTTTCCCTTGCTTCTACTGTCTCGATATATCCGTTCACAAGCGGTGTCTCCACCGTTGTATTACTTTTTTCGAATTGACTTCCATATGCTCTAAGACTGTCCAATTTTTCCGATATAGAAGAGGTAATGTCAACGACAAAGTCAGGTTTGTGAAAACCATTTATCATAAAATAGTACATATTTTGGACACGATGAGCTTCAAGACCATCTTCATCCAAATACTTTCTAACCCCTGCTGAAAAAACTGCTTCTTCAACTAATTTTGCACAATTCCCATGGTCAGGATGACGGTCTTCCCAAAAAGGGGCAAATACAAGTGTAGGTTTATATTTGCGAATAACCGTTATAATTTGATTTATGTATTCTTCTTTCATATATAAACCACGGTCGGGTAAATCTAGGGATATTCTCTCCACCCCTAGGATTTCCGCTGCCTTAGCTGCTTCCTTTTGCCGTAATAGAACGGTACCGTTGGACGACATTTCCGCTTTTGTCAAGTCACAAATGACGATGTCCTTACCCTGTTGCGCATATTTAGCAATCGTACCACCCATACCAATTTCAACATCATCCGCATGTGCCCCGAAAGCGAGGATATCTATATTACTTTTGTTTGTCATTTATCTCACCTTGTTTTTTTCGTAGTTTAAGCCAGTCCATATATCCATGTTTCAAACCCTGAATAAGTACTTCTGCCGTTCCCATATTTGTGGCCAATGGAATTTCATATACATCGGAGAGCCTTATTAGTGCTGATACATCCGGTTCATGTGGCTGCGATGTTAATGGATCTCGGAAAAACAGGACCATATCCATTTCACCACGGGCAATCATTGCCCCGATTTCCTGGTCTCCGCCTAGAGGTCCCGAATGGAAACGATGGACAGGCAATGATACTTCTTCCATAATTCGTTTCCCCGTTGTACCAGTAGCAAATAATTCATGTTGTTGAAATACAGCTTTATAGGCTGTTACAAATTGAATGATATCTTCTTTTTTCTTATCATGGGCAATTAAGGCAATTTTCATCGTATTCCTCCTAATACCTACTCGATAATATTTTCTAGTCCATATACAAGTACATCCAATTTCATGACTGAATCAACAGCAAGTTTAACTCCTGTCATAAATGACGCGCGATTGAATGAATCATGGCGAACCGTCAATAGCTCTCCATCACTCCCGAAAAGTACCTGTTGATGAGCAACAAGCCCCGGTAGACGAACACTATGGATATGCATGCCATCTATATTTGCTCCTCGAGCACCTTGAATGGTTTCTTTCTCATTCGGATGACCCTGTTGTTTTGTCTCACGTACTGCAGCTATCATATCTGCCGTTTTAGCAGCTGTACCTGAAGGGGCATCCAATTTTTGATCATGATGCATTTCAATGATTTCTACATTCGGGAAGTACTTTGCAGCCATTTGTGAGAACTTCATCATCAAAATAGCCCCAATTGCAAAGTTTGGAGCGATAATACATCCAATACCTTTTTCCCTAGTTAACGAATCCAGCTTTGCTAAATCTTCTTTTGTAAATCCTGTTGTTCCTACAACAGGACGGATACCATGATTCAGTGCTGTTTCTGTATGATACATTCCTACTTCAGGTGTAGTTAAATCAATCAATACGTCTGCATTTACAGCCGAGAAGCATTCGTTAATATCGGAAAAAACAGGTGCTTCAATTCCTTGAAAACCATCAATATTTGAGAGGCTTTCCCCGTTATATTTACGGTCTATAACAGCTGCTAATTCAAACCCTTCTGTTCTATGTACTAGCTTCACCGCTTCATTACCCATTCTGCCACGAGGTCCAGCTACAATCACTCTTACTTTACTCATCCTTTACTTCCCCCTCTACATTCTCTTCTTTTTTTGTCCATCTGTCTTTATCACGTGTTGCAAACTTATGCATGACCGTATCGTGCGAGCTTTGAAGGTCAATACCAAGTGAATTAGCAAAACAAATTAGCACAAATAGCATGTCACCCAATTCCTCTTCAACCGTATTCTCATTTTCAGTTGATTTCTTAGGTTTTTCACCATGGTAATGATTGACTTCTCTAGCCAGTTCACCAAGCTCCTCTGACAAGCGTGCTAGCATAGCCAAAGGGCTGAAATATCCTTCTTTGAATTGTCCTATGTATTGGTCGACTTCTGCTTGCATTTGTTGGATCGTCTTTTGCTTTTCCATTTAGTCACCCATTCTTGATTTTCGTTAATAAACATTATACCTTCTTTATGTTAGCTAAAAGTGAATCATATGACAACAGATACGTTCGGTAACAACAATTGCCCATAGTTGGTTAATTAGTTATAATAAGTAAATTAACCGCATTCAAACGTTTTGGAGGTAAAAGACATGCTTTTCGGCTTAAAATTGAAAAACACTATATTTATCCTTTTTGGAGCTGGAATCTTCGCATTTGGCCTCGTACATTTTAACATGCAAAATAACTTGGCAGAAGGCGGTTTCACTGGTCTCACCTTGATTATATATCAACTTATTGGGATAAATCCTTCTTATTCTAATTTGGTTTTAAATATCCCATTATTCTTAATAGGGTGGAAATATTTAGGGCGGACTTCTTTTTTTATACAATCATTGGAACCGTTGGTTTATCCGTTTGGCTATGGGTATTCGAAAGATATCAAATCGAAATAAATCTCGGGAATGATTTGATGCTGGTGGCATTGTTTGCCGGGGTCTTTGTTGGTGTTGGGCTAGGTATCATCTTCCGTTATGGCGGGACAACTGGCGGCGTTGATATTATTGCCCGATTTGCCCATCGATATTTAGGAATGGGCATGGGCCGGACCATGTTTATTTTTGATGCCATTGTTATTGGCCTATCCATTCTCACCTACTTGGATTACAGGGAAGCGATGTATACCCTAGTGGCGGTATTCATCGGTGCGCGGGTTATCGACTTTATGCAGGAAGGAGCCTATGCGGCTAGAGGAGCAATGATTATCAGCGAGAAAAATGAGGAAATTGCTGATAAAATCATGAAAGATATGGAGCGAGGAGTAACAGTCTTAAGGGGGTATGGATCATATACAAGAACTGATCGAGAAGTTCTATATTGTGTTGTCGGTAAAAATGAGCTCGTTCGCTTGAAAAATGCCATCACTTCAGTGGACCCTCATGCTTTTGTATCTGTAAGTGAAGTGCATGACGTATTAGGTGAAGGCTTTACCCTAGATGAGAATAAGAATCCAATCGAACGGTAGTATCAACTGTGAAACCATTACAAATACATCATTTTACATGATTCCCCGAATAGTGAAGTTTTATAAGTAGTATTAACTAAACCCGGAATATATCGTAAACGAATAAAAAGAACTCCATCATGAGATGGAGTTCTTTTTATTTAATCTTCTTCTCTCATACCTGTATACATAAGCAGAAGTCGAACTAGTTCAAGCACGGCTACAAGAGCGGCAGCAACATACGTCATCGCAGCTGCACTTAATACTTTTTTCGTTTCTCGTTCTTCATCATTACGGATAACTCCTACAGAAACGAGTTGATCCATTGCCCGAGAGGAAGCATTAAACTCCACCGGCAGCGTGATTACTTGAAATAATACTGCAGCTGCCATAAATACGATACCCGCTATTAATAAGCCTGGGATTCTGGCTAACACCCCGATTAAAATTAAAATCCAAGATATATTGGAACCAAAGTTAGCGACCGGTACTAACGCATGGCGAAAACGTAAGAACGCATAAGCTTCTTTATCTTGAATCGCATGTCCCACTTCATGGGCTGCAACTGCTACACCGGCAACAGAATGCCCATGATAGTTATCCGTCGATAAACGGACCGTTTTATCTCTTGGGTCGTAATGATCTGAGAGCATTCCAGGTGTTTCTTCGACCCTGACATTATATAAACCATTTTGATCCAAAATGGCTCTCGCCGTTTCAGCACCATTCATACCCGAAGAAGCAGATACTTTTGAATATTTTTTATACGTACTTTTCACTTTCATTTGTGCATAAATCGGGATTAAAATGATAATCGCCAAATAAATGAAATACATGGTATCCTCCTAAAACTATTATTACTCTCAATTCTATGGAATGAATGCTACCATGTCAAATATAGAGTTCTCTTCACTTACCTTCAATCGTTATGCTCTTTTCTAGGTTTTTCTCGATCTCCATTATATTTTCTCCAGCCGACGTAAGAAAGAGTCATTATTATAATACTGCCAGTAGTTATGATAACCCACCAAAGGGAAGGATCTGCATCGTCTTCTCCCATATCATTAAAAATAGACGTTAATTCATTTTGCAATGCATCCAGCTCTTTTTGGCTATCACTATCTCTAATTACTTCAGGACGGTATTGATTAATGTATTGAATCCTAGTATCCAGTTGCTGAATCTTTTCTTTAGAAAGGTCGACTTTCAAGCTTGGATATATCATTTCGTATTGTGAAAGGAATAAGTTCAATTGATTATTAAATGTTATTGTGTCTTGATGGATCGCGGCATCCTTTGTTTGCCTGAAGGAATTCATCATTTGATCCTCCATCTCGGTCCAAAGAGGCTGATGCGTTGACTTCACAGCATCCACAACAAGCCTAAATTTTGTAACTGAATTAACCTTCTCAGAATCTCCCTTATTCAAATCCTTTATTGTCATCAATGCTTCATTATGAGCTACAGTAATAATTCGAAGTTCGTCCATGTCAAGAATTTGTTCTTTCGCTGTCTCTTTTATAAACTGGTCAGAAAAAAACGTAAGCATCTTTTCCGAATCTCCGTATCGCTTCAACTTTGTCATTTCCAACGCTCTATCGGAAATGTTATCTAATTGCTCCAAACTTGAAGAGGATTCTGCATAGACAGGGAAATGTAAGACGACAAATAAAACAGCAATGGTTAATATGAATTTTTTCAACATGCTACTCGTCCCTCCTCATATCTCTACTAAAACGATATGAAACAAAAAACATGAGTAGACCTTGTTCATCATAAAAAGTTAACCCCGCACTCAAAAAATGAATGCGGGGCTAACTATTAGTTGATCATTGAAAGAGTAAATCGCTTTTTTCTAAAACCAAAGTACCATCCAACAAAGATAGAAAGAATACTTAGCCAAAAGGTAAAATAGCCTATTGAATTCATATAGACCAATAAATCACGATAAATAGGCATCATTTCAAAAACGTAATCAATAATATCATTATGTATGGTCCAAATCCCTGCTACAATCAAATGCCAAGGTTTTATTCGATAAAATGGTGAATATAAAATCCCTTGAATCGCCATACCCAAATGAGAAGCCATTAACATATAACCTTCCCAAGGCAATGAACCTGTTGTCATTAATGTCAGTATATTCATCACAACTGCCCATAAACCATATTTGAATAGGGTTATAATCGCCAATGCCTCCATAAGGCCAAAGTTTCTTTTCAAAAGAAACCCCAGTAATACAAATACAAAAAATAGGCTAGCAGTCGGGCTGTCTGGTACAAAAGCTAAAAAAATAGTCGGTGTGTTTGCTAATTGACTACCATACCAATAATATCCAAATAAAGTTCCGAATATATTAACCATTAATAGCAAAAAGAGCATTTGCCGATTTGCAAGCCAGCTGTAGATAATATTCATTCTTTTTACCTCTCTTACTATTCTCAATACAACCATTTTACAGTTCCTGATCTTTAAATCCAAGTTTTCATTTCAATTTCTTATCAGATTCTTTTCAATTTTCCAATAAAAAAGCCGACAACCGTAGTCGTCAGCTTTTCCATTCGGCAGCATATGAAAGAAAATGCTGTCGATAGATACTTTATTTTGCTGTTAAACCCGAAACAAATTCAGCTAATGTTGCCAATTCTTCATCAGAACCTTTGAACATACCAGCTGGCATAGCACCTTGGCCTTTGCGAGCGATTTTAGAGATTTCTTCTGGCTTTAAACCAGTGTCAATCAAGCTCGGTGCACCTGCACCACCTGTTAACTCAGCTCCGTGGCAACTAATACAACCACTAGCATCCATAAGTTTATAACCTTCGCTGTCTTTATCAATGTCTGCACCTTCTACGATTGCACCTTGCTTCTTAGAAGCTTCCCAGTCGTGATGGGCTGCAGACTCCCATGTCAGATAAAATACACCAGCCATTGCTAATAACATAAAACCTACAGCAAATGGACGTTTTGCTGGACTACGCTCTGGACCACGGTCTAAAAATGGTGCCAAGAGCAATGCTCCGAATGCTAGTCCAGGTATAACGAGAGCCCCGATTGCATTATACGGACCCGATGCATAAGTATACTTAAGTAATTGGTAAAGGAATAGGAAATACCAGTCAGGTAGCGGAATATACGCTGTATCTGTCGGATCTGCTATTCTTTCTAATGGAGACGGATGTGCAATTGTTAGGCACAAATAGCCAACAAGAAATACAGCTCCGACCATCCATTCTTTTAAAAGGAAATTAGGCCAAAATGCTTCAGTTTTCCCAGGATATTCTGAATAATCTTTCGGAATATTCGGTTTACGGTTCGCGGAGATACGCGAGTCACCTACGAATTTCATACCTTTCCCACGATGCATTGAACAATCCCCTCCTTTATGAAAAGGTTTTTATGATTCTCAGTTCATAACTCTTTTATAGTGGACCTGAAATACCTTGTTTCCGGATCATCAAGAAATGAGCCGCTAGTAAAGCAAATAGTGCTGCAGGCAGGAAGAATACATGAATTGCGAAGAATCGTGTTAATGTCTGTGCTCCAACTATTGTTGGATCTCCTGCTATCAATGTCTTAAGTGCTGGTCCCATTAGCGGTACCGAATCGACAATTGTCAAAGTAACCTTTGTTGCAAATAGCGCTTTCATATCCCATGGCAGTAAATAACCTGTTAATCCTAATGCCAGCATAATAAAGAAAATTAATACGCCGACCATCCAGTTCAATTCGCGCGGTTTTTTGTAAGCTCCCTGGAAGAAGACACGAAGAGTATGTAAAAACATCATAACAATAACTAGACTTGCTCCCCAGTGATGCATACCACGGACAATTTGACCGAAGGCAACTTCATTTTGTAGATAATAAACAGATTCCCAAGCGTTTTTAATGTCCGGTACATAGTACATCGTCAAGAACATACCCGACAATATTTGGATGACCGTGATAAAGAAAGTTAACCCACCAAAACAATATACGAATGCAGAAAAATGATGCGCGGGGTTAACATGTTCAGGAACCTCATGGTCAGCAATATCCCGCCATAATGGCGTAATATCTAAACGCTCGTCCACCCAGTCATATAACTTTGTTAGCAATGTTTACGCCCCCCCATGCGGTTTTAGTTGACCCAAATAAAGAATTCCATCTTTCTCTTTCGTGTCATAGACATCCAAAGGTGAAACCGGTGGTGTCCCTTTCACGTTCACACCATCTTTCGTGTACCTGCCATAATGACAAGGACAGAAAAATTGATTCGGATTAGACTTATCCGTATTCCATGCTACCGTACAGCCTAAATGTTTACAAATTGGAGATAAAGCAACGATATTGCCGTCTTCCATTTTATAAACCCAAGCTGTATTTGTTTCTTCAGACTCATACCACCCGTCGACCTGCTTAAAACTAAAGTCAACACGGGTTGGTTCGGTAGTCAGTTCACTTACCTTTTGTTTAGTTGCAATGTAATCCCCGCCTTTATCTGCTGATAATACTGGATCAATTGCAAACCTAACCATAGGCATCAACATACCGGCCGCCATAAATCCACCAACGCCAGTAAGTGTGTAATTAAGGAATTGACGTCGTGAAACATTATGCTTGCTCATGCGTTTTCCCCCCCTCTATTACTATACTGAGAGCCCAAAGGACCAATAAATAGCAACACTATAAAACTAGGACATTTCCATGATATCTCAATAATTTACCAAGGTCAATATTTGTAAAACCCAAAAGGTGGCAACTATGTGTCAAATAATGCGAAAAATCCTACTTTTTTTCATTTTTCCAATTATAAGTGAAAATATCAAGGATCTGGAGAACTTGCTGGTTAATCATTTCCCTAGCTTGGTTATTTTCTAGGGTTTCAAGAGGGATGGCTGGAATCCATACTAAATTATGTTCTAATTCCCGCTCTTCCTTTTTCCATTCAATATCTGATGTAAGAAAAAAATATGTTTAAAATTATTTTCTTTCACTTTGTTAGTCCAACGCTTTAATAAATCAATCTTATCCTCCTCATCACTCAAATAATGAAAAGTTGGCATTAAAAGAATTCTTCCTTTCATCTGCTTTTCAATTTCCGAGCTTAAAATGGTAAGAAATTCATTCATTGAACCAGTTTGCTTAATTTGACTTCCAAATGTTATGGGAACCAAAGGAATTAAAACCGTATCCACATACTCTTTTGACTGGATATACATATCCAGATCTTTTGCTGTCCACTTCATATTTTTTCTTCACTCCCGATTTATTAAATCAACTCCTTATCATTTTACCATTTTTTTATTACATCTTTACCATATACCTATAGTCTTTACAAAAATGTGGATTTTATCAGCGTTTTATAAAAAATAAAAACCTTTCCTGATTACGGAAAGGTCGTTTTAGTTCATCCAAGTACTTTTAATTGATTTAGTTGTTCGGTTAAGTTCTTAAATGCCTGTTCGTCATGTTTATCGAGCGCTTCATCAATTTCCTTAAGTAGACGATCCCTTTGGAAATACAGCATACTTTTTTCCAAAAACTGCTCAGCCAGCAGCTGATCTTTTTCATTTGCAGCCGTGGATTTCGGCATGAAAGGGTTATTCTCAAGCACTGCTGCGTACTGATATGAAGAATAAGCGGATTTAAAATTGAGTTGAATATAAATATCTTCATCCCGGTTTAAGCGGATATCATGAAAAGATTTCTCTGCATCGGTCGTCATAATATTGGACTTATAGAACCTAAAAGGAACCTCTTCTACACAATGTGTCGACATAATTAATCCGCGTGGACAATATTGTGCATTTTCTACAAAATGAACCTTTTTCATTAATTGATCATGACTCATTAAATAATTTAATATCCAAACACATTCTCTTCTTTTCAGTTGATAATGATTTAAAAACCACCGAATAAAATCCTTTTTCTCATTCACAGAAACAGGGGCAGCCACCATGAATTCCCTCCTCTGTCTTGATATTATTTTATTTTCTCTTATCTACAATTCCTCTGGACTTTCGCCAAGCCGTTCCAAAATCATCACATACTCATCGTTTGCTGGGTTTAGCTCAAGCAGCTTATTAAATACTTCTCTAGATGTGGTTCTGTCTCCTTCTTCAATTAAAAAGAAACCATAGTTTTCAAGAAAGTCTGGATTGTTCTTGAATGAATTATATGCTTTATGATAGCAGGTTAATGACTCTTTAAATTGTTCGGTGTGTTGATAACATACGGCAGCTATCCATTCAAACTGCGGATCATCCTCACCGTATCTTCTAACCTCGCCAATACACTCTAAGATATCTTCATATCTTTCGTGGTGCATATACAGTTTCAAAAGAGTAAGTGCAGCTTCCAAATAGCCGGGATCAATGGCAAGAGCCTCTTTGAATAAATTTTCTGCTTCACTATCGAGTCCGCTTTTTAAGGCTATTTTACCACCGAAGAAATAAAGCTCCTTATTGAATTCATCAGCCTTGATACCTTCTTTGACCGTTTTCAAAGCATTTTCCAAATCTTCAAGATGTTCATAACTCTTGGCCAAGTATAAATATAGGGAATGATATTCATGATCCAATTCCTTCAATTCGATAAACTTACGCACGGCGGTTTCATAAAGACCTGCTTGAAAAGCTGTAAATGCATACTCAAATAACGTATTTATTTCGAGCCCGTCATTTAGAGCCTTTTCAAAGTACGGAAGGGCCTCCTCAAACTTCCCAGAGCTGCTTAATGCTTCAGCTAGTCGTTGATTGACATTAACTCCAGCAATTTCTTGTTCCTGTTCCAAAACCTTTATGTAATTTGCAATGGCTTCCTGGTCTCTTCCTTGGTGATAGAACAGTTCACCTAGTGCAAAATCAATGATGATCTCATCTGGTAGTATTCCCTTTGCCTGCAACAATTTTCGTTCACTGACCTCATCCATCCCCTGTAATTGATAAAGGTCTGCTTCCAAAAGCAATGCACTTGGATATACTTCATCATCTACACTTACTTTTTCAAGCATTAACATCGCTTCATCTTCTTGATCCATATCAATCAAAATTTCAGCTAATGAAACAATCAATTCTCCTTCATCAGGATATAGTTCTAGTAGATGCTCAAAAAGATCTTTTGCCTCCTCTACAAAACCAAGCTGGAGCATTTCTTCAGCCAGAATCAAAATGTCCTCGGCTGACTCTGATGATTTAATTCGATTTATATGTTTAAGAGCCTCTGTTAATTCCCCTTTTTTTAAATGCTGAATAACTTGATCTACTGTGTTCATTGCTGCTTCCTTCCTTTTTGCATAATAAACTTAGTCTCTAGACAAACACTCTCACGTGATAGTGTTATATTCTCTTCCATAAAGTACAAAATGTTGCATCTAATCGTGAGGTGCATAGTAAAAACAGTATTCATTAGTTTACCATACTGCAGCCCTGTATTCCATTGATGAAATTCTCCCCCCATTCTTATTAAAAAAAGGTTAATAGTTAATTCTCCATACAAAGGTAAATCTCCTTTTTGGTGATAATCACCTTTTTTATAATTCTAAGGAGTTATTATTAGAAAAGAGGCTATAATGATAGCGCTTACAACAATTTCGAGAGATTAATCTAAGAAAAAAAAAATATAAAAAAGTCTGCAGACTCTAATAAGGTCTGCAAACTTCTTTAAATCTTTACTGTATTAAATGAGTCAAATGCTCAAAAAATTGTGGATATGAGACATCAATTGCATCCGGATCCTCAAGTTCCACTTTCCCATCTGTGATCAATGCCGCTACAGCCAGCATCATCCCAATACGGTGGTCTCCATGGCTTGTAACCGTGCCACCATTTAGTGCTTTTCGTCCCTTGATAATTAAACCGTCTACAGTCGGCGTTATATCCGCTCCAAGGATGGAAAGCTCGTTGGCTACCGTATCAATTCGATTGGTCTCCTTCACTTTAAGCTCTGCTGCGTCCTTGATCGTCGTTATTCCTTCCGCCTGGGTGGCCAAAAGTGCAATAACTGGTATCTCATCGATTAGGCGCGGAATTAGATCACCGCTGATCGTTGTTCCTTTTAAACGAGAGCTTCTGACAGTAATATCGCCTGCCGGTTCACCTTCACTCGATTTCTTCTCGACCGTTATATCTGCCCCCATCGCTTTCATAACTTCGATGATACCTGTTCTTGTCGAATTAAGGCCCACATTCTTCAGAACAATTTCACTATTTTCTGTAATTGCAGCAGCCACCATAAAGAACGCTGCAGAAGAAATATCTCCCGGCACATGAATATTGGTTCCTTTGAACACTTGGTTGCCTTTTACTTTTATCGTTTGACCGTCTTTTTCGATTTCCCCGCCAAACTGCTTGATCATTCGTTCCGTATGATCACGAGTCTCTTCCGGTTCGACAATGATTGTCTCCCCTTCTGCCTGCAAGCCTGCAAGGAGTATAGCTGATTTGACTTGTGCGCTTGCCACAGGCAATTTATAGCGAAACCCTTGTAATTGGCCACCCCTTATGAAAAGCGGCGTGTATTCGGCTCCTTTCCGGCCATCAATGTGTGCTCCCATCTGACTGAGAGGATTCACTACTCGCGTCATCGGGCGTTTAGCTATTGATTCGTCACCTACTAACACAGCCGAAAAATCCTGTCCAGCCAAAATACCCATCATTAATCTGATCGTAGTACCAGAATTTCCGACATCAAGTACTTCACGTGGTTCCGTCAAACCATTAAAACCTTTGCCTTCAATACGGACTTGCTGCCCATCTTGTTCAATGTTTACTCCAAGCTGTTTAAAACAGGAAATAGTACTTAAACAATCTGCTCCAGGCAGAAAATTAGTAACTGTCGTTTCACCCTCGGCAAGGGCTCCGAACATAATCGAACGATGGGAGATAGACTTATCTCCTGGTACAGCAATCGCACCACGTAATGATTGAATGTTCGTTTTTAAACTTTTTGTATTCATACAATCATCCTTCGACTATTATTTTATTATGCCAGAATTGTTTCATATTCTGTATGTCTTGAAATGCATTCCGATGCTTTAATACGGTCTACATCCGTTTGGAAGCTGATAACTAGAACACCGTATATTTCTTCCCTAGTTTCAATAATTCTTATGTTTGTTAAACTGATTCCTTCTTGAGCCAAATATCCGGTAATTTCAGAAATTACACCAGCATAATCCGGTACATCAATATATAAATCATAAAAGGCAGGGATGGCGCCTTTCGCATGCGTTGGCAAATCATCTCTAAAAGTCTTTGCATCCTTAAAGAAACGCAGAATCTCTTCACTATCTTCATTTTCTACAAGCTCTTTGACATTCTCCATTTCCTTCAGCCAATCATTCATTAATACCAGTAACACATCACGATTATGTAACAAAATGTCACGCCACATTTCCGGACTGCTTGAGGCAATTCTCGTAATGTCTCGGAATCCTCCAGCTGCAAGTCTAGAGATCAGCTCATTTTCCTTACTATATGTCTCTGCCTGTTTAACCAACCCGGAAGCAACAATATGTGGAAAATGGCTGATTACTCCTGTCAGTCTATCGTGGGTACTAGGTGTTACTACCAAAAAGTTCGCTCTTGTGCCAATTAACCATTCTTTTAACTGCTCTATTTTACCTTCTTCTACAGTTTCATCTGGAGTAAGTAAATAAAACGCATTCTCAAATAAATGCAGTTTGGCAGCCCCTGCACCGCTTTTATGAGACCCAGCCATTGGGTGACCACCGATGAAGGCCACACCTTTATCTATCAATGGTCTTGCCGCATTTACGACTTTATCCTTTGTACTTCCCGCATCAGAAATGAGGACATCCCTTTTCAAATCCAACTCAGCTAATTTCGCTAAAATCTGGACGGTTTCATTTACGGGAACTGCCAGCAGAATTAAGTCAGCGTCACACGCTCCCGCTTCAAGAGAAGATACTGAATCATCAATGATTCCCAGTAGCCTTGATAGTTGAATATTCTTTTCGCTTAGATCCATTCCAACAATCACAGCTTCAGGATGTGCATGGCGTACAGCCATGGCCAAAGATCCACCAATTAGACCTAGACCTATTACAAAAACCTTTCCCTTCACACTTCTCTCCCCCGCTTCTTTTTGCTCCTCTATGCTTGCTGAAACGATTAAAGAAGGGAATTAGAAGGCGTAGCACCTTCATTTAAGAAAGATTTGATAGCGTTAATCATTCCTTCATTTTCTTCTGTTGAACCAATCGTTACACGCAGACTGTTCGGGAAACCGAACGATTTTCCAGACCTTGCAATGTATCCACGCTCTAGCAAATATTGAAATACTACATCCGCATCCTGTTTGAAATGTATGAAAATAAAATTACCTTGTGATGGGTAATAAGCTAGATTTTCCTTACTGCAAAACTCATAATATTGTTTGAGTCCTTTTTGGTTCTCAGTATTACACTTTTCAATAAAAGCTTGATCTTCCAGAGCAACAATAGCAATCTTTTGTGCGAAAGTATTGACATTGAATGGTTCTCGGGATGGGTCGAGCTTCTGAATAATATCATCATCTGCCAATCCGTACCCGACCCTAAAGCTGGCAAGACCATAAATTTTTGAAAATGTGCGAAGTATAATCAAATTCTTAAATTTATTGATCCATTGATTTGTTTTCGGGTAATCCTCAGCCACTGCATATTCACAATAGGCTTCATCCAATACGACAAGAACATCATTCGGTACCTTTTCAATGAATGTTAATAAATCCTGTTCCGGAATGTATTTTCCTGTTGGATTATTAGGTGTACAAACCCAGACAACAGCAGTGTTCTCATCTATCGCTTTTAACATACCTTCTAAATCATGTGCTCCGTCAATATGAGGAACTTCTCTGATTTCCGCGCCTTCAAGTGTAGCATTATGGCGATACTGCGAAAAAGTGCCTGTTGCCATGACGGTGTTTTTACCAGCTCCCAATAGGCTTCTAGAAATGATTTGAATGTTCTCATCAGACCCATTTCCAAAAATAAGCTGTGTTTCTTTTACACCTGTATGCTTTGCAACAGCTTCTCTAAGCAATGTTGCATATCCATCCGGATAGATAGCAAAAGAATGGGTTGCGTTCTTAACGCTTTCTCTGACCTTTTCAGAACAACCAAAAGGATTTTCATTTGAAGCTAATTTTGTGATTTTTTCAAGACCGTACATTTTTTTTACTTCATCGGTTGATTTCCCAGGTTGATAAGACTTCAAGGAAAGGACCGCATCATTCCACTTCATGTCATTCACCTCTATATTTTTATCACTTTAAAGTAAGAAAGTGTGAGAATAGTATATCATATTCTTTTTCCTAAAATCATATCTTATATATTATTTGTCAAATCCGGCCGCAATACGACAGCTCCTGCTTGATAAACATGTTGTATCTCTTTTTGAGATTTTGTTGTATTTACATGAATCATTACCCGTATACAAGATGGAAGGGAGTTGCTTACTGGTATTTCTTGCATGCACGTTACTGGCACATATGTCCAACCCTCAAATTTACGTAGGGCTTTGGCTGGAAAGACAGAGCGTATCTCATCCGTTGCAGAAAAAAATACAGAGGCAACCATATCAGGATCAATCTCGTTGACCCGAATGATTTCTGCCATCAACTGCTCAACAGCAGCAATCACTTCCATTTCTGTGTCCTTCTCTACTGTTGTTGCGCCCCTTATTCCTCTTATCACACACAGTTCCTCCATTTCCTGTATTTTATTTCATTTCAATCATTTCCTCTATCAGCACAGAGTCGGCTATATCCATTAATAATGGAGACCCCAATTGTTTAAGCAAGACAAAGGTAGCACCTTCATTGATTGATTTTTTGTCTGTTTTCATTAAATTAAGTAAGGTTTCTTTTTCAAGTTGTAAAGGAATGGTTGTTTGATAACCTAAAGAAGATACCCAATTAATAAACTCGTCAAGTTTAAAATCAAGACCCTGTTCTCTGCTGCTTAATTTAAGAGCATATACCATCCCGATTAAAATGGATTCACCATGCGTAAAGTTTCCATATCCCATAGAGCCTTCCACAGCATGTCCAAGTGTATGACCGAAATTTAAAAAAGCACGAATCCCCATTTCTTTTTCATCTTCTTCGACAATGGACGCTTTTATGCCAATACCTTTTGTAATCATCGTTAAAAATTGCTCATCTGTTATATTATTCAAATCAACAATATTCGACTTTAACCATCGATAAAACTCTTTATCTGCTATCAAGGAATGTTTAATGACTTCAGCAAAACCCGACCGTAATTCTTGAAGTGGGAGAGTCTGCAAAAATTCAAGATCATATATGACTGCTTCTGGCTGATGAAAGGCCCCAATCATATTTTTTCCAAGAGGGTGATTGATGGCAACTTTGCCGCCCACAGCACTATCATGGGCGAGCAGAGTCGTCGGAACCTGGATAAATGGAATCCCTCTCATAAAAGTAGCCGCAACAAATCCAGCCAGATCACCGACTGCACCACCACCAAGGGCGATAATCAATGACTTGCGATTAAGTTGTTGAGATAAGCAATAGCTTTGGCATTCATAAAACACTTCAAACGTTTTAGCATGCTCTCCTTCCGGTACAACATAGTGCAGGACCGGTTTTCCCGTCTTAATCAGAGCTTTTTTCACAGTTTGTAAATGAAGTTCAGCTACTTTCTCATCGGTTATAATCAAAATCTTATTTAGTTGATTTAATTCATGGGTTATAAAATCGGGAAGCTCGTTAATCGCCTGTTTACCAATTAAAACTGGATACTGCTTGGAAGCCGTTTTTATTTGCATGGATTCCATAGTTTAAAACTCCTTTACTTCTTCCCGATAAGAGTTCATGTATTCTGCCAATTGCTCATAACGATCTGAAGGGAATTGATCAACAATCGCTGCTGCAAGTTCCCAAGCTACTACAGCCTCGGCAACAACAGCAGCAGCAGGAACTGCACAGCTATCGGAACGTTCGACACTTGCTTCAAATACTTCCTTTGTATCAATATCAACACTTTTCAACGGCTTATATAAAGTAGGAATTGGCTTCATAACGCCACGAACAATAATAGGCATTCCAGTTGTCATACCGCCTTCAAAACCGCCAAGGCGATTGGTTTTACGGTAATAACCATTTTCTTTGTCCCAAACAATTTCATCATGAACATCACTGCCAAAACGGTGGGCCGCTTCAAACCCAAGACCTATTTCTACCCCTTTAAACGCATTAATACTCATAATCGCTGCTGCAAGCTTTGCATCTAGTTTACGGTCATAATGAACATAACTTCCTACGCCCACTGGCATTCCTTCTACAATGACTTCAACGATGCCGCCAATCGAATCCCCTTTTTGTTTCGCTTCATCAATTGCATCTTTCATCTGCTGCTCTACGTTTTTATCAAAACATCTGACTGAAGATTCTTCCGTAACTTGCTGTAATTGCTGAATTGTTTCATATTGTGGTGGTTCAGCCTTTATTCCACCAATTTCCAATACGTGTGATGCCACTTCAATCCCCAATAACGACAATAACTTTTTAGCGACAGCACCGGCAGCAACCCTTACAGTCGTTTCACGGGCTGATGAACGTTCCAATACGTTTCTTAAATCACGATGCCCATATTTAATACCGCCGTTCAAATCTGCATGACCAGGACGAGGACGAGTAATTTTACGTTTGATCTCCTCAGCTTCTTCCTCTGAAAGTCCTTCACTTCCCATAATTTTAGTCCAATGTTTCCAGTCGTCATTCTCAACAACTAAAGCAACCGGTGACCCTAGTGTGTAGCCATGTCTGATTCCCGAAGATATAAAAGCCTGATCTTTCTCAATCTGCATTCTTCGTCCACGACCATGCCCTTTTTGCCGGCGTCCTAACTCTTCATTAATATCCTCATTCGTAATCGGCATCCCTGCCGGTAATCCCTCAATAATAGTAGTCAGTCTGCGGACCATGTGATTCTCCCGCTGTTAAATATCTCATCTTCCAGCCCCCTTTTAGCACTTTAAAGTGTATATGTATCAATATACCACAATTTTATGAAATGTGGGTATATGTAAAACGTAAAAACCTTTGTTGTTTGAATTTATTCACTTTTCATTTTATTTTACATGTTCTTCAACATTTTCGATATAGTTTAATCTCTCTTATCATAGACATACAGTCTCTGTTTTTTTATAGCAAGTAAAACGAAAAAGGACTGAATGCATTATCAGCCCTTGTATACTATTTACCTTTTTTTATAAAAAAATGTGTCAATCGTTTCAAACTCATATTTTCCGGGATTAAATATTTGCTCTGTACTTCCTACAAAAAACACTCCCCCACTTTTCAATGACGCACTGAATTTATCATATAAAAGACTTTTGGCATCTTCAGTGAAGTAAATTAAAACATTCCTGCATACGACTAAGTCAAATTCTTGATCAAATCGATCTGCAAGAAGATTATGTTTCTTAAATGTGACTCTTCGCTTAATTTCATCATCAACGCGATAAAAATCCTCTTCTTTTATAAAGTATTGCTTTTTTATATCAGCAGGTACTTCATTCAAGGAACGCTCAGGGTAAACTCCCAATTTCGCACGTGCTAATACATTCTCATCTAAATCCGTCGCTAGTATCTCTATCTGGCTTAAGGGAACAAGATTGGATAAAATCATTGCAATCGTGTACGGTTCTTCACCAGTTGAACAGGCTGCGCTCCATATTTTCAACCTTTTTTGGCTTTCTAATAAAGAGGGAAGAATTTTTTTCTCCAATACTTCCCATCTTTTCGCGTTTCGATAAAACTCTGAAACATTAATTGTCATTCTGTCTAAAAATTCATTTAAAACGTTGGGTCTTGTTTGAATGTCTTTATAATATTCACGAAATGAGTGATAACCTCTTTTTTCATAAAGAGAAGTGAGGCGCCGTTTCATTTGTCCTTCCTTATATAATGACAAATCAATGCCTGTCAACATTTTGATTTTTCGAATAAACTCTTCATATTCTTGAGGCATACCTACAACTCCCTTTGTTTTAAGTAGTTCTTCTCTTTATATATCGGAAAGGGCTGAAAATTCTTAAAAAAACAGTTTTTACGACCAGTGACAGTTAAAATTGTCAAGAATTTAAAAAAAAAAAAGCAGGTACTATCGCATAAGGGCGACAGAACCCGCTTTTTTAAAATTTATTAACTAACTATTAATAAACCCACTCGTTAACTAGTTTAGAATATTCAACAAGTTCTTCTTCTTTGAAGAATAAACCGATTTCACGAACAGCACTTTCAGCTGAATCTGATCCGTGAATGATGTTTTTGCCTACAGTTACTGCAAAATCTCCACGAATTGTAGCTGCTGCTGCATCTTTAGGATTAGTAGCGCCCATCATTTGACGTGCAGTTGCGATTACATTTTCACCTTCCCAAACCATTGCGAAGACAGGACCTGAAGTGATGAAGTCCACTAATTCGCCAAAGAAAGGACGTTCTTTGTGCTCACCATAATGTTGCTCAGCTAGTTCTTGAGAGATAACCATTAATTTTGCTCCTGCTAGAAGGAAGCCTTTCTTTTCAAAGCGGGAAACGATTTCACCGATTAAATTACGTTGAACGCCGTCAGGCTTTACCATTAAAAATGTTCTTTCCATAATTGTCACTCCTAATATGTATCATTGTTATTTGCCTATATAAGGCAATCCTTTTAGAATATTACCATTGTTTGATGAGTTTCGCAACTCCAAGTCCTAAAACTTTCTTTTTCCGATATTTTTCGCTATATCAGATAATGTTTTCCTTGCCTTAATAGCAGGAAGACCTTTCAACTCTGAAAAAGCTTTTTCTAAATACATGTCACTGATTCTAGCAGCTTGCTCAATGGCGCCTGAAGATTTGATAGCATTGATGATATGGATCAATTCGTCTTTAGACGTATCTTCCCGAACTGTTTCGATAAGCCTTTTCAACTTTGGATCTTCCATCGCAATCAATACTGGTAAAGTAATGTTTCCTTGAATCAAATCGCTTCCAGCCGGTTTCCCAAGTTCCTCTTCCGAAGCAGTAAAATCCAAGATATCATCAGTAATTTGATATGACATCCCGACATAATAACCAAATTTAAATAGCTTTTGATGAATTTTCTCATCGACACCCGCTGAAATAGCTCCCAACTGGCAGCTAGAAGCAATGAGTAATGCTGTCTTTCGTTTGATTCTTCGGAAATAAATCCGCCAATTTTGATTAAAATTGTATTTATCTTTAATTTGCTCGATTTCTCCAAGGCATAGTTCAACCATAGTATCCGCGAGAATTTGATGCGCAAGCGGCGACTCAATTACTGCCATCATTTCTAGTGCCCGTGCAAAAATGAAGTCGCCTGTATACATGGCGACACGATTATCCCATTTTGATTTTATAGTTGCAGATCCCCTGCGTAAGTCCGCATCATCAACAACATCATCGTGTACGAGAGAAGCAGTATGGATTAGTTCCAATGTTGCTGCAACATGCTTTACGACATGAATATCATAATCGCCAAACTTCGCACCCAAAAGGACGAATACCGGACGAATTCGTTTTCCGCCGGATTGCAGTAAATGCAGTGAAGCTTCCCTTAAAACAGTGGAGTCTGCTTCAATTGCGGCTTCTAGTTCTTTTTCTATTAATTGCAAATCTGTATTCAAAAAGGAATACATCATTTTAAATTTCATACATTTCACCCAGCTTTGTCCATTGCTATTATGCTTTATTTGAAGGCTTGTACCCGAAATGTGTTGCTGCAACACCACCGAAATGGGCCTTGTAACTGACATTTTCCATTCCTGCCTGTTTGAACATACTTTCAAGCTTTTTCATGCCCGGGAAATCGCGCGCCGATTCCTGCAGCCATGAATATTCGTTATAGCTTTTAGCGAATAGTTTGCCAAACACGGGCATTATGAAACGGAAATAAAAGTAATAGCCCTGTTTAAATCCAAGCATTGTTGGCTGTGAGGTATCGAGGCAAACAACCATTCCATCCGGCTTGACAACACGGTTTAACTCTTTGAGTACTTGCATGTAATCAGGAACATTCCGCAGCCCGAAACCGATTGTGACATAATCAAAGCTATTATCCTCAAAAGGAAGTTCCATTGCATTCCCATGCATTAGAGAAACTTGATCTAACTTGAGTTCATTCACCTTTTGTTCGCCGATTTTCAGCATATTTTTACTAAAATCCAGACCAACAACCTTTCCTTCAGGTCCTACTTCATTAGCAAGGGCAATGGTCCAGTCCGCTGTTCCACAGCATACATCAAGTGCATGGGCGCCTTTTGGGACTTTCATTATAGCCATTGTAGCCTTCCGCCATTTAAGATGCTGCTTAAAGCTGATGAGGGAATTCATCTTGTCATAATTACCGTAAATCTTTTCAAAAACATGATGAACTTTTTGCTCTTTAGACTGCTCCATGACTCACCCTTCTTTCACGTAAGAAATTGCTTCACTCTCTGTTTGTTTCAAGATTACGTTTACTCTTTGAAGTAAATCGTCATTCTTAGTTACTAGCTTCTGCATCGAAAGCTTTACGGATTGCCTGGCATCCCTCAGACACTTATCAAATTGAGTCCGTACCTGTGCTTCCTTTTCTGAAGTTAGAACATCATTACTATTCGAATCATCAAAAGATATGTCTCTTAAGACATCAAAAACTACCGATTGGCCTGACTTTAGATAGTTTCTCATCTCAGCATGCAGCCGATTCAAAAGAAGCAGGTCTTCTGAAATGTCAATCCAGGCAGGTTGATTATAATAATCAGCCAATTTATAAATCAGCGAAGCCTCGATCGCTTTAATTGTCGTTATAAGCGTTGGAACATCCTTAATGGACCGTTGTTGATAAAGAATGATTTTATGATCATTTATTTTTTTTATGGCGCTTGATAGTATACGAATCATCTCAACATTACCAACACCGGCAAGCCCTTGATAGTATAAGCCACTATAATAATCACCAGCAAGTACTTGTAATTGCCGATTTTTCAATTCCTCAGGCAACTCTATTCCTTCGCCCGAATTTGACACTATTTCATGGGTATCAAGAGCTATTTGCACTAGCATAGTTGAAATAATGTATTGATTCCGTTCTTCGCTTAAAACGTCCAAATCGTTAAACAATCCCCAAAGCAATAACAGTTTATCGTCGTCTAAGCTTGGCTTTTGAATATATTTCAATAAATATGGATGTTGAGCTTTGGTTTCTATTAATTGTTTTAATTGCCTTAAGTCGTTCGTTATGTTTAACAATTGAGATCACCCTTGCATCCCCGAAAGATAATTTTTTTTCATACATATTGGTTTCTGTCTGTGAAAATACACATTATTATACCATAAAAACAATCAGATGAAATGGACAACGTTTATAAAATGAAACTTCCATAAATAAGGAAACCATCGTCTTATGTTCATTCAAAAAAATGGATGCGGGAAATTTACAGCTTGTTAAAACGCGATATCAGGTGATTGATTTAAAACATAACCAATTAGGGACAAGATTTTACTTGTCAGAAGGATTCTTTTTCGAATCACTTTCAACCTCACCGAATGGAGTATAAATCTTTGCATGTCCTCTTATTTTAATCGCAGAAGTGTGCTCTGTGAATTGTGCGATCATCACTTCCCCTGAATCGAGTTTTTCAGAGTGATGAAACTTAGTATCCGTTCCTCTAGTTAAACCGATGACATTTACACTATCCTCAATAGCTTTAATTACCACAAAATCATTCAAGATCTTTTTTTCATTCATTTTCTAACCCCCTATATCCTTAGTCTTTAATGAATGCCAGTACTTCAGCTCTTGTACGATGATCCTTAGCAAAAGTTCCTCTCACAGCTGAAGTCACTGTTTTAGACCCGGGTTTTTTGACACCTCTCATTGTCATACACATATGTTCAGCCTCTACTACCACCATTACACCATGAGGTTCAAGCTTTTCCATTATGGAGTCCGCTACTGTTGAGGTGATGCGCTCTTGAAGTTGTGGACGCTTTGAAACCGCCTCTACAGCTCGGGCTAACTTACTTAAGCCGGTAACTTTCCCGTTTTTCGGGATATATGCTACATGAGCTTTTCCGTAAAAAGGCACTAAATGATGTTCACAGACTGAGTAAAATGGGATATCTTTTACAAGGACAAGTTCCTCATGGTCTTCTCCAAAAACAGTATCAAAATATTCTTTTGGATCCTGAGTAAGTCCCGAAAAAATTTCTTCATACATTCTTGCTACACGGCCAGGGGTATCAAGCAGTCCTTCTCTAGTAGGGTCTTCCCCAACAGCCTCAAGAAGCATTTTCACCGCTTCTTCAATTTTGGCATGGTCAACATTAGCCATTTAAACTTACCTCCTAAAAATAAATAAAATAGTATGTATTCAGAAAAAAATGCATGGAGTTTCACCCTGACATTCATATTTCCTATTTTTAAAGCAACCTAAGCCTAACTGAAATGTATTAGCTTAAAGCGACCTCTAAACTTAGTTTTGTCGTGATTGATTTTTTCATAATGGTATATCCTTTTGAATAAATTTATCAAAATCAACTTTTCTAAAATATTCACTGTCTTTTATATTATCACAGATAGAAATTAAGAAGCAAAAAAGGGCCGCGTTTGCACGCGGCCCTTTTCCGGTTAAGCACCCGTATGTAATGGTAGAGTTACTTCACTGCATCTTTCAGTGCTTTACCAGGTTTGAAAGCTGGCACTTTGCTAGCTGCAATTTCGATTTCGTCACCAGTTTGTGGGTTACGACCTTTACGAGCCGCACGTTCACGAACTTCAAAGTTACCGAAACCAATTAATTGGACTTTATCACCGTTTTTTAGAGCTTCTAAGATTGTATCAAAAACAGCATCAACAGCTTTTGTAGCGTCTTTCTTAGAAATTTCAGTTGCTGTAACAACTTCATTAATCAATTCTGTTTTGTTCATGCCATTCACCTCCTCCCAAAAGGATCTTATAAAAAATCATTATTACAACACTATAATAGTGATTTGATATTAGTTTCGGTCAAAAATTTTCATTCCATGATAATCAGGGTTACCAAGCTGAAATAATTTCCCAAAAAATGCACCTAGAAATTTTAAAATAGGTTGAAATCGCTGATATAACGCGTTTTCTGTATGTAGATTATCACAAATCCTATTAGCTTAGCAAGGGAAATCAAAAAATAATGGGAATCTTTTCATAAATAATTGTATATATTATAAATTTTGTCTTTCGCTATTCATCATTTCCCTTTTTTATAGAAATTAAACTTGTTATATTACTGAAAATCGCATAACCATAGGCTTTTAGCGATTATACTGAAAAAACAACCAGATTTTCAAGAAAGAAACTCCCTTCAAGAGAAATTTTTCTTAGAATATAATTGTTTTCCCTCTTACTTTGGCAACAAAGAAGCCGGTACGCCCTAATGTAAAGCCAAAAACGTATCATCCATTTTATTATTTTTAGTAAATTCTAGACTCACATGTAAAAAGACCAATCCGATGAAGGAGTTGGTCCAGCTTTTAACCTTTTTTATAATATGATAGCAATCAATCCCCCACTGCCCTCATTAATAATCCTTTCCAGCGTCTCCTTCAATTTGTAACGTGCATTATCCGGCATCATCGCTAATTTTACCTGAATGCCTTCTCTTACGTAAGAACTTAGGCTTCGGCCAAAAATATCAGAATTCCAAATGGATAGTGGATTGTCTTCGAAATCTTGCATTAAATATCGAACCAATTCTTCACTTTGCTTTTCCGTTCCAATGATTGGTGAAAACTCCGATTCAACATCGACCTTAATCATATGGATTGAAGGAGCCACAGCTTTGAGCCTGACCCCGAACCTGGCTCCTTGACGGATAATTTCCGGCTCATCTAGACTCATATCATTAAGAGAAGGGGCTGCAACGCCATAACCCGTTTGTTTAACCATTTTTAATGCATCCGCAACCTGATCATATTCGGCCTTGGCATATGCAAAGTCCTGCATCAGGGATAAAAGATGATCCTTCCCGCGTATCTCCACACCGACAATTTCTTTTAAAATATCATCATAGAGTTCATCCGGTGCGTAAAGGTCGATTTCAGCCACGCCCTGACCCATCTCAATACCTGCAAGAGCGGCACGGTCGATAAACTCGAATTCATTGAAATGACCGACTACACGGTCTACATCTCTTAGGCGTTTAATGTCCTTCACGGTCTCTTTTACAGCTTCCTGATAGCTTTCTCTTAACCAATGATCCTCCCGCAGAACCATTACCCAGCTCGGAAGATTCACATTGACTTCAAGTACCGGAAATTCATATAGGGCCTCACGCAGGACGCTGTATACATCTGATTCCCGCATTCCTTCAACGCTCATGGCCAATACAGGTATATCATACTTTTCCTGTAAAGATTCCTTTAGTGCGACTGTATTTGGGTGATGGGGCTGAACGGAATTGACAATCATAATAAATGGCTTGCCAACCTCCTTCAATTCTTCAACAACCCTCTCCTCCGCCTCTAAATAATCACTGCGTGGAATTTCTCCGATTGATCCATCCGTAGTAACGACTACGCCTAACGTGGAATGATCCTGGATTACTTTTCGTGTGCCGATTTCAGCTGCTTCATTGAACGGAATCGGCTCCTCGTACCATGGAGTATGAATCATACGGGGACCATTTTCGTCTTCATACCCTTTAGCCCCAGGTATTGTATAACCCACACAATCAACTAAACGAATGTTCACTTCAAGCCCTTCCGCAACCTGAATCGACGCTGCCTGATTCGGTACGAATTTAGGTTCTGTCGTCATAATCGTTTTTCCAGCAGCACTTTGAGGTAATTCATCTTGTGCCCTGGCACGGTCAGCTTCTGACGGTATATTCGGAATAACAACAAGCTCCATGAATTTCTTAATAAATGTGGATTTCCCTGTTCTGACGGCACCGACTACACCTAAATAAATGTCGCCACCGGTCCGCTCAGCTATATCTTTGAAAATATCTACCTTTTCCAAGGTATCCCCTCCCGAATTAGAGTTTTGGGATTTCGTTTATCCATTTACTTTATTTAGGACACTATATATCTATGATGTTGTCCTAAAAATTTATTCCAATTATTTCCCTGGTTTAATCCCTTCCTCCACCAGAAATTTTATATAAGGGTTGTTATTTTAAAAGTAAGATGAAATAAAAATAAAGAAATAACCCTTCCCCTACAATATATTTTGTAGAAGAAGGGTTATGACTATTTTGAAAGAAATTTTGGATTATTTGTTTTTTTATCAATTGTATATGGCAGTGAATAGGCCGGAACAAACTCTGAATTTTGTACAAGGAGTTCACGAATATCATCACCAGGATTAATATCTCCGTCATACCCCTGCAATACGTCATATAAATCAGGAGTATAGTCAACAAAAATATTGCCGCCACCGTCAACCACGAAATATAAGTCTTTTTGTGAAAATGGACTCGTGACCGTAGGGGCTTCCTTTAGACCCATCTTTTCATAATCAAGAGTAAAGACATTATCCGCTAACCTTTCCTTAAATGGGGGGTATCCGTTGCTTTGCTGATAAGCTTTCAATCTCAAGGAAATATCCTGAATTTTCTGAGCCATCCGGACATCCAACAGTTTTACAGTTGGATCATCTTCAACATTAACAAGGACATATTGAAAAACTCCACCTGATTCATAGGCATTGTCAGGCGGTTCTGCCATATACTTGGGTGAAATCTTAGAAAACTTAATCACGTATTTTTGGTAAATTGGTGTTTCAGCCTCTTTTGTAACAATTGGCAAAATGCCGCCTTCATCTTTCTGAAATTGATCAACTGCGCTTTGGACAGATTGTATTTGCTCTTTATAAGGCAGTTGATTTTGCATTTTTTGCTTCTGAGGATACAAACACCCAGTCAATAATCCCGAGATGCATAATAAACATAATATTTTGAAAAAATTTTTCATCATTTCTCCTCACCTATCAAGTGGTTGGCCCGCTAAGAACAATGATAAGGATGATCAAGCCGGCAAGAATCATAAGTATGTATGCAATAATTGCTGTTAAGCCTTTAAAAATACCTTTTAATTTATAGCGGCTTAAGTAAATAAGAAGTATTGAGATAACCATAAAGCCCATAGCTATAAAGGATATCCACATTTTTTGCAGAGCAGGTGTCATATCATTATCACTCCTTTTTCCAGAAATTATTATAACATACCAAATTACGTTAAAGGAATTAAATCATTGTCCAAACTGTGTAAAAAATTGCTTGTCACAATCATTTGATAAATAATAATTTTCAATTTCACTACCCCTAGCCTTCCATATAGTCCGATAAAAGACTTCCACTTCTTGCAAATTACCCGAATAAATAAATGTATAACACTCCCCATTCTCTTCCTTTTATTCAACCAAAAAAGCAGCCCCTCGGCTGCTTTTTTGTTGAATTATAATTAAGATTTAAGTGTTGGCAACACATCTTTAAACGCTTTGATTACTGTATCAACTTCATCCAAATGGATTGTCAATGACGGCTCAATCCGGATTGTTTTAGAGTTTATAAGCGTACCTGCTACCAAAATACCTTTATCGAAGAGAGCTTTTGAGAATTCATAACCTACTTCGTCTTTATGGAACTCAATACCAATCATTAAACCTTGTCCACGGATCTCCAAAACCTTATCCTTATGCTCGTTAGCTACTTCTCTTAATCCATTTAGGAAGTATTCACCTACTTCTGCGGCACGCTCCGGTAATTTTTCTTCCAAAAGCACATCGATTGTAGCAATGGCTGCAGCACAGGCAAGTGGGTTTCCTCCAAACGTGGTTGTGTGCATGAACGGATTTTCGAACCAGCTTTTAAACACTTTCTCATTGGCTACAACTGCCCCAGCTGGCATCACTCCACCACCAAATGCTTTAGCTAAACAAATAATGTCTGGAACAACATCATAAAGCTCAGAAGCAAACATTTTGCCTGTGCGCCCCATTCCCGTTTGCACTTCATCTAAGATTAATAACGCATCATACTCATCACATAATTCTCGAACTTGCTTCAAATAACCTTGTGGAGGCAGAATGACTCCACCCTCTCCTTGGATAGGTTCCAACAATACAGCAGCAACTTCTTCACCGACAAGGGCACTACTTTCGAACGTTTTCCTCATCATATCGATATCACCGAAAGGTACATGACGTACGCCTGGAATCAGTGGTAGGAACGGTTTACGGAACATGCCCTTTGCAGTAGCCGAAAGGGAACCAAGACTTTTTCCGTGAAATGATTTTGTCGTCGAAATAATCGTGTATCGGTCGCTGTACATTTTAGCCAACTTCAACGCAGCTTCTACACTTTCAGTACCGCTGTTCGTAAAGAAGGAGTATTTTAAATCTCCAGGTGTAATATCAGCAAGAATCTTAGCAAGCATTGCCCGTAATGGATCTAGTAAGTCCTGGCTGTGAAGTGCTTGTCTTTGCAATTGATCAGTAACGGCTTTTACAACTTTGGGGTTACGGTGGCCAACATTATAGATACCAAAGCCGCCTAAACAATCAATATATTTTTTTCCATTAACATCCGTAAAACAAGAATCCTGGTCAGACCATTCTACTGCTGCGAATTGTGTATCTTTCGTTACCGTTTTCCGATATTCTAAAAAACCTGGGTTTACATGGTTACGGAAATTTTCAACAGTTTCTTTCGTTACCCATTGGGCATCTTCTTTTGAAATTTCTTTTTGTTCGATTAATTGAAGCACTTTTTTAATATAATCCTGTGTTTCTGTTTGGCTCACTTGATTTGTTTTATTTTCTACATTAATTGACATATAAAAAACTCCTTTTTTAGTAATCTGTAGTGGTTGATTAATTATGATAGCTCTGATAAAACTTTACTGTTTACCTCCCTTTTAGCTTATACATATATACAAGCAAGAACCATGCCAACATGTTTCATTGAGGATATAGCTATTTTTCTTTTAAAAATCTATAAAAACTATGCAAATATGCATAGCTTATTTTCTGATGCATACCTCCCTTTTAGACTTCCTTAGAGACGCTTTCCAATTACTACATAAAAAAAAGCCGTTGTACAAGTTAAACACTTGTCAACAGCTTTCATTCAAAAAAATACATTTTTTTCGCTTCTCTTATTTTGCTCTGCTAAGATTTTTTGATACTTTCTGCTCACTGACGATTGGCTGATCCCAAGCGCTTTAGCTGCTTTCGTCGTAGTTTTATATTGTTTCATTGCAAGCATGATCAATTGCTCTTCCACATAATCCTGTGCCTCTTGAAGAGGAAGAATTCTCGTTATAATTGGTTTTGCCTGTTTAAAATCGCTGCCAACCGTAAGGAACTTCTGGATAAAGTCGGCATCAATCATTTCTTCATCTGCGGAGACAACCAATCTTTCAATCATATTTTGCAATTCGCGAATGTTACCTGGCCATGAATAGACCTCCAGAATATTTAGAGCATCTGGCGAAAAATGGTAATTTCGGTGATACCGCTCATTTAGCTTTTGTAGAAAATGAAAAGCTAGCGGCGGTATATCCTCCGGTCTTTCCCTTAAAGGCGGAACATGAATGGGAATGACGTTTAACCGATAGAACAAATCTTCTCTAAATGTCCCCATCTCGACCATTTTTTCCAGTCTCTTATTCGTAGCAGCAACAATTTGAACATCAATCGGTATAGGTGTAGTACTACCAATCGGAATCACTTCCTGTTCCTGTAAAACACGAAGCAATTTCACTTGCAGGTGTATAGGCATATCTCCAACTTCATCAAGGAATAAAACGCCATTATTCGCCTGTTGAAAGTATCCTACCTTTCCATTTTTATCTGCGCCGGTAAATGATCCCTTCGTATAACCAAACAATTCACTTTCGAGTAAATTTTCCGGTATCGCTCCGCAATTTATTTTCAAGAAAGGCTGTTTGGACCTTCTACCCATTTTATGGATTGACTCGGCAATCACTTCTTTACCTACACCAGACTCTCCATTGATTAACACGGTAGATGAAAAATGGGCAATTTTTTTCACTTGGCTAATAATCTGCTCCATTTTAGGACTGGCGAAAATCAACTCTTTGTAAAATTGATCTTGTTTTTTGAACGAGTCAAGTTCTTTTCTCATTTCATTTAACTCTGATTTTAACTGAGTTGTTTCTGTAATATCCCTTGATGCAATGACAATTCGCTCAATGTCTCCTTTTTCATTGAACACAGGGGTTCCTACGGAAAGGACTTTCTTATTCATTTTCGTATCTTGAACAATCGATACTTTCTTCTTTTGCTCAAGAACTAACCGGGTGACCGAAGGGTTAAAAATCCCTTCATCCTCTATTTGCAAGAGGTTCTTCCCGATATAATCCTTTAAATCCATTCCCCAGAATCCAGAAATGATGCTGTCACTGTAGCGCAACAGTTCCCCTTTTTGATTAACGACCAGAATTTCATCATAGATATTCGCTAAAATGGCATTTAAATCCTTATTCGAACTCTTTATCAACTCTATTTCCATAGCCATTTCCTCAACCATTGGTAAGTCCTGAACGATGATAATAAGACCTTCCACTTCTTTTGTATGGTTTAGAATTGGGCTATAATCGACAAGCACACTCATTATATCGGTAATTTCCAGCTGATTGAGGATACTGCCTCCACTGGTAAACACACTATGTATATGCTGCTTATTGAAGATGGTCGCAGCAGGTTGATTAAGTACTTGTTCTGATGGCTTTTTTATCATTTTCAAGCCTGATTCATTAAAGTTAACAATATTTCTTTCTTTATCAGCTACAAAGATCCCCATAGGAATGGATGTCAAAATAACTTTTAACAGATCTAAATTTTGTTTGCTGTCCTGCTTGAATAGTTCAGCTAACACATCTTCCCTTTTAACATAGCCAGTAAGCATGCCTTCATCCGTTTTTATCAATACGATAGGTTCACCGATAATTTGATAAAGAAGCGGCAGAGAGATGTTCGGAGGCAACTTACAGACATTATCAATTGAAAAGGCATACTGCACAAGCTGTTCGGCTGTTAATGTTCTATCGTTTAACGGGAGGTCCTCCATGCGTATATAAGCAAACACTTGCTGTTCCTTCATCAGAAAAAAGAAAGGTTCCTGTATCTCATAAACTTTTTGAGCTGAAAATGTAGGTTGATCAATTGTGATAGTTATGAATGGTCTAATTTTATCATCCGGTATGGATAGCACAGTTTCACTCTCCTTTTGTCACTAGCCTTTATTTTAACATAATTCTAAATTGCGAGATAAAAAATAAACATTTACTCCTGAACTAATCTTCAATATAACTGAATCTGTAAACATAAAAAAGGGCCCTCTATTGGACCCTTGTTACATGTACCGCTAATGCATCCCCAAATTGTTTTAAACTGACTTGTGCAAAAGAACATTTTTCCTTTCTAATTTTCATTCTCTTTTTACTTTTTTTATTTGTATTGTTATGATCCGTTTCACTATTGATAGGATTAATCCAGAGCATATGCGCTAAGGCCTTAAACGAAAAACCAAATAGAACAACAGAAATGAGCGTTTACGACCTGTTCATCCCTCTATCAGACATATGACATCCTCCCTTGTTTCTGATTTTTTTAGATATTTTGAGCTTTTTCAAATTGGAATTGCGGAGGAGAATTAGTAAACAATTTCGTCCGATAAAGAAGATAACCAATACCGATTACCGCCCAAATAACCCCTAGAATCAGTGAACTCATTTCAAGATTAAGCCAAAGAATGAACACTGATGCTGCTCCTATTACCGGGGACAAGATATTACTTAGAAATCCTTTAACTGAACGAAAGCTTTTGTTCCTAATTGCATGGATGATTACACAAATATTTACGAAAGTGAAAGCAATTAAAGCTCCAAAATTAATGAGTGAAGCAGCTGTTACTAAATCAAGGAATAACGCCACCAGTGATATAGCCCCAACAAAGATGACATTGTAAAATGGCGTTTTATATGTAGGATGGATAAACCCAAAAAGTTTTTTCGGGATCATCTGGTCTCGACCCATTACATATAGAAGCCTTGAAACACTAGCATGTGATGCAAGACCTGAAGCAAGGGTACCAGATAATGTACCTGCAAGAAAGAACGCCTGAAAAAGTTTTCCTCCTACATATAGGGCAATTTCAGGTGATGCCGCTTCCGGGTCAGCAAAACGGGAAACATCAGGGAAAAATAGCTGTGTAAAAAAAGCAGCTGTCACAAATAAAACTCCGCCAATAAAAGCAGTTAAAAAAATGGCACGCGGAATCGTTTTGGTTGGATTTGGTGTTTCTTCTGATAACGTAGTGACCGCATCAAATCCCAAGAAAGAAAAACATAGAACCGTTGCTCCTGTTATGAGAGTGGACATTTCCATATGTGACCCAATGAATGGTTGAATCGAGAAGACCTCTCCTGTACCTTCACCACCCATAACCCCTTTAACAACCAGTGCCACAAATATGATAATGACTAGCATTTGAAAAAAAACAAGAAAGCTATTAAAATTGGCAGCAAAGTTCACATTGAATAAGTTAATGACCGTCATTAAAAGAACAAATGCAACCACCCATATCCATGGAGACACTTCAGGAAAAAGAGCAGTTAAATATATTTTTGTTAATACGGCATTCACCATTGGTAAAAATAAATAATCAAGCATCGATGACCAGCCGACAAGAAAGCCTAAATGCGGATTAATCGTTTTTTGGGTGTAAGTATAGGCCGAACCTGCCTGCGGGTAAACTTTTACCATTTTCCCGTAACTGGCTGCCGTAAACAACATCGCTATTAGAGCAATAACATAAGCGGTCGGTACATGCCCCCCTGTTTTTTCAGAAACAATCCCAAATGTATCAAAAACAACCATCGGGGTCATATATCCAACACCGAGCAATACAATATGCCATAAATTTAGAGACCTTTTCAGCTGACCTGTTTGCATGTATCATTCCCCTTCCTAATATCTGTGTTCATTGATTAAAATTTCACCAACGTTTTCTAGTGCCCCCTTATTGCGAAATTTCTGAATATATTACACTTCGCAATTTTCATACCAAAAAAAACAGTCGATTTTAAGCGAATAACAAGGAAATTAGTAGAAACTTCATGCAAACTTGAATAATCTATTCATTTATTCATAATTCGAGATGTTCAAATTTAAAAACAATAAATAAGTATTTATGCAGAAAATTAATTTTGTCATAAACGAAAATGTAAGGTGATTGGGTGATTTTTATTCATAAAAAAAAGCAGAAGATATCAAGATATCTTCTGCCCATTTGACTAAATCCCCCGTGCCGAGGTCAAATTACTAGTTTACTTTCGTTGCATTGTATGCTGATACATTGCAACGCGCATCCTCGAATGCCCATTTTAATGAAATTCTTTTTATTGAAACTACAGATTTGAGGTTAATCCTGCTGTCTGCTATCCAAAATGTTAAAGAGTTCTTCCATTTCATTCGTTTTCGAACGATTCATCAAGAGGTCAACTGCCTGTTTCACTTCTTCACCATTAAACAAGACATCGTACAAGGCTTCAGTAATCGGCATATTCACTTCGTACTTTTGAGCTAGTTGATAGGCAGCTTTAGTGGTTCTTACACCTTCAACAACCATACCCATGTTTTCTAAAACTTCCTCAAGCTTTTGTCCTTTTCCAAGCATATTTCCTGCTCTCCAGTTACGGGAGTGTACGCTTGTACAAGTTACAATTAAGTCACCAATACCAGCTAATCCTGAAAAAGTGAGTGGATTAGCGCCCATGGCTACTCCTAAACGAGAGATTTCAGCCAATCCTCGTGTAATTAAGGCAGCCTTTGCATTATCCCCATAGCCTAACCCGTCCGTAATACCTGCGGCTAAAGCAATTATATTCTTTAAAGCTCCCCCGATTTCGACACCAATCAAATCAGGGTTTGTATACACACGGAAATTATGATTGATAAAGATGTCCTGAACCTTTTCGGCCGCCTTCATATTTTTTGAAGAAACGGCAACTGTTGTTGGATGACGTAAACTGACTTCTTCAGCATGACTTGGCCCAGAAAGGACCACAATATCTTGAAGCCAATCTGTTGAAGATACTTCTTCAATCATTTCTGAAATACGTAGTAGCGAATCAGGTTCAATGCCTTTACTTACATGAACAATTGTTAATGGCTTATCATGGGCTGCTTCAATCTGACCAAGCACTTCACGATAGGCTTTCGTCGGCACAGCTAATATAATTATTTCAATCCCAACTAAAGCCTTCTCGATTGAAGAATACCCTTTAATTCCTATTGGAAGTTCAATACCCGGCAAATATTTTTTATTAGTATGAGCTTGATTTATTTCATCAATTTGTTTCGGATTATGTCCCCATAACCTCACTTCATGCTGATTATCAGCTAATACCATCGCTAAAGCAGTTCCCCAGCTCCCTGCACCAATAACTGCGATACTTTCTTTTGCGTTCACCATTGTACATACCGCCCTTTCTATTTTCTTTGGCGTCCAAAAATGCGTATCGGTGTTCCTTCAAATCCAAAGGCGTCCCGAATTCGATTTTCTAAAAATCTCTCATATGAGAAATGCATTAACTCTGGATCGTTAACAAATACAACAAAAGTTGGCGGCTTAATCGCTACCTGGGTCGTATAGTAAATTTTCAAACGGTTCCCATTATGAGTTGGTGTCGGATTCATAGCCACTGCATCCATAACCACTTCATTCAATACATTTGTCTGAACACGGATAGCATGATTCTCACTAGCTTGATCTATGACTGGTATCAACGTATGTGTACGTTTTTTAGTTAGGGCAGAAAGATAAATGATCGGCGCATAATCTAAGAATAGGAAATGAGCACGAATATTTTCTTCAAAGTCCTTCATGGTCTTTTCATCTTTCTCGATAGCATCCCATTTATTGACGACAATTATGACCGCTCTACCCGCTTCGTGGGCATATCCGGCAATTTTTTTATCCTGCTCACGGATACCTTCTTCCGCATTCAAAACGACAAGAACAACGTCTGAACGTTCAATTGCTCTCAATGCACGAAGTACACTATATTTTTCCGTACTTTCATACACTTTCCCTTTTTTTCTCATCCCTGCGGTATCAATAATGACATACTCTTTACCATTATATTTATACGGTGAGTCAATCGCGTCACGAGTCGTGCCTTCAATATCACTGACGATAACCCGATCTTCTCCAAGCAAGGCATTGACTAGTGATGATTTACCAACATTCGGTCTTCCAATTAAACTGAATTTAATAACATCATCAGCATAATCTTGACCACTGAATTTAGGGAAATGTTTTGCCGCTTCATCTAATAGGTCCCCAAGACCAAGTCCATGTGATCCAGAGATTGGGAATGGATCCCCAAAACCTAACGCGTAGAAATCATAGATTTGATCTCTCATTTCTGGATTATCGACTTTATTGACCGCTAGAACAACAGGTTTTCTCGATTTAAAGAGAATTTTCGCTACCTCTTCATCAGCAGATGTTACTCCTTCACGACCATTCGTCATAAAGATAATTACATCGGCTTCGTCTATAGCAATTTCAGCCTGCTGGCGAATTTGTTCGAGGAACGGCTCGTCACCGATATCGATCCCGCCTGTATCAATTATGTTAAAATCATGTGTCAACCATTCACCTGAACTATAAATTCTGTCTCTTGTTACTCCTGGAACGTCTTCAACTATTGATACACGTTCTCCCACTATTCTATTAAAGATTGTCGATTTACCTACGTTCGGCCGACCGACTATCGCAATTACCGGTTTTGGCATTGCTATTCACCCTTTCTGCTACTATATCTCTGTCAAAGTCACGAAATTCATGAATGCATTTTTTTAATATTGCATCTGCATTGTTGATTTTCATTATTTCCTTTTCAAGGAAAAGGCTGCATCCACCATCATATAAAGGAAACTTCCATCAGTAAGAGAGTTCCCCACTGATAGTTAGTTAAACGTATCAAGTATTTACAGGCAGATTGTCCAATTCACTTCCCCTGTTCCTCAGGTGACATGAAGCTGAACTTTCAGCATGGTAAAACGTGATTAAAAACAGCCCAAAAAAATGAAGATAGCCGAAAAAAGCTTTCGGCATTCAGCTTCCTTTTTATTTGATTAGAGCATATTACGATTTATCTACAGACCTCTAACTATCCTATAGTAACAAATTTCTCGCCAATCAACAATGTTTGTATGCATAAAAGCCTTCCGATTCCAATTAAATCCAAATGCAACCTTGCTTATTGGATAAAACAAGCATTTATCCTCATACCGTATATTCTGGCTTCATTAATAGTTAGGTCAGAAATATTCATTGATTAAAGTTCCCTTTTCTCTGCTTCGATAAAAACCTCGATTGAGATGATGAAAAAATGTATCTACTCATAAGTTCCAATAGTCTCCAGACTATGTTTGCACACAATATCAATACTGCATTATCATGCCATGCGTATGTAAGTGCCTCATAGGACAATGAATGATAGGCAAGCAATCCCGAATATACGAGGTCACCCATAATCAGTCCAACTAAAAGGACGAATAAGCGATGTTTCCAATTTTTAAAAAGTAATAGGATAAGATAATTCAGAAAAATACACAAAAGGTAAGAAGGTTTCATAATGAGCCAAATCGGATCAAGCATAGAAAACAGCTGAAAACTTGCATAAGCAAGAGTGATTATAAGGCAACCGCTGATCAGCTCTATAATCTTGATAATCGATTGCTTCCTTATGTACACACAAAGTATAAAGATAAGATATAGACCGCTCATATGTATAGAAAGCAAGGAAACCTCCAGATTATATCCTGCTAAAACCAAGACAGCTAACAGATGAAAAAGAAAATCAAAACGAAATGGAACAGTCTTTGGAATAAAATACATGACAATGACCCAAACTATCCATGACATCCAATAAAACAAAATTCCATCCATGTAGCGTCCCCCTTTTAGGAAACATTATGGCTTGTTTATTTAAAGAATAAACATTAAGCTCGATTTTTAATGAGTACTTGTAATATCTTTACATAAAACTGTTCATTTAGTTATTTACAAAAAGGAGGTGTACTCATGGGTAAAGATCGTCAAGAAAAGAAATTGAAAGAAAGTAAACGGGTGGAATCTGATAGAGACCAATCACTGGATCATAAAGGGGCCACTAGAATGGAAAGCCCGGAAGAGGCAAGAAAAAGAAACAGCTAAATAAAAAAAGAAGCATCCGATTGTCTTTGAACAATTAGAGATGCTTCTTTTTGTTTCATTTAGCATATGTCGAGCAATCAATACCTCTTTGAGCTAACCAATGATAGGTATTGCCGGCAATAACTATTTTTGTTTTCCTTAATTCAGAAATATTAGCAGCTCCAAGCGCCGTCATGATGATTTTTAAATCTTCATGTATGTAGTTTATTTCTTTAATTAACTGTGCCAAGCCCAATTCTTTATGCAGTTTTAGGAAATGGCCGGCTAAACCTACACCTTTTGCCCCTAAGGCAAGGCTTTTTGTAATTTCTAAAGGACTTTGAATACCACCTGATCCTATAACTGAAAGCGTAGGTGAAACGTTTACTGCTTCTACTATTGAGGCAGCTGTTGGAATACCCCATTCATTAAAATAGCCGAGTATTTTCGCTCGTCTTTCATTTTCAATCTTCGCAAAATTCGTTCCGCCGAACCCACCCACATCAATGATTGAAACTCCAACGGAAAGTAATTGTTCAACGGTTTCCTTACTCATTCCAAACCCTACTTCTTTTACAATCATAGGAACTCCAAGGCTTCTGTTGATTTCTTCAATTCGTGATAATGTACCTGCAAAATTCCGATCTCCTTCAGGCATTGTCAGCTCTTGAATGACATTGAGATGAATCTGCAGAGCATCAGCCTCTATCATATCGCTCGCTCGCTTTGCTTGCTCTACAGTTGCTTCACCACCCAGATTTCCAATCAGGACTCCATTAGGATTCTCCTGTCTTGCTACCTTAAAGGATGCCTGCTGACTGGAATCCTTTATGGCTGCCATTTGTGAACCAACTGCCATAGCAATCCCTGTTTCCCTCGCAGCAATCGCCAAATCCCCATTCAACTTTTCTGTTTCAAGACCACCGCCACCGGTCATTGCATTTATAAAAATTGGCGAACTTAATTTAAGTCCGCCAATTTCTACTGTGAGGTCCACATTATTCAAAGAAATTCCTGGTAAGCTCTGGTGAATAAACGAAATATCTTCTAGTCCGGATTTACGCTGCTGACCTGTTTTTAATGCAAAGTCTATATGCTCTAATTTTCGTTTTGCTCTCTCCAAGGCTATCACCATTATTTTCTTATTTTAGTTTTTTCAATTGATCACCAATCATTTCACCCAGCTGAAAGCCCTTTGTTTCTTCAGGGAGTTCATAATCTGATGTGTAATTGGACTGAGGATCTTCAAGTTCTTTGATGCTCAATGATAAACGGTGTTCTTTTTCATTGACATCAAGAACTTTCACTTCGACAGACTGACCTTCTTTTAACACTTCCTGCGGTGTTGCTATATGTTTGTGTGAAATCTGCGAAATATGGACAAGTCCTTCTACTCCCGGGAAAATCTCCACGAATGCTCCGAAAGAAACAAGGCGTTTCACGATGCCCTTTTGTGTAGATCCTTTCGCTGCTTTATCAGAAATATCTGTCCAAGGCCCCGGTAGAGTATCTTTTATGGATAGTGAAATCCTTTCATTATCGCGATCAATAGAAAGAACTTTCACCTGTACTTCATCGCCTTCGGTAACGACATCTGATGCCTTATCTACATGCTCATGAGAAAGCTGAGAAATATGGACAAGTCCGTCTACCCCTCCAATATCGACAAATGCACCAAAGTCGGTAATCCTTTGTACTGTTCCATGGAGTACTTGCCCGCTTTCAATTGTATCAAGAACATTTGCTTTTTGTTTTTCTTTTAGATCTTGTATGACTGCCCGATGGGAGAGAATTAAACGATTCTTATCCTTCTCAAGCTCAACAATCTTGAATGTTAAAGTTTTGTTTTTGTAATCAGAAAAGTCTTCAACGAAGTAGTCTTCTACTAAAGAAGCTGGAACAAAACCACGTACGCCTAGATCTACAACAAGACCGCCTTTGACAACATCTTTTACTTCTGCCTCAAATACGTCTCCGTTTTCAAATTTTTGTTCCAGGTCATCCCATGCTTTTAACGCATCAATTTTACGTTTTGATAGAATAAGAGCTTCTTCTTCTACTTTAATAACTTCAAGCTCCAATATATCCCCCTCCGAAACGGCATCTGACGCCTTTTCGACATGAAGGCTCGACAGCTCACTGATAGGAATAATTCCATCTGACTTGCTGTTTTCTACATCTACAATAACCTGTTTTTCTTCTACCTTTGAAACGGTTGCTTTTACTTGATCCCCAACTTTGTAATTGTTCACTTCTACCTGATTCATATCTTCTGTCATTACTAACTCCTCCTTAACCCATGACTGATCAGCAAATTTCCTCTTCATCGGCCACATATTTTATTTAAAGTGGTTCAATAAAAACACTTTCCTAATAAAGATAAAAACAGCTTTTTTAGAGTAACAAAGTTTTTTTCCTTTTCATCCCTAAAACGGAACTATACCCCTATTTTATAAATTCTAACAAAATCATAAAATTGTCAAGTATGAAGGATTATTTATGCTCAGAAATCAATTTTCCGATTTGGTCCATAATAATCTTGGTTGCTTCATCCGCTGAAATCTTCTTTTCCCTATATTCAGTGAAATTTATTGGTGGACCATAAACCACTTTTAATGGTCGCAAAAACTTATAGGGCCCAATAATTGCACAAGGTATAATTACCGCATCAGAACGCAATGCGAAAAACCCAGCTCCAGCCATACCTTCTCCCAATTCACCTGTTTTACTTCTAGTCCCTTCCGGAAACAGTCCAAGCACCTTACCTTCTTTTAAAAGCTTTAAACCTTTTCTAAGAGATTCCCGATCGCTATTTCCCCGCTTTACGGGAAAGGCATTTACTCTTGGTAAAATACCCTTTAAAACCGGTGCTTGAAACAACTCTTCCTTCGCCATGAAGTGAATATCCCTTGGAGACGTTATGCCAACTATAGGCGGATCCAAATTATCAATGTGATTGGCACAAATCAATACCCCTCCATCTTTAGGGAAATGTTCCTTCCCAAGCGTTTTAACCCTATACGAAGGCATTAAGACGCTTTTAACGACGTTTTTGGCAAATGTGTAAAAATCCAATTTCATCTTTTCCTCTCTTCTATCAAAGACATGATACTTTCTGCCACTTCTTGAATTGATAATGAAGTCGTATCAATTTCTATAGCATCTGTTGCCTTTTTCAGGGGAGCTACTTCACGTTCCGAGTCCAGCTTGTCCCTTGTTGCAATTTCTTCTCTTAACTTTTCAATATCGGATGGGAAACCTTTTAAAATATTTTCTTGATGTCTCCGCTGAGCTCGTTCATCTACAGAGGCAATTAGAAATACTTTTACTTCGGCATTAGGTAACACATGTGTCCCGATATCTCTTCCATCCATGACAACTCCACCATTTTCACCAAAATTCTGCTGCCTACGCACCATTTCTTCTCGGATACTCCGATGCTTCGCCACTTCTGATACAGACCCAGTCACTTCATTGTTTCTGATTTGGGCTGAAACGTTTTCATTATCCAAGAAAACCAACTGCCCATTTTCACTCGGTCTTAATTCAATTTCTGTATTAATAAGAATCTCAAATAAAGCTTGTTCATCATTCAGAGGAATCTGATGATTCAGAGCTTTATAGGTTAAGGCCCTGTACATTGCACCTGTATCCACATATATGTAATTGAACTTTTCTGCAACAATTTTAGCAACCGTACTTTTTCCAGCAGCAGCTGGTCCATCGATTGCAACTGATATTTTTTTTTCCATAAATCCTCCCAAGAATCCTACAATCATGCTGATTATTTAATACCCTTTCATTTTATCACAATTAGCGGGAAAATCATTAATAAAAGGGCGTGTACATCCAAATTCGCTTTTGTATACTTTCGATTTAAAAGGCCATTAATAGTTTTCCTTCCAGAAAAAAACTTCATACAAAAAAAGCGGATTGGCCGCTTTTATTTTGATATTCCATTGAAGGTTTCAATGATTTTCGTATAATTATTGCTATTGACACCTTCATACCTTGAGAGCTTAGTTAATTCGAAGATATGATCTTCCCTGCTCAAAAGGAACTGAAAAAAGAACAAACAGACCAGCTGGATAATAATCACTTTAATTAACAGCCTTTCAAATGTTTTCATAAGCTGCTCCTTCCACACTTGATTATCTTATCAGTATGGAAAGAATCGCTGTTTTTCATTCAAACATACAACCCTTTTTTCTTTAAATCCACCTGCTTTTCAAAAATAAATCTCATTAATGTTTGTACATCATTTTTGGTTGGTTCAATGAATTGTATGTGCAGTAGCATATTACCCTGGTCTTTCTCAGTTACTCGAATGACTCGACTTTTTAACCGCAAGTAGTTGATTTGCCCTGATTTTAGAGTAAGAGCCATCCACAGATATAATTGTGAATCCGATTTTATATTTGCACCTTTTAAAAGCCTGATAGAAGCTCCGCCGGCACTGATGTCCTCAGTAAGTGCACGAAATGGAGTAAACTCAGAATGTTCGGGATGGATGGCTATATCAAGCGTTACATCAAGACGAACGTAATCCCTTCTTTGAATCTTCACAAATGTTTCTACATCCGGCAATAGTAGTTGAATCATCGGTATCTGGCCTTTCACTTTTCCTAAAACCTCAGACTCAAAAACATATACAGCCTGTTCCTTATTAGAAAATGTAACGTTCACTTGAGTTCCGTCCACAAGAAATGCATTTTTTCCAGTCGCTAAATTGATGGGAAAGTCTATATAAACAAACCCTGCTTCCATTTCTACAACCATACATTTGAACTTTTCATTTTGAGAAGAATATATCTGTTCCAGCATTAATATATCGCCAATATTAATCATTGTGATTTCCACGTCCTCGCATTCTATGATAGCCACTAAAGAAGGAGATTGCATAAGAATTTCCCAATAAATTTTCCCACATAATCCATAAAATAGTTTATATTATTATGTCATGAAATAAGAAAAAGGGAAAGTGACTAGGCACATTTCCCTATGATAGTAAGTAAAGTTAAATTATTAGAGAATTACATTAAATTTTCGTATATTGGCTCGGAATTTTTTAGTTTTTCCACTTTTTCTTCTTGGCCGTTATCAGCATTAATGAAAATACGGTATGTATCTTCGTTTATCGTACCAAGAAATTCATAACAGAGTACTTCTTCGCCAATATCATTAATGATTAACGCTTTCCCTTGATCCATTATTTTAACATTTAAGTTAATTTTTTTCTTTGCTTCTTCCTCAGAAATTTTGGGGTTTCCAATTTCCCTAACCTTATGTGATTTTAAAAACTCGTCCGCTGAAAATCCTATAACAGATCCATCATCCAATGCTATTTTAACCTTGACTGAATCCGGATAAATCTTGACTCCATCTATTGATGTCACGAAATTTAACAGAGCGATATTATCGTATTGTGCACTTTCAAACAATTCAAGTGAACTGAAATCATGTTCTTTTAAAAAATCTGCGGCTTTAGTATATGCCTGATTCAAATCAATATTTGTTTTGTTAATGTCCCTATTATTGATATACCAAATTGGATAACCGCCTTTTTTGGTCAAATCCATATTCACTTCGTTATTGGTATCCTTATCAAGAATGCTTACACTGTAAAATCCGTAATCGGAACCTTTGCCGTTTTCTTCGACATTCACCTTCACATTTCCGTTTTTTATATGGGCATAGCCTTTTGCAACAGCAACAGCTTCTTCTTTTGTATAGACTTTACCTTCTAAATTTTTGTAATTTTCCTCCTTCTGTTGTACAGAAGTAAAAGTCGGATTCATCTCATTTGTTTCCCCATACCCTGATACTTTTTTCTCTACCGTTTTTAATCCGTCGATGATTGTGTTATCCGAATTTTCTTTTCCTGATGCAAGAGCCATTTCGACATCCATCCAGCGTAAATTGTTTTTAAGGACTAGATATTGCACTTTTCTTAACTCGTCCTGGATGTCACCTGCCTGTGTATACAAGGATTGTAAAGTCGAATATTCCTTATCATTCAATGGTTCTTTTTCAAGGTCACGTACAGCTGTTTTATAACTGAAGTCCGCAATTTTTGATAAAAATTCTTCTGTTTTATTGAATGGGAGCAGGGTCAACGGCAGCTGTCCAACATCACTTTGGGCTTCGGAAGTGATACGCCATACATCGGTTAAGGCCGGACTTAATGAATATCGAGAATTCATAGCCAATGTGCTGCCGACTTTATCATGCAATAAGTCTACTTGATAGCTTAAATCATGAAAGGCTCGCTGATACGTGTTTTCCGCATTGATTAATACAGCATTTTTTTCCTTATGTTCTTGATAGCCCCAGAATGCGGTTCCTGCAACGACTACAACAAGCAGGACAATCACTATATTCCTTATCATTTTCCTTCACCTCTTTACTTACAAAAGATATGTTTTCCGATTCTTTTAATTTGTTCTCTTGACCAGATCCACTTACTTGTTGCCGTATCGGGATTAAAGTAATATTCTGCATTTCCGCTTGGATCCCAACCATTGATAGCATCCACAACGGCTTCTTTTGCCCTTTCGTTTGGTGTCAGCCAAATCTGTCCATCCGCAACAGCCGTAAAGGCCCCAGGTTCAAAAATCACTCCCGAAATGGTATTCGGGAAAGATACACTCTCTACCCTATTTAAAATTACTGCTGCAACAGCAACTTGACCGGTATATGGCTCCCCCCGCGCCTCGCCATAAACGGCATTGGCCATCAGTTGTATATCATTCTGAGAGTATCCGCCCGGAAGATTTGCTGCTGTAGCAGTTTTGGAGGGTGTTTTTCCGGATGGAGCTTTGCCTCCACTTGGCTTAGATCCTGATACATTCCCCTTCACTTTTACCTGCTTTTCAATATCGACTCCTCCATAATACGTAAACTCATTACCTTTATTAATCTGTTCGTGAACAAATTTCCTATTAAAATTAGAGGCATTTGCCAACTTCTGTTTTGTAGAGGTCCCGGCAAAGCCATCGATTGGTAGTCCGAAATCTTGTTGAAAGTTTCGAAGTGCCCAATAAGTACCCCAGCCATAGACTCCATCAATCTTTCCATGATAGTATCCAATGTTTTGTAACCGTGCCTGAAGTTCAATTACATCATCACCAACCGCGCCTTTTTGAATAACTTGGCTCGAAAAGGCATTTGTTCTTGTTTCCGGGAAAATTCCGAAACAAATCGTTATACACGAAAACAGCAAAAGCCATTTCCATTTTGACGAAATTCCTTTCATCAAAAACACTCCTCTTTTTCTTGAATTAATGTAATTCTATTTTCTTCTTAACTGGCTTTTTTATTCCAAACCAATAAAAAACGGAGCGGGCAAAATATGCCAGCACTCCGTCATAGAAATATAAATTACTTACTAAGAAAATGATTTTGAGAAAGTTTTTCTGCATGAAACTCAGACAATAAACGAGCTTTTTTTACTTTTTTCATACCTAACCACCATAAGTAAATCATAAATGGCAAGATAAAATACACCCAAAATTTTTGTGATATTAAAATATAGTCATAAACCCCATGTAGCAAGATTGGTATGACAAGTGCCAAGAATAAATAGAACCTATTATTCGAAGTAGAAAATTTCGCCTTGCCCAAATAGTACCCCATGATTACACCGAATAAAGCGTGACTTGATACAGGGAGAATAGCTCTGATAAAAGCATGTTCTACTCCATTGGCCAGCAAATACAATATATTTTCCATTGTGGCAAATCCAAGGGAGACTGCTGCACCATAGACGATTCCATCATATGGCTCATCAAAGGCTATATGTTGATATATTACATATATGAGTATGAACCACTTGAAAAATTCTTCAAGCAATGCAGCCCATAAAAAAGCATTAGCAAAATCGGTATTTAAAATATGTTCCGTTTCCAGCACATATTGGATAAACATAATCGGCAGAACAAGGAATACACCGAAGAGAAAAGTTTTGATGACAACCGAAATGGGTTCGGTTTCATATTGATCTTTCAAATAGAAATAGCTGAGCAGCGCCAACCCTGGCGCAATAGCTGCTGACAACATGACCAGCATAAGCTGACCCTCTTTTCTTTTTCTTTTTATTAATCGTACCACGGAATGCAGAAAAACTAAATCTAAGAATCAAAGTCTTTCTACATTTTTTAATTCCTCAGTACTTAAAGAATTTTTCATCTACGGTGTGTTCACTGGCTAGAACGACCGCTAACTTAATTCTTGCTTTCTTGCTGTCATAATCAGCACCTAATATTACTCCACGTTGTTTTAGATCAAATGCGCTACCTTCATAATCATAAGCTGGATATACTTTTCCTTCTTCCGCACTTGTTGTCATGACGATAGTAACACCAATATCGATTGCCTCTTGGATGGCAGGAATCATTTCCGGTGTAACCTGTCCCCTGCCAACACCTTCGAGCACGATACCCTTAGCGCCTTTTTTGACCGAAGCTTCTATAAAAAGGCCATCAGCGCCAGTATGGCACTTGATGATATCCACCCTAGGGATACGATGATGGATATCAAAGCACTCCCGGTGTAGTGGTTTTTGATATATGCTAACGATATCGTTATCAATAATACCTAAATACCCATAGCCAAAAGATTCAAATCCTTGCAAATTGGAAGCATGTACTTTTTTTACATATTTTGCTGAATAGATTCTTTCATTAAAAACAACAACCACACCAACGTCATAAAGCAACTCACTCGCCGCGCATAATATTGAATTTCTTAAATTCGAATACACATCAGTTCCAACATCTTTAGGAGATCGCTGAGAACCAGTTAAAACAATTGGGCGTTGATCCTTAATCGTAACATCCAAGAAATAAGCCGTTTCTTCTAATGTATCCGTACCGTGTGTTACGACAATTCCAGTAACATCTGGATCCTCCAATTCTTTTTGAATTGCACGTTTAAGTTTTTCCATTTTCCCAAAACCCATGGACATACTAGAAATCCGGAAAAGGTCTACAACTTTCATTTCAATATGGTTTGGCAGTTTGCAAAGTGATGCTAATTCTATCCCGCTTAACGCACCAGAAGCCAACATACCATTCGTGGTTTCTTTACTGGCTATTGTTCCACCTGTTGTTATTAATGATATTTTCTCCATACTTTCAGCTCCTGTAATAAAAATTACTTTTCCTTAACAGCCAAATGGTATGCAATCAAGCCTCCATGAAACCGACCATTTTCAATGAAGATTTCATTCGCATTATTTCCGGCTGCTAGAACTCCAGCAATATAGATACCTTCAATGTTCGTCTCCATCGTTTCCTCATTATAAGTAGGCCTTCCTGTATCCTCGTCAATTTTGATGCCCATTGATGCTAAAAATGAATGATCAGGATGATATCCAGTCATTGCAAACACAAAATCATTTTTAATAACCTTTTCCTCGTTACCTACGCGATAAATGACACTCTCCTCTGTGATCTCGTCAATAACCGCATTAAATTCCATCATAATTGTCCCATTACGGACTAATGATTCAAATTCAGGGAGAATCCATGGTTTAATTTTTGAAGAGAATTCTGAGCCTCTATACAGAACTGTAACTCTTGCCCCTGACTTGACCAACTCCAGCGCTGCATCTACACTTGAGTTTTTACCACCGATGACTGTAACATCACAGTTAAAGTACGGATGACCCTCCTTGAAATAATGAAACACTTTAGGAAGCTGCTCACCGGGAATACACATATAATTAGGATGATCATAATAACCGGTCGATACGATAACTCGCAAAGCTGTATAGTCGCCTTTTGATGTCCGGACTAAAAATTTACCATTATCCTGTTTTTCCACTTTTTCCACTTTTTCGAACTTATTCACACGCAGTTCTTTCCTTCTAGCTACCTCCCTATAATAGGCAAGTGCCTGATTACGGACAGGCTTACGGTTTTCCGTAATAAAAGCCGTGTCACCAATCTCCAATTTTTCACTTGAACTAAAAAAGGTTTGATGTGTTGGATACCGGTATATGGAATCCACCACATTGCCTTTTTCAATGATTAGAGACTGTATCCCCACTTCCTTCAGGGCAATTGCAGCAGCCAATCCACATGGACCTCCACCTATGATAATTACTTCTTCATAATTCATTTCTATTCCACTGCCTTCCTACACACTATGTAATTCGTTCTCTAAAAAAAATAAAAACTCCTATCAATACATGATAGGAGTTTTTACAGATCTTTTCAATGATAATGCAATGAACGCATTTATTCGTTTACAATCCAAGCTTTGAACCTATTAGATCCAGCCACGGAAGCGTGAAGCTTCAGCCATTTTTCTTACACCAATCATATAAGCGGCAAGACGCATATCAACTCGTCTGGACTGTGCAAGCTCGTAAATATTATTAAAAGATTTCACAAGGATTTTTTCAAGCTTTTCGTCCACTTCTTCTTCAGACCAGTAATATCCTTGATTATTTTGCACCCATTCGAAGTAAGAAACGGTAACTCCGCCAGCAGAAGCCAGGACATCAGGTACAAGTAATATGCCACGATCCGTTAAGATTTGTGTCGCTTCAATTGTTGTTGGACCATTTGCTGCCTCGACAACGATAGAAGCTTTAATATCTGCAGCATTTTCTTCCGTAATTTGATTTTCAATAGCAGCCGGAACTAAAATATCGCAATCCAATTCAAGCAGCTCTTTATTTGAGATTGTGCTTTTAAACAATTTAGTCACGGTTCCGAAACTGTCTCTACGATCTAGAAGATAGTCAATATCCAAGCCTTCAGGATCATGCAGAGCACCATAGGCGTCTGAAATTCCAATCACCTTAGCACCTGCATCGTGCATGAATTTAGCTAAGAAACTACCAGCGTTACCAAATCCTTGAATAACAACTCGTGCCCCTTTAATATCAATTCCGCGCTTTTTCGCAGCTTCATTTATACAGATAGTTACACCTTTTGCAGTTGCTGACTCACGGCCATGAGAACCACCAAGTACAAGCGGTTTACCCGTAATGAATCCTGGTGAGTTGAATTCATCCATACGGCTATATTCATCCATCATCCACGCCATGATCTGGGAATTAGTAAATACATCAGGTGCCGGGATATCTTTTGTCGGCCCTACGATTTGACTGATAGCACGTACATAGCCCCGGCTTAGTCTTTCCAGCTCACGGAAGGACATATTACGAGGATCACAAACGATTCCGCCTTTACCTCCGCCATATGGCAAATCAACGATACCACATTTCAAACTCATCCAAATGGACAATGCCTTTACTTCTCGTTCCGTCACATTAGGGTGAAAACGGATGCCACCTTTTGTTGGTCCAACAGCATCATTATGCTGTGCCCTGTAACCCGTGAAAATTTTAACTGAACCATCATCCATACGTATTGGCATCTTCACGGTTAATAAACGTAAAGGTTCCTTCAAGAGCTCGTATACCTCTTCAGGATAACCCAGCTTGTCTAACGCTTTATGTATAACAGTCTGGGTAGACCTCAATACGTCGTGTTTTTCTTCCTCATTTACAGGGCCATTACCTTTTGCCGATTCCATCAATAGTACCTCCTAGAAAATCTCATCCATATATTTAGATTATAATTTACAAATAGTCCTCTTCAAGTGCTAGTATACACCTTCGTTATATTTATGCAAGAGTAAAAATGGGAATTTAAAAGTTGGAAATATTCAAAAAATGAAAACGTTATCATACCATGGGTTTTCTTGCTTCTTTTCCTATACTTTATCTTAAACAGGGAATTTGAGACTAATAAGGCAAACCACATTGGAATGTTCAATATGTGTCTGCCCTGTCTCCCTCTTTTTCAACTAATTAAAATGTGAGATTAATACATGTATGGCTTCTTTCTCAATGATGCATGTTCCATATTCGTTGATGCGGTATAGCGTAAGTGTTGAAGCATGGCCATACTCAGCCGCTAAGGAGATGACCGTGTCGTAAGTCGTATCTTTGACATTCTCAATCAGTAAATAGTATCTTCCCTCATAATGATAAAGAGTGCTATTAAGCAAGCCATGATATGACAATCTATGAGATAATTGAACGATATCTTCAAACTCATTGAAAACATACAAAATATGGGGGAAGTCATCAATTTTCACTTGCAAATCCAGGAACTCTTCTTCTTCTGTTAATAACTCTTCTTCTTCCTTCGTTACAATGATAATCAACCCCTGAGCAGGCAGGGAAAAAATCTCGATTGCAATGGAACCACTCATTTTAAAGCTGAGTTCTTCACACGCTTCCTCCACCATATCCTGAAATAACTTGTGGACTTTTAAAGAATTCCCTAAAATATCTTCTTTTGTTATTCCTCTATCAATTAAATCATCAAGGGTCAAAAAAATCTTGATTTTATTATTAGTTAATCGCTCCAGCTTCATAAAAAAATGCCCCCTGGTTACCATCTTCATACATCATATGAAGCCTTGGTCTCAGGGTGCATATCCATTATTTATCAAACACTAACCTCTAAATTTTCAACCATTCCTCCCAATCCGATTGAGATCCACCGATTAAAACTCTGCTGAAGGAGGTTCGGATTTCATCCGATACATGGTTCAGTGCCTCTCCTCCAAGACCAACCTTCAAATCAGGAAAATCCCGGCTTAATTCTTCGACAAGTCTTAAGGTTCCTACGAGGTTTTCATTAAGTGAACAAGACATAAATAAGTAGGATGGTCTTATGATTTTTAAAACGGTAAAAAGATCCTTGTCGGCGATGGATTCTCCCAAATAGACCGTTTCATATCCTTTTCGCTTTAAAAAGATTGTAAAAATCAACAGGCCGAATTCATGTTTTTCACCGGGGGCACAAACAGTAAGAGCTTTAGGAAGAAATTCATTGGTTGGAATCATATGCATTACGGAACTAATTCTGGACTTTAGAATGTTAGATGCAAAATGTTCATGAGCAGAAGTAATTTCTCCTCTTTCCCACTTATCGCCAATCTGAACAAGTATGGCACCAATCACATCAACAACAGTATGTTCAATCGTATACATACTGAAAGCTTGGCTGATCAGCATTTGAGCCTTATTTTCATTGAAGCTTATGAGAGCTTCAAGTAGCTCGTCCGCTAACTTTATAGATTGCTCATTATATCGTTTTGTTTCAGGAACATCAGTCGCTACAGTGCTAGTTTCGAGAAGTGAAACGGCCTGACTGATTGTGAAGCCCTGATTTGTTTTATTGATTAGCCATTTGAGGGTTTGAAGATGTTTCTCTGTATATAGCCGGTGACCTGAATCATTTCTGACAGGTTCAATAAATTGATAGCGCCTTTCCCATGCCCTTAACGTACCCGACTGAATACCTAGCAGTTTTGAAACTGCCTTAATATTATATTTACCTTCTTGCATGGTTTTACAAAGCCTCCAATAACAGAACATTCATTTGTTGAAATTATAGTGGATTCTTTCAACCCTGTAAAATTTAGATATGCTTGTTTAAGAAGGAAGCTTAATAGGTCTTTTCCACGGCTTCGCCAATTTGCGTAGTTTTTCCTCTTTTTAGCGTAAAAAGGTGAGTTTCTGGCTTAGCTTCAAGTCTTAATGGCACTGCGCTTGTCCCATAACCATTGCTTGTCATGTACAAGCAGTCACCCTCTTTTTTTATACTACCGATCTGATATGGCCCAATCCCGAATATCCGAATCTGTCCTCCATGGGTGTGACCTGATAGGACAAGTCTTATATGATGTTCTGGTGTTAATTGTTTTTTAACTAGCGGGTTATGACTGACCAAAATCCGGAATGGCTCATTCCCGCAATCTGATAGAGCAAGGTCAAGCCTATCTCTTTCTTCTGATATATCATCAATACCTAAGAGAGCAAACTTCTCCCCTTTTTGGGACTCAAAAGAAACGGCTGTATTATCCAGAATTTTTACACCATGCTTCAGAAGTGATGCATCTAGCTCATGAAAGTCTCCTTCGTAATCATTATTTCCCCAAACAAAATAAAGGGGACCAAGTACTTTTAATTTCAAAATATTTTGTTCAACTCTCTCCAGAGGAACCCCACTTTCTCTGATGTCACCACCGATAATTACCATATCTGATTTACCGCGGGCTTCCTCAATCAATTTATCCGACACGATCCGTCGATGAAGATCAGATATAAAAAAAATCCGAACATCGCCAAATCCTTCAGGAAAGTCGTTGAAATATAAGTCTTGAAAAATTATCCTATCCTGATTTGCCGTACGCCACATATGTATAACAGTAGCTAATAACAGCAGAATTAAGCCTAAAAATAATCCATATACCAATAACATCTTCCGTTAAACCTTCTTTCTCTACAAATGGCAAGAGTTACCTTCATATAACCATAAAACCATATTACCCGCAATTAAATATTCTTAAAGCGAATAATCATTTATTTTCATGATATAAGTTAATATCATAGTTCTTCTTCATCATTTCAAAAACCTTATGGCGACTTTTCCATTCATCCTCTTTTTCCCACAGCTGCTTACTTTTATTAATGATTTCGCAACGAAGCAACTGAAACTCCTTCTCAGCTTTATCAAGCTTCTTTTTAATTAATATCATATATCCATATAACCCAAATGCTGCTGCTAAAAAAAGAAAATGGCTGAAATGGTCAACAAAAACACTAAACATCTTAAAAAAAGAATAGGAATAAGGAACTACAATATAAAAATAAAGATAAACCAAAAAAAGAGCAGCAATAATCATTGTTGCCCATAAACTATGAAGATGTTTCTTTTTTAGAGCCTCGAACTTTTTTTTTCGATCTACAACGTTCTGCAGCATTTGCTTTGTTGCTTGATCCGTTTTTTCATCCAATAAAATAATTGTAGATTCCATTTTCCTTCCCCCTCATAACTACCCTTTAAGTCATAATATGAGATTATCCAGAAAAAAATGATAAATAACTAGGCATGATTAGCCTCTTTGCGGAACAAACAAAAACTGTATGAAAGTAAAAACACCCTGCCTCAAAAGACAGAGTGTTCATTATTATTTCTATTTCTTTATTGGAATTTTTAAAACCTGACCCTTGGAAATTTCATTGCCATTCAGTCCGTTCCAATCCTTAATTAGAGCAATTCCTTCCTGTGATTTGTAGTAATTCATGGAAATTCGGAATAATGTTTCTTCCGCTTTAACAGTATGTAAGACAACCTTATATTCATCCTTATTTGGCTTGACTGGTGCTCTTTCCGTTGTTTTTTTGTCTTCTGCTGCTTCTTTCTTGGCTTTTTCTTCAGCTATTTGCTTTGCCTTGGCTTTTTCCTCAGCTATTTGCTTTGCCTTAGCCTTTTCTTCAGCTATTTGCTTTGCTTTAGCTTTTTCTTCAGCTATTTGCTTTGCCTTAGCCTTTTCTTCAGCTTCTTGCTGCGCTTTTTCTTTTTCTTCAGCCTTTTTCTTTGCTTGTTCCTTTTCTTCAGCCTTCTGCTTTTCTTTTTCTTTCTTCTTCTCTGCTTCAGACTTGGCTGAATTTTTTTCGTCTTTCTCCAAATCATTATCTTTTAAATCATCTGCAGTTGCTGTAGTTGGTATCGTTTCTTTATCAGCGTCTTCATTTTTATTATAGTTCACTACTTGATCACTTCTTGTACCACGTTCAGGTCTTTCTTGAAGATATGTATTAAGACTGTAAAATCCAATCGGAAGCAAGATAAAAAACAACGATAATAACTTAATCATCGGAAACTTAATCTTCACTTTACTTTTTTTCTTTTTATTCTGATGGACTTGGCTACGCTTTGGCAGAGATGACTTCGCCTTCTGACGTTCGACTCGCGTCCCAAGTTCACCAGCCTGATCTTTGTCTTTCCCATTCTTTTTTACATCATTCATATAGGTCACCCCCTTTCTTGCTCAACCCGCTTTGCTTGTTTCCTCCTGATTAATACTCCAAGAATAAAGTCAATTAAAAAATGGGCCGTGATCGTCACCAGTAAATTATTTGTCCACTCAAACAGAAACCCGATAAAGAAGCTCAAAACCAAAACATTTAAAAATAAAAACCAATTAAATAAATAGCGATAATGAACCGCCGCAAAAATAATACTCGTCCAAAGTAAACCAAGATGAGTTTGTAACACTCCACGAAATAATAATTCCTCACTTATTGCTACCACTAAAGCAACAACAAAAATCATCGGGTAAGACAGACTACTGAAAATGCGTTCGTTAATCCCACCATCATCTTGATAGGATGATGGCGTCACTCTCATCATAAATAGATCAAATAGAACGACTATAATTCCTGCCGGGATACCAAATAACAAAATATTAAGGTCATTGAAGATAAATAAGTCGAAAAAAGTAGAACGATCATTAAATAAGATAATACCTAAAAAAAGGCTAACGTTAAGAGAATAATTTGTGTAAGAAACAAATTATATAGCAACTGCTTATCTGTTAGCTGTTTTATTAATTCAGCTTGCTTATTTTTCATCCCAATTTTCCTTCTTTAATAAGATAAAAGCCAATTCCTGTTTCCAAGTGGTATAAGAATTAACTTGTTCTACCTTCACTGCGGGCAATAAATCCATCATCTTATTTGCATCCATTCCACAGAAGTCGCAGCAGAAAGGATTCAACTTTTGCTGCTTTTCATCAAAGTAATTCAGAATTCCCAAACGTCGACATTCCTGAGCATATATCCAATTGAGAAATCTATGCAATTTTTCCTGATTCCGAGACTTTCTCTTTTGACAATACTCTTTCATCTCTGCCATATGCTGTAAAGGATCTTGATTTCCTGTAAGAAACTGTGTAAAAAAACGAAGCTGAATATCATTTAAGGAAAAAGATTGAGACAGCTGTTCTTTTTCAGAAAGAGTCAAATTTGCTCCTATCTTTTTTGCTTCACTCAGGAAGGAACAAACACCCTCTATTTGCAAATCGGTCGGCAATTGTTGTTCCATCAAATGAAGGGGAAGCCCTTCATCTCCTTCACTATATAATAAGACTGCTACACTTTGTTTCCGATCACGCCCCGCCCTACCTATTTCCTGCAAATAAGATTCCATTGTAGAGGGCATATGAAAATGGATAACATATCTGACATCCGATTTATTTACACCCATACCAAAAGCACTCGTTGCGCATATTATTTTTAATTGGCCAGAAATGAATTGCTGCTGAATAAGCATTCTTTGTTCCTGATCCATGCCGCCATGATAAAAATTGACGCTATCTACCCCGTTTTCCTGTAAAAATCCAGTGACGGCTTCTGCCACCTTTTTAGATGAAAAATAAATAATGCCACTCCCCGTGAATTTTCTGACAAGCTCCAGAACACGGAATAGCTTTTCTTCGTAGCTGAATAGTCTCTCAGCAAGTATGGCAATATTATCCCTATCTACAGATGATACAGTTTCTTTAGCTTGATTGATATTGAGTTTTCCAATGATATCTTTCCGCACTTCTTTTGTTGCAGTTGCCGTTAAGGCAAGCGTTAGTGGATTGTTCAACTCACGTCTAACTTCTCCTAAATTCAAATAATCAGGTCGAAAATCATACCCCCATTGTGAGATACAGTGTGCTTCATCAATGACAAACAAACCTATGTCTAAGGTCTTTAAAGACTTTATCACACCCTCAAGGCTAAGCATTTCAGGAGATAAAAAAATAAACCGATACATATGTAAGCGATCGAAAGCCTCCCTTTTTTGATTTAACGTCAAAAAAGAATTAAGGGTTAATACACTTTTTTCACCTCTCATTTTGAGCTGATCTGCCTGATCCTGCATTAAAGATAATAACGGGGAAACTATTAAGGTCGTCTTATTCAAAAGGTAAGCAGGCAACTGATAACACAATGACTTACCTGACCCCGTTGGCAACATCGCTAAAGTATGACAGCCAGACATCAATGATTCAATCACTTCTTTTTGTCCTGGACGGAATTTATCAAATCCAAATTTTTCTTTTAAAACATGCTCTAAATTCATCATCCATCACCCAATTTCGCAAGTACAAGCCTTATTTGGAAAAAACTAATCTGTTTATTATCAACTTCCTGTTTAATTGCCTTTAGCTGCTTGGTATTGAGTTCCTTAATTGCAGCGATGATTTTCCCTTCATCCTCATGGGATACATATTCAGCAATTGGAAAGCTTTTATCCGATAAGACAATTTCAACAAGATGATCTTCAATGGTGTTGACTTTTAAACGGCGGATTTCTGCTATTTCAAACAAAGTTTTACCTGCTTGAATATATCGAAATGTCGTTTGTGTAGAATGAGTCAAATGAGGATTGCCACTCCTTTGCCAATCACTGAATAAGGATGCCAAAATAGGGTAATCTGTTACCTGTTCTATTTCCGCAAGCATTTGATGTAACGAGTCAAGAAATGTAAAGCGCACATACTCTTCTTCTACATCTTTCCTTTTCGCAATCTGTTCAAACGTAAGTCCAATCCTGTTTACCCCTGTTAATTTCAAAATAAAAATATCTCGTTTTAAATTACTTTGCAGCTCTAATAACGATATCAGTTCTTCATAAAGATGCTGCGCAATCAACCCTCGGTCCTGGCGATTGTTTTGTAAGAATTCCTTTACAAAACATTGGATTTTGGGGTTTCGTTGTATAGGATAAAAACGTCTTTCATTGTGGACAATATGGGATATAGTTTGTATGAGTAAGTTTAATCTCCCCCAGAATATCGGGGTGATATTTTGATATTTCCAGCCATTTAAGGATGTTGGAAAAGGATTCTTCTTCAAATAATCGGTTAACTTTCTCCCGCCTTGCCCACTAATTATATAAGCATCGGTTTTATCGGTTATCTCAATGAAATTATGCTCATGAAATAGTTGAATGTTTTGATTTAATTGTTGTCGGGTAAAACGAGGTATTGTCCCAAATATATTCGTTAACCCGAATAAGTGGGCATCCTGGATTGTCTGTGACGACTTTTTGCCCTGTAGCATATGATAAATAGCATAAATAGAACGTTCGCCTTGAAATTTTTTTATTGCATATAGAATGATTACCTGTAGATAATTATTCATGGGACTCACATCCTTGTTTCAATTAACCAATTACACCTATTGTATCAAAAAACTGCAAAAATCGCCGTTTTTAATGATAAATACCATAAGAAATTGTGGCTAAATGACGAAGGAAAGCAAAGATCAAAATAATATTTTCTATATTTATCATTGACATTCCACATCATAATAGTTAGTATCAATACAATTTCTATTGAAAAGTTTGGCATTCGGTCTTACAATAGGAAAGAGATAATAATCTGAAATAAAAAGATTATCAGTTGTTAATCAACTTAGGAGGGGTTATATTCATGGCTAAATTTACAATTGTTGATAAAGAAACATGTATCGCTTGTGGAGCTTGCGGAGCAGCAGCACCGGATATATATGATTATGATGACGAAGGGATTGCATTTGTTACCCTTGACGATAACGAAGGTATCGTTGAAATTCCAGATGTACTTATAGATGACATGATGGACGCATTTGAAGGATGTCCAACAGATTCTATTAAAGTTGCTGACGAGGCATTTGACGGGGATGCACTAAAATTCGAATAAAGGTACAAGCCATTTTCAATCGAAAATGGCTTTTTTTTGCTACTTATGTCCCTTCCCCTACTAACCAAATTAAACAGACAAAAAACCGGACATAAATATCCGGTTTTTTGTGTTTCTATAGTTAATGCCATTAAGCATTTTTATATAATACTTGCTTATTGATCCATGTCTGTAATTTAATAAACAACAACATGAATACAGAAGTGATAAGCACGCCTTTAATCACATTGAAAGGTAAGATTGCCGTCGTTACGAACTTCCTTGACTCGGGTGCCGACATTGCATCCCATCCCATAAAGAAGGTATATGCCGGTAAAAAGACATAATAGTTTAAAACACTCATAACTACCGCCATGGTAACTGTACCAGCAAGTAAAGCGAAAGTCATCCCTTTTTTTGAATTGATTTTTTTAAATACATAGTAAGTTGGCAAGACGAACAGTATTCCTGCTATAAAGTTAGCGATATGCCCCACAGGTACAGCAGTCATTGTCCCTGTCATGACTAAATCCAATAGGTTTTTAAGAAATTCAACTAGAATTCCAGCCATCGGACCGAAAATCAATGCTGCCATCAGTGCTGGAATGTCACTAAAATCAACATTCAGAAAAGGTGGAAATCCTGGAAACGGAAAATTCAAAAGCATCAATAGATATGAAATGCTTCCCAACATTGCCAGTGTGACCATTTTATTCACTTTGTTCTTTTTCATAGTTCTCTCTCCTTCTTTTTCTGATCTACCCGAAAAAGAGGTTAGTGCTCCTTCATCATGTTGATGTTCAATAAAAAACCCTTTAATTCCGACCGAATTAAAGGGATAAATTAAAGGTTTCATCAAACAAACGTTCAGTAAATGACTGTTTGAACGCAATCAGGAACCTCCATCTTCTCCCATCCAGACTATACTGTCGGCTTTGGAATCACACCAAATCCTGCCCCGTAAGGCTCGCGGGCTTAGAAGAATTATTTCTTCATCACCGCCGGTGGGGAATTACACCCCGCCCCGAAGATAGACCTATAAAATTTTATTTTACAAATTCCATTATATATGACTTTCCTTTTTTTGAATAGTTTTTTTTAATTTGAAAGTTTATATGAAGATATTCATTTTTCATGGCCACCATAATTTCTTACATATCAATGTATTAAAACAAAAATTATATTGACGATTATATCAATTTTAAGATTATTTAAAATAATTGTTCTTTTTCAAACAATAGATGATAAATCCATTATTATTGCGGACTTATACAATTATTTCACTTAATAATAATTATTTTAAGCGCTTACATTAATAAATGCCAAATTGACATATTCGGCATTTCAATTGTAAAATTAACTGAAATTTAAGATAATTTTTCCCTTAGGAAGGTGTTTACACGTGTATCGGATTTTAGTAGCAGATGCCATCAAACCCGAAGGACTCGGACCGCTATCAGAGGCATCCAATATCCTTCTTATTCAAAAGACAGTAGAAGAAGCAGCAAACGAACTTGCTGAGATTGATGCAATACTTGTTAGAAGCGCAACAAAAGTTACGGAAGATTTAATGAACCGTATGCCACAGTTGAAAATTATTGCACGAGCTGGTGTCGGCGTTGATAATATTGACATCCCTGCTGCGACTAAACGTGGGATTGTCGTCGTTAATGCACCTGATGGCAATACCATTTCAACAGCTGAACATACATTTGCAATGATGGCTTCACTAATGCGCCACATTCCGCAAGCATATGCATCTCTGAAGAATGGGGAGTGGAAACGTTCTTCTTATACTGGAACAGAACTACGCGGTAAAACATTAGGTATAGTGGGTTTTGGACGTATCGGAGGAGAAATCGCCAAACGCGCAAAAGTTTTTGGTATGGAAGTCATTGTATTTGACCCATTCTTAACTGCTGATCGTGCAAAAAAAATGTCTGTCATTTCCCTGCCGTTAGATGAGTTACTTCCTAAAGCAGACATTATTACTGTTCATACACCTCTGACGAATGAAACTAGAGGATTAATAAATAAAGAAAAACTACTTACCTGTAAAAAGGGTGTTTATGTATTAAATTGTGCCCGTGGCGGAATTCTTGACGAAGATGATTTATATGAAATGATTGTTAAAGGGCATGTAGCAGGCGCAGCGTTGGACGTTTTCGTTGAAGAACCTCCGCTTGGCCATAAGCTACTTGAACTTGATAATGTCATTGCTACACCTCATTTAGGTGCTTCTACAAAAGAAGCTCAATTAAATGTTGCAGTACAGGTTGCACAAGAAGTGCTGACTTATTTTGAGGGAAATCCAGTTTCAAGTTCTATCAACCTTCCAGCCATTTCTAAAGAAGTGTTTGAAAAGGTTCAGCCATTTTATCAACTCGTACAGCAAATGGGATCAATTGCATCTCAATGTATGAAAGAAGGCATCCAAGAGATTTCCGTTACATATGCGGGAGAATCATTGGACTTTGATACAGCGATTTTGACAAAAAGTTTAATATCAGGCTTCTTTAAATCAAGAGTTGACGCTTCGGTCAATGAAGTGAATGCCTTGCTGATTGCAAAAGAGCGCGGTATTACCGTTGGCGAAAAAATCTCTGCAGACTCTTTAGGATATTCTAACCTGATTAGCCTTAAAGTAAAAGGTGATAACCGTGAACTAACAATCAGTGGCACTTACATTGAAAATTATGGTTCTCGTATTGTAAATTTGAATGGCTTCAAAATCGACTTCCATCCGGAAGAAAATTTACTATATATCCAACACACCGATAAACCTGGTGTAATTGGTAATGTAGGTAAGATACTTGGTGATCATGAAGTGAATATTGCAACCATGCAGGTAGGTCGAAAAGAAGCTGGCGGAGAAGCTATCATGGTTTTAAGTTTTGATAAACCATTAAGTGATAACATGAAGCAATTTTTAAAGGAAACAGAAGAAATTACATTCATGGCTCTCATTTCATTATAAGAAAAAAAGAATGTGCCCTTAATGCGGGCACATTCTTTTTTCTACGAGATTTTAGATACTCAGCAACCATTATCAAGATGTTTTATATAGCCCAGCTCCCGCTTCTTTTGACAACTTCCTCCCTTCAATTCACTTGGTTAGGGGCTTTGGGTACTACTATGTCTTCTGTTAGATTTAGATTGCCAACTTTTTCAATTGGAGCATTTTCAAACTTTACTCTGTTAAAGCCAAATTCCTTTGCAATAAAGAGAATAGCTTCTAAAGCTTGAAGAGAATCCTCACTATTTTCAATTGCCGCTTGTTCTGCTAATTGAATAGTCACAAGATCTCCATCTGAACTTATTTTTTCCCAAATTAAATCATCGGGGATAGCAGAAGATATCCCCTCTATGTCTGGCTCCTCTTTTCCTGCCTGAAGTGCCTCCTCAAAGTCTTGATAATCCATATTACTTGGTACAAGAAACTTTGGTGAGGATTCATCACTTTGATAAAGTAGAAATGTGCGATTTTTTTGTTGAGGTATATCTGCTTCCTTTAAAAATCCTGCATGGGCAAACCTTGCACCTTGCTTTCCATCTGTAGCAAAGGTCATCTTCTCTATATTAAGATAGGACAGCGTCTCTTCCATCGTATGAAGAAAGAGGATATCCTCATCCAATAACTGGCTGTCTTCATGTAGCTCAATATGAGCAGTATTCATTTCGGTTCCTTGGGTAATCTCAATATCAAGCGGGAAATAGTCAGAGAGACCATATTGTTCCTCATTGATATCCGACATTTGATTAACTAACTGATTTAGAGTATCCGATTCATCATAACGATTGACAACAATTGAAATCGGGATGACAAAATTCTGTTGATTATCTGGCACACCCATGGTAATTGTCGATTTATTTTTCAGATCGCCTGGGTAAATTGCAGGAGCAAGGGCTACTGCCTTGTCCTTTTTTACCGGTTCACTATCGAAAACTTCTTCTTTAGTTTCTATATCTTCTTCACGCATACTCTGAAGCTTACTATTTTCCTCTTTGTCTTCGGCAGACTTATCTTTTACCTTTGCATCCTGTTGTTCATGATCTGGCAGGCTTTTAAGTTCAGAGACAGCTAATTTCTTATCGCTGCTCTCCTCTTTGCTTGTAGTCCCTTCTTTCCCAATAATCAGTGAAGAGGCCAAAACAACCATTAAGAATAAGGAGGCAACACCCACAATAAGAGGAAACCATTGTTTTTTCCGCTTTTTATTATGAATCCTTGCATACACCTCATCCTTTGTTCGTTTGTCTTTTACTTTCGGAAGCTGGTGAAGCATGTCTTCAATTTCGTTTTCTTTCCAACGGGGTTTTCTCAATGGGGTCATCCTCCTTTCCAGACAAATCTTCCATCATCTTTTTAATTGCTTTTAACGCACGATGCTGGGTTGTTTTAACCTTACTTTCACTCCAATTTAATACCTCCGCGGTTTCTGATATGGACAATGCTTGAATATATCGTAATATGATGACGGACCTTTGATCGACCGTGCATCGGTTCAAACATTGATATATATCATGGATATCATCATTCATAATAGCCACTTCATCCGGAATAGGCTGAGTATCTTTAATCATTTGCCTCTCCCAGTCGAAGTTAGAAAAGATTTTGTCTCTCCACCGTTTTTGTTTCCGAAAATAATCAATCGTCACATTTCTCGCAATAGAATATATCCACGTTTTTTCACTACTTTTTCCCTCGAATCGGTCATAGGCCTTCATAACCCTGATATAAACCTCTTGAACAAGGTCCTCTGCCGATTCCCGATTTTTAGTCATATAATAAATGAATTGATAAATTTCGTGATGATACTTTTCATAAAGATCGTGGAAAACGGAATCCATCATTTCCCCACATCCGTTCATAAATATAGTCGTCATTCATATATAAAAGTTACACTTTACATATGATCTTATTACAAAATTCAGTGAATTTCTATATAGAAGAGTCCTATTCACTAGAATATTACTAACCTGTTCTCTTTCTATGAAAAAAGACAAAGACAAGTTGGAAATAAATCCAATTGCCTTTGTCTCCACTGTTTCTATGAAACAAGATTTTCTGGCAAACAACCAGTTATTCATTCAGTATTTTCCATTATTCGAGGTAGAATAATGCTGAATGTCGTCCCTTTTTTAGGTAAACTGTTTACCGAAATGTAGCCATCATGGGCATTAATGATATTTTTAACAATAGCCAATCCCAAGCCAGTACCCGAACGACCGCGTGTACGTGCTTTATCCGCTTTATAGAATCTCTCGAATACAAAGGGTAAATCCTCTTCAGGGATACCCGAACCAGAGTCCTTCACATCAATAATCAGCCCTCTTCGATCACTTGTCCTTTGAATGACATCAATGTTCCCGCCTGGAGGGGTATGTCGAATCGCATTATCAATTAAATTCGTCAATACCTGTTCAATTCTGTCGGGATCGAAACACCACTCGATTCCATTGTCTTGAAGATTAGTGGATATCGTTATCCCTTTTTCTTTAGCTAACCCGGAAAATTTGCTTGTAATCCTCTTTAAATAAGATGAAATAGGTATGCATTCATAGTTGAGACTCATTTTTCCTGATTCCAATTTAGCTAGATCGAGTAAATCATTGACTAAACGGCCCATTCTTAGAGATTCATCATAAATAATCCTGGCCATTTCCATTTTTTCCTCTTCACTTCCAGCTATGTCATCAACAATCGCTTCACTATATCCTTGCAGCATTGAAATCGGCGTTCTTAACTCATGAGAGACGTTTGCTATGAAATCAGTCCTAAGTTTGTCCATACGTCTTTCATCACTCATATCACGAATGATAGCTACTGCTCCGCGAATATTGTCGGCATTTGTATATAAAGGACTGACAATCAATCCCCAGTCCCTACCCTGCAATGTAATTTCCCCGACTTGCTCCTTATCGAAAGACTCTGATTCATCAAATAGATTCATCAGTACCAAAGGGACATTTACATTATCTTCCCGATTGTAGCCTTTTTCAAAGTACCAAGATTGCAGAAATCTTTCCGCTGGCGGATTTGTTTCCAGGATAGTTCCATCTTTATTGAAGGTAATGACCCCATCCGCCATACTACTAAGGATGCTCGAAAGATGTTCTTTTTCCTGGCTAAGAGCATTCATATTGAATTTCAATTGCTTTCTCATCTGATTAAATGCTATTGCCAACTCACCAATTTCATCCTGCGTCAAGATAGGCACCTTTGTATCAAATTTCCCCCTAGCAATGGCTAGGGCGGCTTCCCTCATCTTCACCAGCGGAGCATTGATCCTTGTAGATAAAAAGAAAGCAAAAATCGTTGTTAAAATAATTGCAATCCCTGCTGCCAACAGAATGAATTGCGTTGTGGACTTAGTGGTTTCTTCCATGGATTCCAAGGATTGAAATAAGAAGACCTCGTCCTGCTCCCCATTTAGTTCAAGTGGCACTCCGACAACGATTGCAGATAATTCCTTATTTCCATTGTCATCAGATAGCGCCATTTCTTTTTTTACAGTCTTTCTTTCCGTAAAAACTTTCTGCAAATCGGGATCATTTTTAATTGACTCTGGCGTAATTTTAATCTCCTTATCACCGATTGATGAGAATATCATTTTGTCATCATTAAGGATAATCATTTTCGTTTCGTCGCCTATCAATTCCGAAGCTATTTGTAAAACATAATTGCTAGAGCCCTGATGATCATTTGTAACCTCTATGATCTGCTCTGCCGTTTTGGTTAAATCATTTTCAATATTTTCAATTTGAAAATTCTGAAAGAATTCTACTAATAGAACGGTTAAAACGATTAATACAAATGACACGAGCAATAGAATGGTTGCCCAAAGCTTCCCTACAACACTGCCCCATAACATCAGTCATTAATAACTTCGAACTTGTAACCGACACCCCAAACAGTGACAATCATCTTGGCAGCATTTTCGGATATACGGTTTAATTTTTCACGTAGGCGTTTAACATGCGTGTCAACAGTTCGAAGGTCTCCAAAGAATTCATAATGCCACACTTCTTTTAACAATTGCTCGCGATCAAATACTTTATCAGGTGATTTCGCTAAGAAATACAATAATTCATATTCTTTTGGTGTCAAAGATACCTCTTTATCATCAGCAAGTACACGATGTGCATCATTATCAATTGTTAAATGGGAAAAGACAATCACATCTTTTGTCGTCGTTTCGGTCTGAACGTAACTCGTGCTTGAAGAACGGCGTAATAACGCTTTCACCCTTAACACAACTTCACGAGGACTGAATGGTTTGACAATATAATCATCAGTTCCTACTTCAAATCCTTGGACCCGATTGACTTCTTCTCCTTTTGCAGTAAGCATGATTATAGGTGTTGTTTTTTTCTCTCTTAACTCACGGCAAACTTCGATTCCATCTTTACCTGGCATCATAATATCCAATAAAATTAAATCATAATCATTTTCAAGAGCTTTTGATAAAGCAACATCTCCATTTTCAGCTTCATCAATTATGTATTCTTCTCTTTCCAAATACATTTTTAACAAACGGCGGATTCTTTCCTCATCATCCACCACGAGAACTTTAATAGCATTATACATTATGTAATCAGCCTCCCTACATATATTTTACAAAATGAAAACTTCTATGACTAATATTTTTTCCTTCCAAAGTACGATAAATAGCCAATTCTGTTTAGCTTCTATGAACTATTCACCATTTTGTCACAATAAACACACTCCTTCTGTTCCCTCACTAATGCCTGCTGTTATTTCCCCCGGAATAACATGGAAATAAAAGTATAGAAAAAGGGATCATTCTTAGAAACATCGATAAGTATTCTCCTCGATGTTTCTACCAAAAGACCCCCTTAATCTAATTTATTAAATTACCGAATCAAGCATACGAATGCAAACCAGCAATAACAAGATTAACAAATATTAAGTTAAATATCATAATAGCAAAACCGATAACGGCTAGCCATGCTGATTTTTCTCCCTGCCAACCCTTTGACATACGCAAATGTAAGAAAGCTGCATAAAACAACCAGGTAACCAGTGCCCAAACTTCTTTCGGATCCCAGCCCCAGAATCGTGTCCAGGCAACTTGAGCCCAGATCATGGCAAAAATGAGGGCTCCAAGTGTAAAGATTGGAAAACCGATAAGAACCGAACGATAACTGATTTCATCCAATAAATTCAAATTTACATTTTTGACAATCGGTTTGATCAATGCGGCAACTCTTTTTCGAGAAATCAGTCTAATCAGACCATAAAGAACGAGTCCGATTCCCATCGACCAAATGACTGTATTCAGTTTCTTAGCATTAATTATCGCAGGCATGTTCACCAGTGGTTCAAATCGTTCTGTATCAGTTAGTTCCCCTTCATGGGGACCTACAAGTGCAGGAAGGTTAAATTCCTGTTTAGCCAGCTCATCATGTTTATCGACCCAATCAAAATTCGCTTTATAGTCCATGGCTGCGAAAGTTGAAGTGATAATGACAAAACCTATGGTACTTACTAACGTGTACATGATGATTTCGAGCCAGAACGTTCGTTTGCTCGATTGAGATTGATCTACGAATTTGACTAAATAAATTATAGCAGCAATAAAACTAATCGCAAGGATAGACTGTCCTGCTGCTGCAGTTGTTACATGAATATGAAGCCAATCACTCTGCAGTGCAGGAATGAGCGGTGAAATTTCTGTTGGGAACATACTTGCATATGCGATAATTAATAAGGCAATAGGTAAGGCAAATAGCCCAAGAGCAGGCAATTTATAAAGGAAATAAATTAATATGAAAGCACCAACCAGCATCATTCCGAAAAAGGTTGTAAATTCAAATAGATTACTTACCGGCGCATGCCCGGCAGCAATCCACCTAGTGATAAAATATCCAATTTGTGAAGCAAAACCGAGAATGGTAATCATAATCCCCAATTTAGCCCATTTGTTTTGTTTCTTTTCCTCTGCTCCTCGTTTATCCTTAATCGATCCTCCGAATAGAAAGGTAGCAATCAGATATAAAATAAAAGCTGCATATAAAAAGTTACTGCTTAATTCAGCCATTTAAAACTTCCCCCTTAGTAGAAGATTTCTCCTCCTCAAGTTGATCCGATGGTTCGCAAAGAGAAGTGGATTCTATCGCATGTTTTATATCTCTTTTAATACCGTGCCAGTTTTTGTTTGTATGGCCGGAAATTAATATCTCCTCATTTTTCCTTTTAATCCAAATACGTCGGTGATTCCAATATGAACCTTGGACGACACCTACCATAAAAATGATTCCACCTGTGAACAGAATCCACAGTGTAAGATCTTTTCTAACCGTCAAGGCAGTGACATCTTTAGTTTCTACACCATTAAAAGCCATTTTATATGTATTTTCACCTAATGGTTCCACAGTCTCTTTTATCGCAACAAAACTAACTTCACCATCTGGTTTATCCGGTGTGTACATTTTAAAGATAAATGCCGGATTATTCGGAATCTTCGATATCGTTCTTGGGTGGCCTTTTTCATCGAACTCGAAATCTGGGAAGTAACTGATTAAATCTACTGAATATCCCTTATTTAATTCGTATTTCTTTTGAGGGTTATTCAAATCAACCTTCAAGCTTCCATAATTCTCTTCGGTTTTTTTATTAATTAAATTAAAAGCCATCGTACTAAGTTCATCTAATTTATAGTCCACTTGGTAGAGAGCATAATGATCATGTTTCAAAGGTTCATTGACTTTAATTTTAAAATCTTTGAGCTTATCAAGGTCCACTTTTTCCCCAGGTATCGTTTCTCTCTGAGCCTCGTATAGTGTGACATCGGATTGATAGGTTTTAGCTATTGTACCGGTTTTGTCTATTGCAGCACTGTATTGCTCATCCTCTTTATTTTCCTTGTCATACACCTCTAAGGTAAACCCATTATTCTGGAGATAATATTCCCCATTTGTACCCGGAATTTCTTTCGTCTCGCCTTCTCGGAGCCAGAGAACTTTGTCAATATACATCCCGGGGACAGAGCGCAATAACGCCCCAATTAAAAAAATGATAAGTCCGATATGGTTTACGTAGGGTCCCCAACGTGAAAAACGGCCTTTTTCAGCAAGAATATTACCGCTTTCCTCTCGTATATGATAACGCTGCTTTTTCAATCTTTTTTTCACATCTTCAAGGTCGATATCTTGTTCATCCAGCTTTGTCACTCCATAAATTCTCTGACGTTTCATAAAACCGTCATGACGTGTGACTCCTTGTTTCTTCAATGAACGATATAAAGGAAAAAAGCGATCAATGCTGGCAATCAAAAGTGATATGCCTAACATGCCAATAATAATCAAATACCACCATGAACTATACAAATTATGAAATCCAAGTTCATAATACACCTTTCCGAACCAGCCGTATTCTAATTCATAATGCTCTGCTGGCGTCGCAGTCGAAGGGATGTACATTTCCTGTGGCAATATTGTACCAATCGCTGAAGCAACTAAGGCAATGACAATGAGCGTCACTCCTACCTTAACGGAAGAAAAAAAGTTCCATATCTTATCAATGATTGTTTTTTTATAAGTTTGTGAGCGTCTGGCACTACCTTCATATCGCATATCAATAAGCTTGTTTTCTTTTTCGTTTCCAAGTACCATCCCGCATTTACCACAAATTTTTGTACCAAACGGATTTACATGACCACAATCGCATTTTACTTCATTCATGTCAAAAACTCCCCAATATTATGGTTTAATTCTCTCCATATGCTTTTGGATGCTCTCTTCTGTCAAAGCTCCGGTAATGATATCTACCACTTCTCCCTCTTTATCAATCAAAAAGGTGACCGGCAAAATATCCACGCGATATGCATTCTCTACTTTACTACCATTATCGATCATGACAGGAAAGGTAAGATTATGTTTTGCAATAAAATTGTTGACAGCATAGTCAGATTCCCCAACATTCACGGCTAATATCTCAACGCCCTGGTCTTTGTAGTTTTTATATTGACTTTCCATATAAGGCATTTCATATTCACATGGCTTACAATATGTACCCCAAAAGTTCAAAAAGACACCTTTTCCTTTATAGTCGGACAACTTATGCTCTTTGCCTTCCATATCCGTCAAAACGAAATTAGGTGCATCTGATCCTTTTCGAAGACTTTCATTCTTTTCTTTAGTGAAGTTTGTATAAAGGGCAAACACTAAAGCTGCACCTAACAGCAGAAGAATGATGGTTCTGCTAACTAGGCGTCGCTTTTTTTTATCCATAGAAATCCTCCTAAGGCAACACTAAAATTTAACCATACCATCATACCATTTAACACTATGTCCATATTTTTTACATTTCCGAAGGTTTTGTGACACTCTTTTCCGATTTAGGAAAGAAAGGGTATTTACAGGTTGTTTTCCACCACCTATCCCTCTAGTTAGAAGAATGGGGTAGTGGTTTCAACCTATTAATACGGGATAACTTCTTTCTTACATTCTCCGTTGTTTAGGCTCGGTTGTTGCTAAAGTTCGCATTAATTTGACTTCATGTGGAGTCAATTCACGGGAGTCACCAGCAGTTAAACCTGCTAAAGTTAAAAAGCCATATTGTTCCCGCTTCAATTTAATTACAGGATGACCAATTGCTTCAAACATCCGGCGGACTTGTCGATTTCTTCCTTCGTGTATAGTGATTTCCACAATAGCCGTTTGCTTTTTTTTGTCGGTTGACAGAACCCTAGTCTTAGCTGGAGCTGTCTTACCGTCCTCCAATTTGATTCCCTTTTCTAACTTTTTCAAGCTTTCACGTAATGGCATTCCTTTCACTTTTGCCACATACACTTTATCTACTTCATGTTTCGGATGCATTAACGTGTTTGCAAACTCACCATCATTCGTTAAAAGCAATAAACCAGAAGTATCATAATCCAGGCGGCCAACTGGGTAAATCCGTTCACTAATGTAAGGGAAATAGTCCGTTACAACTTTTCTATTCTTGTCATCCGAAACTGCAGATATAACACCACGCGGTTTATAAAATAAGAAATAAACCGGAGCTTCTTTTTCAAGTGGGACTTCATTAACCTGAACCTTGTCATTAGGACCGACCTTCACACCCAATTCCTTCACTACTTTGCCGTTCACTTTTACCTTACCTTCTAAAATCAACTCTTCTGCCTTACGACGGGAAGCCAGTCCAGCATGAGCTATCACCTTTTGTAATCGTTCCATCTATCTTCACCCCATAGTATAATCATTCGTTTGTTATTGTCTATACATACACAATCATACAATTATTACATATAGAGAGGCAAAAACAAAAGGTTTTTCGTGATTAAGAGCTTATCTTTTATTATTACACCAATTATACAGACGGTTAAATGGGTTGGTTTCCATAATGAGTGTAACATAGCTTATTTTTCCATACAAAAAAATGTATCTTTTGATGAAGGTTTGATTTTAATAAAAAATACTTGTTGGCCTTTTGAAAAAAAACAGTTTACGTATAAGGACAAAAAAAAGAAATGGAATGATCCATTTCCGTGACTTTTATTTCATTCCGAATACGAGAGTTACAACGACAACAGCAGCTACAATTCCGATTAGATCCGCTAATAGACCAACCTTGAGCGCATCACCCATTTTCTTGATTCCCACAGCTCCAAAATAAACGGTCAAAACATAGAATGTGGTATCTGTGCTACCCTGAATGGTGGCAGCTAAGCGCCCAACGAAGGAATCCGGCCCATAAACTGAAATTAAGTCACTGGTCATTCCTAAAGCTGCCGTACCTGATATCGGGCGGATTATCGCAAGTGGTAAAACCTCTGCTGGAAAATGAAGCAGGGCAAGCAATGGATTTAATAAATGTACAATAAAATCCAGTGCCCCCGATGCCCTAAATACGGAAATGGCCACAAGCATTCCTACTAAGAAAGGTATAAGGGAAAAGGACATGCTAATTCCTTCCTTCCCCCCCTCGACGAAGGTCTCATAGGTAGGAACTTTTTTCAATGTCCCGTAAAGTAATATTGTTAGAATCAAAAGCGGTATCATCCAAATTGAAATGGTGGTCATCCAGTGCAACATCCTATTCCCTCCCGTTCCTTTTTCTCCTGTAATAAAAATATCGATCAATCGCAATCCCTCCAACCGCTGAAATGGCCGTGGCGATAATAGTAGGAAATACGATATCTGTCGGGGAGTGAGCATCATAATTCATTCGAATCGCAATGACAGTCGTTGGAATAAGTGTAACGCTTGATGTGTTTATCGCTAAAAAGGTGACCATCGAGCGGCTGACCGTTGCTTTTCCTCCATTAAGTTTCTTTAACTGCTCCATGGCTTTAATACCAAGAGGCGTGGCTGCATTCCCCAGTCCAAATGTGTTTGCCATCATATTCGATAATATATATCCCATTGCTGGATGATTGGGTGGGACCTCTGGGAATAGCCACCTCATAAATGGTCTGAACAAGTTGGAAAACTTATCGAGCAGTCCGGATTCTTCCGCTATTTTCATTAACCCCAGCCAAAAAACCAAAATACTCATCAACCCTAGACAAAGGGTGACTGCTTCCTTAGCACTGACAAAAAGAGCTTCATTCACTTGATCCATCGTTCCATTTATCATCCCAAATACGATGCCGATCACGGTCATTCCAACCCAAATATAATTAACCATTGCTTTTGATTCCTAATACTGCTTCAAATAGCTCAGCCCAGGTAGATTGAAAGGATTGATGCTTGAAGCTTTCTTTTGTTTCACCATAAAAAATTGAACGTGAACCGATTTTTTTTCCATCGAGATAGATAGAAGCTTTGCCAATTACTTCAGGAATTTTTCGTTTATCTTTCCAAGCCTTCTGTGGTTTCAACAATTTCATTTTCACATTGACCAGTTTTCTTTCTTCTTTCGTGAGTGGATACGAAAAATCGTTTTTAATATATACATGGCCTCTATACGTTTTATTTTTCATATCTTTTACCAAGCCCTCAGGTAAAATTTCAGTTGGCTTATATTCTTTAAAAGCGGATTCATACATTTGAATATGATCATTCCAATCGTCGGGACCATTCAATGTTACAGCTATTAGATCATGTTGGTTTTTTGTAGCCGTCGTGACCAGGGTACGCTTTGCCAGTTTGGTAAACCCTGTTTTCCCCCCTGTACAATACTCATATAATTGTGTCAAAAGTCGATTTTTGTTCTTCCAGACATAATCCCATTGTTCTGTTGAATTAGGTGCTCGGTGCACCTTAGTACCGGCAATCTTTGCATACGTTTTATTTTGCATAGCATAACGAGTCAGTAAAGCCATATCATATGCTGTTGAATAATGGTTATTCGTATTATCCAAACCATGCGGATTTGAGAAATTAGTATTCTTCATACCGATTTCCTCTGCCTTTTGATTCATCATCCAGACGAAGCCATCAAGGCTCCCGCCCACCTTTTCGCTGATTGCGACTGCCGCATCATTCCCCGAACGTAACATCAATCCATAAACCAAATCTTCAAGCTTAATCTTTTCTCCTTCTTTCAAATAAAGGGAAGAACCCTCAGTCCCGAAGGCATTACTACTAATCTTTACTGTTTCCCCCATTTTTCCCGATTCAATAGCCAGTATAGCCGTCATGATTTTCGTGATGCTGGCAATACGGTTTTTTTCATGAGCATTCACCTCATAAATGACCCTTCCGCTTTCCTCATCCATTAATATCGCGCTGTGGGCACTAACGGCTACGTTAGCATTAGCGCTTTGTACCGGTGCTAGAAAAGACAAAAGGAGAATGATAATAAACAAACCTGATAACCCTTTATATAGAAAACGCATGAGTGCCCCCTCGTCTCTTAACTTGTTTTTGTACAAGTTTATGCAAAGGGACAAGGGTTATGAATAAAAAGAATGTGAATATCTATAAGATCCTAGGATTTAAAAGGGCTTTTTCATATAAAACTTTAAATGACATTATACAAATTTACCCATGTACTAGAACATATCAAGATAAATCCAAATGCTCCTCCCACTATTGAGGAGTATGAAAGGAGAATCATTTTAAATTTTAGGTAGAGTGAATTTCGGATCCATGTTTGAACCCAAAAAAAAAATCGATAAGGGGACATGAGATGTCCCCCTATCGATTTAGCGTTCTATCATACTAACAATGCAGCGATTTCATCAATTTTCTTTGCACCGAATACTACTTCTTCATCATTGATGATCATAGCCGGCACGCTCATTACTTTATATTTTTTCTTGATTTCCTGGAAATTACTTATATCGACCATTTCAGCTTCAACGTTAGGGTTTTCAATAGCAATACGCTGTGCACCCACTACAACGTCTGGGCAGTAGTGACATGCCAATGATACCATAACTTTAATGTTCGCTTTTTTACTGATTGATTTAATCGAATTTAAAACAACTGAATCCAACGCTTGACCAGGTCCAGCTAGGTTATAAATAGCTAAAATGAAGGAATTCAACTCATGACCGCCTGGTACACCATGGTATTTGACACCACTGTATTCACCTCTCGAATTTATTAGAGAGACAACTGGGAACTTATCAGCATTGATTTTTTCTTCGATTTCCTTATTTTCACCTTTGTTATATAACTCAAGATGAAGTTTGTCACCTAATTCAGCAACATCCAACAAGAAATCACGCAATTCGACTGATTTTGGCAAACTTTCGTCTACAATAGATACCAACGTTACATCGCTTTCCATCTTGCCGAAGATTCCCTTTAATTGACCGCGTAGTGCGTCACTTAATAGAGGGCTCTTCCCTGCTGGAACAGCAGCCTGTTCTTTTTTCTCAGGTTTTTCAACAGCAGGCTCATCTTTAATACCTAAGCGATCTTTTTCTTCAGCAATGTATTTACCTGCATCCGTTGCTGCAATCGCTCCGTCAGAAACAGCGGTAATAATCTGACGCAAGGATTTTGGTCTTAAGTCGCCAGCTGCATATACACCTTTCACATTCGTTTTCATATCATCATCTGTGAGAATGTAACCAGCACTGTCCATTTCGATATGGCCGTTGAAAATCTCTGTTTTCGGTTCGTAACCAATGAATACGAATACTCCAAACGTACTGTCTTCTTTCTTCGCTTCATACTCAAACTCTTCCTTGGTAACGTTATTGATGAAGCGGGCACTTTGAATCATTCCATCCCCATATACCCCAAGGATTTCTGTATTGAATTTCACTTCAATCTTATCATTTGCCATTACTTTATCAACAATAGAAGGAGCACATGAGAAGCTTGATTCCCTGGCAATGATTGTGACTTTTGTAGCAAAACGAGTCAGGAAGATAGCTTCTTCAGCTGCTGCATATCCTGCCCCAATTACGAAAACTTCCAACCCTTCAAAAAATTCGCCATCACAGGTTGAACAATAAGCTACTCCACGACCAGTAAATTCTTCTTCCCCTGGGAATCCAAGTGTTCTTGGAGAGGCGCCAGTTGCAATTATTACAGCGCGCGCATGGTAATCCCCACTAAGCGTTTTAACGACCTTTACCTCACCAGAGAAATCCACTCCTGTTACATCAGCTTTGGCAAACTCCACTCCAAAATCTTCATTTTGAAGTTTCATTTCTTCAACTAACCTTGGGCCTGAAATATGACGAATACCAGGATAGTTTGCAATTTCTGATGTTGTTGCAGCTTGTCCGCCACCTGTACCCTTTTCAAGAATTATTGTTTTAATTTTAGCTCTACCTGCATATACACCCGCAGAAAGACCTGCAGGACCACCACCAATAATTATTAAATCATGTATTTTTTCCATAGTTGTTCTCCTTGCTGAATAATAATACTTACTAAAAAACAGTTTATTTTGAATAACAAAAGGCACTTATTTTAGGTAAGTGCCTTTTGTCATTAGAATCTTGTCAAACGAATTGTCTTCGTAATCAATGTGTAGATAGTGTCCAGTAACGAATTGGATTATATCCTCAAAAGATTAAAGTTTACCTACTAGATCTAAGCTTGGTTCAAGAGTAGCTTCACCTGGAGTCCATTTAGCAGGGCAAACTTTATCACCATGTTCTGCTACAAATTGTGCAGCTTGAACTTTTCTCACAAGTTCTTCAGCATTACGACCGATTCCTAAATCATTCACTTCGTATGCTTTAATTTGTCCTTCTGGGTTTACGATGAAAGTTCCACGTAGAGCTAAACCATCTTCTTCGATTAATACACCGAATTGACGAGATAAAACATTTGCTGGGTCAGCTAACATTGGATATTGAATTTTACCGATTGTATCAGTAGCATCAGCCCATCCTTTGTGGCTGAAATGAGTATCTGTTGAAACTGAGTAAACTTCACAACCAATTTCTTTGAATGTTTCATAGTTGTCTTGAAGATCAGCTAATTCTGTTGGACATACAAATGAAAAGTCAGCTGGGTAGAAGAAGAATACTGCCCATTTTCCTTTAACATCATCTAATGTTACTTCCTTGAATTCTCCTGCATGGTAAGCTTGTACTTTAAAATCTTCAACTTGTTTATTAATCAATGACATAATAAATTCCTCCAATAGATATATTTTTTAATCTGCTCCTATTTATAATAATTATTAAATAGAAACTAGTCAATAAATATACCTTAATAATTTTTAAGTTCACAAATTAGTCACAGTTTTTATATTGATATACATTAAACAATTTATAAACCGCATTGTACTTTAAAATAGCGTATTTAACACATCTTCAATGTTATATCAAGGTTAAAAATAACAACTATCCTAATTATTTCGAAAGATGATATTGTCTCCTTTTCAATAAAATAATAAATTCCAAATGAGAATCAATTGTCGATTTCATCCATACAATTTACTTCATCCTTCATATACTTCCCACATTATTCCTAATTAACCCCAAAAAACTAATCTGTACTGTCCTTTTAAACGAAAAAATGCCGAACCATAATGGCTCGGCCCTTCAACTCAAAACAATTCGTTTTTGGTAGAACATATATTTTATCCCTTATTGTTGTTTCCAAGTAAGCTTTTTCGCTTCGGTAAACCGTAATGCTGTTTGGGGCCAGTTTACAACGTCCCACCATTTATCCACATAAGAAGCTCTATTATTTTTATATTGTAAGTAATATGCATGTTCCCACACATCTAATACAAGTACTGGAATCGTATCCCATTGTGTTAAAATCATATGCAACTCTGATTGAAGAATTTCTAGTTTACGCGCACGTGGCACCCAGACTAAAATCGCCCAGCCAACACCTTCAACCTGTTTAGCTGCTTCACTAAAGTGATTTTTAAATGCTGCGAAACTTCCAAAATCCTTCTCAATCTGTTTAAGTAAGTCTCCCTTTGGCTGGCCGCCGCCTCTTGGAATCATCCCTTCCCAAAATATTGTATGCAAATAATGCCCGGATCCATGAAAGGCTGCTTCCTTTTCCCAATGTTTCAACAATGAATAATCCTTCGTCTCCCTGGCATTTTTCATCATTAATTCTGCTTTATTCAGACCATCTACATAAGTTTGGTGATGCTTATCATGGTGAAGGTACATGATTTCCTCTGAAATCGTCGGTTCCAACGCATTATAGGCATAAGGTAGCGGCGGAAGCGTATGTTTTCCAATTGGTACAGATTGAGATTGAGTTTGTCTTTGCTGAGTACCGAGATCTCTAGCTATCTCTTCAATTTCTTCGTAGACCCGAGCCATCTCTTCTTCAATCAAGACCATATTCTCATAATCTATTTCCTCTGCAACGAGATCATTAGTCCATTGGGAAAGCCTTTCAATGTTTGCCAACACTGTCGAATCGGTGATATCTATTCTCTCAAGGTATGCCATTATTTCATCAATCCAATCACTTACCTCTTTTGCATACTGTCTTACATCAGACATCTTTCAACCCCCCTGTAACCTACTTACACATAAATCATCAGAGTATTTTATGTTACGAATAAGCGAAGATTCCATTTATAAACAAAAAAAACAACAAGGCCTATTAAGCCTCGCTGTTTCTTTATCTTGACTGTAACATTTTCGTCCGGTAATCCGTTTCATAATACTCTAATTCTTCTCGCATGGTCTGAAATCCACTTTCTACAGATTTCAAAATAGATATAATGCTATCCGGTACACCTTGATGAAATTTAATCGAGTTTTTTCCCGTATAGGCAGATCGGCTGTCTTCAAACCAACGGTCCGATTTTGGGGAAAAATATTCTTCTATACATTGATGATACACTCTATATAGCGTCTTTTCAGCTGCAGCTTTATTAAAAACTTCATTTTTAAGGACGATTTGGCAAGCTTCTAAACCCTCTTCACAACTTACAAGCATTCTTCTTAAACTAGAGAGGATTCCTTTATAATAACTTTCTTCCCCGCTTTTTTCCTGTTGAAGCTTAGAATAGGTCGTCTCATTTATAAACTCTTCTAACTGAGCTACTGTCGTTTCTAAAAAGCTTTTTACATCCTCAAGCTGAGATTTTACCAATGTATTCCCCAACCGTGAACCCTCCTCAAAATGATTATGAAAGAATATTAAAATCTACATTTGATTTAATATCATATGGTTTAGCTTGGTCAATAGATATAAACACTTTCTCCAATTTTCCAAAATTTATATTTTCGAAATAACCAGCTAACTCTTTTTCTGAATTAATATATAAACGTTTTCGGCTAGCCAAATTCGGGTCTTTGAAAAGGCAAACCATTGCAATGATATCAGCCATATAAATATCTCGGTCGAAACTTTTGAATAAAGGATTGGTGGAATATGGAGTCCACCGAGCGACCATCTCATCAAAATAACGAAGATACAGCACATTCAGTGTCTTTTCTTCTCCATCCTTTATGTATTCTATAACGGATCGGTTAAAAAATTCCTCCGGAGAATTGGACTTTTCTTTTTCAAGTCCAAATCCATTGCATGCTACAATTCGCACCCGAAATCCCCCCGTATTCAGTTTTTTCTATATTATCACAATTTAAAGAAAAATGTTATTCGATTGTTTGTTGAAATTTCTCAAAAAACAAATCTGCTTCACCATTTTCGAAGCTTTCTTCTGAATTATCGGAGAGTGGCGGTAATTCTTTAATTGAGTTTAGACCGAAATAATCCAAAAACTCTTTCGTTGTCCCATATAAATAAGCCCGACCAGACCCCTCAGCACGTCCGACCTCTTTTATTAACACTTTAGTGACAAGTGTATGAATCGGCCGTTCCGTTTTGACACCGCGAATTTCATCAATCTCAGCTCTCGTAATTGGCTGCTTATACGCGATGATTGCGAGTGTTTCCAAAGCAGCCTGTGATAAACCTTGAGTACTTGAAGTTTCTACAAGTTTTTTTAAATAATCCGAGTGTTCTTTTTTTGTAGTCATTTGAAACACACCTGCTATTTCAATCACTTGAACCCCTCGTACATCCGATATATATTCTTCCTTTAAGCTTTCAATGATGTCTGTTGCTTGATATTCTGTAATTTCTAGGACAGAGGCAATTTGTTTGACTGAGAGGCCTTCATCTCCAGCAGCAAACAATAATGCCTCAAGAATCCCCTTCCAATTAATAACTTCCAACTGGTTCTACACCTTCCTTAGCTGCAATCATAATTTCCGAAAAATTATCTTCTTGTTCAACGATTATTTCATTTTGTTTCATTAGTTCCAATACCGCCATAAAAGTAATGACGATATGCTCCTTAACCGGTTGTGAAAAGAGCTCAAAAAAGCTTTTTTTCCCTTTAAATGATTGTAACTCAATCATGATTTCATCCATGCGTTTTTCAATTGATATCTCTTGTTTCGTCACTTTTGTATATAGGGGCTTTTGAATTTTTTGCCTTCGCAGTAGTTTTTGTAGAGCGCCCAACATATCGTATAGACTGATATTCAACTCTTGTTTTTCATTTTCCGTTTCTTTTACATAAACAGATAAATCACTCGGCGGTTTTGTAAACATCAAGCTTCGTTCTTCTTCCAACCCCTTAAATTCTTCTGCAGCATTTTTATACTTTTTATATTCTAATAGTTTTTCCACAAGCTCGTCCCGTGGATCTTCTTCAAATAGTTCTCCATCTTCATCAATCAATTGTTCATCTTCATGCTTGGGTAGCAACATTTTACTTTTGATAGCAAGTAGTGTCGCAGCCATTACTAAATATTCACTGGCCACATCTAATTCAAGATGCTGCATCGTATGAATATAGCCTAAATATTGCTCTGTGATATCAGCCATTGGAATATCATAGATGTCTATTTCAAGACGGTTTATCAAATGAAGGAGTAAATCCATCGGACCTTCAAAAGCATCAATTTTAATATTATAACCCATAAAAATACCCCATTTAAATCTAATTGGCCAATGTTTGGCCTATTTCTTTTACTAATCAAGTATAGTGGATTACCGGCCTTTATCCAATAATAATAATTTGGCACTTAGAAAAGTTCTTAAGAGGGATTTGTGTTTATTGGGTCAGTGCCCAATCACATTTGTAAAATTAACATAACCTAGGAATGTAAGAATACCAGAACAAAGGAGGAACTTATTATGGGTTTTGGGCATGGCGGCGGATTTGCGTTTATTGTAGTATTGTTCATTTTGTTAATTATTGTCGGTGCTTCTTGGTGTTAATTGAAGACTGATGAATCAAGCTGATTGCATAGCAATCAGCTTTCCTTATTTTCCAGGGTGTTTTTTGTGATAAACTAAAGAGAGTAAACACGCCCGGTGTAAAGCTGTTTAAAATGGCTTTTCTACCTTAAATGAACCTACCAAACAAAAGGGGTGCTCATATTGAATTACCCGGAAGACTACCTGTCTTTCCTTGTCCATTTTCATGGCACTAGGGATTACTTTGAATGTCACGAAATTCTTGAAGAATACTGGAAGGATACTGCACCAAAAGAGCGTGACTCGCACTGGGTCGGGCTGATTCAAATTGCAGTTGCCCTATATCACGACCGTAGAGGCAACAAACAAGGTGCTACAAGGACCCTTGCTAAAGCCATTGACAATCTCCGTTCGAAAAAAGTAGAGCTGCAACTGTTTGGCCTCGATCACGAAGAACTGCTTAATTTGCTTCAGAACACCCATGCACGTATGTTGTCTAAAAAACCATATGAAAGCATCAACCTTCCTATAACGGATCAAGAGTTGATTGTACAATGCCAAGCCATATGCAGTCAGGAAGGATACGTATGGTGCACAGATAGCGACATGGCTAATTTATCATTAATAGACAAGCATCTAAAGCGTGACCGTTCAGATGTTATTTCAGAAAGAGCTCGACAACTATCCCTCCGAAGAGCAAGAATAGAGGACCACTCTTAAGAGTGGTCCTCTATTCTTGCTCTCATGATCTAAGCTTCTTCACATTTGTCTAGGAAGCTTTCCGTATATTCATTTGCTTTTATTTCTTTGTCAGGATATTGCTCCTTTAGAGCCCTGACCATTGCTTTACCGATACCTTGCTTTCGAAAAGATGGATTTACAGATATATGTAGAATCTCAATGTGATTTGGAGAGACTTCTATTCCGATCAAGCCTATAATCTCTTCATCTTTCCATAAGAACAACTGTAGATTTTCATCTGTTTCGTAATTCTTCATCGTATTCCGAAGCACTTTTATCTCTTTTTCATTTGGCATGAAAGATAATAATCCCATGGCAAACTTCTCATAACTTTTCTTATACTTAATCAACATAATATCCCTCGTTACTAAATAACGTTTTTATTATCTACCTGTTTCTAATTAATTCGCTTTGAATAATAATCCCCACTTATAACATTTCCATCATACATAAAATTTTCTTTTGTTTCAACATCACTTTCAGCACTTGATTTATAGATCTCCTATGTGCTACGCGATGAACAGCCAATATACGATTCCCCACATCAAAGCGATAACAAGCATCATAAGTAAAAGAGTTTTATTACTTTTCCTCATCCCATACTCCCTTTATTCAATGGTCTAAATATTTAAATAACGAATTCATTTTACTATAACTTAGCACAATCTGACAAATACCCCTTGCAATCTTGCATTCATTTTACTACATTGATAAAGTAAACTTAGGATTCATAGCATATCTCACAGGTATATTAGACAAGGATACAATCACTTTTCGTCCTTAGTAAGAACATTAGCTATTTTGGACGAAATAAATATTTTTTATTAATCTGTATCTTTTTTACCTTTTGGTTCGTCCAATACTATGAAACTTTTATTTAAAGCGGTGCTCTTTAAATAAAAGAATCCAATTCAGCAGGAAATGTTAAGGAGGATAACAATGAAAAAAATGAAAAAATGGGTCATTGTGACCATTTTATTATGCCTATTATTGCCATATAAAGCCTTTGCGGACGCGGCTGTTGGTGAAATGATCGTCACACTAGGGGAAAATTTGACAAAAGAACAAAAAAGTATGCTATTGTCAGAAATGAAAGCTCCTGATGACGTTGAGGTTTTAACGGTTACCAATGCAGAGGAACATGAATATTTAGGGGATTATATTGCTAGCCGGCTAATTGGCACAAAAGCGATTTCATCCTCTGCTATTACATTAGAAGAAAAAGGTACTGGCATTAAATTGGAGTCGAAAAATATTAACTGGGTTACTGATGAAATGTATATCAATGCTCTGGCGACTGCTGGAGTAAAAGATGCCACCGTCTATGTCACTGCACCGATACCAGTTTCAGGTACAGCTGCTTTAACAGGAGTAATAAAAGCGTATGAGATTTCTTCCGATAAAACAATTCCGGAGGATGTGAAGCAAGCAGCTAATGAAGAAATGGTGAAGACAGCTAAATTGGGCGATGAAATCGGTACAGAGGAAGCCTCTGCACTCGTAACAAAAATCAAAGAAGGAATGGCTGAAAATCCACCGACTACGACTGAAGAAGTCCGTAAGGTTGTCGAATCGTCTGCAAATGAACTGGGAATTGTCTTAAATGAAGATCAAAAGCAAAGTTTGATTGATTTATTTAATAAGCTAAAAGAATTGAATATTGATTGGAACGCTGTTGGTGATCAGCTGACAGCAGCAAAAGATAAGCTGTCCAATTTCCTTGGATCCGAAGAAGGACAATCATTTTTAGATAAATTGAAAGAGGTTTTCAATAGTTTAATAGACGCAATCAAATCATTTTTTAACTGATTTAGATAAGAAAAGAGGATGGCATAGCCATCCTCTTTTCTTAATCCTTATTCGTAACGGCTGCTTCCTGAAGTGCCAAATCCAAATGGATAAGATCTTCGAAGGTTTCGCGTTTAATGACTAAACGAGCTTCTCTATCTTCGACGAAGACGACAGCAGGCCTCGGAATCCGGTTGTAATTATTGGACATGGAATATCCATATGCCCCTGTACAAAAGACAGCTAATACATCACCTCGTCCTGCTTTTGGCAAAGGTAAATCCCAAATCAACATATCTCCGCTTTCACAGCATTTCCCAGCAATGGACACTGTTTCTTCTACTGGATCAAGCGGCCGATTGGCAAGAATTGCATCATACTTAGCCTCATATAGAGCTGGGCGAATATTATCACTCATACCACCATCAACTGCTATATATTTACGAACATTAGGTACTTCCTTTTCAGAACCGACTTTATATAAAGTCACACCAGCGTCGCCGACTAATGAACGGCCAGGTTCAATCCAAATTTCCGGCATCTCCAAATCAGAATTAGCAACCAGGTTCTGCACTTCCCTAACGATTTCTTCTACATATTGAGAAGCTGGAAGCGGGTCGTCCTCTTCGGTATATCTGATTCCAAATCCGCCTCCAAGATTCAATACCTTTGGCTGGAAATCTAATGATTTATGCCAATTTTTAAGCTTGCTTATAATTTTTTGTGCGGCAAGCAGGAATCCAGTCGTTTGAAAGATCTGTGAGCCAATATGGCAGTGCAGTCCTAGTACTTCAATCCACTTGCTTTGTAGTGCTTGTCTAAGGGCCTCTTCAGCCTGACCGTTAATAAGATCAAAGCCAAATTTCGAATCTTCCTGCCCTGTTAAGATATAATCATGCGTATGGGCTTCAATACCTGGAGTCACACGAAGAAGAATTTTCACTTTTTGTTCTCGCTGTGTACAAATCTCTTCTAATAATGTTAGCTCTGAAAAATTATCGACTACAATACAGCCGATTTTATAATCCAAGGCCATATGTAGCTCTTCTTCACTTTTGTTGTTCCCATGAAAATGAATACGTTCAGTTGGAAAATTTGCTTTAATTGCTGTATACAATTCTCCTGCTGAGACGACATCGAGTGATAGGCCCTCTTGATCAGCCAACTGGATCATTGCAATCGAAGAAAAAGCTTTACTCGCATAGGCGACTTGAGCAGAAATACCCAATTCCTCAAATGTTCGCTTGAATCCTCTAGCACGCTCGCGAATTAACTCTACATCATAAACATATAATGGCGTTCCAAATTGTTCAATCAATTCGATTGTGTCCACTCCGCCAATCTCAAGATGTCCACGATCATTGACACGACCGGTTCCGTACAAATACATGATAGCTCACCTTCCTGACTTAAAACTAACGATTAATAAGAAATGAGGCAGCGTCAAAGAGAGTTCCCACTTATGCAAGCGAAAAAGGTTCTCCCTCTTTGAAAAAGCCTCATTCAAATTAATCGATTATCCCGAATAAAAATGTTTTCCATCCTCTTTAATCAAACAAACTGCTTAGTAGTTCGAAGGGAAAGCCAGATTGGTTTAACTTCAAAGAGACAAAAGAGCTCTTTCTCTTTGTGAAGCCTTAACTTTACTGCTTTTTCCGAATAAAATTAAATTACCACAACTTTTCGACAACATCAACCTTTAGATTTTCTTGGCTGCCTATATATATCCTGGGGATGTACAATACTCGGACGTTCTATAGAACCTGGATAAGGTCTTCTAAATATTATATGAGACAAAGCTTTCGGCTGAAACGGGAGAAGCGGCCATAAATACGGTGTATTTAACGTTTTTATACTGGTAAGCAAAATAATATGAATTGTGATACCTATAATTAAGCCCGGCACTTTAAATAAAGCAACCAACACAAGCAGCGCTAAACGGGAAATTTTATTCGCAACCCCTAGTTCTAAACTTGGAGTGACAAATGTACCGATTGTCGCTACGGAAGCGTAGAGAACCACTTCAGGGACAAATAGGCCAACATCTATTGCTATCTGTCCTATCAAAACTGCCGCAACCAAACCCATTGCAGTAGAAAGCGGGGTCGGGGTATGAACGGCTGCCATCCTTAAAAATTCTATTCCAATATCGGAAATGAAGATTTGGACAATAATCGGTATATGCGTTTTTTTATTCGGCCCGATAAATTCAAGATTATCGGGGAGAAGGGACGGTTCTAACGAAAACAATAACCAAATCGGCAGCAAATAAAGCGAAACGAAAATCCCTAAAAAACGGACCCATCGCACCAAGGTTCCAACAGCAGGTGCCTGCCGATACTCCTCAGCGTGTTGCATGTGATGAAAAAGAGTGGACGGGGTAATGATGACACTCGGTGAAGTATCCACATAAATAAGGACATGCCCCTCAAGTAAATGCGTTGCCGCTACATCAGCCCTCTCCGTGTATCTTACAAGCGGATACGGGTTATATCCTTGCTTGACGATAAACTCTTCAATCGTCTTATCCGCCATCGTTATGCCATCAACTTCTATATTTTTCAATTCCTTGCGTACGACTGCTATTAAATCCGGATCGGCAATATCTTTAATGTATCCGATTGCTATATCCGTTTTCGAACGTTCCCCCACCTTCAAAATTTCAAAACGTAATCTTTCATCCCGAATTCTCCGTCTGGTTATCGCTGTATTAATGATGATATTTTCGACAAAACCATCCCTGGATCCACGGACGACCTTTTCCGTATCAGGCTCTACTGGTTGCCTTCCAGGATAACTCCTGACATCTACAACCAATCCCGTTGCTCTACCATCGACGACGATGACTATTAAGCCGGACAGCACTTGATCAACAAGCTCATCCATTGTACTTATTTCTTCAACAGATTGGTGGACAAGCAAGTTTTTGACTGTTTCAAACACTTTTGTCGTCATAATTTCAGCATTTTTGTTATGGATTAGCGAGTCAAGAATTCCAATGATGAACTCTGTATCCGTCAGCCCGTTCACATAGTATAAATGTACATCTTTTTTTAAGACCTTTATTCTTCTTACCCCTAAGTCAAAGCTGACGCCAAGACCTACTTTTTCTTCCATGAACGAGTCTACTTCCGCTACTTTATTCGGAATCGGTTTCATGTTTTGAGGATTTTCTGAAGCCATTATGACCGCTCCTTTCCAAAATAATTTCCACCGCAAGCTTCGTGATCGGTGCACCTTTTTTAATATCATCTTGATGGGACATTTTCCCGATATCCCCTATCCCCACCACTATTGGAACATTTAATTCATCGATGCAATACACTGTATCTCCTGTAATCTTTCCTAGTTCAAATTCCTCAGCCCCGTATTTATCAACTCCGTTTGGTGTTAAATTCCCATCCCGGTCAATACATACATCCACCTTTGTCCATTCTTCCCTCCTAGTCTTTGAAGCAACTGCAATAACCCCAAGGACATCTATATCAGGATGGCCGGCAACCACCTTCATCGCCTGTTCACCGAATCCTTCACCGATAAAACCACTATCATCAAACATAACCAGTACAGGATCATACTTTGCCTTTTTTATTAATTCAACTAGCTCATTGCCCGAATAACGGGATGGATTACCTTGGGACATAGAGATGCACCGTCCACCTATTTCCTTAGCTACAAGCTGGACAGCCCGTTTTGCATACTCATCTCCATCCGTTATTAATATCACTTTTCGTTTGGTCACCATCTTGGCCCTTCTTTCATCATCAGGAATAATACTTAAGAACTTACAAATCGACAAAATAAATCCATTGGAATAAAGAACCGGCTATCTTCCCTAATACAAGTGCCATTAACAGATAAATAATCTTCTCTTGAATTCCGATTCGTTTAGAAAGAATCGGAAAAACATTCAAAACTTCAGTCAAAGCAGCAGCCAGCATCCCATTAAAAATCCCATCTGCCAAGCCAATCGGAATTAATAAAAAATGATGCAGGAAAAATTTCGTTTCCTGTAAGCCTAACCATGTTCCAGCGACAACACCTGCAATAATTGCTGCTTCATAGTAATGAATCATTTTCATCGTTTTCGTCAACTGAGTCAGTCTCGGTATCACTCCAAGTACAGTCAAAAACGCTACAAAACCGGCACCTGTTGCAAAACCTCCAGCTAGACCGACAAAGATTCCGAAGATAATTTTACCTGTCATCAAGATGGCGCACGTTTTCCTTATTTTCATTCATGGTGACATAACGGTCTAAATCCTGCTGGTAATTGAACATTTCAACTTCGAGCGGACTAGGTTCCTCATTAAAGCGTTTTTTAAAAAAGTGATTAAAAAATAAAATCATTCCTATGCCAAGTCCGAAGCTATAAGGTATCTGTATTAATAGTGGCTTTTCATCTAGCTTCCCCGTTATTAACGTAAAGACTTTTTGATGGACTTCCCCCATACTGACATCAACATGGAAATTCATAATTGTCATCCCAGCTCCAATAAATAATAAGAACCAGACTAGAGCAAAAGTTAGGTAGGACATTTTCTTTTTTGAATATATGACTTCGATGATGGTCTGAGATGGCCCAAATGTCTGCACTTCAATTTGCGGATCCACTTTACGAATGGCCATGATAAGTTGAGCCAAATCAATGACAATAATATTCTTATCTTCCTTCTTGACCGTTAATAAAAAGGTCTCTTCAATTATTTGAATCACTTCTTCAGGTCCGATTATCCTTGCAATATCTTTAATCCTCACCGTTTGATTTCCCTTTACTTGTACACGGTTCCTCATCCTGATATATACAACTGCCATTATCATCACATCCCGACCTTTTATTTCCTTATGATAGTAGTATGGATTGGAAACACAGTGAAAATGCAGGAAGTAACGGATGTCCAAATATTACTAATTACGAGGGTGAAAGATAAAACAAAAAAGACATGCTGAATGACAGCATGTCTTTTTTGTTTACATTATTAACTTAATGAGTTGGGAAAAAAATCAGTTGAACTAAAAATATCAATCCAAAAATATAAATAAGTGGATGAACTGATTTTCCTTTTCCACTAAATAACTTCATAAGGGGATATGTTATGAATCCAATTGCAATCCCCGTTGATATGCTTGAAGTAAGAGGCATCGTTAAAATAATCGCAAATGCCGGAAATGCATCATCAAACATTTTCCAATTGACTTTAGCTAAACCTTCCATCATAAAACAACCTACGATAATCAAAACAGGTGCAGTGATTGCTGAAACTGAAGAAATGGCCGAGATCAATGGAGAAAAGAAAATAGATGCTGCAAACAAGATAGCTACCACCGTGGCTGTTAAACCAGTACGGCCTCCTGCTGCCACACCTGTGCTAGATTCAACATATGCTGTGGAAGGACTTGTTCCAAACAAAGAGCCAATTGTCGTCGCAATTGCATCTCCTAAAAATGCTTTTTTCGCACGAGGTATTTTCCCGTCCTTCGTTAAACCTGCCTGCTCCGTTACTCCAATCAATGTACCTGTCGTATCAAAGATTGTCACAAGTAAAAAGGCAAAAACAACTGAATATAGAGAGTTCGTAAAGACCCCAGAGATATCGATATCGAAAAATACCGGTGTAGGCGGCACAGATAGCACTCCATTAAAGTTGAGAAGACCGATAAAGTAGCCAATGACTGCCGTAATGATCATCCCAATAAAAATTGCTCCTTTAACATTGCGTGCCATTAAAATTAACGTTATAAATAAACCTGCAAGTGCTAAAACTGTTCCAGATTGATGCAAGTCGCCAAGCGTAACCATAGTTGAATCATTCGGTACGACGATTCCCGCATTTTTCAATCCGATAAACGCGATGAATAAACCAATTCCAGAGGTGATTCCATATTTTAATGAATTCGGAATGGCATCAATTATCATTTTGCGCAAGCTCGTTACACTTATCAATAAAAATAGCAAGCCTGCGATGAAAACTGTTCCAAATACGGTTTGATATGAAAGACCTTGTGCACCAACTACACTAGCAAAATAAGCATTCAAGCCCATCCCCGGTGCAATCGCAATTGGATATTTTGCGACCAACCCCATAATAAGGGTACCTATAACAGCAGAAATGACTGTTGCCATAAAGACTTGTTCAAATGGAATTCCGATTGAGGATAATAAAGCCGGATTCACAATAAGGATATAAACCATAGTTAAAAATGTCGTAACACCCGCCATAACTTCAGTACGGACATCCGTCCCATTTTCTTTTAGGGAGAAAAACTTTTCTAAAAACATCATTTAGACCTCCAGATCTAAAGGAAACACCGATACAATCGTTTGCATGCGAAGACAAAGGTGTCCTAAAATTGTACTGCATCTACACTTTTTTCAGATTAACCATATTCGTTGAATGAAAGATAAAAAACGAATGAAAAGCGCGACCTTTACTATAATATTCGTTTTTAATTCTAAATTCAACTAAAAAATTTCATCCCCTCTCTTATTTCCGTAAATTCCCATCACCTCAAACTACTATGGGCTCCTTTTTAATATGATTAGAGTCTTTTTACCTTTTCCTAAAACCCAAATTTTTCTCAAATCAAATAAAAAAAACCACATGAATCACTGATTCATGTGGTTTTTCATCTGCTGGAGAATTTTCTTTTCCAGCCGTGACACCTGTACTTGGGATATGCCAAGTCTTGCCGCTACTTCCGATTGCGTCTGGTCTTTATAGTACCTCAGGAAAACAATTAGTCTTTCACGTTCATTCAATTCATGGATGGCTTCTTTTAAAGCGATTTGGTCAAACCATGATGTTTCATTATTGTCGGCAATCTGGTCAAGAAGAGTAATCGGGTCGCCATCATTTTCATAAACCGTTTCATGGATGGAAGAAGGACTTCGACTAGCCTCTTGGGCCATGATAATTTCCTCTGGTGACAGCTCAAGATGTTCCGCCAATTCATTGACCGTTGGAACACGGCCGTACGTTTTTGAAAGTTCCTCTTTGGCTCTACGAATTTTATTTGCCATTTCCTTTAAAGAACGGCTTACTTTTACAGTTCCATCATCACGGATAAAACGTTGAATCTCTCCAATGATCATTGGTACAGCATACGTAGAGAATTTCACTTCAAACGATAAGTCAAATTTATCTACGGACTTCAAAAGCCCAATGCAGCCAATCTGGTATAAATCATCCGGTTCATAACCTCGATTGAGGAATCTCTGTACTACGGACCAGACAAGTCTTAGATTGCTATTGACAATCAAGTTTCTTGCGTCCTGGTCACCACTCTGGCTGCGTTGGATTAAATTCCGTAATTCCTCATCTTTTAAATGGGGCTGGCCTTTTTTGCTCTTCTCTTTTTTAACCTCCACATCCATATGCAAGTCTCCCTTAATTGCACAAAGCTCTGCTTGTAGTTAAGTGCTTTTTTAATCGAATGATCGTACCTTCACCCTTATGGGAAATAATATTGATTTCATCCATGAAGTTTTCCATAATGGTGAATCCCATACCGGAACGTTCAAGTTCAGGTTTTGTCGTAAATAGTGGCTGTTTAGCTTCCTCGACGTCTTCAATGCCCAGTCCTTCATCACGGATGGTCAATTCTACAGTATCACCTTCAATAATCACAGAAATGTAGACCCATCCTTCCGGGTCACTCTCGTACCCATGAATAATCGAATTCGTAACTGCTTCTGACACGACAGTCTTGATCTCTGTCAATTCATCCATTGTTGGATCTAACTGGGCAATAAAAGCCGCAACTGTAACCCTGGCAAAAGATTCATTTTGGCTTAGTGCAGAAAATTTCGTTTCCATTTTATTTTTCATCTTAGGCAACCCCCAGTCTTTGCAAAGCGTTTTTTTCGGATAGTTCCATTTTAACAATTTTAAACAACCCTGACATCTCAAATAACCGCTTTACTGCTGGAGAAATTGCGCAGACGACCATTTCACCTTGTTTATTGTTTACCTGCTTATAACGCCCTAAAATAACACCGAGTCCTGAACTGTCCATAAAATGTAATTCTTCTAAGTTGAGAATTATGTGCTTGATGTTATGCTTTTGAATTGCTGACTCTGCCTGTTTTTTCAATTTTTCTGCTGTATGATGATCTAAATCACCTTTGAGACGAATGCATAATACACGATCTTTCGCCTCCATATTAATCGTAAGACTCATTATATACAGCCTCCTTCACTGTCTTATAAAGAGTCAAATTCTCTTTTTCACCTGCAGATTCCTTCTTCATAGCAAAACTAGTGGGCTTTCGCCTAAATTAGTACATTTATCAGGTAATGCGACAAATTATTCTATTTGACTTGAGTAAACATGCCGAAAGCCCGTTTATACAATTGCCACCAACTGGCTTTTTCAACAGTTTCCTTCGCAACAATTGGCGATTCGACATACACCTTACCGTTTTTCTTCAATTCAAGCGTACCAATTTGATCGCCTTTTTTGATTGGTGCATTCAAATCTTTATTAAGAGTAATTTTTTTTGTAAAATCCTTCGCTGTTCCGTTCTTGGTTGTCAAAACTGAAATAGGTTCACTTGTTACTCCTATAACCATTTTCTTGTGACCTTTACTTACCTTTGATTCTCCTAACATCTCGCCTCGTTTATATATAGGGTATGTGATGTATTGTGAAAAAGCATAATCAAGCATTTTGGTAACCTGCGCATTTCGCTCCTTCGGAGATGCTGCTCCGAAAACGACGGCAATGACCCGCATATTCCCTTTTTTCGCTGTAGCCGTCAGGCAATACTTCGCTTCATTTGTAAATCCTGTTTTTAGCCCATCTACCCCCGGATAAAATTTCACTAATCGGTTCGTGTTAACCAGCCAGAATTTCTTTTCGGTATTTTCACGGAGATAGTCTTCATATGTACCCGTGAACCTTGTAATTGTATCGTATTTCAATAACTCCTTCGCCATGATGGACATATCATAAGCCGAGCTGTAATGATCTTTAACAGGAAGGCCTGTCACATTTTGAAACTTCGTGTTTTTTAGCCCGAGATCTTTCGCTTTTTTGTTCATTTTCTTAACAAACTCTTCTTCAGATCCCGCAATTCGTTCCGCCATCGCCACCGATGCATCATTCGCCGAACCAATCGAGATGCCTTTAAGCATTTGCTCCGTGGTCATTTCTTCACCTGGCTCGAGGAAGATTTGAGAACCACCCATCGACGCTGCATACTCACTTGTCCTGATTTTTTCCTTCATGGTAAGATCGCCTTTATCGATTGCTTCCATGATTAGCAGCATCGTCATGATCTTGGTCATACTTGCCGGTGAAAGACGATCATCTGCGTTTTTATCATACAATACGGTACCTGTATCCCGTTCAATTAAAATAGCAGATTTAGCATTAGCCGCTAAGTCGACTCCTTTATCTTCCGCTGCTTTTGTATGCGGGATGCTAAAACCAGCAGACTATTAATACGGTTAAAAATAGAGAAAGAATCCGCTTCATCTCCATACCCTCCAATCTTTATATGATTTATTTTTTCCATTACACCCATTTTTATACAAATAAGTTCATTTAAAGATAAATTTTGTAAATATAAGAATTATTAGGAAAATTAACACAAAAATAAAAAGAGGATGCGCATAGGCATCCTCTTTTTAAAATCATAGGATTATTTTAGCTACATAAGCTAGCTAAGGTTACAAAAAGGTCACTCTCTAAAAAAAGAGCAACATTTTTGAAGTTACATTATTCCATAATCTCTTTATAGATAAGCGTAGGTTTTTCAACTTTTTCTTTCGAGATAGATATGTTTTCATACAATTTTTCTTTTACTTCTGAAACATCTTCAAAATTACTGTAAATCGTCACTAGAGATTCACCTTTTGCCACGACTTCTCCGATTTTTTTACGGAGTACTAACCCAACAGCTAGGTCAATTTCTGATTCCTTGGTCGCTCTTCCGGCTCCTAAAAGCATAGCCGCTGTTCCAACTTCATCGGCAACGATTTTTGATACATATCCGTCTTCTTTTGCTTCAAGCTCAAAAGTATAGGCAGCCTGCGGAAGTTTTTCTGGCTGATCTACAACCGAACCATCGCCTCCCTGCGCTTCTAAGAAAACCTTAAATGAGTTAAGAGCAGAACCATCTTTAATTGCGTTTTCAAGCAGGGTTCTAGCTTCTTCAAGCGAGCTTGCCTTTTTAGCAAGGAACACCATATGACTGCCTAGTGTTAAGGAAAGTTCCGTTAAATCTTCCGGACCTTCACCTTTAAGCGTATCGATTGCTTCTTTCACTTCTAAAGCATTTCCGATTGCGTAACCTAGCGGCTGGCTCATATCTGAAATTACAGCCATCGTGTTTCGCCCAACATTATTCCCGATGCTCACCATTGCATGAGCTAATTCTTCTGAGTCTTCGAGAGTTTTCATGAATGCTCCTGCACCCGTTTTCACATCAAGGACAATTGCATCGGCACCAGCAGCTATTTTTTTACTCATAATTGAACCAGCAATCAAGCCGATGCTGTTAACAGTAGCCGTTACATCGCGCAATGCATATAACTTTTTATCCGCAGGTGTTAAGTTACCACTTTGACCAATGACAGCTATTTTATTTTTATTCACAAGTCGTATAAACTCATCATTTTCTATTTCCACATGAAAACCTGTAACAGATTCCAATTTATCAATTGTTCCGCCAGTATGGCCAAGACCGCGTCCTGACATCTTCGCTACCGGAACTCCAACTGCAGCCACTAAAGGTCCAAGAACAAGTGTTGTCGTATCACCAACACCTCCAGTGGAATGTTTATCAACCTTAACTCCTTCAATCATAGTTAAATCAATTTGATCGCCCGATTCAACCATAGCCATGGTTAAATCAGCACGTTCTTGCTCATTCATACCTTTGAAATAAACGGCCATTGACCAAGCACTCATTTGGTAATCAGGAATCGTTCCATCAGTAAACCCTTGGATAATGAACTGAATTTCTTCCGTAGAAAGAGCCTTACCATCACGTTTTTTCTCGATTAGATCTACCATTCTCATATTAGATTCCCCGCTTTTTTAAAGGCACTGCTACATTTAGCTGTGCTTATTTTATTTTAAATTTAAACTGTTTTAAATGTCTTTAACGATTTGTTTAACAAATTCCAGAAAACTACTCTTTACTTTTTCCGTCGTTTCAATTACTTCTACATGTGACAACGGCTGATCCAAAATGCCTGCAGCCATGTTGGTAAGACATGAAATACCGAGTACTTTCATACCGCTATGTCTTGCCACAATAACCTCCGGAACAGTGGACATGCCGACTGCATCCCCGCCAAGAATCCTTGCCATTTTCACTTCTGCGGGTGTTTCATAGGTCGGGCCTGAATTCCCAATATAGACACCTTCTTTAATATCCATACCAAGCGATGAAGCAATTTTTTTAGCTTGAGCTCGCAGCTCTTTGTTATACGCTTCTGACATATCAGGGAACCTAGGACCAAACCGCTCTTCGTTTGAACCAATTAATGGATTTGCCCCCATTAAATTGATATGATCCGTAATTAGCATCAAGTCTCCCGGTGCATAGCTTTCATTAACACTTCCCGCAGCATTAGTTACAATTAACTGCTCAACTCCAAGAAGCTTCATTACACGCACAGGGAATGTGACTTTCTCCATAGAGTATCCCTCATAAAAATGAAAACGACCTTGCATAGCTACAACTTTTTTGCCGCTTAAAATACCGATGACAAGCTGACCTGCATGTCCCTCAACAGTTGATACTGGAAATTCCGGTATATCGTGATATGGGATCGTAATAGGATTCTCAATTTCATCTGCTAATACCCCAAGTCCTGAACCAAGAATCAATCCTATTTCTGGACAACCATCAATCTTACTTTTTATAAATGAGGCAGCTGCTTCTATTTTATTAAACATATATATTTTCTCTCCCCTTAATTCATATCGCCCAAAATATTTTTTCCGAAGGCAGGCATTTTCACATCAAAGTTAGCTGCGACTGTTGCCCCTATATCAGCAAATGTATCTCTTATTGGAAGCTCGCCAGCTTCTGTAAATCGTTTAGAATAAACTAATAATGGCACATATTCACGTGTATGGTCGGTCCCTTCATGTACCGGGTCATTCCCGTGATCAGCAGTGATGATTAATAAATCGTCCTCTTTTAGCTTATCGAGTACTTCTGGCATTCTAGCATCGAATTCTTCTAATGCCTTTCCGTAACCCTCTGGATCACGTCTGTGACCGTATAAAGCATCGAAGTCGACCAGGTTAAGGAAACTTAAACCTTTGAAATCCTGTTCGATGGTTTGGATTAATTTATCCATTCCATCCATATTAGATACGGTCCTTAAGGATTCAGTGACCCCTTCACCATCAAAAATATCAGAAATTTTCCCGATTGCCAGAACATCATATCCGGAATCTTTCAATTCATCCATAACCGTCCTGTTAAATGGTTTTAAAGCATAATCATGACGATTAGGCGTTCTTTTGAAGCTGCCTGGTTGGCCTGTGAAAGGTCTTGCGATTACGCGTCCAACCTTAAATTCATCAGCCATTGTTACTTCACGTGCAATCTCACAAATTCGGTATAATTCTTCAACCGGAACTATATCTTCATGGGCAGCGATTTGTAAAACTGAATCCGCAGATGTATAAACAATTAACGCACCCGTTTTCATATGTTCTTCGCCAAGTCTTTCTATGATTTCCGTCCCGCTAGCCGGAATATTCCCAATAATCCCACGACCCAATTTCGCTTCGAGGTCATTGACTAATAATTCTGGGAAACCATTTGGGAACACACGAAATGGAGTCGATATATTCAACCCCATAATTTCCCAGTGTCCAGTCATCGTATCTTTTCCAGTAGACGCTTCTTTCATTTTCGTATAGTATGCGAGCGGTTGCTTCGCTTTATCAATCCCTTTGATTTCACGGATATTACCTAAACCCAATTTTGCGAGATTTGGCATGTTTAATCCATTCATTTTTTCTGCGATATGACCAAGTGTATCTGACCCTTTATCACCGAATAAATCTGCATCAGGTGCTTCACCAATCCCTACTGAGTCCATAACCACTACAAAAATACGTTTAAACGCTGAATTCCCTTTCATGCTCATTCCTCCTAAAATAGTAAATCAGTTTTTATACTCTCTATATTACCCGTATACTGTTTAGTTACTCTTCAATAAAATGAAAATTACGAGAACGTCAGAAGTCTGACCTCTCTACATTGTAAACGATTACCATGATGGAGACAAATAATATATTTCTGAAAGAAAAACGTATCACTAGATCTTCACAATGTCCACTATAGCGATTTAGTATCGACCGTTTGTATCCCCTTTCAATTTCGAAAAAGGCTGCTTTCTTCATCTGTTTTGCAGTGAAGTTCACAACCTCTCTATCATTCTACTAAACTTCTAAGCTCGCGGATGAAATTTTGAATATACATCCTTAATCCGAACGTTTGTAATATGCGTATAAATTTGCGTCGTCGATATATCCGCATGACCTAGCATCTCTTGGACTGCCCTTAAATCTGCCCCATTCATTAATAGATGTGTCGCGAAGGAATGACGCAAAGTATGTGGGGTGATTTCTTTTTCTATTTGCGCCGTTTTCACAAGTTTCTTTAAAATCTTCCAAAATCCCTGTCTTGTCAGCCTGTTTCCATGATGATTCAAAAAAAGTGACTCTGTTCGGTGCTTTGGACTAGCAAATTTTCCTCGGGCCCTATCCAAATAATTTTCAATAGCACCAAGTGCCGTTTGGCCAATTGGAATGATTCTTTCTTTATTTCCTTTTCCAATACAGCGGACAAAGCCCATCGATGCATGGACATCACTCACATCCATTGATATTAACTCACTTACGCGCATCCCTGTCGCATACATCAATTCAAGCATCGCCTTATCACGCAAACCATATTCATCCATTACCTTTGGGGCCTCTAATAACGCTTCCACCTCTTCCATGCTTAGCACTTTTGGGAGGCTTCGCTCTGGTTTTGGTGTTTCTATATGTAAAGATGGATCCTGGTCGGTCACCCTTTCTCGGAGAAGAAATTGATGAAAAGACCTAATGGAGGCGATATGACGCGCTACCGTTTTCGATGATTTGCCCTGATCCTTCAAATGAACCAGAAAATGCAAGATGTTCACCCTCCGCGAATCATTCCAGTTGGTAATGGTTTCTACATTTTTCAAGTAGCTCCAATATGAATTTAAGTCGCGTTCATAAGAAACGAGCGTATTCTTGGCAAGTCCTTTTTCAATGGTTAAAAAATGAATAAAATCCCTAATTTGATTCTCCATATTCATTACTCCCCGTTTAAATAAAACAACATTAAGCGTTCAAGCCATGCATCATCACCTGTATCAACAGCCTTTGATACTTTTACAGCCATACCTTTGGGTTCGTCATAACGATGATAACTTTGATATTCCTGATTTAACCATACCATTCCTATATAAAAAAGAATAGTGAAGCTAACAAAGAGAATCATCACTTTAGCTGTATGTAGAACAAGCGACAATGAAGTTTTCATCACCTTTCCCCTCCCATTCGATCCTTTGTATCAATCTATGCCCAACAGGACAAGTTTTATACATGTTTCGGTAAGGAGAAAGTAAAAACAGCTATAAAAGAGAAAAGTGACGTTATCCTAATTTCCTGAATTCAGCTACATGTCGAATGGACCTTGCTCTGCAGATATTTACCCTTTTAAAAATGCAGAAAACCTTCTCCATTTAATGGAAAAGGTCCGACTTTATTCACCTTTATTCTCGTCTTTCTCATGGCATCGATGACAAATACCATGAAAGGTTAATCTATGATCTTTAATCTTGAAGTTCCAGTCGCGTTCTACAATGGATTCTACGTCTTCAAGTAAGTCTTCTTGAATCTCATCTACCGCTCCACATTCCACACAAACAAGATGATGATGGAAATGGGCAGCCCCTTCTTGTCTTAAATCATAACGGGAAACCCCGTCTCCAAAGTTAATTTTATCTACTATCTTCAATTCAGTCAGCAACTCTAGCGTACGGTATACTGTTGCCAATCCAATTTCCGGCGACTTTTCTTTGACAAGGAGGTAAACGTCTTCTGCGCTTAAATGATCCTCTTCGTGCTCAAGTAAAACGCGGACGGTCGCTTCTCGCTGAGGCGTTAGTTTGTAGCTGGACGAGTGCAACTGCTTTTTTATTCTATCAATTCTATTTTCTATTTCCATACCTATATTCCCTCCCGCGCCGCTATCTTATCCATTATAACAAATGAGGGAAAACTGTCAAAATAGATTTCTTGTTAATGATAAAAAAATTGTTGTGATTAGCAAATTCCCTTCAATGACCCAGGAAACTGACGACATTTTTCATTAAAGAGGGTGATAAGTATGCTTCAAATACAGCAGCTGTAATTAAAAATAATCCTGACAAAATTAATGAAAAAATATAGCGTGATATAATTGGCTTCAGCGGCTCTCGAATTTGCTTGAGGAAAATCCGGCTGATCATTTTCATTGATAGCGAGACAGCAAGGACCGTTATTACGATGAAAATCGGTACAATGAATATATTTTGTGGTAGAATTGCGACAAATGATAATAAGAACCCGCTCCACCCCATTTGATTAACTAAAAAGCCGACTGTAAACCCTACAACCATTCCTTTAATAAATAACAATATCAAGATAACCGGCAACCCAATAACCGAAATCCCAAGAATCCAGATGAGGCCTATATATTTTATGTTATGCATAATACTTTGGCTAAACATATCATGCGAAGATGCAAATTCTCCTTTGGTAACTTGTCCAAAAAATTGTGATAAATAATAGAACAAGTCCTCTTTTTGGGTAAAACTCAAACTATTTACGAGTACAGCGCCAAAAATGACACCCATTAAAAAAAGCACAGTGATAAAGACATATAATGAGGAATGTTCGTTAATGTGTTTCATTACGGCATTTTGTACGACAGATTTTTTTTTCATCTTTCATCCTCCCAACTCCGCTTACTAGAATCTATGTTTTCACTCTTTCATTTATGCTAAAGAAAACAAGTATGAATTCCCTAATCAGGAAGAACACCTCAAAGCAATATCATGTTATAATTTTCCATAACCATTACTTGGAGGTGTGATATGAAAGCTATATTAATGGATTTCCCAGAAAAAATTGAAACTCCACGGCTATATCTAAGACCTTGTCAACCTGGAGATGGCAAAGATGTGTATGAAGCCATTGTCCGTTCCCAGAATGAATTAAAACAATGGCTTCCATTTGCCCATCAGGAACCGTCCTTGGAAACCTCAGAACAGAACGTCCTAAAAGCCTTTGCGGACTTTATTTTAAAAGAGGATATTAGACTTCATATTTATAGGAAAGAAAACGACCAATTCATCGGTTCCACTGGTCTGCACCGAATTAACTGGGATATCCCCAAATTTGAGATTGGCTATTGGATTGATACGATGCACAGTAAAAAAGGGTACATAACCGAAGCGATTGAAAAGTTAACCCAATTTGCTTTTCATCATTATGGGGCAAAGCGGGTTGAAATCCGCTGTGACCCTAATAACCTTGCTAGTAAACGAATTCCCGAAAAACTAAAGTATACTCTTGAAGGAACTTTACATAATGACTGTATAAGTGCTGACGGCAAGGAATTGCGAGACACCTATATATATGCAAAAACAACAAACTAAAAAAAGTCCTGACAGTATAAACCTCCTCTGTCAGGACTCTTTTTTGTTCCCTTACATAAACAAATAATTAGCTGTTCTTTTTTACTTTCCCATACTTACCTCCGCCCCCAACTTCAAAAGTAAGCTCCCCTTTTCTGGCAGAATCGATATAGTGGGCCAATTTTTCAGGAACGATTTCTTTGAGTTGTTCAAGGGTTACCTCATGAAGGATATTCATCTCGGTTCCAAATGCCTTTAGCAGTTTTTCCATTGATTTAGGACCAAGTCCCGGGATGAAATCGAGGGGTACTTGATGGATATATGGCGGTCTTTCCCTTCGTTTCTCTCCATTCATTTTAGGAATAGATAGTTCCTCTATTCGAGTCGACACCCCTTTAATGATAGTCTTGTTTCCACATTCAGGACATTGTTCATTATCCCTTAACAATTGATGTAAACATCCTGAACAAACGGTTTGATGATATTTTCCCAATAAGGGATTCAACCCATAATTGGCTGATACCTTTCGTCCTTCTGTATCTTGAAGGGCTTTTGCCAACTCGTTAAAACTTGGTTCTTTAAGTCGAATTTTTTGATATTCACGAGCTATTTTCCCAAGCGAATGTGCGTCAGAATTCGTCACGAAGACAAAGGATTCCAACTCTTTTATATCCTTGACCATATCTGTATCAGAACTTAACCCAAGCTCGATGGCGTCGATTAACTCTGGATCGAATACTTCAGCCAGACTCGACTTTACCCCTTTACCATATAAACTTTTAAAGGGGGTAAAAACATGTGCTGGGATAAACAAGCCGCCAAGTGATTTTACGATTTTTTGCAGTGTTCTTCCGTCACAATAAATTCTTTGAGAGCTTAAGGTGATATTTTTAACATAACCGCTCATCCACACCGAAAAATTCTTCATCGCTTCCAATGTTGGAAAATAGGCAAGAACATGGATTGGGCCATTACAATGCTGATCATAAATTTCAATTTCAGAGCCTGGAATGATTGTTGTGTTCCGGTAAAGAAGACCGCCTTCATCCTTCTCTGTAATTTCCCCGTCCAGAATTCCTGCTTCAATCTCTTCGATAACTTCAGGAGAATGGCAGTCAATTATCCCGATTAAATCGAGACCTTTTCTCTCACTTGCCACTTGTATCACCTTGCTGAAGGTCAACGTTTTAGCACCGGTTATTTTTACGGCCTTTCCACTTCTTGTTCTGCCTATGTGGATATGCAGGTCAGCGTAATACTCTTTCATTTATGAAGTCATCACCTTTTTCAACTGCAGGTACTGAACTGCATATGCCGTTTTGGCATCCTGGATTTTTCCTTCATCTATATAGGTTTGAGCTTCCTCTACCGTCAGCTCAATCACCTCGACAAATTCATCCTCATCCAAGGGGGCCGCATTTTCTTTCTTTTTCAAATTGTGGGCTACATAAATGTGAACCAATTCATCGGCAAAGCCTGGGGACGTATAAAAGGATATGATGTGTTCCATTTTTTCGCATACATACCCTGTCTCTTCCTCAAGTTCCCGTTCTGCCGACAGAATCGGTTGTTCGCCTTTTTCGAGCTTTCCTGCAGGAATTTCAACTAGACTTCTCTCCAGCGCTTTACGGTACTGTTCGACCATGATGATTTTATTGTCTGCTGTAACAGCTATGATTGCAACCGCTCCCGGATGCTTGATGATTTCACGTTTACTTGTTTTTCCATCTGGAAGCTCTACATCATCCACCTGTAGGCTGATTACTTTACCGGTGAATACTTTTTCCGAAGATATCGTTTTTTCTTCAAATTTTTTCATCCTGACCACTCCTCTGTTCTAATTGCAGTATTATTCTTCATACATTTTACCATAATAGAGATGGAGGGCGATTCGATGAAAGTTTATGTATTGGACAAAGGCGTCATTTTATCTGGAAAGAGTTGGGAGATCGTTCAAAAACTAAAACAATTGCAAAATAAATATGTCTATATCAATGATTGGATTGCCGACATACACGATCAACAGGCAACCTCTCCTTTAAAACGAATCAAGTGAATTCTTTGAGCGAAATGGATTTGTCCTTTACAATGTAGGTAAAGGGAGTGGATAAAATTGAAAAATCGTAGACTAGGAAATTCAGAGTTATTCGTATCTGAAATCGGGCTCGGCTGCATGTCATTGGGTACTGTCGAAAGTCAGGCATCTGAGATCATACAGGCTGCTTTGGATGAAGGAATCAATTATTTTGATACTGCTGACTTATATAATTTCGGTGTGAATGAAGAAATCGTCGGAAAAAACTTAAAATCGGTCCGCGACCAAGTATACATAGCCACGAAGGTCGGAAACCGCTGGAATGAAAATAAGGATAGTTGGAGCTGGGATCCATCTGGCACCCATATCAAAACGGCAGTAAAGGACAGCTTAAAACGGCTAGGAACCGATTATATTGATCTTTATCAGCTGCACGGGGGCACGATTTCAGACAATATCGAAGAAACAGTTGAAGCATTTGAGGAGTTGAAAAAGGAAGGCTATATCCGGTACTATGGAATTTCCTCAATTCGCCCCAACGTAATTAAGAAATTTACCGATAAGTCTGATCTTGACTCCGTGATGATGCAATACAGCCTACTCGACCGCCGCCCAGAAGAGTGGATGCCTCTTTTGGAAAACAAACAGATCAGCATCATTGCCCGTGGCCCCCTTGCCAAAGGACTGCTTAGTGAGAAAATGCTTGAAAAGGCAAATGAAGATGGTTATCTTGACTATAGTTATCAAGAACTTAAAGATCTGCTTCCACAATTAAAGGACAAGCTTTCCGGCAGAAAGTTGAATGATACGGCCCTGCAATTTGTATTGTCACACCAAAGCGTTGCTGCTGTCGTACCTGGAGCAAGCTCAGTGCAGCAGCTCCGTGAAAACTGCCGTGCCGTTAACAGCTCTTCGCTTACTGAAGCTGAACTTGATGTGTTGAAGCAGTTGACCAAAGCAAACAAATATGAAAGTCATCGGAAATAAAAGGGAGACCTTAAACTAACCTAGTGTTTCCAAGAAAAATAAAAACCAGCAATAGGCTACCTTATCTCCGTAAAACAAGCGGGCTGAGGTAGTCTAATTTCGTTTAAACGCTATATTCATTATCTGATTTATCGCAAGCTTAACCCCATCTAATTGCCTTCTTCCAACATTTTCCCCTCCTGGATATACTCCTTTTGATTGCATTGTATTGACTCTGTTTTTTAGGGTATCACAACAATATGTGTTATCACTTTTTTCTTAATTAAGAATAGTGTTTATTTCCTTTATTAGATTATCTCGGCTAACGTCACTTTTTTTCAGCACACTGTCATTATACTTATTAAACACCCAATTGAAAAAGATTCGATCACTCCCATTAAACAAGATATTTAGTAAACAATGCGACAGAGAACCTGAAGGATTGGTGTTTTTATGGGGAGATGTATTGCCATTTAATGTAACAAGAGTTACTGAACATACTATTAATTAATTGAGAGATTTAACGATACTAATGATTTTCACAAATTCTTTTCTGTTGCTTTTCTTAAATATATGCTATACAATTCAATTGTGCACAATCTAAATAGGAAGCAAAGGAGAAAATGATGACAAAAACATTATTTACTACGTCTGTAACGGTTGATGGGGGCAGAGAAGGAACGGCCATTTCTGCCGATGGAAACTTCACAGTTGATATTGCGATGCCTGGAACGCCGAGGGCTAATAAGATGCCTGAAGCATCTAATCCTGAACAGCTCTTTGCAGCTGGGTATGCTGCTTGTTTTGATAGTGCTTTGCAATCCGTTGGTAAAATTGAACGCATTAAATTTGATTCTAAAGTCACTGCTAGTGTCAGTTTATTGATGGGTGAGATGCATCAGTACAGCTTGGCTGTCACTTTAGCTGTGAAAGGATCTGGGATCGATAAAGAGACATTTGAAACCCTTGTTCATAAAGCGCACCAAATGTGTCCTTATTCAAAAGCAATCAACGGCAATGTGGACGTCACTATTGAAATCGATGTAGATTAATATATCCGACAAAAAAACGCTTGGGCTCCCAAGCGTTTTTTCTTTTCGCTACAATTTCTGTAATGTTGTCAACAGTTGGAGCAGCGAAGCTTTCAAATCCTCAACCACCCTCTTATCCTCACCCGACATAGCTGAAATGCGATCGGGAATGAAACAGGCCTCTTCCTGTAAACCCTTTCCCTTTTCGGTCAGCTGAATCATGACAGACCGTTCATCTTGAGTGGAACGTTCACGGACAATCAAGCCATTCTGTTCCATTCGTTTTAACATGGGGGTAAGCGTTCCTGAGTCGAGGGCAAGTAAGTCCCCTAATTTTTTAACTGTAAGTGTATCCTGCTCCCATAGTAGAAGGAGAACGAGGTACTGTGGATATGTCACTTCGAGTTTATCAAGCAGCGGTTTATATTTTTTCGTCATTTCCCTTGAACTTGCATAAAGCAGGAAACATAATTGGTTTTCCAGTACATTTTCTAATCTTTTTTCCATCATATCACCAGCTAGTAGTAGTCCGTTTGATATTGTGAATACATATCAAACTTATCTTTAATATAATCGTTATACTTTATAAAATAAAGCAATATTCGTTATTGAACAAATGTCGGCGTACTCTTTCAGAAAGAGTGGTTTATCAAAAAGGGAGACAGTACCAAGTCTGCTCCCTTTTTACATTATTTATAGTTCTTCCAGTTAAGATTGCTTTCTCCCAGCAGCTCTTCGAATGATTTATTTTTCTCACGCCGTTTTCTTTCTTCGCGTTTTTTTTCTTCTTCCGCTGCTTTTTTCTCTTGTTCAGCATCATTCAGTTCTTTTTGCTTTTGACGAAGCTGGGACATGATATCTTGATTAAGCATATCACCAAGTTTCAATGATGATGACTCTTTATCTTGTATTTTGCTTTGATTTTGATTCCGCGACTGTTTCTTTTTCATCCCTAAAACCTCCTAGCCATTATGAAATTATTATATCACGACTGCGGTTTCTCTCGTTATGATTTTCAAACAGTGTTTTCTCCATTTCCCTCATGGTAAAATAAAGAAAATAACTGAGGAGGATTTTCATGAAAAAATGGTGGCTTGCATTGGCTGGAATTCTGACCTATATCATCGGCGTCGGCATTTATTTTTCTAATCGGATCATGTACATGAAAAAGAAGGAAGATGATTTTATCCAGAATCGTGAAATTATGGCTAAACGTCTAATTAAAGAGGATTTTGATATCCTACCTAAAACTGAAATCTGGGTACCTTCACCATCCGGATATTCCTTGAAATGTTTGTTTATCGAACCGTTTGAGACGAATAAGTGGATTATTATTTCACATGGTGTGACGGAGAACAAAATTAATTCGATTAAGTACATGAACATTTTTCTTAAGCGCGGCTTCAATGCTATCATTTATGATCATCGCCGTCATGGAGATTCTGGTGGTAAGACTAGCAGTTATGGCCATTATGAAAAATTCGATTTGAAGGCCGTGATCGACGAATTGAAAAGACGTAAAGGCTCCGACGACCTTCACATTGGCATTCATGGGGAATCCATGGGAGCCGCAACTCTGCTTCTGTATGCCGGGATGCTTGAAGATGGCGCTGATTTTTACATTGCCGATTGCCCATTTTCAAACTTTGAGGAGCAGATCAAACACCAAATCAGCGCGGAAATCCCTTTACCATCTTGGACCGTGTTTCCGCTTGGTCGTACGTTCATCAAACTTCGTGACGGATATTGGACTAAAGAAGTGTCACCGATTAATTATATAAAAAATATTAAAAAACCAGTACTGTTCATTCATAGTGAACATGATACCTTTATCCCCGTTTCCATGACAACGGAATTATATGCAGACAAAAGAGTGGCCAAAGCAGACTGTACATTGCTAAAAAGGGCGCCCACGCTCAATCTTATAATGAAAATCCAAAAGAATATGAAGAACAAATTGATCAGTTTCTTAAACAGCTTGTATTGAGATAGAAAAAGAGAGGATACCTATCATGAAAGCTTGATATCCTCTCTTTTCTTCTTTTAGATTTTATTAAAGTAGCTCATTCTCGGATTTAAGATTTGATTCGGACTTTTTAACTGAAAGCTGTTCGCTTCCGGTACAAAGTCTATTTTCATAACTTCATCGAGAAAAATCATTTTTGACTTTTCTACGTATAGAGAGATTCCGTTTGTTTCCACTCTCTCGTTACCTTCATCAAGTTCGTTGACTAACCATAGGGCTGTCACACCACTCACAACGCAGCCACAGCCATCTGTGTCATATTTTAACTGTAAAAATCCTTCTTGCCCCTGTATCTTATCGGCTATTTTATCTGCCGCTCTTTCCGTCCATTCAATATACATGATTTTACATACCTCCTCATGTGTTTTCGTTCCCTCATTATAAACGATAAAAACGTTTCTGTTAATGAAACTGCTTTATGCCATTTTCAAGATACTCAAATGAAGGTCCTTTCCACCAATGTTGCTTCCATTAAGAAAATCACAGCCCAATGTTCCTCGTATTTCCTCTTATTTTCGATAAAAAAAAAGGCCTATCTCTAGGAAACAGCCCTTCCACTATTATTCTATTAACCTTACGCCCGCTATATCGGCGAGACGGATATAGTGAACCTGTTAAAAACAAGCGACGATATGGATCTTTGGATAAGCTCATTATCATTATGAATCCCGCCAAACGGGTTCCTTCAAATTCCTGATTCTACTCCATAAAGAAATAGTAGCATACAACTCCTCTCATTTATAAGGCACGATATTTTTTCAAACTCAAAATATTGAAAGTGATAAAAACAACAGCAAATGCAAGGAGAATGAGTAAATCCATCACTACCTCAGCGAAGGTTAAGCCTTTGTACATAATACCGTTCAATGCATCCGACGCGTAGTAAAGCGGCATGATTTTGCCAATTTGCTGCAGCCAGTCTGCCATACCATCTAATGGAAAAATACCCGTAAAGAAGATTTGTGGCACGATGACGAGTGGAATAAATTGTACCATTTGAAATTCAGATGTTGCGAAACTTGATAATAATGTACCGAGGGATAATGCCACAAGCGCGACGAGAATATTCGTCAATAAAACGAGCCAAATGGAGCCGACGAGCATAATATCCAGTACATTTACCGCGTATAGTACAACAATTATAGTTTGAATGAGTGCAAACAAACCATATCCAATTACATAGCCTGCAACAATTTCATATCGTTTAATCGGTGTCACAAGTAACCGTTCTAATGTACCACTTGTACGTTCCTTTAGCAGCGCAATCCCCGCTATTAAAAAAACAAAGAAGAAAACGAAAAAGCCCACGAGCATAGGACTAAAAATATCAAAAATCTTCGAATCGGCATCACCATACACATAATGCGAATCAATCGAAGGATTGTTTGCATCTCCTTGCAAGCCTTGCGCTAATTGCATTTGAACGGCCTTTGCACGAGACGGTTCATCGTTTAAAAGGGTCAGCTTCATGTTGCCATTTTCAAATTGCAGCCAGCCGTCGATGTTATTTTTGGCCATGCTCTCTTTTGAAAAATGCTTGGCAACCGTTACTTGAAAATCTGCTTGTTTCAATGCTTCAGCGATGTTTTCATTACTACCTGTAACAACGATTTTTAAATCACTCGCTTCTGAATGAAAAATAAAATACATGAGCGTTAAGATGAGCAATGGTGCAAAGAAGAGCAATGCGAGTGTTCTTCGATCTCGGAGCATTTGTCGTGTAATTCGTGTAACAAGAGCTGTAATTCGCATTACAGCTCACCTACTATCTTTAAAAACACTTCATCAAACGTTTGTACCCCGTATTGTGTCTTTAATGCGGCAGGTGTGCCGGATGCGATGATTTTCCCTTCACGCAGCATCGCTAGATTATCGCAACGTTCTGCTTCATCCATTACATGCGTTGTAATGAGGATTGTTTTATGCTCATCATTTTTTAAACGTTCTAATTCCTTCCAGATGGATTGTTTCAACACAGGGTCCATACCGACAGTTGGTTCATCCAAAATTAGAATTTTCGGATTTTGGATAAGGGCAATAGCAAGTGACAGGCGACGCTTCATGCCCCCAGAATAATATGCAACCCGAATAGACAAATCATTCGTTAACTGTACAATTTCGGCTGCATACTGAATGCGTTCTCTTTGTTCCTTTTTCGATAAACGGTAAAGCTTTGCAAAAAATTCAAGATTTTCAGCACCCGTCAGCTCTGTATATAAGGCATCGGACTGCGCCATATAGCCGATTTCTGATAGCAATGCTTCATTTGGCACTTCACAATCAAGCACTGTGATTTTTCCAGTGTCCGGCTTCATCATACCGACAATCATTTTAATTAAGGTCGTTTTCCCGCAACCAGATGGTCCTAATAAGCCGAAAATTTTTCTTTCTGCAATATTTAGGTTTAATGGCTGAATGACTTTTTTGTGTTTAAAGCCTTTAGCAATTTCCTCAATGGTAATCGCATTCACTGCACGCACACCCTTCCTCTTTTATAATTAACACGGTGTTGAATGTATCAACATTCTAAGGTAGTATTTGGTCAAATACAATCAACACATTTTTGAAGACTGTTTAGTGAAGGAGAAATTCGATGGCGACGATTCATGAGCAAAAGGCTCAAAAAACGAAACTGCAGATTCAACAGCATTTTATTGCACTTGTTGAAAAAGAAGGATTTCAGCATGTATCGGTGAAAAAAATTGCAGATCGCGCGAGCATTAATCGAGGTACATTCTATTTGCATTATGCAGATAAATATGAGTTGATGGATCACTTACAACAGGAATTATTAGCAGAACTTCAATTACGCATTACTTCTATTCTACCAAAAGAGGCTTTTTTAGCCCTTCATCAGCAACAACTATATCCACCCTTTATAGCGATTTTTCAATTCATTAGTGAGCATGCCAGTGCATTGCGTGCCATTCTTGGCGATCACGGAGACCCCTCTTTTGCCAAAAAATTGAAGCATGTATTTGGTGAAATACTATTAGAACGTTTAATTCGTCAACATCCAGCAGCACAAAATGATGCTTTTCGTAATTATATGCACGCCTTTATGACATCAGCCATTTTAGGTGTAATCCAGGAGTGGCTGGATAATTGCGAAGAGCAAACGGTAGAAGAAATGGCGAAAATCCATTTTCAAATTTTAAACTTTATCAGTCATTTGCGTGCATTCATTGAGAAATAACCTGAATGCTATTCGAATTTTCGTTCGGGGAGCTATGAAATTTTGACTTGCCTTACTATCTAGTTGGTTAAATCGTAGAAATAGCCTGTTTTAATCAATCCTTTTGTTTTAAAAAACAGGCTATCCCTATTTTTCAATGGCAATTAAACCAAAAATCATACTTAATATTCAATTTCAATAATGTTTACTAACTTTAAGATACACTTCTCGGATGCATGACTAATAATTCGTAAATCTCCTTTTAGTCCATCAATATAATGAATATTACCAAGAAATTTTTTAATTTCACCATTTTGATAATAAGTAAATTGTAGGGTAATGTTCTCTTCCATGGCCCTACAGATAATTTCATTGAATTCTTCATATTTTTGTTCATCTAAAACCGGCTTTTCGACTTTATCCAGACCTTCATTATATTCTCTTAGTAATTTTACATGTTCTGGTAACATCATTGAAACCCATTTGATACGGCCCCTGTCGCGAATCACCTCGAAACACCCACTTTTCCATTGCATTTTGTGTGACATTATTATATAAAATCATTTGTCACTACTGAGCTTTCTATCACGCCTTATGCCCACCAAGCAGCCTACTTCGGTAAACAGCTGTACCTGCTTCTGTATACGAAACCGCACGCAACAGTGATTTTGATCCATATTTATGGCGAATCCGGTCAACCGTATAACCCAACTCCCGTTTTTTCCAGCGCGAAGCGTCAAATAAAGTCAGCTGCATCTCGTTATCATCCACAATATTTGAGAGCGTGACTGCTATGCTTCGAACTGTTTTTTGCTTATTATAGTTCTCATGAAAAAGCTCCAGACAGACTTTATATAACTCCATCGTAATGTTGGTCGGTTCGTTAATCGAACGAGAACGGTGAAAACCTCCGCCAAACTCATTCTTGCTGTAGCCAATGCTTAGACTGACCGTCCTTCCTGCCTTTCGATGGGTACGTGCTCTTCTTCCAACTTCTTCGCAAATTTCCACTATGACCTGCTTGACCTCATGCTCCTCCTTATAATCTCGCAGTAGAATTTGACTTTTGCCAAAGCTGACCTGTCCTTCAATAATCGCTGCTCCCATATCCGATAAATCTATTCCCCAAGCGTGGTGGTAGAGCTGATTGCCCATAATTCCAAACTTCGCTTCAAGTAATTCAAGATCATAATTGGCAAGCTGGCCAACCGAAAATATCCCCATTCCATGAAGAGTTTTTTCTACGCGTCTTCCGATCCCCCACATTTCACGAAGCGGAGAAATCTGCCAAAGTTTGTTTGGAACATCTTCATACTTCCATTCGGCAATCCCTTTATGTTTGGCCTCCAAATCAAGGCAAAGCTTCGCCATCAGCATGTTTGGCCCAATTCCAATGGCACATGGGAGTTGCAATTCCCGTTCGATTTCATCTTTTATTTTTTCAGCTATCACCCGGGCATCTCCCCATAAAGAAGCGGCTCCATCGACTTTCACAAAACTTTCGTCCACACTATATACATGAATCGCTTCTTTCGGGACATAGCGGTTGAACAAGCGGGTAATTTCCGTCGAAATCCTTAAATAGGTTGCCATTTTAGGTTCAACGAGGACAATTCTTGGATCATTCGGGATCTCAAACATCCGCGAACCTGTCTTAATACCAAATTCCCTCTTCATTTTTGGAGAAGCCGCAAGCACAATGCTACCCGTCCTATTCAAATCACCAACCACCGCTAGATAACATTCGAGTGGATTCAAACCAAGCATGACCGCTGAACAGCTTGCATAAAAACTTTTCATATCGATACACATAATTGATTGTTTCGGCATCGTCCTATAATCCATCATTTCTTCACCCTAATAAGAATATACGTTCGCTTTTTATTATATTCATAACTTTAACCGAATATACGTTCTCTTTCAATGGAAGTTTTATTACAAATTTCTACTTTTTAAGGTAATCGCCTTCAAAAAACAAAATAACCCTAATAAATACTCAATTACCATAAAAATACATTATAACCAAATAGTTTTTTTGAAAATAGATTAATTAGTATCTTGAATAATTCAAAATACAACTAAATTCCCATTATTCATTTAAAACAACATCCCTTTTCAATAGCCTTTAGTCTAATCTTATTTTAGTCTTACTGCCCATCTTTTGTAATGAAACTGTAATCAAAAATATGTCATATTGTCACAATGGTATTGTAGGATAATATTGTTAAGAACAATAGAAAGATAGAGAGAGAGAGGAAATGAGAATTATGAAGAAATGGATTGCTTCAGCTGCCGTTGCTTCTGCAATGATGCTAACCCCACTACAAGCCTTTGCAAATATTGGAGATCAAACCCTCAGACCCGGAATGACTCATAGCGATGTCAAACAACTACAACAACTTTTAAAAACTAAAGGTTATTTCACATATTCAGGTTCACTGACTACATATTACGGCACCTATTCTACATCTTCAGTAAAAAAATTCCAAAAATCTAAAGGGTTAACTGCCGACGGAATTGCCGGCCGAGGCACATTTAATGCGCTTGGTGTTTATAAGGTCAATAATACAAGCATGATAAACTATGCGAAAACCTTGATAGGCAAACCCTACAAATGGGGCGGGACAACACCAGCTGGATTCGACTGTTCAGGATTCATCTATTATGTATTTCAGAAATCACAAGGAATTACCTTACCGCGTACAACATCATTGCTCTATTCCAATACTGGTTTAAAAGTATCTTCACCATCTAAAGGTGATCTTGTATTCTTTGATACTTCTTCTGGAAGAACAGGAGTATCACATGTTGGGATCTATATCGGAAATGGTCAATTCATTAGTGCTACGTCTTCAAAAGGAATAACCATCACTGATATGGATAATTCTTATTGGAAACCAAAATACCTAGGTGCGAAAACTTTATAAAATCCGATAATAAGAACATAGGCTAAGTTCTAATCAGCCGATTCATAGAGAAATTCCTAAAAATAAACCGGACAGAATTTATATATAATTCTGTCCGGTTTATTTTATATATAAAATTTCATCCGTGAAATCTTCTACAGTCACTATAAATGATGAATCTAAGTTAGAACGATTCATCATTTCGATATTATACACATGCTCTGAAGGTAAATGCATGACTTCAAGTACCATGAATCGCTGACTTTCCGCTTTGCTCATGTGCTCAATTGCAGCAGTTACCGTCTTTTGTTCCTCCAAGCTCTTTTCGTCCGTTAGCACGCGAATCAATTCTGCTTCCGCTATCGCAGGATATGTTTTCTTAATACCACCCCGATGCCATGGTTTTACTTTCATCCCGATAACCAAGTCCGAGTAGCTGAGGTCCTTCCCATGTTGATCTTGTATATATGTACGATTGGTTACCTTGTAGTACGTCTCTTTAATCAAAATCCGATTATCGTCTAGATCCGTAATAAAGCCTTCTTCCCCCTTATCAATGGCCTCCTGCGTGTTTTTTTCCGAAGAGGATTGACAGCTTCCCAGAATAAAAGCCACTAGTGTATATACAAAAAGGTTTAACATCATCTTCATGAAAATCCCTCCTATAAAATAGACGAATTTTCCAGTAAAAGAGTTACTAATTTATCTGAAAATAAACTGAACCTCTTGTAAAAGGGACTTATGTCCCAGCTCCTCCATTTTTCTAGCTTTCCTTCATACAAAAAAGAGGAATGTCATTTGACAGTCCCCCTTTTAATTATAAGCCACCGTTCGTTTTGTCCCGATATCAAAAGTTTAGCCTATTTTTTAAAAAATGCTTTTTTCCCAAAAGTCTCGGTGATTCTTGGAAACATGTTATACCATTTCCCAGCTAAATCCATCCAGCCAGGGAGGTTGATTTCCCTCTTATTAGTCAGCATAGCCGCCACGATTTTGGCTGCGACATCCCCCGGCTTAAGCATAAATTTTTCGATATTTTTCACATATGTCCCAGATTCATCCGCAATGCTAAAGAAATTCGTTTCTATTGGCCCAGGATTGACGGTGGTCACAAAAACATGATCTTCCATTAGTTCAAGTCGAAGCGCGTTTGAATAGCCAAGCACCGCAAACTTGGTCGAAGAATACAATGTAGATTTGGGAGTGGCAATTTTACCGGCCTGTGAGGCAATATTAATGATATGCCCCGATTTTCGCTGCTTCATATAAGGGAGAACTAGCTTTGTACAGGCCATCAATCCAATCACATTGACAGCAAACATCGCTTTTGTCTCATCTAATTCTGTATCCAGGGCTTCTTTAAACGTGCCGAAACCAGCATTGTTAACCAATACATCCACCTCACCGATTTGAGCATGGATATCGCCAAATACCATTTCCACCTGGTCGGTGTCTGCCACATCAAGTTTATATGCATATGCATCAACACCATATTGATTAGTTAGTTCATACCTTAGCTGATGTAATTTATCCAGGCTTCTAGCCAAGAGAACAAGGCGCCCTCCCTGCTTTGCTGCTTGAATCGCCACTTCCTTGCCAATCCCTCCGGAAGCCCCGGTAATTACAATAACTTTCCCTTGCAACTTATTCAAAAAATTATCCTCCTCGAGAACGTTTAAGCGATTGAATACAGAATTACCCCTGATTGAGTTTCTGTTTCGATTTCACCCAAATCTTCTAAATAGTCTAGCTGACCGATCGTTTCCGATAGTGTTAGGCCGACTTCCTGAAGATATACTTTCGGGAAAAGCTGCTGACACACTTCAAATGCTGATAAAGGTTTATCTTGAAGCATACTTTTCACCTGCATGGCCCGATTATGCTGCCGCTCAAATCTATATTGAATCAAATCAGCAACCGCGTCTCCATCCACTTCAGATCCATGCCCAGAGTATACAGTGGATATAGATATTCCTAAGAATTTCTGAAGCGAAGCGTTGTATTGCAGTAACGGACGTGGACGGTCAGCGCCCGGAAGTAAAGGCGGTTCCATTAACGGATTAGGTGAAATTTTCGCAAGTAAATGGTCACCCGCAATCATCAAACCATCACTTTCACGGTAAAAGGATAAATGACTTTGTGCATGTCCAAGAGTCTCGATTGCTCGCCATCCTGGAAGTCCAGGAAGTTCATCTCCCTCAGCTAAAAACCCCTGTAACTTTCTTTCACTAAGGAATTTGATTTCGTCGCGGTAATGAATCAAATTATTTTTCAACTCTTCAGCTACTCCAAACTTCGTAGCATAGTCCAGAAAAAAACGATTATGGGTTTCAAGGAACTCATCACTGATAGTCAGCCACCGCTGATTATTTTTATGTCCGTAAACAGGAACTTCCTTATCAAAGAAATCGAGTGCACCGGCATGGTCCGGATGATGATGGGTCAAGATGATTTGTTCAATATCAGACAGTTTTAGCCCCAATTCTCCAAGCCCGTAAGTCAAAACTTCTTTTGATTGTTTTGTTTTAACGCCAGTATCAATTAAAGTTAAAGCATCCCCTTTAACTACATAAACATTTACATCGCCAACTGCAAACGGCGTTGGCAAAGCAAGTTTAGCAATATCTCCATTCCAATTCACCATAATCATTTCCACCTTAAATATTATATTTATATAAATCTTTTTATACACAATACCGATAAACCTGTCCATTTATCAAGAAAATGAATGTTTAATTACCATTTTACATGTATTCTTAAATATTGTCATTATTTTCACATAATTCACGTATTATTTTTGAAGCTAAAACATATATTATCATTGACAGAGTACTGATGCATCCTTCATAATCACAAGTAATTAAAGACGGAATGGCTGAGATTAAGGCCAAGTAAATTTATTGATGGCGTAAAGAGAGTGAAGCTCGGAAAGTGCTGAAAGGCTTCATCGCCCTCTCATTATTGAACCTACCTTATGAGCCTTCAGGAAAACCTGACGTAAATCCCGCGTTAGAGGATTCAAGTGCAGCTTTTCTATTTATTTTTTATGGAAAGTTGAACAAAGGTGGTACCACGGAAGCTAGACCTTTCGTCCTTTATCGGATGAGGGGTCTTTTTATTTTTCAAAAAAAGCGGACCATAAATAGCATGTACAGAAGGAGCGAGGAATATGAAAAAAATCGCATTTATCGGAGCTGGATCGATGGCGGAAGCAATCATTTCGGGATTGGTCACTCAACAGGTAATTGACTCAGAAAATATTTTTGTTACAAATAAATCAAATGATGAACGATTTGATTATTTAAAGAAGCAATACGGTGTGACTGCAACAAGGTCACTGCAGCAATTACTACAAGATGCAAATCTAGTCGTACTAGCAGTGAAGCCGAAAGATATTTTAGAAACGATGCAATCAATAAAAGAATACATTCACGAAGAAATGCTGTTCATTTCCGTTGTGGCAGGGGTTCATACAACTAGTTTAGAAGGAATTGCCGATAAGCAGGTCTCCATCGTCCGCGCTATGCCTAATACATCGGCAGCTGTCGGAAGATCAGCAACGGCTCTTGCAGCGAATAGTCATACAGACGAAGTACAATTACAAACAGCGATTACCCTTTTTGAAACGGTAGGATCGGTTTCCATTGTTGAAGAAACGCAGCTCGATGCCGTAACAGGCTTATCTGGGAGCGGCCCCGCTTATATTTATTACTTGGTCGAGGCATTAGAAAAGTCAGCAGAATCAATAGGGCTCGATTCTGAAACTGCGAAGCAATTAATCCTTCAGACACTGATAGGTGCGGCTGAGATGTTGCAGAAATCACCGAAAACTCCTGCCGTGCTTCGAAAGGAAGTAACATCACCGGGCGGAACCACAGAAGCCGGTTTGAAAGCACTTCAAGCGCATCAAGTTCAGGAAGCGTTCATTGCCTGTGTTGAAGAAGCGACCGAGCAATCTAAGCGGATGGGTAATCAAATTAGCAAAGAGCTCGCCAAGTATGTAGTACCGCAGTAAAAAGCACATCATAATAGGCTGTTGACTTACACCCCCTAATCGGAAGTGTTAAGCCAACAGCCTATTTATGTAGGGAGCTAGTACCTGTTAAGGAATTTACCAGAACAAGAGAAACACTAAAACGTTGTTTTTTATTATCTCAGCAAAAAGGGACCAATTCCCCTCAATTGTTGATAACTATTACTTAATAATCAGCATATCTGCTTCATCAAAACTCCAATCCTCCGAATACGCAACTTCCCAATAGTAACCATCGAGGTCTGAAAAATAGCCGCTATATCCTCCCCAAAAAACACGTTGTGGTAATTTCTCGATTATTCCTCCAGCCTTTTCAGCCTTTTTAATAATGTCATCAACTTCTTCAATTGATTTAGCGTTATAAGCAAAAGTAACACCTGAAAATCCATTCCGTTTAGGCTGTTCTTTCTCATTAATGTCTTTTGCTAACTCTTCTATAGGATATAAAGCAAGTTTTGTTCCTGCATTATTAAAAAAAACAACAGCAGGATTGTCCTCTTTACATGGTGTATGGAATCCTAATCCATCCCTATAAAATCTTAGAGATTTATTAATATCTCTAACCCCTAAAGTAATAAGGTTTATTCTGTTCATACTTGTCCCCCCCATTTTCTTTCTTCATATGATAGTTCGACACTTAGGATTTTTTTCCTTTTTTATCACTTCATCACTGTTACTAAAATAGCTCTATAACAAAATCCATTCTTTATCAGCCTTTAAAAAAGGAGCATAAAATGCCGAAGTGATTCCTTTAATAATCCATATGGATGCAAATTACGTAGGAAATTCACTTTCTTTGCCGAATGATTACTTGTTTTGTCACCTGTAAAGGAATTGCCTCTTCCATCTAGAATTCTACACACAAAAGGGGGAATTTCGATGAATACAAGTGCAGTTGCCCGGTTACTGAACGTTTCCCATAGTACGATTCAACGCTGGGTTACCCAATTGAATATGGAGGTAGAACGAAATCAGCTCGGACACTATCAGTTTTCAGACGATGACATTGCATTATTGAGAAAAGTCCAAGATCAGCTGAACGAAGGAATCATTCTCCAAAAGGTCAGCATATCAGAGAAAAAGATTAGAAAGGCAACAGTACAGAAACAACATTCCGAAACGAATAAAGAACATGATCGAATGATAGAAAGGATTGTTAGGCTTGAAAATGGACTAAAGACAAAAGCTGATGACGTTGTCTCCTATCAAATTTTACAGCACAGAAGCGATATGGAAGACCTACAAAAACTCGTTAAGAAGCTTGAAGCACGTATTGAAGAGTTAGAAACAAAAAAAGTTCCGCCAATCGATTATTTTCTGGCTGCTGAAGAAACGGCTGCCACTAAAAAAACGAAGAAATGGCCATTCATGAAAACGATTTTTGGAAATAACTGAACGTGATTCTACTTCGAAGAGCACAGCCGTCAACGATTAATACCAAAGAATATGATAGCCTTCCTTCTTCTACCTGCAAATTTAAGATCATACAAATACCATTAGACCTCGATGTACATCCTTTAGCCCATGACTCTTCGAATGCAGAAATAGTTCAAGAACCCGAGCTAGTAATTACCTCAAATATAAAAAGGCCGCGGCCCCAAGGTTAAACTTTCACCTAAGGGCCGGGCCTTTTCATCATTTAAATAAGCACAGCACGGTCGTTGAGCATTTTTTCACCTTTAATACGCTGGAATTCGTTCAGCAGTTTTTCAACGGTAAGCTCCTGCTTTTCGACGCCCCTTGCTTCAAAAATGATTTGACCTTTATCCATCATGATTAATGAATTTCCAAGATCTATTGCCTGCTGCATATTATGAGTCACCATAAGTGTTGTTAACTGGTTTTTTTCAACGATTTCCTTCGTCAGATTTGTAACGAGCTCTGCTCTAGAGGGATCGAGAGCAGCTGTATGTTCATCTAGAAGCAGGATTTTAGGATCGGTAAAGGTGGCCATCAGCAATGATAATGCCTGGCGCTCCCCTCCCGATAATAATCCGACTTTTGCACTCATTCGATTTTCTAAGCCTAAATGAAGCGTACTCAAACTTTCTTTAAAAAGTGCTTTCCTTTTTTTTGTCACCCCAAAGCCAAAGCCTCTTCTATTAGTTCTGCCATAGGCAATGGCCATATTTTCCTCAATGGTCATATGCGGGGCTGTACCAAGCATCGGATCTTGAAAAACACGGCCAATCATTTTTGCACGAGCATGCTCCTCAATTGTCGACACATTTTCGCCATCAATGATGACTTCACCGGCATCAGGGAGAATCTTACCGGATATCATATTCATCAACGTCGATTTGCCTGCGCCGTTACTGCCAATGACCGTTACAAATTCCCCCTTTGTCATTTGCAATTCAAGATTTCCAAGGGCCAGCTTCTCATCCGGTGTGCCTTCATTGAAGACCTTATAAATCTGATTTAGTTGCAGCAAATTCTTATCCCCCCTTCGATAAAGTCTCGATATGACGCATCTGTAATTCTTTGAGACGCTTTTTCTTACGGCTTTTTTCTTTTTGTTTATCAGAAATTTTTGGAATAACAAGGGCTCCAACCACGATAAGCGCGGTAATTAATTTAACATCACCCGTATCAAGGAACTCTACACGAAGTGCCAAAGTAACGACGATTCGGTATATAATCGCTCCACCAATAACTGCAAGCGTCGCCCGCGCAATCGTTTTTGCACCAAATAACGCTTCCCCAATAATGACGGATGCCAATCCAATGACAATGATTCCAATCCCCATCCCAATATCACTAAAACCGTTATATTGAGCAACTAAAGATCCAGAGAAAGCAACAAGTGCATTTCCAATTGCGAGTCCTAAAATCTTCATATTACCCGTATGGGCGGAAAAACTCTTAACCATGGCTTCATTGTCACCTGTCGCACGTAGTGCAAGACCAATTTCCGTTTTTAAAAATGCAGACATTCCAGCCTGAATAATTACAGCTACAATAAGCATCACAATTAAAATAGCCCATGTTTTTGGCAAACTATCACCAGCGCCCATGATTGATAATAGACCATTCAACATATTGTCCAACCCAGTGCCAGCCCAAGCATCCTGAATATTCGTGATAATTGTTGTTTGAGAAAGCAACGGAATGTTCGATGCACCCATAATTCTTAAATTGATAGAATATAAGGCAATCATCATTAAAATTCCTGCAAGAAGTGGATTAATTTTCCCTTTCGTATGCAGCAGTCCCGTCATCGTCCCTGCGATAAACCCGGCAACCATGGCACAAAACGTGGCTACAATCGGCGAGAAACCGTTAACAATCATAATAGCGGCAACAGAGGCCCCTGTCACAAAACTACCTTCCACTGTCATATCCGGGAAGTCGAGAATCCTAAATGTTAAATAGACACCAAGTGCCATAATCGCATAAATCATTCCCGACTCAAAAGAGTTGAATAAGGCTGAGAACATTTTTTTCTTCCTTCCCTGAACTAAAGCAGAGTTTATTTTACAAACTCAGCATCTGCTTTCCATTCTTCTTTTATTTCAACACCCATACCTTTTGCTGCTGTTTCATTAATAACCAATTTCAACTTTTGTGGATATTGAACGGCGATGTCTCCCGGTTTCTTACCATCCTTTAAGATTTCAACCGCTTTTTGCCCTGCCTCATAGCCAATATCATAGTAACTGAAGCCATAGGCTGCAAAACCACCAGCTTTCACAGAATCAAGTTCACCAACAAATAATGGAATATCTTGATCATTCGCCACCGAAATGACTGATTCCAATGCCGAGACTACTGTATTATCAGTAATGATATAGAAAGCATCTGCTTTCCCGATTAATGATTCTGCTGCCTGTTTGACCTCAGCAGAAGTCGAGACAGATGCTTCCACGACTTTTAATCCGGCTTTTTTTGCTTCCGCTTTTACGTTTTTTATTTGGACGACCGAATTTTGTTCCCCTGTATTATAAACGGTCCCAATTGTTTTGGCGCCAAGTTCTTCTGCTAGAAATTTCATAGACTTTGCAATCGCTTCCGGATGAGAATCCGTCGTACCCGTCACATTTCCACCTGGTTTCTCCATGGATGTAACAAGTTCCGCTGCGACTGGATCCGTTACAGATGTAAATACAATAGGAATATCCTTTGTTGCATTTAAAGCACTTAATGCACTTGGAGTCGAATTAGCAAAAATCAAATCCACTTTATCCCCAACGAAGTTATTGGCAATCGTCTGACTGTTGTTTTGATCCCCTTGTGCGACCTGAAGATTATACTTGGAATTGATGTCACTATCCTTCAATGCAGCCTGAAACCCTTCATATGCTTGATCAAGTGAATCATGCTGAACGATTTGTGTTACCCCAATATTGAAGGTATCCTTACCGCTTTCATTTTTCGCAGTATCATTCGCTTTGTCATTTCCACAGCCTGCCAGTAATAATCCCGCTACTAAGGTCATTGCTGCAGTCGAATATAATTTCTTCTTCATATTTTCCCCCCGCTTTTTTCTTATTTTAAGATTCTGCCTTTCTACGATGGCGACTCTTACGCTTTTATTTACTAAATTATAATCGTTTATTCTCAATTATATCAATATATTTTTTAACTTTTTAGAATTTTACAAGTTTTTATGTTTAAAACAATAAAAAAGTCTGCTGTGAAAGTTATTATTACTTTCACAGCGACGATACTAAAATGTCAGTGTTCGACGACTTGGTTAACAATTTTGGTAACAGTCGCCCGGTCGATTTTTTCTTTTCCTTCTTTCAAGGCTTTTAAAGTAGCTTTTGCCAATTCTAATGGTATTTTACAGAATTGGATAATTTCCTTTGTTTCAATCTCTGCTATATACGTATCAGCTAATGCAAGATTATGTTCCGTATAGGCAAGCATCTCGTCGAAACCCCAACCATCTGGATAAAAGTTAACACCGCGCTCTGCATCTTCCTCACGGTTTCGAAGAATATTAACAGTTTGAAGTCCACGGCCAAATGCAATAGCAAGATCACGATCTGTTTCAGTTCCATCATACCAGTTCCAAATATCAGATAGCATGACTCCAACTAAACCAGCAACATAATATGTGTAATCATCAAGTTCTTCCTTATTGTGTATCTGCCAGTCCTTCGCAACCCACTTTGCCATGCCTTCGGCCATTTCCTGTGTCGAGCCCAAGACTTTTGCGGTCGCACTAGGCGGACAATATTGAATCCAATCCGAAAGAAGCAAGGTCACTTCAGGTAAATCGTCCTTATACGGTTCAAACAAGGTCTGAAGTCCCTTTTCACTATAATCATCAGTCTTAAGCAGCTCACTGATAGTCTGTAATAGGGAAATCTTACTATCGGCAGGTAATTCGGGATGGTCTTCAATTTCATCGATAGCCCGCATGCAAAGGTAAGCAGCTCCAATGGCTTCCTGTAATCCCTTTGGAAGGTAGCTGATTGGAATGAAAAAAGTCCGGCTTGTTTTTAAAAGAAAATCCATTGCCTTAGTATGTAGATTGCTTTGGTCAGTCATTTTTTACACTCCTTTGTATATCCAATAAACAATTGAATTATTATATCAAACAATCGCTTTGATTTCAGCTTCTCTATTCCTCTACATATAAGGGAATTTTAATCGCCATTAAATCTTCTGCCATTATCGTGTTTGCGAAAATTGCCTTACTTTCCTCTTTTAGCCGTTCCGAATCCTCGAGAGTATAGCGAGAACTAATATGAGTAAGAATTAGCTGCTTAGCTCCTGCTTTCATCGCCGTTTCTGCAGCCTGCACGGTGGTCGAATGAAAATAGGCCGATGCCATTTCAGTTTCTTCTGCCGAAAAGGTAGCTTCATGAACAAGAAAATCCGCAGATTCAGCAAGAATAAGGGCATTACTGCATACTCTTGTATCACCAAGAACTGTGATTATCCGACCTTTTTGAGGATCACCAAGATAATCTTTTCCATTCAAGACGCGACCATCATCGAGTCGGACCATTTCACCGTTTTTCAACGCTTTAAAAAGAGGTCCCGGCTTCACACCTTCCTGAAGCAACTGATCTACAAGTAAGCTTCCTGGACGGTCTTTCTCTACAATTCGGTAACCGACACTATAAATACCGTGATCAAGAGACAAAGCAGTCACTGTAAACTGCTCGTCCTCAAACACTATGCCTTCCTCTATTTCAATAATTTCTAATGGATATTTTAAATGAGTGCCACTGACTTGTAAGCTTGTCGTAATATAGGCATCAATACCCTTTGGGCCATACACAGTCAATTTTTCTACCCCGCCCTGAAAAGACCTGCTACTTAACAAACCAGGAAGCCCAAAGATATGGTCACCATGTAAATGGGTAATAAAAATTTTTTCTATTTTACGCGGTTTAACTGCCGTTTTTAAAATTTGATGCTGTGTTGCTTCCCCACAATCGAATAACCAAACCGTTCCTCGTTCTTCCAATAATTGAAGAGCGATTGCCGTCACATTACGCGCTTTTGCCGGAACACCAGCGCCTGTACCTAATAAAACAAAATCCACATTCCTACCTCCGTTGCAAAAACTTTATAATTTAACTATAGCATAACAAAGGTGCTCTTTCATTTATGACTCTTTTAAAACTAGAGCCATTTTAATCTTTTCATGAAATATGAGAAAAAATGCGCAAATTGATTGCTTTGAGGGTAAGCTAACCGTAAAATTAGAAATTGGTACATATACAGAAATTCCAACTTCATACGACGGAATTAACGGAAAGTTGAGGTTTTAACATGACAGAAAACAATAAACCCACAGCATTAATCATGATTTTTGGTGCTACCGGAGATTTAGCGAAACGGAAACTGTTTCCTTCCATATATCGACTATTTCAAAAACAGAAAATCAACAAATTTGCGGTCGTTGGTGTAGCAAGAAGACCATTGTCCACCGAGGAGTTTCAATCAAGTGTTAAAGAATCCATCCTTACGTTCGGACATGCGGAAGAAAGAGTCGATGAATTCATTTCCCATTTCCATTATCATTCTCATGATGTAACGAGCTCTGAATCGTATTTGCAGTTAAAAGGTTTTGCTGAAAATTTAGACGGACAGTATCAATTAGAAGGTAATAGAATCTTTTATTTAGCGATGGCACCGGAGTTTTTCGGGACAATTGCCGAGCAGATTAAAGCACAAGGCTTAACTGATACGACTGGCTATAAGCGTCTTGTCATAGAAAAGCCGTTTGGACACAGTTTCGAAACAGCACAAATATTGAATGAGCAAATTCGTACCGCTTTCGCGGAAGATGAAATCTATCGAATCGATCATTACCTAGGAAAAGAAATGGTTCAGAATATTGAAGTCATTCGTTTTTCCAATGCTCTCTTTGAACCGCTTTGGAATAACCGCTATATTTCTAACATTCAAGTTACATCAAGCGAAACGCTAGGGGTTGAAGAACGGGGTCGTTACTATGAAACCAGCGGTGCCCTTAGAGATATGGTCCAAAACCATCTGCTGCAGATGGTTGCCCTACTTGCTATGGAACCTCCGATTGCTTTGACAACAGAAGAGGTGCGTAGCGAAAAGGTACGAGCACTGCGTTCGCTACGGCCAATGAAAGTGGAAGAAGTCAATCAATACTTTGTCCGTGGTCAATATGGCAGCGGTAAAGTAGGCGCACAAACACTTTCGGCTTATCGCGATGAATTGAACGTAAATCCAGATTCCAACACAGAAACCTATGTTGCAGGTAAATTGATGATTGATAACTTCCGTTGGGCCGGTGTTCCCTTTTATATCCGAACAGGTAAGAGAATGGATGTAAAATCAACAAAAATTGTCGTCCAATTTAAAGATATTCCAATGAATCTGTATTATAAAACGGAAGAAACCTTGAACCCGAATCTTCTGGTTATTCATATCCAGCCTGATGAAGGAATCACTCTATACTTAAATGTTAAAAAATCTGGGACAACGTCGAATACGAAGCCTGTGAAGCTTACCGTCTCCAACAAAGGAATTGAACATATTAACTCTCCTGAAGCCTATGAGAAGCTATTGTTTGACAGCATGCGTGGAGATGCTACAAACTTCACACACTGGGACGAAGTGGCCCTTTCATGGAAGTTTGTCGACACCATTTCTAATGCATGGGAAAATACTAAAGAAGAATCGTTCCCTAATTATGAAGCAGGATCGACAGGCCCCCTTGCATCCGATGAGCTTCTAGCCGAAGATGGACATATTTGGTGGCAAATCGAGAAATCAGAAAAGAAAAATGATTAATTAAATAATAAAGAGGATGCAGTGAATCTGCATCCTCTTCTCTATTCATGAGGCACTCTTCCTGACTAATTTCGCTCGGATAGTATGAATCATTTCCTTGGATTTCGACATTTCTTTATCTGTTTCTGAATTAAGCCAAAATGATACACCAAATTCAAAGGCAATAAAAAATAACATTATAGCTAAAGCCACCCAAATGATATACACAGTTACCCGCTCCTTCTCTCTCTCTTAACGTCATACTGTATCCTTCGATCTTCATTAGACTTTACTAACCATTCCTTATATTGCAGGTGTTTAAACCTAAAGAACAAGATTGAATGACATATATAATACTATGTTTTTTATCAAAAAAGAAAATGCAAAGGCCCTATTTATTACCAGTATAACATTACCATTTTATCCTTTCTCCAGCCAATATATAAAAATTTTATTCACCATATTTCCTCCACATGCTTTAATTCGTACACCCCTTTTCATGTTCTATGTGAGGAGGAAGTGGCTTAAATGGCAAAGTGACCAAACTGCATTGGCGTTAAAAGGCCAAAAAAACCGACTTAAAAAGGAAATCTCCCTTTTTAAGCCGGCTACTTTCATTTATTTTTCCATCCATTCTGTATGGAAAGTTCCTTCTTTATCGATACGTTGATACGTATGTGCACCAAAATAGTCGCGTTGAGCTTGAATCAGGTTTGCTGGTAGCGTTTCTGTACGATAACTGTCAAAATAAGCAAGTGCAGATGACAAGCATGGAACAGGAATTCCATTCATAACTGCTGTAGATACTACCTCACGTAAAGCACCTTGATAGCTTTCGACAATACCTTGGAAATAAGGATCAAGAAGCAGATTGTTCAAGTTCGCTTTACGATCGTACGCTTCTTTGATTTTTTGTAGGAATTGTGCACGAATGATACAGCCCCCACGGAAGATCATTGCGATTTCTCCATATTGGAGATCCCAGTTATTTTCTTCGGATGCTGCCTTCATTTGGGCAAAGCCTTGTGCATATGAACAAATTTTACTCATATAAAGAGCTTTCCGAATACTTTCAATCAATGCCTTTTTATCACCAGTAAATGACTCAGCTTTTGGTCCACGAAGGATTTTGCTCGCTTCTACACGCTCTTCCTTGATTGCTGAGATAAACCGCGCAAATACAGATTCCGTGATGATTGGAAGCGGAACCCCAAGGTCAAGGGCACTTTGGCTTGTCCATTTCCCTGTTCCTTTTTGGCCTGCTTTATCTAAAATGATATCGACCATTGGCTTGCCGGTTTCATCATCATATTTTTTGAAAATATCAGCAGTAATTTCGATTAAATAGCTATCAAGCTCTCCTTTATTCCATTCTGTAAACACTTCATGGAATTCTTCAGCAGTCAGACCAAGAAGGTTTTTCAAAAGGAAATAAGATTCGGAAATCAACTGCATGTCTCCATATTCAATTCCATTATGCACCATCTTAACATAATGTCCGGCTCCATCTGGTCCGATATATGTACAGCAAGCATCGCCATCTACTTTAGCCGAAATATCCTTCAAAATTGGTGCAACAAGTTCATATGCTTCTTTTTGACCGCCAGGCATGATTGAAGGACCTGTTAAAGCTCCTTCTTCCCCTCCTGAGACACCCGTACCGATGAAATGAATACCTAGCTGGCTTAATTCCTCGTTACGGCGCTGAGTGTCCTTAAAGAACGTATTTCCACCATCAATGACGATATCGCCTTTTTCAAGCAGTGGTTTTAATTGTTCGATTGTAGCATCAGTTGCAGCACCAGCTTTAACCATCAATAAAATTTTGCGAGGTGTTTCCAGAGAATTCACGAATTCTTCTAGGGTATACGCTGCAAATACATTTTTACCTTCTGCTTCATTCATCATTTCGTCTGTTTTTGATCCTGAGCGATTATAGACGGAAATTGAATATCCTCTGCTTTCAATATTAAATGCAAGATTCTTACCCATTACGGCTAGTCCGATAACGCCAATCTGTTGTTTTTTCATGGTTATCTTTCCCTTCTCTATATCTTTACACAACTTATAAGCTAATCTTTGTCATCAGAAGGATTCTTCCTCCTTGATTGTTCAAAGAAATCTTTGCTGAAGCTTGTGTCTGTTCCGATCGAACGGTTTTTCAAGGATAATCCCTTTTTAATAATATTTTCTCCGTACTTATTTTGCAAGTGTTCCATCGCTTCGTACAAAGGTTCTTTTTCGGCGTCTTCTTGAAAGGAAAATATATCAAGCTGTTTGAAGGCCGATTCTTTTTCAATAACATCATACGCAGTAACACCAAGAAGCCTAATTCCTTCCCCATTCCAATTTTTCAAAAACAGGTCAACAGCTCTATTCAAAATATCCGCTTTTTCAAAAACTGGATTAGGAACTGTTCTACTTCTGGTAATGGTGCGACGGTCTTTATAGCGGATCGTCACACCAATTTTCTGACCAAGCAGACGTTTATTTTTTAATCGGACAGCAACCTTTTCTGAAAGCTTTTCCAATATCCCAATCAGTTCCTTTTGATTAGTAGAATCATGTGGGAGAGTTGTCGAATTTCCAATGCTTTTATGATCAAAAATGGCTTCCGGATCAACAACCCGAGGATCGATACCATTTGCTCTATCCTTTAAACGGGCGCCATTGATTCCAAGCAGTTGCTTCAGTTGCCTATCGTGAGCATGAGCAAGGTCCCCTATTGTCATAATACCGATGGAGTGAAGTTTTTCCGATGTCTTACTGCCGATGCCATGCATTTCGCCCACTTGTAAAGGCCAAAGCTTCTTAGAAATATCTCTTTTCCTTAACACGGTGATGCCCATTGGCTTTTTCATATCAGAGGCAGTTTTGGCCAAAAATTTATTAGGGGCAATGCCGATGCTACAAGGAAGGTCCATCGTTTTATAAATTCTTTCCTGAATGCTTTTGGCAATTTCTAGAGGCGAACCTAATTCGACGCATTCGCTAATATCCAGATACCCTTCATCGATGGAAACCGGTTCAACCATCTCTGTATATTGTCGCAATACCTCAAAAATAGCCAGTGATGCTTTTCGATAACGTTCAAAATTCGGTTTCCGAATAATTAATTGAGGGCAAAGTTTTTTCGCCTGCCAAATAGGCATAGTCGTTTTAACGCCGAATTTTCTTGCTTCATAGCTGCACGTGACGATGATGCCTCTTCTTTCCTCTACATTACCGGCTATGGCAAGCGGCTTACCTTTCAATGAAACATCATAGGACATTTCCACTGAAGCATAGAAACTATTCATGTCTACATGGAGAATGACCCTGCCATTTTTGGGATACATGTCCTTCATGTGACCGTCACATCCTTGTACAAGAAAAAATACCGTATAATAGGGTCAATTAAAAATAACTATTTCTATTTCTTTTAAGGTACCCATATTTATCCTTGGTAACCAAAGTGAAATGATACTTCTACTCCAAGAAAAACAGCCATCATATTATTGATGACTGTAGATATATTCCTGCAATACTTGAACGCCTTCTAGAGATGATACGAATATTTGCGAATCAATGATTGTAATCAAAAGGTTACCTATTCTGGCAACCCCCTGCATATATCCAGTTTTTTGATTGCCTAATAAACCGATTTGTTCATTAGGTAAGTCTGTAAAACAAGTATTTCATCGAGCTGCTTGCACAACAAGTCCTATGGACAGGCCATCTGTCCTTATCGCAATCCCCATCTCTGTTCATGCATGTCCGACTCAGGTTTACCTGGAAATAGCACCTGATTTATTTCAATCAATGGTTTTAAGCGTGATTACTATTCCCCAGCAACTTCCTTAATGATACTGACTACCATTTCAGCAAGCTTCGTTAATTCTTCAACAGGAATTCTCTCATTCGTAGTATGAATATCTTCATAGCCTACAGCTAGATTGACAGTAGGAATTCCAAATCCTGCAATCACATTCGCATCACTTCCACCGCCACTTTTAACTAACTCGCATGGACGTCCGATATTCTCTGCTGCTTTTCTCGCGATTTCGACTACATGATCACCAGCTCCATATTTAAAGCCAGGATACATGACGTTGACCTCTACTTCGGCCCGTCCACCCATTTCGATGGCTGCGGTCTCGAATGCCTCTTTCATTCTTGCTACCTGTTTTTCCATTTTTTCAGGAATTAAGGACCTTGCTTCTGCTAAGATTTCAACATGGTCGCAAACAATATTGGTTTGCTGTCCGCCTTGGAAACGTCCGATGTTGGCTGTTGTTTCATCATCGATACGGCCTAGGGGCATTCTTGAAATTGCCTTGGCAGCAATCGTAATCGCTGAAACGCCTTTTTCAGGAGCAACACCAGCATGAGCTGTCTTACCTAAAATTACAGCTGAAACTTTAGCCTGAGTAGGTGCGGCAACCACAACATTTCCTACTTTTCCATCACTATCGAGTGCAAAACCAAATTTGGCCGTCACAAGAGAGCGATCTAGTGCTTTTGCCCCAACTAACCCTGATTCTTCACCAACAGTAATAATGAATTCAATCGTTCCATGTTCGATATTCTGTTCTTTAATCACTTTAAGCGTTTCTAACATAACCGCTAATCCAGCTTTGTCATCCGCTCCTAAAATAGTCGTTCCGTCTGACACTATGTATCCATCTTTAATGGAAGGCTTGATTCCGTTCCCAGGCACAACCGTATCCATATGAGACGTGAAATAAATGGTATCTACGCCCTCTTTGGTACCTTTTAGAGTACAAACTAAATTACCTGCCCCATGGCCAGTAACTGCCGTTGTATCATCTTCAAAAACATTTACACCAAGTGCCGTGAATTTTTCTTTCAACACTTTGGCAATTGCGGCTTCATTTTTTGTTTCAGAATCAATTTGTACTAATTCCATAAATTCGCTAACCAAACGTTCTTCATTAATCATAAAATAAAACCTCCAAAAAAGTTTTCCTCTTTAAGTATACTTCTAAAAGTGGTAACCCGGCAAATAATCCGAAAAAAGAGCCTTCATTAAAATTGTTTGTGTCTTCTTACATGTCGATAGATCAAATTGAACTATCGAATGCAGAGGAGGACACGGATCTATGATAAGTTATTTACTACTTCATACTTAACTTCGCCAAAAAGAAGCCCAAAACAGATTTGTTTTGGGCTCCTTACAAGTTAGAATCACAACGGAATATTTCCGTGTTTTTTCCATGGTCGAGTTTCTTTTTTGTTGCGTAGCATTTCAAGAGATTGAATAATCTTGATCCTGGTTTCTCGAGGATCAATAACGTCATCTACCATCCCAAGACTTGCAGCTACATATGGATTGGCAAATTTCTCACGGTATTCTTCAATTTTATCTGCACGAGTTGCTTCCGGGTCTTCACTATTTTGAATTTCACGGGCAAAAATGATATTCGCTGCTCCAGCAGATCCCATAACCGCAATTTCAGCATTAGGCCATGCAAACGTAAGGTCCGCACCGATTGATTTACTATTAAGAGCCACGTAGGCGCCGCCGTATGCTTTACGGAGAATGATTGTCAATTTTGGCACTGTTGCTTCAGAATACGCATATAGCAGCTTTGCTCCGTGACGAATTATGCCACCGTGTTCTTGTTTAACACCAGGAAAGAAGCCAGAAACGTCTTCAAACGTAATTAATGGAATGTTAAACGAATCACAGAAACGAATAAAACGGGCAGCTTTATCAGATGAATCAATATCCAGCCCTCCTGCTAATACTTTTGGCTGGTTACAGACAAGTCCCACCACTTTTCCTTTAATACGTGCCAGACCGACCACAATGTTTTTCGCAAATCCAGCTTGTACTTCCATGAACGAACCATCATCGACAACTTGCTCCAATACTTTACGAACATCATATGGACGAATCCCTTCATATGGAACAACATCCGTTAAGTCTGGACGGTAGTCATCTTCATCGTCTGCCTCCAAAACTGGTGGCTTTTCTTCATTGTTTTGTGGCAGATAACTTAGAAGACGTCTAACATCCTCTAAAACTTGTTCCTCTGAAGCTCCCTTGAAATGAGCATTGCCACTTATTGTGTTATGTACTGTTGCCCCACCTAATCCTTCAGATGAAATCTTTTCGCCTGTAACCGTTTCAATAACTTTTGGTCCTGTAATGAACATCTGACTCGTTTTTTCAACCATGAAGACGAAGTCCGTTATCGCTGGAGAATATACTGCTCCACCAGCACAAGGCCCCATAATAACAGAAATTTGTGGAATAACCCCTGAATATATAGAGTTACGATAGAAAATCTGACCATATCCGTCCAGAGAAACTACTCCTTCTTGAATACGCGCTCCACCAGAATCGTTTAAACCAATGAACGGGGCTCCATTTTCTGCTGCCAAATCCATAACATTGGCAATTTTCAGAGCATGCATTTCCCCTAGTGCTCCACCAAATACGGTAAAGTCTTGTGAGAACAAATAAATATCGCGCCCATTGACTTTTCCGTAACCAGTGACAACCCCTTCTCCTGGCCCTTCTGCCTTTTCCATACCAAAATTAGTATTACGGTGTTTGATAAAAGGATTTAGTTCAATGAACGTGCCTGGGTCCACTAAAAGTTCAATTCTTTCCCTTGCTGTAAGTTTACCCTTCTCATGCTGCTTATCGATTCTTTCTTCACCGCCACCTAGTTCTACTTTCCGGCGTCTGTCGTACAAGTCATTAATTGTTTCATATATATCTGTCATTTCTGCTCCTCCTTTGATTCAGCTCTTTCACAAAGCTCATATAATACACCCGCTGTTGATTTAGGGTGAACGAAAGCAACATCAGCATGGTGCGCTCCTTTTCTTGAGGTATCATCAATCATCCGAATGCCTGATTCTTTAATTTCTTTAATCCGATCTTCGATATGTTCTACACCTAGGGCAACGTGATGAATACCTTCACCGCGTTTTTCGATAAATTTGGCAATTGGGCTTTCTGGTGACAACGCTTCCAACAACTCTAAACGAGTATTTCCTGCTAAGATAAAGGCCACTTTAACGCCTTGGCTTTCTACTGTCTCAATTCCTTCGAGCTCCAACTTTAGCGTATCAGTGTAAAGCGGCAAAGCTTCATCAAGTGACTTAACAGCTATGCCGATATGATCGATATTTTTAATCATTCAAATAAACCCCTTTTGCTATGTACTATTAGACACCTCTATTAAAATTCTACTAATCTGGTTGAAAAAGCCTTTAACTTTCGGAATAATGAGAACATTATACTTTTGCTTGTTTCTACTAAATGTTCAAGTTAAAATAATATTAATCAAACTGTTTTGAGGAGAGAGCATAATGAGAAATAAAAAAATAAGAAAGATCGTTGTGTATTTAATGCTTATCTCGATGATATTAACGACCTTATTATCAGGTATCGCATTTCTTTTGTAATAGATATCCGGAAGGGAGAGGGGAGCCAAAAGCTTCCCTCTTCTTTATTTAATGGCTCCATATTTTTTTGCCAATGTTTTAAAATCCTCGTTTGATATAGTAATTAACACCTTTGATCCAATCGGGACTTTTTCATACAAACGCTCTACATCGGATTTATGCATTCGTACGCAGCCATTTGAAATATATTTTCCAACTGATGCAGGTTGATTTGTACCATGTATCCCATAAATTCTGCCATCGGTATTTCGTGCGTCAAATCCAATCCACCTTGATCCAAGTGGATTCCTAGGGTCGCCACCCGGAATATTCTTTTTTCGATAATAGGGATTAACCGCTTTGACCTTAACCGTAAATAATCCTTCAGGTGTCAATTCTTGACTCTTTCCTGTGCCGACCGGTAGTATCTCCTGAACCGCGTTATCATCGATAAAGGCCAATTTGTTGTTAGCTTTATTGATGATTATAAACGGGTCACCGGTCTTAACAGGTTGAGCCTGTACCTGAAGTGGCAACATAGACAGGATAAGCAATAAAGAAAGGATGCATTTCATTTCTATCAATTCCTTTACTTTTTTGCTTAGTTTAAGCCAAGTGCCTCTTTTTCATTCGATTATTGGTCGGCTTAGGTAATCCCTTGAAGGAATGCTTAAGCAATAAGTAGCGCTCCATTTCCTTCATGAGCTGCAGTAACGCGGCCCTTGATTCAAACTCTTCTCGGGTTAGCGGAAGTTCCATTCCCCTAAAAAATATCTCCATTTCTTCAAGCTTCTTCAGATAAAGTATGGCTGTATTTTGCGGGTGAACATTTTCTGCAAGATCTTCTATAAAATCAGCCACTATCCCGCTTTGCTTAACTATCAGAGGAATATTTGTAACTAAAGGAAGAATCCGCTCAATTATTTCAAATTGCTTTTCACGCATCTTGAAATAATGGTAATAAAGGTCTTCTTCCCTTAAAAAATGATTTTCAACGTCTCGGAAAGCAAGGCTTTTTGCTTGATTAAGAAGATTAGCTGTTTCTGTAATTTCCTTTCCATCCCAGGTGTGATCATTATCCCGTAAATAGCGAACAATCCCCATCAAAATCGCACTAAAATTAGTTTCAATTTTTTCCTGATAGGCAAGCAGTTTCTCATCAAGACTAGGCATGTACAGATTCATGACAAGCGCTACCCCTACTCCTACGGCGATTAATATCGTTTCATTAATCAGAAGAGCAAAAGAAATGTCACCCGACCCATATAGATGCATGATAATGACGCTGCTCGTTACAATCCCTTCATTAATCTTCAAAGCAACTGTAGTTGGAATGAAAATCAAAAGAATCAATCCTATTATCAATGGATGGAAGGCAATAAACTGAAACAATAGGGTGGAATAAACCATTGCGATTATACAAGCCAAAAATCGATGCCAGGAGGCATACACCGATTTCTTTTTTGTAACTTGTATGCATAAAATCGTAATGATTCCCGCTGCCGAAAAATGATCCAGGTTAAGCATTTGTGCAATAATAATTGCCAAGGTTGCCCCCAAAGCAGTTTTAATCGTTCTGTATCCGATTTTAAACATTGTTATGTATCACCTGGCTCTTTCACTATCTATTATAATACTATCAGCAATTCAGATAATTTTACAGTCCTTAGAACGAAAATTTTCAATTTTTAAAAATACATTTTCTCAAAAATACATTATATGGATAAAATAAAAAAGGTAACCAAAAGTTACCTTTTTTTATAATTATATACGAATACTTTGGCTTATAAAACTTTTTCTAAAAAGTCTTTTGCACGCTGACTTTTCGGATTGGAAAAGAACTCTTCAGGAGCACTTTCTTCAACAAGCAGGCCTTCGTCTAAGAAAAGTACACGATCGGCCACTTCTTTAGCAAACCCCATTTCATGCGTTACAATCAGCATAGTCATCCCTGTATGAGCAAGCGACTTCATAACGTCGAGTACTTCTTTTACCATCTCAGGATCAAGTGCTGAAGTAGGCTCATCAAAAAGCATTACTTCCGGGTTCATCGCCAATGCGCGAGCAATAGCGACCCTTTGTTTTTGTCCACCGGATAGACGGTTAGGATAAGACGATTCTTTATCAGCCAACCCGACTTTTTTCAAAAGCTCACGAGCTTGATTTACCGCTTCTGCCTTCGATAATTTTTTCACCTTCATAGGCGCGTATGTCAAATTCTCTAGCACGGTTTTATGAGGGAATAAATGAAAATGCTGAAATACCATCCCTACATTTTCACGGACTTTCATTATGTTGGTCTTTTTTTCAGTAATACTTTGATCCTTAAACCAAATTTGGCCATCAGTTGGTGTCTCAAGCATATTGATACATCGTAAGAAAGTTGATTTTCCTGAACCAGAAGGACCGATAATCGCTAACACTTCACCCTGTCCTATCTCGGTGCTAATCCCCTTTAATACTTCGAGCTTACCATAATTTTTTTTTAGTTTATCAATTTTAATCACTGCGTCTCATTCTCCTTTCAATTACTTTGCCTAAGATGGTAAGAACCATTACCATCACATAATAAATGAGACCGGCAAATAAAATCGGCTCGAAGAATTTATATGTCTCACCGCCGACAATATAAGAACGGCGCATAATATCTCCTAATCCAATAATTGTAACAACTGCAGATTCCTTTGTTAAAGAAATCAATTCGTTCACAAGAGATGGCAAGATATTCTTGATCGCCTGCGGCAGAATAATGTTAAGCATCATGCTAGAATAGGGCACCCCAAGTGCAAGCGCAGCCTCACGCTGACCTTTATCAACCGCTAATATACCTCCCCTGATTATCTCTGAGATATATGCGGCAGAGTTTAAGCCGAAAGCTAAGAATGCTGCTTGAAATGCTTCGATTTGAATTCCTAATATTTGTGGTGAACCAAAATAAATAAGCATCAATTGCAGGACTAATGGTGTACCGCGGAAAATCGATGTATAAAAGTCAGCAATCCAATTTAATGGCTTAATTCTACTGATTTTCAGTATTGATAATAATATCCCCAATATAAAACCGATGACAGCCGCAACCGCTACAACCTTTAAAGTAGTCGGTATTCCCTCCATAATATATGGAAGGGACGGCCTAATCGTCTCAAAATCCAGATTCACTCCATTCATCCTCTCTTATGAAGGCCAGTACCTAGGCCCTTCTTGCTTCATTTTCAAAAACAATAAAGCGCGGAAAAACGTTCAGAAGGCATACTAAATGCTTCTGAACGCTTTTCATCTCTCTGTATTATTCAGTTTCGCTGCCGCCAAACCATTTTAGTATTAATTTTTCCATTTCACCATTTTCTAGCATTTTTTTCAATTCAGTATTAAATTCTTCTGTTAACTTGCTCCCTTTTTGGAAAGCAATTGCTGAACCAGCATCCTCTTCACCAGACTCGATCACATAGCCTACTAAATCTTTATTGTCCTTTAAATAGCCCTTAGCCACAGTATCTTCCATTATTACTGCATCAAAACGTCCTGAAGACATTTCTTGAACAACTTCTGGAATCCTATTTCGTTTTTCAACTTTCATCCCGATATCTTTATTTTTATTCAAGTCAGTTGCCAATGTCTCTTGGATGGACGCAAGCTGTACGCCTACCGTTTTCCCTTTTAAATCTTCAACGGTTTTAATCTTACTGTCTTTTGTCGTAACAATCATGTTTTTAGCTGTATAGTAAATGTCACTAAAATCGACTGATTGCTCACGTTTAGCTGTCGGAGTCATTCCAGAGATAACAAAATCGATTGATTTATTTTCAAGTGCCGGTACAAGGCTATTAAAGTCAATATCCTTCACTTCAACCTCATAACCTAATTTTTTACCGATGGCCTTAGCGATATCAATGTCAAATCCTTTTATTTCATCGCTTTTCGAAGTTTCAACATATTCAAAAGGCGGATAATCCGCAGAGGTTCCCATTACTAGAACTTTTTTGTCTTTATTATCAGCTGTGTTAGTATCTTTTTTCTCTGATGTTCCGCATGCTGCTAAAATACCTACTAATAAAACAGAAGTAAGCAACAATGCTAACTGCTTTTTCAACTTCATTATTATTCCTCCAAAATGATATTTTCAATTCTCTTGGTATTAAATTTAGTTTTTGTTAAATTATTAATTAATTTGATTAACTAATATTCATACACTAATATGTATTTTAACACACTCTAGTAATTATTCAATAACGTTAAAAATAGATTTATTTTTTAGAATATTCTCATAACTAATTTTATTTTTCATACATTTACTTCATTTAAAGCATATCTGTTTGCCTTATCTATCTTTTATCCTAAAAGTTCCTTAATTATGCAGAATAATGAATAAAAAAACCCGCCAAATTGGCGGATTTCATCCTTGTAAGTTAGCTTACAAAAAAGTAACTTACACTTCTTCGCAATATTGATCGAAGTAATCTTGCAATTTTTCGACAACAGACATTGGATGATGCCCTTCGATTTCATGACGTTCTATCATCGTAATGATTTTTCCATCCTTCAGTAGAGCAAATGATGGTGAAGACGGTGGATAACCTTCGAAATAATCACGGGCCTTCTCCGTTGCTTCTTTATCTTGACCAGCAAAAACAGTTACAAGCTGATCAGGGCGCTTATCATTATGAATGGCATGAGCTGCAGCCGGTCTAGCAATCCCTCCTGCACATCCACAAACAGAGTTGACCATAACAAGAGTCGTTCCTTTTTGTGCAAAAACTTCTTCTACTTCCTCAGGGGTAGTCAGTTCTGTATATCCAGCAGTCTTAATCTCATCGCGAGCTTGTTTGACCACGTCGTTCATTAAAAAATTGAAATCCATATTCATAGTATGTGCTCCTTCCAAGTTTTCTCTTCAATCCTATCATAACAATTGCCTCATCTTGATTCAATATATTTACCTTGTAAAACAACAGAAAGCACAGAACTAACATGTTTAAACGAAAAAGAAGCGGGAATCATATAGTTTACAACAAGATAATTTCATCTACAAAAGGATGGGGCATTATGCGTAGCATTTATGCCCCATCCTTTTCTTTTTTAATTTGACTTAAAAGTATCCGTGAAAGATTGAAATGCTTGCTGAACAGCAGTAGTAACGGTTTTATTCCCGGACATTACCTGGTTTTCGAGCACAGGAAGCAGACCTTTAACGGTTTCATTTTTATAGAACATCGTTTTGAGTTGGTGATCAATTAATGAATATAACCATTCTTTAGATTGCATCCTTCTCCGCTCTTGAAAAACACCTGACTCATTCGTTGTATCAGAGAACTCCTGTAGCACATCCCAAAGCTCGGGAATCCCTTTACCAGTTACTGAAGAACAAGTGTATGCTTTTCCTGCCCATCCTTTGGTTGCAGGCTGAAGGAAATGCAAAATTCTACTGTATTCTGACTTTGTTCTAATCGCAAGCGGAATGTTCTCACCATCTGCTTTATTGACCACAATTCCATCTACAAGTTCCATAATCCCTTTTTTCATGCCCTGTAATTCATCCCCTGCACCTGTAAGGACAAGCAACATGAAAAAGTCGACCATGCTCCGGACAATTGCTTCACTCTGACCAACACCTACTGTTTCTATCAATATGACATCAAATCCTGCCGCCTCACAGAGCAACATCGTTTCCCTCGTTTTACGGTGAACCCCGCCCAAGGTTCCTTCCGATGGGGATGGCCTGATGAAGGCACGAGGATTTCGTGCAAGCTCCTCCATCCTCGTCTTGTCCCCAAGTATACTTCCTCCATTGATTGAGGAACTCGGATCGACAGCCAGGACTGCCACCATATAACCCCTATCACATAAATAGTTACCAAACGTCTCGATAAATGTACTCTTTCCGGCACCCGGTACGCCAGATATCCCGATGCGAAGCGAGTTCCCTGTATGAGGCAAAATAGAATGCAATAATTCTTGTGCCAAATCAAAGTGGTGGGGAGCATTACTTTCTACCAGTGTAATCCCTTTAGCAAGCTTTGCTCTTTCGCCTTTTATGATACCTTCTTTAAGTTCAGGGATCGAAATCTTTACATTGTGCTTTTTGACGAATTTGTTTTTCGAAGCTTTATTATGGCTGGCTGCTAATTCCACACCTGGCTTTAATGAAGAAGCAAAACCTTCCTGATTGTTGAGATCGACCCATTCCGGCTTCTTGTCTTCACTCATTACTGCGCCACTTCCTCATATCCGAGGCGATTGTATATTTCCTGAAGCACTTTTTTCGCTGCCTGAGGAATGACTGTACCAGGACCAAAAATGGCAGAAGCACCATTTTGCATTAAATAATCATAATCCTGCGCAGGAATAACACCGCCGACGATGACAATAATATCTTCACGACCTAATTTTTTTAATTCTGACATCAGCTGTGGCAACAATGTTTTATGGCCGGCAGCAAGCGAACTCATACCGACAACATGAACATCATTTTCAACGGCTTGAAGCGCAGTTTCTTCTGGCGTTTGAAATAGCGGTCCTATATCAACATCATAGCCTAAATCAGCAAAACCTGTTCCGACTACTTTCGCTCCACGGTCATGTCCGTCCTGACCCATTTTAGCCATCAGTAACCGTGGTCTTCTTCCTTCATTTTCAAGGAATTCTTCTGTCATTTGGACGACTTCCTCAATCTCTGCTTCTTTTGAATAAGCAGAGCTATATACACCACTGATAGAACGGATTGTTGCTTTGTGACGTCCAGCCACGTCTTCGATAGCATCAGAAATTTCACCAAGCGAAGCCCGTACGCGGGTAGCCTGCACAGCTAATTCAAGCATGTTGCCTTCACCTGTTCTAGCAGCCAGAGTTAGCGCTTGAAGAGCTTCATCGACCATAGCCTGATCACGGTTCGCTTTTAATTCGCTCAAACGCTTTAGCTGACTTTCGCGAACTGCCGTATTATCAATTTCCAGTATTTCAATCGGATCTTCTTTTTTCAGACGATATTTATTGACGCCAACGATTGTTTCATCTTGAGAGTCAATTTTAGCCTGACGTTTCGCTGCCGCTTCTTCGATTCTCATTTTTGGAAGACCAGTTTCAATTGCCTTAGCCATCCCGCCAAGCCCTTCGATTTCTTCGATATGAGCCCAAGCCCGTTCAATTAATTCATTAGTGAGCGACTCAACGTAATATGAACCCGCCCATGGATCAATAACCTTTGTAATTCCTGTTTCCTCCTGCAGATAAAGCTGTGTATTACGAGCAATACGAGCCGAGAAATCAGTTGGCAAGGCAATCGCCTCATCTAATGCGTTCGTATGCAGGGATTGTGTATGACCAAGTGCAGCCGCATGTGCTTCAATCAAAGTCCGTGCGACATTGTTAAACGGATCCTGCTCAGAAAGGCTCCATCCTGAGGTTTGAGAATGGGTTCTCAATGCCATTGCTTTTTTATTTTTCGGTTCAAATTGTTTCATTAGTTTTGACCAAATAAAACGGCCCGCCCTCATTTTCGCTACTTCCATGAAGTAGTTCATTCCTACAGCCCAGAAGAATGAAAGACGTGGTGCAAATTTATCGATATCGATTCCGGCTTTCATTCCTGTACGTGCATACTCAAGTCCATCAGCCAACGTATAGGCGAGCTCGATGTCCGCCGGAGCACCTGCTTCTTGCAAATGATAACCGGAAATGGAGATCGAATTAAATTTAGGCATATATTTGGATGTATACTCAAAAATATCAGCTATAATTTTCATCGACATCTCAGGTGGATAGATATACGTATTCCGAACCATATATTCCTTTAAAATGTCATTTTGAATCGTACCTGAAAGTTTATCCTGTGTAACCCCTTGCTCTTCAGCTGTCACAATATAAAAAGCCAGAATAGGTAATACCGCACCATTCATCGTCATCGATACTGACATTTGATCAAGCGGAATTCCGTCGAACAAGATTTTCATATCAAGAATGGAGTCAATTGCAACTCCCGCTTTTCCAACATCACCGACAACACGCGGATGGTCTGAGTCATAGCCACGGTGAGTAGCTAAATCGAAGGCAACTGAGAGACCCTTTTGCCCCATCGCTAGATTACGTCGGTAAAACGCATTGGATTCCTCAGCTGTCGAAAAGCCTGCATACTGCCGGACGGTCCAAGGGCGATTAACGTACATGGAAGGATATGGCCCTCTTGTAAACGGAGCAATACCTGGCACACTTTCCATATGCTCCAACTTGTGATTATCTTCTTTGACATAAAGCGGTTTAACCCTTATTTGTTCATTCGTTTCAAACAAAAGGTCGTCAATATTTTGTTCAACTGCTATCTCGGCTTCTTTTCTCCATGCTTCAACCGTTCCTTTTATCTCAGCCTTAGCAGGATTTATGGTAGAAAAATTCGGTTTTTTCATCTTAGTTCACCCCTAGCGCTTGTAGTAATTCTATCAAAATTGCTACAGCATTCGTTTTAACATGGATAAATTCTTTAACTCCGGCTTCACTTAGTGAGATTTCCAATTCTTCTGTCTGCTTACCGGCTATATAAAGATTAATTTCAGGGAACTGCTTTTTAATTTCTTTGATTGTCGTTTTTGCTAATTCCGAGTATTCATTATCACTGCCACAAACACAATAGATGGGAAGATTTGTTGATGCTACGTAATCGACTGCATCCTGGATTGATTGACAGCCTGCACTTTCTACTGTTTCAATGCCCCCTGCTGCAACTAGCCCCTTAACAAAATCAGCACGAGGTTTGTAGGATTTAAGTTCTTTTAAATTAATTAATCCGATTTTCGGGGCTTCTCCACTACGTTGTTTAAAAGTTTCACTCCGTAATCTTAACTGTTCGAATTGGACTGAAATGCGCTCCAACGTAATTGGTGTAATCTCCACTGGCTTCTCTACAACCATATATGACACCTGTTTTTCTTGTGTTGGAGTTTTGATCTTATCTGCGGGATTCGGATATACATTCGTTCCGATAATACTTTCTTTTCTTAACGCAGCATTTTGAATTCTTCCTTGGTAAACTTCAACTAAATCTGCCTGTAAGGAGCCGTGCTTAATTGCTTCAAAAATTCCACCAGCTGTATCGATTTCAAGGAACTTCATCCACGCTTTTTCAGCCAGTTCATCCGTCAATTGCTCTACATACCAAGAACCGCCTGCAGGATCGACCACTGTCGTAATATTCGTTTCTTCTTTTAATATCAAGTGTGTATTTCGTGCGATTCTTTCTGAAAAATCATCAGATTCCCCGAATGCATGATTAAATGGATGAATTTGCAAATATTGAATTCCTCCAATCGCAGCAGCAAAAGCTTGATTGGTGGTACGAAGAATGTTGACGTGCTGATCATATAGGGTTTCTGTCAATTCGGACGTTACAGCGTGTATTGCCATTTTAAAATGATGTGGAGCTGTATCAAAGGCTTCAGCAAGACCAGCCCAAAGTCGCCTAGCCGCTCTCAGCTTCGCAATTGACATAAAGTAATTGGAGTCAACTGCAAAAGAAAATACGATTTTTTCTGTAATCTCAGATATAGAAAGCCCTTGTTTTTGACCTTCCAATACATATTGGACAGCTACAGCCAATCCGTAAGCAATCTCTTGAACAGCATTGGCCCCGCCATTATGGAATACAGCAGTATTAACCAGAACTGTCTTTAAATTTGGTCCAACTTTTTGATAATCTTGAACTGTTTTTATCCATTCAGCAAAATATTGGTCTGTATCTTCTGGGAGCTGACCACCAATAAGCCATTCTGCAATTGGATCCTCTGCCAGCACACCTTTCAACTGGGCTTTTTGCAGATCCGCAACAGCTTTGATTTGTGGGAAAAATTCTTTTTGTTTCCCCTTAAGGTCAATGAACACTGGGAGTTCCTTTAACGGGATATTATTAAACAATTTTTCAATTCTTGCCCCCTCAGCAAGTAAACGAGCCGGGTATGCAACGACATTTTGACCGCGCTTAAATGCCGCTTGCATCTTTTCATTTGCCTCATCTGCTGTGATACCGCTTACAGGCTGAACGACAAGCCAAGGTTGTTCATAATAACCTGTCGGAGTAATTCCGCGAGTAAATGGAAAAAATCCCGGTAATTCTGCTGTTTTTGCTGCTGAATCCTCCTTTTCTGTATAGAGTGGATTTAAAGTAATACCCTCATATGTATATGTTTTTAATTTTTCAACACTTTTACCTTTTAAACTGACTTCTGTAGCTTCTTTCCACTCTTCTAACGAAGGTTTAGGAAAGGTTATGTTTTTTACATCTTTCAGTTCCATCTGTAATCGCTTTCTTATCGTTTACTACCCGAATCGCTCTATCCCTTAATAACGGAGACCGAACGCTCAGTCAGTTAATAAGAAAACCGCCCTCCCATCTAATAATCTGAATTATAATAACATTCTACCATATTTTTCTTGAAATTTAAGCTAATAGAAATTAGTACAGTCTGTTGTATAGAAAGTCTATACCATTTCTATTGAAGTACAGTTAGCTGTGTATTAGAACAGCTCTCTATAAAATAATAAGCAAAAATAAAAATTTTGTCGATGTTTTTCTATTTTCCAATAAAAATTTATTAATAAACAAGTAATGAAGCACAGAAAAAAAGGAAGAAACCTTCTAGGCTCTTCCTCCTTCTTCCCTTATTCTAGTAAATAGATGTATTGTCTTCGGTAATCTTTTCGATGATTTCTTTAACTCTTGCAAGGAATCGGCCGCATACCAGTCCGTCCAATACACGATGGTCTAGTGACAAACAAAGGTTTACCATGTCACGGACCGCAATCATGTCGTTAATAATCACCGGCCGTTTTACTATTGTTTCGACTTGTAGAATAGCTGCCTGTGGATAATTAATAATTCCCATGGATTGGACGGAACCGAATGAACCAGTGTTATTTACAGTGAACGTACCTCCTTGCATGTCCTCCGATTTTAATTTACCTGCCTTCACTTTAGATGCAAGTTCTTTTATCTCCCTAGCAATACCTTTAATTGATTTTTCATCTGCATTTTTTATGACAGGTACAAATAAGGCATCTTCTGTGGCAACGGCTATTGAAATATTGATTTCTTTCTTTTGAATGATTTTATCTCCTGCCCACATCGAGTTGATTTCCGGAAATTCCGTAAGAGCTTGAGCAACTGCTTTTACAAAGAATGCAAAGTAAGTTAAGTTGTAGCCTTCTTTTTGTTTAAAATCGGTTTTTAGTGAATCACGTAACTTTACCATGTTGCTTGCGTCAACTTCTACCATCGTCCAAGCATGAGGAATTTCATGCTTACTTTTTAACATATTGGAAGCAATCGCTTTCCTCACCCCGGTAACGGGTATTTCCCTGTCCCCAGTCGCAGTCGGAATTATGATTTCTGTACTAGCTCGCTGAGTGACTGGTGAGATAGTCTCTTCGCGAACGGATTCGGGAATAGCGGAAGGAGCATCAGCTTTAGGAAGAGTACCGGATTCAAGAAGTTTCAGTAAATCTTTACGGGTAATCCGTCCCTCACTTCCTGTACCTTTTACTTTGGAAAGGTCAATTCCATGTTCCTGAGAGAGTTTTAATACAGCTGGTGAAAAGCGGGTTTTCCCTGGTGCTTCACTAGATGTGTGAACATCCCTTGTTTCATTTGAATCATTTTTCTCACTATATGACTCTGCTTGACCTTCCGTTTTTTCTGCTTTTACCGTTTCAACTTCAATCGAGCAAATAACTTCTCCTACTGCCAACGTTTGATTTTCGTCTGCTTTCAATTCCTTAATGATACCGGTAAAGGAAGAAGGAACCTCAGCATTTACTTTGTCTGTCATCACTTCAGCAAGCGGGTCATATTTAGTGACACGATCCCCTGGCTTAACAAGCCATTTACTGATAGTTCCCTCTGTGACACTTTCACCTAGTTGAGGCATTTTCATTAGTTCCGTAGCCATGATTTGTTCCTCCTACTTATCAGTCATTAAAACTCAGCCAGTTCTCTCATCGCTTTTTCCACTTTATCTGGATTCACCATAAAATGTTTTTCCATCGTAGGAGCATATGGCATGGCAGGAATATCAGGACCGGCTAACCGTTTAATCGGAGCATCCAAATCAAATAGGCAATGTTCGGCAATGATGGCTGCGACCTCACTCATAATGCTTCCTTCTTTATTATCCTCTGTAACCAGTAAGACTTTCCCCGTTCTAGAAGCCGCTTCAATGATAGCTTCCTTATCTAATGGGTACACGGTTCGCAAGTCCAGAATATGAGCAGATATACCATCTGCAGCTAATTTTTCTGCTGCCTGGAGTGCAAAATGCACACAAAGACCATAGGATATGACCGTGATGTCTTCCCCTTCTCTTTTCACATCGGCTTTGCCAATGGGAAGTACATAATCTTCAGTTGGTACCTCACCTTTAATCAAGCGGTAAGCGCGTTTATGTTCAAAGAAAAGCACTGGATCTTCATCTCGAATGGCTGCTTTAAGCAACCCTTTTACATCATAGGGAGTGGAGGGCATGACAATTTTCAAGCCCGGTTGATTTGCAAAGAGAGCTTCAACAGATTGCGAATGATATAGGGCTCCATGAATCCCTCCCCCATAAGGTGCACGTATGACGATAGGACAGCTCCAATCATTATTAGAACGGTATCTAATTTTGGCCGCTTCTGAGACAATTTGGTTTACAGCCGGCATGATAAAATCAGCAAATTGCATTTCAGCTATCGGCCGAAGACCATACATAGCGGCTCCAATTCCAACTCCTGCAATTGCTGATTCAGCTAGGGGAGTATCAATAACTCTGGCTTCACCAAATTGGTCGTATAATCCATTAGTAGCTTTGAAGACCCCACCTTTTTTCCCTACATCTTCTCCCAGTACAAACACACGAGAATCTCTTTCCATCTCTTCCCTCATTGCCATTGTAACGGCATCTATATAAGAAATCACTGGCATTCTATTACCCCCTTACTTTTGTGCATACACATGATTCATAGCACTTTCAGCCTTCGGATATGGAGCATTTTCGGCATAGTCAGTTGCTTCGTTGACTATTACCATCACTTCATCATTCATTTGTTTTTCAAGCGCATCATCCATAATTCCTGTTTCCTTTAAATACGCTCCAAAGGTCTTGATGGAATCCTTTGTCTTCGCTTCTGCCACTTCGTCCGCAGTTCGGTAGCTTCTGTCATCATCATCACTTGAATGAGGGGTGAGCCTATACGAAACCGTTTCAATCAAAGTGGGTCCCTCGCCCCTGCGAGCACGGTCTGCCGCTTCTTTAACCGCTTCGTATACTTCTAATGGGTCATTGCCATCCACAGTTATTCCAGGCATACCATAGCCAATCGCCCGATCCGAAACATTTTCACAGGAAAGTTGTTTCGAAATAGGAACAGAAATCGCATATTTATTATTTTCACACATAAAGATGACCGGAAGCTTATGCACACCTGCAAAATTTGCTCCTTCATGAAAATCTCCCTGGTTGGATGAACCCTCTCCAAATGTGACGAATGTAACTAGATCCTTCCCTTCCATCTTCCCGGCAAGGGCAATTCCCACTGCATGGGGAACCTGAGTCGTTACAGGGGAAGACCCAGTGACAATTCGGTTTTTCTTCTGGCCAAAATGACCTGGCATTTGCCGTCCACCAGAATTGGGATCTTCCTCTTTTGCAAATCCTGAAAGCATCAAGTCCTTTGCGGTCATTCCAAATGTCAGAACCACTCCAACATCTCGGTAATAGGGTAATACATAGTCCTTTTGACGATCCAATGCAAACGCAGCCCCAACCTGAGCTGCCTCCTGTCCCTGACAAGAAATTACAAAGGGGATTTTCCCGGAACGGTTCAACAGCCACATCCGCTCATCAATCCTACGGGACAAAAGCATTGTCCGGTACATATCTAAAACTGTTTCCTCATTTAAGCCTAATTGTTCATGACGTTTTTCTACCATCATAAAACCTCCTGACCTTATTCTTTATGAATGAATGGCAAGTCCATCGACTGCTAACGCTGCCTCGCCGATTGCTTCAGAAAGACTTGGATGTGGATGAATCGTTTTTGCTACTTCCCAAGGTGTCGCATCTAGTACTTTTGCAAGACCTGCTTCAGAAATCATATCGGTTACATGTGGTCCAATCATGTGAACGCCTAAGATATCATTCGTTTTTTTGTCTGCAATGATTTTGACAAAACCATCTGCTTCCCCGAAAACGAGGGCCTTACCTACTGCCCTGAACGGAAACTTTCCTGTTTTAAGGTCATAGCCTTCCTTTTTTGCCTGTTCTTCTGTCAAACCAACACTTGCAGCTTCGGGACTTGAATATACACATTTTGAAATAAGCGAATAATCTATACGCTCAGGTTTATTGCCTGTCATATGTTCAACAGCTGTAATACCTTCATGGGAGGCAACGTGTGCCAACTGCAAACCACCGATACAATCACCGATTGCATAGATATGTGTTTCTTTAGTTTGGAAGAACTCATTGGTTTCGATAAAACCTTTTTCTTTCACTATTTCTGTATTTTCAAGGCCGATTCCTTCAACATTTGCCGATCTGCCTACGGAAACCAGCATTTTTTCAGCTGTGAATTCCTCGGTGGTTCCTTTTATTTCAGCAGAAATAGATACCGAATCTTCTATTTTCAGCGTTTCCGATAATACCTTAGCCCCTGTAACAAACTTGACGCCTTTTTTCGTTAGAAGACGAAGCATTTCATTTGAAATCTCATGGTCCTCAGTCGGGATGATTCTATCTGCATATTCCAGAACCGTTACTTCCACACCAAAATCATTCAGCATCGAGGCCCATTCAATACCAATCACACCCCCGCCTACAATAATAATTGATTTTGGCAAGCTCTCTAGCTTTAGTGCTTCATCAGACGTAAGTACATATTCTCCATCAATAGGTAAACCGGGTAATGTCTTCGGGCGTGAACCGGTAGCAATAATGATATTCTGAGGGATAAGCATTTCATTTTCACTGCCATTATTCATTTCTACGGAAATCGTTCCGGGCATCGGTGAAAATATAGATGGACCAAGTATACGCCCTAAGCCTTCATAAACCGTTATCTTCCCTTGTTTCATTAAGTGTTGAACCCCTCTATAAAGTTGATCAACAATTTTATTTTTTCTGTCCTGCACCTTAAGGAAATCTACATTAACATCCCCGGTGACAATACCGAATTCCTCACTTTTCACTGCAGTCTGATACACTTCTGCACTTCTTAAAAGCGCTTTTGAAGGGATACAGCCTTTATGTAGACACGTCCCGCCGAGTTTGCCTTTCTCCACGACAGCCGTTTTCAAACCTAATTGAGCAGCCCTAATTGCTGCCACATACCCGCCTGTTCCTCCGCCTAGGATAACAAGGTCAAATTCTTCAGCCAAAACCACTCCTCCTCACTATTAAACAGTTGTTACCGTTTTTACTTGCCCTATGTTTATTACGTTATCAATGTTGAAAATTCCTGTGTTTATCAAAAAAAAACACAGGAATCTATATCTTTTACAACTTAAATCATCTTCGTCCATTTAAGATATGCTTTTCATTTTGTAGAAATTGACTCCGTGAATTCCGCATACGTTCAATGCGCTCCTCTGCCATCCTATCAGCTGCTTTATAGGTTGGGATATTATCACGTTTTGCAATCTCAATGACTCGTTCAATGGTATCATAAACCGTTTCCACTTTCTTAAGAGCTCTTTCCCGGTTATAACCTAAAAGCTCATCAGCCACATTTATGACTCCACCTGCATTAATTACATAATCAGGAGCATACACAATTCCTTTTTCATGTATTTGGTCACCATGAACAGGTTCTTTTAACTGATTATTAGCTGCACCTGCAATGACCTTAGCTTTGATTTGATTAATCGTTTGATCGTTTATTACAGCACCTAATGCACAAGGTGCATAAATATCACATTGAACACCATAAATTTCATCAGGATTTACGGCAGTTGCACCAAAGGATTCGACTGCTCTGGCTACACTCTCTTTATTAATATCCGTAACAATCAGCTTAGCGCCCTCCTCATGAAGGTGACGGCATAAGTTATAAGCTACATTCCCGACACCTTGGACTGCAATCACCTTGCCTTCTAGAGAATCAGTGCCGAATGCTTCTTTTGCTGCAGCTTTCATACCCCGATATACCCCGTAAGCAGTAACAGGTGAAGGGTTACCTGAAGAACCGAATGCAGGGGAGATACCTGTCACGAAGTCTGTTTCTTCGTGAATGAGATCCATATCTTCAACCGTTGTTCCAACATCTTCAGCTGTTATATAACGACCATTCAATCCTTGGATATATCTGCCGAATGCACGGAACATTTCTTCATTTTTATCCTTGCGTGGATCGCCGATGATGACCGTTTTTCCTCCTCCTAAATTTAAGCCAGCGGCTGCGTTCTTATAAGTCATTCCTTTTGAAAGCCTTAAAGCATCTTCTATGGCTTCTTCTTCTGTAGCATACGTCCACATCCGCGTGCCTCCAAGAGCAGGCCCTAAAGTCGTATCATGAATAGCAATAATCGCTTTTAATCCAGATTGTTTATCCTGACAGAAAAGAAGTTGTTCGTAATCATATTTTTCAAGATATTTAAAAATTTCCATAAAAGAATCCTCCCTAGATGTTTTTATTAAGTGACAGATAAGAGAGGCTGACAATTACTCCTCATTCTTACTGGGTTACTTCGTTCATGCAAATAATATCCGCTAATTTCATGATATTTTTCCCTTTGGAGAATGGTTCCCGGAAGAAACCCATGTACTATTCAATATGCAAATTACATGCCAATAAAAGGTATCTTTTTACTAAAAACGAATATTCCGGTTAATAAGCGGCCAATAATAACCTTTACATATTTTTTAAATATTTCATGTTAGAAGTTGAACCAATTTACATTAGAATATTTTCTAAAATCATACGCAAATTATTTCACATAATGCAATATTTTGCACGCAAATAACTTCACAGTTCTAACTTTTCCATCTTGTAATATAAATTTCTTACTGAAATTCCAAGGGCCCTAGCTGTAAGTGTTTTATTTCCCTTGTGAGTATATATCGCTTGCTGAATAATTTCGGCTTCATACTGATCTATTATTTCCGAGAGCGGTTTCCCCAATACGTAGGTAGAAGGTTTTGTCACGACTTTATCCTGTTTTAATGGAATCGCCTCGATAAAATCCGGAATATGCTGTATATCTATAATTGTCTCATTTAATTTCATGAAGATAATCGCTCGCCCTAAAATATTTTCCAGCTCTCTTACGTTTCCTGGCCAATTATAGATTTGCATTTTATGGATGGCTGCTTCGGTAATCCCTTCAATACTCCGTCCGTATTCTTGATTGATTTTATTAATTAAATGCTCCGCTAATTCTCGCATATCTTCTTTTCGTTTTCGTAACGGGGTAATGAGAATGGGCATGCGATTTAACCGGAAATATAGGTCTTCCCGGAATAATCCATTACCAATGGCTTGTTCAAGATTAATATTAGTAGCAGCTATTACCCGGACATTGATTGGAATAGGCTTTGTTCCACCAACTCTGATGATTTCTTGTTCCTGCAATACTCGAAGTAATTTTGCCTGAATGTTAGCTGGTAATTCACCAATTTCATCCAAAAATATACTTCCTTGATTTGCCTCTTCAAAATAACCGATTTTCCCGCCTCTTATCGCACCGGTAAAGGCCCCTTCCTCATAACCAAACAGTTCACTTTCAAGTAATGATTCAGAAATTGCCGCACAGTTTACACGTACAAACTTATTAAATTTCCTATCGCTCGCATTATGGATAGCATGGGCAAACAACTCCTTGCCTGTCCCTGATTCCCCTCTCAACAAAACAGTGGCCGGGGTTCTTGCAGATAATTTCGCCTGTTCAACCGGAAGCTTCATTTCTTCAGAAGCTCCAATTATATCATCAAAGGAGTATTTGGCCTGCAAAGTCCTAATAATTTGACGTGCTCGATTCAATTCGTGAGTTAAAGCTTGAATTTCTGAAACATCATGTATGACCCCAACACTTCCTTTTAGACGTCCGTCTACAATAATCGGAGCAACATTAACAATTACTTCCTTATGCTTTGGACCGACACGCATATTGACACCACGAACCGGCTTTTTTGTTTGAAGCACCTTCATATGCATACTTTCACCTTCATAAATATCTATAGAAGCCGGCTTTCCAATCACCTGATTCTTTGTTAAACCAGTAAGTCTTGTATATGCTGGATTGATCAAAAGCCCCCTTCCTTGATCATCAACGACAGATATAGCTTCGTCACTTGAGTGAATAATCGCTTCAAGCATCGTCTGAATCTCTTTTAAATCAGTAATCTGTTCAGCTAATTGTACCGCTTCCGTTTTACCCTTAAACATAGAAAATGCCCCTATAATTTCTTCCTCTGCATTCATTAAAGGGATTCTTGTCGTGATGAAATCCATCCCATTCTCGAGGGTGATCCGTCGATTTTCTTCCCTCTGTTTAGTTTCCATTACTCTCAGTAATCCACTTGAAGGGATGATATCTTTAATATGCTTACCAATCACTGATTCACGCTTTGTATTCGATACTCGTTCCGCACTATCGTTAAACATTATGACATATCCATTGTGATCGATGACTATCATTCCGTCACTGGTTGTATTAAGTATTAAGTCCATTTTTGCTGAAGCATTCTCCAATTTATTTATAAGACGATTTTTCTCTTCAAATAGGTTGGTAAGAATATGAGCGACGATTCCTGGAATGAGTATTGTTTGATCATCCATATCTTTTTTTATCTTATTAAAGACAGACGGATTTCCTGTTGTATCAATAATAATGTCTAAGCCTTTATCTAGCGCACTGCTCCAATTTGATACAGTAGAAATCCCTCGTTCTTTTGCAGCAAGTATACCTTCAGCAGCTTCGTTCGTATCTGCCATACAAACAATTGAGAATTCTTCGATTTCCGAAAGGAGCTTCAACACCGTTGTCCCCCCTACTCCTCCTCCTACTATCATGACTTTTTGCATTTTCATTCCCCCTTTTATTTTGCTATTTTTTTCTCAATTTTTATTATCTCTGCAATTTTTTTCATACTATATACCCTCATTTTACCATATTAGTATCGACTATAAATAGTCACCATCTTCCAGGCTTTTTCTAAGTTCCCGAAACTTGACAAATTTCTTATATCCTTTATCATTTTTTAAAGACGGAATTTTTGGAAGGGATTTGACTGCATGAAACGTTTAATCGCTTTTTTAGTTCTTTTTATTCCTGGTGCCTTCGCTGCCTATGGTATAAAAATAATGCGGGACATGGTCTTTGGTATTTTACAGCCCCCCTACCCAGTCCTTTGGCTACAATTTTTAATTGGGCTGCTTATCACAATTGGCGGGATAGCCTTTATAGCAGGATTCGTTCTTCATCGGGATCGGAAACAAAATAAGGTACAAAGCAGGTTTAATAAATTTTAAAACGCAAAAGAAGGTGCCATGAATGAATCATGGACACCTTCTTTCTTACCTCTATTCAAATTCTTCTCTGACTCGCTTCGCTATCTCTGGAAAATCGGTGATGATGGCGCTGCATCTCAAGCTGTATAATCGTTTCATATCTGATTCTTTATTAATGGTATATGGTCGTACAGGAACACCCGCACACATCGACGATTGAATGATGATATCAGGGGCAGCTCTGATATTTGGATGAATAGCGCTTCCTCCTATTGCCTTGGCATAAATCCACGGCATAAACAGACCATCTCGGTAAAGCGGTGCCGTTTCTATTTCAGGTGCCAGTTGATGACAATTAACTAAACTATAATGATTAAAAGAAGAAATGATTATCCTCTCTTCCATTTCGTAGCTACGAATGAGCCTAATGACTTTCTCTTCTAACCCTGGATATAGAAAGAGGGTATTTTTCAATTCAATAATGCATAAAAGCTGATTATTCTTTAGCCATATCAATAATTCTTCAAGCGTAGGAATTCTCTCATTACCCAATTTCCCTTTATAACTATTGGACGCATTAAAAGTTTTTAACTCCATTAAAGTCCGGTCCTTCACAAACCCAGAGGCATTCGTTGTTCGATTAAGCTTTTCATCGTGAATAATGACTACTTCACCATCTTTCGAGAGCTGAACATCCGTTTCAATACCGTCCGCCCCAACTCGGGCAGACTTCTTTGAAAGCCGACATCGTATTTTCCGGATGGGTTCCTGCTGATCCTCGATGAGCAAAGATTAAGGTCATAATGAAATCTGCCCCTCTCCCTAAAATCGCTATTTCCCCAATTTTATGAAAAGAAACAGAAAATTATTTCACTACGGTTATTTAATAGAAACTAATCGAAATGCAGGTAATTATTTTCTGCATAAAAAGTTCCTTTTGTAAGTTCATTTAATTTTTTTTCCAAACTTTTAATTTGTAATCGGGTATCAGGAAAGGCCATTTGAGCAATGGTAATTTCCCCGTCTCCTTTTGAATCGAGTGTATCCATTAATGACTTTCGTTTTTCATCTAATTGAAAAATTTCAGCCGTCAAGCTTTCAAGTTGGCTCCTTGTTTGTTCATATTGATAATTTTGTGCTAAATTCAATTGACCTACAAACATATCATATACTTCCAGCTTTTCCTTTACTAATTCGAGGTTTTGAATTTTGGATTTGTATAGAAGTAATGTTTTATTCAATTCCTCTTTTAAGATTTCGCGGTTAAATCCTTGTACATTAATTATCGTTTTACGTTCCATTCGATTACCAATGACCGCCGCTCTCACTTTTCCATGTGCTTCAATTACCCCGCCGATTAACTTTCCTTTTTTTTCATCTGTGAAGATATTTTTTGCTTTCAGAAAACTTCCCAATGAATAAGAACCAATATGTATATTTTCACCCGCGATTATATGACATTCATTGGCATGCTTTACAAAGATGTTTCTTCCAGCAGAAATTTTCGACACACCCTTACCAAAAATGCCTCCTTTAATGAATACATCACCCACTTTTGACTTGATTTCTTTAACATTACTTACCCCAAGCTCACTTAAAATAGAAATATCCTTGGTTGCTATTACTGAAAAATTATCAATAATCGTTCCTTTTACGGTCACACTTCCATCAAATTCGATATTCCCTGTTTCAATACCTACATCTCCCTCAATGACTAGGTGATCACCAACAGCAATCTTTCCCCCTCTAAATTCCACAACTCCATTAATTAATGCTCTCAGAATAATCTTTCCATTTTCTTCATTAGCAGCAACTGTTGTTCGATCATAAAGTAGTTTCTTATTCTTCCCTTTATTAGCCAATGCAAATTCTCCTGTTATGCTCCTTCCCATCTTTCCAGTTGTTGGCGGGACTTTTTCTCCTAACCAATCACCGCTTTTTACTTCATCGAGAAAACTCATGTCATAATAATCGGCTTTTCCATCTTCTCGAACCGCTGGTTTTCTTTCCGATTGTTTGAAATAGGTAACCACCGCATCCTTTCCGTGGACCGGTTCTATTCCCTTAGCGATAACTATTGAATCTTTGATTCTAAGTCCATTTTGTAATATATGCATTAAAATCCCTTCTGAAATATTCTCCCTTTGAAGCTCCTTTAAAATATTGTTCATAATTACTGAATAATTCTCTTTCAGATACTCTTTTGAACAATTAAGTTTGACACTAGTTGACATTTTATCTTCAGCTATATCCAACTCTATGGTCGGTTTTTGTTTTCCAATTTGAATTTTCGCTCCACTTGCTTGTGCAAGGGCATCCTTTAAGTCATTAAAATTCTCCAGTAGGATTTGTGGAAATTTTATTAAAATAGGATTTAAATGCAGAATGGAAAAACCCTTTTGAAAAACAGTAATATAAATTATTTCATTTTCCAATTCTAATACAAAATACTCATTTTTCTCATATATCATATATTTCCCCTTTGTGAATATAATTATATATACCTAATTATAATCTAAAAATTGAGAGAAAAAATAAAAACATACATATTTGACTAACTAATAATTCAGATAGTAAATGAAGTAGCAAGATGTTACTGTCTCTGATTACTTCCTAAGAGACTATAACGAACCCCAAACAAAAACGCCTTTTATTTATTGGATTCTTCCTGTAAAATCCAATAAATAAAAGGCGCTTAATTTTTGTAATCGGCAGCGTTAAAAATAATGAAGTTGCTGATTAGAAAAAATCACAAAGCAACTTCTTCATGTCTGCTTATCATCTAGACGGAGAATTACTATATATATTTAGCGGCTCTAGCCTTTATATGGTCAATTGTTAAATATTAAATCTCAACAATCGGTTCTCCCCCTACCCCTGTCAAGAAGCTTTATGCTCAAGACGAAGCTTATCAGCAACCATTGCAATGAACTCGGAATTCGTAGGTTTTGCCTTAGTCATGCTAACGGTATAACCAAATAAAGATGAAATTGATTCAATATTCCCCCGGCTCCAAGCCACTTCAATCGCATGTCGGATGGCACGTTCAACACGGCTGGCGGTTGTATTGTATTTTTTTGCAATGTCCGGATATAGAACCTTTGTAATCGATCCTAATAGTTCAATATCGTTATACACCATTGAAATGGCTTCCCTTAAATATAAATAGCCTTTAATATGCGCAGGCACTCCAATTTCGTGAATTATGCTTGTGATGCTAGCATCCAGGTTTTTCGGCTTTGATTCATTTTGAGGACGATAACTAAACTGACTATGATTTTTCAATACAGCCTGTCCTTTGCCGCTCACCTGACGAATATGATTGGCCAGATTCTCCATATCAAATGGCTTTAGAATAAAGTAAGACGCACCCAAATCAACAGCTTTTTTCGTAACATCTTCTTGACCAAATGCAGTAAGCATAATTACATTAGGCATTGCACCCCGTTTTACTTCACGAAGTTTTTCAAGGACACCTAACCCATCTAAATGAGGCATGATAATATCGAGAATCAAAATATCCGGGTCTACGTTTTCTAACATACCCAGGCAATCTTGACCGTTATGTGCAACCCCAATTACTTCCATGTCTTCCTGTGCTGAAATGTATTCTTCCAGAAGGCCAACAAGTTCTCTATTATCGTCTACAACGCACACCTTAATTTTTTTCACGCTTGATTTCCTCCTCAACTACAATTGGTCTTTTTTTCTATATGACTAAATTCTATTGTAATTGAACTTTTCGACAATGGAAACTAAATTCCTTTTATTTTTGAAAAAATATAAGGAATTCAATATTATTCTCCGGATATCTCTTGTTTTCGACTTCGTTTGCTATTCGAATAAACAGATTGTCGAAAAATCTTCATTTTGTTATCATTTTATCACATCAATTCAAAAAAACCTCAATTTTTGAAGAAATCATTTTTAAACCTGATTATTTTCCTTATAAAATGAAGATAGAATGGTCCGACATTGCCCATTAAATTAAAAAGGGGCATCCAAATGGATACCCTGACTCTTTAGCTTGCCTTTTCATAATTATCTTTGTCGTATATATTGATACCGGCTTCGTTTAACATCCATTCGATATGGACACCATACCCACTTGTAGGATCATTAACAAATACATGGGTAACTGCACCGATTAATTTCCCATTTTGTATGATAGGACTACCGCTCATACCCTGAACGATCCCACCCGTTTTTTGAAGCAATTCTTTATCTGTCACTTTTAAAACCATTCCTTTAATTGCAGGGAACTTTTGTGGAATGGAACTGACTATTTCCACATCAAATTCCTCTACTTTAGAACCATCCACTACAGTAAGGATTTTTGCTGGTCCTTCCTTTACTTCGTGAGAAAGAGTTATTGGAAGGGCATTGTCCCTAATTCCATTTTTGAAATCTTGATTTAACTTCCCGAAAATCCCAAAGGGACTATTACGATTAATATTTCCTATTTTTTCTTTGTTAGAAGAAAAACGTGCTAATTTTTCTCCTGGGTCACCATTGCTTCCCTTTTCGATGGACGTAACAGTCGATTGAACAATCTGCCCATCCTTTACAACAATTGGCTTTTTTGTATCCATATCCGAGATGACATGCCCCAGTGCTCCATATTTTTTCGAATCGGGGTGATAAAACGTCATCGTCCCAATTCCAGCCGCTGAATCGCGGATATACAAGCCCAATTTGTAAGTTCCTTCATTCTTATCCTTTAGAGGCAAGAGTATACTGTGAAGCACTTTATTATCACGGTTGATAACAATATTTAACGCTTCTCCCTTTTCACCTGCCTGCTGAACAAAAGGGGTTACATCCCCCATCTTCTTTATCGTCTGACCATTGATTTCTGTTATAATATCACCGATTTCAATTTTCGCTTTTTCTCCTGGTGATTTTTTTCCCTTATCAGTATCAATTAGATGATGACCTACAACGAGAACCCCGAGAGTATTAAGCTTTACTCCAATAGATTGGCCTCCAGGCATAACTTTAAAGTCTTTTAACACCCTAATATCGACCTTTTTAGCAGGCAAGCCTGCTACATCAAGTAATACCTCATTTGTACCTGGTTTCTCAGCACCAAGCGTGATTGAAGCTTGCTCATCATGAAGCGAAATCCCATCACTGGATTCCGAAACTTTTGCAGAAACGGGTAATGATTTGGAAATACTATATTGACTTCCTTCAAATAGTACAAGATGATTTGGAATTAAAAAATATTCACGAGATGGCTGGTATAACCCTAATGTTAATAGCGAAACAAGGAGAATTCCACCGATGATTCTGTTAATCCATACAAATTTCAATCCATTCACTCTCCTCGCTCTCTGACACTTTATGGCTACACCTTTAATTTAGCCTTCATGACAGTCATTTATAACAGAAGCACAAAATAAAAGCTATCCGTTTTTGGATAGCTTTACAATGAATGCTTATGATTAGTTGTAAGTACTCTTATAAAGACCGTATCAAGACGTAATTTTCAACCTTTTGGCTAGCTGAATTAATTCATTGGCATGTTGCTTCGTTAAATCCGTAATCTCGACACCGGAGATCATCCTGCCAATTTCTTTTATTTTTTCACTTTCTATAAGAGGCTTCACCGAAGTATTGGTTCGTCCTGCTCTAACATTTTTTGCAATAAATAAATGGGTATCTGCCATTGCCGCAACCTGTGGTAAATGTGAAATACAAAGTACCTGGGAACCCGTTGCCACTTTATAGATTTTTTCGGCAATAGATTGTGCAACCCTGCCGCTTACACCTGTGTCCACCTCATCGAATATAATGGAAGTAATGCCTTGATGTTTGGAGAAAATACTTTTCAAAGCCAACATAATCCTAGATAACTCTCCGCCAGAAGCAATTTTCGAAAGAGGTTTTAACGGCTCTCCTGGATTGGTGGATATATAAAACTCCATGGAATCCAGACCCGACTGATTAATTCCCCTGTCTGATAACTCATCGAAAGTATAAGCTGTTTGAAGAAAATGCGGTTCGAAAATTGTTTTTTCCATGTATAAATCTTTTAATTCCTGATGTATTTTCTTTGTTAACTGCTGTGCGAATGTTTGCCGAAGTTCAGACAGGTTTTTTGCTTCAACAATTAAATCAGCTTTAATAGATTTTATTTCTTTTTCAAGCTTCGCTATATGGGTTTCCCGATTTTGAAGCTTTTCGACTTCTTCTTCAATCCCAGCACCATACTCCAATATTTCCTCGATGGTCCGTCCGTATTTACGTTTTAATTGATTTATTTCATTAAGGCGACTTTCAATAAATTCGACTCGTTCTGTATCATAATCCAAAGAATCTAACTGATCTCGGATGATCGAGACCGCTTCTTCGAGAAGGAAGTAGCTATTTGAAACAGTTTCCGAGCTATTTTTTAAACCCTCATCGAGACCCGCTGCTTCTTCTAGGTTATTCATGGCCACGGATAGCCAATCAATTGCATGTTGTTCTCCATTTAAAGCATTATAGCTGGTTTGCAACGCTTCATGAATTTTTTCGAAATTATTAATTTTTTTCCGTTCTTCCATCAATTCTTCATCTTCGCGTAGTTTCAAATCCGCTTTCTGAATTTCATCGAATTGAAACTGGATTAAATCGAGACGATGAACCATTTGCTGTTCATTTTGACTTAAACTATTCAGTTGTTTAGAAGCTGTCTCATACCGTTTAAATAACTTTTGATATTCGGCAAGAGCTGAAGCAACTTTTTCGCCGCCGAACTGGTCAAGCAAAGGAAGGTGGAGTCGTTCATCCATTAATTCCTGATGTTCATGCTGACCATGTATATCTATCAAAGTCCGTCCTATCTCACGTAAAATTGCAATCGTTACGAGCTTTCCATTTACCCGGCAGACGCTCTTGCCGCTGAGTGAGATATCTCTTCGGAGGATAGCCATCCCATCATTCATATCCAAGCCAAATTCTTCAGCCTTGGCAAAGACCGGATGTTTGTCATCATCAATTTGAAAGAGCCCTTCTATTTCGGCCTTCGACTCACCATGTCGAATGAACTCTGCCGAACCACGGCCACCAACCAATAAATGAACGGCATCTATGATAATGGATTTCCCTGCCCCTGTTTCGCCGGTCAATACAGTCAGGCCTTTTTCAAATGAAACAGACAAGCTGTCAATGATCGCAAAATTCCTAATCGAAAGTTCTGTTAACAAACTAGGTCACCTCACAAAATTATTAGAGCATGTCCAAGAATTTGCCGGAAATGATCTTCGCATCTTCCTCAGAACGGCAGATAATTAAACATGTGTCATCGCCGCCGATTGTTCCGAGTATTTCTTGCCAATTTAAATTATCAATTAATGCACAGATTGCCTGGGCATTTCCCGGGAGCATTTTCATAACAAGCAAATTATTTGCCGCATCAATGCGAACAAAAGCATCAATCAGCATTCTCTTTAATTTTTGAAGTGGATTGAAGCGTTGGTCGGCTGGTAAGCTGTATTTATACCTTCCGTCTGTTAACGGGACCTTAACAAGGTGGAGCTCTTTAATATCCCTTGATACAGTAGCCTGAGTAACATTGTATCCAGCAATTTTCAGTTCTTCAACTAGCTCATCTTGAGTTTCAATATCGTTATTCGTAATAATTTCCCTGATTTTTATATGTCGTTGTCCCTTATTCATAAGTAGAAGCACCTCTTCTCGACTGTGGCTAATTTAATTTAGTAAATAACCGTTATATAAGCGTTTAAGCAAGCTGCCAAGCAGGCGTTGCTTCCGCATTATAAACAACATCTATCTTGCCTTTAACAACGTCCCTTGCGTACAGATTTGACGCTATAGGATGCTCGCTAATATTAATGTTATCGGATTTTTATGCAATTGTACAACTTTTTCTCAAAAATACATAACATGTCTATATTTTGTTCTTAAATTTCTTAATGTAAACTCCCCCTATAATTCGAGGGCCTTTTGCCTTTCACTTCCTAAAGTGAAAAAGCTCCTTCAGCCAACCATTCAGCTAAAGGAGCCATACATAGTTCTATTTATTCTTTTTTAAACTGGGCATGTGCTTCTCCAACTATGTCATCAACCGTTTTTGAGAGCATTAGGTCTCCATCTACTTTCGACCCTTCCCAATATAAATGAAGCAAAAATTCAATATTTCCATCGCCACCTGTAATCGGAGAAAAGGAGGCATCCTTAATATCGTAGCCTTCTTTTTTTGCAAAAGAAATTATTTTATTTAACACTTCTTTATGGATCTTGGGTTCACGAACAATACCCTTTTTGCCGACTTGATCCTTCCCAGCTTCAAATTGCGGTTTAACTAGGGCTACAACGTCGCTTTTGGGTACAAGCAAGGTCTTTAGAACCGGTAAAATTAACGTGAGCGAGATAAAAGAAACATCAATGCTTGCAAAGTCTGGCATCTTCCCATCGAGATCGGCTGGAGTGACGTACCGGAAATTGGTCCGTTCCATTACTTTAACCCTTTCATCCTGTCTAAGCTTCCAAGCTAGTTGATTATACCCTACATCAAGCGCATAAGACATGACGGCACCATTTTGTAAAGCACAATCAGTAAAGCCTCCAGTAGATGAACCGATATCAAGGAGAACTTTTCCATTCACATGTAAATCGAATTCTTTTAATGCCTTCTCTAGTTTGAGGCCACCTCTTGAAACGTAAGGCATTACTTTCCCTTTAATCGTTAATTCAAGATCAACCGGTACTTTTTCTCCCGGCTTTTCGTATCTCTCTTCATTTGCATAGACAAGACCTGCCATAACCATACGCTTAGCTTTTTCACGCGTTTCAGCTAAGCCTTGTTCTACTAGTAATACATCTAATCTTTCTTTCATTACTTTCATATTGTCAGGCCCTTTTTTCTTTTTTGGGTGTAATCATTTTAATCTTTTTCATAGCTGTCTTAGTCGTTAAACCTATTTCTTCAAGTAGCTCGTCAACACTTCCATGTTCAATGAAATAGTCAGGGATTCCCATTCGGTCAATAATCGCACCATAAAATCCTTGATCATGAGCATATTCAAGAACAGAACTACCAAAGCCACCTTGAAGGACAGCTTCTTCTATTGTTAAGATAGGCATTTTCTCACCCAGAAGGCGACTTAGCATTTTTACATCCAGTGGCTTTATGAACCGAGCATTAATCACTTTTACAGAATAATCCTCTTTCTCCAGAAGTGCTGCAGCTTCAAGTGCCATAGGAATCGTTGTCCCGAACGTTAAAATGGCGGCATCTGTTCCTTCTTTCAGGACTTCCCATGAACCGATAGGAATCTGCTGTAATTCTGTATCCATTACAACTCCCCAACCATTTCCACGCGGGAAGCGCATCGCAATCGGACCATCATTATAGTTTAAAGCTGTATTTACCATATGCTGACCTTCATTTTCGTCTTTTGGCATCATCAAAACCATATTCGGAATATGGCGTAAGAACGCAATATCGAAAACGCCTTGATGTGTTTCACCATCAGAACCGACAAGGCCGGCCCTATCAATTCCAATAAAGACATTCAAATTCTGGCGGCAGATATCATGTACTACCTGGTCATATGCTCTTTGTAAGAAGGTTGAGTAAATCGCCAAAAATGGTTTCATTTTCTGCGTTGCCAATCCAGCAGCAAAAGTTGCTGCATGCTGCTCGGCAATCCCCACATCATAAAAACGTTCCGGAAATTCCTCAGAAAACCCTACCAATTTCGAACCTACAGGCATCGCAGGTGTAATCGCGACAATTCGTTCATCTTCGCGTGCAAGTCTGCTTACAGTATCACTTACAAGTGCACTCCAAGCAGGACCTTTACTAGGGGATTTAACGAAATCACCTGTTTCAATCTTGTATGGACCTGTCCCATGCCAATTCCCTGTTGTATCCAACTCAGCGGGAGAATACCCCTTACCTTTTTTCGTAATGACATGTAACAGGACTGGTCCTTTTGTTTTCTTGGCATACCTTAAATTCTCTAACAGTTCTTCATAATTATGACCATCCACTGGTCCAAGATATGTGAAACCTAGTTCTTCAAAAAAGATCCCTGAGACCAATAAATACTTCATACTGTCCTTCAAGCGTTCAGCAGTAGCTGCAAGTTTCCCGCCAACTGCAGGGATTTTTTTCAAAAGCAGTTCCAACTCGTCTTTTGCCCAATTATATTTACCTGCTGTCCGTAATCTTCCCAATATCGTGTGTAAAGCACCGACATTAGGTGCAATTGACATTTCGTTATCATTTAAGATTACAATCATGTCCTTTTTTTCATCACCGATGTGATTCAAGGCTTCAAGTGCCATTCCCCCTGTAAGCGCTCCATCACCAATTACAGGTAAAATAAAACTTTTCTCTCCCTTAATATCACGAGCAGCTGCCATTCCCATAGCAGCTGAAAGGGAAGTAGAACTGTGTCCGGTTTCCCATACATCATGAGGGCTTTCAATCATTTTAGGAAACCCGCAAAGACCTTTATACTTCTTTAAAGTATCAAACTCTCCAGCTCTTCCAGTCAGGATTTTATGAACATATGATTGATGTCCTACATCCCATAATATTTTATCCTTCGGGCTATCGAATTCTTTATGCAACGCTATTGTCAATTCGACTACGCCTAAATTGGGCCCAATATGCCCACCGGTTACCGATAATTTTTCTACAAGAAACTTACGAATTTCTACACTTAATTCGACAAGCTCTTCATTATTCATATTCTTCAAAAAAGAAGGGTCTTTTATAGATAGAAGATCCAAACTGGACCACTCACTTTCTGTCATTTTCGGTTGTAAGCATAAACAAAGCCTCAAAAAAGAGTGCTATTTAGAAGACTTGACCGAAAAATTCGTTATAAGGTAAAAATGGCCGCCAACACCCAGGTGATTTCGGCGGCTTATTTTTACCTATTTTATCACGTATCTTATCTAAAAAATTCATCTTTATCTTTACATATTTTTGCACAATGAGTATACCATAAAACCTCATTTGATAACAAATTTAGCCACACTCAATGGTCACGGGTCGCAATTAAATTGGTTAGTTCGTTTAATAAACTTGTTTGTAAATTTGTTTTTCCTAAAGCGTTATGGGCAAGTTTAATATGATAATCCAACTTCTCCTTTGCCCCATCAAGCGTAAGTAAAGAAGGATATGTGCTTTTATGATTGCCTTCATCACTGCCAACTGGCTTGCCAATTAACTCTACTGATCCTTCAATATCCAGAATATCATCCCGAATTTGAAAAGCAAGTCCCAGATGGTATGCAAAATCACGTAAATGCTGGTGCTGTTCGTTATTTGCTCCAGCTAATATGGCACCTGAAATGATACTTGCAGTCAATAGCTTCCCCGTTTTATGTTCATGAATATATTCCAATTCTTTAAGGGTCAACTGTTTACTTTCACCTTCCATATCGGCGACTTGACCTCCAACCATCCCTTCAGCGCCAGCAGATTTAGCAATTTCACTTACTAAGTTCAACTTCATTTCCGCAGTCACCTCAGGATCAATCATATCCGTCACCAATTGAAAACTGTATGTTAGCAAGGCATCCCCTGCCAGGACAGCTACCGCTTCACCAAAGACTTTATGATTCGTAGGTTTTCCACGTCGTAGATCATCGTCATCCATCGCTGGAAGGTCATCATGAATCAAGGAATATGTATGAATCATTTCAATGGCCGCCGCTGCTGGGATTCCTGTCTTTAAATTTTTTCCGAAGGCCTCTAAAACCGCAAAAACCAATAAAGGACGAATCCGTTTACCTCCTGCTTCCAATGAATAAGTCATCGCTTCCTTGACAACAGCTGGAGCTTCAAGCTTATTTACATATTCAACGATTTCTCTCTCTATTACAGCTTTATATTCTTTTGAAAACGTTTCAAAGGACGCCGTACTCATATTATTCTTCCTCCTGTACAGCGAAGGTTTCAAGTTCCCCATCTTCGCGTAAAATTTGAGTCAATTGTTCTTCAACAGTCTTCAACTTCGAATGACAAAGTCGGGATAAATCCATCCCTTGTTTATATATGGAAATCGCTTTTTCGAGAGGCACGTCCCCTTCTTCCAACTGCTCTACAATTTTTTCGAGATTCTCCATTGCTTCTTCAAATGTAACTTCTTGTTTCTTTGTCATGGTTCAATTCGCTCCTTTATTTCTTTAATTTCACATTCTAGGGTTCCATCTTTTATTGAAACAGCTATCTTATCCCCTTTGGATACTTGCTGTGTACTTTTTATTAATGTTTCATCCTCAGCAAAAACCAGCCCATAGCCCCGTTCCATAATCTTTAATGGACTGAGGGCAGACAAAGTTGCAGTGATATGAACAAACTGCTGTGACTTTTGACGATAAATGGCTTCCATGGCCCGACGTAATGCTTTTTCTTGCTGATGCAAATCATCTTTTGAATTTTTCACAGCTTGTTCAGGATGTTGCTTTTTCAGAATATCGGTCACCTGATTTAGCTCATCCCTTTTTTTCATGAAATACCGGGTACTTGTCTTCCCTAACCTGTCCAAAGTCTTGTCAAGCTGTTCGAGTTTCTGCTCATACATTTTGTGTGGATAGCGAAAGGCATAAGATCTTTCCATCCTAGTCAAGCGGGTACGTTCGAAATTCACCGTTTCCTGGATGGAACGCGTCAAACGATTCTTACGGTTCATCAGCCGTTCAAGTATTTCATTCAGATGAGGAACCGCAAGCTCCGCTGCCCCTGTAGGAGTCGGTGCCCGCATATCTGCTACAAAATCCGCAATTGTAAAATCTGTTTCGTGTCCAACAGCTGAAATAATTGGAATATCCGAATCATAAATGGATTCAGCTACTATCTCCTCATTAAAGGCCCAGAGCTCCTCAATGGAACCGCCGCCCCTTCCGACAATCAATACATCGCTTTCAGCCCTCGAGTTAGCCATCGTGATCGCCTGGGCAATCGATTTAGCGGCATTATTCCCTTGAACAAGAGCTGGATAAACGATAATTTTAGCAATTGGATAACGGCGCTTAATGGTTGTTAAAATATCCCTCAGTGCAGCACCTGTTGGAGATGTTATGACCCCTACAGATTTAGGGTATAGTGGAATCGTCTTCTTATGTTCTGCTAAAAACAAGCCTGCTGCTTCTAGCTTTTTCTTTAACTGTTCATATGCAAGATACAGGTCTCCAACACCATCAGGAGCCATGCTTTTCACATATAGCTGATACTGTCCACTCGCTTCATATAATGAAATATCGCCCTTCACAAGTACCTTCATCCCATTTTCGGGAAGGAATTTCATCCCTTTGTTATTTGCAGCAAACATAACGGAAAGCAAGCGAGCCTTCTCGTCTTTCAAAGTAAAGTACATATGGCCACTTGTATGTTGTTTGAAATTGGAAATTTCACCTTTTATGTATACATTTTGCAAATGAGGATCGGCATCAAACTTCCTTTTAATGTACTTCGTTAAAGCCGATACACTCAAATATTGTTGGTTGCTCATATAATGTCTCCTTCCGACAAGAATCGGATATAAGAAAGCTCACCTATAGGTTACACTTAAAACTTTCGTAAATCTATAAATAGAAAAAAAGCGGTCTCTCGTTATTATAAAACAAGAGGTCCGCTTCTTTAAAATAATTTAGCGATTTTTTTAACTTTTTAGTGCTTGTTTGTTCAAGTTAAGTGTTTTTTGAGCAGATTTGACTGTATTCTTCATTAGCATTGTGATCGTCATGGGACCAACCCCTTTAGGAACAGGAGTAATGTATGAAGCTTTATTTTTCACTTCTTCAAACGCCACATCGCCGCAAAGCTTCCCTTCATCATTCCTGTTCATTCCGACATCAATGACGACTGCACCTTCTTTAATATGGTCACTAGTAATTGTGTCTCTTTTTCCGACAGCTGCAACAACCACATCAGCCTGCTTCGTATAATAAGCAAGATCCTTTGTTTTTGAATGACAGTAGGTAACTGTTGCATCCGCATTTAAAAACAGTTGTCCGGCCGGTTTGCCAACGATATTACTTCTCCCTACTATGACCACATGCTTACCTTCAAGTTCATAGCCAATATGCTCAAGCATTACCATTACCCCGTAAGGAGTACATGGTAAAAATGCATCCTGCCCTGTCATCATTCGCCCAATATTAATCGGGTGGAATCCATCAACATCCTTTTCAGGGGAAATCGCTTCAATGATCGCTTTTTCCTGAATATGTCCAGGCAATGGTAGCTGCACCAAAATACCATGAATGCTATCATCCTGGTTTAATTCATCAATGTTCTGAATTAATTCCTCCTGAGTTAAATCTGCAGGCTTTTTAATCAATACAGAATGCATTCCTAAGTCCTCACAGGCTTTTTGCTTATTGCGCACATAGGTTTGTGAAGCTTGATTGTCACCGACTAAAATAACTGCCAAACCTGGTACGATATTTTTTTCACTTAATTGTTGAACTTCCTTACTGATTTCCTGTCTAACTGCCTCTGCAATTTCTTTACCATTAATGATTTGAGCTGACATGTGTAATATTTCCTCCCAAGTTAATTTTGCTAAAGAAATTGCTGAGATTACCCTTTTTTAAAGGGCAGCTGCTTTAACCGATTTTCACCTTAACCTTGGATAAAACAGCATTCACAAAGCTGCTCGATTGATCATCACCGAATTTCTTAGCAATTTCAATAGCTTCATTCATAGCAACACTTACAGGAACATCTTCACTGTGAACCATTTCATAAACCGCGATACGCAGTAAATTCCGATCAATGTTCGCTAATCTTTCCAACGTCCAGTTCTCTAAATTGTCCCTGATCATTCCATCAAGTTGTTCACGATTTTCCGTAATCCCAGTAACTAATTTTTTGAAATATTCATCAGTAGGAGCGCCATTCAGAACGCTTTCCATTGCTTCTTCTGCATCTGACTTGGCGATATCTATCTGATATAGTGCTTGAAGGGATTTTTCACGGGCTACTCTTCTTTTCATAATCTTACTCCTTTAACATCTACTATTATATATGAAAATGCTAGAACAAACGAACATTAAATAACTTTTTTCGAAAATATTAAGATTTTTGCTGTATTTTTTCAAGGTTTAGCTAAATTTCACTAATATTAAGGTCGAAATACCCTCACTCACCTATTATTCATAACATTTTTTCCAAGGTGCTTTTAAGTTAAATTGAAAACCTTATATATGTTTAATTCACAACAGAGATGTATACATTTCGAAAGTGTCAAAAAGCTCTTGCCTAGCTTTCATGCTCATATTTCATCTTTTACACTCTAACAGAAATCACCCTTGAATTAAAGGGAAACTTCCAGACACCGCCTTATTATGTTCATTTAACGTAATATTATAAGCAGGCTTTTTATACGAAAGTAATCGATGGGGTAAAAATAAAAAAACAAAAACCCGGCCTATTGCCGGGTTTTTGCAGGTGTAAGTTGAATGATGCTAATTACACTTCTTGTTCGTAATCCGCTTCCTGTTTTGCGTTCTCAAATGCTATACCGACAACATGAATGTTCACTTCGCCCGCGTCGATAGCGGTCATATTTAATAAAGCTTCACGAATGTTGTCTTGTACTTCCTGCGCAACTTTCGGAATAGAAACACCAAATTTCATGACACAATAAAGCTCGACTTTAATTGTTTCTCCAGTTAAGTCTACTTTAACACCTTTACCGTGGTTCTTTTTGCCAAGCTTTTCAACTACGCCAGTAGCAAAATTCCCGCGCATATGTGCGACACCTTCAACTTCCGATGCAGCTATGCCCGCGATTACCTCTATCACCTCAGGCGCAATCTCCACTCTGCCTAGTCCACTATTGTAATCATTCATTTCGAGTAATTGGCCTTCCATTTCACTCATTCAAAGCACCTCCTGTCTTCCTTTACATTATGAGTTCATTACGTCATATATTTCAAGGAATTTGGTATTAAATTCTCCAGAAACAAATTGGTCATGCTGAAGTAACTTAATATGGAAAGGAATTGTAGTATTGATTCCCTCAATGACAAACTCACCTAGAGCACGTTTCATTTTCTCAATTGCCTCTTCCCTTGTCGGTGCATGGACAATTAATTTAGCAATCATAGAATCGTAATATGGCGGTATCGTATACCCAGGATATGCTGCAGAATCAACACGTACTCCGTAGCCACCTGGCGGTAAATACATTTGAATTTTACCGGCAGAAGGCATAAAGTTTTTCTCTGGATTTTCGGCATTGATCCGGCATTCGATTGACCAACCGTTAAATGTAACATCTTCTTGCGAAAGAGAAAGTTTGTCACCTGAAGCAACTTTGATTTGTTCTTTAATCAAATCTACACCTGTGACCATTTCTGTAACTGGATGCTCAACCTGGATACGTGTATTCATTTCCATAAAATAGTATCTTCTATTCACATAGTCATAAATAAATTCAACTGTACCAGCACCAGAGTAGTTAACAGCAAGGGCAGCCGTTACTGCAGCCTGCCCCATTTCCGCACGCATTTCACCGTCAAGTGCAGGAGAAGGAGTTTCTTCAACCAGTTTTTGCAAACGTCGTTGTACCGAACAATCACGCTCTCCTAAATGGATTGCATTCCCATGATTATCAGCCATGACTTGGATTTCAACGTGACGGAAGTCTTCGATGAATTTTTCAATATACACGCCTGGATTTCCAAAAGCTGTAGCAGCTTCTTGTTGCGTAATGCTAATGCCTTTAATAAGATCTTCTTCCGTTCTAGCGACCCGGATACCTTTACCTCCGCCACCGGCTGTAGCTTTAATGATGACAGGGTAGCCCATTTCATTAGCAAGGGCTACACCCTCATCTGTATCTTTAATAATTCCTTTAGAACCAGGAACAATCGGTACACCAGCTTTGCGCATGGTTTCCCTTGCTACGTCCTTTGTCCCCATTTTATTTATTGCTTCGGGACTAGGACCGATGAATATGATATTACATTCACGGCAAAGCTCTGCAAAGTCAGCATTTTCGGCAAGGAATCCATAACCAGGGTGAATAGCATCCGATCCTGTTTTCTTGGCTGTACTGATAATGTTCGTTGTATTTAAATAACTGTCTTTTGATAATTTAGGACCGATGCAATAAGCTTCGTCGGCAATTTGAACATGTAATGCTTCTTTGTCGGCTTCTGAATAGACCGCTACAGTTTCAATACCTAATTCCTTGCATGCCCGGATAATTCGGACTGCAATTTCCCCACGATTGGCAATTAATACCTTTTTGATCATTTAGAAACAGCTCCTCATTCCGGCTTTACTAAAAATAATGGTTGACCATATTCTACAAGTTGGCCTTCTTTTACAAGAACCTCTACAATTTCACCGTCTACTTCGGCCTCAATTTCATTGAAAAGTTTCATAGCTTCTACGATACAAACAATAGAATCTGCTGTAACTTTATCCCCTGCTTTCACGTATGCAGCAGCATCCGGAGATGGAGATTGGTAGAAAGTTCCAACCATTGGAGAAGTGATTTTATGTAAATTTTCTTGCTCAGTGACAGCAACAGTTGGCTTAGCTGGTTCAACAGCTTTTGGCGCTGCAGGGGCAGGCGCTGCTACAGGCTTAACTTCAACAGCTGCATTAGCTTGAACAACTTCTGGAGCAGCCGCTGGGTGTCCTACTAATTCTGTTTCAGGTTTCTTTAGTTTAATTTTTGTTCCTTCATTTTCATAAACGAATTCACTGATGTTAGATTGATCGACTAGCTTAATAATTTCACGAATTTCTTGCACTTTCATTTGTGGCACCCCTTGTCTAATTTGATATTAATTTTTTGAGGCAATATTTTATGTACCTTTTAACTTAGCTTGTCCATACCTTGTCCAATTCTTCACAATGAAGTCGCTTTCTAAACCAGAAAGCGATTGACTGAATAAATACCTCGTCTGTATTATAACAGAAATTTCACTTTCTTAAAATATTGTTATCTTTAGAGGACTGAAAAGTTTATGACCAGCTTCTAACATCATACAATATTAGCTTATAAAAATTCAATGATAGATTAGTTGCAACTCGATATCTATACTCCTATATTACACCTTTATTATAAGATTGTGAATATTTTTTGATTTAAAAATTGTAAGCGTTTTCTAGCTTGTTTTACCAAATTACCTAGGAAAATCAGCTAAAAATTTACATTAATTACTTTTCTAGAATATTACGAAAGGTTCAATATCACTATTTCTATTCGAATTACTGGAATCAATTTACACCAAAAAACCTTTTCCCCCAAAGTTTCCCAGATGTTTTATACTGATAAAAAACCAAAAAAAAAGTCCTTTTTTTCTAAAAAAGAGGACCCTTCTAATTTTTTTTATTTATAAACTGTTGTGTATCAGCTCTTTTTATAGAATATATGATTACTTTTCTGGTTGGAAATCCACAACTACATTTTGAGCATCATCCACTTCTTTACGTACGAGGCGAATAATGTTATTAGCCTCTGTTTTTGTTTGTTTATCAGCTTTGACACTCACTTTTACATCCGTTCCATCGACTCGTACGAGTGCGGCATTATAATCCATGGCCACAATTAGGTTTTCGATGATATTTTCCTTTACTTTTGTCTCGCTTAATTGTTCGATTTTCGCATATGCATCTTCTCTTTCCTCAGCTGATAGTTCTGTATTGCCCATCTTCACAGTCAATTCTTCATTCAACTTTGCCCGTTCATCTTCAATCTGCATCCTTAATGATTCGAACTCGTCGCCTGATGCTATGGTTACAGAAGAACCAGCAGCATTCTTAGAAGAGGTCTCTTTACCACTCTTAGTTTCTCCCTTACTTTCTGTTTTACTTTCTGTTTTGCTTTCCGTTTTACTCTCTGTTTTACTTTCTGTCTGTTCAGTGGCTGTCATATCAGCAGCATTTTCTTCAGGAGCGGTTAAATAATAGACAGACAGTACCACTACCAGACTTAGCATAGTCAATAACCAAACGGTTTGTTTTTTTAATAACATGTAGATTTTCCCCCTTATTTTTTAGGCATAACAGATACCCGGTGACTTGGTACATCAAGTGAGCGAGTGACAGCTTCGATAATCCACTTCTTTATTTGAATATTTTCGGCCCCTTTAGCGACCACTAGGACCCCTCGTACACTAGGTTTTTTTGTTTCTGAAATGATTGGTCCTTCTTTTTCACCGCTTTTGATCAAGACTAGCTGCTCATCAACAGATGTGTCTTCAACCGTTCTTTTACCGCCTTCCTGATCAGTTTCTTCAGTTACTTGTTTTTGAGTGACTTTATTTCTTTCATAAACTTTTTTCTCGGATGCATCCACGTAGATTACGACTTTTACATCATCGACACCCGCGATGGATTCAAGCGCTTCCTTCATTTCATTCTGAAGATATATTTCATAATCTTTTGTCGTCTTGAATTCGGATTTATTCTTCTGGCCGAATGTTTCTACATCTCCATCATCATCCTGTTTATTATTGAATACCGTCTTTACTTCGGATGTTTGTCCAGTCTGGTTGGTGGTTAACAAATTCCCGGCCATCATAATTCCTGCTCCCAAAAGGACAACTATTAGAGCATAGACATACAGGGAAGGTTTTTTTTCTTTAGGCTCTTTTTGGTCAGGGTCTTTATTTACAAGTTTTTGCAGCCAGGATAATGGACCTTTGTCTTTGTTCAATACTCAGTCACTTCCTTTCCCCGGCGATTTCAATGATCTCTTTATCGACAGACCAACTTGTTGCCAGAAACCTTTTGACAGCATCCAGATTGGCATCATTGGATGAAGACGGTCTCTCTGCATTAATATCAACCTTCGCTACTGCCTCTATCTCCGAGTCTTCTTTCCCTTCTGCCTTTTCCAATGATATGGTTATGTTTTGCAAGTCATTAATGCTTGGTTCTTCCTCATTCTTGACTCCTACATCAATTGAACTAATCTTCATGTTATAATCCACCATCAGCTCCTCTTCTACTTCTGCCTGTAACTCAACAGCCATTTGTTTTAAAATATATGCACCCTGGGTAGCTTGTATTTCTTTTTTCTTCATTTCTGTCAAATTTCCTAAATCTTTTTTTTTCTGATCTTCAAATTCACTTGTAGCCGCTGACAGAATTTCGTCGAAATCCTTATTGAATAATCCCAATATAGGAGTGATGATAATCGCAATCAGTAAAAGTCCGATTACCATTTTGGCATATTTCTGTAAAGCTGAATTGGGAAGGAGCATATCGATTACAGTAGCCAGCAATACAAATACGATAATATTGGATACCCAGCCAGCTAAAAAACTCACCAAGCCCTCCTCCTTTCTAACGAACCATCAGTGTAATGTTTCCAGAGGCTATAATTACTGTGATACTTAAAAAGAACATGAGTGAGACAATGGCCAATGCTGCAAAAATATAAATCATGCTTTTACTTATAATGTCGAGACATTTTATTACAGGCCCTCCACCAAGCGGCTGCAAAAGACTCGCCGCTAGTTTATAGACAAAGGAGATCATTAAGATTTTTATAGCTGGGAATGTAGTTATAAGCAGGAGGATAATGACACCTGACAAACCCACTGTATTTTTCAGAAGAACGGAGGCACTAATGACCGTATCGGTTGCATCAGTAAACATGCGCCCTATTACCGGTATAAAGTTGCCTGTCACAAATTTCGCCGTCCTGATTGTCACTCCATCTGCAACAGCAGAGGATGCTCCTTGAACGGATATAACACCAAGAAAAATGGTCATAAAAGCACCCAGAATCCCGATAGCAAAGTTGCGGAGCAATTGGGCCAGCTGAGTCACTTTATAATGTTCGGTCAGCGTGCTGACTATGCTTAAAATCGCTGCGAAGAATAATAATGGTAGGACGATATATTGTATCAAGATGCCACTGGTATTCATTAAAAACATTAAGACAGGATGAAAGAACGCTGCAGATACAAGTCCTCCAGAAGCTGCTATTAAAGCTAATAGCAAAGGGATGAGCGCCATTAAAAAAGAAATCATCAAATCTATCGTATCTTTTGTATATTCAATCGCCACATGAAAGCTGTTCAACGCTAAAATGATTAATACCATATAAACGATTGCATAAGCGACCTTACTCACCGAGCTTTGCTCGAACGCATTCTGCAGAGTTTGCAGGAACATGCTGAACACGGTCAATAAAATGAGTGATCCTAGGAGCTTCCCGTTCACGAGCAGTTCATGAAAAACGAACTTTATAATCCCTTTTATCCATTGATCAAATGAAAATTTCTTATCTCCGCTTACAAAATCCATGAAACTTCCTTTCTGACTTTCAGGTAAAAACCCTCCATACTCCGTGACAATGTCATCCCAATATTTCTTGAGCTCATCAACACCGAGTCTCTCTATTTGAGCTTGTACCAATTCAGACTGCATAATTGGCTCTTGATCAGCTTCTCCACTTTCACCATTTTCGGCAGCTTGTCCAACAGATGTATGCAAAAAAAAGAGTAAAACGAATAGAATGGATAAGTAAGGCATCCGCTGCTTCATACTTTCACCTCATTGACTAGTAGGAATAGCCCATTAACTTGGAAGCATCTGTATAATCGTTTCAATAATGACGGTTAAAATCGGAATTGCCATCGCCAGAATCAAGATTTTCCCGCTCAATTCTATTTTGGAAGCCAGTGATCCCTGCCCTGCATCTTTTGTAATTTGGGAGGCAAATTCAGCGATATAGGCGATTCCGATTATTTTCAAGATAGTCTCCAAATAAACGGTATTTACATTTGCATTTACCGCAATTTTTTCTAACATTAAAATGATTTCGTATATTTTATCTGCTAAAAAAAGAAAAATGGAGCAACCTACAAAAACGACAAGCAGGAAAGCGAAATTAGGTTTTTGCTCCTTGACGATTAGGGCCAAAAAAGTGGCAACTAGGGCAATGCCCACGATTTTTATGATTTCAATCGCGAATCCCCCCTTACTGAAATAGGAATACTGATTTAATTTTTTGGAATAAATCCTCTACAACAGAAGCTACCATGAATAAAATATAAATAAATCCAAAAAGCGTTACCCACTGGGCATATTCTTTCTTTCCAACCTGATCGAGTATCGTGTGAAGAAATGCCACTACCAGCCCAACACCAGCTATTTTAAATATGATGTCCACATCAATGCCCATTTTCATTCCCCCCACTTATTCCTACATCAGCAAAATGATTAGTAATAATCCCGATAAAAAACCAAGGCTTTTCATCATCTTTTCATATTTCCCCTGCCGGTCTAGTGCATCGCTCTCTTCCCGTTCCAAGTGTGCCATCGTTAGCATAATTTGTTTTTGCTGATGATATTTATCACTTTTTCCTAGGGTCTCACCAAACTGTGAAAGAATTTCGAACTCTCCCTGCTTTAAGGCAAGGGACTGCCATATTTTCTTCAAACTTTCATCCCATGCATCTTTTACAGTGGTTTCACCTGATTCAAGTCGATTCGCAAATGTATCAAAAAATAAGGATAAAGGTTTGGGCATCTGCTTGGAAAGTTTCTGGGCCGCTTCTTTCAACGGTGTATGACCATACATTATTTCAGCCTCCAGAGATTGCATGGCGACTTTTAGCTGCCTCAGTTGGCGAGGACGCATACTTAATTTTTTTGCAGCTTCAAAGCCTGCCCATGTTGTGGCTAAGATTATAATTGCCGCTCCTATTAACTTAAACATGTGGATTCACACTTTCACCCAAATATAAAGGGAGGCCCGCTGAGTCGAGAACATTGTAGCTCCGCTTACCAGATTTACTTCTTTGCAATTCTATAAACCGTTCAAAAATGTTTTGCCTTAAGATTTCGGCGAAAAAGGGTCGTTTTTTAATTTCATCCAAAGTATGACCATGTGTAGTTATCACGAGTTTAATACCGGCGTTTACGGCCTCTAGTACTGCTTGTGTATCCTCTGCGCGACCAATTTCATCTACGACTAACACATCCGGAGACATAGAACGGATCATCATCATCATTCCTTCCGCTTTAGGACATCCATCGAGCACATCCACCCTTGTTCCAAATTCGAGCTGTGGTACTCCATGAACACTTCCCGCAATTTCTGATCGCTCGTCCACAATTCCCACCTTTTGAGGGGCAATACCTCTTTTTTCATTTCCACTAGATATCATCCTTGCAATATCACGTAATATCGTCGTTTTTCCTGTTTGTGGAGCACCGATTAACAAAGTATGCTGCCATTCGCCATTATATAAATAAGAAGTGAGCGGTTCCGCTGCACCTATTTTTTCGCGTGCTATCCGAATATTGAAGGAAGAAATATCCCTTATCGCTTTGACCGCCCCATTTTCAAGAATTACCTTTCCTGCAAGACCAACCCGATGTCCACCTGCTATAGTTATATATCCTCGCTTTAATTCTTCCTCAAGCGTATATAACGAAAATTGACCTATTTGATTCAGTAATTGTTCGGCATCCGAATGGGTCACTTTATATGAAAAGAAGAAAGGGTCCCCCCCTACAATGACCTCTAGAGGCCTTCCAATCCGAATTCTCAACTCTTCCATTTTTTCAATCATCATCGGTGTCATACCCCGGAGCTGCTCGTATAATTTTTTCGGTAAAAAAGAAAGAATCGTTTCCATTTTGACAATCCTCCTGTATACACCACTTTCAATAAAATATATGCCGATCATCCTGTAATAATGACAAGCTAATAAAGAAACTGACCTTTTAGTAATCCTTTTGAGAACTTCTTAGCTACTTCAATCCCTAGCTATAGAAAAAGTCATACATAAAAAGGAATGAAAAAAGACAAAAAAAAAGCCCGAGATATAATCTCGGACTCAGACTGTAGACAAACTCGATGAAAATCGAGTTTGTCTACAGTTTTTTTGAGGGGTTGTAAAAATTCGACGTTGATTTCCACTCCAGGCACTCGCTTTCCGCGGGCGGTCAGGGAGCCTCCTCGGCGCCTTTGCGCCTGTGGGGTCTCCCTTGGACACGCATTTCCCGCAGGAGTCTTGCACCTTCCGTTCCAATCAACTTTGTTTTAACAATTAGATATAACCACTTTTGCCTACAGTCCTTTTTGTTTTAATATAGAAGTATTAAAACTTGAGGTGATGACGATGCTTTCGAAACATAATTCTATTCAGCGAGATCAACTTGAAATGATTACTTTGGATCAACTGGTGCCAGCGAACCATTTGGTTCGTAAAATTGAGGGAGCCATTGACTTCACTTTCATTTATGACTTGGTGAAAGATATTTATTCAGAGATAGGGCGCCCAAGTATTGATCCAGTTATTTTAGTTAAATTGACATTCATTCAATATACCTTCGGTATTCGTTCGATGCGTAAAACGATTGAAGAAGTTGAAACGAATATGGCTTACCGTTGGTTTTTAGGTTACGGTTTCCAAGATAAAGTACCTCACTTCTCAACGTTCGGGAAAAATTATGAGCGTCGCTTTAAAGATACAGACCTGTTTGAACGGATTTTTTATCGTATCTTAATGACAGCTTCAGAAAGAAAGTTAATAAGTGCAGAGCACGTATTCGTTGATTCAACACATGTGAAAGCCAGTGCGAATAAGCGAAAATTCGAAAAGAAAATCGTTCGTAAGGAAACACGAGCATATCAAGGACGCCTTCAAGAAGAAATAAATCAAGATCGTGAAAACAATGGAAAGAAGCCTTTTCCACCGGATAAATTTGATAAAGAAGAAACCAAAGAAATTAAAGAAAGTACAACTGACCCTGAGAGTGGCTACTATGTAAAAGATGAACGAACAAAACAGTTTGCCTATTCATTTCATGCGGCTGCGGACCGCAACGGTTTTGTGCTGGGGACGATTGTAACACCGGGAAATACGCATGATAGTCATATCTTAGAGCCTCTTGTTGAACAAGTGATTGAGAAAGTTGGAAAACCTGAAGCTGTTGCCGCAGATGCAGCTTACAAAACACCAGCCATTACAAGCTACCTTTTTGGGAAAGAAATCACACCAGCTTTACCCTATACACGTCCACGAACAAAAGAAGGGTTCTTTCGCAAGCATGACTATGTTTACGATGAACATTTTGATTGTTATCTCTGCCCATCGGGCGAGATTTTAAAGTACTCAACAACAAATAAAGAGGGCTATCGCGAGTACAAATCACCCAAACACACTTGTGCGACATGCTCATTTTTATCAAAGTGTACAGTAAGCAAAGACCATCAAAAAGTGGTGACACGCCATATCTGGCAAAATTATATGGAAGAAGCAGATCATCTGCGTCATCACAAGGATGTAAAACCTATATATGCGAAACGTAAAGAAACAATAGAGCGTGTATTCGCAGATGCAAAAGAAAAGCATGGTATGCGTTGGACTACTTTAAGGGGACTTAAAAAATTGTCGATGCAGGCGATGCTTACTTTCGCTGCCATGAATTTAAAGAAGATAGCCAATTGGACATGGCAAGGTCCAAGAATGGCTTAATAAAGTGGGCTCGTAGAGGCCCAATCTCTTAATCTTGAGCAAAATTCAAAGGGAATTTCAAAAGGGGTCCGGAATTAAAACATTCCGAACCCCTTTTGTCTACAAACTGAGCCCGAGATATAATCTCGGACTTCTTCTAATTATGCGCGTGATACGTATGAACCTTCGTTTGTATTGATCAATAATTTGTCACCTTGATTGATGAAGAATGGCACTTGAACTGAAAGGCCTGTTTCAAGTACAGCTGATTTTGTTCCACCTGAAGATGTATCGCCTTTAATACCAGGCTCTGTTTCTGCAACTTCAAGTTCAACTGTGTTAGGAAGCTCGACACCAAGTGTTTCGGCTTGGAAAGTCATAATATGCACTTCCATATTTTCTTTTAGGAATTTTAATTCGCGTTCAATACTTGAAGCTGGTAGCTCGATTTGGTCGTAAGTTTCGTTATCCATAAAGACATGGCTGTCTCCACTTGCATAAAGGTACTGCATTTTGCGGTTTTCAATATGTGCTTTCGCCACTTTTTCACCCGCACGGAATGTTTTCTCTTGGATGGATCCTGTACGAAGATTACGAAGCTTAGAACGTACAAAGGCAGCGCCTTTACCTGGTTTAACATGTTGGAACTCGATAACCTGCCAAATTCCATTATCTACTTCAATTGTAACACCTGTGCGAAAATCGTTTACAGAAATCATAAAATTGTCCTCCTACATGTACATGTTTACAGAATGATTAACTCTTTTGATGAATGTGTAAGTGCTTCGTTACCTTCTATTGTAACGATTGTATCATCTTCAATCCGTACTCCGCCAACTCCCGGTAAATAAATACCCGGCTCAACGGTAACAGCCATACCTGGTTCTAGAATGATATCAGACCTCAAGGATAATGCTGGACCTTCATGAACTTCAAGACCAATTCCATGTCCTGTTGAATGTCCAAAATACTGTCCAAATCCTTTTTCTTCAATTAAATTACGAGTTAGTGCATCCGCTTCCCTGCCTGTCATCCCAGGTTTTATCCCGGCCATGCCACGCAGTTGCGCTTCTAAAACAATGTCATAAATATTAATAAGTTCTTCACTTGGCTGGCCAACTGCTAATGTCCGAGTTATATCAGACACATACCCGTTATAGTACGCCCCATAATCTAATGTGACAAAATCGCCTTTTTCAATGATTTTATTCGTAGCCACTCCGTGCGGAAGAGCAGATCTTTTCCCAGAAGCAACAATAATATCAAAGGAAGAAGAGGTGGCCCCTTGTTTCCTCATAAAGAATTCAAGCTCATTGGACACATCCAGCTCTGAAATTCCTGGGCGCATAAAATCCAGAATATGTGTAAAGGCAGCATCAGCAATAGCAGCCGCTTCCTTTAATATCTTAATCTCTGATGAGGTCTTTATCAAGCGTAAATTCTCAATTACTCCCGACACCGGCAAAAGTTGTCCTTCAATGACCTTTTCGTATGCTTTATATGTCGCAAAAGTCAGATGATCTTGCTCAAAGCCGAGTATGCTTATATTCATCTCTTTAGCCTGTTTACCGACTTCTTCAATAATTGTCCCCTTGTGTTGAACAATTTCAAAGTCTGCTGCCTGCTTGCCCGCTTGTTCTACGTATCTGAAATCAGTAATGAATTTAGCTTCTTTTTGGGAAATTAAAACAACACCGGCACTTCCAGTAAAATTGGTCATGAATCGGCGGTTATATGTACTGGTAATCAAAAAACCATCAATGCCCACCTTTTCCATTGAGGCTCTTAAACGTTTCAGATTATTCATTTTATTTCTCCCCCTTTGCAATCTTTGTAATCGCCTGCAAAGCCAATTCATATCCGTGTATCCCCAAGCCGACAATCTGTCCCGCCGACACCGGTGCGGTAACTGATTCATGCCGAAAGCTTTCACGGGCATGGATGTTCGAAATATGTACTTCCACAACTGGAACATCAATTCCGGCAATTGCATCGCGAATCGCATAGCTATAATGAGTAAATGCTCCTGGATTAATAATAATCCCGTCTATCCCATGATCTTCTGACCAATGGAGCTTATCGATAATCGCTCCTTCATGGTTAGATTGAAAACAAGTGATTTCCACATTTAACCCTTGAGCCTGCTGTTGTAATAGAGTTTCCACATCCAAAAGCGTCGAAGACCCATAATGCGCAGGCTCACGTTTCCCTAAGCGATTTAAATTCGGACCGTTAATTAATAAGATTTTTGTCATTATCAAACACCTGCTCATAATTAAAAGAATGCTTTCCATGAACATTCTATCATAATTACAAATTGTCTTACTACTTTTTTACAACCCAGGCGTTCAGCTTCTCGACTGATTTTCAGCACCTTTATTATTATGACGAATATATTCCTGATGGTCGTAAGAAATAGAATATCCGACAAAAAGACCGTATAAAATAAAAATACAGATACTGGTTATAATGGACTTTGACGACATTTCCGAAAAGGATGGCAAATCAGAGAACATCGGTTTTAAGACAAATATCAGCAAAGCCCAGCAAACCGCACCAAAAAAAACACCTGAAAGAATACTTTTCATTTTTCTAAAAAGTCCATAGTATATTAAAGCAATCCCCACGGACAGAATTCCGAAGACGAGCATGGTCATCACCGTACCAAGCCAGCGATCGATCCATGTCATATTCGACCAAGAAGTAAGTATAAATTTGGGGCTAAACTCCATAAAATTAAAATAATGTGCTATTATTCCGGCAAAACTGGCAAGGAGCCCTCCAACAAAACCGATAGCTAATACATTGTTGATTAACATGATTCTATTTTCCTGTTGATTTTGTCCTTTTTCATTAGAAGACATATCAAACACCTCCGCTACGTAGTATGCCCTTTGTTAAATAGAACTATTTTATTTTATCCGTAGTGAGGAGATTTACTAGAGGTTTTTGGATTTATTCTGTATGATAAAAACATAAATAATGTGCTTTTTTCAGAGGATTATGTCCATCCTCTGTTGAATTTTATATGTACACAGGATACTTCTTTCCTGCGATTCATCATTCATAAAGTATTTGCAAGGATTAGTCCTCCATTTATTCGTCCCTTGATCTTTGAGAGGGGCGGTTCTATAGGGCCTTATACCTTGTGAATACTTGATAATAAACATGATAGCACCCATGAGAGAGCTACGTGAATAACTATTAGGTTGGTGTAGAAATGTCTGAGGTTCAAAAACCTGTTTATGGAGGGCAGGCTGTAGTGGAAGGCGTCATGTTTGGCGGCAAACACCATACAGTCACTGCTGTCCGCCGCAAAGATTCAACGATTGTGTATTACCATATACCGCGTGAATCCAAGCCTGCTGTCAATCGCTTAAAAAAAATACCGTTTTTACGGGGAATTGTCTCACTGATTCAGTCGAGCGCTACCGGCTCAAAACATCTAAACTTTTCCACAGAGCAGTATGAAGAAGAAGGCGGGGAAAAGATAGAAGAAAAGAAAACAGAAACAAAGGAATCTTCAAAACTAAGTGTATGGCTTGGAGTTGCCGTAATCGGGGTACTTTCCTTCTTATTTGGTAAATTGCTGTTTACACTGATTCCAGTCTTTCTTGCAGCATTAACAAGACCTATTTTTCCTGGTCATATGGCTCAGGTTTTAATGGAAAGCTTGTTTAAGTTGATATTACTGCTCATTTACATTTACCTAGTATCCATGACACCATTAATCAAGCGAGTCTTTCAATATCACGGTGCAGAGCATAAAGTGATTAATTGTTTTGAAAGCGGGAAAGAATTGACTGTCGCCAATGTGCAGGCAAGTTCACGGCTTCATTATCGTTGCGGTAGCAGCTTTATTTTATTTACTGTCATTGTTGGTATGTTTGTCTATATGCTCGTCCCAATCGACCCTTTATGGCTACGTGTCGTGGATCGAGTGTTACTTATTCCCGTCGTGCTTGGCATTTCCTTCGAGGTATTGCAGTTGACAAACAAAGTGAGAGATATTCCAGTTCTGCGTTACCTTGGTTATCCTGGACTTTGGCTTCAATTATTGACTACAAAAGCTCCTTCCGACGATCAGGTCGAAGTCGCATTGGCTTCCTTTCATGAACTGTTAAGGTTGGAAAAAAGGACGGAAAAAGGTTTAGAAACGGATGTTATTGTGTAAAACATCTATCACAATATGATTATGAAAAATCATATACTAAACAAAGAGAATAATCTTCATTTTTTCAAATATTTTACATGAATAATGTTTAAAATAAGCTAAAAATGCTTATGATGCTCTTAAGGAGGTGTCTTTGTTGAAACGTTTCATATCATTCATGATATACGGAATCATCGCCCTCGGAGTCCTCGGACTAATGAGCCGACTGTTTAATGACCCGATTGGCTTTTTTAGAAACATTCTTATAATTGCCATTGTCGCAGGGATTATTTATATGATTTATACCGGATTAACAAAGGGAAAACCAGTAAAAAAAGAGCAACAGGCATTTCGAAAGGCTGCACGCCAATCGAAAAAAAGGCTAAAGAACCGAACTTCGAAAAAGGATAATGTGGCTAGCTTCTCTGCAGCAAAATCGTCTAAAAAAATAAAAGTGCGAAAGAAATCAGATAGTCACTTAACCGTCATCGAAGGGAAAAAGAATAAAAAGAAAAATCGGGCTTCTTTTTAAGAGCCCGATTTTTCTTTTTTAATATGTCCAATGCTTTAAGAATTCTTTAGTAAACTGACGACCACGATTCATTAACTCTCCTTTTTTTTCATCATTCAAGTTGAAATCCATAGCGGAGATCCCCTTCATCGGGATAAATACAATATTCTGAACATGTTTCTTGGAAATATAACGTGCATCATGGGCATCTTTCATCGTCTTGAATAGTGCTGAGAACAATTCAACCGCATTATCCACTTCATGCGGCTTCCATATCTCATCTGCACTAAGACGTAAGCCTATGACTGGTCGTTCCTTTCTTACATGGTCTGAATTAAATAACCACATTGGAAAATTGCTTAACACGCCTCCATCAACAAATAGAAACGTACTTTTCCCAACATTCAGCTTTACTGGTTCAAAGAAATATGGAATGCTACAACTCATTCTTACCGCCTTGGCCACTGGAAAAGTGCTTGGATCGATTCCATAGTTCGGTAACTCATCAGGAAGCACTACCAATTTCCCATGTGTAATATCAGAGGTAATAATACGGAGAGAATTTGGTGGAACATCATTAAAGGTGACTACATTCCTTTCTGCTAGTTTACCCGCAACCCAATTTTCCAAGGCCTCCCCTTTATATAAACCTAATTTCCAATAAACAAGTAGCCACTTGGCAAGTGGGATAGGCAAAAGGCCCCGCCTCTTATCCAACAGGCTACTTAATTCTATATCAAGAAAAACCTCTTCCATTTCTTTTCCTGTATAACCTGCAGCTAAAAAAGCTGCTATAATTGAGCCTGCACTCGTTCCAGCTGTCCTTTTAAATACAAATCCACGTTCCTCCAATTCCTGCAGGGCTCCTACTAAACCATATGCCTTAATCCCGCCTCCGGAAAAAACGCCGTCAATAATCATTGCTGCCCTCCTCTATTCCGGTCTTTACATTTTTAAGCAGGATTAGAGCGATTTATGACTGATTTATATAGAAACAACCTTTCATCAGGTAAAATACTGAATTTCCGATTTTGGGAAAAACTTCGCTATATACCCTCGGATAGTTGATTCAAGTTCTGCTGCTTCTTCAGTTTGATACACATATTTCCCAATGCCATAGCGACCCCATTTATATTTCCGTTTCGTTTCATCAAGTTCCAATTTTGTTTTAGGGTAATTTTTTTGAATCACTTTTTTTGCAGGACCAGTAAACCTATGCTGGATTAACTCAAAAGTTAAATCAGGAATATCCACCCCTTCTAATGCCTCACTTAACCGCTCGAATAGTTCAAAGTAGCCTTCCTTCCATGCTTCATGACGATATATCGGTGCAACGATAAAACCTAATGGGTATCCTGCACCTGCTACCTTGCGTGCCGCTTCCATTCTTTCCTCAAAGCTCGAAGTTCCAGGCTCAAAATTCTTGATCACGTAACGTGAATTAATACTAAACCGAAATCTTGTTTTCCCATTATGTTCGGCATCCAATAGATGATCGACATGATGAAATTTAGTTACAAATCGGAGAACACCGTTTTCACTTTTACCAAAATATTCAATGGCCCTTTTTAATGAATGTGTCAAATGGTCAATGCCGACAATATCAGAAGTACATGCCGCCTCGAAGCGGGTAATTTCAGGTTTTCTTTCGTTTATATATTTTTCAGCTGCTTCGAAAATCTCATCAAGATTCACGTATGTCCTAATGTATGGTTTTGTACCTAGCGTCGTCTGTAAATAACAATAGTGACAGTGACCCATACACCCAGTAGCAAGCGGGATAGCATATTCTGCAGATGGCTTAGACGAGTCGAACTTCAACGTTTTCCTGATTCCCACAACCAGCGTCGACTTGGCGACACGATATTTTTGCAAATCATTATCCCCAGGTAAATCTCTAATTTGATTATGTGAAGTGGTTTCACGGATCTCAATATTCATATCCTCAAATTTCTTTTTTAATTCTCGGCCAAGCGGGTATTCCAGTGCTCTTGGCTCAATATATACTAGCTGTGGGATAAATGGTTTCATATACTTCTCCATTCTTTTTCGGATTTGTTCATACTTTTATTCAAACTAGACAATCTAACTTATAAGGATAGTTTTTCTTAATTTAATTATCCTCATGATTGATTCTAATTGGTAAATTCAAGTATGGGAGATGTGATATGACTAAAAAGCAAGACTTCTTGACAAATGGAATGGGTAAACAAGTAATTACCGTACAAACAGATAATAAATTTCCCAATCCCCGGAATGTCCCTGGAGACTCTGTCGATGAATACTCGGTGTTAAAGGATGGAAACCAATACTTGGCCGAAAAGGAAATTGCCCAACAAAATGAAAATGGCTGACAAATGAATGCAGAAGAGAAGACCGAATCCTAAGACTCGGTCTTCTCTTCTGCATTCATTTTCATTGTATTTTCTTTAAGGAGTTTAAACGCAAGGAAAAGCAAGATTATACCAAATACTCCAGCAATAATATAACTTATATTTAAATAGTTTTTCATTAACACTGACATGAGTGGTGGTCCTGCTGCAACACCAATAAATCGTGCAGAACTATAGAAAGAGGAAATTGTTCCCCGCTGTGTCTTTTCAATATTTTCAGTAATGAGCGCATCCAAAGTTGGAAGCATGGCACCAATCGCGATTCCTAATACACTTGTTATTATAAGTAGCAACACAATTTTTTCCTTCGTATAGCCAACAAAAACTATACTTCCTGACATTAATATTAAGCTAATCAATATAATCCTTCTCATCAACGGTATGCTTCCTTTTATCTTCCTTCCCGCCACATAAGAGGAGATACATAAGAAGAACAAAGGGATCGCCAAGACAAAGCCTTTTTTAATGCCTTTTAAATCATGTAATTTTTCTAGACTTTCCGATAAAAAAAATAGCACTGCAAAAAGAACAAGCATGACAAAAACGCCCAATAGGAATACAACGGAAAGCCACTTTCCTCCCTCCTCAAAGGTTACTTTCGTTTTATTTAAAAATTCTTTGAACTTTATTGGTGCATGATTATTCTTCGGTACTTTTATAAAGAAAAAAACGAGAACAATCGAAATTAAACTAAAAAAGGAAATAGAAAAGAACGGTAAAAACCAAATAAGTGAAGCGAATAAGGATCCTAAAATCGGACTTAACACTTTCCCGAAGGTATTCGATGTTTCAATTATGCCTAAACAGGAACTTGTTTTCTCATCATCAGCTTTATAAAGGTCGCCTACTAACGGCAAGACGATTGGAGTTGCCCCAGCCGCACCAATCCCTTGTAGAACGCGGCCCAAGATAATCCAGGTATACGGATTGTCCATCTTCCAGGAAACAAAACCAGCAATCAAACCACCTATCAAAGCTAAAATCAGGCTGGGTAGGATAACTTTTTTCCTTCCAATGCGATCAGACAAGTAACCTGCTACTGGAATTAGAAAAATGGAAGCGATTGAATAACTGGTGATTATCATACTCGACTGAAAGGATGTTATGTTCACTTTTTCTTCAAAAACCGGCAACACCGGAATAAGCATAGAATTTCCTAGTGTCATGACGAGCGGAATCGAAGCCATGCTTACAATACACCAAGCACTTACCTTCGTATTATCGCATTTCTGATTTTCCATTCATACACCCCATCATAGTTAATACATTGTAGTTTAACCATATATAAAGAAAAGCTTTCACGAAAATGAATAACAATTAATAGTTTACAGACCAATAAAAGGTAACCTTTAAAATTTCAAAATATTGAATATACTCTTAGATTTGCAAAAAAAGCCGTTAAGATCAGCTTTTCAGCTATACCTTAACGACTTTCTTAAATCAAGCTTATAGGCCGCATTTTAATTGTGCGCCACAATTCGTGCATGTATTACATCCGCCCATTTCCTGAACTTCACCTTTACGGCAAACAGGACAGGTGTTACCTACTTCCGACCCAATCGTAACATTCGTCGAACGCAGTTCATTTATCGTATCAACCAATACGACTTTTTTCTTTTCTTCCACATCTGTTAATTCATCCATTTCAAGTTGCTCATCCATTTGATTTTCTTCCGCTTTAAGCGTAAGAACCTGACTGTCACGGCTTCCATCTACATATACCGTACCGCCTTTTGCTCCGCCTTTGTATAGACGTTCATATACTTTTTCTACTTGTTCAACGGTATATCCTTTAGGAGCGTTAACCGTTTTACTAATCGAACTGTCAATCCAGCGTTGAATAATGCATTGAACGTCAGCATGTGCTTCAGGAGCCAATTCCATTGCAGAAATGAACCATTTCGGAAGCTTTTCTGGATCCGCTTTTGGATGACGATCCAAGTATTCCTGTACGATGTCAGCCTTAACCTCAATGAATTTACCAAGACGACCGCTACGGAAATAGGTGAAAGAGAAATATGGTTCAAGACCAGTTGATACCCCAACCATCGTACCTGTACTGCCTGTAGGAGCAACTGTCAATAAATGAGAATTACGGATGCCATGTGCAGCAACACTTTCTCTGATATCTTCTGGCATTTTTTCCATAAACCCGGTTTGAGTGAAACGCGTTCTAAGCTCATTCGTTTCTTCATCAGTTGACCCGATTAGGAACGGGAAACTGCCCTTTTCTTTAGCAAGGTCTACTGAAGTCCTGTAAGCTGTAGTTGCAATCGTTTCAAACACCTTGTCTACCAGGATATTCCCTTCTTCAGATCCGTACTCCGTTTCACAATAGATTAACAAATCATGCAGACCCATAACACCAAGACCAACCCGTCTCTCGCCGAGTGCTTGTTTCTTGTTTTCATCTAAGAAGTAAGGGGTCGCGTCAATGACGTTATCCTGCATACGCACACCCACTTCTACGGTCTGCTTAAGTTTCTCAAAGTTAACTGTTTTGTTATCTTTATCAGCCATTTCTGCTAAATTTACAGCTGCTAGGTTACACACAGAGTATGGAGCCAGTGGCTGTTCACCACATGGGTTCGTTGCTACAACTTGTTGTCCGTATGCTTTTGCATTTGTCATCTCGTTAGCATTATCAATAAAGAAAATACCCGGCTCTGCAGAATAAGTAGCACAAATATTAATTAAGTTCCAAAGCTCTTTAGCTCGGATTTTACGGTAAACACGGACTTTTCGGCCCATTTTTTCCCACTCACGTACATCACCGACATTGTGCCATTCTTCATTATAAATCGCCATTTCTTCAGCATTATAGCTTTCAACATCCGGGAAACGCAATTCATATTCGCCATCTTGTTCGGCAGCTTCCATAAATTCCTTAGTCAAGCAAATCGAGATATTGGCGCCTGTTAGAAAATCGGCATTATGGACACTGTACGTTCCGCCTGTACGAACCTTTTCCTCGGCCTCTCTAATGATTTTCTCGTTAAATCCGCCTAAACCCGGAATCTCTTTATAGTTGATGATACCTTGGTACATAGCCGTTTCCTGTTCGGTATGCGGAGTGAATTTTAATTTATCTGTAGCGTACTTTTTGATGGTTTCATCTTTTGTGTTTTCCACTAAGTAGCGAAGAATCCGTGGATTTTGCATTTTCGAAATAATGAACTCAGCAATATCTGGATGCCAATCCGCAAGCATAATCATTTGTGCACCGCGTCTGCTTCCGCCCTGTTCAACAAGATGGGTCAATTTCGCAATATCATCAAGCCATGAAACTGAACCGGAGGATTTTCCATTTACCCCTTTTGCCAATGTATTTCTTGGACGAAGTGTCGATCCGTTCGTACCTACACCGCCTCCGCGGCTCATGATTTCCATGACTTGCTTTCTATGTTCGGAAATTCCTTCGCGTGAATCCGGAACAAATGGCATTACATAGCAATTAAAATAAGTAACATCCGTGTTAGAACCGGCTCCATATAATACACGTCCTGCTGGGACAAAATTAAGGTTCTTTAATTCTTCATAGAACTTATTGAACCATTCCGTTCTTTTTTCCTCAGTCTTTTCCACTGAAGCCAATCCCGTTGCATTACGTTTTGCAATTTGTTCATAGTATATTTCAAGCGGCTTTTCAATGATATCAAGCGGTCGATTTACAATCCCCGTTGCCACTTCTTCCGGGTTATCTAATGCTCCGCGAAATTCATCATCCACTAATACCTTAGCTTTTTTCGTTTCCCAATCTATTTCAACGATGTAACCAAGACCCCGTGCAGGGAATTTCGGATCTTCCTTAATCGTCAATACTACAAAATCGCCAGTCGAGAGCGTAATTTTTTCAGTATCCTTAAAAGAATAGCGGTCAAGCATAACTAGACGGGACACGCCTTTATGCGTCATTTTCATATCAGCTGTTACAGGATGGACCTGGGGAAATAAAGAAATATCCTTATTCAACCTTTCTAGATCAACCTTTAAAGCTTCTTTTATTACAACCGACATAATTCCCTCTCCTTTATATGTTTCAAGATCCGTTCTTGCTGCAAAAATTTATATGTAGTCTTACATGTCCGTTTCGCTTAACAAGTTACCCTAAATTTATCATAGCGAAACTCAAAAATCAATATATAGTGTCGTAATAAATATTTCGACTACTATATATTGTGTTTGTGTTGATTAACTTTTAATTTTGTCAAACGATAAATCAATTAATATAGTTAGTAAAAGGGAGGAAAATGTCGATTTATAATAATTTTTCATCAGATTTCAATTAATTTGAACCTTGCTTTTTCCCTGTCCTTGTTAGTGCTTATCGTTGCAAGGAAAAGCTTATTTGTTTGCAAAAATCTGAAAAAACATTTTTATTATCTGTTCTAATTATCCTGCTTCTTCTATCTCAAAAAATTCCATTCATCGCTTTCATATTTGCTTTCTGCAATGGCTTTCACTTCCACCAATTGCTGTTCAGTGAGGACGTATGGCTCTAATTCGATCGAAAGTCCATCGGCAAAACCTTTTTCAAAAGCATCTTTTGCTTCTGGGATGGTAATCTTTCTTCCGGCAATGTCATTTATGGCCACGGCTTTGTTTTTTAAGTTTTTTTGCATTCTCTCTTTAACCCTGTCATTTGAGAATTTAAACACGCTAAAGAGCTTTTCATCATCAAGTTCAAGTAAAATGGCCCCGTGTTGAAGGATGACGCCCTTTTGCCTTGTTTGTGCACTGCCAGCTACCTTACGGCCCTCAACGACCAATTCATACCAGCTTGGCGCATCAAAACAGACGGAAGACTTGGGTGCTTTTAAAGCCGCTTTCTCCTGATCGGTTCGAGGTACAGCAAAATAAGCATCCAATCCAAGATTCCTGAACCCCATTAATATTCCTTCAGAAATAACTCGATATGCCTCAGTAACAGTAGTAGGCATTCCCGGATAGGATTCTGGGACAATTACGCTATAAGTCAATTCATGTTCGTGCAGTACAGCACGTCCTCCTGTTGGTCTGCGAACAAAACCGAGGCCCTGCCTTTTAACTTCTTCTATATCAATTTCAGATTCTGCCTTTTGAAAATAACCAATCGACAATGTAGCTGGGTCCCAACCGTAAAAGCGGATAATCGGTGGTATTTCCCCTTTACTCTGCCAGTTTAAAAGAGCTTCGTCCATCGCCATATTAAAAGCCGGTGAACAATATCCAGAATCTATAAATCCCCATTTTTCTTTTGTCATCCTTACCCCTCATTTCATGTAGACTGTTTAAAAGTAAGTCAGTAATTCCGTCATAAAAAAACTCACATTTAGTAGTTTAACAGACTTTAACACTCTAAAAAAGAAAGTACCATTAAGTCGATAAAGAATTTTACGAAAATATTTTTTGATTATTAGTTAAAGCAATTATATAATAAAGATTGTCTGTATTCGTTAGGTAGAAGGGAGTTTTTATGTTTGGAATTATTATATACACTGCTCATCATCATAGGAGTGGTTATTGCGTATTCACTTTTTAATTGGTACCGCCAGCGTAAAATCGTTAAAACGTTAACACAGGATGAATTTATTGCTAACTACAGAAAAGTACAACTAATCGATGTGCGGGAACCAAATGAATTTGATAATGGTCATATCTTAGGCGCAAGAAACATCCCTATGACTCAAATGAAAACACGCCTGGTCGAAATTAGGCCGGACAAGCCTGTATACTTGTACGCTCAAAGCGAAATCATCAGCGGAAGAGCTGCAGCCATGCTATACAAAAAAGGCTACAAAGAACTGTTTCACCTAAAAGGCGGTTTCAAAATGTGGACCGGTAAAATTAAAGCAAAGAAATAAGAACCCATCTCCGCATGGGCTCTTTTTAATTAAAAAGCTATCATACTAAAAATTGAAATGAAATGCCGTCTTAAAGCTTATTATGTCTTATTGTATATTCATTTCCAGCTGGTCATTCTCTATACATATAATGAATAAAAATCCCCGCTCAGATGGCGGGGATTTTTATTTAGGCTATTAAGCTTGATAACGGAGGACTGGTTTTCTTGCAGCAAGCGTTTCATCCAGCCTTTTAATAACTGTTGTATGTGGCGCTTCCTGTACGATCTCCGGAGTTTCTTCCGCTTCCTTAGCTATCTGAATCATCGCATCAATGAACGCGTCGAGAGTTTCCTTTGACTCCGTTTCAGTCGGTTCTATCATCATTCCTTCTTCCACGTTCAACGGGAAGTAAATAGTAGGTGGATGATAGCCGAAGTCTAGTAATCTTTTGGCAATATCGAGTGTTCGGACGCCCAACTTCTTTTGCCGGCGGCCACTAAGCACAAACTCATGCTTACAATGGCGATTATATGGTAAATCAAAATATGGTTCCAACCTACGCATCATATAATTCGCATTGATGACCGCATTCTCCGTGACAGCCCTAAGACCATCAGGACCCATAGAACGAATGTACGTATAAGCCCTCACATTTATTCCGAAGTTTCCGTAATAAGGTTTAACTCTTCCGATGGATTGCGGGCGATCATAATCCAGCATAAATTGCTCATCTCGTTTGACCACGAGTGGTTTAGGCAAGTAGGGAATCAAATCCGATTTTACTCCGACAGGACCAGATCCCGGGCCACCGCCACCATGTGGACCTGTAAATGTTTTATGGAGATTTAAATGGACCACATCAAAGCCCATATCACCTGGACGGGCTTTAGATAGGACTGCATTAAGATTGGCTCCGTCATAATAAAGCTTCCCACCAGCATCGTGGACAAGTTTTGCCATTTCCAAAATATTCTCTTCAAACAATCCTAATGTATTGGGATTCGTCAGCATTAAAGCCGCTGTATCCGAACCTACCACGCGCTTTAAATCTTCAAGGTCAACTAAGCCATTTTCATCTGATTTTACCGTAATCGTTTCGAGCCCCGCAACAGTGGCGGAAGCTGGATTCGTACCGTGTGCCGAATCAGGAACTATCACTTTCGTCCGTGCTGTATCGCCGTTTGCTTCATGGAAGGCACGAATCATCATTAATCCTGTCCATTCACCATGTGCACCTGCTGCTGGCTGTAAGGTCACTTGATCCATCCCTGTGATTTCTGTTAAATGTTCTTGCAAGTCAAATAATAGTTCCAAGGCTCCCTGTACAGTCGCCGGATCTTGATATGGATGGATATGGGCGAAACCGTTAAAACGCGCCACATTTTCATTTATCTTCGGGTTATACTTCATCGTACAAGAACCGAGTGGATAAAAGCCCGAATCCACCCCGTGATTCCGTTTGGAAAGAGCTGTATAATGACGCATGATATCTAATTCCGATACTTCTGGAAGCTCAGCCTCTTCTTGACGGATGTATTCGGCAGGAAAAATCTCTTCAAGTGAAATTTCTTCAACATCCATTTCCGGTAGACTGTACCCTATTCGACCGGACGTACTGATTTCAAAAATGAGTGATTGATCTTGATTATTCATGTTGATCCCCCAATTCCTGCGCAAGTGCATCAATTTCTTCTTTTGTTCTAAGTTCTGTTACAGCCACAAGCATATGGTCTTTCAGCTGTGGATAAACAGTCCCTAAGTCGAAGCCGCCGATAATTTCTTTTTCAAAAAGACTTTGATTAATTTCTTGGTAAGATGCCGGCAGTTTAATGACAAATTCATTAAACGATGGTCCCTCAAACACCACTTCTATTCCTTTTTCCTTTATAGCTTTTTTCGCATAATAGGCTTTTTGAATATTATTCACTGCCATTTCTTTGACACCCTTTTTCCCAAGTGCGGTCATCGCAACAGAAGCTGCCAAAGCATTTAACGCCTGATTGGAACAAATATTGGATGTGGCCTTGTCACGACGAATGTGTTGCTCACGAGCTTGAAGCGTCAGCACAAATCCCCGTTTACCATCTTCATCCACTGTTTGCCCGACGAGACGGCCTGGCACTTTACGAACAAGTTTGTTCGTGACCGCAAAGTATCCGCAATGCGGTCCGCCAAAAGCTGCTGGAATACCGAATGGCTGAGCATCGCCTGTTACGATATCAGCACCAAGGGCACCTGGAGGGGTCAATGCACCTAGTGCAAGCGGGTTACTCGAAACGATAAACATGGATTTCACATCATGAATGATTTCTTCCATTTCTTTCAACGGTTCAATACGTCCAAAGAAGTTTGGATATTGCACAATGACTCCCGCAATATCGTCTTTCGCCAATTCCTTTAAGGCAGCTAGATCTGTCACACCATCTTTAAATGGAATTTCAATGACTTCCACTCGCTGACCTTTCGCATACGTCTTAACGACTTCTCTTGATTCAGGATGTACTGCCGCTGAAATTAGAATTTTCTTACGTCGTGTATGACCGGATGCAAGCATCGCTGCTTCCGCTAATGCCGTCCCTCCGTCATACATGGAGGAGTTGGCTACATCCATGCCTGTCATTTCACAAATCATCGTTTGATATTCAAAAATGGCCTGAAGCTCCCCCTGTGAAATTTCTGGCTGATAAGGGGTGTAGGCTGTATAAAACTCCGAGCGGGAAAGAACATGATCAACGATGACCGGTGAATAATGATCATACACGCCCGCACCAAGAAAGGAAGCATAGTTTTTAAGATCAGCATTCTTAGAAGCAAGTTTTGATAATTCTTTCATTAAGGCTGGCTCTGATTTAGCTGGTTTAATGTCATATTCGCCTTGAAAGCGGACACTTTCAGGAATATCGTTGAAAAGGTTCTCAACAGAAGGGACCCCTATTACCTCCAGCATTTGTTGTTTATCCTGCTCTGTCATGGGTAAGTAACGATGTTTCATCTTAATGACCATTCCTCTCTATTTACGTGGTTTTTTATAAAAAGGTGTTTGTATAATAACAGCTTTCAATCGTTTTGAACGAATTTCCACTTCGACTTCAGAATTCATCACCGAAAAGTCTTTATCGATAAGTACCAATCCTACATTTTTCTTCAATGTTGGTGATTGAGTGCCAGTCGTAACTTCACCAATGACTTTATCCCCACTGTATACCTTATAGCCATGACGAGGAATGCCGCGGTCAATCATTTCAATTCCGACAAGCTTACGTTGTGCCCCTTTTTCCTTTTGTTCAGTAAGAACGGCTTTCCCGAAAAAGTCGGCTTCCTTATCCACTTTAACCGCAAAACCAATCCCGGCTTCAATTGGGGTAATATCCGGTGAAAGCTCCTGTCCATAAAGCGGAAGTTTAGCTTCAAAGCGGAGTGTGTCACGTGCCCCTAAACCTATCGGCTGTATCCCTTCTTCTTTTCCTGCATCTAGAATAGCTCTCCAAAGGGCCGGGCCATTTTCACTGTTGCTATATATTTCAAAACCATCTTCACCCGTATATCCTGTACGTGAAACCATCGTGGAAAGCCCATTTATCAGGACATTTTCCTTGAATTTAAAAAAGCCAATTTCACTCAAAAGTGTATCATTAGATAGTTTTTGTAATATTTTCTCTGCCAAAGGTCCCTGCAGTGCCAACTGTGTATAATCGCTTGATACATCCGAAAGTTGGACATCCTCTGAACAATTAGCTTGTAGCCAGTTAAAATCTTTTTCTGTATTGGCGGCATTGACCACGAGCAGATAGTCGTCTTCTGCCTTTTTATAAATGATAAGATCGTCAACAGTACCGCCGTTTTCATAACACATAGCCGTATAAATTGCTCCGCCCTGTTTTAGCTTTGATACATCATTGGTCATCATTTTTTGTAAAAAGGCAAGACTCCCTGGGCCCTTCACATCAACCTCACCCATATGGGAAACATCAAATAAGCCAGCTTTTGTACGAACTGCTTCATGTTCGTCCTTGATACCCGAAAATTGGACAGGAAGTTCCCAGCCGCCAAAATCGATCGTTTTTCCTCCGTATTCACGATAAACCTCAAATAGTGGCGTTCTTTTTAAATTGGTCAAAAAATGACCCCCCTTAGATTTTTTAGATTTACTTTGCTCACTTTTCTAAAAGCTTCTTTCCATTTTGTCAGATCTTCTTATACTTCTCAGCCTGATTCATAATGTGGAAAAAAGGGCACAAAAAAGGACAGAGAAAGCCCTAAAGAGCTTTTTCTCTGTCCTGAAACCTGAAAGTTTACCTATATAATAGGTTTTCCCCTTTGGTGGCCGTCCTGCAACGAGCGGCGCTCTCCAGAGTTGCGTCCAATAAGAGTTCTTTTGCCTGAGAGATTCACTGCTAAGTTTGCTCCTTCGGCGCTACATTCGTAGTCTCTCCCCTTATCTTCACCCGCATATAAATGTGTCTCCACCAATTAGGAAAGTAATTAATCCTACTGATAGTTAGTAAAACCTCTGTGCATTTACAAAATGCTTTCTCTACCAACTCTCCTTAAAACTTCAGAACTTAATGAATGATCTCTAGTCTGTTAATCTGGGATAAAGTAAGAGGCGGTTGCCCATACTATGAAAAACATGAACTACATTCATCTTTTAAGCGTTTTGGGAAATTGGAATTTTCTAAATATACTTACATCCTACCTTAAGAAACTTTTCTCTGCAATATCTTTTACAGAGAAATATTTTTCTTACTTCACATATAAAATGTTCGGGTTTCAACCTTAAATAAGAAAATTATGATTTTAGAAGGAGTAGTTTCAATGAAAATTAATATATCCTTCAGTTCTGATTGGAATGACGAGTTTCTACAAAAGATGGAAAATGACGGTCCATGGGGTAATTGGGAGCTTTATAAATTGGCTGTTCAAATGGAAGAAAACCTCATTATTCCTGATTTTGAAGGTTTACAGGCACCCAAGCATCTTCCACAGCTCACCCCGCTTCCCCACCAATTGGAAGCGGCAAAGCAGGTAGTTGAAAAGATGAATGGAAAAGCCATTTTAGCTGATGAAGTAGGTCTCGGGAAAACAATCGAAGCTGGCTTGATTCTAAAAGAATATATGATCCGTGGTCTTGTTAAAAAAGTATTAATTCTTGTCCCCGCTTCACTTGTAAGTCAATGGGCTTTTGAATTGAATACCAAGTTTCATATTCCGGCTGTTGTTCAAAGAAAAAGCTATGTGTGGGAATCATGCGATGTTGTTATATCATCCATTGATACAGCGAAACGAGCTCCCCATCGAGATATCATTTTTAATCAGCAATATGACTTTATCATTATTGATGAGGCTCATAAACTTAAAAATAATAAAACGAAGAACTATGAATTTGTCCAAAATCTGAAAAAGAAATTTTGTTTATTGCTGACAGCTACGCCAATTCAAAATAAAGTCGAAGAAATTTTCCATCTTGTTTCGTTATTGAAACCGGGACACTTGGGAAATGCAACACTCTTTTCTGAGAAATATAAAGGCAAAGGCCGAAATGTTATTGAGGATGAGCACCTAAAGGAACTCGTCAACACTGTTATGATTCGGAACCGACGGGCTGATACTGGAATTGAATGGACAAAAAGGCAGGTGGAAACAATCATCATTGAATTTTCTCCAACTGAACAAGCCTTGTACGACGCTGTTTCCAAATTTAAGCCTATTTCAGATGGATCGAAGGGAAGTTCTTTTTCAGCACTCACCCTCCAAAGAGAAGCATGCAGCAGCAGAGAAGCCGTTTTTTATACATTGAAAAACATGAAAGCCAAATATGAACAGCCTTCCCCTGACTTTTTAGCAAAGCTAGATGAGCTGTTTGAGAAGGTAAATGAAACAGAACAAAACTCCAAGGCTGAAAAAGCTTTAGAACTCATCAAGAAAATTGATGACAAAGTGATTATCTTTACCGAATACAGAGCCACTCAGCTATATTTACAATGGTATTTACAACAGAATGGAATTTCCTCAGTTCCCTTCCGCGGCGGCTTTAAGCGTGGAAAAAAAGACTGGATGAGAGAATTATTCCAAAAGCAGATTCAAGTTTTAATTGCTACCGAAGCCGGTGGGGAAGGAATAAACCTTCAATTTTGCCACCACTTGATTAATTTTGACCTGCCATGGAATCCAATGAGACTTGAACAAAGAATTGGACGGATTCACCGACTTGGCCAGGAAGAAGATGTCATGATATATAACTTTGCAACGAAAAATACAGTTGAAGAACATATTTTGAAATTATTATATGAAAAAATCCATTTGTTTGAAAAAGTAATTGGTGAATTGGATGATATTTTAACGAAGCTGGATATTACCAACATCGAAGAATATTTAATTGACGTGGTCGGCGAGTCCCGAACTGAGGGTGAAATGAAAATCAAGATGGATAATTTTTCATCGATGATTCAATTCGCTCAAACTATGAAGGAAGGTGAGATTCATGCAGCAACAGGAAATTCATGATTTTTTAATAACTTTCTTTGAAGCTAATGATTGTGAAGTACTAGAGAATGCCCCATCCCATATCACTGTTCAACTGACGATTGAAATGGATAAAGAGTTAATGAACCGTCCCTTTTATTGGCATTATCTTGAAAAAACGGGCGGGATTCCAAACCCAGCCCAGATTACTTTCATTACTAATCCTGATCAGGCTCCACCCAATATGAAAGGAGAACGAATTCACTTTGGTTCGCCCCGTCTCCATCAAATTATCGAATCAACAAAAAGGCTGGCTGGATATACTAGACTTTTCGAGGATACACTCCCCTCAAATGGTCGCCATAATCCATTGTTCCCCTGGCTTACACTAAATGTTAAAATATCTTATCAATGTGATCGAAAAAAAGATACCTTTATGTCTGTTGGATTGAATTTAATCTCCGGGGAGATCATGGAAGGATTTCACAATCGTGTTTTACCGGTTAAAGTCACCCCAAAGATACCGGATTACTCCTTCACCCTCTCACCATTAATCATGCCAAAGAGTGGGTTAGCAAGACTTGATACATATATCCGAACCAGCTTCGAGAACGATGACCATTCTTGGGCGGAAGAAGCCATGGAGCGCTGGCAGAATGACTTAAATTTATTGGAGCATTTTTATAAGGATATGGATGAAAAAAGCGAAAGTTATTTCACTGAAAAACAGGCATTACAGGCCCAATATGAGCCAAATATCCTAATATCAATCATCAATGGCGGTTTATTTTACTTATCAGATAGAGCGTTAGGATAAATGGATCTATTTTTTCAGAAATGATTTCTCTACTACAACCGCCTAGCTAGGTTTTTCCTGACTAAACAAAAAAAAACAGATGTCCAAAAGCTTAGGACATCTGTTTTCTTTTTTTGATTTTTTTTCTTACAAACATCGACAAAGCGAAAGGGACAATACCAAACCAGTGGGACACACCAGTATTTTTATCCTCTTTCCGATGACGACGTTTTTCTTTCCGTTCTTTCTTGGTCAAATTAAAATATTCGACAAGCTGCTGTGTAAGATATTTGATATAAGCGTTAGTAGACATACAATATCACCCTAAATAAAGTATGCCCTGCTTATGCTTCTTTTATTCTTTCTAGTTTACCCGAGATGGTTACTATTTGGGCCTGCTTGTTGTATCGATGGTAAGTTCTCCACTTCCATTTAGGGGAAGCCTGACATTAGTCTAATCATTCCGTTCGATACCCCATTCACAGTCAGCCAAAAACGTTTTCATCCTTCCTGAATCCGCACCATCAGGTTGCCTTCATACGTGTTATACGGACTGTTTTTCTATCCATTCTACAACTCTACCTAACTCTTTGTCATATTGAATAATGATTCTACCAACTCGGTTATCTTTAGTCGAGGAAGCAAATTCAATAAAGGCATAACGGGCATCTTGTTTCGTTAATATATAATGGACATCACCATTGGGATATGAGATATCCCCCTGAAGGTTCTTCGGTATATCTTCACCCCATCCAGCTGTTACCTCATTAACGGCTAGATGCACTAAATGATCGGCCACAAGCGTTTCTTCCACTTCTTTATAAAATTTTTTATCGATGACAAATTGATCGATCATTAATATCGTGAACATGATAAAAACACTCGCTACAATCATGACCATCGGGAAAACGACCCCTTTTTGATTATTCATCAACTTTCGTCTCACTTTTAAAGAAAGGATGAAACCTGCGAATAACAGTATTCCCTGCTTTATCCGTTATATTTAACACAATGACGTTACCATCCTTCTCAACCTTAAATTTTGAAATGTTCTGCAGGATGACCTCATGACCTTTTCCATTCACTCGCCTGCGGAGCTTATCTTCATATTGTTCAATAAAAGATAACTGGTCACCTGAAAGTAAATATAATTTATTTTCTATTACATCCTGACTTTTAGCACCCCTGACCTCCTGTTGCATTTGCATCGTAAAGATCTCCCACTCTTTAGGATGCAATTTGTCTTTTGATTCCAACTGTGTGTGAATAATTGAAAAAAGTTGTAAGATGAAAATAGAGGTGGTCATTAATATCATTAAAGAAAAAAGCATTTCAATTATTGTAAAGCCATCATTTTTTCGCAGCATCACAAATGGATTCTGATTTACCCACTTCATTTTCATATCGTACACATCCTTCAATCATACCTGGGAAATCCTTCTGTTCCTTCCATGTTAGTTCATACAATCTTTTCTGATAATGGATTTCCTGGTCGACAGCATTTACCTCCCCATCCATGAAGGCAGTCAATCTTTCATATAACAAATAGTGGGCTTCTGTCCTTAAGACAACATTTTTCCGATTGGTCATTATCTCCTCAAGTATCGGCAGAATCGAAATGACCAAGACTATACAAATCGAAAAAGCGGCTATCATTTCTAAGTAGACGTAACCTCTACTGTTTCTCAATCCTAAACCTCCCTTTACCGATATTAAGGATTAACTTGTACTTCCCTTTTGTCGTATCAATCATCATCGTCCCTGCTTTTGAAGCATTTCCATACTGATTAAAATGAAACGTAAGTCCTAATGTTCCACTTAAGAACTGTATATCCTTTGGTATGCTTCTCTCAAGCACAACCCCCTCCTTATAGGATGTTACCGTGTAAATCCTATTCGTATTATCCATATGAAGGTAAATCAGACTTTCATGGCTGATGGCATACTGCTGCGCATAGAAAATGTCCTCTTTCAATTGAGAAATGAAAATCTTATTTTCCATTCCTTTAATAAAGCTTGGATATAAATTTAGACCGATGCCACTTAGCAGTACAAAAATAACGAGGACGATGAGGGTTTCTGACAGGGTATAACCTCCACAGGAAGGCCGCACAATCAATTTGCTGCTATTCAATTACCGTAACCTTTCCCTTGTTATCCAGACTAATACCATCCCCATTCGGACATGATTTTTGTTTAAGATACCCTTGACTTTCCATTTCATCAATACTAGCAGGAAGTTTGCCATTATCTATTTCATAGGCTTGCACCTGTGCTTGAGCCATCTTAACAAACGCTTCACAACCTTTAGAGTGAATCGTCGATTGATGCTTTGTTATATTTGGGATTGTAATAATCAATAGAATGGAAATTACGAGTAAAACAATAAGCATTTCAATTAATGTAAAACCTCTTTCATTCAACACTTTCTTCATATCATTCTGCTTCTAAATAAATGAAAATAGATTAGAAATTTCACACACCTATCCTATTCCCAAAATTATTTCAGCGCAGATTCACCTCCAGAATTTATTAAGAATATTCTATATCCCCTCGAGCAGAGAAAACATTGGCAGTAAGACCGCTAAATAAATGGAAACAATCAGCAGACCAATCAATAAAAACATAAGAGGCTGAATGATTTTCAAAATTGAATTCATTCTTTCTTCAATTTTCTCTAGCAAAAAACGACTGTAATGAAGTAACTCTGAATCAAGCCTGCCGTACTTTTGACCATTTGCGGCTATTAATGGTAAATTTCTATCAAAGTAAGGCAGCTCCTGAAAAATCATTTCTAGCGATCTGCCTTCAATTAAATCATCTTTAATAATTGAGCAAAGTTTCTGGTAAAAAGGCTGCTGCTGATTTATGGAGAATAATTTGATGCTTTCGTTAATGGAAAGCCCTCCAAAGAGTAAGCCACTGAATTGGCTTGCAAAAAAATACGTTTCATATAACTTAATGAATGTGCCTGCGAGAGGAATGTTTAATAATATTCTTCGCTGCCTTAAGGGGCATAACTTGTTAAACCAAAATTGTTTGAGTAAAAAAAAGAAAAGGAGCAATGCGAGCAAGATGAAGGGGATGACAGGGAGGATAACTGAAGAGGCTACCAGTAATTTCAGGATGATATTCTGTTCAACATCCATCGTAATAAAGATTGTCTGGAATTTTGGAAGGAGGACACTCTGCAGGATATAAAACACGATGTTCACAAAAAAGAATAAGAAAATTGGATACACCATCAACTTTTTCACTTTATCCAAATCTTCCGTCCTCTTCTTCCAGTATCTACCTCCTTCTATCAACGCCCTATTGAGGTCGCCGCATTGTTCTCCATAAAATATATAACTTACAAGTTGTGGATGAAAATTAAGATGGGTTAACACTTGATGCAGCGGATGCCCGTTCCTTAAATCCTGAATAGCCTGAGTAAAATCCTCAGCTTTCTTCTTTGATTCCTGAAACTCCAGAAAATGTATCGCCTCGGCTAAGGGATAGCCATGACTTAATAATTCCCCCAGCTTCGAGATAAAGACCGCTTGTTCTTTTATCCTCCATTTACTTTTTGCCTTCATCGTATACCAGCCGTTCAAATTCATGTGAATCCACATAGCCCATTGCCACCGCTTTTCCTATCTCATCCTTTAATTGGCGGTAGGAGACCGTCCCCTTCCCTTTTTCCTCTTTCGTCATCTTCAATACTTCTGCCAAGCTTTTTCCATATAGCAGTTCATACACACTTGCCCTTTTATTACGAGCAATCATTTGGCAAGCAGATGTACAAACCTCTTTACATTGCAGACATGTTAGTTCAACTAGCCGCTGAGCGGTCACACCAATCAAGCTCTGTTCTATCTCAAGCAAGCTGATTCCAAATTCGAGCAACCTAGAGATAGCTCCTTGTGCATCCCTTGTATGCATGGTCGTGAGGATTAAATGACCCGTTAATGCAGCACGAACTGCAATTTTTGCTGTTTCAGAATCCCTGATTTCCCCGACCATAATCACGTCAGGATCATGCCTAAGCACAGCTTTTAGACCAACAGAGTACGTAATACCTGCCTTTTCATTAATTTGAACTTGTAGGACCTTTTCTGACACATTTTCAATGGGATCTTCAAGGGTAATGATGTTCCGGTTGATCATCTCTTTTGAATGATGAAGCAAGGAGTATAATGTCGTGGTTTTCCCACTACCAGTCGGACCGGTAAATATGAGCATGCCATGGGAATGTTTCAGAAGGGCAACCAGTTTTTGAACGGTGTTTGGAAATAGGGATAATTGTTCTAAAGGAAGGATATTCTGCTGGGGAATCAAGCGGATGACCAAACTTTCGAGATGTGCAGTTGGTAATGTGGAAAGGCGAAGTCCAACCACTTTTTTTGATAAATTGACGGTAATTGAACCACTCTGAGGTCTTCTTTTCTCACCTATATCCATAGCGGCAAGGAACTTTAAATGGGAGATCAGTCGTTCCGTTTCAAAGAATGACAATGTTTCCTGAGGAACGAGTTTGTTGTCAATCCTGAATTGAATGAGAGGGCCCTCTCTGCGTGGTAAAACGTGAATATCCGATGCCGATAATTGAATGGCACGGGAAAGGATTTTTTCTGCTTTCTTTTCAATCGATATCAAATCTTTCATCACCTCCTAAGTATCTTGTAGTAGTGTTTCGACATTGCACGACAAATTCCTCCTTATAAAATAAAAAAATCCCCGAAAAAAGATTCGAGAATAAACCATATGCTCATTTTCAAATTTTGCTTTTATGAAACCAAATTTCTTAACGCATCTTCATTATGTCCAACCACAAGCTTTTCTCCATAAATGAGGATGGGTCTTCTTAATAATTTAGGTTCTTTTGTTAATAATTGGATGACATCAGAAAGTAGCATTTCGTCAATATTAACATGTAAGCATTTATAGGCTTCACTCCTTGTTGCTAAAACCTCATCAAGTCCTTCCGTTGTCAATTCAAGGATTCTCTTTAATTCTCCTTCTGTTGGAGTTTCTTTGAATAAATGACGTTCATCAAAGGATACTTGATTGGTTTTTAACCATTTTTTTGTTTTTCGGCAAGATGTACAGCTTGGGTATGAAAAGAAAGTTAAACGTTTTAACCGTCCCATTCTTAACACTCTCCGTTCACATTTTGTTTTTTAAAGATTCTATAAAACAATTGTATAACATTTGTTTAAGTTTTGTATATTCATTTGTACTATATCTCTGTTTGAAATGTGAACTTTTTCTTAACTTAAGGGAGATTGCTGTTTCTGTTATTCCATTTTTTTCTGCCTGTATTATAATGGAATATAGTTAAACTATTGGAACAGCAGGAGGGTATAATGGAACAAACGTTAAGAATTACAAACGTGTTAGCAGATCCCACCCGATATTATATATATCAATATATCGTTAACAACCATCAAGATGTATCTGTACAGCAAATTGCCGATTCTTTTAAAATTCATCCAAATGTAGCACGACTACATTTATCTAAACTTGAAGATGTGGACATGCTTACCTCGGATGCACGTAAGACAGGGAAAGGGGGTCGCCCTAGCAGGCTTTATCGATTATCCGATAAAGTCATTCAACTTCATTTTCCATACAGGGACTATCAGCTTCTTTCAAGAATTGCCATTAAGACGATGATGTTATTAGGAGAACAAGGAAAAAAGGCTCTTTATGAAACAGGGAAGGTATTTGGCGAGGAATTAATGAATCAGCAGCTAACCCTAAGCTCAACGTCGATTGACGATCTGACTTTTGATGAAAAAGTCAGCATGCTTAAAAATGCAGCTACCATTGCTGGGTTCTCGCCTGAAATACAGGCAAGCGAAGAAGAAAACAGCATTCTCTTTCGAATCTTCAATTGTCCTTTTAAAGAAGTTACCAATGTCGAGCCTAGTACGATCTGTGCAATGCACAACTCATTCTTAAAAGGTATGTTTGAAGCATTGTTTGACAATGTCAAGATTGTGGAATTAGGAAATATGATGGGAAATTGTGTAACATGTTCTTATCAGGCTTCGGTTCTCGCATAGAAACAAAAGGCATCCTTTACATTACCTTACAATTTCATTTATAATTATTTTGAATGCACACGACTAGACAAAAGGAGGGATTCGGATGGAACGCATGTTCAGAGTATGTGGTTTTTGGACAGGAATTATGGCAATATTCTTTTATCTTGGCCATATGCATCAAACTTCTTTACTTTTCTTCGCACAAACCGGCTTTTTTGTACTCTTAAGTTATTTAAAATTATCTGAGCGCATGTATATTTATGTTTTTGGCGCCTATCTTACCGTTTTCTTTGCAGGATTTTCCTACTGGAGCGTATTTATGATGACGCCAGGTACTGCACATTAAGGAACAGAGCAATATACATAACCCATGAATCTTGATTCATGGGTTTTTACATGTCCTTATTCAGGAAATAGTCTCACTTTCTCGGCTAAATTCTTCGATTGCAGCAACACCCTAAAATACTCACTATGGCCACCAGGAACAATTAACCCCCGTATTGCTCGGTTCCGCTTTGCTGTTTTTGAGAAAGGATCCGTCTCTTGGTGGTCTTTCAGTTCTTCAAGAATCCCTGTTTTGAGTAAAAATTCATTTTGCTGAAATAGTCCTTCCATAGAAAAATTCACATTTTTTCCGCTTTCGATTAATGTGTCAAAATGAATATGTGATGTCAGATCCATCTCACCCGGATACTCAAGTACTTTTTTCATCATTTTATGCTGATAATACCCTCTTAAGCTTCCCTGAAGATGGGCTGGTTCCTTCCACTCCTGTTCCGTATAGCCATAATCGATTGTAAGAAGAACACCTGATTGAATATGCGAAACGATTTTCTCATATTCTTGTATCATTTTAAGTGGTACTTCATAGCGCTGTTTTTCATTTAACATGATATTCTTTTTTGATAGGTAGTTAAGAATATCTTGATTTTTCAAAGGTTCCTTTATTTCTACTAATTGTCCTTCCTCTACAGTGATAAATACCTCTACTAGCGCTCCCTTATACATTTCAATGACATGTACAGGCAACGCATCAAAAAGTTCATTAGAGAAGACAATTCCATTTACATTCGGCAAATTTTCTAAACTATCCATAAAAGCAACCTGGTTAAACACCCCTACACGCTCTTGCTGAACCTTTCTGTGGTAAGGGCTACTGTCTACTAGGATATAGGTGAGTGAGCTCCACAGCACCGGCTCTGTTTCTTTTATAAAGGCCAGGATATCATAGGCAAGCTTCCCATCCCCTGCACCGATTTCGATTATTCTCGGAGGCAATCCGCATTCTTTTATCAAATAGATAAACCACCTGGCTAGTGCCCTCCCAAATGCATCCCCAACATTACCAGATGTATAAAAATCCCCAGTTGTACCGATTTTCTCCTTTTCACGCATATAATAACCTATATTTGGTGTATATAAGACGGCTTCCATATAATCATGATAGGAAATTCTATCTTGGGGACTGTTTACAATCATTTCTTTCAGGAGATTTTTCATTTTAACACCTCTTCTTTGATCCCCTTCCACAATAAGCTCATGCACAAAATAGTTTTTGACTATATTACTTCTTTGTTCAATAAACGTGTAATTTAATCTGCTCCAAAAAAAAGCAAACTCAGAACATATCTTTTGATACTATAGCTATAAAAGCCTTCCCCGTATCTATTAGTGCGATTTCGTCAAAATCAAATCGAGGATGGTGATGAGGAAAATGGGTGTTGTCATCCTCATTTCTTGCACCGATTTTAAAATATGTACCTGGTTTCTCTAGTAAGAAATAAGAAAAGTCCTCTGCTCCCATGGAAGGGGAAAATTCAACTACAGCTTCTTCAGAAAAAGTATTCACAAAAATGTTTCGAACCATCTTTGTTTCCTTCCTATGGTTGTATAAAGCAGGATAACCATTCAGATAGTCAATTTTATAGGCTGCATGATTTGCCTCGGTAATCCCTTTCACTATCGAGCGAATTTCTTCTTCGATTTGGAATCTTACTTCTTGATTGAATGTACGTACAGTCCCTTCGAGTTTGGCCGTATTCGCGATGATATTAAAGGCCGAGCCAGCATGAAAAACTCCTATAGTTACAACCGCAGATTGTAGAGGGCTTATTCTTCTGCTCACGATTTTTTGCAATGCTTGGACAATCTCACTTCCAATCACAATCGAATCAATGGCTTCCTGAGGTCTAGCCCCGTGACCGCCCTTTCCTTCAATGGTGATTTCAAATGCGTCCACTGCAGCCATTTTGTACCCGCTACCCACCGCTATTTTCCCTACAGGTATATCTGTGGCTAAATGCGCCCCATAAACGGCATCCACGCCCTCTAAGGCCCCATCTCCCAGCATATCCTTCGCACCGCCTGGTGGCTTTTCTTCTGCATGTTGGAAAACAAAAATAACACGCCCCTTTAATTTTTCACGGAACTTGCTTAATGTTCGGGCTGTTCCTAATAGAGCCGCAGTATGACCATCATGACCGCACGCATGCATAACTCCTGATTTTAAAGACTTATAGGGTGTCTCTTTTTCATCCTGAATGGGCAATGCGTCAAAATCCGCTCGCAATGCAATGGTTTTACCAGGATTCTCTCCGGATAATATGCCTATCACACCATTACCACCAACATTTTTCCTAACTTCTATTCCAAAACTAATTAGTTTCTCTGCAATAAAATGCGAGGTTTCCGTTTCTTGAAAAGATAATTCAGGATACTGATGCAAATGCCTTCGCCAATTTACAATGTCAGTAAAACCACTTTCTAAATCTAACAAGGCCTTCTCCAATATACCTTTGTTCTCACTCTCCATAATCCCAACCTCCTTTCATGTTTTTAAAACCTAGAAAACAGCACGATTTATTTTAATATTCAGTATAATTGTGAAAGTAATATTTTTCAATAAATTTACATTTTTAAATTCAACAATAAAAAAAGGTGCCAAACCTGGCACCTGCAAAAGTTTTTATCTCAAAAAGGGGTTTGTATTCTTTTCATCTAAGATCGTCGTAACTGGCCCATGACCAGGAAAAACAATAGTATCATCAGAAAGCGTTAGCAGTTTTGTATCAATGCTTTTTAAAAGCACTGCTTCGCTTCCGCCAATTAAATCGGTTCTGCCAACACTTCCCTGGAATAAAACATCCCCGGAAAAGAGCAACCGCTCTTCCTTCGCATAATAAGACACGCTGCCCGGTGAGTGCCCAGGGGTTTCGAATACTTCAAAAGTGAACCCACCAATAGTAAGTTCCTGCTCATTTACGAGAATATGGTCGGCCGGCTTCATCCGCATTGGGTTTTCCGGGAACCACTTCTGTGAACCATTTAATGCAGGATCAAGCAACCACTTTGCTTCCTTTTCATGAATATACGCAGGTATCTCATAATAGTCGCGGATTGCATCAAGTGCTCCGATATGGTCAAAATGAGCATGTGTTAATAAAATCGCTAGCGGCTTTAACTTTTTAGTTTGTATGTACTGAATAATTTTCTGCGGCTCCTCACCCGGATCGAAAATAATGCAGTTCTGTCCATCGGAAACTACATAGCAATTCGTTTGCAGCGGGCCTAAAGGAATTTGAGTCCATTTCATTTTCATCAACTCCATTATGATTTTCTACCCTTATCTTACACCAATTTAGGCTGCTATTGTTAATCCAGTTTACTCAAGCCATGGAAGTGTCACCTTTTAAACCTCGACAAACAATTGAAAAAATATTAAAATATTAACAAATGCAATCTTTTCTACATATTTTTGGTAGTTACTTTATTCTCTGGGTATATTATTAGAGATTAGGTTTTCATTACTTAAAAGGGGGTTTTGATATGATATTAATGGTTGTTTTCGGACTTGTGGCTATCCTAGGTGCAGCAGCAGTGGTTACCTCATTAAAACACAGAAACTTCTTAGGATTCATTTTTGCAGCAGGTAGTGCAGTCGTGTTTGGTTGGTTTACTGTTATGACTGTCATCAACAGCGGTTTTCCTGTTGCACATTAAAGAAAAAAGCTCGCCATGCGGCGGGCTTTTGTTTTAGGTCATTAACTTTCTTTAAATAATCTCTGTATTTGATGGGTTTTCATATCAATGATTTTCTCAAATTGATATCCATATAAGCATAGGCTGCCATCAAGCGAACAGCTTAATGGTTCATTTTCCATGTCCTTCATCAATTCTTCTTGTGTGCCTTTTTCCCAATTTAATTTAGTTAAGGTAAACCTGCCATCATATTGGTCAACATCTTTTGATTCATTAGGAATAAAGGTTATAAATTCCTTATTTTTTTCAATGAAATCATAGGATGGAATCACCCAATCTGAAAAGCTTTTCAATAGCGGTACGGAAAAAGAGTGGATCGGTTTGTTTGTCTCATCATAAAAAGCATATGTACCCCGATCTTGTTTTTCTGTCTCCACTTGAATCGTCATTAGCGCCTGTTTCATTTTTTTAAAGTGAATAACATCGAGCATTAGGCTTTCTACTCCATCATCATTCAGCGCTTTTCTTTCTAAAGGAGCCGTCAAAGCGGGTTCTTCCCTATTCCAATCAAGAAACATCAGTTCTTTTTCACTTGACCACTGAGCAAATGGCTGCGGAAAGTCGAGCGTTTCCATTGTTTGCTTTTCTGGATTTAACACATAACTGCTGTATGTCCAGTCTTCATTAAAACTAGATAAAAACAACATGCCATCTTGATATGAATTCCACTCATAAGTTAATTCATAGGCTGGTATTGCCACAGAATACAGCGGATTTCCTGTTTGATCAAGGATCGCTATTGATGCTTTACCTGAAGACGTGAAGGACGATACCAAAATATGCGTACCAGCTGGACTGATTGATACTTCAGAAAGCGCAAAAGACGGCTGATAAAAAATGGAAGTATCATTCGTTTCCAAATTCCATACCATCAACTGTGATAAATCATTACCATCCTGCTTCACAGAATATAAAATGGTTTTAGAATCAAGCCATCCATAAATAGCTTCGATCTTTTCTGTTTTTGAAGCTGGGATCTTTAATGTGCTTAATGAAGTTTCTTGGTTAGATTGGGAGTGTTCTTTTTCCGTATCATTTACGGGTTTACTAAGGTCCTTGGAAGGCTCACAAGCCGAGATAAGTAGGATAGTGGAGATAAATAATGCTACGAAACACAACATCTTACAGATAGACAGCTGCTTACAAAGAGCTGCTTTGGATACTTTAATCTCCACACACCTCCCACTTCAAAACTAAAACGCCTGGCATATGTGAGCGAGACATTAGAAAGAGTAAAGATTTCCAATCGAAACCCTTACGACTTTCATTATAAAGTAAAAAAGAGAAAATGTGGCGAATAATTATCTTATATTTTCGTGGAAGTATATTCCTTCGAAAATCGTCATCACATATACAGCCCTGCCATTAAAATCTTCACTGAATCTTCATATATGGTAGGCATATGCGATAGTGGAAGTGGATTAATTCCCTTACCCAATTCAATTGTGAATCCTACCCGCTTGAACTCCTGAATAAACCAATCCTTATACCCTGCATGGCTGTCAACATATTGGACAGCACGGTATCCGCTCCTCTCCTCAAACTCTTTTGCTATATTTGCTGCCTGCTCTGGTTCATGTCCTTCATATCCCCAATAAAACTCTTTTCCCTGTGTATGAAGCGCTATCACTCTTTCAAAATTTCGTCTTTCAGCCAACTCCTTCATGGCCACTGCTTCTGGCTCTGATAAACAGGTCTCTCCTGGAAAATCCCTCGGTGCAGGCGCCTTTGGAACCTTCCTCTTCTTTTCAATCTCCCAATTAGCTGGATATTGATTATTCAGATCTACTCCACGAATATTGGCTTTCCAGGCATAAAATGCAGGGTTATCATTATTTATTTTCAGCACATCAACCTTTTCCTCTGCAGCCACTGCCCCCTTAAGAACAAGATCAACCCCATCCGGGTTTACCATTGGAACCATCGAAATAGTCACATCTCTATAGAAGGGCAGGCAATCCATTCCGCAAAGAGAACTACCATTCGTAACTGAAAGTAGCAAATCATTCAACCATTTCATCAAGACCGCCGATGTAATCCATTCATTTGCATGAAAAGAACCGTTGTAATGAATAACCTTATCACCTTTACCTATTCTTACTTCAAGGAGCTCTTTCCCTAACACACTCACACCAATCGATTCAACTTTTATAAAAGGGTAATGAAAAGATAAAATTTCTAGGTCATCAAGAAGCGACTGATAATCATAGAGCTTTTCGGTGACAAGGAGAGGTTCCATGATTCGAACGGGTACAGAAAATGGTCTTTGTTCAACATGATTTACCATTAATAACGCATCAATAGGCAGTTGATATTGTAAAGCAATAGCTGCTAAATCGATATCTAGCCGGGTTTCCTTCTGAAGAATGAAACCGGGAATTTCCACATCCAGGCCTTCTGGCAAAATTCCTTCATGAATATCGGGATTGGCATCCTCAATTAATTCTTTTGGAATTTGAAACAAAACACTGTAATACGCCAACCTATCACCGCTTCTGCTCACAACTCTCATAGCCTTCGCCCCTTTCATTGTTTAATCTTTATGAAACGAAAAGCCGAAAGATGTTCACCAAGCTCCAGCGTTTTATAAAAGGATACGGTTATCCTGAATTCCAGTTGAATTATCTTTGAAAAACAAAAAACCTGGTTTTCACCAGGTTCCTTACATCAATGCTCATAAAATCGAAGCAAATCTCCGTATATGATTTTGTCTGAGTATTCAAGCTCTTGCTTTGCCTTTTCCAAATACCTTTCACATGATTCCTTTTCCGTAGGCTCTCCGGTTTTTTTATCATAGCAGGTATCCATAGTATAGAGATAATTCTTCATGATGAAGCTGCTATCGCGAAGAACGGTAAAATCAATTTTCTCCTTAGAAAATAAGTCTTTTCCGAATTCGATATAATCATCATTTTCAATACCCAGTAAATGAAGGAGAGTAGGCCTTACATCAATCTGACCAGAAACGGTGGAAATGGTTTGTCCCTTCTCCCCAGGAATATGAACGATCAATGGGACACGCTGAAGTTGAATGGATTCGAACGGCGTGATCTCTTTCCCAAGGAACTGGCTCATCGCTGAGTTGTGATTTTCCGAAATTCCATAATGGTCGCCATATAATACAATAATAGAATCTTCATATAAACCGTCACGTTTCAAATCCGTGATAAATTGTTCTAGCGCTTCGTCAGTATAGCGGACAGTCGGAAAATATTGATTCAATGTTTTGGAATTAGAATTGTATTCTTCCAGTGTCCTGTCTTCTTCATTCAATGTAAATGGGAAATGATTGGTTAAAGTTATGAACTTTGCATAAAAAGGCTCCGGCATTCCCTTTAAGTGAGCAATTGATTGCTGGAAAAATGACTTATCATTCAAACCCCAATTGACCGAATTTTTTTCTGAAACCTCATAATCATCACTATTATAAAAACGCTGGTACCCAAGAGATTCATACATCAAATCACGATTCCAAAAACTTTTGTTATTGGCATGCAAGGAAGCTGTATAGTAGCCATTTTCCTTTAATATTTCAGGAGTAGCTTTGTATTCATTCTGGGCATGTGTAAAAAATACCGCGCCTCGTCCTAATGGATAGAGAGAATTTTCAATAATGAACTCGGAATCGGACGTTTTTCCTTGACCAGTTTGGTGATAAAAGTTATCAAAGTAATAGCTCTCTTTAATAAATTTATTCAAAAACGGGGTGATTTCTTCACCATTCACGGTTTTATTGATGACAAAGCTCTGGGTGGATTCCAATGATACAAGAATCACATTTTTTCCTTTGGCAAGCCCATAGAAGTCATCATTCTCTGCTTTATGATTGGCGCGAACATAATTTTCAATCTCAGTCAATTCACTGCCATCTGCTAAAGCACGCTGAGCCGATGATTTTGTCTGTAATATTGCATCATACAGGTGGTAATGGTACGTACCGATGTTTTTAACGAGGATTTCACGGTCAAAAGTACGAGTAAGGAGTTCAGGACGCTCCGCTTCTGCTAACGCTAGGTTAAAAAACGTAATTCCTATCGTCATTAGTAAATAGAATTTCCGATCCTGCAGATTGTTCGCTCGATTATAGAATAATTTCGGTTTGGATTTTAAAAGTATTATCAAGAAAAGAAGATCAACAAAATACAAAAGGTCACTCGCATTAATCAGTTCATGAACACTGCTTCCAAGGTCGCTCATATTGCTCGTCTGAAAAAGCACTGGAATGGTTAAAAAATCATTAAAAAAGCGAAAAAAAACAAGGTTGGCAAACAGTACTAAGGTAATTAAGAAACTCATGGTTAACAAATAGGCTGTTCGTCTGGTTTCTTTCAAAAAAATATTTACGCCAAGAGCAAGCAAAAGGAAGCTGACCGGATTAATGAATAATATGATTTCCTGAATCCAATTTTCAATATCTATCTCAAAACTTGTTTTATAAGCGATGTATGTTTTAAGCCAAAGTGATAAAAACACAACCCAAAATAACGAATATTTCTGTTTCTTGAAGTCCCTTTTCAATCTGGTCCCTCCTAATAAAAAAAGCGTTGGAGCTATAATCTTTTACTTCCAAACAACAAAACACTTTCCATCACGATTCATTGTTCACTTACAACTGATAGTTAGTAGAAAAATTGAACTTCATAACTGAGATGAAGCCTTACAATTTGTTAGATGCACAAACTTATTTGAAAATTGCATTAATCAACCTTATAACCCTGTTTGTACAGGGTTATAAGGAAAGAATCATGGATTTAATTGATTTTTAATAAGCCAAGCTGCTCCAATTACCCCTGCATCATTGCCTAGTGTTGCAAGGCTAATTTCCGTTGATTTACAAACCCGCTTAAATGAATATTTTTCAAATGCCGAACGGACATTGGCGAGCAGAATGTCTCCGGCTTGTGAAACGCCTCCACCAATAACGATTTTATCTGGATTCATGACATTCCCAACATGTGATAAGGCTAACCCTAAGTAATTGCATACCTTATCTACCACAGCTTTAGATAGAGGATCACCTGCATTTGCACATTGGAATAACAATTTAGAAGAGAGCATAATTCCCTCGTTGATTTTCTGCTGAAGAAGGGACATTTGCTCGGAATTGTGCAAAGCCTCTAAAGCCAGTCGGACGATTCCTGTTGCTGAAGCAACCGTTTCCAAACAACCCGTTTTCCCGCAATTGCATGGAGCTCCACCATCTGTTACAACGGTTATATGTCCAATTTCACCCGCCGCCCCACTTGTACCATGGACGATTTGCCCATTATGGATGATTCCGCCACCTACACCTGTTCCAAGAGTAACACATACAAGGTCCTTGGCTCCATTACCCGCGCCTTTCCACATTTCCCCCAATGCTGCCATATTGGCATCATTATCGATTACAGCTGGAAGAGATGTCTCCACTTCCAATAGATCTTTTAAAGGATAGTCTTTCCATCCTATATTGATGGCTTCATAAATGGAACCGTTAACAAATTTCACAGGACCAGGGGCGCCCATTCCTATACCAAACACCTTACTCTTCGGTTCATTGAGTTCTTCAAGCTTCGCATCAATCGCTTTGGCTATGTTCATCGTAATGAATTTGCCATTTTCGGAGATGTCAGTGCTGATTTCCCATTTATGAATAATCTCTCCGTATAGATTAATTAGAGCAAGCTTGGTAGTTGTACCGCCTAAATCGACACCCATCAGCCACTTTTCCATCATTCTCACCTTTTTATCAATTTTTTTTCTGCTTTTCCCTTTCAAGAGACAATTGCTGCCTAATTAAAAGTATCGCCATTTGATAATCTTTTGTGTCCATCATCTGCATTCGATGAATTTCTCTGATTTCTGCTTCCATCAGTTCAAGCTCGGCTAAACGATCACCAATATAAATAAATGTCCCGAATCTTTTCAAATATTGTTGAAGATCATAAAATGTTTTCATAATAAACCTCTTTACTCTATTCTATAGGAAAGTATAACGAATCCGCCGCTATGTAACAAGCGCAGATTTCCCCTTATGATAATTTTTCCCATCCCCTCATAGATGTCCAACTCTATTCATATGATGAAACATTAGGAAAGTGAACGTTCATTGAAGGTCTTTTGAAATTTCCATATTTCATTATTCGAACCAACCTAGTATTTTGAACAGACATCATACGTTAAAACGGAGGGGAAAAATGAAACTACAATTGAAGTATACTGCTTTATTAGTATTAACTACCATTTTTGTCATCCTTTATTTTTCAAATAAAAATCAGGTAGAGGAAACCATTATTTATTTTCCTATCGATACCTCTCTCCATTTTGAACAAGCTGCCACTCATTTGACGCCGAAAAAAACAGGAGATTCAACATACTCTATAACTTGGAAGGTCAATTCTTCGTTGGACCGGTCTGCCTACCTACGCCAAGATGTCTCCCTGCTATACAAAAATGGGAAATTGACTGGATCTTTAAAAAATTGGAGACAAAATAAACAAGGACTCTCCCAAAAAGCTAAATCCAAAGAAAGCGAAAGCGGGCGTTATGAAGCCGTAACTTTTCACTATGCCGAGGTACACCCAACTGAAACCATTTTTACCAGTGCTCAACAACTAAGTAAAGATAAACTTTATACCGTAACTACACCAACTTTTCAATATTTCCATAGACCTCTTTCCGAAGTACAGAACGAATGGAAAAAAACGCTGGACAACTTGACCGATGAAATTACTCAAAACAGTTTGGAGGAAGCTAGTAATACATTTCAAATTAATCAAGATCAGTACAAAATTATCTCATTAACCGAGTTACCCTCAAAAAAAAACCAATGGCTTTCTGCCTTTCCCCAATTCCAACGTGAAGAAATTGTAGGAAAGCTTTGGGAAGGACTTTATAAAAATTATGTGTTAGGCGTAAAAAAGGAGGACGGCTCTACTGTGAGTTCACAAGGTAGCACCATCCCCCAATTGCTTGTAGCAAAGAATCAAAGTGAAATACTTGTCTTGTTTACACTGGAAGACGGTACCCCTATTATGCTACGTCAGAAGCTATAGTTGATTTTCAATTTCTGTTAACAATTTAGTATATGATTTTTTCTCTGGAGCAAGCTCAATTGCCTTTTGAGCTTGTTCTTTAGCTTGATCATACAACCCTAGATTCACATAAACTAAGGCCAGATTGTAATGGGCTTCATGTAATTCAGGGTTTTGTTCAATCGCTTTTTCATAATAATCACGAGCCTGATTTATATCCTCTGCACCAAAAGATAAATTTCCTAGTATAAAAAGTGAAAGCGGTGCGTCAGAATTTTCATTCACATATTTGACCAATAAATCCTCCGCTTTATCTTCTTCTTCATTGTCAATGTATTCCAGGGCCAACCTAGCCATGGTTTTATCATCTATAGCTGCACTATTCTGATGGTTAAAACCGAATTGCAGCAAGATATATGTCAGTATTGCCGTTCCTATTAAAAAGGCCAGCTGACGCAAGAGATTTTTAGCTTTTGGAAGGTGGACCACTCCAGCAGCCAAGAAGCCGCCAATCAATCCGCCAATATGCCCTGCATTGTCAATGCCTGAAACAGTGAAACCATAAACCAGATTAATAATAATTAAAACGATGACCGAAGAGCCCATAGATCGCATAAATAATTTCGGATATACAATTCCAAAATACAGAAGTGCCCCAAAGCAGCCGAAAATAGCACCGCTCGCTCCTGCTGAAAGATTTGGTGTCATAATAAAGCTGCCCAAAGTCCCGGCAAACCCAGCAAAAATATAAATGAATAAGAACCTGGCGTTTCCATAAATCCTTTCTACTTCAGCACCGATTAAATACAACGAAAATGTATTCATAAGTAAATGGATAAAGCCAATATGAACGATCATCGGGCTAAAGAATCTCCACCATTCCCCTTGCATGATGTAGGGAGAATATTTAGCTCCAAACTCAATCAGCGTCTTCGAATTGGTGCTTCCACCATTGAACTCCATCAAGATAAAAACAGCTATTTGTATCGCAATGAATATATATGTAAAGAATGGTTTAGAATTTTGAAACACTTTTTGCTCAGCCTTAGTCTTTTTAACGGATTCCGTGATGGCGGCCTGCTTTAACGTGAGAACTTTTTCTTCATCTAAATCTTCAGCTTTCAGATCGTGAATGATTAGCGGTTTTTTTAGGACATGCTCAAGATTTTGTAACGAAGCGGGAAACGTTTCACAAGCTAAAATAAACGTGTTAACCTTCGTTTTTTGAAATGATGCAGGCTGCAAACTAAATTCATAATCATCTACTGGAGCAAATTTACTCACGTAGATACTTAATATCGAAATAGGTTTTTTGTATAATTTCCTTCGGATTTTTTCCCCATTCTGTAAGGTTCGGTCAATATCGCGTTTCAGCCAGTTTGCCCAATCCAAATCATGACGAATAAGTCTGATGACCGGGAACTCCTTATTTTTATCGCTTTCGAGCCAAATCTCCTGATGGTTTTCCGTGACAGTGATCATTCGATAATCATATTGGGTTGACAACTGCCTTACAGTCTCCCAAAACAAATAATCCTCTTTAAATCCCAATACCTTCCCCACTTTCCAATGAATCTTTTCCTTCTAAAATTCCTGTTTCATTTAATTAAAACTATAGACGAAATTAAGAAAAAAGTAAAAAAAGAGACTGTTTAATTCCAATCTTTATCTCCTTTTAAATAAAAAAGGAACCCTTATTCAGGTTCCTTTTTAAAAGGCTGACATCATCATTTGGTCTGACTGAACATGCTTTGCATCATTTTATCCCTGACAATTGGCATATCCAAGGATTTGGTCACTAGAAACCTTCTTACTAAGCCGTTAGATAGCGCAACATTTATCAAGCGATACCTGTTTTGATAGCCCGCATAAACCACTAATCCAACCAAGAAAATCTGAACAATTAATCGAAGCATAACAATCCCTCCTACCGTTAGTGTGATACAGGATAGGATTTTTATGAGCTAAAAATGATAATTAATGAACTTCATCTTCTAATGGGCATATGTCCGTAAAACCTTTGTTGGGGTAATAAGTTTACCCACCGCGATATCATGCACCTCAATAGGCAGATCATCTATTATTTGAACTTCGTATGTAAGAGCTAATGTAGCTCCTCGGTAATAAGAGAGAAAACGGTCATAATAGCCGCCCCCAAACCCCAGTCGATATCCTTCTTTTGTAAAAGCAAGACCTGGTACAACTAATACATCTAATTCCTCAATAGTAGCTTTATTTGTTTCAGCTACAGGTTCAAGTAGTCCATAATAAACAGATTCCAGCTGATTAAAGGACATAATCTTTTTGAACTCCATCGTCTTCTTTTCAGGGTCACATTTTGGAACGGCTACTTCTTTTCCCTCACTCCATGCTTGCTCGATAATACGGACAGTTGGAACTTCCGGAGGAATTGAAATAGTAATCCCAATGGTTTTAGCTTTTTTCCATTCATCAAGGGAAAATAAGTTTTCAGCAATTTTATTCGATAATTCTTCGTGCTCCTCTTTGGTTAGCTCCATTAAACGAGATCTAACTTCCTGCCGGAGCTTTTTCTTATGTTCTCTCATCTTTTCCGACTCCTTTAGTCTACTTCTATTATTATCTCATAATATTTATTCATTTACTAAATACGAAGTAGAAAATTGTCGAATTATTCCGTGCATATTAGAAAAAGGTTTAATAAAAGGGGCTAGATTCTTTCAAAAATCGAATATTAAAGCGGAGACAATCAAAAAAGCATAAAAAAAACAACAGGAAAAATCCTGTTGCTTACTTTGTTTCACGGTGAGTGGTGCTGCGTTTTTCTCTTGAGCAGTATTTTTTAAGCTCAAGACGGTCTGGATTGTTACGTTTATTTTTTTTAGAAATATAGTTACGGTCTCCACATTCAGTGCAAGCTAACGTAATATTCACGCGCATGTGTATTTCCCTCCAAACATATTGACTTTTTCACATAGGACTTTTCTATAATAGCATTATTTGTTGTGAATTGCTAGTATGTTTTCGGGAAATACAACATAAACTTTTTTTATAGTTTATTACCCATGTTTTGCATCGCCAGGAGAAGCTGATTATTTATGATTTTCGCTTCTTCTCTAGTTTCAGCATGAATGGCCCAAGCGACTGCCTCTACACATTCCTTCGGCAAGATCTCCGTCTCTAAGGTAAACATACTCGTGACCTCTCCCTTGGCAAGCGGTGAATAGGCAAGTAGTCCTTCTTTCAGTGATTTAAAACACCCCTCTTGATAAAGGCTTCCTTTACCTTGAATGCAATATTGCGAGATACTTTTACCCTTTACCAATCCCCCTAATAAAGCAATCGATTGAGGAGCAACATGTAAAATTGCCCTTTCATTTGGACTGTAAAAAGCCACTGCCTGCCTTTCGAAAGCGTTTTCATAGTGAAAAAACACCTTCGGATGTTTAGGCTCAAATGAGGTATTCCTTATCGTAAACTTTGAAAAGGTTACCTGTCCCTGAGTATAAGTTTGTACAAGCGTCCGTATCTCCCCATTAGGATGACTCATTATATCCTCTTCAGGATACCAATCAAAACTCTCGTCCATCCATAGCCCAGCCTTTAACCCCTTTCGATATAATTCCTGGTTATCCTGCGGCATATACGCGGATAGTGAACTCATACAATCATCCCTTTCTCTAATTAATTTATATATAACTTATCGTTAGGCGCTGACAGCGAAACTATCCTTTTTAGATTCTGCACACCATATTCTTCTTTGGTTTTCACTTATAATTAACTATTCAAAATATTTCGTCTTTTCTTTTTATTCTATCTTCATGTTAGCATTGAATTGGCTTATGGACAATAAACACATTTTGTCGAATTTTATTTAAGTTGGCTAGCAAAGGGTTTTTCCATGTTTTAAAATCAAAAATTTTCCACCTCAGTAAAAGGCATCATGCTTTTCGACAAAAATTCGATACAAAAAAAACTTAATATGAAGTTACATGTTATTTTAGTTGATATAAAAATATGAAAATCACCAATTTTTTAAAAAATATGTGTAAAATATAAGTAAATGTCGAAAATTCTCTTCTGAGGTGAAAGCATGGAAGCCCTTATTATTCTATTATTCTCATTAGCCATCGTTATACTTATGATATCTTTTTTCAAACAAGATAAGATTGCCAAGTTAGAAGAAGATCTAGAGCAAATGACCTTAACCTATATGCAGGATATCTACCAATTAAAGAAGAAAGTGAAGATTCTTGAGGAGGAATTTGTTATTCAGGATGAGCTGATTAATCCTGAATCCAAATTCCAACAAGCTGTTTCTACCAATGAATTGGAGCCTATTCATAAAATTTTAAAAAGCCAGGTTCTTTCTTTATACAGCCAAGGCCTTTCTTTGAATCAAATCGCTAAGCAATCCTCTTTAACAAAAGAACAAACCATCTCTGTCATCGAACAACATAGATTGCGGGGAAACGAAGATGAATAAAGCAACACTGCAGGGTCTTTCCGCCGGTATCATTTTTTCCACCGCAATCTTTGCTGGCTTTTATTATGGCACAGGGGCGAATGCAGGCCACGCTCCGACTACGGAGGAAGCTAAGGAATTGCTCGTAAAAAAAGGATTTATCGTGTCATCTCCGACGGATGAAGGCGAAATAGCGGGCAAGCCGTCGAAGAGTGAGGACAAAGAAAAACAGAAAAAACAAGATGTAAGTCCGATTCAGGAAACGAAAGAGAAAGAGGTTTCCAAAAAGGAAGACACAATCGTCCCCTATACTTTAAAAGTGAAATCGAATATGACCGCTACAGAAATTACCCAGATTCTAGCTAAAGAGAAAATCATCGATGATGCTGCTGGCTTTGAAGCTTATATGAATGAACATGATTTCTCTAAAAATGTTCAAATCGGCGTCTTTGTCGTTACTAATAATATGACATACAGACAGTTGGCCCATACTTTAACTCATTAAAAAAAAGAGAGACTTTTTAATTGGACTTTGTCCGAAAAAAAAGTCACTCTTTTTCCATTTAGGAATGTATTCATTCATTCCTGCCAATATATCTCCCTCTTACCAGAAAGTAGATATTTTCAGCTATATTCGTTGTATGGTCAGCCGTTCTTTCTAAATAACGGGCAATTAAAGAAAGCTGTGTGATCTGCTGAAGGTTTTTTTCATCTGAAAGTCGAAGGAGACTTCGAATCATCTCTCCATAAAAGCGATCGACCTCATCATCCATTTCAATGATTTCTCTTGAAAGAACAACATCTTCCTTCTCAAATGCATCTATCGAAAGTTCAATCATCTTTAATGTAATATCATGCATCTGCTTTAATGGTGTTAAAGGCAGAATAAATGGCTGGTCACCGATTCGGATGGCTGATTTAGCGATATTGACGCCAAAGTCCGCCATCCTCTCAATATCTGAAGCTATTTTTATAGCAGCAATTATTCTCCGCAAATCAATCGCAACCGGCTGTTGCTTAGCAATCAGTAAAATCGCAAAGTCATTAATTTCCTCTTCTAATAAATCAGCTATTGTATCATTATCAATAACTTCAAGAGCCTCTTCAAGATTCTTGTTTTCCAAAGCGGTGAATGATTTTGATATCGCACCTGAAGCTAAATTAGCCAACCTCACTATTTTCTCTTGCAATTCTTTTAATTGAAGCTCAAAATTTTCACGAACAACCATTGTCGCATCTCCCTTTCATTCAGCCAAAACGTCCGGTAATATAATCTTCTGTTCTCTTATCATTCGGGTTCGAAAAGATAGTGTTAGTGTCTGAATACTCGATGACTTCCCCATTTAAGAAGAAGGCCGTTTTATCAGAGATACGAGCTGCCTGCTGCATATTATGAGTAACGATGATTATACTGAAATCTTTTTTTAGCTCTTGGACTAATTCTTCTATTTTCAAAGTGGAAATAGGATCAAGGGCAGAGGTCGGTTCATCCATTAAAATGACATCAGGTTCAATCGCCAGACAACGAGCGATACAAAGGCGCTGTTGCTGTCCACCAGAAAGTCCATACGCATTTTCATGCAGACGGTCTTTCACTTCATCCCAAATGGCTGCCCCTTTTAAACTCTTTTCTACGATTTGGTCTAGAATCTTTTTATTTTTGATACCGTGGATTTTTGGTCCGTATATAACATTTTCATAAATTGATTTAGGGAAGGGATTAGGTTTTTGGAAAACCATACCAACCTGTGTCCTTAAATCTTCTACCTTGTAAGACTGATCTAGAATATTGCGGTTCCTATATTTAATCTGCCCAGTCGTTTTAACATCTGGAACAAGTTCAATCATCCGATTTAACGTTTTGATGTAGGTAGATTTTCCACATCCTGAAGGCCCGATAATGGCGGTCACTTCATTTTGATACATATCTAGGTTAATATTTTTTAAAGCATGGTTTTCACCGTACCATAAATTGAGATCTGACGTTTCATACACCGTTTCCTTTAAGAAAACAGAATCTGCATTTTCATTTTCTATTCCAACTGTTGGAGCCTTTTTGGGTCCCGTTAATGTCATATTCATTCTTTCCTTCCTCCAATCAGTATCTTTTCTGGAACTTGTTACGGATTATGACAGCTATCGAATTCATTAAAATTAACAGGGCAAGTAAAACGATGATACCTGCAGCCGCAACCTGCTGAAATTCTTCCTGTGGTCGGGATGTCCAGTTATAGATTTGCATCGGTAGCACCGTAAAAGTATCCATGACCGATTGCGGTAAAAAGGCGATGAACAACGGGATACCAACCACAACTAATGGAGCCGTTTCCCCAATCGCCCGGGATAAAGCTAGTATTCCACCTGTCAAAATACCAGGTATCGCAGCTGGAAGAACCACTTTTAAAATTGTCTGCCACTTTGTTGCACCCATTCCATAAGAAGCTTCCCTTAAGTCACGCGGTACAGAACGTATGGCTTCCTGAGCTGCAACAATGATGACTGGCAAGACGAGTAGGCTCATCGTCAAACCTGCTGCCAACACGGAGCGATCCAAGGCTAGAGCCCTAACGAAAACCGTTAAACCGAGCAATCCAAATACAATTGACGGAACACCTGCCAGGTTGGATATATTCAGCTTTATAAAAGATGTGATCCAATTCTTTCGTGCATATTCCTCTAAATAAATCGCCGTTCCCACACCGAGAAGAAGGGAAACTGGGGTAACGACGGCCATTAACCATATCGAACCGATAAGAGCTGCCTTTACACCAGCCTCTTCCGGTCTCCTTGAAGCGAAATTCTGGAAGAAATCTAAATTTAAATGACCAATTCCTTGAGTCAATATCCGATAAAATAAGATGGCCAATACCAGAAGGCCAAATAAGGTTGCTAAGAAGAATAATCCTTTACATATCGAGTTAACCGCCAGCCGAGTGGGCATTTTTTTTACAACATGATTTTTGTTTATCAGTTTCATGTTTTAATATTCCTCCCTGAACTTGCGGGAGATGAACTGCGCCAATAAATTCATAATAAGCGTAAAGACGAACAGTGTCATTCCAACCGCATATATGCTGTAGTAAATCGTTGTCCCGTACCCTGCGTCTCCAGTACTCACCTGTACGATATAGGCAGTCATCGTTTGAATAGAATTTGTGACGTCCATACTCATACTTGGAGTCGATCCACCTGCGACACTTACGATCATGGTCTCTCCAATTGCTCTGGATAAAGCCAGGACAATTGAAGCAACGATACCGGACATGGCTGCTGGCAATACCACTTTAATCGTCGTTTCCAGCTTTGTAGCTCCTAGAGCATACGCACCTTCACGAATCGATTTCGGTACTGAGACAAGTGCATCTTCCGATAAAGAGGCAATCATCGGCATGATCATGATTCCTACCACAATCCCAGGACTTATAGCATTGAACATGTCAAGGGAAGGGAATATATCCCGCAATACTGGCGTTACAAAGGTTAAGGCAAAGAAGCCGTAAACGATAGTAGGGATTCCAGCTAAAACTTCTAAAATCGGCTTAATGATTCTCCGTGTTTTCTCTGATGCATATTCACTCAAGAAAATGGCGGTTGCAAGACCTATCGGAACTGCAACTATCGCCGCTATTACCGTTACCTTTAATGTTCCAACAACAAGTGGCATAACCCCAAATGAAGGCGTGGATGCAAAGGGTAACCATTTATGTCCTGTTAAAAACTCCACGATGGACACTTTCTCAAAAAATATAAAAGTTTCGAAAATCAACGTAAGGACTATCCCAATGGTAATTAATACAGAAATTACCGCTGTAAGGAACAACAGCTTAGGAATGAGTTTTTCTATATTCCATCTTTTTTTGCTTTTCTTTTCTAGAATTAATTGCTGTACAGAATAGGTATCTGTTTGTTTCGGTTCCAACATGTATCCTCCATTTCAGACACGCAATATTAAGGGGCTACCCAATCCCTCTATTTATACTAAGAGATTGGGCAGCCTGTTAAACTGATTATTTTTTTAGTTCGTTCAATTTTTCAAGATCCTTCTTGTACTCTTCTTCCGGTAAGCTGACGTAGCCTACTTCTTCAGAAAGCTCTCCAGCATTTTCAATGACGAATTGAGTATAATCAGCCACTTGTTCTTTTTCAGCTACACTTTTATTGGATACATATGTGTACAAAGGACGAGACAGTGGTGCATACTCTCCGCTTTTAATCGTTTCATGTGTAGGCTCAACAGCACCCTTACCGTTATCGATGGATACAACTTTTAATTTATCCTTATTTTCTGCATAGTAAGCAAATCCGAAGAAACCAATCGCATTTTTGTCACCTTCTACCCCTTGTACAAGAACGTTATCATCTTCAGAAAGAGTCGCATTTTCGACCATTGGTTTTTCCTCTAAAATAACTTCGTTGAAATAATCATATGTGCCAGAATCAGTTCCCGGAGAGTAAAATTTAATTTCTTCCTTCGGCCATTCCGGACGTATATCAGACCATTTCTTCACTGATCCATTGTCAACCCAAAGCTTTCTTAGTTCGTCAACTGTCATTTTATCGATGAACTCATTATCTTTATTGACAACGATAGAAATACCATCAAACGCAAGCTTCATTTCTGTATACTTAACTCCCTTTTCATCAAGTAACGCACTTTCTTCGTCTTTGACTGGTCGGGACGCATTAGTTAGATCCGTTTCTCCAGCGATGAATTTTTTAAATCCTCCACCTGTTCCCGATGATCCTACAGATACTTTAACATCAGGTTGTGCCGCCATATATTCTTCAGCAACTGCTTCCATGATTGGAAATACAGTCGATGAACCATCCATAATCACTTCGCCCTTGAGTTTATCTGAAGCCGTTTCATTTCCTTTACCGCTGTTTGAAGTATCATTAGATCCACATCCAGCTGCCACTGCTATTACTCCACCCATTACTGCAGTCATTGCCATAAATTTGAAACGTCTCATTTGTAAATCCCCCTAAGAATTTTATATGAATATTTTGTCCTACAAACACATCATACGTTTTGACTGTAAATTCCGTTTAAAGCAATTGTAAACATTAAGTAAATAATTGTTTATATATTGTAAAGGTAGTCAGAAAGTAATATGGTACTAATTAACAACAGTATCTTTTCCATTAATCACTCTCTTATTTTGTGCCCAGTGCCTGTTTACATGAGAGGGAAATTACTCCAACTCCAACTGAAGTGATTATAAGTCTTTTTCATATGTGGAAAGTGCAAAGGTCGAGGCAGAGCAATTTTACTTTATGACAAAAAAACACGCTTTCGGTTTTACCCAAAAACGTGTTTTATGACTTTTTATTCATTTTCCTGACTATTTCTTATTTCAGCCTGCTCTTTTTGAACGTCTTTACCATTCTCTACCTTCAACTCAGTCGTTTCTTCAGTCTTCCCTTTCTTAGCACGCTCTTTTTTCAGTTTGAAATAAGTATCCATAATCTCTTCGCCAATTTCTTTACTCATATTATGTCCCGAATGGCCCTGGTACGCCCACGGGACAACAACAGCAAAAGCAACTTCAGGGTTTTCAGCAGGTGCATAGCCGACCAACGTGATATTCATCGTATCTTGAGGTTCGCTATAATCCGCTCGGTTCGGACCATCATAGAACGCTTGCGCCGTCCCAGTTTTAGCCGCTACCGTATATGATTTATTCCCAAAGTAAGTATATGCTGTTCCGCCTTGTTCCATCGAAACTTTCTCGAAACCGCTCTGCACACGTTCTATCCATTCTTCCTTCATTTCAAGACGATTAAGGACAGTTGGTGAAACGTCTTCCGCAACAGGACCCAATTCCTCATTATTATCAACAGGATCACGGATTTCCTTAACCATATGCGGCTTCATACGATTTCCACCATTCGCAATGGCTGAAACATACTGCACAAGCTGCATCGGTGTGTACGTATCATACTGTCCGATTGCGAGGTCAAGCAGCTTACCTGGTGACGTTTCCGAACCTTTGAATCCACTCATTTCATTCGGTAGGTCAATCCCCGTACGGACACCCAAGCCAAACTGGGCAAATGAATTACGCATGGTTGAAAATGCGCTTGAACTTATATTTAATGGTTCGTTCGGAACATAATTTGCACCTGCAATATTAATCGCTGTCCTAAACATATAAACGTTCGAGGATACTTTTAAGGCGGTTAAATCATTAATATTCCCGAAGTTACTGTAAGAACCTTTAGGCTTGGTACCTTTGATTTTCAACTTCGTATCATAAAAGTATGTACCCGGTTGGATAGCTCCTTGCTGATAACCTGTTAAAACGGTAGCACCTTTTACTGAGGAGCCCATCGTATAGGAAGTCGTAATATTCCCTAATGCAAAGTCCTCTATGGAAGATTTCCCTGTTTTTGAATCCTTCTCATATTTCTTACCAGCCATCGTTAAAATTTCCCCTGTATTAGGATCCATCATAACGACAAAAGCTCTATCCAAGAACTTAGTGTTGCCCATTCTTTTCTTGGCAATCAATTGCTTTTCAATGATTTCCTCTGTTGCAAGTTGTAAATCCATATCAACTGTCAATATAAGATCTTTTCCTCGCGAACCTTCTGTAATCACTTCGGAATCCACAATGTTCCCTGATTTATCGGTCACATTCCTTACCTTAGCTTTCTGTCCTTGAAGAATATCCTCATATTGCGCCTCAATATAACTCTTACCAACTCGGTCATTCCGACTATAATCACGTGCTAGATAATAGTTCAAACTCTCACTAGGCAATCCTTCTTCAGAGGAAGAGACCTTCCCTAACACAGACTTGAGTGTTTTATTATACGTATAGAAACGATCCCAATCCGTTGATACATCAACCCCAGGAAGCGAATCAAGGTGTTCACTCACCTTTGCAAATTCTTCCTTCGTTACTTTCTTGTTTTTCACAATTTGCGGAGTCAGAGCATATCCGCTTGCGAATTCTCTATAGATAGCAAGGACTTCCATTTCTTCTTTAGGAATCTCCATTTCTTTCTCAGTAATTCGATCAAGCTGAAGCTTATACAAATCACCTTCTTCAAGCTCGCCCTCTTCTACTTGTTTTCTCTCTTTATCCGTAATCTTTTTCTCGGCAAGCTCTGGATTATTTAAAATCCAAAAATCCTTTTTATCACGATCCGTCACTTTATCCGTTTCTTTATCAATCAACTTCGCAAGTTTCTCAGCCGTTTCGACCATTTCTTTTTGTTTCGTACCTTGCTTTCTTGTATATGTAATTGCATCCAGTGGTTGGTTGTCGACCATCAGTTTTAAATTACGGTCATACATTTTCCCACGGGGCACCGAATTATTCACGGTCACTTCCTCTGTTCTTTCAATCTCGCGCCGGTAATCATCACCATACACAATCTGTACAACACCCAAACGCAAAATTAAAGCAGAAAACAAAACAAATACTAAAAAGAAAAGAATATTCAATCTGAAAGGCACATGCGTCTTTTTCTTTTTCTTTTTATTCACACTAAGCCACACATCCTTTTTACATAGTCATAATAGTCCTATACCATTCTATAGAACATTTATATTTTTTTCTACCTTAGTGTTCTAGAAATATTAAACATCTAACGAACTTTACATAAAAAGTGACTTACGGCTCATAATTTCAAAAATCGTAAGTCTTAGATATTGAAAAGAGGCCTCAAAGGCCTCTTTTCAATTTTAGTCATTGATGTCGATTTTCCGCACAAACCAATAAATCATAGTATGCCCCGCCCCGACGATTAGCAGATATATTGGCAGGATCTGTTTTAGATCGAAAAACTTGACTGACAGAATAAATCCTAATATAGAAACGATTCTTCCAAAATGAACGAACAGCTCACGAACTACGATATATTCAATTCTCATTTCTGCGGCATTCCAAGCACGGCCTATAATATCATAAGTCAATGATATATACGGTACGAGTAGAATTGGGTAGGCGATTGCAACGATTGCCCCATAAATGAGAATCTTTCCAAATGTGATATCAAAAGCAATTAGCAAGATTCCTGCATACAACAGGATTCCCCCAACAAGAATTGCTTTTTTTCGCATCGGCTGTTTTATATATCGAGAAGCAACAAAATAAGCAATAAAAGATATAGCTGAATTTAAGAGCCCATAACTGCCCAAAGCAAGTTCACTATCCGTCTGAATAAAAACAATAATCGAAATGATAAACATGAATGTTCCTTCTCGTATCCCCTGAAAAAAGTGAGCACGAGTTATTAAAAGCCAATTGCGATTATTTTTTCGTTCCTCCATTATCCGTATGAAAAAGTATTTCCCATGAGCCGGACGCCTTTTTAATGAAAAGCTGAGAAACACTGCTATTGAAAACAAAAGTAACGATAATCCGAAAACAATAGAATAACCTGTGAATTTCTCGAGCCTCGAAATGATAAACCCTGAAAGAATGGGACCAATCATCCCTCCAAATGAAGATAAAATCCCTAAAAATCCATTGAAGAAGTCTCTTGTTTCTGGTTCCGTAATCTCAAAAGTCAACACATTATAAGCAAGCCAATAGAACCCATACCCAATCCCTAACAGTGCACCAAGTAGCCAAATGAAATCCGTGGCCCGTGTGCCGACCAAAAGAACTGATAAATAAAATAGGGCCAAAAAGATAACACCCAAACGCAGGACAATAATCCGGTCTACTTTTTTCGCTAATCTGCCAGCGAATACAAAGGTTAGCGGTTGAAAAAGCACCACGGTTAGATTATATACGGCAATATCAACAATTTGACCGGATTGTTTCCACAGATACACATTAACGAATGTATTGGATAAAGCGATACTGAGGCTGTACAGGCCGCCAATCAGCAAGAGGAGATGCAAATCCTTCTTCGCTCCCGCTTCACCCATCCATCTCTCTAAAATACCCATTGTTTTAACTCTCCTTTAAATTCCACTCTAGTGTTTGAAAAAACAAGGGTATTTATGTGGAAAAAAGTAAAGAAAACTCATCGATTGGCTAGCCTGTAAGGCGTAGACAGAGATGTAGTTGCCCTTACACTTGTTACCTTAACCCGTTACTTCCTCGAATTCCCTTCCCCACAACGGGTTATAAGAAGTGTAAAGAAAACTCATCGATTGGCTAGCCTGTAAGCCGTAGACAGAGATGTAGGTGCCCTTACACTTGTTACCTTAACCCGTTACTTCCTCGAATTTTCTTCCCCACAACGGGTTAGAGCAGTGTAAAGAAAACTCATCGATTGGCTAGCCCGTAAGGCGTAGACAGAGATAAACAAAAAACGGGAATCCCCGTAAAAGGGATTCCCGTCTTTTTAATTCCTACTAATTATTTAGCTGCGCTGTAACGTTTTGCAACTTCATCCCAGTTAACAACATTCCAGAAAGAATTGATGTATTCAGGACGACGGTTTTGGTAGTTTAGGTAGTAAGCATGCTCCCAAACATCCAATCCAAGAAGTGGAGTTTTACCTTCTGATAATGGGTTGTCTTGGTTCGGTGTGCTTGTTACTTCTAACTCACCGTTGTTTACAGCAAGCCATGCCCAGCCAGATCCAAAACGAGTAGTAGCCGCTTTAGCGAACTCTTCTTTAAAGCTGTCAAAGCTGCCAAATTTAGAAGTGATAGCATCAGCTAATTCACCAGTTGGTTGTCCGCCACCGTTTGGTGAAAGGATTTCCCAGAATAATGAGTGGTTAGCATGTCCACCACCATTGTTACGTACAGCTGTACGAACAGCTTCAGGTACTGCATCAAGATTAGCAACAATTTCTTCAACGCTTTTGCTTAGAAGTTCTTGGTTGCCTTCTAGAGCATTGTTCAAGTTAGTCACATACGTGTTGTGATGTTTAGTGTGGTGAATGTTCATTGTTTCTTTGTCGATGTGTGGTTCTAATGCGTCATATGCATACGGTAATTGTGGAAGTTCGAAAGCCATAATAAAATTCCTCCCTATGTAAGCTGTTTTTTTGAGGGCTCTAGTTCTCTTAAGATACCTAAAGCTCGCTAGCAATAGAGTATCAAATTTTTGAAACGGTTTCAAACCTTATGCCTCATTTTTTCAATTCATTTCTATTTCCTATGAGAATACCACGAATAAAAAATACGCAATCATCAAAAGTTGGATGATACCTTTTGTAATCACACTGCTTATAAATCCGATAACGGAACCAAGGCCGATTTTAGATGCAGTAATAGGGTCTTTTTTATGGACTATGATTTCTGCCAGGAATGCGCCTATAAAAGGCCCGATTAATATCCCGACAAATGGTATCACAAATGGTCCGACAAGAAGCCCGATTGTACTGCCCCAAACCCCCGCTTTGGTCCCTCCATATTTTTTGACCCCGACCATGTTTGCGATATAATCTGCTGCGAATAAGAGAATGACAAATAAAATTTGGACTGTCCAAAAGAACCATCCAAAAGGTTCAAAGGAATAAAATAGCCCATATAACAAAATCCCCCCAAATATAAATAAAACGCTTGGAATAACTGGAAAAATCAATCCGACAAAGCCCACTATGAACATCAGGACTATAATTATCCAAAATATTGTATCCACAATTAAAACGCCCTTTCACATTTCATTTATAATTTGCCTCTATCTCTTCATAATTACCTGTTTACAGATATGTGAAACCATTGAAGTAGAATACAGGTTGTTTTATTTTTACCATGTAGTTAAAATTGGATAGGTATATTACAATAGATAGGTGCTGAAAACATTGAACATATTCAAACAACTATGGGTAAGCTTGTATTCACCTAAAGATATCGCTTCCTTTCAAAACCAAGGAATTGGAAAAACGATTCTATTTGTATTTTTATTAAGCCTTGTTGCCTTTCTCCCTTCAGCTTTTTACTTCGGTACAATGGTTGCGGATGGGATTGATGCGATGCACGAAACAGTATCTGAAGATTTGCCGGAATTTGAAATTAAAAATGGCACATTAACGTCTGAAAGTAGCGAGCCATTTATCTTGAATAAAAACGGATACCAAATTTTTGTAGACGGTTCAGGGACCTTGACCCCAGAAGATGTGGGCTCTAAAGCCGATGAGGCAATCGCCCTTTTAAAATCTGAGCTGGTTTTCGTTTCTGGTGGTAACGTTCAAACTTCTCCTTATTCCCTTTTAGAAGGAAATAATCAGGACATATCCATTTGGCTTGATTCAGTCGATTCTGTGCTGCCGATTATCCTTTCGCTACTGCTTCTCATATTATACCTGTTTACTGCTTGTGGAACATTCATTAAAGTGACAATTCTAGCCGCTTTTGGTCTTCTTTTCAAAAGCACTCTTGGTCGTTCGCTTGCTTATAGGCATCTATGGAGAATTGGTGCATACAGTATTACACTTTCCACTATTTTCTTTACCATCATGGACATCTTTAAGGCAAATGTTCCATTTGCTTCGCTCCTTAGCTGGTTTGTGACATTAATTATGATGTACTTATCGATTAAAGAAACATCAGCTGTTAAGGAATAATGAATTATATGCTAATGAATTGCAAAAACCCGCGCCGATAAGGCCCGGGTTTTTACTTTGGAAATATCACTGTTAAACAATCACTCAGTTGTTATTTATTAGGTTTATTAACCTTTAATCTTAATAATAGGGCAAAAAAAGATTGATCTGACGCCAAAGGAAATCCGCTACTTTCTTAACACCAATTCATATAAAAGGGCTTTTACACTACAAAATAAAAAGTCGTACAAGCAAGTACTAATTTTCATTTGAAAAATCTGCCCAATTTTAGGCATAATCTTTAAACCTTCCAAGTATATATGTATTAAAGACAAGCTTGGGAGGATGGAAAAATGAAACGGCTACTGCTTTTTATCTCATTCTGTTTCATTATATTTATTATTTATTTTGATTTAACAACAGGTACACTGCCGGATTCCCATCCATCAACCACTTCAGTCGAGCCATCTGTTCCGGCAAGTAAGCCTGTATCTGTCCCTTCAGTGGCTTACAATGAAATCACCATCAAACCTGGTGATACATTACTCTCCATCGTTGAAAAGGAAATCGGCGCATCAAACCAGCCGATTGAGACAATTATATCTGACTTTCAAGGACTGAACGAAGGGTTGAAGCCCGAACAAATGCAAATTGGCAAAACATATAAAATTCCTGTTTATAAATAACTATCAAAGGGTCCACGGTTTCAAAAAGCGCCTTAGACTTGTCGTAAAGCATCCAAATACACCAAAAACGGAATACTTTCTTGATACAAAAAAAGATAATACATCCTATTCCTTGTAAAGCGGTATGTACATTGATACAATATTTTAGAGAAATAAATTAAAAATCAAAACTGATTTTTTCCTAAAGGAGAGAATTCCACTTGAGTGAAATCATACATCGCACTAAGACGCGGCCAATTAAAGTCGGAAACTTAACAATTGGCGGCAATAATGAAGTTATTGTACAAAGCATGACTACAACAAAAACACATGATGTTGAAGCAACAGTTGCAGAAATTCTTCGTCTTGAAGAAGCTGGTTGCCAAATCGTACGTGTGGCCTGCCCAGATGAAAGAGCAGCTGATGCCATTCCTGAAATAAAAAAACGGATAAACATCCCACTTGTAGTTGATATTCATTTTGATTATAAGCTGGCTCTTAAAGCAATAGAAGGCGGAGCAGATAAAATCAGGATTAATCCTGGTAACATCGGACGACGTGAAAAAGTTGAAGCAGTTGTTAAAGCGGCGAAAGCAAAAGGAATTCCGATTCGTATTGGAGTCAATGCTGGTTCTCTCGAGAAGAAGATCCTCGATAAATATGGATACCCAACTGCCGATGGCATGGTTGAAAGTGCCTTACACCATATCAAGATCCTGGAAGATCACGATTTCCATGACATTATCGTTTCCATGAAGGCTTCTGATGTAAATTTAGCCATAGAAGCATATGAAAAAGCTTCAAAAGCATTCGATTATCCTCTACACCTGGGGATTACGGAATCAGGTACACTGTTCTCCGGAACTGTAAAAAGTGCTGCCGGACTAGGTGCCATCCTAAGCCAAGGTATCGGAAGCACGATGCGTGTTTCCTTAAGTGCTGATCCTGTCGAAGAGGTGAAAGTGGCAAGGGAGCTTCTAAAAGTATTTGGACTTGCTTCTAACATGGCTACTTTAATTTCTTGTCCTACATGTGGACGTATCGAAATTGATTTAATCTCAATCGCTAATGAGGTTGAAGAGTACATCCAGACGATTAAAGCACCAATTAAGGTATCTGTTCTAGGTTGTGCGGTAAACGGCCCTGGTGAAGCTCGTGAGGCGGATATCGGCATTGCTGGAGCACGTGGTGAAGGTTTACTGTTTAGAAAAGGACAAATCGTACGTAAAGTGCCTGAAGAAACGATGGTCGAGGAACTGAAAAAGGAAATTGACAAAATCGCTGAAGAGTACTATGAAAAACAAAGAGCAGAAGCTGCTGCTGCTGCAGCCTTAACTAAATAAAAAAAGTCCCGAATTTTATTTTCGGGACTTTTTTCTTTTTAAGCACTAAATTCAAATAAATATAACTCACCATTAGTCGATAAGCCATTAGAAAAGTGTTAAGCATAAAATTTGTACTGATTACAAACAAAAAAAGCGCCTTCAATGTCATGAAAACGACATCGAAGGCAAGCATATGCTCCTTTAAAAGAACGGCAGAATAAATATGCCGACAATGATGGAGACTGCACCAATAACTATGGCCCATGTACCCATTTTTGATCCTCGAACGCGAGCAAAAATACCGACAATTATCCCTAAAGCCCCTAAGATGAAGGGCATCATAAATAACGATATTATGGAGATGATTAAGGATATAACTCCAACAACGTTTCCTCTTGAAGTTATCCCTTCAGAATCAACCGACTCGTCATTATATCCTCTGCTTCGCTGAGGTGGTGTTGATATTTCGGCAGAAGTTTCTTCACGATAGCGGTTATCCGTCTTTACATTAGACTCCCGATTTTCATATCGCCTGTCATCTGCAGCTGTATCTTCATTATAATAACGCTCATGATGCTGATCATCTACAACTGCTGGTACACTTTCCTCTTTAGATCGCATCTCATCGTCAATACTGGAGTATTCATCTTTTTCCATTCGTGCATCCCTCACTTTCATTTGTAGGAGCATTTATAGTGTATGTACAATCTAAAGAAACTACCGTGAAAAAGGTTTCATGTCTTGGAAATAAATATGGTTTTTTTCCATTGCTAAGTTGGTATATGGTACACTATTACAAGTATTGAAAATGAGGAGAGATTCATCATGAAAAAACGTTTTGGCATTGATATAGATGGGACTGTTACAAGACCTGATACCATGGTCCCCTATTTAAATAAAGCTTTTCAACTGAATTTAGCTTATGAAGATATTACTGAGTATGACTTATTCCCTTTTGTAAATGTACCAAAAGAAGACTTCACCAAATGGTTCATAGAAACCGAGCCACTCATTTATTCCGAGTCTATATTGGCTGAGGGAGCAAAAGATATATTGGAAAAGTGGACAGACCAAGCTGACTTATATTTTATCAGTGCCAGAAGCAACCGCCTGCTAGATGTAACAAAGAATTGGTTTTCAACGAATAAGGTCATTTATAACCACCTAGAGTTGGTTGGTTCACACGATAAAGTTGCTACAGCCAAAAAATTTGCCGTCGATCTCTTTTTGGAAGACAAGCATGATAATGCGGTGGCCATTTCTGAAGAGTGCAAAATACCCGTAATTTTATTTAATACCCCTTATAACCAAGATCCTGTGCCCGATAGAGTGATACGAGTCAACAATTGGCAAGAAGCCTCTCACTGGGTGAATAATTGGATGGCAGAAAAGCCCCTTACTATAAAATAAAAAGAAAAACCATTGACTGAAGTCAATGGTTTTTTACGCTTCTACAAAAACACTACATGCAGGACAGCGTCCGTAAATTTCAAATTTATGTCCCGAAACATCATAGTCCTTCAAACTTTCCTGAAGTTCCTGCATCGGGCATAATTCGATTTCCTTCGTTTTACCGCAATTCAAACAGATGAAGTGGTGATGGTGTGAAGAATGTCCGCATGTAAAGCGAAAATGCTTTTCTCCTTCCAACTCGGTCGTCTCAAAGATTCCGAGTTCGACAAACAAGGAAAGATTACGGTAAATCGTATCGAAGCTTAAGCCTGGATATTCCTGTTTCATATTCTCCAACACATCTTTAGCGGTTAAATATTTATCACTGGAAGAAAAAAGCTGAAGCATTTCTTCTCTCTTTCCTGTATGTTTAAAGCCTTTATCTTTTAGTAATTGCATGGCAGTTGTTACGTTCAAAACATCACCCCATCTATCGATTTTTCCACTTATCAAACAAAATTGACAAGATGAGAATTAGCACTGCGATAATAACAATTGTCCCACCTGGAGCGAGATTAAGGTTGTATGATAAAAATAATCCGCCGACAACGGAAATTTCACCGAATAATACGGAATAAACAATCATCTGCTTAAAACCCTTCGCAAAGCGGAGGCTAGCTGCAACTGGTAGCGTCATGAGCGATGAGACTAGCAATATTCCAATAATTTTCATCGAAGCAGCAATGACCAATGCTACCATGACAATAAATATAAAGTGAATCGCTTTATAAGGTATTCCAGAAGCTTTAGCATGCTCTTCATCAAATGATAACAGAAATAGTTCTTTATACAATAGGGTAAGCATCAAGGAAACTACTATTCCCACTGCCAAAATGACATACAAATCTGAACGGCTGACTGCACTGACACTTCCGAATAAATAACCATATAAATCCGTATTGAAACCATCCGCAATTGAAATAAAAATTACACTCAGACCCATGCCACCGGACATAATGATTGGGATTGCAAGTTCTTGGTAATGCTTGTACACCCCTCTTAATTTTTCAATAAATAAAGAACCCCCTACTGAAAAAGCCATCCCTATATATAGCGGATTCAATCCAGCAAGTGATAGAAAGCTCTTTTGAAGCAATAAACTAAATGCTATTCCAGCAAGCGCTACATGACTAAGTGCATCGGAAATCATCGACATCCTTCTTACCACGACAAAAACGCCTACTAATGGCGCAAGCGCTCCGATGATGATTCCAGTCAAAAAAGCGTTCTGCAAAAATTCAAATTGCAATATCCCCGATATCATTGGGCTATCCTCCAAAACATTTTAATGATTATGATTTAACAGTTGGACGCCGTGCCCATAAATTGATGACAGTTCTCCCTCATCCAAATCATTATATTCACAGGCATCCCCATGAAAATGAAGCTTTTTATTCAAGCAGGCGACATGTGTGACTTTATCGGTCACCGTACCAACATCATGAGTGACTAAAATTAGGGTAATTCCTAATTTTTCATTTAACATTTCCAGCATTTCATAAAATTGGTGGACGTTCTTTGAATCCACTCCGACCGTAGGTTCATCCAGGATCATCAATTCCGGCTCACTGACAAGTGATCGGGCAATGAATACCCTCTGCTGCTGGCCCCCGGATAATTCACCGATATTGCGGCTCTGATAATCGAGCATGTCCACAGATTCCAAAGCTTTCTTTACCTTTTGCTTATCCTCTTTACTTGCAAATTTAAATAAACCGATTTTTTTGGTCAAACCGCTTTGAACCACTTCAAATACAGTTGCAGGGAATCCTGAGTTAAAGGAGTTCGCCTTTTGTGACACAAACCCGACCTTTTGCCAATCTTTAAAGCGTCGTATATCTTCCCCAAATATTTCAATTTTTCCTTTTTGGAGCTTAAATAAACCAAGTAGCAACTTCAAAAGCGTGGACTTACCGGATCCATTTGGTCCGACAATTGCTAAAAAAGCCCCTTTAGGGATTTCAAGCGAAACATGTTCCAACACTAGATCTTTTGTATATTTGTAAGATATATCTTCTAATTTAACAATGGGGTTTACTACATTATCCAAAGAGATCACCTTTTTTTTAAGAATCATTACGATTAACAATGGTTAGTATAAATCAAAGAAGTTCAGATGTAAAGAATCCGGCTCTCTAATCAAGAGCTTTTTCGCCCTGAAATACTAAAATTCATTATTTAAATCAATTTCTCGAGAATCAAACAAAGTTTCATGTTCACATACGTCTACCTTCTTCATATGTTTTAAAAAAGGAGGAGATCGTATGAAATTATTTGAAATGATGGTTAATCATAAAATTAACAATATACGACCCGATGAACTACTTTCCCTTGCGAGGCAGCACCAGGTTTCACTAACTCAAAAACAAGCACAAGATATCAGCGCACTTCTAAAAGGTAAAAACATTAACATTTTTGATATACGTCAAAGACAGAACGTTCTTGGTCAAATTACTAATGTTGCCGGAGCCAGCACAGCTAGGGAAATTGAAACCCTCTTCAACAATCTTACTTCCAATTTTTAAATAACTCTGCCGGCTGTCTGACTTAGTTACCTAGGCATTCGTCCACATTGTAAGTAAAATGAAAGGACGATTCATCGTTATTTCGATGAATCGCCCTTTCAACATTATTATTTTTGTAACATGATCTTTTCCAATAAATCTTCTTCGAATTGATTGTTCTTAAACATATCAATTTCAAATTTATAAGGTGCCTTTTTGTCTTTCTTGTCTTCTCCTACATAAGGTGTTTCCAGTATTTTCGGAACATCGCTTAATTGCGGATGATGGACAATATAATTCAACGCATTAAAACCAATATGGCCAAAACCAATATTTTCATGGCGGTCTTTACGCATACCGCGTTCGTTTTTGCTGTCGTTGATATGAAGGACCTTGATGCGGTCAATACCGACTAGTTTATCAAATTCATTTAGTACACCATCGAAATCCTCGATGATATTATATCCAGCATCATGAGTATGGCATGTATCGAAGCATACCGATAACTTATCATTATGGGTTACACCGTCGATGATCATCGCTAACTCCTCGAAAGAACGGCCACATTCAGTTCCTTTACCAGCCATCGTTTCAAGGGCAATTTGAACTTTATCATCGGCAGTGAGCACTTCGTTTAAGCCTTCGATGATTCTCTTGATTCCGAGTTCACTGCCTGCACCAACATGTGCACCTGGATGAAGAACAATCTGTCTTGCACCTAACGCTTCTGTCCGGTCGATTTCACTACGTAAAAAGTTGACTCCCAGCTCATATGTGGCTGGATTCGTCGTATTTCCGATGTTGATGATATAGGGGGCATGGACCACGATATCACTAATTCCATTTTCCTCCATATGCAATCTACCGGCTTCGATATTTAAATCCTCGATTTTTTTACGTCTTGTATTTTGAGGGGCTCCCGTATAGATCATGAATGTGTTGGAGCCATATAAAACCGCTTCTTGACTCGCAGCAAGAAGCATATTTTTCCCGCTCATTGAAACATGCGATCCAATCTTCAGCATCTAATTACTCCCTTATTATTTCTTTCTCTGTATACGACGTTCACGTTTTTTAAAGTTTTCCACATCACGTTGAATTTTCTTCTTGTAACCAGGCTTAACTTTAGTTGGCTTCTTAACATGCCTACTTGCTTTGACATCAATATCAGATTTTTGTTTCTTACGGTTTTTCCGTTTATTACGCTCGTCTATATTAATCCAATCGCCGTTTTGGATATCGGCATCATGAAATTCGATTCCCATTTTTTCAAGACGGTTCAATGAATCTTCATCAGATGTATCATAGATCGTTGCGGCGATACCTGAATATCCTGCACGAGCTGTTCTTCCTGTTCTATGGATATAAAAGTCCAAATCTGATGGCAATTCATAGTTAATGATATGGCTGACACCTTCAATATCGATTCCACGCGAAGCCAAATCTGTCGCAACAATAAATTGATATTCCAAATCTTTAATTTGCTTCATCATTTTTTTACGCTCACGCGGTGTTAAATCTCCGTGAATACGACCGACATTCAACCCTTTTTCAATCAAAGAATTAGCCACATGATCTGCCATTTTTTTGGTGTTTGTGAAAACAATCGCCAAATACGGATTATAACGAACAATGATATCATGCAGTAACTGCTCTCTGTTACGATGGCGGAGCGGAATTAAGACATGTTCAATTTTTGCAGCAGTCGCCTGTTTAGGGTTCACTTGAACATATTTCGGATTCTCCATATATTTATTCAAAAATGGCTTTAATTTTTCTGGTATAGTTGCCGAGAAAACAAGCATTTGAATTTTTTCAGCCATACGTGAAGCAAATAAATCGACATCTTCAAGGAATCCCATGTCAAGCATTAGGTCCGCTTCATCGACTACAAGCATTTTTGCTGTATACACTTGTAAGGCCTGAGCTTCAACCAAATCCTTAATCCTACCAGGAGTCCCAATAACCAGTTGTGGCTGTATCTTTAATTTATCAATCATTCGCTGTTTATCAGTACCACCGATAAAGCAACGGACTTGAATCTGCTCATCCTCTGGGAAATGGTCTGCAATTTTCAAAGCTTCTTTGTAGATTTGGTTCGCTAACTCACGGGTTGGTGCGGAAATAATCGCTTGAACTTCATTTTTACCAGCATCAAGCTTGTTCATAATTGGCAGCAAATAGGAATGTGTCTTACCCGTACCTGTCTGCGACTGTCCTATTAAGCTACTTCCCTTTAAAAGCGACGGAAGCACACGTTCTTGAATTTCCGTCGGCTTATCGAACCCTAAAGTACGAACCGCATCTAGAATGTAGCTTTTCAAATTAAATCGTTCAAATTGGTTTTGTTTCATCAAAAAACTCCTTTATCCTTGTCAGTCAATAGACATGTCCTATTATTATAATAAATTTTATACAAAAAGCGCAAGCGCCTTGGGTAGCTCGTGAAGAAAATAGAGATTGACCCATAAGGCGATTTTTGCCTTTTGAGGTCCATCATCTTTTTCACAACGAGCTAGGCGCTGAAGCTAGATTATACAAAAAGCGCAAGCGCCTTGGGTAGCTCGTGAAGAAAATAGGGATTGACCCATAAGGCGATTTTTGCCTTTTGAGGTCCATCATCTTTTTCACAACGAGCTAGGCGCTGAAGCTAAAAAAAAATAAAAAGCGCAAGCGCTTAGGTTAGTTCTCTTAAATGGACTCTTGCAAACGAAAAGCCCCTGTCCTGGCCATAGCGTATCCCCCGCAGACATGGAGCTAAAAGACTACCGTTACCATCTTACCTTCTTTCCGGTTACTTCACAACAGCCCAGTCATTCTTTCCTCAAACCTTTTTTGTTGAACTGCATAATTTATATAGAAGAAAACACCAGCATATAAACTTAGAGGAGGTGAAACCTATGTTCCCAGGTAGAAATCGGCCACCCGGACCCGGTTTTCAACCACCTAATGGAAGGCGAATGCCGCAGCCACCAGGCCCATTTAGAGGACCCCAGCAGCAAAATCCAAACGCTTTTCAACAGATGCGTCGACCTGTTGCACCAAATAGACCTCAACAAATACCTCAAGGTTTCCGTGGCCCATTCAATCAGCCACAGAGGCCGGAACAGCCACCTGCGAAGAAAGAAGGATTGTTATCAAGAATTCTGGGTAAGTCCAAACAGAATGCAGCTTCCCCAAACTTATTTGCGCCAGCTGCTTCTTCTACCAACCAAAATTCTTCAAGAAGTAGTGGAGGTGGGATTTTAGAGACATTAAAAAACCCTGATTCCCTGAACAATATGCTCAACAACACGCAAAAAGTGCTGCAGGCAGCCGAACAATTCACTCCAATGGTAGAGCAATATGGCCCAGTTATTAAAAACTTGCCGTCCATGTGGAAGGTTTTCCGAAGCATATCATCCAGTGATGATACAGTGAAATCAGAAGGTGAAAGTGAAGTTGAAACAAAAGCAAAAGATGTGTCACCAAATACCAATGAGATAAAGGAGGATACAACTAAACAAGAAACCGTTACCCCTGAAAAACCAATCTCTAAAGTTCGTCCTGAAACCACAAGGGTAAGGTCTTCTGGCCCTAAGCTTTATATTTAAAATTCGAAAAAGCTAATTTTAGGCAAATAGGATGTTTTGTAATATCATCTATGGTCTTATATAATAGAAAGGTATAAATAGTGAGAGTTTCTTGCCTTTGAAGGAGGACACATAGATGAAAGTGATTAAAATTTCCCCGCGCGGCTATTGTTATGGCGTTGTCGATGCCATGGTCATCGCCCGAAATGCGGCTTTAGATAAAACCTTGCCACGTCCTATATACATTTTAGGTATGATTGTTCATAACAAACATGTAACTGATGCTTTTGAAGAAGAAGGAATCATCACGTTAGATGGCAGTAACCGTAACGAGATCATCGAACAAGTGGACAGCGGAACCGTTATCTTTACTGCTCACGGTGTTTCCCCTGAAATTCGGAAGATTGCTGAGAAAAAAGGGCTTGTTACACTCGATGCTACTTGCCCTGATGTTACCGCAACACATGACTTAATACGGGAAAAAGAAGCTGAAGGGTATCAAATTATCTATATCGGCAAAAAAGGCCACCCTGAACCAGAGGGCGCAGTTGGAGTTGCCCCCGATGTCGTTCACCTGGTTCAAAAGGATGAAGATGTTGAAGCCTTAACTTTGAACAGTGAAAAGATTATTGTGACCAATCAAACCACCATGAGCCAATGGGACGTATTGGATATCATGGATAAGGTTAAAGAAAAGTTTCCACACGCTGAAGTCCATAAGGAAATCTGTTTAGCCACACAGGTACGTCAAGAAGCAGTTGCCCAGCAAGCTGGAGAAGCCGATGTTTTAATCGTTGTTGGTGATCCGAAAAGTAACAATTCTAATCGTCTTGCACAAGTATCCCAAGAAATTGCCAGCACAACCGCTTATCGCATTGCTGACATTTCCGAGCTGAACCTCGAGTGGCTAAAAGGTGCAGAAACCGTTGCTGTTACTTCTGGTGCTTCTACACCAACACCGATTACAAAAGAAGTTATTGCATTCATAGAGCAATATGACCCAAATAATGAAGAGACCTGGAATACGGAAAAGAAAACACCATTGCATAAAATTTTACCTAAAATTAAAGTAAAGAAATAAATTCTCAAAAAAAGGCAGCCATAGTGGTTGCCTTTTTTCGTATGTTTAAATAAATCGAAAAGGGTCGGTATTTATCTCAGATGGAATGAACTCTACATCGAAGTTTCTTTCGTGACACATTTCTTTTAGGATTCGCGCAACGCCTTTTTTCATCACTTTTTCAACATTGTGGCCAGGGTCCACAATATTCAAACCAATCATCATCGCGTCATGGGCCGTATGATAATACATATCACCTGTAACATACACATCAGCACCCTTAAATTTCGCGGTGGTAAAGTATTTATTACCGTCTCCTCCAAGAACTGCTACTTTTTTTATCGGACTATGCAAATCTCCGACGACACGTACCTTATCAACATCTAGTGTTTGTTTCACATGTTGTGAAAATTGCTCAAGTGACATTTCTTCTGCAAGCACACCAATTTTACCTAATCCAAGTGATTCTCCTTTGTTCTCCAGCTTATAAATATCGTAAGCGACTTCTTCATACGGATGGGCTTTAATCATCGCAGAAAGCACTTTCTTCTCGATATTTTCCGGGAATATCGTTTCAACCCGAACTTCAGCAACCGCTTCAAGCTTCCCTAGTGAGCCAATTGCCGGTTCACTGCCTTCACCTGGTAAAAATCGTCCAGTACCTTCACCTGAAAACGAACAATAGCTGTAATTTCCGACTGCTCCTGCTCCAGCCTTACCTAAGGCTTCTCTTATCTTTTGTTCATCAGCCTTAGGCACATACACGACCAATTTCTTTAGAGCTGTTTCATGAGTAGGAATAAGTACCTCTGTATCCTGTAATTGAAGAGCATCTGCAAGTAAATCATTTACCCCGCCCTTAGCAACATCCAAATTAGTATGTGCAGCATAAACAGCAATATCATGCTTGATCAGCTTTTCTATGATACGTCCGCCAGCAACGGTTGTATCTATTTTCTTTAATGGACGGTAAATAAGGGGATGATGGGCAATGATTAGTTCCACACCACATTCAATTGCTTCGTCCACAACCTCTTCTAGCACATCAAGGGCAATCATCACTTTTGTAACCGGCTTATTCAATTGTCCGACATGTAATCCGATTGGATCTCCATCCATCGCATATTGCTTTGGAGAGAACTGTTCAAACATCTCAATGATTTGAAAACCATTTGCTGTCTTCACCCTTTAAGCACCTCCTCAATTACAGAAATTTGAGCTTCTAATTCATTACGCTTCGATTCTAAGCCGCTTCGGCCGCTTTCATCCAATTGTTCGATGATTCTTTCCAAATGTCTTTTCTCAAGCTGCCATTTTTTTATGAAAGTGTCACTGAATTGCTTTGTCAAGAACGGCCCAAACATGAGGCCAATTTGCTTATTTACACGATAAGGTTGAAGCGGGTCCCCCTTTTCAGCAATTAAGATTTCGTAGATTTTTCCATCTTCCTCGAGGATTTCTTCTCCAGTTAATTCCCAGCCGTTATCGATTAGCCAGCTACGAACATTTGCTGCACCAACATTCGGCTGAAGGATAAGCCTCTCTGCCTTGCCCAGTTTTTCTTTTCCACTTTCCAATATACTTGAGATTAATGTCCCGCCCATGCCTGCAATCGTAATGCATGTAGCTTCATCAGGATTCAACACCTCAAGTCCATTTCCTTTACGGACCTCAATCTTGTCCTGAAGCCCTGTTATAGCCACTTGCTTGCGAGCTGACTGATATGGTCCTTCTACAACCTCCCCGGCTATAGCCTGGTCACACAGTCCATTACTCACTGCATAGCAAGGCAAGTACGCATGGTCTGAACCAATATCTGCAAGGATGCTTCCTTTTGGTATATGTATAGCAACACGTTCTAATCTCATCGATAGTTTTTCATGATTCATATTATCAACTCTCTTAACTCAAATAATGTCTTACATAGTTTAGTTTCCCATTCGATTATAACAAGTTCTATGGAAAAATTACAGAACGAGAGAAATATGGCTCTCTCTCAATCACTAGACAAAGGACAACTTCCATCATTGGAATCTTTGTTTTGCGGAAGAAAAGAAAAACTGACTCAAAAAGCTCGCCTTCCAACGATTTTTTGAGTCAGTTTTCATAAATTATTTCAGTCCGTGAATATACTCGGCCATGGCATCAATGTTTTGCTCTTCGACTAAACCTGGTGGCATGGCACCTCGTCCATTAGTAATTACATTTTTAACTTCGTCTACTGATAGACGATCGCCAACTCCTTTTAGAGCTGGACCGACACCACCCTGATAGGCATCACCATGACAAGAGATACAGGTCTGCTTATAGATGTCTTCAGGTGATGCTGAGGCACTTTCTGTTTCTTCTGTCTTTGCGCCGCCTTCTTTTTCCTTAGCAAGATCTTTGGCATCACCCAAACCTTTAAACGAAAGTAAAAACATAAGTCCAATACCAAAAACCATGATAATAATAAAAGGCATTACTGGATTTTTCATAGTATTTCCTCCCCTATGTAGAACCTAAACCTACCATATTTAATATTATATACAAACAGCTATATATTATTTTACTTGAAAAGAGTTTCAAGTAAAAGCCCAAAAATAGAAGATATTATATAATTTCTTAAAATTGTCAAAAACTTATGTATATTTCCAAACAGTTTTTTCTTTTATATATATATTCCATAATACCCTAAAATTTCTATTAAAACACTTTATTGTCCATTTTAATTATATTAATAAAAAGTAAATAGTGATAATAACCCCTAGACACCCCGATATGGAGAAATAGATCAGCTTTAGCTTTTTCCCTATTAAAATCCAGAGCCCGCAATGGATAAACAAACAAGTATTAAGAATACTTTCCTTGCCAGGGGCAATTAATTCAGTCAATTTAACTGTAAATAAAAGCATTAATAATGCCATTCCTATTAACGTCAATTGAAAAACAATCTTTTTGTTAATAAAGCGGCGAACTAAAAACCCAAAGATGATGATAGAAATTGTTGTCACAACAATTTGCATTCTTATGGGTATTTCAGTAAAATAATTCAAAAATACAATAAATACAAAAAAGGCTCCTATTATCAGCCCTGAAAGAATGTCTTTTTTATCGCTTCCGGTTTTATTCGAATAAGCAGGTGGTAATTCTCCTTGACAGTATAATGCAAGTAAGTAATTACAATATTGCTCCGGAATCATATGACTTTCCTTCCAGGAGTTAATTTCTTGAATGATAATTTTCTTTCTCGTCTCATCCATGAATACACATCCTCATGCCCGTTTGTTCTTTATATCGGCTAATAAAGCGATTCATTTAAGATTGATTTTAACATTTTGCTCGGCACTAAGGGGAACGTTCGTACGATACCAGTGGATACCTATGTTCCGATTATTAGATATTTAATGTACTGAATCTCGTCTCCATTATATAGATAAGTACATAAATATTGTCCTTATATGTATATTTTTACATTTAATCACGTGAAAAAAAGCCACTCCCGAACGCTTGGCATTCAAAGAGTGGCTCTTGTGAAAGGCATATTTATTTCTATTCTAAGAAGTCTTTCAAGCGTTTGCTGCGACTTGGGTGTCTCAGCTTACGTAATGCTTTCGCTTCAATTTGACGGATACGCTCGCGGGTAACTCCAAACACTTTACCTACCTCTTCAAGCGTCCGTGTACGGCCGTCATCAAGTCCAAAGCGAAGTCTCAAGACATTTTCTTCACGATCTGTCAGTGTGTCTAATACGTCTTCAAGCTGTTCTTTCAATAGTTCATATGCTGCATGTTCAGATGGAGAAGTCGCGTCCTGATCTTCAATGAAGTCACCTAAGTGGGAATCATCTTCTTCACCGATTGGCGTTTCCAAGGAAACAGGCTCCTGAGCTATTTTCAAGATTTCACGAACTTTTTCCGGAGTTAAATCCATATCCTCTGCAATTTCTTCTGGAGATGGTTCACGTCCAAGATCCTGAAGAAGCTGCCTTTGAACACGAATTAATTTATTGATGGTTTCAACCATATGCACCGGGATTCGAATCGTTCTTGCTTGGTCAGCAATGGCACGAGTAATGGCCTGGCGAATCCACCATGTTGCATACGTACTAAATTTGTATCCCTTGCGATAATCAAATTTTTCTACCGCTTTGATAAGTCCCATATTACCTTCTTGAATAAGGTCAAGGAAGAGCATACCGCGTCCAACATAACGCTTAGCAATACTGACAACTAGACGCAGGTTGGCTTCAGCTAAACGGCGTTTTGCTTCTTCATCTCCTTCTTCAATTCGCATCGCTAAAGAGATTTCCTCTTCGGCTGATAAAAGGTCAACGCGACCAATTTCCTTTAAATACATACGGACAGGGTCGTTAATCTTTACGCCAGGAGGAACACTTAAATCATTTAAGTCAAACTCTTCTTCTTTTGCAAGTTTCTTCTCATCGGGATCATCTTCATCTTCGTCTTCCTCACCATCAGTGAGTATTTCGACTCCGTTTTCAGTTAACACCTCATAGAACTCATCCATTTGATCGGAATCTAACTCAAAACCGCCAATTTTTTCTGCGATTTTTTCTAAAGTTAAAGAGCCCCGTTTTTTACCTAGCTCTATTAATTTTTCTTTCACCTGCTCAAGGCTAAATTCATTATCAACTTGTTTGGAACGTGCTGGTTTTTCAGCCATTAGTTCCCCTCCTTCCAGGACTTACACCTAAACAACTTACTACAACAATTTACGCAATTTGATGATTTCCATGGCAATTTGTGCAGCAGTTACATAATCACTACGTCTGACTGCATCTTTTTCTTCAACTTGTTTTTCTTTTATCTTTAACAACTTTTCATATTTCAACACTTGATTTATACAATCGGTCAGTTCTTTTTCGGTAACTTCCTCATTCACTGACATCATTTCTATTTCCGAAACGATCCTTCTCAAGTTTGGATCCGGTAAATAAGTAAGGAAAAAGCTTGTATCCGGCTCGTGTCCATCTTCATAGAACGCATATAAATAGGTGATGATTGCCTGATGTTCATCTACATGAAAGACTGTTTGCCCAAGCAACTGCTGAATTTTGAAAGTCATATCCCTGCTTTTCAGCATATGGGCAATTAACTTAGTTTCAGCATTATGGTGAGCTGGCTTTAACTTATGCTCATATTGCAGGGTCATTTTCTTTTGTATTGCAGGCTGCGGCAGTGTCCCCTTCTTGCGTTCTGCAAAAAATACCTGTCGCTGCTGCTGTTCCAACGCATCCAATGATAGAGAAAATTCAGAGGATAACTGCCGGAGATAATGATCCCTCTCCACAGCATTGGGCAATCGCGAAATTTCTCTAAGAACTTCTTCGATATATTGAATTCGATCTCCTTCATTATTTACGTTTTTTCCTCGTCGTAAATAATGCATTTTGAATGCCATGTAGGTTAAACTGGCCCCTATTACTTCAGAAACAAAGCTTTTTTCACCGAATTCCTTTATGTAGTCATCGGGGTCCAAGTTATCAGGCATCAGCGCGACCTTAACTGTAAAATCGTTGTCCTGTAACATATTAACTGCACGGTTTGCCGCATTCAATCCCGCAGAGTCCGAATCGTAGCAGATTAGTATCTGATCAGTATTTCTTTTTAATAGCTGGATATGCTGATCGGTTAGGGCGGTCCCCATCGTAGCGACCGAATTCTCTACACCCGCACGAACAGCTGAAATACAATCGGCAAAGCCTTCAAAAATAACTACTTGTTCTTTCTTTCGTATGTGAGGTCTTGCATGATGAAAATTATATAAAGTTTTACTTTTATTGAAGATTGGCGTTTCGGGACTATTCAAATATTTGGGCTCATCGTCCCCCATTGCTCTTCCCGAAAACGCAATCGTATTCCCTTGGTGATCCATAATTGGAAACATGACTCTATTTCTGAAACGGTCAAAATATGACTCGTCTTTTTCCCTAAAAATAATTAGCCCTGCTTGCTCCATAAATTCCGCTGGAAACCCACGTTTTAAAAGAAACTTGGAGACAAAGTCCCATGAATCCAATGAGTAACCAATTTGGAACTTTTCTATCGTCTCTTCTGTAAATCCGCGTTTAAGAAGATATTCAAGAGCTTCTTGACCCTCCTTCGTATTTACGAGGAGATGGTGGTAAAACTTTCGCAACAAGTCATGTGCTTCAAACATTTGCTGCGAGCCAGCAGGCATATTAGAACGCTGGGAGTCCTTATTTATTTCAACATCTAAAGGAACATTTCCTTTTTCAGCTAAAACTTTCGCAGATTCCACAAAATTGTAGCCTTCTATATCCATTAAGAAAGTGAAAATATTCCCGCCTGCCCCACAACCGAAACAGTGAAAGATTTGCTTTTCAGCTGAAACGGAAAACGACGGCGAGTTTTCACCATGAAAAGGACAAAGGCCAAAGTAATTTCGCCCTTGCTTCTTCAGCTGTACATATTCTCCAATTAAATCAACAATGTCAACAGCTTCACGAATTTGGTTTATTTTCTCATCTTCTATACGGCCATTTGTCATTTTTCCACCTTGCAATTTTGGTGATAGTTTCTAATTCGATACCGACTTCTAATTCCCTGCAAAATTCGACAAAGTTTTCAAAAGTTTATTTGTAAAACATGTTCGATCTTCCTTTGTGAATGCTTTCGGCCCTTTCGTATGTTTACCCTGCCTGCGAAGTTTCGCTGACTGATAACGCATATCTAGGAGCATAAAAATATTCTCGTCTGTGTATTCTTTTCCCCTCGGTGAAAGAACATAAACGCTTTTTGGAAGCAGGGTTCCAGCCAATCCAATATCTGCAGTTACAACGATATCACCCTTTTTTACTGAATTTACTATATAAAGATCGGCCGCTTCTTTGTCCGCATCGACATATACCCATTTACCTTCAGGGTTGTTCATCATATTTTTATATGACGCAACAAAACAGACTTCGACATCGTGCAATCGTGCACAATGAAGGATCTCGTCTTTCACCGGACATGCATCGGCATCGACGTGTATGGTTGGTTTATTATTCATACCTTTTAATTCTACATCTTTCTGCATAATCCTTTTTCTCCCCTAAACTTTATCGAGATATAATGTAACTTTCAGCCATGGGTCAGAGAATATTCTCTAAAAGAGCCAACCTTTTTAATTCAAGGAATCTCTTCTTAGTAAAGTTACAATGCTGCTTTTACCTTGATTCAGAGTCAGCCAATTTAAAATTATACGGAACATGTCGAATTATTTTTATGATAAAAACCTTGACTTCTCATTAACCTTTAGTTTATTCCTTATTAATTAAGTCTAAACCTTAAGATTACTTTTTTCTCACAATTTTTTATTATAGTCTATTTGATTAGAAGATGCCAACATTTAAATTCCGATTCTTATTTTATACAAATCGATGGAATTTCAAATGTAAAAAGAGAAGAAATTTATGTAATTATTTCCTATTTCTGTGCGAAATTCCCTTAAATCCCCTTAGCATTAAAATGTGAGCTGACACTTAAAGTGTCTAGCTCACATTTTGGTTTACCTTAATTTAAGAATTAAATAAATCCACCTATCAACGATCTTTTTTTTGAAGGATATTGATAATCAAATTGGCTGTTTCTTCAACAGCTTTATTCGTAACATCAATGATTGGACAATTCAACCTCGAAATGATTGTATCAAAGTACGTCAGCTCTTCTTTTATCCGTTCCACATTTGCGTAAATAGCATGATCATTAAGCCCCAGGGACTTTAATCGCTCTTTACGAATATGGTTCAGCTTTTCCGGACTAATCTTTAAACCAATACATTTTTCAGGTGGGACCAGGAATAATTCTTCTGGTGGTTCCACTTCAGGGACTAAAGGTACATTAGCCACTTTATAACGTTTATGGGCCAAATATTGAGATAGAGGTGTTTTGGAAGTGCGTGATACACCTACAAGGACGATATCTGCTCGTAAAATACCACGGGGATCCCGCCCATCATCATATTTTACCGCAAATTCAATGGCTTCGACTCGCTTGAAATAATCATCATCAAGCTTTCTAACGAGACCAGGTTCATTAAGCGGCCCTTTTGGCGCTCTTTTCTGAAGGATGTCCATGAGCGGCCCTAAAATGTCATAAGCAGACAGATTTTCTTTTTCGACCTGTGCTTTCATGTAAGCTCTAATAGTTGGCTTAACAAGGGTATAGGCAATGATTGCTCCATCTAATTTTGCCAGTGAAATTACTTCATCCACGTTTTGTTCATCTTCAATATACGGAATCCGTTTTATGGAAAAAGCAGATCCCGAGAACTGGCTTGCAGCTGCTTTAGTAACCAATTCCGCTGTTTCCCCCACTGAATCCGATACAACATATATAATAGAACCGTTCATATTCTCCGTCATTCCTTTTGCAAGCCCCCTAATAGCCTTCATCAGCTAAAGCTACGAATGCTTTTGTTATATTGGTTTTTGTAATTCTTCCGATTACTTCATAGCCTTTTTCTGTTTCTTTGACGACCGGTAATGAGTCGATTTGTTTATCAATCAATTTTTTGGCAACATCAATCAATAAGTCTTCTTTTGAACACATTGTAATATTGGGCATCCTAGTCATAATAATATTGACTGGAATGGAGTTAAGTTCTTGCTTACCTATACTTGCACGCAACAAGTCTTTCCTTGATAAGACACCAACTAGCAGAGCATGCTTATCGACAACAAACATGGTACCGACATCTTCTAAAAACATCATGACGATTGCATCATATACGGAAATGCCTTCATCAACAACCACAGGGATCGATTGATAGTCTCGTACATAAAGATGGTTCAAACTATCTGTCAAAAGCTGTGTTCCTGACCTGCCTGTATAAAAATACCCGACACGCGGCCTCGCATCAAGAAAGCCTGCCATCGTTAAGATAGCAAGATCCGGACGAAGTGTCGCTCTTGTAAGGCTCAGTCTATCGGCAATATGTTCACCTGTAATCGGTCCATTCTCTTTAACAATTTGTAAAATATGCTCCTGACGCTTATTCAATTGGATTATAATCACCACCCCACTGCTTTCGCAGAGAAAAGTAACAAAAGTTATTCATCTAACAATTATATACTATATTATTTAATAAAAGCAGGTTTGTCCTATTTATTGACCATTTAATATTTTAAGAAATCGGAAACCTTTATATAAAGTGTCTCCGATTTCGATGAATCCTTTCAATTATGAAAGGATAATTTTATTCATTGCCGCAAAGCCTGAAACTAAATCGCTAATTTCTTTCATTAGGGATAAGCGGTTATTACGGATTGCTTCATCATCTGCCATGACCATTGTATTCTCGAAATATGATTCTATTTCCGATTGAAGCGAGATAAGATGTTCAAAACGCTCTTTCTCTTTTTTAGTTTCAGCATATCGCAATGCTACTGTTTGATATTTTTCATAAAGCGCTTTTTCCTGCTCATTTTCAAAAGCATTCGGGTCAACTGTCACTTTATGGTCACACTTTACAGCAATATTCATAACACGACTTAATGCTTCGAGGCTTTCTTTAAAGCCTGCTTCATCTTTTTTCGCGTCCAATACATGAGCACGTTCTACTAAAGAGTGTATAAACCCAATCTCGTCGATCAGAACGGCATCAATTAAATCATAACGAATCTGCTGTTCTTGAAGTAAATGTTTTACCCGCGCTTTAAAGAAGGTAAACATGTCTGCTTTTACTTCCTCTAAATCGCGTTTTAGAAGACCTTTTGATTCAAGTCCTTTAAGTCCTAGAGTAATAAGCTCTTCTAAAGAGATATTCCATTTTTTCTCCGCTAAAATTTGAACAACACCGCTTGCCTGTCTTCTCAATGCGTATGGATCCTGGGAGCCAGTTGGAATGACGCCAATAGCAAAGAATGATGCGAGAGTATCAATTTTTTCGGCTATACTTACAACTGCTCCAATAACAGAAGGCGGCACATTGTCATCCGCATGTCTTGGCATGTAGTGTTCATTGATTGCAGCCGCTACTTCTTTTGCTTCTCCTTTTAGGAGCGCATACTTCTCACCCATATACCCTTGCAATTCGGGGAATTCATAAACCATATGACTTACTAAATCAAATTTAGCAATTTCAGCAGCACGAAGCGCCAGATCCTTTTCTGCCTTTAAATTCAAAGCATCTGCCAGAACGCCTGTCACCGCTGTTACACGGGCTGTTTTCTCAGCTAAGGTACCTATTTCTTCATGATAAACGATGCTGTCGAGTTTTTTCAAAGCATCTGCTATCTCTTTTTTCTGATCTTCTTTAAAGAAGAATGCCGCATCCGATAAACGCGCACGCAACACTTTTTCATTTCCTTTAGATACCTTTTCTAGATGACGGTCATCTCCATTACGAACGGTTACAAAGAATGCAAGTAACTTGCCGCCTTGATCTTTAACTGGGAAATAACGTTGGTGCTCCTTCATTGAAGTGATCAAAACTTCAGCTGGAAGTTCAAGGAATTCTTCTTCAAAATGGCCAAATAACACCGTTGGGTACTCTACCAAATTATTGACTTCTTCAAGCAGATCTTCATCAACTGGGATGATCCAGCCTTTTTCCTGCTCAAGACTTTTAATCTGTTCTAAAATAACACTACGACGTTTTTCTGGATTAGCCATGACAAACTGGTCTCTTAACGTTGCTTCGTACTGTTCAGGATCCTCTATCCTTGCAGCTTCTCCTAAGAAGCGATGTCCCTTTGTTTCACGGCCAGTTTCAACATCAGCTATGGAAAATGGCACTACTTCGTTGCCGAATAATGCAATCAGCCATTTAATCGGACGGACAAAACGAAGGTCTTGGTTGGCCCAACGCATATTTTTCGGGAACGTCATCCCGCTGATAATTTCCTGCAACTCAGATAAAAGCTGGGAAGTCGGTTGTCCTTTAATGAATTTATTTACATGGGCATATTCAATACCCTTAAGTTCTTTAAAATAAATATCCTCAGCGGTCATCCCTTGGCCTCTAACAAACCCTAATGCTGCTTTAGACCAGTTTCCTTCACTGTCCAAAGCAATTTTTTTAGCTGGTCCTTTTGCTTCTTCTTCGATATCTTTTTGTGATTCTGAAACGTCTTTTACCAATATGGCCAAACGTCTTGGTGTGGAAAAAGCTTCAACCGCTCCGAATTCAATTGCTTTTTCCTTAAGCCATTTCTGTACTTTATCTGACAACTGTTTCATAGACGCTGTCACAAAACGAGCCGGCATCTCTTCCAATCCAATTTCCAATAACAAATCACGCTTGCTCATTTGTATTCTCTCCTTTCACTTTTAGAATCGGGAAGCCTAATTTTTCCCGCTCTTCATAGAAGGTTTTGGCAACCTTACGTGCTAAGTTACGGCAGCGGGCTATATATCCCGTTCTTTCCGTTACTGAAATCGCACCTTTTGCATCCAAAAGATTAAATGTATGTGAACATTTTAAAACATAATCATAGGCAGGATGTACAAGCCCTTCTTCCATTTGGCGATGTGCTTCCTTTTCATACATTGTGAAAAGTTGAAATAACATATCAAGGTCGGATGTTTCAAACGTATATTTTGAATGCTCGTATTCCGGCTGTCCAAAAATATCTCGTACTGTAAATCCTTCTGTCCATTCTAGATCAAACACATTTTCTTTTTCCTGAATGTAGGAAGCAAGACGCTCGATTCCATATGTAATTTCCACGGAAACCGGCTTACACTCAAGACCGCCTACCTGTTGGAAATACGTAAATTGTGTAATTTCCATTCCATCAAGCCAAACTTCCCAGCCAAGACCAGCACAACCTAATGATGGGTTTTCCCAGTTATCTTCTACAAAGCGAATATCATGCTCAAGCGGGTTAATACCTAATGCGCGCAATGAATCCAAATACAGCTCTTGGATATTGTCTGGTGATGGCTTCATGATTACTTGGAATTGATGATGTTGATAGAGACGGTTAGGATTCTCTCCATAACGACCGTCTGCTGGACGGCGGGATGGCTCCACATAAGCAACACTCCACGGTTCAGGTCCAATTGCTCTAAGGAAAGTATAAGGGCTCATCGTTCCTGCCCCCTTCTCGACATCATAAGCATTCATTAATATGCAGCCTTGTTCAGACCAATGCTTTTGTAAAGTTAAAATCATATTTTGAATATTCATCGTACACCTCCAGATTATTTAAAACGCCTCTTTATGAAATTAGGGACGGGAACTCCTATACCAGTAATTTTGAATCGTTTATCGGCCACGCATGCATTTCACCAATTAATTCAAGTGTTTTACCGGTCCATTCATTGTTATTCTTTCGCATTTTTGCAAACAAAAAACTCCCGTCTCTATGCGAAATGCATAGGGACGAGAGTTTACCCGCGGTTCCACCCTAATTGCCGTTAATAAACCGGCCTCTTTTCAAAGCTACATGCTCCGGAACGCCTTCCCTGTAAATCCATACCCCGGCTTTCACCATCCCGGGTTCGCTTTTTATGGAGAATGACAGATACTCTTTTCCATCAACGCAATCTTCTTATTTTAATGATTAGAATTTTATACAATCAAGCCTGGAATGTCAATAGGTCAAATCTTAAAACATATCTTTCATCGTATCAATCTGTTTTAAGAACTTTTTTGATTTTAAATGGAGGCCTGAATACTCTTCATAATAAGCATCAATGATTTTCTGCAGTTCTTTTTTCGTTTCAGGCTTAACCGAAATGTTTCCGAGCCTTGATAAATCCAAATAATAAAATATTCGCAGCAATTTAACGGCTGCGGGTGAAATTTTATAGTGATATGGGTCTTTTCCCAGACAGCGGTGACAAATAAAACCACCTTCCCGTAGCGAGAAGGAGAATTCTCCTTCTGTTTCACCACAAACAGCACATTGATTTAGTACTGGGTTAATCCCGTTGACGGGCAGCATCTTCATTTCGAAAATAAATTTCAAAACCTCCGCGTCATATTCTTCGTTTATGTAATGCAAGGTTTGCGAGAGTAATTCAAACAGATATGGATTTGGTTTCTTATCATCTACGCTTTTATCAACCAATTCAACAATGTATGAAGCATATGCAGTGGCAAAAAGGTCCTCCCTTATAAAACGAAGGGAGTCGACCATTTCTCCTTGTTGAAGACTTCCGAGTCCGCTTGATGTAGAAACAAGGAAATACCCGGAGCAAAAAAGTTGGGTGACGGCAGCAAGCCTGCTATTAGGTTTACTGGCTCCTCTAGCCATAACTCCAATTTTCCCTAGCTCACGGGTATAAATAGTAATAATTTTGTTGTTTTCTCCATATGCAGTCCGTCTTATGACAATGCCTTCACATTTTTGGAGCATACCAAGACACCACCCATGCTTGCCAAGACTATCTTATGAAACAGGAAAATCAATATCTGCTAGCTCATCACTCAATACTAAGGGTCTTTCCTGTCTTTCGACTTCTATCTCCTTAAACAGCAAATAGGTGTCCACATTACCTGTTTCACTAAATAACTCCCAGGTAAAATCCAACATATAAAGCCCACCTTTCATTTTTAACTAGCAATATAAATATCCGACCATATGATTAGCTTGACCTTTTTCCACACTTTCATGAAGCGTAAATTTTGCTAATTAATACTCACTTTCATTGAAACCATAATCGCGAAGTTGGCTCGCTTTGTTACGCCAATCCTTCTGTACCTTCACCCATAGTTCCAGGAATACTTTCGAGCCTAATAAATTCTCGATATCAACCCTCGCACGGCTACCGACTTCTTTCAACATTTTCCCTTGCTTACCAATAACAATACCTTTTTGTGAATCACGTTCTACCACAATCGTAGCCATAACATTAATTGTATCACTGTTATCCATTTTTTTTATTGAATCGATAACAACAGCCACTGAATGGGGAATCTCCTCCCTAGTCAGGTGCAGAACTTTTTCGCGGACCAATTCAGAAATAATAAAACGCTCCGGATGATCAGTTACTTGGTCAGCTGGATAAAACTGTGGACCTTCAGGAAGATGCTCCTTGATTTGCTCAAGCAGTGTATCGACATTATTGCCTTCAAGCGCTGAGATTGGAACCACGGCCGCGAACGGATAAAGCTTTTGATATTTCTCAATAATTGGGAGTAAATCATCAGGGTGCATAGCATCAATTTTGTTGACTACAAGGAAAACAGGTGTTTTTACGGTTTGTAGTTTTTCAATGATAAACTCATCACCACGTCCGTATCCTTCTGTCGCATTAATCATGAAGAGAATCAAATCGACCTCTTTCAATGTATTTGTTGCTACCTTCATCATAAAGTCCCCAAGCTTATGCTTCGGTTTATGAATCCCCGGTGTATCAATGAATATCATTTGTGAATCGTTTTGTGTAAGTACACCTTGAACCTTGTTTCTCGTTGTTTGCGGTTTATCACTCATAATGGCAATTTTTTGACCAATAACCCGGTTCAAAAATGTACTCTTGCCAACATTAGGTCGTCCTATAATCGAAATAAAACCTGATTTGTAACCTTTTACTTGTGTTTCGTCAAATAGTTTATTCATTTAAATCCTCCGGTGAAAAAGCTCCTGGAAGCAATTCCTGTACTGTTAGTTCTTTAATATCCCCGTTTAAGTTGGTTAAAACAACCAACATATCTTGTTCACATAGTTCTGAAATAACCTGCCTGCACGCTCCGCATGGGGAAACAGGACGATCAGTATCTGCCACGACTGCTAGTTTTGTGAACTTCTTATCATTATGAGCATAGGCACTGAATAAAGCGGTTCTTTCTGCGCAATTGCACATACTATATGCAGCATTTTCTATATTGCACCCATGATAAACCTTACCATCGGCAGTTAATAAAGCAGCCCCTACTTTGAACTTTGAATAAGGTACATAAGCCTTTTCCCTTGCTTTTTTAGCTTCCTCAATCAATTCATTCGTATTCAATTCACATCTTCCTTTCAAATTGGATACCATTTCAACCACCTATAGTCCAAACTTCGGCAAAAAGATAATCAATCCAACTATTATAGAAAATATAGCATATATGAATACAGCTCCGGCTGCAATATCTTTTGCCTGCTTAGCAAGGGGATGGATTTGGTCTGTTACCAGGTCTACAACTCTTTCAATCGCTGAATTAACGAGCTCTAATGTAATCGTACCAGCAATGGCAGCCAAAATGAACAGCCATTCCATCCCATTCAATGAAAAATACCAACCAAAGAATACGACGATTACTGTTAATACGAAATGAATCTTTATATTACGTTCTGTTCGAACTGCTTCCAAAATCCCCTGACAGGCAAAAGAGAAGCTTTTTATTAAAGGATACTTTTTTTTACCCTTCTCTTGAAAGTCCATATTCTTCCAAGATCTCCTTTTGTTTAGTAAACATCACTTTTTCATCTTCTTCAGTCATGTGATCAAAGCCTAGTAAATGAAGAAAACCATGAAGAGCTAAAAACCCAAGTTCACGGTCAAAAGAATGTCCGTATTCTTCTGCCTGCTCCTTAGTACGCTCAATGGAAATAATAATATCACCCAGCATACGAGGCATTTCGGCCCCGATAATTTCTACTTCATCTTCACCCATCTCTTCCAGTGCAAAAGAAATGACATCGGTAGCTGCATCTTTATGGCGATATTCTTTATTGATTTCCTGAATTCTTCTATTATCTACAAAAGTGACAGACAGTTCCGTATCTTCTTCAATATTTTCTTTTTTAGCCGCAAATTGCAGAATACTTTCAACAAGGTTCTGAGCTTTTTCCGTAACTTCGTTCGTTTCATCCATTAAATCGATTGCTAAAATCATTCTTTCACCTTCTGTCCTAATTTATCCGGCTCCGGATATTCAATCCTGGAGTGGAAGATACCATTAAGCGATTCACATAAGGAATGCTTCACGATACTTAATTCTCTCATAGTAATGTCACATTCATCAAATTGACCGTCTTGAATTCTGTCCTGAATAATAAAACTTACCAGCTCTTCAATCTTCTCAGGTGTAGGGTGCTGCATCGATCTCACCGCGGCCTCTACACTATCAGCAATACCTATGACAGCGACTTCCTTCATTTTCGCTCTCGGGCCTGGGTAACGGTAACAGGCTTCAACTGTCGTATCATCCTGCTTCTTCGCCTTATGATAGAAAAATTTCAATAAAGTAGTCCCGTGATGCTGCTCCGCAATATCAACAATCTCTTTCGGGAATTTATGACTGCGCAACATCTCACCACCATCAACAGCATGGGCAATGATGATATCCCTACTCGTTTCCGGCTGCAGTCGATCATGCGGGTTTTCCTCATTCATCTGATTCTCGATGAAAAAATGCGGACGTTTCGTCTTGCCTATATCATGATAATAACTGCCGACCCTTGCAAGCAATCCATTTGATCCAATAGCTTCACAAGCTGATTCCGCTAAATTGGCCACCATTACACTGTGATGGTAGGTTCCTGGTGCTTCAATTAAAATTTTTCGTAGTAAAGGGTGGTTTGGATTTGAAAGTTCGATTAGCTTCATCGATGATAAGATCCCGAAACCTGCCTCAAAAAACGGTAACAGGCCCATTGTCAAAACAGCTGAACCCACTCCCGATCCTATTGCTGCAGCAGCATAGTACAAATACTCCATTTTAGTATAATGCCCGTCCATTATAAAGATAAGCGAAAATACAAATGCCATATTGATTAAAGACATCAGAAGTCCTGCAATCAGAACTTTTGATTTGAAATTGGGGCGCGATAATATAATGATTGCCGCCAAACCCCCGAAAATAATATAAAGTCCCATAGAGAAATCTAGATTTCCAGGTGTATCACCATTAAATATAATCGTACCATACGAACCTAATAAAATAATCATTGCTACAGCTAGCTTATCATTCAATAAAATCTTAATAAGCATAGCCGCCATGGCACCTGGGAAAATGTATTCTAAATTCGAATTTTTAAGATCTGCGAAAACACTGACAGTTTTCATAGTTGCCATCGAAAGGATAAAGACAAGACTGAAGATCAATAACTGATTGTACTTGTTATCCCTTTTGGAAATTGAAATGTAAAAAAAGTAATAAAAAGCTCCAAAAGTTAAAAGGATAAATAGCAGTAGCCCAATATAAGGATAAATGGTAGACTCTGTACTTAAAAAACCTGCCAGTTCAAGTTGCCTGTACACATCCCGGTCTACTAACTGATTTTCTTCAACAATAATCTGCCCCTGAAGAATTCTAATAGGCTCTACGCTTTCGACTGCTTTCCTACGTTGCTCCTCGGTTTTATCCTTATCGAAAAACACATTTTGGATGATTGCCGTGCGTGCAAGGGAATTAGAGGCTTTTTTCATATCGCTATTAATGCTCATATACCCTAATTCTTCTACAACCTTTTTCTTGGCATTTTCGACATCACTGGCCGCAATTCGTGAGCTCATCACATTATTAACAGCCGTGATTGTTGAGTCTTTTGCAATTTCCAGCTCATCTTCATTCGCCTGCACTAAAGCAAGGAAAACAGAATCCTCAATATTTCTATTGACTTCATCTGTCAATTTTTCTTTTAAAATGGAAACCTTCTGAGCATCAGTTTTTATTGGTTCCTTTTTATCTTCCTTTCCTTCCTCTTTTTTATCTCTTTCAGGATCTGTTTCTTTATTCACCTCAATCGCCGAATCAAAAATGGATGAAATCAGATCGACTTTATTTTTGGCGTATTCTTTTTTTAATGTATAGACATCCGCCACTTGTTTTGAAATCTCTTCTTTTTCTTGTTCGGTCTTATATGTATCTTCTACAGTCTTTGTTGAACGAATAGTTTGTTCTGCCGGCTTAAAAAGCTCTACCTGGACTTTTTCCGGTTTGACATTGGAAAACATTAATCCATACGTAAACAAACCAAGTATCAGAAACAACAGTACTTGAAAAAAACGATGGACCAATAGCCCCTTTATTTTAGTAAAAAATTTCTGGATACGATTCAAGGAAGGTCCTCCTATAAAAAAGTGATGTAATATTCTAGATATGTAAAATCATAACAGTTTTCTTGTTAATTTTCACCCTGGTTATGATAAATGTAAAGCTTCTTCCGTTCTATTTCTACTTTTTGCTAATAAAGACACACAATCTACACACAGCACGAAAAATCCGCCGAGTGGAATTGGCGGATTTTTTTCTTATTCCTTTGCCTGCTCGTAAGCAGTAATGATTTTGGCTACAAGTGGATGTCTTACAACATCACTTTGTTCAAAATAAACAAATGAAAGACCTTTAACATTTTTCAAGATTTCTTCAACCCGAACCAAACCAGACTTCATTCCTTTGGGAAGGTCAATCTGTGTACGGTCTCCCGTAATGACCATCTTTGAACCGAATCCAAGCCGAGTTAAGAACATCTTCATTTGGGCTTCAGTCGTATTTTGTGCCTCATCCAAGATGACAAATGCATCTTCAAGCGTACGTCCCCTCATGTAGGCAAGAGGAGCAATTTCAATCGTTCCACGTTCTATCATCCTTTGGGTCTGTTCCATCCCCAGAAGGTCATGTAGGGCGTCATATAACGGCCGTAGGTACGGATCTACTTTTTCCTTCAGATCTCCTGGCAGGAAACCTAGGCTTTCACCCGCTTCAACAGCCGGTCGAGTCAGGATAATTCTTTTAACATGGCCATTTTTTAATGCATTAATCGCCATCACTACAGCAAGGTAGGTCTTCCCGGTTCCAGCAGGCCCAATTCCAAATACTAAGTCTTGCTTCTTTATAGCTTGAATATAGTATCTCTGACCGATTGTTTTGACTTTAATGGATTTCCCTTTAGCTGTTTTAGCGATTTCCTCTTCATATAATTCACCGAAATATTCCAAGGTCCCTTTTCTAGCCAATTCAATTGCATATAGAACATCCCTGGAACTGATTGTAATTCCTTTTCTAATTACTGTTAATAGTGCTTTCAATATTTCCTGACCCATTGTTACCCGCTCGATTTCTCCAGCAACACTGATTGCCTCACCTCGGGTAATAACTGAAATTCCAAGCTCTTCTTCAAGCACTTTTACATTTGAATCCCCATTGCCCAATAAAGCAATTGCTTCATTAGGTGATTCTATTTCTAACTTAATTACTTTCACATCATCTGCCATTCGTTAGTCTCCTTGAATGATTGGCTGTCCAATCGCTATATCTTCAATAACTTGGTAATGTATAGATAATTTAACTTTACCATTCTCTATGCTTTCGTGCAAAATTTTTTCTCCCACGATTTCATCTTCCTCATCGAGCAGCTTTTGCAAATCGGCTCGGGCCATTTTTTTACCTTCCTTTATCGCTTCTTCCTTCGTATAACTTCGGACAATATCATCCTTGCTCCTTAAGGTCACAACTTTATAGGAAATAGGCAGTTCCCATTGAAGAAAGTGAAACGGCCTCACAGTCGTTTCTTTTTCCTGTTTTTCATATCCCTGATCTTTGAAACCCCAGATTGGCAAAGAAAAGCCACTCATTTTTATATAGTGCTTACTCGTTTCATTTCCGTTTAAAACAGAAAATTTAGTTTTCAATGGAACCTTCACTTCCGCTTTATACCAGGTTTTCCCTTTTATTACTCCCTGAGCTGATACAATTTCCGGCTTGTCTTCTTTCCCAATCACACCTGAAACAAGAAGCTGCCCTTTGCCGACATAATCATTTACGTTTACTATAGATTGTCCTTTTTTTACGAACAAATCAGTGATTATTGCTTTTTTCGAAGCTACCAAATTCTGTGGAGACGTTTTCTCGATTTCTTTCGGTTGCCGTTTTTCAACAACTCTAAAATGGTAAGTTGTTCCCTTCAGCTCAACTCCCACCCACGTTAATGCACCAATCCGATCAGATAATTTACGCTGGATTGTATCCACATCATCAACAAAAAATTGCACCTTACCAATTTTCAAGCCCATCTTGTCCAACTCTTTTCGGATGGCATGCTCGGTTGCCGGCTTTGCACCTTGCACATCAATGCCCCAAACCATATTGGAAAGTACAAAAATACAAAGCAGGAAGGCAATTAGACCAGCCAAAAACCCGCTATTTTTCATAACTCTCTTCAATAGGAACGGAACGCCTTTTCCCTGCATGAACTTTACTTTGCAGTCACTTTTACGCATAACCTGACGGAGCTTTGGAATATCTCTAAAATCCATATGAAAAATTAGAGATTCACTTCCAACACGCTTCACATCCCAGATATGAAGCCCTCTCCTTGTCAGCATGTTAATCAACCGTTCCGCACCTCTGCCATAAGCCTTCACTTTAACATAGCCTGTATAGTAGTTTGTCCATCGGTTTTTCATGGAGACCTCCCGGGATCATTCATTGATAAAATATACCTTGTCAATCTTGCCTTCGAGCATGATTTCTTCCGGCAAAATCGTCTTAATGACAAAGGCTGTTCCCTTTATTAGCAGCTGACCATTTTTCAGCATCAATCGTACTTCACTGTCAGTAAAAGCTAATAAGCCACGATGATTTTCAATATAAATATGTAATTGTCCGATCATAGTAATTCGCGGCAGGTCCATCATGACATCTTGCGGAAGGTCCATTGTTTTGGTCATAAGCTGTTTCATTTTTTTTCCCCAATTACGAGCCATAAAAAAGAACCCCCTTTCATCTCAATGTATGAAATGAAAGAGAGTTCTAGCACAAAATTATAAAGGAACAAAAGTCTATTTTTTTATTGCATCAAATACATAATGCACACAGGTCCCCTATCGAGTTATCTCCTTGACCTCTGAAGACTTCGCTTCGCCCTTGGCGGTCCCAGCACTTCTGACATGATGATGCCATCAATCAGCTGTTTTTTGCCAAAAGACGGTCCTTTGCGATAGACCGGACTGTTATTATCAGATATCGCTGATGTAATTTGATCCGCCTTCGCTTTTTGATATAAACGCTCTTGATCGTACTTCTGCTGCAGACGCCTAAGCTCCGCAATCCTTTTGTTAGCTTCAGTTTTCGTCTCATCGATTACTTCAGCAGCCTGTGCTGCCTGCTGTTCGACTTTCCTTACGGGAGCAGGTGCAGGCCTTTGCTGTTGATTACCTTGTGCCATTTCACCTTGAAGCTCCCGGATGACCTCCTGCCATTTCTTTTTCGGAGGCGTGTTTGGATCACCACTTTGCTGAGGCTGCTTTTTCTTTCCTAACATGGACGTTAAAATACCGATCAAGACAATGATAAGGAATGGGTTCTTGAGAAAGAAATCAATAAAATCTCCCATTTAAAGACCTCCCTTTCCTGATCTAATTATTATTATTGTTATTGTTATTGTTATTATTATTATTGTTAATGTTGTTATCTTTTGGATTGTCAGATATTTTACTGATGGAATCACGCATATCCGTATCAGCCGTGATATTTTGGATATTCATATAATCCATCACTCCAAGGTTTCCACTTTTTAGTGCATCTGCCATAGCCAACGGAACTTCTGCTTCGGATTGGACAACCTTCGCTCGCATTTCCTGAACGCGGGCAACCATTTCCTGTTCAAGCGCAACAGCCATGGCACGTCGTTCTTCTGCTTTTGCCTGGGCAATTTTCTTATCCGCTTCGGCTTGGTCTGTTTGCAAGATCGCCCCGATGTTTTTCCCGATATCCACTTCAGCGATATCAATGGAGAGAATTTCAAATGCTGTTCCTGAATCCAACCCTTTTGATAAAACTGTTCTTGAAATCAAATCTGGATGTTCCAGTACATCCGTGTGCATTTTCGAAGCACCAATTGTCGATACGATCCCTTCCCCTACACGGGCAATGATCGTCTCTTCACCGGCACCACCGACTAGACGTTCAATATTGGCACGAACCGTGATCCTTGCCTTCGCTTTTACTTCAATCCCATTCATTGCTACACCAGAGATGAACGGAGTTTCGATCACTTTCGGGTTAACGCTCATTTGAACAGCTTGCAGTACATCACGACCAGCAAGATCAATAGCCGCACCTCTTTCGAAAGGTAACACGATATTCGCACGTTCCGCAGCAATTAATGCATTCACGACGCGATCGACATTACCGCCTGCAAGGTAATGGCTCTCCAATTGATTCGTTGAAACATTGATTCCAGCCTTATGGGCCTTAATAAGTGGATTGACAACTCTGCTTGGTATAACGCGGCGAAGCCTCATCCCAACTAATGTAAAAATACTGATTTTGACTCCTGCCGCTAAGGCGGAAATCCATAACATTACTGGTACGAATGTGAAAAATACTGCCAATACGATGATAGCAGCAATCACTGCCAGTACAATAAAAATCGTTCCTGAACTTATCACTTAATGATTCATCCTTCCTGTATCTTTAATTTGATTCCGGAATTTCCCGGACGACAACCCTAGATCCTTCAACTTTAACAATTATGATTGCCGAACCTTTGGAAACAAAACTTCCTTCAGTCACGACATCAACTCTTTCATCATTAATCAAAGCTGTTCCTGAAGGCCTTAAATCTGTAAGAGCCTTCCCTTCAACACCTAATAAATCAACTCGATTCGGATTGCTCACATACCCTTGTTCCGTTTTTGTTGCATCGGTTAATATCATTTTCCTGAAAAATTTCATCTGTTTTCCAAACACCTTTACAAGTAGGATGAATACCAAAATGGATACGGTAATCGCAATTAGCAAGGAAATCGTCATATGAACAGGATCACCTGAAGCGAGGAATAAACTTCCCACAATCGAGGTAAACCCAAGCAGCCCGATAATCCCCCCTGGGACAAAAAATTCTACTAGTACAAGAATGATTCCAATAATGAACAATGCTAACGATTCGTACCCGGTGATACCTGCGACAAGATGGCCATAAAAGAACAACACAAGACTGGAAATCCCTATAACACCCGGAATTCCAAAACCAGGTGAAAACAATTCAATCACAATCCCGATTCCTGCTATTGTTAATAAAATAGGAATGACAATTGGATTGGTCAAAAAGCGGGCAAGTTTCTCAGGAAAGCTTTCTTCGATAGATCGAATATCGGCATCCTCAACCCCAAGTATACTATACAGCTCTTCTATCCCAGAAACGGTACCTTCACTATAGCCAGACTTTTTAGCCTGTTCCGCTGTAAATGTCAGCAGCTTTCCGGTTTCTGCACCATATTCAGGAAGGTTGATGTCTTCATCCGCCATCGCCTGGGCAAAAATCGGGTCGCGTCCATTTTGTTCAGCAGCAGTCGTCATGGCAGCAAGCCAATAAGATTGCGCTTTCTTTCCTGCAGCGTTTCCTGATGAATCAATAACGGCTGCTGATCCCATTGTCGCACTCGGAACCATATAGATTTCATCGGCACTCAGAGAAATATAAGCGCCTGCAGAAAGAGCTCTGTTATTGACGTAGGCAACTGTCTTTATTGGTGAATCGGACACTAACTTAGCAATTTTCCCTGCCGCATCAACAGCACCACCAGGGGTATTCACCTCGAAAACGACAAGATCTGCATTAGCGGCTTCTGCAGTGGTCAACGCACGTTCTAAAAAAGCAGAGAGTCCCTTTTCCACCGTTTCTTCAATTGGAACATGGTAAACGATCTTCTCCTTTGCAGAAACAGCCGGCACCATCAGTGAAGACATGGTAAACAGCAATCCAAATAAGAGCAAAGAAATATAACGCCAAATTTTCAACGGAACGCCTCCTTTCCCGTACTTAACGCTGTAAGCGGCCTCCGATTTCCGAAGAATACTTACCAGATAAATTCAGCCCGTAACTAAAAATTGAATAAGAGGCCCCTGCAAATGAAGCTACCCTTTACTCTGTTCCTTAGTTATTACGTATGTATATGAAAAAGGTTTCAAAAAAAGCAAATAAATTTAAAAGTATCCATAATATCTCGCCATTTGTCCCAATAATATACGCATAAATATTGTAATCTAATCCTTTAATACACAAAAACCACAGGCAATTTGCCTGCGGTTAGGTTTCGAGTTTAAGATAGATGTTGTTGTACTAAGTTGTTTACTAGAGAACCATCTGCTTTACCTTTAACTTTAGGCATTAAAGCTCCCATAACTCTCCCCATATCTGCTTTGGACGTTGCATTGACTTCTTCAATTGTTTGTTTAACAATTTTAGAAATCTCTTCTTCTGAAAGTTGCTCAGGCATATATGCCTCTACGTATACTAGTTCGGTGCGGACTTTATCCACGAGATCGGAACGACCTGCGTTTTCAAACTCCTGGAGGGAGTCTTTGCGTTGTTTTAATTCGCGAGAGAGCACTGTCAATTCTTCATCATCTGTTAAATCTTGTCTCAGCTTTAGAGCTTCGTTTTGAATAGAAGCTTTCAGCATCCGAATAACAGATAGTTTGTCCTTTTCCTTGTTCTTCATCGCTTGTTTCATATCATTATTTAAACGCTCGAGAAGACTCATCTTTCCACCCTCTCTTAGAATTTACGTTTTCTTGCAGCTTCAGACTTTTTCTTACGTTTTACGCTTGGTTTTTCATAAAATTCACGCTTCCTAGCTTCCTGAAGCGATCCTGCTTTAGATACAGTACGTTTGAAACGACGAAGAGCATCTTCAAGCGATTCGTTTTTACGAACGACGGTTTTAGACATCTCTTTCCCTCCCTCCGAAAACAACACACTAACTCAAGTTGTCAACATGTTATACATGTACTAAACAATTATAATATATCATCTTTAACAGGTCAACCAATAAAATCAAACTTATTTCGAATATTATCATGTTTATGTCATAATTTTTCACTAAACAATCATTCTAGAGCAAAGAAATCCTTTTTATAGCATGTCTACCCCCTTTTGACCATAAGCTGATTAAGGGGTGAGAGTCATGTATGAGCTAATTTTATTTCTATTATTCATTGCGATATTTTTAGCCGGTATGGCTGTTTTACGTATCGGATTGTTCAATATGTCCGGTGCTGCATTAAAAACTTTCCTCTCAAAGGTAACAGATAGACCCTGGAAAGGTTTTTTTGCCGGTACCATTTTTACAGGAATTCTCCAGAGCAGCTCAGCGGTCATGGTTATGACGGTCGGCCTCGTTTCTGCTGGAAGTTTAACTTTCCCACAAACAATCGGTATTATTCTAGGAACAAATATCGGTTCTACCTTCACAGCAGAATTTATGACCATTTCCTTGGATCGTTGGATAATTCCTGGTGTCATCAGTGGTGCTATTCTTTGTTTAATGCCAAAAGTATTATCGAAAAGCGCTGGGATGTCCCTGATCGGTATCTCAGCTATCTTCGCAGCGATGAGTGGCTTTAAAATGCTTTCGAAACCTATTGCAGTCTATCCATCAGTTCAGACTCTAATCAGCAACATAGAGGATCATATGAGTATTGCTCTATTGGCTGGTATCTTGTTAACGGCAATGATTCACTCTAGCTCCGCGACTATAGGAATAGCAATGAGCTTTTTAATGAGCGGGGAGTTATCCGTCGCTTCCGCCATTATCATGATGCTCGGCTCTAATATAGGCACTTGTATCACTGGCTACTTGGCCAGCATCGGTTCTGGTAGACAAGCTGCTTTTACAGCTTATGCACATATTTGGTTAAATGTAATCGGAGTTGCAGCTTTTCTCCCTCTTGTGGACGTCCTAGAACGAACAGCTGCTTTTTTCACCGATGATAAGGGTACACAACTCGCGCATGCTAGTGTTATTTTCAATATCGTGACTTCCTTGATCGTTTTACCATTTGCACGTCAATTTTCCAACTTTATTTTATTGATCCATCGTCCGCATATAAAAAAATAAGCCGCACTCTTAAGAATGCGGCTTGTAAATTAATAATCAGAGTCAGCTGTTAAGCCCTTTAAGATGGAGACACCTGCACTCGCTCCAATTCTTGTTGCACCCGCTTCAATCACTTTCTGAGCATCACTCGTGTTACGAACTCCGCCTGAAGCTTTAACGCCGATATCTGGTCCTACTGTTTTTCTCATAAGCGCAACATCTTCAACTGTTGCACCGCCAGTTGAAAAACCAGTTGAGGTTTTAACAAAATCCGTTCCCGCTTTTACGGCAAGTTCGCAAGCACGGACTTTTTCTTCCTCAGTAAGTAAAGAGGTTTCAATAATTACTTTTGAAAGAGCTTTACCTGTCGATGCCGCTACCACAGCTCGAATATCCCGCTCTACCAATTCATTATCCTTGTCCTTTAATGCGCCGATATTGATCACCATATCAACTTCGTGTGCGCCATTGCTGATGGCGTCTTTTGTTTCAAAAGCTTTAGTTTCTGGTGTAGTGGCACCTAAAGGGAAACCAATTACCGTACAAACTTTTACTTCTGAGCCTTCTAAAAGCTCACTTGCATACTTCACCCAAGTCGGGTTTACGCATACTGAAGCAAAATTATACTCTCTCGCTTCTTCACATAATACCTTTATTTGCTCTTTCGTTGCATCTGCTTTTAATAAAGTGTGGTCAATTAAACCTGCTACATTTTGTGACATTTATATTCCTCCTTAAAAACATTTTAAAACTAGTTGTACGTACCTCTCATCATACCATAGTTCTTCCATTTTGACGATATATATAGTCTTTACCCTAATGTACTAAGAAAACACGTTAAACAAAGGATAAAAAAAAAGACAGCGAAAAAATCGCTGTCTTATATATTAGCTACTTGCTGCAACGGAATATCTTTCACAACCGTCACGAACTGTCCTTCACTATGTGGATAGCCAGACTTTGTAATTTTCACTTTTACAATGTCACCAACCATTTCCTCTGTAGCCGGGAAGACTATTTTCATGTAATTATCCGAGTAGCCTTCATAAAGACCATTTTCCAACTTAGTCTCAGGAATGACTTCAAGCACTTCTCCCTCAAATCGAGAAGCGTACTCTTTTGCCAACTGATCCGATAATGAAATCAGACGGTGAACGCGTTCGTTTTTCACATCTTCATCCACTTGGTCTTCCATACGTGCGGCAGGAGTCCCTGTCCGTTTTGAATACGGGAAGACATGAAGTTCGGAGAATTTATATTTTTCTATAAAATTATACGTCTCCAAAAATTCTTCTTCGGTTTCACCCGGGAAGCCTACGATTACATCAGATGTAACAGCAAGGCCTGGCAGTGCAACTTTTAATTTTTCAATTCGATCACCGAAGAAAGCCATTGTATATTTACGTCTCATCCGTTTTAAAACCGTATCAGAACCCGATTGGATAGGGATATGCAAATGACGAACTACCTTTTTCGAATTCGTCAGTACTTCAATGATTTCATCTGTAATTTGACTGGCTTCAATGGAAGAAATACGGATCCTCTTTAGCCCATCAATTTTTTCCAAGTCACGTAGTAGCATCGCCAAATTATAATCCTTCAAGTCATCTCCGTAACCACCGGTATGAATGCCCGTCAAGACGAGCTCTTTATATCCTGCCTCGACAAGCTGCTCAGCTTGATGAATGACTTCCTTTGGATCACGGGAACGCATTAAACCACGAGCCCATGGGATGATACAGAAAGTACAGAAATTATTGCAACCTTCCTGAATCTTTAGTGAGGCACGAGTACGATCAGTAAATGCCGGTACATCCAATTCTTCGTAGACACGATTTTTCATAATATTCCCAACCGCATTGATTGGTTCACGTTCTACCTTGAACTGCTCGATGTATTCAAGCAATTTAACCCTGTCCTGTGTTCCAACAACAATATCTACACCTGGAATTGCCATGATCTCTGCAGGAGATGTCTGTGCGTAACAACCCGTTACTGCTATAACAGCATTCGGATTTTTACGGATTGCACGACGGATGACCTGACGGCTCTTCTTATCGCCAGTATTCGTTACCGTGCAAGTGTTGATGACGTATACATCTGATGTATTTTCAAATTCAACACGATCATATCCCTCTGTCTTAAATAATTGCCAAATAGCTTCTGTTTCATAATGATTTACTTTACAACCTAATGTATGGAAAGCGACCGTTGCCATTTTTCATCACCTCAAAAGTTCTACATGATAAGAAACAGCGGAAAGTGCATATAAAGGTGCTGTTTCAGTTCTTAATATTCTAGGTCCAAGACCACAAGCTACAAATCCGGCAGCCGACAATTTTTCGATTTCCTTCTCTGCCATGCCCCCTTCAGGACCAAACACGAATAAAATCGATTGTCCGGCAGTGATATCTTTCAAAACAGAAGCAAGTACAGACGTTTCTCCACGCTTTGCTTCTTCTTCAAAAGCAATTAATCTATGATCGAAACCAGAAGCATATCCAGCTAGCTGATCTGCCGTCATCGGTTCCTTGATGGCAGGGATAACTGTGCGGTGGGACTGTTCGGCCGCTTCCTTTGAAATCTTCTGGAGTCGTTCCAATTTCTTACCAACCTTTTTGTGGTCCCATTTTACCACCGAACGAGCAGCAATAAAAGGGATAAATTCAACAGCACCTAATTCCGTCCCCTTTTGAACGATATATTCTAACTTATCCCCTTTAGGCAGACCGCTCGCTATCGTAACTCTTACCGGAAGTTCCTTTTCTTCATTCTTCCATTCAATAATGGTTCCTATAACAGCGTCATTTGTTATTTCAGAAATTTCCGTGACCGCAGTCATTCCGTTGCCCTTTACGGTGATGATTTGCTCCCCAGGTTCCATTCTCATTACCCTGGAAATATGGTGAAAATCATCGCCTGATATCGTCACTGTTTTACCATTAAAGTCTTCCTCGTTAAGAAAATACCGTTGCACACTGCCACCTACTTCGTCTAGTCTAAAAAAACTCACAGGCTAGCAGTCAGAGGCTTATTTTCCGATTGCGCGCCATGCAAAAACTCAAGCTAAAAAAAGGTACTCTGACTATCCAAATATACGATAATCAGAGTAACTTTTCATTTAATCATTTCTTTTCGCGATGATTGCTACCCAATCTTCCATCAAAATGGTTTCCTCAACTGTGAATCCGGAAGCTATAATTGCATCCTTCACATCCTGTTTCTTTGGCTGGATAATCCCAGAAGCTATAAAATACCCACCAGGTTTAACTACTTTTGCTACATCATCTGTAAAGAGCATAATGACTTCAGCTAATATATTAGCTACAACGACATCTGCTTGTTCGTTTACGCCGTCCAACAAGTTACCTTGAGAAACAGAAACTCTGTCTTGAACGTTGTTAAGTTCTACATTTTGCTTAGCAGACTGTACAGCTACGTCATCCAAATCAAGCGACTGAACTTGTTTCGCCTCTAATAATGCCGCTGCAATACTTAAAACACCGGAACCCGTTCCTACATCAACAACTAAGTCACCCGGCTGAACTGTACGTTCAAGTGCTTGGATACACATAACCGTTGTCGGGTGGGTACCTGTTCCAAAAGCCATACCAGGATCAAGTTCAATGATTAATTCATCACTGCTTACAGGAGTGTAATCTTCCCATGTAGGAACAATAGTAAAACGTTCAGAAATCTTGACCGGATTATAATATTTTTTCCAAGCCGTTGCCCATTCTTCTTCATTCACTTCACTAATTGAAACAACATTCTTCCCAAGATCGATATCAAAAAGAAGGAGATTATTAATTGATTCCTTAATAGCATCAACAGTTTCGCCAAGGAAGCTGTTAACCGGCAAATATGCCTTAATCAACACACCTTCATCCGGATAATCAGCTGGGTTTAGGTGGTAGATTTCGCCAAAAACATTTTCACGTTCTTTGACTAATTCAAGGGGATCCTCAATGACAACACCGCTTGCACCTGCCTCATGAAGAATATTTGAAACAGGTTCAACCGCTTCATTTGTTGTATGGATTGCAAATTCAGACCACTTCATAATCTACCAGCTCCCAATTTCTTTACTTGTCTTCACCTATCTTTAAAAGCACGCTTTACCTTTGAGAAAAAGCCATCTTCTTGTTCATCTATACCTGATTGTCCGCTGATATCGTTGAACTCACGAAGAAGGTCCTTTTGTTTTTCACTTAATTTTTTAGGTGTAACCACTAATACGACCACATGCTGATCTCCTTGGCCATATCCTCTTACATTCGGAACCCCTTTTCCTTTTAAACGGAAACGCGTGCTTGTTTGTGTTCCTGCAGGTATCTTCAACTTAACTTTACCATGCAAGGTCGGAACTTCAATTTCATCTCCTAATGCTGCCTGAGCAAAAGTAACCGGCATTTCACAATAAATATCATCGCCATCTCTTTCAAAGAATTCGTGGCTACGAACATGGAAGACTACATAAAGGTCTCCAGCTGGACCACCATTGATTCCAGGCTCGCCTTGACCGGATACACGCAGTTGCTGGCCATCATCGATTCCGGCTGGCACCTTGACTTGGATTTTTTTGCGTTTTTGAACTTTACCGTCTCCGCCGCAAGTTGAACATTTATTAGGAATGATTTTTCCTGTTCCTTGACAATGGTGACATGCTCTCCGGTTCACAATACGTCCGAATGCCGTGTTTTGTTCAACATTTAATTGACCTGTTCCATGACAGTGTGAACAGTTCTCCACTTTTGTGCCAGGCTTAGCACCCGATCCTTTACAAGTATCACAATTCTCTTCACGCGGAATTTCAATTTCAGTATCTTTTCCGAATGCAGCCTCTTCGAAAGAAAGCGTCATCGTATACTGTAAATCAGCCCCTTGGCGCGGTGCATTAGGATCTCTTCTACGTCCGCCTCCACCAAAGAAACTACTGAAAATATCTTCAAAACCACCGAAACCGCCAAAGTCCTGGCCACCGAAGCCCTGATTTGGATCTGTATGTCCAAATTGGTCATAATGAGCCTTTTTCTGCTCGTCGCTTAATACCTCGTAAGCTTCCTTAATTTCCTTGAATTTATCCGCAGCATCTTCCGCTTTATTAATATCAGGATGATATTGTTTGGAGAGCTTTCGATACGCTTTTTTGATTTCATCCTTCGAAGCACTCTTCGAAAGGCCTAACACCTCATAATAATCACGTTTACTCATATCTAAAATCCACTCCCGATTCGATTCACATAAAGGTAATATTATCACTGAACGAAGATAATAATCAACTAGAAAAGTACAAACGGCTTGAACACTTTTTCGTAAAAGAAGACATCTGCCTCAAATTTGCACCTATTTTTCTCCATAGTCTTATGATTCCCCACTAGCGATTGTAAGAATAAAAGAATACCAGCTGCCATTACTTCCGGACTTTGATTTCACCCATTGTAAAAAAGCCAAAGCCAAGATAACCTGACTTTGACTTTTCTACAATTACAGGCAGAAATCCCTGCCCAATATATCAGCGTCCCAACAGGGTCACTTTTTTATTTTTTCTCTTCTTCGTTTACTTCTGTATATTCTGCATCAACTACATTATCGTCTTTTGCACCAGCTTCGCCAGCACCCTCTTGGCCTGCTTGCTGAGCTTTTGCAGCTTCTTCATAAAGCTTCATTGTCAAAGCTTGAACGATTTCGTTAAGTGCATCTTTTTTCACACGGATTTCTTCAAGCTCATTTTTCTCGATTGCTGCTTTCAGTTCATCCTTCGCTTCGTTTGCTTTTGTTACTTCCGCTTCGTCTACTTTACCTTCTAGATCTTTAAGCGTTTTTTCCGTTTGGAAGACTAGTTGATCTGCTTCGTTACGAAGTTCAACTTCTTCTTTACGTTGTTTATCACTATCAGCATTTTCTTCTGCTTCACGTACCATGCGGTCGATTTCTTCATCAGAAAGTCCTGAAGATGATTTGATTGTGATTGCTTGTTCTTTGTTTGTGCCAAGATCTTTTGCACGAACGTTTACAATACCATTTTTATCAATGTCGAAAGTTACTTCGACTTGTGGAATTCCGCGCGGTGCCGGTGGAATGTCACTCAATTGGAAACGACCAAGCGTTTTGTTGTCTGCTGACATCGGACGTTCACCTTGAAGAACATGGATATCTACAGCTGTTTGATTATCAGCCGCTGTTGAGAATACTTGTGATTTACTTGTTGGAATTGTTGTATTACGGTCGATTAATTTCGTGAACACGCCGCCCATTGTTTCAATTCCAAGTGAAAGTGGAGTTACGTCTAAAAGAACAACGTCTTTAACATCCCCTGTTAATACGCCACCTTGAATCGCAGCACCCATAGCTACTACTTCATCAGGGTTAACACCTTTGCTTGGTTCTTGACCGATTTCCTTTTTGATTGCTTCAACAACCGCAGGAATACGCGTAGATCCACCAACAAGGATGACTTTATCGATTTCAGATGCTGAAAGACCTGCATCTTTCATCGCTTGACGAGTAGGTCCCATTGTACGTTCCACAAGACTTGAAGAAAGTTCATCGAATTTAGCTCTAGTCATTGTTACGTCTAAGTGAAGCGGGCCAGCATCTCCAGCTGTGATGAATGGCAATGAAATTTGTGTAGAAGTTACACCTGAAAGATCTTTTTTCGCTTTTTCAGCTGCATCTTTCAAACGTTGAACTGCCATTTTGTCTTTAGAAAGATCGATTCCATTTTCTTTCTTGAATGCTTCTACTAGGTAATCAATGATGACTTGGTCGAAATCATCTCCACCTAGACGGTTGTCACCAGCAGTGGATTTAACTTCGAATACGCCATCGCCAAGTTCCATGACTGATACGTCAAATGTACCGCCACCAAGGTCGAATACAAGAATTGTTTGGTCTTCATCTGTTTTATCTAAACCGTATGCAAGTGCTGCAGCTGTCGGTTCGTTAATAATACGTTCTACTTCAAGTCCAGCAATTTGACCAGCATCTTTCGTTGCTTGACGTTCTGCATCATTGAAGTAAGCAGGTACAGTGATAACCGCTTTTGTAACTTTTTCACCAAGATACTCTTCAGCATATGATTTTAAGTATTGAAGGATGATTGCAGAAACTTCCTGCGGTGAGTATTCTTTTCCTTCAATTACTTCTTTATGATTAGTACCCATATGACGTTTAATAGAAATGATCGTGTTTGGGTTTGTAATTGCTTGGCGTTTTGCCACTTCCCCTACTTGTCTTTCACCATTTTTGAATGCCACTACGGATGGAGTTGTACGGTTTCCTTCTGGATTCGGGATAACTTTTGGTTCCCCGCCTTCAAGTACAGATACACAAGAGTTTGTTGTACCTAAGTCAATACCAATAATCTTGCTCATAGTTTCACTACCTCCCAATTATTTGTATGTAATTTCTATTATTCGTTTACTTTTACCATTGCAGGACGAAGCACTCTGTCTTTAAGAACATATCCTTTTTGGAACTCCTCGACAACGATGTTAGAACCAAAGTTATCATCTTGAACTTGCATGACCGCTTGATGTAAACGCGGATCAAATTCTTCACCAACCGAACTAATTGGTTCGATGCCTTCTTTAGTCAATGCATCAATAATCGCTTTGTAGACCATTTCCATCCCTTGAAGCAGGGATTTTGTCTGTTCATTATCAGCTTCGATTTTTGTCGCTCTTTCAAAATTATCAAGAGCCTCGACTAAATCACCAGCAATACTTTGAACTCTATATTTTTGAGCCGCTTCCATATCAAGCTTGGCACGGCGTCTTGAATTATCAAAATCGGCCTGCAGACGAAGATAACGGTTATCCATTTCTTCGATTTTAGCCTGTAGCTCAGCAATCTTTTCATGAGCCAATTGAAGTTCATCTTTCTCAACCGGAGTTTCCTCCTGATTTTGTTCCGCTGGATTTTCCTCTTCAGCAAATACAGCTTCTGCAGCGCTTTCCTCGATTGTTTCATTTTCTAATGTTTGTTCTTCGTTTTTATTTTCTGTCACAATCTCACCTCCCTAAAAGGGTTATACAATTTATGCTTAAGTAATAAGTCAGGCTGGGGAATTTACATCCCCGCCACCTTAACAATATTACCTTTGCTCCTATTTTTGATACAGTTTAGTCATCAGAGTCGTTAAATCTTTCGAGAAAAACGAAAGCAGACTGATTACTCTCGAATATTCCATTCTCGTTGGACCTAGTATCGCTAATGTGCCCACTTGTTCATGTCCGATTGAGTAGGTTGCGGTAATTAAGCTGCAGTCATCAAGTACCGTATTTTGATTTTCACGGCCAATCTTGACGTGAATGCCCGCTGGATTTTGAGTAATAAGATCATAAAACCCTTGTTCCTGCTCAATCATCGATAAAAGTGTACTTACCTTTGCAATGTCATGGAACTCCGGCTGCCTTAGCATATTCGTTTTCCCGCCGAAAAATATTTTTTCAGGCTTTGTATCCGTCAAGGTATCCGCTAGAACAGAAACAATCGATCCATAATTATGAATGTGGTGGCTTAATAGAGCAGCCACCTCCTTATAGATCTTATCTTTTAAATCAACAAGCGGAACATCGACTAAACGGGCATTTAAAATGTTCACCATCTTTTCAATTTCATTTATATCAAAAGAAGGGGGCAAGGAAATCATTCGATTTTCCACATGACCTGTATCAGTAATAATGATTGCAATTGCAGCATCCGGACTCAATGGTACGATCTGAATTTTTTTCAACTTATGTTCATTGACTTTTGGACCTAGTACAATTGCCGTATAATTCGTCAGTTCAGAAAGAATTTTTGCTGATTTTTGAACAATCTTTTCTAGCTCATAGATTCGCTCAACAAAAACAGATTTTAACAATTTCATTTCATTCTTTTTCGGAGCTTGAGGAGAAAGCAAATGATCCACATAATATCTATACCCTTTTTCAGAAGGTATTCTACCAGAAGATGTATGAGTTTTTTCTAAAAAACCCAATTCTTCAAGATCAGACATTTCGTTACGGATTGTGGCAGAGCTGAACGTAATTTCATCTTTCTTCGACAAGCTTCGCGACCCGACTGGCTGGGCAGAATGGATAAAATCCTCGATTATCACTTGCAGAATCAATAATTGACGATCAGTTAGCATGTATGATCACCTCTGTTAGCACTCTGTCTCTTTGAGTGCTAATATACTAATAAATTATCAAATGAAGCTTATGATGTCAACAATGAAAACCGCTAATTCATTGATAAAATAACAAGAGATTTCCATCACTCGGAATCAGCAACGCCTAAAAACGATTGGAACACTTCATTACCAAGCAATTTCCCCTGCTCAGTCAATCGGACAAACCCACCTTCAATCGTAAGCAGACCCTTTGCCGATTCTTCTTCGAGCGATTTCCCGAAAATTTCCGTCATTTCAACAGAAAATTTATTCTTGAAGTTTTCCAATGAAACTCCTTCTGTTTTTCTAAGTCCTAAAAACATCTCCTCTTCCATCTTTTCATGGAGTGGTACAGGATGTTCTTCCAAAACAGGTAACTCGTTCACCGTCAATGGCGTAATGTATTTTTTCACTGGCCCATGATTGGCCACTCTTTTTCCCCCAGTATAGCCATGTGCTCCCGCACCAATCCCATAATATTCTACATTATCCCAATATGTTAAATTGTGTCGGCTTTCAAATCCAGGACGAGCAAAATTACTGATTTCATATTGATGCAGACCATGTTTCTCCATCTCTTCCATCAGCCGTTCATACATGGAAGCCTCAAGCTCCTGAGGCGGAAGATTTAATTTCCCTCTTCTCATTTGATTATAGAAAACCGTCTTAGGCTCAACAATTAATGAGTAACTGGAATAATGAGGAAGCTGTAGTGCAAGGGCCTTATCTAGCGTATCCTTGAAGTCTTCCATCGTTTGACCTGGCAATCCATAAATCAAGTCGATACTTATATTTGTAAAGCCAACCTCTTGAGCCAAATGAATCGTTTCATATACTTCAGATGCCCGATGTGTCCGACCAATTCGCTTTAATAATTCATCATTGAAGCTTTGCACCCCAAAGCTAAGCCTATTCACACCGGAATGAAATAGTATTTCAAGCTTTTCTTTTGAAAGATCCCCAGGATTAGCCTCGAATGTATATTCAGCCTTCTTTGAATCAAAAGGAAGGGTTTCATTGATTGCTTCACATAAGAATGCAAGTTGTTTTTCATCAAGAGAGGTTGGTGTCCCTCCGCCGACGAAAACCGTGTCCAATCCTGTTGTTGGATACTTTGCAAGTTGCATTTCCATTTCTCTTTTCATCATCCGTAAATATTCGTCGACTGGCTGCCCCTGCAAAAACACTTTATTAAAATCACAATAGTGACAAATATGTTCACAAAACGGTATGTGGAGGTAGGCACTTTTAATCATTGTGTTCACAACCTTTAATCGATTGAGTCGATAGAAAAAGAGGCTAGATCTTCTCTACCCTCTTTTTTCTATCTATCATTTATTTTTTTGGAGTCGTATCATCCATTTTCAAAACAGCCATGAAAGCTTCCTGCGGTACTTCAACAGAACCTACCTGTTTCATCCGCTTTTTACCTTCTTTTTGTTTTTCAAGCAATTTACGTTTACGGGAAATATCGCCACCGTAACATTTAGCGAGTACGTTTTTACGCATTGCACTAATAGAAGAACGAGCCACGATTTTTTGTCCAATAGCTGCTTGAATTGGAACTTCAAACTGTTGTCTTGGAATCAATTTCTTCAATTTCTCAACAATAACTTTACCACGCTCATAAGCGAAGTCCTTATGAACGATGAAACTTAAAGCATCGACCGTCTCAGCATTCAGTAAAATATCCATCTTCACAAGCTTGGACGGTTTGTAGCCGATTAATTCATAATCAAATGAAGCATAGCCCCTTGTATTTGATTTCAATTGATCAAAGAAATCATATACGATTTCCGACAATGGTATTTCATAGTGAATACTTACACGTGTCTCATCGATATATTCCATATCAATGAAGTTCCCGCGTTTATTCTGACAGATTTCCATGATTGTGCCTACAAATTCTGTTGGTGCCATCATTGTTGCTTTTACATATGGCTCCTCAACACGTTCAATCTTTTGGGCATCCGGCATGTTAGATGGGTTATCAACCTTCAAAACCGTTCCATCAGTTTGAACGACATCGTAAATAACACTTGGCGCAGTAGTAATTAGATCAATTTTGAATTCACGTTCAATACGCTCTTGGATGATTTCCATATGAAGAAGTCCTAGGAAACCGCAACGGAAACCAAAGCCTAATGCTTGAGATGATTCCGCCTCAAACTGCAGCGCTGAATCATTCAATTCCAATTTCTCTAATGCATCCCGTAGATCATTGAATTTCGATGCGTCAATCGGATACAAACCGCAATATACCATCGGATTCATTTTCCGATAACCTGGCAGCGGCTCTGTCGCACTATTCACAGCACTAGTAATCGTATCACCAACTGTCGTATCACCAACGTTTTTAATAGCTGCTGTAAGGAAACCAACATCACCTACGTTTAGTTCATCAAGCAGTTGTGTTTTTGGATTAAAGACACCCAATTCCGTGACATCAAATTCTTTGCCTGTGGACATCATTTTAATTTTGTCGCCCACTTTAATAGACCCTTCAACAACCCGGATATAGGCAACTACACCCCGATATGCATCAAATAGCGAGTCGAAAATAAGCGCCTTAAACGGTGCTTCAGGATCTCCTTGTGGTGCCGGTACTAATTCAACGACCTGCTCCAAAATCTCCTCGATTCCGATACCGGCTTTAGCTGAAGCCAAAACTGCATCAGAAGCATCCAACCCGATTACTTCCTCAATTTCATTACGAACACGTTCTGGATCAGCACTCGGCAAGTCAATTTTATTGATGACCGGGATGATTTCCAAATTGTTATCCAATGCTAAATATACGTTTGCAAGCGTCTGGGCCTCAATACCCTGCGCCGCATCGACAACAAGGACTGCACCTTCACACGCAGCAAGGCTTCGCGAAACCTCATACGTAAAATCGACGTGCCCTGGTGTATCAATAAGATGGAAAATGTATTCTTCGCCATCTTTCGCATTATATTTTAATTGAATTGCATTCAATTTAATCGTAATTCCACGCTCACGCTCTAAATCCATGGAATCTAACAGCTGACTCTTCATTTCACGTTGAGTCATAGCGTTCGTTTTTTCTATGATACGATCCGCCAATGTAGATTTACCATGATCAATATGAGCGATGATGGAAAAGTTACGAATCTTGGATTGTCTTTTTAATTTTTCTTCTCTATTCATAACGTTCACTCCCACTAGTCGACACAATACACTATTTTTTATTATATCAATAGAAAATGCAAGATTCAACAGAATAGTTACAAAAGAAGCATCATTGTAGTGCCAGGGATAAAAAAAGGCTGCATTCCGAATTCTCGGATGCAGCCTTTCGACAGAGTTATTCGACTTTTCTTGCGCAAGCTTAAATCATATTTATAAGCGCTTGAAAGGCCGCTGATATCGTTTCGCCGAGAGTCTTGCCAAGAGATGAGAAAAAGTTGAAAGCCTTCATTTCTTCAAGCTTTTCTTTTTTCGTCTCTAAATCATGACTTGTTACTTTTTCACCAAGGATATCCGCCTCCATCTCCCCTTGGTCCGATTGGTTGATAATAAATGCACTATTCAAAGAGGGGTCTTCATATCCCTTCATTTTTTTCATGCCGTCATTCGCCTGCTGCATTCCAATAAGGACGCCTAAAAATAATACGAGTATAATCCCCGTGCATTTTAACCAAAATCGAACCATGTTAGAGAACTCCTCTCAAATTACTTCGCTTCTGATTCTCCAGTTGTTTTATCCACCGCTTTAGCATCCCAATAAAATTCACTGAATACATCGGTAAATGCATCAACGGTTAAATACATTTCTTCAAACGTATTATCAACACCGCCAACTTCAATGAGCATGGCATTGCCTGACAAATCCTGATTGTATACTCCATTATGACCCGCTCCGCCTTGTTTCATAACCCCTCGTGAAATGCCAGGGTATTTTTTTTCCAGAGCTTTATGAAGTTTATTGGCAAGCGCTGCATTTTTCTCAAAGTTCGGGTTATTTCCCCCAATGACGAAGGCAATCTTGGCATAATCTTTACCGTTAATGTTAATGGTCGTATGTTTTTTTCGTTTTGAATCACGATGGATATCAATCATATATTCTAGATCTTTGTTGGTAGCCAATGCCGTTTGAACGGATTTACGAGACTCTTGATAGGATTTGTTGTAATTCAATCCCTTATTATTCAAATTGCCCATAATATCCGTATTATCAAGCGATGAGCCTATCCCGTTATCAGCCAAGTCCTCCACCATTCGTGCCCCGAGTTTTGTAATATTGATTTTAGAGTGATAGGCGAGATTAGGATTTGTAACCCCTTTTAAATAAGGGAGATATGACTCCCGATTATGGCTATGATAAATTTCAACAACTTTTCGCCCATTGGTTGTCTGATTTGGCTGATTAGCCACTCCTTTTTCAGGTTCTTCGATCTCATCCAGATTTTGCAGGGACGCATCCCTTTCTTCGTTCAGGACATCTACCGGCGGCGAAGATTCATACGGCATATTCGTATAATTGGTTCCTTCACCAGCAACAAGGATTTCATTATCAAAAATCGAGAAGCCTGGAAGTTCCCGACCAAGCAAGCTTCGCGGATCCTCCATAGAAATATTAGTCGAGATTTTTATCAATTGATTTGTGATCACCGATTCTTGTTTACCTTCAGGCAGGGCATTAAAAAAGTAATGATTTTCATTAGCCAGCATCGAGAACAGCATTTTCCCTGAAAATTGGTTCGCTACGGTATGTACGGAATCCGAAGATATCCGATACTCCGGTCGCAGAGACGTCATGACCCCGCTGACGGAAAAAACAAAAAGAAGCAAGGCGAGAATACCTAGAAAAGTTTTTACTATAGTTGAACCGTGAATAGCTGTTATGATCCCTGGGGAATTTCTTCTTTTCATCCTTCCACCCTCTCTATAGCTTGTCTATTAATACCTATGACTTTGCTAGAAAGGGTAGAACACCATTTTTGGGCACTAAAATGAACTAGCGGGTATAGTAGCCAGTATTTTCTTGATTAATTGACCCATGCAACGCTGCATTCAATCCATTGGCTATCAAATTGGCCATGTCCTCAATGAAAACATCGACTTCTTTTGGTGTAACCATTAAATTTTGACCGAGCGGTGAAAGCACTTCATAAATCAGTTTCCGCTTTTCTTCGTCCGGAAGGACACCAATCATGCCCAAGAAGGTTTTCCGTTCCTTTTCACCTGGCATATCCTCATCAGTCAACTTTTTACGTTTCCCAAAACTAAATCCTGCGGGGGCTAATGAACGTGATGGGCGGTCACCCTCATTCAGTTCCTTGCCAAAGTGCTTCAAAATATAATCAATCGAGTCGCTAGTAATTGATACAGCATCAACGACGGTAGGTATTCCAATTGCTATAACAGGAACCCCCAGTGTCTCCTGACTCAATTCCTTTCGTTTATTTCCAACACCTGACCCTGGATGAATGCCTGTATCAGTTATTTGAATCGTTGAATTTACCCGATCAATCGAACGGGCTGCCAAGGCATCAATGACGATGAGAAAATCAGGATTGCTTTTTTCAATGACTCCTTTGATAATGTCGCTCGTCTCGATTCCTGTAATCCCCATAACACCTGGAGAGATCGCACTTACCGGCCGATAACCTTCTTTAACAGACTCTGGTTGCAACTCGAACAAATGCCTTGTGACTACCAGGTTCTCGACCACGGCTGGCCCCAAAGCGTCCGGGGTCACATTCCAATTACCGAGGCCGACGACTAAACAACTGCTTTCTTTCGTGATATTATTTCTTTTTAAGAAGTAGGCTAGCTCTTCAGCAAACACCTTCTCCACTCGTTGCTGTGTGTCCGTATCCTGTTGGCGGATACCCTGAACTTCAATGGTTAAATAGCTCCCCTGTTTTTTACCAATCTCTTTTTCTCCCTCAGCCGTGACCTCGACTAAGGAAATTTTCAGATCATCCACTTCTTTTTCCTTTATTATGACCCCTTCGATATGGGAAACATCAACTTCTTCAACAACACCCTTATTTTCAAGAGCAATATCTTTTGCTTCAATCGCCAAATCTGTCCGAATTCCGAACTTACTAAGGTCCAAATGATTTTCCATAGCGGCCTCCTGATGTTTGATTTGTATCTAACTCTAGTAATTTCCATAGTCTCTCTTAAACATTCTGTCGTTTTAGCTTTTTTATTATTCATTTTTTTGGTACAATGAAATATGACGAGATGAATTTATTTACTGAAATTATAATTCCTTTTCGATTCTCAATCTGAAGTATTGCATATTCATGAGCAGTCTGATAGAATATCACTTGTGCTATTTGATATGGATTTGAAAAGTCGAGTTCATATAATCTCGATTTCTTTGTAGGAGGTGAACGGAATGCCAAACATTAAATCTGCTATTAAACGTGTGAAAATCAACGACAAAAAACGCGTTCATAACATTACTGTTAGATCAACTATGCGTACTACAGTGAAAAACGCTGAAGTTGCATTAGCTGGTGAAAACGTTGAAGCTGCTAAAGAAGCTCTTTTAACAGCTGCTGTAAAATTAGACAAAGCTGCATCTAAAGGATTAATCCATAAAAATGCGGCAGCCCGTAAAAAATCTCGTTTAGCGAAAAGACTTAACGCTCTTAACGCATAATGACAAAAATTAAACGATCCTTATGGATCGTTTTTTTTTACGCACCAAAAAGGTGACAGGAATTTCTGTCACCTTTTATTGTTATCTAATTTTCAAAAGCAGCAACTCAAGTGTGATCGCCTTATCGGCTTGACCCGATTTCATCTTATAATCCGCTTCAGCTAAATCGTTCATTATACTCAACAACTCGCGTTCCTGGAATTTCCCCGTTTTTTCTAGGGCTAGCTTTACTCGGTATGGATGCACCTTCAATTGCCCTGCAATTTTTTGCTGACTATACCCTTGACGCGAAAGCTCCTTCACTTGATACATAAGTCGGATCTGTCCGGCCATTACACTCAAGATTTTAATCGGCTCTTCATTCTGCCGAAGAAGATCGTGAAAAATCGTCATAGCACTTTCCATTTTTCGCTGCAAAACATGATCAACAAGTGTGAAGATATTCTGTTCTAGAGATTTAGCGACTAACTTTTCAACAACCTCAATGGTAATTCGTTTGTCAGCTTCTACATAAAGTGCCATTTTATCAAGTTCATTTGTCAACATCATCAGATTCGTTCCTGCAAGTTCGAGCAAAAGTTCTGTGGCTTGTTCATCTATTTGGACAGAATAAGCTGCAACGCGCTCCTTAACCCATGCCTTTAATTCATGATCGCCAAGCTTTTTCGCTTCAACGAGAACCGCATTACGCTTCAGTTCTTTGGTAATCTTTTTCCGTTCGTCCAGTTTTTCATAAGGAGCTGTCAGAACAACAATAGAATAAGGAACTGGGTCAGCCAAATACGCTTCCAGTCTTTTTACATTATGTTCAACTTTCGATTTCGTTTTTTCAGCTGTCAAAAAAAATGGATTTTGCATGAAGACAAGGCGTTTTTCCCCGATAAAAGGAAGAGTTTCAACGTCCTCAAGCGCTGTTTCAATCGGCGTCTCTTCTAAATCAAATTGAGAAAAGTTAAAATCCATTTCATCTTCGTGAAGGACATGCTCAATCAAAAGCTGCTTTGTTTCATTAATTAAATAAGCTTCTGTTCCATATAACAAATATACAGGCGCGAATTGCCCTTTTTTAATACTTTTCCATACGTCTAATACCAATAGAATCCGCCTCTTTTTTATGTATTCTTCTCTAATGGTATAGGTGGATGAACCATTTGACAAGCTATAAAGGGAACTAGCCCTCTAAAGGACTAATTCCGGATCTATATGAACACTTTCAAGAAAGGCCCGGGTAAACTCCCTTGAAAGCGGGTAAAGTATTCATGTAGAACAAAAAAGTGAACTTTTCTTTTTCGCTTGCTTTGTTTGTACCTTTATTTTGACCTCAAAATTTCAAACTATTTGTGACAACTCTTGTCAGTAAAGGAAATGAAGAAATGTGGCCTGTAGATTTTTTTTTGGTAATGTTTTATACTATTAGCAGAAATAGGAGGGGTAAACAATGAACGAATTCGAAAAGAATGTTCAATCAAAGACTGATGACGTCGCTGATTCCGCTATGGGATTCATCGGTTCTTTTGTATTTTTCGCTGCCATGTTCACCATTGCTGTCGTCATTAAAGCAGTCGGATCCTGATTTCATTTTTCAAAATGCACTTATTTTTCCCTGAAGGAGGCTGCTGATGCAGTCTCTTTCTTTTTGATTTCTACATACTATGGAATAGTCTTCCGAAAGGTTCCTTCACTTTTGTAATACTTGTAAATAATAGAACCATCTTCATCCGTCCTAAACAAATAAATATTATATTCTTTCAAGGCCTCAATAACTTGTTCATGTGGGTGACCGTACCTATTCTCTTTTCCAACTGAAATAAGCGCTGCTTTTGGCTGCAATTGTTCGAGAAAAGGCTTCGAGGAAGAAGTCTTACTGCCGTGATGACCGACCTTCAAAATATGAGCCCGCAACTGAGGGTAAGTATCCATCAATTCTTTTTCCCCCTCTTCCCCCATATCTCCGGTAAATACCCAGGACAATCCCCCTAACTCTGTATATAAAACAATGGATGAATCATTCTTATTTTCTTCTTTTTTATGTGGATCTAGAACGAAAAACTCAGCTTCCCCAACTTTCCAATGTTCGCCCCTTTGTACGACTGTCACTTTTACCCTCTTATCTCTTGCAATGGAAACAAAGTCTTTATCTCGATAATCGTCCTCACTCCAACCTCCAATAACTATCTCCTTAACTTTGAAATTTTCAATGAGGTCTTTTGCACTTCCTATATGATCAGCATCGGCATGCGTTAAAATCAGCTTGTCCAAATGGTGAATACCCTTACTTTTCAGCAGCGGGATAATGATATCATCAGCCGTATTATAAGTCTTTCGCTTTTTTTTCCACATTTCCATAGGAAACGTAATTTGTCCCCCCGTATCAATCAAGTAATTTCCCCGGTTAAACGGAAGAGTAATTAAAATTGAATCACCCTGTCCAACATCAATTACCTGTACTTCACCAAATGGAGATAGCTTTTGTAGATTGTATTGAAAAAGTAATAGTAAAATCATTATTCCACACCAGATTTTACATTTACTAAAAGATTTCTCCCAAGTCAGGAACAGTCCTAAAACTGCAACAACAAGCAACAACATCATAATGAAAAGTGGTTTTCCAAACGGAATGGAGGCAAGAGGAAGATTCGATGCAGCATCGGCGACCCTATTACTGAGCAGGAAGGTGAAGTTTAATAACGAAATAAGGGGTTGACCTAAAACAGGAAGTAACAGATGGATAAAGAGGGTGATTAGTGAAAAAGGCAGCAAAATGATGGAATAAAGAGGCACATACAGTACATTTAGAAACACACCAAGGAAAGATACTTCATAAAAGTGAAAAAGTAAAATCGGAAGGGCTGCCAATTGGCTGATTGAGCTGACAATGAAAAGTTGTAGTGTCTTTTGTGGGTACTGCAAAAAGATTTTCGAAGACATAATGATTGAAAAGGTGACAGCGAAAGAAAGCTGAAACCCAATATTATAGAGCATAAGTGGCTGAAAAAATAGCAGGGTCATATAGACCGCACCGATTGTGGCACCTGCTGAAATTCGTTTCTTGAAAAGCATGAGCAAAAAGAATACCATAGCCATCAAACATGATCTCATCACTGACGGGCTTGCTCCTGAAAGTATCATGTAAATCGGAAGAAAGATAAGGATGGCAATCATCATTCTCTCGCGAGTAACTCCGAAGCGGATACCAAGATAAAACAACATCCCCGTTAAAAAACTGACATGAAGTCCCGAAATCGCCAGTAAATGTACAAGACCTAGACGCTGATAGTTAGTAAGATCCCCTTCATCGATATCCGTCTGATCACCGAAAATAAGGGCTGTGACAAATCCACTCGATTCTTCTGGGAAGTGTTTTTTTATATACGAAATTCCTTTCATCCGCAAATTTCGAATTGAAACGACAATCGAGTTTCCAACCTTTTTGCATTTCGAAAAAGAAATAGAACTCGCTTTAAATATCCAATGAGTGTTTTGCTGGAGGAGATAACGTTGATAATCGAAGCTATTTTCATTACGGTGTTTGTCAGGAACCTGCAGATTTCCCTCGGCCGGACAAGATAAACCGATGCGAAGATACTGATCAAGCTTTTCCTTTTCTTGTTCGGAGGCTATTTTATATCGAAGCATCAGCCGTTCTCCTTGTTCACTGATGATGAAACCTTTTAATAGATTTCCATCTATTTTCGGTTGGTCTGTAAATGTAATAACAAAATGACTTTCCGTTCCCTGATAAGAAGAGATGTTTCGATGTTCGGAGGCAGTAGCGGACCCTAAAAAAATCCCCATAATCACCACATGAAGTATAAGGGTCTTCCCTTCACCCGCACTCGAATAATAAATAAAACAGAGGAAAATAAGGAAAACGATTAAAAGTCTTACACTAAAAAATGAATGGGCCGAAACGCCAAACGTGGCCGAAACGGCTAAAAAGAGAAGTTGTCTTGCCATGCCAACCCCCTGTCTAATTATTTGTTAAATAACAGTTTTGCCTCCTTTTCTAGCTCCAGCACAGCTTCTTTCTCTAAACCGGATTGTTCTAGTTGACCTAGCAACGAACGTACAAAGTCCTGTTTTTCTTTTCCGTATACATCGATGGCTCCTCTTGCTTCAACCTTTTCCGTTTTGACCCCAGCCTGCTCAAACAATTCAATTGCATATGGATGGTTTTTATAATCCTCTGCATAATAAACAGCTTTGATTCCAGCTTGAATGAGTGATTTACAGCATTGCAGGCATGGAAAATGCGTAACATATATTTCCGCCTCTGCCGTCGGCACACCGAATTTGGCACACTGTAAAAGTGCATTCATTTCAGCATGTATCGTTCTAATACAATGATTATCTATTACATAACAACCATCATCAATACAGTGCGTTCCCCCGGCAATCGAACCATTGTAGCCTCCCGCAATAATCCGGTTATCCCTAACGATTGTTGCGCCTACAGTTAGTCGTGTACATGTGCTTCTTAAAGCTAATAAATGGCTTTGAGCCATGAAATATTGATCCCAGCTAATCCTGTTCATGTTGTGGTCCCCTTTTACTTAATAAAATTGATTTTCTTCAATTTTACCTTCTTCCTGTCCATTTGTGTAGAGAATTCAATCAATCATTTTACGGAAATAGAATCCTTTAATTTTTCAAATGTTTTATCACCGATCCCTGATACATTCTTCAATTCATCTATCTGCTTGAATTTCCCTATCGTATCTCTGTATTCAAGGATGGCCGTTGCTTTTGATGCGCCAATCCCAGACAGGGTTTCTAAATCCTCCTTTGTGGCTGTGTTCAAGTTAACCTGGCCCCTTGAACTCTCAGATGCCCCTCCAGTAGCCGCAGTTCCGCTCGAGGCGGCTGATGCATTTCCGGGAAGTTCTATGCCTTCTTCACCTATTTTGGGTACGTAAATGACCATTTGGTCCTCAACAAGTTGGGCAAAATTCACTTTATCCTTATCGGCCTTGTCTGTGAAACTTCCCGCTTTCGAAATCAAATCAATCACCCTGTCACCTGCCTCCGCAGTAAATATACCAGGTGCCTGTACCGCTCCCTTAACATCGACTTTAATGATAAGAGGTTCTGCCTTCGTTTCAGTTGTCATTTCATCAATGCCATCGTTTGCTGATACTGCAAAGATATCTTCTGATTCAACCAGTTCCTTCCCAGGTTGAAAGAAAAAGTAAACTCCTATCGCCCCAGTAGCTACTGCAGCGGCAATCATCGCCATTTTCTTTTTTAATATTTTATCCACTTCTTAGCCTCCTTCTTTGAATTCGAACATTACATTGTCATAGGACAGATTAAAAATACATAGTGTTTTTAGGAGATTCGCTTTTAGTGAGAGGAGTTGAAAGTATTGAAGAAAATCGGTGTAATTGGAACAGGCAATATGGGAACGATTTTAATCGAAGCGTGGCTGGAGGCTAAAATACTAAATCCGGCTGATCTACTCATTACAAATAGAACGCTCTCCAAAGCATTGGTGCTGAAAGAAAAGCATCCCGGTATCGAGGTAGCGAAAAGCGCCGCCGAGATCGTCCAACAGGCAGACTTTATTTTTCTCTGCGTAAAACCATTACAAATTCACAGCCTTTTACAGGGCATCAAACACCATATAAAAAGAGAACAACTACTTATCTCCATTACAAGCCCGCTTTCAGTGGCACAGCTTGAATCAGAAGTGAATGCTCCATGCGCCCGTTTTATCCCAAGCATAACGAACCGTGTGGGATCAGGGGTATCGTTACTGAGCTTCAGCAAAGGGTGCAGCAAAGAGACACAGCAATCCTTATTTAATCTGGCATCTGCCATATCGGCACCGGTCATCATTGAAAATGATATCACCCGGGTAGCTTCCGACATTGTAAGCTGCGGACCTGCCTTCTTTAGCTTTTTAGCACAAGCTTTTATTGAAGCCGCCTGTCAAACAACGAAGATAGATAAAGAAACCGCAACGACTTTGACCGAGAACATGCTGATTGGGTTAGGTGAATTGCTTGGTAAGGGAGTTTACACATTACCGACCTTACAGGAAAAGGTTTGCGTAAAAGGTGGGATCACAGGGGAAGGAATTAAGGTTTTAGAAGCTGAAACCGGAGAAATGTTTCATCATCTGTTTCAAGCGACACACGAAAAATTCGCAGAAGATCTTCACGAGGTTGAAAAACAATTTGGCCATCCTTATTAATATTCGCATCCGAAATCTATTCTCCTTCTAAAAATATAAAAAAATAAAGGGTCAGGCATCCTTTCGCACAGTGATGTACGATAGGAGGCCTGACCCCTTGATTTATTTTCTGGCTACAAATAAGATTCTTTCGGTTTCTTTACCGACCGGTGCTTCTTCAAGGTCCGCCAGAAGTTCAGAAACTTCAAAACCTGCTTGTTGCAACCATTTTTTATATTGCTCAACCGGATAGGTACGCTGATAATGCAACTCATCAAAACGGTCGTACAAGCCACTATCATTGTCCCTCACGAAAAAACTTAAATCATGTTCAACACTGTATTCTTCTTCACCCGGGAAGCAATCCCAAATATAGGAGACCTCTTCATCATTGACGGCAAACGTATTATTGTGAAAGATTTCTTCCATCTTATAAATAGTATGAACATCAAACAAAAATAATCCGCCATCCTTCAGATGTTCATGCACCCTGGAGAACGTTTTTACAATATCCGCTTCCTCACGAAGATAGTTCAACGAATCACAAAAAATCGTGACACAGTCATATAGACCAAGCCCTTCGAGTTCTGCCATATTCTGCTGAAAAAAGGGAATCGATAACCCTAGCTTCGCCGCTTTTTCATTGGCAACCATCAACATTTCATCAGACAAATCTACACCAGAGACATCAAATCCATGCTGCGCCAGTTCTACTGTTATTTCCCCTGTGCCGCATGCTAAGTCCAGGACTTTCCTTCCACCAATTCCGTACTGTTCCAGCTTCGCCGTCAGGATCATCAGCCATTTTTCATATGGAGCGTCCTTCATCAATTCATCGTATACATAGGCAAAGCGTTCGTAAGTCATGGAGTCAATTCACTCTCTAGATCTTCAAAAGGTGCATCTCCCCATAAACGTTCAAGGTTATAATAGTTTCTTTCATCCTTATGGAAAATGTGGGCTACAACATCTCCAAGATCTACAAGTACCCATTTCGCTTCGTCAAAACCTTCAAGGCGTTTTACATTGATCCCTGATTCGTCTGCTTTGCTTTTCATTTCTCGAGCAATAGCTTGTACTTGTTTTTCAGAATTACCATGACAGATTAAAAAGTAATCCGCCACCAAAGAAATACCTTGCATATTTAGAGCAACGATATCCTCCGCTCTTTTATCGTCTGCCGCTTTTGCTGCAATTACAAGAAGTTCACGTTCAGTCATTACATCTTCTCCTTCAAATTCATGATTAAATCATTATATGTCTTAAATGTATCAGGGTAAATTGCCTGATTTCTTTTCATTAAAAATACAACTGTATTCCTTAAAGCTTGAATGACAGCACGATCCAAGTTTTCCTTTGCTGTCTGCCTTACTTCGTCGACTCCAGGAAAAGAACGCCCAGGCTCAATATAGTCAGCAAGATATACGACCTTATCCAAAAGGCTCATACCGACCCTGCCTGATGTGTGATAGGCAATCGCATCCAATATTTCACGGTCAGTGATCCCGGCTTCTTTTTCTACCAGATAAGCCCCTACAGGAGCATGCCACAGTTCCATATTGAATTCAAGTAAATCCGGCGCCATTTTTTCAGAGATTATTATTTGTTCCATTTCCTCTTTTGGACGAAATTTTGCATAATCGTGGAAAATAGCTGCCAGTTCCGCTTTTTTGACATCTGCACCATACAATTCGGCAAGTTCTATTGCTGACTCGACCACGCCCAACGTATGAATATACCTGCGCTCGGTTATTTGTTCTTTGACGAGCGCTAATGCTTTCTCACGATTCATATAAACCATTCCCTTTAATATACTTCACCACTGGATCTGCTATTAAATATTTCACGGTTTTTCCTGTTCGCAATTTCCTTCGTATCATAGAGGAAGAAATGAACATTTGTGGAACCTTCACCATCGTGATTGGATATTCTGTCTTTTCATTATAGCCGGGACGTTTCACTCCGACAAAATTGACTAGGTGCATAAGCTCGTCGATCCGGTGCCAATTAGGTAAATACTCAATCATATCTGCACCTATTATAAAATAAAATTCATTGCTTGGTTCGCGTTCTTTCAGCAATTTAATCGTATCATACGTATAGGATGTGCCTTTTCTTTCTATTTCAATATCCTCAATATAAAAAGATGGGTGTCCAGCTATGGCATTTTCCAACATAGCCAACCTGTCCATATCGGTTACTTCCTCCGTTTTTTCCTTGTGAGGAGGAACATGATTTGGCATGAATCTAATTTCATCTAACTCTAGAGCATCCAGCACTTCATTAGCTATAATTAAATGACCGATATGAGGAGGATTAAATGTACCGCCAAGAATTCCAATTTTTTTCATAGATAGGTTCCTTAAGGTAGTTTAAGTTGTTTGTTTTCTTTTGATTCTTTATATAACACAATTGTGTTACCGATAATTTGAACCAATTCTGCTCTTGCCCCTTTTGATAATGCAAGACCCACATCATTACGGTCTTCTTCACAGTTTTGCAATATGCTAACCTTGATTAGTTCGCGTACTTCTAGCGCCTCACCAATTTGTTTAATGAGATTATCATTAACACCGCCTTTTCCAACTTGAAAAATTGGATTTAGGTGATGGGCCTTTGATCGTAAAAATCTTTTCTGTTTACCTGTTAACATGTGTTACCTCCTAGTTTGTTCGAGACAATATCTGTCATTCTTGCTGTATTAGGCATGATGCCCGTCCATATCTCAAAAGCGAGCGCACCCTGGTAGACAAACATACCAACACCATTTTGCGTTTCCGCCCCTTTTTCCCTCGCTTCACGAAGCAATTTCGTTTGCAAAGGGTTATAGATGATGTCACTGACAAATGCACCAGCCTTCAACTGGTCCAACTTCAACGGAGAATGTTCAATGTGCGGACTCATTCCAGAAGAAGTTGTTTGGATGATTAAATCATATTGTGATAAGCCTTCTTCCGCTTCGGCAATCGTGAGCGCCTTTGATTCTTTATCATATGGGCAATCAGAAACAAGGTGGGCTGCTGTTTCCTTTGTCCGGTTTGCAATATCAACGTGCTTTACACCTTCTTTTACAAGAGTAAAATAAATCGCACGTGCAGCACCGCCCGCTCCGATCACTAACGTTTTTTTAGCCTTAATGTCACCTGATATTTCATCGCATAAAGATTTATAAAATCCTATTCCGTCTGTATTATACCCTATAAATCGTCCATTTTCGTTAATAACTGTATTAACCGCCCCAATTGCAAGGGCCAGTTCATCTACTTCATCAAGAAGTGGGATGACCGTAGTTTTATGAGGAATCGTGATGTTAAACCCTGCTACACCAAGGGCTTTCATACCCTGTACCGCTTCAATCAAGCTCTCTGGTTTTACATGAAAATGGTGATAAACCGCTTCTATATTTTCTTTTTCAAATGCATCATTATGAATGTCCGGAGACATCGAATGCGCAATTGGATCTCCTATTACCCCATATATCTTATTCATAGACAGACGACCCCTATATTTAGATTAAAGATTTTCGAACTATGACGTTCACACCTTTTGGAACGTGCGCAACGATCTTCGCACCTGGTTCATTGACAGTTACCCAGCCAAGGCCTGAAAACACAATATCCATTTTACCATCTTTTAAGGAGAATTCATGAGGAACAAGCTTCGGAAATTCTTCCATCTGTTCAGGACGCGGAGGCGTCAGCAATTCTCCTGCATGATTTTTATATAATTCATCCGCTTTTTCCAGTTTTGTCCGGTGGATATTTAATTCATTCGAAAGATAGCAAGTCAGCGAGCGTCTGCCACCCGAAACATAGTCCAACCGAGCCAAACCGCCGAAAAATAGCGTTTGCTCTTCATTCAGCTGATACACTCTCGGCTTGATTTCCTTCTTCGGCATAATCACCTTGAAATCACGTTTATCTACATAATGAGCCATTTGATGATGATTAATGATTCCTGGTGTATCGATCAAGGCCTGTCCATCATCTAGAGGAATTTCAATCATATCCAAAGTTGTGCCTGGAAAATGAGAAGTCGTGATGATATCCCCTTCACCACTCACCTCTTTAATAAGACGGTTGATGAAAGTCGATTTACCAACATTCGTACAGCCAACAACATAGACATCTTTATCCTGACGATACCGTTCAATCGCATCAGCAGCTTCAAGAATGTGCTTTCCTTTTTCGGCACTGACAAGGAGAACATCAACCGGATTCAATCCCAGTTCCTTCGAAGATTGTTTCATCCAATTAATCAATTTGTTCGGCTTTACTGATTTGGGCAGTAAGTCCACCTTATTACCAATTAAAAGAACATCATTTCTGCCTACAAAGCGATGAAGGCCTGGCAGCCAGCTTCCATTGAAATCAAAAATATCGACGATTTTGACGATTAATGAATCAGTTTCGCCTACTTTATTCAAGATTTTCAAGAAGTCATCGTCTGTTAAGGAAACATCCTGAACTTCGTTATAATGTTTCAGTTTAAAGCAGCGCTGACAAACAATGCTCTCTTTTTCAAGTGCTGATTTAGGCGCAAAGCCTAATTCCTTCGGATCTTCCGTCTGGACCTTAACGCCGCAGCCGATGCACACTAATTCTTGATGATTGTTCAATTGTGATCCTCCCATTCTATCATTCCTTTTCGTTTAAAAAACGCCATAATCTTTCTTTCAAAATAACGATTGATTTTCGTTCTGAATTCGTCAGTCTGTGCGACAGGGACCACTAGGATGGTATGAAACCCACCTCTATTTCCGCCCAATACATCCGTCAATAACTGATCGCCGATTACCACTGTTTCCTCTACCTTCAATCCCATCGCCTTACGGGCTTTATGGAAAGCTTTCGCCATCGGCTTTCTAGCCTGAAAAATAAATGGAATATGAAGCGGATCGGAAAAAGCACGTACCCGTTTTTCATTATTATTGGACACAATCGTCACTAAAATTCCATGGTCCCGCATATTGTCAAACCATTTGATTAAATCAGGGGTAGCGGTTGGCCTGTCCCATTCAACGAGTGTATTGTCTAAATCAGTAATAACTCCCTTAATCCCTCTTTTTTTCAAATCTTGAGGATCTATATTAAAAATGCTTTTAACATGTTCACTCGGCAAAAATAATTTAAGCATATTGACACCTCTATAGTTTTCATAAAATTTACCGTCTCCATCATATCGAATTTTTGGCTTACTTTCAAAAAAAATTAGGAACGAAGGGCTATCGGTAAAAAATCATCATAATGTAAGTTTTCTAATATGGAAAGGCATTTTTCGAAAAGACTAGAAAATCCAACTGTCTGAACAGACGAAAGAACTAATTATTACTAAAAGAATTCGACAAAAATTTCATTAACCTGACCTGTGGATAACTTTACTAACATTTTCCATACTGTTGTGTATCTATTCGTTCACCTTGTAAACAACTTAACCACAGGTTATCCACTTTCAACTGTGGATAACAGAACGATTGTTCTCTACGTTTATTTCTGATACAGTAGGGGTACATCATGGATGACCTACTAATATATGCAAGTAATTACAAAAATATTCCTCGCAATCCCTACTGGAGGTGAGCAGCCGTAAATGGCGTTCTGATGCAAAAACTATCTGATGATCTGTTGCTGGAATCCTATTTTAAAGCGCAATATTTAAAGTTAAGTACCGATTTCATCCGCCTCATAGAAACGGAAATTCATCGAAGATCTTTGACACATAAAATCCGATCAATATTTTAAAATGAAATACATAGGCTGACAAAACATGTCAGCCTTCTTATTTTTATTTGATGATTATTAAACGACTCTCATGTACCCAATCTTTTCACCGACACGGACATCAGCGGGAATAGATAAGTTTTCATCGAGTTGATAACTGTTTTTCTCAAAAAGCATCACGACTGTTGAACCAAAACTGAAATAAGAAAATTCCTGTCCTTTTTCTAAGTGATTCGATTCATCAGTAATAACGATGGAATTAATATACATGGCACCGACTTTCACCATTGCTAAACATCCCGCCTCATTTTGAAGCTCTGTTATTGTACGATAATTTTTCGATAATGGCTCTTTTCCATATTTCATTCCCCATTTATTAACAGGGTAAGATTTCTTTCCAAGCGTCCAACGTTTTACCACAGAACCCGAAATAGGCGCATGAATCCTATGATAATGACTCGGGCTTAAGTATAACACGAGATATTTACCACCTAGGTACTTTTCTAAAAAAAGCGCGTCCCCTAGCATTTCCTCTATCGAATATACTTTTCCCTTTACTACAATTTTTTTATCAGCTCGAATTTCCCCTGCATCCTCGAGCACACCATCTACAGGACATGCTACTGCAGAAGATTCCACCGTAATTGGCCTTGCCTCCCGCTTTAAGTGTCTTGTAAATAACTCATGCAGATTGTTGTACGTTTTTAGGTCCTTACCAAATTCTTGTTGATTAAGGTTAAAAGTTTTTACATAAAATAAAATCAACGGCTTACTCCAACGAGATTGGCTAAAATGCTTTAATATACCTGACGAATACCTTCCATTCGTCAGTTCAATAAGAATACGATAAAAAGATTGATACAAACAAAACCACTCCAAATTGTAAAATAATTCTAAAACCCCTTGCATAAATTGTGTTAAATAAAATATTATTATATAATAAATACTTATGTTTACTATATTTTGTTTTTATTTGTTTTATTTGAAAGGAGTGAAAAGATGTTTTTATTACACGCCCTAGATCAAACCATTAAAAAAGTGAAAGCCCAAACAGCAAATATACTTACTTTAATGAATTTATCCCTTGGTGGATTTGCAATAATTGCCGTGATGCACGGCCAATTGAATTTAAGCTTGCTTTTAATTTTCCTAGCTGCCCTTGCAGATCGCTTTGACGGTATGGTTGCCAGGAAGTTTAACATTGAATCGGAATTAGGTAAGCAACTTGATTCCATGTGCGATATTATTTCTTTCGGCGTTGCACCAGCTCTATTATTATACCAAGGAATTTTAATAGAATTCGGAGCTCCAGGCACACTATTTACGGTTTTTTACATCGGCTGTGGCGCATTTCGTCTAGCCCGTTTTAACATCAGTGAAAGCAATGGATATTTTACCGGCGTTCCGATTACCGTTGCAGGCTGTTTAGCCACCGTTAGTTATTTAGCCATTCCTTATCTCCACCCGGTCTTTTTCTTATCCCTCATGATTATATTATCATTACTTATGGTCAGTCCATTTAAACTGAAAAAAGTTTAAATGGGAAAGCGGATGTCCTAAACCGGACATCCGCTTTTTTGTTCTTATTTTAACTAGACCAAGTTTATGCTTTTTGAACTAGAGGATCGGTCAAACGGATGAACTCTTCGACATCCTCCATACAGGCAGTAACCGCTTCTTCCCAAAAATCACGGGTAGTTAAATCCACGCCTAAATGTTTCTCTGCCAAGTCCTCGACCTTCATGGAACCGGTGTCCTTTAGTAAAGCAATATATTTTTCTTCAAACCCAGAAGGTTCTTTAAGCGCATTCGCGTAAATGCCTAATGAGAACAAGAATCCGAATGTGTATGGGAAATTATAAAACGGTACACCTGTTATATAGAAATGAAGCTTTGAAGCCCAAAACGTTGGATTATACTCACTTAGCGCATCACCATAGGCTTCTTTTTGCGCTTCAACCATTAGTTCATTTAAGCGTTCGGCACTGACATATCCCTGTTTTCTCTCATCGTAAAATCTTGTCTCAAATAAGAAACGAGCATGGATATTCATCAACAATGACACAGAACGTTGAATTTTATCTTCTAAAAGAATCAGTTTTTCTTCCTCATTTGTCGCTTCTTTCACTGCTGCATCCGAAACGACCATCTCTGCAAACGTAGAGGCTGTTTCTGCCACGTTCATTGCATATGATCGATTCAATGGATGGATATCCCTCATCGCATATGAATGGAAAGCATGCCCCAATTCATGAGCCAATGTCGACACATTCGAAGGGGTGCCCGAATACGTCATAAAAATCCGGGATTGCTTATCCAAAGGGAAACTTGTGCAAAAACCGCCTGGCTTCTTTCCTGGTCTGTCTTCTGCTTCAATCCAGCTGTCTTCAAATGCTTTTTGAGTGAAGTTCGCTAACTGAGTTCCAAATTTAGAAAATTGCTGCACGATAAAATCTGCACCTTCTTGATAATTCATTACCTTTGACTCTGCTGTAACAGCGAGAGGAGCATCCAAATCAGCCCAACTTAATTTCTCCAAATCAAGTAATTCCGCCTTCCTATGTAAAAACTTCACTAGCGGCTCCTTATTTTCAGCAATTACGGTCCACATGCTCTCGAGGGTTTCTTTCTTCATCCTGCCGATTTCTAGCGGCTCCTTCAAAATATCATCCCAGCCTCTTTTTTCATTCACACTGAGACGAAAGCCTGCTAAATGATTCAAAGTCCGGGCAAAAAGATCACTTTTTTCATCCCAAGCCTGTTCCCAAGCAGTAAACAATTCATTCCGGACGTTTTTATCCGGATCAGAAAATTTATTAGCCGCCTGACCAACAGAAAGTGCTTCACCCTTAAAAGGGATGGTCATCGAGCCCACAATTGTATCATACATTTGGCTCCAGCCTTCAAACCCGTCCATGGATAGCTGGGTGATTAGTGACTCTTCCTTAACAGACAGCCTTTCCTTCGCTCTTTCTCTACGTTCATTCAATACATATTTCAGTTCATTCAACGGTTCTTTATTGAGGATACTCTGAAAAAACACCTCATCAAGCTCCACTAGCTTTTCATCCAGTTTACTTACCACCATTTTTAGTGACGCCACACTCTTCAATTGTTTTATTCGCAGTTGACCTGCCTTTTTATCCTGTGCATTTTGAGCTTCCAGGCATCCTATAAAGGCGCTAGCCTGTCTCGATTTCATATTTAAATTTTTAAAAAGATCAAATGCCTGGATCAAACTGATTTCATCATTTTCTTCTGAATTTATCTTACTTACAAGACGATCAAATTCTTGAACCTCTTGATTGATTTCATCTAAAAAAAGCAGGAATTCCTTAGAAGAGCTTCCTCCTTTAAAAAAGATATCCAAATCCCATGTTAAAGAATATTCCATTTTCTGTTTGCCCCCTTTTATCAATAAACCTATTATAGAGGTTTTACCTATATTTTTCTAACTAAAAAGAATTTTCAGTAATTTTTCGAAACATTTTTCTATATCCATAATTAAAAGCATGTTATGATGTTTATATCCTTAGGAAAGGGGAAGGTTTACATGAAACTATTTATCCAGCTGTCAGCCATTACCCTGCTTCTTTGGACACTACATATACCTCTTCAACATCACATACAGCCATTAAACCTTGAAGAACACACTGATGTTCATCACTGGGATAAGGCCGAGAAAAAGCTCCCGTTCATACCTTTCTTAGGTTCCTGGCAGGACGTTATCCTTTTTCTTACTTTCGAATTTTGCATTTTTAATTTTCTTTATTTTCACTCAAATCTTCGACGGAGATTTCTCAGTCCAGTCTTTTTCCAGGCGAATTACGTATCCACAAACTCTAAGATTTTATAAAAAAATAAAATCGAGGAGTGATGAACATGTGGTTCCGCCTAATAATGATTGGTGTCTTTTCTTTAACTGCTTCACGTCTGTTCCTTTCCCAAGGTATTGAGATTTATCATGCCTTTGCAGAACTATTCAGAAATAAATATTAAAACAAAAAGAGTGCGGGAAGTTTGACCCGCACTCTCAGTTTGTAGACAAAAGGGGTTCGGAATGTTTTAATTCCGGACCCCTTTTGAAATTCCCATTGAATTTTTCTCAAGATTAAGAGATTTGGCCTCTACGAGCCCACTTTATTAAGCCATTCTTGGACCTTGCCATGTCCAATTGGCTATCTTCTTTAAATTCATGGCAGCGAAAGTAAGCATCGCCTGCATCGACAATTTTTTAAGTCCCCTTAAAGTAGTCCAACGCATACCATGCTTTTCTTTTGCATCTGCGAATACACGCTCTATTATTTCTTTACGTTTCGTATATATAGGTTTTACATCCTTGTGATGACACAGATGATCTGCTTCTTCCATATAATTTTGCCAGATATGGCGTGTCACCACTTTTTGATGGTCTTTGCTTACTGTACACTGTGATAAAAATGAGCATGTCGCACAAGTGTGTTTGGGTGATTTGTACTCGCGATAGCCCTCTTTATTTGTTGTTGAGTACTTTAAAATCTCGCCCGATGGGCAGAGATAACAATTAAAATGTTCATCGTAAACATAGTCATGCTTCCGAAAGAACCCTTCTTTTGTTAGTGGAAAAATGGCCCCTCAATTTTACGAACCAAATGGTTCGCTGGCACCAGTTGATCCAAAGTAATCATTTCAAGTTGATCTCGCTGAATAGAATGATGTTTCGAAAGCATCGTCATTACCTCAAGTTTTAATACTCTTATATTAAAACAAAAAAGACTGTAGGCAAAAGTGGTTATTTCTAATTGTTAAAACAAAGTTGAGTGGAACGGAAGGTGCGAGACTCCTGCGGGAAAAGCGTGTCCAAGGGAGACCCCACAGGCGCAAAGGCGCCGAGGAGGCTCCCTGACCGCCCGCGGAAAGCGAGTGCCTGGAGTGGAAATCAACGTTCGAATTTTTACACCCCCTCAAAAAAACTGTAGACAAACTCGATTTTCATCGAGTTTGTCTACAGTCTGAGAGTGCGGGAAGTTTGACCCGCACTCTTTTTGTTTTTAAAAAATGATTTTTATCCTTTTGCTTTCTTTTCTTTCTCTTTTTCCGCTCGATAAAACTCATGGAACATCTTCATCAAGGCACGTTTTTCAATACGCGATACATAGCTACGGGAAATCCCAAGTTCTTTAGCAATTTCCCGCTGGGTTTTTTCCTTTTTTAAATCTAATCCGAACCTGCCAACAATGACTTCCTTTTCCCGTTCATCCAAAATATCAATATACTTTTTCACCTTTTCAATTTCCATATTGAGCTGAATCGTATCAATGACATCTTCTGATTCTGATTTCAACACATCAATTAAACTGATTTCGTTTCCTTCTTTATCCTGACCAATCGGGTCATGTAATGAAATATCCTTTTTCGTTTTTTTTGTTGCTCGTAAATGCATCAGGATCTCGTTCTCGATACAACGTGCTGCATATGTGGCCAGCTTCGTACCCTTTCCATCGGAATAACTTTCAATGGCCTTTATCAAGCCTATTGTCCCAATCGAAATCAGATCCTCTGTATCTTCGCCTGTATTCTCGAATTTCTTGACGATATGGGCAACAAGCCTGAGGTTATGCTCGATAAGAATGTTACGGGCATCACCATCACCCTCACCCATGAGCTTCAGGTATTTCTTTTCGTCCTGGGATGACAAGGGCTGGGGAAAAGCGTTGTTTTTTACATAGGAAACTAATAAGTAAAATTCTTTGATAATATAGCCTACAGCTGTAAGTATTCCGGGCATTGGTCTCATCCTCCCGTTTCTTTGGTTTCCCTATTCATAACTATGCAACAGTGGGCTTGTTCGTGTCTGTACCACTAAAAGAAATCATGAAAGTAAAAAAATGTCTAAAACAAGAATGGTTGAAATCCCAATCGGACAAATACAAAAATTCATATAATGATAGTGAATTTTTAGGGAGAGGGGGTTTTTACTATGGGATATAACTATGGACCATACGGATACAACTATGGTTATCCGGGTCCAGCACCTTATTATGGAGGAGGATGTTACGGGTTTGGGTATGGCCTATTTATTGTCCTCTTGATTTTATTGCTCATATTCGGCTTTTGGTGGCTGCCGGGATGTGGGTTTGGAGACGGTGGACTCGGTCCCTGCTGCTGTTAAAAGCATATAAAAAACTCGGCTGAAATGCCGAGTTTTCTACTTTACATTATTACTTCAAACTGTGAAGCGGCTGATCGGCATCGACGGAAACATTTACAGCGATTACAGTTCCGATGACAGTAGTAAAAATAAGGATCATTACCATTGAGAACATCAAGAATCACTCCCCATATCTAACTTATCTTCAATTTATCATGTTTCCGCTGCTCTTAACCGTTGCTTATTTGAACAATTTACATACAAACCATGGCAATACTGTGAAAGGTAAACAAATCCATTAGCCGGTATCCTTCTCATTCCAATAACAATACTTATCTCCTTTTATATAAACCAATTTAATCATATTTACCTCCACCTTTCCTAAAATTTATAAATCCTAACCGTACATATCAAGTCTTAGAAAAAAGGACGATGCTTCATTGCATTGTTTAAGTGCTCTTCACGAAGCTTGTTAATTCTCTCCTGTTGCAAACATTCTTCAGCAGTCATTTTTTTCATTTTTATTGTGATTGTAAAAAATAGCATATTCAGTGTCATAATATCACCTCCTTTAAGGGAGCGGCTTACCAAAAAAGGCATAAAAAGGCCGCAGAAAGTTACTTCCTCCTGCGGGATTTTTAAGAGAATATAAAAAGACCGCAGGATAAAAGACTTCTCCCTGCGGCCGCTATGTCTGAATGATTAATAAAGCCAAAATTGCTTTAGAAATATTCCGCTTGGCACAGGTCGAATAGTATGTGATTGTTATTTGAAACAGTCCAGCCAATCTGATTAGTGATAGATCCTTGTAGATACAATTTCATTTTCATCGACCTCCTTTGGAATATTTTTTATTACCTGGTAAGTATATCCACAAATGGCATTTTTGTAAACGGCTTTTGCCTATTTTTTTGAAAGTTCTTTCTTTTTTCCTATTTTTATTAGAAATTCACAGCTAAGGGAGGAAATTAGTATGAAAAAGCAGCCCTATCCTGTTATTGATTTTCTCTAGATGTTTGAAAAACAAAAAAGCCTGATTCTCCGTCAACATCTACGAAGAATCAGGCTTGCTTTTATTGTTTTAAAGAGTCATGGTCATCCATTTCTGCCAAGATCTTTTTATATTTATTAGATAATCTGAAAAATAGAATAGACATACCGAGGAACAAAATTGTGGCTCCCATATAGACATTCGTGGAAACCATCGTTTTTTCAACAGAAGGGAGTATGGTTCCTAAATAGAAGAACGATCCCACACATAGCAAGGTAATCGCAAATTGTTTAAAATCCGTCTTTTTTGAGCGTAGGACTGCAGCCGTTTGTTTTTTACGATTTTTCATGCCATTTCCACCTTCTTTCAAGCTAGTAAGTAATCGATATATCATTCTACCATATTTATTCCAAATGCTACGGTGTAAATAATGGCAGTTAGCTTTAAAGCGGTCCCTCTTCCGATTTACCCTTTTAGCGCTTGTTCCAAGTCTTCCAATAAGTCTTCAACGTCTTCCAGACCAACGGATATTCGAATCAACCCATCTGTTATCCCAAGCTCTGCACGGCGCTCGGCTGGAATCGAGGCATGTGTCATCCTGGCTGGAACCGAAATTAAGCTCTCCACTGCCCCTAGACTTTCAGCCAGCGTGAAGTATTTCACTTTATTCAAAACGGATTCGGCTTTTTCGGCACTGCCGACATCGAATGAAACCATGCCGCCGAAGCCACGCGATTGTTCTTTAGCAATATCATGGTTTGGATGGTCTTCAAGACCTGGGTAATAAATTTTCGAAACGGCTTTATGCCCGGATAAGAAACGAACGATTTGGGAGGTGTTTTTTTCATGTTCTTCCATCCTGATTCCAAGCGTTTTAATGCCGCGCATCAGCAGCCATGAATCTTGAGGCCCTAGCACGCCTCCTGTGGAGTTTTGGATGAAATGAAGGTCCTCGCCAAGTTTTTCATCATTCACCACGACAAGACCCGCTACAACATCGCTGTGCCCCCCTAAGTACTTCGTAGCGCTATGAAGCACGATATCAGCACCAAGTGTAAGTGGATTTTGCCAATATGGCGTACTGAAGGTATTATCCACAACAGTGAGGATACCGTTTTCTTTAGCGATTTTTGAAACCGCCTCTAGATCAGTGATCTTCAATAATGGATTCGTCGGGGTTTCAATGAACAGTGCCTTTGTATTGTCTTTGATCTCGTTTTGGATCGAATGTATGTCACTCGTATCGATGAACGTAGCTTCCACCCCGAAGCGGTTCAGCACTTTTGTCATCACTCGGAAAGAGCCTCCATAAACGTCATCCGTCAATAAAACGTGATCACCTTGACTCAGCAGCATCATAACCGCCGTTATCGCTGCCATTCCTGAACCAAAGGCGAATCCTCTTTTTCCTTCTTCAAGATCCTTGATCAATTCCTCAAGGGCATGGCGGGTTGGGTTGCCTGTACGTGAATATTCATATCCTCGATCTTTCCCCAGACCATCCTGTTTATAAGTGCTCACTTGATAAATCGGCACCGACACCGCTCCCGTTTTTTCATCACCAAAAATACCGCCATGGATCATTTGTGTTTTTTTCCTCATTTTCAAAGACCTCCCTGATAAATGTTTTTGCTTAAGTACCGTTCACTGGAATCCGGAAATATCACAACGATATTCGAACCCGGGGTAGCTTTAGCTGCTTCTTTCAATGCCGCTGCAAATGCCGAGCCAGAAGAACTTCCAACAAGAAGTCCTTCTTTAAGCGCCAATTCCTTCACCATATGGAACGCCTCATCGTCGCTTATCGTATGAATCTGATCAAAGTACGTTTCATCCATATAGCTTGGTAAAAATTCCATCCCGATCCCCTCTGTTTTATGGGGACCAGCTTTGCCTCCGTTTATAATAGATCCTTCCGGTTCGACAATGACCGTTTTGACCGCAGGATTTTTTTCTTTTAAATAACGCGATGTACCCATGAAAGTGCCCCCTGTTCCCGCACCGGCAACAAACACATCCACATTGCCAGCCAGCTGCTCCCAAATTTCAGGTCCCAATGTTTTATAATAGGCATCCGGATTGGATGGGTTGGAAAACTGCTCTGGACAATAGGATCCTGGAATTTCATCCAGCAGCGCCTTCGCTTTGCGGATTGCACCTAGCATTCCTTCCTCTGTCGGGGTCTGGACCACTTTTGCTCCAAGGGCACGCATCAGTTCCTGTTTCTCGGCGCTGAATTTCTCGGGTACACAAAATATTACATCAACACCACTGTTTATCGCAGCAAGGGCTAGGCCAATCCCCGTATTCCCTGCAGTCGGTTCAATGATGGTTCCGCCCTTTTTCACATTCCCTGACTGTAATGCTTGCGCCAAAAGTTCCTGGCCAAGCCGATCTTTCACGCTGCCGCCAGGGTTAAAGTATTCCAGCTTGGCAAAGATCCGGACTTGATCCGGAAGAGGGAAGTGGGTGATTTCCATTATCGGGGTCTCCCCAATCAATTCATGAATATTTTGATAGAACTTCATAATCGGACATCCTTTCATAGTTATCCTACCAATTTAGTGTGTTATATGCAAGAAATAATCAGCGGAAAAGATTCCCGCTGATCACTGGGCATTTATTTCATTTTTTCAACCATTTTTAAAATCAAAGCGGATGAATGAAGCGCCGCCGTTTCTAAGAACTTATCAAAGGATATATTCGACTCCTTGCCAGCGATATCTGAAAGGGAACGAATGATAACAAACGGTGTTTGGAATTGGTGTGCTACCTGAGCAATAGCTGCCGCTTCCATTTCCACCGCGTATAAATCTGTAAATTTCCCTCTGACGAATTCAACCCGAACAGGATCATTCATGAAAGAATCTCCCGTCACGATCAAACCTTTCGCCACTTGAATATCTTCAATTTCTTTCGCCGCTTCTTCTGCGATAGCAAAAAGCTTCTCGTCCGGGATAAATGCTGCTGGCAATTGCGGTACTTGACCGTATTCATAGCCAAAGATTGTCACGTCAACATCATGGTGGCGCACTTCTGTTGAAATGACCACATCCCCGACATTAAGCGCTGGATGATAACCTCCTGCAGATCCTGTATTAATGACCGCATCCGGTTTGAATTTTTCTAAAAGAATGGTTGTGGACATCGCAGCATTCACTTTACCGATTCCCGATTTAAGTAAAATGACCTCAATTCCGTTCAGTGTCCCTGTGTTGAATTCGGATCCGGCAATCGTAACCTGCTCCAAACCTTCCAATTTATCACGTAAAATCGTAACTTCTTCTTCCATTGCTCCGATTATGGCTACCTTCATTAGTAAAAACCTCTTCCTATAATTTTTCAGCCTCCATAATCCAGACAAATTGATTGCAGCGCTCAAAGTTCACTTTAAATCCATGTGTTTCAAGTGCTTTTTCTAAAAAAGGAATGGTCGTATAATATTCCGTTTGCAAATCGTTTGCCAAATTATGAAAGCCTGCATGCTTTGCATCTTGAATCGCTTGTTCATGCGCGTCTCTCGATTGATACATTGTATCCGCAAACACTATTTTACCACCTGTATTCAGTAACTTTCCATAGTTCGCTATAGCTTTTTCTTTTTCTTCATCGGTTAAATGGTGAAAAGCGTACGTACTCACAATCGAATCTACTTGTTTAGGCTCCGGAAAATCCATAAAATCACCATCGATAATTTCTGTTTTTCCCCTTAACTTGCTAACCGCTACTTCCCTCATTGCTGGTGACGGCTCAATTCCAGACACCATAAGACCTTTCTTCAGCAGCCTTGCCGTTAAATTCCCGGTCCCTACCCCAAACTCCAGCACATGACCGTGAGCCCGACTCGTGACGCTGTCTAATATGTTGTCATAATGTTTAAAAACCTCTTGATATTCAATATCGTGTCCACCGACGGTATCATCATACGATTTCGACCATTCCTCAAATAACTCTACAAATTCTCTGCCCATTTTAATCACCTTTTTATGATAAGATAATAAAACCTATAAGCATAATATGAAATGAATCTAAGAACAGTTCTTATTTTTTAGGCAAATCTATCATTCAAGTTCAGATTCAATTCATTTGGTGTTAAACTAACACTATTAAAACGTTGGAGGAATACAGAAATGAATTTTCAACTTGACTTAAACTTATTCGAAGATAAAATTGAATTTTTTGAAGCAGAAAGCATCAAGAACCTAGAAGAAAAAATCCAATCACAAATCGAAATCAATAAAGCGATCATGCTTCAAGTCCACTCCGTATCGCACCAAATGTATGTCAGTGAAGAGGGCAGAAGATTTTACAGTGCAGTCGTTCACTTTAAAGCCAAAAAGTAATCTTTATTATCAATGAAAAACCCCCGAAAAGAGGCATTCTTTTCGGGGGTTTTTCATTTTGAAGATATATTCATATAAACTCTGACTTTTATTTCTTATCGTTCGTCTTCAATTCTTCAACCTTTACGGGCTTCCAACCTGATCCGTCTACCCATTCAATATAAACGCGGAAGGTTTTAGGGTTGTCCCCTTCTGATACGGTACCGATTGCAGTGTTAGGTGATCCGCCGTTTTGAAGCCACCACAGTCTCATGTTACCTTGGTCAATACCTGCTCCATGAGCAATCGCTTTACTCATTTCATTCCAATCAACAGAGTTCTTTTGAAAGCTTGTTGTGTGTTCACCGGATTGCTCTGTACCAACTGGTTTCCAGCTCTCGCTCTTGTATGTTGTCGCGACATTGCCATCTCCGCTTCCTTCCACTTCGACAAGCTTAGCGTCCTCTGCTTTATCTGTGTCTGTATCTGGATTTGTGTCTGTTTCTGTATCTGGATTTGTGTTTGTGTCTGTGTCTTTATTTGCGTCTGTATCTGTGCCATCTTCAGTATTTTCTTCTGTACCTTCTTCAGTTGCTTTGCTATCTTCGTCTTCATCTTCCTTAGTCAAATCAGTATCTTCTTCTTTGCCAGCAGGTTTATCCACTTTCTTTTTCGCATCTTTTTCAACGGTCTGCTTTGGTTCAGTTGTAGCTTTTTCTGTATCAGTGCCATCATCACTTAAGAAAATAGAGACGGCGACAATGACAATAAGAATCGAGACAACGGTGATTGCGATATTATATATTTTATTTACTTTTCTTTTTTGATCTCTCTGATTGTATCTTGAGCCCAAGGTCCATTCCTCCCTTACCATTTCGTCCTGCCTCATTTTAACATGATTTGGCTAGAGATAGAAGGGAAGGCTTTCCTAGACTTTTCGTCAATTCTTGCACTAGTCCTGGTTCTTGGAGTACATAACTTTTACAATATCTGAAAAAAGAGGCGTCATGCTGGCACTATCTTCTTTCGTTTCAAAACTGACTGTAACCAATGCATATTTAGGATTTTTATAAGGGAAATAGCCTGCAAACCATTTATTGAGCTCCCCTTTTTCAGTTTTCGTCTGCGCTGTTCCAGACTTGCCTGCGACCTCTACAGGCAAATCCTTCAAGGAAGCGCCAGTCCCTTTCTCTTCGGTTACGACTTTCCGTAAAAGATGCTGCAGCTTCATTGTTGTATAGGGAGAAAGGGAATTTCCATCCATACTTTTATTTGGAAAGCTTACAACGGTCGTACTGTTGTTAAATTCAACCTTTGACACGGCTTTAACCTGTTCTTTCTTACCGCCGCGGGCAATCGTCGCCATCATGTTGGCTATTGCAAGCGGTGTCGTTTGGACATCCTTCTGACCAATTGCTGTTTGGGCAATCATTTTAGGGTCCTTTTTTAAATCGTCATCATGCCAGACCTTCCCTTGTTGTTCATGATACAGTTGAGTAACTGCTGTATGATACACATCTCCCTGCCATCCTGATTCGCCGGTTAAGCCTAACATTTTCGCATATTTATCCAGATAGTCAGGATCTTTCACAGCGATTTCCTGTGACAACTCAGCAAATGTCCTGTTACAGCTTTGAGCAAAGCTGTTTTCAAAATTAAGCATGCCCAGATCCCTCTGTTTATCTGTTTTTCCGTCAATCGTCAAATTACAATTGAATGTTCTTGTAGGACTAGCTGCTTCATAATCAATTGCAGCTGCAGCTGTGACCGTTTTGAAAACGGAACCTGGCGTTTTTTGAGTTAGCATCATATTGATGGCTCCTTCGCCATTCGGATCCTTTATATCAAGTGCTGGACGTGATACCATGGCTACGATCTCACTTTTTTCTATATCAATCAGTACGAGACCCCCTTTTTTTATTCCGCGTTCGTCAACAAGCTTCTCCGCTTTTTCCTGGATTTCTTTATCAATCGTTGTTACAACCTTCACTGGGTAGAGCGGGTTTGCAGGTTCTACGTATTTTACATCCACACCGAACATTGGACCGCCAGTGGCATCTACATGAAAAACGAGTTTTGATTCTCCTGCTGAAAGCAAGAATTCGTCAAAGGTTCTTTGCAGTCCAGTATTGCCGATCTTCGTTTCGGCAGCTAGTTCCACATCCGGGTAACGCTTTTTCTTTTCGGCATCTGATATATTCGTCGTGCCAATCAATTGCGCTGCCGGAGTTTGATCGTGATATAGCTTTTCTTTCACAGCAAAAACCCCAGGGATCTTCATTTCATTGATAGCCTTCGATTGGCTGGCCGTTAACTCAATCGGTTTATCTCCGCCAAAAACAAATGGTTCATCCGATTCCGCAATTGCCCTTTTCAACTCCGATTCCGGTCTGCCGATAATCGAGGCAATTTCTTCTATAGGCCATGTCATTTTGTTCAAAAACGGAAACAGCACAAGGGTTGGAATCTCTTCATGGGCAAGCGGCTCTCCATTTCTATCATAAAACTTCCCCCGTCCATCATCAATCTTTAAAATCTGCGACCGCTGGTTTACACTTGCTTCTATTAAATTCACATCATGTTTAGAGAAAGATTCTGTCGATACAAGTTGGATGTAGGCAAGCCTGCCTATAAGCATTAGCATCAAAGTAGCCAATACAATAGCCAGCATCCTCATTCGTTTCTTTTTCATAAAAATACACCTCGTAACCATTGTTGACGAGGTGTGAATTTTTAAACAATTATGAACAAATTTAAAGTAGCTTGAATTTCTACTTTCATTCAACTTATAGAGAGACTAACATGAAACCGACAAAAAGAGGATGCCCTAAGGGGCATCCTCTTTAAATGTCATTAGCTAATAGAAACGATTTTGACGCTCATTTCGCCGCCAGGTGTCATAATCGAAACCTTGTCGCCGACTCTTTTTCCAATTAAGCTTTTGGCAATTGGTGAATCATTTGAAATTTTCCCTTCGAATGGGTCCGCTTCAACGCTACCCACGATAGAATAGGTTTCTTCGTCACCGTTTGGAAGTTCTACAAACGTTACAGACTTTCCAAGTGAAACTGTATCTGTATTCGAATCATTGCCTTCAATGATTTTTGCATTACGAATCATGTTTTCGATTGTAGTAATACGCCCTTCAACAAATGCCTGCTCTTCTTTTGCGGAATCGTACTCTGAGTTCTCAGAAAGATCTCCAAAACTGCGGGCGATTTTAATTCTCTCTACAACTTCTTTTCGTTTAACTGTTTTTAATTGTTCCAGTTCCTGTTCAAGCTTTAACTTACCTTCTTTAGTCATTGGATATTCTTTTTCAATTGCCAAAACCCTTCACTCCTTCTAATTCTTTACAGCAAGCATTCGCTGTGACAAGTTTATGTACTATATAGTTCTTAACCCTAAAACTTGAATCAGATTTATAAGTGCACGCCTTTAATAAAGCACACGCTTTGATACTAAGAAACAAACTGTTCCTTAGTATATAAACCGACTGCATTGAGCAGCCGGTTCGTTCTGTATCAAGAATAGAGTATTGCGTTTTCCAACATTTGTCCAGTCTTTCCCAATAAATAAATGGGATTTTTATAAAAAACGAAGGAAAATGGCACCTATCATTATTTATGCTATGTTATTACAAAAAAGACTTTTGTTCAAGGATTGTTTGAATTTTTGTCACCATAAGGTCAATCGCCACATGGTTTTGACCACCTTCAGGAATAATAATGTCCGCGTAACGTTTTGTCGGTTCGATGAACTGATTGTGCATCGGGCGAACGACACTGATGTATTGATCGATGACAGAATCTATGGAACGGCCGCGTTCTTTAATATCTCGCGTCATTCGGCGAAGTATCCGCAAGTCTGCATCAGTATCTACATAGAGCTTCATATCCATCAAATTTCGAAGGCGCTCATCTTCCAGCACCAGAATCCCCTCAAGAATGATAACATCCTGTGGTTCAACGGTGATGACTTCATCTGAACGTGTATGAATCGAATAATCATAAACAGGCTTTTCTATCGTTTCATAGCTTAGCAACGCATTAAGATGCTCGATTAACAAATCATTGTCAAATGCGAGCGGATGATCATAATTTGTTTTCAATCGTTCTTCAAACGGCAGATGGCTCTGATCTTTATAATAATAATCTTGTTCGATCATCAAGATTGAATGCCCTTGAAAGAATTCAAAAATTGAACGGGTAACACTTGTTTTACCTGACCCTGATCCGCCGGTAACTCCGATTACTACTGGTTTTTTCCCTGTCATGTTAATTCTCCTTCCGCATCATATTGTTCACATATACTTGCTTATCTACTTGAATGCGGACAATTTGAAGCGGATGGCGTGCTGCGTCCAACTCATTACCTGACTCATCCCAGATCGTGCCAATTTTTTGAGTGAAGTTTTCGATTTCCGGTCCGAAAAATTCCACTTCATCGCCAGGCTTGAAGAAGTTACGCTGCTGCAGGGTGACGATTTGAGATTCTTCATTGTAATCAAGTACCAGTCCAGCGAAGTCGAAGCGAGTCTTTACGGTATGATTCCCGAACATTTGCTGTTTATACCCAGGAATTTCTCCCTCCATGAACGCTGATGCTGTCTCGCGGTTCGCACATTTGTCCAACTCTTCCAACCATTCTTGCTTAATCTTGAAATTATCCGGATCGGCACAATACGCATCAATCACCTTACGATAGACACTGACTACTGTAGCGATATAATGAATGGACTTCATCCGGCCTTCGACTTTTAAGCTATCAATGCCAATTTCAATCATGCCAGGCAAAGATTCAATCAATTTCAAGTCTTTCGGACTCATTGCGAATGGAGCATCTTCTTTATCAAATAAAGCTTTTTCCCCGTCTTGATTTAATTCATATAAATCATAATCCCAACGGCAAGACTGGCAACAGCCGCCTCGGTTCGAATCACGTGCAGTCATATGGTTTGAAAGGGTACAGCGACCAGAATAGGCAATACACATTGCACCGTGAACGAACGCTTCGATCTCAATATCGACTTTCTCCTTCATTTCACGGATTTCCTCAGCACTTGTCTCACGTGCTAAAACAACACGCTCCAGACCTTCCTCTTTCCAGTACTGAACAGCCTTCCAATTCGACAACGACTGCTGTGTGCTTAAATGGATTTCAACGTTAGGAGCAACCCGCTTACAAGTTTCAATGATTAATGGATCAGCAACGATAATTCCATGAACTCCGGCATCCTGAAGGCCTTCCAGATATTCTTCAAGTCCATCGATATTTTCATTATGAGCGAAGATATTCGTAGTCACATATACTTTAGCACCATATTTTTTAGCGAATTCGACGCCTTCCTTCATTTCCTCAAAAGTGAAGTTACCGGCATTTGAACGAAGTCCGTATTCCTGTCCGCCAATAAACACGGCATCTGCGCCATAATGGACAGCTATTTTTAATTTTTCCAGGTTGCCAGCGGGAGCCAGCAATTCTGGTTTTTTAACAATGACTCTCTTTCCATCAACTATTTTGGAAATTTTATTAGCAATAGCATTCAAGGCTATTCCTCCTCTTTCTCTTACCCTTTTCTTTAATAAACCGATTCTTTAAAGAAGAATCCTGTATCCAACTCACGGTTTTCCGGCTGAATCGCTTTAACCTTTTCATATAGTTCTGTTTTCATATCATCATAACGATCCGTATCTTCTACACATACATCAATCGCTTCACGATATAATTTTGTTATTTCTACGATATACTCAGGTGTTTGTAACACCCCTTCAATTTTCAAAGAATCAATATCCGCTTCAATTAATTCCTGAAGTTCATCAATCATGCACATATCGTTCGGACTCATGATATGCGTTCCATTTTCGTCTTCATAAATCGGATATTTATTTTCACGTTCCTTGTCATGCAGGAACATACTTTTTTGTTCCTTCCGATTTTCCACTTCTAACGCTTTGCCTTGGTATTCGAAATAGTTACCTAGCAGTGTGCGCTTCGATTGGAACATGCACGTCATGCCATGGACCTGCACTTCAATCTCGACTTCGGCATTTCCCTTCATTTCAACAATTTCGTCCAAACTTATTTCACGAGCAGCCAAGGCACGGACAGCACCGCGTTTTCCCCAATAATTACACGTGTACCAGTTCGTTACCGTCATCTCTGTATTCCAGTGCAACGGCATATCCGGCGCTACAGCTCGAACGGCCATTAGGACAGCAGGATCTCCGAAGATAATCCGGTCGGCCCCTGCTTCCTTAAGGAAAACGACATATTCTTCAAGCTCGTCCACTTTTTCATTATGAAAAATAGCATTCATAGACACGTATACTTTTTTACCTGCTGCATGTGCAAGTTCAATTGCTTTCTTGACGTCCTCACGTTTGAACTCCCCTGCTAGACGAAGCGCATAACGTTGTTCCCCGATAACGAATGCATCAGCACCCGCATCGATAAGCGCTGTAATATGAGTGACACTTGTCGGAGTCACGAGTAATTCAGGCTTTTTCATTTTTGTCACCTCTATGTTTACTTATGGCCACACCATCACCAATCGGCAGAATTACTGTATCGTAATGTGGATGGTTGTGTAACCAATTGTTAAAGTCTCTAATTTTTTTTATAAGAGCACGTTTTCGTCTCGTCATTTCCATTTCTTCTATGTTTTCAGCAACCAAGCCTTTAAATAATACATTATCAGTAATAATAATGCCAGCATCCTTCAGGAATGGCTCAAACAGCTCAAAGAAGCGCTTGTACTGCCCTTTAGCTGCATCAACAAAGATGATATCAAACGGACCATGTTCTTTTACTAGCGGCCCTGCTTCAAGGGCATCCCCTTCAATAAGGGTAATCCGTTCCAAAAGGTCAGCCTTAGCAAAATTAGCTCTCGCTTGTTGAATTCTAGCTTCATTCCGTTCAAGTGTGACGATACGAGCTTCTGGCAAGGTTTCAGCCATTCTTATAGCCGAATAGCCAATCGCTGAACCAACTTCCAATATCGCCTGCGGTTGATGAAGCCTCAAAATCTGGAGTAGCACCTCTATACCTTCCGGCTCCATGATCGGCACATTATTTTCCAGTGCAAAATCCTCTAACTCCTTAATTAAACCCGTACGTTCCGGGATTAAGGAATGAAGATATTGTTCTATTTTTCCGTTCAAGACATTTCCTCCAATAATAAGAAAAACGAAAGCGCTTTGGTTGGTTCAAGCAGAAGATGGGCTGGACCGAAAGATAATCAGTACCTTTCAAGTGCCATCATCTTTACACAACATGCTGAAACCAGTATGCTTGACGATCTATATTTCCTTATCTTTCAAAATAAAACCCGGCAATCGCCGAGTTACAGTCATCGATAAAAATCGGATCTGAAATTTCACTTTTACTATTCTATCATAAAAACAAGGGGAAAGTAATATCCCTCCCCCCTAGTCGCTTTAGCTATCAGCTATTATTTATTGGTAATATGTTCTGCCTTTTTATTATTGTGATCTTCCAACGTTTTCGAATAAAGAACTTCTCCTTCAGGTGTTGCCAAGAAGTATAAGAAATCTGTCTTCTCAGGCTTTAACACCGCATCAATCGATGTCGTTCCGGCATTGGCAATCGGACCCGGCGGCAACCCTTTGTTCTTATACGTATTATACGGAGACTTCACCTCAAGGTCTTTGTATAGCACCTTACTTTTATGTGAACCTTTTGCATACAAAACGGTCGGATCCGTTTGTAGCGGCATATCTTTCTTGATACGATTATAGAAGACGGAAGCAATTTTCCCACGGTCTACCTGGGCAGTTGCCTCTTCTTCAACAAGCGAAGCAAATGTCAACATCTGGTGAACAGAATAATCTTTTTTGTTCATCTGAGTTTCATATGCCTGCAAGGTCTCTTCCGTTTTCTTCAGCATCTCAATTACTACTGCTTCTAAAGACGGTTTTTCCTCATAAAAGTCATAGGTCGCTGGGAATAGATACCCTTCAAGCGGATACAAAACATTTTTATTCTCAATCTCCGACGTTAACAGCTCCGGAAATCTCTCTTGCATGGAATTAACGAACTTTTCACTATTCAATTTCTTAAAAATTTCTTTTGGATCTTGATCCGTCTTCACGGCAATGATATCAGCAATCTGAATTAGCTGCTTTCCTTCTGGAATCGTTATTTTCATGGTCGCTTCTTTCATAAGTTTCCCGGTTTTGATGCTAGTCACAATATCTTGAATTGGCATGGATGGTGATAATTTATACTCCCCTGCCTGAAAACCGGATTCATTACGGAATTTAATATAATATTTGAATACACGGGCGTCCTTGATTATCCCCTGCTCTTCAAGCAATGTTGAAATTCCATTCACGGAAGAACCGATTGGAATCTTCACTTTCTTAATCGTGTCATCGTCAGGATCAACTGGCTTCATGGCTGAGTTGATATATAAAAAGCCAACAAGACCAACTATCCCGATTAATAAAATTAGCGAAGCTATCGTAATCATGATAATTTTACGAACAAGCCTTGCTTCTCCTTGCTGTTCTAACAATTTCATTCGAATATGTTCCTTTTTTGATAACTTATGATCTTTTTCATCCATTTTCATTCCCCCTGCAAACTCACACCAACTACATAATAGTTCCTAGAAGATGCTTTCTCTAATTAGACTTTGCTTCGAATATTATACTAAAACCAACAAATAAATACATGTTTTTTGCAAAACTACATTCGTTATTACTCTATTTATGGCAAAATCGCACTAGTTTTGTCAATATACAGGTGTTATTTAATAGGGAATTAGTGATATTTTTTAGTAATTAGCTGTAATAGACTTTCATGAGATTTTCTTCGAATACGATTGGTGTTTCAGACATTTGATAAAATAAAAAGAATATTTATGTGGTTATGCTACTATTAATTTTATGATAAAGAAAGGTGTGAAGGAGTTGGATAATTCTTATTTTGTTGGTTGGGGGACACTAGCACTCATTAATGCCGGGCTTGCTCAAGGTAAAAATAGAACAGCTTTGAATTGGTTCATATTATCATTATTTTTAGGTCCGCTCGCCACTTTTATTCTTTTGTTTGTGGAGAAAAGATAAGGATTTTTTGGTACATAATGAAAAAAACTGACCTTGGTTTAAGGTCAGTTTTTATATATATTATTCTTCTTCAGCTTCTTCTTGGTCAAGGAATGTGTTTAACATTTCTTCGACTAGATCCCACTCTTCTTCTGTTTCGATTGGTGCAAGTTCACCATCTTTATTATCTTCGCTTGGTGTGAATGATGAAGCGTGGATTTCAATTTCTTCCTCGTCATCTTCAGCAGACATCGGATAGTAAAGTACATAAGATTTGTTAAATTTATCAGAATCGAATGTGAACAGGATTTCGCAAAGCTGCTCGTTTCCGTTTTCATCTACTACTGTAATGTTGTTTTCGCCGTGTTCCATTTGTATTCACCTCATATTGAATTTGTTTGTCTGTCCAAGAAACCTTGTAGAATCATGACAGCTGCCATTTTATCAATGACTTTCTTACGTTTGCTTCGGCTCACGTCCGCCTCAAGAAGAACACGTTCAGCCGCCATCGTTGTCAACCGTTCATCCCAGAGAAACACCGGCAGCTTGAATTTGTTTTCTAATCGCTTGGCGAAATCTTGGCTGATCTCACCGCGCGGTCCTACGGTTCCGTTCATATTTTTGGGTAAACCGAGGACAATTTTAGAAACTTCATGTTCTTTTATTATTTCATTAAGACGTTTAAAGCCGAAGTCATTTCCAGCTTCGTTAATTTTGATTGTTTCCAATCCTTGTGCAGTCCAACCCATCGCGTCACTCACAGCAACACCGATAGTTTTTGAACCTAAATCAAGTCCCATTGTGCGCATTAGTATTCCTCTCGATGGTTCTTAAGATACGATTTAACCAATTCTTCAATGATCTCATCGCGTTCAAGCTTACGAATAATGTTTCGAGCATCCATATGGCGCGGGATGTAGGCCGGGTCACCAGATAATAAATAACCGACAATCTGGTTAATCGGGTTATAACCTTTTTCCTGAAGTGCAACATAAACTTGAGACAATACTTCCTGTACATCTCTTTCGAATGGTTCTTCGGGAAAATTAAATTTCATCGTTTTATCAAAGGAACTCATTATCATGCACCTCTCCTCAGCGTCCAGAATCCATTATTATCTTCATTGTACAACACTTTTCATTGATTATGAAATCGTTAAGACCCATTCTTCAACAAAATTAAGTGCTGCATCCAATTTTTCTGGGTCTTTTCCACCGGCTTGTGCCATATCTGGTCGGCCGCCGCCGCCTCCACCGCAACGAGATGCGACTTCTTTAATTAATTTACCGGCATGGAAACCGCGTTCGATATAATCCTTCGTAACTCCGGCAATCAAATTGACTTTATCGCCTTGAGCCGATCCTAATACGATAATGACAGAATCAAGCTTTTGTTTCAAATCATCTGCCATAGCACGCAGATTATTCATGTCAGTAGCTTGAACTTTTGCCACTAATACTTGTACACCATTAATTTCTTTTACGTTAGAAACAAGGCTTCCTGCTTCAATATTACTTAATTTTGCAGTCAAGCTTTCATTTTCACGATGAAGATCTTTCACTTCCGCTAAAACTGTTTCAATTCTTGAAGGTACATCTTTCAAGTTTGTTTTCAATTTAGCAGCTGCGTCTTTTAATACACCGATTTGGTCCGTCATCAATTTGTATGCTCCTGCTCCTGTTACTGCTTCGATCCTGCGTGTACCCGCACCGATGCCGCTTTCAGAAACAATTTTGAACAAGCCGATTACCGCTGTATTCGGGACGTGAACACCGCCGCAAAGCTCAAGACTATAATCGCCAATTTGAACGACACGGACTATCTTGCCGTATTTTTCGCCGAACAAGGCCATCGCGCCCATTGCTTTTGCTTCTTCAATGTTTTTATAATCCGTATTCACTTGTAAGCTTTGCCAAATTTTTTCATTTACAATCGTTTCAATCTGTTCAATCTCTTCTGCTGTAATCTGACCGAAGTGAGAGAAGTCAAAACGAAGACGCTCAGCTTGTACCAGTGAACCAGCTTGGTTAACATGTGTTCCTAGTACATCTTTCAAGGCTTGATGTAAAAGATGTGTCGCCGTATGATTTTTCGTAATATGGATGCGGTTTTCTTGATCTACCGCAGCAACAATTTCAGTGTCTGTAGTCAAAGTACCGGCTACAACAGTTACACGGTGCAGGTTTTGGCCATTTGGTGCTTTTTGAACATCATGTACATTCACTTTAACGGATTCACTAGCCATCGTTCCTTTATCAGCTATTTGTCCGCCGCTTTCTGCATAGAAAGGTGTTTGGTTCAGAATCACCTGAACTTCTTCGCCTTCTTGCGCTTCTGTTACAAGCTCGCCATTTTTCACGATTGCCGCAACTTTTGCATCAACTGCCACCTGATCATATCCGACAAATTCACTTCCAACTTTAATGTCGCCTAATACTCCACCTTGAATCTGCATGGAATCCACATCTTGACGAGCAGAGCGAGCACGTTCACGCTGTGCTTCCATTTCTTTTTCGAAGCCAGATTGATCAATCGTCATGCCTTCTTCTTCCGCATATTCTTCCGTTAATTCGATTGGGAAGCCGTATGTGTCATACAAACGGAATGCATCGCTACCTGGAATGACTGTGCCGCCTTTTTCTTTTTCTTTTTTGATGACTTCAGAAAGAATAGCTAGTCCATCATGAAGCGTTTCATGGAACCGTTCCTCTTCATTCTTGATTACTTTCGCAATGAATTCTTTATTAACGAGAACTTCTGGGTAGAAATCTTTCATGATTTCACCAACCACTGTCACAAGCTCGAACATGAATGGACGGTTAATGTTGATTTGCTTCGCATAACGAACCGCTCTACGAAGTAGGCGACGTAGCACATAGCCGCGACCTTCATTGGATGGAAGTGCTCCGTCTCCAACAGCAAATGCTACTGTACGTATATGGTCGGCAATGACTTTAAATGCCACATCTTTTTCTACATCGACACCATATTTCACATCAGAAATTTCTTCAACAGCTCTAATAATTGGGATGAACAGGTCTGTATCATAGTTTGTCGCCACATTTTGCACGACTGAAGCCATACGTTCTAGACCCATGCCTGTATCAATATTTTTCTTCGGAAGCGGTGTATAAGAACCGTCAGGATTATGGTTAAATTGAGAGAACACAAGGTTCCAAACCTCTAAATGCCGTTCATTTTCGCCACCTGGATATAGTTCTGGATCATTCGGGTCATCACCATATTCTGGGCCACGGTCATAGAAAATCTCCGTATTCGGGCCACTTGGACCTTCACCGATGTCCCAGAAATTCTCTTCCAAACGAATGATTCTTTCAGCAGGAACACCGATTTTTTTATTCCAAAGCTCAAATGCTTCGTCATCTTCCGGGTGGATTGTCACCGCTAATTTCTCTTTGTCAAAGCCAATCCATTTTTCGTCGGTCAAAAATTCCCATGCCCATGTGATTGCTTCTTCTTTGAAGTATTCACCAATTGAGAAGTTACCAAGCATTTCGAAAAACGTATGATGACGCGCAGTTTTCCCCACGTTTTCAATATCGTTTGTACGAATTGCTTTTTGTGCATTTGTAATTCTTGGATTTTCAGGGATCACCCGTCCATCAAAATATTTCTTTAACGTTGCTACCCCAGAGTTAATCCATAGCAATGATGGATCTTCATGAGGAACCAATGACGCACTTGGTTCAATGTTATGGCCTTTTTCACTAAAAAAATCTAAATACATTTGGCGGATTTGAGCACCAGTTAAATACTTCATCTATATATCCTCCTTTAAAATTATGTAATTTTGAGCACACAAAAAACTCCCATCCCAAAAACAGGGACGAGAGTTAACTCGCGGTACCACCCTGATTATGGACGTAGAAAAAGCCTTCGTCCATCACCTTCATAAAAGCCTTAACGCGGCATGACGGCAGGTATTAGCTGCTCTCCGGACTAGCTTTCTGCTGCTCTTCACCTTGAAGTCCCTTTCAGCCAGGGGGACCCCTCTCTTTTAGATGGACTTCAGCATACTTCATCCTTCAACGAATTATCTTATGTAATGGATTATATTCACAAGACTTTTATTTGTCAATAAGGGGCGGCCTCTTTCTGAAGTGAACACGGGCATGAAGCACAAAAACTTTCAGTACAGCCAAGATAGGGATTGAAAGTACCATTCCCGTAATCCCGCCTATTTCACCTCCAGCTACCAATGCAAGCATGATGAAAAGTGGGTGCATATGGAGGCTTTTCCCGACAATAAGAGGTGACAGAATATTCCCCTCAAGAAATTGAAGCACAAGCACGATAACTATTATAATCATCACCATTTTCACAGATATTGTGGCGGCAATTATAACCGCAGGAATGGCCCCGATAATCGGTCCAAAATACGGTATGACATTGGTTATTCCGATAATCGCTCCTAACAACAACGGATATTGCATTCCGACTATCCAAAAAAGAATGGATGAGATCACTCCAATTGCAACACAGACGATAATTTGCCCGCGGATATACCCACCTAGGGAAGCGTCAACATCCCGTACGAATGCACGTCCCTGCTTGCGCCATTTTTTCGGGGTCATATACCAGGCCATTTTTTTTAACGCAGCAAAGTCTTTCAGGATATAAAAAGCAATGAAGGGAATAAGCGCAATCAGAACAACAAAATCAAACAGCTTCATCGCATACTCCATTGCTTTTTCCGGCATACCTTTTAGCCAGCCTTCGAAAAGAACGACCCCTTCTTCAAACCTTTCATGTATCCCGAAAGGCCAGGCCGCCGTTTGATGATTGAGCCTGTCTACCCTGCCTTGATACTGCTCGACCAGCTCAGGAACACTTTCTGACAGCTCACGCACCTGACTAACCATCACCGGAATGCCTTTATAAACCGCAAATCCAATGCCTCCAAAAAACAGCAAGTAAATGATTGTAATCGAAAGCCAGCGATGCATACCTTTCTTATTTAAAAATTCCACAACAGGGTGCAATAAATAACTGATGAATGCACCAATGAGAAAAGGCAGCAGTACTGTTACACTTATAGTTACAGCCGGTCCCCACATAGGCTTCAGTTTCATAAAAATATATATAACAAAAAATAAGAGCAATAAAAAACCAAGCCTATAAAACCACTTGAGACGAATACTCACAAAATCTACACCTCCCGCTCGTTTATTCTTCGAAAGGTGAGAGGTTTTCATACATAAAAAAGAGTGCCCTTAGCATCAGGACACCCATTCCCTTTAAAGTAATGATTTTATTCTTTTGCGTATTTTTTTGATACTTCGGTTAATCATTTTTGTGTTCATCATGTTCATAAGACCATTACGTGAACGTCTAGCCATTGCAAGCACCTCTTCCGTTAATTACATGCTGAAGCGGCGGTCATTTTCCTCAAACAAGTCGTCTAATGAGCTTAAACTTCCATCTTCTTCGACCTGGTGCGTATTAATGATTCCCTCAGAAATGGTCATTTCAATAAAACAATTCCAACAATAATATTGATTTACACCAATCTTCCCAACATCTTTACTGCGGCAATTCGGACAATTTATTTCCAAAATGGACACCTCACTGTTCATAAACTGAAACAATGATGGTATCCTTCCCTAATGTAGGCGGCTGTTTAGATTCAATCACTGTCGTCTCTGAGAAAAAACCATCTGTTGTTTCATACGCTATAATCGTGCCCATTTTTTCCCTAAAATATACATCCTGCAGTAAACCGAGCTCCTCGCCCATTTCTGAAAGAAGCATTCGTCCCAATACTTCATCCTTTGTTAGCCAGATGGAATTATCAGGCACCTTCTTTGGGGTTGACTCCTGTTGTATGATGACAATCCCATCCGGACCATATGAAGAAATATCGTCCAGAGTCAAATGAAAAGATCTCTTAAACAATGCTTGTTGATGAATGACCAAACCTGTTACCTGACCCGCTTCAGAAATAGATAAATCATGGACCGTGCCGATTCTTTCTCCTTTGATAGTAAAAACCGGCATTCCTTTCAATACAGAAAACGTCCGCAAGGTCATCCCGCCTTTCCGAACATTTTTATTATTTCTTTCATCTCGTAAATAGATGTGCTGAAAGGTTTTCCATTGTTGAATCATCTTAGAAAACTAAAGTTTCAGGCATAAAAAAAAGACCGGTTTCCCGGTCAAATCTACCTTACCATCCACGGCTAGAACCTCCGCCACCGGAGCTTCCTCCGCCACCGCCTCGTGAGCCTCCGCCTCCACCTCCGCCTCCGCGACTAATGAACATCAATAGGATATTGATGATAATTTGAAGGAAAAATCCGTTAAACAATTTGGCATCGAGGATGAACAAAATGATGACCACAACGATGATGAGAAAAATCTGTAAACCTGATGGCTTAAAAGTTCCTGTATCTGTCTGAACGGAAAGATCTTGATAAAACTCGTCACCTAAATTATATTCCTCGGTGACCTCGTTATAAACAGCCTTATAGGTTTCAGTCAGAGCAAGATTGTAATTACCTTCTTTCAGCTGAGGGATTGCCACATTGTCCAAAATCTGTCCTGATTTTATATCAGTAATGGCACCTTCTAACCCGTACCCCACTTCAATCCGGATTTTCTGCTCCTCTTCGGCCAGAACAATGAGGACTCCGTTATTTAGCTCTGCATCCCCGAGCTTGAATTTCCTAAATGCTTCGACCGAGTATTCCTCTATTTCAGAGCCTTCCATTGAGTCAACGGTCAAAACAGAGATTTGTGCTTTTGTAGCATCATCTAATCGTTTTCCCAATTCTATAAGCTCTGATTTTTCCTGATCATCGAGGACTCCAGCAAAATCCTGGACATAAATATCTCCAACAGGTTTCGGAATGTTAGGTTCTGCTGCGACTACGTTTGCTAAATTGAAAGTGAAAATAAAAAATAGCGCAAACACAGCGAGTTTTTTCATTATTTATCGCTCCCGAAATCAACTTTCGGCGTTTCTTTTTCTTGATCAGTCACTTCAAAATATGGTTTTACATCGAACCCAAATGCGCTAGCCATCATATTCTTTGGAAACCGTTTAATGGTCTTGTTATACGTGGTTACTTCGTCATTATAGTCTTTTCTTGCGACGGTCAATCTATTTTCTGTTCCTTCTAAACTATCCATAAGGCCCTTAAAGTTCTCATTGGCTTTCAAATCCGGATAGTTCTCGACGACCACCAAAAGGCGGCTTAACGCCCCACTCAGTTCTTGATCTGCATTAATGGCATCTTCTGTTGAATTAGCACCTGCCAACTTTGAACGTGCATCACTGACCGCTTTAATGGCTTCAGTTTCGTGCGACGCATAACCTTTTACCGTTTCCACAAGATTCGGAATCAAATCTGCTCTTCGTTTTAATTGGTTATCTACCTGTGACCACTTATTGTCGACGTCTTCATTGGCACTTACAAGACCATTGTAAGAAGAAACCCCATATATGACAATTAAAACGACAACAACTAATCCTATAATCCATCCCTTTTTCATCCAAATCCTCCTTACTCTTTCTGCACATATAAACTATATTTTATATTAGTTCCACTAAAACTATGAATTTTAAACAAAATTTATCCAAACCAGGTAAAGAACCAGACATTAATCTCCACCTACATAAAATCATAAGGTGTGACATTACCCATCCCAATCATCGGATCTTCATGCATCAGTATGTCAAAATAACTTTCCTCTTGCAATGGCAACTCTGCAGATTCGGCTGGCATTTCTTCATCATTCAAAGTTTCACGAAGTTTTTCAAGTAATGTAGTTTTCCGGCGCATTTCATCATTGCGCTCGATACCTAAACGGAAAGCATCTTCTTCACCACAAAGTATCAAGAAATTCTTGCTTCGGGTAATCGCTGTATACAATAGATTACGTCGGAGCATCCGATAATAACTTTTTACAACAGGCAAAATCACAATGGGAAACTCGCTTCCCTGCGATTTATGGATTGAACAGCAATACGCGTGGGTAATCTGGTTCAAATCCTGCTTCGTGTAAGTTACTTCAATGCCTTCAAACGATATAATGATCTTATCGACATGATCAGTATTTTCCTTCGCAAACAAAATTGATACGATTTCACCCATATCACCGTTAAAGACGCCTTCTTCCGGCTGGTTCACCAGTTGAAGCACTTTGTCTCCCGTTCGGTAGATCACGTCTCCAAACTTGATTTCCCTCCGCTTTTCATTCACATTGCTATTAAACACTTCTTGCAGCATTTTATTCAACGCATCAATCCCGGCAGGTCCTCTATACATTGGGGCCAGCACTTGAATATCTTTGGCAGTGAAGCCCTTCGTCCTGGCATTCGCAACAACTTTCTCAATAACCTGAGCGATTTGGTCAGTCTTACAGCGAATGAACGATCGATCTTCCTGCTGCTTCGTAACATCATTTGGAAGCCGGCCTTTTTTTATATCATGGGCCAGTTCAATGATTGATGAACCATCCGCTTGACGATAAATATGCTCAAGACTGACAGTCGGCACACAATTCGAAGCAAGCAAATCCTTTAGCACCTGTCCCGGTCCGACTGAAGGCAGCTGATCTTCATCACCAACTAAAATCACTTGGCAATTTTCCGGCAAAGCTTTAAACAATTGATGAGCTAACCACGTATCCACCATAGAAACCTCATCAATAATGACAATGCGGCCTTCTAACTGATTATCTTCATCATGGGAAAAGCCTTCACTTCCGTTCCATCCGAGCAAGCGGTGAATCGTAACAGCGGGAAGACCCGTCGATTCAGCCATGCGTTTCGCTGCACGTCCAGTAGGTGCCGCAAGCACAAATGGGAACGGATCGCTGCCCTCTTTTTTATAATCGTTAATGTCCATAGATACACCATGAAGTTCGGCATATAACTCGACAATCCCTTTGATAACCGTTGTCTTCCCCGTACCAGGTCCACCCGTCAAAATCAACATAGGCGACTGCAGGGCTGTTTGTATCGCCTCTTTTTGAGCTGAGGCATAGGAAACATTTAGACGCTCTTCCAGCTTACCAAGTGCCAGTAAAAATTCCGATTCTGGGAACTGGTCTTCATACTCAGTTTGTGCTAGCATCCGCTTGATGTTCATAACAATTCCCTTTTCAGAATAGTAAAGAGATGGCAGGTAAATTCGTTGATCTTCGACAACGATTTTCCCCGCCTCCGTTAATTCGATTATTTCCGAGGAAATGTTTGTGAACTCAATTCGATCGCGCTTATTCTCCTCAAGCAGCCGCTTGACAGCTTCCAACAGCTGCTCAGCTTCTATGTAGATATTTCCATCCTGCAGACATTGTGATTCTAGTGTATATAAGCACGCAGCCTTGATACGATCAGGATGGTTACCGGAAATGCCGAGCTGATGCCCAAGCTCATCCGCTCGCCCAAAACCAATTCCTTCGATATCCTCCACAAGCTTATATGGATTTCCCTGAACCATGGTGATTGTATCATGCTTATACATTTGATAAATCTTCATAGACAGCTGTGGACCAAAGCCATATTGATTAAGAGCAATCATTACCTGTTCCAGACCTTGATGTTCGACTAAAGTATCATAGAGACTCTTCGCCTTTTCCCCGGATAGCTTCGGAATATCATCAAGTATGGAAGGCTGAGCCAGAATTTTAGAAATTGCCTTCTCCCCGAGTGTTTCGACAATGCTTTCGGCTGTTTTTTTCCCAATACCTTTGAACAGTTCACCAGATAAATAACTGACGATTCCTTCCTTGGATTGGGGCAAATCCTTTCGAAAATGCTCGACATGAAATTGAAGACCAAAACGTTGGTGCTCTTTCATTGCTCCATAAAAAATATACGTCTCATCCTCATGCATCCTCGGAAAATAACCCGTGACGACCGCTTCCTTCTCGTCATAGTTCAAATTCGTTTCATTCACACGGATTCTTACAACCGAGTACATATTTTCTTCATTATGAAAGATCGTCACTAAATGACTTCCTTTCATAAACATTTTCTCTTCTGCAAACAAATCCATCGAATCTTGCTGGCTCAACGCTTCTCCCCACCCTTCCATACATATGTCGTCTATTTATTCAGCATTCATTTCTTCCATCAATTTCTTACCGTGTGCCGCCAACATATGGTCTGGCTGTGCTTCCAATGCTTTTTCAAAATATGTTATCGCAGCTTGCGGATCTTCACGGTACCCTGCAAACGCAACCCCTAAATTATAATAAGCATCCGCATGGTCTGGATCCTGTTCAACCACTAAATTCAATTGATTGATCAATTCATCATACAGTTCCGCATTTGCTAGGCAAAGCGCATACTGGAACCTTGCATCCACATCCTCAGGACTCAATTCCACCGTTCTCTGTAAATAAGGCATAGCCAATTTCGGTTGATCTAACGCCATCAACGTCAATCCAAGCATAAAGTAAGCATCGCTGTTCTCAAGACCCAAACGGATTGCTTTTTCAAACATATCTTTCGCTTCGACTAATTTAGAATCTAATTCGTAGTATAAGTTCCCTAGCGAATAATAAGCTGCCGCTGCATTTTCATCAAGCTCAATCGCCTTTTTATAAAACTTGATGGCTTTTTCCGTTTCACCGACAGCTGTAAGTACATTTCCAAAGTTTATGTATGCAACCGGCTCCTTCGGGTTTTCTTCTATAGCCTCATTAAAAACTTTAGCCGCTTCTTCGTATTTTCCTTGTTGCATAAACTCAATACCTTGTTGATTTTTATCCATGATCATTCACGCTCCATTTTTATATTAAAAAGTATAGCATAAGCTAGCAGTGTAATTCAGACGATGCTGTTCACAATCCAAAAGAAGTCCCCAACCGCAAACACAGCTGGGGACATGATTATTTTACCCTACGTAAGTCAGTTTTTCACCTTTTTTAAATACTTCATCAATCGTACCGCCACCTAGGCATATGTCACCATCATAGAAAACGACTGCTTGTCCAGGTGTAATCGCGCGGATTGGCTCGTCAAATATGACTTCGACATCGCCACTTTCCAATACTTTCACCGTAACGCCGCTGTCCTCTTGACGGTACCGGAATTTTGCCGTACACGTAAATTCCGCTGCAGGTTTATGTTCCGCTACCCAACTGACATTCACAGCATTCAGGGAATTGGAATAAAGCACATCGTTATCAAAGCCTTGACACACATATAAAACATTGCGCTTCAAGTCTTTTCCCGCAACGAACCAAGGCTCGCCGCTGCCGCCAATACCTAGACCGTGACGTTGCCCGATTGTGTAATACATCAAACCGTCATGCTTACCCATTACCTTGCCTTCCATCGTAACCATATCACCCGGTTGTGCTGGAAGATAATTGCTTAAAAATTCTTTGAAATTGCGTTCCCCGATAAAACAAATACCGGTTGAATCTTTTTTCGTTGCCGTTGCAAGACCCGCTTCTTTCGCAATTTCACGAACTTCCTTCTTATCAATGTGACCAAGTGGGAACATGACTTTTTCCAATTGTTCTTGAGTAAGCTGGTTCAAGAAGTACGTTTGATCTTTATTATTATCGACACCGCGAAGCATTTTATATTCGCCATCTCTGTATTCAACCTGTGCGTAATGACCTGTCGCTACATAGTCAGCACCAAGGCTTACCGCATGCTCAAGGAATGCCTTGAACTTAATTTCCTTGTTACACATTACGTCCGGATTCGGCGTACGGCCTGCTTTGTACTCATCCAAGAAATACGTAAAAACTTTATCCCAATATTGCTTTTCAAAGTTGACTGCATAATAAGGGATACCGATTTGATTACAAACGGCAATCACATCATTGTAATCTTCCGTTGCTGTACAGACTCCGTTTTCATCTGTATCGTCCCAGTTTTTCATGAAAATCCCAACTACGTCGTAGCCTTGATTTTTCAATAGCAGGGCTGATACAGAAGAATCGACGCCTCCTGACATCCCAACGACGACGCGGGTGTCTTGTGGTGCTTTATTCATTCTGTCACCTCATTTATTTAAAGAAAAAATTATTGTTGTACCAATCTTTTAACGATCTTCACGGTTGTTTCAGCAGCCTGCCTAACTTCCTGTTCGGTGTTGTTCAGACCGAAGCTGAAACGAATCGAATTCTTCGTCCGCTCCGAACCTTTTCCAAACATCGCTACGAGCACATGCGACGGTTCAATTGACCCAGCTGTACAAGCAGATCCACTTGATACCGCAACACCGGCCAAGTCCAGATTAACGAGCATCGATTCAACATTCGTACCCGGAAAACTAACATTCAGCACATGTGGCAGCGACTGCTCCATAGATCCGTTAATTTCATATTGTACATCCGCCTCGTCAAAGACGGCAAGCAATACGTCTTTAAATTGCAAGTATTGCTCCGTTTTCTTATCCATCATGCTTTGAGCAATCCAAACCGATTCGGCAAAGCCAGCAATTGCCGGCACACTTTCCGTACCAGCTCGGCGTTTACGCTCCTGTTCTCCGCCATATAAATGGGGATTCAGCTTTAACCCTTCGCGTATATATAAAAAGCCGATTCCTTTTGGTCCGTTGATTTTATGCGCTGATACACTCAGCAAATCCACGCCCAACTCGCGGACATCAATATGAATCAGTCCATATGCCTGTACCGCATCAGTATGGAAAAAGGCTTGATGATCCTTAAGCAGTTGTCCGATTTCAGCAATCGGCTGGATAGTCCCAACTTCGTTATTACCAAACATAACCGAAACCAAAATTGTATCGTCCCGCAATGCCGCTTTTAAATCGGCAAGTGAAATAAGCCCCGCTTCATTCACAGGTAAATATGTGACCTCAAAGCCAGACTTCTCAAGGAATTGGCATGTATGCAATACTGCATGGTGCTCAATCTCTGTCGTAATGATATGCTTTCCCTTTTCTTTATACGCATTCGCAACCCCAATGATCGCCGTATTATCTGCTTCTGTTCCACCGCTCGTAAAAATAATTTCATTCCGCCCGGCCCCGATACTTGTGGCAATACTTAAACGCGCTTCATCTAAAACATGGCGCGCTTCCCGCCCGAACGCATGAATACTAGACGGATTACCAAAGTCATGGCTCATGACTGTCATCATCTTATCAATCACATTCGGATGCATCGGTGAAGTCGCAGCATGATCTAAATATATTCTGTTCACTTTTTTGTCGCCTCCATTAAAAAACGCAAGCGCCTATATAATAGGCGCGTTGCTAATCACTTAAATATAATACATATAAGAATTGATTTCACCAGTATCCTTGTAGTTCGCCAAATCCATCAACGTAGTATTATCCAATACATCCTTCACAGCATCACGAATCCGAATCCAAAGCTGACGTTTTACCGGCTCTTCATCCTCAATTCCCTCAACAGGAGTAATCGGTCCTTCCAATACGCGAATGACATCACCAGAAGTAATCTCCTGAGGATCTTTTGATAGGACATACCCACCATATGCACCACGAACACTCTTCACCAATCCTGCATTACGAAGTGGCGCAATCAGCTGCTCCAAGTAATGCTCTGACAAACTATGCGTCTGAGCAATCGATTTCAAACTTTTCGGACCTTCTCCATAATGTTTAGCAAGCTCAATCATGATCGTTAAACCATAGCGGCCTTTAGTAGATATCTTCATTAATATACACCTCATATTATTTATCCGTTTATAAATTCTGTTGAAATTATAGCATATTCCCACTAGAAATGCATTCACCCGCCCTTCATTTGTCAAATTATCCTAATTGGAGAGGTAGGAAAAGAGTTAAATATATTGCTCAAGGACGAATTATCTTAGCTCAAGGACGAATTATTCCGCTGACGGACGAATTATCTTCTCTCAAGGACGAATTATTCCGCTGACGGACGAATTATCTTCTCTCAAGGACGATTGTTCCGCTGACGGACGAATTATCTTCTCTCAAGGACGAATTGTTCCGCTGACGGACGAATTATCTTCTCTCAAGGACGAATTATCCCACATGTAGGACGAATTATCTTCTTTGTAAAACCAACGTTCATTTTTTAAAATGAAAGTTCTGTTCTTTGACACATTTATTTTCACTAAAAATACAGGAAACCTATCATTAATAGAGAATATTTCTATTAAAATATCGATAAGGAGTGGTTAAATGATTATTAAAGAATGCGAGATACCTTTAAAAGTACATATGATAGAAGCTCTAATGAGGCGCTTACCACCTGATCATGCTAGGCAACCGATATTAAACTTAGATATCAAAAAAATCAAAGCTGGATATAGCGGAGAATATAGAGTCTTATCAACTCTAAATGCCCTTCCTGAAAAAGAGTATCTACTCTTTCATGACCTCCGTCTAATCGGATTACCCTTCCCCTTCCAAATGGACATCCTTATTCTAACTTCTTATTTTCTATTAATTATTGAAGTGAAAAACATGGCTGGTGAAATCTATTTCGACAACACATTCAATCAACTTATCCGCACAAATACAGATGGAAAAACGGAAGCTTTTGATGATCCAATTCTGCAAGTGAATCGGCAGCGCCAACAGCTGTTAGAATGGTTGAAATCAAAAAAATCATCAACATTCCAGTAGAAACATTAGTCGTCAGTGCCAATTCGTCAACTATAATACGAGCTGAGAATAGAGATATTAATAGAAAAGTGATACGTAAAGATAGTATTCTTATAAAAATTGGAGAATTCAAAGAAAAATATAAAAAGAAAATCCTTTCAACTAGAGATATGAAGAGAATATCTACTTTATTGCTCGACGAACATACACCTTATATTCCAAAGCTTTTAGAAGGTTATGGAATTCCTATTAACGCCCTTCAAACAGGAGTGTACTGCCATAAATGCTATGCATTTTCTATGGAGAGGCGATTAAGAAAGTGGATTTGCCGCATATGTTTGCATTCTTCCCATGATGCCCACATCTCCGCACTTCAGGATTATGTATGCCTCGTTAAACCTACCATTACCAACAGCGAATTCCGGCAATTCCTCCAACTCAAATCTCCATCCAGCGCAAAAAAATTATTAACTTCATTAAAGTTAAATCATTCTGGCCACACCAAAGGAAGAGTTTACTCTTTACGTTCGATTATTGAGGATAGGACGAAATAATTGGTGTGAAGGACAGATTATTTTCCTGAAGGTCGATTTAACTTGCTCAACGGACGGATTAACTTCCTGAAGGTCGAATTAGTTTGATCAACGGACGAATTCATTCACTGAAGGTCGATTTAGTTTGAACCACGGACGAATTTTCTTCCTGAAGGTCGATTTATTCCGACCCACGGACGAATTTTCTCACTGAAGGTCGATTTATTCCGACCCACGGACGAATTCATTCACTGAAGGTCGAATTATTCCGACCCACGGACGAATTTTCTCACTGAAGGTCGATTTAAATACTAATTCAACTGGATTCACAGCATAATCAGAGCATTTTACCCTTTATTTGTGATACCTTATATAAAAAGGAGAGGTGCGCAATGAATATTAAACCGCTTGCTTTCCGGATGCGGCCTCGGTCGATTGATGAAATCATTGGACAGGAGCATCTGGTCGGTGAAGGAAAGATTATCGCAAGGATGGTCAAAGCCAAGCAGTTATCTTCAATGATTCTGTATGGTCCGCCTGGAATTGGTAAGACATCGATTGCTAGTGCGATTGCCGGAAGTACGAAGTTTGCGTTCCGGACGCTGAACGCGGTAACCAATAACAAGAAAGATATGGAGATCGTCGCTGCAGAAGCGAAGATGTCTGGTAAAGTGATTTTACTGCTTGACGAGGTCCATCGCCTTGATAAAGCGAAACAGGATTTCCTATTGCCTTATCTCGAAAACGGGATGATTACCTTAATTGGCGCGACGACTAGTAATCCTTATCATGCAATCAATCCGGCAATCCGTAGCCGGTGCCAGATTTTCGAGCTCAAATCATTGGAAATCAGCGATATCACAAAAGCCCTGGAACGTGCACTTCATGATGAAGAGCGCGGACTTGGTCAATATAAAACAGAGGTCAGCATTGATGCCCTTACGCATTTTGCGACCGCTTCGAACGGAGATGTCCGCAGCGCTCTGAACGCCCTAGAGCTTGCTGTTATTTCCACCGAACCTGACGAGTCTGAAACGATTATTATAGATTTACAAATTGCCGAGGAATGCATGCAGAAAAAAAGCTTTTCACATGACAAGGATGGAGATGCTCACTATGACGTCCTGTCCGCTTTCCAAAAATCAATCCGTGGCAGCGATGTGAATGCTGCCCTTCATTATTTAGGGCGCTTGGTGGAAGCCGGCGACCTTGTCAGCATTGCCCGCCGTTTGGTCGTCATTGCTTATGAGGACATTGGTCTTGCTAATCCGCAGGCTGGCCCGCGAGCCCTCGCTGCAGTTGAAGCCGCTGAACGGCTCGGTTTTCCAGAAGCCCGGATTCCACTGGCCAACTCAGTTGTCGAGCTGTGCTTATCACCGAAATCAAACACAGCCTATATCGCGATTGACGCAGCCTTATCTGATATTCGCAGCGGCCATAGCGGTGACGTTCCTGACCATCTTAAGGATGCCCATTACAAAGGGGCAAAAGATCTCGGCCGAGGCATCGACTATCTATATCCGCATGACTACGAAAACGGCTGGGTGAAGCAGCAATACTTACCTAACAAACTCCGCAACAAAAAATATTATAAACCGAAAAAGAGCGGGAAATTTGAACAAGCCCTTGCCTCGGTCTATGAAAATATTGAGAAAAAGAAATAACTCCGGATCACACCAGACCCGGAGTTTTTTCATTGAGGAAAATGAAAGCTTTTCACATGTCTCATATTGACAAAAACCGTATCACCTTGAGCATTCACCATCTCAATGATGCTGTCTTGCAGATGATTGATTTTCCCAATATCCATCGGATGCCTACCTAAATTGAGCACGACCAGTTTATTAGTTAACTTTTTTAACTGTTCCTCTAATGTCCGTGCCCAGCTTAAAGTAGAGACCTGAAGAAGTTGTTCACTTTTGTTCAAGCCGTACGGCCCTTTTTCTTCATCACAAACTGTAAGCCACTTTAAATGATCCATCGAGATGAACATCGTTTTAAACACAGGTGAATAAAAGACAAAGTAGTTATTCATAATGCCCACGATATAGCCATAGACCGGATTTGTTTTAGCGAGTAAAATTTCAACAAACATGCCCTTCGCGTTCATCAACAATTTGCGGAACGACGTCTCACTGATTTCTGGATCTACCCCCATCTCAATCTCCTCATCCGTTATTGGAAAGGAAAAATTTTTAATGTGCCTTAATGGAATGTAGCGGTACACTTTTCCCGTATACAGGACAATAATGTCCGAACTTGCTTCTATTAAAATCCCAACTACTTGAATATTTCCAGAGAGTTCTAGTTCAATATACTGACCAATATTTTTAGATAACAAGTTGTGACCACCTTTCTATTTTATTGTTTAAAAAACTCAAATCCCACCAATAAGCCATTTTGTCCAAATCATCCACAGGCAGGATGTAAAACTGTCAGTTAAACACTAAGACTAAGCCTTTCTTATTTTGTAACCGGAACACTTAGCTAAATTACATTTGAATTGCCTTGCTTGGCCAATTTTTTCCGGAAATTAGTCATAACTGTGTTAGGGTTTCATCAGTGAGAAACAACATTTCAATCTCTCAATTCTATCCCGATGATCTTTACAGCATTTAATTTAGACCAATTTGGACTGCTATCGACGCGCTTGTAGCCGCAGTAAAATCGCTCCTCGTAACCAGTAAAAGGATTACACTTTTAAGAGTAATAGAATACATTTTCCATTACGAGCACTAGCGGCATGTCCACTTTTCATAAGAAGGCACAACAACTTTGTTGGTTGCTGTACCTGTATGGTCAATCTTCTTCTTTTTTATATTTATAGGTACCATTCGCTGCTTTAATCATATTTTCAAGCCACATTTGCTTAAATATATTTACACGACGACGACGACCCTCAGGTCTGACATTCTCTTCACCCTCAAGACCGACATTCTCTTCACCCTCAGGACCGACACTCTCTTCACCCTCAGCTGGACTTTCATTTAAATTATTTTCTTCTGTTGAGAATTCAATTGTACCAAATCCCTCGATAAGGCATTCATTTGAATTGCCTTCTTCTGATGAGCTTTCAGTTGAACTACTTTCATCTGATGAGCTTTCAGTTGCATTGCCTTCTTCCGATGAGCTTTCAATTGAACTACTTTCATCTGATGAGCTTTCTGTTGGATTGCCTTCTTCCGATGAGCTTTCTGTTGAACTACTTTCTTCCGATGAGCTTTCTGTTGGATTGCCTTCTTCCGATGAGCTTTCTGTTGAATTGCTTTCTTCTGATGAACTTTCTGTTGGATTGCCTTCTTCTGATGAGCTTTCTGTTGGATTACCTTCTTCTGATGAGCTTTCTGTTGGATTACCTTCTTCTGATGAGCTTTCTGTTGGATTGCTTTCTTCTGATGAGCATTCTGTTGGATTGCCTTCTTCTGATGAGCTTTCATTTGAACTACTTTCATCCGATGAACTTTCTGTTGGATTGCCTTCTTCTGATGAGCTTTCTGTTGGATTACCTTCTTCTGATGGGCTTTCTGTTGGATTGCTTTCTTCTGATGGGCTTTCTGTTGGATTGCTTTCTTCTGATGAGCTTTCTGTTGGATTGCCTTCTTCTGATGGGCTTTCTGTTGGATTGCCTTCTTCTGATGAGCTTTCTGTTGTACCTTCTTCTTCTGAGCTTTCAGTTGTTCCACTTTCGTATGGTGAGCTTTCTTCTGTACCACTTTCGTATGATGAACTCTCAGTTGTGTCACTTTCGTATGATGAGCTTTCTGTTGTATCACATTCGTATGATGAGCTTTCTGTTGTATCACTTTCGTATGATGAGCTCTCTGTTGTATCACATTCGTATGATGAGCTTTCAGCTGTATCACATTCGTATGGTGAGCTTTCTTCTGTATCACTTTCGTATGATGAGCTTTCTTCTGTATCACTTTCGTATGATGAGCTTTCTGTTGTATCACTTTCGTATGATGAGCTCTCTGTTGAATTACTGTTTTCTGATGAGTTCTGATTTGAATCACTGTTTTCTGTTGATCCTTCATTTGAATTACTGTTTTCTGATGTGCCTTCATTTGAATTACTGTTTTCTGTTGATCCTTCATTTGAATTACTGTTTTCTGTTGAGCCGTTGTTTGAACTATTTTCATCCTCATCCTTTGCTAAGGACAAAACTTTGATTTGTTCGGTGGTAACATAAAATATTTCTTCATTTTTGACAACAATGACGTGCTCGTCTGCCACTTCAACCAGTACTCCGCCTACCTTTTCAGGTCCGCCGGTATTAATCGAAACCCAGTTGTGGATAAGCAAGGATAGGACGTCATTAAGTGTAATTGCACCCGAAAAGGTAACCTCAGATGAATCATCATTAGATTGGCTTTCCAAGATGGTTACATTTTTAACGTTTGATAACGGGAATACGACAAGCCCGTCCTTCTCGGTGGATAACACTAAAAACTCCTCTTTTGCATCTAAAACCCGGCCAATCTTTGATTCTGGCCCTCCTCCATTCACTTTAATGGAGCTAGCGACAAGTGTTTCCAATAATCCCAAATAAGTATTTGGAAAAACACGCGCTTCATCTACCGTTAAAACATCAACACCTGCTTTTTTCGCTTGCCCGATTACCATTTTCAAATACTGACTGGCATAATAAACTAATTGATTATCTTCTGTTTGAAGAATAATATAATCGTCCTTCACTTCTAATAGCTTGCCTTCTCTAGAATCCGGCCCGCCTTTAAACACTTTCACAAATTTACCTTTCAAAGCTTCAAGGTACGGTAAACTAACAGTCTCTGCCATTTTTCCTTTAGCCTCCAATAGTTATTTATACTTTAATGATATCCGTACTGCATATATATGCGCCTCCTTTCTAATACGGACTCTGCTAATCACCCATTTTAAAGTAAATCCTCGTTCCCCTAGAAAAGATTCAAGCGCTTTTCTCCTTGCAAACAAAAAAATAACCTCGGAAACTTTTCCGAAGCTACATTATTATTTTTCCTTCATATATGAGCACACGGGCACTTTCCTTTTGCCCAGATTTTGTAACTGTCACATAGACCTTTCCTGATTTTTTACCGAGTTGCTTAATGGAAGATGTCACTCCTTTCCCCTTTACCGTTAATTTAGCAAACACACCACCTTTTGAGTTGTTCACCTTAACTACTCACTTTCACGGTATCGGTCTTTCCTTTATTATTCGATGCATTCTCTTGGTTTTTTTTAGATGCAACCAATACGTTTTTTCACAATAAAAAAAACTCCAAATACTAATTTGGAGTCATACAATTTACCTATGATGTCCCTTCAGCCACCCGACCACCGATTTTCCACTACTTTCGCGGAGGTCCTCGACATTTTCCTTGGCGATGATCTGGCCATCCTTAATCAGAATGACTTCATCAAGAATTTTCTCGAGAATCACTCACCTTCATCGGATGAGCTTTCAGTCGAACTACTCTCGTTTGATGAGCTTTCAGTCGAACTACTCTCGTTTGATGAGCTTTCAGTCGAACTACTCTCGTTTAATGTGTTTTCAGTTGAATTACTTTCATTTGAAATTGCCATTTTTCCTTTAGCCTCCAATAGTTATTTATACTTTAATGATATCCGTACTGCATATATATGCGCCTTCTTTCTAATAGGGACTTTGTTTAACCGCCCATTTTTCAAGTAATCTATTTTAATTAGATTCAAAGGCCTTCTCTTTTTCAAACAAAAAAACCTCGGAAACTTTTCCGAAGCTACATGATTATTTTCCCTTCATATTTACCTATGATGTCCCTTCAGCCACCCGACCACCGATTTCCCACTACTTTCGCGGAGGTCCTCGACATTTTCCTTGGCCATGATCTGGCCATCCTTAATCAGAATGACTTCATCTAGAATATTCTCGATTTCCTCGATTTCATGAGTCGTGATGATAACCGTTCGCTTTTCAAAATCGATATAAGACAGCAAACTACGTACAATCGACTCGCGGACCATAACATCCAACCCTGAAAATGGTTCATCTAATAGCACGACCGGAGCATCCCGTGACAGAGCGAGCACTAATTTAAGCCGACCCCGATTACCTTTCGACAGCGAGCGTACCTTCTTCCGGACATCCAACTTCATGAATGCCAGCATTTCGATTGCCTTATCCCGATTAAAATCAGCAAACTGCGATGCATGAAAATCAATATACTGACCCACCGTAAAATTAGGATAGAAAAAATCAATCTCAGTTAGATAAGAGACTGCCGCGGCAATCCTCCTGCTCACCGCCACTCCTTCGACCGTCACAACACCATGATCCGGTTTCGCCAGACCAGCAATCAGCTTGAGCAAGGTCGACTTACCGCTTCCATTCGCTCCTAACACCCCGTATATCTTCCCCACTTCAAACGTGAGCGAAACATTATCCAGGGCAACGACTCTTCCATACTTTTTCGTTATTTCACGCAGTTCAATTATCATTCTGCTTCCCCCTGCTTCATCAAAAATTGCTGTACTGCTGCCAACATTTCTGTTCTGGACAAGCCGATTTCTTTCATGTTTTCAACGAACGTTTCAATAACTTCTGTTTGAATCCGGGTACGCAGTGAAGCAATCAACTCCGGATCATTTTTAACGAATGTACCTTGCCCCCTTCTCGTCTCCACAATTCCATCCCTCTCAATCTCGGCGTAGGTACGCTGAATCGTATTCGGATTGACCCCCATCTCAACAGCCATTTCGCGAACTGATGGCAGTTTTTCGCCGCTTTTTATCTCTCCACGCACAATCGAATAACAAATTCGATCGGCTACTTGTAAATAAATTGGTTTTGATGCATGAAAATCCTCTGACATCAATCACACCTCAATCTTTCGGTCTAGCAGCCAACATGCTGCGAGAAACAATAGCACTAATCCAATAACATCCAACCCGCTTGTTAAAAGTGAAATATCCCCCCCGCCTTCTAGATAAAGCTCCAACTTGAATTCAGACATATTCATTGAAGAACCACTCATCGCAGGTATTAACCATATATCATCTAGCTTCTGATAAAATGCCGTATTTACAATCTCATTCCGGAGCATAATTATCCCTAAACATAGAACAGAAACAAACAGCCAACGAAGATGTTTAATAGAATGCAACCGGGCGAGCGCATGATATACCACCCATAAAAACAGTAAAAACACGGCAATTAAAATACTAACTGTTAACATAAACGCGTCTATCTTAAGTAAGCCCATTATTCCCAACTTATTTTCCACCTGAAAGTCTGCCTGAAAATAACTCACCGGTATCGTCGATGCCACAAAAATAAGACAGGAGGAAAAAATAAGCGAAACCATTTGAAACAGAACACTCGTCAATAATTTACTTCCAAGCAAAATTGCCGACGACTGAGGATTGTAAATCCATAACTGTGTCTTCCCGTCAGAATTCAAACATCCAAAAATCAGAGAGACCATAATAAACGGTTGCATAATCATGATCAACCATGTGCACATATAAAAAAGACCTGCAACTTCCCAATACCTGGATGCTAAAAAAGAAATAAACACTAACCCCCCCTGTACAACCAACAGCCAGAGCAGAGCATTTTTCCCAATCAGCCACTCCTTTTTCATTAAACCTTTAAATGAATTCAACTTCTCAACCCCTTCACCACTGTGTTAGTTACATAGTACACGGTAACACCAAAAATTGTCAAAGGTATTATAAAATAACAAAATAAACTATTCTTTTAAACTGAAATTAAATATAATAGACTAAGTGATTACAAAACGAGGAAGGAAGTAAGATATGAGAAACGAAAAAAAGAAGAAAAAGAAACGGACATGGCTGAAAGTAGTCGGAATTGTCGTCCTTCTTATTATATTAGGCGGTGGGGCCTTTGCCTTCTCCGTATGGAATGCCCTAACAAAAACTGTAGAAACGATGCATACGCCCATAGACCGTAACACGGATAAACGAACTAAGGACCTTGCCCTATCAGATCAGGAGCCCTTTTCTATACTCATGCTCGGTGTCGATGAACGAGATGGCGACAGAGGCCGTTCTGATACAATGATCGTCTTAACCGTTAATCCACAAAAGAAATCGGTTAAAATGCTGAGCATCCCGCGTGATACACGCACCGAGATTGTCGGACACGGTACACAGGATAAAATCAACCACGCGTATGCATTTGGCGGCGCGGCAATGTCAATGGATACTGTCGAGAACTTCCTCGATATTCCGATTGACTACTATATGAAGATCAATATGGAAGGCTTTAAGGATATCGTTGACGCAGTCGGCGGTGTGACTGTGCAAAATAATTTGGACTTCAGCTCTGATGGTGTTCATTTCGCAAAAGGTACGCTTACCCTTAATGGGAAAGATGCGCTAAGTTATGCACGAATGAGACATGATGATCCGAATGGTGATTTTGGCCGTCAATCCAGACAACGCTCCATTATCGAGGCTGTTATCAAGGAAGGCGCAAGCATTTCATCCTTGACGAAATACGATGAAGTTTTCGGTGCACTAAGTAAAAATATTCAGACAAATTTGACGTTTGATGACATGATGGACATCCAAAAGAACTACCGGGCCGCAAGCAAAGACATTTCCGAATCATCCATTAATGGCACTGGAACGAAAATCGACGGAATCTACTATTATATTGTGTCGGAAGAAGAACAAGAAAAAGTTCAAACCGAATTAAAAGAACATTTAGCCATAAAATAATAAATAATAAAAAAGCTGTCTGGACCCGCATCCAGACAGCTTTTTCATTTTCTTCGTCCAATATTCTGACAAAAAACGGACATCAATTGTAGAGATTTGTTGGAATCTTTGTTGTTTATTAGGCGCAAAAAGACGGTATAATCTAGTATGAGTTGAATATTCCTTTCTTCTACTTGAACCTTTTTTATCACTAGACACTATTATTCTTTGGACACGAAATTATGTTAAATATCCTTCATATTCTATAACAATCATAAAAGGAGTGAATTGTATGAAAATCAAGGCAGGTAGTTGGACAATGCTAAGCAAACAGGACAAAATGTTTATTCTGAAAGCCATCAGTGATCGCTCTAAAATGAAATATGTTTCATGAGAAGGAAAACTGTTGATTTCCTAGGTATATACCCTCTCCATTTTCAATAATTAAAAGAATCTTAAACCTCGAAAAAGGAGAGGAATCTATTCAAAACGATAATCCCATAACAAACGCCATTCGTCTTTTTCCTTTACCACATAGCAATCCTGTTCTATTGTAAACACGCCAAAGCGAGAATCGAAGACCTGTGTTACAGGAATCATATAGGCAGTTTTATGCACTTTTCCATCCTTAGCCAGGCTCCAGTTCTTCACTTTCTTAGATCGACCTACATCATACTGAAAGGTTTCCACTTCCATATGCGACATAAAAACATGGGCCCGATTTTGCACATAATCGCCTCGATTCGGGAACCGCAGCTTCATTTCAGAACTTAATAAATCCCATGACTTCCCGAACTCAGCCCCACTCTCATACTCATAAAAATCCTCCACCAAGCGTACAGGGCCACTCGGCCAAAGAAAAAAGATACAACCTCCTACAGCTAAAACTAGGAGCATACTTGCCAATATTCCTTTTGGACTCTTATTTTGTCTTTTCATCTTTCATCACCTTCACAAAGGTCATTGCTATAATATATATGGGATAAACGATAAAAAAGAAGCATGTTGTTAGACATACTTCTTAAGTATTGTATGGGTACGGTTTCATGGGAGATTTCTTATTTATAAGGAGTTGAAGGATAAAGGGGAAATCATTCAATGACGCTTTCGCCGTCGATTTATTATAAAAAAGCATAAAATACCTAGTAATCCACCAAACGTATCAAGCATAACATCCTGCCACAAGGGGGTACGTCCACCTGTGAATTTTTGATGCAGTTCGTCCGCACTAGCATAAAAAAGGACACACAAAAGAGCACCTAAAGACGAAATAACGCCGTTTTTTACAAAAGTGCGCCAAACACTAATCGTCAAAAAACCGAACACAAAAAAGATAATAAGATGGGCACCCTTACGAATAAAAAACTCCAAAAACCCAGCCACTCCAGCTGTATGAACACTCACCTCAAGCCCACCATACATAAATGAAATACCACCGAGTTTTTCATACAAAAACGGGGTATTTAACTGTCCTAAAAAGGGAGAAATCCTTTGCTCCTCATACGTCTGTGAGGAAAAAAAGAAGATTAACATGGCCCATAAAACGAACAAAGCTGGGATTAACCACTTACGGAACTTACGGATCATATTCTATCATGTTCCTCAATGATACCGCTTAGTTTTTCCTTAAGATCTTCCACAAGATCATTTACTGTAACATCCTGCTGAAACTCGCCTTTTGTATACGTATCTATTAATATATCAATAAAATCCATTAGAATATCCACTCCAATTTGAATAGAGCCTCTATGTAAAACAGTTGTACTAAACCTATTTTTCTAAAATAAGGAATATAGCTCTTTTAATTGATAATCACATATAAAAAGTGTATTGGCAAGCGGAAATAAATTCAAAAAGGGTAAAATCAGAATTTTTAAAGAAATATTAATAGAATAATCACAAAAAGTTCATAACTGACGGATTATTAATATCATCAGCTGAAAATATGTAGTTCATTAGGTGTAAAAAACAAAAGAAAAAGAAATCAAAAAGGACTGATCTCTCAGCCCTATTTGATAAACACCCTTATGATCGACCAAGAAAAAAAGTCAATAAAGAAATCAAGATTAAAGTAATAGTAATATAAGACCCAATAAAAATTTTCTTGCTTCTTTCTTTCTTTTCATAAACTTCCTCGAACGTAATATATTTATTTTTTGTCATCAAATTCTCCTTGTATTTTGATGGCAGCTTGACATCGCCCTCTGCGAAGTCCTTTTAGCTTTTTCTTTATAGTATAGTATCGTCAAATACACAAAAATATTAACTGTTTTATTCACTATTTTTTTGTTGGGCATTTATATCTATTCGTCACTTTATAGTCTACTATAAATCATACAAAATACATTAATTCAAAATATTCCAATATACCAATTACCCTATTAAACTGTCCAAGGTTTCATCCATCACTAAAAAGTTTTCTATCTTTATCTGTTGCTAAAGAACTGTTTTTAGGGCTACAATTTGTTTAAACCATTTACTGTTCTTAAATAATACCACTTCTTTGTACTCACTACCTTCTTCATATTAATCCAATGAGAAAACGCTTACAATAGTACTATATACTTATTATCCTGATTTTTTATTAAATATTTTACTACTTGTTGAAAAGTCTTAGAGCCGGAACATTCTAGTCGGAAAAATATCTAATTATATCCAAATATTCTATAGAAATATTGGTACTTACAATTTCCGAACAATACTATAGGGAACTAACAATATATTGTGCTAATCTATTAGAAACTCTTAGGTATCAGCTCACGCAAATGACTAATTTTGTTGATAGCAGATCGCTTCATCCGCAAGCTTTTAAGTTATAACAAAAGATAACAGAAGAATCCAGTTCATAAAAAAAAAGGCTGAATAACAGCCCTCCAAAGTATATATATATTTTTGTTTATCTAATTCTAATTCTTGTGGGGCTGATTATTCAAGTTCTGTTCATTCTGAATAAACTCTCGCACTTCTTGAATGGAAACCCCTACACTTTTTGCTTCCAAAATTAAAATAATCCATTCTGCATCAATTTTTTTCTGCATATCTTCTTTTTCACCCTATTTGTGGTAACACAGCCGTCTTAGCATAGCCTTAGACCTGTAATTTTGCGTCCCTACTTTTCAATAGGTTTGCGTTTCTCAAGAGTATTGAACATTTTACGTAATCTTCTTACGATGGTGGTTAAAAACCATGATAAAGACACTTCCATTATCTATTTAAAAAGCTTAACTCCAATTAATTTAATTGGTGTCCAAATTTCTCTCATTTGAATTAAAGGCATAAATTCATTTCATCCTTTTTGCGGTAAACCAGCCTCCTAGCAAATACCTTAGACCTCTGGTTTTGCGCCCTTACTTCAATTACTATATTGAGATTAATTATACTTAATAAGTTAACAATTGTTAATAGATAACTATTAATTACTTTATAACATTATTCGATAAAGTTTTAATTAGTAAGTAATTCAAATATCTTCTTAATAATCTTAAGGTCTATATTCTTTAGTCTAATGACAGGCTATAACTAATTCTCTTCCTTTATATATTAAACATAAAAAAACTACTATATATAAACCTTTGACATAAACAGTTTTTCCGTCCCCCATTTACTTTAAAACTGACTTTGAAAACTGTATATCCCTTATATAAAACCTCCCCTAAATACCAACTGGTCAGTAACACTTTCTTTAAAGTTTTTTAAATTCAAATTCCAAGAAGATTGAAATTTACCAGCTTTCCGGAATTTCCTTGTAGATTCAAATTTAAACTTCCCCTAATAATTTGCTTATAGATTAGGATACCATGGTTCACCTTTTTACTTTTTTTGTCTATTTTTGTCTACCTTTGTCTGTTTTAGAGAACTAACTATACTTTATAACGAACAAATGCTATATTATAAAAAAAACGGTTCTTATGGAGGGGGAATATGTCTAGTAGATATGAGGAATTAGACTCACTAAGAGGATTAGTCGCACTTATTGTATTAATTGGGCATTATATGATGATATACCCATCATATGCAAGTTATCGGTATGATTCAAGCAGTCCCTACATATTCTATTTATTCAAGGAAACTCCTCTAAGACTTTTTTTCAGTAGCGGCAATGAGTCTGTCATTCTATTCTTTGTATTAAGTGGTTTTGTTTTGTATTTATCTATTAATAATGAGAAATTCCATTATCCTACATACTTAATAAAACGAGTTTTTCGAATTTATTTACCATATCTAGTAGCAATAATTATAGCTATATTGGCTAAAATGCTTTTAAGCCATAATGATATGCCGTTTATTAGTAACTGGTTTAGCAAATCCTGGACCGTTTCAGACACACCGACTCTATTATTACAACATCTTTTGTTTATCGGGAGTTACAATACTGACGCCTATAACAATGTAATATGGTCTCTTGTCCACGAAATGAGAATCTCGATTATATTTCCAGTTTTGATTTTTCTATTTATACGAAAAAAATTCAAATATTCCTTATTTTGGTTTATGATTTTAAGTTTTTCATCAACTATGGTTTTATATTTGTTTGGTTCCAATTTGAACATAACTAGCAGTCTTTTGAGTTTCCACTACATAACTATTTTTTTATTGGGAGCAATATTAGCGAAGTATCGCCATTACCTATTTAACTATACTTCCAAGATGAAAAAAACTGTAAAAATTGTAGTACTGATGATCGCATTTATTTGTTTTATGTACGAAGGTATAATTGGTGAAGTAGATTTATTAAACAATTATATTTTCAGGGACTATGTTGTATCGTGTGGTGTTTGTATCTTTATGATTATGAGCATATCTTCCTTAAAACTTTCATCATTATTACGGTCTAAAGCACTTACTTTTCTCGGTAAAATTTCTTATAGTCTGTATTTGTATCATCTCATCTCGTTATTCTCCTTCATGTACCTATTTTATGATAAGTTGCCTACCGGCTTAATATTAATGTTTTCATTCTTCTTTTCCTTTTTACTATCTTCATTGGCGTATGTATTCGTTGAAAAACCATGCATGAACCTTGGATCGTATATTACGAGAAGAAAAAAACCAGTAACAGAAATATCCGTGAATCCTAAACCTGTAAAACGAAAAATAGGGTAAAAGCTTACCTATATTAAGTGGGATTTTTCAAACTGATAGTGCGAAATGAAAGGTAAATATTTATTGAATATGAGTCTCAAACAAAATTTTTACGATTCCTAAAAAAGTGGTGAAATTGATGAATGAAAAAGTAAAAATTAAAGATTTTATACGAATCTTAAAAAAGCGAATATTAATCATTATACTTTCTACACTTTGTATTACTGGTTTCGTTATTTTTTCGTCCATGTACATTATGAAACCGACTTATCAGTACTCTACTCAAGTTTTGGCAGGATCTTTAAGTATGGGAGAAAAGGAAACTTCCATAAATAAAGTGCAAGAAAACAGACAGTTGGCTCTTTCGTACATGGATATCATTAAAAGCCCACAAATTATGACAGGAGTTAAAGATTCGTTAAACCTAAAGACTTCAAGTTATGAGTTACTCAAGCAAGTTTCCATTACCAATAGAGATAATTCGCAGATTATTATTATTACCGTCAAAGATTCTAATCCTGAATCAGCTAAAGCCATTGCACAGGCTGTCGCAATTCAGTCCATAACTAAATTTAAAGAGTTTGCAAATGTAAAACAGATTAATATTCTTAATGATAACGAAATGGAACAAGCAGAACTTCTTTTTCCAAAACCAAAGTTTATTATAGCCATTTCCATCGTAATAGGCTTTTTTGCTGGAATAGGTTTAGCACTTCTTCGAGAACACTTTGATGATGCGGCTTACAGCGATCGTGAGCTTGAGCGTCTTGGACTTCCATTGTTAGGAAGAGTGAACTTAAATACAAAAATGAAAAACAAAAAACGGAAAACACCTTATCAGACATTATCCTCTACGGAACGAGGTGAACATGGTGGCTATTAAATTCACAAGGAAACAATCCTTTTATCTAAATGATGTCAACAATAAAGAACAATTTTATTCCATATGTAACAATATCGAATCAAATCTCAAAAAAGAAGATTCACTATTAATGGTTACATCACTTACACATTCACAAAATATAGCTAATGCAACCGCGTTCTTAGCCCTTGCCTTTTCTGAACAGCGTAAACGAGTGCTGGTAGTGGATGCTAATCTTCGCCAACCTTCTCTACATCATGTGTTTAATATCGATAATTCATTTGGTTTGACCAACTTGCTCTTAGGTGAGCACCCCAAAAATAGGGATCATGCTATACATATAAAGGATAGTCTTTTCTGTTTACCCACAAGTGAAGTCCAGTATGAGCCAACGACATTATTAACTTTAGAGACCCTTCCCTCATTAATTGAGGAGTGGAAAGAGCATTTTGATATTATTCTATTTCATACTTCAGATAGTATAAACAAACCTGATGCACAAATTCTAGCGAAACATTGTGATGGCATTATTTTAGCGATACAAGAAGGAAGAGATAAGTTAGAAAAGATTGTGAATGTGAAAACACAATTTGAAAGGGGCAAACATGAAATAACCGGTACAATGATCATTTCATGAATAAAGGAGGGTAACCATTGGATTCAAAGATTAGAGTTGATGGACAGGAAGAAATACTGATAAACCCGATACCGACATCATCATATTTTACTTTAAAGCGTTCAATAGATTTTATCATTTCATTTTTTATGTTACTTCTTTTAACACCTATTTTAGTTTTATTCTGTATTCTTATCCCTATTGACTCAACTGGTTCCCCCTTTTTTTGTCAACAACGACTGGGATTAAATGGGATATCTTTCAATATGATTAAATTACGTTCCATGAGTTTAGATGCCGAAAAAAACGGGCCACAATGGGCAAGTGAAAAAGATTCTAGAGTTACAAGAATAGGAGCATTTATACGAAAAACCCGCATTGATGAAATTCCTCAACTTATTAATGTTTTAAAAGGAGATATGTCACTCATTGGTCCAAGGCCTGAAAGAGAGTTTTTCTATAAGGAATTTGATAAGTTTTTGCCTGGCTTTAAAAATCGTTTATTTGTTAAACCAGGCATAACTGGATGGGCCCAAGTAAATGGGGGGTATGATTTATCACCCAAAGAGAAGTTGAATTTCGACCTATATTATATTCAACACCGCTCACTTGCTATGGAAATCAAGATTTTGTTTCGAACAGTGGCCATTGTATTTACTGGTAATGGAGCTAGATAATCGATTAAAAGGGGTTTTGAAAAATGGATAAAGTACTAGTAACCGGAGGATTTGGTTTTATTGGGTCTCATATTGTGGATACATTAATTCGTAATAATTATGAAGTGGCTGTTTATGATAACTTATCTACCGGATCTACCGAGAATGTCCATTCAAAAGTCATTCCCTTCTTTGGAGATGTAGAAGATGAAGGCTCACTAGAAACGGCGATGGAAACATTTAGGCCTGACTATGTCGTTCATCAAGCTGCACAAGTTAGTGTACAACAATCAATTTCAGATATTACGAATGATGCGCAGATCAATATCATGGGAACCATAAATATTGCTAAGCTTTCTCACAAGTATAAAGTTAAAAAGATTGTATTTGCCTCATCAGCGGCTGTATATGGAAACTCTAATGTTATGCCAATTACCTTATCGCATGATACTCATCCCTTATCACCTTATGGTGCCTCAAAAAAAACGGCTGAAGATTATCTAGAGCTTGCAAAAGAATTATATGATTTAGACTATGTGAACCTCCGTTACAGTAATGTGTATGGTCCAAGACAGACAGCAAGTGGTGAAGGCGGTGTTATATCAATCTTCACAAATCTTGTCATTAACAATAAGCGGCCTGTTATTTATGGTGATGGTTATCAAACAAGGGATTTTGTTTATGTAAAAGATGTAGCAAATGCCAATCTAAAAGCGTTAGAATTTGATGGAAGTGGAACATTTAATGTTTCATCAACTACTAGTACAAGTATCAATCAATTATTCTCGATTATTCAATCATTTGGCACACATGATTTATCCCCTATTTATCAACCAGCCAAAAATGGAGACATCAAAGATAGTTTACTATGTAACAAAGTGAGTATCCAAAAATTGGGTTGGCACCCCGTTTATTCGCTTGAAAAGGGACTTGCGAATACATATGACTATTACCTTAAACAAAATCAGTCTACTATAACTACAGATAAATCACCTGTACCACAACTCAATCCAACTACTATATCGTCATAAAATGGGGATAGAAACACGTGAATAAGAAGAAAAATTCTATTTTTAAAAATATTATCCATTTATTTTACAGTACAATTCTATCTAATGTTTTAAATGCAATTACACTCATATTATTAGCCAATTATTTTAACTCAAAAAATTATGGAATTTTTAGTGTCGCTCTAGCTCTAGCTATGATTATGAACTTTTTCACAGACCTCGGAGTTAGTAACACTTTCCTTCGAGAAGGGTCGAAGAAAGGAAACTTAGGTACTACATTTTCTTCTTATATTAAGATCCGGGTTGTATGTTTGCTTTTAGCATTTATTGTATTTTCTGTCGGCATTCATGTCCTTTATCAAGAACAACAAATTCTTTATATGATTTATAGTTTAATGATTCCCATGGTCATTGGTTTGGCGATACAAAGTATAGGAATCACCTATTTTCAATTAACGGAAAGGATGCAGTTTATCGCGTCCATTAAAATCTTCTCAGCCATTGCATTAATCATTTCAACCACGGTGAGTATGGGCTTAAAAGTGGATGTCCATCTAGCAACATTTTTATATGGATTTTCTTATTTAGTAGGAGGCCTATACAGCCTATATTTACTTCTCAGTAAAGCGGATTTAAAATGGAAATCTCCTTTTGAAAAACAATTATTAACAAATCTTAGTCCGTTTTTAATCAGTGGGTTATTTATTATGTTAACCCCTCAATTAGGTCCCTTAGTGTTAGAAAAAACACTGCCTTTAACGCTTGTTGGTCTCTTTGCAGTCGCTTATCGGATTCCTTCTGCTCTATACCAAATACCAGGAGTTATTGCAGGCGCATTTTTCCCCCTCTTATTTAAGCGATACAACCGTGGCGAGTTGGAGGAACATACTAGATTAAATATTCTACAAATGAAAATTATGTCCTATACCGGTATGTGTATGACCATATCCCTATTCTATTTGGCTGAATATCTCGTCACTATTTTATTCGGAGACGAATGGGGAGCAGCGGTGCTACCTTTAAAAATATTGTCCTTTATTATAGTCCTACAAGGCTTTAACATTGCTATTGCGGACGGCCTCACAACAAAAGGGTTACAGAACCGGCGTACTATCGTACAGTTTATAACCATCGCTATTGGTTTGTTGTCCTTCTATTATCTGAGCGTAAGCTATGCAGTGGCTGGTTCAGCTTTTGCCGTTTTAACTATGGAGATCGTATCATTCATTGGTTATGTCGCGGTTAATCCAGTAAAAAGAACGATATTAGCCAAGGTTATTATTCCATATGGGTTCTTCTTTTCTGTAAGTTTTATCCTTATACACTACTCATTATCTCAGTACCCTTTTATAGCCATGTTATCTACCATCATTTTAGTTTCTACTTTAATTTTACTATTAGATAAGCCAATCAAGGGCTTAATAGTAGGTTTTATAAAAAAGAAAAATCAAGATGGGAGACAAAAAGAGAATGGAAAGATCGCAAATTAATAAAAACACCTCTATGTGGCCAGTCTTTCTCTTGTTATTTTTTATTACACTTAGTAAATATAATTTGTCTATCGGTTTTTCATTGAAAATTTACATGATTTTTCTAGGCATTTTCTTGTGCTTGTATTTTCGGGATTTTTACTTTCATACCCCTTATCATTATGAAATTTTATTGCTGTTATTTTATTTCACCTATTGTCTGAGTGGCGCTTTTTCACAGTATCCGGAATCAAGTATTCGAGTCATTCTAGGAGTGATACTTGTACTTGGCTGTTATTTCATCATGAGATATATACTGGAGCTAACCTCAATAAGTGCCATTGAAAATTCCATTGCAAATGTCGGGATCATATTTAACGTCATTAGCTTATTATTGTACATCATCGGAATAAAGGTGACGGGTAGATTCCCAACAGGTGTTGAGGTTACATCTTATGGATTATTATTAGACCGAGATTATCCGAGATTAATTGGATTGCTTGATGACCCAAACATCTTTATTTTTTTTAATACATTGTTTTTTTCCTTTTATTTAACAAATTTAAAAGGATTCAAGCATTCAATTGGATTCATCTTATGTGTGATTACCTCCCTTCTTACTTTTTCAAGAGGTGGAATTCTAGCTCTCATACTGGTGGTCATTTTGTACATGCTGTTAGCGAATTTTTCAAAAAAAATAAAAATGATGACTGTTTCTCTGTTATGTCTAGTTGGGATCTATGCTGCAGGTTCTTTCATTCAAATAGATTTCAATGAGATTATTGCTAGTCGTATTACCGACTTTTCTACTGATGGTGGTAGTGGCCGCTTTGAATTATGGAGTCAGGCGATTAACTATTTTATGTCAATTCCCCTTTTGGGTATTGGTGCCTTTAACTTTTCCGATTACTACGCATTTGAGCATAATGAAAAGCTATATGTTCACAATACGTATCTAGAAGTCCTAGTAGAGTCAGGAATCATTGGTTTTCTTTTTTACATTTCCTTTTTATTGATGCTCGTTATCACCTTATTTAAGGCTAAATTACATAAGGAAAAACCCTTCATTGTGCTTACACTTTTTGCTTTTTTAATACAGATGATGTCCCTTTCTCTCATGATTAATGAAGCATTTTTTTCCTTTTTAGCACTTACTTTAAGATATATTACCGTATATGAAAGAAAAGAGGTGGATGTTTATGATAAACAACAAAAAGGATAGCAGACCTTTAGTTTCCGTTATAACTCCCTCGTATAACAGCTCGTCTTTTATTAAAGAGACTATTAAATCTGTCCAAGATCAATCCTATTCTAACTGGGAAATGATTATTGTTGATGATCAATCAAAGGATGACTCGATTCATGTCATTAAATCATATACAGAAAGCGATCCACGAATTAAACTTATACCTTTAACTCAAAATGTTGGTGCTGCTATGGCTAGAAATGTAGCTATAAAAGAAGCCAAAGGAAATTATATTGCGTTTCTTGATAGCGATGATCTATGGATGCCTACTAAATTGGAAGAACAAGTCACCTTTATGCAAAAGGGAAACCTTGCTTTTTCTTTTACTTCCTATTCTTTAATGGACGAAGAAGGCAATCCTCTAGATATTGAAGTAAGTGCACCAAAAACGGTAGATTATTATAATCTGATTGGAAATACAACGATTGGCTGTTTAACTGTGATGTTAGATAGGCTACAAATTAAGCAAATTGAAATGCCCGATATTCAGCCTGAGGATTCGGCATTATGGTTGTTACTGTTAAGACAAGGGTATCAAGCGCATGGCTTACAAAAGGTTTTATCCAAGTATCGTATTGTTAGTAACTCTACTTCAAGGAATAAATTAAAGGCTGCTTACCGATATTGGAAACTGTTACGGAGCCAAGAAAAATTAAACTTTGTAAAAGCAAACTATTATTTTAGCAAATATGCCTATCATGCATACAATAAAAACAGAGGTTCGCGGCCTACCTCTATACAAAATGGGGGTAAATAAGGAAATGAACAATGTCCTACTACTAACCGATAAACTCATAACAGGCGGCGCTGAGATGTATTTTTGTAAATTAGAAAACCATCTTAAGGATGAAAACATGACGTTTTACTCAGCAGCTGCTACTGGTGAGTTGTACAATCAAATTCATAATAAACATCAATTCATTCCTTTAAGCTTAAAAAATCACCTCGCAAATCTCAAGACACTGAGTAAAGAAGTTAACCAAAAAGAAATTGATGTTATCCATGCAAATAGTTTAAGAATGTTACTATATTCCATCGCAATAAAGAAAATCACGAGAAGAAAAATCAAGCTGGTGTATACCAAACATAATGTAACCATACTTGAAAAAATGACGCCCTTACTATTTAAAAAGGTGTTAAATCAGTATGTGGATCAAATTATTGCGGTTAGTAATTTCGAAAAGGAGAACTTACTTCAGTTTGGTGTAAGGAAGGAACTTATTCGGACCATTTACAACGGAGTGGATGTGGAACACTTTTCTTTTCAACAGCTACAACCTAAAGAAACCTTCAATGTCGGAATTCTAGCACGGTTATCAAAAGAAAAAAACCATGAACTCTTTTTAAAAATAGCTAATGAGTTAAAAGATATACCTAACGTGATGTTTTATATTGCTGGAGATGGACCTGAGCGGGAATTTGTTGAAAAAATGATTAAAGACCTAAAGTTACACCCTAAAGTGAAGCTTTTAGGAAATGCATCCAATCCTTATGAATTTATTTGCAATATGGACTTGCTGCTCCTTACGTCCTTAAGAGAGGTTTTTCCAATGGTAGTCCTAGAAGCAATGGCAACAGGTACACCAATTGTTTCTGTAGATGTAGGCGGCATTAAAGAAGCCGTTGTGGATCATGAAACAGGGGTTCTCATTTCCCATCATTCAGAAAAAGAATTTGCTGAAAAAATTAGAATACTTCACGATGATAAGGGTTTAAGACAACGCTTGGGTAGCACAGCAAGACAAAAAGTAGAAAAATCCTTTTCCCTTACAAATATGATTCATTCTACGCTGGAAACCTATCATTGATTTAAAACAAACGATGACTCGTTTGTTTTTTGTTTTTTATACCTATACTTTTTTTTTGGACAAACATATGCTGTATAACATCACTTTATAAGGAGTGTTATAAAATTGACAGACTCACTAAACCTGTCTGAAGATTGCCAGAACAGAGATGTTCTTAATATTGATTGTTTTGGCGCTAATCCAAATTTGGTAGACAATTCCCCAGCCATTCAAGATACGATTAATTATTGTGTTGCCAATAATCACTCTAAAGTTGTCATTACAGGAAAGAAACAATATACCCTCTCCTCCCCCATTGTCATTAAGTCGAATGTACATCTTGAAATTGATCCTACTGTAACATTAATCATCAAAGGGAATTTCCGAGTTTTTGAACTTCAGAAGGATGCTTCCATCTCAGGTGGCACGATTGAAATCGTGGATAATAGCTTTAATTCATCCGTCATTTTTCTTTCTGGTGCCCAACAAATAGAAATTCATAATCATACAACTATATCCAATATTAATATTATAAACCGTACAACAACGTACCAGGGTATAGCCATTCATTTGTACTGTGAAAAAGCATGGGATTTCATCAGTTTCTTTAAGGCAAGCTCCCTCCAAATCACAAACTTCCATACGGCTATCTATTTAAAAACAGAAAAGCTTCTAAATATAAATACCCCGTGTTGGATTAATGCGAACTCCTTCCATTCTATTTTTATAGATGGTTGTCAGTATGGTATTGAGATTGTAGGAAACGGTGAATTACCGTACGAAATTTCAGGGAATATGTTTACCGGAATCCAAGTTCAATGCCGGAGTCAAACAAAGAAAGTCATCCGTTGCTCGGGTGCCTATAATATTTTTGAAGGAGTGATATGGGATACCTACCGTATGGATGCTCCTCCTCTGGTCATCGAATTCTCTTCTACTTCTCATCACAACTACCTCTTTTCAAACCAACTAGCTACATCAATTCTAGACAGTGGCCAATACAATCGGTGCACATCGCCACATGAAGAATCCCTTCAAGTATATCCTCCTCTTGCCTTAGGTACAGCCCATCTGGTTGGGAATCAAGACGATATCTTAGTGAACGCAAACGTCCGATACGCCGTACGTCAGCTTTCTGGGAAAGCTCCATATGGAGGAAATATTAATAATTGCTTTAACTTACTCGATGAACAAAGTGTGAATTACCTTGATGTTCCAAGTTCTCAACCTGTTGTGATTGAATTAGATTTTTCTAACCAGCCTATTAAAATGCTGAATTGCATGGGTATATATTTTGGATGGAATGAAAGCCCAAGTCGTATTTTGATAGAATATCAACAGAGCTTAAATGGACCCTGGACAGTTGCAAAAAATGTTCCATTTAATGCAGGAAACACTGTTATTTCGGAAGTAAGAGCCGATACGTTGTACAAAATTAAACTGACTCTAAGCGGATATACCCAAGATCACAAACGATTTCGGATTAATCGCATATTTGCAAGATCATCTTTACAGTATGGGTCCTCTTGGTTATCGACCACAGGTGGGACATTATATGGAGATTTAGAACTCCAAAAAGGGAAAGTTGTGACAATGGTTTCTCCAAACGGAACCAAGTGGAAAGTGAGTATTAATGATCAAGGACAAATTATCACTTCGAAACTTTGAACATATTAACCTTAAAAAGCTCAAAAAGCAGCTTTTTCTTATTTCATAAAATAAATTAAGCCGCTTTTTTCTATTAATTTATAACTTTTTTAGTTATTAGACTTTCCTTTTGATCCATATTTTTAATGAGATTTGGGTATGAATACTACTATCTCAACTATGAATAATAGAGATGGACTCTTATTCCTCATTAATTTACTATATTTGCTTGACCTGTGTCGGAAATTCTACTCATAGGCAAGGAAGGTATGTCAATGGTGGTACCCATACTCTTATCCGTAAGTTCAATAACATCGTTTTGAAGAATGATTTGGTCCAAATCCCAGAACATACCCTCAAACTTATTATATTGCCCACTTACCTTCAAAATGCTCTTTGTTTTGCTTGAAGGTTGTATCTGTAAGTTAGTAAATTGATTACCACTAGTCTCATTCGGTATGGTTAAAGAACTATCCATGTAAATCATGTTTACGCAATCCTCTAAAGATACATTCATAAACCGATTAGCGTTGATCCAGGCCTTTCCAGAAGGCGGCTTTTCAGCTATTAACTTTATTCCAGTCTCCATTCCTGCCACCTTAACATTTTCAAAGTTCACGAAAGAAATCTCATGTTCCTTTCCGCCAGCATATAAAGATATTCCTGTACCCTTATTACTTTCAGACCAGTTGATAATATTTACATCTTTTACTTGTGTTTTGTTCCAGGTGTTATAATATTTATATTTACCATCTAAGTAAATGACCTCTGAATTAAATTTAGGATCATTTATTGCTACATATGCACCTTCAATGGAAGCATTCTGCTCAAGTTCAAGCACCCTGAAGTTCCCCTCAACAATGAACTTCGTTCCGTATCCGAATTGCAGCTTAACACCTTTCCTAACTATGATCGGTGATGAAATTTTATACTTCCTATCATCAAGCATAACCGTCTTTAATTTATTGGCCTTTGCTTTATCGATGGCGACTTGAATCTTAGCAGAATCATTAGTCCCTTTAAAATCTTCAACGTATATCTTCTCTTTATGGTTAGAAGCAGAATTATTCTGTTGATAGAAAAAAACAATAATGACCATTAAACATAAGAATAAACCGATTATTTTTTTCATAAAATACATCCTTATTCCGATATTTTGATTCTATATTTGTTAATCTATCTGAAGGTATTATCAATGTATTAAAAGACTTCCCCTAAATGGCGGTAAAGTTCACCATGCCAAATGCATTATTAATGTGAAATTGAATTAGGGCTTTATGAACATACAATTCCAGTTCGCAGATAATTTCTACTCCAATTATATTTTGGTTCCACGCCTTATATATATCAAAATAAAAATTCACAATTGTTACCTTATCCTAAAAAAAGGATACTTAGCTCTCATATTGAACTAAATATCCTATAAATTTTTATAGATTTTTCGATTGCTATTCTTCTTTTCTATTCATATGATTATATGATTATATGATTAAGTGATTTTCTCCAAATAATTTTTAACTTTAGAATAAGTTTGTTAAAGGATACCGGCTCTACCATTTAACACATTTATCACTTTATCAATTACTCTCTCTTGCTGTTCTTCTGTCATATTTGATCCTGAAGGCAGACAGATTCCGCTATTGAATAGTTCTTCTGACACACTTCTATCTTTTTCATAGGGGTAATACAATGTACCCTCAAACAGTGGTTGCAAATGGAGTGGCTTCCACACTGGGCGAGCCTCGATATTCTCTTCTCCTAATGCTTCAATTAGTTCAATTTGTGAAATACCAAGCTTTTCCTGATCAATTGTAATTGTTGTAAGCCATCGGTTATGTAAAGTACCTTCAAGCTCAGGCTTAAAGCTAATTCCTTCAATCCCGCTTAGCACCTCAACATAACGGTCAAACTTTGCCCGTCTAGATGCTACTCGGTCATCTAAGACCTCCAACTGGGCTCTTCCGACACCAGCTAAAATATTGCTCATTCGGTAATTATATCCTGAAACACTATGTTGATAATGTGGTGCTGGATCACGTGCCTGTGTTGCCAAAAAACGAGCTTTCTTCAAGGCCTCTTCATCATTAGAAACAAGCATACCACCGCCTGAAGTTGTAATGATTTTATTGCCATTAAACGAATAGATACCAAACTTACCAAATGTACCGCTTTTCTTACCTTTATACTCAGCACCAAGCGATTCAGCAGCATCTTCAATAACTGGAACTCCATAATGATCACAAATCGACATTATTTCGTCCATCTTGGCACTTTGTCCATACAAGTTCACAACGATTACTGCTTTTGGCATTTTGCCATCAATCTCTGCATCAACAAATGCTCGTTCTAGGGCAGCTGGTGACATATTCCACGTTTCAGGTTCAGAATCAATAAACACCGGTTCTGCTCTTTGGTAAATTATCGGATTTGCACTCGCAATAAATGTCAATGAGGAGCAAAAAACTTTATCACTTTGTTCAACTTCAAGTAATCGCAATGCCAAATGAATAGCTGCCGTTCCTGAGCTGACGGCCGCCGCATCGCGTACACCCACATAATCCGCTAGTTCTCGCTCAAACTTATCTACATTCGGCCCAAGTGGTGCAATCCAGTTCGTTTCAAATGCTTCGTTGATATATTTCTGTTCATTTCCGCTCATATGGGGCGAAGAAAGAAATATTCTTGATTGGTTAGACATAAATTCACCTTCTAATTAGTTTAAATGCTTTATTATTTTTGCAGGTAATCCTATAGCTGTTACAAAATCAGGAATGTCATTTATAACTGTTGCACTTGCTCCAATTATAGACCATTTACCAATCTTTTTCCCAGGTATCACAGTTGCACTTGCCCCAACATGTGAACCTTCTCCAACCTGTACACTGCCCGTTAATATCGCACCAGGAGAAATATGAGCGTAGTCACCAATTTTGTTATCATGCTCTACCACAGCTATAGAGTTAATAATAACATGGCTTCCAATGTTTGCATCAGCATTGATTACACTCCCTGGCATCACAACTGTTCCTTCTCCTATTTTCACTGAAGGACTAACAAAAGCAGATGGATGGATGACTACCGCAAACTTCCCTCCTACTTCTGTCAGGCTACATGCAATCCTTTTACGAGTAGCATTATTACCAATAGCAATGATAAACTCTACTTCCATTCGCCTAATAAGTTCCTTCGCAAAAGCGATAGGTCCAAACAAAATATCATTAACCATTATTGTTTCGCTATATTTATCATCCAATATAGCAATAATCTTATAAATTCTACTAGATGAAATAATATCTTGAATTACCCTACTATGGCCACCTTCACCGATTACAATAATTGGCTTCATTAATAATCTCCGCCTTTTGAACCTTCAAACTTCTCAATTGTTACATGGCCATTCTGACTAATACCTTCAGACTTAAACACCTTATGCACTGTCATAAATAGGATCTTCATATCCAACCAAAAAGAACGATTATCAACATACCAGACATCCAATTTGAACTTTTCCTCCCACAAAATGGCATTACGACCATTTACCTGTGCCCATCCAGTAATACCAGGACGGACTTCATGCCGTCTCGCTTGCTCAGGTGTATATAACCCCAAATACTCTATTAATAACGGACGAGGACCGACTAGACTAATATCACCTTTTAGTACATTATACAGTTGGGGCAATTCATCCAAACTAAGCTTGCGGAGTAACTGTCCAAACTTTGTTAAACGCACATGGTCAGGCAGGGGTACTCCATTTTCATCTTTGTCGTCTGTCATAGAACGAAATTTGTATACATAAAACGACTTACCATACATTCCAGGACGTTGTTGTTTAAATATTATAGGTGATCCTAGCTTAAACCTTATAAGCAAACCAGTTATCAAAAAAATGGGTGACAAAAAGATAAGCCCTAAAAAAGAGAAAATAAAATCAAATAGTCTTTTCAATAAAATCACTCTTATTCTTTTTAGAAATTAAATAGTTAAATAAATTTATTTGTTTATTTATCACTTTTTCTTCATCAAATAATTCTTCTACAATTTTTCGGCTCTCGTGACCAAACTTTACTCTTTTATCTTTATTTAAGAAAAGCTGGATCATCTTGTCAGACAATTCTTTACTTGAGCCTTTATTCACCAAATAACCGTTTTTTTCGTTAAACACTTCTTCCCGACATCCTCTAATATTTGAAGCAATAACCGGTAACTTCATTGACATTGCTTCAATAATAGATCTTGGTAGTCCTTCACGATAAGAAGGTAGAACAAATACATCTGTTATTGCCATTAGATCAGGAATATCTTTTCTAAATCCTAATTGGATAATCCCTGGGTTATTTAATAACTCTTTCATCTTATGAAAACTACTTTGGTCACGTTCACTTTCTAGCAGACTTCCTATTAATACCAGTTTAATATTATTATACTTTTTGGAAATACCCTTAAAAGCTTCTAATAGCTCAAAAATTCCTTTTTCTTTTACTAACCGTCCAACAAACATAAACACAACATCATCCTGCTCAACACCAAGATTAGATTTCAGTTCATTTATTTTCGATAGTGACTTCAGGTTAGGGTTAAATTTATTATGGATATCAACACCGTTACTCAAATGCAGTATACGATTTTCTTTATGACAGAATTTATCTTTTAAAGCAAGCTCATAATCCTCTCTGCTTTGTAAAAGGAGCCAATCTGTCAAAATACGGGCAGCATATTTTTCGATAAAATAAAAAAGTTTATATTGTCTAGGTGACATATCTTCATGAAAATAAAAACCGTGAGCTGTATATATGATATTTTCTATACCTGCCAATCTGGCTGCAACCCTACCTAATAAAGCAGCAATTGGAGTATGTACATGGACAATATCATATTTTTCCCTTTTCATTAACTTGAACAGTTTAATAACTGATTTGAGATTAGAAACAGGGTTGATTTGACGATCGATTTTAATATCTACCATCGTCAACCCTTCTGTTCTTAACCTTTCAAATCGTCCTGTATCTGTACATGCGTTATGTACCTCATACCCTTCCTCCATTGACTTGAGTATCAATGGCTTTAAAAGAGCATCAACACTCAAATCAATTGCACAAATTTGTAGTACTTTTTTATTTTGCATACTATAATCTCCAAAGAGTAATATGATCAGGGCATGTTTCTCTTTCTAACACACTCTTAATATCAACAACTATTCCTTTACCATGCTTAAGTAATTGACTAAATTGTTCCCACCCTTTTTGAATATAATCATCGTGGGCTACAGCAAAAACAACCACATCTGCTGGCTTAAGTTGATTATGAGGAATTAATTCGACCCCGTACTCTTTTACTGCTTCACCAAAGTCAGCCATGGCATCTGTGACTTGGACCTCAACACCAAACTCCTCTAGTTCTCGAATAACATCTATTACTTTAGAATTGCGAAGGTCTGGTACATTTTCCTTAAAGGTAAGACCCAGTACAGTTACTCTTGCCCCTTGTATAGGCATATTTTTATGAATCATTTGTTTAACCAAGGAAGTTGCAATGAATTTACCCATTTCATCATTAATACGGCGCCCCGCTAAAATAACTTCAGGGTGATACCCTACGCTTTCTGCTTTATGAGTTAAATAATATGGGTCAACCCCGATACAATGTCCTCCAACTAAACCAGGGGAAAATTTAAGGAAGTTCCATTTTGTTCCAGCCGCCTTCAATACTTCATTCGTATCAATGTTTAGACGGTCAAATATAATGGATAATTCGTTCATCAGTGCAATGTTAAGATCACGTTGGGTATTTTCAATAACTTTTGCAGCTTCTGCTACCTTAATAGAACTAGCACGGTAAACACCTGCCTCTACTACAGATCCATAAACACTAGCTACAGTCTCTAATACATCTTCATTTTGTCCTGATACAACCTTGGTAATTGTTGTGAATTTATGCTCTTTGTCTCCAGGATTAATACGTTCAGGTGAATACCCTACAAAGAAGTCCTCCCCTGCTTTTAGGCCCGATGCTTTCTCCAGTACTGGAACACATTCTTCCTCTGTTGCCCCAGGATAAACAGTTGACTCAAATACAACAATTGTACCTTTTGATAGATTTGCACCTACTGTTTCTGAAGCTTTTAGTAAAGGTGTTAAATCTGGTTGCTTATTTTCATTAATTGGGGTTGGAACAGCGACAATAATAAAATCACTTTCGTGTAATCTAGACCCATCATTGGTAAACTCAATTTCAGCTGCTAAGAGATCATTTGTTTCTACTTCATTTGTATAATCTATTCCTTCTATTAAAGTATTAATACGGTGCTCATTAATATCAAAACCAACAATGCGATGTGTTTTACCAAAAGCAACTGCTACTGGTAATCCTACGTATCCAAGTCCAACTACTGCTATTTTTCTATTCATCTCTAAATCACACTCCATAATATTCTCTGTACCAATCAATAAAGTTGCTAATTCCGTCTTTAATATCCGTTTGAGGTTTAAAATTGATATCACGATATAAATCCTTAACATCCGCATATGTTTCCGGAACATCACCGGCTTGAAGTGGTAAAAACTCTTTCTTTGCTTCAATTCCTAATTTTTCTTCGATAGCATTGATAAACTCCATCAATGTTACTGGGTTGTTATTTCCTATATTATAAACCTTGTATGGAGCATAACTTGTTCCAGGATCTGGATTTTTACCACTCCATTCTAAATTTGGTTCTGGCTTTCGTTGAATTAAACGAAAAATACTTTCAACAATATCATCAACATACGTAAAGTCACGCATCATATTTCCATTATTAAATACTTTTATAGGTTCACCATTGATAATTGCCTTAGTAAACAAGAACAAGGCCATGTCTGGTCTACCCCATGGACCATATACCGTAAAGAAACGAAGTCCGGTAGTAGGCAAGCCATATAAGTGACTATATGTATGTGCCATTAATTCATTTGCTTTCTTCGTTGCAGCATACAAACTAATTGGATGATCCACATTATCATGAACAGAGAATGGAAGGTTCGTATTTGCACCATATACTGAACTTGAGGACGCATAAATTAGCTGTTCAACTTTGTTATGGCGACATGCTTCTAAAATGTTAGTAAAACCCACTATGTTTGATTCAATGTATGCATGTGGATTCTCTAAGCTATAGCGTACGCCTGCTTGAGCAGCTAAATTTACAACTGCGTCTGGCATATGTTTTTCAAAAATAGCAGTAATGCTCTCTCGATCTTCGAGATTCGTTTTCTCAAAATAAAAATTTTTATCCTCTATCAACGAAAGTCGGGATTTTTTCAAATTCACATCATAGTAGTCATTTAAATTATCAATTCCAATAACTGTATATCCGTTTGTTAATAACTTTTTTGATAAATGAGAGCCGATGAAACCAGTTGCACCGGTTACTAAAATCTTTTTCATAAAAATTTCCCACTCCTTTTATAATAATTCTTTTTCTTTAAATGAATTCCAAAAATAATTTCTCCTATTAGCTAAATTTTCAGCGGAATAATACTTAGATTCTTCGTAATTCCTTATACTTTGTTCATTTAATTTATCTTTATTTTCAATTAGAAATTTAACTTTTAATGATAAACTTTTAACATTATTTGGTTCATGAATCATATTTGAATCTAGTAATTCCGGAATTCCACCTACGTTTGAAGCTACACAAGGACATCCTCTACTCATTGCTTCAATTAAAGCACGAGGTAACCCTTCAGTTAAGCTAGGTTGTATATAAATGTCTATTTTATCTAACCAATGATTGACTTCCTTTCCTGCAGGCAGTGAGCCACATAGATGAACTTTATTGGTTACCTTTAGATCAGTAACCATTTTTTCTATCCAATTGCTGTTACCACTTCCTAAAATAAAAAGTTCAACATTAAAACCATCCTCTATAAGCATTTTTAAAGATTTAATTGCTGTATCAATTCCTTTATATTTTGAAGAATAAGATCCAATAAGTCCTAGTTTGATTGTCGATTTCTTTTCATGAATTTTGCACATTCTTTTCTCAATAATTTCATTTTCAATATTAATCTCAACATTTGAACAATCAATTGTTAAACGGGCATTTTCAGCTGGATATATTTCTTGAAGGTAGTTTTTGGTTACATATAATACATATGGTGCTTCTTTTATAATTTTTTTTATTTTAATATACGATATTGGAGCAAGTACCTTACCAAAAACTGAACCATGATACCATAAGGAAGTATAAACATCTCCTACTAATTCAATTGCATAAGGTTTTTTATATTTTTTAGCCAATTTTATAGCTTCTGAAGCATGGATACTTGGTAGGCGAGCAATTATCCCATCTGCTTCTTTTACCAATACTGTTAATTCATTATTGAGTTTTCTTTTAAGTTTAAAACGATTTTTTATTTTCGAAACACTTGGTAATTTATAATGTTTTACATTACTACCACTTGAAACATTTAAGTTCACTATATCTTTATCTTTAATATTTTCAGCACGGCCGGCTACTACTAATTCATCAAAGTGGTTTAAATAACGCTTCCAACTGTTATAAGTCAATTTCCCTTCGGAATATGCAATACCCTGTTCATCATATTTAAAAATATGACTATGTACGAATAACATTTTCATCTCCTGCAGCCCCCTTTATCATAAGTTTTTGGTTTAAGCAGTTTGAAAAGTATATAATTATTTGAAATGGGCTATTTAAAAATTCACAGAATCGACTTAGAATTCCTATCTAAAGGAACTACTTTGTAACATAGGAGTTACTGTATCATAATTAGTTAAGTACTTTGATCCACTTTCAGATGAATTTATAAATCAAGTTCACTAACCAACTGATTTATTTCGCAATATTAATAAATAGTTTGCAATTTATAACATTTGAAATTTTCACACCAGTAAAAAAACTTCTTAAACTAGAGATTTAATTTTTCTTCCTGGTACTCCTCCAACAAGTGACTTGCTTTCTACATTTTTATTTATTACTGATCCTGCGGCAATAACACACCTTTGACCAATATCAATACCTGCTAATATGCGGCAACCACAGCCTATCCACACATCACTTTCAATTTTAATTTTTTTATTTATTATTTCATTATATTTAATTGGTATTTTTTCATTTATCCATGTATGGTCGAATGAAATTAAAGATGAATTGTGAGCAATAGAAATATTATTGCCAAGTTCTATTCCTCCTTTAGCATCAAGATAACAATTTGCGTGAATACTTATATTGTCTCCTAGTATTAAAGAGCTGATATTTTTTAAAGTTACTCTTTTTCCTATAAATATATTATCTCCACAAGTTTTTGCGTATTTCCAAATATACAAATATCTAAAAAGAAGAGAAATTCTAGATTCTGAATTATCACATAAAACATAAATTAACTCTAAAAGGCTTTTAGGAATTAGCTTCACTACAAATTTCAATAATTTTATAATAAAACTATATTTCGAAAATAAATCTCTACCTGTCATGACAACCACCTTAAAATACAATAGTTATTTGTTGTTTATTATTTTTAAATATCCTTCTATATGATTTCCCATGTGAAATGGTGAACTATTAAATTCCTTTCTTATTTTTTCCTTCATTGAAGAAGAATTTTCTGAAGATATAATTTCAATAATTTCTTTTGCCCATTCTAAATCACTTTTATTCAAATTTATCACTTTAAGGTAAGAAAAATATCTTGTTAACTCTTGGTGTGGAGATATGTCACTAGCAACAACAGGAATACCCATTGACATGGCTTCCAACAATACTCCAGGTAACCCTTCTCTAATAGAAGGAAAAATCATAACTTTTTTATTATTCAAATGAGAATATACATTTTCTTGAACACCCCAAAAGATAACTTTTTCATCTAAATTGTTTTTTGATATAAGTTGCATAATTTCCTTTTCAATCATTTCATCCGGTTTACCCACTAAATGCAAATAAGAATTTGGTAATTTCTTGTTTATTTCCACAAATATGCGAATTAATTTTTTGTGATTTTTCGCTTTTGTCTGTCTTCCTATATGAATTATATTAATATTATTATCATCTATATCTTTTATTTCAAATCTCCGTGGATTTTTTATTCCATTATATAGTATTTGGAATTTTGTATTTTGATAAATTTCAGTTCCGAAATTTTCTAATAAAACAGACTCATTAACTCCAACTATATAATTGGAATACTTCTTAATTAACAATTTCAACACTTTATTTCTATATTTCCTTATAAAATTTTCTTTCTCGTCGTATAACGTTCTAATATGTGTTATACGATGAGGAACTCTAAAAATTTTAGATAGTAACATAAAAAAACCTGAAAACAAAAAGACATTAGAGTAAACTATATTTATTTTTTCTTTTTTAATTAGCATAAAAAATTTAATTATAAAATCAAATTTTTTTAATTTAATATAATAAATATTCACACCTAAATCTCTAAATGTGCTATCCAATGAACCCTCTTTTCCTCCCAAGACTAAAATATGAAACTTGATATCTTGGTTCAGTAACTTTATTTCTTTAATTAAATCTAATGTTCGTAATTCTGCACCACCGGGGTCTAATTTCCCAAATATTTTTAATACATTTTTTCTCACAATAATTCTCCCTTAAAAATTAAAAAAAATTTAAAATAGTTTCTCTAGTAAGATTTTCTTTTTGGTATCCTTACTTTTACTTTTTATAAATGAAGCTTTTTTCATTACTTTATGTTCATAATCATCAAGAGTACAAATAAATCTTGCTGGTACCCCACCAATTACAGTGTTAGAAGGAATACTTTTTGTTACAACTGATCCTGCTCCTATGACAACATTATTTCCAACTTCAACACCCGGCATAATAATCGAGTTTATCCCAATAAACACATTATTCCCTATGATTATTTTACCGAAAACATCTATTTCTGGATTTTCACCCCTGAATACCCATACGCCACCATCATGAGTCACGAACCTTACACCACTTGTAATAGTAACATGGTCTCCTATTTGAATAAGATATGGTTCTGAACCAAATGTATTAGGTTTAAGACTTAAAATTCTACAATTCTCACCAATTTTCACTCCTATTCTTCTAGCATAATGAATAGGACTTTTTTTATTTGATATCTTCTATTTAAGTAATTAAATATCTTAAGCAAATTGCTTCACTTCTTTCTTATTTTGTTTGATAAAGTATATTATTGAAAAAAGGTAACCTATAGAAGTTACTAAATAACCTATAACTAATGACCAGGCCATCCCTATTAATTTATATTCGTCAATAAGTAGAATAGATGAAATAGTTAAGAATAAAAGACTTAAACTGTGAATATATGGTTGTATCTTAAACATTTTTAAAGCAGTAATAGCAGTACCAAGAAAAACTGAACTATACAAAACAGAGATACCCATTACGAGAACCATTAAGATATTTTTGTATGCTACATATTCCTGGGAATATATTATTGTTAATATTATTTCTCCAAAGAAATTAAAAATTAATACCATTAAGACACTAACAAAAAAACCAAATAAAACCATTTTAAATACTACCCTTTTAAAACTTCTATAATCCTTATCTTGATTAAATTTTACTAATTTCGGCATTAAAACTTGTGAGACTGAGCTTAACAAAGTATTTCCAATAAAAAGTAAATAGGCTAATCCCGAAAATATTCCCAATTCATATAGTCCTAATTTATTTTCTATAATATAACGTGGAATATTTGTATTTAAAGATCCTATAAGAGTAGATAAACCTAAAGGAAATGATAGAAGAAATATAAGCTTTATGTTTTTATAATTCACTTTCCTTTTTGAAAAATCGATTTTTATAAATTTTTCTATATTTCTTTTATCATAAAAATAATGAACAAAAAAATTAGTTAAAGCAATCCCTAGTATTGCCCACATTAAATTTTTAGTAAGCCCAAAAAACAAAAAAACCAATATTAAATTTGTAAGACCCCTTAATATAACAGATTTTGCTATTAATTCAAATAATTGCTTTTTTTGGAAAAAACCATAATATACTTCACTTTTCATTTCAAAGAACTTCGCAATGGAAAATAATATTATTGTTGTTGAAATATATTTATCATAACCTGCAAAAGAAATGACAATTATGATTAGAAAAATCGCAAAAATACTTGTAATTTTTCTAAGACCTTCATAATCAAAAAAATGGTATTCATCATTAAAATCAGTTGCTATTACAGATCTTAATTTTAAGTTTAAAAATAAAAATATTGGTGAACACATAGCTAAAGATAACGTAAACATTCCTACATCTTCTGGGCCTCCAAACTTTGCTAAGACAGATAATATCATGAATTGAGTAAACGCATATATAATACTTCCAGCTACAGTCCACGAAACCTTAGTTATAAATGGAATAATTTTCATTTGTTTCACCTTTCAATTTCCTAAAAGCAAATTATTTAATGTAAACTTTTTTGTTTTTACTAAGTAATAAATTTAAAAGGACAATCATTCCTAACAAGCCGATAATAATAATTATTTGTCCAGGAACAAACGCAAAAGCGTTTCTAATATTATTGATTAGGACTGTTGTTATCCCTGTAATTAATGTTAGTATTAAAAAGTTCTTTGGTCTATCTCCAAGATAAGTTAAAAAAAACACTAATAATGGAGAAATGATAAACGATCCGATTATGCCAAAGTTATAATATGTTTCCGCTACAATTGAATATCCCATTGTTGGTAATCGATCTCTAAAAGAGTAAGGCTTTCCTTCGTATTCAATGGGAGGCATAAAAGGGATAAAGTTTGAAAGACCTCTTTGAACTGGTACCAGAAATGACTCTCCAAAAATAAATTCTTCCCCATTCTCTATCCAACCAACTGTATAAACATGAGGCCTAAGAGTATACCCTATTTGAACAAAAGGATCGATAATTGATAAATTCACTTCTTCTAAAGTTTGATTGGAATCCATGTTTCTAATTTCTTTCACGGAAGGTATTACAATGAAAAAAACAATGACAACTACTAAAATTAATTTATAATTTATTTTTAAACCTCTTGTAATTAGGACCCCCATCCCCGCAAGTAAAGGATAAAATATTTCACCTCTATTTCCAGTTAACAACAATAATATTCCTGGTAGGAAAATAATAAAAATGGATTTTTTATTATTTTTCATATTGAATATGTTGGAGAGAATCATTGTAATACCAACTGCATATAAAAAAATTCCTCTTTGATAAAAATTCAAATTACTTAGTGCACTAAAATAGTTTTGATATGTACCAAATAAAGGTAATTTCCCAGTTGTAAAAAGATAAACTAAATATATAAAAAAGATAATAATTAAAAGTTCCCCAGTGAAAATCCACTTATTATCACCCTTAAAATTTATATCAGTTTTATTACTGAGTGTTCTTTTTTTAAATAAATTAATTAACATAGCAAAAAAACAAATGCTAGTTATAAATATATAAGAAATTAATACAGCTTTTTCTCTATATGAAGTAAAATACCAGTTTGTATTTACATCTAAATCTCTTAAAGGATCTTCTAATAATAAATCTATTATCGGTATACCAGCATGGGCTAATATTAAATAACTCAAATAGACGAAGGTTAAACCACACCTTAATTTTAGTAAACTATACGAGGTTAAAATATAAACCACTATTACTAAAATAGTACTGAAATTTTGACTAACCAAACTATAAAATAAATTCACTATTAAAAAGATCAGTATTATACTTATTGATAAAAATATTAAAAAATTTTTTCTTACCATAATAACATCCTTTATGTGAAATACCTTTTAACTGAGTATTTACAAGTTTTTACATTAAAATCAATTCATGGGTACAGAAAAAATAGATAGCTTAAGCATAAATAATCATGACTCCATATGTTTTAGTTTTTTTCAAATATAAATAGGTTTGAATATGCAGTTTGGGCTTCTTTTATTTCTGAAATTATTCCAAAAACGAAAAGCGGTATTTTTTTATAAGCTAAGTGCTTCTTGTATAAATTCTTTTATATTCCTCTTTGCGTTAGCCATTTCAATGACTTGTTCTTTTATTTGATTATTATGTTTCGTTGCTAAACTATCTATAAAACTATATAGAATATCTTGTGCTAGAGGTGTCGACTTTCCTATATAAATTTTCGGAAATATTTGATTGGGTAATACTTCATTATCATTCAACAATTCTTCGTACATTTTCTCTCCAGGCCTAATCCCAGAGTATTCAATTCCAATTTCCTCAATTGTATAACCTGATAATTTAATGAGGTTTTTCGCTAAATCTACTATCTTGACAGGATCCCCCATATCAAGGACAAATATTTCTCCACCTCTTGCTAATGAACCAGCCTGAATAACTAACCGAGAAGCTTCTGGTATGGTCATAAAGTATCTCGTCATTTCTGGATGAGTTACAGTTACAGGCCCACCTGCTTGTATTTGCTTTTTAAATAAAGGGATTACACTTCCCCGACTTCCTAAAACATTCCCAAAACGGACGGCCACAAATTTTGTCTCACTATTTTTATCTAGTTGCTGAATAACCATTTCTGCAATCCGCTTTGTTGATCCCATTACGTTTGTAGGGTTAACCGCTTTATCTGACGAAATCATGACAAAAGTTTGTACACCATACGTATCTGCGGCTTCCGCAACATTTTTTGTCCCTAACACGTTATTCTTAACCGCTTCACTTGGATTGAATTCCATTAAAGGAACATGTTTATGAGCAGCCGCATGGTAAATGACTTCAGGTCTTTGTTCGCCAATTACGTCAAATATTCTTTCTCTATCCTGAATATCCGCAATTATCGGTACAATTTCTATTTTATTTAAATAGAGACTTCTCAATTCCATATCAATTAGATAAATACTATTTTCACCGTGCCCTAATAGAACAATTTTTTCGGGGGAAAATCTACATATTTGACGACAAATTTCCGAACCAATTGAACCGCCTGCACCCGTTACTAGAATGGTCTTACCGGTAACGTTCCCCGAGATACTATTCATATCCAATTCAACAGGTTCTCTTCCCAATAGATCTTCTACTTCTACTTCTTTAAACTGATTAACAGCTACTTTCCCTAACATAATATCTTCAATCATCGGCATGATTTGTGTTTTTGCATTTGTTTTCACACATTCATCAAAGATGACCTTTAATTCTTTTTTACTTAATGAAGGAATCGCAATGACAATATTATCAATATGATATTTTTCAACCATTTCAGGAATATGTTTAGAGTTGCCAACAACGGGTATTCCTAAGATGTCTAATTTGTCTTTCTTCGGATCATCATCAATGAAAGCTACTGGTTTAAGTGCAGTATCCTGATTATTAAGAAGTTGACGAACAACCATAGTTCCTGCCGATCCCGCCCCAATAACCAATGTATTTTTGATTTCCATATGATTATTTACTAAGCGATCACGCAGCATTCTCCACGAAAAACGGGAACCACCAATAAGAATGACATGCATCATCCAAGTTAATGCCATAGCTCTTACATACACATCTTGAAAAACCAATATCTGAATAACGATAACGGTGATAACAGATAAGGTTACAGCTTTAACAATGGATATTAACTCCCCAATGCTTGCATACTCCCATGCCTTTTTATACAGCTTATAAATAGAAGCAAAAATATGATGGCTAATTAATAGAGAGACTGAGCTGACTAAGAGTGCTGTTAACTTAAATATTTCTAAATATGGATGTAGAACTAAATAACTTACATAAATGGCCGATAATACAATTAAGGAATCTAATAGCGCCAGTAGTGTTAGTCGATTTCGGTAAGCCAACCAAACTTCCCCCTTTATTAATTTATTCAGGTAACTCACTTATTAAATCCTGCAGAAAGCAGTACCTAATGTTCTAGGTATTTACATTTCAATGAAAACAGGCATAAATTCCATTTCAAATCACAACCTAGTAGTCCCCATTTATATTTTCAATGACTCTCATAGTTCGTTTTCCTTCTTTTGTAGAGATTCTTTTCTTTTCTTAATAGTCCTTGTCAGGCTCGCCTCTAATTGGTTTAATAAGGCTAATGGAGCATCTTGTTGAATGTAACGCAGTGCTTTCTTTATAGATTTCGGATAATCATCAAACCTTTTCAAACGAATCTATCTCCTTATTTAATTCCATTTACACTGAATCCAATATTTCAAATGACCCCTATAAAACTTTACACTTAAACGAATATTATTTATAATAATGAAAGCGTTTCCTGACAAACTATAATTCTAAAAGATTCCAAAGAATTTCTTTTTAAACGGTACTGGTTTTAAATTTCTTGGAATTTGTCCCTTTATTAGTTGTTCAGCATTTTCTTGGAAATAAAATGTACGCTCAATTCCAAATGTTTTTGTGATGGTTTCATAAGCCTCTTGTAAAGTAAATCCCCTAGAGTTCATATTATGGGCATCACTTGCAATAAAATGGGCCAAATTATGTTCAATAATTTTTTTTGAAAATGACTTAACATTCTTACCAAAGAGACCGATAATACTACCAGAGGTAAGTTGAGTTAAGGCACCTTCTTGAACTAATTTAAATAATAGATTATGATTCTTTAACAATTCCTTATTTCTCTCAGGATGTACAATAATTGGTGTAATCTCTTTTAACAAAAGCTCATAAATCAGTTCTTGTGTGTATGTAGGCACATGTCCTGACGGGAGTTCAAGCAATAAATACTTGTTGGTATTATCAAGCGTTAGTACTTCTCCCTTTTCAAGTGAAACAAATAATTCTCTATGTATTCTCACTTCTTGTCCAGGATGAACAGAAAGAGGAATATTCTCTTGTTGTAAGCACTCATTTAACTCAAATACACGATCAATAATGTTATCCTTCACATTTACATATCTCTCATTTAAGTGATGTGGTGTGGCAAATAAATCAGTTATCCCTGCTTCTACAGCTTTTTTTGCCATATTCAAGCTTTCCTGCATATCCGGGGATCCATCATCAACTCCAGGGAGAATGTGGCAATGCAAGTCAATCAAATTTCACACACTTCCTTTATAAATAATAGGATAATGGGCTTAATCACATAGAAATCAGATAGGAATTAATACCCCGTTAATAGTAGCATAGAAAACTGCTATAAAATAGGGTATTAATTTGTCTTAATTTGTCGAAAAATATTTTATTTAGGACTGATAGTAATAATAATTGCTGGTATCTGATTCCATTCCATTCAAAACGACCCCAAGTAATGCCGTATTAGCTTTTTCTAAAAGTTCTTTTGCTTTTACTGCACTTTGTTTGTTTGTCTTGCCGCTTGCTACTACCATGATCACGCCATCACATTTATTAGCTACAATTTGAGAGTCAGTGACTACAAGAACTGGCGGTGTATCAAAAATGATATAATCATAGATACCTTTTAGTTCATTAATAGCTGTTTCTATCGCTTTGGAATTTAATAACTCTGAAGGATTAGGTGGTATCGGTCCACTTGTTAAAATGTCTAAATTCGAAACATTTGAATTCGAGATAGTTTTTCTTAAGTCCATTTTCTTTGTCAATACGCTAGTTAGTCCATGTATATTACTAATGTTAAAAGCATAATGAATGGATGGTTTCCTTAAGTCCGCATCCACAAGTGCAAGTCAATCAAATTTCACACACTTCCTTTATACAAATGTGATAATAGGCTTAATCACTTAGCAATCAGATAGGAATTAATACCCTGTTAATAGTAGCATAAAAAACATCTAGTAAATAGGGTATTAATTTGTCGAAAAATATTTTATTTAGGATTCATAGTAATAATAATTGCTGGTATCTGATTCCGTTCCATTCAACACGACCCCAAGTAATGCCGTATTAGCTTTTTCTAAAAGGTCTTTTGCTTTTACTGCACTTTGTTTGTTTGTCTTGCCACTTGCCACTACCATAATCACGCCATCACATTTATTAGCTACAATTTGAGAGTCAGCGACTACAAGAACTGGCGGTGTATCAAAAATGATATAATCATAGATATCTTTCAGTTCATTAATAGCTGTTTCTATCGCTTTGGAATTTAATAATTCTGATGGATTAGGTGGTATCGGTCCACTTGTTAAAATGCCTAGATTTGAAACATTTGAATTCGAGATAGTTTTTCTTAAGTCCATTTTCTTTGTCAATACGCTAGTTAGTCCATGTATATTACTAATGTTAAAAGCATAATGAATGGATGGTTTCCTTAAGTCCGCATCCACAAGCAATACTTTTTTCTCCTCTTGAGCCAGCACAATAGCTAGGTTGGCAGCTGTAGTCGATTTCCCATCATTAGGCTCCGCTGAAGTAACCACAATGGTTTTGATTTCTTTATCCACTGAAGAGAATTGTATATTTGTCCTAATTAATCGATATTGTTCAGTAATAGGCGATTTAGGATTAGTCTGCGCAATTAAATTCACTTGTTTTTCATCTTTACCTCTCAAAAATCCCACTTCCTTTCTTAATGTCAATGTCACTGAATGGTTCTTTATTTATGTTGCGATATTTTTTGGATGGACCCAAGTAATGGCAAGTCAAGGAGCGTCTCAATATCCTTCTCGTCTCTAATCGTATTATCCATGTACTCTAGTAGGAATGCCAAGCCTATTCCAGCCATCAACCCAACTATCACCGCAATAGCAATATTCAATAATGGATTAGGGTTTACAGGAGTAGGATCCTCCTTTACTTCTGCCTTCGCAAGTATGCTAACATTGTCGACATTCATTATATTTTTAATTTCCTTTTGGAATGTTCCAGACACTGCGTTTGCAATTTCGACTGCCTTCGATGGATTACTATCTTGAACAGTTAAAGAGAAAACTTGAGAATTTTCTTGGCTGTTAATCGTAATTTTTTGACTAAGTTGGTCCACGCTTTGTGGAAGATCAAGATCACCAATAACCTTCTCTAATATAGCAGGACTTTTTATGATCACACTGTATGTATTGATCATGTCAATATTAGATTTTATTTGAATAGAATCAAGTTGGTTCTCCGATTGTTTCTGATTAACTAAAATCTGTGTAGATGATTGGTAAACAGGTGTTAATAAAAAATAAGATATTACACCACTAATCAACGCGGCGATTAATGTCAGTAGCGTTATTAACTTCCAACGTTTCTTTAGTGTTTGAAAAATATCTTTAATACTAATAGTTTCTTCCATATTATCCTCCCAAAATATTAAAAATGACCTATTGCATTATAGCATAATATTTCCTGTATTTATGTATTTTCAAGGAAATTTACATGAAATTTACATTGAATGACTACTTTTTCAATAAAAAAATGCTTTCAAAAATTATTTAATAGTTTTCCAAACGAAACAATTACAATTATTTGTGTCAATTTAGCGATTTTATCTAAAACCCCGCCTAAAAACCCATTCAAAGAATGGGTTTTTAGGCGGGCATTCAGTAAATATTAGTAAACACTACATCCACCTTGAGAACTAATGATATTAGAAATAATTATGAAAAGCAAGACCTAACTAAATGCCTATAGAAAAAAGAAAATCTGTTTATACATATGATTGTGTCAAGTATTTTAGTGCCTATTTATCATTAAAAATGGTGAAAAACTGTGTAAACTTAAAGTAGTGATAGTTAACAATAAAGCTTAGTAACTTTTACAGTATTTTTTTGAAAATATTAAATAATTAATAATACATATCAATGGTTAGGTGTGGTATATATGATAGGTTACCGTGTTAAAACGCTTAGAGAAGAAAAAAAGATGTCAATTAGTGAACTCTCAGCAAAATCTGGAGTGGCAAAATCTTATATAAGCTCACTGGAAAGAAACCTTCAAACAAACCCTACTATTTTAGTTCTGGAAAAAATTGCAAGTATCCTTTGTATAACTGTTGATGCCCTACTATATGAACAAGTAGACCACAGCATGGATGATGAGTGGAAGGAAATCATGAAAGATATTATGGGTTCAGGAATATCAAAAGATGAAATACGCGAATTTATCGAGGTTAGGAAATGTACAGTTCGTTAAACATGGAGAAATTATGATAAGGTTTCTCTGTTTTGCTCAGTAACATCGAAAAGCCCCACAGTATTCATTATTTAAACTATTTCCAGAGAGGAGAAAGTGGTTATAACCACTTTTCCCCTCAATACATCTTATTTTGACCACTAATAGAATCATTCAACCTATTAACATAGGCTTTATAATCTGTATTTCTTATTTCTATAATTGATATACAAATATTTGTGTCATTACTTCAGCTTAAAATATTCATCCAACACCTCGAACCATATGTTATGTCCTTGATCATTGGGATGGACATTATCATATGTTAATATATCAGCCAATCTCAAATTCTCTTCTTTTAATTTTTTTTCAATCCCATTCATGCTATTTATATAAGTCCATTTATTTTTTTTAATAACCCTTTCAGAAACTTTAATATAATCCACATAATTCAACCCTAAGCTATTCTTTGTTTTACTATTTGCCACTGGATTCGGTGAAATGATTAGAATCTTTGCATTCGGTAGCTCTTTTTGCAACTTTGACATAATGTTTTTTAAATCTTTTTCCGTCTGTTCCAAACTAATGGATTGATATTGATTATTAATCAGGGGGTTTTCAAAAATAACTAGATCGGGATTATCATGAATGACCGCATCAATTTTTTTACCTTCTAACAAATCCTTTGTGGAATACCCCTCTTGGCCATGATTGATAAAACCTAATGTTTCTAATTCATCCCTTTCTGAACGTAAACTCTTCTCTAAGCGTCCTGCCCAACTATTAGAAGAATTACTTGCACCTGTTCCTGAAGTACCATTACTGCCCATAAGGGATACAATAACCTTATCTTGTGTAAGCGATTTGTAATGCAGGTAATCTATTAGTGACTGCTGTTTATTATTTTCTGGTTTTAAACTTCGTATCAAAGCTTCCCTATCTTCTTTTTCCTTTTCTTTTATTCTTTCTTCAGCTTTTTTACCCTCTATCCCCGCTGCCTGACTCATGTTTTTCCAATGAAGATGACCAAAAACCAATACTACTAAACAAATTCCAGCCATAAATAATAAGCCATATTTCTTCATCTTTACCTCCAAATTTTGAACGTTATGGACTGACATGGAAGTCTTAGCATTAGAATTCTTTCTATGAGCACTCTTAACAAGCAGTATTATCTAACCTTCATTACTTTTTATCGGCGTTTATTTTTCACTATTTCTTTATGTTCTTCTCATATTAATTATAACTATTGAAACAACGGCAATAAAGGATAATTTTCCAATTAATTCCGACATCACTCGACTTTGATAATCACCAAACTTCATTAATTTGCTTATTTAGAATTTAAAAAAACCAGCATTTCTGCTGGTTTCCAAGGTAACAATCACTTAACCAAATTCAATACTTCTAGAAGTCTACCATCTGAATTATAGTTAAAAGTAACCGTCTTATCATCATGAATGTGATAGGTTAAACCAAAAAACTCTCCGGTATCTGGAAATCTTTGAATAAAATCGTCAAGCTGTTCAGAATTTAGTTTAACAACCATAGGTTTCTTACTACTATTAAGAGTATCTACTTCCTTCTCCATTACTATCTCTGTACCCATAATTAACTCCTTTAATCTCTCTCATTTCCCCATCATAATATACCTTAATAAATGGTAAATAAAAGGTCCTTAATTAAAATTTCACATTAATGATACGAACTCTTAACAACTCCCCCGAATATCTGACAAAGTTACCATACTTTCCAGGAAGAATAATTTGTTTCCATTGGAACTGCACGATAAAGATAACACTACAACTACGTTTGTTTTCTTGGTATGCAGAGGTAACTCCACTCTACATATGGATTCTGTAAAGGCAGGAACATGATTTAATAGCAATTCAATAATAATCCGCTAAAAAACCCCTGTGAATTCTTGTTTTCTGACTCACTAAAAAGTTCAATCCAATAGATTCCACTTTCAACACTTCATTTTGTTCAGTTACTTTTTCAAAATTTCCGTTTTCGTATTTTCAAAGAGCCCCATTTCTATGATGAAGCGTACCAATAATGGTCTGAATCACTTCCGCTACAGAGAACTTCGCCATGGTTATGCTTTCGATTCCGTGCTTAGCGCCATCATCTAAATCACAATAAAAGGTAAAATATAAGAGTGAATATCAATCATCATTTAAACCCCTTCTCCTCTTCGTAAGTCTATTATCTTATTTATTTACCTAAATATAACATCTTTATTAATTTTTACAAATTAAATTAAGTATATTCTGAATACAAAGTGACCTCCATCCTAATATTTTGTTTCTATAATAATTTTACGGACTAACTATTAGTCAATATTACTTAGATTCATAGTGATTACTTATTTTGTATTTCTAATTTTTATAGATTGTTCTCTATAACTTTAGTAAAATGAGAATGATAATTACTATCAATTAAGGAGAATAACTATTATGGGTGTACCCTTGTTAAAAGAAGAACTTCCGGTTTCTAATACAATCTGGACACGTGATTTTATTATGATTTTCTTAGCTAATTTCTTTGTATTTTTATCCTTTCAAATGACTTCCCCGACCCTCCCGCTTTTTGTAAAAGAGCTTGGTGGAAATGAACGGTTTATTGGGTTGGTTGCTGGCATGTTTCTATTTTCTGCTCTGATTGTCCGCCCCTTTGCTGGACAGGCCTTGGAAACAAAAGGAAGACGTTTTGTTTTCCTTTTCGGTCTAGCCTTTTTAGCTGTAGCGATTGGCTCGTTTGGATTTATGATGAGTATTTTCCTTTTATGCACAATGAGAGTTGTTCAAGGGATTGGCTGGGGATATACGACCACCGCTTCAGGTACGATTGCTTCCGATCTTATTCCAGCAAAGCGTCGTGGTGAGGGAATGGGATACTTCACTTTATCGGGAAATTTGGCGATGGCTTTTGGACCTTCATTTGGACTTTTCTTAGCGGATGTGTTAACGTTTCAACAGTTGTTTCTGTTTTGCGGTGCATTAAGTCTAGCCGCTTGGATCATGGCTTCGACTATTTCCTATAAGAAAGTAGAACAACCTTCTTTTCCCGTTAAAACTAATAGGTTTGATATTTATGAAAAAAGCGCTGTTGCTCCGTCCGTTCTTGTTTTTTTCATTACGGTATCTTTTGGTGGGATTGCCACCTTCTTACCGCTTTATACAATGGAAAAAGGCCTGACAGGTATTCAAGTTTACTTTTTTCTATACGCATTAGCTCTTATTTTCACACGAATGTTCGCTGGCAAAATCTATGATCAAAGAGGACATCAAGCCGTCTTCATTCCATCTACCCTTTTTATCGTAGCGGCGATGCTACTGCTTGCCTGGATGCCAAGTAACATGATTCTGTATATTGCAGCTATTTTTTACGGCATTGGATTCGGTGCTGTCCAACCAGCTCTTCAAGCGTGGTCACTTGAACACGCGGCTCGAAATAGAAAAGGCATGGCCAATGCCACTTTCTATTCCTTCTTTGATCTTGGAATCGGTTTCGGTGCCATCCTCTTCGGACAAATCGGCTATCTGTTTGGGTATAGAAGTATTTACATAATGGCAGCAATCTCAGTTCTGATCTCCATTTTGGCTTACCTATGGATTTTGAAAAAAAAATGAAGTATTCTATGAATCATTTCTAAAATCTAAAAATCTTTCCACATTAACCGATAATATTTGTAGGGAACATTTTTGGGGGAATTCGCATGAAAAAGTTATGGCATAAATTTAATATACGCTATTATGAAATCCTTTTTAAGGATTGTTTAAATGATAAAATGAAATGTGAATTTCAAAGAAAAATATCTTACCATAAACTTAAACTGGGTGAATTAAATTATGCATGCAGACAAACTTCCTGAAAGTTTAAAAAGGAAGTTTAGGCCGTTCCATTTGGGCGGCTTTTTTCATGCAATGAAGAGAGAGTGCCTCTCCCCCTACTTACATCCTAATAAACTAGGCCATGAATCGTCTCAGGTAAAGATTTTTTTGATTCTATGTAAAGTTTGTAATGAATCTATGTGTATTTCGTAATTTTATTGGAATCCTTGTTTGTCTCCTAACTTTTAGTAGTATGATAGAAAAAAGGGGGTTCTTGGGATGAAATTTTCGAAGTATATTGTCAAATTATTTTCAATTATACAAAAGGAAATACCAGTAACTCATAATAAATGTCATGTTTGTGACGGAACAGGTGCCTATGATATATATACGGACTGTCTTACTTGTAATGGAAAAGGGCTAATAAGTAAAATGGAGTATAATAGGATGATTGAAGAAGGTGAAATTTAATGGTTTCGTATATGAAGAAACTTCGTGACAACTCTAATTCACCGACAGTTATCAATCTCAGTTATACTAGCGAAATATGTGATATATGGAAGAACAATCCTTATTACTTAATTTATTGTGAAGATCCAATCGGTAATATTATTGAACTTTACAGTCGAAGTAATGAAATGATGTATGAAAATAAAGAGTAATGGTATATAAAAGTATAGGCTTTTTTTAAGCAACCGAATGATTCTCGGAGGCTTTTTATTCATGTTTCGACTTGCCTTAACACGTCACAATTAATATGGTAGCAAATAATTAAAAAACAACTACATCATCCTTCCTCCCCACTTTCATCCCGCTCCCAAAATTTACTTCAATAGAAAACTACCAGCTACATAAAAAATCGACATAGATATACAAGTTTTTTCCGGCTTTTTGCTTAGGAATTTTGACTGTGAATGTGCCTTTACTCGTTGCTTTGGCAGAGCCGATTACATCAACTATTGGATCAAGGATTTCAAATTCTGCTATTCAGTACAGTCATTATTAACTTTCTTATTGTATGTAGAGTTTCCTTCCTTATCATCAACCATAATTATGACAATAAGACTATGCATCCTTTTGGTTACAATTAACTTTTAATAAAGTGTAACTTATTTACAATTAAAATAGAGAATTTATCTTTATTTATTTGACTTTATTATTGTAGACATATTGAATTTCATTTGTATGTAACAGGGTGAAAAGGATCAATAAATTTTATATTTTTTAAGACGCACATTTACAACCTTGAGTAATATTATGGGCTAATATACTAGGAGTTTTTTAGGGGGAATGATGTGAGTGTTAAAAAAAGTTAGCCTATTATTTCTTTTACTCGTACTTGTATTAAGTATTGGGGGTTTTTCTTCTGCATCTGCAGCAGAGGATAAAACAAGTAAGGTTGTCTATTTAACGTTTGACGATGGTCCGAATCAGTACACGCCAACAATTTTAGATATCTTAAAAAAGAAAAAAGCAAAAGCGACCTTTTTTATGATTGAAGGAAATATTAAACGTAATCCAAAAACCGTAAATCGAATGATTAAAGAGGGAAATTATCCTGGGTTACATAGTGTTTCCCATGATGCAAAAAAATTATATAGAGGGAGTTCAAGTAATGTCGCAATCGAAATGGAGAAGACAAGACAAACGTTATTAAAGGTTTCAAAGTTTGACAGTAAGCTGACTAGAGTTCCATACGGTAGCAAACCTTATATGACAAAACCGTTTCGAGATGCCTTAGCCAAAAAGGGGTTCAAAATGTGGGATTGGAATATTGATACACTAGATTGGAAGTATAATAAAACAAACCCTAGCAAGATAACGTCTAACGTTAAAGCAGGTTTGAAAGGAAAAAAAGGTCCAATCGTCATTCTTTTCCACGATTCAAAAGGAACCGCACAACAGCTTCCGGAGATTATTGACTATCTAAGAGCACAAGGGTATAAGGTAGAGGTTTACAATCCAAAAAACCATATTGTCATGAATTTTTGGGAAGATAAAAGATTCTAGGATACCAAAAGAATTGAGCACTAACATACATTGATGTTATATGAGAGTGCAAAGGTATTTAGCGACCTATGGTAGCAGATTTCTGAATTTCAAAGAAAAATAGCTTACCATAAATTTAAACTGGTTGATTTAAATAATTCTCAAACTTCCTCATAGATTAAGGAAGTTAGGCCGATCCATTTGGGCGGCTTTTTTCATGCAATGAAGAGATAGTTCCTATACCCCTACTTCCACACCCCTCTCAAAGTATAATTTCATCAGATAACTACCAGCTACAAAAAAAAAGCCTCCGATATTGACTCAGAGTCTTTTCATATTCAAAAAATATTCTCGTCATTTTTTAACAGTAACTTTCCTTGACGCACTTACGTTTTTCGCTTTATCTTTGGCATAGATATATAGGTTTTTCCCGGCTTTTTGTTTAGGGATTTTGATTGAGTATGTGCCTTTACTCGTTGCTTTGGCAGAGCCGATGACTTTTTTAAAAGCTTTTACGTATACAATGGAGTTGGCTTCTGCTTTGCCGGTTACTTTTGTCGTTTTTGTTGTTACTGTATTGACTGAAGGTATACTTGGTGCTGTTTTGTCTGCGACGGTGACTGTTTTGACCGAGCTCGTATTTCCTGCCTTGTCGGTTGCTGTTACGGATAGGACTTTACCGGCCTTTTGTTTTTTCGTCATCGTAACAGTGAAATTCCCTGAGCTATTGGACTTTGCTTTGCCAAGCGCAGTGCTGCCCATTTTGACAGTAACAGTAGAGCCTGCTTCTGCTTTGCCAGTTACTTTTGTCGTATTGTCACCGACACTATTTACTGTCGGTTTCATAGGTGCTGTTTTATCTTCTACCTTAACTAAAACAGGAACACTTTTATTTCCCGCATTATCGACAACTCTCGTATAGATTAACGTGCCAGCTGTCTGTTTAGCGATTGTCGCTGAAAACGTCTTTTCCCCGTTAATCTTCACTGTGGCGAGTGTTTTTTCATTGGTATAAATGGAAAGGGTGCCTGTTTTGAAATCACTTGGAATTTTCCCTTTGATCAACGTATCCTTATCAGAAATCGCCGTCACAGTTGGCCTGGTCAGCGTCTTCATTTCAAGCGCTTTTTTGGCATTCACCCGGCCATTTCCATAGTATATATCTTTCCCTTTTGTACCTAGGTCAATAGCTGAATCATAGAGACGGTATTCCACCTCATATTTAGTGAGTTTTGGCTCATTGGACCAAATCAGTGCTGCTACACCGGCCACCATAGGCGTAGCCATTGATGTTCCACTCATCCAACCATATCTATTATTTGGTAATGTTGAAAGAATATAGTCGCCAGGGGCGGCAATATCGACTGTTGAATGATAGTTGGAATAATTAGTTCGCTTATCTTTTGAATCGGTAGCGGCCACAGAAATGACATGACTGAATGCAGCTGGATACACGCGCTGTACACTTTTCCCCATATCTCCTTCATTTCCGGCAGCTGCGACAATCAATAAGCCTTTATTATAAGCCTCTTGGACAGCCTTGTTTAACGCTTCCGAATAACTGGTCTCGCCTAGACTCATATTAATAATGTCTGCCCCCTGCTGAACGGCATAATGAATGGCCTCAATGATATCAGCAGTATCGGCATATTTGCCATTAAAAACGTTAATCGGCATAATTTTAATGTTTGGCGCAACACCTATTCCACCTAAGTCATTGTTGGCAGAACCTGCGATGATTCCTGCAATATGTGTTCCATGTTCCCCTACTGGTACAATATTCTTCCGATTGCGTACCGCATCATAGGGATGGTCGATTTTCCCTTTTAAATCTTCGTGATTACGATCAATTCCATCATCAATGATGGCCACGACCATTTCCTTTGAACCCATGGTTTTTGTCCATGCAGCTTGTGTACCAAGTGTTTTGTGATGCCACTGGTCTATGTAGCCTGGATCGTTCGGGCTTTCCATCTTCTTAAAAAGATAGTTAGGCTCTGCATATTCTACATTCTTCTGATCTTCAAGTTCCTCGATAAGATTGTCGGTTGTTTCCCCTTTAGGAACATCGACCGTCTCTATTAAATCTCTGATTGGCTCATTGTTCGTCTCTTTATATTTGACAAGAACACCGTCAGTTTGTGGACTCTCTGCAGCTTCTGGCTGATAGCTTGGTAGAATCATAAGTATTAATATAACTGAAAGGCTCAACTGAATGAATTTGTGCATAAAATCACTCCAAAAGTATGATTAAGAATAGATATGGATGAGGTTTGATACTTGAACCAACTCTACTATTATTCCTAATTAGATTGTATACCTAGTGATTTAGATTTACTAACCTTTTCATCTAGTTAAAATAGCTCATTTCTGGCAAAACAAAAAACCGCTATTGCGGTTTAATGTCCTCCTAAATATGCATTCTTGATTTCTTCACTTGCGGTTAGTTCCTCGGATTTACCGGATAGAACGATTCGGCCTGTTTCGACGACATAGGCTCTGTCCGCGATAGATAGGGCCAAGTTAGCATTTTGTTCGACAAGCAAGATGGTTGTACCGGTTTTATTGATTTCTTCTATAATATTAAAGATTTGTTTTACTAGTAATGGTGCAAGTCCCATAGACGGCTCGTCCAATAACAGGAGGCGCGGCTTTGCCATAAGGGCTCGGCCCATCGCAAGCATTTGTTGTTCCCCTCCGGAAAGAGTTCCAGATTGCTGCTTCAGTCGTTCAAGCAAACGCGGGAATAATTCATAGACTTTCTCCATATCTTGCTTGATGCCTGCTTTATCTTTTCGTAAATAGGCACCGAGCTGAAGGTTTTCTTCCACCGTCATATTCGCGAAGACGCGGCGGCCTTCTGGAACATGAGAGATTCCCATTTTCACAATAGATTGTGCGGCTTTTCCGCCGATAGATTGCCCTTCGTACATTATTTTTCCTTGTTTCGGTTTTAATAGGCCGGAAATTGTTTTCAGCATCGTACTTTTCCCTGCACCGTTAGCCCCGATTAAGGTTACGATTTCACCTTCGTTAATAGAAAGTGAGATACCCTTCAGCGCTTGAATGTTTCCGTAATATACGTTAATGTCCTCGATTTTTAACATTATGAAACCTCCTCGCCAAGATAGGCCTCGATGACTTTTGGATTGTTACGAATTTCTTCTGGCTTTCCTTGAGCGATTAGCTGTCCGTGATCGAGTACGTATATGCGTTCGCAAACACCCATGACAAGCGGCATATCATGTTCAATCAATAAAACGGTCAGGTCAAATTTTTCACGGATGAGGGCAATCAAGTTCATTAGTTCATGCGTTTCCTGTGGGTTCATCCCGGCTGCCGGTTCATCTAGTAAAAGCAGTTTCGGATTTGCGGCAAGCGCACGGGCTATTTCCAAGCGTCGCTGTTTACCATATGGCAGGTTTTTTGCCTTTTCATCCTTGTATTGATCCAGGTTAAAAATTTTCAAGAACTCAATGGCCTTTTCATCCATCTCCTTTTCCCCTTTAAAATGGATAGGCAAACGGAAGATTGAACTCAAAATGCTATGCTTCGAAAGAGAATGATAGGCAACTTTTACATTATCAATCACTGAAAGTTCACTGAACAAGCGAATGTTTTGGAATGTCCGACTGATCCCTTTTTGTGTGATTTTATATGGAGGCAGTTTTCTTAAGTTCTCACCTTCTAAAGAAATCGTGCCCTCTGTAGGGACGTAAACTCCTGTCAGCAAGTTAAAGAAAGTTGTTTTTCCAGCGCCGTTCGGCCCAATCAAGCCAATTAGTTCTCCTGGGTATAACTCGACGTTAACATCAGAAACGGCTTTAAGCCCGCCGAACTGGATGCCGACTGAATCGACTTTAAGCAGCGGTGTTTTTGTTTTCATGGCTGCTGCCTCCTTTACGTTTGAACATAGATGTTATTTCTTTTGTACCCATTAAACCTTGTGGACGATAGATCATCATCACGATAAGAACCAGGCTGTAGATAATCATTCGTGTTTCCGGGTAATCTTGCAGGAAAGTCGTAACAACCGTTAGTAATATTGCGGCCAATACAGCACCGGAAAGACTTCCAAGACCACCAAGTACTACTAAAATCAAAATATCAAATGATTTCAAGAATCCGAAGTTCGATGGCTGGATAATATAGAAGTTATGCGCGTATAACCCTCCAGCAATACCTGCAAAAAAAGCACCAATCGCAAACGCGACAACTTTGTAATACGTCGTATTAATTCCCATCGAATCTGCAGCCGTTTCGTCCTCACGAATCGATATGCAGGCTCTTCCGTGGGTCGAGCTTGTAAAGTTACGGATGACGATGATCGTAACGAGAACCGCAGCAAACACCCATGGCCAGGTAGTTAAATGGGAAACCTGCATGCCGCTCGCCCCTCCAACATAATCAATATTCAAAAGAATAATCCGGACGATTTCCCCAAAACCAAGGGTCGCAATCGCCAAGTAGTCTCCTTTAAGACGTAAACTTGGGATTCCGATGATCAAGCCGGCCAACGCTGCCACCAAACCGCCAACTATCAATGCCACAACAAACGGCATTTCTAACTTCATGGTCATTATTGCTGAAGCATAGGCACCAACTGCCAGGAATCCAGCATGTCCGATGGAAAACTGTCCGGTCACCCCGATGATTAAGTGTAAGCTTGCTGCTAGGATAATATTAATCCCGATGAACATGAGCGTATTTTGATAAAAAGGATTTAGCGATCCGCCGCCGATTAAAACTTGAATCACGGCGAAAAAGATCAGTGATAGCGAAATCGAGAGCCAAAAACCTTTTGCTCGCTTAAATGTAGTCATTGCTTTGTCTCCCCTATACTTTTTCTTTTTTGTTTTTACCGAATAAGCCTTGTGGCATGAAAATCAAGATAAGAATCAGTACGATGAAGGCTACAGCATCACGCCATAATGAGTAACCGGCGGCACTGACCAATGCCTCGATGACACCAAGCAGTAAGCCTCCAACCATCGCGCCCGGTATAATCCCGATTCCTCCAAGTACGGCAGCAACAAATGCCTTCAAACCTGGCAGAACACCCATAAGCGGCTCAATTTTAATATAATAAATACCGAAAATGACACCTGCTGCTCCAGCTAAAGCGGAACCGATTGCAAATGTTGCCGAAATTGTGTTATTAACATTTATCCCCATCAACTTAGCCGCATCCGCGTCAAAAGAAACGGCACGCATGGCTTTTCCTATTTTTGTTTTATGAACAATGATTTGTAAAATGATCATTAAAACTACAGCTACACCGAAAATTAAGACCGATTGACTGTTGATAGAAACTCCAAAAATATTAAATTTGTCTGTTGGCAATACATCACTTGGATAAGCCTCTGGCTGTGCACCACGAACGTAGATGAATCCATATTCGATTAAAAGCGAAACCCCTATAGCTGTGATAAGTGCGGCAATACGCGTTGCGTTCCTCAACGGCTTGTACGCAATCCGCTCGATTAATACCCCAAAGATAGCGCAGACTGTCATCGAGATTAATAGAGCAGGTACGAATGATAGATCCAGAACCGTTATTGAGTAAAAACCAACGAATGACCCAACCATGAAAACATCACCATGAGCAAAGTTAATTAATTTAACAATCCCGTAAACCATCGTATAACCGAGAGCGATAAGGGCATAAATACTTCCTAGTGAAACCCCGTTAATTAGCTGTTGTATCAATTCCATGTTCGACTCTCCTTGAAAAATCTAATTTTATAATATGGCAAGTTCAGACTCTCGTTTCCACTCAAAATGGAAGTTCCATAAGCCTTTATATACTAGAAAAATGAGAATTCGCCAGCACCTTCTATTGTAAGAAAGGCCGGCGAAAGGATTAAAACTTTTACTCTATCATTAAGGATTGATTTTTGTGTTAAATACTTGTTTCCCATCTTTAAACTCAAGAATGGTAGCAGATTTGATTGGATTGTGTTTTTCATCCAAAGTAAATGTCCCAGTTACAAGTTCAAGGTCTTTTGTTTTCTCAAGGGCATCCTTAATTTTTTCTGAATCTGTCGAGCCTGCCCGTTTAATTGCATCTGCAAGGTAGTATCCTGTGTCATATCCTAAAGCATTAAAAGCATCAGGAGATTTATCTTTGTATTTCGCTTTAAATGCAGACACAAAATTCTGAATTTTCTCATCAGGATCACCTGAAGAATAATGGTTCGTGATGAATGTGTTATTTAGCGCTTTAGCACCGGCAATTTCTACTAGTTTAGGAGAGTCCCAACCGTCGCCGCCCATAAATGGTACGTCAAGTCCTGTTTCACGTGCCTGTTTCACAATCAGACCAGCTTCTTCATAATAACCAGGTAGGAAAATAAAATCCGGTTTTGCTGATTTCAAACGAGTCAATGTAGAACGGAAATCAGTATCCTTCGCAATGTAAGCTTCTTCCGCAACGATTTTTCCGCCATTTGCAATGAATTGTTCTTTAAAGGCTGCCGCTAATCCTTTTGAATAATCACTTGCGCTATCAATATAGATGGCAGCACTTTTTGCTTTGACTTCACTAGTTGCAAAATTCGCAGCAACTGTACCTTGGAACGGATCGATGAAGCTTGTTCTGAAAATATAATCGTTCAATTTATCATCTTTATATGTGATTTCCGGGCTTGTCCCAGAAGGGCTGATAACTGGAACTTTATTATCTTGTGCAATCTGTACTTGTGCAATCGTGTTCGTACTAGTAGCTGCACCAACAATTGCTGTAACCTTATCTTGTGAAGTCAGCTTGATAGCACCGCTTGTTGCTTCAGACGCTTCAGATTTATTATCAACTTTTATAAGTTTGATTTTTTTACCGTCAATTCCTTCTTTGTTAATCTCTGCAGTCGCAAGCTCTAGACCTTCCGCAATCGATTGACCATATGAGGCTACACCACCTGATAATTCAAGGTTGACCCCAATCTTGATTGTTTCTCCATCCCCACTTGATTTCTCTGATGAACCAGAGCCGCCGGAACAACCTGCTAGAACACCTGCTGCAAGTGTTAGAGAAAGGAATGCACCTGCTAGTTTTTTCTTTTTCATAATTAACCCCTCCATTTTGTAATCATAGCTCTGATGCATGAATATTTATTCAAAACGCCCCAGAAAAAATTGATTAGATTAAATGTTTATAATTAAATAAATATTTCGAAAATTAGTTTACCGCATAAATTTCATTCCGTCTATACAATAATTGAATGAATATTTTGCTAAATGGTATATTTTTCACAGAGGCAACTCACTGTTTCTATTTTTATATATTTTAATTATTGTGAAAATAGCCTGTATTATCAGAAAATACAGATTAATTTTATTATATTGATATTATAAAGTTCTAAATTAATCCTAAAAAAATTTTATTCCACTTTCCATTATTTTCATCCTATTTAATACATTTTTTCCAAAAAACAAGTATAACGGTAGGGAATTAAACCCATTTTTTTACTATGTTTTAGTCTTTGTTCCTAGTTTATAATTGAACTAGATTCTCTTAAATGTATAAAATGCTGTATATAATTCTATTCTATTTCATATCTAGAATGGTGCTTTCTTGCTAACATTATGATCATAATCAGAAACACTATTCTTTCTCTCCACAACAAAAAACCGCCAAACGGCGGTTTAGTGGCCTCCTAAGTAGGCCATTTTAATTTCTTCACTCGAAGTGAGTTCATCGGCGTTGCCAGAAAGGACAATCCGTCCTGTTTCAACGACGTAGGCCCGATCTGCAATGGATAGAGCAAGGTTGGCGTTTTGCTCAACTAAAAGAATCGTTGTGCCAGCCTCGCTGATCTCTTGGATGATGTTGAAGATTTGTTTCACCAGCAACGGCGCAAGTCCCATGGAAGGTTCATCGAGCAGTAATAAACGTGGTTTCGCCATTAAAGCTCGCCCCATTGCAAGCATCTGCTGTTCACCACCTGATAGAGTGCCCGCCTGTTGTTTGATCCTTTCTAGTAACCTCGGAAATAGTTCATAGACTTTCTCCATATCTTTTTTGATGCCTTCTTTGTCTTTTCGTAAATAGGCTCCAAGCTCCAAGTTTTCAGCAACCGTCATGTTAGCAAAGACACGACGGCCTTCGGGAACATGGGAGATGCCCATTTTCACGATAGATTGGGCTGCTTTTCCTCCAATCGAACCCTCTTCGAAAAGAACCTTTCCTTGTTTCGGTTTTAACAACCCCGAAATCGTTTTGAGCAATGTGCTTTTCCCGGCTCCATTTGCTCCGATTAAGGTGACGATTTCCCCTTCGTTAATTTCCATCGTAACTCCCTTTAACGCTTGGATGTTCCCATAATAGACATTGATGTCCTCAATTTTCAGCATTATGAAACCTCCTCGCCAAGATACGCTTCGATAACCTTTGGATCGTTGCGGATTTCATCAGGCTTTCCGTGGGCGATAAGCTGACCATGATCGAGTACGTAAATACGTTCGCATACACCCATGACAAGTGACATATCATGTTCGATGAGCAATACCGTAAGATTGAATTCCTTTCGGATAAACGCAATTAGGTTCATCAATTCTTTCGTTTCATGCGGGTTCATCCCAGCTGCTGGTTCGTCGAGTAAAAGAAGTTTTGGATTTGCTGCAAGAGCCCGAGCAATTTCCAGTCGTCTCTGCTGTCCATATGGCAGATTCTTCGCTTTTTCATCCTTATATTGGTCCAGGTTGAAAATCTTCAAGAATTCAATCGCCTTTTCATCCATTTCCTTTTCACCGGAAAAGTGTCCCGGCAATCTGAATACAGAGCTTGCAATCATATGCTTGGCGAGTGAGTGGTAAGCAACCTTAACGTTATCGATCACGGATAACTCACTAAAGAGGCGGATATTTTGAAAGGTCCTGGAAATTCCTTTTCTCGTAATTTTATAAGGCGGTTGTTTTTTTAAATTTTCCCCATTTAAAGCAATCGTTCCTTCTGTAGGAACATACACACCCGTCAACAAATTAAAGAAGGTCGTTTTCCCGGCACCATTCGGACCAATCAGGCCAACAAGTTCCCCCGGAAATAATTCCACGTTAACATCTGAAACAGCTTTCAATCCACCGAAGCGGATTCCCACTGAATCTACTTTAAGCAACGGTATTGTGGCTTCCATCCTTAGGTCCCCCTTTAGTTTTTTTACCAGTGAACAATGTCGTAATTTCTCTTGTCCCCATTAAACCTTGCGGGCGGAATATCATCATCAAAATCAGTACAAGGCTGTAAATAATCATCCTTGTTTCCGGGTAATCCTGAAGGAATGTGGTCACGATTGTTAATAAAATCGCGGCCAAAACTGAACCTGATAGACTTCCAAGACCACCGAGAACCACGAAGATCAGAATATCGAATGATTTTAGGAAACCGAAATTCGACGGCTGGATAATATAGAAGTTATGAGCGTAAAGCGAGCCAGCAACCCCTGCAAAGAAGGCTCCAATGACGAAAGCTGCCACTTTATAATAAGTCGTATTGATTCCCATCGCGTCAGCGGCCGTTTCATCTTCTCTTACGGAAATACATGCACGACCATGGGTTGAATTCGTGAAATTACGAATCACAATAATAGTAATCATTACACAGGCAAATACCCATGGCCACGTTGTCAAATGGGATACCTGCATCCCGCTTGCTCCGCCTACATAATCAATATTCAAGAGGACTATCCGGACAATTTCCCCAAATCCAAGTGTGGCAATCGCCAAGTAATCCCCCTTCAGACGTAAGCTCGGAATTCCAATTACCATACCTGCTACAGCGGCTAAAATCCCCCCTGCCAATAAGGCAATAATGAATGGTAGTTCTAGCTTCATTGTCATCACAGCGGAAGCATAGGCCCCTACTGCTAAAAACCCGGCATGTCCGATTGAGAACTGTCCGGTGATTCCGATGATTAAATGTAGACTCGTCGCCAGCATAATATTGATACCGATAAACATGAGCGTATTGATATAAAATGGATTGAGCATGCCGTTTGAAATGGTAAACTGCATGACCGAGAAAAAAATAAGTGCCAACACAATCGAGAGCCAAAAACCCTTTGAATTCTTTAAAGTAGTCATCGCTATGTCTCCCCTATACTTTTTCTCTTTTATTTTTACCGAATAAGCCCTGTGGCAAGAAAATTAATATCAAGATGAGTACGATAAAAGCCACACCGTCACGCCATAAAGAGTAACCGGCGGCACTGACCAACGCCTCAATAACTCCAAGCAGTAGACCGCCGACCATTGCTCCAGGAATAATGCCAATGCCGCCTAAAACTGCTGCAACAAAGGCTTTAAGGCCAGGAAGGACACCCATTAACGGCTCAATCTTAATATAGTAGATTCCAAAAATAACACCTGCCGCCCCTGCAAGAGCCGAACCTATTGCGAAGGTAGCGGAAATCGTATTATTGACATTGATGCCCATAAGCGTAGCCGCTTCGGAATCAAATGAAACGGCACGCATGGCTTTGCCGATTTTTGTTTTATGTACAACAAATTGTAGGATAATCATTAAAATAATCGATACGGATAAAATTAATATAGATTGGCTGCTGATGGAAACTCCTAATATATCGAGTTTATCCATCGGAAGGACATCGTTTGGATAGGCTTCTGGCTGAGCGCCACGGATGTAGATTAGACCATTTTCTATTAGAAGGGAAACACCGATGGCCGTAATTAAGGCCGCAATCCGTGTTGCATTTCGAAGGGGTTTATAAGCAATACGTTCAATTAAGACACCAAATATGGCGCATACAATCATTGAAATCAATAAAGCAGGGATGAACGATAAGTCCAATACCGTAATTGAGTAAAAACCAACAAATGAACCAACCATAAATACGTCACCATGAGCAAAGTTTATCAGCTTGACGATTCCGTATACCATCGTATAGCCAAGAGCAATCAATGCATAAATGCTGCCGAGTGAAATGCCATTTACCAATTGCTGAATCAGTTCCATATTGCACTCTCCCCGAAAAGGTGTTTTTTTAGTGAAGATAGAATAGGGGGACTTGCCCCCTATCCGCTTAACTATTATGGATTGATTTTTGTTTTAAATGTTTGTTTACCATCTACATATTCTAAAATAGTAGCCGATTTGATTGGATCATGATTTTCATCGAGGTTAAGAGTCCCTGATACTAATTGAAGATCTTTGACATCTTCCAATGCTTGTCTGATTTTTTCGGGAGAAGCATCTCCAGATCTTTTGATAGCGTCAGCCAGGTAGTACCCAGTGTCATAGCCAAGGGCAGCAAAAGCATCTGGTGTTTTATTGTATTTCTTTTTGTAAGCTGCAACGAAATCTTGGATTTTTGCATCTTCATCTTCTGGAGAATAGTGATTAGTGATAAAGGTATTTTTCAATGCCTCTGCCCCAGCAATTTCAACGACTTTCGGAGAATCCCAGCCATCTCCACCCATGAATGGAAGGTCGATGCCGTCTTCACGAGCTTGCTTTAAGATAAGTCCAACTTCTTCATAATAACCAGGAAGGAAAACGAATTCCGGTTTTGCAGATTTGATACGTGTTAATGTTGCGCGGAAATCAGTATCTTTCGTTACATAGGCTTCTTCCGCTACAATTTTACCGCCGTTTGCAGTAAATGCTTCTTTAAATGCTGCGGCTAATCCTTTTGAATAATCACTTGCGCTATCTACATAGATTGCTGCAGTCTTCGCCCCAATATCATCAGATGCGAAATTAGCTGCAACCGTCCCTTGGAAAGGATCGATAAAGCAAGTTCTGAACACATAATCGTTTAATTTTCCAGCTTTATTTGTTATGTCGGGATTTGTTGCAGTTGGTGTGAGAAGAGGAACTTTATTATCTTGTGCGACTTGAACCTGTGCCAAAGTGTTCGTGCTTGTAGCTGATCCAACTACAGCGACAACTTTGTCCTGACTGACTAATTTAATTGAACCGCTTGTAGCTTCTGCTGCATCAGATTTATTATCAACTTTAATGATTTCTAGCTTTTTTCCGTCAATGCCTTCTTTATTAATTTCTTCGATGGCCAGTTTCAAACCATCCGCAGCCGACTGACCGAATGATGCAGTACCACCTGACAATTCAAGGTTGGCACCAATTTTAATGGTGTCACCCGAGGTGGATGAGCCCCCACTTGAACTGCTAGTTTTCGAGTCGCTATTACAACCTGCCAGCGCCCCAGCTACTAGTGAAAGTGATAGAAACACTCCTGCTAGCTTTTTCTTCTTCTTCATTTGAAACCCCCTAATTTAGTATATTATTCTCATTGACAGAATATTTAAATAAAAATAATATTCTGAAAACAGTGTATCTCATTCTATCGACTCCGTCTATATGTCATAGAAAAAAATGTTAATAAAAAATATTTTCGTGATAATATGAACAAAAAAAACTGACTCCGTTTAGAGTCAGTTAAATGTCTATCAGTCATTAACACGGCGAACTTCAATGTCTTTTACAATATCATTGATTACCCAACTGGCCGCAATTAAGCCAGCTACAGATGGTACGAAAGCATTGGAAGATGGCGGCATTTGAGCTTTACGGATTTTAGCATTGTCATTGCCGACTTCTTTTCGAACATCCTCACGAATGACAATCGGGCTTTCATCGGAAAAGACGACAGGAATTCCCTTTGTGATGCCCTCTTTTCGTAATCTTGTACGAATGACCTTGGCAAGCGGATCTGTATGCGTTTTAGAAATATCAGCAATTTGGAAACGGGTTGGGTCCATTTTATTGGCAGCTCCCATGCTTGAAATCACCTTAATATTTCGTTTCAGGCATTCCTTCATCACATGCATCTTATAAATGACCGTATCTGATGCATCAATGACATAGTCAAGATTATAACTGAAGAACTCTTCAAACGTTTCTTCTGTATAGAACATTTTTAGCGCGATTACTTCGCAGTCCGGATTAATATCTTGAATGCGGGTCTTCATCAATTCCGCTTTCGGCTGACCTACAGTTGAGAGAAGAGCATGAATCTGTCTGTTCACATTAGTAATGTCGACATCATCTTTATCAACAAGGATAATTCGACCTACTCCTGTACGTGCCAATGCCTCAGCTGAAAAAGAACCGACGCCACCTACACCTAGAACAGCAACGGTCGTGTTCTTCAGTATATCTATGCCTTCCTTACCAATCGCTAATTCATTTCGAGAAAACTGATGCAGCATATATATTCAACTCCAATAAATTCTGTTCTTATTTAGATTCCCAATTAACAATATATCATAAACATCATTTATGACAAGTGAAATATGAGCAGAGTTATCGGAATTAGTATACTAGTTCATTGTAGACAATTTTTGAAGAACTGTTGCTAAAAGAAGTGTTCGTTCTGTCAGGCTAGGAATTTCTAAATACTCGTCTTCACTATGTGCATTCCCGCCAATTGGACCTAGTCCGTCTACGGTTGCAATCCCTAATTCAGATGTAAAAGAAGCATCTGAACCTCCACCCGTAGCCGTATCGGTGATATTGATGCCGATTTCCTGCCCCGCCTGATTGATAGCCTCTAATAGAATGGTCGTTTGTTCGTTCTTTTCCATGGGTGGCCGGTCCATTTTGCCGCTAAGTGTCGTTTTCGTTCCCGCAATATAAGTGTGAGCACAGATTTTTTTCATTTGTTTTAGGATCATAACTTCCTGTTTTTTTTCTGAGATTCGCACATCCACAAAGGCAGCGGCGTGGGAGGCAATGGTATTGACAGCTGAACCGCCTTCAATTATCCCGACATTTACACTAATCCCCTGCTTAAGATCATTTAACCTATGCAGTGCGATAATCTTATGAGCCAATTCTTCAATTGCACTTCGTCCTTTTTCCGGTTCAATCCCCGAGTGAGCAGACACTCCTACTATGTCCACTTTAAATTGCCCGCAGCCTCTTCTCGCCGTAACAAGTGAACCATCCGACCTCGCCGGCTCTAGAATTAACGCAAATTTCTTATTTGCCGCATTCTCAGAAATGAGTGAAGCAGAAGAAGGAGACCCTATCTCTTCATCACTATTGAGAATGATTTGAATATGTTTATACCCGGTCTTCCCTGCCTGTTTCATACAAAGAATCGCATAAAAAAGTTCGACTAAGCTTGCCTTCATATCAGCAACACCAGGTCCGTATGCGCGATCTCCTATCACTTTAAAAGGACGTTTTTGTACCGTCCCTTCTGGAAAAACTGTATCCATATGTGCGACAACAAGAATATGTGGTTGAAGCGCATCACGATGCTGAATAACTAATTGATTGCCATAATTCTTTTGTTCCACAATATTCACAATAAAATCAAGACTCTCAAACTTCGTTTTTAAAATCGTACCAATTTTATCAATTCCCTGTTTTGTATAAGAACCACTATCAATATTCACAAGCTGCTCCACTAATTGAAGCATTTCTCTCCTCTTAGCATCCAATAAGTCTTTCAAAGCCCTCACTACTTTCTTTTTCCTTGCTCTTATTATTTCAACCTTACTACATACTTTACGAATGTATATTGTGGAGTGTTCCTTAAATGGGGGTTTTTGATGCTAACTCGTGAGTTTCAGCCATTTACTCGTGAGTTTAGGGCGTTTACTCGTGAGTTTCAGCTTTTTACTCGTGAGTTTCAGCTTTTACTCGTGAGTTTCAGCTTTTTACTCGTGAGTTTCAGCCATTTACTCGTGAGTTTCAACCATTTACTCGTGAAATAAGCAATCAAGGTTATATTCTCGATTTTTATATTGCCCTGTATAAGGCAATTCCATAGTAGAGAGTATTCTCTGCATGATATCTATTGATTCAATCTGTAAAAATAACCGCGCTTGTTTATTTGTAATCTTGGGCCTTATGAGGAGGGCATAATCACGAAGAGTTTGAATGTGGGCATCTTTAGAAGAGTAAGAACAATGCGCGCAGATCCATTTTCCCCAGTGACGTTGCATTTGGAGAATTGAACATTCTGGGCAGTGAACACTTTTGAGTAGATCCGTTTCAGAGATTTGATACCACTTGAGTATATCTGGATTATGTGGAGTATTTTTTTGAAGGAATGTGTTTGATAGTTTATTGCGTTGCCTTTGGGTTAATTGCGCAGATGGATACTTTTTTTCAAGAGTTTGAATTTTTGAGATGAGTGTTTCTTTTCCGGTGATTTGCTTGAAGATGGAGGCATGACCAGGAGTAGTCTTAATGATGGTGTTCGAGTTTGCATTTGCAATGAGCGTTTCAATCGGAAGCAGCGGGAATTTATGAAGGTTAAGCCAATTGATTAAGCGTGATTTTTGCACATCAACCTGGATAATCGGATCAAGATAGGCTTGTTCCTGTCCATCTTTTGTCCGAATCAATTGAGGATAGGTGCGGTCAAAATAGAGCAAACCGGCAAAGTTTTTCACCTCGATGATAATGCAGCAATTTGTAGATACGATAAGAAAGTCCATTTGGAAAAAGCTGCTCTCATCGCGGCTCAGTCTGAGGTCATGAAATACTTGATATTTTTTTGAAAGATCCTTTAACTCTTTTCCAATACTTGATTCTCCATAAAAACCAGTACGGATTTTCCGGTAATCATTCGTTATTTTTTTCTGTTTAGGATGGTTTGGTGAGAGCCTTCTGCTTAATGCCTCCAGTTTAAGCATTTTCATTGGCTTTTCACATGGTTTTTTCATTAATTCATCACTCCTTCTTCTATATTTTCTGTGATCATGCTTTTGATTCCTGCCTGGGTATCTGAAAAATAGTGGTTACTCGTGAGTTCGGGCATTTTACTCGTGAGTTTCAGCTTTTACTCGTGAGTTTGGGCTTTTTACTCGTGAGTTTCACCGCTTTACTCGTGAGTTTCACCGCTTTACTCGTGAGTTTCAGCTTTTACTCGTGACTTTCAGCTTTTACTCGTGAATTTCAGCTTTTACTCGTGAGTTTCAGCCTTTTACTTGTGAGTTTGGGCATTTTACTCGTGAGTTTAACCCTTTTACTCGTGACTTTCAGCTTTTACTCGTGAGTTTCACCCTTTTACTCGTGAGTTTCAGCTTTTACTCTGAGTTTCAGCCTTTTACTCGTGAATACAGATTTTTCAGCACAAAAAAACCCATGTTTACTCAACATGAGTTGCTTTGTAAGTTATAAGAGTCCCAATTGTGCCGTTTACGCCTTTGTTTTGAACCCGCTCTCCGCAGGTGGGTGCTCGGTTCCTCGCGTTTGTAAGTCCTCTACGAGGGAGGCATGTACGCGGCCAGGAAACTAGTGCTCCCGGTAACTATAAGTGTTCGGTCAAAACTTATAGGTTAAAGAACGAACACATCAGGACTCTTACTTGTTGAAAATATCATATCATATTGCTTTACTCCGTTTCAAGAGAAAGCATCTAGGTAAATTTTCATATTTTTTCCCAATAAAATTATTTCTTTAATGCAGCAAGTCTTAAGCTAAGTTCTGCTAATTGCTTATCACTTACAGTACTTGGAGCGTCAACTAGCAAGTCGCTTGCGCTTGCTGTTTTCGGGAACGCGATGGTGTCGCGAAGGTTTGTACGACCCGCAAGCAACATTACCATACGGTCCAATCCAAGTGCGATTCCGCCGTGTGGAGGTGTTCCATATTCGAAAGCATCCATTAAGAAGCCGAATTGTGCGTTTGCTTCTTCTTCTGTGAATCCAAGCACTTTGAACATTTTTTCTTGAACATCGCGTTCAAAAATACGCAGTGATCCACCGCCAAGTTCGTAGCCGTTCAAGACAAGGTCATACGCTTGTGCACGGACGCTGGCTGGGTCTGATTCCAGTTTTTCCAGGTCTTCACGGAATGGCATTGTGAATGGATGGTGAGCTGCATAATAGCGTCCTTCTTCTTCATCGTATTCAAGTAATGGCCAGTCCGTTACCCATAGGAAGTTGAATTTGCTTTGGTCGATCAAGCCTCTTTCTTTACCTAGCTTAATACGAAGCGCGCCAAGTGCATCCGCAACAATGCTTTTCTTATCTGCAACGAATAAGATCAGGTCGCCTACTTCTGCTTCCAATACTGCAACTAATTGCTGTTGGTCTTCAGCGAAGAATTTTGCAATTGGTCCTTTTACGCCATCTTCTTCTACTTTTAACCAAGCAAGGCCTTTTGCACCGTAAATAGCTGCAAATTCAGCCAATGCATCAATGTCTTTACGGGAATAATCTGCATTTCCTCCTTTAACTACGATCGCTTTAACTTGTCCACCATTTGCAACAGCACCTGTGAACACTTTAAAATCACTGTCTTTCACGATTTCTGAAACATCTTTAAGTTCCATTTCGAAACGTGTATCAGGTTTGTCGGAACCATAACGGCTCATCGCTTCGTTATATGTCATTCTTGGGAATGGCAGTGTTACGTCCAGCCCTTTTACATCTTTCATAACTTTAGCCATCATGTTTTCAGCCGTTTTAATGATATCTTCCTGGCTCATGAAGCTAGTTTCAATATCGATTTGTGTGAATTCAGGCTGTCTGTCAGCACGTAAATCTTCATCACGGAAACAGCGGGCAATTTGATAATAACGTTCGAAACCGGATACCATCAATAGCTGCTTAAAGATTTGCGGTGACTGTGGCAGTGCATAAAACTCACCTTCGTGTACACGGCTAGGCACTAAATAATCACGTGCGCCTTCTGGTGTACTTTTCGTTAAAATAGGTGTTTCGATATCAAGGAAGCCTTCGCCGTCCAAGTAATCACGAATCGCCTTAGTTGTTTGGTTACGCATTTTCAACGTTTCAAACATTGCCGGACGACGCAAGTCCAAATAGCGGTATTTTAAGCGAATATCTTCAGAAACATCTGTTCTCTCATCAATGATGAAAGGAGGTGTTTTTGCTTCATTTAAAATTGTTACGCTTTCTGCTTGAACTTCAATTGTACCTGTTGATACATTCGGGTTGAAGTTGGCTTCATCACGTTTGATGACTGTACCTTGAATATCAAGAACGTATTCATTACGAATTTTTTCAGCTGTCGCCAATGCTTCTGCCGAGATGTCCGGGTTGAAAACAACTTGTACAACTCCGCTTCTGTCACGAAGGTCGATAAAGATTACTCCGCCCAAATCACGACGTTTTTGTACCCATCCTTTTAATGTAACTTTTTCACCAATAGCTGCTTCTGTAACTTCTCCATTGAAGTATGTTCTGCCAAACATGGTATTTCCCCCTTAAGCCTGTAGCTTTTTAAATTGTTCAACGAAAGTAGCAAGATCCATATGGACTTGTTCACCGGTTGCCATGAACTTTAGATTAATTGTATTATTTTTCAATTCATCATCTCCAAGTGTCGCCACGTATCTTGCTTCAAGGCGATCGGCTGATTTAAATTGAGCTTTTACTTTACGGTCTTGGTAGTCTTTTTCGACTGTGAAACCGGCATTACGCAATTGGTAGGCAAGTTTGACATTATAATCCTTAGCGGACTCACCTAGTGAAACAAGGTAGCAGTCAATGCCCTTTTTGATCGGAAGTTCGATGTTTTCTGCTTGAAGTGCTGCAATCAGACGTTCAATGCTCAGAGCAAAGCCAATCCCAGGTGTTTCCGGTCCACCAAGCTCTTCAGCAAGCCCGTTATAACGGCCGCCTCCACAAAGTGTCGTAATCGCACCAAAACCTTCCGCATCACTCATGATTTCAAAGGCCGTATGATTATAGTAATCCAGGCCGCGCACAAGCGTCGGATCTTCAACGAATTCAATTTCCAAATCCGTTAAGTGTTGTTTCACTTTTTCGAAATAGGTACGCGATTCATCATTTAAATATTCAATGATGGAAGGTGCCGTTTTCATCAATTCGTGATCGTGATCTTTTTTACAATCCAGAATACGCAATGGATTTTTTTCAAGACGGTTTTGACAATCGCTACAAAACTCGCCGATACGGGGTTCGAAATGCTTGATTAACGCATTGCGATGCGCTGTCCGGCTTTCATTATCACCAAGGCTATTTATCACGAGCTTCAGTTTTGTCAACCCAAGCTCTTTATAAAGATTCATTGCCAGCGATAGAACCTCTGCATCAATTCCTGGATCTTTACTTCCTAATGCCTCGATGCCAAATTGAACGAACTGACGGAAGCGACCTGCTTGCGGACGTTCGTAACGGAACATTGGCCCGATATAATAAAGTTTGACCGGTTGATTTGCCCAACCAAACATTTTGTTCTCAATGTATGATCTAACAACAGATGCAGTGCCTTCAGGACGAAGGGTCAAATTCCGTTCACCGCGGTCCTGAAATGAGTACATCTCTTTTTGCACGATATCGGTTGTGTCTCCCACACCACGTAAGAACAGCTCTGTGTGCTCAAAAATCGGTGTACGGATTTCTTTATATTGATAACGGTGACAAATCTCACGCGCTGTCTTTTCGATATACTGCCAAATTTCCGTTTGACCAGGCAATAAATCCTGCGTACCTCTAGGAATCTGAATAGACATATTTGGTTCCTCCTTTAAAAGCAATGCGTCATTTCTTATACGACGCTGTACTGAATTTTTTCCAAACAAAAAACTCCCGCCCCTTGTAACATAGTCGTTACAAGGGACGAGAGTTGGATATCCCGTGGTGCCACCCTAGTTGAAACACAATTAAATAAGTGCCTCCGCTCAAAAACAGTTAACGCCTGCTTTACGTCCATCTCCTACTAAAAAAATTCGTTCAGAGTGAAGCCTACGGAGGGTTCTTTCATTAAGTCATCATGTGGAATGCTTTCAGCCTCGGCATTTCCTCTCTTTTCATGTGTTTCTTAATTACTCTTCTCCATCATTGGTTATTGCAGTAATAGGTCTGATACTTTATAATCATACGGACGTTAACATCAAATGTCAAGATAGGCTAAGGAATTTTGTCGTATTTTATTGGTTCAAATGTTTTTTCATATTCTTGATTGTTCGGACATTGACTCCGAATTCGGATGCTAATTCAATTAGATTTGCGCTTTGTTCCTTTTGAATAAAATCGTGAAAATCGACTCCTAGTACTTGATTGCCCCCACTTAAACTCGTTTGGTCTTTTTCGCTGAATTTCATATGGCTTCCCTCCATTAGTTAATAAGACTTATTCTTTCCTAAAAAAAATGTTTTTTGCACAATTAAGGAGGGAAATTTTTTATTGAACGAGAATACATACAAATAGATATAAAAGGGAGAGACAACTTATGAAGAAGAAATCAGGATTATTTGGCCTGATCCTATTGCTGATAATAGCAGCAATTTTCCCCGTCAATCAAGCATTTGGAGAAAACGAAGGGGAAATTGTCGTGACGACCAAGGTGGTCAATGTCCGTGAAGGCGCAGGCCTCAGTTTCCCTATTGTGAAAAAACTAACAAAAGGGGAAACGTATCCGATTGTGAATGAAGATGGCGATTGGATTGAAATTCGGATTGGCGCCGGTAAAACGGGATGGGTTGCCAATTGGCTTGTGGGAAAAAAATCAGATTCAAATCAGGTTAAGCAGGAATCAGGTCAGGGAATAATTACCGGTAGCTCTGTCCGCGTCCGTACAGGCCCCGGTACTACATTTCAAACAGTTGGTTCGATAACGAAAGGAACGGCTGTTGACATTATTGAAAAAAATGAAAATTGGATTCAAATCAAACATGCAGAAATCGAAGGTTGGGTCTCTTCTGACTATCTCAAACTCACTGCGGCTTCCGAGAATGCAGTAGAGAGAAAGACGAAGCAGAAGAAAGAAGAATCGGAACAATCCGTACAAACGGGAGTCACTTTGGTCGACCGTCTCAATGTTCGTTCTGAACCTTCAAAAAGCAGTGCCTCGCTCGGTAAACTAAATAGAAATACGATAGTTACTGTTTATCGAATTGAAAACGAATGGGTTGAAATTGATTTTCAAGGAAGCCATGGCTGGGTCGCCAAATCTTACATAGAATTGGGCAAGAATAAGAGTGAGACGAAAATCAATAAGGCAGGTACCACTGCAAGAGTAACCGTTTCTGGTTTAAATGTGCGGAAAAAGGCCTCTCCTAACAGTAAAATCATTGGTTCGGTAAACAAGGATGAAACCTACCAAGTTTTGCAGACAGCAGGCCAAATGACACAGCTTCAGCTTTCTGATTCAAAAAAAGGCTGGGTGGTGAGCTGGTATTTAGAAATAGAGAATGCCGAACAAACAACAAAGAAAAAGAAGATTGACGTAAAAGGCAGTAAGATTACCACCATTCATGATGGGACAATCCTTAGAAGTAAGCCAGATGGCAACTCGCAGATTGTAGCGCAGGTGAAAGAAGGAGAAACATTCTCCGTTCTCGGTATGGAGGGCAATTGGTACTCCATTAAACTCAAGAATGGCCAAACCGCTTATGTTGCTGGTTGGATTGTGACGATTGAAGGTAATGCTGAGCAGATCCAGCGTCCAGGCGTTGAAAAATATTTAGCGGATAAAGTCATCGTAATCGATCCCGGCCATGGCGGCAGGGACAGCGGTACAGTTGGAGTCGGTGGTACTCTTGAGAAAAACTTAACAATCCGTACCGCTGAGTTGCTGCGTGACAAGCTTCATGCGGCAGGTGCAAAAGTGATTCTGACAAGAAGCAGTAATACATATGTTCCACTGCCTTCAAGGGTTAGCACTTCACATATCAATAACGCGGATGCATTCATCAGCCTCCATTATGATAGCACCAAAGATCAGATTGCGAGTGGAATAACTACATTCTACTATCATGACTATCAACAGAATTTTGCCTCAACACTTGCCAATTCACTAGGATCCACGATGCAGGTGCCTAACCGAGGTTCCCGATACGGAGATTACCATGTTATCCGTGAAAACAATCGTGTAGCTACACTTATTGAACTAGGCTATTTAAGTAATCCTGTTGAAGAGTTGAGGATTACAACGAATGAATATCAAGAAACCATTACAACCGCTATCTATAATGGATTGGCGCGGTATTTCAAATAATGACAAGCCAGCTTCCCATGGAAGCTGGCTTTCAATTTGTTTACAATCACTTTTTCTCAACAAAAAAACCTGCCGCAGCAGGTTACTTTTTACTTTCCATTATTAATGTTACAGGTCCGTCATTAGTAAGCTGAACGTCCATCATTGCGCCAAATTGACCGGTTTCAGTATGGACGCCTTTTTTGCGTAGTTCTTCATTGAATGATTCATAAATTTTGTTCGCCTCTTCAGGACGGGCGGCGTCCATGAAGTTCGGACGACGGCCTTTACGGCAGTCGCCATATAGCGTAAATTGTGAAACTGATAGAATCGAACCACCAACGTCTAGTAGTGAGTGGTTCATCTTTTCATTTTCATCTTCAAAAATTCTAAGATTAACAATCTTATCGGCCAAATAGATGGCGTCATCTATTGTATCGCCATGGGTGACACCAACTAGCAGGACTAGTCCGCTGTCAATTTGCCCGATTGTTTGGCCTGCCACAACAACTTTGGCAGCTTTGGAACGTTGTAAAACAACACGCATAGTAATAAAACTCCTTAGTTCATAATCCTTCTAACGGAATAGACATCTGAAATTTGTTTTATACGGTCGACGACCTTTTGTAGATGTGCAATGTTATGGATATAAATCGACATGTGAATGGTCGCCACTTTATTCCGGTCCGATTTACCTGATACTGCTGAAATATTTGTCTTTGTTTCGTTGACAGCTTGCAACACTTCGTTTAATAAGCCGCGGCGATCATATCCGCTGATCTCAATTTCAACGATATATTCCTTACGTTCGTTAATCTTGCTTTCCCATTCAACAGGCACAAGACGATGATCGGAATCACCGCTTTCTAGGTTCGGACAGTCTTGTCTATGGACAGATACTCCACGGCCTTTTGTAATATAACCAACGATTTCATCCCCAGGAACCGGATTACAACAGCGTGATAAACGGATAAGGAGGTTCTCAATTCCCGGTACACGTACACCTGAGTCACGTTTTTTGGAGGAATTAGGGAAAGTTTTCAGATCAGCAACAGCTTCCGAAATATCTGCTTCTTGCTCGACCATCTTCTGCTTACGCCATTTTTCAGTAAGGCGGTTCGCTACCTGAAGGGCTGTAATTCCGTTATAACCAACCGCTGCATACATATCTTCTTCATTCAGGAAATTGAATTTATCCGAAACGCGCTTAATATTCTCAGATGTCAGGATTTCCTTCAGATCAAACTCCATGATCCTGATTTCTTTTTCAACAAGTTCTTTGCCTTTTTCGATATTTTCTTCTCGGCGCTGCTTTTTGAAAAATTGACGGATTTTATTTTTCGCCTGAGATGTTTGCGTGAGTTTAAGCCAATCTTGACTTGGACCATATGAATGCTTGGATGTTAAAATTTCAATAATATCGCCTGTTTTTAGTTTATAATCCAGCGGTACCATTTTCCCGTTCACTTTGGCCCCTATCGTTTTGTTACCGATTTCCGAGTGAATCCGGTAAGCAAAGTCAATCGGATTGGATCCTGACGGAAGTTCAATAACATCGCCTTTTGGCGTAAAAATGAACACCATATCAGAAAAAAGATCGATTTTAAGGGATTCCATGAATTCCTCGGCGTTTGTTGCGTCATCCTGGAATTCAAGAATTTCCCTGAACCAAGTCAATTTTTCCTCTAATGAAGGCTGTTCACCAACATCTTTTCCTTCTTTATAAGCCCAGTGTGCGGCAACCCCGAACTCGGCAATGCGATGCATATCGGAGGTACGGATTTGCACTTCAAGCGGATCGCCTTTTGGCCCGATTACCGTCGTATGTAAGGATTGATACATATTCGGCTTCGGCATCGCGATATAGTCTTTAAATCGGCCAGGCATCGGCTTCCAGCATGTATGAATGATCCCTAAAACGGCATAACAGTCTTTTATGCTATTGACGACAATCCGAACCGCAAGCAGGTCATAAATTTCACTGAACTGCTTATTCTGCAACGCCATTTTGCGATAAATACTGTATATATGTTTCGGTCTACCAGAGAGGTCTGCTTTAATATTGACTTCTTCCACGTTTTTACGCACTTCATCAATGACTTCTTCTAAATACTGTTCACGTTCTGCACGCTTTTTCTTCATAAGGTTGACGATTCGGTAATACTGCTGCGGGTTCAAATACCTTAGTGCCGTATCTTCAAGTTCCCATTTAATCGTACTGATCCCAAGACGATGAGCAAGCGGCGCAAAGATTTCTAATGTTTCGTTCGAAATTCTTCTCTGCTTTTCCTGCGGCAGATGCTTCAATGTCCGCATATTGTGCAGTCTGTCAGCAAGCTTAATCAATATGACCCGGATATCCTGGGCCATCGCAACGAACATTTTCCTATGGTTTTCCGCCTGTTGTTCTTGCTGTGATTTATACTTAATTTTCCCTAATTTGGTCACACCATCAACGAGCATGGCGACTTCAGGACTGAAATTCTCTTCAATATCCTTCAGAGTGACCTCCGTGTCTTCAACAACATCATGTAAAAAGCCTGCCGCAATAGTTGCAGGATCCATTTCAAGATCAGCCAGAATACCCGCTACTTGAATCGGATGAATAATATACGGTTCTCCCGATTTACGAAATTGTTCTCGGTGAGCATACTCTGCATACTTAAACGCTCTATGAATAAATTCAGCTTCTTCCGGCTGAAGATATAAGCTGGCCATTTCTACAACTTGCTCGGCAGTCAATATTTGATCGTTAGCCATTTAATCACCTTAACCCCACTTTAACTGCCACCGGATATTAACCGGATTGAGTATGATTGGTAGCACTTCTCTTTGTTCAGCAAAACGTGACAATTTTTGCGAAAAAAATAAATCCGCCGAAACGGATACAAGTGCAAATAAACTTAATAGCAGAAAACTCTTTATTATTACTATTATCGAAAAAAATGGCATGGATGTAAAGGGTAAAACATGTATTTTATTAAGAATAGTTCTTTTTTTCACTGGAAATTCGACAAAATCTATGAAAAACGGGTAAAACAGAAAGAGCACCCTGGTCAGAGTGCTCTTCTTTATTAAAAGTTCATTAGTGTTAAAACATCATAGCCTTCTAATTTATCTTTACCGTCTAGGTCTGTTAATTCAATAAGGAATGCAATCCCGGCTACAATTCCGCCAAGCTCTTCCACTAATTTGATCGTTGCTTCGATTGTACCGCCAGTAGCAAGTAAATCGTCCGTAATCAGGATACGTTGTCCTGGTTTAATGGCATCTTTATGGATAGTCAATACATCCTTACCATATTCTAAGCCATATTCGACTTTTATCGTTTCACGTGGAAGCTTTCCTTCTTTTCTCACTGGCGCAAAGCCCACTTCCAATGAGTATGCGACTGGACATCCGATAATGAATCCGCGTGCTTCCGGTCCGACCACTAAATCGATATTTTTATCGCGAGCGTACTCGACGATTTGGTCTGTTGCGTATTTATAAGCTGCGCCGTTATCCATTAATGTTGTAATATCTTTGAAGACAATACCCGGTTTTGGCCAGTCTTGCACAATTGTTACATATTGCTTTAAATCCATTGCTTTGTTTCCTCCTCAAGGTCTGTTGCCTCATGAACTAAAAAATGATTGAACCAATCGAATAATTGCTGATAGGAAGAATAGACAAGCTCTTGTTCAAGCTCAAATTGCTCTTTCTTTCTTATAAACGATTCAGACTCACTGAGATCGCGTTTTTTCGCATTGGCTGTGAGCATAATTAACCCATTCTCTATTGTAACAAAATCAAGCTCAAAAAACACCTTTGAAATAAAATCCACTGTATCTCTTGACCAGCCTCGGTATTTGGCAAGATCATCACCATACCTTTTCACATCAAGCGGACCCTTTTTAGCAAGAAAGGCATAGAACCATTTAAAGTCGTCCCGTGTTGGCACCGTACTTAAGAAATGATCCTGTTCATGAGAAAAATGTGCGTATATCCGCGACGGCTTCTTATTTTCAATCACCCGTTTTAACAACTCTCTTAACGGGGGCATGTCCATAAGAACCACATGTCCTTGCATGCAGTCGAGCTGATCTGCTTCCTGTTCATTCTTGATTAAAACAAGATCGGGATGGTTTTGTAAAAAAGGATATCTTCTATAAATATCTTCCGAGAAAATAACAATTTTCCGATTATGAACCGGTATCTCAGCTAGCCACTTCTCTGCCTGTCCCTTGCCGCGATAATCAAAGAGCTGCCAATGATTGACCGATACATCCTGAACAAAGATTTGCGGCTTTTTGATATTATTCCACTCATTAATGGAAAGCTCGCCGATCACGGAGACTTCTGCATGCGGAGCTATTTCATCCACATAATGACCTAGACCAAACCCAACGCCGTCGAGTTTATGATTCTCACTATCTTCAAGCTGCACCTTCAAGTGATTCTGATTGGCGCCAATTTTACGGACACTTGAAAGCTGGACGGAATCTATCAAGATTTTAGGCTTTGGATTGGTAACTCCAAATGGCGCTAGCAGGCTCATTTCCTGAATCGTTTGAATGGAAACTTCCGCTAATGTTGTGGCTCCATCCAAGTTGGTAATAGGTGTGAAATCTTCTTCGCTGAGCTGTTCTTTCGCAATCATGTTCATGCGATCTCTAAGCTCCTGTACGTCTTCTATTTTCAAGGTCATTCCCGCAGCCATCGGATGTCCACCAAAATGAGGCAGCAATTCGCGACAAGTAGAGAGACTCTCAAAAAGGTCGAATCCAGCAATACTCCGGGCTGAACCTTTCGCGTGCCCCTTTTCTCGGTCATAGCTCAACACAATGGTCGGACGGTAAAAGCGTTCAACCAGTTTGGAGGCTACAATACCCACTACCCCTGCGTTCCAGCCTTCTCTCCCGATAATAAGCACACCATTTGACTCCGGTGGGAAGTTTTCCTCAACCTCTTGAATCGCTTCTTCCGCCATTGCAGCAACCATCGCCTGACGCTCTTTATTAATATCATCGATTTCATTAGCCAGTTCCGTCGCTTCAGCCAAGTTTTCAGACATCAATAAATCAACAGCCGGGTCAGCATCACCAAGGCGGCCAACTGCATTGATTCGTGGTGCCATTGCAAAGCCGATTGATTCCTCATTCAATGCTTCCTGCTGAATATTCGCCACTTTCATTAGGGCAACAAGCCCCGGACGTCTAGTTAAGCGTAACTGCTCAATCCCTTTCGCTGCAATGAGGCGGTTTTCTCCTTTTAAAGGTACCAAATCCGCAATGGTACCGATTGCCGCAATCTCCAGCAAATCCTCTGGCAGTTCACCTAGCAAAGCATGTGCCAGTTTAAAAGCAACCCCTACGCCAGCAAGATCTTCAAATGGATAGGAACTGTCCTCAAGTTTTGGATGAATAATCGCTAGTGCTTCGGGAAGTTCCGGCCCCGGTTCATGGTGATCCGTCAAAATATAATCCATGCCAAGCTCGCTAGCAAGTTTCGCTTCATCAACTGCGGAAATTCCCGTGTCCACGGTTATTAATACCTTTACACCTTGCTCAGCAGCCAAGCGGAATGCCATTGGATTCGGCCCGTAGCCCTCTGTAAACCGATTAGGAATATAAAAGTCCACATCGGCTCCTAGTCTAGTAAGCGTCGTCATCATCACCGTAGTCGATGTCACGCCGTCCGCATCATAATCACCAAAAACCCTGATTTTCTCTCCGTTTTGAATGGCTTCTTTTATTCTATATACTGCTTTATCCATATCTTTCAGTAAAAATGGATCATGAAAAGTTTGATTTTTTACAAATAAAAATGATCGGGCACTTTCAATTGTATCCAGGCCACGATTCACAAGTAAGGCCGCAACTAAGGGTGTGATATGAAGCTCTTCCGCTAGTTCAGCAACTTTGTTTTCATCGGCAGTTCGTAAGTTCCACCGTGTTTTTGGCTTTAACATAAATTCACCCCTCAACTTACTTATTATACAAAACGACAATAACGGTTTCAATTTTATTTTAAACTCAAAATTGGCTGTATTTCCCAATTCAAAAAGCTAGTCTCACAAAAAGAAGGCTGGCATCATGCCAGCCCCCCCTCTCACATATTAAACTTGTCCTTCAAGACTTTGTTTCTTTTCTTTTGCTGTATTCAGTGGTCCTTTTTTCTTCAATTCTTTGATTTTCAAATCAAGCCAGAATTGAGATGCGATTAATAAAGACGAATACACGCCACATATTAAACCGATAAACAGGGCAATTGAGAAGTTTCGGATAGCTTCACTACCGAAGATCGCCAACGCGATAACCGTAATGAGAACGGTTAGTACGGTGTTAATGGATCTCGTCAATGTTTGCCTGATACTGATATTTACAATATTCTCAAGCTCTTCAACGGTTTTGATTTTACGACTGAAGCGTAGGTTTTCACGAATACGGTCAAAGGTTACGATCGTATCATTGATGGAATAACCGACAATCGTCAGAACCGCAGCAATGAAGGTGATATCTACTTCAAGTCGAAGTAGGCTAAATATCGTAATAATAAAGAACGCGTCATGTATAAGCGCTACGACGGCAGGAACAGCCATCCGCCATTCAAATCGTATGGATACATACAAGATAATGCCGAGTGATGCAATCGCTAACGCAAACATAGCATTTTTCGCGAGTTCTTTTCCGACTGTCGGGGATACGGTGCTGACATTCGGTTCTGTTCCATAATCCTTCTTGAAGTAGTCCTTCAACTCAGCGATTTCCTGTTTATTAAGCACACCGACTGTACGAACGACAGCATTTTTATTTTCTTGTCCAGCGAGCCTAACATCCTTGATATCATCCGCAGCAATACCGACCTTTTTCATTTCGGTTCTGACTTGCTGAGTCGTTAAAACATCTTTGGACGCAATCTCAATTCGGGTACCACTAGTAAAATCAATACCAAGATTTAATCTAAAGACGAACAAGAAAATAATCCCGATAAGGGTAACACCGATTGAAATACTATAAAAGACTTTCCTATGTTTGACGAAATCGATTTTATCAAAGCGAGTTGGCAATGACATTAAATTAATTTTCTCAGATAAATTGTGAATGTATTTCTTCTTCACGCCAAACCATGTTGTACGTTTGTCCAAGAACCCACTATTTACCCACAGGCTCATGAAAAGACGTGTACCATAGACGGCTGTAATGAAACTCATTAAAATCGAAATGATCAAAGTAGTCGCAAACCCTTTAACTGAGCTTGTTCCATAATAAAACAGAACGGCCGCAGCCAGCAAGGTTGTTAAGTTGGCATCCATGATCGTACTAAGTGAATTTTTCGTACCTTCTTTATAGGCTGCTTTAACAGATCTACCAAGTTTCAATTCATCCCTAATTCTCTCGTAGGTTATGATATTGGCGTCGACAGCCATACCAACTCCGAGTACTAATGCCGCAATACCAGGAAGCGTAAGGACTGCATTCATCCAGTCAAACACTAATAGCGTCAAGAAAATGTAGATGCTTAAAGTGACGACTGCAATGAATCCTGGGAAGCGGTAATACACAAGCATAAAGATAAAAACAAGTGCAATTCCGATGATTCCGGCAAAAATAGTATCATTTAGTGCACCTGCACCAAATTGGGCACCTACAGAAGTAGAGTACTTTTCTTTTAAATCTACAGGCAGCGCACCTGCATTCAGAAGGGCTGCAAGCTCTTTCGCTTCTTCCACCGTAAATTGACCGGTAATATACACCTTCTTCGTATTAAAAACTTCACTGACAGCTGGAGCTGAAATCATATTGTCTTGTGAAGCTGTATCTTTAATGGAATCTTTTCCTTCCTCGAAATCCAACCAGATTGCAAGTACATTTGTCGGGCTTTCCATTGAGGAAATTTTTTGAGTGATTTCTTTAAACTTATTCACGTCTTTCAGCGTGACTTCAACAACCGGTTTATTATCTTGGAACGTTTGTTTCGCGCCGCCTTCTTTCAGATCAGCACCGGTCATCATTTCCTTATCGTTGTAATCACGGAACGATAATTTTGCTTGAGTCGAAAGGATTTCCCGAGCGTTGTTTTGGTCTTTAACACCGGCTAATTGAACACGGATCCGGTCTTTCCCTTCGATTTGAATATTAGGTTCACTTACACCTAATACATTGACACGCCGCTCCAGTGAGCTTACTGTAGCCCTCAAAACATCCGGAGTGATCTTTTCCCCAGAAAGCGGTTTTACTTCATATAACACTTCAAAACCGCCTTGAAGATCAAGACCCAGCTTGATATCCTTTAGGATTCCTTTTGAAGTCGTTCCCATCGCTGCGAAAATCAAAAGTACGATTAGAAAAAACGCAACGATTCTGCTTCTTTTTACCATTATGTAGTAGGCCCCTTTCTATAATACGCCTGTTCATGGAGTTTCAAAAACTGTCATTTTTTTTCGTTTTATAAGGTTGCATTCTCTTCAAATCGTTAGAAAAAAGACACCGCTCTCCATACTCTTTTTCCAAAAAAAAGCATAACCATATCTATTATGATTCATTTACAAACTGCTGTCAATTTAAGTATTTCGCAGTTTTATTCTTTCAAAAGTTCTTTAAGCTCTTCTTCAGAAAGCGGTTCAAAAAGATTTGGTGATTTATAAGCTTCGACCATTTGAAAGGTCATGAACTGGTTGCTCGAAAATGTCACAATGTCGGCTACGAGTTCGTGAAGGTGAATGTTTTCCTGAGGCCGCTTCCATTTGTTCTTGGTTAAGGTTGCCCATATATCTTCCTCTGTAACAGCATTCAATCCAACCATTTGGAATTCCTCACGTTTGCTCTTCAAGAATGGACGTACCTTTACATAATAACGTTGATATGGGTGATTCTTTTTCGTCATCACTTTGCCTCCAGTAAAAATGATTCTCAATTGAATGCGCATTTTCTAAGAAGGAAATTCGATCATTTGTAAGAACGCAAACACTTTTGTCATGCTTTGTCCAAGTACAAGCATATAGATAATTGTATAGCATAACCGCTTTTTTGAGAAGGCAGGGAGGGAGTTCAATGTCTAAGTTTTTAAAAGGGACGCTGATTTTATTAATCGCAAGCCTGATAACAAGGGTTCTTGGGTTCATTAACCGCATTGTCATCGCCCGTTTTATCGGCGAAGAAGGCGTTGGTTTATATATGATGGCTTTACCGACCCTATTTCTTGTCGTCAACATTACCCAGTTAGGCTTGCCAATCGCCATATCCAAATATGTGGCCGAAGCCAATGCCCGAGGTGATGAAAGGAAAATCAAGAAAATCCTTGTCGTCTCTTTGGCCTGTACATTTACTTTATCAATGATCTTTACTCCTGCGATGCTATTTTTTGCACCGGTTCTATCCGAATATTTATTCACAGATGAAAGAACGGTATGGCCGCTTATGGCGATTGCCCCTATTGTTCCAATTATCGCTATTTCATCTGTCTTGCGCGGATATTTCCAAGGCAAGCAAAATATGAAGCCCTTCGCTTTCTCGCAAGTTATAGAACAGGTAGCCCGTATCACTTTCATTGCCGTCCTAACCAAGGCCTTTTTGCCATACGGAATCGAATATGCCGCAGCTGGCGCAATGTTTGCTTCGATTATTGGTGAGCTTGTATCACTTGTATACCTATTGACAAGCTTTAAATTAAAGAAACATTTTAAATTCCGGAAAGGCTTCTTCAAAAATGTCAAATCCGGGAAAGGCACATTTACTGAATTGATGGGGATTGCCCTGCCTTCAACAGGAAGCAGAATGATTGGGTCAATTTCTTGGTTTTTTGAACCAATTGTGGTCGCTCAGAGTTTGCAACTTGCCGGTGTGACCGCGGCCGCAGCTACCAGTCAATATGGAGAGTTAACAGGATACGCACTGCCTTTGCTCATGCTTCCTTCTTTTGTTACGGCTTCATTAGCTACAGCCCTTGTTCCTGCTGTTAGTGAAGCAAGGACAACAGGAAACTTTTCACTCGTTGAACACAGGCTTCAGCAGGCCCTGAAAATCACCTTTATTACAGGTTGTTTAGCTGTCGTCACTCTGTTCATCTTTGCTGAACCGATTTTACAAGTAATGTATGGCTCTTCCCACGCTGCTGTTTTCATTAAATTTCTTTCACCTTTTTTCATACTCTATTATTTTCAATATCCGTTGCAGTCGATGCTTCAGGCACTTGACCTTGCAAAAGCCGCAATGTTTAACAGCCTTGCAGGAAACATTCTTAAAATTGGTGTAATCTGGCTGCTGGCATCCAAGGAAAGTTTCGGTATTATGGGGGCCGCAATCGGAATAGCAGTCGGTTCGATGCTCGTTACCTTTCTGCATTTTTCAACTGTGTTAAAAGTCGTTCCTTTTACCCTTCATTTTCGGAGTTATATGTTGGCTTTAGTTATTGCATTAATTTCCGGTTGGGGTGGTTATTATATTTATCAAGATCCACTCTCCTCTCAGCCTCTAGGAACCCGACTGTTGCTTTCCGTTACCGTTGTGTTCCTGCTGTTCACATTTTTCATGCTCTTGACTGGCTTCATAAAAAAAGCAGACTTAATTCGAATCCCTGTAATCGGCGTGTTTTTATCAAGGTTTGCATGGAAATAGAAATAACCGAAGTAACAGCAGCTTCGGTTATTTCTTCGTTTCATTTGTATCAATGTAAAATTGGCCATCTATGTATCCGCAAATCGATATCTCTTTAACCTTTGTATCCCCATGTTCTTTTAACTGATGCAGAAGCCAAAAATGATTTTTTCCAATTTTATTAAGATTTTCTTCCTGTATCACTCCGTCGACTATTAGCGGATAGGGTATTGATTCACTTTCCGACCTTTCTTCTTCGCTATTTTTAATCACCGAGAGCTTTCCTGAAGTTTCAAGGATCGCAAATCGAACTTCGTTTAAATCAATAATTCCTTGTTCACGAAGCTGGGTCAATAAGTCATCAAAATTATATCGTTGTCTGCGCATCGCTTTTTCATCTATTTTCCCCTGATTGATGATGATCTGTGGCTTACCATCCATGAAATAGCGAAACTTGACACTTTTCAATGAGATGAATGCTAATGTAATTTGGAGGGTCGCGAGGACAAACATTGGGATAGTCTGTCGGATAAACGGTTTTTCCAAATCTTCAAAGGATAGCACAGCAATGTCCCCTATCATGATAGATACCACTAAATCAAGAACGCTCAGTTCTCCTACTTCCCGCTTACCCATCAATCGAAAAAGGAACCAGATGACTAAATAGATTACCGTCGTTCGAAAAATAATACCTAGATAGATATCCAATTCAATAACACTTCCTTCATCCATAGGATGGCTTTGAAAATGAAAAATTACTCTATATTCTTTTTCAAATTTCATAGAACTTCTTAAACCAGGTCTAAAGGTTCCAATAGAAGAATATGCTTGTACAAACACATCAACAGGCTAAATGTATCAGCCTTTTAAAAAGGGGGAATAACCATCGAAACTAAAAAAATGAGTGTCGCCGTAATCTATGGCGTCGGCTCCATCTTTGCCATAGCGATGATTGCAAGCTTACTCTTTTCTATCCTTCTTCGTTTTACTTCACTGACGGAATCATCCCTGACATACGTGATCATGATTGTGTCCTTTTTATCGCTGTTCATTGGTGGATTTATTTCAGGAGGTAAAGGGAAAAAGCAAGGACTTTTCTTAGGTGGAAGTACTGGTTTGCTTTACCTTTTAGTTGTGTTTCTTTTTCAATATTTAGGTAATGATGCACTTTTCACCATCAAACAATGGATTTATTACGGCTGTTTTGTGATCACAGCCATGATGGGTGGCGTGCTTGGAGTAAATATGAGTTCAGAATCGCGAACCAATTAAAAAACCACAGCAAAAAACCGGGCACAATAGCCCGGTTTTAGTTTGTCTTATACAGTTACTTCTTTATTTGGTGCGCTTTCCGTAATTTCACGGATGGCAGCACGGTCAAATGTAAGCTTTGAACCGTCTGGTGATTTAATGACAATTTGCAATTCATCGATTGCATCGATTGTTCCGTGCATGCCGCCGATAGTTGCAACTTTATCACCTTTTTTCAAACTGCTTTGCATGTTTCGCGTAGCCTTCTGGCGTTTTTGTTGCGGACGGATTAATAAGAAATAGAACAATACGAACATTAAAATTAACGGAAGTATTTGTGTTAAACTACCCATTTTTCTTCACTCCTTTCATTCTTTAAAATATTTATGGAATTAGAAGTTTTTTGCATTTGGCTTATTGAAACCATATTGTTCAAAAAACTCTTCCCTAAAGTCTCCAAGGCGATCTTCTCGAATAGCTTGTCTGACCTGTTCCATCAAGTTTAACAGAAAATGAAGATTATGATAAGTCGTAAGACGAATACCAAAGGTTTCTTCACATTTAATCAAATGGCGGATATAAGCCCGGCTATAATTTTTACAAACATGACAATCGCAATTTTCATCTATTGGACCAAAATCACGAGCATACTTCGCATTTTTCACAACCAGTCGGCCATTGCTTGTCATCAACGTACCATTACGTGCAATACGTGTAGGGAGTACGCAATCAAACATATCTACGCCGCGGAGCGCACCATCAATCAATGAGTCCGGTGAACCGACTCCCATTAGGTAACGCGGTTTGTTAGTTGGCAGTAATGGACTTGTAAATTCAAGGACACGGTTCATGATATCCTTCGGTTCCCCAACAGATAATCCTCCAATAGCATAACCCGGGAAATCAAGGGAGACAAGGTCTTTCGCACTTTGTTTACGAAGGTTTTCAAACTCTCCACCCTGAACGATACCGAACAACCCTTGATCTTTTGGACGCTCATGCGCATTCAAGCAGCGTTCTGCCCAGCGTGATGTCCGTTCAACTGATTTCTTCATATACTCTTCGGTTGCCGGGAATGGCGGACATTCATCGAATGCCATCATAATATCAGAGCCAAGTGCATTTTGTATTTCCATCGCTTTTTCAGGAGATAAGAATAATTTATCACCATTGATATGGTTTCTGAAATGTACGCCCTCTTCTTCAATTTTACGGAATTCACTCAAACTGAACACTTGAAAACCGCCAGAGTCTGTTAATATCGCCCTGTCCCAGTTCATGAATTTGTGCAATCCGCCAGCTTCCTTGATAATTTCATGTCCAGGACGCAGCCATAAGTGATACGTATTGCTTAGGATGATGCCTGCCCCCATTTGTTTCAAATCTTCTGGTGACATCGTTTTGACAGTTGCCATTGTTCCAACCGGCATAAATGCTGGTGTTTCAAAAGAACCATGCGGCGTATGAACACGACCTAGCCGTGCCCCTGTCTGTTTACATGTTTTGATTAACTCATATCGTATTGCAGTCAACGCAATAACTCCCTTCAAGAGCATCTCACTCTTATATTACTTAATTAACATTGCATCTCCAAAACTAAAGAACCTGTATTTTTCTTCCACAGCCGTTTCATAGGCATGAAGAACATGTTCCCTGCCTGCGAGGGCGGAGATAAGCATGATTAAAGTTGATTTTGGTAAATGGAAATTCGTAATCATCGCATTAATCCCTTTGAATTCATAACCAGGATAAATGAAAATGCTCGTCCAGCCACTCTCTTCCTTAAAAACTCCATCATTACGAGACGCAATCGTTTCCAGCGTTCTCGTCGACGTAGTACCGACCGTGATGATTTTCCCACCGTCTTCTTTAACTTTATTCAGTAATCGGGCTGTTCCTTCGGTCATTTGGTAGAACTCAGAATGCATTTCGTGACTATCAATATCGTCCACGCTGACTGGGCGGAACGTACCTAGTCCAACATGAAGCGTGATAAAAGCGATATGAACGCCCATGCCTTTAAGTTTCTCAAGCAAATGCTCCGTAAAGTGCAGCCCTGCCGTTGGGGCTGCAGCCGACCCGCGTTCACGCGCATATACCGTTTGATAACGGTCTTGGTCGTCGAGCTGTTCCTTGATATATGGAGGCAGCGGCATTTCGCCAAGTTCCTCTAATATCTCATAAAAGATACCTTCATATTGAAACTTTAGGATTCGACCGCCATGTTCAAGTACACCTGTGCAGACGGCACTCAGCTTACCATCGCCAAAGATGATTGTCGTGCCTTCTTTAATTCGTTTCGCTGGCTTTACAAGTGTCTCCCATACATCATCATGTTCTTGTTTCAACAGCAAAACTTCTACTTTTCCACCTGTTTCTTCTTTACTGCCGTATAGCCGTGCCGGCAGTACTTTCGTATCGTTTAACACAAGACAGTCACCAGGTTTAATATACTCCGTGATATGACTGAATACATCATGCTGAAGCTCACCAGTTACTTTGTCTAGCACCATCAATCTACTTGCTTCCCTATCTTCCAAAGGAACTTGGGCAATCAGTTCCTCTGGTAAATGAAAATCAAACATATCCAATTTCATCTGTTCCACTTCCTAACCTGTCTATCAAAGCAGTAATTTGTTATTTAAAACGGCTGATTAGATAAAAAATAGCTGACAACACAACACTGACAATGATTGATGTTACGATTGGAAAGTAAAAAGTTGTGTTCCCCTTTTTGAACAAAATATCTCCCGGCAGCCTACCAAGATGTATATATTTCATCGCAAAACCAATCACAAATATAATCACGCCAAGTATCATAACCATTTTTGGTACATTCATCCTTCAGGCATCTCCATTTCGAAATGCTCATAAACAAGCGGTGTTGCCATTCGTCCTCTTGGGGTCCGTTGTAGAAAACCGACCTGTAACAGATATGGCTCATACACATCTTCAATCGTATGTGCTTCCTCACCAATTGTTGCTGCAATCGTCTCCAACCCAACGGGACCACCACGAAATTTCTCAATAATCCCTTTAAGTAATTTATGGTCAATATGATCGAGTCCTAAACGGTCGACCTGCATTAATTCAAGTGCATAATCGGCGAGTTCTGCCGTTATCGTCCCATCTCCACGGACCTGGGCGAAATCCCTGACCCGACGCAAAAGACGGTTTGCAATTCTTGGGGTTCCCCGTGATCTTCTAGCAAGCTCGCCTGCGGCCTGATCATCCATTTCCGTGTCCATGATTCTTGCCGTACGGATGATGATATCAGTCAAGTGATTTTCCGTGTAATATTCAAGACGGCTCAAAACGCCAAAACGGTCCCTGAGCGGTGCCGACAGCGAACCTGCCCTTGTCGTGGCCCCAACGAGGGTAAACGGAGGCAGGTCGATCCTGATCGAACGTGCCTCTGGTCCCTTGCCGACTACGATATCAAGACAGAAATCCTCCATAGCGGGATATAGAACTTCTTCGACAACACGAGGCAAACGGTGAATTTCATCAATGAATAACACATCACCGGGTTCGAGCGCACTCAAAATTGCCGCCAGATCTCCCGGCCGCTCAATGGCTGGCCCGGAAGTCGTGCGGATATTGACACCCATTTCGTTGGCGATGATGACAGCTAGTGTCGTCTTCCCAAGTCCTGGGGGTCCATATAAAAGAACATGATCTAGCGTTTCTTCACGCATCCTTGCCGCTTCGATATACACGCTCAAATTCGCCTTCACTTTATCCTGTCCAATATATTGCTTTAAGTTTTGCGGTCGCAGGCTTTGTTCAAAGGATAGTTCGTTCAAATCGGCTTCCTGATTGAATACTCTCTCCTCCATTGCGCCACTCCTTATCTTAACATCATTTGCAATGCTTTCTTAATATATTGCTCGGTCGTCATTTCTTCCGTTTGTAATTTCTTTGCGACCTTTTGAATTTCTTTTTCAGAATAACCAAGAGCCTTTAAGGCGAGAATTGCTTCATCCAGCTCCTCGGTATAACCGTTTTGGCTGATTGCCGCTGTAATGCCTTCGTTAAACAAGTTTGGAAACGCATCCGGAATTATGTTCTCGAGTTTTCCTTTTAAATCAAGAATCATTTGGCGTGCCGTCTTCTTTCCGACTCCTGGGAATTTAACAAGAAACGTTTCATCCTCACTTTCAATCGCTTGCACCACTTGATCGACCTGGCCTGACGCTAATATGGCAAGCGCCCCCTTCGGCCCAATTCCAGTAACATTCAACAACTTGGTGAACAATGCCTTTTCTTGACGAGTCTGAAATCCGTAAAATGCGGCCATATCCTCTCGCACATAATGATACAGAAAAACTTGAATCTCTTTTTGATATTGAGCGGAAAAAATAAAAGGATTCGGCGTCATCACTTGATATCCGATCCCCCCATTTTCCACAACTATGTATTCAGGTCCGATATAATCGACCTTGCCTTTTATATAATCATACAAATTATTTCTCTCCCTGATTTTGCTGTACCTCTCATTTTATCATAAAAAAGGGTGGAAGTTTATTAAAAGTTATTTAGCAATTGATCAGGGCTATTTCCCTAGATCTTGCTACCTTTTAACACCTTGTTTATTTTATTGGAGTTTTATGCTTCTGCTGAAAAACGGTGATATAATTTTTCCACTTGAATGAAATTCACTTTTTTAAAAAAACCTGTTCCCATACAAAAAGGACGGGTGTTATTCCCATCCTAATTTACCGAATATGGCTCATATTCTTTAATGAGCTGTTTATATTGGTCTTTATTCACGATTGGTATGCCTTTTTGCAATTCTTCTTGCTTGTATACTTCGAGTTTACCAACGTCTAATTGGTAGAAAGTATGAATGATCTTAGCGTGCTCCGGTCGACCAATAAAAATGGATAACGTACCATCTTTTTTCATGCCTAGATATCCATTTGCCTTTAAAAGCGGAGATATATCATTTTCTATTTTCTTAAGTACAATCTGGTCTTCATTCTGATCGACTACTTTCCAGCCTTGATATTTTAACCAAAAGTCTTCCATCGTCCAAATTGTTTCTGTCAATTTTTCCTCACTTAACTCACCATCAAGATACATACGCTGAAGAATTACCTTTCTTTCAATTGGATTATTTTCCTGTTGCACCAACTCTTCTGCAAAAACGGTATAGCAAAATGGCAGTATAAAAAGTGTCAAGAAAAACTGAATTCTAAGTTGATTAGTCAATATTCTCACCTCTTAAGGGAGTTTACTTTTTAAGTAGTTTGACCCGAAATTAGGATTATTAACCAGAAAAAATCCGGCCGGGTTGATAAAACAAAAAAAGCTGACTCCAAAAATTAAGTCAGCTTCACATAATCATTGTAAATGATTTTCATGAATGTTTAGGTTATCGAACATGTCATTGGCATCCAGAATGATTGAGTCTCTCGTATCGCCATCACGAAGGTTGTTATCGAGTGTCATTGTCCGGAAATACACGCCTTTATCAGTCGTTACGTTAAGGGTCCGGCCTTCAGTGAGTGGTTCGACTTTTTTCATTACTGATTCTTTAACAGCTTTTGCCTGGTTGTAGTCATCGAGCAACAAGGCTACAAGCATTTCATCTTCCATAATAATGGCCCGGGAGTCAATAACTGAATCCTCTGAATTGGCCACCCTATTAACTTGGTCGGCTAATTCACCTTCATACGCATTATAATATGATGATCGAGCCCGAAGTGGTTTACTTTCATGACCATGGTAATTACGATCCCGCTTACTATACTCATCATCCTTGTTGTAAAGGCCTTGAACCACATTCTGATAATTAATGTTGCGAACTAACGCATCTTTTTCAGTGGAATGATATCCTGTCTCATTCGTAATATTCTCGTTTTCCGCTGCATTATTATTAGCGCACCCAACCAAGCCTGTGGCAGCTAATACCGTGCAAAGCGGTAATACCCATTTTATTTTCCGCACCAACAACCCTCCCCATTACAATAGAGCCTATATTTCGCTCATAATTATCATGGTTGTCTAAAGGGAATTTTACTCTGTTAGTTACGGCCAAAAGCACGTTTTATTTCCTATTTAGGGAGGAAATCTTTTCTTTCAGTTTTTCATTCATCTCCATCCGTTCTGAAAAATCTTCCACCGTCATTTTCCAAACAGAATGAAGCTGAGAAGAACTTTTATTTTGGCGGTTCCATTCACGGAAAATATCCGTTGGATAAGTTAAAGCATATAAAAAGGCTGGGTCTGATTGATATTTTTTCAGTTGAGGTATTTGCCATAACATCGTAGCAGCGTCTTCTAAATGATTGGATATTCGATTTGCATACTGTAAATAATCAATGCACCTTGGAGCGCTGGCCATTAAGTCAAAATCGATTAAGGTTAAGGTGCCATCTGCTTTCCGCAAAAAATTATGATGAGCACAATCACCGTGAATGATTACTTTTTTTTCCTTATTCCACAAAGACTGATTTTTTTCAAAACCATCAAGGGCCCACTCACCCCAGCCAATCCATTCCTTAATAATCTCTTCGGAAACATATTGGCGAATATAAGAAAAGTTCTTTTTGAATAGCGATAACCGTTCTTTCCATTTTCTTAATTGATCAAAAACTGGCGCTTTAATATACAGATGTTCCGAAACATCATGGAAGCTTTCAAGTAACTGAATTCCTTCAAGGCGATCCTTTTGATTGGAATATCGGAATTTTTTCTTACTAGGTGGCAAATAGTCTATACTGCCATACCATTTCCCTTCAAATTGGAAAGGCATTAAATTCTGATGAATATAATACGTTTGAGTGAATCCCTTTTGTTTTAACAAAGAAGTCAATTCTCTTTGTCGATCCCACTTTTCAAAACTGTCAAATCCTTTAAGAATCAGCGGAGGATCCTTTTCAAAGGTAATTAAATAGACACTACTTTGAAGATGGTGGATATTCTTTGGCCTACGATTTAAATAAGAGAGGAGACGAGTGTAAAATACACTGTCTTGCTGATAATTAGTAGTCATCGCTTTCATCTACATAAGTTGGCATTCCAAACGTTTCAGGTGCACGAACGCCCCCGAATTGACCTGGTTGGCCTCCCATTTGTCCAGGTAACATTGCTTCCGGCTGACCACCAAATTGACCTGGCATCATTCCTGGTTGACCTCCAAATTGACCTGGCATCATTCCTGGTTGACCTCTATACTGGCCTCCCATCATCCCCGGCTGTCCTCCTTGCTGGCCTCCCATCATTCCCGGTTGACCTCCTTGTTGGCCTCCCATCATTCCCGGTTGACCTCCTTGTTGGCCTCCCATCATCCATGGTTGACCTCCTTGTTGGCCTCCCATCATCCCCGGTTGACCTCCTTGTTGGCCTCCCATCATTCCCGGTTGACCTCCTTGCTGGCCACCCATCATCCATGGTTGACCTCCTTGTTGGCCTCCCATCATTCCCGGTTGACCTCCTTGCTGGCCTCCCATCATTCCCGGTTGACCTCCTTGCTGGCCTGCCATCATTCCCGGTTGACCTCCTTGTTGGCCTCCCATCATCCATGGTTGACCTCCTTGCTGGCCACCCATCATTCCCGGTTGACCTCCTTGCTGGCCACCCATCATTCCCGGTTGACCTCCTTGCTGGCCTCCCATCATTCCCGGTTGACCTCCTTGCTGGCCACCCATCATCCATGGTTGACCTCCTTGCTGGCCTCCCATCATTCCCGGTTGACCTCCTTGCTGGCCTCCCATCATTCCCGGTTGACCTCCTTGCTGGCCTCCCATCATTCCCGGTTGACCTCCTTGCTGGCCACCCATCATCCATGGTTGACCTCCTTGCTGGCCTCCCATCATTCCCGGTTGACCTCCTTGCTGGCCTCCCATCATTCCCGGTTGACCTCCTTGCTGGCCTCCCATCATTCCCGGTTGACCTCCTTGCTGACCTCCCATTCCCATAAAACCGGATTCTGAAGACTCTTCTTCATATTGATGTTGCATCTGTTGTGGTTGAGCTGCTTGATATTGATGATAATCAGGATGGTGATGTGCATAAGGATTTCCCGCCTGATTGGCATGGTACTGACCCTTCACTTCCGGTCCGTATGATCCAATTATTCCTTTATTACAGCCGCAATCTTCCTCTTTTTTACCCGCATGCTGTGTAAAATGTTGCTGAGGGAAATTTTGATAATCGTGGAAAGATGGCGATTCAGCAGATGACTCATAAGCTTCTTGCATATGAGAACCTGCTACTTGATACTGTTGCGCCATTCCTCCATAAAAATGGTGTGGAACCGGTGCTGATGCTTGATATGGATAATTTTGCTGGGCTCCTTGGACATATCCTTGACCCATTGTATGCATGTCAGGAGATTCTCCCCATACGTCTGAACTTTCTTCCATCATTTGATAGCCTTGCATAGCTGGAGCAGGCTGAAACCCAGGAACACCTTGATAAGGGACTCCTTGCATAGGCATACACGCCCAAGGGGGCGGCTGAATACAAAAACCACTTCCAGGCATGATTGGTGTTACGGGAATGCAATCATCGACAGGCTCACAAATTTCCTGAACAACTGGCTGCTCTTCGTAAACCTCCTGAACTGCTGGCTTTTTCTTTTTTGGTGCCACTGCCTTTTCTTTTTTCTTTGGTAAAGGAGGTGGCGCTGGGGGCTTTTGCACACTCATATTAGTCATATTGACCATATAATAATTATTAATATCGATTTCCGGGACTACCGGAATGGGTACCGGTACTTCTTTCGGAACAACTATTTGTTTTTCTTTAATAATAGGCTTTGGCTGAACAATTTGTTGTTCTTTTTTAGGAATGATCTGCTGTTCTTTCATAGGCGGTTTCGGCATAATTTGCTGTTCTTTCTTATGTGCATGCTGAATTTGAGTTTCTTTCATTCCTGATGGAATGTTTGTGCTGGGAATAATGGTTTCTTTTTTTACAGCTCCAGATGTTCCAGGTATTTTAATTTTCATTCCCGGCATCATCATATCCGGGTTGCTTAATTGAGCGTTTACTTTTTTCAGTTCTTCAAAACTGACGCCGTATTTTTTGGCGAGCTTCCAAAGCGTATCGCCTTTTTGGACTATATGAATTTTCACGCTGTTAACCCCTCCTGTGCATATGTCCATATATACTATGATGTAGTGGGTAAATTGCTATTATTTTTATCATGAAAACTTATGCATGAAAATTGACTTTTATGATTGGATCACTAAATAAGGAACAAGGATGGAACTTTTAAGAGAAGAAAAAGTTACGGTTCAAATACTGAAAAAAGAAAAATCATTCACTTTGGAGACATCCTTTTTTCAGGAAACATTATCTTTGATTGATGTAGAAAAAATATAACTAGAAGTGAAACCACTGCATGAATTCCTAGAAAAGGGATCGCAGTGGTTTTTTATCATTGGATCCTTCATGAATTGAAATTCTTCCTGCAAAGGCTTCCCTCTGTCTAAACTGAAGGAAATTCGGGTATAAGAAAGTAAATAACCTAAGGTATTTCAGGTACATAAATTGCATTCTAGGGGGGAAAAAATAATGAAATGGAAGGGAAGATAGGGTAGCTCAAACGTTGAGGACAAAAGAGGAATGAGCGGCAAAGGTGTAGCAGGAATTGGAGGCGGAGTTGGATTAGTCTTGAATTACAGGCCGACTATTTGGCCGGAGTTTGGGCCCATCATGTCCAGGGAGAGAATTTACTTGAGGAAGGTGATCTCGAGGAAGCATTGAATGCAGCCAGCGGAGTTGGTGATGACCGTATTCAAAAAAAAGCACAAGGCTATGTTGTTCCGGATAGCTTCACGCACGGTACCTTCGAACAGAGAAAGCGGTGGTTTAATAAAGGATTTAAATCCGGAAACATGAATGAAGGCGATACCTTTAAAGCAAGTAATCTCTAGGTTTTTTTAAAAGATTCTCATTTTTTCTATCGATACTAATAAATAGAGGGTCTTTTATGAACCCCCTATTTATTATTTAAACAAGATGCTAATCATAATCATCAGTAGATGTTTTTAAGACTCCGAAAAAAACAAATAATCTATTCAAACACGTTCAAGCATTCGGTTCAAAGCTAGAATGGCGTTATCCGCAATCTTCTTTTCTACTTTTATCGGATTAATTACTGTACCTTCTGCAATTGATTCGAGAGCCCAAAGCAGATGCGGCAGATCAATTCGGTTCATCGTGAGACATGGACACATATTCGGGTTCAAAGAGATGATATTTTTGTCAGGATTATTTGCGATAAGCCGCTTGACAAGGTTCATTTCCGTGCCAATTGCCCAGGAACTTCCTGATTTTGCTTTTTCAATCATGTTAATGATATAGGATGTCGAGCCATTATAGTCTGATAAGGCGACTACTTCACGGCGGCATTCTGGATGAACAATTATATTCATTTCCGGTTGCTCAGCCCTAAGCGTTTCAATATTCGCTGTTGTAAAGTTTTCATGAACAGAGCAATGCCCTTTCCAAAGAAGCACCTTCAAGTCTTCTAGCTCCCCTTCATAGATTAATTCATCATTATGAGGGTCCCAAACAGCCATCTGCTTCAACGGGATTCCAAGGTCATAGGCTGTATTCCTCCCAAGATGCTGATCCGGAAGGAAGAGAATTCGTTCTTTTTGCGAGAGGGCCCAAGAGACCATTCCCTGTGCATTTGAAGAAGTTACAGTCGCTCCGCCGTTTTTTCCGACAAAGGCCTTGATTGCCGCTGTTGAATTGACATATGTTAGCGGAAGAATCGTATCACCAAACATGGACTGCAGCTTTGTCCAAGCACGTTCTGTTTGGTCAATATCCGCCATATCTGCCATCGAACAGCCCGCACGCATGTCCGGCAGGATAACTGTCTGTCCTTCTGTTGTCAAAATATCGGCTGTTTCAGCCATAAAATGCACGCCACAAAACACGATAAACTCCGCTTCACGATTTTGCGCAGAAAGTTGAGCTAGCTGAAGTGAATCACCAGTTACATCCGAAAATTGAATGACTTCCTCACGTTGATAATGGTGACCTGGAATATACAATCGGCTCCCAAGTTGCTGTTTAATCTTACGGACCCGCCTCTCCATTTCCTCCTTTGTCATCGCTTTATATGTTTCAGGTAATACATTCCCTGCTGTTTTGGCCATCTCCAGTATGTTCATTTAATTACCCCCTCACGTTCTGCAACCTTTGCACTAATATCAAGTGCCCTAACACTGTGCGTTAAACTGCCCAATGATATATAATCAACCCCTGTTTCCCGATATAAAGCTAAATTACTCAAGTTAATCCCGCCTGAAGCTTCAGTGATAATATGTTCAGGCACCAATTTGATCAGTTGTTTAATTTCTTCAGCACTCCGGTTATCGAACATGATAATATCGGCACCTGCTTCAACTGCTTCTTGCACTTGATCTGCTGATTCCGTTTCCACTTCGACTTTCGTGGTATGTCCCAGCTTAGCTTTGACTGTTTGTACTGCCTTCGTGATAGAACCGGCAAAAGAAATATGGTTGTCCTTAATCATGACGGCATCATACAATCCATATCGGTGATTGAAGGCCCCACCAGATCGGACCGCATATTTTTCAAGCATCCTCAGACCTGGTGTAGTTTTCCTAGTATCACAAGCCCTTGTTTTTGTACCAGCTAAAATCATGGTTGCTTTATGCGCCTGTGTTGCAATAGCGGACATGCGTTGCACTAAATTCAAAACTACTCTTTCCCCTTTTAGAAGCGCAGCCATATTGCCGGTTATTCTTGCAAGCTGTTGGCCTGTTTCAAACACTTCTCCATCTTGAACAAACAGATCAACCAGTATTTGGTGATCCAGTAGCGCAAATCCCGTGTTGATGACAGGACTCCCACTAAAGACGCCATCTTCTTTTGCAATGAACGTCAAAGTACCCTGTTCATCTTGATTAAAAATCGTATCACTCGTTACATCGCATTCACCTATATCTTCTATCAAAAATTGTTGCAGCATCTGCTTAAGCTTCAATGTGTTCATATAGTCTTCTCCCTTTCACTCGGTTTTTCACATCCGTGCAAGCAAGGATAACAGAGTTTTTCAGCCACAAGGAGTCATCTTCCCTTGGATAGTCACTGCGAAAATGACCGCCCCTGCTTTCCGTTCTAGTCAAAGCGGATTCAGCAATCAGCCACGCTACGAGTATGGCATTGATTTTTGTTATTTCGTTTATTGATAATGCAGTAACTTCCATATGCAGCAATTTTTCTATATCAAAAGATTCAAGATAGTCCTTTAAACGAGTTAAACCCGCTTCATCTCGAACAATTCCTGCTTCGCTCATTAACATTTCCTGCAATGTAGCCAAATCAGGTATTGCGGATAAAAGGGTGTAACATTTGGAATGCTCTTTTTCTAACGGTATGGTTCTAGAGGGCATATGAGCAAGGAAATGACCAAGCGTATTTCCAAAAACAAGCCCTTCTAGAAGTGAATTGCTTGCCAAACGGTTTGCTCCATGAACGCCAGTACAAGCTACTTCACCAACTGCATATAAGGAGGCGACAGAAGTTTGTCCCCATTGATCCACTTCAACTCCACCCATCAAAAAATGGTTTCCAGGTGCAACCGGGATTTTTCCGAATTTAAGGTCGATATCGCTTTTTTCACATAATGAAGTCACAGTTGGAAAACGTTTTTTAAAATCCTTAATCATCGAAATATCCAAAAATACCTTTTCACCGCGCTGCAAATAAGAAAAAATCGTCTGTGCCACAATATGTCTTGGTGCAAGGTCTTTCATTCTGTGGACATCTTCCATGATGGGCTTGCCCATTTCATTCACTAATTGTGCACCATCACCGCGGACCGCCTCTGAAACGAGCCCCTCTGCTTTACCATTAATAAAAAGAAGAGTCGGATGAAACTGGATAAATTCCATATCACGCACTCGTGCCCCAGCTTTGAAAGCAAGTGCGATTCCATCTCCTGAAACAGTCTGTGAATTAGAAGTAATTCTGTATAGAGAACCGCAGCCACCTGTTGCCAATACAGTTTGTTCTGCATAGTAAGATACAAATCCGCCTTCCTTTTGCAGCGTTTTGACCCCAATACAAGAACCATCTTTTCCTATAATCAATTCCACCGCTGCAGTATCCTCGAGCACCTGTATCGTTGATTTTTTCAAGCCATCTATTAGATGCTCCATGATGTACTTACCTGTAGCATCTCCATGACTATGAAGGATTCTTCTTTGGCTGTGCGCACCCTCCATGCCAAGCATAAGTCCGCCATCTTGATCGCGGTCGAATTGCATACCGGATTGGATGAGTTCAGATATCACCAAGGGAGCCTCTTCTACTAATTTTACGACAGCATGTACATCGTTATATTTCTGACCGGCTGCCAACGTATCTTTTTTATGATAAGATACTTCGTCCTGATCAGATATTGCTGCAGCAATTCCGCCTTGCGCTAAATAGGAATTACTGTGACGAATCTTTGATTTTGTGATGAGTATCACATGCTTATGCTGGCTTACTTCTAATGCAGTTTTCAAGGCAGCAATGCCGCTTCCTATCACTACGACTTCCGTTCTTTCCATTATTTCATTCCTCCTGTTTACGACAGGTGTCTTGACAACTATATTTACATATTATTAAACTATTATCAAGAGTTTTTTAAGTTTAGAGGATGGAAGTGATTTCTTGATTTATTTAGATTATGCGGCCTCAACACCGATGGATAATGAAGCACTAGATGTCTTTGTTGAAGCATCTCGGAAGTTTTTTGGCAATGCGAGCAGTTTGCATGATATCGGATCAGATGCAGCACGTTTATTAGATATGTCACGGCAGCAAATAGCGGAAATGCTAGACATAAAAAAGGAAGGGATCGTCTTTACGAGCGGCGGTTCAGAAAGCAACATGATCGCAATAGATACATTCATCGCCTCAAAGCCTGCCTGGCAGAATCACTTAATTGTAAGCCAAACTGAACATGCATCCATAGCCAATTATGTCAGCAAACTTGCAAACAACGGCTTCGATGTTACGTATTTACGTCATTTGAAAGACGGACGTGTTGACATCGAACATCTACAAGATTGTATTTCGGGGCGGACTTGCTTAGTCATTGTTCAACATGTAAATTCAGAAATCGGAGTCATTCAACCTATCGAACAATTAAGCAAAATCGTTCGCGACCATGATGCCTTTTTGCATGTAGATTGTGTTCAATCATTTGCTAAATTACCGCTTGATGAGATATCTGCCGTATGTGATAGTCTTGCTATTTCGAGCCATAAAGTATATGGCCCAAAAGGCATTGGGGCCGTCATTTTCCCGGGCATCCATCATCTAAAGTCCTCAATACCCAATATCACTCATGAACATGGTTTTCGTGCAGGGACTGTCAATGTTCCTGGTATAGCTTCCTTCGTTACGGCTGCAAAAAAATTAGCGAAAACCATGGAAGATGAACGAAACCGGATTTTTCAGATTCGGCAGCAATTGATTCGGCTACTCGAGGAAAAAAAGATTGATTTTCAAGTTATCGAAGCGTCAAACCAGCAATTGCCTCACATTCTGGCGTTGACATTTTCCGGATTACAAGGACAATACATCATGCTAGAATTAAATCAGCAGGGCTTTGCGGTATCCACGGGTAGCGCTTGCCAAATCGGCAAACAAAATCCGTCAAAAACAATGAAAGCTATTGGAAAAAGCGAAGAAGAAGCCCATCAATTTGTCCGGCTTTCTTTTGGAAAAAACACGACAGTGGACGATATTCGTATCTTAGCAGACTGTCTTGCAGGAATAGCTGTGATTCGATAAGATTCTCTATTCTGTGGTAAACTGTTTGTAAATAACGAGGTGAATTATTATGGAAAAAAAGAAATTACTTGGTGAAGAAAGACGGACGAAACTCTTACATATATTACAAACAAGCGAGCAACCAGTAACCGGTAGCGAGCTTTCACAAATAACGAATGTAAGCCGGCAGGTTATCGTCGGTGACATCACACTCTTGAAAGCACGAAATGAACCTATCATCGCTACTAGCCAAGGCTATATGTATTTACAAACAGGGAACACTCAAAAGCCGGAGCGGACCATTGCCTGCCAGCACGATCCATCTCGTGCCCAAGAAGAGTTATTTTTACTCGTCGATATCGGCATTACGGTGAAAGATGTCAAAATCGAGCACCCCGTTTACGGTGATCTAACTGCTTCCATTATGGTCAGCAATCGTAAAGAAGTTCAGCAATTCCTCACTAAGGTAACTGCAACAAATGCTTCTTTTTTATCAGAACTAACAAGCGGCATTCATCTCCATACACTTAGCGCGTCTTCTGAAGAACTACTTGACGAAGCCGAGAACGCCTTGAAAAATGCCGGCATTTTAGTTGATTGAATAAACGAAAACATCCTCAAAAGTTATACCTTTTGAGGATGTTTTTTTTAGATAAGAAATGGTCTTATTGATATCCACAACGGACCAATTTCCTTCACATATAAATACGTTTTTCACATGCAAAACACCTCCGATTATTCGTCCGTGACCAGGAATAATTCGACCTTCAGAGAGATTATTCGTCCGTCGCCAGGAATAATTCGACCTTCAGAGAGATTATTCGTCCGTCGCCAGGAATAATTCGACCTTCTAAGAGATTATTCGTCCGTGACCAGGAATAATTCGACCTTCAGAGAGATTATTCGTCCGTGAACAGGAATAATTCGATCTTCAGAGAGATTATTCGTCCGTCGCCAGGAATAATTCGACCTTCTAAGAGATTATTCGTCCGTCGCCAGGAATAATTCGACCTTCAGAGAGATTATTCGTCCGTCGTTACAAATAAATCGACCTTCCATCATTTCATAAATTAGAAAAAACAGTTTGCGTTCCATAACATGAGTTTCTATCGCTTTTCGGAACAGCCATTTGACGATTTACTAAGGAAAAAATAATCCTATTCTATCATCATTGGTTCTGCTTACACTAGAGATATCTCCATCGCCGTTATCTTCATTATTACTTCTCAATTGCCCTATAAGACTAATAATAGAACTCACCGCTTGTATCCAGCCTCCCATTACCTGTATTAATTCCCCTTCTGACTGTTCCTCCTCTATATTCCGATATTGATATTTTTGTTTTTCCTGTTCTTTATCTTGATCCTTATCCTTATCTCTTTCCGCAATAAAAATAGCCATTTCAGTTACCTTCAAAATCCTTCAATGGACATTCATTTCTTTTTGCCTATTTTCTTTATATTTTTACAAAATGTAAGGCAATCGTTTTAGGAACTCGTACACGAGAGAAATACAATTTCTATTGAACACTTGCACAAAAAAATGCCCCGGAATAGACTTCTGGGGCACTTTTCTTATTAAGTATTTTCCCTCATCAATGCACTAAGAGGGTTGTACCATTTACCTCTCTGTGAAAACAATTTGCAACCTTGTAAGCTTAAACGGTTTAATTCCGCATCTGGGTCAAACTTTGAGGAAAGGAACCTTTACTCTCAACTTTAAAGAAATCAACTTTGCGGTACACCATTTTGGACTTTAAAGCATGGATAGCTGCCCATGATTGAAACGGTACATCCAAGAGCCTCAAGCTCAGAAATCGCACCTGGGATGAGAACATCGTCAAGAGCCATTCCGACGTCGATAATGAAAAAGTAATTGCCTAATCCTGTTTTCATTGGTCGTGATTCAATCTTAGAAAGGTTAAGTTTCCTCCAAGAGAAAGCGGAAAGGACTTGGTGCAGCTGCCCTGAATGATCGGCAGGAAGCTGAACCATAAGCGTCGTTTTCCTGTCGCCCTCAGTAGTCAAATGCCCTTCAAAATCTACATCGCTATTAGATACGACGATAAATTTTGTATGATTATGTTCATAATCATGAATATTTTGTTTTACAATCGTCAAACCATACTCCGCAGCAGCCATGTCATTTGCAATCGCAGCAATATTGATATCGGAATTCTCCATCACCATTTTCGCAGCTGCCGCAGTGGACGTGACATATTCATAAGGTATGCCCCTTAGTTCTTTATGTAGAAATTTGCGGCATTGTGCGATAGCATGTGAGTGCGAATAAACCATATCCGGTTTAAAACCAGGATATGCATGATCCGGATGCACCATATAATGTTGTTGGATTGGAATCGTTACTTCCCCTTTAATCGGTAATGTCACGTCATGGACTAAGTAATCCATCGTAATATTTACCGAACCCTCCAAAGCATTCTCGATTGGGACGAGTGCGTGATTCACTTCCCCGTCACGAACAGCATCAAGGCAGTCTGGAATCGTATTCATTGGTATTTTTATATCATTAGGAAATAGTCGCGATACAGCTAAATCCGTGAACGTTGCTTTCGGTCCAAGAAATGCTATTTTTGATGTCATATTATAATCCCCTTTTCACGGAAAATCTACTATTTATGTTATGTCATTTTCTGATTTTTTACAATAGTTAATCGATAAATCGTCCCCTGATAAAAAAACAGCCTGTACATGTGAAATGTACAGGCTGTTTTTTTATGCGCCGTTCCCAATAATTTCGACTTTTTCGACGAACTCCATTTTACGCAGTTTAGTAAGCAGATCATTAATATCCATCGTCATCCCACCCGTGTTTAAAGATAGGGTAACATTGGCTCGTCCCTGCAAGGGAATCGTTTGGTGAATGGTCATGATGTTGCAACCTGATGAGGCGACGAGCCGTAAGAGCTCCGATAGAGTACCAGAACGATCTTCGAGATAGAAGAACAGGGTAATCAGCTTTTCTTTAACAACTGTATGAAACGGAAAAACCGTGTCACGGTATTTGTAAAAGGCACTTCTACTTAAGTCCACTCGCTGTACTGCTTCCCAAACTGATTCTGCTTTTCCCCGTTCAATCATTTCTTTTGCATCCAGCGTTTTTTTCATCGCTTCGGGAAGGACATCCTCTCGAACGAGGAAAAATTTCTGATCGGCCTTATTCAAACTCAGCACGCCTCCTTTTGCCTGCCATCATGGTATCTAATCAATCAACGAATTCAAATTCATATTCAAGGATACGGACGATATCACCATTTGTCGCACCTTTTTGGCGAAGGCCTTCGTCGACTCCGAATGAACGAAGTTGTCTAGCGAAACGACGGATGGACTCTTCACGAGTGAAGTCAGTCATTTTGAATAGACGCTCGATCTTGAATCCAGAGACGGCAAAACTTCCATCCGATTCGCGTTCAATGTCAAATTCATCTGACTGTGATGTATGTTTATAAAGAACACGGTGGATTCCAGTATTCTCTTCTTCATGATCAAGAGGGAACTCAGGTGTTTCTTCGATTTTATCAGCAATCGCATAAAGTAGCTCTCGGATTCCTACACGTGTTACGGCAGAAATCGGGAAGACCGGGAAGTCTTCTTCAAGCTTTTCTTTGAATGCGGCTAAATTCTCTGCTGAATCCGGCATATCCATTTTACTTGCTACAATGATTTGCGGACGTTCAGTCAAGCGCAGGTTATACTCTTCAAGCTCTTTGTTGATTGTCAGGTAGTCTTCATAAGGATCTCTACCTTCAAGGCCTGACATATCAATTACATGAACAATTACCCTTGTTCTTTCAATATGGCGTAAGAATTGATGTCCAAGACCTACTCCTTCAGAAGCACCTTCAATCAGGCCAGGCAAATCGGCCATTACAAAGCTACGGTGATCTTCCGTTTCTACCATTCCAAGGTTTGGTACAATCGTTGTAAAATGGTATTCGGCAATTTTAGGTCTTGCTGCAGATACGACAGAAAGTAAAGTGGATTTTCCGACACTTGGAAAACCAACCAAACCTACATCAGCCAATAATTTCAATTCCATAATTATATCGCGCTCTTGGCCAGGTTCACCGTTTTCCGCAATTTCTGGAGCAGGATTAGCTGGAGTCGCAAAACGAGAGTTTCCACGACCGCCGCGTCCACCCTTAGCGATAACGGCGCGTTGTCCGTGTTCTACTAAATCAGCAATAACTTCCTTGGTTTTTTCATCAATTACAACTGTACCTGGTGGAACTTTAATAATCATATCTTTAGCAGCAGCACCATGCATGTTTTTGGACATGCCATGTTCTCCGCGCGGTGCCTTAAAGTGGCGCTGATAACGGAAATCCATTAACGTACGCAGGCCTTCTTCTACTTCAAAAACGACGTTCGCTCCATTACCACCGTCTCCGCCGGCAGGTCCGCCTTTTGGTATGAATTTTTCACGACGATAAGCAACTATCCCGTTACCACCGTCTCCGCCTTTTATATAGACTTTCGTTTGATCGACAAACATGCTATCACTTCCTTGTTTTCTGCAAGTCATTTCTTGCTGTATACTTCTCTAAAACTTAATATCCATCTTAAAAAATAATTCATCTTCATTACATTCGAGAATATCAATTGATTGCTCCGCAGTTAACGACTTTTCTAAAAATTCCATCACAGCGGCTTGGTCGATAAATCTGCCTTGCATATGAAATGAACAACGCATATCGCTTATCTCTTTCTTACACATAGAAACAGCTAGAATATTTTCAAAAAATGGGTCTAGATTCTTTTCCAAAACTTTAAAGTAATCATTCGTCCAACGATACATCAGCTCGTCCAGCTCAGTAGAGCCTTCAAAAACATCAATAATTTCATATTCGCAATAAAATGATCCGTTATTCCAATTCGACGTCAACAACATCTCGCTGAACTTTGGCAAATTCAAATTGGTAAGGCGTGCTTCATTCTGGGTTTCAATAATGATTTCATCAATAATGCCTTTGACACGATCAATTTTGTTTAACTCCAGATTCCCTTTTATTATTTGAATTCTATTCAGCCAATCATGCCTGGTTTGACGAAGAGTTTCAATAGTCGTCCAATTTTTATCCATTATTAACACCTTCAATTATGATAAAGGAACTTTTTTCAGCTCTATCATGTTGAATACTTCCATTTGTACAGTATATCAAAAAAACAACAAACAGGAAATGAAGCTCGATTCACATGCCTTCACATGAAAGCCCCCGTCCAAAAAATACAGCCACACACCCTGAGTTCTTTGGACGATGGTAGAGCCATTTGAACTTATAAAGAGAATGGGCCTTATTTATGCACCAATTGGAGATATTATAGTTGAATTGGACTGTCTATTTGGCCTAACCAAATGTGATGGATAAAGTAATCTTAGATTTTCCCCTAAAAGGTAAGAAAGCCCGCCTATTGGCGAGCCTTTTGTAAGTCAGAGGTTGTTTTTATTATACTAATGACTAAAGTCTCCTGCAAAAAGCTGGTTATTTATCGTTCCTATAGTATAAATAAAGGGCCGGACCCCTTCTTCACTATATACCATACCATTATTAAAAATGACGCGATATATAGTGTCTTGTAGAAGGAATCAGACCCTTTTGAGTCAGCCTCTGTTCAAAGATGCCAATTATGCTTCTTGTGCAACTGGATATACGCTTACTTTTTTACGGTCACGTCCGAAACGTTCGAATTTAACAACACCGTCTACTTTAGCGTATAGAGTATCGTCTCCACCACGGCCTACGTTCTCACCTGGATAGATTTTTGTTCCGCGTTGACGGTAAAGGATAGAACCACCAGAAACGAATTGACCATCTGCACGTTTAGCGCCAAGACGCTTAGATTGAGAGTCACGTCCGTTCTTTGTAGAACCTACTCCTTTTTTCGAAGCGAAGAACTGAAGATTTAATCTTAACATTTGTTCCACCTCCTATTGGTTGAGGATAATTTTCATGTATTTACCATAATCACGTTCGATAGTTTGCAGCGATATGAGCATACTGTTCAAGAGCAGCTGCACCTTTTCTTCGGATTCCGGTGAAAGATTCTCCGGAATTACGCAGCGAAGATAGCCGCCCTCTCTCCCTTGCTCAATCTCAGGCTCTACATCCGTTAAGGACATAATCGCATTGACTGACCCGAAGGAAACAGCCGATACACCTGCACAAACGATATCTGAACCTTTTTTAGCAAAATTAGCATGTCCGCTTAAGGTGAACGAAGTAATCCGTTCCTGCGGAGCATCAAAGACAACTTTAATCATCTAGAATCAGCCCTTACGCGTTGATTGCTTCGATAACAACTTTTGTGTATGGTTGACGATGACCTTGTTTTTTACGATTGTTTTTCTTCGCTTTGTATTTGAAAACAGTGATTTTCTTTTGCTTACCTTGTTTCTCGACAGTACCTGTTACAGTAGCGCCTTCCACTAGTGGAGCACCGACTTTCACGTCTTCGCCACCTACGAATAAAACTTTGTCAAATGTAACAGTTTCGCCTGCTTCTGCGTTTAATTTTTCAATGTAAACCGCTTCGCCAGCTGCTACTTTAATTTGTTTACCGCCAGTTTCGATAATTGCGTACATACTTGCACCTCCTTAAATGTCTCAGACTCGCCAATCACAGGCGTCTTGTCAAAAAGACAAAAGCTTAAGACCTGTTGTTGAGCGGTTGTAGCACGGGTGCTACAAACATAACATTAAAATCCTATCATGAAACCGGAAGAGCTGTCAATATATTTGTAAGAATTCTCGTCCATCACTTGAAAGCTCGCTCGATTTCCTGAATGCTCCCAAAGCGCTTAATAGAATACGTATTTATAGAACCGGAGTGAAATGAAAGAAATAACTTTTTAGAAATCAATTCTTCCAATGTCGGCCTATATGATTCATTTTCACCTAGTAACACGTCTGCCACCGCTTTGTTTACTTCCACCCAGACCGCTTCATCATCCGCTTTGCGATGTTCCAGCAATTCTCGCTCCAACCGGAAGGCCACTGTTTCAGCACTCTCAACTTTCCCGCTTCCGCTGCATACAGGACAGGGTATCGTCAATATTTCGCTAAGTGACGGTGAGGTTCTCTTTCTCGTAACCTGTAAGATGCCTAGTTCTGTAAAGCCAATAACCTGGACGCGCTTCTCATCCCTCGCTACTTCCTTTTTGACAATGTCGATAATTTCAAGCTTATGCTGTGACTTCTCCATATTGATGAAATCTATTAGGATAATCCCGCTAATATTTCTCAATCTCAGTTGACGGGCAACCTCTTTCGCTGCCGCCTGATTCACTGCAAACAGCGTTGCTTCCTTTTCCACTTTACCAGTGAACTTACCCGAATTGACGTCGATTACAGTGAACGCTTCCGTTTCTTCAAAAATTAAATAGCCTCCGTTATCGAGCCAGACTATTTTCTTCATCACTTTCTCAACTTGCCCATCCACATTCCGTTCAGAAAAAATGTTTTTTGGACCCGTTTCATAGGATAATATCCATTCCTTACCGTTTTCCTGTATCCATTTTTTCAACTCTTGATATGCCTCGAAATCATCGATAGCAAGTTCCCCTGAACCCGTTCTCGACATTTCAGAGATAATCATCTCTAAGAAATTATCTCTCTCATAGAGGAGAGCTGGAGCCTTTAGAGAGGCTGCTTTCAGTTCAAGATTTTTATAGAGCTGACGCAATGAAGATAATCTGTTCAAAAAAACAGTTTCGCTTTCATTCTCCATCGATGTGCGGACAATCAACCCCTCATTAGGCTGTTTAAACTGTACAGCCGTTTCCCGCCACTGTTTTTGCAAGTGCTCGTTTTTGAATTTCTTAGAAACGCCAACATAATCTATTCCATGTATGTAAACGAGGGAATCTGTTGAAAACTCGATCAACCCTGTCAATTTTGCTCCTTTTGTACCGGTTGCATCCCTAGTCACCTGAACTAGCAGCTTTTCTCCTTGGCGGACGTATTGACCAATTGCCGCTTTTCCGTCTCGTTTTGTCAGTTGGAAAGACGGAATTTCGTCACGATGCAAAAAGCCATTCTTGTCTACTCCATAATCAATAAAGACTGCATCCATACCCGGTAATACCTTTGTTACTTTCCCAAGATAAATATTACCGACCGTACTGCATTGGTGAGGCGGCATGATTTCAATTTTACGTAGCACATCATTCTCCAGCACAGCCACTCTTTTTTCGCGCGAAGATAGGTTAGCGATCATCTTTTTCATTAAAAAAAATCCTCTCCTCAATTTGAAGAAAGGATATCATATTTAATAAGAATATAATAGGTCACCTATTTTCCCATTTGTCATTTTCTCTGAAAAATAGGCATGGAGGATTTCCGTTTCATCCAACGAACCACTCTCTTTGCCGTTTTTCATAATGATAACGGGGTGCTTACAGCCGCGTTGAAACATTTCCAGCACCTTATAAATCGGTTCTTGGGAATCCACCATAATCGGCTTTAGTTTCGCCAAATCGTTTGTATGACCATAATGACGCTGTAAAAGAAAGCGGATAAAAGCGTAATACCGCTGCCGCCATTCCATGACAAGTGACAGACTAATAAACAAGATGATCAGCCAGATATTCAAGTTAAGTGGTTCGAGAATGAGCCAAGTTAAAAAAGCCAGGAGTGCGAATGCGGCAGAAAAATAGAGCGTATATTTCTGTGCTTCAAGAAAGGTGCAGTAAAGAGATACACCAATGAATAAAAGCCTCCCTCCGTCCAATGGCCAAATTGGCAGCAAATTAAAAACCAACAACATAAGATTCATATATAAGAAAGGCTGATAAAGCTCATAGGAAATAAAGGAAAGGGAATAGAGCAAAAAAGCCGCTCCGATGAGCCAAACATGTTGAAGCGGACCGGCAAGCACGACGGCCAAATCCTCCTTCAAACTTTTATTTCCATACTCCTCAGTCTCGACCGCCCCTCCAAAAGGAAGCAGATGGATTGACTTAATTCGCCATTTAAAGTGCTGAGCACAGGTTGCATGCCCCATCTCATGAATAAAAACGATGAGTAACAACATCATCACTTCAACGAAATGGGCCGTAAGGATGGCGATTCCAATGACGAACCACAGTGTCGGATGTACTCTGATTTTAAATAGCAATTTTCCATACTCACTCAAAGGTTATCACCTTTTTAGGATCGATGAAGGCGTCATTTTCTTTTATTGCTAAATAAAACCTGCCCTTGGAACCGTCTTCACTTACTGTAACCTGTCCGACTTCGTTCCCTTTATTAACAAACTCATAAAGTTTCACATCAATCTTTTCTAGTTGCCCATACCAGGATTCACTCTTGTTAGCATGCTGAATAACAACCGTCTTTCCAATCCCCTCCTTTTCACCGGCAAAAATGACCACCCCTTCATTGATCGATTCAACCTTAGACCCTTTGCTTGTTTCCAATATGATTCCCTCGCCGTTTGTCTCAAAGGTTTGGGTAATCTTCCCAGAAGCAGGCATCGCATAGCCTTCACCTGAATCGACTGTTTCTTTCCCAGATTTAGTCGGTAAAAAAGCGATAGGCTTACCAAACGCACTTTCATACCAATTGGAAATCGAAGCAAACTGAAATTCCTGCTTCATGTTTTCCGTGACAAAACTCCTTGCAGAATCCAGCCGCGTTGAAGGATGCTTAAACATCACCGCAATAATAAGAAATAGACATACACTGGCCAAGATTTTAAAAAAGAAATATTCTTTCTTAAAGAGCGGATGATCTTTCTCGGAATACCCGTTAAATGAATCAAAACCATACGGTTCCTCATTATTGATCTCCGTCCAACTACCATTTCCTGCTGGTTTATCATTAAACTTCCGTCTCTTGGCAATACGATTGCGGATATCTTTCCTGCGATCATCCATTCCAAATCCACCCCCTGCTCATGTCAAAGCGCTATATTACAACGTATGAGCAACTTGTCCAGACTATGACGGAGAAAAGATTTTCTTTCTAAACACCTCTGAATTTTTCTTTCTAAAATAAATTTCGGAACAACAATTTAATTGAAAACTATGAGTTTTGATGTATTTTATGCTTTGATTTAGAAAATGAAATCATGGAGAAAAAAAATCCAATTGATATTGTTCTTCTTAATTTGTTATAATGAAGTTGTTTTAACATTATTGAGGGGGAACATTTTTTTATGTCAATCGAAATAGGCAGCAAAGTACAAGGTAAAGTAACAGGTATCACTAATTTTGGAGCATTCGTAGAATTACCAGGAGGCTCAACAGGTCTTGTGCATATCAGTGAGGTAGCGGATAGCTATGTAAAAGACGTTAATGACCATCTTAAAGTAGGCGACCAAATTGAAGTAAAAGTGATTAGTGAGAAAGACGGAAAAACTGCCTTGTCCATCAAAAAGGCTATAGATAAACCCGAAGGGCAAACCTCTTCTTATACCAAACGCCCACCACGCCAAGGGGATAGCCGTTCTAAAGACTTTCGTTCAAAAGGTAATTTCCAACCAAAGGAAAATTTCGAAGATAAAATGGTTCGCTTTTTAAAGACTAGTGAAGAAAATTTATCTACTCTTAAACGTAGCACCGAATCAAAACGTGGCGGTAGAGGCGGAAGACGCGGATAACCTGTCGCATTTATTAATACTTAATCAACACATAAAAAAGGCAAGCCAAGATAGATGGCTTGCCTTTTTTATATAATCTAACTCTCCATCCTTAAGCTTGCGATAGGATAAAAGAAAAAAAGCGAGGGCATTGAATGCACTCACTTCATAATTTTTGATTCAAATTTACCGCACGCTAAAGAATTTTTTCAATTTTGACATAAAACCTTTTGGTTCGACGCCAATCGGAGTCAAGGGCACAGATTCACCAAGAATCCTTCGGGCAATGTTCCTATAGGCAAGCGAGACTCTATTGTCCGGATTATAGGCAATGGGTTCCTTTTTATTAGCTGCTACAATGACCTGATCATCATCCGGAATGACGCCGATCAAATCAATTTTAAGAAAATCGGTTACTCCATCGATATCCATTTCCTCATCTTCATGAAGTAAATGGCCGCGTATCCGGTTGATAATCAATTGAGGCGGTTCAATCTGCTCTTCTTTTTCGAGCAGACCAATAATACGGTCCGCATCCCTGACAGCCGGTCTTTCGGCAGTCGTCACGATAATTGCTTTGTCAGCACCAGCTATGGCATTCCTAAAGCCCTGCTCAATACCTGCAGGACAGTCAATGAGGATATAATCATAGTCCGGTTTCATATCACTAATGAGTTTCCTCATCTGCTCTTCGTTTACCGCTGATTTATCACTATTTTGTGGAGCCGGAAGCAAATAAAGCAGATCCTCGAAATGCTTATCTTTAATAAGCGCTTGATGTATTTTGCAGCGCCCTTCGACCACATCGACCAAATCGTAGATGATTCGATTTTCCAATCCCATAATCACATCTAAGTTCCGAAGACCAATATCCGTATCAATCAAACAAACCTTTTTACCTAGAAGAGCTAACGATGTTCCTAAGTTGGCGGAGGTGGTTGTTTTTCCGACACCACCTTTACCAGATGTAATAACTATTGCCTCTCCCACGATTAGAGACCCCCTTCTAATCTATTTAAATTAGGTCTATATTTCTTTAAAACTTGCAGACTTTTCTATTATTATATTTTCTTCTTCGTCCATGAAGGCACATTCCAAGTCATGCCCCCATTTCGTATATTGGTCAGGAGATAAATTCACTTGTCCAGCAATACGCAACTGAGCGGGTTTCATAACAGAGGCTGCAATAATAGCCTCATTATTCCCCTTATATCCGGCATGGGCTATCCCTTTTAACTGTCCCATAATATATATGTTACCACCCGCACGAACCGTTCCGTCCGGATTAACATCTCCAATTAGCAGTAGATCGCCGGGAACTTCAAACACCTGTCCCGATCTTATCACCTTGGTCACAGTTGTCACTTGGTTTTCATCTTTCCAGCGTTTCGCTTCATCCTTTGTCAGGACATTCGAAAGCATCTCGTCAACGAAAAGTTTCTTCTTTTTATGGATAACCTCTTTAATCTTTTCCACTTGTTCATCATCTAGATAGCGGTTCCCTGTATGTACTTTTACGGAAATAGACGGGTCATTTTCTTGAAACTGATAGTTTGCAGAAAGCTTCGCTTCTAACTCTTTCAATAATTCGGAAAATGAGCAAGAATCATCGAGATGAAGCATAAACCCGTCTTTTGTTCCCTTAATCATAACATTTTGCTGAATTCTTTTATTCATGACGTTTGTTTCACCTCAATGAAATATAATTCGACATAGGAAAACAAATTTCCTTTTTCTACTTACATGGAAAAGTGAAAATACATTTTTAACCTACTATTAGAACACAGAAACGTTATTCTAATTCTCCTTGCAAATCAAGCTTTTCGATAATTCTCTTTAATGGATAGCAACTAATAATAATAAATACGAGGTTCAATAATAATGTCGGGACGAATCTCCGGTCCATATATTCCGCAAATCCCATATCTGCAAAAGATAGGATGATATTCATTTGAAAAATAACGACCTCTAAAACTGCCGTAAACAAGAGAGCTACAAGGCAGGAAATAAGTATATTATTTTGCAAGATTTTCATGCATTTTGAAATCAAATATGCAAGAAAAGGGATAAGGAACATGTAAACCCCTAAAATTTCTGTATATACGGCATCATATGTTAACCCAAGAATTGCTCCATAAAGCATCCCTATTTTTCTAGATCCGAACATAGTCAGGAAAAAAACAAAAATCATAATAAACCGAGGAACTAGGATTTTATCAGCGCCAAATACATCACTTGCAAATAACTGGGCAAAGATGCTTTCAAAAACAAAAAAAAGCAAGGCTATAAAAGAAAGGATGAAATGTTTCACTTAACTTCATCCTCCCCATCCATCTCATCTTCTACGCCGCCAACTTCACGTTTGACGACCATTACATTATTAATATCATAAAAATCCGTCGATGGTTCAATATACGCGGTTTGGTTCAATCCATATTGATCCACTTTAACATCGACCACTTTTCCGATTGGCAGACCTTTCGGGAAGATCCCTCCATAACCAGAAGTAATGACCAATGAATTTTTCTTGATTTTTTTATCATAAGGAATCCGTTTCATTAATAAAAGATTCTTTTCATCATCGAACCCTTCAATCAAACCAAATGCTTTATCTTTGCCTTGAATGATTGCAGAGACGCGGTTAGCTTTGTCGATTGAGCTTAAAAGTTGAACAGAAGCAGTGAAATCAGTGGCTACTTTTACCTTACCAACTAAACCAGTGGATGTAATGACAGCCATATTTTTTTCTACTCCATTACGCTTTCCTTTATTAATCGTAAGCATTTCATGCCAGCGTTCAGGATTACGCCCTATAACCGTCGCCTGAATTGGCGAATACTTCCGCAGATCGTCTTCCTTACCGAGGTTATCACGAAGTTCTTCATTTTCCTCTTTTAAATCTTGAACCTGGGTTTTCAATAAAACATATTCATCCAAACGGGCTTTCAACTTTTTGTTTTCATCGTATGTATGTTGAAGTTCTTTTAAGTCCCCTACAAACCCCGTTATACCCGATACAGGTTTATTAAACACATTTCCGACCCAGCCTGTTGTATCCTTTAAGAATTTCTCGGGCCAAGTTAACTCTTCTCTCTCTCTTAATGAAAAACCGATCAATGCCACGAGAACGATAATGCTAACGAGCAAGAGAAGGAGTTTTTTATTAAAAAACTGTGGCATGATGATTGCACCTCTATTTTCAATTTACTCAATTGTAATGATTAAACACATTAATAACAGCTAGCCATCAAATGTTTTTAGACAGCTTAAAGAAAAAGCAAAGCCGGCCCAAAATTGCAACCTTTTGTTGAGCCGGCCCTATTTGAGAAGTAATGCTTGTAATGCTTATCTTGAATCTCTTGATTTAGTCTTGAACAAATGAATGTGGTCCAATGCTTTACCAGTTCCGATTGCAACACAATCAAGCGGATTTTCAGCAATGATTACTGGCATTTGTGTTTCTTCACTGATGACTTTATCCAAATTGCGCAGCAAAGCACCTCCGCCTGTTAGTACAATACCTCTGTCCATAATGTCAGCTGCAAGTTCAGGTGGTGTTTTTTCTAAAGTGTTTTTCACTGAATCTACAATCGCAGAAACTGTATCACTTAATGCTTTAGAGATTTCCTCAGCTGTAATTTCGATCGTTTTTGGTAATCCAGTCAAAAGGTCACGGCCGCGAATTTCCATATTTTCAATACCTTCCGTGTCACCAGCAGAACCAATTTCCATCTTAATCGCTTCAGAAGTACGTTCACCGATCATTAGATTGTAGTTCTTACGAATGTAAACGATAATGGCATCATCCATCTCGTCACCAGCAATGCGAATTGATTGGCTTGTTACAATTCCACCAAGGGAAATAATCGCTACTTCCGTTGTTCCCCCGCCAATATCAACGACCATGCTGCCTGTAGGTTCCCAAACAGGAAGATCAGCTCCGATAGCTGCTGCAAACGGTTCTTCAATTGGATAGGCATCACGAGCTCCAGCTTGTCTAGCTGCATCGATAACTGCACGCTGTTCAACTGCTGTAATTCCAGAAGGCACACAAATCATGACATACGGTTTGTTACCGAATACGCCCTTTTTTTGAGCTTCTTTCATATAATACTTCATCATTGTAGCCGTTGTTTCATAATCGGCAATAACTCCGTCCTTCATCGGGCGAAGGGCAACCACGTTTCCAGGTGTACGACCGATCATGTTTTTCGCATCATTTCCGACTGCGACAATCTGTTTTGTATCTGTTTGCACAGCAACAACAGATGGTTCACGTACGGCAATTCCTTTTCCTTTTACATAAACAAGCGTATTAGCTGTTCCTAAATCAATTCCTATATCTCTAGCGCCAATTCCAAACATTATGGTATCTCCCTTTCGTAAACAAAAATGCCTTTTTATAAGTTCAAATAATAATTTGTCGTTTTTTGACAATAAGAGTTTTGAAAAAGTTTCCTCTTTTAAAAATCATAAACAATATTATATCGTATCATCAAAAATTTTGATAGTGTCATAAATAACCTTTTTCCTTCAAACTAACATATTTGTGCTCCCCAATAATGATATGATCCAATACTTCAATCCCAATTATTTTACCACATTCGACTAATCTTTTCGTTACTTCAATATCTTCTCTGCTGGGAGACGGGTCTCCGGAGGGGTGGTTATGAAGACAGATGATAGAGGCAGCAGACCTTCTGAAAGCTTCTTTGAAGACCTCACGCGGATGCACAATCGAAGCATTGAGACTGCCGATGAAGACTGTCGTTTTATGAAGAACTTGATTTTTCGTATTTAAATAGAGACAGACGAAATGTTCTTGTGTCAAAAAACGCATTTCTTCCATGCAATAATTGGCACCATCTTCAGGAGAGCGGATCACATAGCGGTCTGGATCATTTAATTTTTGAATTCTCCTGCCAAGTTCGACCGAGGCTAAAATTTGAATCGCTTTCGCTTCACCAATCCCTTTAATCCCGGTCATTTCTTCGACAGAGGCTTCTTTTAACAGACGCAGACCCTCGAAAGATTTGATGAGACGACTAGAAAGCTGAAGAACAGATTCTTCCTTTGTTCCAGTCCTCAACAGCAGAGCAAGCAATTCTTGATTGGAGAGGCTTTGCGGCCCGTCTTGCAGGAATCTTTCGCGAGGCATCTCTTCTTTCGGGTAACCCCGCATTTGCATTTTTTCACTCAAAGCATCCACCCTTCCTTATAAAAGGGAGAGTGCCAGAGGAGAAATCTATTACGTCATGTCTGATTGCATCACCTTAAGTTCGCGAGCTAGTCTTGAAACCGGAAGTCCGACAACAGTGAAATAGTCCCCATTAATTTGTTTGACAAGAAGTGAACCGTATCCTTGAATACCATAGCCGCCTGCCTTGTCAAAAGGTTCGCCGCTGTCCAGATAACGTTCGATTTCAGCTTCTGACAGCTCCCAAAAAGTCACTTCCGTTTTTTCTGCAAATACTTTGCTGTGCTTACCGAATATAATAGCGACACCTGTGTACACTTCATGTGTTCTTCCTGATAACATCTCGAGCATTCTTTTTCCATCGGCACGGTTGATTGGCTTGCCCAATATCTCACCATCAAGGACAACAACTGTATCTGAGCCGATTACCCAGCTTTCCTGATGATCAGCCGCAATGGCTGCCGCTTTCCTAGAAGCTAATTCTTGTACCGCCTCTTCCGCACGCATGTTTTCATCAATACTTTCATCGACATTGGAATTCATACTTTCGAAGGGTATTTGAAGGAATTGTAGAAGTTCTTTACGACGCGGTGATGATGAAGCTAAAATCAATGGTTGCATAATAAAAAGTCACCTTTCTTTACATAGAGAGATACATTTCTATCCTATCAAATTATGGAGAAATCCACAATTATTGTTTACTAGGAATCGACAATGGCCGTATCTTATTTCCCGGAAAATAAAAAAAAGTTGTCATAAAGGGGAGCTTGTCCTGTTAAATAACTCCCCTAGATCATCAACTTTCACCCTGTTATTTTTTGGTAATTCAATAAAAAGTCAAGCAGACTTCCTTGAGCCTGTAAAAGATATTCTTCCTTTTTTGATGTTTCATATTCGGTTATCAACTTTGCCGCAGCTGATAGATTATTATTCATTTGGGAAAGTTCTGATGATAAGTTCTCCCCCTTTAGCTTTTCCATATTTTTTTTCAGAGTTTCCTCGTTTACTGTTGTTTCCTTACCCCGAAGCTTGGTTGCGGATGTTTCTGCTAATGAAGAATATACAGCCTTCATAGTGTCGAGTGTTTCCTCATCTTTTTGGCTTTTACTCGCCGCTTCAAAATTGATTTCCTTCCAATAAACGTCTACATCATATGACTTTAAAAACAATGCCAGCTCCTTACTTGCAGTTAGGCTCTCCGCTGATCCTAAAAATAAATAATAGCTGTCTTCTAATTTGAAAATTTCAGCAGGAACCTGCTTTTCAATGATTTTTTTTTGAATTTGTTTCGCCGCATCCTCGCTGCTGAATACACCGCCTTGTACAAGGAATGTTTTCAGCTGAGCTCCTTGTTCCATAGTTTCTGGTTTTGTATCCTCAGCAGGAGATGCCGTTTTGATAGAGGTCTCAACTGAAGTATCAGCTGCCTTTTCCTTAGTAATGGTTTTAACGGCAATTAAGCCAAGTATCGACCCGAAAAACACCGCGCAAATGACTGCAATCAAGAATGGTTTTATTGGTCTTTTGTCCGGACTATTTAACGTGCCAGTACCAAAACCGATAAGCTTCGGCATTTTCTTCTTTTTCGGGGCAGGGACCAATACAACCTTGTTCTCGATTGAATCATCCGGTAGAATCCATTCAAAACTATCATCAGTTTGTTCCTGCTCCTCACCCGCTGCCTCTTGATCTACATTCTTATTTTTATCGGCAAATACTTTTTCTTCCCCATTTATTTTTATCTTAATACCTTTGCTTTTTTCGGACTTGTCCACTTTTTTTCCTCCTCTCCTGATCATTTTTTCCATCCTATCATAGAGGCAAAAAAAAATAACAAGACTTTTGTCGTCTTGTCATTAATAGGTTTCGTCAAATTTCTCTATTCATATTTCCCTAAACTAAGGACATTCTTCAAAATGCATAGGTTCCGTTATTTCTGATCCTTTGCCGTCGCATAATTTGCATTTCTCACCTTAAATAAATTCCTAGTAAACTATGTCAGTTAAAATAGTAACCATGTCCTTTAAAATCAAAAACGCAAGATGTCCAGAAAGTTTTTGACAAATTTCATCAAAACAAGGATCGTCCCTTTATGAAATAGATTCCCCTAATTATTATCATCTTAAAAAGTGCACATACCACTGTAGAATGGACTCGCCCCAAAAATAAGCAGTCAATGTCCCAAAAACGATATACGGTCCAAAAGGAATCAGTGTTTTCTTTTTAATCACGCCTGTTAGCATACCGATGATGCCAAAAAATGCCCCATAAAAGCTCGCAAACAGAAACGATAACAGCACCAACTTCAATCCGAGTGCAAAACCAATCACTGCAAACAGCTTGATATCACCGCCACCCATACCTCCCTTGCTCACCACAGCGATTAATAGAAGCAAACTAAAGCCAACCGTGGCCCCTACAATTGAATCCCACCAAGGAGATAGTGGAAAGAGAACGCGTAGAAATAAAAAAATCACTGCAAAGAAAAGTAGTACCTTATCAGGAATGAGCATATAGGCCACGTCAGAAACAAAGATGATCATAAACAAAGAAATCAATGTCCAGGCAATCCAGAGTTCGTCCACCCTACCAAGGAATAAAGGAGCTGAAACAAACAAAACACCTGTTAGCATTTCTACAACCGGATAAAGGGGGGAAATCCTGGCCTCACAGCCACGGCATTTACCGCCTTGTATCACATAAGAAACAACTGGTAGTAACTCGAACGACGTCAAGGTTCGTCCACAAGATTGACAAGCAGAGCGCCGATTGGTAAATGAATTTCCTATAGGAACACTTAAGCCGACAACGTTATAGAATGAGCCTAAAATTAGACCTAGGGCGAAGAGAAAGAGATAGAAAGGCATCATTTATTTTACTTGCACTCGGAATCTATTTACTTCGATTGAATCCTTAGCATCAATTGTAAAAGTGCCTATATCAGAAATTCTAATTCCTTTTACAGAACATTCTACTTTGTCATAATCACCAGGGTTCTTCATAATTATTCATTCCTCTCGTTCTTTAATTTGCCATCTCTACTTCTGCCTTCAGTAGATCTCCCTCCTAGTAACTAGGATATTTCTCTTTAGATTGCCGAACTATTCTTTAGTCCTATAGAATCAATACTTAAACATATTTTAACAAAAATACAGGATAATAGGGAATTAATATATAGGTTTTTATTAAAAGTAGTTTTCTTCTTTTAAGGCTCTGTTAAACGATTATGCTGATAGTTACCAAAAATAAAAAGGACCTTGAACAGGTCCTTTTTGTGAAAATAACTCATTTTGTCATGAAACCCGTTATTGATTATAGATCTATCAAAATTCAGATATAAATTCCCTCACAAGTGAAAGGAAATAAAGGGAACCTGTAATGACAAGAATCTCTTTTTCCCCTGTTTTCTGTCTCCCTTTCCTTATCGCCGACTGCCAATCCTTATCTATGCTTTTATTTTCATGACTGCATTGTTTATAAAGTTTTTCCGCATCAGCCGCTCGTTCATGGTTGAATTCGGTAATGATGATTTCAATCGCTTCCTTTTCCAGCATATGCAGCATCTGTGAATAATCTTTATCCCGAAATGAACTGAAGATAAATCGGTAAGTGTAATCTGGATAATGTGTCTTAAGTGTTTCTATCAGTACTTCGATGCCAGCAGGGTTATGCGCCCCATCAATGATTACCAACGGCTCGTCAGATATTTTTTCAAAACGGCCATTCCATTTCGCCTCCCTTATTCCCTTTCGAATGCTTTTTTCATCTATGCCTTCTATAACTAACATGACAGCAGCGACGGCCAGTGCTGCATTATCTATTTGGTGACGACCTAACATCTGAAGGTCAATATTCCGGATAGACCTACTATCAAGTGAGATTGAGAAGCTTTGCCCATGTTTACTTTGCTTCACATCATTCACATAAAAGTCCCTTCCTAATTGATAATAGGGTACGTTTGCTGAAGCTGCTTTTTCTTCGATTACTTTTGCTGGCTCCTCGGCCGTGACTCCACTGATAATCGGTGCACCACTTTTAATGATGCCAGCTTTCTCTGATGCAATTTCCGCAAGGGTGTTTCCTAGAATATTCGTATGTTCCAAAGAAATAGAGGTAATGATCGAAAGAAGCGGCTGGATGACATTCGTTGTATCGAGCCTGCCTCCAAGTCCCGTTTCCATTAGAACTAGATCGACTTCTTTTTTGCTAAAATAAGAGAAGGCCATCGCTGTTAGGATTTCAAATTGAGTCGGTCCGTTCCCCGCACTATCCATCTCTTGTACAATTGGCCAGAGTTCCTGGAAGGCAGCGACAAAGTCATTGTCACTGATTTCATCTGTATTTATCTTCAGTTGTTCATTCATGCGTATTAAATACGGCGATGTGAAGGAAGCGACCCGAATTCCTTCTGCTAGCAGGATTTCTTTTATATAATGCAAGGTAGATCCTTTCCCGTTTGAGCCTGCAATATGAATATACTTTAGACCTTCTTGGGGATTACCTAATTTAGTTAATAATGTTTCCATTCGTGATAGGCCAAAATTCATACCTAATTGAACCTGTCGTTGTTCGAAAAAATGATTGATTTCTTTCATGGTCTTTCCCATTTATCAATAAGCCTCCTCTTTCTTTACACCGCTCTTATGCGTTAAAATTATTTTATCAATATATTAACGATTTACCTAGATGAAAGGTAGTGATTTACCGTGAAACCTTCTGCACTCCACTGTTGGATTGTCGTCAACGGCTATTTACAACATGATAAGTTTTCTAGTTTAGCTTTATTTATTAAAGAAGCAGCTGAAAGAAAAGAGATTTCGGCAACCCTTGTCCGTAATTCCGAACTTATTCCTGTAATTGAAAAAGGATTGCCTATGCTAAAAGGAAAATTTGAAAAGTTGCCTGATTTTGTCCTGTTCATGGATAAAGACATTCATTTGGCTCGCCATTTGGAATTGCTCGACATTCCCGTATATAACAGCAGCACAGCGATTGATATTTGCGATAGCAAAGCAAAAACGCATCAAGCGTTAGCAGGGCATGGCATTCCAATGCCGAAAACCTTATTTCCTCCGTTTACGTATGAAGGAATTGAAAGAATAAATGTGGATGCTTTTAAAGATATCGGCCTTGAACTTGGATACCCGCTTATCGTAAAGGAAGCATACGGCTCATTTGGTGAACAAGTGTATTTAATTCAATCAGAGGCTGAATTTTTGAAGACAGTCCATAAGCTTGGACACAAACCATTTATTATTCAAGAATTCATCGAGCACAGTAAGGGCCGTGATATTCGCGTGAATGTCGTCGGAGATCAAGTCATAGCTGCAATGCACCGCAAATCCGAGCATGACTTCCGAGCTAACATGACAGTTGGAGGCCATGCATTACCATACAGCCCCACCAAGAAAGAAGCGGATCTGGCTATCCGATGTGCTTCGATTCTCGGTGCAGACTTTGCAGGCGTCGATTTATTGTTCGGTGAAGATGGCCCACTTCTATGCGAAGTGAATTCGAACTCGCATTTACTAAATATTTGCGACTGTACTGGCATCAACATCGCTGATAGCATGTTTGATTATGTGTTGGACAAATTAGAAAAAGGAAGTATTTCAGATGAACAAACAAACAGGTTGGTTGATCTATAACCGTGATGATGCCGAAAAAAACAGAGGATACATAGACTGGATGCTCGACGAAGCTAAAAGGCTAGATCTTGATTTACATTTTCACTTCCGAGAAGACATCAAAATTGGTCATCGTTTCAATGAGTTGTTCGTGGAACATAAGCAACATCCTATTGAATTGCCAGACTTTGCGATTGTTCGGACCATCGATCCTTTTCTCACAAAACAGTTGGAGCAAGTGGGTATTGCCTGCTTTAACTCCTCTTTCGTATCCGAAATGGCGAATGACAAAGCAAAAACGCATCAATATTTGACCTCAATCGGAATTCCGATGGCCGATACCGTGTATTGCCAAGGAATGCCGAGTGCTGATGATATGGATTTCCCGTTCATCGCTAAAGAAGCCCATGGGCGCGGCGGGAAACAAGTATATTTGATTGAACACGCACATGATTTAGCCGAATTGTCGGAAGGAAATTGGATTGTCCAAAAGCCCTGCGTATTCGGCAAGGATATCCGCGTTTTTGTGATTGGTAAAAAAGTGGTGGCCGCTGTACTTCGAGAGTCCTCCTCCAGCTTCAAGGCAAATTATACGTTAGGTGGATCAGCTTCATTATATGAGCTGTCTGTACCTGAAAAAGCGCTTGTTGAAAGAGTAATCGCAGCTTTTGAGTTTGGCATGGTCGGAATCGATTTTATTTTTGCCGAAGATGACAGCCTAATGCTCAATGAAATCGAGGATGTAGTGGGTAGCAGGACACTTAGTGCACTAAGTGACATTAATATTGTAAGAGAGTATCTTATTTTTATTAAAGATAGAATTTCCTCTCAACCGGACATTTAATCACGACTGATTGAAGATTAATATTTATTAAACACAAAAAAAGGATGAACCAGCATAATAGGCCGGTTCATCCTTTTGCATTTTACAGCTGTTTCAATTCGTTGATTCTGTGGATCACAGAGTCACGTTTTTCGCTGTAGTCTTTTTCTTTGGCACGTTCTTCATCAATAACGCTTGCTGGCGCCTTTTTAACAAAGCCTTCGTTCCCTAATTTTTTCTGTACGCGTTCGACTTCTTTATTAAGTTTGTCGAGTTCTTTTTCAAGACGTTTCACTTCTTCGTCGATATTGATCAGTCCTGTAAGCGGAAGGATTAGTTCAACACCAGTTACAACTGCCGTCATTGCTTGAGCTGGTTCTTCGACTTGGATGCCGATCGTCAAGTGTTCAGGATTACAGAAACGCTCGATATAGCTGCTGTTTTTCTGTAATGTTGCTAAGATGGACTCGTCTTTCGCTTTTAAAATCAAATTGATTTTTTTGCTTAACGGTGTGTTCACCTCAGCACGAATGTTACGAACGGAGCGGATGATTTCAACAAGCAGCTTCATTTCCTCGGCTGCAGCTGAATCTGTCAATTCTTCGTTCACTTCCGGCCAAGCAGCAACAGTGATCGACTCACCTTCATGAGGAAGGTTTTGCCAGATTTCTTCGGTAATGAATGGCATGAAGGGATGCAACAATCTCATCGTGTTATCTAGCACGTAAGCTAAGATTGAACGAGTCGTTTTCTTCGCTGCTTCGTCTTCGCCATATAACGGAAGTTTCGCCATTTCAATATACCAGTCACAGAAATCATCCCAAATGAAGTTGTAAAGCACACGGCCGACTTCACCGAACTCATAACGGTCAGCGAGTCTTGTTACGTTTGAAATCGTTTCGTTCAAACGCGTTAAAATCCATTTATCGGCTACAGATTTTTCACCGCTTAAATCGATTTCGTCATACGTCATGCCATTCATATTCATTAAAGCAAAACGGGATGCGTTCCAGATTTTGTTGGAGAAGTTCCAAACCGCTTCCACTTTTTCGGTGCTGTAACGAAGGTCCTGACCTGGTGAGCTGCCCGTTGATAAGAAGTAACGCAGGGAATCAGCACCGTATTGATCGATAACATCCATCGGATCGACTCCATTACCAAGCGATTTGCTCATCTTGCGTCCCTGTTCGTCACGAACAAGACCGTGAATCAGTACATCTTCAAAAGGACGTTCGCCCGTGAACTCAAGTGCTTGGAAAATCATCCGTGAAACCCAGAAGAAAATGATATCATAGCCTGTCACAAGTGCTCCGGTTGGATAGTATCGTTTAAAATCAACGCTATCTTTGTCTGGCCAGCCCATAGTTGAGAACGGCCATAAAGCAGAGCTGAACCACGTGTCCAAAACATCTGTATCTTGTTCCCAGTTCTCAGCATCCGCAGGCTCTTCATGTCCTACATACACTTCGCCTGTTTCCTTATGATACCAAGCCGGAATGCGGTGGCCCCACCAAAGCTGACGGGAAATACACCAGTCGCGAATATTTTCCATCCAGTGCAGATACGTTTTTTCGAATCGATCTGGAACGAAATGAACTTTTTCATCATCAGACCCTTTTTGAAGCTCAACTGATGTATCCGCAAGAGGTTGCATTTTGACGAACCATTGAGTCGAAAGATATGGTTCAACAACAGCACCGCTTCGCTCTGAGTGACCAACTGAGTGAAGGTGATCTTCTATTTTAAAGAGTACTCCTTCATCCTGAAGGTCTTTGACGATTTGCTTACGGCACTCGAAGCGGTCCATACCTTCGTATTTACCGGCCTTTTCATTCATCGAACCGTCTTCATGCATGACAAGGATGCGCTCCAAATTGTGACGGTTCCCAATTTCAAAGTCATTCGGATCATGGGCAGGTGTAATTTTAACCGCACCAGAACCGAATTCCATATCCACATAATCATCACCGACAATCGGAATTTCTCGACCTGTAATTGGCAAGCAAACCATTTTACCGATTAAATGCTTATAACGGTCATCTTCAGGGTGTACGGCAACAGCAGAATCGCCAAGCATGGTTTCTGGGCGAGTTGTAGCTATTTCAATTTCACCTGATCCGTCAACTAATGGATATTTCATATGGTAAAATGCGCCCTGAACATCTTTGTAAATAACCTCGATATCAGATAACGCTGTTTTCGTTGATGGATCCCAGTTGATAATGTATTCCCCGCGATAAATCAAGCCTTTGTTATAAAGGGACACGAATACTTCACGTACCGCTTTAGAAAGCCCATCATCAAGCGTGAAGCGCTCACGTGTATAATCAAGACCAAGACCAAGCTTTGACCATTGTTCACGGATATGACTCGCATACTCCTCTTTCCATTTCCATGTTTCTTCTACAAACTTCTCACGGCCTAAGTCGTAACGGCTTACGCCTTCTGCACGAAGCTTTTGTTCAACTTTTGCTTGCGTAGCGATACCAGCATGGTCCATACCTGGCAACCATAAAACGTCATAGCCTTGCATCCGTTTCATGCGAGTTAATATATCTTGAAGTGTTGTATCCCAAGCATGGCCTAGGTGCAGCTTACCTGTTACGTTCGGCGGTGGAATGACAATCGTATATGGCTCTTTTTTGTCATCACCTTTTGTTTCAAAAAACTTTCCATCAAGCCACCACTTATAGCGGCCTTTCTCTATCGTCTGCGGATCATATTTAGTCGGCATCGAAATTTGGTTCTCTTCCATAATCATTTCCTCCTTTTAAGGGCATAAAAAAAACTTCCATCATCACAAAAGGACGAAGGAAGTTGTTCGCGGTGCCACCTTTTTTCCGAAAAAGAAAAGAATCTTCTTCGGCTCTCAAATGGGATAACGGCTCTTCACCGGCCATCGCTACTAAATAACTTTCACGAAAACTGCTCGCGGACGACTTCTGATGCTGCCAACTTAGAAACCTCTCACCAACGGTTCCCTCTCTGAAAAGCGCATTTCATCTTACTATTTCCGGTCTTTGCATTCATTTATATTCATATGTAAAATCACTAAACGCATATAGTATATAGTACAAAAAAAATAGGGCTCCAGTCAATCATCTTTCGAATACTTTCTTAAAGTATTCTCACTTTAGGCTATTAAATCTTGTCATTCAGTCTTTTTCTTTATTCTATCCTCTAAGATAAGTTCCTGTGACGGCTTTCTCACCTTTTCCACCTCATACCCATAGAATATAAGAAGTCCTACAAAGGAAGGTAATAATATGAAACGAAAATATTCCCCTTATACTTTACCGCCTTGGATGAAAAAATTCCGCGGTGTTTGCCAGCAGTTCATTATCCCTTTTATAGTATTCCAAGGGTTGCGGACGCTGATTTTCCCTACTTTCTTCGATATGCTTCTGCTAATCGCATTTATTTTCTTAGCTATGTCTTTATATTTCGAATGGATTTAATTATTCCCCTACAGAAAAAAAATATACATGACTGGAGGTAATCCAATCATGTATATTTAGCTTGGGGGTGATTGCTCTTCTTTAACAGCTTCAGTAGCCGCCTTTTTCTTCTGTTCAATATCTTCGATTTTCATCACCATATATTCAATATTCTTCAGGAGCCAAAATTGCCGCTGCAGTTGGGTTACATTATCTAGTTCTGTTCTATGGCCTCTGCCGTCCGAATAATTCTTCACTATATCTAGAGCCGATCCCGGAAAAGCAAGATAGCTTTGCATCAGCAGCAATTCTTCTTCTTTTAACGGGAAATAACGGAGATAGTTATATAGCCAATCGACACAGTCATCACATTGGACAGGATAGGTCCTCGCCGATTTGACTAGGAATGGGAGTAAATCGAAATGAGGCGGTGCCGTATTCGAATTCTCGAAATTAATAAAGTAACCATATCCACGTTCATCATAAACAAAATGCTTTAATGAGACCTTTCCATGCGTGACAACAGTCCGGATTTTTTCACTTTCCTTTGTTTTTTCATACCACGTTTCAAACTTCTTAATCGAGTACCTCAGTGCCTGTGATATATCTGTGAAAAAGGAACAAACCGTCATTTCAAATGGAGACATATACCATTTCTTTTCACAGCTATCAATATACTCATCCATAAAATCCTTCTCGTTATTCCAGGAATCCAATGTTCGCTCATAATGAGATTCTCGTTCCTCAATATCCACTACTATTTCTTTTACAGACAACGTATGCATCCGGGCAAGCTCCCTGAACATTTGCTTATGGCTTTCATCACGCTCTCCGTTTCTCTCGTTATTCAACCAGGGCATCAGGTAATACAAACGACCATTATGAAGAACCGCATAACGTTGATCCATCGTTTGATAAATGGGAACAATTCGGTTATACCCGCGATGATACAGTTTTTGAACATTTTTGATAAAATCAATGCCGTTGTGCGGTAAAATGGACTTCAAGGCAAATGTACCGCGATCACTATAGACTTTTTTCACTCGTCCGAAATCCTCTATATATTGTACATATAGGGCATATTCTTTCAAAACTTCTCCTGTGTCCCTATCCCAATTATTAGTCTGCTGATTCTCGTTTTCCCTCACGAGACTCACTCACTTTCTCTAAAAAAACTCGCCAATTGGATTCCTATAGCCACCAAAGGCGTAGTCACATTCAATCTTAATTTCTTAGATTGTCTTTCGTTTATTAAATTACAACTCAATTACTATAGTAAAAAACAGGAGCAGTGCCATCTGCTCTGCTCTCTGCCGTACTTAATTTTTATAAGCAATCGCCTTCGGTATATAAATGACTTGCCCTTCATGAACGTTCTGATTCGACTCCAATTCATTGCTGAAGAGTATAGATTGAACAGTAACATCATAGCGCTGTGCCAAATCATCCAACGTTTCCCCTTGCTGAACAATGCAAACCTTCATCCTGACCAGTTCTTCCTCTTGTTTTCGTCCGAATAAATCCATAATGGATAAATGCTTATCCGCTTGCTCCGTCGTCTCTTTATCATCACGTTCCGAGGCTTTTTTTCTGCCTTTATAATTTTTAACTTCTTTGGCTGGTGGCTCTGGATTTTCTTTTCTTTTAAACAAATCCCTTATAGACGATTGGTGTTCCTCTTCGTTTGCTACTTTCACATGCTCATTGAGGATAGGACCTGCTTCATCAACAGCTTTTTCCTGCCGGTCGACTTCCTCGGATCCAAATGGCGATACAGGAGTCTTACTAACTGGGACATTTTGTTGATTACTTACATAAACCGATTCTTCTTCTTTCTTAATCTCCGGGTTCTCTACGGCTTTTACCAGTCTGCTAACTTCTGCCTCTAGATGCTCATCTTGAATGGATGACTCCGGAATCTTATCAATTGGATGACTATGGCGATCAATTAGGTAAATCACTTCTTCTTCCTCTTCGGCTTCTTCCCTGTTTACTTCTTCCCACTGCTCCTCTTCTGGATACGGTGAAACAGGAATTTCAAAAACTGGAGCATTATGCTGTTCACTTAAATAGATAGGCTCCTCATCATCTTCTTCCTCGGTTTCAGACACTCGTTTTGCCTCGGCAGAAAATGGCGTGTATAACTCTTCTTCCTGCTCATCACGAAACACCGGTTGAAAATCTGGGATTGGCGGGACCCCAGCCGCATATGGAATGTATGACTCATTTTCTTCGTCTGTTTCTTCTTGTTCCTCGGTTTCTGTTTCCACGACCTCCAGTTCCGTATCGGTACGTTCTTCCACATATGAATCATTATAAATTCCGGTTATCAACAAATCCGCCTGCAATTTTAAACAGTTATGCTCAGGTAGAGCATAATCAAAACTTTGAATCGAGACATCAATTTCATCTAATGAGGCAATCCGATTATTCGGAATCGTTATATCAACCGGAAAACGGTGTGTGAACTCATTGAGTCCATCGAGATTCCTCTCAACCTTTTGAACGGCTTTTGGCATAAAGGTCTGTGAAAATTCCTCTTGTTCACCATTTTCCGAGTCCTTGTATTCACCGCATAAATCTAACGAGCCTCGTATAAAAACATATTGATCACTTTCTTGAATCGTCACATTTGGATCGAGGGAAATGGAATATAGCTCAGCCACTTCCTGTCCCTTCTGGAACCAAACGGATTCCTCTAAAGAAAATCGTAAATACGATTCATTTTCTTGCGACAAGACAACTCCTCCTTTCAGCTTCAGGAAACGGTACCTATACCAATAACAATCTATGAAGAAAGGCTATTGATTATTCCTTAATTTCATTGGAAACCATCTTGCCCTTAAGCCCTTCATCTACTTTTATTCGGCCTTTCCGCCATTTAATTCGTCCTTCATCCACTTTAATTCGGACTTCAACCATTTATTTCGTCCTTCAACCATTTATTTCGGACTTCAACCACTTTAATTCGGCCTTCAACCATTTATTTCGGACTTCAACCATTTATTTCGTCCTTCAACCACTTTAATTCGGACTTCAACCATTTATTTCGTCCTTCAACCATTTATTTCGTCCTTCAACCATTTATTTCGTCCTTCAACCATTTATTTCGTCCTTCAACCATTTATTTCGTCCTTCAACCATTTATTTCGTCCTACAACCATTTAATTCGGCCTTCCTCCACTTTCGGCCTACAAACTTTTTTTGGCCTACTTATTGATTAAAATTCAATAAAAAAACAGGCTACCTTTCTCCAAAAGTTTTTGGATAATGGTAGCCTGTTTTAAGAGTTTTATTAGTGTTTCAATTAGCTTTAGATTATTTTTTTAATTTCGCAAAAGCTTGTTCAGTTGCTGCAATGGTCTTTTCGATATCTTCATCACTATGTGCAGTAGATAGGAATAAACCTTCGAACTGGGACGGCGGCAAGTAGATACCTTGGTTTGCCATTTCCCTATAATAGGAAGCAAAGAACTCTAAATCAGAAGTTTTTGCTGTATCATAATTAACTACATCTTCATTCGTAAAGAAAAGTCCGATCATTGAACCAGCACGGTTAAATGTATGCGGAACACCATATTTTTTAGCAGCTTCTCCAATGCCTTTTTCGAGCATGTCACCTTTACGGGTAAACTCTTCATAAGATTCTGGAGTCAATTGGCTCAGCGTTTCAAGTCCGGCAGTCATGGCAAGCGGGTTTCCGGATAATGTTCCTGCTTGATAGATTGTTCCACTCGGTGCAATTTGTTCCATGATTTTACGTTTACCTCCGAAAGCTCCGACCGGTAAACCTCCGCCAATAACTTTACCAAGACAAGTCAGGTCCGGCTCAATGCCAAAATAGCCTTGTGCACAATTATAACCGACTCGGAAACCTGTCATAACTTCATCAAAAATCAATAGAGCCCCGTATTGGGTCGTCAAGTCGCGCAGGCCTTCCAAGAAACCAGGTTGTGGTGGCACGACACCCATGTTCCCCGCAACAGGCTCCACGATGATACAGGCGATGTCTTCGCCAAATTGCTCAAACGCATATTTTGTTGCTGCAAGATCATTATATGGCACTGTAATTGTATTTTTTGCAATGCCTTCTGGTACACCCGGGCTATCTGGTAGACCTAACGTTGCAACGCCAGATCCGGCCTTAATTAACAAGGAATCACCATGTCCATGATAAGAACCTTCAAACTTCAGGATTTTATCACGGCCAGTATATCCTCGTGCTAATCTTAAAGCACTCATAGTCGCTTCTGTTCCTGAAGAGACCATACGAATCATCTCAATCGAAGGAACCCGTTCAATGACGAGCTTAGCCAATTCATTTTCAACCACGGTAGAGGTTCCGAAGCTTGTACCTGATTCCGCTACCTTTTTCAGTGATTCAACGACACGATCATTCGTGTGACCCAGGATAAGCGGTCCCCAGGAAAGAACGTAGTCTATATATTCATTGCCATCGATATCATACATTTTCGAGCCTTTGCCACGCTCCATGAAAATGGGGTCCATGTCCACAGATTTAAAGGCACGGACCGGGCTGTTCACGCCGCCCGGCATCAAATTTTTTGCTTCAGCAAACGCTTTTTTCGATTTTTCATATGACCGCATGATTCAGTCCCCTTTTCTCTAACAGGTTATATTTTTTTATCTTTTATTATCTTCATCAATCCAGCGTGCTACCTCTTTTGAAAAATACGTAATGATTAGGTCCGATCCTGCACGTTTTAAGCCTGTCAGCATTTCCATTACAATTGCTTTTTCATCAATCCAGCCATTATTGGCCGCAGCTTTTACCATGGAATATTCTCCGCTCACATTGTATGAAACAACAGGAAGATTAAAGTTATTTTTTACATCTCTGATGATGTCCATATAAGAAAGGGCTGGTTTCACGATTAAGAAATCCGCACCTTCAGCAACATCTGATTCCGCTTCACGGAACGCTTCAAGACGATTCGCAGGATCCATTTGGTACGTCTTCCTGTCACCAAATTGTGGCGCGCCATTCGCAGCTTCACGGAATGGGCCGTAAAAGGCTGAAGCGTATTTTACAGCATAGGACATGATTGGGATATCTTCATAACCCGCTTCATCCAAACCTGCACGAATGGCCGCAACAAATCCGTCCATCATGTTAGAAGGTGCAATGATATCAGCGCCCGCTTCGGCCTGGCTAATAGCTGTTTTTGCAAGAAGGTTAAGAGAAGCATCGTTTAAAATCTTGTCTCCCTCAACGACTCCACAATGGCCATGGCTTGTATACTCACAAAGACATGTATCAGCAATGACAATGATTTCCGGGTATTGTTTTTTGATAAGACGGGTCGCCTCTTGTACAAGACCGTTATGATGAAAAGCACCTGTGCCATGTTCGTCTTTATCATGATCAAAAGGGACACCAAATAAAATGACTGATTTAATGCCTAGACTCACGACTTCATCCATTTCTGCTCCCAGATTATCCATAGAAAGCTGATAAATACCGGGCATCGAGCTAATTTCATTTTTTACGTTTTCTCCGTCAATGACGAAAATCGGATAGATTAAATCCTCTTTATGCAATTGTGTTTCACGGACTAGAGCTCGCATGCCAGCACTTGCACGCAGGCGACGGTGGCGATTGAATGGAATGTCTTTCATTTTAAAGTTCCTCCCTTATTATTCTTTTTTACAATGAATCGTATTAATTCCTCAACCATTGCTTCTGTTGTATAAACATCTGGACACACATCGACAGTTAAACCATGTTTAGAAGCCGTTTTAGCAGCAATTGGTCCGATGCAAGCAATGATAATGCTTTCTATGTATGTACCCAATTTATTGCGGTCTATAATCTGTAAGAAGTGCTCTACCGTTGAAGAGCTTGTAAAGGTTATGATATCAATTTTTCGACTCACTATCAGTTGAACAAGTTTTCTTTCACTCTCATCAGGAAGTACGGTATGATAAACAATCACTTCATCACAGGAGGCACCAGTTTTATTAATCTCATCCGCAATGACCGTGCGCGCGAGATTTCCTTTTGCCAGCAAAACGCGGGATCCAGGTTGAAGTAGTGAAATGAACTCCGAAACAAAACCTTCAGCAACAAACTGAGATGGAATAAAATCCGCCACATATCCATGGCGCTTCAGTGCTTCTTCTGTTTTTGAACCGATAACAGCTATTTTTGGAAGCCTAACAGGCTTTTTTCCGAGAAGTGTAAAGAGGAATTCAACCCCATTTTGACTAGTTAAAATAATCCAGTCGTAGCTATCTAATTCTTCTAACCGCAGCTGCACTTCTTCCCGATGATCAGGAAGAGTGAACTCAAGCAAAGGAACGAGAAGCGGAGTTCCACCATTTTTTTCAATCGAAGCTTTTAATCCATCAGCCTGTCTTTTCCCTCTGGTGATTAACACCTGATAATCTTTGAGAGGTTGAAAGGGCTTCATTACTGATCAAGCTCCTCTTTTACACGATCGATTAACTCTTTACCGCCAAATTCACTAATAAGTTTAGCAGCATTATGTCCAACTGCTTCTGGGTCAGACCCTTCAACCATTTCTTTATAAATCAATTTACCATCCGGAGAAGCGACCAATGCAGTTAATGAAATATCTCCATTGTCTTTTGCTACCGCGAAGCCGGCAATCGGCACCTGACAGCCGCCTTCCATTTTATCTAAAAATGCACGTTCTGCTTCAACTGTTCTTTTCGTTTTTTCACAGGTGAATTTCGCAAGCTCAGCCAGTAAATCTTGATCGTCAGCACGGCATTCAATAGAAAGTGCTCCTTGGCCAACTGCTGGTATACAAATATCTTCATCTAAAAATTCTGTTACGACGTCCTGCTTCCATCCCATTCTTGAAAGTCCGGCTGCAGCTAAAATAATAGCATCGTAATCTTCAGTTTTCAGCTTATTCAGGCGGGTATCGATATTACCGCGAATCCACTTAATTTCAAGGTCTGGTCTTCTTGCTAGGATTTGAGCACCACGGCGTAAACTGCTTGTCCCAATGATAGAACCTGGCTTCAGTTCAGATAGAGTTTCATGGTTTTTTGAAATCAAGGCATCTCGGTGGTCTTCTCTCGGTGGAATGCAGCCAATCGTCAAGCCTTCTGGAAGTACCGCCGGCATATCTTTCATACTATGTACAGCCATATCGATTTCTTTATCAAGCATAGCTTGTTCGATTTCTTTTACAAATAAGCCTTTGCCTCCTACTTTAGAAAGCGTTACATCGAGGATTTGATCCCCTTTTGTGACAATTTCCTTCACCTCGAACTCGTATGGAACACCAAGCTCTTTAAGTTGATTAATAACCCAGTTCGTTTGGGTAATCGCTAATTTACTACGTCTAGAACCGACAATAATTTTTCTCATAATTTCCTCCTATGTATTCCAAAAGTGGAATGTTGAAAGGCTTCCAAAAAGGAAAAAGTTAATTAACACAATCATGAAAGATCCAATATTCAGAAAGGCTAGTGTCCTTCCATACATTTGTTTCCGAATTTTCAAGTATAAAAACACGCTGTAACCGATGAGCAAAATAAATGAGCCGATAATTTTCATATCCAGCCAGGATACTCCAGGTACTTTTATATAGGCCCATTGAATTCCCAAGATAAGGGAGACCACTAATAATGGGACTCCGATTACTGCAAGGACATATGACATATGCTCAAGTTTTGTTAAATCTCCGAGACGAAGCAGCCGTTTCCCCCATTTTTTTCGTTTCAATAAATCATATTGAATTAAGTAGAGTAGGGAAAATACGAAAGAAAGTGTAAAAGCCCCATAAGATAGAATGGCAAAAGTAATATGTATGAGCAAAAGCTCTGAAACGAGCTGCTGTGCGAGCACTTCTGATTCTATCTGAACTGGTGCAAAGGTATGAATAGCCATAACCATAAAGCCTAATACATTGGTAAAGAAGACCGTAAAATCGACTCTAAGCAATCGATTAATAATTAATGATAACGAAATGAGGACCCATGCATAAAAATATAAGCCTTCAAAAATCGTCAATACTGGAAACCTTCCCGTTTTAATTACATATAGAAACAAAAAAATTGTTTGCAGCACCCAAACAATAGAAAGCAACCAGAAGGCAACTTTATTCGCCTTCTGGTTATTATTAAGGAAGTCAATAAAATATAAAAGCATACTGATGGCATACAACAATACAGTGGCTTCATGTAATCTTGTCATTAGTAATTCCATATCTACCTCATTACTGGACAGGAACTGGATTTAATAGGGATGTCTTGGCGCTGTTCCGTTCATTTTCGTCATCCACTACCAACTGTTCTTCAATCAATTCCTCTAAATGAAAGATCTTCACGAAATTATTTAATTGCTCTTTTGCATTCGGCTCATCTGCAAGTTCTTTGGCATATAAAATCGGATCTTTCAGCATTTGGTTGATAATGCTCTTCGTATGCTTGTTCAGAACTTTTTTGTCGCGTTCGCTTAAGTGTGGAAGTTTTCTCTCAATGCTTTCCATCGTTTCCTTTTGAATCGACAGTGATTTTTCACGTAAAGAGGAAATAACAGGAACTACGCCAAGCAAATTAATCCACTGATTAAAATCAACAATTTCTGATTCAATCATTAATTCGATTTTCTCCGCTGCTTTTTTACGCTCCTCAATATTCGCTTGCACTATTCCCTCAAGATCATCAATGTCATACAAGAAGACATTCTCCAGCTCAGCTAATTTTGGATCAAGGTCACGCGGTACTGCGATGTCGACCATGAAAATAGGACGACCTTTGCGAAGCTTGTTCACGAACGTCATCATTTCTTTTGTTACGAGAAGATTTTTTGAACCAGTGGAAGTAATTAAAATATCCGCTTCCACTAAGGCACATTGCAACTCTTGAAGCTGTTTTGCTTTACCATTAAATCTTTCAGCCAAGTCGACTGCTTTCTGATACGTACGGTTGATAACCGTAATACTATCTGCACCGTTACTGTGCAGATTTTGAATAGCCAGTTCTCCCATTTTTCCTGCACCAAGAATCAAGACATTCTTGCCGTTTAGTCCACCGAAGATTTTTTTTGCAAGCTCGACTGCCGCATAGCTAACAGAAACTGCATTCGTATTAATTTCCGTTTCTGAATGAGCCTTTTTTGCTAATGTAAGGGATTGCTTGAAGAGATGGTTAAAAACCGTACCAAGCGTATCTTCTTTCTGACCTAACATATAGCTTGAGCGAACTTGTCCCAAAATCTGTGTTTCTCCAAGAATCATGGAATTCAAGCCGCAAGTAACTGAAAATAAATGCTCGACTGCTCCATCGCCTTCATAGATAAACAGATATTTAGAGAATTCTTCCTTATCGATGTTAAACCATTCTGAAAGAAATTCCTTGATATAATATCGGGTTGTATGAAGTTGGTCACCGACCGCAAATATTTCCGTTCTATTACATGTTGAAATAATAACATTTTCCAAGATGCTTTTTTTATTTTTAAGAGCTTTCATTGCCTCGGCAAGTTCGGCTTCGTTAAACGACAGTTTTTCCCGAATTTCTACAGGGGCAGTTTTGTAATTAATACCAACCGCTAGAATATGCATCCTTTTTTTTGCACCCCCAAAATTTTTCATGTAAATTTATTATACCATGTACTAAAATTGATTCACGCAAATAATATGAACAGTTTATGAAAACGTATGCTACCATTAAGACTGCCAAAACACCTGAATAGCTACAAAAGGTATTAGAGCGGTGATTTGTAATTTATATACATACTTCGACATTGTGTACAAAAGTACCATATCAAAAATGCCCAAAAACTTCAAGTAATCGAATTGGATAGGAGGATAAAATGAAAACGCATCGTATTTTCCCTGGAATCGTTTTAATCGGTTTCGGACTCTATTTTTTTCTTGAACATTCACAAATAGAAATCTTTCCAGGCTTTTTTAGCTGGCCCACCTTATTATGTATCGTTGGTATCGCCTTCTTAATACAGGCTTATAGCGGTAATGAATTTGATTCAATCCTTCCCGGCGTCATTTTGCTCGGGTTCGGCGCTCATTTCCATATCGTTGAGAACCTAGATATTTGGCCGGATAATATAGGTATCTTTATTTTAATCATATCTCTAGGATTTATTCTCCGTGCCCGCAAAACAAATTCTGGAATGTTACATGGGATGATATTATTTATCATCTCAATCCTTATTTTATTTTATGATAAAATCTCTACTTCTTTCGGCATCCTCGAAACAAGTACGGCAAATATTGAAAAGTTTTGGCCGTTTGTGTTGATGGGAATTGGGGTTTACATATTAATCCGAAAAAAATAAAGCTTTAAAAAACTAAGGCGAATTTCATGCAGAAAAGGGTATTTCCATATACGGAATACCCTTTTCTTTTTGTTACATATATTTCTTAAGAACGCCCCAGGCCTGTTCTTTTCCTTCGCCTGTTTCTCCTGAGAAAAGAAGCAATTCATCTTCCCTTTCCATATTAAGCGTTTGGCGTGTCACTTTTAAGTGCTTCTGCCATTTGCCTTTTGGAATTTTATCCGCTTTTGTGGCGATAACAATCCGTGGCAGGTCATAATGCTTTAGGAATTCATACATTGCGATATCATCCTTAGTCGGTGGATGACGCAAATCGACGATTAAGAGCGCAGCACGAAGCTGGTCACGGGAGGTGAAATACGTTTCGATCATTCTCCCCCATGCATCACGCTCAGTTTTAGAAACCTTTGCATAGCCATAACCCGGTACATCCACAAAATGAAGTGCTTCATTTATGATGTAAAAATTCAACGTCTGCGTCTTACCTGGTTTAGAGGAAGTACGCGCCAAATTTTTTCGATTAATCATTTTGTTAATAAAACTCGATTTCCCTACATTGGAACGGCCCGCTAAGGCAAACTCCGGGATTGGAGTGTTTGGATATTGTTCAGGCTTTACAGCACTTATGACAATATCTGAACTTGTTACTTTCATTCGTTCACACCTACCAATGCATGCTCAAGGACTTCATCAACGTGTGAAACTGGAACAAATGTTAATTCTTTACGGACACTTTCCGGGATATCATCAATATCCTTTTCGTTATTTTGCGGGATGATGATTTTCGTAAGTCCTGCCCGGTGAGCCGCTAAAGATTTTTCTTTAAGGCCGCCGATTGGAAGAACTCGTCCGCGTAATGTAATTTCGCCTGTCATGCCTACCTCTTTTCTGATCGGCCTATTAGTAAGGGCCGATATTAACGCTGTTGCAATCGTGATGCCTGCGGAAGGACCATCCTTAGGGACAGCACCTTCAGGAACATGAATATGAATATCATATTTTTCATGGAAGTTCGTATCAATATGAAGTTTCTCGGTTTTCGAACGGACGTAACTAAAAGCAGCCTGAGCCGATTCTTTCATTACATCGCCAAGTTTTCCTGTCAAAATAAGCTTGCCTTTACCTGGTGATAAAGAAACCTCGATTTGTAGCGTATCGCCACCTACCGACGTGTAAGCTAATCCATTAGCGACACCGACTTGGTTCTCGACTTCCGCTTGTCCATAATGGAACATCGTTTTCCCTAAAAACTCCTCGACATTCTTTTCAGAAATGACAACCCGTTTTTTATCTCCGGATACGATGATTTTCGCAGTCTTTCGACAGATGCTTGCAAGCTGTCGTTCCAGACTCCGGACACCAGCCTCCCGGGTATAATAACGGATGATTTTAGTAAGGGCTTCCTCACGAATTTGCAGTTGGGTCTTCAATAAACCATGGTTTTCTAACTGTCTAGGCAGTAAATGATCCTTGGCAATATGAAGTTTCTCTATTTCAGTATAACCCGCAATCGAAATGATTTCCATACGATCACGAAGCGGCCCCGGAATTGTGCCCAAATTATTCGCAGTTGCAATGAACATAACTTTGGAAAGGTCATAGGTTTCCTCTATATAATGGTCACTGAAATTATGATTTTGCTCCGGATCGAGCACTTCAAGCATCGCTGCAGATGGATCTCCCCTAAAGTCATTTGACATCTTATCCACTTCATCCAGTAAAAAGACAGGATTAATCGTTCCAGCTTTTTTCATACCCTGGATGATCCGGCCTGGCATTGCCCCTACATAGGTACGGCGGTGCCCACGGATTTCTGATTCATCACGCACTCCACCTAAGGAAACCCGAACGAAATTCCGGTTCAGGGATGCAGCGATTGATTTAGCCAAGCTTGTTTTCCCAACCCCAGGAGGGCCCACTAAGCAAAGGATTGGTCCCTTCAATGAATTGGTCAATTGCTGAACAGCTAAATACTCAAGTACCCGCTCTTTTACCTTTTCCAACCCATAATGGTCACGGTTTAGAATTTTTTCAGCTTTATGAATATTCAAGTCGTCTTTCGAAGCTTTAGACCAAGGAAGCGAGATTAACCAATCAATATAGTTGCGGATGACGGAACTTTCAGCTGAGCTTGACGGAACCTTTTCATAACGGTCCAATTCCTTTAATGCTGTTTCTTTAATATGCTCCGGCATATCCGCTTCTTCTATCTTTTCAGTAAGAACGGTAATTTCACCTGTTTTGCCTTCTTTATCTCCCAATTCCTTTTGAATCGCTTTCATCTGTTCACGCAAATAATATTCTTTTTGCGTCCGCTCCATGGAACGTTTAACACGCTGACCGATCTTTTTCTCAAGAAAAAGAACTTCTTTCTCGTTATTAATGATCTCAATAACACGGCTTAAACGTTTTTTCATATCAATAGTCTCAAGTACTTCTTGCTTTTCCTTCAATTTCAAAGGCAAATGCGAAGCAATTATATCAGCTAGTCTTCCCGGCTCTTCAATATCGGAAGTAGCTGAAAAGGTTTCACCGGTTATTTTCTTGGACATCTTTATGTATTGTTCAAAATAATCCAGCAAAGTACGCATTAATGCTTGATGTTCCGCATCTTTTTCATCGCTGTCTTCATATATTTTAATCTTGGCACCATAATGTGTCTCATAATCGTAAAATTCGATGACCTCTGCTCGGTTTAATCCTTCCACCAACACTCGGATTGTACCGTTTGGAAGCTTCAACATCTGTTTTACCTTTGTTAAAGTCCCCATTGTAAATAAATCTTCTTCACCTGGTTCGTCCAACGAAACATCTTGCTGTGTCGTCAAAAATATAAGATGGTCTTCCACCATTGCTTTCTCAAGGGCTTGTACCGATTTATCTCGGCCTACATCTAAATGAAGTACCATCGTTGGATATACAAGCAGTCCTCTAAGCGGCAGGAGGGGGACGATGATTTCTTTATCAGTCATTTCCTGACACCTCCATCTAATTAGTATCGTCGTTGTAAACTATTTACCCATGTTCTCAACCTTTTAACAATTCTATCCTATTTATATAGAAGTGTCTATTTGTTTACCTTAACACGTTTCTACTGCTTTTATTATCTCCAATATTAGATAAAAAAGCACGTATGAATAAGCTATTATTTTTCTGTTAGGTTTATTTCGTGAAATTGTTATGGTCCTTAAAATGCCCCGGTCTGATCAAACCGGGGCATTTCTTTTATACACTTTCTTTTTTCGATAGGTCCAAGGATGTGAGAATTTGTTCCGACATCAACTCTTTTTTCAGTGCCCGGTCAAATACTTCTTTCACATTCGAAACGGGAATGATCTCAATATCCTTGATTTCTTGGAGCAATGGCTGCATGTTTTCTGCTGGAATGATTACTGTCTTTGCTCCAGCCAGTTTTGCAGCCTTGATTTTCGGAATAACTCCGCCAATCGGTTTAACGCCGCCATGAATGCTGATTTCTCCAGTCATCGCTAGTGTGTGATCAACAGGGATTTTATAGATTGCCGAGTATATACCTGTAGCCATTGCAATTCCCGCTGAAGGGCCATCTACAGGACTTCCACCAGGAAAGTTTACATGGATATCAAATTGGTCGGCCGGCACTCCCATCGAACGTAAAACCGTGATTACATTTTCAATTGAACCTTTTGCCATGCTCTTGCGGCGGATTGATTTCCCATTCCCCCCGCCGATGCTTTCTTCTTCAACAATACCGGTTATATTTATCGAACCGGTTTCATTAGAGGCCGCCATAACCGTTACCTCAATTTCTAGCAATGCCCCGCTGTTGGGCCCATAGACGGCAAGACCGTTAACGAGGCCTATTTTTGAATTAGATTCAATTTTCCGATCCATTCGCGGTGTCAGTTGACTGCTATGAGCCATCCAATCAATATCTTCTTCCCTTATAAATGATCGGTTTTCATTAATCGAAATACCCGCGAGAGTCTGAATCATATTAACAGCTTCTCTACCATTTCGGGCATAATCCGAAATCGATTGTAATCCTTTTTTACTAATCGTGATTCCTACTTTATCGGAGGCATTTTTAGCAACTGTAATGATTTCTTCCCGGTCAAGTTCACGGAAAAACACTTCAATACATCTCGAGCGAATCGCAGGTGCAATTTCATTTGGCGTCCTGGTTGTGGCTCCAATCAAGCGAAAGTCAGCCGGGAGTCCATTTTTAAAAATATCATGAATGTGAGTAGGAATATTTTGATTTTCTTCTTGATAATAGGCACTTTCGAGAAACACCTTACGATCTTCCAACACTTTTAACAGCTTATTCATCTGTATTGGATGAAGCTCTCCTATTTCATCTATAAACAATACGCCTCCATGAGCATTGCTAACAGCACCCTGCTTTGGCTGTGGAATACCAGCCTGGCCCATTGCTCCAGCTCCCTGATAAATTGGATCATGCACAGACCCAATTAATGGGTCGGCAATACCCCGCTCATCGAATCTAGCTGTAGTCGCATCCAATTCAACAAACACAGCCGAATTTTTAAAAGGAGATTTCCCATTTTTTTTCGCCTCTTCTAATACAAGCCTAGCAGCTGCTGTTTTCCCTACTCCTGGGGGACCGTAAATAATCACATGCTGAGGATTCGGCCCACATAAGGCCGCCTTTAAGGATTTAATGCCATCTTCCTGACCGACAATTTCGTTAAACGTACATGGCCTAACCTTTTCGGCCAATGGCTCTGTTAACGAAATCGACCTCATCTTTCGTAATTGATCCATTTCTTTTCGTGAATCACGGTCAATAGAAACTTTTTGCGTCCGCTGACCTTTCAATAAATTCAAAAAATACAATCCAATTACAATCCCAAAAAACAGCTGGATAAACAACGCTATTCCTGTCCAATTCATCGTATTCCCTCCTGCACTCGCCTAGTTTGTCATTTCTGTTAGTATCTCCTAGGGCAGGTCGAAATTATCCAAGAAATTCAGGTTGTAAATTTTGGAGTTTTAATCGTAAACATCAGCAAATTTCCATCATGACATCCTAAAAAGCAAAAAAAAGACTGCCAGCATGAACTGACAGTCTTTACGTTTTTATTAAGTTAAGCAGATGTTTTCTTTTCTTGTCCTTTGATGGTTGTACCGTCTTTAAGGACTAGCTTTGGAGATTCATTTTTCGAAATCGTACTACCTGTGATTACGCATTTTGCAACATCGTCACGGGAAGGAAGATCAAACATCACTTCAAGAATGATGCCTTCAATAATAGAACGCAGACCACGTGCACCTGTTTTACGTTCTATTGCCTTTTTAGCAATTTCACTTAGCGCTTCCGGTTCGAATTCCAATTCAACATCGTCCAGCTCAAGTAATTTTTGGTATTGTTTCACAAGAGCATTTTTCGGTTTTGTCAGGATTTCAATCAATGCAGCTTCGTCTAATTGCTCAAGAGTAGCAATTACTGGAAGACGGCCGATGAATTCCGGAATCAATCCGAAACGAAGTAAGTCTTCAGGAAGAACTTTAGAAAGCAATTCTTTTTCTGCAACATCATCCTTTTTCACATCAGAGCCAAAACCGATAACTTTTTGACCAAGACGGCGTTTGATGATTGGTTCGATGCCATCAAAGGCACCGCCGCAGATGAATAAAATATTGGTAGTGTCGATTTGGATGAACTCTTGATGAGGATGTTTACGTCCCCCTTGTGGCGGTACGCTAGCAACCGTTCCTTCAAGAATTTTTAGCAACGCTTGTTGCACACCTTCACCAGACACATCTCGTGTAATAGAAGGGTTTTCAGATTTACGGGCAACTTTATCAATTTCATCGATATAAATGATGCCTTTTTCCGCTTTTTCCACATCATAATCAGCAGCTTGGATCAATTTAAGAAGGATGTTTTCCACATCTTCCCCTACATATCCAGCTTCCGTTAATGAAGTTGCATCAGCAATAGCAAAAGGAACATTCAGAAGACGTGCTAATGTTTGCGCAAGAAGAGTTTTCCCGCTTCCCGTCGGTCCGATTAAAGCGATGTTACTTTTAGAAAGCTCTACATCGTCGACTTTGCTATTGGAATTGATACGTTTGTAATGATTGTAAACAGCAACAGCTAAAGATTTCTTCGCCTGTTCTTGTCCAATCACATATTCGTCAAGAATTTCACGAATTTCCATTGGCTTAGGTACATCCCTGAATTCAACTTCTTCATCAGTACCCAGCTCTTCTTCAACGATTTCCGTACAAAGCTCGATACACTCGTCACAAATATATACACCTGGACCAGCAACCAGTTTACGGACTTGTTCTTGTGTTTTACCGCAAAAAGAACATTTTAACTGTCCTTTTTCATCATTAAATTTAAACATGAACATTCACCCCTTTAAATACTCTTCCAACTCTATTACAGTAGTGGTATCTAATTCCTAATAAAAAAAGACACACATCTACTAAAGCATTCCAAAACTCCTAGTATGTTTTGCATTTTATCATGTTTCTTGGAAGTTTAGTAACAATAATGCTCACGCTTGCGAGTTGTTCAATAAGTACAATAATTCAATCAATATGTATTTGCCCTTTACCAGTATGCCCAAAACTTTTGATTTTTAAAATAAGGATTTGTTGTATAAATATGTATATGCGGTATTAGAACTAATCTACACTGAAATCCAAAAAAAATCAATCAGGAAATAACTGATAATTTTAAATTTCCACAAATTCTCAATATGTATAAAACAAGGCACGATTACTCGCGCCTTGTTTTTTTGAAGAAAATATTAAAATCTACTTACTTATTAAAATTATTTTGCTTCAACTGTTTTGCTGTTTTCAACCAAGAAGTCAATTGCTTTCTTAATTTTAAGATCGCCTTTAATTCCATCTAAGTTTCCAAGAGCTTGTTTGATTGCTTCTACTTCCATTTTGTACATTTCAGCCATTTGACCAAGTTCAGCTTCTACATCTTCGTCAGTTGCTTCAAGTTTTTCAGCTTCAGCAATTGCTTCAAGAGTTAGGCTTGTACGAACTTGTCCTTCAGCTTCTTCTTTCATTTGTGCTTTTAAAGCTTCTTCGTCTTGACCTGAGAATTGGTAGTAAAGATCCAAGTTTAGTCCTTGTGATTGAATGCGTTGAGAAAACTCATTCATCATGCGGTCTACTTCGTTTGAAATCATTGCTTCAGGAACGTCCATTTCTGCACCTTCAACAGCTTTACCAATTACAGTGTTTTGTACGAAGTTTTCTTCTTCGTGTTTTTTGTCATGCTCTAATTTATGTTTTGTTTTCTCTTTAAGTTCAGCTAATGTTTCAACTTCGTCGTCAACATCTTTCGCGAACTCATCATCCAACTCAGGAAGTTGCTTTGTTTTGATTTCGTGAATTTTCACTTTGAATACAGCTGGTTTACCTGCAAGTTCAGCAGCATGGTATTCTTCTGGGAATGTTACTTCGATATCTTTTTCAGCGCCAGTTTCAAGACCAACTAGTTGTTCTTCAAAACCAGGAATGAAAGAGTTAGAACCGATTTCTAATGAATGGTTTTCAGAAGCTCCACCTTCAAATGCTTCACCATCAACGAATCCTTCGAAGTCAAGAACAACTGTATCGCCTTCAGCAGCTTGTCCTTCTTCTTTAACAACAAGCTCAGCTTGACGCTCTTGCAAAGTTTTTAATTCATTTTCAACATCTTCGTCAGTTACTTCAGTATTGAATTTTTCAACTTCAACACCTTTGTAATCTCCTAATTTAACTTCAGGCTTAACTGTTACAGTTGCAGTGAAAATTAAGTTTTCGCCTTTTTCCATTTTCTCGATGTCGATTTCTGGACGATCTACAGGCTGAATTCCAGCTTCTTCGACAGCATTTGCATAAGCATCTGGAAGAATAATATCAAGAGCATCTTGATAAAGAGATTCTACGCCGAATTTTTTTTCGAACATTTGACGTGGCATTTTACCTTTACGGAAGCCAGGTACGTTTACTTGTTTTACTACTTTTTTGAAAGCTGCGTCTAAACCTTCGTTTACTTTTGCAGCGTCAACTTCAATTGTTAATACGCCTTGATTACCTTCTTGTTTTTCCCATTTTACAGACATGTGTTTCCCTCCAAAAAATCTATATACTTCAATAATAAGCATTGGATGAATATGCTTTGCAAGTGTTAACAAGTCATCCTTCAAAAATACCCAAAAAAATTATTGGGAAATCGTCAAAATTAGACGATTATACATTACAACCACTACATTATACCACAGGATTAATCTGTTACAACAGCTATAGGTTAAATAATGGGATAAGAAATTTCCTCGATTTCTTTAATATAGGATAGAATATCCTCAACTGCTTCCTCATCAGCCAAGTATATGTCCGCTATCTTCCCGCTGATATTTTCTCCTGCCATGTATTCTTCTGCTAATGCATGATAGGCAGCCGCCCATACTGGCAGGCTTTCTGGTTCCGGTTCAAACGGATATAATAGAAAGGAATGCCGCTCGATTAAACTATGCACCATTTCAAATAAGCTTGGGTTTTTCTGACTGATTTCCGCTTCTGTAAGACTGGTAACCTTCTTATAAAATTCCGTCTCCTTCAAGCCTGCTAATTCTTTTGGAATTACGGACTTTGCTTTAGAGAATTTCTTAAGTGTCACTTCTTCGTTATATTCCTGGTCGGTAAGGATGTTAAGGAGCATCGTTTTAAAAAACGGATGGCCTTGTTCTTGTTGTAGAAATTGTTCGATTTGAGGGATAAATGGTCGAATATTTATATTCGTCAGTTTTGAAATAACTAAGAACATTTCATTATCCGTTTTCCCTTCAAACAGCTCATCCTCTTTTAATTCCTCTGCAAGCTGTTGTTTTTGCCTGTCCGCTTCCTCTTTTTTATCTTCAAGAGCCCTTTTACTGAACTGAAGCATCTTTTCAAAATGTTCCTCTTTATCAAATGGTATTTGATTTTCTTCAAATAGCATTTCAATAGTCGTAACCATTTCCTGATGCTCACTTAATTGTAAAAGCACCATTAAATAGATATTGATGAGTTGAAAATAATCACCGATGCCTTTGTTCAACATCTCTTGGCACAACTCTTTTGACTCCTCATAATACTCAAGTTCGACCAGGGAGACCACTAGTCCCATACAGACTTCATCATTTTCGGGCTCAAACTCCCGAGCTTGGCTAAAGAGCAGTGCAGCATCTCTAAAGTTTCTGTTCCCGAGCTCATCTAACCCTTTTACTATCAACCTTTCACCGAGATTTGGAAAGGAGATAATCTTGGTCTCTTCAGCTTTCTTTTGGTTGTTCTTATTATCCATCCTGTTTTCCGCCTCACCGTCGCTTTTTGAAAAACAGTTTAGCATGTAATAGTATGAAATACAAAAATTATAAGGGTGAATGAACACTTTCCACCTTTTTTTCTTCACAAAAAAAATCCCGGCCCCTTTCAAATAAGAAAGAAAGAACGGGAGATTTGTTCTTCAATTAAATACTAGAAACAACCTTTTTTTGTTGTTCATAAGCAGAAATCTCTTCATCATATTGAAGTGTAATAGAAATTTCATCCCAGCCTTTGACTAGCATTTCCTTCCAATATGGATGAATCTCAAAGCTTGCTTCAAACCCTTGACCATCTATCAATGTTTGATTAGGCAGATCAATCGTCAACTCATAGTCAGGCGCTGACACTCTCTCCATTAAATACTTAACTTCATCCTGCGTTAAAGCAATAGGAACCATCCCATTTTTCATGCAGTTACTTTTAAAAATATCAGCAAAAGACGGTGCGATGACAATATCAAATCCGTAATCTTTCAACGACCATGGAGCATGCTCACGTGAAGAACCACAACCGAAATTTTCACCTGCAATTAAAATGGACGTGTTTTGATTATGAGGCTGATTTAATTCAAAATCGGGCCGTTCCTTTCCATCCTCATCAAAACGCCAGTTATAGAATAAAAATTCACCAAATCCACTTCGCTCGATTCGTTTTAAAAATTGCTTTGGAATGATTTGATCTGTATCCACATTTTTACGGTCAAGTGCCGCGGCTCTTCCTTTATATATAGTAATGGGTTCCATTCTCTGCACCTCCAGCTAATTCGTATTCTTAATGAACTTGTTCAGCTTTTTTCAAGTTTCTAATATCGACAAATTTCCCATAAATGGCCGCTGCTGCAGCCATTGCCGGGCTAACTAAGTGAGTCCTTGCTCCAGCACCTTGACGTCCTTCAAAGTTCCGATTACTAGTGGATGCACAGTGCTCACCAGATGGAACGGCATCCGGATTCATACTTAAGCACATGCTGCATCCTGATTCACGCCACTCAAAGCCTGCGGATTTGAAAATTTCATCCAAACCTTCATCTTCCGCTTGTCTTTTAACACTTTGTGAACCTGGTACGACCATCGCTCGAACACCTTTTTGAACAGTCTGACCATCTATCATTTCTGCTGCTTGTCGCAAGTCCTCAATGCGGGAATTTGTACAAGATCCAATGAATACATGCTGAACAGGAATATTCGTTATTGGCATACCTTCTTCAAGACCCATATACTCCAGAGCACGATTCAGTTCTTTTGAATCGATGATATCTTCAGCAAAGGTCGGCACATTACCGTCAACTCCACTCGCCATTCCTGGGTTTGTTCCCCAGCTGACCATCGGCGAAATTAGGCTGCCATCAAGAGTTATTTCCTGGTCATAGACCGCATCTTCATCACTGGCAAGCGACTTCCAATCCTGAACATATTGTTCGAATTCCACTCCTTTTGGCACATATTTACGACCTTTTAAATAAGAGAATGTTGTTTCATCAGGAGCCACAAGCCCCGCTCTTGCTCCGCCTTCAATCGACATATTACATACCGTCATTCTTTCTTCCATTGACATATCTCTGAATACTTCGCCACAGTATTCAATGATATGTCCAGTACCAAAATCGACACCGAATTTAGAAATCACATATAAAATGACATCTTTCGCCATCACACCTTGACCAAGCTTTCCATTAACCTCAAGCTTTAATGTTTTTGGTTTTGTTTGCCATAGAGTTTGTGTAGCCAAAACGTGTTCGACCTCACTTGTTCCTATGCCAAACGCAATCGATCCGAATGCGCCATGTGTAGAGGTATGACTGTCACCACAAACAATCGTCATCCCCGGCTGTGTAAGACCTAATTCAGGACCAATAACGTGAACGATTCCTTGTTCCGGACTGTCTAAATCAGCAAGGCGGATGCCAAACTCCTTACAGTTTTGGTCAAGTGCTTCTAACTGTTTTCTTGCAATATCATCCTCGATGAAATAGCGATTAACAGTTGGTACATTATGATCCATTGTCGCGAATGTACGATCCGGTCTTCTAACTTTACGCCCTTTTAATCTCAATCCTTCAAATGCTTGAGGAGAGGTTACTTCATGAATATATTGAAGGTCTATATACAATAAATCCGGTTTATTTTCCTCATCATTTACAATATGCCGATCCCATATTTTTTCTATTATCGACTTGCCCATCTGTATCCACCTCGATTAATTTTATATTTTTTTAAAAAACACGGCCTAATGTTAGGCCGTGAAAGAAGTTTATGCATAAGCTCCCATGATGTTGGAAATAGCTTCCTGGTCTAAAAGATTCGCTTTTATTTCGGCAATCATTTCTGAAGTAGAAGTAATGTTTGATTGCCCATTTGCAATATCACCTGTTCTTAACCCATAATCGAGTACCGTTTCCACAGCTTGCTCAACAGCATTTGCCTCATTTTCCAAGCCAAAGGATAAGCGCAGCATCGATGCCGCCGATAAAATAGTTCCGATAGGATTAGCTAAATTTTTGCCTGCAATATCAGGTGCAGAGCCATGAATTGGTTCATATAAATTCGGCCCTTGAGTAGATATTGAGGCGGAAGGAAGCATTCCAAGCGAACCAGTTAATACAGACGCTTCATCGCTTAAAATATCGCCAAACATATTCTCTGTTACGACAATATCAAATTGTTTTGGATTTTTAATAAGTTGCATGGCTGCATTATCCACAAGCATATGTTCAAGCTCTACATCCGGATAATCCTTTGCAATTTCTTCAGCCGTTTCACGCCACATCCGGCTGGATTCAAGCACATTGGCTTTATCAACAGATGTTACTTTTTTCTTTCGATCAGATGCTAATTTAAACGCAAGTTCAATGATGCGCTGCATTTCGATTTTTTGATAGAAAAGAGTATCGACAACCGCTTCTTTTCCTTCTCTTTCTACCCGTTCACTCGGCTTTCCGAAATAAAGGCCGCCCGTTAGTTCTCGGACAATAACAAAATCTACATCTTCAATGAATTCCTTTTTAAGAGGTGAAGATTCCGATAAGCTGGAATAATAGCTGATTGGTCGAATGTTAGCATAGAGATTCAAATCTTTTCGGATTTTTAATAATCCTCGTTCCGGTCTTAGGTGTGCAGGTTGATTATCCCACTTCGGTCCCCCAACGGCACCTAATAATACCGCATCGCTGTTTTTACAAATCTCTACTGTTTCATCCGGCAGGGGCGATCCTGTGTTATCGATTGCCCCGCCACCAATTTCACCATATTGAAATTCAAAATCGTGACCATATCTTTGGGCAACGGCTTCGAGAATTTCTACAGCGCCTCTTGTTACTTCTTTCCCGATGCCATCTCCTTGAAGCACCGCAATATTCCTTTTCATCGAAATCTCCCCTTTCTATTGTAATACTGCTTTTTCTTCTAATTCCTTCATGATGATCACACGGTTCACCGCGTTCAAATATGCTTTAGCAGATGCTTCCAAAACGTCTTGATCGAGACCGCGTCCGCTCGTTTCCACACCGTTAAAATCGATTTTCACAAAAACCTGTGCAAGGGCATCCATTCCGCCACCTACAGATTGAATCCGATAGTCTTTCAAGTTAATCTCGCTACCCAAACATCTTTCAAGCGTGTTATAAAGCGCTTCAACACTTCCTGCACCAGTTGCCGCTTCCTGAATTTCTTCGTTATCGCCTTTTTTCAGCGTAACAGTCGCTGTCGCAACCTGATGTGTACCGTGAGAAATCTGGAAAGAAACCAGGTCGTAAAAACTGATATCTGTCGCTTTTTCTTCAAGCACTAGTGCCACGATATCTTCATCCGTCATTGTCTTTTTGTTATCAGCCAATTCCTTGAACTGAACGAATAAAGAGTTCATTTCTTCATCAGTTACCGAAAAATTCAACTCTTGTAATCTTTCTTTGAAAGCATGTCGTCCGGAATGTTTACCTAAAACGAGTGAATTAGATGCAACGCCGACAAGTTCCGGTGAAATGATTTCATACGTTGTTTTTTCTTTTAACATACCATCTTGGTGAATACCCGATTCATGCGCGTAAGCATTGGCACCAATTATGGCTTTATTAGCTGGAACCTGCATCCCCGTTAGACGGCTGACCAAATCACTGGATCTTTTAATTTCATTTAAAACAAGGCCCGTTTCAGCTTGATAGAAATCTTTACGAATGTAGAGAGCCATTGCTACTTCTTCGAGTGCCACGTTACCAGCACGCTCTCCAATGCCGTTGATTGTACCTTCAACTTGTGTTGCTCCGCCTTCGATGGCAGCCAAGGAGTTAGCTGTTGCCATTCCAAGGTCGTCATGGCAGTGTGCAGATAAACTCACCTTATCAATAGAAGGAACGTTTTCACGCAGGTAACGGAAAATGTTGCCGTATTCGATTGGAGCAGCGTAGCCTACTGTATCCGGAATATTAATAACCTTTGCACCCGCTTGAATGACCGCTTCGACGATTTCAGCCAAATATTCAAGTTCTGTACGGCTCGCATCTTCTGCAGACCATTGTACGATAGGAAAACGTTCTGCCCCGTACTTAACCATCGCAATCGATTGTTCAATCACTTGTTCTTTTGACATTTTCAGCTTATATTCACGGTGAATGGGAGAAGTTGCGATGAACGTATGCAATCTTGGTTCTGCCCCGACTCTTAATGATTCCCAAGCTGCATCAATATCTCCTTTTACAGCGCGCGCCAGCCCTGTAACAGAGCTGTTTCTGATTTTGCGCGCGATTTCCTGAACCGAGTTGAAATCTCCTTTGGATGCTGCCGGAAAACCGGCTTCGATAATATCTACACCCAATCTTTCTAACTGATAAGCAATTTCAAGCTTTTCTGTAAAGTTTAAATTTACACCAGCGGATTGCTCCCCATCTCGAAGTGTAGTTTCAAATATATTAATTTTTCGCAACGGCTACCACTTCTTTCTCTTTTTGTTGAGGTTTTACAAATGGCATCATTTTTCTTAACTCACGACCAACTACTTCGATTTGATGTTGGTTTTCACGATTATTGATAGCATTGAAGACTGGACGATTTGCTTGGTTTTCCAAAATCCATCCTTTAGCGAACTCACCGTCTTGGATATCTTTCAAAATAGCTTTCATTGCTTCTTTAGTAGTTTCTGTTACAACGCGTGGTCCAGAAACGAAATCTCCCCATTGTGCTGTATCAGAAATGGAATAGCGCATGTTTTCCATTCCGCCTTCATACATAAGGTCGATGATTAATTTAAGTTCATGTAAACACTCAAAGTATGCAACTTCCGGTTGGTATCCAGCTTCTGTCAAGGTTTCGAAACCGGCTTTTACAAGGGCAGTTAAGCCGCCGCAAAGTACTGCTTGCTCTCCGAATAGATCTGTTTCTGTTTCTTCTTGGAATGTTGTTTCCAAGCCACCAGCTCTTAATGAACCGATTCCTCTAGCGTAAGCAAGTGCTAATTCTCTTGCTTCCCCTGTAACGTCTTGATAGATGGCAAACAATGCTGGTACACCTGCTCCTTGTTCATATGTGCGGCGAACAAGATGTCCAGGACCTTTTGGAGCTACCAATAACACATCTACGTCTGCTGGCGGAACGATTTGATTGAAATGAACGTTGAATCCGTGTGCGAACATTAACGCTTGGCCTGCACGCAATACTGGTTTAATTTCTTCTTGGTATACTTTTGGTTGAGTTTCATCCGGTAATAGATTCATGATAACATCCGCTTGTTCAGCTGCTTCTTTAACTGTGTATACATTGAATCCGTCTTCTACAGCTTTATCGAAGGATTTACCTTTTCTGATTCCGATGATTACTTCAACGCCGCTGTCACGTAGGTTTTGTGCGTGTGCGTGTCCTTGTGAACCGTATCCGATAACTGCTACCTTTTTATTGTTGAAGAAATTCTCGTTTGCTTCTGCGTTATAATATACTTTTGCCATAATAATTACATCTCCCTTTTCTTATCCATTAGTTTTTTGTTGTTTTTGTTTTTAGTCTTTAAACGATTGTTGCACTTTTTGCATGTGCTAATTGCATTCCACGTGGGAATGCAGCTGTCCCTGTCCTTGCCAATTCCTTGATGCCATAAGGTTTGATTAGTTCAATAAAAGCTTCAATTTTGTCTGACTCCCCAGTGATTTGAACCGTCAGACTATCTTTACTCACATCTATTACAGATGCTCGGAAAGGTTCAATGACTGAATAAATTTCAGCACGGGTCTGGGTACTCACTAATATTTTAATGAGTGCCAGCTCCCTGGCCACAATCGATTGATTCGTAATATCATATACTTTTAAAACATCAATCTGCTTGTTTAATTGCTTTGTGATTTGTTCAATGACGTTTTCGTCATCAACATCGACCACGAAGGTCATCCTTGATATACCTTCCTGTTCGGATGGTCCGACAGTCATGCTTTCAATGTTATAGTTCCTTTTTGTGAACAGGTTCGTAATCCTATTAAGGACGCCTGGCCTGTTGTTCACGGTGAGGCTAAGAATTCCCTTCATTGATTAAACTCCTTCCATTTCATCAAGCCCTTTTCCTTGCGCTACCATCGGAAAGACATTTTCTTTTTGTTTAACACGGAAATCAATTAATACCGGTCCATCAATTGCTAGCGCTTCATCGAGGCAGTTGCTTGCTTCTTCTTCCGTAGTTACTTTGAATCCCGGAATTCCATAAGCATCAGCCAATTTCACGAAATCAGGGTGCGATTGGAAAATGCTGTGTGAAAAACGGTTATCATGAAAGAGTTCCTGCCATTGTCTTACCATTCCAAGTGCTCCATTATTGACGATGATAATTTTGATTGGTAGATTCATTTCAGCAATAACCGAAAGTTCCTGAAGGCACATCTGGAAGCCACCATCTCCGGATATTGAAAGTACTGTCGCTTTCGGATCTGCTAGTTGCGCCCCGAGTGCGGAAGGTAATCCAAAGCCCATCGTGCCAAGTCCCCCGGAAGTGACCCAAGAATTTGGTTTGTTAAACGGATAGTATTGTGCTGCCCACATTTGATGCTGTCCAACATCCGTCGTAACAATGGCTTCTCCATTCGTTTTTTCATGAAGCATTTGGATGACTCGCTGAGGTTTCAGCACACCTTCTTCCTGTGTATAACGCAATGGGAATTCTTCATTCCATTTAGTCAGCTGTGTGGTCCATTCTTTAATATCCGGCATTTTACCACTTTGCCCAATCAACTCAGTTAGGGCTTCTTTCGCACTGCCGACTACCGGAATCTTTGTTGGTACATTTTTACCGATTTCTGCTGGATCAATATCGATATGGGCAACCGTTGCATGCTGTGCGAATTTTGCTAAATTCCCAGTCAATCGGTCATCGAATCTGGCACCGATATTTATTAATAGATCACATTTTGATAACGCCATATTTGCTGCAAAACAGCCATGCATACCGCCCATTCCGATAAAAAGCGGATGGTCAGCCGGAAAGCCGCCAAGACCAAGTAGCGTGTGAACAACTGGAATCCCTTGCTGCTCGACGTATTCCTTTAATAGATGGGATGCCTTTGCATGCAGGACACCTGCCCCAGCAAGAATGACCGGTCTTTTCGCTCCACTTACCGCTTCAACGAGCTTCCTAATTTGCAAATAATTTGGCTTCGTCGTCGGCTGATAACCAGGGAGATCCATTACAGGCTCATCATCCGTTGATACTCCTTCTAAAATGGCCATATCTTTCGGAATATCGATCAAAACCGGACCCGGTCGGCCGCTTGAAGCGATATAAAAAGCTTCTTTTATAATACGTGGGAGGTCTTCCGGCTTTCTTACTTGATAGTTGTGTTTTGTAATTGGGGTTGTAATCCCTAGTACATCAGCTTCTTGGAAAGCATCTGTACCAATTACACTAGTAGCAACCTGACCTGAAATAACAACAAGTGGTAAAGAGTCAATCATTGCATCCGCTAAACCGGTAACAATGTTTGTTGCTCCTGGACCAGATGTGACTATGACCACCCCCGGCTTGCCGGTAATCCTGGCGTATCCTTCTGCTGCATGGATTGCGCCTTGCTCATGTCTTGTCAAAATATGAAAAAGCTCTGAACTGTATAGCTTGTCATAAATCGGCAATACAGAACCACCCGGATAACCAAAAATGACTTCAACATTTTCCTTTTTCAATGCATCCATCAGGAATTCGGCACCACTAAATTGTGTCTTTCCACCTTTCCGATCAGCCACTACTGCTTTTTGTGTCATACGTAAAGACCTCCTCCACTTTCTCACTTGATATTTTTTCTTAAAATTCGGAATTTTCTGCTTTTTTAGCATACAAAAAAGCCTTCCCACCCCAAATGTACTTGCACTCTGCAAGTTAAAGGGGTGAAAAGGCTTGATAAGCCACTCCACGGTACCACCCTTTTTCGCACGAACTTCCATGCGCACTTTGAATAGTCTACACTATTCTCTGTTTTGGTAACGGGTACTGGTACGCACCCGTTCAGCTCTACTAGTCTGACGTTCAAGCCGAAACTCCAAGGTGAGTTCATCTTTCGGGACAATACCGGTTCTCAGCAACCCGGCTCTCTGTGAATGCCTTGTAAAAAGACTACTTATCCTCTTCAATGCTTTTCGCATAATTCATATTTTTAGAAACGCTTATGTTTGATGTCTTGTATTTGTGATTATCTTACTTGTATTTCGGGTACTAGTCAACAGGTTTTTAAAGAATTTTTTGATAATTCTAAATTGCAAGTTTTGTTGTATACGCTTACATACCTACTATTATCCCATTCTCTAAATAAATAAATTGTATTTATTTATTTTAAAAAATATTAAATATTCTATATTTTCAAATTACAAATCAATTTAAAGATTTTTCTCAAGGACCTTCATAAAAGCAAATAACTTATTCCGCGAACTTTACCCAATATCCCTTCTTCCTGTAAATTATGTTTTTTCTGAAAGGCGATTACTGCTTTTTTGTTTTACCCAAAATGACCGAACTAAAAAACCTGATATATAAATACTTACATCTCGTACGCAAGACAGCATAAAATCCAATTTCACATCATAACATCTGTTTTTAGTTTATTAGTATAAATACATAGAAAAAGGCTGAATACATAGGATAATGGATGAATAATCATGTTCATCCTCCTCGTATCAGCCCTTTAATTATTTGGCTAAAACATCCTCGTAATCGGCATTTTTTTCAAATTGTTTTTGAACGAATGTACATACCGGAACGACTTTTAGTTTTTCTTCACGTGCAAACTCAATCACCTTTTCAACAAGAGAATTACCTACCTTCTGCCCGCGAAGCTTGTCAGACACAACAGTATGGTCCACCGTGATTTCATTATCACCTGATTTATAGAACGTAATTTCCGCCAATTTCTCGCCAGATTCCGCGACAAAAAAAGAACCTTCACCTTTTTGGATATCCACCATTTTGATGACCTCCTTTTATATCCCTTTATCATATCTCACAAAATGAAAATTAAACAAATATTTAAAACTAAATTAAGATTGAACCGTCCAAATTACATCTTTTTTTCGATAAACACTTAACACAATGCCAAAATTGAACTACCCACCATTTTCACCCCTCTAAAACCGTTTGTAAGATGTATGAGCCTGCATTTTGTTTAGATTCTGACTTTGCGAGCATTCGGCGCCCTTTATTACTAAGGCGGTATGATTTCTTCTCCGTCTGTTCCCATTTGGCCTCAATGAAACCCCTCCGTTCCAAGTCATGCAGCATCGTATACAAAATTCCCTCCTGCTCGGTGAATTTTTCAATGCCCCGCCTTATTAAGGATGACATAATCTGATAACCGCTTTGTTCCTCCTGAAGAATTCGAAAAATGGCGATCATTACTTCCTCATCACTTTCCTTTGCCTGAACAAGTCGCTGTTTAATAGCCGTCTTTTGTTTGTCAGTAAACTTTACATCAGCAAAAACAGTTCTTTTCATTGCACGGTTGAGCTTATTCAATTTATCTTCCATCGTTATACCCCTCCAGCTTCTCTTTTAGCATCGCTTTCGCCCTCCGCATCCGGGTTTTTATTGTACCTTGGCTGATTCCCGTCATTTCGGAAATTTCTTTTATCGATAACTCTTGAAAATAAAATAAATAAATCACTTCCCTGTATTTTATCGGCAGATTCATCACGGTATGAGAAAGCATTTGATCCTCATCAAGCTTAAGAATAGTTTCTTCCACACTCATCGTTGCCTGTGGCTCCACCCGCTCATCCACGGTATATTCGATGTTCCGATGGTACCAGCTTTTCAAATAATCCTTACAGTGATTTATGGCAATCTTCCATAGCCATGTTCACAACTTTGATTGCTTCTTATATGTAGGCAATGCTTTATAACACTTCACAAAAATCTCCTGCGTTAAGTCTTCGGCAATAGTGAGATTTTTCACATATGAGTACACAAGCTGAAGAATATCCTGACCGTATACAGTCATAATCTCATCCAACCATATATCTTCTTCACCAGCCTCCATATATTCTGTAAATAACTCCTCCATAACCCTCATCCTTTCTTTCTAATTTATAGACGATTGTCAACAGGTTAAAGTTTTCTTAATTTACCCTTTATAATCAATGGAAGGATTCTTTCCATATACATGTAAGGATATGTATATAATAGGAAGAAACTAAAAAAACTGCCCTATACTGGATAGGACAGAATGTTAAAATTTTATAAAAAGAAAATATAAAATAATCATCAATAACATAATCACCATAAAGACCGCAATGAGAATTACCTGCGCACTAGAGGGTTTGAACGTCTCCTCGTTAATTTGTCGCTTCTTCTGCAAATAACCGAAAGTCGCCAATACAGTAATTACTAAACCCAAAGTACAAGTAAACATCCCCAACACAATACTAATCAAATCAATCCGGTCGTCCCGATACTTGCCGATCGTAAAATGCAAACTCGTAGTTAAAAAACCAACCCCTACAATCGCAATCACCGTTCTGATCCATGCCAAAAAGGTGCGTTCATTGGCCAAATGCTGCTGTGCATACTTTAATTGATTTTTTTCCATATCATCACCTTAGCTTGAATGTTTTATGAATAAATCATATCACAGTGATTGCTTTTTCACATTTACACTGGAGCCAATAAAGAAAATCATATACCCTTTTACTATAAACAGACTGATACACCAGAGACCTCGATTATTCCTAAATCCCCCTTGGTATACCAACCTTTTTATTTATTGTTTTATCTCTTAAGGAGCGAAAAGGCTCTAAACATAGACCCGACAAACATAAGCCCCGCACCACCAAGTAATAAATAAATACATAGTGTTTTATCAATAACATTCAAAGGATAAAGCAAGGCACCCAGTGCGAAAAAAGCCCCTATTCCTGTTATAATCCATCCTAATTTTTTCATGCGCAACTCCTAAAAATTAATTATTTAGTGAAGCTCCTCTAAGGGTTTCACCATCTATTGCAAAAACTACTCTGTCTTATTCCCATAATAATAGCTTAAACCATTTAAAAACTTACAACAAGTACGATTATCTTTCTAAAGGGTTTATTTAAAATTAACTAGAACTAAGAATCTCTCTATACGAAAAAAGGAACCATAACTGGTTCCTTCAGACTGTAGACTAACTCGATGAAAATCGAGTTAGTCTACAGTTTTTTTGAGGGGTTGTAAAAATTCGAACGTTGATTTCCACTCCAGGCACTCGCTTTCCGCGGGCGGTCAGGGAGCCTCCTCGGCGCCTTTGCGCCTGTGGGGTCTCCCTTGGACACGCTTTTCCCGAAGAAGTCTCGCACCTTCCGTTCCAATCAACTTTGTTTTAACAATTAGAATAAACACTTTTGCCTAGTCTTTTTTGTTTTAATATAGGAGTATTAAAACTTGAGGTGATGACAATGCTTTTGAAACATAATTCTATTCAGCGAGATCAACTTGAAATGATTACTTTGGATCAACTGGTGCCAGCGAACCATTTGGTTCGTAAAATTGAGGGTCCATTGACTTCCTTTCATTTATGACTTGGTGAAAGAGATGTATTCAGAGATAGGCAGCCCAAGTATTGATCCAGTTATTTTAGCTAAATTGACATTCATATTCAAAGGGAATTTCAAAAGGGGTCCGGAATTAAAACATTCTGGACCCCTTTTGTCTACAAACTGAAAGGAACCATAGCTGGTTCCTTAAATTGAACGTATTCATATTTTGTCAGACATCCTTTTTATCCTTTTCCATGAATTCCTTTATCTTTCTTTCTTCCCATTCTGATCCGAAGTTACCATCTGCAAAAGTTGTTATACCGTGTACCAGAACTCCAATTCCCCATCCTCCAAGTGGATAGAGGAACCACCAATAACTAGTATCCGTTATTAGGTTCATAACAAAAAGCATAGCATTAACCAAGAAATACACCGTTAGATGAATGTAGAATGCCTTAAGGTTTTCCACCCGCTTTTTCGCTCTTAAATATTTATCTTCATTTTCCATTCCCTCGCCCCCTTATCGTAAACACTTAAATATATTATTCTCCACATCAATAATACCTTATTTACCCAATTTTTATTACAAAAAGGAGACGATGTACATCCTATGATGGAATGCCGGGAATTCGGTTAATAATCGAAGATTGTTTAACTGCTATCTTTGTAAACTTAGATACCCTTCTAAAAAGTCAGCTGGATTTTACCCTATTGTATCCTCTTTCTTCATATGGCTGTATTTTTTCCAACCATGCTTCCTCAAGTTTTTTCAGTTCGCGTTTGGCATCAAAATATCCTGTTTCTTTCGGTTTTAGAACCTCTAGCACATCAAAAGAAAAGACTTCTTTCCCATATTGATTCCACTCATCTTGCAGCATTTTATTAGTACTTGTTCCCATTTCCAATTCAAATTGTTTACCCTTTAATGTCTTTAGATTCCTGGTGCTTCCTATAAATACTTTATTATTTATCGTGTTTTTTATTTGGTAAACTCCCGCTTCAACTTTTGTTTCCTTATATAATTGCTTTAATTCTTTTTTTCGATCCATCTTCATTGCCTCCATTCGTCATTTCTTCAGCCAATATTGGCTTCCATCAGGCTTTCTATCCAAGAATCCATATTCTATTAAATACCTTCTCAAAAGAACATAGTCATGATAGGCCGCTTCCAATATTTGATTGATTTCTTTTTCACTATATTTCTGGTCATTTTTAAAACGTTTCGAAATTTCTTGAAGAACAATAAACCTTTGTTTTTCCTTTGGTGGAAAAGTACTCAAAGCAGCCTGACTACCTTGTGAAAAGAATTTTTTCAATATGACCTCTTTTTCATCCTGCGTAACATTATAACGATCATCCACCATCCTTGCTTTTTGATGAAGAGGAACAAATGCAGGCGCATGTTTATCTTTATCTTTTAAAAGTTCCATCATGGCCAAAAATAACTTAGCTTGACGCTCTTTCTCTTTTAATACAAAGCGATGGTTCCGAATAGTAGAAGAACTCCCAATTCCCATTTCCTCTTGCACCTCAGCATCGTTTTTCCCTTGATAAAAAAGACGAAGAAGGCGATTCTGATGATCTGTGAGACCTGTTAGTTTCTTATCGAGATTAATCAAGTATTCGAACACCGATTGATGTGCATTTTCGATATGAATACGCATATACCTTTCTGCTTCATAAAGAGTCCCATCTATTGGATACACTATCCCTTTTTGAACTGTATTTCCGCACAGCAAACAAATAAACTGATTCTCTTCTTCGATATACCCCTGTTTTAGCTCATCATGCGATGCACTCCAAAACATTTCTGCATCCTGCATAAAACAAACACTTCCTTATAAAGTTTATAATATAATAAACATAATATTAATTTGTTTATATTATGTCAACATTTTTTGTGAATTAGACATTTTTATATCGTATTTATTCATTTTCCACATTAGTTTCGTTGCATTTTCACAAAAGGGGGTAGACTTTGGGAACATATAGTTTTGGGTAAAGAGAGAGCTATTAAGAAGTTTTTGAGTAGATGGGTTAATGGGAGTTTATTACTGATTGTCTGATTATTTACGGAGTGTATTGGACGTTCTTTGAAAAGCGGATTCTACCAACAGCGGATTTTCTTACAAAAGAATCATCTCTTGTCGACGAATATACGTTGAATGTTAACTTTACGAATGGCGTTGCGACGAAAGACGGTAATTATTAAAAATTGTGAAATTATTACCCTTAAACGATGTACCAAGTCAAAAAGCATCCAACTAGTTGGATGCTTTTTTTCAAATAATAATATGAAATTGGTTGAATTTAGTATAAATCCTTTGATTCGATAAAGAAGAATAAGTATTAGTTAGGCACAAACTTAAGTATTCCTTCCAGATAAACACCTTGTTCTTTTTTCGTGCACGCTCTTAACTTAATTCTTCCCTCCTCTTCTAATTCCTTGGCTAATTGGACTACCTTAGTTCCATCTTCGGCTATCTCTACTGAAAAGAAATTCCCCCGAGTGGAAGTTTGAATGAACTTAAATAATTTATCTTTATTCATCTAAACAACTCCTTATTTATTACAAATTCGACACAAAAGATAATCTACCTGCGATAAATAGAAATAAAAAACTTCCTTGAAGGAATACGAACATGAATAGTCCTAGAATCACAAGTCAATAGACATTCATTCTTGTAATTAGAAACCTAATTATTCTCCCTCTGATTTTTCCCAAGGTAAAAATGGAGTTCATACAATCACTAGATATTAACCCTTGCTCACTTGCCCTAAAACGAAAAAAACCTACGACAATGTAAAGGTCTATGAACATAATAATATTAATACCGAAAATAAGGAATCCCCCTAATCAATCATTTTAACTTTATCCCGATAAAAGAAAAACAGCCAAAACCTTAAAAAGGTTTTGGCTGTTTTTGTTAGTGTCCCAGGAGAGATTCGAACTCCCGACCGACGCCTTAGAAGGGCGTTGCTCTATCCAGCTGAGCTACTGAGACATTTCGCTGATTTTCTTCAGTTCAGTATAACGGTCACTTTTCGAACTTAGTCCGTAATCGTGATTTTTATTATAACCTAGTATAATACTCATTGCAATACTAGTAATAATAAATTTTGAAGAGTAATAGAATACCCCTACATTAATTCAAAATTCATCATGGTATTTGAATGAAGCTTGCAGTAAAAAAATGCAGAATACACTCTATCGAACAATTCGAAGTGATCATAATAATCAACAAAAGGAGAACACTTTGTTATAAGCGTTCTCTTCTTTTATCATATATAACTTATTAATTCATAATGACCTACCCATGTTATAAAAGGCAGCTAGAGAAAGCAATGTCATCCTGTTTATTTTAGTTAGATAAGTTACAAAACTGACGAATGAATTTCCGGAGTCTTTAGCATAGTAAACTTTTCATTCCTTCATAAAGCCAGTAATTTGACGATACAGCTTCTCGGGATGGGTGAAATTGACCATATGGTCAGCACCTGGAATTTCTATGATTCGAGCGTCTGAGTGCTTTCGAAAGTAATTGGCAACACGAAGGTTATCGGGTGAATCCTCCTTACCGATTATCAATAATGTTTTGGCCGTCAATTCTCCTAATCTTTCGATGGCCGGTGGTTGCGGCCAAATCAATTTAACAGCCGGCCATTCAAACATTCGGTTCATATGGTGCCGGAGCATTTGAACCATCAAATCCCGGTGAGGACTCATTGTTACAACACGATACGATGGATCACTGAGCAAAAGCTCAATCATCTTTTCGATATCGGGGGCAGCTTCATGAATCGTCTTCATACTCTCTTCAAATTCCTTTGAATAACTAAACCCAGATAATCCAGGCGCAAGCAAAACAAGTTTTGAAACCCTTTCAGGATAATTCAGAGCGAATTCAGTGGCAATTTGGCCACCCATTGAGTGACCGATGAGTGTCGCCTGATTGATTTCTAGATGATTAAGCAGCGACAGCAAATCTTCAACCTGGTTGACATCTTCTAAAGGGGTCGGTGATTTCCCGGTCCCACGTCCGTCAAAAGCAACGACCTTGTAGTGTTTCGCTAAAAGAGATGCGACAAATGTCCAGTTCCGTACATCAGCACCACCAGTGAGGAGAACCACAGGATGACCATTTCCATTAACTTCGTAATACAAATCCATTGAAATCCCTCCACCCATTACGATTTAATAATTAAAAATATGTTATCTTTCTTAATAATCCTGCCTTTTTCTGGCTTAACTTACAATTCAAGAAGCACCTTTTAATTTCCTTCCTTATTCTAGAATATTGCCCGATTGCGGAACAAAAATAAAGAAAATATCTTCATCTGTACTACACGTTACTTCAAAAAAACCAGCCCCATAAACGGGCGTTTATGGGGCTATTAATCCCTTTAATAAAAAAACAACTTATTTATGTCTATTCATAGAATCAAAACTCATTCCCAAAAACAAAGTAACATTTTCGATCATTTACACCTTTTTTGGTGCTAATATATGAAAAAAATATATTGGAACGCCCTTGGTTTAGAAGCGATAGAACTAGAAACAGGTATTTCCTCCAATAGTCCCCTTACGTCTACTTCAACATCTAATAATCCTTTTCTTTTGGTCATACGAAAAAAACCTCCTATATCGTTAGTAGGATAAGTCGATATACGGTGTAATTTCTTACATGACCGTTATACTGACCGTTTCACTAAACGATATAGAAGGTTTTCGTATCGGGCTTTAAAGCCACTTTGTTAGTGTCCCAGGAGAGATTCGAACTCCCGACCGACGCCTTAGAAGGGCGTTGCTCTATCCAGCTGAGCTACTGAGACATTTATGATATAAGTTGCGGTAAAACTTATGTATGCATTACCTTAACTGTTCCCTTAGGACACTTCTTATTATAGTAGGATATCAAAAGAAAGTCAACGGTTTTTCATAAAAAAGTTTTTTCTTTTTTATAAGCCAGGAAGCGGGGAAAAACGCTTCCTGATTATTATACATTAAGTTAGTCGATTCGATAAGACCTACTTAGCTCCTCAACGATTTTTCCTTCAAGATCATAATAGATGATTTCAAGTTGGTCACTTCCAATATCCAAAATGGCATATGTTTTCTCTTTTCGTCCGCGTGGCTGGCGTATGCTTCCTGGATTGATGAAGAGCTTGCCGTCAATCAACTCGGAACCAGCGGCGTGGGAGTGACCGAAGCAAATAATATCGGCACCGATTTCTTCACTTTTATAAGACAAATTCATTAAAGTCATCTTAATGTTATACAGATGTCCGTGAGTTAAGAAAAAGCGCTTGCCTCCAATGTCTTCAACAGCGTCATCTGGATAGGTGGCATCATAATCACAGTTCCCCCGTACCGCTAAAAAGCCCTTCATGAGAGGGTCTTTGCTTTCTAGCTCTGAATCACCGCAATGAATCATAGTAGCAACTTCTTCTTTATGACGGTCGGTTATCATGCTGATTTCATGAGTTAAGCCATGACTGTCACTCATTATTAGCACTTTCATCGTCACATTCCTTCTTCCCTTTTTAGAAATTGACCCAGTTTTTCATCCAAAGCCTTCAATGCATGAGCACGGTGGCTGATTTGGTTTTTTTCCTCTTTTGTCAGCTCAGCATTTGTTTTCCCCTGCTCTTTAACAAAAAAGACTGGGTCATATCCAAATCCATTCGTTCCTGAAGGCTGTTCGGTAATCAAGCCTTCCATCGTCCCAGAAACGGTGATTGTTTCCTGATTTGGTGACGCTAACGCTAAGGCGCAATAAAATCTTGCTGTTCTTTCCGCTTCTGGTACACCCTCTAGTTCCTGCAGAACTTTTTTCGTGTTCGCTTCATCACTCTTTGACTCGCCAGCATAGCGCGCAGAGTATACACCAGGACGCCCATCTAATGCATCGACAATCAAACCGGAGTCATCAGCTATCACGAAGTGACCTAGTTGATGGGCAATGGCTTCTGCTTTAAGAATTGCATTTTCTTCAAAAGTCGTTCCTGTTTCCTCCACATCTGGTGCGTCCGGTACGTCAAGAAGTGTTTTGACTTCATATCCTTTTGCTGAGAATAGACTTTCGAATTCCTTGGCTTTTCCTTTATTTTTTGTTGCAATAATTACTGTCTTCATACTTTGTCTCACCCTTTTGTATTTTATCGGCAATAACTCCAAGTGCTTCTTTTTGCACCTCGAATAAGGTTTGAAGTCCTTCTTGAGCTATTGAAAGTAATTGCTGTAACTCGTTATATGTAAAAGTTGCCTCTTCCCCTGTGCCCTGCAATTCGACAAATTCACCACTGCCTGTCATGATGATATTCATATCCACAAGGGCTGCTGAATCTTCCTGATAATTCAAGTCTAACACAACTCCTGCTTCTTCAATAATCCCGACACTTGTTGCTGCTAGATAATTTTTCAACGGAAATACCGCCAGTTTCCCCTCTTCATCCAGCCTATTTAAAGCAAGAGCCAACGCGACGAATGCGCCCGTAATTGAAGCTGTCCGAGTGCCGCCATCTGCCTGAATAACATCACAATCAATCCAGATCGTTTTCTCACCTAGCGCCTCTAAATCGACCACTGCCCGCAGTGACCGTCCAATTAGCCTCTGAATTTCCATCGTGCGCCCTGTTATTTTCCCTTTTGCCGATTCCCTGATTGTCCGTTGATTGGTTGCTCGCGGAAGCATCGAATACTCCGCATTTATCCAGCCTTTCTTTTTACCGCGCATGAACGGCGGAACCCGCTCATCAACACTTGCGGTACAGATGACCTTTGTGTCACCGACTGTAATTAATACCGAACCTTCAGGATGCTTCAAATAATCTTTTTGGATCTGTATCGTCCTTAATTCAGTATTCAGCCTGCCGTCAACGCGCATTTTGTATCCCCCTATTTTCAAAAAAAGAATAAGAGGCAGCGAAAGGCTGCCTCATTGTGTTATATCTATAAGTATACAAAATCCTTTCTTTAAAAACTACCTGTGTTCACTTTTTCTGGACGGACCACAGGTTCTGATAATTTCTTTCCTTCTTCGTTAAGAATATCTGCACTGCCTTGCACCTGTACTTCAACACTTTCAATTCCCTTTTGCTCCGTCAAAGATAAAACTAATGCATCAAGAACATCTTGAGAAACCTTTTTCTCTTTAAAACTACCAAGAATGTTTTCGTTAAAATTGAGGGTAACCTTTCCTTCTGCCATTTTCGGCTGATCAAGTAAGGCCACATCACTCATGAAGCCCGTTTGCAGGTTTGTTCCAGAAGGACTCTTCGTTAATTCCTCAATAACTGCTGTTACATTATCGGACACCGTCTCGCTAATACGGCGTGTTACCGGTACATAATAGGTGTACTCCTCGTCCCCGCCAATGTAATAGACAGTCAACGCTTTCGTATTCGAAATATCTACCACGTCACTCGTATCAATATTGATTCCGGAAGACCGTGAGATATTTTCATCTATCGGCGTGCCATTGACTGGCATTTCCGTAATATCTTCCCCATTGATCCTCATTTGGATTTTATCAACCGAGTCGAATTGAGTTAGTGTCCATGTAATAGCTTGAAGAATTTTGAGTTCATCTTCTTTTTGATAATTTTTGAACTCCGGTGAAAAGTCAGCCACAGCCACTCCTTCTTTTATGTTTACACTTATTTGAGTATCGGCAGGAATAACCGCTCTAAACCCATTGGGAAGCTTATCTGTAACTGGTCCATTATCCACGAGGTAGTCAAGGGCCTGTTTTGCGACGGCTTCCGATTTCGGAAGTTCCATTGTCTGTGGAACCACATATCCACTTTTATCAATTAAATACAACTCGGTCTTCACTGTTGCTGTTTCACCAGCAGTCTCTTCCCCATCTGTTGCCGGCTTTTGCTCCCCGTTGGACTCTTTTAATGAAGATTCATCCTCGACTAATGAAACATCCTTAGGCGGGTCAATCTCCTTTTTCTCTTCACCCCCAAATAATCCACATCCGGAAAGAAAAAAAGAAGATGCCAGAATGGTCACAGCCATTGTTACTTTTGATTTATTGGACATAAAATCACTCCTAGGACAGTTTGTACTCCTATTTATACGAGCCCTAAGGGAAAATAGACCAATTATTTTTCTCTCTGATCATGCAGCTGAGCAATCTGGCCGTACTGTTGTATGTTAGTCAGCTTTAATTTGACTTCAGGATTTCCTGCTTGAAACAAAGAAATCCCTTTACCTAATACTGTAGGAATAATAGAAAGAATCATTTCATCCACCAGCTGTTTTCTCATGAACTCACTAACTAACTCCGCACCACCGACTAGCCAAATCCTTGAGTCACCCTTTAGATTTCCGATGAAATCTTCCACATCTTCATTTACAAATTCCAGGTGCTCGTCTTTACCTTTCGCGCACTTCTAGAAAAGACGTAGCAGGTTTTATCTTGATAAGGAAATTCTTCTGCTAGTGTATATCTGTTGATACGTTTTGTTTCCCATGATCACCGTATCAATATTTTTAAAGAAATCGCCGTATCCATTATCCCCTGCACCTTCTGTCTCTTCAAGCCAATCTATGCTTCCATCCTCTCTTGCTATATATCCATCCATGCTTGTAGCTATATACATAACGATATGCTTTTGTGATACCATTTTTTTTGCTCCTTTCCACAAAAAAAAGACCTCCAAATGGAAGTCTTATAGGTGGTCAATTTTAATTGTTTCTATTGCATTGATATGAATACCGAGCCAACTCGATGCGATTGACCCAAACATATCTCTTGAACCAGTTGTGTAAAAACGATGAACCGGACGCTGCTTGCTTTTATTGATTAATCGATAGTAATCCAAAATAACACTTGCCTCACGGGCTGTCTCTTCCCCAGAGGAAATGACTTGTACTTTATCTCCCATATACTCTGAGATTACAGGCCCTAACAGCGGATAATGGGTACAGCCAAGGATTAATGTATCGATTTTCGTTTTCTTTAACGGGTTTAAAGTTTGAGCCACAACCCTATTCACGATTTTCCCTTGAAACTCTCCGCTTTCTACGATGGGGACAAATTTTGGACAAGCTAAACTATCCACTTTCACATCCGAATTGATGGAGGCAAGAGCGTCGTCATAGGCCTTGCTTTTCACTGTACCTTCTGTGCCAATTACTCCAATATGTAGAGAATTAGAAACCTTCAATGCCGCCCTTGCCCCTGGATGAATAACACCCAATACAGGAATCGGAAGTATCGCTCTAATTTCATCGAGCACCGCTGCAGTCGCAGTATTGCAGGCAATGATTAACATTTTAATATCCTTCTTCAATAAGAACCTTGTCATTTGCCAAGTGAAGGTTTGGACATCTTTTTTCGACCTTGGTCCATAAGGGCATCTTGCGGTATCGCCCAAGTAAATTATATTTTCATTTGGTAGCTGGCGCATGACTTCTTTAGCCACTGTCAAACCACCTACCCCCGAATCAATGATTCCTATTGGTTGTTTCAAAAATCTCGCCTCATTTTTCTTTCATTTCTTGATGTAGTTTTGCTAAAGTCCCACTTAGGGAAACGATATCGGATTCGCTGAAATTGACTAAAACGCCACTCAAGTACTGCTGCCGTTTGTTGATCACTTCTTCGATAATCCGTTCGCCTTCTTCAAGAAGGTGAATGCGAACCACACGCCGGTCTTTCTCATCCTTGACGCGCTGAACAAGCTGATGTTTCTCCATGCGGTCAATCAGTTCCGTCGTTGTGCTAAAGGCAAGAAACATCTTCGTAGACAATTCGCCAATCGTCATGTCGCCCGCTTCAAAAAGCCATTGCAAAGCCAGAAACTGAGGAATAGTAATTTTATAATCACTAAGAATTTCCCGTCCCCTTTGCTTAAGCCATGACGAAACATAGCGCAATTCCCTTTCGATCTCGACCACATGTGCAGCCTGATTCTCTTCACCCATACACCCAGCTCCCCACTTCATGAAACTTATCATACTACCATTTTGGGGGAAAGTGAAATAAATTTCAAGATAGATTATCTAAAGGATATAATGAAACCCCCTCCATTAAAATAAGCAGCATCTAAAGAAGTCAACACAATGAGAAATTATCTCAGACTTCCTTAAATGCTGCCAATGAATGGGAGAGAAAAAATATATAAGGCTTACGTATTAATGAGTCAACACATTAAAGCTTAAGTTCTCCCATACGAAGGAGTTCTATAACTGCCTGCGAACGTCCTTTGACTCCAAGCTTCTGCATCGCATTTGAAATATGGTTTCGAACTGTTTTTTCGCTAATAAACAATTCACCTGCGATTTCTTTTGTTGTTTTATCTTGTACTAGTAACTCAAATACTTCTTTTTCTCTTTTGGTGAGTAGTGGCTTATGAGTGAATTCGTTCTCCTTCAAGTAATGTTACCCTCCTTGCCTTCACCAGCATAAAACCCGGAGTGGGTGTCTATTTAGTCAAGATATAGTATGTCGGCTGGGGCAAGGGAGTGACTCTTTTACTTGTCTAATTGAAATTTTATTTAAGAATGTTTGACTTTTGTTCGCGCCATACGTTCCTTCATCTCTTCCGGCCAAGGAATCGGATTCCCAGTGGTTTTAGAGACTTGGACAATAGTTCCTCTACCCGTCAAGCAAACCGAACCATCTTGCTTGGTTCCCATGTAATGAATGTCCACAGAAGAATTCCCGACACGGGCCGCTTTTACATAGATCATCAATTGATCGTTAAAAAAAACCTGCTGGATATAATCACACTGTAAATCGGCAACAACCGGTATCTCATTGCTTCCATCCGAAGTCCAATCCTTCATAAAACCCATGCTATTAAAATACTCAATTCGTGCTTCCTCAAAATAGGTAAATGGAACCGTATTATTCAAATGACCGAACATATCCGTTTCCGAAAAACGGACCTTAATTTCATGTTTAAAAGAAAAGTCGCTGCCCCATTCTTTTATATTATCGATATATGATATTCTGTTCAATCTGTGCACCCCCTTATAAAATGAATGACTATTCACTCATTTTATAAGAAAAAATAGATAATGGAAAGGATTTTATATTCTCATCCTGTAAATATGATGGATTCGACCACTTAATTGTTGAAGCATACATACACCCAAATAATAGCTTTATTGTATTAGATCCCGGATTGACCGATCACGATATCGTAGAAGAATGCACAGCTGATTTTGCTAATAAGACTATCGTTAACATCTATTACAACCACGATGAACATCTATATCAGATAGAACCTAGATCTGCAAATGAGATAGTTTGGTATCACAGTCGTCCAGATGAATCCAATCAATTCAGCGTACTGAGTGAAATTTGGGATATCGATGATATGATTCCATTTACAAAATTTCAATTAGAAAAATAATACGTATCCGGTTCATAGACAACACATTTGTGTCATTTTTATGGGCCGTTTATTTCTTTACCTCACTCTTTCAACAAAATTGATATTATGTTGAAAGAGTGGATTTCAATATTTATCCCCTCTTTTTCAAAATGTGACACAAAAGTGATGTCTTTCCATGTTATGCTTTTAACAAACAAATAAGGAGCTGTAAACATGATTAGAATATTTGTTGTCATTTTACTTGCTAGCTTAATGCTAATTGGTTGTTCTTCTCAATCGAATGTAAAAACTTCGAATGTAAAGGCATCTAAAGAAGGGTCTGAATATAACGATATCGCAGAGGATATTTATCAAACAAACAAAAACGACAATAAACAAACAGTGATACTTGAAATCGATTCGAAATAATATTCGAAAAAAGAGCGACTGCATTCAATTAGCAATCGCTCTTTTATTTATTTTATCTAGTTCTATAGTAGTTTTCAGCTGTGTATATAGGCCAGCTCCAAAACGGTACACCTTGTGAAATAATGTAGCGGTCTAAGAAGATTTCAAAGTTAAGGTTTAGAGTTTTTATATCTGTAAATTCCAAAATGTTAAGGTAATTTGGATCCCCACCCTTTAGTTTTTCTATATCTAATATTAGATAACAGTCTTCCAATAGGTGTGCGATAGGAATCCCATGTTCACTTATATATTCAACTTCTTGAGTTTCTTTTATTTCATCTAAGTTAAAAAAATGAAGACCGCCCCCTATGTTAACACCGTCGTCATTGACTGATTCATATATTCTTGCCCCATTATGGAGTGTCAAGAACGCCTTGTAGTCTTCAGGAAGCTTGATACCTTGTTCACTTTCAAACTTTTCAACTTCAGTTGTCTTTATTGGAGCGTTAAAAGAACACGAAACGCTATAGACTTCCCCTTCCTCTGCTACTGACTTCATTTGGTCTTTGTTATCCAACAATTTCTTTAATCCGGACAATGTACTTTGTACAAAATGACTCACTTCACTAATCCCTCCAATATCAATTAATAGGAAGCCCACCAAGGATTAACTGTTTTTTGATGGAGATCTCTTGGCAACGGAAATAAATTAGACATCGCATTCGTTCCGCCATATTTTAATGGTAATTCATGATGTATATCAGCATTAGGCCATTTTGGTCCCCAATTTGGATCTCCATATGTTTTAATATACCATGGCATGAATTTATCCTTAAGTTTAGTATCTCTCTTAGTTCGTTTTTCTTCTGGTACTACCGCTATATTAGCTTTTGTCGGAGTCCACATAGTCGTTCTATTGTGTGAATTGTATATTTCAGGATAAGTAACTGTCTTTTTATTAACTAATACCTCTTCTGTTGCTCCATCACTAGTTTTTGTGCCACTACCTGTCCATCCCGCCGTAGTTCTTGAATAGGTTTGGTAAAAATGCGTAGTTTTATTATTGTAAGTCTTAGATGTTTTTTTACCTATTTTTATATCTGCACCTTGCCACTTCGTATCATATTTGGTTTGTTTTTCCGTATTTTTATAAACGAATAAATGACACAATTAATAAGTCTTTAATAAAAAGAACCCCAGATAAAACAATATAAAGATAATATCCCCACCATTAAAATCCGTTATTTCTCACCTTAATTTTAGATGTGAATCTGTTCACACTTTTTTAGACAAAAAAAGAACCTATATCCTAAGATACAGGTTCTTTTCTCATTATTAAACTTCGTCGCTTCCGAAGAAGTTACGGAATTGTTGAATAGTAGTATCACGGTTTAATGCTGCAATCGATGTAGTCAAAGGAATTCCTTTAGGGCAAGACTGCACACAGTTTTGTGAGTTACCGCAGTTTGCAAGGCCCCCATCAGACATAATTGTATTTAAACGTTCAGCTTTGTTCATTGCACCAGTTGGATGTGCATTGAATAAACGAACTTGTGATAATGGTTGTGGTCCCATGAAGTCTGAATTGCTGTTTACGTTCGGACAAGCTTCTAAACATACACCACAAGTCATACATTTAGATAATTCGTAAGCCCATTGACGTTTCTTTTCTGGCATACGTGGTCCTGGTCCAAGATTGTACGTACCATCGATTGGAATCCAAGCTTTTACCTTTTTCAATGAGTCGAACATACGGCTACGGTCGACTTGAAGGTCACGAACAACAGGGAAAGTACGCATTGGAGCAAGACGAACCGGCTGTTCTAATTGGTCAATAAGAGCTGTACAAGATTGTCTAGGTTTACCATTGATAACCATTGAACAAGCACCACATACTTCTTCAAGACAGTTCATGTCCCAAGCGATTGCTGTAGTGTGTTTGCCTTGTACTGTTACTGGATTACGACGAATTTCCATTAGAGCGGAAATTACATTCATATTCGGACGGTACGCTAATTCAAATTCCTCATCATAAGGAGCTGAATCCGGTGTATCTTGACGAGTGATTATAAAACGGACTGTTTTAGTCTCAGATTTAGTTTCAACCATTTTTTTGCTCCCCCTCTTTAATGTTTCGTAGTGTAATCACGTTTACGTGGTGCGATAAGTGATACATCAATATCTTCATAATGGAATTCAGGCGCTTGATCCAAGCCTTTGAATGTCGCCATTGTTGTTTTCATGAATTCCTCATCATTACGTTGTGGGAAATCAGGTTTGTAATGAGCTCCGCGGCTTTCGTCACGGTTTAAAGCACCAATTGTGATTACACGTGCTAATTGCATCATGTTTTGAAGCTGTCTAGTGAAGGCAGCTCCTTGGTTGCTCCATTTAGCAGTGTCATTGATGTTAATTTTCTTGTAACGTTCCATCAACTCAAGAATCTTGTTATCAGTTTCTTTCAACTTGTCATTGTAACGAACTACAGTAACATGCTGTGTCATCCACTCACCAAGTTCTTTGTGTAGAACATACGCGTTTTCATTACCATCAAGAGACATGACATCATTCCATTTTTCTTGTTGTTGTTTTTCGTAACCATCAAACAATGAAGAAGGAATAGACTCTGAAGTTTTATCAAGGCCTTCAATATATTTAACTGCATTCGGTCCAGCAACTGAACCACCATAGATTGCAGAAAGAAGTGAATTCGCACCTAAACGGTTACCGCCATGTTGAGAGTAATCACACTCACCTGCAGCAAATAAACCTTTAATGTTTGTCATTTGGTCATAATCTACCCAAAGTCCGCCCATAGAATAGTGAACTGCAGGGAAGATTTTCATTGGAACTTTACGAGGATCTTCACCCATGAATTTCTCGTAGATTTCAATGATTCCGCCAAGTTTGATATCAAGTTCTTTAGGGTCTTTATGAGAAAGATCCAGGTAAACCATGTTTTCTCCATTAATACCAAGCTTCATGTTCATACATACGTCGAAGATTTCACGAGTCGCGATATCACGAGGTACAAGGTTACCATAAGCAGGGTATTTTTCTTCTAGGAAATACCAAGGTTTTCCGTCTTTATATGTCCAGATACGTCCACCTTCACCACGAGCAGATTCACTCATTAGACGAAGCTTATCATCTCCAGGGATTGCAGTTGGATGAATTTGAATGAATTCACCATTTGCATAATTTACACCTTGTTGATAAACAATGGATGCTGCTGAACCTGTATTAATCATTGAGTTAGTTGATTTACCGAAAATGATTCCAGGACCACCGCTCGCCATGATGACAGCGTCGCCAGGGAATGATTTGATTTCCATTGAAGTCAAGTTCTGTGCTACGATACCGCGTGCTGTTTGGTCGTCATCGATAACAGCTCCAAGGAATTCCCAGCCTTCATATTTCGTTACAAGGCCTTCTACTTCATAACGACGAACCTGCTCGTCCAATGCGTAAAGTAATTGCTGACCAGTTGTTGCACCAGCAAATGCTGTACGGCTATGTTGAGTTCCACCGAAACGACGGAAATCAAGAAGACCTTCCGGAGTACGGTTAAACATTACGCCCATACGGTCAAACATATGGATAATCGATGGTGCTGCTTCGCACATCGCTTTAACCGGTGGTTGGTTAGCTAAGAAATCTCCGCCATAAACTGTATCATCAAAGTGGATATATGGAGAATCCCCTTCACCTTTTGTATTTACTGCCCCATTGATTCCGCCTTGGGCACAAACTGAGTGAGAGCGTTTAACAGGTACTAAAGAAAATAAATCTACCTGTTGTCCCAGCTCTGCTGCTTTGATCGTAGCCATTAAACCAGCTAGACCTCCACCAACGATAATAATTTTACCTTTACCCAATTCTGTCACTCCCTTATTTCCATTAGCAAAGCTATGTTTTTCCTAATACTTATAAATAAACTCTATCTTCTTATACGAAAGCGAAAATTGCGCTAACCCCTACATAAGAAAGAAGAACGAAAACGATCAAAGTAACGTAAGTCATGATTTTTTGCGATTTAGGTGAAACTGTTAGACCCCAGCTCACTGCAAATGACCATAATCCATTAGAGAAGTGGAAAATTGTCGAAATGACCCCAACTAAATAAAATGCAATCATAAATGGATTAGAGAAAATCTCTGCCATCATGTCAAAGTCAACCTCTGCACCTAATGCTGCTTGAATTCTAGTTGACCAAACATGCCAAACTAGGAAAATCAACGTAATGATTCCGCTTAGACGTTGTAAAAAGAACATCCAATTCCGGAAAAATCCAAATCTACCCAAATTATTTTTAGCAGTAAACGCGATATAAATCCCGTAAACTGCATGATAAATCAAAGGTAAGAAAATGATGAAGATTTCCAAGAAATAACGAAACGGTATGCTTTCTAAGAAATGTGCTGCTGAATTAAATGATTCCGGTCCCTTTGTTGCCATATAGTTGGTAACTAAATGCTCCAACAAAAACAGCCCGATCGGAATAACTCCAAGTAGTGAATGAAGTTTACGATTCCCAAACTCACGATTTTTTGCCACTAAGTGCCCCCCCTTAATTTGTGAAAAATCATGCAAAGATAAACTGGTGGCTACCTTTTATCTCCGCGTGAAAATAAAGTATAGAGTTTGAAACATCCCTATACTTTCTTACAATTATGTGACATGTCCATTTTACTCCTGACTTCTATGTGCGTCAAGAAAACGGATACAAGAATTCTCTTTTTCAGAATAGATTTTATTGGTTAAAATTGTATAATTTTTAATTGTCAAGATTATAACTTGGAGAAATTAGTAATTAATCTATTAATATCCCGGAATAATTTCTCATTTTTTCCCAATTACGATTGAAATAATAAAAAAACAGTATAATTTGCAAAAGAAAAACGTTTATAATAGATTTACAGAAAGAGGCGATAAACTATGAAAAAAATATTCTCTGCTGACGATAGAAGAAGAAGAAATTCAAACAGAAGAATCTCATGTTCCAGCTTTCGGCTACGAATTAATCCGAGAAGTTTTATTGAACGATATTCTCGGAAAAGATTCTAATCAAATTCTCTATTGGGCAGGTAAACAATTAGCGAGAAAATTCCCACTGAATGGCGAACAGGAAGTTGTTGCATTTTTCCAAAATGCAGGCTGGGGCCATCTTGAAATCATAAAGTTTTCGAAAACCGAGATGGAATTATCCTTAACAGGTGAAATAATCAGCCGTCGCTTAGATCTTCATCCTGACTGTCACTTCCAACTTGAAGCCGGTTTCCTTGCCGAGCAGTTTACACTGCAGAAAAAATTCTTAAGTGAATCGACAGAAGAAATCAAACGCCGCGCAAAAAAAGTGACATTTACCATTCAATGGGATCCTAGAGACCCAATCTAATGAGCCCAAAAACAGACTTACCTTTTTTGTCGGAAGTCTGTTTTTCATTAGACTCCAAGCAATCAAACAAGCACTTTTGCATGCTGCCCTAATTTAAACGCTTCATGAAGTGCTTCGACTGCCTTCACCATTTCCTTTTCATTGACGACAGTTGAGACTTTAATTTCAGATGTACTGACCATTTTCACTTGGATACCTGTGTTAGCCATCACTTCAAACATTTCGGCAGCCACTCCCGGATTAGATACCATTCCTGAACCGACGATAGACACTTTGGCCAATCCACCCTCTGTTTCTACTCTATCGAATGCCAATTGGTCTTTATTTTTTTCTAGCACGTTTAAAACAGCTTCCGTATCTTCACTTTTTATGGAGAAAGAAAGGTTTGTTGTATCCTCTGCTGTCATACTTTGGATAATAATGTCAACGTTTATCCGGTTTTTTGCAAGTGTCATGAAAATTGTGGATAATGATCCTAGTGATCGGGGCAAACCATTCACTGTGACCCTTGTAATACTGTCTTCAAAAGCAATACCGCGTACAATTAAATTTTCTTCCATAGTTGCTTCCTCCTCAATGGTAGTTCCTGCTTCTTTCTCCATACTCGAACGGACTTCAAGCGGAATCTGGTGGTTTTTCGCATACTCAACAGCTCTTGGATGAAGAACACCCGCCCCTAGATTGGCAAGTTCTAGCATTTCATCGTAAGAAATAGATTGCAGTTTTCGAGCGTCTTTTATGTAACGTGGGTCTGTTGTAAATACACCCGTTACATCGGTATAAATATCGCATCGGTCCGCATTTAATGCTGCAGCAATAGCCACTGCAGTCGTATCAGACCCGCCCCGCCCTAGTGTCGTGATTTCTCCATTTGCATCATTCCCTTGGAAACCTGCAACGACTACAATTTTCTTTGCCTGAAGCTGAGCTTGAATTCTCGAAGCATCAATGTTTAAAATCCGGGCATTCCCATGAACGGATTCTGTTTGCATGCCAGCCTGCCAGCCGGTGAAAGAAATAGCTTCACGCCCCGCTTCAATTAAAGCCATCGTTAACAGGGAAATCGTGACCTGCTCTCCAGTCGTCAATAACATATCCATTTCCCTCTTGCTTGGGGTTCTGGAAATATCTTGAGCCATGTAAACTAGTTCATCTGTTGTTTTCCCCATAGCTGAAACAACGACGACTACCTCATTCCCATTCTCTGCTTCCTCGATTACTCGATTGGCAACATTTTTGATTTTCTCGACACTACCGACGGATGTCCCGCCAAATTTTTGAACGATTAATGCCATCCTAATGCACCCTCTTTTTCTTTTTTAGGCAATAAAAAAAGCAATGAGAAATATCTCATTGCTGTGATCACGTATTTAATACAGTAAACACAGTGAGATAGCTCTCCAGGGTATACCCCCTGACAATCCGCCATTTATTAAATGTCAGACCAGAAAAACAAGGTATGAGTCTTGTCTTCCTTCGGCGTTATCCCCTTTCAAAACCTTTCATCGAAGCTCATACTTCTCCAGGTTTTTACTATTGAATTCCGCACCTCTATCAGCACTTTTAAGTTGTCTAGTTGAAAATTCCTTCTTATCATAGCATAGAGAAATGTAGGTAGCAAGATTATTCTTGCAATTTTCTAACGATTCCTTCAGCTACTCCTTTTGGCATGCCTGCCTCTTTAATTTGTTCTACCGATGCCTCTTTAATTTTTTTCAATGAACCAAAATGCCTTAACAATTGCTTTCTTCGTTTTTCTCCGACTCCAGGTATATCATCAAGCTGCGAGTGAACCGCATTTTTCCCGCGTAGCTGGCGATGAAACGTAATCGCAAACCGATGCACTTCGTCCTGAATTCTTTGCAACAGATAAAATTCCTGGCTACGCGAATCAAGCGGTACCATTTCCAGCGGATTGCCAATCATCAATTGCGATGTTCTGTGCTTTTCATCCTTAATGAGACCAGAAAGCGGAATATCAAGACCCAGTTCATTTTCTAAAATATCTCGAACAGCCTCCACATGTCCCTTTCCACCATCAATAATGATTAAATCCGGAAGTGGCAGCCCTTCTTTTAAAACTCGTGAATATCTTCTGCGTACAACTTCACGCATCGATTCATAGTCATCGGGTCCCTGGACAGTTTTGATTTTATATTTGCGATACTCTCTTTTTTCCGGCTTACCGTCAATAAACACAACTAAAGCGGAAACCGGATCACTGCCCTGAATGTTCGAGTTATCAAAAGCCTCGATCCGATGCGGGGTATAGATGCCTAATTGCACCCCAAGATTTTCCACCGCGTTGATTGTTCTTTCTTCATCCCGTTCAATCAAAGAAAACTTTTCCTGAAGGGCTATGGCGGCATTTTTATTCGCCAATTTAAGCATATCCTTTTTTGATCCCCGTTTTGGATGAATCGTCTTCACGCCAAGCAGCCCTTCAGCCATTTCCGCATCTACTGACTCTGGCAGCAAAATTTCCTTTGGTTTAAAGTGATTGGTAATCTCGTAAAACTGACCTAGGAATGTAAGAAGTTCCTGATCCGGTTCATCATACACTGGAAACAGGGAAACATCCCTTTCTATCAATTTCCCTTGTCGCACAAAAAATACCTGAACACACATCCAGCCTTTATCATAGGCATAGCCAAATACATCACGGTCGATAAAATCAGTCGTCATCATTTTTTGCTTTTCCATCGTGATATCGATGTGGGCAATTTTGTCACGGAACTCCTTTGCCCTTTCGAAATCAAGCTCTTCTGATGCCTCTAACATTTTTTCTGTCAGTTCTTTTTTTATCTCAGTATGGCCGCCGTTTAAAAATCGGTTGATATCATCCACCATTTTTTTATATTCCTGTTCCTCTACATCATACACACATGGAGCCAGGCACTGCCCGAGGTGGTAATAGAGACAAACGCGATCCGGTAGGGTATTGCATTTTCTAAGAGGATAGATGCGGTCGAGTAATTTTTTCGTTTCATTGGCCGCAAAGGCATTCGGATACGGACCGAAATATTTACCTTTATCTTTTTTGACTTTTCTCGTAATGATTAGACGCGGATGCCGTTCAGCAGTCAACTTGATGAATGGATACGTCTTGTCATCCTTCAGCATGATATTATATTTTGGATCATGTTTTTTGATTAAGTTTAACTCTAAAATGAGAGCCTCAATATTTGACGAGGTAACGATGTATTCAAAATCGTCTATCTCATTAACGAGTCGTAACGTTTTCCCATCATGGGAACCTGTGAAATAAGAGCGCACACGGTTTTTTAATACTTTCGCTTTTCCTACATAAATGATCGTTCCCTGACGATCCTTCATTAAATAACAACCTGGTTGATCGGGAAGAAGGGCAAGTTTATTCTTTATTTGTTGGTTCATACATTCAGCCTCCTGTTCTCCCTTTTTACAATTAATTATATATCAAGATAGCGAAAAAAGCTTCAAGTCCGCAGACTTGAAGCTTTTTTTAGCTAACTTAATATTAAGCGTGTTTTGCAATAAGTTCAGCAAGAGCTTCTTTAGGTTGGAAACCAACAACTTTGTCTACTACTTCACCGTCTTTTAGGACGATTAATGTCGGAATGCTCATTACGCCGAATTTTCCAGCTGTTTCTTGGTTTTCGTCTACATCCACTTTTACGATTTTAGCTGTGTCGCCAATTTCAGTATCAAGCTCTTGAAGAACAGGAGCAATCATTTTACAAGGTCCACACCATGGAGCCCAGAAGTCTACAAGAACGACACCTTCGCTAGTATCAGTTGTGAAAGTTTGGTCAGTTGCATTTACAATAGCCATATATATATCCTCCTCAAATTTACTCAAATAACTAAAGACAGTATACCATTGTTACTAGAATCGATGCTAATATTTTGCTTCAGTGGTAGGATGTCCAAAAACAGAGTAAATATACAGGTTTCTTACCTCTTCCTGATAGCTTAATTATTAATTAAAAATACAACACACAAAAAAAAAAAGGCATTTATCAGTTAACTGTCAAATGCCTTGTTCCTTACCTATATTGTTTATACTTTAAATGCTTTCTATTACGCGTTCACTTTTAACTTTTTGAACTCTTCTGTTAGTAATGGAATGACTTCAAAAAGATCACCGACAATTCCATAATCAGCTACGTTAAAAATGTTAGCTTCTGGATCTTTATTGATGGCAACGATAACTTTAGAGTTGGACATACCAGCTAAATGCTGAATAGCTCCAGAAATTCCGCAGGCAATATATAGGTCTGGAGTAACAACTTTACCCGTTTGGCCGATTTGCAAAGAGTAATCGCAATAGTCTGCATCACATGCACCACGAGAAGCACCGACTGCACCGCCAAGAACTTGAGCAAGTTCCTTTAATGGTTCAAAACCGTCTTCACTTTTTACGCCACGTCCGCCGGCAATGACTACTTTTGCTTCTGAAAGGTCGACCCCTTCACTTGCTTTTCTCACAACATCTTTAATAATCGTACGCAAGTCTTTAATATCTACACTTAATGTAGAAACATCACCAGAACGGGACTCATCTTTCGGCAATGGTTCAATATTGTTTGGACGAACAGTTGCAAACACAATTCCTGCTGTGACAATTTTCTTTTCAAATGCTTTACCAGAATAAATCGGGCGAGTGAAAACGATGTTTCCGCCTTCTTCTTCAATAGAAGTAACATCGGAGATTAAACCTGATTCAAGCTTGCCAGCTAGTTTTGGCGCTAGATCTTTTCCTAGTGCAGTATGACCGAAGAAAATGCCTTCTGGTTTTTCCTGCTCTATGACAGCAAGCAAGCTTTGCGCATAACCATCTGATGTATATTGTTTTAATTGATCATTTTCAACTGCTACAACTCGGTCTGCACCATACTGGATCAATTCATTCCCAAAATTTTGAACACTGTCACCAACTAAAACACCTACGATTTCTCCGCCATCTGCTGCAAGTTTAGCCGCACCGATTGCTTCAAATGATACATTTCTTAGTGAACCGTCGCGAACTTCGCCCAATACAAGAAACTTTCTAGCCATTTATAAAAACCTCCTGTGCTCTATTTTATCTTTTTGTTGTGTGTAGTATATTTTGAAAAGAACCTCTTCTATTAAATTACTTTTGCTTCACTGCGTAATAATTGAACAAGTTCGCTAACTTGTTCGCTAATCTCGCCGTTCAGCACTTTTCCAGCCTCTTTTTTAGCAGGAAGGTAGATTTCAATTGTTTTTGTTTTTGCTTCAACATCTTCTTCTTCCAAATCCAAGTCGTCCAATTCTAATTCTTCAAGTGGTTTTTTCTTCGCTTTCATAATTCCTGGCAAAGAAGGATAACGCGGTTCGTTTAATCCTTGTTGAGCTGTTACTAGCAATGGAAGAGAGGCTTCGATTGTTTCAGAATCTCCTTCAACGTCACGGATAACGCTTACATTTCCAGCAGCGATGTCCAATTTAGTGATTGTTGTAATATATGGAATTCCCAAAATCTCAGCAACGCGCGGACCTACTTGGCCGGAGCCTCCGTCGATTGCTACGTTTCCAGCAATGATTAAATCAGCATTTTTACCTTTTAAGTATTCACCAATAATTTTGGCAGTCGTGAATTGATCGCCATTTTCTATGTCGTCTTCAATATTTATTAATACGGCTTTGTCAGCACCCATAGCAAGCGCAGTGCGCAATTGCTTTTCAGCTTCTTCAGTTCCAACGGAAATAACCGTTACTTCTCCACCTTGTGCATCACGAACTTGGATTGCTTCTTCTACAGCATACTCATCGTATGGGTTAATGATGAATTCTGCTCCATCCTCATTAATTTTCCCGTTAGAAAGTGTAATTTTTTCTTCTGTATCAAATGTTCTTTTCAGCAGCACATAAATGTTCACGATAATACCTCCCGAATAATTTGAGTTTTGAAGATTATGAATTTTTTAAACATACTACTTGTATTCTTCAGATTTCATCAAAATCCTGCATAATGTATAAAAATAAGTTATTAATTCACTAGTTTTGACATGAAACACTACTATTTCCCTTTAAATATTGCTTCTCTTTTTTCGATAAAAGCACCAATTCCTTCTTTTGCATCAGCAGTATCGAAGGCTTGGCAGAATAGGACAGCTTCTCTTTCTACACCTTTATAGTAGGAATCATGCTTAGTATAATTTAATAGTTCAATAGTCGACTTTAATGCAAGAGGGCTTTTCTTTGCGATTTTAAAGGCTAATTCCTTCGCTTTCGGAATAAGTTCTTCATCTGTGAAGGCATGATTAGCTAATCCACATTGCACAGCTTGTAATCCTGTAATTGGCTCACTTGTAAATAGCATTTCAGCGGCCATTGCCGTACCGACATAACGAGGTAACCGTTGTGTGCCTGCAAATCCAGGAATTAATCCAAGCTGTAGCTCAGGCAAACCTAGTTTTGCTCTTTCTGTTACTAAACGGATGTGACAGGCCATAGCCAGTTCCAATCCCCCGCCAAGCGCTGCTCCATGAATAGCTGCAATAACCGGTTTTGGAAAAGATTCAATTTTTTCAAATACAGATTGACCATTTTTGGTCAGTTTCTCGAAAGCTTTACCGTTTTCTACTTCTGTAAACTCTTTAATGTCTGCTCCAGCAGAGAAAAACCTACCTTCTCCATGAAGAAGGACAACCCGTACGTTCTCGTTCTCCGCAATTTGATCGAAGGCTTGTGACAGCTCTCTAATGATTACCGAAGACAACGCGTTTGCAGGTGCATGATTAATCGTTATAAAAGCAACATGATTCTCGATTGAAAGCTTAAGGTATTCCATATCTATCCCTCCCGGCATGCTAGTCAAACTTTTTTTGAAAATTCAATATGTATCACTTCCCCATAAAACTGGAAAGCTGATTAATCGATTTTTTTGAGGATGACTAAGCCACCCTCTATTAAAATCGTTAACTTTTCAAGCTGCATCCACCCAGTAGAAGGCGGTGAACATCTTTTGCAAGGTCTGAGAGTGAATACTTTTGCTCATTCATCACCCAAGTTGTCACTGTTTCGTCAATCGTTCCAAAAATCATCTGCCTAGCAAGTAAATGATTTAAATCCGGCGAAAATTCGCCGTTCTCTTTTCCTTCTATAATGATCTGATCAATTAAATTTAAATATCCTCTTAACACATCATTAATTCTTAGGCGTAATTCTTTATTCGACTGTCTTAATTCCAACTGAGTGACGATTGCTAAATTCACGTCTTCTGAAAGGATTTGAAAATGTTTTTGAATGAGCACATACAGCTTTTCTGAAGCTGAGCTCTTTCCCTTAAGTTCTTCTTCAATCTGTTCTACAAAATAGCCCATCTTTTCATGAAATAATGATATTAAAATATCTTCTTTATTTTTAAAATAAAGATAAATGGTGCCATCCGCTACGCCTGCTTGCTTGGCGATTTTGGATACTTGTGCTTGATAATAGCCGTTTTGGGCGATGATGATAACAGCTGCATCAATAATTTGATTATACTTCGGTCTGTTGCTTTTCACTGGATGTCCCCTTTCAGAAAATGAATGAATCATCATTCATATTTCTATCATAAAATGGCGACCCTTTACTGTCAAGCAAAAACTTCTTAAGAGTCCTACACATTCCAATATGTTTATTGTACAGCTCAGATCTTTAGGTTGTCCAGTTGTTCTGTAAAAACACGGAGCTAAATTAACAACTGCTCCGTAAGAAGGTTAAGCTTCTTTAGGCTTCTTTTCTTTCCTCTGATATTTTTTTCTTTTCTTCATCAATAAGAACTCTGCGTAATATCTTTCCAATCGTCGTTTTAGGAAGTTCCTCTCTAAATTCATAGCTGCGCGGTACTTTATAGGAAGCTAGACTCTTTCTCGCAAACTTGTTCAATTCTTCTTCTGTCACACTTGCATCTTTTTTCAGAACGACATAGGCTTTGACCGTCTCACCACGATATGGATCTGGGATTCCTGCCACGACTACCTCCTGAATGGCCTCATGCTCATATAGTACTTCTTCGACCTCACGAGGGTAAATATTGAAGCCGCCTGCAATGATTGTATCTTTTTTCCTTTCGACTACATAAAAGAAACCTTGCTCATCCATGTAACCTAAATCGCCTGTAAGCAGCCAGCCGTTTTTAAATGTGTTTTCCGTTTCTTCCGGACGATTCCAGTATCCCTGCATTACCTGCGGCCCTTTTATTGCAATCTCACCAATTTCATTCGGCGGAAGCTCTTCGCCACTTTCTAGTGACAGAATTACTGAGTCCGTATCCGGCCAAGGCAATCCAATGCTTCCTTTAACCCGAGGCTGATCCCAAATAAAGTTGGCATGGGTAACCGGAGATGTTTCCGTAAGACCAAAGCCTTCAACCAGCTTCCCGCCCGTAATTTTCTCAAACTGCTCTTGAATCTCTAATGGAAGTGGTGCTGAACCGCTTATACAAGCATTGATAGAAGAAAGATCATATTTTGCGAGATCCGGATGGTTCAAGAGACCGATATACATCGTTGGTGCGCCTGGAAACATTGTTGGTTTCTGCTTTTGAATTGTTTTCAGCGTTGCTTTAACATCGAACCTTGGCATAATGATCATCGTGTTCCCTTCCATAACGGAAAGAACCAATACAGTCGTCATACCGTACACATGGAAAAATGGAAGAATCGCTAGAATCCGTTCTTCACCACGTTTATTTTTATAAAGCCAAGCATTACACATTTTCGTATTTGCAAGCAAGTTCTTATGGGTGAGCATAACCCCTTTAGGAAAACCGGTTGTTCCTCCTGTATATTGTAAAAGGGCCAGGTCATTCTGCACATCAATCGGCTCAGCGACTTCTTCTGGTATTTTTCGTTTCATGATTTCAGTAAATAGATGGTGATTACCCGCATGCTCCACATTGATGACAATACCGTATTCCTTTTTTTGAATAAAGGGATAGATAAGATTTTTCGGGAAAGGCAAGTATTCTTTGATGGCGGTTATAATGATGTGTTCTATTTCTGTTCTTGGGGCAACCGCAGTGACACGGGGAAATAAAATATCCATCGCTACGATTATTTTCGCTCCGGAGTCTTTCATTTGATACTCGAGTTCGCGTTCCGTATAGGTTGGATTAGTTTGAACTATGACTCCCCCAGCCATTAGTATCCCAAAAAAGCTAATGACACCTTGCGGACAGTTAGGAAGCATGACGGCAACTCGTTCTCCCTTTTGAAGACCGATACCTTTTAAATAGGCTGCGAACTTTAAAGCTGATACGTACACTTCTTTGAAGGTTAATTCCTTTCCCTGGAAATGAATCGACACCTTATCAGGAAATTCATCAGCAGACTCTTTCAAAAATGAATAAAGAGGTTTATCTTCATACGACAAAACAGCTGGTATTTGTTCCGGATAAATAGCTTGCCACGGCTTATTGCTCATTTGCCCCCTCCTTCTGAATATTCTCAATACTCTTTTTCATTATAATACAACCGGGATTTTCTTACAATTGCTGAAATTTAGAAAAAGTAAGCATAAAAGCTGATAATCAGTAGTAGAGCAGTGAAACCTCGAATCTTTAAGATTTATAGGTAGGGGTTCTAAAATAGAGTAAAGGGGCAGGTAGATTGATACTTTCCTTACTTCTCGCATAATTTTTTCTTAATTTGTTCACTTAATTTTCAAGTTCAGTCGTAAAAAGTTAAATGATATGAAATGAGTTTATCGCAATATGCCGGGGTTTATTAAAATATTTAATAAGAGAAAGCTGCTTTTCATAAATAACTTTGTATGGCTCCTAAGAGATTTAATCTAACGGATTAATTCATTCTACATTACAAAATTATTGAATGAGTTGATTCTTTTTTTCTTCCTATAAGAGATTGCTGCTGATATTGTGTTGGTGTAACACCTTCATGTTTTTTGAACACCCTTGCAAAATAATTTGGATCGGAGAATCCACATTTCTCGCTTACTTCCATTACGTTTTCCCTGCTGTAGGTCAAACATTTTTTCGCTTCTTCAAGTCGACGGACCGTAACATATTGAGTAATCGTATAACCAGTCTCTTGTTTAAAAAGTCTGCTAAGATATTGGCCACTAAGAAAGACCAACCTGGATAAAGTATCTAAATTTATATCTAAGTGATAGTTATTTTCTATATATTCCATGACTGTTAAAATATCGTCATGTTCACAGGGTGCTTTTAAAGAAGCTGAAACCGAGCGCTTTACTAAAGGTATATATTTGTTTAAGGCTTGCTCGATTTCTTTCGGGTGAGCAGGTTTTAATAAATAGTCACCTGTTCCTGACTTAGACGTTTTAAATGCTATGTAACTTTCATCGTACCCCGTTAGGAAAATAATTTGGCATTCCGGAACATCTCTTTTGATCATTTCCGCTGCCACCAAGCCATCCATGATAGGCATTTTAATATCCATAAGGATAACATCCATTCGATTTTGTTTAGCTATGTTCATGGCCTCCACCCCGTTTGTAGCTTCGAATAATTGGCTTATTCCTAGATTTGCTCTTTTAATTATCATTGTTAGCACTTCTCGTTCTAATGGTTCATCATCCACAATCATTACCTTCAAGACAAACACCTCCTGGATTAGGGATGACTATCCGTACCTTTGTGCCATTTCCAGGTTGGCTTTCTAACGCTGTAATACCGTACTCTTCCCCAAAATAAAATTGAATTCGCTTATGGACATTATTCATCCCAATTCCTGTAGTATGACTATTTTTTCTCACACTTGGTTGTAAAAAAATAGAGGATAACGTTTCCTTTGTCATCCCCACTCCGGTATCAGAGATTTCTATTACGACATTGTCATTTTTTATAAAAACATGAATTTTTATATCAACTGTACTATTATTTGGTTCAAACCCGTGAATGATAGCGTTTTCAATTATAGGTTGAATAGAAAGAATAGGCATTTTCAATGCTTCGGCATCAACTTCTACTATTTCTTCGTATTGAATTCTGTTACGAAAACGAGACTGTTGAATACTTATGTAATTTTTAACATAATCCAATTCTTCTTTTAACGAAACATGCTGATCTATATTACGCAGACTGTACCTCATGATTTTAGCCAATGAATACGTCACTTTTTGTGTTTGTTCCGCGTTCTCTAAATAAGCTAATCGGGAAATAGTGTTTAATGTGTTAAATAAAAAATGAGGATTAATCTGGGATTGCAATACCTTAAACTGTGCTTCCTCAAGAAATTTCTCCAGTGTGGCACGAACCTCCATCTCCTCCATCAACTTTTGATTCTTCTCATTTAACTCATCCTGCGCAAGATTATTAGCACCAGTTTTGATAATATAATTAGCTACTAGCTGAAGCATTTCTATTACTGCTTCAATTCGCTTGCGACCTGTAAATTCAATCTTCTCTACATAAAGCTGTATGAGCTCTTGATCCATTGGTATATGTTTTATTTTCTCCCTAATCTGGTTCACATGCTTTTCATCACGATTTTCTAACAGCACCTGGCCACATAAAACAGATCCAAGGTACTCCCCATTAAGAATAATAGGAGCAGCTATATCAACTAGACCAGAATGGCAATAATGCAAGATGGGCTTTGCCTGTTTTGCTGCAATGAGCCCCACCTTTTGATCCGACAATACACAGCATTGCAAACCTTCTTGGGAGGAGCGCATATGGTTACAAAAACTTGTGAAATTAGTTGGCATGGTTACAGGTATCCCCTGCTGATCCGCAATTATTACTCCAAAACCGGTAGCATCTGAAAAGCGTTTCTGGATATCCTGAAGAATATCCACATTCACAACATTACGTAATGTCAACATAGTTAACCTATACCTCCACATTAATTATCTTTTTATTTTGAAAATTAAAAATCATATGTCTTTTTACATTATAACTAATTAATTTTCAATAAAAAGTATAAAGTTCCGGAGTCAACCAAATAAATTTTTTTGTGAAATAAAAAGACTTGAAGACATGCTGCGTTAGAACTAAGAAAGCCTTCTTTCTGATGTTAGACTTGGTGCAAATTCGGTTCAATTGTCCCTGTCTGATGATTTACATAACGAGCTAGTACAAATAAGTAGTCAGACAATCGATTTAAATATTTTATTACAATTGGATTTACCGGTTGTTCTTTGTTAATTGCGATTGCATTACGTTCCGCTCTTCGGACAATGGTTCTTGCACTATGAAGTGATGCACCGATTGGACTTCCACCAGGCAAAATAAAATTAGTAAGAGCTTTAAGGTGTTCTTCCATTTTATCTATTTCTTTTTCCAAGAAGTGAACATCTTCTTCTTCTATCGGCCACCCCACTTGTTTCCCTATAGGAGTAGCTAATTCTGCTCCAATGTGAAACAATTTCGTTTGAATAATATGTATTGTTTCCTGTAATGACTTCCATTTCTCTTCGGCAGGAGCAAAAGAAAAAGCTAACCCAATCATGGAATTGGCCTCATCACATGTTCCGTAAGCTTCAACATACACAGATGCCTTTGACACTCTCTTTCCATATACGAGACTTGTTTCACCTTTATCACCAGATTTAGTATAAACCTTCATTACTTACACCCTCTCTATTTTTTTTGATAATTATATACCGCTCTCATCATGAAGATTTTCATAAAAAATGATAATCGCTAAACCAGAAATCGGTGGAATTCTGATTGTTAAGAGGCTTAAAAAATCTCTGCATTATGGGAAATCACTCTGGTATCAATGCCCTCATTTCAGTTCACGTTATTTAAGGCGAATGTCCATAAAAGCCCAGTTGATTCATGTAACAATCAGTGAAGAAGATAAGGAACCTCCACTGATTGTAATTTTGCTTTATTCATGGAGAATCCCAATTAATTTTCAAATTCATACAGTGCATCAACTGCACTCTGAGCTACGCGTATATCTTCATCAACGGAGCCACCACTTACACCTACTGCTCCGATAATTTGCCCGTTATTATACAATGGAATGCCTCCGCCAAATACAACAACCCGTCCGTTATTTGTAGTATTAATACCATAAAGTTCTTTTCCATTTGCAGCTACTAGAGCCAAATTCTCTGTCGTCATTTTCATGGCTATTGAAGTCCACGCTTTGTTTTGCGCAAGTTCAACGCTTACCAATAAAGCATCATCCATTCGGTGACAGGCGACAAAATTCCCTCCTTCATCCACAATGCTTATAACCATAGGTACTTTAATTTCGTTCGCCTTCTTTTCAGCACTCTCAATCAGATTTTTTGCTAATGTTAAATTGATATGACTCATTTTCCGCCACCCTTTCCTCTTAAAAAGCTAATGGCAATCCTTTAACTAAACGAGCTGCGTTCTTCCCTAATTTGCGACCGTTTTGAATGATGTCTTGTAAATAAGGTTCTTCCTGCTTCAAATTCTCGTGATGTACACATATATTCCCAACGCGATCGATGCCAATCCCCACTTTCAATGGAGACATACATGCTGCTTTACTCCCTAGTTCAATATAGTTGCTCGCTTTATCACATTTTTGCACTAAAAACGAAACCCCTTCTTCTTCTAGTCCTGCACATATTTCTTGAATTTGATTAACATTAAGAGCGCTGTCGTACAAAATTGCAATGTTTACTTCACGTTTATTCATTTAAATACCTCGTGCCTGACAGTGGCTAATATCAATCCAGTAGCCACTGCATTTCTCGGACCTTCTGTGCCGCGTATATTGGCAAAACCTGCTACAATCCCGTACTTACCCAATTCCTCTGTTAACATTTGTGGAATTTCAAAGTCTAGTGCAGATCCCCCCACCATAACGACAAAAGAAAGGTGCTTTAAATTACCTGTGGGGATTACCCGCTTAAGGGCGCGCAGCGCATTCGTCACAAACACCCTCCGTTTTGCACTTCTTCGGGTATCTCTAATTTTCTCCATAGATGCTTTGGTTGCTAAAGGGATAAGATCATCTTCTTCCCGGATTACAACTTTCCCAAATGTATATGGAGGAAAAGGGGTTTCAGAAAATAGCATCGTTCCGTCTTCTAGCTGCATATGGAATAAACTTAATACTTTTCCTAAAGGATGCTTTTTTATTTTTTCAGCGAGTTCCTTGTTGCCTAAAGCGAGTTCAGAATTTATGAGCATCGTGACCATGTCCCCTGCCCCAGCCAAGTGACTCGATTTAATTTTGCCCGATTCATTCATCATTGCAGCATCAGTAGACCCTCCACCCATATCGAGAATTACGATTGGCTTTCTCGTACCAGGGGTCGTTAGGGCTCCTCGAATGGCCATTTCCGCTTCAATACCGCCAATTTCTACGGCGACGCCAATTTCCTTTTCCAATAAAGAAGCCACTCTTTGGACAGGAACTTTGTCTGTTTTAACCATTGAGGCTAAAGCGACTCCGCTTTCCATGGATAGCTCACCCGCCATAGCCCCGTTAATTGAAGTCGGGATTACTGCATCAACGGCGAGAAAGTCAGAGATTGTAATATCATTTGGTAATTGTCCAGTGAGTTGGGCTAAATCATGCCGGAGACCATTAAACATCCCTCCAACATTGGTGCCTGTTTCTCCATAGACGTCTACCAATACTTCTAGCTTTTCATAAGTATTCATTATCGCTGCAGCTCCATCATTAATGGACACTTCTAGCTTTTGGTTATTCGCTCCTTTTAGAAGGACCCTTCCCGCTTCTATTTTTCGTTCGACAACTTCCCCTTTTGGTGTTCGAATTACCACCGCTGATCGATTGCCAACTAATGCTTTGGCAACTAACGCAATTTGTATCGTTTGGTCAGGATCCAATTGAAAAACAGTAGAAAGACCGTATGGATTGCTTAACGTCCGAATCACATGGCCCGGTAAAGCCACTTCTACTGCTGCTAATTTCAACAGAGGAACTTTTTCAATCATAGCTACCTCGTCCACGATGGGAATCTTTTTGTTCAGACGATTGTGTATTAATACTCCATCATCTTTTTGTACAACGGCACCGGTGATAGAAATCCCTTGACTTACTACCCGATTCAATTGGTGAGCAGCCCACTCATAATCAAAGTTTCTAGGGATAACAGCAATATAGTCTTGCCCCTTTTTTTCTACGTCCAATAATTGATCAATCAACACCGTTATTCCCACTCCTAACCCTGCTCCACCCGGAGTATCAGGGTTATGACCTATCATAGAAGATTCCGTGATAATGGTTTCGCTAATGAGATCCATGGCCAAATCACCTATAACCGGCACAGCATCATTCAAGCGAATAAGATCAATGTCTTTTAACTCGATGCCTGCTTTTTTAGCTGCTTCCTGCAAAGCTAGGCGAATGCCTTTCACGTTATCAGTCGTTCCTTTTATACCCGTTGTTTTCACTAAATACTGTGAAAAAAACTCTGTATGGTTTCCTTCCACACTTGCAATCGCCACTTCCGTTGATGAATTTCCGATATCTACACCAGCTAGAATCTTTTTCATCACTCTTTAATCCTCATTCCTCTTTAGCCTTCCTCGTCTTTCATACACATCTGCAGCTTCGCGAATTAATTTTGCATTCTCTAATGCCCCATACTCTTCTTCTAATTCATTAGCTATCGCTAAAAGCTGTTCTTTAGTCGAACGATTAGGGCGCATTGCATTATAAATTTGTAAGATACGGGCATCGGAAATATTAATCATTTCCGATGCTCTACGGAAGTTTTTTGCCAGCTGTGTTCTTCCTAAACTTTCACTAATATCTGCGTGCATTTCAAGCGTTTTTGGACTGATACGCAAGTCTGTTTCAGTTACGTCTCCTTTTAAAGCAGCATCCAATGTTAAATCATTGTAGGGTTTTTCTGTACGTGAAAATAATAAATCAGGCCTTTTTATCCCGAGTGGATAGTCATTTTTTGTTAAATTTACCTTTTTTTTCGTTGTTAGATTTTCCATCTGAATTCCCTCCTAGTCTTTAATTAAAAATTCTACTTTTAATTCAACTGGCTTTTGATCTGGAATAATAGATTGGCACTCTTTTAAATAGAGCAAGGCCGCTGCTGCTTGGTATTTAGGCCGTGTCATTTCGTCATTTAACACCGGTACAGGGCTAGGGCTTTCCCCTAGCGCGTACATGGCCGCGTTTCGTCCAATCGCCCTATACATGTCTAACGTAATTAAAGGTGATTGAGGAAATAATTCAAGATTGGTGAGCGGGTCTAAATCTCGTTGATGGATTACTGCTGTTCCCCTAGATTGCAGGCCTATACTGATTCCTGAACCACTCATTTGGGCTCCTCCATGTGCCATAAAAGCCAAATCAGCAGTGCGCAAGCTGCGAATGACCCGTGGTACGGCACCTTGCTCTTCAATCCCGGAAAGGATTTCACGTAGGACAGAAGCGTGATCGACTTTCACAATTGTTTTATTCATTTCTTTTCCAAAAGCAGGAGCGATCGCTACGATCACTTCTCTCGGATTTGTTCCTTTCGTGGCCGTTCCGATATCTGTTAATTTCATCTCTATTAAAAATGTTGTCGTCATATTCAATTCCCCCTTAATCAAAATCTTGCGGACTAATGGCTTGACGAATGTTTTTAATTTCTTCCCATCTTTCCGGACTGAGTCGATAGCCCGTCCCAGGTCCCTTGTAATCGTTTTCATCATTTACCGCACTTATAACCACATTATCTTTATTAATAATGGCTGATGTATGTAAATAGTCACCAGCTACCCTATGTTTCAACATATTGAAAATTCGTTCTGCAGTTTGTCGATAGCCACGCTTAGCTAAGATAAGAGCTACATCAAAACCTGAAATCCCATCTCGTAGTATTCGCTCTGCTGCCTTTAAATCTTCAACAACATTACGCTGCGGCATATCTACACTGCTGTTAGCATAAGTAGCCGCTTCGATTTCCTCATCTGTAATCACAGGGAATCCTAGCTCTTCGAAAATAACTTGTAAAGCTTTTGCTGCTTGATAACGGGTTTTGATAAGGCTTTCTTCATCCACCGGTTTTAATCCGCCGTCCACCATCATATCTCTTTGAATAATTAAGTAATCGTCCAAATCACTAGAATCCATATTAGAGCCTGCAAACATATCCTCATTGTTTGGTACAGCAGCAAATCCGGCAAAGATAAAATCTGTACCAGGAAGCATTTGACATAGCATTTTAGCGCTGCGTCGGATTTCCGAATGAGAAAAGGTTTGGTCATTTCCCGAAGCTACCTCCATATCAAACAATGTAGTAGCTAGGTTTTCTGCTAAGACAGCGCGGATTCCACTCGGTACCGAGGCTGGTATGCCAATACAACTGATGGAACCGTTTTGCAGCCCTTGAACGCCCGCTCCTTTCGCCATCATGACACAGCGAATCTCTAAATAAAGCATTGATTTTCCTTCTGCTCCGGCCATTTGCACCTCGGAACCAGTACCTGATGTAAAGCGCATTTTAGCACCTCTTGAAGCATAGGCAGAGGCTAAAAATGATTTCGACCAAGGCGTGTCATCCCCATCCATGAAGACTGATTCCGTACCATAGATAGAGACAGTTTCCGCATAAGAAGTCATTCCAAGCATTGCTAAGCGAAGTTCCGTCGCTTCTTCTAAAGAATCTTGAGTCAAGATTCCATTCCTTGCAGTTTGGGAACCTACAAGTAATGCCAATGCGTTAAAGGGGGCATAACGGGCAACTCCGACAGTTGTTTCTTGTTCATCAAATCCATAGAGTCCGGCTTCGGCAGCGTCTGCTGCCATTAATACAGGATTATCTCGTACATTCGTCACATGACATTGGTTAGACGGTGTTTTCCTTGCCCTCATTTTTTGTAAAGCCATCATCATTTCAACAACATTCATATGATTTAGGACTTCTAGAACTTTTGCGGGTGTGAGCCCTTTTGACAATCTAACAATTTCTGAACGAGACACATTAATATCCACGAGTTTCTTAGCAATCTCCAAGCTGTCAAGAGCCATGACTTGTTCGGTTAAGCTTCTATCTATTGTGTAATCTGCAATAAATTGATCTAACATATCAAAGTCTTCTCGTCTTTTCCCATCCAACTCTACTATCTGACCATTTTCTATTGTAATAGAAGGCTTGGGATCATTAGGGCTCGACATAGCAACAAATCCCATTTCAGGCCATTCTTTAACAAATCCATCTTTATTGACCGGTCTTTCTTCTAAGATCTCAAATCGTTTTGAGCGTAGCATAAGCGAATCCCTCTTTCTATGATTAGTTAGTTATTGAATAGCCTACATTAATGAGTTAATAAAAGAAGTAGAGACTTCTTCTTGGGTACAATAGCCACCATCAAAAGGCAATATTAAGGGCTTAATGATAATGATCTCCACCCTTTTTTAGCTTGGATATCATATTCTACTTTGTTAACTGTTTGATGGAGTTTTTATGACAATGTCCCTCCTTAAATTTGTTTCGTTTGTTTTATTATAATTTTCAGAATTATATATGTACCTAGACACAATTTGCATTCACTAGCATTTTTTTTACTTTTTAGCTATTAAATTTATTGACGAGTGACTAAACTCCGATTTTGAATTAGCCTTTGGTGTTTGAACACAGTATCTTAAGAAAACTCCTAACCTTGCAGACCTTAAAAAATGGAACAAAAAAAAGGAGTAATCTTTACTCCTTTTTGAACTTTAGTTTTTAATTCTATACCAATATTTATATTTTTCTTCAAACCCTAATTTAGCGTACAGGTTTAATGCAGGGGCATTCGATAATATAACCTGTAGGTAAGCATATTTCGCCCCATTTTCTTTTCCCCAATGCAAGAGATTTTTAATGAGTTTTGCTCCATACCCTTGGTTTCGAAATTTTTCTTGCGTAACAATATTGAACAACCCTAAGTATTCGCCTTCTAAAACGCCCAGTCCACACGCTAACACTGTTCAGCTTTTATCAGTCAGCAACATAAAGCATCTATCTGGAATAATATTCTCTAATTTTTTTTAAAATTGTTTGATCATGATCACTTATATGGTTTAACAGACAGAAATTACGAAACCAGTTTTCATTTAATTGATTATAATTGAACTACCCACCACTTATCGACCTTACGGTCTGATTGAAGTGGGGGATTCCTAAGAACATTAGCCTATCGGCCAATTTTTAATTAGGCTACTCCCGTAATTCCTACGGTTAGAAGCCTTATGGCTTCATTCATTAGATTGAGTCCTGCGTTAATATCTCGATCGTGGTAAGTAGAACAAAAAGGACAATCCCATTCACGAAGATTCAGATGTTTAACGTCTTTATTTTGGTAACCGCAGCTAGAACACAATTGGCTAGAAGCAAACGTTTTAGATACGGTCACGATTTGTTTACCATACCAGTTTGCTTTGTATTCCAACATTTTTTTGAATTGGTACCAAGATACTTCACTAATAGCCTTAGCTAGTTTGTGATTTTTCATCATATTCGACACTTGCAAGTCTTCCATTCCAATCACATCGTGGTTTTTGATGATTTCGGTAGAAACTTTATGTAAGTAATCCATTCGGGCATTTGACATTTTTTCGTGTAGGATAGCCACTTTTCGTTTTTGTTTTTGATAGTTTTTGGCTTCAGCCAATGGCTTATTTTGATTCAAGGCTATTTCTTGTCGCCTTGAAAGAATCCGTTGTGCTTTGGCCAATTTCTTTTCGACCGTCCGGAAGAATTTTGGGTTTTGATAGACCGTACCATCTGAAAGAATAGCAAAGTTCTTCAAACCAACATCTACACCGCACGAACGATTCGTTTTAAGAAGTACTTGTACATTGGTTTCGGCTAAAACGGAAATGAAATATTTACCCGAAGAGTTCCGCCTGATTGTGGCATTGATGATTCGCCCTTCGACTTCGCGGCTTTTAGCAAAACGAACTAGACCGAGTTTTGGCAATTTGATTTTGTTTCCAACAATTCCAATATTCCCATTCGTATGTTTAGTTGTATAGGACTGGATAGGATTCTTTTTCGATTTGAAGCGTGGTGACTTGTTTTGCTTTTTATAATATCGACTATAGGAATCTGCTAAATTTTCCACCGATTTCTGTAAGGCAATACTGTCTACTTCTTTCAGGAAAGAATACTCTTTCTTTAAAGCTGGAAGTTCTTTGATTGTTGCGTATTTATTCAGAAAAGAACCTTTCCATTCATTAGAGGGTAATTGGCCGTTCTGCTTCATTTCTTCACAGATATACCAGTAGGCATCTTTCTCCTTTTGTTTGCCTAAAAAGAAGTTATAGACAAAACGGGAGCAGCCGATCGTTTTATTGATTAGAACTAGTTGTTCTTTAGTTGGATAGATTCGAAATTTATAAGCTTTGTTTACGACCATTGGTTTCACCCCCTTATAGTTATTATTAACCACCGAACGTATGTTTGTCAAAAGATTACTTTGGCTTATGCCAACCGCCATTCATCTCCCCTTACCGTTGGGCTCTCGCCCTTCACACGTTTGAAGAGGGAATATTCTGGCGGGAAATGATAAATTTGCGTTTGCAGTGCCGGTAAAGCGTTCATTGATAGTTCTTCAATCTTTTGTATCAGTTTAGACTGATACACTTTTCGTCCTCCTCTTCCAAACTGTCAATATAACCATTTATACACTCAAAACATCATTTTTTAATAGGAGCTCAAATAAAAGAAGCGACACAAAGGCCGCTTCTATCAGGTGAAGAATATCATATAAATGATTCCAAGCAGAAAAAAAATTCCGCAACAAACGATTAGGATTTTTGCAAGTTTCTCCACAGTTTTCTCCCTCTCATGCAGAGCATTAAGAAATTCCAGCGCCGATGACAAAAGATAAAGCGATTGAAATGATCATCGATAGGAATCCAACTGCCCGATTATCTTTTTGTATCTCTTCATCTATTTTAAATCCAGGCGTCATAAATTCAAAAATAAAATAACCGATCAGCAGCAGGACAAATCCGTATACGCCCCAGCCAATCATTGTAATTATCGAGTTCTGAAGGAGAATAGATTGTTGAAATACATAGGCAATCCCAAAAATCTTGCCGCCTGTGGCCATCGCGACAGAAAGATTTCCCTGTTTGATTTCCTCCCAATTTTTGTACTTTGTGACAAGTTCAAAAATGGCTAAAAAAACAATAATGCACAAAATAACAACACTGTAACGAGCAGCTATATATACATATTCATTTTCCCACATGTTCTCCATGGTACAACTCCCGAATGGTAACTGACCATCCGGCTTGGCAGAATAGCCGGAATGACCACTTTCCTTTATTTAAATTCTACCACCGTCACACCTGTTCCACCTTCTGCAGCCTCGCCGAACCGAATTCGTTTGACAGAGCGGTGATGTTTCAAGTATTCCTGAACACCTGACCGGAGAGCTCCCGTTCCTTTACCGTGAATGATAGAGACACTCGAATATCCGGCCAGCAGAGCATCATCAACATATTTCTCCACTCTGGACAGTGCATTTTCGAAACGTTCCCCACGAAGGTCAAGCTCAAGGCTAACGTGATAATCTCTTCCTTTTATCGTGGTAAGAGGTTTCGTTTCTTTTACTTTTGTAGTCTTAATGAATTCTAAGTCAGATTCCTTTACCTTCATTTTCATGATTCCGATTTGAACCTGCCATTCATTACTTGAAGCTTTCTCAATTAGATGACCTTTTTGTCCAAAGCTAACAACCTTAACTTCATCTCCAGGTTTTAAGCTTTTATCCAACGGTTTAGCCACTTTATTTGCTGATTTTTTTATTTTAGGCGCTGCATCTTCAAGTCGCTTTTTCGCGTCGATTAATTCATGCTCTTTGACATCAGCATGCTTTTCAAGACGCAGTTTACGTAAATCAGCAATAATTGCTTCCGCTTCTTTTTTTGCATTTTCCACAATGGCAGCTGCTTCTTTTGCTGCCTTTTCGACCATCGCATCCCGTTCTTCATGGTATTCACCAATTTGCTTTTGAAGGTCTTTATGAAGAATTTCAGCCTGTTTCAGGTGATCTGCGGCTTCTAGTTCCTCTTCTTCGGCCTTCTTACGGCTATCTTCAAGGGACGCTATCATATTCTCAACTTTATTCGTATCTTCACCGATATGGCTGCGGGCGTGGCTAATAACGCTCTCTTCCAAGCCAAGACGCTTGGAAATTTCAAACGCATTACTCCGCCCCGGTACACCAATCAACAGTTTATATGTTGGACTCAAGGTTTCTACATTAAATTCAACACTTGCATTTATGACGCCTTCCCTGTCATATCCATACGCTTTCAATTCTGGATAATGGGTCGTTGCAATCACACGTGCACCGCGCTTATAAACTTCATCCAAAATCGAAATGGCTAATGCGGCACCTTCCTGAGGGTCAGTTCCCGCTCCAAGCTCATCGAATAAAACAAGGCTATCATAATCGACATTCTTTAGGATATCGACAATATTGACCATATGGGAAGAGAATGTACTTAAGCTTTGTTCAATCGACTGTTCATCGCCAATATCGGCATAAACAGAGGAAAACACAGCCGTTTCAGACCCATCCAGCGCAGGGATTTGCAGACCGGACTGGGCCATTAACGTACAAAGGCCAATCGTTTTAAGGGTAACGGTTTTACCCCCTGTATTGGGACCAGTGATGACGATTGTCGTAAATTCATCACCTAGGAAAATGTCATTAGCCACGACAACATCACTCGGAATGAGCGGATGCTTCGCTTTGAATAATTTCACGCGTCCTTCATTATTTAGAATCGGTTTAGACCCTTTTATCGCTTTTGCGTACTTTGCCTTGGCGACAAGGAAATCGACTTGTGCGAGCACCTTAACATTGTGAAGCAATTCCGGGGTGAACTCACCGACTTTTTCCGATAACTCGACTAAAATCCGTTCTATTTCCTGTGTTTCCTTCACTCGTGTTTCCTGAAGTACATTATTCAATTGAACGATTGCCTGTGGTTCAATAAACAACGTTTGTCCGGATGAAGATTGATCATGAATGATCCCGCCATACACACTTCGATATTCCTGTTTTACTGGGATAACAAAACGGTCATTGCGGATTGTGATAATGGCGTCTGACAACATTTTCGACGCATTGGAGGAACGAATCATACTTTCGAGTTTTTCCCTGACACGGCTTTCGTTCGTACGAATCTGGTTTCGAAGGGTACGCAACTTATCACTCGCAGAATCCATCACTTCGCCGTGCTCACTAATAGCATAAGTAATTTCCTGCTGCAATTCAATCAACGGATGAAGTGAATCAATATATTCTGCTAAAAGTGGAACTTCGATTTCCTGCTCCGCGATTTCATCAAAGAAACGACTCAGAATTCTGCCGGCACGAAGCGTACTCGCAAGCTCCATCAATTCCATCGGTGAAAGCATACCGCCAATCTGAGCCCGTTTTGCATGTGGACGGATATCAAAAATTCCGCCCAATGGCAAATTTCCTTTTAAACGGACAATTTTGGCTGACTCATCTGTTTCTTCCTGCCACCTCGATACTTCCTCAAAGTCAGTAGAAGGCATCAATTGCTGTGCCTTCTCCTTTCCTATGGAAGAGGATGCATGTGAGACTAATTGTTCTTTAATTTTATGAAATTCCAATGTCTTTAAAGCTTTATTATGCATGGAGTTAAAGCTCCTCCTCTTTTGTGGGCAAATAGTTAGTCATTTCTCTTTAAAAACGTTAATAATCCATCAGTATTCTTAGCATTAAGGACAGTGGATTTTTTAATCCAGCCTTTTTTAGCCGAAGAAACCCCGACCGGCATATGTTCAAGCATGTCAATGCTATGAGCATCGGTATTGATCACAATCGGAACGCCTGCTTCCTGTGCCTTCCGTAAATGAGGCGGAGCCAAATCTAATCGATTCGGGTTAGCATTCAATTCCAGTGCTGTATTCGTTTCGAGCGCTAGTTCAATCAGCATATCAATATCAACATCATAACCAGTTCGTTTGCCGATAATTCTTCCAGTTGGATGGGCGATGATATCAACATGCGGGTTATTTAACGCAGTTTTTAAGCGATCCATAATCGTATCACGAGGCTGGGAAAAACTTGAGTGGATTGAGGCGATAACCAAATCCATCTCTGCCAACAACTCATCGTCATAATCAAGTGTTCCATCAGGAAGTATATCCATTTCAATCCCTGAAAGCACGGTAAAATCATCATATTTTTCATTCAGGTCATGAATGATTTGTTTTTGCTCACGTAAGCGTTCCACGGTCAGACCGTTAGCCACTTTCAAATATTGTGAATGGTCAGTGATGGCCATGTATTTATAACCTTTGGCCCGGCACGCTTCAATCATTTCTTCAATCGAATAAGCCCCATCACTCCACGTGGTATGCATATGCAGATCACCTTGAATATCTTCTACCGAAATAAGTGGTTCATCTGCATCATATTGCTCCACTTCCGTTCCATCTTCACGTAATTCTGGAGGAATAAACGGCAGTCCAAAATGATTATAAAAGAGTTCTTCTGTTTCAAAAGTCAATACTTCACCCGTCTCAGCCACTTCTACTCCATACTCACTGATTTTCTCACCGCGATCTTTAGCCAGTTGGCGCATCCGGACATTGTGATCTTTTGATCCGGTAAAATGATGGAGGGTCGTGATAAATTCCTTATCCTTCACGATTCGGAAATCAACAGATATATCATATTCATAATCAAGTACAACTGACACCTTTGTATCGCCGGCTGCAATCACCTGTTTTATGCCCGATAATGAAAGAAGCTGATCCTTCACCGCTTCGGGATGATCAGTCGAAATAATAAAATCGAGATCTTTAATCGTTTCCCTCATACGACGAATACTGCCGGCTCTTGATGAACGGATGATATATTCCATGTTGGTAATAGCCAATTCAATATCATCCGCAATCGGTCTCATGAAGGCAAGCGGAAGCCGATCAGGCCTTGAACCAGCCTCAGCAATCGCAGACAAAATCTTCTCTTCCGTTTTTTTACCGAAACCGGAAAGTGCCGCGACCTTGCCTTCTTCACAAGCGAGTTTCAGGTCATTCACATCATTGATATGAAGCTCTTTATGCAGCTTGGCAATTTTCTTCCCTCCCAACCCTTGAAGTTGTAAGAGCGGAATCAAACCTTTTGGCACCTGCTCCTGAAGCTCTTCAAGAACAGTCGACTTTCCTTCATTGATATACTCTTCAATGACGGCTGCTGTTCCTTTCCCGATTCCACTTAAAGTGGTAAAATCTTCGATTGCCGTCAAACTCCGATCATCCGTTTCTAAGGCACCTGCCGCCTTGCGGAAAGCTGAAACCTTAAACGGATTCTCTCCTTTTAACTCCATATATATTGCAATTTTTTCTAATAATTTAATGATATCTTTTTTATTTACTGTCATTTTTTTCACCGCCGAAAAAATTAGTAGGGTGTCCCTTATTTTCTTTCTTAAAGATACCTTTCTTGGAGGTAAAGTACAAGCAGTCCGATTCTTACTATACGAATCAACTAGAAAGAAGTTTCATCGTTCTCCATACAAAGGGGCCTCACCCTTTCAAAGTATAGGAATCTAGGACTTTGAGAAAGGTAGATAGGCCCTCGTTTACTGTCATTAAGATTATTTCACAAACCAAAGATCTTTAACTTGTTCGGAAAGGAACGGCGTATGTTTCACTATAGATTCTGCCAGAAAAGAGCCGGTTAATGGTTCCTGAATGGAATCCATTGGCAGCAAGGCAGCTATGTATAATATAATAAACATGATAAGATAGACTTCGACAAATCCTAATATCCCGCCACCCCAGCGATTTAGCTGTTTTAAAATCGGCAGATAGGTAATGAAATTGAGCATCGATCCAAGCATTTGCCAAAGAATTTTGGTAGCGAAGAAAATGATTGCAAAGGCAATAGCGTTGTAATACGCCGTTTCAAGCCCTACTGTCTCGAAAAACATATTAATGGTCGAAGAATCACCTATCGTCGGGAATGGGATCCACAATTTCAAATTGGGAGCAAGATCGCCGTAGAACACATAGGCGACAATGAAAGCTACTATAAATCCAGTCATATGAACAGTTTGTAAAATAAAGCCACGCTTTAAACCGATTAATAAACCGATTAAAAGAATGGCCAAAATTGCTAAATCAAGCATGTACTCAGTCCTTCTCTCTCTTTAATTCCAGTTGAAGCTGGTCTAGTTCATCTTTTAATTTAATATATTCGTGGACGGTATTCACGGCCGTTAATACCGCAAGCTTACTCGTATCCAAATATGGATTTTTCATACTGATTTCTCTCATTTTCTCGTCAACCAGCGAAGCAACCTGGCGCATATGACTCGCGCTTTCTGTACCGACGATTGTATATGGTTGTCCGTATATATCAACTGTTGTTTTATTTCGTTTATCGTCTGACAAAATGATGCCCCCAATCTAAACAATCCTAATTCTATCATATCATGAAGTTTTTCGTCATGAAAGAGAGTACAACGTCATTTCTTGCATAAAATTGCAATAATTTGTCAAACGAAATCGACCTTAGGTTGAGGACTCCCTAAAAAAATAAAATTGAGTTAGGAGTTTACTAATTATGTCTCATGTTGTTTTACTTATCAGTCCTTCACAAATAACGGAAATGAAATCTCATTATTCCTCTTCCTTAGCCGCAAAACTGCCACCAGGAAGTATCTTTTCAGCTAAGCCACCCCTATGTACGGTGACCGCCTATAAATCCGGAAAAGTCCTTTTTCAAGGAAAGAATGCTGAAACAGAAGCGGAAAAGTGGCAGAAAGGTGCCGCTGCTCCAAAGAAAAAAGCAGCCTCTACCGCATCAGTTAATGTCCATCGTTATTCACCGCCTGCCCAGATTGGCACCATGTCTGTTATTGGTTCGGATGAAGTCGGGACAGGAGACTATTTCGGACCCATGACCGTCGTTGCTGTCTATGCAAAAAAAGAGCAGCTGCCTCTATTGAAAGAACTGGGTGTCCAGGATTCTAAAAATCTAAAAGACCCACAGATTATCGAAATTGCCAAACAGATTAAAGATGTAGTGCCATTCAGTCTGCTTACTTGTGATAATCCGAAATATAATACACTTCAGGCAAAGGGGATGTCACAAGGGAAAATGAAGGCCCTCCTTCATAACCAGGCAATAAAGAATCTTATGCAAAAAATCCAGCCAGAACAAGCAGAAGCCGTCCTAATCGACCAATTCGCTCAACCTGATGTATTTTTCAACTACTTGAAAGGCCAAGAACTATTTCAGGCAAACGCCACCTATTTGTGCACCAAAGCGGAAGGTATTCACCTTGGGGTAGCTGCCGCTTCCATCCTGGCACGCTATGCATTCGTAAAACGCTTTGATTTGCTGAGTGAAAAAGCCGGTTTCAAAATCCCTAAAGGTGCCGGCTTTGCTGTCGATGAAGCGGCAGCACGATTGATTCACGAAAAAGGAATCGACTCTTTAAATGAATTTACGAAAACCCACTTTGCCAATACGGAAAAAGCGAAGCGACTATATCAACAGAAATATCATAAATAAGGTAATGGTCTGAGTATTTTTATTTGCTTTACACGTGAATTCGCTCTGTTTACTCGTGAGTTCGCCCTGTTTACTCGTGAGTTCGCTCTGTTTACTCGTGAATTCATCCCGTTTACTCGTGAGTTCGCCCTGTTTACTCGTGAATTCATCCTGTTTACTCGTGAGTTCGCTCTGTTTACTCGTGAGTTCGCCCTGTTTACTCGTGAGTTCGCTCTGTTTACTCGTGAGTTCGCTCTGTTTACTCGTGAGTTCTGATTATAAAAAGACAGCTTCCCAAAATTCAGGAGGCTGTCTTTTTGAAATTATCCTCGTAGTTCTGCGCCAGCTTTTTCTTTAACAGCCGCAAGTACATTATCATGTGCTTTTGTTATATCCTCGTCCGTTAGTGTGCGTTCCGGATCGAAGTATTTCAGTGAGTAAGCGATGGATTTCTTACCTTGCTCCATTCTTTCACCTTCGTATAAATCGAAGATGCCCACTTCTTTCAGCAGCTTTCCACCGGCTTCTATAATAATGCTTTGAATGTCCCCAGCTTTTGTTGCTTTATCAACAACAAGCGCGATATCGCGTGTGGTCGATGGGTAGCGCGGAATGGTTTCATAGGCAATTGGCGCCACTTCCGCTTCAGCTAATGCTTTTAAGGAAAGTTCAAAAATGTATGTTTCTTTAATATCCAAGTCTTTTTGAACCGTTGGGTGCACCTGTCCGATGAAGCCAATCACTTCACTATTCAACAGTACCTCAGCTGTCCGTCCTGGATGCATATCATTGATTTCCGCTTGGCGATAACTGATTTGATCAGCTAAACCTAGTGTATCGAATAACGCTTCAATCACGCCTTTAGCTACATAGAAATCCACGGGTTTCTTTTCGCCTTGCCATAGGTGGGATTCCCATAGGCCTGTGATAGCCCCAGCAATATGTTCTTTCTCTTCAGGAAGCTCTTGTCCATCCTGCTTAAAGAATACTGAACCGATTTCATATAAGGCAAGTGAATCCAGTTGGCGAGCATTATTGTATTTCACGACTTCTAATAATTGTGGCACGATGCTCAAGCGCAATTGGCTTCGTTCTTCACTCATTGGCATTGCCAAACGAATGGATTCGCGAGTCTCCAATGCGAATTGGGCCGCTTTTTCCTGGCTCGTTAGTGAATAGGTTACTGCTTGGTAAAGGCCTGCTCCTTCAAGGGTACGGCGAGCTTTCCGACGTTTGATTTGATAGTCCGTCAATTGACCTGGAGTTGCTGAACCGATTGGCAACGTTGCGGGAATGTTGTCATACCCATATAAACGTGCCGCTTCTTCAACTAAATCCGCTTCAATCGTAATGTCACCGCGGCGGGTCGGGACTGTGATTGTGAACGTTTCATTGTCAAGCTCTACTCCAAATTGCAGGCGTTTGAAGATCGACTCTACTTCAGATACCGTCATGCCAGTACCAAGAAGTGTGTTGATTTTTTCAAGTGTGATGCTTATTACAGCAGGTTCCATTGTTAATTCGTCAACTTCTGCTGTTCCTTGCAGAATTGTACCACCTGCATACTGTGCAATTAATTGAGCAGCACGCTCTCCAGCTTCACGTACCCTGGCTGGATCGACTCCTTTTTCAAAACGGGCACTGGCTTCACTGCGTAAACCGTGGTCTTTTGAAGCTTTACGAACAACGGTACCGGCAAAATAAGCACTTTCAATAATTATATTCGTTGTATCATTTTTCACTTCGGAATTAGCTCCGCCCATCACTCCAGCAATTGCAACCGGCTCGTTGCCATTGGTGATTACTAAATGTTCAGGTGTCAAAGTACGTTCCGTTTCATCCAATGTGACCACTTTTTCTGCATCTTTTGCTCTGCGAATGACAATTTCTTTTGAACCAAAACGATCATAATCAAATGCATGTAGCGGTTGACCATATTCAAGCAAAATGTAGTTCGTAATATCGACTACGTTATTATGCGGACGAATACCTGCAGACATAAGGCGAGTCTGCATCCAAAGCGGTGACGGACCGACTTTTACATCTTTGATGATTTTAGCGATGTATAATGGATTATCTGCTTTCGCTTCCACTTTGACACTAATATAATCTGATGCTTTTTCAGCTGCTTCTTCATTCTCGATAACCGGCCATTTTACTTCCCGACCAAGAATAGCCCCTACTTCGTAGGCAACACCAAGCATGCTCAAAGCGTCAGAGCGGTTTGGGGTTAAGCCAAGTTCCAGCACTTCATCGCTTAAGCCAAGCTCTTCTAATGCATCTTTACCTACTTCCGCATCATTTGGAAACACGAAGATGCCTGTTGCATAGTCTTTAGACACAAGCTTGGATTCAAAACCCAATTCTTGAAGCGAACAAATCATACCGTGCGATTCTTCTCCGCGAAGTTTTGCTTTCTTAATTTTGAAGTTGCCCGGAAGCACAGCGCCGACAGTAGCCACTGCGACTTTTTGACCTTTATCGACATTCGGTGCACCACAAATGATTTGAACGGGATATTCTGACCCGATATCGACTAGACATTTATTCAATTTATCGGCATTTGGATGCTGTTCACGTTCAAGTACATGTCCGATGACAACTCCTTTAAGCCCTTCACTTTTCTTTTCTACCCCTTCAACCTCAATACCGCTTTTTGTGATTTTGTCAGCAAGCTCTGTTGCATTGATGCCGGAAAGGTCTACATAATCTTGCAACCATTTATATGACACAAACATGGTAGGTCCTCCTTTTTAAAATAAAATTTATGCTTCGTGATGATGGAATTGTTTTAAGAAACGAACATCATTTGTATAGAAGTGACGGATATCATCCACACCGTATTTCAACATTGCGATTCGTTCCACACCGATTCCAAAAGCGAATCCTGAGTATTTTTCCGAATCGAATCCAGCCATTTCAAGTACGTTCGGGTGAACAATCCCGCCGCCCAGCACTTCAATCCAGCCTGTTTGTTTACAGACGCTGCAGCCTTTTCCACCGCAGATTTTACAAGAAATATCAACTTCAACAGATGGTTCTGTAAATGGGAAGAAACTTGGACGAAGACGGATTTCACGGTCTTGACCAAATACTTTTTTCGCAAACACGTCAAGCGTACCTTTCAGGTCGCTCATGCTGATGTTTTCATCGATGACCAGGCCTTCAATTTGTTGGAATTGATGGGAGTGTGTCGCGTCATCGTTATCACGGCGATATACTTTACCAGGGCAAATAATTTTAACAGGGCCTTGGCCTTTATGTTTTTCCATCGTTCTAGCTTGTACCGGTGAAGTGTGTGTACGCATTAGGATTTCATCTGTGATGTAGAAAGAGTCCTGCATATCACGTGCCGGATGGCTTTTCGGCAGGTTTAATGCCTCAAAATTGTAGTAGTCGCTTTCGACTTCTGGACCTTCTGCAACTGTGTAACCCATACCGATGAATAAATCTTCAATTTCTTCTACAACACGTGTTAATGGGTGAAGATTCCCCTTGTTAACCGGTCGTCCTGGAAGTGTAACATCAATGGTTTCTGTTGCTAGCTTTGCATTGACAGCAGCTGTTTCAAGAGCTTTTTGTTTCTCCTCAATTTTTGAAGCGATTGCTTCACGAACATCATTAGCAAGAGCACCGATTTTCGGCCGTTCCTCCGCTGACAATTTACCCATGCCACGCAATACCTCAGTGATAGGTCCTTTTTTCCCTAAATAAGAAACACGGACTTCATTCAGTTCCTTTAGTTCGGAAGCTGCGGCAACTTTTTGCAACGCTTCTTCCTGCAGTTCTAGTAAACGTTCCTGCATCATGTCTTCCTCCTTTATTTTCCTTTTGTAAAAATAAACACAAAAAAACCCCAATCCCAGAAAGGGACGAGGTTTATGTATCGCGGTACCACCCTTATTAGTGCACAAGCAAAAAAACTTCGCACTCACTTCATAAAAATAACGGCTCTTCACCGGAACATTTTTCGGACCCTATGTCTTCCCAATGCCAACTCGAAAGGTGAATTCCCTTAAGCAGCGCCATAAAAATGCTTTCAGTCACGGCATTTTTTCCCTGGTTATGGATATCTTAAGTTACTACTCTTTGTCATCGTTGTTTTCATTATAAAATTCTGTTTTATTATATTATAATTCGTCAGCCGTTTCAAATTGATTTTCGTAAATGGTACATTAAAATCCCAGCCGCAATCCCTACATTAAGAGATTCGCTTTTCCCGTAGATAGGAATATAGAGGTTTTTCGTAGTTTTCTCTAGCAATCCCTTTGCTACTCCCTGTCCTTCATTACCAACAAGCAAAGCAAATCGAGAGGACTTTTCCACTTCTTCAAATGGCGAGGCTCCTTCAAGGGCTGTGCCGTAAACCGGTGTGCCTTTTTGCTTCAATTCATCGATGATTTCAGAAAGGTTTCCTTTGATGACAGGCATATGAAACAGGCTTCCTTGCGTCGAACGGACCACTTTCGGATTATACAGATCTGCACAGCCTTCGCCGAGAATGACAGCATCAATTCCAGCCGCATCTGCCGTCCGAATCATCGTTCCGAGATTCCCTGGATCCTGTACCGCATCTATCAACAATAGTTTATCCGGATTAATGGACGCCATACTAATTGATTTCTGCTCACATACAGCTGCAATTCCCTGAGGGGTCTCTGTATCACAAATCGCTTTCATAATATCATTTTTAACATAAATGACTTCTGTGCCTTCTAGTGTAAAATGGGCAGGCATTTCTGTTTCTTCATTAACAATCACTTCAATGACGATTTCTTCTTTTAACGCTTCTTCAACGAGGTGAAAGCCTTCGACTAAATATTTCCCTGTTTTGTCGCGCTCTTTCTTCGTCAATAGCTTTTTCCATTGCTTCACTTGCGGGTTTTTTACGGATTCAATATATTTCAAGGGTAAACGCTCCTTTAACTTTACACTGATTGTCCTATTATAACGCAATTTACATACATATTGCATGCCAGTTTGTGAAATGCTATTAATGTGAGTCATTATGTGTAAGAGGAGGAATAAATGTGAATTTAAACCTAAGGAATGCGATCATTCAAAACGTAACCGGGAATACTCAAGAGCAGCTAGAAGACACGATTGTCGATGCAATTCAGAATGGCGAGGAAAAAATGCTTCCTGGATTGGGCGTATTATTCGAGGTCATTTGGCAAAATTCATCTGAGCAGGAAAAACATGAAATGATTACTGTTCTCGAATCAGGATTAAAAAAATAACAGCCCTCGCAGGCTGTTATTTTTTTGTATTCGCTTACTTCGGCACTACTTTATCAAAGCCTGACTTTAGTTCATCGATAGATACTTCTTCATCGAGCAGCAAGATGAATTTTTTTGCGCTCACTTCTTCAAGCATCGCTTTTGTCTCATCATAAGAGTAGCCGTATTTCGTGAAAAAGCTGCGTAAATCTCCAGATCCTTCATCTGTGAAGTAGTGGAAGATTCTTAAAAAAAGAGTGTCCTCCTTATCCTGATTGGCGATGATCAGGATATCCGTATGTTCATTTCCAAGCTGCACATCATTTTTTATATTAGCTGCTACTGTCATTTGGGGGCCAGTAACGCCTTTAGCTTGTAATTCTTGAATTGCAGCAAGTAGTTCCGGATTAGAGTCAAAAACACCATATACGTTTTTTTCCATGTTTCTCCCCCTCCTTGTTACTCTACTTAGAATAAATTCCTTTGTAATTATACCTTGCGGCTTGATCAATAAACAAGCAAATTGTCTAATGAGAAATCCTAACCAATCATTAAAGGAATCCTTTGCATAAAAGGATTTCCACCCATTCCTTAAAAAAATAACAGCCTTGCGCAGGCTGTTATTTTGCGTCTTACAGATTATCGGTGTTAACTCGATTTTTGATGTATTCATCTCTCATGATATCCTTTTCCTTTTCTTCTTGCTGCACACTTTCAACATTCGGGTTCATAGTCCGATCCAGTGCCCCTGCTGTATCCAGTGCTTTTTTAGTATCAACAGAAAATGGGTCTACATTGGGGTCGCTCGCTAGTGTTCCATCATAATCCCCAGGCTTTTCCACCTTATATTTTTCGGTGGAGTTCGCCTTTATTTCTCGTTCTTCAGCTCGATTCGTGTTCAGGTATTGATTTTCAAATAAGTTGGCAGAATTCCCATGAAGCTCTTCGCTTTTTCCAGGCTGGGCTTCTACTTCCCTTGTTTGATAAGCATTAGCTGTTGTTTCCGGGAAAAGGTTAGGGTCCGGATTATTCATCATGCCTGTTTTAAGTGGGTTCTCTGCGGTAAGCCTGTCCGCTTTTTGCATGGTGTCGGTAGTTACTACTTCCTCCGGTGATATGGTTTCTGATTCATTCAGGAGAATCAGGAATTTCCCAGCTTGAATTTCGTTTATATAAGCAGTGGCTTCACTATCGGCAAGTCCCATATCTCCTAGCCGGCTCCTCATGTCTCCAGATCCTTCGTTTAAGAAAAAGTGTTTGACCTTTTCAATAAAAGAATCCTTATATGAATTCGTAATGACGTCTACATCCGATTCCTGCTTTTCATTCCCAAAATTCAAATCTTCTTTTTTATCTGCTATTACGGTTATTTCTTCATCACGAACTCCCTTTACTTTGAGAGTTTGTATTTCCTTAATAACTTCCGGATTAGAATCAAAAACACCATATAATGTTATTCCCATGCTTCTTCCTCCTTTGATAATTCCGATTTGAATCTTATGTGTATTTATACCCGGATGGCCCCAAATTAAACAAATGATGACTTACTCCAAAAGCGGTTTTCTAAAATTCCCTCTTGTAAAAAGAATTAGGATAAAAAGAGCCTGCAGTTTAAAAACTGCAGGCTCTTTTTATTACTCTTTTAGAAGCGCTCTTTTCTTCGGTCAGTTGCCTTTTTTTCATGTACGATTGTATCTTCAGTACTATCAAGCTGGATATCTTCTTTTTTGAAGGTATCCTGGACTTGTTCAGTTTCTTGTACAGCATGCTTCTTGATAACAATTTCATCTGTGACAACTGGTATTTTCGATCCTTCCAACTTTTCATCTACAACTGGGATACGCAATGTTTCCCCTTCATTAATACTGCTTGTTTCCAAACTATCCTCACGGCCTCGTCCATTTACTCCATAAACGTCGTCTTTATTTAATGCATCCGTTTTTTCGGTACCGTTATAAAGGGGGTTAGCTGAGTTCGTATCCAGCGTTGTTCCTGACGTTCCAACACCTCTTGCTCCGGTAGTGAATTTGTTTCGTGACGTTCCCAGATGTCCTTCTCCCTCTTCTACAAGAACTAGAACTTTCCCTTGTTCTACATCATAGACATGCTCTGCCGCTTCACTGTTAGAAAGCCCTGCATCCGCTAACCTGGTTGAAAGATCAGCCGTATTATCTGGCATGAAGAAACGTGCTACCTTGTCCATAAAGGATTCGTCGTTTGGAACATTTGTCATCGTATGCACATCAGTTTCTCGTTGATGATTCGTAAAATCTAATGTCTCTTCCTTGTCTGCAACAACCAAAATATCGTCTCCCTCAAAGCCCTTAGCCTTAAGTGCATTAATTGCTTGGATTACTTCTGCATTCGATTCATATACACCATATACTGTTTTATTCATGTTTCATTCCTCCTTAGGTTTTGTTGAGTGGATGTTATATATAAACTCTACCCTCTAGGTCCCTAAGTAAACGAGGATGTAATATTTCATTTTTGATTATATCATTACAATTTTTTCTCAAAACAGAACGGCATTTTACTTGAAACCAAGCCACAGCAAGGGTTTACTCATTTATTGAATTTTAACATTTACCCAAATAATACCATTTATATACTTTCATTAACTACTTGAAGTCAATCAATACATCCGCTTTCTTCTACTATAAAACAACAGCCTCTAAAAGCAGATCCACAATATGAACCGCTTTCGTACACTCGCTCAAGTTTTCTCTTTCGATTCCCAATTGCATTTGTAGCAAACAACCAGGATTTGCTGTAACAACAATATCTGCCTGTGTCGATTTAGTGTGTTCCATTTTCGAATCGAGAATTTTCATAGACATCTCTGATTCTACAATATTATAAATCCCAGCTGAGCCGCAGCAACGATCGGCATCTTTCATTTCCCTAAAATCAATTCCTTCTATCGATTGAAGGAGAATTCTCGGCGCCTTTGAAGTTTTCATCACATTCCGTAAGTGACAGGAATCTTGATATGTCACTGACTGTGAGGGCAGTTTCAAGCGAACTTTTTCCTGAAAACGTAAATCCACAAGAATTTCGCTGATATCTTTCATTTTGTTTTTAAAAGTAATGGCCCGTTCGTACCACTCCGGCTCATCTTGAAGCAAATGATCATAATCAATAAGGAATGCTCCACAACCGCCGGCATTTGTAATAATATAATCGACTTCGTCCGCTTCAAACGCTTCAATATTACGCTTGGCTAGTTGTTTTGCGCCTTCTTTTTCACCACTATGACCATGCAGGGCTCCGCAACAAGCCTGGGCTTTCGGGATTACGATTTCACATCCAGCCAGCTGCAGAAGTTTTAGTGTAGCCTTGTTTGTATCCAAAAACATTGTATCCATTAAACAGCCGGAAAAGAAGGCTACCTTTTTGACCGGATTTCCTATCGCAGGCAGCTCTGTTGGCCGATTTTTCATTTCGGATTTTTTGGGAACTTTCGGCAGCACTTTTTCCATGTTCGCAAGATTATCCGGAAGGATGCTTAGGACACCAGTTTTACGAGCAATGTACTGAAGACCAGAACGCTGGTAAAAGCCCAGTAAACTTGTCATGTTCTGCATCCGCTCTTGATGAGGAAATAATCCGTTAAAAGCCGCCTTACGCATCGCTTTTACTGGAAGACTGTGTTTTTTATTCTGATGGATGATATCCCTCGCTTCTTCTAGTAGATGTCCATATTTAACACCGGAAGGACAGACTGGCTCACATGCCCTACAGCCGAGGCAAAGGCTTAAAGAACGCTCTACATCTTCATCCGGTTCAATCAAGCCATCCGTCACCGCTTTCATAAGTGCAATACGGCCCCTTGGTGAATGGGATTCCTTTAATCCTGATTCAATATATGTCGGGCAATGGGGTAAGCAAAAGCCGCAACGCATACAATTAAGCAATTCATCCTCATTCATTTTCTCCGCAAATTGGTCGGCAATGATTTCCCTCTCTTGGACTGTCGTCACGATGACACCACCACCCTTTTCCTACTTTCTTTGGCGAATACCTTGCCTGGATTCATGATGTTATTCGGATCGAATGCCTGTTTAATTCCCTTCATCGCGGCAATGCCCTCTTTTTTCAGCTTCCATTCAAGGTAAGGGGCCTTCATGGCTCCAACTCCATGTTCACCGGTAACCGTGCCTCCAAGGTCAATAGCCACAGCAAAAATGTCGGCAAAGGCAAGCTCTACTCTCTCCATTTCGTCATGATCACGGGCATCAGTAATACACGTTGGGTGAAGATTTCCATCCCCAGCATGACCAAATGTACAAATGTTCACATTATGTTTAGTAGCGATTTCATTAATGGCTCTAACCATTTTGGCAATTTCCGAACGTGGTACTGTAGCGTCCTCTAAAATTGTCGTAGGTTTCAAACGTGCGAGTGCAGAAAGAGCTGTCCGTCTCGCCGTTTTCAAGGCCACTGCATCGAGTTCCGTTTCAGCAATTTCAACAGAGACAGCTTTTTCCTCTAGACAGATATCCGCCATTCTTTTCATATCACGTTCTACAACTTCTGGCGGTCCATCCTGTTCGATTAGGAGAACTGCTTCCACATTGGTAGGCAAACCGATTTTCGCGAAATCCTCAACCACTATCAAGGTTGGCCGATCAAGAAATTCAAGGGTGACTGGAATGATTTTATTTGAAATGATTTTAGCCACAGATTGGGCCGCAGCATCCAGGTCTTGATATAAAGCAAGCATGGTCTTTGTCGTTTCCGGAATGGGAATCAGTTTTAAGATCGCTTCCGTTACGATACCAAGTGTGCCTTCTGAGCCAACAAACAGCTTTGTTAAATCATAACCGGCTACATCCTTGGCAAGCTTTCCTCCTGTTCGAATGATGTCCCCATTCGGAAGAACTACTTCAAGCCCGATAACATAATCACGAGTGACCCCGTATTTTAAACCTCGTAATCCACCAGAGTTCTCATTTATATTGCCGCCAATTGTGGAAATCTTCATCGAACTTGGATCGGGCGGATAAAATAAGCCCTTCTTTTCAACCGCAGAAATCAAATCCAATGTGATAAGCCCAGGCTGGACCGTAGCCGTTAAGTTTTCCTCGTCTATTTCAAGCAATGAATTCATCCGATTAAATAAAAGGACAAGGCCCCCTTCAGTCGGGCATGTGCCTCCGCTCAAATTCGTTCCCGAGCCGCGTGGAATGATAGGAACTTTGTGTTCATTACAAACTTTGACGATTGCGGCCACTTCATTCGTGCACCCTGGTTTAATAACGGCATCCGGCATCGATTGATATCCCGGCGTTGCATCGTATGAATAAACAAGGCATTCCACTTTAGAATCATCGTAATTTTCCGGACCAACAATGCTCAGTAGTTGTTGCTTAACCTGTTTTGCTAACATATACATCCCCCTTATGTAATAAAAATAGTTCACGAATTTTTTATGTAGTTTAAGTATAGAAAAAAGCCAGTCCATCTTCTATGTATGAACATATAGACTTTCTGGCATTTAATATTATTTATTTGTATGTTTATCTAAAATTTGTACAGCTAGATACATAGTGACTAAATCTGACAGCTTCCTAGGATTTAATTGGGTCAACTCTTCTATACGTTTGAGCCTGTAATGGAGAGTATTAATGTGTATATGCAGGGCTGCAGCGGTTTCTTTCAAAGAAAGATCACAGGAAAAATACATGGACAGCGTTTTAAGTAACTCCTCGTTAAGAAGTAGGTTCTCAATTGTCCGGGTTAAATATTCCTTTCTTGTTTCAGGGGTAACTTCATCGAGCAGGACTTCGAGCTTCAAGTCCTCATCAAATACAATATTCGATGAAGAAAGCGCAATTTTCAAGGACCGTTCTGCTTTAAAAAAGGCTTGTCTAAATGCGGAACCTGGTGAACGTGAACTAACCCCCACGCTCACTTTATATCCGGAACTTTCCTCAAGTTTTTTTTGCAATTGGCTTAATTTCGTTAATTGGTGGGTTTTTGAACCGATAAAATCAGCTAATGAAAGAATGACGAACTGGTTCCTTCCCCAACGAACTACGATGTCCTTTGGGTGCTGCTGCCTTATGTAAATCTGCAGCGTCCTCCACACATGCTGTTCAATGATTTTTTCTGTCTGAAATTCACCAAGAATGATAATTCGGTCAACCATAACATCAATTCCCAGCAGCTTTGCCTTCTGAAGGAAAGACTCATTGAACCTTTGAAGCTGATGCCATTCAAACACAAAGAATTCCATCAGGCGGGACTGCGATTCTTCTTGTTCGATATGGTAGCTTTCCTGAATAAACATCTCCGTCATCTTTTTTAAAAGTTCTGCATATGGAGAAACCTGTTTGGGATCACCGGTAATACCAATTACACAAACGGCTTCCTGATTAAAAAAAATGGGCAGGTTGATTCCCGCCTTTACCCCTTTCCAATGTTGTTCATCTTGTTTATTGATAATCAGTTTCTCACGGTTTTTAAAAGCATGGATGGCTCCTTCATGGTAGGAACCAATACGACTTTTATCCGTGCTGGCGATAATCGTTCCAGCATGATTAATAATGATGATTTCCTCATCAATCAACTTTCGAACCTCATGAACTAATTTTTCTGCCACAGCTGCTAAATGCATAAGTTGCCTCCCTTCGTATAAGATTATAAAAGCATAGAGGACTCTCCCTTTTCAAAAGGGAGAGCCTCATTCAAATTATGGAATCATCCAGGATAGGACGCCATTTTGCAAGAAAGTAATTATACAAACAAGCAGCAATAAGAACAAGCTATGTTTAATCGTGAATCTCAATAATTCTGATTCCCTGCCTGCCAATCCTACAGCAGCACAAGCAATGGCAATCGATTGAGGCGAGATCATTTTACCGGTAACCCCTCCGGATGAGTTCGCCGCAAGTGCCAGAACCGGTTCCATCCCTACCTTAAGTGCTGTAACTTTCTGAAGACTGCCAAATAAGAGATTAGCAGATGTATCGGATCCAGTAATAAACACCCCTAGCCAACCGAGAACCGGTGCAAAGAACGGAAACAAATCCCCTGATTTTGCAAGTGTCATTCCTAATGTTGTCGACATGCCAGAAGCATTCGTTACGTACGCAAAAGCCACAACAGAAGAAATCATCAAGATTGGTTTTGCCAACTCTTTCATTGCTTCGGCAAAAGTGTTAAAGAAAACTTTTGTAGAGATGTGTGCAATAAACTTCGTAACGATTGCAGCCAGTAATATAGCTGTACCCGCTGCCCCGAGCAATTCTATTTTGAAGAAAGCGGCAATCGGTAATCCATTGCTCCCGATAATCTCGTTATGCAGACTTGGTACTTCAATTTGGAAGGTTAATAGTTTTCCAATTTCATTGATGCCGCTCAGTAACATATTGTCACCTTCATAATGTCCAGAGAGCGCAGGTTTTATTGGATTCATCCCCCATATCGTTATGAAAAGCGTTAACAAAAGGAATGGTGACCATGCATGGAATATTTGCCATTTCGTATACCTTTTTTCCACTTCCACTGAATCATCCAATGGTTCAACAGCTGCTGCAGTTTCTTCAGACGCAAACCGGAAGATTGTTTTAGGCTTCCAAAATTTCAGGAAGATTGCTAAAGCAAAAAGTGACACTAGAGCAGAAAGGATATCCGGTAACTCAGGTCCAAGAAAATTCGAGCTAAAGTATTGGGTAATTGCAAAGGATAGACCAGAAACCAAGATAGCTGGCATAACCTCAAGCGATCGTTTCCACCCAGTCATAATCAAAATGAGGTACAGAGGAATGAACGCTGAAAGGAATGGCAGTTGGCGACCGACCATTTTTGAAATCTCCATGGCAGCAATCCCCGTAGGCCCTTCCATAGCAATAATCGGTATTCCAACGGCCCCAAATGCGACCGGAGCTGTGTTGGCAATTAAACAAATGCCAGCTGCATATAGCGGGTTAAACCCAAGACCTACTAAAAGTGCTGCGGAAATCGCAACCGGTGCTCCAAATCCAGCAGCCCCTTCTAAAAAGGCCCCGAAAGAAAACGCAACCAATAGAGCCTGAAGGCGGCGGTCTTCGGTAAGCGAAAGAACCGAAGATCGAATAATATTGAATTGTCCGCTTTTAATTGTCATTTTGTACAAAAATACTGAAGTGATAATAATCCATCCAATTGGCAGTAGCCCGTACACCGCCCCTTGCGAAGCAGACATTACGGCCTTTCCTGCTGGCATTCCATACACAAAAACGGCAACTGCAAGGGCCACTAGCAACGTCGTAAGACCAGCAATATACCCTTTCATTCGCTTGATCGTAAGAGCCCAGAAAAAGTAAATAATTGGGATAAGTGCTGCAATGGAAGATACGACTAAATTATCGATAATCGGCGTAAAGTTTTGTGTCCATGTCATTCATTTCGACTCCTTTTGCTTAATTTTTAAAAATTTCAGAAATTATGTATCAGGTGAAAACCCTTACATGTCTAAATATTCAAAGTCATCTGATGACTTGATGAGTATTTATTTAAATTAAATGATAAAAAATATAAAATCAAGATTTTTTTTAGATTTTTAATCTTACACAAGTGAGAAAGATCGTTTGTGTTATATAATATTAACCAGAGAAACTCATAGAAAATAGAGGTGTTAACTACTTGGTATATAAAAAAATTAAACCGAAAAAAATTTATGAAGAAGTCAGCGAAGAACTTTATGAAATGATTCGGTCAGGCACCCTGAAACCAGGTGAACAATTAGACTCCATTCAACAGCTTGCGGAAAATTTCCAAGTCGGACGACCGGCAATCCGTGAAGCATTAAGTGCATTAAGTTCAATGGGACTCATTGAAATCAAACAAGGAGAAGGAACATTTGTTAAAACATTTGACCCTAGCATCATGAACCTCCCATTAACTGCTGCTCTTTTGATGGATAAGGACAATATCAAGCATTTGCTAGAGGTTCGGAAAATCCTTGAGTCAGGAGCGGCTGAAGTGGCTGCGAAGAAACGAACAAATGAACATCTTGCTGAGCTTGAGTTCAGGCTTTCTGAAATGGAAAAGGTGACTGAAGATGAAGAACTGAGTGATAAAGCTGATATAGCCTTTCATGTCGCAGTCGCAAACGCTTCCCAAAATGAATTGCTCATTACGCTGATGCATCACGTTTCAGAGTTAATGACGGAAAAGATGCGTGATATTCGGCGAATTGCTCTATATTCCGAAGAAATGACACTTAAACGACTTTACCAACAGCATGCGAAGATTTATGACGCGATTGTGGCGCAAGACGAAGCAAGAGCCCGCAACGCTATGCTTTTTCACCTTCAAAACGTTGAGGAATCATTAGATAAAGTCATCCTCACTAATCAGCAAACAAATATTTGATTATTCATTAAATTTCAAAAATACTCTATACAACCAAGGAGAAAATTGGTATATTATTTTGAAAACGATTTCTTCATTTATAATCCTGGAAATTGGTATTTTCTTTAAACCATTTCCTTTTTCTATTATCTAGTCATCGGATGACCTGTTAACCTATTTTAAAAAAGGAGGAGACCAAATTGAAAGTAACTCTCTTTGCAACTTGTTTAGTTGATTTGTTTCAATCCAATGTCGGAAAAGCAACAGTAGAACTACTCGAGAGATTAGGCTGTGAGATTGATTTTCCAGAATCGCAGATTTGCTGTGGACAGCCGGCATACAATAGCGGGTATACAAAGGAATCAAAGGAAGCTATGAAAAAGATGATCCAAACGTTCGAGGATGCTGAATATATAGTAACCCCCTCAGGTTCCTGTGCGGCTATGTTCAAAGAATATCCAGTCCTTTTTAAAGGCGATGCTGAATGGGAAACGAAGGCTGCTGCATTGGCGGCAAAAACATATGAATTGACCCAATTCATCGTGAACGTTCTAAAGGTAACTGATGTTGGCGCAACATTTGAAGGAAAAGCGACTTATCATGCTTCCTGTCATATGACTCGGCTTCTTAAAGTGAAAGAAGCCCCAGCCATTTTGTTAAGCCATGTTAAAGGACTGGAAATGACACCTCTTCCGGACGCTCAAAATTGCTGCGGATTCGGGGGAACCTTTTCAGTTAAGATGGGGGATATATCCGAACAAATGGTCGAGGAAAAAGTCTGCAATATTGAAGATACCGGAGCCGACTTTTTAATTGGCGGCGATGCAGGATGTTTAATGAATATCGGCGGACGTATCCAACGTAAGGGTCAACCTATTAAAGTTCTACATATTGCCGAAGTATTGAATAGTATTTAAGGAAAGCGAGGAGGGATAAACCATGGCTATGAAAACCAGCTCTGCCAAGTTTAAAGACCGAGTGGATGAAGGAATACATAATGATTTTATGCGACTGGCGGTATCGAGTGCCCAAGAACGATTACACGGACGGCGGCTGACTGCCGTTGATGAGTTGGGAAGCTGGGAGGATTGGCGGTCCCTTGGGGAAGAAATCCGACAGCATGTGCTTAGCAACCTTGATTTCTATTTGCATCAGCTTGCAGAAAATGTTTCGAAACGAGGAGGTCATGTCTTTTTTGCTGAAACAGCTGAAGAAGCAAGCGGATACATTAAGGACGTTATCGTAAAAAAGAATGCCAAAAAAGTCGTGAAATCCAAATCGATGGTCACGGAAGAAATTAATTTAAATGCCACTCTTGAAGCTGTTGGACTTGATGTCGTTGAAACAGACCTCGGTGAGTACATTTTACAAGTTGATGATCATGATCCGCCTTCCCATATCGTCGCGCCTGCTCTCCATAAAAACAAAGAACAAATAAGGGATGTTTTTAAAGAGAAGCTTGCCTATACGAAAACCGAAAATCCGGAGGAGCTTACCGCTCATGTCCGGGGTATTCTTCGGAAAGATTTCTTAAGTGCGGATGTTGGCATTACCGGCTGTAATTTTGCGATTGCAGAAACTGGCTCGATTGGTTTGGTAACGAATGAGGGAAACGCTGATTTAGTCACGGCCCTGCCAAAAACGCAAATTACCGTGATGGGGATGGAACGGCTTGTACCTACATTCGATGAATTTGAAGTTCTTGTCAGTTTATTGACAAGAAGCGCGGTCGGTCAAAGATTGACCAGCTACATTACCGCACTTACCGGTCCACGTGATGAAGGGGATGTCGACGGACCTGAGGAATTCCACCTTGTCATCGTCGATAATGGCCGCTCTTCTATTTTAGGAACTGAGTTTCAATCTGTTCTCCAATGCATTCGCTGTGCAGCCTGTATCAATGTCTGCCCGGTCTATCGCCAGGTTGGCGGCCATTCCTATGGTTCCATTTATCCGGGTCCAATTGGTGCTGTGCTTTCACCATTACTTGGTGGCTATGATGATTTTAAAGAACTACCTTATGCATCAACTCTTTGTGCAGCTTGTACCGATGCCTGTCCGGTAAAAATCCCTCTGCATGATCTGCTAAGAAAGCATCGTGAAGTCATCGTAGAAAAGGAAAAAATGGCTCCCTTCTCTGAAAAGATGGCAATGAAGGCATTCGGAATCGGCGCCGCTTCTCCAATGCTTTATAAGTTTGGTTCAAAAATGGCCCCTTCAGCTATGTCCCCTTTTAAAACGGGAGATATCATCTCAAAAGGTCCCGGACCACTTAAAACTTGGACCGAAAGCCGTGAATTCCCAGCTCCTAGTAAAGAAAGCTTTCGGGACTGGTTTAAAAATCGCGAGACAGGAGGGAAACCATCATGACTGGAACTATCCAAAATGAAGGCACGTTTTTAAATAAAATTGCCAAAAACCTAGGAAGAGCTCCTATAACCGAAGGCATAACCCGTCCTGTTTGGAAGCACGCTCCCCAATTCGAGGTTTTGAAACATGCGACACCAGATGATCTTGTCAACGAATTACAGGAGCAGTGCAAACGGGTCCATACGCAGTTTCACCTTACCGACTCAAAGCAAGTTGCACACCTTTTAAAACAGGTGATTGAGGAACTTGGAAATGGACAATTAATCATTCCAAAAGATAATCGATTCTCTGACTATCAGTTAGTTGATGTGCTGAATGAAAAAGGTGTCCACGTTTGGGACCATCAAGCAGGGAAAAAAAATATCGAACTGGCAGAAAGTGCTAATATCGGAATTACATTCAGTGAAATAACACTTGCGGAATCAGCGACCGTCGTCTTATTTAGCGGTAAGAACCATGGCCGTTCCATCAGCTTCCTGCCCGCTTGTCATGTTTCCATTATCCCAAAGAGCACCATCGTTCCGCGAATGACACAAGCTGCAGCTGCCATTCGTTCTAAAGTTAATCGCGGTGAAGTCGTTCCTTCCTGCATTAATTTCATAACCGGACCGAGCAATTCCGCTGATATCGAAATGGACCTTGTCGTTGGTGTTCATGGTCCAATTAAAGCCGTCTATATAATTGTCGAGGATAAGTAACTATCAATGAAAAAGGAGAGGCCCTTTAAAGGAGCCTCTCCTTTTCTAAATTTCTCTATGTTATTCGTAAATAATACGGTCCACTGCTTCACGGTCGAGGCGTTTGATCACTTCGACAATTAGTTTAACTGCATTTTCATAATCATCACGATGAAGCATTGCCGCATGTGAATGAATGTAGCGTGTTGCAATCGTAATTGCCAGTGCAGGAACTCCATTTGCTGTTAAGTGAATGGAACCTGCATCCGTTCCACCGCCTGGAATCGATTCATATTGATAAGGAATGTTCATTTCGTCAGCCGTGTTGGTAACGAAATCCCGCAGTCCTTTATGAGCTACCATCGATGCATCATATATAACGATTTGCGGACCTTCACCCATTTTACTCATCGCTTCTTTATCGGTTACACCTGGTGTATCACCAGCTATACCGACATCAACGGCAAAACCAATATCCGGCTGAATTTTGAACGTTGACGTTTTAGAGCCACGTAGACCAACCTCTTCTTGTACTGCACCAATCCCGTATACAACATTCGGATGGTCACTATCTTTCAACTGTTTAAGGACGTCAATAGCGATTGCACAGCCAATTCGGTTGTCCCAAGCTTTAGCAAGCAACATTTTTTCATTATTCATGACTGTGAATTCAAAATACGGTACAACCATATCGCCCGGCTTAACGCCCCATTCCTTTACTTCTTCCTTGCTAGTTGCACCAATGTCAATAAACATATCTTTAATCTCTACCGGCTTTTTCCTCGCTTCTGCTGACAAAATATGTGGCGGCTTTGAACCGATAACCCCAGTTACATCGCCTTTATTTGTGACGATCGTCACGCGTTGAGCGAGCATCACCTGTGACCACCAGCCTCCTACCGGCTGAAAACGCAAAAATCCTTTATCATCAATTTGAGTTATCATGAAACCAACTTCATCCAAATGTCCAGTAACGACGATTTTCGGACCGTTTTCATCACCTGTTTTCATAGCGATCAAACTTCCCAAACCATCAGTCGATATTTCATCCGCGAAAGGGGTTATGTATTCAGCCATTACTTTCCTTACTTCACTTTCATTTCCAGCAATGCCTTTAGCATCCGTTAAATCTTTCAGCATCCTTAAAGTTTCATCCAATTGAGCCATGCATTTACCTCCCTCTTTTTTACACTACAAGAATAATTATACAAAATATCGGTTGCACAAACAATTAATAGCCTTGTTTTTGTCTTTCGTAATTCACTTCATTTTTGGTGACGTATGCATTTTCCACATCCTCTGCGGAAAATCCTAGCAACTTCCCTAAATGTAGATATTCAGCAAAAACCTTTTGAAACGCGGACTCTGTTAATTGCACACGAAACTCGTTGATGTACCCGTATATCAAAGTGAATTGAGCCGTTAAATCAACATGACCCATTTTGAAAGCCGATGGAACTTTTGGTACAAAACTCTTTTCAATCCCAAGTGACAAAATAAAGTGAATGCCATCCACGTATTCAGCCAAAATCGTTTCTTTATCCGAAGGACCTTTAAGACTCCAGAATTTAAAACATCTCGTTTCGTTAGCCAGCTCCCCAAGCTCCACTAAAAGAGCAAGAGTCTTCCGCTCGACCAAGTTTTCTGCACCCAGATCGTGCTTTGTCTCTATATGCTTATCTAAGGCCGCCTGCATGTCCATCAATTTTGCTATGTTCACTTTTATCACTACTTTCTATCTTAATCCCTTAAATTATAACAAATAAATGAAACTTATTAAAAACCCATACGTAAATGAAAGGAATCACTCTGTTTAGGGAGGTAGCTACATGGTGTTAATATTGCGGTTCTTAATTTTGGCTCTCATCATCTTCTTAATATATACGGCTATCAAATACCTATTTAATCCAAAACGAAAATTAGAGCTGGCACATGAACAGAAAAATTTCTTTCTGCTCGATGATACAAAGAATATACACAAGAATTTTTTATTGACGTACAATGGGGTTATGTTTGAAGGGGAAAAGTATTTAGGAACGACGGAACGCTCCTTCGAGGTTATCTCCATCTTCATTTGGCCTAAGAAAATAGCCGATTTGAAAGGTTTGAAGCGCAATGACTTTTTAAAAATCGAAGCATCCATAAAAAAACAATATCCGGATGCCTTGATTGATTGGAAAAGCCCTGTAAAGGAATTTTTGGATAACTAAAACATATCGAGTGGTGTTACAACTACGTACTTAAGAGCCTTGAGGAAATTACACTCAAGGCCCTTTATTTATCATGTGAGCGGAAAAATTCTTTCCAGGGAACGACCGTCTGCTTTTCTCTTAATAAATAAAGCAATAAGGTTAATGATAATAAAATAATGACGATTAATGTCGGGCTGAAATCTGCAATATAATGGCCAAACACTGTATATACGAAGGCTACAGGGATATTCGTCATGAAGGATAAATAAAAATAGTTTTTCAACCCTTTATTGGATTCCAACAAGCAAAGCGACAATAAATAAAAGTGTATAAACGGAATAAGCCTCAGCACCGCAATTTGTCGGCTGTTAAGCTTTCGGTTTCCAAACAGCTTATTTTTAAGTCGTAGAAGCTTATCCTTCGTTTTCGGAAATTTACCTATTACAATATAAAAGGCCATACTGGACAACGTCAAACCGATTATGGAATAGATAGTTCCAAATGCTGCACCGAATAAAACACCGCCAGCCATGCAAACCACGATAACAGGAATGAATAAAAATTGCCGTAATAAATGAAAGGTAATAAAGATTAATGGCGCAAACACGCTGCCGGATTGAACGTAGCTCATCACAAGTGTCAGTTTATCATTCATGTTTTCCCCCCAGCTACTCTTTGTTGCTTCTACAAGCATATACACTAAACGAGCTACATATGACTATCGAATTAAGATCTTGATAAGTAACCCTATTTGGATGACCATCAAAACCGGCAGTCCCCACTTAAAGGAGGTATGCTTCGTTTTATGATGGAAATGTTTCATTCCAAGAAAGGTCCCAGTTCCCCCACCTATGACTGCCCAAAACCAGAGTGTCTTTTCGCTGATACGATACTTCCCATTGCGTGCTCTCTTTTTGTCGACTCCCATTATGACAAAGCCTACGATGTTAATGATAAACATAAAGGCAAGTATGATCCAAACTCCTTGCATTCCTCTCTCCCCCTTTAAATATGTAAAAAGCCACCCTCTTGAAAAAGAGAGTGGCTGATATCAGTCAGACTTATTTGTCTAATTGTTGTTTAGCAGCAGTTGCTAATTGAGCAAAAGCTTGTTCGTCAGCAACAGCAAGATCAGCAAGCATTTTGCGGTTTACTTCGATACCAGCAAGCTTTAAGCCATGCATTAAACGGCTATAAGAAAGACCGTTGATGCGAGCTGCAGCGTTGATACGAGTAATCCAAAGTTTGCGGAAATCACGTTTTTTCTGACGACGGTCACGGAAAGCATAGTTTCCTGACTTCATTACTTGTTGGTTAGCTACTTTGAAAAGAATATGTTTCGCGCCATAGTAACCTTTAGCTAATTTTATTACCTTTTTACGACGTTTGCGAGTAACAGTACCGCCTTTTACACGTGGCATGTTATTTCCCTCCTATTTAACTCGATAAATCGAACTTATTTAATATTGTCTAGCATATGACGAATACGTTTGAAGTCACCTTTGCTTACAAGGCTAGCTTTGCGAAGCTTACGCTTTTGCTTAGTAGATTTGTTAGCAAATAAATGGCTTGTGTAAGCGTTAGAACGCTTAAGTTTGCCGGATCCAGTCTTTTTGAAACGTTTAGCAGATCCGCGGTGAGTTTTCATTTTAGGCATAAGGTATTCCTCCTCATTACAAATTACTTTACAATTACTTTTCGGCTTTTGGTGCTAAGATAATGAACATGCTGCGTCCGTCCATTTTTGGATGTTGCTCGATTGTAGCCACTTCTTTACATGCTTCAGAAAAACGAACGAGTACACGTTGACCAATTTCCTTATGTGTAATAGCACGTCCTTTGAAACGGATAGAAGCTTTTACTTTATCGCCTTTTTCAAGGAATTTAATACCGTTGCGAAGCTTAGTATTGAAATCATGTTCTTCAATCGTCGGGCTCAAACGAACCTCTTTAAGACTGATAACTTTTTGATTTTTACGTGCTTCCTTGTCTTTCTTTTGCTGCTCGAAGCGGTGTTTTCCGTAGTCCATAATCCGGGCTACCGGAGGCTTTGCATTTGCAGCAACTAAAACTAGATCAAGATTTACACGAGCGGCAATTTCCAATGCTTCGAGTTTCGTTTTAATTCCAAGTTGTTCTCCGTTTTGGTCAATAAGACGAACTTCACGGGCTCGGATGCCCTCGTTTACCATCGCGTCTTTACTAATAGTTAGCCACCTCCAAAGATATTGGCGAATACGAATATTTGAATCAATTCGGTCACGCTCACAACTCGCTTACAGGATATAATCATAATAAAAAAGTGTGGATGCATGCTGCACCCACACTGATAGACTAATTCAGAAAGATCCAAATAATCAAATCATGACCTGTTAACTGCATCGTTTGCGTCAACCAGGTGAGAAGCGGGTGCTTCTTCTTTTCCTCAAACACGTATTCAATTCACTTTAGAAATATATCATAAACACTGATGACTTGTCAAATGCTAATTTATTCGTTTTTCACAACAGAATTAATCTTATCAGACATTTTGTTATTTGACAATACGTTTTTTTAAAGAAATTTAGACAAATAGTATTCGTCATGATACATTTCATCGAAAAATAATGAGTCCCGCTTCGTACCTTCTAGTACAAAACCCATCTTTTTATAAAGGGAAAGTGCTGGTTCGTTGTTAGCAATAACTGTCAATTCAAGGCGTCGGATTTCATATGCCAGTGCCTGCTCCTCCATTTTTTGAAACAGCTTCGTTCCGACTCCTTTTCCTCTCTCTTGTTCGGATATGCCGATGACAATTTTGGCAGAATGCTTTGTTCTGCTAAGTTCATTGCCCAATAATATGAGATATCCTATCAAGTCGTGGCCGCTTGCTGCAACGAGGAAAATGGAGCGGGGGTTATTTTCAATTTGCTCGATTTGCCTCTCCAATTTGTTCTCTGTTGCTTTTCTTTCACCCGGATTGTACAACATGAACCCGGAATCTTCAACATGATTGAACAGAGCTGCCAATTTTCCCGCATCTTGCCTTGTAGCCTTCCGTATCTCCATTTCTCCCCACTCCCTCATATAAATATTTTATTGGGTAATTAGCTGAATTTACATCTTGGATCTATTAACTAGAGTCTTCAAATGTTACGGGTTTTCTTTTGCCCTTTTCTTTTTCTCAATAGCATCCCACGCAAATAGAACTATCCAAAACAGCAGGACCGGGACAATAGCATATTGTCGATAACCATCCAGTAACAATAAGATGATGACGACAAGAAATGTTGGCCCGAATAGATAGGAAAATTTCTTATTCATGCTGACCACTCCTTTTCATTGTTGACTATACTTTCACATGCTGTTGTTATTAATCATGCATTATGCAAAAGAGAGACACAACAATATGTGTCTCTCTTTTGATGTTAACGGCTTACTTCTGCTTTAATCGCTGAAACAAAGTCTTCAAACGCGACTGTTTCTGATTTTTGTTCACCGTATTTACGTACGTTTACACTGCCTTCTTGGGCTTCATTGTCACCAACAACCAGCATGTACGGGATTTTCTGCATTTGTGCTTCACGGATTTTATAACCAATTTTCTCGTCACGTGTATCCAAATCAACACGGATGCCTTCTGCTTTAAGTTTTTCTTGCACTTCTTTGGCATAATCCAAATGAACTTCTGGTGAGACCGGAATCACTTGTGCTTGGATAGGTGCCAGCCAAGTTGGGAATGCCCCCTTGTATTCTTCGATTAAGTAAGCAACGAAACGTTCCATTGTGGAAACAACTCCGCGATGGATAACGACCGGACGGTGCTGCTTGCCGTCTTCACCGACATAGTTAAGATCAAAACGTTCAGGAAGCAAGAAATCAAGTTGAACAGTTGAAAGAGTTTCATCTTTTCCTAAAGCTGTACGTACTTGAACGTCAAGCTTCGGACCGTAGAATGCTGCTTCACCTTCTGCTTCAAAATAATCTAGTCCAAGTTCGTCCATCGCGCTTTTCAGCATGCTTTGTGCTTTTTCCCACATGGCGTCATCATCAAAATACTTCTCTTTATCCTGCGGATCACGGTAAGACAGACGGAATGAATAATCCTTAATATCGAAATCTTTATATACTTCCAGAACCAAGTTCACAACACGTTTGAACTCTTCTTTAATTTGATCTGGACGGACGAAAATGTGAGCATCATTCAATGTCATCCCACGTACACGCTGTAGACCAGAAAGAGCGCCTGACATTTCATAGCGGTGCATCAAGCCAAGCTCAGCAATCCGGATTGGTAGCTCGCGATAGCTGTGGATGCCGTTTTTATATACCATCATGTGATGCGGACAGTTCATCGGACGCAGGACCATCTGTTCGTTTTCCATCTCCATGACTGGGAACATATCATCCTGGTAATGATCCCAGTGTCCAGATGTTTTATAAAGGTCAACACTTCCCATTACAGGTGTGTACACGTGGTCGTAACCCAGGCGTTCTTCCTTATCTACAATATATCGCTCAATTGTGCGGCGAATTGTCGCACCCTTTGGTAACCACATTGGCAGACCTTGTCCAACTTTCTGTGAGCTCATGAACAGGTTCAATTCTTTTCCGATTTTACGATGGTCACGTTCTTTAGCTTCTTCTAGGAAACGTAGGTGTTCGGATAGTTCTTCTTTCTTAAAGAAAGCAGTTCCGTATATACGTTGAAGCATTTTGTTTTTGCTATCGCCTCTCCAGTATGCACCGGCGACGCTTAATAGCTTGAATTCTTTAATTTTCCCAGTAGATGGAACGTGGATTCCGCGACAAAGGTCAAAGAATTCACCTTGCTCATAGATCGTTACTTGCTGATCAGCAGGAATAGCATCGATCAATTCCAATTTATACTCGTCACCAATTTCTTTGAAACGAGATATGGCTTCGTCACGACTTACTTCGATGCGAGCAATTTCCAAGTTTTCATTAACGATTTTCTTCATTTCTTTTTCAATCAAAGGAAGATCTTCAGGTGTTAATGATTCCTCTAGATCCATATCGTAGTAAAAACCGCCTTCGATGACAGGGCCGACACCGAATTTAGCATTTTTGTAAAGACGTTTGATCGCTTGTGCCATCAAATGAGCTGTACTGTGGCGAAGCACTTCAAGCGCATCTGCTGCATCTTGTGTGACGATTTCAATTGTACCGTCTTCTTCAATTGGACGTTTCAAATCATATAATTCACCATTGAACTTTCCAGCAATGGATTTTTTTCTTAAACCAGGGCTGATGGATGCAGCAATGTCTTCAGTAGTTGTACCTTTAGCAAACTCCTTCACCGCTCCGTCAGGAAATGATATTTTCAGTAATTCAGACATTCAGTTTCACTCCTTCTTATTTTTAGAACAATCTGTTTTCAGTTATAGGTATCCGAGCGAGAAATCTAATTACAACACAAAAAGCCCGCCCCTGTATAAAACAGGGACGAGCTTAATAATCATAATCATTAACCCGCGGTTCCACCCTCGTTTCACCTTGCTTTTCACGGCAAAATGACACTTGTAACTTGGTAACGGCAGCTTCCCGTCAACTCATAGTCGCAATCTAATTGCTTTCCGAGCCGAAGTTTAAAGGTGGTAAGTGATCTATGCGAATAGGAAGCTTACAGCCTTTTGGCTCCCCTCTCTGAAAATCGGCGACTAGAATACCCGTGTCCTCATCATAACTTTTGTTTTTAATAGTATGTAGGAAATTATAATTTGTTATACGGTGAAAATCAAGGTTAATTTTCTGTTTAGTTCATTATCCCCAAAAAAGATTATTCAAACGCCTTCGAAAATGCTGAGAGCGGCAGGACAGTCGCCCGCTCCTCGAAAATCCGCGCCATTGTTTGAATTAGGCCTTCTTCCTTGTCATCGGTATAGATGTACAAGTTTTCCGGAGCAATCGATAACAGCGGGGCAAGTATCACCGTATCGAGAAAAAGTGAACTTTTGGCAAGGAGCCGCCTGTCAATCATACTATTGATTTTTGGACGGTCAAGCTTGCTGAATTCCTGATCATAGAATTGAAAACCGTCTCGATTGACAAGATGAAGCTTTGGTAATTTCGACTCCTGCCCATGCAGGCAATCACGGAGCGTAGCAATAAAATTTTGATAGTCCTGTTCCAACTTATATTCATCAATCGCCTTGACCACATACTTTTCCAACGTATGCTGAAATGATTTTAAACGGAAAGTCGTAAAGGAATCGAATGAAAAAGACACCTTCCCCGCCAAAATGCTTTGAAGCCCTTCCTCAATCAATTTTTTTTCCGTACTGAATAACATCCCTTGACACCTAGCTCTTTCTCCTTCAATAATCGATGATGCAATTTCGGTAATCGCTTCAATTTCTTCTCGTTCTCTATAGAAAAATTTACTAATTATGATTTGTTCAATCACAGGAAGCATCTTTTCTTCCAACAAAAAAGAATGAAATACTTCACTGAGCAGGATTAGCCATTTATCACCTACTGACTCTGTCATATCCACATACATACCTTGTTGTGGAAGAAATCGAATGTATGGTTGAAATTCTGCCCCTAACGGATGGACAGAAACTAAATTCAGTAATTTTAATGCCTCTGAATCATTTTGAAACGAAATTTGCACTACGACATCCCCCCTTCCCCCTTGCTTCTTTTTTCATGTATATGGGGATAGGGACTTGTTTAGAAGTAGGATAAGGCTTGTAATAGAAAAAAGTGACCTCTAATAAGAGACCACTTTCCACTATCTTCTCCGGTTTATTCCATCAAGCTTGACCGGTTCTGCTAAATATTGAATTCTTTCCAATACTCTGGCCGCTTTCACTTCTTCCTTCTCACCGCGCTGTGAAAAGGTTAAGTGATTTTCAAGGCCATTCATGTCAAAATTCGAAGTGAAAAACGTAGGCAGGTTTTCCAGCATCCTAAATTGCAAAATTGGCCCAAAGACTTCATCGCGGCCCCAGCTTGTCATAGACTCGGCTCCGATATCATCCAGCATAAGAACAGGTGCCGTTTTGACCATTTCAATTTTCTCATTGACGGTATTATCGCCAATCGAGCCCTTTAGTTCTCTTAAGTAGTCCGGTACATAGACGATTAGTGAGGATATTTGCCTTTCAGCGAGTTCATTGGCAATTGCCCCCAATAAATAAGTCTTGCCAACGCCGAACTTCCCATAAATATATAATCCTTTTTGTCTTTTACCCGGCTCATACTCCATAATGAATGACATCGCTTTACCTAAAACGCCTAAACGTTTGTTTTCATCATCCGTTTGTGAAAAGTCTTCAATGGTAGCCTTTAAAATATCCTTTGGCACATAAAGACTGCGAATCAATTTTTCGCGTTTTCGCTTTTCATCCTCTGCCAATTTCCGCGGACAGATTTCATAATTCAAATTAAGTGCCTTCCCTTGAACAACCAGTTTGGGATAATAGCCATGCATCATATTGATACAGCCATCCAAACTTGGACATTTATCACACTTATTACTTTGCGAAGTAAATTCATAAAGCTTCCCTAAGTTTTTATCAATCATTTCCTTCGTAACAGTCGAACTATTGGCATTCAAAAATAGCCGCACCTGTTCGTCTTCAAAAATTTCCTGTTTTAACTTTTCATAACGCTCCTGAAATTGGTTTGTATTAGCCAATTTATTAAGGGAACTATTAATCTTTTCCATCGTTCATTTCACCTCCAGCTTTCCACTGCTTCCATTTCTCCTGAAGCTCGCGTTTCTGTTCATTCAATTCAGGCTGATCCACTTTCTGCTCCTGCTGTGTTTCTTCTTTTTTCTCAAGCCATTCGGGAACCACTTCTTCCCGAATCGTCTTTTTCCGGCCGCCTTTTGCAACGTTTCTGCTTCCCTGAGCCCAATCCTGATATTTCCGGTGCTCTTTTTTAGCTAGTTCCATCGCTTCGATGACAGTAGACACCTTCAGACGTGCCCAATGGCCCGCCAGTTTTTCCACATAGCCCTTTGTGAATTTCATATCTGTTTTGAGCATAACATATTCAATTAAGACATTGACGACCCCCGGATTTAGCTTTTGGTTGATCATCACACCTTCTACCACTTTCAAATCACCGCTGGATGGCTCTGCACCGCCTGACAACTGCATCAGACGGTCGCGCGGGGAAATCGTCTCCAAATGACGGATTAGCTCTTGTTCCTGCGTTTTCGGTTCTTCTTTTTGTGTTCGTTCACGTATCGGCTGCACGCGATTGACAAGGGAAGGCATATCGGCCTGTCGCTCGATTTGGTACCAGTCCCTTGCCGCCTTTCTTAATATTTCCTCGTCGATCTCATCATCCAATGAAACGGCATCCATAACTAGTTTTTGCATTTCAAGCGGATCAATGCCATATAAAAAGGCAAGTTTGGCAATCGTACTTTTTATTTTCGGAGTAAAGGCCTTTTTCGGCACGATTGATGATTTTATTCCGGCTAACAAAAGGTCAAAATCAAATAAGCCGTCAAATCCCGATGGCTCGACTCCATCCGCTCGATTGATATATTGCTGTTCGGGCAAAGGTTTCCATTCGTTTTTCGCTTCATCTGTTACATATAAGGAGTCCAAATGATCTGATGAAAACACCTCTGCAAAAGATTTTGTCACACTTTCATACTGATCCGTTAAAATGTGATCATCGCAAAAGAATCTCTTTAACCGGTTAAATTGTACTTTGCCAATTTTTTTGTATAAGTATATATTCAGCATACCATCAGTGAAAAACTGTTGAGGTGACAGCGGCGAATTCAATTCGTAAATAAATTCCTTCGTATCTTCTTTCGATTTCTTATACACATTCAGCAGTCCGATTCCCTCAAGCAAAAGGCGTGCTTCGTAAATATCGCCTAATTTAAGGCCAATTGTATTCATTAATTGATAATGTGAGGAAGCTTCCGACCAGAGCCGATTTTCCTCTAACTCACTCCATAACGTCATGTATAGGCTAATACAGATCGGTCCAATAAGAGGTTGATATAGTCGGGTTAGTATTTTCCGATCATAATCATGAAGCAGCCCCGCAGATGAAACCAAGTATGAATCCGCTGGGAGCAATTCTTGCCAATGCATTGACATCTCCATTCAAACCTTTCAAAAGATGTAGTGAAAAAAGAGCCAAAGTAAATCTTCAGCTCTACTTTCTTTCTTTATTTATTAAATCTTTCAATTCATCAATAAAGACATTAATATCTTTAAATTGTCGATATACGGAAGCGAATCTAACATAGGCAACCTCATCGACTTCTGCCAGTTTGTCCATCACCATTTCGCCGACATTGTCACTTTTCACTTCTGCGATGCCCTGGTTGCGCAATTCCTTTTCTACATAACTGGTAATTTGCTCCAATTCCTTTAGTGGAACTGGACGTTTTTCGCAGGCCCTGATTAAGCCACGTAGGATTTTATCACGACTGAACTCTTCCCGTGTCCCGCCTTTTTTCACTACAATCAGCGGCGTTTCCTCTACCTTTTCAAATGTCGTGAATCGAAAACCACATGCCTCACATTCACGGCGTCGTCGAATCGATTTACTTTCATCGACTGGCCTGGAATCGAGCACTCTTGTTCCATTATATTGACATGATGGGCATTTCATCATTATCAGCTCCGTATTTTATGTAGGACTCCCCTATCTAAATGTTCCCCAAGGATTTACTCTTCTATCTCAATCTTATATTAAAAGGAACAACCAGTACAAGTAAAAAGTGTAACTTCCAACAGTAGGCACTTTTTTGAAGGAGCGTTATCAGAGTCTTTATGCTTTTTACTAGTCACAATCTTTAGTTTAAAGCGGGCTTGCTAATTTATTGCATTAAAAAAGAGATGCACCCATGGCATCTCTGTGTATACGTTTTTTATAGGGCACTTATATTGGCTTTTTTCATTTGTACCGGACCTAATCCACGTGGAAGTTCAATGTTTTCACGTGTTTGCGCATTCAAAGCTTCAGCAATATAGTTTGCCGCAATATTCGGATCCAAATTACCACATGTATAGACATCAATGCTTGCATAGCCGTGTTCTGGAAAACTGTGAATCGTTAAATGTGATTCAGAAATGATGACAACCCCACTTACTCCTTGTGGAGCAAACTTGTGGAATGCTACTTCGCGAACCTCTGCACCTGACTTCAATGCAGCATCAACAAAAATCTTTTCAATCAAATCAATATTGTTCAGTTTTTCAAAGTCACAACCCCAAAGTTCAGAAATGACATGTCTACCCATTGTTTCCATAGTGTAAGCTGTTTCCATTTTAAGCTTCCCCCTTACCATGATTAAAAATTACATAACTTCTAACAACTACCACGGGGGAAAGTTAGTCCAAAGAGGTCCTAACCCTTTAAGTAGCCATCGTGCAAACTCTCTTTTGAAGAAGTTCACGATTCATAGTATATATTGTTTGAATTTTTTTTGCAACTGCCATTTTGAATTTTCGGCAAGATAATGTTTATACAAAAAAAATGTAAGGGCTTTCTTAATGAAGTCCTTGCCCTTTGAATCATTTCATAGCAGTTTATCACTTCGCAAAAAAAATTTCACATTAAACCGCTAAAAATAGAATTAAAAATTCGCTAAAAATAAACCCGAGCCCGCTAAAAGACTCAGCAGACTCGGGTTTATTCAACTAATTAGCAGATAATTGAACTTCTGAAGTTTTTTTCAACTCGGAAGCTACTAAATTTACAAGATCCACTACACGGTTTGAGTAACCCCACTCGTTATCATACCAAGCAAGGACTTTCACTTTTCTATTCCCAATCATCATCGTTGATAGACCATCGATGATTGCAGAGTGCGGATTAGTTTTGAAGTCACTCGAAACAAGAGGTTCTGTCGTGAATTCCATAATCCCTTTAAGTTCATTTTCTGATGCGTCAATGAATGCTTGGTTCACTTCATCAATCGTTACATCATGATTTAAGTCCACAACAAGATCGACTAAAGAAACGTTAGGTGTTGGTACACGTATCGCCATACCGTGAAGCTTGCCTTTTAATTGAGGCAAAACTAGAGAGATGGCTTTAGCCGCTCCTGTTGTCGTAGGAATGATACTTTCTGCAGCTGCACGAGCACGTCTTAAGTCTTTGTGCGGGTTATCGATATTATTTTGGTCATTTGTATAAGAATGAATCGTTGTCATTAAACCGTTGTCAATGCCGAATTTTTCATCGAGCACTTTCGCAACTGGTCCAAGGCAGTTAGTTGTACAAGATGCATTGGATATAACAAAATGCTTGTCAATTTCTAGCGCTTCCTGATTGACGCCCATTACAATGGTAACGTCTTCATTTTTACCCGGAGCGGATAAAATAACTCTTTTTGCCCCTGCATCTAAATGAAGAGCCGCTTTAGAACGATCATTGAATTTGCCCGTAGCTTCGATTACAATATCTATGTTCATCTCTTTCCAAGGCAATTGCTTTGGATCGCGGTTATTTATTAGTTGTACACGGCGGCCATTCACTACAAGTGAATCATCTTCCGCTACAATTATACCGTCGAATTTACCATGGATCGTATCATATTTTAGTAAGTGGGCTAAAGTTTCAGCAGGATAGCTTGCATTAATGGCAACAATGTCCAAACTCTCATCTAATATGGCCTTTCGGAAAACCATTCTTCCAATTCTCCCAAATCCGTTAATCGCTATTCTTGAATTCATTGTTCGGACCCTCCTGAAAATATTAATGTTATACTTATTACCTCTCATATGTAATTAGTATAACATAATTGAGTGCAATTGTGCTAATAAAAATGCGGATTGTTGTTATTTTTTCAAAATAAAAGGAAGAAACCATAAGGCTTCTCCCTTTTTTCTCATTTATAAGACATTCCAATTGCAAAGTACGGTTTTAACCTGCTTCTTTGTTTCCTCAAGATTCCCATTATTATCAATGACCGCATCCGCTAAAACTTTTTTATCAGCTAACGGCATCTGTGATTGAATTCTTGCAAGTGCATCTGTCTCTGATAATCCATTCCGGTTCATTAAGCGTTCCAATTGAACGCGCTCATCTACATATACCAATAGAGTCTTTTCAACCATGAATGTTAACTTACTTTCGAATAGGAGCGGAATATCCATAAATACCGTTTCTTCTCCTGCAGCGAGTGCCTTTTCCGTTTTTATACGCATCCAATTCCTAACAGCAGGGTGCACGATACTATTTAAAAGCAATCTCTTTTCTTGATCATGAAATATAATAGACCCTAATTTCACCCGATCAATATTGCCATCCACCAATAAAATATCTTCACCAAAAGCTTTTACTACTTGATGGTAGGCTTCTTCACCTGGCTCTACGACTGCGCGGGAGGCCACATCTGCATCTACAATCGTGAAACCGAGTTCCTGTATATAAAGGCTGACGCTGCTTTTCCCGCTTGCAATCCCCCCGGTGATTCCAATGATTTGTCCCATAAGCTCCCCCTTTTAAATCAATTATTATAACTTGAATACACCAATTAAAATCAATAGCACGCCCGGAAGAAAGGTTAACTGCTGCACAATTTTATTATTTGAAAGCAATTTCCCGCTTTGAAGTCCGCTCCAAATGAAGATTGAACTCATTACAGCGATACATATTGCGAGAATAATCGGAGAAATCCCGATCATAGCTGCTCCAACTCCAGCTCCGAACGCATCAAGCGAAAGTGCAAACCCGAGAACAAGTGCTTCAACACCAGTAATTGTTCCTGATTTGTCAAAATCGGCATTCAATGGTTTTTGTAAAATATTTATGACTACTCCAAGTGATTTAATTTCAAAATTAAAGATGATTTTTTCATGATATCTCTCGTCGTTCAATTCCTTATCAGGCTTAAAATACTGGTATACCATCCAGGCACCAAGAAAAATGAGAATGATGCCCCCAGTTTTTTCAGCCGCTCCGACAGAAATAAGCTGACTGATGAACTGCCCGATGACCATCGCAATGCCTAAACTCAGTGCCGAACAAAATGAAATGACCGCTATTGACTTTAAGGGGATTTTCATCTTTCGCATACCAAATGTCAAACCTACGCCAAAACCGTCAATACTTACTGCAAAAGCAAGAAAAATAATTTGTAGCCACATCGGAATTATTACTCCTTCCCTTCTCGTTGCTACCCTAGTATATGGAAGGAGCCCATCCGATGTGTTTGAAAAGACATTGACTAGTTAAGTCGCTGACACAACGGGCATATATGTGTGCCGCGTCCGGCTACAACTAGCTTTTCAAGTGGTGTACCGCACGTTTTGCAGTTCTCTCCTTTACGTCCGTAAACATTAAGTTCTAACTGAAACATGCCGATTTGCCCTTGAGAGTTAATGTACGAACGAATCGTACTTCCCCCTTTTTCCACCGCTTCACCTAATGTTGCTATGATTTCGGAATGCAGCTTTTTAATTTCCTCTAACGTAAGTGAAGAAGCTATTCTCTCTGGATGAATCCCGGAACGGAATAAAGACTCGTCCACATATATATTTCCAATTCCAACGACAACAGTTTGATCTAGAAGAACTGGCTTAATCTTCCTACTGGTTCTTGCCAGCTTCGCACTAAGCCCCTCGACTGTAAACTCTTCTGATAGCGGTTCAGGACCTAAATGCGATAATGGCAATTGCTCAAGTTCTTCCCCTTTTGTAAATAAATGCATCGTCCCGAACTTCCGGACATCCCGGTACCTAAGTTCACTGTCATCCGTAAAAGTAAAAATAACATGAGTGTGCTTATCATACGGCTCTTCTTTTGGATGCACTCCGTATTTCCCTTCCATCCTTAAATGCGAAACCAATGCATAATCATCCAGTGTGAAAATGAGGAACTTGCCTCGACGGCCTATTCGCTGAATTGTCTGCCCTCTTAAAGCATCCTGAAACTGTTCGACAGGTTCAGGTGCTTTAATAATCTTAGGCCAGAAGACGGACACTTCCTTGATTTCTTTTCCAAGTACGAGCTGCTCTAACGTTCTTCTGACTGTTTCTACTTCAGGAAGTTCTGGCATTACTAATCACCTATCTTTTATTATTTGGCATCAAACCATGTTGGCCCGTAAGCATAATCCACTTTGAGAGGCACATTTAATTCAATAGCATTCTCCATTTCCTCTGGTACGATTTTCTTAAGGATTTCGAGTTCTTCCGGAGGTGTCTCAAAAATTAATTCATCATGCACCTGCAGAAGCATTCTCGTTTTTAGCCCCTCTTTTTTCAGACGCTTATTCATATTAATCATGGCAAGCTTGATGATATCTGCTGCACTGCCTTGAATTGGCGTGTTCATGGCTGTCCGTTCGGCAAAACTTCTAATGTTGAAATTACGGCTTGTAATCTCAGGAATATAACGCCTTCTTTGCAGCAAAGTCGTACTATATCCTTTTTGACGAGCTTCATGTATGCTTTCTTCCATATATTCCTGTACACCAGGAAAGCTTCTTAAATACTTCTCAATGAACTCTCCCGCTTCTTTTCTAGTAATGCCAAGGCTTTGTGAAAGTCCGTAGTCACTTATACCATAGACAATCCCAAAGTTAACCGCTTTTGCTTGGCGTCTCATGTTCGAAGTGACTTCCTCTGCTGATACATGGAAAACATCCATCGCTGTTTTTGTATGGATATCCATCCCTGCCTGAAACGCTTCAACTAGGCCGCTATCATTGGCGATATGTGCAAGCACTCGTAACTCGATCTGAGAATAGTCAGCAGCAAAAACAATCCAATCCTTTTCAGAAGGGATAAACGCCTGCCTGATTTTCCGGCCTTCCTCTAGCCTGATTGGGATGTTTTGAAGGTTAGGGTCTGTCGAGCTTAATCGGCCGGTCTGGGTTAATGCTTGGTTGAAACGAGTGTGTACCTTATCTGTTTTCCGATTGACTACTTTGAGCAAGCCTTCAATATAGGTGGATTGCAACTTACCAAGCTGACGGTAAAGTAAAATTTCTTTCACAATATTATGCTGGCTCTCCAATTTTTCCAGCACATCAGCTGACGTAGAATAGCCTGTTTTAGTTTTCTTCAATACTGGAAGCTCCAACTTTTCAAAAAGAATTACCCCAAGTTGTTTCGGTGAATTGATATTGAAAGCCTCTCCAGCCAGATCAAAAACTCGCCCTTCGATGGTTTTTAATCGAATAGCTAATTCCTGCCCCATGTTTTTCAGTCGTCCAATATCTACCTTAACACCCTGCCACTCCATATTAGCCAAGATAATGGACAAAGGCAGCTCAAGTTCCGTTAACAAATGGTATTGCTCAAACTCCTGCAGCTTTTCAACCATAGGTTCTTTTAAAGAAAAGATAGCCTTCGCTTTTCTGGCGATATGATCTCTCAATTCAGATTCTTCGGGTACCTTGCGTTTTGCACCTTTTCCATAAAAAACATCATCGGTTTCAAGACGTATGGTTCCTTGAGTTTTCGTGATTTCGGCCACTTCATCCACTGACTCTGCAGGATCTAAGATATATGATGCTAGAAACACATCAAAATCAATGCCTTTTATTTCAACTCCTCGATGGCGCAGTGCTACAACCGTGCGCTTTGCGTCAAAAACCGTTTTCTTTTTTGTTTCATCTTCTGCCCAAGATTTAAATATATCTGAAGTCAGTGCCGTCTCACCATGGAAGTAAAAATGGCCATTTTCATTGCTGACGGCTATTCCAAGAATGTCTGCATGATGATAATTATCTTCTAAGATTTCAACATATAAAGCACTTCCATCAGCAAACAACTCTGCAGTCATTTCCGAAGTGTGAACCTCAATTTTTTCTTGTTCAATCGGTACACTTTCTGAAACATCCAATTTATCGAGCAGCGTGGAAAAACCAAGCTCTTTATAAAATGAAATAACCCTTTCCTGGTCCATTCCGTTGTACTCGGTCTCATTGACCATAACTTGAATTGGCGCTTCCCTTGTAATCGTCGCAAGCTCTTTGCTTAACAAAGCAAGGTCTTTATGTTCTTCAATTTTTTCCTTCAATTTTTGACCGCTTACCTCATCAATCGAACTTAGCAGGTTCTCAACCGTTTCAAATTGGTGTAATAATTTAAGTGCCGTTTTTTCACCAACTCCCGGTATGCCAGGAATATTATCGGAAGCATCACCCATCAACCCTTTTAAATCAATGATTTGCAGGGGTGAAAGGCCGTATTTTTCATGTATATGCTTTGGTGTATATTCCTCAATTTCAGTGATTCCCTTTTTCGTGATTGAAACCGTCGTACTCGGGGAAGATAATTGGGTTAAATCTTTATCACCGGAAATGACTTTTACCTCAAAACCATCTCTTTCCGCCTGTAGAGACAGCGTACCGATAATATCATCGGCTTCGTAATTTTCCAATTCATACCTTTTTATTTGGAAACAGTCGAGCAACTCGCGGATAAAGGGGAATTGCTCGGATAATTCAGGCGGCGTTTTCTGGCGTCCACCCTTGTATTCTTTAAATGTCTCATGTCTGAATGTCGTTTTACCGGCATCAAAGGCCACAAGAATATGCGTTGGCTTTTCTTCTTCAAGAATGCGGTTAAGCATCATGGTAAATCCGTACACCGAATTCGTATGTACACCCTTATCATTATTCAAGAGCGGAAGCGCAAAAAATGCGCGGTAAGCAATACTATTTCCATCTATGAGTACTAACTTTTTATCCAAATTCGTCTTCCTCCAGTCACACAGGGTTATGTAGTTCAGCTTCTATTTATAAACGCAAAAAGCCGTGCATTTTCTTTCTCTATTCTACCATGAGTAGAAGTGGAAAGAAAAATGACGGCGACTATGCTATTTTGTATTTCCCATTAACAAGCTAGCGTACGGTGAATCTGATGGCAGAACGATGACCGTTTGATCACCAATCGTTTTTTTATAAGATTCAAGCGTACGGTATAGTTTATAGAAATCAGGATCTTTGGAAAACGACTTATTATAAATTTTCGCTGCTTCCCCTTCTCCCTCAGCCCGAATCACTTCTGCATCTGCCTCTGCAGTCGAAAGCAATTCTTTTACCTTTCGATCAGTATCCGCAATAATTCGGTTTTTCTTCGCATCTCCTTTGGATAGGTACTCTTGCGCTTTCGATTCGCGCTCGGAAATCATCCTTTTAAAGACGGATTCTTCATTTTCCGCAGGCAGATCCGTCCGTTTTATCCGGACATCAGTTAGGCTGATCCCGTAACTGTCTTTTTGTAGCAGTTCGTTAACTTTCTCCGTAATACGGTCGTTCAAGCTTCCCCTCGATGACTTCTCATCATTAATAATTTCATCATAATTCAACTGACCCAACTCTGAACGTACTGCCGAATAGATGAACTCTTCCATTCTCGTTTCCGCATTCTCGAGTGTCCTTGCATTGGTGATCAATTTTTTTGGGTCCTCTATCCTCCAGACCGCATAGTTATCGATGAGCATCCGCTTTTTATCTTTTGTATTGATTTCCGCCTCTGACACATCAGAACTCATTTGATATTTTGGCAGGGTAACCACACTTTGAATGAATGGTACCTTCGCCTTTAATCCTGGGGTTTTATCGATTCTAACCACCTCACCGAATTGGCGGACGACTTTATATTCACCCTCCTTGACGATATACACATTGGTGAAGATAATCAGCAGCAACACGATAAATATAATGAGGAAAATCCCTATTTTAACATAGCCTCCCCAGTGAAAATTACCTTTCCTCATCTCATTAAAATCAATTACTTTTCCGCTCATTGTTTGGTGCCTCCTTCCCCTGTCGCTTTTTCTTCAGGTACAGACTCCTTCTTCGTTTCTTCTTCAGGAATAGGCGTTTTTTTCGTTTCCTCTTTTTCTAGTGAGCGAAGTGGTAAGTACTTCATTGTATTTCCATCATCATTCATGATATAAATCTCTGCATTCGGCAATACTTCTTCAAGCGTTTCAATAATAAGACGGTCTTTTGTTATACCCTTATTGCCTTTATATTCACTATATAATTTTTCAAAGACCGCTACATCCCCACGAGCAGCCTCCGTACGAGCGGCTTTATCACCATTTGCTTGTGAGATAATGGCGTCTTTTTCCCCTTCAGCTTCATTAATACGTTTGTTTTCATATTTATCCGCTTCATTGCTTTTCGTATTCGCCGTTTCTCTAGCATCTGTGACATTCGTAAAGGCTTTCCGCACTTCTTCATTCGGTAACTCCACATCCTGGAGCTTAACCGCAGATATTGATATGCCTACATCATATTTCTCCATTAACTGTGATAGCAGTTCCCGGACATCTGCTTCAATTTGTGCTTTACCGGAAGTAAGTGCATCATCAATTTTCGTGCTTCCGATAATACTTCTTAAAGCAGCGGAAGTCGTGTCATATAAAATTTTCTCTGGATCATCTGCATTGTACAGGTATTTTGGAGGGTCTGTGATTTTCCATTGAACCACTAGGTCAGCAAGAACAATATTTTCATCCCCCGTAATCATCTTGGTCTCCCTCGGATAATCTGTTACCTCTCCATTCTCCTCCTTGTATCCAAATTTAAGACTGAATGTTTCTTTCGATAGTTTTTCAACCGACTGAATCGGCCAAGGCAGCTTAAAGTGAAGGCCTGGTTCTGTAATCGTCTGCTCTACCTTACCAAACGTCATAATGACAGCCTGATCGGATTCATCTACCGTGTACCAGGTCGATATCGCAACAACACCAAAAATTAAAATAAGAAATACTAGTCCTGTGATTGTATATATCCTTTTTAAACTGACGATATGTATCACCCCTTATTTGCCGTTATATCTTATTTACGCAAGGAAGGGTCTAAAGTTTCATAAAAATCAAATATTTTCCTAATGAAAATAGTATAGAAGGTAGGTAAAGAGGAATATAGTCAAAAGAAAAGACAGAGACTTAGTGTCTCTGTCTTCGCCTAACTCCTTGGATGAGGGGCTGTACAACCATTTTAACCCTCCATTATGAAGTCAGTTTAAATAAATTGTAAAGGACATGTAAATTCACACAATTCCTACACTTTTCCTTTTAAGCTTTTATTTAACGTTACCGTAAAAGTCGTACCCGATCCCGGCGTACTTTCTACTTTGATTTTACCTTTATGGACTTCTATAATATGCTTGACGATAGCGAGTCCGATGCCTGTTCCTCCTGAATCACGACTCCTTGCCTTATCAATGCGATAAAACCGTTCAAATATTCTTGGAAGTTCTTTTTCTTCAATACCGATACCGCTATCTTGGACTATAATATCCACCGTTTGTTCATTTTCAGTGACGTTCACGGTGACCCACCCTCCATTTGGTGTATATGTCAACGCGTTAGTAATCAAATTAATGAAAACCTGTTTGATCCTGTCTGATTCCCCTTCAATAAAAACAGGTTCCGAAGAAGCTTTTATCTCAAGAGAAACTTCTTTTTCCTTCAATTTACCAATAAGCATCTCTTGTATATCACCAAGAACATTTGTAATATCCACGACGCCTGTTTTTAAAACAAATTCCTGTTGCTCCATTTTTGATAAATTAAGAAGTTCCTGAATGAGTTCTTGCAGACGATCACTTTCTTTCAAGATAATGGATAAAAAGTGCTTCAATGTTTTTTCGTCTTTTAAAGCCCCATCGAGCAACGTTTCTGAAAAGCCCTTGATAGAAGTAATCGGTGTTCTCAGTTCATGGGATACATTGGCCACAAAATCCTTCCGCATTTGCTCGAGCCTTTTCAATTCGGTAATATCATGGAAAATGAGGAGAATCCCCTTCCATTCGTCATGAGTACCGATAATCGGAGCCCCGTATATCTCAAAATGCTTACGTTCAATAGCAAGTGGTATTTTCACTTGGCGTTTTATTGTCTTTTCCGTCCGGAAAATTTCTTCTATTATAGAAATGACTTCTTGATCTTTAATGACCGAGTAAAATACTTGAAACAAAAACGTAGCCGAGTTTACACCGAAGCTTTTTTTGAATTCCCGGTTAATTAAGGTCGTATAGCCTTTACTGTCGATTAATAGGACACCACTACCGATATTTTCAACCAGTGTTTCCAAACGATCCTGATTCATTTCCCTCGCCGTTTCTGTTTCCTGTAAATTCCTCGCTAATATGTTTAGCGAAGTCGTGAGCATCCCTGTTTCATCAGAATGCTGCTCGAATGTCCGAGTTCTATAATTCCCCTTTGCCAATTCAATGGCTGCCATCGTTGCTTCCTCAATCGGCCGGGTATAATAAGAAGTGATTTTACTCGCAAGCATGAGGATAATGATCAAGGCTACCCCTAAACAAATGATCAATATTTGCCACATTTGCTTATTAACTTGGTGGATGGCCTCTATTTCGTTGCTATGAACGACAAAGCCTTCAATTTCTCCATCCTTTTCAACCGTTTTCCAATAATAATGGAGATCCGATTCTCCCTCGATAACTTCATATCCTTCTTCTTGCTTAAGACCTTTTTCCAAGATGATCTTTCGAAGGATATTGGCATGGTTTTTATGTAGCTCATTTGACGATGTTGAATCGTATAAAATCTCTCCACTCGCTGAGAGGATGGTTAAGTTGGAATCTAACAGGGGTGTTAATTTTGCCGTTTTCCCTTCTTCCAAAAAGGATGTGATCCCCCCATGCTCCTGAATATATGTAGAAATGAAAAATGTTTCGTTCTGTATACGCTCATTAAATGTTTTAATATAATAGCTTTTGAACAAATGTCCCAATAAAAAGCCCACGGCCATCATGACGACCATCACCAACATGATGAGAGTATAAAGAAGCTTTTTACGATAGGTGGTCATTCTTTTTTGGCTCCTCAAGCTTATAACCCAAGCCCCTGATCGTTTTGATATAAAGAGGTTTTCTTGTATCTTGCTCTATTTTTTCACGAAGGTGGCTAATATGGACATCAACGATTCGCGAATCTCCTGCAAAATCGTAATTCCAAACCGCACTTAAGAGCTGATCTCTCGTTAAAACTCTTCCTTTATTCTTTGCAAGGTATAAAAGTAATTCAAATTCCTTTGGAGTTAATTCTAATTGTTGTTCATCAAAGAATGCTTCGTAACGTTCAGGATAGACTTTCAAGCCGCCTAATTTTAGGAACCCATCTTCCTGATCAAGATTTGTTTCACTGCCATTCGATTGAAGCTGGGATCTTCTTAGTATTGCCTTAATTCGGGCAACCACCTCACGTGGACTAAAAGGTTTGGTTAAGTAATCATCCGCCCCTAGTTCAAGACCAAGCACTTTGTCAAATTCATCGTCCTTAGCTGTCAGCATCAAAATTGGTATATTGATTTTTTGCTGACGAAGCTGTTTACACACTTCAAGCCCATCCATTTTAGGCAACATCAGATCCAATACGACTAAATCCGGTCGTATATCCACAGCAGCCTGCAGACCTTCTTCCCCATCTAAAGCTGTAACTACTGAATAGCCTGCCTGTTCTAAATTATACTGAAGTAAGGTAACTATTGATTGTTCATCATCCACTACGAGAATTTTCTTTGACATTAGATCCTCCTGAATTATGTATTACCCCTGAGACTTTTTTCAGTCTACTCATCCAACTCTATTATAAAGAATATTATATGAAATTTACACATAAAAAAAACATCATTGAAAAGTAATCCTACCATTAGCAGGGATCATCGTCTCCTTTATGGTTATTAAACATGGATTAATTAAGTCCCGGTTAAGAAACGGCCAGAAAAAAAACTACCCGGTTGGATGGGAGGATATGGCCTTAGCTTAGCCTTCCCTTTCATTCTTCCGGGCAGTCTTATTAAGATGCTTTCAATGTCTCTTATTGTAAAACTTGCATTACTGCTTTAACTGATTCAACTGATTTAGAAAGTGATGCTTTTTCGTCTTCAGTTAATTCAAGTTCGATAATTTGTTCGATACCATTTGCACCTAGTACAGTTGGCACGCCAAGGTAGATTCCTTCGAATCCGTATTCGCCTTCAAGGTAAGCGATAGAAGGTAGAACGCGACGTTGGTCTTTAAGGATAGCTTCAGCCATTTCTACTAGAGCTGCAGCCGGTGCATAATATGCACTTCCGTTTCCAAGAAGGTTAACGATTTCTCCGCCACCAGTACGTGTACGAGCAACGATTGCTTCTAAACGATCTTGAGGAATCAATGTTTCTAAAGGAATTCCGCCAGCGTATGAGTAACGTACTAGAGGAACCATATCGTCACCGTGTCCACCAAGAACGAAACCAGTTACATCTTTAACAGATAGGTTTAATTCTTGAGCCACGAAAGTACGGAAACGAGCTGTATCAAGTACACCAGATTGTCCAATTACGCGTTCTTTAGGGAAACCTGATTCTTTATAAACAGTGTATGTCATTGCGTCTACTGGGTTTGTTAAAACGATGATGGTTGTATTTGGAGAATATTTAACCACTTCTTTAGTTACAGATTTCATAACTTTTTGGTTAGTTTGAACTAAGTCGTCACGGCTCATACCAGGTTTACGAGCGATACCAGCAGTGATGATAACTACGTCAGAATCAGCTGTATCTGCATAGTTTGAAGTACCGATGATGTTAGCGTCAAAACCTTGAACTGGAGCTGCTTCCGCCATATCAAGTGCTTTACCTTTTGTTGGGTTTTCTGCTTGTGGAATATCAACTAAAACGATATCACCAAGTTCTTTTTGAGCTGCTAGGAATGCTGCTGTTGCTCCAGTGAAACCAGCACCAACTACTGTAATTTTTTTGCGTTTAGACATGTTATTTCCTCCTTAAAATATGTAAATATTTTTGGAAACTTTTAACGTCTTTATCCACACATATATATAAAGCTCCCTGAAAAAGAAGACCGTATCGGCTCTTTTCCAGAAAGCATCATAAGTAATTATTTAAGGTTTTTGATAAGTTCGTCAGCGAACTCAGAGCATTTAACTTCTGTTGCACCTTCCATTAGGCGGGCAAAGTCATATGTTACAACTTTAGAAGCAATTGTTTGTTCTACTGATTTTGTGATGCTGTCTGCAGCTTCGTTCCAACCAAGGTGTTCAAGTAAAAGAACGCCTGAAAGAAGAACTGAAGATGGGTTAACTTTATCAAGACCAGCGTATTTAGGAGCTGTTCCATGAGTTGCTTCGAAGATAGCATGTCCAGTTTCGTAGTTGATGTTTGCTCCTGGAGCAATACCAATTCCGCCAACTTGTGCAGCAAGTGCATCAGAAATGTAATCTCCGTTTAAGTTCATTGTTGCAACAACATCAAACTCTTTAGGACGAGTTAGGATTTGTTGTAAGAAGATATCAGCAATAGAATCTTTAACGATGATTTTGCCTTCAGCTTCAGCAGCAGATTGTGCTTTGTTAGCAGCTTCAGTGCCTTCAGCTTCTTTAATTTGATCATATTGGTTCCAAGTGAATACTTTCTCAGCGAATTCTTGTTCTGCAACTTCATAACCCCAAGTTTTGAATGCGCCTTCTGTAAATTTCATGATGTTACCTTTATGAACAAGAGTTAATGATTTACGGCCTTCTTTGATCGCATAGTTAAGTGCAGAGCGAACAAGACGTTTTGTTCCTTCTTCAGAAATTGGTTTAATACCAATACCAGAAGTTTCAGGGAAACGAATATTTTTAACACCGAATTCATTTTGTAGGAAATCGATTAATTTTTTCGCTTCGTCAGAACCTTTTGCATATTCGATACCAGCATAGATGTCTTCAGTGTTTTCACGGAAGATAACCATGTCAGTGTCTTCAGGACGTTTAACTGGTGAAGGTACACCATCAAAGTAACGTACTGGACGTAGACATACGAATAAGTCTAATACTTGACGTAATGCAACGTTCAATGAGCGGATTCCGCCACCGATTGGTGTTGTAAGAGGTCCTTTAATAGCGATTAGATATTCATTAATGACATCAAGAGTTTCTTGTGGAAGCCATTCGCCTGTTTGGTCAAATGCTTTTTGTCCAGCTAAAACTTCTTTCCATTCGATTTTCTTTTCGCCATTGTATGCTTTTTCAACAGCTGCGTCTAAAACGCGTGAAGCTGCTGCCCAGATATCAGGACCGATTCCGTCTCCCTCAATATAAGGAACGATTGGGTTGTTTGGTACGTTAAGAGCACCGTTAGTAACTGTGATTTTTTGGCTTTGTGTCATGTCTCTTTACCTCCGATTCAAATTCAAAGGTTAGCTGGCCGCTTAATTTAAGCTGAACCACTAACCTTTTTTACTCACATCTATTAATTTACTACAAAATCGATGAAATAAAAAATAAAATTTCGAAAAAACTTTTAACTATTCAAAAATTATCGGTTTTCAATCGGTACGTATTTTTGCATACCTGGTCCAACATACTCTGCACGTGGACGGATCAGACGGTTGTTTGAATATTGCTCTAGGATATGAGCAATCCAGCCTGAAGCACGGCTTACAGCAAAGATTGGTGTAAATAGGTCATGCTCGATACCTAAACTGTGGTATACAGAAGCAGAGTAGAAATCAACGTTTGGTGGAAGATTTTTTTGACCAGTTACAATTTCATGAATTTTGATAGACATATCGTAGTATTGTGGTTGACCAGTAAGTTCAGTCAATTTTTGAGACATTTCTTTAAGGTGTTTAGCACGTGGATCACCTTTACGGTATACACGGTGGCCAAAGCCCATGATTTTTTCTTTATTAGCTAATTTTTCGTTGATATAAGGCTCAACGTTTTCTACAGAACCAATTTCTGTAAGCATTTTCATAACTTGTTCGTTAGCTCCGCCGTGAAGAGGGCCTTTTAATGCGCCGATAGCAGAAGTCACGCCAGAATAGATATCAGATAATGTAGCCACACAAACACGTGCAGTGAATGTAGAAGCGTTTAATTCATGGTCAGCATGTAGAACTAATGCTTTGTTGAATGCTTCTTCTTCGATTGCTGTTGGTTCATTACCGCTTAACATATATAAGAAGTTAGCAGCAAAGCTTAGATCAGTACGTGGTGCAACCGCTTCTTTTCCTTGACGGATACGAGCGAAAGTTGTTACCAGTGTAGGGATTTTTGCTTGGATGCGGATTGCTTTACGATAGTTAGCGTCTTCACTCATTACATCTGCTTCTTCATCATAAAGACCAAGAAGAGATACTGCTGTACGAAGAGCTCCCATTGGATGTACTTTATCAATTGGGTATGTTTTGAAATGATTAACCACTTCAGCTGGAATTGCAGCATTTTCAGCAAGTAGTTTAGTTAATTCTTCTAATTGGCTTTTGTTTGGAAGAGCTCCATGCCATAAAAGATAGATTACTTCCTCGAATGTTGCGTTTACAGCTAAATCATCGATATCATAACCTACATACGTTAACGTATCATCGATAATAGAGCTTACTGATGAAGTTGTTGCTACCACACCTTCAAGACCTTTTGTTGCTGTCATACTAAATCTCTCCTTTTCCTAAGTATTCCCCTATGCCCTTGCTTATTGCGTATAAATATAGCGCTTCCAAGAAATTAGCTATTGAATACAACCATCTATTTTTTAGCAGAAGACATACATCTTGTATTGGAAGCGTTCACAGAATATGACCCCAACAATAGTAAAATGTACGATAATCCTTTATACGAAATTCTAAAAATAATGCTTGTAGCTATTCCTAGTGAGCGCTTGCTCAATAACTACATCTCTTTTTAAGATTCCTCAAAAATATCAATGATATTCTGAATCCCATTTTTAATAAACCAGAGCAGTTACATGATTATTATAAACAATAAACACTTTTTTGGGAATCAAAAGCACCTAAAATGTGAAAAAATTATTATTTTATTAGAAAAATTAGCTACATATTCTCTTGCTTTTTTTAATGGGATTCAAAACGTTTTTTTGAAAATTTGTTACAAAGCAGAATAATCGAAACATTAAATAGAATTTTTTCATTTACGCTCTTACAATCCATTCTATCATTTACCATTTTGCTCATTTGAAAAAATCAAAGATTTGCATGCATAGATAAGCAATTCCTGCCCCAATTAACGGTCCAACAGCGACACCTTTGAATAATGCGACCGCAAGAATCGTCCCAAAAACAAGAGCCGTTGTAATATGAGGATCATGTGAAAGGAGGGTAATTCCATTTTTCGCTATAAGTGCAACAGCTATTCCAGATGCGAGCGCAATCCAGGCATAAGGTGACTTTATGGCGTCACCCAGTTCCTTGAAACCAATCGCTCCATTTGCAATGGGGATTAGCACTGAAATCGTAATGATGGTGACGCCTAAGTTGATCCCTTTCGCTTCTAAATATGGAAACACTTTTGTATCAAGGCCGATGAGTTTCATGAGTAAAAGAAAACCCGCAGCCGCAATCAGTGATGTGTTTTTTCCAACCCAACCGATAACTGCAAGTAAAATTAAAAATACGACAGGACCGTTTATCATTCTCCCTTCACCTTCTTTCTTTTTGTTATTTTAACATAACAACCTCCACTCTTTCTCAATAGGAGATTGATTTATAAAACGATACTAAAACGGAAAAAAATTAAGCAGAAAGACGAAAGAATCTTTCCTTTCTTTTCCAACGTCGTTACAATTATAATACAAAGTTTATGTTAGAAGGAGGGGATGTCTTGAATCCTGTTTATATTTATCGTTTCATTCGTTCTTTACTGGTCATCGGAGGCATAATTTTAGGTGGAATTGCCTTGTTCTATTTATCTAAATATACATATCCATTCATTATTGCCATGATTATTGCTTTCTTGATGAACCCTCTGGTTACTTTTTTTGAAAAGAAAGGCCGGTTACCAAGAGGATTGGCTGTGTTCGTTTCCCTTTTACTCATTTTTCTTTTATTTGCAGGACTCATTACCCTGCTGGTTACTGAAATTATTTCAGGTACCAATTACCTTGCTGGTGTCATACCTCAACATATTGAAACTATAGTAGATTATATCGAAACATACATCGCGACCACTATCATCCCTTTATATAATCAAACAACCGCTATGTTCAATAATTTAGATATCGAGCAGCAAGACACCGTCCTCAAGAATATCCAGAATATTGGCGAATCCATCACTACCGGTGTCAGTAGTTTTATTCAAGCGTTCTTAAAAAATATTCCCGCAATCATCGGCTGGTTTCCAACTACAGCAACAGCACTCCTCTTTACCCTACTGGGCACTTTCTTCATTAGTAAAGATTGGGATCACTTCGGCCGCATAACGGGAAAGTTTTTACCTGATAAGATTTTTGCAGGTGCCAAGCGTTTATTCCGGGATTTAAAACGAGCTTTATTCGGGTTTATCCGGGCACAATTCACACTTGTTTCATTGACAACGGTTACGATCTTGATTGGTTTACTCATTTTAGGAGTGAACTATTCAATTACCATTGCATTAATTTGCGGATTGGTTGATATCATTCCCTATTTGGGTACCGGGACCATATTTATTCCATGGATTATTTTTGAATTCATTACAGGGAATACTAGCCTTGCAATTGGTTTGTCTGTGCTTTACATTATCGTAGTTGTCCAGCGTCAATTAATTGAGCCCAAAGTTCTTTCTTCTAGTATCGGATTGGATCCACTTGCTACTCTCGTTGCTTTATTCATCGGTTTCAAATTAATCGGTTTTCTGGGACTGATTGCAGGGCCAGTAGTCCTTGTCATATTTAATACACTTCAGCGCGCCCATGTCTTTAAGGCCATATGGGCATTTATTATCGGAGCGGATACAAATAAGACCACCTAAAGCTTTAGAGTTAACTTTTAATCAGAAATCTCTCGTTCCTATAAAAAGTCCGCCTCGAGTTTGAGGCGGATTTTTTTATAGTCTATCTATTATTTTGAAGTCTCAAATTGTTCTGCTTCAGTAGAGCCAGCAAGTGCTGTTGTAGATGATGTTCCACCAGAAACTACTTGTGCTACTTCATCAAAGTAACCAGTTCCAACTTCACGTTGGTGACGAGTTGCAGTATAGCCGTCAATTTCACTAGCGAATTCTGCTTGTTGAAGTTCTGAGTATGCAGCCATTCCACGGTCTTTATAACCAAGAGCAAGGTTGAACATGCTGTGATTCAATGAGTGGAAACCTGCAAGCGTTACGAACTGGAATTTATAACCCAATTTACCCAATTCAACCTGGTAGCTAGCAATTTCTTCATCACTTAATTTTGCTTTCCAGTTAAATGATGGTGAACAGTTGTAAGCAAGTAGTTTACCAGGGAACTCTGCATGAATCGCTTCAGCAAATCGGCGAGCATCTGCTAGGTTTGGTTCAGAAGTCTCGCACCAGATAAGATCAGCATATGGTGCATATGCTAGACCACGTGCAATCGCTTGGTCAAGACCTGCGTTTGTACGGTAGAATCCTTCTGGAGTCCGTTCACCTGTGATGAAAGGTGCATCAACCGGATCGATATCATCCGTGATCAAGTCTGCAGCATCTGCATCAGTACGAGCAATTAAGATAGTTGGTGTTCCCATTACGTCTGCTGCTAAACGGGCTGATACTAAGTTACGTACTGCCGTTTGCGTTGGAAGAAGAACTTTACCGCCTAAATGACCACATTTTTTCTCGGAAGATAGTTGGTCTTCAAAGTGAACGCCAGCAGCTCCAGCTTCTATCATACCTTTCATTAGTTCGAATACGTTAAGAGCACCCCCGAAGCCTGCTTCAGCATCTGCTACGATTGGAGCAAACCAATCAATATCATCTTTTCCTTCAGCAAAGCTAATTTGGTCAGCACGTTGCAGTGTTTGATTAATGCGTTTAACAACCTGTGGTACAGAGTTAGCTGGGTATAAGCTTTGGTCAGGGTACATTTGTCCAGCGATATTAGCATCAGCAGCTACCTGCCAGCCACTTAAGTAGATTGCTTTTAAACCAGCTTTTACTTGTTGCATTGCTTGGTTACCAGTTAATGCTCCTAGTGCGTTAATGAAATCCTCTGTATTTAAAAGGTTCCATAGTTTTTCAGAACCTCGGCGAGCTAATGTTTGCTCGATATCGATAGAACCTCTTAATTTGATAACTTCTTCAGCAGAATAAGGCCGTTTAATTCCAGTCCAGCGTGCGTCATTTTCCCAGCTTTGTTGTAGTTGTTGCGCTCTTTCATTAGTCATTATAATTTCCTCCTAATTTATATTAAAATATTAATTAACTAAATATTAAGATAATTGTTCATATGCCGGATTTGTTAAGAAATCCGCAAAGTCATCTGCTGCAATCAGTTCTTCAAATAGTTTAGTAGACTCTTCAAATTTCCCTGATTTGAAAGCTTCTTCTCCTACCTCTGATTTAATGACTGCTAATTCTTCTTCTTTAATCTGATGGAATAATTCTTCGGTGATTTTTCTACCATCTTCTAAAATACCTTTTGGATGACGGATCCACTGCCAAACTTGAGCACGTGAGATTTCAGCTGTTGCTGCATCTTCCATTAGGTTATGAATAGGAGCAGCGCCTCTTCCACTTAGCCAAGATGCAATATACTGGATGCCTACGTTAATGTTCGTCCGTAATCCAGCTTCTGTTATCGTTCCTTCTGGTACTTCTAGCAATTCTTCTGCTGATACTTGAACATCTTCACGTTTCCGATAGATTTGATTCGGTTTTGGAACAAGGAGGTCAAACACCTCTTTTGCTGTACTTACCATGCCTGGGTGGGCTACCCATGTACCATCATGACCGTCTCTCGCTTCGCGCTCTTTATCAGCGCGTACCTTAGCAAACGCCTCGTCATTTTTGACCGGGTCATTTTTGACTGGAATTTGTGCTGCCATCCCGCCTATTGCCGGAGCATTACGAGTGTGGCATGTTTTGATTGCTAATAAGGAATACGCTCTCATGTTCGGGACAGTCATCGTAACCTGTAACCTATCAGGGAAGATAACATCATCCGAGTGACGGAATTTTTTCAGGAAGCTGAAGATATAATCCCAGCGGCCACAGTTCAGGCCTGCGGAATGATCTTTCAACTCGTACAGAATTTCGTCCATTTCGAATGCTGCAAGAATCGTTTCAATCAAGACAGTTGCTTTTATAGTTCCTTGCGGGACTCTTAAATCGTTTTGTGCATAAACAAAGACATCATTCCATAATCTTGCTTCGATATGGCTTTCCATCTTCGGTAAGTAGAAGTATGGACCGCTTTCTTTTTCGATTAATGCTTTTGCGTTGTGATAAAAGTATAGTCCAAAGTCGAAAAAGCTAGCTGATATTGGCTGTCCATTTAAAAGAACATGCTTTTCTTCTAAGTGCCAGCCGCGAGGCCTTACTTTTAAAACAGCTGTTTTTTCATTTAATGCGTATACTTTTCCATTTGGATTTTCAAATGAAATGGTACCGCGAATTGCATCGCGTAGATTCAGTTGACCATCTATACAATTTTCCCAAGTGGGTGAATTGGCATCTTCAAAGTCAGCCATAAAAACATTGGCACCTGAGTTCATAGCATTAATGATCATCTTACGGTCAACCGGTCCAGTGATTTCAACCCTGCGGTCTTGCAAGTCATTCGGGAGGGGCGCAATTGTCCAATCACTTTCACGAATATGCTTCGTTTCTTCAAGAAAATTAGGTAGCTTGCCTTGATTTAGGTCCTCTTGAACGATTTTACGTTGTTCTAAAAGTTCTTTTCTTCTTTCACCGAAATGCCGTTCAATTCTTTCGATAAATTGAAGAGCTTCCGTTGTAAGTATTTGTTCATATCCAGGCTTAATAGTACCTGTAATTTGTAAGCCTTTTGCTTCAGTAATCATGTTGCTTCTCCACATCCTTTCAAGCTCTTTTATGTTATAATACAGTTGTTTCTTTTCTTGATTGTATTATATAACACACTGTGTAAATTTGTCACCAGTTTTTTCTAAAAAAAATTAAAAAAGAGAATATTTAACTTGGAAAAGCCTGGTATAACAACATTTCTCTTGAAAAATAATTAAAATATTCTGATATTTTATACTAGTTTTACTTCCAAAAATCAATTCTTGATCAGTGAAACAGGCAAAATCTCACCCCAAAAATTTCTCTCATGTTTGGCCTCAATAATTTAAAACTTAAACAATGCAAGAGCCTTTTCAGTAAAAACGCAAAAAAGCATCCTTAGAAATACCGGGGATGCTAATGTTAATTCATTTCTCTAACCAAAAGAGGCTGTCTAAAAAGTTTAGCTTTTAGACAGCCTCTTACTATTTATGGCGAATAATCGTTACTTTTCCTTTATTCATCCTGTTCATAATAAACCGGATAACGATCGGTTTGAGGAGATTCCTGGTTGGCGGAAATACTAGGATTAATCCTATGATATCCGAGATAAGTCCCGGTGACAGCAACAATGCAGCTCCAAGAAAGATACAGATTCCATCAATGATTTCATTTCCTGGCATCATTCCGTATCGAATCTGTTCCTGCGCCTTTTTCCATGTTTCCATTCCTTGCCGCTTGGCCAAATAGGCACCGATTAAACCGGTAGATACAATCAGGAACAGTGTTGGCCAAAAACCAATCACATTGCCTGACAACAATAAGACAATAATCTCAATGACCGGCATCGCAATGATAAACAATAAAAAATATTTCATCTACATTCCTCCTGCACAGCCCACGTATGGTGCGGTACACTCATCTTACCTCATTGGACCGAAATCATCCAAAATTTCGTTCTATAAAACGTTAGCATGTCCATCATAAATGATTCCGCGACTAGCATCGACCGTAATTCTTTGTTTATCCTTAAAGATTTTGGTCGCATCTTCTGCTCCAACGATAACCGGAATGCCCAAAGTGACTCCCACAACAGCTGCGTGGCTTGTCAAACCGCCTTCTTCAGTAATCAATGCAGCACACTTTTGAATTGCCGGCATCATATCCCGATCAGAACCAATTGTAACTAATACAGATCCTTCAGTTACTTTTTCCAAAGCTTCCTTGGAATTCCTAGCTATAACCACTTCACCTTTCGCAGATTTCCTGCCGATTCCTTGAGCCTTCAAAAGAACCTCTCCTAATACATGAATTTTCATCAAGTTAGTCGTTCCTGTTTCACCTACGGGCACACCAGCTGTAATGACAACTAAGTCTCCATGGGATACCAATCCGGAATGCAGGCTTTCATCGATTGCCGTTTGGAGCATTTCATCCGTGGTCGTCGCTTTTGGTCCAATCTGCGGGTAAACTCCCCAGGCCAATGCAAGTCTTCTTGAAACATGATCATTAGATGTAACAGCGATAATCGGTGCCTTAGGACGATATTTAGAAATCATCCGTGCCGTATGACCGCTCTCGGTAGGCGTAATGATTGCGCCGACATTTAGATTAAGCGCCGTATGGGCAACAGACTGGCCAATAGCATCAGTGACATTATGACGATTCACTTTGCTTCTTACTGATAATATTTCCCGATAATCAAGGGCTGTTTCTGCACGAGAAGCAATGTTATGCATCGTTTGAACGGCCTCAACAGGGTACGTCCCAGCTGCTGTTTCACCGGAAAGCATGATGGCATCCGTTCCATCAAAAATGGCATTGGCCACGTCACTTGCTTCTGCACGGGTTGGCCGTGGGTTACGCTGCATCGAATCGAGCATTTGCGTAGCTGTAATAACTGGTTTCCCGGCATTGTTACATTTTTTGATCATTTGTTTTTGGACTAGTGGCACTTCTTCTGCAGGAATTTCCACTCCTAGGTCTCCACGAGCTACCATCAAACCATCTGACACTTCCAGGATTTCATCAAGACGGTCGACGCCTTCTTGATTTTCAATTTTAGGGATGATTTGAATATGTTCCGCTCCATTCTGTTGCAGAAGTTCACGCACTTCTAGGACGTCAGATGCCCTACGAACAAAAGAGGCAGCAACAAAGTCAATTCCCTGTTCAATTCCAAATAGGATGTCCTGTTCGTCTTTTTCCGTGATGCCTGGTAGGTTAACTGAAACACCTGGCACATTTACACCTTTTTTATTTTTAAGTGTTCCACTGTTTAAAATTTTCGTATGGATTTCTTTTTTGACTTCATCCACCTTTAACACTTCAAGACCAATTAAACCATCATCTAACAAAATTCTGGATCCCGGATGGACATCATAGAGAAGTCCCTCATACGTAATAGAAAATTTTTCAGGCGTTCCAAGGACTTCATTCATAGAAATACTGACTTCATCACCAGCAGTCAACTCTATAGCATCGTTCTCCATATTATTCGTCCTTATTTCCGGACCTTTTGTATCTAAAAGGATAGCAACCTGTTTCCCTGCTTTCTCTCCCGCTTCCCTAATATTGCGGATTCTAGCGGCATGCTCCTCATGATTGCCATGAGAAAAATTCAGCCGAGCTACATTCATTCCTGCTTCTATTAATTGAACCAGCTTTTCTATACTTTCACTTGCGGGACCAATTGTACAAACAATCTTGGTTTTTCGCATGGTGTCAACCTCCTCTAAGAAAAACTCGCCGACTGTCCACCTTTTGGCAGACAGGGCGTAGTAGTTATAAGCTTATTTTTTCTAATATTTGAATACTATCTCAGCACTGATTTTTTTCATTAACCAGTACCAATTAAATTGATAACTCTGCGGATAGATCGTACATTTTCTTGTCAATTGTATGCTGTTTCGCAAGTGCTTCGATGATATCATAATCAACTAGTATATTTTGTTCTATCCCGACAGCCTTGCCGCCTTTGCCTTCAAGAAGCAATTCTACAGCACGTGCTCCGAGTCGGCTTGCCAACACTCGATCAATTGCTGAGGGAGATCCGCCGCGCTGAACATGGCCAAGCACTGTAACACGCGTTTCAAAACCTGCTTTTGCTTCAATTTGTCTGGAAATATCAACGGCGCTTCCAACACCTTCAGCGACAATAATGATACTATGCTTTTTCCCCCGGTCATGTCCGCGGTTCAACTTACCAATCAACTCTTCCATATCGTATTTATATTCAGGACATAGAATCGTTTCTGCTCCGCCAGCAAGACCTGCCCAAAGAGCAATATCGCCCGCATTTCTTCCCATTACTTCAACCACATAAGTTCTTTCATGAGAAGTTGCTGTATCCCGAATTTTATCGATAGCATCGATTACCGTGTTTAGAGCCGTATCAAAACCAATTGTAAAATCTGTACCTGGAATATCATTATCAATCGTTCCAGGAACCCCGATACATGGAAAGCCTCTTTCAGTTAATGCCTTAGCTCCCCGGTAGGAACCATCTCCACCTATAATAACAATGCCCTCAATACCAAACTTATTCAATTGTTCAATAGCTTTTAGCTGACCTTCCTCAGTCTTAAATTCCGGACAGCGAGCCGTATGTAGCATTGTACCGCCGCGATGAATGATATCACCGACTGATCCAAGTTCAAGTTGCCTTATATCTCCATTTATCAGACCTTGATAGCCATGATAAATTCCGAAGACCTCCATCTCATGAAAAATCGCTTTCCGGACAACAGCTCGGACTGCCGGGTTCATACCTGGAGAATCTCCTCCACTGGTTAATACACCTATTCTTTTCATTATTGTCACCTCTCTACAGCACTAATCAAAATTAAGCTCACATTAACTTTCGTTATTACATTGTACCCTTTTTCTACCTTCAATAAGCAATCGCTTTTTCACTTTTGCTTACTTGATGTTCTAAGCCTAACCGATTCTCTTCAGAAATTGAAGTAAAATGGCGTAAAAGTTTGGATTCTTCACTCAAACAGATATATATATGTATGTATGCTTCCCTAGTAAGGCTGAAAAAAACGTGTTGCCCTTGGCAGCACGTTTTTTCCAGTTGCTAAATGCTTATGAATGCTGTTCAACTTCCTTAGGTTTCCCCTCTGGTTGTTTTTCAAATTCATATTCACCAATTTTCTTAAATTTCATATAACGTTGATTGATCAGTTCATCGCTATCCAAAGGAAGCAACTCATTAAATGAACGTTTCAGAATATCCTTAATGGCTTCAGCCTGTACATTAGCATCTCGATGGGCGCCGCCTTTCACTTCAGGAATAATCTCATCAATAACCCCTAAGCGATTTAAGTCAGGAGCCGTGATTTGCATTGATTCCGCGGCCCGTTTAGCCTGGGAAGCATCCTTCCAAAGCAAAGCAGCAGCCCCTTCAGGAGAGATTACTGAGTACGTTGAATTCTCTAACATGAAAATTCGATCTCCAACTCCTAGAGCCAAAGCACCACCACTGCCCCCTTCACCGATGACAATACTGATAACTGGCACCTTCAGTCCTGCCATTTCAAAAAGGTTTTTCGCGATGGCTTCACTTTGTCCGCGCTCTTCTGCCGCTTTACCAGGGAAAGCCCCCTTCGTATCTATGAAACAAATAATCGGACGATTAAATTTTTCAGCCTGTTTCATTAGACGCAAAGCTTTTCGATAGCCTTCTGGATGGGGCATACCAAAGTTACGACGGATATTTTCCTTCGTATCCTTCCCACGCTGATGACCGATGACGGTCACAGCTCGTCCTTCAAATTCGGCGATACCAGCTACAATTGCCTCATCATCTCCATAATAACGATCACCATGAAACTCGATGAAGTCATTAAATAAAAGCGGAATGTAATCAAGAGTTGTTGGACGAGCCGGATGTCGAGCAATCTGTACACGATCCCATGGTTTTAAATGATTATAAATATCGACTTCTAACTTCTCGAGACGTTTTTCCAAAGTTTCGATTTCAACCGTCAGGTCTACATCCGCATCCTTCGTTATTTCCTTCAGCTCTTTAATCTTACTTCGAAGCTCTGTAACAGGACGTTCAAATTCTAATTCGTAAATCATAACCATTCACCACCCGGGGCATGGATTTTAAGGATTGTTGTCAAGGTTTCTTTTAATTCCGTACGTTTAACTACCGCATCTAATTGCCCGTGCTTCATCAAAAATTCAGACGTTTGGAAATCTTCTGGAAGATCTTCGTGTATCGTCTGTTCAATGATTCGACGTCCCGCAAAGCCAATTAGGGCTCCAGGTTCAGCAAGGTTAATATCCCCAAGGGACGCAAAACTTGCTGAAACTCCGCCTGTAGTAGGATGTGTCATCATCGAAATAATCAGACCGCCTTCATTACTGAACATCTTTAGAGCAGCACTGGTCTTAGCCATCTGCATCAAGCTAAGAACACCTTCCTGCATCCGCGCGCCGCCTGATGCTGTAAATATGATAAACGGAATCTTCAATTCTCCAGCCCGTTCAATCGCCCGGGTGATTTTTTCCCCAACGACTGAGCCCATGCTTCCCATCCTAAAATTGGAATCCATGATAGCCGTGGAAACTTGGTAGCCATTAATGTTTCCTACCCCTGTGACCACTGCCTCATTAATCTTGGCTTTCTTTTTATCCTTTTCCAGCTTCTCCAGATAATCCGGGAACTGAAGTGGGTTAACTGAAATCATTTCTTTATCAAATTCATTAAAACTACCGGCATCAAATAAATATTCAATCCGCTCATGAGAGGACATTGAATGATGGAATCCGCAATGCAGACAGACTTTCTGGTTTTTCACTAATTCTTTTGTATACATGATTTTTTTACAGCCGGGGCATTTAGTCATAATTCCTTCTGGTACATCTTGTTTCTCACGATCTAAAGGAACCGTTGCATATTTCTTCTTAGACTTCGCAAATAGCTCTTTAAGCAAGCTTAATCCTCCCTTTACCACCAATTATCTATATTATGATACTTGGCCCAAACTATATCAAAAATAAAATTAGTATCGTGTAAAAAGGTGTCACTCGTCCTTCGACATATTTCTAATTCTAATTAGATACGTTTCAATGGCTTTTTCTTCATCTCGTTCGAGCAAATATGTAAGTAATGCAAGATAATCTTCCTTTTTTGTATTACCCAGTACCAACTCTGATGTTCTAGCATAACTGTTGACAATGCGCCAAATTCTTTCAAGCAATCGATTGCGATTTAATATGGCAATCCTTAAGAAGAAATCATCATCAAGAAACTCGTCAGCTTTGACCCAGAGGATTAATTGTTTGATGTCTTCAGCTGTAGCGAAAAAGGCTACAATCCGTAAACAGTCAATTTCAATCAATCTTTTCGTCTCAGCTAAATCTTCTTGTACCTTTTTGTCTTGCAAAAAAAAGGTTCCCAGAAGCTCTACTAACTTATGCTCCTGGAAATCCCTGATAAACGTCCCTTCACCACGTCTTGTTTCTATCAATCCTAATAGCTCTAAGGCACGCAATGCTTCACGGACAGAGGAACGTCCCACATTCAGTCGATCCGATAACTCCCGTTCAGAAGGAATTTTATCTCCTGGTAAAAGGCTGTCCACTTCAATCATGCTACGTAGGCTCTCAACAACATCGAGATAAATTTTGGATGAAGAAGTACGATCCGCCAAAATAATTATTCCTCACTTTTTCCAATGATCGCTAATTTTCTTGTTTTTTCTTTAATTTCTTCTGGATCCACTTTAATTCTCGCCACTCCTGTTTCCATCGCTGCCTTGGCCACAGCCGCCGCAACGGCAGGTGCTACTCTTTCATCAAAAGGAGCAGGAATAACGTAGTCTTCGTGAATCTCATGTTCTTGTATTAAACCGGCAATTGCCTGAACAGCAGCTACCTTCATTTTTTCATTGATATGGGTCGCACGTACATCTAAAGCCCCACGGAAGATTCCAGGGAAGGCAAGAACGTTATTGACCTGGTTTGGAAAATCGGAGCGTCCTGTCCCAACTACCTTCGCACCAGCTGCTTTCGCTTCCTCCGGCATGATTTCCGGATCAGGATTAGCCATAGCGAAAATGATTGCATCCCGGTTCATGGTGGAAACCATTTCTTTAGTTAACGCGCCAGCTGCAGAAACACCGATAAAGACATCCGCATCTTTAATAACTACTTCTAGAGGTCCTTCAACCCTATTTCTATTGGTTACTTTGGCCACTTGTGCTTTTATCTCATTCATGCCTGTCGGACGGCCCTCAAAAATGGCACCTTTCGTGTCACACATAATAATGTCACGTACTCCATAGCTATAAAGCAATTTAATGATTGCAATGCCAGCAGCACCGGCTCCATTTGCTACCACTTTAATTTCTGATATTGATTTATTTACAAGGCGTAAAGCATTTACAAGACCGGCAACAGTTACAATTGCTGTCCCGTGCTGATCATCATGAAAAACAGGGATATTCATTTCTTTCTTAAGCCGTTCTTCAATTTCAAAACAATTCGGTGCAGCAATGTCCTCTAAGTTCACTCCGCCGAATGTAGGCTCAAGTAATTTAACAGTCTCTACAATTTTATCCACTTCTGTCGTTTTTAAACAAATCGGAAAAGCGTCGACTCCTGCAAAACTCTTAAATAAAACGGCTTTACCTTCCATAACTGGCAAAGCAGCTTCTGGTCCAATGTTTCCTAGTCCCAACACAGCCGTTCCATCAGAAATGACAGCCACAGTATTCCCTTTCATCGTATAGTCATAAACAGTCTCAGGCTTCTCGTAAATTTCTTTACACGGTTCCGCGACACCAGGAGAATAAGCCAAGCTTAAATCTTCGGCATTCCTAACAGGTACCTTTGAAACTGTTTCTAACTTTCCTTGATTCAAGCGATGCATATGTAATGCTTCTTCTCTTAACGTCATAATTTCACTCCTTGAACGAATTGGTCAAACCGAAATATATATGCTGAAATCTAGTGGTCAGACCACAGCGGCCTATTTTCAATATAACATAACTATTAAAGTTGTAAAACAGTTATTCTCTCTTAAAGACTACATTCCCTTTTCCGACCATGTCAATTAATGCCTGAATTAGACTGTCTGTAGGATTGACCCAATCCCAATAAGATAGCTGTACATAGCGATTTTCCCGCTGATAAAAAAGCATGACCTTCGTTTCACCACTATGTTGCATTAAAATTTTTTTTATTTTTTGAAGAGTATCCTTTGTTTGCTTTTCAGCTTCAATTTTCAAGAATAGTGTTCCATTTATCCCCTGTTTCATCTTTTTCACTTGTTCAAGCGGGTATACATGCTGGATAATGAGTTGGGTTTTCCCATCCCGCTCTTCCAATGTCCCTTTAAGCATAACAAGCTGCCCGTGATTCAAGACCGCAGAATGATTTTTATACACATTTGGGAATACGACTGCTTCAATGTCCCCTTCTTCATCACTAACGGTTAAAAAGGCCATAACATCGCCTTTTTTTGTTCTAATGGTTTTAACCGCCGTTATATATACTCCGAGTAGGACTTTTGACTCTTTTTTATTAATTGCTTCGTCAATGGTTAAGCAACCGAAATACTGAAAAAGATCTCTGTAGCTTGTCACTGGATGATTTGAAAGATAAAGTCCCAGGACACTTTTTTCCAAGGAAAGTTTGTCTTCAACGGGAATAGGATCGACATGGTTATATTTGGGTTTGAGTGAAAACTCTCCATCCGAAAACATATCAAATAAATCATCATCTGGATTAACCAATTCGGTATGGCTGATTGCTACGTCCAAACTCGCTAATAATGTAGCACGGTCTTCACCAAATTCATCAAATGAACCTGAATGGACAAGCGCCTCCAACACTTTTCGATTGACAATTTTCCCGGAAACTCGCAAACAGAAATCGAATAAATCAGCGAATTTCTTTTGGCGCCTGGCCGCAAATATTTCTTTTAAAACTGTACCGCCTATTCCTTTGATGGCCCCAAGGCTAAAACGGATCCCTTCCTTTTCTGGTAAAAACGGGAATCCGCTTTGATTAATAGAAGGAGGCAGAACCTTAATCCCTTTCTTTTTGGCCTCACGTGCATATTGTGAAATCTTTTCATCATTCCCGACGACCGATGTCATAAGGGCTGCCATAAAATATTCTGGATAATAGGTTTTTAAGTAACCTAGTTGATAGGCTATGACACTATAAGCCACTGCATGACTCCGGTTGAATCCATAGTTAGCAAAGCGAACAATTAACGTATAAATTTCTTCAGCCGTTTTCTCAGAATATCCTTGGTTCAAAGCGCCACTTACAAAATGCTGCCGCTCCTGGTCTAGAACTTCCTTCTTCTTCTTCGAGACAGCCCGGCGTAATAGGTCAGCTTCCCCAAGTGAGAATCCGGCAAGGCGAGATGCAATTTGCATAATTTGTTCTTGATAAACGATGACTCCGTATGTAGGTTCAAGGATATCCTGTAAATCTGGGTGCAGGTAGTCAATTGGCGTTAATCCATGTTTCCGCTCGATAAACAGCGGAATGTTTTCCATTGGACCTGGACGGTACAAAGCATTGACCGCGACAATATCCTCAAAACGGTTCGGTTTCAGCTTGATTAAAACCTTCCGGATTCCATCAGATTCAAATTGAAATACACCCGTTGTTTCGCCTCGGCCTAACAGAGATAACGTCTCAGAATCACCCATCGGTATGTTGGCCAAATCCAGCTTTTTCCCAGTTCCTTTTTTGATGTTTTTTAAAATATTATCAATGAGCGTTAAATTGCGAAGTCCTAGAAAATCCATTTTAAGAAGACCTAGTTCCTCGAGGATGTCCATCGGATATTGAGTCAGATGGATGCCATCATGCCCTCCTTGAATCGGGATATGCTCGGTCAAAGCCTGGTCACTGATGACAACGCCGGCAGCATGGGTCGAAGTATGACGTGGCAGCCCTTCAAGCAGTAATGCTGTTTGAAATAGCTTCTGATTTAGGTCACTTTCATTAACGAATTCCTGAAGACGCTTGGATTCTTTGAAAGCTTCAGGAAGCGTGATGCCAAGCCGACTCGGAATCATTTTCGATACAGCTTCCTGTTCCTTCGGATTCAAGCCGAACACACGTCCAGTGTCACGCAGCGCAGCTTTGGCAGCTAATGTTCCGAATGTAATGATTTGTGCTACATGAAATTCCCCATATTTTTTCGCGACATAGGCAATCACTTCTTCACGGCGGTTATCAGGAAAATCAATATCGATATCCGGCATCGACACTCGCTCCGGATTCAGAAAACGCTCGAACAGCAGGGAATGTTCAATCGGATCGACATCCGTTATTGATAATACGTAAGCAACCATCGAACCTGCGGCAGATCCCCTTCCAGGGCCGGTCAAAATCTGATTGTCCTTGGCGAATTTCATGAAGTCCCATACGATTAAAAAGTAATCGCTGAATTTCATCCTATTAATAATATCCAGTTCATACCGAAGGCGCTCTTCGTAATCGGCGGATGGCTCAGACAGTCTTTTCTTTAATCCTTGGAAACAGACAGCTTCAAGCATTTCTTCAGCCGTAACTCCAGCTTCAGTAGGGTACTTAGGCAGCAGGGAACGATGAAACGGAATATCGAGATTGCATTGCGTGGCAATATGGAGCGTATTTTCGAGTGCATCCGGCCTGTCATGGAATAATTCTGCCATCTCAGCTCGACTTTTTAAATAATACTGATTGGATGCAAGCACCGTCCGTGTCTCATCTGTCAGCTTGTCACCATTTCCGATGGCCAGCAGCACTTCTTGAGCGAGGGCATCACTTTCATTCAAATAATAGACTGGATTCGTCGCTACAATCTTTATCTCTAATTCTTTCGCCAACAGACTGATGGCTTCGTTTTGTTTCTCTTCTTCTGCAATTGAAAGTCTTTGAAGGGAAAAATAAAAGTTATCATGTCCAAAAATCTGCAGATATTGTTCAGCTGCCTTTTGAGCCTCTTCCGGCTTTTCTTCCCTCAGAAGCGCTTCTACTTGCCCCTCCGCTCCTGGAGAGATGGCTATCAATCCCCGTGAATAGGCTTTAAGCCAGTTCATTGGAAGTCCTGACGGAGATTTTGTTTTTATGGCACTGCTTATTTTAAGCAGATTTTGATATCCTTGAAGATTTTTTGCTAATAAAAGAAGGCGATGTGCTGCTTCCTGTTCATCAAGAACATCTGCAAGAATACCGATAATCGGCTTTATCCCCTGTCTCTTACATTCTTTATAAAAATAGACTGAACCGTACATAACATTTCGATCGGTTAAAGCAAGACTTGTACAGCCATCCGCTTTCGCTTTGGCCACTAGTTCACTGATTTTCACCGTACTTGTCAGCAGGCTGTATCCGCTCTGAATATGGAGATGAGTATACACGTTTTTTCTCCCACCTTTGTAAGGCATGTTTCTTTTCATTATAGTGTTTATTTCAAAAAAAGAAAATATGTTCTCATTGCCAGTATCTTTTTATCCCATGATTTTGCCCCACTATCATATTACCTCTGTACTTCCCATATAAATAGAGTAGAAGAATATAAAGCCAAAAGGATGATGATACATGAATGAAGCCTTTGTTCCGGCATTTATCAACAGTTTTTTCATATCGCTTGGAGTTTTGCTTGGCGGGTCGATTATCGGAGGGCTAGCTGCTTTTTTCACGGGACAAGCCCCGATGACGACTGTGTTTCGATTATCAGACAGCCTGCGTATTTGGGCGATTGTTGCTGCCATCGGAGGTACTTTTGATATGGTCTATAATTTCGAACGCGGTATTTTCCACGGGGAAACGAAAGATATTGTCAAACAGGTTCTACTAATTATTTCTGCTCTTGGCGGAGCACAGACAGGAGCGCTGATCATCAACTGGTTCACTCAGGAGCATATATCCTCATGAGGATTCCTCCATTTCACCGGTCCCCCACCTGGCAGCGTTTTTTTGCCGGGGCTGCACTTGGCGGATTGATCAGCTGGGTGATTTTCTTTTATATGTATGGGGTCCAGCAAGAAACACAGATTAGAATCATTCACGACCAAAGAGAAGAGATCAAGGATCTGAACGAAGAAATTGCGATTTGGGAGCAGGAATATAAAAAATTAAACCAGCAAAACGAAGAGATTTTAACGATTCAAGAAGTGGAAGTAACGATTACGAATGGAAAATACAGTCTCGATCGGCTGAGTATCGCTGAAGCAGAGGATGTGATAGAGGACGACCTTTCCTCCCTTCTCGCCAAGGATATCGTAAGCGTATATAACGGAAAAATGCTACTAAAAAAATCAATTGAAAATAAAATCGTGGACATCAATAAAAAGCGTTATAAGCTTGAAGTCGTGGAAATCATGTTTTATACGAAAATGAATATTGAAATCAAACTAAAGAGGACTACTTCTTAATAGGAAGACGAAATAATTCTGTACGTCTGTTTGGTAGGTGAATGATGAATCCAATTTTAAATATCCACCAAAATAAAAGACCAAATCCATATGTGATTTGGTCTTAAAATATTATTCAATTATTGCTTTGCACTACAAAACTATTTACTGTTTTTTATTCTGCTTTATTCAACTCTTCTAAATCAGCAAGGATATTGTCCACTTCATCCCAAGAATAGATGGAAGCCCCTGCTGCAAGCGGATGGCCTCCGCCGTTATATTTCCGGGCAATCGTATTGATGATTGGCCCTTTAGAGCGGAAACGAACCCGAATTTCATTTTCCTCCTCAATGAAAAAGACCCATGATTTCACGTTTTTAATTGAACCAAGTGAGGAGACAAGCTGAGATGCTTCAGAAGTCGACGCATGAAATTTTTCAAGGATATCTTTCGTGATGATCATTTTCCCTGTGCCATATGGCAGGATTTCGAAATGCTGCAGCACGTAGCCATTTAACCGGACGATACTTTCATTAACGTCATACATCTCCTGATATAACTGCGGACGGGAAAATGAATAGTGAATAAGCTCACTAGCAAAAGCAAATGTTTTTTCAGTCGTGCTTTGGAATAGGAAACGCCCTGTATCGCCAACGATGCCTGCATACAAAAGACGGGCTGCTTCATCACTCATCTTCAAGCCTTGGTCTTTGCCGAACAGATAAAATTCATAAATCATTTCACTCGTAGAACTTGAAGATGTATCGACCCAACGCATATCGCCATATGGATCTTCGTTAGGATGATGATCAATCTTAATTAATTTATCTCCCGTCGTGTAACGTCTATCACAAATCCGGTCTGTATTTGCGGTATCACACACGATGACCAAAGCACCTTGATACGTTTCATCTGAAATCACATCGAGCCTTCTTAAATAATTCAATGATGGTTCTTCTTTCCCAACCGTGAAAATTTGTTTTTCAGGGAAAGATGCTTTCAGAATTTCCGCCAGTCCCCCTTGGGAACCATAAGCATCCGGATCCGGACGGACATGACGATGGATAATAATAGTATCGTAACGCTTAATATCTGCTAAAATCTCAGCTTTCATATAATTCTCCTTCTATATATGTATTATCGTGCTTAATATAAAGATGATATATTTTATTTAATCAAAAAATTGGAGAAATAGGAAGAGTCATCTTGTTTACGGTGGCATTCTTCTAAGTTTCCCGCTACAATAATAAGGTACATATGTTAAATTGGGGGAATTATTAACAATGCCTATTCTTGTCACCTTGATTGTTCTTTCACTAGGAGTCTATTTCTTTTATAAAATTAAATCGGTGCGTACAAAAATGCCGATGGAGAAAAAGTGGATTTCTGGAAAGTCTTCCATTGCCCTCGGTGCTTTTGTCTCTCTATTCGGAGTCAATCAGCTTTTTCTATTCCACACGACAACAACTTATATCATTTCTGCCGTTTTCATCTTCGTTGGAGTATTCAGCATCTGGGGAGGCTATAAAATGTATAAATTTTACCTTCCACATGCGATTGAAGAAGCTGCAAATCAAAAAGGATAATCGAATTCGATTATCCTTTTTGATTTAGTTTTTTACGAACGATCGAGCAATTGGCAAGTAAGCATCGCCTTACCGACAAGTTTGCCTTGGTTAAACACCTCGACATCTACTTTTCCGAATTTACGTCCCACATCAAGCACTCGCGGATGGATTTCAAGCGTACTGTCGATCTGGACTGGCTTGATGAAGTAAATTGTCATATTTTCAACGACTAAGTCACCACGCTTATAGCTTCTAAGTGCCCGGTTTGCTGAATCGGTAACCAAAGTCGTGAAAACCCCGCTTGAAATGGTACCAAGATAATTGGTCATTTGAGGAGTGACGCCATAGTTATACACTTCCTCGCCCTTCCCGCGATTCGAAGTCATAACAAGCTGACTCGTAATTGTATCGTCAATCGTTTCGCCCACCTGCGGCTGCCTTTGACTCATTTGCAGTGCCTTCAGTACATCCTGCCTGCTCACTATTCCCTTTAGAATATGACTGTCGTTTACGACTGGAATCAACTCGATGCCTTCCCACACCATCATATGGGCAGAAGACGCGACACTCATCTTATCGCCTACGGTCATCGGATTTTTCGTCATCACCTTTTCAATGAGCGTTAACTCTTCCTGACCCATAATATCTTTTGATGTGACCATACCTTGAACCTTCATATTCTCATCCACAACAGGGAAACGGCTGTGCCCTGATTCCTGATTAAGTTCATGCCAAGTCTGAACCCGGTCACCTACTGTTAAAAAGGTCGTTTCTTGAACAGGAGTCAAAATATCCTCTACCAACAAAATTTCCTTTTTAATCAATTGGTCATAAATCGCCCTGTTGATCATGGTTGCTACGGTAAATGTATCGTAACTCGTAGAAATGACTGGCATTTCCAATTCATCGGCTAATTTTTTAACAGGATCTTCAGTATCGAAACCACCGGTAATCAGCACCGCGGCACCCGCTTTTAACGCGTGCTCATGGGCCTGGGTACGGTTCCCTACAATCAGTAGATTTCCTGCACCTGTATATCTCATCATGGCATCTAGCTTCATAGCCCCAATAACAAATTTATTTAATGTCTTATGAAGACCCGTTTTCCCACCTAGAACTTGTCCGTCTACAATATTAACTACCTCAGCGAACGTGAGCTTTTCAATATTCTCTTTTTTCTTTTTCTCAATACGAATCGTACCAACCCGCTCAATGGAACTTACATAGCCTTGATTCTCTGCCTCTTTAATTGCTCGATACGCCGTACCTTCACTTACATTCAATGCTTTAGCAATTTGGCGGACGGAAATCTTCTCCCCAACAGGCAGTCCATCGATATGTTTTAATATTTGTTCATGCTTTGTAGCCAAGCGCTTCACCCTTTTCACGGTATTCCTATTCTCCATTATAAGGTCAAAGAGCCTAGTTTATCAAACAACTACTAATATTGACGCAACCTTTTGTATTCCACCTTCCGTTTGACTTTGTGTTTCTTAGGAGAATATAGAATCCCCGTCAAGTTTCCGGCTACCGCCAATAACGCAAACAACAACCAAGATCCAGCAAACAAGCTCTCCAATCCGCCGCTTTCCAGCGACAGACGCGGCACTGCATAATACAGCATCACCCCGCACAAAAGCAAGCACAAAAATAACCTCTGTTTCATCCAATCCCTCCTTTTTTCCATCTATTCATTTTATGCCTACAAAAGAAAAAAAGAATCTTGACTCATATATGAATGAACTAGATTTATTTTCTCCTTATGTTCATGACTTCTGCTCAAAATATAAAATTATTATTATTATGAAAAAACATCCTGACCACTTCCAGTTAATTGTCAGATAATTCTCTCTAGCTCCTTTTTTGTTACCGATATTATCTAAACCTAATTCCTCCACCATCCATTCGGCTAATTTTCACACATATAAAAACGGGAGCCCCTTCGGGCTCCCGTTCCTCTTATAATTCGATTTCATCTCCGACTTTCATGACTAGTCCATTTTCCTCTTCAAGCAAGTCAATGAATTTGTTCGGATCCTGTTTAATGACAGGGAACGTATTGTAATGAATCGGCACTACTTGCTTGGCCTTAAGGAATTCCGCTGCAAGTGCTGCATCCTCCGGTCCCATGGTATAATTGTCGCCGATTGGCAGAAATGCCAAGTCAATTGGATGTCGTTTGCCTATCAGTTTCATGTCAGAATACACTGCTGTATCACCTGCATGATAGATTGTTTTTCCTTCTGCAGTAAGTAACACGCCGGCTGGCATCCCTAAATAGATAATTTGGCCGTCTTCTGTAGTGAAACCTGTTCCATGAAACGCTGGTGTCAGCTTCACTTTTCCAAATTCAAACTCGAATGCACCACCGATGCTCATTCCGTGGGTCCGAACGCCTTGAGCTCCTAAATAGTCGGCAATTTCGGCAATGCCGATGACAAGTGCATCATGCTTCTTCGCCAATTCAACCGTGTCACCAACGTGGTCATTATGACCATGTGTTAAGATAATCACATCCGGTTTCACATCTTCTACCTTCAAATCAGTTAATTCATTTCCTGTAATAAACGGATCAAATAAAATTGTTTTTCCTTTCGTTTCAACTTTTACAATTGCATGTCCATGAAAAGATACTTTCATTTCTGATGCTCCCTTCTGATACCCATTATTTTATTAATCAATAAGTTCTTAAGGCTTTGCCATTTACTATTTTTTCATATATTGCTAAGGTAATTATATCTTATTAATGGAGGTATAGTCATGAATGAACGTTTGAATGAATTACAAAATTGGCTGCAAACCAATGAAATTGAAGCAGCCTTGCTTACATCTCCAGATAGCATCTTCTATTGCAGCGGTTTTTTAAGCGATCCGCATGAAAGACTTCTTGCACTTGCCATTTTTGGCAACGCCGAACCATTCCTGGTCTGTCCGCAAATGGAAGTTCCGGATGCTAAACAAGCTGGATGGAATGGAGACATCATTGGATACACCGATATTGAAAATCCATGGGAAAAAGTTCAGCAAGCAGTTAGCAAACGTGGACTAACCATGAAAAAAATGGCCATTGAAAAAGAACATATGAATGTAGAACGCTATGAAAAAGTTCAGCACTACTTTGCTGCACCAAAACTCGTTTCAGCTGAAGAAAAACTTCAAAGGATGAGGATGATCAAGTCAGAAGGGGAAATGGTCAAAATCCGTGAAGCATGTCGTCTCGCTGACGTTGCAATTGAAGTGGGTGTCAATGAAATCCATGAGGGTAAAACGGAAATGGAGATTCTCGCAGCTATTGAATTCGAAATGAAAAAGGCTGGAGTGAGCCAAATGTCATTCTCTACCATGGTCCTGACAGGTAAAAATGGCGCTTCTCCTCATGGTACACCAGGTATTACGAAAGTTCAGCGTGGCGACCTTGTCCTCTTTGACTTAGGCGTCGTCTTTGAAGGATACTGCTCTGACATCACTAGAACTGTTGCTTACGGTGACATCAATGATAAACAAGCAGATATCTATGAAACGGTAAGAAAAGCTCAAGAGGCTGCGGTTACAGCCAGTAAACCTGGTGTTTTCTGTTCGGAGATTGACTTGACAGCCAGAAATATTATCAGAAATCAAGGATACGGTGAATACTTCCCGCACCGCCTTGGTCACGGACTCGGCATCAGTATCCATGAATACCCGTCCTTAACGGAAACAAATTCACTCGAACTGCAAGCAGGAATGGTTTATACGATTGAACCAGGTATATATGTACCAAATGTTGCAGGGGTCAGGATTGAAGATGATCTGTATATCACCGATACAGGCTGTGAAGTTTTGACGAAATATCCAAAGAGTCTGCAAATCTTAAGATAGTACGATTGAAACATTCGCTAATTTGTTACAATTGAGACAGGATGCACCTGGTAAATCATTATATAATAGGAATGAAATAGAAGGAGGAGATTCACTATGAATAGTATAGATTATAAAAATATTCTAGTAGCAGTGGACGGTTCGGAAGAAGCAGAGTGGGCCTTAAAAAAGGCAATCTATTTAGCAAAACTCAGTGACGCGACCCTTGTGCTTGCACATATCGTGGACACAAGGAATTTCCCTACTATTGAAGCTTATGATATGACTATCCGTGATCACTCTGAAACCTTTGCCAATGAATTATTGGAAAAGTATAAAACGGAAGCCATTGCATCCGGGATTGCCAACGTAAAAACTGAAGTGGCATATGGTTCTCCTAAAGTTCAAATTCCAAGAGATTTAGCGAAAAAACATACAATCGATTTGATTGTATGCGGTGCAACAGGTCTTAATGCTGTCGAACGTTTCTTGATCGGCAGTGTGTCTGAAGGCATCGTTCGCCATTCAAACTGCGATGTAATCGTCGTGCGTACGAATATTGATAAAAAATAATAGTCAAAAAAAGCTCGTTCACCGAAATTGGTGAACGAGCTTTTTTTGATGTTATTTACTAACCAGTTTTTCCGCTTTTTCAATCGCCAGCTGTACTTGCGCAAAGCCTGTACCACCAGCGCTATTACGACGTTTAACTGCTTCGTAAGGATTTAATGCATCGTAAATATCATTTTCAAACAACTCTGAAGCTTCCTTAAATTGTTCTATGCTAAGGTCTACCAAATAGCAGCCATTTTGGACACAGAATAATACAAGTTTGCCGACAACTTCATGCGCTTTACGGAAAGGCATACCCTTTGAAGCAAGGTAATCGGCCAATTCCGTTGCATTAGAGAAGTCATTTTTTGTTGCTTTTTCCATGACATCTGTTTTCACTTTCATTGTCGAAATCATACCTGCAAAAATTTTCAGTGAGCCAACAGTAGTTTTAACCGTATCAAAAACGCCTTCTTTATCTTCTTGCATATCTTTGTTATAAGCAAGCGGCAGTCCTTTTAATACTGTCAATAATCCTGTTAAATTCCCATAAACCCGTCCTGTTTTACCACGAATCAATTCCGCCATATCAGGGTTTTTCTTTTGTGGCATGATACTGCTTCCCGTCGAGAACGCATCGTCTAATTCAACAAATTGGAATTCCTGGCTTGACCAAAGAATGATTTCTTCGCTGAAACGAGATAAATGCATCATCATAGTCGCACTGTTACTCATGAATTCGATGGCAAAGTCACGGTCACTCACAGCATCCAGACTGTTTTCATAGATACCATCAAAGCCCAGTAGCTCGGCACTTAGAGCGCGGTCAATAGGGAAAGTTGTCCCAGCAAGCGCCCCTGCACCTAATGGTGAAATATTTATTCTTTTGTAGCTTTCTGTAAAGCGCTGCTTATCCCGCTCAAGCATCCAAAAATAGGCCATTAAATGATGTGCAAATGAAATCGGCTGTGCCCGTTGTAGATGTGTATAACCTGGAATAAGTGTTTCCACATTTTTCTTAGCTTGTTCCAAAATCGCTTCTTGCAGGTCATTAATGAGTTCCACAATGACTTTCGTTTGGTTACGCATGTATAAATGAAGATCTGTTGCAACTTGGTCATTACGGCTTCTGCCTGTATGCAGCTTTCCGCCAACTGGTCCAATTTCGTTAATAAGCATACTTTCTAGGTTAAGATGGATATCCTCCATCTCAACCTTAAAAGTTAATTCGCCCTTTTCTGCTTTTTCCTGTAAACTTTTCAGACCTGAAATAATCTGATCTGCATCTTCTTCGGGTAAAATGCTGCACTGCTTTAACATGGTTACATGAGCCAGACTGCCTTGAAGATCTTCAAGGACAAGTTCCTGGTCAAAGGAAATAGAAGCTCCAAACTCGTCTACCCATTCTTCTGCAGACTTTGTGAATCTTCCTCCCCAAAGCTTGCTGCTCACACTGTCACCTTCTTGTTATTGACCATGCTGTTCACTTTCGTTGGAAGTCCCCATAATTTAATGAATCCAACTGCTGCATCATGATCGAATTCGTCTGCTTTTGTATAGGTCGCTAATTTTTCGTCATATAGAGAGTACTCAGATTTTCTTCCTTCAACAATCGCATGGCCTTTAAAAAGTTTCACACGAACTGTACCTGTTACATTCACTTGCGTTTCTTTCAAGAATGCAGCCAATGCTTTTTGAAGTGGAGAGAACCAAAGACCTTCATAAATCAATTCAGTCATTTTCTTCTCGATTACTGGTTTGAAGTGAGCCAATTCTTTTACAAGTGTGATATCTTCAAGCTCTTTATGTGCAGCGATTAATGTCATAGCACCTGGAGCTTCGTATACTTCACGAGATTTGATTCCTACTAATCTATTTTCTACGTGATCGATACGTCCGACCCCGTGTTTACCAGCGATTTGATTCAATTCAACAATCAAGTCAGCCAATTTATAATTTTTGTCATTCAATGTAACCGGTACACCTTGCTCAAAACCAATTTCAATGATGTCAGCAGTATCTGGCGTATTTTCAAGGCTAGTTGTCAGATCATAAGCCTCTTCTGGCGGAGCTGCCCATGGGTCTTCTAGGATTCCGCATTCGTTACTTCTTCCCCAAAGGTTTTGGTCAATCGAGAATGGACTTGCTAAGCCGATTGGAACCGGAATGCCATTTTTCGCTGCATATTCAATTTCCTCTTCACGAGACCATTTCCAGTCACGAACAGGTGCAAGAACTTTTAAATTAGGGTTTAAAGCTGAGATGGATACTTCGAAACGCACTTGGTCATTTCCTTTTCCCGTACAACCGTGCGCAACTGCTACCGCATTTTCTGCTTCAGCCACTTCTACTAGTTTCTTAGCGATTAGTGGACGTGATAGAGCTGATACTAATGGATATTTTCCTTCATATAAAGTATGGGCTTGAAGAGCCGTTAATGCGAATTCATCAGCGAATTCATCTTTCGCATCAATCACATATGAACTTACCGCACCAACAGTGATTGCTTTTTCTTTAATGAAATCTAAATCTTTTCCTTCACCGACATCCAAGCAACATGCCACAACTTCGTATCCTTGATCTTGTAACCATTTAATTGCAACGGAAGTATCTAGTCCTCCGGAATATGCTAATACAACTTTTTGATTTCCCATATTTTATCGTCCCTTTCGTATGAATAAAAATTCATTCGTTGTTATTTTTATTCAATCTATGATTAGTACTTTATCATTTTTACAAACGGAATACAAGGGGTATTTTAAAGATTCTGCTAAATAATTTGTTAATATTTTAAGGCCCACACATAATGGATGCATCCGCTAAAATATAGTAAACTAGAAGTATGAAAATTCGAAAAGGGGGGGAAATATGAAAGAGCTATTTACGTATGATGAACGGCTTGGCATCTCCATTCCTGACCTGTCCCGGGAGTGGGATGAATATACGAAAAGCGAGCAACAGCAAATACTCGTGCAATGGGAAAATATCCGGGGCAACATCCCAGATCGCATTAAGGAACTAGAATCCTTCATTAACCGGAAACAGCTACAGCTCTCTGACGAAAGTAATTTCGTATTATCCTGCCATCTCAATTCTGAAATTGCCGAACTTGCTTCTATCATCAATGACTTATGGCTTTGGTATCGAGCTAATCAAGGCGTGAGTGAAAAGATGCATAATTAAGGCCGATTCCATGCAAAAAGCCACAGCTTTGAAAGCTGAGGCTTTTTTACATTTTTCTTATATATCCTTCCGAAGTTCACCAACGACATGTCCCAATTCCGGTAGAATCAATTTATTCATCGCCAGCCGAACCGCACCCGAAGATCCGGGTGTGGAAAAAACTGCCTTGTTGTTCACTACTCCGGCAATGGCCCTCGATAAAATGGCCGCCGAACCAATGTCCTCTTGATAACTAAGCATCCGGAACAATTCACCAAAACCAGGGATTTCTTTTGTCATCAATTCTTTAACTGCCTCGATTGTTACATCTCTTTTGGCAATGCCAGTGCCTCCGTTAGTTAGGATGACATCTACCTGGCTGTTTTCACAGCCAGCAGTAATCGCCCCTTGAATCGCACCACGTTCATCTTTGACAATTTCATATTCCGTCACTTCATGCCCTTTTAATTTCAATAATTCAATCATTAGAGCGCCGCTTTTATCAGTCTCTTTATTACGTGTATCACTAACGGTTATCACCTTACAGCGAATCGCCTCCGTGATGGCTTTTTTGTGTTCCTTGACACTCATTCTTCATCAGCCTTCTTTTTCTGTAAATACCGATACTGATAGAACTTTTGGGCAAATTCACTTACATTGCGGGTCATTTGATAATTGGACCCAGCCCCGATGGCCATGCTGATAAATGGGATGCCCCGAACTAGTTTTTTTCGAAAAATAGTAATAGATACGGCCTTCAGCAGCTGCTTAAGTGGCTGTTCCATCCAGGTCGGATTTGTAAGTTCTTCAATTCCCAAATAAAAATAGTCATCTTCTGCAGTCTGAACTTCCCGAATCAATTCTTCCCAAGCTGTTCCTCGAAGCCTCTTCGGCATTGCTCCTGCATTAAATACCTTTAAAGCCAGCATCATTTCAAAGGGCGTATTCACTTCAAAACCATAGGACATCGCAATCAACTGTACAGTCCTGACATTGATGACTGTCATGGCCGGGATATCACTTCCAAGTAAAAGTAGCCCGCCGGACCCGCTTATTCCGCCTTGTGCAAAAGAATATAAGCGGTGCTTAGCAATATGCTGATTCGCTATGTAATTCAACTGATCGATCGTCAAGAGATTTAGGTCATTAAGTGTCTCGATATCTTCATTAAACATCCGTGCTGATGCTAAAATCTGCTCTCTTGCATCTATTTGAACTTGTGAGCTCTGAACCATGGCATGCAGATGAAAAAGCCAGGTATCAAGCTTTTCAAAAAACTGCTGTTGGACGTTTTCTGGGAGCAGTGAAAAACCCTGCTCTAGCCATTTATCATACAATGCTGCCAGGTCTGTTGGCTCATATTGATAAAGGTTTTCCTGCCATTCACTAATTTCATTCCAAATTGTTATTTCCCGATTCGTGAATTCCATGCATCAAGCCTCCTATGTACAGAATTGGTGGATTCTCCCTTAATTATACCATAGGTAGACTTTTCAAGAACCTTTAGATGATTGGTATGAGGATTCAGTACTCGCGGATATGTTAACTGATAAGATATCAAAAAGTTATACGAAGGTCCATGTGAGGATTCAAATCTATTGAATCACCTTTTAACAAATAGGTTGATTGCAATCATAGAAAAATCTCCTTACCCGAAAAATTAATAGGTAAGGAGATTTTCTATGATTCAAGAAGTCACGTTTTCAATGCTTTCACTCAAAGCTATTTTTACAGTATCTCTAACAATCATGATTTCTTCATTGGTTGGAATGACCATCACTTTCACCGGGGAATACGGTGCGTTAATAAACGCTTCCTCACCCAAGGTACGATTGAGATCCTCATCCCAGTATACGCCCATAAATTCGAGGCCATCCAAGATTCTTCCCCGAATGGTTTGACTGTTTTCACCGATACCCGCTGTAAAAATGATGCCGTCCACACCTCCCATTTTCGCTGTATAGGAACCTATGTACTTGTGGATCCGATCAGCAAACACTTCAAGTGCGAGTTCCGCACGCTCATTGCCTTTATCTGCTTCCACTTGGATGTCGCGCAAATCGCTGGAAAAGCCAGAAAGAGCTAGAATGCCGCTTTTCTTATTCAAGACATCCAGCACTTCATCAGCTGTTTTCCCTGTTTTTTCCATGATATAAGGAATCAATGCAGGGTCAATGTTGCCTGAACGCGTGCCCATTGTAACTCCGGCCAATGGAGTAAACCCCATCGATGTATCAATCGACTTTCCGCCCTTAATCGCCGTAATGCTTGCACCATTTCCTAAATGGCAGGATATTAATCGGAGCTGTTCAATCGGCCGACCAATCATTTCTGCGGCACGCTGGGACACATATTTATGTGAAGTACCATGAAACCCATACTTCCTGATTCCATATTTTTCATAATATTCAAATGGTAAGCTATACATATATGAACCTGCTGACATGGTTTGATGAAAAGCAGTGTCGAATACAGCTACTGCTGGAACTTCGCTTAGTATTTGCCGGAATGCCTTAATTCCAGTGCTATTAGCAGGATTATGAAGGGGAGCTAAATCTGAAAGCTTCTCAATCTCCTCTATTACATCCTCTGTAATCAAGACTGAGTCACTAAACACCTCACCACCATGCACAACACGATGCCCTACACCATCTATCTCTTCAAATGAGCCTATGATGCGATGGTGAATCAGTTTTTCTAATAAAAGCCCGACAGCTACTTCATGATTGGGTATGTGCAGCGTTTCAGAAACCTTTTTGCCTTCAACGCTTAAAGTAAACGTGGAATTTTTCAAGCCGATCCTTTCTACAAGACCTTTTGTAATTACTTGTTCACTCGGCATCTCAAAAAGCTGAAACTTCAAAGAAGAGCTGCCTGCATTAATAGCCATAATTTTAGACATCCATCCTGCTCCTTTACTCTAAGCTAGTCTACAATTCCTATGATCATCACTACGAAACGTGCAGTATATTGTATAATCTTATCATGGTAAGCGGATACAACCAATAAAAATTTAAAAATTTAAAATAATCACTTTTCCCTAAAAATAAAAGCCAATGCCTGTGGCACCAGCTTTTATTATCTATTTTTCCTCTTTAAACCAATCATCCATCTGTTGCATAACAGACCTTGTCGCTTCGAAATCCGATAACTTCGGAAGTTGTACGAGAAGGGCCTTCTTCGGTGCTTCGATATCCTCTTTTTTCTTTTGAAGAATAAGAATGCTTTTCGCAGCCTCTTCATTTTTAAACATGGAAAGCGGTAGCTGAACCATCCCTTGGATATGTGTATGTTTTTTCAAGAAATCATTGAGCTTAGGGGCTTCTTCCGAGACAAATAAGTTATTCGGAACAATGAAGAATAAATATCCGCCATCCTTCACATGCTTAACACTTTGCTCGATAAATAAATGATGCGCATAAGAATGTCCGTTTTCAGCCTTCAACTCATATTCAGTTGCACGAACATCATTCGGATAATAACCAATCGGCAAGTCACTGACCACAACATCTGAAGGATCAATGAAGAGCGGCTCTAAGCTGTCCTGATTGAAAAATTGCAGCGGGTGTTCTTGTAGATTGGCACCTGCATAAGCAAGCCTAATCAAGGTTTCATCAATCTCAACACCATATGACGCGATGGCTTTGTCCGTTAGTTGGTTCAAAATCGCAAATAGTAAGTTACCCGTTCCGACGGCAGGATCAAGCATGACTAACTCTTTTTGATTCTTCGTAAATTTACCAACTAAATAGCTGACAAACATACCTACTGCATCCGGCGTCATATGGTGATTCGGCTGTACGCTCTGCTGCATACCTTTTAATATTGCTAGCTGGTACGCTTTACGAATGGCTTCCTTTTCATATTTCTCCGGTGAAAAATCCGCATATTGCTTTGCTAACCTTTTCTTCGATACTTCACTAATTTCCTCTTGTAGTACTTTCCCTTGGAAGAAATTCTCTCCGGTTTCTCCTAAGGCATCCAGATATGTACATGATAGTTCACTTTGCAATATTTGGGCTGTTTCATCAAATTCATAAAATAATTGTTCAACTGGGGTAGACTTCACTTATTTATTCCTCCTGTTTGCTTCTGTCCCTATTTTATAGGTAAGAAGAAAGAGATACAAGTCGTACGTCCTGCTTATCATTCTTCGCTTGTTTAACGTACTGTTTTCCTATTTGAAAGTCCGCATATAAGGAATCTCGCGCGAGCCATCCTTTTTTTCACCCTTAGTAAATATAAGGTAAATATGTTAATTTAATAGTGTTGATGACTGGAGGGGTTGTATTTTTTTGATGATTCTAAAGTGGGGATTTTATGTTTTTATTTGTCTATACGGACTACTTACTGTTCTATGGATTATCTTTGTGATTTCACTTGGATGGTTAGAATTTAAAAACCTATGAACAATTTCCTCCTTTTAAACTTTAAAACAAAAAACCGGGCACAATGAGCCCGGTTTCTATGAATTCGTATCTTATTTTGCTGCTTTAGCTGCTTCGATTGCACCTTCGTAATTTGGATGAGTTGTACCCTCACTAACATATTCAACGAATGTGATTTCATCGTTGCTGTTCACAACGAATACAGAGCGCGCCAATAGACGAAGTTCTTGCATAACGACACCGTAAGCTTCACCGAATGAAAGGTCGCGGTGATCGGAAAGTACTTGAACATTGTCCAATCCACTTGCAGCACACCAGCGCTTTTGTGCGAAAGGAAGATCATTACTGATCGTCAGTACTTTCACATTATCCAATTTTGCAGCTTCTTCATTGAATTTACGTGTTTGTGCATCACATACACCTGTATCGACAGATGGAACTACACTGATAATGCGGACAGACCCTTTAGAGTCGCTTAATGTAACGGGTGATAAATCATTAGCCAATACGGTAAAATCAGGAGCTTTGTCCCCCACTTTTAGTTCTGGTCCTACTAAAGTGACCGGGTTGTTTTTAAATGTAACTGAAGCCATTAAAAATTCCTCCTTTTTCTGCTTTATGTACAAGCCTAATAATATTTGTTTTACCGGAATTTTGCAATTAATTGAATTGAGAAAAGTGAAAATCCCTATGCGTTAAACTTAAACGTTCCAAGCCTTTCAATAATTTTGTAAAATATACGCAAAAAGAAAACTCGGCGGATGCCGAGTCGCAGTTAGAAATCTAAATTCTGTTTAGGCTCTTGATATTTCGTTGTAGATTGTTGACTGCTGCCTTGCTTTTGATTACTGTCTTTTTTAGAAAGCATGGACTGAATCTTATCGACTACTTGTGGCGCTAAATCCATCATTTTTTCAAGAAGATGCGTCCCTTCATCCAGATGAATCATTTTCACGCCATGTGAACCGACAATCAGAAAGGCAATTGGTGTAATGGATACTCCACCACCGCTACCTCCCCCAAAAGGCTGCTTGGAAGCGCCCTGCTGGCCTTGATGGTTTTCGTCAATCACAAATTCGCTGCCACCAGCTGCAAACCCAAACCCAACTTTGGATACGGTTAATATGACACTACCATCTGGAGTTTCCACCGGATCTCCGATAATCGTATTCACATCAACCATTTCTTTCAGATTTTCCATTGCCTCTTTCATCAACCCTTGGATCGGATGATCTGACATCTAAATTCCTCCACTCTAAAACGATTGTTTGTTGGAATCACCTGACAGCTTCGCTAATTTCTTAGACTTAAACTTCACTCTTCCGCCTTTCCAGTATCGAAGCAGTTTTATTCCAGTCACCATAGCTTGCCCGATTCTAAATTGTAATATGCAGGAAATCGACGTATTAGCCTGCTTCCTCTGAAAGTCAGGTGTAATTGAATAAGAGGGCATGATTTTAAAATTTAAATAGGTTGTTAATATGCCAATGATGGAACCTTTAAGCGCCCAGCAGCCACCTGTTAAGACCCCGGTGTGTGCGGCATTTTTAGTACCGACCATACTATGCCAGGCAAATTCTATAACTTGAACTTTGCCTAAGAAATGACGAATGACCCGATGAAAATTGACTATATGTTGAAGCAGTGTCTTCATGTCAGCCATTCCATCCCGTAAATCTTCCGGTGTAATTTTATCTAATCCTTCTTTTTTAGTTTCTTCCTTCATTCCTTTTTCTTTCTTTACTACTATCGATGCCGAGTCATCGTCCTTCTTGATGACAGGTACCTTGAAGGTATAATGAAAAAGTCCATACCATGCTGATGCTTTTATATGAATTATGTCATTTTTATGAACACGTTTGTAGTCAAAGTGCACTCTTATTTTCGTAAAAACAAGAAGAAGCAGCACCACAATGAGAATAGTCAAAATTAGCAAAAGCCACTTCATACATCCACGCCCTTTCAGCCTATCATTATCGGCTTGGGCAAAAAAAAATAAACCTGCAAAAGCGAAAATTACGCTCTTACAGGTTCATAATTAAAACAAATTATCTTCTAACTAAAACAACACTTGTGTCTGCAAAGACATCATGCAAAGCCTGTTTCTTTGGTAAAAGGCCCGCCAACACATAGCCAACCCACGTGACTTTTGAAATATAGCGGCCAATCAGCTCCCTGAACAATACTGTACCCCAAGAAATAGCCTCTTTCTCTTCTTTCAATGCCACAACTTTCAGTCCAAAAATCATCTTACCCAACGTCTGGTTTAAGTATTTGGTCATCAATACGAAGTAAATAAAGAATACAAGCCCCGTTAAGAAAGCCTCTGCCGAAAACCAAAGATCGTCTGTACCATTATAAAACTTAAAAATGGGATGAATCAAAATCCGGTTTAAGCTCCCGATAATCAACAAATCCGCTAAATATGCCCAAAATCTCAACCAAAAACCAGCAAAGTAAACTACCTTCACTTCGCCATCATCCACGATTGCCTGTGCTGGTAAAAGCTCTTGCTGAACGATTTCTTCTTCTTGCTTTGTATTTAGATTGGATGAATCGATTTGTTCATTGTTTTCATTTCGTTCCGTCATCCTTCAGCCCCCCTATTCCGCATACAAATACATTAAGCGTGGAGAATTTGAAGAGGAAAGGATTTTTGTCAAAACAGCCGTTTCCACATCATTGCCCAACATTTTTTGCGCTCCCATACTGAATAATGAACCGAAACCTGCCTCATCTGTATAACGGATTACTTGCGCGTCTTTTTTACCGATATCCGTTTTCATCGCGGCAATTACATCATCCAAATGGCCGAAATCATCAATTAAATGGTTTTCTTTCGCCTGACGTCCATCATAAATCCGGCCATCAGCTATTTTACGTACTTCCTTCTCTGTCATACCGCGCCCGTCGGCAATGATTTTAACAAATTGATCATAAGAATTATCAATCATATTTTGGAGGATTTCGCGTTCTTCATCAGTCATTTCCCGAGACGGACTCATAATATCTTTGTGTGGACCGCTTTTGATTGTTTCAAACTCAACTCCATACTTTTTAGCTAGTTTCTCGTAATTATACCCATGCATAATGACCCCAAGTGAACCCGTCATTGTTTCTGGACTAGCATAAATCTTATCAGCTGGAGCAGAAATATAATATCCGCCAGAAGCTGCCATTGAACCCATAGAAACATAAACTGGTTTTTTCACCTTTTTAATATCAAGGATCTTATCATAAATCTCAGCACTTTCCACAACACCGCCGCCAGGAGAATTTACACGCAAGATAATTCCTTTAATATCGTCATTTTCTTCAGCCATTTTCAACTTATCCATGAAGGCTCTGTGATTATATGTTGCTGAACTAAGTAATGAAGCTTCTCCAGTATCTTGGATTGTACCTTCTACATCAAATACCGCAATAACATTTGAGAAATCTTCGCCTTCTATAACTTCTTCGTAAAACTCGCTGTCGGAAGCAAATAATTCATCAATAATATTTTCCGTATCAGCTGTAAATACAGTCGTAGCAGTCCCTACAATAATAGAGACAAAAAATAAAACGGCTGCGATTCCAAGTGCTGCCCAACGCTTTCCATTCATCTGTGTTCCCCCTTAAATATATATATCCTTCTTACCATACGAACTGCATACAAAAATGTTTCAATCCATGATAAACTAAGACATATAAAATTGTAGCAAATAATCCTCTAATTGGAAATGAGAAGGTACACTTTGTAATATCGGCTTTCCCTTATACAGAAAAAAAGAAAGCCCTTTCATCACTATACATACTAGGGGGATCATGATGAACACTCGAAAAAATATTTATTTTTTCCATGCTTCAAATGCAGAGATGCTAAACAAGGTCGAACGTCTAGCCGAGTTAGCAAAGCAATATTCGTATGAAATCGTCCAAGACTTCACAAAAGCCAACATTATCGTAAGTATTGGTGATGACGGCACCTTTTTGCAGGCAGTCCGTAAAACCGGATTCAGAGAAGATTGTTTATATGCTGGCGTTTCCACCACAGGAAATTTGAATATGTATTGTGATTTCCACCTAGAAGATACAAACAAAATGATTGATGCCATGACTAGAGAGCAAATCGAGGTGCGCAAATACCCAACTATTGCTATTCAACTAGATGACCAACCTTCCTTTTATGCCCTCAACGAACTCAGTATCCGCACTTCTATCATCAAAACGTTCATCATGGATATTTTCATTGATCAAATCCATTTTGAAACCTTCCGTGGGGACGGAATCATTATAGCGACACCGACCGGAAGCACAGCCTATAATAAATCGGTCAATGGGGCCGTTGTGGACCCGCTTCTCCCATGCTTTCAGGTAAGCGAGCTCGCTTCAATCAATAACAATACCTATCGGACCTTGGGTTCTTCATTCATCCTAAGCGGCGATAAAACATTGACTGTTCACCTTGAACAAAACGGGCCAAGCTATCCAATCATTGGCTTGGACAATGAAGCCTTGAGCATTAGTTATGTCGAAAAGGTCAAGATCCGATTAAGCGGTAAAGTCATCAAAACCGTTAAGCTGAAAGACAACTCCTTTTGGGAAAAAGTAAAACGGACTTTTTTATAAAACTCCCTAAAAAGGGACCAGATATAATATCTGGTCCCTTTTTATATATGATAAAAATCTTTGGTATTTTGATAAAGGGTTTCATATACAATCTCAATTGGTAAGTTTTTAATTGACGCAATTTGACGTGCACTGTCATGCATCATGCCCGGATGGGTCCATTCCCTTTTGAAAACCCCTTCAAACGGCCATGGGCCATCCGTTTCAAGCATCATCAGCTTAAGCGGATAAACCGAAACTAACTCCTGTATTTCTTCTTCGTAACAAACATCAGGTGTGATGGAAATGTGGTACCCGTTTTTGACCATTCTTTCTACTGTTTGGATATCCCCTTTAAACCAATGAAAATGGGCCTTTGTAATTTGATTTTTCTCTAATAGGTCGCAAACAACAGGCGCATCATCATAGACCGCATGAAGAATAACTGGTTTTTCAAACTCTTTCGCAAAAGCAAGGAACCTATCAAGTATCTCTATGTACTCTGATGTATCTATACTGGGATTTTCTTGCCTTAAGTAATATGGCAGCCCTACCTCACCTACAGCAAACATATTGTGCCTATGTCCCCGCATCCAACTCAATAAATCATTCACTTCTTCTTCACTTGGGAGGGACTGCTCAGGATGAAAACCAAAGGCAGGCTTAATACGTGAATCTTTGATGGAAAGCTGATAATTTTTTATGGACGAGGTCAAATTCATGGAAACAGTTAGCAAGGATTCCACTTGTGCCTTTTCCATATCAGTGAGAATCTGCTTCTGCTTACTTTCATCATACCTATCCAAATGGATATGGCTGTCGATGATTTTCATTTTATATTCCCTCCTAACTTAAGTAGTAAAAGTTGGCTTTAGTGCGGCATATAATTCTCTCTTCAAATTGAAAAATTCATCACTAAGAAGCTGTTCCTCACTTCTTGGCCTTGGAAATGGAACTACAACTTCTTTGATGACAGTTGCTGGTTTTGCTGATAACACGTATATTCTATCGGAAAGGAAAACCGCTTCATCAATGCTATGCGTAACAAAAAGCACCGACCTCCGATTTTCTTCCCAAACAGACATCAGCCATTTTTGCATTTGCAATCTTGTCAGTTCATCCAAGGCAGAAAAGGGTTCGTCCAAGCACATCAATTCCTGTGGACTTAAAATACTTCGAATAAACGCAGCTCTTTGCTTCATGCCGCCAGATAATTCGTGCGGATATGCTTTCTCGTACTCTTCTAATCCGGCTTTCATCAATAGAGCTTTTGCCATTTCTTTATCTTTAACCCCCGAAAGCTCGCTTCCTAGCAAAACATTTTCTAATACCGTTCTCCAAGGTAAAAGGGATGGCTGCTGAGGCATATAGCTTATATGACCCTTTAAGCCATTTATTTTTTTACTGTCCAGTGAAATGATGCCATGATGCGGCTTCAAAATGCCCCCGATTAGGTGAAACAATGTACTTTTCCCACTGCCAGATGGCCCAAGGATGGTTACAAACTCTCCATCATCCACATAGAAATTTATATTCTCTAAAATATTCTGTTTACCATCGAAAGAATAGGAGACATCTTTAATTTGCAGCTTCATCCTTTTCACCCTCCTTTCTCTTCCATGAAACAAAGTATCTTTCAAGTATGGTAATGATTCCAAAAAAGAGAAGACTCAGTCCCATAATGATAAAAATGGAAACAAACACCCGATCTGTCCTAAATGAAGAGGATGCGAGCGTCATATAAACACCTATCCCCGATTTAGCCCCAAGCCACTCCGAAATAACCGCCCCCATTACACTGTAAGTGGCCGAAATTTTCAGTCCAGAGAAAATGAACGGAATCGAGTGAGGAAGTTCTAGCTTCCAAAATAGTTGCATTTTCCCTGCTCCCATCATCTTGAAATAATGCTTAAGTTCATAAGGAGTCTGGCGAAAACCGTCCAATGAAGCAACAGCGAGAGGGAAAAAACATACGAGAGAAATCACAATCAGCTTCGGCAGCATACCAAAGCCAAACCAGATGACTAGAAGCGGCGCCAAAACGATGATAGGAATATTTTGTGATAGAATGAGAAGCGGATAAACCGCATCTTTTACACCAGGAAAAAGGTGTAAGAGAGCAGCAATTACTAAGCCAATACAGCTTCCAATAAAAAAACCAGATAATGCAAGGTTAGTAGTTGATATAAGGTGTCCAAAAAGGCTATGAAACGACTCTATTCCCTCGATAAAAATGGCTGATGGAGCAGGAAGTAGCCATTTTTCAACCTTTAATAAGCCTGTTGCTAACTCCCACACTATTAGCAACAATAATAAAAGAAAGAAGGGAGCCCCCTTCTTCCAAATCTTTCTTCCGCTCATGGCCGATATTTCTCCGTTAACGTATCCATCGTGATTCCGCTAGGCTGGTACAATATTTTCACTTGGGAAATGACATTCGGCGAACCTATTTCAATCATTCTCACATTCATTTTTTCTATAACGGCCAGAAGCTCAGAAAGCTCACCTTCCATTGTTGTTTCAAGCGGGTGCACCTCGTACTTGACACCTGATTCATCGATGATTTTGATCGCTTCATCGACTAAGGGGATGACATTTTCCCCTTTAGGAATAATTTGTATACTAATTAATGAGTTTGCCATTGTAGTTCCTCCTATTGTGGTAAAAATTCATTGGTAAATGCTTTCTCAGGATCGAAATCACCTTCAAGAAGATTATTTTCAGTCATCCACTCACTATAATTCTTCCAAATTTCAAGCTTTTGTTCACCCCATCTAGGAGCATCATCCTGATACTTAGATGCAAGCCACTTCTGGCTTTTCTTCACTAGCTTTTTATCTAGATCTGGTGCAGCCTTGATTAAAATGTCTGCCGCATCATCAGGATTCTTAATCGCAAACTGGTACCCTTTCGAAGTTGCCTCTACGAACGCTTTAACAGTATCTGGATCCTCTTTAATCATCTTTTCATTTGTGGTCAAAACAGGCGTATAGTAATCGAGCTTATCTGAGTAATCAGTTAAGTAAACCATATTCAGCTTTTCATTTCGCAATTCAGCCTCAATACCTGTCCATCCATAATAAATCCAAGCGAAATCAATATCTCTTTTCACTGAAGTGAAAAAATCCGAGTCGCCTGTATTTACTATTTCCACTTTATTTACATCCGCATTATCTTTTGTCATGAGAGATTCGATGATAGCCTTTTCAACTGGAGACCCCCAGCCACCATACGTTTTCCCTTCAAAATCCTTAGGTGTTTTAATATTTTTAGCCACAGGAGAAGCGAATCCTGAGGTATTATGCTGGATGACAGCCGCTAACGAAACAATCGGCACGCCTTGCACACGAGCCTGTGTAATGCCCTCCTGGTAGCTCACGCCAAATTCTGATTTCCCTGAAGCCACAAGCTTATCAGCTCCTGCCTCACCTGGCATGATAATTTCTACATCCAGGCCTTGTTCTTTAAAATACCCTTTTTCCTTCGCTACATACAATCCTGTATGGTTTGTATTCGGTGTCCAATCGAGAACAACCGAAACCTTTTTTAATTCTTTATTGTCTTCATTTTTACCTGCTTCTTCCTTTTCAGTAGTGCCGCCAGCACCACATCCAGCTAAAAGGAATAACAAAGTTATCAGTGGCAATAATTTATTCACTATTTTTCCTCCTACACATTATATAAGGTCCATATGCCGAAACTTTATTGGGTGCCAGTCCCCATCCAAATAATAGATTAAAAAACAAAAACGCCCGAGGATGAATTCGGACGTTAACATACAAAACAGAAAGTCAGTCATAATATGTTCCCTCCGCTGGCATCATCCAGATCAGGTTCAAAGAGTCAGCATCTTAAGGACGCAATCTCAGCCAGCAATACCGGCTCCCCTACATTTCTTGCACATATGAACTTTTCTCTCTCATTATATCAATTCATACAGAAAAGGGAATACTAATTTGCTTCTTCTAACGATGGGCCATTCTGATCATCCTCAGTAATAGGAATAAAATTTGATCAGTATTGTTCAGCAACTCATATAATAATTATTATTACACTGTAGATAGTTCTTGAACTACTTGAATTAATCATTTAATTTTGTGACCAAGAGGTGGATATGATTATGATAAAAATTAATCAAAAATGGTTAGATGTCAGTCAAATCCAACCAGGTATAATATCTGAAAAAGCATTAGAAATTCTCCAATTAATGTGGAAATATCCGAATATTTTTGTATATAAGACAATGGAAGATCTTAAATTCGATATAGAGATGAGGCTGCAAGTCAATAAAGCTGCCGTTTCGTTAGATAAGAGTAATCCTGAATTTACAATACTCGAGGATTCTGTATGCAATGAACAATATTGGCGACTTACAAAAGATGGAGCATTTGAGCTTAAACCAAGCGTACCCCCTCATCTGGCACTTGAGGATATTTTCATTAACGGAAGTCTTTACGCTTTCGAATGCGGGACAGCGATAGTCATTGTTTTTTTAAAAGCTGTTTTAGATACGGTTGGTCCTAAGAATTTTGACCGTCTTTTTTCAGGCCTTACTCTTTATGACTGGCACTATCCGCAGAATTTGATTCTTCGAGTTCATGAAGGGACGGGTTATGTACCAGGCGACTGTGTTTACTTCAAAAACCCAGATTACGACCCGAGCACTCCAGAATGGCAAGGGGAAAATGCGATATTCCTTGGAGAAAACCTCTTTTATGGCCATGGGATTGGGATTACCAATCAACAAGGAATCATCGATGAATTAAATAGCAATAGAAAGTGGAATGCCATCATATCAGCGTTCCTAACAAAGCATATTGTAAGCATAAATAGTTCCCACTATAGTCAATTCAAGCCAAATATCCCCCGTAATAACTCCGTGTCGCTTCATGACTGCCTATCCAATATAATTGTTTCTGAAATAGGCTCGAGAACTTTTCTAGCGTAGGATTAACCGTTTCTCTTATTAAAGATATAGATTTTGAATCATTTTTCGTTTATTTTAATAGCTTGTGAAACTCGACACTGACTAACAATTTTTTTCAGAGTGACGTGTATCACTATAAAAAAAACGCTTGGGAAATGGATTTCCTCAAGCGTTTTTTTCTTTTTATGCACCAAAGTTTCTTTTTTCTTTAAACCTACGTGTCCCTGCCTTCCCCCATTTTGTAATGGAAAGCGTATAAACCACCAAGGCAGACCAAATGAATAAAAAGGCTAAAAGATGTGCTTTTGTAAAACTTTCATGATAGACAAATACCCCGATTAACAAGGTTAAGGTTGGAGCAATATACTGAAAAATGCCAAGCATCGATAACGGTATCTTTTCTGCCCCTTTTGCAAAATATAATAGCGGTAGAGCCGTGGCAATCCCACCGCCAACTAACAGCAAGCTTGTGCTCCCTGAGGTTAAAAATTGTGATTCGGATTGGAACATCAAATATATCAAGTAACCTAGAGCAAGAGGGGTTACCATCATCGTTTCGAGTGTCAGTCCGATTGCTGATTCTGCCTTTATCATTTTTTTTGCCAGACCGTATAACCCAAATGTCATGGCTAAGACTAGAGAGACCCAGGGGATCGTACCGAAATGAATACCAAGTATCAATACACCGATTCCTGCGAGCAGGAACGACACAATCTGTACCCCGCTCAATTTTTCCTTTAAGACTATTACTCCCAACAAAACACTGACTAGCGGATTGATATAATAGCCGAGGCTCGTGTCGAGAATCCGGCCCGAATTAACAGCCCATATGAACACTCCCCAATTAGCTGTAACAAGCAGTGATGCCGTAAGCAATGCCGCGAATAATTTGGGATTTCCCATTATGTTTTTGACATAATCAAGAAATGCTCCCCATTTTTTCATAAACATCAATAAAACAAGCATGAAGACGAAAGACCATAACACCCGCTGAGCTAAAATCTCTATTGCACCGACTCCCTGAAGGAACTTCCAGTAAATTGGTACGACTCCCCACATTAAATAAGAAAGGGCGGCATATATCGCCCCTTCTTTTTGTTCATTTATTTTCATAACCTGCCTTCTTTCTAATTACATTCCTTTATCGAAATCCTATTAATATTTTGCTTACCTATTTCATGTTTTGCAACTGTTATTTTTTATCATACATTATTCGGTCATCAATGACCGTCATGACCGCTTCAACTTTCAGAAGATCATCTGGCTCTATAGCTAAGACATCCCGGTTAAATACGGTAAAATCGGCGTCGTATCCCTTTATGATCTGACCACGCCGGTTTTCAAGACCAATCGCAGCCGCACTGCCTTTTGTATAAAGCGCGAAAGCGTCATAAACAGACAGCCTTTCATCCATGCCGTACACTGTTTCATCATCACTGTTAATCTTTTTCCTTGTAACAGCTGCATGAATCCCCAAAATTGGATTTAATGGTTCAATCGGTGCATCTGACCCTCCCGCACAAATGATCCCCAGCTTCAAATACGTTTTCCAGGCATAAGAGGATTCCAATAATTTTGCTGAAACCTTTTCTTCGACCCATGGAAAATCGGACGGTACGAAACCTGGTTGAATATCAAAGATGACCGGTAGTTTTGCGGCACGCTCCAAGAGTTCTGGGCGAACAATCTGTGCATGTATAAGCCGGTCCCGAAGACCCTTTTTAGGTGGAAAAGCTTCAATCACATTCAGGACATAATCAAATGCGAGATCACCAATGGCATGAACAGCAATCGGCATATCAGCCTGCCTTGCTTTTTGCACCAATTCCTGCAGTTCCTTTTCAGTGAAAATAGCCACACCATTCGTATCCTGTTGATCTTCATAAGGCTCACTCAACAGGGCCGTATGTCCTCCTAATGAGCCATCGGTAAATATCTTCATACTATCGAATTTAATATATCGGGTGCCTTCTTGATACCGCCCACCGGATGCCAGCATCTCTTCAAATGCTTGGTGATGAACGAGCAAATTGGCACGAAAGGTCATGTTTCGGCCCTCAATGACCGATTTAAACGCCTGATAAGTCGGCATGAAGCCATTGTAGTAAAAAAGATCCTCTGTATGCCCACCAGTCAAACCAAGCTTATATGCGTCTTGTATGGCCTCTGTAAGCGCGTTTTCGATATAGCTCTGGTCAATGCCGGGAAGACGGTCTAACACAAGGTTCTGGGCCTGATTTTCTTTAAACAAACCATTTAGACGCCCATCGGGATAACGGCAGATTACTCCGCCTGACGGTTCTTCTATTTCTTCTGTAATCCCTGCTTCTAAAAGGGCACGAGAATTAACGACCAGGGCATGACGACATACTCGTTTTAATACGATTGGATGCTCTGTAGATATGGCATCTAGTTCATCTCGTAGAATCAATTCAGAACTAGGCCATTCATTTTCATTCCAGCCCTCAGCAACAATCCACTTTCCAGACGGTGTTATTTCGCACTTTTTCTTTACGGAACTCATGATGGACTCCCGGCTATTCATCAAAGAAAGGTCTAAACGGAGCAGTCGTTCACCATGCCCGACCAAATGAAGATGACTATCCACTAATCCCGGCAGCATAGTTTGTCCTTTTAAGTCGATTTCCCTGGAAATATTGTCAGCATATTTTTCTTTTATATAGGCAAGCCTGCCGGTATCAACGATCACACCATTGTCAGTGAAGACTGCCTCCACTTGATCTTCTTCTTTTATCATCGTATAAATCGACCCATTGAACCATAACGTTCCCATCCCCGTTTTACACTCCTTATTAAATGTTTCGTAATATGCAGTAAGTGTAACATCTCATTTCATGAATTCCCATATTTTTGATTTTGAAAAATCCTCTGTTATTTAAAAAAACGCCAGCCGGAGGGCTGACGGTAATGATTTTGATTTATTTATTAAGAAGTGTCTCTTCTCTTTTCCTTAAATCTACTCGTTTGATTTTGCCGGAGGTCGTTTTAGGAAGTTCTTCTAAAAATTCAATCTTCCTTGGGTATTTATACGGCGCTGTCAATTCTTTTACATGCTTTTGCAGTGTCTTAATTAAGTCTGGGCTGTTCGGATCTATTTCGTCTATTAACACGATGTACGCTTTAACCACATTTCCGCGTATTTCATCAGGACTGGCTATAACAGCACATTCTTTCACATATGGATGTTTAACGAGTGCATCTTCTACTTCAAATGGTCCAATCGTATATCCAGAGCTGATGATGATATCGTCAGAACGACCTTCAAACCAGAAATAGCCTTCTTCATCCATTTTCGCTTGATCGCCAGTTATATAGTAGTCACCACGGAATTGCTTTGCTGTTCGCTCTGGATCTTTAAAATATTCTTTAAAGAGAGCAGGTGTATTTACATGCACAGCAATATCCCCTACCACACCAGGAGGACAAGGCTTACCGGTATCATCAATGATTTCTACATGATTGCCCGGAGTTGGTTTACCCATTGAGCCCAGTTTAATTTCCATGCCTTTTGTTACACCTACCAACAGTGTGTTTTCAGTTTGTCCATATCCATCGCGGACTTCGATATGAAAATGGTTTTTAAAAACCTCAAACACTTTTTGGTTTAAAGGTTCCCCCGCTGATACAGCACTATGAAGATCGGATAGATTATAGTCGTCAAGGTTATCCACCTTGGCCATCAGACGGTATTCTGTTGGTGTACAGCATAGCGCATTCACTTTATAGTCCTGCAGCAACTGTAGATATTTTTTCGCTTCAAACTTTCCGTGATAAGCAAGGCCAGTTGCTCCTGTGCCAAGAACCGCCAAAAACGGACTCCAAATCCATTTTTGCCACCCAGGTCCAGCCGTTGCCCAAACCACATCTCCTTCACTAATGCCCAGCCAGTTTGCTGCAGACGTTTTCAGATGGGCATACGCCCATCCATGTGTGTGGACGACTCCTTTGGGATTTCCTGTTGTTCCGGAAGTATACGATAAGAAGGCCATATCCTCACTCTTTGTAGCTGCCATAGGCAGCTGATCAGATTCCGCGTCAGCAAGCTCATTCAAATCAAGCCAATTCTCCATTTGTTTTCCGATTGAGAATTTAAGAAGGTTTTCCGCTCCCTTTACTTCATCAAATTCATGAGTGTATTCATGATAACTAACAATTCCTTTTACATCACCGTGATTGATTCGAAACTCCAAATCCTTCGCGCGGAGCATTTCAGAACACGGAATAACAATCATGCCGATTTTCAAAGCGGCTAAATACACTTGATAAGCTTCTACTAAACGTGGGATGATGATAAGGACCGTATCACCTTTCCCAAGTCCCTTTTTCTGGAAGGCATTCCCGATTTTATTTGCACTTTTTATTAAGTTCTCATATGTAAGTTGTTTTTTGTCTCCGGATTCGTTTTCCCAAAGTACAGCAACTTTTTCTGGTTTTTTTGCAAAATGTTCCATTTCACTCACTAAGTTGTAATGTTCCGGAGCTAATAAATCTTCACGTTTCATTTGCTTCCCCTCCAATAATGAACTCTTAGTACCTACTCATTATACAAGATACTTCTCTAATATATCTATGTATTTTTACAAATAAATAAAGAGAGCGGGTTAAGAACCCGCTCTCTGTAGCCATATTTATTAAATTATCGTTTGTATCCTCCGCCTAATTGTTGTTCAGCCATTTGAACAAGGCGTTTTGTGATTTCTCCACCAACTGAACCGTTAGCGCGAGATGTTGTATCGGCACCAAGTTGTACGCCGAATTCTGAAGCGATTTCGTATTTCATTTGTTCTAGAGCTTGTTCTACTCCAGGTACCAATAATTCGTTTGAGCTGTTGTTGTTTGCCATGTGTTTTTCACCTCCTTGTGATTATAGAGTGTGTTAAAACACATGGCTTCATTCGTACTTATTTATTGGTAATTCTAGGATATTAAAATAAATCTTCCATTGCTTCTTCTTTATCGAATGTCTGCCCTGGTGTAACCGTCAATACTTCTGTGTCCGACACCGCTTTTGCTATTAACGATTCGAAGTCAACGAAGCTTTCATAGTAATTGACTTTTTCACGTTTCGGTTTTGTTTTAGGACTTGCTGGCGTAAAGACCGTGCAACAATCTTCGTATGGAAGATTGGAAATTTCAAAGGTATCGAGCTCTCTGGCAATTTTGATGATTTCCGTTTTATCCATAGTAATCAACGGACGTAGAATTGGTGTATTCGTCACCTCATTGATGGCATACATACTGCTCATCGTCTGACTCGCTACCTGTCCAAGGCTTTCACCAGTGATCAGTGCCATTGCTTCTTCTTTTTCACGGATTTGATCGGCTACTCGCATCATTAAACGACGAGTTGTCGTCATAGAATAGTTCTCTGGAATCTGTTTTTGAATTAACAGCTGAATTTCCGTAAACGGAACGATATGCACTTTCATGCTGCCATTTATCTCAGCAAGCTTGCCGGCCAAGTCAATTACCTTTTGACGTGAACGCTCACTTGTGAAAGGAGGGCTGTAAAAATGGATGGCTTCTACATCCAATCCACGTTTCATGGATAGGAATCCAGCAACAGGGCTATCAATCCCTCCTGAAAGCATCAGCATTGCCTTTCCGCTTGAACCAAATGGAAGACCACCAGCTCCCTGAATGATCTCACCCGTTAAATACACTGCTTCACGTCTTACTTCAACAAGCAGATTCAAATCCGGATTTTTTACATCCACCTTTAAATCTTCTGTGTTGCGAAGCAAATGGCCGCCAAGTGCCCGGTTAATTTCATCGGTATTGTATGGAAAGTCTTTATCTGCTCGTTTTGTCGTGATTTTAAAGGTGCCCACTTCTTCAAGAGTATGATTAAGATAATATAACGCAGCCGTTTTCATCACTTCTAAATCACGTTCAATTTTAATCGCAGGACTTAAAGACTGGATGCCAAAAATTCCTTTTAATCGTTCAATAACGGGCTTATGGTCGACCCCGTTTAAGAGAACATACATCCGTTCCCGATTGGCTGTAAGCACAACGCCCTCGATATCCTTTAAACTCCAGCGGATATGCGCCTTCATCTTGTCCACAAAGCCTTTACGGTTTCTTTTTTTCGTAGAGATTTCGCCATAGCGAATAATTATATGATCAAATTTCATTTTGCAACCCTCATTATTTTTTCTAAATTAACGACTATTTTCTGTATCGCCGCCAGAACTTTTTCTGCTTCTTCCATTTCATTGCTATAGGTAGTACTGATTCGGATAACACTTTCGGAACGAGCTTGATTATGGAACATTGCATCTACCGTTTTGCTTACCGTTCTCTTTTTCGAAGAGCAGGCACTAGTTGTCGAAACATATATCCCATCCGCTTCAAGAGCATGAAGCAATACTTCTGATTTGAGTCCCGGAACGGAAAAATTCAAAATATGATGTGCTCCCTCTTCAGGACTGTTAACTAGTACTCCATCCATCTCTTGCAAACCTTTATATAAATATTTATTGATTTGCTGTAGCTTATCATGATACAGCAACTGGTTGTTCATACTAATACGGAAGGCTTTTGAAAGAGCGACGATTCCCGCCACATTTTCGGTACCGCTCCTGATTTTCGTCTCTTGATTGCCACCGTGAAAAAGCGGATCGATCCGGACGCCATCACGTATATAAAGGATGCCTGTTCCCTTTAGACCGTGAACTTTGTGACCTGAAATGGTACATAAATCCACATTAGCATCACGCAGTGAAAGAGAAATCTTTCCAGCACCCTGAACGTTATCAACATGGAAGAGTACCTGTGGGTATTCCCTCAACAATTTTCCAATTTCAACAATAGGTTGTATCGAGCCCACTTCATTATTAACATGCATAACGGATACTAAAATGGTATCTTCTCTTAAAGCATGTTTGAGATCTGCTAATGCTATCTGACCATATTCATTTACAGGAAGATAAGTAATTTCATATCCCTGTTTCGTTAATGAATGGCATGCATCTTCTACAGAAGGATGTTCAATTGCTGTCGTGATAATATGTTTCCCTCGGTTAGCATGTGAAAAAGCGGCTCCTTTAATCGCCAGGTTGTTTCCTTCTGTACCCCCGGAAGTAAAATAAATTTCCGAGCTTTTCACCTTTAATAATTCAGCAATCTGTTTTCTTGCAGCAGAAAGCAATTTTTCTGACTGAACCCCAAGCCCATGAAGCGAAGAGGGGTTGCCAAAATAGTCAGTTGAAACCTTTATGAAAGATTCAATCACTTCTGAATATGGTTTTGTTGTTGCACTATTATCAAAATAAATCATGGGTTCACCTTCCATGTTTTTGTATCTATGATGGTCACACTTCTATATGTCGTTTCAAATGTTGTTGTTGCGACTTCTAATATTACCATAATTGAAATTGAAAGAGAATGTAAAACGCTGGTCAAACACCTGTGAAAACACGAAAGGAGAGTTGTATGGATATTGTTTTAATAGACATTAATTATATTTTATTCTCAAAACTCGTTCTGCAAGAAATCTATCACGTTTTATACTTTTTTTAGTCAATATTTTGAATAACGAATATGAAGTTATCTTAACTTTATGTTGTTCTACCATTAATAAAACACACGAAAAAACCCGCCATAGCGGGTTTTTAGGAAAGAACTTCTTCTATATTTTCTCCAATTTTTCGTAAGCTGCCTGGATCGACCTTTTCAATAGCCGCGGCTGCTGTTTCCAATGCAGCTTGATATTCATAGCTTCGGAATTTCGCTTCTGCTTCTCTTAAGCTATCAGCAACGGTATCGTGGCTGCTGCGGTAGCGATTTCCGAATTGAATCACTTTTTCCGCTAAATACATATGCTCAATCAGCTCTTGCGCCTTTTCGTAGACCTTATTGACCTGTTCGACTGCTTTTTCTAAAAAGATATAAACAGCTGCCATGTCAAGCGGCTTTTCTTCAAGTTTGTTTTGAACGTCATCTATGCTTTCTTTTGCATCATGAAGCACCACTTTATACTCTTCAGGCAGACCAGGGATATTGCTTTTTGCAATTAAACGGCTTGTATCAAGCATTTTCCGTTTCAACTCCGCCAGTGATTCACGTGCATCCATTTCATCTTTTCTTAAAGCTTGTAATTTAACAGTAAATTCTTTCTGGTATTCCTGCAATTCGTTCAACTGTGCAGCAAGCCCTCGCATCTCTTCGCTAATAAGCGAGCTTGCCATCACATTATCCTCCATTTTCAAGACAAGCAATTGATGGCGTTTCGAAATCTGCACTATTTGCTTTTCCATTTTCCGTTGTGCATCCAACTCATTTTCAGTTAGATGATAGGTGTGTTGAACATGTATAGTCTCAACTTTGAGTTTATCGTTTTCATATTCAAGGTCACTTATCGTTTTCCTGAGGACTTCATCATTTTTCAAGACATACTGTTTGGAAAGCACTTCTTTCTCCAGAAGGTCATAAAGCACCTCAATGCTTTCGCGCATCTCTTTAATCCCTTTATCAACAGCTTCAGTTTCAGCATTTTCCAATTGTGTTTTATATAGATCCAGTTCTTCCTCAAGCCGTGAAATCTCCTGCTCGAATTGGATATGACTTAACTGATACCCCTGTCCGGACATTTCCTCATATCCTTCCTTTAATTCATGAAGTTGTGAGTGCAGTTCGGATTGACTATCAACCAATAATTTTGGAAGCATCTCCATTTTAGCAGATAAGACTGCAAGCTTTTCCTTTATGGAAAGTACAAGCTCCCTTGCATTCAAATAATTCCCATTTTCAGTTTCTTCTTCATACTTTTGAAGGATCTGCAATACTTCATCCAAAGAGGCCTCTAGCTTTTCAGCAGCTTTCCCATAATTATGGCGGTGTGCAAGCAATGATTTCTTCAATTGACGGTAAGTTTCCTTAATATCCTCAATTTCTAATCTATTCTTTTCCTCACTTCCTACAAGTTCATTTAATTCGTACAGAATCTTTTTAATCATTTCTTCAATTTCATTCAGCTTGACTGTAATTTGCCGCTGTACCTCTTTTGAACGGCTGAAACGGTATTTATCGACAAACTCCTCGGCATCGAATAAAAGCTCCTCGACTTCCGGCATATGATCCGTGATGATAGCGTCCCATTCAATACGCCAGTTTTCAAACATTTCCTCTGTTTCACCAGTCATGTTCAATTGTTTGACTTTAGAAAGCTCTTCTAGCACGGGGCGGTGCATGATGCTTATTTTCCAGGATTCCAGACGATCAATCTCTTTAAAAAACCTCTTTTTGAAAAAATAACCCCAAATAATAAAAATTAAAATTAATACAATTATCCCAAGTATGTAATCCATGGTAAGCCCCCTGTTCTAGTCCTTACAGCCTCGCTCTTTTATATATCAATTTTAAAAATGTTAAATTTAATGCTTTTATGATACCATGTTAGCAATAATTTTTGATGAGAAAAAGATTTTTTTGTGGAAAATTGCTACAAAATACCGGGTTTTTGGGAGGGAATGGCCATGAAAGCTGACAGACATGTACATACTCCGTTTTGCCCACACGGCTCTACGGACAAATTCGATGAATATATTACGCGGGGAATTGAGCTAGGATTAAAGGAAATCACATTTACAGAACATGCTCCTTTGCCACGAAATTTTCAAGATCCAACACCTGAAAAAGACAGCGGTATGGAAGCTTCCATGCTCCTAGATTACTTTCAAGAGCTCCGCGTCCTGAAAGAACACTATAAAGACAAAATCCTGATCAAAAGTGGTCTAGAGGTTGACTTTATAGAAGGTTATGAAACTGAAACAAAAGATTTTCTCAATGAATTCGGCGAATTCATTGATGACAGCATTCTTTCCGTCCATTTCATAAAGCAGGAAAGCAACTGGCATTGCATCGATTTCAGTGATGATGCGTTTGGTGAGATTGCCAATAAACTAGGTTCCATCGAAGCGGTTTATGCCAAATATTACGATACCTTAGAGAAATCAATCACAGCTGACCTAGGCATCTATAAGCCAAAAAGGATAGGACATATTACACTTGTTCATAAATTCCAGCACCGATACCCACCTGCAAAAAGCTTTGACGACCGTGTTTACAGGGTATTGGATATGATCAATGAACAACAATATGCACTTGATTATAATGGAGCAGGGTTCGTAAAGCCGCTATGCCGTGAGCCCTATCCTCCTGAACGGTTTGCAAAGCGTGCCATAGACCTTGGCATCCCGCTTATTTATGGTTCCGATGCACACCAGGCTAAAGATTTAGGCCAGGGATTTGAATCGTTGATTCCAGAATTCAACGGGTAAATCACGTAAACACTTCAGGCCCGTCCCGCAAGCAGGGGCTGGAGGTCTTCGGCAATAAATAATGTATCTTGCAGAAAACGAGCGACTTCCTCAGCATATAAATTTGTGTAATAGGCTTCCTGTGGGAACACATGAAGGACCTCCATCGCATAATGGGTATGCAGGACCGGAGCCGAGAGCAGGCCCTTTAGTTGCAGCATATACAAGGGGATAGAGACCGACTGAAAACTTCTGCTTTTAATGCCTTGTTCCAAAACATATTGAAAATAAGACTTTTCCTTTGTAAAATAAGTCGAATGAATTTCCCGGTTTAAATTTGAATCGAGTGAAGATTCTCCATATATAAATCGAGCTGCCAGGAAGTTTTCTCTTTGGAATGTAAGAATATCCTTTACCAAATTCATCAAGCATTGCTTTGGACCTTTATGATCCAGCAGCGTCATGTTCGTCTCAAGGACGAGAATATACTCTTCTAAATAGGAAGTGAAGCAGAATTCTAGCAACCCCTGCTTATTTTTAAAATAGTAAGCAATATTAGCAGCATTCACTTTCGCTTTATTCGCAATATCCCGTATGGATGTCGCATGATAGCCTTTTAAATGAAATAAATGTAAAGCAGCTTCCACAATAGCTTGTTTCGTTGGCGTCTGGCGATTCATTAGGCAATCCCTCGCTTTCTTTGAGACAAGTCTTGTGGACTATTTCTGCATTGAAGAGCTTGAATCCTTTAGTAAGTTCTCGACAATTTCTCTCCAATCAATAGGCTTGACTAGAAAGTACTGTAAAAATATGAGGAAGACAGGTGAACCCTTTTGTTTAATGTCGAAATGTATCAAGGAAAAAAAGAAAAAAACTATGAACTTGTCCAAAAACAGCTCTTTGCCTTAATAGAAGATGAACCAAATCAGATAGCCAATTTCAGTAATGCCGCTGCTTTACTGAATCAATTTCTCGTTGAGATTAACTGGGTCGGCTTCTATTTACTTGAAGAAGACCAATTGGTGCTAGGACCTTTCCAAGGCCTTCCAGCCTGTGTCCGCATTCCAATGGGCAAAGGCGTATGCGGGACCTCAGCGGCCACAAAAAAAACCTTGCGCGTCGATGATGTCCATCAGTTCCCAGGACATATTGCCTGCGATGCTGCATCACGTTCTGAAATTGTCATACCCCTTATGAAGGAGGGCAAACTAATTGCCGTTCTTGATATCGACAGCCCAATTACGAACCGATTTGACGAAGTGGATCAGCAAGGACTCGAGAAATTCGCGGACATCCTAACCAAGCGTTTATAGAGTAAAAAGGGAGCGGCAATCCATGCCGCTCCCTTTTATTGTTACAGAAATCCATGTACATGAACTTTGTTTTTCCCTGAATTCTTCGCAATATATAACGCCTCATCTGCCCTTTTAACTACCTCTTTCATGTTATCTAAATGTTCTTTTGACCAACAGGACACGCCGCAGGAAATCGTCACTCTAGGATTGGATTTCTCCCAGACCTTATCCTTTACTCGTTCGGCAATGCGAACACCTGACTCTAAAGGAACACGTGGAAGGTAAATAGCTAGCTCTTCTCCGCCCCACCTGGCCCCGATATCCGTATCACGAATATTATGTTGAATGAGATCAGCGACCTGGATCAGAATATCATCTCCAACCTGATGACCATATGTATCATTAACCCTCTTGAAGTTGTCAAGATCAATCATAATGAAAGTGCCCTCTTCATCCTCTTCCATGGATTCGGACATTTTATCATCGAGATAACTCCTTGAATACAGTCGGGTTAAATGATCGGTAATGACCAGTTTTTCAAGTTCTTCACGAAGCATGGAATTGGCCATCGCCAAACTTGAGTGGTGGATAAGTGACTGTAACAACTTAAACATTTCAAATGAGAAGAAATAGGCTTCCTTATGCAAAATAACAGCGAATCCCTTAACATCATTACTTTCCATCATAGGAACTGCCATTAGGGAATGATATTTCACATTTTCATTGGGACAATGAATACTTAAATCCCCGATAAACAGTGATTCCTTATCAACATCAATCTTACCTTTCAGGAAAGATATATACATACTCGCCTCCTCTGAATCAAAAAACTCAGAGCTTCCTGTCAATAAACTCACTTTGTCACCAGGATGGAGCAGAATAAATCCTGTCTGATCAGCATGAAAGGACTTTATAATTTGCTGCTTCATATATTCCATGGTTTCACTCAAGCGCAGATTGGAATTTAAATGCTGTGATGTCTCATTTATAAGCTGTAAATCTGAAACAAGTCGTTTTGATTGTTGATACAGTTGAGCATTCTCCAAGGCACTTCCAGCAGTATTAGCCAACAATGAAATAAACTCAATTTCATTTTCAGGGAACACGAGTGTATTAGGCGCAATAACCTGAAGAACGCCATAGACCCCTTGTTTACCTTTTAAAGGAGCATATAAAATAGAGTGATTTTCAGATGAGTGATCCTCAAATTGTATGCTACCGTTTACATAAGCCTTTAGTGCAGCCACATTCTCACTATCATATTCGAGGTCCTTGATTGGCAGGTTTTCATGGCTGTCATTATCATGGGAGAGCAGCAGGTAATAATCAAAGGTTGGGTAAACAGTGTGCAACGTCGAGATAATTTCCCCTAAGACCGCGTCCATGTTCATTGAAGAATGAAATTTTTCTGTGACCTTGAAGAGTTGTTTATATCGTCTTTCCTCATCTGATATCTTAGAAATTGATAACGCAGCTTTCAAGATTGTGGTGAATTCTTTAGAAAAAGCAGCCCCTTCTTCCGGAGTAAGGCTTGTAAGAGAGCCATTTTTCCGTTCTTTGAAGGCCGTTAATCCAATGATCTTACCATTATCCCAAAGTGGTATAACAGTCTGGAAATCCTTTACTTCCTGCTGCATACTTACTGTTACATCTCTATCATCTTTCTGTTCTTTCAAGATCATTTCTATATACTCTTGTACAGGAACCTGCATGTTATAATCGTGAAAACATCCGGTAGAGGTTTCTTTATAAAATTGCTGTTTCCACTCATCAAATTTAAAGAACATTACCTCTTCCATACCTAGCAGGTCTTTCGTCTCAAATAAAAAAGTCTCCAAGAATGTTTCGTAATGGAGTTCACCTTGCATATTCTGTATGTGTTTAAAGAAAAGTACTCTTAATTCATTAATCAACCGAGCTGTTTTAATCTTCATCTCTATCATCCCTATATTACAGCCTATTTTTTAAAGAACCTTTTAAGGTTTCATAATACTTCCACTTTAAAACGAAGCAAAAAACTAGATTTAATCGAAACTTATAGTAATAGTTCCCAGGAAACTATTTATTGAAATTCATACTTTTTACTTATTATAACGCTTTCATCGGAAAAACTCTCCCAAAAATAGTACTTTTTTATGTAATTGTAATTTTATCCCTTGAATTATCTTTAAACTCCCTTTTAATGAAAAGCTAACTGTCCTTGACTCATTGAGCAGAATATTATACAATACTCCTTGTGTAAAATATTGCAGCCTATGTGACAGCTTTTATGTTCTCATTTTGTTCCTCCATACAGAGGTGTATCTCGTAACTCTCTGCTGCTAGGGCGAAGGTACATGAAAACAAAATGGTCATAACCGTTTATTCACACGGTTTTTATTTTACCAAAATAAAAACATTTAAAGGAGGAGTCATCCTATGGCTCGTTATACTGGCCCAAGCTGGAAACTATCCCGTCGTTTAGGAATTTCCCTAACAGGTACTGGTAAAGAATTAGAAAAACGCCCTTATGCTCCAGGACAACATGGTCCTAACCAACGTAGAAAAATTTCTGAATATGGAATTCAACTACAAGAGAAACAAAAACTTCGTCACATGTACGGAATCACTGAACGTCAATTCCGCACAATGTTCGACCGCGCTGGCAAACTTAAAGGTGTTCATGGTGAAAACTTCATGGTTCTTCTTGAATCACGTCTTGACAACCTAGTTTACCGTCTTGGTTTAGCTCGTACACGTCGTCAAGCACGTCAACTTGTTAACCACGGTCACATCACTGTAGACGGAAGTCGCGTAGACATCCCTTCTTACAAAGTGTCTCTTGGACAAACAATCTCAGTTCGTGAAAAATCACGTAACTTCTCAATCATTAAAGAATCAGTTGAAGCAACTAACTTCGTACCTGACTTCCTTACTTTTGATGCTGAGAAATTAGAAGGTACTTTCACTCGTTTACCAGAACGTTCTGAATTGCCTGCTGAAATTAACGAAGCTCTTATCGTTGAGTTCTACTCTCGTTAATAACTTCAAAAAAAACCTCATCCTTGGATGGGGTTTTTTTTTGTGCACAGAACTCAACTTCCAGACAAAACAAGGCCCGGCTGAGATTCAGCCGGGCCTTGTTTTCTCATTTCACTAATGTATATTTCTTCTTACCGCGACGAACAAGGATGAACTCTCCTTCAATCTTAACCTCTTCAGCCACGACATATTGCAGATCAGTCACTTTCTCGCCATTGATGGAGATTGCACCATTCTGAATATCTTCACGAGCTTGTCGCTTCGATGGAGAAATCTTCGCTTCAACAATTAAATCAACTAAGCTGATATCTTCCTTACTTTCACGTTCAAAGGTCGGAACATCTTTAAAGCCCAATTTAATTTCGGCCGCACTTAAATTTTTCACCTCACCGCTGAATAGAGCTGCAGAGATTTTGATTGCTTGGTCAAGAGCTTCCTGCCCGTGAATCAAACGTGTCATTTCTTCCCCTAAAGCTTTTTGAGCTTTACGTAAATGCGGTTCAGTCTGCACGGATTGCTCTAACTCTTCAATTACTTCACGTGATAGGAATGTGAAGAATTTCAAGTATTTCACGACATCAGCATCCGCTGTATTAATCCAGAATTGGTAAAATTCATAAGGAGTCGTTTTTTCCGGATCAAGCCAGATTGCTCCGCCTTCCGTTTTACCGAATTTCGTTCCGTCCGCTTTCGTCACGAGCGGAATCGTCATGCCGAACGCTTTTGCTTCCTCGTCATGCGATTTACGAATCATTTCAAGACCAGTCGTAATATTGCCCCACTGATCACTCCCGCCAATTTGCAACTTACAGTCATGATTATCGTATAAATGACCAAAGTCGATCCCTTGTAAAATTGTATACGCGAATTCCGTAAAAGAAATCCCTGTTTCCAAACGGGAAGCAACCGTGTCTTTTGCCAGCATGTAGTTTATGCCGATGTATTTCCCGTAATCACGCAAGAACGTAACCATGTCGATTTTACCTATCCAGTCATAGTTATTGACCATAACTGCGCCATTTTCACCTTCGAAGTCAAAGATATGGGATAGCTGCCCTTTAATACAGTCGGCATTATAAAGCACTTTTTCCAACGTTTGCAGCTGGCGTTCTTCTTTTTTACCGCTTGGATCACCGATAAGTCCAGTAGCCCCTCCTACAAGTACAAGGGGACGATGACCGTGCTGTTGGAAACGGCGCATTGTTAAGAATGGCAATAGATGTCCGATGTGCATACTATCCGCGGTTGGATCTACCCCACAGTATAAAGAAATTTTTTCTTTTTCTAAAAGGTCCTTAAAACCCTCTTCATCCGTTTGTTGATAAATAATCCCTCTCCACTCGAGTTCCTTTAGCAATTCCATTTTATAATTCCTCCTTCAAATCCGAAAATATCCCGCAAAAAGCATACAAAAACGCCCCTTCATATAAATATGAAGGGACGAATAAATTCGCGGTACCACCCAACTTGAGGACATAAAGCGTCCTCCGCTCGAGACGAATAACGGTCGTCAACCGTTTCCTGCTACTAATCATTTCACAGCAAATGCTCAAGGAAGTAATTCATCTCACTATATGTACCGATTTCCACTGACCACCGGCTCTCTAAAACAGGGATAGTTTGACTACTGGGTCCTATCATCGCGCTTTTTTAATAAATTTTATTGTTAATAAGTTTTTATCATACATAACATTCATTGTCAACATCACCCTTACAGATTCTAGAAAAATATGAAAGTTCGCCTTTCCCTTCCGTGTTATATGCTATAATATATGTGATTTCAGGGGGTATGATACATGAATAATAATCAAAAAGATAGATTTCAAACAGCATGGAAACAGCTAACCCGTTTTTTTCAAAATGAAAAAACACAAAAAAATGCAAGGGTTACATACCAAGTCATTTGGAACCTAACGTTGATCCTCATTATTGTTGGGGTTCTAGGATTCTCATTCGCCGGCGGCGTTGGAGCCGGCTATTTCGCTGCCCTCGTCAATAATGAGCCGGTACGCTCAAAGGATGATTTAAAAAAGGACATTTACAATTATGAAGAGACCTCTGAGGTATACTTTGCGGATAAAGTATACTTGGGCAAGCTCAAGAGTGACCTTGATCGTGAAGAAGTGTCCATCGATAAAGTTTCCGACCATCTTAAAAATGCAGTCATCGCTACAGAAGATGAGTATTTTTATGAACATAACGGAGTTGTTCCGAAGGCTATCCTGCGTGCAGTTTATCAGGAATTTACGAATGCATCCGTTCAATCAGGTGGAAGTACTTTAACACAACAGCTCATAAAAAACCAAGTCTTAACGAACGAAGTATCATTTGAACGGAAAGCAAAAGAAATTTTACTTGCGCTCCGGGTCGAGAAGTTCTTTGAAAAAGAAGAGATTTTAGAAACCTACCTAAACGTCTCCACTTTGGGACGAAACTCTTCCGGACAGAATATTGCTGGTGTCCAGTCGGCTGCTGAAGGCATTTTCGGAGTGGAAGCTAAAGATCTATCTTTACCCCAATCTGCCTTTATTGCAGGATTACCGCAAAGTCCTTTTGGGTATACTCCATATACCCAGCAAGGGAAGCTTAAAGATAATCTAGAGCCCGGAATTAACCGGATGAAAACCGTATTAAAACGAATGTATAGCAATGAATACATAACAAAAGAACAATATGATAAAGCAATCGCATACGACATAACAAAAGACTTTATCGGTAAAAAGGCGTTGCCCTCTGAGAAATATCCATGGCTCACCTATGAAATAGAAAAACGTTCCATTGAAATTTTGTCACTTAGCTTAGCAAAAGAAGATGGATATGAAGAAAAAGATTTAGAGAACGATGATTTAAAAAAGCAATATTTAGCACTAGCTGATCGTAAACTGCGTCAAAACGGCTATAAAATTTATACGACAATCAATAAAAAGATCTATGACCAAATGCAAGAAGTAACTAAAAACTATCCAAATTTCGGATATGATAAAACCGAACAGGTCATCGATCCGGATACGAAAGAAATGAAAACTGTAAAAGAGCCCGTTGAGGCGGGAGCTATCCTTATTGAAAATAAAACAGGGAAAATCATCAGTTTTGTCGGTGGACGTGACTTTAAACGGGAACAAACAAACCATGCAACATCATCACTACGGTCAAATGGTTCAACGATGAAACCGCTATTGGTATACGGTCCAGGCATTGAGCTAGGAAAGATTTCACCTGGGAGTGTAACAGCCAACGTACCAATTACCATTCCAGGCAATACGCCGTGGCGGCCGGGAAACTATGGCGGCGGAAGCCTCACCGGCTTAACGACAGCTCGGGAAGCGTTAAAGAATTCGTATAATATTCCAGCTGCCCTATTTTACATGAAAATCATCAACCAAAATCCGGTTTCCTATTTGGAAAAAATGGGCTTTACATCTTTAACAAAAGGGGATTACTCAAATCGTGCCATGTCATTAGGTGCCTTGGACAAAGGTGTAACCGTTGAAGAAAATGTCAATGCGTTTGGCACATTTGCCAATTCAGGGGAATTCGTTGATGCTTATATGATTGACAAAATCGTATCAAAAGATGATGAGGTCATCTATGAACACAAAGCAAAACCAGTAAAAGTATTTTCACCGCAAACTGCTTATTTAACGCTTGATATGATGCGGGATGTCGTAAACAGCGGTACTGCAGCTTCGGTCAGGAACCGACTTGCTTTCTCCAGTGACTGGGCAGGTAAAACCGGGACTGGACAAAACTATTGGGATGCTTGGTTTGTCGCCACTAATCCAAATGTAACGTTCGGTACATGGATGGGTTATGACACACCGAAGTCTTTAAAAGGGACCTATAATGGTCTTGAATATAATAAACGTAATATCTATTATTGGGCAGATTTGATAAATGCCGCATACAAAGTCGATTCAAAACTCGTCGACCCTGATAAGCGGTTTGAGATGCCCGGCGGAATTGTCAGTCGTTCCTTCTGTGGCGTTTCAGGCCTTCTGCCTTCAAGTTCATGTCAAAAGGCTGGACTTGTCAAGTCTGATTTATTCATCGCCAAATATGCCCCATCTAGAGCAGATAATAGTTTCATAGATGGACAATATGTATCAGTCGGCAGCAAACGATACGCGGCTCTTCCACAAACACCGAGCGAATTCACAAGCGGTGGGTTCATGCTGAATCCTGCGTCCTTTGAAGATATCGGATTGAAATATGTGGATGATCCCGGATCCTTAATTCCCGGAGGAGAAAAATGGGGCAATGTCGTCGGGACGAAAGCGACACTTAATGATAATGGAAAAGCGCCTAATGCCCTTTCTATCACTGTAAGTAACAATAAGATTTCATGGGGGCTTCACCCTGAAGGAGATGTCGTCGGCTATCGCGTCTACAAAAATGGTAGAAAAGTGGCGAGCATCAATTCTGGGGGTAACCTTGTTTACACTGCCGGATCGAGTGGATCTTATTACGTAACAGCTGTAGACATAGTCGGCAAAGAATCAGCACCTTCGCAACACGTTGAAATCGGCGCTAAAAAGACAAGTGCAAAAGCGGAAGCTAAAGATAAAGACAACAAATCAAAAGATTCCACTAAGAATAAAGATAATATCGCAAATGAAAAAACAGATACCGAAGAGAAAAAACCAGACTCAAAAGAAGAGAACGTTACTGCAGAAAAAGACAAAGATACAAACAACACAGATAAAGAAGATACAGGAAAAGATACAAATATAGACAAAGAAACAGACCAAAATAAAGACCAAAATATAGACCAAAACAAAGACACAGATAAAGCTGAAGAAGAGGAAGAAGAATAACACGCTTCTTGAAGTAACTTAGCAGGCTGCGGGGAAACGACCCGACAGCCTGTTTTTTATAGATTTATTATTTCCTATGCTATTTAACTTGATTAGCATAGGACCCTTAAACTTTAAACACATGAAAAAGGCATCCATGCCAATGAACATGGATGCCTTTTTTCTACTATTCTTGATTCCAGATAACTCGGCTTTTTAATCTTCCATTGATGATAAATCACCAGTTGGAAGATCAAGTTCCCAAGCTTTCAAGACCCGGCGCATGATTTTACCGCTTCGTGTTTTCGGAAGTTTATCTCGGAATTCAATTTCACGTGGTGCGGCATGTGCTGCGAGACCTAGCTTAACAAATTGACGAATTTCTTCAATTAATTCATCGTTGGCTTCGTATCCGTCACGAAGGGCAATAAACGCTTTAATAATTTCGCCCCGGACTGGATCTGGCTTCCCGATAACCCCTGCTTCAGCAACGGCTGGATGCTCAACCAACTTGCTTTCCACTTCGAAAGGACCTACTCTTTCCCCGGCTGTCATGATGACATCATCTACGCGGCCTTGGAACCAGAAATATCCTTCTTCATCCATATAAGCGGAATCCCCAGAAACATACCAATCGCCTGGCATAAAGTAAGATTCATATTTTGACTCATTATTCCAGACAGTCTTCATCATTGAAGGCCAGCCTTTTTTAATAGCAAGGTTCCCCATTCTGTGCGGAGGAAGCTCTTTACCTTGATTATCCACTATTGCCGCTTCCACACCCGGGATCGGTTTCCCCATCGAACCCGGTTTGATTTCCAGGCAAGGATAATTACAGATGAGTTGAGCACCTGTTTCCGTCATCCACCATGTGTCATGGATGCGGTGATTGAATACTTTCATCCCCCAGCGGACCACTTCCGGATTCAACGGTTCACCGACACTTAAGACATGGCGGAGAGAACTTAAATCGAATTGTTTAACGATTTCGTCTCCTGCACCCATCAGCATCCTGAACGCAGTCGGTGCACTATACCAGACCGTAACACCAAAGTCTTGCAGAGTTTTGTACCAAGATTCAGGCTTAAATCGACCACCTACGATGACATTCGATGTACCTGTCAGCCATGGACCAAAGATACCGTAAGACGTCCCTGTCACCCATCCAGGATCCGCTGTGCACCAATACACATCTTCTTCCTGTAAATCAAGGACCCATTTTGCCGTTTGATAATGCTGAACCATCGCATTATGTACGTGGAGCACACCTTTTGGCTTCCCTGTCGAACCGGATGTATAGTGAAGAATCAGTCCATCAGCGCGGTCCACCCATTCAATCTCAAATTTTTTGTCCGCTTCTTTTAGTTTTTTATTAAAGTGATAATATTTTCCTTCTTCTTTGATATTTTCCCCCACTAAAAAAATATGCTTCAAATGGGGCAATTCATCCACCGGGACACGAGGCAAAAGCTCAGGAGTCGTTACTATCACACTTGCCTCGCTATCTTCCAGACGATCTCTTACGGCGCCCTCCATGAAAGCTTCGAACAACGGACCGACTACTGCTCCAGTTTTAATGGCACCTAGTAATGCAAAATAAAGTTCCGGGGAGCGAGGCATGAAAATGAAAACACGATCACCCTTTTCCACCTTGGCAATGTTCTTGAACACATTGGCCGCTTGGTTTGAATAATCTTTCATTTCCTTAAATGTGTACTTTTCATTTCTTTTTTCATCTTTGTAATAAAGGGCGACCTTGTTTTTTCTGTATGTTTCAACATGGCGGTCAATGGCTTCATATGCGAGATTCACTTTACCTGTTTCAGACCAGGAGAATTCCTTTTCCGCTTCAGACCAGTCAAACGTCTTGTATTTTTCATCGTAATTCTTTAAATTAAAATTACCCTCAACTACTGGCAGCGCTTTCACATTCATACGACATACTCCCCCTTTTTTCAGCTTTATATTTTGTATTATAGTATAAAAATCTAATTTTCTCAATTTTTAAAATACTTATTTTTTCCATATTAGGGTAAATTCATTCGCTATAAATTTTGAAAACTTAAGGCGAATATTGCTAAAAGGTGATTACGAATTGATATTGGAACATAAAGCCATGTTGTAACAAAAGATTCAAATATGTCTCGAACTTTCAGAATTATCTCACTTGTTTTTTATGTATAATTTATGTAAACTTTCCATTTGGTTAGTTTTCAAGCATAATGAATCTTATACTTTGGGATATAAGTATAAAAGATAACTATTTTACAAGGTTGGTGAAAGAATGGAATATAGTAAGACCTATTACGCTAAGGAATTGCAGACATTAAGCGGCACACTTATCATTGAAGGCCCGCTTAATGGACAAAAAATGGCATCCTATGAGTTTCACGAAGACTTAGTCGCCTTTCGCCCACCTGCTCTGCAGCATAAAGCGTTAATCGAGATCGCAGACTTGCCTGAGGGCAGAATCTTTATAGCGCGTGAAAATCAGACCATCGTTGGTTATGTAACTTATTTATATCCCGACCCCTTGGAACGCTGGTCAGAAATCAAGATGGATGACCTGATTGAGCTTGGTGCAATCGAGGTCATCCCTAAATATCGGGGTGCCTCCGTCGGGAAGAACTTAATCCGTCTCTCCATGGAAGACGATTCGGTAGAAGACTTTATCATCATCACAACTGAATACTATTGGCATTGGGATTTGAAAGGGACAGGATTGAATATTTGGGACTATCGCAAAATCATGGAAAAAATGATGAGTGCCGGCGACTTGGTCTACTTTGCAACAGATGACCCGGAAATCAGTTCCCATCCAGCCAACTGCCTGATGGCGCGTATTGGAAAAAGAGTGCCGCCTGAATCTATCCAGAAGTTTGACCAACTACGTTTTATGAATCGATTTATGTATTAAAAAGGTGAGTAAAGAGGAGGAACAAATATGATTGTTGAAAAAATAATGAATGAAGATATTATTTCTCTCACTCCAACAGATACAATCCATAGCGCTGTCTTAATCATTAAGGAGAAACGAATTCGCCATATTCCCATTGTCGATGACAACTTTCAACTTGTGGGATTAGTCAGTGACCGTGATATACGGGATGCTGCTCCTTCGATTTTCCGCACCTCAGAATACAAAAATGATTTACAAAAACCACTAACCAGCATCATGAAAACAGATATAATCACAGGGCATCCGCTAGATTTTGTTGAAGAAATCGGGGCTGTATTTTGTGAAAACAATATCAGCTGCCTGCCAATCGTGAAAGAAAAAAAGTTAGTAGGCATTATAACCGGTTCTGATTTGCTTCATTCTTACGTTGAATTAACGGGGGTTAATCAGCCCGGTTCCCAAATTGAAATCAAAATTCCGAATAAAGCAGGTGCGCTTTACGATATTGCCCTCATTTTCAAAAAGCGCAATTTGAATATCCTGAGTACTCTTGTTTATCCGGAAAAAACTGAAATTGATTATAAGATTCTTGTAATCCGTGTACAGACAATGAATCCATTTATGGTGGTGGAGGATTTAAAGAAAGAAGGCTATACCGTTTTATGGCCTAGTCTACCGGGGATTTCTCATGACTGATAAATCACTGTTTGTCTATTCCGATGAACTCCTTACCTATAAATTCAGCGACGAGCATCCTTTTAATCAAAAGCGGCTTAAGCTCACGCTAGATTTGTTAAAAAAACACCATGCCATTAGTGATGATCAAATTATAAAACCTAGACTTGCTACCGATGAAGAATTAGAACTGATTCACGACCACCATTATGTAAACGCTGTCAGATTGGCGGGCGAGGGAAAACTTCCTCTTGAAAAAGCCGTAAATTATGGATTAGGAACAGAAGATACTCCAATTTTTCCTAATATGCATGAAGCAAGTGCCTTACTAGTAGGTGGAACCTTAACGGCCGTGGATGCGGTTATGACCGGTCAGTCTCTGCATGCCCTGAATCTTGGTGGGGGGCTGCATCATGGTTTTCGCGGCAAAGCTTCGGGCTTTTGTATTTATAATGATAGTTCGGTCGCGATTAAATACTTACAAAAAAAATATGGCGCACGTGTCTTATATGTCGATACGGATGCCCATCATGGTGACGGCGTACAATGGTCGTTTTATGATGACCCAGAAGTCTGCACCCTATCCATTCATGAAACAGGACGTTATTTGTTTCCCGGCACTGGCAATATTAACGAACGAGGGCAAGGAAAGGGCTACGGCTATTCATTCAATATTCCCGTCGATGCGTTCACGGAAGATGACTCCTGGCTCGAATGCTACACAGCTTCCTTTAAAGAAGTGGTTGAATTCTTCAAACCGGATGTCATCTTAACACAAAATGGTGCCGATTCTCATTATTATGATCCACTCACCCACCTATCTGCCACAATGAAGATTTACAGGGAAATACCAAAATTGGCTCACGAATTGGCCCATCAGTATTGTGAAGGCCGCTGGATTGCAGTTGGCGGCGGAGGGTATGATATCTGGCGTGTCGTTCCGCGTGCCTGGTCGAGGGTCTGGCTTGAGATGACGAATAATGATATATCAGGCCCCCTCTCGAAAGAATGGCTTAATACATGGCAGCCTGAGTCCCCTGTGACGCTCCCAAATGAGTGGGATGATATGGAGGACATATACGAACCGATTCCAAGGAAACCAGAAATTACCGAGAAGAATGCCCAAACGCTCGAAAAGGCTCTTTATCCCATCCGAACTTCCAAACAAACATCAACAAGTAATGATAAAAGCTGACTAAAAAGGTCGTTGAAAAACGATCTTTTTTTCGTCAAGACCCTTCATATAGTTTTCAAAACTAAAAGAGAGTGCCCTAAGGACACTCTCTAACCAGCTTATTTCGTTGATTGCCGCTCTTCAATTCGATGTGGTAAGATCACTTTTTCATGACCCTCCTCCACTTGTTCTTTATTCATCAATTTTGTCAGAAGCCTCATTGCAACCGCTCCGATATCGTATAAAGGCTGAACAATCGTCGTAATTTGCGGGCGAACCATTAAGGTCAATCGGGTGTTATCAAAACTGATCACTTCAAAGTCTTCCGGTACATTATAGCCTTTGTCCTGAGCAGCATGGACAATTCCTAGAGCCATTTCATCAGCGCCGACAATGAACGCCGTCGGTTTCTTTTCAGCTTCCAGAAACTTATCAAAAGACTCAATCCCTGAATCATATGTATAATCGCCATCAACAATATAACTCTCATCGAATGAAAGCCCCGCTTCTTTCAACCCTCGTTTATAACCAGCTAATTTCTTTTCATTAATTAGCGCGGACAAGTTTCCAGTTACAAAAGCAATATGCTCGTGACCCTTTTGGGCGAAGAAGGTAACTGCGTCAAATGCAGCTGCTTCATAGTCAATATTAACGGATGGGACTTGTCCGCTTTCTTCTACCGAACCAGCCAATACGATTGGAACAGGTGAATTTTTAAACTCTCTCACATGTTCATCCGAAATATTTCCACCCATGAATACGATACCATCTACTTGTTTTCCAAGCATCGTATTCAACAAATGAAATTCCTTATCTATATTCTCATCAGAACTGCTTAGAATGATATTGTATTTATACATAGTCGCAATATCTTCTATGCCTCGTGCTAACTCGGCAAAAAAGATACTAGAGATATCTGGGATAATAACCCCTACTGTTGTTGTTTTCTTGCTGGCAAGACCCCTCGCCACTGCATTAGGACGGTATCCTAACCTATCAATCACGTCTGAAACTTTCTTTCTTGTTGCAGGCTTTACATTTGGATTCCCGTTTACTACGCGGGACACAGTGGCCATAGAAACATTCGCTTCGCGTGCCACATCATAAATGGTTATATTATTCATTCATCCATTCCTCCATTTCTTTCATTTTTCCCATAAAAGACTCGAAATATTTGAGAAAAATTCTTTTATACGTTTTTCTTCTATAAGGAAGATTATTTTAGGAACAATCTGACTAACAAAAATGCAGTCCTACTCTTTCTTCTCAGCCATGATTCATAATCTCTACAAGTATAAAATTCACATAGATATCACTTTATGTATGACCCAACCTTCCGAACAGTTCTCATTCTTGTTATTTATCATACGATAGTAGAATCTTTCCTGCAATCCAATAGTGCCTTTTTATAGACTTTTTCTGCAAAAACAAGTATTTTACCATTAAAAATAGCCCTTGCCAAGATGGTAAGGGCCGTAAGTGCATATTTTAAAAACCTTCTAGCTTATACTGTTACCCAGTTCAAACGTTTAATTTCTTCGTAGAATTCATCAAATTGTTTGAAGTCCATTTGCTGTGCAGAGTCTGATAAAGCAACAGACGGATCAGGATGAACTTCTGCCATGACACCATCCGCACCGATAGCAAGAGCTGCTTTAGCTGTTGGAAGCAATAGGTCGCGTCGTCCAGTAGAATGCGTTACGTCAACCATAACCGGTAAGTGAGTTTCTTGTTTTAAAATCGGAACAGCAGAGATATCAAGTGTATTTCTTGTTGCTTTTTCGTAAGTACGGATACCGCGCTCACAAAGGATGATGTTACCATTACCTTGTGACATGATGTATTCCGCTGCATGAATGAACTCCTCGATTGTTGCAGCAAGTCCACGTTTCAAGAGAACAGGTTTATTTACGGCACCTGCAGCTTTTAACAAGTCAAAGTTTTGCATGTTACGTGCTCCGATTTGGATGACATCAATATGTTCAACCGCAGCTTCGATGTCGTTTGCACTCACGATTTCACTGATTACAGCTAAGCCGTATTCATCAGCTACACGCTTAAGAATTTGTAAGCCTTCCAAACCAAGTCCTTGGAAATCGTATGGAGAGGTACGTGGTTTATATGCACCACCGCGCATTAATTTCAAGCCTTTTGCTTTGATGACTTCAGCTACTGCAGCTGTTTGTTCATAAGATTCAACGGCACATGGTCCGAAAACAAAGCTTGGAATTCCGTTCCCAATCAATTCGCCTTTAATGTCGATGATTGTATCTTCCGATTTTTGTTTTCTAGAAACAAGAAGCGTTTTCTTCTGGTCATCTTTTTGAAGTTCCAAGCCTAATTTGAAGATTTCTTTGAAAATATGTTTAATCGAACCAAGATCAAGAGGTCCTTGATGATTAGCTTCGATAAGGTCCAACATTGTTCTTTCACGGACCGGATCGTAACGGTTTACACCTTGTTTTTCTTTTACGCGGCCAATTTCCTGTACAAGTTCAGCACGTTGATTAATAAGATGTAATAACTGAAGGTTCACATCATCCAGTTGATTACGAAGTCCATCAAGCTCTTTGTTGCTCATTACAAATCCATCCCTTCGTTTTTTAAAATTAAAACCGGTTCAGCGATTAAAAGCCCAAATTATCTATTTGAATTTTCACTCATTTGCCCCGATTATTTTATCCAATGAAAAATTTTATAATATTTCATGTATAATTAAATCAATTATAAATGAAGTATCTTTAAATGTCACTACATTTTTCTTTAATAATTAAACGCTTTTAAGCATTAAAGTCATAATTACATAAAAGTAGGTGTTTACCATGTACGAAAAACTGTTTGCTTTAGATATTGGAACACGATCCGTTGTAGGAATTATATTGGAAAAAAAGCAGGAAAGCTATAATATAATAGATATTTTATCTGAAGAGCATTCTGAGAGAGCCATGCTCGATGGACAAATTCATGATGTCCTTGCCGTATCCAAAGTCATTACTCATATCAAAAGTCAACTTGAAGAAAAACACGGTTCCTTAAAGAAGGTTTCCGTGGCTGCTGCCGGAAGGGCCTTAAAAACGGAACGGGCGGAAATGGCGATCAATATTGGAGGCAAGCCGATGCTGACACGTGAAGATATCCTTCACCTTGAATTCAGTGCCGTCCAGGAAGCACAGGCTGTTGTTGCCAAACAAACCACTTCCCATTCCATGTATTATTGCGTTGGTTATTCTGTTTTATACTACCGGCTTGATGGACAGGAAATAGGTAGTCTAATTGACCAGAGCGGTGATGAAGCATCTGTTGAGATCATTGCTACCTTTCTTCCGAAGGTTGTCGTAGAATCACTGCTGTCAGCCTTAAAGAGAGCGGATTTGGAAATGCAGGCTCTCACCCTTGAGCCTATAGCAGCTATCAATGTACTCATTCCGTCATCCATGCGGCGCTTAAACGTCGCTTTAGTAGATATTGGAGCCGGGACATCAGATATTGCCCTGACAGATTCAGGGACCGTCATTGCCTATGGGATGGTGCCAATTGCCGGTGATGAAATAACCGAGGCAATCAGTGACTACCTGCTTCTTGATTTCCCATTAGCCGAAAATGCAAAAAGAGAGTTAATCAATCATGATCATATAACAGTTACAGATATCCTCGGTTTTGCCAACGATGTTTCCAGGGAAGATATCATCCATAATATTCATCCCTCACTCGATCGTTTGGCCGAGTCAATCAGTACGGAAATTCTATCTCTGAATAACGCAAAACCGCCAAAAGCAGTTATGCTTGTTGGTGGCGGAAGTCAGACACCAGAGCTTCCCCGCCTTTTGGCTGAAAAATTAAATTTGCCTGAGAACCGAGTTGCTATTCGTGGTATAGAAGCCATCCAAAACCTCGGGATTTCAGATACGATTCAAAAAGGTCCCGAATTGGTTACCCCAATTGGCATAGCCATTGCAGCCGATAAAAACCCGATACAGTATATGAGCGTAACCGTTGACGACCGTCCCATCCGTCTATTCGATATGAAACGGACAAGCCTGGGGGATTGCCTGCTCACGGCCGGTATCCGGATGAGTAAACTGTATGGAAAGCCTGGGATTGCTAAAATTGTACATATCAATGGGCAGCAGATTACGCTTCCAGGAGGACACGGGAAGAAATCTCTTATTACTTTAAATGGGAAAGAAGCCTCCTTAGATGATGAAGTTAAAAATGAAGATGTCATTATAACCAAAAAAGGTGAAGACGGTGAGCCCGCTATTTTACGGATAAGCGATGTGCTTGATGACCACTCCAGTAAAAAAGTTACCCTTAATGGAACAGAACATAGGATTTGGGCCTCTATCACCAGAAATGGAAAAGCGGCGTCTGGCAATGAACTTGTTGAGGACCATGATCAAATAACCTGCGAAATGCCTGGAACAATCCAGGAATTAATTAAGGAGGTTCAACAGCCTGAGCTCCTTACTCGTCTTGAACCTTTTTCCTTTCAGTTAAATGGTAGAGCCATTCGGCTCCCGGCCTTAACAGGAAGAATCACTAAAAATGGTTTAGAATCGAAACTTGCCTACTCTTTTGATGATGGAGATGAAATAGAAATCACAAGACGGACCCAGCCAACATTACTGGATGTTGCTGACGCCCTTAATATTCAGCACACCTTCTCCATCCCTGTTTTTTATGAGGGTAATCAAGTTATCCTCTCTAAGAAACTAGCTGAGTTTCGGCGGAACAACGAACTTCTTGAAGAGAATGATTTCATTCATACAGGAGATTCAATCAGCTTAGTCCGACAAAAACTAGAACCATTTATTTTTCAGGATGTATTCCGCCATGTCGAAATTGACTTGCCCGCTCAAGGAGATAAACGCTTTACCCTTATCAAAAACGATCAAGAAACGACCTTTCATGAAGTAATTTCTCCCGGGGATCATTTAAAAATCCTTTGGCCAACTACTGTATGAATGAAGGCGGAATAAAAAAGCCGGATCCCTCAAGCAAAGGGATCCGGCTTTTCAACTTATTCAGAGATAGCTTTAGTTAGTGAATCGTATGTAATTCTCCAATGAGATTCATTCCAGGCTGGTTTTCCATTTTTAAAAAGAATAACCTGTGGCGATTGATGTTTAATATCAAATGTTTCTGCCACATAATTGGATAGAGGACGCGCTTCTTGAACGGCTAAATAGGCCGTTTTTAGTTCCTCGTTCGCTGCCATATACTTTTCATATTGTTCATATGCTTCAGCGCTGACTGGGCATGTTAAACTATGCTTGAAAAGAAGGAACGTCTCCTTATTTAAAAGCTCATTGAATTGTTCTTCTGAATCAATTTTATTTATTGTCATTTTTTGAAGTCTCCTTTCATTATTAGCATAGTTTATCATCAAAAAGACGATGAAGCTATCGTACCGCTTCATCGCCTGATTCTTGACAAACTTCTATGCGCCTTCACCAGTAATATATGAATGAAGATTTGAGTTTAATTTTTTAATTTATTTTCTGTTTCATCAAATGCTTTTTTCGCTTCATCAAGCTTTAATTTTGCCGTATTCTTGTTTCCGCTTGTAGGATCGGCTGGAGCATTTTCTGAATCCGTGTTGTTATCGTTCGTATAATTGGTTTCGACCGATACGATTGGAGCATCTGAAGTTCCAGTTACATCAATATCCTTATTGCTCGAATTTGTAGTATCATCGGCAGCATCACCGTTTTCTTCTTTACCCACTTTTAAACTTTTCACTTTATTAACAATACCAGATGATTTATTAGAAACAATTTCAGTGACAGAGCTTGTTTTTTCTTTGGCAGTATCGGCCAGAGCTGTACCTTTTTCCATTGCCGTTTGTCTTAGTTTTTCTGTTTTCTCTGAAAGATTTCTAGCTTGTTCATTTAAATCACTTCTTAATTCCTTACCTGTTTTCGGAGCCATAAACAGCGCTGTTGCTGCTCCAATCATGCCACCGATTAAGGCGCCAATCATAAAGTCCTTTGAATTGATAGAGTCGCATTCGTCCTCATATGATTTCTGATAGTCCTTTGTCGGAAATTCTTTTTGAGTCATAGTACATTCCCCTCTCAATTTTCAGTTTATTTTTATTTAACTAGATTTTAAGATCTAGAGCGTAAAAACCTTTTTTTAGGTAAGTTATCTGTTTCTAGTGCTTCCCGTTCTAACTCCGCTCTTTCATTTGGAGTCGGGGCAGCCTGCTTATTTCTGGATTTCCATTTGTCCCGAATTTCCAAGGCTACATTACTCCATTGTACAATTTGGGAGATTCGCTCTTGATTATTATCAATCTCCGTCTGCACCTTATGGGAAACCTTTTGGACGGAAGTGTTAAAGCTTGAGATGGATGTGCCGACATCCTTCACAGCATCTACTACTGTGTTCAGATTTTCTGATTTTTGTTGCAAGTCTTCAGCCAACGTATTTGTTTTATGTAATAGCTGGGTAGTTTCGAGCGTTATGCCCTGCATTTGGCTTTCAAGTCCTGTCAGCGTCCGGGCCACGCTGTCCAAGGTAGCTTGAAGTGATGTGAGTACCTTGGTTAAAAAAATAACAAGGACTAAGAAAGCAATCGCTGCAATTGCAGCACTTACGTATAAAATAATCTCCATTGGAACACCTCCGAAAAAAATCGACTATTAAGTAACTGTTAGTTATTAGTTACCCCTTCCCTGTTATTATAAACGTTTTTATTTTTTCAATATACCCTACCAAACCCTAATCTGGAAATATTATTGTCTAAAACCATTTCCTCCATAGGAGTCTATAGATGAACTTATGGCAATAAATCGGGTATGATAGAAAGATAAGTCGAATTTAAACATTGGAGGTATTTTTATGAAAGATCCTAGAATTGAAACATTAGCAAATAACTTAATCAATTATTCCGTGAAGCTTCAAAAAGGTGAAAAAGTCTTAATAGAAAACTTTGGATTGCAGCGTGAACTTGTTAACGCCCTTGTGAATGAAGCCTATGCAGCAGGTGGTTACCCGTTCGTCCTTTTAAAAGACCACCAGGTGGATCGTGCCTTGTTAATGGGTGCTCAAGAAGAACAATACAAGATGATGGGTGAGTTTGAAGCAAACGTAATGAGCCAGATGGATGCTTATATCGGGCTTCGTGCCGGGGATAATATCAATGAGCAGTCCGATGTCCCTGCAGAGAAAATGGCAATTCAGGGACAAACAGTCGGGAAAGTACATAGAAATATCCGCGTACCAAAAACAAAATGGGTCGTACTTCGCTACCCGACAAATTCCATGGCTCAATTAGCCAAAATGAGTACAGAAGCATTCGAAGATTTCTATTTCGAAGTCTGCAACCTCGACTACGGCAAAATGAGCGAAGCAATGGACAACCTTGTTGAATTGATGGATAAAACAGATAAAGTCCGCTTAACAGGTCCCGGAACGGACTTATCCTTCTCCATCAAAGACATTAAAGCCATCAAATGTGCAGGTGAGCTAAACATTCCTGACGGTGAAGTATATACGGCTCCTGTGAAGGATTCAATCAATGGTGTGATTTCATATAATACTCCGTCCCCTTATCAGGGTTTTACTTTTGAAAACGTGAAGTTAACATTCAAGGATGGGAAAATTGTTGAAGCAATTGCGAATGATACTGAACGCATCAACAAAATTTTTGATACAGATGAAGGCGCACGATATGTCGGTGAATTTGCGATTGGTGTAAATCCTTATATTCTACACCCGATGCAAGATATCCTCTTTGATGAAAAAATTGATGGAAGTTTTCATTTTACCCCTGGACAATGCTATGATGATGCCTTTAACGGAAACCATTCAAACATTCACTGGGACCTAGTCAATATCCAGCGCCCTGAGTATGGCGGAGGAGAAATTTATTTTGATGATGTCTTGATTCGTAAGGACGGACGCTTTGTCTTACCTGAACTGGAAAAATTAAATCCAGAAAATTTAAAATAACATTTATAAGTTGTACCGGATTTTAAAAAACCAGCCGCAGTCTATTTTGCGGCTGGTTTTTTTCTATGGATCTAAACTAAAAAAAATGGCCGACCCGCTAACGGATTGGCCATTTTTTTTATTTAACCTGTAGTAACTGCTCATAGGCCGCCTGGAACTTTTGAATGTCCCCTGCACCCATAAATAGTACGACACTGTTTTCATGATTTTGCAATATAGATGTTGTGTTCTCCGTTATCAGCTCGGCACCCGGTATTTTCTCTTGAAGATCTTCAATCGACAACTTTCCTTGGTGTTCACGAGCAGATCCAAAAATTTCGCATAAGTATACTTTGTCGGCTAAATTCAAGCTGTCGGCAAACTCATCCAGGAATGCTTGCGTTCTTGAGAAAGTATGTGGCTGGAATACCGCAACAACTTCACGCTCTGGATATTTTTGACGCGCTGAGTCAACAGTTGCTGAGATTTCAGTCGGATGATGCGCATAATCATCAATGATGATCTGACTTCCGATTTCCTTCTCAGAGAACCGGCGTTTGACTCCGCCAAAAGTCCGCAATTGGGCTTTCACAGCTTCCGTATCCAAGTTTTCATATTTACAAAGAGCAATGACACCTAGTGCATTCAACACATTATGCTTTCCGTAAGTCGGAATAGTAAAAGTATCATAATAATTGTTTCTTACATGCACATCGAATGTAGTGCCTTCTGAAGTGACGAAAACATTTTTCGCTTGAAAATCATTTCCTTCCGCGAATCCGTAAAAAATAACTGGTACTTTCGCCTGAATATGTGGTAAATGCTCATCATCTCCGCACGCAATAATGCCTTTGTTGACTTGAAGAGCCATCGTTTGGAATGCCTCAAACACGTCTTCAACATTGGCATAATAATCAGGATGATCGAAATCAATATTTGTCATGATTGCATAATCCGGATAATAAGAAAGGAAATGTCGGCGATATTCACATGCTTCAAATACGAAGTAATTAGAATCCACAATCCCTTTACCCGTTCCATCCCCAATCAAAAAGGATGTTGGTTTTACGCCACCCATAACATGGGCCAGTAAGCCGGTTGTCGATGTTTTACCATGCGCTCCCGTAACTGCCACACTAATATAGTTTTTCATGAAATCACCAAGGAAACGGTGATAACGGATGATTGGCAAACCCAGTTCCATTGCCTTTACGATTTCCGGATGGGTGTCCGGGAACGCATTCCCTGCAATAATGGTCATTCCTGGTTGTATATTTTCCTCATTGAAAGGAAGGATTTTTATCCCGGCTTTTTCTAACGCTAATTGTGTAAAAAATTCTTTTTCATAGTCGGAACCCTGCACTTCAATATTCATATCATGCAGTATTTGAGCAAGAGCGCTCATACCCGATCCTTTAATTCCCACAAAATGGTAAGCAGTCATAAAGCGAACCTCCACCAATCGTCTACCTGTATGACAGTATATGACGTCATCTTTTATTTGTTTTTTCATTACGAGACTTGAAGAAATGCAATTTCTTCATAGGTTTTTTATACTTATATTTTCAATCACTCATCAACAAAAAACTATTATATCACTTTTTTATTCATTCATCCATGTCAAGCAGATACCAAATTATCAAATCATTGGCTATTCCGTCATGAAAGGTGATAACACCGCGTTTTCACCTTTAACATTATATACAATTTCCTTTTAATAGGTTCTCTTAATTCACATGCAAAAATTCAAGTTCTTCCTCTGTGATTAAAACATCACGGGGTCTGCTGCCTCTTGATTCCGAAACAACCCCCTGCTGCTCCATCATTTCTATTAGACGCGCTGCCCGGTTGTAACCCACACGGAAGCGTCTTTGGACACTTGATGCTGATGCAGCCTGCTGACTCACAACAAATTCACATGCCTCAAAGAAAAGCTCATCTGCATCTTCAGTAACCTGTGCCCGATTTAACAAATCTTCTTGCTCAAATAAATACTTCGGCTGCTGCTCTAGTTTCACGTGGTTGACGACTTGATCAATTTCTTCGTCACTTACAAAAGTTCCTTGCAAACGCACCGTTTTTGATGAGCCGTTTTCAGCAAATAACATATCCCCTTTTCCTAACAGCTTTTCTGCCCCTCCGCTATCGATAATCGTGCGTGAGTCGACTTGGGAAGAAACAGAGAACGCGATTCTTGTCGGAATATTTGCCTTGATTAATCCTGTTATGACATCGACTGATGGTCGCTGTGTGGCCACAATTAAATGAATACCACAGGCACGGGCCTTTTGAGCAATGCGACAGATCGCTTCCTCGACATCAGCTGGGGACATCATCATTAAATCCGCCAGCTCATCAATAATCACCAAAATATAAGGAAGCTTGCTTGAATATTGTCCGGCTTTTTCTGCTTGGTCATTAAAGCGGCTAATATCACGGACGCCGGCATGAACAAACAATTCATAACGCCGTTCCATTTCCTCTACCGCCCATTTCAGGGCAGCTGTAGCGGCCTTCACATCAGTAATGACTGGACTGACCAAATGCGGAATCCGGTTATATGGAGCAAGCTCGACCATTTTCGGATCGATTAATAGTAATTTCAACTCCTGAGGCGTCGCTTTATACAGCAAGCTAACCAGCATCGTGTTGATACAGACACTTTTCCCTGATCCGGTTTGTCCGGCAATCAGGCCATGTGGCATTTTTCTTAAATCAGTGATAATCGGCTGACCTGATATATCGAGTCCAAGTGCCACAGCAAGCGGTGATTCATGCTCTTGAAATTCAGTACTTTCCAAAACCTCTCGCAAAAATACCGGCTTACTTTTCCTGTTTGGAATCTCGATACCAATTGTATGCTTACCCGGAATCGGCGCTTCCATCCGCATATCCTGAGCAGCTAGACTTAATTTGATATCATCCATCAGGTTTGTTACTTTATTCACCTTCACACCCGGTTCCGGATGCACCTCGAAACGAGTCACTGCTGGCCCTTGAGTGACATTGACAACTTTTGCCCGGACATTAAAGTTCTTCAGTGTCTCATCTAGTAAAAATGTCTGCTCCTCAAGCCACTCATCATCATGCTCTGCGTAAGTAGGAGGTGTCAGCAAATCAATCTTCGGAAACACATAATAAGGATTGTCGTCCACTTCTATAGACACCAGAGCTTCTGAGATATCCTTCATGCTTCTTCCTTCTACTTCTGTTGCAGCCTCTGTATTCGGTTCTTTTTGCTCAACATTTTCAGTGGTTTTCACTTCCGGCATGAAAGGCGATTCATAGACCCCACTTGATTCCATATTGGATTCACCGGCATTCTCAGGTTCGGCTACCGCTACGGATTCATACTGCGTTTCCCGGAAGCTTATAGATTCTGGCATAACCGGCTTCTCTTCCAACACGACTCGGTCTGCCTCTGTTTTCAATTCATGAATGGATCCGGATTGTACTGCTTGTCCAGACCCTGCTTCATCAGGATTTATTGTAGGTTTCTTTTCAAAAGAAACTACTCCCCTCTCTGAATCAGGGCTTTTTTTTTCCGCTATAATCTTATTTAGGTATTGAGTTTTTTCCCGATCCTGCTTAAGCATCATCACATTAAAAGGAATATGTTTTTTTGGGCGTTTAGGCTGTTCTTCCGTAATAGTCGCCGCTGGTTCGCTTTCTAAATCAATCACTTGACTTTCGACAGGTTTCTCGACATATTCCGGTGTTGGTTGTATAACTTCTTCCTTTGGAGCTACATAAGCTTTGGTCGGTGTCGCTTCCACCTGTTCCATAATCGAAACAGCCACTTCCCGCCCAAAATCACCCTGATCCTGCTCTAAGGCTTTTATTTCTTCCACCTGTTCAGAAATAGGTTCAGAAGGCTCGCTTGCTACTTCCTCAAGGGGTGTTGCAGGTGCGTTTTTACGGAAATAAGCGGGAATCTCCATCTCTTCTTCCCTTTTTTCTTCCACTTGTTCTGGTACAAGAACAGAAGGTTCAATTGTTAATTCCTCATAGGCCACTTCTTTTGTGGTGTTAGAGCTATACGCTGGAACTTCTGGCTCTTCTTTTTTGAGAACAGGTAGCTTGCTTTCTAATTCATACTCGACAATTCGCTCATTAGTGACCATCTTTTTTTCTGGACGACGAAACCCATATATAGGTGAGGGGATTTCCGTCGGACGGAATGGAGTTTTCGATGGAACTATTTTGTTTGTTGATTCACGATCGACGTTTCTATGCTTTGGTTCAGGTCCCCTCACAGGGCTTCTAGTTTTGGTCACTTTTTCCTGTTTAGACTTAGGCTCACGTTCACGCTTAGGCTCACGTTCACGCTCACGCTCTTCCCTCTTTCTTTCCCTAGGCTTTCTTCTATGCTGCTCTTGGTCAGGAATGAGAGGAAACTTAAATTGCCCTTTCGGATATTGAAACAGGATTTTTGTATCCGGATCATTCACCTGGGACATCTTCTCCACTGTTTGATTGTATTCTTTTATATCTTCTTTCCTTGTGTTTGTATGCTTGGAAAAATCCATATTTTTTAATGTTTCTTCATCTAGCGGTTCATCTATAATAATTTCTTCAATCTCAATAATTTCCTCTGCTTGGAACCATTTCTTCATCTTATTTAGCCATTTCAAACCTATCACTCTTTCTACTATCTGTAGTTATGTAACTTATTCTACCAGTTATTTATAAAATATCGAGAGAATTTAAGCTGAATAGGAATTTGTATGTGCTTTTTTTATTTATTTGTACTTACCCTTCGATTTTCGCATAACTCTTATCCTATTAAACCCCTTCTGAAAAGAGTATAAACCTATTCTATATAAAAAAATAACGTTAGCCCTTAGTCTACTATTTAAATAAAACACCGCTGTTAAATGATGTTTACAAAGAGATTAAGTTTTAATACAAACCATATCATTCTTGGTGAATTCTTCTAGTTTTATTAATGTAGCGGCAAGATTCTACAAAACACCGTTCGATTAAACCGAACGGTGTTTTGGGGGTTATATAACTATTTTAGAAAAGTAGGGCTACAGTTGACTAATCTAATTCATAAAAACTACATACAACTTGCGCCACTGATTTGGCCGCAATCAGAAGCGCATCTTCATCGATATCGAATTTAGGATGGTGATTGAAATACACCTTCTCTACCCCTTTTGGTTTACAGCCTATGTAAAAGAAACAACCAGGCGTTTTTTCCGCATAATATGAAAAATCTTCTGATCCTGAGAACATTGGGAATTCTAAGACCTGCTTAATATCTGGGTCATTCATGTTTTGAAGGCTATTTTTCACAAATTCAGTCATTTTAGGATCATTATATAAAGGTGGATAATCCGGCATATATAAAAGCTCACACTGAACATCAAATTCTGTTTCTATCCCTTTAACAATCCGGTGTATTTCATTGTTTATCAGCTGTTCGGTCTCCTCTGTCATATAGCGTACATCCCCTTCAATCTCTATCCGATCTTTTATGACATTAAAGCTTCCTTTTCCATCGAAAGAACCGATAGTGACAACGCCCATATCAAAGGGGTTCAAGCGCCGGCTGATTACGGTTTGAACAGCTGTTACAAAATGGGAACCTGCAACAATAGCATCATTAGCCAAATGTGGGGAAGAACCATGGCCGCCTACACCTTTTATCCCTAACTTGAAATATGTCCTGCCAGCCATCGAATAGCCGCTGCGATACCCCACCTCTCCAGCTGGATGTGATGGGAACAAATGCGTTCCAAAAACAGCGTCTAGATCATCTAGCACCCCTGATTCCACGATGCTTTTCGCACCTCCTGGCGGTACTTCTTCAGCATGTTGATGGATGATTTTAATGGTACCAGAAAGGGAAGACTTAAGCTGAATGAGGCAATCTGCCAAGACTAATAGATAAGCTGTATGTCCATCATGTCCACAAGCATGCATCACACCTTCATTTTTAGACCTAAATGGAACCTCGGTTTCTTCTAAAATAGGCAGCGCATCAAAGTCTGCACGAAGACCTATCGTTTTTCCTGGTTTCCAACCTTCGATTGTTACGATGATTCCTAATCCATTTCCAACATTCGTTTGAATGTCCACATCTTTTCCCTTATAAAAATCAATGATATATTGTGCTGTTTTTTCTTCCTTAAAGGAAAGCTCCGGGTTTTCGTGTAAATAACGACGAATTTGAATCATTTCATTTTTACGCATTTCTAGCATGTTCATTAATTGATTTTTCATAGTTATTGTCCCCCTTTAAATATCGGCTTGATAATTATGTGAAAAGAATATTAATTAAGGAATGTTCCTTTCGTTCAAACATCGGAATGTTAACGAATTTTCTTAAAGAAAACTTATAATAGTTTAAGAACTCTGTGTATAAAACCATAAGAGCAATGATTTTTAATTTTTGGGTTAAACAATTTGTTTTATTCGGTTCATCTTAAATCCGAATAAGTACATCCTGACAGCATAAAAACAAACTACCTTACAGTTTCGCTTTAACTGTTCACACTTCCTTCTTTTGTAATAGAATGATTAAAGTCACTTTTTATCTTTTATCTATAATTACTCTAAACTGATGCTTCTTCTGTTCCTAGCTTGCTTGAAGATTGTCTGGGAAATAATACTGCGAATCTCTGATATAAGTTTGCTTGGTATCAAATTTAAGGGAAATTAAATTAATACTTTACATTTTTAATGTCAAATCCTCAAATCTATTGGCATTTAGCAACTGTGAAAAAATATTTATACGCTTTTGACTTGGGTTGAAGGTGTTTTGTTATGGGATGCAATGGAAAAGCTTACAGAAAAAGAACCGGATGAACTTGTTGAACACGCTGATGATATTTTAAAGAGCATCCATTCTATAGATGTTGATAGACAGATATACCAAGTAAAGATAAAAAAGAAAGAAAACTTTCGAAATTAGAAAGTAAGAAATAATCTAGTTCTTTAAAATAAAGAGCCGACACTATAACAAATAATGAGTTGGCTTTTTCCATTTAATGTACAATCATTGTAGCGAGTATCATTCAACTAAAGGACGGAATATTGGGGGGCAATTTGTTGTATAGTCCAAAATGGAGCAAAGCAAAGAAACGGTTAACGGATTTTCTATGTGAGACATTGCGCTCGAGAGTGGATTTTCAAGTTATCAATTACCGTAAAGCTCATGACCAATTAGGCAGAGCTGTAATTACCGTTGATAAAGTGGAAATATTGAGCATGTGTACAATTACAGCTGCAAGAGAAGAATTTTATAGAGAATGTGACATACGAGATAAATCTAATCAGTATGACTTTGATGATGTACCCAAAAATCGGGCCTTACAAGATCAGGCTCATAAAATACTAAAAGCAGATGGAATTTATGGTCAATATGATTTTTACTTTGCATTAGAGGAATACTTTAACTCACCAATTGAGGAATTATTAAAGTCTTCGGATGTTTTGATTAACATTCTTTGTCTATTAGATCGTCGTATCGGAAAAAGAAAATTACTCAAGATGGAAAAAACTATTTTAAAAGAGCATGAGCTTATTCAATATTTTTATAAACTACGCTGCGATGCAGAAAATATAAAAATTATGATATAGTCCCTTATAATGATTGGTCGTTATAGTTCAAGAAGAATCAAATAACTTTATTTGCTTTGGGAATTGAGCGGGATTATGTATATAGGTAGAAGACAAGCAAGAGCCTGTTTTATAAAACTAACGCAGCAATATTTCTGTAATGAATGAGTATGAGATTACTCTAGTGAGGTGTACAATGAAAAGTTCAACAATTAGAAAGGAACACTCTGAAAATATACTAAGAACATTAAATGTACCCATTAATGTGCATTTACCCTTAGCAGAAAATGAAGATGAGGTTTCACTTAGAACAAAAGAAGAAATTATAAACAGAATAATACCATTATCTATTGTTTCAGCGAAAGCACTGAAGGCTCCAAAGGCAGAAATCAAAAAATTCATCAATAGATATAATGCTAATGAGTTATTTACAGAAGAGGAACAAAAATTTATCTCAACATGGCGACCTAAACAGAATGATTTAATCGCTTATTCCTGGAAATTAGAATGTATATGGGTTCTACTTTGGTCTGTAAATTTAATATCTGAGATAAATACTCCTGCTGATATGTGTGATGTAGATTTGGTGTTTGAAACGGTTTTAAATCATTCGAGACAAGAATTGCTAAATATGGCCACTTTAAAACCAATTAACGTTGTCTTGGATAATCTAGATTTTATTTATCGCGCACATTGGGCTGTAAGAGAAGACCAACTAAATCATTTGGAAATTCCCCCTGCTCTAAACGAAGGTGTAGTTTACGAAAGACATTATGCTCTTAATTGGTTGGTTAATTACATGAATCAAGAATGGGAAGAGATTAGTACAGATACATAAGACTAATTTTTATTCCACCCATCAAAAGAATCTTGGGAAACAGTTGCTGTTTATGTAACTCATGCATCTCTTTCTTTGATGTTTGGGCTGGAAAATTTGGAGAAAATGAAATATAGCGGTAAAAAAATAGCCATAAAACATTATTTCATAAAGCACATAAAAAAATAGGACCCCTGACGAGCTGGAATTTTTCCAAACTTGCAAGGGTCCTTGTATTTTGTGCATTCTGCTTTACTTATTGTTCACGCTTTTTGTTTTTACCCAAAATAAAGATAGGCTCCAGCTCGTCTTCTTCGTACAGGAAGGATAAAGCAGTAATCGGTACGTGGCCACTTGCAAAAAAGCTCATCGCCATTTGTGCGAGCACATCATACCCAGTATTATTCTTCACATCTGCAATGATAATGACATCCTGATGAGGAATCGCCACTGCCATTGTTCCCTGAATTTTGTCCTTCATTTCTCGAAGCCATGATTCATTAAGGATTCTGCTTGCGTCGTAGCCATCATTTGTGTTCAAAAAGTAAAATGTATTATCCGCGACGATATCCGACTTCATTTCTGTTGAGAGGGAACGGACATTGAAACGGGCAATCTCCCGGATTCGGTCCCCCTGCCAATTTTCCCGCTGAATCATTTTTTCATCAATCAAACGGTAGGTTTTGCCTAAGTCCAGTGCATAAAAGACACGTGTTTCGGCCGTATGCTCATCGAATAAAAAAGGGTTTCCTTCTTCCGATTCCATTGGAAAGGACGTCGAACGAATGACTGGGAAAATGAATTTCTCCTTGCCTTCCATGCTGTGTTCTTCCCCCATTACATTCAGACCCTCTTCCACGTAATAGACAACTTCATCGATGGCTTTTTCCTGAACGTTTTCATAATTAGCTAGCACCGGCGGCAATTCGACGGTGATACCTTTACCCGTTTTCACATTCTCCACCCGTAACGTATCTTTCTTGCTATCGAATTTAAACGTGCGATTATCGTCTTTTAAACGTTCTTTTAAGATGTTTTTCAGCTTCGTGCTATCCATTTTCAAGGTTGACCCTCCTCTTCATTGAAAAATCCCCAGCGAGAAGGGGATTTTGATTATAATGCTTGAATGAATTCTTCAATTTGTTCTTGTGTTTTACGATCTTTACTCACGAATCGGCCAAGCTCTTTGCCATTATCATAAGCGATAAAACTTGGTATTCCGAATACATCATTGGCTACACAAACATCGATGTATTTATCACGATCTACATAAATGAACGTAAATTCAGGAAATTTCGCTTCAATCTCCGGCATTATTGGTTCAATCACACGGCAATCTCCACACCATGTCGCTGAAAAAAGAAAAATATGTTTGCCTTCATTTTTTAATACATCATATTGTTCTAAAGTCTGTAAATTTTCCATTTTTATATTCCTCCAGCTCTAAATTATTATCTTAATTTTTTATATTTCCATCATACCAGACTCTGCATAAATCAACCATTAATACGGATTAGGGTTGAATTACTTATTAAAAATATTACTAACTCTTAATAATTCTCCAGCAAATAAAAAAACTGATTACTGAATCACAGAAATTCGAAGAATGTAAATCGATACAAAACCAATCTATCTCCTTTACTAAAACAGCCTCTAAAGACCTTGTCGTATTACCGCAAACATCTCAAAGGTTAAGAAGCTGCGAAACGCATCTAATATCTGAACAATCATCAGAAGCTTCCGAAGAGGTTAGTTCTTCGAGCAAAAATCATATACTAGCCATTACCTAAGTCAACGAAGCTCCTTCCGAACTATGTTTCTTTGCCAATGGTATACAATCGGTCACTAGCCAGTTTCATCTTTATGATAACGAAGCCTAATAAGGGAAAGCCCGGAATGATACTTCCGAGCTGTTCCTTATTTCTGAGGCACTGATGAAACGATTTCCATCATTTGTTTTGCATCGTGTTTTATTTGATCTTTATCGGTTTCAGTTGTCAGCTTGACTCCACCGATTCCTAGCGCAAGCTCATACTTATCTTCCGCTAACTCTTTTATTGTGATAAACCCAAATTTATCATCATTTTGAAAGGAATGCAGCACCAAATATTTATCTCCCTGTTCTTTAATCGCCAGAAATAATACGGAGCTGTCTTCATTTTCATTTGGATTCACAAATAATATATAAGCCTGATTATCACTTTTTAAGATCAAATTATTATCATGTTCTTCTTCTACCTTAAAATCCTCTGGCAGATACACCTGAATGAGACCCGCCTCTATATTTGGCTGTTTCTTATCGTCACGAAATGCCAATTCTGCGACCTTAACTGCTTTATCAGTTTGCCTTTCAATGCCCGAGCAACCAACAACAATTAGACTGCTCATTAACAGGAAAATAAGAATTTTATTAATCGATAGAGCCATCGTCATTCCTCCAGCCTTCTCTTTTCCTAAAGATTGATTACAGAATACACTCTTATGCATACTATTATCCTTATTTATGAAATTCATCCATTTTCTCAAAACATGATACAATGAAATCAATTTATATACCAAGGGGGAACAATTATGAAATTAACTGTTTATCTTGCTGGGGAAATCCATTCAAATTGGAGAAGTGAATTAAGAGATAAGGCAATCGCCTTGAAACTTCCGTTAGAATTTGTCGGACCGATGGAAAACCATGAACGTTCCGACAATATTGGAGAAGAAATTTTAGGAGTACAGCCCACCCCGATTTTGAAGGATGCGGCCGCTTCCCAAATTAACAATTTACGGACAGGTCTCTTGATGAAACAAGCCGACCTTGTCGTCGCACTTTTTGGTGAAAAATATAAACAATGGAATACTGCCATGGATGCCAGCACTGCCATCTCTCTAGGCAAACCGCTTATTTTGATTCGTTCGGAATCCCATCACCATGCTTTAAAAGAAATATCGGAAAAGGCGAGTGTCACAGTCGAAACCGTGAACCAAGCTCTGAAGGTGCTTTCATATATATTTGAAGATGGATTGTGAAATCTTCCATTTGCCTGAGACTATAGTTTTCCGACAATATACACCAAATTATGTAATAGGTACATTAATGAATTTTAAAGTATTAATAAGACGTGGATAATCTAGCCCCAAAGTTCCTTCAAAATAAAAAGCTTGTAGGGAAATTAAATAAACTTTCTCTACAAGCGAAAACAAATATATTAGACCTTACTCTTCTATCTATTTAACAGGAATCCAAATCTCGGAGTAGTAATCAGGGTTTGAAGCATCATCGTCTGTGTATACTTCCATTTCAAAAGTTCCAGCATGTTCATAACCGCTTGTAGGAAACCATTCCGAAAAAATTCGTTTCCAAACTTCTTGAATAGCATCTGGCATTGGTCCGTGAACTTCAAATATAACCCATTTGGAGGCCGGAATTGTTAGGCTTGAATACCCTTCTGGCACTTGAGCGTCATACTCTGTCGCTATCCAATAATCCATAGTCTCATTTTGTTCCAATATTCGTTTGTCAACACATACTCCCAGTAGCCCTTTTATTTGGCCATTGTTCAACTTTCCTAACTGATCGTCGGTTCCATCCGAATTCACTTTGTCCCAAAGCTTTGGAATTCCAATTAAATTTTCTCCATTAACTAATGAAAACTCTCGCTTGATTCCAATTACTTGAAAGGAATCTCTTTCAATAATATTGTATTTCATCGGTATTTCCCCTTTCAGAATTACCTGTATTACCAGGCGTTCATAGAATGTCAGCTTCCCAATATACTTTCGTGCTTCACTTGGAGATACTCCATGCTGCCTTCGAAAAGCCTTTGAAAAAGCCTCGGGAGTGTCATAGCCATACTTGTATGCTAAATCAATAATCTTGCAATTTGTGCGTGATATCTCCTGAGCAGCTAAAGTCAGCCTTCGACGCCGGACATATTCACCAACGGATATGTCCGTTAATATGGTGAACGTCCGTTGAAAATGAAAGGCTGAGGCATTCGCTTGTCTGGAAATACTTTCAATGGTTAGGTCATCTAGTAAATGCTCCTCCATATAGTTGATTGCCTTTTGGATTGATTCAACCCATCCCATACCACTCACTCCTTGTAATCTATTCTAGCAACCCTGTTAACTTAAATCCTGTCAATTTCTGCTTTGTTGTGACTGTCTTCTTTCTTCACCTATCTTTTCAGTCAATCCCTTCAAAGCAATCCTTTGCATTTGGCACATCGATGGTAGTATGGTTAAACCCTATAAAACCAGTGTCTCACTAACTTTTAGTTGGCCTTTCAAAAGGTCAAAATAGTTAAATCAAAAGCCATTGGACAAAATCTCACTTTTGCATTTTTTTCTTATACTCGTGCTGACCTGCTAGCATTCTCATAATATGAAGGAACATTTCAGCTCGGGTGATTTGCTCATTTGTAAACACTCCGATTGCTCCTTCTTTTTTGCTAATATTCGCTTTCTTAGTGAAGTCGTCCATGACCGGACCCAACTCTTCACCATTTAGTAACCGTTCAGCGACAATTTCCGGGAGTGGAATTCTAGCTCCACCGGCGATGTAGATCTCTCCATCCTTCGTAGCCATCGCCCCCCAGTTGCATACGAATAGGCCGTGATTCATCTTTACGACACCGCCTTCAAGACCGATTCCGATTTCGGCATCGCTTTGGCTCAAGCAATTTTGGGCGCGCGTTATCGCTCCATTCATTGTTTCCTCATCAGAAAATGGCTGTTCCGAGACCCCGCTTTCTACTTGAAGTGAAATGATTTCAGCTTCTTCGTAAACGTCGAACACTGCCTTTACTTTCGCCGGATTTTTACTGCCTACTGCTATTTTCAAAATAGTTACCTTCTTTCTATGTAAAAAAAGCTGCTGGAAAAGGATACATGACTGCACCCCTTTCCATTTCAGCTTCCTCTATTAGCCGTTATTTTTTAATGTCTCAAATGTCGTTTTATCACATGCACGAACTAATTTCCCAATCAGTTCACGAGCTGCCGCATAATCATCAATATGAATCATGGACGCATGTGTATGAATATAGCGCGAACAAATGCCAATCACGCCACTTGGAATACCTTCATTTGCAATATGGACTTGTCCGGCATCCGTGCCGCCTTGGGAAACAAAATATTGATATGGGATATCATTAGATTCAGCAGTATCAAGGATAAATTCCCTCATGCCGCGATGTGTGACCATCGACCGGTCAAAAATACGGAGTAGGGCTCCTTTTCCAAGCTGGCCGAATTCACTTTTACTGCCTGACATATCGTTTGCTGGACTTGCATCTAGGGCGAAGAAAAGATCCGGTTTGATCATATACGCTGCTGTTTTTGCACCACGCAATCCTACCTCCTCCTGTACCGTTGCTCCGGAGTATAAGATATTTGGTAAAGTTTCATCTTTTAAATCTTTTAACAACTCAATCGCCAGTCCACATCCATAACGATTATCCCATGCTTTTGCAAGAATTTTTTTCTCGTTAGCCATCGGTGTGAAAGGACATATCGGTACAATCTGCTGACCTGGTTTGACACCAATTCTCTTCACATCTTCCTTATCATCTGCTCCGATATCAATCAGCATATTTTTAATGTCCATTGGTTTTGAGCGTTGCGATTCATCTAACAAATGAGGCGGGATCGAACCAATGACGCCAATAACCGGTCCGTTATCAGTGATGATTTCAACCCTTTGCGCCAAAAGTACCTGACTCCACCAGCCACCTAGAGTCTGAAAGCGGAGCATTCCGTTTTCTGTTACCGAAGTGACCATAAAGCCCACTTCATCCATATGTCCAGCAACAAGTACAGTTGGTCCTTCTTCATTCCCTCTTTTTACACCAAAGATTCCACCAAGGCGGTCTTGAATTATTTCATCTGAATATTTTTCAAGCTCACTCTTCATGAAACTCCGAACAGCATGTTCATTTCCTGAGGCACCTGGTAATTCTGTCAATGTTTTAAAAAGCGCTAAAGTCTCATGATTCATCTTTCTACTCCTTAACTATGTGTTATTTATTACTATTTTACATAACTTAGAATAATGTTACACTTGAAAGTTCTAATTTATCAGTTAATGGTTAAAATTTCAAATTATTAGTCAAATAAAGAGTTCTTCTGTATACTAGAAAGCGTGATGGAAAAAAAGCAATGGAGGAGAAATTCATGAATTGGAAAACGTTTTTACTAGGCACTGTAGCTGGGTTCGCTGCCGGCTATGCGACAAAACAAATTTTGGATCAATCAAGTAATCCTTCTCCGGATAAAGTGTTAGCCCAAGTGAAGGAAACAGTCAAAAAGGACGGAAACATATATGGCTCATGGATTTTGATGAAGCCGGAAAACTACAAAAAAAATAATTTAGACTATGAAGTGTATAAAGGCGGCATTACTAGAAACACAGAGGGAAAACGCGAGCAATTCGAATTTGTAGCGGATGCCTCTACAGGAACAATTTTGGAGCTTAATGCGCAAAACGATTGAAACAAAAAGGAGGTCGTCAAAATGACGTCCTCCTTTTTTGTTATCCTTATCGCTTTCGTTTCAGTTCAGCCGTTATTTCTTTACCCGTTTCATTCCATTTTATGGCACAATAGTGAGCATCATGGTAAAAGCTGTACCACGACCCGTTTTCCAGTCCGGATTTCATCCACTTTTCCTTCGCCTGGATGGAAGTCATTGGGTAATCATCGTAAGCAAGTACCCAAAGTACATTCGCATGGGCATGTGTCGGCATAATATCAGCCATATGAATCAGCCTGTCCAAACCATCTTCAATGATGATAATCGCATGTCCATCGCTATGTCCGCCGGTATGAATCATTTTTATGCCTTCAGTGATTTCTTTCTCTCCATTAAACGGGCGAACAAGTGAAGCAACAGCTTCCCAGTTTTCTGACCAATATGTACTTTTTGAACGAATATTCGGGTTTTGCATTTCCTTCCATTCAATTTGAGTCGTAATAATTTCTGCGCGTTCGAAAACAGGAACCCAAGCTTCACCTTCACGTTTCGTCAATCCGCAGGCATGGTCGAAATGCAGATGAGTCATTAAAATGTAATCGATATCATTTGGTTGAATCCCAAGCTTGCCTAAATCCTCAATGAGTTGGGATTCTTCCGTTACCCCAAAATTTCGTTTTTGCTTGTCATTCATCTTCCCATTACCAATTCCGGAATCTATAAGCATATTTAATCCATTTGCCTGAACTAAAATCGGATCCGTCCTCAACTCAATCTGGTTATTTTCGTTAACCGGATACTTCTTAGACCAAAGCGGTTTCGGTACAACACCAAACATCGCACCGCCATCCAAGTGGGTTACACCACCATTCAGCCATGTTAATTTAATTTCCCCTATTTGCAAAGTTTCCATTTTTACCCCTCCTCTCTCTTTAGTTTAACATCTGCTTCCATTTATTGAAATTGATAACATCCAGCTCTTTATTTCCCATGAAAGGCATTGAAAGAGATTGCGAAAATATGGCCTAACCTTATTCAAAATGGAAGCGTCATAATCACTGACATCACTAATTTATCTAAATCTGCCCAAAAACAAAAAACCAGATGCTGTGCACCTGGTTTTTCATCAATTATTATTGAAACTTTGCTTCCAACCGGTAAATCCGATTGCCTTTACTCGAGAACTTCTCTTCATATTCAGTCATGATATTTCCTTCAAAGCTGCTGTTATGCAAATCAAGACTTACATATTTTAAAAGCATGCCGTACTCGGAAATACTCATCAAGGAAGACTCAAATAGTCCTTGGTTATCCGTTTTAAAGTGGATTTCCCCTTGATCTGGAAGAATGCCTTCATAGACCTCAAGGAAAGTTTTATACGTTAACCGGCGTTTGGCATGACGTGATTTCGGCCATGGATCAGAGAAATTCAAGTAGACGCGATCTACGTCACCTTTAGCAAAATATTCTCCTAAGTTCGCTGCATCAACATTTAACAACTTTAAATTTGGCACTTCTGCTTCAATTAACAAGTCGAGTGCCGCTACAATGACGCTTCTATATACTTCAATTCCAATGAAATTCACATCAGGATGGGCTTTCGCCATTTCTGTTATAAATCGGCCTTTTCCCGTACCCACTTCAATATATAACGGATTATCGTTACCGAATACTTCATGCCATTTACCTTTATGGCTCACTGGCTGCTGAATCACATATTGCGGAAAATCATTCAAACGGTCTTCAGCCCAAGGTTTATTTCTTAAACGCATGATGACACCCCTATTTATAATATAATCGTTCAAACCATAACACGAGTAGATGGATTCCTGCAAGCTGATTTTTTCAGGAACCGCCGGCGAGGGCCCATTCATTAAATAAAAAAACTGCCGGCCATCATGGCGACAGTCTCTGTAGTTTTCATGTATAAAACTTTCCGCAACACACACCATAAATAAGTGAAGGGCAGGGAAAATCACCTGAGAATCCCTTTTATCCAGGCTCACTTTTACTATTTAAGAAAGGAGTGGAATTATATGCCGCTATCCCACGAACATCAAATGGAACTATTAAAAGATATATTAACCAACCATCAAACAGACTGCTGCGGTTCCGTTTCTGAATGCGAACAGGTTGAGAGGCTCGTCAAATCCTTGATGATCAATATGGATATTGATAGTAACGTGAAAACAGTACTGACGGAGATTTACGAATACAGTCAGACAGGAATCGGTGCCGCCGATTTAGAAGCACATATAACAACCCACCAGAACGACTTGTCCCAATGGGTGGATGACATTGATCAATACTAATCAGCCAGCCATTAATAGCGTTTCAAGTTTATGAAGTAAATCGTTTCTTTCCTCGTACCGTTTTCTACGATGATGCCATTGGATGGAAAGCACAAGTTGTGAAACCGTGTGCCATTTCATCCTCATCTCCAGGCCTGCGTCAAGCTTCTTGCCATAACGGGCAAGCCACTGATTCCATTCTTCCCTTGGGACGTAGGAATACAAGAGTATGCCCAGGTCAATGGCTGGATCGCCAATGACTGCTCCGTCCCAATCAATTAGAAACAATCCGTCAGTTTCGGTCATGAGCCAATTATTGTGGTTCACATCACAATGACAGACGACTTTTTCGTCGCATTCAATCAACAGAAGATTGTTCTGTAAAAAATGAATGGCTTGCTTGATAATCGGAATATCCGTAACATCCGAAGATAACCCGGTTTCTATTTCTGTAAGTATACTTTCAGGTCGTAAAGGGGATTTCCCAAGCCTTTTGAGCATGCTTAACAAAGGATCGGATTGATGAATTTTTTGAAGCAGCTTTGCGACTCTTATATTGTTCATTTCCTGCTGAGATAGCTCCCTGCCTTCCATCCAATGCTGGGCCGTAATTACATCCCCATTTTCCAAGCGTTTTGTCCACATTAACTTTGGAACAATGCCCTCAGCTGAAAGAACAGCTAAAAATGGCGATGAATTTCGTTTTAGGAAGAGCTTCTGTCCATCTTTCTCGGCAATAAAGGCTTCTCCTGTAGCTCCTCCAGCAGGGGATATATCCCACTCCTGACCTAATAAATGTTCCAACTGGTTCACCTTCGATTTCCTCGCTTAATTATACAAATGTGGGTACGTTTCACCTAGTGTATGTATTACCACTACTTTGAGTCCATGTTTAATAAAAAACCCGCCTGTTGGCGAAGCTGCGTGTATACGTGCATCGGGATGATACCCCGCAATTAAAAACATCCTCATATTAGAGAAATAAAAAAATAGCTATTGAGCAATTAAACAATAGCCATAAATTAAATTTTAGTTGAAATACCGTTTCTTCGTCAAGTACTATAAAACGATTATACGCATAAAACAACAACAAATAAATCATTTCAAAACTTATAATGAAATACGGCCATTAAACATGACACAGATTTTCTCTTTCAGAACCTCTACTGCTACTTCATCCATCCCAACAATTTCTCATCGTCTGGCTTTGACTTCGGTGAAATTTTCATCCCGCCACCAAAGTAGGGCTGGTTTGCGATAACAATGAACCATACCTTTTTTAACTGATGTATGTTGCCATCAACAGTCAAATTCATATAACTAGGCTGATAAGTGAATAGCTTTTTTATAAAAATAAACAGATAAATTAATTTACCCGTTTTCACAAGATTAAACCATTTTTTTAGAGGAGAACGGTCCGCTTCATAAGATATTTCAGCATCAATACCCATTCCAAGGCTGTTCATAAAATAACCGGTCTGACCATTCGTCTCAAACTGCCCGATGTCAATAACCCTGACGACATTATCCTGAAATAAAGAAAGGGCTTCCTCTGCACTCTTGGTTTTCTGAACTCCCCTTACATAATCATTGCCAGACCCAGCTGCAAGGGAGCCAATGATTGCATGAGGAAACTCAGCAGCACCATTTACCAATTCATGTAAGGTACCATCTCCCCCAACTGCAATCATTCGGGTTTTCTGATTAGTCTGGGAAAGAATTTCCTTCGTCAACCTTAACGCATGCCCTTTTTCTTTCGTAAAAAAGACCTCATAGGGAACATCTTCTGATTTCAGTATTTCCTCGACCTTTTTCCAGGTTTTAATACTTCCTTTATTTCCGGCCATTGGATTGACAATGAAATACATCGTTTCATTAAGGCGCTGCATGCCCTTTTCCCTCTGCTTGATTATTATCGGTATCCCATTCTGGTCGTATGCTTGAAGTAGTTTGGCAATATTCCAGCAAAGCCTGCGCACCTTTTAACTGCTGAGCCTTAAGGGGAGAAGAAATTGTCCGCATCCTTTCAAACCATTCCGGGAATGTCCGTTTATCCAATATATCGATATCATACGGCGTTTCCGGGTAATCCACATATCCATTTCGGGAGAGAACCACTTTTTTTATCGGCAAGTTCACTTCATATAGTTCAAATAACTGGGAGACGATGTTTCCCATCCGATTGACAGCCAATAATGGATTGAGCACTTTTTTGTCAGGATACTTATGATGCCGGCGGACCCAGAATCGATCGCTCGATCCAATAAAAGCCGAATCTTCCTCCGCTTCCAAAAATGTGATGCACCAGGCATCCACAGGCGTTAATAAAATGACATCGACTTCGACAGGCGCATTTTTCAATAGAAAGATAGGTTTGTATAAAACGAGAAACGTATCCGGAAACCGCTGCAGAAAAAAGCGGAGCCTTTCATCCAAAAAGAATGATTGGTCCACAAATGACTTTTCACGAAGCGTCGAGCTGCCCCACTTCATTTGAAATCGGAGCAGCTGATTTAAAAAATTCTGTTTTAATTCATCCAGATTAGCTGGATTAGAGGGAAATCTTAATGAAAAGACATTTTCATTTCTAGCCAGGTTCGGTATTTGTTGCTCCTCGACCTCTAGCGCTTGTTTATCTGAACGGTGGAATAGGCCTTTCACCTTGTTGAACAAGCCCCGTGGCTCCTCATGAGGTGTATCGTCCTGTACAAGGGTTTCCATTACATCAGGTTGGCTATACAGCTGATTTAGCTCGCCCGCGTGATAAGCAGCCTTCAATTTATCCCATTGCTGTTTTTTTAATTTTGCAAATTGTGTTGGATATCGATAAATATCCTGCTCATACCGAGAAATATAATCCTGCATTTTTATGAGCTGTGCCATTCGAACACCACCCATCTTCCTCTATTATTGAAGGTTTATTGTAAAAATCTGTTCGTATGAAGGGGAAGCTCCAAGATGTGTTTGATAAAGCGCAATCTGAGCTGCTTCAAAATGCTTAGTCTCCAAATTTGCTATCTGCCGGACCCTTTCTATCGAAAAGAGACTCTCACCCTCGAATTTTCTTGCCAGCGTTATATGCGGCTTAAACTGTTTTTTATCCAGTTCAAAGCCGGCCTGCACACACGATTCATAGATTTTTCTTTGAATGGTAAAAAGTCTGTCTTGCTGTTTGACACCTGCCCAAAGAATTCTTGGGCTCTCATTTTTTCCAAAAACCCCAATATCCCCGAGTTCAAGGTCAAACATGGTCTCATTGGCAAGCTCACTTTCCACTCGCCCTAGGGCATCCTTTTTCATAGAATCAGGAGCATTCCCTAAAAACGCCATCGTAATATGATAATCGGCTTGATGCAGCCATTTCTTAAATGGAAACTCCGATTTAATTTGTTCTGTTGCATCATTTAAATAAGTCTTTATATCATCAGGTAATACCAAAGCAAAGAAAAAATGAGTATTCATTCGTCACTATCATTCCTTCCTGTTCTCCATTTAATTTTACCATAATTCCAATTGGGAATACCTGCCTTTAACTTGAATTCAGGGAATTCCTTTAAGCAAAAAAAAGACTGAAAGTTCTCAGTCTTTCCTTTACAGCAATTCTTTATGCCATCTCGTTATCGCAGGTTCAGTGTCTCAACCAACTTGCCTTTTTTACATATATACCTGCAGTCTGGTTCCCGTCGACAGTATTCTTCACCTGGCAGAATTATAAAATTCGCTGACTTGCCGATATCCACCCAATAATCATGGGTAATCCCAAATGCCATTAACATAATAGGTAAATTTACAAAATTCCTGACTCTCACCGAATTTTACGTAAAGTTTAATCACATAACGTTCGAATAACCGCATGTATTTTATTATGAATGGTTATTCATTTATTATTTAAACGTGTTATATTTTATATGTTAGACATTGGAAATCTAGATATTTTAGGGAGGAAGAAACATTATGCTGAAACCTGGGGATGTATATACGTGGGAACGGACCTTTACTGAAGAAGAAACGTTACAATTCGCTGAACTTTCAGGAGACCAAGGCAGACATCATATGGAACGCGATGAAAAAGGGCGATTAATGGTACATGGATTATTAACAGCAAGTATAGGGACTAAAATCGGAGGCGATTTGAACTACATCGCCCGTGAAATGGTCAATGAATTCATTCGTCCTGTATTTACAGGCGACACCATTACATGTGAGTTAATTTTGACAGAAGTAGAACAGATGGAAGGTTTCAAAAAAATTGCCCTTAAATTCGTTTACCGCAATCAAAAGGAAAAGGAAGTTTTGATTGGGACAAGTCACGGTATTATCAGGGATTAATCGGAGCCAAGGACGGATTATCCTATGTGAAGGTCGAATTAATTAATCGCACGGTCGAATTAATCTAGTGAAGGTCGATTTAATCAATCGCACGGTCGAATTAATCTAGTGAAGGTCGAATTAATAATCGCACGGTCGAATTAATCTAGTGAAGGTCGAATTAATAATCGCACGGTCGAATTAATCTAGTGAAGGTCGAATTAATAATCGCACGGCCGAATTAATCTAGTGAAGGTCGAATTAATAATCGCACGGCCGAATTAATCTATGTGAAGGTCGAATTAATCTGGTGAAGGTCGATTTAATCAATCGCAAGGTCGAATTAATCAATTAAAGGTTCACATTCAGCCATGTCAGCCTCCATCTGACTGTTATAAGCAACGGAAAAAGGACCAGTACCTGGTCCTTCAACTTTTCTTTCATTCTAATTAATGCTATGGGAATAAGGCTGTACCGAATCATGCTGCTCCATAAAATCCACGTTCCATTCTCCAGACATAATCTTTCCTTCTCTTTAGCTGAAAATTGTTTCATAAAGCAGGAACAAATTCAGCCCGATAATAAGTACAGCGATAAGCCCGGCTATGCTGGAGGTGACTTTATGATTGACTAGATTGCCCATAACCTTTTTATTGCTCGTAAACATGATTAACGGAATTAAAGCAAATGCAATTCCAAACGAGAGAACCACTTGACTCATCACAAGTGCTTTAGATGGGTTTACTCCCCACAATATAATGGCTAAAGGAGGAACTGTCGTAATGACTCTTCTCAAATAAATCGGTATATGCCTTTTAATAAAACCCTGCATGACTACATCACCTGTCATCACACCAACGGAAGAGCTTGATAATCCTGCAAACAATAATCCTATCCCAAAAAACATCGCCACAGAAGGTCCAAGCAGGGCACCAAATTGTTGATACGCAACATCTAAATCCTCAACAAGTATTCCACTTTTATGAAACAAAGCTGCTGAAACAATTACCATGGCGGCATTGATTGCACCTGCAATAAGCATAGCTATAATAATATCGATTAGCTCAAAACGAAAAATCTTTTTTCGTTCTAAATCGTTTTTACCGACAATTCTTTTCTGTGTTAAAGAAGAATGAAGGTAAATCGCATGTGGCATGACTGTCGCTCCAAGCATGCCCGCAGATAGTAAAATACTATCTACCCCCTCGAATTTTGGAGTGAAGAGTCCCAGAACAACTGCAGAAGTATCAGGTTTTGCATAAAAAACTTGAGCCCCAAATGCAATAACTACAACAAAAATCATGACCGTGATCAAGGCTTCGAATGTCCGATATCCTCTACGCTGGATTTCCAATATGGCAAAAGAGCCTATCGCCGCAATAATGGCAGATGTGATAAGCGGCAGATCAAAAAGCAAATAGATTCCGAGTGCCGCACCTATAAATTCAGCCAAATCGGTTGCCATGATAACCGCTTCAGCCTGTAGCCATAATAAGAAAGATGTCTTTTTTGAAAATCTCTCCCTGCATAGCTCAGGAAGATTTTTCCCTGTGGCAATTCCTAATTTAGCAGACAATGATTGGATTAGAACAGCCATTAAATTAGAAGCAAAGATAACCCATAATAATGTATAACCATATTTAGAACCTGCTGTAATATTTGTAGCATAATTCCCTGGATCAATATAGGCTACAGCGGCTATAAATGCTGGACCTAGATAAGGAAGCAGTGTTTTAATTCCCCTAGAAGAGGATTGATGTAATTCACCAGAATCAGACATAACTATTTCAACCCCTTTTTACACGCAACTCAAAATGTTGCGATAGGTAAACTTTTTAAGTTATAAGAAAGTATATTCCTGAATCTTGAAAATGTCAAAAGGAACAAACTGATAATATTGGAAGCAGTTTTGCGGTAAAAGTTGAAGAACAAGCCTGATCGAGGGCGAATAATAAAATTAAAACCGGCTTAGTGAACATTGTCATTTCTCGATAGCATGTAATCTTTTTTTGGTAGCTAAAACAAAAAAACTGAAAACCTATTGGTGTTTCCAGTCGCAAAGGGGGATAGTTTAGACTCAGTTCCTCAAGCCCAAATAAAAATGTCTTTCAAGAGCTAAGCAAGTGTCTTAAGCAATGTAAAAACGGGGAAATCGTCGGAGAGCCAAGCCTTTTGTTATAAAGCTGCATTTTAATTACATTTAATTCGACCTTATTGAATACGACGCTGAGTAAAGGGTAAGGAAGTTAATAATGAATTAACTCTAATAGCACAAGGTTTTATAACACTTCTCCTCCAATCTTCAGAAATAAAAGGCCCAATAAAACTAGCAATAAAATACTTAGTGTCCAATAATCTAAACTCTTAAATTTTAATAGTTTAAAACGAGTTCTATTACGTCCATCACGATAGGCACGAGCATCAATCGCAAGCGATAAGTTTTCGGCCCTTTGAATGGAAGTTAATAACAATGGAATAATGACCGGAATATAATTCGTAATTCTTTTAACTTTGCTTTGATGATCAAACTGCACACCTCTTGAGCGCTGTGCATCAATGATGCGGTCTAGCTCCTGAATAATAGTTGGGATAAATCGTAATGCAATCGACAGCATTAAGGCAAATTGTTCTACTGGTACATGCAGTTTTTTTAGAGGTCTCATGATTGTTTCTAGACCGTACGCTATATCTAATGGCTTTGTCGTTAAAGTTAATAATGAAGTCATCAAAACAAGGAGGACAATTTTCAATAGGACGCGGCAACCTTCGACAATTCCTTCCATATAAATATGCAAGTAGCCAAATTGAAATATTAGATTCTCCCCTTTTGTTAAAAATAAATGATACACAAAAGTGAAGCTCAAAATAAATAGAATCGGCAATAATCCTTTTATAAAAAAGGATGGTGGAATTTTTGAACATGCTAGACAACCTAAAACAAGACACGTTACTAGCACATAACTTATATAACTATGTAAGAAAAAAACCAATAACATAAAAATAGCTATGGCCATTAGTTTTGTTCGCGGGTCTAAACGATGTAAGATGGAATCTCTAGCGACATACTGACCAATAATGACATTTTCAATCATATTGGTATCTCCTTCCCTTTAGAAGTGTAAGCACTTGAGGCATCACATCTAATTCTTTCAAAGATGCTACCTGTATCCTTTGCCCTGTCACCTTCTCTATTGCTAGTAACAATTTCGCTGTATCGGGTATATCTAATCCCATGGATTGTAGTTCTTCCCTTTTATCCAAAAACAATGACATAGGGTTCATTTGAAATTGCAGCTTCCCTTTGTGTAACACAATGACTTCATCAGCATATTCCACTACGTCATTCATTTGATGTGTAATCAATATAACCGTATGATTGCCTTGTCGTCGCCACTCCTCTATGTTTTGTAAGATGCTCTGCCTACCGAGTGGATCTAATCCGGCAGTGGGTTCATCTAAAATAAGAATCTTGGGCTCTAACATAAGGACAGACGCAATCGCAACACGTCTTTTTTCTCCACCACTTAAATGAAGCGGAGATTTTTCTAGGTAACTTGCATCCAAGCCTACTAAATCAATTACTTGCTGTGCCTTATTTACGATAGCGTCTTTATGCCATCCTCTATTTCTAGGGCCAAAAGCTAGTTCTTTTAAAACAGTCGTTTCAAATAATTGGTGTTCAGGATATTGAAAAACAAGACCCACATCTGGAGAAATTGTCGGTTTTCCTTTTTTATTAGGTCTTATTAGCTTCCCATCCATCGTATTCTGGCCTACTGTCGGCCATAATAATCCTTGCATCACTTTGGCTAAAGTGGACTTTCCTGATCCCGTTTGCCCGATGATAGATACCCATGTTCCAGATGGAATGGTACACGAGATATCTGTTAATACTTGTTTTACTTCGCGAGTTGCAGGGCTGTAATAATCATATTGAATATGCTCTAGCGCGAGTTCCATAAGTATTCTACCATCCCTTCTATATCCGTTATATGCATTGGCACTTCTACTTCCTCCTGCTGCATCTGCATTTTCAATTTTAATGCAAAGGGTAATTCCAAACGACAGTCTATTAGCATCTGTGGCTTATGGAAGATTTCAAGAGGGGTTCCGGTAGACACAATCTGTCCTTGATTAATTACTATCACTTTTGTTGCTGATAACACTTCGTCCATATGGTGCGTAATATGCAAAATGGTAATACCTTCATTATGCAATTGACGCATGATGGATATAATTTGATGTCTCCCATCAGGGTCAATCATGGACGTAGATTCATCAAAAATAATGAGTTTTGGTTCCATTGCTAATATTGCAGCAATGGCAACACGCTGCTTTTGACCACCAGAGAGTTTATGTGGCTCAGTCTCTCGAAAAGGAAGCATCCCTACTTTTTCAAGTGCAGCCTCTGCTCTTTCTACCATCTCACTGGGAGGACAGGCGATATTTTCAAGACCGAAGATTACTTCATCGAATACATTGGTCGTAATGAGCTGTTCTTCTGGGTTTTGAAAAATAATGCCTATTGATTTGCGAATTATTGCTAGATTTTCCTTTTGTTTTGTATCAAGGCCTTGAAACAAAACTCTGCCTTTTTTCGGTAATATCAGTCCATCTGCCAATTTGGAGATGGTCGATTTACCAGAACCGTTTGGGCCGACAATTGCCACAAACTCTCCCTTTTCTATTTGAAAAGAAAGTTTTTGAATAACATGCTTCTTATTAGGATAAGAAAATGATACAACTTCAAAACATAGCATAATGGAAACCTTCTTTAATCAGTAGTTGTGTCACGATGTGCATGCCATTTTGCTAGGAGCATATCTGCAGTTAGCCCCTGATCATTTGAGAGCATTCTTTGTTTAGGCTTCTCCCAAACACTGATTTTCGAGCCGTTCACACCAAATACTTCACCTGTTAATTCCGAATCGTCGATAGTCGTTAATAAATATATAAGATGTGCCACTTCATCTGCTGTGCCTACTTGCCAAAAGGGTGGAAACACTTCGTCATTCGCAGTACATTTAGCTTGAATATACTCAATAACAGACTTTGTCATATCAGTGAGCGCTGCAGGAGAAATCGCATTGACCCGAATATGGTCTTTTTTCAGCTCTTCTGCCAAAGTCCACGTCATACCGAGGATTCCCGCTTTTGCTGCACTATAATTCACTTGACAAACTGAGCCTAATAAACCTGCAGTTGACGTCATATTGATGATACATCCGCCTTGACCGCGTTCCTTCATAACATTTATCGCTGCCTTTGTACAAGCGAAAGTACCCGTTAAATGAACGTCAATCACATCCTGCCATTGAGCTGCCGACATATTGATGCATTTTTTATCACGCACGATGCCAGCATTGTTCACCAATATATCCAACTGACCAAATGCGTCCATTAGCTGAGGGACGATTATTTCACCGCTAGACACTGATGCTATAGACTCACAGATCCCAATAGCCTGCCCACCCAATGAATGAATTTCTGATACGACTTGTGCTACTTTTTCAGGATTCGTTCCATTGACACCTACAGCTGCTCCTTCTCTTGCTAAACGTAATGCAACGCTTCGTCCAATTCCCCGGCTAGCTCCTGTCACTAATGCCACTTTCCCTGTTAACATCCTCGATCCTCCTCTAAAAACCATCAATATTCCATTTACTAGCGTTGAGCTCTTAACACACAAATCACAGTGAATAGCTTATTCGCTATATACGAAACTGTTAATGAAAATGGAAGGCTTCACTCCTTCGAAAATCGTTCAACTAATGTGGCTAGCCCAAGTCCTCCCCCAATGCCAAGGGTTGCTAGTCCTCTCATAAATGGCTGCCGTTTCATCTCTGCGCAGAGTCTGGTCATTAAAATAGCTCCTGATGCTCCATAAGGATGGCCAATGGCAATGGCACCACCACCACGATTGACCTTTAATTGCGGAATGCCTAGACTTTGAATGGACGCTAATACTTGAGAGGCGAATGCTTCATTAAACTCAACTATATCGATATCATCGACTGTTAGGTCATGCCTTGCAAGGAGTTGATTGACGGCAGATACTGGACCTATGCCCAAATAATTTGGGTCTACACCAACTGCTTGCGCATCAATAAATTTCATTAGTGGCTGCAGTCCTAGCTCCTCGCATTTTTCTAAAGACATTATTAATACAAGCGCTGCACCATCGTTGATAGGACATGCATTTCCTGCTGTTACAACACCATCATTTTTAAATACAGGCAATAACTGCTGTAACTTTTCAAAGCTCGTATTGGCTCGTGGACATTCATCTTCACTAATAATGATTGAATCTTTACCATACTGAACCGTGATCGGTACTATTTCATCGGTGAATCGTCCTTCACGTTGAGATTTTACAGCCTTTTCATGGCTGCCTAGCGCAAATAAATCTTGTGCTTTGCGGGAAATCCCATATTTCTCTGCAACATTTTCAGCCGCAATACCCATATCTGGATCGCCTATACTGTCTGGTGAAAAACGAGCACGCATATAAATTTCCGGCGGTTGATAGGAATAAAGCGAGGTTGGCTTTTTCATTCGCCAAGGTGCTCGACTAGTGCTTTCAACTCCACCTGCTAAATAAATGTGACCTGCTCCGCTTTGAATCATACGGGCAGCCTGGTTCACTGCTTCTAACCCAGATCCACATTGACGGTCGACAGTCACACCAGGTACCGTGTAGGGTAAACCTGCTGTTAATAAAGCATTACGAGCAATATTTCCACCAGGTCCCACTGTATTACCAATGATCACATCATCAATCTCTGAAGCCGGAATATTATTTTCATGGATAAGGTGTTTTATGAGTGGTGCTAGTAAATCCTCTGGTTCTAGATTTTTGAATACACCACCTAATTTTCCTATAGGTGTCCTTTTCGCTTCTACAATAACAACTTCTCTCATCGGCACACCTCTATCATTTGTTGTTTTACAAGGTTACGCGCAATTTTCCCGCTACTAGTATAAGGAAATGCTGTGACTTCGATTAGTTCTTGCGGGGTTTTGTAGGATGCCAGATACTTCCGGCAATGGCTTTTTACTTCTTGTAAGTTGAGTGTGTATCCCTGTTTCCACTGTACAAGTACGATGACCTTTTCACCCCAGTAAGCATCAGGTAAACTTGTCACCATTACTGCTTCAATTTCCGGTAATTGCATCAATACCCGTTCAATTTCTTCCGGAAATATGTTCAGACCCCCACTTACAATCATGTTTTTTGCCCGACCTTCTATGTAAAGATAACCCTCTTCATCCCGCCTTGCGTAATCACCTAACTTTAACCAATTGTCTTTCAAAACATTATTTGTTTCATCCTCTTGCTGAAAATAACCCGAAAATATCATCTCACTTGAAACAAATAACTGACCCACTTCCCCTGTCTTCACTTCCTTGCCACCCATATCTCTAATTGAAATTTTCACTTGCGGAAATGGCTTACCGACTGTATCTGGCTTTAATCTATTATTTTGAGGCGTTAAATAGGAAATATAACTGGCCTCTGAAGAACCATAAAATTCATAAATATTCAGATTCGGAAATACTTCCATTACCCCTTCTTTAGAGGCTGCTGACCATTTTGCTCCTGAAGAAATAACCGCTTTTGGCACATAAAAAGGATGCGGAGCCCTCACTGCGTAATCCATTATTGCTGAAATCATAGTCGGAACAAGGAAAATAGTTGTCTCTTCTACGTGCTGACAAACTTTCAGTACATCAGCTGGTGTAAATTTACGTATAATATGAAAAGTCGCACCTATAAACAATGTTTGGATTGCTGCAAATAATGACAATGAATGGACAAGAGGTCCCGGTGCTAATATATGGTCACAGAACTTGAGATTAAATACCTTATTCGTTGAATAAAAGCTTTCTAGCCAAGATAAATGTGTACGAATATACCCTTTTGGTGTACCTGTTGTTCCTGATGTAAAACCTAAAAATAAAACTTCATTTATCAAAGGGGTTATAGGTTCTTCCGCTGCATTAGAAGCAAGCCAGTTTGAAAAATCGTCCTCCGTGCCATCTGGCTCAACTATTATAGTTGGAATACCTTCCTCTTCCACTTTATCCGCTAAACTTCCTTCGACAAACAACAAAGCAGGCTCACATTTTGTCAATACGTATCGAATTTCAGATGCACTCCATTTCGGATCAAGTGGCACAGGTATCAAACCAGCTTTGACTACTCCAACGAAGATTTGAATGAATTCAACACAATTAGACATTAATATGGCTATATTCGATTTTGATGAATGTTCCACATTCGACAAGCCATTTGCAATTTGATTCATCGAGTCAACTAAAGCACTGTATGTTAGTTGTCGAGTTCCAAGCTGCACTGCCACTTTTTCAGGACAGATGTCTTTGTACATCGTTATTTGGTCAGTTATATTCATGTTATTATTACCTTTCATTCACTTTATGCAATCAAATAAAGAAGAAAACCGTCCCACCATTTGTAGTCATTATTCCTCTTCTGCTGCTGCCAGTCGTTCTTGAATTGGACTCACTGATTTTAATTGCACAGCAATTATCGCTGCAATGAATGCTTTAATTAAATCCCCTGGTAAAAACGCAATACTCGCCATTAAACCTACCCATACCGATGTATTTGTAATAAGAGCCATAATAGGTGCACCAATTAAGTTAATCAAAAGCACCCCGCCAAATATGTTAACGATAACGACTTTCCATGTTTTGACGTTGGACCAGACTTTTTCAGTGAAGTAACCGATGATAAAAGCAGCTAGCGGCCAACTCCAAATATACCCTGCTGAAGGCCCCACCAATACAGCAAGTCCACCACGGCCACCTGTTAATAACGGCGCACCAATTGCAACCAATACTATAAAAACTATTAAACTCAATCCGCCCATTTTTCTACCTAAAAAGCATCCCGCAAGCATAACGCCTAATGTTTGTGCAGTAATTGGTACCGGTATGAATCCTAAAGGAATTGGAGGGATTAACCCTAAAACTCCGATTAATGCTGCAAACAATGCTGAATAAACCATTTCTTTGGTTGTCATATAATTTCCCTCTCCATTTGCACTATACAAATTAATCAATTTTGCATAGTAACCATTTTAAAAATATTAAATTCCTAAACATTCGAAATAGATTGAATTCTTTTGTACATACATTTGATTAAGGTTTAGACCGGTCGACCTCCATGCCTTGTTTAAATAATAATAGTAGAAAAGATTTTTGTAAACCACATTTTTTTTTAGTTAACACATATTATATATATATCAGCTTTTTAACTATTAGATTGGAATACAAAAAAATCACAAAAGGTTTTAATTGTTAAAATGCTTGAATTCCGATAACGAATAAGAGGAAAACGAATGGGGATATAAAAACGTGAAATGTAAAACCCCCTTGCCGCGTGGCAGGGGGGCACTTATTAATTCTCTTTAAACGGCACCGCATTGTCTCTCAATTTCTTCAGAAAACAGTTTTTGCAGACTTTTGGTAATCGGTCCTGGTTCTCCATTAGCAATCGATTGTCCATCGATGTTAATAATCGGTGTCACTTCTACACTTGTACTCGTGTAGAGGACCTCATCAGCTGCCATCATTTCCTCGACTGTGAAGGCTTCTTCGACATAGGGAATATCATTATCGGCGCATAGTTTTAGCATCACCTGACGAGTAATCCCATTCAGAATCAAGTTGGTGGCCGGATGCGTTTTCAATGTCCCATTCACCATGATAGCGACGTTAGATGAACTTCCTTCCGTTACCGTCCCATCACGATGCTGAATTGCTTCGTCACAGCTAGCTTCCACTGCTTGTTGCTTAGCCAATATGTTACCTAGTAGATTCAAGCTTTTAATATTACAGCGCAACCAGCGGATGTCGTCGGTCGTCACGGCCTTGACCCCAGGCTTCACTTTTCCTGTATAGGGCATTTCTTTCGTATAGGCGACAAAGACCGGCTCCACCTCATTAATTGGAAAAGCGTGAGTGCGCGAGCACACTCCCCTCGTCAATTGCATGTAGACAATCCCGTTCCGTAGTTTATCTTCAGCGATTAGTTCTTTAACTCGAGCTTCGATTTCCGCTACAGTAAAAGGGACCTTCAGCTGAATCATTTTTGCACTGTCCATTAGACGGTTTACATGCATATTACTCGCAAATACTTCGCCGTTATAAACTCGAATGACTTCATATATCCCGTCACCAAATTGATAACCTCGGTCCTCAATATCAACCTTTACGTCCGACCTTGTTTTAAGTTCGCCGTTATAAATGATTTTTCCCATGTCTTTCTTTCTCCCTCTCAGCCTCTTATTTAGCTAATTCATAAATGGCACGTGCATAAATCGCTGTTGCCTTAAGCATATCTTCAATAACAATATATTCATCCTTTTGATGCGCAATATCTTCACTGCCTGGAAAAAGCGGGCCGAATGCGACGCCTTCCTTCAATGAACGGGCATAAGTGCCACCGCCAATTGAAAGGAGTTCTGCTTTATCACCGGTCTCTGCTTCATACACTTGCTGCAGCGTCTTAATCAGGAAACTTTCGCTGTTCACATAGTGAGGCGTTGAATGCGAATTAGACTCCACACGCAAATTATATGCTGCAAGTCTTTCTTCTAATGCCGCTTTTTGCTGTTCCCATTCAAATGTTACCGGGTAGCGCATACTGAAGCCAATGGAACTGTCACCCTGTTTGGAATAGTTGAATACTCCGGCATTAACCGTCAATTCACCTGTTTGCTCATCTGTGTAAGCCACACCTAAATTATTTCCACGGGAATCTTCAAACAAATAATTCTTAATGAAAGTAAAGTAGGATTTCGCATGCGGATCAAGTGTTAGGTCTGCTAAAAATACAGCTAGATACATACCTGCATTGACTCCATTTTTCGGCTCCATTGCATGAGCTGAAACGCCGTTCAGTTCTAGAAGCACTTGATTTTTTTGTGGTACGGCTTGCCCCTTCAACGAATATTTTTGAAGATAATTTTGATAGTTTGTCACAACTTCAGCGGGATTTACAGCTTCCACTGTAGCCGTTGCGAAATCTGGTACCATATTCGTTCTTCGGCCTGATGAAAATTCAATAACATTCACTTCGGAGTTCGTTCCATTGCCTGCATCGGCTGGATGTATAACTGAGAAATCCCAGATTCCCTTTTCCGCACTGATGATTGGGAAGTCAGCATCTGGCGCAAAGCCCATCGAAGGCATTTCTTCCACTTCAAAATAACGGCCAACACAGCGCCAGTTTGATTCCTCATCCGTTCCGATAATCATCCGCACACGTTTGTTCAAAGGCTTACCAATCTCCCTGACAAGCTTCATTGCATGATAGGCAGCCATCGTCGGCCCTTTATCATCAATTGCCCCACGAGCATAAATACGACCATTACGGATCTCAGCGCCAAACGGATCCGAACTCCAGCCATCTCCTTCAGGAACAACATCGACATGACATAAAATACCGATCAACTCCTCGCCTTCACCCATTTCAATATGGCCGGCGACATTATCGACATTCTTCACAGTAAAACCGTCTTTTTCGGCTAACTGAAGCATGTAATCAAGCGCTTCCTTTACCCCTTTACCAAATGGAGCCTCTTCTGTCGGATGTTCTTCATCCAGTACGCTTTTTATTTTTAATAAATTTTGCGTATCCAGTAGTATGTCCATTTTCCGTTTCTCAACTTCTTCACGCCAATTCATTTCACTCAAAATACGACAACTCCTCTTTTATATATATTTTTTATTTTATCACTTTTATTATCTGATTCGCCAAGCGTTGATACCTTTTTTAAGTATTCCCGTTTTATCACTAACGTCAAACTACTGTCAAAATGACCGTTGCAACTAAAAAACACCCTCTCTCAATTATAAGAGGGTGTCTTCACTAAACTCTCTTCGTCCATTAGAATCATTATTTTTCTGTTTAACCTCGGGATGTATAACGCTAAAAATAAGGAACGACCTAAACTGAATATAAGAAAGGCAAGCCATAATCCATGATTGCCATGTTGCGGGACGGCCAAAAACTGGACAAACAGAAAGGCCAGCAGCGCAAGAAGCATGGAGTTCCGTACAGGAACAGCTTCAGTAGCACCCGTAAACACTCCATAGAAAATGAGTCCGATAAAGGCTGTGAATGGGAATATGACTATCCAAAGTCCGTATACATGGGTCAGTTCAATGACTCCTGGGATATTCGTGAAGAGCAGAATAATTTTATCGCTAAATAACCAGTATAAAACAGCAAGTATGAGAGAGGCATACAGGCCCCATTGCGCTGAAAGAGCTAGCGTTTTTTTATAAAGGTGTACATCTCTCGAACCAATGGCTTTCCCAATCAGAAGACTCGATGCATTTGCAAAACCATCAAAGCAATATGCCATCAGATAGTGAATTTGAATGAGTACAGCATTGGCTGCCAAAGTCTCTGTCCCAAAAGTGGCTCCTTTGGCCGTGAAAAGATTAAAAACCGTAATCAAACAAATTGTCCTGATAAATAAATCCCTGTTCACCACCATCATTTTTTTCAAGGAAGTATAATCGAATCCCGCTCGTAAAGAAAAGGTTTCAGGTATGGAAACTACCTTCCTAATCACCAACAAACCAACGAAGAAAGCTGCAATCTCTGAAATCAATGAAGCCGTAGCGACTCCTGATACAGACCAGGAAAACCTATTTACAAAAAGCAAGCACAGGACAATATTGATCAGGTTCATGAAAACTTGAATGAACAGAGATGTTTTTATGCGGGATTTTCCAATTAACCAGCCTAGAATGACATAGTTCATTAACGCAAAAGGCGCACCCCAGATCCGAATACTGAAATAGTCAGATGCAAAGGCGGCAACATCCGATTCCGGCGTGATTGCAGCTAAGGAAACATTTAAAATGGGCTTCTGAATTACGATAAAAAGAAGACCGATAATTGCCGCTATCATAAAAGGACGAATCAAGGCCATCAGGCTTTGTGTCTCATCCCTAGCCCCCTCTGCTTGTGCAGCGAAGGCAGATGTACTAACTCGCAGAAAACCAAAAAGCCAATACATCGTATTAAAAATAATGGTTCCAACAGCTACCCCGCCGATATAAGCAGGATCACTCAACTTTCCAACCACAGCCGTATCAACCGCCCCAAGCAAAGGCGTACTCATTGTCGAAATCGTAAGAGGAATGGCCAAGGATAGATACATTCTGTGATTCATCAATAAATTACCTCCTTTTTACATAAAAGACTTCTCAAACGCCTGAAAAACAAGAAATGGAATGATGTTATAAAATTTTGTATTGAAAGTACAAAAAGTTTGCAGTATTCGATTTTAATCACTAGAATTGAACATATGGTACTCATCAACAAAAGTTGCTAGGAAATATATAGTGCTTTTCTCAAACGAAGACCATGATAACGTGCGAAAGGATCTACAAGGTTGCTGGTGAGTATTATCAAATAGAACGGTTAAGCTATTTTTGTATATTGACAATTTACGGAATCAAAATTTGAATATTACAAGATTGACAACGCTTTCAACTATACCTGTATGTTTTGTTTTTGAACCAGGGAGTGGGAAGTCTATTTAAATATATCAACTTTCCCAGATTTACAACATCTTTTTTCCCAGCAAGAAAAAGGCAATGTGTAAACGGAAAAATAAAATGCTTGACGGATTCATAAAGGAGTTATAGTATTGCTCGTTGATCATACAACTTTTGCACTATGCGTGGTCATATTGTCCAGCTTTTAAAAATCTATTAGGAGTGATTATGATGGGAAGATTAACTAATAAAGTGGCACTTATTACTGGAGGAGCATCCGGTATGGGTAGAGAAATGGTAGACCTATTCACAAAAGAAGGAGCTCAAGTTATTGCTGCTGACATCAATGAAAAAGCTGTTGCAAAAGTGAACGAGCTAGATAATGTCTATGGTACACTTCTTGATGTATCTTCTGACGAAAGCTGGAAAAAAATGATGGATACTGTTATTGAGAAATTTGGTAGAGTTGACATCCTAGTCAACAATGCTGGAATCTCAACAGAAAAACAAATTAATGATACAACATTGGCTGATTGGCAACTAATGTTAAGTGTTAACGGATTTGGACCTTTCCTTGGTATGAAACATGTTGTTCCTTACATGGTTGAAGAAGGAAAAGGCGCTGTTGTAAATATTTCTTCCTTTACAGCTCAAATCGGTATGGGTTTAAACGCTTATTCAGCTTCTAAAGGTGCTGTTCGTGCTATTTCTAAGGCTGCTGCAACACAATATGGCCGCATGGGCGTCCGTGTTAATGCCATATTCCCTGGTATTATCGAAACACCAATGACACAAAAATTAGAAGAATCAAAAGAACTTGTAAACCAAATGGTTAAAGCGACTCCATTACAACGTTTAGGTCAACCAGCTGATATTGCAAATGCAGTGCTTTACCTAGCATCTGATGAAGCTTCATACGTTACTGGTGCTGAGCTAGTTATCGACGGTGGATATTCTGCTCAATAATAAAAGTTAACAATAAACAACCCCGTTTCTGAAATTCAAAAACGGGGTTGTTTTGTTTCATTATTTTAAAACTCGGGCCCACTTAAGGAAGTCAGTTCTCCCCCAAATAATTTAAGTTAAGACACCAATAAAATAGCCAAAAGCTGTAAATACAAAACACCAGCTGAAAGCTCCTGCACCTGCGAAAATAATATATTTTCGTTTCCCCATCCCGTTCATCCCAGAAAAATAACTGGCGAAGTGGCGAACACCTGGGATGAAATATGCAATAATAATGGTCCACGGACCGTATTTATTGAACCATTTCTCCAGCCTTTCCAGCCTTGCCGGAGTCATCTTAATCCACTTGCCGTGCTTTCTCAAAAAAGGCTTGCCTACCTTTTTACCAATAAAGTAACTGACCAGCATTCCAGAAATCGACCCAAGAAAACTGACGAGGAATGCCCCTTGGACATTTAAAACAGCAATGGACGACAAATAGCCGACAAAAGTCATCATAAACTCATCAGGTACCGGCAAACCAATAATTCCGAGGGCCAGCAGTCCATATATCGCAAAATAACCATAGTTTGATATTAAATCTTTTACCATGTCCATCTCTAGTACTCCATCTCAGACACCCTTTTAATAAAGTAATCCAATTTCTGATACGGGCCTGGTTAACGTGATTACTTCTTTATAATAGGATAACCTAATTTAACCCATATAAGTTGGTTTTAATGAAAAAAGAAAAAAAGAGAATACACAAACTCCAAATTGGTTTATTAAGGAAGATTTAAATTACAATGATAGAAACTGAATGAAGAAAGGTGATAAATATGCTGATTAAAAAAGTGAGTCTTATTGCGAGTGACATTGCTGAAATGAAGAAATTTTATGTCGAATTGCTAAATGCCAAATTGCTAGACGAGAGTCATCATGGCTTTACTATAAAAGCAGGGGCAAGCGAATTGGCTTTTACAGAAACAAAAAACGGAAGTAAACCCTTTTATCATTTTGCCTTCAATATCCCGTCCAATCAATTTCAAGAAGCGAAGCAATGGATCAAAGCACGGACTTCTTTAAATACGGAAGATGGCGATGATGAAGTTTACTTCAGCCACCTCAATGCACACTCGCTATATTTCACCGATCCGACCGGCAATATTGTAGAGTTTATTGCCAGGCATTCAATTGCACCAGAAAGTGAAGTGCCTTTCTCAATGGATTCTTTATTAAGCATTGGTGAGATTAATTTAACAACTGCCAAAATCGATGCGATCGGCCAGCAACTAATCGACTTTGGTATTTCCCCCCGGGATAACGGCACTTTGAATCCTAATGGCATTTCTTTCATGGGCAGCAATGGTGTGTTCATTTTATTAAGCAAACCGGGACGGCGCTGGTTCTTTTCAGACCGGGCTGCAGAGATTCACCCATTAACAATCGAAGTAGATCCTGGGAAAACGATTCATCAAGATGAAAATGGGAACATTCGGTTCATCTCTTCACCGATATAAGTTTTTCCAACAATAAAGCGGACTCGACAATCGAGTCCGCTTCCTTTTATTTTACAATTTTTATTTCCTTGATCGGCCAATACACTAGATTCGCTTTGCCGACAATTTCGTCGACGGAAATCGTGCCGATTTCACGGCTATCCAAACTATTTTGGCGATTGTCCCCCATAAGGAACAGCTGATCATCTGGCACTGTCATGCTGCCGGTTATATCCTCGAGCTTGAAAGAATCGGTCAGCGGCACGCCTGCCATCTGATTCTTATATTTGTCTAGGTAGGGTTCTTCATATGCTTTTCCATTAATATAAAGCGTATCATCTTTATATTCTATATGGTCACCTGGCAGACCGATAACCCGTTTTATATAATCTTTATCTACCGTTGCATGAAAAACAACAATATCAAACCTGTCAATACTATCGATGTTTGTTCCAAACTTATTAAGTACAATTCGTTCGTGGTCTTGTAGTGTTGGCATCATTGACTCACCATCTACGACAATAGGTGCAAAAATATATGTTCGAATTAGAAAGGCCAGAATGACTGCAATCCCGATCGCTTTTATCCATGAAAAAACTTCTTTTCTTTTTTCCAAACGAAGTCCCTCTCTCTGTTTTTTATTCATGTCATTATATCATAATCCATTCATAATCACGTCATACAAATACCCACATTTTGCACTTTATCTATCACTTCCATTTTTCATACTGAACTTCGATGCTTCCCCACTCGATTTCCCGACGTTGCATTTGTGTCGGACAAATACCATTATATGTACGTACTTTCTCATTAATTTCTTCAATTCGTTTGGTTAATTCTGATTCAGATGAATTCATTTTTTTTAATCGAACCACGTCAGATAGCTCTCCCCGGATTTCTTTTTGCCATTTAATCCAAAGCGGAAGGAAACCGGCGTCTTTGGCCTTCGTTAAGAAATTATCATACATATTTCCCGATAATGCCGACTTCGGAAGCGGTTTTCCAAAGCCAGGATTATTCTTCAGACCGCCGTCCTTTTCATAGTCCCGAAATATCTGATCCATCCAATTTACATGACCCTCTTCTTTGCCCATTACACTATCTCCCCCCAGACAACTTCGATATTACATCTATTTACAATTATAACATTTAAATCAATATTTGCTCATATACACCAACCAAGAACTTCATTTATTAAGCTCTTTCTACTATTATAATTACATTGTTCTGCCGAAAACATTCCAGCATGCATCCGCATTCAAGCAAAAAGGGATTCCAATATTCCGGAATCCCTTGTTTTCTATCTATTTAACTGTGATTTTCCTTTTTACTAATGCCTTGTTTTTGGACTTATCCGTAACCGTATAAGTCAATGTATAGGTACCCTTTTTCTTGGTATTTACGGTCCCTGTGATTTTGATTTTACTTGTTAAACTGCCATCCAAATTATCTTTCGCCGTTACCCCTGATTTAGGGTTAAATTCCGAGTTATAGCTAATGGTTTTATCTTTGGCTCCGGAAATGACTGGCTTGGTGCTATCTATGGTGATCTTTCTCGTAACAGTTGTAACATTCTTCGATTGATCAGTGACTGTATACTTTAATGTATACGTTCCTTTTTTCTTTGTATTTACCGTACCCGTTACCTTGATTTTACTAGTCAAACTGCCATCCAAATTATCTTTCGCCGTTACTCCTGATTTAGAATTAAAAGCTGAGTTATAGACAACGGTTTTACTCTTGGCGCCGGAAATGACTGGTTTGGTGCTATCTATGGTGATCTTTCTTGTAACTGTCGTAACATTTTTTGATTGATCAGTGACTGTATACTTTAATGTATACGTTCCTTTTTTCTTTGTATTTACCGTACCCGTTACCTTGATTTTACTAGTCAAACTGCCGTCTGCATTATCATTAGCACTCACGTTTGTTTTTGGATTAAATGAAGAATTAAGTCTGATTGTTTTATTTGCGGCACCTGAAATGACAGGTTTAACCGTATCCTTAATTGGCACACCAGGACTTGATTGTTTCTTCGCAATGTAAGCTGATGAAACATAGCCCTTCACCTTTTGATCTTCAGTTTGTACGGGGTACCAGACAAATTTATTAATCTTAGAACTGTCATAGACAAAATCCCCGCTGATGACCAAGTTTGTACCGTTTGGCACGGTATTGGAACCTGACGAAGTATTTGCTTCTTTCCGTATTCTCACATCTAGTGTCGTCACCACTTTGTCTCCTGCCTTGAACCAATAAGCAGAGTCATGCGTTTGATCGGCCAGTGTGTATTCCAGCATTTTAAAGGTGATATTTTCAGTGCTTTCACGATCATATTGAAAGTCGGATGTTCTGAATGGATATTTTGCTAGTTTTGTATCATTCAAATAACTTTGTTTTTCTATCTCAGCAAAAACCTCTTCTTGATATGCATTCGTATTTATTTTCCCAGTTTCCTGGTAAAGAGGACTGTTCACAGGTTTTGTCCCATTGTATGCCATGACAGGGAAATACCAATTTTCAATAACTTTACGTCCTGCACCTTTGATTTTCGGCAAATCTTTTCTTGAATACATACTGCTCAGGACCTCGACGCCAGCTTCAATATTATAAACTATATCATTTTCCAACTTTTTCTGGTCATACCCACGTTTATCGGTAAGCTGCATAAGACCGATACCGCCATCGTCGGATTTAATAGGCTTGCCAGCATCATTAAATTGCCTCCAATCCCCGTTTTCCTGCGTAGCCACGGCCTTTACCACTTCAGGAGGGATTTCAGCTTTTAATGCTGCATTAGTGAGTAAGCAGTTAATCTGTGGATAGGAAGGATTTACATTCGGTTGAATCTCACCAAATGATGAGCAGGCATTGGTTAATTCAGACGCTGCAAAAGCCTGTCCATTGAACAAACTGAATGTTAAACAGGCTACTATTCCAGCCTTTACTAAAGGTAACTTCATGAATCAAACTCCAGTCTATTTATATTTAAATTTATAATAATTCTAACATGATAATCTAGTAATTGTAACGATTACTGGAATAAAATTGGTTTTTTGAAATCAAATTCCTAAAAAGGATAAACAATTTGTTTATTACCTAGAACAAAAGAAGCTGACTCACATTATCGAGTCAGCTTCTTTCTTTTCCAATCACAAGAATATGTATTTATTATGGTTAAAATTTTTCCTATCTTATGGTTAGACTTTTCGGCGCTATGTGGCTATTCTATTATACAATCACATCTACCGGTTCACTCGGTTTCCGCACCAGACACATGATACCCGGCACGATGAAGAAGATAAGGGGCCATACATGAAAGATGGTCAGAATGCCTGTAATGATGAATAAGATTCCGGCTGCCTTCACTTTGCCGCTTTTTACTAGAAAGATAGCAATCAGGCCGCCAGCCAATGTAATAAACAAGGATATAATCCCAGCCCATAATAAGCCAATAAAAAACTTGATTGACATATCCATATCAGACGTTGAAAACTCTGACTCTGTCATTAATGAGTAGTCTACTATTTCTGTTACATCGATACTGTTGATATAAACCGCTGCTATAATCGTCACGATTAATGAAATCGCAGCGATACTCACGCCAATAATACTTAATACAAATTCCCATGTCCGTTTCAATTCATTCGCCTCCCTAGAAAAGTTACTTATATATAATACCCAATCTGGGAAGGAATAAAAGACTTTTCTTAAACATCCTCAGGCTTTTTTTGAGAGCATAAACACGGCTCTGCTATTCTATTATTATTTTTTCTTCACTTCATCAATAAGGCTAATAAGACAGATGCATAATAAAATTAATCCGATAAACGTACCATTGGAACTAGGTTCTTCACCAAAAAATACAGGTGATATGAAAAAATTTAATATAAATATGATTATTGCGAGACTAACTAATACTCTATTAATGAAAAACACCCACCCTTCCATAAGACTAGTTCCGAAGCTACAGGATTGAATTGAAGAAGACTCATAAAGGCATATAAAAAAACGACTCAGATATAGAGCCGTTAATCATCCTTCTTTTTTAACTGTTCGTTTAATTTATCTACTTTATTTTCTAAATGATGCATTTTTGTCATGTGTTTTATAAAGAAACGGAAAACCTTCACAACCATTACGACTAAAAGTACAAGAAGAGCGAGGTAAAATAATTGCCATAATATATCACCAATATAATTCATAATATCACCACCTGAAATTAAATGATTAACCATCGCTTAGTTACTAAAACCTTGTAAAGAAACTAAAAGGACAAATAAAGCTACTAAGATACAAACATACCCTCGAACTTTTCGGTCATTCCGAAGTTTTTCTATTCCCACAAACAACACAAAAGCTCCTAATAAAAATAAGGTGTATGAAGAGTAGTCTACATTCCTAGTGATCAAACTATAAGATGATAGGGCTATTATACTAAACACCAACGAAATTTGAATCTTTATCAGCAACAAATCCCCTCCAAAGAAAAAGCATACCATTTATCACCATTATTTTGGCTGGAAAATGGAAAAAAGGCTCTGTATCAGAGCCTAAAAACATTCCTATTCACAATCAAAGCCACCAATTGCTCGACAGACGGTTCATGCGGCATTATATCCGGCGTAAACCCAAAGTCTTTAAGTATCCTGCCGGTACTTTTCCCGATTACCCCGATGGTAGCTTGAGTTAACATCCCGCTAACATCAACGCCTGCCTTGTCCCCATAATCCATCAGCATATCCACTGAATGCTGATTAGAAAAAAGAACCGTATCAACAGCATTTTCTTCTAGCATTCTCGGAAGAATTTCAAGAAATCTTTCATCCACATATTTTTCGATAGATTGAAAATAGTCCTCGTCCCCATAATTTGGATCCAAGTGTTCCTTTTTCCGATCTCCTATAATCAGCAGAGTTCCGTCTTCCGTCATCTCTGATTTGAGAGCTGCAATTAACCCGCGTTGCTGTAAGACTTTCTTCGATTTCCTCGATACCACATAAAGCTTGGCCGAAATTTGGCGGAAGTCTATAGCATACTCTGTGAGTAAATCTAAAAACCCATGAACACTCTCTGGGGAGGTAAAGAGCATCCGATCATACAAAAGGAAAGATAGCAGCTGACTTTTTTTAGCTTTTACTTTTGTCGTAATCCATTTAGGAAACTCGATGACATCGCCCCCAAGTTCATAAAGGTTCTCCGCCAAGGAACTTTTTGTCGTTCCCGTTCTAGCTACTAAAAACTGCTGCCCATATAGTGGTTTCTTTTCAAACCATTGCAGCCTTTTTCTTAGTAAAATGATATCCCCGACCAAGGTGATAGCCGGGTTCTGAAGCGACTTTTCACTTACCATTTCCACTATATTGGCCAGGGTCCCCTCCACCGTTTCTTGTCTTCCATAGGTGCCCCATTGAATGACGAGTACCGGCGTGTTCTTTGATTTTCCATAACTGATCAAGTTTTCACAGATATTCGGAAGATTGGCTACTCCCATATAAAATGCAACGGTATCTACACTATGTACAAGCCCAGTCCAATCTATTTCCTGTTTGGTACGTTCATGGCCTGTCACCATCGCAAAGGAACGTCCATAATCCCGATGGGTCACGGGGACTCCTGCATACATGGAAGCGGCAATGCTCGACGTAACTCCTGGAATGATTTCAAATGGAATGTCTTTTTCTTTCAACGATTCCGCTTCCTCCCCAACTCTTCCAAAAACGGCAGGATCGCCGCCTTTCAAACGGACGACATTGTGTCCTGCCAGCGCTTTGGAAACGAGCAGCTCATTGATTATCTCTTGCCTAATGCCCTTTGTATAAGGCGTCTTTCCACAATACATCAATTCACAATGAGGAGGAGCAGCTTCCAAAAGCTTCGGATTGAGCAACCGGTCATATAAAATCACATCCGCTTTTTCAATCGCTCTTTGCCCTTTGACGGTAATCAGACCTTCATCGCCTGGACCTGCCCCCACAAAATAGACTTTCCCCTTGGCCTTGGTCATCACTTCACCTCTATCTTCTTACTTACTTGAAATGGCATGATAATATTTCACCAGTTCGATTAATGCACTACCCATTCTTTGATCTTCTGGATAAATGACCCGCTTGATTCCTTCATCGATTACGACCTGCGCCGTTACTTTTCCAACTGCAAGAGCAATCACATCGGATTTAAACCAGTCGATTATTTTATCTTCCACACCTTGTTCACGGGCAAATTTCATCAAATTACGAGGCTGCGGTGCGCTCGTGAACACGACAGAATCTATTTTCCCTCCAAGAATTTCTTCGATCAGCTGCTGCATCGTTTCTGTTTCCGGCGGAATATGTTCGTATGGAAGAATTTCTTTATGCTCTACCTTTTGTTCATCCAACCAATTCATTAAAAGAGGTGCCGGGTCCCCGTGCAGTTGCAATGCGACCTTTACATCTCCAAACAAATGGCCCTCTAGATTGCGAACGAGCCCTGCCGTACTGCCATCATCGTCACGGATTAATGGCTGCAGGCCTAGTTTTTTCAGCATATTCGCCGTTTTATAACCACGAGCTGCAATTTTCATAGACTGCAAAGCTTCTATAAAACGAGCCTCTGCTTCCATCTTCACAGCGGTTTTATATAGAAGTTCCGTTCCCACTCCAGTCGTGAGAATGATCCAATCATACTCTCCTGCAATTAAACGGGTGACATCCTCCTCTAGATGAGAATCATCAAGGAAGACCGTCCCCTGTGCTGGACGAACTAGCGGTACGCCCCCAAGATTATGAACAATTTTACTTATTTCTTCTGTTTTCCTCGCTCCCAATAGAGCAATGGTTCTGCCGTTAAGCTTACTCATTCATAACCCTCCATATGTATATTCAATTTTGAAACCTCTTAGCTATCTCACCTATTATACAAATTTTCAGTCTATGAAACTATAGAAAACAAAAGACTCTTCATTATCTTTCCATAATTAGATACACAATCCTATCAGTCCAAGGTCTTAACATTCATTTTGAAAGAAGTAAAAAAGAGACCCTGATTTCGGGTCTCCGTTTTCATATCTGCTTTATTTTTCCGGTACGTTACAAGAACCGTCCGTACAAGCTTCACCTGTTGCTGGATCATTCACCATTTGAAGCGGATTTTCCTCAGCCCATACCTTTTTCAGCGTATCCAGGAACGCCTCTGTTGGCTGAGCTCCTGAGATGCCATACTTGCGATTAATGACGAAGAATGGGACACCTGTAATTCCAAGCAGGCTTCCTTCTTGCTCGTTCCCTCTAACCTCCGCCGTGAATGCAGTGCCTGCTAGCATGGTTTCTGCCTCAGACTTTTCAAGGCCGGCCTCTTCAGCCAAACTAGCCAATGTAGCATGATCACCAATATGTTTGCCTTCCGTAAAGTATGCTTTAAAAAGGCGTTCATTCATTTCATTATCTTTACCTTTTGATTCAGCAAAATGCATCAAGCGGTGAGCATCAAACGAATTCGTTAAGACCACCTTGTCAAAATGATAATCGAGTCCCAATTCTTTAGCCTGTTGGGTCAGATTTTGGCTGCTCGCTTCTACTTCCGCTTGCGACATGCCATATTTCTTCGCAAGCATTTCATTCGAGGTCATCTTAATATCACGTTCAGCCTCCGGGTTCAACTCAAAACTGCGAAACGAAACCTCTACCTGATTTTTATTTTCAAATTGGCTCAAGGCCTCCTCGAACCGACGCTTTCCTATATAACAAAACGGACATTGATAATCAGACCAAATTTCTACCTTCATGTAAAAACCCCCTTCATTTAATGCAATCACATTAAGCACATTATATAATCTTGGGTATCCTCTTGCAAGGATATTACCCTAGACACTCTTTTTCAAAATTGGCAAAGTCGACTTTTTTCATAAACTCTTCTAACGTATACCCCTTTAATAGGCGCAATGTTTCCTGTTCTGCTTCATTCATGATTTCTTCCAAAGCCGTATCCAACTGCTTCCCAACTTCGCCGCATTCACTCGTTTCCATACAAACAAGACATTCTGGGCGTACGGCTTGATACACATCCGCTAAAGTCAGCTGAGAGGCAGGCACTTTCAAACTATATCCACCATCGCGCCCTTCCTTTGTTTCGACAATCCCTGCAACAGCAAGCTGAGCCATCACTCGGCGTAAAAACGTCGCATGTGAATTCACCTTCGAAGCTATCGCTGAACTCGTCAAAAGCTTCCCGCTTTGAGCAAGCCAAACCAGTGAGTGAATGGCAATAGCAAATCGCGGCGGCCCAATTTGATTATTTCGATTACCTGAAGACATGCTTATCCCCCCTTACAAATCCTATCTCCACTTTTCACATGATATATGTAAGGCCATTATACTATGTTCCGTTCTTCCGAACAAATGACCCCAGCCTATTTGATAAAGAGAGCATTATTGATATACTTTTATAGTCTGAATTTTAAATCTTTAATGACAGGAGAACGTTCATGAATGGTAAATACCCATATTTACTCGTCATACTTGGCGCTATGCTTTGGGGAACAACCGGAACAGCTCAATCTTTCGCCCCTGATGACGCCCACCCAATTGCGATTGGTTCCGTCCGCCTGGCTGTTGGTGGTACTGCCTTATTGGTCATTGCAATCTGGCAAAAAAAAATAACTCTACACAATTGGCCAATAAAAGAAACCATTTTGGCGACGCTAGGTATGGCCTGTTATCAACCACTATTTTTCACAGCTGTCAGCATGACCGGAATCGCCATCGGAACCATTATTACACTTAGCAGCGCCCCTATTATCGCCGGCTTCCTTGAATGGCTATTTGGTAAAAAACGTCCATCCCCGAGATGGTGGATGGCAACAGGTTTATCAATTGCCGGATGTTTGCTTCTTTTTTCCAATCAAGGTTCTGTTACCATTGATCCAGTAGGTGCCTTGCTTGCGCTTGGTGCTGGGGCTTCCTTTACAGTATACACACTGGTAAGTAAAAAGATTTTGGATAAACAGCCTCCAGAAGCAACCGCTGCGGTCATCTTTTGTTTCAGCGCCCTGCTTTTAGCACCTATGTTATTTATATTTGATATCAGCTGGATAGGAACCACAAACGGGTTGGCCGTCAGCCTCCATCTTGGTCTTCTCGCTACCGCAGTTGCCTACTTACTTTTTAATAAAGGGCTTTTATCTGTTCCATCATCAACAGCCGTTTCCCTGTCACTCGCTGAGCCTCTGACAGCCGCGCTTCTAGGCGTATTCCTCATCGGAGAGAGCTTGACTCTAATGTCTTGGTTTGGTGTTGGACTACTCTTATGCGGGATAATTTCACTGACGATTTCGCCAAAAGCGTCAAAGAGTCCTGCTATTATGAACCAGAAGTTGTCTGCGAAAAAGTGACGCTTTTACAGAGTTGGATTTTGCAGCATAATTAATAAATAAGCTAGGATTTTTCCTAGCTTATTTTTTTTGTATGATTGCAGCATAAGCTGTAAATGGATTAATTCGACCGTTGGGAAGGATAATTCGTCCTTCACGCAAATAATTCGACCTTCAAAAGGATAATTCGTCCCTCACGCAATTAATTCGACCCTCATAAGAATTAATCATCCTTTTAAGCCGACTAAGTAATATAAAAACCACACGGCATGATTTTGCTCATCGGCGGCAGCACGATTGAATGCCTTGATTACGGATCGATCAGCCGCACCATCTGCCACTTCTCTATAAAAATCTACGGTTTCCTGCTCATCCTGGAACGCAAATTCCACCCCGTCTCTATAGGACTCAGGGCACGATTCCGTCACTTTAGGCTGTGGCTGCACCCCCGTCAAACTGGTATAAATCTGAGCAAATCTCTGAAAATGCTTGACCTCATCTTCCCTAATTTCCATAATCCGCTTCCGCTGCTTCTCATCCGGTGCTAATTCAGCTAATTTCTCGTAACACTGGATGGCGCTGTACTCGCCATTTATCGCCTTTTCAAGCTGACGGACTAATTTATTCTGCTGTCTACTCCAATCATCTTCATACGTTTCGTACCCATACATGTATAAAAACCTCCCTGTTCCTTTTCCCATTATGCTATGAAAAAACTGAGAAACATGTCATTGTAAGTTGTCAAAACATAAACGGAAGTGATGCCTCTTCCCCGGTTTTCAAATCCTTTAATTTAATGATATTCTCGTTCACCTCATTTTCCCCAATTATCATGACAGCCTGAATCCCTTCTTTGTTCGCCCTATCCAATGCCTTACTTATCTTTTTGCCAGTTAATTCGACTTCCACTTTGTATCCCTTTTGGCGGTATTCTTTGGCCACACCTAATGCTTCTTTCTCCATACCAATTGGAATAATATAGTAGTCAAGATTAGAAACATTTTTTGTTTGATTTGTACTTTTCAAAGCAGTTAAAATCACATCCAGACCAAAAGAAATACCTACAGTTGAGACTTTATCATTTGTACCTGCAAGCCCGCCGATTGCATTGTCATATCTTCCTCCACTTCCAATACTCGACTTTAATTCGCCGTCAGCAAGAAAAATTTCATATACCGTTCCAGTGTATATCTCAAGTCCTCTAGCTAAAAATGGATTAAAGATGCAGATATCCTCAAGTTGTAAGTATTTCAATAATCCTTTTAACTCCGATAATTCCTTTACTCCTTCTTGGAGTAGAATATTATCTGTCGCCAAGCCTTTGAAGAAATTCAAATCGATTGTTTTCCCTATTTTTAGCCAACTTCTAATTGCATTTATCGTTTCAACTGCCACTTGTTTTCTCTCTAACTCTTGTGAAACACCCTCTATCGATATTTTTTCAAGTTTATCCAAAGTTAGTGTCACATCAGCTATTTCAGACTTAGGGACACCCAGCACTTCAAGCATGCCCGCTAATAGCTTCCGGTTGTTATATTGAATACGCACATCTAAACCCAACTTCTGAAAGGCCTCAATCGCCATCATCATTAGCTCTGCCTCCGCCGCCTGTGATTCCACGCCAACTATATCAACATCGCATTGGGTGAACTCACGAAACCTCCCTGCCTTAATTGGTCCATCACGAAACACTTTTCCGATTTCATACCGCTTAAACGGCTTCCTTATTCCTGGGTTCATTGCGACGACCTTTGCAAAAGGAATGGTTAAGTCATAACGAAGGGCTAATTCCCGTTTGCCCTGATCAGTCAGTGTGTACATTTCTTTTAATATTTCCGCTCCTCCTCCATATTTCGAAGCAAGTAATTCTGTATAATTCAAAATTGGTGTTTCAATTGACTGACAGCCATAAAGAAGGAAAACATCCTCTAAAGTCCTTTTAACCTGATTACGAATTGCTTCATCTTGTGGTAAATAATCCTGTGTACCTTTTACATTTTGATAAGCCATCTTCTTCATTAAAACTCCTCCTTTTGTTAGAAAAAATAAAAAAACCGCATCTGATTAACTTACTAATCAAATACGGTTCATAATAAATAGCTTTCCTATTCACGATTTTTCAGCAATCGGATAGCAAAGCTACTGTGTATGATGATGAAGTTGTGAATTCATAAAGGTTTTTCCTTCTTCCATTTTCATCCACCCCTAATTACAAAGTATTTTAACACACTCCATAAAAAGGAACAATACCCCAAGTCTGCCCACTTGGTTAAAAGTTGAGTCCCATGTAAACCCAGTTGAATAAATAGTTTGTACCCATAAAATTACTAGGCTTTGCCTAGTACCACAACTATGTTGGGTCAGTTTTTCTTACTACAGCTCTTAGTTTTCGTTGATTCAGCTGATGACGAAAAGTGTAAATTACCGAGGGATTGGTCCGTTTTATTCCAACTTTGCTTTAGCAATCAACCAACTTTATTTGGTTCGAAAAACATAGATTTTAATCTATGTATAATTGCACCCTGTTTATTATCAGGGATGAGCTGTCGCTGTAAAAAAATTTATTGAATTGTGTTTTTCTTTAATTCAAATTCAGCGAAGATATACCGAAAGAAAAAATTGATTTTCTTGAAGTTAATAAACTATTAAATCGTGTTGAAAAACAGCATGAAGAGCTTCGTAAAGGAAGAAGGAGAATCTTATAAACACTTAGCAATACTAAAACATGTGACCATCTATACCTCTAATAAAAAAGCGATGAAGTTCTGGAAAGAATGAAAAAATAATGAAAAGAGCATTAGGAAAACTGATATTACCTTTGATAATATACTAGGCAAACACTAGCATATTCACGATATCTTAAATTATTAACAGATGGGCTGACAGGGGTCTTAATTTTGGAATATTATTGATCGGAATTTAATTCTAATACGCTGATAAATAAACAAAAAGAATGCTTTAGTAAAAAAGATTGATCATTTTGTAATGGGAACACCAAGATTTTTGATATCAAACTTACTTATTTTATCCTTTCAGTGATTTTTATTGTGAGTGCGTAATTAGTGTTTTTTGGACTGTTGATTTTCAACAGTCCAAAAATTGAGGATCCTATCTATGATCTTTTCAAGGGAATTTCACAAGCATGAATTGCGTTATCCTTCAACAGTCGGAATGGAGGATGTAGATCTGGGGTCAGTGAATGATCCAGATATTGTGTATCTAGGAAGATAACAACTTGAGATTGCATGTTCAATGCCGATAAAGAGGTTTATGTAAACAATAATGCTAGTTTCTACTAAGGTAAACAGCTTGATAATAGAAATTAAAAACACTGCCAACACTTCAATTTGAGTGTTGGCAGTGTTACGTTTAGTCTTCCTGATTCGGCCAAATTTGATATAAATCAGATTTATCTTGACCTTGTAAATAAACTTTCTCTACATTTTGTAAATTCTCATCTCTAATTTTGATTAAAAAATCACCGGATTCACCAATCAATAGACGGTTATTTATATATAAATACATGTTTTCACCATCTATTTTATACTTATAGCCACTATATTTCATGGCTCCTCCAGTGAAATTTCCATTAGTAGTGAAAGTGTTACCCTCTAATTTTGCAATGTCTAGATAGATCGCATCTGTTTCAGTAGTATTTTTTCTAAACAAGCTCCATGCTCCTATACAAATAATTATTAATACTATTATTCCTATAATAAGTGAATTTCGTTTCAATATTGTACCTTCTTTCAATAATTTTCATCACTAATTAATAACTACTTCTAGAACCTTTTAAAGAAGTAGAGTTAGGTTCAACAAACTGAATGTCAGCCGATTTATTCTAATCAAATACGGTTCATGATAAATAGCTTTCCTATTCACGATTTTTCAGCAATCGGATAGCAAAGCTACTATGTATGATGATGAAGTTGTGAATTCATAAAGGGTTTTCCTTTTTCTATTTTTATCCACCCCTAATTACAAAGCATTTTAACACACTCCATAAAAAGGAACAATATCCCATAGCAATCTATTGAATAATCTCCACATTTTCATACAAATAAGCTTCTTCCGGTGCCTTTATTTTCTTCGACTCTTTTAAATCAATAACCGGTACCGCTTCACCTTTATAACTCCCTTTTTTTAATGTACCTGTAATGGTGTACCAATCATTCGTCTTCATATTTTTCACATTTCCATTGACCATATAGCCGTATAACGTCGCGTCGACCACACAGCAGGACATGGAGAGACGGGCGATTGCCATTCGTTTTTCTTTAAATGAATCTTCACGATAAATAAACCCGGAAAGCTCTATTTCCTTCCCCTCGATTGTATCGAGGTTGTTCAGCAAATCATCCAAAACTTCAAAGTAATTGTCATCTGTGACAGAAATCTTTTCACTGTTCACGTGTTTCCCTGCATCGTATGAACTTACTAAGGGAGTCTGTTGCTGAACCATCCCTCTTTTTGCCAGCACTTCTCCGCTCAATGTAAAGTCCGTCAAAATGAAGCCAAGCATAATCGGAATGAAGAACAAACTATATTTCAGGACTTTCATGGCCGGTGAAGACTCGCTATGGGATTCACACTCACAATTATGCAGGCTCTGTTTTTGTTTTTTCATACGCAGAAGACTGATTCCTAAAAAAGCAAAAAGCGCAGCCAACGCATATGGAACCATTTTGGGTGCAATTAATTTCGTTAAATGACCAGAAACGTACAATTTAAAAATCATAAGACCCAATCCAAGTAGCAGCAGTCCCTCAAGTCTTTGGATAAAAAAACTTTTCATTAGAAGCCCCCCTTACTTATCATTACACCTGCGAGCAGACACAGACTGAAGACGACTGCGAAAACAAGCAGTACATATGTGACGACAAAGCTCCGTTTAAAACAGGACAGCATAATCAGAACATTTTTCAAATCCAGCATTGGACCAAATACAAGGAAACCAAGGATAGATCCCGGTAGAAAACTATGAGAAAAGGAAGCGGCAACGAATGCATCTGCTGATGAACAGAGCGAAAGTACAAACGCTATTCCCATCATCAGTGCTGTTCCTTGAATCGGTGTCTGACCGATATCGGCCAGAATAGTCCGATCCATTAAAACTTGAAATACACTGGCAAACAAGGCGCCTATGATAAAGTATCTGCCGACCATAAAAAATTCCTGTGAAGTGTGATCGATGAAGCTTGTCCATTTACTAGGCCCAGGAGTAACGTGATCATGCTTATGAACAAGTTCTATCCTATCTTCTTTTACCACGTCTTTACTGCAGAAGATATAAATAAATAAACCTACAATAACGGCCGTAATAACACAGAGAATGATTCTTCCGTATAGAATGGACGGGTTATTCTGAAAGGCATAATAAGTTGAGCCGAACACGATGACATTTAAGATTGGGGCGGTAACGAGTAAAACAACACCTGCATGAACCGGGACACCCTTCACAATTAACCTTCGCACGACCGGTATGATTGCACACTCGCAAACCGGGATAATCAGTGCCGCCGCAATCGCAGCAAAAATAGCCGTAAGAGGTCTTTTTGGAATCATCCGCTGAATGATTTCTTCACTAACAAACAACTGGATAAACGAAGATGCAATTGCACCCAAGAACAGAAAAGGAATCGATTCTAAAAACAACCCCAAAAAGATAACCAACACCGAATGAAGCATCGGGTAGGCTGAGAAATCAAGTGCTTTTGGAATAAACACATCGCCTAGAAAAAAGAATGCAAGTAGCAAAAACAGCAGAATCAATAACAGCAGATTGCCCGTGTATCGTTTCAAAAGCATTTTTCAACCACCTTTACAAATCATAATTATTACGATTTGAAATTTTAATTTGGTCTAGTATATGCCTTTGATAGAGTGAACATGACAAAAAACAGAGAGTGAACTAGTCTCTCTGTTTCAGGTTGGAGCTTTCTTTATTTATGGTAAGGTTTACAGATTCTAGCTAAGCTCATGCATGATGAACTACAGAAGAAGAAAAGTAGAAGGCATCGTAATACACTTATTTATCTCTTCTATATAAATCCCGACTCTTATAACCCTCTCCAAGAATCATTTTCATTTCTTCACGTCGTTTTACTTTTGTCGCTTCTTGTTTTGCACTATACACATAACGTGCCCAATCTTTACGGTACCCTGGAGTGAGTGATTGATAGAACGCAAGTAAATCCGGAGAATCCTGCAAATCTTTCTCTATATCCTGAATCATCGCGATATAATCATCTACACATTGACTTGCTTTGGAAGATGGTTGATTCTTGTTTCGGGAATCTTCTTTTAGACCGACAACCGTAAAGACATCATCTAATCCAACCATACGTGCAAACTTAATGTTACTCGAACCAATATAACCATTTTCATCTGCACCTAGCCCAGCTAATAAATCATCACGATGAATAAACGTTGGATACACTTTATTCCCCTTCTTGGGATAAGCCAAAAAGATATAGCCGCTTTTATTCAGATAATTTTTTTCAATTACCTTGTTTACGATTCCTTTTAAAGACTCCATATCTAATACAAAAGCAAATATAAGATCATACGTACTTTTAGAAAGCTCTGTATCATATTCCGCTAACTCCGCTAAATAATCTGCACCATCTGGTAAATGCAAGACTGCCACCTTTTTATATTTTTGTAAATTCAATTTTTCAACTATTGTTTTAGCCATCAAGATCCACCCGTCAAATTTAATATTGTATATCTTTAGTGTAAAAGTTCCCCATTTCATTCGCAACTTTTCCTGTTCAAATTATGAAAGTATACTTTTATTTTCAAATCTATCTAGTGAAAATATTTATTTAAGAGTCAAAAAAAGACGAGAGAATTAATCTCCCGCCTTTTCTATTATCATTGCTTTAAGGAATATTAACGGTGTTATAGTTTAGAGGTAATTAGTTCCAAAGCCCAGCTTCTTCGAGTTTCTTTTTACCTTTGAATGCTAGGATAATCAATACTAAATTGATAGTCAACATAAAAGCAATTGCAACCAGTACTGATGTATAGCTACCTGTAAATTCAAAGATATATCCGTATCCTGGTAAAGCGACAATCCCCGCTACTGCTAATCCAATCACAGCAGAAGCATAGATTTCACTGTATTCTTTATTACCAAACAAAGCTGTTGTTAGTAGCGGTCCTAATGTACCGATAGATGCAACTACAAATCCATAGATAGCAATTGCCAACGTAAACATCGCAGAGTTTTCTGGAATTGCTAAAAGTATTCCAATTGGAACTAAACCTAAAATCATCGCAAAGAGTGCTGTATTTTTCGCACCAATTTTATCAGATAATATTCCGAAGGATAAAGCTCCTAATAACACACCAAGCGACCAGCCCCCCATTGCATTACCTGCGAATGTAACATCATAGCCCAATCCCATTGCGAATGGTGCAACATGTTGACCAAAGCTTCCTATAGCCGTGATAAAGAAGAAAAATAGAAGTAATGCATAAAATGCAGAGGATTTTCTTGCTACAACTGCAGTAACTCCTTTACTTGTTACTGCTTTAGGAATTGTTTTTTCATCACTTTTTACTTCGTCCACTCCAAGTGGTTGTAAGCCTTTTTGTTGTGGGGCCATTCTGATCGTTAAGAGTACGATTGGTATAACGATCGCCATTACTAATACTCCTAAAATAATATAAGTATTTCTCCAGCCTTGGCTATCAATTAAGTTACCCGCCATAGGTTGAAGAATTGCTCCGAATAAGCCACCTGAGGCTACCATAATTCCCATTGCCAAGCCATTATGCTTTTTAAACCAGTTATTAATTAATACTGGACCAGCCATTTGGCAAACAAAAATGGAACCAATTGACATAGGGATACAGAACAAGTACCAACCCCACACAGAATTCATTAATCCAAACATCGCAAATGATCCTGCTTGTAAAATAACTCCTATTACTAATATCATTCTAATATCATATTTCGCCATCATTTTACCTGCAATTGGAAGGAAAATCATGGTGACAATTGATGAAATACTAAAGTACAAGGATAAGCTTCCCATTCCAATGCTTAAATCCTCTGTAACAGGTGTTAAAAACAATCCACCTGCAGTCATAATACCGCCTTTTGCAATACCGACCATAATAGCTAAGCCTGCTAAAATCCACCAAGCATAGTGAATTTTTTTCTTCTGACTCATTGATGTGTGTCCCCCTACTTCTCGTTTTATGCCAAAATTTCCGCAATAAAAGCCAGTAGCGTTATCGATTATAAATAACACTACTGGTTATTAACTAGTCATTATCTTTATTGTGTAATATATTCACTTACCAAATCAACAATCCATTAACGTAATTTGATAGATCCACCATCAACCATGATTGTTTGACCAGTAATATAATCAGAATCATCGCTTGCTAAGAAAACGGCTGTACGTCCGATATCACTTTCAAGTTCGCCAAGTCTTCTTAAAGGAATTTTAGCAAGCATGTTTTGATAATATTCAGGTTGGTCTTCTGCCCATTGAAGCATTCCAGGTGATTTAGCAATTGGAGCAATGATGTTTACATTGATGCCAAATGGACCAAATTCATTAGCCGCTACACGGGTAATTCCACGAATTGCTTCTTTTGCAGCCGCATATGAACCTTGATTAGCATCTCCATTAATCCCAGCTCCAGATGCAAAGTTAATGATTTTCCCTTGTGTTTCTTTTAAGTAAGGCAATGCTGCTTGCATGAAGTAGAATGTTGGATAGAATCCTGTATTAAAAGATAAATCCAATTCTTTTTGTGTTGTATCAGCAATAGAAGCCATTCTTGATGCATGTGCATTATTCACCAAGATATCTATTTTCCCGAATTTATCAGCCACTTCTTTTACGATAGCACCCAATTTGTCATGCTCTGCAAGATTAGCCTGAATGAAAATGGATTCTGGTTGATATTCTTGTAATTCTTTTATAGTTTGGTTACCAAGCTCTTCGTTTAAATCAATGATTGCAACTTTTGCTCCTTCTTTAACAAAAGCCATCGCCATACCTTTACCAATGCCGCCAGCTGCCCCTGTAATGATAGCGGTTTTCCCTTGTAGTCTACCCATTTTTCTATCCCCTTTTTTACATGTATTTTCTAGCGAACTGATCTGCTTCTCTATGCATATATCTTTTATTCATACTTTTTTCATACGAATCGTGAATACGCACATTAGCATGAACCAATAATATATAACGTTGACTAACAAGTCAATCAAAAATTTGACTTGTTAGTCAACCAAAAAAATGTAATCATGAGAATGTATGAATGACTATTCTTTCACTAGGGATGAAAGATTGAGAATAAAAAAGAAGACTCCTAATTAACCCTTCCAATTATACCCAATTAACAAATGATAAGGCTTTCGAAAATACTATAAATAAGCAAAAAAACTTCGATTTTTTTTGTTATAAAAGCTAAACTTATATGATACGGTATTCATTAAGAAAAGAAAGTGAATCACGAGAAGTTATATTCATTTACCAATCTGCAGATTTTTCTTATAAACACATCTAAATATGCAACATTAATGAAATAATATACAGCAAGCGAGGAATGAAATGATGGCACCTAAGAGTGATGAACAATTTAAAATAATACGGGATCAACGCTATGAAGAAATCAGTAAAGCTGCCTTGAAGGTTTTCGCACGCAAGGGTTTTGCAGCAACTAAAATTAGTGATATTACTTCATCTGTAAAATTAAGTCATGGACTTTTCTACCATTACTTCCAGTCAAAAGAAAATATTTATTTGTCTCTTATTATGAACATACTAGACCAGTTTATTGAAACAGTGAAGGAAGCCGAAAATAGAAAGGGCACACCCTGGGATCAACTTGCATGGTTCACTGAGCTTACATTTTCCGGATCACCAGAACAAGCACAAGATCGTCGTATTCTTGTTATTGAGGCCCAACAATCTGATTCGCTCTCTGATGAAGTTAAACAAGAATTAAACCAAAAATATACCATAGCTATGAATGGGATAGCCCGTATTATCAGTAACGGGCAGCGTGATGGAATCTTTATAGATGGTGACCCGATGGAACTGGCCATTTACTATATATCCCTCAACCAAGGTCTATTATTATGGAATGCCAAAGGTTTCAATCCAGTTAAGATTTCAGTTGAAAAAGTAATGCGCCATTTGCAGGTATAACCCTAGCTTCCCCTTGTTATAAACTTATGGATAGTATATTTAAAGTAAAGTAAAAAGTCTGGAGGAACAGATCTAATACAGTTCTGATTTCCTCCCTCAAACCATAATTATAGAGACGATGCGCCACAAAAACATGGCCTATTCTAAAATCGCCCCCTTTCTTCGTCTCACCTCTAGAATCTTTCACACGCTCTTTCTCAGATCATCCTATCAAAACAATCGTTTTATGAATTTTTATACACCTATTATACATTAGATGTCCGTTTTCTCTATGTTCATTTTACGTTGGTTTATGTTTAATCACTCTTCTGTCCATCTATCCATTTTTTTCTAAAAATGCTTCAAATCTGTTAAGATTATTAATAGATAAAAAACACTTTTTTGAAATTTTGACTCCCTTAGAATAAATCAGGGAAACCACCTAATAGACGAACGATTTTTAATATAAAATGAGTATACCTTTCGGATTCAGTCGTACGTATCATGAAAAACGTGTTCGAGTGATACATTCAAAAACGAGGTGTCATATAAGGGGGAGGTTCGTATGAATTTTATAGAGTATGATTTATTATTCGAATCGAGAAACCAGCTAATAGAGGAAATTACAGAATTGGAGGACAAGACACTAAATCACAAACCTGTTCCTGATATATGGAGCATCGCCCAAATTTGCCATCACTTATATCTTTCTGAACAGGCAATTACTGAAGCTATAGCCAGAGGTATTCGGGATAAGGATTACAAAAATATCATTCAAAAAAATATTTACTTAATTTCTGATATGAAAAAAAAATTCAAATCTCCTGACATCGTTTTACCATCACAAAAACCTTTTCAATTATCAAAAATTATAGATTTACTGGCTGAATCAAGGGATCAACTATTGCAGGTTCTTTATGAAATGGATAAAGATATTGTTTTAACTAAAAAGAAAGCCAAACATCCCATGTTCGGGGACCTATCATTGGATCAATGGATTGAATTATTATCCTTACATGAGCAAAGGCATACCAAACAGATACAAGATTTTAAATTCAATATTATGTAATCCCTTCAATCGCAATGTCACCTTAGACTCTTCATCAGCTGTTTTAACATTCTAATTTTTTTTGGATTCTTTGTCTATTCAATATACGACCAAATACCAGTTTCCTCTATGTCAATAATACGATGATATACGTTTAAGTTACCCCTCTGTCTATCAATTTGTCATAACTTTTTTGAAGTGACACACAATATAACTATTAAAAATTTTGACTTACTGAGAAAAATGATGTACATTACCTAGTGGGCGAACAATTTTAATATAAAAATATAAAAACATTCGTATATAGAGGTGCATATCATGGAAAACGTGTTTGATTATGAAGATATTCAATTAATTCCTGCAAAATGTATAGTAAATAGCCGTTCTGAGTGTGATACAACTGTAACCTTAGGTAGACATACATTTAGGTTACCTGTGGTCCCTGCAAATATGCAAACAATTATAGACGAAAAGGTTGCCATTTACTTAGCGGAGAATGGTTACTTCTATGTGATGCATCGTTTCGAACCAGAAAAGAGACACTCATTTATTAAAGATATGCACTCACGTGAATTAATCGCATCTATTAGTGTGGGCGTCAAAGAAGAAGAGTATGGTTTCATACAACAATTATCAAATGAACATGTTATACCAGAATTCATTACGATAGATATCGCACATGGTCATTCCACTGCTGTTATAAATATGATTCAGCATATTAAAAAACACTTACCTGATACTTTTGTTATTGCAGGAAATGTGGGAACTCCAGAAGCAGTAAGAGAATTAGAGCATGCTGGTGCTGATGCTACAAAAGTAGGCATTGGACCAGGGAAAGTATGTATCACTAAAATTAAAACTGGATTTGGAACTGGTGGCTGGCAATTAGCTGCACTTCGTTGGTGTGCAAAAGCAGCAAGTAAACCTATTATTGCTGACGGAGGCATTCGCACACATGGTGATATAGCTAAATCAATTAGATTCGGTGCCTCTATGGTTATGATTGGTTCATTATTTGCTGGACATGAAGAATCTCCAGGAGAAACAATTGAGAAAGATGGAAAGGCCTTTAAAGAATACTTTGGTTCAGCTTCGGAATTCCAAAAAGGTGAAAAGAAGAATGTTGAAGGCAAAAAAATGTTTGTCGAGCACAAAGGATCTTTAGAAGATACATTGAAAGAAATGGAGCAAGATCTTCAGTCCTCTATTTCTTATGCTGGAGGAAACAAGTTAGAAGCAATCCGTAATGTAGATTATGTTGTAGTTAAAAATTCAATCTTTAACGGTGACAAAGTATATTAAGATTATTATATTTCACAACCTGGTGAGCAAGATACTTTATTAAGTACTTGCTCATCTTTATATTGTTAATTAATTCCTTTTTTTAAATTAGTACCCTCTTTAATCCTATTGTATATCTCAAACGTGATTTATGAATGATTTATCAGACAAACAGGGTTAAGCCATTTCCATATGCTAAAGGTCCCAACCTTTAGCATATGGAAATGGCTTTTTATTTTTATCCGTATCATTTTTTTAAACTTGCGAGACTAGTAAAATCCAGATAATTAAGCTAAAAGAGCAATTTTTAATAAACATCATCTGATAACTAATCATATTAGTTATCTCAGTTTATATACATTATTAGTCTCATAACCAGTGTTTTGGATACTGTCTTGCTTGAAATAAGTTATTATAGATCATTGATATAAAAACTAATAATATAGTTCCTATTGCAATCGAAATAAGGAATCCCCATCCAGCTTGAGAATTAACAGCAACAAGGGCACTTGCTGCTGCGGGAGGATGAACAGTTTTTGTAAGAGTCATTATTAATAATACAATAGCTAATACTAGACCAATAATGAATAGACTCTTACCAAATATGCTCCAAATAATAAGTGCTGAAGTGGTAGAAATTAAATGTCCTCCAATAACGTTACGAGGTTGAGACAAGATACCTTTATGGGCACCAAATACAATTACACAGCTTGCACCTAGAGGAGCTAATGCCATAGGATATCCTAAATAAACAGCTACAAAACTAATGATAATAATAGCAATGAGTCCACCTATAGCTGAAACAAAGGAATCAATATAATCAATTCTGTCTTTATCTCTAGTTTCGCCCTTCATTTTCTTTAAATAAGCTTTTAATCCTATGTTTGGTTGATTATTCCAACTTTTCTCAAGATTTTTTTCAAAATCCATAATTTACGTTTCCCTCAAGCTTCCTAAATAATTTGACAAGAAATTTGACAGAGTTTCTGCCATATAAAATTATTTTACAGGAAAACAATGAATGTTTAAATATATATCTGGATTTTGTTTATTTTGGAAATTACGAACTTTTCGACCCTCTTTTCATCCTGCATTTTCAATACAAAAAGTTAAGATAAAGCCCCTGTAAAATGCCGAGTACAAGATTGCCCGCTAGACCTTATAACTGAGAAGAATGATAGAATCTTCCGTAAATAATCACGCCTCGTTTGCCGTATAGACTGCCATGAAAACTCTCCATCTATTTTTTTACAACTATTCCTCCAATAGTGAAACTTTTCAGAAACTAAAAAAATCCTGGTAGAATTTGAATATCTACCAGAATTGATAATAGAAAACATTTTCGGTTCAGTTGCATAAAAAAAACTGCTTTTATACCTTTTTAACAAATTCAGATTTTAATTTCATAGCTCCAAATCCGTCAATTTTGCAATCTATATCATGATCTCCATCAACCAAACGTATACTTTTTACTTTTGTACCTATTTTCAGGACTGATGAACTCCCTTTTACTTTAAGGTCTTTAATTACTGTTACAGAATCACCATCGTTTAAGACATTTCCATTTGCATCTTTGATAATTTTTTTATCACTATTTTCAGTTTCTAATTCTAAAGTCCACTCATGAGCACATTCTGGACAAACAAAAAGACTTCCATCTTCGTACGTGTATTCTGAATTACATTTTGGGCAATTTGGAAAATCAGACATAATTTCATTTCCTCCATTCGTTATGGTCCATTCTAATATACTAGTGTTATCCATACAACCGTTAATAGTCGCCCATGTCACGGTATTTCTCAATCCGTTTGATTCGTTCCACAGACCCTTATCGGCAATACATTCATTGTTTTTTCCCAAGTGCTGGTACTAAAATGCTCCCACTCTATAGAACCCATAAAGGTTTTACTATATAATTTTAAGAAAAAGCTGAAAAAGTGTGGTGAATCATTTGTTTAAACTCTTATTAATAGAAGATGATACGACGTTATTCAACGAGATTAAAGATAGATTAGCGCAATGGTCTTATGATATTTATGGGATTAGTGATTTTAGTAAAGTGATTCAGGAATTCACAGACATAAAACCTGATTTAGTCATTATTGATATACAATTGCCAAAGTTTGATGGGTTTCATTGGTGCAGAATGATCCGGACCCATTCCAATGTTCCCATCATCTTTTTATCTTCACGTGATCATCCTACCGACATGGTGATGTCCATGCAGCTTGGAGCTGATGACTTTATTCAAAAGCCCTTTCATTTCGATGTACTCATCGCAAAGATACAGGCCACCCTTCGCCGTGTCTATAATTACAATACCGAAAAGATCGAATTGAAAACCTGGTGCGGCGCAACTGTGGATTACGAGAAGAACACGGTATCGGCCGAGACTGGCACAATCGAATTGACGAAAAATGAAATTTTCATCTTGAAAAAGCTCATTGAGCAGAAAAATAAGATCGTAAGCCGGGAAGAATTAATCAACAGCTTATGGGATGACAAACGTTTCATAAGCGATAACACCCTTACAGTCAATGTGAACCGTTTACGGAAAAGACTTGATGAACTTGGCTTAGGGCGCTTTATCGAAACGAAGGTTGGACAGGGCTACATCGCTGTTGAAGAGGCAATTACATGATTAAAAAATATATAGTGGAAAGATTCAGTTGGATTATTTTCTATATACTCCTTCATCTTTTTATCATCTTTGTCGCTTTTATTGATACGGCAATTCCACTAAAGCCCATCCTCTATATTGTCTTTTTATCGATGATTATGTTCAGTATCTTTTTAATTGTCCGTTACAAAATAGAAACGAAATTCTATAAAAGTTTAGAAGACCGGGAAGACAATCTTGATTTAACAAATATAGCCGATCCAGACAGCCCTTTTGAAAGAATCATTGAAAACAGCATCATGAATCAAACCGAATTTTTGAAACAGTCTGCTTCACAAGGTCAAATGACTTTAGAACAGGAGAAGGATGAATTATTATCTTGGATTCATGAAGTGAAAACACCCTTGACGGCCATGCACTTAATGATTGACCGCTTGGATGATGAAATGCTGAAATCCCATTTGACTTATGAGTGGCTGCGCATTCACCTTCTTCTTGACCAGCAGCTCCATCAAAGGCGCATTCCTTTCATCGAAAATGATTTGTATATTGAGAATACCGATTTGGAAACAATAATCTTTGATGAGATTAAAACGCTGCAATCATGGTGCATTCAAAAAGGGATTGGCTTTGACATTCATTTAGAAGTAACCGAAGTGCTTAGTGATGCCAAATGGCTGGCCTTCATCATGAGGCAGCTCTTGACCAACTCCATCAAATACAGTGAAAACTCAGATATCACGATATATAGCCATGAACAAGCTGAACAAACGATTCTTGAAGTGAAGGATTCTGGACGGGGCATCGACCCAAAGGATTTATCCCGCATATTTGATAAAGGATTTACATCCACGACAAATCACCGTGACAATGCGGCAACAGGCATGGGGTTATATTTAACCAAGAATGCTGCTGAGTCCCTATTCATCTCCATTGATGTAAAATCAGAGCTTGGGACCGGAACGACCGTTACCTTGAGCTTCCCAAAAAGAAATGATTTCGTGAATATCACAAGCATGTGACAAAAGTGTCACATGCTTTTATTCTTTGTTCGTCCAAACGAAGGAAAAGAAATACATTGCCTTTTATAATGAGGATATAGAAAAAAAGGAGTGTATCCAAATGAATATATTAGAAGCGAAAAAAATCCATAAAAGCTATGGTAATAAATTTAATAAACAAGAAGTATTAAAAGGACTGGATATTAACATCCAAGAAGGCGAATTCGTGAGTATCATGGGAGCATCAGGTTCAGGGAAAACGACATTGCTCAATGTTCTCTCCTCGATTGATAAGATTAGCAACGGGAGCATTATAATCGATGGAAAAGAAATTTCCGGTATGAAAGAAAAGAAACTGGCCGAATTTCGAAAGAACCATTTAGGCTTCATCTTCCAGGAATATAACTTATTGGACACACTGACTGTCAAAGAAAATATCCTTTTGCCCTTATCCATTACAAAAACACCCAATAATGAAGCCGCACAAAAGTTTGATACCGTGGCGAAGGAACTGGGCATATATGAAGTGAAGGATAAATACCCAAATGAAATTTCCGGTGGTCAAAAACAGCGTACGTCTGCAGCACGGGCTTTCATCCATGATCCAAGCATCATTTTTGCGGATGAACCGACTGGGGCGCTAGACTCCAAATCAGCTTCCGATTTACTGAACAAACTGAGCGAAATGAATAAAAAGCGCAAAGCGACGATCATCATGGTAACCCATGATCCAGTGGCGGCCAGTTATTGCAGCCGAGTCATTTTCATTAAAGATGGACAAATCTATACGCAATTGAATAAAGGTGAAGAATCCAGACAAACCTTCTTCAAGGACATCATGAAAACACAAGGTGTTTTGGGAGGGGTTCAAAATGAGCATTAATCAACTCATCTTTCGAAATCTGAAAAAGAATCTGAAGAACTATTACCTGTATGTGTTTGCCCTAGTCTTCAGCGCTTCCCTTTATTTTGCCTTTGTCACCTTGCAATATGACCCATCGATGGATAAAACGGAGGGTACAGTGAAAGGGGCCGCCTCCATCAAGGCTGCATCGATCCTGCTTGTTGCGATTGTTTCCATATTCCTTTTATATGCCAATAGCATTTTCATAAAAAGACGCAGTAAAGAAATTGGCTTATTCCAATTGATAGGCATGACCAAGAACAGGATATTCCGTATCCTGAGTGTGGAAAACCTGATTTTGTATTTCTGTTCCGTATTCCTGGGAATCTTTGTAGGGTTTGCGGCTTCAAAATTAATCATCATGATTTTATTTAAAATTACTGGTGTCCAGGCGATCGCGACCCTTCAATTTTCTTTTCAGCCGCTTGTTCAAACCGTGCTCGTTTTTAGCGCCATCTATCTTTTCATCATGTTAATGAATTATGCCTTCATTAAAAGGCAGACCATTTTATCATTATTTAGAGTGACTTCAATGACGGAAGGAAAAGTGAAAAAGGTTTCGATTTTCGAAATGATCATCGGGATATTCGGGATCATCCTGATCATTGCTGGCTATGTCGTTTCATCCAAATTATTCGATGGAGCTTTTTCAGAGATGACCGAGCTTTTTATGGCCATGGTCTTCATTCTGGCATCCGTCATCATCGGGACCTACCTATTTTATAAAGGTTCCGTAAGCTTTATTTTTAATATCGTCCGTAAAAAGAAAAATGGATATTTGAACATCAATGAAGTATTGTCCCTTTCATCCATCATGTTCCGGATGAAATCGAATGCGGTATTATTGACGATCATCACGACCGTTTCCGCTTTGGCGATTGGATTATTATCATTAAGCTATATCTCCTACTACTCAGCAGAGAAGAGTGCACAAAGCAGTATCCCTACCGATTTTTCCATGACGAATATGAAAGATGCGGATGCATTCAAAGAAGCTTTATCAGACAGTAAAATCGATTATAACGAAAAGGTGATTGATGTCATTCAAGTGGATGTCAATGTAAAGGAAATAATGGAGACCAGCCTGGAAGCTGTAAACTTTGATCCAGACATCATGACTGTCCCCGTCATCAGTGATGAATCCGTTAAAGGAATCAACCTTGCTGAAGATGAGACCCTTTTCAGCGGATACAGTAATATGATGGAGAAGGTCATGTCCTTGAAGGATTCCGGAAAGATTGAACTGAAAGGAAAACACGAAGTCATTCCGCAAACATATATGGGATTGAATGATGATACCTTCTTGTCCTACTATTTTACGAGTGGCGGTTTGCCCGTTGCCATTGTAGACCAAACGATATTCGACCGTTTGAAAAAGGATATCAACCCGAAAATCCAAAAAGTATCATCGGTGAATATCGGGATTGATGTGAAGGATGAAGCTGAACTTGAAAAGGCGAATGATATTTTCAATAAAATGAGTTTCAGAGAAGAATATGGAAATGGTTCCCAATTAGAAATGTTCAACACCCAGAAGAAGAATATGGGCCTTATCATGTTCATAGTCGGCTTCTTGGGATTAACCTTCCTCGTCACATCCGGTTGTATCCTATATTTCAAACAAATGGATGAAAGTGAAGGCGAAAAATCCAATTATACAATCTTAAGAAAACTGGGATTCACTCGAGGTGACTTACTAAGAGGAATCCAAGCAAAACAAGTTTTCAATTTCGGTATTCCTTTAGTCGTCGGGTTGCTTCACAGTTATTTCGCAGTCCAATCAGGATGGTTCTTATTCGGGACCGAAGTTTGGACACCGATGATCATCGTCATGGCATTATACACGGCATTGTATTCGATTTTCGGAATCCTATCCGTTTTTCATTACAAAAAGGTTATTAAAGAATCACTATAAAAAGAAGTTAATAAAGCTCCATGCCAAAAAGGGCACTGGAGCTTTTATTAACAGTTAAAGAATTTTAGATGGTTTCATCATTTGTTTAACTAATTCTCTATTGCGCTTTTTAAAGATTTCATTATGTGACGAGACCATTCCAATTTCATTAGCGTCAGGCTGGATAAATTGTTTTGCCTTGTTTACAGCATTTGCTGCATCTTGGAAGGTACCTGCTATTAAATTTAACTTCCCATCGTGCTTTAGAATATCCCCAGCGGCGTAAATTCCATCTATCGAAGATTCACTAGTAGCATTACCTGCAATAAAGTAATTATCTGCTTTAGCAATACTCACTTTACTATTTTCAAGTAGAGAAGTATCACGCTCATATCCATGATTTATAATCACTTCATCAATGGGCAAGTACGAAACCTCTCCAGTTTCATGATTTGTCAATTCAACATGTTCAATTAATTCATGATTAGCACAGGCTACTAGTTTTGTAATCGAAGTATTTAAAATACAAACTGCGGAACTGTTCATTAATTGTGTTGCTTGTGATTCATGACCTGCTAAACTATCTTTTCTGTATGTTAAATAAACTTTTTTGGCGATAGGCTCTAATTCATTTGCCCAATCTATTGCAGAATTTCCACCACCGGAAATGATCACTGTTTTATCTTTAAATCGTTTAAATGACTTCACTGTGTAGTTCAAATTAGAGACTTCAAACCTTTCGGCCCCATCTATCTCTAGCTTTTGAGGATTCAATATTCCACCGCCTACAGCCACAATTATTGTTTTTGAAAAGTGCTTTTGGCCTGAAGCAGTAAGTAATACAAAAATACCTTCTTCATTACGCGTGATTGACTCCACTTTTTCATTCAACACTACTTCTGGGTTAAATGTTAAGCCTTGCTCTACTAGCTGTTCAATTAATTTTGCTCCCGTAATTGGTGTCAGCCCTCCCACGTCCCAAATCATTTTCTCTGGATATACATGAATTTTCCCGCCTAATTGTGGTTGATATTCAATAAGCTTTGTCTTCATTTCTCTTAATCCACTATAGAAAGTGGAGTAAAGGCCTGCTGGCCCTCCTCCAATAACAGTTACATCGAATAAATCTTGCTGTTCCATTTACACTCACTCCTCGGTAACCAATTGTGATTGATTATCATTCTCATTTAATGGTACACTCTTTTCTTACTTTTTACAATAAGGCTTTGTTAAATAACTCTGTTCATTTTAAAAATCAACAGAGTTGTTTATTTCCAATTACTGAAACTTATCATTCATTAAGAGTGTATGAATGATAAATGGCGTATTACCATTAGAATGAAAAATTAGGTTAAATGGAGTAGGTGGTATGGGACGTCAATGAATATTATTGCTAAATTGTTTTTAATCCTCGGAGTCTTAATATTATTATAGAAAGTATTCCCAATAGGTTCGAAATCTTATTTTTTATAATATGGAAATAAAACTTGAAAATGATGGGTGCTACGACATACTCCTACATGTAAATATCATTATGCTTTTATCTCAAAATAACGTATTAGATTTACTTCTGTAGGTGTAATGTTAAAGTTAACCTGCCATATTCATAGATACAGCAGTTTAACAGGATAGGTCTCTCTATTCGTATCATTACTCTTAGAAAGTAGATAAGAGATATTGCGGAACACAATGTTGCCTATGCGCCCTTTGGTTGGACAATGACAATCATATACTCCCCCCTCAACTTCTACTTCCATAATAAATCGTTTTAGAATCCCCCCTCTATGAGACATAAAAATCATATTATTAGCTTGGTGAATATGTAGCGTTACCTCTTTAATATTTTTCCTGTAACAGTAAGTTGATGTCAAGCCATTTCAAGATGGTCACTTTGTTAGCATTCTTAGAGCCATCTTTACATTTAATAACATTTACTTTGCGGTTGATAACTACTTCGTAGGTACTCCCCCTTGTTGTATAAGTTGATATGCTTTCAAAGCCATTTCAACGTTTAATCTGTTCTCCGGCATATCAAAATCAAAATCAAGAATCTTTTTTATTTTTTCCATCCGATGATAGAGTGTTTGTCTTACAATATGCAATTTTTGAGCCGTAAGCTTCTTTGAGCGATCAAACTCAAAGTATTTCGTTAAAGTCAGAAGCAATTCCGTTCCATATTCCTTATCATAGTTTATTAAAGGAGAGAGATAGTCCTCAATAAAATGTGCTGTATCTTGATCATGCTGAATTAATTGAATTAGCCGAAATATGCCAAGGTCTTCGTAAAAGGCACTTGTTGAAAATGAACGATAATTTAAAGCTAACTGCGCTTCTCGATAACCAGTATGAGCATCCAAAAGTAACTGGTATTGTCGCCCAACGCCTATACGGATTTGGCTAGATTCACCTTCTCTAACATATAGCAAGGTATCGATCACTTTCAAGAAGCGTTCCTTAGAGGAATCGGCAGTTCCCAGATCAATAGCTAATACAATAATTTGATTTCTTATTGAAGTGATATAGGGTGTAAAAGAATATTTTCCGAACCCAGATCGAATTTTTAAAGAATAATGATAAATAGCAGATTCATTTTCTTCATCCGATAAACTTAATGAAGACGGATGAAAAACATCTTCGATATCTATGATTGCAATTCGATAACGTATACAAGAGTGTTTAGATTTTAACGAAATAAATCCCCTTGCTTGTTCCTCATTATTGATGCGTCTATAAAGTAAATCATTTAACCATGTGGATTCTAGACGCAATCGTTTTTCATCCAAATAATGTTTGCGCAATAAGTCTTGTGAGATTGCTAGGGAAGCGCGATCAAGGATTAGGAAATCAAATTCATCCGATTCACGATCTAAAGCCATAACAAGGTACGCCCAGATTTGATCCATTGCCCCGATCGGTTGGAGAAGAATAGTATGGTTTAATGCCTTCCATTCAACGGGCGAATCATTTGTAATTCGGTCGTGCCAGTGTTCTTTATCTTCGTAAATGGTTTGGAGTAGCTGTTCCATAAAGTCATTTTTCAATCCTGGAATCGAAAAAGGTGTTCCATCTATAGGAAGATAGATAATTGGTGCTTCTGTCTTCTGTTGCAACAACTTTAGAATATTTGATAACCCATGAGTAGTGAGTGACAATGAATGGAACTCTCTTGAAATCGAATCTAATGTAACCAACTTCTCATGATGAGCATTAATGAAAAACGAATGTAGATCCTGTGCTATTTCGACGAAGTTTATGAATTCTTTGAAAATAATAATCGGAAAGTCATACTCATTTGCCATCTCGATCATTTCTTTAGGAATATTTTCGAAGTAATGTCCAAGTTCTATACATAAACATGAGGCGTTGCGTTCGATAAGATTTAACAAAAATGAAGTATTAGAGGAGTCTTTCCATTCAAACCCAAACCCGGTAGAGAGTATCAGTTCCCCTCCCTGAAAGATGGTATCATCAAAAAACGGAATTTCAAGGACATGTGTCCATTTGACTTGACGGTGCAGCCCGTTTTCCCCTGCAACTACCTCCGTCTTTGAAAAGAGTGAGCGCTTAAGAACATCTTGTACTGTAAGCATATGTACCTCCTCATTTTATAATTGTTAGCTGTATCATATTATAACTATACTAGAAAGTCTAAGCCCATAAAATATGGATCCCTTTCTCTGTTTACCCCCAAGTAATACGATCAGTGTCTATAAGTACGTTCTTTTACGTGCTTTGATGAAATAACTTAATCAACCTGAGAATCTTTCATAATAGTATCCATTTATACCTTTTTTCATCTATTATAGGTGCGCATGAATCTATTCTATAGAATAACAGTGGAGTACTGAAACTGAAAACAACCAAAACACTAGATGAAAAATGTAAAAATTATCACCTTTTACCAATTTTGCATTCTTGAAAGTCCAGATGATCTGTCCTAAGGGATATAAATAAACGTGCTTGGTTAAAAAAAAACTAATATAAATTTAACCTCGTGTCTAATGTAAGGGTTATCATTTTCCTGTAAGATTTTAGAATGTTCAATTAATTAAATGCAAATAAAAAGGAGAATGAACAATGATAGTAGGAGTTCCTAAAGAATTAAAAACTGCAGAGACTAGAGTGGGATTAAATCCAACATGGGTAAAAAAATTAACAGCTTCCGGTCATGAAGTACTAATACAAAGCATGGCAGGGGAAGCTAGTGGTTTTTGTGACGAGGAATATGTTTTGGCTGGAGCAAAAATAGTAAACACGATTGACGACATTTATGAGAAGGCAGAATTTGTTGTTAAAGTGAAGGAACTTCAACCCTATGAATACGGTCTTCTTAGAGAAAATCAAATGATAATGGCATGGTTTCATTTGGCGGAAGATGTTAATCATGAAATGACACAGGCATTACTAGATACAAAAGCAATTTCATTATCAATGGAATTAATCGTTTTACCTGATGGGACAAGACCTACTATTAAACCAATGAGTGAAATTGCAGGAACATTAGCAATGCTCGAAGCAGTCAAATATGCACAATATGGTTATGGTGGAAAGGGAATACTTCTCCGGAAACTGGCCGGTTTGCCGTCGAGCAAAGTATTCATACTTGGTGGTGGCAATGCTGGACTCAATACTGCGCAAGTTGCTGTGGGTCTCGGATTGAATGTAACAATCATGGAAGCATCAATGAAACGCATTGATTATTTGAACAATCAGTTGCCACAGGTGGACATTTTGTGTTGGGATAAAGATACGATGTTCGAAGAACTTATTCAAAGTGATGTTTTAATTAATACAATTTATCCGATGCCAGGGGTAACCGAACCTCTCATAACACGAGAGATGGTCAGTAAGATGAAACCTAATTCTATTATTATTGATATTGCAGGAACGGGTATAATTGAAACCTCACGTTATACGACTTTAGAGGAACCAGTATATTATGAACAAGAAGTCCTACATTACTGTGTCCCGAATATGCCGGCTCTATGTCCACAAACCTCGACAAACATGATGTTGATGACAACCGGCCCATATATTATGAATATTGCGAATAATGGATTGAAGGACGTTATAGTAAATGATGTAATCGTAAGAAATTGTATCAGCACTTTGAACGGTGAAATTGTTCATCACGAAGTTGGGATCAATCATAACATGCCTTATACAGATATAAATACAGAGTTACTATTGTCCAAATAATAAAACGTCCTTAGAGTCATCTCATATTTCTACGTTTCATTTCTATGAATAGAAATCAGTATACAAGATATTGAACGAGTCGCTACTAAAGAAATTCCAGGAGTCAGTAAAGATGCTAGCGAGAAGATTTTTCCAGGAATTATATAAGATATAATATACATTCCAATGAATTATCCATTCTGCAGCCGGAATTCTTTACGAGGAATGGGGAGATAAGTTCTACACAACAAATTCATGGATAATTCAAATTAGGCTCCCTAGCATCTTACTGACTTTTTTATGATTTCTAGAAAACCACGTATTAAAAAAGCTACGGAAGTAACAATATAGATCCCATTTCTTGTAAAAGGTTAAATCAGGTAAAGGAGGAGAGTATTTTACATGTCAAATTTAAGGAAAACAGATAGAACACTTACACTCATTCCAGTTGTGTTGTTTGGTTTTTCATTTATGGGGTTAACCACAGCTTTTACTACGTATGGTATTGCGGCTAATATTTCCCACGGTATGGTTCCGGGGGCAATGATAGTTGCTCTAGTGGTAATGATGTTTACTGCTTACAGTTATGGGAAAATGGCAATTGCGTTTCCATCTTCCGGTTCTGCTTATGTTTATACGCAAAAATCGATCAATCCCTCTGTTGGATTTCTTGTCGGATGGGTGATCTTAATGGATTATTTATTTATGCCAATGGTAAATTATTTAGTATTTGGTATTTTTTTCTCAGCAGCCTTTCCTACAATTCCAAGTTACATCTGGATTGCAGGTATGTTGATGCTCGTCACTTATATTAATATTAAAGGATTGAAGTTTGCTACAAATGTAAACGCATTCATAACGATTTTTGCTTTTCTTTTTATCCTTATCTTTATAGGTTTTTCTATTAAGGAAATTTTTATGGGAGAAAGCACGGCCACTCTTTTATCTCTTGAGCCATTCTATAATTCGAAAGAACCCTTTTCTTATACAATAGCTGGAGCAGCATTATTATGCTTTTGTTTCCTTGGGTTTGAATCAGTTACAGCGTTTGCGGAAGAGACAGTGAACCCTAAGAAAACAATTCCCCGAGCTGTTATTTTAATTACTCTTGGTGGTGGTTTAATCTTTACAAGTGTTTCATATTTCTCGTTTCTTGTATGGCCAGAGTATAACACATTTAATAATCCTGATTCGGCTGCCTACGAAATTATTAAACTTGTTGGTGGAAAGGCGATGTACTCAGTATATCTTGCGCTTTACGCATTAGCTGTATTAGGTAGTGCCATGTCGTCCCAGGCAAGTGCATCACGAGTCCTCTATACGATGGGGCGAGATGGACAGTTCCCTGAAAGGTTCTTTGGCACCCTGCATCCGAGATATAGAACACCCGTAAATAATATACTGATCATTAGTTCTGTCTCTTTGCTTGCTTTATTTTTAAGTTTAGATCTTGTAGCATCATTTATTAATTTCGGGGCGTTTCTTGCGTATACTTGTGTTAATATTGCCGTAATTGCTCATTATTATATTAGAAATAGAGAACGTTCGGTAAAAGGAACTGTCTTATATTTAATTATTCCTATTATTGGAGCTCGCTCTTGATATTTTACTACTTGTGAATCTTGATGTGCACTCAAAAGTTCTTGGAGTAAGTTGGTTAATAATAGGCTTCATTTATTTACTTGTATTGACAAAAGGACTTAAAAAACAGCCACCAGTATTGAAAATTGAAGAAAATATAGTGTAGATTTAAAATAAAGTCACGATGTTTATAAGAAAGATGAAAAACGGCTTAGACACAACTATTATCGGTATGAGACCTACAGGTCGTCATAGATTAATCTAACGAAAAGATTGATGTCGTAGGTCAATCCTCACCTTGTAAAAAGAAATAAAGAGAATCGAGATAACACTCAGTCCAAAAGTGATAAAAAAGACGCTCTCGTGATTGCGGGTATGAAACAATCAATGGGATTGTTGTTACACTCTCGATTCTTCCCAATCAATCCGTTTTTGACGTTGGTGAGCACTACGGTTCTCTACAACTTCTCTGGAGGAAATCCAGTGGTAGAAAAGGATTTCTTGGCGCTTAATTACTCTTTCTCTTATTATGATAAAATTAAGAGAAAGGAACCTTTTGTTATCACCAGAGGAAGAGAAATCAAAAAAAGTGCAGTCATATCTCATTTCCATCAAGAATAGAGTATATGCTACACTTTTTTTACTGTCATTAATGTTTAATTTGTATGAGGTCTCTTACCATCTGAAATAAGACTATTAATTCTTTCGATAATATCGGGAAGTTCACTCATCGTTTTAATTGTAAAATCAGCCCCATTTTGCATAAAGGAGTTTGCAGTTTTAGAGATTACATTTTCTTTATCAAATTCTGATAGATTAGTAAACTCATCTAAACTTAATCCCATCTCAGAGCTTCCAATAATGACTCCAACTGACCAAACTCCTGCATTTACTCCCTCTTTAATATCTGAAATGGTATCGCCTACTTTTACTACTTTCCATGATGCCGATAGCTTTAATTCTTCCATATTTCGATAGATCATATAAGGATATGGTCTTCCAATAGAATTTGTTTCATCAGGGGTAATATAAAAATCTGGCTTATACCCTTTTTTCAACGCATTAGGTACGACGACGTCCATCATCATATTTGTATACCCTGTTGTCGACCCTATCCTCAACCCTTGATTTCTTAATACTTCCAGTGTCTCGATAACTCCTGGAATTGGATCTGTATAATCCGACAATGATGCCATAAGTGCTGGCTCGAATTCAGCATACAAATTTTCAACATCTTGTTCATTAAATGATTTTCCGTATTTTTCTTCCCATAAGGCAGATACTCTAGGCATGGTCAGCATAGCACGGATATGGTCAATTTTCAGCATACCCATTGGAGCCCTTGCTTCTTCCATCGTAACTTCAATACCAGCATTTTTAAATATATCAACAAATACATTTACTGGCGCAAAACATCCAAAATCCACTGCTGTCCCAGCCCAATCCAAAATTACTCCTTCTACTTTGTTCATATTGTCACCACTTTCATATATTTTTCTACAATATTACATAATTTTTGGATATCTTCTTCATAGATTTCACCGATGTTGCCGATCCGGAATGTATCTATGTCAGTCAGCTTTCCCGGATAGATTACATAGCCTTCCTCTTTAATAAATGAATAGAAATCTTCAAAGTTAAACTGTTCATCTGGAAAAAGGAATGTTGTAATAATAGGAGATTGTTTTTCAGGTGTGATATATGGATGAATGCCCAATTTACCCATCAACTCTCTTAACCTATCATTATTATTTTTATATCGTGCAAATCTAGCTGAAATGCCGCCTTCTTCATTTAGCTCCTCTAACGCTTTAGCAAATGCAGCCACTACATGTGTTGGAGATGTGAATCGCCATTTCCCATCCTTATCCATCTCTTTCCACTGATCATATAGGTCCAGTGACAAACTGCGTGCTTTTCCTTCACACTCTAAAAGTTTATCAAGCTTCGCAATGGCAAATCCAAATCCCGGGATTCCTTGAATACATTTATTTGCACTACTAATTAAATAGTCAATTCCCAGTTCAGGTACATTGATGTCTATTCCGCCAAAGCTACTCATGGCATCTATAATTAATGTTTTTCCTTGTTCCTTCGATAGATTTGAAACCATTTCAATCGGATTTAAAATACCTGTTGTTGTTTCACAATGAACCATTGCAATGTGTGTAATTGCCTGATCTTCTTCTAAGATACTCCTGATCTCAGCTTCTTTTGGATATTCATTGTATTCCACGCTATATTCCGTATAATTCAGTCCAATACACTGTGCCATTTTCACAATACGTTTACCATACGCTCCATTCGTTACAATCAGCACTTTATCGCTTTTAGATATAGCAGTCGTCAACACCGATTCAACAACAAACGAACCACTTCCTTGCATAAGTACAACGGTATACTCCTCTTTTACAGCACATGCTAATTCGAGTAGCTGGGATCTGATTTTTTGTGTAATTTCTTTATAATCCTTCTCCCATGTGCAACGGTCAACAAGCATTTCTTGTTTCACCGTACTTGTAGTAGTCAATGGACCAGGTGTTAAAAGTTTATAGTTATTCATATTCCTTCACTCCTTACAGAATTATTTAGCTGATTTAAAGTAATCTTGATGCTGCTGTAATAGTTCAACTGTTAATGGTTGTTTATATTTCATTGGGTGGGCCGGTTTGTTCATATCTTTCACCGTTTCTCCTTCATAAAGAGCGACCGGATAATGTGTCAATAAATCTTGTCGTGCATCTTTAGTGATTGTTTCTGCCATTTTCATTGCTAAGCTCGACGTTGCATTGTCTTTATTCACGACAGCCACTGATTCTGTATAGGAAAAGTTCCCCTCAACCGGATCGACATACTTTATCGGTAAGCCTGACTCTTTTGCCATCACAGCTTGGTAGCGCAAACCAAAACCTGCAGCCACTTCCCCAGATTGCACTTTATTAATTGGACCCGAGCCTGAGCTTTCAAGATGCGGACCGCAATTTGCAATTAAATCATGGAGAACCTTTTTCCCCTCTTCCTCCCCGTATTGGCTAATAATTGCTTGAACTAACAGCCACCCTGTCGAAGAGTCCAATATGTTTGGAATCGAGACGGACCCTTTAAACTCTGGTTTTGTTAAATCTTTCACTGTGGCTGGCATAGGTAATCCCTTTTGTTTGAGTACTTCGGTATTTACGAAAATTGAACCTGTATTGGCTAAAATCGGCGTATAATAGGCTGGATTTTGCTCCAGTGGTTTTGTACTAAATGTTAGGTCTTCAAACATGGAGTGTTGCTGCTGAGCACTTTCGATGAAATAAGAGCTCATCGTCACTATATCAGCCTCAATTTTATCTCCCTCTGCCAACAGTTTCCCGCCTAATTCAGACGTACCAAACGATTGAAGAACATATTTCCCCTTGTATCCAGCTTCTTTCAATGATGTTTCTATAGCTTCAGTAGCTTCTTCATCACCATTTGTGTAGATGACCACTTTTCCTTCATCTGCTTTGCTACTGGTACGACCTACCAGTAAAAAAATTAATCCTATAGCAACTAGAGATAATAATGCTACTTTCATCGTTTTAAACATAATATCCTCCTCATTAATGTTTGAATTGTCTTTTTTGATAATGATCACAAAGCAACTTTACGATTAAATTTGTAAAAAAGATGAGTAAAGATAAAATGAATATTTCATTGAATTTGGAGAAATGCTGCAGCTCTTTAATCTTGCTCGCTACTAATGTGGTTTGAGCTGTGACTAAAAAGATAATCCCGCTAATGGTGACCATGCTATTGATAAAATAGTAGCTAAACATCTCAATCACCGTCGATGCTGAGTTTGGAAGAATGACCCGATAGACTGTCTTAATCCAGCTATCTCCTAACAACTCTCCAGTTGTTTCCCAACCAGGATTCATTTTAGATAAAGAGTTTTTCGCCATTAAATAGGGTGTCGTAAAGAAGTGGACAATGTTACAAAGAACAATGATTGTAAAGGTTCCCTTCCAACTGCTTCCGTTAAAAAGCAGTAAATACGATAAACCTAAGACCATGCCTGGAACCGTATTCGTCAACATTGAAATAACATCAATAGACGATTTCCACTTTAGAGGTGTACGGACATTTAATACGGCTGAGCAAAATGCGATTAACGTGCCAAATACTGCCGTCAAAATGGCAACAAATAAGGAGTTTTTGTAAACCGCTGTTAAATCGCTCGATTGGAATGTGTCAATAAAGTGCTTAAGTGTGAACGAAAGATCGTATGGAAAACTGTTTAAAAATGGTGCAATGAACATGACAGCAAAAACGGAAAGCATCCCTATTAAAACCAGTAATGAAACCATCCCAAAACATAAATCTCTACCTTTATGTTGAGACAATTCTATATCGCTAAACTTGTCATAATGAAAATTAAATTTTCCAAGATAGTTTAATAGTAAAACGCCAAATACTACTGGAATTAGCATCAGAACGGCAATGGCCGCACCATTATTAAAATCTGGGATGGAACCAAGCATCACTTGATACAGTTGAGTCGCAACTACGGTATACGTCCCGCCGACTGAAGCCGGTATTCCAAAATCCGTAAAGCTCAAAATAAAGGAAAGTACAAATGCTCCACCCAAGGTTCCCAATAACGGACGAACGATGGTATTCATGAAACTTCTTATTGTTCCGTCACCCATTAGCTTTGAAACGACCATAAACTTTTTATCAATATACTTGAAAGAATTATTAATAAGCAGAAAGGCTGATGGTAATGTATAAATCACATAGCCAATCAATAATCCGTTAAACCCATATATATCAAAGAGATTTCTACCGAAAATCTTTGTTATGATTCCTTGATTACCAAAGGAATAGATAATCGCAAACCCAAATGTGATTGTTGGAAGTAGCATTGGAACAAGGATCCCCGTTTTAATCGCACTTTTTATTGGCCTATATATTCTTGTACAATGGATGGAATAGGCAAGAGAAAATGCTAAAACAGTCGTAATAACAGCAGTAAGACTGGATATTTTAATGCTGTTCCCAATTGACTCCAACAGTTCTTTATTTGAAAGAATTGAAAGATAATTTGATAGATTGAATCCTTCGCTAGTTTCAAATGAACGAACAAATAAAATGCCAAGCGGAAGTAATAGAAAGGCGGTAAATAACAATAAGATAGGTATATAAATTACTCGCATTGCCGGTTTTACATCAGGCATACTTTTCACCAAATAAGTTAAGTATATTTTCTCTCTTGATCTGTAATTGCTTGAGTATAAATTCCTTTACAAAATCATTGGTGGGCTGATTTATAATTTCTTGAGGTGTTCCAAATTGAGAAATATTTCCCTTATTTATAATTAAAATTTTATCGGACATCGTTAAGGCCTCTTCTGGGTCATGTGTCACAATAATCGTCGTTAACTTAAATTCTCTCGCAATAGATTTAATACGTTGCTTTATGGATTCCTTAATAACACCGTCCAATGCACTCAATGGTTCATCTAGTAATAAAACTTTCGGTTTCATTACGAGTGTTCTTGCAAGCGCTACCCGCTGTTTTTGACCACCCGATAATTCACCCATTTTCTTTGTTAAATGAGGTTTTAGCTCTAAGAAATCAATATATTCCTGCAATTCTTTCTCAGACACTAACCCCTTCTTATTTCTTAAACCATATACAATATTTTCGTATGCATTTAAATGAGGGAAAAGTGCATAATCTTGGAAGACTATATTAAATCCCCGATCCTTCATCGGCACGTTACTCAAATCGGTATCATTAAAATTGATTTTTCCATGATTCATACTCGTTAATCCTAAGATAATATTCAATAAAGTAGTTTTACCGCTCCCACTTGGCCCTAGCAGTGAAACGATCTCTCCTGTTTTAATTTCAAGATTTATATTATCTAAAACTAATTTATCATCGAATTGCTTGCTAATATTTTGTAATTTTAGCAAACTGTTCACCTCCTTTAATACACCCTCAGTATAAAATCTATATGTAAATCGAATTTGAGATTCATGTAAATGCTTTGTAAATATTGAACACTTTATTACCAATTTGGTACTATATTTTGACCAACTAGTGATATAGTTATCATTAAGTCCCCTAGCGCATGTTGAATATGTTATGGGCAAACAGTAAACTAAAATCAATAGAGGGAAAAAGATTACGTTGAATAGGCGGGTGAATCCATGCTTCCACTTGAAAGGCAAAAGAAAATCATTGAATTATTAACGATAAAAAAAGTTATGAAGATAGCTGAGCTTACAGAAGAACTAAAAGTTTCTATTGAAACCCTTAGAAGAGATTTAAACTTTCTTACAAAACAAGGAAAAATCGAAAAAATTTATGGTGGAGTTAAGCTAGTTAAATCACAGTTTGGTGAATCGACAATAGATGAACGTATGTTTAGTCAATTAAAAGAAAAAGAAATGATCGCACAAAAATGCAGTGAGTATATCAACGATGGTGATTGTATTTATATCGATAGCGGTTCGACAACCTATCAAATAGCTAATTATATAAAACAGAAAAAGAAACTAACCGTGATAACCAGTTCGATCCCTGTTGTAAATGAGCTAATCAATAGTGATATCGAGTTATTGATTATCGGGGGAAAGGTAAGGCAGAATGAACAGTCTATTGTAGCTTTTGATTACTTATTTAATTTTAGCGAATTGAATATATCGAAAGCCTTTATATGTGCAAGTGGTATTACAATTGAAAAAGGTATTTCCGACTATAATTTAGATGAAGCAAACACTCGGAAAAAAATCATTGAATTATCTAAAGAAGTCTATGTTGCCGCTGACAGCACTAAATTTGGGAAAGACGTAACCATTGGGATTGCATCGCTGGATAAAATCGATTACATTATTACAGACCATCATTTACACAAAGATTTCATCAATACGTATAAAGAAACGAACACAAATTTAATTATTTCTTAAATGCATAAAAAAAAACGGAAATTATACTTTGTTGTATAATTTCCGTTTTTTATTTCCTTGTTTATTCCCCCTCATAGAAGCTGTAGCTTTCGGTGTGTATAAGGGAGATGTGGTGAAGTACTTATATCAGAATTTTCTGTTTTATTAACATCTGTTTGTTCTGATATTGCTTTTTCTTGATCCGCATTGGACTTATCATCTGTGTTTGCACATCCACTAAAGAATTCGGCTAAGGGGATCCCTAAATCGGTGTGCTAGCCTTCGGTAAGAGCTAAGTAATACTTTACTTTCCCGTTATATTCAACGATTAGCACGTCATCACGCTCTTTTGTTGAGTATATTTTTGCTCCTATGGGTAATTGATTGGCCATACCATCTTTTAACGATTTACTGAAACCATTTGAGAATACCTCTGTAATTTCTCCAACAGATTCGTTCTTAGTCAGTTTAAGCTCATTCACCCATTCAATATCCGTTTTATAAATTATTTTTTCCCATTGGAGAATGTCTGCATTTTTATCGAGTTTTAAAACTTCTTCTGCATCTGGATTTTTAGATGTCACGGTTTTGATTTCTGTATTAAAACAACCAGACAAATAAAAAATGCATACCATAAACATGAAAACCACTATGTTTTTCTTCATCAAACACCTCCATTCAATTAGACGTATGGATTTAACTTTCGTTACTGAATATAGAGCAATATATTGCGTTTGAAAGTTCCGGCTTATGGCAGCCATCTATTTTTTAGGTTATTCATTCATTTTTATCCGAAAAATGCAAATGCCCTTGTTACCAAGGGCATTCGCTCAATCAGATTTAATTAACAAATAGAAATAACTTCCTATGATATTCCTCAAACGTTTGTTGACTCTTTTCCGTATAGTCCATCCACTTCACCTTTTTACATCTTTCCTCTAATCTTTCATTCAGTTCTTCTTCAATTTCATGCATGAAACGAATGATTTCACCATACGGCATATTAAAATGACGAGCAGCGAGCCGGGGTGGGGAATGCTTTACCAGTAATCTCATAAAGTGATCGACCGTGTCCGCTTTTGAAGCGAGATAATCTTCTTCATTCACGATGAATTCATACACTTGTTTTTTCACGCCAGAAAGTTTGGTCACCTCGTCACGCAATAAAAACTCCATTAATCTTTCGTTCATATGACTCTACCTCGAATTTGATTATATTTAAACTCCTTGAGATTATGTATGAAAAAGCTATACTGCTCAACACCTCATTATGACATCGTAAACGTTACCCATCAAGTAAATCCTATCCTTAAACACAAAGCGTAATAATTACGATTTAAATTCTATATGTAAAGTAACATGTATACTCCCCTTAGTCAAGGTTACTCAATGGTTTAAGCTGAACAAGGTTCTAAGATTGATTAAATGATTGGCTTTTTCATGTAAAAAATAGCCCATACCATGTTTTATGTTCATTTAATTATGTAAAAATCTACTGAATGCATATTTTGCATTGTTTAATGTCAAAATATGAGTATGCAAAAGGTGATATGAAATAAAAAATTACCTCTATTATCATTTACTGTAATATTTTTGTTAAAATTTGATATAATAAATGTAATATTTAGTCAATTGTCATTTTTTTATAGAATTTAGTTTTGTAAAGGGGTAAAATATAGCTAATGACATCTTGTTTTTTCTAAATGTTTCCGAGGAGTTATAGGGTGGGTATAGCAAGTACATAGTGACAGCTGAAATGCTGTCCGACATATCGGTTGTTTTCATTTGTTCAGAATAACAATGAAAAGAATAAGGAGTGATTTTTTGAAACCTTCAACAAATCGCATGTTAACCCGTATTAAATCCGTTTATATGTTCATTAGTAATAACGGTACGGTTTCTACTCAAGAGCTTGTAGAAGAATTTGGCATCACTCCTCGAACTGTGCAGCGCGATTTAAATGTCTTAGCTTACAATGACCTTGTTCAAAGCCCAAGCCGCGGCCTTTGGACGACAACAAGTAAAAAGGTAAAGATGTCATCTTAAAAAGAACGACCACCCGAACGAAAATCGATATGTAAAATAAGTTTGAGGCGGACATAATTGTTCGCCTCATTTTTTCTTGCTTATTTATTATTCAGTCGGCTGGCCAGCTTTCAGTTGTTCGAGCTCTTCTGCTGTTAACTCCCTGTATTCGCCAAGTTCAAGTTCTTCATCAAGCTGCAGGCTTCCCATCGAGAGACGCTTTAGATACACGACCCGTTTCCCTACGGACTCAAACATCCGTTTCACTTGATGAAACTTCCCTTCCATAATCGTTAGCTCAATATCCGATGTAAGCCCTGATTTTAAAATATTTAATTCACCTGGTTTTGTTTCGTACCCATCATCTAGGGTAACGCCGTTGCGGAATGCAGCAATGTCTCGCTCCGTTACTTCGCCGTCAATGACCGCAAAATACGTTTTAGGGACGTGTTTTTTCGGGGAAAGTAGTTGGTGGGCAAGCTTTCCGTCATTCGTGATCAGCAATAGGCCTTCTGTGTCTTTATCCAAACGCCCGACTGGGAATGGTTCGAAAACCGAATCCTCTGGCTCTAAGATGTCAATGACCGTCTCCTGGTGTTTATCTTCAGTAGCCGACAACACACCTGGCGGCTTATTCATCATTAAATATATAAATTCTCTATATTCAACCCGTTCACCATGAACCGTTACGATTTCTGTATCAGGATCCACTTGTTCCTTCGGGTCCTTCAGTAGCCGTTCATTGACCTTCACGGCTCCAGATTTCAAGAGTTTTTTTACTTCTTTTCTGCTTCCGTAACCAATATTGGATAATATCTTATCAATTCTCATTATTTCCTCCTAAAGCCTATTCAGTAAAAAGCCTTGCCCACTTTTATGACAGGCAAGGCCAGTATATTTTAATCAGGGGATTACTCCATTCATAATACCCTTTTTTTTACATCGTAAACTTCTATCTTATAATCCCAATTTCTGCTTTAACCTGTCGATCCGGCTACCGAATAAACGATGTGCAAGCTTGCTTTTCAAGGAAAGCGCCGCATAAATGAGGGCTCCAAAAATCGCACTAACCGCACAAATCAAAATCGCCTGGAATCGCCCTTCCGTTGTAAGCCACAGTGATAATAAACTGAACATGCCCCATGCAGCCAGTCCCATTATAATTGAAAAAACAGTTATCAAAACAGATCTTCTGATGGTAAGGCTGTAACGATATCCAGTAAAGTAGGTAATGACATACAAATTCAGCAGCACAGCAGCCAAGTAGCCGAATGCCGTGGCATAAACGGATCCTTCCGTTTCAAACAACTTGATCATCGGGATATTCAAGCTCAATTTGATTAAAAAGCCAACAAGCAGGCTGAGCACCGTATATTTTTGCTGATTGATGCCTTGTAAAATGGCCGCCGAAACGGAAAAAAGCGCAAATAAGATGGAAACGGGCGCATATGCCTTCAGGACACTGATTCCAAGTGGATCATGGCTGTAAAAGGCGCTATAGATTGGATCCGCTAGCACCGACATACCAACAACCGCTGGAATCGTAATGAACAACAAAATTTGGAAGGCTTGGTTCAGCTGGCGGTTTAACTCTTCCGAATCCTCGCTTACATATGCCTTCGTCACCGAGGGAAGAAGCGCCATTGAAAACCCGGTTGCAAGCGTCATCGGAATCAAGACAAGCTTTTGGGCATATACATTCAAAACTCCAAGAGCATCTTCTGCGACATGCTGTAATCCGATGGATGCCATCGCTTTATTAAAAGACAACAAGTCTGCAAACTGAAACAATGGCATCGCGATTCCGACAAATATGAAAGGAATCGACGAAAGAAATATTTCTTTATAGATCTCCTTCAGGGAAATTTCCATCGTCCCCCGGTCTTTCTTCATCAAGCTGTCCAAATGGGGTTTTTGTTTTTTCCAATACCAAAATAACACCACTAAACCGCCGACAGCCCCTACCGTCGCCGCGAACGTAGCTACTTGGATGGCTCTCACTAACTCTCCATCTAGGACATTCAAAACAACATACACACCAGCCAAAAGGAACACGATGCGGACAATTTGTTCGATAACCTGAGATATGGCCGTTGGTTCCATCGCTTCATGACCTTGAAAAAAGCCGCGGATGATGCTCATGAACGGTACAAAAATCAAGGCGAAGCTGACTGCCCGTATGATCTCCGTGACATCCCTGACATCTTCCTGCCTGACCCCAAAGACTCCAGTAAACAGCGGGGCCATCGTATAGAGAATCAAAAAAGCGAGAAAACCGGTGACAACCATTAATTTCAGGCTCGATTTAAATAACTTCTCACCGACGGCGTACTCCTCGAGCGCATTATACTTCGAAATGAATTTAGAAACAGCAAGCGGCATGCCTGCCGTTGCAAAGCTAATGAAAATGGTATATGGAACGTACCCATATTGATAGAGGGTAGCCCCTTTATTCCCAACCATATGTTCAAATGGGATGACGTAAAATAAACCAAGTATCTTGGAAATGATCGCTCCCAGCGTTAATATAAAAGCCCCTTTTAAAAACTTAGATGACATCTAATCCCTTCCTGCCTCTGTCAGTTACGTTTCACACGCTCTTTATCTTATCATATTAAAGTATTTTTTCTATAGAAAACTACACTCAAGTTTATCGTTTTCGAAGATAATACACAAACAAATAATTCCTTTTTTTCTACATTCGCAATCTGACGGGCTCTTGCTATATAATGAAGGGACTGAAAATGATAAAGTGGTGATCAATTTGAAATATGATGTAGTGGTAATTGGCGGCGGTCCTTCCGGATTGATGGCAGCAATTGCAGCCGGAGAAAAAGGGTCACATGTATTGTTAGTGGATAAAGGCGAGAAGCTTGGAAGGAAACTTGCGATCTCTGGCGGCGGACGCTGCAACGTGACGAACAGGCTCTCGATCGATGAAATCATTCAGCATATCCCTGGAAACGGGCGATTTTTATACAGTGCTTTCTCAGAATTTAATAACGAAGACATTATTCAGTTCTTTGAAAAATTAGGTGTGGCTCTAAAAGAAGAGGATCATGGCCGGATGTTCCCGGTCAACGATAAGGCGCAAAGTGTCGTAGATGCACTTTTGACACGCCTTTCGAATTTGAAGGTGACCATTTACAAGAACTCTCCAGTTGCTGAGGTTCTCTATGAAAATGGAAAAACAAGCGGAGTTCGGTTAAAAGATGGACAGACATTTGACACAAATGCGGTCGTGATTGCAGTCGGTGGAAAATCAGTCCCTCACACCGGCTCAACTGGCGACGGCTACGCTTGGGCAAAAAAGGCGGGCCATACGATAACCGACCTCTTCCCGACTGAGGTACCTGTACTTAGCCATGAAACATTCATAAAAGATCGAACGCTTCAAGGGCTCGCACTTCGGGATGTTTCATTGAGTGTGCTGAACCCAAAAGGCAAGGCTCTGATTACACACAAGATGGATATGCTATTCACCCATTTTGGTGTCTCTGGTCCAGCGGTTCTAAGGTGCAGTCAATTTGTCGTGAAAGCGATGAAAAAATGGAACCTATCCGAAGTTACAATGAAACTCGATGCCCTTCCGGATCGAAACAAGGAAGAAGTCTTCCAGGACATCATGAAAGAAATCAAAGCTGAGCCGAAAAAAGCCATAAAGAATACATTAAAAGGCCTGGTTCCGGAACGCTATCTACACTTCTTACTTGAGCGGAGCGGCATCGACCTTCAGGAACAGGGAGCGACGATATCCAATGAAAAAATTCGCCGCTTTGCCGAACTATGTAAGGACTTCCAATTTGGAGTACATGGCACCCAGCCGCTTGAAAAAGCCTTCGTCACAGGCGGCGGCGTATCCGTGAAAGAAATCCATCCAAAGGAAATGGCCTCCAAACTAATGGACGGACTATATTTCTGCGGTGAAATTTTGGATATACACGGATACACAGGCGGCTATAACATCACATCAGCATTAGTAACCGGAAGACTAGCCGGCATGAATGCTGCCGTATATGCTCGTTCATAATTTAAGAAGAGGCCGATCCGTTGGGATCAGCCTCCTCTTTTTTGAGGAAATTCGGCCTTCACGTCGACTAATTCGACCTTCGCGGATTTATTCCGGCCTTCACGTCGACTAATTCGACCTTCGCGGATTTATTTCGTCCTTCACTTAGAGTAATTCGACCTTCGCGGATTTATTTCGTCCTTCACTTCGAGTAATTCGTCCTTCGCGGATTTATTTCGTCCTTCACGTCGACTAGTTCGACCTTCGCGGATTTATTTCGTCCTTCACTTCGAGTAATTCGTCCTTCGCGGATTTATTTCGTCCTTCACGTCGACTAATTCGACCTTCGCGGATTTATTCCGGCCTTCACGTCGACTAATTCGACCTTCGCGGATTTATTTCGTCCTTCACTTAGAGTAATTCGACCTTCGCGGAATTTTTCCGACCTTCACGTCGAATAATTCGACCTTCGCGGATTTATTTCGTCCTTCACTTCGAGTAATTCGTCCTTCGCGGAATTTTCCCGACCACAAACCCGATTATTCAATCCACCATTAAAAACTCTCAGGATGATAGCGATATACTTCTAAATCAATTGTGTCCCGCTCTGTGAATGTGACTCCTTCACTTTCTAGCATCCATTTCTGGTGGGACGCGGCGCCTTCTGCTTTTATACCAATCTCACCTTTGGCATTGATCACCCTATGCCAAGGAAGGTTATATTTTTCGCTGCTAGAATGAAGAATCCTAACAACCTGTCTTGCACCGCGCGGACTTCCAGCCAGCTGTCCAATCTGCCCATATGTCATCACTTTTCCGGCGGGAATATGTTGAATAATCGTAATCACTCGTTCAGTAAAACTCTCCAAATCCCTCTCCCCTTATTAGTAATTTCAGTTAGCCAAAATCGTAATTTTTTCATCGGTTATGAGAACTCTATGATATTTAATCAAGATTGATTTAAGCGCGGCAGGTACTCTGTAATCATCATAAGCACATACAGAAATCAAACCTCGTTCAGTAATCAATTTATCAATACCTTTTTCATATTCACCTATTGCATCCATAGCTTGGTCGTCATTTCCCCATTCAACATGGCCCCAGGTTCTGACGAAAATATTCCTTTCAGAATATGTATCGATATTTTCCAAGAAATAATTAACCATCGTTGAAGGATGGAAATCGCCATGAAAACAGTAAAAATCAAAATTATTAATATGATGCACTTTCGCCAATTGCTCCTCATTTAAATGAAGTTGCAATTTCTTATATACGAAAGGAAAGATTCGATCATTTTCGACGACCAAGATATGATCCCCCTGCTCAACACCGGAAATAATGAACATAGCCTCTTTCTCCATGTAGGTTTCCAGTTCATTAAAACAGTATAATATATGGGCCCCGTTCGATTGCTGTATATCTTTAATCAGTTGTTTCATATTGTTATCCAAAATGGATCTCCCCTTTTAATACATCAGTCACCACAGTGTATTATGTTTAACTTTACCTATTATTCGCGTGTTTGTAAAATTCATTGTATACTATAATCTGTTTTCACTAAAAAATATACAAAATTTATGTAGAAGCTAGTGTGAATATTTGCAATATAATAGTATAGCGAACTACCTCTGTCCGCTTGTCTACGAAGCAAAGGTAGCCTAATCCAGTATGATATATTGCTTAATGTACAAATTCCGATGTTAAGCGTCTCTCTTTAAACTACTAATTTATTTAGGCTGTGCACTATAATCACAATTTAAATCACAGGATAATAGGGTACATAACGTGGATTACAATAATAAGGCTGTCTAGGTCCTATGAGGGGCATTTCAAAAGTGTAGGAATCAGAATCGTATAACAACTCTACTTTTTCATCCGACTGTCCGACCAAGAGCAACTTCACTTCTTCACTAAAATAATATTGCATAATGATGCCTCCAAATCTTTTTTTTCTACCCTTCAGCATATTCAAATTGCACAGCAATGAGCCGGTACTTAAGCTGGTTTATTCGATTTTATCATGCACGGCAATAGCCTATTTGACATAAGGTAAACCGACTATATTCTTTTTAGGAGGATTCCTCATGTCACAAGACATTCAAAAGAAGTCATCCGATCAAGACTATCCCATGTATCCCAACTATGGAAAGATCACACGTTACCAAGACCTTCCTATCACGGTTCCGGAACAGCGCCAATATCGCCAACCCGGTGTAGAAAAACTAATGGTGCCCCAACCAATCATTGAAAACCTTAATTACTGCGGCAGCGGGAAATTAACAGGAAAGGTCGCACTTATAACAGGAGGTGACAGCGGAATTGGTGCAGCAGTAGCGATTGCTTTTGCAAAAGAAGGCGCAGATGTTTCTATTGCTTATTTGGATGAACATGAGGATGCCAATCGAACAAAATCGAGAATTGAAGAGCTTGGACAACATTGCTTATTATTGCCTGGTGACTTAAGAGAAAAACAGCAATGTATCCATATCGTGGAAGAAACCATCGAAACATTTGGAAAGCTAGATATTCTTTGTAACCACGTCGGTATTCAATTTCAGCAATTAAGCTTGCTAGAGATCACGGATGAGCAGTTCGATAATACCTTTAAAGTAAACATCTATTCACACTTTTACACAACTCGAGCAGCCCTTCCGTACTTAAAAGCAGGAAGTTCTATCATTAATACATCTTCCGTTGTGGCCTTTAAAGGGCATAAACAATTGATTGATTACACAGCAACTAAAGGGGCTAACATTGGTTTTACTCGTGCACTGGCAAACAGTCTAGTAGATAAAGGCATCCGGGTGAACGCTGTTGCTCCTGGACGGGTATGGACGCCCCTCATCCCCTCTAGTTTCTCCGCAGACGAAGTTACCCAAGTTGACAATCCAATGGAACGCCAAGGCCAGCCCTTTGAACTAGCCCCTACCTTTGTCTATCTCGCTTCCGATGATTCACGTTTTGTTACCGGACAAACACTTCATGTCAATGGCGGGGAAGTGACATCATCCTAACGGCTCTCTATAAATCTAGGATTTACGCAACTTAGACGACATGCCCCCCTTTTTCATTTGACTACTCCAATGATTATGTTAGTACCTTAGGAGTATATCTTTTGCGATTCCTTACAAGATCGCTTTCGGTTTTGAAGGTTGTAGAGCTACAAAATTAGACTACCTCAGTCCGCTCGGTTAAAAGCAAAGGGTAGTCTAATAATGGTTTTATTTATATGACTTAAAATGATAGGGCAGTTCAGCCTTTATCTTTTCTTATAAATAATCATCGCGCTAAAGCAGTAAATCTGTTTCTCTTCCTCTTCACCTGTAGTGGCGACATTGTATTTGATATCGACAATTTGATTATCACGGATGTCTTCAAGGAAGACATTCATTTCATCTTCTAAGTCCTGTTCATGCTCATAATCAAATAATTTCACTTGAATCATCGGCTCTCCCCTGCCCTTTTTACTATAATGATAGTTATTGAGCAGGATTCCCATTTTTCCTTAAAATTATACCTGACTGGTTTTCAAAGCGGATAATAAAGCCACTACTTCATTGCCGACTTCTTCTGTAGAAGACACCCCGCCCATATCAGGAGTCAGGGTCTTTTTATCAACCATTACCTGTTCGATCACATCTAATACTTTTGCGCCCCAATTTTCATGCCCAAAGAAATCAAGAATCTGACTCGCTGACCAAAGAGCAGCAAGTGGATTGGCAATGCCTTGATGAGCAATATCCGGCGCTGAACCATGAATCGGCTCAAACATCGAAGGATAGACTCGTTCCGGATTTAAATTGGCACCGGCCGCCAGACCCATCCCACCTGCAATGGCTGCACCTAAATCGGTGATGATATCACCAAACAAATTGGATGTGACAACGATTTGAAACCGTTCCGGCTGTTTAACAAAAAACATGCTTGCCGCATCAACCAAATAGGAGTGTGTTTCTACATCAGGATATTCCTGTCCGACTTCTTCAAAAACCTGATCCCAAAAAACCATCGAATAATTCAATGCGTTCGCCTTACTTATACTAGTTAGTGTTCTTCCTGTTTTGCGCGCCAGTTCATACGCATAGCGGATGATCCTCTCCGTTCCTTTTCGCGAAAAAACCCCCGTCTGCAGCACGACTTCTTCTGGCTTCCCTTTGAATAACCAATCACCAGCACCTGCATATTCGCCTTCGCTGTTCTCACGGATGACTACCATATCGATTTGATCACGCGTCACGTCTTTTAACGGACAAGGTGCTCCCTGAAGCAATTTAACAGGACGAACATTCACATATTGATCGAATTGCTTTCTGATTTTCAGCAGAAGTTCCCTTAGTGAGATATGGTCCGGAACTCCAGGATAACCGACAGCCCCAAGATACACGGCTTCATACTTCTTCAACTGCTCCATACCATCTTCGGGCAGCATCTTCCCATGCTCGAGATAATATTCGCAGCCCCAAGGAAAATATGTAAACTCGAACGAAAAATCCCCAGCTAATTCAGCCACCTTGTTTAGTACTTTCACGCCTTCATTGATCACTTCGGGACCAATTCCATCTCCCGCAATGACCGCTATTTTATAAACATTCATTCAGCGGACGCTCCTTTATCTATATTTTCAGATTTCAGCACCCTAATTTTAACATATATCACCATTTCCCTCTTTCAAACTCAGCCAAATATCCGTTTTCCGCTGCTTCACCTATAAAGCCGCAAATCTTCTATTTGAAACAGCCATGAGTTGGGTGAGAGAAAAAAATCTATCTCGGAACCACTACGCTATTTTTATGAAAAAGCATGGGTTTAAGAGTATCTGCGTTAAGGATTTTCCGGAGAATTCCCTAGTTATAACCTTGATAAAAGGTTATATAGATATAGGATTGACTAAAGACAAAAGAGCCCTTTCATGGTGAAAGGGCTCCTGCGTCATGCTTTTAAATATGCACGTCTTTCCGCATATTCCCGGCATTGTGAACAAACAGTAATCTTTTTTCTTTCTTTATTGTAATAAAACGTTACGTTCTTAGATTTCCGCTTACAAAAGTAACAAGTTTTTTTGAAAAAACCCATTACTTAACGATAACTTCGCCGTCCCATTCAAGCATTCCGCCAACCATGTTTGCCACTTTATAGCCTTGTTCCTGAAGATAATGGCACACATTTTCACTGCGGCGTCCTGAACGGCAGATAAAAATATATTCTTTTTCTTTATCAAAATAGTCAAGGTTGGCTGGGATATCATTCATACGAATATGTTTAGCGCCTTCAATCATGCCTTCTTGCACTTCTTCGTCTTCACGTACATCAACAAGCTCCATAGCTTCGCCTGCCTCAAGCTTAGCTTCCACTTCTTCTGTTGTAATGATTTTGATTTCTTCCATACTTAGCACCTCAAATTATTGTTTAATTTTTCTTATTTATTATAACAAATATTCCAGCCAAACATTACTTTATGGATTATGGACATTTAAGGTTCACATACAACCGACCAGCTAATTGAAAATGCATTTTCACTTTTTTCTACCATAGGCATTCCATTATGATCAAAACATTTATTACTGGCATCCATTATACCACGATGACTATAATAAGAATTAATAAAAAGCATGCACATTATCATAAGAAATGTTAAAAAACATGCTAATCCTAGAAATTGTTTTTTATTTTCCCCCATGTTACTCCTCCTTCCATTAACTAAAGTCCTTTCGCGAAGTACATGTCTAATAGTATGGTATATACCCTCGGATGTTCGGCCTTATTTGTAATATGTTCCCATATTTATACTACATGAAAAAAGTCCAGTCCTCCATCCATTTAGATGGTGAGGAACTGAACCCCTATTTTTAAAAACACTCATCTTTTTATTATGTCTATAAACCATTCTGATAAAAGCGCACCTAACAAGGCAGCTAATTTAAAAAATAAAACGCCAGCGAATATCATTTTCGCTAGCGTTTTATTTTGAACTAATGAATCATTCTTAATGTCTGAAACCTAACTCATATTGTTTAGGAATCTCAACTTGTTTATTCAAAGTTTTAGATGCTTCTAGAGACCAGTAAGGGTTGCGCAACATCCCTCTTCCTACGGCCACCAAGTCTGCTTCTTCATTTCCAATGATTGAGTTTGCAAGAATTGGATCATCTAATCTACCTACAGCAATCACTGGAATATCCAAAGCTTTTTTAATTTCCCTAGCCAATGGCGTTTGATAGCTAGCATGCGTGCCCGGTCTTCCGTCTGCTCCAATTGGGCCTTCTCCGCCAGAGCTGACATGGAACATATCCACACCGGCTTCTTTAAAGACTTTGGAAAACTCAATACTTTCTTCCAGACCGTATCCTCCTTCCACGTATTCTTTTGCAGAAATACGCATAATTAAAGGCATATCAGCTGGCATTTCGCTTTTCACTGCTTTAATTACTTCTACTCCAAATTTAGTTAAGTCTTTTCCGTATTCATCTTCACGTTTATTCGTAAGTGGCGATGTGAATTGGTGAATTAAATATCCGTGTGCCCCATGCAATTCAATAACGTCAAAGCCTGCTTGAACGGCTCTTCTAACTGAGTTACGGAATTTATCGACCATTTCCCTAACTTCTTCCGTCTCCAAAGCTTTTGGTGTCTTAAACGTTTCGTCAAACGCGATGGCTGATGGTGCTACCGGCGTTTCTGCATCCTGCGCTTTACGCCCTGCATGAGCAATTTGGATACCGATTTTTGCACCGTATTGATGAACTTCTTTAACAATTTTGGCGAAAGCTTCAACTTGATCGTCAGACCACAATCCAAGATCACCATTCGAAATACGTCCGTCCGGCTCTACATCGGTCATTTCCACTATAATTAATCCAGCTCCGCCAACTGCTCTGCTTACATAATGATGAAGATGCCAATTTGTAGGGATACCATCCTCAGCTTCGACAGAGTATTGGCACATTGGTGGCATAACAACCCTATTTTTAAGTTCAAGCTCTTTTATACGATAAGGTGAAAATAAATGAGTCATATTTTTTATATCTCCCTTACAGATTATTTTTTAATGCATGCACATGCATTTATATCATCTTGATAACTTTGTGTCAATTAATCAGATTCTCTTGAACACCAACTTCTGATGTTGTAAACGTTATCCTCTGTTGGTACATTTATTTTTATTTATGTTATATTTAAAATAAGTAAGCAGAGGTAGGCGAAAATAATTGTCCAGTGAACAAAACCTTATAAATACATGGCTATCCTTTACACGTATTCATGCCGAGCTCTCAAATGAGCTAGATCGAATATTGCAAGCAAGACACCAAACGACTTTAAAAGAGTTTTATGTTCTATTATTTTTATCGAAAACACCGGCAAAAAAACTGAGGCTATTAGAATTGCAGCAGTTAGTAGGCTTAAGCCAAAGTGCGATGTCCAGACTTTCTGTAAGAATGGAAAATAAAAGTTGTGGTGTCATTCAAAGGCTTGGATATGAAGATGATCGCCGTGGTGTATGTGCAACGATAACAGACCGGGGAGAGCTACGACTTCAAGAAATACTAGCAACGGTTAATGAAACGCTTGAAAAATCATTAAAGACCAGTGATATCGACACCGCACTGAAATTCTTTATTAATGTAAAGAACAGTCTTCAGGAGAATGAATGACTCATCTGGATAACGCTGTATAGGTTACATGAAATTTTGCGCCCCATTCATCAGAATGCGGGCTTATTTCCTATGTCCGACTTCCTAAATAAGGTTATGAGAAGAAATAATAACAGTTATTGAAAAGGAGATAGACGCACACTCTCGTCTATCTCCCTACATTAATTAAAAGTCGAAATTGTCAGGATCTGGACCAACCCGATGATTCTGATTCAATTCGCTGATTCGGTTCATATCTTCTTCAGTCAATTCGAAATCAAATACTGATGAGTTTTCTACTATACGGTGTTCTTTTGTTGATTTTGGAATCGTTACAATCCCATTTTGTAAATCCCAACGTAAAATGACTTGTGCAACAGATTTGCCATGCTTAGTCGCAATTTCTTGTAATACCTCATTATCCAGTAATTCACCTTGCATTAATGGAGACCAAGCTTCTAGCTGAATGCCTTGTTCCTTACAAAATGCTTGTACTTCTTTTTGAGTCAAGCGTGGATGACATTCGACTTGATTGACCATAGGCTTCACTTCTGCGTCCTTTATTACGTCTTTAAGATGATGAATCTGGAAATTACTTACTCCGATTGCTTTTACTTTTCCTTCTTTATAAAGAGTCTCTAATGCTTTCCAAGCTTCTTTATATTTTCCTTCGACAGGCCAATGTATAAGATATAAATCTAAATACTCCAAGCCAAGTTTCTTTAAGCTTGTTTCGTATGCTGCAATTGTGGATTCGTATCCTAAATCAGCATTCCAAACTTTTGAAGTTACAAATAAATCCTCTCTTGAGATTCCAGCTTCTTTTAGCCCCTCACGGATTCCTTGCCCAACTCCTTCTTCATTTCCGTAAATTGCTGCCGTATCAATGCTGCGATAGCCATGTTTAATCGCCACTTTGACCGCATTTACTAATTCAGGACCTTCTTCTACCTTAAATACGCCCAAGCCGAACCAAGGCATTTTAACACCGTTGTGCAACGTTGTTGTATCTTGTAAATTTTTCACCATAATCAATCTACCTCCAAATTTCTATTAATTGAAATCATATAATGCCCTAAAGGATCATTACATCCCTTCAAGGAATCTTCCGCATTCACTGAAGGGATGCAATGATCCCTTGACATATTATTTGACCGTGGAAATTATTAATAAGTTTCTTACCCTAACACGCTTCACCTTTCTTACTATTCCCTTCTTTCATTCCTTCCCGCTTTCTATCTTTACTTTCGAGAGCTCGACTCCAACCTGTTAAAATTACAGCTACAAACACCATCACTCCACCTATCCAAGCTGTATGGATGAGCCCGATAGAATCCGTAATGATTCCACCTAAGTAGGCACCAATAGCAATTCCTGCATTAAAGGCAGCAATATTGATAGCAGACGCCACGTCAACTGCACTCGGGACAAATCGCTCAGCTAACGTCACAACATAGACTTGAAGTCCTGGCACATTCATGAAGGCAAATAACCCCATTAAAATAATAGTAATTAAACCAGCTATCTTAAACGGAGCCGTGAAAGATAAAATCACAAGTACAATAGCCTGTATAAGAAACATATAGAATAGGGCATTAATAGGATTGCGATTAGCTAGCTTTCCGCCAATTGTGTTCCCTATAGCAATGGCCACTCCATATACTAGCAAAATTACGGCAACTGTTCCTTCTTTAAATCCTGTCACCTGCTGTAGCAAGGGAGATAAATAAGTAAAGACAACGAATGTACCTCCATATCCTAATGCTGTAATAATGAATACAAGCAATAAGCGACCATTTGTTACTAATTTGATTTGATCACGGAACGTGGTGCGAGTAGCTTTTTGTAAATCAGACGGAACAAGAATGCTGTTCCCAAGGAAAGCAATTATGCCGATTGCCACAATAATAATAAATGCAAATCTCCAACCAAAATGTTGACCTATAAAAGTCCCAAAAGGAACACCTGTCACAGTCGCTACCGTTAGCCCTGTAAACATAATGGCAATCGCGCTCGCCCTGCGATTTTCAGGCACTAAATCTGCTGCAATCGTAGCACCTATGGACATGAAAACACCATGAGCTAAGGCAGAGATGACACGGGCTGTCAGTAATACTCCGATGCTAGTAGCACTAGCCGCTAGCGTATTTCCGGCAATAAACACAACCATAATCCAAAGTAATAAAGATTTACGAGACATATTAGATGTTAGTGATGTCAGAATAGGTGCTCCAAACATGACCCCTAAAGCATATAAGGAAACTGTTAATCCTGCAGTTGTCACTGTAATGTGTAGATCTTTTGAAATTAGTGGTAACAGTCCCACACTAATAAACTCTGTTGTTCCAATTGCAAAGGCACTGATTGCTAATGCCAGCAATGCCAACGTACTTCTTTTTTTATCTATAATCATAATATCTTCTCCTCCTAATGATTTGTTCTATCATGAAATTGCTTAAAGCAATAAAATGTACCGTGTTAATCGGTGACAAATGTTATTATGATATATAATAGAATTAAAAAACAGTACGTACTTTAAAGTGATATAGGCACCTTAAAGTTCCTATAAAGTAAGGAGAGTTAATAAATTATGCAGAAAAAGAAGTACAATATATCAGTCGAAGCTACACTGGAGGTACTAGGTGGAAAATGGAAATGTGTGATTCTTTGCCATCTAACACATGGTAAAAAACGTACAAGCGAATTAAAACGCCTTATGCCAAACATTACGCAAAAAATGTTGACCCAACAATTACGTGAGTTAGAAAAAGACGGAGTGATCAATCGGATCGTTTACAACCAAGTTCCGCCCAAAGTTGAATATGAACTTAGTGAATATGGACAGAGTTTAGAAAGTATTTTAACCGCGCTATGTACGTGGGGAGAAAATCATATAACCAAAGTATATGGGGATAAATTTGCCGTTCTTGAGGAAAGTATATTAAATGATTAAAGTAATTCACTTAAATTAAAATTAAGAATCTAAAAACATCAAAAACGAAATCCACTATAGGGGGATTTCGTTTTTGGTTAGGGAAAAATGAGTGCCAAGTAAATGAGTCACTTCCTGATCAAATAAATAAAGCCACCCTAGATTGAATCAGCATATTCCATATTCCATATCGTATCAATCAAACTTTGCAACACACTGGATTGCCATTTTTCCATGGTCATGAGATTGCATAACATGCTTTTATTAGTTCTTTTTCTTTTGGTATAATAGCATGATCGTATAAAAACCAAATCAAAAATTAAAAGTCATAAATAAACTTATGGAGGAAATATGAGGGTCATTTTAGAGTTGATACGTATTTTATTCATATTAGGATTAGGCGGAGCGATTATTTCCACCGTACTAATCGCCATATATACAAGCATAGGCGTTAACATGAATCAGTATGGCTGGCTAGGTTCTATTGCGATACTTATCTTATTATTTGTTTGGTATAGAAACAAGTTGCAGTTCAGTGGATGGTACACTGGAAATGGGAGAGAAAAGCTGCCCAAAAAGGTCTCACTGTCACTGATCCTGTGTTCACTCTTATTGTTAGTTTCACCACCCCTTTTAAGCTTATCTATTTAACCAACAATAAACAGGAGAATAGTTCCTGAATTTCAAATAGAGCAGGAGTGAACGATTTGCGGAAACTGTTTAATATTGTTGTTCTCTTACTCCTACTCGGTGGATTTTGGTACGGTTATGGTAATGACATTCAGGAGTCTGGGTTTAAGGCCGGGGTTAGATCCTTTGCATCCGATGTTCGCTCCCTTATAAACGGACCAGAGGTTTCGACTGCCCTGGACAAGCTGAATACCGGAGTCAACTACCTGATAGGCGAGCTAACAGAAACGTTGGATAACGCTTCTAAAGAAGAACAACCTGAAACGGAACAAGTGAAAAAACCAACATTGGAAGCTCCCGCTGAGGCCTCCTTTTCAGTCCATAATATCGAAATTGGCGACACTAAGGCTGCTGTTGAAAAACTGGCTGGTGTAGCAAAGCGGCAAACCCGGAATGAATATGGCGTAGACTGGTTCGCTTATCACGAAAATTATCAAAATTTCTTCATGGTTGCCTACGATACTGACGATAAAGTTGTTGGATTATATACGAACCAAGATTTAATCTCCTCAAAACAAGGAATTAAACGCGGCACGCCTAAAGAAGCAGTGACTGAAAAATTAGGAGATCCTGTAACAAAACTCCTTAAAGGAAACGTCTATTACCAGATTCGAAGCGATGGCGAATACGATATGTTTGAAATGGATAAGAGCTATGTGACTATCTTCTATGACAAACATGAGAAAAATACAGTTACATCAATCCAAATTATCGACGCAGAATTGGAAAAACAAAAGAGTGCCTATTTTGCAGAAGCCAGTCCAGAGTTAAAGAACGGCTTTGAATATCAACTATTTGACCTGACTAATGCATCAAGGGTCAACCATCATCTCTCAGTCCTTTCTTGGGATAAACAAGTGAAAGTGACCGCTCAGGATCACAGTGCCGATATGGCAGTGAATCATTACTTCAACCATAATAACCTTGAAGGAGAATCCCCCTTTGACCGAATGGAAGATGACAAAATCACTTTTCGAATGGCTGGGGAAAACCTCGCAGCCGGTCAGAACAGCAGTATCTTTGCTCATGAAGGGTTAATGAACTCCATCGGACACAGGGAAAATAAATTACAAAAAGATTTTGAATCTCTCGGAGTCGGCGTCGCCTTTGAAGATAATGCAAAACCGTATTATACAGAAAATTATTTAACGAAGTAATATCAAAAAGCCGTTTCTGGAGAAATCCCGCACGGCTTTTTTTGATTCTATCCTCCTGATTTTAAAAGAATCTCAACACCGTCCTAGAGTTATCTTCTTTACTTTATAGTTGTTTTTTATTTTTATAATATTCAGTTTTTTCCTTGACTGGAACTTTAACACTATAAGATAATACTTAAGAGTAATATAATGACAAATTAAACTTTGGGGTAACGGATTTATGATGAAAAGAGGTAGAAAAAAGGGTGCCAACGGTGAACAGAGTCGAGCTTTACTACTCTTCATCGCGGCAGATGAGTTTGCTCGGAAGGGTTATTTTGAAACAAAAGTTAGTACAATCGTTCATAGAGCAAATTTAAGTCAGCCTACTTTTTATCTGTATTTTGAAAGTAAAGAGGCCATTTTTAAGGAGTTAGTTAAGAAATTCCGATATGAATTATTTAATCTTACTATACAGAGCCGGCTTGAAACTGGGCTTGATTTAAACGCTATTCCCCTCAAAATCACCCAAGGATTAGCCGCGATATTTCGTTTCTTTGCTGAAAATCAAAGTTTAACTCGAATTGGTTTTTTTCTCTCTCAAGAGGCTGAAGAAATAAAGAAGCAGTTAGCTGCACAAATAAAAGAAAACCTGATTTATGAACAACAAAATGGCTATTTCCATCCAGATGCTAACATGTTGATTATAGCTGAAAGCTTGGTCGGAATTATTGAACGTTTAACCATAACTCAAATTTTTGAAGAAAACATTCAGCCTGAAATATTAGCGAATGAAATTGTACACCTTTTGTTGGACGGATTGTTAGTTAAGACCTAATAATTCATTTTACTTTTCTAACTATTATTTAAAATATAGTTGATAGGGAGTATTATTATGAATTCTATAAAGCAATCGCAGCAGGAACCGCTCGAAAGAATGTGGATTGCACTTATCATTGAAGCGAAACAAAGCGGAATAACAAAAGAACAGGTCAGAAAATTTATTAGACAGCATCAAATGAATAATGCTTTCGAAACAGATTTACAGCCGCAAATGGAAGATTAGTTTGTAGGAATAATAATTTCAAAGCGAATAAAAGATGGACTCCATATGGAAGTCCATCTTTTATCTGAAAATCTAATTAATTTGTACTTCATCTATATTATTTTCTTGTGATAATCATTGGTCAAAAGCTCCATACTAAACCTTAAACCCCATTAAAAAAAGGATGTGAGTTTAGATGGACTTTTTTCACGGCCAAGAAGCACTTACTATAATTCAGTGGATCTTAAGGGCCATTGTGTCTTACTTCTTTTTACTATTTGCAGCTAAAATAATGGGGCAACGAGCTATTTCTCAGTTAAGATTACTTGATTTTTTAATAGCATTAATTATTGGAAACATCCTTGCCCATCCTTTATCTGATGAACAGTTAGGTTTAAAGGGACCATTGATAACGACAGCCGTATTAGTACTTTTATATATTTTTTGCGTTTTTTTGAGCCTAAAGTGGGGAAAACTTCGAAGTTTTTTTGAAAACTCTCCTTTTCCCCTTATAGAAAATGGGCAAATTGTTTATAAAAGCTTAGCCAAAGCAAGAATCTCTATCGATTTTTTATTATCTGAATTAAGAAAAGAAAAAATTGAAGATATTCAAAAAGTTGCGCTTGCATTATGGGAACCAGATGGTACAATTTCATTTTTTTAAACCCTCAATATGAAGCCGTAACCCCTGCCGATTTAGAACTAGTAACAAAAACCTTTTCTTTTCCTAGAACGATTATTAAAGAGGGAAAAATTGATTTTAGTGAATTAACCCGCATTGGTAAAGACGAAGAATGGCTTAAAAACCGAATAAAAACTGCATACAGTGAGGACGTATATGATATTTTATTAGCAACCATTGATAATAACGATACAGTGAAAATCTTTTTATACAAATAGATTTTGAAGCTAAACCATATAAAGTAAGTCCTCTTAGCTATGCCTCTATTTAATACGATTTACTTTTACTTAAGGAAGAGAGTAGTTTTATACCCTGAATGTTAAAGGCCATCAAATTGGTGGCCTTCTTAGGACAAGATTACCCCTGTTTATACATAGAGAAAACTTCCCTCTGCTTCTACCAAAGTAGTGTATTTAAGAACTTATACACATCCTCATAAACCTGCTCACGTTCTTTGCCTAATGTGATTATATGGCCAGAGTTTTCGTACCATATCAAGTGTTTATGCTGCGTATCGACTTCACTGAAAATCGCTGTAGCACTGTTCGTATAGTCGGGATCATCCAAGCGCCCTTGTAGAACAAGAGTTGGTGATGTGATTAAATCTAAATTTTCACCAGTCTCATTTATTATATTCACCACATCTTTCAGTTGAGTCATAGGCTCTTCTTCCAACAGCTTCACTTCGGCAGCAATTTGGTCTGCATCTTTGCCTTCAAACTTCTTATAAGCCTGTGCATAATTGAGCAAGCGGTTTTTTTGTCGATCGATACTTTTTCCTTGCGTCGGAGCACACATTGAAACCACCCCTATCACAGGAAGTTCAATTCCTACTTTTAATGAGAACACTCCTCCTAAAGAAATTCCTACAACAGCAATTTCCTCGTAGCCTTCATCTTTAAGGAATTGATAACCATCCACTACGTCTTTCCACCATTCCTTTGGACCTGTTTTAGCAAGTTCCTCGGCTGATACTCCGTGCCCTCTATAAAGAGGCCCGTGACAGGTATAGTCGCGATCATTCAGGTATTTTCCTAATTTTTTCATATCTCCTGTACTTCCGGTAAACCCGTGAAGTAAAAGAACAGCTCTATTTCCACCTCTGTATGTGAATGACTCAGGTGCTTTCACTTTCATCTATCTAGGACCTTCTTTCTGCTCTTGTTGATAAATAGAATCTAAATGATTTTCAAAAAAAAATCAATTAATACCCCTTGAGTGGGATTTCTTCTATCCTATTCCGTATTTTCATTAAAACAGTTAAATCAAGTATATAGTATCCTTACCACACTCTTTACAACTCATCCGTTCAGAAGCACATTTTACTATGATTGATTTTATTTAGCAATCGTCATTTAACCATTTTTTTTTAAAAAAGTAAAATATACCTTGTAATACGATGTACATCGTATTACACTAAAGCAAATGAAAAAAGAAGGTGATTTTTTGGATAAAGAATTGATGAAGGGAAGTATTGACCTCCTCCTGCTTTCACTTCTTTCACAAAAAGAGCTGTATGGCTATGAAATGACGAAGATTCTAAGGCAAATGAGCGAGGGGCAATACGAAATCAGTGAAGGCACCCTATATCCGGCTCTTAAGCGTTTAGAAAGAAAGGAATTTATAGAAGGGTATTGGAAAGAGTCCGAGTCCGGACGCAGGAAATATTATCGTATCACAGACAGCGGCCAAACCGAGCTTGAACGTAAACGCAGCAGCTTTACCTTCCTTGAAAATTTAGTTCGGAAAAGCGCAGAGGATTTCTGATGAAAACGACATTTGAAAGGTATGTAAAAAAAATAGTCAACCAAACCGATTGTACCAAGGAAGAAAAAGAAGATATGTTTGAAGAACTGCTTCTCCATCTGGAGTTGAGCCGGGATGATTTAATAAAGCAGGGGAAGACCCCAAAAGAAGCCGAGAAAATGGCATTAATCCTTTTTGGCGACGAATGGGAAATCGGCAGTCAAATTCAGCAGGCCATTTTTCCATACCGAAAAGAGCTTATGCTGACTTTATCCATCGTTTCAATTCTTTTTACGTTTTCGGTGTATGCGCTGCAACTATTCCAAGAAGGAGATGCTTACATCGGCTGGCTTCTTTTTTCGATACTGACTAGTGCAACTTTACTCTCACTTACACTTAACCTCCTAGTCTCTATCAACCGGAAAATCATGGTCAACACCGTGTTAGTGACCCATGCCCTTGTCTATATATATGGATGGGGAATTGCGTCCGCCCTTGACTTTACATTATTTCCTTTATTCAGCCTGATTATGGCAGCGATTCTCCTACTATCCCTTTACCTCATTTACAAAACAGCCTTGGTTCTTCCAGGATATAGTGGAAAGAATTTAAAAAAAGTAAAACTTCTGCACATTTCCAATATTACACTCGGCATCTTGATTTTGTCAGTTACCTTATTTTTCTTATATGCTTTTTTAATCTTCTCAAGTGAAGTCCAGCCGTTTATGCTATTATTTTTCATCCCGACTGTCTTATGGATTTCGTTATATATCCTACAGATTAAACTGTTAAAAAAGCATCCTACGGCATCAAATATATGTGCTGTTCTACAGGTATTACTTGTTCTAGCAATTATTTTTACGATGATGATACTCTACCGTTAAGGAGTCCTTCAAATGAAAAAGAAGCACATCTATCTCATTCTGATCACGCTTGCGATTGTGACTGTCTTGTTTGTCATCGCCGGCTTGATCTTTAAAAAAGAAGAAAATGAAAAGCAGCAGGGCTTAACCAATCAATACGACGTATCCACTCAGGGTACAATTGCATACGTCACACACTTTAAGGGAAAACCACAATTAAAACTCTATAATCCAACATTATCCGTTGAAGAAAAAGTCCTTGAATTGAGCAACGATGAACAAATCCTCGACCCGACTTATTCCTACGATGGAAATATGCTTGCCTTTATTGTAGCTAAAAAAAACCAAGAAGAAGATTCAACTAGTTCCATTCAGCTTCTTGATATGAAATCACAGAAAATCAGTGAATTATTCAAAGCAGACTTCCTGATCACAGAACTCGATTTCACAAAAAGCGGCCGCTCTCTCTTTTATATTGGAGCCGGTTCGTTTAAAAACTATTCGCCGATCACGGGTCCCCGCCCTCACGATCTCGATATTTATGAATTTGATATAGAAAAAAAGGAGTCCACCCAGCTGACCTCTTTTAAGAAATATGGTCTTAGTTCCCTAAATGTCACCACAGATGGAAAAGCCGCTTATTATCAAACCGATGATGATGCGGATGCTAAAACGGCTGATGAGATTTTCGAAACGCATCAACGGATTTTCAAAGTGAAATTTGACCAAACAGGTATCGAAACCGTCACAGACTCTAAACGTGATGTCGATATTTTTGATTTCACAATTGCCCCGGATGAAAAAACGATGATTTTCCAGTCCATCTCCAACGAGCAATCAGGTAGTACCTATATTTATGAGCTTTATAGCTATGACCTCAAAACCAAGACCGAAAAGCAGCTGACCCATCTTCAAGAATACACAGATCGCCCAGTCATCAGCAGCGATTCAAAAACGGTCTATTTTATGGTAGATAAGAAATTCGGCAAAAGCGACCCACAGTATCACCTATATAAAGTGGGGATTGATGGAGACAACCCGGAAGAAATTTTGTTACCTAATTAATAAAAAGGCTTCCGACACCAATTATTGACGGTGCCGGAAGCTTTTTTTATGGGGTTACTCGTGAATTTGGCTGATTTACTCGTGAATTTTCACGATTTACTCGTAAGTTTTCACGATTTACTTGTAAGTTTGGCTAATTTACTCGTGAGTTTTCACGATTTACTCGTGAGTTTCTGTTTTTCTCGTGAATTTTCACGATTTACTCGTGAGTTTGGCTGATTTACTCGTAAGTTTTCACGATTTACTTGTAAGTTTGGCTAATTTACTCGTGAGTTTCTGTTTTTCTCGTGAATTTTCACGATTTACTCGTAAGTTTCTGGTTTACTCGTGAATTTTCACGATTTACTCGTGAATTTGGCTGATTTACTCGTGAGTTTTCACGATTTACTCGCGAACCTATAATTCACACAAAAAAAAAGAACCAAATTTGGTCCTTCCTTCTCTACTTATACAGATCGTTTCCTATTTATATTAATGTTTACGTTTATCTTGATTGTCTATTCCCTTATGCTTCCGATAATTGGCGCAGGATAGCTTCATACAGTCTCCTTGGACATCCGGACCATATTTTTCACGAAAAGCTTCCAGGCAATAGCATCTATCTTCTTCCTTTTTGGGTCCATCCATTGAGTGCTTCCCTCCTACTATTTTAACCGGAGATAACGCGCTTCTCCAGTCTTACATTGATTCGGCCCAACAGCGCGGCACCGATTGACTGAATGACTGTTTTAACAATGATTTGGCCAAAAATCGCAGCGGGTACGGCTTCCCATGGCAGAACGTTGGCACCAAGTGGGCTAAGTCCAATCACAACAAATATCACCGAATCGAAAAATCCTCCGACAATCCCGCTGTAAAATACTCTCCAACTCATCGGAAGTTTTAACCGGGTATAAATTTCAGTATCAGCTGTTTCTGCCACCACGAACGATAGTGCGGAAGCAAACACAATTAAAAGGGTATCTCCTAATAAAAATGATACGCACGCTGATAATATTAGTGCCGTGACAATGCACACATACGTCTTCACTCTGCCAAATTTATTCTGAACTAGATCCCGAAAGATGAAGGTTCCCCCGATTAGTAATGTCCCCATCGGAATAATAAACACACCAAGCTGTAATGGTGCAAAAGCTGCTGTAACCACATTCGCGGTGACAATGGACACTAAATACAATATAATTCTTAACATTTCTTACATTCTCCTTATACAAAAAAAACAGCACCCTAAGAAAGAGTACTGTTCTTCTTAGTTTTTTTGAGAGGGTAGCTAGAACCTCTTCCGCATGAGCGGATTATCTTTTTCCTAATTTATCGTAGCTTGAAAACGAATGGAAATCAAGAAGTTTCCACATTACCTATTTCTAAAACGAATTCAGTAAATACTTTATTAATAATTAGACTTATGGCTGATGTTTCGAATTTTGTTACTACATATGTGGATTGGAGTAGCTCCTGTCAAATCATTTTATTCTAATATTTGACAATTGAAAAACACTGCTATATGATGTTATTAACCACTGGTCAATAAATATGGAGGTGATACTATGTCGCCAAGGAAATCAGAAGGAATAGAATTATCTAAGGAAATGGTATTGAATGAAGCCCGGAAACTTTTTGCATCCGTTGGGTATTCAAAAGTTTCAATGCGGCAATTAGCTAAAACATTAGATTGTAGTCATGGCGCCATTTATTATCATTTTAAAAATAAGGCCGAAATATTTTATAGTTTGGTAAAAACGGATTTTTCTCTATTGAATAATAAAATAGATGATATCATCCTAACTGAAAATAATGCTTCTCAAAAAATAGAGAAGATATTACTATGCTTTATAGAGTTTGGGTTAACCCAGCAAAATCATTATGCAATCATGTTTTTATCTAAAGAAAAAGAAATTCAACATTTACTTCAACTTGATTCTAATAAAACATATGAAAAACTAATCAGTTCTCTGACTGACCTTACAGAAAATAAACTAAACCCTGCATCAATATGGTCTATTTTCCTTTCGCTCCACGGCTTTATAACATTTTATATTAATACACAACTTTCATATCAAGATGTAAAAAGCTTAGCTAATTTTCACGTTAAAAATATTATGAAGAGTATTGTATAATTTTTTGCACATACATTGACCAATGGTTAATAAAGATTAGGAGGCTTAAATATGGTGAAAAAATTAATACATTCTGAAGGGCTTATAGTTCTTATAGCGATAATTTATATCTATTCAATAAATGAATTTAGCTGGTTGATTTTCCTTTTATTACTATTAACACCTGACATTTCTATGTTAGCCTATCTAATCAATAATCAAATTGGTGCCAAGGTTTATAACTTGTTTCATACTTATACAATATCAATACTCATCATTTTACTAGCTGTTTCTCTAAACCAGGATACAATTTTAATGGTAGGTTTAATTTGGACGGCTCATATTGGAATGGATCGTTTTTTAGGATATGGCCTTAAATACACAACGGCTTTCAAGGCTACACACATTCAGGAGGTATAATAGTGGTATTTAGTTTATTGTCCGCATAAAAAAAGCAGTGTGATTGATCTTGCGCATCACACTGCTTCTTACTCTCTTCCTTTACACTCCCCGCTTATTTCCCCATATATACGTATGCAGCTGCGGCAGCACTTTCACATTTCTAAGTTCATCATCAGCTATTACTTTATCAATTAGCTCTTCATATTTTTTCAAAAGTCCGCTAATCAGCTGCTGATCATTAGCCGTCCTGCTGTCATCATTGCCAACCTGCAAATAAAAAGGAATATCCGGGTACCGGAAATGTACGTTTTTCGCATACTGATAATCTTCATCATCAAAGATTACAACCTTCAACGAGACATGATTATCGGGATGTCGATTGGCAAGATTAGATATTATTCGATCAAGCACCTCAAAGTCCGTGTTCATCCTAGAACTCGGTGGCTTAGGTGAAATAGTCAGTTCATCAATATCGAGAAACCAATCCTGCCAACGGCTTCCCTGTGTTTCCACGCCGGTTTTCATTCCATTATCTTTTAAAATTGCTATCAATCCATCTAGATTTTTCAGCAGTGCTGGATTTCCACCTGATATTGTAACGAAGGAAAAGCCCTCACCGCCAATTCGCTTCAGCTCATCCCATATATCTTCGGCAGTCATTTGAACTGTATCTTCCTTACCAGTCCCGTCCCAAGTAAACGCGGAATCACACCAGGCACAAGAATAATCGCATCCTGCCGTCCGAACAAACATGGTCTTTTGTCCGATGACCATGCCCTCCCCTTGTATTGTCGGGCCGAAGATTTCCATAACAGGCAGCTTACTCACTTTCCATCCACTCCCGTCTAGCTTCAGCATAACTCGTCGGAGTTTCATATAGACGAACAAATTCGACTCTAGCACCCTCATAATTCTTGGTTAAAAGGGCTTCGGCCATTTTTTCATAAATCCAGACAACCATATTTTCAGCTGTTGTATTCATGAGCGGCAATGTTTCATTCAAATAACGATGATCAAGGTGTATTTCAATCTCATTTTTCCAAATTTCTTTGATGTCACCAAAATCTATCATTAAACCGCGTGAATCCGTATATCCGCTCAATCCGAAAATGACCCTATACGTGTGGCCATGCAAGTTCTTGCATTTGCCTTCATAGTCATGAAGATGGTGCGCGGCATCAAAGGTGAATTCCTTGCTTACCATGACCCGCTTACTTGAGTAGTTTAATTGATTCCGCTGAATATCTTTATCTATTTTTTGAAGCTTATCCACGATAGTAAAACCGTACATTATTTAAGCACCTGCCGTCTGCTTACATAGTCATCCAACCCTTTTTTCCGAAGCTTACATGCCGGACACTCGCCACAGCCGTCGGATATAATCCCGTTATAACAAGTCAGAGTCTTCTCACGGACGAAATCAAATGCGCCAAGCTGATCCGCAAGCTCCCATGTTTCCTCTTTATTCAGCCACATAAGTGGCGTATCAATCACAAATGACTGGTCCATCGACAAATTCAAGGTCACGTTCAACGATTTAATGAATACATCGCGACAGTCTGGATATCCGCTGAAATCCGTCTCGCAGACACCAGTGACAATATGCTTAGCCCCAATTTGGCTTGCCAATACACCGGCAAACGAAAGGAACAGCAAATTCCGCCCTGGTACAAACGTTGACGGTAGTTCCCCGTCTTCTCCGTCCTCTACTGCGATATCACTTCGCGTTAACGCATTCGGCGCTAGTTGGTTCAACAGCGACATATCCAGAATATGATGGGTAATGCCCAGTTCCTTAGCAATCTTTTGCGCGCATTCGATTTCCAAGCTGTGCCGCTGATTATAATCAAACGTAACCGCTTCTACTTTCTCAAATCGCTCCATTGCCCAGAACAAACACGTCGTACTATCCTGTCCCCCGCTAAACACAACCACTGCCTTTTCCTTCTTCATCATTTCTATAAAACTCCTTTTTACGGAAAAAAACAGCACCCTAAGAATAGAGTACTGTTTCTCCTTAGTTTTTTTGAGAGGGTAGCTAGAACCTCTTCCGCCTAGCGGAATATTATAATTTTCCAAATTAATAGTAACTTGAATATGAAAAGAAATCAAGAAGTTTATATCAAACTGATTATAAGACCGAATGGTAAAGTTTGTTATACAACATATCTTCCCTTACCTCCTTAAATATCCTATTATTTTTCCGATAAAAAAGGGTAAACAAAAAATATAGCAAAAGGGGTCCATTAACGTGAGAAGTATTAAAGGAAAGATATTGGTGGCATTTTCACTTATTATATCTTTGTGTATCATCTTAGGAGCATTTAATATCTATAGTAGCAATAAGTCACTTGTGCATTCCAAAGATATTATTGAACATGAATTACCGGTTCTTATTGATGAAGAACAACTACTCAATAATCTTGCACAAAGAAGCGCACTCGCGAGAGGCTATATTCTATTTGGCGACGAAAGTAATAAAGAGAGGTTCTTAAAATATACCGAAGAAAGCAAAGTCATTCAGGAGGATCTTTTATCCCTAAGTGATTCTGACAAAATGAAGGAATTGATTCAGAAAAGCGTGGATTGGAGAACGATTATTATTGACCGCGTATTTACACAATATGATCAAGGAAATGAAGAACGCGCTAAAGAAATACTAAAGGATGAAGTTGCACCAATAAGCAATGAATTGATGGATGGGTTTAGGGAGCTAGCTTCCGAACGCGAGAAATCAATTGTCGCTTCCGGAGAAATCGTCATCGCAAGTGGAGAATCAGTTAAAACGACTAGTATCATTATATCCATTGCCGCTGTCATCATAGGCCTTCTGCTTGCGCTTGTAACAGCCAATATTATTACAAAACCTCTCCTTAAAATAAGGGACAGAATGAAAGTAGTGGCGAAAGGTGAGCTGAACCATGAACCTTTAGAGCAAAAGTCAAATGATGAAATTGGAGAATTAACTCTGTCCTCCAACCAGATGCAGAAAAACCTTAGTGATACTATCGAAAAAATGCTAGTTGTATCTGAATCCGTTTCGAACCAAAGCGAAGACTTAACTCAATCAGCAAATGAGGTCCAACAAGGCAGCAGACAGATTGCGACTACCATGTTCGAGCTATCGGAAGGTTCAGAGTCTCAAGCCCACCGAGCAGCTGATATGGTCCATATGATGGAAGAGTTCACCAGAAAGATCCAGCAGGCCTATTCTTGCGGGGAAGAAGTTTCCCAAAGCTCCACCGAGATTCTATCCTTGACCAAGGAAGGAATCATATTAATGCGTAACTCGGTCCAACAAATGAAAATGATTGATGAGATTGTCAAAAATGCTGTCGAACAAGTGAAAGGACTTGACTCACAATCAAAGGAAATCTCACAGCTTGTACAGGTCATCAAGGATATTTCCAATCAAACCAATTTATTGGCCTTAAATGCGGCTATAGAAGCTGCACGAGCCGGCGAACATGGAAAGGGCTTCGCCGTCGTTGCAGAAGAAGTACGAAAACTCGCAGAAGAGGTCACACATTCAGTTGGGGATATCACAAATATTGTCACAGCTATCCAAACTGGTTCAAAAACCGTCGTCCACTCTTTAGAAGATGGATACACACAGGTAGATGCAGGTACGAGACAGATTACCCTCACCGGCCAAACATTTGAAACAATTAATAATTCAGTCGGGAACATGGGTACAAAAGTACAGCATATTACAAATGACTTAAACTATATCACTACCAATAGTATAAAAATCAATCAAGCTATCGAAGACATCGCAGCCGTGTCTGAAGAGTCTGCGGCAGGTATTGAACAAGTCTCCGCCTCCGCCCAGCAATCCAGCTCTTCGATGGATGAAATCACTAATCATGCCCGTGAGCTCGCCTCTGCTGCTGAGCAACTAACTGACCAGGTTAAAAAGTTCCAATTATGATACTAGCAATTTCCTGCGTGTTGCACGCGGGAAATTGCTTTTTTTCTTTTCTTTTCCCACCTTCTATTTCCCTAATGTCTCTTTTATAGATTGTGTTTCGTTTTCGTTAATTTGGGGAATATATTACTAGACACATTAATAAAAAACAAATGGATTCAGGCACGTATCAAAAAACATTTTGATTTATTTTCAGAATATTTAGTGTATAATATATATAACTACAGGAATATTTTTTTACCACTAAAATTAATAGTATCATCTACTTCCACTTCACCTACTTACTGGCAAGTTCCAGTATCAAACGCTCATGATCCAAGCATCCATTTCAACCAATTGCATAGGAACTTCTTCTCAAGAAGGTTCTTTAGTATTATTCTTTCAAGAGTGAATAAAACACAACCAAATAACTAATAAAACGTACTTTTCTCTCCATTATTGTAAAAAAGGGCTAAGTTTCACCAAACCTATGTTACTATTAAACTAAGACTTTTTTAACCCAAAAAGGAGGAATTCATATGAAACGTTTTTTCAAATTCATAACAGAGTTTAACGAACGGAAAGCCCTAGAACGAGAAACGGACGAGTTCTTTCGCAAAGAATACGAAAATTATATGAAGATGAATTCTGAAAAACAAGGAAAAAAAGCGAGATTAGCTCCTAAGCTTTATGTTATTGATGGTGGTAAAAAGGACTCCAATCCTGAGATTTCTGACAGAAAGAAATCCAGTTAACCTTAATTAATCCAGAATCAGCTACTTTCGTCGTGGCTCCTTTCCCACAAATTACGAATACTCCATAACTAGCGGAGATTTCTTACCCATTCTATTATTCTAAAAAATACAAACGGAAAGCTCAGATATCCTTCTGAGCTTTTTTTCTTTTCATTCTTCTATTTACACTATATTAATAGAAGAAACTAGGCATTTTTCCAAAAAAATTTGCTTGAATTTAGTTTATTTCATTTCAAAGAAAGAAGTCACGCTATAGCCCCATGGGTATTTCTCATCTAAAAAACCGAAAATCATAAAAAAAAGAGGGGTGTTCTTTTACTCATCTTTGTTCATATTCAAAAGAGTACAACTATTTGAGTCGATAGATGCAATCTCTTACATAGAATGACAAATGCATGATTATTGTTACGTAGAAGTCAAATAAATGGGTATAAACAATTATTAAACTGTAATAAACCTCACTTTCAGAAACAATTAATTATACAAATATAGCCATTAAGAATTGGGTTCAAATACTCACGAAACTATTTTTATGCTATTCAAAATGAGTATTTATTTACACTTTCCATATTTTAGTGTAAATAAACCAAGGTTTTACTGGATTTTCACCCATATCTTTGGTCTCATAAAACATTTAATCATTTAGATACTATTACACTTATATATACATTTATTTGTAAAATACAATAATAACTATATTGCGATAGAATTTTTGACCCTTGCTTCTTAAGTTTAAAATCATGTAGTGTGTATTCAGTAATTCAAATATTTGAAAAAAAGAGAGGTTAAAAAATGGCACCAATATTTATTTGTGCGATCTTTTTGCTTGGCTATGGCATTTTCGAACAAAAACGCCATCAGAAGCGTCTCGACTCCATCCCGGTCCGTGTGAATGTGAATGGGATTCGAGGGAAATCGACTGTAACGCGTCTAATTACAGGTGTGATTCAGGAAGCTAAGTACAAAACAGTAGGTAAAACAACCGGAACATCAGCAAGAATGATCTATTGGTTTACGGACAAAGAAAAACCGATTAAACGCCGTCCAGAGGGACCGAATATTGGAGAGCAACGCCGTGTAGTTAAAGAAGTTGCCGATTTAGGAACAGAAGCACTAGTTTGTGAATGTATGGCTGTACAGCCTGACTATCAACTAATCTTCCAAAATAAAATGATTCAAGCCAACATCGGAGTTATCGTAAATGTACTAGAGGATCATATGGATGTCATGGGACCAACATTGGATGAGGTTGCACAAGCCTTTACAGCAACTATTCCCTATAATGGGCATTTAATAACCATCGAAAGTGAATATTTGGAATTTTTCAAACAAATTGCAAAGAAACGTAATTCGAAAGTAATTGTTGCTGATAATTCAAAAATTTCGGAAGACTTTTTACGCGAATTCGACTATATGGTATTCCCGGATAACGCATCCCTTGCTTTGGCCGTTGCAGAAGCATTGGGCATTGATGAAAAAACGGCTTTCCGTGGCATGTTAAATGCACATCCGGATCCAGGTGCCATGCGTATCACTAAATTCGGAGACCCAATTCAGCCAACGTTCTTTGTAAATGGCTTTGCCGCAAATGACGCTTCGTCGACGTTAAACATCTGGGAACGTGTAAGTACCTTTGGATACAGCACAGAAGCTCCTATCGTCATAATGAACTGCCGTGCTGACCGTGTGGACCGTACAGAGCAGTTTGCAAGAGATGTATTGCCTTACATTAAATCTGAAATCGTCATTGCCATTGGTGAAACTACATCACCGATAACCCGGGTATTTGAGCAAGGTAAATTAGATACAAAAGAGTATTGGGATTTAGAAAACTGGTCAACTGAAGAAATCGTAGCCCGTCTCCGCCCATTAATGAAAAACCGAATCGTATACGGTGTCGGTAACATTCATGGTGCAGCAGAACCATTAATTGAAGCATTTATGAAATCTAAAACGAAGCAAAAAGCGAGTTAAGTAGGAGGAACCTTAATGTTTGGATCGGATTTATATGTAGCCCTAGTACTAGGGGTAACGCTTAGCCTTATTTTTTCAGAAAAAACGGGTGTCGTACCCGCAGGACTTATTGTGCCAGGTTATTTGGCATTAGTATTTGATCAATGGGAAATCATGCTGGTCATCTTGATCATTAGTGTAGTAACTTATTTAATCGTCACTCACGGCCTTTCAAGATGGGTGATTTTATATGGAAGAAGAAAATTTGCAGCTATGATGGTAACCGGAATTTGTTTAAAGCTCCTATTAGATTTCGTCTACCCTGTCATGCCATTTGAAATTTTCGAGTTTCGAGGAATCGGTATAATCGTACCAGGTTTAATAGCGAATACCATTCAAAGACAAGGAATGCCATTAACACTTGGCAGCACACTTCTATTATCCGGTTTAACTTTCGGCTTAATGAACGTGTACTACCTATTCTGAGGTGCATAAAATGAAACGAACTTTAAATGCAAAAGAAAAAACACTTATCTTTATTAAACATACGAAGACAAAGAATCTTAAGTATGCTGGAATCATTCTCCCTATTTTACTAATAGCATTAGTCATTACCACTTGGATGGGACGGGCTGAAGAAGTGAACACAGTCGCTTCAAAATCGGATCAAACATTAACGATGACAATGGTCGGTGATGTGATGATGGGACGATATGTTGAAAAAGTGACAGATAAACACGGGTATGATTACCTCTTCCGTTACATGAAGCCCTATTTTACTGCTTCAGATTATGTTAGCGGAAACTATGAACACCCTGCTTTAAAAGAAGATGTATCTAAATACAAAGAAGCAGACACAGCGATTCGATTAAACTCATATCAAAGTGGTGTAGAAGCTGTAAAAAATGCTGGCTTCTCTGTAATGACCTTAGCCAACAACCATATGATGGACTTTGAAGAACAAGGCCTGCTTGATACAATTGATGAATTCAAAAGTGTGGATATGGATTACGTCGGTGTTGGATCAAATACTACAGATGCTAAAGCAAGTATCAATTATTCAGATGTTAATGGCGTACGTGTGGCCACTCTTGGCTTCACCGATGTCTATGGCAAGGATGCAGTATCCAAAAATAATCAAGCTGGTTTATTAAACTCTAATCCGGATTTATTATTTGAAATGATTGGTAAAGCTAGAGATGCTAAGCAAGGAAACGCAGACTTAGTTGTGGTAAATATGCACTGGGGACAAGAATACTCTACATCTGCTACATCACGTCAAACAGAATTGGCTAAAGCAGTCATTGATGCTGGTGCGGACGTTATCATCGGTCATCACCCCCATGTCCTTCAATCGTTTGATGTATATAATGACGGAATAATCTTTTATAGTTTAGGAAACTTTGTATTTGACCAAGGTTGGACACGCACAAAAGATTCAGCCATGGTTCAATACCATTTAGCAGAAGACGGACAAGCTACCATTGATGTCGTTCCCCTCCAAATTGAGGAAGCAACACCAAGACCAGCTACCTCTTCGATTGACCAATCACGAGTTTACCGTCAGTTGACGAAGGAAACTAGTGAAAAAGTTCAATGGTCTAAAAAAGAGAATCATATTGAGATTACCATGAATCATAAGAAGGTAATCGACCATAAGACACAACGTGAACAAGAAGAAAAAGCAGCGCAAGAAAAGAAAGCTGCACAACAAAAAAAAGCTGAACAAGAAAAGAAAGCAGCGCAAGCAGAGAAAACTGCTGTACAACAAGATATCCAACCAATACAGTAAATAACTATAAACAAACACGTGAATAAGAATCTTATTAGAGACGCACAACTTAGATGCTCACCGAAAAGAGGGGATCAATTAGTGATTAATCGTATGACGAGGAAAGTACTTCTTTCCCTATGTTTGCTTATATATTTAGCAGGATGTTCGGAGCCATCCCCTCTTTCTGACACGAATAAACCGATAGACAGTAAGTCAGCCAATCAATCGTATGGAGTTAGTTCTTCCAGCCCTATCGCAATAGATGTTGGAATGGAGATTTTGGATAACGGCGGAACAGCTGCAGATGCCGCGATTGCCGTATCTTATGTATTAGGTGTAACTGAACCTTATGGATCAGGAATTGGTGGCGGCGGTGGTATGCTGATTGTACCCGAATCCCAAGATCCCAATTTTATCGATTATCGTGAAACGTCACCTGAAGACCCAAGTTCAAAACACAATACGGGTATTCCTGGCTTAGTAGCCGGCATGCAGGTTGTTCACGATAAGTATGGAAGCGTACCGATGGAAGATCTTCTTCAGCCGGCGATTGACCTGGCTGAAGAAGGATTTACAGTCAATGAAATGTTAACATCACGCTTAATCGCATCACAATCAAGGGTTTCTTCTGAAGAGACCCAAATATTTTATCCTGATGGTGATGCCATTAAACCAGGCAAAACTCTTACTCAAGAAAAGCTTGCTGAAACATTGAAACTGATACAGCAGAAAGGCCCTGACGGTTTTTATAAACAGGACATCGCACGCGATATAAAAAGAAAAACAGACATCGACTTGATGGATTTAAAGCACTATGAGGTGAAAGAACGGGAGCCGGTTCAAGGAACATTTGCTGGGTATGACATTTTGTCAGCCCCTCCTCCCTTTTCTGGAATTACAGTTCTTGAAATGTTAATGCTTGCTGAGAAAACAAACCTTGGTGATTCTTCCGGCAAATCAGATTACATGAAGGAGCTAGGGGCCATCACAAACACTGCCTATCAAGACCGAGTTACTCATACTGGGGATGGAATCAGTGCCTCTAAGGCTGAACAACTACTATCCCCCATTCACCTAAGCAACCTGAAAAATAAGATCCAAGAGGGAGAATGGAAAAATATAGAGTCTGGAGATTCCGAAGAACATGAAAGTACGACTCACTTTGTGATTATGGACAAATATGGTACTGTCGTTTCTGCAACAAATACGCTCAGTAACTTCTTCGGTTCAGGTGATTATACGAATGGTTTCTTCCTTAACGATCAATTGAAAAATTTCCGATCCGGTTTGAATTCTCAAGATGCGTATAAACGGTCAAGAACCTTTACAGCACCGACGGTTCTCAAAAAACAAGGGGAAGAAACGATTGGAATCGGTTCACCCGGTGGTGACAGAATACCTCAAGTACTGATGCAAGTCCTTTATTCATATACACAGAATGAAGGCTCATTTCAGGATATTATTGACCGCTATCGGTTTGTCTTTGATGGAAAGACCATCTATACGGAATCTCGGCTTTCAAATGAAATAATCTCATCATTAGAAGATTCAGGGTATAACGTCGTTCAAAAGGTTTCCCCCATGTATTATGGCGGAGTTCAAGTTCTAGTTAAAAACGAGAAGAACGGCCGGTTATCCGGAGCTGGAGATCAAAGAAGAAATGGTAGCTGGAAAGCACAGCAATAAAAAGAGCATCCGGCGTACCAGTTCATCTTTAAACATATAAATTTTTAAAGATCTATAAGGGGACGAGAATATGAATATTGTAAAAAAAGTAGCAGGCTGGGTTATCCCTGTTATTCTTATAGCAGGCCTGCTTGTAACCATGAATACGTTTAAACGGTCGGAAACATTAACACCGGATGAGCAAAAGAAAATAGAACAATATACTAATATCCAAGAATAAAAAAAGCCGGGATTTCTCCCCTGCTTTTTTTATTTTTGATTTCAAGGGGTAATAATCTACAAATTGGGAGTGGAAATCATGCTGAAAAATAGCTATACAAATTTTGCTGAACTGCAACAGAAAGAACAAGAAAAAATTGATTACAGCATCACCGCTTATTACAGAAATCCTGATATAGCAGTCCTAGCCATACATGGAGGAAATATCGAACCAGGCACAAGCGAAATTGCTGTAGCTCTTGGAGAAAAACTGAATGCTAGCACCTATCTATTTGAAGGTCTGAAACAAAGAAATAACCAAATCCTCCATATAACATCCAACTTATTCGATGAACCAATCGGTGTTAGAATAGCATCTAACGCAATGACCAATCTCTCCATCCATGGTCATTATGACATTCATAATGCGCTAATCTATATTGGCGGGAGAGATGAAGCCTACAAGAGCTTGATTGAACATTCCCTAAATCAAGCCGGATTTCAAACGGATGACGCACCTAGGCACCTTTCAGGCATGGGTGAAAGGAACCTCACAAATTTAAGTAAAACTGGGGAAGGCGTTCAATTAGAGCTCTCGACTAAACTACGAAAAAAATTTTTCAAAGAAGATAACTTCACCAGAAAAAACAGGAAAAACCAATCGGAACTTTTCGACCGATTTGTCAACGCATTAGAAAAGGCGACTATAAGTTATAAACAAAACTTTTATTCATAACATTTTTTATAATGTAAAATTAATTCAAAAAAAGACTACCCAGAAACATCTAAGTTAGTCTTGTGATCACTCGTATATATCATTAGTTCATAAGGTTGTCGACTTGACCAAAGCTTTCGAACTTCTCGGCAAAATAAACTGACTCAAGATTGGATATATGAACGCCAGCGTTTTCTGTTGTATTGATAAAACGGCCATCCCCTAGATATATACCTACGTGGGTCACGCCTAGTCTTGTGCCCGTATCCCTAAAAAACACTAAATCCCCTGCCTTTGGATTTTCGATTTTCGGCAACAAGGAAAAGTAGTCCTCTGCTGAACCGCGTTTTACTGAAAGGCCCTGCTCCTTCATGACCCAATAGATGAAACCGCTGCAATCCATTCCAATCATCGGATCATCTTCTCCGAAAACATAGTTAAATCCACGTAGAGTGTAGGCATACTTAATGACATCATAAGCTTTATCATAGGAAGCCTCTTGATTTTCATAAAACGGATACAAAGTATTGCTGTATACTTGAAGATACTGCCCCTGCATCAAGCTATCAGTTGGTAAAGCGTTACGCTTTTTGATTGTCTTAATCGAAATACCGTAATTAACCGATATGCTATTAAGTGTTTCCCCATTTTGGACGATATGCTCTCCCTTAGGTGTATACGTTTTATACACGGCTTGGTATTTTGCAAAATATTCTTCTGTGGTCGATCTCACCTGAACTGTTTCTGCTCCATATCCAGAATTGACAAATTGATCTTTCCCTAAATAGATACCAGCGGTCACGACTTTTGAACTGCCTCTTTCTAGAAAAAATATAATATCTCCAACCTTAGGTGTATCTGTATCCATTCCTTGCTTATAATAACCTTCTACTGTCAAACGGTCGATGGGCACATTTTGTTGGGAGAGTACCCAATGAATCAATCCGCTAGAGTCAAACCCTTTTTTAGGCGTCTCTTCTCCAGCTGTTTTTTTAAATCCTGTAAAAGTTCTCGCATAGTTTGCAATTTGCTTTCCTCTCTCCGCCCATTGATAGTTTGTAGGAGTATAAACCGTTTTAATGATTCGTAAATTCTGCCCCTCATATAACTTAGTATCCGGTAAACCATTCGTCTTCATTAATTGTTCCGTCGATATATCATAAGTCAATGCAATCGATTCTACCGTGTCTTGAGAGGATACAGAATGAACTCGATCAGCCGCTTCAACTTTTACACCAGGGGAAAAAGTAAAACTAAACATGGCTAGTGCTAAAAGCAAAATACTTCCTAATGTTCTTTTACCCATTTTAACCCTTCCTTTATAACCAGAAATATTTATTAAAACATGCAGTCATCTAGTCAAAACACTTGATTATAAAGATGTTTTTTTAAAATAAATCAGGTATATATAACTTTTATCTCAATACCTTATTCAACATTACACTTTATACTCATCCTCTTTTATAATATCGGTAATTAGCCTATGCCTTTTATCCTGTTATCAACAAATATATATTTGTTTAGTTTTTTAACAAATTCCCACACCATTAATAGTTTTTTATACTCATATCACATGATAATAAATCAACATCTAGTCGATAAAATTCCCATTCTAAGATTTCAATTAAACATAAAAAAGGAGCCTCTTCTTCTGAAATTCAAGAGACCCCTTCTCTTACCTTATCAGAACACTTCTTATGGAAAACGGATATAATTTAATGGGGAGGGATTTAGTTGAACAAAAATTCATTAAAACAAAAGGCTATCGAAATAGGGAAGGTACATAGTGGATATACATTAGAAATTGAAGATTTTCATAAAAAAAGTGGGACATTGATGTTCGCCTGGAAATCAGCTTGCGGATCTAAGGAGATAATCGTAGAGCTGGATGTATTCGGCAATCTGCTAGATTTTCATCTTGATAAGGAGTCTGTATCTAAAGTGGTATTAGCGGAAAAATCACTTCATGAAAGAGCCTTACAATATGTCATGGTCTACTATCCCGAAGCACTGGATAATTTTATCCTGGAAAAAATAAGCGTGAACAATGATAAGAAATCTATGCAATTTACATATGTTCAGCAGCAATTAAATTTACCGCTTCCTCGCACTGGATTTTTCGTGGAAACTGCTCTAGACGGCGAGGTTATCCACTTCCATTATTATGGAGCTGCAAAAGAAATCACCGTGCCAGAAAACCTTCTTGCTAAAGAGCTAGTGATGGAAAAATGCCTGAAAGATCTCGATATGAAGCTTTCTATTGCTATGATTAACTCGGAAGTCCATGAAAACGGCAAAGACTTGCCTCGTCTAGTATATGAACCGGTTCTCCCCTTTTATAGCCACCCTGCCGACCCTTCATCTGTAATGAAAAGGGATGAACAAGAGGATGAAAATGAAGAGGACTCATTATTATTGCCGCTTCCTCAACAGGAAATGCCATTACCGGATATTAATAAAGCTATCGGTTTTGACCTCGATGCCTATACGAAAGTACGGGAAGTCGATTTAGGTGATGAACTTGTTACGGTTTGGAGACAGGGAGAACCGCCAAAAGTTCAAGATTTAAGTGTAGACAGCTATTTCATTACTCAGAATGACCAGGCCTTCAAAATCAAGACAAACAAAGAAACTAGCATGGTATCATCGTTTGCCAATTTTGAAGACACGAGAGGCCCCCTGTCCTTATCCATCACAGAATGTAAAAAAATCGCCAGTCAATTTCTTTACAAGCTATATCCTTATGCTAACCGTTACTTTTATATTAATGAGGTTATATCGGATACAGAGAATCATAAGGTCGCTTTTCACTTTACGCTGATATATGAAGGAATACCTTTTGGGCTCGCTTATCTATCAGTTAATGAAACAACCGGTAACATTGGTTCCTTCTTCGGACCTGATCTTGATCCAGTTACCCTGTCGCAAATCCAAACGCTGCCTGCAATTTCCCCTGAACAGGCCAGGAAACGATTCATTTCGGCTTTCGAGCTAGAACTACTCTGGGATAATAACTACAAAGAGAAAAGCGATGAATATTATGAACTTGTCTATAAACAATCCTCTAGGAGAATATCATACATTGATGCACAGACTGGTGAAATCATATGGTCGAAGTTACATTAGAGTCATTCCTTATCTAAAGAAATCACTACTATCGCATTTATTTAAAGATTTCAAAGGAGTAAAAAATGCATACCACTTATTGAACTATTGTCATGGATTATATCCTCAAAAATTCAAATTTTTTAAGAGGTTCTAAAAATCGGTTGAGTAAAGAGTAAATGGTATCGATTGTAATGTTTATCATGATAAAGTGAGCCTAATGTATTGGAGTGAACATCTTGATAACAATAACAGTTAAAGCCCAGGAAATAATTAAAGGCATGCAGCAAAGTATGGAAGAGGAAACATTTTTGAGATTTGGTGTAAGTAGAGCATGTTGTAACCAGATGAACTATTCATTAAGTTTGACAAGATTTAAAACAGAACAAGAAGAAGAACTAGTTTTACATGGTATTAAAATTTTAATCGATCCATCAGATGCCCGTTTTACGGAACAAACAGAAATTGATTATGAAGGCGATGGTTTTTTGATAAATAACCCTAATCCGTTAGTTTCACCATTAATCTATTAGAAGAAAAAAGGGGAACCACATTTGTAGCTTCCCCCTTTTCTCTAAATCTATGTCAGTACCCTGCTTAAATCTAAGCACATGTAACATCGGAAAATATAGAAACTGTTGTCCATTAAATAACACAAGAATATCTGAACTCAGATCAATAAGAATTCCTCTATAAGATTTACTTCCTGAGAGTTGAGCATCAATCTGTTCACCTAGTAATGCGCCCTCAACACTAATTACTAATTCCTCTTAGGGTATTATTAGCTAAATACCATTTGCACCCAATAGTATAATAAAAGCAGCGTCACCACGGTAGCTAAGGGTATGACTATTAAGGATACGTTTAAATAATCTTTCCAACTTATTTTCATTTTATTTTGTTTCAAGATATGCATCCAGATAAGGGAGGCAAGCGTACCAATAGGTAATAACAATGAGCCCATGTCACTCCCAATTATATTCGCGAGATAGATCGTTTTTAACGTGATTGGATCAAGTCCCATTTCTGTTAAGGTAATGGTACCAATCATTAAGGCTGGATGATTATTAAAAATGTTTGATAGAATCGAAACTAATCCTCCCATGACAAAACTCGCACTTAATAACCCCTGGTTTACAATTGGTTCACATATTTGCACGAGTATTGCTGTAAGTCCTACATTATGGAGGCCATAAATAATGACATACATAGAGAATGCAAATATCAGAATATGCCATGGTGTCTTTTTTAAGATATCAACAGGATTGGTTCGCAAATGATACCATCTCCACACCAGTAAAGATAAAGACCCAAGTACAGCAACAAATTCAATTGGTATGGAAAGATACGAAGCAACAAAGAGTAAACAGCGCACCACAAAGACATAGAGCAATACCTTTAACATAAATTTAGTACGTTGACGTTTTGTTTTAACCGACATTTTTCCCTTTAAAGGATGGAAATTCTTAGTGAAAAAACTATCCTCAATGTCATATGAAAGATCGGGCAACTTTTTGGGCAATTTTTTCTTTACCACTACGAACATCAACCATGACATAAAGATTAAACCCAATGTTGCAGGTACAAACATCATGGCTGTATGCATATAAAGTGTCATATGCACAATTTGCAATGCGATTAAATTGACAATGTTACTAACCCCAATAGGAGCGCTAGAAGCAGTCGCAATCAGTGCTCCGCTCAAAAGATATGGAACGGCTTCATGCGGTTTCAGTCTAAGATTTTTCAGAAGCAATATCAATATGGGTGTCGTAATCATGATGCTACCATCGTTATTAAATAACAGGGTCATTAAAAAACATAATAATTGAATGTACCAATATAGGCGATATCCTGAACCTCTAGCAAGGGTAGCAAGTTTTGCTGCCGCCCAATGAAAAAAACCAAAACTTTCTAGTATGACAGCCATGACAATCGTTGCCATGATGGTGATCGATGCGCCCCCGATTTTATTGATAATATCCAAAATATCTCCACGTGATACTATGCCAGTTAGTAAAATAATACCCGCACCTATTGAAGCTGGCCACGCTTCATTTATACCTCCTGGCCTCCATAATATGACTATCATTGTCATGACGAACACAAAGATAGTCATTCCAATTTCGATATGCATGTTATTCTCCCCTTTTCGGGCCTTGAGCCATTGGACCCTACTTGTCCGATCCATATATATATATTCCTCCTTATTAAAAAAGCACAAGATAGTAAACCACTTCTTCTAAATTGTACCTTTGTCCTTCTAGTAAAAATGTCCACTAAAGAGAGAAGTCTAGACCTTTGAATCATGGTTAGGTACCTACTACATTTCACATATCTTCTAATAAGATTTATAGATTCCACTATTCCGGTTTGAAAAAGGAGAAACCACTATAGTGCTTTCCCCCCTTTTCAAACCCTATATGGCCATCTGCTTAACCTATTTCTTCATCTAAAATTCTCCCAACATATGCTCTAAGTCATTTATTAATTGTGTAAGCTAATTCGTATATTGAGCAAATTCAATGGCTGATGCCGCTTGTTCCTCAATCGACGATGCAATCTCTTTTGATGAAGTAGTTGTTTGCCGAAATACAGCTGTTATTTCTTCTATCATTCTTACCCCTAATGGAAAAACCCTTGAATTCTATAGAATCCAAGGGTTTCACATGGGGAATAATATGATTTATGTTGCTGTAAGCAAAAGATTTAGCGTAATGCTGCAGCTAAGCTTTCACCAAATTCTTTAGCTCCATCTGGGCCGTCACCTGTGATAATATCATCATGTGCAACAACATGTTGTTCTACATATTCAACATGATTAGCTTTCAATTCGTCAATTTGGACATCAACTGGGTAACATGCTGCTTTTCGTCCAGAAAGTAAACCCGTTTTAGCCACAGTTACAGATCCTGCACAAATTCCTGTGACAAGAACCTTTTGCTCATGAGCTTGTTTCAAGTAGCTTTGTAATTCTTGATTGCCCCATAGATGATCGTTCGTACCAGATCCTCCAATTACAGCTATAGCATCAAAATCACTAGCTGAAACGTCAGAAAAGATCACTTCAGCATTTGCCTTACCTTGATAGTCACCAGTAATCTCACCTGTCTTTGTACTTGCAATCGTTACTGTAACGCCTGTATTTTCTAATACTTCTTTTGGTTGAAATAATTCATCTTCATTAAAACGTTCTGGTGGTATAATAAGTAATGCTTTTTTACTCATATATGTCTTCCTCCTAATAATTGAAATAGATTGTCTGTCTGACTACTCATATTGTAGCGCTGGTTATATCCCCTGTGAAGAACGCACTTTTATGTGCGGAGGTTACCTATAAGTTACTGGTAAAATAAAAAAGGAGCTAAATATCCATGTCAGAAACATTAAGAGATGAAATCAAAGAAAAAATCTTAAATGGCTATTATAATTGCGAAAAAGAACTTACTTTATCAATTTTCAGCGGCAAATGGAAAATCGTTATTTTATGGCATTTAGGTGTAGAAGGCACACACCGATTCAGTGACTTACAAAGACTTTTCCCAAAAATATCTCATAAAATCTTAACGAATCAATTGCGTGAACTTATAGAAGATGGTGTTGTTCACCGAGAAGTTTATCCTGAAGTTCCTCCAAAAGTTGAATATTCCATGACTGAACTTGGAATGACTTTACTGCCAATTGTTGAAATGATGTATGAGTGGGGAAAAAACAGAATGAATGAAATCAAACAAGAAATGGATTCTGAAAATGATAAGAACAATTAATGCGTACGTTTAATTACATAAATTAGACCGACAATGAGATATGTGTCGGTCTTTTTTTAACACTATGAAATTGGATATTTCCGAAAGTTGTTAAAAAAATTAATAATATGTAGAGTTAGAAGACTTCAAAATGGAGAAAATCTCTTTCAATTTGGTATCTAGAGGACTGAGTGGACTGCACATACTGTTTCTCCCACATAGAATCCTCCCTGGAATATTTCTTTTTCTAAACTACGACTTCTAAAAAGCCGCTTCTAACAAAAGCTCTGTCTACTTCATCGTAGAAAGAACACTATCCTGTATCATTATCACTTCGGTTTTTAAATCAACAGGTCGAAATTCATTATCTATACATTCTTCCCAGTATTCTAAGTGCTTCTTATCAATTTCGTGATTCGAATCTTGAACCTCGATTCCACCATCACCTTGGACAGAGTACCAATAAAGATATTCAATCCCTTCAATCTCCTCTCGAAAAATGGTCTCTACATACATTTTTTCCTCATTAAGTGTTAATAAAACACTACTCATATTATCATTTAATAGCTTCATCCATTGGTCAACAACCGCCGTTTTCCCAGGTTTAACCTTAAATCTCGTAAGTTCCACTTTAAGTGACATACATAAACCCTCTCCCTTTACATATATTTTTCAACTGTAGGAATGACTTCAAATTCGATATCACATTCTTTTTATCCTTCAATCTGATTGACTACGATAATATACTTCTCATGCCATTTTTCCCATTCATCCTTAGGAAAGTCCATATAATGACCATTCAATAATGTACTCAGCATATCGAGGCATACATGCCATCCTGCCAAATCTTTTGATGTATGGTCACTTATTGTGTGGATAGATTCTTTTAATACTAATAAACAACCCTCAGTTTTAGGGGATAACTCGAAACGAACCCAACCGTCACCCCATTCGAATTCTAGGACGGAATGTTTTTGGAAGTCTCTTATCTTCATATCAATAGATGAGCCCGTCCCATCATTCATATTAAATTTTATGGTCCCTTCTTTACGAAGTTCCACAATTTCAAGATTCGACATCCATTTTTCCAACTTATCATTTTCTGTTAAAACAGCCCAGACCTGTTCTACAGAATGCTTTAGTAGACGTTCAAAGCGAGCGATATTTCCACCTTCAACTTTTTCTATTACTGCTAGCATATGTAATTCCTCCTCATTCAAATTGTTTAAGCATGCAGATCAATATTTGTGGTTGGACTCTACCCGATGTGTTTTTATCACAGAAAACAGTAGATGACTCTTTACTTTCCAACAGATCCATTTACCATCCCTGACGCTTTGATAACGAAGTAATATGAGCAAGGTGATGTCGACCATGCCACGAGTAAATACCTATATTTTCACCTACTGAAACTTCTCCTGAATCCGGATGGATAAATGTTTTTTTCAGGTCAGCTGAATTAAGACTATATAAAAGTTTGGCCCAGCGCATATGTACCGCTTCAAGTAGGGATAGCGAAATATCAACCGGCAATTTATTATCAGGAAGCTCTGCCCACTTCCCTTCATCATAAGGCTTAATAACAGGATTATCTTCCGTAAGAGCCAATTTAAAGCGAATATAAGCATTCATATGACTATCCCCAAGATGATGCACGACTTGGCGAACAGTCCATCCGTCTGTACGATAAGCCGTATCAAGCTGTTCTTCATCCATGTTTCGTACTGCCTCTCGCAGCAATCCAGGCAAAGCTTCAATTTCCTTAATCCAGCACTCAGTCACACTTTTCGTTATCTCCCCTTCAAACTGAGACTTCCCTATTGGGTATCTTGCTTCCATCTTTATTTCCTCCTGGTGTTTTTATAGTACCTTTATTTATTACATTCTTTATCCTTACCATTAAATCCTTTATGCCTACATATCTTCTCTGACTACCTTTTCTTTTCGAATCCAAACCAAAAAGGATGGCGCAATGACCTTGATATTGCAGGTATACTATTTAGAACTACTTCATAGACCCGGCAATTTTATTTATGCTATCTCACTGCTTACATGCTTAAAAAGTTCTTCATAAGTAAAATGAAACCTAATCATTGAGCAGTCGTATATGTATTTATATGTAAAAAGGCAGGTGTTATTTTGAAAATATTACTCTTTTTAATCGGAGGTATTGGACTATCTCTATGTTTGATTCTAGGAATTGGGATGTGGATGTTTAAGAAGGATATCAACAAAGAGGATCCAGAATATATAGTTCAGTTTATCAAGGAGAATGCAGAGAATAAGAACGTTTCTTTATCCATCCATCTTAATGATGAGAAATGGGTAAATGTTAATGCCAACACGTTGCTTCCTTTAGCAAGCACCGTCAAAATCATCGTAGCCATTGAATATGCACAACAGGCGGCAGTGGGGCAAATCAATCCAGAGCAAGAAGTGAAATTAGCCGACCTAGACAGATTTTATGTTCCTAAAACAGACGGGGGAGCACATGAGGCATGGATTACTCAGGTCAAAAAGGATAAAGAGATAGATAGAGTTCCTTTAAGTGAAGTAGTAGATGGAATGATTGCTTACAGTTCTAATGCGAATACAGATTACTTAATAACTATGCTTGGCCTTCAAAACATCAATCATGTTCCAGAGAGCTTAGGCATTACCAGTCATGAGCCAATGTATCCCATTGTAAGTTCGCTGTTCATACCTGACCAATTAATGAAAGAAAAAAAATTAACTAAACAAGATACCCTAAAGGCCTTGAAAAATATGGACAAAGGTGAATACCGTGATCGGGCGATTGCTATTCACAATAAGTGGCAGACTCACCCCCCAACAGATCAGGAAAAGAAACAAGCAATGAAAATGATGGGTAGTGATTTTCAAAAAAATTGGTCTGATCGTTTGCCCCGAGCAACTACAGAAGACTATGTTTCCATAATGAAAAAACTAAATAGCAAGACGCACTTTGATAAAAACGTTTATCTGTATCTCGATCCGGTATTAGAACAGTTAATGAAAAGTCCAAGCAATCGTGAATGGCTTGTTCATGCAGGTCAAAAGGGAGGCTCTACTGCCTTTGTTCTTACGATTTCGATGTATGCGAAGGATAAAGATAATAACCAAACAGAGCTTGCATTTTTTGCAAACGATTTAACCTCTATTGAACAAGCAAAGCTATCCAAAAATATGAATGCGTTTCAGCTTAAATTTCTAACAGATACGAAATTTCGAACATACGTCAAAAAAGAAGTATCCAATCTATGAAGCATTAGGCAATGAATCGAACAGTTTATTCACAGTCACTTATCAATAAATGGTAAATTAAGAGTATTCTATAAAATAAACACTGGAGGTTCGTTACATATGGGTATTCAAAAAGCTACTTTAAATGAGCTTGATTCCTTAACAGAACTTTTTGATTTATACAGAGTGTTCTATGAGCAAACGTCAAATCTTGAGGGTGCAAGGGAGTTTTTAAAGGAAAGGTTAACGAACGAAGAGTCGGTCATTTTTATGGCCTTTGATGGGGATAACCCTATTGGTTTTGTTCAATTATATCCTTCATTTTCATCAGTGAGCATGATGCGCTCATGGGTGTTAAACGATTTATTTGTGAAGGGAAATGCTCGCAAAAAGGGATTTGGTGAGAAGTTATTAAAAGCCGCTATTGCTTTTGCAAAAGAAACTGGTGCAAAAGGAGTGTCGCTTGAGACAGATAAGGATAATAGCAATGCACAAAAACTTTACGAAAAAATTGGTTTTATTCGAGAATCTAATTATTTTTATTACTTCTCCATTTAAAATGAAAAAAGTGTAGAGAAAATTCCTTCCTCTACACTTTTTTCATTTTATTTTCAATTAATTATTTAGCAGTTTCATAGCTTGCTTGAATTTCTTTAATTAGAAGTTCAGCACCTTCACGGCTAAGTATTAATTTACCGTTTGCAAGTTTCATATTGTCATCAGATATATCGCCCGTTACCTGACAAGTCATGTTTGCTTTGTATTTTTGAAGGATTATACGCTCTTGTTCTACGTAGATTTCCAAAGCATCTTTCTCTTTAATTCCTAGAGTACGGCGTAATTCGATAGGAATTACTACCCGTCCTAATTCGTCAACTTTACGTACAATACCTGTAGATTTCATTTTTATTTACCTCACTAATTTTCTTTCAAATTTTACATCTATACTTTTCGTCAACATTCGACATAATTTGCACTCTATAAATATACCACTCCCTCCCAAATTCGTCAATTCTCGTATCTTCGTATATTATCTACCTCTATATGATTATTATCTTATATCTCAATAAAGCCTCTATAAATAGCGCTATTATGCTATTTTAAAAGTTTTAATAAGGTATTTTTTGTACACTAAACATAAAATTGGTATATTAATTTTTTCCATATCCAAACGTCAATACTCTTATTTAAAGATATAATTTATGTCGAATATTGCAGAAGACATATTCACAGTCTTAAAGAATGCAGTTGATTTTTTTGTATAACTGAAGGACAATTTAGTATGATTGTTAGATTTAATATTTAGAATATTCACCTTATCTTTCCGTAACAAAGCTCCTCATTAGCTCTTGAAGGGAAAGTACGTTAAAACATGACAACCTGGTTCGTTACTCCAACCCTAAACTTTTATGGTTTGAATCTCGTAAAAGGTATGTTCTAAATTCTTTTCTAATCATAAGAAAGCCGAAACGATTGCCATACTTCAGAGGCTTGGCTAATTATTGGCTCATAAAACAGATTGAGGTGAGTCGATTGCGACCAATTATATTAGGTATTTGCTCTGCTTTCTTTTTTGCATTTACGTTTGTGTTAAATCAGTCAATGGAATTATCTGGTGGAAGTTGGATATGGAGTGCTTCGCTTCGATATATCTTTATGGTTCCTTTTCTAGTATGTATCGTCCTAAGTAGAAAAAACCTCCGACCACTCTTACAGGTGATGAGAGAACGACCAGGGCCTTGGTTGCTTTGGAGTTTTGTAGGCTTTGGATTGTTCTATGCTCCCTTATGCTTTGCATCTGCCTACTCACCCGGTTGGCTAATCGCCGGTACTTGGCAAATCACGATTATCTCAGGTGCTTTACTTGCTCCGTTATTTTTTGAAAATGTTCAAACACAAGATGGACTCGTAAGGAAAAGAGGAGAGATTTCTTTGAAAGGTCTTCTCATGTCCCTTATCATTCTCTTGGGGATCATACTTATGCAACTAGAACACACTAAGCATATTTCTATGGCAAATCTCTGGTTGGGCGTAATCCCAATCGTCATCGCCTCATTTGCATACCCTTTAGGGAACCGTAAAATGATGGAAGTGTCCCAAGGACGTTTAGATGCATATCAGCGTGTGTTAGGGATGACTTTAGCGAGTCTGCCATTCTGGTTCTTACTTTCGTTGTATGGTTTTTTTACGGTAGGAGCACCAACGAAAATGCAGAGTTTTCAATCCCTTTTGGTAGCACTATTTTCTGGAGTTATTGCAACGGTCCTTTTTTTCAAAGCGACCGATTTGGTAAGGGGAAATATGCAGAAGTTAGCTTCCGTTGAAGCCACACAATCAATGGAAGTCCTTTTTGCTCTTGCCGGGGAATTACTATTTTTATCTTTACAATCCCCTTCTCCTTTATCGTGGTTCGGCATCTTTATCGTTATTATTGGGATGATTTTGCATAGTTATGTTTCTCATATAAAAGAAGTCAATCCTCGAAATCAGTCAGTGAGTGACTAATATAAGAGTAAAGCAGGACTATAAATGCATCTGATAAGACCAATGTGTTGGTACTTATCAGATGCATTTTTATTGGAACACTTGAGAAAGTATGTAATTTTCAATCTTAATTAGCGGTAATTTATTGAGGTTTCATTCGAGCATTTTTATTTGTCCTCATCCTGCTATCGTAATTATAGAAGGCTGGAAAGGATTTGGATGCCTTTTCGAATAGATTCATACATTCATTGGAAAAAGTAAATAGCCCATTAACCTTGAGTAAATTTAAAATGTATGTATAATATAATTTAATTGTATATGTTAAATGTTTTCTAGGGTTCCGTAGCAAGTGTCTGTGCTAGTCTGGTCCGAGAGAAAACTCACAGCTTTGCTGTGTCACGGAAGGATAAAAGCCTGGGAGAAACTGTTTTACAGTTATCTCTTAGGCTTTTTTTGTTTTTTGGTAAGAATAAAGTTGGAGGTGTTATTTTTAATGAGTACAAACTGGATTAAAGTATTTATTGCTGCTTTTTTTGAAGTATTTTGGGTTATTGGTTTAAAACACTCAAATGACTTTTGGACTTGGACTGGAACTGTTATTTCTATCATCATCAGCTTCTATTTAATGATAATGGCTGGACGAAAACTTCCCGTTGGAACCGTATATGCAGTATTTGTAGGAATGGGGACAGCAGGAACCGTTTTTTCCGAAATCATATTCTTTGGAGAATCATTTAAATTGAGTAAAACACTTTTGATTTTACTGTTATTAGCAGGGGTAATCGGCTTGAAACTAGTGACTAAGGATAATGTTGAAAAAGGAGATGAATCCTAATGGCTTGGGTCTCTTTAATCTTAGCTGGGCTATTTGAAATGTTTGGTGTTGCGATGATAAATAAATTGCACAAAGACCGTAATTGGCAATCCTTGGCGCTGTTGTTTTTCGGATTTGGGGCAAGTTTTCTATTTCTTGCTTATGCCATGAAAACACTACCTATGGGGACGGCTTATGCAATCTGGACAGGAATTGGTGCGTCTGGTGGAGCAATAATCGGCATGCTTTTATATGGTGAATCAAAAGACTGGAGAAGAGTCGTTTTTATTGCAATGGTGTTAGGTGCAGCAATAGGATTAAAACTTGTTTCATAAGAGGTTCTCACTCCTTCTTTGTATAAAAAGTTCTATATCAATTTAGAACAAATCGATTTGGGTTTTATCACTACCTACCTACTGCTATAAAAATTTGGTATGATAAATTAGTTAAATAAAATAGTGAAGGTGATTTTACTTTGTCTGAAGAAATTCCAGAAGAAAAAAAGGAATATGACACCACAATTATTTATGACTACGAAGATTACCCTGACATCGTTAGTGGTCGCTGTGACAATTGCGGTAAAGCTCAATTTGAAAGTTCGGTTAAGAACTATGTATATATTCGTAAATGCAGAGAGTGCGGCATGAAGAAATCGATTTGACCCTATATAGTTATAGGGTTTTTATTATTTTTTACTTTTTGTTCGTTTGGATTTATCACATATACTCTTTCCTTTCTTCGGAGATCAAAATCAGAAAAGGTTATAGCAATAAGTGAATTCCTTCAGCGAATCATGGTATATGACAGATTTCCCTCGCAGTATGACCTGATCTGATTGTTTTCTTCTTAATCGGCTTTCTTCTTTCATAGTGGCGCCCGGAGCCCTCTCTAATTTCATGTTACCCTTCAATAGGTAAAACATAAAAGGCCGCCAATTGGAGGGCGGCCTTCTTGGGCTAACACTATAATTGACTAGGAACGCCGTTAAAAACCCTACTACATTTTGTATAGTTGGAATGCTATATATAGAGCGACAATCCATATCATAATTGCAGATACTTTGTTGATTACGTTTATAAATCTCCCATCGGTATCGATATCTGCTACCTTTTTTCCCACGATAGCCAGACTGAAAAACCAAATCCAAGAAATTAATATAGTTGCAGCGGTAAACGTCATTTTCTCTATCCCGGTATAGCTAAGAGAACTGATTCCAATAACCCCAACGGTAGCAAGTATCGCGTGGGGGTTTAGTAATGAAACGGACATAGCAAACATAATCTGTTTTTTAGAACTTTGCTGCTAACATTCTGTAATTGCCCTCGCTTTCTATATCATCAATATTTCCCGAATGTCCTCTTCAGTAAGAGCAGATGACGATTTCTCCTCAGGGTCGATGATTTCTTCAATCAGATGCCTCTTTTTCTCTTGCAGTTCATTCATTTTTTCTTCGATTGTGCCACGGGCAACAAGTTTGATGACCTGAACAACATTTTTCTGTCCCATACGATGAGCACGGTCTGTTGCTTGTTCCTCGACTGCTGGATTCCACCAAAGATCATATAAAATGACAGTATCGGCACCCGTCAGGTTAAGACCTGTACCGCCTGCTTTCAATGAAATGAGGAATATATCACGTTCGCCTGCATTAAATCGATTACAGATTTCAACGCGTTCTTTTGATGGTGTTTGTCCATCCAAGTAGAAAAAGGGCTGCCCTTGATTCGCTAAATCTCTACCAATGATCTGAAGCATTTTCGTAAACTGTGAGAAAATCAGTACCCTTCTTCCAGAAAGCTTTGATTCCTCAACAATCTGCATTAGTTGCTCATATTTAGCTGAGCTTCCTTTATAACCGTCCACAAACAAGGCGGGGTGACAACAAATCTGTCGTAACCGAGTCAAGCCAGCGAGGATTCGAATACGATTTTTCCGAAGTGTATTTTTATCCAGATGTTTCAATGTGTCTTGTCGCAGCTTTGCTAAATAAGCAGCATACAGTTTCTTCTGATCAGGTAGCAGTTCCATCGATTCCATCGACTCGATTTTTTCTGGAAGCTCCGATAATACATCTTCTTTCAACCTCCGAAGTAAAAATGGCCGGATCCTACGAGCAATTTTTTCCCTTGAGAGGTTACTGTATTCCTTTAACCCCATGAATAGTTCAGGAAAGACAACGTGAAAAAGGGACCACAGCTCTTCTAGTGAATTCTCAACCGGGGTACCAGTGAGGGCGAAGCGATGATCCGCTTGTATCTTCTTCACCGCTCGTGCCGTTTGTGTCCCTGGATTCTTAAATGCCTGTGCCTCATCAAAAAATACCGTGTGAAAATCTTGTTTCTCAAACCACATAATGTCCTTACGTAATAACGGATATGAGGTAATGACAACATCTATGCCCGTTATTTCCTTCTGTATCTTTGACCTTTCTGTTTTATTGCCATCCACGACGATGGCTTGTATATCAGGGGAAAATTTCATGAATTCACTCAGCCAGTTATATGTCAAAGATGATGGACAAACAATAAGAGCGGGGAGCTTCTTCTTACGGATGTCTGGAAGCTCGGATAAAATGAATGCGATGCTTTGCAGTGTTTTACCCAGTCCCATATCATCTGCGAGAATTCCTCCAAAGCCATAGCCAGCAAGTATTTTCATCCATTTGTAGCCGCTTTTTTGATAGTCCCGTAATATTGGCTCTAAACTCTTTGGCACCGCGAACTCCAGGTTACTTGGATTGCGGATGTTTTCCAAGAACTTCCGGAATGACTCCTCTATTGTAAATGTATTGCTGTCATTTACAGAATCAAGAAGCTGAAGCCCTCTTACGATTGGTACATTTAAGCGACTTTCCAAATCTTCATTCTGGACCGGAAGTGTATTCAGAAAACGATTGATTTCTTCAAACTCCCTTGTCTCAAGGGAAAGCAACGATCCATTCCTCAAACGATAATACTTCCTTTTTTCCTCTAGAGCTTCTAGAACTTCTCGTATTTGTTTTTCAGGAATGCCATCCATTTCAAATTTGAATTCCAGCCAATTAGTCCGTTCTTTTTTGATTTTCACCCTAATTTGCGGAGCAGCATTCCCTCGGGAAATCCGATTTCTTACAGCAGTCGTGGCATATATTTGAACAAGCTTTTGAAGTTTCGGAACGACATGGTACAAAAATTCATACTCCAACTCTTCATTATGTAAAAAATATCCACCGTCTGTCTTGGCAAACATGCTATCATCCATCAGTTGCAGGATCTCTTCCTCTTTATCCACATCTCTTATAAGCTTGGAAACTGACTTGAGTTCCTGATTTTCCAAAGGATTAATCACAATATTTTCATAGTGAAACTCCAAACCTGCAAGCAGCCTATTTTTCACGCGATCTAAGTATAGCTTAGCAATCAATGGTGTCTTCTCGAACTGCTCAGAAATGGCCCCTGAGAAATGAACCTCACCTAGTTTTTTCAAACCTGGTACCACTTTTTCCAGGAATAACTCTAATTGCTCCTGATGAATTGGAATTTTATTCATTCCTGAATCTTCCAACATCTGTTTTAAATCTGAGAGACGTTGGCAGTCTTCACTTTCGAGGGGAACCAATTTCCCTTCAGATAAAACAGAGCTGTATGCATTCATCACAATTATTTCATTCAACCCTTTAATATTCAGTTTATATCCTTTGCCCTCACTTTCGGCAAATTCAAACTGTAAAGGAAGCGGTTCGCCGGATATCTGAAAACTATTAAACGTATTCCCGTCATACGCAAGCTTCACCAATGGTGCGATTGTAAGGATAGGGACAAGCCTTTCAAAAGAAGTTGGCGGAATGAGTAACAGGTGATTGCTCATTGTATAGTCAGATTTGTACGGAAGCGCGTCAAGATAGACCTGTTCATCATAAGTCACTTGGATAAGCTGCTGAATCACTGCATCTGTTTCACGCTGAAAACAATGGAGATCAGGATCATACAGAAATGAAAGGGACACTTGGGCAGATTTTCCTTCTTTTACCTGCTTCAGAAAATCCCTGAGATTTGGTACATTTGCCGAACCAATCTTCACTTCAATTCCGAACATGTATCTGCCCTGGCCTATCGTGATGGGCTTACATGTAAACTCCGCATCAAGCACCTGCCTGTTTTCAAAGTGGAGCTGATGGCCACTTGAGCGTACAGGCTGATTATTGAAAAGCGTAAGCAAACCATCTGTCAGCTTCATATTTGCTGAAGCGTCAGACTGAGGTTCGTTTAGACCTTTAGGAATAGTTCCTTGACGCTGGTGTTCGTATACCGACAGTAATACGGCCGCAATATGCTGACAATCCCGTTGAAAAGAAGCAAGCGTTGGGCAGCTGCATTTCGTGCGAAAGCCTCCGGCAGCATCCACTTCAATAGAGACATGGAAATCTTCTATTCCTTTAACAGTTGCTTCACAACCATCAGGACGGTAACTTTCAAATGTCACTTTATTAGCACGATAAAAAGCATCTCCCCTTTTGAAGGAGACTGTCCCGCACATATCTTTAATGATTTTTTGATTTAATTTGATATTCAAAATGCCGTTCTCCCTCCTAAGGACCTCTGTGCTATTGTTATTTATGTAAAGGTGGTTTTCCATTCTATTTGAAAAATAAGCTCATTTTATCATCATACTATGAAATGGGAATCCGAGGTGGTAAAAAAGCAAAAAGACAAACACCCTTATTCAAATCAAGATTTGAAATGGAGTTCATCTATAGTTCAGCAACGGGAATATGTAAATCTTTATTGTTGTCCTTTGGCTTTGTTGCCTTTCTTTTTTCTTCGATAAAAGAAACTAAACAAAAGGAGGAAAAGAAGAACGAGAAAAAGGATAAGTTCAGCGGGGTCCTTCACCAGAAAAGGGTTAAAGGCATGTTTAATGGAATTATCCAAATCAAACCCTAAAAGAATATCCATGCCTAAAGAAAAGGCCACTAAAGGAATCAGCATCAAAACCGTAATACCGAAGATTTTCATTTTTCATCAACTCCACCTTTTAGGAACTTATTTTGGTGTTAGCCTTGCTTTTTTTTCGATTCTTAAAAAAAGCAAGGGTCAAGAGAAGCAATGGGATGATCACTTGAAATGGAAGGTGGATATAAATCGGCACGGCGCCTAGCCCTTCATGGATATGTTCCGAATAGCTACTTGCAATCACAATGGATATTAGTAAAATGACAAAACCAACTGGATAGGCCAGCCGAGAAGGTTCTTTAAAGTTGAAAACATTTGCCGTACCCGTTACAGCTACATAGGTAAACACACTTATTTTGATGAACCCTCCAATCATGAGTTTAACCAAAAAATAAACATCGAGTCGTTCCAAAAAGCCAGCGATCTCAATTGACTGAATGAGGGAAAGAAAAGGATATTGCGAACGTGTTGTAAGATCCACTCCAAGCACAGCTACATTCAAAGCCATTATAAACGCAAGAAAAATACCGCTTGCAGCCAAACTCCCTATACCAATTTTTTTTAGCCTCTGAGGTTCGTTCAAATAAGGAAAAATCATTAAAAAGACAATGATTTCGCCAAATGGAAAAAATAAGGTTTCAGTAAAGGACATTTTCATCATCTCTACCCCACTGATTTCAAAAACAGGTTTTAAGTTGTTTATATGGATCATTCCTGAAACAACAATCAGAAGAATGAACGTCATGAAAAGTAAATTCTCTAACACAAAGAAAAGTTCTCCCGTCCTTGCCAGTACCTCTATCCCTTTACGAACCGTATACACCACCACCAAAATAAATACTGCGTTCGCAAAAAATAACGGAACATGAGGATAGGCAAAGGTAAGTAGCGTCTCTCCGAAATCCCTCAGCACTCTTGCTGCAAGATACATGAAATATAGGATGTATAGAAAAGCTACTATCCTTCCTAAAAAATTCCCCATTATATGTCTTACATATTCAGTTAGCAGCTGATCAGGATAGTATTGAAAAAGGCCATAATAAACGAAAAATAACAAAAATCCGCCTATCATCGCAATGAGAATGACTAGCCATGCGCCCTGTTTGGCTTCACCTGCAAGCGGAACCAAAAGTGCACTGCCTATTTCAAACAGGAAAATAAGGACGAATAGCTGGTAACCGCTGATTTTTGCCTTTTCCACGAGGATGCCACTTCCTTTCCATTATTGATCGCTCTTTTTTAAATTTGAAAGATACGGCTTATTACGTAATCCTGTACGGCGAATGAAAGTCTCTACCTGCACATCTACTTCCAGCTTAGCAAAAGAAACATCGTCCCAGTCCTTTTCGATTTTTTTCCATTCTTTCGGATGGGATTCGTGCATGATTTCACCAAAGCCAAAAATATCGGATTTATTTTTTTGGGCACGAACGATCGCATCTTCCATCTCCTTCTTTAAGTCTTTTGCTAACTTCTTTTCAATGTCTATCAGAACGTGCGGACTGTTTAGATTCACAGGCACATTTGCCTCGCGGATATCTCCTTCAACAAGGACCTTTATCAACATTTTAGGTTTGCCATTTTTCATTTTTGCCGCGACGTTGGTTTTTTGGCGTTTCACTTGATAGGTGATTGCGTCTTTTTTATCATTCCAATCAATGTTTAAATTGGTATGTGCAATCCTATCTAACACCCACATCGAGCCTATTGCCTTATTACCATCCAGCCAGTCAATCAATTTACCATCTTTAAAAACACCTATTCCAGCGGTAGTTGGGTTAGCCTCAATATCAGAGGTCTGAGTATTCTCCATTTTATCCTCTTTATCTGTGTTACCCTTCACGGTAAAACCACTAATTATCGGTTCTTTTCCGGTACTCACAAGGTTTTTAATCACTTCTTGAAGATTGACACTGATACTTCTCCCCTGCTGTTTTTCCGAAGATTCAATCGTCCTAATGACTTTTTCAGCTGATACTTTATCGATTGCCGTTAATGTTTCGACTATATCCCTGGCTTTTACACCTCGGGCTATCACGATCCTCGAAGTTGCCCTAAATTCAGGGGAGCGCTCAAAGGCATCGAAAATAGCGTAAATGCCCTCTTCTTTTGCTATTTCCTCACCTATGACGATCAGGTTTGCATGAGCGAAATACATATCTCTTGAAATTTTAGTTGAAGCAATACTATCTAGTCCAAGCACATTATTTCCAGTGGCCCTATAAACGGATATAGCGGGATTTGTCCCGCCGCCGCCCTGAAGAGCCCCCGCAACATTGCCTGGGTTAATGATTTGAAACGTTCCCACTAACTTTCCTTCTTTATCTTTATCGATTCCCATTGCCGAGACGATGGCTATCTCGTTTAACTCTTTTTTATCCCAGCAGCCAGAGGTGAACGTGGTACCGATCATCATCAATAACAGAACTAGCCATTTACGATTCATTGCCTTCACCTTTTTTCTTGTCAGAAGTTTTCATTCCCCGCGATGCAGGAGGAAGGGGTCTTTGATTATCGCCTTCTCGTATCAGATTATTATTGGAGCTTAATAACTTTGGTCTTTCTTTGAACGCCCACATAGGTCTTCTGAAGAATGTGTCACCTAATCCTTCCGGGTTCAGAGGGGCGAGCGGTGACATATAAGGAACTCCAAGTGAACGAAGGCTGCATAAATGGACAATAAGGACGATAAAGGCTAAAATCATGCCATAAAAACCTAAAACACCGGCACAAATGATAAACCCGAAACGCACTATACGGGCGGAAATGGCTATCGCATAAGATGGGGTAGCAAAACTGGCAATCGCCGTGATCGAAACGATGATGACCATTGCCGGCGATACGATGCCAGCCTGGACTGCCGCCTGCCCAATCACCAATGCCCCTACAATGGACATGGTCGAACCAACCGCCTTTGGCATCCGAAGGCTTGCTTCCCTTAAAATTTCAAAAGTCATTTCCATGAGAAGCGCTTCAATGACGGCCGGCAAAGGAACCGTTTCCCTTTGGGCCGCAACGATGACCAGCAACTTCGTTGGGATCATTTCCTGATGAAAAGTCGTGGCTGCGACATAGACAGCTGGCCCGATTATAGAGATTATAAAAACGATGATCCGTAAAAAGCGTGTGGCTGAAGCAATATCGAAGCGATTATAGTAGTCTTCGACAGATTGGAAAAACTGTACGAATAAGGCCGGGGCCACCAAGACAAAAGGCGTTCCGTTAACAAATATCGCCACTCTTCCTTCAAGAAGATTACCCGCAACCATATCAGGTCTTTCTGTATTATTAAGGGTGGGGAACGGCGTCATGACCTGGTCTTCTATCAATTGCTCAATATATCCTGATTCAAGAATGCTATCGATGTTAATTCGGTTTAAGCGCTTCTTGACCTCTTCGACGATCCCTTCCTTGGCAATCCCATTTATATACATGATAGAAACATCCGTCTTTGTCACAGTGCCTATTTTCATAGACTCTATCCATAAATCCGGACTGTTAATAATGCGGCGTAACATGGCAATGTTTGTTGCATTCGATTCAGTAAATCCTTCTCTTGAACCGCGGACCGTCAAATGTGTGCTTGGTTCCTGAATGGAACGCCGTTCTCCCCCTCTTGTACTGGCAACCAGGGCTTTGTTTACGCCGTCAACAAAAATGATGCTATCCCCTGATAATAATGACAATAATAATTTTTCCCAGTCCGTAACAGTTTCTACACCACCGAGAGAAACTACTTCTTCAGAAATCACGTCCAGTGCTTCTTTAGGAAGTAGTTTTTCTTTTAGATGAGGGTTTTTCATGATTGATTCAATTAAAAAGTCCGTAACGCTTGGATTATCTATCAAACCCTGCACATACAAGATAGTCGTTTTAATTTCAGGGTTTTGACTGATTTTCAACGTTCGGACAATAATGTCCGGGCTGTTACCCGTTTTCTTTTTCATATTGTCTAGATTGGCTGAAATAGAGCTGTCAATATATTCAAGTTTTTTACTTTTAGATTGATCTTTATCATCTATCTTTTGCTTCTCACGTTTCTTCATTTGTCCTTTATTTTTGAAAAAAGAAACCATCGCGCCGAACCTCATTCCTTTTTCGTTTCACTCATTTTGTCCAAAGCACATTCCCTTTATTCTACGTTCAAAGCTCATCCTCTCCGCTTTCCCGTTTGAGATGACATAAGAAAAAGGCTGTCATAATGACAGCCTCTGATGTTTATATAAGATTATGTAATAGCAGTTCGGACTTGAACGGCCCTTTTATCATTTTTTATATCTACTATAATCACTTTCTTTTTCCCTTATTTCTTCTAAAAATTAAAACAACGAAAAGAATAAACAGTAATACAAGTATTGCATAAACGATGTTTGAATAGATGTCCATATACCCTACGATGTCTTCCCATGAAGATCCTACAGCGGCTCCAACATTCACCAGAATCACGTTCCAAATCAATGTTCCGGTTGTTGTGTATAGTAAAAAAAGCCAAAAACTCATATGAGACATGCCTGCGGGAATGGAAATTAAGCTTCTAATCAACGGAACGAGTCTACAGAAAAAAACAGTCCACGCTCCATATTTATCAAACCAAGAATTTGCCTTATGGACGTCAGTTACTGTTAACCGAAAAATATGCCCCCATCTACCCACAAACTTCTCTATCCTTTTCACATCAATCAGTAAACCAATCCCGTAAAGTACCACAGCCCCTGCCACTGATCCAAGAGTTGATGCAATCACGACTCCGAATATAGTCAAATTTGTTGATACCGTGGTCATAAAACCTCCAAAGGTTAGAATGACCTCTGACGGAATAGGCGGAAAAATATTTTCCAATGCTATTAATAGAAAGATTCCAATATACCCAAAATTATTCATAAACTCCGTAATCCAGTTTTCCATTTAAAAGCTCCTAACTATTTCAATCATTTGATATAATCAGCAGCTAACTAGTTTAGTCCCTAGCTGCTTTCTTACTGAATTGCCTGTCCTAACTTTAGTTAATCTCTTTATTTTTCTGGCTTTCTTTATACTTTTGGAAAACCCAAATAGAAATGGCAAGCCAACAGCCACTCGCTAAATATCCTCCAATAATATCACTAGGATAATGGACTCCCAAGTATATTCTACTTATTCCTATTGTAAGGATCATCATCACGCTGAACAAAATCAACAGAGTTCTCCCCCACATAGTCGAAATATGCCGCCATAGTAGAAATGTGAGAATACCATATAAAGTGAATGCATTCATCGCATGTCCACTTGGAAAACTGTATCCCCCTATCTCAATGAGTCGATGTAAATCAGGTCGGGCTCGTTGAAAGAAAAGTTTCAATATCAAATTGAGGAGAGTTGAGCCAACCACGACAGCACTAAATAAGACTAGCTCCAAACGATGTTTCAATACCTTATACAAGTAAAATAAAACAAGTAAGGAAAGTATAATTATGGAACTAGATGAACCAATAAACGTAAAGACCTTCATGATGGTTGTTAAAAACGGAGACTCTAAGCCTTGAACGAAGGAAATCACCGCTCTATCAAAATTCAAGAATTCATATGCACTTATTGTGAATGCCATTATACTAAATCCAATTAAAAAAATTACACTTAATACAAAGGCAATAGACAACTGAAACTTTAATTTCATAATAACATCCTTTCACTTTTTAAAACCGGTGTTCCATGATTGAAGTAAGATCTCATTATAGAGTTTTAACTTCATCCTATATGATCTAAACCATAACAAGGAATGAAAGGAACTTGCATTTCTTTCTGTTTATCCAGTGTATATACTAATAATTCATTAGTTAACCCATTTATTCTATCTGTTTCATTTATGATTGTATGTATCGAGCTTTATAAAACGTCTTTTTGATTTCCCCCATCTATTTAATAGAGAAAGATTTCTATGAATAATAAGAAGTGGAATCGGAAGGACATATGAGGCATCTTCAGCGTATCCATTATTAGAATATACAAACTGAATGAAGAAGAAATAAGATTTTGATTAGATTTTGATTAGATTTTCATTAAAATTTGCTAATCTTTCTACAAAAAAATAAACAGGTCGGTTATCTTCCTCAATTAACTCCACAATTTATTCAAATAATAGGTAAAGAACCACTCATGAATGAAAATCCTTGCTCCCGCTAAATAATTTAAAATCATTCTATCTTTTAATACTACTCTATACAGCTTAACCAACTCAACTTAAGGTTACGGTAAATATATCTCCTTATCCAACTTCAACTTGCTGGATTCTACACCAACATGGTCTTAACCTTAATGATGAAAGTAATATCTATATCGAATAACCCTTATGTGTTAAGAATATATTTTGCTAAAGAATTTTTATATATAGGTATTTCAAATTAAAAAGGTTCCTAAATTTCAGGTACGATAAGGCAAAGAACGCCTCTTTTTGTCTTGTGAAAATTAGAAACACTTAACTTAAACAAATACCTTTCTCCTAAAAGTTATTGCTCATTTGGAGATTATCTACCTTTCCTTCTATATCGATAACATCAAATTTACTAATTGACTCCCCAAATAAACAAGTAGTAACAGCCATTATTATAAATAAAACCTCAAGTATTTTTTTCAACTTAAACTCCTTCTTAACTTTGGTGCTATCTAAAATACCCCTATTACATTTACATAATTACCCATTATGGTACAATCAAAGATATACATATTCTGTCATCCGTATTTGAAAGGTAATTATTATGGGGGATTTTCTTTCTAGCTTTCTACTTATTACTGGTTTGAAATATTTGTTAATGTGACTTTTTATATGGTTAATAAAGCTTGATAAACACATAATTGCTTGTTTCTTTATAGCTCAATCCTATCATTTTAGATCACCTGAGTCTGAGCAAAAAAAAAAAAAAATAGAAGGTGGAAAATGAATGAAAGTGAATTTCGGAAAAGTAGCTAAAGATTATGCTAAATGGAGAAATGATTTACCTGGTGAATTAATAGAGAGCTTAAAAATCAGAGGAATAAACTTTGCTAATGTTCCGGTTGCAGACTTAGGTTCTGGGACTGGCGTTTTGAGTAGAGCTTTATTTAAGGAGAGAGCTAAGGTGGTTGGCGTTGAACCATCAAAGGAATTGATAGAAGAAGCGCATAATATTGATAGACAAGAAAATAGTAGAATAAAATATGTTAATCGATATTCAGAGGATACAACTTTAGAAAGTGATACTTTTGACTTTGTAACCGTTTTAAGGGCTTGGCACTGGTTTGATCGAGAAGCAGCCTTGAATGAAATAAAGCGGATTATTAAAGAAAATGGCACGTTAATAGTGATGGATTCAGGATTCGTTTCTAAAAGTAACGTAATAAAAGAAACGCTTCAAATCATTAAAGGTCATATGCCGGATGGCAAACTAACCTCTGCAGGATCTAAAGCGAATGTCCAACAATTTATTAACGGCTTTCCGGTTGAGTGGTTTAAAGAATGGCAGGAACATCAATTTGATTTAACAGATACATATAAATTCTATTACGATGTGACATTTAAAAACGAAGAATGGTGCGGAAGAGTGGGGTCATTATCCTGGCTTTCAAGTTTTTCCGAAGATAAGCGGGTACAAATCCTCGATGAAATCCACTCACATTTGGTAAAAGAGTTTGGGAACATTCAGCATACCATTCAACATGTATGCAATGTAGTAATTTTAAAACGAAAAAAACCTTATGCTGGTTAATGGCATAAGGTTTTTCTTTTTAATGTTTACTGAATGCCTTAAGTGGTAAGCTAGTTAGAGTTTGCCCGGTCGCTGAATCGGTCAGATTCTCTTCCAACTGAAACGAATCCACTGATTCAATATGTGAGTATTTCTCTAGAAATGTGGTAAGGGCAATTTTTGCTTCCAGTCGTGCTAGCGGAGCACCTAAGCAGAAATGCGGCCCATTTCCAAAGGCTAGATGTTTCTTATTATTAGGACGGTGTATATTAAGAGTGAATGCGTCTTCAAACATCTCCTCATCCATGTTTGCTGCACTCATCCAGGCAACCACGACATCCCCTTTCTTCAAATCTACTCCTAATAAATCGTTATCTTCCTTTACTGTACGATCTAATTTGGTTAAATTGAATCGGTAACGCAGCATTTCCTCAACGGCTTGTGGAACTAAATCCAGGTTATTACGTAACTCTTCATAGACTTTATTGTCATCATATAATAGTGAATAAAAGGTATTGGCAAGTAAATGACTGGTTGTCTCGACTCCCGCTCCTAAAATCAACATGGTCGTACGCACAACTTCATCATCTGTAAAGGTTTCACCATCTACTTCGGCCTTCAATAGATCGGATATGATATCATCCGCTGGATGTAACCGTTTCTGTACAACAATTGGATATAAATACTCATAATATTCTCTTGCTGCCACTTGCTTCATTTCATTTACTTTTTCTTGTTTTTCTTTGTCAAAGGGAAGGAATAAGATATCTACCCATTTTTTAAACAGTAAACGATCTTTTGAGGGAACGCCCATTAAGTCTGACATGACAATAATCGGAAGCGGACTTGCCAATGATTGTACAATATCAATTTCCTTGTCTGTCCCCATCTGTTCGACTAATTCATCTGCAATTTCCTGAATGCGAGGTTCCCAGTTTTGGAGACTTCTAGGTGTGAATGCTGCGGCCAACAGTGAACGGCGTTTTCTATGCACAGGTGGATCCGCTTCAGTGATCTTGATTTTCTCAGGTGCTGAACCTTCCTTACTATCCGTTCCAACAGATATAGTGGTTCGTTGGCGTTCACTCGTAAAATGTTTATAATCACTAAGAACACGCTTAACATCTTCATATTTAAAGACATTCCACGTATCTGTTCCTTCGTGATAGCTCACTGGGTCATTTTCTAACATGTGTTTACACCAGGCGTATGGACTAAATTCCTCTGCACGGGACTTAAACTGAGTGACTTCTTTAATAGCAATAATTTCTTTCATGATACCGACTCCTCCTACTTCTCAAAGATACCTAACAAAAGGATTGAATGTTTAGCATTCTTCATCTCCGACACTTAGTTATAGGGTCATCATTCATGTACGTAAATTTTTGATGGTTTGTTTGTATTTTCTTTATTTCCCTTAAATATCTAACCCACTCCATTATAAGATAAGAAGCCATCACAAACCATGCATCATCTATACCAACTCCTTAGCAGGCAGTTTGCCCAACAAATGTCATGTATTCCATCATCTCGCCATGTAAAACTGCTTATTTTTAACAAATCCTATTTCTTTTTATGATTCGTTATGTCTTTCAAAAGATGAAAAAAACCTATCTTCTTTTCAAATTCTGAGACAGGGGTTTTTCATTAGCTATTTTAATAGATGATTTCCCTGACTAACCTTCACAACCATCAAAGCGGTAATTAGACTGTACCCAATGACTCTTTTGCATAGAAAAAACGGCCACAGAATGTAGCCGTCAATCGCTGTCCTTTTTAATTAGTTCATATAAATCATCCATTTTCTTTTCCATGATATCCAGTCTAGTTTTGCGTTGCTTGACGGAACGGAAAAGCGATACGATACCTACTATGATCAGGATTAGAAATACAAAGCAAAACAATTGGTATATCATATCCGCCATATTAAAACTACTCACTATGTAATCCCCCTAAATAGCATTCTAAGTTTTCTATTATACACCTTAAAATTAACAATTTAACCTTTAAAGGGGAATTAAGAATTAAAATCCATTTTTTCTTTCCTGATCTTTTTTATGTTCCAAAAACTCCATCGTATATTGAATGAAGCTCTTTACAATATCATTACATGGCCGGCTTTTATGCCAAACCAACCCAACTGTTCTGGAGCAGGGAGGCTCAATGATCTTCAATTTTGCCGTTTGTAAATCATGTAATCTTTCATTTGATAGCAATGATGGAAATAAGGCAACGCCGAGGCCTTTTTCTACGAGCTCATGAGTGATTCCCGTTTCGTCTCCTTCAAAAGCAAAATCAGGATAGAAACCTGCTTCTCTGCAAAAGCGTTCCGTCATATCGCGAAAATCATAACCTAATGGCATAACGATGAAAGGAGCATTCTCCACTTCTTTTAGATAGATGCTCTTTCTATTGGCCAAAGGGTGGGAAAGGGGCACGGCTAGAAGTATTTCTTCTTCTAGGATGGGAACCCACTCAATATGTTCCCCTATCACAGGTACTGTTGAGATACCGACGTCTATTTCCCCTATTTCAATCTGTTTTTTGATTCGTTCGAAGGAAGCCTGATGTTGTCTAAATCGGGCATTGGGATGTTTCTTTAGAAAACCGCCTAATAACTCTGGCAGAATACTCGGAATGGTAACAGCTATGGAGATTAATTTATCCTGCTTATCTGCCAGGTAGGCTAATTCCTTTTCCCCTTCTTTTAATTGTAAAAAGACCTGTTCGACAGTTCGCAAATAGGATTCACCGAGTTTATTTAATTGGATTTGCCTGCCTCTTCGATCAAATAATTCATAACCAAGACTATTTTCCAATTTACCAATCATTTTACTAAGGGCTGGCTGAGTGATGTTCAATGCTTCCGCTGCTTTTGTTAAATGTTGATGTTTTGCAACGATTTGAAAGTATCTCATTTGTAAAAGATCGATCGGGGACGCCCTCTTTCTACGTATTTAAAAAACCCATTATATACTATAAGACTTTTCATCACTTTTTTGGATTTTCTTCAAAACAGGTTTCCTTTGACCAACAAAGGCACCGGATATAATCAATAATACAGTAATGAAAATCAGGATCAGTTTTGGTAATGCCCAACTATGAGTAAGATCATGAATCAAGCCAATCAAGATTGGTCCGATCGCAGCAAGTAAGTATCCAATAGATTGTGCCATTCCTGAAAGATCAGCTGCTTGTTGTGCACTTTCCGTACGTAATCCGAATGTGATCATGGCAAAGCTGATGGCCATACCGTTCCCTAAACCTATCAAAACCATACAAATTGGTATCAGCGAAAGCTGACCGAAACCCACACCCACCATACCGATGGTCATTAATATCCCTGATATGATTCCAAGAATACTCCTGTTTGAGATACGCATCGCGACAATCGGGGTAATGATGGTCGCCGGCAGCGAAGTGAATTGATTAATACTTAGCATCCAGCCGCTTTTAGCCTGATCCATGCCTTGAGCCATCAACATATCAGGAAGCCATGCTGACAAAATATAAAACGGTAATGATTGTAAGCCCATGAAGAGTGTGATGCTCCAAGCTGTCGGCGATTTCCACATTTCAAAAGAAAAAATCGATGTTGTTGATTTTGAAGCGCGATTCATTCTTTCTCCCCGCTTGCCCTTCACTTGGGGCAACCAAAGAATCAATGTGGCAATAGCCAGAATTGCCCAACATAATAAAGACCCTTGCCATCCTAAGCCTGCTTCTTTGGCTAATGGAATACTGATTCCAAAACCGATGGCTGATGAAAGGTTCATGCTCGCTATATAGGCACCAGTCAAGATGCCTGCTTTCTCTGGATGTTTCTGTTTGATGATACCTGGAAGTAGAACATTCCCAACTGCAATGGCAATTCCCATAAAAGCCATTCCGGTCATTAAAGCCGTAACTGATGAAATCGATCGAAGGAATAATCCCACTATGAGTAGCAGTAATGAGTATAGTAAAGTCCATTCCATTCCAATTCGCTTTGCAATCAATGGGGCCGCAGGGGAAACCAAGGTAAAGGCTATCAGCGGAATCGTCGTCACCATCCCTGCGACTGCATTATTGATTCCTGTATCATCACGAATCAGGCTAATTAATGGACCTATTGACGTAATAGGTGCACGAAGATTGGCCGCTATGAACAGAATTCCGATTACCCAAATGATGCTGATCTTTGCTTTATTGTCTTTGATTCCTATGGTTTTTCTCATTTTTCCGTTTCTCTCCTGAGCGCATAGAGCCATTATTTTTCGATTCAATCTCATTATACTCCCGCTCTCGTGAGGAAAATAATAGAAATTCAATCATCACTTCATAACCAAATGGTTATGAATGACCATAAAATAAGATATGCGGCAGGTTATGAGTAAAAGCCAAAGTCCTCCCTTGGATTCGTTCCATCCTTTATCAAAACAAAGCAATAGTCTACAATACTGTCATTCTCATATTTGACTAATACGAGATACTAACAATAAAAAAACCGATAGCAATTTTGCTATCGGCCAAGCGTTTATGCTTCTATTTGATCGTTGTCAGAATCATCTTGAGGTACAATTAATTCATTATAGAATGCTGCCATTGTTGTTCCCGCATAAGGGGCCAACCATAAAAGTCCAATCCCTAAGGTGAATATACATAGTATTCCCCATCCTATGAAGCTTAAGTGCATTAGAAAATACTTCCATTTCAACCCTTTCATTCGTTTCTTACTTTCTGAAAATGCTTCAAGCACTGTTAATTGAGGGTGATCTTTTAATAAGAAAAATAGTTGGGAATATGACAGACTTTTGATGATTCCTGGAATAATAAATAATAATGACCATAAAAATATGAAAATACCTTGTAAAATTGATGCACCGATAATCTTAAAAGAGGTTTTTCCTTCTTTATAGATAGCGAATACCTCTGGAATATCAGGGTTTCCTTTCCTGACTATATTCAGGTAAAACCAAGTTGTTGCTATAGTCAGCGGGATTAAGGCTATAGATAGTACGGTTCCGAAGATATCCGACCATACCGGTGTTTCTTCTTGCGCGAACCACTGTGTAAACCCACCGCTTCCGATCACTTCAACAATTATAGGTAAAATGACATTGATCAAGAACAAGAGCAACATAAGTGAAACGGCTACTCCCCATTTACCTTTCAAAGAAAGTAGGGCTTCTCTTTTTAATTCTGAGATTCTCATACGTTAATTAACCTCTCCTTTTTTAAATAGAAGAAATCTGAAAATACACTCACTTAGCAAGTATGGGTAAATTCAGAAAAACTACTATTTATTTGATGTTTAAATCTCCTGTTGTTTTCTAACATAATATTTCTAACTATAGGCTTAAATTCCTATAAACTTCTCTCAGAAAAATATCCCTACGATAATAACCCGACTTTTCTAGAAAAAAGAGAGAGAGAATCTGTTTCGAATAATCCTTTATCACCTCCCAAATTGCACTCAAAAAGTATAGTACAAATCTTTTTAAAATTTCCTGCCTTGTCTTTTATGTTTATGAAAGGGAATATAACAATATTCCATCTATTACTTCAGGCACAACGAAAGCCTCGAACTTCAGCAAGCCATATGGTGTTTAATAGAACAATTGCTCACATAATGTGAACTCCGCGGATAAACGTGCTATAAACTAAGTCGGATTCCTTTCAAATGAAAAACACCTTCGTTGAATGTACAATGAAGAAAAGTACATGCAGCAAAGGTGTTTTTATTTATAATGCAAGGAATCCTCAGTGCTTTAGGAATTCTCTATATTTAACTATGATATCTGTTTGAACAACAACAAAAAAGAGCATCCCAAAAGTCGAATTGCCTACACCTTTGGAACACTCTCTTTTCTATAATTAATCAGAGCCTGTTATAACAAAATCGTCTTGGAGCAAAGCTAAAGGAAGCTTTCTATTAATAGGATCCCCTGCCGTGACATTAATTTCAGTAATGTGACCACTGGCACCTATTGAAACATCAATCAATTTCCCATCTTCTGTTTTCACTAAAAAGAGCCTTTCCCATTCATAAACATAGGAATTCTTTTGAACATAAACTTGTTCGATGGTCCCATTCTGAGCACACTCAATTGTGTAAATCGGTTTTAACAAGGAATCACCCCTCCACTATCTATCATAATATTCAGCTTATACCCAACCCCGGAATATCGAGGCTTCTGCCATTTTTCTGACACCCACCATATATGCAGCTAATCTCATATTCACTTTTCTTGTCTCAGCCATATCATATATTTGATTAAATGAGTTGACCAATAACTCTTTTAATTTTTTTTGAACTTCTTCATCTTCCCAGTAGTAACCCTGATTATTTTGAACCCATTCAAAGTAAGAAACAGTTACACCGCCTGAACTTGCTAATACATCAGGTACAAGAAGCACATTGCGTTCTGTTAAGATTTTAGTGGCCTCCAAAGTGGTTGGACCATTCGCTGCCTCTACGACAATTTGCGCTTTTATAAGATGTGCATTTTCATTCGTGATTTGATTAGAAATAGCAGCTGGCACTAAAATATCACAATCTTGTTCTAGAAGCTCTTGATTGGTAATTTTATTTTCGAATAATGTTGTTACCGTTCCAAAGCTATCCCTTTTATCAAGTAAGTAATCGATATCGAGGCCATCTGGGTTATATATGGCACCATATGCGTCAGAAATACCAATCACTTTCGCACCTGCATCATGCATGAATTTTGCTAAAAAGCTTCCCGCATTCCCAAATCCTTGGACAATAATGCGTGCACCTTTCAGTTCTATGCCCTTACGCTTTGCTGCTTCCTCGATACAAATCGTGACACCTTGTGCAGTTGCCTTTTCCCTACCGTGTGAACCGCCCAGCACTAGTGGTTTACCTGTAATGAATCCAGGAGAATCGTGTTCTCTTATTCTACTGTATTCATCCATCATCCATGCCATGATTTGAGAATTTGTATAAACATCCGGGGCCGGAATATCTTTAGTCGGCCCCACTATTTGGCTAATCGCTCGAACATACCCGCGGCTAAGCCTTTCTAATTCACCCATAGACATTTGGCGCGGGTCACAGATAATGCCACCTTTTCCTCCGCCGTATGGCAGATTCACAATCCCGCATTTTAAACTCATCCACATCGAAAGTGCCTTTACTTCTTCCTCATCAACTTCAGGATGAAAACGGATTCCACCTTTTGTAGGACCAACAGCATCGTTGTGCTGGGCACGGTATCCAGTGAATATCTTTGTTGAATTGTCATCCATCTTAATTGGAATTCGGACGGTCAGCATACGAAGAGGCTCCTTTAAAAGCTCAAACACTTCTTCCGAATAACCAAGCTTACCCAGCGCCTCCTTGATTACGACCTGTGTGGATTCAAGCAAGCTGGCAGTTTCTTTTTCTTCTTTGATCGTTGTACTCAATGGAATTCACCTCATAGGGATATTAGGATAAAACTCTTTTAATACGTTCAATTGCCCAATCTAGCTCTTCTTTAGTGATCACTAGCGGCGGAGCAAAGCGGATAACTGTATCATGTGTTTCTTTACACAGTAATTTTTCTTCTTTTAGTTTTTCACAATAAGGTCTTGCCGCTTCAGTTAATTCCAATCCAATAAATAAGCCTCTTCCACGAATATCTTTAATCATAGGATTATTGATTTCTTTTAAACTATCCATGAAATATTTCCCTAGCTCTAATGAACGTTCTGCCAGTTTTTCATCTTCAAGAACTTCTAATGAAGCGATAGAAACTGCACATGCTAATGGATTACCACCGAATGTAGAACCATGTGAACCAGGATTAAATACGCCAAGAATTTCACGGTTTGCTGCGACACATGAGATTGGAAATACTCCGCCACCAAGTGCTTTTCCTAAAATATACATATCAGGAATCACTTCATCCCAATCGGAGGCAAACATTTTTCCTGAACGGCCAAGTCCTGATTGAATTTCATCCGAAACGAATAGTACATTATTTTCTTTACATAGTTCGTAAGCTTCTTTTAAGAATCCTTGTGGAGGAATGATAATTCCCGCTTCACCTTGGATCGGTTCAATTAAAAATCCAGCTGTTTGAGGAGTAATCGCTTCTTTCAATGCTGCAAGATCTCCATAAGGAATAAGCTTGACTCCTGGTAGCATTGGTCCAAAGCCTCTTCTGTATTCTTCATCTGAAGACAATGATACGGCTGCCATTGTACGGCCATGGAAATTGCCTATACAAGCAATAATCTCCGCTTGATTTTCAGCGATTCCTTTCACGTCGTAGCCCCAGCGTCTAACAGCCTTGATAGCTGTTTCAACTGCTTCAGCACCAGTATTCATAGGCAGCGCCATATCTTTTTGTGTAAGACGAGCAACCTTTTCATACCAAGGGCCTAATTTATCACTATGAAATGCACGAGAAGTTAACGTTACACGATCTGCTTGTTTTTTTAGTTCATCGATAATTTTTGGATGTCTGTGGCCTTGATTCACTGCAGAATAGGCACTTAGCATATCCATATATTTGTTTCCTTCAGGATCTTCCACCCAAACTCCTTCTGCCTTTGAAATGACAATTGGAAGTGGATTGTAATTGTTTGCACCATATTGCTCTGTTTGTTCAATTAATTTTTCTGTTACTGTTGTCATGTTGATTCCCCCCTATGATTTATAACGTTTCTGCTGTTGTTTTTCCTTGTAGATGAAGAACTAAATAATCTGGTCCACCTGCTTTTGAATCTGTACCTGACATATTGAATCCGCCAAATGGTTGGTATCCAACGATAGCTCCTGTACAGCCACGATTGAAATACAAGTTCCCAACATGGAAATCCTCACGTGCTTGCTCGATATGTTCACTGTTAGTTGTGATAACTGCACCTGTTAACCCATAATCTGTGTTATTAGCAATCTCAATCGCATGATTGAAATCTTTTGCTTTACAGAACGCTACTACTGGTCCAAAAATTTCTTCCTTCATGACACGAGCATTTTCATCCACATCTGCAATAATTGTTGGTTGGATAAAGAAACCTTTTGAATTGTCTCCTTCTCCTCCTGCAACTAACTTCCCTTCTGTTTTACCGATCTCTACGTAGCTCATGACTTTGTCGTAAGCAGCTTGATCGATAACTGGACCCATAAAGTTATTTACATCTGTTGGTTCTCCAACTGTTTTTTCTTTTGTTAATTCAATAACACGATTTAATACTTGATCATACACATCTTCCACAATGACTGTACGTGAACATGCAGAACATTTTTGACCTGAGAATCCGAATGCAGAAGCAACGATGGATTGTGCTGCAAGTTCCAAATCCGCCTCTTTATCAACAACGATCGTATCTTTACCGCCCATTTCAGCGATGACACGTTTCAACCAAATTTGACCTTCGTGAACTTTTGACGCACGCTCATAAATACGAATTCCAACATCACGAGATCCAGTAAAGCTGATGAACCGCGTACGAGGATGATCCACTAAATAATCGCCTACTTCAGCACCGCTTCCTGGAATGAAGTTCACAACTCCTGCAGGTAAGCCGGCTTCTTCCAATACTTCGATAAATTTAGCCGCAATGACCGGTGTTGTACTTGCTGGTTTCAATAAAACGGTATTTCCTGAAACAAGAGCTGCTGTCGTCATGCCTGCCATAATCGCAAAAGGGAAATTCCAAGGTGAGATAATGACACCTACACCAAGTGGCACATAACTAAATGTATTTAGTTCAATTGGGCGGCTTTCCACTGGCATACCGTCTTTAAGCTTCAACATTTGACGTGCGTAGTATTCCATAAAGTCGATTGCTTCCGCTGTATCAGCATCCGCTTCATTCCAGGGCTTCCCTGCCTCTTTAACCAATAGAGCTGAGAAGTAGTGTTTTCTTCTCCGAACAATGGCTGCTGCTCTGAATAAAATATTTGCACGCATTTCTGCTTTTGTTTTTCTCCAAGTTTGGAATGTCTTATCTGCCGCTTGCATTGCTTGCTCTGCAAGGTCTTTGTTTGCTTTTGATACAATCCCGATTACTTCTTTTTTGTCTGCTGGGTTTACAGAGGTAATGACTTCATCTGTAAAGATTTTTTCACCGTTAATAACTAATGGATATTTATTTCCTAATTCTTTAGCTACATCATTCAAAGCTACCTGAAATGCTTTATTGTTTGCCTCATTATTAAAATCAGTAAATGGTTCGTGTTTGTATGGTTGGACCATTATGTCTCATCTCCCTAAGATTTATGTTTTTGCTTCTCCCTTTATAACTAGCAAGTTCCGTGCCAACTTTTCAACTTTTTTGAAAAATATAGATTTTTCTAAAGGAAATGCAAAGAAATTCAGCACTTTTGGTGAAAAATAGCATAGTGTGCCATTATTTTTTGCTTTAATTCTTATATTTGTGCCTTGAACACTATAGTTTTTATTAATGCAAGATTTGCGCCAACTTGTTTTTTCACGAAAAACAAGGAATTTTTATCTTTTGTGCAAAAAAAATTTGCACTTTAATGCAAAATAATCTTGCTGTGCAAATTTTTATTGCGCCTTTTCTGCAAATCCTCTACAATAATCTCTAAGAAATGAATAAAAGTAGGAGGCATTAATGAATTTAGATCAGATCATAAAAATAGAAGGTTTTCAATCTATCCTGTATTCACTCGTAGATGTAATTGATATCGGGATACATATAATAGATACAGAAGGTCTAACCATTGTTTATAACAAGAAAATGGCTGAAATTGAAGGAATGGATTCAGAAGATGTATTAGGGAAAAAGATCCCTGATATTTTTAAGTTCCAAGAGGAAACTGAGAGTACGCTAATACGGGCTCTTCATTCCGGAAAAGCAACTGAAAACTCAAAACAGACCTACTTTAATAATCTCGGACAGGAAATTACAACAATCAATAATACGTTTCCAATTTTAGATCAGAAGCAAAATATTATCGGTGCTATTGAAGTAGCAAAGGATATAACAAATCTTGAAAGAATTATTAAAGACAATATTTTAAATAAGGGCGATACCAAATATACGTTTGACAGCATCATTGGAACTAGTGAGAATTTCTTAGACGTCATTGAAAAGAGCAAGCGCTCCACAAGAACCACATCCTCCATCTTGATAGTCGGGGAAACAGGTACCGGAAAAGAACTCTTTGCCCAAAGTATCCATAATGGAAGTAACCGTTCGACACATCCTTTTATTAGTCAAAACTGTGCTGCACTGCCAGATAGTTTAATTGAGGGAATTCTCTTTGGAACGAAGAAAGGGGCTTTCACAGGATCCATTGAAAGGCCTGGGTTATTTGAACAAGCTCAAGGCGGAACCATCCTTCTTGATGAAATCAATTCTTTAAACCCGAATTTGCAAGCAAAATTATTACGGGCCCTTCAAGAAAGAACGATTCGCCGAGTAGGAGATACAAAAGACAAAAAAATTGATGTTCGAGTCATTGCAACGATAAATGAAGATCCAATAGATGCGATTTCAAATGATCATTTACGAAAGGATTTATATTATCGATTAAGCGTTGTATCCTTATTTATCCCTCCACTTCGTGAGCGGAAAGAAGATATACCATTGCTGGCTCAATCCTTTATTGAAAAGTTCAATGCGTTGTTTGAATTGGATATTGAAGGAATCAGCGATGAGGTCTACTCTCTTTTTTATGATTACGAATGGCCAGGAAATGTAAGAGAACTTGAGCATATTATTGAAGGGGCTATGAATTTACTAGAACCCGGGGATACAAAAATTGAGATCCCGCATCTTCCAACTTTATTTAAAAAGAAAGCTCATATGGAAGAAACTCAGCTGGATATAAAAAATGACCTTATTCAAAATGAAGAATTACAAGACACAATCCTATCTCTTGATGATTATATTGCTAATACAGAAAAGATTTATTTAGAGAAGATATTAAAAGAGCATGGCATGAATATCTCTCAAGCAGCTAAAGCCTTGAATATAAGTCGCCAAAGTCTTCAATACCGCTTGAAAAAGCATCAGGTTAAATAACATCATTCCCGCACAAAGAAGGCCCCCATTGATTGAACTGTGCCCCATTTTAGGGACAGTATAAAAAAGTGCCTAAGCGGCTAATAAGTGGTCCCGGTATTGTACCGGGGCCATTTTCTTTAGCCCCCATTGATAACGATGTTCATTATATTCTTCAATAACTCGATCAATTTCTTCCTTCACATCCGTTAAATTAGTACATGTTTTATATTCTGCCAAATCCTTAAAGTGGCCAAAGAAACTTTCCATTGGCGCATTATCCCAACAGTTTCCCTTGCGGGACATGGATTGGGTTATCCCAAGTTCTTTCACTTTGCGTTGAAATAGCGGATGGGTGAAATGGAACCCCTGGTCAGAATGAAGGATTGCACTCGGATGGAACTCGTGACACACAGCCTGCTTTAGCTTATTTAATGTCTCGTAAACGATATCCATTTCTAATGAAGTAGATAAATGGTACGTAACGATTTCTTTTGTTGCGGCATCTTTTACGCAGGATAAATACGCTTTTTGGCCTTTCCCATAATAAAGATAGGTAATGTCAGTAAGCAGGACCTTCCCTGGCACCTCCTGATTGAATTCACGATTAAGGAGGTTTGGACAAGTAAGGTGCTCCTTGGTTGCCTTGGCCATCTTCCGATACGGGTTGGCCCTTCTGATTTTCGCTAGGAGATTATATTTTGTCATCAACCGTCTGATTTTCTTATGATTCATTACGGCCGAGTAGTCATTCTCCATAATCATTTTGATTTGGAGGGCGCCTACTTTTTCCTTTTTACTGATGAAAATATTTCTGATTAATTCTATGTCCAATTCATCCTGTTCTTCACGAAGCTCACGGTAAGGAGCTGCCTTTAACCAATCATAGTAGCCACTTCGACTTACACCAGCCAATTTGCATAGATAAGAAACAGCCTTTTTTAATTGGTGTATTCTGATCGTCCTTTCAATCAGATAGAACTTCTCAACAGCAGTTAGAATCATTTCTTTTTCAGAGCCTGCCTTTCTAGCTCTTCCAGCTTTTTTAGGAAGTCATTTTCTGCTTCAAGGAATTTGATTCTCGCCTCGGCCTTCCTAAGTTGATCCTCTACAGACTGTGGCTTGGAAGTGGGGCGTCCTGTACTTCCTTTTCCACGGCGTTCCGTAAGGAAGCCTTCCTCACCAAACCTTTCAAAGGTATCACGCCAGCGCTGTAGACAACGCTTAGGTTTTTCCTTACCAATTATTTCGAGATTAAATCCATGTTCTATGAAAATTTGAGAGGGGGATTTCCCCTTTTTATATTCCTTAACAGCTTTTGTTTTAAATTCAGGATTATAGGAAATAGAACGCTCTGAAGCACTTATGATATTTGGATTCTTTTCAAGTTCTTTAATCTGAAATTCAGTATATATATTCTTACTCATAGAAACCCTCCGTCCATACTCATTACACCTATTGAAACATAAAAAACCCCGGATAAGGGACACTTTTTTATGTGTGTCCGTTATCCGGGGTATAGTTCAGATATGGAGGGCCTTTTGTTTATCGACAAAAGGGAGTTTGGAATAGTCACATCCCGAACCGTGATTTTAAAAAATGGTTTAATTCTGCTTTATGGAATCCTCAATGGATGGAAGAAATTTGCGGCACTCCTGCCGAATAACTGGCTAGCCGAGACCCCCAGACGCTTGCGGCGAGGAGGCTTGGCAGACAGTCGGCGGAAAGGGTGCGGATTTCTGAAATCAACTGAAACGTTTTTCAATAAAAAAACTGCAGGCAAACTCGCTTTCTACGAATTTGTCTACAGTCTGAAGGCCCCGATTGATAGTGAGGACCTTCCATTGCCTGCTATTCTTTTCACTTCACAATCAGAATGTTTCAGCTGCTTTTGCAACGTTTTCCAAACCATCCGCAATGATTTTTTGCGTGCGATCAGGATACTGATTATGTCCTTCAATAACCACTTCTTCTGGATTTTTGATGCCCCATAGGCTAATGATGGTTTTTACTAAGTTTACAGCCATTTCAGCAGAAGCCATTCCTTCTAAGGAATAATCTGAGCCACGAGCGTTTAAAAGCATGACTTTTTTATCACCAGCATATCCAACAGGACCTTCCGCTGTATAATTAAACATTTTACCAGCTTGAGCCAAATAAGAAAGGTACGTGATTAGCGGAGCAGGTACCGTTGAATTCCATAAAGGGAAAGCAAATACTACTTTATCCACAGCAAGGAATTGATTTAAATATTGATCAACTAAACTAGCTGCTTTTTCTTCTTCAGGTGTCAGTTCAAAACCTTGGTTTCGTTTATACATCCCAGTTATCGCTGTATTACCATAGTACGGTAGCTCTTCTTTAAATAAATCTAACTCAATCACTTCATCCGTACCATTCGCTTCTTTATAAGTTTTTACAAATGTATCATACATTTTTGAGCTTATTGCCTGGTCTGCTGGACGATCGTTTGCTTTGATAAATAATACTTTTGTCATTTTTTTATTCTCCTCTGCACTTGTATCTTTATTTCCAAATAACTTACTGAAAAATCCCATTTTTTCTCACCAATGCTTTCTGAATATACTATAGTTCCAACCCTAAAGGCTTTAGATAACTAAATGAATCTCATTTCCTGACGGATCTGTGATGACATAAAAACCGTCTTCTTTTGTAGCTTCAGCACCAATTTTGTTTAGTTTTTCAATCACTTTGTTTCTCGCTTCTTCATCTGCAAAAACAAGTGAATACCAGTTGAGCCCTACACTGTTTTTCTTTGGAGCAGGAGCGCCAACGCCATTCCATGTGTTTAATCCGATATGATGATGATATCCGCCGGTTGAAGTAAAGAGAGCCCCTCCGAATCGATTCACAATAGTAAACCCAAGACCCAACATGTAAAACTCTTCTGTTTTTCGTAGATCCGCTACATGTAAATGAATGTGTCCCATTAACGTACCAGCAGGCAGTCCGTTCCACTCGGCGTCACTTTCTGCCAGGAGGCTGTTTCCATCTAACGGGTCCGTTCCCATCGCAACTTCTCCATTTGACCATTTCCAGTCAGAAGATGGACGGTCCCAGTAGACTTCAATGCCATTTCCATCCGGATCAGTAATGTACAGCGCTTCACTTACATCATGATCCGAAGCTCCAAACCGGTATTCTGTTTGAAGTAAATGGCGTAAAAAGATCGACAAGTCAGCACGGGTTGGTAGCAAAAGAGCAAAGTGATATAAGCCTGTTGTTCTTCCTTCTTTTGGAATTACATCAGCGGGCTGCTCAAGCGTAAGCAACGGGGTTTTACCATCTGTTGTTAAAACAGCTTTGCGATCCGTTTTTTTCAATAATTGGAGACCTATGATATCTTGATAAAACCTGATGGCATTATCCAGATGCATGACATTAATACTAACTTCCCTAACAAACGTAACGGGCTTTTGATGAAATTCCCCCATCATATTGTTACTTCCCTTCTTTATTTAAGAGTTTTTTATCTAAAGAAAAAAGCGAGCGATTTGCACATGCAAGATAAACGGACATAGCAAGCAGTGCTAAGTCCAGCTCGTATCCTGCCATTTGTCCATTGCCAAGAAATCCAGCAGGTAATTTAGCCGTGAAAATGGCACCCAGCATAATAACGACAAACAAGATAGAAACGACTCGTGTTCCAAAGCCAACTATTACTGCAAGACCTCCGACTAATTCGATAAATGCTACCACATAAGCCATGAACCCAGGAATTCCGAGGCTATCAAAGAAGCCTGCCGTGTTACCTATTCCACCTTGAAACTTTGAAACTCCGTGAATGAAAAAAGTAAGACCTAAAATTATCCGTAAAAAAACTTGACCAGCTTCATTTCTATTCATGTTATTTATTCTCCTTTTTTGTTGGTTACTTTATGTAAGTAATTATATTTTCATAAGCTTATATTGTCAAGTAAGTTTTATAGACTTACATTAAACTTAACAAATCCCCCTATGTATCTTTCAATATTTCGAAGGACTATCTTGTCTAGAACAGCTGAATTAGTTGGGATCTTATTGGAGATAATAAGTGTCAGTACATATGAAGGAAGGAATAGTAGAAGTAAATAAACTTATTCCTTAGAAAAAGTCATAAGGGTTTTTAGGAGCTGAACTCATAAATCATGAAAAAAATAAAAAAACCTGAATACCTCAAAAAAAAGTGAGGGATTCAGGTTTTAAGGTTAATTTTTCTTTGATAATTGTAATGCATTTTTGATGCTTTTTAGTGATTTTGAGCTTCCATACATCAGGACTCCACCACGATAGATTTTCGCTCCGATAATACCAAGTAAAATAATTGTTAAAATCAATACAGCAATGCTTATTGCGATTTCCCAGAAAGGGACATCAAGCATTCCTACGCGCAAAAACATAATCATTGGAGTGAAAAATGGAATGAATGATGTAATGGTGATATAACTAGCTGAAGGATTCCCTAGTCCAAACATCGCAATCATAAAGGCAATGACAACAAGCATGGTCATCGGTGAAATCATTTGCTGGACATCTTCAATTTTGCTGACAACTGACCCAAGACAAGCCGCAAGTGTCGCGTACAGAAGATAACCAAGCAATGCGAAGATGATCGCATAAATGATCGTTGAGATATTGATGCTGCCGAAACCAAAAAATGCGAAAAATCCTTCATTCATACCTGTCAAGTTTTGCTTAATTGATAAATAACCCAATCCAAAAAATAAAATCATTTGTGTAAGACTAAGCAAAGCTACCCCCATTATTTTGGCAAACATCTGCGTGACTGGCGGGACACTTGAAATCAGGATTTCCATGACCCTTGATGTTTTTTCAGTGGCTACTTCCATTGCAATCATCGTTGCATACATCAACACACCGAAGTAAATGACGAATAAAAGCACATACACGAGACCACGGGCTTGATTGAGGTCTTCTTCTGTTTTTGCATTCTCCTGAAGTGCAATCGTTTCAAAGGCTGGTGGCGTCTTCAATTTAGTGATTTGCTGCTCTGTCAATTTCAATTCATTCGCTGTGATTTGGCTTTTCAATTGGGTAAGTGCGAGAAGCAAATCATTACTTACCATTGAATCTGAAATTTGATTCGCTTTATACGTTCCCTTAAAACCTAGTCTGTCATCCTTTTCGATCAAAAGATACCCAACGATTTCTTCTGCGTTAACCATTTCATCCGCTTCCTTTTCATCTTGGGCGGATATTATCGAGAGCTCATCGTTCACACCTGCTACCGCAGTCTTATAAGAATCAAATAAGCTATCTTCAGTCAGATCGATAACGGCAACCTTTTCCTGATCCTCACTATCGAATGTATCAATAAGCTTCGAAATATTTGTAAGAACAAGAATCAATGCCATCATAATGACTGTAGAAATGATAAAGGATTTCGTTTTTAATTTTGATAGATATGTATGGGAAAGAACAATCCAAAATTTATTCATAGACTGCACCTACTTTTTCAATGAAAATATCCGTCAGCGATGGTTCTTCCAATTCAAATTTTCGAACGAACCCTTTTGGAACAAGATCACGAATCATGCTCTCAGCTACATCTTCACCAGTGACTTGAAGAATTTTCCCTTCCATCGTGTTCTTAACTTTTGTTACACCAGGATAAGTATCCAAGAAAGATAAATCAAAATCAGCTTTAATTGACACATTCTTTTTGCCAAAAGAACGCTTAATTTCTTTCAATTTCCCAGCCACTACGGGGGATCCTTTATGCATAATGCAAAGATGCTCACACATCTCTTCAACATGCTCCATACGATGACTTGAGAAAACAATCGTCGTGCCGCTGTCCCTCAAGTCGATGACCGCCTTCTTCAGCATTTCCACATTAACAGGATCTAGTCCGCTAAAGGGTTCGTCAAGAATAAGCAATTCCGGTTTATGAATCATGGAAGCGATCAACTGAATTTTTTGCTGATTTCCCTTTGAAAGCTCTTCAACACGCTTATCGATGTACTCTGGCACCATAAAACGGTCAAGCCAATATTCTAACTCTTTCAATGCATCTCCTTTTCTCATGCCTCTTAATCTAGCTAAATATACAATCTGATCACGTACCTTCAGCTTTGGATATAGTCCGCGTTCCTCAGGAAGGTAACCAATTAATGAACTGGTCGTATAATCGATTTTCTTACCATCCCAAACTATTTCTCCTTCGGTTGGGTCAAGCAAGCCAAGTATCATACGAAACGTGGTTGTTTTCCCTGCACCATTCCCTCCTAAAAAACCAAACATTTCTTTCTCGGGGATAGTGAAATTTAGATTATTAACAGCTGTGAAATCTCCAAATTTCTTTGTGATTTCTTTGATTTGTAAAGCCAATGTACAACCTCCTATCACATTATTCATATTCCATATTAATAGAAAACTTTTCCAATTACAACCACCCTTGAGGAGCAAGAACATCTCTCCGCCACCATACCGTTTGTAATTATATGCAAATATCCATAAATAAAGTTCCAATATTTAGCCCCAAACGACTGCCGCATAGACAACCTTTTGACACTTCCCTTTTTTTTCTATGAATCTTAAGAAAAAATTCCTTTCCTCTTCTTGCTACAGATTAGGCCAATGATAATGAATTCATGGAAATGCAAAGGCGATTTTCACATCGATATATAATAGACTCTCAATTCAAGTATTACTTGTAAATATCGCAAATCAAAATAAACTAGTCATGCAGGCGTGCCTTATTCTTATTCTAATTGCCTGTTCACACCTGCTGGGGGTAAATGCTCCCTCCCGAACCTTTTAGTTTAATAACTTACTCATATAAAAAACGAATTGCCGAAGCAACTCGTTTGATGGGTTTACTGTTTGTATGTGTATAATATTGTTGAATTAATGATGAAAGAATCTGCAATAGTTCTGCCGACTTCTTCACATGCCACTTTGTGAAACTTTGTTGCATCGACTTGTTCATATAATAATTGATGTATGCCATCCACCGATCGAATGGCCACTATAGCCTTTGGATTCGTCTCAAATATTTGTTTTAAAATATCCTCTTTATTAGGAACAAGGCTGGCAATCCAGATAAGATCATATCCACTATAATCATGTAGAGCACCATCTTTTAAAATATAGCTTGAGTTCCTATCAATATCTAAATCTTGTATGAAACCCTGGCCATATGTATAAGCCTGCTTATCAATATCGAGACAGGTCATTTTTGAACCCAATTCTTGTTTAAGCAGTAAAGGGCTTAAAGGTAAAGGACCCGCTCCTATAAATGCGAACGAATGAAAATCATTTTTTACTTTTTTCAGTTCATGTATTTCTGTTTTGATCAGTTCTTTGTAGTTATCCCAATAAATAAATGAACGAAAGTCATCTAAGGAATTCACCTTGCCAATAAATAATTTGGCATAGTAATCCTCCATTAAGGTTTCTGCAATCGTCAGCTTTTCAAGCATGGTTCCCCTAATTGATTTAATCTCCTTATCGTTAAGAATATCTTCTGCTACGGATTGATCTATTGGTTTAGAAAGAGTGGCAACTAGTTCAGATAAAACGTGATTAATTATCTCATTATTTGGTGTTAAATCTTGTTCTGCTAGTAAGATTTTATATGTTTCTGTATATGTATTAATGATTTTTTCTTGTTTTCTAGCTAATTCGATTGTCTTCATGTCTAACACTCCTCTTAGGAAATAATTTATGACTTAACTGTGGTATATACAGTGCTAAAAATACTGAACGCCCTAAGCTAAATACAGTAAAGGCCAACCATAACGCATGGTTTTGAAACGAAGGCACAAAGATATATAAGGTTATTAAAAAAACAATTAAGGAGTAAATCATTGAGTTCCGAATAGGCGCAGCTTCTGTAGCCCCTGTAAAAACACCATAGAAAACGATGCCTACACTTGCCGAAAGAGGAAACAAAATAAGCCAGATTCCATAATCATTTGCCAAATCAATGACACTAGGTATGCGTGTAAATAGTGAAATGATGTAATCACTAAATAGAAAGTAACTGGCAGCAATCATTAGAGAGGATAGGCCCCCCCACTGCCAGGACAACATAAGGGTCTTCTTATACAAGTGCTTATCCTTCGAACCAATGGCTTTTCCAACAAGAATGCTAGAGGCATTTGCGAACCCATCAAAGAAATAAGCCATTATATAGTGAATTTGAATAAGGACGGCATTGGCTGCCAATATCTCCGTTCCATATGACGCGCCCTTTGCCGCAAAGATATTAAAAACAGTTAGCAAACAGAGCGTTCTGATAAATAAGTCTCGATTCACCGCCATCATTTTTTTAAAAGATAAAGGGTCAATCATCTCTTTAAAGGGAGGCATTTTAATTCGATAGGGCGTCGCTTTCCAAATAATAAATAGCCCAATGAAAAAGGCTGTTACCTCTGATAGAAGAGTCGCTATAGCTACTCCAGATACACCCCATGCGAAAACATGGACAAACAACAAATCAAGAACAATGTTCATGAGGTTCATAAACACTTGTAGCACTAACGAAACCTTGATTTTGGACATCCCCATTAGCCATCCTAAGATGACGTAATTCATTAAAGTAAATGGAATTCCCCAGATTCGAATCCTGAAGTATTCAGAGGCATATAAGTGAACGTCAGTGTCCGGGTTTATCAAGGTTAATGAAACATGTTCTATCGGACCTTGAAGCAAAATAAAAATTATTCCTACAGCAATCGCTATTAATAACGGCCTGATAAAGGCTAACATTCCTTGCTGTTCATTCTTTGCACCAAGTGCTTGTGCAGCAAATCCAGATGTACTCACTCGCAAAAAGCCGAACAGCCAATACATGGTGTTAAAAATAATCGTACCTACAGCTACACCTCCCAAATAAGCCGGATTGGGTAACTGACCCACTACTGCCGTGTCCACCGCACCTATTAGAGGTGTCGTTATCGTCGAAATGGTCAGAGGAATGGCTAAGGCTAGATATGATCGGTGATTCACCGCATTTCCCCCCTTATGGTTCAAAACCTTATCTGTCATTAATCGAAATCATTACGATTTATATTTTAAACAGATAGAGCGGTTCTCCTGATGTTCTTCATCATTCAAACATTGTTAATAATTCTTGTGTGTATGAATGACGGTCCATAGAAAAGAGGTTTTCCTTCTCGAATGAATCAACAATGACACCCTCTTTCATCACCATGATTTTTTGACTCATCTCATGCACAGCCGACAGGTCATGAGAAATAAAAAGATATGAAATATCCAACGTAACTCGTAGTTCATCTAACAAACGCAATACGGCTGCTTGTGATAGCACATCAAGACTTGAAGCCGGTTCGTCTAAAATTATAAGCGCTGGTTCAATACTAATAGCGCGTGCAATGGTCACCCGCTGCTTCTGTCCTCCACTTAGTTCATGCGGAAATCGTTCAGCAAGCCCCGTTGGAAGTTCTACAGCTTCTAATAGCTGTGCGACAAAGTTTTCTTCACTTGTATACTGAAATTGTTTCATCTTAGCTTGACTGCTGTATTGCAGGTAAGGATCTATTAGCGAATCTTTTATCCTTAGTTTTGGATTCAACGCTGAAGCAGGATTTTGTAAAACCGCTTGGATGTTTTTTCGGTACGGCTTTAAATTGCGCTCGCTTTTGTTTTGCAGAGGCGTCCCCTCGAACATGATCATACCTTTATTAATAGATTCAATCTGTAAAATGCAGCGAGCAAGCGTGCTCTTCCCGCACCCACTCTCTCCTACTAAACCTAGGCACTCTTTCCTCTCCATGCTAAAATTCACGTTCTTAAGAACTTCCACACCGTTATCGTACGTTTTATGGACATTTTTCACTTCTAATAAACTCATCCTGACACTCCTTCAAGTGTTAATGGACTTCTGCTTCTAAGTGATGGCGATGATTGAATCAGTTTATCTGTATAAGCGTGCTGCGGATGATTCAGCACCTGATTTTTATCACCGGTTTCTATGATTACTCCTTCTTTCATAACAGCAATTCGGTTCGCATATTTCTTCACATGGCGCAAATCATGGGTAATGAACAAAATTGCACAGCCGGTCTCTACTTGCAGCCGGGATAACAATTGCAAAACCTTAAAAGAAGATACACTGTCCAAAGCAGTAGTCGGTTCATCTGCTATCAATATATCTGGTTTAAGCAGCAGGGCTATCGAAATGGACACACGTTGAAGCTGCCCCCCGCTTAATTGAAACGGATATCTTCTATAGATATCTTCATAAAGGCCAACGGAAATAAGCGCTTCCACAGCTTGCTGCCGTCTTGCTTTTTTAGACAGTTTAAGGTGCGTCCGCTGATACTCCTCGAAGTGTTGTCCAATGGTAAGAAACGGAGTAAATGAACCTTGGTAATCTTGAAAAATATAAGCTAGGTGCTTTCCGCGAAATTTCCGCATTTCAGAGGAAGACAGCGTTAATAAATTCTTTTCTTGATACCATACTTCTCCCTTTGCTTGGAGATTTGGCGATAGCAACTGTCCGATTGCCATGGCTGTCATGCTTTTGCCGCTACCACTTTGACCAACAAGTGCGAACCACTCTCCTTTATGGATGTCTAACGAAATATCTTTGACAATCCTATTTTGTTTTCCTATAACAGATAGATGATTAACGGTTAAAATACTCACGATTCCACCTCCTTTTTCACATCAAATTTATCACGCAAATAATCACCGAGTAAGTTTGATAAAAAAACGACAAATCCAATAGCAAGTCCGGGATAAATCATCAGAAACAGATTGGATTGAAAGTAAGGACGGGCGTCATTGAGCATCGCTCCCCATTCTGGTGCTGGAGGCTGCGCACCGAGTCCAATATAAGACAGGGAAGATATGAGTAAGATGATTTTCCCTAAATCGAGACTTGCCAGTACGAGTACATTCCCAATAAGGTGCGGAAATAGATGTTTTCGCATAATTCGGAAGGAACTAACTCCATTAATTTTAGCTACCGTCACATAATCTTTCTGACGCTCAGTAATCACCGTACTGCGCACAAGCCGAGCATAGTTCACCCATTTCACTACAACAATGGCCAACAGCAGGTTCTCAATTCCCGGACCTAATAGACCACTCAACACAATAGCTACGATCGTATCTGGAAATGATAAAAAAGCATCTGCAATACGCATGAAAATTCGATCGATCAGACCTCCTTTGAATCCAGAAATTACCCCAAACGGGACGCCGATTATAACAGCAACTAACAAGGATAAGAGCCCATAGCCAACCGTCAGCTTTGTACCAAGCAGCAGACGCGTTAATACGTCACGCCCTAAGTGGTCCGTGCCGAGCGGATGTTCTAAGCTTGCTGGCAATAATCTTTCAGCCAGATTGACTAGTAGCGGATCATGCTTCAGGCCAAGAAAGGTGTACGCTGCAACAGCAAACACAAAAGCCATCGTTGTATAAATAGCGGCAGCTTTCCATCGTCTTTTGATTTGTTTTCTGAACACTAATTCCATCAACTATTATTCCTTTCCTTTAGTCTTAGCTCAGGATTCAAATATCGGTAAGTTAAATCCACTGCGCTATTTACCATAAATACAATAATAGCCATAATTAAAATGTATCCTTGGATGACTGGATAATCACGAGATCGAATAGAGTCAACGACCATCTTCCCAATACCAGGATAAGCAAAAATCACTTCAACCACGACGACCCCGCCGATCAAGCTGCCAAGGCTAACACCGAATACGGTAATGACCGGCGGTAAACTATAGCGAAATGCGTGGGCAAAGAAGATACGTATTTCTGAAATCCCCCTTGACCGGGCGGCTCTGATAAATTCATGACTAAGCGAGTCAATCAAACTCGAACGCAGCAAGCGGACGTATACACTTGTAATGGCAAGGCCCAAAGTAACCGACGGCAAGACCATTGAAATGAATCCGTCCCTCCCCATTGTTGGAAATACCCCCCATCTCACCGCGAATAAATCAATCAAAAGTAGTCCCAGCCAAAAGCTAGGGATAGCTGCGCCAAATAATGAGACTCCACGACTTATCTGGTCAATCCAACTGCCTCTATATAAAGCAGCAAGCGATCCTAAAGGAATAGCTATACTAAGCATGACAAGTAAAGCACCCATTGACAGTTCAAGTGTCGCTGGCAGACCGCTTATAATCATTTTCATCACAGGCTGATTCGTAATATAGGAATTTCCGAAATCTAATTGAACAAAGTCCGCAAACCAATGACCATACTGTACAAGCAACGGATCGTTGAATCCCAATTCTTCACGAAGCTCATAGACTTGCCCGTTTGTGATCGATACATCATCCACTTGAAGAATTGATAGTACCGGATCACCTGGAGCGAGCCGCACAAAAAGAAAGCTGATAAATGTAATAACAAGGATAAAAATCACAACCTCGATAAATCGCCGGCCTAGAATGCGGAACATTTACTTCACATCCAGTTTATTCGTCAGCATGTAGTATTCACTTCGCGAAGTGATCCAGTTTTCAACTTTATTAGAGTTATATGCAACAAGTGTGTTGGGATGTAAAATAAATGAGTTATATACTTGTTCATCCACATACATCGCAATTTCTTCAGCTAAATCTGAACGTTTTTTCTGCCCAACCGTTACGTTTAACTTGTCAATAAGTGCCTTCAAGTGATCGTCATCCGCACCACTGAAGTTTAAGGCGCCATTTGGATGATACGTTGCATTTAAATAGTAACCGGCATCTCCGCGCGGTGCCGTTAAATTACTGTACGTTGTTAAATCCCAATCCCGATTGGCAGCCATATACTCTTCCGGGATTTCAATCTGTTTGATTTTCACATCAATTCCTAACTGCGCAGCATCCGATTGAAATACTTGAGCGATTAACGGTAAATCGGCACGTGAACTGTAAGTAAGAAGCGTAAACGAAAGCGGTTTGCCGTCTTTTTGCATAACATCATGTACTTTCTTATATCCTGCTTTTTCAAGATATTCTCTAGCCGCTTCCATTCCGTTCTCTTTTTTTGGATAGTCTGGAGCAAATGAGAACGTAGATGGAAAAGGTCCTGTGGCAACTTCTGCATGACCTTGTAAAATCGTATTCGCAATGGATGAACGATCTATCAAAGCATCTATAGCCTTACGAACGTGTATATCTTGCAGCGCTTTCCGTTCTAAGTTCATCGTCATTTGATGTACACGGAAAGTAGATGTGGACTCCACAGTTACCCCATCTATAGCTTCTAAATTTCCTAGGCTTTCAACTTCTGGACGGAAGACAATATCAGCATCTCCTGATTCAAGTGCAAGAGAGCGCGCGTTGGCATCTTCATTAAACGAAAATCTGGCTTTCTCCAGTTTCGCGGCTCCACCCCAGTAAGAATCGTACCGCTTAAGATCCACTGCAGTTCCTGGTGTGAATTTCGACACGGCAAATGGGCCTGTCCCAACTGGTTTGTTTATATAGTCACTTTCCTTTACGTCAATAATCGATGTGTTTGGATGAACTAATTCAGATGGGAACTCCGGAAAGGGACCTTCTGTTTTAATCATTAAGGTATTTCCTTTTGCTTCTATCGAATCAATGCGCAAGGCATTTTTAATCGCTAGACTATCTTTCATCGCCCTCTCTAAAGATGCCTTTACCGCCTCGCCATTCATAGGTTTTCCATTCTGAAACGTCACTCCCTCCCTTAGCTTGAACTCCCATAATTGTCCATCTTCACTATCCCAGCTCTTGGCAAGCCAAGGCTCAATAGTCAAGTCCTTATCATTGAGGTGTACCAAAGTTTCAGTAATTCCTGCACGCAGTGACACATAACTTGTATCAACATTTGGATCAAGCGAGCTAGTGGCAAAATTAAAAAGTAAATTCACTTCTTTTTTCTTTTTCTCTTGTTCTTTTGTAGTCTCGGAAGAACATGCTACCAAAAGAAAGACTGTTAGAAATAGAATAAATAATGATTTGTATTTCCTGAACATAAGATAATCCTCCATAAATTTTTTTAGTTTTATATCAGTTGTCGAAAATCGTATTGATTACGATTTAAATCACAGTTTTACTATCATGATTTGCCAGGCAATAATTGCCTGATATTACTGGTGAGAGATTTCTCCAATCAGAAATCATTCAAATTGTCCCTTGTTTATAGGTTTCTTACTATGTATGGATTGGATAATCTTCTACCTTCCTTCTGCTTCTCCCTTCTCCAAACTTACTCGTAAGAGGACTAAACTCGAGTTAAAGAACGAACCCATGAGTAAATGCACTCAATTCACGAGTAAAAGTACCAAATTCACGAGTAACTGCGCTAAACTCACGAGTAAATGCGCTAAATTCACGAGTAACTGCGCTAAACTCACGAGTAAATGCGCCAAACTCACGAGTAACTGCGCCAAACTCACGAGTAACTGCGCCAAACTCACGAGTAAATGCGCCAAGCTCACGAGAAACTGCACCAAATTCACGAGTAACTGCGCTAAACTCACGAGTAAAAGTACCAAATTCAAGTACGAGCTATATTCTCAACATAAAAAGACCCCTTCATCACACAAATCAAAATAATTACGATTTATATTATAAAAAAATCCTTTTTGTTCAAGAATTATCACTATAGATGTCTTGACTGTCTCTCATTATAAAACGTAATGATTACTATTTACAAGCGTTAAATTTATATTCCTAAGAAATATCCTTTTTCTTTTTCCTTAAAAACAACAAAAGCACCGTAGAGATTTCTCCACAGTGCCTTTGAAAAGTTAAAAGTATTTATTCTCCTTGGTTCTGATCAGTAACTATTTTTGCTTGTTCTTCCCCATTTAAAATTAGCCGGAATGAGATATCGGCTTTCAAAGAATCTGATACCGCACAGTATTTTTCTTTGCCCAGATTAATTGCCCTCCAGATTCGTTTACTGTCCACTTGCCCATCAATGATGAAAGTCACAACAATGGATGTGAATCCTTTTGGCAATTCTTCTTTTCTCGTGCCATCTGTTTCAATTTCAAGCTTGTCCACAGATGACAAATAAGGTTTCAGTATCATCGTGACATCAATTCCAATGCAACCAGCTAGAGAAGCCAGCAGCATTTCAGTTGGTGTACATCCTTTACCTTCGCCTCCATATGCAGGAGTTGCGTCCATACTTACTTCATAACCTGAATCTCCAACAGCTGTGAAAGCACGCTGGCCATTCCATTTTGTTACTACTTTCATATTAATTCCTCCAGCTCTCCTTATATTAACTACATTTTCTTCAAAAATTTCTTGGCTCGATCGGTTTGTGGTTGTGAAAAGAATTCCTCTGGGGGACCTTCTTCAACAATGACACCATCTGACATGAAGACGATTCGATCAGCAACTTCCTGAGCAAAAGTCATCTCATGTGTAACGATAGCCATGGTCATTCCATCTTGAGCAAGTTCTTTAATTACAGCCAACACCTCATCTACCAACTCTGGATCTAATGCAGACGTTGGTTCATCGAACAATAAGATATCCGGTTCCATGGCAAGTGCTCTTGCAATCGCAACCCTTTGTTGCTGACCTCCAGATAATCGGGAAGGATACACATCTTTTTTATCAATCAAACCTACTCTTTTTAACAGCGTTTCCCCTTTTATCTCTGCATCATTTTTCGACCATTTTTTCACAATTAACAGTGCTTCGATAACATTTTCCAATACCGTTTTATGCGGATATAAATTAAATTGTTGAAAAACCATTCCCGTATGAAGACGGACTTTTTTAATTTGTTTATTGCGCTCTTTATGACTTTTTTTCGCATCAACGACAATGTTGCTCACTTCAATAGTTCCACTCGTTAATTCTTCGAGACCATTTATACATCGAAGCAATGTACTTTTACCTGAACCACTCGGTCCAAGAATCACAACAACTTCGCCGCTGTTCACTTGTAAATTAATATCCTTCAACACTTCTAATGTTGAAAAACTCTTCGATAGGTTGTTGATGTTTATCATTCTACTTCACCATACTTAGTCATATATTGATAACCGTTTTTCAATTCTTTCCAAGACAAAGGAAAATCCTGTACTCATAATCCAATACATTAGCGCAATTGCTAAATAAAATGGCATGTACACATAGTATTGAGCGATTAATAATTGAGCTGAACGCAATAATTCGGTAACCGTTATAACGGAGACAAGTGATGTCTCTTTTAACATCCCAATAAATGTATTGCCTGCTGGCGGGATGGCCACCCGAATCGCTTGCGGGAAAATAATCCTGCGCATCGTTTGATATGGCGTCATTCCAGAAGCATATGCCGCTTCATATTGCCCTTTAGGGATAGATTGAATCGCCCCGCGTAATGTTTCAGACAGGTAAGCCCCGATACTAATACTTAACGCAATATAAGCCGCTGTTAGTGGTTGAAGATTTAATCCGTAATCAGCCAGTCCATAATACACAATAATAATTTGGACCAAAGTGGGAGTACCTCTTATGATGGAAACATATGCACGAGCCATCCACCTAATAAACTTATTACCTTTTAGTCTTGCTACCGCCACAACCACAGCAATAATCGATCCAAAAAACATTGAAATAATGGTGATAAGGAGCGTATAATACGCTCCCTTCAATAAAAATGGTAGGTTAACCCAAATAACATCCATAACTTTGCTTGTATCCTTTCTACTACTAAAGGTTTATTCTTTTGGCTCTTCCCCAAACCATTTCACAAAAATCTCATTATATGTGCCGTCTTCTTTCATATCAGCTAGATGTTTATTCAATTCTTTCAATAATGATTCATTGCCTTTACGAATCGCGATTCCTGCTTTATCAGATTTAACCGGTTCACCAACTGCTTTGATCTTAAATCCATTACTCTCTACAACTGGTTTCAACGCATACATATTATTAATGGTTGCATCGATTCTTCCAGAGTCCAAATCCTTTAATGATGTAATAACATCATCATATGTTTTAATTGTAAAATCCCCCACCTCTGGAAGCAGCTCTGTACGAAGATATGTTTCGTCATTAGTACCTAGCCCCACTCCAATGTTTTTGCCTTTGAAATCTTTTACAGACTTAATCGAGTTATTATCTTCTTGAACGATTACCTTCACATGGTTAGTGATATACGGTTCCGTAAAGTCCATTTGTTTTTTACGTTCATCAGTAATGGTCATTTGACTAATAACTGCATCAAATTTTTTTGTTTGTAATCCTGCCACCATACCTGAAAATTCTTGAGAAACAAATTCAACATCCACTCCAAGACGCTTGGCCATTTCTTTCGCGATATCAGCATCAAATCCATCCATCTCTTTCTTATCATTCAAGAAATTGTATGGCTGATATGTACCCATAAGCCCTACTTTAAGTGTTCCGCGATCTTTGATTTGTTGTAATAAATCTGCACTGCTTTCTTTATTTTCGCTTGCCTTATCATCTTTCGAACCACAAGCACTTAAAATCAAAGTAAATGCTAATAATAATACCAATGTAAGGTATGAATATTTTTTCTTCATAATAATCTGTCTCCTTTTTATGTTCCTAATAATCCAAAAAATTCGAATCTGACCATTTCTTTAGCCAGTTCCGCCGTTGTTTTGTTTCGTATATGCGAACCCTCTGAGAACGGTCCGAATAACCACCTAGATAGGATTCCTTCAAATAAACTCATTAATAATGCAGCTTGTAAACCAGGATCCCTTTCCGGTAGAATGTTTAGCTCCATCGCTCTTTTAATATTATTTTGAAAAGCTTCTTCCACCTTCAATCGAGTTTCAATAATCACTTGTTTAAGTGACTCTTCACCGTCAATTCCTTTGAATATCATTTCCATCATATATCGATTAGATGCGGAAAAATCAAACAACTCTTCAAATAACTTTTCAGAGGAACTCACAACATCCTTAACAGTTCCAGGAAATTTTCGATGTCCGTGCGCTACAACTTCCAGAAGTCCGTTCCGCCCTTGTTGAATAATTTCTAAAGCAATAGCTTCTTTACTTTTAAAATGCCAATAAAAAGTTCCCTGCGCAATACCCGCTTCTCGAACGATGTCAGAAATCTTCGTTTTATGATAACCAAGTGAAGCAAAAAGTTGTTGCGAAATCTCTAATATTTGCTCTCTTCTATCCACCTTTTCTGTAGAAATTCTTTCTCACCTCCCGATTGATTAGTCAGTCAGTATTATCATATAAAATTACTGTTCTGTAGTCAATTATCTTTAGTGGTTTAGTTGGTATTGAGAGAAATTTATTTTATCCTTTTGAGCATTGTATAGCGTAAAGCAATTGATCACGTAAGTACTTTGCATCCCTTCAGCAATATTCCTAAGTTAAAGAGCTCCTGAAAATTCATTTCAGGAGCTCTGGTCATAAACTATTTATTTCTTTAACTCATTGTAATGACTGACAACTTCTTTGGTAATTTCGCTATTTTCGTCTAGACCACTAACTTCTTTAAGAACAGAAGGTACACCGTTTTCTTTCACCATCGCTTGCAGCTTTAGTGCTTCTTCATCCTCGTTATAGTTAAAGAGTAAAGCTGCTGCTATTGCCTTCGCTAGATGTGTATAGGAAAGTCCAGCTTTCTTCGCTTCTACTGCAGGGCGTACAAGACGGTCGTTTGGTCCAAGCTTACGAAGAGGTGAACGGCCTACTCTATTTACTGAGTCATTTAAGTAAGAATTTTTAAATCGGTTAATAATCTTGTTAATATATTGCTGATGCTCGTCTGGGTTCAACTGGTATTCCTTTATTAAATAGGCTCCAGTTTCATCTAATGTTTTCTTGACCTGCTTTACAATGCCTTCGTCTTCCAATGACTGGTCAATCGTCAATTTGTTATCCTTAAGATAACCCAAGTAAGCAATGACAGCATGTCCTGTATTAACGGTAAAAAGTTTTCTTTCAATGAATGGAGCGAGTTCTTTTACAATGGTCATCCCCTCAACAGCAGGAATGTTTTCATTCGTTTCAACGACCCATTCATAATAAGGTTCTACCAAAACATCGAGGGAACCCTCGTTATTTTGAATCGGAACAATTCGATCAACAGCTGAATTAAAGAAGGATACTTTATCAGCTAATTTTGCCTTTGTATCTTGATCTAAGTTTTCTAGAATGTATCCTTCTAAAAGATCTGTTGCTGATATTTGGTTTTCGCAAGCAATCACATATAGTTTTTCATCGGTTTCCTTCACTCTTGAAGTTAACCCTTTTGCAATTAAAGGTGCGATGTGAGGCAAAATATTCGGACCGATTGCAGTCGTAAGGTATGTTGCTTCTTTAATTGCCTTGATGATTTCCTCTTCCTGCTTTAAGCTGTTTAAACCTGATACATTCTCTACTGTGACCGATTCTTGCTGATCAGTCGCCAACTTGACTTGGTATTGCTTTTTATCATTTAACTGGTCGATGATTTGATCAGCTATATCTACAAATGTTACATGATATCCAGATTGTGAAAAGAGTGCCCCAATAAATCCTCTTCCAATATTCCCTGCACCGAAATGTACTACTTGTTTCATTTCTATCATCCCTTTATCAAGTTAGTATATAAATAATCCAAAAATATGGCTTCCATTCTACTGCGAATTACTTCTTCGTCTGATGATGAAAAAATCATTATAGATTCATTGCTTTCAATTAAACTTGAACTGATTAAGCTGACGATTTCCTGCTGCTTCGCACTTAATTCTTCAGGTGCAAGCATCAGCAACAGGTTTTTCATATACACGTCTTTTCCGTCCATTCCTCTTACCATACAGAGTTCATCTAAGTGGGCCACCTGGAAAATCAGCTCTTTCACATTCTTATGTCTGGTATGAAAAAGGCCCATTCCAGTGCCTGGAATACCTAAACCACCTTTTTTTTCCCGTTCGTTAAGGGATCCAATCACATCATCCGCATCCATTAGCAGATCTTCCTTTTCAGCCATCCGAACCATTTCTTCGATGATTCGCGGATGTCCTTTCAGATGCGGCAGCCGATAAAACCGGAAATTATTGATAACAGCGTCTATTGCTTGTTGGACGTCTTTCAGTTCCTGCAATACTTCTTTCAATTCGCCATTCTCTTTTTTTGGCAGGGAATCCTTTTGGGCTGAATGACTGCTATAACGCTTATTTTTAGTGAAGTTTTCAATATTCTTCCTTAAATAATTCCTGATGTTCAATATATTCTCTTCACTCAAAAGAGGGGATACGAGGATATAATCCATATCGATATACGGAAGCCGAACCGTAGAAATGATTACATCATAGTTTTTCAGGCTGCCCTGCTGCTGGATATCTTTGATCGTCTTGATTTCTACAGTCTGGATTTCTATGATTTCTTTTTTGATCCGGCTTGCAAGCATCTTCGACGTACCTATACCTGTCGGACAAACAATGAGTGCCCTTATTGATATTTCTTCCTCCCGCATCACTAATGCAGATCCGAAATGAAGGACAATGAAGGCTATTTCATCTTCAGGAAAATCTTTAATTTCTTTGAACCCCTTTTCCAGACTGGTCTTTACTGCTAAAAAGAGAACCGGATACTTTCGTTTAATATCTTCCGTTAAGGGATTATATAATCCCATTTCCTGTTTGATCCGGAAAAGCGATGGTTCCATGTGAGCAAGGAGCCCTTGATACAATGGGAAATCCTTGGTCAAATCGATTTGCAATTGAGCAGAAACATCTTTTATCAAATTCCTTATCAGCTGGCCTAGCACCACACTGTCATATGGAACTGCATCCGCCGCATGAAGCTTGGAACCTTTAAGGATGGCGGCCAGGTAGCTTATATCATCGATAGTAAAAGAGACTTCCAGCATGGTGCTGAGTTCCTTGCCTATTTTATTCATAAGATTATTCTCATCCGAAAGTTCTCTTATTTTCTTGAAGTCCTTCTCCAAAAAAAATTGGCTTTCATTCCTTTGCAGGGTTACATAAATATGCACAATTAACCCTATATACCCGCTATCAGCCAAACGCGAATGGACACTGTTAAAGGTCGAGTTCAGCACCCCATCAATAGCCAGAAGATAATCGGGATCGAAATAGTCGAGGATTTTCCCTTCTGGGAATTTTCCTTCTTGCAACAAAAATAAACTTTCAATCAGCTCTTCATTAAAGAAGTGCAAGAAATAGGCAGCCTGAGCTTTCCGTTTATTTTCTTCAGTGCCGGTAAGCTCTATTCCGACTCCCCTTTTTCTGGTAATCACGATATTAAAATTTCTTATCCACTCAGTCAGTTCGTCTAAATAGGTTGAAAGAGTGGTTATGCTTATACCGAGATCCCCCGCTAGAGCTTGAGTTTTATATGATTCTTCCTGCAGTAAAGCTAAAAGAAGATGCAACTTTCTTTCTTGTGGCGTTTGATCAATCGGATGATTACCCATCAGATGCTGTACAAGCCTAAAGACTTGTTCATTCTTCCCATCGATGGACAGCCCTTCATGTGTATTGCGTGTTAAATGCAACTCAAAAGATTGCAGGATTTTTTCTATGGCCTTCAGATCACGTTGAACCGTCCGGACACTTACATTCAGTTGTGTTGCAATGGATATGGCCGTATGTTTTCCTGAAGTTTTTATGATCAATTCTATGATTGATTTTTCCCTTGAAGTAATATACATGCTACCAACTCATTTCAGGTGGAGTAACACGAGAAAATACTGAATAGAAAAGCGTAAAACGCTTTTCTATTCTTGGTTAAGAGTATTTAATTATTTTTAACGTTTATAATATCCATCAATTCCCTGGCTGATGTGGCTTTAACCATCTTTTCAATATTCTCCATCTCCGAGCAAGTAACCGCAATGCCAGATAGAATTTCAAGATGCGTGCCATCCTTGCCGGCTATTCCGAATATTAACCGAGCCTTTTGACCGTCAAAATCGACACCGTTTGGTATCTGTAAAACGGTAAATCCAGATTTAAGGACATCTTTCTTAGCTTCCTCAGTTCCGTGTGGAATGGCTACATCATTTCCCATATAGGTTGAAGTCATTTCATCACGTGCAATCATCGCTTCAATGTAGCTTTCCTTAACGTATCCTGCATTTACCAAAGCTCTTCCCGCAAAGCGGATCGCTTCTTCCTTATTGTCAAAATGCTGATTAAGGAAGACATTTTCTTCGCGAAGCAGATCATTATCATCCGGTGCACCTTCTTCACCTGCATCGATGCCAGGTTCAATTGAATGTTCACGAACACCTGGAACTTCCTCTTCAGCATCTTCGACAATCTCATGAAGCTCGTCAGTACCATCATCCTGAAGCCGCGCTAGCAATGAATCGTATTCAGGACTTGATAAGAAGTTATCGACAGATACATGAAAAGCATTCGGCACTTTATTTTGTGCTCTTGGAGTTAACTCTTCCTGTGTAATAACAATTTGTGCGTCAGAAGGAATGTTGCTGATTGCTGTATTTGTAACATCAATATTCAAACCAGCTTCCTTTACCTTTTTGCGCAGGAGGGAAGCACCCATTGCACTTGAACCCATACCAGCATCGCAAGCAAAAATAATTTTACTGACGTTTGTTGGCATAGTGCCCGGATCTGAAGCAAATACATCAGCAACAGAACTTTTCTTCCCTTTCATTTCTTGCATTTTTTTCGCAGCATCTTCGATATTTTCCTCCGTCTGTTTGCCTGTTTTCAAGACGAATGCAGCTACGATGAATGATACAATTGCAGCTACGATCACACCTGCAAAGTTAGCAATATATGCGCCCATATTATGCGGAGTTACCGCTGTAATGGCAAGAATACTGCCTGGCGAAGCGGGAGCGAACAATCCGCCGCCTAAAAGAACTAAAGTGAAAACTCCGCTCATGCCTCCAAGAATGACCGCTAAAAATAACATCGGTTTCATTAGAATATAAGGGAAATATATTTCATGGATACCACCGAAGAAATGAATGATGGCAGCTCCAGGCGCCGATCTCTTCGCAGTACCTTTTCCGAAGAAGCAATAAGCAAGCAGAATACCAATACCGGGTCCAGGATTTGCTTCAAGCAGAAACAGAATGGAAGATCCAGTTTGTTTAACTTGCTCTACACCGATTGGTGAAAGGACGCCATGATTAATTGCATTGTTTAAGAACAATACTTTGGCAGGTTCGATTAGAATACTTGTTAATGGCAGTAAACCTGTACCTACAAGCCAATCAACACCTGCTACAAGCCATCCTGTAAACACGTCAACAGCAGGACCTATCGCTAAGAAAGATAGAATGGACAGCAAGCCGCCAAGAATCCCAGCTGAGAAATTGTTAACAAGCATTTCAAAACCGGCTTTTATTTTTCCTTCAATAAATTGATCGAATTTCTTGATAACATATCCGCCAAACGGCCCCATGATCATTGCACCAAGGAACATTGGAATATCAGATCCAACAATAACACCCATAGTCGCAATAGCACCAACTACGCCCCCTCGGTGATCATGAACTAACTTACCACCTGTATACCCAATTAAAAGCGGAAGTAAGAAAGTAACCATTGGGCCAACCATTTTGGCAAGGCTTTCATTTGGGAGAAAACCAGAAGGAATGAATAGTGCAGTGATTAACCCCCAAGCTATGAAAGCTGATATATTCGGCATGACCATTGAACTTAGAAAGTTACCGAACTTTTGAACAGCAACCTTTATATTAAAGTGAGCCATTTTGCTCTCTTCCCTTCTTAATATAGTTTCACCTAATGTTAAGGTACTGTACATCCACATTCAATAAAAGAAAAAGCTAACTTTGTCGCGAGAGAGAAGACAAACATAATGTTTCTCTTAATTCTAGTTTTACCATTTCCCGCCAGAATACTCCCTCTTCAAGCGTGTGAAGGGCGAGAGCCCAACGGTAAGGGGAGATGAATGGCGGTTGGCATAAGCCAAAGTAATCTTTTGACAAACATACGTTCGATGGTTAATAATAACTATAAGGGGGTGAAACCAATGGTCGTAAACAAAGCTTATAAATTTCGAATCTATCCAACTAAAGAACAACTAGTTCTAATCAATAAAACGATCGGCTGCTCCCGTTTTGTCTATAACTTCTTTTTAGGCAAACAAAAGGAGAAAGATGCCTACTGGTATATCTGTGAAGAAATGAAGCAGAACGGCCAATTACCCTCTAATGAATGGAAAGGTTCTTTTCTGAATAAATACGCAACAATCAAAGAACTTCCAGCTTTAAAGAAAGAGTATTCTTTCCTGAAAGAAGTAGACAGTATTGCCTTACAGAAATCGGTGGAAAATTTAGCAGATTCCTATAGTCGATATTATAAAAAGCAAAACAAGTCACCACGATCGAGATATTAACGCAGGACTCAATCTAATGAATGAAGCCTTAAGGCTTCTAACCGTAGGAACTACGGGAGTAGCCTAATTAAAAATTGGCCGATAGGCTAATGTTCTTAGGAATCCCCCACTTCAATCAGACAGTAAGGTCGATAAGTGGTGGGTAGTTCAATCAGCCAGTAATAAATATCATTATGAGCTTTGATAGATAGAGTGTTAGTGAGGAAAGCGAGCAGTAGGATAGAGAGCCACCTTTCAATCGAAATTAAAGAGCCCCATTCGTACTAGTACTAGTACGAATGGGGCTCTTTACAATAAAAGGGTACTTTAAAAGATCGAGGAACTACTTGCTATATCTCTTATAGTGGGATTATTCCTAATACAAGAGATACCAGAATCATGACAAGTGTCGATCCGCAAGCCCACTTCAAGAAAGTACGCTGCAGGGCTCCAAAATCTTCTCCTACCATCCCAATCAATAGATAGGTTGATGGAACAAGCGGACTTAATAGATGAACTGGTAACCCTAAAAGAGAAGCTCTTCCTATCATGGCAGGATCAATTCCATAAGCAGCACCTGCCTTAGCAAGTAATGGAAGTACGCCATAATAGAAGGCGTCATTAGACATGAAGAAAGTAAAAGGTGCGCTAATGATAGCTGTGATAACGGCAAAGTGTGCACCCATTTGGTCAGGAATGTGCTGAATCATAGAGTTTGCCATAGCATCTACCATTTCCGTTCCGGAAAGAATTCCGGTAAAGACACCTGCTGCAAATATCATCGAAACAACTGATAAAGCATTGTCAGCATAATTGGCTACACGATCTTTTTGATCACTTACTTTCGGATAATTAATCGTAATAGCAATGGCAAAACCTATCATAAATAGGACCGCTGAAGGCATAAGTTCCATAATCAGCGCGACTAGCAGGGTAAGTGTTAACGCATAATTAAAGACAATTAATTTAGGACGCTTAATGTAAGCATCTTCAGTTGCAGCCGCATGTTGAGCTACAGCATGATAATCTACTTCTATTATCCCGATTCTTTTTCTTTCTTTTTTACCCATACAATATGCCATGAATAGAACGAATAGCACGCCGCCAATCATAGCAGGAATAACAGGCGTGAATACATCGGACATTTCTAATTTCAAAGCAGTCATCACCCTTGCTGTCGGGCCTCCCCAAGGAAGAAGATTCATGACTCCAGATGACGAAACAGCGATACCAGCTAATATAAGCGGTTTCATTCCAATCCGTTTATATAGCGGAAGCATGGCAGAAATCGTGATCATATATGTGGTTGTACCATCTCCATCTAACGAAATAAGTAAAGCCAAAACTGCCGTACCGATGGCAATTTTTACAGGATCTCCTTTTACAAGTCTAAGGATCGTATTAATGATTGGATCAAAAACTCCAGCATCAATCAAAATACCAAAGAAAAGGATTGCAAATAAAATCATGATTCCTGTTGGCGCCACACTTTTGATTCCTTCTAGCGCCATTTCACCCATTTGACTACCGAAACCACCAATAAGTGCGAAGGCACTAGGTACTACGATCAAAGCTATCATGGCTGAAAGTCGCCCTGTCATAATTAAAATCATAAACACTAAAATCATCAAATATCCTAATAAAGCGAGCATATCTATCACTCCTATCTTCTAATAAAGTAAATTGTATATGAAAACGCTTAATCTGTAAGCGTTTTCAATTTATTGTGTTTTAAAACTATTTTGTTAATTGTGTTCATTGTGTTCACGGAGGTACTTTTCATCTTCAATTTTCAGACTATACCGGATGCCATGCCCGGGGTTTGAATGGTCGGTTTTTAAATGATTTTAACAATATTGGTAATCTCTAAAGCACTTTTCTCCCCACCGATTTTCCCATACAAAAAACACCTCCATTTACGAAGGTGTTTTTATATTTCCTAGGTTATCTTTCTCTGAATCAAATCTTATAATATCTACGTTCTGGTCTCCCTACTACTCCATATATTACTTCTGCCTTACATTTCTTTACGGATATCAGGTATTCCAGATAACGCCTTGCTGTTGTTCTAGAAGCGCCGATTTGAGAGCTCACTTGCTCAGCTGACAAACCAATGTCGCTTATTTCAAGAACTTCCATTACTTTCGTTAATGTGATTTCGTCGACTCCCTTTGGTAATGCAGGTCCATCATTGATTTCCGGCGTAGACGATCCCTTTTTTAAAATAAGATCAACAAAATCCTGGTCTATATCTTGTTTAGATTGCATAAGGTGGGCTTTCTTAAGATACTCCACTATGACTTGGTTGAAGCGCTTCATTTCTACCGGTTTAATTAAATAATTCTCTACACCATAGTGAAGGGCCTTTTCAAGTTGTTCTTTTTCTGTGGCTGCCGTAATCATGATAATATCCACATTCGGGAATTTCTGACGAATGCTTGGAAGTAAGTCTGTACCAAGCTGATCCGGCATATAGACATCAAGCAGAAGCAGATCAGGGCTTTTTTGTTCCAAGATCCGAAGAGTTTTTTTTGCATTTACTGCTTTCCCGACCACTTCTATTTCTTCAAAGTTTTTTAAAAATTTCTCATGGATATCCGCTACACGAAAATCATCTTCTGCAATGACCGCTCTTATTTTTAGCATTCTTTCCCTCCTGTCTGCTCTTTAGGAAGATACACGGTGAATACGGTGTTTTCTTCCTCGCTTTGAACTTCGATGATGCCACCCAACTCTTTTACAACATGATCAGCATTTGATAGTCCATATCCACTTGGATTTCCACTTGTTTTCGAAGTGAAACCCCGGTCGAAAATAAACGCGATATCATTCTCGGGTATTCCCTTTCCATTGTCACTTACTTCAAATACCATATCATTTCCGATATCGGTAGCGAAAAATTTCACTAGTGGCTCATCCATGCCAGAAACCGCTTCCAGCGCATTATCGATTATATTGCCAAGAATCAAGGTAAGTTGGGACAATTTTATATGGTCCGGGAGTTTCTCTAAGTAACTTTGTGAGTCTATTTCAAAGGGAATCTTCTTTTCTGATGCTTTTCCTATCTTCCCAAGTAACAGAGCTTGTACCTTTGTATCTTTAATCTGTTCGAAAACAACACGGTTCAGAGAGTACAATTCGGATGTTTCGCTTTGAATCATATCTATTGCTTCATCATATTCCCCTAACTGTATCAATCCGGATAGAACATATAATTTATTAGTAAATTCATGGGTCTGTGCTCTTAAATCCTCTGAATGCATCTTCACTTCCGATAGTGTGTTAACCATTTCCTCTATTTCTGTTCGATCACGGAACGAAGCGACAACACCGCTTACACCTTCACTATCGAAGATCGGCGTGCAATTCACAATAACAGATTTATCTTTCCATGAAATTTCTTTATCCACTTGCGGTTCCCCTGATTTCAACACTTCATATAAATATGTTGAAGGAAACAACCCATCTACATTCAAATGGCGAACAGGTTCCTTTATATCCAGCAACTTTTTTGCCGGCTGATTCATGGATGTAATCAAACCATTTTGATCAATGGCTAAAATACCTTCTTTCACCGAGTGAAGTACAGCATTTTTCTCTTTATATAAATTAGCAATTTCAAATGGCTCTAACCCTAATGTATCTTTACGTATGCTTCTTGCCAGCATATAGCTCCCGACGATTGATATCATAATGGCTACTAAAGACACAATCATCTCTTTAGATAAATCCTTAAAAATTTGGGCACGAACATCGTTCACTAAAAAACCGACCGAAACGATTCCAATTATTTTTCCATCCTTATCAAATATCGGTGACTTTCCTCGAATAGAAAGACCAAGCGAACCAGCCGCTTCAGAAACGTAATATTCACCATTTTTTATAGCTCGGTTGTTATCCCCGCCTTTCATTCGCTTCCCTATTTCAGAGGCTAACGGATGAGAATAACGAATTCCCTCTTTATTTCCTACAACGATGAATTCAGCCCCCGTTTCCTTGCGAATCTTTTCGGCAATCGGCTGGATCGTTCTAGCAGGATTTTCGGATTCAAATGCCTCCGTGACGGTAGGCATAAAACTAATGGTTCTTGATAACTCCAATGCTAACTGACCTTTATCCTTCGCTATTTGTCTTCCTTCCATATAGGAAAAGGAGGTCGTTAATAGGAGAATCAAAAATAAGCTCAATGATAAGACTAACCCAAGAATCTTGGTTTCTAGCGATACTTTCTTCATATTCAACAGCATCCTCTATTTTCATTTCCACTTTTTAAATTTTATAGGAATATAGTGATTTTACCATTTCTAATAAATAATGAACATGAACCCTGATAAAAAAGAGAGAGCTTGTTTTGAAAAAGATTAACCAAACCAAGCCCAAAACCTGTTCAATAATAAACGGTATTTTTATTATTCAATGTTCCTTTTACTTGATTTATTTCTTATAAAGCTTGTGGAACTACTTGTTGAGTTTTACTAAAATCAGCCTTTTCTACGGGATAATTTAACCAGAGAGGAGGACAATCAACAGTAGGCATTTTGTTGAATAATGGTTTTCTTTGGCTTGTCCTGATTCTATCTTGCTTTGAAGCCCTTTCTTATTAGAAGAAAGCAAAGCAGTTTAAAGCTTAGGTTATCAAATTTCTCCAATGTTCAAGGGGGATATTATGACTAACATCCCCTTTGAATACTTTATTTTCAAAAACATGTAAATGAATTAATTTGTCTTGTATCAATGCCAAAAACCGTCCAGAACCTGCCATTCCATCTGAAGCCTGCAACAGATCGCGGACCGACAAAAATGGGATAATACCAGAAACTTGCACCATTATTTAGCCATATAAAAGTATTCCGGAATAAGCAAAATGAAATGGCTCCTGGGTCTACAGCAAATGTTGAAGCCGATTGTTGGAGAGGGATAAACGATGGCGGAGGGGCCGTTGGCGCTTGTGAACTTGGTGGTGATCCTGGTTGGCCCGGAGATCCTGGTGCACCTGGAAATCCTGGTTGGCCCGGAAATCCTGGTGCACCTGGAAATCCCGGTTGACTAGGAAGCCCTGGTAAACCAGGTATACTTGGAAAGCTGGGTAGACCTGGAAACTGTCGTATAAGATAATCTTGATTTTCATAATGATACATTGGGTACATATACATAGTCATTCACCTCTACATGATTGAATGTAATAAGATATGGTGAATAGGCTTGAGATGGTTGGGCTACTTTGTAATTATTAGGGGGATTCTCACTTAGTACGCTCTGTAAAACATTATTGTAAGAGAAAGGGGAATACATTTTTGACTCAATATATCTATATGGCTTCTCCAATGAAACTTCCTGAAGGTTCGCTTGGACATAAGCCAGTCTCACCTGAACAACCAAATGTTTTCAAAGATGAATTGGATTTCACACATTTACATTTTGAAGATAATTACGATAGGGCATCAAAAACAAGATTTTCATATAGTTCCCACTTTTCATTCAAACATCAGGTTGCCATTAACCATAACCTTTTACCGCTAAAATACCTATCCAAAAGCAATGCGATACAAGAAAAGTGTTTAGATATATTGTATTCGTATATAGAGGAAGAACTGCACGCTAGCGGAGTTATCGAGTATTTCACTAGTTTGAGTGGCCACGAAGACTTGCCCATAGGAATTAATCGAAGCGTTAGTTGGACTGACATTAAAACACCTTATAATCTAGTTTTAGCGGACCGTGAATTTTGGTATATTACCTTGTGAGCACACTAGCCTCCCACATTGAAAAATGAACATTCAAAAGCCCGCTTGAAACCAATTCAAGAGGGCTTTACCATGGCTTTTTAATATAGCAATCTCCATAAATAGAACGTCGCATAAGACTCCCAATTGGCCCACGCTCCTGATAATTTGAGAATTTCTTCTTTCGTAGGTTTTGCTTCAGTTTCCATAACCAATTTCATTGAATTATGCAACCCGACATCATCAATTGGAAAAGCTGCTGGAAAACGTAAACAGCGCATCAATACATAGTTCGCTGTCCACGGACCGATTCCACGAATTTTGGTCAGCATTTTTTCAGCCGCTTTAACATCCTTAGCATTTAACAACTCTTCTTTTGTGAGATCTCCTCGAACCATCAGTTGGGCCACGCCAATTAAATATTCGCATTTCTTCACGGTCATCTTCATTTCTACAAAATCTTCTACGGTTAAATTCGCGATCACTTCAGGCGTTGGGAACAGCCAATATTTCTCTCCTTCATATTCAACAGATTTACCGAATCTCTCAACAAGTCTGCGTTTCAATGTATAAGCATACGTCAAGTTGATTTGCTGCCCAAGAATTCCCCAGGCAATAGCTTCAAATAAATCCGGGATACCGATATTTCGCAGACCATAAAATTGACTTACTGGCCTTTGCAATAAAGGATCATTTTTTGCTAACTCATAAAAAGGAAGCAAATTCGTGTCCAGATCAAACCATTGTCGAACGTATTGGGAAACGGCTTCTTGAACATGTTTTTCTACTGAAGTAGTACTTCTTAAAAATCGAACAAAAATCATCGTGTCGTTCTCAGCTCGGATTTCCACTAATATTGTCTCGTTTTCTACGAATAAGGCACGATAAATTTTTTGATCAACAATTTCAAATAGACATTCATTGGAGGATCGTGACAGGTATCTCAAGTTTTCCGAAAAGCTAAACTCTCTGGGGGCGTGGATGATCAATTCATCCTTCTCTTTATCAAGTAATTCTTTGTTCATTTTATATGGCTCTTTCATTTTGCCCCTCCTTCTTCACGCTCTCTTTATTCTAATCCTATTTCCAAAAAATTAATTACGTTATCTTGCACTTTCCTTCTAAATTTGGACGGTGTATGAAAACAAACAAAAAAAGTAATGAATCCTAGAAGCTGAAAGTCGAGAAATCATAAGTAAACCAAAAGAAAAAAGACCATTATTTTTGGTCCTTCTTAGTGTACATCGTCCATATTTTAGGTATTCCTAAGACCCTCTCAATGTTGACGGATTTGCAAAAGGGGGGAATTAATTTAATAAACCTAATCGAAAAGCAAGGGCAACGACTTGCGTCCTATTTTTTGCTTTTAGTTTAGTCATTAAACTGCTTACATAATCTCTCACCGTATGCTCGCTTAAGAACAATAATTCACCTATTTTTTTATTGTCGTACCCTTCCGAAAGCAAATCAAGAATCGTGGTTTCTCTTTCTGTTAAGTGAAGATCGGAAGTTTTTGCTACTTTTTCACCTTTCCTTGATAAAAATAATCCAAGACGTTTCCCCACTTGTTCAAGTAAATCTAACTCATCTTTCGAACAATCAAAGTCTTCCCCTAACTGATCAAAAGTAAGCCATCCAAACAATTGATCTTGATGGGTGATCGGGATAAAAATAATGGAAGACAGATTAAATAATTTAATATGTTCCTCTTTTACATAATTTCTTGGATTTTTTAAATATATCGGTTTTTTGGAAGTAAGAACTGAAGTCTGCTCAGTAAGCTGTCCTTTCATGCTCTGTACCTTTGGAAGCTCTGCACCAATTACACCATAGAATTGATTCGACCATGGGATATAAGCGTAAAAAACACATCGTTTATAGTGAAAATACTCTTCACATTTTTTTAATATATAGGCTAAATCATGAACTCCTGAAGAGCGAATCAGGAGTTTGTTTAATTTGTCTAATAATTGTAGCCTTTTAAGTTCCCTATTTTCATGGGGATTTTTCTTGGTAAGATCTGTAGTATCTGCATCTACCCAATTGTTATAACTATGGACAAGGTACGTAAAAATAGATAATGAAAACATTAATATAGGAATGATTCGGTTATGTTTTATTTGGATCATGAGTGTAATCAAAGATTTTTGGAAAATCAATTGAAACAGGTTAAAACTTTTCATATTTAAAATCGATAACTGAGATTGAAGCCAATTGTCAAAGTGGCTAGCTAAATCTTCATCGATACCTTCAATGTTCGATTGGGTTAATAGTTGAAAAAATGAATGCAGCAACGTATCAGTTATTTTTCGATTTGACTCGGAAATGGAAGGTTCTAGACTGAGGTAGATATTTATATTTTCTTCAATCTGTTTGCTATGAGTTTTGATGAACAATACGAATTGTTGAAACGTAATTTCTTCATATGGATGAAATGGCTGAGTCATAAGAAATTCTTCTCCTTCAAACAAAATAACCCTATAAATGGAGGATATTCACTCTATTATTATACATCATCTTATAGGATAGTATTTCAAAATGAACGTAGTAAGATGAATGTGTAGCAAGTTAGTAAATCTTTTTGAATCCGATTTCGAATAGTAAAAAGGTTCTTTGTACACAATTTTATCCATGATTTTAATAAATATTGAAAGGATGCGTACTTGTAATGAGACTTGAAAATAAAGTAGCCATCATAACCGGTGGAGGTACAGGAATCGGTAAAGAAACAGCCTTATTATTTGCTAAAGAAGGAGCAAAAGTTGTTATCACTGACATAAATCAAGAATCTGGAAGCCAAGCAGTAAAAGACATTCAAACAAATGGTGGAGAAGCACTTTTCGTCCAACACGATGTTAGCAAAGAAGAAGACTGGAAAATGGTTGCAGAGGAAACCATCAAGACTTTTGGCAAAGTTGATGTTCTTTTCAACAATGCTGGAATTTATATTATAAAACCTGTTGCAGAGATTGAACTGGAAGAATGGAATCGTCTAATGTCTATTAATGTGACTGGCGTATTCCTTGGAATGAAACATATCATGCCTTTGATGGCCAAACAAAATAAAGGTTCAGTGATTAATGCTTCCTCCATAGCAGGTTTGATGGGATCTCCAGGACATGTTCTATATGGTGCTAGTAAAGGAGCAGTACGTATTATGACAAAAGATGCGGCGATGGAATATGCTTCTGCGGGGGTTAGAGTGAACTCTATTCATCCTGGATACATCGATACTGGAATGGCAGACTATGCTTCTGAGGTAACTGGAAATTCAAAAGAACAATTAGGTGCAAATTTATTTCCTTTAGGACATCTAGGATCTGTAAAAGATGTTGCAAATACAGTGCTATTTCTTGCTTCTGATGAATCAGCTTACTCGACAGGTGCAGAATTTGTGATTGATGGTGGAGCAACAGCACGATAAAAAGATTAAGCAATGTTAACAATAGGATATCGACTTGAATTAATTGCAGAATGGAGAGATTAATATGAAATTAAAAGACAAAGTAGCAATCGTAACAGGTGGCGCAAGTGGAATTGGTGAAGCGACTGTTCGCCTTTTTGCTGAAGAAGGAGCAAAAGTGGTCATTGCTGACTTTTCAGAACGTGGTAAAGACATATCAGTAGAATTGAATACGAATGGATATAATACATTATTTGTTAAAACAGATGTAACAAATGAAGAAGATATTAAACAGATGATCAATGAAACCGTGAATAAATACGGCAAGCTAGATATTATGTATGCAAATGCTGGAGTTGCTGATGATGCACCAGCACATGAATTGTCCTATGAAAAATGGAAACGAACCATCGATATTAATTTGTCAGGAGTATTCCTTTCTGATAAATATTCGATTGAACAGTTTCTTAAACAAGGTACAGGCGGTGTCATTGTTAACGCTGGTTCTATTCATAGTTTTGTTTCATTACCAAATCCAACAGCCTATTCCTCTGCAAAAGGTGGCGTGAAGCTACTAACTCAAAACTTATGTACTGCTTATGCAAAAGATGGTATTCGTATTAATGCGGTCTGCCCTGGTTATATTGACACTCCTTTACTTGCAAGTGTTGATCCTCAAACGAAAGAATATTTAGTTTCTCTTCATCCACAAGGCAGGCTTGGAAAACCAGAAGAAATAGCAAAGGCTGTCTTATTTTTAGCAAGTGATGATGCTAGTTTTGTTAATGGTACAACCCTTCTTGTTGATGGGGGCTATACCGCACATTAATTTAAATTAAGGGATATCTTTTAATAACAAAGCAGTCTAAATCGTAGATCATTTAGAACTGCTTTGTTATTTCATTTAAAAAAAGTGTACTAACTCTTTCATCAACAAATAGACCCTTTTGTGATTCACAACCAAACTATGTTTGCGAAACAGCCAAGTTCTCACTCTGCCATAAATTAATTCTATTTGTCGCAAATACTCCTGGAGCTTTATCTACCTTCCTTAACAGATTCAAACTATTTATAGTCACACAAGAAAAAAGCCGATCACTAATATAGTGAAAGGCTTTTTTTCTTATTTGTCCGGGCAGCCATCTTCGGCTGTCTTTTCCTATTCCTATTTGAAAGAAATTACGTTATCTTGCTTTTATATTATCGAAATGTTTGTATATCAATACTTTCTTGTATACTAAATGGAGAGGTGAATGTGATGAATTTGAAAAAAACAGACATTCCTAACGATTACTGGAAAGCTATTGTAGAGTGTGACGCAACGTATGATGATCATTTTTTATATGGCGTAAAAACAACAGGCATCTTTTGTCGGCCCTCCTGTAAATCCAGGGTGCCCAACAAAGAAAACGTGCAGATTTTCAAAAATGCCAATATGGCTTTAGAAGAAAATTTCAGGCCTTGTAAACGCTGTAAACCCGAAGGCTTGAATCTGCCAACAGAAGAGTGGATTGAGCAAATAACTGAATGGATTGATCAACATTACAGCGAGCCCCTCACATTGAACACATTGGCGGATATTTCTCATGGCAGTCCCTACCACTTACAAAGATTGTTTAAGCGTGTGAAAGGTCTATCGCCTACTGAATATACTCAACAATTCCGCCTTGAAAAAGCAATTAGAATGCTTGAAAGATCCGAACAGCCGGTAACCGAAATAGGATTGGCTGTAGGATTTTCAAGCACCCCCTATTTTATAACGTTATTCAAAAAGAAAACGGGATATACACCATCAGGATATCGAAAAGCTTACCATCAAAACTTGAAAAAGGAGCTTGAACAACATGATGAATGTTAAAGAACAAACAATAGATTGGGCCATTTTAAAATACGATAAGTGGCAATTATATGTAGCCAAGTCTGAAAAGGGACTTTGTTATGTAGGTTCACCTGGTCAATCGTATGATGAGCTGAAAACTTGGATACAAAAACGCTTCCCCTTGGCGAACCTTGTTGAAAATGAAGAAGCCTTAAAGCCCTATCTAAAAGAACTGTATGAATATTTCGAGGGAAATCGGCAAACTTTCTCATTACCCGTAGATGTTAAAGGAACGCCATTTCAACAAGAAATTTGGGCAGCATTGAATCAAATACCCTATGGAAAAACCTATTCCTATTCCGATATTGCCGAGCACATTCAAAGACCTAAAGCTGTTCGCGCGGTCGGAACGGCTATCGGTGCTAATCCAGTTCTGATTACTGTGCCCTGTCATCGGGTAATTGGAAAAAATGGAGCCATAACTGGGTACCGCGGAGGAACGGAGATGAAACAATATCTGCTTCAATTAGAAGCACAAAATGGAGGGAGATAAATGAATAGGGATTTGAAGAATTCACCAATCTACACACTTGACTGGGGCCAAATTCATCAAACATTGGACGACCAAGGCTTTGCAAAATTGCCTGTCCTGCTTACTCCTGAACAATGTCAAAACTTTATCAATTTGTATGACCAAGAAGAACTATATCGAAACACAATCAACATGGGACGTTATCGCTTCGGTGAAGGCGAGTATAAATATTTCGATTATCCATTGCCAGCTCTACTGCAGGAGCTACGTACGGCATTTTACCCTGAACTCGCAATAGCTGCTAATCGATGGTTGCACCAGTTAGGGAAAGAAGCTATTTATCCTGATTCGTTAGATGTTTTTTTAGAAGAGTGCCATGAAAAAGAACAAACCCGTTCAACCCCTCTTATTCTTAAATATGAAGCAGGCGGCTATAATTGTATGCATCAGGATCTATATGGAGATGTTTATTTCCCATTCCAAGTTGTATTTACACTAAATCAGCGGGGGGTTGATTATACCGGAGGCGAATCCATTCTTGTGGAACAGCGTCCCCGAGCCCAAAGCCGAGGGCATGTCATCACGCTAGAACAAGGAGAAGCACTCCTCTTCCCTACGAACCACCGGACAGTAGAAGGTAAAAAAGGATATTACAAGAATACGATGCGTCATGGCGTAAGCACTCTTCAATCTGGAATACGCTACGGGATGGGAATCATTTTTCATGATGCAAAGTAACGGTACAACACGATAACAATGAGATTTTCAGCTTTTTGAACACAACTTAAGCCCCAACAAAACTCGAATTGTTTTGTTGGGGCTTAAGTTTTAGTTAGCTTTGGTCAGAACCTGAATGCTATGATAAGTTTTCTCTGATCAACCTAATAATGCTTTTATAATAGGAAATATCATGCGGCACAAATTTATCTCTGCCAACATATTGATCTATCATCATTCTATGGTCATCTTGATTGATTTCAAAGCCTTGGATATTCACTTCTTCTTTTGTTCCGTCCCACAGATCTTCAAAATCATCCAATTCAACTTTTACCATCCCTGAAACTTCTTCTTTTTGTAAGGTGAAGTCATCGAAACACTGAGTACTTTCATATAGAAATACGTTAGCTAATTCTTTGTCGATGAAATTTTCTTTTGTTACATGATATTCGATAACACCTAATGAGACCAACTTATCAAAAGAAACCTCGATGCCTATTTCTTCTTTAATCTCCCTTACACCGTCGTATATCGTTTCATGAGCCAGCAAATGTCCGGCAGCCGTAATGTCCAATAGGTTCGGATAATCTTTTTTCATCTCACAACGATGTTGAAGATAAAGATAATCCACCCCCGCTTCTCTACTAACGAACCAACAATGGAAAACCTCATGCCAATGTCCCATTCTATGTACTTCTTCACGAGTAGCCACGCCGATTTGTTTACGATCAGCATTAAATACTTTCAACATCTCATTTTCCATATTTCGCTTCTCCCTACGTTTTATTTTTTACTTTTCGTCTCCAAACATTAAAAAGAAACTGCGACATAGAGGACAATATGGGATGCAGGTTAGATATAGGTGGTGAAAAAGAGCCAAGATTTAATGTGGTTCCATACCCTCACTCTTTTTTACACTACCTTCTAAACTTTTATTTTTCATTTTCCTGCTTTTTCTTTTTTCCAATTTTTCGGATTTAAGTAACTTTTAAATTTAGCAGCTACTTCTTTTCCGACTAAAAGTGCACCTACCCAGAACATTACTTCTGCAAAGACTATTGCTCCTGTTATGACCCCCGCTTTAACCGCAGTTGGAAATGGCGTAAAAGGAGCTATTACAGGAATAATCCAAGTGAGAAGAGACACTATTAGAAAACCCATTCCTATTTTGTAAAACTTCGATTTCGTTACTTCCTTACCTTCTTTATCCAATTAAATAACCTCCGTTATGATTATACTCATTTAATTTTTCCGGCAACCATTTTACTTTCAATATACCATTCTCTAAATATATTCTTTTTTTATACGTTTGAATGGACATTTCGTTTCATTATAAATGAAAATAAAAAAATAGTTGATAGTGAAAGCATAATCAATAAGCCACTGAGGTTACCTGGGATGAAAAATAGAGTAGCCAAACAGGATGATTTATAGGTAACAAATGTACAATCCTCCTCCACAATTGGGCAATATAACGGCATTGTTACTCGTGTTTTGGGCCAGACTCAGAAAGAGCAATGCCAGTATTTGTAAGTTGTATAAATAATAAATATTCGATTTTAATTTCCATTGTTTCCCAAACTTGTATGTGATATAGTATCATCGTAACTTATTAAAGATCTTTAATAAGTTTTTTATATTAGGTGGTGAACATTATGAATGAGTTATTCGTTACTCCAAAATCTATGAAGAAGGTTATCCTTAATGGTATTCGTACAACTCTTTTAGAACTTGGAAGTGCAACAAAAGTTGAACTCAGCGATAAATTAGGAATTAGTTTCCCGACAATAAGTAAATTCCTAGCGCAGATGGAGAAGGATGGGGAACTTATTTTAGTCGGCCTCGATGATTCTAGTGGTGGAAGAAGAGCAAAACGATATGCATACAATCCTGAACATATGTTAGGTTTAGCACTATTTTTAGAGAGAACAGAGACAAATTATGCAATTTTTAATTGTTTGGGTGAAGTGAAGGAACAGGGAAAAACGTCAAGTGTATTAATAGATGATAATCTAAAATTATTAACCAAGTATATTGAAGACATTATAGCTAAATACTCAAAGATTAGTTCAATGGCAATTGGTGTCCCTGGTTCGGTTGATAATGGTCGGATTTTTTATATACCAGGCTACGAGCATTTTCAAAATTTTGATTTAAAAGGATACTATGAGGATCGTTTTTCTATACCTGTGGTAGTAGAGAACGATATGAATGCTGCAGTTCTTGGATATCACAATAATATGGGGAATAATGACAATCAATCTCTTATATATTTGTATTCCGGTCAAAATGGTCCAGGTGCAGGAATTATGATAAATGGAGACGTGGTGCGAGGAAGTACTTTTTTCTCGGGTGAGGTTTCATTCGTCCCGCAGTATGATGACCGAAATTTTCTGCAAGCTTTAGAAAATGGAAGTGGACCTAAGAAAGTAACTATCCGTGAGGAATATGAGATTGATGCAATTAGCCGTTTAGTAGCTACGTTTGTAGCAATCATTAACCCTCATACGATCATTTTTTGCAATGATGAAGTGAACAAATTAATAATAGACCAAATTGTAATAAGGAGCTCAAAATATATCCCAGTAGAACATCTTCCAGAGATAACAATGAGTGATTGGAAACAAGACTATCTATATGGATTACAAAATCTTGGACTTGATCTCATGATCACTGGAACAAGCAGGTAAAACGAATCAGAAGTACAATGGAGCACCGCAAAAAAATTAAAGGCGGGTTATATATATGGCTACATTCTTTTTAGTAATCATCTATTTGGCTTTCATCAGCTTAGGTTTACCTGATTCATTGTTGGGGGTTGCATGGCCTGTGATGCAATTGGAATATGGAGCACGGCTTGAGACTGCTGGCTTGCTTTTTATGACGATAGCAGGTGGTACAATTATTTCAAGTTTAGCAAGCGGAACTGTACTTAAACGGTTCGGAACTGGGAATGTTACATTTGTCAGTTGCTTAATGACTGCTGGGGCTTTGCTAGGTTTCACTTTTGCTCCATCGCTTGTATGGTTAATTATTTGTGCCATACCACTTGGATTAGGTGCAGGTTCTGTTGATGCAGGATTAAACAATTATGTTGCTACACATTACAAAGCACACCACATGAGTTGGCTACATTGTTTCTGGGGAGTTGGGGCTACACTTGGTCCCATCATTATGTCTCAGTTTATTTCAGAGCAAAATTCTTGGAGACAAGGATATCTTGCTATTGCTGGAATTCAGTTCGCATTAGTTGTAATCCTATTCTTCACTCTGCCTTTATGGAATAGGGTCGCAAGAAACAGCAATGTTACTTTAAGTGAAGAGCCGGAAGATTCAAAAAGTGTATTTAATGATGAAGATGCTAAAGATATAAAACCTTTGAAGATTAGGGGAGTTAAGCTAGCTCTGATATCTTTCTTGTTTTATTGTGGTGTTGAAGCAACAATGGGCCTATGGGGAAGTAGCTTTCTGGTAAATGTTAAGGAGTTACCCGTAGCGGTAGCTGCACAATGGGTTTCCCTATATTACGCAGGAATAACAATTGGCAGATTTATTACAGGCTTTATTACTTTAAAGGTCAGTAACCGTACTCTCATTCGGGTAGGCCAAATAACAGCATTAGCTGGTGCGGTACTTCTATTCTTACCATTGCCGTCTAGTTTCTCACTTGTAGGCTTTGTCATGATTGGATTAGGATTAGCACCGATATTTCCGTGCATGTTACATGAAACACCAGCACGCTTTGGAAAGGAGCATTCTCAGACAATTATGGGCTATCAAATGGCTGTTGCCTATACAGGTAGTACGTTCATGCCTCCTCTTCTTGGTTTCATTGCATCTCAAGCAACAATAGGAATCTTCCCGTTTTTTATTGTTGTTTTTGTTGTAGCAATGATATTGGGTTCAGAAAAATTAAATGTCTTATTGAAAAAAAAGGATTTTTTTAAGGGGGAAAATACGAATTCTAAAGTACTTTAGTGATATAGAGTTTGCATTGATAACTACGTTGCTTATTTTTATATTAATGAGAATAAAGATTAGTAGTTGTTTAGTATGAAAGCTGATAAAGAGAAAATAAACGAATAAGGTGAAGATGATGAAAATTGAACATGTAGCTATTTGGGTGAATGATTTGGAAACAATGTGTGCTTTCTACACGCAGTACTTCAAGGGCACAGCCAATCGTTTATATCGTAATACGGAAAAGCAATTTGAATCCTATTTTATCACTTTCGAAACTGGAGCACGTCTAGAAGTTATGCGACAGAAAGGAATACAAGATAAAATGACTACCCCAATAACAGGATATGCTCATATCGCTTTTTCTGTGGGAAGCAAAGAGAATGTCGATCAATTAACAGAAACGTTAAAAGCAGCAGGATACCCTGTGTTGAACGGCCCACGTATCACTGGGGATGGTTATTATGAAAGCGTAGTAAACGACCCTGAAGGAAATCAGGTAGAGATAACAATCTAACAGAAAATCAGACCATGATAAAATTGATTGTGACTGTAGTTACATAGAAAGCTGATTTCGTTTCTAAAAAACCTCCCCTTTTTTTGAAAATGAAATGCTTATTCTTTTGTAATGAAACTTTCTTTTATAAACCAGTTTATTGTCACTGTTCTTCTGACACTTAAATTGTTTTATCCAAAAATTAATCAACAGCAACAAAATGATATACTTTTATTATTGTGATTCCTATGAAGGATACCAAAGAACTTGTCAAGAAAGGAAAATCTAATGTACATTGAATTTATTGCCACAACCATAGAAGATGCCCTTTTAATTGAAAAATCGGGTGCAGACCGTATCGAGCTCGTTTGTGCTTTAACTGAGGGCGGTTTAACTCCCAGTTACGCCCTGATAGAAGCTGTCGTCAGTTCGGTAAGCATTCCAGTCAACGTGATGGTAAGGCCTCATAGCCAATCATTTCAGTATTCTCCTGATGATCTGAGTATTATGAAGAATGATATAAAGATTATTTCCTCATTGGGGGCAAACGGCGTCGTATTGGGTGTATTAAATGAAAAAAATGAAATCAATCAAATATACCTGGAAGAACTATTAACAGCATGTGAAGGTTTGGAGATTACATTCCACCGAGCCATCGATGATACTCCTGACCCAGTACGAGCTGCTGAAATGCTAGCACAGTATCCGGAAATTACAACGATATTGACCTCCGGTGGACATGGTGATTTCCCAACCCGCATGCAAACCATTCACCAAATGAAAAAAGCCTGCGGCGACATCTCGATTTTAGTCGGCAGCGGCTTAAATAAAGATAATTTCCTTTCTATCCATTCCGAACTAAATACCGGTTACTATCATTTTGGTACAGCTGTTAGAAAAAATAGCAGCTTAATTGAAGGAGTTCAATTAGATAAAGCGAAAGAAATTGTAAACATGCTAAAGATTTAATGAAAAGATTCTGTTAAAAAACAATAGGAATGGGACCATTTCTTTGGTCCCTTTTCTGTCCCTTATTGAAGTAAAGTACACGTTTGTTGCATAAAAAAGGGCTGATCGTAACAGCTCATCTTGGTTCGTTACTCATATTTATTTTTCTTCATACTCCTCTATATTGATTAGTACGAATAGCCAAATCGCTGAACAGTTAATATACTTAATTCCACCAATTATTGTATGATTAAGAAAACATTATGAAAGTGAGCTGAAATCTGATGATGTATTCACCACTATTTGAAAATGATGTACCTGTAGTTATTCTCCCTTAACGGTAGAAAACTACAACTCCGTTAAGGACAGTATTATTTGTCTAGAGAAAACGGAGGGCACAAAATGAAAAACACCTTATTAGGTTCTTTATATTTATCACTCGCTGCTAGTATTTGGGGCGGGATGTATGTTGTGGTAAAGGTTGTGGTAGACTCTGTTCCACCACTTGAATTAGTATGGTTCCGCTATGTAATTGCTATTGTTGCATTGCTAATTATTGGCGTTGTAACAAAACAATCATGGCGTATTGAAAAACGAGACTGGCTGCTAATTTTCATGATTGGGCTTACTGGAAATACAATTTCCATTGTAACCCAAGAAATTGGTACGATGCTTTCTACCGCACAAATGGGTGCTATCATTACTTCAACCACACCTGCATTCATGGTGCTATTTGCGCGAATTATTTTAAAAGAAAAAATTACGTTTAAAAAAGCACTTTCAATTATTCTAGCTACAATTGGTGTCTGTATTATAGTCGGAAATGCGCATATCAATTCATCTAATCAACTTGGTGCGGTATCGTTACTTATTGCAGCACTAACATGGTCGCTTATGTCTGTTCTTATTAAGCGTGTCCCCGGGCAATATTCACAAATTGTGGTAACAACCTATGCTATTCTTGTTTCAATTATCTTACTTACGCCTTTTACAATTAATAGATTAGATAAACTCGACTTCCAAGCCATGATGCATCCAACTATTTGGGGCGGCCTTTTATACTTGGGAGTCATTTCGACAGCATGTGCCTTTTTACTATGGAATCGCGGATTGCAAATGCTTAATGCTTCAAGTGGCGGATTATTTTTCTTTTTCCAGCCTATAGTCGGTACCTTTTTAGGGTGGTTATTGCTAGGTGAGCAAATTGGCCTGCCTTTTTGGATAGGTACTATATTAATCTTTATTGGTGTTATATTTGTTATTCGAGAAGAATAAGCATCAGGAAAAAGCTGATTGGTGTTATTGCCGATCAGCTTTTTATATAACTTTGGCATTTTTATTAATAGTTAATTAGTCACTTAGTAAGTAATTCTTCCCATTCTTCAAGTGAAAGTTTATTGGTCATATGCTTATATGCATCAGGTACTTCTATTGAACACATAAGCTCCAAACTATTACCATCTGGATCATTAAAATAAACGGAAGCGTTCCCTTGATGGGGACGAACAAAAGGTTCAATGGACGTTCTTTTTCCAAAAGGGACAACTTGAATTTGCAGGGATTGAAGCCAAGTCAAAGCATTTTTCATATTTTCATAAGATACTCGAAAAGCGATATGCCGTAGTGAAGGGTGATATGGAGTTTGATATTCTTCCCCTTCCCACAGACCTACCCAACTTTTGTTTTCCTCGATCCAAAAGAAGGCAGTATCTTCATCCTTCCATGCCATTTTCAAGCCTATTTTCTTATAAAATTCCATTGAAATGGCTAAGTCTTTAACAGGTAAATGGGCTTCATATAAACCTTCTATCATAGTAGATTCTCCGTTCTCGTTCAAAGTAATGAAAGCTTTTACTATTCTTGCGAAACATTCATGCCGGTAAAATATTTTGGGAATGTTGTATGTTCTATCATTTTTTTCATTGGTTCATCTCCTAAATATCTCAATCGCCTATTTTTCAGTCCGAATTTTTATATTGTCCTACAATAATAGATAAACGTTTCCTTTTGACCGTGTTCATTTTTTTCCTCATTAATAGAAATCCGTATAAATCCGTTTCTTTCTAAAACTTTTTGAGAGGCAATATTGTTACTTGTTGTTTTCGCATGTATCTGGTTTACACTTAATTCTGCCGCTGTGTTTACTAATAGCTTTAATGCTTTATTGGCTATTCCCCTTTGCGTATACTTCTCTCCAATTCTATAACCCACATGTGCCGAGCCATTGGTATTATCAATATCCACCAAGTTAATTCTTCCGACAATAGAGCCTGAGTCATTCTTAATGAGATAAAAATATGAGATATTTTCTTCTTGTTCTTTTAATAATTCCCTATGTCTATTTTTAAACGTTTCGAAGGTATAATAATCATCTCCACGACTTGGGACCGTTTGTTCAAAAAACCTTCTATTATTGCATTCAAATGTAAATAACTCTTCCGCATCTCGTTCATTTAGCCTATCAATAAATATTTCCATCACTACTCATCCCTTTCCAAAACACTTGGCTCATCTTTACAAAGTTTGATAACTTCAATACCCTATAATTCAAGAAACCTATTTACATATCCTTCCTGATAATACCTGCCCTATCAAGTTCCCAAATCTTTTTGAGAATAAATATTTTTCCATACGTTGTATAAGGTGTAAAAGCTTTTACAAAAAAATAAGGGGAATCATTACATGAAGTCTACTGATGAAAATTTTATACAACGGCTGCAGCGACAAGAAGAAGACGCATTAGAATTTATAGTTGATAATTACTTGCCATTGATTAAGGGGATCACATTTAAAATTCTTTCCCCCCTTAAGAACGAAGGAATTATTGAAGAATGTATCAATGATATTTTTCTCTCCATCTGGAACAATTCGAAAAAGTTCCATGGCGATTCAACAGATTTCAGAAAATGGATTTGTGCGATCGCTAAGTTTAAATCGATTGATTCCTACAGAAAAGCTACTAAGAAAGTGGAATTTACTTCAAGTTATACCGATGTGAATCTAGAAAAATCAGCAGAAGACGAACTGATTATGATGGAAGATAGAACGGAACTACTTCAGTTAATCGAGCTTTTAGAGCCTGTTGATCGAGATATTTTTATCTTGAAGTTCTTTCTAGGTTTTAAGAATGAGGATATTTCGATAAAACTCGGGTTAACCAAAGCTTCGATTGACAATCGAATTTATAGAGGAAAGAAGAAACTAAATCAAAAAGCTACGAATCTTAAGTTAGGAGGCAGCGTAGTATGAAGGATATTTATGAATTATTAAATGATATAGACATAGACGAAACTGAATTTGAGGAAATGGAAGTTACTGAACTAGAAAAAGCTAAAGTCAAAAGAACTCTTAAAAAATCAATAAGCAAGAAGAAAAAAATGAAGGGTTGGCAAAAGAAAGTTCTGGCTGCTTCCATTATATTAGGATTATCCACCGCAACCATTGGATTATCATTCACAGCTTCTGCTAAAAGCATTCCTTCGATTGGAGATATTTTTAGCTTTTTTGGTAATGGAAATACTGGTCTCTATGATGATATCAAGAATGATGGAAAGGGTCTTTATAGTGATTATAAGAACTACTCCAACGAAATTGGCCTTACCGAAGAAAGCAATGGCCTTACTTTCACGATAAATGACGCCATTTATGATGGAAAAACAGTAACCATCACTTATACCATTGAAAGTGAAGAAGATTTGGGTGACGGATCATTCTATATTCCCGGCCCACAAATAAAAGAAATAAAAGCCCAAGCAGGATCAGATGGAATTACAAAAGTAGCTGATAAAAAATATGTAGGCTTACTAACGGCTAGTAATTTAGATGAGCTTAAAGAAAATACGGTAAATATAGACTGGGATATTAACAGCATTAGTATTACCGATACGAATAAAGAGATAAAAGGAAATTGGAACTTTGCATTCTCTCTAAAAGCAACGGAAAGCAACGAAAAGGTTATTAATAAAAGTGTAGATCAATATGGAGTAAAGGTGTCCGTTGAAAAAATCGCGATATCACCGATGTCCTTTGTCGTTCATTACAATCAAGAAGTTTCCGACTTAGTTAAAAACAAGTGGGATGAGGTCTATGTTGAATTGACTATTAAAGATGACTTAGGAAATGTGTACGCTGGACAAGGCAACGGAGGAAAAGGTTTCGGTTCTTATAATATGAGCTGGAGTAAAACCTTCCAAAAAATTGATCAGAACGCTACGAAACTGATTGCAACTCCTCATTTGTCCTTACGTAATTTCACTTCAGAGAACCATGGGGAAGTAACCATAACGGAAGATGGTAAAGAAAAGGTGTCATCCTTCCCAACAAAACCGAGTAGTGCTCCCAAAGAGTTGGTATTGGATGATATCGTGATTGATTTGAAGAAGTAATAATTGTATCTATGAGAGGTATACTGAAACCCTGATCCGTGAGTGGAGAAAGGTTCATGTATACCTCTCTTTTATTGTTCCTTCTTATTCAGTTCTTGAATATGGATAAATACATGAATTCCTCTCCAAGTCAAAAATAAATAATTTTCTTCTGGTAAATAAATAAAAAATGATGTATTATAATTTCAGATATTAATTAATCTTATTTGGTTAATCGGAATTGAGGAGGGAAATATATGATTGGTTATGTATTTTTAAATCTTGCTATTATGCTCGTACTTTTAGGCGTTTTATTTTATATGAATAAGAAACATGTTTCTTTTACAAAAAGGGTCTTTACTGGACTTGGATTAGGGATTGTATTCGGTCTTCTTTTGCAGTATTTCTATGAACCTCAGTCAGAAGCGATTGTTAAATCAGTCGATTGGTTTAACATTGTAGGTTCAGGCTATGTTAAGTTTCTGCAAATGATTGTTATGCCGCTTGTCTTCATCTCTATCTTGTCCGCCTTTACAAGGTTGAAACTAACTAGCAATATCGGAAAGATCAGTGTCCTGATTATCGGGATCTTGCTTGGAACGACTGCGATTGCAGCAGCCGTGGGGATTACATCCGCAACTGTGTTCAATTTAGAAGCCGTTCAAATTGAGCAAGGAGATGCAGAGTTAAGCCGTGGGGATCAAATAACGGAAACATACGGTACCATTCAAGATAAAACGATGCCGCAACAAATCCTTGAATTGATTCCGTCAAATCCGTTTCAGGATTTAACGGGAGCCCGTCCGACTTCAACTATTTCTGTTGTGATTTTTGCTGCATTTCTTGGGATTGCCTATTTAGGGGTCAAAAGGAAGCAGCCTGAACATGCTGAGTTTTTTGCTAAAATAGTAGATACATTGCACAGCATCATCATGCGCGTGGTAACGTTAATTCTACGTTTAACGCCTTATGGAATCTTGGCGATCATGACTAAAACGGTAGCGACAAGTGATCTGGACGCTATCCTGAAATTAGGAAAATTCGTGGGAGCCTCTTATGTCGCCCTAATTGTCATGTTCTTGATTCATTTGTTATTGTTGACGCTTGCCGGATTGAATCCAGTGGTATATTTGAGAAAAGCTTTCCCAGTATTATCGTTTGCCTTCACTTCAAGAACAAGTGCGGGTGCTCTGCCATTGAACATCCAAACACAGAAACAATTAGGAGTGTCTGAAGGAATTGCCAACTTTGCTGGATCCTTCGGTTTGTCGATTGGTCAAAACGGCTGTGCCGGCATCTATCCGGCCATGTTAGCCGTCATGATCGCTCCAACAGTGGGTATTGACCCTCTAACACCATCCTTTATTGCCATGTTAATTGCCATTGTAGCCATTAGCTCTTTCGGGGTTGCTGGCGTAGGTGGAGGAGCAACTTTTGCTGCTATTCTAGTATTGTCAGCAATGAACTTGCCAATTGCCTTGGCGGGACTTTTGATTTCCGTTGAGCCATTGATCGATATGGGAAGAACGGCTGTGAATGTCAGCGGAAGCATGACTTCAGGTATTCTAACAAGTAAAATAACGGGTGACCTGGATAAGGAAAAATTCAGCGAAGAATCATCATTGAAAATAGAAGCTGAAATGTAAAAGCAAAAGCACCAATCTTCTTATTTCTTGAAGATTGGTGCTTTTCTCATTGATTGTAAAATGTATTTTACTTAAGAAGCCTATATAAAATGCCACTGTAAGATATACGCTCCTAAGAGCTGGTATCTTACAGTGGCATTTTTCTTGTAAACGGATCAAGGCATTTTCTCAAAATACCTATAGATCCGTATTTTTTATTTCTTTTTTTATTTGTCTCCCTGCATAATGATTGGTCCGATAGGCTGATAGTGCTTGGAACATATACTGTATCGAAACATACACCCCACATGCAAGGAGTATTCCTGCTAGTACATCTAAAACAGCATGCTGTTTCGTAAATAGCGTGGATAAAATAATCAGTGTTCCAAATGCAGTGACACTAGCAAACTCCCATTTATGCTGGTCTTTCCGTTTATACACAACGATCATCATAATAAATGTTGTCAGTACATGAATACTAGGTAAACAGTTAACAGGTTGATCATGACTATAAACAAGTCGAACTAAATTGGCAAAGATATCGTTCCCCACCACTTCTGGACGTGGTACGGTCGTTTGCCAAAAACAATATACAATAAAACAGAGAAGTTTTCCGCTAACCAAACTACCTAATGCAACAAAATAATGCTTGCGGTCAACAAAACAGTAATAAATCATCAATCCATATATATACGGATACCAAAGTAAATAAGGAACGACAAATTCTTTAATGAAGGGAATCTCCCCATCTATTAGAGTCGTAACATCGACAGCATGACCTGTTGATTGATTGATGATCGAGTAAATAGAACTAGTAAGTACCAAAAGTAATAAATAACATACTGGGTGAAAAGAGAAAAGAGTATTGTTTTTCATAGTTCGCTCCGGCTTTCAATATAATGGTTATTTTCCAAAGATTATTATACAACATTTAGCACTCAATTGGACTCATAACATGCTAGATTTAATGATTCCCAGGAACTATTAAATGATATCTTTGACTCTTTCTAATAATAGACCTTCTCATGATAAAAAAAGCCATGGTATGTTAATATATACCATGGCTTAAATAAGTTGCTTTATCCAACTCTCTCATTCGTTCGATAATACTTTTCTTGACCATATGAAACTGGAACTACACTATAAGAGAAAAAGGGTAGCCCCTCTTCCTTCTAGATTTTATTAAAGCGTCTTTTCCATACATAAGTTAAGGTAATAAAGAAGTAGATGCTAAGTGTAATAATCGTTACGATGATGGATGTCGTGAAAATGATTCCAATCAGGATCGTTATTAAAGCGATGATCGCAGCCCAAGTTGTATAAGGGAACCATTTAACCGAATAGGCACTTGTTTTTTCAGGATGTTTTTTACGTGATTTCAGATGAGCTATAGCTATGATTAACCAGATAAATAATACGGTATATCCCAGCGATCCCATTAGGAAATCGAAGGTCTTGCTCCCAGCAAATAAGGAAATCAGTACACCGCCATATAAAGCTGAAGTACACATTAATATTGCGTAAACAGGAACTTTCTTCTTGGATAAACGTGAAAAGATTTTCGGAATGCGACCGTCCACGGCTTGTGTATACAATACGCGAGATGAACCATACAGTCCAGAGTTCATCGATGAAATGATTGCTAGTAGAACAACTGCGTTCATAATATGGTCGGCACCTGGAATCCCTATCATTTGAAAGACCATCACAAACGGACTTTCAGGCACCCCGTTTACTTCGTTCCAAGGAATTAAACTAACGATGATGAAAAATGGAATGATATAGAAAGAAATGATCCTGACCAATGTACTGCGAACGGCTTTTGGAACCACTTTTTCGGGATTTTTCGTTTCAGCTAACGTGACCCCAATAATTTCAGTACCACCATATGAATAGATCACAACAAGCATCGCAGTGATTAAACCTGTTGATCCATTCGGAAAGAAACCACCATGGTCAGTCAAGTTAGAGAAACCGACGGCTGTATGATCACCAAAAGTTACGAGCAGTAACAATAATCCAGCCATGATGAACACAATAATGACGGTAATTTTAATTAACGCAAGCCAGTACTCCGTTTCAGCAAAAACCTTTACCGACAGCAAGTTAATCGCTGTAACTAACACAGAAACAGCTAATGCCAGTATCCAAATTGGATATCCAGGCAGCCAATATTGAATGAAAATCGCTGCAACGACGGATTCTGCCGTTATGTTCAATACCCACATTTTCCAATAAATCCAATCTAGAAAATAGGCAGGATACTTTCCTAGGATCGATTGAACTAAGTCCCTGAATGTTCTTGCACCGCTATTGCGGACCGCCATTTCAGCTAAACCTTGCATAATGAATAATAAGATGATTCCACCAATTAAGTACGCAATAATTACGGATGGGCCTGCCATATCAATGGCTGAACTGCTTCCTTTGAATAAACCTGCTCCAATAGCACCGCCTAATGCCATCATCGTAATATGCCGTGAAGTCATTGTCCTCTGTAAATTTCGTTTGTCCGTTTCCATATCATTACCTCCCAAAATCAAAAAAGGCATATCGTCTCTTCCTTCATAATCAAATGAAGAAAGAGACGATATGCCTTATGCTTACCGCGGTACCACTCTTATTGGTTCTTTTGAACCCTGCTTTAAAAACCTTGTAACGAAGGTTAATCGTTAAAACAAAGAGAATAGGTTTGATCTATTCTTTTGCTTTACCACTCCCAGGCAAGTTCAAAGTATTATTGGACTGCGTTACACCACCCCGCAGCTCTCTTTACCGAATAATTTGCTTTTACTACTCCTGATCTTTGCGTTTTGAAAATTATATCTGAATATTTTTAATAATATCCAATACTATACGGATTCGATGTAAATTTGTCAATAACTTTTTTAAAATAACATTTTAAAAGAAACAAATCTTAGTGAATTGTGGTGAAATAGCTATATAAAATCAGTAAAATACTATTTAAAATTAAGTATGATGTATGTCCTCTGGAGAACTTACGAGTGGCAACAAGGATTCAGAAGGTAAGAGGAAAAACCGCCCGATGGATCCCCTTCTATACCTCTTTATTGTGGTATTATCAAAGGCTTATAGTCTTTAGTAAATACGAGTTTTCATCCTGTACACTTAAAAAGGAATGAAGAATTATTCCTTTTCATCTTTATACCAAAAATTCTCACTAACTGAGAAAGAAGTTTTGATGTTTCGAACGGCATGCCACCAATTTTTAGGTGTGTACATTAATTCTCCTGAAAACTGTTCCACAATGTAGGGCTTGGTATATTTGAAATTTGAATCCTCCTTTAAATCCAAATCGAATAAATCATGCTTAAATTCTTTCACATACTCAGTATCATCAGGACTGAAGAAAATCCACTTTTTTTGGCCAAATACTACTGCGTTCCAATTATGTGATTTCTCAAAATCCTGGTGTAGTGGGGTTCCTGTTCCAACCGAACCAAGGAAGATCCATTTTAATTTCTTGTTGTTTTTTGTCTTGATTGTATTATGGTTGAATAGAGATGGGGTTTCAAAATAACTCTCTAAATCCTCATTGCCCATTATGGAAAAAGGCCAGTCACAATACAATTTTTCGGGGTTATCATTTAATATACCAATGAATTTACCAAGTTTTGATTTGTAAAATTTTTTTTCTTGTTCGTATCCTGATTTCCTTATGATTATTTCCCTTTCTCCATAATTTGACTGTAGGTAGTCTGTATCCCAATCCCTAGAAGGCCATAAATCTACTAATCCAGTTATTATCAGTGGCTTTTTACCCGCATAATTTTCTTCAAAATTCATTAGTGATAATTCTTTATAGTGTATCTTTTCTATCAATTCGCTCATCCTTTCAGAGTACGGGATACAATGTTAGATTTTCAAAATGAATATGAGGTGAACCTTGGGTGACGCTAAGATTATTTTCACCATTTTTATTACAACCGAAAACCGGATTAAAAAAAAGCAGTTCCTTGCTAAGGGACTTAATAGCTTTAGCTGAATCAAGTTTGTTTCCTTTAATATCAAATCTTCTAAGTATTTTATTGGTTAATTTCCCATTTTTAATGACCAAACCATATGATGGCCTGATTACAAAATTCAAACCAAGTGATCCCCCACCCCAGGCACCTCTGCAATAAATACCATTTTCGATTCCTGAAATTATCTCCTGTACTTCCATATTGCCAGAATCCAAATAAGTTGTTGACATTCTGGGCATCACAATTGAAGATTTGTCAACGCTTCTTGCATTACAGGAAGATTGTAAACCTAGGAGCTTACAGGTTTTTGCATTATGCAGCAAACCTACGTTTATCCCGTCCTTTATTAAGTGAGTCCTAAATGTTTCATTCTGTTCCGCATCCAATAAATAACTACCATTTTGCCTAGGAATGGTCGGATCATCGAATACGTTAATTTTATATTCTGACCATTTGTATCCCATCGTTATTCCATTTGGCTTTAAATACTCTAGGTAATTATCTGCTTCTAAAGTATGACCAAAACATTCGTGTACATAATGAGATCCAGTCCATGGCTCAAGCACAATTTGTGTTTCAATCTTGCGTTCAAGTTGCTGACCATATAAAGCAGCTTCTATTTCCGCTAAAATAACTTCAAAATGATCCATTAATTCAGTACATGGTGACTTATTAGTTCTTGTTTGCCATAATACTGGAATAATAGATGTTGAAGTCTCTATTAAAATCATTATAAGGATGGAATACTTTAATTCATTACTGCTCAATCCAATACGAAGTTTAAAAGACTTCCAATGTCTTAAGTGATCATAGCTATCACGTTCAATGAATTTTAAACAATGATTTAATTCTTCTTGAAGAAACTTATTCTTTTCATTATCGCACCTTGGTGAAACAACCCCTTCAACAGTTGAATCATATGATATTAAATATTCATTGTTCATGGTTTCGTATCAGCTCGACTAATTATTAATTGCGAAGGATCGTAATGGATCTTGCCATCAAAATCCAGTAATTTCATTCCTAGTTTTGATGCGAATACTTCACCCAATATATAACCCTCTATTCTCATGGGTAATAATTCGATGCACTCTTTTGATAAATAATATCCTTTTTGATACAGCTCCAAACGAAGGCAACAAATTAAACTTAATATTAGGCCATGTGCCTCGATGGTATCCACTATATTTCCAGTTTTACTAAACCAATTTAAAGCCTCTTCATAATTACTATCCTTGAAAAAGTGAATTCCTAAAACATAGGCAGCCCAATATGAATCATCACCTGTTTTAGTCGCTATTTGATAGCAATTCTTAGCAAGCTCAATTTCACCAGATTGGGTATAGAGAATGGATTTCAATTTCCACCCTATTGCTCCTAATGGTTTCAATTCAAAGTTTAAATCATCTATTTCTGCTAGACTCAACTTTTTATTTGATGAAATTTTCTCCATCGTTACCTTAGGGGAAATCTTATCTTCCTTGGAATATACAATTTCCCTCCCCATTTGCCCGGCTATATATTCCCCTATCCACCTGAAACTTTCAGGTAGAAACCCACTTTTGATTGAATAGGTCATTGTTTTCACTTGATTAATGAGGCCTAGATTGTTCAATACATTTAAGGTTTCGTCTATATCATTGGATAAATCATTAGTCTTGGGATCATAAAAATAATCCAAATCAATATCTACAATAACCTGTTCATTAATTATGAATTCTCCCAGATATTCAATAGTCGTGACATGTAACTCAATATTATTTAATTGTACAGAAGCAGAATTTTTCCCATTTCTAAAGCTTGATATGAATTCTTTTCCATGATTTGGCACAAGAGATAAAAGCCCCCAAAGTAATTCACTAAATCCTTTTTCTCCTAACATATGAGGGTATACCCATATAATTTTCCGAAAAAGACCCTCTTGTATTGCGGCGTACAAAAAGTCATCAATTCCATAAGAATATCTTCCATCTTCCCTACAAGGAATATCTTTTTTTAATTCATCAATACACAGACCCTCTTTAATGGACTGACTAATTCTGTTCATTTTTGAATTTTCTATGAACTTTAAATCTAAGTGTTGATCTAAATAAACCAAGGTACTATTCCTAGGAATTTCATTGACCCAATATGAAAATACTTCACTATGTTCCTCAAATACATATATTTTATCCATCATTCTTGATTAATCCTAAGTTTAGAATCCAATTTATCTGGTCTTGATTGAACTTTTGTTGGCGGTTTATTTCCCTTGAACCTCCTATTTCTACCATTTCTAATATACTTGGGTGAATGGGGCCCCTAATTAAATTTTTTTCGGTCGCTGCATATAGCCATATAACCTTTTCGGAATCACTAGCTACTTTTTTTCCACTTAGTGCCTCGGATATTTCTTTAGAATATGTTTGATACGCATAGTAAATATGACCATTATTTTTAACAAGGTCACTATCTATTCTAAAAAATGGGTGTTTATTGACTGTTAGTATAGATAAAATGGCATTTAAAAATTCGTGTTTTAATAGTAAATGATTATTATCAGCCGCAAGGATAAACTCTTCGTTTTCAGACAAATAATTGTAAAACGCTTCCTCGATACATGTCCCTTCCCCTGCATAGGGCAATTCCATGTAACACTCGAAATGTTTGGACGCCAGGAACTTATGCATTAGCATCGTTATATCGGTTTCACGGAATTCTAAAGCCTGAAAAACACCGGGAAAAGAAGTTCTTAAACCACCTTTATGTTCAATATTTCCACTCATTAAATTTCTTACAATCGTTGTAGCCGTCGCTACAAGCTCTTCTTTATCTATTGTTTTTATGTGATTTAAATTATCAGCTGATAAATTCAATTCATTAAATTCATCATTTAAAAAGTTATTTCTATACTGGTAATCATATAATAAATTGTAAAGTAACTCGTCTAGTGAATAATTCTTTGGTTTTAAACCATTTGCCATTTTTCAACTGCCTCCTTCATCCTTTGATAATTTTTCTGTGACTTCGGAATTAATATTCCTTCATCTGTATATTTAGGGTCTTCATATGTAATGGCTTTTAAATTAGGGCATAAAGGAAGCAAGTAATCTAAAAGCTGGATTTGTTCATCCATTAAAATTCCATGATGCAGATCTCTGAATTTCCCTTTGATAATTTGACAACCTGAAAGATGCAATTCAAAACAGTTTTCAAAAGGCAATTTTTCTAAACCATTGAACATCTTTTCATTTGTATTCCCTAACAACCATTGATAACTAAGGATATGACCAATGTCTATAGTGATAGGGGAGTTTGTCTCCTCGACCAATGTTCTGAAATAATCAAAGCCATTTATTTCTCCAATAAAGAAGTTAGTACCTTCAGTGAATCCAGGAAACTCAACTGAAACTGGAACAGCCAGTTCAGATTGGTATTCGTTGATGTTCTTTATACAAGCTTCCAATCCTGCTGGTGTCATATATGGTGGTAAGGGGAAAGGGACGGTTTTCCCTTTTATTGACCACAGGCCAAGATCTTCTACAATCCATCTTATGTTATATCTTTCTATAATCTTATTAGTAAATTCTATGATTTCAGATTTTTTGTAATATTCGGTAGCCCCCATATTTAAAATCGTTTGATGGAATGCTCTCGCCTTAAGATGTGGATTGGCTTCGAATAATCTATCATAGGCATCAAAGTAATCCTCGGCTTTTAACACACTTCTATTTTTCGGTTGAAAAGCAAAGAAAATATAGTTAAACTCGTCTTTATAATTTTGAAAAAAGCCTTTCATCTTAGGCGTGATGTCGTCATGGTCCCCTTTGCTGGAAAAACCTATATCTTCCCCCCAAGGTAAATCCATGCCTAAACCAAGTCCAAGCTTTTCCTTTACATTTGGAAATTTTATTTTCTGATAGACTGTGCTCATTAGTCTTTCCTCCCCATAAGTTATTTTATTTAAGGCTAATCACACCTTTTTCGACAAAATACTCTAGGTACTTTTTATCGTCTGCTTTGCTCATTATCAGTGTGTTTCCGAATACTTCTAAGGATTCTGGCACTAAGAAGATTCTTTGCCATACAAAATCCATGATATACGTTTTATCTAACTTAATGATTTTAGTCCATGGGTTTATCAATAAGGTATTTGAAGTGATATCCGGTCCTTCCTTTTTGTATTTATCAGGAGGAAGCTCATCATTCTTTTGTGGGTTGACATTTTTATGCAGTTGCAAGAATCTATTCAGCTTTTCTTCAAACGTTATTCCGTCAGAGTATTGAAATGTAGCGCCCATTCTACCCATCCCATAATTGAGTAATTTGTTCCCTCTTAGATTTTTGCTTGATTGAATATGGATATCAGGATTATTTGTATCTTCATAAATATAAGTACCGGGTTCTAAAACAAGCATTTGCATGACGTCGATGCCAATTTTATCTTGATTTTTAAGTAAAAATTCCTCAGAACATTCAATTTCATCCTCGGTTTCACCAGGTAAGCCACCAATGATAGACATTCGCAGCGTAATGTTGGCATTATGTAAATTATCTATTATCTGTTGATAGTTACTAGAATGCACTCCTTTATCCAAGGAGTCTAAAATCCTTTGAGAATTGGTTTCATAGCCAACAGACATTAAAATACAACCTAAATTACTTAGTTCAAAACAAAATTCAGCGTCTAACAACACATTCTCAAGACGGTTTCGTGTACTGAATTTAATTTCATAACCTCTAGATTTAAGTATTTTGACTGCATTGACGACAAGCCGCAAATTAGTATTCTCATCTATGAAATTAATTCTATTAACCCCATAATTGTTAATGATATCCTCGCACTCGCTTGCTACTTGCCTTGCCGTTTTCTGCTGATAACTTTTTTCTTTTCTTGATCTATTACCATATGAACAAAAAGTACATCGTCCCCAGTAACACCCCACACATGTAATCAAAGACATATGCACTTCTTCATCTAAATAGTTTTTGTACGGTAAATCAGAAAAATCAGGTGGTAAGGCATCGGTGATCCTATATGCAGACTTAGATGGGACATTTTCAACATTTTTTTCATTAAGCCAAACAATATCCGGCACCTCCCCGATTTGGCAATCGTTTTTCAAATACCTGTTTAACATGAATAATGTTTCTTCACCGGCTGATATTCCTAATGAATCCACAAATTGATTTAATCCATTTAGGCTAAAGAAAGATGATTGACGAATCATGATTTGTTGCCCACCCATAATAATGTGGGTATTAGGGGAAAGTTCTCTAATCCACTTGCATATTAAAAGGGAAGGTAATATTTGGCTATAGTAAGCGATAGAAAGCGCGAAGATTTTGGGCTTATCGTTAAGAATTTTTTCTTTGATATTTTCGTATAAAACCTTTGTTGCTATATCACTTTTTTTCCAACTAAAATTCCTTACCGATTCAAGGATTTCTTCCAATGAGGTAATCTCAAGTTTTAAAAATGAATTTACTAGTAGTAGCTCTATGCCTTGTCTCACCAACCGAACGTCATACTTCAATGAATCAGACGATCTTTTCTCAATAAATACATTATTGTAAAGTTGCTTTTGTTCTTTGAATAAGTATTTAGCCATTTCGACTTTATATATCAATTTTAAGTCTTTACTTCCATTTTCATTGATACTCACATATTCAGCTAAACAATCTTCACTAAATAGGGTATGGCATAATTCAATATTTAAATCAATTTGACTTACACTCATTCCCTTGTTTCTCAAAAAACTAGTAATCATAGGTAAACTTAAATAAGGAAAGAGCCTGGCTTCAGTTAGAGGAGGAAAAACTACCATAGCATCTGAATTTTTCATCTAAAGAAATTCTCCTTTTATTTATCCAAAGAGAGTGCTAGTTTTTAAAAAGCTAACACTCTCTTTGAATCACCTTTATGGATTTAGGATCTAACTTATTTTTCTGCGTCCGTCACTGTACTGAAACGGAACGCATGAAATGCACTCCCTACTTCTAGCTCTTTAGCTTCGATTACTTCAAGGTTTTCCACTAGCTTTTCCGCTTGTGTTTTTTCCACTTGCTTAGTCATATGTTTCACCTCCTTAACATTTGTAATGGATTGCCTGTAACTCCTAGGCTCTAATCTATTTTTCTGCGTCCGTCACTGTACTGAAACGGAACGCATGAAATGCACTCCCTACTTCTAGCTCTTTAGCTTCAATTACTTCAAGGTTTTCCACTAGCTTTTCCGCTTGTGTTTTTTCCACCTGCTTAGTCATATGTTTCACCTCCTTAACATTTGTAATGGATTGCCTGTAACTCCTAGGCTTTAATCTATTTTTCTGCGTCCGTCACTGCACTGAAACGGAACGCATGGAATGCACTCCCTACTTCTAGCTCTTTAGCTTCGATTACTTCAAGGTTTTCCACTAGCTTTTCCGCTTGTGTTTTTTCCACTTGCTTAGTCATATGTTTCACCTCCTTAACATTTGTAATGGATTGCCTGTAACTCCTAGGCTTTAATCTATTTTTCTGCGTCCGTCACTGCACTGAAACGGAACGCATGAAATGCACTCCCTACTTCTAGCTCTTTAGCTTCGATTACTTCAAGGTTTTCCACTAGCTTTTCCGCTTGTGTTTTTTCCACTTGCTTAGTCATATGTTTCACCTCCTTAAAATCACTTCAAATCTGTCTCTTCTTGGTATATTTCACTTTCAGATAAACGAGAATTATACTTCTTCTTTCAAAGACAATTTTATATTGCTCTTTAGAAGCCTTTTATCATAAACGACTGTTCCTATAGCCACCAAATATAATCCTATACAAATGATTAACACGTATGAAAAACCAACTTGGGAAAATTCACCTTGGTCAGTACCATAGTCCAGAAAAGTGTTGAATACCCCCGCAGCGAAAGCCCCAGTTCCAAACTGTACCATCTGGAACAAACCCATATAAACCCCTGTTTCTTCCTCAGGAACGGACAACATAGCAATTTTATTTTGTGTGGGCATGGAAATGACACCGGCCAATCCAAAAAGGAGAAATGCAAATATAAAGAAAATTAAGCTGCCATTAAACATTGTCAAAGTAAGGTTTACCATTCCAATTATGGAAATCGAAATAGATAAAAGTAAAAGGTTTCTATTGTCTTTTAAATCTGCAAGTTTACCGGCATACCCAGATAACAAAACCGCCAGTATCGAATCTGCCATAATGATATAGCCAACAATATCTGGTTGAATATTGTGTACATCCCGCATGTAACTTGGAATGTAAAGCACTATTACATTTGTGATGAGAAAAAGAACGAATATTCTTATGATTGAAGAGATAAAAATGGTGTTTTTTATTGCCTTTCTTGGAAGCAAAGAAGTATTTCCGTGGTTTGCCCGTTCATAAAATATAAATAAAATTAAACTCAATATCGTAACAACAATAGAAAGCGACCGTTCCACTACACTAATATCATCATTGAATATGAATTGAAAACTGATTACCATAACTAGTAAAGCCAAACTGTTTTTTAAAGGTAAATGAAGGTTTGCCGTGATTCTTTTTTTTGATTTGGGAGTTACCATTAATACAAGAATTAAGGATATGCAACTTATGATAATCAATACTCCAAATATCATTTGCCAAGAGTAATATTTTATTACCAAACCACCAACAGCTGGTCCAATAAGTGTGGCAGTCGCTAAAACTCCGGAAAACCATCCAAAAGCCCACCCTAATTTATTATCCTTAAAACTTTGCCTGATTAATAATACCTGTGCAGGTACTACCATTGCATCTGCAATTGCCTGAAGCGTCTGGTAGAGCAAGAACAAATTCCAATTATTTGTGGTCCCACTAAGAATGGTTGATGTGATGAATAGCGATAGGCCAAATATCAACAATTTTCTTGCGCCTAATACATCCGCCACTTTACCAAAAAGCGGAATGAGAAATGCGAAAAAAGAAAAGAATAGAATATTTCTAATTTGAAGCGTGGAATAAGAAATATTAAAATAGTCTACAAGATTAGGGAATGCAATCGTCAACATGGACGTAGACATCACACTAGCTATAACACATGAAGAAATGGTTATAATCAATAATTGATCCTTATTTATTTTCATATATATAATCCTTTTTTTATTTATTTTATTTAAATTCCCCTTTAGGCATCTTCCTTTTTTAACATAGGTTCATATTGGTATTTAAATCTTTTCATGCTGATTCGGCAGATCATTTATTGTAGGCCGATCATCTACAGCCAATTTGACGCTTGAATCGAATTGTAAAACCATTGCTAGCATTAATAGAATGGAGAACCCAGATACTAATATTTTTTTCATATACCTTAACCTCCCGATATTGATTGATACAACTAGTATAAACCATCCAAATATGGTACATTTTTCTTGCGTGACTGCTACAGGGTATTTTTTTCGATATATTTTTGGTGTTTCCAATGAAATACATAAAAAAATATAAAAGTATTTATATTTTTAGGAGTTGATAAAATGGATGCAAGTATTCCTTTTAAGCTTGGAAATGTTCTCTACACTTTAAGAAAAAGGTCAGGTATAACACAAAAAGTTATGGCAGAGGGAATCATTACTCAAGCACAACTAAGCAACATAGAGAAGGGGAAAGTCATTCCATTAGCGACTACTTTATATGAGCTCTCATTACGTTTAGGTATCAGCATTGAAGATATACTTTTAGAAACTTATTCAGACCGAATGGAATATAGTGAGGAAGTGAAATCTCAAGTAAGGGTTTCAATTAGAAATAGAGAGTATCGGCAGGTAAAACGGATTCTCGAAGCAGAACAATACCATGCAGATTTCCAGTCATCTATCAATAAACAATTCATCCTCTGGCATTTGGGGATCGTAGCATATTATTGTGATAGTGATATATTGAAATCCCTAGATTTTTTAGATCGAGCCTTAGACTTATCTACTCATTTTCATATTTTTTCTGCTCAAAAAATAGAAATTTTGAATAGCAAAGCCATTATTTATAACGAAATTACTGAATATAAAAAGTCAATTGCCACTTACGAAGATGCCCTTAAGCAATTTCAACAACTTCCAAAAACTTCAATGAATTATAGAATTAAAGTCCGGATTCATTACGGATTGACAAAATCCTTACATAAGGACGCACAATATTATGAATCTATAAAAATTTGCTCTGACGCTATTCAAATTTTAACCCGGGAAGAATCTATGTACCTATTGGGAGAAGTTTTATATCAACGTGCCCAATCCTTGCAGTCAATGAACAACATGGAAAGTGCCACAAAAGGGTATGAAGAGGCAAGGAATATATTCTTATTGCAGCAGAATTACGAATTTGAGAAAGTCGTTCAGGAAAGACTCTATGAGATAAAGAAATCTCTTAAAGTGTATAAAGATTGAAGAATTCACATAGCAACACAATGCTGTACTTTTTTGGTTAGTATAATGTCACTGATATATTCTAGTTAAGTCCTTTACAATAATTTTTTTAGAGAATGTGTCCGTCTTGGAACGTAAAAAGACTGCATATCATTATTACCGATAATCAAGCACGAGAGTTAAGGGAAAACGGTTATGGCATATCAAAAGGAAAGCATTCAATTCAAACTGGAAATTTCCATCTAAAAAAAGACTTTTATATTTTCAATCAAAAATAGCCAAGATTTATCGAGGTACACAAAAATCAATAACCCGTACTAAAAAAATCCCAAGAAACCACCTTTTTCAAACCATTCAACTAGACGTCATGAACAGGACTAACAAAAGAAACCTAGCTCATTCAAGCTGGAAAGCAAAGGATAGCATAGGGGAATTCCTCGATGTCATTTTGAAAGGCATCTTACCCTCATGGGTCCAGAACCTCTCGAAACCAACTCTATCTGTCTATTTCCATCCATAAAAATAAAATCTATTTTTTCAAAAACTGTCATCAATGTTACAATAACAAAGTTGAAATTAAACCAATCTATAGAACACGTGAGGTATCATACTTTTTATGAAAGCACTACGATTATTAAAAAGTTTTAACTTTTTATATTTTGGACTGCTTGCCATTTTCATTCCGTTTCTCCCAGTCTATCTGGCTGATCAAGGTTTGCGTCCAGCCCAAATCGGATTCATCATTGGTACAGGAGGTTTTGTCACCCTCATTACCCAGCCTTTATGGGGAATGATCAGCGACAAAACGAGGACTATACGTAAAGTCCTGTTGTTACTTATCTTTTTCTCGAGCGTAATCGGATATTTTCTATATGACTCAAGCAGTTATCTTCAACTCATCCTGTTTGCCATGCTGCTATATTTCTTTCTGATGCCGATTGATCCCCTGACGGAAAGCCTCAACTTTACGATTGCGGAAAAATCTGGGATCAGTTATGGTTCCATCCGGACATATGGTGCATTGGGTTATGCGGTCATCTCGCTGATCACTGGCTATGTTATGTCATCTTTCGGAGCAAACAGCCTGGCCTTCCTTTTTGCCGTCATAGGTTTGATCAGTTTCATTGTCAGCTGGATGATGCCTGATGCACCCGTTTCAGGGAAACCTGTCACCTTAAAGAGCCTTAAGCATTTTTTCAGTAATAAAGAGACTCTTCTTTTCTTGTTATTGGTCTTTATCTGTGCTGTTCCAGCAAGGATGAATGATACTTTCCTCGGAGTATATATCCGTGAACTTGGAGGAAGTGCCAAGCTTGTAGGCTTGACCTGGTTCTTAGCAGCAGGAAGTGAAATTGTTGTTTTCGCCTTAAGCTTCTGGTGGCTGCGTAAAGGTAAGGAAATCATTATTATTTCGTTCGCAGCTGCGTTTTTCTTTATTCGTTACTTCGTCTCTGCCTGGATTACCGATCCACATCTATTAGCTTATTTGCAAGTCATGCAGCTATTGACTTTCCCGATCTTCTACTCTGCTGCCATTCAGTACCTGTATCGGATTGTTCCGGTGGAGTGGCGTGCCACAGGCCAGACCGTACTGGCGCTATTGTTCTTTGGAGTTTCGGGAATCATGGCTTCTTATATAGGCGGAGCAATATATGGGGCTTTCGGAGGCAAGACTCTTTACCTGTTCATCTCCTCCATCTCCTTTATAGGAATGGTATTTGCCTTGGTTCTTTATCGGATATATGGCAAGAGGCTCGATACTGCAGAGGAAGCTATATAATCTGAAAACATAACTGTATAAAAAAGAGCATGTTTTGATTAAACTTAATCAAAACATGCTCTTTTTGCATTCCGTTAGCGAAATAAGGGGCAGCCGTTAACATTAGCATGGAGAAACAAATTAGGGAGTACTTGTTTTGTTCGTCTTGTCTATCATTTTTATAAATCCCTGAAAATTGAAGCCGGTTTTTCAATATCACTCTTCTTCTTGAACGAGCGAATGTTTAAATGCGTAAATCACTGCTTGGGTGCGGTCCTGCACCGCAAGCTTACTTAATATATTGCTAACATGTACTTTGGCTGTTTTCAGGGCTATGTATAGGTCATCCGCAATTTCCTGATTCGTTTTCCCTTGTGTCATCAACAGCAAAATTTCCATTTCCCGGTTTGTCAATTGTTCATGAAGTTGGGTTTTCTGAGGGCGACGTAACTTTTCCATCATTTTCCCGGTCACTTCAGGTTCAAGTACACTTTGCCCTTGAAAGGTGGAACGGACGGCTCTCGCAATCTCGCTCGCCTTTGATGTTTTCAACATATAGCTTGTCGCCCCGGCTTCCAATGCCGGATACACTTTTTCGTCATCCAGGAAGCTTGTCACAATGATGATTTTTGCTTCAGGCCATTTTTCAATAATTCGTTTAGTCGCTTCTATGCCGTCCATTTCTGGCATAACCAAATCCATCAAAATGATATCTGGACGCAACTCCATCGCTAGTTCAACAGCTTTCAAACCATTGTCCGCTTCACCAATCACTTCGATATCTGCCTGTGCGGATAAATAGGCAGATACCCCTATTCTTACCATTTCATGATCATCGACAAATAATACTTTAATCATCATGATCACCTCCTGTATTTAATAATGGGATTTTCACTTCAAGTTGTGTTCCTTTATTCGGAACACTTACCAGTTTCATCGTTCCGCCTAATTCAACAGCTCGTTCATGCATGTTTTGCAGACCATATGATCCGGTTTTCGACTCCTCGACGTTAAAGCCGATGCCATCATCCGTAATCCGTAAAATGATCAACTCATCACGAACGATCAATAGCACTTCAAGCGAGCTCGCTTTTGCATGTCTTAGTGTATTGGAAATCGATTCTTGTAAAATCCGAAACAGATGGTCCTCAATCCCCTTATCCAGAGTAACGGGCTCCATCTTCCAATTTATATCCATCGTCACTTTTTGGCCCAATTCCTCGAGGAGCTCCTTCATTCCTTCCTGCAATGATTTTCCCTTTAACGCAACGGGTCTCAGGTGCAGCAATAAAGCCCTCATCTCGAGCTGAGATTGATGGATCATCTCTTCCACTACCTTGAATTGTTTCATTTCCGTTTTTTCCATATTAGATTGTGACTCTGTAATGGCCGACATGAACATCGAAGCGGCAAACAATTGCTGGCTCACTGAATCATGCAGTTCCCGCGCCAAACGGTTTCGTTCCTGTGAAACAATTTCCTGGATCTGTTTCTCCTGATCAATGGCCTTTTCATTCGCCATTTTTTGAGATAATTTTGTCTGCTCATTGATATGCTTTTGGATCTGATTCATCCGTTCAACCATTTTAGCCATCTCTTGGACTGGATACATTTCCTGCTGCGAAGGTAAGCGGCCTTGTTCAAGTAAATAAAGCCCTTCATCCATCCTTTGCAGCTGCCTCTTCCAAAACATCCCTGAAACGACTCCATAGATCAGCCCTACCGTAATGACCAGACTTGGCAGGAATATGACGAAGGGTAACCCCATGACCACTTTATCCCACAATAATCTCCAGTCAGATAAAGGAAAAACAAAGAAAACCGCTGCCGGCAAGGCAAGGGAAAGGACGAAAGAAACACAAAGGGCACTCAATATCTGACGTGTCAGTATACTCATACCCGCTTCACCTCTAAATCCCCAACTAAGATAGAAGTGATGATATGAACCTTTTGATCCGTTTCATTGAACCCTTCCGTTTGATAGGAATAGATTTGATTAAATACCCTGGATTCAGGCTTATTTTCAAAAATCCGTGCTCTACCTGCAATGACCGAATGATGGACTCTGATTTCAATACCATACGGTACTAGGATTGTGATATTACCAACTATATTTCTGATGGAAATGACAGCGTCGTCTTTCGGTAAAATCGTCCGGCTTAAATCAATAACTGTATCACCGACCCCACCCTGAACATTTACGGAATTCCATTCATATACATGTTCGGTCGTTTGTTGATGACCGAACAACCTATTTTGAAACAGATAATTCGTTTTCAATAATCGTTCTTTATTGATCTGTTCTTCGTCAAACCCCTCATTGGTTAAAACGGGATTGATCCAATCAGGATTTTTTTTCGATTGATAATAAAGAAGTAATAGATAAATAAGAATTGCTATTAGGAAAAATCTAAAGACGAACATATTCAGGACAGTAATAATAAGAGATATTATACCTATAAAAAAAAGGATTTTCCCGATTGTCCGTTTTGAAAATTTCCTTCCTAAATAGATAAGTCCAATTGAAAATGCTAGGGAAAAAAGGAGACCTCCACCCTTAAATGAAATCTCTAAAATAAGCAGGACGATTCCGATGAGAAAGATCCAGCCCATATAATCCGTTTTCATTTTGTTCAACATCGGTTCGCCTCCTCTGTAAATTGTCATGATATTCTTAAAAGGCACAGGAACCCGTGCCTTTTAAGAATACCATGAATATATCACGTTCTAACAGACTGTTTTCCCCCACCTTCGATTCCAAGCAGTTGGGGGATAACAGCAAAGCTTTAATAAAAAATCGACTAAGCTTCTTTCTGTTCCATTTCCTTTTCAAGCTGGACAATCCTGGCATCGATAGTATGTCGATTATAATCTGAATGGACTTGATTCTCAATACGATCTATATATTGCTCCATTTCATCAAACTTCGCTATCGGTTTGGCATCGGAGCTACCAGCATTCAAAACCCGATTGATCCGGTGGTTTGCCCGGGCAATATTCTCCCTGCCCATCAGTTCCATTCTCTTAAGATGCATATCCTTGAGCTTATGCTTCATTTCTTCATATTTCCGCTCCAGTTCATTTAACTGAACTTCTGCACTTTTTTGCGCTTCCTTCAAACTTAGCGCCCGATCTTCATAGTGTAGGTTTTCCTTTAAGGCGAATTCCATTAAATCAATTTCTCCAGCCTGCTTAGCAATTTCAGCCTGATGTTTACGCTTTTCGGCTAGATTTTGCGCTTGACTATATTCACGAGTAAACTCTTCTTTCAGTAGATATTGACGTTCAACCAGCTTTCCTACCTTCTCTGCCTCCTGCTCACATTGACGCAGATATTGATTTAACATTCCAATTGGATTTTTTTGCTCCTTTTTATCCAACAAGTCGTGAAAATCCGCTGAAATCGTTTGTTTCATTCTTGAAAATAGATTACTCATTCCAATTCCATCCCTTCTCCTAGTTTTTATTTAACTCTTTCCACTCTCTTTCAAAATTCGAGAATGGGTCTGTTTCTTTCGATACAATTTCATCATTTTCATTCCATTTTTTATAGACGAGGTAAAGAACGTAAGCTGCTACTAGTCCTAATATCGCTGGGATATGAGAAACAGCAACTATTAGCACGATAAGGGAGATTGATCCCCAGGCAATTTTGGCTCCTGTCGATTCGGACTTCATGAACTGTTTGAATCCAAAATATAGAATAGCCAAGCAAATCGCCAAGCTGATTAATGGACCCACATTCGCTAGCAAGATAAATAATGCGATCAGCCCTACAATAAATAAACCAAATTTCTTCATTGTTTTCGTCCTCCTTTCCTTGTTTCTATCTTATCTAGTTTTGCAAGTTCGTATAATGAGCCTTAGCTATATTTTTAAGTAAGACTTAAGGCGTAGTGGTACTAAGCCTCACACTAATGAGGGCGTTTTGTTCCTGAATTTGAGAGGTTTACTCGTGAGTTGGGTTGTTTTACTCGTGAGTTTGAGATGTTTACTCGTGAGTTGGGCGTTTTACTCGTAAATTTGGGAGGTTTACTCGTGAGTTTGGAGTTTTACTCATGAGTTGAGAGGTTTACTCGTGAGTTCGGCGTTTTACTCGTGAATTTGAGAGGTTTACTCGTGAATTTGGCTGCTTTACTCGTGAATTTGAGAGGTTTACTCGTGAATTTGGGAGGTTTACTCGTGAGTTCGGCGTTTTACTCGTGAATTTGAGAGGTTTACTCGTGAGTTGGGTTGTTTTACTCGTGAGTTTGGCTGCTTTACTCGTGAATTTGAGAGGTTTACTCGTGAGTTTAGCTGCTTTACTCGTGAATTCAGTCGTTTTACTCGTGAGTTTGGCTGCTTTATTGAATTTGAGAGGTTTACTCGTGAGTTTGGCTGCTTTACTCGTGAGTTTGGCTGTTTTACTCGTGAGTTTGGCTGCTTTACTCGTGAATTCAGCTGGTTTTGGTTATAAGTGCTTGTATAAGAAGTTTTCCGATAAGAGGTGTGTAGTGGGAAAGCCTTTAAAGTAGCTGTAAAACCTTGATTAAATAAAATAAAATCTTCCGACTGTAAAACCGGAAGATTACTTGACATGCATGCTTTTAGTAAAATATATATTCATTGCTTATTGTCTAAAAATAAAGTTATAGATAAAGACCTTCGACGTAAACAGACGTGATGGTTTTAGCAATTTCTTCGACAGAACTCTGATGTTCGTTTCGGACAATTTCCCAAAGATACATTTCATTTGCGAAAAACCAACCTCTTGCAACAAGCTCATGGTTTAATTCAGCTCTTGCTAGCCCATTTTGCTGTGCATAGGCAACGTCCTTTGAAATTCGCTGTATAAACTTTACACGGATTGCCTTCCATTTATCTGAGATAACAGTTGAAATCCCAATAGCCTGCTCGAAAACTTGCATCATATTGCGTTCAGCCTCTGCCATTTTTAAAAAAGCATTAGCTTGTTTATTTATAATACGTTCTGCTTCGTCCTTCGATTTTGGAAAGAAAGAGGTCTCGGCAATTTCATAAAATTGCTCCATAACATTCTCCATTAATACAATTAAAAGATCCTCTTTTCCTTTAAAATGAACATAGGCCGTTCCATACCCGATGTTTGCCTTTTTGATCATTTGGGAAATAACCGCAGCTTGAAAACCTTCTTCAAGAAATATTTCCTTTGCAGCTTCTAATAACTTTTGACGTGTCATAATTGAGCGCAAATGTCGTTTATCCCCTACTTTACCATTATCCATTCCTATTCCTCCCCTTATCTTCTAGCATAAAGGATTTCAATAAAAATAAAAAACATTTGAATAATTTAATGTTTAAAATTTTCTGAATTAACTTATTGACATCGTGTCATATTCTTTGGTACGATTCTCCTAGAATTATAAGAAAAATAGAATAAGGGAGGATAATTATGCTTTCAAACGGCTTTCAACACACATTAGATTACGCAAAACAAATGGATAAAGAAGATACCCTTCGTTGTTATCGTGAAGAGTTTTATTTAAAGCCAAATTCGATCTATATGGATGGAAACTCATTGGGGCTTCTTTCGAAAAGAGCTGAACGTACTCTTTTGGAATCCTTAGAAGATTGGAAAGAACATGGGATTGATGGATGGACACAAGGGAATCACCCATGGTTTTTCATGGCAGAGAAATTGGGCGCGAAGATTGCCCAATTAGTGGGAGCTTCTCCTGAGGAAGTTATTGTAACAGGCTCGACAACTGTAAATCTGCATCAACTTGTAGCTACTTTTTATAAGCCTAAAGGAATGCGTACAAAAATTTTAGCAGATGAATTAACCTTTCCGACTGATATTTATGCTCTTCAAAGTCAGCTTCGTACACATGGATACGATCCGGAAACCGATCTCATCCGCGTGAAAAGTCGGGATGGCCGATTTTTAGAAGAGGATGATATTATCGAAGCAATGACCGATGATATTGCTTTAATCATCTTGCCAACAGTACTGTACCGCAGCGGTCAAATATTGGACATGAAACGATTAACTGATGAAGCTCATAAAAGAGGAATATTAATTGGATTTGACGGATGTCATTCTATTGGAGCGATCCCGCATTCATTCAGTGAATGGGATGTTGACTTTGCATATTGGTGCAATTATAAACATTTAAATGGCGGTCCTGGCGGTGTTGGCGGCTTATATGTAAATCGAAAACATTTTGGAACGATGCCTGGATTGGCTGGATGGTTCGGGTCTAGAAAAGATAAACAATTCGATATGGAACATACATTAACACCAGCTGAATCAGCAGGCGCTTATCAAATTGGAACGCCACATGTATTAAGTTGTGCACCTTTGATTGGGTCTTTAGAAATGTTTATAGAAGCTGGTATAGAGAATATTAGGGAAAAATCTCTTAAAATTAATCAATATTTAATAGACTTAATCGAACTCGAGTTGAAAGACCTGGGGTTTTTCATTGGAACTCCTAGAGAAGACGTACGTCGCGGAGGTCATGTGAGCCTCGAGCATAAAGAAGCTGCACGCATTTGTAAGGCATTGAAAGAAAACGGTGTGATTCCGGATTTCCGAGCACCAAACATCATTCGTCTTGCTCCAGTTGCACTCTATACTTCCTATGCAGAAGTTTGGGAAGTTGTACAAATTCTCAAAAAAATCATGACAAAAAAACAATATGAAAAATTCAAGAATGAGCGTGAAGTGGTCGCATAACATGGAATTCCACCAGATGAGGCTCATCCCTCTAATGGTTAGTGTCGAATCAGTCGGTTATTATATTCGGTTAGCCTACGCTTAAAGAGGTGGAAACTCACTGCCTATTAGGGTAGGATAAAATCTTTTTGGATAAAAAGGGGATGAACTATGGAGAACAAAAATACTCAATTGAACTTTAAAGATGGGCCGGAGAAAGGGTTAAAACGTGATTTAGAAACAAATCAGCTTTCCATGATCGCGATGGGCTGTGCCATCGGGACAGGGCTATTCCTTGGCAGCGGGCTTGCAATTCAAGCGGCAGGGCCAAGTGTATTGCTCAGCTATGCACTCGGGGCGTTCATTGTTTTGCTGTTGATGGGCTGTTTAGCCGAAATGACGGTTGCCCATCCTACTTCCGGTTCTTTTGGAGCTATTGCTGAAAAGTACATGACTCCTATGGCAGGCTATCTTGTCCGCTATTCCTATTGGATTGGCAATGTTCTGGCAGTTGGGGTTGAAGTAAGTGCAGTCAGCGTGTATATGAATTATTGGTTTCCGACCGTGCCGGGAATCGTATGGATTTTGTTGTTTGCAGGTGTCCTGATTTATGTAAATGCTACCAGCGTGAATACATTCGCTACTTTTGAGTATTGGTTCTCCTTTATTAAAATAAGTGCCATTGTTGGTTTTATTCTCCTTGGAGCCTATGTACTATTCGGTTCATCCGAACAGCCACATATAGGGCCGGAAAACTTTGTGAATGAAGGAGGTTTTTTCCCATTTGGTTTAAAGGGAATGTGGATAGCCGTATTTATTTCTTTATTCAGCTTTCTTGGTACTGAAATGATAGCGGTTACATCAGGAGAAGCAAAAGATCCAGATGCAGCTGTTCCAAAAGCATTGAAAGCGACTGTCTTCCGTTTATCCACCTTCTATGTGTTGACAATTGGAATCATGTTGATGATCGTTCCGTGGAAAACGGCTGGGATCGAGGAGAGTCCATTCGTAAAAGTGATGGAAATCTTGAACATTCCAGGTGCATCCGGGATCATGAACTTTATTATTTTAACGGCTGCTTTATCTGCCATGAATGCTCAGCTCTATGCTTCAACTCGTATGATGTTTTCATTGGCGCGTGGAAAACATGCACCCAGCTTTTTAGGAAACCTAAACAAAAGGGGTGTTCCGGCAAAAGCACTTGCTGTCTCTACAACCGGGATTCTTATTGCTGCAGGCGTTCATGCGTTACTTCCTGGTTCCTCCTATGCATTCATGATGGGAATTTCCATGTTCGGTGCTATGTTCACATGGCTTATCATCTTCATTTCTCATTTGTTTTTCAGGGTGAAATGGGAGAAAACAGGCGGACGCAAATTACCGGTAAGGATGATCGGTTTTCCCTATTTAACGATACTAGGAGCCGTTCTTCTATTTAGCTTAATGATTACGACATGGTTTACAGATTTCAAAATTATGCTTCAATTCGGGATTCCTTGGTTACTATTTTTATCTGTCGCTTATTTTGTTTCGAAAAGAAGAAATAGTAATCATAATGTAGTGGAGGAATCTCTGGAAGAGAAGATAGAATAGAATGACGGAATAACTAGTATGGAGAAATCACAGTTTTTTGAATATGAAAAGTGGGGGGATTGCGGAATGAAGAATATGGATACCAATGAACAAACAATAACTGGTCTAGAGAAAGAAATTCAAACCGATTTTCAAAAATCGATGTCTTACGGAGATTATCTCCACCTTGATAAGATTTTAACTAGTCAACATAGATGTTCCGATCATCATGATGAAATGCTATTTATCGTTATCCATCAAGCGAGTGAATTATGGATGAAGCTCATTTTACATGAGTTGACAGCTGCTACTCAGTGTATACGCCAAAACAATTTGGAACCCTCGTTTAAAATGTTGTCACGCGTTTCGAGAATTCAGCAGCAACTGATTCAGTCATGGAGTGTCCTTTCAACTTTGACACCGGCTGAATACATGGAGTTTAGGGATAAACTAGGACAATCTTCTGGATTCCAATCTTATCAGAATCGTTTGATTGAATTTGCACTAGGTAACAAAAATGTTCATACGCTATCAGTCTATCAACATCAGACAGATCTATACGAGCAAATGCAGCAGGCTCTTCATAAGCCAAGTATTTATGACGCGGCGATTAATGCTCTTGTGGCCCGTGGACTACCTGTTGATCAAGAAGCTATTAATAGGGATTGGTCACAAAGATATGAACCAAATACCAGTGTAGAAGAAGCGTGGCTGACAGTTTACCGCGATGTCGAGCAATATTGGGACTTATATGAGTTGGCCGAGAAGTTAGTGGACATTGGCAATCAACAGCAATTATGGCGTTTTAATCATATGAGTACTGTGGAAAGAATTATTGGTCATAAACAAGGAACTGGTGGATCATCAGGTGTTACGTATTTAAAAAGAGCTCTAGACCAACACTTTTTCCCAGAACTATGGAGTCTAAGAACGAAGCTTTAAGAAGAAATTAAGTACGTTATTCTTTTTGAAAAAGTGGCAAAGAAAGCAATAGCCAGAAGAGATGGAGGTAAGATACATGGGTACATGGATTGATATTTCACAACGTCTGGATGAAAATGTCGCAGTCTGGCCTGGAGATACACCTTTCTCATACAAGGTCAATTGGAGTAAAGAAGAGAGTGGATCTGTCAACGTAGGTCAAATCAATATGAGTATACACACTGGTACTCATATTGATGCACCTTTTCATTTTGATAATGATGGAAAAAGAGTGATTGAACTGGATCTCGATTTATATATTGGAAGTGCCCGAGTCATCCATTTACCAAACAAGACAAGCATAGGAGTCCATGAATTATCCAGTATAGATTTAGAAGGAGTGACCCGTCTGTTAATTCGCACAGATGCCTGGAAGGATCGTCGTGTGTTTCCACAAACTATTCCTCATATCCAACCAGAATTAGCGGCTTATCTTTCAGAACTCGGTGTTCGTCTTATTGGTCTTGATTTACCATCAGTAGATCCATTAGATAGTAAAGAACTGTCTGCCCATCATGAACTTGCTGAGCATGGAATTCACATTTTGGAGGGGCTTGTATTAGATGATGTGTTACCGGGGGATTATGAATTGGCAGCCCTCCCACTTCCATTAGTTGAAGCAGATGGAAGTCCGGTACGTGCGGTGTTGAAAAAATTACCCTAAAAAGAAATAGATAGATTTTCACTAGATTTAAATAAAAAAACAAGCCGAGTCACAAAAATGATTCGGCTTGTTTTTTATCTTTTTTAATTAAGCTGCCCATGGAGAATTGCTATTCATCCCCTACGTATAGAAAATTTCCCATAACATTTTTATCTCCTCCCTTAGTTCGATAAAAAAAAATCAAAATCATAGATAGATTTCAGTCCATTCTTTATTTAAGAGGTTATTAATGCTGTGTTTCATAGTTTTTTCACATGATCACAACTACTACTTACAGGAATTCGGCTTACTTATTTACCTCCCCAAACTACGTTCATTTATGTTAAATTAAATGTAACAATTTTTAGAATTTTCATCTTTGAATGGAGGTCCATAAATGGAAAACTTTTATTTGTTTGTGATTACGTGTATTCTTCTCATTATTCTACCTGGTCCAGATACAGCAATAACAACAAGGAATACCGTTACCGTTGGGACAACGGGAGGTTTCAAGACGATGTTTGGTACGTGTTGCGCACTTCTTATTCATACATCAGCTGCAGTGTTTGGCCTTTCAGCAATCATTGTAAAATCCGCTTTATTATTTTCTATTTTCAAATACGTCGGTGCCGTTTACTTGGTATATCTAGGCATCAAGACGTTATGGGGATTAAAAAACAAGGAAGTGGCAGCAACCACTGAAACGGCTGTCAAAAATAAGTATGAAAACCAGTCTTACTTTAAGCAAGGGTTCCTTACCAACCTGCTGAATCCTAAAGTGGCGGTTTTCTTCTTAACTTTCTTGCCACAGTTTGTTGACCATGGAACCAATACATTTTTACCGTTTCTTATAATGGGTTTAACGTATACCGTATTAACCTTAGTGTGGTTTGTATTTTATATCTATTTATTGAATCAGATTAGTGCTTTTATGAAAAAGCCTAGAACACAAGCGATTTTTGAAGGAATAACGGGTGCGATACTGATAGGTTTTGGGATAAAACTAGCTCTAGAAAAAGCTCATAATTAATTGGCTGTTTAAGCCCCTTCGTTGATAAAACGAAGGGGCTTTTATTGAAGGATAATTAGATGACTTAGAGATACACTGACTTCAAGTTCTCTATGAAATCTCCCATCTAATCATTACAAAAAGCAATCGGCCGTAACGTCGGACAAAAGTGATTGTCTGGCCCTTGGCATACTCAGCACCATATATAGCCGCTTTTAGTCCTCGTAATTATTCAGCATATCCGTTTACAAAAAAACCAACTGTTTCGAGTTCACTTTCGGTTAATTTCCGGTTTAGCTGCTTGGCCAATTCCTGCTCCATTAAATCACGATTTCCCTGATAGTTGACGACAAGCCTTGCACAATCTTTCATTAGCTTTAGCTCGGTCTCCATTTCCTGCTTCGTGCTGGGCTTTTCGTGATGGGAGAGTATATATGTATCGGCATCATAGGCTTCAATCTTCTTAATGAGCAGCAAAGCTTGTTCAGCCGTATAATTCCATTTTTCTGCATAAAGATTGGCATAAAGACAATCTCCTAGAAATAATGTTTTTTCCTCCGGAACATAAATGATACAAGAGTCTGCTGCATGATCACCGCCAACGTGTTCAATTACACAGGTTATATCGCCAAGATCAATGGTAATCGCTGTTTCAAAGATAATATCGGGCAACGGCAGGTCAATATTTCTCTTTGTCCCGAGTTCCAATTTGATTGCATCGGCACAAAATGGAATCTCAATCCCTGCTTCGACCCGTTGATCAAGATCGTGATCTTCCCATGAAAGCTGCTGCATATCCTTAATATTGTTGTAAGTTTTCTCCTGACAAATTACCGGTATTCTCACATTCTCCAGACCAAATACATGGTCCCAGTGGGAATGGGTAAGAACAAGAAAATTCCCGCTTATATTAGCCTGTAGTAATTCGTCCTGAAAAAGCTGTGCATGCTGGACAGAGTTACCGGCATCAATGATGATAGTTTTCTTAGCTCCAGAAACGGCGGCGAGAATGGGCCGATCAGTTTCTCCCACTGGAGTCAGGTAGACAATATGTTTCGATAGATGCTGTAAAGTTTGCATGTTTCTGTTCTCCTTAGGATAGTTTAATTATCTGACCAAAACATCAATCAGCTTGCTTAAGTATAGCAAAATTACACATCTGTTGATTAGCTAATTATCCCCATAAAAAATTTACCTATTCTGTTACGATGATAAGCGTTGAAATCATCCCCTTTAATTAGCAGGCACACCACCTTGTAACTTCCATGTTCTAAGCAACTTGATTTGTGGATTAAACTTCTGAATCAATTGTTCAATCTTTCTATCACATTCATTTTGACTCATAAATCTCCTCCTATACATATATTTTCAGAAACTCATTTTATAGCGTTAGCTTTATTTCTATCATTATAATAATTAAGGTTTCCAATATGTTGAATTTTACATAATTTTCTTTCGTTCCATCAAGCTTGGTATACTATTTCTCCAAACTAAAAGACAACAATCACTGGATTGCTGTCTTTTCGTCATCATTCAAACGAACCTTTTCCAATATACCGTTATTTTCGAAAGGGCATTTAAAAAGGTCGCTTTAAAGAAAGATTCTTCCTTTTTCTTATCTTCAGGTGGTTCTATATATCTTTTATTGTCCGCGACGAGTGTACTATCTGAGATTTTCGACTCGATGGCCCCTGTCAATTGCGCTGCAAATTCTTCACCATCGATTATCACTATCGATTCTGTATTTAAAAAGGCAGATCGCGAATCCAGATTGAAGGAACCAACTGCACTTAATCGCTGATCGTAAACAGCCGATTTACCGTGCAATGAATAAAGCTTTGAATATTCATAAAGCCTTGCCCCTGTCTCAACGATACTATCCCTAAGTGCCAAGTAACTGGAAAAAGCTATCACATTCGGGGTTGATGTCACCGAGTTGGTAAGTATGGTCCAATCAGCTTTTGAATCCATATTCTTTGGTACATATTCCTTCATGGCATCCGCAGGAACAATATAGGGACTCTGGATAAGTACCGACTTATTGGCGTTCGCAGCAATATCCACTAGAGATCTCCACACAAAAGGGTGTTTATTGAAACGTTCGATTGGATTATGAATGAAGGACACTTTTTTAGTAGGTGTTGTAGACTTGCTCCAATCGATGGCCGGATTAACGAAATCGGCATTATTTTGATTAGCTTTGCTGTATTGATTTAATAATGTATCTCTGACGCGTTTTCCTTTTTCCTTTTGCCTTTTCGAAAGGTCCGCAAAGACTTCGCTCGTATACGGATGAGTCCATAATTCATGTATATAGTCTTTCATTTCAACGATAACACTATCTTTCTCCTGTTCAGCATTGAAAATGAGTACATCCCGGTCATAGACATAATTCTTGGGCGGCGGATTGCTTGCTAAATACTTATCGGCGATATTCCTTCCTCCGATGATGCCTAACTTTCCATCTGCAGTGATTATCTTGTCATGGAGGCGGTTATGCCAGGTCCAGGGCTTAAATGGCTTAAAGGTTTCGTAGTACCTTAATTCAATGTTTTCATGTGATGCCAGTGCATAACGGACACTGCTTAATTGACCTCTGAGTCCATGAGAAATTCCATCCAGAAGGATTCTAACTTTGACACCCCGGTCAGCAGCTTCGAACAAGGCTCCAAGAATAAGTTCAGTAGATTTTCCTTTTCCAAAAGCGTAGTAGGCAATATCGATTGAATGCTGGGCTTCCTGGATCATTCGCATTCGGGCTAGTCCCGATTCATAACCATCTTCAAGAAGCAGGACACGATCCACGGTGGATTCCTTCTCCCCCATATATTCACTTATATGTTTAATCGGCCTATCTTCTTCTTTTTCCTTGAGGAAGTAGAAAAGGACCACTGCCGTCACCACTATATACAGGAAATATAATAGAAGAACGAGCAGAAATCCTTTAATCATCGTTTGTGCAGTCATAGCGCTCTCCCCCTTTACATTTTATTACTATTCGTAATAAGTACGGACTCTATTCAACATCTTCAAGCTTAAATAAATCCTCCTAAGAATAAACCCTCTGACTAGTTAGCCAGAGGGTTTATTTCATTTCGTATAGTGACCATTTACCTGTCTTAGGACCGAAAGCATGATCCTGGGTGGAACTTGGAACATTTATTTTTCTTTTAAATGTGACAGAGTCGTGAACATGAAAGCAGTTGCATAATATATATATAGAAGGAGGGATTTCATGCTTAAACGACCTGATAAGATAAGTATTTTCAATTATTGTTTTGCATTAGGTGTTTCCGAAGTGTTCTTTTTATCTAGCTTTTATCTTTCCATTCTAGACGTTTCATTATTTGCTTTAGCTTTACCATTTTCCGCTTTATTTCTATTAGTCTCCTTATACCTATTTCTTCGAACAAACAAAGCTGCAAAGACTTCACACAATCAAGAAGAACGAAGAAGTGAAATTTATGCTTTCTATCATCAATCTTTCGGGATCTTCACAATCATTTTTTTCGTTTTGCTCTTTGTTGCTTTAGCGTATATCCCCTTGCTGCAAAACGGAGGACATGTCTATATACTTTATTGTTTACCCATGGCGCTATTTTGTTTGATTCCTTCGATTACCTCGTACAAGGGAATGAAATTATACAAACTGGAATCTGACAAGAACTTAACAAAAATCTAATCTGGTTATACATGGCCCTAAAGTGGATCCTCTTGAAATCCGAAAGCTTTAGTGCTTTTTTTATTTCACTTCAGTCATTTTACCAAGCCTTCAAGTTCCTAGATACGGCTTGGATAACGGGCACCGGCGGCAAAGCCTTTCGTTTTCCGCAAGATCTGCTTTGAAATAACTTCAAGATTTAATGAAAATGAATTGAACTTCATGTCCGTTACAGTTAGGCCTAACTCCATTTGCCATGTTTTTTAGTTGAATGTATAGGTAAAATGAGGATATAATAAAGATAACTATCATATATAAAAAAAGACACTGGTAAAAACCAGCGTCTTAATGAACAGCAAACTGCATAAAGAGCAGCGGCTTTCTGTGGTAAGTCAGTAGCTACTCGATCAAGAAAGTAACCCTTTTCCTACATACATCTGGCCGGATGGTATGGAGGGGGTTACTTTTTTAATGTAACCGCGATTACTGCGACGATTAAAGAGGCGAATGAGATCATAAGCATCAAACCGTCCATTATAGAAATCACCAGCGACACCCCCTTTCTTAAAGGAGTCACCGCTGCCCACTATACCAAATTGCTGTCCATTTACTATTATATCTGTATTTACTTGTTATTTATAGAAAAATATAGATATATTTAATTTCAGTATGTTTTTTTAAAAATCCCACTAAAGAACAAATTTCACCTGATTTACCCCTTATTCTTCTACTACACGGCCATCTTTATAAAGTGTCTTTTTGTCGATGTCTTAATGTAACTAACCTGGTTCTTTCGTTACACAACAAAAAGGTTGCCGCAGACAACCTCACTTATTGATGGATAGTACCTTCTTCTCCATTAAATCCTGGTTACTTATAACCTTTTAAAAAAAGAATAACAATAGTCAAAATTATTACCTAAGTAATAAAGGTCCGATGCCTGAACTATACACGAAGTATATAGTAATGTGGCGGAAAACGATCACAACAAGAAATAAGAGTAACAGGATACACAAAATAATGATTAGAGCGGCATTTTTATTCCGATACAAAGTAACCAGCCCCATTTTCAAATCTTTATTTATACTAAAGAATAGGAAAATCAAACCATAGTAGATATTAGTAATAATTAGAATAAACAATACAGATTCATTCCGTTAAGAAACAATATGCCACCCACATTTTGTACTATTCTGTGAATATTGAAATATAACTTGCCCAGAAACCATAATAAAAAGGTTGCCGCAGCAACCCTGATTTTTGAAGTGGTTCATTCAGGTGGTAAAAAATACACTATTAGCTATATAACTTAAAAACTCTGAAGCTCATTAACAGTTACAAATGTATATCCTTCGTTTGATAACAATTTTAATACACCTTCAATCGCTTGAAGTTCTTTACCCGTATCATCATACATGGGATGCATTAATATAATCGAACCTGGTTTAATATGATCCTTCACATAATTTACTTTGTCAGAAGCAGAATTGTAATAGCTATCTGGCTCAATATTCCAGGTTATAGTGTCCCTATCATTTTTATTTAAGTAATAAGGCAAGCCTACAAGTTTTTTTCCGTTGGGTGGTCGAACGTCAATTTCACCCTTATATCCGAAGTTTTGAATTAATTTATCCGTTTTCTCGATTTCCTCTTTGATATAGGAGGACGATTTAAAAACCATTCGCTTGTGAGAATAGGTATGATTTCCAATTTGATGTCCTGCTTCTACAATTTTTTTAGCTTCCTCTGGGTATCTTTCTATTTCGTTACCGATTAGGAAGAATGTAGCCTTTACATTGTATTTATCTAATAGTGGTAGAATCTGATTTACATTCTTCGATGGACCATCATCAAAAGTTAGAGCAACCACTTTTTGATTTGTCTCGACTTTTGCTGTTAACCCTCCGAATAATTGGTGTGTTCTAGAATTCATTAATTTATATGTACTAAATAATAGAATAAAAACTAACAGTATTCCGATTCCAATAAATATTAATTTCTTTTTCATAAATACAACCTTTCTTTCTAAAAGTTTTTTTAATTATTTATTATAACAAAAACCGTTCCCCCCACTTAAACAGCTATTTTTAATATCTAACCTTCTTTAGTTCAAAAAGAAAAAGGTTGCCGCAGCAACCCCTCTTTTTAAACTCAAGTACTCCTTAAGTAACGAAGAACCTGAAAAACATACTTCCACTTACCTATCACAATCTGGGATCCACAGGATCCGATTCCATGGCCAATGTTCCTAGAACACATTCATGGACTCTCTCTATCGATTCACCTTTTACATATCTTCGAATGCCTTCGATTCCCAGCGAAAATTCTCTCAGCGCTAGTTTTTGCTTTTTGCCTGTATTCCTGCTTTTCAGCCGCTCAAGATTTTTCGGTAGCAAGTAGTCCATTCCATAAATAATGTTAAGGTACTTTCTTCCCCTTACTTTAATTGCGGGCTGCAATAGCTTGCCTTTATTTCTTGAAATGTAGAATTCCGGCTTGATTACAATGCCTTCATGGCCTTCGCTTGTGATATCCTGCCACCATTTAATGACATCTTCTTCACTTGCTTCACTCGTGATTAGTTTGTATTCCGTTTCTATAAATAAACTAGAACGGATTGCAAACTCCCTGTTCATCTCCATATGCCATGTATGTGGCTGATCAAAAAAGGTTTCATTGCTATGAGCAAGCACGTGGAATGGAGCGATTTGTATAGAGTTTATATCTTCAATCTCCCAGCAATACTTTTGAAAGACTTCTTTAAAAGTATAGGCATTTTCAAGTTTTTGCTCATACTCTTCCAACCATCCTTTTAACTCCATATTCTCACGAGCTGCTTCCGCTATTTTTTCCTTCAGCATCGTTCGATCAAGAATCGCATTTTCAGAAACGTGGGCATATTGGCTGCTGATGAGCTCTTTTGCCTTCAGGTTCCAGGGCATGATTTCAGCGTCCAGGAGCACATAGTCCGTATCGTACTTTTCAAAATAGCCGCTTTCATGCAAATCTTGATTGATTTTCAAGACCAGTTCTTCCTCCGTCGCGACGTCAAAGAAACGTCTGCCCGTTCTGGTATAAATAACTCCCAAAGATTCGATACCTGTATGCTTCTTAGCGGCTTCAGTATCTTTAAATAGAAAAAGAATCGCCCGGCTCCCCATATGTTTCTTTTCAGCAATCATGGTTTGAATCCCATGGCTTCTGTAATAATCGATTGCCTCTTTGGGATGCTCTAAATAATTTTCCAAAGAGGAGGGACTTGGTGTTGGACTCATTGTAGGCGGGATATAGATTAATTGTTCAATCGGTATCGTGAAATGTGATACCGTATCAATCGCAGGCTTTACAATATCCTGATGAATTTTAATCTCACCCATTTTTTCTGTCAATACTGAATACCCATTGATGAACTTGCCAATATTCGGCGGATTCAAACGGTTTTTCTCCCATTCTCTTAGGGGATTGTCATCGGCTCCTGAAAAATCTTGACTCGCTTGTACCGAAATGAATTCTCCCTCCGGATAGCGTAAAGCTGTTAATGCTCCGCCAAAGACAACACCTTGATCGATGTTGATGGTATTGTTAATTAGCAGCGGTTGTGGCTTCGGATCATGTCCCCAGACAATCAGCGAGCTTTGCTTATGAGAAATATACCAATCTTTACGCACTGGCTTTCCTTTTTCATCAAATCCATTCGTATCACCGTAACGGCAGAAGTCACGAACAGCTTCAGACTGCTTTCCGATGAAAGCATCTTTGATTCCGGCATGAACACAAACTAAAGACTGTACATCATTCTTGGTAAATACATAATGGGAAGGAGCTTGAAGGAGGAATTCTTTAAGTGTCTGTTTCGTTTCCTCTGCTTTTTCGCTTCCAAACTCCTCTTCGTACGCTTTAAATTCTTCTTCCACTTTTTCATCGCCATGATTTAATGTTACGTCTCTTCCATCTAGCCATCTAGCAATTTTCCAGCCGTGATTGCTGTCAATCATATAGGCAACGTCCTTTTGAACATGTTCATAGAAAAAGAGCATCGTTTTAAGTGACTCTGGTCCTCTGCTCATGACATCCCCAATGGAAACAAACTTCCGACCTTCGGGGTGAAGATAGAGGCCTTCCTCATTTTTTTGATAGCCTAGTTTTTCAAGGACGAGGATCATTTCCTTATAGCAGCCATGAATATCCCCAATGATGTCGATCCCATTCTGGATGTCTTTTTCAATTGGATTTGTACGTCTGCTTACCTGAATATCTTCTGTTCCCTTTAACGTGTAAAGAGACGAATACCCTTCTTTTTTTAGGACGCGCTTTTCCCTTTTGAACGTCTGGTATTGCTGTTTAATACGTCTTTTTCCGCGTGGATGTTCTCTTTGTTCATCTCTGACAAGCAGATCCTCTTCAGGTATATCCAGAACAATCGATAGGATTGGGACATTATTTTTTTGAGCTAAAGAGATATATCTTTTCCGATCATCTGGGTGAAGATTGGTCGCATCAATAAAGGTTAATTTATTTAATCGGCATCTTGCTTCAATGACGGAATCCATCATGGAAAATGCTTCGCCTGAAATGGACTGGTATTCATCCATCAGATTGTCCGCTTCATCCTTTGGTCTGCCCCGCCAATCAATAAATTCAATATCACTCACCAATACCCGAAAGGCATCTGAACTAACGACCTCTGAAGGCAGAATCTCTTCTTTTTCAATCATGCTTTTTAACCATGTTGACTTACCGCTATTGGATGGTCCAATCAGCAAGACAATTCCTGCATGGGGCAATACGATTTGCATAGTTAGTCCTCCTTTCTTTCAAACACACACATTTGTGTCGGATAACCATATGTATCATGCTCTTCACCAATTCCTTCAAATTTAAGGCTATAGATATCAGAGTGATTTCGCTCTGTACACCACTGACGAAATTCAGCTCTTGTCCACTCAAAACGATGATCGTTGTGTCGAAGAACATCCTCCATATCGTATACCTCGTTATATTCACGGTTTGGCGTTGTAATAATCAGGGCATTCGGTTGATAGTCATGTAATATCGTATCCAGCACCTTAGGCAGACGGTACTCGTCGATATGCTCGATGACTTCGCACAAGATAATGACATCCTTGTTCTTTAATCTTTCATCATAGTAGAAGAGTGAGCCCCATAGTGTTTCAGGAACCACAAATTTCTCTTTATTTTTCACTTTCTCGAATCGTCCTAAGGCTTTAATGGCAGCAGTTTGGGACGGCTCAACAGCCAGGATTTCTTTTATCCCTTCTACAAAACCAAGGCGTACTGAAAGTTTCCCTTCACCAGAGCCGAAGTCCACGATGCTTCTTGGATTCATTTGACTGACTGTATCAACGATTTTTTCATAGCGAAGATCATTCAGCCGAACCTTGCTTTCTTTTTCTTCCTTCTTCTCTTCAGGTTTCCTGTTCTCGACGATGCTGTATACTTCCTTAAATCTAAGTGATTGGCGATAGATATAATCTCGCATCGGATGATCCTTCAGCCACCCGTCTCCATATCTCTCAAGCTTTTCAATTTCTTTTTCATCAATGTAGTAGTGCTTATAGTTATCGATGACCGGAATCAATACAAACAAATGCCTTAACCCGTCTTGTAGTGTTTTCATTCCTTTTAAAGAAATGGATCTTGCCGAGCTTTTATCTTTAATTTGGAAAGAGTACTCAATTTCCGGACGGGTAATCATCACTTCATAACCAATCGGCTCAAATAAATCCTTTAATTGGTTATCAGAAAGAGAAGAAACCACAGGGCCAAACTCGAACTGAAACGAAAACGGATGATTCACCCACTCTGTATGCTCTTCCTTCGGCTGACCGTTCAAAGCTGTCCCCAGTGCAGACCTAATCAATGAACAAAAAATGCTGCTTACCGCAAACTCCCGATCATTTATGTAATGAGTAATGTCATAGGAATTGGAATTGCCTTTTACCAATTCGATCGGGTCAGGTGTAACAAAAATCGTCGCTTCCAGTTCTGTTTCTGTAAACTTGCTATAAAAAAGGCGCACTAAATGGCCTTTATGATTTCTCTCATATAAATTACTCGGGTTCTTAGACAATAAATAAGATATAGCTTGTACATTGTCGCCTGAAGCCTGAATCGTTAACTGCATTTGGAACACTCCTTTCAAACACTTCATTCATTAAAAAAGCTAAAGTAAAAGTCTTTCTTAATTTCCTATTATAACAACTAATATTACCACATAATGAAGACTTATCAGCTTCAACTACGACATTATACTCTGATAGGGAGCATCTTTTAGAAGCATGTAAAAATAGGCTCTGGTCATGAGGAAGGAATCTTTTATTATATAATGGAATATTTATTACCTATCATAAAAAAGATTCGGAGTTGAAGAGAAAAGAATGAAAAAAATACATATTATCGGTGCTTCAGGTTCAGGAACTACAACTCTCGGAAAAGCATTATCAAACTCCATATCGACAGTTCATTTTGATACAGATGATTATTACTGGCTGCATAAGTTTAGTGAAAAAAGAGAAGTAAAAGAAAGAAAACAAATACTCCGAAAAGATTTATTAACTTATGATGATTGGATACTATCGGGTTCGTTATGCGGGTGGGGTGATGAATTTATAGGTTATTTTGATTTAGTTATATTTTTATGGATTCCAAAAAATATAAGAATAGAAATGCTGCAGAAAAGAGAGGCACAAAGGTATGGCAAGGAAATTTTAGTTGGAGGCAGCCATTTCGATCAATATAATAACTTTTTAGAGTGGGCCTCCCTATATGACGAGGCTGGAATGGAAGTAAGGAGCAAGCATTCACATGAACAATGGATGTCAGGCTTAACTTGTCCTTTATTAAGGATTGAAGGAGATTATACAGTTCAAGAACGGGTGGAAATTGCTTTAGAGTATGTGCAAAATCTGCGAATGAATTAATTCGTCCTTCAGAAAGATAATCCGACCGTTGCAGGATAATTCGGCCTTTGCGCCATTTATTCGTCCTTCAGAAAGATAATTCGACCGTTGAGCAGGATAATTCGTCCTATCATCCTTGTAATTGAACAAATAATCCCCATCTACTTAACAGAGGGGGATTTTTATTTTTCATAATGCCTTTATTCACTTTACTGTGGCTGAGACTAAAAATTTGATACTATATGAAAATATGTAAGGAAGAAAGAATCCTATAACGAATGGATCCGTCACCGATATACATATAAACTCTTAATAGTATCCATAGCCCCCTCCTTACGTATTGATATATCGAAATGCTCTACTCATTATCGTTGGCACTACTGAAGCGTGATTTTCCTCCGGTGCTATATACAGTTTTACTTCTAATTGTTCCATCGATTGCAAACTAATAAATAATTGATTTGCATCATCCACCATAAATGTCTCTTCACTTCCAACAGTGATTAACAGCTTCCTATTCTCATGTGTTACAGCGTTCTTATAATATTGCTCTGCATACGTGAATAGCTCGTGGTCATTCCACCAGATCGAAGGGCTCGATGCTAAATAATATTGAAAAAGGTCTGGACGTTTAAATAAGGTCCAAAGTACAAACAAGCCTCCTAACGAATGGCCAAATAACGCCTGTTTTTCTACGTCCACTTGGTATTTTTGTGTAACTACTGGCATTAATTCTTGTTCCAAAAAAGCAAGAAATCTTTCAGCACCACCATGTATCCCAATATCTCTTCCTTTTAGTCGCTCTGGGTAAATATATTGTGCTGCTGGAGGAGTGAATTCATAAAATCTTCGCTCGTTTACCTCTTCATTTACTCCATGATGGCCAATCCCTATAACGATGGCCGGTGAAATAAATGTTTTCGGTGCATTTCTCGATTGTAGCTTTACAACATCACGTCCAAATTGAAAATACGCATGACCATCCAACAGATAATAAACAGGAAATCCTTTTTCTGGTGGGGCTACTTTCGGTAGAGATACTTTCACGTCATACGTATATTCCATTATTTTTGATTCTATTTGCCAAAGTTCTGTTTCGTCTAACTGAATTTTATCAGCCAACTCTCATTCCTCCATTAATGTTTCATATCCATAGCAAACTGGTGAGCCATTTTCCTCATCGATCATAATTTTCGCATCAATCTGGAATACTTGTTTCATTACTTCTTGTGTTAAAATCTCTTTCGGTGTTCCAACAGTAATAATTTCCCCATCCTTCATGGCAATAAGCTCATCTGAAAACCGAGCTGCATGATTTATGTCATGAAGAACCATCACGACTGTACAATGATGTTTTTTATTAAGTTTATCCACAATTTTCAGCACTTCAAGCTGATGGGACATATCTAAATAAGTTGTTGGCTCATCGAGTAGCAAAATGTCTGTTTCTTGTGCTAAAGCCATCGCAAGCCAAACTTTCTGTCGTTGTCCACCTGACAATTGATTGATTTCTCTTGACCGAAATTCACTCGTCTTCGTTATCTTCATCGCCCATTCAATGACTTCTAAATCTCTTTTCGAAAGAGTGCCTGCTCTTTTTCGGTGCGGAAAACGGCCATATGATATAAGCTCTTCCACTTTTAATTGCGGTGGAGCTTCAGGGTTTTGTGATAGCAGTGCTAACTGCTTGGCAATTTCTTTTGTTGAGATTGCTTGCATATCTTGTTCCTGCAAAAATACTTTACCACTTTTTTGTTTTAGGATTCTTCCCACCGTTTTTAATAGCGTAGATTTCCCACATCCATTTGGCCCGATAATGGTAGTAATTTTACCTTCTTGTATCGATGTACTCAAATTCTTGAAAACGGTTTGCTTCTCATAACCAGAACATAATTGTTCTACACGTAATACAGCGTTTGTCATTGGGACCTCCTATACTCTAGATCTCGCTAATAAATATAAAAAGTACGGAATACCAATAATGGATACAACAATTCCAACAGGCAGCTCTGATGGCTCAAATAATGTTTTTGCAAAAAAATCTGAAAAAACAAGTAAAAACATGCCAACAGCTGCACTTGTCGGAACTACATAGCGGTGGTTAATTCCGACTAATCTTTTGGCAATATGCGGTGCTATTAATCCGATAAAACCAATACTTCCTGATACCGATACACAAGCACTTACAATTCCAATACTGCTTAACAGCAAAATGGATTTTTCTTTTTCGACTCTTATCCCTAAGCTTTTTACACTAGATTCCTCTAATTGAAAATAATTGAGCAAGTGACTTTTTTTATATATTACAAATCCCAAAATCGCAATCCACGGTATGATAGAAATAACAAATGACCAGTTGGCACTATAAATACTACCTGCGCTCCAAACTGCCGCCATTTCATAATCCTGAGCTTTCATTTTCAGTGAAATATATAGTGACAATGCACCAAAACCACTGCTTATAGCAATCCCTGTTAAAATGAGTCTTTGCATATCTAAAACGCCATTTCTCCATGAAAAAAGATAAATTAATCCCGCCGCTGCAGCCCCGCCAACAAAGCCAAAAAGTGGCATTATCAAAATAGAAAACCAGCTATCTCCTAATCCATTACTATAAGATATTTGAAAGAAGAACATAAAAATAACGATCGCTGCCCCAGCACCTGCATTAATCCCTAAAATACCTGGATCTGCTAAGTCATTTCTCGTTACGCCTTGCATTACAGTACCTGCTATACCTAGTCCAATCCCTACCAATGCTGCAATGACAATACGAGGCAAACGAAATTCGAAAATAACTAAATCATATTTTTCATTTATATCTATCCGAAGAATTGTTTTTATAATATCCATTACGGACATATCAAATGCTCCGTTGGTAATATGAAAGTAAAAGGCAATACATGTTAATCCTATAAAAACGAACATCGTTGTGATGAAACGACCTAATTCTCCTTTACCCATGACGTTCTCCCCCTCTTGTTCGAATTAAATAAAGAAAGAAAGGGACACCAATAATAACTGTTACTACACCAATAGGCGTTTCAAACGGGAAATTAATAAATCGACTGATTACATCACATAATGCTAGAAAGGTGGCACCTATTACTGCCGAACATGGGATAACAAAACGGTAGTCCATACCGACGATAAAACGTGTAAGATGTGGAATGACTAAACCAACAAAAGCAATTTTCCCGACTAGTGCAACCGCCGTTCCAGTCAAACATACAACAGATAACATACTGATTATTTTCACCCATTTTGTTCGCTGCCCTAAACCAACTGCAATATCATCACCTAACGAGGAAATCGTCACTGACTTAGCAATGCATAGAGCAAGTAAAAGCCCCAATATACCAAAAGGAATGGAAAGCCATAACATTTCAGGATTCACAGTATGTATTTTCGCGTTATACCAGACGCTGACGCTTTGCGAAACTTGAAAATACATCGCAACAGCTGTGGCAACACTACTTAAAAATGTCCCAATAATTGTTCCAATAATCGCTAGCCTAACTGGTGAGAAACCGTCTTTTAAAAGGGAAGCAAATCCGAAAACTAAACCTGCTCCAATAGCAGAACCAACCATTGATAATAAAATCATTTGATAATTCGGTAGACCAGGAAAAAATACCATTGCCAGCGTAATAACAAATGCCGATCCGTCATTTACACCCATTATCGATGGGTCAGCAAGATAATTGCGTGTAACACCTTGCATCACAGCACCCGAAATAGCTAAAAATGCTCCAACACATAAAGCAGCGATTACACGTGGTAATCGCGATGTTATGATAATATTGTGGTCAACATTACCCTTATCGAATTGTGTAATCGCATGCCAAACAGTTAATGCATCAATATCCTTTGCACCATATAAGACGGATAAAACAATTGCCAGTACGATGAACAGTGGAGAAGTTATAAGAATAATAGAAGCTATCCAATTTGTTTTGTTCATTTCAATTCATCGCACCTTATTTTTAATTCAGTAAGTTTTCAATTGCAGCGTCTAAGAATTTCACTTTTGACCAAGCTGTTCCACCTTGTGCTAATGGGTCAATTGCATTCACAAATACTTGATCGTTTTTAACTGCTTCGATGTTTTTGAAAATTGGATTATCTAATAAATCATCAAGAGCAGTTAGATTGTCAGTATTTTCACTTTTATCAAACTGTACGAAAACATAATCTGGATTAATATCGGCTAAAGCTTCTAATGATAGCTCTGCCTGTGCCTTTGTTTGCGTAATAATTTCTGGAACTGTTGCACCTAAGTCTTCATAAATAACTGGATTTAAATATACATCTGCTGGGTATACACAAACACTTCCTGCACGAATACGCAGCACTAAGATCGTTTTATCTTTCAATGATTCCCCAATCTTCTCTTTCGCCTCAGCAGCCTTTGTATCATAGTCGGCAATGATGGTATCCGCTTCTGATTCTTTCCCTGTTAATTGACCTAATAACTGCAAATTCTCCTTCCAATTAGTAGAAATATGAGAGTATGGAATCATTGTCTCTATTTTGTTTAATTGTTCCGAAACATCCTCAGTGAATTTAGATGAGCCTAAAATAACATCCGGATCTAATGCTAAAATCGCTTCATTATTCGGGGCAAATTTATCCCCTACTAATGCTGCACCATCTAAGTCAGTTGCTAAATAAGTTGGAATTGCATCTGCAATAGCTAATACCCCGGCAGGCTTCACACCTAAAATCGCTGCATCCTCCATCGATTCAAGACTTGCTGCAACAATATTATTTACTTTTGCTGGTAAAACATAATCTTCCCCAAGATATGTAATTGTTTGTTCAGTAGCATCTTCTCCTTGTGCTGATTTCTCTGTACCTGCAGTCTCCTCTGTTGTAACCGAAGTTGTAGCTGCTTCCTCTTCCTGTTCACCACATGCCGCCAAGCTTAAAGCTAAAAGTGTTGATGCCCCAATCAATCCATACTTTTTCTTCGTCATTGTAAAATCCCTCTCCTTAATAAAATGATAGAATTAGGCCTAACTAACTTTTTATTGATAATGATTATCAATATCAATGATAATCTAAAGATGACCGTTCCGCAATTATATTTTGAAAAAATAAATATTCTAATACTTAACTAAAAGTAATAAAGGCGTTGTTTCATGTAATAAAATTATAAAAAGTCACAACAAAAAGAAGTGAAGATGCAATCAGGTTATGACATCTTCACTTCTTTTTTGTTTGTTTGTGTGTAAATTACTTAGCTTTGCAAACCACCTTCTACCTTCTCTTTTCACTTAACATGTAGTTTCTCTAAAAATAATCAACTATATAGAGGCTAGTGTTCATCTACAGTGAATCCTTAAGCTCCTTAGAGATAGTAGAAAAATAATCCATAACAAATAAGCGAAATTGCTTAGCAACTGGTGTAAAGTATCGCTTTTCCGACCATCCCAATCCAATCGTCCTTTGGCAAGCAGGTTCTGTTATTCGAATTTTATGTGACAGCGACCCGGTTTGGTGCAGCCAAGTTAACTCTGATACAAAAGCGACACCTAAGCCCCTTCTGACAAGGTCTGAGATAACAGCCGGCTCATCACCTTCAAATGCAATATTCTGAATAAATCCAGCTTCTTGGCAAAATTGATCCGTTAAGTTGCGGAATCCAAAACCTGTGTTCATGCTAATGAACGCTTCGTCTTTCACTTCATTAAGATGAATGCACTCCCTCCCTGCTAGTCGATGATCGGGAGGCACAATCAGAAATATTTCTTCCGTTATCAGCGGTTCCCACTTAATATCGGGGCCTTCAATCGGAACGGACGAAATGCAATAATCAATCTCCCCTTCAATAAGCAATTGTTTCATGGAAGATACAGATTTAAGAAATTGTTGAAAACGAACATCTGGATATTCTGATAAAAATGTCCCCAGCAAATCAGGCAGCACTCTTGGAATGGTAACAGCCAACGTAATATTCTTTTGATCCTGGTCCGCTAATTCCACAATCTCGCGCCTTCCTTCATTTAATTCTGCAAAAGCTCGTTCGACACGGTTCAAGAATATCCTTCCGGCCGCATTCAACCTTATTTTTCGATGTTCCCGATCGAACAACGCCACTCCCAAATCTTCTTCAAGACGAGAAATGGTTTTACTGAGAGACGGCTGAGCAATTTGAAGTTGCTCCGCAGCCTTCGTCATATGTTCTAGGCGTGCTACGGTTTGAAAATACTGCAGCTGTAACATTTCCATTTTTATCACTCGTTTCGTATAGATTCAAATCTATTATTATATAACTAATTATGTATTATACAGTATTTAAAAAAGCCCTTATGATGAAATAATCTCATTTAGTTAGAAAGGGCAGGCTCATTAATGAAAGGATTACAACTCGTACTTCAAGACATAAAAGCAATGTGGAAACATAAACACGGAAGAATCGCCTTGATTTTTCTTTTAGTCGTTCCATTGATTTACTCAGGTTTCTTTTTAGCAGGGTATTGGAATCCTTACGGTAAGTTGGATCAGCTACCTGTTGCAGTGGTCAACCTCGATACAGGATCCGAAATGGACGATAAGCCAATCGAGGCAGGAGATGACTTTGTTAAACAATTGAAGAAGCAGAAAGAATTGGACTTTCACTTTGTATCGGCAAAGGCGGCAGATACAGGACTTAAAGAGGGCACCTACTATATGGTTGTCACGATTCCAGATGATTTTTCTGAAAATGTCACCACTTTAATGGATGAAAAACCGGAAGCCGCTAAACTTTTATTTAAAATTAATCCGGGTAAAAACTTCGTTGCCTCACAAATTAGTACAACTGCAGTTGAAAAAATGACCACCAAAATCAATGCCAGCATCACGAAAGGCTATTCAGAAGGCATTCTTTCCAAATTCCAAGATGTTTCTAAAGGCTTAGCAGACGCCGGAAATGGAGCCGAGGAGCTTCATCAAGGAACTGTCGATGCGAAAAGCGGCAGTGAGAAATTAACAGATGGAATTCAGAGATTAAATGATGGTGCCCAGAAGCTACGTACAGGAAGCACCCAGCTTTCGGACGGACAAGATGCCTTATCTACTGGCGCGGAAGGTCTAACATCAGGTTCCCAGACCTTGTATACCGGCATGAAACAGCTAACAGATGGACAACAAACATTAGAAAATGGTATGAACAAGGTGAGCAAGGGAGTTAAAGACTTGTCAGCTGGCAATGCAAAATTGGTTCAAGGACAGGAACAGGCGGAAAGTACAGCAAGTACCCTTAAGAAGCAATTGGATGCATATGCCCAAAGTCATCCCGAAGCAAAGCAAGATCAAAACTTCAAGCAAATCCTTGCCTTATCTGATGGATTATCCAATGCGGCCACTACTTTAACCGCTGGGCAAAAGCAATTGGGGCAAGGAGCGGCAAAAGTGGCAGATGGGCAAGTCGCCCTTCAGGCTGGTATGAAAACGTTTGGTGATAAAATGGCGCTGGCTACCTCAGGTGCTAAGCAATTAAACGAGGGAGCAAGCCTTTTCACAAACGGATTTATAAAATGGACAAGTGGCTTTTCCACTCTAAACACCGGAATCACTTCACTTGCTGGCGGAAGCAGTCAACTAGCCAGTGGATCAACGGAACTTCAGGATGGACTTGCTTCACTAGAAACGGGCTCAAACAAGTTATCTTCCAAACTTAATGAAGCCGCGGATAAAACAGCAAGCCTTCAGTACAGCGATTCTACCACTTCGATGTTCTCTGAACCTGTGCAATTGGTCCAATCCAATCTTTCGGAAGTTCCAAACTATGGAACCGGAATCGCTCCTTACTTTCTGTCTCTAGCCTTTTATGTAGGCGGCATTATGGCTTCCAATATCCTGCCGCTAGGCCGTAGACAGAATCTCAAGGTTACCGGAACCGTTCATTTTACGAATAAATTGGGGCTAGTTTATGTAATCGGCTTGATTCAGGCACTTCTCGTGGATGCAGTTGTGCTCCTTGGATTCCATTTACATGTGGCTAGCGTTCCTGTATTTATTCTATCAAGCATCATCGTTTCATTTACCTTCATGACTTTCATACTTATGCTGGTAACCGTATTCGGAGTCGTCGGCAAATTCGCAGCCGTGACCCTTCTTGTATTTCAATTAGCTACTTGCGGTGGAACATTCCCGGGTGAACTTGGAATGTCGATTTTAACACAAATCGGTCAATTTTTACCTATGGCTCATTCCCTTCAGGAGCTACAAGAAGTCATTTCATTAGGCGGCTGGTCAAACTTACAAACCCAGATTTGGATTTTACTCGCCTATCTCGTTTCTGCAGCAGTAATTGGCTGGATTACGAGTCATATCCAGCATGCAAAGGTGAATTCAGAAGATATAGCGTCATAACCTAAAAAGCAGTGCCATTCGATTAGAAATGGCACTGCTTTTTTATCTCTCCGCTTTTACTTGCAAAAAAAGCATGATCACAAGCATATTCCGAAAAGGAAACCGCCATGACCATGCCTTAATCTATAACCTATTCTAAAATGATTATCTGTACCATTTAGTCATTCAGACATTACTTGTGATTATGCAGTCTGATCAGCTTTTTCAGCTGGCTTATCTTTTGCCGGCCATGCACGCTTAATGAATAATGCCAAAATCAGCGCCACAGCTGCGATAAAGGTAGACACAAAGAAGGAAAAGTTAATTCCATCCAACATGGCCTGCATCCCGATTTGGGTCTGCATTTGATTCATCATCTCAGTAGTAGGCTGACCTGTTAATTTGCTCATCGCTTTAGTCATAAGATCCTCACCAGTCGAAGCTGACCGGTTAGACATGACCGTAACAAGTAGTGCTGTACCGATTGCTCCGGAAACCTGGTTCAGCGTGTTATTCATGGCTGTACCATGCGGATTCATACGGGCTGGGAGCGAGTTTAAACCATTTGTCATGATAGGCATCATTGCCATCGACAACCCGAATGACCGGATTGAAAACAATAGTACTATGTGTGTATATGATGTATCCATTGTCAGCTTACTGAAGAAATACGTCGTAATCACCGTGATAAGCAAACCAAGAGAAGCAAGAATACGCGCTCCGAACTTATCAAAGAGTTTGCCTGTTATTGGTGACATAATTGCCATTAAGAGAGCACCTGGAAGCATCAATAATCCCGAATCGAACGGGGAAATACCTCGGACCGTTTGAGTGTACAACGGCATTAAGATCATCGCTGAAAACATTGCCATATTTAGTACGATCGAAATGGTTGCAGATAAAGCAAACATTGGATGTTTAAAAATCTTGAATTCAAGCATCGGTGTTTCCATTTTAAGCTGGCGTGTAATGAAAAGGACCAGTGAAACGGCACCAACAATTAATGTTCCGTATACCAAAGGGCTATCCCAGCCCTTGCTGCCTGCTGAGCTAAATCCATACAACAGGCCGCCAAAGCCTAAGCTTGATAAAATGACAGATAGAATATCAATTTTGATATCAACTTTTTCTTTCTTGTCTTTAAGTTTAAAGAAACCAAAAATTAGTATAAGTAAAGCAAGAGGAGTAATAAAGTGGAAAAGCATTCTCCAATCATAGTGTTCGATAATCCAGCCTGAAAGCGTCGGCCCGATAGCAGGAGCAAACATCATGACTAAACCAAACAATCCCATCGCCGAGCCGCGTTTTTCAACAGGGAAGGCAGTTAAAAGAACGTTCATTAATAATGGCATCATAATCGCCGAACCAGCAGCCTGAACCATCCGCGCGCCTAATAACAGCGGGAATACGTGTGCTACACCTGCAACAATCGTCCCGATTGAAAATAACAGCATGGCTGTCAAGAACAGATTACGCACCGAATATTTTCTTATTAAGAAGGCGGTTGTAGGAATCATGATTCCGTTCACCAGCATGTATCCTGTTGTCAGCCATTGGACCGTAGACGTCTCAATTCCAAGGTCTGTTTTAATTGATGGTAGTGCAATATTCAAAAGGGTCGAATTCAGTATGGATATAAATGCCGCGACCATTAAAATAATCAGGATACCATATGAGCCCTTTTTTTCAGTAATTTGAGCAGTACTCACTTTTTATCTATTCCTCCATTCAAACTAATAGTTCATTTTATTGTACGACTGGTATAATCCAATCTGCATAAAATCTATAATATACCTCTAGTTCAATTTTTGCAATAAAAATTTACTGGTTTAAATAAGGGTTTGTACTGTAATAGAAAATAGAGTACGATTACATTTATACAGGCAGTATAATGGAAATTAGGTGATTTGATGAATAATCGAAGACAGAATGTCATCGATACAGCTCATAAGCTGTTTATTGAAAAAGGATATCAAGCCACGTCCATCCAGGACATTTTAGACGGCAGCGGCATTTCTAAGGGTACATTTTATAATTATTTCCCTTCGAAGGGTGAATTATTTATAGCTATATTCCGTTCCTACCATAAGAAGATTCACCAAGCCCGTGAAGAACTATTAATTGGTCAAGATTTAGCCGATATTGAAATCTTTATTAAGCAGTTGGAACTGCATATGATGGTGAACAAACAAAGTAAATTACTTATCCTGATCGAAGAAGTGCGTGTGTCTAACGACGATGAATTAAAACAATTCATCAACCGAATCCAATTATTAAGCATACGCTGGGTGTATAGTCGGTTCCTCGATATATTTGGGGAAACCAAAAAACCGTATCTGTTAGATAGCGCCATTCTCTTTCTTGGGATGATGACCCACTTGAATCATTTTAATTATAAAGCCAAAACTATCAGTTCACCGGAAATAAAAGTCATCCGTTACTGCATGAACCGAATCGTCCATATAGTCAATGAGGTAGCTGAAAGCGGAGAGCAGATTCTTGACCCAGAGCTAATTGATACATGGATTCCTAATTTCAGGTGCAATCTTCATACCAGCCACAATGATCTGATGCAATCTACCTTGGCATTGAAAAAAGCAACAAACAAAGCTCTACCTTGCAGCGAAGATCGAGCCAAAGCAATTGAACTGATTGATTTCATCCATGAAGAGATAACGCAATCCAGCAAACCACGCCAATTTTTGATAGAAAGTTTGCTGAACACCTTAAAAACCCAATACGCAACAATTGCCCAGCAATATGTTGAAAATTTCGAAGAAAATATCAACTTCTGCTTGAGCCAATTAGAACAAGAAATATAAAGTCTGATGAAAATGAATGGGCTAACCTAAAAACTAAAGACAAAGAAAAAACAGTATGTTATTGAACACATACTGTTTTTTCTAATTTATGAAATGATGGAAAGTCGATTTATTTGTAACGACGGACGAATTATCTCTCTGAAGGTCGTATTATTCCTGGCCACGGACGAATTATCTCTCTAAAGGTCGTATTATTCCTGGCCACGGACGAATTATCTCTCAGAAGGTCGTATTATTCCTGGCCACGGTCGAATTATCTCTCTGAAGGTCGAATTATTCCTGACCACGGACGATTAATCTCTCTGAAAGTCGTATTATTCCTGGCCACGGACGAATTATCTCTCTGAAGGTCGTATTATTCCTGGCCACGGACGAATTATCTCTCTGAAGGTCGTATTATTCCTGGCCACGGTCGAATTATCTCTCTGAAGGTCGTATTATTCCTGACCACGGACGAATTATCTCTCTGAAGGTCGTATTATTCCTGACCACGGACGAATTATCTCTCAGAAGGTCGTATTATTCCTGGCCACGGACGAATTATCTCTCAGAAGGTCGTATTATTCCTGGCCACGGACGAATTATCTCTCTGAAGGTTGAATTGTTCCTGGCCACGGACGAATTATCTCTCTGAAGGTCGTATTATTCCTGGCCACGGACGAATTATCTCTCTGAAGGTCGTATTATTCCTGGCCACGGACGAATTATCTCTCTGAAGGTCGAATTATTCCTGGCCACGGACGAATTATCTCTCTAAAGGTTGAATTGTTCCTGGCCACGGTCGAAAAATCGGAGGTGTTTTGCATGTGCAGAAATTGTGCATTCATGTGAAGGAAAATGGTCAGTTGTGGATATCACTAAAACCAGTTTTCATCATCTGTAACCCACTTGCTATAAATTCCGTTTTCTCCATACACTCAGATACCCAACATTTTCCCACCCCGCTGCCACTGCTGCACTAAGATTTTCATCCTGCTCATAACCGACTAAATGCTTGCCTACATGATTTTGACTGATTACATGAACAATATCTCTCCATATGGATGCAGCAGCATTTCCAGAGGAAAAAACATTTGATACGCCAATCGTGTCTCCACTGCCATTAGCAATAAAACCAGCAGTTATTTCATCTCCTTCTTTTGCATATACAACAACATCAGGCTGAAATAAGATATCCGGTAACAGAATGCCGTTTAAACCGGAAACCGATGTCCAGCACTGAAGTTCCTCTTCTGAGATGATTCTCCTGTATGCTGCCTTTTCAACATCTTCAACAATTGCAGGTTTATGGTAAATCCAACTGGCTTCATATAAAAGTTCAAAGTTATCTCCTAGTTTTAAGGATGAAAAACTGTCTTTAATAAACTCTGCTTGTGAGTCCTCTATAAAATTAAAGAATTCATCGTTACATACATCATTACTCAATGTAATGACATCGGGATAATAGGTCGGAGCTTTTTTATCCAAACCCCAGAGGTTATTTCCACTCCTAATTCGACATCCATGAAGTTTACTTATAATTCCGCACCAGACAACATTGTTCATTACAGCTAATTCTTGTTTTGATGTCAACATAACCCTCCTCTTTATCTTCCTCTGAACAAACTACGCTTAATTATATTCGCTGTTATACATCGGAAAATCCTGTCAAACTCATATGTATAAAAAAAGTGTCGATCACTCTACCAGTTGAAATTTAGTATAAAAATAAGGACGCCTACTTCTATAACGCTTTTAAACTTTCCAGTAAAAGATAAATCCCTGTAAAAATTAAAAGGATATATGTAAATATTCTAAATACCCTTTGGTTTAGCCGTTTGAAAATAATTTGACCTATATACAAACCCAGAAATACAATTGGAATTGCATAAAGACTTGATTCCCATATTACTTTGTTGGTTCCAGTAAAGATTATTTGGGTTATGAGACTGATGAAATAAATAAAGAGATAAAATGCTAAGGTAGTTGCTCTTAACTTTCCTTTTTCAGTATCTGTTCCTGTAAAGTAAAGCAATAACGGAGGGCCAGGCATACCGATACTTGTCGTTAAAACACCTGATATCCCGCCAACTATGAAATCCCTAAATTGTGTTGGTTTAACCCTAAAATTGCCTATCAGTAACAATGTTAATATTAAAAGTAGTATGCTAATCCCTAATTTTAAAGCATTAATGTTAATTGAAACAAAGATTAAAACACCCAATGGTACGCCAACTATACTTCCTAATATAAATCTTTTTAATAGTATAAAATCAATGTCATTTCGTATCTTCAAAATTAATGATATTGAAATAACTAAAGATAAAATAATATTTATTTGTATGGCTTCTTGCGGTTGGAATAACATTAGTAAGAAAGGTGTCGCCATTATGGAAAAACCAAAACCTGTACTTGATTGCAGTATAGAAGCCACCAATACAATGCATATGAAAATTAGTGCAGTCCCCAAAGTACAAACCCCCTATTTTAAAAATTATCTCTTCTTTTCTTTGCTGTACTTTTTCTTTTTCTCTTCTAATTTCATATACCCTCTCGTTAGGTAATAGCTTACAATATATGTATCTTAATTAGAGGGGAACAATAAACCCAAACCCAATTTGAATTAACATCTTAAAACTAAAGTTTCATTATATAGTGCAATTCTTTAGGCATGCTTACTTTGGTATTTGTAACCGATGTATGAACAAGAAAGACCTTCATAATTGAAGGCCCTTCCTTTTATGTATCAATAAGACCATTTCTCATCATCTGTAACCCATTGATTTTTCTTTAAATCAAAGGATTCATAATCATCGTGAAGAGAAAAGTAGGCTGGCAATGTGATTGATTGTCCATCTGCTTTTTTCCAGCAATCTGCGACCCAAGTAGCAAACGCTTGTTTTTCTGCAAGGTTAAGTTCTTCTTCATTGTTTTCGTAGAAATCCCAAAAGTCATCTGTTTGATTACCTAACAGGTGGGTGTATCTTACATTTCCAATCATATCCAGACTGCCTGCAAAGATAGTAGAATCCGTACCCTCGTTAAAGACTTCATTAGCTTGTCTATCCATTGAGAACATAGTAATGGATAAGTCAAACTCTGAAGGGTCATCTACAAATGCTACAAAATCCAATAATTCCACTTTAGAGTAAATGGTGTATTTATGTAACTCCTGCATTTTTCTGATTAATGTTTCCGATTTTGCTTCAAGGTTTTCTTCTACTGACTTCATATAACTGTCGATCGTATAAAGTGATTTAACTTCTTCATCTTCTTTGATTGATTTTTCCTCATCTTCTTTGACTGTTTTTTCTTCAGAATTGGCTTTCTTGTTCTCAGCTTCACAACCCAATAGCCCTAATAATAATAAAATAGAAAATATAACAAGTGATACCTTTTTCAAATCTTTTCCTCATTTCTATAACTTTTCCAACACGATTCAACTTATTATAACAAACCTTATACCCAAAAGGTCTCTTCAGATGCATACGAAAAAAGTTGCCGAAGCAACCCTTTTTGAAGTGAAATTTTCCTCCGCGATTCAACATGTCTATGGCATTCCAACAAATTCTTCAATAAGCCATTTCTTAACAGATCGTAGACTAAAAGCTAATTTTCTGTTTCGATGGAATAACTGATTTAGCTAGCCATCTGTTTTTGTTGTTTATATGCATTGTATTTATTCGTCATTTTATGAATAGGCCTATTTTGTCCCCTACTTTAAAAATGGAGCATAATCCTAAATTCCCTCACAAAACAATTCTCAGTAATTATACGGGATACATAAGGAAAGACTAACCATTATTGCTATAAAAGGAGGGCCTAAAAATGAGTACGAAAGATAATGCTTTGTCCATATTAGCTTTAGGCGGAGTAAATGAAATCGGTAAAAACATGTATGTGATCCAATATTCAAACGATATTATTATTATCGACTGTGGTGCAAAGTTTCCAGATGAAAGTTTATTAGGAGTTGATTTAATTATTCCTGATATTACATTTCTGCAGGAAAATATAAATAATATCCGCGCTTTAATTGTGACTCATGGGCATGAAGATCATATAGGGGGTATCCCCTACATCTTAAAAAAAATAAATGTACCCATATATGCCACACGTTTAACACTTGGTTTAATTGAATTAAAATTAATAGAACATAGACTATTGGGTGATACTGAATTAATTCAGATTGACTCTGATTCAAAGATTAAATTTGGTAATTTAAATCTAGATTTTTTCAAAACTAATCATAGTATACCCGACTGTCTAGGAGTCACCATACATACCCCAGAAGGTACAGTGGTTCACACAGGGGACTTCAAATTTGATTTAACTCCTATGAATAAGCAATATCCTGATATTCATAAAATGGCCAGAATCGGGAGTGAAGGTGTCTTGGTTTTATTATCTGAAAGTACTAATGCTGAACGCCCTGGCTCAAGTCCTTCAGAGCATCTTGTTGGTAGCCATATTGAAGAGGCCTTTATGCAGGCTAAACAGAAAGTTTTTCTATCTACCTTTGCTTCAAATGTTAATCGCGTCCAACAAGTTGTGAACGCTTGCCGGAAGACAAACCGAAAACTCGCCTTATTAGGACGAAGTATGGTTAACGTCGTATCTGTTGCCATGGAGCGTGGGTACCTCGATATTCCTGATGGGATGCTGATCCAAGCACATGAAGTCGATAACTATGCTCCTGAAAGAGTCGCGGTTTTATGTACGGGAAGTCAAGGGGAGCCGTTTGCTGCCCTGTCTCGCCTTTCCAGTTCGAATTATCGCGATATGAGTATATTACCTGATGATACAGTGATTCTTGCCTCCACTCCAATCCCCGGAAATGAACGGGATGTTTCACGTATCATCGACAACTTGTTTCAGCTGGGGGCAAAAGTCATTTACGGATCAGGAAGTGTAACAGGCATGCATGTTTCTGGACATGCCTACCAGGAAGAGTTAAAACTCATGCTTACCCTGATGAAGCCTAAGTATTTCATACCCATTCACGGTGAATATAGGATGTTGCACCAACATCGAATATTAGCTGAGTCTGTCGGGGTAGAGAAGGACAATATTTTCGTTATCAATAATGGCGATGTCGTGGATATTGATAACTCGGTCGCCCTTCAAACCAGAAAAGTTCCTGCTGGCAATACCTTTGTTGACGGTATGGGCGTTGGCGATGTAGGAGAGATCGTACTCCGGGACCGAAAGCAGCTTTCTGAGGATGGGATGCTCGTAATTGTCATAACACTAAGCAAAACGGAAAGAAAAATAGTGTCAGGACCGGATACCATTTCCCGTGGATTTGTATATATTCAAAATTCCGAAGATCTCCTTAGACAGGTAAATCGCCTTGTCACGAAAACAGTCAACGAATTACAAAGTGATAAAATATACCGTTGGAATATCATTAAACAAACTATTAAGAAGGAAATAGGACAATATCTCTATAACCAAACGAAGAAGAAACCAATGATCCTTCCAATAATCATTGAAATTTAGCGTCAATCGAAAGCTCACAAAAATGGAACTCGACTACATATAGTCGAGTTCCATTTCTTCAATCAAGTTTCTGATTTACTTGCTTTTGCCACCATAACTGTTTTTATGATATTTGGTTAAAAAGATACCTCTACCATCCGCTAACTCCTTCAAAAACCACAGCCCATATTTTCCTTAAATGTCTCTTCTGTTAAATGCTACGTTCCTTTATTTGTTGCACAATTTTGTTTTGAAAACCAATAAATGAAATACTTTCAGATTCTTGCTCCCCGTATTTCCGTACATTTACTGCATCTTCTTTCACTTCTTTATCTCCAAGTACAAGCATGTATGGGATTTTCCCCATCTGTGATTCTCTGATTTTGTACCCTAACTTTTCATTTCGATCGTCAATTTTCACTCTTACTCCTAGACTCTTTAGTACTTTTTGAACCCTTAAACAGTAATCCAAATGAACGTTTGATACAGGGATAATTTGCACTTGTGTAGGGGCCAGCCATACAGGAAAAGCACCAGCAAAATGTTCAATCAGGATTCCAAAGAAACGATCAATGGATCCAAAAATCGCACGATGAATGACGACCGGACGAACCTTATCATTATTTTCATCTATATAAGTCAAATCAAATTTATCAGGCATTTGAAAATCAAGTTGAATTGTCCCACATTGATGGCTTCGTTTTAATGCATCTTTAATATGAAAATCAATCTTTGGTCCATAAAAGGCACCGTCTCCTTCATTTAAGTGGTAATCAATCCCAATATTCTCCAGAACATTTTTTAATGCTAATTCAGAAGTTTCCCAAAGGTAGTCATCACCTAATGAATCTTCTGGACGAGTCGAAAGTTCCACAGAATACTCGAATCCAAAAGTACGATAGACTTCGTCAATCATATTAAACACTTGTATAATTTCACTTTCGATTTGATCCTCCCGAACAAATATATGGGCATCATCCTGACAAAATGTACGGACCCGAAGCATTCCATTTAATGCGCCACTATACTCATGACGGTGAACTTGACCGAACTCAGCCATACGAATGGGTAAATCTCTGTATGAATAAAGATGGTTTTTATAAATAAGCATATGACCAGGACAGTTCATTGGCTTCATTGCAAATTTTGTATGATCGACTTCTGAAAAGTACATATTTTCATGGTAATGATCCCAGTGACCCGATTGTTCCCATAACCGTTGATTCATCATAAAAGGAGTTCGAACTTCGTCGTAATCAGCGCTAGTCTGAAGCTCCCTCGAGAATTTTTCCAATTCATTTCGCATGATTTGTCCTTTCGGTAAATAAAACGGCATTCCTGGGGCTTCCTCTGAAAACATGAATAACTCCAACTGCTTCCCTAATTTACGATGATTGCGTTTGGCTGCTTCCTCTAAGAATTTCAAATGACCCTGTAAATCCTTTTTCTTGCTGAAAGCCACGCCATACACCCGTTGAAGAACTTCATTTTGACTGTCCCCTCTCCAATAGGCTCCAGATACATGAGTTAACTTGAACGATTTTACAAATGATGTGGATGGAAGGTGCGGCCCCCTGCAAAGATCGATAAATTCCCCTTGTTTATATAGACTCAGTTTTTCATCTTTAGGGATGTTCTTTACTATTTCTAACTTGAATGATTCCCCATTACTCTCAAATAACTTTTCTGCCTCTTCATAAGAAACTTCGACTCTTTTGATTTCCAAATTTTCACTTATGATATTTTCCATCTCTTTTTCAATGGCCAGTAAATCATCAGAAGTCAAAGGATGATCCAGCTTAAAATCATAGTAAAATCCGTCTTCAATGACTGGTCCTATCCCTAATTTTACATTACCGTAAATTCTCTTCACTGCTTGTGCCATAACATGCGCTGATGTATGACGTAAAACATGTAATCCTTCATCCGAATCAAGAGTTAAAATCGCTAGTTCGGCATCTTTATCCAGCTTGAAACTCAGATCCACCAGTTGTTTATCCAGTTTCCCTACAACTGCCATTTTCCTTAAACTGGAACTGATGGACTCTGCCACACTTTCCACTGTGATCCCTTTCAGATACCCTTTTTGTTTCCCATCCGGGAATTGAATCATAATCATATCTCCACTCATAATACATACACCCCTTTTTAGTAATAAAAAAAACACACTCATCCCTATACAAGGGACGAGTGCGTTTTACTCGTGGTTCCACCCAATTTCCCATAAGTAAGATACAACTTATGGCTCTGGAGCTGTAACGTAGCTTAGACGATATCAGTTACTATCGTTCACTGATATAGCTCAAAGGCGGTAAATCATTTCCCTAAGCCAGGAAGTTCACAGCTACCCTTCCCTCTCTGAAGACCGTAAAAATGATTCATGTCCTTATCATGGCAATAATTTTATATAAAAAAAACGCACCCATCCCTATACAAGGGACGAGTGCGTTATACCCGTGATTCCACCCAATTTCCCATGAGTAAGATTACTCATGGCTCTGGAGCTGTAACGTAGCTTAGACGATATCAGTTACTATCGTTCACTGATATAGCTCAAAGGCGGTAAATCATTTCCCTAAGCCAAGAAGTTCACAGCTACCCTTCCCTCTCTGAAGACCGTAAAAATGATTCATGTCCTTATCATGGCAACAATTTCATATAAAAAAAACGCACTCATCCCTATACAAGGGACGAGTGCGTTTTACTCGTGGTTCCACCCAATTTCCCATAAGTAAGATACAACTTATGGCTCTGGAGCTGTAACGTAGCTTAGACGATATCAGTTACTATCGTTCACTGATATAGCTCAAAGGCGGTAAATCATTTCCCTAAGCCAGGAAGTTCACAGCTACCCTTCCCTCTCTGAAAACCGTAAAAATAATTCATGTCCTTATCATGGCTTTTTTAAATTCATTAGGTCATTATATTGTTATATATATTACAATAAATTTCCATAAGTGACAACATCTTATTATTCTTTTATCAAAAAAATTATAAAAAGCGACTTCCTGCGCAAAAAACTGGCATTCGTACAATAGAAATAAAAGATTTTATACTATGTGTATTTTAAAAGATTATCAAACCATTTTTCTTCCTATTTTAATTAATCATTACTTCCCTTTATTCATCGAATTCAATTCATCTTCAACTCTATCAAATCTGTTTTCAATATCTAATTGATTACTATTCTTTTTGTTAGAAATCGTAAGCAATTTCTTAATTAATAAGTAATGGCAACGACGAATAAAACGATAAGTGCAACAACGATAAAAAAGCATCATGAATGATAACATTCACAATGCTCGTTACGATACTGACTTTGAAATTCAGTTTACGTTTCCTATGCTGATTTCTCAAAATGACAATCTTTCAATGAAATTACCTTTGTCTTATGAAAAACCTTGTACCCTAACCATATCGCTAAAAAAATTGGTAAACCAATATAGGAGACTGCGACCCCATACCAGTCAATACTGCCGCTTAGAAACGCCTCGTAATTCTGCCCTGCAATGACAACTATACATAGAAAAAATGAAAGAATCGGACCGAATGGGAACCATTTTGCTTTGTATTTTAACTCATTTAAGTCACCGCCCTGTGCTACGTACGCACGTCTAAAACGATAATGGCTTACGGCAATTCCAATCCAAGCGATAAATCCCGTTAATCCTGAAGCATTTAATAGCCATGTAAACACATGATCCCCAAAAACAGATGTTAAAAAAGCTAGTCCTCCAATTATTGCCGTGAGAATCAAGGCATTCATCGGGATTCCCCTTCTGTTAACTTTAGCTAGAAACTTTGGAGCCTGATTATCTTTTGCCATCGACCATAACATCCGAGTTGATGCATAAAGCCCCGAGTTCCCTGCAGAAAGTAATGATGTCAAAACAACAGCATTCATGACAGAAGCAGCGAAAGCAAATCCTGCCCGTTCAAAAACGAGAGTGAAAGGGCTTACAGAAATATTTTCTACATCCCCACCTAATAAACTTGGACTCGTATATGGAATTAACAGCCCGAGTATCAAAATGGCTCCGATGTAAAACAATAAGATGCGCCAAAATACTTGTCGAATCGCATTCGGAACATTTTTTTCAGGATTCTCACTTTCGCCAGCAGCAATACCAACTAGTTCTGTACCTTGAAAAGAAAATCCAGCGATAAGAAAGATACTAATGATCGATAAAAATCCTCCCTTGAAAGGAGCCTCGCCCATGGTGAAGTTTTCAAATCCAATCACCTCTCCACCAAAAACGCCTAAGATTGTCAATAATCCAATAATGATAAAGAAAATAATGGCCACAACTTTTATTAGAGAAAACCAATATTCTGATTCACCATAACTTTTAATGGATAAAGCATTTAGCATAAAGACGAGTCCAAGAAACAATGCACTCCATATTATGCTTGGCACTTCAGGCAGCCAGAATTTCATGATGATGGCTGCCGCAGCTATTTCCACAGCAAGGGTAACCGCCCAGTTAAACCAATAATTCCAGCCAAGTGCAAAACCAAATGCTGGATCTACAAAGCGTGTCGCATAGGAGGAAAATGAACCCGATACAGGCATGTATGTAGCCATTTCCCCCAAGCTTGTCATAAGGAAATAAACCATGATCCCAATGCATGCATATGCAGCGAGAGCACCACCAGGTCCTGCACTTTGGATGGTTGCACCACTTGCCAAAAATAAACCAGTTCCGATAGAACCTCCAATTGCGATCATGGTCATATGCCTTGCTTTTAAGTTTCTTTTAACTGTCGGTTCTTGATTTTCAATGAGATTCATGTCCATTGGCTACTACCTCATTTTCTATTAAAATTAAAACTTTAAGAAATATTATAAGAGATTTGTCTTAACAGCAGTATTGTTGGTAATAGTAGAGTTCATTAGATATGAATAGTCTCCCACAACCTCTTTGCGGAAGACTATGTATTTACCCTTTTCTAACTGAAGGAAAGAACCTGATACGTTCACTACCAAGGTAACTTCACCAATTGAAGCTTCACTTTACTGGCTAAAAACAAAATAATTTCTTTTAAGTAAACGGGGCTTAGACATCAATTCATCATATCTATCTGTAGTGTGTTGATATTCAATTTCTTTCTCTGTCTCTTCCAATTAGTAACACATTGAATGGATGGAGCCCTGTTAATTTTAAATAGACATTGTTCCATCAGGTAACTCCCAATATACGTTATCATTTGTCTTCTTTACTTGCCAAGGCCACATAAGGATCATCCTGCAATTGTTCAATTCCACACCATTGAATTAAAGTAAGGGCAATAATCTCCGCTGTCGCGAACACATTGTCCAGTAAGATATATTCATTTGGATAATGGGCAACCTCTGTTACTCCAGGACCAAAAACAATTGCAGGCGTTTCACCGACATGAGTCAACAATCCTCCATCAGTTCCCCATGGAGAGGCTTCAATGACCGGATCTTGTCCAGCAACTTGCCTAAATTGATTGACGAGCGTATTCATTAGTTCATGTTCTACATCAATTGCCCCTGGAACCCAGCGTGCTCCGAACCATTCTAAAACGGGCGGATTATCCTTGAACCATTCATCAACTTCTTTGATCTGTAACAGCCAATTAGCCATTTCGTTTTTCGCCTGCTCCATCGTTTCCTCTGGCGCAACACCCATTCTACCTTCAATTTTCACGAGGTCAGGAACGGAGGAAGGCCAATTACCGCCTTCAATGACGCCTAAATTGATTGGAATCGGAATAGGTGTGTTCTGATAAAGCGGATCACTGATACGTGCATTTCGCTTTTCTTCCAGAGCACGAATATGATTTATTACGGTCATACTTTTTTCAATGGCACTTACACCTTCATACCTGGTTCCGCCGTGAGCTGACCGGCCTTTTACCAGAACTCGGAACCACATCGACCCCTGCTGTTTGGGAAAAATCCTCATATTCGTTGGTTCAGGGATAAGGGCAGCATCAGCTTTGTATCCCCTCAAGACGGCTGCTAACGTTCCGGCTCCGCCGCTTTCTTCTTCTATCACACTTTGAAATATGACATCTCCCTTTAAATGAATGCCATTTTCCTTTAATGCCTGCATAGCAAGGATAAGGGATACATTGCCTCCTTTCATATCTGTTACGCCGCGTCCAAACATTTTCCCATTCTTTATGGCTCCACTATATGGATCGTCATCCCACTGATCCCGATCACCATCCGGAACCACATCGATGTGTCCGTTCAAGATAATGGAGCGGCCGCCTCCAGTTCCCTTCATAATTCCTACCACATTAGGACTGTTGGAAAATTCGCTGCGAGGAGAATAGAAATAGGAATGCTTTTTCAGTTCCCCACCGTTAGGCTCCCAAATATCAACCTTCAGGCCCATTTCCTCTAGTTTTTGGGCGACGATAGCCTGAGCGTCTGCTTCATTTCCTTGGGTACTCGGTGCTTGCACCAACCTTTGCAATAAGTCTGTTCCTTCTTCCCGATGATCCTTGATCCATTGGTTAATTCGTTTTTTAAAATCCGGCACTTTTATCCTCCTTTTATACACATATTCTCATAGATTACTGAAAGTCCCATTCCACCTGCCATACATAACGTTACCATTCCGTACTTAACTTGGGAACGCAACATTTCATGCATCAGTGTGACTGTCAATTTTGCACCTGTTGCTCCTACAGGGTGACCAAGTGCAATTGCCCCTCCATTGACATTGACGATATCCGGATTCAAATCTAACTCCTTGATCACTGCAAGTGCTTGGGCAGCAAAGGCTTCATTAAGTTCAATCAGTCCGATATCCTCTAACGATAGACCTGCTTTTGCCAATGCCTTTCGAGTCGCTGGTACTGGTCCAATCCCCATAACTCCAGGTTCAACACCTGCACTGGCGAAAGCCTTAATTTTCAAGAGCGGTTTTAATCCCTTTTCTTCTGCTTGCTGCTTGGACATTAATAGTACAGCTGCTGCTCCATCATTCATGGGACAGGCATTTCCTGCCGTTATGGTTCCTTCATTTTTGAATACTGCTGGAAGACTGGCTAGTTGACTCAGATGAATGTCCTCGCGTACCCCTTCGTCTTGATTGAAGATTTGAAGCCCTTTTCGATCCTTGATTTTGAGCGGAATAATTTCTCGATCAAAGCGTCCCTCTTCCATAGCTTTCCAAGCCTTCTTGTGGCTTTGATAAGCAAATTGATCCTGTTCTTCACGACGGATACCATATTTTTCAGCCAGGCGCTCGGCTGTTATTCCCATATGCTCATTTCCCAAGGAACATATTAATCCATCTGCCAGCAGAGCATCCTCCATCGTTACGTTTCCAAATTTACCGCCCCATCTATTTTTCACGATATAAGGCACATTGCTCATGCTCTCCACTCCACCGGCAATGATTATGTCTTCTTGACCAGCAGCAATAGTTAATGCAGCATTGGTAATGGCCTTTAAACCTGATCCACATGCTTTGATTACAACGTGGCCTGGGACACTATGCGGGAAATTTGCCATCTGCGATGAAATTCGGGCCGAGTTAAGTCCGCCTCCATGGACATAGCCATGTCCGAAAATCACTTCATTGACCTTTTCTTTGCCTAATTCAGATTTTTCCATTAAGCCTTCCAATAATTGACGGCCTAATTCGGTAGCATTAACATTCCGGAGTGATTTTCCAAAGGATCCAACTGCCGTTCGCGCTCCAGCAACGATGACGACCTCATTCATGCTTCTTCCTCCTCTTACCTATTCAATGCTGTTGACAGTAGCCCCTATTTTCAACGACGCCTCTGTATTCGCAATCACATCATCAACTGTATAAGGTGTCATAACTTCCCTCAACACCAATCCCTCTTTTGTAACTTCCATGACAGCCATATCAGTAATGATTAAATCTACACTATGTCTTGCCGTTAAAGGAAGTGTGCATTTCTTTAATATCTTCGATTCCCCCTGCTTGTTTACATGATTCATCAAGACAATCACCTTTTTGGCTTTTTGGGCAAGCTCCATTGCTCCGCCCATCCCCGGTACCCGTTTGCCTGGGACAATCCAGTTGGCTAAATCCCCTGTTTCACTAACTTCCAATGCCCCAAGGATGGTAATGTCGATGTATCCTCGACGAATCATGCCAAATGCAGTTGCACTGTCAAAGTAAGAAGCCCCCATTACAGACGTAATCGGGAACCCTCCTGCGTTACAGAGAGCAGGATCTTCTTCCCCCTGATTTGGACTGGGGCCTGTTCCAAGAACACCGTTTTCCGCATGGAACAGCACATGGATATCTTGAGATAAATGATCGGCCACTAAGGTAGGGATGCCAATACCTAAATTGACGATTAATCCGTCATGGATTTCCTTGGCAGCGCGTTTGGCGATGCGATTTCGTACATCTACTCCCATGCCCATTTCCAATTCACCCCTTTTGTTGGAATCACCATATCTACATAAATACCTGGCGTGGCAATACACTCCGGATCCAATTCGCCTACCGGAACAATTTCTTCAACTTCTGCTATAGTAAAAGCTCCTGCCATCGCTACGAGCGGATTGAAATTGCGGGCACTCTTGTCAAAAACCAAATTCCCCAACGGATCTGCCTTTTTGGCATAGACGATACTCACTTCCGAGGTCAAAGCGGTTTCGATCAAATATTCCTTTCCGTCGATTACCATTTTGTCCTTGCCTTCTTCAGCTATCGTTCCAATCCCGACATCAACAAAAATCCCGCCCAAGCCTACTCCGCCTGCACGAATCCTTTCAGCTAATGTCCCTTGCGGAGAAAATTCCACTTGCAGCTTTCCTTCAGTCATGAGCCGACCGGCATTAGGATTAGATCCGATATGAGAGGCAATGACCTTTTTGGCTCTTTCAAGAGTCACCAGCCGGCCAATTCCAATATCAGGGAATCCCGTATCATTGCCAATCAATGTTAGTTCCTTAACGCCCTTGTCCAGGATGCCCTGTATGAGTGTTGGCGGAGTCCCCACTCCCCCAAACCCACCGTACAAGAGAGTACATCCATCAGTAATATACTCGAGTGCTTCTTCCAGGGTCACAATTTTGTTTTTTTTCGAAATGACCTGCTTCATATGGTTCCTCCTAAATAGCCTGCTTGTTCTCTATCAGACCTTCCGAGTGCAATTCATGCTGCAATTCCTCAACTGAAGCTTCCAGTATCTTTACAAGACTATCAATTTCTTCATTTGTAATAACTAGCGGCGGAGATATAATAACTGCATCACCCGCGATCCCTTCGATTGCGCCCGAAGCAGGATAGATCAACAATCCCTTCTCAAATGCCTTATTGACAATTCTTGTGGTTATGCCATCTTGCAAGTCGAATGGAGTTTTTGAACTCCTATTTGAAACAAACTCAAGTCCCAGGAGAAGCCCTTTTCCTCGTACATCACCAATGATGTCAAATCTCTCAGCCAGCCCATGTAATTTCTCCAATAGATACTGTCCTTTCTCTTCCGCTGCCTGAACCAGATTCATTCGTTCAATGTAGGCAAGCACTTCTAAAGAAACGGCAGCAGATAGAGGATTTGCACTATATGTGTGTCCAGCCATGATTGACTTCGAACCTTTTAAAATGGGTTCCATAACCCGATCACTAACCAAAGTGGCTGCAATTGGAGTATAGCCAGCGCTCATACCTTTCCCTAATGCGATGATATCTGGGGTAACTCCCCAGTGTTCCATGGCAAACATTTTTCCTGTACGACCGATTCCAGTCATAACTTCATCGGCGATAAAGAGAATGTCATAGCGTTCGCATATTTCCTTAATCCTTTGATAATAACCATCCGGTGGAGTAACAGCCCCAGCAGATGCCCCGATAATTGGTTCAGCGATGAAGGCGGCAATATTCTCAGAACCAAGTCTTTGAATGGACGTCTCTAATTCATTTGCACACTGCAGTTTACAGCCGGAAGATTCATAAGGGCATCGATAACAATACGGAGCAGATATACTAGGAAAATCCTCTAATAACGGAACAAAACGTTTTCTTCTTGACACATGACCGGACATCGATAAAGCACCCATCGTAATCCCGTGATAACTCGTCCAGCGGGAGACGATACGATTTTTCCGCTCAAATCCTTTTTCTTGCCAATGTTGAATGGCTATCTTCATCGCCGTTTCGGTTGCTTCCGACCCACTGTTCACAAAAAACGACCAATTTAAATCTCCTGGAGCTAACTCACTTAGCTTTTCGGCTAAAGTCTCTGCGGCTTCACTTGTAAAATGAGATCGGTATGCAAAAGAAACTTTACTTGCCTGCTCTGTCATTGCCTCAACAACATCTAATACTCCATGACCAATACTCGCCGTAACCGCACCTGAAGATCCGTCGATGTATTGTTTTCCATCCGTGTCATAAAGATATATTCCCTTCCCATGAGAGACAGTGGGATAGTTATGATCTAGAATGGGCTTAATTAAATGATTCCGCTTCATTTCATCTCTCCTTTATTTACATTTTTTTACCAACTACACATCTATGAAGTTCTAGTACACTAAAACTCTTAAACTATTGGAAAAATCCTATTAACTGATTGAAAGAATAGATGGCAAATATGAATCCATAAAACCGAGTTTACCAACTAAAAGGTTCATCCTGAATCAGGATTGATTCTGTAGGGCAGCCTTCCATAGCATCATGCATGTCATCATACAGATTCTCAGGAACTACGGCATTCCCCTGATTATCATCCAAGATAACGAAAGCGATTCCTTGTTCGTCATAGTCATAAATTTCAGGACCTGTTGCACCGCATGCCCCGCACGCAATACAGGTATCTTTATCAACCCATGTGTATTTAGCCATAAACTTTTCCTCCTATTTAAAGAATCCATTTACAGAAGATAAATCTTTACCCCAAATATTCATGTCCTCATACTTATCCCAAATATTGCAATTCTTCGTAAATCTTCCTCCATATTCATATCCCAGCTGGTGAAAGACAGCGTTCATGCCCATTGACAAAGATCGCGCTAAAGAGTAGGAACAATAAATATTTTTCTTGATAAGTTCTTGTTCTAATGCTGAGATAAGTACCTTCATAAAACCATGTTTTCGATGATGAGGAATCGTTGCACAGTCAGTTAGTTCAGCATTATGATACATTTCATTTACTTCCGCGGATGCAGCACTAACGATGGATCCTTCATATTGAATAACACTAAAGATCGTTCCTTCTTCCATCACTTTTTTGATATAACCCTCATCATTCATTGGGGTTGGATAGGTTTCAAAAATTGCACCGTATAAATTTGCCAGCTCATATGCATCTTCAACTTCAGCAAATCGAAGGGAGTAATTTTCAGGTAGTTGCTGCTTTTCTATTATTCTAGGAATATCAATAACATCTTGGAGAATTTTGTCTTCCTTCATCCAATAGTCGCTTGTTCGCCTTTCATTGGTAAAATACAATGCCATGCAATAAGCATCATTCCCATTAAAATACTTACTCAATATTCCTTCCAGCATAAATCCATGGACCCATGTCGCAGATAAATCTTCTTGTCTAGCTTTAAGTATCACTTTTGTAAAGCCATGCTCTTGAGCGATGACTAGAGCTCGAGTTATCGCTTTTTTGATATTCCCCCGATAATCATCAATGCGTAAGCGATGATTTGCATGATCAAGATAGAGTTCCATCGTAAAACATTCCCCAGTCTCAATTCGGGTGAAAAAAGGCAGCTTTTGAACAGACATTATGTATACCCTCCTTAACTAAAATTCGGGAGAAGCGATGCATCATCTACTTCTCCCGGCATTCTATTTCCAATTAAACAATTTCTTTACAGGAGCCTGAAGAAGCTGTTCATACGTAAACTCATCAGGATACTCACTCACGTCATATATAGATAAGGATTCATCCACCTTTTGATTCATCGAATCAGACACATAGATTCCACAATTTGGACAGTTCAGGGCTGGAACCTGAAGAACTTTTATTGATCGTTTACCATCAGGCATAATCCAGTAACAATCCTTCTTTTCACTTTCCTCAACGTTGGGGGCATTACACCACAAGCATTCCATCCTTATTCCCCCTTGCCTTCAGAACTTCCGACCATGGCGTTCTTTTTTTCTTGGGCTAACCTTAATTTTTCCTTCATTTCATCACGTTTATCACGGCGATCCTTCAAAGAAGCATGTTCATCAGTAGTTTCATACGCTTTTCTCTTGTCAAGGCGACGTAGGCCTTCTGGTACCAAATTGAATTTTTCGTCTGTCATCAGAGCAGAGATCCCCACAGCTCCTTTTCTTCCTTCGGTACCATACACTTCATCAAAGTAAGCATCTGCACTGCCAGCAACATAGTTCTTCGGTTCTGGATAGCTCGTGATAACTCCCTCAAAGTTCCGTAAGACCACTTTATCCGGACTTTGCGAAAGAAGGTAATTCGGAGTCAAGGCAATCTTTCCGCCTCCGCCAGGAGCATCCACCACAAAAGTTGGCACTGCATATCCTGATGTATGGCCACGTAACGCTTCAATGATTTCCAGTCCTTTTGAAACCGGTGCACGGAAATGGCCGATCCCTTCAGATAAATCACATTGATAAATGTAATAAGGTCTTACCCTTGCTTTAACACAGTCGTGCATAAGCTTTTTCATAATATGAACACTATCGTTAATTCCAGCAAGAATAACAGCCTGATTACCAAGCGGTACTCCAGCCATCGACAACATATCACATGCCTTTTTGGCTTCTTCCGTCAGTTCAAGTGAATGATTGAAATGCGTATTTAACCAAATTGGATGATATTTTTTCAGAATATTGCATAAATTTTCTGTAATCCGCTGCGGGAAAACAACCGGTGCACGAGTACCGATACGAATGATTTCCACATGTGGGATCGCACGTAAATTACTCAATACGTATTCGAGAATCTTATCATTGATTAATAGGCCATCTCCTCCAGAAATCAAAACATCTCTCACTTCCGGAGTATTACGAATATATTCAATCGCCCCGTCTAATTGCTTCTTAGGAACGCCCATGCCAACCTGACCTGAAAAACGACGACGAGTACAGTAACGGCAGTACATAGAGCATTGGTTCGTGACAAGAAATAGAACGCGATCCGGATAACGATGCGTTAGACCTGGAACAGGAGAATCTTCATCCTCATGCAGCGGATCTTCCAAATCATATCTAGTCTTGTTCATTTCTGCCGAAAGCGGTACAGACTGCAAACGAATCGGACAGCGAGGATCATCAGGATTCATCAAGGATGCATAGTAAGGTGTAATATTTAAAGGGATTGTTTGAGTTGAAATCCGAACACCTTCTTCTTCTTCCGGTGTCAAGTTCACAACTTTTTTCAGATCATCCAAAGTTTTAATTGTATTGGTTAATTGCCAGAGCCAATCATTCCATTGCTCTTCCGTTACATCTTTCCACAATTCAATCTCATTATAATGTCTACGTCCACCAAGGTATTCCTCATGTTTTACTTCCATTCCCATCAAACTCATTAAAATGCCCCCCTCTTTATCTTAAGAAACTATATATATATCTACTTGCAAGAATAATGCCAACATCCAAAACAAGAAAAACATAGAAAAAAGAGGGCGGATCGTCCCCTTAAACCGCAAAATATTTTTCGTTATGCCTAATATTTTGCAGCCAATTTCTTTGCGCCAAAGAGATACGGATTTAATGCTTATCCTTTTGAGATTGAAAAAAGAGGGTCTCATTTCGCGAGAGCCCTCTTCAAGTTACATACTTATTCTATTGAACAACAATTCTCTAAAAGTATAAGTGAATGATAGCGTTTTCAATTACTCCCCAATCATTTTAATTCCTTCGATCCTGCGGCATAAACTTTTTCTATACCGTACTTGTTTAACTTATATTGTAATCCTTGTCTTTTAATATTGAGGGCCTCAGCTGTTTTGCTGATATTCCCATTATATTTCTCAAACATATTTATTATCATTTCCCTTTCCATTTCTTCAAGAACGACAGGTAAATCAATCTTATCTTTTAATGGAGGATGATGGCTCTGCGCATTTGAGGCGGAATATTTTCCTGAAGGGAATAAATAAGCAGGAAGATGATGTTCTTCAATCATAACTTCCCCTGTGTCCATGACGTTAAATGCTAACTCGATTGCATGTCCCAGTTCACGAATGTTTCCCGGCCACGAGTATTGAAGAAGCCGTTGCATCGCCTTTTGGCTGATCCCGCGTACATCCGAAAAGAATGATTTATTGAATTTTTGAATAAAGTGATTTACTATTTCCTGAATATCCGTTTTACGTTCCAGAAGAGAAGGCATTTGAATGGTTACGACATTCAAACGAAAAAATAAATCCGAGCGAATAATTCCTCGCTCTAACGCCTCATCAGGAGAAATATTCATCGCAGCAATGATCTTTACATTAATTTTCTGCTCCTTCGAACCTCCAACACGGCGTACCTCGCCTTCTTGTAATACTCGCAGCAATTTTGCCTGCAGACCAAGGTCGAGGCTATTCAATTCATCAAGAAACAGGGTACCGCCATTTGCCTGTTCAAAAATCCCGAGTCGGTCCATCGCTCCGGTAAAAGCCCCTTTCGTTGTGCCGAACAGTAGCCCCTCCATTAATTCCTTTGGAACAGCCGCACAATTTTGCGCAATGAATGGTTGATTTCGCTGAGCACTTACATTATGTATACTTTGAGCAATAAGTTCTTTTCCTGTCCCTGTAGGTCCATAAATCATGACTGGAGAATGTGTACGAGCCGCTTTTTTTGCTAATGAAATAGCTTCTTGAAAAGCAGGACTACTCCCAATTAAATCACTAAAATGATAGGTAGCTGTCCCTTCAAAGAACTTATTTTTCTTATGGGTCTCGGCCAGCTGGGAACGCAAATCAACAATTTGATCGTACATGCTCATGACCTTAGTAATATCCTTTGCGATTTCTACTGCCCCAATAATTTCACCGTCCTCGTATAGAGGATACGTGCTATTAATAGAAGTTATTTTTTTCTCTTTTAAATTAACATATGTTTGAATGGACTCAATCGTTTCGATGCCTTTTTCCAATGCTACATGCAGCGTACTGGATTCATCAGTCAATGATGGATACAGTTGAAAGATATTTTCTCCTAACACCTGTTCACGATCCAGCCCGTCGATATGAGCCATCATTTTATTATAGAATACGGTATCTCCATCCTTATTAACGATATGGACACCAACATTAATCACATTCAATATCCATTCAAATTGAGTGGAAAACTGATTTACTGAAGATTTCATTTCATCATCTCCGCCCTGTCATTTGATAGAACCACCTGTAAATTATAGCATTTAATGGGAAATATTCATCTACATAATCTGAAAACTCACAATTTAATAATGACCGATAATTTCCATACCGACTAATCGTTATTTCTAGGATTTTCAAGCAGGTTAATAGATAGAACAATAAATACATATAAATAAAGGAATCTCACTCTCAGCAAAGAAAGTATTGATTAAGAGTATAATATAATGTCAGGGGTGAGCGAGATTTCAAAACGAAGCAAAGAAAACGGGTTACAGATTAAACCATGGGAAGATAGGGACCTTGATTTACTTTTTCAACTAAATTCCCCAGAAATGATGGAACATCTCGGAGGTCCAGAGAGTAAAGAACAAATTTTGAAACGCCACAAACGTTATCTTGAGATTGGAAGTAAAGGGTGTATGTTTAGCATCATCCTGTATCCAGAGGAAGAGGCTGTTGGCTCCGTTGGCTACTGGCGAACCGTGTGGAATGATGAAACTGTGTACGAAATTGGGTGGAGTGTCCTCCCTTCATATCAGGGGAAAGGGATTGCGTCCCGTGCAGTGAAGGCTGTAATAGCAAAAGTCAAAGCCGAGCGGAAATACAAGTATATTCACGCATTCCCGTCAATCCATAACCCTGCTTCAAATGCAATTTGTCGCAAGCTTGACTTCAATCTTATTTCCGAATGTGAATTCGAATACCCTCCGGGGAGCTTTATGCGATGCAATAATTGGCGTTTGGAACTTTAACATCAAGCAAGGACGGAATAATTAGTGTGTAGGACGAATTATCTCTCTGTAGGTCGAATTATTTTGTGTGTAGGACGGATTATTCGATGTATGGGTCGAATTATTTCGTTTTAGGACGAATTATTTGATTTGTGCGTCGAATTATTCCGTTTTAAGTCGATTTGATCCAATCCACCATCATTCACCATTCACATTAGAGGTTATTGGTCTCATTCTTTATCAAGCAAACAATTCATTCCATGTTTCTTTGCCTGCTTCCTTATCTGCAGAAATCTTTCGTACCTTTTGGTATTTAAGTAAGCCCTTTCAAGGTCATTAATGAGTTAATTTAGTTGTTCCTTCAATTAACATTTCATTTCCAAGTATAACTAGCATTATATTCTTCTGGAGTCATTTCTGTTTCTTTGAAAGTAACTGGTTTTTCGTTTGGTAATGTAATAGTCAATTCCGTTTTATCTTCGCTTAATTCTAACGTAAATAATGAAGTTCTATTTTGTTTCTCAACACTATAAAGTACACCAGTAATCTTGTTATCGGTTGGTTCAATTATTTCAAAGTGCCTAATTGGTCCTATGTCATCTTTTGTGATCCTCTGCATTGTAAATGTGCTAATTTCATCTCTTAGAATAACAAGGAACGAACCTTCCGCTACCCAATAGCTATACAAATATTTCCCCAGATACTTCGGTGCATTGTAAGATGGGAGATTACTGGAGGATGTATCTTGCACTTCTGTTTTCTTTTGTATCTGAATCATTTCTTTTTTGATGATTTGTTGTTCGTCGCAAGCAGCAAGGCAACATACAACTAGGAATCCTACAGTCATTTTTTGAAAAAGCAAAGGTTCCCCCCCTAAATAGTACTTCAACCCTTTTGATCATTCAGTAAACAAACCCATTATTAGTAATAATATCGACATTTCCTTTTTTTAACTACTAAAAAAGCTATTCCTTAACCTTAATTACTCCTTATTAAAACATGACATAATATAGAAGAGACAGTTAAAACCCCAAGCAATTCCATACTTTTTCGCCTTACCAAAACGGGTAGTGTATGATAGAAGCATGAGGATGATAACGTCGCTCTTTAGGAGGAATGTTCATGAATTCGGTCATTTTATTTGATGGTGAATGCAATTTTTGCGATTCAAGTGTCCAGTTCATTATAAAGCGTGATCCGCAGGGGCTTTTTCATTTCGCTTCGCTTCAAAGTGAAGCTGGACAAGAGTTGCTGAAAAAGTACGATGTTCCTGCAAATATTGATAGTATAGTGCTGATCGAAAAGGATAAGGCTTACTATAAATCGGCTGCAGCTCTGAGGATTTGCCGTCGCTTACAAGGGGCATGGAAAATGTTTTACGGTTTTACCATCGTTCCAAGCTTCATTCGGAACATCGCTTATGACTTTATTGCCAAGAACCGTTACAAATGGTTTGGGAAAAAAGAAGAAAGCTGTATGCTGCCATCCCCAAGTTTTCGAAAGCGGTTTTTATAACGTAAAAAAAGGTAATTCAACTGAATTACCTTTTTCAATGTAACTCCACCTACTTTTAAACGTGGAAATGAATAATGAGCAATCAACTTCTTCATCACCTCTCCCTTTTATAGGCGTTTCTTTCCTTTCTTATTTACCCATTTTAAACTCCCAACACACTTTACAATGTGCTAAAATAAAACAATTATTGCTTTAGTAACTATTGAAATACTAGAGTTAAAAAAAAGATAAGATACGTAGTCTTTAACATGCAATATTTCAATTGATTAACTTATGAAATTCATTAATTTCTATGTTAGTATGTCTTTTAAAGGATTTTGAAAAGTCTAACTTATAGCTATCATCTATTATTTTTTTTATTATGCTCAAATCATTATCTTCTATTATATATTTGATTCCATAATGTGATTGAGGATATAACTCTGTATGGTTTCTTCTTTGCATTGCCCAATCTTCCCTACTCTTCAACAATTCAAAATTAATTACTTCCTCTAATGGGTCCGTAGTCTCAACCCCATCCATAGTAACTGCAACGTACTCGGCCAATCCCTCATCGAACCACTTCGGAACGGCTGTAATTTTATTTTCACTTAGATATTTAGTCAAATAATAATGTGTATACTCGTGACGTAAATCCCTTCTAAAGAACCATTCATCTGCTTCCCTAACAAGGTTATCGGGTTTAACCAATGCAATTAAATTATAATTTTTATCAAAAAAGGCTCCGATATTTTCTAATTCCGCATACTTTTGTAATTCCTCTAATTCTTCAAATACTATTATATTTATTTTAACATCCATATTAATGGTTCCAAACATACTAGACAATTCTTTATTAAGATTCGTTATCTCATTAATAATTAGATTATTCAATTCATCATTTTCTGAATTGTAAATTTTCACCCCATCTAGCAAATGATATTCTTCCCTTTCTAGTAGTTTTTCCAGATCTAATGTATTATTTCTAGATAAAAAATGATAAACAATTACTAAAGTGCCCAAGACTATTAAACTGATTACAAAACTAATTGCAACGCTTTTAAAAAAATTCATTCAAATGGTTTCCAATTCTTTAAGTTAATAATCCAAATAAAATAATCGTGTTAATTATATTTATTAGAGTTGATTCCATAATTCAAAATAAAGGATGTTCTTGTTGTACACTATAAACTTCTGCCCCTTTACAGCTGGCATTTAAATTTGTCATGGATGAAATAATTATTGTTAGTGCTAAAAATGATGATAGTATTTCTAAAGTAGAATCCTCCTAGGGTGTGTAATCAATTTAATTTTCGAATCAAGCTTCGTTTAATATTTTGAATATTCAGTCTTTGTAAGGCGTGAAAATTATTGAAATACATCTGCCCATATAATCTTTCAAATATGTAATTTGAAAATACTCTTTTTTCATTCTGATTTTTCTGACTTTTTTATATTAACACAACATTTTAATATAATTGTTACATTTTAAAAAAATAATAATATTTTCCCTTTTTAGTAAACAATGTGCAAATAAAACCGATAATATACCGTATATTCTCGTTATTTTTATAAATTAAAATGTTCTCAAGATAATTTTACATATAGTATTTTTACTCGTTAGCTCGATGGGTAGTGGTAGGATCCCTTTTGCAAAAATAAAAAAAGCACTATGAATGATAACATCCATAATGCTCCCTACCTATCCTCTGAACTGACTTTGGAATCCCTCTTGCAAACGATCCGGCAGCTCGACAAGGGTTTCGTTCAATGTATCCAATTTTGTTTCAATCCGATGAAGCAAATAAAGGGTAACAATAATCGGAAATCCGATATCACTGATAAATGGCAGGATTTGATCCACTTTTGTTCACCTCTCTTCTGGTATGGTGAAAAACAGGCTCACCCATTTTCAGGACACGTCCTTCAAAGATGAGCCTGCCTGCTGACAAGTTAGATAAGTTCAACATCCTCGACATTACGCTCGACAAGGCGTGCTCCTTTAATACTGACAAAGTCGCCCGATGATGCAACGAAGGCATTCCCCGCAATCATTTGCTCCATTGCCAGTTTGACTGTATTCGCATCAACCGGCTCCTTCGGATTTTCAACGGAAATCGTCGCTGACTTTCCTTCCTCTGTTACGAAAATCATTTCCAATACTCTAGCCATTTTGTATCACCTCCTGTTTTTTCAACCTTTTGCTAAAAGCCGATTAGCCAATCAATGAATTCGTATCCACTCTGGTCACTTCACCCATTGGATAATTCTGCACGCTTGCAATCGCTGTTGCTGCCGAAAACAACTGATCCGCCGTCGCCTCAACCTTGATGTTTGAAAATGACCTACGCTTGAAAACGATAGCCCCCTTTTCATTTAACCCCGTCTCAAAATCAATCCGTAACGTACTTGATACTGGAATTTGGTTTGCCATGTCGCTCACCTCCTTTCACACTCTATATAAACTTTTACGAGGTGAAAGTAGCATGGTGGTGAAAGTTTTTTTATTTTCATTTAATGATACGCAGCTGTTATAAATAAAAATAAAGAAGCCACAATCCAATATTGGAATGTAGCTTCTTCCTATTAATAAGAAAAGGTGATTTTAAGTCACCATGTTTCATTATGATGCAAGTGGATCCGTTTCTTTTTTCATTTCATCCTCTTCTGGTAAACGAATGAATTTAACAATCACCGCACTAGCTAGATAAAGGATCGCAAAAATCCATACAACCCCTTCTGCTCCAGCCGAACCGATAAAAGTCATGGCTATAGCAGGTGCAACGAATGAAGACAAACCGGCCGCAAAATTCAAAATAGACATGGCCGCTCCTTTGTCTTCACCTGCAACGGATGGAACCAATGCACCTATAGGTACATAACCAGCTAAACATGCACCCCATATAAATCCAACAATACTAGTTGCAATGAGGTTTCCATTTGTGATCATTGGTGTGTAATATAATAGAAGGGTAAAAATAGCACAACCGACTCCACCAAACCAGATGATTGTATTTTTCCATCCGAATTTATCTCCAACGAAACCAAAAACCAAATTAAAAATAATGTTTCCTAAGAAGATCGTACCCCATAATTGTAACCAGACAGATGTTTCAATTCCATGTTCAGCCATATGCATGGGTAAGAAAACCGGAAATCCATATGATCCTACACTATTAATAATTCTTACAACACCACCAGCAGCAACTCTTGGATTTGTTTTCAAGATGGTGATGCCCTTTAAGAGCTCATTCACTGCTTCTTTTTTGCTAGATATCTGTTTCTTTTCAAATTTGTCTTTGTTGATGACTATAGCAAAAATCGTACCTAGGCATACCCAGAAAATAGAGGTCCATAATGTGTTGACATAACCTAGGTATTGAATAGCGTAGCTTGAATACCAAGAGCCAAGTACCATCATTCCAGCACAATAAGCTACCCAAAACCAACCGACAGCTGTACTTAATTTATTTTTAGGTGATCGATAAATGACCCATGTTAAAAAAGAGTAAGCAAATAAAGGATAGCCGAAACCTTTAATAAAATAGGTGATAAGCATAACAGGATAATTCATACTTTCAAAACCAAAAGTGATAAATCCTGCAGTCCCAATAACATAAAACAATAATCCCATAGACATAGACTTCTTTGGTCCAAAAACATCTAAACAAACACCTGAAAACCAAGAAGAAAGAGCTATAGAAATTCCGTATACAGTAAAAATAGCCGCTGACTGCTGAACAGTCAATCCATTGTCAACTAAGAAAGGGCTTAACCAGCCAGCTTCAAGTCCGTCTCCCATCATAAAGAGCATAACACCTAAAAAACCCCAGCTTAAACTTTTAGGTATTCCAATTCTATCTAACATATATATCTCTCTTTTCTATCTTATTTGGATTTAAGCTATATTGGTCTTTGAAAAAGAACTGTTGAGCTTGTTTCCACTCCTCATACTTCCATTCATCGTAACTAGCCTCATTTGTAATCGCTTTGATATCGCCTGATAATACACTGTTTACCCCTAATGTCTTATTGCAGATAACGGCAGATCCGACAACGGATGCCTGATTGAACCCTTGATGAATGCGCACTTCTTTTTGAAGGAGATTAGCTACAAATTTCGTTAACGTTTCACTTTGAAAACCACCTCCACAAGCCCATACATATGGCAAATCGTAAGGAATCACTTCGCATAATTTGTCGAAATGCCATTTGACTGTACAAGCAATTTCCCATAGAGCTGAAGCTACAAAATGAGCACGGGTTAAGTTTTCTTCTAATGGTGTATTAAAAATGAAGCCACCTTTTTTCGTCGCATTTTTCTCATCTGTCAGATACATGCCTAACGTTGATACACAATCAATCGTCGTAAGCTTACTCATTTCCTCTTCCATTAGTTGATAACTCTCATTTGGGTAGAAAATATTTTTTAATTTCTGATAATTAAGCCCAGTTATTCCTGGGTTTGTTTCTAACAGCCATTGATTTTTATTCGTATGGGCATTTGTCCATGCTCTTCGTTTAGAATCCACACTATATTCATCAGTAATATGGCAAATAGGGGTGGTCGTTCCAGATACGATGATGACATCACCTTTTTCGGCAAACGTGCTTGCGATAGCCAGCTGTGTATCACCGCCTCCTACTACGATTAAAACCTTTTCGTCCAATCCCAGCATCTGAGCCATATTCGGTGTAATTTCACCAAGGATCGAACCAGACGATTTTAATTCGGGTAACAAGTCTACCGATATCCCGAATTGTTCACACAACTCCTCTGACCATTCTTGTTTCTGAACATCATATAGCAGTGTTTCGGTCGCTTGTGATGGCTCATAGACAAGCACGTCACTTAATTTATAGGCAACCCACTCACTGATGCTTGTAAAGTATTTAATTTTATCCCATAATTGCGGCTGCCTCTTTTGCAGGGCGACCAGCTTTAAAGCTGAAAACAATGCAGATGGTAATCGACCTGCCCTTTCATAAATAAAAGGTTGATTTGAAAACTCCTTTTCCCATTCGCGGCCTCTATTATCAATATTAGGTAACCCGATAAACGAGTGCCCATCCTGATCCTGCAAAACAATTCCTTGCCGTTGACTAGTGGACGTTATTGCCTTGATTGAAATGTGCTGAGCTTTAGCCATCGCCTTTTTTGCTAATTGAATAAGCTGTTTCCAAAGTAATTCAGGTGAAAAGTATCGACTATCAGGATAAAGAGGTTCAATTTCATATTGTATATCCTCTCTCTCAATAGAGACGACTTCACCTGTTGTCTCAACGATAGCCACTCTTGCATTTCCAGTACCGATATCAAATACTAAATAACCTTCTTTTATAGCCATTTTTTTCACTCTTCTTTCTTATGACTTAACTTCTAGATTTTTTCTGTTATATAGAGTTGGAATCTGAAGAGTATGTTGTGTTGTCCACTTTGTTAACGCTTGGTTCATTATTGAGACGTGATGATCCTCAACCTCATAACTTGCGCCGGCAAGATGAGGGGTAGCTAATACATTGGGCAATTTAATTAATTCATAGTCACTTTGTTCAGGCGGCTCTTGATAAAACACATCTAATATCGCCCCCCTAATCTTTTGTGCTTTTAATACTTGTACAAGCGCATCTCTTTCAACCACGACAGCCCTTGACATATTTACAAAGATTGCCTCTTCTTTCATCAGTCCCAAAAAGTGTTCATTAATCATCCCGATCGTTTCCTCTGTTCTAGGGAGGTGTATGGATACCACATCACTTGTCGAAAAAACGTCTTCTAAAGAAGCCCGAACATGATTAGGATTATCACTCTCTACATAAGGGTCATAGTATTTTATCGAACATTGAAAACTTTCAAGAACCGCTGCAATTCGCTGGCCCACGGCCCCAAACCCCACCATTCCAATTGTTTTCCCAGAAATTTCATTTCCTTTAAACTTTAAATAGGCTTGGAGATAGTCTTCATTCCATTTTTCCTCCTTCAACCATTGATTGGAAGGAATGGTATGCCTTAAAAATGTAAGGAGATTACCGACAAATAATTCTGCAACAGCCTGAGCATTACGTGCTGGAGTGAAAAAGACGGGAAGTCCCCTTTTTGTTGCAGCTTCCACATCAACATTAGAAGGCATGCCACGACACACACCCACAAATCTCAATTCAGGTACTTCAGCGAATACTTTTTCTGTTACTTGATCTAACTCAGTAATTAACCCCTCCGCCTTAGACTCTTTTAATAAAGAGATCAACTCTACTTCGTTATAGGCCCTTCCATTTTCCTTCCAAGGTTGATGGGTAGCCTTTCCAAATAACTCATTTAATTCCTTGATGCCTTCTTCGTTATATGGTGCTGTTACTAGAATGTTCATTTTTACATCTCTCTCCTTTGTGTAACGACTTTACATGTCAATAACTCACTTCTTAAAAATAAAAAAATCTCTTCCCGCTAAGACGGAAAGAGATAATTACTTCATAATATCGTTCTCACAACAATAAAATAAAAGGCCACTCTTTCTATCTTTCAAGCTTCGCTTGCTGGAATTGGCACAATAATGTTGCCGAGGCTTCAAAGGGCCAGTCCCTCCACCTCTCTTGATAGAAATTTTACAATATTATATTGGTTTAACTATTTTTTCAATTAATAGAATATACCAAATATAATGAATTCCAAAACGGAAGTCAATATTTATTTGAACTTTCTAAATATTCTCTCCGTATGATATAATCTATGAATCATTTTTTTCATGAAAGGATACTGACATGCAATCATATAAAGATATAGAAAATGGTGTAGTCCTTTCTGTCTGTTCTCTTGATTGCCCAGACCAATGTGGTTTACTTGTACACAAAGAGGATGGAAAAATCAAGAAAATTAGTGGTGACCCAAATCATCCAGTGACGAAAGGGAATATTTGCAACAAGGTTCGGAATATGGGTGAACGGATTTATGATAGCAAGAGAATTAAGACACCTTTAAAACGCGTGGGAAAAAAAGGTGAGGGGAATTTCGCCATTATTAGTTGGGAAGAAGCGATCGATACGATCACAAATCATTGGAAAAATCTTATTTCAGAGGAAGGGGCACAAACCATTCTTCCTTACAGTTTCTATGGGAATATGGGGAAACTCGCTGCAGAAGGAATGGATCGCCGTTTTTTTAACCGCCTCGGATCAAGTCAACTTGACCGGACCATCTGTTCAGTTGCTGGCTCAACAGGCTACCGCTACACAATGGGGGGGAGCTACGGTACAGACCCAGAAGAGATGACCGAAACTAAGTTATTCATCTTTTGGGGAATCAATGCTGTAAGTACAAATATGCATCAAGTAACAATCGCACAAAAAGCAAAAAAATCAGGAGCTAAAGTCATTGTTATTGACGTTCATAAAAATCAAACCGGACGAATGGCCGATTGGTTCATTCCCATTCTCCCAGGGACTGATGGTGCACTAGCATTAGGAATCATGCATATACTCTATAAAGAAAAGCTAGTGGATCGATCGTTTTTAGAGGAATATACGATTGGCTATGAAGAGCTAGAAGATCATCTTGAGCAATATCAGCCACACATGGTTTCTGACATAACAGGCGTTCCCGTAGAAGACATATACAAATTAGCTAGGATGTATGGGGCGATTTCCCCTTCAATGATTCGGATTGGAAATGGTCTTCAGCATCATGATAATGGCGGGATGAGCACTCGGACGATTGCCTGTTTACCTGCTTTAACAGGACAGTGGCTAGTAAAAGGCGGAGGTGCAGTTAAATCCAATTCAGGATTTCTCTCCTTTAATACCGCAGCTTTACAACGTCCTGATCTCAAAAAAACTAAAACACGTACAATTAATATGAATCAAATAGGGAAAGCATTGCTTGAACCGGACAACCCCATTCGCTCATTGTATGTCTATGGAACTAACCCGGCTCTTGTTGCACCAGAGGCAAATAGAGTAAGAGAGGGTCTAGCCCGGGAAGATTTATTCACTGTCGTCCATGACTTGTTTATAACGGAGACAGCGAAGTTTGCAGACATTGTATTACCATCTACATCTGCCTTTGAAAATACAGATTTTTATACATCATACTGGCATAATTATATCCACTTACATGAGCCTATCATCGCACCCTATGGAGAAAGTAAATCGAACACAGCGGTATTCAGGCTACTTGCAAAAGCCATGGAATTTGACGAACAAACTCTTAAGGATGACGATGAAGAATTAATGAAACAAGCTCTAAACGATTTATCCAATCCTTATTTATCGGATATAACCTATGAGAAACTAAAAAATGAGCGCTACATCAAAGCAAGTAATTTGACCGATTTGTTAAAGAATTTACAAACACCTAGTGGGAAAATCGAATTATATTCCAAAGTGATGGAAGAAGATGGATACCCAGCCCTTCCTACGTATATTCCATTAGTAGAAGAGCAGGATTACCCTCTCCAATTCATACCTGGACCGAACCATAACTTTTTAAACTCTACCTTTTCCAATAATGACAAACACATCACACTTGAAAAAGCACCTAAAATATTTATGAATCAAAAGGATGCAGATAATCGAGGAATAGAAGATGGTACAACTGTCCGTATCTGGAATGATCGTGGAGAATGCGAGCTAGTGGTTTCTGTAGGCGAACAGGTCCTTCCAGGCGTCGTAGTCAGTCAAGGTCTCTGGTCAGACATGCCTGGTAAAAAACAACTCGTTAATGCCTTGACTCCAGATCGTATTGCCGATATGGGCGGCGGAGCTACATTCTTTTCAGGGAGTGTGAATGTAGAAAGAATGAATAAGGATGTTTAATTTTTTATATCTTATTTTCCCTTCTTAAAATTTTTTTATGACTAATTAATAAAAAATAGCTTGAACCTTTTTTACTCAAAATACTCCTTTTAACATAAAATAGTCCCCTTTCCATTTATGGTTGGGGGACTTTCTAATGTATAAGAATCCTCAACAATAAACTATAGTTTGAAGTGAATTGAATAAATAATTGTTTCTAATAGCTCGCAAACAAAAAAGTTTTAGAATTAAGCTTCAACCTTAAGAAACCCTAACCTAACGACGAGGCAAAATGCATCTGGCTTTAAATGGAACGACAGGTTCACTTTTTCTGGGAAATAATATTCATGAAAGGATGTGGATGTTGGATGTCTTTAGAATGGTTCGACAGAGTAAGCGGGGAATTGCAGGATCATCTTAAATCAATTTGTGAAAAATACGATCGAAATGGCAGTTTGATCGTGGAGCGAGGAGCTAAACATCCACGTATCGAATTTTATACAGAGTTGGATGACAATGAGAGGGATTATTTTTCCACTCTGTTTTTCGATCCGCATAATGAAGAATTTTATATGGAATCCTTTGATCCGGATTTAGGCCAGGTTAGCAAGGTGATCTTATCTGATATTGAAGATATCGTTGATGCTGTTCATGAAAGCTTCCATAACTATTTAGAAGGGGATGGCATCGAATATGATTATGATCTCGATGATGAATACGATGAAAATGAACTAATCGAAGAGACTGAGATGTACGAAATCGAAGTGGAATGGGAAACACCTGAAGTGACAGCCTATATTCAAGAAAATGAAGTGGAGGTCACCTATCAATTCGGAGTTGTTCAGGAAACTGGTGATGGAGTGCTAAAACGGATTAACCGCATTCGTACAGCAGATGATGATCTGATAAAAGATGAAACAAACTTTATATTCAGTAAGGAAGAAGCTAGCACGATCATCGCTATGATAGCAAGCCATATGGATTCCCTCAGCGAAATGGATTAATAAAAAAAACCTAAAAACCTTGTCCATGTTGATCATGGACAAGGTTTTATTAAACAAGAATAAGTTCGTATACCTCCGATAATTGAGTGACCCGTTCTGTATCACTAGCTTCCTTTGCATGCTCAATTTCCTGAGGCAGAATTCGATTAAGGAGTCTTGCTTCTTTTCCGGTAAGCTTATCGATAAGTTCTTCTTCAGAATGAAAGTGTCCATCCTTGATTTTATTATAAATTTCCAGCGCTTCAGGATATTGATCCGTATAGTTAGACAATATCTCACGTAAGTAACCAATCGTACGATCCATCATACCATCCCTCTCAACTATTAGGTGAAAGCTAACAAACTGCCTTTATACCTTCCCCCATTTTGTGATGAGAAATCCCTTGGTTTTTGGCCTCGTAATGAAAAAGGGGTATCCAAATCAATGATTAATCTTTTATTTCTTCATCCCAAAACAAATCATTTAACGTACGTGATAATGCTATACAAATACCAATGCACAAACTTAATGAGGGATTATACTTTCCGGATTCAATCAATCCTATCGTTTGTCTGGAAACACCGACAATCTTGGCTAGCTCATCTTGTGACAAATCCTTTTCCACTCTTGCAAGCTTCAGTTTTATATTTTTCAAAGGAACGCACCTACAATTTCTTATTATCTTCGCTATTTTTCATTCCAATTTTCTTCGCTAGCAAGTATATACCACCAAAAAACAGAAGTAAAATCGGCAAATAGATCATAACCGAAACACACCATACCAATACAAAATACCACAGGCCTTGTGAACTGCCATCCGCATAGGATACAGCACTATTCACCCCCATGATCGTAGCGATGATGAGAGCTAAACCAACCGTACCAAAAATGGTCTTCTTGCTCATCGGTGTTTTACTCGTACGGTCATGCATTTCTACTTCATCCCAGAATACGCCTAAGAAAATGGAACGAGCTAAATAATACACCCCTGATGCCGAAAGGATCACCAATTCCAGATATAATTCCCCGCTGTCTACACCATATTTATATATTTTGAAAAGTACGCTCAATAGACAAATGGCCATAATGACATGATACATTTCTTTATAAATTTTATTTCTTACATTCTCGATTCGTTCATCCGTGATTTTTTTAAATACTTTCATCATTAATCATCCTCCATTCACTTCCATTATATGATTTATTTAACACTTTGAAACATATATATTACATTTAATACTATATAAATTGCAAAGTGTATAAAAAAAAGGGACCCATACTTATGAATGGGTCCCTTTTAGGGGTTTACTCGTGAGTTTTGGGGATTTACTCGTAAGTTTCGAACTTTTACTCGTGAGTTTTCACCATTTACTCGTGAATTCATCATTTAAACAAAACCAAAGCAAAAACCCCATTTTCCCTTTATCCTCCCCTCCCAAAAACACGAACATTAAATCATTTTCACAATTTAATATTCACCTTTTTGTTGATTATCTATGATAAGTTTGCTATATTAACAAAGTAATAATCTTAAATATCATTACTCGTATATCCTCAGTAATATGGTCTGAGTGTCTCTACCTGGTTCCCATTGAAAGAACTAGACTACGAGTTAAAGTATTCGGCTGTTCGGCTTTTTTAGCAGCTTATGATTTAGCATTAGCTTCATTTTTGCTTAATTATCTATACTTTGACTTTCGTAGGTCTAGAAGGTAGAAATCATTCTACAGTTTCTAGACTTTTTTCTGTTGACCAAAACTACGAGGATAACAAACAACAAGGAGGAAAACATAAAGCAACAGTTTTTATAAAGGAAAGAAGCAAAGGAATATGTAGCATTATTAAACCAATTTTTAATATTCGTGTTAAATAATAATAGTATTGATATGTAGGAAGACATAGCTTTAGCTAATTGGCTCTTTTCAATTTTTTATTTTAGAGAAAAACTATCACTAAGGAGATTATTTATGAAAAACAATATGTTAAAAAAATACTCTTTATTAGGCATTATTACTTTACTGTTATTATCAGTAGTTGCAGGTTGTAATTCTACTTCAAAAACTGCATCTGAACAAAAAACTGCTCAAAGGCCTATTATAATTCAAGGTCCAATGCCAATCGAAGCTGAAAATTTCGCAAAAAGATTAGAAAATGTTAAAGAAGAAAAATCAGGAGATTTTGTATTTTACATTGGAACGTTAGACAATTATCCTGTAATAGTTGCAAAAACAGGCAAGGGAATGGAAAACACAGCAGCCGCTACAGCAGTTGCTATTGAAAAATTTAACCCTATCGCAATAATCAATCAAGGAACATCAGGGGGACATGATCCAAGTTTAAACGTTTTTGATATTGTTTTAGGAAAAAGAACGGTAAACATTGGTTCATTAAAAACAGCAGATAAGGCTGAAAACCAAGGAATTGATCCAACTATATGGAAACCTATGGACCTAATGGCTTCTGAAGGAAGTGCAGGAGAAGATCCTAATGCTGAAAAACCCCGTTTCTATGAGGGAGATAAGGATTTACTAGCAGCTGCTAATGCAGTTAAAGATAAATACACTAAGGGTAAGGTTGTCGAGGGTACTATAGGTTCTGCAGACGTTTGGAATAATGAAGTTGATAGAATTAAATGGTTCCATACTAAATACGGTACATCTGTAGAAGAAATGGAAGGTGCCTCCGCAGCACAAATTTCCAAAGCTTATGATGTACCATTCTTGGGTATTAGAGTACTATCTAATAATAAAGTGAATGGTGGTAAATACAACCCAAATACAGCAGCAGCAAATCAAGAATATGTTTATGAAGTAGTTAAAAAATATATATCTACAATGCCAAGCAAATAATAGCTTTAATTGAATAAAAGAAGAGCACATATTGTACATGACAATATGTGCTCTTCTTTATTTAGGCCAATAGTAAAGTCGTTACGATTATCATAACTTCACTTATCATTAAATAGCGGGTACTATTCATTTCTTTTTTCTCATCTATTTCAATGGGGGTTTGTCATATATTTTCCTGAAATTCTCTTTCTTCACTGGTAATCACTCCATATTTAAAGACAATAATTCATGCAATCGATTAAAAGACTCTTGATCTTTAAAAGTTCATGAAGTCTAAGGTTTGCCAATTTACAGGACAATACGATAAAGCGAAGCAAAAAAACACCACAAATATCGATTTGCTTGTCTGCAAAAACGGATTGTGGCTCTACCATGCTAACAATTCCCACTATTTCTTATATTACGGATATATGAGGTTTTCCTTCCCCTTTTTCACTAACCTTTTCAATTTTCTCAACAAACATTTGGAAAACTTTTCTCTTTTCTTCCAGTTCTTTTATTGATCCTTTCAATTCGTTCACTTTTTGTTCAAAAGGTTTATGATAGAGCTCGCGAATGTTTCGAATAATTTCATCATTAATAGTGGATTGTACAACTTGTTTGGTGATATTGAATTTGTAGGAATAAACCTTAAGTTCAAGTTTAACTTCTTCATATTCTTTTTCTATCGCATTTAATAATTCACTAATTTCTTCTTTCCATTCACCTAAAGACTTTTTCACATGTTCCTCCAACTTTACTCCCCCTCTTTCACTGTAAAAAAACTTCTACATAAAAACTCATTTTACCAATTCTTCATTTCGGTTTCTTTTCTGGTTAATTACTTAACAAATAAATTTTTATTAAAAAAAGATAACAGTGCACCCCACTCTTCAATAAAATGGAAAATATTGAAATCCTTTTTATTTAAAATAGTACCTGCCATTTCATTGGTTACATTTGGGGGATTTTTTATATAGGGGGACACCTTATTCCTCCTTGCTAAATGTTAAGCTGAGGCTATTTAATGTGTAGAGTCTAGCGGTAAAAATGAATAAATCATTGTAGTTATTTTCTACGTACTCTTCTATAATGCTCATCCCTTTTCTAAATCTATCAACTAATAAATGAGTGTAGTTTTCATCCCAGGTAAACCGATTGATTCTCAGAAGCTCATCTGCTAATGCTTGAAACTTATACTCCTCAACAAGAAGTTTTAATTGATACACTTTATCTGTATGTAAACAAAAGATATTGTTTTTAGTTTCATGATGTTTATGAACAAATTTAATGAAACCATTTATATTTTTAGCCAACATATTCGCTATTTGCATCTCGAAGTTCATTTCTCCATCTCCTCACTGTCTAAAATCTAATACATTACTATGAAGAGTGTATGTTTTGAGATGATATTTTAACACCAACAATAGGAAAGTAGCAGTTGATGAACTGACCAGTTGAAACTATTTGGAGTTGAAAAAATCGATTCTAAAAAATTTAAAGGTGTGACAAAAAAAAAGAATAAGAATTTAATAGAGTGGATAGACTAATAAAAAAGGAGTGGGAGATTATGGAGATTAAAACTAAAGAAGCAACGAAAGAAATGTGGAGAGAAATTAATGATTGTATAACTCGAATAATTGATGAAAAACATGATTTATCTTTTCAGAAGAAGAGCAATGATAATTATATGAATCTATATATTCAAACAGCCGTATTACACACCTTATTTGGACTTTCAGATGAACTTAGGAAGATTGAAAGGAAATATACCGAATTGTGATGTTTCTTGAAAAGTCATGGCTAAATTTAACTTTATGGTGGATTAGGATAAAAAATTCCCCAAGAGAGCCTTTAATACCAAAACAAAATCCTTTCTTTCCTAATCCACGTTTTCTTTTCGTCCCTATATATACCTCTTTGTTATCCCATCCAAAATCCATTTTACTTTCCTCCCCTTTAATTTATTAGTTGCAGTATATGCTTTTAAATGAAACCAAAAAGGCCCCTTATTTTTTTCCTTAAAACCGATGTTTTTGGTAATATCTTATGAACAAAAAAAAGAACCCCTCAACAGATTTGTGTGAGATTCATGAACATTAGTATTTATTGCTGCCAACTAAACTTTTTTAGGTTTTCCTTTTCCAAACGAACACTCCTTTCTGCATATATTGAATCAATATATTCTAGTGGGGCTGTCTTAAAAGTTCATTTATCTTTTGAGACAGCCCCCTTTAAAATTAGGTTTCAACGTGATTAGATTCCCGGTGTAGATGAACTTTCAGGAATATTTTCATAGTCTGATGGATTAAGATTATGAACCGATCCATCTGTTACACCATTGATAATACCCATTAGACCCGTTTCAACTGTTTTTACTAGCTGGCCTTTCTTTTTTTGCCCAAAGTTTTGTGTTTGTCCACTAACTTCAAATTTATAAATTTTCCGTCAACTTCTATTAAACTTCGTGAGATTAAAAAGCAACTGCTTGCTACGTACAACGGAGGACAAGGTTAATAACAAATTTAGTAAATCTTGAAAACTACTATGACTGTGTGTCACAATCAAAAAGAGATACGCAGATTTACTTGTGACGTTAAGACAGACCTGGGCAACCCGCTGAAATGAAAGGTTGAACCATTTCTTCTCTGCAGGTGACGGACTCACACACCATGTACTCAATTACAAATAAGGAGGACATAAATCATGAGGACAATGAAACTTGGAAACAGTACATTAGAGGTGCCGGTCGTTTCAGTCGGCTGCATGCGAATCAATTCGTTGGACAAAGCGGAGGCTGAGCACTTTGTCCAAACGGCGATGGAAGAGGGTGCGAACTTCTTCGACCATGCTGATATTTATGGAAGTGGCGAATGTGAGGAAATATTCGCGGACGCCATCGGAATGAACACGGGCATTCGTGAAAAGATCATCCTGCAATCCAAGTGCGGCATACGTAAGGGGATGTTTGACTTTTCCAAAGAACATATCCTCGAATCGGTGGACAAAAGCTTGAAGCGGCTGAAAACGGATTATCTTGATATTCTGCTTCTACACCGTCCGGATACGTTAGTAGAGCCGGAAGAGGTAGCGGAGGCCTTCGATATTCTTGAAAGTTCAGGAAAAGTGCGCCATTTCGGCGTTTCCAACCAGAATCCGATGCAGATCCAGTTGCTGAAGAAGTCGGTGAAGCAGACGATTGTGGCAAACCAACTGCAATTAAGCATCACCAACGCCAACATGATCTCCAATGGATTTAATGTAAATATGGACAATGACCACGCTGTGAACCGAGACGGCAGTGTGCTGGATTTTTGCAGACTGAACGATATCACCATTCAGCCTTGGTCACCTTTCCAATACGGATTCTTTGAGGGAGTATTCCTTGGAAACGACAAGTTCCCTGAATTGAATCAAAAGATTAATGAAATTGCGGACAAGTATGAGGTTAGCAACACGACTATCGTCATTGCATGGCTTTTACGCCATCCCGCACACATGCAACCAGTCATCGGTACGATGAATGAAGGCCGGTTAAAGGATTGTTGTAAGGCAAGCGATATTCATCTTACGCGTGAAGAATGGTATGGTATCTATCGTGAAGCAGGCAATGTGCTGCCTTAAAACTTTATTCTGTGTAATGAAGATCAGATCTATCATAAAGAAGCCCCTTCACGGCCAAATAACAAAGCACCCTCAAGTCTTCATTGACCAAAGGGTGCTTTGTTTTTGACTAGACTCAGCAAAAAAGACCACATTCCACATGGTTTTCCCCTCATTTCCTTTTTATAGTATAGTATCCGGGTTGTTTTTGGGGTAAACAGGGGTGAAGTTGAGTAGCATGTTTTTAAGAAAGTTGTTTTACTATCAAACAATAATAGGGCAGGGATTTCCCCTGCCCTTAAATGAGTGAAAAATATTATATAATTCCTGTATTAGTGTATTTATAATACGCTAATTAATATGTCTATCATTCAATTTATATTTATTGGCCAATAATAAAATAGTAGAGTCGTTACGATTATCATAGCTCCACTAATCATTAAATAGGCTGGGTATCTACGAGTAATATTCATTTCTTTTTTCTCATCTATTTCAATGGGAGTTTGTAATATATTTTCCTGAAATTCTCTTTCTTCTCTGGTAATCACTCCATATTTAGAGCCAATAATTAATGCGCTTATGCTTAGGATTAAACCAATAATCACAGGGTTAAAGTACACAGGAAGGTTAACTCCGAACATTCCTAAGCTTTCACCAAGAATAACACCAAAGAAACCAAAAATTATACTCCAGAAGGCACCTTCTTTTGTTAATTTTTTTGAAAATACGCTTGCAAAAGCTATTGGACCCCACGAAGCTGCAAATAATGTAGCAGCAAAGTAGCCAATCCACATTACAGCAGGTGGTTGCAACAAACCAATTAATAAAATAACTAAGCTAATAATAACCATGGAAATTCGACTGGCACGTAAAAGGTATTTATCTGTGTATTCCTTATTTCTTGATTGTTCCATGATATCTCGTGTTATACTGCTCCCTATTATCTGAAGGAAACTCGAACAGGAAGATAAGGCAGCAGCCATGATTCCACTAACAATAATAACTCCAAGCCACGTAGGGACAATATTCATAGCTGCCCATATAAATACCTTTTCAGTTGGTGCGATATCTGCTTTGATGGTAGTTATAGTTGAAATGCTAATATGGAGAAATAGATAGACTGTCAAAATCGATATTGTTGCCCAAACACCAGCACGAATCGCTACGTGTTCATTTTTAGCCATTAAATATCGGCTACTTTGCCATGGACTTACGGCAATGACTATTCCCCAAACTAAGCCCATAATAACTGCCCAGGCCAATGCTTCCCAAGGAGTTCCCATAGAGGCACCTGGTCCTGTAATACCATGCCAACTTAATAAATCAGGCCTTTCAGCTAGATTCGCTGCCTTTGTAATGGCATTAGGAAATCCACCTGCAGATTTAATAATATAAGGAAAACTAAGATAAGTAGCGATTGAGAATAAAAAGAACATGACTGTATCATTTACCATAACGCCTTTCGCCCCAGAGAGGATCGTAAATGATGAATAGACTAGCCACATGATAATCAAGGCTATCGGATATGAAACACCAGAAACCTCTGCCAACAAAACCGCAGCTCCTTGAGTAACAGCAACCAAGTATGCAGATATGCCAAGAATTGTAGTAATAGCAGCGGCCAGTCGTACTTTCTTGGAATGAAAGCGATTACCAAAATACTCAGGAACCGTTAATGATTTGCTTCTTCTCAAATATCTTCCAAAAAGAAAAACCCCGAATATATAGCCACTTGCATTAAAGATAACAAGGATAAGTAGCAGGATAGGATACCCTTCATAGGAAAATCCCGCTTCCCCCATAAATGATACGGTGCTTAAGAAAGAAGCAACAAGAGTACCAGTAATCATCAATGTGTTTCCACTTCGTCCCGACACATAATATTCTTCAGAGCTTTTCACTTTTCTGAATAAAAAAATACCGATTGATACATAAACACAAAAGGATACGATGATTCCTATGAGGAAAGCCATTTACATCCCCACCTTTTCAATCGGACTTTTTTCTTTTATTGCCTCTTGATTTCTCTTCATTTTAATCAGAAAAACGTTCGTGATCCACCCCATGACAATTAATGAACCCCCATAACTCAAGCTAAAAATTAACTCTCCCATTTGTTGACCCCCTTATCAAAATTGAAAATAATCAATAGTGAAGTATGCAATATCCATACCAACTTTTAGAATTTTCAGATATCAACAAAGGTTATAGTTAATTACTCTCATCATATACAAATTGATATTTGCCAAGTTTGCGCATGATGGTCGTTTGGCTTACCTCTAAGGCTTTGGCCATTTTCCGGGTGGATTTATATGTAGAAAGGGCTTGAGACAATAATTGTTTTTCTGTTTCCTCTAATGCTTTTTTTAAGGGAATGATTCCTGTTAAATTGACTAGTGCCGTATCTTTGTAGGTCAAGTCGGAAGGCAAATCCTCTATCGTTACGATTGGTTTTCTAGCCGTCACGACAATTTGTTCAATTACATTTTCCAATTCCCGAACATTACCCGGGTAATCCTGCAGCTGCAGAATTAACTTGGAATGATCATCTATAGTGATCGATTGACCGTACTTTTCATTGAATTTCTTCAGAAAATTATCGGTTAATAATAAGATATCTTCCTTTCGCTCGCGCAGCTGCGGTATTTCCATTGGAACGACATGCAACCGATAATATAGATCTTCGCGAAACTGGTTAATCTTGATCATTTGCTTCAAGTCTTTGTTCGTAGCGGAGATAATGCGAATATTCACCTTTTTCTCCTTGGTTCCCCCCACCTTCATGAAGGTTCTGTCCTGGACTAGATGCAGGATTTTCACTTGAATGTCGAGCGGCATTTCCCCGATTTCATCAAGAAACAACGTTCCGCCATCAGCACTCTCAACAAGCCCTTGTTTCCCGTGCTTATTGGCTCCCGTGAAGGCACCGCTTTCGTAGCCAAACAGCTCGGACTCAATTAAAGCGGATGGAATCGCGCCGCAATTAACTTGAATGAATTTCTTATCCTTTCTATTGCTAAGATCATGAATGATCCTTGCTAAAACCCCTTTTCCGACTCCGGTTTCTCCATGTATGAAGATCGATGAATCCATCGGGGCGACTTTTTCAGCTAATTCCAAAACTTTTATCATCTTATCGGAATTTGTAATGAAGTTATTGAAGGACACGGTTTTCTTACTCTGTGAATTTTCATGCTGGGCACGCTGGTTCCTAAGATTCACTCTGTTCAATTTACTCTTCATCTCAACCAATTCCGTGATATCCCTGGAATTCGAAACAATTCTATACAAGTTCCCCTCTTCATCAAAAATTGGCTTGGCTGTGCTGAATACAGTCAATCCATGCGGATAGGTTTGTTCAGCTGAATGGACCGCTTTTGTTTCCATTGTTTTTAATGTAACGGAATTGACGATCAGTCCCTTTTCAACTAACTCTTTAATGTTCTTATTAATAAAGGCCTCCGGCGGTAGCCCTGTAAGTTTCTTACATGATTCACTCACGAATAACGTGTCCCCGTTTGCATCCGTTACGAAAATTTCATCATAACTGGAATGTAAGATTTGGGTAAGCTCTTTTACTTTCTTTCTTGTCACCTCTAACTCTTCATTTAGTGATTTATTTAGACTTATTAAGCTTTTAAGCTTCTTTTTAAGTATCATTCCCCTGACTTCATATATCGGATAGCATCTATATTGGTTATCACTATGTTGAATCGCAAAATCATAGTGACTCATATCCTCTTCATTTAGCTTATCTAAATCATCTACAACAACAAACGATTGATTAAGATATTCAATGATTTTCTGATTTTGACCCACGCTATCTAATTTCTTCAAAAAGAGACCTTCATCTAAAATGCCCAGGATTTCCAAGTGGTTTTTCATGACAATAAAAGGAGATGAATGTATTTTCAGTAATGACTTTATATCCAAAATAGATATATCGGAAAATACAATTAGTGATTCCTTTTTTAATTCGGTATCCATCCAATCACCCCAAATTTATTATTTCGAACCGATTTTGTTACATTTTTTTGTACTACTAAAAATAAGTGACCCTATCACAAGCAACGGATGTCTATATATCAACAAATATGAACCGAACCTAAAAAGAATCATCACTTTTCAAAAAAGGTTCAGTTTATATAGAATACTCGATTCGTAATCAATTCCCTCTTTACATAAGTGAAAAAAACGGTTTATTTATTTAGATTGATCCCAATCATACACTTTCGTGGCACGGCACGATTATTGCATATTGAACCTATATAGAGATATTTAGAAGGCGATTGGATTGAAGCCATCTACACTCTCATACTATCTAAAACTAGGGAGGGTCATGATTATGACTCAATTCAAGAATCTATTTACTCAACTAACGATTGGTCATACTGAATTGAAAAACCGAATTTTAAGTACAGCTCATCAAACCAATCATGTTACTGACGGAATCCCCACTTCGGATATGCTTGCCTATCATGAAGCTCGCGCTAAAGGGGGTGTCGGATTAATTATCCTTGAAGCAGCATCCGTACATCCATCCGGCATGCTTACGTCCAAAACGATTGCAGGATATGACCAAAAGATTGTCAATGCCTACACAGAGATTTCCGAAACACTCCATAAATATGGAACGAGGGTTTTCTCCCAACTATTTCATGGCGGAAGGGAAGTTGTTTCGAGTGATTATCGAAATGCCGCTTGGGCGCCATCTGCTGTACCTAGCTTGCGTTTCGGCGTTATGCCAAAACCAATGAGTTTAGAAGATATAGAAGGAGTGATTGAAGGGTTCGCCCATTCAGCACAGTTGGCAAAGGATGGCGGACTTGATGGAGTGGAAATTTGCTGTTCACATGGATACCTTCCTGCTCAGTTTTGGTCACTACATACAAATAAGCGTACAGATGAATATGGCGGCACATTTGAAAATCGGATGCGATTCATTGTAGAGATTTTGGAAAGAGTATGGGAAAGAGTTGGGGAAGACTTTACAGTTGGCATTCGCATGAGTTCAGATGAATTGACAATGGATGGGACTACGATGAAGGATTCCGTGCAAATAGTCGAATATCTCGCGGAAAAAGTCCGATTGGATTTCATTAATGTCACAGCCGGAGATTCAAGTACCTTCGAGGGATCAACACATATCGTGCCGCCATCACCCATAAAGCACGCTTACCTATCACCCCATGGATTCAAAATCAGGATGGCAGGAGCCGTACCGGTCTTTGTCGGTAATAGAATCGTTGACCCTGTTGAAGCCGAACAGATCGTTTCAACAGGTAAAGCCGATGTAGTAGGAATGACCAGGGCCTTAATCGTCGACCCTGACATGCCCAACAAAGCAAAGAACGGTGACCTGCAAGCAATCGATGCATGCATCGGCTGTTTACAAGCCTGTATAGGTCACTATCATAAAGGACTGCCAATTGGCTGTGTCCAAAACCCAACAACAGGTAAAGAAGCATGGATTTTACCAGAATTAAAGAAAACGAGAAACAAACAGAATGTCCTAGTGATCGGCGCCGGCCCTGGCGGATTACAGGCGGCCATAACAGCGGACTCACTCGGTCATTCCGTTACACTGATCGATCAAAGCAAATCAATCGGCGGCCTGCTCCGCACCATGCGCAAAGCACCCATGCGACATGAACTGGCAGAATCGATGCTCGATAACTATTCCCGGAAATTAATGAGAAGCAAGGTCAACCTGCAATTAGGCAAAACGGCCACCGTCCAGGAAGTCTCCGAATGGAAACCGGACGCCATTATCTGTGCAACAGGCTCACGACCTTATACACCAGCCATCGAAGGAATGGATGACCCACGGATCATCATGAGTGATGACCTCTTCAGCTCAACTAAAAAGGTTGGGGACAACGTCTTAGTATTCGACTTTGGCGGTGACTGGCCTGGCATGGAAGCAGCCATATACCTAGCCGAAAAAGGCCACAAAGTAACACTCATATCATCCAGACTGCACATTGGTGAAACCGTTCACCAATATCTCAGGAATGAATACCTAAAAAAACTATACAACCTAAACGTCACACTCCTTCCCCATTACGATATCGGGGCAATCAAAGAGAATCACGTCATTATCCGGAATCTATTCACCCAACAAAAAGAAGAACTAACCAATTGGGACTCCATCGTCCTCTCCCTTGGCCGCATTCCCAATACAGAGCTATTCGAAGAAATGAAAGGTCATGCTCCCATCGTGAAGCAGATAGGAGACTGCCTTGGTCCGCGTACCATAGAAGAAGCGACACATGAAGGGATGATGAGTGCTATAAGTTTGTGAAGAGAAGAGACATTCCTTTTGTGGGATGTCTCTTTTTTTGAGAATGGGTTCCTTTACTTAGCCTTCCGCTCAAAGTGATAATGAAGTCGATACTCACAAATATCCTTGGTCATATTAAACAAAGCCGTTACTACCGTATGAGCAACATACTTATGGTGCATTTCTTATCGCTAAATTTCATACCTTCCAATTTAATTTTTAAAATATTCTAAAATCCAGTATATCCATTATTTCTACAATTTCTAAAACTTCAATAAAAATCTTTGATATATAGAAAACATTGAGGTCAAACAATTTTAGACAAGGCGTTTGGTTATCTAAGGCAAAGCCAAGCCTCTAGATTAACTTACGAAAACTTCTTCTTATTATATGCCTCCGATAAAATCTTTTAGTTCATTCAAAGATAAAAATTAAAAACAGCTGTCAAAAATAAAAATAGCTGTGGTAAGATCGAAACATCGAAATGATACATAATTAATTTTAAAGGTGAGTGTTTTTCATGGAAAATAAGCTTCTTTCTGTAGCTGAAGCAGCAAAGCTGTTAACGTTATCCCAAGTATCCGTATTGAAGTTAGCAAAAAAAAAAAAATTTCAATTATAAAAGTCGGTAACACCTCAATGATTGAAAAAAGTGATGTGGTGAGAATAGGAAATTTAGAAGTCACAGCAGATAATATGCCTAAATCAAAAGAATCCAAAGTTATTGATTATTGGATGATTCCACGATCCGTCAGGAAATGGACAGGGCTTTCTCAGATGATTAGATCTGATTTTAAAAATAAAATTATCGGTTCCAAATGGAAAGGTGATCGCTCAAATCACTTAAAACGCGATGAGCACCTGCAAAATGACGGTTTAAGAGGGAAATCAATCGGTGGTTTTGTTGATTCAAGCCCCGGCGGTGCTCGAACAGATGTGGCTTTAATCGCGGCCTTAGGACTTTATTATTTTGATGAAAATGGGTGTATTCAGTTAACGTATCAAGGAGAAAAAATGCTTACGGCTACTGATCCTGCAAGCGTTTTAACTGAGCAGTTATTTCAATTCCGTTATCCGTCACCTTACTCGGCTTCTATTAAAATGGATGAAGAAATTGAAATCTTTCCGTATCGCTTTCTGTTCAACCTATTAATGAGAGAAGAACTGGTCGATGATGGATCTATATTGGAGGATGACGGTGTAATTAGGCTAACTCAGAAAGAACTTGCGGAGTTTGTGATCCCGATGGCCAAAAATGACAGTGATTTGGATAAGGTTGTTCAACTTATAGTCGATCATCGAAAAAGCGGCAATGCTTTGAGTCCAAGCGAATTGTACAACAATATCGCTAATACTTTTATTAACAATATTGAAATCAGCGGTTTTATTGAGCGTTCTAAAGGGTCCTTCTGGTTAAAATCCGACCTAGATGTTATTGAAGAAGTGGAAGAAAGACTTAATAAAAAACCAAGAACTTTTAAATACGAACTGGGAAGTGAGATTGAGTTTCAACAGCGGCTGGGAATGGATCCATCCAAATCGAAATTTACCCATTCTCAATCTTCCAATCGTAAAAGCGGTGAAATTGCTTTGAAAATTAAACTGGCAGAAGAACTTCAAAATAACCCTATGACTGCAGAAATGATCGATAAGAAGTTTATTGCTCTTCTTGCTAAAAGCACCGGAACCACAGAAGAAACAGCAAATAAAGTGGTTAACGAGGTCTTAAAAAAAGAACCCTCCGATTACTTTTCGGAACAGTATCTAATTTATTCAAAGAGCGGCAGAACGTTTGCAAGAGACTTCGAAAAAACGACAACGAAAATCTTTATGGAGCTGCTCGGCCAGGACAAAGCAAGATGGACAGGAAAAGAAGGAAAATCTCCTGATGTGGTGATTGAAATATTAAATTTAAATGGATTAATCGATTGTAAAGCAGAGAGCGGATATAGTATTCCTAATGACCATTTTAACAGGATTTCTGTGGAAGAAAGCGGCTATATTCCATCCTACAAAGCTAAATTCTTCATTTACGTTGCAGAAAGTTTCGGTAAAAGCTTCGAAAAAAATTCACGAAGAATTGAAACTAAAACCGGGGCAAAAGGGTGTGGTATAACTGCTGAAGATTTACTTTACTTGCTGGAATTTCATCGAAAAAATCATTTTAGTCAAGAGTCGCTTTATAACTTGTTTACATCCAGTATGGTAATAACTAAAGCAAATATTAATGAGCTTAATTCCGGCGATTCTTAATTTTCTTTACGCTTAAACAAATAGATAAATTATTGCCAAAAAGAAGACAGTTAAATATTAACTGTCTTCTTTAATATTGTAGTAAGTGCGATAGTAAGAGCCGTTTGGCCCTTCTGTAGAATTTTCAATTTTTCTTCCTGGATGTTTTTTCTTTGTCCAGCTGTGAGCATTTCGTTTAATTCCTTCTCCCAATTTGCAGGTTCTGTATGATTAAGAACATTGGCAAATGATTTAATTTCAATATACCTTCAGATTTTTTAAAAAAACACACAAGATTGGTGCAGGTATTTTGTAATTAAGACTATTTATTCCAGCGGTTTTCCGTTTATTATTTAGAAAATTTATAATCTCCTGGAACAAAGTCAAAAACAAAAGGAGAGATATTTTCCCAGTCAGATCCGTTATAGCTAAGAGTTATTGTTTTCTTTGCCCGCGTTAGTGCAACATACAGTACTCGTTTCTCCCTATCGTAAATCTGCTTCATATCCTCTTCATAATGACTTGTATTATATGAGTCTTTATTATATTTTTTTAATGAAGATAATTCTGTTTGAAGCGGGTAATTATTTTGATCGAAATTAATTATATAAACATGATCAAACTCCAACCCTTTTACTGAATGAGCATCAGTTACATAAACATGTCGCTCTGAGCCTGCTTCATTTTTTTCATCTACTCTTTTAGTTAAAAAGTGCCTTCCTAAAGTTGTGCTTAATTCATTTTCAAGCCTTATATTGTGAAAACGATGAATAACTGCTACAGTTTCTTCCGGGTTATGTTTTTTTACTTTTTGAATATCTTTGATGATAAATTGGATTTGAGAATGATAAGACGGAAAATACAATAACTTTGGGATGGAGCCTTCGCTGTTATACTTTTCATTTTCTAGGATCTCTTCTTCTCCCCTGTTAAATTGCAGAGAGTTTGCCAAGGTCATAATCTGTTGAGTAGAGCGAAAAATCCCTTCAAGTACATAGCTGTTGCTCCGATCAATTTCAATCCCCAGTTTACTGTAAGAATAAGGACTATTTTTATAAATTTTTTGTTTGTCGTCCCCGCAGATAGTCAATGTTCCTTTGGTTAAAAGTGCTAAAGCATAGAGTTGCATTGGTTGAAAATCTTGAGCTTCATCAATAAAAATATGATCATATTTTAAGGAGTCTGGTATACTTCGTATATTTTGAATCAGCTGTAATGCGTAATCCTCTGCATCTAACCTTCCGTGAAAAACAGAAACCTGTTCATCCCTGTATTTTTCGAATAATTTAAAAATTGTCCGTCTTTGTTCACGAGAAATCCCGGGCAAATTACCGCGGCCTACACGCTCAAATTTAATATAATCCGTTTCAGTAAGATAGTTATTTGCTTTCATCCATAAAAATTCATCTCGCAGGAAGTCCACATTTTTCTCTTTTCTGATTTTGTGAATAGCAGGCATATCTGCGAACTCTTCTGTATCAAGAACCTGTAGTACACGGTGAAGCTGACGAATCATCATATCATTACTTCTTTGCAGTTGTTGAGGTGATGTACTGAATTCAGGAATGAAAATATTCACTTCATCAAGTAATTTTTTTACTGCATAGTGAAATGTGTGAAACTGGACATTTCTTTTAGCAATATGACGCTCCTTTATGGCTGCATAATACGGCGATTGTTTAAGCCGGCGATACATATCGTAAATTAGTTTTTCGTTATATGTTACATAAAGGTACCGTCCTGAGTCCTCCTCAAGCATTCTACCCATCATTCTTGAGATAAGGGACAGGCTCTTTCCGCTACCTGCTCCACCTTTAATCATCAGGAACTTACTATCCTTTAATACAATATCTACCTGCTTCTTGGTTAAAGTAATATTGTGCAGGAGCTTTTCTGTCTGATATTCAATAGAAGAATGGTGAATTGATTTAGAAGAAGATACCCATTTCAAAAAAGAATTCCAAGTAAGTTTATTAGAACTAGAATCTTCAGCAACTTCTCTGTTCATGTTCTTTCCTCCCTACCCTTCATATCTTTCATCATCAACCGCGTATCTCGCTGATGGACAAAACTTTTCATGAGGACAGTACTTACAGCTGGAACTTGGGCTTGCTTTAAATAGCTCAATAGAAGATTGAGTTAAATTATACCCTTCATTCTTCCACGCTCTCCTCCAGCCATCTTCCTTATTGCTTAGGTTAATTAAATATTTTATCCCACTTAAGGCTTGATGTTTTTCGTCGGCATACTCAAAAGATTGAATTCTCTCATTACTGTAACTTTCTGCGGTAGCTGCTTTCGCCTTTTGCTTAAATTTAGTCCAATAAGGAAAGACATCTTCTATTAAAGAAGCGGGTTTAGGGTCGAACTTGGAAAGTAACTTGTACAAATTTCCGTATATAAAGCTGTAATGAAAGTCAGAAGTATATACACTAAACGGTTGTGTCAGATAACTGTAAAAAAATCTCCGCTGACAAATATTTAGTTCTGATAAAGCATAATCAGAATAATGACTCAGTTCAGAACTGTAGACTGCAGTCTCATTCTTTAATTCCTCAGAAGGAGTAGTTGGATCCTTAATCTCCTCAATATAACTTTCTGATTTTTGATCTACCTCTTCCAAGATCTTAAGATAGAAAGAAGAACCAAGGGAATTTTTATCGCCGCGCTCTCTTAACCAAGAAAGCGTAAGCTCCTGATCTCCTGATAAAAGAATATAGAAAAGGAAACGAGGAATTATATCCTTATGTTTTTCTCTTATTACCATCACCTTTAGAGAATCAACTTTGTCACACAGGTTTTTCACTGTCTCAATGGTAAGAGGCCAAGGGATAGATGACTCAGAATGAGGAAAAGAAAATTCATCCATGCCGGATACATGAATATTTCGCTTTTCATCAAAAATAATTCCATCTATTTCAGCGAATGATCGAATACGTAGAGCCTTTTTTTCCTGCTTCACTTCCGGGCTGGGCTCCTCTTCAAATTGAGCTGAGAGGAGAAGGTGCACGGCTTCCGCAATATCCTCAATATGATACTGCTTTCCGCTTGGGCTTGATTCATAGTAGTAAGATATTTTTTTTATTCTCTTCAGCATTTCCTTTTCATGCTTTAATAACTTTTCTTCCGGCAACTGCTTTGTAATAATTTGACCGAGAAGACCAAAATATTCCTTGAAGGAGAAAAGATGATCCATGTCATTAAACAGAATATTGATGTGAGAATCCATAATACTAAGAAATTCTAATATTAGCTTCCAATCCTCAGCTGGGATGGAATAAGGCGCTACTTTTTTTATAGGATTTTTTATTTCATCTAAAAATCTATGATGTTCTGGTTTTCCTGGAATATCTCTTATTAAAAAAGGGCTGTTTTCTGTATCCTTAATTAACTTTTTTATACTCACTTTCCATTCCTGCATAGTCATTTTAGGCGGAAAGAAGTTGTCAAGAAACTGCATTTGGTATACATAATCCGATGCAAATCTTTTCTCTCCTGTAACTCTGTCCACAGTGTGAAGCCACGGCGAGACGAAACATTCCTGAAGGGTTATAAGATCTACCTCTTGTTTTTTCTTTTCTTGATCCCAAATTTTATGCAAATGAAGCAAGTATTGACCAACTGGATAAGAAAGGAAATTTCGTTCCGACAGAGAATGCTCTGGAAAAAATTCTTCTATCTTGGTATTGAGCTCTTGATTTACAACCGTTAAATGGTGAGGCCCTTCTTCCAAATTTTCAAAATCTTTTTTGAAGTCTTTCATCCACTGATATAAGTTTTTATAGCAAACTTGAGTAACTCTTTTCTTATCATGTTCTTTTAGATGCATACTGGGACGATCTTCAAAGAAACCAGCAACCTTCGGGGCTAATGTATGTTCCTGGTTTTCATCTTCTTTCTTTACTATCCAATTAGATTTAGGAATCCACCCGTTTTCTTCCCCTAAAACATTTTCAATAAAAGAAAATGTTTCAGGGTATTCAGGATTATAAAGTTGAAGAAAAGTAATATTAACCCCTGCTTTTTTCAAAGTCTGAAAGACGCTTTGCTGAATAGGCGTAAGAAAGTAGAATCCATGTAAAACAACGGAACCTTCTAAATTCAGCTTGTCTTTGCATACTTTAAGTCTATCTCTAATTTCTATATCTTTATTGTACTTCTCTTTCAGCCGTTCATTTATCATCATTTTTAAAGCAAATGGACGTTTTATTGCAAAATTGAATGATCCTAATTTTTTAAAGTGGCCGCTTTCTTCATCTTTTTCAACCATTTTCTCCCACAGTTTTGAGAGTTCTTTTTCATATTCCGTTCTTCCGAACTCATATAAGTCCTGCGGTTTAATCCCAACCTCTGTCAGCATTCTAATTGTTAATAATGCATCTGATTTATGGCGGCGAACAGCCCGTGTGATCGGCTCATCTTTTAAATTTTCCTTTGAACCTTTTCGAACTAGTTCTGATAAACTCATCATTTGCTCTAATTTCGTAGACATGTCCATCCATTCATCAAGGAGGGCATCGATAAACCACTTAGCAGAAATAACATTCTTTCGCTTATTAAATTTCCCTATCATCGCTTCAGTAAGACTTGCAGTTGCACAAATATGAAGTACATCTTCACGGTCACAGATTTCAGATATTATAGAATCTTGTGGACTAGAATATGTAACTATCTTTATATTATTCATAGAAACTTCTCACTTTCTGGTGAATTATAAACAGGAAGATATTTTGCCCAGCATTCTTTAGTTTTAGCTGTATATTTGATAATCCACAACTGTTGTTCTGCCCGAGTCATTGCTACATATAGCAACCTTAATTCTTCAGCCGTAATTGCCTTCCGTTCAATATCATCCAAGTTTCCGTATTCATTGTTATAATAATTTAGTTTTTCTGAGTTTGCTTGTTTGCTTCTATTTACAACAAATTTCCAACCTGCTTTTGTTTTTTTAGTATTAAAAACAACTCCACTTTTAAAAAGGGTCGTATGAAAATATCTGTCTGTAAACGGTATAATAACTGTATGGTATTCCAATCCTTTAGCACGATGGACAGTTAAAATATTCACTGCATTTTTGGTTAATTCCTCATCTTTGGCTTCATCTTCATTTCTATTCGTCTTTAATTGAATGTTTAGCCATGATAAAAGTGATGGAAGGGACATATAATCATTACTGTGCTGCTGGACCATCAAATCAAATAAACGGCCAAGATTTAATTCATATGAGAGCGCTTTTCGTTTCGCATCCTCGGGGCTGAGCCCTTGCTTTTTCTGCCGCTCGAAATATCTGTTAACAACTTCAGTTTCCTCTGTGATTATTCTTAATAAAGATAAAACTGGAATTCTTCGAACTTCTCTTTGGTATTCTTTTAGCTGACCTGTGTAATCATCTAACAACTTTAATAACTCTTCTTTTTTTCCATCTGCAGAAAAAAGAAAAGATGGCTCCAAATAAAATCGACTGTAAGGGGTAGTCAAATAATCCGAAATATAGCGTGTATCATTTGGATATAAAAGAGCGTGAAGAAGACGGTTTAGGTCGCGGGTAGCTTCACTTTCAAATAAAGTGCCGCCGATATCTAAATGATAAGGTATTTGTTCATCCGCACACCATTCTGCCACTAATCGAGCTTCTCTTCTAGTACGAGTCAATACTGCGATCTTAGATTTTTCCTTCCCTTGAGTTTGCTTCGCTGCAGTTTTTAGCCAGTTGATTACCGTTGAACCGCATTCATCCTTTTCTTCATAATTTAGAGGTTTAATGTATAACGGTATTGCTCCTTCTTCTATAACTTTAAAAGATATTAACCGGTCATTTTCTCCATACTTAAATTCGCTTCCCCAATTAGAGAAATAATTTTTGTCCAAGAGTGATAAAAGATCTTTGTTGGAACGATAATTTTGATTTAAAGAAAACTTAGAGAAAACTTTCTCCTCCACAGCAGATCCAGGAGGGTTAATTTTGTTAAAAGCATTGTCGTCGGCACCTCTAAACCGATAGATAGACTGTTTTATATCGCCTACGACAAAAAGACTGACATTCAATTGTTGCTTCATCATTTGAGCCAGTTTAATTTGAAAGTCACTGCTGTCCTGAAACTCATCTATAAATAAGTACTTATGGGGCAAGCTGATGTTTCTGAATAAATTAGAATTACTCTTTAGAAGCTGATCAATAATTCTAGACATATAACTTAAAGTTACTGCATTATCGTCCTCCTGTATTTTGCTGAAAGATTTTTCACACTCATCCAGCACTTGGACAATTAAATCTTGCAATGGTTTGTGTACTTCATCTACTTGGCCGAATAACGAATCAAGTACTTCTTTAGACTGTATTTGCACTCCTTTTTTTTCAAACTCTGACCAAAAGTCATCAATTAATTTAATTAACTCATAGTCACGAATGTTGGAAAGAAGCCGATCAAAATAAGAGCTTTCCCCAACTTTATCTGTATATTCACTTATGAATGCATCGACGGCTTGTTCAATCAGTTCCTTTCGCTCCTGCTTATAATTACGAATTCTCACATTAGGACTCAGCCCATGCCCGCCGCCAAGCTGCCGAAACATCTTATACAGAAATGAATCAATAGTGCTAATTTGGATACCATTTAATTTTTCGATATCTCTTAAATATTCTGCTCTTTGGGTAATTTTAAATCGGAGGAAAAGAGCCTCACTCAGTTTTTCAAACATATTCTTTGCTGCCTCACGTGTAAAGGTAATCATTGCGATCTTCTCGGGAGATACGCTCTCATGTTTCATTAAAAACAAGACTCTTTGAACCATAACCGTCGTCTTTCCTGAACCAGCCCCCGCAGCAACCAAAACAGACTCCTCTTTAGTATTGTGCTCAATCATATATTGCTCGGCGTTAAAAGTTGGAAAATAATTTTTAAGTTCTTCATAAATATTGTCAAAACCCTTGCCATTTTGATAAGACAAATAATTTTGTTCAAATAAAAAATCGACATCACAATGTACTTGGTACATCATACTCTTTTTCAAAAGTTTCTCGTTTTCTTTATCCGGCCAATTAACTTCTTGATTTGTTAAAATAATAATTTTTGTCCCGGACATCACTTTTCTATAAATGTCCTGTATATCAATTAGTCGGCTTTTAGCTATTATTAATTCTGAATAAACCTGCTCCATGTTTTTCCCTCTCCTAAAGCGAAACCAAGGTTTGATTTTTTAGCTTTTCCTGAAATGATTCCCAGCAGCCCGCTTTTTTACAATATTGCGTTACGTTAGCTCCTTCTTGAGGCGGATTCGTAATGTGTTTCCATGAGAATGAAATTATAAACTCTATCTCTTTTCTTAACTCGTCATCAATTTTTTGACGATTCCATATCTTATCAAAGTCTAGATTTTCTTTTTTCAAAAAAGAAATTGCCGCAATTGAGTAGGTTACAAGATTTGCTTTATAGCCTTTATAACCGAGTGACTTTACTAAATTATCTGTCTCTCTAAACAATATGCCTTTAGCAATCAAATGACGGAAATACTTCTCATCTGCTTTTATCTTCTCTTCTCTGACTTTGTTGCAAAATTCAAGAAAGTTAGCTTCTGCCCCTTTACTTACAATATGCGGGAACTGTTCCCAGCTCATCATGTATTTAGCAGCTTCCGTTTTAGTAATAACTTGATTCTTAGGGAACTCCTTTTGATAGTCTCTTTTTTTGGCAGGAGTAACACCATGCCGGTTGAGTTCTACATTGTACTGCCCGCGCGTTCTTTCATAGAACCACTTTGTTGCAGGATCTGCAGTATGTGGAACCGGTGTTTTATAGGACAAGCGTTCCAGATCAGCTTGATAAGCATCATTGGAGCGCAAATCAGAAATAGAAATTTTATTTTGGCTGTTCGCATACTCAGATATTTTTGAGATCAATTCATCTTTCTGGCTCATATCCTTAATCACATTTAATTTTATCTGTACAAAGATTTCTGACAAATCTTCTTTTGATGTGTATGCCCTGTATAATGAAGCCGTAGTTTGACCACCGTTCACTATCTGCCAGCCTATAAGTTCACTGATTTCTACAAAACCGCTTTTTTCTTCTTGGGAAAATCTCACTTCTTCTGCAATTGTTGTTAATCCGTTATTGTAAGCCATAAACATAGAGGGATCATTTTTGGCTGTAGAAATAATTCCGCGGTTTATTTTGCCCCTTGCTTGTAAGTAAGAGCGGACATTTCTTTCCATTAAACGGTTCCCGTAATATTCATAGGCCTTTGCAAGCAAAGATCCTGAAACATAGCCTATGTAGCATTCGTATGTATTATTGACAACCGGTGTCTTTATAAGGCGCAATGATTCGTTAAACTGTTCGTTCAACTTAATGTGCAACTCATCCATTTGTTTGCCTTCAACATTAAAACTATATAGCTTTCTTAAATCCCAAATGTGATAAGTTGTCTGGGTGGTCTCGATATCTTCTTCCGGTAAAATGTCTTCTAATTCACAGATGCGGTTTGTAAGAACATGTATAGAAGCATGCCGAATTGACTGGCTATTCTCACTGATTGTCATGGCTAAATCATAAATTTCCGGGTCTTCATTTGAATTGATTGACATATTATGTAGCTGTCCTGTTATTGCAGTATAAACAAACATTTCAGCTTGATGTATTAAATTCATCGTTTGTTCTTTGCTTATGACTTTGTTATAAGGATCGCTGTCCAAATCTGAAATAAAGACATGTAAAGTATTCATTTCTTCACTAAGTTCATAGCCATCAATAGATATTCCGTCTCTTAGACTTTTAAATGCGCAAATACTCGGTGAAGCAAAGACTTCACCCTCAATCAAGTAATCACTGATAATTTCACAAAAAGCTTGTTTCCTGTCGATACTGTTTATCTCTGCTCTGCTTTGCACTTCGTCTAATATATTTAAATAGTACTGGTCGATTGTATCCAAAGTATTACACCTTTTTCTTTTTGAATTACTAGATTTTACGAAAATGTCCTAATATCAGTATAAATCAATTAATTAAAATGTTTTATAAACTTAGTTCGTTATTTTTAGGAAATGAAAGCAGCATCTTTTTTTAGAAAAGATTGTTTATGAGTTTATAATTTTGCGACAATTAAGACAGATTAATAAGGAAAAGTAACTGCTTTAAGACGGTAAATCAGACGGAAGATAATTTCCCCCAGAAAATAGAATGAAAAATATGAAGGCTGTACGTACAATACAAACTTGAAAAATAAGCAGCAAAGGAATTATACAGACGCGGATTCTGTCGCAAAAAATTGTAAAGAGGTTTTTTTGGCAACCGGATATTGCTATAAAAATATAATATAGCTTGTTAAAGAACAAAAAAGCCCTATCACTAGTACCTGCTCTTTTGTTCTTTAACATCCTGTTGATCAAAGCTTAAGCAGCTGTCTGCTTTCAGCTTTAAAAACAACTATTATTTTTTTAGATAGGGAAAAGAGCAACAAATTCATCCCAGTCAGTTCTCAGCCATTTTATTGGTAAACCGTAATTAATATTTGCATCAAGCTGAATGTTTATTCTCGTATTTCCCCCACGTTCTTCAGTACTGGGTAATGATTTAGCTAAATAGTTCTCTAATCCCCTTCTATTAAAAGGAAACGTTTTTGGAAGCACCCTTTGATTCCATGGCAGGCTGCCTTTAGTCCATTCAAACCAAAACTGGCCCCTGTCCCCAGTTTCATAAAAATCTTCGAAAGCGGCCCATCCTTTTACCTGTGCTTCATACTCTTGATCTATAATGATCTGAGGATTTTCTCTCAAAGCACGGTTGCCGGGGAATGACTCCCCAAAACAAACCATTACAAATGCATCTGATTTTCGTTGTTTCGTCCGAGGATCAATGAATTTATAGTCTTCTACTAAAAGCCACTGAGCAAAATTAGAGGAACCTTTTATATCCACTCTGGTTTCTATCAGCCTGTCTTGTAAAGCGATCATGAAGTCTCCATTATCAGTATTATGCTCACCCTCATAATGTTGAAAATCAAGATTTATATTCATGCCTTTCTGTGCTAAAAATTTCAGTAATACGAGCTCTGCCATTTTTCCCTCAATTTGATCGGCAATAAATTGTTTTTTAGTCCTTAGGGTACCGCCAAAATGTTTTTGACTTTGGTCGCCCCAGGCTTTGTCAGCAAATTCATAGCAAATTTTAATATCATTTTTTCCTAACAAAATTTTAATAATATTCCACTCCATCCAAATTATTAAAATAAACTGAACAAAAATCACACGGCGGCCAAGAATTTTATTTGAAAGTCTGCTCTTTTAACAATAACTCTTGCGGTAAAATATTCCCCGCATTTCGAACAAAAGATCTGCCTTATCTCTAGTTTTAGATTCCTCATGTTTAACTCAGATAATTTCAGTAATCCGCAGTCCCAGGCAGACTTACTTTGACAATCTAGACAGCTGCTAAAATAATAACAGGTAAGATGAACCTGCTGGTTAGGTCGAAGCATATCGGGGCTCCCAGTGCTTTATATTATGTGCACACTCTTATAAATAGATCATAGGTCTATTATACTGCTAAAAATGGCTGAATTTTATAAAAATTTTAAAATGCTGTTCGGTCCTTGTTAAATGTTTTCCCAAATAATTATATTACCCTTCACTTTCTTAAAGACACGCTAAAAAAATACAGTCGGAAAAGCCAGAGCTTTAAAAACTTGATCAGATTCCTTCATTTTTTGCACGTTCAATAAAATCCACTACATTATTAACCACTTCATCCGGGTTTTCTTTTATCTCGTGCTCCCAAACTCTCTTAAACTTCCAGTTATTCTTCCTATAAAAATCCTCTACCTCGATGTCCCGACTTTTATTTCGTGCCAGTTTTTTATCCCAGTACTCTTGATTACTTTTAGGCCTATTCCCATGTAGTTCACAAGCATGCCAAAAACAAGAGTCAAGAAATATAGCAACTTTATATTTCTTGATGGAGATGTCAGGTTTGCCAAATAATGATTTATCATTCTTTCTAAATCGTATCCCTCTTAACCAGAGCTCCCGGGAAACCCAGTTTTCTAATTTTGACTGGGAACGAATGGCCTTCATATTTCTTCTGCGCTCCTCTTTAGATATTGTATCTCCCACAGAAATCCCTCACTTCTTCTCTTTTGACTTATTCCCTTTAATAGGAAATTCACACAAAATTGAAATGCATTTTTTCACTTATATAATATTTCGATATTAAATTAATTATTCTTGAGCTTATAGGGCTGCATTTTTTCACTAAAAGGTGTAGAATGAATAGCATAGCAGTATGCAAGAACATATTTTCTATTTTTACTACCAAGGAGCGATGTTCCATATGATTTTCAAAAAAGGAGAACTTTTTAACGGTCCAGGTGGTCTGAGCTTAGCCGCAAAAAAAGCACGAGTTATTCATCCGGAAACCGGTGAAGAAATGCGGATTGAGCACTTGTGGTCGAATGATTACGATTCGACAGCTTGTGAAACTTATCGACTAAATATTTGTGGAGATATAAAAGATTCATCCGTACATTGCGGTCCTGTAGAAGACTTGCCCATCGGTGACAAATCAGTGCTGGGAGATATCGATTGTTTTGCCTTCGGATTTCCTTGCAACGATTACAGCCAGGTTGGTGAGAAGCACGGATTAGACGGAACTTACGGCCCGTTATATTCTTACGGGGTGAAAGTGTTAAAGGAATATCAGCCAAAGTTCTTTGTCGCAGAAAATGTTGGCGGTCTTCAAAGCGCGAATGAAGGACAAGCCTTTATCCAGATTCTTACTGAACTTGAAGAATGTGGATATAAACTGACTCCACACCTATATAAATTCCAAGAATACGGAGTCCCGCAGTCGCGGCATCGTATTATTATTGTCGGAATCAGAAACGACCTCTCTGAAAAGGGAATAGAGTTTAAAGTGCCTGCTCCAACAACATTAGCTTCTACTGATTATAAAACTTCCTATGAAGCCATTACAAATCCGCCGATTCCTGAAAACGCGCCAAACAACGAGATGCCGAGGCACACTGCGAAAGTGAAAGAAATGCTTAGCTATATTCCCCCTGGTAGCAACGCTTGGTATCCTGGAATTCCAGAACATTTGCAGTTAAAAGTAAAAGGAGCGAGATTAAGCTCGATTTACAAGCGATTGGATCCAACTCGGCCAGCTTATACTGTAACCGGAAGCGGCGGAGGCGGCACCCATATGTATCATTGGGATGAACTGCGTGCTCTAACTAATCGTGAACGAGCACGCCTTCAAACTTTCCCAGATGATTTTGAATTTGTAGGTAATAAAGAAGCAGTACGCAGACAAATAGGAATGGCCGTACCACCACATGGAGCGCAAATCGTATTTGAAGCTATTCTTAAAACATTTGCCGGTATAGATTACGAGCATGTTCAACCAGCACCAAAACTTCAGCTGGAAAACCTTAGAGGTAAACAAAAAATCACTTATGAAGACATATCAGCAACAGAGAAACAAGCTGTCTTTAACTTATAGAATAGTAAAAAAAGAGTTAACGAAGGGCATTGATTCCTTCGTTAACTTAAAAAATTAACCTTTAAACAGTTTCAAACAATACTTGAATATTTTTTCATTATTCAACATTTTTCATTTTCACTTTTAGTTACATTAAAGCTGTGCTTCATCATATCTCGTTCCCCTTGGATCATAATAAATAACTGATATTGCTTAGCTACTTTTTATAACAGTTTTCCCTATGCCATTTAAGATAGTTTTCTGCATTCCGATTGTGAGAGATAGATATATTTTCTTTTGAAAGCATTTTATTTTTAGTTTCTTCCATTAATTTCGGTGAAATAATAATATTTCCATCTATTGAAAATGTTATATATCCAGCATCAAACAGCTTATCATGATTTGGACATAGCAAAAGACCATTATTAATATCCAGACGTTCATTATGAGAACTATCTTTCCACGGCTTAATATGACTCGCTATCAGAAATTGTGTATCTTTTAAACCACACAATTCACACTCTTGGGATCTCAACAGAAGTCTCCTTTTAAAATCTCCATGCCCTTTTCTTAAGACCACTTCACGTACTACATCCGTATCTATATTTTCATTAGCCAGGATTTTTTCTAATAACAGAACCTTATCTTCTTTATCAGATTGAAATTCATATGGTACAACTGTGAAAACTCCGTCTTTTCCTTCTGCAACTATCAAACCCAAACCCAATATTTTATTTTGACTCTTTTTGATCTTATGCATGATTCCTATTGGTATTTTATGTTCCAGATTATATCTTGCTGCTTTAATATCACTGATCTTTCTATTATCCTTCTCACCTCTCGGAGGATGCATATTTATCCTGGTAAAACTTTCACCTTTTTCTTTCCACACAATCTGCTCCCCATAGTTATCCTCTGATTCAGTAGCCTGATAAGATAAAAGGTATGGTTTTCCAGCAGGTTTATAAAAGCCTCTAATAAGATCGTGAAGAATATGAGTGCCAGAAACAAACTCATCGATTGGCAATCTTTCAGCAGAATTTCTCCCCTTTATCTGTTCTTTTCCAATAAAAATCCTTCCTTTATACGCTTGGAATTTTCTTAAAACTCCCTCTTGTATTTCTTCCATTCATGTTTCTCCTTATTAATAAAGTTAGTTTTCAACGTGGAAATAGTAATATATACCCGTTATTATATTAGCATTAAAAAACATAACCTTCCAAACCTCTTAATCTTCAATATTCAAGATCTGAAAATCGTCTAAACCCTGAATTTATTTATAATAAATACTTTTTACAAACAAAAAAAAGCTAGCGGCCCCCGGTGGCTTTTCCCTTATGCATGTGTCATATAATTCGAGATATCTTCTTCGAGTGGGATGTTGGTTGCTATATGAAGAAAGCACTCTTATAATGGCTACAAATAAGGCTATGACAATGATTCCGTAGACACACCTTTAAGAGCATGATTTCTGTGGAAATCATGCTCTTTTTTATTTGTTAATAGGGGATAATCATATACTCTAATTTTTTCTCTTTATCTCCAATTTAATTCCTTTTTTCTTTAAATGTATTATTTTCAATCCATTTTGTATATAATACTATACATAAGAGGTGAAAAATTTGAAAAGAGGAAAAGTAAAAAACAACGTGCGGTATTTTCGAAGATTACATGATTTTACTCAAGAAGAACTTTCAGATCGAATAGGTGTACACAGACAAACAATTGTTGCTTTGGAAAAACAAAAATACGAACCCTCAATAGGAATTGTTTTGATGCTCTCTGCTGTATTAAATGAACCAATCGATAAATTATTCTTTTTAGAAGAAAAAACAGATTAAATTCAGGAGGGATCTTTATGCGTTTGAAAAAGTGGATGCTTTTAGTTGGTTATATGTGCTTATTCTTAGGCTTTGGATATTCATGTTATTCAATTTTTGTAGATGAAACAGGGAGTAATTTCTGGGTTATGTGGGGGATAGCTTCTCTTGTTATGGGCTATCAAGTAATTAATTTCTTAGTCGAGAAAAAAAATGATAAGTGGAACAATAGTTACGTTGTTGCAGATCAACGTGTTTTTCGTAAAATTCTAGTTTCTCTCTCTATATCATATGTTTTTATTCTGATTTTTTTATTGATTGGAACAATTGGATTCTATAATGATTTCATTTCAGGCTATAATATTTTGGTCGGAGCTATTATTTCAAGTTTGTTGGTTTTTATGATTTCTCAAATTGCGCAACGTTTTGTACACTAATCCAAATAAAACTTCATATAGGTTGTAAAAAAGTTAGTAAATCCTCCCTTATAGATTGAAAGGTAAAAAATTATAAGGAGGATTTTAAATGACAATCATTAAATCGTTATCTTTAAATGCGCTAGAAAAACAATCGTTTAAAGAGAAAATCCAGGAAAAAGTAACAGCCCAATTTAATCTTGCAGCTGACTTTGGTAAGTTGCAGGCAAACGAAATTGATTATTCTGTGTTAAATGAAGGCAAAGTTGCAAAAATGGAAAGTACGATTGGTAAGCAATTTACTATTCCTGTGAAAACACACGAAGGATTAGATGGTGAAGTACATTACACCGAAGTAAATGGGGCCTACCTTTATAACGTTGCAACTAAAACGACAGATAGAAAGCTATTAGCAGGTCTACGTAAACTTGCTAATTCAAATGAGGAATTTAACAAACTATCAAAGCACCTTATTAAAGATGGTTATACTCTAAACAATGATGAAGAGTATGTAATTCAGAACACCAAGTATTTAGAAGATAAAGAAGGTAAAGTACTTTCAGAGTCCCTAAATATGTTTTCTCTTCCTTTATACCAAAAGGAAAATTTAGTTGGTATGCTATCTATTGATGAAAGTAATATGAAGCCAGTTATTTTAATTGGTAATGAAAGAACATTTGTTCATGAAAATGGAGAAATCGTTACAATCCAGGCAGATTCTTGTTCTTTATCATGGGCAGCATGTATGAACAAACAATTAGGATGTTCTACTTGGAGTGGTTGTTTAATTATATATGGAAGTTGTCTTGGTGCGTGCTGTACTTGTCTAAATCCACTTTCTTGTATTGTATGTGCAGTATGTGCAGTTGCAGTTGTAGGTGCTGCATGGACCTGTAGAATGTGTGTTCCAGGTGCTGCAAGACCAAAAGAATGTCCAAAATAATTTTCAGAGACTGTCTAGTTTAGGCAGTCTCTTTTTCTATTTTAAAATACTAAACAAATAAATTTAGAAAATCACGAAAATGGTTGTTTTATTTGAGACTTTCGGACTTTAAGAAGAGAAGGGGGAAAATTCTAATATTCCGGTTGTGCTGCAGGAAACAATGGCGATGGTGATAATTATAGTTATCAGTTTTTATATCCGGGTTACTACCCTGATGTTTTTCAAGTCGAGGCTTTTAACAAGACTAATCTTCAATTACTAATGAAACGAAGAAATTGATATATATACAGCAGGAATAGATATTAAACACATCTTTTATAAACAATTCTATTGTTTATATGTCAGGGACCTCTATGAGTACCCCACATATTCCTGGAGCAATTTCTTTGCAACAAGAATTCCGATATAAAAACCAAATGAAATAAATTATTTATTAGTCTATGTAGTAAAACTCAAAAGATAGTAGTTGATAATTTAGTAAGGGCTATGGGCTACTACCCTAGGTTAAAAAAGTAACGTTAACAAACATATGCTCCAATTATATCATTCTATAAAATAGGAACAAATAACTAATTATAGTATTATTTAACTAAATAACAAACAATGTTATAGATGTTAAGGAGGATATAAAATGAATAAAGATTTATATGAATTGGTGAGTGAAGCTAAGTCTAAACCTCATAAGTTAGAGCCGGTTATCTTTTTATTTCAACCTAAGATTCTAAAATCATTATTTCAAACAAAACAACAAGAAAGAGAAGATTTAACTCAAGAATTAGTTATTTTGATTATTAAAATCGTAAATAGATACGACGTTGATAAAACTCCAGGATTTTTTGAGTTTCAAACTAAATATCACAAAAAGAAATAAAATGGAGGGGATCTTATATGGAAACTTACACGACCCTTGTTAATATAATTGGTAATTTCGGATTTCCAATCTTTGTTGCCTTATATCTTTTTATTAGGTTCGAAAAGAAATTGGAAAAGCTTGAAAAAGCTATTGTGGAATTAGGAAATAATATTCGAGGAGAGAGAAAATGAATCCAAATATTTTCAAGTGTTTTTGCGAAGTAAGAAATACACAAACATTTATCACACAATGTTTAGATGACAACTCACTCTCCCCTGAAGACAGAGATTTTCTGATTGATTTAGTTCAACGGACATCAGAAATCTCTAATAAAATTGAAAAGTATTATCCACAAAAAAGAGGTGATGATAATGACGAAATCTGATCGTTGCAGCAATCAACTTTTCGCGTTTGAAGATAACAATAAAAAGTTTATAAATAGTAAGATTATAAAATCCTTTTTAAAAGAAGAAAAGAATTATGCACTGTATAAACAAGCCATATGTACTCCATCAAGCAAAAACAAGAATAAATTAGATGAAGAATTCAAAAAACATTTATTTTATATTCGTTTTGTATCGCTCATATCCAAAACCATACATTTTACAGCAATTAAATATGATATAAGTATTAACGATCAAAATAAAAATTCCCCTATCATTCTAAATGCTGAAAATGATGAGTCTATCCCCTTATTAGACACATTTGAAGTTAAAGAAGAAGGATATGAGAATATTTATAATGGTGATGCCGAGACCATCGAAGATATTACCTCAAATAAGGAAATTGCCAACGCTCTATCCCTCTTAACCAATACTCAAAAGAAAACACTAAAGTTAAAATATGTTGATAATTTGGCATTTAAAGAAATAGCGGTAATAATGAACGTTTCGCAGCAGGCAGTTTCTAAAAACCACAAACTAGCAATTAATAAATTAAGGAACCTCCTTCAAGAAAAATAGTTACTTGTCCCCTCCTTTTGACTGCAACCACACTCCCCTTGGGAACCACAAAAAGAGCTCCCATACTAATGCGAAATCGTACTAACATAATAGGCTATGAATACAAATACAAACGTTCTTATAACATTTTATGCTAAAAAGCACTTGGTTGCCTAAAAGGAACCAAGTGCTTTTATCGTGTTCTTGATAGAATAACTTATAAAGTCATTGTAACCTATTTTATTGTACTATCCCTATAGCAAATACTATTAAATAAAAAGTCTCTTTTCTTTTCTATTCTTTTTCATCGATAAATAATTTATTACTTTAATGATTTGATTTAATGTCACACATTTAACTGGGTAAAAAGAAAGGATAGATGAACAGTGAGGAATACCTGTTTACATCTATCCTTTTGTACGACATATGACCTCATTTACAACAACAACCACTTTTTCGTTAACTGGATATACTTTTATCTCAAAACAAAGAAGAAAGCATGGAGCAGAAAAAAAGCTCCTGCTATATGTTTATCTTTTACTATTCCTTGTTCCATTAAAGCGTCCTTTCGTGGAACATTTTGTGAAACAAGATATTCCAAGGATTCACCATGACGTTATTTCGACGATACCACCAAAAACTGGACAGTTTGATCCGAGAAGTTAAACCAGTAATGGGCTTTTCTAGCATCGAACATGAATGACTGCTGTTCATGGAGTTCTATTCTTTCTCCCTCTATTTCCACTGTTAACTTCCCTTCGATAATGAATAAAAATTCATGTCCGGTATGAGAAAAAGCGCTTCCTTTATTTTCCCCTGGCTTTAAAGTGACTAGAATAGGTGAAAAAACAGCATCACGAATGCCGCTGGATAAATTCTGATAATGAAATTGTTCATGATTCGAATCTGAATTTTCTTGGGAGCGGTCCTCAGAAAAAAAGAAACTTGGATTGACATCTAATGTATCAGCGATTTTTTTTAATGACTCTAATGTGACGCTTGATTTTCCCCGTTCTACTTGTGATAAAAAGCTGATCGAAACGCCTGTTTGTTCAGCCAGACTCTTTAATGTTAGTTTTCGCTCTTTCCTCAATAATTTCAGTTTTTTCCCGATTGAATCAAAAGGCATACAGATGCCCCCTTTTTTACATAGTATCTAGCTACATTATACATGACAAATTTTGATGAATGTTTCGTCATTAATAACTTATCAAAAAAATATTGACAGAAAATTTCTAATTATTTAAAATGAAGGAAATAATAAATTGAAGTGATACTTCAATTTTGAAGGGATGACTCAAGATGGAAAAGAAACAAATGCGGCGAATATTAATCGCGAGTTTAGTCGGAAGTTCGATTGAGTGGTTTGACTATTTTTTATATGGGACTGTTGCAGCTCTCGTGTTTAACCAGCTATTCTTCGTGAATGAGGATCCGACAATAGGGCTGTTGCTTTCATATGCATCCTTTGCGTTAGCATTCTTCATCCGCCCTTTTGGCGGAGTGATCTTTAGCCATATTGGCGATCGTATTGGGAGAAAGAAAACACTTGTTTTAACACTTAGTTTAATGGGGGTCGCAACATTTGGGATGGGGCTTCTTCCTACGTATCAAGCCGTTGGCATTTGGGCGCCGATTTTATTAATCACATTGCGCTTAGTTCAAGGTCTAGGAATTGGCGGTGAATGGGGAGGCGCGCTTTTATTGGCCGTTGAATATGCTCCCGCTGAAAAACGGGGCTTGTTCGGAGCTATTCCTCAGATGGGTGTTACGATAGGAATGCTGCTTGGAACCATTGCCTTATCTATTATGACACTGCTTCCTGAAAGCGCATTCATGACTTGGGGATGGCGTTTACCATTCATTTTTAGTGCTTTGCTTGTATTTTTCGGCCTATGGATTCGTAAAGGAATTGATGAAACACCGTCTTTCAAAAAAGTAAAGGAATCCGGAGAAGTTCCAAAGCTACCGATTGTAGAAACTCTTAAGAATTATTGGCGTGAAGTGCTTATCGCCGTGGGAGCCAAAGTGGTAGAAACAGCGCCATTTTATATTTTTAGCACATTTGTCGTATCATATGCTACCTCAACTCTCGGTTTCTCACGGACAGCTACATTGACTGCAGTCATGATTGCAACAATTATAACGACGATTTTAATACCATTCATGGGGATGTTATCTGATACAATTGGCCGCAAAAAGCTGTTTATAGGCGGAACGATTGGGATGGCACTGTTTGCATTCCCATACTTCTGGTTGCTGCAGCAAAAATCGGTACTCTTATTAATCATTGCAACAGTGATAGGCTTAGGGGTTATTTGGGCTCCCATCACAGCTGTTCTTGGAACGATGTTCTCGGAAATTTTCGATGCAAGGATTCGTTATACCGGCATCACGCTTGGATATCAAATCGGGGCAGCTCTGGCAGGAGGAACGGCGCCGCTAGTTGCAACGGCTTTACTTAATAGGTTTAATAACTCCTATGTTCCTGTCGCCATTTATATTATTTTTGCATCTCTCGTGTCATTAGCAGCGATTTGGGCAGTTAAGGATCGTAGCAATCAGAAATTAGACGAAACACATAATAGTAGAGCCATGTAATCTATGGTTCTTTTACTTCAAGGAGGAGAATTGAATGTTGGTTATAAGTGAAAAGGAAATTCAACAATCATATGGAATGAAGGACGCAATTTCGGATGTAAAGGCCGTATTACGTGCACATGGTGCTAGAAGAATAGACAACCCCCATCGCACAGTTCTTGCTTTCCCTCAACACGAGGCATCGGCACTTTACATGCCAAGCGCTGATTTATCCGAAGAAGTTTCGGCGGTCAAAGTTGTTACCATTTTTCCAAAGAATCCTTCAAGGGGGATGGCAACAACACAAGGAGTCATCTTGCTGTCAGATGCAGAAAATGGCGAACATTTAGCATTGTTGAATGCCTCATATTTAACACGTCTCAGAACGGGGGCATTGAGCGGCATTGCCACAGACTTTCTTGCTCGTAAAGACGCCCGGGTTCTCACGATTATTGGAACAGGAGCTATGGGATTTGAACAAGCAATTGGTGTGTTAGCCGTAAGGGACATTGAGCGTATTTTATTAGTGAATCGCACACCAGAGAAAGCGGAGAAATTCGGTGAAAGACTGCGGGCATTCGGAGTAACCGTTCCTTTTGAAGTTTTCGAAGATGTTTCAGCAGCTGTTCGTCAAGCAGATATTATTTGCTGTGCAACCCGCTCGAACGAGCCTGTATTTAACGGGCTGGATTTAAAGCCGGGCACACACATTAACGGGGTCGGGTCTTATCTCCCGCATATGAAAGAAGTGGATAATACCACGGTATCACGCGCTGCTAAAATTATCGTCGACGATTTGGCGGGCGTGAAGGATGAAGCAGGAGAGCTCATTCATGCAGCCAATCAGGGAAATTGGTCGTTTAATGATATTCATGGGGAGCTTTATGAACTTGTAATGCTGACCAAAACAGGCAGGGAAAATGAAGAGGAAATTACCTTCTTTAAATCAGTCGGTGCTGCTTACTTTGACCTCGCTGTGGCAAAAGGCGTTTACTGCCAATCGAAAGAACGGAACATCGGGATGGAGATTGAGGTATAACAGAAGCCAATACATTCTGCTATCGCTGAATGAAATAACAACCCGATTTTTTAAAAAACAGGAGACGTTCAACATGAGACCTAACGCGTTTTTTGTTTGGGGATAATCATTTGCCTTAAATTGCAGTAACATTTCATCTTAAAAAAAGAGACCCTTCTTTCGGAAGGGCCTTTTGAATAATCCTTAATTTTCACAAGCGATCAAGTCTTTATCACGGTCGCTTTTTTTATTGGCATCATATAGTGCCTTTGAAACATGGGGCTTGTATTTCAGTCTGAATCCATCTTGAAAAAAGATGGATCATTTTTATCTGTGGTACTGTGTCGATTGAGGGGGATTGACTTAATTAAATCATTACCTACCCGTTTCTGCTTCAGCTACATTTTTGACACGTTCTAAAAATTCAACTACCACTTTATCGGTAGCAAACAATAAAAATAATTTCACAAACCACTTTAAAGGGCGATTGGTGACTGTATATGTAAAGGAAGTCTTATTATCATTGATTTTATTTAATTCATATAAGGCTGTAATTTCAAACATTTTAGCAAGTGTAAAGCCTACTTTTAGCTTTTTCTCATTCGATGCATTCGAATATTCTAATGTTTCTATATCATACTCTTCTGTTCGTTTTCCTTCTCTATATTTTTGGCGATATACACTTCCAACCACTTCTTCAGTTATTTTAATGGGCTTGTTTTCAACTACTTGAGGCATGATTTGTTGCATATTTTCTACAGAACCATCAAGAAACTTCCAAACCTGTTCAATTGGAGCGTTTATTTCTATTTCTTTTGTCCATTTTTTCAATGAGAATCACCTCTACTTACATTATATTAACTTTACTATGTAAAACCAAATTAACACTGAACTTATATATTCTTGGGTCCATTTGAATAATCTAGGATTACCTGAGCTTCTAAAAAAAGTCCGCCATTATCGGCGGACTTTTTATCAATTGAGTGCTGTTAAGTCATTAAAATTCATTTATTCTGTTCAAGGCATTGATAAACCGCCATCATATCTCGTTTGTTCAATTCACGAATCCGTGCGAAAATCGGAATATCGGCAACGGCCTCGGTACGTTCACTTTCAGCCACGGCATCTTTTACTTTTCCTGTCAGCCAGGTCTGCACGTCGATGTCCTCGACGATTGCTTTACGACCCTCATCATCGATGCCACTGGCATGACAACTCACACAGGGTATCGTTAATTTATACACACCGTCATGGATGTTATCTTCTGAAATGACTTTCTTCCCATTACAGAATGGACATTTATGACTTGCTTTAATTTTATTGATTTGGGTAACGATTTTTTTGTAGCCAAATGCTTCATAGACATAGGTTAGTTTTTTGTATTTGCCATTGGTGAAGTATTTATCAATAATGGTTTCTCTTGTTTCGTTAATATTGGCAAAGTCACAGATGGTGATCTGGTTTTTGCTGCTGATTGCTTCGATATTACCTTTAATGCTGCCCCAGAATGGCAGGGTATTTTGTAAAACCACTTCATACCCGACGAAGCTTGCCAGTTCCAGTTCGAGCATTTTCAACGCCGCTTTTATTTCCCGAGGAAGGAATGAGACATCATCTGTAAGTGCGATATCGCCGCCCACAATCGCTTTTAGTTTTTCCAGTTCTGGGAGCTTCCCTACAATTTTGATGACTTGATCAATCGGCTGTTGGATGATCTCGCGAATGTCTGTATCACCAAATGTTAGTTTTTTATGATGGTTCAGGACCGTTCCTTGACAGACAGGACAGGCGATCATCTCTTTTGATGCTTTCATCTGCTCTTTAATGATCGATTTCGATATGAACATATAACGTCCAATGATGAAATTGAATCCTTCCCATGTCCTTGATGCCTTGCCTGCTTTATCGTAAAAGGACTTTTCCCAATACCCATATAAGAAGGTCTGCTTTTCGGCATCTGTCATCTCATTATAGCTTTTACTAATGTCGTGACCGAGTTCATTCTTGATCTCATCAAACAGGAATTGCAGTTTTGAATGTTGATAAAACTTTAGTACTTCCATCACGTCTGGATGCAATAAGCCATCCCAGAATGGCACGTTTTTGTCTTGAATGACGACATCAAAGTCAAATTTTTCAATGACCCTGCGGCCGGAACAGCTTGGACAATGATTTTCTGCAGAATAGAAATCGAAGCTTCTTGTATCTTTATTAGTCGGATGTGCTGCCACTAGATGGTTGATCATTCCGCCCAATTCATAAAGAAACGTATATTGACTGTACAAGTGCCGTTCAAGATCGATGGCGATCACAGGTGCGATCGTGTCTGACTCGTATTCACCATAAATCACACGAGCAATTGGTGATAAGCTTTTTAAAATGCCGCCCTTATAGACGTTCTCTGCCTTTTTGAAATAGTCCAGATGATTTTCCTGTAAATAATTGATGCCATTTTTTGACCGAAGTGTGGAAGAGATTTGCAATGGTTCCACTCGATCTTCACTGTTTTTGTGACGATAATGATCATCATGACTGACAACTTCAAGATGCTGGACAGGTGCAAGCTGTCTTTTACCAAAATCAACGATATAATCCGAGCTTTCCAGCATATAACCATTATGTTCAATCATGATGATGGAGACTGATTCATCCTCCAGGATGACCCTGACACTATCAATGAATTGGTTTAAAATGTTTTGCGATAACCCTTTTGAAGGCTCGTCAAAAATAAACAGCGTATGTGGGTTTCTTGTCTTCGCGAACAGCTCAGAAACTAAGTGGACACATTGAAATTCACCCGTAGATAGTGTTTGTGTTTTTCTTTCTAACGTCAAATAACCAAGCCCAAGTTTGATCAATAAACTCAAGCGTTTATGAGCGATGTCTTCATTTGGCAATTCTTCGATAATATCTTCAATCGAACGCTGAAAGATATCATCAATTTCATCACTGTATTTGGTGAGTTTCTTTTTAATATCAAGAAACGTCGCAACGGTTGATCGACTGGTAATCGATTTGTTTCGGTCCTGCCCGACCATGACCAGTTTATCCTTTGGATACCGCTTCTGAAAATCTTTAGAGATACATTCATTGACAAGTGTAGATTTACCGCAGCCTGACTCACCCGTAAAGGTAACGAGCCTATTCTTAGGAATCCGGATTTCTTCCATTTGAATATTACGGCAGTAAAGATCCTGAAATTGATAGTATTCCGTTGGCGTTGCTTCATTTCGTTCCCAGCTGATTGGTTTGGGACGTGGTGATTCCTCAACAATTTTCCCGCCATATTTCCCGCTGCCAGGTCCAAAGAACAATTGTTCATCTGTGCTATCTAACACCGTGTCTGAATGATCAATGAGCCAAATTTGATTTTTATAACCTAATTGCTTAATCTGTTCCAAAATTTTCAAAAGTGTTTGATGATCAAGACCGACGGAGATTTCATCAATGATAATCACGGTATTTTCACTTGTTGCCATGAATTCGGCCAAATAAAGCCGTGTTAACTCTCCCCCTGACACTGTCCCCATAATACGGTTTAAGCCTAAATAACCAATATTCATATTGATTATATTTTGGAGAATATGCTGTTTAGCTTCACTAATATGTAATGTCTCTGCAAGTGAAAGGATCGTTTCAATGCTTAAGTTGTTGATATCGGAAATAGTATGCGGGCGATCTAATAATTCAATGGTATATTGCTCGACCTCTTGATTGTAACGCTTCCCCTCACACTTTGGACATTCGACATTTTTCGTCGTCCCGCGTCCTTTACAAGTGGGGCACCAGCCTAAGGCATTATTAAATGAAAAAACTTCCGGAGAAAGATTGAATTTTTCTGCAAGACAAACACGAATTTCTTTAAACACACCAGTATGTGTGCCAATGGTTGAACGGGGATTGGCTGAAATGGATGATTTGCCGAGAAAAAGGACCAGCGGCATTTCTTCCATCTTGATGGCGCTGAAGTTGGTTTCCATAATATTAGGAAATAAATACTGATATTCAGATTTGGGCAATAAGGAAACGAGACGTTTCTTGGATTCTTCCCCAATGGTTTGACAAAAAGTCGTTTTCCCGGAACCGGATAACCCAGCAATTCCTAATGATTGGTCGTCTACAAGTGCTGCATCTAAATGGTTTATATTGTTCGCTATTAATCGATTTATTTTCATTTGTAACTCCTCTCCATTTTTTAAGCTCAGTCTTTCATATTAGCACAGCGACAAATGTATTTGGTATTTTTTTAACCGTAGCTCCATCCTTCTATTCTTTCACATTCCACTGCTCCAAAAACGTATGATTCATCGACAAAAATTGAGGACTTGGAATTAGATTTTTTCCCATAATCAATAAGAGGATTAGAGCCTTCTTAGATTATAAAAGCCCCTCTCGTTTAAGAGAAGGGCATTCTTTACGAAGTATGACCATATTTTTGCCCAATACACTTATTTTGTATTGGACTTTTTTGCCTTGTTTTCAAGTTCGCTTTTGGGCTCAGTGGCGAATTCAACATCTTTTCCATGTCCCTGCGGGTTAGCACTTGGTGCGATTTGGCCTCTTCCTGCTGTCTTTTTACTCATTTCCTTCACCTCCAAGTATATTATGTCCGAACTGTTGTAAATTAAAATGGAGGTCGTTTCTTTCTGTGAACGTCTCTCTAAAATCAGGAACTTATAAAGATTACCCCCAAAAAAAAACCTGCATAGAACTAAAGTCTACACAGGTTTCAAAAAGCTGTTTTTCATATTTGGGGCCCTCTTTGTTAATCCAATGTCAGAAGTAAACTATCCGTTGAAACGTTGAGCAAGAAAGGACTGGGTTCGCCAACAGTATACATCTGTAAGTTATGCATAGCCCTGGTACATGCGGTGTAGAACAATCTTCGTAAGCTCTCATCACCGTATGCTTGCACAGATGCATCATAAATGATGACAGCATCAAATTCGATGCCTTTAGCCAAATAAGCCGGAATGACAACAACACCCTGTTCATATTCATTTGTGCCTTTCTGTACGAGTTTAATTTCACCGATAGTACTAATGGCATCGTATGCAGCGGCACTTTCCGCAGCAGATTTACATATTATTGCGATTGTATTATACTCACGACCTTGAAAGTCTTTGACTTTAGACACGATTTTGTCGTGCAATTCATCACGGTTCGACACTTGAGTCAGTACAGGTTTTTCGCCTTCACGGTCGAACGCCTTAATTCGATGGCCTTCAGGAACTAGTTCACGTGTGAATTCTATAATCTGCTTTGTGGATCTGTAGCTTTGAGCCAAGGTTATACTCTCGGTTTCACTTATTCCGTATAAACTGGTAAGAGTCTGGAAATCCACCCGTTCGCTGGCATGAGCGAATATTGCCTGGTTAAAGTCACCAAGCACGGTCATCCTTGCAGAAGGAAACAACCTTTTCAAAAACTCGAATTGAAATAGAGAATAATCTTGTGCTTCGTCTACAAGCACGTATTTTATAGAAGTATTTGTCTGAAATCCTAGAATTAGCTCCTTCAGTAGCAAAAATGGAGTCGCGTCTTCGTAATGCAGTTTACCTTCGTCCAGCATTTTTTGCGTTGATAAGCAAATTTCCCTTTCGACAGGTGTTTTACCCTCGTTCCACAGTTCAATCCGTATTTGATCGTCAAAAAGTTGCTTGTATATTCCCTTAATGTCGATAAAATGAAGTGCTTTTATCCGTTTGCGTAACGTCTTCAATTTCTTTCGAACAATCATGCGCGCGAGCATTTTATTCTCTTTCTCATAATCGTCAAAGGAATCTTCAGTATGGCCGCGTTTTTTCTCTAAGTAGGTGTATACCTTCTGATAGTCTTCTTTGCTAAGATACTCGATTTCCTCCTGGACCCAAGGTTGTTTCAACTCAAACTTTTCCTTTTCATCAAGTAAGTCACCTAACCACTCTTTCAACTTTTCAATCCTATTGTGAAAACGTAGGGTGGTGTCTGTGTTATAAAATCTTTCTGAGATTTGTTTGGCGGAGACGAGCATTTCCCCTCGAAACCTTAACCCTTTAAAGATCATTCCAGATAATTCTAGTGATTGACTGTATGTTTTGATTATCTCAAAGAAGCGAATTGAAGCCTTAAATCGGATACTCGCTGTCCTAGTGCTATAGGAAGGATCATCCGCTGCAGTTAACAAAAATTCTAATTGCTCATAAGGGTCCTCAACTTGAAATGAGCCAGTCAGACGATGGTCCAAATATTCCTGGAATGTTACCTGCTGCATATTCTCTTCGCCAAGTTCGGGTAGTACATTGGATACGTAGTTATTAAACATTGAGTTAGGAGAGAATAGAATGATTTGATTGGCTTTTAGTCTATCTCGATACTTGTAAAGCAAGTAAGCGATCCGTTGGAGGGCAGCTGATGTCTTACCACTGCCAGCGGCTCCTTGAACAATGAGCAGACGTCCGCGATCGTTCCGGATGATCCTATTTTGCTCCCGTTGAATGGTGGACACAATACTGTGCATATGCTTATCCGTCCCCTTACCAAGCACCTGCTGCAGTATCTCATCTCCAATGGTGAGACTCGTATCGAACATTGATTCGATAACTCCTCCCTTGATGATATATTGCCACTTTTTCTCCAACATCCCCCGGATTATGCCTCCGGGTGTTGAATATTCTACAGGGCCGGGAGGATAGTCATAATAGACACTCGAAATCGGAGCCCTCCAATCGTAGACAATGAAGTTTTCTCCTGTTGTATCAGCAAGAGTGGAGGTCCCAATATAAATATGTTCCGTAAGGGAAGACCCTTCTTCAGTTAAATCAATCCGGCCGAAATAAGGTACTCCCTGCATGCGGCGCAGTGTTGACAACCTCTTGAAAGCATATCTATGTGCCCCTTCGCTTTGTGACAAGTCTTGAGCCTGCTGCCTTAAGCCAATGATCGTCTCGAGGTAATCATCGAAAGTATCCATATTAACCTTGAGGTCATCCCAAAAGTGTTTACGGATATTAACAACTTCTTTTCTACGCTGGGAAGTTTCACCCTCTATTTTGCTGATTTGTTTCGTAATTGTTTCTATCACCTCATCCAAACGTTCTTGCTCCTGCCGAATTTCATTGTTCATATCAGACACTCCTTTAAAAAATGAGAAATTAGGGGTTGACTAGAGGTGAGTTTTACCTTATACTTATAGTAAGGGGTAAACTGTTTTTATATATTGATAAATGTGTTTCTATACTAATTTATCACAATTTCTGAATTATATCAATATATATTGCACATCAGTTGCCATAATAAATCGTCGTTTTAAACTCTAATTTAACATATACATCCAGTAACCAGTTGAGCATGTAGCTTGGCTGGTTATTTTTTTTGACTATTTACATATTTGAAAGCCTCATTGCTTTGCTGGTCACTGATTTCATGGCAGCTACGACACTCTCATCAACGGCGATTCGTAGTATCCCATGACATAACGGCAGATCCTATTCCACCCATACCGATAATTCCTAATACTTTATAAAGCGATGGAATTAGTCAAACTATTAGAAAATGAATTAACTGTTTTCATTCAAAGGTGATTGAAACGGAAGGTGCGAGACTCCTGCAGGAATAGTACGTCAAGGGAGACCCCGCAGGCAGCGCCGAGGAGGCTCCCCGACCACCCGCGGAAAGCGAGTGCATGGAGTGGAAATCAATTATCGAGGTTGTCTACAGTATGAAGCCCTCCTTTATAGAGAGGGCTTCTAATTTTTATAACAAATGTGATTGAAACGGAAGGTGCGAGACTCCTGCGGGAATAGTGCGTCCAAGGGAGACCCCCGCAGGCAGCGCCGATAAGGCTCCCGGACCACCCGCGGAAAGCGAGTGCCTGGAGTGAAGATCAATTATCAAGGTTGTCTACAATCTGAAGCCCTCCTTTAAAGAGAGGGCTTCTAATTTTTAAAACAAATGTGATTTGAACGGAAGGTGCGAGACTCCTGCGGGAATAGTGCGTCCAAGGGAGACCCCGCAGGCAGCGCCGAGGAGGCTCCCGGACCACCCGCGGAAAGCGAGTACCTGGAGTGGAAATCAATTATCGAGTTTGTCTACAGTCTGAAGCCTTCCTTTATAGAGAGGGCTTGTTTGTTTTGCAGGATGAGTAAAATACTGAATAATCCAGGATTAAAAAATGGATAGCCCCTAAAAGACTATCCAGCGTCATTCATTCCACTATTCTCTCATTTATATGCTGTTAAAAAATCACTTTACCCTTACCCCTGATTTGATCAAAGTAGGTGGAATCCCCCCACTTTTTCTTACCATCACTTATGATCCGGTTCTCCGTAGCCATTCTAACTGCAAATTCCAAAAAAAAGAACCTTCAATCCATAGATAGATCGAAGGTTCTATGTTTTATTTTTCATTCATTGCCTTTTCAATCGCTTCATCAAGGAAACATTGTCCTTTGATAAAAAATGTTGCTTAAGCTTTTTGAAGTGACTTTGCTTCTGCATCTAAAGAATTAACTTGGTTCGGCAAGTCTTCGTTTAGACCAAGCGCCTGCGCTGTTGAAGCAAGAAGTTCGTGGAAAAGCTCTGGGTTTTCCACTAGTGACACGCCATAAGAAGGTATCATTTCTTTTAATTTCGGTTCCCACTCTTTTAGATGTTGCGGGAAGCATTTTCTCATTACTTCAAGCATAACGTGAACAGCGGTAGAAGCACCAGGAGAAGCGCCTAGTAATGCAGCTATCGTGCCATCAGCGTCACTAACCACTTCCGTACCAAATTGAAGTGTTCCTTTGCCGCCTTCAACAGTATCCTTGATAACTTGCACACGTTGGCCTGCTACCACTAAATCCCAATCTTCACTTTTGGCGTTCGGAACAAACTCACGTAATTCTTCCATGCGCTGTTCTTTCGATAACATAAGTTGCTGGATCAGGTATTTTGTCAATGACATCTCTTTTGCGCCTGCTGCCAACATAGTTACGAGATTATCCGGTTTTACTGAAGTTACCAAATCGAGCATTGAGCCATTTTTTAAAAACTTTGGTGAGAAGCCAGCAAACGGTCCAAATAGCAACGATTTTTGGTTGTTGATATATCTTGTGTCAAGATGCGGAACAGACATTGGCGGAGCACCAACCGAAGCTTTTCCGTATACTTTTCCATGATGCTGCTCTGCAATTTCCGGATTGTTACACACCATGAATATTCCACTTACCGGGAATCCCCCAATATGTTTTCCTTCAGGAATACCAGTTTTTTGCAGTAAATGCAAGCTTCCTCCCCCGGCGCCGATAAAGACGAATTTTGCAGTATGGCGTTCGACAGTACCGCTATCGAGGTTTTTCACTTTCAATTCCCACAATCCGTCGCTAGTACGTTTAATATTATTAACACTATGCTTATAGTTTATATCGACATTCTTAGTCTTTAAGTGGTCAAATAATAAACGCGTTAAGGCGCCAAAGTTGACATCTGTTCCAGAATCGATTTTTGTTGCTGCTATAGGTTCATTTAAAGTTCGGTCTTTCAACATAACTGGAATCCATTCCATCAGTTTTTCAGGATCATCGGAAAATTCCATTCCTTCAAACAGTGGATTGTTTGACATTGCTTCAAAACGTTTTTTCAAAAACTTTACATTTTCTTCCCCATGTACGTAACTCAAATGAGGCAATGGCATGATAAAGTCCTGCGGATTACCTATCAGATTGCTATTTACAAGATAAGACCAGAACTGTCTTGAAAGCTGAAACTGTTCATTAATTTTTATAGCTTTGCTAATATCTACGGATCCATCCGGTTTTTCGACAGTATAGTTAAGCTCGCAAAGTGCAGAATGCCCGGTTCCCGCATTATTCCACTCGTTAGAGCTTTCCTCACCTGCGTCTGCGAGTTTCTCAAACACTGTAATTTTCCAGTCCGGTACTAATTCTTTTAGCAATGTCCCCAAAGTCGCACTCATGACTCCGGCACCAATTAAGATAACGTCTGTTTCAGTTTGTCTGTTACTCATTTTTACCATATCCTTATAAAGATTTGCAGAAAGGATGTAGACGCTCCTGCTTAAGCGTCACGGTAAGCCAAGACGCAACCAAGGAACACACCTTTTCTGTATGCATTTTTAACCCTATATAGTATATCACTATTATTTATAGATTTAAATATCAACTATTATATAACACCAAGATCTTTATCCAGCTTCTTGCAAAGGTTAAGGCTTTGGTTTGCCGTTATCAGTGAACCTCCACGTTTCTTAGTTGCACTGTACTGGATTATTTTAGAAATGAAAAATGTTCCCCCTTCTTTTGCAGATATTTCAAAATAACGTCAGATTTTCGAACTCTGGGAATATCCCCCGTTTTAGTTATTTTATTTAATCAAAAATATGCACTTCAAACATTATATAACAGTTTATGACGTAGTTGGATACTTTGTCGTTATATTAGATGAACTTTTTTAACTAACCTTTTTTTAGTAAAAAAAGATTCATTCTCGGAGTTTGCGATTAGTGATGATGCTCTCCTCATTTTAAAAGGAAATGCCCGCTACATTTTCCACAGAAAAGGACAAACATTAAAAAAAGGCAGTCGCTTTCAATATGTTGATGAGGATCGTAAAAAAATTAGCGGCTGTTTAGCCACGCGCGGTGAAAGAGGGTATTTGTTTAGAGATTCCCATACAAGTAAAATAACCAAAAAGCATGATTTCCGCGGAAATCATGCTCCTTTATATTTATAGGGGATAAATCGGAATAATTAAATCCCGCCTGCAACGCCGATTTCTTCGCCTGTGATGGCTCCTGCACCGTCTGAGGCTAAGAATACAGCTGTAGCACCAATTTCTGAAGGCTCTAGTAAACGTTTGATCCATTGTTTACCTAGGATGTGGTGGTTTAGAGCCTCTTCTACAGTTGTTCCATCTTGTTCTGCAAGTTTTGGTAGTTGTTTTTCGATTAATTCTGTACGTACTGGGCCTGGCTCAATCGTATTACATGTGATACCTTTCAATGCGTTTTCTAATGCTGTAACTTTCGTAAAGCCAACTTGGCCAAATTTAGCAGCACAATAAGCAGATTTATAAGCATCCGGAATTCTTCCGTGAGCTGAGGAAATATTGATAATACGTCCTTTTTTCTGTTTTTGCATAGCTGGTAGTGCATGTTTAGTCAATAAGAATGTTCCTTTTAAAATAACGTCATTTACAAGATCCCATTTTTCTACAGGGAAGTCTTCGATTGGAGAAATGAATTGAAGTCCTGCATTATTGACTAATACGTCAACTGTACCACGTTCAGCAATGACTTGTTCGACAGCAGCTTTTACGTTTGGTTCGTCTGCTACGTTTACTTTGTAGCCTTTTGCATTGCCTAGTTTTTCAGCTGAACTTATAGCTGCTTCTTCATTTAAATCAAAGATTGCTACAAAATCTCCATTATTGATGAAAGATTCTGCAATAGCGTATCCAATCCCTTGTGCTGCCCCTGTTACGATTACTGTGCGTTCGTTTGTCATAATCCCTATCTCCCTTTGTTCGTATTTTCGATTTAACTTTAATGTTTAGTTACTCGTTTCCAAATAAGTTTGTCTTCTGGATGAAGACCATTGAAAATAACCACTTGGTCTCCCTCAATTTTCGCGATACGAGGCTGAGCCTGATTAAGCCAAGTTGGATTCAAACTGACATCCATATGATGTATTAACTGATGGTTTTCTTCATCTACTTCAAACTGTCCTGAATAGGCCAAATACCCATGCGCAGCTGTAGCCATTTCTTCTAGAGTCCCTGAGTGCAAGTCTCCAGATTGATAAGCAGGACGCCCAGATGCCATGAGTTGAGCTGACATATAGCCATCTGGATTATACATAATGAAACCTTTTGCATCTTTACCCAAAGGATAAATCACATGTCCATCAGCGTCTTGCGTTTCGTATGAAACCAATGACCATGTACCAACTACTTGATCACGCATTGATTTCTCCATTCTTAATCACCTCCTTGAAATGTGGTAGCCTTCTTACATGTAAGCTTGTCCTGTACTCGTTTTTCGATTTCTTAGTAGTAGATAGACTTTTTATCACTAGATTTTTGTGATTAATAGAACATAATACCAATCACCAATGCGACGATTAGTCCGATTATGTTTGGTAATGTCATGCTATAGAAAGAATATTTAAAGGCATTTTTATGATTCAAGCCTGTTAATGCGAACAATGAAAGAATAGCACCAGCATGAGGTAAGCCTGTAAATACAGATGAAGCAATCGCTGAAATACGGTGCATCGCATCTGGATTCACGCCCATAGCTAGATAAGACTGCGCGAATGCCTCCATCGCAATTCCTAGTCCTCCTGATGAAGAACCTGTAATGGCACCAAGTGCGGCTGAAGCGACTGTTAAGCTAATTAATGGGTTACCTGGAATTCCTAAAATGAAATCTGAAATCACTTTAAACCCTGGTGCCATGGTAATCACTACACCAAACGCAACAGTTGTTGCTGTGAAGAAAATAGGCGTGATTGAACCATTCGCACCTAAGCTAAGTGCTGCCTTGTGTGACGGAATGTATTTGTGGAAAAATACAGCCGCTACTATAATTGCTGCCGCCAAGCCAATTAATACGATATTGGCAACCTTCATTGCACTCCCTGCAAAAATAATAATAATTAATATAAGAATCGGTAAAATACTTATAAAGAATGAAGGGATTTTTTCTTTTAAAATGGCTTTACCCTTATCTTCTTGTGCATAAGTAGCAAAAGTATCACCATTTGCCAAGCTTTTATTCAATGCATACCTTAAATAAAAGATCCCTACTACAATGGCAACAATTGTTGCGGCAATCCCCATTAAAGGAGCTGCAGTTAAAGTAGTGCCTAAGTAAGTCGTTGGGACAACGTTTTGAATCGATGGTGTCCCAGGAAGCATCGTCATCGTAAATGTCCCAATCCCCATAAATACGGGAATAACGACTAAATTCCATCCGATATTTAATTGCTTAAATAAAGGTTTCGCTAATGGAACCACCACAAATAAAACGACAAATAAACTAATGCCACCGAAAGTTAAAATTGCGCTGATCGCATAAATGGCAATTAATACGGAAAAGGGTTTTTCTGTACCTGTGATGGATAGTACCTTCTCTGCGATTGCCTGTGCTGCGCCACTTTTCTCTATATACTGTGCTAAAATTGCACCTAATAAAAATACGCCAAAGAAATTTATTAAAAAGCCCGTTAGCCCTGTCATAAATGATGTTTCATTTCCAATTAAAGAAGGAAAGAAATTCATGCCATTCGTCACAATGACAACAATTGAGGCAAGCGGGGCAATAAATACGATGCTAAAACCCTTCATTGCTAGAATGACGATTAGAGCAATCGCAATTAAAATACCGATTGTACCCATAATGTGTTTTCTCCTGTCTCTATCTTTATTTTGTAAGATAAATTCGCATGTAGTTTATATTGCTATAGCTTAACCGTTTCAACTCAGTAAGAAGTATCATTCATAAAAAAACACCAATGAAAATTTTCATTTGGTTTTCTTTGGATCACTACTTCATTATTTTGTTAAACAGACGAAGATTAAAATTTCCCCTTAACAAGTGCGTGCAGCACCACCGTTTTAAGTTGTTTCATGAACTATACCCCTTTCATTTCCCCCTGGACATAAGTATTTGTTACGTTCCTGTTTCCCCATCCCCCTAAATTAAATGAGTTACGAATTGTTTTAAGCAACAACTACTATTCAAATATAATATTTTAAAAAATATAAGTGAAATATATAATAATGATATATTCTATAAATTTTAGTAATAAATAAGGGCGTGATTGTATGGATTTTAAACAAATACAGTATTTTACCGAAGTCGTTAACCAAGGAAGCTTCTCTAAAGCTGCTGAACACTTATTTTTATCACAACCAAACATCAGTAAATCCATTAAAGATTTAGAAAAAGAACTGGATGCTAAGTTGTTAACTAGAACCACAAGGAAGATTGAACTGACCGATACAGGAAAATTACTCTATCATTACGGGCAACGCATTTCCCAATCCATCGAGCATTTTTATGACGAATTAGATGATATTAAGAATAGTAAAAAGGGAAATATAAAAATGGGCATTTTTTCAACACTTGGAACGGACATTTTCTCTGAACTCATGGCTCTATTCCACATAGAATATCCTCTTATCACTGTCCGCTTCGTTGAGGATGGTGCCCTTCATTTAAAAAATACATTACTTAATGGCGAACTAGATTTAGTAGTAATGCCCTTACCCATTGATGATGAGTTTGATAGCATTCCGTTTATGAAAGGTGATTTACGTCTTGTTGTTCATCAGAACCATCGATTTGCCAATCAAGAGACGGTATCATTGGAGGATTTAAGGGAAGAAAGCTTCATCATCTTTCGGGAAGGCTACCAAGTTCATGAATTAATCATGCAAGCATGTAAGCTAAACGGCTTTGAACCAAACGTTATTTGCGAAACATCACAGTGGAAATTCATTATGGAAATGGTCTCCTTTAATCAAGGAATAACAATCCTCCCTCAAAGTGACCTAAAAGAAATTGATGTAAGCGAAGGAAAGATCAAAGTCATTCCACTTATCCCCCATATAAATTGGCAAATCGGTATCGCTTGGAAAAAAGACAGCTATATCTCCTACGCTACTAGAACTTGGATCGATTTTATTAAAACCAAGCTAGAAGCCAGCAGAGAAAAACCAAGTGATGTTTGGAAAACTTAATACCCATTATTTCCAACAGACAATAGTAATTTATCGCTTTACACAAGGAAGAGACCACCAAATTGGTGGTCTCTTCCTTAGCGATTTCTTGGTTAATCATTCTTCTTTTTCATTCTCCTTCACCTTGTAATTTATCTCTCCAGGTTCTTTACAGAATGTTATTCCACTTCCCGGTTCGTAATAAAAGGTCTTTTTCAACGTAGAGCGTTCATAGAAGGTTGTGTGCAGATAGGCTGCTTGGTCTCTTTTGAATTCGAGTTGATTTGTACTCATCGAAACAGGTAAGCTGTGACCAAAGTTGGTATGAACTATAGTTTCTTTGTCGCTGATTTTTTCAAAGTGATTAATATGAATATAAGAAAGCCAGATCCCGCCGCCTTTTCGAAAGGAGCTACATGAGAACCAAGCCATTCCAAGCTGGGCGTTAATACAGATGGGCAGTTTGTATTTACCACCGAGCACAGATTTTGCTCCGATAAGGGCACCATTAAGATCAGATCCAAAATAGTTCAGTGTGTCATTCAAAATTTCAAGTGGAGTTTTGATTACGAAAAACGTGTTCTTTCCTTCTATCACCCTTGTCATCTCCACTCCCTTTGAATCGTACTCAACCAGCATTCCAACCGTTTCCCTATTCATTAGATAACTATTTCGTATCATCATGTAAGTCGCCTCCTATTTAATATTTCATTAATAAGGGTATACTGAACATAGAGTCAGGTATACTCCTGCTCATGAGCCCTTAGGTGACTGTCTTCCCGGACTTTCTCCACCAAAGGGTTTTTCTATTTTTAATTCACATTTTCCTCACCTCCTAAAAGAAGTGTAAAGACATCTTAGGTTAAATGAAATAATAGTGGACGCCCTTTGTAGGGCCGTAGATGTTTGATAAAAAGGAATCATCTTGTTTCCAAGAACAGGTCCTTTCTAATAGAAAAAGTTGGTTCGTTGATTGCTTTACAGAGGGGATTTCATGATGTTTGTGGAGTTGATAATCGTATGAGCAAAGGAGATTCTAATGTTGAGATTTGGACTTGCGAGATTAATATTTTCTTCCCAAATAGGATAAAAGTCTTCCCCGAAGTTGTAACTTTCATTTCTTGATATGCATTTCACATCACCTACGCGACCATTATCCTATTTTTCGCAATTTTTGTAAAACTGCTCTCGTTTGAATCTCTTTCAATTTTCATTATCTTTCTGACTAAATTTCAAGTTTAATTGGGTTACTCTTTATAAAATCCTATTAGAAAGTTATAATGATTGATTTCCTCATGGAAACTGTTAGTCAGTTTCAACATATAGTGGTTAATTTGTGTCTATTTATAGAAATAATAAGCAAAAGCAAAGCGAAAAGTGAGTAGAGATGCAATTTCGGTGAACATTCGGTGAACATATGAAGGAACGCAAAAAAGCCTATTTTTGATAGACTTTATTGGTTTCTATTATCTTTTTGCCACTCTTAGAATCTCATTCAATCTTTTTGATATATGTTTTACTTCAAAGAAATATGGCTTAGTTGGCGTCAAAAATAAACCAGATAACCCGCTTCACTAGGATAGGGATCGTCTGGTTTATTAATAAATAATATGAATTGGCTACCACTTAATATGCTGTTTCGTAGGGTGTGGATCATTTTCAAGCAGGTATTGCTGTAAGGCTGGAAGGTCATCTGTGTTTACAAGGTCTACCCCTGCTTTTAGCATCTCATCCCATACAGCTTCACGGCTTGGTAACGCTGCGTCTGGAGTTGCCCAGAAACGAACCATTTGACCGTTAGCATGCGCCGTTTTGACAATGTGATCTAGCTTTTCTCGTTCAGCTTGAGGCATCTTACCAACACCCTGCCATGTAAAATACTTTGTCCAGTTGTCACTGATTACAGGTACGAATTCATTAGGTGCATCAGATCCCAGGTCACTCATTCGGCCATCGAATGTGGCATAACGTACCTTCTGGTTTTCCATTAGCTCACGCGGTCGGTTTCCAGAAATAATGACGGTAACGGCACCTTGGTTTACCTTTGATTTTGAAAATTTTGTAACCATTTTCTTGTATTCTTCCAGTTGTTTATCAATTTCTTCATATGTAGCTATGTCCTCGGATTTAATATCGATCCACAGTAAGAAATCCTGGTCACGATTTTTGTAAACAGAGCCTCTGTTTTGCTTCACTTTTTCTTTTAATGGATCTAAATAAAGGGACTTAAGTGTCCGTTCTGGTTTAACATTGATTTCATCATGGGCTACTAGTAATTCACCGTCTTTTAGCCAGACGTCCGCTTCTACACTTGTGAACCCATGATCCAGTGCATCATAGAGAGGACGTGCATGCTCATAATCATTGTGTGCGTGCGCTTTTGCAAGCGGCACTATAACTTTAGGTTCCTTCTTAACCTGTTCAGCGGAAGCATTTGTTGCTGAAAAAGGCATAGCAACAGCAACAGCTAAAGACATCGTTAGCCACCATTTATTCATATTCATTTTCCTCCTCTTTATCATTTCACTTCTATCGTAGCTTTTTATTCTAAGAAAACAATGGTATTTACAGAACCTTAACGGAATTTGAAAAAAGTGTTTACATGAAATAGTTCTTTTACACAAAAACAAGCGTAACTGAAATGCTCTTACGCTTGTTTTAAGAGGGTAATCTAGGTAAACCTTTCCTCAATCCACCTGCGATCCTTCATTCCACTACGTCCGGCCCTCAATTCCCTTTTTCGGCGTTCTTGTATTTATTATTATTACTTTTCGACAAGAAGGTTGGCGACCTGAAAGGGCGCAATCTGTTAGTTCTTTATACTGATTAAGATGAACCAGAATTACGAATAAACTCTGTATACCTTGGCGCTGTAAGGCCCGGTCCACTTTCGTAATGCACCCGAAAAGACACCTATTTTTTCGAGTCTTCCTCACCCGTATAAAACTCTCGATAAAGTTCATTGACTAGTCTGTCTAACCTCAATAGGTCGGGATTACCTGCAGCACGTTGCTCCTTGAGCCATTGATCTCGCTCTTCTTCAGTCATGAACAACAACTTCGAATAGACAATGGATGAAAATATGACCGCCGGGCTCTTACCCACACAAAAAAGCCCCCTTAAAACGGGAGTCTAAAAGAAATTTGAAATTCGGTCATTTGTAAAAAGCTTCATTCTTTTCTTTAAATCGTTTAATAAAAAAGCTAAATAAAATGCTCGTAAATAAATAATATAACCCTAAAATCGATAAAGAATCTGTTAAAACCAACCATAGATCATTACCTTGAATAACAAATCTCCATAAAAAAATGCTAATCATAAAAATTATTGGGATTAATAGATAATACCCCAAAAAGTATAAGATTTCCTTTGCCATTGTAATCACCCTTTTCAGACCTATAATACCTTATGTTCAAACTATACTATAAAATTCTTTATTTAAAATAGAATCATTCATTTCAACCGTATTAATAGCCCAAGGGCCTACACCCTCTAGACATCTAGTTCCATACCAAGTAAGAGTAGCAGCTAAACCAATTGCATTTCCACCTATACCAATTTTAATTAATAGTTTGGCTGCTTCTTTATACGCCTTTTTCTGTAAATAAGCCCATAAGCCTCCAGTCATAGCTACTTCAATAAGTGCTACTCCAAAATGGTCTTTTAAAGAAGCTACCATACAACTTTTCCAACTCTTCTTAGCAGCTAATGGCTGTATAGGATTAATCACTGTAGTTTCTGCAAGCTCACAACTTGAAGACTCAATCTCTTGTTGGAGAATTTTAAGTTCGTCTATTTCACCAAATTCAGCTTCTAATTTATCAAAATGAAAGCCTACTACATTATTTTCCGAATCATAGATAGCAGCTTCCTCCATTAGAAATTTAAGATCTTTCTCCAACTTAGCTACTTCTTCACTTTCTTTCGTAGACATTGATTCTGCACTCACTGAGGGCCCTACAGATAAAAAAACTAACATCAAAGCTATTAAAGATAACAATCCAGTTTTAAACTTTTTTTTCATTTACTTTTTCCCTTTCCAATTAAATGTAAAACACAACACAGCATAGATTAGGAAATTATCAGCCTAATATGCTCAAAGTTATAATTTTACTATTCAGGTAATTGTTTTAAAAAAAGTTCTCTTTAACAATCACAATGGCAGCCAACCTACGAGAAAACGCCACCCGGATTGAGTGACGTATCTATATCATATATTTGCGCTGGATCCTACCGCGCTATCGCTTGCTTGCCTTACTCAGGCCGAGACTGTGTTTCCCCACCCTTAACAAGTAAGCTTTATGTAGTTATCGTCTATTTTTTTACTAAATAATCGCTATTTTGCTTGACCGCCCTTACGCTCTTTGACTTACTGAGCCGAAGGATTGGAAACGGCTGAGAGCAGACTTTGCCCCTTACACACGTCAAACGGATAGTCTGAGGCATATAAGAAGCAAAGTCGCATTCCTTACGTCCCCTCGTTTGGTATCCGTATGATATGCCCTTCTGAACTTCCGATCTTTCGACCGACTGCAGCTCGTACAATATCGCCCCTGTACGGATTAAAACCTGCCGCAGCACCCTAGAACCGTAGTTCCAACGATAACCGCCCGGACCTTTAATGGATGTCCTCTCCTGCCGCCACCAGCACAGAAGGATTGCTGTTAAATTATTAACTCCAAAATTTGATTATAGTTATTCTTTGTTGTTATTCTGCCATTTTTATTTCAATGGCTAAATTACGTAAATAATCTAATAAGGGCCGTACTTCCTCTGGAGCTGTTGTGTCAGTAAATGAGAAGGACTGTTTCTTTTTTTCATTTACTATATCCAGCTGATATGAAAACGCGTCCGCTCCTTGAGATTTAGCTCCGACCATTTTACTTAGATGAGGATTAGAAAGATCAGCTGTCTTCATTAAATTCTTTAATTCTTCATTTTTCTCCTGCGGCAATTCATTTGTATCTATCTGAAAATTCAAGTCGAGGTTGGCAAATCCCCCTATGCAGCTAAATTGGATATGCATGCTGAATGAAGCCTCCTATTCATAGAATATAACTACTCAGGCAGTCCAACCGCTTTGAAAGCATCTTCAATTGTTTTTATAGCTGTCTCAGTAACTTCTCCACTATCAACAAGTTTTTGTGCTGCCTTGATAACAATTTGTACGAATTGATTGAAATTCGCCGTTGCAAATAAATTCTGCATGGCATTGAACCAAATCAAAGCTGCTTTGTCCGTTCCAATCTCCATAGATACAAGATAAAAAGCCTTGTTTGGTATCCCACTATTGATATGGACACCATGATTATCTCGCTCTCCTCGATAGAAGTTCTTCATATGATCAGGCTGCATATCTTTCCCCATTAATTTATTGTCAAATGCAGTACCTGGAGCTTTCATGGAACGGAGAGCTTGTCCTTTTAGTGTTGGTCCCATTATATCAGCACCGATTAACCAATCCGCATCTTGTGCTGATTGCTTTAAATGAAATTGTTTGATAGTCACTCCAAACACATCTGAGAGATGTTCATTCAAAGCCCCTGACTGGCCTTCATACTCCAATCCACTGGTGAACTGCGTAACACCATGTGTAAGTTCGTGTCCAATTACATCAAGTGAATTTGCAAAATTGCTAAAAATAACCCCATCGCCGTCACCAAATACCATTTCATCTCCGTCCCAATAGGCATTTGTAAATTTATCCCCATAATGAACGTTCAGAATTAGATCAAGGCCTTCGTTATCTATTGAATTACGGTGTAAAACATCCTTGAAATAGTCACGCACAACTCCACTATAATCATATGCATGGTTAACTACAGAATCCCCACTTGATCGATCTCCTTCTTTCCTAGCCTCATTCTGTCGGAGTTTGGTCCCTCCTTTACAATCATAAACATGGCGAGCAGATTCACCTTTACGTTCTGATCCTGCATCAGTTAAAGCAATAACACCGTTAATATCATATTCTTTCATGATTCTACGTCTGCGCACTTGACGGCTTTTCGCTAAACTGATCCGTGCTGCTTCTACTTCATTTTGTGCCAAATTCTCAAGAATGTAGCTAGGTACAATGAAACACTGGCACAGCGATTTCGAACAATCTTTTTTGGGCATATTTGACACTCCTTCATAATTTTTTTTACAAACAGCGCGCCTAGTCTTCACCGTAATTCATGGTAATTAGTAGAGTATTGATCCCTCAACATTTGATAATGCTGCTCTCCTATTTCTTCCACACATTTCTATAGATTACTTTCGCCACACTTACCTCATTTCCCTCCATTCCATCCTACTCTACTACTTGCAAATTTCTTCTCTGCACGTTCTCTCCTTAGTTCCAGTTGTATAAGGCTATTAAATAACAGGTAAGTTTAGTTGAAGTGGGAAATTTATTTAAATAATGATAATGCGCGGTAGAATAACTTTAATTTCCTTTTTTTAATAAAACTTCATATTTTTCTCACAATTCTTTTTTATCATCAATATAAGTGAATTTACTAGTACTATTCAAAGAAATAGGAGGTCCTATATAAATGGAAACTGTTAAAACAAAAACTACTATACAAAATCAAAAACAAACAAACACCTCTCTGTATAGAACAGTATGGAGATGGCATTTTTATGCTGGAATTGTTTTTGCACCCTTACTTATTATTCTTGCAGTTACTGGATCAATCTATTTATTTAAGCCACAGATTGAACAAGTACTTTATCAAGACTACCACGAGGTTACCCCTCAAGGAGATAAAATACCAGCATCCCAGCAGATTGAGAAAGTGAAGAAACTTTACCCTGATGCAGTGGTGACAAAATATCATCCCGGAGAAAGTGCCTCTCGTTCGAGCGAAGTAAGCATTACTTCTAATAAGGAGTCACTTACAATTTTTATAGATCCCTATACAGGTAAATCTATTGGAGAGTTAAATGATGAAGACAGAATTATGGATAAAATCGAAGAAATTCATGGTGAACTAATGGCTGGCACCTTAGGAGATAGAATTGTAGAGTTAGCTGCGTGTTGGGCAGTTGTGTTAATTGTCTCTGGTCTTTATTTATGGTATCCCAAAAATAAGCTAAGTCTTTCTGGTGTTCTTTTTCCAAGAATAAATAAAGGAAAAAATATTTTCAGAAGAGATTTACATGCAGTACCTGCCTTTTGGATATCAGCAGGAATGTTATTTTTAATTATGACTGGTTTACCTTGGTCAGGTTTTTGGGGAAGTAATTTTCAATCTTTAGCTACCAATTCTGGATCTGGGTATCCTCCTTCTATATGGTCAGGAAGTGCTCCAACATCCTCAATTAAAACAAAAGATATTGCAGATGTACCTTGGGCAGCAGAAAATTTAGATGTACCTATCTCAAATATTCAAGGTTTTATCCCACTGTCCATTGATGATGTAGTTACGATTGCGAATCGTGAGGGTATGCATCCAAGTTATAGCATAAATATTCCAAATGAAACAGATGGCGTCTATACATTGTCAGCTTTTCCACCGAAAGCACAAGATGAAGCAACTATTCATGTTGACCAATATTCTGGGGCAGTTTTAGCTGATTATCGTTATGATCATTACGGTTTTATTGGAAAAATAGTTGCATGGGGAATTACCTTGCACAAAGGGACTCAATTTGGTTTGATTAATCAAATATTCAGCCTTCTTATTTGTTTAGGAATTATTCTTGTTGCCGTTAGTGGTTTTTATTTATGGTTGAAGCGAAAGCCGAAAAAAGGATTAGGTGCACCTAAATCTCCTCATATAAAGAACATGAAATCCTTTCTAATTCTGTTAATAGGTCTAGGAATTTTGTTTCCTTTGGTTGGTTTGTCGCTTATTGTTGTGTGGCTAATTGACTGGTTAATTATTAAAAGAATATCTGTAGTTAAGAAGTTTATGAATGCATAATTCGAAATGTAAAGGGTGGCTTTTGCCGTGAAAAAAAATATATGTATTTTTTTAATCTTTATTTTCATCCTATTGCTAAGTGCGTGTTCACTTGAAAAGAATGTCACTACTCTATACAAAGAAGAAACACCTCTTGAATCGGAAATAATCATACCAGAATCCTTTTCAGCTAATACACAGGAGACTATAAAGGCTGTTCTTACTCAAGGTGGTAAAAGGGTTGTAGGCGCAGATTTTGTTCATTTTGAAATATGGAAACAAGATGGCTCTCTCAAATATAGTATGGAACAAGCTGAGGAAGAGGGAAACGGCACATATAGTTTAAGGAAAAACTTTGATAGTGATGGTCTATACTATATAAAAGTACATGCTAGTAACGATGGTTCAATAATTATGCCTCAAAAACAGTTTATCGTAGGAAAACTTTCTGAAAGTGATTTAAAAATCTTGCAAAAAGGTATGCATAAACAAGAAGAAAGTCATGAACATCATCATTAAATTTATTTAAAAATCCGGTTTTCTTTGAAGACCGGATTTTTTATGGATATTTGCTTACCGCTGTAAATTCGTTTTTTGTTGTTACTACTAATAAAAGGGGTAATAATTTTGGCTATTATTTTTCTTTACTTTAATAAGTGATTAACTGCAGCATCAGAATTTTGCGGGGATATCGGTTGAAGCAGTATGTTCCCTCCTGTAGAGTACGGTTGGGTTAACAAGAATTTTCAGTGTTCTTTTTTTTTGAAAAATACGTATTATATTTAGGGTGATTCGTCAATTCCTGTTTAGAAAGGGTGTTTAATTTTGAAACAAGTGAAAGGTTTTATCCGAAGCTTCACCATTTTAACACTTGCTTTTCTCATGTTTAGCGGAGGCGCAGCTTTTGCTTCTGCTGCTTCAGAATCATCGAAGTCTACGCCAGATCTCTTGATACGAAAAATCATGGGTTTAGCTTATGAATCCCAACAATCGATTAACAGTAAACCTTTTTCTGTTGGTGATTCGTTGAAAAAAGTAGAAAAAGCCTGGGGTCCACCGGAGGATCTAAGTACCGTTGCAGCCAATTATTGGAGCCGCAATGTTCGATTCCTTTATGACGATTCAACAGGTAGAAAAACGATTACCGCCATTGATGATTTTGATCCCCAGCTGCAAACCATTCATTTATCTGAGTTGAAGGGATTGATTGGTAAACCTGTAAGTGAAGAGGAGCAAGAGGGAATGTACTATGTCACCTATACTGATAACAAAAATTATAAAGTTGTTTTCGTGTTTGAAAGCGCCTGGATTAACCCCGATCCAAAATTGTATATGTATACGCTTGAATTGGCAGAAAAATCATGTAAATAATAAGTAACAAGCCACATAAGGAATCGTCTCTGTAATTCATAGGGGACGATTCTTTTACTTAGAACAAAAAAATCATGATGTTTAAGACAAGATCGGCACTTATTCTTACGCATCAAGCTGGGCAGGTTAGCACAATACGAAAAGTTGAAAGTGAATCCAATTAATGGTATTTTTACATTAAAGCTGTACAGTGCTACGACCAAAGTTGCAAGGGAATCATCCCAATTACTGAAGGTTCCTAACGTATTCATTTGATAAAATTTTTAGTAGTTGCCAAGTAAATAGATTTAATTATGGAACGATCTACAGGGAGGAATGGGACAATGGAAAATAAATGGCCAAAAGAAATGAAAGTAGCGCAAATCCGAGTTGCACGTCCTACTGATCAACTAAAAAAGGTTGTAAACTTCTATTGTGAGGGATTAGGCTTGAAAAAAATCGGTTCTTTTGAAGGACACGAGGGATATGACGGTATAATGATTGGGCTTCCCAATTCAAACTATCATTTAGAGTTTACTCAACATAAAGATGGAAGTCCTTGTCCTGCTCCAACAAATGATAATCTGCTTGTCTTCTATATTCCTGAAAGTAAAACCATTGAAGAAATCACAAATAGATTGAAAGGTATGGGTTATGATTCAGTATCTCCAGAAAATCCATATTGGGAAAAATCAGGTGTTACAATTGAAGATCCAGATGGTTGGAGAATTGTATTAATGAATTCGCCCGGCATAGGAAATTAAAATAAAAAAAACTGCAATTGAAAAGTAAGGTTATCTGAGCATGTTACTAAAAGGATTACACCTTTTCCTCATTCAACCAACGGGCGCGATTCATTAATAGGAATCGCTTTTCTTATAGAAACAGGTGCTAGTTCTATAGAAGACCACAATAAGTAGTCTCTTATATTTGTTCAAAAATCAACAGCCTTACTGTCTAACAAAGCCTAAAATAAAAATAGCCTCAACTCCTTAAAGGAATTGAGGCTTGTACTAATATTTATCATTTGAGCAGGAAAGTACGCTTTCTTCCTGTTCAATTAAAGTATGTTAAATAATACGAGTTGTAACGATGCCTGTGATTTGTTTGATTTTTTCCTCTAAACCAGGAATGATATCGCCGTTTACTTCACCGTCAATGTCAATCATCGTATACGCGTATCCACCACGGCTTCTGTTAACCATGTCAGCGATGTTCAAATTATAGTCTGATATAGCCAGTGTGATCTGCCCAACCATGTTTGGAACGTTTTCGTGGAAAGTTGCCACACGACGCTTTCCTGTATAAGGAAGGGAAGTGTTTGGAAAATTCACTGAGTTTTTGATGTTCCCTGTTTCTAAGAACAACTTCACTTGACGAGCTGCCATAATAGCACAGTTTTCCTCTGATTCTTGCGTAGAGGCACCAAGATGTGGGATTGGAACTACATTTTTCATTTTCAATACATTTTCATTCGGGAAGTCTGTAATAAACCTGCCAACTTTCCCGCTTTCAAGTGCAGCTTCCATATCCGTTTCATTCACAAGCTCACCACGTGAGAAATTCAAAATATGTACGCCCGGTTTCATGATGCTAAATGTTTCTTGGTTAAACATTCCTCTTGTATCATCAGTTAATGGCACGTGTACAGTAATATAATCAGATTCAGCAAACAACTGTTCAATCGTCATAGCGCGCTGTACATTGCGGGACAAGTTCCAAGCTGTATCGACAGAGATGAACGGGTCAAATCCAATCACATCCATGTCTAAACCTAGTGCATCATTAGCTACAAGCGCACCGATCGCTCCTAAACCGATTACACCAAGAGTTTTCCCCTTGATTTCTTTTCCAACAAATTGTTTCTTTCCTGCTTCTACAAGCTTTGGAACTTGTTCTCCTTCACCTTCTAACGTCTTTGTCCAGGCCACACCGGCAAAAAGGTTACGAGATGAAGCCATTAAAGAGGTTAGTACCATTTCTTTTACAGCGTTAGCGTTAGCACCAGGGGTATTAAAAACAACAATTCCTAGCTCTGTGCATTTGTCGACGGGAATATTATTGACACCCGCTCCGGCCCTTGCGATTGCTTTTAAATTATCGCCTAATTCTAATGCATGCATGTTAAAGCTACGAAGAACAACAGCATCAGGGTTTTCACTGTCATTGTCGATAGTAAAGTTATCCTTATTGAATACATTTAACCCGCTTTCAGCAATATTATTTAAGGTTTTGATTGTTTTCAGTTTTTCTAAAATTAATGTGCTCATATTATTTCTCCTCTTTTAATTTATGATAGTTTTTAAATTCCTAAATTAATTAACAAGATGTTAAGCAAGCTACTAATCAAATTTCATAAAAATCTGTGTATTCTCTAATAATGGATTTTAGTCTTCACTATCCTCTCCTAATAAACAGAAAGAGGCAAGGGATAATTTCCCTTACCTCTGCCCAGGCGAACGGCTACGACACTATATGCTCCCTCACGGTTATCCGCGTTTCGCCAGTCACACATAGTCTTTTTAATTAATTATATTTTATCAAATTCTCCATCAACCTTCAACTACAATTTTAAAAGGTTATCCTATTTCAGTTCCTTTGGCAGAATTATTTAGTAGAATTCCCCATTGCTCAGTCCCCTTAGCAAGAAGAATATTCTTCCAATAGATGTTCTATCTTTAGTTCTTGTATTGGAAGGGTTAAACCCTTAAGCAGGTTTAATAGCTTTTTCCATATCTTGCTGACGCCAGTACTCTTCAATTTCTTCTAAAGTTTTCCCTTTGGTTTCTGGTGTTTTATAGTGAATAAATACGCAAGCAACTATTGATAATACCGCGTATATTAAGAAGACATTATTTCCAATGACACTTAACAATGGCGGGAAAGTATACGAAAAAAGAAAATTCAATGTGTACTGTAAAAATGTAATGACTCCCATTCCGATCGCTCTTGCCTGCAAAGGTAACACTTCAGGGATGAATAGCCAGAATACAGGACCTAGACCGATTCCAAACGCGAATACATATAAGAACACACAAACCATACTAAATATCGTAAAATCTGAAAATAGTGCTAAACCGATTAGTGGTAGGACCTGCCCGCCAATACTATAGATTAATAATGTTTTTCTTCCCAGTTTATCAACAATGAATAGCGATATAGCCGTGGAAATAACTAAGGCGGTACCTATCCCGAAGTTGGCTATATTCGATCCGCTCCACCCGTTAATTTCCACTCCTTCAAAGATGATTGGAGCAAAGTATACTACTGCATTAATCCCAGTGAAGACCTGAAAAAACGTTAATATGAAGTTCATATTTAGAATCTTTTTATACTGGCCAACTAAATGCTTGAATCCGACAGTTTGCTGTTTTAGTGAATAATTAATATCGCTTATTTCATCTTCCACTTCTTTCTTCGATCCTCTTAGTTTCATTAATACTTTTCTTGCACGTTCTTCTTTTCCTGCAGTCATTAGCCAACGTGGACTTTCGGGTGAGATTAGCATCCCAATCGTAAAGATTGCAGCAGGAATAATACCTATTCCTAGCATGATTCTCCATGAACCACTAGCAGAGAAGGAAGCTCCTACAATGTAAGCACTTAAAATTCCGACATTTACACTTAATTGATATAATGCACCAATTAATCCTCTGATTTTAGGTGGAGCTAATTCAACCAGATATATCAACGAACACATATTGGCTATTCCGCATCCGATTCCAAGGATAAATCGCGATCCTATTAAAACGCTTACATTAGTAGCGAAGGCACAGCCAATAGACCCAACAATAAACGTGATGCCTGCTCCTATTAAGAGCGATTTCCTTCCTAATACTTTAGATAAGGAGGTTGAAAGAACAATAGCAGGCAATGCTCCTAAAAGAAGGAAACTTACAATCAATCCTTGGCCGGCCGGGCTTAATCCAAATTCCTCGGTAATAAAGGGAATCGCTGGAGAAATGGCACCAGAATCAAAACCATATAAAAGTCCAGCCAAGCCACCAAAAATCGCATAAACATACATAATATTCGGAATTTTTTGCAAATAGCTCACTCCTTTTAGATTCACTAATTAAAGTACACCTTTTTTCAATATAAGATTCGCATATTGTGCACGTTCACTTGTAGCGATAATGGCATATGCCGCCTTACTTCTTTCGTAAAAATCCGTTCTTTCGATTTTTTCTATTTGGACAGGAAAGTCGCTCGTTTTTTTTATTATATCTTCATAGGTCTGCCAGATTACAGGGTTTTTTTCATCGCCTTGAACAGGATTCATCAGCATGACTGGAAACGTAACATACGTATCTAGTGGGAAAAATTCTAATATGGCCCGTAAAAAATCAGCAACGCCATGTCCATGACCATTGATTATCCGGTTGGAATGACTTGCAGCCGGATAGTTTCCGTCTGCAAGTACAATCTCATCACCGTGCCCCATCTCCATCATAACTTTCATCAATTCTGGAGAAATAATAGGCGGGATTCCTTTAAGCATTAGTCAAAACCTTTTCACTTTCTTGAACAAATTTGTTCGTTAGTGTTCCAAGCTTTTCGATTTCAACAGTGACCACATCTCCTGGCTGAATATAAACGCGCTGATCAGCCGGTAAGCCTAATACGACTCCTTCAGGTGTACCTGTTAAAATAAGATCTCCCGGCTCTAACGTCATGTGCTGGGAAATATAACTTACGATTTCTGCGCAAGAAAAGATCATATCGGAAGTATTAGAGTTTTGTCTTATTTCATTATTTACGTACGTTTTCAAATTAAGGTTGTTTGGATCTCCTACTTCGTCCGCTGTCACTAAGAAAGGTCCTACTGGACTAAAATCATCACAGGTTTTTCCAAGCAGCCACTGCTGTGTTCTCATTTGCAGATCTCTTGCAGACAAATCATTGACTGTACAATAACCAAAAACATGAGAAAGAGCAGCTTCTTGTGTTACGTTCTTTGTCTTTTTTCCAATTACAATTCCCAGTTCAACCTCATAGTCCAGTTCATTCGTTACATTTGGTATAACAATTTCACTTTGATGACCTGTTAACGTATTATCAAATTTGTTAAACAAGATAGGCACTTCAGGATACGGTGCATTGGTTTCATCTGCATGTCTTCTGTAATTCAATCCGACACAAATGATTTTATGAGGTTTTGTAACACTAGGACCGTATATAAGCCCTTCCTCCTCAATAGCGACTGCACTTCCATTTGTGACAGCTTCATTAACCTTTATTTCAAAATCTTTTAGTTCGGATTGGTTGAATTCAATTACTTGCATCACATCTGTTACTATATTGTTCCATTCATTCTTCTTAGCAGTTTCTTCGATATCTATTAAGTTATTCTCAATCTGAACAGCCAGTTTCTGATTTTCACCTTTTATAAAAGTAGCTAGTTTCATAGTTTCATTCTCCTTTTATGCATTTTTCCCAAAAACAACTCCGCCATCAATATATAAAGGCGATCCCATCATGAACGTAGACTCATCTGAAGCTAGAAATAGTGCAGCCTTTGCCACATCACTAGGTCTTCCTAATTCTCCGCTTAACTGTCTTTTCTTGATCGATCCGATTGCGATTTCAGAATCATCATATGAATTTTTCAAATAATCTTCAACAAATGGAGTTAAGATGGTGCCCGGCAATAAAGCATTTACTCGAATATTATAAGGGGCATAGTCCACTTGCATGGCTTTTGTCAGAGCAAGTACAGCGCCTTTCGTTGCTGAGTATGCGGCACGTTTAACTAGACCCATTTCCGCAGCGCAAGACGACATATTGATGACTACTCCACTTTTTTGTTCCATCATATAAGGAAGCGTGTATTTAGAGGGTAAATAAACCCCCTTCACATTTACACTCATAATTCGGTCCCAGACATCTGGCTCTACTTCGTCCACTCTACCCACATTGCTGATTCCTGCATTGTTGAATAGAATATCTATTTTTTTATACGTCTCAATAATCTGTTGTATTGCAGATTGAACCGCTTCAGGATTCGTCACATCTACTTCGTAAAATGCTGCTTTTCCGCCATTTTCTTCTATTTCAGAAACTGTTCCTTGCCCATTTTCAGCATGAATGTCTGTGATGATAACAAATGCGCCTTCTTTTGCGAATAAACGGGCTGATTCCTTGCCGATGCCGCTTCCTCCGCCAGTGATAACTGCTATCTTGTTGAGTAGTCTCATAATGTTACCTCCTGTTCATGATTCATATGATCTTCAGGCTGTGCCGCTTTAACCGTTAATCCGCCATCTACCATTAACAGATGCCCATTGATTTGCACGGCTTCATCAGAGGCTAAAAAGACAACAGAATCACCAATTTGTTTTTCTGTACCAAGTCTCTTCATTGGATTCGCTTCAATCTCTTTTGCTAGAATTTGAGGATCTGCCAAATATTCATCACACATATCCGTTGCAACGGTGCTCGGTCCGACTGCATTTACATTAATATTGTATTTGCCTAACTCAATCGCCAAGGCCTTTGTTAAATGCGAAGCTGCTGCTTTTGATGAGATATAATGCGGGATTACTGGACTTGTCACAAGAACACTCGCAGTTGATGTAATATTAATGACTTTTCCATATTTATTTTCGATCATTTTTTTCGCCACTCTTTGGGTTGTCAAAAAGATCGATTTCACGTTCGTCTGATAGGTATCATCCCATGTTTTTTCTGAAAGACTCAAAAAAGGTTCAAATGGAGCAATACCAGCATTATTCACTAGGATCTCTACCGATCCTAACTCTTTTTCCACTTGGTCTATCATATGGTCAACTTCTTCTTTCACCCCAACATTTGCTTTCACAACAATCGCTTGAATATGAAACTCTTTTTCTACTTTTTCTTTTAAAGCGTTTGCTTTTTCAAATGAACCTGGTGATGTATAATTAATAGCCACATTGGCGCCTTCTTCAGCTAATCTCATGACAATTGCTGCTCCAATCCCCCGGCTACCGCCTGTGACAAGAGCTGTTCGATTTTTTAATTTACTCATATATAGATCCTCCTTCTCCTATTTGTTTCTACAGGCTGATGCTGATTCGGCTGATACTAAATTCTTGATGGCCTAAAATTTCAGCTTTTGTCAGCTCACCTTGTGCTGTTTTAAGAACCGTTTCGAAAATACGATTTCCTGCTTCTTCTGTTGTTTCTTTCCCTTTCATTACAGGACTTGTATCTATATCAATGTTATCGATCATTTTGATGGCAGTATGTTCATTTCCCGTTATTTTGATGACCGGAATAATTGGGTTTCCAGTCGGCGTCCCTCTTCCTGTCGTAAAGCAGACCATATGAACACCAGCAGCAGCCATACCCGATACACACTCGATATCATTCCCTGGTGAATCCATGAAGTAATAGCCGTTCCCTGGAATTTCTTCTGCAAAAGATAATACATCGTTCAAGGGAGCAGTACCTGCTTTACTTATACAGCCAAGAGATTTTTCTTCGATAGTAGACAGGCCTCCCTCTATATTGCCTGGGCTTGGATTTCCGCCACGCATATCTGCCCCAATGCGTTCTACTTCTTTTTCAAATTTATTCACATAGGCATATAGCTTATTTGCCACTTCTTCGCTCACAGCTTTTTGAGCGACAATATGTTCAGCCCCGATAATTTCAGTTGTTTCACCCATTACAATGGTTCCGCCCTGATTTAAGAGCTGATCAGCTGTTTTTCCTAAAGCGGGATTGCTGCACAGACCAGATGTAGCATCGGAACCGCCGCATTTCACACCTAGTATTAATTCTGAAATAGGAACATCTACTTGTGGCACTTTTTCAATTTCCTTGAATAAGCTTTTTGCCAATTCAGACCCTTTTTGAATAGCTTTTACCGTTCCGCCTGCATCTTGGATATCAAGCCACTCAACAGGTTTTCCTGTTTCTTCTTCAATTTCTTGTTTCAAAACTTTGGCATCAATAACCTCACAGCCTAAGCTAATTAAAAGAACTGCACCAACATTTGGGTTTTTCCCCATTCCTCCAAGAAGTCTGTGTGTACGTTCCTTGTCATCACCAATCTGGCTGCAGCCATGCTGATGCGGAATAGCTACAGAGTCTGGTACAGCTTGCTGGATTCTATTGGCTACGTGATTTGCACAAATGACAGTCGGGATAATTAACAGATGATTACGTATTCCAAATTTCCCGTTTGAACGACGGTACCCTTTTATCATGCTCATCGTTGTTTCTCCCCTTCCGCCTTATCTCCTCTTCCTCTGATTCCTTCAATATTATGTACATGGACATGTTCACCAGGCTCGATATCAATTGTCGCTGCACCGATTACTTCTCCATATTTGATAACCGTTGCTAATTTTTCAATCGGTTTAATTGCGATTTTATGTCCAAATGGAATCGATTGCTTGGCTGTCAATACCGCTTTTTGGCCATTGATGACGTATAGTAATGTTTCTTCTTCTTCTACATCTTTCAAAAGAGTCGCTACATTATCTTGATCAGACATAACGATGCTCGTTACGTCCTGTTCATAGCCTACCTTACTCATGGCTATCTCCCCTTTCTTTTAATTTGTAAAAGGCTTTCGCATTATTAGAAAATATTTTATCCATTTCCTTATCGGATAAATTTTCCGGTAAATTTCTTTTAATAATCTGCAGTGCGTCATCATAGCTTCCAGCTGATAAACATACAGGCCAATCGCTGCCGAAAAGCAAACGGGATGGACCAAATGTTTGCACAATATGATGAATATATGGCTCAAAATCTTCAGTTTTCCAAATAGCTGGATTCGCTTGCGTCATTAAACCCGACATTTTGCACCAAACATTCGGAAACAGTGATAAAGAGTACATATCCTCTTTCCACTCGCTTAAATCCCCTTTAGTAATATTCGGTTTAGCCATATGATCTATTACTGTCATTAAGTTCGGAAGCGTTTTCAATAAAGTTAAAATCGATGAAATGTGCTTATTATTAATTAATAAATCTAATGGAAGATTATATCTAATAAGCCATTTTAAATTTTCTATCACTTGCTCTTGTAATATCCAATCACTATTTTCTAAATCCTGGAGCATTGGACGCAAACCAACAATTCCCGGTCGTTTCATTAACGAATCTAGTTGCTTCGGAAAAGCTGGAGAAGATAAGTCTATCCAGCCAACTACACCATAAATCCAGTCATACCGTTCATACAATGATAAAAGAAATAAAGTCTCTTCATATGTAGGAGCAGCTTGGATAAGAACAGTTCCAGCAATACCCTGTTTTTCTAATAAGGGATCTAAATCTTCTGGAAGATAATCTTGATAGAGGACTCCCATATCTTTTGAAAGCCAAGAATAGTCAGCTCGGTCAATCTTCCAAAAATGCTGATGAGCATCAATAATCATTTTGACCTCCTCTTGTTACTAGAATGTTACCGGTAACATTAAAATAACAACAATATTTTAAATTGTCAATAAATTAATTGCAACAATATCAAAATAAGGATTTGTTAAACAACACTGTTAATATTTAGAGATAAGAAAAAGGACCTATAGCGAGGATAGTTCAGTGGAACAATCTAAAAAAACCTGTATACATTTATACAGGTTTTTAATCAAGCTTTTTATTAAATGGTCTTGTAAAGTGACAACAAAGAAATTCATTTTTAATACCTCAAACAATGTAATCTTATCCCTCATACGCTTGCTTTAATGTTTTGATGTCAATTTTTTTCATTTGGAGCATTGCATTCATAACTCTTGCTGATTTTTCTGGATCGTGGTCGCTTAGCATCTCAGTTAGGGCCGTAGGAATAATTTGCCACGAAACACCATACTTATCTTTCAGCCAACCGCACACTTGTGCCTTCTCGTCTCCGCCTTCGGAGAGTTTGTCCCAAAAATAGTCCAATTCTGCTTGTGACTCGCAATTGACTATAAATGATATTGCCTCTGTAAATTTGAATTGCGGACCGCCATTTAATGCTACGAATTCCTGGCCCTCCAGTTGGAATTCCACGGTCATTACTGTTCCTTCTAATATCCCGTGGATTTCATGCCCCTCTTTTCCATAGTGAGTGATTCTTCCAATCTTGGAATTTTTAAAGATAGAAGCGTAAAATTTAGCCGCCTCTTCTGCTTGTGTATCAAACCACAAGTTTGTTGTGATTTTTCTTATACCCATTTTAAAGCACCTCCATATATTCTCTAAGTCTTAACAAAAAAGGATGTTTTTATTTCCGCTAAGTCTAAAGCTGAAGTTGCAGTTATCTTAGAGTTATCCGTTATTCAAGAATATGGTCCCATTCAAAAAGGGCACCTTCTTTTTTTCATAAAGGCGCCCTTTAATGGAATAACTACACCACTTGAAATAGCTGGTAATGCGGAATAATGTGCTAATGTTCATAAACAAGCCACCGCTTAGTGGGTTTGATAATTAACTGGAGCCAATCAGTTAGTTAAAGATGGATAAAAAGTTCCCACTCTTTAACATCTTAATCATTCCGTAATTTGCTTAGCAATTGGAAAATCTGCCCCCTATGATGTGATTCATGTTCAATCAAATGGTACACAACCCACTCAGGTGTGACGTCATATTGTTCAAGAACCCTCGGTTTACGCCAATCTGTTAGATCCATTGAACGAAAGTGGGAAAGAAACACTTCACGTACCTTATTAAGTCGGTTAACATGTTCTTCTACAGTTTGTCCCTCAATATGGGTTAAAGAGCCCTCCTCAGAACGGCATTCTAACGGAAACAACGAGCGTATTTCAGAATCCCATTCAGTAACAAGAACCTCTTCATATAACCAATCTGCCTCGACCAATGCAATGTGATATAACAGCGAGCCAATCGTTTGTCTTTCATCCATTTTTGTATCAAGGATCCCTTGGCTGATTCCAGTTAATTCTGTTAAAAGAGTACGGCGAACATCTTCTAAACACCATAGCCATCCGCCAATTTCTTCTTCATATTCTGGAAATCGAGATACCAGTAAAGCTCTTCTCTCCAAACTGATCATCCTCCTCTTAATCAAAGTCTTACATTCTATTAAAAATGGATGGTTCCTTCTTTAATACAAAAAATCATATTAAATATAATAGTTTTATTTCCCATTAAATATCTTTATTGTCATTCAACAGGTCTCCCAATCGAATTAACAATTTGTTTTTAAAGAATAATAATTACATTTCTACAATTTACGACAACATTAGCACTATCTAGATAGTAATATATAACTATAATAAAATGAGAAAACGGCAAACTAATCGAAAGGTTAGGACGCAAAGCTAACAGGTCTAAGGTCAGATTGACTATGATAGCTGGGCTACCTCTTCAACGGAGGAATAGGTAATGTTACTTCAGACAAATGACAGAGTAAAAGAATTAGATACAGAATGGATTGAACTCATTCAAATGGCTATCAATGTAGAAATACCGTTAGAGGAAATTAGGGGATTTTTATTAGAAGGTAGACAATAGGCCTATGCTTGCTGCCTGACACATTTTTTACACATTAACGCCTTTTTTCTATTTCTTTACTTTATCAAAATAGAAAAGCTAATAATTCACCTTTAGCTGTAATAACTAGGATGGTTTGCTACGGTAATTATTTTCATTGCTACCCTATAGGCAGATTGCCCTTCAAAAATGGCTTTATAGTAATGAAGTTGATTTTTCTTATTTGGCCAAGAGAAGGATTCCTCAACAAGACAGTCGAATATTCTTCACTAAGGGGTAAATTGGAATCCCTATAAATTACCTATCGGATAGGAGGGCAAATATGCAAACTCATGAGTTAGAACTAGTAATAAAGAATGCAGACCGAGCAATAAATAACGAGGATTTCGATCAATTAATGGATTTCTATTCAGAGGATGCTACATTAGTTGTAAAACCTGGAACGTTAGCTAAAGGCAAAGAAGAAATACGTCGGGCATTCGTTGCTATCGCTGATTATTTTAATCATAGTTTAATTGTTAATCAAGAACAGATGGCAATAATTGAAACAGGTGATACGGCATTAGTTGTAGCAAAAGCCCTACTGAGTGCCAATCAAAAGACTGATTCGGCATTCTCAATGGAAAGAATGGCTACCTATGTTTTTAAAAAGGATTCTACAGGTACCTGGCGTTGCATAATTGATAATTCTTACGGTGCTGAATTACTTGAATAATTCATGTTCAGATATTTGAATGAATAGAAAAGGCTCACCTTCTATTAGGTTATTAGGTGGTTTTTTCATATGTGCTAATCTCCGCAGCAGAGAAAAACTCCTATTATTTTATAGGAGTTCCAGATGATTTTCTGATTACCAATTCAGGCTTTAAATTTATTGTGCGATAATCAGCTGGACCGACTTCATCTACTCTTTCAATCACTAATTGTGTTCCTAAATATCCGAAGTCATAAGCAGGCTGCGAAGATACAGTCAAAAAAGGATCAAAGTCTGAAAATAATTCTAAATCGTCAAAGCAAACGACGGCAATGTCTTCTGGAACTTTAATCTTTTTTTCTCGTAAACTTTTAATAATTTTAATGGCAATGAAGTTATTCGCTGCAAAAATCGCTGTTGGACGATCAGCAGGAGAAACATTAACCAAATGAGCGATTCCATTCCATCGCTTTTCTTGTTTATAATGAGTCTCTACTAGGAAAGCGGGATCTATCTTTAAATCATTAATTTTTAACGTTTCAATATACGCCTGATACCGCTCTTTCGAAGTGGAAATCGTAAGTGGGCCATGAACCATTGCTATTCTTTGATGACCATAATCAATTAAATGCTGAAGAAGCAATTTTGTCCCTTCATAGTTATCTCCAAGCACTCTATCACACGAAACATCTTCAATTTGCCTATCTATTAATGTAAATGGGATTCTGTTTTTAATAAGTTTCTTTAAGTTTTTGGTCGATTGATCACCTGTAGGAGCAATAATTACGCCATCTACCCTTTTAGAAATTAATGCATTGATATACTCACTTTCTTTTTCGTAGTTTTCATCTGTATTACATAAAATAAGCTGATATCCCATTTGATTAGCCTTATCCGCAGCGCCTCTTGCAACCTTTGTAAAAAAGGGGTTAGTGATGTCAGTTATGATTAATGAAAGTAACTTGGTTTTTTTAATATTCAAACTTTGAGCAGCTGAATTTGGTATATAGTTTAACTCTTTTATAACAGCTTCTACTTTTTCTCTAGTCTTTTCACTGATATTTCCTTTATTATTAATAACTCTCGATACAGTCATCGGTGAAACATTTGCTTTTTTTGCAATATCGTAAATTGTCGTCACTTTTTGTACCCGCCTTTACATTTTCCCTTATATTGTATCATAAGTATAAATTGTTATTTTATACTTTAACAAGCAGGCAATCATGTTGACTCAGGTACGACACTGAACTTCAAAAAAAGACACAGTCCTTAGTGAAGGATTGTGTCTTGAAATAGATTTAATTTTGATTAAATCCGCTTTCATCCATGTAAAATATCTCCCAAAGATGTCCATCTATATCCTGAAAACTCCAACCGTACATGAACCCATGATCAATGGCTTCATTAAAAGGCTTTCCACCAGCATCCAGGGCTTTATTCACGATCTCATCCACTTCTTCCTTACTTTTAACCGATAATGCCACAATAGCTTCCGTACTTTTTGCTGAATCCGGGATTTCTCTCTTGGTAAACGTTTTAAAGTAATCTTCAACCAATAACATGACATATATAGATTCACTGATAACCACACACGTTGCATTTTCATTGGTCATTTGCTCGTTAAACTCAAAGCCAACTTTTGTGAAAAATTCTATTGAGGCATTCAAATCTTTAACAGGCAAGTTAACAAAGATCTTTTCCGCTTGAACTCCCATCAAATTCACCCTCACTCGTTTATTTTATGTTCATTACCCTACTATTCGTTGCTTTTTTCGATAATCCTGCTCGCAACAAAAAAAGGAGATACCGCAGTACCTCTCATCCTAATGTAATATGTACAACAAAGGTTTTTCAAGAACCGTTGGCGAACGCTAATCCTTTCTCAGAAAGAGCACGACGAATTTGCTCCGATGCCTTAGCTCCCATACCATGTAGCTGCAAGACCTCTGCTTCACTTAGCTTAGTAAACTGCTCAAGTTACAAGTACCCACCTCCAGCGAGTGCTCGTTGTGCAGGTTTAGCTAATCCTGTCGGGAGATCGCTTTCGTTATTCTTCATAATCCTTTCTCCTTCTTGTGTTAGTAATAAATAGTATTTCAAGACTTCCCTTTCTTCTTATTAGCCATGAAAAAAGGACCTTCAATCAAAGATCCTTTTTATTCACAAATTTAATTTACTTATTTTTCTCCTAAAATAGCGAGTGGACTAAATACTTCATAATGAATATGGTCTTTCGATACACTCCATTTACTTAGGGCCTCATTGATTGCTTCCATAAAAGGAATAGGTCCGCAGAAATAAAATTTAGCTTCTTTTGATGGAACGATAGATTGCAGGAAGTCTAAACCCACGTATCCTTCTTTATCAAAATGGCCAGAGGTCCGATCGGCTTCTGTTGGTGCACCATAGACGACAATTGATTTTATATGTTGATGATCATTCACAATTTGTTGCAGATGCTCTTTAAAAGCATGTGTTTGGCTGTTGCTTGTTGCATGGATAAACGTAACCTGACGTTGTGGTTGCTTTTCTATAATGGTATTTAACATGCTAAGCAATGGTGTAATTCCAATACCGCCACTAATTAGAACGACAGGTAAATCTGTGTTATCAAGTTCGAAGTCACCTGCAGGAGCAGAAAATTGCAGCGTATCTCCAACTTGCAGCTGTCTATGTAAATAGTTTGATACAATTCCAGATGGAGCATCCCCATGGGCATCTTCACGTTTAACACTGATTCGGTAGTAATCCTTACCAGGTGAATCCGAAAGACTGTAATGGCGTATATGCGTATATTTCTCCCCAGGAATTTCCGCCATTAGTGTTAGGTATTGGCCAGCATGATAGGAAGCAATGGGTTTTCCGTCTGTAGGCTTTAGGTAAAAGGAGGTTACCGCATCACTTTCTTTTATCTTTTTATCGATATTGAAACTTCGGTATCCTTCCCATCCACCAGGCTGATGTTCTGTTTCCTCATAGAGGTTTTTTTCAATATCAATAAAGGCATCTGCAATATAGCCATATGCCTTTCCCCATGCCTCTATGATTTCATCTGTGGCTATGTCACCCAACACATCTTTAACTGCTTGAAGCAACGTTTCACCTACAACCGGATACTGTTCAGGCTTTACCCCTATGGCACGATGTTTCTCAGTAACTCTTTTAATTACAGGTTTTATCGCTTCAAGGTTCGTAATATGTTCACCTGCAGCATAGACAGCATACCCCAAGGCCTCCTGTTGAATTCCTCTTTTTTGGTTGGTTTGGTTAAAAAGGTTATACAAATCAGGCGCTTTTGAAAATAGTAATTCATAAAATCTCTTTCCTATTGGTTTACTATGTTCCTTGAGAACAGGTGCTGTTGACTGAACGATTTCTATGGTCTTAGCATCAAGCATGTTAAAATGTCCTCCTCAAATTCCAGGGATACTACTGTAAATAGCATTCCCACTAAATATAAGAGTAAACATGATATTTTGGCCACATTCAACTTATCACTAACCAACCCAAACTTCTTACTAAAGGCGTTCTTCCGCCCATTTGGAGATTTTGAAATTCCCTTAAGATAATTCAAAGACACCATACCTAATAGTACGATGTCTTTGTTTAGTATCCTTGTTAAATTAAACGGGCTCCATTAGCTCAATAAGAAAATAAACTGCTGATCAGTAGCTCTTGATTTTTAAGTAAAGCATCGGTTAGTTGAAGAAAAAAAGCGTTATAGAGTCCAATTGATGAGCAATCCTGCTTGTGCTAATCCACCACCGAAACCATATAATAAAATCTTCTCACCATTACTGAGCTTTCCTTCACTTACTCCTTTATCTAAAGCTAATGGTATTGATGCTGAGGAAGTATTTCCATACTCCACTAAGCTATATAATGTACGCTCAATTGGAAAACCACTTCTATCACATATTGACTCAATCATTCTTAAATTTGCACTATGCGGAACAAACCAATCAACATCATTCAAATGAAATTCAGTATTTTTCATCACAGTTTGCATTCCTTTTGGAACAGTAGTAACAGCCCATTTATAAACCTCGCGTCCATTTTGTACAAGGTTACCACTATTATTTAAGTCTTCACCATTTATACGTGTCGATAGGTTTGTACTATATAAATGTTTTCCGCCTGCTCCTTCCGAATATAAATGTGAAGAAATAAAACTTGGTTGTTGTTCATCATATTCTACAAGAACTGCCCCTCCACCATCTCCAAATAAAATACAAGTGGCTCGATCTTCATAGTCCATAAGTTTAGATAAAGTATCAGCTCCAATAACAAGAACTTTCTTGTTTAAACCAGATGTTACTAATCCATTAGCTACATGCAACCCATAAGTAAATCCTGCACAAGCAGCGTTTAAATCAATAGCTCCAGTATTCTTAATACCTAGCTTTGCTTGGACTAAAGAAGCTACACTTGGTGTGTTGAAATCAGGTGAAAAGGTACAGACAATAATCATATCAACATCTTCGACTGATTTATCATACCGTTCCATTAAATCCTTTACAGCTTTATAACTTATATCACTAGTAAACTCTTCTTCATGTGAAATTCTTCGTTCTTTAATACCAGTACGTTTAACAATCCATTCATCATTGGTTTCAATCATTTTTTCTAAGTCCTTATTTGTTAACCTTTTCTCTGGAACATAAGAACCTATCGCAGTAATACGTGCTTTGGATTTGAACATAAAATAGCCACCTCGTGTTATGAATTGCATCAATTTTATAACTGATATTAATACCTGGTACTAATTATAAAGTAAAAAAAATCTTATGCAACTACCCTTAACCTTTAGCCCCATAAGAAAAAGAGTTGCCCATGCAACCCCCTTATTGAAGTAGAGCACTCGTTAGTGAAAGAACTTTTCCAATTAAAAAGGATTTTGTGCTTGAGCTACTCTGTTCTAATTGGAATATAGGTAAAGTCCAAAATCTTGCATAACAGAGGTGTGCCCCATTTGACGCAACATGGTAGCTATATTGCCACGGTGATATGATCCGTGAGTAACAACGTGTAGTACCGATTCAGAAATAGAAGTTTCAAGCAACCCAGCATATGGATTATCTACCACAATCAATTTTTCAAAATCTTTTTGACTGTTCAGAAGTGCTTTGTTTCGCTCAGATAAGTCTAGAAATATTTTTTTCATTTCCTCAATACTTTTCGTTTCCACCTCTTTTCTTAATTGATCCGTAGACCCCATTGCTTCATTCATACTTTTACCTGAGATTATGTCAAACCATGCGTAATCTGTGAGATAAATGTGAGACAACACCTTTGATACTGAAGAAAAACCACTTTGAATTTCCTGATGATAAATTTCCTGTGGAAGTTCTTTTAAACGATCAATTATAACTCCATTTGCCCACACGTGGTAGTTGTACATTTTTAATACGGGTTGTGTCATATTAATTCCCCTCCATTTTCATAAGTTATTTCGTGTTAAACAATTGATGCCTAAATGATAAATAATTTTCCGGTAAATCCTTTAAGGGAATTATCCCCAACTACTCCTCTTATAGCGAATCATCGAATAATACTCATAAGTTTGTACAAAATACTTATGTTCAAAGGAGGTGTTTATATGCCTAATCTAAATGATAATAAATTCAAAAAAATTCAATCTGAAAGTCAAAAGCAAGGAAAATCACAAGAAGAATATGCTGCAGAACTTGAAATGAACAAATTGAAAAGTCAAAAAAGGAAGTAACCACACCAAATAATGATCATTGGCAGGAAGTTGTTTCCTGCCTTTAATTTACGCTTTTATTGGAATTTTTCTTCCAGCGTTTAAAACTCCAGTATTTATTAAACTCCCTCAGTTTAATACGATAATGCTCACGAATACTCGTTAATTCACAGGTTTCAAACCATTTGGAATAGGATTTATAAACGAACCCTGCTCTGTTATTCAAGTAGAGCACCAACTAATCAACAAGGGTTTCAACTGATTATTTTCCTTCTAATAACTTTTTACCACACCACGGGCAAAACAAAATTTCGACAGATGATGAACCACCATCGTGAATTATCAACCCGTACTCATTATCTTTTTCATAATAGATTACAAGTTTATCTGGACATTCAAATGGGTTTTCGTGTATTTCACATTTGAAATTCGCGTGATATGCCATATCATCACAGCAATGTTTTTTCATTCGATTTCTCCTTAGGTAATCCTCACTTAGTTTGTTTTTTATATTATATTATCAAACTTTATTCAACAAACCGCCCTGTTTGTTACATAAGTAAAAGTGCATTTCATCATATCTCTTTAAAGAATGATTACACCCGTTAGTTGAAGTAAGTCGTATGTTTATTTTATATATCCCACTTTACTTATCCCATTCCTTTAAAAGCTCTTGGTCGATTTCTTCAATGATTTCTTCAGCACCATCTTTTTTTACTACCTTTACTTCTATATCTTTGACATCACTGATGGCATACCAAAACCTTTTATCACCTTCGACCTTGATGATTTTCGCTGGTTCATCACCTGCATATATTTCAGAAATAGAATTATCACTAATTGCTCCTGAATAAATGTATGAAACTTGGTTCATTGAAGACCATTTAACAGGTGTATTCCATTCTGCTCCTCTTGTTTGTTTCCATTCCCATTTATCATTTTCTTTTTCAAAGTAAGCAATAAATATTTGTTCCCCTTGTGCATTATTTTCTTTAAATACTGCAATGGCATCATCTTCATGCAACACATTCATTTGCTTATGAACGAGCGAATAAGAATAATCCTTTTCCCCTAAGTGCATTTCATCTATCGATTTGTGAAAGAAATCTTCAAATGTTTGTTCTTTTGAACAACCAATTAAAAATGCTATACAAATTAAAAACGAAAAAAATATCTTTATTTTCAATCTTATCCCCCTTTGAAATCGTTCTCTTTATTCTATTTTAACATCAGTTCCTAATACATTCTCTCGCTCAAACTTTCGATATCCATCTAGAAAATCAAGCAAATTACCTCCTATTTTAAATGTTTTATTACTATTGGAAAAAAATTATGCCGCTCTCGGTTATAAAATACTGCCAACTAATTCCTAAATGGAATCAACGTAGACTATCTAGTCAATAGGGTATATAATAAAAATTAAATTTTATATTGAAATATTAAAATTATCTGGTTATAATACGATACGTTCTTATTAATTTTGTTCGTGTTTAATTTTTAGAAAATTTAATATTTTTTAAAAATAGTAAAATTTAGTTATCATGGAGGTTTTAATTTGTCTAATAAAGTACCATCTTCATTTATAGTAGTGATTGGTTTCATGTTATTCGCGCTATTCTTTGGGGCAGGAAATTTAATTTTCCCGCCGATGCTTGGTCAATCAGCAGGAATGAATATCTGGACTGCTAATGCTGGTTTTTTAGTAACAGGGGTTGGATTACCGTTACTAGGTGTGTTGGCACTTGGTTTTTCTGGAAAAGATGATTTACAATCATTAGCAAGCCGCGTACATCCTGTGTTTGGGATTGTATTCACAACCGTTCTTTACTTAGCAATCGGTCCATTATTCGCAATGCCTAGAACAGGAAACGTTTCTTTTGAGATAGGTGTAAAACCATTCTTACCCGAAAATGCTGGGCCGCTTCCTTTACTTATTTTCACCATCATCTTTTTTACGATTTCGTGCCTTCTTTCGCTCAATCCTGCGAAATTTGTCGAAATTGTGGGGAAAATTTTAACCCCCATCAAGTTAACGTTCATCGGAATCCTAGTAGTAGTAGCTTTCGTTAATCCAATTGGGGATTTTCAAGCACCTGCCAAAAACTATACGGTTCAACCATTTTTCAATGGGTTTAGAGAAGGCTATTTAACAATGGACACTCTTGCATCTTTTGTTTTTGGTATCATCATCATTAATGCCATTAAAGAAAAAGGTGCTAAAACAAAAAAACAAATAATGATCGTTTGTGGAAAAGCGACTGCAATTGCTGCCGTTATCCTTGCTACCTTTTATACAGCCCTCTCTTACATGGGTGCTTCAAGTGTTGAGAAATTTGGACACTTGGATAATGGAGGCATTGTCTTAGCAAAAGTCTCGGATTACTACTTTGGAGCATATGGTGGGCTGTTATTGGGATTAATGATCACAGTAGCTTGTATAACGACGAGCGTAGGACTCATTACATCTTGCTCGACGTACTTCCATAAACTGTTTCCAAAGGTACCTTACAAAACAATTGCTATTAGTTTATCGATTTTTAGTGCAATAGTTGCCAATATTGGACTAACACAGTTAATTGCAATTTCTGTACCTGTAATGACAGCTATTTATCCATTAGCTATTGTATTGATTTTCCTAACATTCCTTCATTCTTTATTTAAAGGGAAGGCTGAAGTTTATCAAGGTAGCTTACTTTTAACTTTTATTGTTAGTTTATTTGATGGATTAAATGGAGCCGGTATACACATTTCATCCATTAATAATTTCTTTAATGCAATTCTTCCTTTGTACGAGGTAGGACTAGGGTGGATTATTCCAGCTATTGTTGGAGGATTCATAGGGTATGCCGCTAGCATATTGAAATTCCGTCTTAATCATCAAGTAGATTAATTAAATAAATAATGTATTTTAAAAAGCAGTCTAGGATTAATGCCTAGACTGCTTTTTTATGAATATGGATATAACCATTGATCTCAAATTGGTCGACCACTTTGCCTTGTTTACATCTTTTATCTTTACTCTTATAGAACTAACCTACGCATTTCATTTCAAAAAAAAGGGCTGCCGTAGCAACCCTGGTTTTGAAGTAAATCAATAATTTAAAATCCAAAGTGAATTAGAGGTTAGCCACTTTATCATCTGTCTGAGCAGCCTCTACTGGTATACGTTTGTCTATTCCAAAAGCGTAATAACTAATTACAACGATACCTAGAAAACCAATTCCTACAATAAGCGATATACGTGTTTCATCATTAAACCACATTCCGATTAATACCATAATTAAGAAAGCTATGGTCAAGTAGTTTGTAACAGGTGCAAAAGGCATTTTGAATGGATGATTGACCATTTCAGCACTTTTTACTTTTCTAAATTGAATTTGACTAATCAGAATGACAAACCACGGAATCATACCAGGAAGTACACTGGCACTGTATACATGCACAAATAAATTTTCTGGTGCAACATAACTTAAAACAACACCAATTGCTAACCCAACAATCACACCGAACGTACCGAATAAAGGGACACCACTATTAGATACTTTCGCAAAGAATTTTGGCGCTTGTCCATTTATTCCCAAAGTATAAAGCATACGTCCTGCACTGTAGATACCACTATTGCAGCCTGACATTGCAGCTGTGATTACGACAAAATTAATAATTCCAGCTGCTGCTGTAATACCAACTTTCGCAAAGGTTGCAACAAATGGGCTACCAATTGAACTTAGCTGATCCCACGGGTAAACGGTTACAATAATAAAAATCGCACCGATATAGAAAATTAAAATACGCCAAATGGTACTTTGAATCGCTTTAGTTATCGTGTTTTGCGGATCTTTCGCTTCCCCAGCTGTAATCCCGATTAGTTCTACACCTTGATACGCTGCAACAACTAGTGAAAGAGCAAAGAAGAACCCTTTCCAACCGCCTGTAAATAAACCACCATGTTCCCATAGATTTGATAACCCTATCGCTTCTCCTCCGTTACCAATTCCAAAGAAAATAAGTCCAAATCCTGCAACAATCATTAATATAATTGTTACGATTTTAATCAGTGCAAACCAAAATTCAATTTCACCAAAGGATTTAACAGAAATTAAGTTCGCTGCTCCAAGAATCACCATTGCGATTAACCCTGGAATCCAAGCAGGAAGATCCGGGTACCAATACTGCATGTACGTCCCAACTGCAATAATTTCAGCCATCCCAACAATAACCCACTGGAACCAGTTACTCCATGCAGTCATATACCCTGCTAATGGATGAATATACTTATAACCAAATGTTGCAAATGAACCCGTACTTGGCTCTAAATACAACATTTCCCCCATGGCACGCATAATCAAAAATATAAAAATCCCTGAGATTGCATAAGCTAACATTACGGACGGACCTGTCCATTTGATTGCGCTGGCTGAACCCATAAATAAACCAACACCAATTGTACCGCCCAAAGCAATCATCTGAATATGACGACCTTTCAACTCCCTGTTCAAATCTTTGTTGGCCATTCCAATTCCCCCTACACTACTAATAGTCGAAATTTGATGCACGGCATATCGACCGATTGTTTAATTTTATACGCCAATAGAAAGCGCTTACTTTTTAATGGCTGTAAAAAGTGCATCACATAACGTTTAAAAAAAATTCAAAACATCTGAATATAGTAACTCGAATAAAAGAGTTTTACAACTCTTTTATTCGGCTAGTAGCTTATTTATGCGGTAACTAAAAGTGACTTTAATCTCAGCTTTATCAGCATATCCCTCGTCATTTTCTCCAAATCATATTCCGCCTTAAATCCCCACTCTTCCTTTGCACAAGTTGAATCTATTGTATTAGGCCAACTGTCGGCAATAGATTGTCTTGCAGGATCGACCTCATAATTCATGACAAATTCCGGAATATGCCTTTTAATCTCGGCTGCAATTTGCTCCGGATCAAAGCTCATAGCAGACACATTGAAAGAATTCCGATGTTTTAATTTTGAGGCATCTGCCTCCATTAATGTAATGATGGCAGCTAAAGCGTCAGGCATATACATCATATCCATATACGTTCCCTCAGCAATGTAAGAAGTATATCTCTTATTTTTAATCGCTTCATAGAAAATTTCAACTGCATAGTCGGTTGTGCCACCGCCAGGAGGTGTAACATACGAAATCAGTCCCGGGAATCGAAGACCTCTCGTATCAACCCCAAATTTATGATGATAATAATCACATAATAACTCTCCGGATACTTTATTCACTCCGTACATCGTATTCGGTCGTTGAATGATGTCTTGTGGAGTCAAATCTTTAGGCGTGGTTGGACCAAACGCGCCAATAGAACTAGGTGTAAATAATTGGCAATCAAGTTCTCGTGCCGCTTCCAAAGCATTAACCAATCCGCCCATGTTTAAATGCCAAGCTAAAAGAGGCTTCTTTTCAGCTGTTGCTGACAATAATGCAGCTAAATGAATAATCGTATCCACTTCATGTTTTTTTGCCATATTAAACATCGCTTTTTCATCTGTAACATCTAAAATCTCAAATGGACCTGATTGGGCAACATCGCTCTCCGTTTTTCGAATATCTGTTGCAATGACATTGTCAAATCCATAAATCTCTCTCATTTTCAGCGTTAGTTCTGAACCAATTTGACCTAAAGCCCCTGTTACTAAGATCTTTTTCATCAAAAATCCCTCCCCTTTTCACTCTGCAGCAAGCAATTCCTTATTAAATAATCGACATCTCTTTTCCTACTTTTTCATAAATGGCTAATGCACGATCCAGCATCTCTTTTGTATGAGCAGCTGTCGGCATATTCCGCACTCTTCCTGTTCCCTTTGCAACGGTAGGAAACACGATAGATTTAGCATACACACCTTCTTCATTCAGCCTCTTACTGAATTGCTGTGTTTTTGCTTCATCTCCTATTATGCAAGGTGTAATCGGTGTTTCGCTCTCTCCAATATCAAACCCTAATTCTTTTAGGCCCTTTTTCAAGTAATTGCTGTTTTCCCACAGCTTATTTTGAAGATCTGAGCTATTCATCAAAATATCAATGGCTTCTATACAAGCTGCAACTGCTCCTGGTGTGACAGCCGTTGAAAATAAAAACGGACGGCTTCTCACTTTTAACCAATCAATTAAATCTTTCTTTCCTGCTACATAGCCTCCTACAACACCAATGGCTTTGGATAATGTTCCAATCTGGAAATCCACCTTATCCGATAACCCAAAATGTTTTACTGTTCCTGCACCATTACCTAATACACCCGAACCATGCGCATCATCAACATACGTAATTAAATCAAACTCTTCGGCAATCTCCACAATTTCAGGAAGCTTGGCAATATCCCCATCCATCGAGAAAACTCCATCGGTAATGATCATGACTTTGTTATACAATCCGGACTCCTTTGCTTGACGTGCTTTTGTCCGTAAATCGTCCATGTCGGAATGTTTAAAGGGAATGATCTTTGCTTTAGATAATCGACATCCATCAATGATAGAAGCATGATTCAGTTCATCTGAAAGAATGGCATCATGTTTATCCATCACTCCTGAAATCGCTGCCATATTACAATTAAATCCAGACTGGTAAGCAATGGCTGCTTCTGTATGTTTAAATTCGGCAAGCTTTTCTTCTAATTTGACATGAATATCTAACGTTCCGTTGATCGTACGAACCGCACCGGATCCGACCCCATATTTTTTCGTTGCTTCAATGCATGCCTCTATTAATCTCTGATCTGTTGCTAAACCTAAATAGTTATTGGATGATAAATTAATTAACTCTCTGCCTGCAATGGTAATTACCGGACCATTTGGACCTTCTACCGGATCAATAACGTTGTAAAGTCCCTTTTCTTTTAAATCTTCCAAATTTTCATTCAAAAATTGATTTAATATTTCACTAGACATTTCATATACCCCCTTATTGATGGTTGGAATAAATGCAGGATTTTTTTATGATTTACCTCTATTCTCAAACATTGCATTTAAGAATATTGAATTTTACTCATTTTCATGAAAATACATGTGTCCTCTCCAAAAATACATGAAGAAGTAACCGAAATCCTTTTGTACTAATAGTTATAAGAATCATAATAATAGAAAAAATTATAGTTGTCCATATTGTGTGGACAAAAAATTTTGGAATTTTTGTAGCTTTGTAATAAATCCCGCTCAAAAATACGTTTAAATTGTAGAAAATACGAAGAGAATTCCATCATTAATTTCGAAGTTAAACATAGTGATAGATGTGAAAAATGAATACTAAAGGCAGTTTTCTTGTTTATTAAAGTGAACTTCGAAAGAGCCCTTATCAGTACGTGTGTCATCGCCTATGAAATATGTTTTTAAAAAAAGAGTTGACATGAAATTTGTACCCTTCTTAAACAAAAAAAGCTTCCAGAAGGAAACTTTTACCAAAATTTAATAACTTTTAATCACCAAATGCAAATATTATTTCTGTTTCGCAAACTAATTCCCCATCAACTGTAGCTATACCTTTGCCTTTCCCAATAGGACCTTTTAATCGCGTGATTTCAACTTCAAGAAAGAGTTGGTCCCCTGGTTTTACTTGCTGTTTAAAACGACATTTATCTATACCTGCTAAAAGCCCTAATCGTCCTTGGTTTCCTTCTTTAGTTAACATCACAACTGCACTTACTTGAGCTAATGCCTCTACAATTAATACACCTGGCATAACTGGATAATTGGGGAAGTGCCCGTTAAAAAAATCCTCATTTGCTGTAACATTTTTTATACCAACTGCTCTTTTTCCTTCTTCTAATTCCAAAATCCTATCCACTAAAAGAAATGGATAACGATGTCTAATTACTTCCTTAATTTTTTGAATATCTAACATCATTAAGGCCCCCATAACAATAATAATATTTTATTACTAACTATTCATTTAATTCTATCATCTGGTATTAATAGTTGGTACTAAAAATGATCCTTCTTCAACCTATACTTCCCTTTAATCCATAAGAAAAGGAGCTGCTGATCAGCTCCTAATAATGAAGTAAAGCACTGGTTTGTTGAATAACTTATTTTATCTGAATTTCTTCAAACTACTCATTGCATCGCTTTTACCATGGTTTCAAGCTTTTTGATCGTTTTCCAATTACGTGCTGTGGCTGGAAGACCTAACTTTTGAAGCTGTGAAGAGAGCTTGGATTTTCGAACACCTTGACGTAAATATAGATAAACTTCTTTACCCTTTATATAACATTCTTCCATTTCACTTTTAAGGTCGAGTAAATGATTTATACCTTCCTTTGAAGGCTCTTTTGCCAAGAGAGAAAGGTGCACACTCTCTCCTTCCAATAACAAGTTAACTGGGTATGGACAATTGTTAATAATCTGTTCCAACTCTGTAACCGTTCTCAAGATAACGGTTACTCAAAAACCAAAATAATTTCTAATCTCTTGCTCAATTTGATGTTGTAATTGTTCTGCATTTTCCTCAGACTGAAATACAATATTTCCACTTTGAATATAAGTATTAACTTTATCTAACCCCATATTTGTTAATAAGTTCCTTAATTCTTGCATCTTTATCTTATTGTGTCCACCTACGTTAATCCCTCGCAGAAAGGCGATATAGAAAGTCATTTTTGCCCCTCCTTTTTTTCATTTCACATTTGACCTATTTCTAGCATTAACTCCTACCTCAACTAATCTGCCCTTCTAGCTATATTAATTTAAGTGAGATGTACTATTAGTAAATCGGATAAGTTGCACGTTCCTAATATATTCAAGGAGATGAATTCCTGTATTATCAGAATTAAACCATACATTATTATTAACTGTTGGTAATTGCAGAAAACTTTCAATAATTTTAGTTATCATTCCACCGTGTGAAATGATAGCAATTCTATTGAACTCTTTACTGTTTTCTTTAATAAAAGAAAAAATTTGTTCACCACGAACCCTAAATTCTAGTTTACTCTCAGTTTCTTGCTTTTCTATAAGGTCATCTAAGTATTCCACTGGGCAACCGATAGTATTGGATAGAATCTCAGCTGCTTTACTAGCTCTTTTCAAAGTACTACTCCAAATAAAATCTGGTGGAAACTCGTTTAATACACGATTAGACATTTTCTTAACTTGAATGAGACCTTTACTTGTTAATGGTAAATCAGTAGAACCTGTGTAATCCTTCTCTAAAAAGTCATCTTCTGATTCACCGTGACGAATCAATAAAATTTGCATTTAATCACCTCTACTTTATTTATATTCCTATATAAATTCTTCAAGGTACTATATGATTCCTCTTACTGGTTCAACTGCTTAACTTTATCAGGTTACTTAATTATGATTCTATACGCTATTCGCATTAGAATAGCGTTCAGATAGTTTCTTTTTATGGGCATTAAATACTTCTTCTAAAGGGATGTTGTACTTGTTCGCAATCACAATTAAATTACCTAACACATCTCCTAATTCTTCGGTTAACTCCTGTTTATTCTCCTCAAACGAACCACTTACTTCATCTGGTCTATCCCTGCCAATCTCAAGTGAGCGAATAGCCCGTGCGACCTCGCCAGTTTCTTCAATTCAGACCAGCCCCTTGCTTCATAATAATCTCTTACCCATTGTTGAAATTCAGTTACGTTCATATTAATCCACCTTCCATTTTAATCATTTAAGTTTAACAAAATTCCCATATTTCTGTATGATAAGTAAGGAAGACTACTTAATAGGATGTGATATTAATTGAAGACTCTAGCTGTATTTTGTGGATCAAGTAAAGGAGCATCTAATGTCTATTTAGAAGCTGCAAAAAAGCTGGGTAAAGAACTGGCTAAACGTAATATTACACTGGTATATGGGGGAGCATGTGTAGGAATTATGGGGGCAGTTGCAGATTCCGTTTTGGAAGCTGGTGGAAAAGTAATTGGAGTAATGCCTAGTTTTCTAGAAAAAAGAGAAATCTCCCATAAGAACCTAACCGAACTAATTGTAGTGGACTCCATGCATGAAAGAAAAGCAAAAATGGCAGAACTTGCCGATGGTTTTATAGCTTTGCCAGGTGGGCCAGGAACATTAGAAGAGTTCTTTGAGATTTTTACCTGGGCTCAGTTAGGACTTCATCATAAACCTTGTGGATTGTTAAATATTAATCATTATTATGATCCTCTTGTTGCTTTATTTAATCATATGTCTGATGAACAGTTCCTGCATGAAAAATACCGTTCTATGGCGCTGGTAGATGTAGAACCAAATGGCCTACTTGATCAATTTAATACATATGAACCACCAACCGTAAAATCTTTTATTACTGAAAAACAAACCTGATTATTCAAAAACAACAGGCCCGTACTCTTCTGCCCCTTTAGTTGAAGATGTAAAAATCCCGGTACATATCCAACAGGATTTTTATCAAACTTTATTCAAAATCCACAAAAAGTTCCTATCAACATAGATAGGGACTTTTATTATTTTGATTTAGCAAACTACGATTCTTTTGGTTTTTTGAAGAGCTGCCTAAATATCCAAAAATGATAATGGGCACTTGGTTAACTTTCCTGTTTGTCAATTCACTTCATATTATAAGAACAATTATAAGAAATCATTTTAGTAATTACAAACTCATTTCACCTTAGTAAATATAACCTATTATATGGCTCAATCACGTAAGCCTAACGAAGAAGGGGGCATGGTATCAATGAATTTCATAGAAATTATAAGCTTTACTGCTGAATTAGTAGGATTATTGTCAGATATAAATGAGTTTCTAATATCGGATTCTAATGCTAACTTAGGTATAGTATTTGTTGGATTTTTTCATAATAAAAAAGAAAAGGACTCTAATTTAGGAATTTAAGGTACAGTAAACAACTTTTCTTTTTAGGGTAACCACCTATGCGTTAATGCACCCGTTTAACAAGAAACCTGTTTTATTCTACAAGAATCGAAATTGCACTATACACTAATAACAAAGCCATAATTAGATTAAACTGACTTCTATACTTTTTTAGGAACCTTTGAAACAGCGAACCAAACACACTCCAGCTCATAGTACTAAGAAAACCAACAAAAGCTAGAAAAAATGAAAAAAATAATAAGCTGAAATTTGAAGTATGATATGGAATGATAAAGGTTGATACTGCTGTTATGCCATATAAAATACCTTTCGGATTTACGAATTGTAAAAGCATAGCTGAAAAAAAGCGGTTATTTTTATCCCCATCATCGTCTTTATCATTATTTTTACTACTTATTATTTTTATAGCCAGATACAACATATAGATTGCAGCTAGGAACGTCATAAAAAATTCAATTTTCGGAATGAAATTTTTAAGCAAAAGATTAAAATAACTGGACAATATCATGATTACAAAGAAACCTGCACCTACTCCTAAACAAAATCCAAGTGTCTTTTTAAACCCGTATTTGTTAGCGAATAACATTGCCATAATATTATTAGGACCTGGTGTAAAACTAGTAACAAAAACATATAGCAAAAACGACAATAAAGGCATATTGGGCCCTCCTTCTGTGATGTATGTTATAATGTCTAAAATGAACAATATAACGGTTTACTTTTTATTGTACAATACGGACGTTATATTGTATATAAAGGAGTGTATTTATGGAGGAAATAAATCTTATCCTTGCAAAAAACTTAAAAGCCTTTAGAGAAAGTAAAAAATTAAGTCTTGAAAGGGTCGCAGAGCTGACTGGAGTAAGTAAAACAATGATTGGTCAAATTGAAAGAGGAGGATCGAGTCCCACTATTACAACGATCTGGAAAATTGCAAATGGCTTAAAGATCTCTTTTACTTCTCTAATAAATAATCCGCAACCAGATACAAAAGTTGTTCTAAGAAGTGAAATTCAAACATTATCTGAAGACAACGGAAAATATCGAGTCTATCCCTACTTTCCCTTCGAAGATGATAAACGCTTTGAAGTTTATTCAATCGAGATAGAAAAAGGTGGATTCCTAAGTGCTGATTCGCACAGAGAGGGAACTGAAGAGCTCTTAACTGTTTTTGAAGGGGAACTAACTGTACGTGTAAATAACAATGAATACACAGTAAGAAATGGTGATTCTATCAGATTCAAGGCTGACAAACCCCATGACTATCTTAATTCAGGGGAAACATTAACTCGATTAAGTATGATCTTATATTATCCAACTTAAAAAACCCCGTCTTACAAGAACGGGGTTTCAGACTGTAGACAAACTCGATGAAAATCGATTTTGTCTACAGTTTTTTTGAGGGGTTGTAAAAATTCGAACGTTGATTGGAACGTAGGGCACTCGCTTTCCGCGGGCGGTCAGGGAGCCTCCTCGGCGCCTTTGCGCCTGTGGGGTCTCCCTTGGACACGCATTTCCCGCAGGAGTCTCGCACCTTCCGTTCCAATCAACTTTGTTTTAACAATTAGATATAACCACTTTTGCCTACAGTCCTTTTTGTTTTAATATAGAAGTATTAAAACTTGAGGTGATGACGATGCTTTCGAAACATAATTCTATTCAGCGAGATCAACTTGAAATGATTACTTTGGATCAACTGGTGCCAGCGAACCATTTGGTTCGTAAAATTGAGGGGCCATTGACTTCACTTTCATTTATGACTTGGTGAAAGAGATGTATTCAGAGATAGGGCGCCCAAGTATTGATCCAGTTATATTAGTTAAATTGACATTCATTCAATATACCTTCGGTATTCGTTCGATGCGTAAAACGATTGAAGAAGTTGAAACGAATATGGCTTACCGTTGGTTTTTAGGTTACGGTTTCCATGATAAAGTACCTCACTTCTCAACGTTCGGGAAAAATTATGAGCGTCGCTTTAAAGATACAGACCTGTTTGAACGGATTTTTTATCGTATCTTAATGACAGCTTCAGAAAGAAAGTTAATAAGTGCAGAGCACGTATTCGTTGATTCAACACATGTGAAAGCCAGTGCGAATAAGCGAAAATTCGAAAAGAAAATCGTTCGTAAGGAAACACGAGCATATCAAGGACGCCTTCAAGAAGAAATAAATCAAGATCGTGAAAACAATGGAAAGAAGCCTTTTCCACCGGATAAATTTGATAAAGAAGAAACCAAAGAAATTAAAGAAAGTACAACTGACCCTGAGAGTGGCTACTATGTAAAAGATGAACGAACAAAACAGTTTGCCTATTCATTTCATGCGAGTCGCGGACCGCAACGGTTTTGTGCTGGGGACGATTGTAACACCGGGAAATACGCATGATAGTCATATCTTAGAGCCTCTTGTTGAACAAGTGATTGAGAAAGTTGGAAAACCTGAAGCTGTTGCCGCAGATGCGACTTACAAAACACCAGCCATTACAAGCTACCTTTTTGGGAAAGAAATCACACCAGCTTTACCCTATACACGTCCACGAACAAAAGAAGGGTTCTTTCGCAAGCATGACTATGTTTACGATGAACATTTTGATTGTTATCTCTGCCCATCGGGCGAGATTTTAAAGTACTCAACAACAAATAAAGAGGGCTATCGCGAGTACAAATCACCCAAACACACTTGTGCGACATGCTCATTTTTATCACAGTGTACAGTAAGCAAAGACCATCAAAAAGTGGTGACACGCCATATCTGGCAAAATTATATGGAAGAAGCAGATCATCTGCGTCATCACAAGGATGTAAAACCTATATATGCGAAACGTAAAGAAACAATAGAGCGTGTATTCGCAGATGCAAAAGAAAAGCATGGTATGCGTTGGACTACTTTAAGGGGACTTAAAAAATTGTCGATGCAGGCGATGCTTACTTTCGCTGCCATGAATTTAAAGAAGATAGCCAATTGGACATGGCAAGGTCCAAGAATGGCTTAATAAAGTGGGCTCGTAGAGGCCCAATCTCTTAATCTTGAGCAAAATTCAAAGGGAATTTCAAAAGGGGTCCGGAATTAAAACATTCCGAACCCCTTTTGTCTACAAACTGAAACCCCGTCTTACAAGAACGGGGTTTTTCTTCTGTTTTTATTTGTGCCTTTGTAACAATGAAGCTATTACTAAACCTGCCAATTGAGGCCGCCAAAAAGGCGGCCTTCTTATGGCGCTAACGCACCCGTTAGTTGAATAACCCATCAATTCATTTTTGCTCTTTTTCTAAGAAATAACTGTACTCTTTAAACTTTGGCTATGTTTAAGAACAATGTTGATATTATAGGATATTTAGTGGGAATCCTATTAAGGTTCCCATACTTCACTTTAACTATATTGTTACTCAACAGTTTCTTAATCCACTTTTTGACTTCGAATGTTCTTTTCCTTTTCACTATAAAAACACCCCTTTAGATAACCATATCTAAAGGGGTACAACATCGTGACTTTATTTCAAATCCACAATTAAAACATAAAAGAAAAAAATGGAGGTACCTAACCTATTATAAAAATGAATGCTTCAAATTATTATCATTATTGTAAAAAAATGTTATGATTAATTTGTATATTTTCCGGAAATTATTATTAAGATATCAGGAGGTTTTAAATTGAAATTTCTATTTAATCGGTGTTTGATTATGAGCGTTTTTTTAACTTTTTCTATACTGCTTATAGGATGTTCTAATTCCAGTAGTAAAGTAACGATTACTAAAGAAATGGATCAAATAGTTTCAGATACCATAATGGAACAGAACAAAGATACTTTATCCGTAACAGATAAGAAATTTGAAGCACATAAAATATATGGTGCAGATGAAAAGGATGGCGTGATTAGCATCTATTTATACGCCTTATATGAAGGGTATAACAAATCAACTGGGACAGAAGTTCAAGCTGGAGGTTCATACCCTGCACGTATTAAGTTAGCAAAAGATGAAAATGGATATGTATTAAAAGAATATAAAAAACCAGAAGAAGGTGGAGAATTCATAGACTCACTAGAAGATTTGTTTCCTAGTAAATATTCAAAACAGGTATTTAAAGATCAGGGAAATAGTGCTGATTTAGGTGAACACATACAGAAACAGGTTAAAAAATGGTTAAGTAAAACGAACAAATAAATATAGCTGATGCCAGAGCATATGCGAAAAAATATTATAAGAACTATAATCCTTCCTATCCAGAATATAGTCAAGATTGTACAAACTTTGTATCTCAAATTTTAAATGCTGGTGGAAAAAGTAAGGTTGTTTCTAATAGCAACGCTAAATTAGTTTCGGATAATAAATACTGGTATATAAAGAGTTTACCTAAAGGCGGAAAAGGAAGAAGTGCCTCTTGGACAGTTGTACCGGATTTGTATTCTCACCTAACAAGAAAGCAAAAAGGATACAGTAGTACAAGTAAAAGTTCAATTATTAGTAATGCTAAAGCCGGAGACGTGATTCAATTTAAAAGATCTGATTCAAAACGTTATACACATTCCATGTGGGTTTATTCAAAATCTAGTGATAACCTTAAACTTTCTGGTCATACAGATAATCATTTAGAAAGAAGTTTTAATGCTATTAAGGGTTATAAAACTTATAGAATAGTAAAGATGTAATATTCAAAAAAAGCCCTGTAATTCTTTTATTAAAAGGCAAGATATTTTATTAATGACTTGATAAAAAGGAAGAATTATATAATGTTGCACATTATATAAGACAAAAAAAGAAGGATAGATAAAATTTGCTTTATCTATCCTTCTTTGTACTACATATGACCTCATTTACTACAACAACATTAAGATTTACTACAATAAAATAAAAAATTCGTTGTTCAATTAAAGCGCCTTTTAGTGGAACAACATAAAGGGCGTTTTTAAGTATGATTTTGTTTTAAAGTTTGATCATTTTCCATACTTCTTATAGAACTAAAGCACCCGTTTGTTTAAGTACATCCATTCACAAACTTTGTTATCTATGTATTGAAATAGAACAAATATCTCTTTTCATTTAGTACATAAAAGTTGCCGTTTGGTAAAGAAAGTTATAAAGTGCTTTTATCAGTTACACCATACTAACAAATAAATTATGAAAGGAATGTAATATTACAACCGACCAAAATGAACCTGTTTTTTTGTATACCACACCAAAGATAAATCCAATTAGGAAAACATAGATATGGCTCCACCAATCGAAGAATACACCTTCATAAATCCAAATAGCGTAATGTACTATTAAGAATAATAAAGAAGTGATTATATTTGCTTTCCAAAAAGCTAGTCTCTTATTAAGTTCTTGTAAAATTAAACCTCGAAACACAATTTCTTCGGTAATTCCAACCAAAAGAATACCGTTGAGATAGTTGCCTAGTGATAAGTTAAAATTAAATGATTGGTCATTTAAAATATATACTTCGAAGGCGAAATATAAACCTAGAAGTAGTGAAAGAAATAATCCCAAGAATAAGCCTTTCTTTATGTTAATATTCATTTTCAAATACTTGATTGGGTTAGTGTGTAAATAGAACTTTATGTACAACCAAACTGGAACTATCCATACAGAAATCTTAATCAATGCATTTAAAAAGGCAGATATAACATCACCCAATGGATTAATATACTGCACTAACCATAATTCTTTAAGAACCCAAATTAAATTGAAGATTACTAGATACAATATAAGTATCATTGTATCATTTTTTTGACTATACTTTCCAGATGTGTTTTTGATTCCATACTCGCCCCCAAAAAACTATATATTTCACTTAAAGTAATTACACAATACTATATTATACCAAACGAATTCTATTGAGCTAACCTGCCCCTTTAGTTGCATAAGAAAAGGAGCTGCTGATCAGCTCCTGATAATGAAGTAAAGCACCCTTTAGTTCAAGACAAATTCATCTTAAATTCACTAAAACGTCTTTTTGCTTCTTTCCTTAAACTCTTTAAACAAATAACCAAAACCAATAAATATAAATACGAAGGAAACAAATCCAACGATTTTAGAAGGATAAAAGTTTTCAAAGAAATTAAGAAAGTAAAATAGAAAACCAAATGATATATAAATTGATGCAATAAGATGCCTCATATTCCCCAACCCTTAATTCAATAAATTTACATTTACCATTTTACGCTAATTCTGTAAAAAAACATACCCTTATTGAACTATCCTGCCCCGATAGTTGCATAACAAAAAGAGCTGCCAAAGCAACTCTCTTATTGAAGTAAAGCACCCGTTAGTTGAGGATGCTAAATTCAATACTTATCTTTTTTCCAACGTTTATATTCTACAAATTCTAAAACTATTTCAAACAAGTAACCTATTATACATATTACAAATGCAGTTTCAATAATTAATTCTATGATGGAAGAACGGAAATGAAAATAACGTATGACTGAATCCGATAGTAAAGTAAAAAAGAAGAACAAATGTAAGACTTTTTGCCTTTTAGTTAGTTGTGAGATAGGTTCAAACATAGAGTATTCTCCAATATATTTTAGTTTTTATATAAGGATTTTACCATTCATAAAATAAAAAAGTAACCCAATTAATGGAACTATTATGCAACTAACCTGCCCCTTTAGTTCCATAAGAAAAGAGCTGCCTTAAAGACAGCTCCAATCTTCAGCTAACGCACCCGTTAGCCAACCATGCAGCGCACAACCAGCGCTGCACCACAGAGAATGAAAATGGTGGAAAACCGTCCATACTGATTCTATGGCTGGGTGAGGAAGGTCGATGAACTATGGTGCCATTAGAGCCCATCCGTTAGTCTGACTCCAACGACCTCGGTGCATCACAGACTGTCGCTCCCTTACGGGAAGCACTCATGGTAGATTAATCCTATTCTGGTTTTTGCACCAGCCTCTAATTTTTTGCCATAGAAAGGATGGTTTCAATGGAAGTTATCATTGAACGAGTATGCGGAATGGATGTACATAAAGATAACATTACCGCCTGCATTATGACCCCCGAAGGAAAGGAGATTCAAACATTTTCTACAAAAACGGTGTTTTTAATTCAACTGATGGATTGGATTAAATCACATGGTTGCACTCATGTCGCTATGGAGAGCACAGGTGTGTTTTGGAAGCCTATCGTGAACTTAATTGAGGCTGAAGAAATGGAGTTTTTAGTTGTTAACGCACAACATATGAAAGCAGTCCCTGGTCGAAAAACAGATGTCAAGGATGCTGAGTGGATCGCTCAACTTCTTCGTCATGGTTTATTGAAGGCAAGCTTTATCCCTGATCGAAATCAACGAGAATTGCGTGAGCTTGTTCGGTATCGTAGAAGTATTATTGAAGAACGAGCCAGACAGCATAATCGAATTCAAAAGGTGCTTGAAGGTGCAAATATCAAATTAGGCTCTGTCGTATCGGATATTATGGGTGTTTCATCAAAGGACATGCTTCATGCGATCGCATTTGGTGAGGATGATCCTGAGAAACTAGCAAACCTTGCGCGACGTTCGATGAAGAAGAAAAAAGATGATTTAATCCTTGCCCTGAATGGGTATGTGAATCCTCATCAACGCATGATGCTTAAAACGATTCTAACTCATATTGATTTTCTGACTGAACAGATTGAAAACCTCGATCAAGAGGTTGCCCAAAGAGTTAGTGTGTATCAAGAAAACATAGAACGACTGGATTCAATACCTGGGATTGCCACTCGAATGGCAGAACAAATTCTAGCTGAAATCGGAACGGACGTTGAAAAACAGTTCGAAAGTGCAGCCAGATTATGTTCATGGGCCGCCCTCGTACCAGGACACAATGAAAGTGCAGGAAAAAGGAAATCAACCAGAGGCAAAAAGGGAAATAAATATTTAAAATCTGCTTTAACTGAGGCTGCTCATTCAGTTGGAGCCTCCAAAAACTATCTTGGCGCTCTATACAGACGGACAGCTGCGCGAAAAGGAAGAAAACGAGCTGGAATTGTCGTTGCCCACGCCATGTTAAGAATTTCTTATTATCTTTTAACAAGGAAAGAAATGTATGTAGACTTAGGCGAAGATTATTTTGATAAGCAAAAGCAAGCTTCCATTGTACGAAATTCGGTCCGAAGGTTAGAAAACTTAGGATATACCGTAAATATATCAGAGGCATCCTAACCACCGATTTATTAGGAGATCTAATAAGGCGTCGCTCTTTTTCAAAAAAATTGAAGCTTGCGTTTTATTTAATATGGTCTTTTTTCTTATTATTAGTGTTTAATTTTCATGGTAGTTGAAGAAGAATTTTTAATAAGACCAATAGAGTTTGTCCTCTGTTGTATTCGTTTTATGAAATCCAATTTTTTTCAAAACTCTTTTAGAAGCAAAATTATCTGTATCGCAAGTAGCTATAACCTTTTTAACATTTAGTCGAGATAATCCCCAACCTACCATTGCTTTATCCATTTCAGTTGCATAACCTTTACCTTGATAACTTGGTACAATACTATACCCAATATCGATAATATCTTCTTTGTTTGGTCCGCCTTTAAAACCCATATCACCCATAATCATATTATCTTCCTTATGGATGATAATTCCCACTCGATAGTTGCTGGTGGCTTGCTCGTTACGTCACTTGGTATGAATTTGCAGATGATAAGTGGGTTAAGAACAAAATGTATTATGTTCCTCACATGGAAAGAACAAATCAATAATACGGTAAGCCTGTGTTGTCGTCCGTCACCTTTGCGACTAGGGAACAAATAGACAGCTTCTTTTGGAAGTTTTTCAATGTAGTCAGCAATATCAGCCATCAAGCTTATTAAATAAACGGTTCTTTACTTTACGAATTTTAAAATTAGATTTTTCTTTGACTTATAATAGTCCAAATATGTTATTTTTCCATAGATATGAAAACTGTTGATATATTGCCATTTAAAGGATGGTAAATTACAGACGTTACAGAAATCATTATCCTGTAAAACTAATTCTGCTTTTTGATACTTATCAAAGACTGATTAAACTTGACTGACTCTTCCCACTGGGGAAAATGACTTGAATTTTCGAACCAAATGAGTTTTTTTGTCGTTTTTATTGTGTGATAGTAATCCTCTACTAATGAAGAAGAAACATGCCTATCATGACGCCCCTCAAAAAACGTAATAGGGACATCAAAACTCTTGTATTCACTAAAATCAATTTCCATGAGCTCTTGCCACAAATATTGTATAGATTGTAGACTCCCTTTTTCACGATTGATTAAATCTTTAAATGTGTACTTTGATGAAAAAATGAAATCCCATACCAGTTGGTAGTAATTGCTTTTTCCATATAAAGAATGTCTGTATCGAACCACTAATTTAGTAACGAATAATAAATCGTTTAACCAATCTTTTTGAGTCAATGAAAGGTCAATATTTTTCAATCGCTGAACAATCTTTTTTTGATTTTGTTCTTGACTTTCTTTCAGAACGAATTCATATTGACACTTCAACCCTTTTTTCATGTTAACTACTTGACCACATCCAAAATAACTATGTACTAGCTGTGGATATTTTTTAATGAAAATTAAGCCTAGGACACTTCCCCACGAGTGCCCTAAAAGGTAAACTTTTTCTTGTTTAAACGTTTCTAACAAATAATGAATTAAACTGTATAGGTCTTCTATATAAGTTTCAATAGATATTTGTTCCTCTTTCGAAAAAGTATAGTAAGATTTCCCAGCCCCTCTTTGTTCCCAGACTACAACATTAAACGTTTTTCCAAGTTCTGAGTTATATTTATAAATCAGTGGTAAAGCGGCATCACCTGGACCACCATGCAAATACACTAAAAGAGGAAGATTGTTATTTTCACCAAAAATGGTAATAAATTGTTTTGAAGAGCTTATTTTTATATAGTTTGACACTTGAGTTTTCATTTTCTTCTCCTACCTTACTATCGTTTTTGAGATTCAAGATAACATCTTTATTCTGTATAAATTCTTATATTATCCATATCTTGAGCATCCATTTCTAAAAACTTTATAGTAGAATCCTCGAACTTTGTTTTTGCCTTTCGAAGCATGTCAGGTGAATAATCAATTGCAGTAATAGCTAAGTCCGAGTAATTTACTATCTCTAAATCAGCACCCGTCCCTACACCAACAAACAAGATTTTTTGTTTGTTATCAAATATTATTGATTGAAATATTTGTTTTCGAGCATTTAAAAAGATACCCGAATTAAAAAACTTATCATAAATTGGAGAACCAATTTTATATATAAATTTATTCCAAGAATTATTCAAACTGCTTCACTCCCAATTCAAGCTTAATTCTAATCAATTTCAAGTACTATTTATCTCCAAATTATATCTTTCCTTCTTCAATTAAACTGCCCCTTTAGCTCTATAAGAAAAGGAGCTGTTTCCAGCCCCATAGAAGTAAACATCCTTTTCGTTTAATTAAGTGCTGTTAGTAATATCAGAAAGTTAACTAGTTATTTCCTTTTAAGACTGTTTATTAAGAAATGAATAATGCCAACTATCAGAAAAATATAACCAAATCCAACTAACAATTCAGGATTATTCATTTGCGTAGTAAGCTCTTCTAATAGACCTTGAGCAAAACTTGAATAACCAATTGCTAAAAATATTCCTCCTCCTACTAGATAAAGAATTGCTATACTGTATTTTTTCAATCTAAATTCTCCTCAAAAAATATTGTTCGCCTGGTGCTAATTGTCTCCCTAACTTCCGTAGTTTAAAAAATCCTTTATAAAATATTTTGACTCTTCTTATTATAGTCCTTAATGAACTAAACTGCCCCTTTAGTTGCATAACAAAAAGGTTGCTTCAGCAACCTTCCTTATTGAAGTAAAGCACCCGTTAGCTCAATAAGAGGTACCTCCGACACTTTATCCTATGAGCAGAGATGGAGACTATTGTGTCATTTTCCTAATTAGAGCATAAGGTGATATAACCCACAATAAGTTCCTCCTTAATACAAAAAGGAGATGTTTCTGTATGTCAGATGGCGGTTTTGGATTTGGTGGAGGTGGAGGTTTCGCCTTTATAGTCGTTTTGTTTATACTCTTAATCATTGTTGGAGCCAGCTTTGTTGGTGGAGGCTGCTGCTAAAAATAGTATGAAAAATAGCCGACCTTTATTGGTCGGTTTCTTCAACTAATCTGCCCCGTTAGTGCCATAAGAAAAAGGCTGCCTCAGCAACCTGCCTTATTGAAGTAAAGCACCCGTTAGTTCTATAAGCATGAAGTGGTTTACCCTTATTTTAGATTAATCCACTCGCTTTTCTCCCAATCATTTTTTAACAGGCTAAATGTAATTATGTCTTCATAATGGTCATATAACCATTGTCCATCCCGTTTAATTCCTTCTTGAACAAATCCCAATCTTCGTGGAATAGTTATACTTTTTAGGTTATTAACTGCAACCTGAATCTCAATTCTATTTAAATCCAACTCTTTAAATAGGTAGTTTACTAATGAACTTACACTCTTAGTTATTATTCCATTCCCTTGTGCTTCTTCTGACAAAAAATAGCCGATACTTGTAGCTTTGTTCTTCCAATCAATATAATGCAGACCAATCATTCCAACCAGCTTCCCATTATATCTAATACCTGCATCTAATCCATTATTATTAGCGTAATTGTTTATCCAAATCGATATGATAGGCTCAAAATCCTGTGCAGATTTTCTTTTATCAACCCAAAGTAGCCATTTTCGTAAATGTTCTCTGTTATTATCTACTAATTTGAATAATTCCTCTTTGTGCTGCTGTTGAAGTAACTCAATTCCTATTTGATTATCTACTTTGAATGAGAACATCTTCCAGCCACCTAATTTTTCCCTATTTTAACGCATGTTTTTATTTTATAAAATGTTATTCAACTAACCTGCCCCGTTAGCTGCATGAGAGTTACTGTTGCTCCTTTTTGGGTGATCATGGTCATATGCGGCAGTTAGAGAAGGGTTTTTGGCATACAAGGTTGCCGAAGGAATTCAAGTTACAAATGATCTCCCTAATAGTTACCCCAAAAAAAGTAGAAGATTTGACGTCCTGCTTTGTTGGGGTTTTTTTCCTCTGCATAAAATTTTTCAATTGACTTATTGAAAAAAATAAAATAAAATTCAAAGTACTTATTTTAAACTACTCTAACTTGAGTACTTTGAATAAAGTAACATGTTAAAATTAACTCAAAAGGATGGATTCAACAGATGAAATTTACTAAATTCTTAAAAACAAGAGGGGCAACTGCGGCAATCTTTATGGGGATTTTCTATGCTGTTGCCATGCTAGGCATCTTCTTGCCTGGGTATACAGCCATTCCAGGAAATGTCGATAAATTACCTATCGCTATCATCAATGATGATGTCGGTAAGAATGGTGCGATGATTGCCGAAAAGTTACAAGAAAATTTACCCTTTAAAGAAATCGAGACGGATATAACCAATAAACAAGCCTTAAAAGATTTAGAGAAAAATGATTTGGCATTAGTCGTACACATCCCAAAAACCTTCTCTGCGAATATGCAAAAAGGTGAAGCGTCATCAAGCATTGACTTTACAATCAATGAGGCAGGGGCAACAGTCGTTTCTTCTACCATGAATGCTATCGTAACTGAAATTAACAATCAGTTAAGCACACAATTCTCACAACAAACAGCCCAGGGCGTATTGATGAACTTTAATGTACCAGAAAAGCAAGCCGCAGAATTAGCGGAAAAGATTGAGAGATCCTATGTCGGAAATGTAGTTACAATCAACGAAATACCAGATGGTATGAATAATAATATGCTGCCAATGTTCTTAACAATGGCCGGTTATGTTGGGGCGATGATTGGAGCGATGCAATTAGTAGGTGCATTTAAAGCCAGTCGAGGAAAAGCAAGTAAAACACGTTTATTCATTTATGTTCAATTAGCTGCGTTATTGATTGCAGTTATTTCATCACTCGTTGCTGTAGGTGTAGCGTATTTAATTGACAAGCCAAGCGGTGACCTATTCTTCAGTATAGTAGGTCAACAAATTTTAAACTATATGGTATGTTTTAATTTCACAGCGATTTTAATCTTCTTATTAGGTGAAGGCGGCATGATTTTAAACTTACCGATTTTATTAATTCAAACAATAGCAAATGGTGCCACTATTACACGTGATATGATGCATTTACCATATGAATGGATGAGCCACATTTCACCAATGTATTACTCGGTGCAAGCGTACTTTGCAAACCTATATGGCAGCATTAGTCCAAGTCCGTATATTTGGTCAATGGTTGCGGTTGGTGCTGTTTCGATGTTAATTAATATGGCTATTGTCGCGTTTATTCAAAAACCAATGCCAGGACAGGTTTCTGAAACAGAAGCTGAAAAGAATGCGGCTGAAATCACAGCTTAGGTTTTGCTACAATAAGGAGATAATACTTCTTAAAGGAGCGTAGGAAATGTCTATTCAAATTTTTATATTGAGCAAGCTTATGGAAGATAAAAATTATCCTTATAAATTAAAAAAGCAGCTTTCAGAACCCATTCCGTTGGATCGCCTAGGCGGGTTAACTGAAAGTAAACTGTACTACCATTTTGAATCATTAGTAAAACAAGGTTTAGTCGAGCCAGTTGAAGTGATAAAAGAAGAACATCGGCCTGATAAACAGGTATTTGCGATTACTGCTAAGGGTCGCGAAGAACTACCAAATAAAATCTATAAATTATTTGAAAGTGCGAATGAAATTAAGGATATGATTGTTGGTTTAGCCAACATCAAGTATGTAGACCGGGATAAAGTAGTAGATATATTAGAAAAAAAAGTAAAGTCCATTAAGGCTATTTGGGAGCAGCTTGAGAATTTCGAGCCAGACCCTAAAGGCAACGAGAATATTCGTGAATTTTTGGATGGTTATTTTTCGACCAGAACAGATCACACAATATATTGGTTTGAAGAGTTAATTAGAAGGATTAAGACTAATGAATTATAAGTTTACTCAAGAGTAGGATTTTTGGCAGGAGTTCACAAAATGAATAATGTATATGTCATTACTGGTGGTTCAGGCGGAATGGGCAAAGCGATTGCTGAATTAGTTGGTAAAAAAGGAACACTATTATTAGCTGATATAAATAAAGAACGACTAGAATAAGCAAAACAAGAATTAGCAGTCGCAGGGGTTACTGAATTGTAGATGAATTAAACACCTTTGTTAACCCATTGAAAATTAAAAATTTTAAAGAGCCTTACTAACATTCTTTGTAGTAAGGCTCTTAGTTTTCTATTCATAATTAAATTGTTTCCCTATATGATTACAAAAGATTAAATTAAGTTTTCCCATCATGAAGCTTAATAAAATGGAGTGCCTAGGCGCTTTTCCCTTTAGCTCCATAAGAAAAAAAGAGTTTACGTGTACTCACTCACAAACTTTAAATTTTCATTCTAAATCTTAAGGCTGAATTACTTAAAATACCATTTTAACGCATTCGTGTACAATATTTTATCGGATGCTTTTTCATCAAATAGACGCTGAATCAATTCAATGTCTGCATACTCAAAAGGTCTTTTCGCCCTTGTAGATGGCAAATCTGTTCCGAACATAAGAGCGTCTGGATTAATATCATAAATAGAGTGTAAGGCATTCTCAATATTCAATTCTACACGACCAAAACCAGTTGCTTTAACTCGAATGCCTTTATCCACCAGCCTTAATAAATGAGGTAATCCTTCTTCAGATAATCCTAAATGGTCAATTGATATGGCAGTTAATTTTTCAATAGTAGATGCAATTTCGGGTAACTCTTTTGCATCAATATAAAGTTCGCTATGCCACCCTACTAAATCATAAACTCTCCTTGCAAAGTAATCGAGCTTCGATAAATCTTCTGAACCACCTCGTTTTATATTAAAACGTAATGCTTTTACCCCATTTTTATTTAAACTTATAATCTCTTCGTCCGTCACAGTAAAAGGTAATTGCGTAACGCCACAAAATGTTGAACCCATTTGTTTAAGTGCCTTCAATAAATATTCTTGATCAAACCCTTGGAATGACCCAGATACAATCACTCCACCTAATACATTCAAATCAGCAGTTTCATTTTGATAATCTTCTACAACATAGCTGGGTGGCAAATATCCTTGGTTTTCGATGATTGGAAAATCAAAATCAATAATATGAAAATGTGCATCAAAAATTCTCATTTCAAATCCCCTTTCTTTTCTTTAACATATCAATTATGGTACATAAATAAAATTGTGGGTTATTAATACAGATTCATAAGTTTATCTTATTGCACTATCCTGCCCCGTTAGTGCCATAAGAAAAAAGCTGCCTTTTAAGACGCTTCGATCTTAAGCTAACGCACGTTGAATGGCTATCCAAGTAATAACTCGGACTTAAATACGATTACAGCATTTCCCGCAATCCTTACTTCCTCTGGTTCCTGATTACAAATTTTCACTTGAACATCAATGACACCCGCCCGGTTTATAGCTTCGCCCTGCACTGCTTTAAAACTAAATAAAGTATTATCATGTTTGACAAGTCCATGGTGTATTAAGTATGCGCCTAAAGGGCCGTTCGCATTGCCTGTAACAGGGTCTTCGTTAATACCAATTGCTGGAGCAAACATTCTTCCATGAATTAAGATTTCGGAGTCGGGAGCATTCATCGTAAACACATAGAAACCATTGCAATTAATTAATCCACTGACTTTTGTTAGTAAATCCATATTAGGGTTTAATCGGTGAAGAAGTTCCGAATTTTTAATTCCAATCATCACCTTGGAATGCCCAGTAGAAACGATTTGTACTGGACAATCTTCTAATAAATCATTTTCACTAATATTGAAAGCTGTAAATATGTTTTCTAAAGCTAGACCATCAATCACCGCATCAAAACTTATACTACCCTGGGTCATTATAATTTTGTAATCATTATCTTCTTTAATCACATCGACTGGTAAAATGCCAGCACCAGTTTTATGATAAACTTTACCTGTATTTAAACTATTTTCAACTGCACGAGCATAGTGGGCAGCAATCGTCGCATGTCCACAGATGGGAACCTCATGAGTAGGCGTAAAAAAACGAATATGTACATCAGATTCGCTATTGTCTGATTTAAATATAAATGCCGTTTCCGAATTGTTAAGCTCTCTAGCAATCCTCTGCATCTCACCCGAAGATAAACCATCTGCATTTGTAATTACACCAGCAGGATTACCTGATAATTTTTCTTTCGTAAATGAATCAATTTGATATAATCGGTACTTTCTTGCCATGTCATTTCCCACCTTTAATATAGTGAATTTCCGGTCCTTTATACTATCTATAATTCTTATTATATTAAAAATTACCCCGTTAGCTCCACAAGAAAAAGGAACCGCAGCAACCACAGTTATTGAAGTAAAACACCTGTTAGTTCAACAAGGTTTACATTATCCCTGACGTAATATTTTTTGAAACATTTTTGGTTGATGTTTTTCCAAAACCTTTATCAATTCTTTTCCAAAAATAGTTATGGTTCTTTCCCAAGGGTGCCCTAATAATCCCCATTCAAAATTCTTATGAATAAAAAAGTAATAATCACCGTTTGGAAAAATAGGTACTGTCCATTCATCAAATTCACTTTTCGGAAACTCCAAACGGGGGTTTATCCAATAACCTGGATGTTGCCAATCTAACGCATACATATATTCATTTTTCTGTGTGAGTTCTTGAAAGACAAGCAATGATTTTTCCTCTAGGTCATTATAAATCTCATCATAAGTATCTAAATCTACGGACACGTTTAAATACTTGGATACATCATAAGTGATAAATGGATTTGGCACTTCAAAAGATGGAAAGTCTGACATACCCGGTTCAAATTTAAATGCATCATATATCCTATCCCATACCGCTTTATATTCTAATGTAGATAATTCAATCCAATTTTCCATTTGAATAGCCACCTTTACGATGCTTTTAATGAGGGTTATTATATCATTTCTTGTAGAACTAACCTGCCCAGTTAGTCCCATAAGAAAAAGGTCGCCACAGCAACCCCTGTTTTTGAAGTAAAGCACCCGTTAGTTCAATAACAAAGTCTAGGAATCTCCTCATTCCAAGAACAAAATAGATAAAATTGAATAAAATGCATCCCATTATAAAGGGTTACATTAATAAATCTTAGCATATATAATTCTAAGTTTGTGTTGTATGAGAAAGGTAGAGGATCTAGCCAGGGTGGATTTTATTCATATAATTTCAGATGCAATCATAATGAGATCTACTTCCTATTCCAAGATAAAAATGGCAATAGAAAATCTAAGCTCTGAATGATGGTTCGGGAGCTATATGAGGGATCTTTTCTGTTTTAAAGAGGGCTTAAATAAAAAATTATTTAGGTTTTATCAATAAAAAAAGCAGATTTTCCTACGTGGAATGAACCCGTTTTTTTGGATTTCATCTCATTAAACAAACACGTGTAGCCAGTCACTGTTATCCGTTAGTTGTGCTGTAAAACCTCGAAGGTTGACTTGTTTGTTGAAGTTAAAAAGACTGGGCAAGACGGAATCCAAGGTCGTCTATACAAAATGACGGATGGCTACGTCGACGACACGAAGCCCCACAACCCCTGGCCTCTTCAGCCCAGCTACCCCCTCGGAAAATTCGGTAGGAGCCGTACACTTGTTCATCATATAAATCCCAACACCACTCCCAAACATTCCCTAACATATCATACAGACCCCATATATTCGGTTCCTTTCTTCCTACTTCATGGATCTTGCCTCCTGAATTTTCGTTATACCAGGCAATCTTATCAAGCTCTCCGTATCTATAACCAGTAGTCCCTGCTTTACATGCATATTGCCACTCTGCTTCTGAAGGAAGTCGATAACCGTTTGATTCCCAATCACAAATAATGTTTTCACCATCATTACTTATAGAATAACACTCTTTCAGTCCAGCTTTCTGTGACAGTAGATTACAAAAAGAAATTGCATCATTCCAAGAAATATTCACAACCGGTTTTAGATCTCCGTCAAAAGAATTAGGTGATTTATTTGTAATAGCATAGTATAGACCCATAGTTACAGGATACCGGGCAAGAAGAAACGGTCTTATTTCAGCTTTCCATTTGCTTTTTATTCTATCGTCTCTTAATTCTATTTCTCCCCCTGGAATTTTTACCATAGGATAGTCAATATAACTCTTTATTTTATTAGACACTCTACCTTCCTCCTAATGATCTTGATTTTATAACCTTATTTCATCTTTTCTTAATCCTAATCTCATTATTTCAACTCCTTTAAATATTAAATTCACTCTTTCACTAAGAAATTCCTTCTTAAACTAACCTCCTAGTTCATTAAGGAAAACCAAAATCAAATCGGTACATCTTTTTTATAAACAGTACGACTTAATTTTAAAACTACACTTAAACACATGACAAAACCCCACCTGTTTCCATTTAGCAACTGGTGGGGTTTCTATTTGGCTTCTACATCTACATCAACCGGGAGGTCCATCTTGTGCAATCACGCCCTTTCATTTAAATGGCTAATTTACTGTATTCATCCAACTGATCTTTGGTTAAATTTTTGATGAAGTGGTCGAAGTTGATCGACTCCATTTCATACCTTTCACAAATCTTTAAATAACTTTCATAGGCTTTATCATAAATGTTCATCATCTGATTCCTCCTTCTGTTATATAACAATAAATTTAACTTATAAATAATATATAACAACGTCATTTTATTGTCAATATTATTTTCTGAAAATTCTAAATTGAACCGTTTCCTTTAGTATTTCCCCCATTGTTCTTCGCTAACCGTCTACTTTAAAAAAAACCTGACACTGCTCTTTAATTGGATAATTTGCCTTCAATGGGTAAAGTAGTATTATGAATGCCCCCCTTTGTGTAGCTTTAAAATAAAGTTTGCTTAAATTAACGCTTTTAACCTGGATATAAAAACAAATATGAAGAGCATGTTTTGAAAATAGATTAATCAAAACATGCCCTTATTAATTGGATTTATTCTTTTATAAAAAAGATTGATCATTATTGTGTTCCTTCATGAATGAACTAACGCACCAGTTAGTTCAACAAGGATTTACTCTGTGTAAATAATTACTACTAACTTCGACTTAAAAATGTACAATAAACTAAAAAAGGTTCGTGGTATCTAATGATAAAAGGAAATAGTTATATTCTTGTTTTCACTGTGCTTGTCTCTTTAATAATAATACTTGTTTCAACTACACCAATAATAATTTAAATTTCTTTTATCAATCCCATATCCAAAAAAGAACTACCCCAGCTATAAAAAGAATAGGGAATATAATGATTAATACTCCTATCGTTGCAAATCCACTACCCTCACTTATTCCATAGAGAGTAACGACTATCTTGAAAATAAAGGGGCTATTACGAACATTGTAGTTATCCCCCAAATGCTGTACTTCAATCTACAAACAATAAGACTTAATTTTGAACTACCCACCACTTATCGACCTTACGGTCTGATTGAAGTGGGGGATTCCTAAGAACATTAGCCTATCGGCCAATTTTTAATTAGGCTCCTCCCGTAGTTCCTACGGTTAGAAGCCTTATGGCTTCATTCATTAGATTGAGTCCTGCGTTAATATCTCGATCGTGGTGAGTAGTACAAAAAGGACAATCCCATTCACGAAGATTCAGATGTTTAACGTCTTTATTTTGGTAACCGCAGCTAGAACACAATTGGCTAGAAGCAAACGTTTTAGATACGGTCACGATTTGTTTACCATACCATTTTGCTTTGTATTCCAACATTTTTTTGAATTGGTACCAAGATACTTCACTAATAGCTTTAGCTAGTTTGTGATTTTTCATCATATTCGACACTTGCAAGTCTTCCATTCCAATCACATCGTGGTTTTTGATGATTTCGGTAGAAACTTTATGTAAGTAATCCATTCGGGCATTTGAAATTTTTTCGTGTAGGATAGCCACTTTTCGTTTTTGTTTTTGATAGTTTTTGGCTTCAGCCAATGGTTTATTTTGATTCAAGGCTATTTCTTGTCGCCTTGAAAGAATCCGTTGTGCTCTCGCCCTTCACACGCTTGAAGAGGGAGTCTTCTGGCGGGAAATGATAAATTATCAAAATCCACAATAAACGAAATAGAGTTGATTCTACTGTATTGTAGAATCAACTCTATTTTTAATTTCTGACTAATCAACATTAAAATTTGACATAGACTTTATAAAAAGTTTGATCATTTTTTCTATGCACTTACAAATCTATTTATTTATATGACTCATAGCTTGTCCATTAAAGACCTAGCAATATTAAAACACTTAAACAAGTTTTTTCAAACATAAAATACTGCTTTTAAACTGAATCAGCAAGCTTCTAATAAAAGGAATCAACTATTTGGAATGGCTGCATAAAAACCAAATTCTATAAGAAACATAGACTACTTTCAATAAATGCAATTTTAACACGAGAACCGGATATTACCTTTCACATCTTTCTTTTTGTTTTAAATTTCAATAAAAGAGAGAAGTATTGGCATATAGCGATGAGGCGCCGCCAGAGTGTACAAATAGTATATTATCATCCGGCTTAAAGGTGCCTTTTTGTATTAAATCAATGAGTCCCGCTACCGCTTTACCCGTATATACGGGATCTAATAAAATCCCTTCTGTTCTTGCCATGAGTTTGACAGCTTCCACCATTTCTGGCGTAGGTAAAGCATAGCCAGGTCCGACATACTCATCAAAACACATAACAGCCTCACGAGGGATTGAATTTGGAATGCCGATGTGTGTTGAAGTTTCTTTAACAAGCTGAAAAACTTTCTCTTCTTGTTCAGCTTTTCCTCTGCTTACGTTTATTCCAATTACCGATATTCCACTTTGATTTCCATGAAATCCGGTCACCAAACCAGCATGCATTCCCCCACTGCCGCTTACACAAACGACTGACTTCATATCGATTCCTTGATTAAATGACTGTGCCAAAATTTCCTGAGCGCAAGCAGCATATCCCGTTGCACCAATCACATTGGATCCCCCGACTGGTATTATGTAAGGTCGATTCCCTTTCTCCGTTACCTCATTAGCTACTTTCTGCATTTCTTGCATTAAGTCCGCTCCATTAGGCACAATTTTGATTTCTTCAGCGCCCAATAAATGATATAAAAAATAGTTACCGTTAAAATCTGGCTCAGGACTTTCTGAAAGGCCTTCTTCCAACACAAGGATGCACTTCATTTTCTCTTTAACTGCAGCGGCTAGTGTTAAGCGGCAATGATTTGATTGAATGCCTCCACATGTAATTAACGTATCCGCACCTTTTTCCATTGCATCGGCAACAAGGAACTCTAGTTTTCTTGTTTTATTTCCCCCAGCCGTCAGACCCAGTAAATCATCTCGTTTAAGATAAATGGATGGGCCCCCAAGAACTTCAGAAAAATGATGTAATTTCTCAATAGGTGTATCGGTTGGTGTATATCGTCGTCTAGGGAATTGTGCTAAATTCATATTAAATCTCCTCCATATTTCTCTGTTTAAGACTAACCATATGTAAAATAAAGAAAAGAGAATTTCATTCTAACATTCTCTTTTCAATTATTATTATTAAATCATAGCAATGGCTTCGATTTCAATCATAGCATCTTTAGGCAAACGAGCAACTTCAATCGCACTTCTAGCTGGATAATTATCTGTAAAAAATTCTCCATATACATGATTCATCGTGGCAAAGTGACTCATATCACTTAAAAAAACCGTTGTTTTTATTACCTGCTGTAAGCTTGCTCCCGCCGCTTCCACAACCTTCTTAAGATTCTCCAATGACACCCTTGTTTGCTCCTCAATATTATCAGGCATTTCTCCAGTTTCAGGATAAATTGGAAGCTGCCCTGAAGTATACACTACATTTCCTACTTTAATGGCTTGTGAATAAGGACCGATAGCCTTGGGGGCTTCTTTGGTTATGATTGTTTCTTTTAACATATAAAACACCTCTTTTTTTTGTAATCCTATTTATACGGAATTGAATTTAATTTCCCTTTGAATAAAACGCTTACATTTAATTACAGCCTTACCTCTTATTCTTTGCGCTCAAAATCACACTCCATAAGCGGAACTATTTTTGTTTTCTTAATGATTTTATAACCAAGCCAGAGAAGCAAGAAAATAGGAAGACCAATGTACGTCGCTATAATTTCTGCCCAGCTAATTTGATGTCCAGAAAAAAGTGTCTGCCCAAAAATGAAAACCACAAAAAATAACAGCGTGATAACCGGGCCCAACGGGTACCATTTGGCTTTAAACGGCAATTCATTTAGATCTCTGCCTTGAGCTACATATGCCTTACGGAAGCGGTAATGACTAACGGCAATCCCGAACCATTTGATAAATCCGGTAAGGGCTGAAGCATTTACCAACCAAATAAACACTGAACCATTTCCAAAAAGGGAAGCTAAAAAAGAGGCAAGTCCTATAATAGCAGTTGTACAAAGGGCCAACATGGGAATTCCCTTCCTGTTAAGCCGTGCAAAGATTCGTGGTGCCTTTCCTTCTTTCGCCAGTGCCCATAGCATACGTGAAGAAGCATACATTGCTGAATTTGCTGCTGATAAAACAGATGTAAGCAGCACGGCATTCATGACGGAAGCGGCAAATGCCAACCCAGCTCTCTGAAGAACAAGCGTGAAGGGGCTGATAGATACATTTTGAACGCCGGATTTAAGCAGGTTTGGATCCGTATAAGGGATAATCAAACCGATAACAAAAATCGTCAACACGTAGAAAATAAGGATTCGCCAGAAGATTGACCGAATCGCTTTCGGTACATTTTTCGATGGATTTTCGGTTTCACCGGCTGCCGTCGCAATAACCTCAGTTCCCTGGAACGCAAAGCCCGCGATGAGCACTACACTAAAGATAGATACAAGCCCGCCATTGAAAGGAGCATCTCCATGGGTAAAGTTACTGAACCCGACCGAATGTCCTCCCATAATTCCAAAAATCATAGCAACCCCAATAACGAGAAATACGATGATCGAGATGACCTTAATACCGGCAAACCAGTATTCACTTTCCCCATATGCCTTGACTGATAAGACATTTAACATTAGCAACAAACCCAAAAATAGTGCGCTCCACAAGATAGAAGGTGAGTCCGGAAACCAATACTTCATAATAAGAGTAGAGGCCACCAAATCTGCAGGAACCGTTATCGCGGTTGTATACCAATAGTTCCAACCTAACGCAAAGCCTAACGCAGGATCAATATACTTTGAGGCATAGATATCAAAGGCCCCCGGGACCGGTAAGAAGGCCGATAGCTCTCCTAAACTATTCATGACAAAATAGACCATGATTCCTACCAGAATGTATGCTGCTAGCGCTCCTCCCGGCCCCGCAGTGCTAATCGTCGATCCGCTGGATACAAACAATCCTGTTCCAATAGCGCCACCAATAGCCATCATCGTTAAATGTCTGGGTTTCAGCTTCCTTTGTAAGGATGCTTTTGAATTTCGCTCTTCTAGGGTGTTGCTTATCTCTGCTTCTAATTTCCCCATAGTGTATCCCCCTTCAATTTGTATGCAAGGCTCATCTGGCTGTTCTTTTAAAAAATCTCTTTATTGATTATTTTTAGAACTTTCAGTCATTTAACAAAATACCTCTACCTTCTGCTTTTGTCCTCATCCCTCTCAAATCCAGGCGAGAAAATGATATATATGCACTCTCCCGCTTTAATTTTAAGTAACTATTAATTGAGAAAAATAGATATTTTTTATGAAGTTAACATAATTTATATTTTTCCAACTTGCGATAAAGAGTAGAAAGGCTAATCTGTAGTTCCCGGGCAATTTGTTCTTTATCATGACGATATTTTTCAGCTAAGAAATAGCTCTGGATTACGTCTTTTTCATATTCTGAAATCATTTGTTCTAAACTTAATCCGCTACTCTCCACAGTGAGATGATCCTGTTGAAACAGATAGTCAGGTAAATCATGGAAGGAGACGGTATCTGATTCAGCCATATTTGCCATATATTCTACGGCGTTTTCCAACTGCCGTATATTCCCCGGCCAATCATAGCGTATAAGCCATCGCTCCAGCATTGGGTCCAGTCTCAAGGGGTGCCTTTGCATGATCTTACAATGTTTATGCATGAAATGTTCAAGATACAAAGCGATATCATCACGCCGCTCTCGCAAGGGTTTGGTATGTAGAGGGATGACATTGAGACGATAATATAAATCCTCGCGAAAAGTTCCGTTTCGCACCATTTCCTCCAGGTTTTGGTGAGTGGCTGCAATCACCCGTACATTAATCTCGATTGCTTTTTTTCCACCGATTCTTTCAATCTCTCTTTCTTGTAAAACCCGTAATAACTTTGGCTGCAAGAAAAGCGGCATATCTCCAATTTCATCAAGAAAAATGGTTCCGTTGTGCGCTAATTCAAATTTCCCCATTTTCCCATTCCGACTTGAGCCGGTAAATGATCCGCCCTCATAACCAAACAACTCACTTTCCAACAAGCTTTCAGGTATGGCAGCGCAATTAACTGCTACAAATGAATGCATCCGGCGTTTGCTTTCAAAATGAATCGCTTTGGCTAATAATTCCTTCCCCGTACCGCTATCTCCCCTAATCAGGACAGTGGATGGGCTGTTTATAATCCGTCTTGCTTTTTTAATAACATCTTGAAGCCCGGAATCTTTACCAAGAATGTTTTCAAAAGTAATAGATTTCGGGGGGATCGGGATATCTTCTTGTATTTTGCAACCCGGTTCTTTATCAGGGTCCAGCATTGCTAATTTATTGACTAACAATGTACTAACATTGCGTAAAAACTGGATCAGATTCTCTGATTCTATAATCATTTTCTCCTTTTGTTCATGGGAAAAACCAATCATGCCGATGACGCCAACTGGTTTGTCTTGCTTTACAATAGGAAACCCGATGGTAGCGAGTTCTTTGCATTGATTTACGAATTTACAACTCCTACACTGCGACTCATCTTTTTTCACATCATAAACCACTCCAGGCTCCCCTGTTTCCAATATCATTCTGAAAAAGGAGCCTTCCGGAGCCGTTTTGCCAATGAGATCTTTATAGTAACCAGTTCCGCTAATACGAACGCCCTTTTCATCAAGCACGGTTATATCCAGACCAAGGATTCCTGCTGTGTTCTCAGCGTAATCTTGAATAAACTGCTGCATGCCGATAAATCCTGCCATATTATCCTCCTCTGCTATAGCGGTATATGAAATAATAAAATAAATTTATTATAAAATAAATTTCTACGCATTGCACAAAGAGGAGAAAGCTTTTTCTATGCCACCCAAAGCATTTTTCAACATCGAACGCGGGCAAGCGATATTAAGTCGCATAAACCCTTCACCTTCCATACCAAAAATGTGCCCTTCATTCATTGCAACCCTTGCTTCTTGCAACATAAATTGATCCATTTCTTTAATTGAAAACCCTAATTCCCGGCAATCCAGCCAGACAAGGTATGTGCCTTCCGGCTGGATGACTTTGATTTGAGGGATGTTTTTGCTGAAGTAACTCAGAGTGAACTCCAAATTCTCCTGCAAATATTCAAGGAGCTGATCGAGCCATTCTTCTCCGTATCGGTAAGCAGCCTCTAACGCAACAACACCAAATATGTTCGGCGAACCAATGGATAATGTATTAAGTTCTCGATCATACCTATCGCGCAGTTGCTGATTTGGAATAATGATACTTGACGTCTGTACACCCATCAGGTTAAAAGTTTTGCTTGGCGCAATGCAGGTAAGAGAATGATTCGCAAACTCTTCTGATATAGAGGCAAAAGGAATGTGAGTATGTGTCTTATAAACAAAGTCAAAATGAATTTCATCTGCCACAACGAGAATGTTATGCTTCATACAAATCTGTCCCAATCTGGTCAATTCTTCTTTGCTCCATACCCTTCCGATTGGGTTATGAGGACTACACAAAATCAACATTTTTACCGTTGAATCTATCTTTGCCTCTAAATCTTCGAAATCTATGGAATAATGCCCATTTTCAAGCTTAAGCGGGTTGTTTACAATTTCACGGCCGTTCGCTTGGATCACCCGGGCAAAATGATGGTATACAGGAGGTTGGATAATTATTTTGTCACCTGCCTGCGTGAAGGACTGAATCGCCAACGATAGGGCTGGAATCACTCCTGGGCTGTGGGTAATCCATTCTTTCTCAATGGACCATCGATGTCTTCTTTTTAGCCAACCAACAATGGATTCCATATACGAGTCCGGTCTAAGCGTGTAGCCATATACACCGTGCTCCACACGTTGTTTTAATGCTTCGATGATAGGTTGTGGAGACTGAAAATCCATATCGGCCACCCACATCGGTATAACATCCTTTATGCCAAAATGATTTTCTAGATCATCCCACTTTTCGCAGGCTGTACCCAGTCGACAGATTTCTTGGTCAAAATTATATTTCATCGAGTATCTCTCCTTCTTATGTTTGTTTGCACTATGCCTCATTACTAATTTTTATATAAGCAATTGTCATGCCAACTCATTTCACTTATAAAATCTCCTTATTTTTATAGAGGTTCTTGGTTGAATCCCCTAATGCCATAATGCCGCGGTCATTATTTAAAGACCCTTTCATCCTAAGCATTACCACATTTGCAATTATGGTAAGTATTTTCGCATGGATGATAAAATTCAAAGATTTCATTTAGCATCTCTGGTGGGTCGTAACTTCTTCTGTTTATTCCATTCCTCATAACCACCTACAAGGCTTTGTACTTCTTTAAAACCATGAACTTGTAGAAGGCTTGCAGCGATGGCTGATCTTCCGCCGGTTTTGCAATAAACCAAAATTGGTTTATCATGCGGAATTTTGTGTGCCTGTTCCTGTAAATGACCAAGCATCACATGCTTCGCCTGCGGAATATGGCCTTCCTCCCATTCGCCCATGCTTCGGACATCAAGCACATATATGCGTTCTGTTTGAATAGTGCCATCTATCTGGTCCATTGTCACTTCTTCATACTTCATAACACGTGAATCAGATTCTCCTTCCTGCTCAATGATATATGGTTCCATTGTTGCAACGACACGATCCAATCCAATGGACTGGAGATCATTTATCATATCTGCCACATCAGCATTGCATGCCAGAAGATATATTGGTCGGTCATAATCCAACAGCCATCCCGCCCAAGTTACAAATGATTTGTTATAAGGGATATTAATTACCCCTCGTATATGCTTGGTGGCAAATTCACTGGCCGGACGTGTATCAATGACAATTCCCTGTTCCGTCCATTCCTGCACAATATCTATTGAAACCTCCATACAAAGTGGTGCTGCTATACTTCGAATTTGCTGCGCTCCCTCTTTATTCAACCGCTTCATCATTGAAAAATATGGGGGTGCCTCCGGCTGTCCAGCCAACAGCGCTTCTATAAAGCGATCCTCATTATCATATTGCAGTGCCCAATTTGTCCGTTTTTCATATCCAATGGTCGACGACGGGATTGCACCTAGCGCTTTTCCACAGGCACTGCCCGCTCCATGCCCCGGCCATACTTGCAGATAGTCAGGAAGGTTTTTAAACTGCTGTAAAGACCGATACATCATGCGTGCCATTTTTTCCGAGGACCCGTGCACCCCTGCGGCTTTTTCTAATAAGTCGGGACGTCCCACATCACCGACAAATACAAAATCTCCGGTAAATATGCCAAGTGGATCCTTGGTAGATGCACCCCCATCTGTTACGAGCAGCGATATATGTTCAGGTGTGTGTCCTGGTGTATGTACCACCTCAAAATTGATATTTCCAATGGAAAATACATCTCCATTTCTTAGAAAGCAGTGTTGATATTCAGTTGCGTACTCATATTTCCAGTCCGCCCCTCCTTCATCAGACAAATACAATGTGGCCCCAAGCCTTGAAGCTAGCTCCTTTGAACCAGACAAAAAATCCGCATGGATGTGTGTTTCCGTTACACCCACGATCCGCACACCATGTGCTCTTGCCGTTTTTAAGTAAGCTTCTATATTACTACGTGACGGATCAACAATGATCGCTTCGCCAGTAGCCTGACATCCCACAAGGTATGAAGCTTGAGCCAGTTTCTCATCATAAAAATACTTGAGTAGCATAAATCATCCTCCTTTTAAGAGCCTTGCTTACTTTTGTTTTGTTATGCCTATCAGAAATGTTTTTACATCATACCTTTAAGCATCCCGTTCCAATACATAACGGGAAGCAAGTTTTTCTTCAATACATACATACTGAACCTCTCACGGGATTGATCGATAGGAAAGGTTTCTTGAGGCTGTAAATCATAATTGAATTCAGCCAGTATAAGCCGCCCGTATCCAGTAACAAGTGGACATGATGTATAGCCGTCATATTTATGAACCATTTGTTTGGCACGCATCCGATGAAGTAAATTTTTCACAAGCACGGGCGCTTGTTTGCGAATTGCAGCCCCTGTTTTTGAAGTAGGCAAGTTTGTGCAATCCCCTATGCCAAATATATTGTCAAAGTGTTCATGCTGCAGCGTATATTTATCTACATTCAGCCAACCATTACTAGCTGCGAGGGAACTATTCTTGATAAAATCAGGGGCGCTCATCGGCGGTACCACATGAATCATGTCATATTGCATATCCACACACTCTTTTGTGTTCAGATTTTCAAATGTCGCTCGTTTCTTGTCACCATCAATTTCAATGAGATGATGCATAAAACATGTCTCGATTTCTTTCCGTTCAATTATTTTATTTAGTGCCTGTTCATATTTTTTTACATTGAAAATGGATGGGCTACCTGAAACAAAAATAACCGAAGATTGCGAGCGAACTCCTGATTTTCTGAAATAATCTTCTGCCAAATACATAATTTTTTGAGGAGCTCCACCGCATTTTACCGGCGTGTTCGGATTGGTAAAAATGGAAGTCCCCCCCCTGAAGTTTCTGATCGCCTCCCAAGTGCTATCAACATAATCATAAGAGTAATTACTACATACCCCATTCTTTCCAATACTCTCTTTTAACCCCTTGATTTCATGCCAGTTAATTTGAATCCCGGCAGCGACAACTAGATATTCGTAGTGCAGTTTCTTTCCGGATGCTGTTACAACAGCATTTTCATCTGGCTGAAATGTGGTTATCGCATCCTGTACCCACACGGCTCCGCTCGGAATAACGGATGCTTCCTCCCTTTGTGTCACAGTTTTGTCAGCTTCGCCAGCTCCCACAAGTGTCCATAATGGCTGATAATAATGTTTCGTCGCAGGGTCAATGATGGCAATGTTTCCGCTCAGAGTGCGAGATTCACGCAGGAGACGGGCTGCAACCGTAATTCCGGCACTGCCCCCTCCTACAATCAAAACTTTGTAATGTGTTTCATTCTTCATATTTGCCATTCTAATCTCCTCATCTCAATTTTATTAAGTAGCTCACCAATCTAACGCTTCAGCATTAATGATTAGCATGTAAATGGCGACCAACATTACAACACCGGAAAATACATAATGGAGCGTACGCTGCTGTTTGCTTAAGCGCACTGCCAGCCAAGCCCCAACTGTTCCGCCGACAACTCCCCCTCCAACAAATGCGAACACAATCCACCAGTTTACAAGGCCAGATAAGGTATAGCTTATAGCTGTCATAAGCCCAAATGTGCCCACAGATACCAGAGAAGATCCAATTGCTGCAATCATTGGCATCCTTGTTACAAAAATTAAACCGGGAACAATCAAAAATCCGCCACCAATCCCGAAAAAACCGGATAACAGCCCCACTAGAATGGCCATGGTGATCAACAGTGGAAGCTTCACTTGATTTTGAAAATCATCTTCCTGACTCTTCGTTTTCTTTGGCATAACCATTTTTACAGCTATGACGATCATCAAAATGGCAAAAAGAAATAACAACTGTTTACCAGGTACCAACTTTCCGATAATCGATCCCGTATAAGCACCTATTGCACCAGGTAGGGCAAAAGTAATCGCCGATTTCCATTGCACATGGCCGGCTCGTGCGTATGGAATAAGGTTTGCATAGGCATTTATAGCCACGGCTGACGCTGACGTGCCAATTACCACATGCGGATCTTTCATACCAACAACGTAAAGCAAAAGTGGAACAGCAAGTATTGATCCACCTCCGCCGAGCAAACCAAGTACGAATCCGACAATAGTTCCTGAAAAAATGGAGAGGAGCACTTGAATAGTTGTCATTCTTTCCTGAGACTCTTACCAACAAAGCTGAGTAGTTGGTGATTCATCTCTCCCTCCTTTCTCTATTTACTCACTATTTATATAAGCAAAAACCATGCCAACTATTTTCTCCTGTAAAACCGCTTGTTTTGCACACTGAACTCTTTGGAAATTCCCAATTTTGCTATCAATATATAAAAAAAGCCTTTATCATCAAGTTTAAATTCTTCCTAGGACTAGGAACTATTTTTGCATCTGTGATAAACTCTTCAAGCTATTTCTATAAAGTGTTTTAACTAACATATCTGATACCAAAAATTTTTTTAGATTTCGTATAACTGAAATAGCGTACAGGAACTTGTTAATGTGTTAGAAATGAGATAATTCACCTTTTGACATACAGATTAGAGCTATCATTCTACGTGTCATAAAGTATGCTTTTTGACAGTAGCTACAACATTGAAAAAAACCTTACATTTGTTTAAAAACGTTAATCATGCTATTCCATTAAAGGGCCATTTAATGGAATAAGACTCTCAAACAAAACTGGATATTTATGTGACATTGTTAAGAAATGCACTTAAACTAACGGGCAGATTATCGACATAAGTTCCCTGTAACTTTCAAGCCAGGTCTGCTTGACATGACACCAATTAATGTCCTACTATAAATCGGACACCAATCGGAGTCTCTTTATAATCCGAAAGTAAGGGGAGGGTGATTTTGACCCATACAAAAAAAATGAGGGATGTGTATGTTGCCCTTGCCGACCCGACCCGACTCGACGTGAACTGATTAGGTATTGGCAGACGTAGAAGAATTACCTCTTCACGTCCGCCTTAACCGATTCAAGCAAGCTTGCCAAGTGGGTCATATGATTCAAGGTTGATGAATATTCAAGTAAAGCCAAAAAGTGACAGAAAGAATTGGAGAAATTGAGAATGATCATTCTTGACGGTCAGCTGATTGAAAAATTGAAGAGGAGTGTTCCTAGATGACAAATAGTAGAATGAATCCTAAGGTTGATGAATTTTTAAGTAAAGCTAACAATTGGAAGGAAGAATATGAGAAGTTGAGAAATATCGTTCTTGACTGTGAGCTGACCGAAGAATTTAAGTGGATGCATCCTTGTTACACGTTTGAGAAAAAAAACATTGTTTTAATACATGGATTTAAAGAATATTGTGCGCTTCTGTTTCACAAAGGTGCCTTGTTACAGGATACCCATGGGATTCTAATCCAACAAACGGAGAATGTACAGGCGGCGCGCCAGATTCGGTTCACCAATGTTCAAGAAATAGTTGAAATGGAAACCATCTTGAAAGCCTATATTTATGAAGCCATTGAAGTTGAAAAAGCCGGTTTGGAAGTGAATTTTAAGAAGACGACAGAATTCATAATTCCTGAAGAATTTCAAAATAAATTCGATGAAATCCCTGCCTTGAAAACTGCTTTTGAAGCATTGACGCCGGGACGGCAAAGAGCATACATTCGTTATTTTTCTGAACCCAAACAATCCAAAACTCGAGTGTCAAGGGTTGAAAAATGTATGCAGCAAATTCTCAATGGAAAGGGATTAAATGATTAGGGCACTTATATACTTGATGATAGGAGAATAAAACTAATGCTATTATGGAAAATAAAGAAAATGACAGGACACCAATTAGTGTCATATAATAAAGGCACCAATTTGTGTCTAATTTAAAGGGGGGGTGATTTTGAACGATAAAAATCAAGAGCGTGATGTTTATGGAGCCATCGCTGACCCAACAAGACGTAAATTACTTCGTTTGTTGGCAGATGCAGAAGAGTTACCTCTTCACGAATTAACCGCTCAATTTCAAATGGGTCGTACTGCTGTTTCTAAACATTTGGCTATCCTTAAAGAAGCTGGTCTAGTTGCCGACCGTAAAGTTGGTAGAGAAACAAGGTATCGGCTGAATGCTGCCCCGTTAAGAGAAATTGAGGATTGGGTATCGTTTTACAGGAAATTCTGGAATGAAAGAATATTGCTTTTAAACCAAATATTACAGGAGGAACAAAAAATGAATTTAACAGTATCACAAGATTTTAATTTTAAGAGCCCGATCAATAAGGTGTGGAACGCATTAACAGATTCGGATACTCTTGCAAAATGGATAATGGAAAATAACTTTAAACCAATCGTAGGACATAAAAGTCAATTCCGAAATGAGCAGTGGAATTTAATTGTAGATTGTGAAGTATTAGTAGTGGAAGAGCCTTATAAGTTATCTTACACATGGGTAGGTGGTCCGATAAACACTATAGTCACATGGACATTGAAACAAGAGGATGGAACAACCTACTTACATCTTGAACAAACAGGATTCGAAAAAGAAGATCAAGCGTTCAATGGTGCGAAACATGGTTGGGCGAAAATGGGCGAAGAACTAAAAAAAGTGTTAGAGGAAATGTAAGACCAAACCTCTGAACCTGTTTTTTTATTAAGCTAAAAACGTAGAGGAAAAAGCAAACGGCTCAGTATAGGACTGATGCGTTTGCTTTTTTAGTAAAAATATTGATACAAAACACATTACAAATTCAGATGCAATTTTGATTACAATTTCGGATTTTGCAATAGGATATGGAACCCGTCCTCTTTTATGAAAATGGATTTCAAGAAAAGACAATATAATAGGGGAACCGTCAGGCAAATGCGGATTTACAACGCTAAGCCGATTGTCCTGACGAATGTGAAGAGTTGTAAGGAACTACCCAGTAATGGTATTTCATTTTTAAATCAATGATTAAAGGAAGGGATCAAAGGATGAAAACAAAAGGAAAAATGATTGCTTATTGGACGGTCACATTACTACTCGCAGCAGCTATTATGTTAAGTGGTATCGGGCAACTGATGCAATATGGGGGAAACGTCGAGTTAGTGACGAATCTTGGTTACCCATTATGCATCTTGACCATTCTCGGGATTTGGAAAGTGCTTGGAGTCATCGCTCTCGTTGTGCCAGGTTTTCCTCGGCTTAAAGAATGGGCTCACGCTGGTATCTTCTTTTTAATGACTGGTGCGGCTTTATCTCATGCGTTTGCTAACGATTATGGTGATTACGGGTTTCATATTATCCTTCCGCTTTCATATGCTGCACTCAATATCGCTTCATGGGCGTTGAGACCACAAAGCCGCATCTTCTACACCAATAAACGAGGCATTGGGCCAAATTGTTAATCAAATCCCCCAAACAAGAAATTAAAGTTTTATATAAAAGAACTAGGAGGCTTTATTTTCAAAAGAATGCGAAATAATGTATGTGAACTAATTACTGGTGTAAGAGAAGATAATAAGCTTATTTGCATCTGTGTTTTTCTTTTTGGTATTCCATTAAAGGGCGCAATTGTTGAATAATTAAATCCCAATTTCTCATTTATATCACTGAGAGATTGGGATTTTTAATGTTGGAATATCCTTAATGTTGTAAATCCGCGTTTTGCTGGCGGTACCTCCATTGCCATCAAGTTAAAGTTTTGTAGTACCCCAGAACGAAATTTTTACCACTCTACAGTTATTTATGAGAATTAAATTCATTTTTTTCATTACTGGGGAACAAACATTTTTTTAACGTGATGAAGATAGGGTAAAATACCAAATGGAATATCGCGTCCGGTAATCATACCTGCTAACCAGCCGATAATACCTCCAATAATGACCATAAAAAGGACATTTTTCTTCCTCCTTTGAATTTTTAAAAGCATAATCGTTTAAGTCTTCAAGCATTTTTTAATATATTGCTTTTATGAAGCTTATTTATTTTGCCGTTATATTTCCCTCCGTATTAAAAATTATTATCCGACCTAGAAAGACGAATAAAAGATGGAAATAAAAGAATTATTTTTAGAATAACAAGGTACTTTTTTGTTAGTAGCCAACACGAGCTAACCCCCACATATTGATTACAAATAGTTATTATAGTGATTAAAATACAGCGTTTTTTTCGATATTTGCCTAGCTTGATGGGCATGTGGTAGGACCTGTAAGATCAGAAACAGCAATTATTGAAATAAAATTAATTTCGTGTATTCCCCGTGAAAACTAGGGCAGTATCCTTAGCGATGATATAAAGTTCTTTTTTTATGAATATTTCCGGAAATCCAGCAGATAGTACTAGGGTATAAACTTTTAAAGGAGTGACTAACATGAAATACACATTTTTAACAAGCGCCTTGATTGCTCTATTTCTAACGGGCTGCGGGGTAAGTGATAATAATGATAATGGAAAAAATGTAGGAATGAATACTCGAAGCGATAAAAATAATGCCACGGACAATACCTTGAATGTAAATGACAGAAACAGGGACAACGATTACAATACCAGGCAATTAAGCAATGATGACAATGATAATAAAATGCGCGTGGCTGATGAAGTAGCAAATCGGCTAGAGGACATGGAGGGTGTAGACGGTGCCTCTGTCATTATTACAGATAATAACGCATATGTCGCCGTGAATCTGACAAATGACAAGAACCTGACAAATGACTTAGAAAAGAGAATTGTTGATCATGTAAAAAAACATGATGAAAGTGTAGACAACGTTTATGTCTCTGCGAATCCTGACTTTGTTAAAAGTATGAATGATTATGCCAACGATATTCAAAATGGAAAGCCGATTGGCGGACTATTTAATGAGTTTGGTGATATGGTACAAAGAATGTTCCCGGATGCCAAATAAAAGAGCTTAAAACCTCTGTTTATAATCGACTTGAGCTCATATTGCTTAGGTTCACTATCGGATCAAGATATTGAAAAAACGAGGAAGCATTTTGGTGTATTTCGTTTAGACCTGCGGTAGGCTTTATGGCCAAAAAGAGGTGCTACCTATTGTTACAGGTAGCACCTTCTCATACTTCTTCAATCCCTAAAAGGGGTACCTTTAGCAAAACGCGGATTTACAACGTTAAGGAATTTCCACTATTAAAAATCCCAATCTTTCAGTGACATAAATGAGAAATTGGGATTTAATTATTCAACAATCGTGCCCTTTAACAGAAGACTCGATTTCAAGATAATCTTAACAGACATTAATATCGATCTTCAGTTACTGCCCTCGTATATGTCCTAGTGACAGGGTTCTTACCATAGACCGCAAAGCACCATGATATCAATGATTTTCCTAATTCGAATGCTCTTCTTTTATGATTTAAATGTAATGAATTATAGTATTTCTATATAACCTTCTGTTCCATTTACTCGAATACGTTGCCCATCTTTTATCAGCTTGGTGGCATTTTCAACACCGACAACGGCAGGTAAGCCATATTCACGTGCGATGACTGCTCCATGGGTCATCAGTCCGCCAACTTCGGTGACAAGTCCTTTTATGGATACAAACAATGGTGTCCAGCTAGGATCGGTGAAGGTTGTAACCAGTATATCTCCATCTTCTAGATCTGCATCTTCCATTTTTAAGATGACGCGTGCTCTGCCCTCTATAACTCCGGAAGAAACCGGTAGACCTACAATAGCTTCGGCTGTGAGATTTTCTCGTTTGTACTCCCCTACAATGATTTCACCATCAGACGTGATAACACGTGGTGGAGTTAGTTTTTCATATAATTTGTACTCGTCTTTTCGTTTGCTGATGATCTGGTAATCTAGTTTATTTGTGCGTACGACTTCGTGAAGTTCTTCAAAAGTGAGATAGTATATATCTTCTTTTTCATGAATAACGCCCGCTTGTACGAGTTGTTCGGCTTCTTTCAGTAAAGCCTGCTTATAAACGAAGTAGCGATTAACCATGCCGTATTTTGGATATTCCCGATAACCGATGAAATTCCGGATTAGGTCGATCATTCGTTTTGTTTCTTTGGCTTTTTGCTCACCATCCGGTAATTGCTTCAATCGATCTAATAACTCTTGTTCTTTTTTCAAAGCTTCCTGTCGCCCTCGCTCAAATTTCCGATTGCTAGCATTAGGCTCAAAGTTTTTGATATTACTAAGAATCACGGGGACAAGTGTAGTTGGTTTTTCGCTCCAACGAGTTTTAGTAATATCGATTTCTCCGGTACATCGCATTCCGTATTTGCTGAGATAATCATAGATAACGTCTTGGGTTTCCTGTCCACCATCAAACTTAGCCAGTTCATCCAAAAAGTTATCATCTTTTACATGTTGTAAATAATCAATTACTTCTGGATAAGGACGAATCACATCTGCGACATCCAATAGCGCCAGACCCATTTCCGAAGTAATATTGTTTGGTACAGATTGAGAAAGGGTGTCGGCTGCGTTTTTTTCACCTAACCACTCGTTCATATTTTCATTGATCCATGATGAAGCATCTATAGCAGCCATAAACACAGCTGAACTTTGTGGGTCAAATAAAATCTTCTTTAATATCTGGATATCTTCCAGAATAAAATCAAATAAATCCGATCCTAATTTCGTTTCGATGTTTTGTTTTAACTCTTCTATCGATGTTTGACTACTCTTAATCAAATCAGAAACGATTGTCGGGTCGTTTTCGATTTGTGCCTTAGAATCCGCAGACGACACACTTTTATTGCTTTTACCGGAACTCTGTTCTTGCTTATCATTTGGTAAAGATTTTATGAGATCTCCTCGCTCTATTATGGTCATAAGTGCGTCTTTCATGAGCGGATCGTGTTGTCCCATGGCATCTAATAACATTTTTCTGCTGTCAGGTGAAGCCAGCATATGTGTGACATCAACAAACAACCTTCCACCAGCTTTACGCATGGGTGCATTAGTCGTTAACAGGAAAAAAGACAATCCCAGTGGTTTCATGGGATCGGTCATCATTTGTTGATGACCGACAGATACATAAACATGATTTTCTTGATCATTCGCTTCAGGGATCGGGTATAAAGTAGTGATTGGCCGACTCTGGACAATATAAAATGTATCATCAACCAAACACCATTCGATATCTTGTGGGTAACCAAAATAAGCTTCGATCTGTCTTCCTGTGCGTGCTAGTTGTAAAATTTGTTGTTCAGTAAGTGTTTGAGTCTTTTGCTGATCAGGATCAATCTGTTGTGTCTCTGTTCCGCCTTCTTTAAGTCCATAGATAGCCAATTTTTTGGTTGCTATCATCTTATCGACGATTTCCTCTTCCTGTACTTTATAACAATCGGCAGATACCAAGCCGGAGACAAGGGCCTCTCCTAGTCCAAAGCTAGCATCGATCGATAGTAGATTTCGATTGGAAGTAATTGGATCAGCAGTAAATAAAATCCCTGAAGCCTGTGGGAAAATCATCCGTTGAATGATAACTGATAGGTAAACTTGGCTGTGATCAAATCCGTTTTGGATTCGGTAAATTACTGCGCGATCAGTAAATAAGGAAGCCCAACATTTACTGATATGCTGTAAGATTGCTTCTTTTCCGATGATATTTAAATAGGTATCTTGTTGACCGGCAAAAGAGGCGTGTGGTAAATCTTCAGCAGTTGCACTGGAACGCACTGCATAAGCATGTTCATCGCCAAACTGGGAGAGATAGTGAGCAACAGCCTTCACTACATCGGAAGGAATCTCTACTTCCATAATGATTTTCCGAATCTTCCTGCTGATTTCACCAATTTGATCTCGATCCTCTACTTTTAGCAGTGTTAGTTGATCCAACAATGCGTAGAATGCTTCATTTTGTTCGAGGGCTTTTTGATAAGCTTCTGTCGTAACACAAAATCCTTCTGGCACTTGTATTCCATGAATCTTCGATAGTTCCCCTAAATTAGACCCTTTTCCTCCGGCGAGCAAAAGTTGCGTTTTATCGATCTCCCGAAACTCTAGTACATATGGTTTCATTTCTTTCCCTCCCATTTATCTCTCAATACCAAGACGAATCATATTACAAAAATTGTTCATCTGATCAACCAATTACGCTGTCCACTCGTTCCTACTCCTGGCGAAGTTCCATGTTCCCTTAAAAAAATAAAAATAGTGGTTGACTGAAAAGGATTTTATGATGTATAATTAAAATAGGGATACTTTATACAAAAATATACAATTGATGTATCTACATAAATTTACCACAGTTCCTCATTTTTATCAATGTATTTACACGACATAATTGTTGCAAATTCAAAGGAAGAAAAACCCCATTTTACAAGACAAATGACTCACAAATAATTTTGAATTTAGGTCGTGATTTTCATTTGATAACTACGACTTTTTTTTGTTTTCCTGTGTTGCAAATATACAATACACGCAAACCTCCAAGAAATTCACCAATTACTTTTATGACTGTAGCTTTGAAACAAAGTTGATCAAATTAATAGAAGAAACCTAAATGAATAAATAGAAAGGGCATGTTTTGAAAAAAGATTAATCAAAACATGCCCTTATACTATTTAATTGGATCAATCTTTTATAAAAAAGATTGATCATTTTTGAGATCCTTAATGAACTAACGCACCTGTTAGTTCATTAAGAAAAGTGATTCTTATTAAAGAATCGCGCCCTTTAATTGAATAACTAAAATCTGACTTCACTTATAAAATCACTTAATTCTTACTACAGATTCGTACCTGCTAATAATACGATATTAAACTGTAAGGCTCTAAAAACAAAAGCACTGACTACACACTGCTTTTGTTTACGTATGATATATCTTGTTCTTATGAGTATTTCTTGAAAGATTCTATTATTAGTAATTCGCATAAATCTTCATAACTTATTTGATTAGCATGGGCTTCTTTAGGTAATAAACTAGTTTGCGTCATACCAGGTAGAGAATTTGCTTCAATACAATAAATTACATTATCCTGATCAACAATAAAGTCAATTCTAGAATAGACTTTTAATCCTAATAAATTATGTACTTTTAACGCCGTGTTTTGTAATTCTTCAGCTAGACTATTTGGAATATTTGCAGGAGATATTTCTTCACTTGCACCTTCTTGATACTTACTTTGGTAATCGAAGAAACCTTTCTTAGGAATAATTTCTATAACAGGTATAGCATCATTTCCAATTATGCCCACAGAAAACTCTCTACCATCTATTTTTTCTTCAATTAGAATAGTATTTGAAATATCCTTTATTTCTTCTAATGCTTTATGAAGTTCATCAGAATTATTAAGAATTATCACTCCAATACTAGAACCGTTGTCATTTGGCTTGAAAACTACTGGATAATTAATTTCTGGTAATTCTTTATCGAAATCATAAATATCCCATTTTGGCGTTTTTATCCCATTAAAAGCCATTAATTCTTTTGAAATTATTTTATTCATCGCTAATAGACTGCCCTCATAGGGACTACCAGTATATTGAATACCGTATATATCGAATAAGGCCTGTAATTGTCCATTTTCACCAATTCCACCATGAAGAGCAAGGAAGCAAATATCGGCATCTTGACAAATTTCTAACACATTAGGACCAATTAAAGACTTTTGATTATTTTGCTGTTTTCGTAATACTTCCAAATTAGGTTTTTCTTTAGGCACATTATAAGTATATGTTTCTTTTCTATATTTTTTATAAGCTGATTCAAAATCAGAAACATCTTGTAAACCTTTATAAATATCTAGTAATAATACATCATGATTTTTTGAAACTAAAGCATTAGAAATTTGAGCACCAGAAGCAAGAGAAACATCCCTTTCATCACTTAATCCGCCAGCTAATACAACTATTCTCATTTTTTACCTCCTATGACGATTATTTACTATTAATTAAATAGTTTCACCTCATTCATTATATATTAAGAATGGAAATGGAAAAAGTTTCATAAACACTTATGTCTTATTTCGGATAAACTTTGCACCAGTCCTTCACTAAACTGCTAGTTACTTTAAGTACAATTCTTCACAACCCCTATATACTTTAACATAATTATCCATTTATTTTAAAAGTGAGTTACTCAACTAAATGGCCCTTTAATGGAATAACATGAATGACGTTTTTAAACAACTTTATTGTAAATTAAACAACTTTAATGTCACTTAACAGTATTCCTTATGGAATTATCCTGCCCCGTTAGTTGCATAAAAAAAGAGCTGTATAAACAAACAGCTCAAAGATTTTCTACTAAAGCACCCGGTAGTTGAAGAACGATTTTTTAGAAATCAATAGAATTAGCTATTTGAACTAGTATTTCGGGTGTTACCTTATCAGAAACTTCTTTATCAATACCGAACATATATACCCAATCATCTCTTTCAAACACTAACAGATTAAAACCCTTAAATGGTTTTTCCATATACTTTGCAACACTTCCGTTATCTAGCTTGAAGGTTTTTGAAACATACTTGTCACTAAATCTTATTTGATGCATAATTGGTCGAACATCAATTTTCATTTGTTCCAAAAAATAAAATACCTATATAGTTCCTTATGTTGCCGAATTTGTTTGAGATAACATGATTGTTTAGGTGACTGTCATCCTTTTTACTCTTCTTCCACCTTAAATTTAAAATCCTGGTCTACTAGCTGATCGAGAAGAGCTTGGAAAATACAGCGCCTATCTCCGTCTTGAAAACGTTCTTTTCGTTTGACTTGGTAGCCGCGCTATTGACAAGGCCATCAAAGTGGAAGTCATTTGAGTTTTATTATGAAAAAATGATGGAGTAAATGAAAAAACTAATCCCGGATTTCAGGACTAGTCTTTGGAGTAATTTATTTATTCTTCATTTGTTGCGATTACACGTGGTTCCGTCGTACTATTTGATGCATCAGTATCAATAACTGCATTTCGTTCTTTGCCTTTATTTGTTGTGATTACATGTGGTTCCGTCGTACTATTTGATGCATCAGTATCAATAACTGGATTTCGCTCTTTGCCTTTATTTGTTGTGATTACATGTGGTTCTGTCATACTATTTGATGCATCAGTATCAATAACTGGATTTCGCTCTTTGCCTTTATTTGTTGCGATTACATGTGGTTCTGTCGTACTATTTGATGCATCAGTAACAATAACTGCATTTCGTTCTTTGCCTTCTTTCAGTGTTGGTGGCTCTTGGCCAGTTGCCGCAAAGACGGTCATCCCTCCAATGACTAATGTACATGCAAATACTGTTCCTAAAACCGACTTTTTCTTTAAGGTCATAATGGACACTATCCTTTCTTCAATCCCGTTTTTACTAAAATGGTTACAAAGCGGCGTAACCGTATAGGTTTCATCTGCCATATTGATGAGAGATAGTGCATATGCTGACTTTGCCTTATCTCCAAACTGTCTAATAACCCTTTCGTCGCAAGACAATTCAATGTCTCTGTTTACTAAAAAATACATAAGCCAAACTAATGGATTAAACCAATGCAAAGCTACCATAATCGTTAAAATTACTTTCCACAAAACGTCAAAGCGTTTAATATGAATTAATTCATGCGTGAGAATAAACTGAATATTTGCAGCGTCTTCCCAATTTGTTGATTTCGGCAATAAGATGACTGGTTTAAAGATTCCATATGTTAACGGGGTTGTAATTCTATCTGATACTGCAATTTGAATCGTTCTTTTTAACTTATGATCGTTTAGCCATTGATCGAGATACTCATTATTCTTCACTGGAATGGCTGTTTGAAATTCTTTATATAATCTAACATAGGCCACTATAAAGAATAGCAAAACCCCGATACCCCCACATGCCCAAAGGTACTGAACGAAATCGCTTGTCATCACAAGCAAAAGCTGATCATAGAACGTGCTTGATGTTTGTGCAATTTCGATTGTATTATGCATACTTTCCGAATCATTTGAGTGAGTGAGCGTAACAAATAAGTTTTTCAGCATAGGCTGTATGCTCAACTTTGAATAAAAAGAGTAGGGGATGAGTAGTTTAAATGCAACGATTCCCCAAAGAATTAAAAATGTTTGCTTTGGCACTTTATTTCTTACTAACATCCTCATCAATAGCACAATGATGAGGAGGAGAGATGCGTCTACACCCATGTTGAGAATACTCATATCATAATTCCTCACTCAAAATCTTTAACAATTTGCTTTAATTTATCGATCTCACTCGCGGACATTTTTTTCTTGTCTAGTAAGGATGCGAATAGTAAAGATTTAGAACCATTAAATATTTTATCAATCAATTCCGTCGTTTCTTGTTCTTGTATCTGTTCTTTTCTGATGATTGGATGACAGATAAAGTTAGGTTCAATTCTTTCAATGGCCTCTTTTTTTATACATTTTTTTATGACTGTATAGGTGGTATTTTTATTCCAACCTATTCGTTCGTTTAACATTTGTGTGAGCTGTTTAGCTGTCAAATCGCCTTCTTCCCATAAAATATTCATGACTTGTAATTCCGAATCAAACAATTTAACTTGCATACGCGCATGCTCCTTTTCTTAAGTGGACTATTGCAATAGTTTGCCACATACCAATACTACCGCGATAGTCTGTAGTTGTCAAGACTATTGAGATAGTCCGTTGGAGAGAATCCATTTTAAGGGCATAATTATACGGATAAATTAACCTTTGGATACTGTGTCTAAATCCATTTAAAATTCAATAAAAGCTTAGTAAAGTCTTCTTCGATGATGACTCTTTTAATTTGCCTCGGCTTCACTTCACAGGTGACATCAATCTGAATTTTAAGTGCAGGTTCTAAAGCAAATCTGAATTCAATGAGAACCTAACACTCCATGATTCTACACCTTGCTGACCACTAATAATAACCCATTCTAACCCTTCATCAATAAGTGTACGTAGACGGTCTTCAAGCGCTTTTTTCACGATAACGCCAGGATGCTTGTCATTGATAATCCCTAGTTCGTGTGGTTTATAGCCAGTGATAATAATTCGCTGTAGCAACAAAACGCCCCATAAGCTGTATATTATGTAGTACTAATATACAGTTAGGGGCAGGTGAAAACGAATTCCAATAGGTTGTATAGTTGTACCCAAGTAAGGTTAAATGTTAATTAAAATGCAAATAGTGTTAAGACTACAGCTACAGCAGCACATAGGCCTAAAAACCACCATGTATCTGTAAAGTCCTCTTTGGAGTCACTATTCATGTAAAGTACTTCCGTTCTGTTTTATCTTAATCTGTCCGTTCCAAGACCAATTTGTCCAAATTCGAAGTATCGTTTCAAATGGTCCTCGATTCTTTAAATAAGCAAGGCTGAAAATACATTGCAAACTGTAAAGAATTATTAGATAAATCTCATAAACAAGTTGCTTTTAAATTCCAGTCAAGCGACACTACCTCAACATCTTTAAGTGAGCCGATTATAGATAAATCTTCTACTCTCATTTCATATATATACAGCATTTTCGGATTGACTAGTTTCAATATAGTATTGATTTCATTTTGGTTTACTGTGTAAATCCACAGTTTTATCAATTTCGAAAAAGATTTTAGCTTTTCAATATTCTTTGTTTTCCCTTGGATTAACAATTCAGTAGAAGAGTCATCTACGTCGGATAAATCATCTACAAACTGAGGTTGTTCTCCCATACGAAAAATAAAATGGGGGTGTTCTTTTAAAAATAACATTTTATACCTCAGCATAATCGTTTAAAAATATTCTACCATTTCGAATACTATTGAACTAAACTGCCCCGTTAGTTGCATAAAGAAAAAGCTGTTTTAAGACAGCTCCGATCTTCAGCTAACGCACCCGATAGTTTAAGTGTATTGTTTCACAATTTATACTTTCATGTCTGAATATCATTAACCATATCTCACCAGTACATGCCACAATAGCTTTAATTCCTGAAGCATATCTTTAACAGTTCCATAATCAGACCAATTATCAGGATTAAAGTATAAGTCTTTTACGGCAGAGCCAATTATTCTTGCATCAATATAATCGCTTTGTGCAATACGTTTTGCTAAAAAAGGCATTGTTGGTCCTCTAAAATCAGAAGGAATATCCTGCACTTTAAGTTTAAAACCCCTTCGCCAATATAATCTAATTGAATACTTTAGGCATATTTGTTCTAGGGCTTTCCCAATATCAGTTCCTCTAAAAGAACTGTCTGCAACAAGAACTTCAACGTCATCTTTAAGTGATATATCTCCATGAATTTGAGCTTCTATGTAGTGATTAAGATTTCGATTAGGTTTCTTGTTGTTGAGGTATATTTCTGATTTAGGAAGATTAGTTAATAAATGATTGATTAGTTTTGGAGGTCGTAGTTCACTTTCTCCAAGTACATATTCTCTTGAGAATGACTCTTCCAAAAGTATTGCTAAAATTAAATCAAATTCTTTATAGGTCCCCTTTTCCTTTAAATCTTGGTGAGAATCTAAATATGTAAATGTAGAACGACATGAGGCTTCTGGATAAAGTAGGAGATAGCATGAGCCAAAGCGAGGGGCTGGTCCATCTGAATGTAACATCAAATTAAGTGCACCATATTTGGGACGTTCTTTATTTGTTGTACCCTCAAGTTGGTATGTTCCTCCAAACATTCTTTTCTCCCAAAGGTCTCGTTCACCACCTGGAAGAGCAGATACACTTCCATTTGAGATAAGCGTTTCGAATTGATTTTTATAAACCCCTTGCATTAATAATGATTCGGCAACGCTTGTCATATTGGAATCGGGTCTATCTGGATGAAAATGCAAACCAATTCTTGCGTAAACTTTAATTGCATTAACTGCTTTTTCAAATGTATCTGTTGATATGTTTGACATTTCTAACACATGATTAATATTTAATTTAGCTTCATTTTTATGATTTCTTGCATAATTTTCAATATATTCAATAGCTAATCGTTGTGAATTTGATAAATGCATGTTTATTAATTGCTCCTCTCTCCTCTTATAATCACTTTTAAACATATTCTTATGTAACAAAATTTATAAATACTATATCATTTCTTATTGAGCTAAACTGCCCCGATAGTTGCATAAGAAAAAACTGCCTTAAAGACAGCTCTGATCTTCAGCTAACGCCAAAAAAGCGATTCTCAAGAAGAACGTCAACCAAAAGTTCATTTTCAATAGATGGCTTTTCTGTTCCGATATATGGTGTAGTGATAATAAGATAAGAATTGTCTATCTGGTCAGCAATTCTTATTGCTCCATATTTACCATTTGGTAAATTCACAGCAAAAACATCTCCATTTGTTACTATGTTTTTAGCCTTTTCTTTAGCCATTTTGAATCCTCCTATGGAATAGATACAACCTTAATATTTAATTATAATAGACGATTTTCATCTTCAACTAAACTTCCCCTTTAGTGCCATAAGAAAAGGAGTCGCTGATCAGCTCCTGGTAATGAAGTAAAGTACCTGTTAGTTCTATAAAAAAAGCGATTCTTATTAAAGAATCGCACCCTTTTCTTGAATAAATAATTTAGTTTTTTGTAGATTCATAAGGGTAACTTGAAAATTTAATAAATTTCAAGTAAACCATCCTTATGACGACAAAAGAAAGAACCCCTTTTAGTATTGAATAGATTCATAAATTAATCGAAAATTGGAGAACAATCTAACATAATAAAGGGAGACCTTTTCAAGACTCAATACCCATAACTTCTCATGTTCTACATTTTTACCGTCACCTTAAATAGTGAATTTCACGTTTATTAAAGGATAATTATATGTTCCTGTTGCATCCTCCATTTCATCTGTGTTGATCAACAAGAATGGGATTACCATCAGGATCTTCAATTGTAAAGCTTGCAGGCCCTTCGGTTGTTTCATCTGCTTCAGACAGTATTTTAATTCCATTTTCTTTAAGCTGATTTTGAATGTCTCGAATGTCCGTAAACGAATTGAGATTTTCGGCATTTTCATTCCATCCTGGATTAAAAGTTAGAATGTTCTTTTCAAACATTCCTTGGAATAGTCCAATTATGCAACTTTCATTTTTCATAATGAGCCAATTTTGGGTAATATCCCCTCCGAAGACTTGAAATCCTAAATTTTCGTAAAATGATTTTGATTTGTTAATGTCTTTTACACTTAAACTTACAGAGAATGCGCCTAGTTTCATAATTCCTCCATTTAAAAAATTAATAATTCAGAAAGTTCGCTGCGTAAATTAAGTATACATCATTACTTTGAAGAACACATTTCAGTTTGTCCAATTTTTATAAAGTAAAACCAAAGCCCAGTTAATATTCCATTAAATGGACCAATTGTTGAACAAAGGTCAAACAGCACTCTTCAACTAATCTGCCCCTTTAGTGAAATCCACTTTTATTCCCCCTAAAATAAAAATAGTGCCAACTTCTCATTAATAGAAATCGGCACTTCGTTTATTCGCTATACATTATCGTGTCGCTTTAGGCGGTTGGCACACGTCACATTTACGTTGGTTATTATTTTTAAATTTCGTAAATGTTTTTTCAAAGTTGCTACCACATGTACATTTAAATAGTAACTTTTGAGAAAAACCGTGATATTCAGTCGTTAGCAACTTACTTTCCGAATTGTTCTCAACAAAGTCTTTAATTTTACCAATCGTCCATTGTTTATTCATTCTCTTACACCTCCATATTTTATCGCTATGCGGAGGCTTTTCTTGGCATCCGTTCAATTATAGGTAAAAATAGTAATTATCTTAAGTTATCCATTATAACATGAGCTGGCACTCAATTAAACAGATGGAAGATATCTTATTAAACTCCCTCCTAATAAGTCCAAGTAGATTTATAATTTTTTCTTTATGTTTATTACATATAAAAAAACAGATCATCTACTTAGAATTGATCTGTTGGACAAGTTAAGGAGTATCCGAATGAAAATTCATATCGAGGTTCAATTATTTGCAAATTAGGGAAAATAATTATTTAAATAATAAAATACTGCGATAAAAAATGTTACAATCAATTTGTTAATAATAGGAAAAACACATTAGACTGCTCAGGAGGTTTTTTTTGAAATTTTCATTAGGAAAGAATAAGGTTCTAGCCATGCTTCTAGCTTTATCTGTAGTTATTATTGGATGTTCTAATAGTGAGGTTACAGTGACAGAAGATATGGATCAATTCATTACAGATACAATAATAGAAGAAGGTAAAGCTTCTGTCAGTTCGACTGATAAACAATTCGAAGCTCACAATATTTTTGGGACCGAGGAAAAAGATGGTTTAACCAACATTTATCTTCACACTGTTTATGAGGGATATGATAAAGCAACTGGAGGCGAAATTAAAGCAGGGTTTTCTTATCCTGTACTGATTAAATTAGCAAAAGAGAAAAATGTATACGTAGTAAAAGAGTACAGGATTCCAGAAGATGGAGCAGAATATACAAAATCAATTGAAGAGATGTTTCCTAAAAAATATGCAAAAAAAGCAATCAACAACAAACAAGGTACTGTTCATAAATTGGAAAAAGAGATCCAAAAAGAGGTTGATAATTGGCTAAATAGTACAAAGTGACGAAATTAATATTTTTCTCATATAACTCCTCCTAATTTTTAATACAAAGTTAATTATACATACATTAATTTCAAAAAATATATAAAAAAGTTAAATATTGATTAAATGTACAATACTTTGTAAAGCTTTGTTGTAACACAATAGTTTTTGGGCTTTTTCTGATTTCGAATCAAGGTTCGGCAGCTGAAAAACAAAGGGATGATTATACCTTTGGAGAAGTAGAAAATATTATAGTTGAGCATTTGAAAGCAAACGGGTGCTCATTTCCCTCGTTGGAGATAAGGATTATCACCCGCTAAATCTTGCATGCTAGTAAGCCGTAGCCCACCGCTATGGCTTTTTTTTGGTCGTACTTTCTGACTTTCTCATCACCCATTACAAACAAAGTACATGCATAATAAATTCCCGTTTGGTATGCCCGTACTGCCACTCAAACGTAGTCTCCTCTATCCTCGTCGTAGTATCTTTTTATATACTCGATGGAGTCTTTCCTTGTATGTTTAGCTACATAATCCGGCTCCTGAAGGATTTCAGGTCAAAGAGGTATTCATTAGACACGAAATAAAACATATACTGAATGATACTTATGATCAGATTAGAAAGGAGAAATCAGCTTTGACAAAATATCGGATCATGACCTTTGATGGAGGCGGCACCTTAGGGGCTTTAAGTTTACAACTTTTGAACAGACTGGCTCAGCAAAACCCAAAATTAATTAGTCGAACCAATGTTTTTTCGGGAAATTCAATCGGTTCATTCACTGCCCTTGCGTTAGCAAGTGGAAGATCGCCGAAGGAGACACTCCAGTTTTTTAAGGATAAAATCCTGCCGGCATTCAGCGTTTCCCGACCAGGTGGACCTGTTTACAACCAACAATTACCATATTCTGGTTTCATTAAAGCGGTACAAACATTTTTCCCACCAGATCTTCTCCTCAAAGACTTAAAAAGACGAATTGTTGTCCCTGCATTTCATTTATTCTCACCGGAGCTGAATCGTTGGACTCCTGTGTTATTCCACAACTTTCCTGGCTCTCCCTATTTACATGAGAAAGCGAGTGATGTAATACTACGGAGCAGTGGTGCTCCCGCGACGCAACGAGCCTATCAAAACTACGTGGATGGGTATACAGTAGCAACTAACCCCAGTACAGCCAGTATCGCGTTTGCAGTGGGGAAAGCCAAACAGCCGTTGGATCAAATTGCGGTATTATCCATTGGAACAGGTGAAGAGCCGACTCAATTAAGAAGAGATACAAAGGGGTGGGGGATGGTGAGTGCAGATAACATACGCCCCGAAAATATGAAGAACCTTCCCCCAAATTGGGGAGTTCTTTTGGACCGATCGCCCAATGAACCCTTACTGCCATTTCTTCAAATAATCGCTAGTGGATCCGGTTACTATGAATCCATGGTCAGTTCTCAGCTTCTAGGAAATCGTTTTTTTCGGTTAAATCCACGGATCCCTAATTTATCCAAAACGGACCCTTCTGTGGTTCCCACTGTCATTTCAATTGCTAACAAAACAAATTTACAACCTGCAATTCAATTTATAGAGAAAAACTGGAATTAATAAAATTATCCCATAAATTTGATTGAATTTTTTTCATTTTAAGAATTTGGATTTTTTATAAAAAACAGCCAGAACCTGGCTGTTTTTATTTATTTATTTATTTATTCAGTTCTTCTTCAACTAATCTGCCCTGTTAGTGCCATAAGAAAAAGGTCGCCTCAGCAACCTTCCTTAGGTGCCCCCTGTATATCTGATCATTACATTAAAATATATATTTTTCCTTAATATTCTGCATTGAGTTATGAAGTCCTTCTTGAATAAACCTGCCCTTTAGCTCCATAAGAAAAGAGCTGATCGTGAACTGCACCCCAATTGTTAGACAACATCTAACAATTGGGGTGCAGTTTTTTTGACTAAATATACGATAGACGAAAAATTACATGCAGTTTTAGAGTACTTGGAAGGGAAAAAATCCTATAAATCCATCGCACAAGAAAGAAATGTAGGTTTATCCCCTCTGAAGAGATGGGTCGCTCGCTATCTAGAACATGGGATGGAAGGAATTGCTTCATCCTATACAAATTACACTCTGCCCTTTAAACTAGAGGTACTTAATTATATGAACGAATATGGGGCATCGATCAGCGAGACCGCTGTACACTATAATCTTCCTTCCGATTCTACACTTTTGAAATGGTCAAATCAGTTGAAGGAAGGAGGTATAGACGCCCTTAAACCAAAGAAAAAGGGGCGTCTATCCATGAAAAAAGAAACCAAAAAAACATCACCAGCTAAAGGCTCTCAAGAAGCACTTCTTGCCGAATTAGAATACTTACGTGCAGAGAATGCCTATCTAAAAAAGTTGAATGCCTTAGTTCAAGAAAAGGAAGCCCTACAAAGAAAGACAAAGCGAAAGTAGTCCATGAACTAAGGAAACAATTTGATTTAAATCTGCTTCTATCCATTTCTAACATGGCACGGAGTACATACTATTATTGGGTAAACGCCTTCGGGCGTGAGGATAAATACACAGAAATGAAATCCCTTATCGAAGAGATTTTCCATACGCATAAAGGGCGCTATGGGTATCGGCGTATCACCCTAGAATTACGTAACAGAGGTGCTCGCATCAATCATAAAACAGTTCTCCGATTGATGAATGAACTAGGATTGAAGTCTTTAGTTCGCATGAAGAAATACCGTTCGTACAAAGGGAAAATCGGCAAGATTGCACCCAACATTCTAGCACGTGATTTCAAGGCAACAAACTCAAATGAAAAATGGGTGACAGACGTCACAGAATTCCATCTAGCTGGGGAGAAACTATACTTATCGGCCATTCTTGATCTGTTTAATGGAGAAATCATCGCCTATAATGTCGAATCTCGGCCTGTTTATCCCCTCGTTTCCAAAATGCTGGAGAAAGCCTTTGACCGCTTGGAATCGAAAGATTCACCCATTCTTCATTCAGATCAGGGCTGGCATTACCAGATGAAACAATATTCGCATGATTTGAAAAGACATAACATTACACAAAGCATGTCCCGTAAAGGAAATTGTCTCGATAATGCGGTCATAGAAAACTTCTTTGGCCTATTAAAATCAGAGTTACTTTATCTTCAAGAATTTGAAAGCATGGAGCATTTCAAACAAGAATTAGAAGAATATATCCATTACTACAATCATCAACGAATCAAGGTAAAATTAAAAGGCATGAGCCCGGTAGAATTCCGGGTTCATGCCCTCAAGGCTGCCTAATTAAATAAAGTGTCTAACTTTTTGGGTTCACTTCATCGTCACAGCTCTTTAAAGAACAAACGCACCAGTTAGTTTAACAAGAAAAAGTTAGGCACTTCTATTTCACGTAATGTTTTTTGAAATCTAGTTTAAGTATAAACCCTCACAATCTAATAGAGTAATGTAGGACCCCTAGTGTACGAATAACAATGACATCCTTTTAAAGTAGATTACTTTAAATAGGGTGATTTTTTATGCAAATGTGAATAAGGTATGCAATTTTACATGTTTTTGGAACTTAATTGTGGTCTCAAGTACAAATTTCTTCTCATTTGATAAAGGATTTCTTAAGGCTTGTGTCACCACAAAAGAAGGTCGTTTACTAATTATGAGAAAATGGCATATTTTTTGCTTTGTTTTATTTGTAGAAACTAAAACAGAAATAAAGGGGGTTGTTATATGTCAGATTCAAAAGGGATGAAGAGGTCGTTAACGCTTATTCCTGTCGTTCTATTTGGTTTTTCATTTATGGCGTTGGCCACTGTGTTTAGTACATATGGAATCGCGGCTCAATTATCTCATGGTATGGTTCCAGGATCCTACTTACTCGCTTTAGGTGTGATGTTCTTTACGGCATACAGTTATGGACAGATGGCAAAGGTTATACCTTCAGCAGGTTCTGCTTATGCGTACACCCAAAAATCAATCAATTCTTATGCTGGTTTTCTCGTAGGTTGGTCGATTTTAATGGATTATTTATTCATTCCAATGGTCAACTACTTATTATTTAGCATTTTCTTCTCGGCAGCTTTTCCATCTATACCGGCATATGTTTGGGTATTAAGTTTACTGTTGATTGTGACAGTGATTAATGTGATAGGTGTAAAAATAGCGACAAAAGCAAATGCTCTCCTTACAATTTTAGCCATTCTTTTCATCGCTATATTTATCGGATTATCCATCCGTGAAATTACCGGTGGCACAGGAACGGGTACACTTTGGAGTTTTGATTCTTTTTATAATACGAATGAGCACTTTTCTTTCATAGTCGCAGGAGCAGCACTTCTTTGTTTCTCATTTCTTGGGTTTGATTCTGCTACAGCATTTGCTGAAGAGACGATTCAACCTGAAAAAACCATTCCCCGCGCAATCTATATCATCATGTTTACAGGAGGAATTCTATTTATAGCCGTTTCATATTTTGCACATAACGTATGGCCTTTATATGATACGTTCAGTAATGCGGATGCAGCAGCTAATGAAATTATTACATTAGTTGGCGGAAAAACATTTGCTACTCTCTTCTTAGCTGTCTATGGGTTCACCGCCTTTGGATCTGCAATGTCTTCTCAAGCAAGTGCATCACGTGTCCTCTATGCAATGGGGCGTGATGGACAATTACCGAAGCGATTCTTCGGAACTCTTCATAAAAAATATAACACTCCTGTTAATAACATTCTTGTAATTAGTGGGTTTTCACTACTTGCATTAGTTTTAAGTTTGACATTAGTTGCTTCATTTATAAATTTCGGAGCCTTCCTTGCCTTCACTTGTGTTAATCTCTCTGTAATTTTTTATTACTTTATCAAGAACAAACAGCGATCTTTCAAAGGAACCATTCTATATTTAATCATCCCACTTATTGGAGCCGTTCTTGATTTATGGTTACTTGTGAACTTAGATATTCACTCAAAAGTACTTGGAGGGATTTGGTTTGTGCTTGGGTTTGTGTACATGCTGGTATTAACAAAAGGATTTAAAGAGTCACCACCAGAAATAAACCTATCAGGTGAACATACTTAAAAATAAAGGGGAAATTATCATGATAAAAGAAGATACAATAATCAAAAGTAATAGCATTTTTATAGGATTAGGTGAACAGCCAGAGTTAATTTGGCATAGAACTTGCACTTTTTAAATAAAACAAGTGGCATGCGAAAATAAGATTTTACTCTATAAGGAGAGGTTACAATGCCGATCATAGCAGATATTGTTATTAGTGGGAATGCAGTTTTAACTGGGTCAACAGACTCTCCCGTTCCAGCGTCTATATTAATCAAGGAAAATAAAATTATAGATGTTTTAGAATTAGGTTGTTTTGCTGAATATGTAGATAGTCAGACGAAGATTTACCATTTTGGTGATCAACTGATTATGCCGGGTTTCCATGACTTCCATATCCATTTGTTGTTAGGAGGTTTATTGAATGATAGCGTTCGGCTCAATTCAGCGAAATCGGCAAAAGATGCCGCTGAGATGGTTAAAGCATACGCAGACACCAAAATAGATGACCCCTTTGTCATAGGGTGTAGCTGGGAACAAAGCCTTTGGGAGGATGGGCAGCCGCATCGATCCTTCTTGGACGAAGTAATTTCGGACAGACCTGTACTGTTATATCAGGCTGAATTTCATAGTGCATGGGTGAATTCCAAAGCGTTGGAATTGGCAGGAATCGATAAAAATACGAAAAATCCTCCATACGGCGAGATTGTTAGGGATGAAAATGGGGAGCCTACAGGATTATTACTTGAGCACGCTGTAGGTTTTGTCACGAAAGCATTACCTATTAATCTTGAAATGCAAGAGAAGTTACTCAATAATTTTTTACGTGAAGCAGCTAAATACGGAGTTACTTCTGTTCATGATTTATTAAGGATCCCAGAAATGGGTGTGGAAGAAGCTGAATTGTATGGTGAATATGAAAAACAAGGTAAGTTAACTGCAAGAATTCATTTTGTTGCTCCCTTAAACGGAGATTTGGGACTGGCAAAAAGTTTACGTGAGAAATATACATCCAATTTGGTTCAATTCTGTGGCTTCAAGCAGTTTGTCGATGGAGTCACCACCAGTCATACTGCCTATTTGCTAGATGAATATGCAAACAATCCAACGACAAAGGGGAATACAGTTTTTCCTGAGGAGACGATTAAAAATTGGACAGTAGAAGCTGATGAAGAAGGATTTCGGGTTCGCTTCCATTGTATTGGGGATGGAGCGGTTAAATTAGCTTTGGATTCTTTTGAAGCAGCACAGCGGAAAAATGGGGTGAGAGATTCCCGTCATGTAATAGAGCATGTAGAAATGATTCATCCTGATGACATTGAAAGGTTTAACAAACTAGGAGTACTTGCCTCTGTTCAGCCAGAACATATCAACGTTTCACAAAGGGAGGTGTACGAGGACTTAATCGGGCAAGAGCGAATGAAATATACCTTTTTACTAAAAACGATGATAGATAATGGCACAAATGTTGTATTTGGCACCGACTATCCAGTTGTAAAGTTGGAACCGTTGTCAGGGATTTATCGTGCTGTTACAAGGCTAGATGATGAAGGTGTAACATGGGATGAAAAGGAACGAATTTCATTAAAGGATGCGCTACTTGCTTATACTGCGGCTCCGGCATATGGGTCTTTCCGTGAAAAAGAACTAGGAACAATTGAGGCTGGAAAACTTGCAGATATTATTGTCCTTGACCGTAACTTATTTGATGTCCCATATGAGGAAATCAAAAATGCAAATGTTGTTTTTACCATGGTAGACGGTAGGGTTGTCCATGAAATTGTTGGGGAGGTATCCATATGAGCAAAGTGAAGATAGGATTAATTCAATTGACTTGTGATGAACGAATTGAAGTGAATGTAGAAAAAACAAAAGTGAAGGTCAGAGAAGCTGCAGCTCAAGGAGCAAAGGTTATTTGTTTACAGGAACTCTATCATTCTGAATACTTTGCTCAAACAGTTTCTGTAGAGAATTATCAATTAGCAATCCCTTTAGACCACGTAGCTATAAAGGAGATGCAGGAACTTTCCAAAGAGCTAGGAATCGTGTTAATCGTTCCTTTCTATGAATGGGTAGCAAAAGGGATTTATTTTAATAGTGCGGCAGTTTTTGATGAAAATGGACAACATTTAGGCACAACACGGAAAAACCATATCCCAGACGGGCCTCAATACCATGAAAAATATTACTTTACGCAAGGAAATACAGGGTATCCAGTGTACGATACGAAATTTGGGAAGATTGGAATCGGCATCTGCTGGGACGAGTGGTTTCCGGAGGTAGCCCGTATTTTGACATTGAAGGGAGCAGATATACTATTCTATCCCTCCGCAATTGGTTCGGAGCCGGATCATCCAGAGCTATCCACTAGAAGAACCTGGACCAAAGCCATCTCTTCACACGGCATTCACAATGGAGTATTTGTAGCTGCGGTTAACCGAGTCGGCCAAGAAAAAGATATGAGATTCTATGGTGGAAGTTTCATAAGCAATCCAATGGGGGATATTGTCCAATCATTAGATGAAGAGGAAGGAATCCTGGTCCAGGAAATTAATATAAAAGAAATCGAGTTTGCAAGAAATCTCCTACAATTTTTAAGGGATCGACGAACGGATACATACGGGCCGATTTTGGAACAATGTTAGGGGTACCTGTCCTATGTATAAGTACGTACTAATCATTTATAATTTTCTATTAGAAAATGTTGAATCCAATAAAACACTAATTGGTAACTCTTTTGAAGTTAGCTCAAATAAACCGAATAAACGTTATGTAGATACAAGAGCATAATGCAACTCTTGCTATATTTCGTTCGGATTATGTATATGAGGAAACAAATAATAATCACGGATTGGGGTCCTACCAATTTATTGAATTAAAAAAATAACATAATAAACTGAAGGGACTGCCTTATTTTATATAAGACAGTCCCTCTTCCTTTAAGTCAATCTTTCGTCATCCTTGCTTTTGATAATGACTTCATATGGATCGTCCTTCACCTTTTCTCAAATTTCATCTGTCATGATAAACTCTTCAATCATCGTGTTTAGTTTGCCTGCCAATTCAGTGGCTTTTGGTATGGCGCTAGGAAGTTTTATTCACGCCTTCCCAATTAGCTGTATAAGAAAATTACTCTGCATTTCACTTTTTTGTACAATAGACGCACTTTTTCGAAGTAAAGTCCGGACTCACTATTTAGGTTATAATTGCGGGACGATACCTAGCAATTTTTTAGCCTTTAGCCATATCGTCAATGCAGTTGTCCAAAGGATTAGTGCGGAGCCGAAGCCGATTATCGATAACGGTGCAATGATTTGATGCTCAAACAGCGTGACACTCTCAGGCACAACCAGTAATGTAATAATCGCAAGTAAACAGAGGAGTAATCCGGTAACATAGTAGATTCTTAATTGAAAAAGATGCGCCAAAGGTAAAAAATGAATACCCACAATTAAGGCGATAATTGCCGGTATTAGATCAGTAAAATTAGTTGCGTTACAGATGGCAATTGCAATCCCGATTGCCAAACCTTCCGCAATGAAGGTTATGTTAAACCAAAACCTTATACGCTTCCAGCGCCTGGCCTCTTCTTGTGAGACCTGATTAGATAATCGTTTTGATGCTCGTATTAATGAAATCCCACCAATAATCAACGTAATACCTACGAAAACAGCAACTAACTCCACGTAAGGAAATCCCCAACCTTGCAATCCCATTACACCTGTGCCTGCCCAAAGCGTACCGAAAAACGCCATGAATAGTAAACCACTTGCAGATCCGCGAACAGCAGCTCTAGAAATGATTCTTGAAGTTTGTACCATGAATAAAGGTTTCCTTTCATCTTAAGTATTTGATCATTACACCTTTCATTGGCGAAAAAAAACTATATCCCTTTTTCATTATATTCGGGCGTGTAAATTACTGAACTATTCACCCACATTTGCTCTTCAAGAAAAAAGCGACACTTCGTTATTGAAGTATCGCAACAGTTCGTTTAAGAAGAATTAGTTTAGAATAAATTCAGTTATCTTTTCCTGCGAAGCACCTTTATTATAAGTCCAAATAAAACTATACCAGATAAAGAACCCACAGTGTATGACCAAGAGGAGTAATCAAAGATATTATAAAACATGTGTTTCTTGTTTATCAATCCTGCCTTGCATACAAAAAAAGTTGCCTTAGCAACCTCCCTTATTTAGTAAAGCACCCGTTAGTGAAACAAGAAAAAGGCGAAGTAATTTACTCTTCTGATTTTATTTTTACAAAAAAAAGCTTCCCTAGAAACTGACACGGCAGTATTAAGGGTAGCTTTTTAAGGAGCATATCTATATTCTATTCCATCCACTTTTTGTAGAGGTCGTCAAATTTTCCCTGGAGCTTCATTTCATCCATCCACATTTCCAAGTAGCTTGCATAAATGAAATCACCTCGTGGGATCATATAACCTTTTTCACTGTTTGTGAAAGGCTTGTCAGTTAGAGCCGCATACAGTCTGGGATCAGCTTTAGCATACAGCATTGCTTCTACTGTGTCTGTGATCATAACATCATACGTACCTTCTGCAACAAGATGAGGGATATCAAGATTGTTTTCTACAACAGTTACGTTAGCATTGCTTAGATACTGACGAACAAATGCTTCGTTTGTTCCGCCTGGATTTACGCCAATGCGTACAGAAGGCTTGTTGATATCTTCAATGGTAAGATAATTGTCTTTATCTTTCTTGCGAATCAAAGGCACCTTACCGAATGAAAGGTAACCTTGGGATACATAAGCGCTTTTTTGTCTGGCTGTGTTGCGAGTCACACCGCCCACAGCGATATCAAATTTGTCCGCTTGTAGGTCTTTCATCATCGTTGGCCATGTGGTAGCGACAAATTCTACCTCCACACCGAGGTCTTTGCCAAGCTCTTTGGCAGCGTCCACGTCAAAGCCTTCATACTCATTTGTTTCTGGGTTCAAATAGGTAAAAGGTTTGTAGTCCCCGGTCATTCCTACCCGAATGTATCCTCGTTCGATTATTTCATCAAGCTGGGAAGTCTCAACATTTTTCAAATGCCCTGGTGCATTTTCTGATGCGGGTTTAGCCGATACGATTTGCGAGGAGATCAGGTCGTGACCGACGTACCCTGTACCTAGCAAGGATAAGCTGATCACTCCAGCCATTAGTGTTTTTTTCCAATCTTTAAACATGTGATTCCCCCTCCATTTTTTGCTATATTTTTAGAAATAATCTACCAATTATTAAAATACGACAACATCAATGAATCACCTTCAAAACAAATAAAAATGCCACTTTTTTATATTTAGGTTAGATTAGCGTAACAGTTGATATTAAAAGGACTACACATATTAGACATATCTAAAATGTGTAGTCCTAATTTAATTTCTTGTTGAACTAACGCACCCGTTAGTTTAAGTTCAAAGTTTCACAAAAACTTAATAAAGAAAGGTCCTTCAAGATAATTCTCATAGGACTCCTTAAGAACAAACTTTTTAAAAGAATTTTTTCATACTTTCCAACTAATTTTAAAAAGCATCCATGGAATTTCGATAAACCACCCCTGGTTGACAATAGTTCGATGGTTGGAGGAAATAATTCTTCCCCACTGCAACCTCATAGAAAATTAATTGGTCAGATAGAACTCTAAATGTTTTTTTATATAAGTTGGTAACAGCCTCATCACTTAGGTAAGTTTCTATCAATTCTTTTTCGCCATTAATCGCTTCCCCTCTTGCTTTTATAACAGCTTGTGTAATCTCAGTTGCATGGTCGTAAATTGTCTTGTACATAGTAATCACCTCCACAACTATATGGATAAGCAAATCTACTCTTATCTACCTGTTTTTTGGATAGTAGGAAAACCCGGGATATTTCACAACTGGCCATTTCTCCTTGCGTAGAAAATCGAGCAATTCTGATCCAACATTTAAGTTGCTTTGAACTAATTCTTTAGGAGTCAGTGCCATCCATTGATTCAGCGACACATCTTCAAAGCGGTCGCTTTTGAACATCTCTAAAAACCATAATGTTTCTGTACCCGTGTTTTGAATATAGTGTCCAGTAGCAAAGGGTACATATCCGACATCACCAGCTCTATAATCAAATGTACGTGCTGCACCGTTTCCAGTAAATACAGTCATTCGCCCTTGTCCGGTAAGGTAATACTGCCACTCGTCGTTATTGGGATGCCAATGAAGTTCTCTCATTGCACCCGGTTCAATCTCAACGAGTGCTGCTGCGATTGTTTTTGAAATTGGAAAGTTGGAAGAATCCACAATTCGTACACTACCACCAGGCGTTTTGATTGGTGTTTGTTTCAACAGCTCGTGCTTAAAGGTAAAAGGGACTTCACCGTAGGGTGACTGGACTTCTTGACTTTCCAGTGAACCTGGTTCCTCCCCCTGATAGATATATACCTGTTCAGAAGGAATGGAGTTAAACACACTCTCTGGTACTCCAAAATTGGCCGACAAAACATCTTTTGGAGTATGTGCAAACCAGTCGGAGATGGATAAGGTTGAAAGATCGGAAAAGTTTCCGTCATCGAAGACGAGCAGAAATTCGCAATGTTCCAACCCTTGAATCGAATGTGGGATACCTGGGGGAAAGTACCAAAGGTCACCAGGCCCCACGTCGGCAATAAAATTTCGTCCATGTTGGTCAACCGAGGTTATACGTGCCCGTCCCAACAGCATATAAGACCATTCTGCCTGTTTATGCCAATGGAGTTCACGTACTCCGCCGGCCGTTAAGCTCATATTTACTCCAGCAAGAGTAGTCGCTATCGGAAGTTCCCTGGCGGTGATCTCCCGTGACCATCCCCCGTGATTTAATGTCATAGAAGTGTCTGAGAATGAGAATTTCAAGTTAGGAACTAAGCCTGCATCTGTAATAGGTGGGACGAGCATATTCGGATTTTGAATATCTCGCATAATATTACGCGGGCCAGAGTCAATCCCTCCAGCTCCATCACTTCGGATAGGTTGAGGCACGTTCCCACCCAATTGATTAATAGTTCGTTTATCCATCATTACACTCCTCGTTTATGGGATTATTAAGGGAAAATTCTTTTTCATAGTGTATGACTTGGGCTTCAAATGGTTACTGTGCCTATTAATAAAAAATACAGGGGCATCCCTTAATGAAGAAATGCTCCCTTAGTTTAAAATTAATATTAGAAACCACTTCTAAAATTTTTGTTGTTCAACTAAACTGCTAGTTACTTGAATAAGAAAAGGGCTCTACTTCTAATTAAAGTAAAGCACCCGTTCATTTAAGAAGAAAACTAAAAGAACAATTGCCCCAGTAACCCTATAAACAAGATTGATAATATAAAAGTTGGTATTGAAATTAATATCTTATTTCGCAACCTAATATTCTCGAATTGTCTATATATCTTACTTACTACTCGGTAAACGATGATTATGATAGGTAAGCTTATACATATTGCTATTAAATCAACAGAAGTAAATGGTTTACCTATGTATTTATCAAGAGGAATGTTGATAACAGAAAGTGCTGAAAATAAGATGAATTGATAAATACAAAATCTTACATAATTCAAAGTTGATTACCCCTATTCGATGGCTATTAATATATCCTTTAAAGGATACTTTTACATTTAGTATATTTAATCAGGAAATTTTTTTCTCCCCCTTATTCAACTAAACTGCCCCGATATTTGCATAAAGAAAAAGTCGCCTTAAAGACAGCTCCGATCTTAAGCTAACGCACCCGTTAGTTCATTAAGAAAAGCGATCCTTATTAAAGAATCGCGCCCGATTATTGAAGATTGATAGTGATGTAAAGCACCCTTTAGCCGAAGAAACAAAACTATTATTTAACAATTTTTTCAAAAAAATTTAAAAAATAAAATGTATATATTTTTAAAGCATGCTACATTCAAAATGTATCAAACAAATATAAACAAAGAAAGGAAGAAAGAATTTATGAAATTTAAAGTCAAAACACTTCCAAACTATCGTATCGCTTATGTGCAACGAGTTGGTCCATATGGTCCTGAAAATATTGAAGTAATGGAGAAGTTAAAAGTATGGGCTAGGGAGAAAAATCTTCTTAAATCGGCAATCCTACTTGCAATTCCACAAGATAACCCTGAGACAACACTTCCTGAAAACTGTAGGTTTGATGCTTGTATTGTGATTTCAAAGGATTCTCAAATGGATGATTCAATTTGCGAAAGTGAACTTTCTGGTGGAAAATACCTTATTTACGAAATCAAACATACAGCAGAAGATATTCAAAAAGCATATGCTGAAATTTTTCCATCTATACAAAGCTCTGGATATCAAATTGATAACAAACCCATCTTGGAAAGATACACTGGTGATATGATTAATAACCCTTATTGCGAAATATGCGTACCAGTAAAACCTTAATAGTTGATTAGCTTTTTTCTAGTTTGATAACTTTATCAATGGATAATTTCCCAATTAATAAAGGGTAACCCTGCTACTTAATCAAGAACGTCTCTCCTTTTTCATCAAATGCATGCTTAAAATCAAATGCAAAAGGAGTGGGACCATGCTGAATATAATAGTTATATCTCTTGAATGCCTCCTCCCATGAGACATCCGTCTCCTTTTCTGTCCACCAAACTACATAAGAAAGGTGTTTCTCTGGATATGGCTCGATCCATCTGCTTCTATCTCGTAATGCTTGCATATGCTGTCCTGAATAGGTAAAGCGATATAAGGATTGAAGGCTTCTCCATACAGTTAGTGTGAGAATAGGAGAACCCTTTCCCTTTACGGTTTCGTCTGGGAAAGGGACTCCTTCAGGTGAAAACGCCTCTATAAGTCCTGATTTAGTTGCCTGACGATATACTTCATTTCCCACTTGAAAAAATTCACGAGAGGCAGGGTGGTCATAGGGGTGGTTTAGCCTACCAACAGTATAGATTGAAACTAATGCCATAAATAGCCCTCCATCTATAGTCTTTTCCTAGATATATTCAAGTGAAAATGTGAAAATTCCTTCTTCAGCTAACCTACCCCTTTAGTTGCATAAGAAAGAGGTCACCTCAGCAACCTCCCTTATTGTAGTAATGCACCCGTTAGTAGAAGAACAATTGAGCTACACTTATTGGAATAGATGATGAAGCAACCGATCTTTATCTTCAAAAAACTGTTTCATTAATAAATAGTGATTGGACTCCTCTAAAGTTACTTCACTCAATCCACCCTCTTTTATTTCAATAATTTTAGCATCTGGATAGGCCATAATTATCGGAGAATGGGTGGAAATGATAAACTGGGACCCCTGATTAACAAGTTCATTTATTCTGGCTAACATCGATATTTGTCTCAGTGGTGACAAAGCTGCTTCAGGCTCATCGAGGATGTACAGACCATTGCCTTGAAATCGTTCTATAAAGGCTGAAAAAAAAGATTCACCATGAGATTGTTGGTGAAGTGATTTTCCTCCAAAGGAATCTATAATTTTTCGACCACTCGATGGCGCCTTGTCTAATTCCTCTATATTTGTAGCTAAATTATAAAAGGTTTCCGCCCTAAAGAAAAAACTATCCTTCGGCTTATATACCCCCTTTTTTAAACGGAGATATTGCTCTAAATTTGAGTGTGAATCATAACTGGAAAAGTTAAAATTTAGAGTTCCACCTTCTGGGTTAAATCCAAATGCAATAGCAATCCCTTCAAGCAAGGTTGACTTCCCCATTCCATTTTCACCTATAATATAAGTAACATTGGGATGAAAAGTTAATTCTTGCATGTGCTTAATTACAGGTAGATTAAGTGGGAAATTTTCATATGAGGAAATTTGATCTCTTTTAAGGTAGGTACCCCTGATAAACTGTGAATCATGATAAAGCTTCATTATTAATCACCTCGTGTCAAATACAATTCTTTAGCTATAACCATATAAACTTCTAGGAACCTTTACGACAAATAAAGCGAGCTTCATATGTATCATTATAATAAAGTATAGCAGATCTATTTACACTATATTCCCTTAATATAAAGTGTAATCTCCCGTTTCTCAGAATTTTATAGAGGTTTAATTTAGCTAGTTATCTTCTATTCTTTAGAGTTATTCTGCTTACTAAGACATGTGCTTCACCATTCCCAGAAACAGATTCTAAATTAGGTTCTTTGAATTAATTAGTTGTCACCTAGTCATATTTTACATAAATTCACATAGACATGTTTCTCTGTTTAAGAAGTTTCCTAATAGATTCGGCAATTTTTTGTACACCAATACTGATAGAATCATCTTCAATTTGAGAAACACTAAGTCGAATAACATTTTCTTTTTTACATTCTGGCATGTACATTTTTCCAACATCGTCCACATACACACTTTCCATCATTAAATGTTCAATGAGATGTTTAGCTTTTAGAGGATAAGGTAATTCAATGGTTGAATAAAAACCCGATAATGAACCGGAAAAAGAAGCAGAAGAAGGCAGATGATCTCTATAGGCTGTTTGTAATAGCCTTCCTTTGTTTCTATACATCTCCCTCATTTTTTTTATATGTGCATGAAACATTCCATTTTTGAAGTAAATTTCTAGAGCACCCTGTGTAAGAACAGGGGTATGTAAATCTGCAGCAAATTTGGCCTGCAAAAATACTTCTTTCATCGAGTCAGGTATGACTGTCAGGCCCAGCCTCAAACCAGGAAGTAATATCTTAGAAAAGCTTTTTGTATAGATAACCCTTCCTGATGTATCATAGGCAAACATCGGGTCCTGCTTCAAATTGAAATCAAGATCTCCCATATAATCATCTTCAACGATATAGACATCATATTGTTGTGCCAATTCCACAATCTTCTTTTTTTCAGCATTCGAATAACTGTAACCAGTTGGGTTATGAAACCTTGAAGTTATGTAAAAGAACTTGATGCTATTCTTTTTAAATATTTGTTCCAAATCATGCAAATCTATCCCAGTTTTCGTTACCTCTATTCCATAAACAACAGCATTCTGATGTTTTAGAGACTCAATGAATCCAGAATGTGTTGGCTGTTCAATGCAAATATTATTCTTTCCATTGGGAAATGGAAGTGGGACAAAAAGATGAAGGGCTTGTTGAGATCCAGTTACAACAAATATTCTTTCGGGTACGGTAAAAACCTGGAGGTCCTGTAAATGCTTCGCTAGCTCTAAACGAAGCGAACGCAATCCTTGAATCTCTGAATAGGAAAACATTTCTTCTTTATATAAATCAATCGCCTGGTTGATGCAATGTTTAAAGTCAAGATATGGCATTGAATGTTTATCGGGACCTGCAGACAAAAAATCTATTTTCTCATTCTCTATGTGACCCTTTTGGCGAAGAGAGTAGTCCTCGACAACATAATAACCACTCTTGGGAACAGAATAGATTAAATGTCTATTCTCCATTTCCTGGTACGCCTTGATCACACTGTTTTTACTGCAAGAGAGCTCGTCCGATAAAGCCCTGATAGAAGGCAGCTTGCTCCCTGTCCCCAATGAACCTTGAGCTAGGCGATGATTAATGACCTCGATAATCTCCTCGTATATCCTCACCATTTTTCCCTTCCCTTCTAATCTGTATGGGCACAGCATAAGAAAAACATCGTTTAGTTTCTCAACGGAAATAAGTATACTTTAGCTATCAAATCTTGTTAACTATTTTTGATTGCAGTAATGAAGGCCTGCATTGCTGCTGATCCATCAATCCATGACTTTAAGGAGAGTGTGAAATGAAAACCCTAAAGGTATTTCTAATGCTTATTGTACTCCAATTTAGTGGTTCAATGAGCAGCATTCAAGTAAGTGCAAACAACCAGAAGGTGAAAGTACTGCAAGTTGGGGAATCGTTCGATGGGGTACAAGGGACAACCGTAATACAAAACATTAAAACTGATAAGGTATATATCTATAACAAAAAGAGAAGTAAAGTGCGCTTTACTCCAGAATCGACTTTTAAAGTGCCAAATGCATTAATCGGCTTACAGACAAAAGCCGTACATGATGAATATGAAGTGAAGCGCTGGGATGGTGTACTTAGGGAATTTGAGGATTGGAACAGGGATCATACCCTGGCTTCAGGCATGAGACATTCAGTGATCTGGTATTATCAAGAAATGGCCCGAGATATTGGTGCAGAGGATATGCAGAAATACGTGAATCGAATCAATTATGGTAACAGGGATATATCCGGTGGGATTGATCATTTCTGGCTTGACAGCAGCATAAAAATATCTGCCCAAGAACAAGCTCGTTTTATGGAGAACCTCGTAGAAGAAAAACTACCCTTTGATAAACAGCATATGAGAACAGTAAAGAGAATCATGATTAATGAAGAAGCAGACTCATATGTTCTCCACGGAAAAACAGGTACACGCCTTTCCGATCTGGGATTAGGCTGGTATGTAGGTTACATCGAAACAGACAAAGGGAAATGGGTCTTTGCAACGAACATTAACGGAAGCGGAAGCAAAGCAAAGACGATTACAGTAGATGTTCTGAAAGAGTTGAAAATTATTAACGAATAAACCTTCACGTATGCTTCTAATTAGATTTTACAATATGAGGAAAAATTAAAAGGAACCGATTGATTCAGGTTCCTTTTAATTTCCTTTATGTTCTGCCTTCTCTTAGACTGATATTCCAACCAAAACAGAAACCTTTTTCATATTACCTAAGCTACAACAATTTTACATAAGTGTATGTATGGCAATGAATGACACATTAAGCAAAGTGTTGGTCAGCATACTTGCGGTTTTTTGAAGGATTTCGACCCGTGACTCTTCTCCTTCAGTCATAAAAAAAACAAAAACTCCTTTCCACAATAGAAAAAGAGTTCAAAAAGAATTTTTAATCTATTACAACATAAATCTCACAAGTAGATTCCTGAGAAGTTGTTTATTTTTGGGTGAAGTTAATAATTTCTAACCGGTTGGTAATTTCATTTTATCTTTGATTGTTGATAAATATTTTCTTACAGTCCCAATTGTGTTACCTTGCTGATTAGAGGGTTCAATTGTGGTTTGAGCATCGGCCAACAGTCCTAACACTCCCATATCCTGTTCATTATTGTTGGAAGCATGATCTATAAGTTCGGGGGAGTAAATTCGCTTTCCATCCATTATACTGCGAATCGAACAGGCTAACTCGTCGCTTGGGCTGTCCTTCAATAAATATCCTCTTACATTAGCTTTTAACGCACGTTGAAAATAACCATTTTTCCTGAAAGTTGTTAAAATAATTACTTTGAAATCAAATGGCTTTAAAGCTTCTGCTGCCTCAAGTCCACTCTTTTCAGGCATTTCTATATCCATGATACAAACATCCGGCTGTAATTGGTGCACAAGTGTAAGTGCCTCTTCTCCATTACGCGCTTGCCCGACAACTTCAATATCATCTTCAAAATTAAGTAGGGAACTCATTGCCTCTAACAGCATTTCCTGATCCTCTGCAATTACAATTCGAATCATTTAAGTTCTCTCCTTACCGGGCAGTTTTATATTAATCAAAGACTCCCCCTATAATCAAGGGGAGTCTGTCCATAAATGGTGCAGTTAAATCTCAGATTTCACTTTAGCAGAAACACTTTTTTCCGCTACATATCTTAAATCTTTGAAGCCAATAAAATTCTTATTTTCCTCATCCCACAGGCGGAAACGGATTGACCGTAAACTTGTAGCAAGAGTAATCGTTGGTACGTTCTTTAAAGGAAGGGTATTATTATGTGCCTCTTCTAGTTTATAGTTAGGTACCCTTGGACTTAAATGGTGCACATGATGGTATCCGATATTACCAGTAAGGAATTGCATCAGTTTTGGAAGCTTATAAAAAGAACTTCCTTCCACTGCTGCTTTTACATATTCCCATTCCTTATCTTCTTCAAAATAAGAATCCTCAAATGTGTGCTGTACGTAAAACAGCCAAATGCCTACTGAACCTGATATTAAGAATATGGAACCTTGTACTAAAAGAACCGACTGCCAACCAACTGCCAAGCAAAGTAATCCTACTAAAACAACGATTAGTACATTCGTCAAATAGGTATTCATTTTTTCCTTCTTTCGAGCACCTTTTCGGTTAAATCTATTTTTAAGAAGGAAAACATAAATTGGACCTATTCCGAACATTACCAATGGATTGCGATAAAAACGATAGGCTAAACGTAGTTTAAGTGGTGCTGCCAAATATTCATCCACCGTAAGTGTCCAAATATCTCCCGTACCTCGCTTATCTAAATTACCACTTGTAGCGTGATGAACAGAATGCTCATGCCCCCACTGATCAAACGGGAATAACGTTAAAACACCCATAGCTGTCCCCACTATTCTATTGATACGGCGGCTTTTAAAAAATGAATGATGGGTACAATCATGAAAAATAATGAAAATTCGTGTCAAGAAGCCAGCAGCTATCACGGCTGGAACTAATGCTAGCCAATAAGAAACGGAAAGGCTTATATATGTTAAGTACCATAAGATAATAAATGGCCCCAACGTATTGATAATCTGCCATATACTTTCCTTTGTGGTTGATTGTTCAAAAGGAGCAACTTGTTTTCTCAAGTTTTTAGTATTTTGTATGGTCATTATTCAAATGCACTTCCTTTTGTTTTTGTTGTTACTTCATATTATAAAGGAAGGAAAATGACATTGTTAGTACCTGGTGTCATGACTAGCATATGACATTTGTCATGTACAAGTTAAATTTATACTACACTTGCCTATGATATTTCCCTAAATTTCTGAACAAAGGACGTAATATCAGAAACATCCTAGTTTCCTTAGCCTTTAATTCTAGGAGTAGTCAATGCGTTTCTATGGGGTCTTGGTAGAATGCTGCCCCCAAAATAGCTTCTAAATCTAAAAAAAGTTAGCCTTCACTAAAGGCTAACTCAAAAGTTCAAATTAAGAATAAAAAAATCAAGAACTATGCCTTTAACCTTTAGGGCATAATAGGCATAGTTCTTCCAATAAAAATTCTATATATTAAAGTTATTCTCGATCGAAAAGAGAAGCACCTGCAATACCAGGCTTTGTCATCTCATAAGGGTTTAGAATTAAATCTAATTCTTCTTCTGTTAACACATCATACTGTAAGCAAAGTTCGCGAACTGATTTGCCTTTTAAAATCGCTTCACGTGCAATACGTGAAACCACTTCGTAACCAAGGTGCGGGTTGACTGCTGTAATCACTCCAACACTTTGTTCGACATAATCTTTTAAATGTTGCTCATTCGCTTCAATACCTTCTAAACAATAATCTGTAAAGACATTGAATGCATTATTCATAATGCTAATTGATTGCAATAAATTGAATACAAGTACAGGCTCCATTACGTTTAATTCTAATTGTCCTGCTTCTGATGCTAAGCAAATCGTATTATCATTCCCAATTACTTGGAAAGCAACTTGATTAATTAATTCTGGCATTACTGGATTTACTTTTCCTGGCATTATTGATGAACCTGGTTGACGTGCCGGAAGCGAGATTTCACCTAACCCAGCTCTTGGCCCTGATGCCATCAAACGTAAATCATTAGCAATTTTAGACATATTCATCATACATACTTTCAATGCAGCTGACACTTCAGTATAGGCATCCGTATTTTGTGTTGCATCTACTAAATGTTCTGCACCTACAAGTGGCAATTCACTAATTTCAGCTAAATAAGTAACAACATTTTCGATATAACGTGGATCTGCATTTAATCCAGTTCCAACAGCTGTTGCTCCCATATTCACTTCATATAAATGCTGACGTGATTGACTAATTCTTTTTATATCTCGCTCTAGCACGCGACTATATGCTTCAAATTCTTGGCCGAGACGAATTGGCACTGCATCTTGAAGATGTGTACGGCCCATTTTGATAACATGATCAAATTGTTTTGCTTTTGCCTTTAAAACTGACGCCATCTTTGTCATTGTTTTTATTAACTGCTCTAATAGTCGTAGTGTTGATAAATGAATAGCAGTTGGAAATACGTCATTGGTTGACTGCGACATGTTAACGTGGCTGTTTGGACTAACTTTTGCATAGTCACCTTTTTCGTGCCCCATTAATTCTAACGCTCTGTTCGCAACGATTTCATTGATATTCATATTCATCGATGTACCCGCGCCACCTTGAATTGGATCAACGATGAAATATTCATGCCATTTTCCATCAATCACTTCATCTGAAGCTTTAACGATAACGCTTCCAATTCCTTCATACAAACGTTTTGTGTCCATATTTGCTAAAGCGGCTGCTTTTTTTATCATGGCTAGTGCACGAATCATTTCTTCATTGACTTTGTAACCGGTAATCGGAAAATTTTCTACAGCGCGCATAGTTTGTATTCCATAATAAACATCTGCTGGTATTTCCTTTTCACCTAGAAAGTCTTTCTCAATTCGGCATGTTCTCTCGTCTATCATCATTTCCCCTGCTCCCCCATGTTTCAAAATGTAATATCTTCTGCAATTGGTGTTTCCATCATTTCCTTCACCTTTTGTGGATCCTGTGTCTTGCCTAATACCCACATCAATTTAGGAACGATGGCTTCTGTATTCATATTTCTGGAACGAATGATTACATTCTGATTTACTTTACGCCCCACTTCGTATATATCCATATCCTCCCCTTCCTCTAAACATTGAGTAGTAATGACAACAGATATTCCACACTCTGCCAATTCATTCAATTTCTCCAAAATGTTTCTTCCGTGAAATGGAATACCGCCGCTTCCATAACTTTCTATTACAATCCCCTGATATTCGTTTTTCAGAAAATCAAAGAATTCTGGCTTAATTCCAGGATGTAACTTTACCAAAGCAACATCTGTACAAAGGGAAGTATCTAATTTAACTTCCTTATTCTTTGATAAATGAACAGACTTATTATACTCTATTTTATCTTTATATATAGTAGCAACATAAGGGTAATTAATACTTTCAAACGAGTCATAGCTTTTCGTTCTCAATTTAATGGCCCTTGTTCCCTGAATGACTCTACCATCAAAAACTACATATACTCCTCCGATCCCTTCACAAGCAAACCGAATTGCGTCCGAGATATTTCTTTTGGCATCTGTTTTTTTAAAGGCAATTGGGATTTGAGACCCTGTAACCACAATTGGTTTCTCTACATCTTGTAACATATATGAGAGCGCAGCTGAAGTGTAGGCCATTGTATCTGTCCCATGGGTGATTACAAAGCCATCGTAATCATGGTAGTGTTCATGGATGGATTTTGCCATTTCAGACCAATATTCCGGTTGCATATTTGTACTATCAATATTCATCAAAGGCTTACTATCAATCTGACAGAGTAAATCTAAACCCGGTAGATGACCTAAAATTTCATCAGCTTTCATCTCTGGAACCAGTCCATTTTTCCCTTCTAACGAAGCAATTGTACCACCAGTCGTGAGAAGCATCAACCTCTTCATAATTATACCTCCTCTATAACTTACCTATACCGGTATTTACAATTACTATAAGTATAACGACAGAAATAAATGCATTTTTCATTAAAATTCGCGTTCCGCGAATGCTATTTGTATTATAATTTTATAAAAGAGGGAAATCAAGCAAAATATTATTCGCTTCGCGTACATTTTATATTATTATAATGGTATAAGAATAAGAAAAAGAAGGAGTACTGGAAAATGATATTAAACAGAATTATCTCATTAAGAAAGAAAAAAAGATGGTCATTGCAATACACCGCTGATCGACTCGGGATTGCCAAGAGTACATATGCAGGTTACGAGTCCGGATATCGTCGTCCATCATTAGAATCTATTAAGTCAATGGCTGATTTATTTGATACTTCGATTGACTACATTCTAGGTAGAGTTGAACATTCAACTTTTCTGCCTAAAGAGATTTCCACAGAGTCCGTTCAATTCATGGAATTAACGGATCCCTTAAATTTGGAGCTGGCTGTCGATGGAATATCTCTTTCTGAAGAGGAAATGATACAATTTATTGCTTTTATTAGAGCTAAGCGAGAATTGGAAAGAAACTGCTATAAACAATATGTGACAAGAGATTCATTGGGCTAAGGCCGTAATGGATTCTTAATCAACCTCAAATTTTTTCAACAAAATAAATAGATATAACCAAAATACAGAATATTCTAATCATAGAAATTCAACTTTAAGTATGATTATATAATCCCATTAACTGAGATTATTTTGTTTTTGCTATCTGTTTATTTTCGCTCCAGAACCACAAAATAATTATTTCCCTAAAAGTTTATCATCAGGAACAGTAGGTGGTTTATTTGAATATTTCAAGCTGAACCACCGTAAACAGTGGTTTTGCTTGAAGAAGCCCCTTTTTGTTGGTTATATTATCAAAAAGATTAGAAAATCTTTGGAATCAAATAGAAATGGTTGCAATCGATGAGCATGATCCTTAAGATCACTTGGTGAGATGCTGCCTTTTGCAAAGGATTCTTTTTGACAAGTTTCTTCTATTGTATGATGATTTTTTAAAGATTCCTTGTCATATTCCCTAGCCAACTTATAAATAGTCTGATCATTTAATGAATTAAGTTATCCACTCTCTATAACAGAACATTACAATTTCTGAATTTCGATTTTCTCCATTTCTTTCTTCCTCTTCTTTGAAACACGTTCACTGCCTGATATCCAAATCCCCATCAAGATTACTGTCCAAATAAACCTAGAAAAATTGCCCCCTTATCATCAAACAGAAAGAACCCATTTTGAAATAGAGCTAATCAAAATAGGTTCTGTACTTACATATAAGATTGTGATTTTTATCCATCTTCTTTTAGAAGTCCCATGAGTCAAACGCGGAAAAGATACCTGGACTTCATTGGTGAAAAAATTTTAAATAATCGTTCGTGTAAACTTCATAAGCTGGCAATTTTATGGAAACTGAGAATCTATGTTTCTAGGGAGTAGATTTTGCACCAGAACCAAAATACTTTTAATTATCTTGAGATAAACCAATTGGAATACAAAGTGGCGTTTGATCAACAGGGTTCTCAATAATACAACAATCTAGTCCAAAGACATCCTTAATCATATCTTTTGTAAACACTGTTTCAGGATGTCCCTCTTTATAGATTTTTCCCTTAACAATGCTAATTAGATGATCAGCATACTGTGCGGCTTGATTTAGATCATGTAAAACCATGACAATCGTACGCCCATAAGTTACATTTAAATCTCGTAGTAATTCTAATATTTCAATTTGGTGTGCTAAATCTAGATACGTTGTCGGTTCATCTAACAGTAAAAGATCCGTATCTTGTACCAAAGCCATTGAAATCCACGCTCTTTGCCTTTGTCCTCCAGATAGTGCATCCAATGTACGATCAGCAAAATCAGTCATTTTTGTTGCAGATAACGCACGGTCTACAATAGCATGATCTTCTGGAGTTTGTCTGGAAAATAAGCCTTTATGTGGATGCCTCCCATAATAGCATAGCTCTTTAACAGTTATATCTTCAGGAGCTTCCGGAGCTTGGGGTAAAATAGCCAATTTCTTTGCAACTTCCTTGGAAGATTGATGATGAATAGCTTTTCCATCTAAATAGATCGTACCTTGTTGCGGTATTAATAATCTAGCTAGAGACCGTAAAATAGTAGATTTGCCACAACCATTAGAACCAATGATAATACTGATCTTACCTTCAGGAATTTCTAAATCGATATTATCCAGGATTTGAGTTGTTCCATAAGAGAGAGAAAGATTCTCTGCCGATAATGTTGTCATAATCTCCCGCCTTCCTTATGCTTTTTTTCGTTCACGACGTAATAGATATAAAAAATATGGCACCCCAATCACAGCTGTGATTATTCCGGCGGGTATTTCTACTGGAGGAAACAGTCCTCTTCCTAGGCTATCAGCAACGAGTAGAAAGATAGAACCAAAGAGAGCTGAAGCAGGAAGTAAAACCTTAAATTTAGATCCTACTACTCTTCGAGCAATATGAGGGGCAATTAAACCAATAAACCCGATGGAACCAACTGCAGCAACACATACTCCAATTAAAATTACAGAAACACTTAGTAATATAAATCGTAGAATTTTTGATCTTTCACCGAGACCTGTAGCTATATCGTCTCCAAGGCTCAGTACATCCAATTTAGAAGTTAATCCAATTAATACCGGGACAAGAATAAGACATGGAAGCAATATAAATACTTGATCCCATCCTCTTCCCCATAGACTACCTGTCAACCACAAGAGTGTCGTATTCACATCATCTGGGAACTTGACCATAAAATACTCAATGCCCGCTTGACATATTGCCCCTAGAGCAATTCCCACCAAAGCTATTGTATTTGGTTGAGCTCCTTTTTTATAAACAAATATCATCAAAATTGCCGCCATGATAGCCGCTCCGATAAAAGCTGAAAGGGGTAGAATGATAATTGGCGATTTTGGAAATAAAACAATTACTATAACCGCTGCCAATCCTGCCCCTTTTGTTACCCCAATCACATCAGGAGAAGCCAATGGATTTCGAAGAACACCTTGCAGAATAGCTCCAGCTGTTGCCAATCCCGCACCTACTATCACAGCAATCAAAATACGAGGTATTCGGTAGTTGTGCAGAATAAACGTCTGACTTTGAATGCCATCTCCTAATAAATTTTGTATAATTTCTAAAGGTGAAATATAAATGGCCCCTAACCCTAGACTCACCATTGATAAAATTAGCGTCGTTACCATCAGCAGAAGGAGAATTGAATAAGGGTACACATTTGGTTTCAACACAAACCTTTGTTTTAGTTTCATTGTTTAATATTCCTGCCTCTCTTCGCTAAGTAAAGGAAGAATGGCGCACCGATTATAGCTGTTACAATTCCTACCGGCGACTCAAAAGGATAGGCGATAAACCGAGCGAGAATATCTGCATAAACTAAGAGTAAAGCGCCGAATAATGCAGAAAAAGGGATGATTCTTCGATAATCTCCCCCCACTAGTCTCCTAACAATATGAGGAATAATCAATCCAATAAAGCCCACTGGGCCTGCGACTGCCACAGAAGATCCTGCCAAGATAATTACCAATATCCCTGCTAAAATGCGGATTCGATACACCCGTTGCCCAAGTCCTTGCGCCATATTTTCTCCTAATACAAGGATAGAAACAGATCGAGAGAACAATACAGCAACAAATAGCCCGGAAAGAGACCATGGAAGAATCATGTTAACATGCGTCCATGTTTTTCCATTAATAGATCCTACTAACCAATAGAGCACATCTTTCGCTTGTTCATTAAAGATAATCATACCTTGCGTTAAAGAAGATAAAAAAAAGTGAACAGCCATTCCGGCCAATGCCAGCTTTACTTGTGTCATTCCTCCTCCCGAAGCAAAAGAATAGACTGCCATTCCTCCCACTGCTGCACCAATAAATGCAATGCAAACTAGAGAGACAGAAGAGAGGTTAGGAAAAAAAACAAAAGATGTCACAATAAAAAATGAGGCACCGGCATTAACACCAAATACTTGTGGAGAAGCTAATGAATTCCGGGTAATAGCCTGCATAAGAGCACCCGCCACCGCTAAATTAGCACCGACTAATGCTCCAACTAAAGCTCGAGGTAAACGAAGAGTCCTTATAATAGTCTGTTCTTTAGACGAGTCCACCTCAAAAAAGGACTTCAAAACCATTGCTACATCTATATCAGCTGCTCCCACAGAAATACTTGTTATAACTCCTAAAATTAACAAAACTATTCCAGCTATAGCCGTACAATACACTTTCATTTTACTTCTAACTACAGTATCCATTGACTATACAACACACTTCCTAACAAAATTTATAACTAATAGAAAGAGAAGTAAGAATTAGATCTCTTACTTCGCTTTTGTTCCTTTATTTTTCATCTAGCATTTTTAAAGTGTCTTTAGCAATAGCCTCCGCGGATACAACACCACGGTATCTCGTCCATAAATCTCGATCAACACTATAAACTTGTCCGTTTTTTACAGCCTTTAGGTCTTTCCAAAGAGGATTGTCCTTCCACTCATCAGTAAGTAACTTACCCTCATTGTTCGCTAAAAGTAGCACATCTGGATTAATCTCGACAAGCTGCTCTAGATTCATCTCAGCATGTGGTTGTTCTTGCTGAATAGCATTTTTCAATCCCAGACGTTCAAGCAATTCTCCATCATAAGAAGAAGAAGTATGAGCTTGGAATGAAGTATCTCGAACAACTGCAGGTAAAACCGTCATATTTGAATTAACATTAAGCTTTGATTTAAGTTCCTTAATCGTTTTTTCATGCTCACTTAACCTTTTTTCTGCGGCCTCTTCCTGATTTACTGCTTTTGCAATCGTTTTAAAAGAATCCAAGTTTTCTTGATATGTAGATTCCCGACTTTTTAAGATAACGGTAGGAGCAATCTTCTGTAAATCTTTATAAATACCTTTATGTCGCTCAGCATCTGCAATAATTAAATCCGGCTGTAAAGAACTAATAACCTCTAAATTAGGCTGTTCACGTGTTCCTACAGAAGTATAATCTATTTCTTTACCTACAAGTTTTGTAATCATATCTTTTTTGTTGTCATCTGAAATTCCAATAGGGTTTATTCCTAGAGCATTTAAAGAATCAACGAAAGATAACTCAAGTGTAACGATTTTTGTAGGAGTATTTTGAATTTCTGTTTCTCCCATTTCATGCTTAATTGTTCTTATTTCTTGATTTTTTGTTTCGGCAGAATTCTGTTTCTTCTCTGCTTCTGTCGTTTTTTGAGAGGTATTACATCCTGTTAACAACATCATAATAGTAAATAACAGGATTAATATTCCCCCTCCAAATGTTCTTACTTTATTAAATCCTCGCATTTTTTGCACCCCTTGTGTCTTCTATACCTATTTAACTAATTCTCCAACGAGATAATCATAATTGAAAATGATTATCATTACTGTTGTTATGATAAAGTCAGGGATTGATACCGTCAATATTAAAAAAGTTTTGTGATTAAAAATCATTATGACCATTAAGACAACCTGCATGCATTTTATCGTTTACAGTTTTAACCACTGATTCGTGACGTAAACCGGTTAGATTATAAAAGAAAGGATTAGGCAAGGCTTGAAGTAGACCTAGAAATTCCGTAAAAAACCCTAACTAAAAGAGATAGTTAGGGTTTTTAAAGTTTACATAAGTCAGATTGATTGACACATAGAATAGATGAACGTTATGGGTACTTCCTCTACAGCAAGGGGTTCTTTCTTAAGGTAATTGAAACATTTTCTTCAAAAAGCGATACAAGCCATCTTCTCTATAAGAATACTCTGTCACTTCATCGGCTTGTTCTTTGACAAGGTCAGTGGCATTTTTCATGGCCGTACAATGCCCAGCGAGTTTAAATAGAGGGAGGTCATTTTCTCCATCGCCTACTGCCAGGATATTTTCCGGTGCTAGCTGGAAATGCTTCAGTAATATTTGAACGCCTGTTGCTTTTGAGACACCTTCCACAGTCACTTCCACGTTGTGATGCGTAGAAGAAGCAGTCGTAAAAGCATTATACTGCTTGATCTTTTCCAAATCTGCTTTCCATTTCCGAATGACATTCATTTCATTGCTGAAAAAGTAGATTTTGGCGACACTTTTTATATCTAATTGTTCTGACCAGTGGATTTTCCCATCCATTGCATCCTGTCTTGATAGCCATTCATTTTCTTCGACTGTTGCAGGCTTGGGCCCCAAACCCTGTTTAACCATAAAGACTTTATCTTTAAGTAATGCCATCCGTGATCCGTCGTTCGGATGAACTTCGTAATAAATCTCTCCCTCTCCTGCTTTGGCGACCAATTCTTCCACAAGTTCAGGCGACAGAGTGTGTTCGACAATCTGCTTCTTTCCAATAAATGCAGACATTCCATTCGCAGTTACCATTCCATCCACTTTCAAATCAGCCGGCAAAACGTCTCTTACTTCTTTTAACGTTCTTCCCGTTGCAATAAAAATCAACTTTCCACTTTCTCTAAGTTCGATTAAGTAATTTTTCAGTGTCTCATTCACCGTATTCATTTCATTCAGTGTCGTGCCATCCAAATCTAGTACAATTACTTTATAATCCATACCATCACCTCTTGAACTACCCACCACTTATCGACCTTATGGTCTGATTGAAGTGGGGGATTCCTAAGAACATTAGCCTATCGGCCAATTTTTAATTAGGCTACTCCCGTAGTTCCTACGGTTAGAAGCCTTATGGCTTCATTCATTAGATTGAGTCCTGCGTTAATATCTCGATCGTGGTGAGTAGAACAAAAAGGACAATCCCATTCACGAAGATTCAGATGTTTAACGTCTTTATTTTGGTAACCGCAGCTAGAACACAATTGGCTAGAAGCAAACGTTTTAGATACGGTCACGATTTGTTTACCATACCATTTTGCTTTGTATTCCAACATTTTTTTGAATTGGTACCAAGATACTTCACTAATAGCTTTAGCTAGTTTGTGACTTTTCATTATATTCGACACTTGAAAGTTTTCCATTCCAATAACATCGTGGTTTTTGATGATTTCGGTAGAAACTTTATGTAAGTAATCCATTCGGGCATTTGAAATTTTTTCGTGTAGGATAGCCACTTTTCGTTTTTGTTTTTGATAGTTTTTGGCTTCAGTCAATGGTTTATTTTGATTCAAGGCTATTTCTTGTCGCCTTGAAAGAATCCGTTGTGCTTTGGCCAATTTTTTTTCGACCGTCCGGAAGAATTTTGGGTTTTGATAGACCGTACCATCTGAAAGAATAGCAAAGTTCTTCAAACCAACATCTACACCGCACGAACGATTCGTTTTAGGAAGTACTTGTACATTGGTTTCGGCTAAAACGGAAATGAAATATTTACCCGAAGGGTTCCGCCTGATTGTGGCATTGATGATTCGCCCTTCGACTTCGCGGCTTTTAGCAAAACGAACTAGACCGAGTTTTGGCAATTTGATTTTGTTTCCAATTATTCCGATATTTCCATTCGTATGTTTAGTCGTGTAGGACTGGATAGGATTCTTTTTCGATTTGAAGCGTGGTGACCTGTTTTGCTTTTTATAATATCGACTATAGGAATCTGCTAGATTTTCCACCGATTTCTGTAAGGCAATACTGTCTACTTCTTTCAGGAAAGAATACTCTTTCTTTAAAGCTGGAAGTTCTTTGATTGTTGCGTATTTATTCAGAAAAGAACCTTTCCATTCATTAGAGGGTAATTGGCCGTTCTGCTTCATTTCTTCACAGATATACCAGTAGGCATCTTTCTCCTTTTGTTTGCCTAAAAAGAAGTTATAGACAAAACGGGAGCAGCCGATCGTTTTATTGATTAGAACTAATTGTTCTTTAGTTGGATAGATTCGAAATTTATAAGCTTTGTTTACGACCATTGGTTTCACCCCCTTATAGTTATTATTAACCAAGGAACATACGTTTGTCAAAAGATTACTTTGGCTTATGCCAACCGGCCATTCATCTCCCCCTTACCGTTGGGCTCTCGCCCTTCACACGCTTGAAGAGGGAGTCTTCTGGCGGGAAATGATAAATTTCTATTATGTAATAAAAATACCAACAGCCTACTATCTATAAGATCTTAGGCTGTTGGCAGATATATGATTTTTTCCTTATTCAATATCAGATTAAGATAATCCTAATAGTTTCATAATACTTAGAATTAAGAGACCAACCACACCGAAGTCTGAATCACCAAATGTGGTACCTTCAAACCCTACATCTCCTAAGAAGACCAAGAGAACCGCCGGCAGAAAACTAATAATGATTCCGTTGGCAAATGATCCTAGCATCGCTCCACGTCGGCCACCCGTAGCATTTCCAAATACACCGGCAGCTGCCCCGGTAAAGAAATGTGGTACGAGCCCTGGAACGATAACTTTTAATCCTATTGCCGGAAGAAGGAACATGGATAATAGTCCAGCTAAAAAACTGAATAAGAACCCGATGATCACTGCGTTTGGAGCAAATGGAAAGATGGTTGGACAATCTAACGCTGGCTTTGTATCAGGTGCCACTTTATCCGCAATCCCTTTGAAGGCAGGAACGATTTCAGCAATTAACATCCGTACCCCCGCAAGAATGATGTACACACCGGCCGCAAATGTAATGGCCTGGATGAATGAAAATACGATGAAGTTAGAACCACCGGATAGTTTCGTTTCAATATAGTCTTGACCCGCAAACAACGCAACAATCACAAAGAACAATGTCATCGTTAATGATACAGCGACTGAAGTGTCCCTTAAAAATCCTAAAGATTTAGGAACCTTAATCTGCTCCGTCGTCTTTTCCTTATTTCCAAACCATTTTCCAACAGTAGCGGAAACAAAATACCCGATCGTTCCAAAGTGGCCGATGGCAAAATCATCGCTTCCGGTAATCTTCCGTACGTATGGTTGAAGGATAGCAGGGAACAACACCATGCATACCCCTAATATAATAGAACCGACCAGGATAAGCGGAACACCGTTAAGCCCTCCGACCGACAGGGTCACCGCAATTAAACAAGCCATAAATAATGTATGATGGCCAGTTAAAAATATATATTTAAATGGCGTGAAACGAGCTAGTAAAACATTGACAACCATACCAAATACCATAATAAGTGCAGTCGAAGTACCAAAATCACTTTGTGCTGCTGCGACAATGGCCTCGTTATTTGGTATGACGCCTTGAACATTGAACGCATGATCGAACATTTGACTGAATATATCAAGGGCGCCAACAAGTACTGTCGCTCCCGCTCCAATGATAATGAAGCCCATAACTGTTTTTAGCGTTCCGGATACAACATCAGCACTGGACTTTCGCTGTAACAGCAAGCCAATGAGAGCAAACAGCCCTACTAGTATGGAAGGTGTACCTAAGATGTCATTCATGATCAGTTCCAGCATTGCCTCTCCCCCTCTTCATTCTGTTTTAAATTACAGATGTGACGCTAATTTCGATGTAATTTCAGGAATGCTCATCATGTTTTCCAGGGTAACAATCGTACGAGTCCCATCATCAAGCTGACCTACAATATCCGCTGCTCCAAGGAAAATATCCGCCTGTACCGTTTTTGCGGATGTTAGATCTGTATGATCTACCTCCGCCGTTTTTCCCATTTCCGTTAATGCCTTTTTCACATTCATCTCCATAATGAAACTGCTGCCTAATCCGTTCCCGCACACTACCATGATTTTCTTCATATCAATCTCTCCTTTTTTTATCCTAAATGCGACTCTAATTTAGATTTGATTTCAGGAATGCTCATCATATTTTCAAGCGTAACGATTGTTCGGGTTCCATCATCTAGCTGGCCTACAATATCCGCTGCTCCAAGGAAAATATCCGCTTGCACTGTTTTTGCAGATGTAAGGTCTGTATGATCTACCTCCGCTGTTTTTCCCATTTCCGTTAATGCTTTTTTCACATTCATTTCCATTATGAAACTGCTGCCTAATCCGTTTCCGCACACTACCATGATTTTCATTCCGCTTCCTCCTTTGAATATTTATGAACATACTCCATAAGTACAGATTTATCTGCAGTCTGTAAAATCTCCTCAATATTAGCTGGTTCATTCAATAATTGAGTGAGCTGAATTAATGCCCGCAAATGCGAATCGTTATCTACAGCTGCCAAAACAATAATCAGCCGGACCGGTTTATTTGGTGCGAAGTCCACAGGTTCGTCCAATTTCAATAGACTCATGGATAAAGAGCGAACTCCCTGCTCCGGACGCGCATGAGGTATAGCCACTCCAGGCGTGATGACCACATATGGGCCATTCGTTTCGATAGCCTCAATCATGGCTTCCACATATCGCTCTTCGACAGTTCCTAAATCCACGAGAGGCTTGGCCGCGACTTGAATGGCTTCTTTCCAATCTGAAACATGCGACTTTAATTGAATCGTTTGTATGTTGAGTAATTCTTCTAACACAGGCTTCTCTGCCTCCTTTAAAGAAAATTGGGTTACTTTTGGTGTGTGATTATACACATTTGATTGAAGTGCCTTTTCAAGCTGATCCGGTTCATGAATGGTTGCATACTTGGAAATGACTTTTAATAATGCTGCAACATCTACATTGTCCGTCGTATACCCATACAATTCCTGCATGACTTGCTGACGCAGCTTATGTTTGTCCTGCATTTCTAAAATAGGCGGTACAACAAATAAAGTTGCTTTTGTTCTCATATGCACCGTTGAAAAAACAAGATCGTACGACAGTTGATACTCAGCGGCATTTCGAACAGACAAAACATCCAGAAACAAAATATCCGGAAACAATTCTCTCAATGTATAAATGAGAATATTGCTGATTCCTATACCATTCGGGCATACAACAATCGCTCTTTTTCGATCATCCAATGTTGTCCCTTGCTTGCGCAGCCATCCGCCAAAATAAATAGTAAAGTATGCTATTTCTTCTTCAGATACTGAACGGCCAATCTCTTTTTCTAATAACCATAGAGATTTTTTGGTCAGATGATGCAGTTCAGGATAGACCTTCTGCACCCGTTCTGTCATCAGATTCATTTGTGGGAGCCCATATTTTAGACGATGATAAGCCGGTTTAAAATGAACGTACAATTGTTGGCATAGCTGTTCTTTATCATGTAAATGAACAAAAGCCAATCTCTCAAACTCTTCCACAATCTCCTGCAAAAGATGTTGAATGACTTCATCATCCTTAAGAGGGGAAATATCCTTCGTTCTATTCATACTTAGTAAATGTAAGGTTGCGTATAAATTTTCCGTTTCGCTCCATATTGATTGAAAAGCATCGGTTTTGGTCATTTCCTCAACCATTTTATATTCTTCAGTTGTAACAAAAGGCGCCCAGCTCTGATCAGATTGTAATTCTTCTCCTTTTCCAATGAGCTGATCTGTACATAAAAACAAATATGTCAGTTCATAAAGCCGCTCATCCGTAAAGGTAATGCCCAATTTACGCTCGATTCTTTCAAGCTGTAACCGGATTGAGCTTATTTGTTTTTCTTGATTTCCCCATATGCACTCCAAGATCAATTCACTATTTGGGCTGTTCAGTACATCATGTACGAGATGTTCGATGATATATCTCTTTAATCGACTTTCACCCTTCATCACGTAACCATCTTGTTTGGAATACTGGATCTTAAGCGCTATGTTCTTGTTTTTCTCCTTAAGCCGCTTTAAATCTTTCAACACAGTATTTCGAGAAAGCCCTGTGATCGATTGGAAATGATAGACCGATAATTCTTCCTGGCTTAGTAAAATCATGAGGTAAAATACTTTTTCTCTATCTGTCTCTGAAAATATATAATTGCGTTTTGTCAGTTTTACGTTCAATTCTTCATCTCTGATGTTTCCAGAAAAGGAATAGCCTGTTTCACGATTATATTGAATGGGCTGATATCCTTGAAATTGGAGCCAGTCATTCGCTTTATTCAGGCCATATTGTATTTGCCTTCTTGTCAGACCGGTTTGTGCTTCAAGTTCTTTCATTTTTGAAATGGGCGAATGCTGTAATAGTTTTAGTAAATTGGCGCTTCTTTCATCTAAAAACATTCTCTTATCCCTCTCCCTGCTTCTACGATATCTTACTTCTTATTGAAAATGAATCGTTTCTAAGTCCGATTGTTGTCACATGGACTGCACAACAATATACTCTATAAACATTTGTGCACATTACGGCATTCACTTGTTTAAGATTTTTTCGTTCATGTACGTATGTAGGTTTAATAAATAAGACGTATATTTTTTACTTCCCTTCACTAGACTACTATAGGATTATTCTATGGAATTCATTTAGCCTGTTACCATTACTTTTTATAATGATGTTTTTCCAGAAGATATAAACGGGTTCTTTGTTTACCTGGACCTTATAAATAAAAGAATTACATGTAAGCTTGAAGATCATACATTTCTTAATATTAAATTTACCAAGCATACCACGATATGCGTAAATATTTGAATCCAAATTGACAATATGTATACGATTGTATACAATAATAAACATAACGATATGTATACAATCGTATACACAGGAAGGGGTTTTATAATGAAAAATGAAAAATTCAAGGATTTCAAGAGAGAGGGACATCACCGTGGTGAGCATCACAAAGGAAAAGAGCATGGTTCACACCATCGTGGTCCAAAAACGTTTCGCCGCGGAAGGGCAATTGCTTTTTTAGAAATGATGAATCTTAAACGTTCAACCATCAAGGAGCAATTAGATAAACCAGAGTTTCAATCCATAAACCAAATCTTAGTCGGTGAATTGAAAGCCATTGATATGTTAATCAACGAATTTATTCAATTATTTGAAATACAAGAAAGTGAGGCAGCCGATAAGAAAAGTGAAGAAAAGGAAGCTTCCAATAATGATGAGAAAGGAATTGAAATGAATGAAACAAATTAACAGTTATATCGATTCATTGTTTTATACCCAAGATGCTCTTTTGGAAGAAGTCATTACGACCATACAAGAAAATGGAATGCCGTCCATATCGGTATCTCCCTCATCTGGAAAACTTCTTACCATGCTTATATCCATTTCAGGAGCTAAAAATGTTTTGGAAATAGGAGCTCTTGGGGGCTATAGCGGAATTTGCCTTGCCAGGGGATTCGGCAGCGAAGGAAAATTAACCTCCCTTGAATTAAAAGAGTCATACGCAAAGTTAGCTTATGCCAATCTATCCAAAGCTGGCTTTGGCGATCAAGTATCATATATGACCGGAGCAGCTTTGCAAAGCCTTGAAAAACTCGTTGGTGATAACAAGCGATTTGATTTTTTCTTTATAGATGCTGACAAGGACAATTATGAAAATTACCTGCAATATTGCATTAGACTGGCGGAACCGGGTGCTTTAATCGTCATGGATAACGTACTTGTGGGAGGCAGTGTGGCGGATCAGGATGCTGAACCTAAACATTATACTGCATTTATGAAGACATTCAATGAAACTGTGGCCAATCATCCTCAATTAGAATCCCTGCTTATTCCAATCGGTGATGGGCTGACCATTTCAAAAGTAATCGATCAAACTCACGAGTAAAACTGCTAAATTTACGAGTAAATTGCTCAAACTCACGAGTAAAACTGCTATATTCACGAGTAAAGTGCGAATTCACGAGTGAAACAGCCAAACTCACGAGTAAACAGCTCAAACTCACGAGTAAACAGCTCAAACTCACGAGTAAACAGCTCAAACTCACGAGTAAAACTGCTAAACTCACGAGTAAACAGCTCAAACTCACAAGTAAACAGCTCAAACTCACGAGTAAAACTGCTAAATTCACGAGTAAATTGCTCAAACTCACGAGTAAAACTGCTAAATTCACGAGTAAAGTGCGAACTCTGAGCAAAACGGCCAAACTCACAAGTAAACAGCTCAAACTCACGAGTAAAACTGCTAAATTCACGAGTAAATTGCTCAAACTCACGAGTAAAACTGCTAAATTCACGAGTAAAGTGCGAACTCTGAGCAAAACGGCCAAATTCACGAGTAAACAGCTCAAACTCACGAGTAAAACTGCTAAATTCACGAGTAAACAGCTCAAACTCTCGAATTTATCGCCCAAACTCGAGGATATCGCTCAATCTCTCTAATATTTCGATCAATCTCACGAGGTCATGCAGAAAAAATAAAATGAATTTCTATAATCTTGAATGAAAATGATAATTGTTATCAATAATATAAATAAAGAAGGGTAACCAGTATGATGGTTACCCCCGATGATTTAAATTTCTGGATCAAATGTTTTGCAATCAGTTTCTTCGCTATTAGATGCTTGTTTCCCTTTATTACTAACTACATAAATAGCATCAGCACTACATTTGTTTCCAGAATCCCAAAATTTACAATTATTCACTTCACATAGAACATCTTTTGCCATAGTATCACACCTCCTCATTTGTTATCATTAACAAAGTTGGGGTTATTGATACTTTCCTTTTTCAGGCTCAAGTTCCTTTACTTTAAAATAAATGTCATGAATCGGGAAATAAAAGCTTTTTAACCGATATACTGTTTAGATATTTTAGACATTAGGTCGTTTTTTTTCTGTTCACAATATTCTTTTGAAGTTGATTGGATATAAATGAATCTAAAAAACCCGGGCAACTTTCGCCCGGATTCTTTAACATTATGCTGACTTTTCCAAAAGTTCGGCTTGTGGGATCTTCCAAAGCTCCCGCCATTTTTTCAAGGCTGAAATAAGAATGACTAATCCTAGGCATAACATGGTGATAGATAATACACCATTTAAGATACTAAATCCTGCAGATTCTGGATTTAAGTATACGTTTCTTACCATCCAGTACCCCGCTACATTAACCGTTACATATAAGTAGGCAAGAGGTACGAGGCATGTCCATATATACCAACGTTTGTCTGCAATTTTTAAGACGACAGTCGCACCGATGATGAGTCCAATCGAGGCCATAAGCTGATTTGATACACCAAAGAGTGCCCAAATTGAACCAATGTCACCAGAGTAGAGAAGATAGCCCCAAATAAAGCAGGCTAACGCACTGGCGAAGATGTTACCCGGTAACCAGTCGACTTTCTTTAATGGTTTATAAAACTCTCCGAAGAAGTCCTGGATTAAGTAACGGGCAACACGTGTCCCAGAGTCGATTGCGGTTAGTATAAAGACCGCCTCGAACATGATGACGAATTGGAAGAAAAATGAAGCCAACTTGTCAAAGAAGGGAATTTCGGTAAAAATATAGGTCATCCCAACAGCAAGTGTAACTGCCCCACCTGTTCTTCCCTCAAGATTAATGCCAATTTCCTCACTAAGTTCGTTAAGATGTACGGTTTCCATGCCTAATGTTTGAAATACTTCAGGTGAGGAGTTAATGGCAAAATAATCGCCTGGTTGCAGGGAAACTGCAGCAATCAATGCCATAATGGCAACTACACATTCTACAAGCATCGCACCGAAACCAACGGATTTTATATCACTCCAGCGATTTAACATTTTTGGAGTTGTGCCTGATCCAACAAATGCATGGAATCCTGAAATGGCACCACAGGCAATGGTTATTGAAATAAATGGCCAAACCGGACCGGCAACAATCGGACCTCCGCCATTAATGAATTCCGTAACCGCAGGAAATTGTATCTCTGGATTTACCACGAAAACGCCGATTATCAATGCGGCAAACACACCAATTTTCATAAATGTACTCAAGTAATCACGCGGTGCGAGCAGCAGCCAAACCGGTAATGCGGCTGCGAAGAAAGCATAGATTGGTAGAATAATAGCAAGTGTGCTTGCTTCTAGTGTCAATAATTCCCCAAGTGCTGTACCTTGAATGTTAGGCCCAAGTAAAATCCCGGCCATAATGAGCCCGAACCCGACAATGGTGGCACCTTTTAGATTGCCAGTTTTTTTATGGTAAATCCCAACACCCATTGCGATAGGAATTGTAATCCCAACAGCAAAGGTCCCCCATGGGTTATTTTCTAAAGCATGCAGAACGACCATTGAAAGTCCTGCCATCGTAATAGTAATGATAAAAAGCATCGCTAGTCCTGTACAGAAGCCTGCTGCAGGTCCAAGTTCTTCTTTCGCTACTTCCGATAGGGATTTACCGTCTTTACGCATGGACGCAAAAAGCACCACGGCATCATGGACGGCTCCCCCGATTACAGCTCCGATTAAAAGCCATAATAAACTTGGCAAATAGCCGAATTGTGCAGCCAAGATGGGGCCCACAAGTGGACCAGCAGCTGCAATGGCTGCAAAATGGTGGCCAAATGCCACCCATTTATTTGTTGGTACATAATCTTTTCCATCTTCTAATTTATGAGCCGGAGTCGGCTTAGAATCATCGAGCTTTAACACTTTGAGTGCTATGAATGTCCCGTATAAACGGTAGGCAATCATTAAAATACAAATGGAGCCTATGACGATTGGAACCGCATTCATTTTTGAACCCCCTCTATTTCTTACATCGTAAAATGATGATATCACAATGAAAGCGGATTCAAATGGTTTTCAAGTTATAATGCAAATAATGAGGGATGGGTTGCAAAATAAAGAAGTTAAAATGCAGAATTGTTAAAATATTAAAAACCAATAAGCTGCTTTAGCTCTTTCACATATGTGCGACTTACTGGAATGTTTGATCCATCACTCATAATGAGGTTATAAGTCGAGTTGAACCAAGGTTGTATTTCTAATATATGGACAATATTTACAATGAAACTGCGATGCACGCGTAAAAAAGAGCGATTGTCGAGCTTCCTTTCAAGCACAATGAGAGGGTCACCTATTTTATATTCATTATCCTCGGTTTTAATGATTGTCTTTCCTTCTATGAATCCTAAAAATATAATGTTGTCCCTATCAATCAAGACAATCCGATCATCTATTACAACAGCCAATTTACTTGTTTGTTCAACCGCGGTTCGATTATCAGGAGATTTTATCCTAGATTCGTCTTCCCCGATCTTATGGAGTTTCATAATTTTATCCAAAGTTTGACGAATTCTTTTTTCATTAAATGGCTTTAATAGATAATCAAAAGCATATAATTCAAAGGCTTGAAGGGCAAACTCGTCATAAGCCGTCGCAAAAATAATCGAAGGCGCAGGGTCTAGTTCTACTAATTGTTTAGCCAATAGTAAACCATTTCCCTCCGCAAGCTCAATATCCAAAAAGACAAGATCAGGATTCAATCGAGGGATATCCCTCATGGCTTCTTCTATCCCATCAGCCTCGCCCACAACTTCAACCTGTCTGCTTCTCTTCAGAAGATATTTCAATTCATCTCTTGCCAGTGGTTCATCTTCTACGATAAATGCTTTCATCATCGTTGACATATACTCCTTTTTCGTTAAGTGGGATTGATATTTTCACTTGTGTTCCATGACCAGTTTCACTTTCAATAGAGAGGCTGGCATGACCATTATATATACCTTCTAGCCGTTCACTGATATTATAAAGGGCGGTTCCTGTTCCTTTATTAGATTTTACAGCATGTTTACCTAATTCATCTAATTTCTCGCTTGAAATCCCTTTCCCGTTATCTTCTACAACAATACACATCATTTCGTTTTTAAAATATACATGAATGATAATTTCAACATTGCTCTTCACATGTGGAAAGGCATGGTGTATCGCATTTTCAACAAGTGGCTGTAACGTAAATGGAGGCAACAGAACTTCTTTAAGACTTGGCTCAATTCGATACACGATATGATATTTATTTGGAAATCGGGCCTGCTCTAGTGATAAATAAGCGTTGACATGCTCTAATTCTTTTTCAAGCGGAATTAGTATTTGACGAGCACCTTGTAAATTGCTACGAAAAAAGGCACTTAGCTCCAACAATAAATTTCTTGCTTTCTCTACATCAGTCCGGCATAAAACAGATATCGTGTTGATCGCATTAAACAAGAAATGAGGGTGGACTTGGGCCTGTAAAGCCTTGATTTCAGCATCTTTTAATAATTTCGTTTGCATTTCCGCTTCGGCTAGTTCCAATTGTGTGGAAAATAGTTTCGCCAATCCCTCAGCTAACTCTTGTTCTACTTGGCTTAATTTATCGGGATGCTTGAAATACATCTTCAAAGTTCCGACCGTTTTCTGTTGGACTTGCAATGGCAGGACTACGGCAGCTTGCAATGGACAAAGTTCATGGAAACAATAAATATCCTTTCTTGTTTTAGCTATAATAATTTTGCCTTGTTCAAGGGCTTTTCTTGTTAAGCCTGTAGCTATTCCCTCCTTTGGGACATGGTGATCAGAAGCAGCACCCACATGAGCAAGGACACTGTGTTCATTGGTTATGGCCACAGCGTCGGCTTCAGTCAGCCCCAAAATGATTTGTGCTATTTTCTTACAGGAAGTTTGATTTAATCCTTGTCGGAAATAAGGCAATGTCTGATCAGCAATCAAAAACGCAAGGTTCGTTTGTACAGCCCGCGTCCGTGCTTCATCCCTCATAGTGGATTGAATGATGAGCATAAATAGCAAAGTGCCAAACCCGTTGATAATAATCATAGGGAGTCCGATTACTTCTACGAGCTCCCACGCCCTTTCAAATGGTTTAGCGGTTAATAGTATAATGACCATTTGAATCGCTTCTAAGGCCATACAAATAGGAAGAGCAAACCAGGGAGTGATCATCCCATACTTTCGGCGCCTATTACCTAAAAACCCCGATAAGACTCCAGCCAAAATTGCTGCTATCGCACAAGCCCCCGCTGTAAAACCTCCAAGAGAATAACGGTGCAACCCTGCAATCAAACCGACACCTAAACCAACAAATGGTCCCCCTAGCAAACCACCGATTGCTACTCCCATGATCCGCGTATTCGCAATAGCGTTATCGGGAGCTATCTCAGTATGCCAAACACTTTCTGGTATTACATGATTCCCAATTTCGACTCCTGTATAGTTACTTATAATTCCGAATGCCCCAAAAAGTGCTATGAGCATGATTTTCTTTGACATTTGATGTTCATGACCAATCATTTGCCGAAAGGGTTTCATATAAGAAAGCAGGAATGCAGCAATCACGATGATCCCTACTTTTTCAATCAACGACGGTAATAATAGAACCAAATCATTCACCCCTTTTCTGGCTTTTTCATTCATCTTACAACAGCAAAGAAATCATTGTCGAATCTGGTTTTACGTTAGCTACTTAATAGTCATAGGGACTCCCCCATGAACCTGAGACCAGTTATTCCTTGGGCACACGCGTTTCCTAACTTCCTAACTACTTGTATACATAAAACTCCTGCTAGTATTTTTGGAATGGAAAAGACGATTTTACCTAATCCAAGGGGAAAATCGTCTGTTTGCTATTATTTCTTGCATGTTCGGGACAGGCCCAAGTTTCAGCGATCCTTAATCATTCTATGTAAAGAGATATGATTTCATATTGGCTCAGGAATGGTTCCAAGCTTTTGATTAAATCTGTTTAACCGTACATTCATGATGAGCTTCAATTGTTTGTAAGAAGCTTTGCATGGAGTTTGTCAAATAAGCATCTTTACGGTGAATGAAGACAGTCGAAATATTGCCGTACTCTTCTGGAATTGCATGAACATGCACATTTTCATTGGCTGCAAGGTGATTTACCGCTGATTGTGGTACGAGGGTTATGCCAAGGCCGAGTGTTACGCTGGTTAAGATGGTCTCTAATACATTGAACTCCATAATCCTTTTAGGCATCACTTCTTCTTCTTTCAACCATTGTTCTAGTTTAGAGCGATATCCACACCCCTGACTGAATACTAAAATTGGTTCTGTTAAAAATTCTTCAAGGTTTAATGTTTCATTTCTTGTAACTAAAACAAGTTTTTCTGTACACACATCGTATTGCTGAATGAGTGGATGTTTAATCGGTCCTGTAACAAATGCGCCATCTAGCCTATGATCAATAACATCTTTAATTAAATCCTCTGTTAACCCAGCCTTTATGGATAAATCGACATTTGGATACTGTTTATGATAAGAGGCTAGAATCTTAGGAAGACCGCTGACCGTTTCAACTGTACCGATGTTCAATATCCCTGTAGGTGTTTCACTATCCAGGAATACTTGCTTGAGTTCTTCCATATCAAGCAAAATCTTGTTTACATACTCCAGCATTTTTCGTGCCTCTGCAGTTAAAGACATACCACGTTTATGCCTATTGAATAAAGGCGTCCGTAACTCATGCTCCAGATGCTTAATCCTCGCCGTTACATTGGATTGGACGTAATTTAACTCAACAGCTGCCTTACTTATGCTTCCATATTTAGCGACACACTGGAATATTTGCAAATCCCTCATTTCCATATAAGTGACCCCCCTTTCCAAAATATCATTAATAATGATGGTTATATTCATTTTAAGTCATTTTACATGATAATGACTTTATCATAAGGTGTGTATAGGAATTTAATCAATCATTATTTTTTTGAGGGGAAGCTTTTAATGAAGAAAAATCAAGTTTTAATCGGTGCACTTTTATGTTTGACAGCCAGTATTTCTTGGGGAGCCATGTTTCCAGTTGCAGAAAGGGCACTAAGATATATTGATCCTATTTATTTCTCTTTTCTGCGATATTTAGCTGTTAGCATAATTTTAGGGATATTGCTTTTAATTAAAGAGGGAAAGAAGTCTTTTTGCTTGGAAGGTAAAGGAAAGAATTTATTGTTTTTTGGAACGATGGCGTTTACAGTATACAATTTTCTCATTTTCTCAGGTCAAGACTTACTGGGCCATAACGGGGTAATTGTTGCTTCCATCATGGAATCATTAATGCCTATGATTTCAATTATGATAATGTGGGTTTTCAAAAATGCAAGACCCATGAAATATACCATCGCCAGTATGCTCCTTGCCTTAATAGGGGCCATTCTTGTTATTACCAATGGAAACTTATCATTCCTATTTTTATTGAAAGACAGCATCATTCCTATCCTTTTCATTCTTATTGGGGTTATAGGATGGGTTATATATACGATGGGCGGCAACCAGTTTAGTGGATGGTCAACACTCCGCTATTCGACTTTAACGTGCATTTTAGGAACATCTGTATCAGGAATCATAACATTCTTTGCAACTGTACTGGGCCTGTCCGTCCCTACAGCAGAGGTTATTGAATCCATTTATGGTGAGATGATTTTTATGATTATTTTCCCCGGTGCCATAGCACTATTAAGCTGGAATTTAGGTATTAAACTTTTAACTCCCATTAATGGAATTCTATTTATCAATGTAGTTCCGATAACCACGTTAGTCATTGTTTTTATCCAAGGGGGATCACTTACATCATTCGAATTACTGGGAACTTTTTTAGTGATATATGCATTGATTCAAAACAATTATTATCAAAGAAAAAACTTGCCTTCCCAAGTTGAAGAATTGAATCCAAGGAAAGTAAAAAGAATCGCTTAATTATAAAGGTACAAAACATCAATTGGGAGGACAACAATGGATTACTTATCGCTTATGATAATCTTTGGATTAGCTGTACTATGGGAATTGGCAACGATTAATAAGAATGTGAAAAAAATGAATAAGCAAAATGCAGAATTAATTAATCTATATAATGATAGTGTAAAAGAAATCAGTAATAATCAAAAATAGACTTTTGGCAGTGCCTGTAAGCAAAAGTACACGAATAATATGCAAAAAAGCCTATCATTTAGAGGCTTTTTTGCACTTTGGTTTGATATAAAATGGTTTATCTACTGTCTCATGACCGTACTATTCACCAAGTTTCTTCCGTATATCCGCTGCTACATTCTTCAACGCCTTTTTGGATCCTCTTTCAAGGTCCCGCTTCAATTTCCTTTCTTTGTAACTGACAAATAAAGAATTCAGGTCATAGCCTTCAGGATATAAATCGCTGGCTTTTATTTCAAGCTCCATTCTATTAACGTGAACCTCTATGAATGTATCTTCGAAAAGCACAACTACATTATTGTAAGAATCCATTTTTTTATATACAATGCCATAACCATTCAGTTCAGTTAACTTTACCTTGTCTCCAACTTCAAATTCATACAATGCTTCCTTTGGAACTGCCGCTACTTTCGGTTTTTTGATTTTACCTTCTTGGATACGGTTCAAGTCATAGTCTTTATTCTCGATATAAAGCGTTGCCTTTTGCAAAACCTTTTCGCGCACATCCATTTTTTTTGCTATCCAAAGGGCGTTACTTTCCCCGGATTGACCGATCAAAAGCTTATACTTTGGCTCTAGTGTTTCACTATTGAACTGCATGGCAGCATTCATAAAATCACTGTGTATTTCCGAATAGCGTTTAATTTCACCATAATGGGTTGTTGCAACTGTTATGCAGCCCATTTGATAAAATTCCTCGAGTATTGCAATAGCTAGAGCTGCGCCTTCATTCGGTTCCGTCCCGCTCCCTATTTCATCGAATAACAGCAATGAATTATTGGTTAATGCTCCCATGATTTCTGAGATGTTTTTCATATGTGATGAAAAAGTACTGAGTGCATTTTCAATACTTTGATTATCGCCGATATCGACAAATACTTGATCAAAGACTGCAAGTTCCGTCCCCACGTTTCCTGCAACATGAAGCCCTGACATAACAGCCAATGTAAGGATACCGATTGTTTTCAGGACCACTGTTTTACCGCCGGCATTAGGACCTGTAATAATCAAGCTGCGATAGTCCTTACCAATCTCAAAATCCAAAGGTACGCTATTTTGGGGTAAAAGAGGATGTTTACAACCTTTTAACTGAATATAACCATGATTATTTATTTTCGGTTCAATGGCATCCATGCTTTTACTGAACTTTGCTTTTGCGAAAATCATGTCGTATTGACTGATTAGTTCTATATTTATTTTTATTGGTTTCAGTTCCTCGTAAATCGTGCCGGTTAGAGTTGCTAAAAGTTGATACACTTCCATCGATTCTTCAGCTTTTAAACTTGCTAATTCTACATTTAATTTGGTCACAGATGCTGGTTCAATGAACACTGTTGCCCCTTTAGATGATACTTCCACGATTGTTCCAGCCACTTGATTTTTATAAGAAGCTTTAATCGGGATCGTAAAGCGATCATCTTTTTTACTGATAAAAAACTCCTGAATGAACTCTTTGTTCGCCCCACTCTTTAAAAATTTATTTAAGCGTTCCTCTATTTTACTTTCTGTCTTAACTATTTGGTTTCGAATGCGCTTCAAATCCTTACTCGCTTCGGAAACAACCATATTTCCTTTTATAACGAATTGAATATCTTCTTCAATACTCCTGAATTCAGTCATGGAGTGAGCATAGGCATGCAATGTGGGTGCGAAGAATTCTTTATCTTTCATAAATTTCTTAATATTCCTGCAGCCTCTTAAAAAATCTGCTATTGCAACTAACTCTGATGGTTCTAAAATCATTCCTTTTTCTAGCTTTTCAATTTGGTATCCAACATTAGATATGCCTTTTAAGGGAATATGGTTTTCAGCATTCAGTAAATTCCTCGCCTCAGTCGTCTCGTTTAAACGAATTTTAACCACATTCAACTGAGTACTTGGCTGAAGCCGATCCAACAACGCTTTTCCTAAACCACTTATGCAATGTTTTTTTACCATTTCTTTCAGTTCTATATATTGTAATTTTTCATATGTCATCTTATTCATTATGATTGCCTCCTTGAATGAGTGAGAGATTAAAAATCCTTGATTCCAAAAAAATGCCCGCAAAAGTCCTCCTACCTTTACAAATGAACAGGCTGCATTGACAGCCATTCATTTGAGTAGAAAGCTCCTGCGGGCATCGGCCTTATAGATAATAAGGACCTTTATCGATAACAAAATCGGCAGGTCAAATAGACCTACTTACAACGAAAAAGCATGGCAGGACAAATCCCACCATGCTTTTCGTCGTAACACCTTTATGTTACACGATTATGGAAAAGGAAGCAGTCTTAAGGTAGGTATTTACAGTGCATATTTACACTGTAAAAAAAGGCACACTTAATGCACTGATAAACCAGTGATTAAAAAACCTTATTCAACTAAATTAGTTGATACCTACTCCCGACATAAAACACCACACCTTTTCTTAGATTGGAAAAATTATACCATATCAGTAAAAAAGAGTCAATGAAATTCAATAACCATTCAGATAAAATATTTATCAGCTTAAATTGGCAGCTGGATAGGAAAGCCAAATATTCAGGCCAAAAAACTGATGCAGTGCAAAAATTATCAAAAATACAATACTGGATTAAAAAGAGAAAAAACTGAGCCAACCCCACTTTACATGGTTTTTGGTATCAGTTTTTTCCCTGATTTAATGTAGAAAGGATTTATATACTAAACTAATCCTCATCACTTACTATAAGAGGGACAATTTTCCCTTCATTTACGTTGATTAATCCATGGTCAGTTATTTTTAGAGCCGGGCTGACAGGAAGCGATAAAGTGCTCAATGACATAATTACATTGTAATGTTCATATCCTAACGACTTAAGAGCATTAGTTAGATGCTGAACCTGTTCCGATACAATGTCTAATGGCTCTTCCGAAAGAATTCCTCCTACCGGGAGAGGAATCATGGAAAGGACTTTACCATCTTCTACGCAACAGACTCCGCCTTGCTTCCTTATTACTTCGTTTGCGGCAATCAGCATATCCTGCTTATTGCGACCAATCACCAATAGATTATGGTTATCATGGGAATAGGTGGTGGCGACTGCTCCCCGCTTTAAAACATCCCCTGTGATTAACCCATGCGCACGATTACCGTTTTTTCCGTATCGTTCAAATGTTGCGATTAAACCGTAAGAGCTTTCTTCCCAGCATAACTTACCATCTCTTATATCAAGCATATCATGTGTCTCACTTGTAAAAGTTGAACCATTCTGCACGTTTATAATGCGGCATTTGCAGCGGTCATGCTTGTGTGAAAGTGGGACATCAAAATCGTCTTCTGTAAGTGCTTCAAGCTTCACACTTTGATAAAACGCTTCAGGGAATTGTCTCTCCTTTACTACCTGCACATATGGCTGTGAAGATTCATAAACAAGCTCACCTTTTTTGTATACCTGTTCAATGTCAAAGGTTTCCAAGTTTGATACAAGCAGAAAATCAGCCACTTTCCCTGGTGCAATGGTACCCCGGTCATACATTCTCATCCGCTGTGCAGGTGTGTAAGTGCACGCATAAATAGCTTTTTCCGGGGACAAGCCCATTTGTATCGCTTTCTTTAATAGGACATTGAGATGTCCTATTTTTTGAAGAGAGTCAGTCATAACATCATCGGTGACAAAGCAGAAATGTTCATCTACTTGTTTTTCCTTTAAGTAATCGATAACTTCTTTAGTCATTGATTTTTCTTGAATCTCAAGAAACATTCCAGCAGCAATCCTAGCATCCATTCCTTCCACTGTTTGGTGGGTGTGATCTGAATTTACTCCGGCATATGCTATCTTTTGTAAGTCTAAATCGAGCAGTTTTGGAACATGCCCCTCTATTATTAAATCGGGATAACGAGAACGGATATGAGACAAAATCTGATTCGTTTTACAATCCGGGTCGGAAATAATCTCATAGTAGTTCATGATTTCACCCAGACATTTAATGTCTTCTGTTTGGATCAATTCATCTATGTCGCTAATTTCAATAGAACCGCCTGTTGTTTCCATCGACGTCGCAGGAACAGAACTCGGGATTGCATAAAACATATCTGCTACGCAATCTTTACTCGCTTTAATCATTTCCTTAACACCTGAAATTCCGAATATATTGGCCATTTCATGTGGTTCCGGCACGATCGTTGTCACGCCATTCTTGATTAACCCGTAGGAAAACGTGGACGGCGTTACCATCGTACTTTCAATGTGTAAATGGATATCAATCAGACCTGGAACCATATACTTACCATGCCCATCAATAATCTGATCCGGCTGGAAGGTATCTATTTCCCGATCTCCAATATAATAAAACTTCCCGTCTTTGATAGCTGCATTTCCTTTAATAAATCTTTTAAAATAGCTGTTAAAAACGTAGATATCTCTTACCAGCATATCTATTTGCATAACTTACCCTCCTAAGCTAATCAACAAGCACCATCTGGTTTCTCGGAATTTCAAGGACAATTTCCTGACCAGCACGATAAGATTCTGTCATTTCCTTGTTCACAGTGAAATCTCCTATTGGAGTTTCAACAACATATTGAAAGCTTCTTCCCAGATACGTGCTAACTTTAACTCGGCCAGATATACTATTTTCCGAAATAACTTCAGAGATATCTTTTGCCCGAATTAAAAGATCGTCCGGTCTGATAGCCCCTATTTTTCCAGATAAATTGGTCATTTGTGCGTCCTTTTGTATCACAAAGACATAACCCGACTTACTAAGTTCAATTTTATCCTCGTGATCCACGCGCTTATCAAAATCAATGAAGTTTTTAAAACCGATAAAGTCAGCGACAAATTTGGTTTCAGGATATTTGTAGATAGACGCAGGATCGCTGAGCTGCTCAATGACACCTTTATTCATAATCGCTACCTGATCAGAGATGGAGAAACATTCTTCCTGATCATGCGAAACATACACCGTTGTAATCCCCAGCTCTTGTTGGATACGGCGAATCTCAACTCTCATATTCACCCTCAAATTTGCATCAAGATTACTCAAAGGCTCGTCAAATAATAGGATATCAGGTTCAATGACGAGTGCCCTTGCAATCGCAACTCGCTGCTTTTGTCCTCCAGAAAGCTCTTGTGGATATCTCTTTTCAAATCCTTTTAGATTAACAATTTCTAGCACATTCATAACACGCTTTTCAATTTCACTTTTAGAAATCTTTCTAAGCCGAAGACCGAATGCAATATTATCGAAAATGGACAAATGCGGAAATAATGCATAGTTTTGAAACACAAAGCCAAAGTTCCGCTTGTTAACAGGTACTTTCGTATAATCCTTATCTTTAAATAAAAACTTCCCTTCGTTTGCCTGTAAAAATCCAGCAATTAAACGCAAAGTTGTTGTTTTTCCACAGCCGCTAGGGCCAAGAAGAGAAACTAGCTTTCCTTTTTCAATCTCAAGATTGAAGTCTTTTAAAATATTTTGTTTATTATAAGCTACAGAAATATCTTGTAATGTAAATAAAGCCATCCATTATTACCTCCTTATCGTTTTGTGAAATAGGACAAGCCCATTAGCCGTTCAACTATAAACATGAAGAAAGCCGTAATGATCATGAGTAATACCGAAATAGCTGAAATGGTAGGATCAAAGTAGTTCTCTACATATGTCAGCATCTGAATCGGAAACGTGCTTACCCCAGGACCTGTCATATACACTGAAATGTCTACATTATTGAAGGATTCTAAAAAGGCAATCATGACAGCTGCTAAGATTCCTGATTTTATATTCGGGAGGACCACTGTAAAAAAGGTACCCACCTTACTCGCTCCTAGACTCTCAGCCGCTTCTTCAATTGAAAAGTCAAAATTTGATAAGCTTGAAGAAATCACACGTATAATGAAAGGAAGCATTATGACTGTATGTCCAACAAACAGTGCCGCATAAATCGGTAGCTGATACGTCCCCACAATGTATCGTAAAAACGCAAAGCCCAGCACAATTCCCGGAACTAATATAGGAGAAACAAAAAATGCATTTATGATTGTTTTCCCTCTAAAATCAAATCGGCTTAATGCATAGGCAGCTGGCACTCCTAGTAAAAGAGCCAAAAGGTTGCCTGCAAGTGAAACTAGAATGGACGTTTTAAACGAAATTAAAAACATTTCCACATTAAAAATATTTTCATACCATCTTAAAGAAAATTCTTCTGGCGGGAATTTTAAAATATTGCCGCCTTCAAATGACGTAACGGATATGATAAGTAAAGGCCCTAGTAAAAAGAGAAACACCAGGAAGGTAAACAGGGCCAATCCTCGATTTTTTTCCTGCATACACCTCTACCCCTTCGGATTTAATTTTTTAGCCAAACCATTCATTATTGATATGATAAGAACAGTTACTGCGATCATTATCGTAGCGACAATTGATGCCACTTGCCATTCATTCAATGTAATGGCATTTTGATAAAGAAACGTCGAAATAACACGCTGTTTTCCACCAAGTAATGCTGGCGTTGTATACGCAGTAAAGCTCCCTACAAAAACTAGAATACTACCAATGACCAAACCTGGAACTGAAAGCGGAATAATCACTTTTGAAAATACCGCCAATCTTGAAGCACCTAAACTCTCCGCTGCTTTTAATAGATCAGTTTCGATATTTTCCATCACTCCTACCAGTGTTACAATAATCAATGGCAAAAATAAATGGACTAATCCGATAATAATAGCCGTTGGCGTGTACAAGATGTCGAGTGGTTTGTCGATCAAGCCTATACTCAGCAGCAATTTATTTATTACGCCGTTTTTACCGATAATCACCATCCAGCTAAATGATCGAACAACCGGACTTGTTAATAGTGGGAAAATTGTCAACAATAGCATGATAGCCTTTGTTCTTTTTCCTAGCTTAGAAATATAATAAGCTGCTGGAAATCCTAACAGAATACAAATAATAGTCGTGAACAGACTCACTCTAAGTGTCGTGAGCAGAATTTCAATGAAGTATCGATCTTTGAAAAAATCGAGGTACCCTTGGATAGTAAAGCCACTTTCATTAAAAAATGTCGTACCAATCGTTAAGAAGATTGGAACAATCATAAAAATCGTTAAAAAAAGAACACCTGGCAACAGCAACAGGTATAGATAACGTTTTTTCACCTCGTAACCCCCTGTTCATATTATTTATGAATTGATTATGCGAATAAACAGGTTGAAAAACGCCTCCGCATTGACGTCTAGACAAACATTTGCATTTGCTGGCTTCATCAGCCGGTTTTGAAAGTCGCAAACCATCTGCCCGTCACAAATCTCACTTCTTGTTTCTACATCCACATAGTATTCTTCACTAGTGACAAGATCTTTTTGCAAAGCAATACCTACAGCTAATGGATCATGCATAGCACACGCCCAAATATTATTACGTTCAAAATACCTTTTCCGATATTCAGACGTACTGTCTCTTATATAGTCAGCAAGTGTACTGTTTTGAATCAATTGTATATGCTCTTCTGTTAGAAGAACCTTTCTCGTGACATCAAGACCAACTTGTGTAATAGATTCGAACCCCGCTTGTAATACAATTTTGGCTGCCTCAGGGTCGACAAACGTGTTATACTCCGAGGTTGGTGTGACATTGCCAACCCCTTGTACAACTCCTCCCATAAAGATAACTTCTTTCACAAGCTTGGTAATTTGCGGACATTTTTTAACTGCCAGGGCCAAATTTGTAAGAGGTCCCGTCATGACAAGTGTTACTTCATTAGTGAAATTTAAAATGGAATTAATAATAAAGTCAGAAGCAAAGCCATCATCAGGCTGCTTGTTAACTTCAACATTCTTTAAGGCACCTCCAAGACCGTCTTCCCCATGAACTCGATGTTCAAAAAAGGAATTCCTGATAATTGGAGTATCTGCCCCCTTAATGACTGAAATTTCTTGTTCACCCAACAGATCTAGTATTTTGCATGTATTCCGTGTGGCAGTATCAAGTGATACATTCCCGTTTACTGTTGTAATGCCTAATATGTCAAATTGACGGCTTTTAACAGCAAGAATGATCCCGATTGCATCATCTATTCCTGTATCCACATCGAGAATCAATTTTTTTTTCATCGATCAAACCTCTTTTTCTTAGTGTGCAAGTTCACGATTCCAACGATCAATCCATTGTTTAGAGTTTTCATTAACAACCTTCATATCTAGTACAAATAATCTGTTAACAACATCTTCTCCATACGTTAAGCCTTTTGCTTCTGTTTTAGATAGCTTAACTTCTGTGTTAACTGGAGAGTCGATCTTCGCTTTCGCAGATTTTTCCTGAACTTCATTACTTAAGATGTAATTAATAAATTCTTCAGATAATTCTTTTTGATCGCTTCCTTTTACGATATTCATCGTATTCATGACTGCGTATCCGCCTTCTTTAGGGGAAACGAACTTAGCATTAGGAACGGCTTCCTGTAAATCGCCAAAGTACATTTCCATTATTGGACCTGCAGCAATTTCTCCTTGCGAGAACATGTTGACAAACTCAGATGTTTGTCCATATTCTTTAACAACATTTGGCAATACTTTTTTCATTTGACCAAAGGCTTTATCTTCATTAAACTCATTACTTCCACTGACTTTTGAAGCAGCATCTAAAAACATTGGTCCAGTTGTTGAAGTAATTGATGGAATTGTAATTTCACCTAAATCCTTACTCCAAAGATCTTTCCAAGAGGAAATTGGTTTACTCACTTCATCAGGGTTATACGCAATTCCAAATTGCGCAATTGTATAGGCTGGTCCATACTCATCGCCATTTGGAGCTTTTGCTTTGTCATAAATTTTATCAATATTCGAAATCTTGCTATGATCAATTTTTTCAAACAAACCATCATCGATTCCCTGTTGTGCATAGTAGTCGGATAGATAGATAACATCCACATCGGTGTTTTCTTGACGCACTTTGTTCAATCGATCTGCATTGTTTCCTGAATCTATTACAATTTCAACATTGTGCTCCTTTTCAAATGGTTCGTAAACTTCAGGTCGAAAGAAATCCTCAGCAAATCCCCAAGTTGAAATGACTAATTTTGTTGGCTTTTTCCCATCAGAAGTATTTTCATTTGAAGAGCATGCAGCTAAAACTATTGCAAAAACCGATAACATCATAAATGAGCTAATTATTTTTTTCATCAATTAAACCTCCGTTTTTTATATGGTTAAAGTTGCCTTTCTTAATAATATAAATGTAAAAAAAGACAATCTTAAATAGAATATAAATTCTACCCAAGATTGTCTTTTCTTTGTAAACAAAGATAAAACCTATCATTTGGTTCTTTTGTGGCGTTCCCTCCAGATAAATCCGAAGTGGAAATCCATTTATATTATTTATATTATTTTTCTTTCAATACAATATTGGTAAATGCCCGTTGCGTCGCTGAGTCATAATCTCTTAGGACGGCTTCAATATCCCAATCCGTTTGCGTTTCTAACTTTTTTCTTAATTTCTTTTTATAAAGCAGTGACATATGAAAATCAACCTCCTGCTTTAGGCTAGGAACTTCTCCCTCTAAAGCTTCAGAGCGTGGGGCACGTCGATGTTTGGCCTGAAATGTAATCACATTCAGCTCAACAGTAACCTTTAGCAACGTCGTACCAAAGCCGAACAATTCCTTCGATACCTCATTATACATATGAGAAAGCAATTTCTTCGTTTCGTTAGAGTTTATCGGTAAGATGACTATCACCTGCCAAACCTGTTGTTTGAGGTAATTATATATACTTTTTGTGAATTACACAAGATAATATTCGGATTTTCAATAAAAAAAATGTTTTTTCTTCAGAAAAATAACATTTACCCACCAATACCCGAATTATACTAAAAATCATTTGGATATTTTTGTGATTTTATTTACAACTATATATCAGTATAATCACCCAAAATGTGGATTTCAGCCTTAATCATAGCGAATCCCCCTATAACATCCATACAACTACAGCTTTAAAAATTGCAGAAAACAGGGCAATTGTAGTTGTTAGTGATATGTATCATAGGGCTGTAAGTTTTCAGCATGTTTTTGTTAGCTAAACCTGACAGAAGGTCATCGATACTATTCATAATACTGGAGTTGACTCCGTTCCTTCTAAATAAGCAAAAACAGCTTTTAATTTTAAAAAAATGAATACTTTGTCATAAAAAAACTACACCTCCAATTGTTAGACGGTGTCTAACAATTGGGGTGCAGTTCCTTTTAAACTATATCCCTTATTACTGGCATAGAACGTTCTTGGAGGCTATCGGAAAGCAGACTATACGCAATTAATTTCTTCTTGTACTGTTTGACTACATCCACGTGGTCGTTGTAAATGTACACAAATAATCTAACATCCGTTTTGCCTCTTTTAGTATCAATGATTAATGGAGTCCCACCGTTCTCTGGATGCAAAAATAATTGCTCGTTCCCTGGAAATATATGATTTTTTTTCAAAAATATCGCTTTGTTAAAATAATTAATAACTTGAATCTTGTCTTCACCTTCCAAGCGTTTTCCGTCAATGGTTACGATGGCATTCGCGTCACTAAGTTCTGAATGCAGCTTAAATTTGCTGATAATCCAATTCACTGCATCGGTTGGAAGACAAGTAACTAATATTTTTAACAAGGCTAAGAGAATTGTTAAAATCAAAATAGGCAATGTCATATTTCATCATCTCCGCTACGTTATAAATTAATTGTTATATCCAAGGAGCGGACAGTTTTTCTTAGAAATGACCGCTCTATTAACGTTTCACTTTTGGTGAAACGTTGTACTTAAACTAGAGACCAGTAAGTTAAGTTCACAATTTTGTCACATTTGTGAACTAATTCACAAATACTCACAAATAGTTAGTGTCATGTACATCACTCGAACAAACATGCCCTTTATACAATTAAGCCTATATTTTTCTCCCGTCTTTTCATCTCCATTCTGTCAATAATCAGCAACAGTAAGTTGGTTTTAAGTTGATAATTCTATCATAATAAAATTGGATGAAATTAAACCATCCACTTGGGTGGTATTTTGACCATCCACTTTATTTTTTTAGAAAAAATACAAATTAGTTAACCTCTGCTTCATGCTATTAATCCAAATCTTAGCCATAAATGAATTATAAACCTCAAGATTTGATTATTTTTATGATTACTTTAGAAATGCTTTAAACATTTATAAAGATACTTATTTATGGTATACCTTAAACAATAATTCAAGCTAATTTTATTATGAAGTAGAAGATGCCTACAGTTAATACTAGTGCAAGACCAATATAAATATAACTAAGATTCAACAAATTCCCTTTTGTAGCTGAAGAATAATTACTATCACTCTTCCCCATTAATGAAATGGTACTAACTAAGGCAACTAAACTAATGGCTACTACTAATATTACACTAATCATCATCATCATACGCCTCCAATATTATTAGTATTTATATCCTTTAACCATTTAACATTATTCTGATTCTCATTATTGATGTGTAACGTAAATATATCAGGTCTGCTGTAATGACCAACTGGATCAAAGTCAAATTGGCTGTATGCTCTTTGTTTAAGGTTCAAATCACTAATTAGTATTGCTTCTTCACCATACACTGGTTCAGAGACATATTCACCAAAAGGATTAATAATTGCGCTTCCTCCCCGGCACATTTCAATAGGGGAAGTCTCTAATTCATCATAGCAGGCCAAGTCCTTGGGATACATATCCTTTGTTACGTATTGATTACATGACAAAACAAAGCACCTTCCTTCCATAGCAATATGACGAATAGTAGATTGCCAGGAGTCCCTTGAATCGGCTGTTGGAGCAATATAAAGTTGTATGCCCTGTGCATACATGGCGCTCCTTGCTAATGGCATATAATTTTCCCAACAAATAAGCGCCCCAATCTTTCCATATGGAGTATCAAAAACAGGTAAAGTGCTACCATCTCCTTCGCCCCATACAATTCTTTCTGAGGCCGTAGGTTTAAGTTTACGATGTTTTCCTAAAATCAATCCGTCCGGCCCAATAAAAAACACTGTGCAATAGAGAGTTCCACCGCTATTCTCAGAATCCCTTTCTATTACTCCAATAACAAGATAAATATTAGCTTTACGAGCAGCTGAACATAATAAATTCGTTTCTTCCCCTGGTACAAGTATAGAATTATCCCAATAACGATACCAATCCTCTCTTCCTGATTGAGAACGGCTGCCAATTTTTGTTCCGAATGAAAGCCCTCTTGGATACGCAGGGATGAACGCTTCCGGGAAAACGACTATATTGGCTCCTTTACTTGCAGCCTCGTGAATAAGATCAATGGCTTTTTTCACACTTGCCTTTTTATCCATTATGACGGAAGCAGCCTGAACAACAGCTACTCGGACATTCTCTTTGTTCTCCATCCTTGTACCTCCTCTTCTAAAGTGCAACAATACCTTTTTTTATTTTCTTTAAAATTTGAGCCTTTAAAAATAACACAAAACATTCAGTGTATATGAATATGAAATAATTTACATACCAAAATTAAATTGTCTAGGTAGACTACTCTTAGTTTTTACGGTGTAAATGTATTAGAATGAGCCCTACTTCTCTATAATAAAAGAACGACCGATTTTATGACCATCCAATCTTGTAATATTTCCACCCTCCACTTGTTGAACTCTTTTATTAATATACATAAAAAGGGAAAAGAACCTTTGAAGGAACGGCTAAGATACCACGTCTTGTGGCACCTCTAACCTAACTCGCTTCTTTGAAAAGACAAAAAAAAGAATCATGACTTTGTCATGATTCACTCGAGAATATTTGAGCATACAGCTATAAGCTCCTTACAGCATCTGCAAATCTTTTGATCCCTTCTTGAATGGACTCCTCGTTTTCTCTCGCAAAGGTAAATCGAATATATTCCTTGTTTGTTCCCAATGTTGAACCGGGAACGTAAATGACTCCTCTTTTGATAGACTCCTCTAGTAATTGTATTTCGTTTAATTGTACTTTCAACTTACACCACAAATGAATACCACCGTTTGGCGAATAATAATCAACTTTGTTTTTTAGAAATTGTTGGAGGCTCGATACTATTGCATCCCTTCTTTTTTCTAGCTGTTCTCTTAAGTAGGTAATATGAGTTGGGAAATGATCTGAATCAAGAAAATCGTTTGCTATCCATTGAGTGAATGAGCCATGACCGAAGTCAACCTGTTGCTTAGCATCAGACAGTCTCTCTATTACTGGTTTCGGTCCTATTATCCAGCCAATTCTTAAACCAGAAGCAACAATTTTTGACAAAGAGCTTATATATAAAACATTTCCGTTGTTGTCCATCGATTTAAGAGTAGAGATTTCCTCCCCAGAAAAGGAAGTTAAACTATAAGGATCATCTTCTATAACCGGTATTCCATATTCGGATGAAATCTCTAGAATCCTTTTACGACGGTTGATATGAAGTACAGTTCCTGTTGGGTTTTGAAAAACAGGGTTCAAAAAAATCATCCTGATTCGATGTTTTTTGTGGAGTGCTAGTAAATCCTCTGGGTTGATGCCATCCTTATCAACTGGTAATAGAAAAGTTCTTAGTCCTGCGGATTGAAAAATGGGAAGGTTGTAACTGTATGAAGGATTTTCCAATACAACGGCATCTCCTGGCTTTAACAAGCATTGGATAACGAGATATATAGCTTGTTGTGCACCAGAAGTAATTAGTATGGAGGATGGATTCGTGTCAATTCTCCTATACTGTTTAACATGATTGGTAATGGTGTCCCTTAAAACCGCATTGCCCTGAGGATGATCATAACCTAAGCTACCAATAAAAGACCTATTCGAAATGATCTCACGTAAGGATTGGACTGGAAATAAGTCTTCTGATAACTCCCCACTAGCTAAGTTTATAAGGTTATGCCCTTCCGTCTCTTTACGTATTCTTTGGGTTACCGGCAAATTGGGTAAAAATGAACCAGCTTCGATATATCTATTCCAACTAGGCATACGTTTTCTGTTGATTCCCCATATATCCTTGCTGATCATTGTTCCGCTTCCTTTTTTTCGTTCAACTAACCCATTTGCTTCCAATTCATCATAAGCTGCTACAACTGTACTTCTGTTAACCCCAAGTTCATGTGCCAAGAAGCGCTCAGAAGGTAACGGCTTATCTAGTAAAAATGTTCCATCAGCAATACCACTCTCAATATAACCGGCTATTTGTTTATATAAAGGCTCCTTGGATTTTCTATCCGTTCTCCATTCCATAAGCTACACCCTTTAAAATCGTTTAGTTAAAAGCGTACTAAATCCTTATTTATTCCCTTAAGTGGAAAAACCATTTATGTCAGTATAATCCTCTATCAAGATTATTGCACGATTGGGATAGAGGTTCACAACATTTGGTGAGTTTCATCCATTTTTTCAAACTCATTGGAATTCTCTGCTAAAATAAAAACGGCCTCTATTCCTTATAGGGGAATGGAGGCTTTAGCTTATTAAGAATGATACATTCTATTAACTACGCAAACTTCCTTTCAGCCATGGGCGCTGTCGATAGGGACCGATTGGAATTTGGATGAGGCTTGTTTTTCCTAGGTGATTTTCCATCTTGTAAATTTCATCACACACGTTCACATCAAATCCGAGTAGGGGGTGACCATTCATCCCGAGTGCTGAAGCCGCTATAAGTAATCGTTGTACGAGCATACCTGCTTCCATTTGCTGGATTCGATATCCTCTATAGCCTAGTTCCGGTTTGTAGTGATCCTTATTACCCGCTACATGAAGGCAGAGCGGTATTTGCTGCAAATTCACATTATCCAGCGACATTCCGTATTGCAACGGAATCCGATGATCTCCGGGCTGTATCTGACGTAACACATGATCCATGCTGTCATATTGATAAGCTCCATCAGGTATGTCTTCTATATTATATAAACAGCCATACAAGGAAACACGCGGATTTTGCTTTGTATCTGTTTCATCCAAATCATTTCGATAGGAAAAGGAAGCCGTCGCCTCCTGAAGAAGTGTGGCTAGTTGTGTTTGACTTACCTTTCCCAAAACGAAATCCATTTCCGGTGAAAATCGCTTTCGGCTAACCGAAGCCAAATCATACGACAATCGCTTCGTAGAGGACAGAGCGATCTCGATTCCCTCACAATTCCTACCTTTCATTGCTTTCATTGGTCGAAACGACTCTGATGACTCCATCATGGATGCTGCATTCATTTTGGTTAACATCGGATACTCTTTAATCGTCAGTGACCGAACATAGTGATTACACTGAATCGTTGTCAATTCCCTGTATAATTCTTTTGAAGAGACAAGCCCGCCTGTGTTGCCTACATTTGCAAACGAGTGAATCGGTTCCACAGATAAAGGAATCACCGCATACGTGCTCTCTTCTTCTTCGGATAACCCAAGCAAATGATTGATGGCACGATCTAAAAATTGGAAGTATACCATGGATGTAAAGCCAAACCGTTTTGCCACTTCTAGCAACTGTCCAATCAGCACTCCAGCATCCAATCCTTGCAGACGGTATGAAAAATTATTGTATTTATAGAAATTTTTCCAAAACATGGTCGACACAAAAACAGTGCCAAAACAGGATGAGATGTCACACCGATTCCCAAGAGCCTGTTCTAAATATTCATCAAAATTTCCTTCGCGCAACAACACCAATCGATGATGTGCCACATCATAATGGTACACACCTGCAGGCAACTCCTCCATCTTCAAATACACGTATAATTCGTTTGGATACAACGCTCCTCCTGAAGGAGCAAAACGCCGAAAGGATTGCATGAGATCCGCCTGATCTGCAGAACCCAAAGTCTGACTTACTTGTGTAAGTCCGAATACATACCAGAGAAAATGACCGATTCTATCGCAATCAGGGTTCGAAGGCGTTGCCCCTTCTTCAAGCGTCAGCGGCATCTCCATGGATAAAGGAAACACCGGTCTATCACGGTAGAGCTTATACGTAAGCGGTGCATCATTCCAATCCACCACCCAATCTGGTGGACTTGCCTTCTCAACGTCAAAATGTAGATTGTGAAGAAATGTGTCTAGACTCATCCTCCTGCCTCCTAGTCACCGCTTATGGAAACGGGTGCGGATGTGGGTTGAGCTGTTCAAGTTTCAGCGGTTGTTTTGCATATCCGAGTTCCATTGGAACCTTCAATACCCTCTCCAGCCCAGTTGTACGGGTAAGATGATGTCCGAATGTCATCGGCAGCATTCCTGGAATCAGCACCTTTACGCAATGTAATCCGTTTCGTTTGATTTCCGGAGTCGTCTGATCTACCACAATCACCTCAAGTTTCAATCGGCGAAATTCTTGAAGAATATCTTGCAAATCATCAGTCAAATCTGAATGCTTCGCCTTTTGCTTGAATTCCTCATCAAATGTTCTCAATGGACGATTATCATCCAATAAGAACTGCAAGCGTTCTTCAGCTTGTGGCAAGCCATACAGCATGCCATGATCATCCATCTTCTGCACCAGCGAGGAATCATGCAGCATTTTTTCAATCTCCTCTTGGTCCTCCTCCATTTTCTCGTCAAGAGTCAGCATCATGCCAGCCAACTCGAAAACTGCGCTTTTCACCGCCCTTATCGGATCAAGATGAGCTCCGGCCGCACATATGATATTCAAGCCTTTTTGCTTCCTGTTTTTCGCCATCGCCCATACGCTTGGAATGCCGTGTTCCATTGTCGAATTATACAAATAAATATCATATCCCGCCGCAGCCCTTGCCCGGTCAATCATCAACTCCAGTTCTTTGTCATTTGCAGAATAAGGGTCAAGACGCGGGAGAGACAACTGCGCGTACCAAGTCAACAGAAACGAATCACGCTCCACCACTTCCATAATGCCGTAGAAAATGGCCTCCTCCAAACTTCCACCTAAAGCGCAGCCATTGGAGGTTTCATAAACAAATCCTTCCCCGCAGCCTAAGCTGTAATAAGAAAGTAACTCCGGAACAAGGATCGGACGCTCCTGCAGAAATGAATGGCCCCATACCCAATCTATTGAGCGATCAGGATTAAACGGTGGAAACGGAAAATCAGACTTTGCATATTGTTCCTTGGCGTGTACGCCTACCTTGGTAGGATTAAGTGCATGATCTTTCAAATTACGATAGCTGTCATGGATTACTGTCCGTTTGCCACGGGGATCCATTCCACAATACCTTTCCAAGCCCTCCAATATAGCCGTCATCTCACTTACGGCGTATGAGAGAGTCCGCCCTGCAGCTCCCTCATCTCCAATGAACAAAGGCAGATTAACACTTACATCAGCAAATGGAGGCACAAGATCATACATTTTATTATTCAAAAATCCCATGCGGTGGTCCAAATAATCTTTGGCTAATACTTTACTCAAATCCTCCATAGAACGACAGCGGTAACTGTCGGGACTGATTTTCGGACTTGATTGTAATGAAATACGGGCCAGTTCCGGCGAGTCTTCAGGCAATTCGCTGCAAACTGCACACAGCGGATCAGGTAAAAAAGAATGCCATGAACTATTCAGTGTTATCAGGTTGATTAATGCAACCCTTCCTTCCGAATGAGGGTGATCACCTTTCATTACCCTCCCTACCTCGGCGCCTATCAGGTGAGCCATCTGCATAAGTCCTGTACGTGATGCCGCCACATCACGCTGTATTCCTCCTTTTTCTTGTAACTGCTTGCGAATTTCCCACATCTCTTTACGATCACGTCCTGCCATGAGATGCCTTAAATCTGCACACTGAGAACACCCCTGAGTGTCCGGGCGTACCAGCGGACCAATTATTCCTTCTCCAAATGAAACGAAGCCCCGCAGCCAAGGAATGCCCGTTGGCCGTAACATCTCTTCTGCCTTTTGATGGGCAATAGGATTCCAAGCATCTAGTAACACCAGAACCATAGCAGTCGTTTGCGGTATTCCTGCCTCGAAATCGGTTTGGTGAGTGACCTGGTATTGGCCGGACAGGTCTCCATAAACATGGTCAGCCAACACTCCTTCTCCGACAACCAATACGTCAGCTTTCACCCTGATTCCTCCTCTCGCAACAACACTCCAAACACCCCTGCCAGTTCTTCTTTCAGAAACGATTCCAACTCTAGTTCGAAAACACAGATTCGCTTTTTATTCCTTTCCAAAACTTGCATGGCAGACTGAAAAACCTCAGAATGCGCTGTCACCTCGTACGCAGGAATCACAAGCTTTAGCGGCGCTTTGCCTTCCTGAAGCAAGCGTGAACCTTCTACCTCTTCCGTTGTGGGGCAAACTGTTTGATTTTGGGCTTTCGTAACGGCCTGCTGTAACGCATTTCGCAATGCCATTGTTATATTCAAACCGACAGAACCAGACCAGTCATCACCCGAAAAGACCCATACCACAGGGAAACCGGATACTTCCTCTCCTAAGCCAATGATTGGTTCACCTTGCAGCGTTGTCAGTGCCTGCAAGAAATACCGGCAGCGTTCATCTTCTACCGCGTCCAACTGCACCTTGGCAACGATATTCTCTTGATTGAATGGCTGCTTGTTTAACTCATCATCTAAACACCTTTGCAATCCTCGGCACATGCATTCCGCGAACGTTTCCCCTGCACCAATACCGACAAACCCCTGCACTTTCTCAACTCCCTGGAACGGCGATAAAGTCGTTACAAGCTGTTTGACTGTTGGGGACACATACGCTTCAATCCCTACAAGGCCCGCTTCCCTCCTTGCTTCTTCATGCGTCAAATCGGAACAGATTATTTCTGGCTGCAGCTCGCATGGTCCCTCTGACAATGGATCAGCCACCTGAACTTGGCATTGAGCCAGCGGCAGCTGCTTAAGATCTCCCTCATCCCAACGATGGAAAATTCCTGACTGTACCGATGTCAATCTGCTGAAACCCAAAAATAATTTCCCCTGCTCATCGCTTCCCAATTTCTGTTCGAGACGCTGACCGAAATCCTGAACCCATTTTGCTGCCATATTTCCAATCACCAGCGGGTGAGGCATGAACGAATGCCAGCTTCCCTCCAATGTTTCCATATTAAGCAGGTAGAATTGATTATTTTGCCTCGATTCGTTCACTTCTGTCGTTTCTTTAAAAAATTCAAATACCATCACATTGGCCAACATCGCTCCTGCTGTGGATGAAAAGGCGGAGACATGCTGATTTTTACTCAGTACAGACTCGTGTATTCGACGCCATGAAGACTCCCAACACGCAATAGAATCCGGATTCACCAGCGGGCCTGCCAATCCTACTTGATTTAGACTTATTGCAGGGAGAAACATTTTTTTCTCTTGCCTACAAACCGAATGAAGTTCTTGTAATTCCTCTACAGCACCTTCTTGTGACACATACAATATCGAATCAAACGGCTGTATAATCTCTTGCCAAGAAGAACCGCCCTCTCTCTCCTGCTGGACCTCATCTACGGCTACATCGGAGTCTGTCTTCCGTGCATGTGCCACGAGCTCCTTCAACCGCTGTCTATCAGTTGGTACCGAGTCTGTAATGAAAACATGGAATGTGGGTAATCCAGATTCCATTAATGCGGAAACCAACGAAATAAAAAAGGGACCAGAACCAATAGCCAATACTTTTTCTTGGCGAAAGCCTTGAAAACGGTATTTGCCCGAACCCCCAAAACTGTCCAAAAACTCTATTTGAGAATCATACTTTTTAAGAACCTGTTCCGACAGTTCATGCGGTCGATCTTGACTTACATCCCGAACAAACCCGTTTTTATATAAAACCTCTGCAATTTCGAACACTCGATTTCGGTACGGACCTGGCAATCCTTCAGTCAATTCACTCAATGTATGGTCCCCATTGAACATCGGTAATAGCTTTTCAATCCACGGAACAATCGTACTGCCCTCCATACGGAACGAACTTATGTTATTCCTGAAATACACACCTCTGTTTGGTTCAGGGAGAAAAAACGTGTCCCTTTTCACTTTCAGACGCATAGAAGGGGTCATATTTTCCATTCCGGTCCTCCTAACCCGAAGCTTTTCTAGTTCTGCTTCAGCACTTCACTTTAATCCTATGTATGACAATTTGTCTCTTATGTCTAATCTTATAAAGAAAAGTCCCTGCAACATTAATGCAGGGACATCTCCTTCTCTTTAGAAAACCTGAACTCTTAACGACCGCAACGACCGCAACCTCCGCAGCGACCACAACCTCCGCAACGACCAAAACCTCCACAACCTCCACAACGACCGAACCCTCCACAGCCCCCAATAAAGCAACCAAGACATCCAAAACAACCAAAACCGAAACCAATGAGTCGAGAATCATCCGTAGAATACGGTTGCTGGAACTGGTTTTGATCCCAAAGAATTGGCTGGCTTACCTGAAAATCGTCAACATTCAACATTTGAAGTTGATTTTGAAACTCATACATTTATATAACCTCCGTTTATTATATTAATAAGTTAGTGCTTAATAACAGGAAAGAATATCGGACCGAGATAGTCTGGGAATCCACGTCGTGTACTCCCTCCAACAAAATATGTAAGGGGAATGGGGATTGTTACTGATTCAAAAGCCTATTTTTATTGAATCTTTATAAAACGGTTCAAGAGGAAACAGGGATAATCACTTTATTAATATGTGGCTTAGTACAAATGAAAACTTAGAGACAAAGCTAAAAAAACTGGGACTAAGTTAGCAAGCCTAGAGTAGGGACTTAGCTTATCAACTCAAAAACCGCTCTGGTGCAAGTTAGAAACATAGAATCTCAATATCCTTTTCATCTATGAATAATGATGGTACTCAAAACAATTTATGTATGAAAACAATTTCGCTTCGGACCAAAATAAAGCCCTTGCACTAACTTATGCAAGGACTTTATTTAATCATTTTGAATTTTCTTTTGGTAAATCTAATGTTGGAGTACGATCAAAGAAATTCCACGGTTTTAACATGGCGTGTACCCATTCTGTTGGCATCATTGGCCGTTGGGCTCTCGCCCTTCACACGCTTGAAGAGGGAGTCTTCTGGCGGGAAATGATAAAATTGTTAAACCTTAAACTTAAACACAATCAAAAAAAAACCAGAAGGTTCCCCAACACCCTTCTGGTTTTCATGCATATGTAATTCTTTAATTATTTGTCTTACAAGTATTCCAATTAGTTCTGTAGTTGTTCATAACGCTTCCAGTTTACCGATTTTTCTAACACTATCGATATTAATACTCCCATTATGAGCCCATTTGTTAAAAAGGGCTGTAAAAGCATGGGAACGTTCGCAAATGCGTTGGGCAAGATGTTCATCAAACTCACTCCAATCAATACAGGTACTGCAAGCCTAAATATCGTGTCTGAAGTAAAATGCTGACCCTTGACGCTATTAAAAGCCGTTCCAAACAGTTGAAGGTAAGCAACAAACAATACAGCGTTCCCGACGGTTATTGGCATGGTGGCCAGGAAAGAGATAAAAGGAGGAATGAGTCCAATTATGGTCAACAACATGCCTCCAATTAGAAAAGGCCTCCGCTCATAGATTTGAGTACTTTGCAAAAATCCGATGGATGAGGTAAAAGGCGTATACGGAACAAGGCCCAGTACCGGAGCGAAAATGGTAAAACCACCAGTCATAAATAAAGAATTTCTATATTGCTTGTGGCTAGCATCATCTCCCATTAGCTCGGATGCGGCTTGAATGGAAGCAAATGTGTTACACAAATTCAGTAATCCTGCAAAAAAAGAAATCGCTATTATACCGAATTCCAGGTTTGGAACACCTAAAGGGAAAAATGAAAAAGAGACACTTGTTGATCCCATTTCAGAACCAGCATTTGGAAATAGTAACGAGTAAAAAATCCAACCCACGATAATTCCGATCAAAATAGAGAAATTGCTAATATTTCTGGATCCTTTTAACTTTAATATACTTACTAAAATGACAATTCCTAATGATAGGAAACTGACCGGGATGTTAATTTCCCCTTCCTCTGTAATTCCCAGCATCCCTTTAAAAAAGACGAAAATGAGCTGAAATGTCAGAAGGAATAAGTAAACGGTCATGACCATGGGGGTGAAAATCTTCTGGACATAAGAAATCAGGTTAAAGGCAGAAATAATTAGGGTCACGACACCAGCTGCAATTAGTCCTGTAGCTATACCGCCTCCTATTTCGGCATAACCGAGCCCTAGTGATGGTGCAGATAATCCCAAATTCAACATCACTCCCCACAATAGACCAGAGTGCCCTTCCATAATTGGATACTTATGTCCCTTCCAACCCTGTATAACACAAGCAACCCCTGTGAAAATAAGCGAGCTTCTCATGGTCATTTCCGTAACATCAGAGGGAAGATGAAAGGCAGCTCCGATTGAAATGGGCACTACTACGGTATTTGCAAAAATAAAAAACAGCCATTGAAAAGAAGAAAATAGAGTCACAGTTGATCTCAAGCTTTGCATTGTTTCCATCTCCTTTGAACTTTGAACACGATACTTTCTAAGCTTCTTGCGAATATCTGGCTTCCTCCATAACTCTTTTCCCCTTAAAGGCAGTTGAAAGGACAACACCAATGATTATTAATAGCGCACCGAATAGTTGTGATGGTGTGACGCTATTTTTCAGCACGACCAACCCGACCAACATGGCAACAAAGGGCTCTAAGTTAAGAAACATCGATGCTTTAGATGCTCCTACAATCTGAATTTGATTATTCCAGATTAAAGTGCAAATTCCATGCATAATGATAGCGGTTGCTATTAAAAGGACCCAAGGCCACGGCTCCCTGCTCATTTGTTGGGGCGACTCGGATAATAGAGCAATGGGCAACAGACCGCCAAATCCAATTAAGTTGGAATAAAGAGTTATAGTAATGGAATGGTTTCTCTCAGTAAGCTTCCTAATCATGATAATGGATATGGAAAAAGAAAGCATCGTAAGAAATATCCAAATTAGGCCAATTGAAAGATGGAGCGTTCCACCACTTGCAATAACTAAAAAAACACCTGCCAATGCAACGATTGATCCTAATAAAAATCTCTTTGTTAATCTTTCCCTCAGAAAAACTGCAGCCAAAAGGGCTGTAGTAATAGGGGCGAGGGCAAGTATTAATGCCGAAGTTGTCGGATGAGCTGTTTCTAGAGCTGCATAAAAGGACCATTGATTGATAAACGTTCCAATGAATCCTAGTAGAATCATTGTTAACCAGTCCTTTTTTTGAATCGAATTCCATTTCTTCTTCTTTAGTGCGTATAAGGCAATAAAGATAAGGATAAATAATAACCTTGTTGCTGAAAGCAGCATAGGAGGGAAGTCCTTGACTAGTATAGCCCCAAAAACAAAATTACTTCCCCAGCATATTACACAAATAAGCAATAGTAAATAAGACCGGATCATGTTAAGCAGCCTGCTTTCTTTGTCTTTCATTAACCAAAACGAAAAAGGAAATCCGGACGTGTCCAGAGATCCTTTTTTTGGGTTAGCATTACACGTTAATTGATTGATTTTGTAGATATAGTGAACCGGAAACTATATTTCCCTTGTAAAATACCGCTTTACGCTCAGAGCGCCTTGCAACTGCTTCAGCAGAACAGCTGGCATCAATTAACACCAAGCTAGCAGCATCCCCTACTTTTGGCCATACCTGGTTACCATCTTTATCTAACGGGGTTTTGCCGCCAGTTATATACCTGAGTGTTTGGGATAGCGAGACTTCATCAACCCACTTGAAACGTTCTGCTAGCCGTCCAGCTCTTTCTAGAATATCACCATTTCCTAGAGGTGACCATAAATCAAAGATATTATCGTTCCCTACTGATACCTCAACCCCTCTTTCATGTAACAAATCAACCGGAGGCATTTGTCTGTTAATAGGTACACTTGTAACGATGGAAATCCCTGCATCCCTTAAAATATCAGCAAGCTCATAGGCTTCTTCTTTCGAAACATCTCCTATACCGAATGCATGGCTTACAGCTACTCTGCCTTCCCAGCCCGCTTCCTTAGTAAGAGCCGCTAGCCGTTTCATAGTAAACGTTCCCAGGTGACCAGGGTCATGTAAATGCAGATCAACATCAGCATTTGCTTCCACTGCTAAATCTATTAATTGTACTAATGAGGCTTCAATATTGTTATCGATTGTGGCTGGATCGACTGCCCCTACTATTCCTGCTCCATTTCGCAATGCCTCTCTGACAAGCTTTGTAGAACCTGATCGCAACAATCCGTGCTGCGCAAATGCGACTATTTCTGAACTGAGTCTATTAGAATAGGTTTCTAGTGCCTGTTGCACTTGCTCTAGGTTTTGCAATCTTACTTCTGGGTAAATATCAACATGAGTCCGTACATGAGTAGAGCCAGAAGCTAAAAGTATTTCCAGTAAAGATTCAGCACGATTACGTGTGCTGGTTGCAATAGTAGGAAGCACTTTTTTTTCATTTTCAAAGCGTTCAGTGACACTTGAAGAAGGGGTACATGCTCTCCATACATCTCCCATCAGGGTCTTATCAAGATGTACATGCTTTTCAATAAAGGAAGGAAGCACTAGCAATCCTTTTGCATCTTCCACCGGTACATCATTAGAAATGGGCTCCCCATCTTTGACAATCTTCGTGATCCTTCCATCCTCTATTAACAGATGAAATAGCCCAGTTATTGTGCCTGTAACTCTTTCATTCTCTTTTTGGTAACCACATTCTAAACGTGCATTCTTTAACCAAAAGATTGTATTCATGCCATTCATCCCTTCTTGTAATAGACATTCAATTTGCCTTCAAAGCAGATTCACAGTTGAATCCACCGTAAACCAAATTTCCATTGACGATAACCGCAGCACGCCTTGATCTTCTAGCAACTGCCTCGGCAGAGCATGATGCATCTACTAATACCATACTTGCATCATCTCCAACATTCGGCCATAAACGATTTCCTTCATCGTCTAGTGTCTTAACCCCGCCCGTAATGAATTGGAGGGATTGAGTCAATGCATACTCATCCTTCCAGTTGTACCTCTCAGCTAATCTACCTGCCTTTTCAAGCATATCTCCTGTACCGAATGGAGACCATGAGTCATAAAAACCATCACATCCAAGAGCTACGTGTACACCCTTTTCATGAAGTAAATCAATGGGGGGAATTACCCGGTTTATCGGAACAGTAGACATGATGGCTATTCCTAAGTTTGATAAAATACTAGCCAGATCATTTGATTCTTCAATTGGGACATCCCCAATTGCAAATGCATGACTAACAGCCACTCTGTTTTTCCACCCTGCTTCTTCGATTAAAGAAGCCAGTTTCTTGATTGTATAAAATCCAAGATGACCTGGATCATGTATATGGATATCAATATCTGCATCAAACTCAACAGCTAAATCCACCATTTCATATAGTGAAGCTTCTATATTATTATCAACTCCACCAGGATCTAAGCCTCCCACTAAGGACGCTCCTTCTTTCATCGCCTGTCTCATTAATGCAGTTGAATTTGTTCTTAGCAGCCCATGTTGGGGAAAAGCCACTATCTCGTGTGTCATTTTCCCATTAAAACTCTCTAGTGCTTTCTGAATTTCTTCTAAATTCTTCAAACCAATGTATGGGTCAATATTAACATGAGTTCTGACATGTGTGGCGCCACCTTTTAACAGAAGATGAAGCATCTGCTCAGCTCGGTGTTGTCCTGTTTCGGCGAGTTCAGCGAGCTCCACCGCTTCTAAGTTTAAGCGCTCCATTAAATTCGGAACCGGAATGCATGATTTCCATGGCAGTCCTAAATAGGTCTTGTCAAGATGGTTATGCATTTCTTTAAAAGCAGGAAGTGCAAGTAAATTTCTTGCGTCTTGAACTGGTAAATGAGTTTGCAAAGGAACATTAGCCAATTGAATTTCCTTAATGATCCCGTCATTTATAAAGATATTGTATAGGGCAGTCTTTGTTCCATCAATTCTTTCATTCTCAAATACATATCCGCTATCAAGTGTAACGTTAGTAAGCCAGTACGCTTTATACATTAAATCACTCTCTTTAATAGAAGATTAGACACCTGTCTTCTCAAAAGATGAAATAGATCCACTTACAACATTACCTCTAAAGATGACAGCGGCACGTTTTGACCTTCTAGCCACCGCTTCTGCTGAACAGCTGGCTTCAACCAGAACTATATTCGCTTCATCCCCAATATTAGGCCATGTCTTGACTCCTTCTTGGTTTAATGGAGTCTTTCCTCCTGTAATGAATTGTAGGCTACTAGCTAAAGATCTTTCGTCAATCATGCGAAATCTCTCTGCAAGGCGACCGACCTTTTCAAGATTGTCCCCGATACCAAAAGGTGTCCAATGATCAGTAATGCTATCATTACCCAATTCAACTTTTACGCCTTTTTCATGTAACAGAGGGATTGGGATCGTTCTGAAAATAGGCACTGTGGATGTAATGGATATTCCTAATTCCGAAAACCTTTCGGCTATACTCGTTGCCTCTGAAACTGAAAGATCGGCCAAACCGCTGGCGTGGCTCACAGCTACTCTTCCTTGCCATCCTGCGTCTTCCGTTATGGAAGCAAGGCGTTGCATAGTAAAGAGTCCAAGCTGATCTGGATCATGTAAATGAACATCAATATCGGAATTCGATTCAACAGCAATATCCATGATTGTTTCAAGAGACCGTTCTATATTTTCATCAATGGAGGCAGGGTCCACTCCACCTACAAGATTCGCCCCATTCTTCATGGCCTCCCTAATTAGCCCTACGGAGTTGCTGCGTAATAGTCCATGCTGTGGAAATGCGACTATTTCATGAGTTAATTTATCTTTATATCCTTCTAACGCTTGTAATGTAGCCTCTAAATTTTTCAAGCCTATAACGGGGTCTACATTACAATGGGTGCGTATATGAGTAGATCCGAAGTCCAATAATAAATCCAACATTTTTTCTGCTCTTTCTTTGACAGTAGGTAATAATTTAGGAAGTAATACCTGTTCTTCTTCTATCCGGGTTTTCACACCATTAATTGCTGGCATACAAGCCTTCCAAGGACCACCATAGTAAGTTTTATCAATATGAATATGCATTTCTTTAAACGAAGGGACCATCAGAAGGCCACGAACATCATATTGTGGGTTTTGATCTGTTATAGATTCCTTTGCTAAAATAATAGAAGAAATTTTTCCGCTTTCAATCCTAACGTGGTAATTTCCGGTTGCGGTACCAGTAATCGTTTCATTTTCATTATAAGTAAATCCATTTTCCAAACGTACATTCGTTAACCAATACGATTGTGACATTAAACTCACCCTTCCACTCCAGATTGAACATGCATCTATTTCATTATAATTCTAAAGGACATTTTATAAATTCAGGATTTTTACTCATTTTTATGTTATTTTTACTTTTTCATCTCCAACGAAAAAGCTCATCCTGGACTGGATGAACTTTTTCTTCATATATTATTATCACTTTAATGTTATGTCATTAATCTCTAGATAGCCTGAAGGACTGATTGAAAACCCTTTTACTTCTTTCGAGACTGCGGCAACATTTTCAATGACCCTTACAGGAATATATGGGGTATCACTCAGCTCAATCTCTTGTGCCTCTGCGTATAGATCTTTGCGTTTTTCCTCCTCTTTTTCTTTACGGGCAGCATCTATTAAATTATCAACCTTTGGATTGCTGTAAAAGAAGGTATTTCCAGCCGCGCCCTGTGAATCCGTATGAAAAAGATTATATTGATTATAATCAGCATCTCCCGTTGCATTTCTCCAACTGATTATAAACATTTCCGATTGCCCTTTATTTACTTGTTCAACGAACGAACCGTACTCCATGACCTGAACCTTCAAATGAATCCCGATACCTTTTAACTGAGATTGAAGTACTTCTGCCAAATTAACTCTTTCTTTACTATCCATTGTTAGAATAGTTGCATCAAGACCTTTAGAATAACCAGCATCAGCCATCAATTTCTTGGCTTCTTTAAGATTGTAATCATAGGTTTTTAGATCAGTGTCGTACCCGAATACCTTAGATCCCATTAAGGAATTTGCCTTTACACCAACATTATTAAAGACACCCTTAATAATGGAATCCATTTCAATGGCATGGGCTATAGCTTTACGGACACGGACATCATTAAACGGTTCTTTATTGACATTAAATCCTATATATTCGGTACCATACCCTTCATTGCGGTAAACATCCATAGCCGCTGAGGATTCTACCTGGTCCATGACAGCTACAGGAAGAGGTTCTGCAATATGCGCTTCTCCCGTTTCTATCATGGATATTCTTGTAGAGTCTTCTGGGACAACCTTGAAGATAACTTTGTCCACCTTTGGCTTGTCTCCCCAATAATTTTTGTTTTTCGTCAATGTAATTTCTTGGCCTGGTGACCATGAATCAAAAACAAAAGGACCGGTCCCATTCGGTTCTTGGATAATTTTCTTTCCATACTTTTCAATAGTTTTTGGACTTATAATCCCTCCTTCATGATTCGCTAAGATAGAAAGCAGTGGGGAAAAAGGTTCCTTTAGAATGAATTGCACGGTATATTCATCAACTGGTTTCACTTCTTTTACCATATCGAATACTACGGCTCTAGGAGAAGCAACATTCGGATCTAATAGTCTGTCAAACGTCTTTTTTACTGCATCCGCATTAAATGGTGTGCCATCATGAAACTTCACATCATGTCTAAGCTTAAATTCCCAGGTTGTGTCATTTATCTGGTTCCATTTTTCTGCTAGCATAGGCTGTATCTCACTATTTTTATCTCGTTGCACAAGCCCTTCATAGATTTTATGGTGAGTAACACTAGCGGCATTAATCGTGGACATAAATTGCTGATCCAAATTCTCAGCATCTGATAAACGAGCAATAACTAAGGTTCCCCCTTCCTTTGATGCTTTGTTCGGATCACTTGCTTTTGTGCTTACGTCATGATTAGAAGAACAGCCAGTAATTACGATAGCCACAATTATGACTAGAAAAAAATTCCTTATACCTCGTTTTAACCCCATGGACTTCGACCTCCTGCTTTTATTTTGTTTCCGTGACCATTTATCTAATTATAGGAAATATTCAGAAAATTTATTTTGAAAATCTTTACTATATTTTTCATTTTCTTTACTTGTTTTTAATAAAATAATGTTCATGCTTCTGTATGATCTATCGATTCTACAACCTTAAACGACGGCTGAAACAATTCCTTCTCTGAAAGCTGCTGATAATCTCTTTCCATATATCCTCTTCTCATCTTGTTAAAATATTTTTGTCCCTTGTCTTTGATTACTTCCATATCAAGATTAGGTATATTTTGATTTTCCATGACTATCCTGCCATTAATGATAGATAATTTAACGTCTCTTCCAGATCCACTAACGAACATGGTTCGAATGGGATCATCTATTACACCCATATGAAAACTGTCTAAGTCAATCGCAATAATATCTGCTTTTGCACCTACAGCAATACGGCCGAGATCGTTCCTCCCAAGGAAAGCAGCCGCACCAAGAGTGGCTGACCGAAAGAGATCGGCATACGTAGAGCCTTCAACCTCTTTTTCCACCAGCCGTGAGAGCATACTCCCTGTCCTAACATTCTGAAACATATCTGGAGGGAAGGTATCCGTTCCAAGCGCTATATTTATTCCTGACCTTTTATATTTTGCAAAGGATTCTAAAGCTGAACCATGCCTCCCGATAATTAGAGGGCAATGAATCACTGTTGTATTTGTTTCTTTTAGAAGCGCTAAGTCATCACCCTTGCCGTATCTCGCTTCACTATATCCTGACACAAAATGGGCATGCGGTATCCCTGTTCTTGGACCCAGAAAACCAAGATCGTACAAATACCTAATAGGTGTTACACCATGTTCTTCCAATATGGTGTTGAACTCAAAACTTCCTTGTGCAGCATGAAGCTTTATGGGAACCCCTAATTTTTCACTGTAATACTTTGTCTGAAGCAAATTATCTTCAGTTTGAGACTCGATACGTTCTGGGGCAAGCATCCCTCTAACCAATCCTTCAAAGGCTCCATCAAGTTTTTCTACAAACTCTACAGCTCTCTGTAATCCAGCTTCCCCCGCTTTTTCATCCCAGTGTAGTTTTATATTTCCATCAGGCTGGACGACTCTAATCCCAGATTGATAACTGGGTCCTAGGTAAATTCTTAACCCTAAGCTAGCCGCATGTTTCGCTGCAGATGCTAATTCTTCATAGGTTTCAGCCCAGCCTTTATAAAAAACAGAAGTTATAGGCATGGCTGTTGTTACCCCATGAAGAATGAGCTGTGAATAAGCATATAAAGATTTAAAGGACTCTTCTTCCTCGGTCATTAATTCATGATGTCCCCTTTCTATATATTGCTCTGACCAGAGAAGGTTTTTCTGTCTATTAGAACCAGCTTCTAAATGTAAAATATCATGGTCAATGTCCCCTAATGCATTTAAATCTATAAACCCAGGACTAATGATAGCATTACCAGCGTCTATCACCTCATCTACTTCTTCAGTATAATTTTTTCCAACATACACAATCGTGTCTTTTTCATAAACAATCTCCGCATTTTCCAAAATGACATGGTCGCACCCATCATAACCAATTACGTATCTTCCTTTAAGTTTGATTTTCATCTTATTCTCCTTTCCACATAGCAGCAGTGTTTTCTCATTCGTCATATCTCTTTTCATCTACATATGCACGGGCATTTCCCCAGAAATATTTCGTCGGCTGCATATATTTTTCGAGTCCAGCACGCTTTATCGTTGAAAACGCCTCTTCATTTGCCTCATTTAGTACTGTACTTTCATGAACTGTTCGTACATTTCGCCCTTCCATAATTAATTTGCCGTCGACAATGACATGCTCCACATCATTCGCCACTGCTTGAAATACAAGTCTATGAACATGCATGAATTCTGGAGTCAGATGCGGCTGATGCAGATTGACTGTGATGACATCCGCTTTTTTCCCAATCTCGAGGGAGCCTATTTCATCATCCCAGCCAATGCATTTCGCTGCATCTATCGTAATCATTTCTAATAGCTTGCCAGGGGGTAAATAATAATAGTCTCTAAGTGCTGCTTGGTGAACAAACTGTGTTTTCCTCATTGCCTGAAACATATCAAAACTTGTAGAAGGGGAAGTCCCATCTGTAGAGATTGCTACAGTTGCACCCATTTCTAATAATTCAGTTATAGGGGTACGTGCATGAACCTGCCCAAATCCAGGAGATGCACTAACATTAGTACCTGTTTCTGCAAGTATCCTTGCCTCATCAAAGGAAATACCGCGACAATGCTGTAAATGGACATCGGGACCCAACAAGGCATTTTCCTTATCCTGTATCGCTAAATGAATCATCCCACCAAAGGCATCAGAGTGTATCCTTGTGTCATATTTCCTGGCAATTTCTCTAATTTTTTTCGCTTGATAAAGATCATGATTATTTAACCCATAAAGCCTGTCAGGAGATGTGGGATTGGAGGGATCAACGGACGTAACAATGACAAATGGTGTAATAAACGCTCTCGTGCGGTCTTCATTTGCATGATTCAGCGCTTCAATTACAGCTTCTGCCCCCATTAATACTTCTTCATAGGAAACTTCCTTTACAATTCTTTTTCCGTCAATCCATCGGCTGAATGAATGAGGCCATGGAGGGTTGCAAGGACCCGTGCAGACAACCTCTCTAACACCTACTTCAGCGTACGCTTTCGCATGATTTATTGCGAAAATTGGATCATCGGATCGTGGCATGGAGCCTAAAACACTTACACCTGTTGTCACGCCAGCCTTTAATCTCTCTAGAGAGGAGAGTTTTCCTTCGTAGTACCAAAAGTCATCTGTTACAAAATGTTTATACGTGTTTGTCATAATAGGCATCCAAAAATCAATATTCTCCATAGCAATTGTTTTAAACATAGAATGTCCTCCATGACCATGAACATCTATTAATCCAGGCAATATACATTGATGGCTACAATCAATAACTTTTTTTGCCTCATACTTCGATTTCAGTTTTTCTGTTAAATCAACGTCTAAAATTCTTCCTTGGTTTATGGCGATGGCACCATCTTGAAGAATTCGTCTATTTTGATCCATAGTTATCACAGTCCCATGAATGAGCAGCAAATCAATCATATTTTCCCTCCTAATTGAGAAGACAGCATAACGGCCGTATGCTGTCTGCCCTTTTTGATAAATTCTCTACTGCACAGTTATGTCATCAAGCATTAAATAATTTGCTGGATTCAGCCAAAGTCCTTTAACAGTTTCTCCATAAACGGCTAGATGTTCATAGTTACGGATTGGAACATATGGTACTTCTTCTCTTTCAATTTCTTGTGCTTTCGAATATAGTTCCTTACGTTTATCTCCATCTGATTCTTTACGTGCTGTTTCAATCAATTTATCCACTTCAGGATTACTGTAGAATGAACTATTTCCAGCAGCACCTTGGGATTTGCTATCAAAAAGATTGAATTGATTATAATCTCCATCTCCCGTAGCATTGCCCCAACCACCTATTGAAACCTGATGTTCACCTTTAGCAGTCGCGTCAATATAAGCCCCATATTCAAGAACTTGAATTTTGACCTTAATTCCAATTCCTTTTAACTGGGATTGAATTACCTCTGCCATATTTATTCTTTCCTTACGATCACTCGTTGTTAATGTAATCTCCAAGCCATCCTTAATTCCGGCTTCCTTCAACAGCTTTTTCGATTCATTTATATCATAGTCGTATCCTTTTATATCTGGATCATAGCCAAAAACCTTCGGGCTCATTGTGGAATTTGCCTTCGTACCAACATCGTTATAAACGCCTTTAATAATAGAGTCAACCTCAATCGCATGCGCGACCGCTTTACGAACACGTACATCATCGAATGGCTTATTCTTAACATTAAAGCTTAGGTATTCAACAGCAAGTCCATCTGTGCGATATAAATCCATTGTGTCTGATGCTTCAATCCTATCAATCTCAGTCACGGGTACTTGATCAGTCACATGTGCTTCACCTGTTTCAACCATCGCAATTCTCGTAGCATCTTCAGGAACAACCTTGAATACTACCCCATCAATCTTAGGTTTATCTCCCCAATAGTCCTTATTTTTTGATAGTGCAATCTCTTCTCCTGACTTCCAAGATTTAAAAACAAATGGTCCTGTTCCAACAGGATTTTGGCCTAGCTTGTCACTATTTTCTGTAATGGCTTTGGGACTTAAAATGCTCCCTTCATTACTTACTAATATGGATAATAGTGGAGCATAAGGGTATTTCAGTTTAAATTGTACAGTCGTTTCATCAACTACTTTGATTTCTTTGATCATTTCCAATTTACCCGCTTGAGGAGAAGATGTTTTTGGATCTAGTAATCTGTCAAAGTTAGTTTTTACCGCTTCAGCATTGAATGGTGCTCCATCATGGAATTTCACTCCCTCACGCAGTTTAAACTCCCACGTTACATCATCGAGCTGTTTCCATTCTTTTGCGAGCAGAGGTTGTGGTTCCATGTTTTTGTCGGGAACAACCAATGTTTCATAAACCTTTTCATATACAACATTTGCTGAAGGAATGTCTGTAATGAAATGAGGGTCTAGGGTAGTCGCGTCAGATAGCCGGGCGACGACTAGTGTTCCCCCTTCTTTCGCTTCTCTTTCTGGTTCCTTGCTGCTGGTTTGATCTGATGTACATCCAGATAAAACCGATGAAATACCTAATAACGATGCAAATAGTAATCCAACCATACCTTTTCTCATTATTTTTCCTCCCTTTCATACTTGCTTTTGTTTTCCAAGCAACTTTTTTCTATTAGTACATTGGGCATATTCAAATTATAAAAAAAAACAAAATTTTATATTTTCAGAATCTTTACTCATTTTTTTATTATCTTTACTGCTTTTCCGCATCATATTTACTTCAATACCTATTTTGAATAAATTTAATGAAAGAAAAGGAGGAGTTGCCATGAAGCCAGAGGTCGTTATAAATAATACCGAATTAAATCTAAACAACAAAAAATCTTCAAAACTAAAACACTGGAAAGCCTTTTATAAAAAGTTTAAGAGAAATAAATTGGCATTGATAGGCGGGTACATCGTACTTTTTTATATTTTATTAGCCATTTTTGCACCTTTAATTTCACCACAGGATCCCTATGAAATTGATTTAGTCAACAAACTCCAGACACCCTCAGCAGATCATTGGATGGGAACAGATGATAAGGGAAGAGATATTTTAAGCAGATTATTATATGGAACCCGTCTTTCATTATCTGTTGGATTTGTCTCTGTGTTCTTCGGGGCGTTTATTGGCATACTCTTAGGATTAACAGCAGGCTATTATGGAAAATGGATTGATACCGTCATTATGAGGATTGTTGATGTTCTACTTGCTTTCCCAGGAATATTGCTTGCCCTTGCAATTATAAGTGCTCTAGGGCCAAGTTTAATTAACGTAATGGTAGCAGTTGGTGTCTTTTCAATTCCTATGTTTGCACGTATTGTACGGGGTTCCACACTTTCAGTCAGGAAGCTTGAATATATTGATGCCATTCGTGCATTAGGTGCCACTGACTTCACGATTATTTTCAAACACATTTTCCCTAATATTCTTTCACCTGTCATCGTTCAAGCTACATTACGTCTAGCTACAGCCATTCTATCGGCAGCCGGCTTGTCATTCCTAGGACTAGGAGCTCAGCCTCCTTCACCAGAATGGGGAGCCATGTTAAGCAGCGGACGAGATTATTTGTTCAGTGCCCCTCACATCGCTTTGTTTCCAGGAATCGCCATATCAACACTTGTACTCGGATTCAACGTCTTCGGTGATGGACTAAGAGATGCCCTAGACCCAAGAATGAAAAAATAAGGAGGAGAGAAAATGTTTGTATTTATTGTCCGGCGAATTTTGCAAACCATACCGGTATTACTAGGAGTAAGTCTTGTGGTTTTTCTCATCATGCAGATGGTTCCCGGAGACCCGGCAACCCTGCTTGCAGGTGAAGGAGCAACTAAAGAAACGATAGAAATGATTCGACATCAGCTTGGCTTGGATCGTCCAATCCTCTATCAGTACTTTGACTATGTAATCCATGCTGTACAAGGTGATTTTGGAGAATCACTTCGTAGTAGCCGCCCTGTTTTGGACGAGATTTTGGTCCGCTTGCCAATCACCCTAGAACTTGCCCTTGCAAGTATTTTTATAACCGTTGTCCTTGGAATGGTGGCGGGAATTATCTCAGCCACTAAGCAATACTCAGCAGCTGACATTTCTATCATGATCGTTGCTTTATTAGGAATCTCTTTACCTAGTTTTTGGTTAGGTCTGATGCTTATCTACTTTTTTTCCGTTAATCTTCAGTGGTTTCCTGTTTCAGGTTGGGGAACTATTAATCACATGATTCTCCCAGCTATTACCCTTGGGGCGGGAGGAGCTGCAATTGTAGCTAGAATGACAAGGTCAAGTATGCTCGAAGTTGTTCGTCAAGACTATATTCGTACAGCAAAAGCCAAGGGATTAAAAGAGCATGTCATTATATATAAGCACGGTCTAAAAAATGCGCTTATCCCTGTTATTACAGTCGTTGGTCTTCAGTTCGGTGCGCTCCTTGGCGGTACCGTATTAACAGAGTCCGTATTTGCCATCAATGGACTTGGTAGGTTAATAGTTGATGCCATTAGAACGAGAGATTTACCAATGGTACAAGGCGGGGTCCTTATTGCATCTGTTATCTTTGTATTTATGAATCTAGCTGTAGATGTCCTCTATCGATACTTTAACAAGCGAATAGACTTAAATTAGGGAGGTACTAAGATGAAACAGTTTGAAGAAAAAATACTGGAAGTTAAAAATCTGCAGACCTACTTTTTTACTGATGAAGGAACGAGTAAAGCAGTTAATGGAATTAGTTTCACCCTAAACAAAGGGGAAACTCTTGGAATTGTAGGGGAATCTGGGAGTGGTAAAAGTATTACTTCCTTATCACTATTAAGGTTAATCCAATCCCCTCCCGGAAAAATTACCGGGGGCAGCATCCTTTTTAAAGGTGAGGATCTACTTACAAAGACTGAAAAACAGATGCGATCCATACGTGGTAATGAGATTTCTATGATTTTTCAGGAACCAATGACATCATTAAATCCCGTTTATTCAGCGGGTGAACAAATTGCAGAAGCTATAAGACTTCATCAAAAGCTAGGAAAAAAAGAAGCTTGGAACAAAGCAGTTGACATGCTTCGGCTTGTCGGAATCCCCTCTCCTGAAAAAAGGGCAAAACAGGAGCCGCATGAACTAAGCGGCGGAATGAGACAAAGGGTCATGATTGCAATGGCACTTGCATGCCACCCTGAGGTATTAATAGCGGATGAACCTACAACAGCCCTTGATGTGACGATTCAAGCCCAAATTTTAGAGCTAATAAAAACCCTGCAAAAGGATTTCGGTACGGCTGTCATTTTGATTACTCATGATTTAGGGGTCGTATATGAAACATGCGACCGAGTAGCTGTCATGTACGCAGGAAAAATTGTTGAATACACACTGGCAAAAGAGATATTCACAAATCCTAAACATCCATACACGATTGGTTTATTGAACTCCCTACCACGTCTCGACATGGACCAGGAAGAATTGACTACCATACCTGGGACTGTTCCAAGTCCATACAATATGCCCAAAGGCTGCAGCTTTGCACCCCGTTGTACACATGCAAAGAAAATTTGTGAACAGGCCGTACCAGATCTTCAAACAACCGGCCCAAGTACCCAGGTCAGCTGTTGGATGTTTACCCCCCAATGGGAGAAAGAATATGACGCTCAAGAGAAAGTAGGGGTTTAATAATGGTATTACCAGTTGTAGAGAAAAAGGTTCTGCTAAAAGTAAATCAATTGAAACAATATTTCCCAATTAAGGGTGGGTTTTTCGGGAGAACTATTAATCATGTAAAAGCTGTTGACGACATTAGCTTTAATATCTATCAGGGAGAAACCTTGAGTATAGTTGGTGAATCTGGCTGTGGTAAATCGACAACTGGACGGGCCATTCTTCGATTAGATGAACCTACAAGTGGGAGTATACACTTTCAGGATAAGGATTTACTAAGTTTAGGAAAAAAAGAAATGAGGAGTACAAGGAAGGATTTGCAAGTTATTTTTCAGGATCCATTTGCCTCCCTTAATCCTAGACAGACTGTAGGACAAATTCTCGGAGAAGCCTTATCCATACAAAATGTAGTGCCTAAAGAAAACCGAAAGAGCAGAATTGAAGAATTATTAGGCCATGTCGGCTTGAGACCAGAATCTATGGAAAGATACCCACACGAATTTAGCGGGGGCCAACGGCAGAGAATCGGTATTGCACGGGCACTTGCAGTAGATCCAAAATTGATCATTTGTGACGAAGCTGTATCTGCACTTGATGTCTCTATTCAAGCGCAAGTACTAAATTTATTAAAATCATTACAACGACAATTCGATCTTACCTTTCTTTTTATTTCACATGATTTAGGTGTGGTTAGACATATCTCGGATCGTGTAATGGTCATGTACCTAGGAAAGATAGTCGAAATTGCTGACAAAAAGTCCATTTTTGAACAGCCGCAGCACCCATATACACGGGCATTACTATCTGCTATCCCAGTTCCAAATCCAGTGCAAGAAAGAGAACGAATTCTATTAACGGGTGATGTCCCCTCACCTATTGATCCTCCAAGCGGCTGCCGCTTTCATACACGGTGTCCTTTTGCTATAGATATCTGCAAATCACAGCTACCTGAATTAAAGATTTCTGCCCAAAATCATCAAGTCGCTTGTCACATCGTGTCATAAATTGTAATAGATTTCCGAAGGAGTCTTTAGTAAGATACTAATAAGCAGAATTATTAAAGTTATATAAAAATATTATCATTAGAGGTTCATAATGCTTAGTTACGAGGGATTTACATTATTAATCATGCTTTTTATTTTAGCTCCTATCATGGGAGCTATTGCTCTTTTATTTCTGTTTGTATTTGAGAAGAGAATTGATCTTCTTGAAAATAAAAACAAAGAGATACGGCTGGAACAAGCACTCCAAGAAGCCCAATATAATAAATTAAACCAGCAAATTCAGCCTCACTTTTTGTTTAATACACTAAATGTCATATTAAGCTTGGCACGTTTAAACAGAACGACAGAATTGATACGTGCCCTAGAGGCATTTTCGCAATTCTTAAAATTCAAGTATAAAGCATCTGAACCATTAATTCCCCTAGCTCAAGAAATTCAGTATACTCAGCATTATCTAGATATTCAAAGTCTTCGCTTTGGTGATCGGCTTAAGATAGATATGGAGTGCCCCGACCAATTATTAATTGCACTAGTTCCACCCTTCATTCTGCAGACTTTAGTTGAGAATTCGTTTAAACACGGTTTAGAAAAAAAAGTGGGAGAAGCACTTCTTAGTATCCGATTCTATCAGGATTCCCAGACGATATATTTAGAAGTAATAGATAATGGTTTAATGGTAAAAGCCACTTCCTTTACAGAGAAAGGCGGTCATGGCTTAGACAATATCCAAAAACGTTTAGATTTGTACTTTAGTAACCGTGCACAAATAATTATTTCTTCTAATGAGTCAGGAACAAGGGTAAAGGTAGTTTGGCCACTGGTTTATGATAAGAGAGTTGAGGAGGGAGCTTCGGAATGAATGTTTTATTAGTTGATGACGAACCATTAGAACTTGAACAAATGGAATATATGATTCAGTCTATATACCCTTTTTGGAAGTTTCACAAAGCCGCTGATGCCTGTCAAGCACTTACCATCAACCAAAATTTCAAAATAAACCTCGCTTTTTTAGATATTAATCTACCTGGGCGATCCGGTCTTGAATTTGGTGAAGACCTGAGGGCGGTAAACAAAGAAGTAGAAATAATAATGGTTACAGCACATCAAAGTTTCGATTATGCCCAACAATCCATAAGAATAGGAGTGGTTGATTATTTAACGAAACCTGTAATTGAAAGTGATTTGCATAAAGTTCTATCTAAGTATAAAAAACAAGACTCATCTCATGATTATTCAAGCCTAATTCATCATTCGCTTTCATTTATTCATGACAATTTTGCTGAAAAAATCTCTCTTTCCGACATTGCTCGTGAAGTACATACAAACCCGACCTATTTGAGTAGGAAATTTCACGAAGAAGTCGGCGCTTCTTTTACAGAATATTTAATACATTATAGAATACAAGCCGCTAAACGATTTTTAACCAATAACACGAGTTGGAACATATCAGACGTTGCTGAAAACTCAGGTTTTAATAGTCAACATTATTTCAGCACTATATTCCGTAAGACAGAAGGAATAACGCCAAAAGAGTTCCGTGAGAAAGGAAAATAAACATTGCGTCCTCGTTCATTTCAAGAATACGTACAAGGCCCTATTCAAATTGGGATGGGCTTAGGAATTATCTCCCTCCTGGCACGTTGGGTGACAGGAACCACGATATTATCCTCTCCTGAGTCCATGGTAAAGTATGGAGTTTTCGGAGGAATTGGCTATGCTCTAATGGGAGCTATTGCTCTATTTATGTTCAGTTTTATAGGGCGGAGAGTTCGACAGGATTTCCCTGTGGGATTGACTATGGGAGACTATTTAAAAACCAGACTTCATCCCCTTGGATATTGGATATTGATAGTGATTCTGGTATTAACTAGTTTACACACTTTATTCATTCAGGGAATGGCAGCGTCTACCCTTTGTCAATTTCTTTTTGATACGCCACTTTATGTAGGGTTGTTCTTCTTTTTCTGTTTTTGTGTTCTTTTTGCTGGATTCGGCGGGTTAAAATTTATTCACGGAATCGCATCTTTTCAAGTCATTTCTATGTTTGCCGCCGCTATCTTAATTCCATTATACTTTTTCGTCAAGGAAGGGATTCAACCTGTTTATGATGGGATCCGTCTATATCACCCATATATGCTAGTAATCAATAAGTATGATTTATGGAATTTTATTTTTGCAGGGCTTCTAGTAGGGTTCGGTCAGTTTTTCTTTGACCTCACATCATGGCATCGTCTATTTATGATAGAAATAAAAAAAGTCCCCTTAACATTTTCCTTATCTGGTCTTATATGGATTACATTCCCATTATCCTTTTCATCTCTTTTTATCATGGTTATCTTTACAGGTGGGTTCACTGATATACATTCTATTTTAGTTGGATTAGCTAACAAGATTACGACACCTTTCATTTTTATTCTTTTCATATTATGTGCATTTAGTGCAATCACCTCCACATTTGGTGCCTGTCTACATTCATTAATAAGCTTAATTGTGGCCAATATTTTAGAACCTTTCCAAACTAAAAAAAGTGACCAGCAAAAAATAAGAATGGCCTATCTTCTATCAATCTTGATTGGAGGAATGGTTTTTGTTGCTACACTCTTCAATTCTCCAACCTTATTAGAGCTTTTATTTTATTCTGGAAATATATATTCAGCATTGCTAGCACCATTTCTGGCAATAGTATTTAGTAAAGGGCAAGTTGCGAATTTCATTCCAATAAGCGCAGTATTAGCTATAGTTATCTCATACATTATTCAACCTTACATAAGTGATTTTCAAAGCATTTGGTTTAGTGGGTTAGCTTCATTTACCATTATAGTGATTTGTACGATTCTTTCGTTCATTAAGACTAAATGGAGATTTTTTAAAACTAAACTGAACTAATTACGGAGTAAGATTTATCGGATTTAGTGCAATATTTAAAGAACGTCTAAATACTACCAACCCCATTCATGTACATTACGCTGTTCCGTACATGAATGGGGTTTCTCTATTAATCTCGTAAAAAGTAACGAAAACGATTATCTTAGCTTTCCAACTTTTTGAAATACCGATATACCTTATCTAGTTTTTTTGTTTGTTTTCCATTTGAACTTTCCATATTACCAAATTCAAAAAACTTAGCTTTTTTGATACCCACAAAATTAAATAAGGCTTTTTTCATCAATATTTTATGCGCATTATTCAACCAGAGAAGTGGATATTTTGTGGGTCCCTTCATAGTGGAAACACATACAACTGACTTTCCTTTTAAAAGTCCTTCTGGTAGAAGTCCCTTCTTATCCCTGTAGGCAAAATTTGCAGCAAATAATTGATCAATATATCCCATAAGCATTGCGGGAGGTCTCCCCCACCAGATTGGATAGACAAAGACAATCTGGTCAGCCCAAGTAATTTGATTTCTATATTTTTCAAGGTGAGGATCACGGTGCATATCACGCCTTCGTTTATGCTCATTGAACACTAGGAGTGGATTAAAGCCCTCTTCATATAAATCTAAGACCTGCAACTCCTTTATGTTAGGGTTCTCATTACTACCTTTGATGATTTTCTGTAAAAACGCATAACTTAAACTTTTGTGATTAGGATATGTGTAAATGACTAGCATGTTCATGACGCACCCCCTATTTACTTATCATTTGATAATAAAATTATAACACTCACAGATTTTTATTGTCAAATGATAATTGTATTATGATAATATTTTTGTTATCTTCTCAGTAAGAGGTGAAAGTTATGGACAAAAAAGCTCTTTTTGATAAATGGGTGTCATTTACAACTTCTGCTCATCAGGTGACACACGAATTAACACAAAATGCTAAATCTGATTCCATCACGCCAGTTCAATATAACATTCTTGAATATATAACTGTAAGTCAGCCTGTCACTCCAAGTGAAATCAGTGACTGTCAGCATATATCAATGCCAAACACGAGTCGTGAGCTGAAAAAATTAAGCGAAAAGAATTTAATCGAAAAATTAAGTGATTCCGAAGATCGACGAAAACAATATATTCGTCTCTCGAAAGAGGGGGAAACCATGATGAACGAAGCCTTTGCAATCGTAGAATCTCGTTTCCAAAGTCGATTGCAAAATGCTTCGAAAGAAGATTTAGAGGATATTGAGCGTGCCATGGATATTCTTCAAACAAAACTATTTTACTAATGGTCATGTAGTACAGAAAAATGGCTCCCTCGATTGAAAGATAATCGTTTACAACTGATCATCTTTCAATCGAGAGAGCTCCTTTATGATCTCCAAACACTAGGCGGTTTTTATTCCAAAATCCATTTCATCCTCATTCACGCTTAATGAGGAGAATGTTCTAGGATCCTTCTTTTGTCTTTCAGCCTCACAAATTGACTTCTCTAATCCTTATAAATCAGGTACCGCAAAAGGTCCGGTAAGGTGTTGTCGACTCAGGCAGTGTGGAGTATTCAGCCTGTTCGGCGGAGTGCGCGTAAGGGTTTGAAAGAACATCTAAAAGCCGCTCCATCACGCTGTAGTCTCCTTTTTCCACTGCTGCTTCCAGTGCCTCTTCTACCCGGTGGTTTCGAGGGATAACCGCAGGATTGCTGTTTTGCATCAACTGATTCGAGGATGCTTTCGATTCCTTCTGCCTGCCTAGTCTCGCCTGCCAGAGCTCATGCCACTGAGCGAATTCAGGCGTCCCAAATAGGACAGTATCCTTCGGTGTATCAAAAGTTAATGTGCGGAAGGTATTGGTATAGTCTGCACCATGCTTCTTCATCATATTGAGGAGGTCATCAATAAGCGCTTCATCCTGTGACTCTTCGTTAAATAGCCCCAGTTTTGCTCTCATTCCCGCTAGCCAATTAGATTGATACAACTCATTAAAAACTGAAATCTTATCCTGGGCCAGTTTAACAGCCTGCTCCTGATCATCATGCAACAGCGGCAATAATGCTTCAGCAAATCGTGCAAGATTCCACCCGGCAATATAGGGCTGATTGCCATAAGCATAGCGGCCTTGGGTATCAATGGAACTGAAAACCGTTGCCGGATCATAGGCATCCATGAAGGCGCAAGGACCATAGTCGATGGTTTCTCCGCTAATCGTCATGTTGTCAGTATTCATTACCCCATGAATGAAGCCGACCAGCTGCCATTGTGCAATAAGCTCAGCCTGTCGCTTGATCACTTCCTGAAATAGCGAAAGATAGCGGTTCTCATCTGCTTCAACGTCTGGATAATGACGCTTTATTGTATAGTCGGCAAGGGCCCGTAGTTCCTCAACCGTTCCCCATTTTGCAGCGAATTGAAAGGTTCCTACACGCAGATGACTTGCAGCCACACGGGTCATAATTGCACCAGGCAGCCCGGTTTCGCGGATTACTGATTCACCGGTTGTCACCACCGCCAGACTTCGGGTGGTAGGAATGCCGAGTCCATGCATCGCTTCGCTGATGATGTATTCGCGCAGCATCGGTCCAAGTGCAGCCCGGCCATCACCCCCGCGGGAGTATGGCGTTCTTCCAGGACCCTTCAGCTGGATATCGACTCTCCCGCCTTGAGGCAAGATCTGCTCGCCAAGAAGCACCGCCCGTCCGTCCCCTAACATGTTAAAATGCCCGAATTGATGCCCCGCGTATGCTTGAGCAAGAGGCGAAGCACCTTCTGGAATCCGATTTCCAGCAAACACCGCTACGCCATCTTCGCTTTGCAAGGCCTGAACGTCCAAACCAAGGGATGCTGCCAACTGTTCATTGAGAATGATCAACTCCGGTGAACTTACAGGAGTCGGGTTGGTACTGGTGAAAAATTTTTCCGGAAGACGGGAATAACTATTGTCTAAATTCCATCCTGTTTCATTACTTTTTGTCATAGTTTCTCCTTTTCTTCTTTTGTCTTTTTGTATAATGGTTCCTTCTCTCATAATTCAGTTATATACACGCCATTAAAATCAAATGCAGTCCATTTTAATGTCTACTTCTGCCCATTTATTATACCGTTTCCACATAAAAATGGCTCTCTTTAAATATAGTTGATTGCCTGCCGCTGCTTGGGATTTTACGAAAACATCGGCATACTCTCACCATTATCTCTTCACACTGCTCCTAGAATTGAATTGAAGCAGGTACCCTTAATGGGTTCCTGCTTCTTCTCTTAAGAATATCTTAGTTGATTATAATTTCTACTTTTTTGTTTACCATCACATGTGATACGGTTCTCCGTATTGTGTCTAAATGAGGTTTTGGAAGCACTCATAATTAATTTACTTTAACTAAACATACTTTACTCTTGTTTCCAGATTTATCCTTTGCGAATACTGTTAAAGTAGCACCTTTCTTTTGCTTCGCAATTGTGATGCGAATATTGCCCTTTGTATCAACAGTACCTTTTTTCACATACTTGTTGCCATTATAAATATAGACTGTTGCGCCTTTTTCTGCTTTACCTGTCAGTATTTTTGTATTCGCTGTAACTTTATTTATCTTTGGCGTCGTTGGTGCAGTTTTATCGATGACTGTAACAGTCTTTGTTTTACTTATATTGTTTAATGGATCTTTTGCGTATACCGCAATTTTTATACCCGCTTTTTGTTTTGAAATTTTGATACTGTAGTTTCCTTTAATAGAAGCCTTCGCCGAGTTGATGATTGTTTGGCCCTTTTTCACATAAACTGTCGTATTCGGTGTCGCTTTTCCTTTAATTACTGTATGCGAATCCCAAATGGTACTCACTGTTGGTGTCGCTGGTTTGCCTTTAAAAATATTATTGATAGTAATTGATTTTGTTGCCAAATTACCAGCTGTATCTTCTACTGTGAATTTATATTCACCTGATTTACTCACGACAAAGATGGTACTTGCGCCATTTAAAATCGTGCCGTCAGGTAATTGGATGTTTTTGATGCGCATGTTATCTGCTGTTTTCGCTACAATCGTTACATCTTTTTTCGTAGGTTCAGTTGTATTCGTGGATAATGTGATTGTTGGTTTGACTTTATCGATATTGCTAATTTTGATTGACTTTTTAATAACATTACCTAACACGTCTTCAATCTCGAATGTATAGGTTCCGTTGCCACTAACCGTATACACCGCTTTGTCTTTATAGACAATATCGTTATGTGGCAGTGTAATTGAGCGAATACCTAAATTATCATTCGCGTGAATTGTAATATCAATATTCCCATTCGTTAGTGATTTCGTGCTGGGTATTAATGTCGCAGTTGGTAGCTCTTCATCTACTACCGTTACTTCCATGCTATATTCTTTATCTGCTACCGCAGTGGATTCTTTACTTTTCGCAAGTACTTTCATCGTATATGTTCCTTGATGGCTTGGGCGCCATATAAGATTTGACGATGAACTAAATTTTTGAAGCACCCGTCCTTGCTTTGAGTTTCCTTCATACACTTCGAATTGATACAATGGCTCACGACCGCCAAATGCATTTGCTGTGAACGTATACGCTAATGGTGTTTTATTGCTATTCATTGCCATCGATAACTCCGCTACTGGTGCTACAGCTGTTGTAAATTGAATCGTATGATTTGTCGTAAGTGATTTCCCTGAATAATCAGCCAATGCATCTTTACCAATCGTTAACGTATATGTTGTATGATCTAGTAAATATTCTGGAGTAATCGTTAATTGATCCTTATTTAGCGCCACCCTCACATTGACATCCCCATTAGGGCTTTGTAGCGTAATTTTTTCTTTATCTTTTAGTATCATATTATGATTAAACAAAAGCTTAAACTCGCTATATGTCGGTATGTTTTTTGATTGATTTGTTAAATCTTTCAATATTAATTTTTCGCCTTTATCATATGTAGTAAAAGATTGCTGATCAACAGTAAACTGACCAGCGCCATAATCTTTAATAAACTCTAAGAAATGATTCCCTTGAACATCTGTATAAATAGCTATTAAACCATTTTTAAACAATAGCTTATCCGCAATAATATTACGCTTCAACGTATATACATATTCATTCGTATCATATGTATACACATGAATACCGCCATTGCGACTTGCCGCAAATGTGACATTGTCTTTCAGGCTAAACTCAAAATCGTTATATACTTCATCAAATGTAAATTTATTAAATAAATCTTGTGTTTTCTCTTTCGCTAAACTAAACACCGATGAAGCACTATATATTCTTTCGTCATCAGGAGAAATTTTCGCCTCCTTATTTAGTCGGAAATCTCCATGATAAGGTGAGTCATATATACTCGATATCACACCTTGATTGACATCGTGCGCTTCAATGTCTCTTGGAGATGAAGCCGAAGTAATCGTATATATTTTTGAAAGCGTGGGATTATAAGTAATTGTGGAACTTTGATAGCTGCTCGCACGAGAATTATTCTCTACTTCTTTTTTGTCCGCTAAAGAATAGACCTTAATATAAGAATGTTGACCCGAGCCAGATGTAACATACAAATAGCCATCCTTATCAACAATCACATCATAGGGATCTATCGTCACAGGCAACATCTCTTGAAATGAAAAATCATTTGCATCGACAATTGCCACACTACCATTATACGGACCGAAATTTGTCATACTATGCTTAAACTTCAGCTGTGTAACATAAAGTTTGTCATTATATACAGTTAATCTTTCTGCTATGTAAGGCAATTGCAACGTCTTTATTACACCAGTTTCATAGTTAACTGCATAAATCAATCTACTACCATTCTGCGTCATGTACACGACAGGTTCATTCGGATCTAACACTGTATCTAAAGGTTCAAATCCAAGATTGATTGCATCACTTGCTGCGTTTGCATGGTCTCTAAAATTTACAGTAATTAAAATGCAAAAAACTACAAAATAAAATAAAATTATACGTATACTAGTCTTCAAAAAAACCCTCCTCATGCTGTATCTCAAATATTATATCATTTTCCAATATTAATAATCATTTCCTCATCAATTATATTTGCGTTCATATTATGTAAATGAAAAAACTGCACCTATTTATGGTACAGTTCTCCGTAACTATCTAAAATGCAATTTTCTCTATTCATTTTCCCCATATCGATTTTGCTTTCCCATCCAATCATTTGCTTCTCTCCACTTTAGCTTTTTTGCTGCAATCCAACTCACACCATTTTCAATTCCTTTTTCAGGCTGAAAATTATAGTCATCTGCCCAATAAAAATTGTCGTCACTTTTTAAAATAATGGCATCTCGGATAATTGAGTCATAATTTTCTGGCGTCGGGATAATATGAATACCCGTTACACTTTCAAAAAGCAATTCAATTACAGATGGATTGCTATACTGACGTTGAAATAACATTTTTATATTCGTATCTAATTCTCCAGGAACAGTCATGGAAAAATCTTCATTTACATAAGTTCCTGTCCACATATGATTTCCCTCAAGCATCCATCATGAAAATAACCTAATCGCTCTAGCAAATCCTTGATATCCGATTCCTCTTTCAATTCAATCCAATTCATCTCTGTTGTCCTCCAATAAATTTTATCTTCTTATAATAATTCGTCATTAAAAGAAACCTCTCCTTTTTATACAACAATTAAAAACCACCTGAAACGCTTTACTTCAAACGTTTTAGGTGGTTCTTTTATAAACCTCACTTACTTATGGTACGGTTCACTACGTTTCATTCTAAACAAAAAAACCTACCTATGATTCGGCAGGCCATGAATGGATTTTTACATTCTATTATCTTCCCAAACAAGTGAACAAAAACTTGGAACTCGAGTGGAGGCTTCATGATTTCAGATATGCCGCCTTCACCTTTTTATAGTCCTCTCTTTTTCCTACTTTGGCTCCCACGTCCCCTCTCCACTCCAGGCTATACTCAATTCAGTATAGTCAGGCTGATAAAGGCAATGCCAAATATGCAGTACAGGCCGAGGGTAAGAGGCTGAGGAATAATAATGTATACCATCATGCTTACAATCACTAGCAGGATGCTAAAAGCATTTATTCTATCTCTCCACATACTCACCTTTGGTCAACTCCTTTTCTATTGCTTTTCAGTAGCAAGATAATCATTCAGAAACTCTTTTTTGTATAATCATATTCTTCCAGTTTCTCTTCAGAAATAAGGTGTAGCATCTCATCATAGTTCTGCTCGGAGAATCGTTTTACATATTCATCGAATACTTCTTAAGTGTTGTCTGATCGTTTTTAAGGAAATGCCACAAAAACACTCCTCCTAAGGTCAAAGCGGATATCAGCAAGAATAGTAGTCCTTTCTTCATCCTTCATGCCTCACTTAAAATGCTTGTGTACCTAATTTGTATTTTTTTCATTTTTCGTTAGTATGTCAGCGTCTGATAATTTATAATTATATGATTGAACTCACTAAACAGCCATGTAATGAAAATGATAAACCTATGAAAACAATCTAAATATTTAGACTTTTAAGGAGATAAGAAGTGAATGAGCATCAAAACTTTTAAGGTTGTATTGAGAACCATGCACAAAGGCCAACCTGAGGAATTCGCCTATGTCTTTGAAGGAAAAAGCCTCCTGATTGGCCGTGCCAGCCAACACTCCAAAGCTGATTTCAAGCTTTACAATGATTTCGTTTCCAGGGAACATTGCCAGATTTATATGAAGGAAGGAAAGCTTCTTATTGAGGATTTATCGAGCAAACATGGCACCTCAGTGAACCAGATGCCACTTGTGCCGGGGCAGCCTTACCTAATTGAACCGGGGGATACCATTACTTTGATTAATGGAATGATTGAATTCATGATTTCCATCGACAACGATTTAACACAGGATTTCACTCCGTTGAACATCACTTTTCAACAAAACGTGGTTATTAAAGAGCATCTTCAGACTGTGATCATCAATGAAAAAGCTCCCATTAAAATGCCTTTAAAAGAATTTACTTGCTTTAAGTTGCTTTATGAGAATTTGGAGAACCTTATTTCAAAGGAAGAGATTGTCCGACATGTATGGCCCGAGAGAATTGGGGACCCCCAGCAAATTGTGTCGGCAGAAGAAATCGCTTCACTTCTGTACCGGGTACGAAAACGGGTAAATGGCCATTTCGCAATAAAAGCTGTAGTTCAAAAGGGATATTATATGGAATCCACCCTTTCAATCAACCTATCGGACCTGTAATGAACAATCATTCGAAACTCTAATAACAGGCATGAAAAAAAGCATTGCGAATAACAATGCTTTTTTTTCATGCTTTTATTTCTTTGGTAAGTCTAAATTAGTGAATTGATCGACTGGAACAACCTCTTCGTCCATATCCATCACTTTCAGCACAACCCGGTCTCCTACATTCGTCAATACAATATCAGAGAGTGCACTGACTCCAGGATCCACTGAGAATCTTTTGGCATTGCCTTCTACAATTAAATAGAACACGTAGCCATTTGAGAGATTGGCATCGTTGATCCTTGTTACTTTCCCTTTGATTTCTTTCAGTTCAAATCCTTTTTGAGGTGTAACACCGCTGACTTTTCCTAATGAAGCTATTAGCTTTTTATAGTTCCGGAATGCTTCATCTTTTGTTTTCCCAAAAACCACTTGGGGATTATCGCTATTGGCATACACGATTGCTACCCCTTGAAACTTACTGCCCTTTGTAACGGGAATTACATAAGTGGGTGCACCGTATATCGTATAGAAAATTCCATTAGTGGCTTTCCACCCTGGATATTTAGACAAGAACTCGCTCGCATTGGCGTTGGATTTTGCTTCTTTTCCAGTTAGAACGGACGTAACGCCTTTATAGTATGTCATCTCACCGGTTTTAGCATTGAATACTCCGTAACCTACTAGAGTTTTGGAGTTTCCTTTTGATTTTGCTCTTGTAAAATCAACTACATATATTAATTCGCCTTTTTCGTTAAAAGTAACTTGCATATTATCCTCATTAGGAATCAAAACATCTTTCTTCGCTCCAATTAAGGACTGATTTCTCCACCCGTGAACATATTTCCCCCAGTATGTCCAATATTCCAGGGCTGTTTCTAAGGTAAATGTTCTATCAACCCATTTAGGTTCTTTTCCTAAAGGATAGTATTTTGTGTCGCCCGTTTCCGGATTCACTAATACCACTCCGTCCACAACAGACCCACTGCGGTATTTCAAATAATGTCCTACTGAAGCTACAAAGAAGGGCTTTCCATCTTCGTTTGGTTCTAGGTATGAATCATGTATGATTTTTTTCGGATATTCCTTACGAATCGTTCTTTCTAAATCATAATCAAGATACTGTGATGGAGCATACAACATTTTTCCTTTTACAGTACTTGCGCCTTTATCTGTCGAAATGGCGGAAATTAGATTATAACCTGGCGTGTATTCGGCTTTCCCAGCTTTAAAAAATCCGTCCATTTCAATGGGTGAAGTATATGTTAATTCACCATTTATATTGGTTAGACGGTACTCGCCTTCAGTGAAATACGATGCGTTTGATATTTTATTAATAGCTGCATCGCCTTTTGCGTCTGCCATTTTTACTGTTACAAGCGGCATGGTTTTAATGTCTTGAACTTCTTCTAGCTTATTTTTCTTATCAACTTTTGCTAAATCATGAAGTTTCTCGGCAAATGTTAGGGGATAAAACAACATGATAACCCAAGCTGCGATCAAAGCGATTCCCAGCAAACTGTTGAAATGTACATTCCAAGGTGTTCTTGTTGAATGTTTCGCCCCCTCATTATTCCGATTGCGGCGGGGTATTGAGGACTCTTTTGCACTGTACATGTACATTCTTGAATCAAAAATAAGAATAAGTCCAAAAATAACGGCAAAATTTGAAAAGAATGCAGTCGCAGTAAGATCTAGTAAAATAATATCAATAACAAAAAATAATACGATAGCAGAAAGTAAAAGTCTCAGCACTTGCTCAATGGAAAAGAGTATATCCTTTTCCTTGATTGCGTTAGTCCATCTTTGTGGAATTAGGGAAAGTCCCAATACTGCAAATGGTATTTTCGTTAAAACCCCTTTTAAGATAAAAGCTATTAGTGAAAGTATCATGGTTTTAAAAATCTCCCCTTATAGTATATGTTTCTATTTATTTACTATTTTATCACTTTTTGACCAACTAATTTACTATCTTCTTCATCTCGTCTAAATATATCGATATAGCATTTTCTCCTAAAATATAAGATTCCTAAATTTTTTTTTCTACGATGCTACTTTCTCATATCTAAAGTTTATATAGACAGTGAAGATTGTTCCTTTCGATACATCTATCCCAGACACTCGGAAAGTTCAATCCAGAACTTTTAGGAGGAATAGAAATGGAATTGGAAACGTTATTAGATCAGAATTATAGCTTAGGGTTCAACCCTTATTTAGCAGAAACAATCGGCATACCAAAGGCGCTGATGCTGGCATTTCTTCACTCAACAATAGAAGCGTATGGAATGGAAAGAGACGGAAGGGACTGGATTTACTCTACATATGATCAATTGCACACGCAGCTGCCGTTTTGGTCAAAAGGGACCATCAAGCGGATAATCCTTAGTCTCGAAAAGGAAGGGTTTATGGTCTCCTGCAACTATAACAATTCGAAAATGGACAAAACGAAATGGTACAGCATCTGTTATGAAAAGTACATCGACATGTGTGAAGACCCAGACGGATTTTTGCTGGATTACTAAGAATAAAATGCCCCCTGCCTCATAGAAAAAGGCGGATAATAAAGGAGACGAAACCGTATGATTTATGAAGAAACCTACCACTATTTATTAAGAAATGTATCTTCTACTGAATTTGATACGTGTTTGTACTCCTTGCTTCATAGTGATTGGGATGGGGTTATTCAGAGCCCGCTTCATATGATGGCGAGCGGCGTGGGTACGACAGAAAAATACTTAAAGCAGATCATCAAGAAATTCACGTCACCTCAAGGATGTCTCCAAAAAGTTTTCGTACCTGTTGGTCAAGGCGGAGATGTTTTATATAAGTTCAATCTTGGACCTACTAGTAATCTTGGCTTTAACAGTAAGACCGACCGTTATTGCAAGAAATACCGTTTCTTTTACAGTGAGGCTTTCAAAAACTTAACCATACATGCAAAGCGGCTGTTGCTGATGGGTGCTTTTCGAATGTCGGTTACGAAGTCCGAAGAAGTATTATTTGATTATAGTGAAATCGTTCCCGATTCCAGCTCACTTTTCACGAGGCAGCGTTTATTAGATGCAATAGATACAGTCCATAAGACTTTAGGTAATTTAGTGACAATTTCTTTCGCAAGCAAGGCTTTTTCAAAAAAAGAGGCTGTTGTGTTTACCTTCAATGAAGGAATGCTGGAGCAGTATATGGAAAATCGAGCAGAACGAGCATTTTTACGCAGAACGATTTTCAACACGGGCTTTCTTGGACATATCAGTGATTCCGTATGTATGGAATTGGAACGAGTCGGCAGATACATTTTTCGTTCGTTTCTTCAAGATGCGAAAAAATCAGGCATTTCTATGGATATACAACATGAACTGCTGAAGCTAGCACGGTTCGTCTATACCTATTCTCTTAAAAAACTCGGTCTTGCTCTTCCTGCCAATAAACACCTTCTTGCGGCTCCTAAACAGGCATCCGCTTATTTAAGTACAATTATTTACAATGAAACGTTAGAGCAGATGGCAAAGTATTCTCACCGAGCAGAATCGATCAAAAGCCTTCTTGACCGTGACCACTTTCATAAAAGCATCTCCGAGAAGGCTCTAGGCCGGGAAGTGAATTATCTGGAAGTAGATCAACATATCGAACCCATTCGCGTCAAGCTCAAGCAAGCCGATTTCATCCACAATGTGCTGAACAACTGGTGCGAGGAGTGGCTCATTTCCCGCGTGAAGACAGTGACAGAAGAAAGCGAAGCAGAAGGAATAAGGAAAAAGACCAGTGATAATAAACGTACCGCATCCGAATTTATTACGGACCTTAGAAACGATACATATGATAAGTTGGACATGCTGATGACACTAATCCGCAAGTTCGGCAATCATGCGGTTCCTCCATCCAGTCAAAATTCTTCCCTCACAAAGAAAAAGGCAACCATTCAATCCTACTTTGCTATTCAAAAGGAGCGTCTCTACATGCTCTCTGTATCACCTTCCTAACATTCACACTGAATGTATTCGTTCAGTGTGTTTTCCCCTGCCCTTTTTTATTAATGGTTCTATCACTTTTATAAAATCACCATGAGAGCTGACCAGTTCTCTTTTTTTTGCCCTCATCGGGTTCTGTGGATAATAAATGCAGTCTGTGAATTGCAGATTTCCATTTGTAGATTGTGAATAACTTACTGTGGGTTTTACCTTTCAGTATGTAGGTTGCAAGTTCGCCTTGTTAATAGCGGTTATAGTCGGCAGTTTGTTTTTAAAGTAGGGGACCAGCCCTGTGATAGCAAGGGTTCCCATAAATAAGTTATCTAAGGGTCTAAAGAAATGGTCTGTAAAAAGGAACTGAAAAAGATTCTGAATATCATTATAAATAAGGAGATGAATCGCCGAGCCCTTTACGAATTAATAAAGAATGAATGGAAGCAACCTAAAAAGAAGTATTCGAGGACTACCTATAAATAAGATAGCCCTCGAATACTTTATGGTATTAATAATATTTTCCCAGTACTTTTACGGCTTTCTAGAAGTCTATGTGCGTCTGCCCCGTCCTCTAAGGAAAAGAGAGTTGGTTCTTCGATTAGGATCTTCTTAGACATGATCCATTCAAACAACTCTGCTGCTCTTTTTTTCCGTTCATCATGAGAAGTTAATACATTCCAAAGATCTCCTCCTATTAATGCTTTTGAAGTATCCATTAACATTCTAGGATCGATTTTCTCTGGATCCCCACCTGCCATTCCAAAGAATACGACAGTCCCTCTAATCTTAGTTGCTTCGAAACTGTCTAGCAAAGTTTTCCCAACTGATTCATAAACAAGATCAACACCTTGTCCATTCGTTACATCCTTAATGGATTTCACCCATTCTGATTCATAAAGAAAAACATGATCCGCACCAGCTTGTTTTGCTACAGTTGCTTTGTCATTTGATGAGGTTAAGCCAATAACTTGACCACCCTTCATCTTGATTATTTGTGTTAGTAATTGCCCGACTCCACCTGCAGCAGCATGAACAAGGACGGTCTCTCCTTCTTTAACTGAATAACTGTCTTGAGTTAAATATTGGGCAGTTAATCCTTGAAGTAAAACTGAAGCGGCAGTTTCAAAAGAAATGCCATCAGGAAGCGGTAACAGCTTATCAGCAGAAACAGAAACTAGTTCAGCGTTGGCATGGGGAACATCAGCAAACCCGACACGATCGCCAACTTTCACACAATGAACATCTTCTCCAACATATTCAATGACTCCTGCACCTTCATAACCTAGAATAAATGGCGGATTACCAACTAAGTGATAATTCCCTTTTCTTCTATATACATCAGCAAAATTCAAGCCGATTGCTTTCATTCGAACAATTACTTCTGATTTTGAATGTTTAGGTTCCTCAATTTCTCTTATAGATAGGACTTCTGGTCCACCAAAATTATCAAAGACAAGTGCCTTCATTTTCATTTCTCCCTTCAAACGTTGTTCCTTCTTTACGATATCGAATGAAGCCTCTGATAGCAAGAAAGTCACTACCTTGAAAGAGAACTTTCAATTAGTTCTTTTACTAGACTAACCACATGGTACCTTTTTAATCATTACAAAAAATACCGCTATGCCCTAAAGGCATAACGGTTGTAGGAAAATGTAAGAAAGGATAGAGAGAAACTCTCCTCTATCATTCAGTATTGGAACCAGGACCATTTTTTCGTTTTTTCGGAGAAAATTCTTCACCGTGTGCTTCTTGTTCGGCTATAATGGCTTCTTCAGGAATATGATTATTTTTTTTCGGTGCATTGACGCGGTTACGGTTTTTTTTACCCATCATTAATCTCCCCTTTATTATTTGGGTTGAACTTCTGCGACTTATATTTAACCTATTGTGGAAAGGCTAATGATAGCTTGTCCGAAAGCCCGCAAAAATACCTGCAAAATGAACATTTCAAAAAAAAGGAAATACCTTCGCTTTGAACGATCTAATAGAACATTAATATTTGTTATCTAATCTACTCCACATTTTTCTAATGTTCTTCCATATTAAAAATTATTTCTTCATTATTATTTTGCTCGTATTCTTTTCTTGCTAATTTACTTATTTCTTCTTCATTATTTAAATCAATATCATGTAAATTATCTTGCTTATTGTCCATTATTAATATCATTTCATCCGTAATTACCTTCACTGTTGGATTCACTTGAATAAAATCTTCTATAGGCTTTGTTTCATTTTTATAGGGCTTTATGAATAAAAAATATCCGACAAATAGTATAAATATTGAAGTTAAAATACCTAATTTTTTTTTCATTTATTCATCCCTTTCTATTTTCCCAAAACTCTAATTATACTTATTTTATCACAAAAGGATATTTTTACCTTAAAAAAACTTTCATTCCTAGTTAATGGAACACAATAAAAAAAGGTCACTGCAACAGCCCTCATTATTTAAGAAAAACATCCTTTAGTTTAAGAAAACCATACCTTTTATTGTGTTAAATTAGGTTATAATAATTATATAACCTATTAATTAGTTTTTTTATGGTTAGAATAAAAGGTGAAATGAGAGATAAACGTAATGACTAAAACAAATAAATTTCCACTTATATCAGGAAATCTTTCTCTTGATTTAGTGAACACAGAACTAGTAAAACGTGGACAGCGGCACGATTTATTGCTCTTGGAAAGAGATGTGCTGGAGTGGCTTCATGTAATAAAAGCGGAAAACGCATTTTGGGATGATCGGTTATTCTTAAAGATAGAAGAAAGAATCGGACAAGTATTTTTATGTATTCTAGAAATGCGTGCTGTTTTAAGAGAGCGATTTGAATTAATAGCAGATGGACAATCAATTCCAGATGAATTTATCTCTTTTTTAGAAAATAAGATTGAAAAAGCGCCATTCATCTATAAATTAATAAATCAAAAACTGATACCCTCACCTATTGGAGAGATAGAGGATGTCCTTTTGTCTCTAATTGCCTTTGACGCTTTAACGTTAATTGAAACAAACAAACTTTCCTCCCTCAAGAGATGCTCTAATCCGGACTGCGTACTTTTATTTATTGATGAAAGTGGAAGACGTAAATGGTGTTCAATGAAAATATGTGGCAACAGAAAAAAGGTAGCCCGCTTTCAACACCGGAAGTCTGATGATGAATGAAGAACCAACTTATTTCAGAGTTGGTTCTTTTTTTTAGGCACTCTAACTAACCATTAAAAATACTTTGACGGGTTAGTTAATTTCATGTAAAGTGAAATATGAATAAAAGGAGGGTGAATGTTGGACAGTACAAAAATAGCAAGCCGAGAAGAAAAACACCTATTTAATGTACGATATTTATCTAAAATGAAAGGAAAAGGGAGAAGTCCATTACAGGTTAATGCAAAGGACTCAGTAACAGGCTTGATTGGTGGATTTTTAACCATTTTCGTTCTAGTTTATTTAACAAATATGACATCTGCCGCGTGGTTAATGGCTCCATTTGGTGCAAGCTGTGTCCTGGCATTTAGTGTTTGGAACGCGCCATTATCACAGCCACGAAATATTATTGGTGGCCATTTTGTTTCAACATTTGTGGGCTTAGCTATATATCATCTTTTTGGTGATGAACCTTGGGCAATTGGCTTAGCTGTAGGCTTAGCAATTGCGGTGATGATGCTAACAAAAACGACGCATCCACCAGCAGGAGCAGACCCTCTCGTTGTTATGCTGGGCGCATACAGTTGGAGTTATTTAATTACGCCTGTTTTAATTGGCTCTATCCTGATCGTTTTCTTTGCACTAATCATCAATAATTTGCGTAGCAACCGAGAATATCCAACGTTTTGGATTTGACTTTTATTATTGGGGAGGAAAAAGTATGAAAAACTACATCTTCAAACAATTAAAGTTTGTTCGGGAAAACACTATTAGGTACGTGGCAAATATGAATGAAGAGAAATCACTTTTCATTCCAGTAGGATTCAATAATAATATCAAATGGAACCTAGGACATATATATGTTGTACAAGAAAGGTTCTCCTTTGATATTATTGGAGAAAAAATGACAATGCCGAATCACTTTACGGAATTATTCTCTACTGGTACTAAACCAAGTGAATGGGGAGAACAAAAATCACCCGCGATCTATGACTTAATCCAATTGCTCGATAATCAAGTCAACCGGGTTGAGCAAGCATTGGAATTTCGGTTGAACACAACGTTAGAACAACCATACACAACATCTACAGGTCTTACTTTATCATCAGTAGAAGAATTACTACCCTTTTGCTTATACCATGAGGGAATGCATTTTGGTGCGATTAAATCGATCTCACGAATGTTTCAAGATGGAGAGAGAAAATGAAGTATTTTACTAAGAACTGAAATATTTTAGTTCTGCCTTTTTATACAATAAGTTTTATAGTATTTTCAAATCTGTTTTTTAAAACCATTCAGCCACATATCAAACGAAATATGGTTAGCAGCTTTAAATAAAGTCTCCAGAATAACTAAGAAAAATAAAATTCATTTACAAACGTTCAAATTTTATTTTAATTGATCAGTCTATTAAATAATGAACATGCAACCAATTGGATGGTCATCGCAAAAAGGGCTCTGAAGCAAAAATTACAATGAATGCAATCTTTGCTCCAGAACCCGTATATTATTAAACCTTAGTATTTATTCCAAGTTATTAAAGTATCAAGTGGTAAACGTACTTTTTCAAATCCTGCTTTCATTCCTTTTCCAATGGAGATTAACATGACAGGTTTGAAGTTTTCCGGTACATTGAATGCATCCACAAATTTGTTTTCATCGAACCCTCCCATAGGGACTGTATCGTATCCTTTTGCTTTTGCAGCTAACATGATCTGCATGGAAACTAAGCCACCGTCAATCATTGCTACACTTAAAGCTTTTTCAGCAGAAAAGTTACCATAATTATGCATAATTGAAGCTACATATGGCTCTTTGATTTCATTCTTCATAATTCCTTTATTAACTAATTCACCATAAATTCGTTCAGCATTTTTGTAACCTTCAATATCAGCTAAAACTGCAATGACAGCAGAGGCATCAACAATTTGTTGTTGGTTATGTGCGATGGGTAGCAATTCTTGTTGGATTTGCTTATCTTGTATTACAAGGAATCTCCATGGTTGTAAATTAGAAGAAGACGGTGCTTGAATCGCAATATCCAGGATTTCATGAATTTCTTCTTCAGTCATCACGTATTCTGCATCATATTGGCGAACTGATCTTCGTTCTTTCGCTATCGTAATAAAGTCTGTATCAGTAAGTACCTTTGGTTTTTCAAGTGATGTATTTATTTCATTTGATTTAGTTAGGTACTCTTCTTTACTCATTGTATTTTTTGTCATTTATAATGACCTCCATTTAACTGTGTTTATTACAGGAACAGTATATATCAGATACTGTTCTTATGTCAAATACAGTTTATAAAAGACGAAACCCTATTAGTTTCGTTTTTCACATTATGATTTTGATAGTAAGTCAGCAATCGTCTTTTGTTCAAGACCTTGTATAATCCAACTCTCCATCTCATTTTTCAAACCGCATAAAGCATCACGAGAAGATGGTTGAAAGCATTTTTTATCATTCACATCAAGGAAGCCTTTTGAAAAAGGTTCAGATTTTATTGCAGAGTAAATATCGGCAAGTATGATTTGATCAGGATCTTTGGCAAGTGAATATCCACCATCCCTACCTTCCTTAGCTTGAATCAGCCCTGCTTTTACTAAATTACTTAATATTTTTCTAAGAAAACCAGACTCCGAGTTAAGCTTTGTTGCCAACTTACTGCTGTTACATAATCCCTCATGATCTGCAAGAACAAGTAGAGCTTGTAATGCAAGACTGAACCACATTATACTTGAAACCTTTTCGGTCATTTCTTTCACCTCTCCTCTACTTTAAACTATTTTAATGCATATACAACGAGGTATCAAAGAATTCTGCCGGAAAAAAAGCCACTCTTTTTCAGATCTATCTGGATACGAATTTCTAACCATATTGCATTGTATATAACCACCGCAGTACTAGTCTATCAACAATGAGGTTATTTTATTATCCTCGTTGAAAGAACCATTACCCTATTAGAGGGAATATGTGTTTATTTATCATTCCATTTTTCTTTGTATTCTTCGTAAGCTGCTGTCCAGTGATACGGTTGTACTTCTGATAATGTTTTAAAAGTTAGGTCTCGTCCGGGTAAAGTAACAGCTACTTTAACTGTTGGCCCCCAATAAAATAGTCTTTCTTGGCAAATTCCACAGGGAGAAAGCACTTTAAACTCTGACTTCTCATCATCACGAACTACACATATCGAATGCGTAATTTTTTTATTCAATTTATGCGCCTCTAAAATAGCTCCTGTTTCTATACACAGATTTGTCGAATCGTTTATTATATCAGGAGCGACACTTGTGAGTATTGAACCGTCTTCTAAAGCCATTGCTGCTGCTCCGCCCCAACCTTCGGGGTATCTTTTTTCTATTAAGTTAGTAACTGCATCAAATAATTTTTGCTCGGTATTCAAGTCATTACCTCCTTTGTCATTAGTTAAATTCTAACAACCAATCTATTCTAGGTATAGTTTTTTAAAAGCGAAACTGCCCCTTTAGTTGCATTTGAAAAGAGGCTGCCTCAGCAACCTCCTTTACCGAAATAAAGCAACCGTTTGTTCATTTTGATCAGTTTAAGTTCGTTAAAATCTTACTTCCCTTCCAATATGGTATCAGATATCCGGTAAATAAAACTTTTAATAAACTGAACATCATGGTAATTACAGGTTTTTTTTATTTTATCGTGAAAGGGTACCCTGCAATCGATTCACTTCGGCAATTACTTTTTCTTCATCAATCGTTAAGCTGCAGCCGTCTTTTACAACCATCTTACCATCAATGTATACATCACATACATCATTTCCGCGTGCCGCATAAAGCAAATGCGAATATGCTTCACTAAGCGGTTGTAGATGCTCTTTATTATAAGGATAAATAGAAATGAAATCTGCTTTTTTATCTACTTCCAAAGAACCCGTATGGCCCATGCCAATCGCTTCGGCTCCCATTCTTGTTGCCATGGCCAGTGCCGTTTGAGCAGGGAATTTGGTGGCATCTTTATAAATGCCTTTTTGAAGCAATGCAGCCGTTCTCATTTCCTCGAACATATCGAAGTTGTTATTGGAAGCTACGCCATCTGTTGCAACCCCCACTTTAATCCCGGCATCCAAAAGACTGACAATATCTGCAATCCCAGATCCCAGCTTCAAATTACTAATTGGATTATGGGCAACCCTTACATCATGCTGTTTTAATATCGCTCGCTCTTCATCGTTGAGAACCACTCCATGGGCCATCACGGTTGGTTGATCGAAGAGACCTAAACGGCGAAGGTGCTCGACAGGACGAAATCCGTATCGCTTTTCAATGTCCAGAATCTCAAAATCCGTTTCCGAAACGTGAATGTGCACCATCAAATCATTCTCTTTAGCAATCCGTGCACTCTCAACAATCGCCTCAGGCGTACAAGCATACGGGCTATGTGGCGCGACCATGGTAGTCAGGCGGCCATCGGCAAACGTTTTATAGTTTTTAGAAAACTGCTCAGCCCCCGCGAGATTCGCCTTTTGTTCTTTTTCCGTACCTAAGCTAAAAATCGTGTAGGAAAAGGCTCCGCGCATTCCTGTTTCGCCTATCGTCTCCATAACAGCACCCGCATCTATTCCATTAGGATTAAACATATCCGAAAATGTAGTTGTTCCTGATTTTAACATTTCCAAAATGCCAAGCTGAGTACTTACAGAGGCGATTTCTGTTGTAAACTGGCTCTCAATCGGCCATATTTTCGTTTCCAACCAGGGCTTCAGCAACATGTCGTCTCCGATCCCTCGTAAAAGGGTCATCACAATATGCGAATGAGCATTCACAAGGCCTGGCATAATCCATTTTCCGCCAAGGTTGACCACTTGATCTGCATCTGCCAATTGCTCTTCAGAATGCGGTCCGATGTAGGATATGAGTTGATCTTGCACAATCATCATGCCGTTTTCAAAGATTTGATTTTCCTTGTCCATAGTAAAAAAGGTACCGTTAATAAAAATCGTCTTCATTTGTATTTCCTCCAAAATTATTACGTATCATTAGAAAAACTTGTTTCTATTCAGCTTTATTAAAAAGCTACTTTGATAATCCTCTGTATGCCTTCCAAGCTATGATTTGCCAAGTCTATTGCAGATAACATTAGCAAATGTTCTTTTCTACCACACTTATTATTCTCTCCATATAATTAGTAAACGACAGATAACTGTCTATACGAATATCCTCACCCATATAGTTATAATTACTACTTATTCTACAATTAAATATTTTCTAGGCTGTGACCTTTCCACAATTGATATCTGCCACATCATCCGGATCCATCAGATTCTTCGTCTGTTCTAGAGTAAAAATTCTGTTCCAAAATTCGCTAAGATGTACTTTTACGAACGGTTTAGAAACTCACTTGAAACTTCCAAATCCACATGGAACTTTCAAAAAAAACACTTCAAACAACAAAAAAAGCTATCACAATGACAGCTCCGATTTTAAAGTAAAGCATCCGTTAGTTCAAGAACAATATGTTTTTTCCATAAATACCCTTCAAATAAAAACTTTCTTCAAGTTGCCGTAGGCTGCGATAACTTCATTTGCGACCTCTATTAAATTGATTTTAACAAAGAGTAAACGTTCGTACCTTCTTTATTGAAAAATTGTCCCATTAGTTGAATTAAAGCTTCATTTTTAGACCCTCATGAGTCGCTTTAAATCCTAAACGTTCATAAAAATGCAGCGCTTCTTCTCGCTTTTTATCAGTTGTTAGCTGAATAATATGACAGCCACGCTCTTTTGCACGCTCGATTGCCCATAGGATTAATTGGGTTCCTATCCCTTTTCCCCGTTCTGTAGATGCCGTTCGAACCCCTTCAATAGTAGCTCTCCAACCACCTTGATGTGTAATATATGGAGTAAAAGTAATCTGTTGAACACCAACAATTTCTTCACCAAGGCACGCAACAATCAATTCATTATTCAGGTCTGAATCAATTGATTCAAATGCTTTTAGATAGCTTTCAGGAAGAGGATTTTCGTAACGTTCTCTCGTCCTCCCCAATTCATCATCCGCAAGCATTTGTACAATTTCATTTAGGTCTTTTGCTGTGGCCATTCTAAATTTAACCATACTACCCCTCCAAGATTTAAGATAAGGTACTTTAGTACCAATCATCATACCTAACGATTAGATAATGATGAAATTTTAATAAATTATTTACATTGATGACTTTTCCTTAATCAACTATACATACTTTACATACTGCCAATGCTAGAACCAAAACTTCATTCCCAATAAGAAAGTACCGAAATTAGAGTACTTGTACCTTATTGGGAATGTGTGCTTAACCGTAAGAAGCATACTAAGCACAGCTGTAGAAGTGAGGATAGGTCGATTGGAAATTAGAACTTTGAGTTGGTGTTTATACTAAGATTAATCATCAAGTATATATAATTACATGATTTTTTTATAAATGAAAAGGTTAATTAAACTAATTTTACGATTTGATTAACCTTTTATAGTACTATCATTTCTGTGAAGTTTTACTCAATAGTAAATAGAATAAATATTGCAGGTATAACCTTAATAAGAAGAATATCCAGTACACCAAAAATGGTATAAAAAAGTGATATTGCTACTTTACTTTCATCTTATAAAACCCCTTTCTATTAAAGGAAGTTTCCAATTTAGACTTTTAAAATTAGTTTCGGCATTCGATGTTATACACTGTTCCTATCTTGCTTTGTCCATTTTCGTATATAGTTTAAATATTATACTTAAAGTCGCAAATAGCATGAGAGTATTTAGTACAAGTAAACCTAATTTAATCTGTGTGTGTTTAAAAATCTTATACTGAAATATTTGTAGAATATTTGTGACCTCTCCATCACCTTTATAGATTATCCAATTCAAAGGTATCCCGTATCCATTGCCGATTTGTGGTAACACGAATGCTGCAACAATAGTCACAGCCAAACTAATTAAGAACAATTTCTTGTAAAACATTTTTTACCACCTATTGTATTTAATTACATATTTTGTTTATTTTTCGAAATTATGTTAATATTATTATAGTTTCATACTATCATATTTTATTAGTGGGTAATAAAAGTTTTCAAGCATCATATGTGTTTTTACTTTATTTATGCTCGGGATAGCTAATCCTATTCAAACTTTCGCAGAATCATCATCTACTCAACAGGACATTAATGCTGAAATCAACCAATTAGAAAAAACTTATGGTTTCGAAACAGTTGACTTGAATGATTCAACAGAAACTATTAATCCAACAGAATTAGAGTTTGATACAACAGAAGAATTTGAAGAATTCGTAAAAGGTCTTCAAGAAGAAGATGAAGTTGAAGTTAATGAAGAAATTTTAATTTCTGAAGATGAAGAATACACCGGTAGAATGCAAACTTTTGCTACTACAAAGAATGGCTCAAAACTTCTCAGTTGGTGGGCACCAATTCAAAACGGGAAAATTATACTAGGTTCATACAAGAATATTCGAATTAAATATAAATATAAATATAAATTGGTTAATAAAAAACCTCAGTTTGTATCAGTTTCTGAATACGATTCTTACTTGACTGGTATTAATTTAGAAGTTGACTGGTTACATAAAGATGGGAAGAAATCCTTCAGTAAAAAGAACAGTACAAAAGATACTGCTAACATAACTGTTGAAGACATATATGTGCTAGGTGTTATAGTTGCCGGACACCCTATTGGATTTAAATGGAATGGTTCATGGAAACGCTCTTTAACATTAAAGAAATAAAAGTGATTAGATGTTCAATAATATGAATGTAGAGGTTTATCAGTCTGTATCACTGATAAACCCTTTTTAATTAGCATCATAAACTTCGCAATCTTCGCCACTACCAAGCCTTATTATTAATCTTTATCCATTTACCAGCCCTGTAGCTCTCAATAAGAAAAAGGCTGCCGCAGCAACCTTCATTATTGAAGTAAAGCACCAGTTAGCGAAATAAGGGAGCAATCGTTATCATTAACATTGAAAAGCAAATTAAGAAAATACTTATTTTATTTGAGAGTTTTTCTTTTCCTTTACCTTTATAAAACCCTGAAAATTGAAGACGATTTCTATAGAATACAAAAAGTATAATTAAGATTGCTACACCAACAAACCATCCACCAGTAGTATTATCTACGTTTATTTCCATACCCGCATAGATTAAGTTAACTAAAGCTCCCATTAAACTTCCAAGAATAAAAATGATAGCTACGATGCGAAGTAATTCTAAGATTACCCTAAACATAATTCATCTCCTTATTCAAAAGTTATACCTGCTTTTGCAACTCACTATAATGACTGTGTGGTGACTATCTTCAATTGCACTCTAATCATACAGTGTCTGCCCTACTCTTCTACATAACCTTGTTTTCGGATTCTGTAAGGGTTTTAGGAGCCTTAAGTACATAAAACAATCCGCTGAAAATTAATAAAATTCCAAGGCATTGAAGCAAATCTGGATGAAATCCAGTAATCAAGATATCTAAAAGTATAGCAACAAACGGGTCTACAAAAATCATAAAAGAGACTATGTTTGTAGGCAGGTGACGAATACTATTAAAAAACAAAAGGTACACAACTCCTGTATGAACGATACCAGTGAAAATGGCATAAAACCACTCCGCTGAATGTAGGACTGTGTAGGTTGAAAAATCAATAAACGGAACTAGTAATAGAATACCTATAAACATTTGAAGAGAAGTGGTGGCATACACACTTGTCTTTGTAATGCTCTTTCCTAAAATCATTGTTGCTGCATAGAAAAGGGCCGCAAGCACTCCATATATAATTCCTTCCCATTCAGGAGATGATGACCGGAACCCATCTGTTCCCATAATAAATAATGTTCCAATGAAACATAGAAAGATTGCTACGATAGAGAACAATGTCAATTTCTCTCTAAAGATGAAGCTCCCTATAATAAGAACAATCATAGGAGCTAAATGATAAAGTGAAATAGCAATCGTCACGGATATCAATTCAAACGATTTAAAGAGGAATATCCAGTTTAATAAGTTGGTTCCCCCACAGAGAATGATCAAAGGTGTCTCTTTGAAATTCCATATCTCTTTCTTATAATTCCCTGTCATTACCCAAGCAGTACATAAGAATACTGCAGCACAAATGCAACGAACAAAAACCAGTTCCATTGCCGGAAGGCCTGTGAGTTCAGAGAAAAAACCGACAGTTCCAAATATGGTCATAGCCAAAGAGAGTTGGAATAGTGCATTTCTATTCATTTTTAATTTTCCTTTCTTCATTTCAATAGTAAGCTGGTCATACTATCTTTCTCAGGCATGCCATCGCGCGTGACAATATTGGCCCACATTTGTTCTAGAATTACTAATCTATCCAGGTTATTGCGAGGCAAGACTGTCACAATATCATCTTCCATACCTTTCATTAATTATTTAGCCTAGGCGGGTTCTATCAATAATTTCCTACAAAGTGCCGAGGCTTTTTGTTCTAAATCCAGTCATTCGGTTATGTATATTATATCTGGGGCTTAATTCTAAAATAGAATTAAGTGTTGGCCCATTTTTATTGTATTTAACAATTCTCATTATATACTCTTGAAGTAGGTTAACGGATGTAGTTTCTCCTTTATCAACTAAAGCTGCCAACTGAACAATGGTTAATTTTCACAGCTTGGATTTGCTCAGTACCCAAACTGTTCCCTTCCTTGCAGTACACAGTGCAATACATTATGTGTTATACCTCCTTCCTATTTATATCTAATTACTTCAGTTCGACAAAAGCAATAAAGAACCTCCCTTTATATTCCATATTACCTACAAAAAAAAGTCACCACTACATGGCGACCTTTAACTGTTACGATTTAACTCACAACCATATAATCCCTTAAGGCCTGCTGTAGCGTCCCCTTTATCTCTGCTTTATTATCGAAACAAAGCCCTGCACGAATCATTTTTGTAACAATTTCTGGGCGTAATCCAGTAATCACAGCTTTACACCCCATCATCGAGGTCCCATCGAGAATCTTCATTAATTGATTAATGATCTCAACCTCCATTTCAAGAATACCAGATAAATCCAGGATCAAGATTTGAATCTTCAGTTTACCTATTTCCATCAATACCTTTTCCTCGATTATACGCATACGCGATTCATCGATCGATCCAATTAACGGAAGAACGCAGGTAGAGGGAGTGATTGGAATGATAGGAACAGATAGATTTTCTACCAAGTTTTGCTGAGCTAGAATCAATTTGTCTTTATAATCAGAATAACTGATAAAAAAAGATTTAAGGAAAACATCAACCTTTTCGTTCACTTTTTTCTCTAAATCGAAAAAGACTTTCGAATCGTTAAACACATCTTTTAATTTCTCAAATTCATAAAGAAAATTCCACAGCGTTCTTCGGATAGCTTGGATCCATTCCAATTTGAACGAGAGAGTTAAGGAATAAGTTGCCCAGACTACTCCTTCTTTTTCGGCAAAGGCAATCATATCATCCTCATTCTGCTCCACGATATAACGGATCAGCCTATGTGCATTATTCAAAAGGTCTACATTTCCAATCAACAAGATTTCTTCAATTTTCTCTCTGACATTAACTGCTTCCGACAAAAGCTGTTCCTCAACTTCACTTTTGTTTTGCACAAGGAATTCCATTATTTTATCTTCCTCATTTAAAGAAAAACTCACTATTCTCCACTCCCTTTTTGGCACATTTCCCCTGTGATTTTTGTTACTAATACATTCTCTATTGGCGAAGTTTTATCCTTCTTAAATAGAAAGTTCCCCTTAAAGCTAAAAAAAGGTTCCGAATCTAATCGGAACCTCTCATTTACAAGTCATAATAATTTTTCTTAGCTTGGTAGTGTCAGCTTATTTCCAATAAGCTAGTGTACGGGTTTTCATAGATTCACGGAATTGTTTTGTTGATTCTGGCAGTACTTTATTAGTTGCATAATCTATGATGACTCCATGTTGACGAATGACATCCAGGTTATCCAGCTCACCATTCGCGAATTTCTCTTCAACAACTTGAACGTTCTCTTCAAGCCATTGTTTACGATTGTTTCTTATATATGATCTAGCTAGATCTGTTGCTTCATAATCTATTTCAAACAAATCCAGATCTTTATCGATTTCATTAATAACCACACCGTAATCTTTTTTGGCTCTCTCGATTGAAACATACTCATCAATAACATCTTCCATAACATCTTCTGGACTTCTTTCAAGCGGGTCCCCTAAACCACCGCCCCCTGCTGATGGGCGTACAAAGGAATCCCCTTGTTGCACTTTTACATTTGAAAAAATCGCCCCTAAATATTGTTCGTTCTCCTTGCCCGGATTAAGCCATGCTCCATGTGGAGAAGAAGGCAGTCCTCCAAAAATACCCCATGTTATCGAACGAGAACGGTCACAGCAATAGGACATTACCGTGTTTTTGACATTTGTGAGAGTTCCGCCTTTTTCTACACCGCACCCGCCGCGGTATTTCCCAGGACCAGCTGAATCTGTAATAATTTCATGTTTCATCGTAACAACAGGTGACAATCTTTCTTGACCTTCACAAGGCTGAACGCTGAGTCCCAAACCGAATGTTGGTGAAGTGGCGTTCACACCGTCTCGATCGGAACGGCCTCCATGCCCGCCAGCCATCCAGTCATACCACATAAAATATTTATCTTGTTCCTGACGTTGGTCCCACCCGCCGATCAGTAAATACTCGAGGTTAAACGAGCAAGCAATGGCTCTCTCTGGCATAATGTTAGACCAAAGTTCAAAACAAGCACTCATGATTTTTTCATATGCCCCTGAACAAAATCCTGTTACAGCCACCGGTGCAGGAGCATTGACGACTGAGTTTTCAGGCAGTTCAACCTTTACCACTCTATAAAAACCAGAATTCAAAGGAATCTCAGGGAAAAATGTCTTGGTACCTGAATACGTAGCCGATAATGAAGCCCCGAAACCTGCATTTAAAAAGCAGCCAATATAAGAGTGGGAACCAGAAAGATCATAAAGAATTTCATCATCTGTGATGGTCATCTTCACCTTAATCGGGATTAATCCATCTCCTACTTCAGGATCCATATCAATATAATCAACGGTCTCCCATGTACCGTTTGGCAAAGCCGCAACCTTGGCTCTTGCTAACCGTTCTACATAATTCTGCACTTCGGCAAAAGCGGACAAAGTTGTATCGATTCCATACTTTTCGATGATAGCAAACAGCTGACGCTCGCCTACTTTCGCGGCTTCCACTTGAGCTCGCAGGTCCCCTACCCGTTCTTCTGGAACGCGCATGTTCGAAACGAGAACATTAACCACATCTTTTAAAAACGTTCCTTTACTATAAATTCTAAGAGGTGGAATTCTTACACCCTCACCGAAATGTTCTTTGGCGTTAATATCAAAGGATCCTGGTGTTGATCCTCCCATGTCTGCCCAGTGACCATTTGTTTGCATGAACGCAATAAGCTTTTCACCATGAAAGACAGGCAATAGCACCCGAGTGTCATTGAAATGAGTACCACCACGATACGGATCATTGACTAAGAAAACGTCTCCAGGGTGGATATCACCTTCGAAGTCTTCCAGTACCGCTTTTGCAGTAAGATGCAGTGTTCCAACATGGACGGAAATATCCTGTGTTCCTTGCATAACTGTATTTCCTTCTGCATCACAAAGAGCACAGCTGAAGTCTCGGTTATAAATAACAAAGGAGTAGCATGTCCGAAGAATCTGCTCAGCCATCTGATCTACAAGGTTAACGAAGCCATTTTTTATCACTTCAAATGTCACGGGATCTAACCCGGTTCCAACTCCAGATTGGTCAATTAACTGTTTATTCGACAATAGAATCCACCTCTTTTTATTTATTTAGTGAAAGAATTAAGTTCCTATATTTATCAACTTTGGCCGTGAAGTTTGGAGGAATAACAGTCGTTGTATCGAGCTGATCTACTATGGCTGGCCCTTGAATTTCAGAGAAAGCCGGAATTAGTTCTCGGTTATACACGTTTGTATTTACATAACCTTCTTCTTCAAAATAAACATCACGCGTTTCTTTCCAAGCATCCTCAAGCGTGCCACCAGGTTCATAGGTAGGAAATTCAGGTTTTGGCACAGTTCCAATAGCCGTAACGAGCAGCCCGTATATTTCCACAGTTTGTTCTTTATCAGAGAAAGAAAATTCCCGTTCATGTTCTTGATGGAAACGGTTCAGAGTCTCTTCTAATGAAGAGATTGGACAGTCAACTTCTATTGCCAATGAACGCCATTGCCCCATATACCTCATGTCAATATATCGCATCAAGGTAGAAGCATCTTTAGAAACTCCTTCTTCTTGCAATAATTCCTCGGCCTCTTTTTCCATTCCAACAAACTCTTTCTCTAAATCCTCTAACGACACATCCTTAACATTCTTAACATATGTTTTGGAGATATCATGACGAACGTCAACAAGCAGGCATCCCATTGCCGCGGCAACACCTGGGTGTGGAGGAATGATAACAGTTGGGATTTCCATTTCCTTTGCTAGGTATGCTCCATGTAAAGGACCAGCCCCACCAAAAGCTACAAGTGCAAAATCACGTGGATCATATCCGCGTCTTACTGAAATTAACCGTAGCGCATCACACATATTGGCATTGGCCACCCGTGTAATGGCATTCGCCGCCTCTTCAATTGTATAATTGAACTTCTTAGCGATTTTATCCACAACTTCCATCGCTTTTTCTTTATCCAATTCCATTTGTCCGTCTAATAGTTTTGTGCCAAGGCGTCCTAATACTATATTTGCATCTGAATTAGTCGGTTCTACTCCGCCTCTGCTATAGCAAGCAGGTCCAGGAACAGCCCCTGCACTTTGAGGTCCGTTTCGTAAAGAACCACCTTCATCTACCCAGGCTAAGCTGCCGCCGCCTGCACCTATCGTCAGAATTTCGATGCTTGGAAATCCAATCGGATATCCATACTCTATGTACCAATCTTTTGTAATCCGTAAATCACCTTCATGCATCAAGGAAATATCGGTACTCGTTCCTCCCATATCCAGCCCAATCGCATTATTAAACCCGCATAGTTGAGCAATATGTTTACTAGCGATGGCACCTGCAGCAATACCGGAGCTAGCCAATCTTGCAGCATAACGTGGAACAGTTTGTGACGTCATTACTCCGCCACCAGAATGAAGAACTAAAATATCATCTTTATATCCTCTTTTATTCATTTCTCCTTCTAGCGTTTTGATATAGTTACTTACAGTCGGTCCTAAAACCGCGTTGACAATCGTCGTACTCATGCGCTCATGTTCAAAAATTTCAGGGAGGACTTCACTCGAAATGCATATGTAGACATCCGACAGTTCCTCTTGAATGATTTGTTTCACTTTAGCTTCGTTGCTTCCATTCACATACGAGTTAATGAAGCAAACTGCGATGGACTCAGTACCGCGTTTCTTTAATTTCCTAGCCAGTAACCGTACTTCCTCTTCATTGATTTCTGTCAGAACGTTCCCTGAATAGTCGGTGCGTTCTTCCACTTCAAAACGGTCTCTTCTTTGAATATACGGTTTGGCTACATCATCATATGTATCCCATAACTCGAGTTTGGTTCCACGGCGAATTTCTGAAACATCTCGGAACCCTTTAGAGGTGATCAATGCTGTCTTTGGCAATTTTCTTTCAATCAAGGCATTGGTACCCACTGTCGTACCATGGGAAAACACTTTAATATTTTCACAATCTATTTCCGCTTTTGCGATTCCATCTAATATACCAATCTCAGGATTTAATGGAGTAGACGATGTTTTGGTTATTGAAATTTCCTTCGTACTTTCATCAAAAACAAAAACATCCGTAAATGTTCCACCTACATCTATTGCGAGTCTAGTTTGCTTCGTACCTATCATATAATTCCCACCCCTGCTTCAAGATTTAAAATACTTTATACCATTTGAACATTGCTTTCTGCTTATCTCCTCCGGTGGATCTTTACATGTTTTAATGGAACTGTTTAAAAAATAGATATCGAATGGAGGTCAATCAGCAGTTGAATTTTATCGACTTAGGAAGAAACAGTAAAAAAGTGAATGATAAAATAAAAAAAACCAGTTATATCAATAAGAAATAATTGATATAACTGGTTTTGATCTAAGGTTAGCTTCGTTGCTAAACGAAGTCTATTAGATTTGACAGTTATTTTTCATATTCATCTTTTCATCTAAGTCAATTTTGAGACATTGAATACAATGTAGATCAGATAACTTCGGCAATCTACCTGTATACACTATTACTATATACATTATATCACTTCAATTCCTAATAAAGTCAAGTTAATTTTTAGAATATTGAAATAACTATCCATTCTGGATTTCGGAGGATTCCATACAAAGAAGAACAAAATTAAGTAAGCATAACTATATAGCTATGCTTACTTACAATCATTATTTATTAGGTGTTTCTTTTTCATCATCATCATCCATATTAGTGAGATATGCTTCTTGAATTCCATTCATCCCGTTCATAAGTTGTTCTGTTGTATATTCAAGACTTCCGACTTTACTACTCTGCTTATTTTTATTATTCTGTTCGACCTTTTTAGAATCTGAATTATCCAAGTTTTTCACCTCCAATGTTTAGGATGTCTAAACATGGAAGAAGTATGTATGATGGCTGGCCCTCAATGAAGGGGCTAGCCTTCACTCTACTCTACATTACTATGCTTGGAATAAGTTAATTCATGGCTTATAGACTGGCTTAATGAATAATTTAGGCATACTGCATCACACAAAACATGTACACACTGATCAAACAATGAACTTAAAGGCTGGACACTTTTCGTTTCATGGTTTAAACGATTTTTCGTTGCAGCCGGAATCACCAGAACCTCATTAGAAACATTCGCTAAATCCGATTGATTATTCGTAGTAATGGAAATCACCTTGCATCCGATGTCTCTACCTTTTGCAGCAACGGAAATCACACTATTCGTAGAACCACTCCCGCTAATGGCTATGATTAGATCTCCTTTCGCAAGAGAAGGTGTAATCGTTTCCCCGACTACAAAAACGTTTAAGCCAAGATGCATCAATCGCATCGCAAAGGCTTTAGCCATAAACCCCGATCGTCCTTCACCTACAATAAAAACTCTAGTAGCAGGCTGTAGCTGCTGCAGGAGCAATTCCGTTGCTCCTACATCCATTTTGTTAAAAACACCGTTCACTTCTTCTAAAATAATCGAGATTTCCTTTTTCAAGCTTCATTCACACCTTTCACCATATTTATCGTTTCCTTAAACAGACGAGCAGCTTCTGCTGGATCTTTTGCTTTTGTAATCGCCGAGCCAATAATAATAACATCTGGACCCTGCCTGATCATTTCTGGCAAGGTTGCAAGTGTAATCCCCCCTGCTACTGCTCTTATTAATCCAGCCTGCTTTCTCATTTTGGCAACGGCATGATCAGCGATCTCCTGGCTATCCTTACTTACATGCTCACAAAACACTGCCTGATTGTATATCTGTAATTGTTCAAACCGGGAATCAGGTACATTCAATAAATCTATCATGATCTGACCTTTGTATTCACGCGCTTTTTCCAGGCATTTTTGTATGGTTACATCGGGTGCAGCTCCCATCACCGTAGCAACATCTGCACCCTCCTCAAAACATAAATCCATTTCGTAAGCCGCATTGTCCATCGTCTTCATGTCTGCAACGATTTTTTTATCCGGAAATTGATTTTTCATTTTTTTAATACTAGTCGTTCCAAACTCTTTAATAAGAGAAGTTCCTACTTCTATCCAATCAATAGAGGATTCCACGGTTCGAGCCATTTCAATGGCTTCCTTCATGTTCATGCGGTCCAGTGCTAGCTGAATGATCATGACGAAACTACCTCACTTTGCTCGACTGATGCAACTACTGGCTTTTTAACCGTCAATGTGAGCAGAGCTGAAATTAATAAGGAACCGGCCATAAAAATATAGGATGCTCCTGGCCCTCCAGTTAAGCCGTTCAAATATCCAACAAAATAGGCACCTACAAATGAACCAAGCGCCCCCATACTATTAATTAGGGCCATTGCTCCTCCAGCCACATTCCGCGGAAGAATTTCAGGAATGATGGCAAAGAAAGGGCCATAAGGGGCATACATAGCACCGCCAGCAATGACCAACAGAGCATATGAAAGCCAGAAATTCGATGTACCGATCATGAAGGATCCGAAAAATGCGACCGCCCCTACAAGCAGCGATGTCCAAACAAACGTTTTTCGATTTAATGTTTTATCTGAAAAATAGGATAATGTCAGCATCGAAATAACAGCTAACAAGTAAGGCCCGGATGATAACCAGCCCGTTGCTACAATATCCATATGGGATGCCTTTTTAATAATAGATGGCAGCCACATAACAAACCCATATACTCCAATGCTCCACGTAAAGTATTGGATGCTGAGTACGATGACCTGCTTTGATTTAAAAGCTTCACGATAATCTTTTACAGGCTTTAATGCAGCCTGTTCTTCTTGAAGGACAGACTCCATATTTTTCTTTTCTTGATCCGTAAGCCATTTAGCATCTTTTGGACGGTCATTAACAAGCTTATACCAGATAAACGCCCACAGGACAGCCGGAAGTCCTTCAATTATGAACAGCCATCTCCAGTCAAATGCCTTCAATAAATAACCGGAAAGTATCGACATCCATAATACAGTAACTGGATTTCCTAAAATCAAAAAGGTATTGGCACGAGAGCGTTCTTCTTTTAAAAACCAGTGGCTTAAGAAAACGAGCATCGCAGGCATAACAGCGCTTTCAACTACTCCCAGCATGAAGCGAATGGGATATAACCACTCCACACTTGTCGCCATTCCCGTTAATGTGGCTAGTCCTCCCCAGAGAATCAAACTCCAGAAAATAAGTTTCTTTGCACTTTTCTTTTCCGCGTAATGTGCGCCAGGAACTTGGAAAAAGAAATAACCAAGGAAAAATAAGGCGGCCAGAAAGGAAGATACTCCTGCTGTAATATTGAGGTCTTCCCCCATCCCTCCTGCTACACCAAATCCATAGTTGGCACGGTCGAGATAGGCGAGACTGTATGTGATGAACACCAAAGGGATTAATCTCATCCACCTTTTCCTCGAAGCTACCTGTAATTGAGCAGATTTCATGATTGAAGCACTCCTTTTTTCATAAAGTGTTCTAGCTCTACCATATTAGGAAACCCCTCATGATCTCCAGAAGACATCACGGCTTTTGCTCCTATCGCATTTCCTCGTACAACAGCTTCTTCATATGACAACCCTTCCAATAATGCGCTGATTACCCCGACAGCAAACCCGTCTCCCGCCCCAACTGTATCAACCACTTTCGTGACAGTAAAACCGGGCACCTGTTTCCTTTCATTTTCTGTAGCAAGATAGGCTCCTTCTTCCCCCAGTTTAATCACCACAAGCTTAACCCCTCGTTCTAGATAATAACTGGCGATATCCTCTTTATTGCCATATCCTGTTAGAATTTCTCCCTCCTGAATTCCGGGAAGCAGCCAATCCGCCTTTTCTGCAAACTGATTGACGACGTTAATCATCTCCCTCTCATTCGACCAGAGGGTAGGACGAAGATTTGGATCGAATGATATGGTTACATCCTTTTGTTTCAGATGATTCAACACTTGCCACGACAAATCTCTGAAACTACCTGAAATGGCAGGCGGTATCCCTGTTAAATGCAGGTGCTGAGTTAAAGGGAGCTGTTCTAATGGAAAATCCTCTAGGGAAATCTTACTGGCGCTTGAATTCTTCCTAAAGTATTCAACGACCGGATCTCCTTTTTCGACTTTCGATTTCAGCTGGAACCCTGTTGGATTTAGCTCATCCACTAAAATATTCGAGACATCTACTCCTTCAGTTGTGAGCGTTTTCATAATCATTCGCCCGAATGAATCATTTCCGACCTTGCTCATCCATGCAGTCCTGATTCCTAACCTTGACAAGCCAATGGCTACATTGGTTTCCGCCCCCGCCACAGATCGTTTATAACTTAAGCAGTCTTCAAGGCTCCCCGGCTCATCCGCTATGAACATCGCCATTGCCTCTCCCATCGTTAATACTTTAAGCTCGCTCATGGTTAACCCCCTGTTCCATTTTCATATGTGAAATATAGGTTGCTACATTTTCCAAGGTTACTGGGAATTCTATCGCTCTCGGATAGGTACCACTTAACCTTACTAATAACTCATTCACATCAGACTGCAGTGGCAATGAAATCGGCTCAGTTATCCATTCCTCTTTCTCCCTCTTCACCTGTTTCAAATGAACATAGACAACATATCTCCCTAACTCTTGTGCAGCCTTCATTGGAACCTCATCTGTGTACAGCCAGTTGCCCATATCAAAAGTCAATCGAATCGGAATGTCCAACTTCTCAGAACGGTTCAGAAAATGAGCGATTCGATTTAAATTTCCACCTTCAAGCGTTTGGTCGTTTTCGATGGTAATCTTTAATCCACTGTGGCTTTGCATCTCTTCTACTAAAACCTTATTTACTTGAGTCATATCAGTTTCCGTGAAATGATAGTGTCCTAGAGGCAGCTTTAGCAATTCAGCTCCCAGTTCATCCGCTTCCCTAGCCAGTTGCTTAAAACGTTGCTCATCCATTTGATAGTGAGGGCCGATCAGACATTCAGGAGCAGAATAATAAATGTCTAAGTTAAGCTCTCTGCATAAGGCACCTAATTCTTTCAATGAATCATCTGGGCCCAATAGCTCTCTTCTGATTTCGATTCCATCTGCTCCAGCGGCTGAGATTGATTTTATGATTTCAAGGTGCCCGAGTGTTTGAAGTATTTCTAATGGTATTGAATTCATGCATACAAAGACTTTCATATTATTCCTCCTAATGAATGCGTTTTCATCAAAATGGTATCGGTACCATTTTGTGATGAAATAAGACTTCCTTTCTTAGAAGACTTATTTCTGGATATAAGGCGTTGTTTGTCTTATGTTCAGTTTCGCTTGATACGCCATTGTTTGGGCTGGAGACTCGTGCCCGTCAATACGACGCAATATCATTTCCATAGCAGCCACCCCGATTTGATACGTAGGCTGTTCAATTGTTGTAATTCCTGAATAAACAATCGTACTCCACTCTGGATTATCAAAGCCAATTATTGCTAAATCTTTTGGAACCGACAGTTTCTTTTCTTGTAAAAGCAAAATTAATTTTAATAGCACCACACTATTTGCGGTTAATATAACTCGTGCCTTGCCTTCTGAGTCATCTAAAAAGTGCTGAAGCTTGGAATCTACATCATTTAAATCGTCGACATTTACCTCATAAACATCTTTTGAACTCGGATGACCGTGGCTCAATAACGTTTGCTGAAAGGATAGCCGCCGTTCATACCGGGTACTTACTTTGCTTGCTGGTTCGCTGAAAAACGCTATTCGTTCATAGTTTTGGTTGACCAAATAATTGACCGCTTGCGAAGTGGCCTGAAAATTATCCAAGCCTACAGTATCAATTTCAAGATCAGGTACTTTCCGATCCAGCAAGATAATCGGCGTCTTCTGGTCTTGCATCTGTTTTAACATGTCGTGATTTCCGCCGGTTGTATGAATAATAAGCCCATCAATACGATGGGATAGAAGCATTTCAAAATATCCTCTTTCCTTAACCGGATTATTATCCGAGTTGCAAATCATCAGATTATAACCGTTCTGGCTGCATATATCTTCAGCCCCACGAAGGATAGCCGTCGTGTATGGATTGTTAATGTCTGCAACTATAATTCCAATCAAATAACTCTTATTGCTTTTAAGCCCCCTGGCCATGGTACTGGGGCGGTACTCCATTTTGTTGATTGCCAGCTCGATTTTCTTGCGGGTTTTGTCAGAGAGCTCATCATATCTCCCCCCTAAATAGCGGGAAACCGAGGTTTTTGAGACACCAGCTTCTCTAGCGACGTCGTAAATTGTAACTTTTGAATTTTCTCGTTTAACCATTTCATTCATCCATTCGCGAATTTCGGTACCGGTTCCATTTTTATAAATATTAACACATTACCAATGAATGTCAATCTATTTTCAATCTAAAAAGAACATTACATTAAATCACTTGTATTCTTTAGTTTTCCTTTTTAAAAAGTTTATTTTCAGGTAGTTGCACAAACAAAAAAAGCGGCCAGAGGGCAGCCGGATCTTCAATGAAAGCAAGTTTTCAACCTAAAAAAGCCGATTAGTGTACGTTAAAGTATCGACTTCCTTAATTTGTTTAGTTAAACTAACACCACCATTAGCTTAAAAATAAGTTATCCGCAGATTAATAGTTAAATATGATAAGAAGCATTCATGTGGCGGACTTTCCAAAAAAATTGTAAATATTAAAATCTGTCATAGGAGCATCGGTTAAACCAATATTGCGTCCAATAGTTATAATTTGCCCTCGATGATAGGTACTGTGATTCATTACATGGAGAATATATTCAAATCTTGGACGGGTTTCATTAAACCATGGAGTTTCCACATGGCAATCTTTTGTTATTGAACTTTCGGTAAGTGAATTCACATATAGGGCCAGTTCTTTGGAATTGTCCACAATCATTTTAAACACCTCTTCGACAGTCTTATATGATCGATCACTGAAAACCCCTATATCCGGTGTTGACTCCTGCTTTAACACTTCCAACCAAAATTTCTCACCATCAGAAACATGCTTGAGTGTCCATTTGATACTCGGAAAACTCGAAGGTATTTTCTGTTCTATTATTTCAGATGGCTTTGTTTTCAGCCAATCTATCAATTGGGCATTTGCCCAGAGGTTGTAGTTCGCATAGTCTTTCATGAGCGATGTTAAATTCATTTCTTTTGTTTCTGGTTGTTTTTCTTTCATGTTTAACTCTCCTTTGTTTTAAGATTTTTTTCTACCCTTTTCTTACGTTGTTACCTTAAATAATATTCTTCCATATCCCCCTTTGATACCATGTTGAAAGAGTGTAAAACTAAACGGCCACGTTAGCACAATAAGAAAAGAGTTGCCGCAGCAACCCCTACTTTAAACTTAAGCCCCCGTTCATTAAATAAGAGGTCATATTCAAGTCTATCGTTTAATAGTCATCTATCTCATCACTTTGAAGAACTGGACATTTGAAAAAAACCTTAATAGGGTCCTAGTGAACCCCCTGGTATTTTAGGAACCATCCATATCTAATCTTAGTTCTATGTTTTCTTAACTTGGAAGCATTTCAATTACAACATGTATATTTTAGAAATTTGGAACAAATATTATTACAGTTGCAAATCCAAAGGAGGTGGCTAAAATGAACGCACAACGAGCAGAAGAAATTGCTTCTTCGCCAATTATGGCTAATGTGACCTATAATGGGGAAAGTATCTACATTGAGCATGTGGATGAACAGAATGGAATAGCTACAATCCATTCCCTTGATGAACCAAATAATAAACAAAGTGTTTCTGTAACCATCTTAGAAGAACAGTAATTTGTCGTGTATTTCCTCGATACAATAAGAAACCTTCACCTTCGGGTGGTGGTTTCATTTTAGATTAAGTTCAGTTGCCATCTTCTTCTTTAACAATCCATCTCCTTAATTAGAGCCTTTTCAATAAACTGCCACGTTACTTGAAGTAAAACTACCCCTTCCGTTATATCATTATTAAATAAAGAACTTATATACTTTATTAACTTAAGAAAAGTCCCTTTATTTATAAATATGTAGTCATCCTCTTGAACTCCGATACCAAGATAAGGCTTTTCGTTCAATTTCCAATAATAACTTTTCTTTTCCTTTGATGTACGAATCCATATCGTAAGGAAATATATATGACAATTCCTCTTTAAGATCACCATATTTTTCTGTAGCAGAAGGATTTTCTCGTAAGTAATTTCGAAAAGCAAGATGACGTTCAATTCCGGGATTGCCTAATTGATAAATATGAACGTGATGAGTTCGGTTATCTCCTCCTTTTTGAAAGAACCTACGTCCATATAATCCGTTTTCTCCTTTCGGCTCATAACCAATCCCTAACATATTCTTGTTAAACTCATCTATTAGATGGATTTTTCTTACCACAGGCATTATGTCAATAACAGGCTTTGCCTTTAGTCCGTAAACAGAAGTACTTCCTATATGATGAATTTCAATTATTTCAGGCCCAAAAATCTTATGTATTACATTAGCCTCTTCCTTATACATAGAAGTCCATTGGTTATTATATTCAGTTACTTCAACTTTTCTTATTTTTAATCCCTCCTCATATATTTCCCATTTTTTATTTTACAATATATTAGCTTGGCTGATCTTATCTATCTTCATACAGATACCGTCTATATTGAAGACCAACAAAGATCTAAAGGGTTTTGGGCAGAAAAAGTGGATTTTGAAGTGCGCAGACCATCCAATGGGTCCAAAAGAGAAAGCTTATGTAGTTCCGATTTTTCAATAAGCTTAGCTTCGAGCATTAACATAAAAAAACCTCCTATCATTTTCTTAATAGGAGGTTTTATAAGGTAAGTCTATAATACTCATTAATCTAGACTTTTTTGCTATAAGAGTATACCTTCAGGATCCTTCGTTCTTCTTAACGAATAGTGTTCTTGAAATAGGATTATTTAATGCCATAGACATAAATAAAAAAATGAGAGCAAAATATATTATCTTTTATCAATATGAACCACACCTATTCATTTACTATTATTCAGAACACTTCTTACAACAGGTTTTATTATCTTGTCACAACACAGCGTAAATTTTCCAACTAATCTTACCACTTAGTTCAATAAAAACCCCTGTATAGAAACAAAGAAAGCATATAAAGAAACAATAATGCTCATATACCCCCAAAATCTTTTTCTATCTTTTTGAAGCTCGGCTAATCCTGTCACTAACATTAACGCTCCTAAGAAAAAAATCATATATGAAGATAGCTTGAAATTTCCAGTGATTAAACCATATCCTGATAAAGTAAGAACTATTATAGAAAAAACGATTCTTAATATTTTTAACAAGGTACCCCACCGACCTTCCATATTAACCCGTTATACTAGAATAAAAAAGCTATCCTATATAATAAAAGGGCCTAAGCTACTACCATAACTAATTAGAAAATTTTACCGAACTAATCCCCATTATACTTCCCCCACCAATTCCAATCACTATGCCAAAAAGTGTCCATTGGGATATATAAATTCCTAATAGAAACAACGATAACCCTACTGCCTCATTAACAAACCAATTTTTTTATACCTAGGAGCCCCTTTCATAATCTTCTAATAGAAATTTACGGATATAATTGGATAAAATTCAAATTATATTAATTTCTAATTAACCTTTTAGCTTAATAAAGAACTATTATTCAACTAACGTCGCCCAGTTAGAATAGAAAAAGGCTTTACTTCTCATTGAAATAAAGCACCCATTATAAAATAAGACTGCTAATAAATTTTAAGGTGTAAATACATTCCAGTTATGTTACGATACACTGAATGGGTAATTTTAACATTTTATAAACCCATAAAATGAAAACATTAAAGGAAGTGAAATATTATGAGAAAAAGAAAGGGAATTATTTTTATGACTATGCTTTCAGCAGTCCTTTTTTGTGTTTTATTGATTACAATCTCACTATCCCCGCTTGCAGATTTAGGACCGAATGCTAATCAATTCGGGTCTTCAGGAATGTGGATATCAATAGGAATGATACTTGTTTTTTATCTATTGCCCTTAATAATATATTGGATAGGTATAGATATAATGAGATTCGTTTTAGCCTTGTTTTGTTGCGGCGGTCTACTGATAAATTCCACAATAATTGTAGCAGTTCTAGTAATAGCAAAATTTAAAGACATTAGCGCTATATATATTGCTAGTATCATAGGTCTTTGTCTTACTGCAATAATTGTAAATATTTTATGGTTCTTCATAGCTTTTCGTTCACCTTCAGCTAAGAATAATCCAAATCAAACCGTATTACCTTAAAAGCAAAAAGCCTACAATAAATGCTCTTCATAATGGAGAGCTTTTTATATGCTTATATTTATTCTTAATTATCCTGCTCCGTTAACTGCATAAGAAAAGGCGATCCTTATTAATGAAGAATCGCACCTGTTAGATTAATAACTATTTAGAGATTTTCTGTGTGGAATGGGAAATCGATTATTCAAGATGTCTTCAGCGGGTATTAATTTAATTTTTTTCCCTTGTTGCTATAAATATTGATCTCATATTGATCGTTTTTAATTATATTCTTTACTTTCTCTGAGTTAAGATAATCTTGAACTGTTTCTTCAATGGCTTCAACATTCTTTTCTGATTCTGAATCAGAAGATGACAAAGTTGTCTCTATAGAAATCGGTAAATAATCAAATTTATCCTGGCCTATCAGCTCAACAAGAAAAAGTTACCCCGAAAATTGAAATGATAAAATAATGTATATAACCGCAAATCCGTAATTTAATAGATAGACCCGCTTATCTTCTTTTTGAAAATAACTTTCAATCCCATCTATTACTGAATTGACCCCTAATAAGGTAAAGAACATAACAAAATAGAAATCAAAATTATTGATAAAGCCCATTACCAACACGAACAATATTGCTAGGCTCATTAAGATTTTTATTATAATAAATGATTTTGTACTTTTCTTTGCCCTTTTTTCAAAAAATAACCCCAATCTAAAACACCATCCTCATTCATTACATTCCTTTTTCTTCAAGCATAATATAAAACGAAATGAATTTGGTATAAATTCTCAATGTTCTTGTTTTATTAACGCCCTTTGTCTTAATAAGAAAAACCGAAATCAAAGATCGATTTCGGTTCATTCTATTTATAAATGGAAAAATCTTAGTTTGAAATATCCTTCTTTTGAAAGAAGAAAAAGGTTAATGCTAAGAAGATAAGGTAATAGATTGCTAGTACACTTATAGAAAATCCAAGAGTTGCTCCCTCAAACATTGAGAACGATTCAGAAATGTAACCTCTTAAATTGAGATGAGGGAATAAGACGAACTTTAACCACTCATTTTTTTCAATAAGTGACTGTATAACTAAATTTAAAGGAGTTGAAGCAAATAAAATAGATATTGAAACGCCTACTGCAAGTGCTTGGCTTTTAAATAATGTGCTTAACATAAAAGCAATGGTTGTGATAACTAAAAATCCTGGTATCCAATAAACCATCATATCAACAAAATAATCGCCTACTATTACAGGACTAAAACCAAAAGATGCAGGATCTAGAATTTTATCTGAATACGACCCATTTCCAAAGAATAAAATTCCTACTATATAACTGAATATAAATAGACTCACAAGTAATAACGCTGCAAATAGTAGTGATGTTATATATTTAGAAAGGAGAATTTTCCAACGTTTATAAGGCCTGATTAACAATTGCTTAATGGTGCCATCTGAAAATTCAGATGAAACTAAGGAGCTGCAAACAATCACAACAAATAGAGTAACAAATGATGTTAATGATGTAGTCCAGTTTGCCATATACGTCCAGTTCGTACGCAAGTCAGGGTTTATATTAGCGTCTAAAAGTTGTTTATTTAAATCGATTTCTTCCATTATCGCGGACTTTTCATCTTCACTAATTTTAGAAGTTTTTAAATCATTCTGCTGTTCTTGTATTTCTGCTTGTAACTCTTGCTTCCAATCTTTACTTGATTCGACTGGATTTAGTTTATAATCAATCAACGCTGTTCCTACAGCTGCCAATAAAAGAAAAACGATAAACAAATATGTAGATCCTTTTGAAAAGATTTTCATCCATTCATTTCTTATCAAGGACATCATACAGACTCCCTCATTTCCTGCTCAGTTATTTCAAAGAATTTATCTTCTAGTGATTTTCTAGTAATGCCTATTTCATAAACATCTAATTGATTACCATTAAAACTTCTGTTTATACTAGCCGTTTGTTCACGTGTGGCTGATACAGAAATTGAATTCGCCTCATATTTAAGAATAGGTATATTACCAAACTGTTCTTGAAGGATTTTTTTAGCTAGCCCTCCATCACTGACAGTAAAAAGAACTTCACTAATTGTTTCAGTTTTTTCATCTACAATATGTTCTTTCGTATGTATGAGTTTTCCCTTTTCAATAACGGCAAAGCTATCACACATTAATTGCATTTCTGATAGTAAATGCGATGAAATTAAAATACCCACGCCCTCACTTGCCAGTACCTTCAAATAATCACGAAACTCGCGAATCCCTTGTGGATCTAAGCCATTAGTTGGTTCATCAAAAATCAGTAAAGACGGTTTATGCAAAATTGCTTGTGCTACACCAAGGCGCTGACGCATTCCTAATGAATATGTTTTAACCTTTTTATCTATGGCATGATCTAATTTAACAAGCTTTATTACTTCTTCAATTCGCTCATTAGATATTTTATTAGGTGACATACGAGCATAGTGAAGGATATTTTTTCTGCCTGTCATGTATTTATAGAATTCTGGATTTTCAACAATGGCACCTAATTGATTCATGGCACCTTCAAAATCTTTATCGAGGTCATATCCATTAATCATGACTGTACCGCCCGTACGATTAATAAGACCTGTAATCATACGAATAATAGTGGTTTTACCAGCTCCATTGGGACCGAGCAAACCAAATATTTCCTTGCTTTTTATTTCAAAGCTAACATTATCTACAATGGTGGCTTTTCCAATTTTTTTAGTTAAGGATTGGACCTTAAGAACTGTTTCATTCATATAATACCTTCCTTTTTGTATATTTACCAAAATCACACAAATGTAATATTACCATATTATGCATATTATTGCTATGCTGATATTTTTCCATATTGTCTATAACATAGTCTCTTAGGTGAATGAACATAGAAAAAATAGATGTAGTGAAGATAATCTATTATAAAAGTATTATCTTATTCAAATGTTTCTATTTATTTGCCATAGAGGTACATGGGATATAATATTCAAAACTCGAATTGTTGCTTAATATGGAAATTATTAAGCAACATCCAGATATTCCAGATGAATTGATTGAAATAATGAAACAAGGATAGAATTAAAAATGCAGGAGCAGCAATGGTTTGAACATCAATTTTTAATAGCAAGAAAAGAATAATTCATAAAAAAAACCTGCATTTACCTGACGCTGCCCCAGATAGTAGTTATAAAGAAAGGGATATTTATTTGCTCGTTTTACTTAACCAATTTTCAACCTTTTTCTGTAGTTGTTCACCTAAATCAGCACCATCTTCTGTATCTTTCAATACCTGTTTTGAATATTTACTAGGAAACATATCTTCAAGTGAGTCTATGAATTCTTCTCCCTCTTCTGTTTCTTTATATTCTTTTACTACATATCCCTTTTCATCTTTCGCTAACCTAATACGTACAGGATATGAATGTCCAGATTGAACTTCTGTCCCAGTCGATTTGTTGTACCCTTCATATAAGGCGTATAAATAGATGCTAATCACGCCATCCTTTTCATCTGCACCATATATTTTATGTGCCTCAAATTGCTTTTCTGTTGAGGATAATGCATCTTTATTCTGTTCCATTATGGTATCTGAAACGATTTGATCCATTTCTTTAGTAATCGTTACTTCACCACTACTGGAATTAGAACATCCTATAAGAAGTATAGAGAAAGTTAAAAAAACGCTCAAAATCAAATACCTATTAAATAAAAATATCAATTGAAAACCTCCTGATACCCTAATAATTAACAAATTGATTATAACATTTTTTTACATATATTATGATAATATGAAGTTTTTATTTTTTTAGAATAGGTTTATTGGTTTTACGTAACCAATTGATTGTGTGGAGGTTCTTCCAAATACGAAAGGATGTATGTTGTCTCTAAAGAAAAATTAAGAGGAAGAACCCTATGTAAATTCTTCCTCTCAAAACTAAATTATCATTCCAATGGTATTTCAATTATTTGATTACTAAATGAAGTTATTGTATATCCTTCAATTTCTATACCAACTGGGACAAAATGCTCCTTTTTATCATCCCTTGACAATTCAATATGATGCTCAGTAGAGAAGAACCTAGGCTGTTCAAGGTCATTTAAACGGTAAAAATTTTCGAATCCTTTGTACTTCTTACCGTCTTTATCAATGTAATATCCATCCACACTGTCACTTGATGATCCTTGACCGTCTTTGTCATAAAAATGATAATCAAGCATTTCGTAGGTCCTCTTTGGATTCAGCTCTTCAGTCATCACAATTTTTGTCGGTTCACCGATTCCAATTTGATCAATAGAAATTTCATTTCCTAAATACTTAAATGTCTGCGGCAGCTCTTTGGAGGCATCGATTGCAAAAGGCGCTTGATCCTTAATTGAAAATGTGGCAGAACCCATGTGAAGACGTACATTCTTAGGCTTTTCAAAATATAGTGATTCAAATGTTGCTTCCGACGAATTCCAGCCCCCTTCACTCCACCCGCTGCCATTATAACCACCAAATATTTGATTGTCATAAATACGCTTCCCCTTACTTTCGAGACTGTCAAAATTAATGTATTCCATATTTTTGTCCGAATTTTCATTCGTATAGCGATAAGATACTATCGTTATCGTCGGTGCAATCGTCACTTTATCAAAAATAACAGGATTACCTTCAATTTTAGTCTCAACTTTTATATCATGTACGATTGATGGGTATTTCTTTACAGGAATGTCAAAACGCCAATCTCCCTCAATAAATTCATCATTTCCACTAGGTACACTGCTTTGGGAACCTTCTGTATCTACAGGGGTACTTTTCAATTTTTCAAGTTTACTAAGTTTCAATTTAATGGTTCCCTCTTCAATGGACATTGGCGAAACACCGAGTCTGCCTTTAAAAATATAGTCACTTTCGGAATAAAGGCTAAGAGAATTCGTGACAGGCGAGTACGAAGAATCATCCTCACTAATCCAATTTTGATCTTGATTTGCGATTTTCAGACCATCACTGATATTGATCATATATTTATTTTCCTTCTTTTGATCCTCAATTTCATAATATATCAGAGTCTGTATGTCATCTGCGACTACATTCGTGATGGTCACCTTCACTCCATTACTTTCTGCTTCTAAGTTCAGCCGCTCACCTATGCCATGATCGATATAACCTTGCATCTCCTCGTTTTGCTTGTTGCTTAAATCTTTCCACCAATCCTTTACACTTGCAAAACTGTTAGTTGCAACAGCCGTACCCACAAATAATGTTAGGAAAAGCGTGGCAACCAATCCCATCGTAACTCGATGTTTATTAACCTTCCGTCTGCTTTCTTGAGTTTTAGAAACTTTACGACTAACCTTGTTCATAAAACCATCCGGAACCTGAATCAAATCACTTTCTGACTCAATCCCAGCAACTATCTGCTGAAGCTCCTTCATTTCTTCTTTGCAACTTTCACATTCTATTACGTGATTTTCAATCTCTTTTCTTTTTGTCTCGCCCATATCCCCTTCCAAATAATCAATAAAATATTCTTGAATATCATTACACTTCAATGTCCTCACCACCTTCTATTATTTTTCTAAGCGTTAAAAGTCCCCTATACAATCGGGATTTCACAGTCCCTACTGGCAATTTAAGAATGATAGCAATTTCCTTTTGGGAATAACCTTGAAGATACTTTAAAATAATAATTTCCTTATATATCTGATCAAGTTGATCCAAGTCTTCAAGTATTTCTAATTTGTTTTGAAATTGGCTAATATCCAGAGAATCTTCCGGATTTTCCATTTCCTTCAGTTTCCTTTTTCTGTATATAGACCTACACTCATTGATAAATATTGAGGTCACCCACGATTCGAAATAACTGTCTTCCTTTAACTGACCAATTTTGTCATGCACCTTAATAATTGTATTGTGAAAAACATCCTCTACATCTTGATGGCTTTTCAGATAGGCCCAACCGATTTTATAATACTTTGATTGTCTTGTGTTAAACCAATCCATCACAGCACTCATATCTTGTTTTTTTATTTTTTTCAATATCTTATAATCTGAAATCGATGTAATCACAAATGCCAGTCTCTCCTTTCCAAGTCTTCTTTTACAATTAGAGTTTCTAAATATATTAAAAGTTCCCTTACAATTAAATTTTTTTTCCTATGCCCAATTTGCTCTTCAACATCTGGAACATTTCCATTTCTTTTTTGACCCCAATTAGAAAAAAACAATAAGAAAAACCGAAATCAAAAATAAATTTCGGTCCATCATTTTATAAACGGTAAAACCTTTTCATAATCCCATTCAATCAGTAGAGTCTAGTAGTATCTTCGATTTTCATTTGAATTTCCCCGTTCTTATTAATAGATTCTAAAGTGATTTTTCCCCCACCTGAATATCCTTTTTCAAAATATCCGATTACATATTCTGTATGCTGTTTTCCTTTACTATCTTTATATTGTAGTTTCATCGAATTCTCTCCAAAATCTTCAGTTGGCGTTACATTTAACTTAGTTTCTTCGCCTGGCTGGATTGAGGGAATTTTAATATCAGAGTTTATATGATTATAGGTCAAATATAAACCTGTAATTTCTTTATTCGTTTGATTTTTTACCGTGAATTCAAATCCTTCTTGCTTTAATAATAGAAAATAACTTCCCAATCCAATAATTCCTAATACCAATATTACGCCTATAACTTTTTTCATCTAGCCAACCACAGCTCCTAAAATCTTGTCGCATTTGATACGTCTCTGAATGTTAATTCGTCCTTCAGGAAGATAATTCGTCCGTTGTGCAAAATAATTCGACCTTCAAGAAGATAATTCGTCCGTGTGTCAAACTAATCCGTCCTTCAGGAAGATAATCCGTCTTAAAATTAGAATTATCGAAAATATCTTAACCCCCATTATATGCCACCCATTTAATTTAATATTTCAACAAAGAATCTTTGAACACTGTAAGTTTAAAGATTTCCCGAAAACTCATATCTAGAATTTAGTTGATTCAAGCTTCAAAATATATTCTTCAACCTCTTCGCCTCGTGCATTTGAATATCCTTTGTCCTCATCGGTAATTGCAAACCCGCATTTTTTCAATACTCGAATAGATGCGATATTATCCTTAGCCGCTCGGGCATAAAGAGGTCGAACATTTATTTCATGGAGGAATTTACTCAGTGCATCAGTGGCAATCCCCTTGCCCCAATATTGCTTTCCAATCCAGTAACTGACTTCTTGATTGCCAAACTGTTCAAAGTTTAGAATGCTGCCCACCACACACCCGTTATAAAGTATGGTCTTTTTCAAGATATTCTGGTTCGCTAAAATATTCATCCAGTGTTTCAAAAAAGCCTCTCTGTCAGCAGGATCTTTAGATGTGAAAGCAGCCATATTGTTTGCAGTAGAATCTAATTGATGCTCGAAAAAGATGGATAGATCACTCTCTCTGACATCTTGCAGTTGGACTTCTTCGTCATTTTTAAGGAATCCCATAAAATTCACACTCACTCCCTGACAGATTTAGTGTCTATCTTTTACATTAGCATTAGGAAAAGATTTCTCAGCAATCAACCTCATTGAAATAAATCAGACCCCATAGTTCAATTAGAACTATTTCTTTTCGGTAATTGCTTAGTCAATAAGGTTCGTACTTCATCTACTCCCCTATTTCAGTAAAGAGTATACGTTCGTATCAAATGGAACATCATTTTGATACATATAATTCTTTAAAACCCCTTCCTTCTCAAAGCCCAATTTTATTAATAACTCATTAGATGCTTTGTTTTCTACAAACACAATAGCTCCAATACGCTTTAGATTAAGTTCTTTAAAACCATATGATATGACTTCTAAAACAGCCTCAGTGGCAAGACCTTTGCCCCAATTCTCTGGAAAAAGTGCATAACCTATTTCAGCCCTCTTATGTTCAGAAGACCAATCGTGAAATCCAATTGTTCCGATAATGCCTTCCTTTTCTTTACTTTCAATTCCCCATTTAATGCCGCGTTTTTCATTGTAGTTATTAGCAAAATTCACAACAATATTTTTCACCTGATCTAAACTGGTTAACGGTTTTTGTCCATAATAACGTAATACATCAGGATTTGAAAAACAGTTTAATATATCCTGGGCATCATCTACAGTAAGTTCTCTCAAGATAAGCCGTTCTGTTTCTAATTTAGGAAACATTCTCCCACCCCTTTTTTCATAGTCTTTCACGTTAATCAAACAACAAGCTAGGTAGACCTAATTTTCCAACTGGTTATTTACTATTTTTTCTAAAAGGGCCTTAATTTCTTCATTCTGCTTTGTATGTTTGTGTAAGTCCTTTGCGATTAAAGGTAAGTAGTAAAGGAGAAAAACAGTAATTGCAATAAAAAAGATTATGGATAAAAATTGCATGAGTTCACTCCTAATGGTCATTTACAACAATGAAAAAATAACATTAATACAATCAAACTGCCTCGTTGAATAAAAAAGAACTGTCATATAGACAGCCCTGATCCACTACTTGACTAGCAGTTAGACAAGTTTGTCGTTATCTTTTTTTCCTAATATAAATGTAAAGTAAGTTAGTATAAGTGTTAGTATTCCAGTGCCAAATAAGACACTTCCAATTATTATAAAATTATTTTTATGAGTCTCAACCACCATATTGTATTGGTCAGTATCATAGATTCCATCTTCCTGATTATCAAGCCAAGAATCCCCTAGTGAAATGCCAAAATTAATACTTAAAAACATCAGTGCTAGCCCTGTTATTGCTAGTAAAGATGAAATAATCAATAAGTTATTACTATGTTTAGTTAACATGTAGTTTTCCTCATCTCTAAATCTATTTCCACAATAAATAAATATTACCATATTTTTCTTCAAAATTGAGAGTTAATACATGACAGCACCTTAATAAATCAAAGGGTTTGTTTTACAATGAATTGATGGATTCCACCATTAATACTTATCGGTTGTAGCACCAAGGATAGAGGCGCGGATAAAATCAAGGTTTTGGAAACGTTTGAGTTCCTTCGGCGCACCTGTCACGACTGCTCCATTTAATCAACCTCAATCAAATTATTTTTATCCAAACCAGCACTTGATGTCCTTCTGCATGGATGGGCCACTGGTAAAATCGATTTCTTCTACTTTTTTTGATTCATTGATTATACGGAGAGCTAGAATTGAAAGGGATGAAGAGTTTATTATATTTAGTATTATTTTCCTAAGTGGTTGTGTAAATTAAGAAAAAATCTTTCTTTTAAGTACGAATGTCCGATAACTGCGTATATGCCACCTCTTCTTCTTCTTCTTCAAAAATGAAATACGCTATTACAACTAAGGATATTGGCATCATATATCCTCCCTATTCGTTTCTCTGTTTGTTACATGTATTAACAATTCTTTAGTGCCTTCGAGGTGTTTTTCCTTAACTGCGCCTGAAAAAGTGATAGTTTAGCGAATTGTTTAAGGCAAGAAACAACGAGGAGGACAAACATGAAAAAAATATTATTTACGATCATAACGGCTTCTATATTCATTATTGGAATTTGTATGCCAACTAGAGGTGAAGCTGCCGTTGGAGATCGCACACTTTCGTATGGAACGAGTCATAGTGATGTAAAGGAGCTACAGGAATTATTAATGACAAAAGGGGTCTTCCCCTATCATGAAGCAACAGGCTACTTCGGTCCGATTACAAAAGAGTCTGTAAAGAAGTTTCAGGAAAAATCAAGACTAAAAGTTGATGGAATAGCAGGTTCACAAACGAACCAGAAAATAAAAGTCCTTCGCAGTGGGGATATTGGCAAGCCTGTAGCTGAACTACAAAGGCTATTGAAGGTATGGGGTGTTTACACTTCAACGGTCGATGGCATATATGGCACTGGTACAAAGCAGGCCGTTTCAAATTTTCAAAAGCAAAAGAGTTTATCGGTTGATGGAATTGCAGGGGCAAGGACTTTAGGCAAATTAGAGGAGAAAGCCAATTTAGTAAGCCAAAATGTTAAGGAGCTGACCGTTGCAAGCACAGCTTATACGGCAAGCTGTTCTGGATGCTCCGGCACGACGAGAATGGGTGTTGATTTAAAAAAGTATGATGATGCAAAAGTGATAGCAGTCGACCCGAATGTGATTCCTTTAGGTTCTAACGTAGAGGTTGAGGGTTATGGACAAGCCATCGCGGTAGATACGGGTGGAGCGATCAAAGGTAATAGAATTGATGTTTTCATTCCAAAAGAAGCGGATGCTTTAACGTGGGGAAGAAAAGAAGTGAAAGTAAAAATAATAGAGTGATTGAATACGGCTCCAGCGTTTCAATCTGAATCTGCTAAATAAATAGAGAGAAAGAGCATGTATTGAAAACTTAAAATACATAAACAATTATTAGAAATATCAAATTAAAAAGAGCATCAAGTGTTGATGCTCTTTAATTTCTTATACTACATATAATATCTCTAGGAAACTTCAGATTAACCTATTTCTAATTCCATTTAAATATTCGTTAATCCTTCAAGAATGTACCTTGCCGATACTCTAGGTAAGCTTGATCAATTTCCTCTTCTGTATTCATGACAAATGGTCCACGGGCAACAACTGGTTCCATCAAAGGTTCTCCCGCATATAAAACAATTCGCAATGGTTCAATTGCTGTTATATCCACTTCACTTTCCTCTGATTCTTTCCCTGCACCCAGCCACAACACTTGACCCTTTGAAGCTTTCATTTCGTTTTTACCGAATACTCCACTTCCTTCAATTAGATAGATCATTCCGTTGTAGCTACCCGGCAAATTCTGTGTGACCGAAGCTCCAGGCTCTAGAAGCATTTCCACCATCGTAACAGAAACATGGTTTTTCGTCGCAGAGATAACATCCTTTGATGAACCAGAAAAGACGCGGATGATAGCTCCTTCTTCTTTTCTCACTGGCATATCTTTTCCCATTAAATTTTGATATCGCGGTGTTGTCATTTTTTTATCGCGGGGAAGATTGACCCAGAGTTGAAGCGAATGGGCGGTAACACCTTCAGAAGGCACCTCATTATGCACAACGCCGCTTCCGGCTGTCATCCATTGGACATCACCCGGTCCGATTATTCCACCATCCCCGGTATGACTGTCATAGTGCTCAATCGTTCCATCAATAACAAATGTGACTGTTTCAATCCCTCTATGTGGGTGAATATCAAATGAACCTTTTTGAAATTTATCCTCCATCATTAAAAGAAAGGGATCACTCTTCTCCCAATTTCCTGGTTCAATGACTGGTCCCGCAGTATGAATCGGACTATATTTTTGAAGTTTCACATCTCTTACTTCAGCAATATCACGTTTGAAGATATTTTTACTTTCCATTCCTCTATTCATCCTCCTTGAAGTTACTAGTAACCTGATAAAGTGCCATTACTATATTTCTTCCTTTTTAGCTACTCAATAACTTTCCTAATGCTTTGAAAACAAGTTTCGCTCCAATCACATACCTGATTTAGGATTCCTCCTGTATGGGATTAGGCACTTCCATTTGAAAACTATATCTATGAACCTTTATCATCATCTCATGCAGGTTCTTCTTTTCTGTGTCATCCAATACATCAAATAATGAAGCTTGAAAATCTGATTGAATTGGCATTACTTTTTCCATTAAATCTTTCCCTTTTTCAGTTAATGAAATATATTTAACTTTCCATTGTTGATCCCGAACAATCAGATTATCCTTTTCTAACCTTGTTAACATATGTGATACGCCTCCACGACTGATCGTAAGGTGCTCCGCCAATTCCAGTTGTGAAACAGGTTGATGAATAAGCACTTGTGCCAACATATCAAATTGCGCAACAGTGACGCCAAAATGTTGTAAATGATCATTCGAAAGCTGGTTACTTCTTTGATAAAAACGAACCATTCGCAACCAAATCAACAAACTCAATTTATTATCATCGGTAAACCCTCGTCTATCCATGTTTGACCATCACCTCTCCTCTTGGTTCACCATCAGTTTACTAGTAATTTGATAAGTAGTCAAATGGCATTAGTCTATCATACAAATTCCCTCATATAGTATAGCCATCCTGTTTCTAATATAAGAGATATTCTCTCATTCCTTAATGATTATTCATCGTAATCCAATGGCGGTATTCGCCAGTACAAGTCGACTCTATTATAGAATGGAAGAATATTGATTTACTTGTAAATATAAATACACCTATAATATATTCAATCTTTGCCATTCCTTGTTAGTCAGGTACGTTCACCCTTTTTATTTTATTGGATATCCCTGACTTATTAGGCGATATTCTGAGATGCTCTCATTCTCTATTCTAGATAATCAAAGAGTTAAGTTTCCTTCGAATATTGTCACTGCATTTCCAGAAAGTTTAACTATATCTTCTACTACTTCAACCTTTATTACGCCCCCTCTTTCTGACGCTTGATAAGCTTGAAATATATTTTTGTTCAGCTTACTTTTCCAATATGGCCCTAAACAACAATGTGCAGATCCTGTTACATAATCTTCGTTAAGGCCTTGGGCAGGAGAAAAGAAACGAGAAACAAAATCATATTCACTCGAATCTGATTGACTCGTTACAATGATGCCGCGAATCGGTAACTGAGCAATTAAGTCTATATCGGGATTTAAGTTTCTTACGATTTCTTCTGATTGAACTTCAATTAGGTAATCCCATTTGTTTTGACCAACATAAGTAGGATCAACGCCTAAAGCCTTAATTAGTAAGTCAGGAGCAATAGCCTCCTTCTCCATTAATGACGGAAATTCCAACTGTACCATTCCATCTACCAATTTTGATTTAAGAACTCCACTTTTCGTTTGATAGACAATCGGTTTATTCTTTTGTATGTATCCTTTTCCCCATAAAAAGAAAGAACTTGCTAGTGTTCCGTGACCGCAAATAGGTATTTCAATAGAAGGAGTAAACCATCGTAAATTACATTCATTTTTATGAAGATTAATAATAAATGCAGTAACAGGTAAATTAGTCTCTTTAGCTACCTTTTGCATCCACTCCGGATCCTTTTCCTCGCTAAGCAAACAAACAGCAGCTGGGTTCCCTCTAAACGGTTGGTCTGTAAAGGTATTGATAATAGTTAATTCCATCAAGTAAGCCTCCGGTAAAAAGTATTGTTAGCTACATATTTCTACTCCAAAGATCACAATCCCTTTGTAAACCTTACTCAAAATTTTGGTTAGTTGTACTAGGATGCTTAAACACCTTCTCCAACTTCGTTAACACATTACCACTTTCATCTTTTCACAAAAAATCCTTCTACCAGTGGTATAAGCATAAGCTGCTCGTTATTGACTACTTTATTAAAATAATAGAAACACTTATTAGGCAATTCAGCTTCAAAAGGCAAAAACAAAAAAATAACATTTTTTTCAAACCGTTTTGAGGTTTGTCTCGTTACCTATAGTACAAAGAATTTTCCCTGAAAGGAGAGAAGAAAGACGTGAAGAAAATTTTTTTTGTTGTTGGTTTGATATCAATAATGATTGTCGTGTTAGGATTTTCAACCGAAACGGATTCTAAACAGGGTCTAGCTGTCAACGATGTTGTAAAAGCATACGGCCCAGGTGGACCTCTTGGACCAATCAAGGAATTGGCGGATCAGTTTACTAACGAAACGGGAATAAAAGTTGAAGTAACTGCAGGACCCGAAGCAAAATGGATTGATCAAGCCAAACAGGATGCCGACATTATTTACGGAGGGTCCGAGTATATGCTGACTGATTTTATGCTTAATCATCCGGGTATCATTAATGAAAAAACCCGTACAGAATTGTATGCACGTGCAGCCGGAATTTTGGTTAGAAAGGGAAACCCCAAGAATATACAGTCTTTAGAGGATTTAACGAAGAGAGGCGTAAAGATTATAGATGTTAATGGAGCTGGACAACTGGGACTATGGGAGGATTTAGCAGGAAGAAAAGGGCTTATTCCTGGAATTAGTAGCAATATTGTTATTTCAGTAAAATCTAGCGCAGAAGCAATCGATTTATGGAAGGCAAATTCTAAATACGACGCCTGGATTACGTATGAATCCTGGCATTACCGTCTGTCAGACGTGACAGAACTGGTTCAGCTTCCTGAAGAAGATAAGCTCTATAGAGGAACTCCAGTAAGTATAACAAGCAAGACCAACAACAAAAAAGAAGCAAAACAATTTATTAATTATCTAAAATCTGATACATCCCATAAAGTGTTTCAAAAGTGGGGATGGAAATAAATAAGTGAGGAGTGGGATTATATGAAAAAATGGATGTTTATTTTAATGACTTTTACAATGGTGTTGGTTTTAGGAGCATGTGGAAATGACGCTAAAGATTCTATTAAGAAGGATCAAGTGGTGAATAGCACAGCTGATGATACCGCCGATAGCCTGAAATCATTGGAGAGTGGAACTACGAGCGGGTACCTGGCTGATTCCAAAGGAATGACACTGTATTATTTCAAAAAGGATGAATCCGGAAAAAGCAATTGTGCTGGTGAATGTTTAGAAAATTGGCCGCCGTTCATGGCAAAGGATTTCAATGTGCCAAAGGGCTTTGACAAAAAAGATTTTGGAATAATTAAAAGAGAAGACACTGGGACAGAGCAAGTAACTTACAAAGGATTTCCGCTTTACTATTTTGTAAAGGATAAACAAGTGGGAGATGTCAATGGTGAAGGTGTGAAAGATGTTTGGTATATTGTAAATAATGAAACAGTTTTTCCAAAATAAGAAAATATAGGGAACGATCAAATAAAAGTGATCGTTCCTGTTGTTTGTTTTCCAAATTTACTTGGTGAGGAGTTGCAGGTGCGATTGGAAGAAAAACTTGATAAAGAATTAATGGCATTAGTAAAGAATAAGTATCGTCCTGCTCTGGAAGAACTTTATGACCGGTATATTAAATTAATCTATGGCTTTATTTTTAAATTCACAAATGGAAATGAAGAAAAAACAAAAGAGATTGTGCAGTTAGTTTTTTTAAAGCTTTGGACGACAAAAAGCAGTTATAACCCCGAAAAGGGAAACTTTGTGAATTGGCTTTTGACTGTTACACGGAATGTATGCGTGGATTATGTTCGTAAAGACAGTATTCATATTCGGAATAACAAACAAATGGATTTGAGCAAGCCCATTGATATAGAAGATCCGAATAATGATATAGAAAATGGACTTATAAACAGTGAAATTGCCAAAGCAAAAAATAAGTTAAGCAAGCCGCAAAAAAGACTAATAGATTTACTATATTGGAAAGGCTATTCGCTAACGGAAATTGCCAAAATTGAAAATGAACCGATTGGGACCATCAAGAGCAGACTACATCAGTCTCTCAAGCAGTTGAAAAAGTATTTGGAAGTAGGTGATTTGTAAATGAGTATAGAATGCGATAACCTGCTTTCATTTTTATCAGATGAGCTGGAAGAAAAAGAAAAAAAGGCATTCGCGGAACACTTAATCCACTGCCCCGAATGCACCAGGGAGTATGATCAAATGACGGAAGCCTGGAATTCATTGAAGTGGGATTTCGAGGAATTTGCCCCCCCTTCTTCCCTAAAATCGGAAGTTATGAATTTTGTATTTGAGAGTAATCCTGAAATTCCTGTGCGAAAGGTGAAGAAATGGAGCAGTTTTTTCCGGAAACAGTTTACGCCTATTACTTCAGGGCTCTTGCTGGCCACTCTAGTTTTGGTGATCGTTCTGTTAAATTCCAATGTGCAACTAAAAAAAGAACTCTCAGCTATCAATCTGCCTGTAGAGGTTGAAACGACACTTTCTTTACAGCCTGCTGATAAGACGGCTGTAAATATGAATACTGACGGAGTTGCATATGTTTTGCAACAAGGTGAAGAAAGAAGATTAGTCGTACAGATTCAGAATTTGCCTACTCTTAAAGAGTCAGAGGTTTATCAAGTATGGCTGCTGAATAAAGGCAAACGGGCTAATGCAGGAACTTTCAAGCCTGATGAAGCTGGCACAGGATTGTTGACATACAAGCTTATATTAAATGATCAATTCAATCAAATCGGCATCACAAAAGAACCAGACCCAAATGGTACACAGCCGAGAGGTAAAAAGATAGTTGGATCTTCATGACAATGAGAGACTTGCCTACATGGGGAGTCTCTTTTTTGGGATATTTTTCAGACCATACCTAAAGGAGTTTAATCATCCAATTGGCAGTTTCGATATTGTTCGATAAAATCGCAAATGCTAAAGAAAGTACATATCAGATATGTACTTTCTTTTTTTATACTATTGAACTAAGCTGACGAACACCATAGAAGAATGGCTATTCATCTACTACGTTGTTCCTTTCATACAAAGAAACAGCTGCTTAAAGGTCCTTCATCCTTTTTAAAGTATAAACTAAATACTCCCAGTTATTTATTGCTGAAGGGATACTTAGGTGTTCATCAGGTGTATGTACGGCAAACATATCCGGCCCGATTGAAACAGCATCTAATCCTGGTATCTTATCTATGAAAACCCCACACTCGATCCCTGCATGCACAGCAATGATTTCAATCTCGTTATTATACTTTTCATTATATGTTTGTTCAAATAATTTCTTGAGCTTCGATTCAGGATTATATGGCCATTCCGGATAATCCGCATCTATTAATAGTTCACATCCAAGCATTTCCGCTAACACTTTTGCCTGAGTAACCATATTGTATTTCATGCTTTTGACCGAACTTCTGATTTCACTTTCGAATTTCATTTCTGTATCCGTTGTTGTTACGACCCCTAAATTCGTCGAGCTCTCAACCAATCCTTCTATTCCCATATTCATCCCCTGAACACCATGTGGGATTAACAGTAAGGATGTAATGGCTTTACGCACCGTTTCTTTGGACAAAACTTTTGTAGAGGCGCTATCGCTTTTTTCAAATCCAATCCATACTTCTGGGTCGGAAGATTGTAGTTCATTTTTAAACGTTTCATCCCACTGCTGGATTTTCTCAGCAATCTTCTGAACATCGTCTAAATGAATCAGAACACTTGCCTCTGCTTCGCGAGGAATCGCATTTCCTTTTAGACCTCCACTAATTTGCTGTACAGAGCAAGGGAATTCTGTTGTTAAATCCTGTAACAATCTACCCAATAGTTTATTGGAATTCCCTCTTTCCTTATTGATTGATATACCAGAGTGACCGCCTTTTAACCCTCTAATACTGATACAGTATGTTACTTCAGTATTTGACGCAGGTTCCCATATAATAGGAAGGATTTGCCTAACGCGTATTCCTCCTGCACTGCTAACTAGCAGCTTCCCATCTTCTTCTGAATCAATATTAATCAAAATTTTACCCTCAAAGTGAGATGCATCAACATCAAGAGCGCCATTCATTGTCGTTTCTTCTTCAGTAGTGATAACTACTTCAAGAGAAGGATGCGGAATATCATTTGAATCTAATAAAGCTAAAGCATAAGCAACTGCAATTCCGTTATCCGCCCCTAATGTTGTACCCGTAGCATACAACATGTCCCCTATAATCCTTAATTGAAGAGGATCTTTCTCAAAATCATGAATAGTATCCTTATTCTTTTCGCAAACCATATCCATATGCCCCTGGATAATTACGGTGGGAGCACTATTATAACCAGCTGTAGCGGGCTTTTTTATTATGACATTTAATGTTTTATCCTGTACTACCTCCAGGTTTCGATCTCTTGCAAAGCGAACCAGATAGTCACTAATCTCTTTCTCATTACCTGACCCTCTTGGGATATTGGATATCTCCTCAAAGTAATGAAACACTGGATGACTTGTTAACTCTGCTAAATTGCTATACATAGGATACACCCTCTCATTTAACTTATTTGTTATGCCCAAATTCAATATCTCCATCAACTTTTTAATCATATGTATCTTTTTCTTCACAAAATCATATTATCCTTTTCATTTTTCCAGAATGGAACGCAACCACTTTTGTAAACAATGGATACAGGATGTAACCCAGGTAAAAGCCAATCATATTCAATATAAGGTCATCAACATCCAAACTTCCTCGTCGAAAAACATACTGACAGATTTCAATGCTCAAGATCGAGAAAAATGGATAAAGAAATTTCCGAAAAGAGGACAACTCTTTCCCCTCCCTGGACATCAAGTACAGCCCAAATGGAATAAACAATCCTACATTGGCGCTAAGGTTATAAAAAGACACAAGCCAGTTAGTTTCGTTCGACAAATAAGAAAGAATCGTAGAAAAAGGGATAAAATTATACGAATAATCCTGCCCATTCGGTCGAAAGAACAGCAAAACCAATAATGAAAAACTGTATCCAATCATACCTGCCTGCCACCAAAACCGAGGAAGCATGACCGTTTCACCTCGAAACAAAAGAACCAGCATCGAGACAACAACCAAGATACAAACCCACACAACCACGATAACCAAAGGATTCAAATATAAAAGGAGCTGAAGAAAAACAGACAGCCCACACAAAAACAAAGCTTGCGATAACAAAAGGGAAAGAATAAAGGATTTTAGTGACATGTATTTTTCTCTCCCTTCTATTTCCTTCCAAAAGTAACTCATATCTTTTTATCCTAGGACATCTTGTACAAGGCGTCAACAAACTATATGAAAAAGAGACAGAACATAAAATTCTCTCTCTTTTTCCGTTTATATAGAATACTCTTAGTATACTAAGAGTCGCTAATATGAATGTATGATAGTAAACAACCAATTAAATAAAAGGAAGCAGCTTCACAACAGAAGTTAAAAATGCGGAGAACATATGATGGCTATTATCTGACATGAAAAATCCTCCTCTATTCGCAAAATTACTAGGGTCTATTGAACTCCTGTCTACTTGTCTGGGTCACATTAAGGGTAAGTTATTATCTGTTCAACTTTATCAAGAGTAAGCGCATTACTTGGTATAAATTGAGCAGTTAATTGATAGTCACCTTTTGAAAGTAACTTCGAATTAACCTTTATTGTATACTCCCAAGTATCTCCTTTATTAAATTCTTTTTTGTGTTTTTCGGTCGGTTGAGATTCAATAGTAATAATATTGCCCTCTTTAATTGGACTATCAGTTAATGTGTGGAATCCTACGTCAATTTCATTACCTGTGCCAAATAGCAGATTAAAATTTTCATTTGTATTATTGGTAATTTTATAAGTAAAACTCTCGTAGTCTTTGGTTTTTAATTGATGTTCAATGGATTGTTTGACGTTAAGATCCATTCTGTTGTTCTTTTTGTCACTTTGAGCTATATAGTCAAAATATAAAAAGACGATAAGAAGAATAGCAACAATACATAAAACTAACTTTTTCATATATAACCCTCCGCAAAGTTTCATAATGTTCATGTAGAAATTCCGTTCTTTTAATTTTGAGCTTGTACATCCCCACTAAATCATCTTCCTGAATAACGTATATGTGGCTCTTCCCTCATCCTACTTCTACCATTATTTTCGTTAGGTAATTTTCGTAACCCTTTACTGAGACTTCATCTAACATATACTCTTCGTATGAAAACGTTTTGAGGTTCAAGTTTTGACTTTGCATAAAGTTTACTATTTTTTCATATGTTTCGGAAATACTCTTATAACTCCCTTTATGATAGGCAACAATATATTGTCCCTTGGGCTTTACATATGTAAAAGAGCTCGCATGATTGTCCATAACTTTCGTGTACAAATATGAATAGTTATCATGGTCTCCTTGAACTATCTTTTCTTTGTTTATCATGGCCCCAATAGGGAAACCCGTATAAAACTTATTTCTATTACAGTAATCGATAAATTTAGATGTTGATCTTAAAAAATCAGCATCAGAAGAATTCAAGATGGAATCACTAAGGAAGAGTTGTTCTTCCTCCTGAAATTCTAATGTGATTTGAGAATAATCAATACGTATCGCCTTTTCCGTGAGGGATATTTTCGTTTCAATAATCTTCTGTATTCGATAAAGATTATCTATTTTTTTTTCTAATTCTATGGATTTTTCTTTAAAAAGGTTAATTAATTCTATAGGAGATCTGTTAGTAAGAAACCATTTAATCTCTTTCAAGGGCATCTTAACTTCTTTTAAAAGTGTGATGACAGAAAAAACTTCAAATTGTTGATAGGAGTAATACCGATAGCCTTTTTCATTTTTTATATCAGGAGAAAAAAGCCCAATCTCATCATAGTGAATTAGCGTTTGTTTTTTTACATTACATAGTTTGGCGAATTCTCCAGTAGTAAAATATTTGCCTAAATTTCCATCGACCAATACAATCTCTCCCTTGACTATATGGTAACCATATACCTTAGGCTATTAGTATATCATGTTAACAAAACGGCTAAACATGAGGGAAAATGAGGAAGGATTAATATTATGACCATCACTATTAATGAAGTCACGAACGAAAATGTAAATGATATTTTAAAATTGGAAATAAACACAAAGCAAAAATCGTTTATTGAAACGACAGAACAATGTTTAGAAGAAGCCATGGAGTGTAAATATTATAAGCCAGTGGGACTTTATTCAGACAATAGCTTGGTCGGTTTTGCTATGTATGGATTTTTTCCCGAAGAAGGGAAAAATGGAAGAGTGTGGTTAGATCGTTTTTTAATTGATGCTAGATATCAAGGTCTTGGGCTTGGAAGTATTATGTTAAAAGCTTTAATACAACGATTAACTAAAGAATATAATTGTAATGAAATCTATTTAAGTGTAGTTGAAGATAATCAAGTCTGCACTTCACTTGTATAAGAAATTTAACTTTACATTCAATGGTGAATTAGATATTAACAAAGAAAAGATCATGGTTAAAAAAGTATAATACATCAGAATGGTATAAATAGATATACATGTAACATGCCACCTAATTGGTGGCATTCTATCTTGATAAACAACTTGTTTTATTGATCAAGAATTTCATGCAAATAATCACCATGTCCTCTAACCAATTCTACTTCGCCCAACATAGATACCCAAAAGAATCGGAACGTTAAACCAGACTCTGCCCCACCACCTGTGGGATTATATGTCCATCCTTCTCGCGTCTCATGAACGGTTATTTTATAAAAATAACGCTCATGTATTGCCCCATCATCGCATTTCCATCGATCCTGTATAATTAATTGCTCTACATTAAAATTCATTAAACCTGTTTCTTCCCTAATTTCACGAATAACTGCATAATAAGGATCTTCTTCTGCTTCTACTGTACCTTTTGGTATCTGTATCCCAGCCTCTTTAATAGGATGTTGAAATACTAATACTTGTGGTTTTCCCTCTTTGATTCGTGTTATATATCCATAAGCCTTTTTTATAGCGGCCATTACACACCACCTTTTAAATTGAAGAATTAGATAAACTTCAATTAGATTTTTTGTTTTTTCTTGGTTTCCATTGCAGACCAAAAGCTTATAAATCTTTTGCCTCCACACTTTTAACGGAATAATATCTGCTCTTAGAAGGCTTCATACTGAGTATAAATAACAAAATTGTAAGAGCAAACATGCTTATTGACCCGGTAATGACTACGAACTGAATCGAAATGAACTGGGCTGAAACTCCCACAATTGTTGTCGTAATAATAATCAAACATGCTTCTAACAAGCCAAATACACTTCCGACTCTTCCCATAATCTCAACTGGTATATTGTTTTGATAAAATGTTTGGTAGCCTGTATTGGCAAAAGCCAGCGAAAAGGCAATGATAAAAAATCCTAACGCGGCAATCGAAAAGGAACTTGAAAAGGAATAGATTATATAACCTACCGAAACAAATAAAGAGCCTAAGCCAATTAGAAAGGATATTTGTATTTTACTCACAATCATTGTATTTACTAGAGCCCCTGCAATTATACCTGCCCCGGCTATACTTACAAGGAATCCGTAATCTGTGTCAGTTAAAAAAAGCACGGCTTTTGCAAAGGCTGCCTCTTGTGAATCTATAGCTGTTGCCATTACCATCATGCAGCTAAATAAAAAGTATATAAACATAATATAAGAGTATTGTCGACTGAAATTAAGGACAATCGCCCAATCCTGTTTTATTATTTTCCAAGAAAGGTAACTATCGGATTGCTCAAGGGAACGATCCTTTTCAAGATTAGGCATAAATAAAGTTATGATTCCTGATAAAAATAATGCTACTGCGTTAATATAGATGGCTAAAATGGGTGTACCGATTAAAAAAAGGATGCCCGCTATCGCTGGACCAATTAAGAAAGCCCCAGAATCTATTAAGCTTCTAAGTGAGTTAAATCGTTTTCTCTGTTCAATGGGTATTAATTTTGTTATATAAGACCTTGATGTTGTTCCAAACATAGCCCCTGCCATATTAATCACAAAGACAACCGAATATATTACCCAAATAGAAGAAGTCAATGGCAGCAAAGCTATGAATACCGCTCGAAATAGGTCAAGTGCCACCATTAGATTCCGCTGATTTATTCGGTCAATAACGCTGCCAGCCCATACATTCGTGAATAACGCAGCTATCGGTTTAACAATATAAAGTCCAGCTACGGCAAGCGCTGAGTTAGTCAAATCCAATACGATTAAATTAAGTGCAATAAAATAAACCCAAGCACCAAAGTTTGAAATTCCTATTCCAAGTAATAATATCGAAGGGTATTTCCAAGATAATAATAGATTTTTGAATTTCATCTTTTCTCCTTATAGTTGTATTGAATTTTATTAAAAAATAGAAAAATCTCGTCTCCAAGACATACATCTTGAGGACGAGATTAAAAGTCGTAGTTCCACATCTGTTTATTTATATGTCACCATATTAACCTTATTAGGTACGGCATTTAATAAAAAACGCGAATACCTTAGCTCTATAACGGAAGCTCCCGTCATACTTTCCCCCAAAACATAAGGTTCTAAAGTGAGGGTCAAAGGCTTGCTTCAATAAAAAACTCTTACTCCTTTTTAGCTAACAGAGCTCTCTAAAGAGTTAATCTTATCTTCATTGCACCCTAGTCTGATTTAACTAAATATTAACATTTTTAGACTAATATTGTAAATAAAATGCTGAAATCCTCCCAAATACTTTTCGGAATATTCTCTTTACACCATTAAGTGATTAAAGAAAGAATTCATACTTATCTCAGCAAGTATGCTTGGCACTAACTAAGTTATGAGGTATTTTAGAATTGAAGTCTCCACATATTCACCCCTGTACTTTATCTTCAGTAGCAAACTTATAATGATAACAAGTATGATATAACTCTTCTAATTCTTGTTTAGTTGGGACCCTTGGGTTATTAGCAGGGCTCCCGCTATCTATGGCGTCTCTTGCCATTTTACTGACTGAGAGATTAAATTTCTCCTCTTCTATTCCCCATCCTTCGAGATTAGGAATGTTCAGCTTTTGGCAAAGTGCCTTAACAGATTCTACCGCAACCAAAGCTGCCCTTTCTATAGAAAGGTTTTTATATTCAGTTTTAAAAATTCTCCCCAAATCCGCTAACCGTTCCATACAGGCTTCCTTGCTGAATTCTAATACCGCTGGCAATAGCATGGCATTCGAGTATCCATGAGGTACATGGAACAAAGCTCCAATTGGTCTCGACATTCCATGAACTAAACAAACGGATGAATTCGAGAATGCTATCCCTGCTTGAAGGGCTCCTAATGACATCTTTTCACGGGCATCTATGTTATCCCCATCATCGTAAGCGTTTTCAATATTCTCCACAATCAATCTCATCGCGGACAGAGCCATTGTGTCTGTCATTGGGTGAGACCGTTTTGATAAATAGGCCTCAACCGCATGACTTAATGCATCCACACCCGTCGCAGCCGTTATATGTGGTGGAGAAGAAACTGTCAGCAACGGATCAACAATGGCGACTAAAGGCATAAAATTCGGCTGTTTAATCATCATCTTCACATCATCATCGGTGTTGGTAATAACAGTAGCATCCGTCGCTTCTGAACCAGTTCCAGCAGTTGTTGGAATAGCAATGTGCGGTATTGCCGCTTTGTCTGCTATTTTTCTTCCGCCCATATATTCTCCAATATATCCACCATTCGTGGCCAGGACAGCAATTGCTTTCCCAGTATCAATACAGCTTCCTCCACCAAGGGAAATGATTAGATCACATGACTCCTTTTCAAAAAGTTCTAATGATTCTTCCACATATTGGTCTGTTGGTTCTGAATCAACTCCAAGATAAACTGCACTTGCTACTCCGTTGTCATGAAGATACTGACAACATTGATTGACACAACCGAGTCGGCTCATTACCTTATCACTTATAATGAGTGCTTTCTTCCCACATAATGCCGCTTCCGCTCCCACTTTCTCAAAAGATTTCCTCCCATATATAATAGTCTGTGGCATTCTGAAAAATTCAAATCCCTTCACTTGATAATCCCCCTTTTGTTTTCATACAAATAAATAAAGCAAAAACCAATACCGCACATCCTTATTGAAAAGCACTGAAGAGAGTTCCAGTATTATTGTAGAAAACGTACAGAGTCTTGCATCCGAAATGCTTGACCCTGGAAGATATCGTTCTCCATTACCTTAAAGTAAAAGAAAATGAAAAGGCAGCTGACATAACAAATTTAGTAAATTACCAATGTACTAATTGATTCTGTTTCTTGTTTTATATTTAAGATAATACCAAGTTTTTTATCTATCATCTGATTAACTCTTGAATACATATGCATCTCTGCTAGTGAATACAATGTAATAAATCTTTTTCACTAGGGGCGAAGAGATGTCTAATAATCAGTTAACGACTCAACAAATGATTAGCATTATTAAAAATGGTCTTAAAAAGTCGCAAGTTCCCAAGAATATTACTATTGTGGGCGCAGGACTAGCAGGACTGGTTGCATCTTCTCTTTTGAAGAATGCAGGGCACAGCGTCACCATCCTTGAAGCAAATAACAGGGTGGGCGGACGCGCCTATACAATACACTCTCCCTTTAGCAATGGGCTTTATTTAAACCTAGGTCCAATGCGTATTCCTGAAGGTCATTTTTTGACATTAGAGTATATTAAAAAATTCGGACTAACCGTAAACCAGTTTATTAACCGAACTCCAATGGATATTCTTTATCTCAATGGTATCAAAACACGTCTTAACATTTTTGAACGGTCTCCTGGTATTCTCAACTTTCCCGTTGCCCCGAATGAAAAAGATAAAAGCGCAGAGATGCTGATGAATTTAGCTACACAGCCCATTCTCGATTTTATTAAACAAGATCCAAAGAGAAATTGGAATCTCGTAGAAAAAGAATTTAAAAACTACTCACTAGGAACTTTCTTAAACACTTACCATTATCAATATGGAACGACTTTTTCAGATGGCGCGGTCGATATGATCGGTTTACTCCTTGACTACGAAGCATATATGGGGATGTCATTTGTTGAAGTTTTGCGAGAAGCGGCGTCCTTTGGAGCAAATCGTTACTATGAGATAACCGGTGGTATGGATCTGCTTCCAAGGGCATTTCTTCCACAATTAAAAGATGTCATTATGTTCTATCAAAGGATGACGAAAATTGTCCAACATAACAACCGTGTAACCATCCATTCCACCCACCCGCACACCCTAGAGGATTCCACCATAACTGGTGATCTTGCCATCATAACTATTCCCTTTTCAGTGTTACAATTTGTGAAAGTTGAACCATACCATTCTTTTTCCTATTATAAACGGAGAGCAATTCGTGAACTGAACTATATGAGCGCAACAAAAATCGGAATCCAGTTTAAAAGCAGGTTTTGGGAAAGGCACCATCAATATGGTGGTAAATCCATAACTGACCTTCCGATTCGATTCACTTATTACCCAAGTCAGGGGATTGGTACAAAAGGTCCTGCTGTGGTTTTGGCAAGCTATACATGGGCGGATGAGGCTTTAATATGGAACGGTCTATCAAACGAAGAGCGCATTCAATATGCTTTAAAGAACTTAGCTGAAATTTATGGAGACCAAGTCTATTCTGAGTTTGTATCAGGAACTTCCTTTAGTTGGGTCGATAATGAGTATTCTTCTGGAGGTTTCGCTGCTTTTGAACCGGGTCAGGAAACCGAGTTGTATCCCTATATCCCTATACCTGAAGGAAGAGTGCACTTTGCCGGTGAACATACTACTCTTACTCACGCTTGGATGCAAGGGGCGATTGAATCTGGAATACGGGTTGCATACGAAGTGAATGACTTGCCAAAATAAAACAGAAAAAAAGGTAAATCAGATGTTTACATAGGGACTTCACATGTTTCCTAAAAAATTTCATAGAGTCCTAAGTTTATTACCATTTAGGTCATTGGATAAAGATGTATTTAAGACTATTATTGGAGTAAACGAGCAAAAAGTCAATAACTTCCAAGCGACAAACTATCTAAAAAATGTATATTAAGTAAAAGTATTGTCGCCCTAGTGATTACCACATGTCTTAGAGAATAATCCAGGGCGAGGTTTCCCCCGCCTCGACTGGATCTGATTTCCAATTTTCTTACGACTCATTGTTCGCTAATGCATAATTTGCCAATGACACACTACCTTTAACTTCTTGTTTATTAGCAGAGTAATCGAAAATGCTTTTATCTTTGTAAATTCTTTCCCCGTTAGTCACTAGTGGATAATGTTTCCCACGTTGCATATTTACATAAGCCAATGAATCTATAAATCCTTTTTATTACTTCTCTTCTTTAAAATTTGTAAATGGCTTGTGAGAATATACACTACCATATGACATATACTCTAACTTCCTCATAATATCGAAAACTGATGAGGAAAAAGTTATGCCTTATATCTTATGGATCAAGGTAATCTTCCATGATTTTTTACTCATTTCCTTTAGAGCCATTTTCGATATCACATTCTCTATTACATCCAAATCTTTTAAGCTTTTTTGAATATTTCCATCGCAATATTTAATATACACAAAAAAACTCATTCAATATAAATGAGTTTGAAAATATAACGTAATATGGATGTTAAGCTTCAGATTGCCTGATTAACGCAGGAATTTAAATAGTTGAAATACTGAAAAAGGACATAATGAGTGAATTATTATTCAATATGCTTGACCCTCTACTAACTTTTAATGTTCAATTATTTTCATGATCCAGTTAATAAGGACCTATGAATTCAGATGATATTACCTTTGAAAAAAAATTTATCAATGGATTCTTTTTCTTATCTGTTATCCTTAACTCATTCATTATTATTTGATCCTCATGATCGGCTATCCATTTCCTTAGTGCATCTTTATCCTGGCATTGAGTTAAATACGTCTGTCCACCTTTACCTGTAGCGTTAACAACATATCTATTAAACGTCTTCTCCATACTTGCCCGCCTTTTTTATATAATGTATTAAAATTTCAAAATACGAATTCAATAAACTTTGAGATTTTCTGTATCTAATTCCAAAAGGAAATACCATATATTTATTTATTAGAAACATAAAATTACTGGATGTTATTTTTCAAATTTATCGAACCTATCATAATGTCCCAACTAATTTTTGTCAATAAGTTTTTAATATGTAAAAAAAACGTAAATTTTCTGTTTTGTTCTAGCAAATTTTTTTTACAATTTAGGGGTTTACAACTAGTAAATGATGGGAGTAGAATACGTTTATCAATTTAATGCATTTCGGCCTAAACTCAAGTAAATTGAGTACGGAGGAACCAATCATTTGGGGTTAATTCTGCCTTGCAGAAAGGATGAGATCAGCTCTTTCGCCATCCTACCCGTCAGCTAACTTCGTCGGCTAAAGCGAAGGAGGTCATAAGACCGCCTATTTCAGGGGCTTTTTTGTTTGCTTTTCTGTAACAAAATAGCAGCCAGATGTTATGTAGGTCTTTTTATTATGCTTTAAAAAAGGATTTTCCAAAGAGCATTACCTAAGCTTGATTAAGGATAATGAATACCTTTTTTCACAAATAAAAGGGCTTGTGCAGAATGGACGCATGTATAGCAAAAGGAACTTGGTCTATTGATTGTTTATCTAGATGGATGACGAATGGAATGCAGTACGAGCGAAATACTAACCCTATCACTCGATAATGGTTAGTTATCTGTGGATATATTACGTTTGTTAGTAGGTTGCTAATTCATTAACAGGGTAAGGATGATCAATTTGATAAAAGCAAAAGATTTGTTAGATCCACCAAAAATTCTTGTACTTGGCTTTGCCTTCCTGATACTTGTTGGAGCCTATTTATTAACCCTGCCGATTTCCACTGAAAATGGGAATGGTCTTTCTTTTCTAAATGCTTTATTTACCTCAACCTCTGCTACATGTGTAACAGGGCTTGTCGTAGTAGATACGGGAACCACTTTTACAACATTTGGAGAGTTGGTCATTTTATCACTCATTCAAATAGGCGGCTTGGGGTTTATGTCATTTGCGACGCTTTTCTTTTTCTTATTAGGCAAAAGAATTTCTTTAAAAGGCCGGTTAGTCTTGCAGGAGTCTTTAAATAATTTATCTATGGCAGGTGTAGTTAAGTTAGTAAAAAGGATTTTAATTTACACTGCCATTATTGAAATTTCAGGTGCCGTTATACTATCGATTCGCTTTTCTTTTGACATGCCAATAGGCAGAGCAATCTATTACGGCCTTTTTCATTCGATTTCCAATTTCAATAATGCGGGCTTTGACTTAATGGGAGGGTTTAGGAGCTTGACTACTTATGCATCAGATCCTTTCGTAACCCTTACAGTCGCTTCCCTGATCACATTAGGCGGTATAGGATTTATCGTGATGAATGAAATTTACGAATACCGTGATACCCATCGTTTGTCTGTACATACGAAGGTTGTACTGATGGCTAGCTTAATCCTTACAATTGGCGGGGCCATCTTAATCTTTATATTTGAATTTGGAAATGCCAAAACATTGCAGCCTTTATCTTTCATGGGGAAAACGTTGGCTTCTTTGTTTCAATCCGTTACTCCGAGAACAGCAGGTTCTAATACATTGAATATCCCTGATTTAACACAACCCACATTGCTGCTGATCATTTTCTTGATGTTTGTTGGGGCTTCACCGGGATCGACTGGCGGTGGGATTAAAACCACCACATTAGCGACGCTGATTGGAACGGTTTGGTCACAGATTAAAGGAAAAGAAGATGTGGTATTGTTTCGGTACCGCATTGTGAATGAAACGATATTTAAAGCATTATCCGTTACCTCCATCGGGGTATTTATCGTTTCAACCATCACCATTCTGCTGACTATTACAGAAACCGGAAGTGATTTCTTGACGGTTTTATTTGAAGCCACTTCAGCATTTGCTACCGTGGGTCTCTCAATGGGATTAACCCCTGAATTATCCCCCATTGGTCGGATGCTCATTATTTTCACAATGTTTGCGGGCCGGGTTGGACCTTTGACTTTTGCTTTTGCTATCGCAATGAGACGTAAACCAGATCCATTCCGCCGTCCAAAAGGCAAAATCATGATTGGTTAATCATTAATGAGGGAGTGTTAAAGATGGGAAAACGACAATATGCCGTTATCGGTTTAGGAAGATTCGGAACGAGTGTAGCTCATAGATTATATACAGCCGGACAAGAAGTCTTGGGTATTGATGTAAGCGAGGAAAGAGTCGAGAATGCAGAATTAAGTGTAACTCATGCAGTTATGGCTGATACTACCGAAGAAGAGGCACTAAAATCCATTGGAATCCGTAATTTTGATTGTGTCATCGTAGCCATCGGAAATGATATGCAGTCAAGCATTTTAACTACATTGCTTTTAAAGGAACTAGGAGTGAAAAAGGTAATAGCAAAAGCTCTAAATAAACATCACGGTCAAGTGCTCGCTAAAGTTGGTGCTGACTGGGTTATCTACCCTGAAAGAGATATGGGTGAACGGGTCGCTAATCAACTCCTATCACCCAACATGCTGAACTATATAGAACTCTCAAAAGAATACAATATCGAGGAAATCATTATACCCATAAGCATGACAGGAAAAAGTCTCAGAGAGCTTGATTTACGTGCGAAATATAATATCAGTGTTATTGCCATCGTGAGTAATGGAGAAATTATCATAGCTCCATCACCTGATCAGAATATCCTTGAAAAAGATATGCTTTTAGTGGTTGGTAATAAAGAAGATCTAGCCGTGTTTGCAAATATTGAATAACCTAGGTCCCTAACCAAGGAGCAGGCTACCCTTTCATTGGTTCCGGCTTTCGCTGTACGAGATGACCTAAAAAAGATTGGGCTTATCCGCCAATTAAGAATGTCTCATCGTATGAATCTGTGTCATAAATATCAATCCCTATAAAATCTAAACAGTCAGCATCCGAAAAGTGAAACACTATTTTCGCAGTATCTGGATGAGTAACTGATTGTTTTACTGATTTATCATGCAATCTGAAAGAGTAAAAAATCTCATTATCAGCAGTAGTTGCCTTTTTGAATATATGTACTGTATCAACAAGATGTTTAATTTTTATCGCAGTAGCTCCCGCTAATTCAATTCCGATGATCGGAACGTCGTTACAAAAATCTAACATTATGTCATTATTTTGTGGGAGCTCTTCAGTATATGAAATTTTGTATTTGTATGGTTCAACCAAGTAAATATAGCCCATTTCTGCTTCATTATCATATGTTACTTGTTTATCCAATGGTCCACCGTCCTCAATCTATTTTTCTCTTCTACTTGAAAACCAAATCTCTTTAATACTTCCTTACCATTTAAGTAAGAATTCCCCCAGTTAAACCATTTTTAGCTTTATGGCCTTGTGTCCCAGCCCGTAGATAGTTTATTCATTTGTATTAATCGCTTGGGCCAAAGTGGATTTTATCGTTACTTTATCAAAAGGCAGTTGAAGTTGCACAGCAGTAATAGCTATGTCTGGACGAAGTCCCGAAAGAGTTGTATCAACCCCAATTAGATGTAAGGATTCAATCAATTTTGACAGTTGTTGAGCAGATACACTGTCGATTGCATGAACACCTGATAAGTCTATAAAAAGCCTAGTAACATTTTTTTCTGCACATATTTGTAACGTGTTTTCAAGCAAGAACATCCCTCTCATTGTGTCAATATCGCCAATAAGGGGAAGTAACGCGGTGTTATCGTTTAGTGATATGACAGGAGAGCCTAATTCATTAATCGTATCCTGTTGAGCTTTCATTATTTCATTAGAATATCTATTGTTAGCTTCAGTAAACCTCTCTAGAACTTCACTGAACACTTTGATAACAATTCGATACCATGAATTTATTTCCTTTTGCGAGTATTGACCTTCATTTAATGATACAAATTGCTCAATAAAATCTAGATATTGCTCCTGCGTTCGAAAAAATTCTCTTAATATAAAATAGATGGGTGTTTCTAAATGCTGCCCATCCTGTGCGATTTCTTCAATCCACTCATCAAAATGCCTAAAGAATTCTGATTCCTCTTCTATAAACACCTGAAAAAAATGTAAGTGAAAATCGTTATTTTGTAGCTTTAGTTTTTTAATTACTTCGGGATTAGCTGAGCTATAAACGCCTATCACATCATTTTTATTTAATGTTTCGTACCATTCCTCTGTCAATTGTGCTTGCTTTGTCTAATAGAAATGAATGTAATTTTTGGTTTCTATGCATAAATTTCTCCACCTATTTAATTTTTTATAAAAATAGCAGTCTAGTACTCGCTTCTATTTACCTCGTATACTTCAATAGAAGTAGGTCCTCACTATATTCCCAACAATATCCACAACCTCATTGTTATTATAGTTTAACATTTATGTTTTTTACCGACAATTTTTTCGCAATCCAATATATTCAAGGTATCTTAAGGAACCTCTATCAAAATTGAATTTTTCACAAAGAAAAAAGGATCTACACTCAGATCCTTAAAGTTCAATTTACTATTTTCATCATAAAGTTCATCCACACTATCTACAAAATCTCATCAGAGATCTTCATTATTATCTGAATGCCATCGCCCTATGCTTCCTCGAATTGCAGGGTCAAGTTCACAAAAATTACTTTTTCCTAAATAAAGCAGTCCATAAACCAGAGACCCCAAAGACTTCATTAGACCGCTTAAATTCCTTCATTTTACGTATTTCTATCTCTTCAAAATCCTTAAAAATCGTTCTTAGTTTTTCCTCAGTAAAACCTAACCCGCCTCTAAGACTTCCTAATCTATATACTTCCCAATCTGAAATATCTGCACCACCTAATATTCCTCCTTGAACAAAACAAGTAATCGCATAGAAACCCTTAGGCTTTAACGCCTTTTTCACCATTTCTATATAATTCATTCTTCTATGTGGAGCAATATGATGAAAGCAACCTGAATCATAGACGGTGTCATATTTTCCTTCTTCAATATCTAAGTCAAAAATGTTTTTTTGAATAAAATTTATGTTCACTTTCTTTTCTGTTGCCCACTCTTTTCCCCATTCAAGAGCTTCTTTTGAAACGTCAACAGCATCAACTGAGCAGCCCTTTTGAGCAAAATAAATGGCATTCCTTCCAGGACCACATCCAAGTTCAAGAACCTCCCCTGAACCAAGTAACTCTCTGTCAAAATAATTAACTAAATTCTCGTCTGGTAGGTTTTCAAAAAAAGGGAATCTCCTTTTCACGATCTTCATAAAAATCATTCCAGAATTTAGTTGGTTCACGCAATAACGAGTCCAGCATTTCTAATAAATCTTCATAGTTATAAATCGTTTCAGACAAAATATCCCCTCTTTCCAATTAAATCCTTCCAACTAATTGTACTGAATTTCAAAAAATTTATTCACCTGAAGTTCTTGCTTCATAAAGACCCTTAATCATTGTTTCCTACTCCTTAGAAAGGCACGTCATCTTCATTTGCAAATTATTATCTTTCTATACATTCCATTCATCATAATCGATTGATCTTCTACGATTTTTAGATTTTTATCATGTCTATGATACAAGTCTTCAAACCGCAAGCCAATATCTGTACCTAAAACCCTAATAAAAGGTCTAAGAAGCTTCTTTGGTAAAGATAGCTGTTTATTTTTAGAGATAAACTTATCGAATATAATTATTTTCCCATCTTGTTTTAAAACCCTAATCATTTCTTGAAAACATTTATTTGCATCAGGCACTACTGAAAGGACCAAACTTCCAACTATATAATCAAACGATTCATTGTTGAATTCCATATTTTGTGCATCCATCTCTAAAAATGTGATAGAGGTATTTCTATATCTCTCCATTGCTTTTTTAAGCATATCCTTTGAAAGGTCTATTGCTGTTATCTCTAAGTCAAAGTGCTTGATTAACTCTATGTCAGCACCCGTTCCTACGCCCACAAACAGAACTTTATCTCTGCTATTAAACGATATCTCATCAAATACTCTTCTTCTGGCATTAAAAAAAAGATTTGAATTGAAAACTTTGTCATAAATTGGAGACCAAATCTTATATATCACTTTATTCCAAGAATTATTCAACATTCACCACTCCCAGATATCTCTTAACACTACTTCTACAAATACTAATAAATTCCTTCCAAGTATGATTGCATAAAGGACAATTAAGAAAAAAGGCCACACCTAAAGAGTAATATTACCTTGACTGTCATAGTAATATGTTATAAGTTATACCAAAGGAGGTGAGGATTTGGTTCAACGAAAACTATCCTCTGACCTACTACGCGGACATGTTGATACGATGATTTTAAAACTCCTGCAAAGTGGCGATAAATATGGTTATGAAATTAGTAAATTGATATATGTGAGTTCAAATGAGCAGTACGAAATAAAGGAAGCAACAATGTATTCCAGCTTAAAACGTCTTGAAAAAGACGAATGCATCATCTCCTATTGGGGAGATGCTACACAAGGCGGCAGAAGAAAATATTATAAAATCACCGCAATCGGAGAAGACACATATACGCAAAACAAAAATAACTGGGAGCAGGCCAAGCAAATACTTGAACGCCTCTTGTAGAAAGGAAGATAAAATGTGATTGAAAAACTAAATGCACATGTTCACAGCATTTTTGCTCCGTATCAAAATGCCAAAACAGCAAAGGAACTGGAAGAAGAACTGCTGCAAAACTTAATAGAGAAATATAATGACTATAAACAAAAAGGTTCTAGTGAGCAGGAGGCTTATAGATTAACGGTGGATTCAATTGGAGAAGTGTCAGAGCTCCTAGAAGCATTTAATCTCCAATACAGTGAGCTTGAGCAGGCGATAAACATGGACTATTCCAGGCAACGCTTATTGGATTCCGACTTCCGCTCGGTTTCGGTGCATGATGGAAAATTTAATTCCTGCGATTTAACCCGTTCTGATTTCAGCCATTCTGACCTGACGAACAGCACATTTAAAAGCAGTAACTTAAATAATTGTATCTTTGAAAACGTCAATTTAACGAGTACCCTATTTAAAAGTTCAAACTTAAAGGGAGTCATTTTTAAAAATAGTAGCTATAATAAAACCCACTTTAAAGGCTGTAATTTAGCTGGTCTTATCTTTGATGGGGAAACATTTAACCAAACCATTTTTGAGGGCTCAACATTGAAGAAAGCATCATTTCGCGACGCAACACTCAAGAATGTTCAATTTCGAACGTCTGATTTAAAGAAAATCGACTTTGAGGGTGCGTCAATGGATAAACTTACTTACAACTTTTTAATTGGAGCTAAGGTTAATCTTAGCAACGTAACAATACTTTAAAGGAGGGATTTTTATGAGTTTACCAATCGCCATTGTAGTATCTACCTCAATCATATGTGTGACTGTGTTCATAACTGCTGTGACATTAAAAGGGATGAGCATGGGAGACTAATTCAACAGCAACATTTTATCAAATTCCCCTTGCTAAGACTGAAAAAGTGTAAGTAGCCTTTCTTTTTTCCTTAAGTAGAGTGGCTTTACACAAGATTTCATCTAAATGGTAATGTCTTAGCTTGGGTTTTTATGTTTATTTAACATTTCCCCTCTAATTTAAGAAACAGAACGTTCCCCTTTATTCGAGTTATCAATGAACTTAAAGAAAGGAAGTAATATTCCTAATAAAGATACAGTGCAGATAATGCTTCCTATTAAAAAGTACAATGGACGTATCCCCCAGATATCACTCAAAAATGTACCTGTTATTACCCCTAATAGCATCGTACTTCTAATAATAAATAATCGAACCGAGGATATTTTCCCCATTAGATGATTAGGTACGCTTTGTTGAAAAATAGTTTTATTATGAATACTAAAAATAGCCATAGCTATTCCAGCAAGAATTTCAGTCAAGAATGCAACAACTATACTATTGCTAATACCTAAGGAGATATATGTTAGACCTCCGATAATTAATGCTCCTAACATCAAAACCCTGCGACTCTTATGTTTTATTTTACTTACAAGCATGGAACCAATTACATACCCTAAAGGGAAACTAGCCATAAAATATCCGTACTCTGCATAACTACCAGATAACTCACCAGTGATATAGGGAAGAGTGATAACCATCGTAACTCCCACTCCAAATTGAACAAACGCCAAAAAGACTCCTAACCAAACTATGAGGGGTTGTCTAAAAAAATAGGATAGACCCTCAATGAATTGGTTTAACCATGATTTGCGTATAGATAATGAGACTCTTGATTCTTGGATGAACAGCAGTATAAAGCCACTTGTAATAAGCAATAAGCAAACAAGCGGTAATGTGGTTTTAACACCTAAGTACTCTACAACGACTCCCCCTGCAATTGGTGCCAAGAACGTCATTAATCGAATCGTTCCATCTAAATAAGCATTTGCAGCGCTTAGCTGGTTCTCAGGAACAATTGTAGGCAAAATTGATTGATTAGCGGGTGAATATAAGGGCGTAATTAAACCTACTATGATTTGGACTGTGAAAATGTGCCATGCTTCAAGATTCCCCGTTAATAATGAAATAAGTGGGATAAGAAAAATTACACCTCTACTCCACTGTGAAAGTATCATCGTCCACTTACGGCTCCATCTATCAATAAAAGGGCCAATAAATAATTGCAAAAGCAGGGATGGTACAAAATATAATATCCACATACTTCCCAAAGCCATAGTGGAACCTGTAAGTTGATAGATAAGAATTGAATTACAAAAGGTTCCAAAGGCAGCGCCTAATTCAGAGATCACATTACCGATCCATATGAAGAGAAATGAACGGTTCTTTAATATATGCTGATTCATTTAACCTCTCACCTTTCTCTTCATCTGTTAGTCCATCTTATTCTAAGATGACACCTGCTGAACTTCCTTTATTTGATTTATTACTAAATGCATCACACTTGAAATTTTTCCCAATTTTAAGTATGACGTCTCCTAGTAAATGAATGATAATCCTTTTAGTTAGTACTTCTATATTCTTATTAAAATCCCTTTTACGACCAGTTAATCTATATTAAGAGAAAGACTGAAATGATAGGGGTTTAATTTATTTTTGAAATGAAAACGTTTATCTAAACAGATTAATGATCGAGGAAATGGAAAATTCGAGGCGAAAGGTAGAAGCCTCACTCCACTAACCGTGCAAGATAGTGACACCTGAAAAATAAAAAAAGAACGACTTTTAAACAGAGTCGTTCTCTCAAATAAAACAATCGAATTTTTAATCTTTACTCCAGTATAGTGAACTAGTAAGAGCTTGCTGCCCTATTGGGTGTGTATTCTCTTAATTCATTTGAGATTTATGCCATTTCCATGCACTTTCAATAATCTCGTCTAAATCTATTGCTGCTTTCCACCCAAGATCTTCATATATCTTATTGGCTGAAGCAACCAGTCGAGCTGGATCTCCCTGCCGACGATCTGCATATTCTATATTCGGTTTTACCCCGGTGACTTTTTCACATGTGTCTATTACATCTTTAACCGAAAATCCTTTTCCATTCCCAAGGTTGTAGATTGCCGTATTCTTCTTCCCAGACAATAGGGCTTGAAGAGCTAATATATGTGCTTTAGCTAAATCCGTTACATGAATATAATCACGAATACAAGTACCATCTTGTGTGTCATAGTCTGTACCAAACACGGAAATCTTCTCCCGTTGACCTAATAAATGCTGTAAAATAATAGGAATCAAGTGTGTTTCTGGGTCATGGCTTTCTCCGATTTCTGCCGACTCATATGCTCCAGCCGCATTAAAGTATCGCAAAACAACATAATGAAGTCCATATGCATGTGCAAAGTCACCTAAGATTTGCTCTACCATCAATTTCGAGCGACCATATGGATTAATCGGATTAGTTGGCTGTTCTTCATCAATTATATCTACATTTGGTATCCCGTAAGTAGCTGCCGTAGATGAAAAAATGAAGTTCTTAACATCATGCTTGAGCATAGTATTTAATAAAGTAATAGTTGAAGCAACATTATTTTCATAGTATTTATAAGGGTCTTGAACAGACTCACCAACTAAACTATTAGCAGCAAAATGCATAACAGCCTTAATTGGATATTTAAGAAATATATCATTTAAAACCGCTTCATCCCCTAAATCCCCTTCTATCAAGATGGCCTTCGAATCAACCAGCGAACAAAAACCGGTAGAGAGATTATCTAGAATAACCACCTCTTCTGTATTTACTAACTCTTTTACAAGATGACTTCCAATATAACCTGCACCGCCAACGACCAAAATCAAATTATATTTCTCCTTTCGAAACTACCTTCACTTGCCCTTACACTGGGAGAGGCTTTTTTCTTACTAAATTAGCGAAATGAGCCTCCAATTATTTATAGGCATTTCTTGAAGGTTTCCATGGCTAATGCATTATATTGATGGTAATCAAATTTTTCTAGTTTAGTGTTAGCATTACTAGCCATCGTAGATAACCCTTTTTCAAGCCCATTTATGCTATTTTCAACAAGTAAACCATATTTACCGTTTTCCAAAACGGTCCGGTTCGCAACAATATCAGTAGCCATGATTTTCATTCCTAACGTCATTGCCTCTAATAAAACCATAGGCTGCCCTTCATAATGTGATGACAGTACAAAGCAATCACATTTCTCCATAAACGAAAATGGATTTTCAAGCTGACCCAAAAGATGTATGGAATGATTTAAATCCAGCTCTTCAATGATGGCTTGTAAATCTTCCTTTAAAGGACCTTGGCCTAAGATATACAGCTTGCTATTTTTGTGTTTCTCATGGAAGCTTGCGAATGCACGAATCAAATTATCTTGACCTTTTTCAGGAGATAATCTTCCCATATTGACAAAATTAAAATCATTTTTATTAGGATATGGGACGAATTGATTATTTACTTCCAACCCATGCACTTCTTGTACGATTAACGCCTGTTTATCCAACCAACCTAGGGATATCCCGTCCTTTAATATATGAGTATACGTACCAAGTTGAGTAACTGCTTCTTTATCGAATTCAACAATCCACCCATTAAAGGTTGGCCCATCTTCCACGATCATGGCATCTTGTAACCCATACGGTTTATCCCAAATATTATAATTTCCTAACTGGATTTCTGCAGTGCCGCGCACTTCCCGTTCTTTTAACACTATTGGCTCGTCTATCATTTCAAAGGCCCCCGTATTTAGCCAGCCAATTTTCTTATTGTCTATTACGAAAAGGTAATAGCCGCCTTTTCTGGTTCTGTTGTATTTTATGATTTTGACGGTTTGCCCTTCAAAATCGATTGCCTTAGTTACTCTTTTAGCCTTGTAATTCGGATAAGCCTTTGACCAAATTGTATGGTCTTCCGGTTTAGTTATTTTTCCATACTTCTGTTCACTGGTGTTTACTTCCTTCAACGTTCTATTATCAATCTTATCAATGAATTTTTTATTACTTTTATAGTTTCTGGATATCATATACTTTCTTTTAAAAATGATTTGCAGCTTGTCCTTAAAGCTCGTGTTTTCATTGATTGTACACTGTTCAAGCATGGATAAAGCTGAATTATCCACCCAGCCGATTACCGTACGATTTACGGATATTCTACTATAAATCGAATGTTGGGTTTTTACTTCCTTATCGACCTTCACGATTATGCCTTTAAAATCTTGACTGCCAGAAACTTTGTATGAACCTTCAATCTTATATGGCATCGACCAAATGAAGTTTCCTCTTGGTCTTACTAGCCTTGCGATTTTATCAAGTTCCTTTTCGTAAATAATACTGTCTGGCAAGAACTCTACAGCCTCTTCGTTAATCCAGCCGATTATTTGATTGTTGAAGCTGAATTTGTAAAATGTATTATGATTAACATTGGCTTTTCTAGAAATCATAATTTCAGCATTTTCAAATCGTTCTTCTAGAGGGAATTGAATGGCATCCACATTCCCGGGAAGGGTATTCCAAGCATGATTATTTCTAACATCCCTTAATATCGCTCTTGCTTTGAAATTCTCTGTAGTAGTCAATGAACTTTCGTTATTTTCTACGAATTCAGATTTCTCTGAATCTATTTGAAGGATTTTATCCGGGTTGATAGAATTCATTACATAGTCGAATTTATCATAGTCTGCATACTGCATTAGATTCTTTCGGTTTAATTCCATTGTTCCCTTAGAAACACTTACAAGTTTATCAAATCGATTATATACGGAAAAAAGTCCCCTTAGATTTATCCGATGAGGCCTCCTTCCATTAATCACTCGCTCACTATCAGATAGCAAATCATTATGCATATAACAAACTTTCTTTTTTGTGTCTGCAGCTAGGAGGAATTTAGCCCAATAATGGCTATACCCACTAAAATCAATAACAAAATCAAATTTAGTTTTACCGAATAAACGTGCATGTTCTCTAATATAGGCACTTTCCGGGTAAAACTTTTTCCCTAAGAAGCCTGTTTCCCCTCTGTTATGGATGAATTTATCCTTATACACATCCAAAAATTTATACACAGGCAATCCAGGTTTAAAAAGAAAACGCACATTCTTATTTACCTTGTCCATATTTTTTAAGACCTCATACGAGTGAGGAGTAGCAGTAAAACAGCTTACATCATATTTGTCATAATCAATGTTATTCATTAAGTTAAGAAAAGAGGATGTAATTCCGTTATCCCTCAATCCGCCAGGATAAATCAATATTTTTTCCTTTGAGGAATCTAGACCAGTAATTGTGTTTAGTTCTTTCGTAGACTTATTAAATAGATTAAGGACAATTCTCTCTGTTACATTCCCATCCTCGTAGTTTGTGAACTTTTGCTGCATGTTTTTATATTTATCAGAATAAAACAGTTTTACATTTTTAATATCTTTAATTGCATGAGCTAATTCTTTTGAGTTAAAAAGCATTGGGCCTGGAAGTTCATCGTTTTGAAGATATTGCCCTCTTTCCTCTGTATAAACATCCGTATCCCAAGTGTAAAATAGAATTGGCTTATTAGTAACAAGGAAATCAAAGAAGATACTAGAATAATCAGTAATAAGCAAATCAACAGTAGCAAGCAATTCATTTGTATCCACATAATCAGGGATTAACCTATTTTTAATTTCTGTATGCTTATTAGCTTCTTTATATAGAAAAGGGTGCACCTTAATCAATAAATTATATTGTTCACCGATTTGACTTTCTAAATAATTTATATCTGCAATGATTTGAAGAATATCATTATCCACTTTGGCAAGATTTGTTCCCTTCCAAGTTGGAGCGTATAAAATATTCTCTTTGCCATCGTTGATTTTCAAACCTAGAGTTCTTAGATAGTCCTTAAACTCCTTCGGATTCGTATTAAGAGTTAAATCGATCCTAGGATATCCTTCTTCTACAATTTTCCCTTTATACAATCCGTTTAACTTATAGCTTCGTGTAAATATGTCTGTAGTATGGGCATTAGGGCTCAAAATATAATCTGCACTTAAAAAGTTCCTTACAACGTTTTGAGAGACCGAGGGGTTGCCTGGTATGTCAAAGCCCATACTCTTAAGTGGTGTCCCATGCCATGTATTAATGTAAATTTGGTCGATTTTAGGTATGAAGAAAGATTGGAATGTTGAGTTATTGATTAAATACTCACTTGTTGCTAAATACTTTAAATAATCCTTTGAATTACGTTGCACAAATTTAACATTAGGCATATCTTTATACTTCGATATGACACCTGAAAGAGCACTAAAATTTTGAATAGACCATATATGCATAAAATCTTTAAAGTCTTGATTTTCTATCATATATTTAAACATCGCGTAGGGACTGTCAGTTATACTGTTTCCATCACGACTCTCATATAGAATTGTGTTTTTTTGCACGTTTAATTTCTCATAATACTTTGCATATCTATTTACACGTTGATGTTTTTCCTTTAATAAGAAATTAGCAATCGGCTGTTTAAGGAAACTAACTTTTCTTTTTATTACCTTCTTATTCACCAAATAGGCATCCCCTTTTATGAATTAATATTCACCATTCAAAATTACAATTACCTTTCATTAACAAAAATAACAACTATGAATGATCAATAGTTGGAGATTTTTTGATATTAAATTAAAACGAAACAATATGATAATTAGTAGCAAATAAACGAACCCCTTACTTACTGCTTCTTCGTTTATGACTTTCAATACTCTTTGTTGTGTAGAAAGATACTTCCTTTATCCTTGGCAAGTAAATTATTTCACAAGGCCTAAAATGAGAAATTGAAGTGTCCCATAGCTATAAGCTCTCACATTTTTCACCATAATTTTCTTCAAACGGTTTTATCCAGAAAGATAATTGAAACATCCGTCATGTTTATGGGAAGCAATCAACGGATAATTTATTAAATTAATCCGTTGAAATGACAGCGATAAACAACCAATATCTTTGATAACTTACATAAATGGCTGAAAAGGTATTCATCCAATATTATCTAGAGAGTGAAAGTAAATAATCTATTTGCTTACTGCCTTATGCTTTTTGAGTATACTTTCCAATTCTCTTAAAATGTCGTCTCTCAATTCAGGACGTTGTAGGGCAAATTCAATGGTAGTTTTTACAAAGCCATCTACAACTCCGACATCATGTCTTTTCCCTTCAAAATCATAGGCAAATACTGATTGAATTTCGTTTAGTTTTTGAATGGCATCAGTTAACTGAATTTCACCTCCAGCACCAGTTTCATGCTTAGCTAAAAAGTGAAATATTTCTGGGGTTAAAATATATCTCCCCATAATGGCTAAATTAGATGGAGCTGTTCCTTGTTCTGGTTTTTCAACAAAGTTATTAACTTCGTACCTTCTACCATCTTGAGTAAGCGGGTCAATGATACCATACCTATGCGTTTCGCTTTCATTAACGGATTGTACGCCAATAATAGACGAACCTGTCGCATCATATTCATTTATTAATTGACGCAATGAAGGTACCTCGCTTTGAACGATATCATCACCTAAAAGTACGGCAAATGGTTCTTCGCCAATAAAATTACGGGCACACCAGATAGCATGTCCAAGGCCTCTCGGCTCTTTCTGCCTAATGTAATGGATATTGGCTAAATTAGATGGATATTGTACTTTCTCCAATAAATCAAATTTTCCATGATCCCTCAAATTATTCTCTAGCTCATAGGCATTATCGAAGTGATCTTCTATCGCACGTTTATTCTTTCCTGTGACAATAATAATATCTTCAATGCCTGATTTCACAGCTTCTTCTATAATATATTGAATAGTTGGTTTATCCACTATTGGTAGCATTTCTTTTGGCATTGCCTTTGTAGCAGGTAAAAACCTTGTTCCCAATCCCGCTGCAGGTATAATTGCCTTTTGGATTTTTTTCATTGATTTGAAGCTCCTTCATATGACCTTTTAAAAAACTACTAATTTTTCCATCTAATATTTATAGTAACATAGACTTGGTTTTTGTAAACAATTTATCCTAAAAAATCCATTTAAATTGTAGTTGGATACATAATTGTAATTTAAAGCTAATTAACACATCCCAATTACTTAGGTACTTAAAGACCCATACTTAAGAGAAACCTTTTAATTGAGGGTGACTGCCTGTCTAACATTATTTCCAACTATATCACTTGGTTCAAACCCCTAATGAAACTACTTCTTCGACAAAGTTGGAACTGCACTCCCTCTCTTACCTCTTTGACAAGAGAAAACATCACATATTCCGTTCAGTTTTTTGTCTCTAAACCAAATACAAAAACGGAGAGACTGAAAATCCCTCCGTTTTTTGACTATATTTTAATTAAGCCATTAATTTTTTCTATTTAAACATTATAAAGTTTAAGTTTACACTCATAAATCGTTACGAATTATTCAGCTTCCGAAACAACAGTAAAGCGTTCATTTATGTGCTGAGGGCTTTCAATTTCATCTAATACTGCAATAGCAAAGTCAGCATAACTTATATAACTTTCACCTTTTGAGTTTACAAGGATGTTATCTTTCCCTAATTTATACCCACCTGTTCTTTTGCCTTGTGGATCAAAGAATGCAGAAGGACTGATAAACGTCCATTGAATTCCACTAGCATTTTGTAAATCCTCAAGGTTTTTAGATTGATTAGATGCTGTTGCAAAGTATTCTTTAGGAAAATCCGGTGTATCTAGTACGCGAGTTGTTTTCGCTTCGTCGACAAACAGACTTCCTGCACCACCAACAACAAGCAATTTAGTATTAGGTGCATCTTTCATAGCTTCAATTAAGACTTTACCAGCTTCAACATGTAGATGTTCATGCCCTGGAGCAGCCCCAAACGCATTTACGACCACATCAAATTCTTTAACATCATCTGCCTTCAAAGCAAATACGTCTTTTTCTAAAACTTCAGCTCCTTGATTTTGTACTTTCGCTGCATCTCTGACAATAGCCGTAACCTCGTGGCCTCTAGCTATAGCTTCTTTATAAATCAGACTTCCAGCTTTTCCACTTGCACCAATAATAGCTATTTTCATTTTAAAACTCCTCCTATAGTCGTCTTTATATTTAGGTTGTAACTAATTTGTTTACATGTAATAATATAAGTTACAGGATGACGTTTTGTCAATTTATTTTATCCAAACTTTAGTTTACTAATAACTTTTGTGAGCAATACTAACTTGTAACTACTCGAATTACATGTTAAGTAATTTATACTTAAATATAGAGATTTTAAAGGAGAGAAAAAAATGTCTATCAGTACCCGCTTTTCAGTAGGAATCCATATACTATCTCTTTTAGAAGTAAATAAAGAGGGAGTTAATACATCTGAATTTATCGCAAAAAGTGTTAACACCAATCCTGCTTTAATAAGAAAAATCACTGGCATGCTAAGAAATGCAGGTTTGGTAAATGTTCGGCCAGGTATTGCTGGAGCTACTTTGGCTAGGGAATTATCCGATATTACATTACTCGATGTTTATCAGGCTGTTAACGTCGTGCAGGATAAAGAATTATTTGGGATTCATGAACAGCCAAATCCAGCATGTACCGTTGGAAGAAACATACAAGATACAATTGGACCCATTTTTTCCGTTGCAGAATTAGCCCTAGAAAAGGCATTAGGAGTAGTAACTATTGAAGATGTTGTAAAAGATATTTTAGAAAAAGAAAAATTTAATAATCAGTAATGTATATAGAGGATTTTGGGGAAGTACATCAACTTTACGAAATGGTGCAAATTAAATAAAGGCACCATTCATTGTAGAGGTAAAATGAAACCATTTCCACAACGAAAGATGCCTTTATCAAAGGGTGTATTAATTTAAAGATTACTTACTCAATCATTATTGTTCTTACTCATAAGTATTCCCATACATACAGTAATAAATGAAAAAGCAGTAAAAGCTAACAACGGAATGGTGATAAATCCAAGCCAGTTAATATATTCTCCTGAACAAGGAACACCACTTTGACACATTTCGAACTGTTGAAGAGCAGGGATTTTTTGCAAGCTATAGTGATATCCTGAAACCAACATACCTAAAATCGACAAAGGGAGAATATAACGATAAATTTTTAGTTCCTGGTCATAAAAAGCACGGCCTAATAAAAAAACCAATGGATACATCAGGATTCTTTGATACCAACAAAACGTACATGGTACATAATGAAGAACCTCACTAAAATAAAGACTTCCAGATGTCGCAATGATAGATATTATCCAGGAAAATAACAGTGGCTTATTCATGAATTATTTCTCCTTCGCAGCTTCATCTACCATTTTCACTAAATCCTCAAGTGTATTTCCTTCAAACTTCTTACCATTAACAAATAAGGAAGGTGTTCCAGATACTCCTAATTCGGCCGCAGTCTCCATATCTTTGTTCCATGAATCCTCGGAAGAATCTGCTTTAAAAGATGTAACAACCTTTTTGACATCACTATCATTTACGATTTCTTTCAAGGTTTCTTCTAAAAACTTGTCCGTAAACACATCTTCTTTTTCATATTTCTGATCATCTGGCTGTTTACTGTATAACAGCTCATGAAATTCCCAGAAGGTATCATTTCCTAATTCCTTATAAACAGTCTCCGCGAATTTAGCGGATCGTATTGAATCTACGTTAATAAACGAATAATTCATGAAGTAAAATTGTGCTTTTCCGGTGTCAATCAATTCACTTTGAATAGAGGGAAAGAAATTCTCCTCAAATGATTTACAGATTGGACATTTATAATCACCAAATTCAACAATTTGAACAGGAGCCTTTTTATCTCCTAAATAGGGTTGTCCTTTATAATCAATTTCAAAGGCTACATCTTTTTCTTTTCCATTTGCTAAAAATATAAAGCCGATAATAATAACAGCAATTAACCCTATGATCCAAAATGTGAATGTAGACGATTGTTGTTGTTTATTATTTTTTTTGTTTTTATTGTTTTTATTGTTTTTAGTCATCTTATACCTCCATACTTATGTATTTGGGCAGAAACACTTCGTGGAGGTTCGGTTTTCAAACTCCTTTTGCTTCTACATTTATTGATACTTACTACATGTCACGAAATAATCAGCTTCCGAAACAAAAAATTCTTTCATGGATATACTAAGGTTTTTCTATTTCATCTAATGCGGTACTACCAAAATTAGCACCTAAAATGCCAATTTCCCCCCTTCTACTTTTCCGCCCTGTAACTAATTCATTTACATGTAATAATATAAGTTTCAGGAGAGTGTTTTGTCAATTACACGTAACTTTTATTTTGGCTCTTAACACACCTTCCATTTTCTAACACTTTTCAAACTAAAAACTGGGTTATCTCTCTAATTTTTTTAACTTGTAACTACTTGTATTACATGTTAAATAATTTATACTATTTAAGTATAGAGATTTTAAAGGAGAGAAAAAGATGTCTATCAGTACCCGTTTTTCAGTTGGAATCCATATATTATCTCTTTTAGAAATAAATAAAGAGGGAGTTAATACATCTGAATTTATCGCAAAAAGTGTTAACACCAATCCTGCTTTAATAAGAAAAATCACTGGCATGTTAAGAAATGCAGGTTTGGTAAATGTTCGGCCAGGTATCGCTGGAGCTACTTTGGCTAAGGAATTATCCGATATTACATTACTCGATGTTTATCAGGCTGTTAACGTCGTGCAAGATAAAGAGTTATTTGGAATCCACGATAACCCAAATCCAGCATGTCCCGTTGGAAGAAACATTCAAGATGCAATTGAACCTATCTTTTCAATTGCAGAACTAGCTTTAGAAAAGGCATTAGGCGTAGTAACTATTGAAGATATTGTAAAGGATATTATAGAAAAAGAAGAATTAGGTAAACGGACATTCTAAGGAAGATCAGCTTATCTATTAGTGATATATGTTTATTTTTGTAGAAAAATCGATATAGAGATAATTTCGAAGATAAGATGCCTGTTTCATAGATATATCCTCTCATAAGGAACAAAGTAGTCTGCGAATAATAGCTTAAAGTAAAAACACATGAGATATTCTCATGTGTTTTTACTTTTTTATTTATATTTAGGAATTTCAATCGTCAATTTATATGAATCTAATAAACTATACAAATTATAAATCTGTTTCACTTGTTTTGTTGCCCAACCAATATCAGTTGCGTACTGGTGTGAAGCATATCCATATTTCTCTGAGGCTGTGGGATTCCATCTCATTTTGTATAGCGTATCCTGTCCAGCAGAGATATATCCTTTGGCGATGAATTCAGCACCGCCAATGATTGCCGCTTCTGGAGTGAACCATCCTGCATTATAAGCATATTGTGCACCACTGCTTACCGCTGATCCATCATATGCTCCTACTCCATACATATTATAGACCGTTCTTCCATTCACCTTGACACCTGTCGCTAACGGTGAAGTCCCGTTCCCCGTCTCCAACAAAGCGTGTGAAATAAGATAAATCTCATTTACCCCATATTTTTCTCCTGCCGAAGTGAAGGTTGCAGCATGGCCTTGTAAGATACCTTTACCCGAAAGGATTCTATCATTCACTTCAGAAACATTCATGTTGGTCAATTGAGAGAGCTTAACGAATTGGAACGAATGGACTGGATCATTCACAAAATTATCAGGGTTGATATTATATTTTATATCTTCTGGACTAGCATTTACCCATGTCTTGTTATAATTCACTTCATACCAATAGTATCCGTCAGAGCCCTTTACTTTTGATTTAATATCCAATGATTGATTATTGCTGACAGCCCCCACTACCCAATAATTAGATCCGGCTCCGCCCCTTACACGCCAACTGGTTCCTTTTACCGTGCCTTTTGTTGAATTGATTAAAGTTAACCCATCCTCACGTATGTAGGTTTTATACTTTTTATCCGTTTGACCATTTACAGCCATTTGAATTTCAACCATCTTGTCCATCGTAAGATTATACTCTTTATCAACCCTGATGATCGTTCCATTCGAATTCCCTGGACTTTCTGGTGCTTTGGCTGATAAATATTGCGAACTTACATATCCTGTCTTTCCATTCGCCGTGATTCTTGACCACCCATTAGACTCCGAATAAACTGTTACTGCCGTATTGTTTACAAGTTTAGCTATAATCGAAGCTGAAGTTGATGCTGAAGAGCGCATATTTAAATTAGAGCCATCAACCACTTTTACATATTTAACTACCGTGGTTTCTTCATCGTCTGGATCCGGATCCGGGCTTTCCGGGATAGAACCAGGCTTCGTTGTTGATAGATATTGCGTACTAACGTACCCTTCTCCACCATACGCTTTAATTTTTGACCATCCATTCGATTCCGATATGACTTCTACCTCTACACCTTTTGCCAATTTCACAATGATGGAAGCGTCTTCTGACGGTTTATTCCGCATATTGAGCGTCCCCGAACTTACATTTACATATTTCGTCGTCGTTTTTTCAGGTATAGATGGTGTGGATTCCGTTTCTGGCTTTGTTGTCGATAAATATTTGGTACTGACATACCCGTCTTTTCCATCAGCCTTGATTTTTGCCCAACCGTTGGATTCTGAATACACCGTTACCTGCGTGCCTCTCGATAGCTTCGCGACTATGCTGGCACTTTCCGTCCCACTTTTCCGCATATTGAGCGTCCCTGAACTTACATTTACATATTTCGTCGTCGTTTTTTCAGGGGTGGATGGTGTGGATTCCGTTCCTGGCTTCGTTGTCGATAAATATTTGGTGCTGACATACCCGTCTTTTCCATCGGCCTTGATTTTTGCCCAACCGTTGGATTCTGAATACACCGTTACCTGCGTGCCTCTCGATAGCTTCGCGACTATGCTGGCACTTTCCGTCCCACTTTTCCGCATATTGAGCGTCCCTGAACTTACATTTACATATTTCGTCGTCGTTTTTTCAGGGGTGGATGGTGTGGATTCCGTTCCTGGTTTCGTTATCGATAAATATTTGGTACTGACATGTCCTTCTTTTCCATTAGCTTTGATTTTCGCCCAACCTTTAGATTCCGAAAACACCGTTACCTGCGTACCTTTCGATAGCTTCGCTACTATGCTAGCAGTTTCCGTTCCACTTTTTCGCATATTGAGCGTCCCTGAACTTACATTTACATATTTCGTCGTCGTTTTTTCAGGGGTGGATGGTGTGGATCCCGTTACAGGCTTTGTTGTCGATAAATATTTGGTACTGACATGCCCGTCTTTTCCATTAGCTTTGATTTTCGCCCAACCTTTAGATTCCGAATACACCGTTACCTGAGTGCCTTTTGAAAGCTTCGCGACTATGCTCGCAGTTTCCGTCCCACTTTTTCGCATATTGAGCGTCCCAGAACTTACATTTACATATTTCGTCGTCGTTTTAACAGGGGCGGATGGTGTGGATCCCGTTACAGGCTTCGTTGTCGATAGATATTTAGTACTGACATATCCTTCTTTTCCATTGGCTTTGATCTTCGCCCAACCTTTGGATTCCGAATATACCGTTACCTGCGTGCCTTTCGAAAGCTTCGCGACTATGCTGGCAGTTTCCGTCCCACTTTTTCGCATATTGAGCGTCCCAGAACTTACATTTACATATTTCGTCGTCGTTTTAACAAGTACTTCAGCTTTATTTACCGTTCCTGGCTTCGTTGTCGATAGATATTTAGTACTGACATATCCTTCTTTTCCATTGGCCTTGATCTTCGCCCAACCTCTGGATTCCGAATACACCGTTACCTGCGTACCTCTTGTCAGCTTCGCTACTATGCTTGCACTATCCGTTCCACTTTTTCGCATATTGAGTGTTCCGGAACTTACGTTTACATATTTCATCGTCGTTTTAACTGCGGTAGTAGCTGTGGTTACCGTTACAGTCTTCGTTGTCGATAGATATTTGGTACTGACATATCCTTCTTTTCCATCAGCTTTGACCTTCGCCCAACCGTTAGATTCCGAATACACCGTTACCTGCGTACCTTTCATCAACTTCGCTACTACGCCGGCGTTTTCAGATGCACTTTTCCGCATATTGAGCGAACCTGAACTTACATTTACATACATGTTACTAGTTTCTATAGTACTTATTTGTTCTGCAGGTAGTGGAGCTGCAGATATTTTTTCTTCGAAAGCAACTGTAGACAATACTGCAAAACAGAAAGTCGGTATAATTAATTTCTTCATTCCATTCTCCCTACTAAAGAATTATATTTTTACCATTTATTTAAATATCGGTTAAAATCATAGTTGTTTTATAGGTATTTATCCTTATTCGTTTAAAAATATATCATATTTCCTAGTGTCTTCAGATCTATAGAATCGATTTTAACAAAATAGTAATCTAACAGACATTTAAGTAATCAAATAGATATAATTGTAATATAGTCCACGTCCCAAAGTTAAAACGGAAAAAATACGCTATTGGATGACAAATAAAACCGAGCAGAATTAATGATGAATGCAAAAAAAGCCCCTCTTCCAGAGGAGTTATTTAGAAAAAATATGAAGATTTAGTTTTGAATTTATTACTCACTTCAGAACAGCCTAACTCCAATTGAAATAATAATTAACGTTCGACTAAATAAAAGCACATTTTTAAAAAAAGTCCGGAATATATATGTAGAGTAAGACATCCAATCCTTTTGTTTGACGCTTTGTCATAATAAACTATATAATTACTTATATATACTTATAGGAATCCTTCTGTTAAGGGGAGTAGCTATACAATAAAGTCGTCAATACAGGATTTTATCCTCGGCTTTATTGGCAACTAATTTTCAGTTGTTTGCAAGACCTTGCCGATTATTTGGTGAGGTCTTTTAATTTTTAAAGACGGTATAACCAACAATCGGTTATACCGTCTTTTTTATTGAAAAGAATTTGAAGCGATAATACTACTAATAGAGGTGAAAAGTATGCAGCAATATAGTGAATTAGCTCAAAGTGTCAAGATTTCTCATGATAAAAATAATACATTACTAGATGCCGATCATTCTTTATCACTTATTGGAAAAGGCCGAAGTGCTTATGTATTTAGAATACATTCTACCAATAAAGCAATGAAAGTGTTTTTTCCGAACCATACTCACACGGCTAAAGTAGAAGCTGAGATATACCAAACTGTTCAATCTATCGAATACTATCCAACTCTTTATGACGCGGGTGAGAATTATTTAGTTATAGATCACATCGAAGGCAACACTCTTTTTGAATGTTTAACATTAGGAATTCCGATAACGGAAGAAAACATAAAAGAGATTGACCATGCATTACAATTAGCAAGGAAAGAGGGATTAAATCCTTCAGATATCCATTTAAGAAACATCTTTATCACTTCTGAAAAGAAGGTGAAGATCATTGATGTTGCAAGGTTTAAGCAAGTGAAATCCTGCAATCAGTGGCACGACTTGAAAAGTGCTTTTCATCTCTTCTATTCGAAGTCATTTTTCCCGAAGAAAATCCCTAGCTTTATACTGAATTCCATAGCAGCGATTTATAAAAAAAGATTCTTACCCATCTAATCATCACTATAAAATCACATTGGAGGAACATATGAAAAAAATTATAACCATTGCTTTTATGTCCATCCTTACATTAAGCGGGTGCTCGCTTTTGGGAGAAGTCAATTCATCATTGGAATATGCAGATAATGCGACAGGGTATGTAAGTACAGTTAAGGAATTTGCCAATGAAGTGCCCGCATTGTCCCAAGATGCCGTCACTGATACCGAAGCAAGAGAAAACCTTGAAAAAGAACTACAATTGATGAAAACGGAGATTGAAGAATTTAATGCAACTGAACCACCCCAAATAGCAGAAAGCATCCATGAAAAAATCGTCAGTTCTAACCAACAGCTGTCAGATGGAATTGATTTATACCTAAATAATATTGAAAATGGTCAATTCGACCCCGAGGCACTAGAAAATTCAGAGATAATGAAATCCATCGAGAATATAACAAGTCTGGCAAACCAAATTGAAGAATTGGGTAATTAAGCAGACGGGCTGGATTGTTTTAAGCGCAGTATTTCTCTAAAATCATGAATAAAAATAAATGCATGGAGACAAGTTATCATTGACATGAAACCAAAAGGTTTTATATAATCAACAAAAGCGAAACCAAATGGTTTTATATTTATGATAAAAAAGGAGAATTATTATGGAATCAAATCAGAATACACTACAAGATGTAAAGAAGACGGTTATTCTTGAAGCACCCATCCAAAAAGTTTGGGATACAGTTTCGAATGCCGAGGGTATAGCTTCATGGTTTATGCCAAATGATTTTCAGCCGAAAGTGGGACAGGAGTTCCATGTACAATCACCTTTTGGCCCATCTCCTTGTAAAGTATTAGAGATAGATGCTCCACATCGGCTCTCGTTCTCCTGGGATACGGATGGTTGGATCGTTTCGTTCATTTTAAAAGAACTGGATGGCAAAACGGAGTTTACCCTTATTCATGGCGGTTGGAAAGAGCCAGACACGATTCTTCCGAAACCGAACGAAAAAAGCTCGATCATTCGCGATAGAATGGATCATGGCTGGGAACAGATCGTTAATCAAAAACTTAAAAAGGCTGTTGAGGGCTAAGTGTCTGCAGCAGAAAAGCATGATGTATTTCAGGCAATTGCAGACCCAACCCGCAGAAAGGTCCTGCAATTGCTTGCTGAAGGGGATTTGCCCATTTCAGAAATCACTTCTCACTTTTCCATGAGCCGTACAGCGATTGCCAAGCATCTTCATATCCTTTCTGAAGCTGAATTGGTCAGTGGCCGGAAGGTCGGAAGAGAAAAACGCTTTCGGCTTCAGCCAGAACCTTTAGCGGAATTGAAACAGTGGCTTTCTTTTTATGATCAATTTTGGGATAACAAACTATCCATCCTTAAACATGTGATTGAAAATTCAGGGGAAAATGGATTGAAAGTCATCGAAAAAGAAAAGGACACGGATGAACCATCATAATGAAGAAAACCCCCGGCGCATTGCACCGGGGGTTTTCTTTATAAATTTATGCATTCAGCTCAACATTGTGTTCTTTGCGCTTCCTGATGACCATTGTTAGCAATAAGAGTAGGTTAAATACAATTATGCATCCAGTCAGGAACACTATACTGGCTGTCAATGCACCCGCTCCAAGGCTCGTACTCATCGCTTGACGGAAGCCCATGACAGAGTATGTCATTGGTATGAACGGGTGAACCGAACTGAAGAAGTTATTGGTCAGCTCCACAGGGAACATTCCTCCGCTTGCACCTAGCTGTAATACAAGGAATATCATCGCCAATAAACGACCTGGATTTCCAAATCCTACAGTCAAGAAGGTAACGATGAACATGAAGGTAAGTGAAGTCAGTATGGAAACCCCAATGAATTGCCCCATATTTTCGACCTGTAAATCCATTCCCCAAATCATGATCGCATCCAACACTAATGCTGAAAGCGTTGCTTGGATAAATAGGACCGTAAATTTACTGAACCACCATGCCACTCCTGATGTAGGTCTTGTAGAAGGCAACCCTGTCGGGAATCCCATATTGAAGGCAATAGCTCCTACAAATAACCCAAGAGATAATACATAAGGAGCCAGAGCATGACCATAATTAGGAACGTCACTGCTTTTTTGTTCTTTAACCTGTGTCGGTTCAGCAATCATGCTGTAATTATCATCGGTTGTTTTATTTTCACTTATTTCTTCTGCACCATCACTTAATTTTTCCGTAAGTTCAACCGTTCCATCTTTTAGTGAGGAGATTCCATCACCCAATTTACCGGAACCTTCAGCAAGTGCTGATGAACCTTCATTGATCTTACCTGCGCCTTCAGCAAGCTGGATGACTCCATTGCTTAAAGTAGGCAGATTGCTTGCCAATTGTTCAGTGCCATTAACAAGTGCTGCTGAGCCCTCGTTCAAGGCTGCTGAGTTGGCATTCAGTTGATTGGCCCCATTAGCAAGTTTGTTTGCCCCTTCGCCAACTTGGCTAACACCAAATGCATACTTCTCAAGACCATCCCCAAAGGAGGATGACCCTGCTTGAAGTTGTGAAACTCCATCAACCAACTGACCAGAACCCTCAGTTAGTTTTGACAGGCCATTATTTAACGAGGAACCGCCTTGCGCTAACTGGTTGATCCCCTTCACTAGTTCTGGTGTCTTTTCATTTAAACTTTGTGTTGCCGCCGTTAATTGATTGCTGCCTTCAACAGCTTCATTCAAGCCGCTATTTAATTGGGTTGCACCAGGAATCAATTGTTCTTCCAGCGCGTTCCTTATTGCCGTATATCCGTTTAACGCTGAAACGGCGTTTGGATTGACTTTATTCACCGCATTATTTAAATTGGCCACTTGTTCTGGAAGCTGGCCTAATCCATTCAATACTGGCATTACTTTATCCGTTAATTGCGTTGATAAGTCGGATACACTTGCAGCAAGAGTCGATGCAATTTGTTTTTGTGCTTCCGCCTGGTTTTGAAGTTCATTTTGTATGGCTCCGATTAATTCGGATTGTTGTTCACTGGTCATGCTTTTGAATGCTTCCGTGTTTTGAACGGCATTGATTGTTCTTTGTCCATTATTCGCAATCGTTGATTGAAGTTCCGTTAAAGCTGCTTGGCTATTCTGGAGATCTTCAGTAATGCCAGATACAGTACCGGACGTGCCGCTTCCTGCTGGAACCGCTTCTTGCAATTGATTTACACCGCTTTGAATGCTTGTCAGTCCTTGCTTAAGCTGACTCAGCTGTTCTTCTCCAGGCAATTGGCCATCCATTTTTTTCAGGCCGTCATTTAACGCCTGGCTTCCTGCTGCCAGTTTATTGATTCCCTCATTTAAACTCTGCTGACCTGCTGCCATTTTTGGGATTCCTGTCGATTGGTCCGTCAGCTGGCTTGCATTTTGTGATAATTGATTCAACCCATCATTCAAATTCGCACTGCCTGTTTGCGCTTGTGCCAATCCAGTATTTAAAGTTTGGGCTCCTGGAACCACTTTAGCCAGTCCAGTGGAAAGTTGGGATGAACCTTGTATAAGTGCTTCACTATTATTAGTTAATTCCCCTGTGCCTGATGCGAGTTCGTCCGCACCCTTTTGCAACTGACCGACACCGGAAGTGTATTGTGAAATTCCTTTATTTAATTCCGACGCTCCACTTTCAAGTTTATTGGCACCTTCTAAAAACTCGCCAACGCCAATTTGAAGCTTATTCGCTCCATCTTTAAAAGTTAATGTACTGGAAGCTAATTTATTCAGATTTTCTGTCACTTCTTTGTTTCCATCATGCAGTTTTTCAGCACCCTCATCCAGTTTTGATGCCCCGTCTGCTGCATCGCCGAATCCATCTCCAATTTCATCCAGCTGTGAGAAGATCGCTTCAGCATATTCTTTTGTGACACTTTCAGCAATTTCCGTTTTCAAATTATTGGTTGCCTGTTTTCCGACCGTTTCAGAAACGAAACTGCGACCAGGATTCACGTCATACGTTAAATTCATTTTTTGGGGCTTATCATCCATGACGGTTGAAGCATTTTTCGAAAAGTCCTCTGGAATGGTGACGACCATATAATATGTACCATCATCAAACCCTTTTTTCGCCGCTTTTTCCGTTACGAAATGCCATTCTAAATCATCATTGTCCTTTAATTGCTCGACTAGCTCATTACCGACAGTTAAGGTTTTACCCTCATACTCCGCCTTCACGTCCTTATTCACGACTGCAACAGGCAATTTACCTGTATTTCCGTATGGATTCCAAGCAGAACTAAGGAATAACCCTCCATAAATAATCGGGACGAACAGTAAAACGATTGCGACACCGAGTAGTTTTCGATTTGTAAGGAAAAGCTTCCATTCTTGTTTAAGCATGTTCACTCTTTTTCACCTTTCTTTTTCCGCAGTACTTCACTCAATGACGCCGAATTCCAATTAAGAGTCGGTATTTCCGTGGTGCCAAAGCTCTCTTTAAGCAAATCTGCTACTGTTTGTCTGGAAAAGAACTCCATTAAAAGTTCATCCGCCTGAGAAAACATCCGTCGAAGGACGTCCATCCCCTTCTCTGCATACTCTCCATCTTTAAACGCTTTTTCTATAAGTCCCGTATCCGGAAACATCGAAATGGGTCCTTCCATCGCTTCAATAATTTCAAGGTTTTTAATCTTATCTACACTTTTGGCAAGAGAAAGGCCGCCATTATTACCAGGGACGGAAGTGATTATCTGCTTAACGACCAATTTCCTAATGATTTTTTTCAAATAAGAAGGAGACACCTCTAATCTCCTGCTGATCTCATTAGACGAAAGCGGTACATTTTTATCCTGGGTAGAGAGTATAACAATGATGCATATAGCTTGCTCGACCCCTTTTGTTAATTGCAAATCAGTTCACCTCTTCAAGTATGTATGTGGATGTTTGATATCCATAATGGATATTCGGTATCTATAATTAAAACTCGTTTCACTATAAAAATCAAGTTATTTCTAGAAAAAATTTCTAAAAAAGTTGAACCCCGCATGACAGCATCATGCGGGGTTCACTTTACCTAAAGTGTTTTTATAGGTTATTTAAAAATTCATTCACTGCCTCTGGAGTTTTAGCGTTTGCACTGTGTAAATGAGCAATCTTTTCACCATCTTTAAATACTAATAAAGATGGAATTCCCATAACCGTTTGCTCTTCAGAAATCTCAGGGAACTCATCACGATCGATTGTAAACCACTGTTTATCTTGATGTTCTTGAGTGATTTCATCGATGAACATGTCTAAACGTTTGCAGTCTGGACACCATGTAGTCGTAAAAATCCCAACTGTTAGTCCCTCTTGTTTGATTTGTTCACGGTATTCTTGTTCTGCACTAATATTTTTCATGATTTTCTCCTCCGAGCTTTTCTTATCATCATACTTTAATCCATGAATTAATGTACTCAAGGATTAATATATAATTAATTCCTTCACAGTACAAACGGTTTATCCTGGACCTATCTAACTAATGCTCGGTTTAAGTTGATTGTCTAATGCCTGCTTATTGAACCTTCATATTTACTAACCTCAGTGTTCACAATTTTTTGCAGTCCAAATCTTTTATTTATGAATGAGGAAATTCTCAAGATGAATTCGCTATTTTGATCAATGAACAGGTAGTGATAGCTTTTTTCAAATATCTAATGATATTGGTTAACGGTAATAATGGTAAAAACATGGACGAGAAAGTCTTTCTATGTCGAATCGCAGTTTCAACTCTCTCTTGCTCACACTTCATAATCCTCCTTTCTGCCGTCGAAAGTTATGTGATATTACTTTTAATCTAGCAATCCGCATGCCAGTGTTTAAATATTCTGTAAATAATTTTTAAAATGAAGGTAAGAAGGGAGAGTTCACTAGTAATGTTCGATGGGCAAACTTAATATCGAGGACTTATTAGTTGTATTGAGAAGGGAGAATTCTTCTTTATTAGTAAAATTTTTTTTCATCCCTTAAGGCTTCGGAATTTTATACTTCTCCGAATGTCCATGGAGTATGTACAAAGTGCTAAGGAATGGAAAAACCTATAAACCAGATGATTCCATGAAAAAAAGCCACTAATTTAGTGACCTTTTCTACATCAATCATTATTTATATTGGAAGAGTAAGTTGCCAAGAAACACCGAACTTATCAGCTACCCAGCCGAATTTCTTACTAAAGGAATAATCAGCTAATGGCATTAGTACTCCTCCACCATCTGTTAAACTCTCATAAATCCTGTCAATTTCTTCTTCAGTATCACATGTAATAAACAATGAAAAAGAAGGTGTAAATGTAAATTCATGCTTGATATTACTGTCGATGCACATAAACTCCTGACCCTTTAACGTAAAGGTAGCTTTCATGACGCTTCCCTCAGCACCTGCTTCATTTGCTCCATACCGAGTAATGCTGGTTATTTCCGAATCTTCGATTAAAGATGTGTAATAATTCATGGCTTCTTCTGCATTTCCTTGGAACATTAAGAATGGTGTAACCTTTGTCATTTATCGTCAAACTCCTTTTTATAGCTTCTGTTATTTTAAACAATGGATTTTCCAATAAGAAAAACGGATCATAATTTAGGGTCCTCTTTGAAGCTTCTTCTTAAACTAATGTCCCAAGCATCCTAGTTGAAAGAGGATATAAAATGTTAATGTATATATCGAACTTCTTGTACATTTTATGTGTTGGATTCTGGAGCCCACCAGTTACCAGAAACCACAATCATTGTCTGTAATTTAATCGTATTAGCAAAATAGTCATCATCGTCATCGTCGTGTTCCTGAATCGTTCTGCTCCATAATTTGTTGATCCATAGCTGATTAGAGGAATCAACCATGGCGCTCACCATGAATGGAGCAACAAAGCTTGTACTATTTCCTTCCTCAACCGCTTTTCCATTTAGCGTATAGCCAGATTGAATATTTTCTGGATTGCCATGTGTTTCCTCTTTAATCCAATTGTTCATCCTTTGTATTTGCCCCAACGCTCTAGTGTCACCGGTTAGTAAGTAATCAATCGTATAGCGCCAAGGGATTCTACTGCTGTTCCAGCTATAATTACCGTCATTTGGCCCCTCTAGAAAATCAGCTTGAGCCGGCTGATAAACTCCCTTAGATTGTACAATGAAATCAGGCATAAGACCGGTATTGCCACTTTTTGTTGTATAAATAGAATGAATAATCGCATAAGCCTTATCCGTTACATCTTTCCATTTATGATTCCCTGTTGCGGTCTCAAATATCTTCAAATGATTTAGAAGAAGGTCTGATGAACGAGTTGATTGCCCGTAAACATGATCTTTATCCTCTGCCCAGTCTCCTAGTTTTATAAGAGACTGAGACTGATTTATTTCATTCAACATGATGGCCTCAATAATGTCTTTGGCTCTAGCAAGATAGTCGATATCCCCTTTACTTCCCCACTGCTGATCAGCCAATAATAACGCATAAGCGATGTCCATATCACCATCAGTTGCTGAATCAACATCCCCTGGCGTATTAATAATTTCTCCCTTTTTATTCTTTACCTGTTGCCAAGCCATTAAAGATGGATTATTTTTGCTGCTATGCGCCTTGTAAAATCTATAAAGACCATCAAAGTTTTGCTTGGCCTTATGATCCTTTCCCGCCATGATTGCGGTTATCATCATCCCATAACCATGCGCTTCGGAAACGGTAACAGCGTTTTTTGGCTCTGCATACCCCTTATCATTGTAAAAAATATAATACTCATCTTTTTTATCAACAGGCTGCTTAAGATATTTTTTTTCCCAGGTTTTATAAAAATCAGCTACTGCATCATCCATCTCCTCTTGTGACACATTGTCTGGTTTTATTGTTCCAGATTGATAGACTGTATGTTGAGGAAACGGCCTTTTACTGGCAACCTCTTTTTTTGTATTTTGATACACTAATGCTATCGAGGCAATGATACCGACTACTATCACGCCTATTAATAAGCTAACTCTTTTTTTCATGTCTGGCTCCTTAGATTATGGTGTTATATTTACTTTAGAATATTGTGCGAGCCATAAACATTTGTATGTAACTGACAATTTCCCATGTATTCAAAGAGCTGTTAGAATTTCCAATCCCCTCAAACACCGATTAAGTAATATACCATTTATTTACGATTATTTATTAAACTAATCTGCTCCGTTATATCAGTAAAAAAAGGGTGTCTCAGCAACCACTCTATACAGTGCACCCGTTAGTTTAGCTAGACAAATCTATTATTTCTTCTTACCTACTTTAGTTTCCGTACCCTTCAATATTCTCTTAATATTTTCTCTGTGAAGAATAATGACGAATAAGCTAATAAATAATGAGAGTGCTATAATTAGCTTTTCTTCAAATATAAAACTGTAAATAACAATTGAAATACTAGCTAAAATTGAACTAAGAGACACATATTTAGAAGTTAACAAACTAATAAGAAACACAATAAATGCAGTACATGTACCTAATGGAGATAAAAATATAAACACTCCTGCTGATGTAGCCACTGCCTTACCACCTTTAAAGCCCGCGAAGATAGGAAACGCGTGTCCACATATGACGAGTATGCCACACAATATAGGAGAAACAGTTGAATTAAAGATTTGTGGGAGTAGGCAAGCAACAGTACCTTTTAATATATCCGCAATAGCTACTGTAGTTCCTGCTCTTTTTCCCAAAACCCGAAACGTATTAGTGGCTCCAAGGTTCCCACTCCCATATCCTCGAATATCGGTTTTATAAAACAATTTACCGATAACCAAAGCAAATGAGATTGAACCAATTAAATAACTTGAAACGAGAGTCATTATATTCAGCATAAGTTACCTTCTTACTTGAAATTTATTATTTCAATTATATATTAATATTCGTTTTATTATGCTTATTTCCCTGCTATTTTTCTTAACTATTCAACACCCCAGTGTTGAACCGAACACCCTTCACACTAACGTCTTTATCATTATCTATTATCTTTCCATCGCGTATTATTACCATAACAACTTCTTGACGGATATATTTGAAAAATATAAAAGGGTCATGCATCCATCAGAATGATAGGCATGACCCTAAATAATAAATTGATACATTAGGTGTGTATAATATTGCGAATGGTTTATTGAAAGAAAAAACATTTAATGCTGTAATCCCTCATTTCTTGACGTTATTCCTTTAATAAAATAATGAAGTAGCCGATTTCTTGATGTCATATTTTGCTTAGCGTATGTTTTTCGCTTTTGGCTAATGAATGTTTGCTCAAATTAATATTATTAATCTTGGTAAACGAACAAAAAGAAAGAAGCTGTTTTGAAAAAAAGGTTGAATGACTAATAAGATGTTTCATTACAAATAAAGTTGATTAAAACGTTAGTCAAGTTATTCAATTAAAGGGGGCCATTGTTGAAAAGATATAAAAGGATCATACATATTAGTCAGGCTAATATATATGATCCTTTATTTGTTATCCACGCAAAATAAATATCAAAATGACATTTTGATTGATTAAGGGTTATTCAAAAAGGCTTCGACACAAAAAAAAGCTGCTTATGAATAGCAGCTTTTTCGTCCAATAATGCTCAGTTAACTACAAAAGGCATAAAGTACATTTATACTCCAGTCTTATGTCTTTCTGGCATTTGATAATAATATAAGGCAGCAATTAGTACGGATATAATTCCACTTGTTAGAAAAAAAGTATTAAAGAAACTTCCCCCTGCAGACGGGGAATTAGATACCAATCTGCTTAAAAGTAGTAAAAGTACTCCCAAACCAGAAAGAAATAAAGCTATTTTTTTGGCACTTCTTTTAAATAGCATCGATCCCAAAAGAATGATTATATAAAGTGCTGTAATTATCATAAGGCTAGGAAACAATGGTTTGAATTTAGCTGCATATACGAAATAATCTAAAACTGAAATATCATTTGCATCCACAACTTGATCATTCAGCATCTGTGAAAAGTGAGTTGAATATTTCCATTCCCATGGGTTATCTAAAATTTCGCTTCCTTCGTACCATGTACACAATGTAAAAAACAAAAGAAACAACATAGCAATTACTAATTGAAAAATGTATTTCACTTACAATTTCACCACCTCTAGACAATTGCCTACATTATACCAATAATTTGAAAGTTAAAATATAACTAACTTTCCTCATCTTCTTAATAATTAGAAACGATTCGATTCATTTCAAACGATGGGCTACCTCTCATTCCTAAACCCTGGCTTTGAAGGTTTATGTAAACATACACTGGTTTATGAATAATATAAAATAACCTCTTTTAAGGAGCGTTTGGGAATATGACATTTCGTGGAGAAGACCTCATTCTTTCAGGAGCATGGATACTATTTATTGGTTCACTTATTGATACAACCGGGCAGACCCAGCAAACTTTCACCCACAGCGATCAGGGGAAAGATTTAATCGTAAAAGGAAATGGGATTGAAGCATTCGGAAATTCGTTGCAAGCCATCGGGAGAACTAAGCTGTTAAAACCTGAGAGGGAGCTAGCACAAATATATACCATCTTCGGTGCTTGGCTTGAGGCTGCTGGTAATAGTACAAATGCAGTTGGAGTAAGTATTGAACTAAATGGTGCTGAGGAAGAGGGAGTAAAAATAGATACCCTTGGCAGTGGAGTCCAAGGTCTTGGCGCAGCTTTTGAAGCAGTAGGTGCATTTCTTGAAGAGGATTCATCCTATAGGGAACTTGCGATTATAGGAAATAGCTTCATTTCTTTAGGCTCTTTTTTAGCAGCGATCGGTAATATTTACGTTTTAAACGAAAAAAGTGTAATTGGGGAACAGATTCTATTGGTCGGTAGCTGGATTCAAGTTATTGGTGCATTTATATTACTTCATGCAATTACCCTTGAGGTTGAACACATTAAACACGAGGAACACGAGAAAAATCCGAAAAATGGAAACGGCAATTCTTATCCCTATTCTTATAATAATTATTCCTACACCTGATAAAGGGCTACCTACAGCTAAAGATGGATGTCGTTAGCTCCTTATCATATAGTGCGGTTGCTTAGCAATTCTCCTTCATCTTATCAAACTAACCCCCCTATAATGGAAAATACTTAAGGTGCCACCAATTCAACTTTCATTCTATCTGGGTCTTCAAAGTAAACAGCATAATGCTCCTTTCCACCAGCGAATGGGTGAGTGTCAGTATAGAGAATGCTTACTCCTTTGTCCCTTAATTTTTGAGTCATATCATCAACCTGATGACGTGAAGTCGCGTGAAATGCTAAATGGTTAAGACCTACTCTCCGCCTATGATAGGGAACATCAAGAAATCGTTCCTCTGCTTGGACAAAGACTATATACATTTCACCTATGCTCCAACTCTTCCCGCTTTCCCACTCCTGAAAAGGTTCATACCCTAATTCCTCTAAAAACCAGCCCCAAAAATCAACAGTCCTTTTTAAATCAGAAACATATAGCTCAATATGATGAATAAGTCCTTTTGACAACTGTCATCCTCCTAGATATCCCCTTATATTTCTATATTGAAAACCGTATACACGATTCAGTGTGCGAAAGAATGGATTAAAGGTTTTTTCATAAAAATAACTCTTATAACTTAAAAATCTATGTATAGTTGCAAATTCAAATAATTCTTTAAGAAGTGAAGGCTATATGCAGTATTAAACTAAAGAGTATGGCACAAATTTTAATCCAAAAGTAACTCATTTTTGTTAAAACATTCTGGGATCTTTCAATATAACTGATCATAACTATAAGCCCTACGACACCTATATAGGGTTTTAAATCATATAAATTATCATAATTCCAATTTATATCCGTGAAACTAAAAAAGAACAACATGAGAAATGTATATGTTCCAAATACAAATAAAAACTCCTTGAATTTTGCACCTTTCATATCACACCCACTTTTTCTCTATGTATTTATCTAAAGTTGGTTTTATTCTATTTGCTTTTACTCATGAAAATCCGAAATAAGTCATTTAGTAACAGGTTTTGGATGTGGTTTACTTGCTTTAAGATTTAGGAATATGATCCTTCCTATTATATATCATTCTTTTAGTAACTTACTTGTAAGTTTTTTTGAGTGGGTATAAAAGGTTATTTTTCATATAGATAGTATGCACTCGAGATTTTATTATTTAGGGGTGATACTTTGAGGAGTAAATATAGTTTGTTTTCACTTGTTTTAAGTATCATAGGAGCATAACTGATTATTTTACTTTTTAGAGATGTTGGTGAATCCCGAAGTCAGATAGTATGGGCTTATGTATCCTTCATCTTAGGTCCTATCCTTTTGATAACTAGTATTATATTTGGGATTTTAGGTTTCAAATCCAAAGAAAAAGGACGGTTGAAGTATGCCGGAATTATAACCACAATACTCGTTATAATAGGACTCGCCATAGTGATTGCACTTTTTACTATCGGGTTTTAATTAGTTTTCTTCTATTACAAATGACAAAAAGGGCTGTCATTACAGCCCTTTTTTCTGTGATGTCAAACAGCTTAGTGTAGTGACTTTTTATTTAATGACCTCATTAAAAATCTCTCCGCCACCGTTTATTTTTACGATTTTAAGGCGATTGGTATTTTTAACGAAAATGGTTTTATATTGTTTTTCACCCTTTAGGTCAATAAGAAAAACGCGTTTATTGTCATTATCCGTTTCCTTATTAAAATTATAATCTTCGTTGCCGATTTGCTCGATTATCTTTCCATATTCAGGTAAAGATGACCACTTCTCATGATCTGCAATTGGAGTTGTTTCGTTTTGTGCGGATTCATTTTGTGTTACTTGTTCATCTGCTGTTTGCACGGGCTGTTCACTTTTTTCTGTAACCTCTTTAGTGTTTTCATCTGTTTCATTACTGTTACAAGCAGTTAGCATTGTTGCGGCTGCAACTAATGCAATCATTGATTTGTACATGCTTCACATCATCTCCTCTAGGTGTATTCCCCCTTAACTCTGGCAAAAAACCTAGCCGATTTCATGAAGTGGCTTCTATACCTGATTAAAGAACTACCTATGATGTCTGATCCTTAAAAGCGACTGGACATATTGCTATAATTTCTGTTATTATAGTTACTCAGGGTAACAATTACTCTCAGTAACTATATATTATAAGGAGTGTTTCTGATAAAGACTTACCAAAAATTCTTTCAAGAACTATTGCTACTGTACCGGCCTTTTGAAAATAATCTAAATATACAGCTAAACAAGCATAATTTGCACAGAGCGCAATGGTCAATTTTGCATTACTTATCCAATTATGGTTCTGCAACGCTTGTAGAGCTTGCAAATTATCAGAGTGTGGAAAAACCCACAATTACCAGGACCATTACCCGCTTAGAAGAATTAGGATATGTAGAGCATGTTCCCAGCAAAGATAGACGCGAAAAAAGAATGCAGCTTACAGAGCTTGGAACCAAGATATATAGTGATGTCCGTGTGACCATTGACCAATACGAACAGGACATTTTAAAAGGAATCTCTGAAGAAGAACAGCTCGCAGCCATCCGCATTATGAGCGAAGTAAGAAATAATATTATAGAGTAAGGGGATAATAAAATGGATCAATCCAAACCAAAATTGTGGACGAAAGATTTTGTTATTGTTTCCTCCATCAATTTTTTCATAACATTAATTTTTTATTTATTAATGGTGACATTGGCTATCTATGCAGTAAATGAATTAAATGCTTCTACAAGCCAAGCCGGCCTTATATCTGGGATATTTATTATTGGAACTTTAATTGGGCGACTATTCATCGGCCGCTTTATTGATTCGATTGGCCGTAAGAAAACATTGTATATTGGTCTAATCTTTTTTACTTTGACAACACTATTATATTTTGTTGATTTCGGTATTACCTTTCTGCTTGCTAACCGTCTAATACATGGTATAGCAATGGGTATGGCCAGCACAGCGACAGGAACGATTGTAGCTCAGATTATCCCGGCAACACGAAAAGGGGAAGGAATCGGCTACTACAGCATGAGTGCAACACTGGCCACAGCAATCGGTCCTTTCATCGGACTTTATATGACACAACATGCAAGCTTTCAAACGATTTTTAGTTTCTGCCTTGCTTTAGGGGTAATCAGTTTGATTACAGCATTCTTCCTTTATGTACCTGCATTAAAAGGAACGATCAAAGTATCTGAAAGTAAGGGATTCAAGCTATCCAACTTTATTGAGCCAAAGGCACTGCCCATCTCATTTATTACTCTATTATTAGCTTTCTGTTACTCTAGCGTTCTTTCTTTTATCAGTTTCTATGCAATGGAAATCAACCTAGTTGATACAGCAAGCTTCTTCTTTGTAGTCTATGCAGTAGCAGTATTGTTATCACGCCCTTTCTCAGGACCGTTAATGGACCGTAAAGGATCTAACTATATTATGTATCCGGCCTTTATTATCTTTGGAGCCGGACTGCTCCTTCTAAGTCAAACAAGTAATAGTTTCACTTTATTGGCAGCCGGATTCCTTATTGGACTTGGATTCGGTAATATGCAATCAAGCTCGCAAGCGATCGCCGTTAAAATGACTCCGCCTCACCGTATGGGAATGGCAACGTCAACCTTCTTTATCATGCTTGATGCTGGACTTGGATTCGGTCCTTATATACTAGGTTTAATCATTCCATTAACAGGCTACAGTACACTTTATGTCATCCTAGGTGTTGTGGTCATAGCAACTTCTCTTCTTTACTACTTCTTGCACGGCAAGAATGAAAGTGCAGCAAGAGCAAAAATCGCTTCAATTTGATCGAAATTAGAAAGGGATATCCTGTAACGGGATATCCCTTTTTTTAATGCTTTTATGCTATGAGTTCGATCTAAAGAATAAGGCTGAGATAAGCAAATAGTTTTATTGCACAACGGGAATTCGTCCTTTGTTGGGGATAATTCGTCCGTTGTTGGTATTAATTCGACCTTCAGAGAGATAATTCGTCCTTCATTGGTATTAATTCGTCCTTTGCTGGATAATTCGTCCTCAATAATTCGACCTTCACTAAAAAAAGAAGCAGTCTCAATAGTTTTTGAGACTGCTTCTAGTGATAGGGGTCCTTATTTGACTTCTATATTTTCTATATAAAAACCATGATTTTTGGTTTTCTTTTGATCTGCTGATTGAATGACTGTTTCACCTTTATATAAAGTCTTTCCGGTCTTTAAATCGGCAATCAGCAATCGAGGCGGTTTAGTTTTATAATCCATTTCCTCTGGATATCTGTCATTACCTAGAAGGATATACACCTTTCCATTCTTAACGGTGGCGAAGTATTCTTCATTCTTATGAACAGCTAGATCTAGCTCTAGATCCTTCGTTATCTTTTGACTGCTTAGATCAAACGTCTTAATGTGATATTTATCGGATTTGGTATCAACTGCGTATAGGTTTTCCCCATCAACATATCCTGATTTTGCCATGTCCAGGCTAAGAGATTCTTTTTCGGACCCATTAACCGTTTCTAATTTTTCCGTTTCATAATGATAAGATAGCAGTTTGCTTTCTTTTGGCTTTTCCTCATATGGACCATCCTCATGATTTACCCCTTTGATCACAGAAAATAAAATCATGTTGTTTGACTGGGTGGGAGCAACATCAATTGGCATCCCAACTTCGACTTGGTCATTGCCATTATAAGTTTCGGATAAAAGAGTTTTATCGCCTATTACTTTCTTATTAGCTAAATCGATCGTATACAGATGAACCTCTTTCGTTTGTTTGTCATCGTTGGAATTCACATCATTAGTCGTTAATACCTGTAGTTTTGAATGGACCAATTGCACATCCACGACATTCGTATTCATTTTTCTCTCTTGATCAGGAAGTTCCAAACTGAAAGAACTTTCATCGTTGCTTTTCTTCTCCAATAAAGCGATATCAAACTTCGCTTCCATGTTTCCGCTCTTTGTGAAATCTTCATTTACCGAGGCGTAAGCCAGGAAATCACTGTCTTCATAAAAAGAATCGATAAAACCCTTACCACGCATAAATGAACGATGTTCTTTCATTAATCTTCCCATTTGAGCATCTTGTCTTCCAGTTAAGCTTTCAAAGTAAGACTTTTCGCTGTCATATGTTGTTTGATTGGATTCAATCGTTAATAATTCAAAATAGGGATTGGCTTCAAGTGAAGAACCATTTATGATTACCGGATCAAGCTCTTTGCTACTACCTTCTAGCGTCTTGAACGTATACTTTGGAAGGCCGGAAGCGGAGGAAGCTACTTTGACATAATAGGTTCCGATGCTTAAGATGACAACCATTCCAATAATGATGCTGCATATATAACGTTTCACCTTGTTCACTCTCCTTTAATAGTTGTTATACGGTAACGCGATTTTTCAATAACCAGGAACCAAGCCAAATCGATAGTCCTGTCACAATGATTCCTAAAGCGATCAGTATACCCACGAGTTCACCAGGGTAAAAATAGAAAACATCACTTGCCATTACGAAAACAGGAGTTAAAAACAACGCTGCAGCTATTCCGCAATACACCAAGCCCAAAATGATGCCTTTTATACGGAAACTTCTTTCAAACATGATCGCTGTAAATAATATCGACATGACCATTAGACCGATCCCATAGGAAAGCAGGAATTGTGTGAAGGTGCTTGGGATAACCAAATTCAAGACACTATTAAATTTCGCAATGGAGTAAATTGACATTTCCTTGTTCAAGAACGATTCAGGTACGTATGAATTAAATAGGGCATTTTCCATGGGTAAAATGATAATCTGCAAAGCAATCAACCCTAACACCATCAAGAAGATCGCCGTAGCTTTAGAAAGGTAGATTGACAATCTCGATGTCGGTAACATCAATAGGCGATAAATGAAGGTATTCTTTCCAAACCAATCACGATACCAAATCAGAAAAATGTAAAAAACAAGAGCAACTGCACTCAACGCGATCGGTCCTTGGAACCAGAGAGAATTAGCAATTTGGGTAAAATCAATACCACCATAATTAGTAAAATAGGCGGCTTCTGATATTTTTTCTTCCGACATGATATCATGGGCTCGATTAAGAAAACTCTTTGTTCCAATGATCACTCCAACTAACTGCGACACCAATGTTATCAACAATAAAGAAATATATATTTTACTAAATCGATTGATTTCAAAATTCACTAGCTTTAAATAACGCATCATGATTGGTACACCTCTCTCATTACATCGACTACTGATTTCCCTTCCTCTTCACGCATTTCTTCTGTATTGAACTCTTTGAGGACTTTACCGTTATCCAATAAAATGACCTTATCGATTAAATGTTCAATATCACCGATTTCATGGGTCGTGATGATGACTCCTCTGTCTTCGATAAGGTGGCTCGCAAAGACATCGGCAATTTGCTCCCGGCTAAACATATCAATGCCCGAAAATGGTTCGTCCATCAGTACATAATCCACATCAAGGGACAGACCCAGCATTAGGTTAAGCTTAGCTGTGTTGCCTTTTGACAATTCCGAAATGGGGATCTCTTCGTTCAGTTTAAAAAATCCCAATAATTGATTAGCTCTTTCCGAGTTCCATGACGTGTAGAAATCTTCCATGAAAACCATTGCCTGTTTAACCGTCATTGATGGAAGCATGGTCGGTGCGTCCGGAATAAACGTGATTTTTTCATAACTGTTCTTAGTCATTTTTTCATTATCAATTAAGATTTCACCTTTATAAGGCGTCAATCCCATAATGGCTTTGAGTGTAGTCGTTTTCCCGACACCATTTATCCCGATCAGACAAGTGACTTCACCTTTATTAGCAGTAAACGAAACACCATCTAAGATTGTCTTCCGGCCGTATTTCTTAGAGATTTGTTTTACTTCTATCATTTTTCTTCCCCCTCCCTTATTTCTTCCGAATATTTTTCTTTAACCACTCGAAGCAGCTCTTCAACTGGCACATTAATAGGCCGAATAGCATCGACAAAAGAATCAACCGCTGCCAGAATAAGCTCCTGTCTAACAGCCTGTAAAATCGTTTCATTTGTTGTGATTTGACTAGGAAAATTTCTTTCTGTATGAATCAAACCCTGTTCCTCCATTTCTTTATACGCTTTTTGAGCTGTATTAGGATTAATGTTCAGTGAAGCCGCCAGTTCTCTTCGGGATGGAATTTCCTGTCCCGCTACGAATTTCCCAATGGCAATTTGTTCTTTAAAATGCCTCACAACTTGCAAATATACCGGTTCTCGGGTATTAACGTTCATAAAACTACCCCCTATTTATTTAGGAAAAAACTTCGATTTGAAATTTAATAACGAGTGTATGTATTAAGTAGTTCATACACCTTATAGATGTACTATACTCGTAATACACCTTCACTGTCAATATAGAATTTCCACATATTAAAAAAACCGATTGCGTAATGAAATCGAGGTTTTAGTAGCTTATTGGTGATCATCGTAAAGTCGGCGATAATTTTTTTTGCTCATTTTTCTGTTAAGTCCCTTATAGAGTAAAATCTGTAAATTAATCAAATAATAATATAGCATGTAAATTTCTATAAAGGGGATGGTTTTTATCAAAAACCGGTTTTTAAAGTTAATGATCTTGTTTATGTCTTTTGCTTTGATCTTTTCTCCTCTAACTACTGAGGCAAAAGGAAAAGGGGCTCAACAAAGACAATGTATTAGTAAATCATCGGAACAGCTAAAACATACTTTACAGAAACTTTGGATCGACCATACTATATGGACAAGAAGCTATATGGTAAGTGCCTTATCAGATTTGGATGACAAAGAAAAGGTACTGACTAGGTTATTAAAAAATCAGGATGATATAGGAAATGCAATCAAACCTTATTATGGCGATGCAGCCGGCAACAAACTAGCTGAACTGTTAAGGGAGCACATCGTTCTTGCAGGAAAAGTGGTGGATGCAGCAAAAAGCGGAAACCAGGAAAATCTGAAAATATTTAATGCTGAATGGTATAAAAATGCTGATGATATTGCTCTTTTTCTTAGTAAAGCCAATCCAAATTGGAGCAATGATGAATTAAAGGAATTGCTATATACACATTTAAAATTGCTTACAGACCAAGTTGTATCAAGAATTAAAAAGGATACAGATGCGGAAATTTCTGCTTTTGATAAAGGTGAAGATCATATTATTAAATTGGCAGACACCCTAACAGAAGGGATTATCAAGCAATTCCCAAAAAAGTTTTAAAACATCTAATAAAAACAAATCCCGATTCTATCTCTTTCTTTCAAAGATAAAGTCGGGTTTAATATGCTGGGGGATCCTAAAGGGGTAGATTCGCAGATACTTGAGCTAAACCCCGTTTATCTGTTTCATCTCGTAAACTTCGTAAAGCTTGTTGAACAATAGCCATTGTTTATGGGCAACTTAGATTCAACCTGAACCTACTTTGGATTTAAGGAAACATCCCGATCATTCAAAAAACGATCCATTTTGGATTAACTTTTAATAAACTTCCTGTAATCCTTATTGCAGGGTCCTTGACTCCAGAACTCTGAATTAAGGCAGGCATTTTATTGTCCACATACCATTGATGTGAACAATCCTTGTCCCATAATGAAGCGACCAGATATCTTCCATTTTTCTTTTCAGCAAATACTCCAGCAAGCATTCCTGGTGAAGCCATCATCCCTTTGTTCCATACTTCTTTTTGCATGTGCTCAAACTCAAGTTGTTTATTTGTTTCTACAAAACAATCTGCCACTCGAAGAAGACTTCCCTTACTTAAAAAATCTGTCATGTCTGTTGTGCTTGTATTAAACATTTTCTCGAAAATTTGAACAGAGATATTGGAATAAGTATTTCTTTGGTTACTCTTCTCGAAAATTCCATCATGCTGTTGCTCCATGAATGCTTGGTAAGAACGATCATCTCTCCAGAAAGAAATAATGCCTGCTTCAAACGGATTGTTTTTATCCCATCCCCCGATTTGGCCTATAAATCCATCTAACTGTTTCAAATCTCCCCAACCCTCTTGTGCGTTAGAAAATGAACTCTTGTTTTCCTCATTCACTTGGCATTTTATCCACTTTATTAACATATTTGATCCACCTACTTATTTATAGATTTCACCCAACTTTTGCTTTTTTATCTATCTCTTTTATTAAATCATTTTTTACCGTTTATATAATCATCGATGGAAATTCTGCATCCAAACTTTGATTTAGCTGACTATGCTTCTGTGCATCCAAAAGCGCTAAGGGTGTTTCTTAAATCCAGTGTATAACAAAATAGATCCCTGTTCATGTTAAAGAATGGCGTTGGAATCATTATGCTCCTTTGTTATGATGAAGGTATCCATTTTCAAGAAATAATATCCTTTAGGAGAACGCCATGAATAAAAAAAAGAAAACTACTATATCAGATGTTGCTGAGAAGGCTGGTGTTTCCAAAAGTACGGTTTCTCAATATATCAACCAACGTTTTCGTTATATGAGTGCTGAAACCAAAGACAGAATCGAGCAAGTCATCCAAGAACTTGACTTTCGTCCCAATGATAATGCTAGAAATTTAAAAGTAAAAAAAACAAAAGTCATAGGCATTCTCGTAGCTAATATTTTACATACTTTGTCCACCGAAATTATTCGTACCGTGGAGGAACAGTTTCGGCAGCACGGCATGAAGGTATTCATTTGTGACTCTGCTGATGATCCAGAGAAAGAAAAAGAATACCTTGATTTGCTGGTTTCTACGCAAGTAGATGGAATCATTATTTTTCCAGTAGGAAATGATTTTAAAGTCTATAATTATCTAATCGATCATTCGATTCCTATGGTATTCGTTGATCGGTTAGTTGATGGCGTGACATCTGATTCCGTCCTTTTAGACAATCACGCTGCAATCTTTTTAGCTGTATCCATGCTAGCTGAAAAAGGACACGAAAATATCGCGTTTTTAACCTTACCTATTGATATCCCTATCACGCCAAGGTTGGAAAGAATCGAAGGATTTAAAAAAGCAATGGCATCTTATGATTTTGAAGTCAGAGAAGATGATATCTATTCTTTACCCAAAAACCAAATTCAAGAAAAATTGGCCCAAATATTCGATACAGAAAAGCCTCCAACAGCCATAGTAGCAGGAAATGATTTAGTGCTCCGTGAAATCCTTAGCTATTTGAAAAAGCAAAAAGTCTCGATTCCTAATGAAGTAGCCATTATCAGTATTGATGATGTCGCCTATTCGGAATTTTATGAACCTTCTATCACAACAATTGGACAACCTATCCAACAAATGGGAATCAAAGTAGCAGAATTATTATTGGACCGGATAACTAATCCTGTTCAGGCTCCGTTCATTACATATCGGTTTGCCCCGGAACTTATTGTTCGAAATTCATGCTAAAAGGCTATTACCATAAGATTTCACACACAAAAACGGCAGTTTATATCCACTGCCGTTACATCTGCCATGGAATAATAGAGAACATGTAATAACCGAAAAGCGAACGACTCTTAGATTTGATTTTTCTTTCAGTACTCTTCAGCTTTTACTTCATAGACTTTGACAGTTCAAGTTTTATACTGATCTTGTTAAGTGAATATAACCTCTAAAAAAACAATCTACGACCACCCCTCCAATTAATTGGTCCCATCGTAAGGAGAAGTGAGCCTAAAATGGTCGCTAAAAAGATTGAAATGATATACTCCTTTTAATCACATACTATTTATCTTTTTTTTGCTTCTTCTATGACATATCGGATAAATGGGGCTTTTGCTTGAGTATATCCCACTCTATCTAAATGATGCTTTTGAGATAAGTTTTGTTTTAATTGCTGGTATTGTTTACGAATATCAGGATGAGTGCTTAAATAATCCCTAAATAATAGATGATTATTCCACTCTTCACTTCCGAATTTGTAGATATGTAAATGGTGTGTACCCGCTCTCCATTGGCCTTTTCTAAAAAAACGCCTTTCAGGAAACTCCTTATGTGCGACAAACTCATAGCCAATTGTTTTTAATGGATCAATAAACTTGTCCACTTCATCTAAATGTTGAACGCCTGCCATTATATCCAAAATTGGTTTTGCGCATAAGTCTTTTACAGAGGTACTCCCAATGTGCTCAACACAAATAGGTTTGTCCTTTAGGACTTCCTTAATCTTCGCTTTTTCATGTTCGAACTCAGTAACCCAATTTGGGTTGTAATTCTCAATCGTAACTGGTTTTTCCATTTTTCCTCTGACTTTCATGTTAATCATGTTCATTAATTAAAAATATCCCCCTAGAATGGGGGGCTTGGTTTAGACTATCGTTTTTATCTATAGTAAAAATGGGATAAGCGTAGTAATAAGAGTTGTCATCTAATCACATACCTTTTTTACTTTTTGTCACGTGACCACTCGATGATAGGATCCTGAGCACTCGGTTCATAGTACGTTCCGGCATACTCCTTTTCTTTTCCAGTTATTTTATTAGTCCGAATAACTGTGTAAGTTCCTTTATCGTAATTTTTGGTAAGATAATATTTCCGGTAGGTAAATCCTTTTTCGGGGCCAGTTAAGGTGACTTCGTGTTTGTACTCTTCTGGCTTGTTTAGGTTTTCTTTCACTACACCTTGAATATTCAGTGGTGTTTCTTCAAGCTGAACATCTGTGCGGATATTAACATCTTGGGTCTTTACTTTACCCAGAGGTACAGATGCCATTTCGATTGTTTCTTCGGTTTGTTCCAAGAATGACTTTGTAACGCTGTAGGAGTATAGGATTTTCATAGAGCTTATATCGTTTTTTACTTTGCCTGCCAACTCTGGCATGGCAAAGCTTAAGACAAAGGTAATGGATATTCCGATGATTAATAGTGTTAGCGGAATTTTTTTCATATTTCCTCTTTCTTAATAACGTATTTGTATAACAAGAATATTGAACATCCTCTGACATCATCAATTCTGTAAATCCCTCTGTTTTGAATCATTAGGAATAATTCCAAATTTCGCGATCAATAGTAAGGCAAAAAAAATAAAACAACTGAAACTGGTGTTATCACTTGTAAAAAATACACTAGGTATAATACGTGATGCAAGAAGTACATTTAAGATATAGGCAATAAGAAAACCCGCATATGAAATGCAACTCAGATAGTTTCCAACTACTGTTCTTTTGTAATGAACATAATCTGATTTATTTCCTTTTCTGATACTAACTATTTGCCGTATTTGTCTTATGAGACCGTATGTGAACGCAATGATCAACATTACAATAATAAGAAAACTAATTATTGCTTCATTCACTTTTTTTATCCCCCCTGTAAATAGGTCTAACACTAATAGATAAAAGCTTTAGAACGGTTAATTACTATCCTTTTTTATGTAATAAATCTGCTTTTTTATCAGGATTATCTGCCCATAGTCAACTAAGCAATCCTCCAAGTACATATTCCTCTATTGCGAAACATCCACTGAAAGAGTCATAACGGCAAACTCATCGTAAGTGTTCTGATGTTAAAGCCCATTTTTTCGTAGAGCTTAATAGCTTTGTTCTGGGCAAAAGCACTTAGACGGACTTCAGAATGCCCATCTTGTTTTAGAAAATCAATTGCTGACTCCATTAATCTCTTAGAAATACCTTTCCCTCTGTATTCTTCTATTACAAACAGTTCATAAATAAATCCATTCATCTTATCCGTAAACTGATCTTTACTTGCTCCTAATAGAATCCACCCCATTAGTTGATCTTCTTCTATCGCAATGACATAATAACTCCCTTTTGCAAGCAGTGGTTCAACAAGTTGTTTGATTTTTTGATTAGTTGGCTTCACTTCACCTAATGTGCCGTCAAAAACAGCTTGTGGCGAAAGTGATAAAACCTTTTGAAATTCATAATCAGTTGGTTTCCTTATTTCCATGAATGAAAGCATCCTTTCTAAGGGCTAGTACATGTTAGTTAAGTAGTTCCATTGCCATTTGAATATTTGTCCTATTAAAAAATATTACTAATACATTTTCTATACTATTTATAAGTATTCTATTGCTTCTATATTCCTTCCCTTAATCAAATTTATAAATAAAGGAATCTTAATGTTATGAGGAAACCAAACAACGACCGTTAACCCCATCCATTCCAAATGGTGTTTTCTTAAATGTGGCCTTGTTGATTTTTCACTTTCACTACTATCGTTCACATTATATACGGATTACGGATGATAAAGTTTCAAAATAAAGGAAGAAATACCAATCTATTTCCCCATAAATTAATTAAAAAGACCACCAAATTGGTGGTCTTTTTAATTAATTCATATTATAAAACCCAACTGCTTCCATCGAATGTCCCCTTGGAAGGCTATTACCGTCAATATCGATGATTCGTTGTGAAGTTTTTCACGTTTATCGGTTCGGTTTCTGTTGTTATAAAGGCTTTTGTAAGTATCCTATTATGTTCCATAACAACCCTTCCTTAAATCCATAAACTTCATAAGGCTTTGTTTTTCTTTTTTTTCATGTACCCGCGAATGAACATTCCTGCAATAATAAGAACCGCAACTATTGCGATTGGCTGGATATAGGGCTTGGCCATCTCATTAATCTGTCCCCAATTGCTTCCTAACTTCATCCCGAGAAATACAAAAAGCACAGACCATGGAAGTACGGCTAGTAGCGTATAATTCGTGAATTTTATTAAAGACATTTTAGAAATCCCTGCTGGTATCGAAATAGCATGTCTGACAACCGGAATGAACCGAGCCGTAAAAATGACACTTGGTCCATAGTTAGTAAACCATGATTCCGATAGCTCAATATGTTTCTTGTGTATGAAAATATACTTTCCGTATCGTTCTAAAAATGGTCTTCCACCATAATATCCGATTAAATAAACAAAGATCTGAGCGATGGTTCCACCAATTGTTCCGGCAATAACCGCCCCTACAAAACTGATGTTTCCTTGGGATACTAAAAAGCCTCCATAAGATAATACAATTTCACTTGGAATGATTTCAATCATAAGACCGAGGGTAATTCCAAGGTACCCATAATCCATAAGTGTAAGTAGAATAGATTGGATAAAGTCGTTCATAACTCAGCTTCCCTCTTTCATTTTCAGCTTTTCTCTTAAAAAAATCTCGACCGTTGTTGATAATTCCCCTTGTAGATCACCCAATGGCGCCCACTACAATTTGCTGCTGGATTAAACGAATCTTCCAGCCGATTCATCAAATACAGAACAGATATTTTAACACCATGTACTTTAACTGAATTATCCCTAGCTATAAATAACTTTTGACTGATTGGTTAGGTATGACGGCTTACTTGCTTGTCTAAGATTAAGGATCAATTTCATTACTTCCACCATTCCCTCAGGTTTTTCCAACTCTATTTCCCTTTGATAAGATTCGATGGATATATCCCACTGATCCATTTTTTTATGGTCCTTTAATATACTGAGTATTTGTTTTTCAAATGATAAATTGTGATTGAGTTCAAATACAAGTTTATGGTCTTTTAAATACTGTAGATTAATTTCCTCCTGTCCTGGAAGCATTGAATGAACAAAAATCGGTAGCCTTTTTCGAAGTGCTTCACTAATGGTGACACCGCCGGGTTTCGTAATGATTGCGTCCACTTCTTCATAAAGTTTGTTCATTTCTGACCTTGATGAGATATAAGGTAATGGGTTAATATGAGCTAAATTCCACGTATCGATTGCATCATATAGCTTTTTGTTGTTACCACAAAGTACAAAATAATCACAGTCGGTTGATTTCTTTAACTCATCTTCTAAATTCAATATCCCACCCAGACCACTGTTTCCTCCTGAAATTAAAATTTTGGGGCGATCTGCGTTTTTTAATCCACGGGCTCTTTTAGTGATTTCCTCATGCACAGGAATACCAGTTACCATCATACTATGTTTCGGTATTTGATTCTTGATTATTAGCTTTTCTTTCAATTCCTGGGTAGGAAGAAAATGAAAATCAATCCCCTTGCTTCCCCACACATTATTAATAAAGAAATCCGTATACACATTGATAATTGGGATATTGCATTTCCCTTTTATTTTCAACTGGCTTAAGAGATAGGAAGGGAACCCGTGTGTACACACAATTAAATCTGGCTTTTCCTCCGCTATCAATTGTTCCATTTTCTTCAAGAATATATGTTGATACCATTTAAAGGAACGTTCCTTCGGCAAGGAAACGTAAAAAAGGTTTTTATAGGCTAGATTATAGGTTTCAGGTGCATAACGGATCCATTTCAAATAACCAGTTGTTATCATTTTTTCTAAAGAGTTACTTGTATAACTTAACAGATCCACTTTTTTCAAAGTAACTCCGCTTGTATGTTTTTTTAACATATCCATTAAGGCCTCTGCAACTTGATGATGTCCTGACTGCATGCGAAAGAGAGGTAAAAACAAAATCTTCTTCATATATGTCATCTCCTATAGAAATCATTCTTTTAATACGATGATTACATACTAAGAAAAAAGACTATTTGCATGTTCAAGAGCTTTTTTCCTCTTACAATATATCACTGATTTTGTTAAAAACTTTCTTTTTAATCAATTTTTAATGATACGTTCAAGGTATCTTAAGTCCCCATCTCTAAACTTAATAGCCCGATTAGAAAACCAATTGTAGAAACTGGTTATTCCAATCGGGACGGGAATCATCCTTAAGAAGTAGGCCTATTTTTGGGCATTCTTTTTTTTCTTTTTCATATAATTGATAGAAACGTATATCAATAAAAAAACTATGAATACGACACCTAAAAGTGGAACATATTCCGGATTTATATGAAAGGCATTGCCCAAATAATACCCTGCCACTATAAAAGGGACAGTCCAGAGAACCGTGCCTAGCAGGGAAAAGAGGAGAAATTTACAGAAGGGGATATGATTGATTCCTGCAAAATACGGACTAATTTGTCTTATTCCTGGTAGATAAAATCCAAACACAATTGTTTTTTGGACATTTTTCATATACTTTCCCTGTACTTTCTCCCAGCGATCATTTGTAATGCCCACGTATTTTCCAAATTTATTTATAAAATGATACCCAACGTATTTCCCACATACATAAGCGATAAGCATCCCCATAAAGGCTCCAAGAAATGCACTCAGCGTAGCTAAACCAAAAGAGAGCTTATTTTGTCCAATCAAGACTCCGATTAGAAACAGAAGAGATTCTTCTGGGGCGGGAATTCCCACAATGCCCATGAATAAAAAAAGAAAAATGATAAGATAGCCATATAAGTCAATAAAATGTAAGATACTATCTATATTCATAAAATCCCCTCGAATCAGTTTATAAGTCTTTTAATGTAATAAATTGTGTTCCCTTTTTTATTGTTTCTTGTAGGTAAACTTCCAAGGCTTCAATCATATATCGAGGTGCTTCTTTATCCGCTCCCAAGGTTTCCCCACAGTCATGGAGCAGGAGAATGGAACCTTCTGTTGACGTTTTTCGCAATTGATCAAGTAGGTCATTTTTGCATGTTTCCACTTTCCAATCTCCGAAAATGTCTGACCACATGATCACTTGATATTTCTTACTGGCTATTTGCGTAAAAATATTAAAATGGCCCCATGGAGGTCTGTAAAAAGTGACTTTTTCATGGGTACATTCCATTATGGCCTTTTCAGTCATATCTAACTGTTTCCTTAAATGAAATGGCGAAAGGACCCAGCTTGAAATATGATCAAAATGATGGATTCCAATTGTATGTCCTTCTTCATGCATTCGTTTAATGATATCAGGGTTGTTTTTCACTTTACTGCCCACAACAAAAAACGAACCCTTTATCTTATACCTTTTTAAAAGGTCAAGTAATTGTGTCGTATATTCAGGGTTAGGTCCATCATCAAAAGTTAAGGCTATCCTATTATTCCTCTTGATATTTTTGGTTATGCCCAGTCCGCATACACGAATAAATACCGTAGGAACAATCGTATAAACGAGAAATAGCAATAATAAGATACTCAAGCTAATCATCCCTATATGTGTCACTCACAGAACACCTCATTCTTGTATTTAGCGGCAAATTATCTTGCACCTTCTTCATCCATTCAAGTCTGAATTTAGCAAGAAGCAGATTATCTTTTGGGTAAGGACAATACCACCTCTGTTCCTTTTCCATCGGTACTAACCACTTTAATTTCCCCATTATGTTGATTCATTATATTTTTGGCTATCGACAAACCTAGCCCTGTTCCACCTGTCTCCCGGCTTCTAGCCTTATCCACCCGGTAAAAACGTTCGAAGATATTTTCTATTTCATTCTCAGGTATTCCAATCCCATAATCTTTTACTCTAATGACCGTAGAGTATAGCTGATCCTTTACATACACATCAATTTTGTCTGTACTATATTTGATTGCGTTATCTAAAAGGATAATGATCACCTGTTTTATCTTCAATTCATCTGCTATAACCATAATGGAATCTTCTTGATAATGAAAGTCTATTTCCCGATCATAGACTTCTTTGAATTGATTAAACACGTTCTGACATAAAGTTATTACATTCAATGATTTATAATCTAAAGTATTTTCCAATTCTGTATCGGCTAATTCTAGCAGCCTTTCCGTCATTTTCTGTATACGAGTTGCCTCTGAATGAATTACATCTATAACATCAAGTGCTTTCTCTTCGTTTTGTATACGACGTCTTCGCAGTAGATCAGCATAACTTTTTATAATCGTAAGCGGGGTCTTTATTTCATGAGAAGCATCCGAAATAAACTGCTTCTGTTTATCCAAATTCGCATCCAATCTGCCCATCATCCGATTGAATGTAACAGCCATTTTTTGCAGTTCATCCTTTGTTTCATGTTGGATGATGATTTTTTTTGGTATACCGCTTTGTTCAATATCCTCCATCGTATTAATCATATTGGAAATAGGTCTCATAATTACATTCGATAACCACCTGCCGCCTAGCAACGATAACCCCGCCCCTAATAGCGTACAAAATGTCAGAATGGAAAGTAATACATCCTTCCCTAATTCCAGTCCTAGTAATCTATCTCCAATTTCTAACGTTTCAACAACTTTACCTTTAGATAGGATAGGAACCCTAACAATTAATATTTGCTCTTCTTTATGCGCTTGTCTAATTGTACTTCTTTGCGATTCTTGTTCGCTTGAAAATTCTCCTTTAAATTTAGTAAGCAAATAATGGTCACTGGATACTTCACTACTAATTTGAGAATCAGGTTGAATGATCCGTATAAATGAATGATTCGTTAAATATGTGGTTAATTTTTTTTCTATCTCTTGAGGAGAATCATCCTTTTGAATTTCAGCAATAATATTTTGCGCTTTGTGAAGTAATATATCCTCTTCCATGTTTACAGTAATTTTCATAAAAGAAATAAATACAACAGCATTAACGGCAACCAACACACAGAGTATCCAAGCAGTCGTAATCAGGTTAATTTTTGTAGTAATTTTCATTACTTAATTCTCCCTTACTGTATAGCCAATTCCTCTTACCGTCTGAATAATCGTTGGATCAGAAAAACCTTCTTCTGTTTTCTTTCTTAAATGACGGATATACACATCGATTACATTGGTCTCCCCTTCATACTCATAACCCCATACATTAATCAGGATATTTTCTCGTGTCACTATTTTATTTTTATTGGATAGTAAATAAACGAGTAAATCAAATTCCTTCGGGGTTAACGCTATAGAAAAATCGCACCTGTTAACCTCCCTAGTATCGAGATTAATGAATAGATCCTTAATTGATAAGATCGATTCCTGTTCTTTTGAAGCTTTGGCAGCTATTGAATTCTGACGAATACAAGAACGTATTCTTGCCAATAACTCCTCGATTTCAAAAGGCTTCGTTATATAGTCATTGGCTCCCTGATCTAGTCCCGTCACCTTATCCATCGTAATATTACGAGCTGTTAATAGGATGATCGGCAGTAAGGTGTTCTCATTTCGTATTCTTCTTAAAACTTCAATACCATTCATCTCAGGTAACATAACATCTAAAAGTATTAAATCTAATTCCCCCTGTAATGCAGCTTCCAACCCCGCCTTACCAGTATGGGCCACAAGCACTTCATACCCTTCGTACTCGAGTTCTATCTTTAATATCGTTGCTATCTGGACTTCATCTTCTACAACCAAAATACGCTGTTTCATTTAAAATCCTCCTACTTGAGTGCAATATGGAAAGGAAGCCACATCCACATGTATTTATCGAATTTAGCTAGGAATATTAGTTCCATCCTAAATACAGAAAATTGTCGTCCGCTAATAATTCAATACCCTTCTATATTTGCTCCAAAGTCCTGAATTTTACTCGCTTCCATTAATTATTGAAATGCTCTTTCTACAATTTAGCATTATTTTGCTTTTAATTTCGCTTTTTAATTGATTTTTAATCCTTTTTTCAAGTTGCGTTAAGGTTGACTCGATATAGTGAATCTAGGGAACAATAGAAAAAGCAAATAAGGTTTTATCGAAAACGAAATAACCCAAGAGAAGATAAGGAGGGATCATAAATGAATGATACAAAAAGTCCGTCCATCGGGCGGCAGATGTTGAACAAGGTTCCGGAAGTCACCATTTACTTCTGGATCATCAAAATAATGGCAACAACTGTGGGTGAGACGGCTGCAGACTTCCTGATTGGAAATCTGAAATTGGGATTGACCAACACGACCTTAATCATGGCTGTCCTTTTGATCATAACGCTTTTCTTCCAATTCAAAGCGAGTAAGTATGTGCCAAGTATTTACTGGTTCACGGTAGTGATGATTAGCGTTGTAGGCACGCTGATTACCGACAACCTCGTGGACAATCTCGGAGTCAGTCTGGTGACGACAACTATCATCTTCACAGTTGCGATGCTTGCGACGTTTGCGGCTTGGTACTCGAGTGAGAAGACACTGTCCATTCACTCTATCTACACGACCAAACGAGAAGCGTTCTACTGGTTGGCCATCCTGTTCACCTTTGCCTTGGGTACTGCAGCTGGTGACCTCATAGCAGAAGGTCTCAACATAGGCTATTGGAAGTCAGCACTTATGTTCGCGGCGTTGATTGGGGTGGTGACCATCGCCCACTACGGTTTCAAACTAAATGCAGTGCTTTCCTTCTGGATCGCCTACATTTTGACTCGCCCTCTCGGCGCCTCTCTTGGCGACTATCTGTCACAGCCTCGTAATAAGGGTGGCCTTGGTCTAGGTACGACGGGAACCAGTTTGGTCTTCCTCGTTATAATCTTGGGCTTGGTCGTCTATTTGACCAAAACCAAAAGAGATGAGAGCAAAGTTGTAGAGTAGAGGTAGTCAATTTCTGATCAGCTGTCTGTCCATCACTGAACAGGTTACAGACCTCGTGGAGTACAATCATTTACTTGATACACCCTTCATGGTTCTGTTCTCCACCCTATAGATTGCACCCATGCCGGGTGCACAAAAGAAAAGGCCACCAAATTGGTGGCCTTTGTTATAGAATGAAATTTATCTTTATTTTACAAAACTGCGGCATTAATTCAAATCTTCAAATCCATATTTTTCAAAAACCTTGATAGAATCTTCGCTTTGAAGATAGTCGTAAAATAGCTGCGCTTCTTTTGGATGAGAACTATCCTTAATCATGCCTACAGGGTAAATAATCGGGTCGTGTAAATCTTCCTTAGCTGTTGCGACGATATCAACTTTTTCTGAGTTTAAGGCATCTGTTTTATAAACTAGTCCTGCGTCTACATTTCCTGTTTCTACGTATGTAAGCACTTGGCTAACGTCCTTGGCATATACCAATTTACCTTCAATCTCTTTCCAAAGATTTAGGTTTTCTAATGTTTGTTTCGCATATTGCCCTGCAGGTACTGACTCAGGGGTACCGATGGAAATTTTGGTAGCCTTTGTGATGTCATCTATTCTCTTGATTTCTTTATCCGATTCCTTTGGAACCACCAGCACAAGTTCATTTCCTACTAAGTCGATTCCATTTTTCTCTTCAATTAGGTCTTCAGCTACTAATTTATCAAATTTATCTTCTGCAGCAGAGAAAAACAGATCCACAGGTGCTCCTTGTGAAATTTGTTGTTGAAGAGCTCCAGAAGCTCCTAAGTTATAGTTTACTGTCACATTTGGATTTTCTTTTTCAAAAGCAGTTTTAATGTCATTTAAGGCAGCTTGTAAACTCACGGCTGCTGACATCGTCAATTCTACTTTCTCGTCAGCTTGTTGCGTCTGCTTTTCTGTGCCTTTTTCTTTATCACTTGAACACCCTGTGCCAACTATCACAAGTAGCATAATCGAGAAAATCATAAGATATATTTTTTTCAAAGTCTCTCTCCCTTTCTGACTAGTTATAACTAGTTATATCTAATTATAACTAGTATAAAACAGATAAAAGGTTTTAATCAATGCCTTTTTTTACTGTGAATTTACTTTTCAAAGGACTCTAAGCTACAATAAAGAATGGAGGGATGCACATGTCAAAAGAGCTTTCCTATACGATCGAGGAAGTGTCACAGCTTTTAAAGGTATCTAAATTGACAATTTATGATCTTGTTAAAAAAGGGGAACTGCCTGTATTCCGTGTGGGAAGGCAGATGAGAATGGATGCAAAAGACTTGGAGATGTATATTAATAACAATAAGTCCAGTACATCCCCAGTTCCTGTTGCCGAACCCCATAGAAACGATGTGAAGGATTCTCTTAACCTTGTCATTAGCGGGCAAGATATGGTGTTAGATATACTAGGGCAGCACATTGAGAAGGACTCCAGCTATAAAACATTACGCTCTAACAAAGGAAGTCTAAGCGGGCTTATATCCATGTACAATGGGGATTCCGACATCGTTAGTTTACATATGTTTGATGGAGATACTGGGGAATATAATCTTCCTTATATAAAAAAGATTTTGGTAGGCTATCCTTATATTTTACTTAATCTGGTTTCAAGGAAAGCAGGTTTATATGTTAAAAAAGGAAATCCTTTAGAACTCACAAATTGGACTGATTTAAAACAAAAAGACTTGTCCATCATCAATCGAGAAAGAGGATCAGGAGCTCGAATTCTTCTTGATGAGCAGCTAAGGATTCACAAAATCCCTTCAAAAAACCTTAAGGGATATGATAACGAAGAGACCAATCACTTAAGTGTGGCATCAGCTGTTTCTGCTGGGATAGCGGATGTAGGTGTGGGAATTGAAAAAGCTGCAAAAATCGTTGGAATCGACTTTGTTCCATTAATTACAGAGCGTTATGACCTTGTTATTTTAAAATCTCCGAAAAACGAACAGCTTATAAACATTGTTAAGCGAATTTTATCATCAAATTCATTTCAAGCTGAAATCAAGGCTTTAGGTGATTATGATATTTCCCAGACAGGCTCTATCATTTACGAGACATATTAAACAGGAAGGCTACTGATTCAGCAGCCTTCCTGTTTAATATGCAGTTTTTTTACTATGTTAAAGAGCGCATTCTTCAATTTCAAAACCAAGGTCTTCGATAATGCCCCAATCCGCCGTAGGTTCTTGTCCAGCTGTTGTTAGATAATCGCCGACGAAGATAGAATTGGCTGCATAAAGTGCCATGGGTTGCATGGAACGGAGGTTCACCTCGCGACCTCCAGCTAGACGGATTTCCTTACTTGGATTAACAAATCTCATCATCGAAATTAATTTCAAACATTTAGTTGGAGTCAACTCGGAAGTTCCCTCAAGTGGTGTACCGTCAATCGCATTGAGGAAATTACAAGGAATAGAATCCGCGTCAAGACTGCGTAGGGATAGGGCAATCTCTACTGCTTCTTCATTAGACTCATTCATACCAAAAATGGCACCCGAGCATGGAGACATTCCGGCCTCTTTTACAGCTTCGACTGTATCTACACGGTCCTCATAGGTATGTGTGGATGTAATATTCTTATAATTATCTTGAGATGTATTCAAGTTGTGATTGTAGCGATGAACCCCAGCTTCGGCTAACTTACTGGCATGCGTTTCATTTAAGAAACCTAGACAGCAGCAGATTTTAAGATCCGTTGTCTCGCGAATTTCTTTCACGGCTTCAATGACATGATCAATTTCCCTATTGGTCGGACGACGGCCAGAAGCAACGATACAATACGTGCCAGCTTTGCGACGAATTGATTCTTGAGCACCTTCAACAATCTTCTCTTTGGTCAGCCAAGCATATTTATCGATAGGAGCTTCCGACACGATTGACTGCGAACAATAGCCACAATCTTCAGGACATAGACCTGACTTCGTATTAATGATCATATTCAACTTAACCTTTTTTCCATAATAGTGCTGACGAATAAGGAAAGCTGCATTCAAAATCTCTAAAACCTCGTTGTCAGGTGCTTGTACAATAGCAAGTGCTTCTTCTGCTGTTACTTTATATCCTTTGATTACGTTCTCCGCTAGCATCTTCCAGTCCTTTTTCACCAATGTTTCCAAACCTAATCCCTCTTTTCTTATATGTTGTACATCCCATTCATCCTATGAATCTAGCTTATGACTTTATTTAACGCCCTCGCCGCGATAAACTTCCTTGAAAATCAAACAACCTATTTGTATCTATTGGTACGGATTGTTCTGAACACGTCGATAACATGATTCATTTGTTCTTCTTGATGTGTCGCCATTAACGTAAATCGAATGCGCGAAGTTCCAGATGGTACCGTTGGCGGACGGATAGCTGGTGCATAAATTCCGTGCTTATGTAATTCTTTCGAAAGGAACATGGCCTGTTCCGGTTCTCCGCAAATAATGGCAAGAATCGGAGTTTCTCCCCCCGACACTGTGTAGCCAAGGGAGGTTAATTCATTATAAAGACGCTGGCTCATGGCTCGAATGCGTACTCTGCGTTCAGGTTCTGATTGAATGATATCGACTGCTGTAAGTGCACTTGCTACTACTCCTGCTGATAAGGCGGTAGAGAAGACAAACGGTCTGGCTCGATTTAAGACATAGTCAACTAAAGACCTGCTTCCAGCGATATACCCTCCTTCTGTACCAACAGCTTTGGAGAGTGTCCCCATCTCGATATCTATCTTCCCCTTCAGTCCAAAATGTTCAGAAGTTCCCCTTCCGTCTTTGCCTAAAACCCCCGTCGCATGTGCGTCATCCACCATAACAAGTGCATCATAACGCTTGGCAAGTTCGACAATGCCTGGCAATGGCGCAATATCACCATCCATCGAAAAGACGCCATCCGTTACAATTATTCTTTTCCTGTAGCGGGTATTAATCTGGAGTTTCATTTCCAAGTCAAGTAAATCAGCATGACGATAAATCATAGTTTCCGCACGTGATAAACGGCAGCCATCAATAATACTGGCATGATTCATCTCATCGGATAAAATGAGATCGTCCTTACCAACAAGGGTCGTTAACGCTGCTATGTTAGCCATATACCCTGTGTTTAACACAATCGCTGAATCCGTTTGCTTAAACTCAGCTAGTCTTTTTTCTAGTTTTTCATGGACAATTGTATTGCCAGTTGTTAATCGTGAACCAGTAGAACCCGTACCAAATCTTTGGGTCGCTTGAACAGAAGCCTCGATTAAGCGCTGATCATTGGCAAGCCCTAAGTAATTATTGGAGGCAAACATCATCATTTTGTGCCCGTTCACCATGGCATATCCTTGATCGCTCATTGCTTCAACGGTTTGTAGTTGTCTGTAAAGTCCTCCTTCTTTAATCTTTTCTAGTTCCTTCTCCCAAATCATCTTTCCTTAACCTCATAAACCGATTGATATACAAGATTCCAATATTCGTTACCTATGAGTGGAGCTTCTTGCCATTCTCGCTGATGACTGGATTTTCTTCGAAGAATTGTTTCATCAGAAAAAAAGGGCGCCATAAATACCGCTGTTTCTCTGGAAAGTTCATGCTGTATTAACATTTCTCCTGTCATATTTGTTCCCTCCAAGCTTTTATATGTTAACTATATTTTAAAAATGGTTAACATATAAAATGAATAATAACACACAAACAAAATATTGTTCAATTACTAATTTTCAATATTTTTCTAAGTCTGTCATTTTTAATAGCGTTTTATATGTTAACTAAAATAATAAATGGTTGACATATAAAATATAAATCATGCACACTAATAGTGGGCATTTTACCTACCAATTTCAAAAAAGGAGGTTGAAAACTTGAAAGCTAAAACGATTTCTTACGTGGCCCTATTTACTGCGTTAACTGCCATTGGCGCCTTTATAAAGATCCCTATTCCCTACATACCTTTCACGCTGCAAATTCTAGCAGTCTATTTGGCAGGGGCGCTGCTAGGACCACGTCTCGGGTTACTTAGTCAATTATGCTACGTCTTAATCGGTCTTATAGGAGTGCCAGTGTTTGCCGAGGGCGGAGGTTTTGGCTATATATTTAAGCCCACTTTCGGCTATTTGCTTGGTTATATACTCGGGGCCTATGTGAATGGATGGTTGATTAACAGGCTTAATCTCTCCACGATTCGTTCCATTTTCTTCGCTAACCTAGCATCATTGCTGACTGTTTATTTATTTGGCTGTATATGGCTTTATGGAGCGATGAAGTGGGTTGTAGAAACGCCTCTTTCAATCTACCAGACAATTTTTTACGGCTTCTTACTACCTGCACCCGGTGATTTGTTGCTGTGTGTTCTATGTGCCATCATCATTCAGCAAGTAAGGCCGCGTATTGCACGATTTACAAAAATGAAGGAGCTGAAACACCCATGGGCCAAGCCTACTTTATAACCGGAACTGGCACGGATATCGGAAAAACCGTCGCCACGAGTTTACTCTATATGTCTCTTCAAACAATGGGAAAAAGCGTCACAATATTTAAGCCATTTCAAACAGGATTGATTCACGAAACGAATACATACCCCGACATCTCTTGGTTTGAGCAGGAAATTGGTGTAAAGGCACCTGGGTTTTACATGCTTGAACCAGAAACATCTCCACACTTAGCTATAAAGTTAACAGGGCAACAAATCGACGAGCAAAAGGTCGTGGAACGAGTTCACGAACTCGAACAAATGTATGACGTCGTGTTAGTCGAGGGCGCTGGGGGATTGGCCGTACCACTCATTGAACGAGCGGACAGTTTCTATATGACAACCGATTTAATTAGAGATTGCAACATGCCAGTCATTTTCGTTTCTACAAGCGGTTTAGGATCGATTCATAATGTTATAACTACGCATTCGTATGCCAAATTGCATGATATTAGCGTTAAAACTATTTTATATAACCATTATCGGCCCGACGATGAAATTCATCGTGACAATATCCTAACCGTTGAAAAACTCACAGGACTCGCTGACCTCGCCTGCATACCAACATTTGTCGACGTAAGAAAAGATCTGAGAGTCTACATACTTGATTTACTTAGTAATCATGAATTTACCCAACAACTAAAAGAGGTGTTCAAGAATGAATAGTCATGACTTAGAAAAATGGGATAAGGAATATGTATGGCATCCGTTTACACAAATGAAAACGTATCGAGAAAGTAAACCGCTAATCATTGAACGCGGGGAAGGGAGCTACCTTTTTGACGTAGAAGGCAATCGGTACTTGGACGGTTATGCTTCATTATGGGTCAACGTACATGGCCATAATGAACCAGAGCTAAACAACGCTCTCATTGAACAAGTTGAAAAAGTCGCACACTCTACACTACTAGGATCTGCAAATGTACCATCCATATTACTGGCTAAGAAATTAGCAGAGATTACTCCTGGTCATTTATCGAAAGTCTTTTACTCGGACACAGGATCAGCTGCTGTAGAAATCTCCCTTAAAGTCGCTTATCAATATTGGAAAAATATCGATCCTGTAAAGTATCAACATAAAAATAAATTTGTCTCCCTGAACGAGGCGTACCACGGTGATACAGTTGGAGCAGTGAGTGTCGGCGGAATGGATTTATTCCATAGAATCTTTAAACCACTACTATTTGAACGGATTCCAACTCCTTCTCCTTATACATATCGCATGACTGAATACGGGGATCAAGAAGCAGTGAAAAACTATTGTATTGATGAGCTGGAAAAGTTGCTTCAAGACCAAGCAGAGGAAATTGCAGGATTGATTATCGAACCGCTTGTTCAAGGAGCAGCAGGTATCATTACCCACCCTCCTGGCTTTTTAAAAGCAGTCGAACAATTGTGCAAGAAGTACAATATATTATTGATTTGTGACGAAGTAGCGGTAGGATTTGGTCGCACCGGTACATTATTTGCCTGTGAACAAGAAGATGTCGTCCCTGATATTATGTGTATCGGTAAAGGAATTACTGGCGGTTATATGCCTCTGGCGGCCACTATCATGACCGAACAAATCTTTAATTCTTTTTTAGGAGAGCCCGAAGAACATAAAACCTTCTATCACGGCCACACCTATACAGGGAATCAACTAGCCTGTGCCCTGGCACTGAAGAATATCGAACTAATAGAAAGACGAGATCTCGTCAAAGACATCCAGAAAAAAGCCAAGCAGCTATCTGAAAAACTGCAAACACTATATGAACTTCCGATTGTCGGTGATGTCCGCCAGCGCGGTCTCATGATTGGAATAGAAATCGTTAAAGATCGCCAAACAAAAGAACCGTTCACAATCCAAGAAAATATCGTTTCAAGCATCATTCAAAACGCTCGGGAGAATGGTCTGATTATACGGGAACTTGGCCCCGTCATCACGATGATGCCCATTCTTTCCATGTCAGAAACAGAACTGAATATTATGGTCGAAACTGTCTACCGTGCCATTCAGGAAGTCTCCATTCATAAAGGATTGACTCAAGCAGCAAACTGATATAAATTTTTCAAAAAGAACCGGAATAAGACCATATCTCATTCCGGTTCCTTCTCGATTCAATTTTCAGTTCTTCGCAGGGGACTTCGTGAAATACGCTGCCATTAAAAGAAAGATCACAGATAATGTCCACAGTGCGATTCCCTTCCATGGGAAATCAACTGTTAAACCAATTATCTGCACGGCTGCACTTAATAAAATGAAGAATATGATTGGCCGGATTTTCATCCTGTACCTCCTCTGGCAAATTCCATACATACTTCACGTTTTTGCAAAATGATTTTTTCACCTGATACGCTAAGCACATTTCGACACGAAAAAGCCAAGTTTCCTAAGCTAAGGAAGGATTGGCTTTTATTTGTATTGGATAAGGGGGCCTGCGACTCCAAAACTTTTTAACGGAGATTTAATCCCGATCAAAAAAAGAATTATAATATGAATAGGATAGAAGAAATAAAAGAAATATTTTAATCCAGTACCTTTTTTCCCATTGTAGAGTAATAATAGTGGCAGTGCAGAAATCATCATCCATTGGTAATCACTAAACGGAAATAAATGATTTATAATACCGTCCTTGACAACTCCCCATTTAGCGTAAGCTGTAAAGATAATCAAGTGAAAAATGATATATACAATAGTAATTCCTACTTTACTTCTACTTAAATAAAGTAGAATACCCAGTAATACAAAGAAAATACCACCCTCAACAAAGAATATATTTCCTAATATTGCTCCATAAAATAAATGGTCTGCCTGAAAATTAATTACTATAATCTCTGAAAAAAGTACACATAAGATAGTACTAATCAGTTGCCATAAAATAAAGTACGCATATAGTTTTACCTGTCTTTTATCCAATAAATAAATTACTAGAACAATTACAAATAAAGTTGCAAAGAAATTGTTTGTGATAATGACCCCTGTTTGGCTATAGGCAATGTTAATTCCTAAATTAATAAAGGCCATAGCAACTCCTGAAAAATACAAACGTAACATGTATTTCTTTCTGTTAGGTGTATGTTTGTATCCTAAAACAACACAATATATGAAAATTGGGATAGCCAACCTGCCAATCCATCTAAAATATTCTGGAGTATCAGGGATGAATTGCCCGGTATGATCAATAAACATAGAAACTAATGCAATTAGTTTAAGTAGTGTAGAAGTCATTTGAATATTCCCCATTTTGTTTCATGTAAAAAGACTAAAAGCATCAACAAAAGACACTTCTAGTCTTTCAGGTTTTATAATATGTATTTATTCTACATATCCGCTAAAATTACTTGGAGCTGCAAATTTAATGTAGTATAGTCCATTTTTATCTAAACCAGATGGAAATGCAGTTAATGTATGTCCTGAATCTAAAGTTTCAGAATATACAGAAAGAATACTTGTGCTTTTATATATTTTTAAGGTTAATTTCGTAGAATGGTTATTCTTTACATAAACCTTAACTTGAGATTTCCCTTTAAAATACTTATTTGTGAATAAATTTGACCCTTGAGCAGAACCAGAAAATGTCATTCTTCCGCTACTTACTAAATTATGAGAGGTAGTTGGAGTACCAGTTCCAAAAACAGTAATTCCCCCGCTTTCAGTAACAGGTGATTCAGTTGTTACACCAATACTTTCTCCTTCTTCCGCAAACGCAACAGTACTACTAAACATTAAAACTACTAACATAATTGATAAGAAACCTAGTTTTGAAATTTTCTTCATTTTTAAAACCTAATTTCTTTATTTTGACAACGAAACCTATATTAATCTATTTTACTAGTTATTTAAAATTTTTTTAATATATTACAATTTATTTTCATTTTTTAATTTTACTTTTCATATGGGCAATTCAAACACTTCTATCCGTAATGGAAGAGATTTAGGGTAATAGTTTTTGACATTGGGTTGGAAAATCTAACAAATTTGTTGAAGGAAAAAGGGAAATCGTGAGAAGTTTTACTAAAACATATTTCGTCATTAAGATGGGAACATATCAATTTTCTTGGTGAATACACCTTTGATATGAAGAATATAGGATAATCGCCGCGTCCGCTTATCCAATACAAATAAAAGCTAATCCTTCCTTAGCGTATATTTTCCGCGTTTTGTTAGCAGGACCTCTCAAAACGCTGAACAACTGGCGTATGGTAATGGCCCGTTGACTCCATAAAAGAATTAGCCTGATGTGAAAACATTCTAGACTAACTTCCGGATTCTGCAAAGGGTTACATTGGATGCCCTTTTTTTCGACAATTGTTGAATGATGTCACTCTACTCAAACATAGGGATTTCCGGCGGATGCACAAAACATGATAATCATTGTAATAAAAAAGATGACCCCTTTAATTCAGAGGTCATCTTCATTTTATAGTCTATTCCTTTTTTCCTTACTGCTGGCTAAGTGTTAGCGAATGCCTTTCATGTAACCTTGAATCTTTGGTGATAAGGCCATCAGAGCCAGTCCAAGGATCATTGAAGCAACGCCGATCACTCCAAAATAAGCCATTTCGGTTTGAGGAGTGTAGAATCTAACGATTTGCGCGTTTAGTGCTTGTGCTGCTGCACTTGCCAGGAACCACAGGCTCATCGTTTGTGCCGAGAATGCAGCCGGAGCCAATTTTGTAGTTGCTGAAAGTCCAACAGGGGATAAACAAAGTTCTCCAAGCACTACAAGGAAATAACTAAGTACAAGCCATAGTGGATTTACTAATGAGTCTGATCCACCGAAATAAACAGGAAGCAGGATCACCAAGAATGATAAACCGGCGAATAGCAAACCTAATGAGAATTTTTGAGGTACGGTCGGCTGACGCTTTCCTAGTTTAATCCATAGCCATGCGAATACTGGTGCAAGGGTAATGATGAACAAAGGGTTCAATGATTGGAACCATGCCGGGTTTATTTCTATTCCAGCAAAATTCAACTGTGTCCGTTTGTCTGCATAATTTGCTAATATAGTTGCACCTTGCTCTTGAATTGCCCAGAACATAACAGCTGCTATAAACAAAGGAATATAGGCTATCAATCGTGAACGTTCAACAGAAGTTGTTTTAGGGCTGCGATACATGAAAATGAAATAAAGGGTCGGGATAAGGATCCCTAGGATACCTACAAGATTAATAAAGGTTTTAATCGTTAAGATACCTTTAGTGGCAGTGATGCCGATGATGGCAGCTACAATCAATGCAGCTATTCCCAATTTAGTGAATACGGTTTTCTTTTCATTTTGCGATAATGGGTTAGCAGGAAGAGTTCCAGCTAGGCCCAGGTTCTTTTTCTTTGTTGCAACAAAGACGATAAGCCCAAGTAACATACCAATTGCCGCCAGCCCAAAACCAAGGTGGAAGCTGTAATTCATTCCGACTGTACCGACAAGAAACGGGGAAAGGAATGCACCCATGTTGATACCCATATAGAATATACTGAAACCGGAATCCCGGCGATCGTCATTTTCCGCGTATATTTCCCCGACAATGCTGGAAACATTCGGTTTTAACAGACCAGTACCCAGAACAATGAGTACCATTGAAACAAAGAACATGGAGAGACTGCCTGGTACAGCAAGGACAATATGCCCGAGCATGATCAAGATACCACCGTAAAATACGGATTTTGAAGTCCCGAAAATCCTATCGGCAAGCCATCCGCCAATTATACCGGACATATATACTAAAGATCCGTAGATGGATACAAGGGCAAGGGCTGTGTGTTCATCAAGACCTAGTCCCCCTTTAGAAACTTCATAATACATATAGTAAACAAGAATGGCCTTCATGCCATAATAGGAGAAACGCTCCCAGAACTCAGTAAAGAAAAGGGTGAATAGTCCTTTGGGGTTTCCAAAAAACCTTTTTGAGGTACACTATCCACAATTTTCTGTTTATTTATCGTTGCCATACCTAGCCCTCCTTTTATTATTGTATAATAACTTTTATTTGCTCTATTGTAAATAAATATTTAGTATATTTAAATAATTGTTTTCAAAATAAAATAGTGCTTCTCACCTTGAAAACCGATCTTACAATCTCCAAAAGGGCAAACCACTATTCAATTTTGCCTATAAAGATGAATCACCAATGATATAATACCTAACTTTCCCGACCGCATCGCAACAGATACACTGTGCAAAAAAAAGAGGGTTCGAAAAATATAAGAGCAAATAAAAAGAGTGTATTGTAAAAAAAATCCAACCAAAACCATTCAATACACCGTATAATATATATAGAAAAAATACTTTTTAAAAACAAGGAGGCACAAATATGATAGGTCTAGTAACAGTAATAATGATATTTTCCATTCCCATTATTGGAATCATAACGAGCCATTTCGAAAAACAAGCAAAAACTAAACACAATATGATTAAAGACGAATTAGAACTCGAAAAACTTAAACACGCAAATTTTCTTATTGAAACGGAAAAAATGAGGCTTGAACTGGATCAGATGAAATTTGGGGAATCAAAAGACGAACCAAAGTTACTGTAATCGCGTAACTTTGGTTCGTCTTTAATTAACGAGTATTTTGAGTTCTCTGTTTTAAAAACAAATCGCTCTTCATACATATAAGTTTAAATAAGTAAGTTCTTAATGAATATATTGATCCCCAACTAGAAGATCTGATATAACCTTGGTCGGGATCGTAAATTCAACTGCACCCATATATCCTGGTGCTGCTTCATAGCTGTTAAAAGCGATCACAAGCTTGCCATCTTTGTTGATATAAAAGTTTTGGGTTGCATCGATACCTTTAAATTCAACAAATTCATCGTCTTCCACCCAATATATTTTATTTGGGTCCTCAGCCATTTGCTGTTTCATCTGTTCCATAATATTCTTGTTTATTACCTGAAGATAGCGGTCATCTTTAAACAAGCTATTTAACGTTAATAGCACTTCGTTTTTCTTGTCAACTGTATCAAATTGGCTCTCTGTAGAACTGGAAGCTTGAATCTTGTCTGTATAACGCTGGACGGATAATATCGTGTCATTATCGGTTAATATCTTATATCCACTTTCCACCGAGATATTTCCATTTTCTCCTTCCTTCAGAGTAGACATGGAGTCCGTGAATTCCTTATAGAGCTGTTTGCTCTCCGCTAAGTATTTATCATTTAAGCTATTTTCCAGCTGTTTATTTTCCAGTCCTGTAATAGCTGGTGTTTTGATTACTGCTGAGGAATTATTTTCTTCTTCATTCCATTCAACGAATGTAATCACTTCGATGACTTTTTCAACTATCGGAATGTCGCTCATTGCTTTTGCCACTGCTGGGCTCATGTTTACTGAGGCTGTCACAATCAGCATGGCCGCTGCTGCTGTAATCCATATGGTTCTGGCAACCCTCGGCTTTTTCCTGGTTTTTTCATTCAAGGCCGCTTGAACGACATCGTTTAATTCCTTTGGGATTGGTGTTTGAAGATACTCTTCTCGCAGATCCTTTAATTTTTTTTCCATTTTTTCGTTTCCTCCTGTTCAGTCATGTTGATCCGCAATAGTTGCAGTGCTTTATATAATCTCGTTTTAATTGTGCTTACGTTCTCTTCCAGCACTTCCGCTATTTCTTCCAACTTCAAGTCCTCAAAGAAACGAAGAATGACTACCGTTTTATACTTGATCGAAAGTCCCTCCATGGCCCTTTGCAAATCCAGGTCCCGATAGTGATCTTCCTCTCCACTACGTAAGTATTCTATTGTTTCGTCATCCGCAATTGTCAGTTTCTTATTCTTTCGTAAAACATCAAGTGCCGTTCTGACTATGATCTTATATAACCAGCTGTCTATAGAAGCAGCATCTTTAATTTTGCTGCTCGAGGCTAGCGCTTTTCTAATTGATTCCTGCACGATATCAAGCGCATCCTCTTTATTTTTCACATAGTAAAAAGCAAGTCTGTACAAATTTTCTTGCCGTTCGGTTATCCGGGCCGCTATTAATTGATTTATATCTAGATTTTTCATTCCCTTAAAGAGCTCCTTACATTTAAATTACGTATCCTAGGTACAAAGAATAGACGCTCGACGGGCTTTAAAAGTTTGAAAATGGCTAAAGAAAGATTTTCATATAAAAAAATGAAATTTCTTACAAACTTTTAAGGCTTTTGGCGCGTCTATATAGTAGAATGATTATCGAGGTGGAATGCATCATGAGGAAATTAAATTATAAAAAGGTCTTTATTTTTCTATTTTGTCTAACAGCTGCAGTGGGAGCAATGGGTTTAGCTATAAAAAGCCTAGCTTTTGATAAGAAGAAAACTGTTTCGGCTTATTCAAATGATCAAAATTACCCAGAAGCTGATATTCAAACGTTTGTAAAAGATGATACGAAAGGCGGGTATTCAGTAAGCAGGCCCGTTCTTCATATAGAAAATATCGACATGCAACTAGAAGCTTACATAAAAAAAGAAATAAAAGATTACGAAAAGAAATGGAAAGCCATTGGCGGTAAAGCGTCTTCTGAGCTTAACCTCACTTATACGATACTCCATTTCAGCAAGCAAACCATTACCATTTCCTTCGATAAATATGAACAAGTAGGAGGAAAGAAGCAGTCCGGATCCCGGATCTTCACTTATGATATTCCATCTCAGAAAAAACTCTCTATAGAAGACATTTTTGCCCCGGATACTGATTATTTATCCGTTTTATCTGACATTGTTTTTGAAGAGTTAACCGAGAGTAAAGAAGAAGGCATTTCGAAAAGTCTTATTAAGAAGAAAACCCAACTAAAAGCAGCCAACTTTGATTCTTTTTCAGTGCTGAAAAATACGCTTGTATTCTATGTAAAGACTGATGAGGATGGAGACTCATCTAAGACTCATACCATCGCTATTAATAAAGAACTTTTCAAAAATAGTTTGCTAGATTCATATCAAAGTAAAGATTTAAATCAGGATCGTGTAAAGGAATGGCAACCGAAACATGTCGTCGCCAAGCTCCCAGTGAAAAATGAATGGATTGACCCTTCACAAAAGGTAATCGCCTTAACGTTCGATGACGGGCCACATCCAAGTCATACTATGTCTATCCTGGAAGCCCTAAACAAGTATGATGCACATGCTACCTTTTTTGTGCTTGGAAGCCGCGTGCAACACTATCCAGAGGTGCTGCAAAAGATGACTGAACAAGGAAATGAAATCGGCAACCATTCCTGGGATCATCCGCAATTGACACGTCTAAGCAAGAAAAAAATCAAAAGTCAAATTGAGCAGACTCAAGACGCTATTGAAAAAGCTACCGGAACTGAGCCAGACCTTATTCGTCCCCCATATGGAGCGATTAACGATAATGTCCGGGAATATATGGAAGATATGAAGGTCACACTTTGGGATGTTGACCCTGAAGACTGGAAAAATCGCAGTAAAAAGAAGATTGTAGGCAAAGTAATGAGCAAAGCCAAAGACGGTAAAGTCATTCTTATGCATGATATTTACCAAACTAGCGCCCAGGCTGCAGTGGAAATCATCAAACAATTGCATGACAAAGGATATCAACTAGTTACCATTTCCGAACTAGAGCAGGTAAAAAAAGACCGCGAACTTTACGGTATCGACTTACAAGAATAATAGATTGTTAGCAGATTAAACGAAAAAGAGAAGGATAGATAAAAGCCAAATTAATTCGCTTTTATCTATCCTTCTCTCCTTTTATTTTCAACCCTGTTATGCACCTTCATTAAAGCCTTTAATATCTTCTTTAGTAGGAGCTGAGGTTCAAAATGGAACTGCCAATGATTTTTCAGTCATAAAAGAAACGTCCGTCATTTACATACCAGGCTCTCAGTGCCCCATGAATACAAAATAAGCAGGCCTTTGATTACATAGCAAAGGTCTGCTCAACTTTTTTATTCCCCAAGATCCACATTGTGATAGACCTGTTGAACATCTTCTAAATCTTCTAATGCATCGATCATTTTTTCGAATTGTACTTGTGCATCTTCCGGAAGGGTTAGGTCATTTTGTGCAAGCATCGTTAGCTCTGCTACTGTAAATTCCGTAATGCCCGCATCTTTGAATGCTTTTTGTACAGCATGGAATTGTTCAGGTTCAGCATAAACGATAACCGATTCTTCTTCTTCAATAATGTCACGTACGTCAACATCCGCTTCCATTAATAGTTCAAGCACATCGTCTCCAGTTTTACCTTCAATACCGATAACTGCCGTTGCATCAAACATATAGGCTACAGATCCACTGACTCCCATGTTTCCTCCGTTTTTACCAAATGCAGCACGCACATCTGATGCCGTCCGGTTCACGTTGTTTGTCAGCGCATCTACGATAACCATTGATCCATTTGGTCCGAAGCCTTCATAACGAAGTTCGTCATAGCTTTCTTCAGAACCGCCTTTTGCTTTTTCAATCGCACGGTCAATAATCGCTCTCGGCACATTGTATGTTTTCGCACGTTCAAGTACAACTCTCAAAGCCTGATTGGATTCTGGATCTGGTTCACCTTGTTTGGCCACTACATAAATTTCACGTCCAAACTTAGCATAAATACGACTTGTATTTGCATCTTTTGAAGCTTTTTTTTCTTTGATATTGTTCCACTTACGACCCATTATATTCCACTCTCTTTCATCATTGAATATACACAAATTGATTACTATAATTCTTGTCTCTACAGCATTTTTTCATATAACTACAAGGAAATCCATAAATAAATTCCACGGAAGATATGCTATACGATTACTAGATTATATTATACATCAATTGTATAAATTTGAAAAAGTCCTGCACATCATCTCTAGGGACAAATTGATCCCAACTTGGCACTTTGTTTTTTTTAATACTATGGAAAACGCCAAGAGTAGTATAGTATAAAATGATTACAAAGGAGAGATGCTACATGACGGATACTCAAATTATTATCGGGATACCTGGAAAGTGGAAAAACCGAACAGAATTGATTCAAGCTGTGGCTTCTCAAAGTGAAGGGTACCTGCTAGCCGGTCATATTTTGCATAGCAAGGATAAAAACATAACTTTCCAAGTGGAAGTCTATGATTATGAACCGAGTTTAAAAGAGACCTTTTCCTATGCCAGTAAAGGGGCCTTTTCGGAGCGTTTATTAGAGGAAATCAATAATCATACTTTTACGGTATATATAATTGCTGATGTATCTGACTTTGGAAATATTACAGATTTGATTGATGCTGGGGCAGCAATCCTGAAGGCTGGTGGAACGGCTGTAAAAATAGAAACCACAGGCATTGCACATTCAAAAGAGGATTGGCAACAACTTCATCATACCCCGGATATTCTCTCGGTTTATGCCCATTTTGTTACGATTATTGGCGAGGAAGATTATTATTGTTCATTTGGAATGAAAGCATTTGGTCTACCAGATGCCGTGACACTTAACACGATGAGACCAAAAGAGGCAGCTGATTTACTTAACACATTTAATTATTATCATGCAGGAGAAAGACCCATCTTTACAAATGGTGAAACCTTTTGTGTACAACCAGATGCACCCACCTATATATTGACGGGTCTTCAAGACTTTAGATACGAAGAAGACCATCCTTTCTACAACCCATTTGGATTATGGAATTTAGGGACAAGTAAATAGAGGAGCTATAAGCTCCTCTATTTTTGTTATTCAAGTTGATCCCGTACTCTTTTCTTCCTCATTTTCTTTCTTCACGAGTGACATACCGCTTGCTTGGTATTTAAGGATTTTTTGAATGACCGTGCCGAGATGTGCTCCCGCTTCGACCGGTGGAATGCCGCCTTTATGAATGTTAGAGATAACCATCCGCTCTGCTTCAATAGTACCCAAACAAGGTTCGTAGCAAAAATAGGCGCTCAGTGATTCAGCACTGACAAGTCCCGGTCGTTCGCCGATCAACAAGACAATGACCTTTGGTCTAAGAATTTCACCTACATCATCCATCACAGCAACTCTGCCTTTTTCAATATAAAAGGGAGTACCGACATCCAAGTTTGCCCTTAGCAAAGATTGTTTAAAAGATAGATAAACGTCTTCCACATTTTCTTCCACTGCCTTGGAGCTCAAGCCATCTGAAATGATGATTTGAACCATAGGGCCCTTTATGCACTTGGCTTCAATCATTTGCTTTGCTTCGTCCGAAAGCTTTCGGCCATAATCCGGACGACGCAAATAGACTTCCTTATCACTCGCCCTCGTTTTCACTTTGAACAGATCCAACCGTTTCAATAAAACCTCACTAACGTCACCATATACTGCATCAACCGCCGCAGCGTGGTCAAACCTAAACTTCAGCCATGAATCTGTCCTCGGACGTGTCCCTGCTCTGCCTATCCCTATTCTAGCAGGAGTTTTCGTTATCAAGGCTTCCAATTCTTCCTTATTAAATGGTTCGTTTATTCCCATATCATCCACTCCTAACGGTTAAAAATAGTCGGATCACCCGCGCGTTTCGTCAACTTGCCGTTTTCCATGATACCCATCTTCTCTAGCCAAGATTCGAATAAAGGTGCAGGTCGCTTGTTCATCGTTTGCCTCAATGTTGCAATATCGTGGAAACTCAAAGACTGATAGTTCAACATACAGTCATCCCCCATTGGAGTAGCAATGATAAAATTCACACCAGCCGCGGATAAAAGAACACCCAGGTCCTCAATATCATTTTGATCCGCTTTCATATGATTCGTATAGCAAATATCCACTCCCATCGGCAGGCCATGCATTTTCCCCATAAAATGATCCTCTAATCCGGCGCGAATGACCTGCTTGCTGTTATAAAGATATTCTGGACCGATGAATCCGACGACCGTATTGACGATGTACGGATCAAAATAGCGTGCAAAGCCATAGTTCCTGGCCTCAAGCGTCACTTGATCAATTCCAAAGTGGGCTTCCGCTGATAATTCTGAACCTTGCCCCGTTTCAAAATAAAGATGTTGTGGACCTGTGCCGGTTCCATAAGACTTTGCTACCTCATTGGCTTCTTCAAGCAATTCAACGCTAATTCCAAAAGAACGATTGGCCGCTTCCGTTCCGGCTATACTTTGAAAAATCATATCAGCGGGTGCTCCCTGCTGTACGGCTTTAATTTGAGTGGTCACATGAGCAAGTACGCAATTTTGGGTTGGGATATTCCATTTTTGAATTACGTCCTGAGTGGCATTTAACAACCTTTTGATACTTTCCACTGAATCATCGACAGGGTTGATTCCAATGAGTGCATCCCCAATTCCATAGGAAAGCCCCTCCTTTAATGAAGCTAGCATCCCTTCCACATTGTCAGTCGGATGGTTAGGCTGAAGACGGGAGGCAAGTGTTCCTTTGTATCCGATCGTACTATTGTTTTTGGTAAGCACTTCGATTTTATTGGCTGCATGGATGAGATCGAGATTCGACATGAGCTTTGTTGCAGCAGCAATCATTTCACTATTTAGTCCTCTACTTATCCTCATTAACTCTTCGCCAGTCGTCTCATCACTTAAAATATATTCCCGCAGCTCGGCAACCGTCCAATTTTTCACAGATTGATAGATGCTACGATTGATGAGTCCATCAATTATTCGGGACACCTCATCCTCATCCGGAGAGAGTAATGGATAGTTTCGAATGTCTGCTAAAGTCACTTCGCTTAGTACCGATTTCGCAGCTATCCGTTCCTGGACCGATTCAGCTGCAATCCCTGCAAGTCTATCCCCTGATTTCTCTTCGTTTGCCTTGGCCAAGACGTCTTTTAGTGAAGTAAATTGATAGGTTTTCCCAAAGTATTGTGTAGATAATTTCATCATATCCTCCTCCATTTCTTAGTTGTGGAAAGTTAGTGTTTTAACAACAACCGGCACAACCCCTGACCGCAATAGCCTTCCTATATCTAAATAATCACCATGCTCCACCTGTGTTTGATCGATACAGATAACCGGCTGTTCCGGCTGATTCGCTAGTAAGGTCTGACCAAGCACCTTTCCATAATCACTATCCATGACGATTATCAGCGGCTGCTGCTGATTCGGTTTTTGCTTCAGTGCCTCAGTAAAAGCCAACGTAAGCAGCTGAATGTCCCGGAATGATAGATATGGTAGGTTCGTTAAATAAAAGGCAAAATTCTGTCCTTCCCGCTGGGGGTCATATATCGTAATCGCGTCCTGAACCGCTTTTGTCATTCCCTCGATACCTTGCTCTAGAACGCCTTGAAAATCGATCCGATAGACTGGGATATTTCGTACCGGTAGGTGGGAATCATTCACTTCAATTGTTGCCCCGCTGATCTCGGTTGTATGGGTGCCGGCTCCAAGAACAGTCGCACGAATCGTTTCAACTGGCTTTTCCCACTCCCAATAAGCCAATTCTTTATTTTCTTTTATAGAAGTGGCAAGAGTCATGCCAATATCCTGAAAGCTGGTGCACATCAGTTCTTCATGATACATGCAGTCACTGACTCCACCCGAGAACATTAATCCATCAATGCGACCTGTCCAAGTTGGCACCTTTCCTACTAAAAGCTGTTCGTCTTCTTTCGTATATGAATTGTCCAAAAACCTCGCCAGCACCTTAGCCATCTCATCTGTAATTATTCCCCTATTCTCTTTCGAAGGAGAATACCCCTTTGTTTTCAGCCATTGTTCAATCGAAGGAGCGACTTTCATCTCCGCCCCCTCCCATTCCATCAAACGGCCTCCGATGTGTAAGGTGCATGTACCGCAAAGCGTACCCGAACGGTATACGGCAATATTTGCTGTTCCCCCGCCAATGTCAATGTTTGCTATAGTTTTTCTTGTCTCTATTGAATGTTGATAAGCACCGGAACCCTTTGCGGCAATGATTCCCTCTAAATCCGGTCCTGCTGCTGCGACGAGGAATTCCCCTGCCGCTTTAGACAACTGGTGTACCATTTCTTCTGCATTTTGTTTTGTTGCCGTCTCTCCTGTGATGATGACTGCGCCTGTTTGAATCTTTTCCATCGTGATACCTGCATGATGATATTCACTTTCTACTATTCTTTGAACCGCCGGGATATCAATCACTGTATCCGATAAAAGCGGGGTCCTGAAAATCGGGCTTCGATACAGAACTTTCTTATCGGTAATTTCAATTTTCGGGACCTGTCCCCCGCCCGCCACATTCATAAGTGAAAACTCGCTGATAACAAGCTTCGTCGTGCTTGTGCCAATATCAATTCCTGCACTGATAATTCGCTCCAACTGTTTATTTAGCAAAACCTCACCTCAGTTTTAAACCACTTGAATTTTATTGTCCTCTTCTTCTTGGTTTTTTTCTTTATATTCATTCAAACCGATAACACCTAATTCACGATCTTTTTTCTCTAATTCCAAAGCCTTCGGAACTGACAGCCAGTAAGCCAGACCGATTCCGATAACACCAGCAGATAGCTTCCCTACGATGATAGGTAAAATTAAGGAAGGTTGAAAGTTTGCCGTGAAGGATAAGTGATCCCCTAATAAGAAGGCAGCACATACTGAGAAGGAAATGTTAATCACCTTATCCTTTGGGGGCATATCTTTAATAAGTTTGAACATCGCTAATATATTGGCAACCGTGGCTAGAATTCCTGCACTCCCCTCCTTGCTCAATCCAACTTTTCTACCCATTGCTTCAAGGGGCTTGCCAGCATATTTCTGAATCAGATAAATCATTGGAAAAGCACCTGCAAGCATTATTCCGATATATCCTGCCGTCTCCAGGGCACGAAACTGATCCGCCTTATCGGCCATGATTGGATGAAATCCCCAAGCACCAAATACCTTAGAAAACAGCCCGGTGAAAATTTCTACAATCGAGAACACTAATACGAGTTTAATCCCCGCATCCATTATTCTCCCAAACCACATAAACCCTTTAATCATCATATCTGGCAAGAAATAAAGACCTAATGCAAGCAATACAACAAAAATAAGAAGCGGTGAAAGATTCAAGACGATTTTCAAATAGCTCAATGTGAATTCATATGTAGAATCCGCATTAGTAGAAATCACTTCGCGTACCTTTGAATTCGTTGCAACGACTAGTATGCTTGAGATAAAGGCACCTATTGGAATCGTCAAAATTCCAGACATGACGCCAAGTGCCATATATTTATGATCACGTTTCTCTAGCATTGCCAGCCCCATCGGGATCGAAAAGACAATCGTTGCCCCAGACATGAAACCTACAATCATCGCCATGATCCAGCCTTCATATGTCTCCTGTAGTTGAGCTGCTAATTGGTAACCACCCATGTCAGTTGCCAAAATCGCTGTGGCAGCGAGGGCAGGGTCTGCGCCTATCGCGGCAAAAATCGGGCCGCACACTTTATCAATGAACCATGATAAATAAGGAATCGACGCCATAATTCCAGCTGCTGGAATGAATATATGCCCAACGGTATGCAAGCCTTCCATGAACTGCTTGCCCAAGCCTTGCTCACTGTCTTTAATCGACGCAAAAGCACCTAGCACAGCACAAGTCATAATGATATAAATAACGAAATTCCCAACCATCTCCATACGTATTCCCCCTTGAATTATGATTTGGTTTTGCACATTTCAACTAGAAAAAAGAATATAAAAAAAGACGCATCGTATAGCCCAAACTAAGGTTTTTCCGTAGAAGTTTCTACGATACAACCGTTTGGTCTATCAAAGCGTCATTGCTTCATCTATTCACTTGTTTTTGATCATTTATAATTATTAGTTGTGCAACTTTTTCAATCGATAGTTGCTTATTCATACTCAACCTTCGTAGCTTGTTATAGGCGATTTCTTCGGTTACATTCTTTCTCTTCATGATAATTCCTTTTGCTTTTTCAATGGCTTTACGATTGTGGAGGGTTTCATCCAATTGAGCCATTTGTTCCTGATACTTTTTTGTATTCTCAGCTTGCAGTAAGGCAATCTCTACCGCTGGGATTAGACTAGCTTCGGTAATTGGCTTTACAAGATATCCTACGATATTGGCTCGTTTCGCCTGGTCGATATATTCACGCTGGCTAAATGCCGTTAACAAAAGGACCGGAATCTGAAAAGTATTAGAAATCACTTCACTCGCCTTGAGCCCATTCAGTTTAGGCATTTTTATATCCATTAAAACGAGATCGGGTTGCAAAGTATGTGCCAGCTCAATCGCCTTTTCACCATCACGTGCCTGTCCAACCACATCGAAACCCGCATCCTTGAGCATATAAGTAATATCAAGCAGAACAATCGATTCATCTTCCACGACCAAAATCCTCTTGCCCATGTCTCACCTACCTATTGTATGGAAATCTTATGGTAGCCAACGTACCTTCCATGATTCGACAAACCGAAAATTCTCCACCCAAATCATTCTCGACCGTCATGCGGATAATATCTAATCCTAATGAAGGCTTAGCTGCCGGAGAATACCCAATGCCATTATCCAAAACTTGAATCTCTAATTCAGAACCATCCTTTTGTAAAGACACGGTAATCTTTCCAACCGTTCTTCCACTGAAAGCATGCCTCACACAATTATAAATGAGTTCATTCGCCACCAACGCAACTGATACAGCTATATCGGAGTCAATGGAATGAAGCTCACCAATATATTCAATACTTAGGTTTTTACTTTCTTGATTCTCACTATACACAATCATATCACCGATTTTTTTAATGAGCTCCAGTAAATCTACATGATCAACATGGCTACTAGCCAAAATGATTTCATAAACCGACGATATGCTTAATACTCGGTTTAAACTGACCAATAAATGAGGTTTACTTTCTTCAGGAACCTCCATCCTCATCTGTAGCCGAAGCAAACTGGCAACCGTCTGCAGATTATTTTTCACTCTATGATGAATTTCACGAATCGCAACTGACTTACTAATCAGTTCTCTTTCTTTTTCCCGCAGTTCAGTCATATCCCGGAAGATGATAAATGCTTCCTTAGATTTCTTGCCGCGTATATGAAATTTCTTTACTTGAAAAATTTTCTTCCCAATGTGCAGCTCCTTCATTAATACTTCTTCTGTTGATGCGAGTACATCAGCAAAGCTAGGAAAATAGTCGAAAATGCTGGTACCTAGCACACATTCGGTCAAACAAATATCCGTTACTAGATTAATAGCCGCCGGATTAGTATAGACAATCTGATTATGATTATTAATCAGGAATATAGACTCTTCAATAAATTCAGGTACTAAAGAATTTTGTTCATCTTGTCTTTCGAAAAAATTTGAAGTTTCGGGTTCTTCTTGAATCACCTTCTCCATAATCAATACGGCAATGACACGATTGCATTCCCCTCTAACCGGAACAACACTTTGTTGGACCATGACTCCCTCTTGAGTCAATGCTCGATTCACAAACATATCCTTTCCGGTACGTAATACATAAAAGACTGCCGGCTCGAAGGCTTCATAGGCGATCTTACCAACAACCGAATAATTATAAACCGACTTTACAGAATGTGCGCTTTGCTCTGCCACAACAATGGCATGCTTTCCTTCTCGTACTGGACAGTCAATAAAGACATTGGCTTGATTCAAATTAGCAATCAATGTTAGATTATTCGACAGATTTTCAAGTATGCATATATCCTTGTCTATTAAGTTAGTATGCATTTCACATAATTCTCGGACTGAAGATGTCTTCTCCATTGGCAAAACTCCAATAAAAGTTTAATCATGGGTATTATTATTAATCATTATAGATACCGCTTTCATTTTTGTCAATATTCCAAATATTCTAATGTTATATATCCTAACATCAGAAATAATATTTTCATAGGAGCATAATACTAAAGCAAATATCATACTAACGTTGCTTTAGTATTAATTTCAAGCAATTAAATAAACCCTCCATTGACTCTGATCGTTTGTCCCGTAACCCACTGTGCTTGTTCACTCACTAAAAACGTGATCACATTAGCAATGTCATCCGTTTCACCTAAACGTCCGAATGCACTCATTTTTTTCATCCCTTCGATTTGTTGCTCGGATTTTCCTATATTAAACAATTCTGTGTTAACGGGACCTGGAGCAATTGCGTTAATAGTGATTTGTTTAGAACCAAACTCTTTAGCCAGTTGTCTTGTAAATTGTTCAACTGCCCCTTTTGTACCTGCATACATACTATACGTAGGGAACATTTGGCCTAATACGGAGGTAGAAATATTAACGATCCTACCATTGAGCTCCATATATTTTAATGCTTGTTGACAAGCAAAGTACGTCCCCTTAACGTTTACGCCAAATTGTTTATCAAAGTCTTCTTCCGTTGCCTCTGCTAGTGGTTTATTAATCATCAGTCCAGCATTGTTCACTAAAATATCAATTCTCCCATACGCTTTGACCGTTTCTTCGAAGAGATTGACAATGTGAGTAACTTGGCTAATATCTGCTTGGATAGCAATTGCTTCTCCATCATTTTTCTTTATGCCTTCCACTACTTCATACGCCTTTTGTGAACTGCCTGAATAGTTGATTACTACTTTTGCACCTAAATCCGCGAGCTGTTCTACTATAGCTCGGCCAATTCCTCTTGATGAACCTGTGACCAACGCAACCTTTCCATCTAAACGATTATTCATTAAGTTCACTTCTTTCTTTTCATATAGTTATTCAATTTCACACCAAAACTTATTAGTCCATATTTTACCACCATTTCCTGGTTTCTTTTCGTTCAATAAAAAAAGTTCCTCTGATTATATTTTCAATAAAAGAAAATTTAAAAGTGCTTGTCCCCATCAATGCTCATGAATTGCTCCTCTTCTGGTTATAGTAAAGAAGAAAATAACTGAGGAGGTTTTATCCATGAAAAGTTCAGAAGAGTTTGTAGAGAATATTCAAGAACAGCAAAAAAAAGATGCAGCCAATAAGCGTCGTCAAGGTAACGGCAATCCTGCCCAGAAATTACCGAATAAAAAACATTAATACAGCAACATTGTATTAGGTACGCATCTTCATATTCATTCTCCGCTCCTATTTAGGGCGGGGAATGTTTCATGAGGCATTCTCTTTCTTGTTCATCGCTTCGATTTCTTTTGAAAAGGTCTCTTCTATTTCGTTTTTATTTCCATACAGAAAGAGATTATCACCAAGTTTAATTTTATGTTCATTTAACTCTTTCCTAATTTTTGCTTCTCCGCTTTCGATATACAAGATATTGATGTCTACTCCTCGCGATACGATATCAAAAGTAATAACGTCAATGAACTCAGAGTCCTCATTAATATCAATCTGCATAACAACGTCTTCATTTTCTAAAAATAAAACCTCTTCTATCGGGTGTTCCCACAATTCATAATGATTGTGCATTTCACTTTGCATTTTATTCGATAATCTATTATTTATGAATGGTGTTTTAACGGTAATAGTCAAGATCGTCAATATCCCAATAATAATGCTTAACTCCATTAAGCGTAAATCATCTGTAAGCAGTGTACTAATTGATGAAATAATAACAGCAAGAGAAAAGGCTCCAAATAAAATTAAAAACATGCTTATTTTTCTTCGAACAGGATGATCAATAATAGACTTTGATTCGTCAGTAGTGAATCCAGTACCAGTTAGCATGGAGATAACTTGAAATCTAGCTACAGTGTTCTTTAACCCAGTCAGTTTTAATAAGGTAACCGATATTTCAATAACAAGACCAATGATTAAAAAATAAAGCACCATAAACACTACATTCATCATTATGATTATTACCTCCATCCATCTTTCGTCATTTATGGTTTACCCTAATTATTCTAAAAAGAATCCTCATCATTTATTCTAATAGTTTACATCTGATTTAGAGTATTGGATTCATGCGAATAACTAGCGTGAAATACAAAAAAACACAGTAGAATTCATTGCTGAATCCTACTGTGTTTTACGTACCTCTTATGATCCTGTTAATCAAATTGGGATGTATTTTTCCGTTCAATATTTATTCAACCTACTTTAATGTTGCTGAATTCCCCCGCCTTGTATCGGAAATTCAACATATTAGCTCTAAAATCCTTGCATCGGGAATCCTCCGGGCTGACCTTGACCTCCGGGCATCGGGAATCCTCCAGGTTGACCTTGAAATCCTTGCATCGGGAATCCTCCCGGCTGGCCTTGAAATCCTTGCATCGGGAATCCTCCAGGCTGGCCTTGAAATCCTTGCATCGGGAATCCTCCCGGCTGGCCTTGAAATCCTTGCATCGGGAATCCTCCAGGCTGGCCTTGAAATCCTTGCATCGGGAATCCTCCAGGCTGGCCTTGAAATCCTTGCATCGGGAATCCTCCCGGCTGGCCTTGAAATCCTTGCATCGGGAATCCTCCCGGTTGACCTTGAAATCCTTGCATCGGGAATCCTCCAGGTTGGCCTTGAAATCCTTGCATCGGGAATCCTCCAGGTTGACCTTGAAATCCTTGCATCGGGAATCCTCCAGGTTGACCTTGAAATCCTTGCATCGGGAATCCTCCAGGTTGGCCTTGAAATCCTTGCATCGGGAATCCTCCAGGTTGGCCTTGACCTCCGGGCATTGGAGATCCTCCCGGCTGGCCTTGACCTCCGGGCATTGCAAATCCTCCCGGCTGGCCTTGACCTCCGGGCATTGCAAATCCTCCCGGCTGGCCTTGACCTCCGGGCATTGCAAATCCTCCCGGCTGGCCTTGACCTCCGGGCATTGGAAATCCTCCCGGCTGGCCTTGACCTCCGGGCATTGGAAATCCTCCCGGCTGGCCTTGACCTCCGGGCATTGGAAATCCTCCAGGTTGACCTTGACCTCCGGGCATTGCAAATCCTCCGGGTCGATCAAATTCACCAAACCCTTCCGTCATAGGGGCCCCATCAAAACTTCCATATTCACCATAGTTTTGCATTGTATCTTCCATTTTTCTTTCACTCCCCATCTAGGTTACAGTCTAGAATATGAATGTTGAGCGAAAGAGTGCAGGTACATGGCTTTCTCAAATGGTCTTCAGTAACAGCTTCTTTAATAGCGGGGTAAAATGCTCTGGCAATTCAGCTACACTCGGAATCATCAGCCGTTCTTTGCCGTAGATGTTTTTCATCGTCAGTTCTTCACTTTCATCCACGCTTCCATCCGCTAAAAACATGCCAATGATTTCGATTCCTTTTTTCCGGGCTTCGGATACGGCAAGATGCGTGTCGACGATTCCATTTTGGTCATAATCGGCCGCGGCAGGTTCACCATCGGAAAATACGAGCAAGAAGCGATTCTTTTCTCTCCTTTTTTCCAATTCTTTTGTTGCAACCCTGATACTGTATCCGTCTCGGTTGTCTTCCTCCGGTTCAAGCTGCATGATTTTTGCTCCTGAGTTTTGATAAAACGAATCAGAATGGGATTGGATCACGTGGAAGTAATTTGGCTGATAGCCTTCTTTCACCTCATTTGCATCCTCCCAAAAACCGACAATCGAGTGAGGAATTCTTAATTTTTTTAGCACTTCATGAAACAGGACGATCCCTCGTTTCGTTTCATCCATCTTGTTATGCATAGAGGCCGAGCAATCGATCAATAGCGTGAACACGGCATCTATTTCATTGGAATCCCTATTCTTTTTGTAAAAGACCCTTGGATTTTCGTCGAGTACAAGCGGCAGTAATTTCTTTGATAAGCGGCCATAGACCAAGTCTTTTCTTGGTGCATTCTTTTTATTTTCGAGTGTTTTCTCAATCGTACTTGAGAGTTTTCTCTTGAACGGTTCAATATCTGCAACAAACTCGCGATAGCGTTTTTCCTCAATAGGCGAAGGCATTTTTGCTTCTTTAATTATCTGAACGACGTCTTTATTTTCTTCGCCAAATGGATGTTCACCACTTTTTCCGATATTCGTTTGCTTCTTTTCGAGCGTTTCCTGTTGCTTGTATTCCTTTTGTTCACTTTCTCCTGACGAGCCTTGAATCGAGGCCAGCGCCTGGTCAGCATCTTCCGCTTCCCGAGCTCCTCCGCCCATCAAGCTTGTTTTCGTTCCCTGCTCCAATTCAAACTGAAGGAAGGTCGAATTGTTCTCGCCATTTTTATTCTCGCGATGCCATGTCGAGAATTTTTCATCAATAAACTCACTATTCTCTTCACTTACATCTTCTGCGTCATCGTTCACCAGTTCATCATTTCTTGTTAGTTCATCAAATAACGTATTCGCCGTATACTTCTCCACATTAGCAACAGGAAATATGAAATATTCATTCATCGTATCCTGATACTCTTCGTTCAACCTAAAAACGATTTGTTCACAAATTCTAGTGATATCACTCGTTTTTGTTGCTTCAAAGACCGAATGAATAAGTGGTTTAATTTTTTCCAGTTCCTCTAGTTGGCGTTCATTAGCTCTCGGAAAAACAGGATCGGGCCTATCTGAATGAATCAGTAAATAAACGAGGCAATACAGTTCGTCTAGCGCAAAGCTTCTTGTGACATTTGTCGCTAATTGGCTTTCGAAATATTGTTTAAGGTACGTTCCCCGTACAGAGAACCACTTTTTCGTGCCAGGACGTTCTTTTTTCACCAATTCCTCCAAACGCAGATCTTCGAATATGGTGAACAACTGAGCAGCAAACTTTGGAAGAGAGCATTCTTCTATGATGTCCTGGTACTCTTTCATGCTTCGGATTGTAGAATGATGCAGCGTCCCAATTGTTCTAAGCAGCACATCTGTTTTCAATCCCGCTTCCTTTACCTCCTGATTCCCATTTTCCCAAAAATGGCTGGCTGTGACCTTAGTCTGAATCAGATCAATAAAGGAACCATAATTATATTCAAATTCCAGGTCAGGAATACCTGATAAGACAGTCGATAGATCCTGTAGCTGTAAAAAAAGGGCCGTATCAATTATTGAATCATTGAATCGAATATACTTCATGCGGCATTCTCCTAGTTAGAATAATGTATCTGCCAAATTCTTCACAAACTCCCGCTCTCGTTCCTCGTCCAACTTATCCACGATGGAGCGAAGAATCGCACGTTTCGGGGGAATCAATACACTGAGGTCACAGGCATCAAGCAAAGCCCGAATTGATGCTGCATCTTCAGCCACTTTTCCTTGATTAACGGCGTTTATCAAGTCACCTGAGAGCTTAACGAACAATTCGATACTTCTTGAATCCTTCAACTGTGTATTCGATTGAATCAATTGCTTTAACTGCTCTCCTTCGATATAAGGAACCTCGATCACGACAAACCGGTTTTTCAGCGCCTCATTCAGCGGTACTGTACCGACATAGCCTTCGTTTATTGCAGCAATTACGTTAAAACCATCTTTCGCAGTGATGACTTCGTTCGTGAACGGGTTCGTTATCGTTCTCCTGTAATCGAGCACCCCATTGATTAACGGCAGTGTTTCCGGCTTCGCCATATTGATTTCATCTATGTATAAGAAATGTCCATGATTCATCGAATTGATAACAGGACCTGGAACGAATTCAATCACCTGTTTTTCCTCTTTGTAAGCAAGCGTCTTGAAGCCCAATAAGCTTTCAGCATCCAAATCGACTGAGCAGTTGACACTGAACATCGGTTGGTTGAATAAATTCGATAACGTCTCGGCAAATTTCGTCTTCCCTGCCCCTGTCGGTCCTTTCAAGAGGATGTTCTTCCCCATACTTAAGGCTGTAATGGCATCCACCATCAACTCCATCTCAGGAGGCAGATATCCACCTTTCCTTATCAGTTCCTCAAATTGAGAAGAATTTTTTTTATTTGTATGTAAAATATTAGCTATTTCTTTTGGTAAACGATTAATCATTGTCTCCATACACCCCTTTTTCATCATTTTAATGCTCTTTACCGGTAAAAACAAACACTAAGAAAAAGAGCCGTCATAAAGACAGCTCTAAGAGTAATCATTTACATTCAACGTTCTGATGCCTATTTTCTATAACTAGGCTTAATACACTTCTTCGGGACTCCTTTTCATTAGGCTTATCGTAAAGCCTAATACACCACCAAAGATGGCTGGAAGCACCCATCCTATTCCTACACTATATAATGGAAGGAAATCGGTGAAAAAATCGGAAATAGCATAAATTTTAACACCGGAAGCCATTAATCCATCCAAAATACTGATGATGGCTGTTAATAATAAACTCCCCAAGTATACCTCGGATTTTCCTTTGAAAAAGGAATGCAAGAATGTTAACACAATTAAAACGATGGCCAATGGATAAATCGCGGTTAACACAGGCACTGTAATCGAAATTAGTTTAGTCAGACCTACATTGGCAACAGCTGCGCTAAAAACTGAAAAAATAACAACAAATGACTTATACGATACAGCAGGAATTACTTTATTGAAATAGGAAGAACAAGCTGTTATCAAGCCTATACTAGTAGTTAAACAAGCTGCGATTACTATTAACCCTAACAGTACTGCACCTGCAGGACCAAAAAAATAATTCGAAGCTTGCGCTAGAACGTCTCCACCATTCCCTAAATAACCAAGTTTCTCCACACTAGTTGCTCCGACATAAGTTAAAGCAGTATAAACAATTACTAATAGAGAAGCTGCTATAAGGCCAGCTTTCATACAGAAACCTAAAACTTCTCTTCTTGAAGTAATTCCTTTATCTTTGATTGCATTAATGATAATAATACCAAATGCAAATGCAGCAAGCGTATCCATAGTTAAATATCCTTCTTTGAAGCCTTTGAAGAACGAATTATCTGAATAATCCGCAATAGGAGATTGGATTTCCCCCATTGGATTTGCAATTGCCACTACAATTAGTATCCCGATAAAAATCAATAATAGTGGAGTTAGAATTTTCCCGACAATATCCAACATTTTCGATGGGTTAATAGATAATAAACAGGCAAGTCCAAAGTATATGACCGTAAATACTAGCAAAGGTAAAAAGCCGACTCCATCTGGAAGAAAAGGTTTAATCCCTATTTCATAAGACACACTTCCCGTTCTTGGAAGAGCGAATAACGGCCCGAGCGATAAATATAGAACGGCTGTGAAAATAAAACCGAACATCGGGTGCGCTCTGCTTGCAAGCGACTGCACATCACTTTTACCTGAAAAACCAAATGCCAATATTGTGACAAATGGCAATCCAACACCTGTTATGATAAATCCTAAACTAGCAGACCATAAATTTGTCCCGGCCGATTGACCGAGCATAGCAGGGAATATTAAGTTTCCTGCACCAAAAAATAAAGCAAAAAGCATTAATCCTGTAACAATTACAAAAGAAAGTGGTGCTTTCTTTGACATTTTGAAGCCTCCAATATTTTGATTCTCTTAACGAAAGAAAAGAGATGTTGTCCATCTAATTTCGATTTAAAAGTGAAATAAACTACTGAATTGACTTATTCCGTAGTCATGTATCCACCTGAAACTTAAACACAACACCCCTTACTATAAAATGCACTGGAACGTTTGTCAAAAGTTATTACATTTATTATTCAGAAAAATCTTTCTTTTCCTGTTACCTTTATTAAAATGAGAGATAACAAAACAAATTAGAAAGAAGGTTGAAGTATTGAAGACAGAAAAAGAAAAAATGGTGAACGGAGAACTATATATTGCGGCGGACCCAGAATTAGTAAAAGATAGAGAGAATGCACGAAGATTAACCCGACTATACAATCAGACAACGGAAACCGATGAGTGTAAAAGAATTGAACTTCTGAGGGAGCTTTTTGGTTTCAGTGGGAAAAAGATATACATTGAGCCCACTTTTCGTTGTGACTATGGGTATAACATTACTGTAGGGGAAAACTTTTATGCGAATTTTAATTGTGTCATACTGGATACTTGCGAAGTCCGTATAGGAAGGGATTGTATGTTGGCTCCTGGGGTACATATCTATACAGCCACACATCCACTAGACCCATTCGAACGCAGTTCAGGTGTAGAATACGGAAAGCCCGTAACGATTGGAGACAATGTTTGGATTGGCGGCAGAGCCATCATCAATCCCGGAATTACAATAGGGAACACTGCTGTTGTTGCTTCGGGAGCTGTTGTAACAAAAGATGTCCCAGATTGTGCGGTTGTAGGTGGAAACCCTGCTAAGATCATCAAATATATAGAAGGAATAAAATAGCAGAGCACATTCACTTCTGAATGGCTCTGCCTCTATTTTTCTTATTAAATTGTTTTTAACGCTTGAGGAATCGGTGTATCCCCTGTTATTAAGTCAAAGGAACGGTTATACGTATTTTCTTCGATTAATGAGGAAAGAATTGTTTGAGCCACATCCTCCCGCGCAATCGTCCCTCTTTCCAGTTCCTCAGCAGCGGCTACATGGCCTGTGCCAGGTTCGTTCACAAGTCCACCCGGCCGGATGATGGTATACGTTAAACTGCTTTGTAACAATGCTCTATCCGCATAGTGTTTGGCCACATAATATGGTTTGATGGCTTCATTCCAGTTTTCCCTATTATTCGCCTGAAAGGCACTGACCATGATGAATCGGTTGATTCCTAGGTTTTCAGCTGCTTCAATCGTTTTAACAGCACCGTCTAAATCAATCAAAAGCGTCTGATCCGCGCCTGTGCTGCCTCCCGATCCTGCCGTAAACACGATTGCATCGCACCCATTTGCCGCTTTCGCAATCTCATCCACTGATCCCGTTAAACTTACGATTACAGATTCGACTCCGATTTTCTCAAAGTGCTTCCTCTGTTCTTCTTTGCGAATCATTGCTCGTACACTATGTTCCTGGCTATCTTTTAGCAAATCAACCAGGTGTTTACCGATCTGCCCATTTGCCCCAACTACGAATACTTTCATAAAAGTCAGCTCCCATAATGGTTAGTTTACTTTCTATATTCAATTATTTCATGTACAAAGTTCATTATCAAACAATCAGCCCATCCTTCTATCCATTTGGGTCCGTTCATTTTGCATCGTCATATACTGGAAATAGTTTGCAATCACATTTATATATTTTATAATAATTAAAATAAGTGTTATTTATAACACAAAGGGGAGGTGTAAAGATGGCAATAAGACTTTTAATGCCACCTTCTGCAGCGTCTCATGCAAAGCCTAGTATTGGAGGCGATACTTTGCATGGGGTAAAATTAATCTAAACTAACATCGCCCAGCTTATCATTTCTATATATTTGGCTTTGCACCTTATTTTGTTCTAAAAAAAAGAATAAGGGGCTGGCAGAAATGAAATATGTAAAAGCAACGACTGTTTTACCTGAAAAGCTGATTGTGGAAATTCAAAAGTATATACAAGGTGAAACGATATATATCCCTAAACTAGAAACGACTTATCAAAAGTGGGGAGCTAGTTCGGGATCAAGGAAATACATTGATGACAGAAATGCTTCTATTAAATATGCATTTAAAAAGGGGCATACAATTCATCAATTAGCCGAGGAACATTTTCTCTCCATAGAAACCATCAAAAAAATCGTTTATTCTAAATAGGTAAAAAAATTGTAGCGCTGACAATATTATCAGCGCTACTCATATGTCGAGTATGTTTCTTAGTCGTTCTCTACCTTTCAATGTTGATGCAAATTCTGTAAAGTAATTAGAAACGGTACCAAGTTTAAATGGTATCGTAGCAACATGAACAGGGGTGGAAAAATGGAACCTTTTATCAGAAGTGAGCAATATAACTTTATTAAGTCTCAAACTCAGATTCTCATAAATGGACACGCGACTGCGAATGATAGGGATGTTATTCATACCCTGAAAACAGTCGCGAAAGAAAGAGTGTTAAGCTTATTCAATGAATTGAGTGAGGAGCAAAGGCAAGTATTAGACCCAATTGATACCATCAAAGAGCCTGCACAAGCTGAAGTGTTTCTATTGAAGGTAAAGCCATTTGTGATTCCTTTTAAAGAAGTGACTGAAAAAACGATCAAAAAGCTATTTCCTAAAGCGAAGAAGTTAAAGAACCCTATGTTAGAGAACTTAGACTTGAGAGAGATTTCATATTTGGGATGGGATGATATCGGCTCCGGAAAAAAATTCATCATAGCACCTCATCACAATAAGCTATTGGGGTTGCATGGGACAATTAAACCTTCTAACAAAAAAGGTATCTGTGCCATATGCAGTCGCTTTGAAGAATTAGGAATGTTTATGTCCGAAACAAAAGGAACAGTACAAGGTACATTCATTAAAAAAGGTAATTATATTTGCTTGGATAGCTTAAAATGCAATCAAAACATCACCACATTGGATAAATTAAATGATTTTATCGCGCGAATAAAGTAGATATGGTACCCGAATAAAAAAGCAATCCTTCATTATGGAAGAATTGCTTTTTGTGTTTTAATTTTAGTTATAGTATAGGATCAAACTTAGAAAAAGTGGAATCGTATTTTATGAATTTCTAGTATACTTCAGTGGCAGTAATTCAATAATTTTTGTTTTAACTGTTACTCCATTTACATCTAATATGACAAAACAGTCTTCCGCATAGTCTGAGATTAATTCACGACACATTCCACAAGGACTGACAACTTTTAAAGCTCTATCCACTTCATCAGCATATGGATGCTTTACTGCCACAATTGTATCAAATTCTTTTTCTCCGTCCGATATTGCCTTTCCAATTGCAATAGCTTCTGCACATACTGTTACACGGCCAATATATGCTTCAATATGTACGGCAGCAACTATTTTCCCTGTCTTTGTTTTCAATGCAGCACCCACATGATGCTTATTTTCTTCGTAAAGTTCTGTAATTTTAGCACTTGCAGCAGCAATTAAATGATAATCGGATTCATTTAATGGATAGGTTTTCATGATGATATGCCCCCCTTCTCTTTTACTTCAAATATTTCATTTAGTTGACTTGTTGTATACGATTTTTTTTCTACTTTCATTGGATGCATAAGGTAACGAATTTGATGACCTTCTTATTTAGCTTGTTTCTTCGCTTGTTTAACAAATTGTGTTCGATTTACTATCAACTCTTTACTTTTTTCAACGCTTCTAAAGCCAATAAGCGAAAATAGGAAGCGGCTGGGAAAAGTGCCGTTTCATCTACTATAAACTTCGGATGATGCAGGTCATATGGACCGCCTGAACCTAACATTACGAAAGCACCTGGTATTTTTTCTTGGTAAAAAGCGAAATCTTCACCTATTGAGCTAGCTTCTAGCGTTTTTGTCGTGTAGCCTGCTGAGTCTCCAACCTGAAGCATCAAATCTGCCCATTCTGGCGTATTATCAACTGATGGGGGACCTGGATGCCAAGATAATTCAACTTTCGCATTGAATGTTTCACTTATACCATGTAAGACTTGTTTCATACGTTTATGTATAAACTCTCGTTGGATTTTACTGAAGGTGCGTACGGTCCCTTCTAAATATGCACTATCAGGGATAACATTCCACGTTGATCCACTATGAATTTGAGTGATGCTCAAAACGGCGGTCTCTTTTGGTGCCACATTTCGGCTGATGATGGTTTGCAGCGTTGAGATAATTTGTCCTGCTATGATAATCGGATCATTCCCCTCTTCCGGTTTGGCCGCATGTGAGCCAGTTGCTTTAACATGCACTTCAAAGCGATCGACTCCCGCTGTCAATGCACCATGTTTTGTTCCTAACTCCCCAACTTTCAACGTCGGATCATTATGAAGACCAAAAATCACATCCACATCATCCAACACACCGGTCTCCATTAAAGCACTTGCACCGTGTCCCGTTTCCTCTGCAGGCTGAAATATCAAACGAATCGTTCCGGCCATATCTCTTTCTTCTTTTTTTAATAAAAAAGCAGTACCCAAAATGACAGAGGTGTGAAAATCGTGACCACATGCATGCATCACGCCGACGTGCTTTGAAGGGAAGCTCACCTCAGATTGCTCCAAAATCGGTAAAGCATCAATATCGGAGCGAAGTGCTATCGTAGGTCCAGGCTTGCTTCCTTTTATCTCAGCTACCACACCCGTTTCCAATGGAAAATTAAGTATCTTAATATCCTGAGATTGAAGTGCTTCTTTAATTTTCCTAGTCGTTTCAAATTCTTCGTTTGATAACTCAGGTGTCATATGAAGATCACGCCTGAATTTCAATAGATAATTCTCTAATTCTATATTGCTAATAGTCAACGGTTATCCATCTCCTCAAAAATACGATTAAAAGTTTTCCACATTCATTCTCATGAAAAAATTAAAGAACGAAACTAATTCCAAGGAATATCAATTGAAGCAGCTATCGCTTGTTGATAAACGTGTAAAGTATGAGTTCTAATTTATGTAGCATGGTAAGCATCTGATGGAATGAAGTCAATCATATCCCAGAAATGAAAAGTGTTTATTTTGAATATTTTCCATTGACAATTTATTATACAAAATGCTACCATTTGAAGTAATTTACTATATTAACGTATCAATACAAAAAAGTATTTAATTTCAATAGTAGTAAAAAAGTAAAGACATTACATACACTTTGGGCGGAAGAAACCCTCTTCTAATTGGAAGCGGGTTTTATTTTAGCAATAATTCAGAGTAAACCAGTAAGGATATTTATATTATAAATCCCCTGCGTTTAAAAGTGAAGACACAAAGGAGTAATTGACACATGAAAAAGAAAAAAGTAAAACTAGGTGTATTTTTGGCTGGAACAGGACATCACGTTGCTTCTTGGAGACATCCAAACGCCAATCCGAAAGCTAATATGAACATCGATTATTTTAAGGGGTTAGCGCAGACTGCAGAAAAAGGATTATTTGATTTATTATTTTTGGCAGATAGTTTGTCAGTTGCAAAGGACTCGCACCCTAATATTCTGACACGATTTGAGCCATTGACCCTGTTATCTTATCTAGCCTCGGCGACTTCCAATATTGGTTTGGTTTCAACAGCCTCCACCACCTACGAAGAACCCTTTAATGTTGCTAGAAGATTCGCTTCTTTAGACCATATTACCTCGGGCCGTGCTGGCTGGAACGTAGTCACAACGTCCCTTGCCTCTACAGCAGCAAATTTTAATAAATCAGAACATCTAGAACATAGTCTACGTTATAAAAGAGCTACTGAATTTGTTGAAGTTACCAAGAAATTGTGGGACTCATGGGAAGACGATACGTTGATTATTGATAAAGAAACAGGTCAATTTATTGATGAAAGCAAGTTTCATGAAATCAATCATCAAGGTGAGTTCTTCACTGTAAAAGGACCATTAAATGTTTCTCGCTCTCCTCAAGGGCATCCGGTTATCGTACAAGCAGGCTCTTCTGGCGATGGGCAATTGCTTGCAGCAAAGCACGCAGAGATTGTCTTTACTGCGCAGGAGAACAAGGAAGACGCGATTTCATTTTACAATGAGTTAAAAAGTCATTTGGCCGCTTTTAATCGGGAGAAAAGCAGCTTGAGTATTATGCCAGGATTGTTCCCGATTGTGGGACAGACTGAGAAGGAAGCCAAAGAGAAGTATGAGGCATTACAGGAGTTAATTATTCCCGAAATAGGGTTGGCTATTATGGGAAGGTATTTTGGAAATGTGGATTTTTCGAGTATCCCTTTGGATACACCGTTTGCTGATATTTCATTGCCTGATAATGTAGATAGTATCCAAAGTAAATATGATTTGATCGTTAAACGAGCGACCAATGAAAATTTAACATTACGTCAGACATATCAATGGGTTGCAGGTTCACGTGGACATCATATCGCAATTGGAACACCAACGCAGATTGCGGATAAGATTGAAGATTGGGTGAATGAAAATGCAGCTGACGGCTTTAATATTATGCCAGCCCTATTACCTGATTCTTTAACAGATTTTGTTGAACTTGTTGTCCCTGAACTGCAATCAAAAGGAATTTTCCGTACGAAATATGAAAGTAACACATTACGAGGGAATCTTGGCCTGGATAAACCGGTCAATCAATATTCTCATAACTTTTAAACTTCTTACACCTGGATGATGGTTCGCAAAGACAGAGCCACCCCACCGAAGAAGAAATTACTAGAGTATAGGAGGTACGAGATGAGTCAAATATTTCGTGAAGTACAAGTAGAAGATGTGGATAAATTTCTTCGTTTAACATTAGATGCTTATGCGAGTATTCGAGAATTGGATATTCACTTCTCTGCGTCAACAGCCACAAGAGAGGAAGCGATTAAACACATAACCGAAAATAAGGTATATGTTCTGGAGGAAAATGGGACATTCATTTCCACCGTATCGATTCGGTTACCATGGGGCCCAAATCCTGGCCCGCTCGTATTGCCACACATAGGCTGGTTCGCTACAAACCCTGCATATAAGCGTCAAGGCATAGGGAAAAAAGTTCTGTCATGGCTCGAAGAAGAAATTTTGAAGAAGCAACTGAGAGCCCCCGCGGTTACACTCGGAACCGCGGATAATCATCCATGGCTAAAAGAAATGTACGAAAAAAGTGGATTTGAAGAGATAGGTCAAAAAGATTTAGGCAAAGGTCATCTCACGATATATTTGAGGAAAATATTGCAACCGGAACAATATCAAGCTTGGACTGCAAAACATAATCAAACTATTTAATAATTAGGAGGAAAACAACGATGAAAAAAATCCTTTCCCTTGGACTCTCTTTACTTTTCATAGTAGTACTTGCAGCATGTGGCAATTCAAAACAAGAGGATACGGCAAAAGATTCCTTGCAAAAAACAATCAAAGTGGGGTCAACTGGCCAAAGCTATCCAAATGGTTATCAAGAGGATGGTAAATTAATTGGTTTTGACGTAGAAGTTACAGAACGCATCGCTAAGGATTTAGGATACAAGGTAGAGTGGGTCACTTCTGATTTCAGTGGGATAATGGGGCAATTGGGATCAGGTAAATTAGACACCGTTGCGAATGCGGTTGCTATAACACCAGAACGCCAAGAGCAATTTAATTTTACAGAGCCATATAGTTATTATGGTGCACAAATTGTATCAAGCACAAAAAACAATGATATTAAAAGTTTGGCTGATCTTAAAGGCAAAACCGTTTCCGGTGTGTTGGGGTCTAATAACGTTGCGAACCTAGAAAAATATGATAAAAACGGCGATATCAAAATACGAACCTATGAAACTCGGGATGGCGCAATGCAAGATGCCATTAACAACCGTGTTGATGGATATATCAATTCCCGCCCAATCCTAGTTGCAGAAATAAAGAAAAATGATCTTCCGTTAAAACTAGTCGGTGATCCAGTTGCCTATGAAAATGTAGGATATCCATTTCCCAAGACAGAAAAGGGAAAAAAATTAAATGAAGAATTCACGACAGAAATAAAAAAACTTAAAGAAGATGGTACATTAGCGAAGCTATCCAATAAATATTTTGGTGAAGATATCACCACGAATTCCGGCGAATAACATAGCGGAGGTTTTAAAGCATTATGAATTTTGATTTACAATATATGTTGGAAATTTCCCTACAAATCGCAAAATTTATTCCGATCACTCTGGTTTTAGCCATCATTTCGATGGTTTTAGCCATTATTATCGGACTTGTAGTAGCCTTAATAAGAAATAGTACTATTTTTGGAATCACCCATTTGGCAGGCTTATATATCTCTTTATTTCGAGGGATGCCAACATTGGTACTTTTATTCATCATTTACTACGGTTTACCACAGTTATTCCCGTCGTTGTCAACGATGGAAGCAATCACGGCGGCGATCATTGGATTTAGTTTGAAAGAATCCTCCTATTTAGCAGAAATTTTCCGAGCTGGATTGAATTCCGTGGACAAAGGGCAGATGGAAGCGGGCCTTGCAACTGGCATGAAACGAGTGCAGATTTACTCGCGAATCATTTTACCACAGGCTGCTTTAAATGCATTGCCAGCAACAGGAAATACATTTATATCTTTGATTAAAGAAACGTCCCTTGCCTTTACATTAGGAATCACGGAACTATTTGCAGAGGGAAAAATGATTGCATCCGCTAACATGCGCTTTTTCGAGACGTATTTGGTGGTTGGCTTGATTTACTGGCTATTGGTTATTCTTTATTCTTGGATACAAAAATATCTGGAGATTTGGCTCAGCAAACCACTTAGAAGGTGATCATATGATAAAAGTAAGAAACTTAACCAAACATTTTGATGATAAACAAGTATTGAACGATATTAACTTGGATATAAAAACCGGGGAAGTTGTCGCCATTATTGGTCCTTCTGGTTCTGGAAAATCAACGTTATTACGCTGTCTGAACTTGTTGGAAAAGCCCAACAGCGGCACCATAGAAATCAAGGATGTAAAATTGGATACCCAAAAATATAAAGAGAGAGACGCGTATCAATTAAGACAGCAAACAGCGATGGTATTCCAACACTATAACCTATTTAAAAATAAAACGGCCTTAAAAAACGTGATTGAAGCGTTGCTTGTCAGCAAAAAGATGAAAAAAGAGGAAGCCATTCAAATCGGCGAGGATTTATTGAAACGGGTTGGCTTAGAAAAACAGGCAAAACAATACCCCGCTACCTTATCTGGTGGACAACAGCAGCGTGTTAGCATCGCTAGAGCTTTAGCTGTAAAGCCACATGCCATTTTATTTGATGAACCTACCTCCGCTCTTGACCCTGAATTGGTTAATGAGGTTTTGCAAGTAATACGGGAGTTGGCAAAAGAAGATACCACTATGGTGATTGTGACGCACGAAATGCAATTTGCGAAGGAAGTCGCGGACCATGTCATTTTCATGGCTGATGGACATATTATCGAACAAGGCACCCCAGAACAAGTAATTGACCATTCTCTTAATCCGAGAACGCAGCGTTTTTTACGGCAAATGGGAGATGAATCAGACGGAGCAGCCAGGTAAAAAAGGAAGTGGTGTGGATGAACACGGAAATGTTAGAAGAAGCGATCTATTATTCTAATCCTTTGGAAAATGAGTTGGTAAAAAATGCTGCCATCGAAGGAATGCTTGATTATCTAGCTGTTTCCTATCAAACAAAATCTGAGAAAGAGATTACGATTTTAAAACAAATCATTTTGGATGAAGGCGGAAATGGAAAGAGTTACTTGATTGGAAGTGACATTCAAGCAACAAGGGCCCAAGCAGCACTCTTCAATGGCTTTCAAGCTCATTTACTAGATTATGATGATGTACATTCAGATGTAAGAGGCCATCCAAGCGCAGTCATTTTGTCTGCTTTGTTAGCGGTGGGAGAACCAGAAATGCCCGGGAATCGTTTTTTAGCTGCCTATGTGATTGGTGTGGAGATTATGGCTCGGTTTGGCGAAGCTATGAACCCCTATCATTATACAAAAGGTTGGCATAATACAGCTACACTAGGCGTGATAGCTGCTGCTGGGGCGATTGCATACTTACGGGAATATCCTCCACGTTTAATAGCTGAAACGATGAGTCTGGCCGCTACGCAATCGGCGGGTCTTCGGCTTCAGTTTGGTACTGTGGTAAAGCCACTCCATGTAGGAATTGCTGCTAAAAACGCTGTGGATTCAGCGGATTGGATTCGTGCGGGATTACATAGCAACCCAGACTTCTTAAATGGAAAGAACGGTTTCTTTGAGGTATATGCGGATAATGGAGTTCCCGATTTGACAGTAAATTGGGGAAAGACATGGCGTATCGTTACACCAGGGTTATGGTTTAAACAGTACCCTTTTTGTTCTGCTGCTGCACATGGCGTGGAAGCAGCTGTTTTTTTACAAAAGAAGTACGATTTGTCGGATGAAGATATTCAATCGGTGAGTGTTTGCTTTCCTCCAAATGGTGATTCCGCTTTGATACATCGTAACCCCGCGACTGGTGAAGAAGGAAGATTTTCGATCGAGTATATAGTATGGCTCGCGCTCTCAGGCAAACCGCTGACCTTTTCATCTTTTGAATCGACACCTATTCCATCTTCATGGAGAAAATCTTTTCAGAAAGTAACTAGAGAGATAGATGTAACGACCAAGCCTTCAAAGACAGCACTCCCAGTGGGACGATTTACAATTGTGAACGTGACCACAACAAGTGGGGATGTGCTTTCGAAACGAATCGATACACCTAAAGGAAGTCCTGGGAATCCTTTAACTAAATCCCAACTAAAAGAGAAATTGCTTCAAGCCGTAGGAGATGACGTAAAGACAGAAAAAATAATTGCATCTGTCCATGCACTAACTCACACAGAACTTGGTGTTTTTCAAGAAGCAACTACAGAAGCTGAATGATAGTATTTTAGGCGGACAGTGTTTATATACTGTTCGCCTATTTTGTATACCTAGCAATATTGGCTGCTCATTAATCCTAAGTGAATTTACTCGTGAGTTTTACTGATTTACTCGTGAGTTTTGTTCCTTTACTCGTGAATTTTACTGATTTACTCGTGAGTTTTGTTCCTTTACTCGTGAATTTTACTGATTTACTCGTGAGTTTTGTTCCTTTACTCGTGAATTTTACTGATTTACTCGTGAGTTTCACTAATTTACTCGTGAATTCACCAGCCAACAAAAAAAGGAGCGCCATAATCGTTTTTATGGCACTTCTTTTTTCTGTTTAAGGTAATACCGACGAACCCATCAAGTAGCGGTCTACTTCCCTTGCTACTTCACGGCCTTCATTGATGGCCCAAACAATTAGGCTTTGCCCTCTTCTTGCGTCTCCAGCAGCAAAAACACCTTCGACATTCGTTCTGTATTCGCCATAGACTGCATCAATTTTTTGATTGACGGTTTCTACACCAAATTGAGTTAAAAGCGGCTGTTCTGTTCCTTCAAATCCGATTGCGATGAATACAAATTGTGCAGGCCATACTTTTTCCGTTCCCGGGATTTCTTTAAAAATGTATACTCCATCTTCCCCTTTAATTTTTTCCATTGAAATCGTATGCAGTTCTTTTACGTTGCCATTTTCATCCGCGACGATTTTTTTAGTTTGGATTGAATATTGGCGCGGATCTGCACCAAATTTCGCTTCCGCTTCTTCATACGCATATTCAAGTGAAAATACATTCGGGTAGGCTGGCCACATATTATCGGAAGTCCGAGCTGTCGGCAGGATAGGATGCTTCCCGAACTGTACGACACTCTTACATTCTTGGCGAAGAGCAGTAGCAACACAGTCAGCGCCTGTGTCTCCTCCACCAATTACAATGACATCTTTACCTTTTGTATTTAAAAATTGACCATCTTCAAAGTTGGAATCCAACAAGCTTTTAGTCGATGTCGTTAGGTAATCCATCGCTAGGTGAATGCCTTTTGCTTCGCGCCCTTCAATTACTAAGTCACGTTGCTTTTGAGCACCTGTACATAGGATAACTGCATCATATTGATTTTGCAGTTCTTCAGATGAAATGTCTTTTCCAATTTCCGTATTCGTGACGAAATCGATACCTTCCTGGTTTAATAATTTGATTCGACGCGCAACGACATCTTTTTCAAGCTTCATGTTCGGAATGCCGTATGTTAATAGCCCGCCTGCACGGTCTGAACGCTCATAAACCGTGACCGAATGACCTGCTTGATTTAACTGATCAGCACTTGCTAATCCAGCAGGTCCTGAACCGATGATAGCAATTTTCTTTCCGGTCCTATATTCGGGGATTCGAGGTGTGATCCAGCCATTTTCAAACCCTTTATCGATTATAGTACGTTCGATGTTTTTGATGGCAACCGCAGGATCATTAATCGCAACCGTACAAGACCCTTCACAAGGGGCCGGACAAACGCGGCCCGTGAACTCAGGGAAATTATTCGTTTTCGTTAAACGGTCTAATGCTTCTTTCCATCTGCCGCGGTAAACCAAATCATTCCACTCTGGAATCAGATTATGAATCGGGCAGCCCGTTGTGACTCGGTTCAATTCCATGCCCATATGGCAGAAAGGGGTGGCGCAGTCCATACACCGCGCTCCCTGTGTACTTAACTTTTCATCAGAGAAAGGAGCTGTATACTCTCTCCAGTCGCTTAAACGAGTGAGAGGATTCCGGTCTTTTGGCTTTTCTCGCGGATAATCCATAAATCCTGTTGCTTTTCCCATCTTTCTCTCCCCTTCCTTACTGCATCACAGCTTGTTTTGTGGTTTTTTTATCTTGAACGGCATTTGCTTGAAATGCACTCATAATCGCTTCTTCGTCCGTCAGACCTGCATGCTTTTGCTCTTCGATACTTTTCATCATCCGTTTGTAATCTTTTGGAATGACTTTTACAAATTTCTTAACGAAATCGTCCCAATTCTCCAGTACATAAGAAGCTTTGGCGCTCTCTGTATAATGTAGATGGCTATGGAGCATTTCTTTTACTTCGTTCACATCATTTATATCCTCAAGTGTCTCGAATTCTATCATTTCTACATTGCATAATGCCTTAAATTCTTCTGCATTATCTGCAAGTACATAAGCGATACCGCCTGACATACCTGCAGCAAAGTTTTTGCCGACATCCCCTAGAATTACCACTCGCCCGCCTGTCATATACTCACAGCCGTGGTCGCCGATTCCTTCAACAACGACATTGACACCGCTGTTCCTAACCGCAAAGCGTTCTCCAGCACGGCCATTAATGTATGCTTCGCCGCTTGTTGCGCCGTATAAGGCGATATTTCCGGCAATGACATTATCTCCTGCCTCAATCTGATTACCAGTTGGTGCCGTGACAATGATTTTACCGCCGGATAAACCTTTCCCAACATAGTCATTGACATCGCCTGTCAAATACATCGACATGCCTTTGGGAATGAATGCACCAAAACTTTGGCCTGCTGATCCTGTGAAACGGAGTGTAATCGTATCTTCAGGCAACCCTTCTTCTCCATAACGTTTGGATACTTCACTACCGACAATCGTTCCGACTACACGGTTCACGTTCGTAATCGGGAAGCTAACATCCACTTGGGATTGATCATCTAAAGCAGGTTGCACAGCCGGTAAGATCTCCCGAATATCTAAGGATTCTTCAATTTTATGATTTTGAGGACGTTGGAAAGTACGAATGCCCTCTGGTTGGAAAAGAAGTGTCGTTAAGTTCAGATGTTTAGCTTTCCAATGCTTTTGAGTGCGTTCACTCACTTGTAAAACATCGGTGCGGCCAACCATTTCCTCCAATGTTCTAAAACCAAGCTCAGCCATTGTTTCACGAACTTCCTCAGCGATGAAGCGCATGAAATTTACAACATGATCCGGATCTCCTGCAAATTTACTGCGGAGCTCAGGATTTTGCGTGGCAACTCCGACCGGACATGTATCCAAATGGCAAGCACGCATCATTACACATCCAAGGACAACAAGTGGTGCAGTTGCAAAACCAAACTCTTCCGCCCCAAGGATCGCTGCCATAACTACATCGCGTCCCGTCATTAACTTTCCATCTGTCTCAAGGATTACACGACTACGCAGGCCGTTCAGCATCAACGTTTGGTGTGCTTCTGCAAGGCCTAGCTCCCAAGGAAGACCTGTATGTTTAATACTCGTTTTAGGCGAAGCACCTGTACCGCCGTCATATCCACTGATAACAATAACATCTGCAGCACCCTTGGCCACACCTGCTGCGATCGTGCCAACACCTGCTTTAGAAACAAGCTTGACGCTGATCCGTGCATCGCGATTTGCATTTTTCAAATCATGAATTAACTGTGCCAAATCTTCAATCGAGTAGATATCATGATGTGGTGGTGGTGAAATCAGACCAACACCCGGTGTAGAGCCACGAACTTCAGCAACCCACGGATAGACTTTGTTCCCCGGCAGCTGACCACCTTCACCTGGCTTCGCACCTTGCGCCATTTTAATTTGAAGCTCATCTGCATTGACAAGGTAATGACTTTTCACACCAAAACGCCCAGATGCAATTTGCTTAATCCCACTGCGGCGGTTATCACCGTTTTCATCCAATTGATATCGGCTTGGATGTTCTCCGCCTTCACCGCTATTGCTTTTTCCGCCTAAACGGTTCATCGCAATCGCTAATGTTTCATGTGCTTCCTGACTCAAAGAGCCAAATGACATCGCCCCTGTTTTAAATCGGCTGACGATGGATTCTACGGATTCCACTTCATCTATAGAGATACTTTGGCGCTTCTGATCGAATGAGAATAAATTACGTAAAAACCCGAGTCTCTCTTCATTCGCCAAGTTTGAATATTGTTTAAATAAACTGTAGTCACCTTTTCGGCAAGCCCATTGAAGTGTATGAATCGTTTTGGGGTTGAAAGCATGATGTTCCCCTGTTTTTCTCCACTGAAAGTCACTTCCGCTTTCAAGCGTCTGATCATAAGAATCTGCTGCAGCATTTTGGTGACGAATTAACGCTTCTTCTGCGATAGTTTCTAGCTCAATCCCGCTAAGCTGTGAAGCCGTACCACTGAAATAACGTTCAATCACATCTGCACTGATTCCTACCGCTTCGAAAATTTGAGCTCCGCGATAACTTTGAATCGTTGAAATACCCATTTTCGACATCACTTTTACGATGCCTTCTGTTAAGGAGCGAACGTATTTGTTTACCGTTTCTTCGTAGCTGATGGATAAACTGCCTTCTGATACAGCCTGCTTGTATGTTTCAAAGGCAAGATACGGATAAATGGCATCTACCCCATACCCGATAAGTGCCGCAAAGTGATGCACTTCCCTTGTTTCTCCTGTTTCAACGATAATGCTCACTTTCGTACGATTTCCATGACGAATAAGCTCTTGATGAAGGGCGCTCGCAGCCAACAAGGAAGGTATAGCAGCCTTTTCTTTGCTCATATTTTTGTCAGACAAAATTAAGAGACTAACACCTTCAGCAATCGCTTGTTCTGCTTCACGGCAGATTCGATCCAGTTCGCTCTCTAAATCTTCTGAAAATAGAGTTTGAATGACCTTGCTTTTGAATTCCGGATATACATTTTCTTTTAGCTGCTTCATCTGACCTGGCGTCAAAACAGGTGAATCCAATTGAATCCGGCGGCTATTTGTTTCATTTGGCTTCAGAAGATCTCCTTCCGCACCTAAGAAAGTCATCGTTGACGTGACAATTTGCTCACGAAGCGAATCGATTGGCGGATTGGTTACCTGTGCAAAGGATTGCTTGAAATAGTTGAATAACGATTGCGGACGGTCAGATAAGACCGCAAGCGGGATGTCATTCCCCATGGAACCTAATGGATCTTTACCTTCCTTAATAACCGGCAGTAGATATTTTTGAACATCTTCATACGTATAGCCAAACGCTTTTTGTCGGAAAAGCAAATCAGACAACAGTTCCTCTTCAACCACATGTTCTTCGTTATTTAATTGAACAAGCTGCTCATCCAGCCATTGCTGGTAGGGATATTCCTGTGCCATTTCGGATTTGATTTCTTCATCTGAAATAATGCGGCCTTCCTCTAAATCTAGTAAAAGCATTCTACCTGGGCTTAAACGATCTTTATATAATACATTCTCCGGCTCCACATCGATCACGCCGACTTCAGAGGAGAAAATGATGTAATCATCTTTGGTCACATAATATCGTGCTGGTCTTAAACCATTACGATCTAAAATGGCTCCAATTTGTTTCCCGTTCGTAAAGGAAATCGCCGTTGGACCATCCCACGGTTCCATCAGCATGCTATGATATTCGTAAAAAGCCTTCTTTTCCTTCGTCATATGTGGGTTTTCCGTCCATGGTTCAGGAATAAGCATCATGGCTGCATGCGCCGGTTTACGACCTGCAAGTACGAAGAACTCAAGTGCATTATCAAGAATCGAAGAATCACTTCCATCTATATCTAATATAGGAAGGACCTTTTGCAAATCATCTCCAAATGCTTCTGAAACAAACTGCTGTTCACGCGCTTTCATCCAGTTTACATTTCCTCTAAGTGTATTGATTTCACCATTATGAATCAGGTAACGGTTTGGATGTGCCCGTTCCCAACTTGGAAATGTATTTGTACTGAAGCGGGAATGCACTAAAGCAAAAGCCGACACAAAATCCTCTTGTTGAAGATCAAGATAAAAAGCATCTACCTGCTCTGGTGTCAACAATCCTTTGTACACAATCGTTGTACTTGAAAGACTAGCAAAATAAAAACGATTACCACGTTCACGAGCCCAGTTTTCGGCTTGTTTTCTAATAATGAATAGTTTACGTTCAAAAGCTAAATCGTCGGATATCTCCTCACTAGCCCCAATGAATACTTGGCGGATCGTCGGACATGTCTCCTTGCCGACCTCTCCGATTTTTGCTACATCGACGGGAACCGTTCTCCAGCCTAAAAGCGTTTGTCCCTCTTGTTCTATAAATGCATTTAGACGTGCTTCAATCTCATTCCGTTCCAAATCATTGTTTGAGAAAAAGAGCATCCCCACACCATAGCGCCCTTTAGCTGGCAAATTCATTTCCGGGCATGCCAGTCTGAAGTATTTATCAGGAATTTGCACCATTAATCCTGCGCCATCTCCTGTAAGGGGATCGCTTCCTTGTCCTCCACGATGATCTAATTGACACAGCATCTTTAGTCCTTGTTTGACGATGTCATGTGTAGCAAGCCCTTTTAAATGAGCGTATAAACCGATCCCACATGCATCATGTTCAAATTCAGGATGGTAGAGACCTTGTGCCTTTGGTATTTGATTGTATGTCATATTAATCGCCCCCATCGTATTCTTATACCGTTATTTCACTTACATTTAATTCTAGGTTTTCAAATCAATATAAACAATATATAATTCTATTAAAATCCATCTCATATTGAGATGGATAAATGGAGGATGAATAAATGGAACTACGTCAATTACGTTATTTTGTTGAAGTCGCTGAAAGAGAACATGTCTCTGAAGCCGCAGCGCACCTGCATATCGCACAATCAGCAATCAGCCGGCAGATCGCCAGACTAGAAGATGAACTTGGGGTCCTTTTATTTGAAAAAGCAGGCCGTAATATTCAGTTAACTCCTATTGGTAAAATATTCTTAATCCATGCAAAAACGGCAATAAAGGCGATAGAATATGCAAAAGATCAAATAGAAGAATTTTTAGACCCTGAACATGGAACAATTAAGATCGGCTTTCCTACAAGTCTCTCCACCCAATTATTACCTACCGTTATTTCCGCATTTAAAGATGAGCAGCCGAATATCGGGTTCCACTTAAGACAGGGTTCGTATTCCGCATTAAAGGAAGCTGTCAAAAACCGCGAAATCGGATTAGCCTTTCTTGGCCCAGTTCCAACACAAGATCCAGATATCGAAGGCCATATTTTATTCACAGAAAACATTTCTGCTTTACTTCCCATCTCTCATCCATTAGCTGATAAGAAGAGTTTGCGACTTAGCGACTTACGAGACGTTCCATTCGTATTGTTTCCAAAAGGATATATTCTCCATAGCATAGCAATCGATGCATGCAAGCAAGCAGGATTCACACCGATCATTGCCTCAGAAGGTGAAGATATGGATTCCATAAAAGGACTCGTATCAGCGGGAATCGGAGTCAGCCTTCTACCTGACAGTACCTTTTATGAAGTAATTCCCAGACTAACTGTAAAAATCCCGATTGATATACCTGACGTCAAGCGGACAGTTGGTATCATCACACCTAAAAACAGGGATTTGGCTCCTTCCGAAAAGGTATTTTATCAGTTTGTCAAAAAGTTTTTCTCGATTCTAGAGCAGTACCAATAATTATTTCAGAATAATATAAATGAATGATACTTACTCAATGCATAGCTCTTGCATAGCCTATTTCCACTTCAATATTGAGAGTATATTGAAAATGGATTAAATATGTGATTGAAATGATGGAACTTTTGAAAAATCACCCTTCTTCCAAAACTGGCAATTTAGTCAATTGGATTAATGATCAGTAGATCAGTGTGATTGAAGATAGGAAATTTGAGGTAAAAAGACAGTTAACCGATGCACGCAGGATTTCAATCCTGAGTTGCCGAGACCACTGTCTTTTTCTTGTTCTGCCTTTATTTCGGAGTTTGATCAAGCTTGCCGTTGAAAAAACGGAAAGCGTTTCTCGATAAGTAATCTAAGCTAAAATGCTGGACGATTTTACTCATCTTTTTTCAAAAGACAACTTACCAAGAGCCCACTTTACGAATAACGTATCAAGATTATTTGTTCAGGAGGAGTTTATATGAAACCCACTCATTCACACCTTGCTTGGCACGAAACACTTGAACTTCATGAATTGGTCGCCGCCCAGTCCAATGCACTTATGAAATTGAAAAAAGCTTATCCAAAAGTAAAAGATCCCATTTTAAAAACGATTTACAAGCAAATGATTGATACACTAACTCAAAATATTATGGAGTTGCTAAAATTTTATCCGTTGGCACCTAAAACAGAGAGGGATGATGAGGAGGAGGAACAAAGAGACAATATATCAGCCACGGCTGCCGGAGATTTGCTAGGCTTGGCCAAATCATCTATCAACAATTATGCTACTGCCTTAACTGAAACGGCCACTCCTTCCCTTCGAAAAGTATTTAAAAAGCATTTAAATGGAGCTATTGATAACCATGCCAAAATTTTCAACTATCTATACGAAAGAAACCTATATCCTGCTTATGACTTTAATCAACTGCTTCAAAATGACGTGAATGTAGCTAATAAGGCTCTTTCCCAACAATTCTAAACACAAAAAAGGTAAGTGCACCGAATGGGTGTCCGCTTGCCTTTTTCTCACTTTCCGTTAAATTGCTGGGTCCAGTAGTTTCAATTGCAAACTATGGGACAGATGAGCTCCATTAATATGTTATAATATTAAATAATTGTTTATTATTGGATTACGAATTAAATTTTGGGGGAGAAAATAATAAAAAAAGTATTTCTATCAATCATGATATCCCTGCTCTCATTTTCTTTAGTTGCCTGTAAGAATGCTGAACCGAAATCTGAGACTTCTCTTTCTGTTTCTAAGTTGACCGAAAGAGAAAAGTCCATCCTTACGAATACAAGTGAACACTCCTTTCTTATCGATTTTGATGTTGATGATACATATAAGAAGATGTCCGTTTGGGTCGAAAAATATGAAGCTGGCAAACTTGTTGAAGATGAAATGGGCCTCATGACAACTGGGATTAAAGATAATGGTACGATCATCTTTACAACATCTAAAACGCCCGAAAAACAAAATCTATCGATGTTTAATATCAGTATTCAAAGTGATGATGGTGTGTCTACAGCTACTTATTTAGAAAAGATTGAAGAGAAAGATTCCATCGTAACCGGCAGTATTGAAACGATAAATATGTTGAAAACAAACAAGCTCGTATTAGCGAGTATTTGCTATTCAAGCGGACATGAAGGCATGCATTCTCTTTCTACGGATTTTTATAATGATATGGATAGTCACATAAACGAATTAAAAGATTACGATGTTGTCTATCTTCTGAGAAGTGAATTTACTAAATAAGCTTTTTAGATCTGAATCTAGGGGTATCTAAGATGTTCATTAGCCATGTTCTTTCATTCGTTCTCCCCTAAAGGTTAGGTTATTAACTTTAAGAGTTTTCGTAAAGGTTATTTCTATTTCTATTGATTAAATTTACTTCTACCATACAGTTCGAGATTCTAACCTCCCTTATACAGAAAAAAAGACAGCATCCTCGGCTGTCTTTTTTTAATATCTAATAATTGTTATTCTTCAACTTCTATCGTAAATCTATAGGCAGTTTCAGCCATGAAAAAATTATTTTCATTTTTATTCTTAGTTGGGTCAGGTATTATAAAACTTGTAAATTCATATAGTCCTGGTTTATTTGGTGCTATGATGTGAAACGTTCCATATCCTAGTTTTGTTGGTTCATTTTTTAATAACAAATATGTTTTTTCATCCATATTAATTTGATTCCAGTCTAACATCGATAAAATCAAATAGTCTTCTACGTCTTGATATCCTCCTGCTCTATATGCAAGTTTTACTTTTTCCCCTTTTTTAACTTTCAATGAATATGGAGGAAACATCGCCTGATTATCACTTTTAAAATCATTATTTATCATTATTCCTTGAAATTGCACATCCATAATTTTCATTGGATTAGAAGGTTTTTGAATTAATGAAATTTTCCCTTCACCTTCATTGAAAACAAGCTCGTAATCTATTGTTACTCCAAATGTATTGGTCATAGCTTTTATAGTTTTAGCATTTTTTTCAGGAGAAGCATACACTCCTACTGTGATTTTATGTGATTTATTATCCTTTTTTATATCTTTTGTAAGATTCAAGGGGATATTAATGGATTTTAAACTTTCTAGTTGAAATGTATATGACGGATTGTACTCTTCTTCATCTCCAGCTTTAAACTTAATTTCCTCATAATCATAAAATACTTTTAAGATATATTGTCCAGTATTCCCTCTGTTATTGAATTCTATCTCCAATTTATCTTGTGGTGTTTCCATTGAAATTTGACCGTTGAGTTGGCTATCTTCTTCACTATTGGATTTTTTTAATTGTAATCCATAGCCCGCACTTTATTGTTAGCTATAATAGCAATCATTTTTATATTCTTGAAAGAAGACAAGAAAGATTTGGCTACTAAATCTATAAAAAATTGCTAAGTATTTTAGAATTTTATATTTGTAGTTCTAACCTGCCATGCCGATGTCTTAGTCTTCTTGATTTGATGACTGCCATGGAATTGTGCTTTTTCTGTTGACGCAACAAGTTTCGATGTACTTACTTTACTTGTATTACTTTGTTGTGCCCATCCAGTTGTAGAAGTGCTAGTTCCATTATTGTTAACGTCTACTTTAGCTCTAAGAGATGAAGCGGTGCCACTCTTTGCTGAAGTAGAAGCTACAGCACGGGGTTTTAGACCAATTGGGTTTGAACCTGAAAGTTTAGCATTTCCTACTGATGCACCTATTTCACCAGATGCTGAGTAAGTTGAGGATTCATCTAAGATAGGTTTGTGACAATTTTTCAACATCTTTAAAAAGTCTATTGAAGAAAAAGATTTCTAAGTGTAATCTTTTAAAATAAAAAAATAGAAAGAAGATTTTTAAATTGAAGAAGCTCATCCTTTTCTTTGCGACAGTAGTCATTGCAAGCTCTCTCGGACACCAAATAAAAGGCGGATTTAATGACCCCCGTAAATCCCGCCCTAGATATCATATAAAATAATGAATCTTGCTATAATCAGTTTGATTCCTAATGCCTTTTGATAAAATGCACAAAAAAAACGCCCTGAACTATATCCCGAATTTTTGACACTTGGGTTATTTCAAAGGTCATGTCAATAACCCACTTGGTATGCGCTTGATGCAGAAAACTAAATGTAGTGAAAGAGAATGTCAAAAAACAATATGTCTAAATTTTTGCTTTCTCAATAGTTTTTTGTATTTCAAATCGAATTAACTAGTATGACATTGATATTTTTGTTTTTATATCATTTGTAATAGAAGGGTATAAACAGTAACGCCGCCCAAACAAAAAACAGCCGTTTAACATAAATGTTAAACGGCTTTACTTTTTATTTTTTATACTTCTTAACCGTTACTTTTGCTGCTTTACTTGTATTGCCAGCTTTATCTTTTGCTGAGACATATAATACAGAACCTGCTTTTTTCTTGCTGATTTTAACAGAGAATTTTCCATTTTTATCAGCTTTAGCTGTGCCGATATTTTTATCTTGATACTTCACCGTAACAGTTGAACCGATTTCCGCTTTACCAGTTACGTTGGTGGATTTATCGTTTACTTCATTCACTTTCGGTGCACTTGGAGCTGTTTTATCTTTAACCGTTACTTTTGCTGCTTTCCCTGTATTGCCAGCTTTATCTTTAGCTGAGACGTATAATACAGAACTTGCTTTTTTCTTGCTAATTTTAATAGAGAATTTTCCATTTTTATCAGCTTTAGCTGTGCCGATATTTTTGTTTTGGTACTTCACCGTAACAGTCGAACCGATTTCCGCTTTACCAGTTACGTTGGTGGATTTGTCGTTTACTTCGTTCACTTTCGGTGCACCTGGAGCTGTTTTATCAATTACAGTCACGGTTGCTGCTTTACTTTCACGCTTTGCCAAGTCTGTAGCTGTGATTGAAAGCTTAGTCCCCGCTTTTTGTTTGCTGATTTTTACTTTAAAATTCCCCTTGCTATCCGTGTTGCCTGAACCAATTACTTTTTTTGCATTATTTTTGATCGTGATTTTCATGTCGGCTTGCGATTGACCAGTTACATACGTATCTTTGTCACTGACAGCCTTAACAGTTGGCTTATTAGGTGTTTCACCCTTCTTCACAAACACTTTGATTGAAGAGACTGCTAGTTTGGAAGAATCAGATATATTCACAGTAAGAAGTTGACTTGCTTTTTGGACTGGAATCTTAATACTGAACGTTCCATTGGCTGCAGTTGTCGTTTTACCAAGCGTTTGCTTTCCATTTTTCACTTCGATTGTCGAACCTTTTTTTGCTGATCCTGCAATTTTTGTTTGCGTATCAATTAATGGATTAACTTTAGCTTGTAAATCCACTGTACTAAGTGCACTATAAGCATTCAGTCTTCCAAATCCCGATACGATATCTTTTCCAATAGGTAATTCTTCTACTGGATATTGGATTCCACCTTCCTCAGGTTGGTAGTCCTCATACGGATCTACATTATCTTCTTCTTCAAAAGCAACATATTCGGATGTCTCGTGAAGAATTTCTCTTACATCATTTAATTTCAAACCAGGATTCCCGGATAATAACAAGGCAGTAGTTGCAGCAACATGAGGAGCTGCCATTGATGTACCATCCATGTAGGTAACATTCCCATTCGGTACAAGGCTTGGAATGCCTGTCCCTGGAGCAACCATGTCTAATTTCGCGCCATAATTAGAATAATCCGATACTAAATCAAGGGCATTGGTTGCACCGACGGAAATGACATATTTAGAAGATGCAGGGTAAGAAAGACCTTCCATCCCATCATTACCGCTTGCTACGACAACCATTACATTTTTGGCAGCAGCATCTTTCAAAGCATGTTCAATTGTTCTGCTGTATTCTCCACCTAAGCTAAGATTTATCACCTTGGCGCCATGGTCCACAGCATATTTAATGCCTAATGCAATTTTCTCCATGTCTCCATATCCTGAAGAATCGAGAACCTTCACAGGCATGATTTTAGCTACTGGATTAATTCCTTGCATGGAATACCCATTATCAGCTTTGGCAGCGATAATCCCAGAAACATGGGTACCGTGACCATTGTCATCAACGGCATTTCCTTTTTTATCAATGAAGTTCTTTCCTAAATCCATGCGAACTGTATCTTTCAAATCCGCCAGGGAATCATCAACACCTGTGTCAACAACTGCTACTAATGTATCCTTTAAATTACGTTTCTTAATAAGGTTTTGCAGTTTTTCGTTATCGATGTCTGCTCCCTTATAGCCCTCTTCTCCACCGGGGTTATTTAAAGACCATTGATACGGTGACTGAATATCGGCTGAAAGTGCTTTGTACGTTTTAACCGCTTCGATATATTCCACTTCTGGAAGTTTCTCAATATTCGATAGAGCTGCTGTGCTCATTTTAGCTTGATTCTTTAACTCAACAACGTACATATCATCATACAGAACCTCTTGTTTCTTAGGTGTCGATAATGTTCCATATCCTTTTCCTTGTACCTTGGATTGGACTGAACTTAAAGACTTCCCAGGTTTAAGTTTGACAATATATTTGTTCTTTGTATTCTTCGAAGTTGGAAGTTCAATTCCTGCTTTGCTTGCGATATCGACGATTCTCTCACCTGCAAGCTTATCAAGGTTGATTTTCTTTGCAATGCTGTTCATTTCTTTTTTCAATCCAGCTGGAGCGACGTCTGCTGTCTTATTAAATAATGCTTTAATCGCTTCTTGCTGTTTGTTGCTAATGACTGCCGTACTGCTTACTCCATTTTCATTAAGATCCTCAATTAGAGGCTTAAGGACGACTAAATGATTATAGACAGCTTCTCTAGATGTTTTATTACTAGCCAAATGAAGAGCTAGGAATGGAGAGGCTTTATAGTATAAAGATGAAAGGCTACGTCCCTCAGATGACTTCGTGAGAACTTCGTCTCTAAACACGCGAAGTGTTTTCAACATAGATTCTCCCGTTTTCTTATCGGTTACGCTTACTTCAACTGGGCATGATTCGAGATCCATCTCTTCGTCCCCAGCGGATGGCGGTAGCGTTACAGAATGAGCATTGATAGAGTACTCAGCTTCATTTTTAGCTTCTGGTATAGGATTTCCCTCTTCATCCGTTTCACCAAAATATTCAACTTTAACATAATACGTGCCTTCCCAAGCATATGGGAAATCTACAACAGCCTTTTCATCAGGATAAGCAGAGGCCATGTAATTACTCTCATCTTGTTCTGCTTTTTCTTTATCTTGATAAACGGAAATATTCAAGATTTGCTCCGAATTGACTTCGAACTCAATATGGGAGAATTTTTGTATTTCTTCTGCTGTCGGTTTAATTTGGTACCATTGAACATCCGGTTTTTCAAACTTCCCGACTAAAGTATCTCCATTTTTAATCGGTTTTACGTTCTCAATGGGTGATACAGGATTTGGTGCAGCTTGAGATTGTTGTGGAACCATCAAGCTGAAAATCAGTGCAAAAATAAGTACAAACGCTGTAAATCGACTTACACTCTTAAATTTCACAGTTTCGCCTCCAATAAATAGTAAAAAATTACATCACTATACCAAACTATCATACTGTAAAATTTTATCAACCAATTTTTTCCCTTTTTCATAAAAAATGCTTGATATTACTGAACATTTTGCTGAAAAATGGTTCACATGTACCAATTAAGCAATCTCTAAATGTCCAAAAACAGTATTTTCCTCAAAAATATTAAATGAAATTCACTTAGGCTTCCAATAACTAGTTGATGATTTCAAAATCTGATATTTAATACCGGAAATCGACTTTTATCATAGAAATCACAAAATATGTCGAATTTCAGTTTTATTTCTGCTCATGAAAAAAAAGCTGACCCTGCACAAGACATGCGGGCCAGCTCTCAACTATTTAGTTTGCGACAATGTTGACTAGTTTTCCTGGTACAGCAATGACTTTACGGATGGTTTTGCCATCAATTTGTTCTTTGATGGAGTCATCGCCCATCGCAATTTCTTCTAGTTTTTCTTTCGTTGTGTCAGTTGGAACCATTAATTTGGCTTTGACTTTTCCGTTGATTTGGATGACGATTTCAACTTCGTTGTCGACTAGCTTAGCTTCGTCAAACGCTGGCCATGTTCCGTATGTGATGCTTTCAGAATGGCCAAGTTTAGACCAAAGTTCTTCGGCGATATGCGGTGCAACTGGCGCAAGCAATTTCACGAAGCCTTCGATATATTCTTTAGGAAGCGCATCTGCTTTGTAGGCATCATTGATAAATACCATCAGCTGTGAAATCGCCGTATTGAATTTCAATTCTTCATAGTTCTCGGTCACTTTTTTTACCGTTTGATGATACACTTTTTCAAGCTTTCCGCTGTCATCAGTATCAGCCATTTTATCTGTAATCGTGCCGTCTTCGCTAATTAGTAAACGCCAGATACGATCAAGGAATCGGCGCGAACCGTCCAATCCGTTTGTCGACCAAGCAATGGAAGCGTCCAATGGTCCCATGAACATTTCGTACATACGAAGTGTATCGGCACCATGGCTTTCAACGATGTCATCTGGGTTTACGACATTGCCCTTTGATTTACTCATTTTTTCATTATTCTCTCCAAGGATCATTCCTTGGTTGAATAAGTTTTGGAAAGGTTCACTCGTTGGTACGATACCGATATCGTACAAGAATTTATGCCAGAAGCGAGCGTACAATAAGTGAAGAACTGCATGCTCAGCACCGCCAATATAAATGTCGACTGGCATCCATTCTTTTAATTTTTCCGGATCTGCAAGTGCTTCAGTGTTGTCCGGATCAATATAACGAAGGAAGTACCAGCTGCTACCTGCCCATTGTGGCATTGTATTCGTCTCACGGCGGCCTTTACGTCCGTTTTCATCCGTTACATTCACCCATTCTGCAATGTTCGCAAGCGGTGATTCACCAGTGCCTGAAGGCTTGATGTCTGTTGCTTTCGGTAAAATCAATGGTAGTTCTTCTTCTTTCACTGCGGACATCGTGCCATCTTCCCAATGGATGATTGGAATCGGTTCACCCCAGTAACGTTGGCGGCTGAATAACCAGTCGCGAAGACGGTACGTGATTTTTTTCGTGCCGATTTCTTTTTCTTCCAGCCATTTGATCATGGTTGAAATGCCTTCTTCTTTATTCAATCCATCTAGGAATTCAGAATTCACATGAAGACCGTCGCCTGTGTATGCTTCTTTTGTCACATCTCCACCAGCTACAACTTCTTTAATTGGCAATTCGAATTTAACAGCAAATTCATAATCACGTTCATCATGCGCAGGAACGGCCATGATAGCACCCGTTCCGTAGCTGATTAACACGTAATCAGCAATCCAGATCGGCATTTTCTCGCCATTGACTGGATTTATTGCATAAGCCCCTGTGAACACGCCTGATTTATCTTTTGCCAAGTCTGTTCTTTCCAAGTCGCTTTTATGTTTCACTTCATCTAAATATGCGTCAACTGCAGATCTTTGTTCCGTAGTCGTAATTTTATCAACAAATGAATGCTCTGGAGCCAATACAGCATACGTTGCACCGAATAAAGTATCCGGACGAGTCGTAAACACCGTGAATGTTTCATCGTGGCCATCGATATTGAACGTCACTTCCGCTCCCTCAGAACGGCCAATCCAGTTACGTTGCATATCCTTAATGTTCTCCGGCCAATCCACATCATTCAAATCGTCGATCAAACGGTCTGCATAAGCTGTGATTCGAAGCATCCACTGCTTCATCGGACGGCGCTCAACCGGATGGCCTCCACGCTCACTTTTTCCATCGATGACTTCTTCGTTAGCCAAAACCGTGCCAAGTGCCGGACACCAGTTCACAGCTACTTCATCAATATAAGCAAGACCCTTTTCATATAATTTCAAGAAGATCCATTGCGTCCATTTATAATATTCAGGGTCGGTCGTGTTGATTTCGCGGTCCCAGTCATAAGAGAAACCAAGCGCCTTGATTTGACGGCGGAATGTGTTGATGTTGTGTTCCGTAAATTCCGCTGGGTCATTCCCCGTATCAATCGCATACTGCTCTGCCGGAAGTCCAAAAGCATCCCAGCCGATTGGATGTAACACATTATACCCCTGCGCCCGTTTCATTCTTGCTAAAATATCACTTGCCGTATAACCTTCAGGATGCCCAACATGAAGACCCGCTCCTGATGGGTATGGGAACATATCAAGCGCGTAGAATTTACGTTTTCCGCTCTCTTCCCCCGTTTTAAATGTCTTATTGCCCTCCCAATACTGTTGCCATTTTGTTTCTATACTTCTATGGTCAAAACTCATTTGATTTCCTCCTAATTTCCGTATAAAAAAACAATAAAAAAACCCCTCATCCCAAATAGGGACGAGAGGATTATGTATATCTTCCCGCGGTACCACCCACATTGGCGATACTTAAAAAACCGCCCAGCTCAAACATCCGTAACATGGATTAAACGCCAGGCATTACTATTACCTTCACACCTGTAACTCCAAGGCGAGTTCACAATCATTCCAGGTTGACTTGCACCATCCGTCAACTCTCTATACTGGTTCTAATCGCTACTGCTCCTCATCATAGTCTTTATGAGAATATTTGATTATATTACATTCTAGTCAATTTTACCGATAATTGCAATAGCCGTTCACCAACATTATCAACAGGTTTCTCATTATATATGCATATTTGAGAAAAATCGTTCGAAAATAAATAGGAGGCTATGCATCCATAGCCCCCATTCTTACTTTAATGACGCAGTAAAATCATCTCATTTTTCAGTTCATTCAACTGCTGTTGCATCCGAGCAAGCATATCTCGTTGTTGGGCATTCGAACTGGCATACAATCGTTCCATATCCGTCAAAGCCTCTTCGATATATCTTTGCGAATTTTGAAATTGTTCATCATCATAATGCTCCTGCCGTGAGGCCTCGTTAAATTCAAACTCTGCAAAATGGAGAGCCCCTTCACATTGCTCTAAAAAATGATCGATGGATTGTCTGGTGGCCATTTCAAACCCTCTCCTTCGCGTCTCATTTGGATGATTCGGAATCATCTCGATTAGTTTGAGCAAATAACGAGTGGATTATCAGTTTTTTTGAGGAATCATTATTTATCCCAAAATTTCTCTCCTTGATGGGAAATAAACTGATCAATCCATTCGGCAAAGCCCATATGAAGTTTCTCGCCTTCTTCAAAATCGTCTATATGTCCTTTTACCATTAAATAATTCTTATCGCCTTTCGCAACGGCTTCCCCATCAATCACGATATTATCTTGATAGATGCAGGCAATCTTATAACATCCTTCGTAGGAGTCTTCATATGTGTAATTAATAATATCATCCAGGCTGTATAAATCATTTTCTCCCCCGGATTCGAGGTTATCGAACAGACGGCATCCATTCGTTATTTTCAAAAATTCTTTATAATCATCGGGCAGCAGCAATCCAGTTTTCTGTTCAAAGGAATGAATTTGTTCGTCCGAGGCAGGTGAATTGAAGGTACAAGTGGCTTTATATATAAACCCATCTTCATTTACTTCGATCACCTGATTATTTTCGGCTAATTTCTTTTTCATTTGATTAATTGCTTCTTCAACTTGACCAGTCATGTCCATCAGCTCCCGATTGGATTTATCATTCACTAGATATACTGGCATTAGTAGCCAATGTTTAACCTTCAAGTATACATTATACGCTTATTTTTAGAAAAAAGACCTAGCTGCCAGAATGTTGTATAATATATGTTGCGCTTTATTATTCTTAGGAGGTTGCTGACTTGAATCAAGCAAACCCGTTTATATATGCATCGGATAACAAACGATATCATACTTGGAATTATCACTTACGCAATCACTTTGGACATAAAGTTTTTAAGGTTGCTCTAGACGGCGGTTTTGACTGTCCGAACCGTGATGGCACCGTCGCACATGGAGGCTGTAGCTTCTGCAGTGTCTCTGGATCGGGAGACTTTGCAGGTAACCGCGTTGAGCCGCTCGACGTCCAGTTTAAGAAAGTCAGTGAACGAATGCATCATAAATGGAAAGACGGAAAGTATATGGCCTATTTCCAAGCGTTCACGAATACGCATGCACCCGTGGCAGAGCTTCGTGAAAAATACGAAAGCGTACTGACTCAAGAGGGTGTCGTCGGCCTCTCCATTGCAACACGGCCGGACTGTCTGCCAGATGATGTAGTCGAATATTTAGCGGAACTGAACGAGCGCACTTACCTCTGGGTGGAGCTTGGCCTGCAGACCGTTCATGAAAAAACCGCCACGATGATCAACCGTGCTCATGATTTTGATTGCTACAAAGAAGGCGTTGATAAACTGCGCAAACATGGCATTCGAGTTTGCTCCCACATCATTAATGGCCTTCCTCAAGAAGACTACGAAATGATGATGGAAACAGCTCGTGAAGTCGCGAAACTAGATGTGCAGGGCATTAAGATTCACTTACTTCATCTATTAAAAGGGACGCCCATGGTCAAGCAATATGAAAAGGGCCAGCTTGAATTTCTTGACCGAGACGATTATGTCAATCTTGTTTGTGATCAGTTGGAAATAATCCCTCCTGAAATGATCGTTCACCGCATAACTGGAGACGGTCCGATTGATTTGATGATTGGCCCGATGTGGAGCGTCAATAAATGGGATGTATTGAATGCTATTGATGCCGAATTGAAACGCCGCAACAGCTGGCAGGGGAAAAATTATCATATGGAGGTACCATCACGATGAAGCTGGATCGCATTTTGCCATTCGCAAAACTTCTGCTTGAAAAAGCAGTTCAACCCGGGGACATTACCGTTGACGGCACTATGGGCAACGGCTTTGACACTGTCTTTCTTGCAGGACTAACTGGTGAAAAAGGGCATGTCTATAGTTTTGACATCCAAGAAGATGCCATTCAAATCACAGCAGCTAAACTGAAGGCTGAAAGTATGCATGAACGCTGCACTCTTGTTCATGACGGACACGAGCAGATGAACAAATACATCAGCAAAGAACATTTTGGGAATATTACTGGAGCTATTTTTAACCTGGGCTACCTTCCTGGTGGAGACAAATCAATCGTCACCCAAGCTAATACAACGATATCTGCAATTGAACAGCTTTTCGAAATGATGGCTCCCGAAGGTATCATCATCCTCGTCATCTATCACGGTCATCCAGAAGGTGCTACGGAACGGGACGCATTATTACACTATGTTCAGGATCTCCCTCAGCAAAAAGCCCATGTCCTGAAATATGACTTCATTAATCAAACCAATAATCCGCCATTCATAGTGGCAATTGAAAAGAGATAACCACAATTAACACCGTTCATTAAAACGGTGTTTTTCATATTCATCGAAAATCATTCCCATGTGTTATGAGTAAGCAATAGTACACATGTTACAGGGCAAGCCAGTGACTATTACCAAAAAATATGATTTTTTTCCTCTTTGTTAAAGCAAACTTCCTGATAAGAATGAACAAAAAAAGCAGTCATTACTAAATTCGCTCTAGATTACATTTACTTTGAACACCTTTCCCCTTAGATAAGTTGAGATATATTCATCCCCTTGTTAAAGGGATACTATTCTTATTGCAAACAAATTATCTTAAAATATTACCAAACAGAACTTTTTGAATTTTTAGTCTATAACTATTATAATGATTAAAAACAGATAAGTAGGTGCAGAAAAATGGAACATTTGTCGACTGCAATACTGACAGATATATTGACTGAAAAAATCAAACGAGACACAAGTGAGGAATATGGAGAATTTGTCAGCTCCCTTAACTCATTAACAGAGAAACAAACAACGGTAGAAGACCTGAAACAGTTTGAAAATCATTTTGATAAATTCCTGCCTCAACTCGATTTAGTGATTTCCACTCAAGGACATGAAGAGATCATGAATATGAAGGCGACCCTCTTAGACCTATTCGCGAATGACTTAAGCTTCAAATCAATTTACCTTTTGTCTGCTGCCTTATCCAATAAAAAAGAGCTTACACACTTGAACCAATTTATGTATCCGGTTACTTATTGGGCACCCGTCATTAAGTCGAACGAATTACTTACAAACGCTGGATAAAACAAAAAAGCTGCTGATAATCGCTTCAGCAGCTTTTTATATTTATCCAGCAGTATGTACCTTCAAACAACATACCCTAATATTTTTAAACGATTTTCAACAAAACTCAATGCGTATTGGAATACGTCATCCCGCTCTGGTTCGTTGAAGATTTCGTGATACAGTTTTGGCCATTCTTTGTATTGTTTTTCACTAGCCAAGTTATAATTAAACCACTCACGAACCGCCTTTTTATTCACGATTCGGTCATCTCCGCCTTGCATCAACAAAAGAGGCACATCCTGAAATTCAGGAATCTCTTCAAATGCATCCTTCATAGCCTGTGCAAGCTCACGATACCAGCGAATCGAAACCTTTGTAATGTATAATGTATCATTTTTATCTGATTCACGGACTTCAGAACTTCTCGTAGCCATTTCAGGAGTTAAGCCGGAATCGACTCTGAACTTAGGCATCACGAGGTTCAAACCATGCGAAATGGCTGTTAAGAACTTGCGGGGCTTCGTCACGAGGCCCAGACATGGTGAAGATAAAATCACCCCTGCAATATCCCACTCTTCTTCCTGAAGTAAGCGTATCGAAATCAAACCACCCATGCTGTGTCCAAGCAAAAAGACTGGCAGCGAATATTCGTAGGCATCTTCTATCCAGCTTTTTACTTCGTCTAAATATTCGTCAAAGGAATCGATATGTCCCCGGTAGGCACGAGTTGTCATCCCCTGCCCAGGAAGGTCGCCCATGACAACATGATATCCGGCTGAAAGCCACATTTGTGTTACCCACTTATATCGGCCGTGATGCTCCATTGCCCCATGAATGATGACAATGACGCCTTTTGCGTCTCCTTCTGTCTCCCATTTCCACATTCGAAATCCCCCTTTCACTTTTCTCTTGTTGTATACGATCAATGATAGCTGAAAAATAATATATATAAATTATAACCATATTCATGATTTTCGACAAAAAGGAAGTCTAACAAGTTCTACATTTTTATTATAAATAGCCAAGTCTATTTACATACGGTATATTAAAATAATACATAAAAACATCTACTTCGGAAAGGAAATGATTAAAAATGATTATTTATCCATTTAAAGGTAAAGAACCTGAAATCTCTGAAAGCGCTTATATTGCTGAAAATGCAGTCGTGACAGGTGATGTGAAAATCGGCGACGAAACGTCAATCTGGTTTAATACCGTTATACGTGGCGACGTAGCCCCTACAATAATCGGTAATAAAGTAAGTGTACAAGATAACAGCGTTCTTCACCAAAGTCCAAATAATCCATTAATTATTGAGGACGAAGTAACCATCGGCCATCAGGTTATTTTACATAGCTGCAAAGTTCGTAAAGGAGCTCTAATCGGCATGGGGTCGATTGTACTTGATGCAGCAGAGATCGGGGAAGGAGCTTTTATCGGTGCTGGAAGTCTTGTTCCCCAAGGCAAAGTCATACCACCAAACACATTGGCATTCGGCCGTCCAGCTAAAGTCGTACGCGAAATTAACGATGAAGATCGCAAGGATATGGAACGTATCGTCCGAGAATATGCTGAAAAAGGACAATACTATAAACATGCAGAACGCATTAAATAATTCATGTAAACTCACGAGTAAACTTGCATAACTCACGAGTAAAAACTAAAACTCACGAGTAAAACTAAAATTCACGAGTAAAAAACTACATAATTCACGAGTAAAAAAACTAAATGGCTGGTTTAAATAGGATTTCTTGAATTATTCCCTTAGTCGACAAATTTAATCCATTTCACAATTGAAAAAGGTGCCTCGCTAGTTGCGAGGCACCTTTTACTTTTATTTGATTACGCTTGTGCTTTTAAAATTTCAGCTTTATCTGTGCGTTCCCAAGGAAGATCAACATCTGTACGGCCAAAGTGTCCGTAAGCAGCTGTTTGTTTGTAGATTGGGCGACGAAGATCAAGCATTTTGATGATACCAGCTGGACGCAGGTCGAAGTTAGCGCGTACTAGATCAACTAGTACTTCTTCGCTTACTGTTCCTGTTCCGAATGTATCAATCGAGATTGATACAGGCTCTGCCACACCAATTGCGTATGCCAATTGTACTTCCGCTTTGTCAGCAAGGCCAGCAGCTACGATGTTTTTCGCAACGTAACGAGCAGCGTATGCCGCAGAACGGTCAACTTTTGTAGCATCTTTACCGGAGAATGCACCGCCACCGTGACGAGCGTATCCGCCGTACGTATCAACGATGATTTTACGTCCAGTAAGACCAGCATCCCCTTGAGGTCCGCCAATTACAAAACGGCCAGTTGGGTTAATGAAGTACTTAGTCCCAGCATCGATTAATTCAGCTGGTACAACTGCTTTAATCACATGTTCTTTTAAGTCAGCTTGAATTTGCTCAAGAGTTACTTCTGGATCATGTTGTGTTGAAATAACAATTGTGTCAACTCTTACAGGTTGATTATTTTCATCATACTCCACGGTTACCTGTGTTTTACCATCAGGACGTAAGTAAGCAAGCGTTTCATCTTTACGAACTTGAGACAAGCGGAATGAAAGTTTATGAGCTAATGAAATCGGAAGTGGCATAAGCTCTTCTGTTTCATTGCAAGCAAAACCGAACATAAGCCCTTGGTCCCCTGCACCGATTGCATCGATTTCTTCATCTGACATATTTCCTTCACGAGCTTCCAACGCTTTGTCTACGCCAGCTGCGATATCAGCAGATTGCTCATCAATAGAACTCAATACGGCACAAGTTTCAGCATCGAAACCGTATTTCGCACGTGTGTAACCAATTCCTGCAATCGTATCACGAACGATACGTGGAATATCCACATAAGCGGACGTTGTAATTTCACCAGCAACAAGTACAAGACCTGTTGTTACACTTGTTTCACACGCAACACGTGCATTTGCATCCTTAGCAAGGATAGCATCTAAAATGGAATCTGAAATCTGATCACAAATCTTGTCCGGATGGCCCTCTGTAACAGATTCAGAAGTAAATAGACGTTTCTTTGACATCATATTTCCTCCTTGGAAGTTAGTATGTTGTAGGCAAAAGCCTGATTTTTTTACGGAACTCGTTTTCCCTTATTAGCTTCAACTATAGACACAGAATTACTAAAAAACACAAAAACCTTCCCTGGCAAATGAGGAAAGGTTTAAAATTCTGTCATCTATCCTTTCACTCTTATCGTTCAAGGGTTTTTTACCTTGCTCAGGTTAGCACCATCACCACTATTCCTTGAAGAACTATCGCTTTATTTTCGGCGATTGATCTTGGAGTCAAGTTCAATATGGCAGGTTGCTGGGTTTCAAAGGGCCTGTCCCTCCACCAACTCGGGATAAGAGAATCCGTACAATTTAAGATATTATCGTATTTGGTCGGATTCTGTCAATGCTTTTCGAAAAAGAACATTTTTACCCATCACAGCTTTCACGATAAAAAATGTGCTAATCCTCTGTCATTATTGGATTTTCGATGTAGAAAACAAACGAAAATGTAGAAAATTACCATAGATAAAAGAACTTGAAAAATCTGACTTCGAACCGCATAATAACTTTTTAGGATTTTGCTTTTTGATGTAATAGCAAGTTGTTCTTTTCTTAATTTCTTCCTATTGAATAAAAGAATAAAACCTTTTTTATATTCCTGAAACGAGACCCATTCGATCAAGATTCTAATCTTGATAATGGGCTTTCTTCCTAATTACACCACCCAGTTCAGATTCCTCCATTCAAGTATATGCAGGAACCCGAACTCGGTTCATAACGCATTTTAAAAAATGATTAAGGAAACCATATAAAAAATATCACAAAAAAAATAAATAGTATAGACTATTTAAGTGAATGTGTTATACTAATTGTAATATAAAAACTTAAAACAAAGGAAGGTACCTCATATATGAATTCTGTAGATGTTTCTAATGAGTTACACCAATTATTGGCAGGAAATAATGTGCAAACTCAACTTTCAGTTCCCCAATTGGTTGAAAAAGTATTAAGCAGAAACGAAGGCGTTCTGACATCAACTGGCGCAGTAAAAGCTGAAACAGGCAAATATACTGGCCGTTCACCTAAAGATAAATATATCGTAGACGAAGCTTCTGTGAAAGACAAAGTAGATTGGGGTTCCGTAAACCAACCAATCTCTGAAGAAGTATTCAATAAACTATATAATAAAGTAGTTGACTACCTAAAAGCAAAAGAAGAGATCTTTGTTTTCAAAGGTTTTGCTGGCGCGGACGAAACATCACGTCTTCCTATCCAAGTTGTAAATGAATATGCTTGGCATAATCTTTTCGCTCACACTTTGTTCATCCGTCCAAATGAAGAAGAACTAAGAGGTCACGAATCAGAATTCACGATTCTTTCTGCACCTAATTTCAAAGCAGATCCAGAAGTGGACGGAACTCAATCCGAAACATTCATCATCGTTTCATTTGAACGCCGTACTATCTTAATCGGTGGAACGGAATATGCAGGTGAAATGAAAAAATCGATCTTCTCAATCATGAACTACCTACTTCCAGAGGCTGGAATCCTTCCAATGCATTGCTCTGCTAACGTAGGACGTGAAGGAGATGTCGCTTTATTCTTCGGACTGTCTGGTACTGGTAAAACAACTTTATCTGCAGACACTAATCGCAAACTGATTGGTGATGACGAGCACGGCTGGTCTTCTAACGGTGTATTCAACATCGAAGGCGGCTGCTATGCAAAAACAATTAACCTTTCACGTGAAAAAGAACCGCAAATTTTCGATGCCATCCGTTTCGGTGCCGTATTGGAAAACGTAGTTGTTGATCCGGAAACACGTGAAGCAAACTACGATGATAGTTCATTAACAGAAAACACTCGTGCTGCATACCAAATGCAAGCGATTGATAACATCGTGAACCCAAGTATCGCAGGACACCCAAATACAATCATTTTCTTAACTGCTGATGCTTCAGGCGTACTGCCTCCAATCAGCAAACTTTCTAAAGAACAAGCAATGTTCCATTTCCTAAGTGGGTACACAAGTAAATTGGCTGGTACTGAAAGAGGAGTAACTTCACCAGAAGCTACATTCTCAACATGCTTCGGTTCACCATTTTTACCTCTTCCTGCTACACGCTATGCTGAAATGCTTGGAGATAAAATTGACGAGCATAGCGCAAAAGTATACCTTGTCAACACTGGATGGACTGGCGGTGCATACGGAACTGGTAGCCGTATGAAACTTGCTTACACTCGTGCAATGGTACAAGCAGCACTTGAAGGCGAATTAGCAAACATCGAGACTATCAAAGACGATATCTTCGGTTTGGATATTCCACTTCATGTTCCTGGTGTTCCTGACGAAGTGCTTCAACCAATCAAGACTTGGGCAGATCCTGCTGCATATAAACAAACAGCAACAGCTCTTGCTGCTCAATTCCGTGCAAACTTTAAAAAATTCGGAAACGTTCCAAGTGAAATTGAAGAACTTGGCGGTCCGACTGCTTAATCTTAATAAATAGAAAACAAAAGGACCAAGCGAAACTTGCTTGGTCCTTTCTTTATAAACTGACTAATCTAAACGATAAATCGGCCATCACGATCTTACTCCTGTAAAAGCCACATTAACCTGAAGCGCCAGTATTTTTGAATTAAAAACAGCCAAGAGGCTGTCTCCTATGTTCCAGCTGGTGTCTTATCCCCTTTGTTTCACAAAAGCCCAGACAAAGGTCTCCTGAGCCAAATCCTCTACAGCCTTGTTTGCCAATATAATAAACTAGAAAGTTCATCATACTTTTTTCATACGTATGATTCCACTCCCTCTTGGTCCGCCACCTATAAATAGGGAGAAGGTGGCGCCAAGCCAACCAATTCTGCTCTTCCCATGTCCCATAGGAAGTCATATTTACAGAACATATAATAATTATCCGATCCCTATTATTATTTCAAATGATTTTTTTAACATGTTGCACAACTATAAAGGGTGCTGACTGAGTCAACACCCTTTATATCCCTATCATATCCGGCCTTGCAGAATCAGTTGTTTATTAGATAATCATTTTTTTCCTTACTTCTTTCAAATGTTCTGTTTTATATTCGAATACATTGCCTAAGTTGGCAATTTGGATGTTATGTTTATTAGCATCAATGCAATTCCGAGTATCCAAAATCATTTTATGAGCCATCTTGTTCGATAGTTTATCATAATCCATTTCTTTAAATTCATTATGATCGGTTAAGACAAGAATCAGGTCGGCATCTTTTACAGCGTCTTCGACAGAAACGACTGGCATTTTCCCAGATTGGACATGTGGGTCATGCAAGGATACTTCCACATGATCCATGCTCATTAGTATATTTACAACATCAATGGCCGGGCTTTCACGGATATCATCTACATTTCCTTTGTAGGCAAGTCCAAAAACCGCTACCTTTGGTTTACGGATCCCCTCAAGTAACATCCTGACACAATTGACGATATAATACGGCATCGAAACGTTCGTGTCGCGGGCTAATTTGATGATTCTAGCTGTCTCAGGAGCTTTAGCGACAATGAAATAAGGATCGACCGCGAGACAATGTCCACCTACCCCTGGTCCTGGTTGATGAATATTTACACGTGGATGCTTATTTGCCATTGATATGACATCTAATACATTGATATCCAATTCGAAGCAAACTTTAGCCAACTCATTCGCAAGAGCAATATTAACATCACGGAAGGTATTTTCCATCAGCTTGGACATTTCAGCCGTTTTCGCATCCGTACGAATGATTTCCCCTTTAACAAAAGTTTCATAGACAAGACTTCCTTTATAGGAGCAGGCTTCTGTGATGCCGCCGACTATTCGGTTATTATGAACCAATTCTTCTAGAATTCTCCCTGGCAAGACACGTTCCGGACAATGTACGAGAAAGATGTCTTTCCCGATCGTTAGCCCTGTCATCTCAATCAATGGCTTGATATGATCATCCATGCTCCTTGGTGCAATCGTCGACTCGATAATGATGACATTTCCCTTCTGAACAAAAGGAAGAATCCTTGAAGTTGCTTGCATAACATAGGTAAGATCACAGGATTGGTGTTGATCTTCATTGTTTGGAGTTGGGACCGCAATGATGAAAACATCCGCAGACTCCGGATTCAAGGTAGCACGAAATCGTTTAGCATCTAGCACTTCATCTAACACTTCTTCTAGTCCAGGTTCTTCAATATGGAGCTTTCCATTATTCAATTTAGTAATAACATCAGGATGGATATCCACGCCAACAACATCTACACCGTGTTTTGCGAACATTAAAGATGTTGGAAGTCCTATATAACCTAGTCCCATTGTACATAATTTCATAATAACCACTCCTCATCATATTTTCTTCTAGTATTCTAGTTTTTGTTAAGCTGATTGATAGATTTGGATGAAGATTTCTTTCTCTTGTTTCCAATTGTATTTAAGGCGGGCATTCAGACAGTTGCTGCTCATTTCCGCTCTTTTTTCTGGATGTTTTAATAAATAATTGACTCCGTCCGCAATAGAACGGGGATCATGGGAGTCGACACACACACCAATTTTCTCAGTCTCGACTACCTTTTGAATTTCTGGAAAGCTACAGGCGATGACGGGTACTCCGCTCATCATATATTCAAATAACTTATTGGAAGAAGCAGAATAATGATTAAAGCAGACATTATTCAATACCTGAAAACCTAAATATGCATTTTTCGTATAATGAAGCAAATCGTCAACCGGCACCTTCGGGATAAATTTCACCCGATGTTCGAGACCCATTGCCTCTACCTTTTTTATTAACTCAGGCTTGATCTTTCCATCTCCAATAAAAACTAGCGTTCCTGCTTCCATCATCGGCACAGCCTCAACCACTTTCTCTAACCCCCTGCCCGTTTGAATGCCGCCTTGATATAACAATATCGGCTCGTCCTCTGGCAGCATGAGCAACTCGTGTAAATCCACGACTGTACTTTCCTCAGGCAATGTAGGGATTGGGTAGTTATGGACCACTTTCGGATACAGACCGTATAAGTCTTCATTATATTTAGCACGAGTATGATTTTCGGCGATCATTTCGTCGACAAATTTTAATAGAAACTTCTCTTGTATCCCGTAAATCCGGCTATTATAACCGGTTCTGCTTGTTTGAACTTCATGAGAGTCATATATGAGCTTTTTACGTCTTAGAAATTTACTGCTGATTGCTCCCTGCATTAACGTATTCAAATCATTCGAATGGTAAAAGTCATACCTCTTTTTCCGGCCGTAATGAACCATTTGAAAAAAAATATAGCTTCTTGTCAAAAGAATCGGTAGTTTCGTTTTCGTAACAATTGTGGCGATTATTGCAAGAAGCGCCATAACACCGACTAATACGACAGTACTGATCCAGCCCGTTATCAGGTTCATGTTCAACAAGGTATTCCAAACCAATAAGGTGAGAACAGTCAATTCAAACATCTTATTTTTTGTTTTTTTTACGATATTAAGTACTCTATTAAGTCTTTCCCAGCGATTATTCACTCGAATGACATTAAATCCATTTTTATGTTTCTCTTTTTTGGGTAATTCTTCATTTTTCCAGTTATGAATCGCAATTAAGTCGACTTCATAACCTGCTTCGGTAAGAGCAGTGCATTCCCTTAGAACCCGTGCATCGTTGGTAAAATGATTCCACACAAACATACATACCGTCTTCGCCATTTTTACCTCCACTTTTCCAGATATCCGTCAGCTAGATGCTTCCATCACGTTAATGAGCCCTTGAATATTTTTTGACCATAGAAAATTTTGTTCCGCATATCGATGGCCATTTTCACCAAGCTCTTCGCGTAAAGCTTTCTCAGAAGCCATTGTTAGAATATGTTGACTGATTTCATCAACCTTTCTACTATCTGCCACCATCCCGCATTGCGCTTCTGAAATCATTTGTCTGGCACGCCCGGCGACATCACCGACAATCGGTTTTCCGACGCACATATAGTCGATTATTTTTCCAGGCAGCACCTTGTTAAAGACATCCTTCTCAACTAAGCTTACATACGCAATATGGGAAGAGGATACTTCATTAAGAGTCACCCTCCTATTCATCGCTTTGATGACCTTTATATTGGTCAAGCCTTTAGAGGAAATCTCGTCTTGGACTTCGGACATTCGATATCCATATCCAATAATCGTAAACTCAATTTGTTTATGTTCTTTCAGTTTTTCAGCCACTTCTATTAACTTTTTAATATCTTGGGCAAGTCCGATATTACCCGTATAAACGACTTTAATTCTATTTTCCGAAATGGGTGGAAGTCTTTTTTTCAAGTTCAGCTCGTCTGCAGTGAGCGAGTTTGGAATGAATTGGATATCATCATTCTTGACTCCTTTTGAAAGGATATAATCCCTAAATCCAGGACTATTGATGATAATTTGATTAGAGTGCTGATATATTTTTCTTTCAAGGAAAAAAGCCATTTTCAAGATCCACTTATTCGTGAATACGCCTACTCCCTGCAATGATTCGGGCCATAAGTCTCTTACATCGGTTATTAGCTTTGCCTTCATCTTTTTCTTGGCAATCAATGCCGCAAATATCGGGAAAATAGGTGGTGTCGTGACAAACACATAGTCATATTTTTTTTCCAGTCGAATGATTGTGTAAATGAAAAGCCACATCGCTTCCAAATAATGAAGCAAGCGTCTCCCCATATTGCTTGTATACCTCTTCACTTTATCTGGTTGAATCCTGATGATATCTTTCTCCTCAATATCGACTTCATCCCAAAAATGGGCATCTTGATATAAACTTTGGTGAGGATAACTCGGCTTCAAAGTGATGACTGTTACCTCATAGCCGCTTCGCTTCAAATTGAGATATACATTTTTCATCCTGTTTCCTGCACTCCCAATTTCAGGATAAAAGTTTTGTACAATCATCAGGACACTTTTCATATGAGCCTATCACCTCTATTCTTAAAATGTTCATCGTCCTGCTTTTTATTGTAAATGGACGATATTAAGTGGGGATTAAAGAAATATAAAGGTCTTATTAACTTTGTAAATATTCTGTTAATTGTTGTGTCAAAAAATTTTTTCTTAAGAACAACTCGTTATAATAGGGAGGAAATAAAGAAAGCGAGGAAATCATAATGCCTAAAAATCGTTTAAAGGTCATGACTGTGTTTGGGACAAGACCAGAGGCCATTAAAATGGCACCTGTCGTATTGGAGTTGAAAAAGCATCAAGAATCGATTGAAAGCATTGTAGTGGTCACCGCCCAGCATCGGGATATGCTTGATCAAGTCCTGCAATGTTTCCAAATAAGACCAGACTACGATTTGAATATGATGAAAGAAAGACAAACATTAGAAGAGATCACAACTCGCGGGATTGGGAAACTGAGCGCTCTTATGAAAGAACTACAACCCGATATCGTGCTAGTTCATGGAGATACAACGACGACTTTCATCGCCAGCTTAGCCGCTTTTTATAATAAAATTCAAATTGGTCATGTTGAGGCTGGTCTTCGGACTGGTAATAAGTATTCTCCGTATCCTGAAGAAATGAATAGACAGCTGACAGGCGTCTTAGCTGATTTGCATTTTGCCCCGACAAATCAAGCAGCAGAAAATCTCATTTTGGAAAACAAAAAGAGTGATTCTATCTATATTACCGGCAATACAGCCATCGATGCTTTGAAAACAACAGTACGGAAAGACTATGAGCATCCAATTCTATCAGGTTTGAATGGAGATCGTATGCTATTGATGACAGCGCACAGACGAGAAAATATCGGAAAACCAATGGAAGAAATATTTTGTTCCGTCAAACGACTGCTTGAAGATCACATGGATATCCAAGTCGTTTTCCCACTTCATAAAAACCCAGTAGTCCGCGAAATTGCTTATCGGATTTTTGGTGAAACGGAAAGACTTCACTTAATAGAGCCGCTTGAGGTGCTTGATTTTCATAATTTTGCGGCGCATGCCCATTTAATACTGACAGATTCCGGAGGGGTGCAAGAAGAAGCTCCTTCACTTGGCGTTCCTGTCCTTGTGTTACGCGATACGACAGAACGGCCAGAAGGAATTGAGGCTGGTACCCTTTTATTGGCAGGAATTGAGGAAGAACGAATTTATCAATTAGCCACAGACTTACTTACAAATGAAGAAACCTATAAAAAAATGGCGACAGCTTCTAACCCATATGGAGATGGATTTGCCTCGAAGCGAATAGTCGAAATACTTTTAGAGAAATTGAGTGCTGATAACAATAAGATGATAAATCGGCCAACCCTCTCATCCTAATTTTTATCATTTATTAACGTTAGAAAGAACGATAAATCAAAAGAAGAAGCCTAACACTCTTTAAGAGGTTGCTAGGCTTTTTCTAATTCTTCTTATATATTAGATTTTAAAATGATTCACTTCCATTTTAAGACTCTCGGCCAGGGTTGCTAGTGATTGAGCGCCTTCAGAAATCTGTTCAGTCGCTGCATGCTGTTCTTCAGTTGCAGCACTTGTATCATTTGCCCTTTCTGCTGAAGTAACCGCTATTTCTTTTATTGCATTCGCACCAGCGGCTACATCCTTGGTCATCGCTTGAATTTCTTCTATAGCAGAGGATACGGATTCAATTTGCTCACTCACTCCTCCAACTGCGGATTTAATATGATTGAACACCTGGAGTGAGTTTGCTGAAGCAGAAAGTCCATCTTCTGCTTTCTTACTTCCAATATTAATTGATTCGACGCCTTTTTCGGTAGCTTCTTCGATCAATTTGACCATTTTTTCAATTTCTGAGGCTGATATTTTTGATTGTTCAGCAAGTTTTCTAACTTCATCAGCCACTACTGCAAAACCCTTTCCATTTTCTCCGGCACGGGCCGCTTCAATTGCAGCATTTAATGCCAGTAAGTTTGTTTGCTCAGAAATGTCCGTAATTAATGTCGTAACTCTTTGAATTTCACTTGAATGCTTCGACATTACTTCCATTATGCTCGCTGACTCGTGAATCGTAGTGTTTATATTATTCATTTGGGTAGTTACATCATCTATAATGTTAGATCCTTGTTGAACAAGTGAATTCACAGATTCTGCGGAGGTAAGCATTTCGACATTACTTTCGGTGATCTGCTCGATAGCTGCAGCCATCTCATTCATAGAGTTTACTGAGTTCTCTACTATAGTGACCTGCCGAGCTGTCCCTCTCATATTTTCTTCAGCAGTTGTTGCGACCATCTCCGAAGAAGCCAGGCTTTCTTCAGAGCTTGCCGACATTTGTTCTGCTTGAACAGCAAGTTGTGACGAAGAATCCCTCATATTTAAGACAATCGCTTTAAGTTCCGCAACCATTTTATTAAAAGCACCGGCCATTTCACCAATTTCGTCTTTGTTTCGAATCCTAATTTCTTCTATCTGTAAATTACCGCCTGCAACTTGACCAATTGCTTCTGTAAGTTTGCGAACCGGGCGAGAAATACTGCGACTCAGGACGATTGGTAAAATAATACTAAGGATGAATCCAAAGATTATTAGCAATACAATAATTCTTTCCATATCCTTTACTTTCTCGTTCAAATCTTCCCGAGTCTCTTGTAAATAAGCATTTTGATTGTCACTTAGTTTTTCAGCTTTTTCCAAGATTGTTTTTTCCAAGACACTTGCTTTATCCGTTTTCTCAGTTATATCTAGATCCTTCGCACTATCGCCTTGCTGCATGCTGATAATTATCTCTTCAGCCAATTCCATATATTCAAGTTTTGCGTTATGTATCTCTTCCAACAATTCTATATCGTCTTGTGATGTAAATGTTTTTCCAAGATTTTCGTAAGCCTCCTCAAACATTTCGTTTTTAACTACTCTATTTTCCAAATATGTAGAATCCTTATAGATAATATAACCACGAACATCATTTGAAACAGCTTGCTGTTTGTTAATCATTTCATCTACCAGATTGATCTTTTTCACTCGATCATCCAATAAAAAAGTATATTGTTTATTCAAATCGGCGATGATCCAGAGATAAAAGAAACCTATAGTCATAAGGAATATAAGTATAGACAAAAAACCTGCCCATAATTTTTTTGATACAGATAATTTCACGTTAAATACCCTCCAATTAATCAATAATTTTTAATTTTCAAACTCTATCAATAATATCGGTTGCATAGTGCCTTTTTTCTAGTCAGTTCACTAAAACACAATAAAATAAACTTATATCAAAAAACTAAGCGGTTTGGGGTAAAGTAAAAAAGAAGATATGATAATAAAGCCGGAAGTGTTGATCAGCATCGTCCATTTGAGGCTTCGTAAAACAGCATGAAACATCCTTTTCTGCTTGCAAATTAGCGTCAAACCTAGTACTCAATTGCATCTTTTGATTACTTCACCTTTAGTAACTGTACGATTTAAAACTAAGCAAAAAAGACCACCAAATTGGTGATCTTTAGGAATTTCTAATTTTCATCTTATCCTTTGATTAACCGGACATTTTTTCCAAAGTTTGAACCTACGCTTTTTAAATAAAGTAAGACGGTTAAGAATATGACTACCTCTGATAATGGAATGGCCAGCCATGCTGCATTTATTCCAAATATAAGCGGCAATGTTAGCAGGAATAAAAGCATGAAAATAAATTCGCGTCCAATCGTAATCCAAGCGGCCATCTTTACTTGCCCAATTGATTGGAAATAGGTCATCATAACGAAGTTGACTCCCATTAGGATATATCCGCTAAAGAAGATTCTAATTCCAATTGTAGCAAGCTCTTTTACATCTTGAGAAAAGTCTCCGAATAAATCTACAATATAAGGTGCCGCCACTTGTCCCACCAGGGTAATGGATATTCCTGCACCAATTGCTGTGAAAATGGCAATGCGAACCGTTTCGCGCTTCCGCTTTTCATCTTTTGCACCATGATAATAACTTACTAGTGGCTGTATTGCCGACCCGATGCCAAGAAACATCAACAGCATAACACTATGTGCATAATTGACAATAGAAAATGCAGCTAATCCGTCGGTACCAGCAAGGCGCGAGAACGCATTATTATGAGCAATAGTAAAGACTGATACACCTATTTCAGCTAAGAAACTAGGAAAGCCAATCATCATTGTCATAATGAAAAGTGACTTTTCAAAACGAAACTTAACGAGGCGAAGCGTGTTCTTCTTCGTGAAAAAGTGCGTGCTGAGAACCAGTATGCCCAAGGCAGCTGCAATGATTGTTCCGTATGCAATCTCGCGCACCCCTAAATCTAGTACATACAGGATAATGAAGTTCAAAACGAAATTGGAAATGGCCGTGACGATAAGAGATGCCATGGCCAGATTCGGATTACCATTGTTCCTGACGAATATACTTAAGGTGTTTTCTAGGGTGAAAACAAAACCCAGCATTAAGAATACGTTCATGTAGTCCGTTGCAAAGGGAGCGGTTGCTTCATTGGCCCCTAGTGCATAAACAAGCTGATGGTGAAAAGCGTAGGCAATCAGACCAATGATTACGGTGAATATTGTGATTAGAATGATGGAATGGGTGAAAATAAAGCGTGCCCGATTATAATCCTTTGCCCCCATGCTTTGTGAATAAAGCGTTGCGCCGCCTACCCCGATCCAAATCGACATCGCTACAAAGATTGTATAAATGGGCCCTGCAATATTAACTCCTGCAAGGGCAACCGATCCAAGCTTATTGCCGACCATCACGCCATCGACAACAAAGTTCAATGCCATCAATACCATTCCGATCATAGAAGGAATCAGATAGCGCAGAAAGACCTTTCCTGTCGATTCTATCTCCAATAGATTTTGTTGTTGTTTTTCTCTTAATGACATTTATACCATCTCCTGCTATTGACCTTACTTTGAAATTCCTCTCCAAAAAATAGTCCATGACGCCGCAAGTTTTTCCGCAATTCGGTCTGGATTATCGGCATAAACAAGTTCGACCATAATGGCCACGATGATGCCTGAATACGCCAGTGTCAGGGTTCGCGCATCTCCTGAGTTTAAAACCCCAGCGGATATCCATGTTCTGAATATCTTTTCCATTAAGGCTTCCTGTTGAACCTGAAGATCATCAGTCTCTTTCTGAATTTCACTGTATAGATGTGTTGGTGGAAAGAACCCCATACGAAGCCAGAACTTTAAACTCTCAACCTCCTGGAACATCTTTATCATTTCTTCCAAAAATCCGTATAGCGTCTTTTCCGGATCACTTTTTTTCATGATATTGAAATACTCAACATAAAACGAAAGTTCCATTTCCTTGGCGTCTTTAAGTACAGATAAAAACAGATCGTCTTTCCCTTTAAAATGAGAATATATTGATTGTTTTTTTATCCCAACATCTTCGGCAATTTGAGAAAGTGAAGTACCCTCATAACCATGAATCGTAAAATATTTGAGTGCTGCTTTTTTTATTTCATCGCTTTTCATAATGTTCACCTTTCATTGCTGAATATTATTTTCTGTATTTCTGATAAACCTATCATAACCTAACGAACGTTCGTCAGGCAAGTTCTTTCATTTTGGAAATTTAAGGTTTACCTCCTATTGAAATAAAGATTGGTCCGATTGAAACCATTCTATAAAGGAGGGTTCATGCTGCTACATTATTCCCTAGTATTAAAAGGATTATAATGTCTACCTGTCGAAATGATAGTCATAATAAAAAGGAGGGTTCAAATGAAACATCAGATTACCCCATACTTAACATTTGATGGACAAGCTAGAGATGCATTAGCATTTTATGAGGAAGTATTTCAAGCAGAGGTTTTTGATATACAATCATACGGGGAAGCTGATTTCCCAACACCTGAAGAAGCAAATGATAGGATCTTGCATGCTAAGATTAAAAAAGGTGAGTTATTGGTTATGGTATCTTGATACGTTTCCTGGAAATCCCCTTGAGGTCGGGACCAATATTTCTCTCGTGCTGGAGTGTGAAAGCGAATCAGAGATCCAGCATTTATACGAGACATTGCGTGAAAATGGAACAACCTTAATGGAACTTCAAGATACCTTTTGGGGTGCACGATTTGCTAAAGTCAAGGATTGCTTTGGCGTTCATTGGGACTTGAATTACACAAAATGAATCAAAAAAATGGCCGAAAAATACCAATAGTATTTCCGGCCATGTATTATTATTTAAAGTCTTTATTTTTGGTGAAAAAGTCTAAATGAACATATCAAAATAATATCATATATTACTCTTTTGAATGCCTCTTATTAAATCACGTGAAGATAATTCAAGACATTTTTGCCGATCAGTAAAATGGTGACGCAAATAAATAATATACGTACATAGGCAGCACCTTTTTTTATCGCAAAGTTCGATCCTACTAATGCTCCGACAACCATTGCGAGGCCCATCGGAATTCCATAGACAAAATTGACTGACCCCATTGATAAGAAAATAATAAGTGCGGCAATATTGCTACCAAAATTAAGTACTTTTGCATTTCCAGCAGCCTGAACAAAATCAAATCCAATAATCAAAAATGAAAACAATAAAAAAGAGCCTGTACCAGGACCAAGAAAACCATCGTAAAAACCAATAGCAAATATTGCGATGATCAACATAATCATTTTCTTTCGTTTTAACCCTTTATATTTTGCGTCTTTACCCCAATCCTTTTTTAAAATCGTATAAATTGCGACGATAACTAATAAGATTAATATGAGCGGCTTTAGGATTTCAGGGGAAACAAAATGAACCACATATGCCCCTAGAATCGCACCAATCACAGTAAGCGGAAAAAGCTTCATGACAAATTTGAAATTCACTTTTCCAGCTCGAATAAATGAGATTGTACTCGTTAAAGAGCCCATCGAGCTTGCCAATTTATTAGTAGCAAGGGCTGCTGAAGGTGATATCCCTGTAAATAATAAAGCAGGAATGGAAATTAACCCTCCTCCGCCTACAACAGAGTCAATGAACGCAGCAATAAAACCAGCAAGTATTAAAAACAGCAAAGTATAGAGATTAATTTCCTCCATATATTCTCCTCCCTTCAAAAACAATAACTCTATTATACTCCCACTTTCTGTATCTGTATTTCTGGAATTTTAATGAAAATGAATTCTACCGATTACTCTTTTTCATTTAGAAATTCAAACAGTTTTCCCTCTGAAGTTACCGTAAAACCGTGTCGTTTTAGCAACGCAGCCGTAACTCCATTCCCAACCTTTTTCTTCCCCTTAAATCCACCATTATAAATCGTCGAACTCCCACAGGATGGACTGTCTTCTTTTAAAACTACAAGTGTGGCACCTGCTTCTTGAGCCTTATTTAATGTTAAATTTGCCCCCTTTATGTACAAATCCGTTACATCCCTACCAGACTTTTCGATTATTTTTGCTTTCCCATTAAGGACATCTTCACCATCACCGCCTATTATCTCAGCAGGTTCTCTGGGAGTTGAAAAGCCACCAAGCAACTCAGGACATACAGTGATTGCCTTTTTTTCTTCTAACAATCTCAGAATTCTATTATCTAAGCTATGTGTACCATTGTATCTTACCTCTAAACCTGCTAGACAAGAACTTACTAAAATCATTAAAATCACCTCATCATATTAGCTTAACAATATTTTACCATTCTTCTTAAATAATATTATTTGAACGATTAAAATCTGCTGAAGATTGTTATGCTCGATTTATTAGCTACGGGGGTCGATTTATTAGCGTGTAGGTCGATTTATTAGCGCGTTGGTCGATTTATTGGCGTGTAGGACGAATTATTGGCGCCAAGGACGATTTATTGGCGTGTAGGTCGATTTATTAGCGCGTAGGTCGAATTATTGGCGCCAAGGTCGAATTATGAGCGCCAAGGACGATTTATTGGCGTTATAGGTCGATTTATTAGCGCGTAGGACGAATTATTGGCGCCAAGGTCGATTTATTTAGCGCGTAGGACGAATTATTGGCGCCAAGGACGGATTATTGGCGTGTAGGTCGATTTATTAGCGCGTAGGTCGAATTATTGGCGCCAAGGTCGAATTATGAGCGCCAAGGACGATTTATTAGCGCGTAGGACGAATTATTGGCGCCAAGGTCGATTTATTTAGCGCGTAGGACGAATTATTGGCGCCAAGGACGGATTATTGGCGTGTAGGTCGATTTATTAGCGCGTAGGACGAATTATTGGCGCCAAGGACGATTTATTGGCGCGTAGGTCGATTTATTAGCGTGTAGGTCGATTTATCAGTGCAAATGTCGATTTATTAGCGTGTAGGTCGATTTATGAGTGTGTAGGTCGAATTATTAGCACCAAGGACGAATTATCCGCAAAAAAGGTCAAATTCCACCAACCAAATCAAAAAAAAAGCGCTTGCAGAGATACTATTTCTCGGCAAGCACTTCATTTATTCAGTTGGTTGAGTTTAATGATAACAATTGGTACGTAATGGTGGTTTTTTCGTTGGTCCATTCAACTTTTTGAATAACTGCTGTTCCGCTTGAGTCAGATTGAATAGTTTTACGGACGTCAATTGGAATGTCGATTGGATATAACCGATAGCCTGCTTTTGTTAGGCTGAAAATATTTTCTTGTTCTCGAATTTCGTTTCCTTTTGTAACGATCATGGTGTTGAGTTCCATAGGCATGCCCATGTATATCTCCTCCTCTGGCCAATGTATACTTCATTCTAACATTATTCCGTTTTATTTTTCATCCAAGTTGTTAAATCTTCGACTACTTTTCTGTTGACGGCTGGCGGGAAGTAATGTGTGAATTGAGGAAAATACCAGCTTTCTACCTCTTTATCATGGGTTTTCAACCGTTTTTCCAGCCGGTACGCATGTTCAACCGAGACATTGTCATCCAGTTCACCATGAATAATCAGAACAGGAACATTCAATTCTTCAATCGCAAACAACGGAGTCCGGAATTCATATTGGTCTGGGTATTTTTTAGGCGTGCCTCCAATGACTCGCTTCATCATGCGGCGCATATCGACCCGTTCTACATAAGTTAAAAACATATCTGACACACCGCCCCACGTTACAATTGACGCCGCATTCTTACAATAGATTCCAGTCCAAAGCGCCATGATGCCGCCACGGGAAAATCCGAGAATATGAATATGTTCCTTATTCACTCGGGGATGTTGCTCAAGCAGCTTGAATCCAGATATCGCATCGAACCGATCTTCGCCGGCAAAATCCTCATCGCCCTCGCCACCTTGATTCCCCCGGTAAAAAGGGGCAAATACGATAAATCCTTCTGCAGCATACTGGATAATTCTTGCAGGCCTCACCTTGCCTACATTTTTAATTCCACCTCGTAAATATAAGAAGGCATCGTGCATCTCACCATCCACCGGTTCAGCTAGCAATCCCTTAACCTTCAAGCCCTGTGATATGTATGTAATTAAATAAAGATGGATTTCTGGATGCGGTGATGGAAACCGCTGTTTTGAAATAATCGATCCGTTCTCCAATTTCCACGCCCCTTTCTCTTTCCTTTATTGTAAAACATCCAACAGTTTTTATCCCCTGATAGGCATTCACATATTTTTTCTCCCGTTCATACGATAAGGTAGGCAAAATACCTATTTATGAGGAGGAAAGAATTTTGAAAAAATGGTGTAAAGCAGGTGTCATGTTTTTGCTCATGTGTTTGCTTCTGATTCCGCTTGGAGCATGCGGCAGCAAGGAAAAAGAAACAACGAAGGTCAGGGTTGCCGAAGTGACCCGCTCCCTTTTCTATACACCGCAATATGTCGCGATTGAAAAGGGATTTTTTAAAGATGAGGGCTTATCTATTGATTTAAAAACGACAGCAGGCGGCGACAAGACGATGACCGCTCTCATTACGAATGGAGCGGACATTGCTCTCGTGGGCTCTGAAACATCGATTTATGTGGCGCAGGGATCAGACGACCCGGTCATAAACTTTGCTCAATTAACGCAAACAGATGGAACGTTTCTTGTTTCACGTGAAAAAATTGACAATTTCAATTGGGATATGCTGAAAGACTCCACATTTCTTGGTCAGCGTAAGGGCGGAATGCCGCAGATGGCCGGCGAGTTTGTGTTGAAAAAACATAACATTGACCCGCAAAAGGATTTGAATCTCATCCAGAATATTGATTTCGCTAATATCTCAACTGCATTCGCTTCCGGTACAGGTGATTTTGTACAGCTATTTGAACCAACTGCCAGTGTGTTTGAAAAAGAAGGAAAAGGCTATATCGTCGCTTCTTTCGGCACCGAGTCTGGTCATCTTCCTTATACGGTTTATATGGCTAAACAAAGCTATTTAAAGGAAGACAAAGAGACCGTTCAGAAATTCACGCGAGCTTTGAAAAAAGCACAGGACTGGGTTCAGGAAAGTGATGCATCAGAAATTGCTAAAGTCATTCAGCCCTATTTTGAAGATACCAATCTAGACACGATGGAAACAGTCATCAACCGCTACAAAGAACAAGGCTCCTTTGCCACTGATCCCATTCTTGATGAAGAAGAGTGGAACAATCTGCAAGACATCATGGACGAAGCCGATGAGCTCCCTTCAAGAATTAGCCATGATGAACTGGTAAACACCGATTTTGCTGAAAAAGTGTCAAAGTAGCTAGAGGTAAGGAGGATGTCCGATGAGCTTTTTAAAAATCCAAGACATTCACCATACTTATTTTTCAAATAAGACGGCAGCGACCGCACTCGCGGACATTTCCCTCGACATTGAAAAAGGTGAATTTGTCTCTTTTCTTGGTCCGAGCGGCTGCGGAAAGACGACCCTGCTTTCCATCATCGCCGGACTATTCCCGCCCACTTCGGGAAAGATCCTGCTCGAAAACAACCCGCTGAAGGCCGACAGTGACTTATCAATCGGCTATATGCTGCAACAGGATTATCTTTTCCCATGGAAAACGATTGAAGAAAATGTTTTATTAGGATTAAAGCTGATTAATAAGAATGAAGGCCTGGAGAGAATAAAGACGTTGAAACTGTTGAGTGATGTTGGATTGGGAGGCACCGGAAAATTATATCCGCGTGAACTTTCCGGAGGGATGAGGCAACGAGCTGCTCTGGCACGAACACTCGCAGTGGACCCAAAAATCCTCTTGCTTGATGAACCGTTTTCGGCCCTAGATTACCAAACGAAGTTGAAGCTTGAAGACCTTGTTTTTGAAACTCTGAAATCTTTTGGAAAGACGGCAGTGCTTGTCACCCATGATATTGGTGAAGCCATCGCAATGAGCGACCGGATTTATCTATTTTCCGCGAAGCCAGGCAGAATTTACAAAACTTTTGAAGTACCTGATGAACTACGCGAACTAACACCTTTTCATGCCCGTAATCACCCACACTATTCGGTATTATTCCAAACGATCTGGAAGGAGCTTGAGAGCCTTGAATATTGAACAGCTTCATAGCCAGTATAAAACCTCTTTGAAAAAGGAAAACAGGCTAATTCGCTTTTATCAGATCCTGATTTTCATTGTCTTTTTCAGCAGTTGGGAACTTTTTTCTCGGATGAAGTGGATTGACCCGCTCATCTTCAGTTCGCCCTCTAAAGTGTGGCATCTATTTATAAAGAAATTAGGTGACGGAACACTTCTTTCCCATTCAGGCGTGACCCTATTCGAAACCGTGCTCGGCTTCATCATCGGGACACTGCTTGGAACGATACTTGCTTCCTTGCTCTGGTGGTCGCCGAGGTTGTCGAAAACGCTCGACCCGTATCTCGTCATTTTAAATGCAATGCCAAAAGTCGCCCTCGGACCTATTATCATCGTAGCATTCGGACCAGGTTTCCCGTCAATCATCTCGATGGGAGCGATCATTTCCATTATCATCACCACTATCGTCGTCTACACAGCATTTCGCGAAGTCGATCCCAACTACCTAAAGGTACTGCAAACATTCGGTGCCACAAGGGCTCAGTCCTTCCGGGAAGCCATATTACCGGCATCCTTCCCGACTATTATCTCGACATTGAAGGTGAATGTAGGCCTCTCCTGGGTCGGCGTCATCGTCGGTGAATTTCTCGTCTCAGCAAAAGGACTCGGCTACTTAATTATTTATGGATTTCAAGTCTTCAATTTTACCCTCGTTATGCTCTCCTTGATGATTATTGCCTTCTTTGCGACAATCATGTACCAACTTGTCGAACTACTCGAGCGAAAATTAATCAAGGATTAACCTAACTGCCGATACTCGTCGGCAGTTTTCATATTTACCGGGTTTACTCGTGAATTAGATGGTTTTACTCGTGAGTTTTCGGGTTTTACTCGTGAATTAGATGGATTTACTCGTGAATCTATGCAATTTACTCGTACAAACCATCCAACCTCGCTAAACTCAACGGCACGATTTCATCTTTCATGATAAAACTAAACTCCTCACCTAGCACATCCGGCAACACATCCAATAGAATCGGTCCATCCGTTTCTAGATAATTTTCTTTCCACTCTATCTCACTCAACTTAGCAAAGTAAATCGATTTTACAAATGGCTTCACTGGATTATGAACTTTATACTGTCCCAAAAATTGCAGGTGTTCCACCACTCCTCCGGTTTCTTCATACACTTCCCGCTTGGCCGCTGCTTCAATTGATTCCCCAGTCTCCCTCTTTCCGCCAGGAAATTCCAATCCCCGCTTACGGTGTTTCGTCAATACCCACTTTCCTTTAATTCTGCAGAGCACGAAAACATGCCAAGCTTCCCCAAAAACAGGATCCACGGAGAATTCCACCTTATATCCGTTCATATCACAAAACTGTTTCATATTTCCCCTCTCTCTATTTAAGAAAAACTATTTCATTTTATTGGAGTCACCATTCATTATATGGAATAAAAATCCCGCTATCCAGCGAGAATTCTCTTCACATTGAAAAAAACGATGGCCTCTCAATATTCGAGGCCATCATCTGTTCGTTTTGCCTGTAAAATTCCCATACTCTCTATATGCCGCTTTCCTTCTTCAGTTCCAAGTTTATGAATCATTTCGTATATCTTTTGAAGCGTGATATCCTGTTTATCATTTTCCCGGTCAAAATGATATTGAAGATACGGGACGTGGGCGCGATAAAAGTTTTCTTCGCCAACTGAATAATTGTAATCAAATAACTCACGCAACTGCAGGATTTCGTTGTCGGTTGCTTCGATTTCAAAATTCCACTCAGAACCTTCCCTATCTTGTGAGATTTGCCCAGTTGGGAGCCAAATGTAATACGTTTTCCTATTTTCAGACACATCCATCCACCCTTTCAATAAATCCTACGCTTATTTTTTCACGTAACTCTCCACTTCATACAATGGAAAATTTTGTTTACAGAAGACCAAAGATGTTAAATAATAGATTAAAGTATCTTTCATAGGGTAAAACATATAATATAGGCAAGCATCCCTACAAATTTTTATATGCACCCAGAGGTTTTTTTGATAACCTACATATAAAGAGATAACGGATTTCTAAAAAATGTGAGGTGAAAGTTTTGAAGTTAATTGAAGAATTATACAATATGTACCGTAATAAGTTGACCGGTGATGAAGAAGACATTGATATGCTTACTTTTGCGGTTCTGGAACAACTGGACAGGAAGGAAATTTTCGAATTGCTTCAAGAGATGGATGATCAAGAACTAACCAATCTAATGGGCCTTTACATTATTGAAACGTTAAAAGGGAAGTTCGCTCAAAACAGCATGAACGATACGAAACCTACACATTTTCCACCTCGGAATATTCATTAATACATACCATTCAGGTATCCCTCTTTATGGGATGCCTTTTTTCTTTCCGCTTTATGAAAGTTATTGGTGAAATAGACACAGAACCTCTTTCTATCGTACAAATATATTAAAAAAAGCCCTACCGAAGTAGAGCTTTTCAAAAGAAACCTTAATGTCCTAAATACGCACGCAGCATCCATGCATGTTTGTTTAAGCTTTTCTTCATGCCTGTCAGCATATCAGCTGTAACCGGATCTTCTTCTTCAGCAACTGCGATAATTTCTAGGAACTCTTCGGAAAGCTTCTCGAAATCGCTGATGACACTTTGCACCATATCTTCTGTATTTTCGGTCCCTGTTGCTTCTTCAATAGTAGTCAATTCCAAATATTCTTTAAGCGTAGCAACTGGTTTTTCACCAATGGCTAAAAGTCGTTCAGCCAGCTCGTCATAATTAGCTGTCACTTCTTTATATAATTCTTCCAATTTTTGGTGAAGTTCAAAGAAGTGCGGTCCATTCACGAACCAGTGGTAATTGTGAATTTTCGTATAAAGAACACTGAAGTTTGCAATTTCCTTATTCACTAAAGTTCCTAATTTTTTCTGAGCCATAAATATCTACCTCCGTAAGTTGGTTATACCTTTATATTTCCCTCTATTCGAAAATTGAAACATTATCTGACTCGGTTCTTATGCTAAAATGAATCTAAATTGTGAACGTTAGGAGCTGTAAAGTATGATTACGGTTTTAGTTATCTCCATTATTGTGATTCTGATTGTATTGGCCTTATCGGTCCTAACAATCGGAAAAGGTTACAGCTACAAGCATACAGTGGATCCGGTCGATCCTTTGCCTGAGGATGAGGGAAAAAAAGAAGAACCCGAAAAATAAAAAAAGTTCCTGTCACAAATGGACAGGAACTTTTTTATTAACCGAAAACTTTATGAAGATCTTCTTTATCTTGTGACAGCCAGAAATTCATTAATTTCTTAGCTCCTTCAAGATCATGCAACTTCGCTTGGCCGCATTGTTTTTCGTTTGCAGCAGGAATTTCTGTAATTGTAACAGCATCCTTGAATGTATCTTCAAGAACATCGATGATTTCCGTCACTGTCGGCTCGCCGCTGACCACAAGGTAATATCCTGTTTGACATCCCATAGGTGATATATCGATAATATCAAAATGATCGAACCGCTCAGAATGCTTACGGATATTGAAAGCTAGCAAATGTTCTAATGTGTGGATTGTATCCGGCTTCATCGCTTGTTTATTCGGCTGACAAAAACGGATATCAAATTTATTAACAACACCATCTGTTCCAACCTTATGGACACCGCAATGTCTAACATATGGGGCTTTAACAGCGTTATGATCTAATTCAAAGCTTTCAACTGAAGGCATTTAATTCACTCCTTAATTGTATGTCATTTCTATTTTACCTTGAATTACAATATATTTCACCCTTTTAAATTAATTCCCATTATTTCAATCGGATTTATCCTTGCGCTTGTTCCTTTATTAACCTTATTGGAAACAAAAAAAATATGCTATAATTAACGGTATTGAATTTTACTCGAAAAGAGATGAAAACGTCTTGCTGAAAAAAGTATTAATGGGAATTATCCGTATTTACCAAGTTGTGATTTCACCATTAAAACCGCCTACCTGCCGTTTTTACCCAACTTGTTCCCATTACGGTTTGGAAGCGATAAGTCGATTCGGACCGATAAAAGGAAGCTGGTTAGCCATCGTCAGGATTCTTAAATGCCATCCTTTTCATCCAGGCGGTATTGACCTCGTTCCCGAAAAAAAGAAAAAGGGTGAAGATCACTAGAAAAAAACCTTGCTTTCTTGTGTAATCTTTTGTATTATACAGAAGTCAAATCGTAATCATTTCGTTTTTAAATTATAGATCTCAAATCGTAATCAATACGAATTATCTAAAAAGGAGAGTTTTATATGAAAAAAAGTGTACTTCTCTCCCTTTTTCTGGTTACAGCGCTATTTCTTTCAGGCTGTGGCAATTCAAAGGGAGAAACTACTGATACTAATAAAGACATTTTAAACGTGTACACTACCGTTTATCCTTTGCAATACTTCACAGAAGCAATTGGTGGAGAGTACGTAAACGTCGAAACTGTTTATCCACCTGGTACTGATGAACATTCATTTGATCCCTCTCAAAAAGATATTGTAAAAATGGCTGAATCAGACCTATTTTTCTATATTGGTTATAATCTTGAAGGCTTTGTCACAAAAGCAGAACCGATTTTAAGCAAAGAAGGCGTCACTACAGTCGCTATAGGTGAAACGGTTCATTTAGATGAAGATGAGCATGCACACGAAAACGAGCATGCGCATGAAGAAGACGGCCATGATCATGGTGGCGTTAATCCCCATTTGTGGCTAGATCCCATCTATTCCATTGAAATGGCAAAAAGCATTAAGGACGAATTAACGAAGCAAATGCCTGAACAAAAAGACTACTTCGACAACAAATTCAACGAACTTACTGTAAAACTTAAAGCTCTTGATGAAAAATTCGCTACGACAATTAAATCGGGTCGTACCAATAAGATTATCGTTTCTCATTCCGCATATGGTTATTGGGAAGAACGATACGGACTTGAACAAATTGGCGTCACCGGCCTTACGTCTTCAAACGAGCCTTCTCAAAAAGAACTAGGGAAAATCGTAACAATGGCCGACAAAGAAAATCTTCACTACGTCATCTTTGAGCAAAATATCAGTTCTAAACTGACTGAGATTATTCAAAAGGAAATGGGTGCGAAATCACTTGAGCTTCATAACCTTTCCGTCTTGACAGATAAAGATATCGAAGCCGGTGAAGATTACTTTAGTTTAATGAAAAAAAATATCAAGACGCTACAAACTGCGTTGCAATAGACAAAGAAGAGGCAGACTCAAATGGGTCCGCCTCTTCTTTGCTATTGCCATTTTTATAGTTTAAAGTTTCTTTCTTTGTCTCGAGCTATATTAGTACCACCATCAAACTGTAAAATATAAGGAGGGACATGGCTCAAGATGTAAAGTGTTCCGTTGACACCTGTTCCTTCTGAAAACATGGCAATCGCTGTGCTGCCTATCCGGTTCTTCTATTTCTCTAAGTGTTTTTCACGGATTCTTTCCATTTTTTCCATCAGTTTCGTCCCAATTGTAGACTCGAATTCCGGATAGATGACCGTCATTTTATCCATCCACTCTTTTTTTTCTTCATCAGATAATGTGTATATGTCGATATTGGATTTTTTCTCAATTTCTCGAAGCTGAGCTTGATTCATTTCATTGGACTTGATCCATAGCCAATTCGTTGTATCGTCCATTGCCCGCTGAATTTGTTGCTGAATGTCCACCGGAAGCTTGTCCCAAAACGGCTTATTCATCATGACAACATAGCCTAAATACCCGTGATTACTGATAGTTAAATATTTTTGAACTTCGTATAGTTTCTTGGAATAGATATTCGAAATCGTATTTTCCTGGCTGTCCGTTTTATTGATTTCCAGGCTTTTGAACGTATCATTAAATTCCAGCTTAGATGTTGTGGCCCCAAAATGCTGAAATTGGCTTTCAATCACCGTACTTGGCATAATCCGGAAGTTCTTCCCTACAAAATCTTCTGGATGGCGAATTGGCTTATTGCTTGTAATTTGCTTGAAGTTATTCGACCAGAATGCTAGCCCTTCTATATCTATCGTATTTAACTGATCTAGTAGCTCATCTCCCACTTCTCCATTCAATGCTTCCTGTAAGGCGGCATCCGTTGGAAAGACATAGGGCAGGTCCAAAAGCATCCACTTTTTCGATATGCTTGTAATTTTAGAAGTGGTCGGGGCAATCATCTGCACCTTATTTTCGTGTAAAGCATTGATTTCTTCATGATCACTATATAAAGATTGATTAGGGTAGACTTCAATTTTGACACGGTGATCGGTATATTCATCAACAAGATCTGCAAATCGGTTCGCTGCTAGCCCTTTAGGCGTATTTTCAGCGACTACATGGCTGAACTTAATTACAATTTGATCTTCCATTCCTACCTGCTCTTCATCCTTAGGCAGATCAAAATTGGAGCTAGAAAAGAACGATTGAAATGAAATATATACCGCAATCAGCAACCCTATTCCAATTAAAACAAAGTACCCCCAAAAAGCACGCATATTGACATCTCCTTACCGCTCGCTTCACAGTATATCTATTCTATCACAGCCTTTTTCCTGTCGTAATACAATGCGCAAAAAATAGCGAAAAGTGTTAGAAATTCTGTTACTATTAAGTATAGAAGTAATGGAGGAAAAATAATGGATAAATCCTTTCATATGCCGATTCAATTGAAGATTACCCTGCTATCATTCGTAATCGTAGCTTTTTCGATTCTAATAGGCGGGATTTTTATATTTGGAAACATCGTTTCAATCAGGGAGGATGAAATTGGCAAACGCTCCATGATTACAGCCCATACCATTGCCGAACTACCTGAAGTACAAAAATTAGTCCGTGAATCAGAAGGTTGGACAAAACTAAACCCTATGATTGAAAACTTAAGAAAAATTCATCAAGCTGATTATATAGTTGTGCTGAACAATCAACATATTCGCTATTCCCACCCGGTTTTCAGCCAATTGGGAACACAATCAAAAAGCAACGACGAAAGCGCTGCTTTTGCTGAACATGAATATCTATCAAAGGCTTCTGGCGAACTTGGAATTTCAGTCCGTGCATTTGTCCCGATCCTTGATAAGGAAAATGAACAAATCGGTGTCGTTCTCGTCGGAAACATATTACCGACAATTCCCGAATTAATCATGGACTTGAAAGGCCAAATCGCGATTATTCTATTACTTACACTGCTGTTCGGCGTATGCGGCTCCTGGCTCATGGCCAGACGGATAAAAAAAGAAACCTTTCAACTTGAGCCTCATGAAATTTCAAGAATGTTAGTCGAAAGGACCGCTGCCTTTAATGCGATGCATGAAGGTGTCATTGCAATAGATAATAATCAAACCATCACAATTTTTAATGAAAAGGCAAAGCAAATGCTAAATATCAGTGGCGCGGTGATTGGCAAGAATATCAATGACATTATTAGTGATACCCGCCTGCCAGAAGTGCTAGACCGGACATCTCCTATCTTCAATCAGGAAATTTCGGTTCAAAACAGAAACCTTCTAAGCAACCGGGTACCTATTAAAATAGCCGATAAAACCATCGGAGCTGTGGCAATCTTTCAGGATCGTACCGATGTAGCGAAGCTTGCTGAAGAATTGACGAGTGTCAAAGCATTCGTTGAAGCCCTACGTGTTCAAAACCATGAACATATGAATAAACTTCATACGATAGCAGGATTGATTCAACTTGGGAATTTAGATGATGCACTACAGTACATTTTTCAAATTACAGAAGAGCAAGAGGAATTGACCAGGTTTTTAACGAAGCACATTCACGATGATAATTTAGTGGGGCTACTATTAAGTAAAATCTCCTTAGGGCGTGAACTTGGAATCGAACTCATCATGGATAAACATACGAAACTGGACCGCTTTCCAAATGATATGGATCATCATGATTTCGTATTGATTATCGGGAACTTGATAGAAAATTCCTTTGCAGCCCTCAAACATTTATCAGAAGAACCAAAGCAAGTCTACCTATCCATCTATCAGGATGAACAGCATTGCCAAATTGTACTTGAAGATAATGGGTCCGGTATCCCCGAGGAGATTCACAAAGATATATTTGAGTATGGTTTTACAACAAAAGGTGCGGAAGGATCAGGAATTGGTCTCTATCTTATAGACCAAATTGTAAAAAAAGCGAATGGCGAAATGAGTTTTACAACACGTCCTAATGAAGGAACAAGCTTTTTTCTTTCTTTTCCCATGCATGATATAGAGGAGAACCAAAATGACTAACCAAATTCGCGTACTTTTAATTGAAGACGACCCAATGGTCCAAGAGGTAAACAAGCAGTTCATTGAGCGGCTACAAGCATTTAAAGTCTTTGATACAGCTTCCAATGGACTTGAAGGTCTTGAAAAAATCAGGCAATCTAAACCGGATCTTGTCATTTTGGACATCTTCATGCCTTCTTTAAACGGGGTAGATACACTCTATCAAATAAGAAAAGAACAAATTGATGTGGATGTCATCATCATTTCGGCAGCTAATGACCAGAAAACCATCCGAAAAATGATACAAAACGGGGCTTTTGACTATTTAATTAAACCATTTAAATTCGAGAGACTAAAACATACACTTGAGCAATATTATGCTTTTCGTATGGAAGTTGAACCCGACCATCAGATTTCTCAAAATCAACTCGACCGAATTCTCTTTCAAAATAAAACATCTCCTGAAACGAGTCCGAAATACGATGTTCCTAAAGGGTTAAATGGTGCGACCCTTGAGCAGGTCACAAAATTCATAAAAACTCAGCCTGGATCTTTATCTGCGGAGGAAGTGGCCGATGGAATTGGAATTGCCAGAGTAACAGCCCGTCGCTATCTAGAATACTTACACGGCGAGGACGTTCTGCAGCTTGATGTCCAGTACGGCAGCATTGGCCGTCCAGTTAATCGATACCGTCTAAAAAAATCTTAGAACATATGGGGACCTACTAGAACCATAGCGGTTCCCTTTTAGCTTTTTAACCTACGCTCCCGTTGTTCTGTTATATATGCCCCACTTTCTCTTCAAGAGAAACAATTCACACTCAGCCAATGCTGTAACTTCTTTAATGACAAAATCCGGAACGCCTCTTCTTAATAGAATTTCTGCAATAAGGTATGGCTTTTTCATATACTCTCCCCTCCCTATTCCTTAGTTGTTTCACTTTTCTCTATTATACAAAATAATCCATAAAAGGAAAAATAGACAAAGCCCCATTTTTCGAAAAAAATATGACTTTTGGAGAATTAGGAATTACTTATTTTTAAACACCGTATCTGTTTTATGAGTCGTTTTATTTAGAGGAATAAGATGAATAGGGTAAAAATCCATTTGTATCATACTATTAAAAAAGTTTATTAAGGGGTGGATTTTAATCCAAGATTGTTTTATTTGTTACTAACACACAGGAATCATTCAGACGGATGGAGGTACAATTTTCGGGGAAAATGATGATTATGTTGGACATATTAATCATTACGAACAATCAAATTATTCAGGTTATATTATAGTTGGCTTCACAAGATACAACCCTATCTTTTGCGTTATGAATATAGAAGAAAAAGCATTTGGGTTCACTAAGACAAGTGATAGAAATGCATTATTAGACAGTAGAAAGCGGAACATATTTATTCACGTGCCTCCCTTCATTCTATTTCCTATCTTCATATGCATCTAGCTCCTCGCTTGTTATCCAAACAGCCTAAGGAATATTAAAGACGATGGCCTTACGAATTAAAAGTACATTCAAAAGAGGAGGTGCGAATTGCACCTCTTTGTCGTTTTACCGGTACAGCTTACTATAGGTCGTCAATTCATTTAGTCGCTTTTCATTTATGGCAAAACCGATTCCTGCTTTTTCCGGAACCTGAATGACGCCACTTTCGACGATGACTTCCGGTTCAATAATATCCTCTTCCCAATAGCGGGACGATGATGATATGTCCCCCGGAATTGTAAAGCCTTTTAATGTGGCTAGCGCGATATTATGAGCTCGGGATATGCCAAATTCAATCATGCCTCCGCACCAAACGGGCACGTTTTTTTCCACGCATAGATCATGGATTTTGACCGCTTCCGACCAGCCACCTACTTTGGCCATCTTAATTGTAATTACCCCGCAGCTCTCGAGTAAGAGTGCATTTTTCGCATCATGATAGGAATTGATGCTTTCATCAAGACAAATTGGCGTCTGCAGCTGCTTTTGCAAAACAGAATGTTCGACTATGTCGTCATGCCCTAGTGGTTGCTCAATCATCATCAACTTGAACGCATCAAGCTTTTGCAGGTGCGAAGTGTCTTCAAGCTTGTACGCCGAATTGGCATCCGCCATTAACGGGATATCAGGATAGGTGCGTCGAATTTCTGATAGAAACTCCAAGTCATTTTTAGGATTGATTTTTATTTTATACCGCTGATACCCGAATGCGGAAAAATCGTCAATCTGACGCATCGCATCACCGATATTATCCGATGCAACGACAACACCAGCCGTAACTTCGCTCCGTTCCCCTCCAAACAACTGTCCGAGGTAGAATCCCTTCTGCTTCGCATATAAATCCCAAATCGCCTGATCTAGAGCTGACTTCGCCATCGCATTCCTTCTTATTCCGCTCCATAAGCTTGGCAGTTCATTAGGGTGCTTAAACTGACCAGCCAATGTCAAAGGAATTAAGAAATCCTCCAACATATGAAAGCAGGTTTTAACCGTTTCCTCGGTATACCAAGGACTTGTAAATGGCACCGCTTCACCGTATCCGATTAGCCCATCTTGATCTTTGGCTTCGACAACAATCACTTCGCGTTCGCTTACCATCTCGAGGTGGGTCTTAAACGGTTGCTTTAAAGGGGCCGTAATGAGCCGTAATGAGATGGAGGATAACTTCATCGTTGTTTCCCCACTCTCTTCTTCAATTCCCTTCGCAGCAGCTTACTCGCACCATTCCTGGGAAGCTCCTCACAAAAAATAACATTCCGGGGAATTTTATAAGCAGCCAAGGAGTCCCCGCAATAATTCAAAAGCTCGGTCTCTTTCAACTCTGCACCTTGATGTAAGACGACAAACGCGAGTGGTACCTGTCCCCATTTTTCATCGTCTGTTCCCGTAACTCCCGCCTCGAAAACAGCCGGGTGCTTACTTAGAACATTTTCAATTTCAGCCGGATAGACATTTTCGCCACCGGAGATGATTAAATCGGAGCGTCGGTCAAGCACATACAAAAAGCCTTCTTCATCAAGATAACCAAGATCCCCAGTATAAAGCCATCCCTCCGTAATCGCTTGCTGTGTCGCATCCAATCGTTTGAAATAACCTTTCGTCACATTCGGACCTGAAACAACAATTTCACCCGCTACACCAGGTTCACAGGTCCTACCGTCCTTAACTATCCGTAACTGCGAAGGAAACAAAGGTTTCCCCGCCGACCCGATTTTTGTCATGCTATATTCCGGTGCAAGTGTTACAATCTGCGAAGATGTTTCAGTCATCCCATACGTCTGATAGACAGGAATCCCTTTTCCCTTACATACTTCAAGCAAATGAACCGGTGCCGGGCCGCCGCCTAACAGCATACAGCGGAAGGTTTCTGGATAGCTTGTCTTTCCTAAATCATGCAACATCCGGTTCAGCATCGTCGTCACGACCGAAATAATCGTCACGCCATTTTCCTGAATGCTCCGGTTCGCTTCTCGTTCATCAAACTTCTCTACCAGCACGACCTTCATACCATAAATTACATTTTTCATCAAAATAGACAGGCCGCTAATATGAAAAATCGGGACCGCACAATACCATGTATCTTCTTCCCTCAATCCAAGATTCAACATAGAACCAACCGCACTCCACCAGTGGTTGCCGAATGTTTGTATTACACCCTTTGGATTACCCGTTGTACCCGATGTATACATAATCGTAGCTGTATCTTCAAGATTAAACTCATGGAGAAATTCTGTCGTGCCTTCTTCGGGTAATTCTTCCTTTAAAAGAATCTGGAAACCCGTGAGAATGTCACGAATATCGGAGAGTTTTTCAGAGAAGGAATCCTCCGATATCAGACGTACTGCCTCACTATCCTCGATCTGCCAGGAAAGTTCTTTTGCCGTTAACTTATTATTCAGCATCACGATCTTCACACCCAGATAAAAGAGCGCATGAATCACGACGACACTATCTATATGATTCCGGAGCAAAACCGCGCATGATTCGCCAGCCTTCACACCTTTGTTCGCTAGCTTACCGGCCATTTTCCCTGTTAGAGTATGTAGTTCTAGAAAGGTATACGTACGCCCTTCAAATTCAATCGCCGGACGATCCGGTGATAGATGTGCCCGATTTTTCAGCCAGTTCGGCAACTTTTCTTCTGCCATCATTGCTTACCCTCCCATACATTTAGATATAGAAAACAGCCCGGCGATTATCCGCCAAGCTGTCTGTCTTATCGATTCACGCGTCTCATTAAGGGAAACGAGGGAATTGTCCGAAGTCCGGATCGCGTTTTTCTTTGAACGCATCGCGGCCTTCTTTTGCTTCTTCTGTTGTATAGTATAAAAGTGTAGCATCGCCAGCCAATTGTTGAAGACCTGCAAGACCATCTGTATCCGCATTCATCGCTGCTTTTAAGAAACGAAGTGCAGTTGGGCTCTTCTCAAGCATTTCTTCACACCATTTAACTGTTTCTGCTTCTAATTGGTCTAAAGGAACAACCGTGTTAACTAGTCCCATATCCAATGCTTCTTGAGCATTGTATTGACGACATAGGTACCAAATTTCACGTGCTTTCTTATGACCAACGATACGTGCTAAATAACCTGAACCATAACCAGCATCAAAGCTTCCTACGTTCGGCCCGGTTTGTCCAAAGACTGCATTGTCAGCGGCAATTGTTAAGTCACATACCACATTCAATACATTACCGCCACCAATCGCATAACCAGCAACCATAGCTACAACTGGTTTCGGAATCACACGGATCAAACGTTGCAAATCAAGTACGTTTAGACGCGGAATATTATCTTCGCCGACATATCCACCGTTTCCCCGTACTTTTTGGTCCCCGCCTGAACAGAATGCTTTGCCGCCTACACCCGTTAAAATAATAACTCCAATGCTAGAATCATCACGCGCTCTTGCGAATGCATCAATCATCTCAGCAGTCGTTTTTGGCGTGAATGCATTATGTACATGCGGACGGTTGATAGACACTTTCGCAATCCCATTATATTTTTCATATAAAATTTCATCATACTCACGTATTGTTTCCCATTGTATTGTCATCTAAAATCCTCCTTTAATTTCGCATTAAAAACTCACTTATTATTTTACCAAACTTTTCTCCATCTTCCACATGAATCGCATGTCCGGCATCATTAATTATTTTCCATTCAGCCTGTTTCAGCATTTTTTGCATCGATTCCGCAATCAGACAAAACTTGGGATCGAGTTCACCAGTAACAAGAAGCACTGGAAAATCAAGAAATTCTAGTTCTTCCCAATAGGAAGCCTGACTGCCGGTTCCCATTCCTAAAAGGCTACTGGAAAGGCCCGAAGGATTATTTTCCAAACGCTGCTGTCGAATCGCCGCCTGGGTTTTAGATGATAACCTTTTCTGACTTTCAAACAGCGGGATGTTTTCCCACTGATCGACAAACGCCTCGATGCCGTTTTCAAGAATCTTTCCGGCAAGCTTCTTATCATTACTTCTGCGGATTTCCCGCTCCTCTTCTGTTAAAAGGCCAGGTGAAGCGCTTTCTAACATCAATGTCTTTACGTACTCAGGATACAAACAGGCAAAGCCCAAAGCAAGCCTCCCTCCCATTGAATATCCAAGGATATGGGTTTTTGGGAAATTTAACTCATCCAAAATATGCTTAAGGTCCTCAGTCACTTGCTTCATCTTATACCGACGATAATCGGCTGGAGATGCAGTCCCTCCATGTCCGATAATATCGACCATGATCAAGGTATATCTTTCACGCAAAAGCGGGATGAGAAATTTCCATGTATCTCGATTTCCCGTAAATCCATGCAAAAGTACAAGAGGTTCTCCATTTCCCACTATTTCAACAGAATAAGTGACATCTCTGCAGACAATTTTCATGATATTCCCCTATCTAATACCACTTTTATTTCCTGGGAAACAAAATTCCACAAATTTCGATGCTTTTGCAAATTGGACTCCCTTTCGGTAGGTACTTCGATTATTTTCAAGCCTTGGATTTCAAACGACTCTGTAAATACCTGCTTCAGTTCATCCCAATTTTGCACCTTGCTGTATTTCCCGCCGTAAAGCTGTGCAGTATGGGAAAAATCAAGCCCGTGGGGAGTGCCGAATAACGTTTCGAAGTGTTCCCTATCATTTGCCTGTGGAAGGAAAGAGAATATACCGCCGCCGTCATTATTAATCAGCAAAATCGTGATATTTTGCTTTTGCAGCTTAGCCGCAAGCAATCCGTTCATATCATGGAAAAAGCTTAAATCTCCGATTGCGAGTACTGTATTTTCTGAAACGGTGCTTACGCCAAGCGCAGTAGAAACTACACCATCAATTCCGTTCGCTCCCCGATTTGCAAAGGTTTTGATTCCTTTTTCATTATTCAAAAAGAATGTATCCAGATCCCGTATTGGCATACTATTTCCGACGAATAACGTCGATTCTATTGGCATCATGTCCTGTATCAGCGAGAACAGCTTTCCTTCACTTAACTCCGCTTCATCACGGATGGAAGATAAGGCATTCTTCGTTGCTCCATTGACAGTTTGCCACAAACCAAGCCAGTTTTTCTCAGTAGCATTCGGAATTTTTTCACATACACGTTGGCAAAAATCTTTTTCTTCGCAGTAAATCATGTTGGTTGCCAGTCCTGCTGGTTCGCGCCATCCTGCTCCGCCATCAATGACCAAAGTAATTGCCTGTTTTTGTTTTTTCATGAATAACAATAAAGGTTTAGATACCGGCATAGAACCGAAACGCAACACTACATCCGGCCGGAAAGCTTCCTTGGCCGCTTCATCACGTAGAAATGTATCGTAGGTATCAATAATACCTTCTTTATCGTGTTTGCCACTTCTTAGCTGAGAAAGAGGGTCAGCTAGTATCGGGAAAGCAAGCTTCTCAGCTAAAGCTACAATTGCTTCCTTCATCTTTGGATGCCGTAATTCTCCACACACGATCATTCCTTGTTTCGCTTGTGATAACGTAGCTGCTAGCGCATCTATATGTGAATCAGACAGTGATAGTGCACCATTTTCAATCATCACAGCCGGTGTCATTTTATTTTGCCTATATTCTTTAGCTTGTTCCAAATTTGGAATAAGTGGTTCACGAAGCGGGAAGTTCAAATGTACGGGTCCAGCTGGCTCAGTTGCCGCTGTCGAAACTGACCTTGCACCGATTGTTCTCGCATATCGCATCATTTCATCGGTACTTTCCGGAAGCGCCATTTCGACAAACCACTTCACTTGCCTTCCGTACAGATGAATTTGATCAATGGCCTGTGGAGCCCCTACATCACGCAACTCATGCGGACGATCAGCCGTCAGCACGATCAGTGGCACCCTTGAATAGTAAGCCTCAATGACAGCTGGGTAAAAGTTAGCAGCAGCTGTACCAGACGTACAAAGAAGTCCGACAGGTTTTTTTAATGCCTTAGCCAAACCAAGGGCAAAAAAAGCAGCCGAACGCTCATCCACATTAATATGAACTTCGATATCAGGATGTTCTACCAGCAGCAAAGCGAGCGGTGTGGATCGTGAACCTGGACTTACCACCACATGCTTCATCTTATTTTGTGCAAGCTCATCGACAAATGAAGCAGCATACGCTGTCAATGCATCTCGGTCATTCATTAAGATTTCCTCCTAAAGCACTTAGCATTGGATTAAATTTAATCCCCGTTTCCTGGAATTCACTTTCAGGTGTCGAATCTTCCACTACGCCGCACCCTGCAAAAAGCGATGCCTCATTATCCTGTAGTAGGGCGGAACGAATCCCAACTGCAAATTCCCCGTTCCCATAGGTATCGACCCAGCCCAATGGTCCCGCATAAAAGCCGCGTTCAAGACCTTCTATTTCTCGAATACGGGCGACAGCTTCTTCTTTCGGAAGCCCGCCCATAGCAGGTGTTGGATGCAGATTTTCTACAAACTCAAAAATCGTGACACCCTCATTGCAAATTCCACGGACCGGTGTATACAGATGCTGAATATGACGGTTTTTCATTAATTTCGGTTCGGTCGGAACGATTACCTTTTCACATACCGCCTCAAACGCATTTGATATCATCGAAACGACGTATTGATGCTCTTGTAAATTCTTTTGGTCATGAAGCAGTTCATCACCAAGACAAGCATCCTCTTCTACAGTTTTCCCCCGTCCCATCGATCCTGCAAGACAGGTAGAAAAGACTTCATTACCCTGCTTCTTTATCAAACGCTCAGGAGTTGCACCCACGAAACAGTCACCGCCCGCTTCCAAACTAAAAATATAGCTTAATGGCTGCTCAGCAATCAATTGCTCGAGTACTTTCTCTGAATCAATGGAGCGCTCAAACACAAGGCGCAGCTCTCTTGCCAAAACAATTTTGTCGAGATCTGTTGTCTTGATTTCCTCAACAGCCTCTGCAACCGTCTGCTTCCATTCCTTAGGTTTGACTTCCTTCTGCTTAACAAGAGTATTGGCACGCAGTTCGGTGCCATTCAAGCTTTCGATAAGGAAAGATTCCCGTTCATTTATCATATCTATGAAGAGTTTTTCTGAATCATCCGGTGAACAAAGTAGGTTTGTCGTTAAGTAAGCTTGCTCCCCCACTAGCGATAGCATGAAGGCAGGTATATAAAACAGATTGTCCCCGAATTGGTTCCAAAGGAGCGTACTGTTAGTTTCATAATCAAAAGAAAAGCCACCAAAGAGTAAAGGACCAGTTGCTTCTACATCGGTCACTCCTGTTTTGACAGCAGTATTCTGCAGTTTGATCCAGCTCATTTCGACTTCTCTATAACGGTCGGCATTTGATGCCGCTTGGAGTTTCTTAACGTTGCCTAAACCAGTAATGGTTATTTCTTTTGCAGGGTCCTCCCAGAAAAAGCGTTCACCCGCATACCGTTCTCTTCCAGCTTGATAAAATGAAAGGGGGTTGTTGCAATTTATTTTCTTAATATGACTGAATAGAACTTGACCATTCAAGTCCTTTGCCTTTTGTATAGCTGAAGCCAGTCCCTGAAACTGTTGAGTTTCTTCTGAGATAGCCAAAAAAATCCCCCCAAATGTACATTTTAAAAGCTTTTTAACCTATTTAAAGATACACCTCTCTTCAACCCAATGTCAATAAAACGCCCCTTTATCGAACGATTCATGACTGCTTTTTTCCTTATTATATGATTCTTAGTGAATGAAGTAGAATACCCTTGATATTGGAAGTGATCGTCTATGAAATTCAATTGACACTTCCCACCACTTTTCCTACACTAAATAGGATAACCTTTTGTGAACAATTTCAATATTTGATATAATTCAAGGGAACTAATAATGATTTTGAGGAGAGAAATAATGCAAACAGAATACGACGACCTTCCCCTTAAACGAACCTGGAAAATTTGGTGGGAGTTAATTCGTCCACATACACTTACCGCAGCTTTTGTTCCAGTCCTACTTGGAACTATGATTGCACTTTTAGAAGATGGCGTAAATTGGCTACTATTTGCAGCCATGATGATTGCAAGTATCCTGATTCAAGCTGCAACGAACTTATTCAATGAATACTATGATTTCAAGAGAGGCTTGGATACAGAAGAATCTGTTGGCATAGGTGGTGGCATTGTCCGTCATGGCATGACTCCAAAACTCATCATGACCTTAGCCCTTAGTATGTATGGCATCGCACTGATACTTGGAATCTATATCTGTGCTGTATCATCTTGGTGGCTTGCTGGGGTAGGACTGGTCTGTATGCTTGTCGGCTACCTTTACACTGGCGGTCCACTGCCTATTTCATACACACCATTTGGAGAACTTTTTTCTGGATTGTTTATGGGCTTTCTGATAATCTTGATTGCCTTTTTCATTCAAACTGGTTTTGTTTCTACCACAGCTATCTTAATTGCAATACCAAGCGGAATTTTAGTTGGGTTAATCAATTTATCCAATAACCTCCGTGACCATGACGGAGATAAGGCACACGGTCGAAAAACGATGCCTGTAGTAATGGGCAGAAAAAATGCCTTAACATTTATGGCGATTATGTTTGCCTTCTCTTACCTATGGCTAGTAGGATTAGTCCTAGCTGGAAGCGTTACAGCATGGATTTTGCTTGCCTTCCTAAGCATTCCGAAAGCCTTGGCAGCTATCAAAGGCTTCGTAGGTAAAACTTCACCTATTACGATGGTCCCTGCGATGAAAGCCACGGCCCAAACGAACACCTTCTTCGGCCTGCTTATGGCCATTGGATTATTCATCAGCTATCTTATTTAATCTCTAAGGACTGAGTCGATTTGACTCAGTCCTTTTTTGCTTCCTATCCAATTTGTTTCCCTCCCCTCCGATTCGGGTAATGAATAAGACACCCATCCAACCATTATTCAAATGAGATATAGACTTTCGAAGGAGTGAAATAAACATGGCAACCAAACAACAAACGCAACATTTAAAAAAAGAACTACTTATAGAAAAAGAAGAACTGAATAATAGGCTAAAAAATGATGAACAATCACTTCTAAATAAAAGTCAGACAGAATCTGTAGGGGAACTATCCTCCTATGACAATCATCCCGCTGACCTTGGAACCGAATTATTCGAAATGGAAAGAAACCAGGCACTAGATGAGCATGCACAATCTGAAATGGAAAAAGTCAAGAATGCATTGAATGCGATAGATGCAGGCTTCTATGGCCATTGTAAAACCTGTGATACTGAAATCCCTTTTGAACGGCTTGAAGCCATCCCTACCACTCTCTACTGTGTCGAGCACGCCCCAGAACGACCGACTATACAAGATCGACCAGTTGAAGAAGACGTACTGATTCCATCAAAGGGAAATAATTTTGAAAACCGTCATGGAAGTGAAATAGTAGATAAAGAAGATAGCTTTGGCGAAGTAGCCAAATTTGGTACATCTGAAACACCTGCGGATTACACGGGCGATCATGACAGCTATAATAATCTTTATAAAACAGAAGATGAAACCGATGGATTTCCTGAAGACTATGAAGGATTTGTAGCAAATGATATCGAAGGAAAAAAAATAAGGGGTATCCCGAATAAAAAGCAAAAGAACTATGAAGATACATTAGATGAAGAAAACGTTGAATCTCAGCTTGGAGACATTCCTTATAAACAAAAAGATAGTTATATCAATGAAGAGAAATAAATAAAAAAAAGAAGCATACAGAATGTATGCTTCTTTTTTATGACCCGTACGGGATTCGAACCCGTGTTACCGCCGTGAAAGGGCGGTGTCTTAACCGCTTGACCAACGGGCCAAATGGCGGAGAAGGAGGGATTTGAACCCTCGCGCCGCTCACGCGACCTACACCCTTAGCAGGGGCGCCTCTTCAGCCTCTTGAGTACTTCCCCATGGCTCCGCAGGTAGGACTCGAACCTACGACCGTTCGGTTAACAGCCGAATGCTCTACCACTGAGCTACTGCGGAACAATATGAATATGGTGGGCCTAAATGGACTCGAACCATCGACCTCACGCTTATCAGGCGTGCGCTCTAACCAGCTGAGCTATAGGCCCATAAATTGGAGCGGGTGAAGGGAATCGAACCCTCATCATCAGCTTGGAAGGCTGAGGTTTTACCACTAAACTACACCCGCGAAATGGGGCGACTGATGGGAATCGAACCCACGAATGCCTGAACCACAATCAGGTGCGTTAACCACTTCGCCACAATCGCCGTAATTTTTGAAATAATGGTGGCTCAGGACGGAATCGAACCGCCGACACAAGGATTTTCAGTCCTTTGCTCTACCGACTGAGCTACTGAGCCACATTTGTATTAAATTTTATAATGGCGGTCCCGACGGGAATCGAACCCGCGATCTCCTGCGTGACAGGCAGGCATGTTAACCGCTACACCACGGGACCTAATAATTGCGGGGACAGGATTTGAACCTGCGACCTTCGGGTTATGAGCCCGACGAGCTACCGGACTGCTCCACCCCGCGACGGTAATAATGAAACGATCTCGCATCAAGTTTTCGTGTAAATTGTTTCTTCCGCTTCCTCTATGTAAAGGTTGTTTCAAAACAACTTGCTGCTTTTAAAGAAATGGAGGAGGTAGAGGGATTCGAACCCCCGCGGGATTTGACTCCCCTGTCGGTTTTCAAGACCGATCCCTTCAGCCGAACTTGGGTATACCTCCGTGGCTAAAAAAATTACATGGTGGACCTTGTAGGACTCGAACCTACGACCGGACGGTTATGAGCCGTCTGCTCTAACCAGCTGAGCTAAAGGTCCTTATATTTATTGGTAGCGGCGGAGGGGATCGAACCCCCGACCTCACGGGTATGAACCGTACGCTCTAGCCAGCTGAGCTACACCGCCAATATAATATAAGTTTTGATGAAAAATGGTGGAGCCTAGCGGGATCGAACCGCTGACCTCCTGCGTGCAAGGCAGGCGCTCTCCCAGCTGAGCTAAGGCCCCATTCATTAGAAATCACGTGGTCGGGAAGACAGGATTCGAACCTGCGACCCCTTGGTCCCAAACCAAGTGCTCTACCAAGCTGAGCTACTTCCCGCAAAAAACATGGTGCGCCCGGCGGGAGTCGAACCTACAACCTTCTGATTCGTAGTCAGATGCTCTATCCAATTGAGCTACGGGCGCATATTAAGATGGTGCCGAGGACCGGAATCGAACCGGTACGGTAGTCACCTACCGCAGGATTTTAAGTCCTGTGCGTCTGCCAGTTCCGCCACCCCGGCACATACGAAAAGTGGAGCGGAAGACGGGATTCGAACCCGCGACCCCAACCTTGGCAAGGTTGTATTCTACCACTGAACTACTTCCGCATGAAAGATGCGGGTGAAGGGACTTGAACCCCCACGCCTTGCGGCGCCAGATCCTAAGTCTGGTGCGTCTGCCAATTCCGCCACACCCGCATAATATAATGGTGAGCCATGAAGGATTCGAACCTTCGACCCTCTGATTAAAAGTCAGATGCTCTACCAACTGAGCTAATGGCTCGTACGTTTAATAATAAAAGATGGTGCCGGCAAGAGGACTTGAACCCCCAACCTACTGATTACAAGTCAGTTGCTCTACCAGTTGAGCTACACCGGCAGGTGTAAAAATGGTGGAGGATGACGGGATCGAACCGCCGACCCTCTGCTTGTAAGGCAGATGCTCTCCCAGCTGAGCTAATCCTCCATATGTGTAACTGCTTGGCGGCGTCCTACTCTCACAGGGGGAAACCCCCAACTACCATCGGCGCTGAAGAGCTTAACTGCCGTGTTCGGAATGGGAACGGGTGTGACCTCTTCGCTATCGCCACCAAACAATGTTAACATTTTTTTAAGACATTTATTATTATAACGTCTTTTTGAAAAAATGCAAGAAGAAATTTTCATTCCTTCAAAACTAGATAATAAGAAGGTATTTCATTTTTTAAAGCGTGGTTAAGTCCTCGATCTATTAGTATCAGTCAGCTCCACATGTCGCCACGCTTCCACCTCTGACCTATCAACCTGATCATCTTTCAGGGATCTTACTAGCTTGCGCTATGGGAAATCTCATCTCGAGGGGGGCTTCATGCTTAGATGCTTTCAGCACTTATCCCGTCCGCACGTAGCTACCCAGCTATGCCTTTGGCAAGACAACTGGTACACCAGCGGTGCGTCCATCCCGGTCCTCTCGTACTAAGGACAGCTCCTCTCAAATTTCCTGCGCCCGCGACGGATAGGGACCGAACTGTCTCACGACGTTCTGAACCCAGCTCGCGTACCGCTTTAATGGGCGAACAGCCCAACCCTTGGGACCGACTACAGCCCCAGGATGCGATGAGCCGACATCGAGGTGCCAAACCTCCCCGTCGATGTGGACTCTTGGGGGAGATAAGCCTGTTATCCCCGGGGTAGCTTTTATCCGTTGAGCGATGGCCCTTCCATGCGGAACCACCGGATCACTAAGCCCGACTTTCGTCCCTGCTCGACTTGTAGGTCTCGCAGTCAAGCTCCCTTGTGCCTTTACACTCTACGAATGATTTCCAACCATTCTGAGGGAACCTTTGGGCGCCTCCGTTACTCTTTAGGAGGCGACCGCCCCAGTCAAACTGCCCACCTGACACTGTCTCCCACCCCGATAAGGGGCGCGGGTTAGAATTTCAATACAGCCAGGGTAGTATCCCACCAACGCCTCCACCGAAGCTAGCGCTCCGGCTTCTCAGGCTCCTACCTATCCTGTACAAGCTGTACCAAAATTCAATATCAGGCTGCAGTAAAGCTCCACGGGGTCTTTCCGTCCTGTCGCGGGTAACCTGCATCTTCACAGGTACTATAATTTCACCGAGTCTCTCGTTGAGACAGTGCCCAGATCGTTACACCTTTCGTGCGGGTCGGAACTTACCCGACAAGGAATTTCGCTACCTTAGGACCGTTATAGTTACGGCCGCCGTTTACTGGGGCTTCGGTTCAAAGCTTCGCTTGCGCTAACCTCTCCCCTTAACCTTCCAGCACCGGGCAGGTGTCAGCCCCTATACTTCGCCTTGCGGCTTCGCAGAGACCTGTGTTTTTGCTAAACAGTCGCCTGGGCCTATTCACTGCGGCTTTTCCGGGCTATTCACCCTAAAAAGCACCCCTTCTCCCGAAGTTACGGGGTCATTTTGCCGAGTTCCTTAACGAGAGTTCTCTCGCACACCTTAGGATTCTCTCCTCGCCTACCTGTGTCGGTTTGCGGTACGGGCACCTTACATCTCACTAGAGGCTTTTCTTGGCGGCTGTGGAATCAGGAACTTCGGTACTATATTTCCCTCGCCATCACAGCTCCGCCTTAATGGAAACGGGATTTGCCTCGTTTCCGGCCTAACTGCTTGGACGCGCATATCCAACAGCGCGCTTACCCTATCCTTCTGCGTCCCCCCATCGTTCAAACGATGTATAGGTGGTACAGGAATATCAACCTGTTGTCCATCGCCTACGCCTTTCGGCCTCGGCTTAGGTCCCGACTAACCCTGAGCGGACGAGCCTTCCTCAGGAAACCTTAGGCATTCGGTGGAAGGGATTCTCACCCTTCTTTCGCTACTCATACCGGCATTCTCACTTCTAAGCGCTCCACCAGTCCTTCCGGTCTGACTTCAACGCCCTTAGAACGCTCTCCTACCATCGACACCATACGGTGTCAATCCACAGCTTCGGTGATACGTTTAGCCCCGGTACATTTTCGGCGCGGAGTCACTCGACCAGTGAGCTATTACGCACTCTTTAAATGATGGCTGCTTCTGAGCCAACATCCTGGTTGTCTAAGCAACTCCACATCCTTTTCCACTTAACGTATACTTTGGGACCTTAGCTGGTGGTCTGGGCTGTTTCCCTTTCGACTACGGATCTTATCACTCGCAGTCTGACTCCCAAGAATAAGTATTTGGCATTCGGAGTTTGACTGAATTCGGTAACCCGTTGGGGGCCCCTAGTCCAATCAGTGCTCTACCTCCAATACTCTCATCTTGAGGCTAGCCCTAAAGCTATTTCGGAGAGAACCAGCTATCTCCAGGTTCGATTGGAATTTCTCCGCTACCCACACCTCATCCCCGCACTTTTCAACGTGCGTGGGTTCGGGCCTCCATTCAGTGTTACCTGAACTTCACCCTGGACATGGGTAGATCACCTGGTTTCGGGTCTACGACCTCATACTCATTCGCCCTATTCAGACTCGCTTTCAGCTGCGGCTCCGTCTTATCAACTTAACCTCGCATGAAATCGTAACTCGCCGGTTCATTCTACAAAAGGCACGCCATTACCCATTAACGGGCTTTGACTACTTGTAGGCACACGGTTTCAGGATCTATTTCACTCCCCTTCCGGGGTGCTTTTCACCTTTCCCTCACGGTACTGGTTCACTATCGGTCACTAGGTAGTATTTAGCCTTGGGAGATGGTCCTCCCTGCTTCCGACGGGATTTCTCGTGTCCCGCCGTACTCAGGATCCACTCAGGAGGGAACGAAGTTTCAACTACAGGGTTTTTACCTTCTTTGACGGACCTTTCCAGATCACTTCATTTACCCCGTTCCTTTGTAACTCCATGTTGAGTGTCCTACAACCCCAAGAGGCAAGCCTCTTGGTTTGGGCTAATTCCGTTTCGCTCGCCGCTACTCAGGAAATCGCATTTGCTTTCTCTTCCTCCGGGTACTTAGATGTTTCAGTTCCCCGGGTCTGCCTTCAGTACCCTATGTATTCAGGTAAAGATACTGTTCCATTACGAACAGTGGGTTTCCCCATTCGGAAATCTCCGGATCAAAGCTTACTTACAGCTCCCCGAAGCATATCGGTGTTAGTCCCGTCCTTCATCGGCTCCTAGTGCCAAGGCATCCACCGTGCGCCCTTTCTAACTTAACCGTTAAAAAAGATCTTACTGATGCTTTGAAAAAATTAATTGCCTTCTATCTATTATCTAGTTTTCAAGGAACAAAGTAGAAAGAATCCCATCACAACGTGATGATGTCTTTCGTATCTGAATGAATTACTCATTCAAAACTGAACAAAACAAAAGCGCTCTCGTATTTATCCTTAGAAAGGAGGTGATCCAGCCGCACCTTCCGATACGGCTACCTTGTTACGACTTCACCCCAATCATCTGTCCCACCTTAGGCGGCTGGCTCCATAAAGGTTACCTCACCGACTTCGGGTGTTACAAACTCTCGTGGTGTGACGGGCGGTGTGTACAAGGCCCGGGAACGTATTCACCGCGGCATGCTGATCCGCGATTACTAGCGATTCCGGCTTCATGTAGGCGAGTTGCAGCCTACAATCCGAACTGAGAATGGCTTTATGGGATTCGCTTACCTTCGCAGGTTTGCGACCCTTTGTACCATCCATTGTAGCACGTGTGTAGCCCAGGTCATAAGGGGCATGATGATTTGACGTCATCCCCACCTTCCTCCGGTTTGTCACCGGCAGTCACCTTAGAGTGCCCAACTGAATGCTGGCAACTAAGATCAAGGGTTGCGCTCGTTGCGGGACTTAACCCAACATCTCACGACACGAGCTGACGACAACCATGCACCACCTGTCACTCTGTCCCCCGAAGGGGAACGCCCTATCTCTAGGGTTGTCAGAGGATGTCAAGACCTGGTAAGGTTCTTCGCGTTGCTTCGAATTAAACCACATGCTCCACCGCTTGTGCGGGCCCCCGTCAATTCCTTTGAGTTTCAGCCTTGCGGCCGTACTCCCCAGGCGGAGTGCTTAATGCGTTAGGCTGCGAGCACTAAAGGGCGGAAACCCTCTAACACTTAGCACTCATCGTTTACGGCGTGGACTACCAGGGTATCTAATCCTGTTTGCTCCCCACGCTTTCGCGCCTCAGTGTCAGTTACAGACCAGAAAGTCGCCTTCGCCACTGGTGTTCCTCCAAATCTCTACGCATTTCACCGCTACACTTGGAATTCCACTTTCCTCTTCTGCACTCAAGTTCCCCAGTTTCCAATGACCCTCCACGGTTGAGCCGTGGGCTTTCACATCAGACTTAAGGAACCACCTGCGCGCGCTTTACGCCCAATAATTCCGGACAACGCTTGCCACCTACGTATTACCGCGGCTGCTGGCACGTAGTTAGCCGTGGCTTTCTGGTTAGGTACCGTCAAGGTACCAGCAGTTACTCTGGTACTTGTTCTTCCCTAACAACAGAACTTTACGACCCGAAGGCCTTCTTCGTTCACGCGGCGTTGCTCCGTCAGACTTTCGTCCATTGCGGAAGATTCCCTACTGCTGCCTCCCGTAGGAGTCTGGGCCGTGTCTCAGTCCCAGTGTGGCCGATCACCCTCTCAGGTCGGCTACGCATCGTCGCCTTGGTGAGCCATTACCTCACCAACTAGCTAATGCGCCGCGGGCCCATCTATAAGTGACAGCAAAACCGTCTTTCCATCTTCTCTCATGCGAGAAAAGAACGTATCCGGTATTAGCTCCGGTTTCCCGAAGTTATCCCAGTCTTATAGGCAGGTTGCCCACGTGTTACTCACCCGTCCGCCGCTAATCTCAGGGAGCAAGCTCCCATCGATCCGCTCGACTTGCATGTATTAGGCACGCCACCAGCGTTCGTCCTGAGCCAGGATCAAACTCTCCGAAGAAATGTTTGACTTGCTCATTTTGCTTTTTTTGATAGTGTGTGCTCACTTAAAAATTAACATTGGCGCTTTGTTTTGTTCAGTTTTCAAAGAGCAATTTGTTGTCGTTTCTCTCAGAAGCGACTCCTATAATGTAACACATTGTGTCACGTTTCGTCAACAACTTTTTTTAAAAAGTTTTAACAGTTTGTTGAGCTGTTTAAGTTGTTGTCTTAGCGACAAGAAATAATATACCATGTACAAATAATGTTTGCAATATGTTTTTCAAAACTTTTTTTCAAAAAAGTGTTTTTTCATTCTCCTTCTATATATTCCTTTCTAGAATAACTCTTTTTCGAATGCATCAAGCCCCCCTACCTCTTAAACACAGTCCGCCGCTTCAGCTGAATTAACTCGCATATTTCTCCTTAAACCCAAATAGACATATAAAGATATCTTCTTTCTTTGAGGTGAAGCAATGAATCTATCATTAATCGCACTACTCATTTCTTACAGCATGGCTCTTTACTTATTTAGCACTGCTTATTATGAAGCCATAAAGTTCAGTAGGGAAAAAGGGAAAGTGAATGGTACAACGTTTTTGTTTAGCTTTACATTTGCCTTGATCTTCACTCGGATTACCTATTTGTTTTATCCCTATTAAATAAAAGCAGTAAGTCGGGTTCGACTTACTGCTTTTATATGGAGACTGCTTCTTTTTTCTGCACCTTACTTTTCTTTTCATCCTTTAGGAATATCATCAAGCCGGCCAATATGATGGTACCTCCTAGGATTTGCGTCCAGAGTATGGGTTCACCAAGAATGAAGTAAGCTAGAATTGTCGCTCCAATCGGTTCCAGTAAGATTCCCATAGAGATTGTTGAAGTACTTAACCACTTCAATGACCAGTTGAATAATGAATGCCCTAATAGAGTCGGGAAAATAGCAAGCAAAACGAAATAAATCCAGTCGACAGTAGGATATGGTCCCATTGGCTCTCCCTTAAGGACAACGTAGAAAAACAATGTAAATGCACTAATTGCATACACGACGAATGTGTATGTTATAGAAGAGATACGCTTTCTAACATTTTGACCAAATAGTAAATAACCAGTTACTAACGCACAAGCAACAAGGGAAAGAATGTCTCCCCAAAGCGCCATACCGCTGATTCTAAAATCTCCCCAGCTGATGACAAGACTGCCCGCTATCGCGATGATCCCGCTTAATATTGCCTTCATTGAAAATCGTTCTTTAAAAAACAAGTAAGCCCCTGCAAACGCAAATAACGGCTGAAGGGTGACAAGCACAGTTGAACTCGCAACCGACGTGTAATTGAGCGATTCAAACCATAATATAAAATGAAAAGCTAGGAACACACCTGCCGCAATCGAACACAACCAGTCCTTTTTCTCAATGAATTTAAGTTCATGGCGGTATTTTATTATGAAAACCGGCAACATAAGCAGAACAGTAAATAATAAACGATAAAAGGCTATAACACCTGATGGAGCAGATGCTAATTTAACAAGTATGGCCGAAAATGAAACGGATGCCACACCTATCGCCAATGCAAAATAGGGATTTATTTTAGGTATTTGCATTCTTGTTCCTCTTTTCATGTTGAATTACCTATCATTGTACTCTATTTTACTATGGTAAAATTATTAGAGTGAGTTATTTGAAAAAACGGGTATATTGCACCAAATCATATAATTCTCGATACTCTTTCGGAAGTGGTGAACATTATGGAATGGACATTCGATCCTCAATCAGAACTGCAAATACTTATTAAGCTGGGGATCTCAGCTCTCCTTGGATTAATTATCGGGCTAGAGCGAGAAATGAAACGAAAACCCGTTGGATTAAAAACAAGCTTGGTTATTTCCATCGTCAGCTGTTTATTAACGATTGTTTCCATGGAGTCAGCTTATAAATTCCCCGGAAGTGACGATGTAAATATCACAATGGATCCCTTACGTCTTGCCGCACAGATTGTTTCTGGCGTCGGCTTTATCGGGGCCGGCGTTATTCTCCGCCGTGACAATAACAGCATCTCCGGTTTAACCACCGCTGCCATAATTTGGGGAGCAGCCGGAATTGGGATTGCTGTCGGAGCTGGATTCTTTCTCGAAGCAATTGCCGGAGTCATTCTATTAATCATCAGTGTCGAATTGGTACCCGTAGTCGTCACCTGGCTTGGCCCGATGAAATTACGGCAAAAAGAAATCTTTCTACAACTAGTGGTAAAAGATAAAGATGACATCGCTTTAGTTCTCAAAAAAATCAAAGACGAAAAGATTTTTATCAAAAACCTAAGAATCAAAGATGTTGCAGAAGACCATCACCTCTTAACACTTAAAGTTTTGGTCGATCATAAAGTTAGAACTTCAGAAGTTTATTACACCGTCTCCAACCTTAAAGAAATTGCACGGGTAGAAATCGAGAATGCTTAAGCGAAAAAAACCGTTTGATACCCTCAAACGGTTTTTTCTTACTATTTTGCAAATTTCTCAATTTTATTATTGACTTTTCCTGAAATTTCGATAAAATAATTATTGTACCCTAACCCGGGGCATTAGCTCAGCTGGGAGAGCGCTACGCTGGCAGCGTAGAGGTCAGCGGTTCGATCCCGCTATGCTCCATACTTGAAAACCCTTGTGTATCAAGGGTTTTTTTCTTTTTCCACTTATAGAAACCTGCCGATTCATTTCAAGATTGCACAATGCGTGCACCTTTATCCCACTAAAGTTTTGATCCGTTAAATGCGGAAAGAAGGATTGCTCTAGCCGGAGGGCTGCTTCATCTTGGATAACGGATGATGCAATTCCTTAACCGATTTAGGTGACGGTCCTTCATCCAGTTTGTCATTTATAGAACTCATCCAACATCTGAGTAGTGATTTTATCCATTGAATATTGCCGAAATAAGACAAAATATGCTTTTTAACCGAATACCATCTTGCTTCTGCTCTAGTTTCAGCTACACTCCTACGATAGGAAGTATTAAACCATTTTACCATCGTTACGGTATTTCTTCTGCGCCCTGACGTTAAAAACCATATAATAACTACTCCACCACAGCTACCGTCATATCTCCACTTAAAGCTATCTCAACACCTGGCGAACCATAATCCTCCGTTAACTTATTGATGCAACCATTTCTCAGCTTGCTCCTAATATAAATATCAGTTTATATCCCTCGTATTTCGTGAGGGTTTCCCCCTCGTGATCCCCTTTCCGTTTTCATCTGCTCCTCTTCTTCAAAACACTTTCATCCTTTATCACTTCGCTTACGACTTGGCAAAAACTACTCTAGTAAGGCTACTAGGGTAGTTAACTGTTATTAGCACTTACCGTTTTTCCGTGATACCAATTATTTGCGAAACTATGCGTATATTTTTGTGAAAGATGGACGAGACTGCTAGTACAATAAATACTAGGAGGTACGCGAAATGTTTAGATTCGGGAAGGGAAAGCGTCGGAGTAAGGTCGGCAAATTAATAGATAAGCACGGGTATACACAAGAGGAGTTTGTAAGCGCGTCTGGAATCTCACGCAATACGATTAGCAGAGTTTGCAGCGATCCTAAGTATGTGCCTTCTGCCGGAGTATTAAAGAAAATCATGAAGGCGATTCGGAGTATAGATGCCGGCGCAAAGTCAGACGATTATTTTGATATTTAAGGTTGCGCTGAATATTCGATGTTTAAACGCAAAAAAAGCCCCGACCCAAACAAACGGTTCCACTTAAGGTCGTGGCTTTGCTACGTTACATGAAAACAGATATTTCTTTGAATTGTTTTTTGGTATACCCTATATGCAAGGAGACCTCTTCGTTGGTCTTCGAATTAATTAGGTAGACGTAAGCTTTCGAGTTATCACGGAGACGCCCTCCTACAACAGCTCCGGCAATTGTGCCGATTGGTCCTATGAGAGCCGTTCCGAGGATTGAGCTGACTGCCGGTTAGCCTCCGCTACGACGAGCTCTCTTCCCACTCGATACCATCAATCCTTACTTATCCTTTGATAAGTAAGGAATATGAATGACTACCTCGCCATCGCTTGTCTGGCTCCATCATTACGGCTGAGCAAATCCCCGCCGGTATTTCTTTACCCGTTAAGTTCAAATCGTTCCCGCCCCCAAGTATATCGAGGCTAATTTTCCGTTTCATTGTGTTCTTCCAAAATCCCATATCAACAGCTTCATTTAGCTGCCTCAAAATTGAGTAGAATAAACCCTGCAGGTCAAATTATGTTGATCTTCAGGTTATAACAGCAGTAGCAGGGGATTGCGAGTCCGTGCTTGACAGTTGGCTTTAAACCCTCAAAAAAAGATTGTTGGAAGTAAAATACCCCTTAAGTCGGCACGAAACCGGCATATGGGGTATTTTACTTTTTGCGAATTTATTAGAATACTAGTACTATCACCTTTATGGTTTTGAAGAAAGCAAAATGTGCTTTTACCGGTAAGCAGCATAAAGGGCATTCGTATTCTAATATGATTTTCTTAATTTGAAAGAATTGTTCTTGTTCCTAAGAATGACGAATTCATTTACTGAATTTTAAATGCAGAATGACCTTCCAGCCCTACAGCGCCATGCCTTCGAACAAAATAATCAGCATTATTCGGTGGAGACAAATGCGTGAGTTGACATATTAGTTCTTCAGAACCATTATCTCTACTACATCATGATTACTTATTAATCTAATATGTAAAATCCCCCACTTCTATATTAGAAGTGGGGGATTTTTTTGCTAAAGTTATCTATTGATTACATATGCGAAAGGAAAAGAGTCATTTCAACCTTATTCATCGCCGCATCTAATGCTTTGACACTTCATATATAGCGACTTCTTTTTGAGTTTATTAACATACTTCCTACTATTATAGGCATACACGGTTGCACCTTCTTCAAGCGGGGCTCGATGGGACAAGGGGTATGTAATCCGCCACATCTATTTTCGACTAACCATTTTCTTTATCCTTCTAACAACAGGTGACACAATGACTTTATGTGCTTTTGTGAAGGCTAGTCCAATAAACCCTGTTATTACCAGAGCCATTATCAAGCCGATTATCAATCCAGATGTTTCTCTAAGTTCTTCAAATACCGCACCCATTCCTTATCCTCCCCGCCTTACCGATGTCACTTATTTTTCCGGCCCACGCCATTAACTTCCGATCATGTAACAGAAGATGTACTCGGTTGGACCTATAGTCAGATTCATTATATCGCATTGGATTATTATGGTCGAGCTACCACTTTTAAACGCATTAGCAAAGGTTTCATCTTTCACAGGGCTATTTTCTCCTAAGCACCTTTCTTCTAGCTTTTCTTTATAAGATAAATTATAAACCTTTCGTTCTATCCATTAAGATAGGAGAAAATTGAGTACCTCCCCTTCATTGTCTCTAACCGACAAACAAAAGACAGAATTATTGTATTTTTAGAACATTGCGCAAATTGTCGAAAAACCATAAAATTATCTTGTGATTACAACTTCTTAGGGGTGTGTTTTTTAAATGGAAGCGATTACAAGGGACTTTTTCTTATTTTTATCTAAAAATAACTTACTTAATAATATTGCAAAGAAAAGCGGCGGTAGTTTTGCAGCTGGAAAAATTATAGGGGGAACTGATTTCCAAAGTTCCATTAAATTCATTAAACAGCTTAATAATAGTGGCTTGTCGGTTACAGTCGACCATCTTGGGGAATTCGTTGATTCTAAGGAAGTGACCCAGGAAAGGACAGCAGAATGCATCGAAACCATTGAAATGATCAGCAGAGAAAAACTGGATTCACAGGTATCTCTCAAAATGACTTCTCTGGGTCTTGATATCGATCATAATCTGGTCATCGAGAACATGACAAGAATTCTTGATACAGCAGAAAAACACAATGTCATGGTCACGATTGACATGGAAGATGAAGTTCGCTGTCAAGCAACAATCGATATATTTAGGCAGTTCAAAGAAAAATACAACTGCATAAGTACTGTTTTACAAGCTTATTTATACCGCACAGAGAAAGATTTGGAAGACCTTGCCCAGTATAAACCATTCCTGCGTCTCGTAAAGGGTGCCTACAAGGAATCTGCCGAGGTGGCTTTTCCCGAAAAGAATGATGTAGATGAAAACTATAAAAAGTTGATTAAGCAAAGTCTTCTTAACGGTAATTATACTGCCATTGCCTCACATGATGACCAAATCATCGAATATACAAAAGAGCTGGCTAAAAAGCATAACATTCCAAATACACAATTCGAATTTCAAATGCTTTATGGCATGAGAAACAAAACACAATACGAGTTGGTCAAGCAAGGTTACAAGATGCGCGTCTATGTACCATATGGTCTCGATTGGTATGGATACTTCATGAGAAGGCTTGCGGAAAGGCCATCCAATATTGCCTTTGCCTTCAAAGGGATGGTCAGAAGCTAAATATACATTCAACATTCTAATTGCTACAAAAATTCTATAAAAAGGTGTGATTATCAATGATTTCATATAAACATGAACCATTTGTTGATTTTAAAAACGAGGAAAACAAAAAAGCTTATCAGGAAGCTCTTCAAACTGTTGAAGGCTACTTAGGACAAGACTACCCTCTTTATATCGGGGCAGAGAAAGTGACGACTGATGAGAAAATCGTTTCATATAACCCTGCTGATAAACAAGAGGTCATCGGCCGAGTATCGAAAGCGAACAGGGCTCTTGCTGAAAAAGCTATGCAGGAAGCTGTTACCGCTTTTGAAAGCTGGAAAAAAGTGAAGCCGGAAATCCGTGCTGACGTTTTGTTCAAAGCTGCTGCCATCATTCGCAGACGCAAGCATGAATTCTCTGCGTTATTGACAAAAGAAGCGGGAAAACCTTGGAATGAGGCTGATGCGGATACAGCGGAAGCGATCGATTTCCTTGAATTCTATGCCCGTCAAATGCTGACGCTTAAAGATGGTGTGCCTGTTCAAAGCCGTCCGGGAGAATTTAACCGCTATGATTACATTCCATTAGGAGTAGGCATCATCATTTCTCCTTGGAACTTCCCATTTGCAATCATGGCAGGTACAGCTGTTGCCGCTATCGTCACTGGTAACACAATCCTGTTGAAACCAGCTTCGACTACTCCTATTGTTGCTGCGAAATTCGTTGAAGTGATGCATGAAGCCGGCCTTCCAGCAGGTGTGTTGAATTTCGTTCCAGGAAGCGGAGCCGAAGTGGGCGACTACCTGGTTGATCATCCTAAAACACGTTTCATTTCCTTCACAGGTTCACGCGATGTAGGTCTGCGCATTTACAAACGTGCATCAGAAGTGAACGAAGGCCAAATTTGGCTGAAGCGTGTCATCGCTGAAATGGGCGGAAAAGATACGATCGTCGTTGACAAAGAGGCAGATCTTGAATTGGCCGCTCAATCGATCGTGAAATCTGCATTTGGCTTCTCTGGACAAAAATGTTCTGCTTGCTCCCGTGCTGTCATCGTAGAAGATGTATACGATCAAGTTTTAGATCGCGCTGTTGAATTAGCAAAACAACTTACTGTTGGTAATCCTGTAGAAAATCATTTCATGGGACCAGTTATCGATCAAGCGGCATTCGATAAAATCATGAGCTATATTGAAATCGGCAAAGAAGAAGGACGCATTCTGACTGGTGGAGAAGGAGATAGTTCAAAAGGATACTTCGTTCAGCCGACAATCGTCGCTGATGTCGATCCGCAAGCCCGTTTGATGCAAGAAGAAATCTTCGGACCAGTCGTTGCATTTTCAAAAGCGAAAGACTTTAACGAAGCTCTTGAAATTGCCAATAACACAGAATACGGTTTGACTGGGGCTGTCATTACGACAAATCGCCTGAACATGGAAAAAGCACGTCAAGAATTCCATGTAGGGAACTTGTATTTCAACCGCGGCTGTACTGGTGCAATCGTAGGTTATCAGCCTTTCGGCGGGTTCAACATGTCAGGAACTGATTCCAAGGCAGGCGGACCGGACTACTTGCAGCTTCATATGCAAGCCAAAACAACATCCGAAACATTCTGATAATGTTCCATTAAGCAATTTGAAGATGATTTGTATACCCTCTTTGGATATGTATCTTCGATTCTGTGATATGAATCCAAAAAGAGGTTAAATGGAGGAAGTGACAAATAGGTTGCTTCCTCTTTTAAAACAAAAAATTATATATTTCATCCTGAAGGGAGTCTTCATATGATAGATTACTCATTAATAATTTCCATTAGCATTTATATGGCGGGCATGCTGTTAATCGGATATTTCGCCTACAAAAAAACCTCTAACCTAAATGATTACATGCTGGGCGACCGGGGTCTTGGCCCTGCTGTAACGGCATTAAGCGCCGGTGCTGCAGATATGAGCGGTTGGCTTTTAATGGGGATGCCAGGTGCCATGTTTGCAACAGGACTCAGTTCCATCTGGATTGTAATCGGCCTGACACTAGGTGCCTATGCGAACTGGCTGTATGTTGCACCAAGATTGAGAACGTATACAGAAGTAGCCAATAACTCCATTACGATCCCTGCTTTCCTGGAAAATCGTTTTGGTGAGGGCTCACGGATCTTAAGGCTCATTTCCGCTTTGGTTATCCTGATATTCTTTACCTTTTACGTTTCCTCCGGAATGGTATCTGGCGGAGTCTTATTCCAAAGTACATTTGGCCTAGATTACCATACAGGTCTATGGATCTTAACAGGTGTTGTCGTGGCCTATACTTTATTCGGCGGATTCCTGGCAGTAAGCTGGACAGACTTTGTTCAGGGAATCATCATGGTCGTTGCCTTGGTTCTTGTACCGATCGTTACCCTTTTCCATGTTGGCGGTTTCGGTCCTTCCATAGATACGGCACGTTCCATTGATCCAGCCTTATTGAATATTTTCACAGGGACGAGCTTTTTAGGAATCATCTCATTATTTGCATGGGGACTGGGTTACTTCGGACAGCCGCATATCATTGTCCGCTTTATGGCGATCAGTTCTGTTAAGGAAATCAAGAAAGCCCGTAATATCGGGATGAGCTGGATGATTTTCTCCAGTGTCGGTGCCATGCTGACTGGATTCATCGGTATCACGTATTTTTCTCAGAACGGTCTCAAGTTAGATGATCCTGAAACGATTTTTATAGAGTTAGGGGAAATACTTTTCCACCCACTTATCACTGGTTTCTTGATTTCCGCAATACTGGCAGCCGTCATGAGCACGATTTCTTCGCAGTTGTTGGTTACAGCTAGCTCTTTAACCGAGGATATATACAAAACCTTCTTCCGTCGTTCCGCTTCAGATAAAGAGCTTGTCTTCCTAGGCAGACTTTCCGTACTAATCATATCAATCATCGCGCTTATTCTCTCTTGGGAGAAAAATGACACGATTCTTGGACTTGTAGGGTATGCTTGGGCTGGATTCGGTTCTTCATTCGGTCCATTGGTCTTACTAAGCCTATGCTGGAAACGCATGACAAGATGGGGCGCATTAGCAGGGATGGTCGTTGGTGCCGGGACTGTGATTTTCTGGTCGATGGCAGGATTATCCGATACGCTTTATGAAATGATCCCTGGTTTTGGCGCAAGCTTGATTGCCATTATCGTGGTAAGTCTTCTTACAGCCAAGCCATCAAAAGAAGTAGAAGAGCAATTCGAGGAATTCGAAAGAACATTAAAATAATAATAAATCACCTAAAAGGAACGGTCTATGAAATTTTTTTCATAGACCGTTCCTTCTTTGTGCCCCTATACACATCATCCGTTTAAAAGTATTATTAAACTTAGTTGTCATATACTTCAAAAAATAACAGGGGGCCATATATGTCATTAGAAAAAATCCTGACTCTCACAAACATCAACGATATAACGGATATGGTCAGCACTTATTTAAAAAAACCAGTTGTCATCGAAAATGACCAATTTTTATTGCTGGCATATAGTTCATATTATATCGAGCACTTCGACCAAGCCAATCAGCAAACCATCTTCACTAAGCATTGGCCGATTCCAATCTTGGAGAAATTCATGGATGAGGGCATTGTCGAACAGCTTAAAACGGTGGAGCATCCATTTAGAGTGAAACAAATCGAGGAAATCGGTTTAAATCAAAGAGTTGTTGTAAGCGCTGTCCACAAAGGGCAGGTCTTCGGATTCATTTGGGTCCAAGAGACGGAAGTGATGCCTGATTCCGATTTGGAATTTTTACATGAGGTTTCCCATCATATCGGCAAGCTCCTCTATCAGAAAAAACAGATAAACATGAAAAAAGATGAAGAAAAAAATGAGTTTTACCAAAAGGTCATCGACGAAGTCTATCAAACGGAAAACCAAATAAAATGGGAAGCAGCCAATATGAGTCTTCTTATTCCGGAAACTTTCCTTGTAAATGTCTTTACCATCGCTCAATCCGATGCGGAACATTTCGATGAATTAACGGATACAGTCAGTCTATTCGCAAATGCATTGAATCATTTTTCCCATGTATTCACAAACCAATTGAAGATCATCGTCTTAATTGGTAGCAACGGAAAAGGGAAAGACCTGCTTTCTGATAGCGCCACTGATTTAACGAACACGGTTCTTTCCCAATTCAATGGCCAAAAGGTGTTCTCAGGAATCGGAAATGAGTATTCTTCGATTCTTCAATTAAGAAAATCCTATCTAGAAGCCCTGGAAGTGATCAATGCAGCCAAGTTCATCGGTAAACCTGAACAGCTTCCTTTCCAATATAGCAAACTTGGGATTTTCCGTTACCTCGAAATGATCTCCAATCATCATGGTAAAACGAATTATATCAATATGGATTTACAGATTCTGCAAAAGAAGGATAAGGAAAGCCAAACAAAGCTCCTTCAAACAATGGAAATATTTCTGTTGAATAATTGCCGGATAAAACCGACAGCTGAACAGCTATACATTCATACCAACACGTTAAAATACAGAATGAACCAAATAGCCGATCTCACTTCAATCGATTTTGATGACTTTCATTCACGGATACAGCTATACGTCGACGTACAACTATTAAAGCAGAAAAAATAGGAAATGCTTCTTTGGCTGGCCAGACTTTCAAGCTATCCTTTAAATCAGCTAAGAAATAAGAAACACGGCAAAGGTTCGATCCCGCTATTATTCATACTTTAAAGCCCTTGTGTAGCAAGGGTTTTTTCTTTTTATCCATCACTCCATTTTGATGTCCTGCTGGTCAGGTTTAAACTACACCTTATTGGTCCAAAAGCATCATGAAAATTCTATTTACTATCACGGTAAATCCATAGAGCCAAGCTAATTTAACGTTTTTAAGGGACAAAAGTAATCCTGCTGGAACCAAGAAAATCAATGCTTCCAGTAGCAAATGAAGTTGTGCTGATAGTTGTATGCTGGCCTTAGGGGAACCAAATGCCCCCCCAAAGGATCACTATACCAATTGGGATAACAATGCTAAAAAACTTTCATGATGCTGGTATTTCCTACTTTGAAACCCCAATAACCGTATACAGCAAGTGCAAAAATTTCTAATAAAAACCGAACGGATAAGTTTACCATTTGCAAGACAGCCAAAAAACCCATTTTAACCTTCCACCAGATCATATTTATCTTTATTTATTACTATAGAATGGATTCCCTCAATATAAGTATTTAGCAGTATAGAAAAACTCTTATCGATATCAATCGGCATCCCAAACCCACCCATTTTTTCAATTGAAGTAAATCCATGTAAAATGCTCCTTAATCCTCTCACCAAGTGAATCGCCATTTCTTCCTTCAAATTATAGGCTTGTAGGACTTGGACAACAAGCTCTACAACTGATTGCTGTGCTTGTTGTAACTCCTTGTCTTCAGAATTTGGAAAACGGGTGGTAGCATCATAAAGTCCTGGATGAATTCTAGCAAATTCAACATATGCCTCACTAAGTGCCTTGATTGCATCATCACCGGAGCGTCCCACTGCTGCTTGAAGCATGTATTCATAAAGTTTTTTAACTCCATTTACTGCTAGTTTCTGTTTTAATCCATTTAGGCCGTCTAAATGGTTATATAACGAAGGGGGGCGTATTTGTAATTCTTCAGCCAACTTGCCTAACGAAAGATGATCAAGGCCGTTTTCATCAACTAGTCCTGTAGCTTTTTGTAAAATGATAGACAAATCTAACCTTATACGTTGAGACATCAATTTTCACCTCCTATTTTCATGATTGAAGTTTTAATTCTGCTTCAACTATTGCTCTGTCAATAGAATTCCCAGGGTGTTCTAGCATCTTCCCATGACCAACAGCAAGTAAACTCGGTTTATAACTTCTTAATTTCTTTGCACTTTCAACAGCGATAAGTTTATTCCATGTGGCAAAGGCCGGGAACGGAAATAAAGGTTTAATCATTCCAGACACCGCAGTTCCACCTCTAGTTTGTAAGGCATCCCCCACAATTAAACTATGATTCCGGGTGTCAAGAAGAGATATAGAACCAGGGGTATGTCCTGGTGAAAAAATAACTTCCAATGAACCAATACGGTCGCCCTCTTTGAGTAATAAGTCTGGTTGAGTTTGAATATTTTTAGGGACTCCTCCGCGGATTGGAGAGTTTGTTTCATTTTGTAGGAGGGTAGAATCACCAGCCAGTAATAACGCATCCCTAAAAGAAATACTCACTTGTAAATCAGGGATTAACGCTTTAATCCCGTCTAGTGCACCAACATGATCATCATGTGCGTGGGTAACTATTAATCTTGTTATCGGTTTTCCAATAATCCGAGCCGCATTTATTATACTTGCTGTACTGTAGGGTAAGGCTGCATCTATTAGTGTAAGACTATTCTCTTCTTCTACAAAATAACAGTTCACAGGAAATACACTTGGCATAAAAGATAGTTGATATACTGTACCAACCTTAGTCATTCTCATCTTTAATCAAACTCCCCCCAAAACTAATATAATTAATATTATAACTAATATGATTAGTTTTTCAATAATATTCCATGTTTAAAGATTTAAAAGTTAATCGCCAAGTCAATTTCTGCACGTAAGTAGTTCTTTATAAGTTTGTTGAATCTATGAAGGCGTGATTGTTCTATTTGCAAGCATTCTATCATTGAATATGTAAAAGATGAGCCGCATTGCCACTCATCTTTTACTCACACATCTTTAATTCAAATAAAATCATGGAAAATAAGATAAACGCCAGCAAAGCCGCTGGCGTCTAATCGTTTCAGGTATAAGTTAAGATACTTTAATAGCACCATGTATTTCTTGTTCCAATTGGTTTGTTCTTTCCGTTTTTGTTGATTCCGTCCAGCCAAAATATTCAGCCATATATTTAATTACTGCACTTTTATGTGTTTGGACTAAATCGATATCAAATAATAGGGTGCCGGTTCTGCGGAAGAAGAAATCAACCGGAGTTGCGGCCATTTCATGATCTAATGCGTATTGCAACTGTACGAACAACTTCTGTGGGAGGCCAGTGCGAGTTTCCACGTCCCCTTCACTTTTTGCGATATTGAACAAAACAGCCGCGTTTGATCCGTACATAGCCAATAATTCTTTGGAATCCTTAGCAGTGAGTCCTGAGTCAACCCCTATTTGAATATGTGTCTGGATATAATCAGAGAAATTGATTGATCCTCCGACATCCCCTCCAGAAATCGGCATTTTTTTGGTACTGCTATTAGGGTAAGATCTATTTGTTTGCTGAGAAAGCTTCCCGGCTACGAGGTCGACTGTAGTTTTTGCCATTTTGCGATATCCCGTTAATTTTCCTCCGGCAATTGTGATAAGACCAGAATCGGACTCCCATATTTCATCTTTTCTTGAAATTTCAGAAGGGTCTTTGCCTTCTTCAAGAATTAACGGTCTAACTCCAGCCCAGCTTGATTCGATATCCTCATCCGAAACTTTCACTTCTGGAAACATATAACCAATCGCCTTTAATAAATAGGCACGATCTTCCGATGTAACGGTAGGGACAGCAGGATCGCCATTATAAAAGGTGTCTGTAGTTCCGACGTAGGCCTTACCAGCTCGCGGTATGGCAAAAATCATCCGGCCATCGGGCGTATCAAAGTAAATCGCCTGCTTCAAAGGAAATTTCGATTGGTCAATTACGACATGAACACCCTTTGATAACTTCAGCGTTTTCCCTTTTTTCGATTGGTCTTTTTCACGGATCGAATCAACCCATGGACCTGCGGCATTGATAACTTTGTCTGCATATATTTCATACTGATTGCCTGATAGTATATCATTGACCTGGACGCCTATTACCTTGCCATTTTCATACAACAGTTTTTCTACTTTTGTATAATTTATCGGTGTCGCGCCTTTATCCACAGCCGCCTTCATCACTTCAATCGTCAGGCGTGCATCATCTGTACGGTATTCAACATAATGGCCTCCGCCTTTAAGTCCTTCTTTCTTTACAAGGGGCTCCATTTTCAGTGTTTCACTAACCGATAGCATTTTCCTTCGTTCACTTTTTTTGACGCCTGCTAGAAAATCATAGACTCGGAGTCCGATGGATGTACTGAATTTTCCAAATGTGCCACCTTTATGCATTGGGAGCAGCATTCTTTCCGGTGTAGTCACATGTGGCCCATTTTCATAAACGATCTCTCTCTCTTTTCCAACCTCAGCAACCATTTTTATTTCAAATTGCTTTAGGTACCGCAAACCACCATGGACAAGCTTTGTTGAACGGCTTGATGTTCCTGCAGCAAAGTCCTGCATTTCCACCAATGCCACTTTCATTCCTCGAGTCGTTGCATCCAGGGAAATCCCTGCACCTGTAATTCCTCCGCCAATGACTAACACATCAAATTTTTCTTTTTTCAGAAGCTCAATTGTTTCTTCTCGATATATATTTGAAAACCTCATGCCTAACTCCTCCTTTGAGTGATACCTGCTTTTGTCGAGTAGTTGTTGGTTCTTGTATTTAAATAAGTTAATTTGTTCTCATAGTTTTCCATTCATATAGATATTAATTACCCTAATCTGCCAATAAAAACAAAAAAAGAGACCATAAATGCACATTATCGAATTCTCGATAACGCATTCATGGTCTCTCCTGTTCTCCGGCCGATTTATTAACTTGATTTTAGTATATCATACTCTAACTCATATTAGAAAGACTTCGCTTTGTTTTTATTTAACAGTTCAACCAAAGGGGCAGATTAGCTGAAGTAAAAACAAGGAAAGATGATTCCTATCTTATGCCGTATAAGACATATTATGTGCAACAATAAGAGTGAATTATTATCAAATTCACTCTTGAAAAATTATTTATCTTTTTATCGGACGTTCTAGAGTTAATATTTCATCTTCAAGTGAAGAAAATTGCTGTTCCACTACATGTTTAACATCTAAGACAGCAGCGTTATAGAAATGAGGAGCAAGTGACTCCCTAACGAAATCTAATACTCTTTCTGCAGCAAATTCAGTTATTTCTTCATCTCTTTCTTGTGAAAAAAGTATTGAATGTCAGAAATCATTAATTGCTGTTGGTCTTTTGTAAGTTTTATAAACAAGTAAAACACTCCCTAATAAAATATATTACAGCTAACTATACATGTGAAATTCAGTAAATCACAGGCTATATTTTCATAAAATATTATGTACAAGTAAGAGTGGTAAAAACCCTTTATTATGGGTAGTTGAAACTAGATTTAATGCAGATGAGCATACCTCGACATTGTTTGGTTTAGGTTTTCTCGAATTAATTCTTTTATCATACCCGTATATCTTTATTGGATTATCAGTTTTACAGGAACAAAAGAAGAGCGAATTTAAACGTGATTCTAGTTAATAAAAACAAAATTTAAGGGGCGGTAGTTAGTTGAAGAAGATGAATACTTATAATAAAGTCATTTAATTTTATAGCCATCAATCAAGAAAACCGATACTACTGATGTAGAATCGGTTTTCTAAGTTCGTTAATTTAGTTGGAAAGTGGGTACTACAGAGTAAAAACTTTAACTATAAAGTTGTTTAATCATTCTTTCACTAACGCCCCAAACTGTTAAATAATCCTATAAATTACTGAAATTTAATACAAACGTCATATACTGTACATGTAATAAATCACCTAAATTAAAAATCATGCACGGTTACACAAAGTTGGATAATTACTCCAAACGGATCTCGTACAATGGCATATCCTGGACTAAACGCATTGGGTTCATATGGTACTAAAATGGCCACCTGTTCATGTTGAATAAGCGAGTCATAGAGATGTTTAATTACAATCTTATCTTGAGACTGAATACATAAAGATGAACTATTACCTAATTGCCAAGGTTGTGTATTGTCCATTTCTTTCTCTGCAAGCATAAGCTTATTCGCACCGATTTGCAAAACAGAATGTGTAATATACTCATCTTGACCTTCTCCATAAATAAAATTAGGATTCATTTCCTTCATCTCTTTATAATTTTTCTTAAAAAGAACGGTCGCCCCTAAATATTCCTTATAAAACTCAATAGCAGCTGCACCTTTACCATTCATCGATAGAAAGGGAATTACTTCAAAATTCATTTTATTGCCTCCTCAACAATTATTTATTACACTTACAAGTATATAAAATAAAGGTGACAAAAAACGGCACCATTAAGGGGTCATTTTATGAAAAAATCAGAACGCTTAAATCAAATGCTGCGTTTTATCAATCAAAAACAACAGTTTACGCTCCAAGATTTAATGCAAGAATTTCATATTTCTAAAAGAACTGCATTACGAGACATTTCTTCACTAGAGGAAATTGGCGCACCAATTTATGCAGAATATGGTCGGTATGGAGGTTATCATTTACTTAATCAAATGACACTACCCCCCATTTCTTTTAACAGTCAAGAAATTTATGCGCTTTATTTTGCAATGCAGGCACTACGCAGCTTTTCAAATCTACCTTTTCAAGTATCGCTTCATTCTATTCATGAGAAATTTATAAACGCGTTAGCAGAAAAACAACGTCAGCATATAGAGAGAATTCAAGATCGGGTAACCTTTCGACACACGGAGCAAATCAAAGAAAGCGCACATTTAGAAACTTTATTACTTGCAGCCATTAAAAATGAAGTATTAAAAATCAGTTATCAAACAATGCATCAAAAAAGCACTCGTAGCATTCAGCCAATCGCTATTTATGCAATGAAAGGCTATTGGTACTGCCAGGCTTATGATGTAACTAAAAAAGCTTATCGAGTATTCCGGTGTGATCGTATTACAACAGTGGAAATAACGAACATCGAACCATTAATTGACTTAAAGGAGATTAATGTTCACAATGCACATTCACTCTGGAAACCATCTGAAAAGGCAATTCAATTCAAGTGTCTAATAAATCAAGAAGGGGTTGAGCATTTTCAACAGCAACATTTCCCATCTATGAAGTTAATCACCGAGAGTGAAAGTACCTATATTGTTGGTTCGTATGAGCCAAATGAGCTTGAGTTTATAGTTAACTATATTGCTAGCTTTGGTAAGTCCATAAAAATAGTAGAACCTAATATATTAAGAGAACTTTTAAGAAAGTATTATATAGATTTACTAGATAATTTATAGAAGGCTAGTTTGTAAATTATTTCGTCTTATTTAAAGACTTTATTATGGTAATCTGCCCACATATTTAAAGCATTTTATTACTTTATTGTAAATTTAACAACAAAAAGACCACTATATAAGTGGCCTTCTTTATTTGTTAAATTTAGTGTTTATCAGAACCTTTATTTAAAAGCCATTGCTGCTTGAACAGCTTTTTTCCATCCGTCATATAATTTTTCACTTTCTTGCTCATCCATGGATGGTTTAAAGGTTTTGTCTATTGCCCACTGCTGAGCGATTTCCTCTTGGTCCTTCCAATAGCCAACAGCTAGTCCAGCCAAATACGCTGCACCAAGTGCTGTCGTTTCGTTTATAGTCGGCCTTTCAACAGGGACACGTAGTAGATCGCTTTGGAATTGCATTAAGAAGTCGTTCTTAACTGCACCGCCATCCACTCTCAATGTCTTCAGCTCAATACCTGAATCTGCCTCCATTGCATCGAGTACATCCTTCGTTTGATATGCAAGCGATTCAAGGGTAGCACGGACAAAATGCTCTTTAGATGTTCCACGAGTTAAGCCAAAAACCGCACCTCGGACATCGCTGTCCCAATACGGAGTCCCAAGCCCCACAAATGCAGGAACAACATAAACTCCATCAGTACTTTCTACACGTTTTGCATAGGCTTCACTGTCCTCGGCATTTTTTAGCATCCGTAAGCCATCACGCAGCCATTGAATCGCTGATCCTGCTACAAATATGCTGCCTTCTAATGCATATTCAACCTTGCCATTCAATCCCCAAGCAAGAGTTGTCAATAACCCGTGCTCGGAACTGACAGCCTTTTCACCCGTATTCATAAGCATGAAACAACCTGTTCCATACGTATTTTTAGCCATTCCTTCATTAAAACAAGCTTGGCCAAATAATGCTGCCTGTTGGTCACCTGCTGCTCCTGCAATTGGAATCGACTGGCCGAAGAAGTGATATTCGATCGTTTGGGCATACACTTCGGAAGAAGGTCTAACCTCTGGTAGCATTGATTTTGGAACAGTCAATATCTCCAGAAGCTCCTCGTCCCATTTCAGCTCATGAATATTATACATTAATGTCCGAGAAGCATTAGAATAGTCTGTTACATGGGCCTTGCCTCCTGATAGCTTCCAAATCAGCCAGGTATCAATGGTTCCGAATAACAACTTGCCTTCATCTGCTTTTTGGCGAGCTCCTTCCACATTATCGAGGATCCACTTCACTTTTGTACCGGAAAAATAGGCGTCTATTAACAATCCTGTTTTTTCTCGGAACAGATCATTAAGACCTCTTCCTTTCAATTCATCACAAATTTCGCTAGTTTGTCTGGACTGCCATACTATCGCATTATACACAGGGGTTCCTGTTTCTTTATCCCAAACGACTGTCGTTTCACGCTGATTAGTGATTCCAATACCAGCAATTTGCTCAGGCTTTACACTAGATTCCGATAGTACACCAGCAATCACTGCTAAAATTGATCCCCAAATCTCATTGGCGTTATGCTCTACCCAGCCTGGCTTAGGGAAATGCTGTGTGAATTCCTTTTGGGCCGAGTGGACGATCTCGCCCTTTTCGTTAAACAAAATCGCCCGTGAACTAGTTGTTCCTTGATCCAATGATAAGATATATTTTTCCATAATGTGTTTCCCCCCTTTTTAATTTAACTAGCAATGTTGCTAGTTTCTAACTCACGCGACTGCTTTTTTCCAAAAGTATATGCTAATACCAATATTATTAGGCTTGCTCCTAAAACAGTCCAAAAGACTGTCGTCAATTCACCTAAAAAGACTGCTTTATAGAAGACAGCTCCAAGTGCTCCACCGACAATCGGGCCAACAACCGGAATCCAAGCATAGCCCCAATTCGAATTTCCCTTACCTGGTATTGGCAGCAGGAAGTGAGCAATACGAGGTCCAAGATCACGTGCAGGGTTTATGGCATAGCCTGTTGTTCCTCCGAGCGACATCCCGATAACAACAATCAATAAACCGACAGCAAATGGGTTCAGACCTTCTGTAAACTTGCCGGCACCAATAAATAATAAGCCAAGAACAAGGATGAATGTACCAATCATTTCACTTAATAGATTTGAAAAAGTATGTGGGATAGCTGGTGAGGTTGCAAACACTCCAAGCTTTGTACCTGGATCCTCCGTAGCTTTCCAGTGAGGCAAATAATGCAGGAATACAAGTGTCGCACCTATAATTGCCCCTATCATTTGTGCCACGATGTACCCTGGCACATCAGCCCAAGGAAAATCTCCATTGATAGCTAATGCTACTGTAACAGCCGGGTTTAAATGTGCTCCGCTTATGGAACCCACTGCAAAGACACCCATTGTAACAGCCAGTCCCCATGCAATCGTGATGACAATCCAGCCTGCATCTTTGGCATAAGATCCCTTTAAGGAAGATCCTGCCCCAATACCTGCACCAAATAAAATTAAAATCATCGTGCCTACTACTTCTCCCCAAAATGGAGTCATACATAACCCCTCCTCTTATAGAATGATGCCTTACCAACAAATAAAAGGAGATTCACAGCAGAACTTTCCTCAAAAAATGAGTATGTCTGGTGTGAATCTCCTAATCTCCGTCACATGTATTAACTTGTAATGTAAATATACTAGGTAGTGAAAACGCTGTCAATTAATTTATATAAAAACAAATGATTTTTTCTGTATTTTTTTTCCTCTATCACACTTCAACTCCTATCTGAATTAAAACATCTCCCATAATTCAGTTTTTGAAGTCGTGATTGACGAAGCTCCTGCCTCAAGGGCATTCAGGACTTCATCTGAAGAACGTATGAGCCCTCCAGCAAAGATAGGAGTTTGTAAGCGTTCCTTTACCTCTTTAATCATCCAAGGCATTGCGCCAGGCAAAACTTCGATATAATCAGGCTTTGTTTTCTGTACCAGCTTATAACTTTTCTCTAACGCATGTGAGTCAATTAAAAAGATTCGTTGAATGGCAATAACACCCTTTTGCTTCGCTTTCAAAATCACGCTGGATTTTGTTGAAATCAGGCCATATGGGCAATACTCCTGACAAATAAATTCTGTAGCGTATTCATCACTTTTAATACCATGAATTAAATCGACATGATAAATCATTTTCTTATTATGCTGCTTTGCCATTAAGCTTACATTTTTCAATTGTGATATATGCAAATCAAGAAACACACCTATTTCATAGGAACTTTCTAGAAATCTTTCGAAATCCTTCATGCTTGCCGAAGCAGGCAAAATTTTCTGGTCCATTCATTTTCCCCCTTATCTACCGGAAAAACTCAAAACTTTTAGTTATTTAGTATATTTTAAAGAACTTGATTTATCAAACACAATATTTCTTATTGAAGAATCGTCCTTTACCATATCCTTACACTAACATACCTGGTATCCCCTTTAAAATAGTACAGGTAAGAATGCTATCATTTCCTTAATTGCTTACCCTTTCTTCAATTCATCATAATGAAAGTTTAATTTTTAATGCACCTTCCACCAACTCATACGATTTAATAGTGCCCACGGGTATTCTTTTCACGATGTTCCAAGCATTAAAATTCATTTTGATCATTCTATTTTCAAATTCAAAAAATGGCGGTCTGTTAAATATCTTTTGGTTAATAAAATTCCTATCAATAGGCTTCATTTCTACTAATTCAAATGAAATCGTTCTTTTTTCCACGTGAATCGGTTTTAATGTAATACGGAAAGGCACGTTTTTCTTAAACATCATTTTTTTCACTTCCGTCGTTCCGAAAAGCACTATATGTACTGGCGTAATCTCGACTTTAACATCCTGCTCACCTGATTTCATCTTTATAATTCGCTCTAGCATAGACGCAGTTAACGTTATCGGTAAACCATTCCCGGAAATATTAGATGGATTGAACGTATTCATCGTGGTTTTCCCCCTCCAACTTAACTTACAGGTAACTTCATTCCATATGGAACGTCAGTTATAGCATATGCTGTCTTCACGAATGTAGTTAACCCTTCATAACATGCAAGGTCCTGGTGAATAATCGGCATATTCTAAATTTTACACCTTTCACCCTTGACCTTTATTAAAACTATCTGTATAGTCATACTTAATTTAATAGACAACTCTTATCAAGAGAGGTGGAGGGACTGGCCCTTTGATACCTCAGCAACAGACTTTAATGTACTGTGCTAATTCCAGAAGTGTAAAAACTTGAAGATAAGAAGAGTAAATTGCTTAGTAGCCAACACCTCTTCTTTTTTTAAAAGAAGAGGTTTTTTATTTTATAAAAAGAAAGAAGGAATGAAACATGTCAATCACTATAACAAAGGCACCATTTAGAGCAGATCACGTCGGGAGTTTATTAAGACCGGATAATTTACATGATGCTAGAAAGCAATTTAAAGACGGCACAATTACTGCAGAGCAACTTCACGAAGTTGAAACGGAAGAAATCAAGCGGATTGTTGATAAGCAAATTGAAGTTGGATTAGAGGTAGTAACGGACGGTGAGTTTAGACGCACATGGTGGCACTTTGACTTCCTAGAGCATTTAAATGGAATCGATGGGTATGTAACTGAAAAAGGTCTCACATTCGATGGCGTGGAAACAGAGAGATACAATATTCGCAATACTGGGAAGGTTTCATTCAATCCTGAACATCCCTTCATTCATGACTTTATTGAATTGAACAAAATCGTTGCCGGACGTGCTGTTACGAAACAAACCATTCCTAGTCCCAATCAATTATTTGCTGTGGGTGTTTATAATGAAGACATCTACCCTGATATCGAAGACTATGCAAATGACATCATTAAAGCGTATCAATATGCTTTAAAGGCCTTTTATGAAGCTGGTGTACGTTACTTACAATTGGATGATGTTTATATTGCTAGACTTTCCTCTCCAGAATTTCAGTTCAAAGATGGAAAATACTCTAGAGAACAATTAATTGATTTAGCATTGCGCGTAATTAATGGAGCTTTGGAGGGAAAACCAGAGGATTTGGTCGTCACGACACACTTATGTCGCGGGAACTATCAATCAACGTGGGCGTTTGAAGGAAGCTATGCACGTATCGCACCAACATTATTGGCAAAAGAAAAAGTAAATGGATTCTTCCTGGAATATGACGATAACCGTTCAGGAGATTTCAAACCGTTAGAATACATTCCAAATGGCGGAGCACGAGTTGTTCTAGGAGTCGTCACTTCAAAAAATGGAGAAATCGAAGACAAAGAAGCAGTTATAGCTCGTATTAAAGAAGCTTCACAATTCGTGCCACTCGAACAATTATGCTTAAGTCCACAATGCGGATTCGCTTCCACCCATCATGGCAATAAGCTAACGGAAGAACAACAATGGGAAAAGTTGAAATTTATTGTTGATGTAGCGAAAGAAGTTTGGGGATAAAGAAATATTATAGAAAGAGCAACGCATTCAAATAAAGCGTTGCTCTTTCTATATTGTCTATATATCAGCATCCTCTATTTCATGAGGAAGTTTGAGTTATTAATCAAAATGCAATTTATAATCCTCTGCTTTAATCAGTTTTAATTTTTTTGAGAATATATAGATAAGACCTAGGTTCAATGCAATCGGAAGAATGAAGAAAGTGCTTAGCATGATTGCTACATTCTCAACGACCCATCCACCTTCAGCCAGTTTCATATAATTTAATGGACCAACTAGACCTGATAAACCGAACCCAGCACTATAGGGTGTGCCTTGAATATTTAACAGACCGGCCAAAGCACCAAGAATCGCAGCTGTGATCAACATCGGAAAAGCGATCTTCGGTTTCATGAAGAAGTTTCTCATTTGAATTTTTGGTGAGCCTAATACATGTGCTAATGCCGTTCCAAGGGAGTTTGCTTTATAACTTGCAATGGCCAGACCAACGCCTGCTGCAACAATGCCTAGATTAGCCGCACCAGAGCCGATACCTGAAAGCATGATCACAGTGGCTACCCCTACTGTTGAAATAGGCGACAAAATTATGAGACAGAACACAACAGAAATAATAGCTCCCATTATAATTGGTTGTAATGATGTCACATTTGAAATAGCGACTCCCAGTAAACCAGTGGAAGATTTCACAAATGGTAGAATTAAATACCCAATCATCCCTGGCACTAATATGCTTAAAGTCGGCATCAATAAAATGGAATATGCTTTTAATCGGTCACCAATTAATTGAACAAATAACACAGTCAGTGCGGCTGTAATTCCTGTATTAATAACGATTCCAATACCATTTAGGGCAAATAAACCATCAGCCGTTTTTTGAATAGCACCACTACCGACCATTGCCGCGATCCCAACACTTGCTGTTTGTATAGATGTTAGCTTAAATGTAATCCCTACCATCACACCAATCATAACAGGTAACAAACTCATCACAAAAACTGTAATATCGAATATATGTTGTAATACTGGAAAATGAGGAATCAATAACTTAAGTACTTCCCCTAACAAAGCATTTGGAATTAAGGAAACAACAATCCCTATACTCATTCCAGTTAGTAATTTACTGAAAAAATCTTTCATCCTACTAATCTCCTATCCCGTCTCTATAATGTAGAATATTATAAGGAATATTCTGATAATAGTCAAAGGATTTTTTTAGCACTTTACCGCGAAAGCGCGAAAAAGTTTATGAGGTTCTCCTACGTCTTTACCCTATTCTATTTCATCCAAGCACAAAAAAAGAACGAGCATCAAGAACGTCCCTTTTTACTTGCAACTATCATCATCATCCATTTTCTTCACCAATATATCATCAGTCACCCTATCTTCCAACTTGTTCCTCAAGGCCAATTCTGCAGCCTTCCCATCACTAGGCGACCCGTCCGAGAAATACATTGGAAACAAGGAGAAAAACATAATATAGAAGGAAAAATATATGAATTGGTACCATATTACTGAGCTTTCCAAGATATTCTGATACACTAAGCTATATATGATTAGCATACTGACTAAATTAAAGATAGAGCCCCCTAAATAAATCAGCATATTCGTCAATCGATTATCATGTTTCAATCCCCTAAACTCGCATGTCCCATTCCTAAAATAATATTTCCTCACCTCTATGTTACAAAAGGAGAAAAGTTTATTCCCACATCCGATCAAGATTCTCTTTTCTGATCCTCCGAAGATCGTAACAAAGAAGATATGCCCGCTCAAATGTATCAGTGTAACGATTGGCATAATCAGAAAAAAAGAAAATAGAAATTTAATGATATCATAGAGACCAAAGATTATTATCATCCTCCTATCTAGAGCTTTTTCTTATAAATCCTTTGTTGAAGGATGATACTCTGATACCCGGTAAACGCTAGTTGTAACTGGTAATTTTTAGCACACACGTCTTGTTGCTTTCATTGATAAAAGATTAATTTGGCCTTTCTCCGATTAATTCGACCTTCCTCCACTTATTTCGTCCTTTCTTCATTTAGTTCGACCTTTCTCCTACTTATTTCGTCCTTCCTCCACTTAATTCGTCCTTCATCCACTTAATTCGACCTTTCTCCTACTTATTTCGACCTTCCTCCGATTAATTCGTCCTTCATCCACTTATTTCGACCTTTCTCCTACTTATTTCGTCCTTCCTCCGCTTTATTCGTCCTTCATCCACTTAATTCGGCCTTCCTCCTACTTATTTCGTCCTTCCTCCGATTTATTCGTCCTTCCTCCGCTTTATTCGTCCTTCCTCCCACTTAATTCGGCCTTTCTCCTACTTAATTCGACCTTCCTCCGCTTTATTCGTCCTTCATCCACTTAATTTGACCTTCCTCCCACTTAATTCGTCCTTCATCCACTTTATTCGTCCTTCATCCACTTATTTCGTCCTTCCTCCATTTAGCTCGGCCTCATAAATGTTGCAGCACTATGAGTACAGGAGTATTTACGTCGTTGCAGCGAAGATTGAATTCAAAAAAATTAGGCTATCTCTCTCCAAAAAGATTTTGGAAAAGTGACAGCCTTTAAATATATATATCATTTTAGCTAGGTCCGTTTCTTTATTTAGCGATTAAAGGTGTGGAGAACTTCTTCATTGCTTTGTCCTGGCTTCAGCCCTGTATGTTTATAATCAGGGGTAAAAACCGATGTTTTGATTGGACAGGCAATTTGCTTCTGGATGCTTCCTTTTCCGTCAGGTATTTCAACAATCATGCCCCGTTCCTTAAGTTGGGGATGATTGGTCGCTTCGGTAAAAGTCAGTACTGGTTCTACACAGGCCTCAGAATCAGCAAATATTTCTTTCCATTCATCAAAGTTCTTTTCAAGAAAAGCACGTTGGACAGCTGTTTTAAATCTACTTCCACTCTCAGCATCTCTACTCAAGCTTAGTTCATACAATTCGGGCTTGAGGATTGCTTCACATAGAGCTTTACGGAATGGAGGCTCCAGGCTTCCTACCGAAAAATAACGCCCATCTTTCGTTTCGTAAAAGTCATAAAATGACCCTCCGTTTAACATCAATTTCTCTGGCTCAAGCTCCATGCCCCCTTGTAAATTCAGAGGTGCGGATATGGCATTTAAAGCGAAACTGCAGTCGGTCATGCTGATGTCGATGTATTGGCCTTCCCCCGTTCTGTCTCTATAAATGACTGCGGACAAAATACCGATAATAGCATGCAATGACCCTCCTGCAAGATCAGCTATTTGCGTTCCGTTCTTTGCTGGGCCGTCTTTTTGCGTACCGGAATAGCCTGATAATCCTGCAATCGAAATATAATTGATGTCATGACCCGGGCGGTCTTTGTATGGACCGGTTTGGCCAAATCCTGTGATTGAACAATAAATTAACTTCGGATTGATTTGTTTTAAAACCTCGTACCCCAGCCCTAAGCGCTCCATGACACCTGGCCGGAATTGTTCAAGGACGATATCGTATTCTTTCACTAAATTTTTTACGGCTTCGATGGACTCCGACTGTTTTAAATCAAGGGTAATCGATTGCTTTGATCTGTTAAGATATTGATTCACACCCCATGAATCCCCTGCTGCCGGCCTTTCTACCTTCAAAACATCTGCTCCTAAATCAGCTAGCATCAAAGTGGCAAATGGTCCGGGCAGTAGCGTTGAAAAGTCCAATACTTTCAAATTAGTCAATAGAGTCATAAGCGCGCACCTTCCTTTTCTAGGATTAGATACTTCAAACGGTTAAAGTCTGGCTTTCTCTTCTCGAAGATGGCAGTTCCCCCGTCGTACTAGCATGCATTCCTTTGCTTTTTTTAAAAAATTTGAAAGAGATTAGAATGATACATAGAGTCTCCTTTAGCTAATTTTATAGAAAAACACACATAGAGATTACGTTTATCATATAACATCCCTCTTTGAATTTGTATTAATTTCCATTTATCACAAAATAAAAAAGGCCAGGAATCCCGCTCCCGGCTTTAAATAAAAATTTTGAATGGCGAAGATAAATAAACCTACATGCACATAGCTGTTTTACATATAGACAAATAAAAACCGGACAACTTAAAACAACGTTGTCCGGCTGATTTTACTTAAAGCATTATCATTCGTATTTTTTGTCAAAGTCAAACTCCACTTCCTCAAGTTTAACGAATTTAGTTTTCCTTACCAGTTTATATCCAAACCATAGACCAAGGAAAAGTGGGATTCCTAGGTATGCAGCTATTACACTGCCCCAATCAATGTGGTCTGAAAAAAACGCTTGAAAATTTTGAGATAGAATAACGATTAAGCCAATCACAATAGCAAAAATCGGTCCAATCGGAAACCATAATGCCTTATATGGCAGCTTCTCCAATGAATGGCCTTGAGCTATATAAGCTTTACGGAAACGATAATGACTGATAGAAATACCTAGCCAGAAGATAAATCCTGTAATACCAATAGCATTCATTAACCATATATACACTTTACCATCACCAAAAATAGAAGCTAAAAATGCAAGCATACCGATGGCACATGTCAAAATCATACCCGCAACCGGCACTCCGCGTTTGTTAAGTTTTGCAAAAATGCGTGGTGCTTGCCCATCTTTAGCCATTGAATATAACATACGCGTCGAAGCATATAAACTAGAGTTACCTGCTGACAATACCGCTGTTAAAATGACTGCATTCATGAGCGAAGCTGCAAAAGCAACTCCAGCCTTTTCAAATATAAGCGTGAATGGGCTGACCATAACATTATCCCCTTGTAAACTTTGGCTTGTATAAGGGATAAGTAACCCTATCACAAAGATTGCCAATACGTAAAAGAGTAGGATTCTCCAAAAAACGCTTTTAATAGCCTTTGGTATATTTTTGGCTGGGTCTTCACTTTCACCTGCAGCCACACCGACGATTTCTGTACCTTGAAAAGAAAAGCCAGCTGCAATAAACACAATGAAGACACCCATAAAACCACCCGGGAAAGGCGCGTCATCGATTGTAAAGTTCTTAAAACCTACTGCTTCGCCACCCATGATGCCAACAATCATTAGTATGCCAACGATTATAAAAATAACGATGGCCGTTACTTTTATGAAGGAAAACCAGTATTCCCCTTCACCATATCCTTTAACGGATAAATAGTTTAATAGGAAAATGAGCACCAAGAATGATGAACTCCACAACAATGATGGACTATTCGGAAACCAAAATTTCATAATCATTGTTGAGGCTGCCAACTCCGCCGCTATGGTCATCGACCAATTGAACCAGTACGTCCATCCCAAGGCAAACCCAAATGCCGGATCGACGAATTTCGTTCCATAGGTACTGAATGAACCGCTTGTCGGCATAAAGGCTGCCAGTTCCCCTAAGCTGGTCATCACGAAGTACACCATTGCCCCAACTAAGGCATAAGCAAGTAATGCGCCGCCTGGCCCAGCTGTATGAATGGCTGCCCCGCTGCTAAGAAACAGCCCGGTGCCAATAGCCCCTCCAATAGAAATCATCGTTAAATGACGGGATTTCAAACCGCGCTTTAATTCTTGTTCTTCTTGCTTTGGAGGATGCTGAAAGATGTCATTTTCTTGTTTTGGTATCATAACTTTTCATCCCTTTCTATATAAGCGCTTACATGTATGGGGAAATCCATTTAATAAATTTTCCTATTTCATAGACTTTCAAATAGACCTAATTTACAATTCGAATATTCCTTTTCTGAATATATGCAATTTTCATGCCAAATTTTCAAACCGCAATATTCAACAAATTATTTTAAAAAACGCTTTCAATAGACAAAATATTTTGCACTTTATGCCATGTTTTTTTGCACTTTATGCCATGTTTTTTTGCAGCATAAAAAAAGCGGGACTTATAAAATACTAAGCTCATTTCATACACCCTTAAATATATTCCAAATATTACTAGAAGAATATTTGGAAAGAACATTTCTATTAAGAACCATTTTTCTCCATTTTATTCCTTTAAATGTCATATTTTTTGCGTGTTTTCTCCATTTGATAATAATATGAAACGATGTAAAAATGAGGTATTCTCATGAAGGAGTTGAAAGGTTATGAAAGGTAAGGTATTTTTAGGAACTGCACTATCTATCGGTCTATTATTTTCTGCTATTCCCCAACAAGAAGCTTTAGCGGCAAAAAACGTGTTAAGCGTTGAAAAGTATAATAAGCATAGAGATTCGCTAGAATTCAAGTCTGGGAAACTCACAGAACCTTCAAAGCAGACGGCAGAGGATATCATTCTTACCTTTTTTGATAAAAACACAAAGTCTTACAAGTTAGAGAAGCAAAAGGCGAAAGACTCCTTCATTATCCAAAAAGAAAGTAAGGATGAACTTGGAAATACCGCTCTAAGATTGCAACAAACCTATAAGGGCGTACCTGTATGGAATTCTACACAGGCAGTATTAATTGACGCTCAAGGTGTTTTAACAGTCGTGTCCGGAACAGTTGAAGCCAATTTAAACACTAAATTAGGGAAAAAGGCTAAAAAAGGCATCAGTAAATCAGAAGCAATCCAAATAGCCGAAACAGATATTGGATTCACTCCTTCCTACGAACAATCTCCTGAATCAGAGCTATATGTATACGCCAATGAAGGAAAGGCTGACTATGTATATAAGGTCAATTTAAATTTCTTAGATCCGGAACCAGGAAACTATAATTATTTCATTTCAGTCAAAACAGGTGAAATATTGAATAAATATAACACCCTTGATGAAGTGACGGGGACCAATTCCGTCGGTACGGGCGTCGGAGTCCTAAACAATACCGTATCGGTAAACACTACCTTATCGAGCGGTAAATATTATCTACAAGACAATACACGTGGCAAAGGTATTTTCACCTATAATGCTAATAACCGGTCAAAATTGCCTGGTACACTCTTATCCAATACAACCAACGCTTTTACTTCTTCTACCGATAAAGCTGCAGTGGATGCTCATTTTTATGCTGGTAAAACCTATGATTATTACAAATCCACGTTTGGACGGAACTCTTACGATGGAAATGGAGCCATCCTAAAGTCAACCGTTCATTATGGTTCGAAATACAATAATGCTTTTTGGGATGGTACACAAATGGTTTACGGTGATGGGGACGGCACGACGTTCATCCCATTGTCAGGCGGCTTAGACGTTGTTTCACATGAATTGACACATGCTGTAACTTCTACGGAATCGAATTTGACCTATCAGAATGAATCCGGTGCTTTGAATGAAGCGATTTCTGATATTTTTGGCACCGCTGTTGAATTTAAGAATCAAAGTGCAAAAGCGGACTATCTGATAGGAGAAGATATTTATACACCTAATATTTCCGGTGATGCCCTCCGTTCAATGGCCAACCCAACATTGAATGGCGACCCTGACCATTATACGAACCGTTATACAGGATCGGGCGACAATGGCGGCGTCCATACGAACAGCGGAATCATTAATAAGGCAGCTTATCTTATCTCCGCGGGCGGCACTCACCATGGTGTGACCGTAACTGGAATTGGCATTGATAAACTAGGAACCATCTTTTACCGGGCCAACACGACTTATTTAACTTCCTCGTCCACTTTTTCACAAGCCAGAGCAGCAGTCGTCCAATCTGCCGCTGATTTATATGGTTCAAGCAGTGCAGAAGCCACTGCAGTCAAAAACGCTTTTACAGCTGTCGGTGTGAATTAAGAGATCTACCCTATGAATTTTTATATGTCTAGGCTTATCTAATAAGTAGGACAACCTTAACACCTCCCTAAATGTACAGAAAAAAGTACATGTTAGCTGAGGTGTTTTTTTATAAGTATAAATGTAAGCAACAACCCGCACCCAAACCTGAGTACATAGGATTTAGAATAGTATAGAAGAAGACAAAAGCATTAAAAAACAGTCACTTTTGGAAAGAGACTGTATTTCATTAAATACACTGGTGGCTTTTAAACGATTGTGCCCCACAGTATGAATGTATGCCGTGCCACTTACAATTTACGGACAGGAAAGGAGTACAGCTCCTACTGTGTATGACGCATGAGTTACCATTTCCGCACAGGGAAACGCGTCCTACTATAAATCCATCATTTATCATTTCAGGACGCCCTTACTAAAAATAATAAGCACAATATTAAAAAGTCGCGCACCTTATAGGAAGTTCGTTCCGGACGTTCGTAAAAGGACGCGAGAGTAAAGGACATTCGTATAGTATTTTCGTGCTTTAACGAACGTGAATAACGGCTGTTTTGAGAAGAAACTCCACCGTTCGAGAAGTCGGACTCTTCTACGTTATAGAACTAAAGCACTCGTTTGTTTAAGTGATTTTATTCACAATATTTCAGTGTAAAAATGAAATTCTTATATATTACTACCTTACAAAAAATGCAATAATCCCTAGGATTATGCACAAAATCCCACCCAAAAATTGTCCTAATCCTGATGCTTCTCCCATTATTAATAAATTAAATATATTCTTACTTTTTTGATTTTTTCCGAATAAACCATCGTCAGTTTTCATACGATAAATACTCCAAACTATTAAAACTGCCCCAAAAATAAATAATATAATCTGCATTTAAAATCCTCCGTTGTTTGTTTAATATGTGCATCTTTTTAAAATGGATTATTTGTCATCCTCATCAAAAATAAAAGTTTCTTCAATTGATAAATTAAAAACTGAAGCTATTTTATACGCAAGTAGCACAGATGGATTATACTGTTGTTTTTCTAATGAGATGATTGTTCTAGAAGATACACTTACTTTATCAGCTAATTCTTGTTGTGTTATTTCATGTTCTATTCGTAATTCTTTTACTCTATTTTTCATAAATCCCCCTAATTAAAGGACATGATTATAATATTTTCTAGCCCAAAATTCACTAATTATTAATGATAATAAGACAACAAACAATACAGTTTTTGTTGCGATTACCACAAAATTAGTTAAAAACATAAGAATAAAGATTTCGTATATCAGAATTTGCAAAGAAAAGCGAGCAACTTTTCCATCAATTAAAGCGTCTCTTTCATCATATTCCTTTGCTAATTCCTTTTCTAGAGATTTATTCTTTCGGGATTTAATATAAGAAATTGTTGAGGAAACCAAGATTATTCCCCCTAAGAATAATATGAAATACCCAAAATTAAATCCTACTGATTTATCGAGAGTTATTTGAATGATTCCCAATACAATTATCAAGATTGATACAAAAAAGCGCTGTATGAATAGGTTTTTCAAACATACCTCTCCTAACCAATTTAAATTCTCCTGAAGTGAAGTTTGTTTCACGTGAAGTTTTCTTCACATGAAGTTAACTTCACGTTACTCATTCTCAAAGCAAAAGTCAATAAGTAAATGTTGATTATTAAAATCATTTTAGTTTTCATTGTGTTGAACTAACCTGCCCCCATAGTTCATTAATCAAAAAGGCCACCACGTGGTAGCCCTGGATCTCAACTAACGCATCTATAGTCAGACTCGATCATTTCCAAGATTTCTTCAGCCGTATATTTTTTCTCAAAACCTCCTTCAATTATTTTTGACTGATGAATTTTTCAAGTTCTTCTACTTTCTTCCCATCAGCATGGTATGTGTATCCAGTCAGTTCTTTTCCTTTTATACCATTTGCGACAATATCAAGGTCGTTAAACACGTACTTCTTGTATGTTATAGCTTGTTGCTGTCTGTCTGTCGGTGGATTCCAATACTTATGAGCTTCCCATTTATCTGTCCCTTTCGGTAGGGTAACTCCATCTAAAACTTTGCCTTGTTCTTCTTGAATTATGTAGGATAGTTCTAAGAGGTTGTTGAAGTCTTGTACTAAAACTTTTGGTATATCGTTAGCATCTTCTTCACTCGTAAATGATTGAGCTTCTGCTAAGTAGTAGTATTCAATTGGGTTGCGATATTGCTATCGGATTCATCAACTAAAATTCTTCTTCTAACATCTCATGATCTCGTTAATTATTTTCAAATTTGGCTTGTACATCTTCAATGGTTTCTTTAGGTGCTTAAGGAGCAAGTTTCATATCCTCAAATGTCATCTCGGTTCGAGCGATTTTCTTATCATATGTTAGATGTTTTACCCTTATTTTGAGAGCCGTTTTTTGCTTTGCTTTTTCTAGATTGATGTTGGACGACATAGGACGACCACCGGACATTTGATAAACAATTCTGATACTTGGAATAATAAAAATAAAAAGCCCTTCTCACACTGAACTGTGCCCCATTTTACGGACAGTATAAAAAAGTGCCTAAGCGGCTAATAAGTGGTCCCGGTATTGTACCGGGGCCATTTTCTTTAGCCCCCATTGATAACGATGTTCATTATATTCTTCAATAACTCGATCAATTTCTTCCTTCACATCCGTTAAATTAGTACATGTTTTATATTCTGCCAAATCCTTAAAGTGGCCAAAGAAACTTTCCATTGGCGCATTATCCCAACAGTTTCCCTTGCGGGACATGGATTGGGTTATCCCAAGTTCTTTCACTTTACGTTGAAATAGCGGATGGGTGAAATGGAACCCCTGGTCAGAATGAAGGATTGCACACGGATGGAACTCGTGACACACAGCCTGCTTTAGCTTATTTAAAGTCTCGTAAACGATATCCATTTCTAATGAAGTAGATAAATGGTACGTAACGATTTCTTTTGTTGCGGCATCTTTTACGCAGGATAAATACGCTTTTTGGCCTTTCCCATAATAAAGATAGGTAATGTCAGTAAGCAGGACCTTCCCTGGCACCTCCTGATTGAATTCACGATTAAGGAGGTTTGGACAAGTAAGGTGCTCCTTGGTTGCCTTGGCCATCTTCCGATACGGGTTGGCCCTTCTGATTTTCGCTAGGAGATTATATTTTGTCATCAACCGTCTGATTTTCTTATGATTCATTACGGCCGAGTAGTCATTCTCCATAATCATTTTGATTTGGAGGGCGCCTACTTTTTCCTTTTTACTGATGAAAATATTTCTGATTAATTCTATGTCCAATTCATCCTGTTCTTCACGAAGCTCACGGTAAGGAGCTGCCTTTAACCAATCATAGTAGCCACTTCGACTTACACCAGCCAATTTGCATAGATAAGAAACAGCCTTCTTTAATTGGTGTATTCTGATCGTCCTTTCAATCAGATAGAACTTCTCAGCAGCAGTTAGAATCATTTCTTTTTCAGAGCCTGCCTTTCTAGCTCTTCCAGCTTTTTTAGGAAGTCATTTTCTGCTTCAAGGAATTTGATTCTCGCCTCGGCCTTCCTAAGTTGATCCTCTACAGACTGTGGCTTGGAAGTGGGGCGTCCTGTACTTCCTTTTCCACGGCGTTCCGTAAGGAAGCCTTCCTCACCAAACCTTTCAAAGGTATCACGCCAGCGCTGTAGACAACGCTTAGGTTTTTCCTTACCAATTATTTCGAGATTAAATCCATGTTCTATGAAAATTTGAGAGGGAGATTTCCCCTTTTTATATTCCTTAACAGCTTTTGTTTTAAATTCAGGATTATAGGAAATAGAACGCTCTGAAGCACTTATGATATTTGGATTCTTTTCAAGTTCTTTAATCTGAAATTCAGTATATATATTCTTACTCATAGAAACCCTCCGTCCATACTCATTACACCTATTGAAACATAAAAAACCCCGGATAAGGGACACTTTTTTATGTGTGTCCGTTATCCGGGGTATAGTTCACACGAGAGGGGCTTTTTTGTTATTAATATTCACTTACAGAATAACTTTTATATGTTAACTTGTTGTTTTCAAAAGCCATATCAACATATATGTCAGTAGTGTCACTGTAACGGCTCCAGACATAATCTTTTTCGGTAATACCGCCATAGGTATATGTTGATTCTAATTTCATATATTCACCTGTGATAGATACCATTTGATTATAAGTCATTCCTTTTTTTACATTCGTATATTCATTGAAAGTTATACCATTTTTAATGGGAGTAAAGAAATATCCTTTGGCTGTTTTTGTATACTTGACCCACTTTGTTCCTACTTTATCATAATCTACAAATGTTACTGTAGCATATGAAAAGTTTTTATTTGTTGCATATGGAGTTAACGTTACAGCTTTAGTAGTTTTTGCATTAATTGTATTACCTTTATAATCTTGAACCTTATAGGTAGTACCTACTAAGGCGCTCTTATAGAAAGTTGAACCGATCGGCTTTGTTACTGTTGCAGCTTCTCCTTTATTTGCTCCAACTCCTGCCAGTAATCCTAGAGCTAATACTCCTACAGTTAATGCCTTTGCTAGTTTTTTCATCTTAATTTCTCCCCCAACCCGTTAGGTCTTATGAATTTATATGTACATTTGTAGAATACCAAATCTTTTTCAATGGGTCTATGACTTTTCGTAGAGAACGGGTATTTACAATATCCATCTTAGGCAATGCGGCTTTTGACTTCAGCAAACTTCAACACAAACCAATGCTCCATATTCATGAGTTCTTAGAAAAAGACGCAATTGCACCTCAATATATAATTAACATTCCAAACATGTTAAAGCGGATTGAAGAATTTAATCCAGAAGCACATAAAAAATACCATTGCTTAGATGTAATAGAAGATACTTGTTGGACAATCAGCTTAGGGTGATAATTTCTTGAGCCAATAATAGTTCTGTTTTTGACACCAAGCAGCTTTTGATAATCCACTTTCTTTAAAATCTTGAATGTGAGCTTCCCATCCTTTCTTTATAAGGCGCCTTTTCATAAAAAAACCTCCACATGTAGGATGTAAGGAGATTATCTCATGAGCTATTTACAAGTAGTAGGTGGGGAATATTTGACGCTTACTTTTATCTACTGCTTTTTCTTCTTGCATACATGCACCAAGCAATCCAATTGAGATAACACTTGCTGCTAAAATAAAATAATTCCTTATAAAATTTTTCCCCATTTTCTCTCATATAGTAAAGATTAACTAATCCACCTTAATCTAATTGAACTAGAAAAGCACTATGATTATTCAGAGTACCTAAACAAAAAACTTTGATAAATAAATAGAAAAGGCATGTTTAGAAAAAAGATTATCAAGACATGCCCTTATACTACTATTAAATTGGATTATTCTTTTATAAAAACGCTGGTCTTTTGTCTTCCTTAATCAACTAACGCACCCTTTAGTTGAAGAAGAAGTCATCATTTTAATAACTCAGTCTTATACCTATATCGTACATTTTCAAGAATTTGGTTAAAAATATGCAAAGGGATTCCTACTTAATCTTTAATTTCTATTTCTTTTCCCGAATCAAGGTATGTAAGGAATCCCCAATAAGAAATGAAAAAGTTATAAGTTGGTTCGTAAATAAACTCCATCCAACCCCCTGCAATATGTTTATCTTTTTCATTGAATATATTAATTCCTGAGAAGTTTTCCACTACCCCATCTAAATAAATAGCATCATCTCCTTCTATACAACTAATCTGCCCCTTTAGTTCAATAAGAAAAGAGCTACCGAAGAAAACGTATAATTTTGAATTGACTGAATTTTCACTTTGTAATATACTTGGTATACCACATACCAATAGGAGGAAAAATGAAAAAAATAGAGACAGTTATGCCGTTAAGAGATATAGCTTTTGAGGCAATTAAGAAATCAATTTTGAATTATGAACTTCTACCGGGTCAAGCAATTTATGAAAGAGACCTAAGTGAAAAGTTAGGTGTAAGTAGAACTCCTGTAAGAGAATCTCTGTCGTTGTTAGAAAGAGAAAAATGGATAATTTCAAAACCACGGGTTGGTACGTTTATTAATGAAATAACAGAAGAAAATGTAATTGAAGTAATGGAAATTCGAATGATTTTTGACCGATTCTCACTAGAAAAAATCTGTGGAAATATTACTCCAGAACAAATAAAAGTATTAGAAGGTTACATAGAGGAGCAAGAAAAAAATAAAACAGATCACCAAAGATTTATTGAATTAGATAAAGAGTTCCATTCTGAAATTGTATTATTAACTAAAAATCAGCGATTAGAAAAATGGTTTGAAGAAATTGGTGATCAGATTAGATGGTTTGGGTTAAAAGCCATAACTGAGAAGTCGCGTATTGAGGAAACAATATCTGAACATAAAGCAATTGTACAAGGTATAAAATCACAAGATATTAATCAACTTCTGGTAGCATCAAATAACCATGTGGAAAATACCAAAAATGAAATTATTAATCAATTGAGGAGGAATTCAAATGAGAAAAGTAATTAATTTACATCTTTCTAATGGAGAGGTTAAAAAACATGAAATTGATATTAATAGAGTAATTGTTGTTGGATATGGGGGACGAAATATAGAAAAAATTCAAGAACACATAGATGAATTAAAAGAATTAGGTATTGCACCTCCACCTCATGTACCAATGATATATCCACAAAAAATAGAACAACTGAATTTTTCTAATGAATGTAATGGAAGCAAATTTTCCTCAGGGGAAACAGAATATGTGTTATTCCATGATGGAAAAGAATGGTTGGTTACCCTTGGCAGCGATCATACTGATCGAGAAGTAGAAAAAGAAGATATTTTAAAGTCCAAATCAATATGTGATAAACCTCTTGCAACTGATTTTTGGAGATTAGCAGATTTAATAGAAGACTGGGATAATATTATCTTACGTTCTTATGTTACTTCAAATGGGGAAAAATATTTATATCAAGAAGACACTTTAGACGCACTCTTAGAGGTTGATGTTTTATTGGAAAAGCTGGACAAGTTCGGGGAAAAGGATCTAGAACATACTGTTATTTTTTCAGGTACTGTTCCTACAAAAAATGGATTTATTTTTGGTGATAAATTTGAATATGAAATTGAACACCCCAAGTTAAACAGAAAAATTAAACATCATTATTCCATTATTTATTAAGGGGTGATTGTTTTGAAAAAGGAACCTACAAAAGTTAGATGGGGACTAGCATTCTTTTTCTTTATAATAGGTGTAATCGCTTACATGGACAGATCAAATATTTCAATAATAGCAAAACCAATGATGGATGATTTAGGCTTAGATAAAGTTCAGTTTGGTATGCTTGCATCATTATTCTCATTAGGTTACGCGTTAGTTCAAATTCCAGCAGGACTTATGGCAGAAAAGTTTGGTCCAAGAAAAATGATCACTTTTGCTCTAGTATGGTGGTCAGTATTTACGGGTTTGACGGGTTTAGTTAAATCTCACGGTCTATTGTTTATGGTGAGATTCTTATTTGGGATAGGTGAAGGACCGATGTTTCCTGCTAACGCCGTATTTAATACAAACTGGTTTAGAAGAGATGAAAAGGCCAGAGCATCTAGTGCTTTATTGGCCGGTTCATATTTTGGACCAGTTATAGCCCCTATCGTTACGGTTTATATCTATCAATATTTTGGCTGGCAAGCTGTATTTTATATTTTCGGATTAATAGGAATAATCATTGCGGGTGTCTGGTACGTTATAGCCCGAGACTATCCTGAAATTCATAAACTTGTGAATGAACAAGAAAAAGAATATATACTTGAAGACAGAGAAATTGTTGATACCGCTAAAGTTAGAGCCCCATGGAATTCTTTTCTGAAAAGCTATAGATTTTGGGCGTTAGGATTACAATATTTTGTTGTTTTATATATTATTACTTTCTTTTTAGTTTGGTTACCTACCTATTTACTGGAAGATAGAGGATTCTCATTAAGTAAAATGGGATTTGCTTCGCAAGCCTACCTTGGTTAGCAATACTGATAACTGTAATGACTGGTGGTATTCTTTCTGACTACTTAGTACGTAAAGGTTTTTCAAAGCAAATATCAAGATCCTCTTTAGCTATATCAGGTTTAATAGTATTTATTATTTCAATGTACCTTGCTGTTATGACAGTATCGCCTTATATGAATGTTTTATGGTTATCATTATGCTTGGGTTCACTAGGATTCACAGTAGTGTGTTCATGGGCTTCTGCTACAGACTTAGGAAGAAACTTTTCTGGTTCCGTTTCAGGTTGGATGAACTTGTGGGGAAATCTAGGAGCATTTGTATCACCGTTATTATGTGGTTGGTTAGCAGAAAACTTTGGGTGGAATATCACATTAGGAGTAACTATAATCCCTGTGTTTATTGCAGCTATATTATGGTTGTTTGTGAAACCAGATACTTCATTACTAAACTAAATACAATTAAGAGGAGTGACCAATGTGAATTATCTAGTATTTCAAATGGATTTAGTAGTTGGAAATCCTGAAGAGAATAGGAAAATCATTGAACGCTGGTTAGAAGCTAACTATAGTGATGATGTGGATGTTGTAGTACTTCCTGAAATGTGGTCTACGGGCTATGTGTTGGAGCAACTGGAAGAAATCTGCAATGTGGATGGTAAGCGTTCCATTGAATTTTTACAATCACTGGCTAAGAAGTTTAATGTAAACTTGGTGGGTGGCTCGATTGCCGTATTAGAAGGTAAAGATATCTTTAATCGTGCGGTTATAGTTAATCGAATGGGTGAGATTGTTCACACATATGACAAGATGCACCTTGTTCCGATGTTAGATGAACCAAAGTTTTTAACGGGCGGTCATAATCAAGTGGAAGTATTTGAACTTGAAGGTGTGAAGATGGGGGTTATTATTTGTTACGATTTACGATTCCCTGAAATTATTCGTGACTTAGCATTACAAGGTATTCAAGTGTTACATATCGTCGCAGAATGGCCACTTGCAAGGGAAACACATTGGAATACGTTACTTCGTGCGCGCGCAATTGAGAACCAAATGTATGTTGTTGCTTCAAATGTGGCGGGGACAAAGTTAGGAGTGGAATTCGCAGGTTGCTCACAAATTGTAGATCCATGGGGAGACATTGTTCAAAAATTAGATCAAGAAGTTGGTGAATTAAAAGCAACTTTAAATTTAGAGACAGTCCCGCAAGTCAGGAAAGATGTGCCGATCTTTAGTAGTCGTGTACCATCACTTTATAGGTCCAACCTAAGATTCTTCTTAGACGGAGTGGAGAAAATATCGAGACCTGAAATTGAATTCACAGACTATAAGAATTTTAAACTTGAACCAATTGATGGGTTGGTAGAAGGGCTGTCACAAAGGGTCATTTCAGAGAATTCGTCAACACAGGAAATGGTTCGTATTTTGGAGTTCGCACCCGGTACAGACACGACGCCTAATGGAGTTCAAGTCCATCATTATTGGGAAGAGCTATATGTCGTTAAAGGGTCTGTCATAGATTTAACTTTAAATAAGATATTCACTGCGGGAATGGTTGCTTCACGTCCCCCCGGAATGCAACATGGTCCATGGAAGTCAACGGATGGTTGCGTAATGTTTGAAGTGCGATACAGTCGATAATAAAGTGCTGATAATTTGATAATGAGTGGAGTTTTTAATAATGGGGTACCACCTATTTCGATGACAAAAAGACGACAATCCAAATGAAAGTTGTCATTTCCCCCGATTATTTGCTCTTATTTTAAGTGTTATTTTGCACATCCAACTTTAAAACCCAGCTACCTTCACATGAGAAGATTAGCTGGGTTTCTTAATTATTTACGTCCAATCACTAAGCTATTTCGTGCAGCTTCTACGGCTTCTGTTGTAATGGATGTCAGGTGATTGATTTCGAGAATACGTTCAATTTGAGTAAATAACCGGTGAATGAGTCTAAAATTACAGTTTGTGACTTTCAAGATGTTAGTGAGTGCCTCATAGTCGGAAAAGTCCTCCCGTTTGATGGAGATGCCGAGTTCATCCCCTGTGTTGAGATGGAAGTCTATTTTTAAATTCGCTAAGCCAATTTTTAAAATCATCTTCTTTTAATGGTCTTATTACTAATCTTTCCGTTTCTGAAATGCTGGCAAATTTGTTCAAATAAAACTTACTTTCTAATTACGTCTTTTCTTAATTCTTAAAATCTCTCCCTTTCAAAATAAATCCAATTATTAACTATTCGCATTAACAGTAATAATCCCTTTTTGCAACGTATTCAATCTTCAACTAAACTGCCCCGTTAGTTGAAGAAGAAAAATCAAAAGCATTGTTTAACAGATTCTATTTTAAAGAAGTAACAATCAAAAAAAAGTTCGTAAAAGTGTAATTAAACGAACGGATAGCTAATAAACAGATTAAGGTTTATTTGTGCACATGGGTCTGTACATACCTATTCACGCTTACAGCCATAAGGATTCTATGTATGGTAAAATGTTGGTTAGGAGATTATATTATTGCCGGCCCTGATTCTTCTACGAGGCCTAGGGAAGCAGCAATAGTTTTTACATCCCACTTTCATTCTTTCAATTTAAATGGAAGTGGTTATTATACATATAACAATCCCTTCTTTTTCATTTGAAAAAGATTAATTCCCTAAAATAGTTGCTTTTCTTCTTATTAACTGTCAAGCTTAGATGATCTAGACTATAAAGAATAGAACAAGTAGGTGACGAACATGATTGAAGTTAAAACTTCCACACTCAGTGATGGTGAGTTCAATAGAGGCGTATTCGCTACGCAAGACATTAAAAAAGGTGAGCTTTTACATGAAGCACCTGTTATTGCTTATCCAAACGAAGAGCATGTTTTCATAGAGAAAACATTGCTTGCAGATTACGCGTTTGAGTATGGAATTAACCATACTGCCATGCTTTTAGGATATGGCATGCTGTTTAATCACTCTTATACTCCCAATGCTACTTATGACATAAACTTTAAGAACCACACGTTTGATTTCTTCGCTTACACCGACATAAAAGCAGGAGAAGAAATTCTTATTAATTATAATGGTGAAGTCGATAATGAAGATCCATTATGGTTCAATAAAGAAGATAATGGTGAAGATGACGCTGAGTAACAACACCATTACTTTTGAATGACCTGAAGGTAATAATTTATTAATGAGAGCCATTTACACAGACAGCAAGGTTTAATAAAAAATCCCCTTTAAAAGGATTGTGGCAATTACACAATCACTTAAGGGGATTTTTTTTACTTAATGAGCGGAAGGCTTATTCGATTTTGATTTTGTTAAGGATTGGAGTTGGCTCTTAACCTTATCAATGTTTTCTGGAGTGGCTAGGGATTTTATTTGACTCATGGTTTTTTCACGAGTTTTTTTATTGCGCATTAAGTATGCTGCTGCTCCTATCACGACAGTTCCAATCATTTTATTTGATGGCATATGAGTTTCCTCCTTGAAGTTGGTTAATTATAGTATTCCCTCTATCGATTGATTTAAACAACAGGCCGCAGCTTCAGCCTGCATTGAATAGACTGGTAAAAACGCTTAAACTTGACCCGCGAAACCCAGCCTTCGCTGTTTTATTTGAGCGAGGGCTAAGCTTTGATAGTTGATTTTCCTTTTATTTCTCCAAGTTCAGACTGTTAATATACTCTAAGCTTTCTGGACTTTTCACCACTTTTGCAGCTTGACCTGGATCTACCTTTGTTTGTTTCATATTGTAGAGTTTATAGGTTAGAACTCTTTTCGTTGACTCGTTAATTCGCTCCATAGGAACTTCTCCTGCTTTCACCGCTTCAAGTAAACCGTTATATACCTCAAGCTCATGCGAATATTCATGACAGACCAATAATAAATCCGCTCCTGCAAGGATTGCTTCTTTCCCCATATCTTTATAGGGAAAATACTTATTCACTGCGCCCATTTCCAAATCATCCGTGACGACAAGCCCTTCAAATCCAAGTTTCCCCCGAAGCAAGTCTTCAATGATAACCTTGGACAGGCTTGCCGGTTTTTCTTTATCATAAGCTGGATATTTAATGTGGGTCACCATAACGAAAAACTTTTGGTTATCCATTTCACTAATAATTTTCTTGAAAGGATAGATATCTGAGTTTTCCAGATCGAGCTGGTTTGCTTCCACAGAAGATGTTTCGACATGCGGGTCAATCTCGCTGCGTCCGTTTCCTGGAAAATGCTTCAAAGCTCCTGTAACGGAAGCATCGTTCAAGCCTTGAATCGCTTTCGTTCCGTATTGATAAACCTTTTCTGGATCTTTTCCCAGTGAACGGTTGTCCGTCTTTGATAAATCCAGAACAGGAGCAAAATTTATATTAATCCCCATAGAGTTCAGTTCTGTCCCGTTCAATTTTGCCACCCTGTACATGTCTTCGACAGAAGCATTTTCCCCAAGTTCCTGTTGCGAAGGGATTGGCGATACTCGTTCCCTCATTCGGATTATGTCTCCGCCTTCCTGATCGACGGCTACCATAAGCGGAAGCGAATGCGAACTACGATCAGCCGATTGCTGAAGCGAATTGGATAACTTCGCCACTTGTTTTGGCGATTTCATATTGCGGTCAAAATAAATGACGCCCCCTATATGTTTTTGTTCGATAAGCTCCGTAATTTCACTGCTCTTCTCAGTTCCCTTGAAACCGACCATCATTAGCTGTCCAATTTTTTCTTCAAGCGTCATGTTTTCAAGCAATTCTTCTATTTTTTTATCAGTACCTGTGATGACATTGATGTCGGTTTCTTCCTTACCGCCTTGCTCTTTCTCTTTATCTGCTGTGTTTTCTACCTTCTCGGTTTCTTTGGATTTCGTATCCATATTTATTTGAACGAGCACCACCGTTAATAACGAAATGATAGCAATGAAGAGCAGTACGATATACTTATTTTTTTTCTTCATTGTACTTTTTTATCCTTTCGTTCCATATCAGAATCCGCAAGCTTCCTTCCGGAGCTTCCCTTCATTAGATACCCATTGCTTCCCCATATATGGACTAACGTTAAGCCCTCCTTACAGTCCTCGTTGAAAATATCAATAGAGACAGTCTCTTTACTATTCATTAAGTCTACTTTTGCTAATGACACTTCATTACTCATATTGTCCGTCATTCCTTTTCTGCTAAATTTATTTTTCCTTTTACGGCTGTACTGCTTAAATTGTATTTTCTATTTGTTCTCTCTTAATAATGTTCATAAATGACCTATTCTATTTCTTCCTTAGGAATTTATTGCATAAAGCATAAGCCACGTACCCCATACTATACATACCCCAATACAAAGGAGATACAAACCCTTATGGACGGAATCTTAAAGAATCTTGCCGATACTATTAGTCATGCAGTTGATTATGCAAAAGAAAAAGTAACAGACATCACAAGATCAACATCTGTTACGATTTTGCAGTTGAGTGAGCATATTATGAATCAGCCTGAAACCAAGCAAATAGAAAAAGACCTTTTAGGTATAGTTTATTCTTTTTATCATTTACAAAAAGAAGATGTTTCGTATTATTTGGAAATGAAAAGCTCACATATTCTACAGTTGGACGTGTATTCTCACGACCACACGATTGTTTCTTACCGGTCTTATCGCGATCATTCTAGCTTACCCACTCCAATAAAATTCCCAAAAAACCTTTTATCCAAATTAATATCCTGAATCGTTTAAATATAAGTATATCCACAAATCAACAACACAGAATCAGAAGCTAAGGTAGATAATAAAAAAAGCTGATATCCCACCGCATTGGGGATATCAGCTTTTTTGAACTTTATTTGAATTGTGCACTAGAAACAAAGGTAAAACAGGATCTAACTAGAGTAAGAAAAACTGATCTCTTTCTCTCGATATCCAATTCTCAGCATCTTCATTATCCTTTTTAACTAGTCGGTTAACGAGGATATCATGCCAAATGTAGTTTTCTAGAAAATTGATATGAACCGGATCATCTGTGTAAAACGCTGTTTCTCTTTCTTCAGAAGAGGGGCCGTAAATTGTCTCCTTGCCATCAATGGATAAGATAAACCATTTGTTCTCTCCAATATTGTCTACATAACTGGTTTTACGATGAATATCTATCCCTGGTAATGGGTTGTCAACTTGAAAAACAATACCTTTGAGATTACAATACGCTGCTGTATCTTTTAACTCTTGTTCAAGTTTCTCATACATCTTATCCCATATGGAAACAATCACTCTTTTCTCAGCTTTTTGTAATAAAGTACGACAAAAGGATAGAATATGACGTTCTCCTTTAAGAGTCATTACACGGTTATCGGAAATGGGCTCTGTTTTTTCAAATTGCTTTAATGTATCACTTATGGATTGATAGGTATTGTTCCATTTTGTTTGAACAGATTCTAAAAATACATCGACAGGTAAAGGTGAATATTGAACCGAATCATTAATTTCTTCTTTTAACACGATTCCCTCTTCTTGAAGCCCATTTAATATTTCATAGATACGCGCTCTAGGTATTCCTGATTCCTTGCTCACTTGATAGGCACTTGTTGGTCCTTGACGTACCAAAGAAACATAAGCCTTTGCTTCATATTGACTAAATCCTAGAGACTGAATTTTTTGAATGATATCTTGCATAGTACCTCCTAGTGCAATTAGTAAGTTATATCTATCATACCAAATCTCTATTTGAAAAGTTAAGAAGTTATAAAATCGTAAAAGTCTTATTTACATGGGTAAATTTTTTAGTTACTATTTAAGTAGTAACTAAAAAAATGTCTTACTCTAATTTTTTTAGTAAAGTAGATAACTTTGGATTAAGGAGCCCCCATCAGCGAGTGATTCGTCCTTAATTCTATTGATACGGAGGTTTCTTAGATGGAAGATATTAATATTTCTACACTTTTGTTGTTAGTATGTTTCGGATTTCTAGCAGCATTTATTGATTCTGTAGTCGGAGGCGGAGGTCTCATTTCTATACCTGCTTTATTATTTTCAGGTCTCTCCCCTACAGCGGCAATTGCTACGAATAAATTGGCCAGTTCAATGGGATCTTTAACAAGTACCATTGCCTTTATCCGTTCAGGAAAAGTCGATTTTCAATTAGTAGCAAAGTTGTTTCCTCTTATTTTCACAGGGTCCTTACTAGGTGCCTGGGTAGTCAATTTTGTCTCACCCGAATTATTAAAGCCATTGGTATTAGTTCTCTTAATAGCCGTTGCTATTTATACGATTCTAAAGAAAAACTGGGGACATGAATCGACTTACCAAAAACTCTCTTTGCAAAAAGCCCTACTATTTTCATTTACTATATTTGCAATTGGTTTTTATGATGGATTTTTAGGTGCTGGAACAGGATCCTTTATATTATTTGCCTTTTTGATTATTGGTTTCGATTTTTTACACTCAGCGGGAAACGCAAAATTTCTAAACTTCGGAAGTAATATTGCGGCGCTCATCATGTTCATTTTTCTTGATGCGGTCAACTTTTCCTATGGGATACCGATGGGGATATCTATGATAGTAGGAGCTTTAGTAGGTTCTAAATTCGCCATTAAGAAAGGAGTAGCATATGTAAGAGTGTTATTTATCTTTGTTACTGTTTTCTTAATCATAAAAAATATTATTGATTACATAAAAATTTTGTAATCGTTTAAAAGCCCTTACCCTTTAGTTAAATTAGACTTAACATGTTTTTCGATTTGATTACACTCTTTCACACCTCTAAATGTGACATATAGGAATTATTTAGGTATATGATAGATAGATATAGAATGTGTGGAAAGGTGTGGTTGGTGATGAGTGAAAAGTGGAATGGTGAAGAAATGGTAGATATAACTGGGAAAACGATTGTGATTACCGGAGCTAATAGCGGTATTGGCTTTGAAACAGCCTTTGTGCTCGCTAGTAAAGGGGCAGAGATAATTCTTGCGGTTCGGAATGCTTCAAAGGGCGAAAAGGCTGTCGAAAGAATTACCTCCGTCTACCCTAAGGCGGACGTACGAGTGATGCAGCTCGATTTAAGTGATTTAAGCAGCATTCGTCATTTTGCTGATTCCTATTTGGAAAACTATGACTCACTTTCTGTTCTTATCAATAATGCAGGTGTCATGATCCCGCCTTACAGTAAGACGAAGGACGGTTTCGAGCTACAATTAGGAAGCAATCATCTCGGTCATTTTGCTTTGACAGGTCTGCTTCTTCCGTGTATTCTCTCTACACCAAAATCGAGGGTTGTCACATTAAGCAGCTTAGCCGCCATCAATGGATTTATTGACTTCGATAACTTAAATGGTGAAACTAATTATAAACCCATGAAATACTATGGGCAAAGTAAGCTCGCCAATCTTCTCTTCGCCCGCGAATTACAGAACAAGTTCAATCAGCACCAAGCCGACTCGATTAGTGTTGCCTGTCACCCTGGCCTTGCTCATACGAATCTTATGTCACGCGGATCAGGAAGACCGGTAAATAAGTTCGTCCACTTTCTTTCCAAAACTATCACCCAGCCTGCAAGCATGGGGGCGCTTCCGACTCTGTACGCCGCGACGGAACCTACCTTAACAGGCGGAGAATACATCGGACCCGATGGAAAGAAAGGCAGAAAAGGCTTTCCTAAAAAAGACGATATTATTAATACTTTATATAATGAGGAAACCTCGAAGAAATTGTGGGATATTTCGGAAACTATGACAGGTGTCAAATATAGTTTCACCGCAGACATATACAATAAATAATCATCGAGTCAATCACTTATAAAACATTCATTAAAAGAGCAATTTTCAATGCTCTTTTTTATTTTTCCCTTTTCAATAGAATGGGTGAGCCTATAAAAGAAAGAAACTAAAAACATTAAAGAGGTGCGTAAATGCTTAATAATGAAAAAATCACTTTATATCCACTATTCTCAATGAAAGCAAAAGAGACCGAATGAATAAAAGGCAGGCAAGTTTTTATCTCAAATAGGTTAGCTGTTGCCTCCCCCCTCTCATCTTCTTTCCGGATATGCTATGCGGTCCACACTAACATGGATTTTAAGACCAAAAAAAGAGGAAGCATAATGCTTCCTCTTTCTACATCCATTATTCAGCGTCAAAAACTTCGACTTTCTCCATTTTGTCGCCATTTTTCATAGCTTTAGCTGTTTCAAGTCCAGATGTTACTTTACCGAATACCGTGTGGACACCGTTAAGATGTGGTTGCGGTGCGTGAACGATAAAGAATTGGCTTGAGCCAGTGTCTTTTCCAGCATGTGCCATAGATAGGCTGCCTGCTTCATGTTTATGAGGATTTCCTACAGTTTCACACTTGATCTGTGTGCCGCTTCCGCCTGCACCTGTACCTGTTGGATCTCCACCTTGGCTTACGAAACCTGGGATGACACGGTGAAATACTACGCCGTTATAAAATCCTGTGTTCGCTAAGTTTTCGAAGTTAGCTACTGTGTTTGGTGCTTCGTTCGGGAAAAGATCGAATTCGATTTTTTCTCCATTTTCCATAAGTATGTATCCTTTTTTAGCCATGTAAAACATCTCCTTTAATATAAACTGAATCAAACCTTATAGTAACATTTTTAGAAGAAGAAAGAAAAGATAGAGCCATTTATTTCGAATTCAATCATTATACAGCTTACCGTCTTTTCTTATATAATTAGAATGATTTAAATCAAAGGGGGAACTAATTATGGTACAACGATTTGATGCATTAGTCGTGGACAAGCAAGAGGACCAATTTTCCGTTAGCATACAGGGACTAACACTTGATGACTTACCTCAAGGCGAAGTGCTCATCCGCGTTCATTATTCAGGTGTGAATTATAAAGATAGCCTAGCTAGCATTCCGAATGGAAACATAGTCACAAACTATCCAATTGTTCCGGGAATTGATTTAGCTGGTGTCGTCGTTTCATCAGAGAATCCCCATTTTAAAGAGGGAGACGAAGTCATTGCGACTTCCTATGGAATCGGCGTTTCCCAATCCGGGGGCTATAGTGAATTTGCCCGCGTTCCTGCAGAGTGGATTGTTCCACTTCCTGAGGGCCTTACATTGAAAGAAGCGATGGTTATCGGGACGGCTGGTTTTACTGCGGCCTTATCGGTTCTCCGTCTAGAAGAAAATAACCTCACTCCTGATCAAGGAAGTGTTCTCGTAACTGGTGCAACAGGTGGGGTCGGCAGCTTTGCAGTCTCGATACTTTCCAAACTTGGCTATTCGGTTGAGGCGAGTACAGGAAAAGAATCAGAACACGGGTACCTTAAGGAAATTGGTGCCTCAACAATTGTATCACGTGAAGATGTCTACAATGGCAAGCTTCGGGCACTAGGCAAACAAAAGTGGAGTGGTGCGGTTGACCCAGTTGGCGGAGAACCACTTGCTTCTGTCCTTAGTCAAATTCAATACGGAGGTTCTGTTGCGGTAAGTGGATTAACAGCAGGTACCAATCTACCAGCTACTGTCTTTCCATTCATCCTAAGAGGTGTTAATTTACTCGGAATTGATTCCGTGAATTGCCCAATGGATACGAGATTGAAGGTTTGGCAGCGACTCGCTACCGATTTTAAGCTGGCACATTTAGAACAGCTCATACAACGGGAAATTACCCTTAAAGATTTACCGGATGTCCTTCCTACCCTTTTAAAAGGGGAAGCAAGAGGCAGAACAATCGTTAAACTATAAACCAAAAAGTGACGAGAGCATTGACTTCTCGTCACTTTTCATTGTGAATTTTTATCGATAGGGAGAATGATATCAACGATGGTTCCTTTTCCTACTTCACTACTAAATTGGATTTCACCCTTATGCTCATGAATGATTTTAGTACTGACCATGAGTCCTAATCCTGTTCCTTTTTCCGTTGTACTATAAAAAGGCTGTCCTAAATGCTTTATACGCTCTTCTGAGATTCCACTACCCTGATCAATAAAGGAGATAACTATGGATTCCCCTTCATATTTTAACTGAATATGCAGTTTCCCTCCTTTAGGCATTGCTTCTATCGCATTATTAACGACATTAGTAAACACCTGTTTTAACTGAGTAGGCTCACCAAGGACCCATGCAAAATTCTTTTTATATTCTTTGATAATTTCAACGTCATTTATTATCGCCTGAAACTCGGCTAACATAATTACACTGTCTAATATATCGGTAAGCTGAATCGATTCCCAAACCTTCGCTTCAGGCTCTGCTAAGCTCAAAAATTCATTGGCTAAAATTTCAATTTTCTCAACTTCACTTACAGTCATTTCAAGATAGTCCTTTTTATCAGGGCTTTCTCTCAATAGTTGTAAAAATCCTTTAACCGTTGTTAACGGATTCCTTATTTCATGTGCAATACCCGCAGCCATCTGCCCCACCGCAGATAGCATGTTAGATTTACAAAGTATTTCTTCTGTTTTCTTACGCTCGGTAATATCTCTGCAAAACACCTGTATGGCTGGACGGTCCTTATAAATAATCGGAAGTCCAAGTGTTTCTCCATAAAATTCTTGTCCATCAAGTCTAATGAACTTTTGCTCCAATAAATCAACTGCTTTATAATCGTCTCTCATTATCTTGATTCGTTTTTTTACAGTTTCTAGAGAATCAGGGTGAACGAACTGAAAAACGGACATGCCAATAATATCATCTACACTATCCATACCTAGCATTTTTGCCCCCATAGGATTCATATACTCAATGACCCCATTACGATGCACAAAAATCGCTTCAGGTGATACTTCCACTAAACTGCGATACCTTTCTTCACTTTCCTTCAAGGCAGCTTCAGCAAGCTTTTGATCCGTGATATCCCGATAAACGAAGGACAATGCACTCGGCTCATTTTTATTGTCTCGGATAGTAAAAAGGGAGATGCTCACATTGATTAACTGGCCATCTTTTCTTTGTCTAACCGTTTCAAAGCCTTTCTTTTGTTCCCCTTCCCTAACCTGGCTATGCAATTCATTTACTGACTCCTTCAAGAATTCAGGAATAATCGGAAACGGCTTACCTATTATTTCATCATTTTTCCAACCAAAAAAATCTTCAAAAGCAGAATTAACTTGAAGGGTTTTTCCTTCCAGATCAACGATAGAAATGGCGTCCGCATTATTCTCCATGAAAGACTTAAGTTGCTCTGCGATTTCCTCCGACTGTTCTCCCATTTGCCTTTGCCCATAATTAACAAGCCTTTTACTCATCAATTTTTTTATTCCTTTCTTATCCGGAAATTTACTGTCTCAATTTTACAGTATCAGTAAATCATTTGCTAGTTTTAGCATATGATATTTTGATTACATAATTGACACACAAAGAGGCCAAACCTCCATATAAGGTTCAGCCTCTTTTCTAAAATGTATTATAAATATTTTCACATTCTGTACCTGTGGGTTCATAAAAACAATGAAGCTTAAAACGCCCTACTAAAGGCTGGTTATACCAGGTTGCCGGACAATCTCCCGGTGGCCTGAAGTACCATAGGCTAAATTTTGAAGGCCATATCCTTTCACCATTTACACTACGACGCGCAAGTCTTTTTTCTCTCTCTCTTGCTCGTTGATAAAAATAACCTTTTTGAACAGCTTCGAAGGCATGTTCCTGATAAACCATATCCGGAATCGTTCTTAATCCTAAAAAATCGGAACAGTTCGACCTTATTCGGTTGACTCCAACATTCCCAATCATCAGCATGCCTTGATCACCTTCGCTCTCACCTTCAGCTCTAAGCAACCTTGCCAACAATGCAATATCAGAATCCGTATGTTTTACGACGGCCATTCTATCACCTCCACTTTTTTTATCCTATGCCTAGTGGGTAGAAAAATGACTTCTTGATTTAACAAAACCTTCATACACACTACATGCCCTTTCAACAATGCGGCACTATACTTAAGTAAGGCTGGATAGCACGCGTGGCTATCAAGGTATTTGGCGAAGGCGGGGCCAGTACTAGTACTTTTTATACATATAAAAAAGACGACACCCAATGTGCCGTCTTTTCCAGTTTCCCATCAATCCTGCGGATCAAAAGCTGCTTCGAACGCTAGGGATACCTTTTCGAACTCCTCGTCCGTTTCGATATCGATTAGCTCTCCTTCACCCTCGACTCTGAAAAAGAAAATATCAATATCATCCTCTGTATCTTCTTCAATATCTTCAAGCAAGCCCACTGCTACATATTCCGTTCCTTCTACATCTAATGATCCTAGAACTTCAACTTCATGGCCCTCGTCATTGTCATCAGTAAGGGTGAAAACTTCACCTTCTCGAATTTTTCCCATAATATCTCTCCTCTCATATCCATTAATAATGGCGTTGTTCCCATAGTATATCTACTATTTCATATAGAAACAAATTTTTGCTTACAAAAAGATAAATTCTTTTCTTTCTTTGAAATATGTCACTATAGCCTCAATATATTTTTCGTATTCCCCTGTCCTTAACAAATGACTTCTCCACTATACATGTGTAGACAATACTTTTTCTTCATTAAATATTGTCTATTGATTTATCGATCACTTTTCACGATTTACCAGTCCATTCTTCCTTCATTAATCATTTTTTTAATAATCAGACAAACACTACCTCAAATTGTAATTTTATTACGAATAATGTTATATATACTAGTATTAGCATATTGCACCTAAACAGAAGGAGGAAGTTCCTTGGCTATAAAAAGAGTCGATCATATTGGAGTTGTTGTTAGAGATCTTGAAAAATCCATAACCTTTTATCAGGATGTTTTAGATTTAAAATTGAAATCGCGGGTGCCACATACAGATGGGGTAATCCAACTAGCATTCCTTGGATACAATGATTCAAACGAAACAGAAATTGAATTAATTCAAGGTTATAGCGACACGCTGCCATCCGAAGCAACAATTCATCATTTTGCCATCAGTGTCGATGATATAGAAGAAGAATATGCTCGGATTCAAGGCTTTGAAAACGTCGAGCTAATTGATCAGGAAATTGTTACCCTGCCCAATGGTTATCGCTATTTCTACATATATGGACCAGAAAAAGAATGGATTGAATTTTTCCAAAGATAATTATTAATAAAAAAGCAGAGTTGCTAAAACTTCTGCTTTCTTTGCGTTGCATCATAAAACACCTCTCTTTTACAGCAATGCTGAAATATATGGCTATATCATACCTACTAAAGGAATCCCCCTTCTCTTTAACCAAAATAAAAAGAACCTTACAGGTTCTTTCAGTTTGTAGACAAAAGGGGTTCGGAATGTTTTAATTCCGGACCCCTTTTGAAATTCCCTTTGAATTTTGCTCATGATTAAGAGATTGGGCCTCTACGAGCCCACTTTATTAAGCCATTCTTGGACCTTGCCATGTCCAATTGGCTATCTTCTTTAAATTCATGGCAGCGAAAGTAAGCATCGCCTGCATCGACAATTTTTTAAGTCCCCTTAAAGTAGTCCAACGCATACCATGCTTTTCTTTTGCATCTGCGAATACACGCTCTATTGTTTCTTTACGTTTCGCATATATAGGTTTTACATCCTTGTGATGACGCAGATGATCTGCTTCTTCCATATAATTTTGCCAGATATGGCGTGTCACCACTTTTTGATGGTCTTTGCTTACTGTACACTGTGATAAAAATGAGCATGTCGCACAAGTGTGTTTGGGTGATTTGTACTCGCGATAGCCCTCTTTATTTGTTGTTGAGTACTTTAAAATCTCGCCCGATGGGCAGAGATAACAATCAAAATGTTCATCGTAAACATAGTCATGCTTGCGAAAGAACCCTTCTTTTGTTCGTGGACGTGTATAGGGTAAAGCTGGTGTGATTTCTTTCCCAAAAAGGTAGCTTGTAATGGCTGGTGTTTTGTAAGCTGCATCTGCGGCAACAGCTTCAGGTTTTCCAACTTTCTCAATCACTTGTTCAACAAGAGGCTCTAAGATATGACTATCATGCGTATTTCCCGGTGTTACAATCGTCCCCAGCACAAAACCGTTGCGGTCCGCAGCCGCATGAAATGAATAGGCAAACTGTTTTGTTCGTTCATCTTTTACATAGTAGCCACTCTCAGGGTCAGTTGTACTTTCTTTAATTTCTTTGGTTTCTTCTTTATCAAATTTATCCGGTGGAAAAGGCTTCTTTCCATTGTTTTCACGATCTTGATTTATTTCTTCTTGAAGGCGTCCTTGATATGCTCGTGTTTCCTTACGAACGATTTTCTTTTCGAATTTTCGCTTATTCGCACTGGCTTTCACATGTGTTGAATCAACGAATACGTGCTCTGCACTTATTAACTTTCTTTCTGAAGCTGTCATTAAGATACGATAAAAAATCCGTTCAAACAGGTCTGTATCTTTAAAGCGACGCTCATAATTTTTCCCGAACGTTGAGAAGTGAGGTACTTTATCATGGAAACCGTAACCTAAAAACCAACGGTAAGCCATATTCGTTTCAACTTCTTCAATCGTTTTACGCATCGAACGAATACCGAAGGTATATTGAATGAATGTCAATTTAACTAAAATAACTGGATCAATACTTGGGCGCCCTATCTCTGAATACATATCTTTCACCAAGTCATAAATGAAAGTGAAGTCAATGGCTCCCTCAATTTTACGAACCAAATGGTTCGCTGGCACCAGTTGATCCAAAGTAATCATTTCAAGTTGATCTCGCTGAATAGAATTATGTTTCGAAAGCATCGTCATCACCTCAAGTTTTAATACTTCTATATTAAAACAAAAAGGACTGTAGGCAAAAGTGGTTATATCTAATTGTTAAAACAAAGTTGATTGGAACGGAAGGTGCGAGACTCCTGCGGGAAATGCGTGTCCAAGGGAGACCCCACAGGCGCAAAGGCGCCGAGGAGGCTCCCTGACCGCCCGCGGAAAGCGAGTGCCTGGAGTGGAAATCAACGTCGAATTTTTACAACCCCTCAAAAAAACTGTAGACAAACTCGATTTTCATCGAGTTTGTCTACAGTCTGAAAGAACCTTACAGGTTCTTTTTTGGTTTAGTTGTTAGAATGCATATTTGAATAACCCATAATATAACGGTCCAAGACAGACGACTAATGTGATTGCAGTCAATAATTTACTAATAGAATCAGGTAATTCTTCTGCTTTCTTATCACTATTGTAGTTTTTGCTCATAAAGCTGAAAATAATATCCCATAGCAAAGAACCAACAAATACGCATTTCCATACCAGAGGTGTAAGGATAGAGGTTTTCGTTATGTACCCAAATAACCCTACCCAAGTGATAATCGAAATGACAAAATCCATTTTTGCAAGAGAGGTTTTATAAGCACCTTTAATGAGAAAACCAATCGCGGCCGTTCCTAATATTCCTAAATAAATCATCCAAAATATATGTCCCATTTCTCATTCCTTCTTCCCTATGATTCTTCAATTATATGAAGAACCAAAGGAAAAGGAAATCTCTTAATAATTGAAGCCATTGTCCAAACGATGTAAGCAGAAGTTTTGCGTACAAGAACCACTACATCCACGAACATTCGATACAGGATTCAATGAAATAAAAAAGGAAGTGGTGTGAGGACTATTACGAATAAAGATGATTCAAGGGACCCTACCCCTGAATCACCTTTGCTTTTATCCCCGTTATTACCAGCTTGCCTTTTTGACACCAGGTAAATGTCCTTTATGAGCGAGGTCTCGAAAAACAATACGTGACATGTTAAATTTGCGCATATACCCACGCGGTCTTCCTGTTACTCCACAACGATTGTGAACACGTGTTGGTGAAGAGTCTCGTGGGAGTTTGGCCAATGCATCAAAGTCCCCTTTCTCTTTCAGTTCCCTACGGATCTCTGCATATTTTTCTACCATCGCCAACTGTTTTTGTGCTTTTACTACTTTAGATTTTTTGGCCATTTGAATCTCTCCTTTATTAAAATATAGAGAATGTTATTTAGGTTATATAATTCTATAAACTGTTCACGATTCGTTCCGCTACCTATCTTTCTTCATAAAACATAATCATTACGATTTAAAATTCAAAATTACTTCGTTTCACGGTGAAGCGTGTGTTTCTTTAAACGCGGGCAGTACTTTTTCAATTCAATTCGATCCGGGTTATTCCGCTTGTTTTTCGTTGTGATATAATTTCGGTCCCCTGTTTCTGTGCATGCTAAAGTGATGTTTACTCTCATCTTTGTTTCCTCCTATTTAGTTTTTTAATGAACTATTTCCGTAAAAGCAGGTAATGGATCTTCATACTGAGACCAATCCTGCTGCAACTCTATTTCCGTCAACAAGCATTGATCTAATTCATTTTCGATTTCCTGTTGATTCATTTGAATGCCAATCATCACTAGTTCCGTCATCCGGTCTCCGTAAAGATCATCCCAGCTTTTCAACAATTCAGGTTCATCCTGCAATATCTGCTGTTGTTCATCTTTAGGATAAGCTGCAATCCATTTACCTGCTCCCTGGATCATTAATGACGGTCCAGCCTGTGATAGCAGGCCTGCTGTATCATTTCTCGATGCCAACCAAAGGAAGCCCTTTGCCCTCACCACTTCCACCGGCCAACTTTCTAACCACGTCATCAGCCGCGATGGATGAAATGGCTTTTTCCTTCTGTAAACGAAGGAGGCTATCCCATATTCTTCGGTTTCTGGAATATGCTCTTCATTTAATTCCTTTATCCAGCCTGCTCCTTGGCTCGCCTTTTCAAAATCGAACAGATGGGTGTTCATGACTTCTTTTAGCGGCACCTGGGAATGACTCGTTTCAATGATCCGCGCATCAGGATTTATTTTTTGAAGAACCGCGTTCAATTCCGCAACTTCTTCTGCTTTCATTAAATCGATTTTATTTAAAAGAATCACATTAGCGAACTCTATTTGGTCAATCAATAGATCAACCACTTCCCTCTGATCGGCCTCATCGGTTGCCTGCATTCGATCAATAAGAGTTTCCCCTGAAGCGTAATCCTGCCAAAAGTTCTTCGCATCAACAACGGTAACCATCGTATCGAGCCGACAAAATTTTGATAAATCAATTCCCACGTTTTCATCAACATACGTGAAGGTTTGAGCGACTGGAACGGGTTCACTGATACCAGTCGATTCAATCACAATATAGTCGATATTACCTTTTGTGGACAGCTTTTCAACCTCAATCATTAAATCCTCACGAAGTGTACAGCATATGCAACCGTTCTGCATTTCCACCAACTTTTCATCTGTCCGAGTAAACCCTCCCTGTTTGACAAGGGACGCATCAATATTGACCTCACTCATATCATTGACGATGACCGCAACCTTCAGATTCTCTCGATTTTCAAGGATATGATTCAGCAGCGTCGTCTTTCCCGCACCAAGGTATCCACTTAAAACCGTAACGGGGATTTTCTTATTTCTCATTCACAAACACTCCTTAAACATATCTGCATTTTAAATCCATTCACAAATCAAAATCATTACGATTTATACCATAGGATTACTTTCTGTTTAAATCCACCCCCTTATAATAAAACGTAATCATTACTATTTGCAAGTTTTTTTAAAAATTTTATTGATTTCAATTTTCCTTCCATTACACCTTTTTTAATAGTATAAGAATCATAAAAATAAAAATAAATGGAGGCCCAATCACACATAACAGCATGTGTAAAGAACCTCCAGTGTTATTGTCATATTCACATTAAGCTACATCACCAATTTTAACCTTATTCCACCATTTCCAACTCTGAAGATTTTACTGTCTCTTGTTCAAAAGATTCAATCTCTCGTTGTTTCGCCAGTTTAGAAGCTTGTGACACGGACCACGTTAAATTCCCAAAGGCAATCACTGTCCCTACCGAGATAACTAACACCTTTTTACAAAGTATTTTCTTCAATAGCAACCTCCTGAAAATGTATTGGAATACTTCAAATATAAACCAACAATGTTAACCTAACATCAAGAAACTGTAAATGTACGGACTTATTTTTGTACTTTAGATGTAACAAAAAAAGCTGATTGCATAGGCAGTCAGCTTTTCATAGTTGATTCTTATTATTTATAAAACACTTTGTCGATATTGTATTTTGCATGAAGTTTGTTGATCATGTACGTTTCATAGATTTCACGTTCCATTGCGTCTTCTACAACAAGAATGTCAATTTTTTTGACTTCATTACGGTGTAACTTAATCGGAGAAACATTATCCTCGAAATGTTTTTTGACTCTTTGTCTTAATTTACGTGCTTTTCCGACAAAAATCAGCTCATCATTTTCGTTATAAAACATGATGATGCCGCCTTTATCACGGGGAATTAAATGAAAATCAATGAACCCGTAAATTTCTGGGATGATCGCTTCGTCTCCCTCTATTACTTGTTTCCTTTGTTTAATGCTTATATCCGCTGCAGGGATCTCAATATTTATCATTAAAAATCACGTCCTCTATTTGTGTAAGGTAAAACTTCCAACATTGGGCCTGTTTACCCTTTGATGGTTAATATGCACAAAACCAAAATTGCTGCGCCCTGTGTCAACGCCTGGCAACTTACGCCCGGCTCTGCTTTATTCCTAAAGGTAAATGTTATCATAATTATGAAGGAAAAGCCATGCATGCCTTATTTGAGCGTTTATAAGCGATATAGATTGCAATCATGGAAATCAGTGAAAGAACACATATATTAAAAACCTATATCACGGTCCTATGTATACTTTACCCCAACATATAAAGAAGAAGACCCGTTAAGAGTCTCCTTCTTTATCAGAAATATCCGTTACCACTTGTGAGCCTTTGCATTACTTTTTAGTTTAATGTTTGTTTGCGATTCTTGCGTATGGCCATTTACTTGAGACTTGGAACGCTTAGGTCTTGTCCAGTTATGGTGAAACTTTTGAGAATGTGGATCTAATTGATCTTTATAACTCATTCTGTATCACCTCATCAATAGGATTTGGATATTCTGTACACGTGATAGGTCATCCCTATCACATGTCCTAGTATTTGATTTTTGCAAGGCATTCATACACCACTATTATTAAAAAGTAAATTCCATGGACTTACCTTTTGAAAGGACCTTCCCTTGACTATCAATCGCATCACTTGTCATAAAGGAAATTCCCTTCACATCTTTAGCACTTAGAATGAAACCAATGTTCCCCTGCTTTGAGCCATTTCCTTCTATTTCCCCGTTCAGCTCTTCTAAGTAGATGTCATCTTCCCATGTCATATGTTTCCCACTGTCAGTTTCCAGAAAAGCAACCGGGGAGAACATAACGTTTTTCTCTGAAGTATTTTTGATTTCAACATTCACTTTTACGATATCGAATTCGTCATCATGTGTGTATCCATGAAAGAAATCAATCATACTGTAATCCGGGAAGGCATGCATCACCTTTATATCTTTGATTACTACCTCAATCGGACCGACCTTCAGAGACTCATTTGCCTTATTATAGGCCTTTAATGTTAGGTCACCTTTTGCATCGGAAACCGTTTGGCCGATTTGTTTCAGGTTAATATCATCAGGAAGTTGTGGATTCGGAACATAGACATCCTTTTTCACCAATGGTTGTGCAACTTCCTCCGTTTTTTCTTTCCCTTTCTGTTCGTCAAAAGCTGGTTGAGTGTTTAGAGCACCAAATGTGGTTAATAAAAGGGCACCAATAATTAGTTTGTTCACGGAATCCCTCCCAGAATTCATTACCTTTTCTTTAATAGATCAAAGATGATCTTAGCCTGGTCCGTATTATCAACCTGGCCGGCAAAGCGCTCTTTATATGGACCGTATGCATAGACCGGTACATCTTCACCTGTATGACCGCCGGTTGTCCACGCGGTATTAGTCCGATTATCAAATATTGCTTCTATAGCATTATCGATGTTCGTCACATTTTTTGTTTTAGCTGCATCTGAAACCGTTTTGATTTCATCTTTAGTCAGCTTGACTTTATTTTGATCAATATATTGTTTTAAAGTCTTTTCTACATCCGCGCCTTTTACGATCGCATCAGCCATAAAGTCAGGTGTACGTTTTGCAGCCTTAATCGGTTCACCGAACCAGTTATAAATACCCTTTGCTCCAATTGAGAATCCTCCAGTAGAATGGTCAGCAGTCGCCACTACCAAGGTATGCTTGTCTTTCTTTGCAAATTCAATGGCCGCTTTGTATGCTTTTTCAAAGTCCTCCATTTCACTCATCGCACCTACAATGTCATTATCATGTCCAGCCCAATCGACTTGGCTTCCTTCAACCATCAAGAAGAACCCATCTTTATCTTTGTTCAAACGCTGAATGGCTGAATTTGTCATGTCTTTCAAAGAAGGAGTTTCGTTTGGACGATCAATCATTTTCGGTAGTCCTTCTGAAGCAAACAAACCAAGAACCTGTTTATTTTTATCCTTTAACATTTGATTTTTATCGGTTACATAACTATAGCCATCTTTTTTGAAGGCTTTCGTCAAATCAATATCCGGTCGGACAAAATTGGATTTCCCACCACCTAGCAGGACGTCAATCTTATGTTTGCCATTAATTAATTCCTTATAATAATCATCCGCAATAGCATTCATGTTTTTCCGGCTTTCATCATGTGCACCAAAGGAGGCTGGTGTAGCATGAGTGATTTCCGAAGTCGCAACAAGTCCAGTCGCTTTTCCTCTTTCCTTTGCGGCTTCCAACACCGTTTTGACATTGGATTTATCATTATCAACAGCGATTGCAGCGTTATAGGTTTTCACACCTGCAGACATCGCCGTTGCCGCTGAAGCTGAATCCGTTATGTTTTGTGCAGAATCCTCTGGGTATGTCATCTGCTGACCAACCAAGTATTTATCAAACTCTGTCCTTTCTGCCACTGAAGTAGCAGGATTATCTTTTAAATACCGGTAAGCGGAGGTATAGGAAACACCCATGCCGTCACCTATCAAGAAAATGACGTTTCTAATTTCTGGTGATTTTTGTGATTTTTCCTTTGCCAACGCATCTTCATTAGTTGTGGACCATGTTAAACTTCCAATTGCTAAGGCAGAAACGAGGGTAATAGGCAAAAATCTTTTACTCAATTTACTCTTCAAAAAAATGACCTCCCATAAATTAGTTCATATATTTAATTAAACTATAAGGGAAGAAGATGAACCTAGTGTCAAGGAAATGTAAAAATGCAGCGGTTTAATTATTAAGACAGAGTAAATACAAATTAGGAAAAGACGGAGTCATCGTAATATAGTTCGAGGTGGACTGCTTCAACAAACGGATGCCAGTTCTGCTACTTCAGATGAGGTTTTCCAGATGATAATAGAAAGTACTCCACTCCAAAAAGTGACTGCCCCTGAAGAGGCAGCCGATGCTGTGTTATTCTTCACATCCCCCTGGAGCAGGGCTGTAACTAGTCGAACTTAGTTGTGGATTTTATGGATTAACCATGGAGATGGACAATCATGTCTAAAGTAAAAAAAAGCGCTCTATTCCAGAGCGCTTCAGTTTGTAGACAAAAGGGGTCCAGAATGTTTTAATTCTGGACCCCTTTTGAAATTCCCTTTGAATTTTGATCAAGATTAAGAGATTGGGCCTCTACGAGCCCACTTTATTAAGCCATTATTGGACCTTGCCATGTCCAATTGGCAATCTTCTTTAAATTCATGGCAGCGAATGTAAGCATCGCCTGCATCGACAATTTTTTAAGTCCCCTTAAAGTAGTCCAACGCATACCATGCTTTTCTTTTGCATCTGCGAATACACGCTCTATTGTTTCTTTGCGTTTCGCATATATAGGTTTTACATCCTTGTGGTGACGCAGATGATCTGCTTCTTCCATATAATTTTGCCAGATATGGCGTGTCACCACTTTTTGATGGTCTTTGCTTACTGTACACTGTGATAAAAATGAGCATGTCGCACAAGTGTGTTTGGGTGATTTGTACTCGCGATAGCCCTCTTTATTTGTTGTTGAGTACTTTAAAATCTCGCCCGATGGGCAGAGATAACAATTAAAATGTTCATCGTAAACATAGTCATGCTTGCGAAAGAACCCTTCTTTTGTTCGTGGACGTGTATAGGGTAAAGCTGGTGTGATTTCTTTCCCAAAAAGGTAGCTTGTAATGGCTGGTGTTTTGTAAGCTGCATCTGCGGCAACAGCTTCAGGTTTTCCAACTTTCTCAATCACTTGTTCAACAAGAGGCTCTAAGATATGACTATCATGCGTATTTCCTGGTGTTACAATCGTCCCCAGCACAAAACCGTTGCGGTCTGCGACTCGCATGAAATGAATAGGCAAACTGTTTTGTTCGTTCATCTTTTACATAGTAGCCACTCTCAGGGTCAGTTGAACTTTCTTTAATTTCTTTGGTTTCTTCTTTATCAAATTTATCCGGTGGAAAAGGCTTCTTTCCATTGTTTTCACGATCTTGATTTATTTCTTCTTGAAGGCGTCCTTGATATGCTCGTGTTTCCTTACGAACGATTTTCTTTTCGAATTTCCGCTTATTCGCACTGGCTTTCACATGTGTTGAATCAACGAATACGTGCTCTGCACTAATTAACTTTCTTTCTGAGGCTGTCATTAAGATACGATAAAAAATCTGTTCAAACAGGTCTGTATCTTTAAAGCGACGCTCATAATTTTTCCCGAACGTTGAGAAGTGAGGTACTTTATCATGGAAACCGTAACCTAAAAACCAACGGTAAGCCATATTCGTTTCAACTTCTTCAATCGTTTTACGCATCGAACGAATACCGAAGGTATATTGAATGAATGTCAATTTAACTAAAATAACTGGATCAATACTTGGGCGGCCTATCTCTGAATACATCTCTTTCACCAAGTCATAAATGAAAGTGAAGTCAATGGCCCCCTCAATTTTACGAACCAAATGGTTCGCTGGCACCAGTTGATCCAAAGTAATCATTTCAAGTTGATCTCGCTGAATAGAATTATGTTTCGAAAGCATCGTCATCACCTCAAGTTTTAATACTCCTATATTAAAACAAAAAAGACTGTAGGAAAAAGTGTTTATTTCTAATTGTTAAAACAAAGTTGATTGGAACGGAAGGTGCGAGACTCCTGCGGGAAAAGCGTGTCCAAGGGAGACCCCACAGGCGCAAAGGCGCCGAGGAGGCTCCCTGACCGCCCGCGGAAAGCGAGTGCCTGGAGTGGAAATCAACGTTCGAATTTTTACACCCCCTCAAAAAAACTGTAGACAAACTCGATTTTCATCGAGTTTGTCTACAGTCTGAAGCGCTCTATTCCAGAGCGCTTCAGTTTGTAGACAAAAGGGGTTCGGAATGTTTTAATTCCGGACCCCTTTTGAAATTCCCTTTGAATTTTGCTCATGATTAAGAGATTGGGCCTCTACGAGCCCACTTTATTAAGCCATTCTTGGACCTTGCCATGTCCAATTGGCTATCTTCTTTAAATTCATGGCAGCGAAAGTAAGCATCGCCTGCATCGACAATTTTTTAAGTCCCCTTAAAGTAGTCCAACGCATACCATGCTTTTCTTTTGCATCTGCGAATACACGCTCTATTGTTTCTTTACGTTTCGCATATATAGGTTTTACATCCTTGTGATGACGCAGATGATCTGCTTCTTCCATATAATTTTGCCAGATATGGCGTGTCACCACTTTTTGATGGTCTTTGCTTACTGTACACTGTGATAAAAATGAGCATGTCGCACAAGTGTGTTTGGGTGATTTGTACTCGCGATAGCCCTCTTTATTTGTTGTTGAGTACTTTAAAATCTCGCCCGATGGGCAGAGATAACAATCAAAATGTTCATCGTAAACATAGTCATGCTTGCGAAAGAACCCTTCTTTTGTTCGTGGACGTGTATAGGGTAAAGCTGGTGTGATTTCTTTCCCAAAAAGGTAGCTTGTAATGGCTGGTGTTTTGTAAGCTGCATCTGCGGCAACAGCTTCAGGTTTTCCAACTTTCTCAATCACTTGTTCAACAAGAGGCTCTAAGATATGACTATCATGCGTATTTCCCGGTGTTACAATCGTCCCCAGCACAAAACCGTTGCGGTCCGCAGCCGCATGAAATGAATAGGCAAACTGTTTTGTTCGTTCATCTTTTACATAGTAGCCACTCTCAGGGTCAGTTGTACTTTCTTTAATTTCTTTGGTTTCTTCTTTATCAAATTTATCCGGTGGAAAAGGCTTCTTTCCATTGTTTTCACGATCTTGATTTATTTCTTCTTGAAGGCGTCCTTGATATGCTCGTGTTTCCTTACGAACGATTTTCTTTTCGAATTTTCGCTTATTCGCACTGGCTTTCACATGTGTTGAATCAACGAATACGTGCTCTGCACTTATTAACTTTCTTTCTGAAGCTGTCATTAAGATACGATAAAAAATCCGTTCAAACAGGTCTGTATCTTTAAAGCGACGCTCATAATTTTTCCCGAACGTTGAGAAGTGAGGTACTTTATCATGGAAACCGTAACCTAAAAACCAACGGTAAGCCATATTCGTTTCAACTTCTTCAATCGTTTTACGCATCGAACGAATACCGAAGGTATATTGAATGAATGTCAATTTAACTAAAATAACTGGATCAATACTTGGGCGCCCTATCTCTGAATACATATCTTTCACCAAGTCATAAATGAAAGTGAAGTCAATGGCTCCCTCAATTTTACGAACCAAATGGTTCGCTGGCACCAGTTGATCCAAAGTGATCATTTCAAGTTGATCTCGCTGAATAGAATTATGTTTCGAAAGCATCGTCATCACCTCAAGTTTTAATACTTCTATATTAAAACAAAAAGGACTGTAGGCAAAAGTGGTTATATCTAATTGTTAAAACAAAGTTGATTGGAACGGAAGGTGCGAGACTCCTGCGGGAAATGCGTGTCCAAGGGAGACCCCACAGGCGCAAAGGCGCCGAGGAGGCTCCCTGACCGCCCGCGGAAAGCGAGTGCCTGGAGTGGAAATCAACGTCGAATTTTTACACCCCCTCAAAAAAACTGTAGACAAACTCGATTTTCATCAAGTTTGTCTACAGTCTGAAGCGCTCTATTCCAGAGCGCTTTTTAATATTACTTCTCTACCTTCAAACATTCCAAAGCACGGGCTGCATTCACTCGCGCAATTTCGACTGAATCGGCGGAAGATAAAGCAACAGCTACCCTTCTACCAACCTTCGTGACCGGTTTTCCAAAGACGCGCACTTGTGTATTCGGCAAAGCCAAGGCTTGTTCAACACCAACTATAGAATATTCCGATAACTCAACTGGCGCTTTTAACGGACGGCTGGCTCCTGGAGTAATCAGCGTGATTTCTGGAATTGGAAACCCTAGAATTGCTCTTACATGCAGGGCAAACTCCGATAAATTTTGGGTAGCTAATGTCACTAGCCCTGTATCATGCGGGCGTGGAGAAACTTCACTGAAATAGACTTTATCTCCAGATAGGAAAAGTTCTACCCCAAATAATCCGTATCCTCCAAGTTCATCTGTAATGGCTTGGGCAATTCTTTTCGCCTCTACGATTTGTGCTTCTGTCATATTATGAGGTTGCCAAGATTCAATATAGTCCCCACCCTGCTGAATATGACCGATTGGAGCACAAAACATCGTTCCATTTACTGCACGAACAGTAAGGAGCGTGATTTCAGAATCAAAACGAATAAATTCTTCAATTATCACTCGTCCATTTTGAACCCGGCCGCCTTCCATCGCAATTTGCCAACATTCTTCAAGATCATCTTCCGTACGGCAGACACTTTGCCCTTTCCCTGAAGAACTCATTAGCGGTTTTACGACATTAGGAAACCCAATCTCTTTGGCAGCTAGGACAAATTCTTCATATGTATCAGCAAATTTGTAAGCAGCAGTTGGAAGCTCTAGTGTTTCAGAAGCCAACCTTCTAATTCCTTCACGATCCATTGTTAACTTAGCCGCTCTTGCTGTTGGAATGACATGAAAGCCCTCATCCTCTAATTTGATTAATTCAGATGTGGCAATAGCCTCAATTTCCGGCACAATTAAATCGGGTTGTTCTTTTTCAACAATTTCCCTAAGCTGATTCGCATCCAGCATATCGATGACATAACTTCGATGAGCAACTTGCATTGCAGGTGCCTGTTCATAGCGGTCTACGGCAACGGTCTCTACACCAAGACGCTGTGCTTCAAGAATGACCTCTTTACCTAATTCACCCGAACCTAATAATAAAATCTTTTTCGATTTATACATCCAGTCTCTCCCCCTCCATGTCTTCAAAACCATTATATACGAACTATAAATGAATAAACACAAAATTTTATTCGTCTTTTCATTTATTTTTCTCTATTAATAGCAAGTGAACGTAATAAATACAGGTTTTTTAACAAATAAAACGCTTAACACAAAAACCAATATTTAATTCACACTTGACAACTAAGATTAATATGTTTTATGCTGGTTTTATATAATAAAATATATCGGCTGACTAGTTCACTAGAGGCTCTCTATTCAACAACATGAATAGGGGGCCTTTTCGTTATTATCAAATGAGGGAGGAATTTACTTTGCAAAAAGAATTACTAAGGCCTATGTTCCCTATTATGAAGGAGAAAAAAAATACCCGCTTAGAAGAGATGGAGTACCTACATCTGCCTGATAGAAAATTTTTTCAATGGTGCCAGCAGCAATATTCGCTGAATAAAGGAGTTTACAATACGATTGATAATTGGTTTTATGAATATGGTATCATCCATATCCTTAACCGTCGGATCAACCTTTTAGCCTTCTTGGAATTTGCTACTTCTCCAGAACAGGCAGCTGGAAAGACAAAGTTCATTAAATTTGGCAATGGCGGCCTAACAAAAAAACTTCAGGAATTCATCGCTCGTTAACATGGTTAACACTAAAGAATCCCACCTCAGTGAGAAGTCAAATTCCCTTCACTAAGGTGGGTATACAGAAGTAGATGTCGAAATTTGTTCTACGATTTTTTTTGTAAATGTAAGCGCTTTCTATTATAATAAACTTAGGTTGGATGGCATGCGTGGCCGTCAATGTATCTGGCGTAGGTGGGGCCGATACTAGCGCTAAAGGAGTCAAGCTTCTTTACCGTAAAACTATTAGTATACCTTTTAGGTAAGGGCTGCAATTTAAGTAATACGAATGCTGGAGAAAAATCGTTACTTTTAGGCTTAAAAACGAGTTAATCATGCAATCAATAAGGAAATTCAAACTTTACCTTATTATTGAAGCAGCCCTCATCGTTTCCGGTCTAATAGTTTATAAGACTAAAAGCTCTTCCCCTAAAGACCCGGAGTTGAGCTTTTTCACATGGACAAATTCACATATACAAACCAGCTAAAAAAATCCCCAGCGTTTTCTGATAAATCTCATCAAATTGTGTTAAAGGAAGCGGGTTTTTTCCTTTGCCGAGTTCAACGGTAAACCCTGGCCTCCGCCAATCCTGAATAAACCAATCCTTATATCCTGCATAACTATTAGCGGATTTGACGGGCTCATAACCGCTGACCCTCGCAAATTCATTGACGATCGTTTTAGACTCGGGTGGTTCCAAATCTTCAAACCCCCAATAAATGACCTCCCCTTGGGTATGAAAAGCAAGCACTCTGTCAAAATCACGTTTTCTTGTCAAATCAGCCATCGCAATTGCCTCTGGCTGCGTTAGCGGACCTTTTCCAGAATAATTTGCTGGTCCTGGCTTCGTTACCATATTGCGAGCTTGTTCTAGCTCCCATTTGGCGGGAAACTGATCATTCAGATCGACTCCATTGATATTAGCTTTCCAGCCGGAAAAATCCTCGCTATTATTATTCCATTCCACGAGCTGTGATTTCAATGAGGCATCAGCAGGTGGTCCTTTTAGAACCAGCTCCACTCCATCAGGATTCACCATCGGAACGAGAGATAGCATCGTCTGCTGATAATAAGGGAACAGAGATAGACTGCGGATCCCAGTTTGATTCGTGATTGCCATTAAATAATCATTTAAAAAAGTCATAATCACAGGGGTCGTAATCCACTCATTTGCATGAAATGAACCATCATAGTGCACTCGTTTGTCACCATTCCCAATCAGCACTTCAGGGATCTCCCTCCCGAGAACCGAATCTCCAATCGAGGATGTTTTAATAAAAGGATAAATGCTTTTCAGTCGTTTTACATCATTCATCATCATTTGATAATCATATTCCTGATTTCCTTGAACAAGCCTCCAAGTAATCCTTAATGGTACAGAAATCGTCTGGCCAATTTTCAAGGCATTCGCATTGAGACTAGGATTAACCAAAAATAGTGCATCCAATGGAAGATTGCGTGATTTGGCAATCGCCCATAAGGAATCCCCTTTCTTAATATGATGACCAGTCGTCGTAAAGCCCGGAATTTTGATCTTCTGTCCTATCTTAAGGGCAAGAGGATCAATCCCGCTATTGGAATCAATTATCAGTTGATAATTCACATTGAATAATTGGCTATAATGCCACAAGGAATCATTCTGCCGCACAAAAACGTCCATACTGCACCTCCACTTATCCAAATGTATGCTGGTTTGACCAAATTATTGCCAATTTTCATCCCAATAATGGGCTGTGCCAATACACAAATACAAACCGCTTTGGTTGGCCTCACTGTCACATTGGTCAAATAACCCAGCTCAATTTTCTCCACATCAAGCCGTTTAACCTTCAAATAAATACAGGCATCCATTTATAAATGGATGCCTGTTTGCTTTTAGTTAAGATTAAGAATTCATTATTTTATGCTTCTTGCTTCTTCTGGTACTACTAAGCCTAGACCTTCAGCAATGCGTGTTCCGTATTCTGGATCAGCTTTGTAGAAATGGCCAATTTGGCGAAGTTTGATTTCTTCTAATTCGACTGGTTTCATTGCTCCCACAATAGTCTCTACAAGTCTAGTTTTTTCTTCTTCACTCAATAGGCGGTATAAGTCACCTGCTTGAGTGTAGTGGTCATCACTGTTATGTCCTACTTGTGCAACTTGCCCAGTCACTTCAAATGGAGTGGTTTTATTTTCAGCTGTTTCAGCAGGGCCATCAAAACTATTAGGTTCATAATAAACTGAACCCTTGCCATTGTCATCCGCACGCATGAAGCCATCACGTTGATAGTTGCTTGCTTCCACTTTCGGACGGTTAACCGGAAGTTGGTTGTGGTTAGAACCAACACGGTAACGGTGTGCATCACCATATGCAAATAGACGTCCTTGAAGCATTTTGTCTGGAGAAGCTTCAATTCCTGGTACGAATGTTCCTGGTGAGAACGTAGCTTGCTCTACTTCTGCAAAATAGTTTTCAGGATTCCTATTCAATTCCATCCGGCCAAGTTCGATTAACGGGTAATCTTTTTGAGACCATACTTTTGTTACATCAAATGGATCGAAACGGTAGGTATCTGCATCTTCCAAAGGCATGATTTGTACGTATAATTTCCATGCAGGGAAGTCGCCTTTTTCAATTGCATTGAAAAGATCTTCCGTATGGTAATCAGGGTTTTCACCCGCAAGTTTTGCAGCAAGATTCACATCAAGATTTTTGATGCCTTGTTCTGTCTTAAAGTGATATTTCACCCAAACGCCTTGTCCTTCATCATTCACCCATTTAAATGTATGGCTTCCAAAACCATGTGTATGACGAAGTGTAGCCGGAATGCCTCGGTCAGACATTAGAATCGTTACTTGGTGTAAAGATTCTGGAGAATGTGACCAAAAATCCCAGACCGCAGTCGGGTTTTTCAAATGTGTTCTTGGATCTCTCTTTTGTGTATGGATGAAATCGGGGAATTTGATCGCATCGCGGATAAAGAATACAGGCGTATTGTTACCAACGATATCGTAGTTTCCTTCTTCCGTGTAGAATTTAACAGCAAATCCGCGTGGATCACGAACTGTATCAGCTGAGCCTAATTCGCCAGCTACTGTAGAAAAACGGATAAATAAATCTGTCTTCTTGCCAACACCATTGAAAAGCTTAGCTTTCGTATACTTAGAAAGGTCGTTCGTTACTTCGAAAGTACCGAATGCACCGGCACCTTTTGCATGAACTACCCGTTCAGGCACACGCTCACGGTTAAAGTGCGCTAATTTTTCTAATAAGTGTACATCTTGAATGAGTACAGGGCCACGTTGTCCCGCAGTGATTGAATTTTGGTTATCTCCAACTGGTGCACCCCAGCTAGTTGTAAGGTTTTTCTTATTAGTCATAATTGAACCACCTTTTCATTATTATTTATGTATATAATGATAAGCCTTATCAGAAAAAAATCAATACTTATTTATAATAATTTTAATATAATAATTAATTCATTAAGGTTATAATTGTTTATACTTTTATTTTAAATCCAGTAAAAGGAAATATCAAATTTTACAAATCGCTTTACTACAAGTTTCTTCGATTTTTTCATCCCTTTTACTGGTATTTCACTTCAATGTCACTTTTCCTTCATACTGCATGATTTTATCATTTCTATATCTAATAAGTTATTAATCGAGAATGAAGAAAAGTCTAAATATTTTCCATTATTTTCTTAAAAATTGGATAAATCTAGATCACTCTCTCATTTTATAACAAAGCATAAGATTCGCATGTGACAATGTTCACTTCTATTTTCTTTTTTAAAATCACAAGCAAAAGAGCTGCCATCCTTATATAAGGAATGGCAGCTCTTTTTTATGAACTAATGCTTTTATTGTTTTTGAGTGATTCCGGTATCTGATCAAACACACTTTATGAAGGACCTAAAAAAACGCCACACCTAATCGATGGTAGCGCCACATTCGCTAAAGCTTAGTTTAGGAAAGCTATGAATCCACCTGATATAAAGGTCGCTATCCACCCTATACAGCCGCCGTTTTATTGATGTTGAACCCTATTACTTTTTCTTCTATTAAACTTATCGTTCATTTTTCCTGACACCACTCCCTTCCTGGAATTAAGCAATAAAACAATTGTGAAAATACTGGTTTGTGTTCGTATAGAAAATAAGATACTATTACGTTAAAATGACCGTCCAATAAGAGTAAGGGTGATTTATATGAATGAACGGAAACAACTTGTAGTTAAGTATGCACACCAGTTATTTATTGAAAAGGGTTATCAAGCAACATCTATTCAGGATATTTTGGACTATAGCGGTATTTCAAAAGGGACATTTTATAACTACTTTTCTTCTAAAAGTGAACTGCTTAAAGCTGTCTTTATCTCGACCCAAGAAAAATTCGAACATGAAAGTAATGAACTATTAATCGGTCAAAATGTTGCGGATATTGAAATATTCATCAAACAATCTGAATTACAAATACACTCCAATAGAAGTAATAAACTATTTTCCTTATTTGAAGAAATAATGATTTCAAATGATACCGAACTTAAAAACTTTATTACACATGCAAAATTCAAACATATACATTGGCTATCAAAACGGTTTCTAGAAATATTCGGCGAAGAGAAAAAACCTTATATATTAGATTGTGCCATACTTTATTCAGGGATGATGCACCAAACCATTCATTTTAATGCGTTAGCTAAAGAGCCTGATTTCAACCCTACTGAAATAATTCGTTATTGTGTTGATAGGCTTAAAACTCTTTTCGATGATGTGAGCCAATCAGGAGTACAGCTTCTCGATCCTGATTATATAAAGCAATGGTTGCCAGAATGTTTCGATACGAAACAGGATTTTCACACTGCTCTCCTTCACTCTACAGCCGAACTTAAAAAAGTCATCTTAAAACTTTTCCAAGATGAAGCAGAACGGGTAAAACACTTAAAATTAGTTCACTTTATCCAAGAAGAATTTCTGCAAAAAGGTGAGCCGCGCCACTTTCTCATCGAAAGTGCTCTACTATCTTTAAACACAAATTTAAAGCTTAAAAACTCAAAAGAATTGAGTGATTTCGAAAAGATTATCGCTAGTAACTAAACTGGTTAAAGCCCCAATTATGGGGCTTTCAGTTTGTAGACAAAAGGGGTCCAGAATGTTTTAATTCTGGACCCCTTTTGAAATTCCCTTTGAATTTTGATCAAGATTAAGAGATTGGGCCTCTACGAGCCCACTTTATTAAGCCATTATTGGACCTTGCCATGTCCAATTGGCAATCTTCTTTAAATTCATGACAGCGAATGTAAGCATCGCCTGCATCGACAATTTTTTAAGTCCCCTTAAAGTAGTCCAACGCATACCATGCTTTTCTTTTGCATCTGCGAATACACGCTCTATTGTTTCTTTGCGTTTCGCATATATAGGTTTTACATCCTTGTGGTGACGCAGATGATCTGCTTCTTCCATATAATTTTGCCAGATATGGCGTGTCACCACTTTTTGATGGTCTTTGCTTACTGTACACTGTGATAAAAATGAGCATGTCGCACAAGTGTGTTTGGGTGATTTGTACTCGCGATAGCCCTCTTTATTTGTTGTTGAGTACTTTAAAATCTCGCCCGATGGGCAGAGATAACAATTAAAATGTTCATCGTAAACATAGTCATGCTTGCGAAAGAACCCTTCTTTTGTTCGTGGACGTGTATAGGGTAAAGCTGGTGTGATTTCTTTCCCAAAAAGGTAGCTTGTAATGGCTGGTGTTTTGTAAGCTGCATCTGCGGCAACAGCTTCAGGTTTTCCAACTTTCTCAATCACTTGTTCAACAAGAGGCTCTAAGGTATGACTATCATGCGTATTTCCTGGTGTTACAATCGTCCCCAGCACAAAACCGTTGCGGTCTGCAGCCGCATGAAATGAATAGGCAAACTGTTTTGTTCGTTCATCTTTTACATAGTAGCCACTCTCAGGGTCAGTTGAACTTTCTTTAATTTCTTTGGTTTCTTCTTTATCAAATTTATCCGGTGGAAAAGGCTTCTTTCCATTGTTTTCACGATCTTGATTTATTTCTTCTTGAAGGCGTCCTTGATATGCTCGTGTTTCCTTACGAACGATTTTCTTTTCGAATTTCCGCTTATTCGCACTGGCTTTCACATGTGTTGAATCAACGAATACGTGCTCTGCACTAATTAACTTTCTTTCTGAGGCTGTCATTAAGATACGATAAAAAATCTGTTCAAACAGGTCTGTATCTTTAAAGCGACGCTCATAATTTTTCCCGAACGTTGAGAAGTGAGGTACTTTATCATGGAAACCGTAACCTAAAAACCAACGGTAAGCCATATTCGTTTCAACTTCTTCAATCGTTTTACGCATCGAACGAATACCGAAGGTATATTGAATGAATGTCAATTTAACTAAAATAACTGGATCAATACTTAGGCGGCCTATCTCTGAATACATCTCTTTCACCAAGTCATAAATGAAAGTGAAGTCAATGGCCCCCTCAATTTTACGAACCAAATGGTTCGCTGGCACCAGTTGATCCAAAGTAATCATTTCAAGTTGATCTCGCTGAATAGAATTATGTTTCGAAAGCATCGTCATCACCTCAAGTTTTAATACTCCTATATTAAAACAAAAAAGACTGTAGGAAAAAGTGTTTATTTCTAATTGTTAAAACAAAGTTGATTGGAACGGAAGGTGCGAGACTCCTGCGGGAAAAGCGTGTCCAAGGGAGACCCCACAGGCGCAAAGGCGCCGAGGAGGCTCCCTGACCGCCCGCGGAAAGCGAGTTCCTGGAGTGGAAATCAACGTTCGAATTTTTACAACCCCTAAAAAAGACTGTAGACAAACTCGATTTTCATCGAGTTTGTCTACAGTCTGAAAGCCCCAATTATGGGGCTTTTTATTATCTGCAAGAAAACGTATCGAATCGTTATTTTTTTGTGACAATTCAGCAAACATATAACTGAAATTCATAAAATTTTAGTATAATGATTAGTGTAGAAAAGTGTCTTCAGGAGGAGTTTTTCATGAATATAATAATGCGATTTCTTATCAACGGGTTGATTTTACTCGTTATTGACTGGCTTCTCGACTCCATCACGATAAAATCTTATGGTACAGCTCTACTGGCGGTTTTTATATTATCAATCATGAACATGCTAGTTAAACCAATTCTTCAACTTATCGCTTTGCCGATCACTATCCTAACCTTCGGCTTGTTTTCGTTCATTATCAATGCCTTCACGTTCCAAATTACATCCTATGTTGTCAGTGGCTTTGAAATAGAATCTTTTTGGGGAGCCCTAATCGGTTCATTGTTATTAAGTTTCATCCAAAGTCTTATTATAAAAAAAGAGTAGAAAAACCGTCAGTAGAATGCTGACGGTTTTTCGTTTCCATGACTATTTCCATAACACCCTTCGATATTTCCCGGGCTATTCCCCTAAATTCCCCTATTATGTAATATCTTTATTCGCTCATTTTTGACACCGGTTATGGTGACTTATTTTGCTTTTTATAATATCGACTATAGGAATCTGCTAAATTTCCCACCGATTTCTGTAAGGTAATACTGTCTACTTCTTTCAGGAAAGAATACTCTTTCTTTAAGCTGGAAGTTCTTTGATTGTTGCGTATTTATCCAGAAAAGAACCTTTCCATTCATTAGAGGGTAATTGGCCGTTCTGCTTCATTTCTTCACAGATATACCAGTAGGCATCTTTCTCATTTTGTTTGCCTAAAAAGAAGTTATAGACAAAACGGGAGCAGCCGATCGTTTTATTGATTAGAACTAGTTGTTCTTTAGTTGGATAGATTCGAAATTTATAAGCTTTGTTTACGACCATTGGTTTCACCCCCTTATAGTTATTATTAACTATCGAACGTATGTTTGTCAAAAAACTTTGGCTTATACCAACCGCCATTCATCTCGCCCTTCACACGCTTGAAGAGGGAGTCTTCTGGCGGGAAATGATAAATAGATTCACTCCCATTTCCATCGAAATCGGTATGTACGGTTATACTTATGGGTAAAAGGCTCTTCTTCCTTGTTACTGAGTGAATATTTCACCCATCCCGGCTTAAAGGATGTATCTGCCATGGATTCAGTGGGTGACAGAACCGGGGTTGGCTCCTACCATGACTATGAAAATCAGGGTCTTCGCTAAACACCCTGCACGAAATCATCGATGACCCTACAGAAATATCGAAAGGACTACTACAGTACGACCTTCGATAAGAGCTTAATTCACTATGTAGATTCACTTTTTTCGTGTTACTTTTTCCGCATCTTCAAATTACTTATCGATGAAAACGGTAAATTTTACATTTACAAATCTATAAAAATAGATATAATGATTTATATGGAACCTACATTAATTTATAAAGCTTTATCAAACGATACACGTCGTCAAATTTTGCAATGGCTAAAAAATCCAGAGAAGTGCTTTAATGAAAAGCCTTATTTTCAACAAGGTTTAAATTTTAAAGTTGGTGTATGTGTGGGAGATATTCAGGTTAAATCAGGGCTTGCACAATCTGTCATCTCTAGTTATTTGTTAACAATGCAAAAAGCTGGGCTGTTGGAATCTGAGCGAATCGGAAAGTGGACCTATTATCGTCGGAATGAAAAAACAATACATGAATTTTCCGAGTACATTCAAAAAGAACTATAAAATAAACGTAAAGGAGGTCATTCTTTTTTTGTTTTTACATATCTAGATATACAGATATTTAATTTTATAAATGATTTATATCTTTATATAAATTAAGAAATATACAATAGGAATGGAGATTTGTATTAATGAAAAAAGTTAACCCTTTGCTTATTATTATGTTGGCTCTAGGCGTATTCGGCATTATTACAACTGAAATGGGTATTGTGGGAGTTCTACCCCAGATAACTCAAAAATTTAATATAACAACTTCACAAGCCGGATTACTTGTAAGTATATTTGCTTTAATCGTTGCCATTTCAGGTCCATTCTTGACATTACTCACTTCTGGAATTAATCGTAAAATAATTCTATTAACCTCAGTGTTTATGTTCACGATTTCAAATATTATTTATGCATGTACAACGAAATTTGATATCATGCTAGTTTTCCGTATTCTACCCGCTATTTTTCATCCTCTCTTTTTTTCAATAGCTCTTGTGACTGCTGCCAAACTTGTTCCTCCGGAAAAAAGTAACCAAGCAGTTACAAAGGTTTTTGCCGGAATTACTTTCGGATTTGCATTTGGCGTACCTTTAACTTCTTATTTCGCGGAACAGTTTTCGTTAGAAACTGCTTTCCTATTTGGGGCTGTTGTAAATGCGATTGCTTTTGTAGGAATATTAATGTGGCTTCCTTCCATGCCTAATGAGGAAAAAATGTCTTATGGAAAGCAGCTTGGAATATTACGTAAACCGGGATTATGGTTAAACATCGCAGCCGTTATGTTTATCTTTGCAGCGATGTTTTCTGTGTACAGCTACTTTGCCGAATATTTGGGACAATTAACACATATGAATGGTTCTTTGATTAGTGTAATGTTGATGGCGTTTGGTCTAATCATGATTTTTGGGAACTTTTTGTTTGGTGGATTCTTGCAAAAAAGCATAACTAAGACCGTAATAATGTTTCCCCTTCTATATATAGTAATCTATTTATTCGCTTATTATTTGGGCTCTTATTTAATTCCGATGATTCTAATGGTTTTCATTTGGGGAATAGTGCATTCTGGTGGTCTAATTGTCAGCCAAACATGGTTGACAACTGAAGCGAAGGAAGCACCTGAATTCGGCAACAGCTTGTTTGTCTCATTTTCCAATCTTGGAATTACTTTGGGGGCATCTATTGGTGGTTGGTTTATTTCTCACTTGGGAATACATCAACTCATCTGGAGCGGAATTGTGTTTTCATTGCTAGCTTTCTTATTGATTATGATAAAAATTAATATTTTCCGTTCAAACGTAGAAGGAGTTAACGTAGCGTAGGTTCGTGAATTGAATGAACAGCGAAATTGCCCGAATACTGTTTTATATGGCCGTTCATTACGGTGATAGTGGTGAAATTAATTTAGATCTAAATAATCAAGTGAACAACCGCACCAATCCTTATCATAGAAAGTTGGAGGTCCTGCCGGAATGGAACGAACTGTCCCCAGTAGATACCTTTGAACGGAATCGAAATGCAACCATTTATAATAAATATCAGTATAATCGCAGCCCATTCATTGATCATCAGGAGTGGGCCTCATCCATCTGGCAGTAAGAGGAAAGAGCTGTCCTGTTTTTTAGGGCAGCTCTTTCCTCTTACAAAGTCTAAATTTTTAGAAAAATCACATAATTATACTTTCTTCGAATAGCAATCTATTTAAATATTATAAAAATTTCAACTTTTTTTATATAGCTAATACCTTTTATAGTAAGCGTTTTCATTTTTTTACTTTACAAATTTTCTATTAAAATATATTATTTAGTTGTAATATTATGTGAAAAATCAATAAATAATATTGATTAGCCTCTACTAGTGATAAAATGCTAGAAAGACTAGAAAGAGAAAATTACACTCCAACAAAGAAAAGGGGAAAATTATGCAAAACTCCAAAGATTCTCAACTGCACAGAGGATTGGAAGAAAGACACATCGCATTAATGTCTCTTGGCGCAGCCATTGGAGTCGGTTTATTTCTCGGCTCGGCATCTGCGATTAAATTAGCCGGCCCAGCTATTATTATTTCGTATGCAATTGGCGGGCTTATGATCTATCTTATCATGCGGGCACTAGGGGAAATGGCGATAAAAAATCCAGTCGCAGGCTCTTTTAGTCGCTATGCAAGCGAATATGTCGGCCCTCTTGCCGGATATATAACCGGTTGGAATTACTGGTTCGTTTGGATTGCCACCTGTATGGCTGAAATTACAGCAGTCGGAATTTATATGCAGTTTTGGTTTCCAGGGACCCCACAATGGGCTTGGGCATTAGCGGCTCTTGCCATTATGACGACGATTAACTTTCTTGCTGTAAAGGCTTATGGTGAATTGGAGTTTTGGTTTGCCTTAATTAAAATTGTTACGATAATTCTAATGATTGTTCTTGGGTTTGGAATGATTCTCTTTGGACTCGGAAACGGTGGAATCGCAGTAGGATTCGGCAACCTTGTAGAAAATGGCGGTTTTTTCCCTAATGGAATTTCCGGTGTCATCCTCTCTTTCCAAATGGTCATGTTCGCTTATTTGGGAATTGAAATGCTCGGAGTAACCGCAGGTGAAGTCAAAAATCCTGAAAAATCTTTAAAAAGAGCAATCGATACAGTCTTTTATCGAATTTTACTTTTTTACGTTTTAGCTCTAACTGTTATTTTATCGATTACTCCATGGGATCAAATGAATGGAAAAGACAGCCCATTCGTTATGATGTTTGATAAAATCGGTATACCAGGTGCAGCAGGAATCATTCAGTTTGTCGTACTGACAGCCGCCCTTTCATCTTGTAACAGCGGAATCTTTAGTACAGGCAGAATGTTGTTTAACCTAGCACAGCAAGGGGAATCACCTAAAAGCTTCCAACGTACAACAAAGACAGGCGTTCCAGGTGTTGCCATTATTGTTTCGGCTGTCGTGCTTCTTTTCGGCGTCTACCTTAACTATATGGAAGCGGATAAGGTCTTCGGTTACGTAACAAGTGTTGCTACATTCGGTGCCCTCTGGACATGGGGAACCATTCTTGTCACACAGATTATCTCAAGAAAGAAAATGAGTCCGGGAGAAAAACAAGGCTTAACGTATAAGATGCCGTTATTCCCACTCACTTCTTATTTCGCTCTTGCTTTTCTAGTATTTGTAATGGTCATACTCGGCTTTTCAGCAGATACCAGAATCGCCTTGATCGTCGGTCCGATTTGGATCATATTGCTTGTAGTCTTGTATTATGCATCCGGTTTGCATAAGAGAAAATAAATAAAAAAGGGTGTCCAATCAAATTTGGGCACCCTTTTATGATCTATATTTAACCTTTTCTCCTTCTTTTTAGCGTCCAATAAATTACAGCACCCACTCCGCCTAAAATAATGAGGATCGGCAAGTTTCCTATAATAAAAACAATCAGTCCTGAAACTGCTTTAAGTAAAAAATTCGCACTCGTTGCGAATTGCTTCTTCGTTCTCTCCCATGTATTCAATTTTTTATTATCAATACCTGGCACAATAATATGGTCTTGCGATAAAGTTATTGTTACCGTTGAAAACGAGGTTTGGTTTTCAAGATACTTTATTTGCCCAACTAGCTGCTCTATCTCCTCTTGGACAGTGGCAAGATCGGATGATATTTTCAGCAAATCTTCCGTTTTCTTAGCATCCTTCATGAATGCAAGTAACCTCTCTTCCACAGCCCGCTTTGATTTCAGTCTTGCCTTTAAATCTACATACTGCTCTGTTACATCCTGGCCTGTCACATTTCTTTCGACCACTTCTGAAGCCTGCTCCTCGGTATCAACAAGAAAATCCTGAAAACGAGCTTCCGGAATCCGTACTGTAATCGAACCTTCTACCATCTCTTCATTTTCCCTGTATACATTCGACTCTACAACATAGCCGCCGTATTCGTTCGCCTTTCTTTCAATCTTCATTTGTGTTTTTTCAAGATTTTTCACTTTCAACTGAAGCTGTGCTTGATGGATGACCATTCTTTCATTTGTTGCCGCTTCTTTTTCCGCCTGCTTATCAGAAGCCTGTTCTCCAGATAAGGAGGCGTCCATTTTACTTTCCACTTTTCCTTCCTGTGACTTCGACAAGGATTCTTCTTTATCATTACTACTGCATGCCCCCAATAAAAGAAACAAGCTGAAAATAAGTATCACTTTTTTTCGATTCATCGGTATTCCTCCTTCTCTTAACATTACCGACGAATAATTTGGAAGAAAGTTACACTTCAATGATGAAAGGTACTGGTATACAAACATCCAAATTATGTATAAAGATGGTGGTTAGTATATTGACTATAGAAAATTAGCTAAAAGTGTATTAGTTGCGATTTTCAGAGGCTCATTTGTGGACGTATTAGCCACAAGAAATACTAAAGAAATTTGAAAGCGGGGATATATCAACCTTTCTATAAAGGAAGAGTTTATTCTAACAATACAAAGGAAACAATAGGAATTATAATCAGCAATGGGAAGTCGGGATATAGTGGAAAATTTCAAAATTAGCGCTCGACAATTTACAATATTAGTTATTTTATTTTCTATAGGTACGACCATCTTGGTGATTCCTGGAATTATGGCTCAAGAGGTAAAACAAGATGCTTGGATTGCAGCTGTAATTGGTACAGGCATAGGTTTATTGCTGGTGGCTTTATATATCGCCGTAGGCAGGATGTTCCCCACTAAGACACTGGTTGAAATCATTGAAACACTTTTTGGCAAATGGTTAGGTAAGGCAGTCTCCATTACATTTGTTTTTTTTTCACTTTACTCCACGGCAGAACTATTGCTTTATGTTGGGAATTTCTTAACTACACAGATTATGCCTGATACACCAATTGAAGCGATCCATATCCTTTTCGCATGCATCTTAATAATGGGAGTTCGACTTGGTCTTGAACCGTTGGCTCGTTCTGCAGAATTGTTATTTCCTATCTTTGTTTTTTTATTCGTAATTCTAGTGGTTTCAATATTATTACCTCCTGCTGAATATAAGTTTGATAATATACAGCCCGTATTTGAAACAGGAATAAAACCGATGATTCATGCTGTTTTTCTTTTTACAAGTATTTTTTCTTTGCCATTGTTTGTTTTATTAATGATTTTTCCTGTTTCAGTGAATCAACCAAAAGCAGCTGAAAAAAGCTTTTTTATCGGAGTACTAATCGGCGGAATCTGTTTACTCATCATTATCGCTTTAACTATTATAGTTTTAGGTGTAGATAATACTGCCAGAAACACGTATCCTAGTTATGCTTTGGCCAGAAAAATAAACGTTGGCGATTTTCTTCAAAGGATTGAAGCAATAATGGCTATCATGTGGATTATCACGATTTATTATAAAATGTCTTTTTACTTTTACGCTTCTGTCATAGGTCTTGCACAAACATTGAATATGAAGGATTATCGGCCACTTACGCTACCCTTAGGGATGATCATAGTTTCGCTTTCCTTATTTATACATCCCAATGTGGTACATTCATCCACATTTGATAAAGAAATTTGGCCCCTATACGTTTCAACGTACGGACTTGTACTTCCTATTCTCTTATTAATAGTCAATGCATTCCGAAAAAAAATACATCAAAAATAAAAAACGTTTCATTGAATACTCCAGATTTTCAGAGTATAGATAATTTACATAAAATCTACTCTAAGAAAATTTATGTAAATGTCTTTCTGTTTTTTTATAGGATTTTGAATAGGAAGGGTTTAGGGACTAAAAGCATTCATTTTAGCCATCAATTTCGAACAATATGTCCCCCTAATGGTCGTTTATGGAACACCCTGAACAAATTGCCAACGATTGGTAAACTGTATCGCTATGACCCATTTTTAAACGTATCTCGGCTGAACCCCTATAAATAAATAGAGTGAAAGGAGTCTCGTCTATGAAACGGAGCTACACCATGTTTATCATACTAATCGTATTCCTGTTATTCACTACGGGTTGCTGGAACCGTCGTGAATTAAATGAACTGGCTATTACGCTGGCCATAGGACTAGATCGTACAAAAGATGGTCAATATCTTGTAACAGCCCAAGTAGTAAATCCTGGAGAATTAGCTACGGGAAAAGGAGGCGGTGGAGGTTCCGACGGGTCACCGACAATCATCTATCAGGCGAAAGGGGAAACTATATTTGAGGCTTTCCGACAAATGACAAAGGAATCCCCTAGAAAAATATATCCCTCACATCTTCGAACCCTCGTGATTGGTGAGTCATTAGCAAAAAAAGGAATTGGGAAACCGTTAGATATTCTCTCAAGAGACTGGGAACTCCGATCCGATTTTTATATCGTCGTAGCTAAGGGAATGAAAGCAGCAGAGATCCTGAAGGTGCCCACGTCTTTAGAAAAAATACCTGCAAATGAAATATTTGATACCCTGGAAGTCTCTGCAGCTGCATGGTCAGCGACAAGTTCCGTTAACTTAGACGATTTGATTTCAGATATAGTAAATGAAGGAAAACAACCTGTGTTAACAGGAATCCAAGCAGATATAAAAGGTGATAAAAAAACTTCTTTAAGCAAACAGAATGTAGAAATGATTGATCCCCCTGCTCGTTTGAAGTTTCAAGGATTAGCAGTATTTAATGAGGATAAATTAGTTGGCTGGCTAAATGAGAAACAAAGCAAAACGTATACCGTCATTACAAATAAGGAGAAAAGTACAGCTGTGAATTTATCATGTCCTAAGGGCGGAAAAGCTGTGTATGAAGTGAAAAGGTCAAACACGGAAATGAAGGGTAAGATAAAGAATGGAAAACCTGAGATAGATCTAAATATTCATGTGGAAGGCAATTTAGGCGAAGTAGAATGTCAAATCGATTTGACAAAACCAGAAACGATTGAAAAATTAGAGAAAATTTATGAAAAAGAAGCGAAGAGATTTTTCATGAATTCAATAAAACAGGTACAGAAAAATGAGAAAGTAGACATTTTTGGATTTGGTGAGGCGATTCATCGAGCTGATCCTAAAGCCTGGAAAAAACTAAAAAAAGATTGGGATAAAAATTTTGAGCACGTGCCTGTAAATATAAAGGTGCAAGGAGAGATCCGAAACATAGGTACGGTTGGTAATTCCGTTTTAGAAAAAATAAAGTAATTGGCTTGGTTTATTATGAAATGAGGTTATGTTGTGTTTCATGAATCCCTTTTTTTGAATGGAATCTATTTGAACATGGCCCCTCATTTCACAAATGGTTGCTGTACCCCTATTTGCGATACTCACACAAAAGCATAAACCAAGTTATCTAAAGTGTACTTTTGAAAATTAATCGGATTTTTCAAGCATCTAGCAGATTTATTTCAAAAAGAAAAGGAACTGCCTCCAGCTCCTGATGTGAATGATGGCCTCATTGCTCCGACACACACTGATTAAGTTCTTTAGCCATTTGTTATTAAATTGACCACTCTTTTAATTTAAGTCTGAACATTATCATCATCATGAGAATCATTTTCCGCCAATGAGTGCGCTTCTTCAAATTTTACTGCAATATAGACAACTAAACCGCCTAAACTATCCGCGATAAGTCTGCTTTCAAAAACTTTCCCTTTTTGATCACGTTCGTCTAAATACTCGATATGAAGTGGACACACTTCCTTATTTTTCAACTATCAACCATATGTAAAAAATGCCCGTTTTAAGCATCCCTTCATATTCCATTTTCACTTTAATACTTTCTCAATCATGTCGGAAAGCGGTTTATAAATAGCTGTAATCCAGTCTAGTGGATTGGGAATCTTGATATTCAGTGCTTGGGCAACGCTTAACGCAGTTCCGAATAGTAGAAGAATGGAAAATATCCATAATTCCTTTTTTAATTTTTTCCTCAACAGACTAGGAGCCTCAATAGCGATAATCACAGCGACAATGACAAGGATTCCTGCAACAGCCAACAATTTCTACTACTCCTTTCTCTATTTGCTTTATAACAGAATGGGATACTGTACCGTCAAATCTTTGTATCTACCCAGACAAGTCAAAGTTGTTTATTCCAATCCTTCTTATACCTTTTTGGTATCTTAGAATCGCCATGATAAATGGCTTTATCCAACTAAATAGAAGCGTTTTTTGTGTATTTTGATACCATTTTGATAACTTTGTTGTCAATCTCACACTTTATCCCGCGGCGGTTTCGGTGCCGAGGTCTGCTCGCGTTTATTGTTTTGCTGGCTGATTAAACGGGGGCGGGCAAACATCCCCCATCTCGGTACCCGAATAAGCGTATCCTTCATGTCTTTACCGATAAAAGGAGCAAAAGGACTCATATAGGGAACCCCATAGGAACGCAAGCTGCACAAGTGAAGAACAAGTGCAATGACCCCAACGATTATCCCGAATAAGCCAAAAGTAGCGGCAAGCACCATCATCGGGAAACGGAGTATTCTAATCGACATGGATATGGTAAATGATGGAAGAACGAAGCTTGAAATAGCCGTGATTGCAACAACGATTACCATGGCGGCCGATACGATTCCAGCCTCTACTGCCGCTGTTCCAATCACCAGTGTCCCTACAATAGATATAGCCTGTCCTATAGCTTTTGGCATTCGTAAACTAGCCTCCCGCAAGATTTCAAACGCAACTTCCATCATAAGAGCTTCAATGAATGCAGGAAAGGGAACCCCTTCTCGTTGAGCGGCTAGACCGATCAATAGTTTAGTTGGTAACATTTCCTGATGATACGTGGTGATAGCGATATATAGGGATGGTCCTAGTAGAGCAATAAAAATAGTAAAAAAACGAAGCAAACGAATAAGGGTGGCAATGTCTGCACGCTGATAATAATCTTCCGCGGATTGTACAAAGGAGACGAACAGTGCCGGGACGACTAGAACAATCGGCGTTCCGTCCACTAGTATGGCGACTTTCCCTTCCAACAGCTCGGCGGCAATCACATCAGGGCGTTCAGAATAATAGATAGTCGGAAAAGGGGTGTGCGTCTCATCTTGAATCAATTCCTCAATATAACCACTTTCTAGGATTCCATCGATATCGATTCGATCCAGACGCGTGTGCACTTCTTCGACAACTTTGTCATTCACAATTCCGTCGATGTACATGATTGCTACATCGGTTTTGGTCAAGTTTCCAATTTTTTTCGATTCCAACCAAAGTTGAGGAGTCTTTATTTTTCGTCGAATTAGCGCCGTATTGGTACGCAAGCTCTCCGTAAAACCTTCCTTTGGTCCCCTAACGACGGTTTCCGTGGTGGATTCCATTACACCACGGTCTTTTCCACCACGCATACCGATTGTAAACCCTTGTGCATATCCATCCAATAAAAGAATAACATCCCCTGATAACAGGGAAGTAAATAAGGAACTGAATTCCGTAACATCCTGTATGTCTCCTACCGCAAGGATGCGGCCTTTCAATAATTGTAAAACATTTTGTTGAGACGATATCATTTGCTCTTGATCAGGATGGATATCTAACATGAGTGATTCCAGGATAAAGTTCTGAATGGAATTAGTGTCCACCAATCCATCCGTATAAAAAATACATGCTTTAACGTTTGGCTCTTTGCCAATTTGTATTTCTCTAATCACGATATCGCTGCTATTTCCAAGCTGCTGCTTTACATGTTGAATGTTTCCTTGGAGGCTTGTTTTTAACAAGTCTTTGTTCGTTTCCTTATTTTGATCGTCTTGTTTGAATGAGGAGAGGTTAATGCTGTTTTTTCTTTGTTTTTTAAATAAACTCATACATTTTATCCCCCTCTCAGTCTTTTTCTTTTTCAGAAGGTAGAGTTATTAGATTTCTTCCAAAATTCTTGAGAAAAGATTTGATAAGTTAACTTGGTTTTTAAAGCACTTGTAATTTCATATTTTATTCTCTACTATGTATTTGCTAATTCATTATGGTCAATTGCTTGTGAAGGTTGTATATATATAATTGGCCTAGTGACTGAGAATCCCCGATTTCAATGTTATTAATGCCACTCATAGGTCTTTCTAAAATAAAACTGCAAATGAGGTCTTTATTAGCTAACCCATTTATCTAAATAATCTGGACTGTTTTCAAATACAGGGTTTTCTCCCTTTTTTTTATTATCCGGTTGCATGAATTGGTCACTTTCTTTTAACACTCCAAGTTTATAGTGTTACCTAATGAAGTGCTAGATGTCTTCACTATTATCATGCCTATTTTCCAATTTTTAATACTTTTAGATAATAAATACTTTTCATGATACCCTGCACGGAACAACCTTACTGACACTCATTAATTCAACTGCTTTCGAGATGCGACCGTATAGCAGGAATAGTAATGTTCCCGAACTTTTGTATGTTCAGAAAAATTAATAGAAAAGAGAGCGTCCCTTTGTATTACGGAACGCTCTCTTTTTAATATTTTTGCGAGTAAATCCTGCAAATTCACGAGTAAATACATAAAACTTACGAGTAAACACACCAAATTCACGAGTAAACTTTAATTTGACTGGTAATCTTCAATTAATTATTGATATTCGTAATTCTGCCTTCTATACCTGCCGTGATCTTTCCACCTTTAAAGGTATCTTTCACATAGTTAACGAAAGCCTCTAGATCAGCATGTCCAAACACACGCTCTTTTCCTATTAAAACGGTATAATTATCGCCACCGCTTGCCATGAAGTCATTGACGGTCACGGTGTAAGTTTCTGTATCCTCAATTGGCGTTCCATCCGCTTTCTTCAATAAAGTGACACGTTCCGTGACAGGTTTACTGAAATCGGCCGTATAGCTCAATCCTGAGATTTGTAACGTTTTCGGAGAGCCTTCAACAATCCATTGCTGTTGAAGCAATGTTTTCACTTCAGCCCCAGTTAGTTCAAGTCGGACCAACACATTTCCGAACGGCTGGATTTTCGCTAAATCAGAAAAGGTAACTTCTCCTTTTGGAATATCTGCGCGAATTCCACCTGGATTCATGAAGGCAAAATCAGATTTCAAATCGGCCTTCATGGAGTCCGCAATTAAATTCCCAAGACCAGTTTCTTGTGTATAGGCATTGGCTCTTAAAAATTTCTCATCCGTTGTCCCTAGTGGGGTTTTCAATTCAGGGAACATGTCTAGATAACCGTTAATAAATTTAGTCGTCCCAGCATCTGGCGTGATGCCATCTTGTGTAACTGTAACAATTTCGGCTGACTTTTTAACAATATCCTTTGTGTTTGGATCGATTTCCAAATCAACATCTTCAAAAGCTGTTCCATAAGAATAAGCTTGTACAATCAATTTATTATCTACATAGTTATTGACCCTTGCATGATTATCTCCAGCTAAAATTACATCGACTTCATCATCTACCGCTTTGGCAAGATCCGCTACTTCACCAGTAATGACACCGTCTTTTTCAGTACCTGGGTCATGCGAGATGACGACAATTGATTTTACACCTTTTTTCTTCAACTCATTAACCGCCTTATTTACGGCAGGTGCTTGTTCTATAAATTCCACATTCTTAATGCCATCCGGACTGACTTTTTGAGGTGTGGCATTCGTGACTACACCTATGAAACCAATATCAACCCCGCCGACCTTTTTTATGACGTAAGGGTCCAAAATAGGTTTTTTCGTGTCTTTATATACGACATTGGCAACCACATACGGAAAGTTCAATTTATCAAATACTACATCCGATGTAGGTGACTTTCCGCCATTGATTTGAGCCATCAGGGTTTCTACCCCTTTATCGAACTCATGGTTCCCGAGAGTTCCTACATCAAATTTCATATTATTTAAAAACTGAAGCGTCGGTTTGTCCTGGACCAAAGAGGAAACAGGAGCACTTGCCCCTACTGCATCCCCAGCTGATAGTAAAAGTGTATTTTCAGGGTTTTCAGCTTTACGCTGCTTTAAGTGCGCCGCTAAATAATCAGCACGTCCTTGTTTGACCCCACTAAATTCAGAAGTAGTGTCCAACTGGCCATGAAGATCATTGATTCCAAGCAATTGCACTTTAATGTTTTCTTTCCCCAGATTGAATTTGTAAATACCAAAGCCTTTATCATCTTTTTTACCTGTATAAGAAATCGGGCTATCTTCATTTAAATATTCCGCACCCTTTGGTGATGAGGTGAACGTAACATTCACCTTGCCTGAAATTGGGGCAATCGACCAGTTATTATCAGCGGTTGGATTGATCTCCTTCTCTTGTGTAATGTAATCCATCAAGATCTGGCGATTTTCATCCGCAGAGTCAACTACGTATTCGCTTCCCTTGACTCCCGGGAAGTTTCCACCACCCGAAGCACGGTAATTATTCGTCACGACGATGAAATCCTGATTAGGATTGACTGCTTCACCATTATATTCTAAATTGGTAATCCTACTTGAATCTGACACTTTTATTCCTTTTTCATCATAACGCGGAGCCTTAGTGACATCGATTTGATACGTAACACCGTCAATCACATCAAAATTATAGACGGCAAACTTTCCATTAAGCAATTCCTGTTCCTCAGTCTTAGCCGGATCAATTGTATTATATTTCCCCGCAGACATTTCAAGCCATTCTTTTACTACGGAACCTTTGATTTTGATCGCTTTCAAGGTATTATCGTATAAATATAAGTCGCCGGCGCTGCGAATTGTCAAACCACCTTTTTTTATTTCGGTGAATTCTTCGACTCCATTTCGTCCTGCTTTGAAAGGAGCTCCTACAGAGAGAATAGGCAAGTCTTTGTATTCAGGTCGGTTGCTTTGGATGTATTTTTCTACATACCATTTCTGTGCGCTTGTCACGACTTGTACAGAAGGATCATCTTGCACAAGGGCGAAGTAACTATGAATTGGAGCTGTAGTCGTTCCAATTGGTGTGTTAACATACTTGATCGTTCCTTCGTGCTCCTTTTTAACGGCTTTGACGACAGATGCATCTTCAGCTGCTTTTTTCCCTGTTATTTTGTCGTTGATTGCTCGTGTTGATGAATCTGAGTTAACGACTTTCCATTTCCCCTTGATATTCTGGATATCAAGATCGATAATCCCTAGATTACTACCGCCATATCCTGCTTGAACGGCCGGTACACCATTGATTGTACCCTTTTTATTATCCACACCTTTAAGAACTTTTCCTTGGCTATCTTTAAATAAGCTGTCTAAAGAAGCTTCATCTTGTGCCGGAAAGACTTTATGTGTATGGGAGAACGTGATAGCATCGATATCAGACACTTTACTTAATGAATAGATGACATCCTCGGTGTTCTTTGTGTCGCCATTAAAACCAGAATGTGTAAGCGCCACGATGACATCTGCGCCCTTTTTCTTCATTTCAGGTACATATTTTTTTGCTGTTGTGACGATTTCTTTTGTAACGACCTTACCATCAAGGTTCGTTTTATCCCAATCCATGATTTGTGGTGGAGCAAATCCGATGTAGCCTACTTTTACGGATTTTTCAGCTCCATTAATATCTTTTACTTTCTTGGTGACAATTTTATAAGGGGTATATTTATTTTTGTCGTTTTTTGGATTTTTATCTTTATTCTTTTTATAAATATTTGCATTTACATAAGAGAAGTTCGCATCGTTGATGGCTTCATCTAAATAGGACAACCCATAGTTGAATTCGTGATTGCCAAATGTAGCTACATCATAATTAAGCAAATTCATTGCTTTATAGACAGGGTGGACTTCACCTTTCTTCAGTGGAACTACCTTCGCTTTGTATGTACCAAGCGGTGTACCTTGAATAAGGTCCCCATTATCTACTAAAACACTATTTTTCACTTCTTTTCTCGCCTGCTTGATTAAAGTTGCTGTGCGTGAAAAGCCGACTGAATCTGATACAGCATCTTTATAATAATCATAGCTTACTAGATTTGTGTGTATATCTGTCGTTTCCATAATCCTTAGTTCAAACGGGGCATCGGAAACGGAGGTTGCTAGGCTGGTGCCAAAATTGCTCGTATTGCCGTTATACTTGGAGACTACGGATATCTTAATCCAATAACCTGATTTGTACGAGTTGAAGTATGCGGAAAATTTCTGGGCTGATTTAATATCCGTCTCAACAGCTGACTGTGAAACAACCTTCTTTCCATTCATTAGCTGGAAGACAACAGTTTCCTTCCCCGTATTTCCTTTTTTCGGTGTGACCGTTACTGTAGCTTTTGCCCCATTTGTATAATTAACAGTAGGAGATGAGATGACAAACGGTTTAGTCGTGACAGGTCTCTTGGCAGCCTCTTTGGCGGATGCCTCCATCGGTACGGTAAATGGAGTCGTAATTAAACTCACAGCAAGAACCGGGGCTAGTATTTTTTTTACATTGGACTTAAACGACATACTTCACAACCCTTCTATATTTTTTGTAAAATTCTAGAATAATATAACATGATTTTGTCGAAAAAGTGTCACAATTTACCTCAATTTTAAGAAACTATAATAAAAAGTACTATTTTAGCTAATTCATTTTAAAACCTGTGACGCTATTGACTTTCAGATATATGTAATTATTAATAAATTTTACCGAATCATAGTAGGTAATCTCCCTTTAATACATGCAAAGAGGCATATGAGCCAGCCTACTAATTATAGATTAACTTGTAGTTTCTTCTTTCTCTGCAGCTCTTTTTCTAATTGGAACGGTTTTATGTGACAGTGTGTAATCCTTTTGAAGCGTCTTATAGAATGAAAGCATGATCAACAGATGCAGACTGCAATCCGGATAATCCGCTTACTAAAAGCAGGACTGATGTGTTTAAGAAAAATAAGTTTATTCCCTACTTTTCAATCCTTAATCCTCCATTATGAAAAAACGATAGGAATTAAATATCTAAAAAGCCGGTAAAGCAGGTTCCTTTACCGGTTTCTTTCATGCTTAAATAAGAACTTACAAAACTCGATCAATCACACTGGCAGATACCGGTTTGATTCCGATTTCCCTCGACCAGATAGACAGCTGGCCAATATGATGAATTTCATGGGCAATCAGATGGCGTAATATCCTGCCTATTTCATATGTCCCCTCCATCCAAGAAGGCTCAACTATCTCATTCTCCCAATCAGGTGAATACGAGTACAAAAAAACTTTCACTTCAGAATGATAACGTTCCGATAAGCCTTTTACCTTCTCGATTGTATTGTAAGAACCCATATCAATCTCTCTATCTGGCTTCCCTTGAATCGTCCGAATCCAACTGTATTCAACATCAATAATATGAACGAGTGTTTTTAAGATAGTGCCCATCCCACCACTCCGCTGCCGTAAAAGTTCAGCACTCGATACAGTCTGGCACCACTCAAACCACTCTCTTCTCACCTGCCAGTTATAGGTGAATAACGTTAGCATCCTATTCCCCCCTTATGTACCTTCACCCAAGCATCATCTTGCGAATTCCTCAATGCTTTTTGTTTCTATTTATTTACTCAGTCAGATATCTCACTTAGTTTTAACTGACATACCGTTTTTAAGTTGGACCATTGAATCCATTCATACAATTATGTCATTCAGCCTTCTAACTTTTTATACTGATAATAATCCTGGCGTTGAACGGTTTTGAATCCGCAAGATTCATAAAGTCTTAAAGCATGATCATTGGTTGCTTCTACTTCAAGAAAAATATCATACCCAAGTTGCCGTTGTTCGGCTACAATCCTTTTCAGCACCTTTCTGCCAAGCCCTTTTCCCTGGTATTCCGGAAAAATTGCAAATCCATAAATCCATGCTTCTCCGCCCGAATGATCAACACGGATTTTACCGACCGCTCGACCATCTTTTTCAATCATCATTGTTTTCAAAGTATCCTCGATTTGAACACGTTGATAATAATCTCGCGCTTCTTTTTCCGAAAACTTAAAACAATGAACATCCAGCTGAATTTCCGTTTCCGCATCATCTCTGTTTGAAGGACGAACGACCACATCCTCATAATTATCCAGCTCCATGTTTGACCATTTCATTTGATACTCAGAAAAGGAAAACTCACATGGCAGTTGCTTCATAAACCCCTGCCCTGAATGAGATTGGGCAGGGGTATTCAGGATAATTAGCTTATAGTCCCGCTGCAAAGCAGTCCTTAAAGCTTCGTCCATTAAATCTGTAAAAATCCCTTGCCTCCGGAAGTCTGGATGAACCATCCCACACATCTCTACTTTATTCCCGAAATCATAAAGACCAAGAAAACCGACAAGTTTGACTCCCACGTAATGAAAGAAATCATTCTTCATTACACCATTTCGGCTGCGAAGCGTCTCCCAATTTAGCTTTAAAGTAAAATCTTCCTGTTCACATCTCTGTTGCAGACTTTCGATATCATCGAGCTGTTTTTTGTTCAAAATTGTCACCCCTTTTCCATAATATCAGTTTATTACCAAAAAAATAAGAAAAGCAGCACCCTTTATTGGGATGCTGCAAGCTTTCTATAAGTTTATTTATTAAAGTTGTTTTTTTAAAAGTATTTTCACTTTAACCTATAAAACTAAAATCGTATGAGAGGAGGATTTCCTACCTAATTCTATTGTCGGATGAATTATAGTAGTAAAATGATTCAATTTGACGATTATTTATCACCCATTTTATGGTATATTCCAAATAATGGAGTATCATTATCCCTATCCGACTCAAAAGGAGGAATTTAATGGACTCACTTTCCATCGTCCCGAATTCTTTATACCCGAATTTCGGATCCTCTTTTGTATAGAATCCGAAATTCGGTTTTCACTACCTAGCGACGTAACGTCCTGAGGTTATCGTTTCGTTTTATGAGCGGACTTTTTTAAGTTCTCGACGTCCGTTGTCAGTTCTTTTAATTTTTTACCGAAGCGGAAGAGCAAAAACATAGAAACGACGAATGGATAGCCAAAATCGCTAACTAATGACACCCACATAGTAGCATCCTCAATCATCATCCTCTTCACCCCTTTTCTTGTATCTGATATCTAAAGTGAAACTTGTTTCAGAAAATCAATCTAGCACTATTGATTTATGGTAAAAAGAACGAATGTTCTTATATAATTGATTTATTCCCCTTGTCTATCACTTTAATAATTAAAGGAGGGATAGCAATGAACAAGTTAACTTCTCATTTCTTTTCTCATTCATTAGAATTTTTACAACAGCATTATTCGTCATTCTTCGAACAGCCAATCATTCAATTATTTTTACAGAATCCAGAGCATTTAAAAATTTTCACTGATACTTTAGATTCCCCTTCTACACACAACATTGGTCATCTCAACGAGACCTTTAAAATTTTCTATTATCGGGCAAGAGTATACAAATACATGTGCTCTTTAATTTACTTCTTCTCAGTTGATTTTGATAAAAGAGCACGAAAACAACGGGAACGCTATCGAATGGTACTTGATGCGACACCAAAGGATACCGGAAGAATGATTGACCGAATTGGCAACTTGGATGGACGACTTGAAAAGATGGGGGAAACCGATGAACTATCCTCCCACATAAGTGATGAAAAATTGATAGAAGCCTTAAAAAATTTAACAACCAAGCAAAACCTGGTACTAACCATGGCCTTTACCTATGGACTATCCAACAAAGAAATTGCGGCTTATTTTCATGAGTCACCTCAGAATATTTCAAGCATACGTAAACAAGCTCTCAAAAAACTGCAAAAGTACTATATGAATGATGTTTATGATAGGAAGGAGAAAAGGTATTGTGGATAAAAAACTCTCAAAAGAAGAATTAATTGACCTAATTGATTCTTTGAATCCTAAAATAAAAAAATCATTAAAAAACACACATTATCAAGACAGAAATGACCTAGAGCAAGATATCAAACTCAAAATCATTGAATCATACGAAAAAATAGCCGCTATCGAAGCACCAAATTTCGAAGAGTTCCTTGCAGAATTCTTAACTAAACAAAAACGTTAAAAGAGTACCAAGTTCAGCTCATGCTGGACTTGGTACTCTTTTTTACCGCTGCCATGTATTGTGTCAATTAAGCACTTAATCGCATCACTCCAGTATCATAAAAAGCCTTACTTCTATCAAAGCAAGTAAGGTTACGCTAATTCTTATGGGTTTAATATCAGTTTATCGCCTTTTGGATGATCTAATACGGTTTTATGATAGGTTCCGTCAGTCCAATCATCAAGCTGATCGTGGTACCATTTGCTTTTAACGTTACCTGATTGACCCGGACCAACGAGATGGTAGCCTTGATTCATATCAGATAGATCGATGACAAAGCGCCATGAGCCTCCATGATTGACGGTTCCATCATCTAGAAATGCTGCTGCCTGTACGGTGACACTGCTGCCGCCGACTGGAATTCCACCTTCGTTGTTAAACAAATAATTCAACGGAGCAACACTCGATAGAGGATGGTTAAAGCGGACTTGGTGATAATCCCCCCACTCCCAATCAGCTATGTCGTTACCCTGTGATTTCTCCAGATCCTTCAATGTCTGTTGTAATGACTTTGCGAGTACTTGCTCAAGTCCGCCAGCTTCTTCTATCCAAGGACCTGGCTTCCCGTCCAGTGCCCGCCGCAGCAGTTCATCAATGGCGGATCGCCTTCCATTAAAGAGGTTGAGAGTTTCCTCAGGTATTTCATCCATTAGCAGAACTTCCCCTATCTTTTTCATCCAGACATTAAAAATCATCGGCGCTGCTGCATCTATAGAATCAATGTTATTCCATTTCTTCAGAATTCTTAAAGCTTGGTCTTCCTGTTTACCAGATGAGCCTTTCAACACCTCTAAAAATTGAGGGACAAACTCCTTAGCCTGTAGGTTTAACTGATCCATCTGCAGACTTTGCATATCCTCTGTGGTGAGCTTTTTATTAGCATGTAAAAACTCCTGGATCCTCATCTGACGGTATGGCTGCGCCCAGTTATTGCTGATATGGTAAGGATAATCATCGGATATAACCTTATTATTTGCTGTCGAAATAAATCCTGATTCTGGATTGATCGTTTTTGGGAGTTCATCGAACGGGATATAGCCTTTCCATTCATATTCATCGGTCCAACCAGGGACAGGTAACATACTATCCCCTTTTTTCCGAATTGGGATTTTCCCGTTCGCCTTATAAGCAATAGTCCCATCGACCGAAGCAAAGACAAAATTCTGTGCCGGCGTTTCAAATTTCAAGAGGGCTTTTTCGAATTCTTTCCAGTCTTTCGCTTTATTCATATTCAATACCGCTTCCAGCTCGGCAGATGGATCAAGTGCTGTCCACCTTAACGCAAGGACAGTATCTTTTCCACTTTTACCAGCAAACTCAGAGACAACCGGCCCATGGCGGGTAACCGTCACTTTATAATCGAGCGTCTTACCGTCCTTCACCTTGATCGGTTCGTCCAAGATATCAGCTTTTTCCCAATCATCTTTGTAAGCAAACTCATTCTCGTTTGCTGGATTTCTCTTTTCGATATACAGGTCCTGAACATCCGGCCCCGTATTGGTCACACCCCAGGCAACCTTTTCATTATGACCGAGAATGATTCCCGGAATCCCGGCAAAAATAACACCGCTCACATTGACAGTCGGAGCCTCCAGGTGCATTTGATACCAAACAGACGGGGTGGCTAAGCCTAGATGGGGATCATCCGCCAAAAGCGGCTGACCTGAATCTGTTTTCTTCCCCGAAACGACCCAATTATTGCTGCCGTTGAATTCATAAGGAATAACTGCCCCAGCAAAGCTTTTTTCAATATCAAGTTCGTCCTTGCTGATAATATAAGGAGCATCCTCTGGATAATTCGGGAATAAATCATACGCTTTTTCCTTTGAAAAAGTTTGCAGCAAATACTGTCTAAACGCTTGGTCTTCCCAATTCCCGCCCAAATCAAAGGCCATATATTTTCCTATAGTGAGAGAATCAACAGGTGTCCAGGGTTCTGGCTCATAGCCAAGTAAAGTGAACTCTACCGGCCAATTTCCGTTCTCCTTCAATTCATCGATATAGAGATTTACCCCTTCGGCAAACACATCCAAGGCTTCTTTCCCTTCACTTGTATACTCTGCATAGGAGGATTCAGCAGCCCGCCTCAACCCCAGCGTTCGAAAATATTTATCATTTTTAACTGTCTTCTCACCAATCACTTCACTTAATCTACCTGAAGCCTGGCGCCTGCTTAAATCCATTTGAAATAAACGATCTTGGGCCTGAATATACCCTTGCGCTAAATATAAATCATGATTATTTTCTGCCTTGATATGCGGTACCCCACTGGAATCCCTCACTACTGTAACCGGTTGCAAAAGACCGGATAGTAATATTTCACCCTTGGTTTCCGGCAGTGAGCGCGATAGAAATACGTTTGCTACAATCAAGATAGACAGCAAAAGTAAAATCAGAATTCCTAAACTCCATAGGACGCGTTTTCTCCACTTCCGTTTTGGTTTTTGCTGAGGTACGACAGCTTCCATTGCTACATCTCCCTTTCCCTTTAAAGCTCTCTTTCTTTCTACTTTAGTTATTCGCGTTTCTATCCATCTTTCCTACTACCTTCCTGATTTTCTCTATTTTTCCTGTTATCTATCAAATATGAAAAGGAATCAAGCATCATGTCAATTGGTATCACGATTTTTTAATGAGGAAAAGGAAATTCTTTTTCACAGTGTCGAAAAAGTCGCCCTGGGAATAAACAATAAAAAAACACACCGAAACAGAGTATCGGCGTGTTCAACATTATTTTGTAAGATATTCAATCGCATTGTCTACATCATCCGTATAATAAAGGGCCTTGTCAAAGTCGTGGGCCGCCTTTGTCTCTGCAACCATGTATTCAATCGGGGATATAAGACCAAAAAGCCTCTTCCATTTATGGGTTTTCTCCAGAAGCTTCCTTTCTCTTTTTATATCCACTGATTTGAATTCATTAATAATAAAACAAGGATCAGAAAATGTCGGGTATCGAAATCGTTCGTTCAAGGTTTGCAGTTTTTCTTCATCCCACTCTACCCTGACCAAATCCGATATGATTACAACATTTTCGACCGAATCGTGAATGCGTTTTATTAAAGCATCATATTCTTCATCTTGTAGCCCATGATCCGTCATGATTCCTATACTGTACCATTTTTTATTTGGATCCAGTTCATCCCTTTTCTTAAAAAGCACTATTTATCCACCGTCCCTTTATTTTACAGGCAGCTCTTGTTTTTGCGCTTTACTATATCCAATTTTTATTTTAACGCTTGCGCCCTGCTGCACTTCCAGTAGTACCCAACTCTCTTTGAATGTCCAATTATTAGGAAGAGAAGCAAGCATATGTAATCCGGCCATTTCATCTGGTCGATAAACTTCTATCCCCTTTGATCATTTACTAAATTTGTTTCATTTTTTACTATAACATGTTGAAATATTGCCATGATGATATAAAAATTCATTTTCACTTCAATCTACACAGGTAAAGTAAACCTAATTAATGATGCAGCATACAGGAACGGTAAGCAAAGCCAGTCAGTTCTATACCTCTGTTTATGGAATTTTTTTAAGCAGTACCATAAAAAAAGATACCCTCATTTTAAAAGGATACCTTCATTTCACCGGTTGAAGAGCCAGCCCTCTTTGCTTAAAGATATAATCCAGAGCCTGTCCGAATGATAGGAAGGATTTTACCCGATTAGCAAAATCAAGTTGGACAATTTGCCGAACCACATCCGGAGTAAAACCGACAAACATCGTTTCCGTTCCCATCAGCGACAGTGCTCCTACCAATTGATCAAGCAGCAAGAACATATTATTTTCCTTCGTAAAGGTAATGCCAGAGAAATCCAAGATCAAAACTTCTGCATGTAAATCTGCACATTTTTGGAGAACCGTCGATTGCATGGACTCCATTCTCCAATCATCCATACGGCCGATTAACGGTACGAGAAGAACGTCTTTGAAAATGGTCTGGACAATTGGTGTTGCCAATTCTTCCATAACTTCTTGATTTTCTTTAATTTTCTGCAATGATTCATTCGCCGCTGTGGCTATTTCTTTATAATAATTCACATAACTTATACTCACGCAATGAATGAACTGATCCAAGATTGCATCAATTATAGAACTTCCCTTTAATAAAATTTCAATGGAATAGTAGCGATTGCTTACTTCTTCTTCAATAAAACTCCAGAAAAGATTACGAACCAGCTGTATTTCCTCAATATGTTTATCCAAAGGAATACCCATATCCACGATTTGCTTTCCAATCTCCATACCCGTTTTTTTCATACTTTCCATTGCTTGAGATTTTCCATGAATTAACGCATCTGCATGAATTTGAATAAGCTGAGCCCGTACCTCTTTACTGATTTCCAAATTATAAAGAGATTCCTCTTCTTCAAACAACTCAATATGTTCCGCTAAAATATATTTGAATTTTTCTATTTTCTCACCAATCAATTTTAGTTCTTCCATGTAGGCCTCCCACACAGGGCTTTTTTCACATTTTATCAAATTATAATTAAAAAAAGAAATAAGATCCTAAAATTACCAATATGATAAAAGACGTTTACCTGAGTCTTCAAAAGGGTATTACGATATATGACATGGAGGGAATCCGATGAAAAAAAATCAACAAGACTATGAATCTGAGAACATGAGTGATTTAGTCGAACTCATAAATAGTAAAAACAACAAGCGTAGAATCTTAGATATACTTCAGCGCAATAAAAAGGACAAAAGTAAAAGTAAGAAAAAAAAATAAAAAACCCAGTCCATTATGGTCTGGGTTTTTAAATGGATTGGATAAAAAGCCAAACTTTAAACGTATGAATGATTGCATCTCATCCATTTCACCTTCTAATGTGCGTGGATGTTCAGCAAAAGCACTAATCTCTTCAATGGCCGCCGATTGTTCCCTTGTAGCAGTAAAAGCGTTTCACATCGCTGCTTCTTCCACAATTTTTTCGAAATTGGTTCGAAATTCATCAAAGTAAAAAAAAGCTGATTTTATTATTTAAACAAAATCAGCTTTACCGTTATTTTATGTATTCTGTGTGATTGACGAGCACTACCTTTTTCTTCGAATTTCCTTTACTTGTTTCCCATCAGAAGTAATATAGACTGTTTCATCAATTTTGTATGTTAAATAACGGTCACAATCAATTTCCAACGTTTTCCCATTGTTGAATTTCATTGCGCAATTGGATCCCTCTTCGGTTTCCGACACATCAATGACTTCGTTCGTCTTAAAACCGACCGCCTTGCCATCGGAAAAATGTGGGTAGTATTTTTCTACAATCTCTACCTTTTCCAAACGACTTGGACTTGTTAAGTATACAACGAATAATATAATTAAAACGGCTACTAAGCCAATGAGAATTACAGCTTTTTGTTTCACTCTATCCACTACCCTCTTCTCTTATCAATCTATTATTCTTTATCCGTTTTCACTAGATTATATTCAGAAATTCGGCAAATATGATAGAAAAGATACTTTTATTGAGCGATTTTCACCTTTTCAACCATCATGGCACACACGGCAGCGAGAATGATTAGGATGGATACTGCTGAAATGACCCCGCTCCAGCCGAACTTCATCAGAAATAGTCCACCCGATGCCCCTACGACACTAGACCCTGCATAGTAAAACAAAAGGTATAAAGAGGAGGCTTGTGCCTTCTCACTTTTTTTAGCTAACCTTCCGACCCAACTGCTCGCAATTGAATGAGCTCCAAAAAAACCAAATGTAAAAAGTGCCAGACCCATTATTTTTAATAAAAGTGGGCCTAATAAGGTTAAAAGGGCACCCATTAGCATGATGGCTATTCCGGAAAGAAGAACGATCCTCCGACTAAATTGGTCCGCCAACTTTCCCATCCACGTTGAACTAAATGTCCCAACGAGATAGATAATAAAAATGAAACCAATCAATGTCTGTGATAAATGATACGGCGGTCCCATTAATGGTATACCTACAAAGTTATAAACAGTCACAAACGAGCCCATTAATAAGAATGCCATGCCGAATAAGAGTACTAGTCTAGTATTCCTTAAGTTGTTAATAAGTGAATTTTTAATTCTCGACAACGATATTTTATTGCGAACAGCATGCTGTGAAGGAGGAAGCATCCACCAAAAGGCTAGACTAATAATCAAACTCAAAGCCCCAAGACTACCTATCGCTATATTCCATGAGAAATGATCAGTCAGCACTCCTACAATGAGCCTGCCCGCCAGTCCGCCGATACTCGAACCGCTCACGTATATTCCCATCACATAGCCCAGACTTTTCGGATGAAATTCTTCACTGATATAGGCCATTGCTATCGCGGGGAAACCTGCAAGCACCGCTCCTTGAACCGCTCTGATTGCGATCAAGATGTATAGGTCGTCTTGAATAAAGCTGACACATATAGATAACAATGCAGACAACGTGAGCGCTGTACCCATTATCCTTTTCCTATCGATATTTTCAGAGAAAAAGGAAACTAGCAATAAACAAATGGCAAGTGTCCCTGTAGCGAAAGATAGTGTCAGGCTTGCCACCGCTGGGGAGACTCCGAATTGTTTTGCGAATACCGGAATGACTGGTTGAGTACTATATAAATCAGCAAATGTTACAAAGCTTCCAAGAAATAAAGCCAAGATTGTCTTTCTGAATGATTTACCAGCAGGCTCAATATAATTCACTGTTGTTCAAACCTTTCAATATTAAACTTTCTCTTATGTTAATACTATCTGCCTGAGTTGTCTATTTCGCCATAAGTTGTTGAACGGAAAAATTTTAGATTCAATTTAAAAAAACCTTCACCGCACAAGTGAAGGGTTTCTTAAATCATTAATTTGATTGCTTCTCATTCCGCTCACTTTTTGTAAGCAACCAGTATACCGGCATACCAACGATCACAATAATTACCGAGTAAAGAGCATCTAACGGTGTATCAATTAATGTGCTCACAACAATATAAACTGCACCAGCAATTGCAATAATAGGAACTAACGGATAAAAAGGCACTTTATACGTTTTTGCATCCGGGTCTTTTTTGCGTAAGATGAAGACTGCAAAGAAGGCTAGCCCATAAAAACTAAAGACAGAGAATATTGCCATATTGGTAAGTTTGTCGGGATTTGTTACAACCATCAAGATAATCGCTATGACCACTTGTAAAATGGTTGCATTAATAGGTGTTTTAAACTTAGGAGATATTTTACTGATTTGTTTATGACCAGGCATCATTTTATTATCCGCCATTGCTAGTGTTATACGCGGAAAGGTTAGAAGTTTCCCGTTCAAACAACCAAAAATTGAAACCAATATTCCGATCGCTATTAATTTCCCACCCAATTCTCCAAAAAGAAGTGTGGCCGCAACGTTTGCTGCATTTGTTCCATTAGCTATAATACCCTCTGCACCCAATACATGTAGCATAGCAAGGTTTACAGCTAAGTAAGCAACCATGACCACAAGAATTCCCGTAATAATCGCTCGTGGCAAATTTTTCTGTGGATTTTTCATTTCGCCTGCCATGAAGCCGACATTCATCCAGCCGTCATATGCCCAAAGTGTAGCCAAAATGGCACCGGCCATACTGATTTTCATTGAACTTTCACTATCTATATTGAATACAGGCATCTCACCTTGTGCAATTCCGAATACTGCAATGAAAATAATCGGAATCAATTTACCAACCGTCGATAATGCTTGTATCATACCGCCGTATTTCGTCCCTAGCAGATTCATACCGGCTAAAAATACAATCGTTAGAATTCCTATAAACAATGTATAATCCGTAGAGATATTAAATAGCCCTACCACTAACAACCCAAAATATAAACTGAGTGCGCCCATAACTGCAGGACCATATACTAATGTTTGAACCCAGCCGCACAGAAATCCCCATACTTTTCCGTACACTTCCTCTAAATAGACATATAAACCACCCGTTTTAGGAATGCGTGTACTTACTTCAGCAATTGTCAATCCGCTAGCTAGTGTAATTAAACCACCAATCAACCAAGCTAATAAAGCCATTGTTGAATTACCACTTAACTCAAGCACGTCACCAGGCTTCATGAAAATACCAGAGCCGATAACTGTACCAACTACAATAGATGTTCCAACCCAAAAGCCAATCGTTTTCTTCAATTGGTCATTCCCCATGATGTCCTCCCGACGTGTACACATGTACTTATTTTATACTAAAATTATATCATAAAAATTATTCGGGAATAGTTTATGCAATAGTTGGAATATTACATCATCGTCTGAAACTGTTGGTGTTCCTGCACTGAGAGCGTTTTATAAAAATTTATTTATTTTTTTCTAATTCTGAATTAGATACCTTAAAACCGAATATTTTTTTTACATTTAGGAATTAAACGATTATTTACCGACTAATTGCGAATTAAAAATTTTTTTATTATAAAATCGTTCGCTATATTTAAGGGGAACTTTCGCATTATTTTAAAAAAATACAAAAAAACCACCCCTGATAAAAGGGATGGATGTGATATTCCTTAAGGATTAAGTTCGTATTACCAAAAAATAAACATAAGCACAACTGCCACGACAATCCGATAGATGGCAAAAGGAGTCAATTTAACTTTATTGATTAAAACCAAGAAAAAGCGGATACAGAATAACGCAAAAATAAATGCGCTGATAAAGCCTGCGATAAAAAATGGCAGAACTTCAGGTGTGAAAATATCCCAATATTTTATAATTTTCAACAAACTGGCACCAGCCATGATTGGAACTGCCATGATAAAAGTGAAATCAGAAGCCGCCCGGTAGCTCATACCTAATAGCACACCGCCTGATATCGTTGAACCTGAGCGGGAAAATCCCGGCCATAGGGACAAACATTGAATTAACCCGACCCCAAGGGCTTGTTTATAAGTAATTTGATCAACCGTTTCAGCAGTCATCTTTGGACGGAATTTATCAGCAGCAATCATCAATAATGCGCCCAAGATTAATCCAACGATAACCGTCTTCATCTTAAATAAGTTTTCATCAATATAATCTTCAAACAATAAACCTAATACGCCAGCCGGTAACAATCCGACGAGTATCTGCAATAGGTTGAGCTTTTGTCCCCCTGGAGCAGATGGGTTTTTCATTTTCCTTAAACCAAGCAAGTCCATGAATCGACCCCAGAAGAGAACGACTACAGCAAGAATCGATCCAAGCTGGATTACAACTTTAAATGCATTGGCCACTTCACTTCCAAAAAGCTCGTTCGATTTCAGCCATATGTCATCAACAATAATCATATGCCCTGTAGATGATACAGGAGCAAATTCAGTTAATCCTTCTACTAGTCCAAGGATAACCGCTACAAAGATTTCCCACATATTCATTATTTTCACCTCATAATTCGCACACCTATTTATGGAAATACCATTAGTATTGTACTAGTTGTTTAATATATTGTCTATTAAACATTGCTGAAAGAAATTTGGGGTACATGTATGATAGGTATAAAGATAAATTCTAAAAGGAGTGATGAACTTGAAAAACATCCAAATTTTCGCCCATAGAGGGTCCAAAGGAACACATCCTGAAAATACTATGGCCGCTTTTAAAGAGGCAGCACGAATCGGGGCTGAGGGAATTGAGTTTGACGTCCATCTTAGTTCAGATGGAGAAATGATCGTTATCCATGACGAAACACTTGACCGAACTACTTCCCTTTTAGGTTATGTAAAAGATTGTTCAGCACAAAAATTGAAAACAGCAGATGCTGGGAGCAAATTTTCTGAGGAATTCCAAGGAGAGCCGATTCCTTTTTTAAAAGAAATTTTCGACTGGGCTATAGATAATACAATGTTGATGAATATCGAAATCAAAACGGATAAGCTCCCATATGAAGGAATTGAACAGAAAATTGTTGATTTAATTCGTCAGTACCGATTGGAAAATCGTGTGATTCTGTCCTCCTTCAATCATCAATCAATTGAGAAAGTGAAGAAGCTGGCTCCTGAAATCGAGCGGGCCTTATTGTTTGAGGGACTGCCTGAGAACATCGAAGAAATCTTAAGCGCAAAAAAAGAAGCTGGGTTCCACCCTGATAGAAACAGCCTGACTGAAACTATTAATCACTATGCGAAAAAACTTGGATACAAAGTCCGGCCATGGGTCGCCAATAATAAAGCTGACATTATCAGGCTCGCTGAAATGGATGTCGATGTGATTATGACGGACTTTCCTGAAAAGGCAATCAAGACCTTAAAAGCTTGGCAAACGAGCGACTAAAATAATGCGAAAGAGAAGGAGGACGATGCTCCTTCTCTTCCTAATCCATTTTTATTCAGTTAATTAACGAGAATATCCGCCTAATTGTTGTTCAGCCATTTGCACTAAACGTTTTGTAATTTCTCCACCAACAGATCCGTTAGCACGAGCAGTAGTGTCGGCACCTAAGTTTACGCCAAATTCACTAGCGATTTCATTCTTCATTTGTTGTAGAGCTTGCTCTGCACCAGCTACTACTAGTTGATTGCTGCTATTGTTGTTTGCCATGTGTTTTTCACCTCCTACTAATATTAATTAGCATTTTTAGCTTAAATTATTATTGCCAATTTATTGAATTATTTTATCTTTACGTTCCCTTCAATCCAAAGCTCTTTATCATGAATTTCTTTTTAGGCTCATAAACTGTTAGGAAACTTTCAGTAGGAGGGAAAAGAATTGCAAATTCATGTGGTTAGGCCTGGCCAGACGTTATTTGGCATCGCCCAGACGTATAGCGTAAGCGTTGACCGGCTCGTGGAAACAAATAAGATCCCTAACCCAAATAATCTTGTTACGGGGCAGGCCCTTGTCATTCCAATTGTCGGCAGTTATTATTTCGTGCAATCCGGCGATAGTTTATCTTCGATATCTAAAAAAGTTGGTGTCCCTGTTCAAGAATTGGCAAATATAAATGGTATTTCCGAAAATCAATCTTTATCCGTTGGATACCGTCTCTACATTCCTGCACAAAAGAAAAGGACAGCTGAATTTAATGGCTATGTCGAGCCGCGGGGCACGACCGTCGCACCTGCCCTTGAGACAGCTGCAAGGGAAGCTGCGCCCTATTTAACCTATTTAGCTCCTTTCAGCTTTCAGGCGCTTCGTGACGGCTCCTTAAAGGAGCCATTGCTCAACAACTTTCCTACCATTGCCAAAGAAAATAAAAATGTATTAATGATGGTAATCACGAATCAGGAAAATGACCAATTCAGCGATGAGCTCGGGCAAATCATCTTAACGAATACTTCCGTTCAGAATAAGTTCCTGAACAACATCGTTGCAACTGCGAAGAAATATGGTTTCCGGGATATCCACTTTGACTTTGAGTTTTTACGGCCGTCTGATAAAGAAGCCTATAATCAATTTCTCCGAAAAGCCAAGGAACGTTTCAAAAAAGAAGGATGGTTCATATCAACTGCACTAGCCCCGAAAACAAGTGCAGAGCAAAAAGGACGCTGGTATGAAGCGCATGACTATAAAGCGCATGGTGAAATTGTCGACTTTGTTATCATCATGACATATGAATGGGGATATAGCGGCGGGCCCGCAATGGCTGTATCACCAATAGGCCCTGTCCGCGATGTTCTCGAATATGCCATCACGGATATTCCAGCCAACAAAATCCTGATGGGGCAAAATCTATATGGCTATGATTGGACATTGCCCTTTGTGCAGGGTTCCATTGCCAAGGCCATCAGTCCACAGCAGGCCATCCAGATTGCAGCAACCAATAACGTATCAATCGAGTATGATGAAAAAGCGCAGGCTCCTCATTTTAGATATACAGACGTTGAGGATAAACAGCATGAGGTCTGGTTTGAAGATGCCCGATCTATTCAGGCAAAGTTTGATTTAATCAAAGAATTGAATCTAAGAGGTATGAGTTATTGGAAGCTCGGTCTAGCCTTCCCTCAAAACTGGCTTCTTATAAGCGATAACTTTAACGTACGAAGAAGGGTTTGAATCACCAATCGTAAAACTTTCAGGAATATCGCGGAAAGTGCTTGCATATAATCTAACATCGAGCATAAAGTCCAGTTCCAGGATACGTGACTCATCTATAAAAGCCTTCCGTCGTTTAACGGAAGGCTTTTATCATTTTTCCTCCTTAATCGCCTACTGAAGCTTAGGTTTTTAATCTTTTTGATATCAGTCTCGACAAAATCAAGGAATCCATCAAGAAATTTTTCAGTTTGCATTATGAACCCTTGATCTAGAAGGTACTTTGGATCCAATGTCGTCATAATACCCAGGTTTTCACCCTCAGATTCTTCTATACTCCTTGTTACTATAATGAAAAATTTTTTTCATTAGAGGGACTCATTCAAAATTTGTCCAGCCAATCCTTATGAGCTATTCCTTTTTTGTCCATACTAAAAAGGTACATCTAGGGGGTGTGAAAAACATGATTCGAATCAAACCATTCAATACCGTCTTTCCAAGAATTCCGCGATTTATTAGATTGCTTTCTATCATCGCGCTATTTTTACTCTCATTTGGTATACTGATTCATCTAGTTGAGCCACGGAATTTCCCTACCCTACTTGATGGTATCTATTGGGCAATCGTAACTATGTCAACGGTAGGGTATGGAGATTACACTCCAATGACGGATATTGGAAAGATCATTGGAATATTCCTCATTTTGTCAGGTGCCGGCCTGGTCACTTCTTATTTTGCTCAAATTGCTAAAATGTCTATCTCCAATGAAAGGCAATATCTAACAGGAAAAAAGGAGTTCTCTAGTGGAGGACATATTATCATCGTTGGCTGGAATGGTCGTTCTAAAAGAATCATCAGTGACATTCATGATAGTAAGCACCATCAAGCTATTGTCCTGATAGATGATACGTTACAAAAGCACCCGCTTCCCAGAACAAATATCCACTTTATACAAGGAAAAGCAACCTTAGATTCCGTTTTGAAACAAGCTAATATAAAACAAGCCATACGAGTTCTTATCACTGCTGATCTAAAGCAAAATGAACTTCAAACCGACATGTTCTCGATTTTAACGTTACTAGCGGTCAAAGGACTAAATCCGAATGTGTATTGTCTAGTAGAAATTTTAACGCAGGAACAAAAGGAAAATGCTTTACGAGCTGGGGCAGACGGTATCGTAGAAACAAATAAGTTTGCAAGTGAATATATGCAGGATTGTTTATGGAAAGGGATGGCAGGAGAGTTTGAAGAGAAAATAGAAAAGTGGAGTTTGAACATTAAACAGCTGCCCACTCATATCGAATGGACAGGTTTGTCGTTCAAAGAATTGAGCGTTAAGTTATTTGATAAAAACATTTTATTAGTCGGTATCATTTCAGGAGGCGAGACAATTATCAAACCCCCTGCAGATATAATCATTCATCATAATGACACCCTACTAATCATTGAAGATTAATGTATTAAAAGCTTTTCCAAATCATGGACTAGTGATTTTCCGTATGAGATATAGTTCTCCGGGAACTCCGCATCTGGATTTTCCGGTTCAGCAAACTGATTGAAGGAGGCTGCAATGTTACCTATATTTCCTTCATCGTCAGTACCATCCTCGTACTTATGAGATAACAAAAACGGTTGTAAAAGTTCTACCATCACCCCATCCGTATCAAGAGACCCATCAACAGCCTTGAAAGGAATTCTTAAAAATTGATAACCATCACTGTCATCCATTTTATAATCAAAAGATCCATGGTCATAGTCCCAGCCTCCGCCTATCACATAGCCTTCTGGTTTTAACTTCGTCTCCAGATCAAATAAACCGAATGTTTTCCCTTCCAACTCAGAAGATATTTTAATCATTGTAAAAACCTCTTTCGCTAATTTTTTATTAGCATAACCAAAAAGGCTTTAAAAAAACCTGAGGATTACTACTATTCCTCCCTCGTTTGAGCATAGAGGAGATTAGCTTTGTCACTGATTTCCAAGCTATCCCCACTCTTTTTCGTAGTCTCTTCACCTTTATTGCTTCTTTTGTCTCGTCCATTTGCAATAGATGTATTTGTCTCAATTTGCTGCTTTTCTTGTTGCAGCTGCTGGACCTTCTGCTGCATTGCTTCAGCCATTTCATCCGATAGGTAAGCTTCCTGAATATCACCCTAGAGCTCACTCCTCTGTTTCTCAAGCACTTTGATGGCACTGAGAAGCTACCCATTGCAGAACTTGTAGAACCTAATATGTCGTCGATGATACTTGCATCATAATCCCTCACTTCTATATTAATATTGTGATTACCATTATCAGGGATGTATTTTAACTTCCCCTTGATTTACATTTACTAAAATTAGATAAAAACAAAAAAGGTATCAAGCTTGGACAGTGTAATCCAGCTTGATACCTTTTTTAATAAATGCTTATAGGCGCTGTTCGAGCTCCTCTTTTTTCTTTTCATAACCTGGTTTACCTAGAAGGGCAAACATGTTCACCTTATACGCTTCCACTCCAGGCTGATCAAATGGATTGACCCCTAGTAGGTAACCGCTCATCGCACAAGCTTTCTCGAAGAAATATACGAGATAGCCAAATGTATACGCATCCAGCTGCGGCACCGATAAAATCAGATTTGGAACACCACCGTCTGTATGAGCTAACAGCGTACCTTCGAAAGCTTTATTATTGACAAATTGCACCGTTTCTCCCGCCAAATAATTCAAACCATCCAAGTCATTGTCCGCTTCCTCAATTAAAATTTCATGACGAGCTTTTTCCACTTTGATGACCGTTTCAAAAAGATCGCGGCGTCCTTCCTGAACATACTGTCCTAATGAATGCAGGTCAGTTGAAAAGTTGGCGGATGCAGGGAAAATTCCTTTTTGGTCTTTCCCTTCACTCTCTCCGAATAACTGCTTCCACCACTCGGAAAAGTACTGAAGTCCAGGCTCATAGTTTATCAGCATTTCAATAGTCTTACCTTTATTGTATAGAACGTTGCGGACCACTGCATACTGGTATGCCTGATTATCAGCTAGCTCAGAAGAACTGAAGTCCACTCTTGCATGTTCGGCACCCTCCATGATTTGGTCGATATCTGCACCGCTCACTGCAATTGGAAGCAACCCTACTGCTGTTAATACTGAATAACGGCCACCAACATCATCTGGAATAACGAAGGTTTGGAAGCCCTCTTCAGTTGCTACCGTTTTTAAAGCGCCCTTTTCTTTATCAGTGGTCGCATAAATCCGGCCTTTCGCTTCTTCGACACCATATTTTTGTTCGAGCAGTTTCCGGAAAATTCGGAACGCAAGAGCAGGTTCAGTTGTCGTGCCCGATTTTGAAATTACATTGATGGAGAAATCCTTATCCGCCAATAAATCCATAACATCTTGCATATATGTAGAGCTGATATTGTTACCGACAAATATAATTTGTGGTGTATTTCTTTTGTCCGAATGCAAAAGATTATAAAAACTATGTTGAAGCATCTCAATGGCAGCACGTGCCCCTAAGTAGGATCCGCCAATTCCGATAACCAATAACACATCTGAATCATCTTTTATTTTAGCGGCTGCTTTTTTAATCCTTGAGAATTCTTCCTTATCATAATTAGCAGGTAAATCAATCCAGCCAAGATACTCATTGCCTGCCCCTGTCTGTTCATGCAGAGAATGGTGTGCCACTTTTACAGCATCCTGTAAATAAGTCATTTCATGCTTTCCAAAAAACGGTAGAGCCTTTGAATAATCGAAATGTAAATGGGCCAAGCCAATTCCTCCTCTAATTTTAAGATTCTCTTTCACTTTATCTGATGTATTAATCATAATCAAGGAATCGATAAAGTAAACATCAGATTATACCCTTCGTTTAAGAATTTCTCCCACCATTTGTGATGGGAGAACTCAGCTTTATAACTCGAATTATAACGAAGCCCGTAAAATGGCAAGAACATCTTCGCGATTCAACACTTTAAATTGGCCAAAATCTCCTCTGCTCATGGCTTTATCGGCCATGATCTCTAACTGCGAGTCGTCGATACCATAATCCGCAAGACGTGTCGGCGCCCCTAAGCTGCTCCAAAATGTACGAAGTCGTTCAATGCCCTCAAGCGCAGCTTCCTCATCCGTTTTACCATTCGGATCTACATTAAATACGCGGACTGCAACCTGCTTGAAACGGTTGACATTTTCATGGAGCACATGTTTCATCCAATTTGGAAATAGGATAGCCAATCCTCCAGCATGGGGGATATCATATACCGCCGAAACTGCATGTTCAATATTATGTGTAGCCCAATCGCCGTTGTAACCAACCCCTAGAGATCCGTTTAAGGCAAGTGTTCCCGCATATAATACCGTAGACCGGTGCTCATAATTCTCCAGGTCTTCCAATAGCTTTGGAGCCGTTTCGATGACCGTCAACAAGAGAGATTCACAAAAGCGGTCCTGAAGAGGTGCATGGGTTTCTGGATGAAAATATGATTCAAACACATGTGACATCATATCAACCATTCCGTAGACCGTTTGATTTTTTGGAACCGAAAAAGTATTTACGGGATCTAAAATGGAGAATTGCGGATAAACTAAAGGACTTCCCCATCCGTATTTCTCTTTCGTTTCCCAATTTGTTATGACAGAACCTGGATTTGCTTCAGAACCAGTTGCGGCTATAGTCAGCACTGTGCCAAACGGAAGGGCTTCATTCACTGGTGCCTTTTTAATTACGAGATCCCATGGGTCTCCCTTATATTTCGCACCTGCAACAATGGCCTTTGTAGCGTCAATAACGCTTCCTCCGCCAACTGCAAGTACAAAGTCGATTTGATGCTCCTTACAAAGCTCCACACCTTTACGGACTGTAGAAATGCGTGGATTCGGTTCAACTCCGGCAAGTTCATGTACTTCCGCATTAATCTCCCTTAATGCTGTGATTACCTTATCATACAGACCATTTTTCTTTATACTTCCACCGCCGTATACAAGTAACACTTTATCACCAAAGGGTGGAATTTCTGTTTTTAGACTTTCAAGCTGATTTTTCCCAAAAATTAATTTAGTAGGATTTTTATAAGTAAAATTCTCCAATACATTCTCTCCTTTTATGACACATTGTCCTCTTTTTCAGGCCACAATATCCACCTCTTGGGCAATGGTGAGTTTTTGCTTTTCTTCATTATGCCGAAAGTTCCATATAAATACAAAGTATCCGTTCGGAAGTTTTGTCCGGATGTATATTTGCATGGTGAAAAAGCATGATAAATAAAGAACTACTTATTAAAAAAGGAGGCTGTACAATGAGTGGAATACAAAGAACTGCACTTGTTTTTACAATTATCGGTGCCGTGAATTGGGGATTAATCGGGTTTTTCCAATTCGATTTAGTTGCTTCTATCTTCGGCGGACAAGATGCTGCATTGGCTCGTATCGTTTATGGAATAGTAGGAATTGCCGGTCTTATTAACCTTGGTCTTCTCTTCAAACCAAGTCCTGAAGTTTCAAGAGAGCCTGAAGCTAAGCCAACTCGTTGAAAGTCTTAGGTCTATAGATAATTTGTTTGTCCTATAAATAAAGCCGGTCCATGATAACCTCATGCCCCGGCTTTATTTTAATTAATACTTTTTTTCAATGCGTTCAAAGTCCTAATCAATTTCTGGCTTATCAATTACATCGGAGTACAAATCGAATGATGTTTTCGCATTTTCTTACAGCTTTACAGAGTTTATATATCCGACTTCAATTCTTCTTCAATCACAAGCAAACATTTTCCACCTGACTTAATTTATCAGTAATAAAAACAAGTGGAATTCATCTCTATATTTCGTATTGGAGAGCGGCATGGCTGTCGTCGTCCGACCATGAAAGTTCCCGATAGAAGCAATTATTTTCACCGTTCAAACAGAGATAACCCGCACTTTGGCGAGTTGATGATTTGAATATGAAGGGTCGAAATGCTATATGAAAATGCTAATAAGCACAAAAAAACCGACTGATCAAAGGATCTGTCGGTTAAAAAAATTATTTTTTGATTAGGTCTTCGCGTTGAGATTGCTCAATCCAAGCTTGAAGTTTGTCTTTCAAAGAGTTGAAGCCTTCAGTAGATTCGATGTGAGATGTTGCTTTAACAGATGCTTGGCGTTTTTTCGGAGCTTTTTTCGGAGCTTCAGTACGCTCAGGAGCTTCTTCTGTTGCGCGGATCGATAAGCCAATTTTTCCAGCAGCTGAATCGATAGAAAGCACTTTAACTTTTACTTCATCGCCCACTTTTAAATGTTCGTTAATATCTTTTACGAATCCGTGAGTAATTTCAGAAATATGAACTAAACCTTGAGTTGAATCATCTAGAGCAACAAATGCACCGTATGGTTGAATACCAGTTACTTTGCCAGTAACTACCGCACCAATTTCGAATTTTTCAGACATGGTAACACTCCTATTTTATATATATTTTTTCGTCTTTTCACGCAATAAAAAATTATATCACATAATTGGAAAATAATCAAAGTTAAGTATATCATACTTTTTAGGTTTTTACTCAATAAAAATGTTTGTTTTTTGGAAATACTTATTATTATAAGATTGTTATTTATAACTTAACCTAAAAATATGCAATTAAACATGATTTCCTTTAACATATTCACTTATTTTTCTAAAGATTGTAATTTTAAAACACTACCTAATGTTGAAGAGTTTGGTTTTTCTTGATTCGCTACATCGTACCAATCATGAATATCCCCGTGTTTCTCAAGTCGATAAATCTAATGTAACATCCCAAATACGCCGCTTCGATATTTTCTCGATGTGGCGTTTTTTCACAAAACATACATATTCATTCACTTTACTTATACTATAATATGGTAAAATAATCATATAAAGAATATTTCCTGATAAAGGAGTGCTTGACAATGTCAAATATCGCGAAGAACATCCGTCAGTACCGAGAAGATCATAACCTCACTCAGCAGGAACTGGCTTTAAAATTACGTATTGGCACCAAGAAAATTGAAATGTATGAATCAGGTGAGTCAGTCCCTGATACACAAACCATTTTGCGGCTTTCTACCGTTCTTGATATTCCAGCTTCAGAATTTTTAAAAGTTAGTCCAACAGTGAATGCCGCTGGTGTTGACGAGGAAATCGAAAAGCTAATTGAGGAGATTGGAACCGAAAAGGCAATACTTATCCTAAGAACAGCTAAAGATTTTAGTGAAGAGCAAATTCTGAATGTTATGAATAAATTATATAACACACAAACTTAATTAAAAAAATGCTGGTTGCACATGTATTTTTTTCCAAATTATCGGATATACTATGATTAACACTTTCTATGTTAATCCATTAGATTAACTCTTTTTTCTAATTCCCCCTATGGAAAAGGGATCCGTCGTAAGTAACGACAGGATCCCTATTTTTTTGCTTTTATTCAACAATGATTCTTCATGAAACGTTCCATTCTTTTCAGTGCTTCTTGAAGATGCTCCATGGAAGAAGCGTAAGAACAGCGGATATGCCCTTCACCGCTTTCTCCAAATACATCTCCCGGCACAACAGCAACTAGTTCTTCCTTCAGAAGTCTTTCTGCAAATTCCATCGAAGTCATCCCTGTTTTTTCGATAGATGGAAAAGCATAAAAGGCCCCTCCTGGTTTATGACAGTCCAGACCGATGTCATTGAACGATTTCACTATATAATTCCTTCTTCTTCGATAACTCCTTCGCATCTCTTCCACATCTTGCATCCCGTGCTTTAATGCTTCCAATGCTGCATGCTGCGCCATAGTTGGGGCACACATCATCGCATATTGGTGAAGCTTCAGCATTGCTTCAGAAATTTCTTTAGGCGCACATACAAATCCTAGACGCCATCCAGTCATCGCAAAACCTTTAGAAAATCCATTGATTACGATTGTACGTTCCATCATGCCATCAATAGCTGCAAAAGAAGTGAATACCTCATCATAAGCAAGCTCCGCATAGATTTCATCGGAAATAACTAGTAAATCATGTTTTTTAACGATATCAGCAAGCATCACTAATTCTGCCTGCTCAAGTTGAGTACCTGTAGGGTTATTCGGCGAACAGATTAAAACGGCCTTCGTTTTAGGAGTAATCGCCGCTTCAAGTTGTTCGGGTGTTAACTTAAAGTCATCATCCTTAGAGGTTTGAACCGTGACTGGAATCCCCCCTGCCATGGTCACTAGGGGTGCATAGGCGACAAAACAAGGTTCGACGACGATAACTTCTTCACCTGGATTCAAAATAGTTCTCAGCGTAATATCGAGCGCCTGGCTTGCTCCAACCGTTACAATAATTTGATCCTCAGGTCTATACGAAACATGGAACTGCTTCTCCATATATTTGCTGATCTCTGACCTTAATTCAAATAATCCGGCATTAGCTGTATATGAGGTATATCCTTCCTCCAATGAGTTGATAGCTGCTTCCCTTACTGCCCATGATGTAACGAAATCTGGTTCACCTACACCAAGTGAGACGACACCCTCCAAATTGGCAGCCAAGTCGAAGAAGCGGCGAATTCCTGATGGTTTTAGCTCTGCAATCGTCCTTGAAACATAACTCGTTTTAATCATGGTGACACCACTATCCGCTTATCTTCTTCAGTTTGATCAAATATAGTGCCGTCATGCTTGTATTTTTTCATAATAAAGTGAGTCGTAGTAGATATAACAGAATCAAGTGTCGAAAGTTTTTCTGATACAAAGCTTGCCACTTCATTCATCGAACGTCCCTCGACGATGACGGAAAGATCATAGGCTCCAGACATTAAATAGACGGACTCTACTTCTTTAAACCGGTAAATTCGTTTTGCGACCTCATCGAAACCAACACCGCGTTTTGGTGTAACTTTTACATCAATCATCGCAGTGACACCATGGTATTCATCCACTTTTGCCCAGTTAATAACTGTTAAATAACGGACAATCACACGCATGTCTTCTAATTTTTTTAATGTTACTTCAATGTCCGCTTCTGATAACTCGGTCATTTTCGCCAAATCCTTCAGATCAATCCGGCTGTTATTTTCAATGATTCTCAAGACTTCCAATTCCTCTTCATTCAAGTGCATTGGAAAACCCCCCTTTTGGAATTCACTAATTTAGACGTGATGTTTGGCTGGCAGATAGTCTGATGAATTACCTTATTAGACTTTTATAGAATCAAGTACGACAATATAAATTAATAAGTCCTATTCTGTCAGGATAAACTTACACTATTATATCAAAATTGATTGAAAACCTGTTATAGTAATTGTCTTTTTTCATGGTTATTATTACAATTACTGTTATGCAACAGCGTTAAAGGACAGAATTTTTGGATTTTCAGGGAAAATCTGTGATTGAGACAATATCTCTTTTTATTTAGATGAGAAATAATAATAGAGAAGGAGCTTTATATGGAAGGTCACACAATTAAAGGCATCGAACAGGTGGGAAATATTGATATCTATTTTGAATATGATCAAATTAATGATTCCTTTCCGACCCTTGTATTACTGCATGGGTTTTTATCATCCAGCTTCAGCTTCCGTAAATTAGTACCTTATTTAATCCAAGATTTCAATGTAATCTCGATAGATCTTCCTCCATTCGGTCAAAGCGGGAAAGCTTATCGATATACATATTCTTTCCAGAATATCGCCAAATCCGTTGTCCAGTTTTTAGAAGGCAAAAACATCAGGAAATTTAGTATCATCGGGCACTCTATGGGTGGCCAGGTTTCCTTGCAACTCATTAAATCACATCCGGACCTGGTCGAACATGCCATTCTCCTTGCCGGTTCAGGCTATCAGCCTAGCTATTCAGAAAAAATGAAGATGATTAGCTATCTGCCTTTCTTTTCGTTCGGAATAAAACGGTATCTACAAAAGTCGGGGATAGAAAAGAACTTGAAAAACGTTGTTCATAATCAAGCCATGATTGATGATGAAATGCGGCAAGGCTATCTAGAACCATTCATTAAGAAGCATGATATATTTCGTGCGCTAGGAAGGATGCTACGCGATAAGGAAGTCGATTTATTAGAGGAGGACCTTTATTCGATTCAAACGCCTTGTCTGCTTGTTTGGGGTCGGCATGATAAAGTAGTACCCCTGAAGATTGGTGAAAGGTTACATAAAGACCTTCCTAATTCAAAACTTGCCGTCTTAGAAAATTCAGGACATCTGCTTCCAGAGGAGAATCCCGAAGAAGTGTATCACTTAATTAAGGAATTTTTAAGGACACCGACTATCCAAACATAAAAGAGGATGACCCTTATTTCGGGTCATCCTTCACAGTCTTTAGATCGAGCAGCTGGCATCATTCTTTATGATTAGCAGCTTCTTTGCAACATCCAGACATTTTTCCATCATAACGGGCGCATCAAATGCGAACTCATAGATAGATTTTATTTTTATCGCCAGTTCCTGTGGGTTATCTATATCTCGGATTGCAACAACTGTATCCGCAATTTCGGGCTCATATAGTTCCCCGCCAATCTGAAAAGGGTCCCATTCTTGCAAAACAGCAACCAACGCTAAATTCATTTGCTGTGTATCCATATAATCATCACCTGCTCAATATATTCAGAGAACATGATATCATAGTATCATAACAACACGCTTTTCGCGAAGACGACAAATTTTTAAATCGGTGGTGGATATTTTGAAAGAGTCAATTTTTGAAGAACACATTAACAGGGAAAATACAGGATCAGTAAAATGGGATAAAAACTCGCTTAAATCATTGTATGGAAGAGAAGATGTACTGCCAATGTGGGTTGCCGATATGGATTTCCCTTCTCCTGAGGGCATTCAAAAAGCGTTAATTGAACGCCTGAATCATCCGATTTTCGGTTATACCGTCCCTTCCGAAACGGTTTTCACCGAAATTCAAAGCTGGCTTAGAGACCAGCACTCCTGGCCCATCACAAAGGAATGGATCTCATTTAGCTCTGGCGTCGTTTCAGCCATCGGTACAACGATCCAAGCATTCACGAACCCGGGTGATAAAATATTGGTACAATCACCGGTCTATACACCATTTTTTGATATGGTCAAAAATAATGACCGGGAAGTGGTCAACAGTCCGCTTATCATAGAAGACGATCGCTTTAAGATTGATTTTACGGATTTTGAAGACAAGCTGAAAAGTGGAGTGAAACTATTCCTGTTTTGCAGTCCACATAATCCCGGCGGACGCGTTTGGACAAAAGACGAACTCCTGCGGATTGGCGAGCTCTGTGTAAAATATGATGTAATCATAGTCAGTGATGAGATTCACGCTGACTTATTCCATTCAACATCCAGACATTATCCCATCGCCTCACTTTCAGAACAATTATCGGATATAACAGTTACGTTAATGGCACCAAGTAAAACATTCAATATAGCCGGCATTCAGGCTTCATTCCTGATCACCAGTAATGAAAAACTGCAGAAGCAATTGCAAAAGGCTCAAACGAAACTGGCCTTTCATGGACTGAACATCCTAGCTTTAACAGCTATGGAAGCCGCGTATCGAGAGGGCTTACCCTGGCTGAAAGACATGATTGCTTACATCGAGGAGAATATAAAAGTGGCAGAGGAATTCATTGCTGCTGAAATTCCTGCACTGCACGTCATGCATCCGGATGCCTCTTACCTTTTATGGATTGACTGCCGTGATCTAGGATTGAACGACAAGGAAATTAAGGAACGACTGATCCATCAAGGGAAGCTCGCATTAGAGCCTGGTTCAAAATATGGCCCAGGCGGAGAAGGTTTCGTCCGGATGAATATTGGTTGTTCACGCAGTGTGCTGTTGGATGGGCTTAATCGATTAAAAGTGGCTTTTTCATAAGAAATAACAAAGAACCAGGTTTGAAGCCTGGTTCTTTGCTTTTTTCTATTAGCCCTTCTCTTCTTCTACATATGGATCATGCTCATAACGAGGCAGATCCCCAATCGATGTTTGTATATTTTCTTCAATAAGTGTTTCCTTCAATTCTTGATACTGGGAGTTAGGATAGACCGTTATCTCCTTACCGTATATATCCACGCCAACAAAATTTTCATAATCTTCAACATACCCAATATTTTCTTCAGACTCGACATACATATCTTCATAATCGTTAGGAGGATAAGCAAAATCAGAAGGCGTTTCAGATGTTCCATAGCTAGCAACTTCCTGCCATGAATCCTCCGCATCGAATGCAACCGATTCGTCCCGCCCATCATAATCAAACCTTCCAAATGGAGGTCCCAACACTTCCTCTTCTACCGGCCGATTGTCAGAAGTTTCTTGAGATGGCGAATGTTCAACACAAAAGGTAGTCGTCGGGATAATGCTCAAACGGTCAAGAGGAATTTCTTTTGAACAAACTTCACATTTCCCATACTCTCCTGCATCAATTGCTTGAAGGGCTCGATTAATATCCCTAATTTCATCTCGGACATGCTCACCCAGCGCCAAATCTTTTTCACGCTCATATAATTCTGTTCCTTGATCACCAGGATGATTATCATAGCTCGATAACTCACCAGTCGAATCATCTTGACTTCTTCTTAAACCAAAGTCACCCGAGTCATTTAATTGCTTTTCCAACTCCTGCTTTGTGTGCTGCAATTGCTGTTGAAGGCTTTTTATTTGCTGATTAGATAGCATGTGCAACATCCTTTCATAATCGTTTCTTCTCTCTAGTATTTCTATCTTTACTTCATTCCATAAAGGTACTTTTTACCTCAAGAATAAATCGGAAGAGAGAACAAAAACTAATAAAATTCAAAAAGATGGGCTTTTCGTGTGTTTTTCCAAAGAGGATTAATTAACATAATCGTTCCAGACAATTCGGTAAGATGCAGATGATGATGCAATATTCGTATCAAAGCGTTTCGTGTAAGTCTAAACAATAGGGGATCGCGGGGGATTATTAGATGCGACTTAAATAAAATAAGGCGGACACATCATTCTGTGTTCGCCTCTTTTTTAATTATTGATATATTTTTCAAAAACATAACCGAAATCTTTAATATGATACTTTTTCCGGCTGTCCATCAACCATTCAAAAGCAGCGGAATTAATATCCTTAAAACTCGCGGCCATTTGACTTCCTTCAGTCCGAACCTGGTTCAAAGTGGAAGAAGCAAGGTTTACACTTTGCTGGGCATATTGAAGGGCATACTCATTTTCATGACAAATTTCCGATATTTTAACAAGTGATTTGAACAAGTCCTTTAATTCTTCGATGAATTTTTTATGAACATCAATGGAAAAAGTTTTTGCCCCAATCGAAAATTTAATTTCTGCATCCAAATCCACGGTGCCTGCCGTTTCAAGGGTCACGTTGGAAATATTATGCTGGCTATAGCTATACCTTGTAAGTGTACGCTTTTTACTAATGGCACTTGTACCATCCAAATGGATAAACGCCTGATTCGTAAAACAGTATTCATCGGTTTTCGATTTAATCAGGAAATAAATTTTTTCCTCATCTTCGTGCATGATGTAATCATCTGCATCCACCTTGTCATAGTCGGCAGGCTTAATCACACTTCCAATATCACTGAGACCAAGTGCATCAGCCGCAATTTTCTTAAACAAATTCCATTCCTCCTCTATTCATACTCAGTTAAATTCTACCATATTATAAATATTTCTCTAGTATTATCTCATCTCGTACCGGAATTCCATCAAAGCTGTAAAATGGGATTTCAGGCTTGATTTTTCTTGATTCTTCGACTGCATTTTTCACAATTTCTGAAATGACATAGCCACGCTTTTGGAAAAACTTCAATGCCTGTAAATTATCATTGGTTGTAATCGCTTTAATAGTATGGCAATTTTTTTCCTTTGCAATATTTTCTATCACATAAAGCAACGATGAGCCCACACCTTGCTTCTCATGCTCACTATTCAAAGAAATGATCTGACATACCTGATTGGCCATCTTGTATGTCCCTAATCCAGTGATTTTTTCATTCTCATCCATCACCCCAAATCCCTCAAGTTCTGCATAATGAAACAAGCCTCTAGAAAAAACGACTTGAGTCGTTTCCCAATGCTGCATGAAAAAACTCTTAACCGTATCTGCCGCAATCATTCTTTTAGCTACGATTTGCATAACAATTTACGCCCCCAAAAATTCTATCTATATCCTTATAGTATAAAATGCTTATGCTGATAAAGGAACAGTTTATTATGTATACAGGGACTTTACGACCTATTATCAAAATCGAATCCCATTCATAACAGGATAATTAATGTTCAAATTACCAATAGAATATAATAAAAAACTGCAATCTCTCATGAATGAGCTCGCAGCTTTTTTAGTTTAAGAAAGAGAATCATCCTTTATACGTTGATTTCTTTTAGTGACTTCATCTTCAAATTGTTTTGTTTTCATTTCTTCTTTTTTTGAATATTTTATGATGGCTCGCATCGTAAAAACAGCTGCAATTAAAAAGATGAAACATGTTATACCTGCCGAGATATATTCAGTCTTGTCTTCTGGAAAGTAAAGAAACAAACCTAATAAAGTATGATTAAGAAAGTCCATCCGATACATCCTTCCTGATAGAAAATAACTTCTTTATCTCATTATAACAATTACCAGAACAATCCACTAGTGGGCCAAATCCACTAAAACTTTATAAAACGAGAGGTATCAAACCCCTCGCTTACCTTTGACGATTATTAAAGGGTAATACCCTTGATGAATACGTCTACAGCTGGTGTATCTCCAGCCACTGTCTCAACGTTAGCGATCATGTCGACAAAATCCATTAAGTAAGGTGAAATAGAAGGATATTTTGACGTGGTTTGAGGAAGGGTAGAAGGAAAAAGTTTACTAATATTTGTGTATAAATCGTGAAAACCATTACTGTTAGAGAGTTAAAAATGCCTTGACTTATAAAATGTTATTTTGATATATTTAAAAATAGACCGGTTGGTATGGAGGGTGTTTATTATGGATACGAAATCGCGGATAATCGACATCGCGACAAGTCTTTTCCAGCAAAAAGGATATTTGGGAGTAGGATTAAACGAAATTTTAAAAGCATGTAACATTTCAAAAGGTTCGCTTTATCATCACTTTCCAAACGGAAAAGAAGAATTACTCATCGCTTGTCTTCATTCATTAAATGAAGCAATTACAACGCATATGGAAGAAATTTTTCAAAATTATCCATCTACTCAAGCAGCTACACAAGCGATGATTGAGGAATTGATCGTTCAATATGATCGAGATGGGATGATTACTGGTTATACATTTAGCAGCATCGTTAGCGAAATGGGATTACTAAGTGAATCAGTCAGGAATGCCTGTGATCAATCTTTCACAAATATTCAAGAGATTTATTCGAACAAGTTAGTAGCAGATGGTTTTTCGAAAGAAACAACTGATTCAATTTCTCTAATGATGACAGCTTCTATTGAAGGTGCTATTATGCTTTGTTTAACAAAAAAAACAAGTGATCCACTAAAAATGATTTCACAGGTATTACCAAATTTATTAAATTCGTATTAATAAGTGAATAAACAAAACTAAACAGGGTCTATTATGGCTCTCTTTTAGTAACTGACTTGTTGGACTTTTTAGTGAATCCGTATTAAATATTGCCTTAGCATTTGTGATGCAAATGCTTTTAAAGCACTAAATCATGTATTGATACTATCTGAAATACTTTTTTTGAAAGGAAGAAAAACATGAAACTAGAAACAAGATTACCTAGAAACGGTAAAGAAGGAGCGTTATATGGCGGTATCATTTGTACGCTGACTGTTTTGTTGATGACGACGCTAAGTATCATTCTAATTTCAGAAAAATTAGATGGGAATGTTGTATTACTGATACTTAAAACGTTACCGATTATGTGGATTATTGCGATGATTATGGAACCGGTAATCATAGGTCCTATTGCAGAAAAATTAGTTGGGAAATTTACAGAACCAGCAGATAGCTTTAATGCAAAGATTTTATTTAGGATCTTATTCACTGTATTGGGAATGTCAGCGTGTATGACGCTTATTGGGGATATCGTAGGAAACGGTATTAGTTCAGAAATATTTAGTAGATTTTTAACGAATTGGCCAAGAAATTTCTTGATCGTACTTATAGCTGAGAGTTTAGTGATTCAACCAATTGCAAGATTTGCGATGGTAAAATTACATGCTTATCAAGATAAAAAAAATTATGCATCGATGATGACAAAATAACATTGTTTAACGAAAGAAATTAATTTAATGAGCTATCATAGGAATGGATTTGTATTCAGGTAGAAACAATTATTTCGACCGCATCAGCTATCTTTGGAGTGAAAATAGGATTTGCAGCAGCTTTTTTAGCTCCAGCCATTGAAATTATTTTTATAATTATGCGGGTGTGGCCAACGCTAAGATTGGAACGCTAGTAAAAACGAGAGGCATCAAGCCCCTCGTTTCATTTTGACGATTATAAAATGGTAATACCCTTAATGACTACGTCAACAGCTGGTTTGTCTCCGGCAACTGTCTCTACGTTAGCAATCGTATCAACAACATCCATGCCTTCGATAACTTGTCCAAAGACAGAGTGTTTATGGTCAAGCCATGGTGTGCCGCCTTGTTCCATATAAGCGTTAATGATTTCTTCCGGATAACCGGCTTGCTTCATTTGTTCACCCATTCTGCTGTCTACGTGCTGTGCTTGAACAACGAAGAATTGGCTGCCATTTGTTCCTGGTCCTGCATTCGCCATGGAAAGAGCTCCTCGCAGATTGAATAATTGCATAGAGAACTCGTCTTCAAATGGAGCGCCCCAAATACTTTCACCACCCATTCCAGTTCCTGTAGGATCTCCGCCTTGAAGCATGAAATCTTTGATGACACGATGGAATATAATCCCTTCATAGTAACCGTTTTCAGCATGTGTTAAGAAGTTTTCTACTGTTTTTGGAGCCAGTTCGGGAAACAGTTTAATTTTAATATCGCCTTGCGTTGTTTGCATAATGACCGCTTTTTCATTTTCCAATACTTCGTTTGTTAATTGTGGAAAGTTTGTCACAGTTCATAACCTCTTTCTTTTTTAAATAAAATGGCTTACATCTCCATTTTCAACCTTCATTTGTACACTTTACACGATTTTTGTAAAAAAAGCATCTTTGCGAAAATTAAACAAATTCGCTGTGAAAAATCGTTGTTCTTATGTATCATGAAGGAAGCTAAAAGAAAGGTGGATGAAAAATGTCCGAACAGGAATTTAACATTGGCGACAAGGTTACTGCCATATATAAAACAGGGAAATACATCGGCGAAATCAATGATATCAGGCCTACTTCATATCTTGTAAAAGTGTTGGCAGTTGTGAAGCATCCTATGCAGGGAGATCTTCATAACCCGAAGCAAACAGAAGTTTCCATGTTTCATCAACGTCGTGCACTTGCATTCCGCGAGAGAACCAATGTACCGAAGAATATGGTCAGGGTCTTTGAAGAGGAAATTCCTGAGTATAAGGAATCATTAAGAGAAGCTGTTGAGAATATGGCACGAACTTTAAGCGAAGTCCACACAGAATGGAATAATAAAAGCTTACAGTTGCTTGAAGAGTTAGCAGCGGATTATTTCAAATAAAGCATGATAAAAGCCAAATCAGTAGTAATTGATTTGGCTTTTATAACGCTAAATGATTCAATACCTTCGATAAATCAATGCGATCGCCAATTGTCGTCGGTTCATGATTTTGCATATAACTCTTATCTTTCTCGACTAACTTAAAGATGTTATAGGTCGTAATCGCATCATCAAGGGCTCTGTGGTGCTTGCCTGTCCCTTCTTTACCATAGGCCTGTACAGCCTTCCATAATCCGGTTTGATTTTGATCTCCGAAAAAGCGTTTGTATTCCAAACAAAGATCCACTTGTTTACCAGAAAAAGGAAACTTTAATCCTGATTTCTGACAGTTCTGCCGTAGTACCTTCATGTCCATATTTCCCCAAGTCACAATTGTCGATGGAGCTTGCTCATCTATTTTCTTCAATAAAGAAACCAACTCTTCAAATGAAATCCCCCGGTCCACCTGATTTTGGGTGATATTCAAGAATTTCTTACATCTTCCCGTTAAGACTGGAAATTTCAACGGGTTAACAAAGGAAGAGAACTGTTCTTGGATTGTCTCATTTATAACTGAGACTAAACCGACCTCAATAATTTCCGGATAAAACCCTACTGGATTCGCTTTTCCTTCAGGCATCGTAAATTCAAAATCAATGAATATATATTGCTGTTGTTCCTCCATTTTTATGACCCCCTTCTTATTCCTGACATCTTCATATCAACCAAAATTTGGTTTTCAATATTCTCATGAGAATATTATAACAGAAGATTTAGAAAAATTTTTATTGGATTTTACTACCCTAGATATTCAGTGTCATTGCGACTGACGATTCCCAATTTCTTTTAAAACTCTTTATTGTCTTCCTTAATTGGATTGTGATGGATTCATAAATCGAAAGTACCATTCTTTATTCCCTATACTTTTCCAGAAATATACTAAAAATATATTAGTTAGGAAGTTGAACTATGCGCACGTATCTTGCTTATATCACGATTTTCTTCTTGTTTCCTGTTTTATCCATTCTTATTTTTCTTTCCTATAAAGAGTGGTCTAAAACCCAATCTCCCAATCATGTTCTCGACGAGAGAATTCCCATTGAAACTATCGAACTGGCTCGGACAAGTTATATGACGGCCGCAAATGGAAAAGTAATAAGTGAAATTTCCAATGGTGAAAAACGAACTTACCTGAAACTTGAAGATATACCTTTGTTCCTAGAAGACTTGTTCATTGTTACAGAAGATCAAAATTTTTATGAATATGCAGGTGTTGATATAACCGGTATCAGCAGGGTGCTTTTAGTCAATTCACAAAACAATGATTTAGAAGCTTAGTGAACTCTTTTATGCCTATCAGTTAGAACGAAAAATATTGAAATCAGAAATCATTGAGTTATATATGAACGCTATTTATTTCCATAATGAAGATTACGGAATTGAAGCTGCTTCCCAGTTTTATTTCAGTAAACCAAATGCGGAGTTATCAAAAGTAGAATTGTCATTCCTAGCAGCGATTCCTAATAATCCCGAAATCTATAACCCTCTTAAACATTTTGATAAAACGAAAAAGCGTCAGGAACGGATTCTAAAGCAAATGGTCGCAGAAGGTAAATTAAAACAGAACGAGTATGAAAAGCTTGTCAAAGAAACAATTAAATTAGACTTGTCCACCACGATCGACTTATATCCCGATTATGTGACATATGTTCATCAAGAGTTGAAAAACCTGGAAGCATCCTCTGAAGGTCTCACAAAGTCTTTGCAAAGTTCTAATGAAGCTACACGTCAGCAGGCGGAAGTCGAGCTGAATAAAAGGGTCGAAAAGCTTTTGAATTCCGGTGTAACCATCCATACCGCACTAGATACTAAGCTGCAAACCCAGTCTAAGACTGCTGTGCAATCAAAATCGGCGTCAATGATATCGAGGGAGCTACAGTGGTTATACAGCATCATACGCACGAGCTTGTCTCTTTGATTGGGGGAAAAGATTATAAAAAAAATTCTTTCAATCGAGCTTACCAAAGCTATAGGCAGCCAGGATCAGCCATTAAACCACTTCTTGATTATGCACCCTATATCGAAGAAACAAATGCGGATATTACTCAACTTGTAAGCGGGGCGAGCTATTGCAGCAATAGCTATTGTCCGAAAAATTACAGCGGTGACAACTACGGGATTATGCAAGATATTATTCAATTCGACAATGGATGGCATTTATTATTCCATTAAAATCACTTATAAATAAATTTTTTAGGTCGATTTTCTCTCCTTTTCTACCTATATATAAATCTTTATTTCGGCATGCCACCCCTGCTCCTAAAGCCATGCAAACCCTGAAAAATTACGTTATACTTTTAAGCAAGACAAACATTTATTAATAAAAAACACATTCAACGAAGATATCCTAACGTCTAGGATTGCTGAAAAAATGCATAATAAGACGAGTAACTTCGTTTAAAAGGGGGGGGAGTTTATGTCTTTGCTTCATTGGGCGGTACTATCACCGTTTTTATTAGCAATTATAGTACCGTTCTTATACAAACTATTTCGACAAATACATACAGGATGGTTTGTATTAATTTTACCTGTTCTACTTTTCACCTATTTTTCACGATTCATTTCATTGACCAAACAAGGAGAAGTAATTACGGAAAGAGCTACATGGATTCCTTCTCTCGGAATTCATGTTGATTTCTATCTAGATGGACTTGGACTTTTATTTGCACTGCTCATTACAGGAATTGGTTCACTCGTAATTTTGTATTCGATTTTTTATTTATCAAAAGTGAAAGAAAAGCTGAATCAGTTTTACGTCTTCCTCTTGCTTTTCATGGGTGCGATGCTTGGTGTTGTACTTTCTGATAACTTAATCGTCCTTTATTCCTTTTGGGAATTTACGAGTTTATCATCCTTTTTATTGATTGGATATTGGAACGAAAGGGAGCGCTCACGTTATGGAGCACAAAAATCCCTGCTTATCACCGTGTTCGGGGGCTTAAGCCTGCTTGGAGGAATCATCCTCCTTTCCATTATGGGGAACACATTCAGCATACGTGAATTGATTTCACAAAGCGGAGAGTTGATGGACCACCCGCTCTTCACTCCCGCACTTTTGCTCGTGTTACTTGGTGCCTTCACTAAATCCGCACAGTTTCCATTCCATATCTGGCTTCCTGATGCGATGGAAGCTCCGACACCGGTCAGCGCTTACCTTCATTCCGCCACAATGGTCAAAGCGGGAATTTATCTGGTTGCCCGTTTAAGCCCAGTTTTCGCAGAATCTGGCGTTTGGTTCTGGTGCGTTTCGATTGCCGGCTTGATTACCCTATTCTGGGGTTCGTTCTCTGCAGTCAAGCAAACCGATTTAAAGGGGATTCTGGCATTCTCCACCATCAGTCAGCTCGGCTTGATCATGTCTCTATTGGGACTTGGAGCAGCAGCACTCCACTATGACACATTGGGTGAAAATATATACTTGGCAGCCACGGTGGCAGCTGTTTTCCACTTAATCAATCATGCGACTTTTAAAGGCAGTCTATTCATGGTTGCTGGTATTATTGATCACGAAACTGGCACCCGGGATATCCGGAAGCTCGGCGGATTGATGCAGCTGATGCCAATCACCTTTACCGTGGCCGTCATCGGTGCTTTTTCAATGGCAGGCCTTCCACCCTTCAATGGTTTCTTAAGTAAAGAAATGTTCTTGGCCAGTATGGTGAATGTATTAGAACTAGATATTTTTAATATGGAGACATGGGGAGTATTGTTCCCCGTTCTTGCTTGGGTTGCTAGCGTGTTCACATTTATTTACAGCATGATTGTCGTGCTCAAGCCCTTTACTGGCAAGCTTCAGCTCCATCTATTAGAAAAGAGGCCGCACGAGGCACCAATCGGCATGTTAATTTCTCCGATTATCCTTGCTACCTTGGTCATTGTTTTTGGAATTTTTCCAAATCTGCTGTCTTCGTCAATTATAAAACCGGCGGTAGCCAGCATACAGCCAAACTTAGTAGATTCGAATTTCCAAGTTCATATCGCTTTCTGGCATGGATTCTCACCAGAATTATGGATGACGATTGGCATCATTGTAATAGGGTTAATTTTATATAAAACGTTTCCGAAATGGGAAAGGATTTATCAGTGGTTGCCTGAACGTTTTTCTTTGAACACTCTGTATGATAATGGGCTAAAAGTGCTCGAACGCTCCGCTTCCTCTGTCATGAAATTTCTGATGACAGGCTCTATTCGGACCTATTTATTATCGATTTTCCTTTTCTTTATTCTATCATTGGGCTTTGCCCTCTATTGGAAGGATGCATTTAAATTAGATACAGGGAATTTTGCCCCGATTGGTTTATATGAATTGGTTTTAGCGGCGATTATCGTGATTGGCTCAATTTCCATTCTGTTTGCAAAATCCCGTTTAACATCCATTATCCTATTAGGAGCTGTTGGTTATACGGTTTCTCTATTTTTCGTCTTATTCCGGGCACCGGATTTAGCGTTAACTCAACTAGTCATCGAAACGATTTCAGTCGCTCTGTTTTTGCTCTGTTTCTTCCACTTACCGTTACTGGCAAGCAGAAAAGAAGAGCGGATGACCTTCAGATTGAATAACGCATTGATTTCTATTGGTGTAGGTACCATCGTCACATTGATTGCCTTATCAGCTCACAGCAACAAACTATTTGATTCTATATCAAGTTATTATCTTGAAAATGCTTACAAGGAAGCAGGCGGGAAAAACGTAGTAAATGTCATTCTAGTTGACTTCCGCGGACTTGATACGATGTTCGAAATTAGTGTTCTTTCTATCGCTGCGCTCGGAATCTTCGCGATGATTAAATTGCGGCTGACAGGGAGGAAAGATAAATCATGAAACAAAATGACCTGATTCTTCAAACGGTGACGAAGGTAGCCGCCTTTGTTATTTTACTTTTTTCGGTAGCAATCTTTTTAGGCGGCCATTATTCGCCAGGGGGCGGGTTTGTCGGCGGCTTGATGACTTCAGCAGCAATTGTCCTGCTTCTGCTCGCTTATGACATTAAAACCGTCACCAAGATCTTGCCGATTGACTATAAATTAATGATTGGTTCAGGCTTGTTCATCTCAAGCCTGACTGTTGCTGGTGGGTTAGTGTTCGGGGTTCCGCTCATGACCCATGTGTACCGATATATCGACCTACCTATTCTTGGGCACATCTCGCTTCATACGGCAGTACTTTTTGATTTAGGTGTTTATCTTGTGGTTGTTGGTGTAACGATGACCATTATTCAAACGATTGGGGAGAGTGAATAATGGAACTTTTAATGGCCATTGTCATTGGAATTTTATTTATGAGTGCGACCTATTTAATGCTTTCAAAAAGTATTTTACGAATCATAATAGGAACTGGTTTGCTCAGTCACGGTGCCCATCTTTTAATTTTGACGATGGGCGGTTTAAAAGGCGGCTCGGTTCCATTGCTTAGCGATAAAGTGGCATCCTATGTTGACCCGCTTCCGCAAGCACTTATCTTAACTGCGATTGTCATCAGTTTCGGTGTCACCTCATTTTTACTGGTGCTTGCTTACCGAACCTATCAGGAGCTTGGAACTGATGATATGGAAGAAATGAGAGGTACGGAAGCAAATGAATAATCTAACTTTTATGCCTGTTTTATGGCCGCTTTTTACAGGCATTATCCTCATCTTCTTTGCAAAAAAAATCAAGCTCCAACGAGGGATTTCTCTATTTTCCTCCCTTATTGGAATCGTAATATCCCTTTATTTAGTGCTTTCCGTTAATAATCAAGGGATTTTGACACTCGGTGTCGGTAGCTGGGATGCTCCATTTGGGATTGTGATTGTCGCTGACATGCTTTCCTCGCTGCTAGTTCTAACCACGAATATCATTGGATTAGCTATATTGATTTACTCGTTTTACTCTATTGGTAAAGAACGTGAAACACACTATTATTATCCTGTATTTCAATTTTTACTGATTGGTGTTAACGGAGCATTCCTCACGGGAGACCTCTTTAATTTATTCGTCTTCTTTGAAGTCATGCTGATGGCTTCTTACGTGCTTCTCGTACTTGGAGGAACGAAAATCCAGCTGAGAGAATCATTGAAGTATATTATCGTCAATGTACTATCATCTGCCTTTTTCGTCATCATGGTCGCATACCTGTATTCAGTTCTCGGCACCTTGAACATGGCACACCTCAGCCAGCGGATATCAGAGGTTAACCAGCCTGGGATCATCTCGGTGATTGCCATTGGTTTCTTAATCGTATTCGGTTTGAAGGGAGCTATTTTCCCGTTATTCCAATGGCTCCCTGGGTCCTATTATGCCCCACCTATCCCAGTGATGGCTCTATTTGGAGCGTTGCTGACCAAGGTCGGGATTTACGCTATTTTCAGGACCTATACACTGATGTTTTATCATGACCAAAATTTCACCCATACTTTTTTAGCGATACTTGGTATCTTAACCATCATCATCGGTGTCATTGGTGCGATCGCCTATTGGGATGTTAAAAAAATTATCATTTACAATATCATCATTGCAGTTGGGGTTATCATTTTCGGAATCTCCTTGATGAATGAGCAGGCCTTATCTGGTTCCATTCTTTACATCATTCATGACATGCTGATTAAGGCAGCACTCTTTCTGTTGGTTGGTATCATGATTAAAATTAGTGGATCAGATAATTTACGGAATATGGGAGGACTGATCAAGCAATACCCTGCCCTTGCCTGGACCTTTTTTATTGCAGCTATATCATTGGCAGGGATTCCTCCCTTCAGCGGATTCGCTGGCAAGCTGCTGATTCTTCAGGGAGCTGCAGAAAAAGAGGCCTACTTTGGAATGGCTGCAGTCTTATTATCAAGCTTAATGGTTTTATACTCAGTGATGAAGATTTTCATAAATGGCTTCTGGGGTACTCCAAAAGCAGATTATACCCTAGCTGAAAATACGGTTAATAAGATGCTTGTTCCTGCTGTTCTCCTTGTTGTCCTTTCCGTTTTATACGGAGTTGGAACAGAATCAATTTATCCTTTTATTTCACAAGCTGTTGACACATTAATGAATCCCGATATTTATATCGATGCGGTTTTAAAGGAGTAGTGCCTGATGTCCTTTCAAATTTTACTGAATGTGTTCCTGGCGGTTATCTGGATGTTTTTAAAAAATGAATTTAACGGGAGCACCTTTATCATCGGCTATGTATTAGGGCTCGGTATCATGTTTGTCTTCCGTCATTTTTTCACTGAGCGTTTTTACCTGAATCGGGTGAAAGCTGTCATTCAATTAACCCTGATTTTCGCCAGGGAGCTCATATTATCAAACGTTAGCGTCCTTAAGGTCGTGCTTAAGCCCAAACTGGATATGAGGCCTGGCATATTTGCATTCGAGACCGTGCTTACAAAAGATTGGGAAATTACGATACTATCAAATTTAATTACACTGACCCCCGGAACACTTGTCGTTGAAGTTTCAGAAGATAATCGAATTCTTTATATTCATGCGATGGATATCGCCGACAAAGAAGAAGCCGTAGACAGCATTAAAAATACATTTGAAAAAGCGATTATGGAGGTGAGCAAATAATGTTTGATCTTTTACTTAAAATCGCGTTGCTCGGTGTCTCCCTTTCCATGATTGGTTTTTTATATCGTTTAATTAAAGGACCATCCGTGCCGGACCGGGTCGTTGCACTTGATGCGATGGGTATAAACCTTATTGCAATCGTAGCGCTTGCCTCCATCGTTATGGATACAAGCGCTTATCTTGAAGCCATTCTGCTGCTCGGAATCCTATCATTTATCGGAACGGTCGCTTTCGCTAAATTCCTTGAGAAAGGGGAGATTATCGAAAATGATCGAAATCGTTGAAATCCTATCAGCTGGATTCATTTTAATTGGGGTATTTCTCTTTCTAGTCTCAGCTTTCGGTGTCATTCGACTGCCTGATGTCTATACAAGAAATCATGCTGCATCCAAAAGTTCAACACTCGGAATCATGTTCATCCTAATCGGCACATTGTTATATTTTTATTATAAGCATAGCCACTTCGATTTCCGTGTCGTGCTTGCAATTTTCTTTATCTTCATGACAAGCCCCGTAGCCGGACATTTAATCAACCGCTCCGCTTACCATTCCGGTGTTAAAATGTGGGATAAAAGTGTCCAGGATGATTTGAAGAAGAACCGATGATTCGTTATATCCAAACCAAAAGAGCTGCCCTGTTGAAAGGGGCAGCTCTTTTGTATGTCTTAATCCTTTAAAAATACTTGATCTCCCAAACTGATTTCACCAGTTCGAATTACCGAGGCATACACGCCAAAATGATTTTTTCTTTCTTTGACTACTGTTTTTAAAAGAGATGGATCTCTTTTTGAATCGGTTGGATCGACTGTTATAATCATACAGCGCTCACAATGCCTTTTAATTTCCAATTCAACACGATCTCCGATTTGAAGTCTCTTTCCGAACCACTTCTCTTCTAGAAAGGGTTTTTTGTTCATTAGTGACAGCACCAAATTGTGCCTAAATCTCCTGCCATCTACTTCTTTTAAAGCTCTGTCAATTTGGCAATCGAGGCGTCGCTCACAAGTAAGATGCTCTCTTCTTCAATTGCTCCCAATGGAATATGTGCCGGTGAATACTCAACGAATGATGCCTCCTGTTTTAACAGCTGATCCATTTCTTCTTGAAAGGCTGTATCTCCCCAGGTTAACACGTTTCCTGAAGGAGTCTTCACTTGAATTTCCGGATAATGGTCCAGAGCTTCCTCTCCAGAAAAAACGGCTTGATAACGGACCATTTCAGGAACTTGAGTAATCGTTAAAAACTTTCCATTCTTATCTTTAAAGGCATGGCTGCGATCTCCATATAATCCATATCCCATAACCTTAGTTTTTTGTACCTGTTCCCCTGTAAACGATTTTACCGGGTGACGGGTTATCTCTTGTACATGACCAACCAGCATAAGAGAAAACTCCTTTCTAAACAATAAAGGTCTACAACATTACTATACTTAACCCAAGAAATGTAGAATCAAGAAAAGGAACTAAATTACAAAAACACTGCGTTATTTCTAAAATCAACTTCATTCATTTTACTCACTTTTTGGTAAATCAATTATAGCTAATGTACAGCGTGAGATGCAGATAAGTTGATCTTTGTTATCCCTGATTTTCACATCCCATACCATTGTTGACTTCCCTCGATGGATTATGTTCCCTTCTGCGATAACATGACCAGAACGCACGCCTCTTACATGATTGGCATTGATTTCAAGACCAACTACCGCTTGTTTCGTACTATCAACAAGCTGTATTCCACCAACGCTTGCGACTGTTTCCGCAAGGGCTACAGATGCTCCTCCATGCAATAAACCAAGCGGCTGCCTTGTTCGTTCATCAACTGGCATCGTCGCAACGACTTTCCCATCACTTATTTCTTTCATTTCAATTCCAAGCGTACCGATCAGTGACTTTTCGATATTAATCTCCATCTCTATACCCCCACATTTTGTTTTTTTACTATCTAGATAATTTTACCTTTTCATTAAGTAATACAACAGGAAATTATTATATATAAAAAGGATGACTCAGTTTAATCAAGTCATCCTTCATCCTATACTGATAGTGCGTTACTTTGAAAGAATCTCTTTCAGTTCCAACCAACTTGTCAATCTTGGAATATCCATTTCTCTGTTATAGGAGTTGTCCATAGCATATACTTTCGTTGGAATATCCAATAATGTTTCCAAAACTGCCGGTTTATCATCAAAGTAATAATCCAATTCCAATTCGCGAATCGTTTCAATTTTTTCATGATCCTTCATACCGCAGTAAAAATGTTCGTCCTTAACTGGAAAGCCGTTTTCGATCAACCATTTTTTCGTCCGTTCACCATGCTCCGATTTTCTGGCGGTAATGTAGTATATTTCATGTCCTTCGCTTTCAAGCTCCTGTAACGTCTCTACTGCGCCCTCAAAGGCTGGACAGGATGAATAATAGACTTCTTCCGCAAGGCTGTTCCACATCTTTCCTCCTGCCTCTTTATCCAACCCGAAAGCTTCATGGATCTCTAGCGTTTTTAATGCCCTGAATTCCGTTAACTCTACATTCTTATTAAGCTTTTTATTATAGAGATGGAACGCAAACTCCCTCAAATTAATAAGAGTATCGTCTATATCAAAACCAAATTTCATATCCTTCACTCCTCATTCAAACATAAACGGCAAACTGTGATGCGAAGGAAATTTCCTTGTCCACCTGAACGGCCTGTAATTTTTCAATCTCAGCTTTTCTTTTCGGCTCAGCCATTTTCAGACCAAAAAAGCTGGTATCCTGCTGCATGATGCATTCTTGAATAAGATCAGCTAATATATCTGCATCCTTCATTGCACAATTAAGGCCAAATGCGCCTGTAGGTGTCATCGTATGGGCCGCATCGCCCAATAAAGCAACCCCATCTTTTGTCCACGTTTCACAATAGCTACTGTGAACATCCAATAAAATAAAATCCTGCCAGGAATGAATATTTTCTCGCACCACACTCTTTAACTCTGGGAAGGCTAATATCAATTTTTCAATAAATGGCTCAAAGGGTTGTTTTCGCAGATGAGGATACGAACCATGTTCAATATTCCACCCGATTTGTATGAAACCTCCTGCCTGAGTGAAGAGAGCAAGCTGGGAATCATTGACCAAAGCCATCTTGATGGAAGGTTTCCATCCCTGTGGAGCAGGAATCTTAGCCCACAGCAAATCATAGCCATGGTTTTTAATAACCACAGGAATTTTCGCTTTCTTTCTAACAGTTGAAAATCTGCCGTCCGCCCCAATAATCAATGAGCTTTCCACTCTAATGTTGTTTTCTTCTTTTCGAGCTTCCACACCGGTAAATTGGCCCATTTCGTTCTGAATTAAGTCAGTCACCCTTGTGTTCATCATCAATTGAAAAGAATCGAGCTTTTCAGCTTCATTCAATATAGCAGTAAGCAGGTGATTCTGAGGGACATGGATGCCAAGGTTATCTTTAGTAACTTCGGGAAAAATCCGCTTAAATACTTGGCCGTCCTGCCAATATTCAATTTGCTCCATTCTAAGCAAGCCAAGCTCTTCCACATCCTCGAATAAGCCGTGCTTTTTAAGAATGCTTTCTCCTTCATCGTTTAAAAACTCACCCCGAAACTCTCTTGCTACTTCTGAATGCCTCTCAAGTAGGATGACTGATATGCCTTGTTTGGCCAATAGGTAGCCTAATAGCGCTCCTCCTGGTCCTGATCCGACAATACATACATCTGATTTAACCACCATGCTTTTTCACCTGTTGTCTATTTTTTATTTAGGATAAGCAATGATACAGATATCCTCTCCAGACATGTCCACACTAGAGATGGAAACATCCATTGCTTCATCCATTGTATCTACATTGATTCCGCTAAATGGTGTAAGCGAGTTTCTCCCGCCTAATAGTTTAGGTGCGACATAGATCAAGTACTTATCGATGAGTCCTGCCCTTAGGAATGAGGCGTTTACTTCGCTTCCGCCCTCAAGTAAGACATCCGTTATTCCTTTTTTATATAGTTCTTCCATCAGAATTCTCAAATCCAAACCCGCATCTGTTTTTGGAACAATAATGAATTCAATTCCCTTTTCACTTAAGGCAGCAATTTTATCTACAGATGCATTTTCCTGCGTCACAATCACGGTTTTAGCATCCGATACCTGAACAACATTGGCATCTAATGGAACACGGAGTTCACTGTCTAAAATAATTCGTATCGGGTTCTTCCCTCCGCCTTCTGGAAGCCGAGTCGTTAAGGATGGGTTATCAGCCAATACAGTCCCAATACCGATGAGAATAGCATCGACTTCATCACGAAGAAGATGAACGGAATGGCGAGACTCTTCTCCTGTAATCCACTTAGAATGGCCTGTATGGGTCGCAAGCTTGCCATCGAGTGTCATCGCATATTTGGAAATGACAAATGGACGATTTGTTATCATATTGTGAATAAAACGCTCATTCAATCTTTGGGCTTCCTTTTCCAAAACTCCGACTTCCACTTCAATTCCTGCATCCCGAAGAATTGAAATTCCTCTTCCTGCAACTTCAGGGTTTGGGTCTTGTGTAGCCACTACAACTCGACGTACACCTGATTCTTTTACTAAATTAGCACACGGAGGTGTCTTTCCATAATGAGAACATGGCTCAAGAGTGACGTAAAGAGTCGCATCTTTCGCATAATCCCCCGCCATTTTAAACGCATGAACCTCTGCATGCGGCTCACCCGCTTTACGATGGATCCCCGTTCCAGCGATGACACCGTCTTTAACTATAACTGCCCCAACTACTGGATTAGGATTCGTCTTTCCTTTAGCACTGGCCGCTAAATCAAGCGCCAATTTCATGTAATATTGATCATTATTCATAGCCACATTCTCCTTACACAATCAAAGTAGGCTTCTTTTGCGGAATATGCCCGGATTTCTTAACCTTTGTATTCAGATAGAAACTATTATCGTCTGTCAAACCGCCCCAAAGTGGGATATGGTCTTTAGCCGCAAGTCCATGCTTTTTAAGAGCGTTCAACTTTTTCGGGTTATTCGTAATCAAAGTTACTGGATTCTCACGCAGTTCTCTCAATACCCGAATGGCACCCTCATACGACCGTGTGTCGTCTTCAAATCCTAAAGCTTGATTCGCTTCAACAGTGTCATAACCTTCTTGTTGAAGCAAATATGCCAAGGATTTCGAGAACAAGCCTATCCCTCTTCCTTCATGGTCTGCAAGGTAAAAAATAGCGCCGCAACCATGCTCGGCTATCATCTTCATTGATTGGTGAAGCTGGTATCCGCAATCACAGCGTTTACTGCCAAAGATATCCCCTGTGTGACAGATGCTATGCATACGGACTAGTGCATCCTCCGACTTCTGGAAATCACCGTACACCAATACAGAAGATTGCTGACCAAAAGCCAGGTTGGCTTCTGAAAGCGACTCAAGTACTGTTTCCTTTTCGTTCTCAGTGCCATCTAACTGGAGCCATGTATACCATTGAAAAACAGTAGAGAAATCCCCTTGTTCAACTGGAAGATTCACCGGCCCCACAAGGCATAGATCATCTTTCCCTGGAGTTTTAATGATGTTCATTTTATCTATTAAAAGGTCTTTTGTTTGCTTGGTTATATTCATAATAACATCACCTATTTTATAATTTATAGTGAGCCTGCCCCTTACTTTAGGTAAGTAAGTATATTACTATACACTATACCTGTCAATGAATGAGTTTACAAATAATAGTGTGTGTTTGTTTCTAATTTTCAAGTAGGTTTTTCTCAAACCGCTATCATATCGGCTATCTATAATACATATTTTAACGTATAAAGAAAACGTGTCTATAGATAGACTCAGGAAAGGAAGGCAAGATTTTGGAGGATTTCCCTTATTTTTTATACGACCCTGACCTTTTTCCGATTTGTGACAAGGCAGAGAATATGTATCGAAAATCCGAAGGACCAATGTTCCGCCCCTTCTCGGCCGCTAATCCAGATATGTTAGTTAAATCAGCAAAGTCTTCGCAATCTTTACTACTCGATGTAAAAAAAGTCGTGGATACTTTAGCCACATCCATGCCCTTCTCCACCAGGTTAATGACTGCTGCTCAAGAATCAAAAAAGACTGTCGTGATCGATATGATTCGAAAGACAGGCGTCAAAACCGTACCTGACATCATGTATAGCCCTGATGGAATACGCTTTGATTTCCATCAAATAACAGGTGATGAAACGCGTATCATCGTCAGCTTGAAATGGAGGGATATGTAGGTAATGACCAATCTTTTCAAAAAACCGAAGCCCTTTTTTCGGCTTCGGTTCATTAAGTTCATTTGTTTACGATTCGAAAGTTTCAACTAACAATGCGAGCGTACGTGCCATGACTCCAGTAGCCCCCGCTGTGCATAATTCGGAACTAATCGAGGTCGTGGATGTTCCGGCAATATCCAGATGCACCCATGGAGTTGCTTCGGCAAATTCACCTATAAAGGCACCGCCCATGATTGCATGTCCAGCTCCACCTGGTGAATTATTCAAATCCGCTATTTTACTGTTGCGCACCCGTTCTTTGTCTTTTTCGGTAATTGGCAGACGCCACATCGGCTCTCCCGCTTCCTCTGAGGCTTTAAGGACTTGCTCATAGAATTTCACGTTATTGGTCATTGCACCCGTCATATCCATACCTAGGGCCGTTATAACACCACCAGTTAAGGTTGCAACGTCAACAAGATATTCTGCACCATGATGTTTAGCGTACGTTATAGCATCCGCCAAAACAAGCCGTCCTTCCGCATCAGTATTCAATACCTCAATCGTTTTGCCGCTCATGGCAGTAATCACATCATCCGGCTTAAAGGCATCGCCGCTGATCATGTTATCAGTAGAAGGAATGACAGCTACGACATTTTGATCCGGTCCTAATTCACCTATAATTTCCATTGCACCTAAAACCGCTGCCGCTCCTCCCATATCCGTCTTCATTCCGACGATTCCAGCCTTCGTTTTCAATGAGTAGCCACCAGTATCAAAAGTGATACCTTTTCCCACCAACCCGATAACATCTGTCCATTCTTCTTTGCCTTGATACTTAAGGACAATCATTTTCGGAGGTTCGACCGACCCTTGATTAACTGCAAGAAGAGCACCCATACCTAGCTTGAGCATGTCTTCTTTCTCAAGGATTTCTACTTCAAAACCATAACGTTCACCTAAAGTAGATGAATAGTCAGCTAGATCCTTTGATGTCAACAAATTCCCTGGTGTGTTAACCAATGTTCTGGCTGAATTCGTTGCTCTTCCAAAAATACGGCCAACATGAAGGGCAGCTCCAACTTCTTCGTTATCAAATTCACTATAGACCGTAATTGATTCAATATTTTTTTCAGCCTGATTCGATTTTTGTTTGTAGCCCGCAAACTTATAGGAAGCCAGCTCGAAAGCCTCAGAAAAGGCGTGGGCAGCATCTAGTGCATCTAAGTTTTCAGTCGTAAATGTATCCAATGCTATCGAAAGCGTCGTAAGTTTTGATTTTGCAATTGTTTTACACGATTTACCCAGAGCTTCACGCAACGTTTCAAGGGTAAGCTCTTTATCCTTGCCCAACCCTACAAAGATCAATCTCTTTACACCTAATTTTCCTAATGTATGTATTTTTACAACTGATTTTTTCTTGAAAGAGATTTCACCTGCCTTCACTAATTCAGTAAGTTGACCGGATAATTTCTCATCGGCTTCTTTTCCTATACCGGCAAATTTTATGGGCCGGTCAAAAACGCCTATAATCAGGCATTCTTCGATTACATCTATATTCAAGGAATTTTTTACTGTAAACATTCTGATACCTCCTCCGTTCGATTATCTTTATTATAACGAAATCTTCCGAAATTTTCGAATAAGGACCAATGTTAATAATAATAAGAGATATAGTTTAGAATACCCACCTTTAGAGAAATAGTATAAGAAAGATCATATTTACTCTTACAAGCAGGTAATCGACAGGATTTGATGGAAAGTATAATAAGGGCCAAATCGTCCGATGAAAGAAGCAAGATTACTTATTCACCTTTATATAGATTTCAACGTTATTTTATAATCAGAAAGAAGGCTGATACTTTTGGAATTATTTTTTAACTTCCCTTTAATCGCAGCATTAATTGCCATTTTCTTTGCTCAATTCATTAAAGTACCCATTCATTTTATCGCTTTTCGTAAAGTTAACTGGTCACTTCTTAACTCGACTGGCGGTATGCCAAGCTCTCACTCAGCGGCCGTGTCCGCTCTTACCGTAGCCGTGGGGATAGAAACCGGAATGGACTCCCCGGTCTTTGCCGTTGCTACCATATTCGCCGTCATCACGATGTTTGATGCGACTGGAGTAAGACGGCAGGCAGGAGAACAGGCGGCTGTCTTAAATCAACTCGTAACAGACTTTAATACGTTTGTCGAGCAAGCAAAGAATTGGCAGAAAAAAGCGGAGAAACAGAAACAGCAACAATTAAAGGAACTGCTAGGCCATAAACCTATTGAGGTCTTTTTCGGTGCCTTAACAGGAGTATTCATTGCACTTATTCTTCACTTTTTTATCTTTCAAGGGTAGGTGGTTAACATGAAAATAATCTCTCTTTGCCCAAGCAATACAGAGCTTTGCACATATTTGGGTATTGAAGAACAGCTGATTGCAATTGATGACTATTCAGATTGGCCTGAATCCATTCAGCATCTGCCAAAAGTCGGTCCGGATTTGTCGATAAATATCGAACTCGTAGAATCATTAAAGCCTGATTTGGTGCTGGCTTCACTGAGTGTACCTGGCATGGAAAAAAATATTGAAGGACTAAAGGAAAGAAATCTCCCTTATATTATTTTCAACCCGCAATCGCTTGAAGATATCGCCCAGGACTTGCTGACACTTGGCAAGGCCATTTACGCTAAGGATATAGCAGAGGAACAGGCTGCCAAATTCCGGGCGACTATCTTGCAATATAAAACGATTGCCGACAAAATCGAAACAAAGCCATCCCTATATTGGGAATGGTGGCCTAATCCCCTATTCAGCCCTGGGGGGGTTAACTGGTTAACGGAGATCAGCCGACTGGCCGGTGGGTATAATCTTTTTGAAGAGATAGATATGGCAAGTATTCAGGTTCCTTCCGAAGAGGTCCAAACAAAGAATCCTGATCATATTTGTTTAGCCTGGGTCGGTGTTCCTTTACGAAAAGTAAAACCTGAGCTGGTCAAGAAACGGAAAGGGTGGGCAGAGATAAAGGCTGTCCGAGATAATAACATTCATATTATGGAGGAACCTTTATTCTGCAGGCCTTCTCCTCGTTTACTAGATGGATTGTCAAAGCTGGCTATGACTCTTCACCCTGAGGCCTACAGCGGCATTAGGTAAGTCAATAAAGCATCTGCTATAACAAAAATTACATCAAAAAAGGCTGACTCCCAAGTTGAGTCAACCTTTTTTTAAACTCCTGATTTCCGTCGATTGGAATTTTAATAGTCATCTAGTTAGCTTTTAAAAGGCAAAGGAAGAAACCTTTTTGTTTAATGCCTTTTCGGCAATTTTATGCTTAAAAACCTGCCTAACTTTGGTTTCATTCAACTTGTTTAATTGTGCTTCTGATAAATTTCCATTCCCTTTTTGCACAATATATACTTCTAGGGTTTTCTTTCCCCAGTTTTCATACACATCTTGTACCGTTTCGTAGTATAGATCGAGGTGATTTCCTTTAATCGCTCCACCCTTATCTGCTACTACTCCAAACCCATAACCAGGTATCCAAAGGATGGTGCCTAGCGGAAAAACAGTAAGATCAGCAGCAATGGTGGAAAACAAATCCCTCTTCACCTTCACCCCTGAATATGTAATCCCATAAGATGGGCTTTCCGGATACTTTCCTGTCGACTCATACCCTGCTGTATATCCTGTTGCCAAAACCTCATGCTTAGGATATTTAGAGAGCTCGATTGCCTCTTCAATAGTTGCTGGACTATTGCTCATTGAAGCGGAGGCCGCTAGTGTTGTGACATGGCTCCCTCTATGTACGGCTTTATATTCGAGACCAATCATTCGATTTTGTCTCACAGCATCCTCTAAAGGGTGAACTTCTGACGATGCTCCAAAAACATGATTTAAGGTTGATTCAATAGCTAAGATAAATAATATGATGATAGCAACCCTCAAAAATAATGTCTTTAAAATCTTCATGTATATTTGTTTCACTCCTCTCACAAGGATATTTGTTCCCTTTCCCTAGTGAAAGTATTCATAAAACATAAAAACAATTTTTTATTTTATATACAAAAAATAAAAAAAGACTGCCGATAAATGACAGTCCTTCATATTTAAAACATTTGATATCCTTTATTTCTTAAAGTCTTAATAACGACTCCAGCTAAAACCGCTCCAAGTAATCCACTTGATAAAATTATAATATCCGCAGTATGCAAGGAAGTAAGGTTCGTCCCAAGCTGCGAAAAAGATATCCCCGGATTTCTGAAATATTCGATTAGCTTAGTTTCATTAACTATGATGATGAAAACGATTGGAAATAAGATGACCATGATCCATGAAGAACGAAAGAGCATATTAAGCAAAAAGCCTATACCAAAAAATAATATAAAAAATAAGAGTATTGAGATAATTAAAACAGGCAATGGCATGTTATTCTAGACCCTCCTTTAAAGCAACACTTTTAGTTTACTGAAAACATAATTGGTACGTCAACGACTTAATACCAAATAATACCGAACAAACGATAATTAACCAAATCACATAAATAATTTATACGATGTATATCCAAATTGATTTCCCGGGTTTAACCCGTCCAGCATAGTCTGCATTCTTTCCTTTTTAAAGGCTAATAGTTGTTCTAATAATAAAGATTGCTTGCCTTCCTGTATGAGTAAATCAGGATCATAAAATTTAGCTTCATACAATTCATCCAATTGAGCGGTCACTTCAAAACTAAGCGGCTTAAGTAAAAACACTAACATATTATCACTTATTTCCCCTTTAATGACCCCGCTTCTTACACCTACCATGCCTTCGATTTCTGTATGAATGCCTGTCTCCTCTAACACTTCTCTTATGACAGCTTCATCAACTGTTTCATCATTTTTGACAAAACCGGCAGGAAGAGACCACTGCCCCTTCAACCCGCCGTAACGTTTGTTGACGACCAGCCATTCACCCGTATCGGATATCACAAGACCAGACACAGCCAGCCAAACATTTTTGCAGCGTTCCACCAAATCCCACTTCCCTCTATTTAATTTCCACTATTAGTAGTGTAAACCCATTTTTCCCATAAAACCACAGAGAATGTACAATAGTGAGACAGATACTATCCGTTCATTCAAGGGTTTGACTTAATCAATTTATTAGCATCTATTTGGGATGAGTTCAATAATATGTCTGTAACGTACAAAACTTTATCAATCTAATCTTATACCAATACTTATTTTTCATTGTGTTCCACATCTGAATGGCACATACTCCTCATCTCTCACAGAGTGAGTATCATTATTTCAAGAACACATACTTGCTAAAGATTGAGATGTTTCCATATAATAAAAAAAAAGCCATTCAGGGAAAATCCCCAAACGGCTTTCGGAATATATTTTAAAATTAAAGGACGTTGAATTTACCCTTTTTAGCAACTAGGGAGGCTCCACCAATCATTAATAACGCTCTATTATCAACCATTTTCTTCATAAATGAAGCGGTTTTCCCTGTAACTTTCTTGCCGAATACAACGCCAATCGCATTGTCATCACCAAGTGAACATACAGTTCCTTTGTTTTCGAATGTGAAAGTCTCAAGGTCACTTTGGTTACGTACTAATTTAGTGAGGTTTTTCGCAATAACTTCACCTTGTTGCATAGCGATTTGTGCAGTAGGAGGATATGGACGATTAATTTCTTCGTTGATGATTAATGCACAGTCACCTACAATGAAGATATCGTCATGACCTGGTGCACGCATATCAAGGTTTACTTTAATACGTCCGCGCATTGCTTCAAAGCCAGAAGCTTCAATAACTGAGCTACCACGTACGCCAGCTGCCCATACTACAGTTCCTGCTTTGATTTCTTCTACTTCATCTTCGCCTTTTGCAACGATAATACCTTCAGGAGTAGCACCTTTAATCGGAGTACCGATTTTGAATTCCACACCTTTTTTCTCAAGGTAAGACACAGCATAGTCCACTAATTCTGGATCGAAACCCGGAAGAACAGCTGGTGCTGCTTCTACACAGTACATACGAACTTTTTGGAAATCGATATCGTATTCTTTACAAAGTTCAGGGACACGGTTAGCTAATTCTCCAAGGAATTCGATACCCGTAAATCCTGCTCCACCAACAACGATTGTTAAGCGATCTTCATTTTTCTCAACTTCTGAGCTGTAAGTAGCAAATTGCAATTGAATATGATCACGGATTTCACGTGCAGTGTTTACGTTAGAGATAGAGAAAGCATATTCTTTTAACCCTTGAATTCCGAAAGTTTCAGATTCTGGTCCAAGTCCTACCACAAGGAAATCATAAGAAACTTCGCCGTTTTCAAGAATAACTTTTTTATCTTCTGTTTTAACTTCTAAAACAGAGTCTTGGATGAATTTAACTTTACTGCTGTTGATTACACTTTTGATTGGGTAACGCACACGATCGTGGTGAAGAGTTCCAGCGGATGCTTCATGTAGCCAGGTTGTTTCATAGTGGTAATCATTTTTGTTAACTAATACGATTTCTGCTTCATTTTGACCTAATGCTTTTTGTAAACGAGTAACGGTCATTAATCCACCATAACCTGCTCCTAAAACAACGATAGTTGGCTTTTTCAAAAGTATTCGTCCACCTTTACGATATTTTCTTGTGATGCTTCCCATAACTAAAATCTATTGACTATCCTATAATTTCCATTATAAAAAGCACTCTTATACATTTGTGACTTATTTCACGTACTATTTCAAAATTGTCATAAAAAGTTCATAAAAATTTTACAAAATGATGTCTAAGTAAATATTAGTCGTTTTCCTATCCTTTTTCAAGTAACAATCTGAATTTTTTCTTAATTAAAATACAGATAAAAAATGACACTAATTACTTAGTGGTTATGCAGTATTTTACTACTCTTTTTATAGCATAAAGAGCACTTTTACCTACTTGACATAGGATAGCGAAGTACATTCTCATTCTATTTATTTAGCATGCCTCTCTTATTGTCGAAACTTTCTTACTTTTTGAATCTTTCTCCGTTTTTTAAAACTTTATCTATGGTAAAATAAGAGAATAAATTTTAGCAAACCTAGTATATCGGAGGGATAACGTTGGAAGTTAATGAAAAAGTTTATGATATTACCATCATTGGCGGAGGCCCAGTCGGACTATTTACTGCATTTTATGGTGGCATGAGACAAGCATCCGTGAAAATCATTGAGAGTCTCCCACAATTAGGCGGGCAATTATCAGCCCTTTATCCTGAGAAATACATTTATGATATCGCAGGTTTCCCTAAAGTACGCGCTCAGGAATTAGTCAATAATTTGAAAGAGCAAATGGCAAAATTTGAACAAACTGTAGTCTTAGAACAATCCGTTAAAGAAGTAGAAAAGCAAGCCGATGGCGTATTCAAGCTAACGACTGATAAAGAAATTCATTATTCTAAAACCATTATTATTACAGCTGGGAATGGAGCATTCCAACCGCGCCGCATCGAAATTGAAGATGCAAAAAAATACGAGAGCAACAACCTGCACTATTTCATCGATGACCTTAATCATTTTGAAGGCAAAAAAGTGGTGGTCTTCGGAGGCGGGGATTCAGCAGTCGACTGGGCACTAATGCTTGAGCCTATCGCTGAGAAGGTAAGTATCGTTCACAGAAGAGATAAGTTCCGTGCCCACGAACATAGTGTAGAAAATCTTAAAAATTCAAAAGTTGAAATAAAAACCCCTTACATACCTGCAGAATTGATTGGTATTGAAAATCAAATCCATACAGTGGTCCTTAAGGATACAAATGGTGAAGATACAGAAACTTTAGAAGTAGATGCAGTTATTGTCAACTACGGTTTCGTTTCTTCTCTGGGTCCCATTAAAGAATGGGGACTTGATATTCAGAAAAATAGCATCTTAGTGAACTCCAGAATGGAAACAAACATCCCCGGAATCTATGCTGCAGGAGATATTGCAACCTATGACGGCAAAGTCAAATTAATTGCAAGTGGTTTTGGCGAGGCTCCAACCGCTGTTAATCACGCTAAGCAATATATTGATCCAAAAGCAAAAGTCCAGCCTATGCACAGCTCCTCTATGTTTTAATAAACAAACTTTCAATACAATGCATGAACCGGCATAATCAAAGCCGGTTTTTTTATTGTCCCCATTTTCCTACTGTGGATAACTATTTTTCTTATGAATTATCCACAGTATTAACCATGTTTTATAACGGGTAGAGAATATTAGTAAAACAGAAAAAAAGAATGCACATATGAATATTTTAATTGCAGGAGCTGATGGAACAACTGGAAAGCATATATTATTGAAGAATCATTGAAGAATTTTCAAAAAATCCACAACTTACAGTGTATGGCATGATCCGGAAAGAAGAACAAGCTCGGACACCCTATACTTGCAGATTTAGGGGGTAATGTGGATAAAACAGTGGATAACATGAAAGCGATCATATTTTCAGCCGGACCCGGACCAAAAACAGGACCCGTTAAAACGACAGCTGTGGATAAGAATAGAGCAATTAAACTAATTGATGCTGCTAAGATGAACGGTATCGATCGTTTTGTAATGATAAGCTCTGATGGTTCTGATAATCCACAACAAGCTCAAGAAACACTTCGCCACTATCTCGAAGCAAAACATGATGCGGATGAACATTTAAAAGCAAGTGGAATGACTTACACCATTGTCCGTCAGTAGCATTGACCAATGACAAAGCTGTGGGCAAAATCACAGGTGAGGAAAAAGTCGACCATCCCCACAAATCAATTGAGCCGACGTTGCTACAGTTCTTGCTCATTCTGTCACATAGGAAAAAACATTTAATAACACATTTGAGATTTCCAGCGGCGGCAGCCTTCCAATCAAGGAAGCTCTGCACAATATATAAAGTATCGCTTAATTAATAAACATTAAAAAGGTGAGCACTTTAAAAAGTGATCACCTTTTTTTCAACAATCAAGATTTTTTAGCAATTCTCCGGTGTACCAGCGTTCTTTGCTGTTTTGAAAGAAGACCCACAACCGCATGACGCGATAGCATTTGGGTTTTCAATTGTAAACCCTCCACCCATCATCGTTTGTTTATAATCAATCACTGTTCCATTCAATATATCTGCATCCTCGTTATCCACAAGGATCTTAATTTCAAACTGTTCCAGCTGGTCATCTTTCTCTCCGGGCTCTTGTTCGAAGCCCATTCCGTAGGATAATCCACTGCAGCCTCCGCCTTTAACAGCCACTCTTAAAAAGGAACCTTCTTCACCATTTTGCTTCATCATTTCTTTTATCTGAAAAGCAGCAGCTTCCGTTATTTGAACAACTTCACTCACAATAAATCCCTCCTTCTTCTGATATGTGAGATAGACTATTTCTCCTTATATTATATACCAAAGAATTTCACCCGCTCAATTTTCCAGCTCGAAAAAATTAATCTTCCATCTCCTATTGTACCAACATTTTATAAAAATTAGGTTATATTAAGGTGTATAGATATAATGAACCAAGCAAATAGTCTTACTCTTAAAAAGGGGGGAATCTTTATCGAAGATTTAAGGCCTCTATATGACAAAAGCATGGAATGTCTTCTGTACCTATTTTATAACAAGCAAAAAGACTACCCCAAAAGGAACAGCCTTTTTGATTGTTATTGATGATTAAAACATTTGATACTCATCAATAAACTTATATATTTTTTCTACCAGTTCATCCGTTGTATCCCCAAAAATTACTTCACCATTTACAAGTGCGTATAAGTTACTGGAACATCTACCACAATGACCCAGACAACCATATTCAATAATATCTAAATTAGGATCGCGTTCTAATCTTTCCAAAGCCTCTTGAGCACCACTGGCTAGATTGCTTACACAAAATTCAATAATCGGATACATTGTTTCACCTCATCGTTATTAACAATACATCTTATTACATCTTCCATATACAGTCAATATTTACGCACAAAAAATAAGCCGATTTTAAGATACCAGTTGTGATTTCCCTTTATATTCGTTATACTTTTGTCGGGGTATGTAAAACAAGAAAATCATTTATTTATTTTTATTCTTATTAAATTGGGGCATATATATTTAATGAAATTTTAAAGGGATTCATTTGGGGGAATCCTATAGTAGGACATTTACTTTTACAAGTGAAATAATTAACAAATTTTTCAAGAGATCAAATAAAGGGGAAAAAAACATATGAAGAATTTAGTCATACTTGGTGGTGGCTATGGTGGTATGCGCATGTTGCAAAGATTGCTGCCTAATCAGCTTCCTGAAAATGTGAGCATCACGCTTATCGACCGTAATCCTTATCACTGCTTAAAAACGGAATATTATGCTTTAGCAGCAGGTACCATTCCTGATCAGCACATCCGTGTTGCATTTCCAGAACATCCTCGCTTGAAGAACGTATACGGAGAAGTACTTTCCATCGATATGGAAAATAAACAAGTTATTTTAGAAAATCAAGAGCCTGTTGTTTATGATGATTTAGTTATTGGCCTTGGCTGCGAAGATAAATACCACAATATTCCTGGTGCAGACACACATACTTATAGTATCCAAACCATTGATAAATCACGTCGCACATATTCAGCATTGAATAATTTAGGTGCTGGTGCAACTGTATCAATAATTGGTGGAGGACTTAGCGGTGTTGAGTTAGCCAGCGAATTGATTGAGAGTCGTTCTGATTTAAATGTTAAGCTATTTGACCGTGGACCACATATTCTATCTGCATTCCCAGAAAGACTAAGTACCTTTGTCGAATCTTGGTTTGATAAACATACAATTGAAATTATTCATCATTCTAATATAACCAAAGTTGAACCAAACCTTCTTTATAATGGCGATGAAGCCGTTCAAAGTGACGTCATCGTCTGGACAGCTGGCATTCAGCCAAGTAAAATAATCCGCGATATGGATATTGAAAAAGACGGTCAAGGTAGAGCAGTACTGACGCCTCAGCATTTCCTTCCATCTAATGATAGCATCTTTGTAGTCGGCGACTGTGCTAGCCTGCCGCATGCACCAAGTGCCCAATTAGCGGAATCACAAGCTGAACAAATCGTCCAAGTCCTTGTAAAAAAATGGGCAAATGAACCACTTCCAGAAAGCTTCCCTACCATGAAATTAAAGGGGACATTGGGCTCTCTTGGGAAGAAACAAGGTTTCGGTCTTGTTGCAAATCGTCCTATTACCGGAAGAGTAGCACGCCTGATGAAATCAGGAATTCTATGGATGTATAAATACCATAACGGTTGATTCAAGATTTCATAAACTGACCCAAGAAGTTGCGACAAGCTTCCAAACGGGTCAGTTTTTTTATTTTCCTTCCATTATATATCACTTAAACTTTATATCCATATTTCCCCATCACTTCCACCACTTTTTTAAGACGCACATTTCCTTCTGCAACGATTTCATCCTCAATGATGACAAGCGGATAAAATAAATCCTCTTCAATCATCTTTGCTGCAAAGCTTTTTTGCTTAATATTTTCTGGAGGATTAAACATATCGATATACGAAATTTTAAAGTTCTGCTCAGGAAATTTTCTCGTTAAAGCAGCTTCTAGCCACTCACACGTATCTTTCGAAGAGGGAAGATTTACACAACTTGCACAAATCTGTTCCGCCCCATATACTTCTATCTCAATTTCTTTCTTTACCATACTCTTCCTCCTTTATTTTAGTTTTTTAGCTTCATTTCGATAACTTTTTAAAACCATTCACCTGTTCCTAGCTTACTTGAATAAGATAGATTATTTTTCCGCAAGCTACAGTTGGATTTTTTACTATCTTCGCATTATAATATGATTAGGAAAGGAGTCGATTGCAATGTCTGACCAAACAATGGAAGCCCAAGTTCAAGATGTTCTAGATAAGCTTCGTCCGTTTCTTCTTCGTGATGGCGGTGACTGTGAACTAGTTGACGTAGAAGATGGAATTGTAAAATTACGATTACTAGGAGCTTGCGGAAGCTGTCCAAGTTCGACCATTACGCTAAAAGCTGGGATTGAGCGTGCTCTTCTTGAAGAAGTTCCCGGTGTAGTGGAAGTAGAACAAGTTTTCTAATAGCCTTTATAATAACGTATAACGTATATTAGCTAGAGTATCACTTCAGCTAATATACGTTCAACCATTTTAGATACACACAGCCAAGAACCTTTTTTGCCTGTTATAGAAATAAAGCTGACTCCTCTTTCGGTCCTATCAATTGAATTGATACGGCTTTTGAAGGGGTCAGCTTTTTTTATAATTAAAGAGTAAGTATATGAAGCAGGTATGGCTCACGATTTAATAAAGTTCAATTCCTTCTTTTCTTCCTCTGATAAGATCACTGTATGGCTGCCATCGTTATCAATTTGCAACTCTTTCACTTGAAAGTCCGGAAAGATTTCTGTCAAACTTGAAATCACACTGCCTGCTTTTTCGGCAGAGACCAAGCACAGAACAGTGGGACCTGCACCACTTAGTGCAGTACCATACGCACCTTCATTAAGGACAACCTCTTCTATTTGTGCTAAATGAGGCACTAGCCCAGCCCTATATGGTTGATGAAAACGATCATTTTGCATCATTTTACCGACAAGATTCCAATCATTCGACAAGATTCCAGCAAGCAAAACATTGGCTGCCGCACTTCCGTTTATCGCTTCTTTATAGGGAAGCGAATTTGGAAGGACATTTCTTGAATCCTCTGTAAGCAATTCAAAATCAGGAATGACTGCAATTACCTTAACGCCCTCAATTGGAAACGAAAGGACATCAGTTCTTTCCTCTGTATGCAATCCTACAACCAATCCACCGTAAACAGAGGCCCCTGCATTATCAGGGTGCCCTTCAAAGAGAGAGGCATGTCTATTCTTTTCCTCATCGGATAAATGGAGTTCACCTACCAGGTTTGCTAATTCAATACCTGCTACAATGGCAGATGCACTGCTTCCGAGGCCCCTGGCAAGTGGGATTTCACTTGAAACATAAAGGCGACATGGGGAAAGTTCTTTTCCATAAGAAGCTGCCGTTTTCTTGGCAATTTGAACAATATAATTACAATCATCCCCAGGGAAAACAGACATTTCCTCAGACAGCGGGATGACTTCCCAATGGTCTGATAAAGATCCGTGTACTTCTAAGTAAAGTCCTAGGGCCAGGCCGATTGAATCGAACCCTGGTCCTAAATTGGCCGTACTCGCTGGTACACGGATCAAGAACATCTCAGAATCTGCACTCATGCCTGCTTCACACCTTGCAGATGTTCTAAAATAATCCCTTCATCCATTGGCAGCAACGTTGGTTGAATGGTACTTGTATCAACTGCCACATTCGGATCTTTCAAGCCATTCCCTGTTAGCACCGCTACAATCTTGCTTCCCTTTTTAATTTCACCGCTTTTTAATTGTTTATAAATACCTGCAATAGATGCACATGATGCTGGTTCAGCAAATACTCCTTCTTTTTTCGCAAGGAAATGATAAGCTTCCAGTATTTCTTCGTCGGTCACCTCATCAATTTTACCGTTAGATTCGCTTGCTGCTTCCACAGCGAATTTCCAGCTTGCAGGGTTACCAATACGGATAGCTGTTGCAATTGTTTCAGGATTTTCAATAATAGTGTCCCGAACAATCGCAGCGGCGCCTTCCGCCTCGAACCCTCTCATTTCAGGGAGACCCGTTTGTTTCGTCTCATTATATTCTTTAAACCCTTTCCAGTAAGCAGTAATATTCCCTGCATTTCCAACTGGAAGCGCCAAAATATCAGGTGCCGTGCCTAGGGCGTCACAGATTTCGAACGCGGCCGTCTTCTGGCCTTCAATCCTAAATGGGTTTACCGAGTTCACAAGAGTAATTGGTGAACTCTCACTAAGTGAACGAACGATATTTAATGCTTGGTCAAAATTCCCTTCAATTGAGATAATCTCAGCTCCGTACATAACAGCTTGAGCAAGCTTACCCATTGCAATTTTCCCCTCTGGAATAACGACGATACAGCGTAGGTTAGCACGCGCTGCATAAGCTGCTGCAGCTGCTGATGTATTTCCAGTAGACGCACAGATGATTGTGTCACTGCCCGCCTCGATTGCTTTGGCAACAGCCATGACCATTCCGCGGTCTTTAAACGAACCCGTCGGATTCGCTCCTTCATATTTTACATGCAGGTCGATTCCCCACTCTTCAGATAAACGGTTTAGTTTAATTAAAGGTGTGTTTCCTTCTAATAGGGAAAGTGCAGGTGTATTTTCATTTACAGGTAAAAATTCTTTATATTCACTAATTAGTCCTTGCCAGCTCATTTGATGTTCTCTCCTTCAACTCGGTATGTGCTTTTGACTTCTCTTACCATATTGTAATCATGTAATTTCTGCTTTATTTGTTCAAATGCTGCCAAAGAAGCTGTATGTGTAACCAGTACGATTTCGGAAGATTCTTTTTCATCCAGCGGCAGTTGAAGGATTTTGTCGAATCCAACCCCATGCTCTGCAAATAAATTCGTGATTCTAGCTAAAACTCCCACTTCATCCTGTACATGCAACCGGATAAAGAACTTAGCAAAAATCTCTGTAGCATCTTTTAATTGTTTCGGGTACTGCGGTGAAACAGCACTTCGCCCATTTACACCTAGTCTCATATTCTTGATGACCGTTACCATATCTGAAACAACAGCAGTCGCGGTCGGCAGGCTACCAGCCCCTGGTCCGTAAAACATCGTTTCTCCTACAGCTTCCCCATAAACATATACCGCATTATATTCATTATTTACCGATGCTAATGGATGTGCTTCCGGAAGCAAGGCTGGTTGGACGCTTACTTCAACCCTATCTCCAGCTCTAGAAGCCACTCCAATCAATTTCATTGTATAGCCCAGCTTTTTACTGTATCTCAAATCCTCTTCAGAAATCTCAGTAATCCCCTGTACCTCAACATCATGTAAGCCAATATTCATTGAGAAACCAAGAGTCGATAGAATCGCCATTTTTCGGGCCGCATCCAATCCCCCTACATCAGCTGTTGGATCAGATTCTGCAAATCCTAGCTCTTGTGCTTCCTTTAATACGTCTTCATAGGCTCTGCCTTCTTTGCTCATTTTCGTTAAAATGAAGTTCGTCGTTCCATTGACAATTCCCATCATTTTTGTGATTCGGTCAGAAGATAATCCATCAACAAGACCTCGCAAAATCGGTATTCCCCCTGCAACACTTGCTTCATAGAACAAATCACACTGATTCTCAGTGGCCAATTCCAGCAGTTCCGGACCATATAAGGCCATCAGATCTTTATTAGCCGTTACGATATGCTTTTTATTGTTCAACGCTTCTATTAAATAGCTGCGTGTTTCTTCAATTCCGCCCATTACTTCAATAACTACATCAATCTCAGGATTCGAAAGAATATCCTCTGGATTGGAAGTTAACATACTTTTATCAATATCAACAAGGCGCTCCTTCGTCGTATCCTTGACAAGTATCTTATTAATTGATATTGAACAACCTACTTGATGCATGAGCTTGTCCTGATGACTTTCGATAATTTGTACGACTCCTGATCCGACTGTACCTAACCCCAATAATCCGATCGAGATGGTTTTCATATTTGGTTCCCCCTTAAGAACTGTTTACCTGAAGAAAACATTTGTATTTGTATAGTAGACATTATATGTTTTTTTTATTTAATTATCAATAGTTAGAAAATACAGTCTTCAAGATTTTTTTCTTCTATCCCTTGAAAGAGTAAGATCGAATACCCCTAAATTTTTTATGGGAGAACCATTTTGATGGATATTACTTAACGGATTTCAAGGATTCATTCGTCCCCATAATTATATGTGGGTTTTGCTCGGGATCCATCCATTTCAACAAACTTAGTACATTCTTTTCAGCAGTAGCCGTGCATCCCGCTGTCGGCTTAGTTTCTCCTCTCCATATATGAAGAAAGATTGCACTGCCTTTTCCTTTTTTGATGGGATTCATATTATAATTGATGACCGCTCCATATTTATAGAGTTCATGGTTCATCCTTTCAAAAGACTTCCATTTATCAGCAGGATTTCCCGTGTAAGTCCTCCACTTGTTATAATCCTTCGAGGTCTGATCATCAATCCAGTAATCATTTTTGGTTGTTTTCTTATATTTCATTTTCATATTTGCCGGCTTCGTTTCACTTCCAAAAGCCGTACCAAATGAATATATTCCAATAGGTGATTTTCCGTCGCCCTCTTTTTTACTCTTCGTAAAGCCGTTCTTCCCAATGACGCCCTCCATCTTCTTTAACGCACGTCGCCATTCGCCTTTTTTCTTCTCATATGTTTGAATTGTCACCTTGGTATCACTCATAGATTTTCCTGTGACAGCTACAACTTGGTTAACATTCTTTCTCGTATCAAATTTCTTCAGAATGGCTTTTTCACTGGAACTGAATACCTCTTTGGCATCTGTCATACTGATATATGCGGTCTTTTTTGAATAGCAAACCTTATACCAGTTTCCAGTTCTCCCACTGACTGATAACTCTTTATTTTTCTTATATGTTTTTAAGGTTTTACTGCCAGCCGACGCCTTTTCTTTCAAATCAGTTGTGCTCTTAATGACAATCTTGAATTGCGTTGCTTCACAACTTGTTTTCGTTTCAGCCTTGGCAGGTATCGATGCTTGGAAGACTAGTAGGAATAAAAGGGTAGCCATCATAATTCTTTTCATGGATTCATCCTTCCTCATCTTGAAGTAAAGTAAATAAATATCAAACTATTCTAAAAAATCTTGTTTTTATCATAACATAGTAAGCAAGGATGAATCATATTTCTTTCCAGTTTTTATCTAAATCCAGTCAATTTGAGGCAAATTATATTGCTTGACCGGGACTTCCGCCAATTCATAAAAATGTTTGAGGAAAGACTCATATTGTTGGGATGATTTCGTAATTGAAGATATCTTATCTTCCAGTTCATTGGATCTTGATTCCGTTGTTTTGGAAAAATACTCTTCGACTGTTTCAAAATAATGAATCGGAAACAGCATTCTCGAATATAACAACCGAGCAGAGAAACTCGAAAACTGCTCTACATTCTGATATTCATGAAAAAAATGCGCAATGCCTCGCTGATAAGTATGTTTGTTTTGAAAATAGTGTTCCCTCACCCATTCTGCCACATCCCTTGTTCCATGGTCGAATACCCAATCAAACGGATTTTTCATCCAATTATTGCTTTTCCAGGTATCATGTAAAAATCGTTCATAGCATACCGTTCCACTGTCGACAAGTTGTGGGGTATCATCAATTTCCGTGTCGACTAAATATTGAATCGCATTTTCACCTAATACCATATAATAGGGAAAGGTTTCTACAAATAATTTTTCAAACTGGTTATCCGGATGGGCGTTCAGCTTATCCTTCCAGATCATTTCTAATTGATCAATCCTTTGTTCCCAGAGCTCTTTCCATTTACCAATTCTTGAACATGTTCGAATCGTTTCATTAATATCTCTCCCACGCTGATGAAATCTCGCTAAACGCCGGCCCGGGTTGAAATTTTTCGGACCTTCCAATGCCTCATTAGCAAGGAGGATAAATAATTGCTCATCCGCTTCCGAAACATAACTGCCATGATTTGCAAGGACAAAGGCTGAAACATGACGATCTCCCTGTGAAATCAGATGCTGAGACATTTTATGACGTTCCACTAATTCCTCTTGTTCCACATTTTCTATTGGAACAATGCTGTAAAACATATTTCCAGAACGAAAGCTAGGAAACCGGCTATTGGCTTCCTCTCGCTCTACTTGTATACCGTAATTATTAAAAATGATTTCTTCTATCATAAAATTGCCCCTTTCATCAAATGGATAAAAATAGAAATATTTGGACATTATATACTTATATATATGTGGAATAACCCGTTTTCTGAATGATTATCGAAACCTTATTAGGAAATAAAAGCATGTTTCAGGATTTTCAGTTTTACCACAGTACTACTAGCGTTAGAACTATCCCTTAAAATATAGAGAAATGGGTGAAGACCATGGCTAATATTGAACAATCAATATCTGAACAAACGGCTCGAAGATGGCTAAGTGAACGGGGAGTGAAACTAGAGGATATTGCAGAGCTTGTCATGTATCTGCAAAAAAGCTACCATGAAAATCTTCAAATGTCTGATTGCCTTCACAATGTCGAACGGGTAATCTCTAAACGCGAGGTCCAAAATGCTATCTTAACCGGCATACAGTTGGATATTTTAGCTGAGAAAAAATTGCTTGAAGAGCCTCTACAAAGCATCATTGAAATAGATGAAGGACTATATGGAGTCGATGAGATATTAGCCTTATCGATTGTAAATGTGTATGGATCTATCGGTTTTACGAATTATGGATTTATCGACAAGCAAAAACCCGGTATCTTGAAATATTTAAACGATAAAAGCACAGGTAAGGTCCATACTTTTTTAGACGATATCGTCGGTGCTATTGCTGCTGCCGCATCAAGCCGACTTGCCCATCGAACTAAAAATGTTGAATAGTGGACACCACCTTTAAACAATCGGAGATAAATTTTTTCATCTCCACAAATTCCCCTTAATTTTGAATATATGCTGAAATTTTATGATACATCTAAATTCCAGTTCCATAAAAAAATCCAGGGCTGCTTTCGCAGGCCTGGATTTTTTTATTCGAAGTGCCATAGGTCGAGCGTGTCCACCACATATGTAGGCTGCTTCTCATATTGCTCTAAGCGTTCTTTTGTTGTTACACCTGTATGTACAAGTAATGTATCGATACCTGCGTTAAGGCCAGCCAAAATATCCGTATCATAATTGTCGCCGACCATGATTGTTTCTTCTTTTGGTACACCCAATACTCTTAGCGCCTGCTCTACTATGACGGATTCAGGTTTTCCAATGAATATCGGCTGTACCTGAGTAGAAACAGAGACAACGGACGTCAACGCGCCATTTCCCGGTAATAGACCCTGTTCAGTAGGGATGGCAATATCACCATTAGTTGAAATGAAAATGGCGCCATTTCTCACTGCAAGACAAGCTTTTGACAGTTTTTCGTAATTAACGCCACGGTCGATACCCATCACAAGAAAGTCAGGAGATTCATCAACAAGATTCATTCCCTTTTCCTTAAGAGCCTCGATAATGCCTTCTTCACCAACTACATAAACGGATGCATCTTCTTTTTGTTCAGCAATGTAATTCGCTGTAGCCATACTTGTCGTGAATACCTGGTCATCTTCAGTTGAAATACCAATGCTTCTTAATTTATCCGCTACCTGTGCCGGAGTCCGGGAAGAGTTATTGGTTACGAATAAATAAGGGATATCTCTTTTTCTTAGTTCATTAATAAAACCTGCTGCTTCTGCAATTTGTTCGGTTCCACGGTACATCGTGCCATCTAAATCAATTAAATATCCTTTGTACGATTTCATTTGAATTCCCCCTTACCTAACCAAACTAATTTTTAAAAGCTGAAACAGGACCCAATTCGTTTGTTAAATAGTTTCTTACCAAATCAGGGAATTGTTTAAATGCCTCTATGTTTTCCTCGAATACGGAAAGTAGTTCTTGATGGTTCACTTCAATGAAATCCTGAACTAGCATTTTTCTTAGCGGCAGCACCTTTTTAAATTGTATGGCGATAACTTCGGAAATGACTTTTTCATCATGAAGGATATCAATAATATCTTCGTAACTGCCTGGATCACGCATAATAAAACCATCAATTACTGCATTCCCTACATCCAACACAGAATCGATGGAAGTGTGTATGAGCCTTTCGACGATAAGCTCCGAAAGGTCTCCATCCCAATTATCTTGCCCTTCAAAAAGCCCAAGCTGTTTTTCAAGAAATCCTAAAATCTGTTCAATTTTTTGTCGGTCTACAAAGTACATTCTTTCCAGATCCTTTCTGATCTAAGATGACACATGAATTTTATCTACAATTGAAGGTCTAGCCTAGTAATAGCCCAGTACCAAATCAACCTTATACCTTGATAATACCATAGCTTCTCCAATACTCTCAATTCCTTGGGCTACAACTACTGACCCATTCTCTTTGGCAATCATGTAATTTGGTCATTTCATCAGAAATTTCATACTAAATACTCTCTCTAAAAAAGTAGTACCTCCATAGTACTCCAAAAATGTCTGTTCCCCTATTGCAGTCACTTTGTTATGATGGAACTACCAAAATGCAGATATGAAGGGGATGATAATGTGGAAGAACGTTTTTATTTATACAATGACGTGGTTGACTCCAAAACCCGGTTTATAAGTTTTATGGGTGAGGAATCAAGATTTGATTTGGCCATTACGACTACCGACCGCTTTTATGGCAAGAAGCTTGTATTAAACATGCAGAGTAACCGTTTCGCGATTATTGGACCGGATGATTTAGAAGAGGAAGGCTATCTTGAACATGCATTTCAGTTAACAGAAGCGGAAGCAGAGGAACTAAGTCACTTTTTAATGGAAATCGTATAAATGCTAAAGTTTTTTTCTTTAACGGGAAAACCTACTGAATGTACGATTACATGAGGAGGGTTTACCTTGGAAAAAGAAGAGGAAACATACCACGATTTCTCCAATGTTGAAAAGCAGCGGGATTTTTTACTTCCTGAAGAATTTCCCGAAGGACCTTTTGGATCCACAATAGCACAAGATGCCCCTGTCGAGAATAAAAGTACACCATGGCAGGAAGGACAACGATCTCAAAGTGCCTTTAATTTTGAAAATAAATCATTGCACGAAGACTTACCGCGCAAATATCCTGGTGCTCATCCGACACATGATGATCCGGAAAAGCATGAACAGCCTCCTTATGAAGGATATGGAAGCTCTTAAAGTTAAAGGCCAGAATGCATTCTGGCCTTTTTTATTTCTTTATTTTTTTCACAACAAAATATGGACAGCCAAAATTGCAGTACTCATATAAATATTCGCTGAGCGTACTTATTTTTGTATCGAAGGTTGCTTTCTGATTAGAATCATCAAAAAATCCGCGCAGTCTCAATTGACCGTAACCCCAATCCCCTACGATAAAATCATACTTCGTTAAAATCTCACTATATCTGGCTTTAAACGCTTCTTCGTTATAACCTTCTCTTTCGTCTTCGATTATTTCATAGGTCAGGTTATTGATGTTAATCATTCATTTCACCTCTCAAAAATACATTCCTTCTTTAAATTATAACTGATTCCCCATCAATTACTAAGCGAAAATTAGAGAAATATGTTCATCCTAAGGTTACAGGGGGTGTTTTTTAATGAAAAAAACAATAATAGCAGTAGGTTTAAGTTCAATTATTGCACTAACCGGCTGTGCTACCAATAAAGATAAAGATCAAGGTATGGGTCCCAACAATAATGCCAATAATCCTACAAATGTAAATAATCCAACTCAATATTATGACGAGGATTATCGTAATCATGACAACAAAAGTGATGATTTTGGTTTTACCCGCACCAATAAAACGACCATAAAGGGCCGTAACATTTCTAATAAAACAGCTACCGTTGACCGTGAACAATTGGCTGATATTATTTCAACACTAAGCGTTCAGCTTCCAAATGTCAATGATGCCGCTACCCTCGTAACTGATGAGGAAGTTCTTGTCGTATATGATACAAATACCAAGAATCGAACCGACACCGCGGACCAAGTGAAGCGTACGGCAATGTCTATCGTCCCTCGCTACTATCATGTTTATGTCAGTGATGATCCAACACTTGCCCAAAATGTTGAAAACTTCGCAACACTGCAGTCCGACAGCAAAGGTGTCGACTATACTATCGAAGAGACCATTAAACGCATGCTAAAGTCACCTCAAGGACACAAAATGAGCGATGTGGAAAACGAGAACGGTGAAATGGTTAACGATAAAGGGGATCATCATGATAACATCCAACAAAAAACGGACAATTTTTAATTATCTAATTTACTGATAAAGCAAATGATAAAATGAAAGGACCGAATATTTTCGGTCCTTATTTCTTTCTATTTCAATAATTCTTCACCTTTAATTTGCTTATGTTTTGCTGCGGCATTAACCTGTTCATCTGCATGATAAGAAGAACGGACAAGCGGACCGGATTCACAATGACTGAAGCCTTTTTCCAGTGCCCTCTCTTTCAATTCATTGAACTCTTCTGGTGTGTAGTATTTCAACACCTTTAAATGTTTTTTAGTCGGTTGTAGATACTGGCCGATCGTCATGATATCCACATTATTCGCCCTTAGGTCATCCATTGTTTCAAGGATTTCCTCCCTCGTTTCACCTAAGCCGACCATTAAACTCGACTTCGTTGGAATCTCAGGATACATCTCCTTGGCTCTTCTTAAAAGCTCCAAAGAACGTTCATATTTAGCTTGCGCTCGCACTCGGTCGGAAAGGCTTCTGACTGTCTCTATATTGTGGTTCAGAATGTCAGGTTTAGCATCCATCAATATCTTGATATTATCATACACTCCGCCCATATCTGATGGTAATACCTCAATCGATGTAAATGGATTTTTGCGTCGGATAGCACGAACCGTTTCAGCGAAAACTTCAGCGCCACCATCCTTTAAATCATCACGGGCAACAGCCGTAATTACAACATGTTTTAAATTCATCAATACAACGGAATCTGCAACGCGTTCAGGTTCAGCCCAATCTAATTCGTTTGGACGTCCAGTTGTAACAGCACAAAAGCGGCACGCTCTTGTACAGATTTCACCTAAAATCATAAATGTGGCTGTTCGTCTAACTGCCCAGCATTCATGAATATTCGGACATTTTGCTTCTTCACAAACAGTATGCAGATTTTTCTCCCGCATCATATTTTTTAAACCAATGTAATTTTCATTGGTATTAAGCTTTATTTTTAACCAATCTGGTTTACGAAGAATTTCTTTATTTGTAGCAGACATGAAAATGTCACTCCATTCTATAGAAATTAACACACCCTACTTTAACAATAATAATACATTTAGACAAGTTATAGTGAGTTTCCCATCATTTATTTTTCATGTTTAAAGCTAAATCAGTAAAACTTATAAAAGATAGACAAACTGATGTCTTTATAAATACGGATAGCAATATGAAAGGAGCCTGTCCCGTTGAAAAAAGTATTCCTTTTTACCTTAGCTTGTTTGTGTTTTTTGAATACTCAAAGCCTAGTTGCAAATGCTGCTGACACCCCTGATCCTTATCCAGGGAGAATGGAGCTTTATAAAAACATGGAAACAACTCTCCAAATTCCTTGGTATTATCTAGCAGCAGCTGATCAATATGAGCATAGCCTGAGACTTGCCCGCAGGGACCTAGAGCCGGCAAAGGGCCTAATAGGGATTAATATTGAACCTTCTAAGTGGAGAGGGGCTCTTAATCCCAACTTAAATGATGTAAATCCGCTTACAATCACATTTTTTGATGGCTTAGGTCAAGATGGGAATGGTGACGGGAAAGCTGATATTACCAATGATACCGATCGTTTATATGCCTTTGCAAAGCATCTTCTTAATTACGGAACTGACGAAGATAATATCCGGATCGGCCTCTGGAATTATTATAAACGAGATAAAACAGTTAGCATAATTATCGGCAACTCCATGATTTATAAAAAATATGACCGCCTGGATTTGCAGGAGAAAGCTTTCCCTGTTCCAGTAAGGACTCATTATACGTATTTAAATACATGGGGAAGTGCTCGTGGGTGGGGCGGCAGGAGAATCCATGAGGGAACTGATATTTTTGCAGACTATAGCCTTCCTGTACGGTCAACAAGCTATGGAATTGTTGAAATGAAAGGCTGGAATAAATTCGGAGGGTGGCGAATTGGTATTCGTGATTTAAATAATACGTATCATTACTTTGCCCATTTAAGTGGTTTTTCTGATGGATTAAAAGTCGGCCAAATCGTTGAGCCTGGCCAAATAATCGGTGGTGTCGGCAGTACGGGTTATGGTCCTCCAGGTACATCCGGTAAATTCCCCCCACATCTTCATTACGGAATGTACAAAGACAACGGAATAACAGAGTGGAGCTTCGACCCATACCCTTATTTAAAGATGTGGGAAAGGAAAGATTTAGCGAAAAAGAAAAAGTGAGCAGCGGGAAATTTTCCGCTGCTTTTTTTTGAAACGAACATAAACCCCTGAACTTTATGCATAAGTATTAGTAAAGGGGGCTAAAGCGTGTTCCGAAAAAGATTTCGCCCAAAAAAATTCCGCAAAAAGGGACCTCTTCCTACCCGAAAAGTATTTCTCTATTCTTTTATCCTTTTTATCATATCGAGCATCTCTACACTCTGGTATGTTGATAAAGCAATCGAACCCGTTATCATGAGCGTGGCTGAAAAAGAAATCACGCGTATTGCTACAGAAACGATTCATGAAGCTGTTGATGAGAATATATCAAAGGTTGATATGAAAGAAATGATCACTACCAGCAAAGGCGGTGAGGGGGCCCCTTCTTCTTACAGCTTCAATCCAACGATTTATAGTGAATTGAGATCCAACATTACTAAGGATATTCAAAATAAACTAGGAATCAAAAAAGGAAACCCTTTTACTGAAACCGGCAAAGCGAAACTCAATGATGAACAATATAAAAGCGTTGTGTACTATATACCTCTTGGTGTAGTTACCGGAAATAACCTTCTTTCAAATTACGGACCTGAGATTCCTGTGAAAATGTCTGTCATTGGAAACGTTGAATCAGATTTAAAGACCAAACTGACCAACGCTGGTATCAATAACATTTATTATGAATTAACCGTTGATTTTAATGTCAATATTCAAATTGTCATCCCCTCACTATCTGAGGAAACTAAGGTGAGCCAGGAAGTAAAGGTTGGAGATATACTGATTAATGGTGACGTACCTAGTTATTACAGCAACGGAAGCGGCTCAGTTCCTCCGGCCATTATGAAGGATAGCAAGGAATAAACAAACAGCTTAACCAGTAACAGGTTAGGCTGTTTCTTGTTTGTTTAGGCATTTCCTAATCAGCAAGTGCAGGTTTTTCTTCAAATTCACTTCATAGGGCTCTACTATCTGTTCACCATTTTCCTCAAGGATTCGTATCATGGGACGGTCTCCTATTCCCTCATTTTGAGCAGTCACGACCCCTTTTCTCCCATCATTCAATTCAATAAATAGTCCATTTGGGTATATAGCAACCGCCCGGCGGAAAGCCTCAATGATCGTATTATCAAACTTCTTTCCTGCTCCGGCATAAAGAATTTCCAAGCCCTCATGCGGCATCATAGCCTTGCGGTAAACCCGGTTAGACGTAACGGCATCAAACACATCAGCCACGGCAATAATCTTACCGAAATAATGGATTTCATCCCCTTTGATACCACGGGGATAACCAGATCCATCTAATCTTTCGTGATGCTGATAAGCACAATTCGCAACTAGAAGTGATACAGTGTGTACATTTTTTATAAGTTGGAACCCATACTCGGCGTGCTTCTTGATTTGCTCAAACTCTTCTTCTGTTAACTTACCGGTTTTTCGTAAAGTATCCACAGGGACAAGTATTTTCCCGACATCATGCAAGATCGCTCCAAGCCCAAGAGCTTCTAGATTCTTTTTATTTATGTTCAATTCCATCCCAATTGCCAGTGTATATAAGGTCACATTAAAGGAATGAGTAAAAATATAATCATCATATGTATAAACATCAGCCAATAAAGTCAGCAACTCTTTATTCCTGTTCAACTCTTCCATGATGTTTCGAACTATTTGAGTGAACTTAACGTTGGCCTTCTCTATCGTAAACGAACCATCCAGCTTCATATTTTTTTTCAAGTCCAGAAAAGTGCTTTCTATCGTTTGAATAGCGTCTCGCCTTAATCCCCCAGCGATTGTAGGCGCAGGAATAATGTCATCCGTCCTTGAGTCTTGAATGTAGACAAAGGGAATATTAAGGAAAACCAGTCGATTAATCATGTTCTGCGTTAATGTTAGGCCCTCAGCCAATAGGATATTACCCCGCTCATTATAGATGCTTTTACCGAGCTTGGCTCCTGGGGTGAGAGACTCTGTAATAGATAGCCTCATAATTATACTCCGTTTCCCCATTCAAGATTTGTAAATCCACGTTCATATTCCTTTATAAGGATTATCGGACAATATCTAGAAAAATCAATCTGTTATTGTACATATTTGCAAAAAAATATTGATTTATCTAGGTGAATTAAAAACAAGGCTCCCTCTAGATAAAGGAAAGCCCTCCTGATTAAATCATTTTCATCAATGCCTTTTTTCCAATCATCCCTGGATGAATACCCTTTTCCGCGGCCTCCCAGGTAACCGATTCAAGTGGTGCATCTAAAAGCTCTTCAATCGACTTAACACCGGTTGCCCTTCCTGCAAGGATTTTACGATTTTTCAATTTATCATTTAGTAGTCCGATATCTAGAGCACCGCACATTATATACCCTTTCTCGGACGTGACAGCAAGCAAATTGGTTTTGGGCAGTTGGACAGAAATAGCTAGGAATGTATGATTTTCAAGTATTATTGGCATCATGTTAATCAATTGGTTTCGCCCCTTTCTTCCCCATACTTTATGAAAAAAAGGGAGAAACCGTGTTTATAGCCTATTCATTTGGATATACTTTTTTCAACTTCCATAATAGGATATCCCGTAAAAATTCCGGCAATAAGTAATCTTTTCGATTAGAGCGCTGGATACTTGGAAAGAAGTGCCCAAACGTGAACATATCCGGTATCGCAAGTTTATAGGACTTATGAGGCTGAAGCTTTTCCCCATTTATAAGAATCTCTTTTACTATTCCATTTGTAACTTCTTTAAATTCTATTTGATCATAATGCATGACTCCCATGATTTTCCCACGGAAACCGAACCCCTTTATCTGAATATGAGGCCACTCCTCATTTCTCGATTGCATTAAGATTTCCTTTAATTCATTACCGTTAACCTCAACGATGCATGGATTAATCGGGTGTGGACAGATTCGGTGAATATCCCCTTTTGTGACAGGTCCCTTTGGCAAACCATCAAGTAGAAGGCCTGCATTCAAAAAGGTACAATCTGCCTCACTCCACTCCCTTAAAGCCTCCCCAAGAATTTCAGTAAGCGGACTAACTTTAAACCATTCATTTTCCAAAGACTCGGGTAAGTTTACTGCGACTTGTTGAAGAGTCTCTCCTCCGGCCTGGTACATCTCTTCAATCCAAGATCGTTCATCCTCTAATTCTGGAAGATCGTTTGTATCATAGAGAATAGCCCTCTTTTTACAGACTTTCATTTCTTCATTGACGGACATTTCTACCTGTCCAATAAAAAAGCCATATTTCCCAGCACCACAAAGAAGCGTATTATTGACTAATTTGCCTTGATGAAGTATGTGATGGGTATGTGCACCAAGAATTACATCAATCTCGGGAAAGTCCTCTGCCATTCTTTCGTCATCATGAATGCCTAGGTGGGAAAGTACAATGATCGCATCTGCTTCACCTTTAATCTTATGTAGCTGTGTCTTTAATTCCGTAAATGGTTCGGTTAGTTCCCAACCCATTGCTGAATAAAATTTTTGAAAATAAGCAGTCAATCCTATCATGGCAATCTTTGTACCTTTTGCCGTCGTATGTATCCAATAAGGCAGCGCCCATTCCGGTCTTTCATTATTCTGGTTATAGATATTGGCTGCCAGCACTTGGAACTTTGCATTCTCATATAAGGAGTCTAACGCTTCATGCGGCAAAGTGATTCCTTCATTATTGCCGATTGTTACATATTGATAACCCGCTTCATTCAGCAGTTCAATATTTCCTTTCCCTAAAGTACCTTCTGTATATGGGTGCCAGCGATCAACATGATCTCCTATATCTAGTATGATCGCTTCTTCTCCCGTTTCTTGATGAAGTTGTCTTCTTTCTTTAAGAAACTTATCAATACGAGGCCAGTTTTCAAAATGACTATGAAGATCATTGGTGTGATATATATGAATGATTTCTGACATTTTTTCCTCCTCGTTATCCTGTAATACCTTGGTATATAAGACGTAGACCAATGATTATCAGCACAATTTTCAACATATTTTCGAGCGATGTACTTTTTAAGCGTGTATTAATAAATGCACCCAATTTTGCGCCAAACCAGGCTCCGGGAATAAGGGCAAAAGCATATGGCCAATTTACATTACCAAGCGAAATATGTGTAATAGAATTAGTAATGGAAGACAGAAACACCATGAACATCGACGTCGCTACAGCCATATGCGGCGGGAAGAAGAACATCAGTATCATTACTGGAACCATTAAGGAACCTCCGCCAATCCCAAATAAACCGGAACTGAATCCAACGACGAAAGCAATTAATATCGCTACCAGAGGGTAATATCCATAAGAAGATACTTGTCCATTTTTATTTTTATACGTTTTTACGACCTTCCCTGTTCCAGGTTTGAATACCATAGGCTTCAGGCGGCCTTTTACTAATAAAACCAAAGCCATTAATACCATGAAGATTCCAAAGTACAACGAAAAGGCTTCCACATCAAGGTTTTTATTAACATAGGCTCCAATTATTCCTCCAGGAGCACTGCCTATAAAGAAAATTAAGCCCGCCTTATAATCGACTACTTTATGCTTCATATAGGATAAAGTAGAAGATAACCCGGTAAAAATCATAATAACAGTTGAAACACCGACGGCGACTTGAGGTGTTAGTTCATCGATAATATCTGTCGATGTACCTAGAAACAAAAGGGAAGGTACTATGATTATGCCGCCACCCAGGCCAACGAGAGAGCCGATTGAGCCTGCTAATAACCCGATACCCACTAATACTAACCATACCATGAAGAAATCCGCCTTTATCTGTTTGTGGGCCTCGCGATCCCTTACTAGTTTGTCACATCAGCTAATTTATTAATTATATAATGACGCTTAAAACAAACCAAGCTGCTTAGGGGCTAGCCCTTCATATTCTATACCAAGCATCTCAATCATCTGCTTCGCATTATCTGCGGCATCTCCTCCTGAGTTATTATTGAAAAGGACATATATATCCTTACTCTGTTTTTCTAATTTCCTGATTTTCTCCACCCATTCGGTCAATTCCTGATGATTGTATCGGTATAAATAACGAACTTCCCGCCAATTATCCCCCGAAGAAGGTTTTTGCCAACCATGGATATTGCGGCCATGAAGGCGAACTAAGGTTTTATCTGGATGTATAGACTCGAGCACAATAGGAATGGACCCTTCTCCTGCCTGCGGCTCATCACATACAGTATGAATCCAACCTTCCTTTTGGACAAACTCCAGGGTTTGCTGATACATGTTGGGTCTGTACCAGCTTTGATTCCGGAACTCAATAGCTACTGGAGTATCCCCCATCTCTGCTTTGCACCACCGTAAATAGTTTACATTCTCCCGCTTACAATCAAACCATGGTGGAAATTGAAACAGCACCATTGCTAGCTTGCCGGCTTTTTGATAGGCTTCAAGAGAGTCACGGAAAGCTTTAAACATTTCTTTTTTATTTTCAAAAGGAATTTCTCCACGCTGATGCCCTGTCATCCCTTGATAGGCTTTTACAACAAATTGAAAAGGAACCGGTGTCTCGGATACCCACTTTTCACTGTTCCTCTTAGGCTGGACCGCATAAAACGAAGCGTCCACCTCCACAACAGGAAAATGAGCCCCATACTCTTTCAGCTTATCACGTTGGGACACCCCGTCACGATACAAACTATCATGATCCCCCCAACCAGTCACCCCAACATAAATCATCTGCACCACTCCTTTTAGGGGTCAGACCCCATTTCCCGAATTATTTCCCAAAAGAAAAAGCCTGCCGGATCTACCTGGCAGGCTTTTTATATGAATCGGTTATTCTAAAATGCACTACAGGCAAGTTAGTCGGTTATTATCCGATTGAGCCTTCCATTTCGAACTTGATCAGACGGTTCATTTCAACCGCATATTCCATTGGAAGTTCTTTTGTAAATGGTTCGATGAAGCCCATAACGATCATTTCTGTTGCTTCTTGCTCGGAGATTCCGCGGCTCATCAGGTAGAACAATTGCTCTTCTGATACTTTGGATACCTTCGCTTCATGTTCAAGAGAAATGTTGTCATTCAGGATTTCATTGTAAGGGATTGTATCAGATGTAGACTGATTATCCATGATTAATGTATCACACTCAATGTTAGAACGAGCTCCATCCGCTTTACGTCCAAAGTGAACGATACCACGGTATGTTACTTTTCCGCCTTGTTTTGAAATTGATTTTGATACAATAGTTGAAGATGTATTTGGCGCAAGATGAATCATTTTTGCTCCAGCATCTTGGTGTTGGCCTTTTCCAGCAATAGCAATAGATAATGTCATACCACGAGCACCTTCACCTTTTAAGATGACAGCAGGATATTTCATTGTCAATTTAGAACCGATGTTTCCATCAATCCATTCCATTGTTGCATTAGCATCACAAACCGCACGTTTCGTAACCAGGTTAAACACGTTGTTTGCCCAGTTTTGAATCGTTGTGTAACGGCAGTAAGCATCTTTTTTAATGACGATTTCAACAACCGCACTATGAAGAGAGTTAGTTGTATAAACAGGTGCTGTACAACCTTCTACATAGTGAACAGATGCTCCTTCATCCACAATGATTAGCGTACGTTCGAATTGACCCATGTTTTCAGAGTTGATTCGGAAATAAGCTTGAAGCGGAGTATCTACTTTAACACCTTTTGGTACATAGATGAAAGATCCGCCTGACCATACAGCTGAATTCAATGCCGAAAACTTATTATCAGTAGGCGGGATTGTTTTACCGAAATGCTCACGGAAGATATCTTCATTTTCACGAAGTGCAGAGTCCGTATCTTTAAACACGATACCCAAATCTTCTAATTCTACTTTCATGCTGTGGTAAACTACTTCGGATTCATATTGAGCAGAAACACCTGCTAAATATTTTTGTTCTGCCTCAGGAATTCCTAATTTATCAAAAGTTTGTTTGATTTCATCAGGGACTTCATCCCAAGATTTCTCTGATTTCTCTGATGGTTTAACATAGTATGTGATTTCATCAAAGTTCAAGCTTTGCATGTCGCCGCCCCATTGAGGCATTGGCATATTGTAAAAATGCTCCAATGATTTCAAACGGAAATCAAGCATCCATTGCGGTTCATTCTTCATTCGGGAAATTTCTTCCACGATTTCTTTTGTCAGACCACGCTTTGAACGGAAGATGGAAACATCTTTATCCGCAAAGCCATATTTATAATCGCCGATTTCAGGCATTTTCTTAGCCATAGCTCGTATTCCTCCATTTCAAATGGCTGAATCTACAACAGCTCATTTTAATTTATTTATTCCTTTAATCCCTTTTCCATGGCTTTCCAAGCTAGAGTTGCACACTTGATACGGGCAGGAAATTTAGAAACTCCTTGAAGGGCTTCAATATCCCCAAGGTCGATCTCATCATCATACTCTTTTCCCTGTATCATTAAGGAAAATGTCTGGGACATTGCTAGAGCGGTATCAACGTCTTTGCCCTTAATGGCTTGAGTCATCATAGAAGCTGAACTCATGGATATTGAACAACCATCACCATCGAATTTAACATCGCTGACTTTGCCATCTTCAATCTTCATCGTTAAACGAATCCGATCGCCGCAAGTTGGATTATTCATATCAATTGTCATGCTACCATCTTCTAGCATACCCTTATTACGTGGTTTCTTATAATGATCCATAATGACTTGACGGTAAAGTGTATCTAAGTTATCAAAAGACATTACTGAAATACTCCTTCGTTTTAACAAGCCCGGACACAAGCTTATCAATATCTTCTTCCGTGTTGTATAGATAGAAACTTGCTCTTGCTGTCGATGATACGTCAAGCCATTTCATTAATGGCTGTGCGCAGTGATGACCGGCACGGACAGCAATTCCATCTGCATCAAGAACGGTAGCGACATCATGTGGATGAACGTCATTAATATTAAAGGTTATTACACCCGCACGCTTTTCTGCATCTTTAGGACCGTAAATAGTCAGTCCTTCAACTGCAGACATTTTCTCCATTGCATAAGCTGCAAGTTTATGTTCATGCCGTTCAATATTATCCAAGCCGATTTCTTCTAAGAAATCAATTGCAGCCCCAAGGCCAACGGCGCCGGCAATGATTGGGGTACCACCTTCGAATTTCCACGGGAGTTCTTTCCATGTAGACTCATACAAACCTACAAAATCAATCATCTCTCCGCCAAATTCAATCGGCTCCATTTTTTCAAGAAGTTCTTTTTTACCATATAATACGCCGATACCTGTTGGACCGACCATTTTATGACCTGAGAAGGCAAAGAAATCACAATCCAAATCACGAACATCCACTTTTAGATGCGGCGTGCTTTGTGCCCCATCCACAACCATGACAGCATGGTGTTCATGGGCAATTTTTGCGATTTCCTTCACAGGGTTGATAACACCAAGCACATTGGAAACCTGCATAATGGAAACGATTTTCGTTGCATCTGTAATTGTAGCCCTCACATCATCAAGGGAAATCGTTCCATCCTCTTGAAGCGGAATATATTTCAGTACAGCACCTTTTTCTTTAGCCAACTGCTGCCACGGAATAATATTACTGTGATGCTCCATGTAAGAGATAACAATTTCGTCGCCCTCTTTTACATTTGCTCCACCGTAACTTCTTGCTACAGTATTTAAAGAAGTTGTGGTTCCTCTTGTAAAAATGATTTCTTCTGTAGAAGAAGCATTAATGAATTTACGCACCTTTTCACGTGCACCTTCATACGCATCCGTAGCTTTTGTTCCAAGTGTATGCACCCCGCGGTGAACATTCGAGTTGTATCCGCGGTAATATTGCTCAATCGCTTCAATCACTGCAGCCGGTTTTTGAGAGGTTGCAGCACTATCTAAATAAACTAATGGCTGACCATTGACTTCTTGATCTAATATCGGAAAAAGCTTACGAATTTCGTATGGGTTCATTACTGTACTTTCCTTTCAATGACCGCTACTAATTGTTTTTTAACTCCTTCAATTGGAAGCTGGTTAACAACAGGGGCCAAGAATCCGTGAATGACAAGTCTTTCTGCTTCTTTTTTAGTAATACCACGACTCATTAAATAATAAAGTTGAAGCGGGTCAACACGTCCGACAGAAGCGGCATGCCCAGCCGTTACATCATCTTCATCAATTAAAAGGATTGGATTGGCGTCTCCGCGTGCTTTTTCACTTAACATCAGTACGCGTGACTCTTGTTCAGCATTGGCCTTTGTAGCACCATACTCAATTTTCCCAATTCCATTAAAAATGGAGGATGCGCCGTCTTTCATAACACCGTGCTTAAGGATATAGCCCTCAGAGCGTTTGCCATAATGAATAATGGCTGTCGTAAAGTTTTGTTTTTGTTCCCCGCGGCCGACTACAACGGTTTTAGTATCACCGTGAGAGCCATCGCCCATTAGATATGTTGTGTTATCTGAAATCGTATTTCCATCGTTCATTAGGCCAAGTGCCCACTCAATACGAGCGTCACGTGCTGCAACTCCACGGCGGTTAACATATGTCGTAAAACCTTTCGAAAGGGTATCAACAGCTCCATATTCCACTTTGGCATTCGCATTTGCAAATACTTCAGTTACGATATTAGCAATACCTTCGTTAGACTCAACGCTTGAGAAGTAGTTCTCTACATATGTTACAGAGCTATTATCTTCTGCCACGATTAAAACGTGGTTGAAAAGTGTAGTTTCAGGGTTATCCAACAAAAATACTGCTTGAATTGGATCTTTGATCTCTACATTTTTTGGAACATAAAGGAATGCACCACCGTTAACTAATGCAGCATGTAATGCTGTTAAACGGTGCTCATCTATTTTAACTCCGTCCTTCATGAAATATTTTTGTACGAGCTCAGCATGGTCACGAGCCGCTGTAAAAATATCAGTGAAAATAACGCCTTGTTCTTTTATTTTTGCTGACAAATTAATATGTGCCGGCGTATTATTGCGTTGAATGTATAAGTTTTCATTTCCTTCAATGATGGATTTAATTTCTTCCGGAAGCTCATCTAAAGAGGCAAAAGTTTCACTTTCAACTGTATGAGTCTTGAAAGAAGTAAAATTCCATTTATCGATTTTTGTTTTATCCGGCTTTGGCATTGGGAGCTTTTCTAATTCAGAAAACGCTTGAATTCGAAGCTCAGATAGCCAAGCTGGCTCATTATTTTTAGTTGAATAAGAGCTTATGTCCTCTTGTTCAAACGGTAATTTCGTTTCTGTAGTCATTGCAAATCCTCCTACTTACGCTTCTTCGCCAACAGTTTCGTCTTCAATGCCCAATTCTTGTTTGATCCAATCATAACCTTCTGCTTCTAAACGTGCAGCTAGTTCAGGCCCGCCTGATTTTACAACACGGCCTTGCATCATTACATGTACGTAATCAGGAGTGATGTAATTTAATAGACGTTGGTAGTGAGTGATGATTAAACATCCAAAGTCTTCTCCGCGCATTTCGTTGATTCCTTTTGAAACGACTTTAAGAGCATCGATATCTAGCCCAGAGTCAATTTCATCTAAAATAGCGATTTTTGGCTGAATCATCATTAATTGAAGAATCTCGTTACGTTTTTTCTCTCCACCGGAGAATCCTTCATTTAAATAACGTTGCGCCATATCTTCATCCATTTCAAGGAATGCCATTTTTTCGTCCATTTTACGGATGAATTTCATCAATGAAATTTCATCGCCTTCTTCACGACGTGCATTGATAGAAGAACGTAAGAAGTCAGCATTTGTAACACCACTGATTTCGCTTGGATATTGCATAGCAAGGAAAAGACCAACACGAGCGCGCTCGTCAACTTCCATTTCCAATACGTCTTCACCATCGAATGTGATGCTGCCGCTTGTTACTTCATATTTAGGGTGACCCATAATTGCTGAAGATAAAGTGGATTTACCAGTTCCATTTGGTCCCATGATTGCATGGATTTCTCCGCCTTTTACTTCAAGGTTAACCCCTTTTAAAATCTCTTTACCCTCAATTGATACGTGAAGATCTTTAACCGTTAATGTAGAAGCTGACATAATAATACCTCCGTGAACTAATTCCTATTTTATTACCAGAAAGTAAAAACTACTTTCTTTACTATTTATTTTTCATAAAAGCATTCTCACTTTATTCTCATTCCAATTTTATAACAAATCCAATTTGGAATCAACTAATATAGATAGGGGTTTCCACTTCTTTCATGATGAAAACCTGTCCTATTGTTACAAACCCTACTGTTATAGGCTATTTACAGCAAATAGAGCCTTATTTTAGCTTTTCTTATTTAAAACTTATTATTCAACAAACCTTCGTTCTTATTAATATATGTCTAAAAAATATTAATTGTAAGGTACGTATTACCTTTGTTAAAGAAAAAAAGGTCTGTTAGGTGTTATGTAAGTTAATCTAATAAGGAAACCCTTATTTTCTAGACCACTTATCATTTTACCTCTACAGACCGATCTTTTAAAGACTCTTTTATATGGTTAACCGTGAATTTTACGTTGTAGGTCAAGGACCATTTTGTTGCACTTTTCATGTTCCTTATCTCGTTCTTTCTCAACCTCGATACGGAGGTCTAAATTTCTGCTGTACTCATTATAGCCAATCCCATGTGATAACTGCATCGCTTTTTCCATTTCGCTTGTTACATTTAAATCTAAAGTATTGATAGTGAACCATCCTTTCAAATTTGTGAATCACTTTATTACTCTATTAACTCTATACCCTGTGTTTTCATCTTTAAACATAAAAAAACGACCTGAAGATTTCCAGGTCGTTCCTTACCATAAATTATTTAGTTGGTACGACTGCACCTTTGTATTCCTTTAGAATAAAATCTTGAATTTCTTTAGAATGTAATACTTCTACTAGCGTTTTGATTTCTTCTTTATTTTCATCACCTTTGTTAACAGCAATAACGTTCACATATGGTGATTCAGAGTCTTCAATAGCAATTGAATCTTTAAGCGGATTCAATCCAGCGTCAATCGCATAGTTAGAATTGATTAGAACGGCATCCCCTTCGCCACTCTCATAAATTTTCGGAAGTAAAGCTGCTTCATAATTCGCATCAAATTTAAGTTTTTTCTTATTTTCAACAATGTCTTTTGTTGTAGCTGTCGTTTTATCGATGCCTTCTTTTAATGTAATCAGGCCATTTTTTTCTAATAGAGATAACGCACGTCCGTGGTCAGCAACAGAGCTGCTCATAATAATTGTTGCGCCTTCTGGAAGTTTATCAATGCTTTTATATTTTTGTGAATATAGAGCAATCGGCTCGATATGAATTCCACCAGCATTAACGAAGTCATATCCATTTTCTTTAATTTGCCCCTCTAAATATGGAATGTGTTGAAAGTAGTTAGCATCCAATTCTTTATCGTTTAAAGCCTTATTCGGTAAAACATAATCTTGGAACCGTTTAATTTCCAACTCAATTCCTTTTTCTTCAAGAAGAGGTTTAGCTTTTTCAAGAATCTCAGCATGCGGAACATTGGATGCACCTACAACTAATTTTTTCGTCTCCTTTTCTGTATCGCTGCCACTGTTGTCCTTATCGGTTCCACAAGCAGCAAGAGCAATCGATAAAACAAGTAATAATGCAAATCCTAAAAACTTTTTCATCCTATTCATCTCCCTTTATCTTTTGTCTAATTTAGATGTAATCACATCTCCAATAATTTGAATAATGAAGACGATAATTAGTATAACAATCGTCGCTACAAGTGTAACGTCATTGTGAGTCCTTTGATAGCCGTCTAGATAGGCCAGATTACCAAGCCCGCCTGCACCGATAACCCCTGCCATTGCGGTATATCCAACCAATGCAATCGATGTTACCGTAATCCCTGAAATTAATGCTGGCATCGATTCTGGAAGAAGTACCTTCCAAATGATCGTGCTCGTTTTCGCTCCCATTGATTTAGCCGCTTCAATTACACCTTTATCGATTTCACGGAGGCCGATTTCAACCATACGTGCATAAAATGGTGCCGCCCCGATAATAAGGGCTGGTAAAGCAGCATCCTCACCGATCATAGAACCGACAAGCAATTTTGTGAAAGGTATGAGCAACACAATTAAAATAAGGAATGGAATGGAACGGAAAATATTAACGATAGCACTCATGGTCGTGTTAATTACCCGATTTTCCCACAAGTTACCTTTCCCTGTTAAAAACAGGACTAGCCCTAATAGTATGCCTATAAAAAAGGTTGCTAGTACTGAGATACTGGTCATATAAAGTGTTTCTTTTGTTGCTTCAATAATGTCTTCCCAATATACATTCGGTAATAATTCTTCAAGCATGAGTAATCACCTCCACGCCTACATGCTGTGCTTTAATGAATTCGATTGCGCGGAGCATTTCATCCTCATTGCCATCAAGGTGGATAAATAACGTTCCATATGAACCACTTCTAGTTTGAGATATTTTTCCTTGAACGATATTGACATCCAACTCAAAGTTACGTACCAGCCTAGTAATTAACGGACTCTCTGCATGATCTCCTACGAACGTCAATTGAATTACTTTTCCTGCTGGATAGCGTTCCAGCAAGTGTTCCATTGTTTCTTTTGTTTCTTCAGGCTCTGTTACCTGTTGAACGAAACGCTTCGTCATTTGTTCTTTCGGATTCTTGAAGACTTCCAGGACAGGTCCTTGTTCAACTACTTGACCACTTTCCATTACTGCAACGCGGTGACAAATTTTACGGATGACGTGCATTTCATGTGTAATCAAAACAATCGTTAGACCAAGACGCTTATTGATGTCCACAAGCAATTCAAGTATTGAATCGGTTGTCTGCGGGTCTAAAGCAGACGTCGCTTCATCGCACAGTAGCACTTTAGGATTGTTAGCAAGAGCCCTAGCAATCCCGACCCTTTGTTTTTGCCCTCCGCTTAATTGCGAAGGATATGCCTTTTCTCTTCCTTCAAGCCCAACTAACTTAATTAATTCATTCACACGCTTGATACGCTCATTTTTCGAAACCCCTGCAATTTCTAGAGGAAACGATATATTCTCCTGAACGGTTCTAGACCATAATAAATTAAAATGTTGAAAGATCATGCTGATTTCTTGTCGAGCTTTACGTAGCTTAGCACCTTTGATTTTGGAAATTTCTTTATCAGCCACCACAACGGATCCTTCTGTTGGTGTTTCCAATCCATTAAGCATCCTGATCAAAGTACTTTTCCCTGCTCCGCTGTAGCCAATAATACCGAAAATCTCGCCTTTATTTATTTCAACATTAACATTATTTACAGCCTTAATCGTGTCACTGCTTCCTTTTCCTGTTCGGAATAGCTTACTAACTTTTGTCAATGTAATCATTAATACTCACCTCTTTTATCCAATAAAACCTATGAACTTAGTTGATTTATCTTCATTATCAGCCTGTAAATATGATTTAAAACCGTTTTTCAATATTGCTATACATGTAAAGGTTTTCCCAAACTAAATAGAAAAAACCTTTCTGCATGAGCAGAAAGGCAGGTGAAAAAGCAGGCCTTTCTCTCATCTTCCAAAGCGATTAAACTTTGTGTGAATTGGCACCTTTCCAAGGAAATTTCCTTGTCGGTTGCCGGGTTTCATCGGGCACATCCCTCCACCTCTCTTGATAAGAGCTAATATATAGAATATTTGTACATCATTAAGTTCTTTAGTATGGAGAAATTTTATCATAGATAAAAAAGGAGCGCAATGTATAATATTTCTAGGAAAGAATGAACAGGTCTTTTTTATTAAACAGTTTTAGAAGTTAAGGAGACAATATTCGTCGCTTTTTCAATTGCCTGCTCTAAATCTTCTATTAAATCCTCTACGTTTTCAATACCAATCGATATGCGCACTTGATCAGCACTTACACCCGCTTTTGCTAAACCTACATCATTTAATTGTTGATGGGTCGTACTAGCAGGGTGGATAATTAAACTTTTAGCATCCCCTACGTTGGCTACATGCGACCATAACTCTACCGAATTGATAAGTTTTGCTCCAGCTTCGCGTCCACCTTGAATTCCAAAAGTCACAACAGATCCTGCTCCCTTAGGCAAATATTTATCCGCCAGCGCTTTATCAGGGTGACTTCCATTACTAGGGTGCGAAACCCAGTTCACAGCAGGATGATTTTCCAAATATTGAATAACAGACTTAGTATTCGAAAGATGCTCTTTCATTCTCACATGCAACGTTTCTAGCCCCAGCGTAAACTGGAACGCGCTTTGAGCACTTAACGTCGGCCCTAAATCACGAAGTAATTGCACACGAGCTTTTGTGATAAAGGCAGCAGGGCCGACTGCTTCAGAGTATACAATCCCATCGTAGCTTGGATCCGGTTCCGTAAAGCCAGGGTAGTTTGGTGAGTTCCAGTCGAATTTGCCCCCATCCACGATGATGCCTCCTAAGGTGGTTCCATTTCCCAAGAGCCATTTTGTAGCAGAGTGGATGACAATATCCGCTCCAAAATCAATTGGCCGGCAAAGGTATGGGGTAGCAAAGGTATTATCGATAATGAGTGGTATGCCCGCATTGTGAGCAATGTCCGCTACAGCCTCAATATCAAGAATCCTTAGACTTGGATTTCCAATTGTTTCCGCAAATATAGCCTTCGTTCTAGGCGTGATGGCTTTTTTGAAATTTTCAGGGTCATCAGGAGAGACGAACTTCACTTTTATCCCATATTTAGGAAGAGTATTTTCAAAAAGATTATACGTACCGCCATATAATGTAGAAGCGGACACTATTTCATCTCCTGCACCAGCAATATTTAGGATTGACAGTGTAATGGCAGCCATCCCACTTGCGGTTGCCAGTCCGCCGATACCACCTTCCAACAAGGCCATTCTTTCTTCGAAAACACTGACCGTAGGATTATGAAGTCGTGTATAAATATAGCCATTTTCCTTTAAGCCAAATAAATTTGCTGCATGGTCAGTATCTTTGAACAAGTATGCATTGCTTTGATAAATAGGCACTGCACGTGCACCCGTTTCATCTACTTGCAGACCCCCGTGAACACTCAATGTTTCGAAACGCAACTTTTTCTCTGCCATAAGATTTCTCCCCTTTTTCTATGGATTTAGTTGGATTTAAGAATCAGGCCTTCCTCTTTTAACAAGCAAAAAAACCACTTCATAAGAAGAGGCTTATATACTCTCCTCATCTTCCAGAGCCAATACTCTGTTGGAATTAGCACCGTATATAAATTTATACCGGTTGCCGGGCTTCGTCGGGCCAATCCCTCCGCCACTCTTGATAAGAACTATTAAATTTAGCAGTTACTTTCTTAATTCAAAATATAGCACTTTAGAATTATCCAGTCAATCAATTATTTGAATATTCTTATTTCAATTTCCCATCAACTATATCGTTTATTCACTACTTTTCTACAGCTAAAAAGCCAACCCATATTGGATTGGCTTTTTAGCTTATTTCCTTAAGCACTCCGTACAAATAAGGAACAGACTGAAAGGCATAAATTTTTTTCCGCAACTGCCCTTCTTTAAATAGTAATAAACAAGGTACACTCTCAATTTCATATGATTCGGCGATTGTTTGGACATAGTTCATATTCATCTTTCCTGCCTTCAAGTCTGGAAAAAGCTCCAATGATATCGTAAGCATCCTAGAAGCCACCTGACAGGTCCCACACAAAGGTGTATATAAATATAAGCAAAAGGTTTCCCCTTCTTCAACAGCAAGCCTACAATCTTCTTCTTTCAATTCTTGCATCAATTAGTCGTTCACCCTTTGACTTAAAAATTTCATTTTCACATTCATATTGGCAGATAGGAGCACTGTAGCGATATGATGTTCGGGGGCACTTTCCACTTCTTTGTACATTTTATTGATATACAAGTGGCTTGCTTCTGGCATTTCCCTTCGGAATTGCTTCCGTAGCTTTTCTCCTGAATCATCTGCGTCAAAAAGGAGATAAACATCGCGGTCCATCATTTCATCTACTAACTCATCCAGCTTAGTTAATGAAATGGTCCCATTTGTACATCTTATTTCCACATCTTCATTCAAAACGGAGGCAACTTTTCTTCTATCGGAACTGCCTTCTACAATGATAACTTTATCAAATTCGCCCCACTCCATGTCATCACTCCATCTCACGAATTGTATGCATGCTGCCTTTTTATAAACTGAAAAAGAGAGCAGGCCTATTTAGACCCTCTCTCCCTCATTTTAACCGTTTATCAGGCTATCATATTCTTCAGCGCTCATCAGGTTTTCAACGTCACTGATATTTGATGGTTCAATCACGATCATCCATGCTTTTTCAAAAGGAGATTCATTTACGAATTCAGGATTGTCATTCAACTCTTCATTTACTTCAACAACTTTACCACTGATAGGAGCATACAGCTCAGATACAGTTTTAACAGATTCAACACTGCCAAATGGCTCGTTCGATTTCAATTCAGCGCCAATCTCTGGAAGCTCAACAAAAACGATGTCCCCAAGTTCGGACTGAGCAAATGCTGTAATTCCGATGCGTACTGTTCCATCTTCTGTTTTGACCCATTCATGTTCCTTTGTGTAACGAAGTTCTTTTGGTGTTGTCATCATTAATTCCCTCCATAGTACATCTTATTTTATCTATTACATTATAAGGTAGATTTTTTTTAAAAGTAAGGAATTAACCAAATATTTCGTATTATTTTAGTTCCAAGTCTGTTCGAATTGTTCTTCTTTGAAACCAACTGTCACTTTTGTGCCGTCCGTAACAATCGGCCTTTTAAGAAGCATACCATCAGTAGACAATATATCTAGCATTTCTGCTTCAGAAGCTTCTTTCAGTTTGTCCTTTAAACCCAGCTCCCGGTATTTTTGCCCACTAGTATTAAAAAACTTCTTCAGCTCTAATCCGCTGGTATTATATAGTTGTTCGATTTCTGTTCGAGAAGGCGGATTTTCTACTATATGAATCGCTTCATATTGCAGTTCATGACTATCCAGCCACTTCTTCGCATTACGGCATGTGCCGCATTTTGGGTACCAATATAATGTTAAGCCCATTGTTTCACCACCTATCAATAGAATACCCGTTTTTTCTGTGCAATACAACGAATTCTCCTTGTCTTTCCATCGTGAAAATTTCACACGTAATAAAGGGAATACCCGATTACGGGAATTCCCTTTAAAGGTTGAACTTTGATTATAGTGCGTATTTTTCAGTTTCGATTACCTTAACAGAAGCTTCGCGTTTTTTCGCAATGACATTGATTGGGTTGTGTCTAGTCAACTTGCGAAGTGAAGAAAGCATAATGCGAAGAGTATCGCCTGTTTCAACGGCAATTAACGTTTCTTTTGCATGCTGTTCTATTTCATTGAACGCTTCTTGAACGAAAATTTCAGTGTACAATACCTTTTGTTTATTCTTTTCTAAGCCTGTAGTCGCAATTGCTTTTTCTGTACGTAAAACCACAGATTCAGCAGCGTATGCAAGGGATGCGATATCAGCAATGTTAGATAAGATTTCTTGTTCTTGATCAAGTTTCTTGCCGTATTTCTGTGCTGCAAGACCTGCTGCCAAAATACCGATTTTCTTAGCATTTCTAACCAGCATTTTTTCTTGTGCCAATGGCTCATCGCTAGGCTCTTCAGGCATCATCATCATTAATTCCTCTTGCAGTCCCTGTGCTTTTTGTAGAAGAGGAAGTTCTCCTTTAAGTGCTTTTTTCAGGAATGTTCCCGGAACAAGCAAACGGTTGATTTCATTTGTGCCTTCGAAAATCCGGTTAATACGAGAGTCACGGTACGCTTTTTCAATTTCATATTCCTGCATGAAACCATAACCACCATGAAGCTGTACGCCTTCATCTGTTACGTAATCCAATACTTCAGAAGCGAAGAATTTATTCAAAGAACACTCAATTGCATATTCAGCGATCGCTGCTGCCATTGATTTTCCATCTTTCACTTGCTCATCAGTCAGCTTGCTTTGTCTTTGATCATAAAGACCGACGGTACGGTATACAGAGCTTTCTGCTGCATAAATTTTAGAAGCCATCGTTGCAAGTTTTTCTTTCGTCAGGTTAAAGTCAGAAATTTTCGTTTTGAACTGCTGACGTTGATTTGTATAAGCAGCAGTAATTTCAAGAGCGCGTTTAGATCCGCCGACAGCGCCAACACCCAATTTATATCGGCCAATATTCAAGATATTGAAAGCAATAACATGCCCTTTTCCAGCTACGCCAAGAAGGTTTTCAACTGGAACATGTACGTCTTCCAGGATTAAAGTACGTGTAGATGAGCTTTTTATACCCATTTTCTTTTCTTCAGCGCCTGTAGATACACCTTGATATTCACGCTCTACAATAAAGGCAGAGAATTGTTCGCCGTCGATTTTAGCATATACACAGAACACATCCGCAAAACCTGCATTGGTAATCCATTGTTTTTCACCGTTTAAAACGTAGTGAGTACCTTCTGCATTTAATTTCGCTGTCGTTTTTGCACCCAATGCATCAGATCCTGAGCTAGGTTCAGTTAAAGCATAAGCAGCAATTTTTTCGCCCGTTGCTAGTAATGGAAGGTATTTTTTCTTTTGTTCTTCATTTCCAAATAATACGATTGGCAAAGATCCAATCCCTACGTGTGCACCGTGAGTGATTCCGAACCCACCTGCAAGCGCCATTTTTTCTGTAATTATTGCCGAGCTAATTTTATCAAGACCAAGCCCGTTATATTCTTCAGGAACGTCAGCACCAAGTAAACCGATATCCCCTGCATGCTTCAGTAATTTTACAGAACGGTCGAATTCATGATTCTCTAAATGCTCAACTTGCGGAAGAACTTCATTCACTACGAAATCTTCAGAAGTTTTGGCAATCATTTTATGCTCATCAGAATAATCTTCTGGTGTAAACACTTGATTATACGTAATATCTTCTACTAAAAAGGCGCCGCCTTTTATGAGGTTATCTGTTGTTTGATTGGACATGTTATTTCCTCCTAAATGATTAATGATGATTAATTATCTTAAGCCCGCCGGAATTGTTTATAAACTTTCCAACGAGATGGAATTACGCTAATAATTCAAATACTCCAGCAGCACCCATACCGCCACCGATACACATTGTAACGACTCCGAATTGTTGGTTTCTGCGCTTCATTTCATGAAGTAGGCTTAATGTTAATTTAGTACCGGAACATCCTAGTGGATGGCCTAGGGCAATAGCTCCACCATTGACATTGACAATATCTTCATTCAATCCCAGCTCACGAATGATTTGAATGGATTGAGAAGCAAAGGCTTCATTCAATTCAAATAAACCAATATCAGAAAGCTCAAGACCTGCTAGTTTCAAAGCTTTTGGAATCGCAGCGATCGGACCAATTCCCATAATTTCCGGTGGTACCCCTGCTACGGCAAAGGAACGGAACTTACCAAGTGGCTTCATCCCTATTGAAGAAGCTTTTTCTCCATCCATGACCATAACTGCAGCAGCTCCATCACTCGTTTGTGATGAATTTCCTGCTGTAACGGATCCTGTCACAGAGAATGCTGGTCTTAATTTCTTAAGCACTTCAAATGTTGTGCCTTCACGAACGCCTTCATCTTGTGCAAACTGGAATGACTTTTCCTGTAATTTAAGATCCGGACCTACTGAGCGAATGGTTACATCAACCGGAACGATTTCATCTGAAAACTTTCCTTCAGCAATGGCCTTAGCAGCCCTTTGATGACTGCGCACAGCAAATGCATCCTGTTCTTCACGCGAAATACCGTATTTTTTTGCAACGGCTTCAGCTGTGTGACCCATTCCCATATAGTATTCTGGAGCTGTTTCCGCAAGTTGTGCGTTCGGACGGGTTACATGTCCCATCATTGGCAAAAGACTCATGGACTCCGCTCCACCTGCAATGACCGTATCACTTTGGCCGAGCATGATTCTTTCCGCTCCATAAGCAATACTTTGTAATCCGCTTGAACAGTAACGATTAATTGTTATAGCTGGTACTGTGTAAGACAATCCTGCTAACGCACCAATATTTCTCGCCATATTCAGCCCTTGCTCCGCCTCAGGCATTGCGCAACCGATAATTAAATCATCAATAGAACCTTCATAATTTCCAGCACGCTTTAACGTTTCTTTTACAACAAGAGCCCCTAGATCATCTGGTCGAACGTTAGCAAGAGAACCCTTTTTTGCTCTTCCTACCGGAGTCCTTGCTCCAGCTACTATTACCGCTTCTTTCATGAGGATCCCCCTTACTTCATTTTTAAGCTATCAATCTATTAACCTTCATTTGCAATCTAACCGTATTTTCACTTATCCATTAGTTTCGAAGTGGTTTCCCTTTAACAAGCATATGCTGCATTCTTTGCTGAGATTTCGGAGTAGAAATTAATTTTAGGAAAGCTTGTTTCTCTAGGTTCAAGATATACTGCTCATCTACTTCTGTACCGTATGGAAGTTTTCCTCCGGCCAGGACATATGCAAGCTCTTTAGCTATGACAAGGTCATGATCAGATAGGAAGCCGGAAAGGCGCATGGATTCTGCCCCTAAAAGAAGTGTGGCATAACCTGTTTCACCGACCACAGGAATTTTTGTACGAACTGGAGCTGTATACCCTTGGTTATACATGGAGATGACTGCCTGCTTCGCATCATATAATTGATGATCTGCGTTCACACTTATTCCATCAGAAGAATTAAGGAAGTTATTCCCGCGTGCTTCTTCAGCAGAAGTCGAAACTTTTGCCATCGCGACTGTTTCAAATACTTGATTAGCCACTTTCTGCAAATCAAAGGCGACGCCCTTTGGCATATTCTTCAGCGTTTTTACATAAAGTTCTTTTGTTCCGCCACCGCCTGGAATCAATCCAACACCAGCTTCTACAAGACCCATATATGTTTCTGTCGTTGCTTGGATTCGTGCAGCAGGAAGAGATACTTCCGCACCGCCGCCAAGTGTCATATTAAATGGCGCTACAACAACAGGTACAGCACTGTACTTAATCTTAAGCATTGCCTTTTGGAATTGGCTGATAACCATATCCAATTCCAAAATATTGTCATCTTGTGCTTCCATCAACATCATGGCAATATTAGCACCTACACAGAAGTTTTTGCCTTGGTTTCCGATCACCAGACCTTTATAATTAGCTTCTGCTTCATCGACTGCGGCATTGATCATTTGCATGATATCAAGACCTATTGCATTATTTGGTGAAGTGAATTCAAGAAGAGCCACTCCATCACCAATATCAATCAGACTTGCACCGCTGTTTTTCTTGATTACGCCTTTTTGCTTCTTGATTGCTTTAAGGTTAATCACCTTAGGGTTTTCAAGAAGTTCTTTATATTCTCCATTATCATAGTAGAAAACTATGCCATTTTCTTCTTTATAAAAAGAAGTGATACCTTTTGCCAGCATATCCTTCACCCATTGAGGAACAGTAACTCCTTCTTGTTCTAAACGTGCTACTGATCTTTCAACACCAATCGCATCCCACGTTTCGAAAGGTCCCATAGACCAGCCGAAGCCCCATTTCATTGCTTGATCGATTGCAACAATATCATCGGCAATATTCCCAAGCAGTTGTGCAGAATACACAAGAGCTGGATTTAACACATTCCAAAGTAATTCACCAGCACGGTCATCGCTATAAACAAGCGCTTTCATTTTGTTGGCTAGACCCTTGGCCTGTTTAGCCATTTCAATAGAAGGAGTCTTTAATTTTTTACGGGCTTCATATTCAAGAGTTTCAGGATTCAGCTCAAAGATCTCCTTACCCTTTTTCACAAAAAATCCTTGTCCGGACTTGCTTCCAAGCCAGCCGTTTTCAAGCATCCTATTCATGAAACCCGGTATTTGGAAAACTGCTTTTTCTTCCCCTTCCACCTGGTCATATACATTTTTAGCAACATGTGCAAAAGTATCCAATCCAACTACATCAAGCGTCCGGAATGTCGCGCTTGTCGCTCTTCCGATTAATGGACCAGTTACCGAGTCCACTTCACCAACGCTGTATCCGCCTTTTTGCATTTCACGAAGGGTAACTAGCAAACCATAAGTACCGATGCGGTTTGCAATAAAGTTTGGTGTATCCTTTGCTTCGACAACACCTTTACCCAGTACATCTTCGCCGAATTGTTTCATGTACTCGAGCACTTCTGGAGATGTTTCTTTAGTGGGAATGATTTCTAACAATTTAAGATAGCGCGGCGGATTGAAAAAGTGAGTTCCCAAGAAGTGCTTTTGGAAATCCTCTGAGCGGCCCTCTGCCATAGCTTCAATTGAAATTCCAGATGTATTGGAAGAAATGATGCTTCCAGGTTTACGATGTTGATCAACCTGGGCAAATACACTTTGCTTCACTTCAAGTCTCTCAACGACTACTTCAATAACCCAATCGACGTCTTTTAAACGACTTATATCATCTTCCAGGTTCCCGGCTTCAATTAACGCAAGATTTCCTTTAGCTGAAAGCGGAGCTGGTTTTTGCTTTAAAAGTTTAGTAATCGCAGTTTGGCTGATGCGGTTACGTACTTGTTTATTTTCTAATGTAAGACCTTTTTTCTTTTCATCCTCTGTGAGTTCACGAGGTACAATGTCCAATAATAAAGTCGGAATGCCGATGTTAGCAAGGTGTGCAGCAATCCCTGATCCCATAACTCCTGACCCTAGAACAGCAGCCTTTCGTATTTGTCGAACCAAGTTTATATCCCCCTTACACAATGTATTGAATGAATGCTCATTCATTTTTAATTCAAAAAAATTTTGAATATTTTTTCTTATTACTAATATAGAATATAATTGGAAATTCCGCAATGATAAAACTGGAAAAAAATAAATTTTTTTATCATATTACCTTTGATTAATTCTCCTCTTTTTAGTAGACAATAACGACCAGGAGGTGACTTATACAATGAAGCGTAAAAATAATCCTTCTAATAGAGCTGTGAGTGCCGCAAGCGTTAAAGGCAATGCCGGCCCTGGTCGTGAGCGTCAGCAAGGGATAAATAAAGTAAACAGCCAGAACAATCAGTACAAAAAATAAAGTCGTTATTAGAGCAGCCGTCCCTTATCCGGGCCGGCTCTCGATTTAGCTATTTTTTAAATAGTCCCTTTAAAACGAAAGCAATATTGGCCGGCCTCTCTGCAAGGCGGCGCATGAAATATCCGTACCAATCCGTACCATATGGAACATACACTCTTACCTTATATCCTTCTTTTACGAGTTCAAGCTGCTTTTCATTACGTATGCCGAATAACATTTGAAATTCAAATTGATCATGAGAGATCCCTTGCTCTTTGACTAAGCTCTTCGTATAATCAATAATTTTATCGTCATGGGTGGCAACAGCTGTGTAATTTCCATTCAGCAGATGCTTCTTAATGATCTTTTTAAAATTATCATCGACATCAATTTTCTCTGGAAAAGCTATTTCCCGAGGCTCTTTGTAAGCTCCTTTAACAAGTCGTAGATTCGGGTTGTATGCATTCAACTCCTCAATGTCTTTCTCTGTCCGATAAAGATAAGCCTGTATGACCGTCCCCAATTCATTATATTCAGCCTTTAAGTTTTTGAATACATCCAAAGTTGGCTGACAGCGCGGAAAATCTTCCATATCAAGTGTTACGAACACCCTATGGGTTTTGGCTTCTTCTAATATTCTTCTCATATTATTCATTACGACTTGTTCCGATATATCCATGCCCATCGACGTCAATTTCAAAGATAACTGTGAATCCAGATTTTTTCTAAAAATCATTCGAATGGCCTCTATACACTGGTCTGCCATCTCATTTGCTTCTTGTTCATTATCAATGAATTCACCTAAATAATCGATGGTTACAGACAGCCCTTTTCGGTTTAAATCTGCGATAGCTGCAGCTGCCATATCCAACGATTCTCCAGCCACAAAGCGGGATGCCCCAAACCGCAATCCATATTTTTTCGCTGCCTTTGTCATATTTTTGTTCTTTGATAGAAAAAGAAATAGATTTCTTAATATTTGTTCCATCTGCATTCCCTCCGTATCTTTTCTTCGGAAAATAGATGTATTTCATAAGAATATTTTACCATTTAATTCAAATTCCAGATATCCAAACATCAAGAATAAAAAAATTGTTAATGGGAAAATTAAAGTCGTTTAGATAACACTTAAGGAGGTAGACTGATGGAACAACAAAATTCATTTAACAGCCAACAACAGTCCACCGGCTTCATGAAACAACCGCCGGAAATGGTTTCTGTAAAAGACAGTTTATACTTATCTGATATGCTTGCATGGAACCTGATTGCGATTAAAAAGGCACATTTTTTTGCGGCTCAATGTAAAGATCCACAAATTATTGATGCGTTAAACCGCTGTGGACTAATGCATCAGCGCCATTACGATACCATTCTGAATCATTTAAATCCAAACCAATATCAGAGTCAACAACAATTCCAGTAAGGAGGGTTCTTGATGCCCAACCAAAACAAAGTCCAAAATCCAGAGTCTCCTGTGGCAAAGACACCACAAATGAATGATCGGGATTTTATTAATGATATGCTTGCAACGGAGAAGTACTTCTGTAACTCTTTATCTGTTGCCCTACATGAAATGAGTAACCATGCGTTATTCCAAGACATTTTCTCAGTTTCGAAAGAAAATCAGGAGATGCAACGTGAGCTTTATAACCTTATGTTCGAAAAAGGCTGGTATAGTTTAGAAAAGGCTCAATCCAATAGCTTAAGCCAAACCTATCAACAGTTTTCGGGCTATAAAAACCAATTCCCATATGGATCAAACATTCAATAAGGACATATATATGAGCTGAGATGCACTATAATTCAGTTCCTTTTGTTTGTTTTCTCAATAGCTGTGGCAACAACCTCATTTAAAAGAGCCGGCCCACAGCGAAGCGTGGACCGGCTCTATATATTTAGATATCCGTTGAAAACATATACTTTTTATAGTGATACCTGATGCTGAATATTAGGCCCATGGCCATCATATTCCCCATTAGCGAGCTTCCTCCATAACTGATAAATGGAAGTGGAATCCCCGTAATCGGTAAAAGGCCTACCGTCATTCCGATGTTCTGAAAAACATGAAACGTTAACATGCTGATAACACCAACACAAATATATGTATAGAAGTTATTTCTCGTTTCCATTCCCGTTTTTGTTATATGGTAGATCAAAAGGAAGAACAAGGAGATGATGATACTTGATCCGATAAAACCAAATTCTTCTCCGATTATACTGAAGATGAAATCCGAATGACTCTCAGGTAAATACACTTCTCTCGACCCAATTCCCTTTCCTGTGGTCTGACCAGAGCCGATAGCTAACAGAGACTTGGTCAAGTGATAACCTTCAGCGCTCGCATAATTATAAGGATCCAGCCAGGAATAGATGCGGCCGAATTGATAGGATTTTACTCCCAAGTATTTTTCCAGAAGTTCTGGCTTCCAAAGTACAAAATATAGAATCGTAGAAGCGACAACAATTCCTCCTGAGACTATCGGAAGCAATATTTTCCATGAAACCCCTGAAATAAAAACCATTCCAAGCATAATCGACAGTATGACAAGCGCGGTTCCTAAATCCGGCTGTTGCATGATTAACAAAAGCGGAGCACCCGTCACAAGACCGATTTTAACAAGCAACCATAGATCCGTTTGAATCGTTTTCAGCGTGCTTTTGAGATGATGGTTTGATATAACATTTGCTAAAGCCAGGATCAGGAAAACCTTCATGAATTCCGATGGCTGAATCGAACCGACTCCCGGAATTTTGAACCAGCTTCTTGCACCATTTAATTTAGGTACGATGCTTTCCGGCATAAGGATCAGCAACAAAAGCAAAAACAATCCGAATCCATAGGCATACCAAGAAATTTTTTTCAACTGATCTGAATCTAGAGTAATAAACCCTAATACGATTCCAATTCCTACTATATACCAAAAAATTTGTTTAATTAAGAAGTTTTCAGCGTACTGTCCAGTCGTTTGGGCACTATAGATTGCTAAGCAACTTCCAACGCATAACAACAGCAATATTGTGACCAAAGAAAAATCTATTCGTGATGAAAATTTATTTTGTTCTTCCATACTTAACTCTCCCTTAAAAAGGCTCCTGCGATACATCTTTTAATACACTTATTCATTATACTTTAAACAAATAAAATCACAACTATATCGCAGAATAGATTACAGGCTGCATGGAGTTATAAGCATGCAGCCTGTTAGTTGGAGATACTAAGAATGTGATTCCATTGCGCTTCTGCGTTTCATAAATCTACTGACTAATCCATGGCTTGGAGAAAAAAGAAATGCCAATCCGAATAACAGAGCGGCTGCACCTACCATGCATCCCGATATCGAGGCATCTAAAACGGTAGCTGAAAAGTAACCGATAATAGAACTGAGTATTCCAACCCCGATACTGACCAAAATCATCCGACTTAAACGGTCTGACAGCAAATAGGCTGTTGCCGCTGGTATAATGAGCATCCCGACTACCAAAATTGAACCTACACTATCAAAGGCGGCTACTGTCGTTAGCGAAATAAGGCTCATCAGTAAATAATGAAAGAACAAAACCGGAATTCCCATCGCAGCCGCAAGTGATGGATCAAAGGAAACAAGCTTAAACTGTTTGAAGAAAAGAAAAATCAGAATAAGATTGAGAATAAAACAACTGCCAACAATCCAAACAGCTTTTGGTCCCGCCTCGAATCCGCTAATTGTCATCGTATTCCATGGAGTATAGGCAATTTCTCCATACAGGACATGCTCCAGGTCAAAATCGATTTGTTGCGTATACAAACTCACTAGTACAATCCCTGTTGCAAAAAGAGAGGTAAACACAATGCCGATTGCTGCGTCAGACTGAACGCCTGAAGATTGAAAAAGCTGGATTAAGAATACTGTAAGTAACCCTAGTGCTGCTGCCCCGATCAGCATTGGAACCGAGTCACGTGTCCCGGTTATTAAAAATGCCAATACGATTCCTGGTAAAACGGAATGACTGATTGCATCCCCAATCAATGTCATTTTTCTGACTATCAAAAAGCAACCTAATACACTGCAAGAACCCGCAACTAGTGCCCCGACTAAGATAATCCAAAAATCATTCATAATGGATGGCTCCCTTTCCTTTTATCCTGTTCGAGAGAATATTTCTTTTTCGTTGATAGCCTTCTCCATACAGTTGAAAGAACCCCACGTTTAGGAGCAAAAAGCATGGAAAAGAAAAACCATACCGTCGCGGACAAGACAATTAATGGACCTGTCGGCAAATTATTGACCGATGTACTGATTAACGTACCTGATACACCGCTCAGCATACCGAATATTCCAGACAGGATAACCATGATATGCAGCCGCTCTGTCCAGTACCTAGCAGAAACAGCCGGAGTAATGAGTAAAGATGCCATCAATACAACTCCTACTGCTTGAATACCGATGACCACGGCCGCCACGATCAGCATCATAATGAAATAGTCTAGAAAAACAACCGGTAAACCTATTCCCTTAGCAAATCCCGGGTCGAAGGACAGTAATTTAAATTCCTTAAAAAACACGGTACAAGTGAAGATGAGTATAAAGGAAACAGTCATCATCATATAGACATCCGACATGACCATTGATGCAGTCTGCCCAAATAGAAATGTATCCAATCCACTCTGGTTTCCATATTCACTCTGCTGGATTTGCGTAAGTAACACAATTCCAAAACCAAAAAATGAAGATAACACAATTCCGAGTGCAGCATCTTGCTTGATCTTACTGTACCTCGTAAGTACGCTGATTAGGAAAACTGCCACTAAACCAGCCAAGGCTGCTCCTATTAGAAAGAAGGAAGTAGATTTCACCCCAGTTAATATAAAAGCAACGCAAATTCCTGGCAATGCCGCATGTGCGAGCGTGTCACCAAGCAAAGACTGCTTTCTGAGGTAGGCAAAACTGCCGATGACTCCACTGCTTAATCCGAGGAACATCGTGCCAAGCAGAATCCACCGTGTATTCGGATCATTAATAATATCCAGTAAATTCATCATGTACACCTCATTTTAATAATAGACCGGACTGTGCATCTGATAATATCGCTAAGCGGCCCCCGTATGTTTCCTGTAAGTATTCGGGGATAAATACCTCTTTTGTCGGTCCAATTTTCATAACCTTTTTATTCAACAGCATCGTCCAATCAAAATATTCCTTTACTGTTGATAAATCATGGTGGACAACAAGAACTGTCTTGCCTTTTTCCTTCAATTCCATCAGCAATTGAATGATCGCTTTCTCTGTTGCTGCATCTACCCCTACAAATGGTTCATCCATAAAATAAATATCCGCTTCTTGTGCTAAAGCACGAGCTAGAAAAATCCGTTGCTGCTGCCCGCCTGAGAGCTGGCTTATCTGGCGGTTAGCGTATTCAACCATTCCCACTTTATCCAAGCATTCCATTGCCTTATGTCTTTCAGCCTTTCCTGGTCGCTTTAACCAGCCGAGGTGACCATACCTGCCCATCATCACGACATCGAGCGCATTGGTTGGGAAATCCCAATCTACTGACTCCCTCTGTGGTACATAGCCTATACTCTTCCTCATCGATTTATAGGAAGATCCACTGATTGTGACTTCCCCGGATAGTTTAGGAATCAGTTCGAGTATCCCCTTTATTAATGTAGATTTCCCCGCTCCATTTGGACCTATGATACCGATTAGATTCCCTTCCGGCACCTCAAATGAGACATCTTCGACAACCGGTTTTTTATGATAAGCTATCGTTAAATTTTCTACCTTCAGAGCTGCCTGATACATTCTTTCTCCCCCTTATTTCAAAGCATTAACAATGGTATCTGTATTATGACGGACCATACCGATATATGTTCCTTCTTCAGTGCCTTTTTCCCCCATCGCATCCGAGAATAGTTCACCACCGATTTTCACTTTGTGACCTTGCTTTTCAGCTCCTTGAATAACCGCCTCAATAGCCTTCCTTGGCACGCTAGACTCTATGAATATTGCTTTAATTTTATTCTTCACAAGATAATTCCGCATATCAGTCACATCTTTTGACCCATATTCCGATAGCGTATTAATCCCCTGTAGCCCTCTTACTTCCAATCCATATGACTTGCCGTAATATCCAAATGCATCATGTGCCGTAACGAGCACTCGCTGATCCTCTGGTATTTTATTTATTTCACCCTGTACATATTTATCAAGTTCCTTTAACTGCAGAACATAAGCTTCATAATTTTCTAGATAACTTGCTTCATGGTCAGGATCAATGGCAATTAACTCTTTTTTTACCGCTTCCGCTGCAACCATCCAGAGCTTTACATCAAACCAAACATGCGGATCATGTTCCGTTGCACTTACTTTACGAAGTTGTTGCTCCTTGAAATCCTCCGTTACCGCAATCGTCGGTTTATCCTTGCTCATTATTTCAAAGATATCTGTCATTTTCCCTTCAAGGTGCACGCCGTTATAAAAAATCATGTCAGCTGAATCCAGTGTCTTCACATCACCCTGTGTTGCCTTATAAAGATGGGGATCGACTCCCGGTCCCATTAAACTAGTGACCTCCACATGTTTACCGCCAATATTCTCAACCAAGTCCCCAATCATCCCCGTTGTTGCGACGACATTTAACTTGCTATTGCCTTTATCTTGTTCAGTCGTATCATTTCCGCATCCCGCTAAAATGATCACAGCAGCAAGTACGCCACCAATAGTTTTTAAAAACCCCATCCTTATTCCCTCCCTTTTTCATCTTCCTAAAAATGTTTACCAAGCGCAAAATTTAGCTCAAATTTTTTTTCCGTCTATCACATTGTCGTAAATGCTAAAAAGTTTCCCGTACACAACTTATTTTATACTATACACAAATGTACTAAAAAAGTGCAACATTTTTATCTTTGACCACTATTCTTTATCATAGGATTTTGTCGAATGAAAATTATTTACACATTTTCAATTTGTAAAGTATACTTTACGTAAAGCTAGCTTTACATTTCTGAAAGGAGTTTAAGAATTTGAAAAATAACATTCGGGAACTACGCAAAGCGCATCAACTTACACAAGAAAAGCTGTCCGAACTTACAGGCGTGTCCCGACAGACGATTATTTCTATAGAAACAGGAAGATTCGACCCTTCCATCAAGCTTGCTTACAAGCTAGCGAAAGTGTTTCAACTGGCCATTGAAGATATATTTATATTTGAGGAGGAGTTATGATGGAGGATTTTAACTGGGGGGCCTTTTTAGGAATCACGCTTGGGATTATTTGCGGACTGACTGGATTATGGTGGGGACGCCGTGCCGCCGCCAAGCAACGGGGATTAGATGAACGATTTGACCTCATCCGAACTAGAGCACGGGCATCCAGTTGGTTTTTCCCAATTATTGGGACGTGCTTTTTTTTCTTGTTATTGCTTTTTGGAGTGAAGCTCTCTGTTGCAGCTGTCCTTGGCATTCTATTGTTCATTCATCTGGGCTCATGGGCGATCTTCGTTCTTTATTATCAAGCGAAGTTATAAGCCGTCAACATTCCATTCATTTTTCCGACTTCAAATATACTGCGAAGTAAGCTAATCCCAATTCGATACCGCATAGTACGATCAGACAGAGTAAAGTTTGGACCATCCTAATCTCCTCCTCTAAGACTTTTTTCAATCTTAAAGGATGAAACCCATACCAGAACAAGACCCTGAATAAAGAAATCTTTAGTTCTCTTATTCTCGCCTCTTGCTCTGAAATGGGTTTCATACGATACAATAAAAAAAAAGAAAAAACGGTGATCCTATGACAAATATTAAAGAAATTGCTCAATATGCAGGTGTGTCCGTCTCCACAGTGTCTCGTGTAATGAATAATCACCCATATGTTAGTCCTGAAAAAAGAAAGAGTGTTTTACAGGCCATTGACCAATTAAACTATTCGAGAAATATCAACGCCATTCATCTTTCAAAAGGCAAAACGAATCTAATCGGCGTCATCATTCCCTTCACCAATCACCCCTATTACGGAGCAATCGTGCAAGGAATTACAAAACAAGCCAATGCTATCGGCTATCATATAGTCATCTTTCAAACACAATATGAAAGAGAAAAAGAAATTCAGGCATTGAATATGTTACAAATGAAGCAACTCGATGGCATTATCGTTTGTTCAAGAATTTCAGAAATGAAAGTCCTCTTGGACTATCAAAAATATGGACCAATTATCTTATGTGAAGATACAGCCCAGGCTGAATTATCGTCCATAAGCATTGATCACTATGCCGCTTTTTCCTCTGCACTTGAATACGTGGTTGCTAAAGGATATAAGAAAATCGGATACAGCCTCGGGCGAAAAAAGAGCAGAAACAGCTCCCTTCGTACAAAGGCGTTTAACGATATTATGAATAAGTATCATCTTTTAAATAAAAAAGAATGGCTGTTTGAAGGCAGTTATCACATCAAAGATGGTGAAAAATTGTTCCAAGATTGGAATTCTATGATAGATAAACCAGAGGCTATCATCATTACTAATGATGACACCGCGTCCGGATTCATTCTTACTGCCAACAAATTCGGAATGAAAGTACCAGAAGACGTGGCCATTCTAGGTTTTAATAATGATAGCCTCAGTGAGATGCTCGATATCACAACCGTTTCCTTACCGCTTGATTGGATTGGCAAAATGGCTGTTGATCTATTTGAAAATCCTGAAGTTATCAGACATGTAAAATTAGATTATACTCTTATGAAACGAAAAACTATTTGAATTATCTTAATTATCCAAATAAAAGATGTTTAAATGACAAACATTTAAACATCAAATTCAAGTGATACATTTAAAAACTAGGAAAAAATAACCTTGAAAAATAATCATTGCGCTATCTATAAGATTATTTTATAATTTTAATATAGTAAAGTTTACTCAATGACCTGCTGACATAGAAGTAATTGTTTGAACTTTATATTGAAATCGTATAGGTTGACTAGAAGTTGACGCAACGATTTATATATTTAGTATAAGAAAATTGAATACTTCCTCATTTACCGATGAGTTAGAGGCTGCGGCTTATAAAAGTAGTACGGACGAGATTCAGGAAAATTGACGACTCCGTTTGAAAGGATAAGTTGCCGAAGTTTAGATATGGTCCTTGTATATCTAGGCTGGCGGTGTTACCGAATAGGAACACCACTGTCACGTTTTATTAACGTGGGGAGCTATCTTCGGAAGGATAAACGGGTTTATTATAAACAGCCGTCGATCTTTTTCGACTGCTGTTTTTTTATATATCGTTCCCTTCCAATAAAAAGGAGTGTAACATCAATTGTCAAATTCACAAACAACATCAAATCCCACTGAGTTGAAAAGGAGCCTGAAAGCACGCCACTTAATGATGATTTCATTAGGTGGAACGATTGGAACAGGTTTATTTTTAGCAAGTGGCGGTGCCATCCATACCGCTGGGCCTGGAGGTGCTTTGGCAGCATACGCAGCCATTGGCTTCATGGTTTATTACTTAATGACAAGTCTTGCAGAAATGGCAGCATTCATGCCAGTAGCCGGTTCGTTCCGTGTCTACGCATCCAAATTCGTCGACCCATCTTTCGGCTTCGCGATTGGCTGGAACTATTGGTATAACTGGGCCATCACAATTGCAGCTGAACTGGCTGCCGTTGTCCTAATTATGAAATTCTGGTTCCCGGACAGCTCGTCCATTATCTGGAGTGCCGTTGCGTTAATTATTATGTTTCTTTTTAACTATATGTCTGTTAAAGGATTTGGCGAAGCTGAATTCTGGTTTGCTTTAATCAAGATCGTGACCGTTATCATCTTCTTAATCACTGGATTTCTAATGATTTTCGGAATCCTGGGGGGAAATGACCCAATTGGTTTTTCTAATTTCACCATGGGAGAAGGTCCATTTAATGGAGGCTTCTTCACAATTCTAGGAGTATTCATGGCAGCAGGTTTCTCTTTCCAAGGAACAGAATTACTTGGAGTTACAGCCGGCGAAAGTGAGAATCCGGAGAAAAATATCCCTAAAGCGATCAAGTCCGTTTTTTGGCGCATCCTTTTATTCTATATCCTTGCGATTTTTGTAATTGGAATGATTATTCCGTTCACAGATGCACGTTTATTAAGCGAAGATGTTGCCGTCAGTCCATTTACACTTGTATTTGAACGCGCAGGTCTTGCGTTTGCGGCATCGGTCATGAACGCAGTTATATTGTCATCTGTGCTCTCTGCTGGTAACTCCGGCATGTATGCTTCAACTCGTATGCTATGGGATTTGGCCCGCGACGGAAAAGCTCCGAAATTCCTTGGCAAGCTCGATAAAAGAGGGGTACCAGTGAATGCTCTTATCGCGACTTCTTTAGTTGGTTGCCTCGCTTTCTTAGCTTCATTTTTTGGAGACGGTGTTGTTTATATCTGGTTATTAAATGCTTCAGGTATGGCCGGGTTTGTCACATGGGTTGGAATTGCGATTGCTCATTATCGATTCCGCAAAGCCTATGTAGCTCAAGGTCTTGATTTGAATGCTTTACCATACCTTGCTAAAGGATTCCCAACTGGACCGATTTTCGCGCTCGTCTTATGTATTTTCATTATCATTGGACAAGGCTACCAAGCTTTCAGCAGCAGCGGGATTGATTGGAATTCAATGTTTGTTTCTTACATTGGCCTGATCTTATTCTTCGCCCTATGGTTCGGCTATAAAATTAAGTATAAAACTAAAATCATCCCACTTGAGGAATGTGATTTTAAAGTAAAATAAGCGTTTTAAAAGGACCTGATTTCCTCTTCAAGAGGAATCAGGTCCTTTTTTTATCATTTCCCACCAGAAGACTCCCTCTTCAAGCGTGTGAGGGGCGAGAGCCCAACGGTAAGGGAGAGATGAATGGCGGTTGGCATAAGCCAAAGTAATCTTTTGGCAAACATACGTTCTGTGGTTAATAATAACTATAAGGGGGTGAAACCAATGGTCGTAAACAAAGCTTATAAATTTCGAATCTATCCAACTAAAGAACAACTAGCTCTAATCAATAAAACGATCGGCTGCTCCCGTTTTGTCTATAACTTCTTTTTAGGCAAACAAAAGGAGAAAGATGCCTACTGGTATATTTGTGAAGAAATGAAGCAGAACAAAGGTTCTTTTCTGAATAAATACGCAACAATCAAAGAACTTCCAGCTTAAAGAAAGAGTATTCTTTCCTGAAAGAAGTAGACAGTATTACCTTACAGAAATCGGTGGAAAATTTAGCAGATTCCTATAGTCGATATTATAAAAAGCAAAACAAGTCACCACGATCGAGATATTAACGCAGGACTCAATCATGAATGAAGCCATAAGGCTTCTAACCGTAGGAACTACGGGAATAGCCTAATTAAAAATTGGCCGATAGGCTAATTTTCTTAGGAATCCCCCACTTCAATCAGACCGTAAGGTCGATAAGTGGGGGGTAGTTCAATTCAAATGATAAACACGGCATTCAAACGGTCGCAGAGGTTTAACGGAAATTTCCTCAATCGGCAGTTGTTCATAATTGCCGATTAACAGTGTAGCAGACATTGTATCTAACCCTTCAGGTATGGAATAGGAAGCTTCATAGTCTTTGAAATTACATAACACCAGCAGCTTTTCTTCATCAAGTGTTCTCGTATAAGCAAATATTTGTTCATCATCAGGCCATAGTAGTTCGTAACGGCCATAAACGACGATTTCATGTTTTTTACGTAATTGAATAAGCTTTTTATAAAAATGAAAGATGGAATTCGGATCGTTATAGGCTTTTTCTGCATTGATCTCCGGATAATTAGAATTGACACCGATCCAAGGAGTTCCCGCTGTAAACCCCGCGTTTCTTGAGTCATTCCACTGAACAGGTGTCCTCGCATTATCTCGACTGCGCGCGTAAATGGCCTCTAGCATCCGCTCTTCTGTCCATCCACACGAATTCACAAGTTCCTCATAAGAATTCAGCGTTTCAATATCGCGGTATTCATCTATTCTTTCAAAGCAAACGTTGGTCATACCCAGTTCTTCGCCTTGATAAATATAGGGCGTTCCCTGAAGCATATGCAGACAAACAGCAAGCATTTTTGCGCTTTCTACCCGATACTTCCCATCATCTCCGAACCTTGAAACAATTCTCGGTTGATCATGGTTATTCCAGTATAAACTGTTCCAACCATCCTCCTCTAAACCAATCTGCCACTTGGAAAGAATCCGCTTTAAGTCACTCAATTCCCACTTTTTGTTACTCCATTTCCCTTCTGGTCCTCCCCCCAAATCCATATGTTCAAATTGAAAGACCATATGTAGCTCACCACGTTCTTTCCCTGTGAACAATTGAGCTTCATCAGGTGATACACCAGGCATTTCACCAACCGTTATCAAGTTATAACCAGAAAGCACTCGCTGATTAATTTCCTGCAAAAACTCATGAATGCGCGGACCATTCATGAAAAATGGACTTCCATCACCATGCTGCTTCCCATACCGGACATCCCCGTCCAAATATCGCTGATCTTTCGAAAGGAAGTTAATAACATCCATTCGGAAGCCATCGACTCCCTTATCCAGCCACCATTTCATCATGCTATAAATTTCTTCACGAAGCTCAGGATGTTCCCAATTTAAATCCGGCTGTTTTTTACTGAATAAATGCAAATAATATTCATCCGTTGCCTCATCATATTTCCACGCCGAACCTTTGAATATGGATTCCCAGTTATTTGGCTCCTTTCCATTCTTCCCAGGTCTCCAAATATAGTAATCCCTCTTCGGATTATCTTTAGAAGACCGGGATTCCTTGAACCATGAATGTTCATCTGACGTATGATTGACCACAAGATCCATCATGATTTTCATTCCACGTTCATGAACTGCCTTCAATAATCGGTCAAAATCACTCATTGTCCCAAACTCAGTCATAATCGAACGATAATCACTAATATCATAACCGTTATCATCATTGGGAGATTGGTAAACCGGAGAAAGCCATATCACATCTACACCCAGCTCCTGTAAATAATCAAGTCTCATCAATATTCCTTTCAGGTCCCCTATCCCGTCTCCATCGCTATCCATAAAACTCCTGGGATACACCTGATACACAACCGCCTCTTTCCACCATGTTTTGTCCATTTCCTCCACACCCTTCATTAAGCAAATTGACATAAATGTTTACATCAATACACCTATTATAAAGAGCGAAACTTCAGAATATTCTTGATTAACGAATCTATTTAAGGAATTTTTATATTATGGATTTTTTTCCTTATTCTGCGATTCCCGTTTGAATCATTTCAATATCTACAGCCAAATCAATTGGAATATGAGGATATACTTCCTCCCAATGTTTTCGATTAAAATTTCTTGTTTTACTTCTAGCGATATCACCCATCGCAATTGGATCTATATTATTTTCCTGAAACATAGTTAACATCTTATTTAGTTTTTTTTCAATGGCCTGCTCAGCTTTATTCTCAATATTTTTCACGTCGAGTGGTTTGCCCAAGTCATACCCTTGTACCTCAAGTATACTTGCCTTTATTTTCACTTCAATCCTGACCTTGGGCTCTTGGTTTGCATGTAAGATATCATAATGGACATGTGATTGAACGTTATTAATATCAATAAAGTCATTATCCTTCAATTTTATTTCATAACTCCCCAGTTTGAAGTTTTCGCTAAGTACTTTGAATAAGAAACCGTCCTCATAAGAAATATACTTACCAATGTACCTGTCCTTTTTAAACAGAGCTATCCCTTTCACCCGTACACGCTCGCCTGCTGTTTCCAATAATGGCATAACCGGATCAATTCCTTTACCATGACTGGCATATAAATAGTGGTGCAAATCGACATTAGGTAAATTCGTTCTGATGTTTTGTTCAATTAGCTCTTTTACTTGAACCCCTGGAGTTTTGGATAACTTCGGCTCTATTTTAACTACATCATCAGCTCTGCCATGAACAACAGCTAAATATAGATTTCTTCCTACCATTGGGTCACGCCTATATGTATCGACATAATCATTGAGGCCTTTTCCAGCTAATTCTTCACTATAGAGAATTACTGATAATCTACCACCAACAATTGGAAATGTGGTTTTAGAGTTTTCTTGCTGACGAGTAGCTTTTACGTCATGAGAAATAGCTTCATAAACTTCCTTACCTAGGTTTGCTTCCTCTCCAAGTTGAGGAACATTGACAACAACTGTTCCCTTAATCTTATGGTCACCAGCATCATCATAGCCAACGACTTCGGCAATTAAGATATCTTCTAAAATTTGCTTCTCCACTCCGCACGCTGTCATTAATACGCAACCTAATGTAATCAATAGTAGTTTGGTTTTCATGGTTTATGATCCCTCACTTTGTAAACAATCAACTGCCATAAAAATAAAAAGGGAAGGTACAGATACATCATATAAAAACCCATACGGGAAATGTACGTATTTAACAAATCGATTTTATTGCGATTATCCAAAAAAATACAAGACACTAAAATAACCATCAGAATAATAACTAACATTTTTTTCTGTCGGAACCCAAATACCCGTTTCGCACATCTGCTTGCAGCCCAGACTCCCAGGCATGCATTCGGTATCACCATAAAAAGCCACATAGAAATTCCTATGTATTCAAATCTTTCAATAAAGGGTAGGTCTACAATTTTCCATAACGTCAAAGTTGCCCAAATAACATCTTTCAGCTGATCCTGGTGATAGTATGCTAATGAGACAAGAATTGAGATGAGATATAGAAAAGTTGTATAAAGTGCCCCGAGATGGGCCCACTTTTGAGACCGTTCACGCTTTTTTATAAATGGATAATAGACCAAGAGCAGTTCAAAACCGAGATAATTCAGCGTCATCGACTTACATGCTTTCATAATATCTAGAAAGGAATGATCCAGGACAGGTGTCAAATTATAGAAATGAGCTTGTTTTAATGGGAAATACTTCAAAAGCATTAAGGGCAATCCAATCATCAGCCCGATCATACAAAAACCGGTGATAACTCTAAACCCTCCCGTAACAAAACTATAAACAAGAATCAGGATGATGGTTAATAACAGCGGGATATTAACACTAGGGAACATCCAAACCTGAATAACCTCTAAATAAGTCCTAATAATAATGATGGAAATCAATATAAAGTAGAGGATAAATACTATATTGAAAGCATTTCCTGCCCATTTGCCAAACAAATCTTGATGGACAGCAACCAAATCAAGTGTTTGTGGACCGCGTCCTAAAATTTTGTAGCACATCCAAAGAAGAATATTTATGATTAATCCTGAAATCAGGACTGATATCCAGGCATCTTGGCCTGCCTCTTTTGCTATGATCCGTTCAAATCCCAATACCCCTACTCCAATTTGCATACCTGGTATGAGGAAAGAGACAAAGAATGGAGAAATCTGTTTAGTCACATTTGTTTGAGCTTCCATGCTTTCTCACCGCTTTCTACACCTTATTCATCAATATCATTTTGGGATTTTTGGGTTTGAGTTTTCTTTCTTATTCTTACTGGATTTTCAGTCCGCAAAAAATGCGGACGTTTTTTCTGTTTTGAAAAGTGAAGTCGAATAAAACTATCTTTAAAATCCTTAATTCTTAGCGGATAAAGCGGTTCTAAATATGGACTGCCAAGTGACGTCAGTTTTAATAAATGACTTAAAATAAATGCACTACATAATGCTATTCCAAACAATCCGTATAACTGGGCGCCCAATAAAAAAGGAAAGCGGATGAGACGAATCGTATTACTAATCTGGTAAATAGGTACCGTAAAAGAAGCAAGGGCAGCCAAAGCGACAAGCATTAATAAAACATTACTAACAAACCCCGCTTCTACAGCGGCTGTACCGATAACAATACCGCCAACAATACCGATGGTAGAGCCGACCTTTGCCGGGAGCCTTACCGCAGCCTCCCTCAGCAATTCAATCGTTCCTTCAAGCACTATTGCTTCTAAAATCGGCGGAAAAGGGATGACCCCCCGTGAGGAGATTAGGATTGGCAATAAATCCGTTGGAATAACCTGATAATGATATGTTAAAACTGCAACATAAAGAGGCGAAGATAAAACAGAAAATAAAACTGCGAAAAGGCGAATCAAACGAAACGAAGTACCGATATTCCAAGTTAGAAAATAATCTTCAAATGACGAAAAAAAACTAATGATGGTGTTGGGACCTATCAATACATGAGGTGATCCATCCAGCATTATCCCTATTTTCCCTTCTGTTAATACACTGGCCAAATGGTCAGGCCGTTCTGTATCAATCAGCTGGGGGAACATCGAATTCCGATTATCTGTTATCAGCTGGCTAACAAAAGAAATATCCACGACCGTATCATAATCGATGTCATTTATTCTCTGCATAATCGTATTAATATTTTGTTGATTAGTAATCCCCTCTATATAGAGAACTACTAACCTGGTTTGTGAGATACTCCCTACCTGAAATTCTTTTGCCTGCAATTCGGGAATTGGGAGACGATTACGGATTAAATTTAAATTCGTATCAATCGATTCTACAAAGGCCTCTTTAGGACCCAGGACAGTATACTCCGACTCTGGAGTAGAAATTTGCCTTTTAACACTGTTGACACATGGAATTAACAAACAATTTTTATCATCTTTTTTGTATTGAATCATGATTGATCCTGTCAGCATCAACTCTTTAATTTCGTTTAAGTCCGCCGTTTCTTTTATATCTCCGACTGGAAAATCACTTTTTAATTGGTGGATATCTTTCTTTGGTTGATTCGAGATAACAGGTAGCAATTGTTCATGGACCTGTTGTGAACTAACTAGTGATTTAAAATAGGAAATGATATAGCCTTCTTCATTTGGGAATAGGTAAGTAAGAAAATCAGATGACTCTTCAAACTTTTTAAACAGTTCCTGAAAATCCTCAGAAGAATGCTGAAAAGCTGTTACCTCAGATTTCTTTTTTCCATTAAAAAACCTCACTTTCCCGCCCCCTAACACCGTTCTAAGTTTACCCAATTATTGTAACCAGACTCCCCAAAGTTAGTCATAAAATCCCATTACCTCAGAACCTGACACAGTAGCTGAATACTCTAGCTAGTGGTTTATCTCTTCATAAAACATAAAAGACCTATCCGTATCATTTTCAAGCTCTTATAAAGCTGAAAATAAAAGAATAAGTCTTAATGTGGAAGGGATTTCACCCCTTATTAATCACTCTGAGCTTGGAAAAATACGTGTTACAAGATCACGGAATTCATCAACAAATCCTTTAACAGGCTTTCCATTATTTATATCGGTAACATAATCATTCATTCTTTGAACAAAATCAGGGTTCGTAGACACATACACTTTTTCTACGGATGAATCGGCTCCTCTTACAGAGTCGGCGATTCTATCTTTCAATTCATTTGTAAGATCCTTATCCGCCCCGTCATTTAGCTCAGCCCCAACATACGCATGATGATCAGTTACAATAACCCAGGCATTTTTTACTTCCTTCAAGGCCTCAACACGATTTGAGATATCTTCAGAAACCCTCAAATCGTTTGTACCATTATCATTTATATTATCATTTAGATCATTATCATTTTGCCTTGTGTCACTTACCCTCATAGGTGTATCATAATTATCCTGATTGTTCCGATTAAGTCCAAGATTTTCATTTGCTCCTTGTTTATCATTAGACGTACAGCCTGAAATCAATAAAGCCATCATCGCACTTGATACTACCGCTTTATAATTCATTTTCCTCACTCCTTACAAATTGTTTAATGCTACTATTTGCAAGGAAGCAATTAATTATTCAGAAGAGGTGACCTTTAATCCAATAATGCCAATCAAAATGCAACCAACAAAAACTAAGCGCATCGCATCTTTTGGCTCGTTAAAGACAATAATGCCAACAAGGACGGCACCGATTGCCCCTATTCCGGTCCAGATTGCATATGCTGTCCCCATCGGCAATGTTTTTATCGCCGATGATAAAAAATAAAAACTAATAACCATACCGACAATCGTTATGATAGAAGGAATTAATTTTGTAAACCCCTCCGTGTATTTCAAACTCGTTGCCCATATTACTTCGAATAATCCTGCAATAACTAAGTATAACCAAGCCAACTTTTTCCCTCCAATACAGAAAAAAACCCAGTAGGTTATAAATATAACCTCCCGGGCTTTTTTCCCTCCGTGTACGCAAAAAAATCCTGCGCGCTTCTCTCGGACCATCCTGCAATTAAACTGCGGAACCCTAGAAACTTTTTATCCCCATACTATATCACGCAATATCAAAAGTGGTCAAATACATCCTCAACCGTTTCGTCTGCTTCTAAGGTTCCATTTTTCACCCTTGATTGTAAGCCAAATATTTTTAAATGGTTCCGGCGTTTGTTTAGCTGCATCAACTGTATATTGAACGGCCTCTTTTTTATATTGAACATCTTCTGTGATTTCCTGCTGTATCAATGCTAGCTGATCCGTCTCTGATTTAATTTGATCCGTTTTTGCCTGAATCCGTGCAACGGTTTCCGTCACGTTCTCAATTGCAGGTTTAGTATCCTTATATGTTTTGAGTGCAAAAAAGACTAAGTAAATAATGGCTCCAATGAAGAGGGCAAGACTAATATATACAATTAACATCTATAATTCCTCCTTCTTCTTTTATCTCTAATATACCCATAATACTGGGCAGAAAACGACTGACTATGTATTTTATTTTATTCCTGGACATATTATTGAAGAGAAAAGGAGGAATGAAAAATGAATCACACACCTCTCATTAAGGCTTGTCTTAAAGCTGGGTTACACTTTATTAGACATATGACCATTCAGCAGGCTGCCACAATTGCAGGAATCGTTTTTCTTATCATTCATCCAGAAATATTTAGCCCTATTTGGCTAACCCTGGCAACCTCTGTCTTAATATTACTCTTTCTTTGACATGAAAATACCCCTCTATAAAAAAAAGTTTTACCGCAGGTGTTTCACTAACAGCTTTTAAAAGTTCACCCCAAACATCAAATTATTTGAGTTCTGTGCAATCATTTTTGTAAACATTTCTTTTACCTTCGATACACTTATGATTTGTCCTTGCTCACTTTCTCTACTCATTGAAAATATTTGCACATACAATCTTTAATTAGTATTAAATATCTTCCTGGAAGTTTCCCTCAAGCCACAAGACTACATTGAGGTACATACTGAACAAGAAGGCAACAGGCCACCGCGTAAAGTATACTCGATTAATGAAAAGGGCAAACAATATTTCACGAACTATTCATTCCTAACCTCTCATCAGCTGAATCTACCGTTGGAGAGAACCATCCCTGTGCGGAAAAGCAGACTTTCTGAGAATATGAATTTCATAAATATGTTTGATCAAGCATCGATACATGGGACATGCCTTGGGGTTGATCTTGCAATAGAGCATAAAATCGCTATGTGCTAAGGCAGAAACTTAATTCATAAAAAAACCGTCCCTATCCTTAAAGTGTAACAGGAAAAGGGATGAACTTGGCTCTTAAAAGATTACCCTTTCAGGAAACAAAAATAACCAATTTCCCAAAATGGACCTTGAGGGGGATTAAATGAATGTTAAACCCTTATTTAATTAAAAAGAAAAAAACTGTAGATTCCCTATTTGGTAACTATATAAACTCCCCCCCTTCCTACTACAGGATGGGGGTTTGTCGATTAGAGACATATTCCTTTATCCATTTAGAATTGTAAAACATCGTCTAAAAGTTATAAAGAATGATAACCTATACCTATTATCCGAAAATTATAAAAATTGTTATAATTAGGCTATATTCCAAAAATCCTAAGGAGGACTTATTTTCATGGATACTCTCATTCAACAGTTTAAAGCTTTACCTACCACGGCCATTTCTGATGCAATGGATGGATTGAACAATCTAGACTCAGCAATTAAACCCCTAAAAGATGATTATCATTTTGCCGGACGCGCATTAACTGTCCAGGTACCAGTCGGTGATAATTCAGCCGTTTTAAAGGCAATCGGTGAGGCCCAGGCAGGGGACATATTAGTTGTTGACTGCAAAGGGGATACATACCGAGCTATCGCTGGTGACTTTGTTGTGGGCATGATGCAAACAATGGAAATTGAAGCTCTCGTCGTCGATGGAGTTATTCGTGATCTAGCAGCCATTAAAGATCTAAATTTCCCTGTATTCAGTAAAGGGACCACTGTTGCCTCAAGCGGAAAGGCTGGTGTGGGTGAAACCAATATCCCAATTTCCTGTGGTGGTGTCACTGTATATCCAGGCGACATTATAATAGGGGATGTAGATGGAGTCGTGGTCGTCCCTCAAGCTATTTGTGAAGAAATATTAAAAAAAGCAAAAAATAAAATCGTAAAGGATGAACAGCGTGCAGAAAAGTATGCAGGAAAGCCTGATGAAATCAGGAAGTATATTGCCATGATGACTGCAAAATCCTAAAGAACTGCCTTATTAAAATTATCCCTTAAACTATAAAAAAACAGGCAGGAAGCTATTGCTTCCTGCCTGTTTTTTTATTAACCATTTATTTATCAGACTCAGCTTTTGAATCAACTTCTTTTGAATCTTCTTCATTGTATGTGTAATCATAATCCTTCGGATCAATCGGTTTAAAACCATTTGGAGTATAGAATCGGAGTAAGTCTCCGTTTACGACTTGGTCGGATAAATTAAGCATCTTTTCAGCTCTCGTTTTATAATTGAGAATGTCTTCATTCTCCTCGACCAATTCTCCAGTATTAGTATCATAGTACTTTCCTTTAATGGAAGTAACATCTGGCGTTACAAAGTCTCCATTCCTGAAAGGTACTACTTCATTATGATCTTTTGACAATAAATCTGAACCGAATTGTACATAATCATTTGATTTAATCCCTAACAAATGTAGTAAAGTTGGGAGAAGATCTATCTGTCCACCGTATTGATGCATTTCCCCGCCTTCAACGCCTGGAACATGAATCAATAATGGTACACGTTGTAATTGGGCATTCTCAAACGTGCCTACTTCTTTGTCCAGTACTTTTGACATCGCTTCTTTATGGTTTTCAGAAATACCATAGTGATCGCCATACATAACGATTACCGAGTTATCATATAGGCCTGATTCTTTCAGATAATCGAAAAATTCTTTAAGCGCTTCGTCGGCATAGCGTGCAGTTTGGAAGTAACTATCAACCGATGCATCACCCGTTGTTTGTTTACCAATTGTTGCTTTTTCCTGATCCATAGCATATGGGAAATGGTGAGATACTGTTATGAATTTTGTATAGAAAGGCTGCTTAAGTGTTTCTAACATAGGAATGGATTCTTTAAAGAAAGGCTTATCCATTAATCCATAACTTAGTACTTCTTCTTTATTTTCCATATTATAATGGTTTGCATCGAAGAACTGATTAAAGCCAAGAGACTTATACATATTATCCCGGTTCCAGAAAGATTTATAATTACCATGGAACACAGCAGATGTGTATCCTTTTTGTCCTAAAATCGCTGGTGCCGCTTGATACGTATTTTGAGATCGATTTGTGAATGCTGCCCCCTGTGGTAAACCAAACAGAGAATTTTCGAGCATGAATTCAGCATCCGCTGTTTTACCCTGACCAACTTGATGGAAGAAATTATCAAAATACATGAAATCAGATTTATCATGTGCAAGTGAGTTTAAAAATGGAGTTACTTCTTCTCCATTCAACTTATAGTCAATCAAGAAATTCTGCATGGATTCCAAATGCAAGTATATGACATTCTTTCCTTCAGCTGCACCGAAGTATTTAGGATTAGGCTCAGCGCTTGTCGCTTTTGTATAGTTGACGACTTCTGCGATATCCGTGCTATTAGCTGTTGCACGCTGAGCATAGGTTTTAGTATTCTGAACCGCATCATAGACAGTATAGTTATACATGCCTAGATATTTGACAATATAGTTCCTGTCAAACGTTCTCGATAATAATTGCGGACGATCCTTTTCAGCAAGTCCCAAATTGATAGCGAAAATTGCAAGTCCTGCAAGGTATACCATTCCAACAGTACGACGTTTAATTTTGATGTCTTCCACTTTAAAGTCTTTGAATTTATATAAAACAATTAAAAGAACCGTATCAAGGAAATAAAATACATCATGGCCTTTAAATAATTCTAAAATACTCGGTCCCAAATCCCCGGCATTTTGCACTTGTGTCAAGGTTGGTAATGTAATGAAATCGGTAAATGAACGGTAGTATACAATATTGAAGAATAGCCATAAGGACATCAATAAGTTCAACCGAATAATCCATTTAAACGATTTTTTACCTTTTGCCAGTAATGCCAACCCAAAGAATAAAATAGCTGAACTAATCGGGTTTATGAATAGCAAAAACTGTTGTAGTCCATTTTCAATACCTAAGTTAAATTCAACTCGATATCCAATATAAGTTTTAATCTGAAACATTACTACGGCAATAAAGAAAAAGCCTAGTACATTATTTGCAAATAAATGCTGGCTCTTTTTAAGAAAATTATTCATGCTTTCACCTCTATTAATCTAGTGGTTTATATATATAAATTTTTACATACTTACAGAAGACGGAAAATCGCAAACCTTATGATAGCATTCTTTCCCTTAGATAGTCAAGATTGCGCAAAACCACTTTTTGTCACAATATTTACTATTGCATAAAGAACGCTTCTTTAGCTTATGAACAAGCCTTTGAAAAAATAACAGAGTTTCGCCCCGCCTTTGAAGTATGATTTCCTATAATAAATATATAGGAACTCCAAATCTTATTCCAATAAATATCACCATAAATTCCTGGTAAATGTGGATGACAAGTTATATTTATTTTCACTTCCCTTAGGCTTTTACCATTATAAACGACTCCTTATAAAAACACCAGTACATTACAAAAACTGTAAAAAAAAATTCTTTAAACATCGAAAGCTATTAGATTTATCCTAGATTTTTTTCCCGATAATTCGACAGTATAAAAATGATCTGCTTTTTTTTCATTTTATTTATGTCAGGAATTACTCCCTGAAAACTTTTTAACTTCGAACATCTACCTGCAGGGCTTCTCTTTCAATATCTCCGACCTCATACGCGAGTCGGATACCTACTAATAACTCAAAGCATTTATCCTACATTTACTTGTATTCCTGACTGTAAAAGATGCAATTCTTATGCTCAATTCGAGTATTATCGACAACATCGCCTTCCAAATGTCCCATAATTCGATCATTTGTATATTCTTTTTTTCAATATTTTTAGGCTTCTTTTGATTAACACCGCAATTATTTATTAAATAATTGTCTATGTTAAATAAGTGTTGATTCACAAACACATTGTAAAAATATCTCAAAGAACATATGGAAAGCGAGTATTCTTTTTCTCTATCTAGATATTTTTCATCTGCTCCATTTTTTCGTGCGGCAACCAAAAGAAATAAAGAATTACAGGCTGAAAATGATTACAAATGGAATAACTGAAGTGAAAAATGTCACCAGCCACTTGTCTTTTTCCGAGGATCAACAGTGATGATGCCTTTATCTAACTTTTCTACGGCATCACCAGATACGTACGTTACTAAGTTCTTGTTTTCATCATACCCCTTATGCTTCCCTGTGATTTTATATTTACTGCTTTCGGACTGCATCGTAAGTGATGTTACTTCCCCACTCTCCAAAAAAATAGAACTCATCGTCATTTTCTCTGTTTGTTCATTGATATTATTCAAGACTCATACAAATCCAATGATGACCAGCCAAAGTTCACTGAGATTTTTGACTTTAATATACCCCTGACTCATAAATAGCAGCAAGATAAATAGCATTGCTATACAAACGACATATAATAGGAAGAAAGTATATTTATTCTCTTCTGGTTTTTGTTTTTTTTGGTTCCCTGCTTTAAGCTCCTAGGAGTCCAATTCCAGCTTTTGATCTCCTTGGCTGCTATCAAATCCATAGCTGGGATTGCATTCACTGTGGTGCTCAACTACAAGGCTTGGTTAACGGTCGTTGAGCATAAGCCCTCGTTATTTAAAGGTGGGGATTTTCAATAGGTGCAGTCATCTTTCATTATGGTATGTTCTCTTAGCCTATTTGTTATATGAGCAAATCTGCTTTATATATAAAACAAAAAAAGCCTGCTTTCACTTTACGTGAGAGCAGGCCTTGCTTTACATCTTTATTATTTAATACCCTTAGAGATTTCTTTAACCATAGAATCAACAGACTCTAAACCGCCGCCTGATAAGTACCAGTAGTTAGGATCAAGATAAATGATGTTGCCTTCTTTATAAGCTTTTGTATTTTTTACAATATCATTTTCAACTGTTTCTTTCGCTGCAGCTCCATCACCAGCAACTGCATCTCTATCAACTACGAAAAGGTAATCAGGGTCTTTTTCAGCAATGTATTCAAAAGAAATACTTTGACCATGTGTAGATACTTCTAATTTATCATCAACTGCAGGAACGCCGAATACATCATGGATAATACCAAATCTTGAATCAGGACCGTATGCACTTACTTTTCCACCGCTAGCAAGAATGATTAAACCTTTTTTATCTGTTGGTGCTTTTTCTTTCAAAGCAGTGATGTTTTCTTCAACACTTGCAAATTCTTTAGCAGCTTCTTTTTCTTTACCAAAGATTTTACCAAGAAGTGTTACGTTTTCTTCAAATGATTCCATATATTTTGTAGTATCCACACCTACATAAACTGTAGGAGCAATTTTACTTAATTCTTCATATGCATCAGATTGACGACCTGAAATAAGGATTAAGTCAGGAGCAATCTCGTTAATTTTTTCGAAGTCAGGTTCTTTTAATCCACCAGCATTTTCAGTTGTACCTTCATATTTAGAAAGGTATTCAGGAAGGCCATCATGAGGAACAGCAGCCACTTCTACACCCAATTTATCAAGTGTATCAAGAGTTCCCATATCGAATACGACAACTTTTTCAGGGTTTGTTTTTACTTTCGTCTCTCCTAGTTGGTGCTTAACTGTTATTTCTTCGCTTTTAGCCGATTCTTTTTTCGGACTTGATTCTTCTTTTTCATTATTTGATCCACAAGCTACAGCCACTACAGCCAGCATTGCTATTAATAGCAGTAAAGATAATTTCTTAATCATTAAAATGTCACCTCAAAAAGTATTTTTTATTATTTAAAATTACATGTTGAATCCGTAACTTGTTAGAACCCATCGTTTTTCCCTCTTTTTCCTTATATTTAAACAGGAGGCGGCTAATTCTTGGGCGCCCGCCAACTCTTAACAGCCTAAAGAGTGTTCTTAATGTTTCCTAGTTTAGTTACGAATACCTGAAGTAATTTAAAACCAAATGGCATAGTTCCTAAGTAAAGTACACGCAGATCTTATTATCATTGATATTTTGAATCTCAATATCCATATCATAGATTTCCTTTAATACATTGGAATTAATGACTTGTTCGGTAGGTCCATTTTGGACAACCTTTCCATCCTTCAATGCAACAATATAGTCGGAATAACAGGATGCAAAATTAATATCATGAATGACGATAATGACTGTTTTCCCTAATTCATCAGCCAACCTTCTTAATACCTTCATGATTTGGACAGAATGCTTCATGTCCAAATTGTTCAAAGGTTCGTCAAGAAGTACATACTCTGTATTTTGTGCAATTACCATTGCAATGAAGGCCCGTTGTTGTTGGCCCCCGCTAAGCTGGTCAAGAAACTTATCCTGCATATTCTCAAGTTCCATATATTCAATCGCTTCATCGACATATTTCCAATCCTCTTTAGTCAATTTCCCTTGTGAATAAGGGAATCGACCAAAGGCGACGAGTTCACGAATCGTCAATCGGATATTAATGTGGTTAGCTTGCTTTAAAATGGCGATTTTTTTCGCAAGCTCATTGCTGTTGAATTTCCCCATGTCTTTACCATCAATCAGGACTTCCCCTGAATCTTTAGTAATGAGTCGGCTGATCATCGAAAGAACCGTACTTTTCCCCGCACCATTAGGGCCGATGAAAGAAGTGATTTTTCCTTTGGTAATTTCAATGGATACATCTTCGACAACCGTTTTATTATTATATTTTTTGAATAAACTTTTCACTTCTACCATGACTTATTCTCCTTTAATAGAAGATAGATGAAATAGACACCGCCAACAAAGTTGATAATGACACTCAAAGTTGTAGAGAAGGTGAAGATTCTCTCAACTATGAATTGGCCGCCGACCAAGGCAATCACACTAATCAGCATCGCACCTGGAAGGATATGTTTGTGCTGATAAGACTTAATAAATTGATACGCCACATTGGCAACAAGTAAGCCGAGGAATGTGATAGGACCTATCAGGGCTGTTGAAATGGAGATTAAAATCGTGACAACGATTAATACCCGTTTCGTTACAAAATCATAATCCACACCTAAGTTGATGGCTTGGTCTCTCCCTAAGGACATGACATCTAAATACTTCAAAAATCTCATAAAATATACGATTACTGCTATCATAAGGACAATAGCTAACGTCAATAAGTCCGTATTGACATTGTTAAAACTCGCAAACATTTTATTTTGAATGATTTGAAATTCATTCGGGTCAATCAATACCTGCATAAATGATGACATACTGCCGAATAATGTTCCGAATATGATGCCTATCAGCAAGAGAAAATATATATTTCGATTTTGCTTGAACATGAACTTGAACAGCAGACTGGAGAAAATAAGCATAGCTGTCAAAGTAACCAGAAAATTTAGATTTTTATTTAAAATCATGACATGTGTTGAACCGAACAGGAAGATGACTCCTGTTTGAATCAGCATATACATAGAATCTAATCCTAAAATGCTTGGTGTTAAAATTTTATTATTTGTTACTGTCTGGAAAACTACTGTTGCGAAGGCAATCGCACAACCAACTACAATGATGGCGATAATTTTGATAACCCTTCTTGGAAGTGCATAATCCCAATTCGGGCCAAGATCCCAAAAGATATAACCTGCCGTTAAAACAGTTGCAACAACAGCTAGTAAAATGATTTTTCCTTTATTATTCATATGCCTTTCTCCTCATTATCAGATAGATAAATACGGCGCTTCCTATTACACCAACTACGAGACCTATCGGAATTTCAAATGGATAAATGATAATCCGACCCAGAATATCGCAGATCAATAGGAACACAGCCCCTAGCAATGCTGTATGAGAAAGACTCTTCTTCAAATTATCACCAAGGTAAAGTGAAACAATATTAGGTACAATCAGTCCTATAAAAGGAATTGTTCCCACCGTTAACAAGACGACGGTAGAGGATAATGCTACGATTACCAATCCAAAATTGACTACAAATTTATAATTGAGTCCAAGATTGATAGCAAACTCCTCACCCATCCCTGCCACAGTGAATTTATTAGCAAAGAAGTATGCGAGAATGACCAAAGGGATACTTATGTATATTAGTTCATATCTTCCCGACATAATCATCGAGAAATCACCATTCATCCATGTGTTGAGACTTTGAATCAAATCATATTTATAAGCAAAGAAAGTTGAAATAGATCCGACGATATTACCGAACATCAAACCAACCAATGGAATGAAAATCGTATCCTTGTATTTAACTTGATCAAGAATTTTCATGAACAAGAAAGTGCCTGCCAAAGCGAATATGAATGCGAATGCCATTTTCTCAATAAGTGCTGCGGATGGAAAAATGATAATAGCAAGAAGAAGACCCAACCTTGCAGAATCCATCGTACCGGCAGTTGTTGGTGATACAAATTTATTTCTACTCAATTGCTGCATGATTAAGCCACTGATGCTCATAACCACCCCAGCAATTACAATAGTTACCATTCTAGGAAAACGGCTTTGCAGCATAATTTGCACTTTATCATCACTTAAATCTAATAAATCGAGTGGCGTAATATCTTTTACTCCAATGAATAATGAGGTAAATGATAAAACAATTAACGCCATGACTAAATATCTTATCTTCATCTTCATTTCCTACTCTTCCTATATCAGTAAAAACACAGTGATAATATTTTTAATTAAAAATGTCTGAATAAAGACTATTATTAAGTTTTTATCTATCTTTAATAAAAATAAGACCCATGAGCTACAATAACTGCACGTGTTTTCCTTTTTTTTGATAATGAGATTCATTATCAATATCGTATTCATTTCTATTCTACCATTCCTTTGACATGTGTCAACATATACAAGCGAATTACTTTGATAAATTGGAAATTGTATCCGTTCTTGTTCACACAATCTATATAAAGTTCTTGTGTATTAAATTCTTTCAAACCATGCATTTCGCAACATTAAGTGATAAAATCAAAATAACATATATTTACTCTTCCAATGAAAGTAGCGATATGATGAAAACCTTTCTTTCTAAAATGTTCACCAAAAAAGAGAAAATCCAGATTGAATTTTGTCAAAATAATCTTGACCGTTTCCTTAATGAGCAAACACTCGCTGTGTTTGGAAAGTTCTTGACGAACCCCCGAATTCAATATAAAGAATATGAATGTTTAAGTGAATGTAAACTTTGTAATAAGACACCCTATGCTAAAGTAAACGGGCAGATTATGAGTGGGGAAAATACACAAGATCTTTTAAACCAGTTACAAAACATATTAAAATAAATACGGGCCAAGCAACTTCAAATTGCTTTGGTCCTTATTTTATTGTAGAGACTTTAACTATATCCCTAAAATTATAATGAAGAAAACCGTGTAGAAAAAAACCTCTATAACTCCTATTCCTTCTATATTATAGGAGTGCATAAAAGGATTAGCTGTATCAGCCCCTCTGGAGCATCCGTTATATCAGCCATTGCAGTCGGGATGAAACAAGATCCTGCTCTACTGTTTCACGGCTGGAGCTCTCTTATTGTTGTTTCGTCTTCATTTCTTTGATTTAGGTTTTACATTGTGATTTATGAGGAGTAGCAGAATACATACTACTTCTGGGCACCTAGCCATAGAACGCCCTTTATCAACCTAGTAGATACTTCCTGTTTTTTACTATTTTCAAAGTTTATGCTATTTTTCTAGTATTATATGTGATAATTTATGGAAAAAAGATTAATTAGGAGGATGTCTGTGAAAAAGATCATACCAACGATTGTTTCTGTTGTCTCTCTTAGTCTTATCACTGGATTGCCCGGCCTAAGCTCCACGGCTCAGGCAGATGAATTTACCCCTTATTATGGCAAGGGTCCTAGCTACATTCAGCCAGAAAATCTCTCCTACCTTTTCCCAGACCCTAAAGTTACCTTCAATACTCCTGCCTTTCAACATGACAAGATTGCCTTTACAAGCCAAGAAGAAATGATAGCTTATATCAAAAAACTATCCCACAAAAGTAAAAACATCCAAATTAAGACGATTGGTCAATCTACAGAAGGACGCGATATCCCGATGCTCCTTTTCAGCAAGGATTCAAAAAAGCTGAAAAAGGATACTAAGAAACCGTTGATTTGGATTCAAGGTCAGATTCATGGCAATGAACCCGCCTCTGGTGAATCTACATTAGTTATTGCCCAATGGCTTGCTGAAGGAAAACTTGGTGATGTCCTCGATAAAGTGAACATTGCCATCGTTCCACGTGTAAATCCAGATGGCTCCTATTATTTTAAACGGTTTACCTCTAATGACATGGATGCGAATCGAGACTATTTAAAAGTGGAGTATCCTGAGGTACAGACTATTCATCAAACCATCAATGATTATGAGCCTGAAGTCATTCTTGATGTACATGAATATACAGTGAACCCCGCTCCCCTTAAGAAGGTTGGCGCAAATGGATCCATCGCTTCCTATGATCTGCTCATTTCTTCAGCAAAAAATTTAAATATTCCGGAACAGCTTCGAAAAGCATCCGACGAACTACTTTTGCCTAATGTTTTTAAAACATTGGAAAAAGAAAAGCTTTCCTATCATGATTACTATACACTTGATACTTCTGATGCTGGAATTCTTACCGCTACTGAAGGAAGCACAGAAGCCCGCATCGGTCGCAACGCTCTCGGATTGAAAAATACGATGACCTATTTAATTGAAACAAGGGGTATCAATATCGGTCGTACTGACTTCAAACGTCGTGTTTATGCACAAGCTACAGCTCAGGCGGCCTTCATTAAAACGACAGCTGATCAAGCCAGTACAGTAAAAAAGGTGGTCAAGCAGGCCGAAAATGAAGTGGTGAAAAAAGGGAGAAAGGCAAATGATCATGATAAAATTGTCATCACCAGCGAAAATAAATTGATAAAAAATCAAAAGTTAACAGTAGTTGATTTAGCAAAGTCCAAAAAGGTCGATACGCCTATCGATTGGCTGGATTCTACCGATGCCTACCCTACCCTTGTTAGAGATCGACCAACAGCTTATATCCTCCCACCTGAATATGAAGATATTGCAAAAAAACTTCAGTTATTGGGAGTGCAGGTGAAAAAACTAAAAAAACCTGTAAAATTATCTGTTGAAAGTTACAAAGTAAAGGATTTGAAAGTGTCCACTACACTTGAAAGCGGACATACAACCAAAGAAGTGACGACCAATGTATCAGCGAAAAAACAGGAATTCCCGAGAGGAAGCTATGTATTTAACATGGACCAGCCTGATGCTAACTTCATTTCCCTCGCACTCGAACCTGAGGGCATAGACAGCTATGTGACATTCAATTTCATTCCCGCTGTTAAGGGCGGAGAACTTCCGATTTACCGCTACATGCAACAATCAGCATTACCAGTTAAATAATAAATCTCCACTACTATCTAAAAAACGCTTTGGCAGCTTTCCTTGCCGAAGCGTTTTATTTTTTATTCCATCTTTAAGCATTAGCAGAATTTCTGACACCATTCAGTCGTCTTTCTTGAATGCAGCAAAAACTTTTGAATATATATATAAACGGACAATGTGTTTAGGAGGGGGGAACACCTTTGAACCACCAACATGTACAATTGGAAATTAACCGACTTGTTTATCGCTTAAAGCAAGACCAATCAGCAGATGGATCTTGGAACTATCCCTTTGACACTGGGATAACAGCTGATGCCTATATGATTATTTTACTAAAAATTTTAGACATAGAAGATGCTCCACTTATAGAGGCCTTAGTAAAAAGGATTGAAAGCAGACAAACAGAAAACGGTTCTTGGAAACTTTTCCATGATGAAAAGGAAGGCAATCTCTCGGTCACAATTGAAGCTTACTATGGTCTTCTATATAGCGGCCAACGGAAAAAACAAGATCCCCATATGAGAAAGGCCAAACAATTCATTCTTTCTAACGGCGGAATCAAACAGGCCAATACGCTAACTAAAATGATGCTCACCGTCACTGGCCAATATAAATGGCCTCCTCTATTCCCGATCCCACTCGAGGTTATATTACTGCCGCCAACCTTTTTCATCAGCATTTATGACTTTTCCGTATATGGGAGAGTTAACATGATCCCCATGCTTCTGCTTGGACATAAAAAGTATCAGATTAAGTCCTCGAACGCTCCTAGTTTAAAAGATTTATATCAAACGCGGGAGGAACGTACTGAAGAATATGTGTGGGAGGAATATCGAACGGACGAATACCGCTCTTTCTTTTCCAAACTTCAAACAGGTGTCAAAACCTTAATTGGTTATCCAGATTATTTGCATTCCTTGGCGCTAGAGTCAACGAAAAGATATATGCTCGACCGGCTAGAGCCCGACGGAACGCTTTACAATTATTTTGTTTCTACCTTTTTCATGATCTTTGCACTTCTCTCAACCGGCTATTCGAAAAAAGATCCGGTGATCCTAAAAGCAGTTGCCGGTCTGAAGGGAATGGCCTGTTCAGTTGATGGTTACACTCATATCCAATTTACAACAGCCCATGTTTGGAATACCTCCTTAATCAGCTATGCTTTGCAAGAAGCAGGATTGCCTTCCAAAGATCAAACTGTTAAAGCCGCAAATCAGTACTTACTTTCCCGTCAGCATTATATGTATGGTGATTGGCTGGTTCATAACCCTTACGCGGTTCCAGGTGGCTGGGGTTTCTCAGATTTGAACACAATGAATCCAGATGTAGATGATACGACTGCTTCACTACGGGCGCTTGCCGGTCAATTGCAAACAAACCCAGATAATCAGAACAGCTGGCAGCGTGGTGTCGCCTTCACGATTTCCATGCAAAATGATGATGGCGGATTTCCTGCATTCGAAAGAAATAACGACCATAAATGGTTACACCTTACCCCTTTCAAAGGAGCCAAATATCTCCTAACTGACCCATCGACCGCTGATTTAACAGGAAGAACACTTGAATTTTTAGGGAACTATACAAATTTGAAGAAACCTGAGAAAGTCAGCAAAAAAGCCGTAGATTGGCTCTTGAAAGACCAGGAGCGCGACGGATCTTGGTACGGACGCTGGGGAGTTTGCTACCTATATGGCACATGGTCTGCACTGACTGGCCTTAAGGCAGCTGGGCAATCCTCTGATCACCCAGCTATCCAAAAAGCTTTGGCCTGGTTAAAGAAAATTCAAAATAAAGATGGAGGCTGGGGAGAATCTTGTTACAGTGACATCAAGCAACATTATATGCCTCTCGGGACCAGCACCCTGACCCATACAGCTTGGGCTGTGGATGCGTTGATTTCGGCATCTGAAAAAACGACACCCGAAATCGAAAAAGGCATCACCTATCTCATTCGCGAAGCCCAAAAAGAAAGCTGGACCAATGACTATCCTGCAGGTCAGGCACTGGAAAATTTTGTGTATATCCATTATCACAGCTATCGCTATATTTATCCGCTATTGGCCTTAAGTCACTACAGAAATAAGTTCATGAATGTTTAAGCGCTGTGTGTCGGCGCTTTTTTTCGTCATAAAAAGATGAATATGTGGATTACCTGTGGAAAAGGGTGGCACATAAAAGTACAGTTATCCACATTTTAAGGTTATCCACATATAATTAGCCAAAAAATTGACCCGAAGCATTTTATAAACAAATTATTATCCACAATTGCTGTGAGTAACGTTCATTCTTATGTATTTTGCCAACTTATTTGTCCGAAAGTATGCACACAAGCTCTAGATTACTTGTCTTCTTAAGGTTTTGTGGATAATTTGGGGATGAATCCTCACTGTTTTATTATTTTTCACTTCCAAACCGTATCAAGTTTATCGCTATAGAATTCTATTGCCTTTGCATATGACTGGATTGCATGATCCTTAGAAGTTTCCGCAATAATTTTCAGTAAAGATTCCATTGCCAAATTATGATGTCCTAAATTATAGAATGCCATTGCTCTAAATACTATTAAAGCCTTGTCCTCAGGAAACTTGCTCAGCCCTGTTTCTAATGTTCGTTTTGATTTTTCATATTCTCCAATGGTACGATATGTACTCCCCAACCCTAAATATGCACCTTTAGCATCCTCCTCTGATAAACCCAATGTGAGCGCTGTTTCATAATAGGGCACAGCCTGTGACTCAAGCCCAAGAATATCCAAACTCCAGGCACATTGATACTGAATTACAGCATCCTCGGGATTTTTCTTTGCGAGTTCCATTAAAAGTTGATTTGATTTCTCAAACTCTTTCTTACACCGTAACGATAGCGCCGCTTCTAAATTCTTCACTCTCATTCCCCCTATTGGATAAAGATCTTTATGTCCCTTATTCTGGAGGAACCCTTTAATTCCTTCTTAATTTCGAAACGGATATTGCCATTGGTCATTTATAAGAAAAAAACTAATATGACTGACCAGATACTGTATCAACTATTCTTTTAATGGATTTTGTAAGTATTTAGATTACTAACAAAAAAAGGATCTGCCCCATGGCAAATCCTTTTTAGTCTTTGATAATCATTTCAGCAAGGTTATTAACAATAAATGTTACGTATTCGAAACAACTTTTGGTCTTGATATTCGATTAATCATCCAATTCGGTTTTTAATACTTTCCCCGTAGTAGCATCAACTACTACGTCATATTCCTTTTGTCCCTGGTTTATCTCCAGCTCGTATACAAGGATGCCATTCTCAGAATCCAGCTCTACATCCGTAATTTGGCCATCCACCTTTTTCAAAGCAATCTTTTCAGCTTGATCCATACTGATTTTGGCAGTTTCCACCGCTTTTTGAGTGCTCATATCCTCATCATCATCGTCTTCCATCTCCTGAGAAAGAATCTCTCCTTTTTCAGCATCCACATCTACGTCTTGATAGCCTTCTTCCGTTTTAACGGTCATCTCATAGGTCATCGGCTGGTCCCAATCTTTTTCATATTGAGTAACTTCCCCACCTAGTTTTTCTGAAATCATTTTGACAGCCTCGTCTTCAGATAGCGCACCCTTATTGACTGCATATACGGCCGTTCCGGCAGCACCACCGAAAAGCAATACAGAGGCTATGGACACCGTCATTATTACCTTTTTCTTTTGGATGATACCTTGTTTTATCATGCTCCACTGCTTTTTCATGAATGAATTCCTCCTTTAATTTGTTACCTTAAGAATAACAATCCTTCATGAAACGAACATGAACGCTAGATTAGAATTTGATGAGAAAGAATAATCGTCACCGACGTTCCTTCTCCCACTTCGCTTTGAATTTCCAATTTGCCGCCGAATGACTCAACAATTGATCGAGCAATGGAAAGACCAAGTCCATTGCCTCCCGTTTTCCTTGCTCTCGATGAATCCACACGATAGAAGCGTTCAAATACATGTAACAGATGTTCTGGTGATATGCCTACACCTTGATCTTTCACTCCAATAAAAACTTCATTTCCCTGCTGATTAATCAAGATCTTTATACCCGATTCACTGTATTTCATGGCATTGTCCAATAGGATGACCAACACCTGTTCAAGCTTACTGGAAATGATCATTGCATATATTTCCTTAAACTCGGATTGTATATTTATTTCACGATTCCCAGTCCGTCTAAACGTTTGGGCAATCTGTTCACAAAATGAAATAAGTTCGATTTTTTCCTCCATATCGACTGAAGGTTCCGATTGGGAAGCCGCCTGTAGAAGATGTTCCGTCAACTTTTTCATCCGGATGGCTTCATGATGGATCGCTTCCACTGCCTCTTCCTGAATCGCTGCATCCTTCATTCCCCAGCGTTTCAATAGTGAGGAATAGCTTTCAATAACCGTAATCGGTGTTTTCAACTCATGTGAAGCGTCTGAAAGGAATTGCTGCTGTTGGTTATAATTCCGTTCTAGCCTTTCTATCATCCTGTTGAATGAAACTCCCATTACCTGTAGTTCGTCCTTTGATTGATCCGATAGCGGAATCCGTTTGAATTCTCCACTTTCCTCAATATCCATCATTGTCCCGCTCATGATGGATATTGGTTTAAGAATTAGATTTGCCAACCACTTGCCAGCAAAAATGGATAAAAGAATGACAAAAAGGGATGAACCAGCAAGCACAAGTGCAAGTGTTGATAAATTATCAAGAAGGCTGTCCTGTGCCTGGGTGACCTCAATCATTCCAAGCGGCTTACCTTCTTCCGGATAAGGATAGCGGTAGGTTAACACATACTCTCCGTCGACTTTGGTAAAATCATATCCCTTCTCGTTAACGGATTTTATTATAAGCCCCTGGAGGTCCTCTTCATCAGTAAATATGTTGACCAAGCGTCTTTCGGTGTTAAATACTCGTACCATTCCATCGTCTGGGGTATATGGCTCTACCAAGCTAGAATTGCCGGAGAATAGATCCTTCGCCTGGACATTTTCTTCGATTAACGAAGCCTGATTTTCAAGCATATCCTGTTCCCTCTCAACGGAAATCCAAAGAAAGGCGGTTAAAACGATGATACTCAGCACTACCAGCATGAGGATTAAAAAAAGACTAGAATACCATTGGATTTTCGTCCGGATCTTCATACTGGCTCCTTCAAGCTATATCCTACCCCTCGATAGGTATGTATGAGCTGCAAATCAAAAGGATAATCAATTTTTTTACGTAAATAACGAATATACACATCAACCACATTCGTATCCCCTACAAAATCATACCCCCATACATGGGTCAGGATTTGGTCTCTCGACAATACTTGATTTTTATTTTGCAAAAGATAAACTAGCAAGTCGAACTCGCGGGAAGTCAGCTCGATCCTTTTACCTTGCCTCAGAATGTCCCTTGTACCAAGGTTCAATTGCAGATCATGGACCTTAAGGTCATCCGCTTTTTCTTCTGATTGGCTCCCCTGTACATTCATCCGAAAACAAGCACGAATCCGGGCAAGTAGTTCTTCTATTTCAAATGGTTTTGTTACATAATCATTCGCACCATGGTCCAGGCCGTTCACCTTATCAGGTATTGCATCCCTGGCTGTTAAGAGGATGACTGGTGTGTGACCATTCTTTTTTCTAAAACGCCTAAGTACTTCTATGCCATTTAACTCGGGTAGCATCACATCTAATAAGATTAAATCCCACTCTTCAGCTTCAGCCCTTTCCAGACCTGTTTTTCCGGTAAAAGCCGATTCAGTTTGATAACCCTCATGGTTCAGTTCCAGCTGTATGACCCTCGCGATTTTTTCTTCATCTTCTATAATTAAAATTCTTTTAATCATTATTTAACACCACCTACCCCTTAGTGTACTGAAGAAAAATGAAAATATCATGAGAAATTGAACCCTTCTCGTTAAATCGTATGACAAAAACAATTCTATAGAGAAAAAAAAGCCCTGCTTCTATCTTTACAGATTAAAGAGAGGTGACCTCCCTGTTTTATGTTCCTTAACTATCGATACTGTAGAGCTTTAATTAATAGGGGCGGATTCCCAGCAATCCACTGCCTTATGCTCTATGTCATTTTTTCGCGCCAACTGTCCCATATACTACCGATAAAGAAGAATCTTTAGAAATTCTGTTGGATCGCCCTTATTAACAACGAATATACTTACATGAAGAAAGAGTCAAAATTGAAAAAAGAACCGGATGTGAAAACACATCCGGTTCTTTTGTTCTTTTATTTACCAATCCAATGTTGATCAATAAATTCATCGCGTCCTGATTTCGCACGGTCCGCTTTGTACTCATCTTTGTTCTTCTTATGATAGCCTTGATGATATTCTTCAGCCGGATAAAAGGTTTGGGCCTGCAGGATTTCAGTTACTATAGGTTTCTTGAACTTACCGCTAGCTGCTAACTGTTCCTTAGTTTCAATAGCTAATTGTTTTTGAGTTTCATTATGATAGAAGATAGCCGTGCGATACTGGCTTCCTCTGTCATGGAATTGACCGCCATCATCGGTTGGGTCAATCTGCTGCCAATACAATTCCAGCAGTCTTTCATAAGGAAATAACATAGGATCGAAAGTAATTTCAACGACTTCATAATGGCCCGAAGTTCCCGTCTTCACTTCCTCGTAAGTTGGGTTTTCAAATTGTCCACCTGTATAACCGGATACGATTCCTCCAATGCCAGGTTGTTCTTCAAATGGTGTCACCATGCACCAAAAACAGCCTCCAGCAAATGTAGCTTTTTGCATAATGGTCATCTCCCTCCAATACTTATGAATAAAAATTAATATATCATATCCTAACCCCAACCATATGTTTTTTTGATTCTTTATAATTTGCGGAACCGCCATGTCATCGTGCCAAAAAGGATCTGCCTCTTTGGCAAACCCTAAATCAATCTTTTGACCAACCCTTTTCCTTGAATCTTACTATCGCTTCAACGCGATTGCTTACATCCAATTTATCGAGAATGACCGAAATATAATTACGAACCGTTCCATTAGTTAGATAAAGTTGGCTGGCAATTTCCTTAGTATTCTTACCATCTGCAATCAATTTGAGCACTTGACTCTCTCGTTCAGTCAACGGGTTTTCTTCTTCAAAAGCCATATCCACCAGCTCCGGAGCATATATGCGCCGACCATCCATGATGACTCTAATTGAGTTTGCCAATTCCTCACTTGGACTATCCTTCAGTAGATATCCACCTACTTCTGCCTTTCTGGCTCTTTCAAAATATCCAGGACGTGCAAAAGTTGTTAAAATGATGACTTTGCATTGATGGCCCTGACTCTTAATCTCTTCTGCTACATCGAGGCCTGTTTTAACGGGCATTTCAATATCCGTAATGCAGATATCCGGCTTTAAACGATTTACGAGATTCATTGCTTCTTCCCCATTGCTTGCTTTTCCGACAACTTCCATATCCTCTTCTAAATCAAGGATAGAACCTAGCGCACCAAGCAGCATCCGCTGGTCTTCAGCAATAACGATTCGAATCAAAGTTAATCCCACCTATTCATTATTTTTTATAGCATTCGGAACCCTAATGTAAAGTGTAGTTCCTTCAGTTGATTTAATATCTAGGCTGCCGTTAACGAATTCAAGCCTTTCTTTCATTCCTTGAAGTCCATTGCCTTTAAAAAACTCTGATTTGTGTGAAAGCCCCACTCCATTATCTTGGACTTTGATCGTCACTCCTGTCTTTAATTCTTCTATAACGATATTACAGCAGTCGGCACAGCTATGTTTGACTATATTGGTCACAGCTTCTTTCAAGCACATGCTTAAAACCGTTTCAACAAGCAATGGGGTATCTTGCAATTCCGTGGTTCCTTCCAATTTGAATTCTATCTCTGCCGCTTTCAAAATTTGCTTGACCCGGATTATTTCATCGCTTAGCTTAGCCCCACGCATTTCCGACACCATTTCCCGTACTTCTTTGAGTGCCGTCCTCGCCGTTTGGCGGATATCCTTGATTTCCTTCTTAGCCGAATCCGGGTTTAAATCAATCAATTTCCCAGCAAGGTCACTTTTCAAGCCAATCAAAGAAAGTTTTTGTCCAAGAGTATCATGTAAATCACGAGCAATCCGCTGACGTTCTTCCATTTTGCCAAGTTCGGATATTCTTTTATGCGCATCTTCCAGTTGTTCTTCCAGCCTATCCCGTTTATTCCGATTATATGTGTTGAATGGGAGAAGAATCACGCCTACTACACAAATGAGCATAAAGGGAAATTGCGAAAAGAAGGTAGGATCTTTCATGATGAACCCAATATTGACGGACACGATGGTAGCTAATAACTGAATCGAATATAATACGAAAAAACCAACCTTATTTTGAACATTCCCAATAAAGAATGCTAAAAAAAGTGAAAAGTAAATGTAGCTGAAAAATATGGTCATGGATATGGATATGACTATTTGTATCGCAGTCCAAACGTATACGGGCCATCCCTTTGAAACGAATGAAAGGCCATATGAAATGAAAAACAAAATGATCATGACGATTCCAAAAACAATCTCCAACATAGATGAAGATTTGAAAATGAAATAAAAAGGGAGGATACAAAAAATGATCCAGACATAAGGGCTTAGCCCTGTGTTCTTCGGAAAGATATGATACCAACTTTGCATGGCGCTGCCTCTTTTTCTTTTACTCCTAGTATATACTAAGGAGTTTTATCAAAAAACCATCCAATGGAAATTGAATGGTTTTTTAATAAACTATTTATTTTTCTTGAAGACTTGGACGTTTATTATTGATTCCTACCTTTGATTTTGTATCGCTTAGACGGTGCTTAATCTCTTTAAAACTTACAAACGTTTTGTTTTCGCTATCATAAAGGCGGAAGCGAAGCGATTTTAAGCTTGAACCAAGAGTGATTGTTGTTGCCTGTTGCAAAGGAAGGGTGGAATCATGGACTTTTTCCAGATTATAGTTTGGCACTCTTGGACTAAGATGATGCACGTGGTGGAAACCGATATTTCCAGTTACCCATTGTAAAATCTTTGGAAGCTTATAATAAGAACTTCCATCAATGGCAGCCTTCACGTAATCCCATTCTGATTCCTCTTCGAAATAAGAATCTTCAAACTGATGCTGTACATAGAACAGCCAGATGCCCAGTGATCCCGTTACAAAAAGAAGCGGTACTTGGATCATCAAGAATGCCTGCCATCCGATAGCCAAGCATAAAAGACCATAAATCACCAAAATAGAAGCATTTGTCAAATACGTATTCATACGTTCTTTCTTTCTAGCGCCTTTTGTATTCAAACGATTCGACACAAGGAATAGATAAAATGGTCCTAAACCAAACATGACGATCGGATTTCTATATAAACGATAAGCTAGACGTCCCCAGAATGAAGCGGCTACATATTCATCAACGGTCATGACCCAAATATCGCCAGTACCGCGTTTGTTTAAATTACTGCTTGTTGCATGATGTATGGAATGACTATGCTTCCATTGTTCATACGGAAATAATGTGACGATTCCACTGATTGTACCCAGGATATTATTCGCTTTCCTACTTTTGAAAAACGATTGATGACAACAATCATGAAAAATAATGAAAATCCTGACCACAAACCCTGAAGCCAGAACGCTAAATGCAAGGGTCAGCCAATATGAGATCGATAAGCTCTGATAGGCTAAGAACCATAATAGAAAAAAGGGTGGAAATGTATTTAAAAGTTGTTTCACACTTGATTTAGTATTGGACATTTCAAAAGGGGCAATATCTTTTCTCAATTGTTTTTGATTATGGTTACTCATAACTTCCTCCTAATAAATATTATATAGAAACGTGGAGTGTTTAAATGGATTGGTAAGCTTACATTTTAAAGCAACTATAATTTACGCCTTGGCCCGTTAAATTTAACGAACTATCTTTCTCTTCTTAAGTATAGGAATAATCACCGATCATCTGAAGTCATAAACGTCAATTGGCTGGCATGACAAACGTCATATACTTGTCTATCCTTTCACTTTTCACACGTATTTTTTCCTCATTTATCATTTTTACCCCTCAAAAATTGATAAATCCACTCAAATGGGGGAAAACAATTAACTATTTTCAACCCAATCGAAACATACTTCCCTTATATGTAAAGCAAGTCTATGTATTGCTCAAACACAAAAACAGATTCACCACAAGGCGAATCCATTTATATCTTAATGGCATAAACCCTTTCAGGCCGTCCTACCGTGCCGTATGTTAAATCCGCTTCAATTTTTTCCTCAGACATCAAGTGTTCAAGATAACGCCTTGCCGTAGTCCTACTCACTCCGATTTCCTTCGCCACTATTTCGGCAGTTAACCCAGGGGATGTGTTTCCCAACACTACCATCACCTTCTCCAAAGTCATCCTATCAATCCCTTTTGGCAATGAAGTCTGTTCTCTTTCCTTGTCATTCATTTCCTTTCTCAAAAGCTTATCCACTTGTTGCTGTGTCACAGGAAAATTGCCCTTTCCTAATTCAGATAATTTAATGTAATATTCTTGATATCGGAGTAAGGACTGTTTGAACCGTTCAAATACGACAGGCTTGATAATATAATCAAATATGCCGATTTTAATGGCTTCCTGGACTTTTTCAATCTCTTTTGTTGCCGTAATCATAATGACATCCATTTGTTTGCTTTGCTGCTTGATTTCTTTCAGGATATCGAGCCCATTCATATCCGGAAAATACATATCGAGCAGCAATAGGTCCGGCTGCATGATTTCAATGAAGCTTTTAGCTTCGACATAACTTGACGCTATCCCAATGGTTTGAAACCCTTCAATTTTTTCGATGAACAGCTTCTGTATTTCAGCAATCCGTAAGTCATCTTCTACGATTAAAACTTCTATTTCGCTAATAGCCTTCATTTAATCACCCCTCTGTTTTTTGGTATGGCTACTGTAAAGATCGTATATTCCCCTTCCTTTGATGAAAAAGTGATATATCCTCCTAAACCATTAATTGCTTCCTGAACAAGACTCAGACCAATCCCTGAATTAGTTTGATGGTTTTTCGTGGTAAAACCTTTCTGAAAAATTTGTTCGGTAACACCTGAATTCATCCCTTTTCCGTTATCTTCAACTTCGATAATCAGTTCTTTACCCAAATCAGTTACGAACAACGAAACCTTTTTTTCCTCCCTTTGGTTTTCCCGTACCGCTTCAAAAGCATTATTGATAAGGTTACCGATAATCGTCACTAACACATCCCGGTCTATTTCGGACGGAATATCTTTAAAACTGCTCTCTCTATCAATAGTAAAATGAATTTTCAGCTCGCTTGCTAAACTTACTTTCCCTAAGATGAACCCAGCAATAATCGGATCAGGTACTTCCTTCATTAAAAAGTGAATGAACCCTTGTGTGACATCTACTTCCTTCGATATAAAATCTATCGCTTCTTTATAGGACCCCAGTTGAATCAAACCAAGAAGAGTATAAAGCCGATTGGAATATTCATGTGTCTGTGCCCTTAGCCCCTCTGCATAGGCCTTCACATGGGAAAGCTCTTGAAGAAGGTTCGATAGTTCGGACTTATTTCTTAAACTCGCAACAGCACCGATAACTTCTCCGTGTTTATTTAATATTGGAATGCGACTTGCCAAAAAAATTTCACCGTCTATCATAAATTCCTGATCATATTCGGCCTGTGCTGTACTGACTACATCAAGCAGATGTGTATTTGTAATGACCTCTTCAATTTTTCTCCCGCGTAGCACAACGTCTTTAGGAATATGAAGGAATTTATGCGCCGTTTCATTGACAACAGTGATTTTCCCATAGACATCAATGGCTATAATTCCTTCATGAATGGATTCCAAAATGGCATGTTTCTCTTGAAACATCCAGGCAATCTCCTTGGGCTCAAGTCCTAATATGGCCTTTTTTATATTTAATGAAATAAAGAAGGCAATTAGTAAACCACCTATTAAGATAAAAGAGATGGTCCATACTATCTTTCTTTGTATTCTAGACACTTCATTTTCAATATCGTTCTGCATGTAACCAACAGAGACTACACCAATGACTTTTCCCTCATCCTCTATTGGAGCTTTCCCCCTTATGGAAGGGCCCAATGTCCCGGTTGATTCCGTGATGATTGATTTCCCATTCCAAACCTCGGCGTTATCTCCCCCTACCATTTTCTTCCCAATCAATTTGGGATTAGGGTGAGACAGGCGTGTTTCATTCTCATCTCCTATTACAATGAATTCCGCATCGATCTGTCTGCGAATTTTTTCCGCAATAGGCTGGATGATCACGGAAGGGCTATCCGTTTGAAAGGCTTGTTTAATTTCAGGCAGCAGTGAAATAGTCTGGGCAACTGATAATGCTTTTTCCCCTGTTTCCTGTTTCAGGTTAATTTCTAAGATATTTATAAAAATAACTTCAAAGATTCCACCTATTAAGATGATTAACGTGCAGATGCCCAGCATCAACTTAGTATGTAAACGCATTCAATCACCTCTTCTTACATCATATAAAAAAAAACCCCTTTAAAAAAGGAGTTTTTTTGCAACATTCAGAAAATATTTATTAACCTTCTATATTGATGACGACATCTTTCCCTCTCTTCTTAAGTAAAACCGGAATGAGCAGCCATAATGCCGTTACAATCAAAAAGGTAAGTGAAAGTGGCCTAGTGAAAAACAAGCTGTAATCACCATCGGATATGGTCAAGGCTCTGCGCATATTATTTTCTATCATCGGCCCTAATACCAACCCTAGTACCAATGGAGCGATTGGATAATCATTTTTACTTAAGAAATACCCCAAGACCCCGCACCCTAATAATAGCAATAAATCATAAGTGGATACTTGAACCGCATAAACACCAAAAATGGAAATCGCGATAATGATCGGAATCAAGTACTTCTTAGGCGTTTCAATGATTTTTGCAAAAACCTTAACGAGCGGAAGATTAAGGATGAGAAGCATCAGATTCCCAATGAACATACTGGCGATAAGTCCCCAAGCTACCTGAGGATGATCTTCGAATAATAATGGTCCAGGTTGAACATTGTACATCATGAGTGCTCCCATTAAGATAGCTGTTGTACCGGAACCTGGAATCCCCAGAGTCAATAATGGAATCATCGCTCCACCAGAAGCTGCGTTATTAGCTGTCTCAGGCCCTGCTACTCCTGCAATTGCTCCAGTACCAAATTTCTCAGGTTTTTTTGAAATCCGTTTTTCCATAAGATAAGAGAAGAAAGAAGCAAGAGTTGCCCCTGCACCTGGTAGGATTCCTACAAAGAAACCTAAGAGCGATCCCCTGGCAATGGGACCCGCGGATTCTTTGAATTCTTCTTTGGAAGGAATCAAATTACTAATCTTAGCGATTTCCCCGTCATCCTCTTCTTTTTCCAATATCGTCTTGAACACTTCTCCAAGGGCGAATAACCCAACTGCGATTGTCAGGAATTCAACCCCTTGATATAGCCAGGGAACGTCGAAGGTAAAACGAGCAATCCCTGATACATTATCAATGCCTATCGTCCCAATCAGCAAGCCGCAAACAGTCATAATTAACGCCTTCGTTACTGACTTTCCCGCCAAACCACTAACAGCTGCCAGTCCTAGAAGCATAAGTGAAAAATACTCAGCTGGACCAAATTTTATGGCAATCGTCGATAATGGTTGAGCTAAGGCAATCATAGCGATAAGGGTGACAATCCCTCCAACAAAGGAACCGATGGCAGAAATAGACAAAGCACTTCCAGCCCTGCCCTTCTTCGCCATTTGATAGCCATCCAATGTTGTAACAACAGAAGAAGATTCCCCAGGTGTATTTAATAGTATAGAAGTTGTCGAGCCTCCATACATCGCTCCATAATAGACACCTGCAAGTAAAATGATGGCGCTTGTTGCCGCTTGCTCTGGGGGAAGTCCTCCCGTAATTGAAGCCGTTACCGGAATTAAAAGGGCCACACCGCTCATCGGTCCAATCCCTGGCAAAACACCAACTGCCGTTCCAATCAATACTCCAACAAAAGCAAAAAGCAAATTATACCAAGTAAGTGCTGTTTCAAACCCTTGTAATAAATAATCAAAAGTGCCCATTACTCATCCTTCTTTCCTTTATGAAAACCAGATTGGCCAACCAGGCAGTGTTCCTTTTAAGACATTTACGAATAAAAAATAGACGATTCCGGAAAACCCTGCAGATATAATGAGTGCTGTTACCCACTTGCTCCGTTCCATAGTTTGAAAGCAAACAAACAAAAAGAGAAAGGTTGTAATGACATACCCAAATGTTTCTAATGTCAAAATATAAATCAATGTTGAGAGTAAAATAATGATAAAAGGCTTATACTCCAGCTTTTCCTTACTCGATTCTTGTCTCTTACTCTGATATGCCTCATAAAATAGGCGAATACTCAATGCAGCAAGAACAAGTCCCAAAACAAATGGAAAAATATCTGGCCCCACTGAACTTCCATAAGAAGAACTGGATAAATTCCTGCTCCCTATCATAAACAACACACCGACAGCCAGAAAGGCTACAGCTGCAAAGCGGTCAAATTTCATGTCCACCCTTATCCCCCCAATTCAGAAAATAAGAAGAAGGAGAAGTACCTCCTTCTTCCCCCATTATTTTTCCATTCCTAAAGCTTCTAATAATTGCTGCACTTGTTTCTCTTGTTCTTCTAAAAACTTGCCAAACTCTTCACTGTTTTTATATTCTTGCTCCCATCCTTGTGCCTCGACTTCCTTTTTCCATTCAGAGGTTTCAACTAACTTTGCAATAGATTCGTTCCAAAATGTTTTAGCTTCATCAGACATTTCCTGAGGACCAAAAACTCCCCTCCAAATGGTAAACTCAGCATCTACTCCCTGTTCCTTAGCCGTTGGTATATCTTTAAGATCTCCACCAAGGCGTTCAGTCGATGTTACGGCCAGAACTCTAATCTTCCCTGCTTTTAAAAACTCTCTTACACTAGAGGCATCCGTTCCAATTACATCTGCATTGCCTCCAAGCAATGCCGTTATCGCTTCCCCGCCACCGTCGTACGATACATATTTAAGTTCAGTAGGATTTAAACCATATTCATAGGCTGGAAGAATGGAAATCAAGTGATCCATGGAACCAGGAGCTGATCCTCCTGCAAAAGTTAGCTTGCGCGGATCTTTTTTTACTACTTCCAACACTGATTTTAAATCTTTAAATTCTGAATCCGCTTTGACTACGATAGCTCCATAATCTTTTGTCAGCTGCGCCAAAGGAGTCGTATTTTTATATCCATAAGGACTGTTGCCCTCTTTTTTAAGATTATTAATAATGACAGGGGGCGAGTTCACAAACAGCATGTCGTTATTATCAACTTGCTGTGTTGCATATTCCGCCATAAAAACAGCACCACCACCACCGGGTTTGTTTTCAACGGTTAACGGCTGGTTTACCAGTTTTGTCTCACTTAAGACCTTTGTAAATGAACGAGCTGTTAAATCCCATCCGCCACCTGCACCCGACGGAGCAACAATCGTTATGGCTTTTTTCGGATATCCAGTACTTTCTTTCTTTTCGCCTGATGTATCCGAACTACTGCATGCACCTAAACTTAGGGCTAACGAACTTGCCAATATAACCGCAGAAATCTTTTTACGAGAAAACATATGAATCCCCCTTTTGAAAGCGTTTTCTTAATTTTACAAAAATTTATACCTTTTCTTTAATTATTCACCTAAAAAACATAAATTCCATAATATCCATATTGTTCATAAAGTTTTATAGCAGGAAAAGGGGGATAAGACTGCTCCTTCAGAGCAGTCCCAGTTTGTAGACAAAAGGGGGTCTATCTAAATTAAACAAAGTGATTGGAATGGAAGGTGCGAGACTCCTGCGGGGAAAACGAGTGCCTTACGTTCCAATCACGGTTCGAATTTTACAAACACTTTAAAAAAACTGTAGACTGCCCATTAAGAGCAGTCCAACTAGAATAGAATTTTTGATAGATATACGACCAACGTTACCGTTATACTGCTGAATAAAGTGGACATCAAGACGGCCTGTGCCGCATACTCCGGATGGTTACCATATTCCAAAGCAAATAAAGCACTGTTTCTTGATGTTGGAAATGAGCTTGCTATAAATAATCCTTGAGCAACCGTCCCTTCCAGCCCAAGCATGAGAATGATTAGGAAGGCAATAGATGGGGAGAGTATTAAACGGCCAATCAAGCTAAGAATTAGCGGAAGCGGGAAGTGAGTTATTTTTAAGTACGCACTCTGTGCACCCAGTGTAATCAAGGCAATCGCTATGAACGCACTTGCTATATTATCAATCGGAGTCCATAAAAACAAAGGAATATTGATTGAAGTCGCCTGTAAAACGAAACCAAGTAAGAGAGCGTAGATAACAGGGTTCTTCAAGAACTCACTGATCGCTCCCTTTGCACTTTTTGTATGAACGGAAACGGAATTCATCAATCCATATGTATAGGTTAGTAGATTTTGAAAGATGATAACGATGACTTGAATTGATAGCCCAAGAGGATTATTATGAAACACCAACTGGCTGACTGGCATCCCAAAATTGGCTGAGTTATTTAAGACCACACTATTTTTAAAAGTTGCAGAGAGACTTTGATCAAACTTAGCGAGTTTAGCAATCAATGTACTTACTATGATGAGACTTACAGCTTGAAGGGCAAGGAAGCCAAATATTTGTACAATCATCCCCCCTCCCATCTTGCTTTGATAAATATTAACAAAGCTAATGGCCGGCATAAGCAGGAAATTGTTCAATTTAGACAACGTGTTCATATCCAGATGGAATTTACGATGAAGAAATACCCCCGCTCCTATTAGAAAAAAGACAGGTACAATGACATTCAATAAAATTAGAAACAAAACACTCATATTACTACCTCTCCATTTCAAAAGGAAATATCCTGTAGATTCACTTCTCTCATACATCATAATGTGGATGAACCCATAATTAAAATACGAATAAATTATCGTTGGCTATTCAAAAAAGGAATGATAAAAAAAGCACAGAAGTTTCTGTGCTTTATCTAAATATCTCTCATAAAATCGACACTCTTAACAAATTGGACAAACTCATTGACCAGCTTTAATTCTAGCGTCTTTTCATGATATAACATCCAAGTATCTCTAATAAGTATATCTCCTTGTTCATCCTTCAAATTAATCTGATATAGATTTTGGTCTTTCTCCAGTAAGACGCTTGGAAGAATTCCATATCCTAGCCCATTCCTGACCATTTCTTTGCATGTATCACCCTTATCCACTTCCATTCCAACCAAAGGGGGTCTGGAGAAATTCCTTCTCCACCAATTATCAATCATCGATTTTAAAAGAGCGTCGGTCCCATAATCAATCCTCGGCAAAGATGGCAGGTCCTGGATATCAATTTTTTCCTTTGAAGCGATACAAATCGTTTCCTCAAAAAGATGATGCCTTGATTCCGACCATTGATAGTCCCCACGTACAATCCCAACATGGACTTCTTCGTTGTAAATGAGGTTTAGTATTTCCTTACTCCAACCCGTTGTCACATTAAAATCAACCTTAGGAAATTGTTCACGAAAAATTTTCAACAGGCCCGGCAACTTATGAAGCGTAATATAGTTGGAAACTCCCAATCGCAACGTTCCACTAATCTCCTGTCCCATGTTAAACGCAGTCTCTTTTATCTGACGGAGCCTAATCAGCATCTCATCAGCACAGTTTGCCAAGTACTCCCCTTGAGGGGTAAACTGGACACCTCTTGTTCCCCGCTCCACAATCTTCAAATTAAATTCTTTCTCGATTTGTTGAATTCGTTTTGTTAAAGAAGGTTGCGAGATATATAAACTTTGCGCGGTTTTAGTAATATTCTTTTTTTGATATAAAACCTTTAAAATATGCCAATCCCTTTCATCCATTGACTTTCCTCCGATATAACTTTCCAGTAATTGTTTTACCCAAACTGTACCACAAAAGGCTTGAAGGATATATTATTTAACAAAGTCAAAAAAAGGTCCTAGCCATGCCGGCAAGGACCTTTTTACCTTTAAGCAAATTCTCCACCCTTTTCCCTAGTGGGGGGTGGCAACATTCAAGAGGAATACGCTCATTTATTCATTTAATTGAATTCTTTCAGGACATGTATAGATATTCATGGAATCATTACGAATAAATCCGACCGTCGTAATTCCTAATCCTTCAGCTAACTCCAAAGCTAGTTCTGTTGGAGCAGATTTTGAGAGTATAAGTTCACAACCAATCTTCGCCACTTTCAATAAAATTTCCGATGAAATTCGGCCACTGAACACGATAGCCTTTCCTTCTATCGAAATACCATTTTTCAAGCAATATCCATATATTTTGTCCAGAGCATTATGTCGTCCAATATCCATCCGACTTAATACGAGGCCATCGACATCACATAACGCAGCATTGTGAACTCCACCCGTATTTTGAAACGTGACAGCAGAATTTTGCAGATCCTTCATCAAGCGGAAGCAATCATCAGGTGTAAGTTTTACTGAAATATTATCCATTTTCTTAGCAGTCAGTGCATCGTTTACAAAGACAAATCCTTGCCTGCTCATCCCACAGCAAGACGTAATATACCGCTTATTTTGAAAGTCCTGGTAGTATGGGTTCACCTTATCCGTTTTCACATGAACAAAACCTTCTTTTTCTTGCACCCAAATTTCCTTTATTTCTTCATATTTTTTGATAATTCCTTCAGAAGCCAAGTAACCAATGACCATATCTTCAATGTATTCAGGTGTACAAACCATGGTAACAAATTCTTGTCCATTTATTTTCACAGTAACAGGAAACTCCGTCACGACCGTATCTTCTATTCTCTCAATTTCTCCATTAGCTATACGGATAATGTCCCGCTTCATTTCAATTGCTTTCATGTCCCCACTCCTTTTAATGTCTAGGAGCTAATTGACCTAATATGTTAGGAACCTATATCTTCTAGAGGTTGGTCAATGCCCGTTTAGTTTTTCCGCTATTTCCTTATCAAAGACAAATACGGAAATCGCTATATTTTCTTTTACTTTTATATCTGAAAACAAATGGACTAGTTTAGCTCCAACCAATTTCTCCATTCCTTCCGGAGGATTCACCGAGTATACATCCTGAATCATTTTAGTTCTGGCTGAATGGACCATCTCTTTTCCTTCCTCTGTGCTTGATATGAACATTTCCGTCGGAGTTAAATTACCGTATAACGTTGAGACGGCCATATTTTCAACGAAAACTGTGTGGATACGCTCCGGGCCTTTCCCAAATAGTTCCTTACGAAGCTTACGAATCATATCATTGAATTCATGAATTACTTTTGACATATTACCCTCACTCCAATTCACGGAATTACACTTCTCAATTTTCTTATCATAAATCAACAAGAAAAAAAACGAAAGGAATTTGGAAATGGTAGCTCCTTTACAGGATTGTTTCTTTTTGAAATTAAAGGTATAATATCAATAATAAAAGTTGGGTACGCAATAGTGTACTGTTGTGTTTCTATCTTTTCTCAATACCCATACATAATGGTATGATTGGTATATTGGCAAGTTTTGCTATTAAACTATTCCACCATGACTTACACCACCGTTCAGAGCCGGAGGTGTAATCATGGTGGTTTTTTTCGTGTTTTCGGCTATAAAAGGGGGAAATATTATGAGCGATTCAAATATTACTATAAAAATTAATGGTTTGGACTATACAGCAAAAACCGGATCAACAATACTGGAAGTTATCAATCAAAATGAGATAGCTCATCCACAAATTTGTTATGTTCCTGAAGTAGATCCGATCCAAACATGTGATACATGTATCGTAGAAGTAAATGGGAAACTCGTCCGATCCTGCTCGACAGCGGCAGTGAGCGGCATGGATATTGCCTTAGACTCAAGCAAGGCAAAAGAAGCCCAAACCGAAGCTATGGACCGGATCCTGGAAAATCATTCTTTATACTGTACAGTATGTGATAATAATAATGGAAATTGTAAACTTCATAACACCGCAGAATTAATGGAAATTGAACATCAAAAATATCCTTACACACCGAAAGTGAATTTGGGTGACGTCGATATGTCCCATCCTTTTTACCGCTATGATGCTAATCAATGTATTGCATGCGGACAATGCGTAGAAGTCTGCCAAAACCTTCAGGTCAATGAAACGCTATCCATTGACTGGGAAGCAGATCGCCCTCGGGTAATATGGGATGAAGGAACAGATATTAACAACTCATCTTGTGTCGGTTGCGGACAGTGTGTAACCATTTGTCCTTGTAATGCATTAATGGAGAAATCAATGCTTGGTGAAGCTGGTTTCATGTCAGGTTTGAAAAACGACATGCTTGAGCCAATGATTGATCTTGTTAAAGAAGTAGAACCTGGCTACAGTGGTATATTTGCCATTTCAGAAATTGAAGCAGCAATGCGAGACACTCGGACGAAGAAGACAAAAACAGTCTGTACGTTCTGTGGGGTAGGCTGCTCATTCGAAGTTTGGACAAAAGGCCGAAAAATCCTTAAAGTCCAACCAACTCATGAAGGCCCTGTTAATGCGATTTCCACTTGTGTTAAAGGGAAATTCGGTTGGGACTTCGTAAACTCTGAAAAACGGTTAACTAAGCCCCTAATTCGTAAAAATGGACAATTTGTTGAATCAAGCTGGGATGAAGCACTTGATTTAATTTCATCTAGATTAGGTTCAATCAAACAACAGCACGGAGGTAATTCTGTAGGTTTCATTTCTTCATCTAAGATTACGAATGAAGAAAACTATGTAATTCAAAAACTAGCACGTCAAGTTTTCGAAACGAATAACGTCGACAATTGCTCCCGTTACTGTCAATCTCCAGCAACAGATGGATTGTTCCGTACAGTCGGCATGGGTGGAGATGCTGGAACGATTAAAGATATCGCCGCTGCAGGTCTTGTCATTATCGTTGGGGCAAACCCGGCTGAAGGCCATCCTGTACTAGCAACACGCGTTAAGCGGGCACATAAGCTTCATGGTCAAAAACTGATTGTTTCAGATCTTCGTAAAAATGAAATGGCAGAGCGTTCTGATATCTTTATGAGACCAAAGCAAGGTACGGACCAAGTATGGCTAATGGCCGTTACAAAATATATGATCGATCAAGGTTGGCATGATCAAGAATTCATCAGTGAAAATGTGAACTTCTTCGACGATTATAAAGAGATACTTAAAAAATATACCTTAGAATATGCAGAACTAAACACAGGGATTTCAAAAGAAACACTAATTCAAGTAGCCGAAATGATTCGTGATGCTGACGGGACTTGTATTCTTTGGGGAATGGGTGTAACACAAAACACTGGAGGTTCCGATACTTCCGCTGCGATTTCCAACCTTTTACTAGCTACAGGAAACTACCGTCGTCCAGGGGCTGGAGCTTATCCGCTTCGCGGTCATAACAATGTACAAGGTGCTTGCGATATGGGTACACTTCCAACATGGCTTCCAGGATATCAGCATATTTCTGATGATGTAGCACGTGCTAAATTCGAAAAAGCATATGGAGTAAAAATTGATGGAAAACCAGGTATGAACAATATCGAAATGCTTCACGCTATTGAAAAAGGCGATATGAAAGCAATGTACCTTGTCGGTGAAGATATGGCACTTGTCGATTCCGATGCCAACCACGTCCATAAAGTGTTATCAAGCTTAGATTTCTTTGTTGTTCAAGATATTTTCCTTTCTAGAACAGCTCAATATGCAGACGTCGTATTACCAGGAGTACCATCTCTTGAAAAAGACGGAACGTTCACTAATACAGAACGTCGCGTACAGCGTTTATACCAAGCACTGCCTACTTTAGGAGAAGCTAAAGCAGACTGGTGGATCACCCAAGAAATTGCTAAACGTTTAGGAGCGGATTGGAACTTCAATCATCCAAGTGAAATTTATGCGGAAATGGCGAGCCTGTCTCCAATATTCAGCGGAGCGAATTATGAAGTCCTTGAAGGCTGGAACAGCTTCCTATGGGGAAGCCATGATGGAACTAGCACACCGCTTCTTTATGTGGATGGCTTCAACTTCCCTGATAAGAAAGCCCGTTTTGCTCTATCTGATTGGGTGGAGCCTGCTCAGTTCCCAGAGGAATATGATCTTCATATCAACAATGGACGTATGCTTGAACATTTCCATGAAGGAAATATGACGAATAAATCCAATGGAATTCAATCTAAAGTTCCTGATATATTCGTTGAGGTTTCTCCTGAGCTTGCAAAAGAACGTAAAGTCAATGACGGCGGACTCGTACGCTTAGTGTCACCGTTCGGAGCCGTTAAATTAAAGGTTCTTATCACAGACCGAGTACAAGCAAATGAGCTTTTTCTACCGATGAACTCAGTTGACAAAGATTCAGCCATTAATTTCCTGACAGGTCCTGTGTATGATAACCGTACAAGCACGCCTGCTTATAAACAAACGATGGTTCGCATGGAAGTATTAAATAAAAGCGGAGACACTCCATTACCGGGATCTAATCCACGGAATAAAAAACGTCATCCTCAAAAAGGTGTTGAGGTAGAACGTAAGTGGGCTCGTCCAGGGTATGTTCACTTAACGGATAAATAATTAAAGGAGGGTGAAGCTCATGGCAGCTCCAATTACGGAAATCCATAACCCTATAACAGAGGAAGAAATAAAGCTACAAAAACTCGAAGAACTAAAAACGCTTGTCACCAACAATGAGGATGTGTTGAACAATATGTTTAAAATCCTCGGTGAACTTAATGAATCAGGTGTCCTTGAAGCTGCGAATTCCATGCTTCAAGGAAAAGAACAAATTGCAAAAATCGCTCTTCAACAAGTCACAAGACAACCTGTAACCAATTTAATCAATACCCTTATGGGAGCAACAGGAGCTTTGATGAACGCTGATGCCGCACAATCTACAAAACTACTTAACAGTGCACTAGCAGGAGTCGATGAAGCCAACAAATTCCTACAGACCGATAAGAAAATTGGTGTAATGAATTTAATGAAAACATTAAATGACCCAGATATAAATCGAGCAATCGGTTTTGGCATCCATTTCCTAAAAGGAATGGGTAAGGAACTAAAAGAATAGATTTAGAACCTTTTTTACAAGTGACTATCCCTAAAAGTCAGCTTTCTCTCAACAAATAGATTAAGACTTAAAAGAAGTTCATCCTTCTTTTGAGTCTTTTTTCTATCATGCACGACGATATTGAAAACAAAAGGATGGATGAAATGCTAACACATGAAAAAGTCATGGATGCTTTGAAACATGTCGAAGATCCTGAATTGCATAAAAGTATTGTAGAGTTGAATATGGTTAGAAATATCAAAATCGACGGAACCCATATCCAGTTAGAAGTAGTCTTAACCATTCAAGGTTGTCCTTTAAAAGCGAAAATTCAGGAAGATATTGAAAACTCGCTAAAAGCCATTGGTGCTTCAACTGTGTCTTTACAATTTGGCTCGATGACTAAAGAAGAACGAGAAGCCTTGACGAAATTACTAAAAAGCAATGCAACCACTGAAACGGGTATGCCTAATATGCTTCGCCCTGATTCAGGTGTGACCTTCATTGCCGTTACAAGCGGGAAAGGAGGAGTTGGAAAATCAACTGTTACGATTAATCTCGCAGTCTCTTTAGCACGAATGGGCAAACGTGTGGGCATTTTAGATGCTGATATATATGGCTTCAGTGTCCCTGCAATGATGGCGATTAGCCAAAAACCAACGATGATTGACCAAACCGTCATTCCCGTTGTCAGTCATGGTGTGAAGGTCATGTCCATGGGATTTTTTGCAGCAGATGATAATCCTGTTATGTGGCGGGGACCTATGCTTAATAAATGGATAAAAAACTTCCTTGTGAACACGCATTGGGGAGAACTGGATTACCTGCTGCTTGATTTACCTCCTGGAACTGGAGACGTAGCCATCGACGTAGCGGCAATGATCCCTCAAGCTAAGGAAATCGTTGTAACCACTCCACATAACGTCGCCTCTTTTGTCGCTTCAAGAGCAGGTGCAATGGCCAAACATACTAAACATGAAATCTTGGGTGTCATCGAAAACATGGCATATTTTGAAGAACAGGACGGATCGAGGAATTACCTGTTTGGAAAAGGCGGCGGGGCCATTTTGGCACAACGACTTGAAACTGAAGTAATCTCTACCATCCCATTCTCAAACCGCAAAGAAAATAACGACGCCTCTGTCTTTGATGAAGAATCGTACGTTGGAGAAACCTTTACATCTTTAGCAGAAGATATTATCAATCAAGCATAATTGAACAGAGGTTGACTCTTAAGAGTCGTCCTCTTTTTTTACTCATTAAAAGACAAGCTGTATACTCTCCCCTTATTCGCCCCCCTACTTGTTAGATTCAATGATTGCAATATTCTCGTAGCACTAGCAGAAGATGAAACAAGTAAAAACTCCCTCAATTGACGATTGATTTATAGTCGAGAGTTATAGCGGATACACTTCCGGAACTTGTTAATGGAATGAATAAGACGAGAATTTACTCAATTTTGCCGATATAGAGCGGCAAACCCTTGCGAGGGGCAGGTCCTCTCCTTTGTCTATTAAACCTTGCACAGGAGCAGGAGCACCTGGAAGAATTCAGAATAAAACTTTCCAAATACTTTGCCTGTAAAATCCGGTTTCTGTTCTAACCCCGATTGTAAGAATGAGGAATTATCAACTTTACGCTATTTCTCTAGAGTGTATTTTTAATAATGGACCCTTTATTTGCGTTACCGTTTGTTCAAAAGAAGTAATTATCTTATAAAAATTCGACCTATATGGAATTTAATTCGATAGTTATTCCTTTTTATATCACATATAATAAAACGAAAAAGAGCAATTAGCTCATATTTGCTCTTTCCATACAAAAATAGCCATATTTAGTCAGTAAGGAGATAAAAATATGAATGTTGTACATATTTGTTTTGGTGATTCTGCTTATGGGAGTTTAAAAAACATTTTTCAAAAAAGTAATGAACACCAAAACCAACAAATTATTTGTATTAATGAAGATTTTTCAATAGGTCCTATTTATAAATTAGAATCTATTGAAGGGCTACACGAAAGAAAACAATGGATGAAAGAAGTGTTAACAAAAACAGGACCAACCTCAGATACAGACTACTTAGATTGGATTGAAACAATCCTTAAAAGTAATTCACGAATCGCAATTGAAGTTCCGAGTAATAGCAGAGTAATCTTATGGCATGGTGACAATACTTCTGATGAAATCGGTTTAAGATTTGTATTATTTTTACTTCAAAATAAACATATTCAATTTGAAGAGGTCGATGTTACAGAGTACAGCCACCATATAGAATACAAAGTACGTGACTTACAGGACAAAGAAATTTCATATGTGATAAGAAGTTTAGGTGAAATGCCTCCAAAACTGATTTCAGATGCTCTACAAATGAAAAAAAGCATGTCTCATATAAAAATTAAAGATTTAATAAGTGACTGGAAAAAATGGTCTCAAACGAAAGACGTATTAAGAATATTATTAGATGGAAAACTAGTAGCTGTATCTGAAGATTATTATGATGGATCTATCTTAAAAAATATTTCAAATGAATATCAAAGTGCAGCCCGAGTTGTTGGAGAAGTAATGGGGGAAAGTGACCAATGTATTGGTGATACGTATTTAGCTTTCCGAATATACCAATTGATTCAGCAACAAAAATTAAGTTATCAAGGAAATCTGGGATCTTTAGGAAAATTGAAGATTCGATTATCTTAAATAGTAGAACTTAAAGAAGATGACCCCTGTTAAATACAGGAAATCATCTTCTTTGTGCTGCATGCTTATAGATTGTTGTTATTCGTTCTGGCTTCGATTAACATTCTAGTAAAGCATTAGGCGGTATGTGTTTAATATTGCTGAAAAAACTAAGTTCAAGATAAGAATCTTTTGTTAATTTGTATTTGTCCCTCCGCCATTCAATCCTTCTTTAATCAGCTCGTTGACTTTACTGTTCCAGAGCATTCCCACGTGGTCTACACCGCTAATTTGAACGTTTTTCGCTCCCTGAAGTATTGAAAGCGAAGTGGGTACAACATAGTCGTTGGTACTGTAAATCGAAGTATAACGGATTTTACGGGTAGGATCTGTACCTACGGGAGCTTTCGATGTTACAAATTTGTTTGGAGAACCCAACGTTACCACATCGTTTACCTTGCTTCCGCCGCCATTGAGGAGAATATAAGTCAGGGTATTGATGCCTCCCGCGCTGTGTCCAATAATATCAACCTTACTCTTTCCTGTTTTCTTTAACACTTCATCTACATAAGGAGCTAGCTGTCTTGCATTATTCAAGCTATTACCCGATTTATCCACCATTTCGATGGCATACAGTTCATTATCGGACCAGCCTTGTGCTTTCAGGTAGTTCTTAATGCTGTTAAAGTTTCCGCTATTACCGCCGGCTCCGTGAATGAAGATAACTGGATCATGGCTGTTTGTCTGTGCTTTGGAATCAGAAGGCTGAATAGTAACAACAGAAAAAATAATGGCCATGCATGCAATTATTGAAAGTAGCAATCTCTTATTTTTCATTATTTCCCTCCTATGTGTTTGTCTGCTTTTTTGTTACGTTAATTGTCATACATTTTGGAGGGTGAAACAACCGGCAACTTTTTGTAACACTGGTTACTGCTGGTATTTAACTGGTAAATAAGAGAAAAACTACTTCGCCTATGGCCCTGTAAAATACAGAAATCATCTTTTTTGTGCCGCCTAGTCCTTTTTTCAAATAACCTTTACAAAGGGGACACTTCATTTAAATTTATCCTTTATACTTTTGAACAAATGGTAATATTTTCTATTATTATTTATATGCAAATAAGGGTAACAGCCCTAATTGACCATTGTTTTCTTTCTTCTTGTAGCGTCAGGAAAATGCGGATTTACAACGTTAAGGAAATGCCAATATAAAAAGCCCAATTTCTCAGCATTAAAATTGAGGAATTGGGCTTTTTTCGTTACTTGTTCCTACTTTACACTCTTACTTGTAAGAGAATAACTTTAATGGTCCTTTTAATTTTCATCATTTACGGATTCCAATGTTTATTAATAATATGGATGAATGATTTAGAATCATTGCACTTTGTACATTAAATAAATTTGATTTGCAATATAATCTGAACTAAAATGAAGCCCCTTCGTTATCCACCACATGATGATGCCTACCAATGAAGCTGTTTTAATATCAACCGCGACATAGTCAGCAGGTAAATCCTTTTTGGTATTCTTTCTTCTTGTTTCTACTAGTTGCTTTAAAAATAAAAACAATTGCTCCTCAAATTGATTCATTTTAAATATAATAAGTAAATAATTTCGATGGATATATAAATAATCAAGAAATTGTGTTAGCTTTTGTTTTTCTGATAAATCTTTTGCATGTATTAAATCAACAATTTTATTAGAAAGCTCATTTGAAATCTCGTTGGTGATTTGCGTTAGTAAATCTTGAATATCTTGATAATGTAAGTAAAATGTTGTCCGATTTAATTCTGCTTTGGCTGCGACTTTCTGAACCGTTAAGTTTGAAATGGCGGGGTCCTCACATAAAAGAGAAAAGACGGCATTTTTAAACATTTCTCTTGAACGAATTGTACGAGGATCTTCTTTTTTAGGTGTAGACATTTTTAACCCCCTTATAGATTTTCCTTTTACTTTCTCAACATCATATATGTTTTATGTCGAGTAGTGAACATTTTTAAAAAAACTGTTCATGGTCAAAGAATATATATCTTGTTACTATTGATTTTATCGACACGGTGTCGATAATTCAAGTCTAGAATAAAGGAGTTTATGAATGCAGAAGGAAATAGCGGAAAAAAATAAAAAAATCTTATTAATGGTCCTGATTGCTGGCTGTTTTTTATCAACATTAAATCAAACACTATTAAATGTAGCAATGAGTAATTTTATGGAGGTATTTCATGTTACGGCTGCAACTGTACAATGGCTATCAACAGGCTTTATGCTCGTAAACGGTATTTTAGTGCCGATTACTGCGTTTTTAATGAAACGTTTTACAACAAGGCAGCTGTTTATTAGCTCGATGTTCTTTTTGTTCATGGGGACTGTGCTATGTGCCTGTGCCATGAACTTTAGCATTCTGTTAACAGGAAGAATGATTCAAGCAATTGGGGCAGGAATTATTATGCCACTAATGATGACGGTTATTTTGTATTTATACCCTAGTGAAAAGCGTGGAAGTATTATGGGAACTATCGGCTTTGCCATAATTTTTGCCCCAGCCATCGCTCCAACAATATCTGGCTTTATCATTGAATATGTATCATGGAGATGGCTATTTATTGGATTAGCTCCAATAGTATTAATCGTCATTATTCTGGCTTTTAAATATTTAATGAATGTTGCAGACACAACAAAAGCAAAATTAGATATCGTAAGTGTCATTTTATCAACGATTGGCTTTGGTTGTATTTTATTTGGCTTTAGTAGTGCAGGAAGCAAAGGATGGGCACATCCAGTTGTTATTACAACAATCATCATCGGAATAATCGTTACAACTCTATTCTGTTTACGTCAAATAAAGTCTAACGATCCATTATTAAATTTATCCGTATTTAAGTATAAAATTTTCACTCTTACATCAGTCATTAACATACTCATTACGATGATTATGTATGCCGATCTAATTCTTTTACCAATTTACTTGCAAAATGGACGAGGTTTTACCGCATTTGAATCAGGTCTACTTCTATTACCTGGAGCCGTGATTAATGCCTTCTTATCACCTATCACAGGTAAAATGTATGATAAATACGGGGCGAAGCCACTCTTTATTACAGGTTTAGTATTTATCATTATTTCGATGTGGGGTGCAATTGATTTGACCGAATCCACAACTTATATGTATTTAATGGTTCGTACCATTATTTTACGAATTGGATTAAGTTTCATTTCGATGCCTTTAAATACAGCAGGGTTGAATGCTTTACCCAGAGAATTGGGTTCACATGGTTCAGCAGTAAATAATACCATTCGCCAATTAGCAGGTGCTATAGGAACAGCAGTTATCATCACAGTGTATACAATTCAAGCAACTTCGCATGCTTCTCAGTTATCCATTGAAAATGGAGACATTTCAGCTATACAACTAGCGAAATTATCTTCTATCTTCAGCTCAAGTGACGCCTATGTATTTATGTTATTCGTATCTTTTGTAGCATTAATTTTTGCATGTTTAATGCCTAAAAAAGTAGCCATTCAAAAATACGAAAGTGAATCACATAACTAAAACAGTCAACATTATTATTTAGTGTATTTAAAATGAAAGCATATCTGAGAAATCTCAGATATGCTTTGTTATTTTTTAGATATTACAATTCCATATAATTCATCTCGGAGTAGGTAATTTTAATGGTGACTTTTTACATCATATATCTACTTTAGGATGGGATCATATTAATTTACGGAATTAATTCAGAGAAAATGATCACCCTAGATTCTTTAAAGACCATTAAAACTTTCTTAATGTTGTAAATCCGCATTTTCCTGACGCTATCCTAATAAGTGTTGCTTTATTATAAATGATCAATCTTTATTTTAAATAATCTAACTTTGTTTTAAATGATCAATCTTTTTTATAAAACCACAATAAGTGAGTTAACGTTAACTTTGTGGAAGCATATTATTGCACAACAAAAAAGGAAGCATAACCCTGCATTTTATGAAAAGTTACGCTTCCTGTTATATAAAAATAAAAAACCACCAATATATGTATTGGTGGAGACGGTGGGAGTCGAACCCACGTCCAGACATAACGGCACTTAAGCTTCTACGAGTGTAGTCGATATATTCGCATTTCGCGAACTCATTAGCCTATCGACAGGCGGCAGAGCAGCTAGTCTGATTGGTCTCTTCCTTCATCCTCAGACGGTGGATTCCGGCGTATCCCACTTAGAGTGAGTCCCTTACCCTACCACGTGGGCCATGGAGGGAGGAACAGCTATCGACTGTTGTTACGCAGCGAAAGCTAGGTTGTTGTTTTGTTTGCCAGTTATAGGCGTTGACGTTTTAACGAGGCCGATCCCCTCGACTCGCAACTTAAGCTCGAACTATCCCTGTCGAATCCGTAACGTCCCCATGATTAAAATGGAGCGTACGAGAAAAGAATAGTCAGCAAGTTGTGCTGATATTCAGTTGTCATCGGTACAGGATTAATTATAACAGATTCATTAAAAAAATCAATTGTAAGGTCTTGGCAGTTCTACATCTTTTGTCTGTCGCGGAAAGCACGTTCAATATCACGTTTCGCTTCCTTCTTCTTCAGGTCTTCACGCTTGTCATATTGTTTCTTCCCTTTACCCAGCCCAATTAAAACCTTGGCAAAGCCATTTTTCAAATACATTTTCAAGGGTACAATTGTGTATCCTGTTTCTTTCGTTTCCCCGATAAGCTTATTAATTTCCTTTTTGTGCAGGAGAAGTTTTCGTGTCCGTAATGGATCATGATTGTAACGGTTTCCTTGCTCATAAGGACTGACATGCATGTTATGTAGATACAATTCGCCGTTTTCAATTTTGGCAAAGGAATCCTTTAAATTGGCTTTTCCGGCCCGAATCGATTTGATTTCTGTCCCTTGCAAAACAATTCCTGCTTCAAAGGTATCTTCAATAAAGAAATCATGAAATGCTTTTTTATTTTGTGCTAATTGCTTCCCTGAGCCTTTTGGCATCTAACTCTCCCCTTTATCATCCAATCAGGGAGAGGATGACTGGATCATCCTCTCTCCTCAATCTTATCTCTTTTTAGGTTTTCTTTTGCGCTTAGCAGCTGGCGCATTTTCAAAGAATTTTTTCTTCTTTTTCGGTTTTCTTTCTGAAGAAGACGAATCACTATTGCGATTGCCTCCACGGCTTCCGCCTTTGCTTTCGTTACGGCCCGAATTACCACCGCGGCCTCGTTTACGCTCACCTGAATTAGCCTTGAATATTTTCTTCTCCCCAGAAGGACGAGGACGGCTAACTTTCATGCCGATAATTTCAAAATCAATGGCCCGTTCCTCTTTATTCACGTTGGAAACACGTATGTCTATCTCATCGCCAATCCGGAATACCTTACCTGTTCGTTCCCCGATCATCGCAAGCTGACGCTCATCAAAACGGTAATAATCATCCGTCATAAAGCTTACATGAACAAGCCCCTCAATGGTATTCGGCAGCTCAACAAACATCCCGAAGTTCGTAACAGATCCAATGATACCAGTGTATTCTTCACCAATTTTATCAAGCATGTACTCTGCTTTCTTCAAATCATCGGTTTCCCGCTCAGCATCGACTGACCGACGTTCGCGCTTCGACGTATGATCGGCAATCTCAGGTAAAATGGCATTCCACTTTTCCTTGGTAGCTTGATCTAGTTTACCCTCCACCAAATAGGTCCGAATTAAACGATGCACGATTAAATCCGGGTAACGGCGTATCGGTGATGTGAAATGGGTATAAAACTCAGCTGATAAGCCAAAGTGGCCCAAACTCTCCGGATCATATTTAGCCTGTTGCATTGAACGAAGCATTACCGTTGAAATAACCGTTTCTTCCGGTTTTCCAGCAACAGCCTCAATGATTTCCTGTAAAGCCTTTGGATGAACATCATTGGCCGATCCTCGAACAATATATCCGAAGTTCGTAATGAATTCAAAGAAGCGCTGCAGTTTTTCAGGTTTCGGATCCTCGTGAATACGGTAAATGAAAGGTACATCGAGACGATGGAAATGCTCTGCAACAGCTTCGTTAGCTGCAAGCATGAACTCTTCAATCAGCTTTTCCGCAACTGATCTTTCACGTAATACAACTTCAGTCGGATGTCCTTCTTCATCCACAATGACTCTCGCTTCATTAAAATCAAAGTCGATTGCACCGCGGTTCATCCGCTTTTTACGAAGAATGGCCGCTAACTTCTCCATGTCCTGGAACATAGGTACCAGCGCTTCATATCGTTCGAGTTGTTCTTCATCTTTGTCCACAAGAATTTTGTTCACATTGCCATAAGTCATTCGTTCCGTCGTTTTAATGACACTTTCAAAAATTTCATGATTGACGACATCGCCATTTGGCGTGATTTCCATTTCACACGATAGTGTAAAACGATCAACTTGAGGGTTCAAAGAACAAATCCCATTCGATAAGCGATGCGGAATCATAGGAATAACCCTGTCCACCAAATAAACGCTCGTACCTCTTTCAAGAGCTTCCTTATCGATCGGTGAACCTTCCTTCACATAATGGCTTACGTCAGCAATATGTACACCCAACTTGTAATTGCCATTTTCAAGTTTAGAAACCGTAACAGCATCATCCAAGTCCTTCGCATCCGCTCCATCTATCGTTACTAATACATCATTACGCAAATCCCTGCGGTTGCCAATTTCACTTTCTTCAATGGTATCCGAAACGGCATTAGCTTGCTCCATGACTTCTTCAGGGAACTCCATTGGCAAACCATATTTATGAATTACTGACAGAATATCCACGCCAGGGTCATTCTTATGCCCAAGAATTTCAATGACTTCTCCTTCTGCACTTACACGTCCTTCAGGATAAGAAGTCAGCTTAACTACAACCTTATGACCCTCTACCGCTCCATGAGAGGCATGCTGTGGAATGAAAATATCATTCGCAATTTTTTTATCATCTGGGATGACAAAACCAAAACTTTTACTCTCGGAGTATGTACCGACTACTTGTGTAATTCCGCGTTCAAGTATTCTAATAACTGTACCTTCTTGTCTTGAGCCGGATGTTTCTGAAGAAACACGGACCATGACGATATCTCCATGCATTGCTGTACCTGTTTCATTTGGCGGAATGAAAATATCATCCATTCCTGGATTATCTTCAGGTGTAACAAATGCGAAGCCCTTAGCATGTCCTGTTAATTTACCGCGAAATAAGTTCATTTTTTGCGGCAGACCGTAACGATTGCTTCTCGTTCTGACTACCAATCCCTTTTCTTCCATCTTAACTAGCGCCTTCACGAAATTCTTGAAGTCTGCTGAGTCTTCGATTTTTAGAGCCTCTTCAAGTTCTTGTACTGTTAACGGCTTATACGCTTCGTCTGTCATATACGTCAGAAGCTTATTTATGTGTTCTTGAATGTTATCTTCCATAAAACCCCTCCTATTCAGGGTATGATAATTTTGTTATTCGGACCAATCCAGACTTTCTAAAAATTCAAATACATCTTCATGCAACTGGTTACGTTCTTTATCAAGGGTTATGACATGACCGGATTCTTCATACCACTTGATTTGTTTAACAGGTGATTCGATAGCTTCATAAATAATATCGGCACTTTTTGGATTGATTACATCATCATGCCGACCCTGCACGACAAATGTCGGCGTGTAGATATGATCGACGTGCTCTCGTACATCAGTTATCAATTCCTGAAGAGCTTTCAATGTATTCATAGGTTTGTCAGCAAAGCGGTCCATTTCCTGCTCTATTTGTTCTTGTGTTTTCCCTTCGTACTTCTTAAATTCTCTGGCGTACTCCAATACTCCTTTATACATCATTTCTTCACTTTTAATATACATAGGCGCACACATTGATACGATACCCTTTATAGGTACAGTGTAACCTAATTTCAGAGAAAATACGCCTCCTAATGAGAGTCCAGCAACAGCAATTTCTTCATGGCCTTTGCTTTTTAAAAAATCATAGGCCATCATGACATCTTTCCACCAATCAGCAGGACCCGTTTTTACCAATTCCTCTGGTGGCACACCATGTCCTTTATAGTGTGGAGCATGACAGGTGTATCCCTGTTTCTCCAAGTATCGGCCAAGCATACGTACATCTGCAGAATTTCCCGTAAATCCGTGTAAAAGTAAGACAGCTCTTTTTCCGCCTTCAAAAGTAAAGGGCTGTTGCAGCTTGATTTTCATGATTATAAGCTCCTTTATTTGTAAATAGCATCCAAAAAAATTTCTGTATTTTATCATTAAGTGCTAAAATTACTATATCTATACATACAACTATAGTGCAAAGAAAAAAGCCTAGCTATTTAGCTAGACTCATTTTTGATCCATTACACATCAAAGAATGCAACAAGTAAAGTTAAAGCAAAGAATAAAACAGCTAATACTATCGTTGCCCGATGTAAAATTAGGTCTAAGCCGCGTGCTTTTTGTTTTCCGAATAACTGCTCAGCACCACCGGCAATCGCACCTGATAAACCTGCACTTTTTCCTGATTGAAGCAATACCGTCACAATAAGAGCGATACTAACAATCACTAAAAGCGTTATGAGAATTGCATGCATGCAATTACACCTCCTGAAGGACCAATACAATTAATTTAACTTTACCACACCCAATAAATATCTACAATCTTTGTTATGATTTTATGGTAAGAACTTCTAAACATTTATAGTCATTGATTTCTTTTTGAATCAAAGTTTGAGATAATTTACATAAAGAGAAGAAAGAGGTGTCACCATGTTTAAGTCCATACTTCGGATTCTTGATCTCCTGACCATCCTATTCTCGGCGGTTGCCGGTTATTCTTTATGGACAGGCGGTAGCAACCTTATGAGTGTCCTGTTAATCATCCTATCACCGCTTTTATTGCTGCTTGCCAAGTATCACGGAAACCGTTACTTATTATTTGCTGCATATATCACGACAACTATTTATTTTACTGCTATTATTTATAATGGACTTTCCAATAGCAGTGTCGACTTTTTCCAATCAAGCTTTCATGTACTTCTAATTGGGGCAGCAGCTGTTTTACTGAGTATCGTAGCCGCAGTTATTGGGTTTGGAACTAATACCCTTACGATTCTCTGGCTATCGCTACACGCCCTAGTCACATTTGAGACAATCAGAATGTCATCTGGTTTCCTTTCGCACTTTTGGTCTACACCAGTCGTGGAAGCCGCAGTCCGTAATGATTATCCTTTTTTGTTGATGGTAGTCTGGATTGGATTATTTCTGGATAAATATCAGAGTGAATTAACAAGGGACTATTTATCCCGGTAATATTGTAAAAACTTTATCTTTGGAAATCTTATTTTAAAAGCAAGGGGCCTTTCATATGTTAAAACCTATATTTGCAGCAACTGCTCTTTCAACTTTTATTCTATTAGCTGGATGTTCATTCGACCTATCCAACGATGATAAAAAAGAGCAAAAAGAAGAACAGCCGATCTCCCAAGATACGGAGACAGAAACTAATGAGAAAAGTGATTCAAATGAATCGGCCCAACGCCAGGTAGAAGTCGATACGACTGTTAAACCCGCACAGAAAGGGCTTCAGACATTGGCCGAACCGGAAAGCATACCTGTCCTTGTCAATAAACAATACAGTCTGCCGGAAGATTACAAACCTGACGATCTTTTCTATCCAAAAGTAGATTTCATCTTTCAAGATAAAATTGAAAAAAGAATGATGCGAAAAGAAGCAGGAGAAGCTCTTGAAAAAATGTTCCAAGCTGCTGAAAAAGAAAACATGCATTTAGCTGGCGTCTCTGCCTACCGCTCACACCAAACACAAATCTCTATCTTTAATAACTATGTGAAAAGAGACGGGGAAGAAAAAGCTAAAACCTACAGTGCTCTGCCCGGAACAAGCGAGCATGAAACAGGTCTAGCTATTGATGTTACGACCCATGATGGTGCATGCGCTGCTCAAGACTGCTTCGGCGACACAAATGAAGCTACCTGGCTGGCCGAACACGCCCATGAATACGGATATATTATCCGCTATCCAAAAGGCAAGGAAAGCATCACAGGCTATAAATACGAACCATGGCACATCCGCTATGTTGGTGTTGATACCGCTGCTGAAATTTTTGAAACCAATAGTACATTAGAAGAATTCTATAATGCAGTTCCCGTACAAGCTGTAACGGATAATTAAAAAAAGGTGCCCAGATGCGGCACCTTTTTTTGGATGAATTCGATTTAATCAAACGTTTGATTAAATCTATTTATCAGGCTTGAACCCAATGTTATTAAGGTTTTCATTAAAAAGCTGGCTCAGTATTATCGTCTTTCAACGAATTTTAGAGTCAGCCTTTTTTAGAAGATTACTTCTTCAAGTTATAGAAAGATTTCAAGCCGCAAGATCACCAAGCTGGTCTTCAATGTTGCATGTGATTTCATGAAATCCATCTAGTTCCCTTTGCCAAATCTATTACTGTCAATTGAAATAAAAAAGAAGAAGATTTTCATCTCCTACTTTATTAAGTAATCATCATTATACAAAAACTATATACGCGTCTCTTTTTCCATTTAACAAAGTCAAAATGTATTTAAAAACTTCATCAGGTTTAATATCTTTAATAGAAACATATATTAATGTGTCACCAAATTCTTTTTCCACTAGATAATATTCTTTCCAGCTATTTATTTCTATCATGAACTCCTTCAAAAATCCTTTATAAAATAAAAAACCTCCTATTTAAATGTGGATTACCACATTTAAATAGAAGGTCAAAAGCATTAATCTGTACTAATTAAATCTGCTTCTCGTCAGAAGCGGACTTCAAAATGATTACTTCTTCAAGTTATAGAAAGATTTCAAGCCACCATATACAGCCAAGTCACCAAGCTGGTCTTCGATGCGAAGAAGTTGGTTGTATTTAGCGATACGGTCTGTACGAGACATAGATCCGGTTTTGATTTGCCCTGCGTTTGTTGCAACAGCGATGTCAGCGATTGTAGCATCTTCTGTTTCACCTGAACGGTGGGAAACGACTGCAGTGTAACCAGCGCGTTTTGCCATTTCGATCGCATCAAACGTTTCAGTTAGTGTACCAATTTGGTTCACTTTGATCAGGATGGAGTTGCCGATGCCTTTTTCGATGCCTTCAGCCAATTTTTTCGTGTTAGTTACAAATAAATCGTCACCCACTAATTGAACTTTTGAACCTATGCGTTCAGTTAGAAGTTTGTGTCCATCCCAGTCATTTTCATCCAAGCCGTCTTCAATAGAAAGAATCGGGAATTCATTAACTAGCTCTTCATAGAAAGCAACCATTTCTTCGGATGTTACTCCATTGCGGCCTTCGCCTGCAAGATCGTATTTGCCTGTTTCTTTGTTATAGAATTCAGATGAAGCTACGTCCATACCAAGGTAGATATCTTCGCCAGCTTTGTAGCCTGCTTTTTCAATTGCCTCGATAATGACTTGTAACGCTTCACGGTTTGAACCAAGGTTTGGCGCAAATCCTCCTTCATCACCAACAGCCGTGTTCAGGCCTTTAGCAGAAAGAACAGATTTTAAGGCATGGAATACTTCAGCACCCATACGAACTGCTTCTTTGAAGCTAGGAGCACCGACAGGAAGAATCATAAATTCCTGGAAGTCGACATTGTTATCGGCATGTGATCCACCGTTAATGATGTTCATCATTGGAGTTGGAAGTTGTTTCGCATTGAACCCTCCAAGGTAACGATACAATGGTAAACCGGAAAATTCCGCAGCAGCATGGGCTGCAGCCATTGATACACCAAGGATTGCATTTGCTCCCAAGTTTCCTTTGTTTTCTGTACCATCTAGTTCAATCATGGTAAGGTCAAGGCCTGCTTGGTTTGTTACATCCAAACCGATGACAGCTTCAGCAATGATCTCATTTACATTATCAACTGCTTTTTGTACCCCTTTACCCAGGTAACGAGATTTATCTCCGTCACGAAGCTCAACTGCTTCGTGTTCTCCTGTGGAAGCACCTGATGGTACAATTGCTCGTCCGAAGTATCCGGACTCTGTTTGGATTTCTACTTCTACTGTTGGATTACCACGAGAATCTAGCACTTCGCGTGCATATACATGTTCGATGTACGGCATTATAAATCTCTCCTTTTCCAATTCACAATTTTATTTAGATAATAGGGATTTCCCTGTCATTTCAACAGGTTTTTCGACTCCAAGCAAATCAAGCATCGTTGGAGCTAAATCACCTAGGATACCACCTGTTCTTAATGTTACCTGATTTTTAGTGATAATGACAGGCACAGGATTTGTTGTATGGGCTGTCATGGGGTTGCCTTCAAGCGTTACAACTTCATCAGCATTCCCATGGTCAGCGGTTATGATTGCTGTTCCGCCTTTTGAGACGATTAGATCGACAATTTTACCTAGGCACTCATCCACGGTTTCAATCGCTTTAATAGTCGGCTCCAGCATCCCTGAATGGCCGACCATATCCGGGTTGGCAAAATTCAAAAGAATAGCATCAAAGCGGTCCGCCTCAATTTGTTCCAACAACGCATCCGTCACTTCATAAGCACTCATTTCTGGCTTTAAATCATATGTAGCAACTTTCGGAGAATTAATTAAAATTCTCTCTTCTCCAGGAAACTTCTCTTCACGTCCGCCGCTCATGAAAAATGTCACATGAGGATACTTTTCAGTTTCAGCAATGCGAAGCTGGGTTAGTTGATTTTGAGAAAGTACTTCCCCTAATGTATTATCAAGATTTGTTGGCTTAAAAGCAACATATCCGTCAACTGTTTCTGAAAAATGTGTCAAGCAGACAAAATGCAGGTTATTCGGATGACCAGGACCACGGTCAAATGATCGAAAATCCTTATTCGTAAACGTATTTGAAATCTGAATTGCCCGGTCTGGACGGAAGTTATAAAAAATAACCGCATCATCATCTTTTATTGTCGCTACCGGTTTCCCATCTTCCGCTGTAATGACTGAAGGTATCACGAACTCATCAAAAATACCATGTTCGTAAGAGTCTTCTACACATTCCATCGCAGAAGGGTAAGCAGGTCCATCACCGTACACCATTGAACGATAGGATTTTTCCACACGCTCCCAGCGTTTATCACGGTCCATGGAATAATATCGTCCGGATATGGTCGCGAACTGACCAACACCAATTTCCTTCATTTTCGCTTCCGCATCCTTAATATAACCTTGTGCCGTTTTCGGTCCAACATCCCGTCCATCTAAAAATGCATGAACATATACGTTTTTAACTCCTTCTTTAGCCGCCAATTTCAGCAGGGCATACATATGTTCAATATGACTGTGCACACCGCCATCTGAAAGGAGACCAAAAAGATGAAGGTCTGTACCTTTTTTCTTGGTATGGTTCATGGCATCAAGAAAAGTTTGGTTTTCTGCAAACTCTCCTTCACGAATTGCTAGGTTCACCCGGGTCAGACTTTGATAAACGATCCGTCCGGCCCCTATATTCAAGTGACCCACTTCAGAGTTCCCCATTTGACCAGCAGGCAAGCCGACAGCTTCCCCGCTTGCAGTTAAATGGGAATGCGGATACTGGTCCCAATAACGATCAAAGTTCGGTTTTTTTGCATGAAAAACAGCATTTCCTTCTTCTACATTGCGGCAGCCAAAACCGTCTAAGATGATAAGTGCCACAGGCGACTTACTCATAGTGACCAGCCTCCAGCAATTGTAAAAAGGAATCAGTTTTCAAGCTTGCCCCGCCTACCAATGCACCGTCAATATCAGGCTGTGCCATGTACTCTTTGATATTCTCAGGCTTCACACTGCCGCCGTACTGAATGCGGATGGCTGCCGCTGCTTCGTTAGAAAACTTATCAGCAACAACTGAGCGGATATGTGCACAAACTTCATTTGCATCCTGAGCAGATGAAGATTTCCCTGTTCCAATCGCCCAAATCGGCTCATAAGCAATAACGGCTTGTTTCAATTGGTCATCAGATAGCCCCGCAAGGCCTTTTTCAATCTGGCTACCAACGAAATCATTCGTTTCTCCAGCTTCCCTCTGCTCTAGTGTTTCACCACAACAAATGATAGGTGTTAACTGATTTGCAAAAGCAGCGTGAGCTTTTTTATTTACGGCTTCATCCGTTTCATTGAACATTTCCCGGCGTTCAGAATGACCAAGAATGACATATGATACACCAAGATCAGCCAAAGCAATTGGACTGATTTCTCCTGTGAAGGCACCACTCTCTTCAAAGTGCATGTTTTGCGCCCCGATTTTCACATCGGTTCCTTTTGCTGCTTGAACAAGTTGATCCAAAAATAAAGCTGGAGCACATACAACTGAATCGATTAAATCTTGCTTCGGAATCAAATTGCTCACTTCTTCTAAAAAGGCAGTCGCTTCAGATAGTGTTTTATTCATTTTCCAGTTTCCTGCAATAATCGGTTTTCGCATTTGGTTTCTCATCCCTTCTAAAGTTGATATTTTTAACGGTTCACTCTTATTTATCGTTCAAGGCTACTACTCCAGGAAGCTCTTTGCCTTCCATGAACTCAAGAGAAGCACCGCCACCAGTTGATATATGGGACATCTTTTCTGCTAAGCCAAACTTTTCAGCAGCTGCAGCAGAATCCCCTCCGCCTACAATGCTGTAAGTATCTTTTGCTTCCGCCAATGCTTCAGCAACAGTTCTCGTTCCATTCGCAAATTTATCGAATTCAAATACACCCATTGGTCCATTCCAAATTACTAGCTTAGAGCCCTTGATTACATCTGCAAATAATTCACTTGTTTTAGGTCCAATATCAAGCGCCATTTTATCATTTGGGATAGCATCAATATCGACATTCTGGGCTTGTGCATCAGGTGAAAATTCTGCTGCTACAACAGCATCAATTGGCAAATGCAGTTGTACGCCTTTTTCTTTCGCACTCTCAATGAAAGATTTAGCCAGCTCGATTTTGTCTTCTTCTAATAAAGAATTACCGATTTCATGACCTTGTGCTTTAATAAATGTATAACCTAATCCACCACCAATAATCAAGTGATCGACATTTTCCAACAGGTTCTCGATAACACCTATTTTATCCTTTACCTTTGCTCCCCCAATTATAGCTGTAAAAGGACGTTCTGGATTGGATAGAGCTTTTCCTAATACCGCAAGCTCTTTTTCCATTAACAATCCAGCAACAGCAGGAAGATGATGGGCTATCCCTTCCGTTGAAGCATGTGCACGGTGCGCAGCTCCGAATGCATCATTTACATAAACATCAGCCAATGCAGCAAATGACTTCGCTAATTCAGGATCGTTCTTCTCCTCACCAGGATAGAAACGAACGTTTTCCAATAATAGAATCTCGCCATTTCCCATGTTATCAATGATTGATTGAACTGACTCCCCGTAAGCTTCTTCAGCCTTTTGTACATCTTTGCCACTAAGTTCACTTAGTCTTTCCGCAACAGGAGCTAGGCGTAATTCTTCAACAACTTGTCCCTTTGGACGACCAAGGTGGCTGGCTAAAATAACTTTAGCACCTTGTTCTGTCAGATAGGAAATCGTCGGCAGTGCAGCTTTGATTCTCGTATCATCCGAAATCTTTCCGTCCTGCATCGGAACGTTGAAATCAACACGGCAAAATACGCGTTTCCCCTTTAATTCAATATCTCTAATCGACTTTTTATTCATAATCCAAGAACCCCCTTAGATATTGTTAACATATTTTTGATTCTTTTAGTCAAAAAGGGAGAGGGTAAATATCCCAACTCCCCTTTTCTCTTTTTCATTATAGTCGGTTTCCAGGAAATTATCCAAAAACAAGAAATGTAAACGCTTGACTGTTTAATGACTTACTAATAATATCATCTTCTGCCAAGTTTTTTTAGAGGTGTTATTAAAAAAACCTCACCTTGGTGAGGTTTTTTTAATATTCTAATTACAATCCTTTTTTAGCCAAATAGTCGATTAAATCTACAACACGGCTAGAATATCCTGTTTCATTATCATACCAAGATAATACTTTTACCATGTTTCCTTCCATTACCATCGTGGAAAGAGCATCAATTGTAGAAGATGATGCGTTACCGTTATAGTCTCCTGATACTAGAGGAAGTTCGCTGTAATCAAGAATTCCTTTTAGTTCTCCTTCTGATGCCTTTTTAAATGCTGCATTTACTTCTTCAGCTGTTACATCTTTTTCAAGCTCTGCAACAAGGTCGACTACAGATACGTTTGGAGTAGGTACACGCATTGCCATACCATTCAATTTCCCTTTAAGTTCAGGAAGTACAAGTGCAACAGCTTTTGCTGCCCCAGTTGTTGTAGGAATGATATTTTCAGCCGCTGCACGTGCTCGACGATAATCTTTATGAGGCAAATCAAGGATTTGCTGATCATTTGTATAAGAGTGAACTGTAGTCATCATACCGCGTTTAATTCCGAATTGTTCATGAAGCACTTTAGCAAATGGAGCTAAACAGTTCGTCGTACAAGAAGCATTTGAAATAACGTGGTGGTTTTCTGCATCATATTTGTCTTCGTTTACACCCATAACGATCGTGATATCTTCATCAGATGCAGGAGCTGAAATAATAACTTTTTTCGCGCCAGCTTCTAAATGTTTAGCAGCATCGGAACGTTTTGTAAAACGTCCTGTAGATTCTACAACTACTTCTACTCCTAGTTCTCCCCATGCTAACTGTGCAGGATCACGTTCAGCCAATACTTTAACTTTATGGCCATCAACAACTAAGTAATCCCCATCCACTGTTACTTTTTCATTAAGAGAGCCATGAATTGAATCATATTGCAGAAGGTGCGCTAACATATTAGCATCTGTTAAGTCGTTAATAGCTACAATATCTACCTCAGGATTACTCAATGCTGCCCGAAATACATTACGTCCAATACGTCCAAAACCATTAATTCCAACTTTTACTGTCATGAAAAATTCCTCCTTTTAAGTTCGCAAATATATTAAGGGGTATAATTCCCCTGAATTAACTCTTGTGCTGCCGCTTCATCCGTGATTAAAACCGTCGATGAAGGTGCGCCTTTCATATATGAACGGATTGCTTTTGCTTTAGTTTTCCCACCTGCTACAGTAATCACTCGCTTTTCAGGGCTAAGATCATCTAATTGAATGCCGACAGTCAAAACTTTATGAACAACTTTTCCGTTTTCATCGTAATAATAACCGAATGCTTCTCCTACAGCATTTCCATCAATCAGCTTCTTTAGCATTTCTGGTGTAGAATTTCTTCTTTTAGCCATTGCCAAAGCATCACCAATTCCATGGATAATCATATCGGCTGACTTGATTTGGGAAATAACTTCTTTAATTGCAGGTTCTTTCATAAAGGAAGCATATACCTCACCGCTTAATTGATCAGGTACATATAACACTCGGTACGAGGCATGCGTCTTATGTGCCATTTTCTCTACAATGGTATTAGCTTGATTCTGTACAGCTTCACCAATTCCGCCGCGAGCAGGGACAAATGTCAATTTCCTTGACGCTGCATCAGGTGACAAAGAATTAGCTACTTCGGCCATTGTTGATCCACCTGTAACAGCAATGGTATTCTTTGATTCCCACTCTTGTTTCATACGGTTTGCACATGCTTTGCCCAATTCTTTTTTTACCCATGGAATTTCATCACAATTACCAGAGACTATGATGACTTCATCAACTTGTAATATGTCCTGCAACTTCCGTTCCATTATGTCTATACCCATTACTTCACGCATTATTCCTTCTAACTTATCCAGGATCTCCATCCCTTCATCAGTGAGAGTCATTCCAGAACTGAATATATTTATCAGGTTCTGACTTTTCAGAAAATCAACCTCACCTCTTAGCGTCCGCTCCGTCAAATTAAGGCTAACTGCCAGACTTCGCCTTCCAACTGGCTGCATCATTTTGATATAACGCAGGATATCATATCTTTTTTGCATAACCATAAGGAAATCAGGTAATAATTTTCTTTGTACCTCGAGTAATGTACGCATGTTTAAAACTCCTAAAAGTTAAAGTTGGACACTTTATGTCCCGTATAGTCATTTAATGTCCCACTTAAAACAAAAAAATATTCCTGCTACATATTTTATTCTAGCAGGAACGGAATGTTTCTTCAAATGATTTGAAAAATTATTTTTCCACAAGCCTATTTAAAGCTGATTTATCAACATTTCCGAATTGAATTATATTACCTTTCCATTCTATAACAGGAATCATAAGCCCGAACTTTTCAAGTAAAGCATCATCAGAATAGATATCAATTTCCGTATATACTATACCTGATTCAAATTTAATCTCTTCAAGAATCTGTTTGGCCTTTTCACATAATGGACATTTTTCCCTGCTGTATAAAACAAACACATTTGATTCCAAATTACTCATCCTTTTCAATCATATCTTTTTCGTTTAGATGAAGAAGGAATCCCTAATTGTTCCCGGTATTTGGCCACAGTTCGACGTGCCAGAATAATTCCATTCTCCTCTTTTAATCGTTCAGCCAAGTCCTGGTCAGAAAGCGGCTTTTGTTTATTTTCACTATTGATCGCTGCCTGGAGGCTTTTTTTTGCTTGCATGCCCGACATATCTTCATCAAGGCCGACAGATTGTAAAGAAGTAGTGAAAAATATCCGCATCTCTATCGTACCAAATGGTGTCTGCACGTATTTCCCTTTAACAGCCCGGCTTACTGTGGACTCATGTATGCCAAGCTCGTCGGCGATTTCTTTCATGGTCATCGGCTTTAAATAATTTAAACCGTGATGAAAGCAAGCTGGCTGTTTTTCGACTATACACTGAATAACCTTCAATATAGTCTCTTTTCTCTGTTGAATCCCTCTTGAGATCCATTGGTATTCTTGCCACTTATCCTGGATAAAACGTTGCACTCCCTGGTCCTTATGACTCTTCATTCTGTTTAAATACCCTTTATCCACATTAAGATTAGGTGTGTTACCATCATAATTCCCGACAAGCAGGATTCCGTCACGAACTTCCACGACTACATCCGGCACAATATAGGATGGTTTTTCCTGAAAAAAGAGTGAAGCAGGACGCGGATTCAATGTCTGGACATAATCAAAAACTTCTTGAATCTCCTTCATTGTAGCGCCAATTTTTTTACTTAAGTCTTTCCACCGCTTTTCAGCAAAATCGAGGAAATGGTTTTCTATGATCGATTCTGCCAGCAGATTCACACCTTCTGCTTTTACCTGAAGTAAAAGACATTCTTGAAGATTCCTCGCTGCAAGCCCATGCGGCTCGAGTTGCTGTAAAAGTCGTAGGCTCTCTTCTAAAACGACTGAAGATATCCCCGGAACACATATATCTTCCAGCTGGATTCGCAAGTAACCGTTTTCATCAAGGTTATGAATTAAGAGCAACATCGCCTTCTGCTGCTCACCAGAAAGTTGCTGGTGATTCACTTGCGACATGACATGCTGTTCAAGTGAAAGGGTATCTTCACTGATTTGTTCAATCCAATAATTAGCATCATACGTATTTTTAAGAGTTCGTTTACCCTTTTTCCGGTCAAGGGTTGGCTGAAACAAAGCAGATGTTGGCTGATCTAGGGACAGTAATGGATTTTCCACCATTTTATTTTCTAAAAAAGCGGAAAGCTCTTGTGCGGAGTACTGCAACAATGTAATAGCTTGCATCAGCTCCTGGGTCATTGCCATTTTTAATGTTTGCTGTTGAAAAAGTCCTGCTTTCATATTCATACTCATCGATTCATCCCTCCCCTATTTCATTTTACATTATCAGGAGAAAATTCTACACAAAAACCCATGAAAACGCTTACGTTTTTTTCTGAATAGTGTATTTGTTTTAAATACTATATGTCAGGAATGCGATTTTCACAACTACTTTTATTGAGAAATCAACATTTTCTAAGGGTAATGACTATTTTTTTCCAAAATAGGGTGATATTACAGGATTCGGTGGAAATTTACGGAAATCGATTAAATTCATCAAAAATCGCTAGGAGCCGTCGGATGCCTTCACTTAAAAATAACAAATAAAAAATCCCCCACTTAATTAAGCAGGAGATTGGTAATGCCCTCGGCAGGAATCGAACCTGCATTTCAAGCTTCGGAGGCTTGCGTTCTATCCGTTGCACTACGAGGGCGAAATAGAAGATCATTTACTATATTTTTTCGACAGACTTCATTATATGATAGAATGCCTTCCTTTGCAAGGGTTATCAGGTTTAAAACTTCGGCTTTTGGGTATTATGGGTAATGTGGAAATTCATCCCTGTGCGGCATAATTATAAATAAATTTAATTCGGAAGGAGACTTAGCTAGAAAATTGTCGAACAAATTATCAATTATAGGGTTTGTTTTGTTTGACCTAAATTGACCAAAAAGTGTATCATACATACATAAAGAATTTAAATGATTCTCTTAATCGAAGGAGGAAATGAACATGAATTTAATTCCTACAGTTATCGAACAAACAAGTCGTGGGGAGCGTGCCTACGATATTTATTCCCGTTTATTAAAAGACCGGATCATTATGCTTGGAAGCGCAATTGATGACAATGTTTCCAATTCTATTGTTGCTCAATTACTATTTTTAGAAGCAGAAAATCCTGAAAAAGATATTACTTTATATATCAACAGCCCAGGTGGAAGCATCACATCTGGTATGGCTATCTACGATACAATGCAATATATTAAACCAAATGTATCAACTGTATGTATTGGTATGGCTGCTTCTATGGGTGCATTCCTATTGGCTGCTGGTGAAAAAGGCAAACGTTATGCCCTGCCAAACAGTGAAGTCATGATTCACCAACCACTTGGAGGAGCTCAAGGTCAAGCAACGGAAATTGAAATTGCAGCACGCCGTATCCTTCACTTGAAAGACAAATTAAACCAAATCCTAGCAGAACGTACTGGACAACCTATAGAAGTCCTTCAAAGAGATACAGAACGCGATAACTTCATGACCTCTGAAAGAGCTCTTGAATATGGCTTGATTGACAAAGTCATCACTCGTAGCAATCTTGAAGATAAAAAAGACAAATAATAAAACTAAAGGACTCGAAAGTAGCATAAAGCGACTTTTGAGTCCTTTTTCTTTTATGTGAAAACTTTAAGAGGATGCTTGTCGGCACCCTCTTATTTTATCCTTCTTGCTGTACGAATTCTTCTAATGCCTCTATTGCTTCTTTTTCATCACGGCCTTCAACAATAAGCTTGACGGACACGCCAGAGCTAATGGCAAGACTCATTAATCCCATAATACTTTTTGCATTCACTTTTTTTCCTTCTTTTTCAAGGAAAACATCTGAATGAAAGCGGTTAGCTTCTTGAACAAAAAGAGCAGCCGGTCGTGCTTGTAAACCTGTTTTTAGTCGTACTTCTACTTGTTTTTCCACCATCTTGATCTCCCCTGTTAGCTTTATTTTTTCGCAGCAATAGCTTCTCCTCCACGGAGTCTATCAGCTATTTCATCAATTTTTCGCAACCGATGATTAATCCCCGACTTACTGATGTTTCCTCCTGATACCATTTCTCCAAGTTCCTTTAATGTTATATCCTGAAATGCTATCCTTAGCTCCGCAATTTCCCGAAGCTTATCTGGTAAAATATTTAATCCTACCGTATCCTCAATGTAATGGATATTTTCAACCTGACGCAATGAGGCCCCAATCGTTTTGTTCAAATTAGCTGTTTCACAATTCACAAGGCGATTTACGGAATTACGCATATCACGGACAATTCTTACATCCTCAAACCTTAATAAAGCTGAATGAGCTCCCACAATACTTAAAAACTCTGCAATTTTTTCGGCTTCTTTTAAATAAATGATATACCCTTTTTTACGTTCTAGCGTCTTAGCCTTTAAACCAAACTTATTCATTAGCTCACAAAGCGCATCATTGTGCTCTTTATAAAGTGAGAAAATCTCAAGATGATAGGAAGACGTTTCCGGATTATTGACCGAACCTCCCGCAAGAAATGCACCTCTTAGATATGAACGCTTACAACATTTTTTCCCAACAATAGTATCGGATATAGCATGGAGAATTTCAAAGCCCTCGCCTAAAATTTCTAAATCGGTTAAAATCCGCTGCCCTCCAGATGACATCCTGACAATATAAACATTATTCTTTTTAAGCTTCATCTTTTTACGAACCAGCAGCTCGACCTGGACCTCATAACTTTTTTTCAACAGCGTGTAAATCCGTCTGGCAATCGCTGCATTTTCAGTTTGAATATCCACAACAAGCTTCCGATTAGAAAATGAAAGGGATCCATTCATCCGGATAAGTGCACACAATTCTGCTTTTCCGCAACAATCCTTTCCTTCCAATGTAGTAAGCTCTTTTTTTGTTTCTGAAGCAAAAGACATCCATTTCACCCCCAATCGAACGCAGGTAATCTCTTTTTATTAGTCAAAAAGCAGTATCCACTTATATCTACGGAACTATATGACTTTTCGTTTCATTTACCAGCATATTATAAAGCAAATCTGCCACTTTTTTTGTGTCATGGCGTATTACATTACCTTCATAGCTAAAAATGCGTTCTTGTATGATTTCAAGACCCATTCTTTTTAAACTTTCCACATCGTACACAACCGGTTTGGCATATTCAGCTTTATAACGTTCCTGAATTTCAGACGGTATTTCCTCATTATTAACAAGTATCCTGTCAATATATGCATTTCCCATATGATCATATATAGCTTTTATATGATCGCTTGCGCTATAATCCAGCGTCTCGCCTGCTTGTGTCATTAAATTGCAAATGTACACTTTCTTCGCCTTAGAGCGGCCTACTTCTTCACCAAGACCTGGAACAAGTAGATTAGGCAGAATGCTAGTGTATAAGCTTCCTGGACCGATGACGATAAGATCTGCCTGCTTGATTTCTTGGAGAGTTTCACTTAGCGGCTTTATATGTTGGGGCGACAGAAATACTTTTTTTATTTTCTTTCCTGAAAAGGGGATTTTGGATTCTCCAGTAACAATCGATCCATCATCCATTTCCGCTTGGAGAACCACACTTTGGTTGGCAGCTGGCAGTACTTTACCCCGGACATTCAAGAATTTACTCATTTCCTGGATTGCATGGACGAAATCTCCCGTTAATGAGGTCATAGCAGCGAGAATCAGATTCCCCAACGAATGCCCGGACAACTCATTTTTACTCTGAAAGCGATGCTGAAACATTTGCTCAACAAGAGGCTCTACATCTGACAATGCAGCAAGAACGTTACGAATATCACCAGGTGCGGGGATATCCATGTCCTCACGAAGGCGCCCTGAACTTCCACCATCATCAGCTACCGTAACGATTGCTGTTATATCCACTGGATGCTTCTTTAATCCTCTTAATAAAACCGGAAGGCCGGTTCCCCCTCCAATGATCACAACTTTAGGCCGGTTCTTTTTATTTAACATCTTTTACTTTCCCCTTACTTTTTTCGATATCTCGATGAGACACCTGAACCCTGTAATCCTTTTGGAAGTAGTTCGAAATATACTCAGTCAATGCTACAGAACGGTGCTGACCTCCTGTACACCCAATCGCAATAACAAGTTGCGCTTTCCCTTCACGCTTATAATATGGAAGCATAAAGGTAAGCAGATCTGTTACCTTTTCTAAAAACTTTTGTGTCTCACTCCATTTTAAAACGTAGCTAGATACTTCTTGCTCCAACCCCGTCTTTGGCCTCATGTGGTCAATATAGTACGGATTGGGTAGAAAACGTACATCAAACACAAGGTCTGCATCTATAGGTAGACCATGCTTGAACCCAAAGGACATGACATTGACTGTAAATCCTACACTTTTATCCGTTGAAAATTCTGAAGCAATTTTTTCCCTAAGTTCACGTGGCTTCAGCTGTGAAGTATTAAAAATCAACTGAGCCCTTCCTTTTAGTTCATCCAAGAGTTCCCGTTCCATTTTAATACCTTCTAATGGCCGGCCTAATGGAGCTAATGGATGGGTCCTTCTCGTTTCCTTATATCGACGGACCAAGGAATCATCATCAGCTTCAAGAAAAAGAATTCTTGGTGAGACCGATGATGTTTCTGTTAATTTGTCCAAAGCAAGAAATAAGGAATCAAAAAATTCTCTCCCCCGTAAATCCATAACAAGTGCTACTTTATTCATCTTATTCCCAGAGTCCTTCATTAACTCCAAAAACTTTGGCAATAAAGTGGGCGGCAAATTATCGACGCAAAAAAAGCCGAGGTCTTCAAAACTTTGAACCGCCACTGTCTTTCCTGCTCCTGACATTCCAGTTATGATGACCAATTGCGTTTCATTCATCTGCCCTGTACTCATTTTTCTCCGCCCCCATGTATAGCAATCTTTTTTATAAGTAAATATTAACCTGGATCTAGTCGATAAGAAAGCAACTTAAATTCAGGTGTATAGGTAAACGTTCCGTAAATAATTCCACTTCCATGAACCATATAGTCCAGAATGTGAAAATCCCCTTCAGCCATTTTCAGCTTTTTAACATCTTCTATAGGGTGCCAGAAAAGCTCCCCTTCTTCACATACATCTACATTGACACCATCAGAGTCCGTAGCAAAGAAAGTAAACATCATCCATTCTGACAACACCTTATCCCCATCCTTCATAATGAAGGTGAAAATGCCTTTGATGGTAGGGTTTTTTAAATAAACACCTGTTTCTTCGCGAAATTCTCTTATACAGGCATCACGTATAGATTCTCCGGGCTCCATCTTGCCACCAGGAGCTACCCACCATCCGCGTCTTGGTTTTTTTAATAATAAGATTTGATTATCCTTAATCAATACACAGTTTGTGACACGTTGCACGTTCTTCACCTCAAATTGGCCTCTGCTCGACTATAGAAACCTTCACTCTTGTGTTCCAGAGATTCAGTTTATATCTTTAAACCGCCGCTAGACATCCATTTGGCGATTTACAAATGCTTATAGTTCAAACAAGCTGTATTTTAAATCTTACCCTTATGAATGATATATGTTTAGTATATCTTATCATTATACTATTTTTGAAATAAGCTAACAATAAAGTAACCTTCCTGCATTGGGGGAATATTCATCTCGTGGAATTACCGAGTAAATTTCTTCTCTAGCTTACCTCCTATTCTTCTCCACTTTCATTCCCTAAATGCAGATGGCTATCTTACTTTCTATTACAACATATTGATTCTTCCTAGAAAATGGTAGGGAAGATATAGTCTTAAAGCAGGAAACGAAAAAAAGGACACAGATTCTTAATCTGTGTCCTCAACGTTTTATAATAAAAGGGGGTCAACTTCTACTCTTACTATACCCAATCATTATTTCACTGGTGTTACAACATAATTAAAACAGAATTACGATGTGTAAATTTTTGTATATAAATTATAATACTTAAGCCTTCGGTTGCAACTTTTCTTGAAGTTCTTCCACATAATGCTGAACAGATTGAGCAGCAATACTTCCATCACCTGTTGCTGTAACAATTTGGCGCAAAGTTTTTTCACGAACATCTCCAGCAGCAAAAATACCTGGGACCCGTGTTTCCATCCGATCATTCGTTTCGATGTAGCCTGTAGAATTCAAGATGCCTAATTTTTCAAATGGCTTAGTTAGTGGCAACATTCCGATATAGATGAATACACCGTCTGCGTCCATTACTTTCTCTTCTCCATTTACTGTGGAAACAAGAGTGACACCACCAACTTTACCGCCTTCTTCATTAATTTGCTTCAAAGTATGATTCCAGATGAAGTTAATTTTTTCATTGGCAAACGCACGATCCTGAAGGATTTTCTGTGCACGAAGCTCTTCACGTCTGTGAACGATCGTTACTTTCGAAGCAAAACGAGTTAGGTACACACCCTCTTCAACTGCAGAGTCTCCTCCGCCGATAACGAACAGTTCTTTTTCTTTGAAGAATGCTCCATCACAAACAGCACAATACGATACACCACGTCCGCCTAATTCTTTTTCGCCAGGAACGCCGATTTTCTTGTATTCGGCACCTGAAGAAATAATGATCGAACGAGCTTTAAATTCTTTAGAACCGGCAACAATTGTTTTATACTCTTCCCCGTCGATGATTTCCTTAACATCACCATAGGCATACTCCGCACCAAATTTCTTGGCATGGTCAAACATTTTTGTTGAAAGTTCAGGTCCGAGGATTGTGTCGAATCCTGGATAGTTTTCAACTTCCTCTGTGTTCGCCATTTGGCCGCCTGGTACTCCGCGTTCTAACATCAATGTTGAAAGGTTCGCACGTGATGTATAGACAGCAGCCGTCATCCCAGCAGGACCAGCTCCGATAATAACAACGTCATAAATTTTTTCAGACATGTTCTCACTCCTCCATATTCCATAACAAATGGAACCTTCACTAAGGTTAGTGTTCCCTACCTATTATCCTATATAACAAATAATTTTTCGTCCAAATATCTGCTCACTCTAGGAGCGTTTGAACCAATTTTACATACTTCGATAAGGTCGACACCGATATGAAATGTTTGTCTGCTATTGCCTGCTTGCTCATCTTTTCATTTTTAAGCTGATTCCACACGTATTCGACTGCAGATGCCCAGCCTGCTGGATTATTAAGCTTTTGCTCTGAATTAACCGCTTCGATGAAGACAGAAAACCACATTAAATAGAGCCCAGCTTCATCTAATTGAATCGGTTGAAAATGCTGATATAATAATTCAGCCGTTCGATCGGCAAAATCAATGGGTGTCAGTTGACGATTTTTTGCAGGAGCTTGCACCAGGTCTGCATAATCCCTTTCCAAGTCAGTGAAGTTCTGATTCAGGTTGAGGACCTGGTTTTTCAATAGCTTTTGCTTATGAACCGAATGTTTCAAAAGGAAAATAGCAAACAGTCTTTCTTCAATAAATTCGCTTTCAAGCCGTTTTATAATGGAAGGAAAATGATGTTCAAAACCATCAGAAGTTGCATTCATATCTCCCCAAGGCTCCATGCCTTCTTTTTCCGGATTCATTTCTACAACCTTTTTCCAAGCTTTTCTAGCTGCCTGTTCATGTCCTAAGTGGAAGGCCGATATAGTAAGCCAATAGTAGAAGGTTCCATCTCCTTCAAACCCTTGTTTCTGCAATATTTTTAGCCATTTATATGCGGATGCATAGTTCCCGATTAACGCGAAAGTCGCACCAAGCTTGAAGCGATGTTCAGATAACATCGGCCGAATTTTTTCGAGCATTTGTATGAGCTCTTCCACCTTATCCTCATCCTGTTGATAATGATGGAAAACCACCAGATTACAAAGCGCATGTAAGTTTCCTGGACTTTTTTCAAGTACCTCATCCAACGTTTCAAAGGCTTCATCTACCTGACCAAGGTAAAAATAAGCAAGTGCTAGATTATTATAAGCCGACCAATAATCCTGGTATTCGGCAATCGTTTCTTTTAGTACTTCAATTGCCTTAGGGAAATTCCCCGATTCTAAATACTCACGAGCCTTTTCCTGCTTGGAAATAAGTCCATCATGCTTAAAGAGATTTTCTTCGGATTCATCCGACTCGAAGGTAATGAGTTCAAGAAGATCCTCTGCATCATCGCTGAACTCTCCGTCTTCTTCTTTATCCAGGTATGCACTCGCGTGGCGGTAAGCCTCCTTGAACATGCCTAAATGAGCATAATTATTCGCCAGGAAGTAATGGCATTCCGACATATATGGATCCATCACATCCAAGATATTTTCCAGGAGGTTATTTGAATAATTATATTCACCGATCTCTGAGCAGGTGATTGCCAATTGACAGGCTATCATCGGTTCTGACGGTTCAAGTTCCAGCGCACGTTCCAAGTATTTTTTTGATTTAGGTAGTTCTCGTCTATGATATGCTTTTAGACCCTTGGTGAAATAATACTCACCTGTCGGGTGAAAGGTTAGAATTTTTGCCTGTTGGCCAAATTTAGAGTCTTTACTCATGTAATCCTCCATCTACAAGTTGATTAACCATAGTATTATAACATATTGAAGAATTTTTGCCGAATAATTCAAGAAAATGGAAAACGGATTTATGATACTTTTATTTAGAAATTATCAGGCAAAATACACGGGTTTTGAATCATCATTTTCTCATAAATGTTTTCCTTCACAGGTGTAAAAAAGAGCCAAGATTATGAAGTGAACCCAAAAAGTTAGACACTTTATTTAATTAGGCAGCCTTGAGGGCATGAACCCGGTAATCTTCCGGGCTCATGACTTTTAAATTTTACCTTGATTCGTTGATGATTGTCGTCGTAAACACACAGAAAAAAACCTTATAAGGAAAAATACCCTCCGGATTTGGGAGGGTATTTGACTATTTATTTATTCATTTTCTTTAGGTTCGTCTTTATCAGAATGTCTGGCCTTCAGTACATCAAGCACTGCTTGGAAAGGCAATTCTTGTTCTTGAAGAAGAACAAATAAGTGATAGAGAAGGTCTGCACTTTCCATAGAAAGCTCTTCAGCATCGCGGTTTTTAGCAGCAATGATTACTTCAGCAGCTTCTTCCCCTACTTTTTTCAAGATTTTATCAACGCCCTTATCGAATAGGTAGGTTGTATAAGATCCTTCAGGCATTTCCGTTTTTCTTTTTCCAATCAATTTCTCTAATTCCGTCAAGAAAGTCACATTTGTCTGTACCGCTTGTTGCGCTTCTTTATTTTGATAAATCGTTTCGCTGAAACAGCTTGTTGCACCTGTATGGCATGCCGGCCCTGCAGGAACAACACGAACGACTATTGCATCCTGATCGCAGTCATACTTCATTTCTGTGATTTTTTGCGTATTTCCACTCGTTTCTCCCTTATGCCATAACTCATTGCGTGAACGGCTGAAGAACACGGTTTCTCCTTTTTCTATGGATAATTGCAAGGATTCTTTATTCATATAAGCAAGTGTCAGCACTTCGCCAGTTCCTGCATCTTGGACAATCGCCGGAACCAGACCTTTTTCGTCATATCTAATAGTTTCGAGATTCATCGTACAACCACTCCTTGTTGTTTGAGAAACGTTTTGACTTCTTTAACAGATGTTTCTTTATAATGAAAAATTGAGGCTGCTAACCCTGCGTCCGCTTTTCCTTCTTCAAATGCTTCCTGGAAATGCTCCGCGTTACCTGCACCGCCAGAAGCAATAACAGGAACCGAAACTGCTTCCGATACCGCTTTTGTTAATGCGATATTAAAGCCCTGTTTTTCTCCGTCACAATCCATGCTTGTCAATAAAATTTCACCAGCACCACGTGTGACCGCTTCCTTCGCCCAATCAATTACTTCCCATTCAGTCGGTTTTCGACCGCCATGGGTATAAACGCGCCATGAACCAAGCTCTTCATCATATCGCGCATCAATAGCAATTACGATACATTGAGCACCAAAATAATCGGAACCTTCATTAATTAAGTCAGGTCGTAAAACAGCTGCTGTATTTAAAGATACTTTATCTGCACCAGCACGTAGAATCTTCTTCATATCAGCTAGCGAATTAATACCGCCGCCAACTGTAAACGGGATTGCTAGACTGCCTGCAACCGCTTGAACGACGTCTACAATCGTTTCCCTACCTTCGTGTGAAGCAGAAATATCAAGAAAGACAAGCTCATCAGCACCTTCTTGGTCGTAAAAGGCAGCTAGCTCGACTGGATCCCCGGCATCCCTTAAGGAAACAAATTGTATCCCCTTAACCACACGTCCGTCTTTTACATCCAGACAAGGAATAATTCGTTTGGTCAGCATTTAACCACGCACCTTTTCTACCGCTTCTTTTACAGTAAAGCGATTAGTATAAAGCGCCTTGCCAATAATCGCCCCTGCAACACCTTGAGCTTCATACTCCTTGAGGGTGATTAGATCTTCGAGCGAACTAATGCCGCCAGAAGCAATTACATTTTTGCCAGTTGCCTTCGCCATAGCCACAATCCCGTGCACATTTGGCCCTGAAAGCATGCCGTCTGTTGCGATATCGGTCACGATAAATGTCTCTGCACCAGCATCAGCTAGTAGTTTCCCAAGCTCTATGGCCTGTGTTTCTGACGTTTGAAGCCAGCCATGAGTGGCAACCTTACCATCCTTCGCATCAATGCCAATCGCGATATGGTTTCCATATTTTCTGATCATATCTTTAGTAAATTCCGGGTCTGAAACGGCCGAGCTGCCTAGAATTACACGCTCTACACCATTATCAAGATAATGAGCAATGTCCTGCTCCGTTCGAATGCCTCCGCCAATTTGGACGCGGGCACCTAACTCTTTGGCTGCTTTAATAACGTAGGAATCGTTGATACGAACGCCTTCTTTAGCTCCATCCAGATCAACCATATGTATCCAATCCGCTCCTTGGTCCGCAAAACTTTTAGCCATATCAAAGGGGGAATCGCCATAAACCGTTTCCTGATTGTAGTCTCCCTGGATTAAGCGAACGCATTTGCCTCCACGCATATCAATCGCTGGGTAAATCGTAAAGTTGCTCAAGCTTTTCCCTTCCCTTCTACTAATGTCAAATAATTTTTCAAGAGTGACATGCCCATCTGGCCGCTTTTTTCCGGATGAAACTGCATCCCAAATACATTTCCTTTGCCAACAATCGCCGGTACTTCCACATCATAAGTTGCTGAAGCGGTAATGTATGACTCATCAGTATCAGCGTAATAAGAATGGACGAAATAAACGTGTTCCTCTTCAAGGCCTTCGATCACTGGCGATACATGTTTAAATTCAAGACGATTCCAGCCCATGTGCGGCACCTTATAAGTCATCTCATTGGCATCCATCCCCGTAAAACGAACGACTTTACCTGGGATGAGAGATAATCCTTTTGCTGGTCCATTTTCCTCGCTTTCATCAAAGAGAAGCTGCATACCCAAGCATATGCCTAATAAATAACCTCCACCGGCTACGTATTTTTTCAGGAATTCATCAAGCTTTTGTTTTTCCAAAAGACTCATAGCATCTCTGAAAGAACCGACACCGGGAAGAATAATGCCTGTCGCTTTAGAAAGTTCTTCTGGATCATCGGAAATGAATGAGTCAGCTCCAAGTCGTTCCAGCCCTTTACTGACAGAGAATAAATTCCCCATTCCGTAATCGACGATTCCTATCATTTACAACATTCCTTTCGTTGAAGGAATACCTTTAACACGAGGATCAATGGTAGTAGCTTCGTCCAATGCACGCCCAAGCGCTTTAAATATCGCCTCAATCATATGATGCGTGTTGTGACCGTAATGAACGACAACATGAAGGTTCATCCGGGCTTCAAGCGCGAACTTCCAAAGGAACTCGTGCACTAATTCAGTATCGAATGTACCAACCTTTTGTGAAGGAAACTCTGCACGAAACTCAAGATGCGGCCGATTACTTAAATCGATGACAACCTGCGCAAGTGCTTCATCCATAGGTACGAAAGCATTTCCGTAACGCTTTATACCACGCTTGTCTCCAAGAGCTTCCAATAATGTTTGACCTAAGCAAATACCAATATCTTCAGTTGTATGATGATCATCGACTTCTGTATCACCCTTCGCATCAACGGTCAAATCAAACTTCCCGTGCTTCGTGAACAAATCAAGCATATGCGTCATAAACGGAACACCCGTCATAATTGAGGAATTCCCTTCCCCATCCACACCAAACTTCAAGCTTATATCAGTCTCATTCGTCTTCCGCTCCACACTAGCAAAACGCTCCATTACAACTCCTCCTCATTGGGGTCAGACCCCATTTCCCAGATGCAAAAATGCATTACAAATACTTTTATATCAATGTTTTCCGTATTATTTTCAGGGGTCAGGCCCTATTTCCCAAGTTTATTCGCACCGCGAGATTCGATTGCGCGGGCATGAGCTTCGAGGCCTTCCATGCGGGCAAAGGCAGCGATTTTCTCCGCATTTTGACGGAAGGCGGTTTCGCTGTACATGATGATGCTGGACTTCTTTTGGAAATCATCCACATTCAGCGGACTGGAAAAGCGGGCCGTCCCATTAGTAGGCAACACATGGTTTGGGCCTGCAAAATAATCACCGACTGGCTCCGAACTAAAGCGACCAATAAAGATGGCCCCTGCATGGCGAATTTTAGCCATTACTTCGAGTGAATTATAGGTCACAATTTCTAAATGCTCTGGTGCCAGTTCATTGATGGCCCCAACAGCTTCCACCATATTTTCGCATACAACAATCCGTCCATAATCGTTAATGGATGCAGCTGCAATATCACGGCGTGGAAGTAACGCTACCTGCTTGTTCACTTCCGCTGACACTTCTTCAGCCAGCTCCATTGAAGTCGTCACCAGAACACTGCAAGCACGGGCATCATGCTCTGCCTGTGATAGCAAGTCCGCTGCCACTTCTGAAGCAATTGCGGAATCGTCAGCTAACACGGCTATTTCGCTAGGCCCGGCAATCATATCGATGGCAACGTCCCCGAATACTTCCCGCTTTGCTAACGCCACATAAATATTTCCTGGACCTACTATTTTATCAACTTTCACAATTGTTTCTGTCCCATAAGCAAGAGCCGCTATAGCCTGAGCGCCTCCAACCTTATAGATTTCTGTCACTCCTGCAATTTTCGCTGCAGCTAAAACCGCTGGCGTTAATTTTCCATCTTTTCCTGGAGGAGATACCATAACGATTCGTTCCACCCCTGCAGCTTTAGCCGGCATTGTGTTCATCAGTACAGATGAAGGGTATGCTGCTGTGCCACCTGGGACATACACTCCAACCGCATCAAGAGGTGTTAATTTTTGTCCAAGCATTGTTCCCGTATCATCAGTGGTAATCCATGAATTGCGAATTTGTTTCTCGTGAAACAATCGAATATTATCTGCCGCTTCTTGGATTATTGCAAGCTGCTCTACTGTTAATGCTGCTGTTGCTTCTTCAATTTCCTGTTCGGAAACGAGTAATTCCTCAAGACTTACACCATCAAAACGCTCAGTATAATTATGTAAAGCGACGTTTCCGCTTTTTCTTACATCATAAATAATATCCTGAACCGCTTTTCGTTGATCAGCCGTACCTGCATCAACAGAGCGCTTCAGTGAAATTCCTTCTGCTAACCGTTCAATTTTCATACGCTCACCTCATTAGCGATTCTTTTACTATTCTATAATTTCTGCTAAGCGATCCACAATTTCAGTAATCCTTGCTTCTTTTATCCTGTAGCTGACAGGGTTTGCCACCAACCTTGAAGTCACATCAGCAATTTTCGCATATTCAACAAGACCGTTTTCCTTCAACGTCTGTCCCGTTGAAACGATATCCACAATTCGTTCAGCTAAGCCAATTAAAGGAGCTAACTCAATAGATCCGTTCAATTTAATAATTTCGACTTGCTCTCCCTGTTCACGGAAATAACCAGAGGCTACATTTGGATATTTACTGGCTATTTTGGGCGCGATATCGCTAATTTTCGTACCAGGAAGACCAGCAACAGCTAAGTAGCAGGCACTGATTTTCAAATCAAGTAACTCATATACATCTCGTTCTTCCTCTAACATAACATCCTTACCTGCAATTCCAATGTCCGCTACACCGTGTTCCACATAGGTTACAACATCCATCGGTTTAGCTAAAATGAAACGTAGATTCTCCTCTTCTACTTCAAGAATTAATTTCCGGGAATCATCAAACTCAGGAGGTAGACGGAAACCGGCCTTTCTTAATAGCTCTGCCGCTTCTTCAAAGATTCTCCCTTTAGGCATCGCAATTGTTAAAAAGCTATTATTCATCTTTTCCATTCCCTCCATTCCCCACAAATAAATGCACTTCCGAAAATGTTCTAGTAAACGCATCAACATTTTGAACGACCGTGATATCTTGAATCGTCACCCGTTTTCCTTCAGATCTTTTTGATTTTGCAAAATCAAGTGCTTCCATTCTGCGTTCGGGAGTGAATAAAATACATTCCGGCGCAACAGGCTGCATAGGTTCCCCAAGTGCTTCAGCAAGACGATCCACACGGATGGCAAAACCCGTAGCAGAAGCATTCCAGCCGAATTTTTCAAGCAGGTTATCGTAGCGGCCACCATTACCGATTGGTGAACCTACTTGATCTGCATACACTTCAAATAAAGTTCCTGTGTAATAGCTCATATGGCTGACTAATGTTAAATCAAAGCTCACATATTGAGCCACGCCAAATTCTTTCAACTGCGCAGATAATTCCTTCAGTTCACCTAAAGAATCTTGTCCTTTGTTGTTTTCAACTAAATCCAAAGCTTTTGTCAGCGTGTCTTCACTACCTCTTAATGAAATAAACTCGATGAGCCTTTGTTTATCAATAGATGAAAGCGGCAGTGATTTTACATGCTCCCTAAAACCTACATAATTCTTCTCATATAAAAACTTCCTTAATACAGAGGCTCTTTCTTCCGTACCTAGAATGCTCACGAAAAATTCCTGTAAAAATCCGATATGACCAATGGAAACCTTAAATTCCTGAAGTCCGGATGCCTTTAAAACATCTGCCAGTAACGCAATCATTTCAGCGTCGGCACAGATGGACTTATTTCCGATACATTCAATACCTATCTGTTCGAATTCTGCTGGTCGGCCGCCTTCACGCTGCTGAGCGCGGTACACATTTGCTGAATAGGCAAGGCGAAGCGGTATTTGCTGTTTTAGCAGTTTGGATGCCGCAACTCGTGCAATAGGGGCTGTCATATCCGGTCGAAGTACAAGCGTATGGCCCTGAGAATCAAGCAGTTTAAACAACTGCTGATCCAAAATAGCTGAAGCTTCACCAATTGTTTCATAATATTCCAAAGTAGGCGTTTCAATAAATTGATAACCCCACTTCTTGATTTCATCACTCATTTTATTTCGGACCGAGGCTTTCGTTTCATACAGCACCGGCAGTGTATCTCTCATGCCTAACGGTTTCTCAAACATAAATGGCTTAGTCACGACTGCACATCCTTTTGAATAATGGTTACTTTATATATATTTCCAATCGGTCCGCCTTTAAGCAAAAACCAATGTCATTACAAGTACTCATTTTTGTATATACAATTATCTTTCCAAGATAAAACTCTTAAAACCCACTGGGCTAACATATAAAATAGTATCAAAAAAAATAACATAATCATATAAATACTCGAAATTATCTATTAAATCACTTTAGTTCGCTAATATGGTAACAAGATGAAGTTATTAATAGTTTACTCCTGCCCCTATCTCCCGTCAAGAAAAAGGTGCCTGACCTTATTTCCCAAAATAAATAACGGTTACTGATACTTACAGCAGCAAGGTTTTGGAATAAAAAGTAAAGGGTCAGATCCTATTTCCCAGACCCATATACCTATCTTCAGTCAATCTTTGTTATTGATGTATACCTTTTGTTCAGGCTGTCTTATACTTTTTAGGAGATTGGTATTATTTTATTTTAGGGGGAAATGAGATTGAAGAGAATTTTTTCGTTTTTTGTTGCATGTGTCGTTCTTTTTTCGCTTGGTTTTAGCGGAACAAAGAGCTTTGCCGCAACTATGATTAACCAGGATGAGCTTAAAGCATATCTGACTGAAATAAGAATGACACAAGTTGAACTGGAAGATTATTTAGCATACTACGACTTGACATTAGATGAGTTAGAATCGGTAGCAGAGCTGCGTGATACGTTGGGACCGACTGTCACTCCAGAGACTTTACAGAATCTGCTTAATGAATATGAAATGACCGAAGAAGAACTTACGGACTTATTAATTGAATACGGCGAACTTGAAGAAGGAGAATCCATTATCGATACCTTCCACTTCATTTATGACATTGAAGATCTAATTAATTTAGAAATGGATTATGATGAGGAAGACATGGAATATGATGAGGAAGAGATGCTCGATTTAATGGATGGACTCTTTACTGAGATCGGTCTTACAGACGAAGAGCTTGAAAGATTCATGAATCACCTTTTACCCATCGTCGAGGACCCAGCTTTTGAAGATCGTCTAATGGCGATTTCCGATAGGATGGACCAATTCGAATATTTTGAAACAATTGATGAATTGTCTGCGGAACAAGTAGCGGAATTGCTTTCGATTTATAATGATTTGCAAAGCTTGCTACAAATTCAATTCAAATTTGCCTTAATACAGGACGGTGTCACCACAAACCTATCCCTTGAAGCATTATTCAAGCTTGATGAATTGACGAATGCTAGTTTACTAGTTTCAATCTATGATTTAAGCGGCAACCTTTTACTAGATTTTAAATTGACAGGTGAAATGATTGGTTCCAATTTAGTAAAAGAAACCGGTAATGACCTAAAACAGTCTACTGAGGTCATATCTAAAGTGGTGGATGTAAAATCTAAAGTGGTGAATGTAAAAAAAATAAAGAAGAAACCCACACATAAAACTGTAAAAGGCGGAGTGATGCCTAAAACAGCTGGCAATTACCTATTCGGTTCATTAATCGGTTTAATCATGATAGCCTTTGCATTTGGATTATTTAGAAAAGCGAGACTCGTTAAGTAAAATGAGCGAAAATAGGCATTCTAAGCACAAAAAAAGATGGTTGATTGCCACTGCGGCCTGCTTTTTGATCGTGGGTTTTTATTTTACAACGACGAACGCTTATACACTGTTAAAAGGATATGCCATATATAAATGGAATAAGTCTGAAACAACTGAGGCAACAGCTAAACACCCAGAAACAAAGGCTGATACTCCGGACGAGGATGAACTATATGATACACGACCGGAAACAGGTGATTTAATAGGTGAGCTTTATATTCCAAAGCTTGAGGCAACACTTCCGATCTACCATGGAACGAATGAAGATGAACTTGAAAAGGGTGTCGGTCATTTCGCTGAGTCGGTCCTACCAGGTGAGATGGATAATTCCGTTTTATCTGGACATCGAGATACCATTTTCAGAAAGCTTGGTGAAGTTGGAAAAGGTGACTTGCTTATTACCAAAACAGAAGCTGGCACGTTTACCTATAAAGTGAGGAAGGTCCGTATCGTTGATGCTGATGACCGTACGGTGATTGTTCCCAAGCCTAAATCCACACTTACTGTAACAACCTGCTACCCATTCTCATATATTGGTAATGCACCTGAAAGGTATGTACTGATCGCTGATTTACTTAAATCGGAAATAGACAATTAAAAATGAGGGCTGCATGCTTTTGCAGCCCTCTCTCCATAAAAAAAGGGTAGGAGGACAAATTCAAAATGGATAAAAAAGCTCAGGATAAGTTTTTTCAAATATTAAAAAATACGTATGATACTACAACTAACGAAGAGAATATATCGATTGACGAATTCATCGGCCAAATAAAGAATGAATTGACTTCACTATACCCCAAATTACATTAAAAAGGACTTGCCACATAGAATGGTAAGTCCTTATTTTCATAAAGAAGTTTGCTGTTCCCGATTCAGCATTTCCTCTTTTGTATAAATGATTTTCATTGGATTTCCTCCGACAAAAGCTCCCTCGGGAACATCTTTATGGACTAGTGTACCAGCAGAGACAATCGATCCATTTCCAATTGTAAGTCCTGGGAGAATAGTTGAGTTGGCTCCAATCAATACTTCGTCTCCAATCACGACTTCTCCTAACCGATATTCATTAATTAAATATTCATGAGCAAGAATCGTCGTATTATAGCCGATGACAGTATTTTTCCCCACAGATATTTTTTCTGGAAACATCACATCCGGCATGACCATCAAGGCGAATGAAGTATGCTTTCCAACTTTCATATGTAAAAAAGTCCTGTAAAGCCAATTCTTCATGCCTAAAAACGGTGTATAACGCGCTAACTGAATCACCACAAAGTTCTTCACGACTTTCCAGAATGGTACGGTCTTATACACATGCCAAAGTGAATTAGCCCCTTCTACCGGATAGCGGGTCGTGCGTCTCATTTTCTAACCTCTGTATGCTTTTCAATCTCTATGATATTCAGTAAGTCAGCCATTTGCTCTAGCATATAGTCAGGATGATAGCTTTCTAAAAATTCACGTCCTCTAATCGACCACGCGACCCCCGCTGTTTTGGTACCAGTATTTTTCCCACCAAGAATATCATGATAACTGTCTCCAACCATGATTGCCTCTTCAGGAACCGAACCGAGTTGGTTTAACGCTTTTACCAGCGGCTCTGGATCCGGCTTGGCTTTTTCCACATCATCCAGAGTGACCACGACTTCAAAGAATTGGTCAAGTTTGCTTAAACGCAGACCTTTTTCGACGACATCACGTCTCTTCGTCGTAACGACCGCCAATTTATAGCCACTCTGCATCAAAGTTTGAATTGTTTCAAACACACCGTCATACTGTGTCACAAGTAAATCATGATTCTTCCAATTGTGCTCCCGATAGAAAGCGATCATTTCATCTATACGTTCCGGATCTATAGACGAAAACGTATCAACCAAAGTCGGGCCGATAAATGGAATAATATCCTCCCGCTTGAACTGTCCCGGACAATAATGATCTAAAGTTTTTGTAAAAGAGTCGATAATCAATTCAATAGTATTGATTAACGTTCCATCAAGGTCAAATAATAATGTAGTTATGTTACTGTTCATATACGGCTTCCTTCCTCTGCACACTGTCAGTCCGATTCCAAATATAAGCGACCACCATAGTAAGCACAATAGCGGTGATTAATCTGATAAGTAATAACGGCAAAACCGGAATCCCCAGTGGAATAAAAATTAGTGTATCCTCTATAACAGCATGACAAGCAACTAAAAAGATAAATGCAATCGTCATATCCTTCTTCGAGACATTATCTTCTTTCGCTGCTTGAATCATTACACCTGCCCCATATGCAAGACCAAGCGTCAACCCTGTTACAAATGGCATAGAGGCATTTGGCTTCATCCCTAAAACTCTCATAAAAGGAGCAAGAGCTTTTGAGAAAGCTTCTAGCCATTTTAAATCTTTCATGATTTGAACGGCGACCATAAGCGGGATAACGATAACCGCCAGTTGGGCTATTCCGGAAAGAGCTTGCATAACCCCATGTAAAAGGATGGCACCAACCCCTGTAATCTCGGCTGTCTCCCGGATAGCAATTCCTTGTGCCATTTCCGATCCGCCCTGCCAAACGAGATTGATGACAACCGCAGACAAAAGCGCCAGTCCAATCCGTACAGTTAAAATGATCCACAACTTGACACCAGTTTTCATCGCCACACCTGATTCAATTAATAAATTATGTGAAAAAGATAACATCATTGCGATAATAAATACCTCTTTCACAGTCAGGTCTAGCGTTAATATGCCTGCAATCGCTGCATATAAGTTCAAAAAATTCCCTAGAACGAGCGGGATTGCTGCGTCACCAGGAAGGCCGATGAGATTCATCAATGGTGCTATCAAGTTAATGATCCATGGCAATACAGGTGTATATTGAAGCACGGTAACAATCAACGTAACTGGAAAAATCACTTTTCCCAATGACCAAGTTGTATTCAAGCCAGAAAGGAGCCCCTTTTTAACTGAATCTACTATCACTATGCCCTCTCCCTTTACACATATTCTCTAAGCATCTAAATATCTTTTCTCGGCATATCCACGGACCCTTCTAAAGATCACTAATGCAATAGCAACAGCGATTAACACAATGGAAATCACTTGTGCGATACGTAGTGACTCCGTTAGCATCAAGCTATCTGTACGTAGTCCTTCAATGTAAAAACGGCCAATAGAATACCAGAATACATACGTTAAAAATAGCTCGCCCCTACGCAGGTTCACTTTACGTAAACTTAGAAGAATAATTACACCGATAATATTCCAAAGCGATTCGTACAAAAAGGTTGGATGATAATACGTTCCATTTATGTACATTTGGTTAATAATGAATTCAGGCAGATGCATATTTTCCAAGAACGATCTTGTTATTTCTCCTCCATGCGCTTCCTGATTCATAAAATTACCCCAACGGCCAATTGCTTGACCTAACAATAAACTCGGTGCAGCGATATCAGCCAACTTCCAGAACGAGACTTTCTTCACCTTAGCAAAGACCATCGCGGTCAGTACCGAACCGATTAACGCACCGTGGATTGCAATTCCACCATTCCATATCTTAATGATATCCCCAGGATTTTGTGAATAGTACTCCCACTGGAAGATGACATAATAAATACGTGCACTAATAATCGCAATTGGAACAGCAAACAATATCATATCTGTAAATATTTCTTTATCAAGACCTCTGCGCTCAGATTCCCTTAAAGCAATAATAAGACCTAGTAACACTCCGAAACCGATAATTAGACCATACCAATGTATTTGGATTGGCCCGAGATCAATTGCAATCGGATTCAGCGGCTGTATAGCTTGTTCCATTTCGTCCCCTCTTTTCCTATATACCTATTCATTAAAATTCATCATGATCCGGTTCTGCAATTGCATGATTCAAACGATCTGAAAATTGTTCTGCAGCATTTACTCCCATCCGTTTTAGACGATAGTTCATGGCTGCCACTTCAATAATAACAGCTAAATTTCGTCCGGGGCGGACAGGTACAGTTATTTTCGTAACTTCCGTATCAATTATTTTCATTTTTTCTTCATCAAGACCAACTCGGTCATATTGCTTATTTTTTTCCCATAGTTCAAGATTAATGACTATCGAGATTTTTTTATTGCTCCGGACAGCACCAGCCCCAAATAGCGTCATTACATTAATGATTCCTAACCCTCGGATTTCAAGAAGATGTTCAATTAAATCAGGAGCATTCCCGACTAACGTATCCTGATCTTCCTGACGGATTTCTACACAGTCATCTGCAACAAGTCGATGGCCCCGTTTCACTAATTCAAGCGCTGTCTCACTTTTACCGACCCCGCTTTTTCCAGTAATCAATACACCTAAGCCATAGATATCTACTAATACACCATGAACGGCTGTAGTTGGTGCTAGTCTACTTTCAAGGAAGTTGGTCAGACGGCTGTACAACCTTGTAGTCTTCATATTAGATCTCATCACAGGAACGGACTCCCGCTCAGATGCTTCAATCAACTCTATTGGCACTTCCTGACCACGCGTAATGATAATGCCTGGTGTAAAGTCCCTACATAGTTCTTCCATCCTCTGTATTCGATCCGGCTCATTCAGTCGATTAAAAAACGACATCTCCGTCATACCTAAGAGCTGTACTCGATCCGCAGGATAATAATCAAAAAAACCAGCTATTTCAAGTCCTGGACGAGATAAGTCACTAGTGACAATTGGGCGATTAATTCCTTCTTCTCCGCTGATAAGTTCTAGACCGAATGCTTCAACTATATCTTTTGTACGGACTTTTGCCATATATCTTTCCTCCTTTTGGAGCGATACTATTTTTAGCGATACTTTTTCTATTTTAGCATTTTTCTGTTAATAACCAAACAAAGCATTATCGATTTATTCTTTTTTTCTGATGAACATGCTACTTTTTATTCCACTCGTTTGATTATAATAATGGATAAAGTATTTTTGGAAAGGAAAGAATTACATGAAAATCATTATTGATGCAGGGCATGGGTATAATACTCCCGGCAAACAATCTCCTGAGGGTATGAAGGAATATGAATTCAATAGGGAAACGGCTGAATTTACGAAGTTCTATTTAGAAAAATCAAAAGCAGTCACCGTTCATTTTGTTCATGAAGACGGGCGAGATGTTCCACTTAAGGAACGTATAAACAGAGCCATTTCACTCGGAGCTGACTTATATATCTCCATTCATGCAAACGCCTTTGGTTCTGGAAGTTGGCATGAGGCAAATGGAATTGAAACGTTCATTTATCTCTCGAGACCGAAAGAGTCACTTTCCATAGCTGAAAAGGTCCAAAGCGAACTTGTTAAAGCTACTCAGTTAAAAAATAGAGGGGTAAAAACCGCCAATTTCCAGGTTTTACGCGAAACAAGATGTCCGGCCATTTTAGTCGAATGCGGGTTTATGACCAATCAAAAAGAAGCATCTCTTTTAAAAACTACGGCGTACCGGAAAAAATGCGGAGAATCTATTGCTAAAAGCATCCTCGCCTACTATAACCTCCAAGCTGATGTAAACCCCATTATGTATAAAGTTCAAATAGGTGCCTTTACAGAAAAGAAAAATGCAGAGGCTCTTGTCAAAAGGTTAGCCAAAGATGGTTACAAAGCAATCATTAGCGTACAAAAATAAATGAAAGCCCCCCAATTTGAACTGGTGGGCTTTCATTTTCACTAGGAAACTGTTATCGCTGCAGTCTTGGTTTCTGCAAATACATGAAGCACAGGAACTTCCTCTTTAGCAGTCTTAAACTTAAGGACCTTTTGAACTACATCACTCTTTTCTTCGATGATGGTCATCCCTTCCAAGCTTACGTTAAAACCTCCTAAATTAGATTTCAACTCTCCCTCGATTGCCTTTCCTGGCGGCAGGATCAGCTGGACTTTTCCGGTAATCGATTTAGCATGTATAGAGTCGCAATCTAGCTCGGAGTTTTTGCAGACAATTTCACCATTAAAAGTTTGCACATCTATTTTTTTGAAATAACCATCCGCATTAATAGCACCGTTTAAGGTTTCAGCTTCCAAGTCATTATAATTTGTATCTGAAATGGTGATCGTTCCATTACCTGTCTCGAGCTCGCACGACTCACCATTACCCTGTAAAATATGAATCGCACCATTGGCTGTTTTTGCTTTGAGTTTATTGGATTCCAATGATTCGGCGGTTATAGCACCGTTAAACAACCTTACCTGAATGTCCTCATATTCCTTCCGAGGAATGTACAAAACCGCATCGACTTTAATGGATTTTTCGAAAACCTTAAACCTCATTTTCCCTTCTTCAATCGAGAAGTGAACATCCTCTAAAAAGTTTTTTCTCGCTTCTTCGATATCCTCCACCCTGTATACCTTTGCCTGACATTCAACCCGTACATCCTTATGATCCCAAGTAGCAATTTTTATTTTCCCATTGGCTATATCTATATCGACTCCATTCAGAACCTCATAATCATGCTGGAAAATATGACTGACATCAACTGATTTTCCAAAGTTGAAATCAAGATCGGTTTCTTTAATCTTCTTAAAAGCACTTTCAACAAAATCAATAATCTTTTCCTTTGATGACTGAATATTCTTCTTGAACGTGTCCTGAGTATTGTCCTCGCTTTTCTTATCCACGACTACGGTTGATAATTCATTTTGTAGTTTCTGCTCTTTCGCTTCACTTTCCTGACTAGCTTTTTCTAAGTCTTCCAAAAGACTCATTGCTTCTACTGCAGTCAACTTTCCATCTTGAATCATCTCTAAAATTTTCTTTCTTTCTTCCTGCATGAACATTCCTCGCTTTCTAAATCATTTTATTCATACATACGCCTAGAAATCTAAAAAGTTTCATAAATACACTAATTCCCATTTCTCGACAAGGTGCTGCGACAATTTTCGAAAAGAGCAAAGTGGAATTTCCCCGGAAATATCTAGCTTTCATGGGTTTTAATCAAATGATTAATTAAATTGACGCTGTCATATTTCCACATAAAAAAACAAGCCAACTGGCTTGTTTTTTTATGCATGTTCATGCTCTTGTTCTTTTTCTTCAATCAATTTTTCCATTCTAATTTGGTCACGGGTCAGAACAGGCTTTAAGTATTTCCCTGTGTATGATTCGGAAACTTCACATATTTCTTCAGGCGTACCGTAAGTGACAATCGTTCCGCCCTTATCCCCGCCTTCTGGACCTAGGTCAATAATATGGTCCGCAGCTTTGATGACATCAAGATTATGTTCTATTACTAAAACAGTATCCCCATTGTCTACCAGCCGTTGCAAGACTTCGAGCAACCTCGCTATATCATGGACATGAAGTCCGGTAGTTGGTTCATCCAAGATATAAAAAGAGCGGCCAGTTGAACGGCGATGCAATTCAGAAGCGAGTTTCACCCTTTGCGCTTCACCGCCCGATAAAGTGGTTGCCGGCTGTCCAAGCTTGATATAGCTCAGACCAACATCATAAATCGTTTGTAGCTTCCGCTTGATTTTCGGGATGTTTTCAAAGAAACTAACCCCTTCCTCAACAGTCATATCGAGAATGTCGGAAATGTTTTTACCTTTATATTTCACTTCAAGCGTTTCCCGGTTATAACGTTTACCATGACAGATTTCACACGGAACGTAGACATCAGGAAGAAAATGCATTTCAATCTTGATAATTCCGTCACCACGGCAGGCTTCACAACGACCGCCCTTCACATTGAAACTGAATCGTCCTTTTTTATAGCCACGGATTTTCGCTTCATTCGTTGAAGCAAAAACGTCACGAATATCATCAAATACACCTGTATAGGTTGCTGGGTTAGAGCGTGGCGTTCTACCAATAGGTGATTGGTCAATATCAATGACCTTATCTAAATGCTCGATTCCTTTAATTTCACGAAACTCCCCTGGTCTAGCTTTGGCGCGGTTTAGCTTTTGAGCTAATGACTTATGAAGAATCTCATTCACTAATGTACTTTTCCCCGAACCTGAGACTCCTGTGACAGCTGTAAAAACTCCAAGCGGGAATTTAACATTAACGTTTTTTAGGTTATTTTGTTTGGCCCCTTTAATTTCAATAACACGGCCGTCATTTTTCCGGCGTTCCAATGGCAGCGGGATAAATTTCCTCCCTGATAAATATTGGCCGGTTAAAGATTTAGGGTTATTCATGACCTCTTCCGGGGTTCCAGCAGCCACGATTTCTCCACCATGAGCGCCTGCACCTGGTCCGACATCAATCAAATAATCCGCCGCAAGCATCGTATCTTCATCATGCTCAACAACAATCAGCGTGTTTCCAATTTCGCGCATATTCTTTAATGTTTCAATTAATCGATCATTATCTCGCTGATGCAATCCTATAGACGGTTCATCTAAAATGTAAAGAACACCAGTCAAACGGGAACCAATCTGTGTTGCCAATCGAATACGCTGGGCTTCACCGCCTGATAATGTTCCGGCTGCTCGGCTTAACGTTAAATATTCCAAACCGACATTGGCTAGGAAACCGAGCCGCTCCCGGATTTCACGTAAAATCAATCTCGCAATTGCAGCTTCCTTTTCGGTCAAATCAAGCTCGTCAAAAAATACTAAAGCTTCTTCTACCGATAAAGCGGTAGTCTCACTTATATGAACCCCTTGAATAAGCACAGAAAGACTCTCTTTTTTCAGCCGATGTCCCTTACATGTTGGACAGTGGTGCTCCGACATATATTTCTGCATTTGTTCACGAATATAATCTGAGTTCGTCTCCTTAAAACGCCGCTCGATGTTTCTTATGACGCCTTCAAATAGAATATGTCCCTCTTGCACTCTTCCAAAATCATTTTTATAGCGGAAATAAATTTTATCTTTACCTGAACCGTATAAAATTTTCTCCAATTTATCATCCGGTATATCTTTAACTGGCACATCCATATCTATGTCATAATGGGTGGCTACCGCTTCAAGAAGCTGAGGATAATATTGAGAACTCGTCGGTTCCCATGGGGCAATCGCATGTTGACGCAGACTTAATTCCTTATTCGGGATGACCAAATCACGGTCCACCTCAAGTCTCGCTCCCAAGCCATCACAATCAGGGCAGGCCCCGAACGGGCTATTGAAGGAAAACATTCTCGGCTCTAGTTCTTCGATGGAAAAGCCGCAGTATGGGCAGGCATGGTGTTCGCTGAACAGTAGTTCTTCTTCACCCATTACGTCAATGATGACTTTGCCTTCACCAAGCTTCAAAGCACTTTCTAATGAATCCGCAAGCCGTGCCATGACTCCCTCTTTAATAACAATTCGGTCTATAATGACTTCTATAGAATGCTTTTTATTCTTTTCGAGAGTGATTTCTTCACTAAGATCGTGCATCTCCCCATCCACACGAACGCGGACATACCCTTGCTTTTTTACTTCTTCTAAAACTTTTACATGCGTTCCTTTTCTACCTGAAACAATCGGTGCCAATACTTGAAGCTTAGTTCGCTCAGGGTAATCAAGGATGCGATCTACCATTTGCTCAATCGTTTGAGAGGTAATTTCTATATGATGGATCGGACAGGTTGGCCGGCCGACTCGAGCATATAGCAATCTTAAATAATCATAAATCTCCGTGACAGTCCCCACAGTTGAACGAGGATTCCGGCTCGTCGTTTTCTGATCAATAGAAATCGCCGGTGACAATCCTTCAATCGCATCGACATCCGGTTTATCCACTTGGCCTAAAAATTGACGGGCATAAGCGGACAGTGATTCTACATAACGTCTTTGACCTTCTGCATAAATCGTATCAAAAGCCAAGGAAGACTTTCCAGATCCAGATAATCCTGTTATCACGACGAGTTTATCTCTAGGTATCGTGACATCAATATTCTTTAAATTGTTGGCTCTGGCGCCTTTTATCACAATTTTCTCCATTGCCATGTTTCGTCACCCTTCCGCTTTTAACTCTAGTAATAAGTCACGCAGCTCGGCAGCACGTTCGAAGTCTAGTGCTTTTGCTGCTTCCTTCATTTCTTTTTCCATGCTTACCATCACTTTTTCGCGCTCTTTTTTAGGCAACTTCGCGAGGCTTGGAGCAAGGTCTTCTTTATATTCTTCACCTTCTTCGGCTACATGAGTAGCCCGGATGGAGTCACGAATGTCCTTTTGAATGGTTTGCGGTGTAATTTGATGCTCTTTATTGTATCTTTCCTGAATTTCACGGCGCCGCTTCGTTTCATTAATCGCAAGTTCCATTGAATTCGTAATACGGTCGGCATACATAATAACGTGGCCGCTTGCATTACGAGCAGCGCGGCCCATCGTTTGGATGAGTGAACGCTCTGAGCGAAGGAAGCCTTCTTTATCAGCATCGAGAATCGTAACCAACGACACTTCCGGAATATCCAAACCTTCACGTAAAAGATTGATTCCAACCAGCACATCGTATTTGCCCATTCGTAATTCTCGGATGATTTCTATCCTATCTAATGTTTTTACCTCTGAATGCAGGTATTGAACTTTGATTCCAATTTCCTTTAAATAATCAGTTAAATCTTCAGACATCTTTTTCGTTAAGGTCGTAATTAGTACCCGTTCATTCTTTTTAACCCGCTCCTGTATTTCACCTATTAGGTCATCTATCTGGCCTTCAATTGGTCGTACTTCAATCGTAGGATCTAGCAAGCCAGTAGGACGGATTATCTGCTGAACCATTTCCGGTGTGTGTTCGAGTTCAAATGGTCCCGGAGTTGCCGAGACGAATATAGATTGATGAACCTTTTCTTCAAATTCCTCAAATCGGAGTGGACGGTTATCTTTTGCAGAAGGCAGGCGGAAGCCATGATCAACGAGCACTTGCTTACGAGCCTGATCTCCATTGAACATGCCCCTGATTTGTGAAAGGGTTACGTGTGATTCATCCACAACTAATAGAAAGTCTTCTGGAAAGTAATCCATCAAGGTGTATGGTGTTGCACCTGAGGGACGGAGGGTTAAATGGCGTGAATAGTTCTCGATACCCGAACAAAAACCCATTTCCCGCATCATTTCTAAATCATAACGGGTCCGCTGCTCCAAGCGCTGAGCTTCAAGCAGTTTTTCATCCTCCCTCAATTCCTTCAATCGTACTTCCAGCTCTTTTTCGATATTTTGAACGGCGATCTTCATTTTCTCTTCACGAGTTACGAAATGGGAAGCTGGAAAAATTGCGATATGTTCCCGTTCACCAGTAATCTCACCGGTTAGGGCATCGACTTCACGAATACGATCAATCTCATCCCCGAAAAACTCGACCCGTACACAATGTTCATCACGGGAGGCCGGGAAAATTTCGACCACGTCACCACGAACCCGGAAAGTCCCCCGTTGAAATGCAATATCATTCCGCTCATATTGAATGTCCACAAGTCTGTGCAACAATGTATTTCTATCTATTTCCATGCCTGTGCGGAGAGATACCACCATCTCCCGATACTCTTCTGGAGAACCCAATCCATAAATACAAGAAACACTGGCAATGATGATCACATCTTTTCGTTCGAACAAAGAGGATGTCGCCGAGTGACGTAGTTTATCAATCTCATCATTGATACTTGCATCTTTTTCAATGAATGTATCAGTGGAAGGCACATAGGCTTCTGGTTGGTAGTAATCGTAATAGCTAACAAAGTATTCAACAGCATTATTAGGAAAAAACTCTTTGAACTCACTATAAAGCTGCCCTGCCAGCGTTTTATTGTGGGCAATGACAAGCGTCGGTTTATTTATTTGTTGAATGACATTAGAAACGGTAAATGTTTTCCCTGTACCCGTTGCCCCCAACAATGTTTGCATTTTCTTTCCTTCTTTTACACCATCGACAAGCTTTTCTATTGCTGCAGGTTGATCTCCTTGAGGAGAGTATTTTGAGACTAACTCAAACTTATCCTTCACCAAGCATAGCCTCCTACTGAAATATTTTTATATAAAAAACGGGATATACTATATCCCTTCTATTTATTCCGGTTTTAGAAAGTATATATACACATTCTACCACAATAGCCTCAAAACAAACCAGCAAAAGCGAACATCTATTCTATTTTTGGTTTTTTATAATCTTTAGATGTCGAGAGTAATAACAGGAAGAAGTACAAAAAAAGCACCTTTATGTCAGGCGCTCTTTGATGTTCGTTTCATCATTCTTTTTGACAACCAAAATCCCACTGTCAGTGACAGTGCGTCAACGATGATTAATAAATTTGTATGCGTATAACCTTTATATGCAGAAGCTGTAATCAACGCAACTGTTAAAACAAGACCCACGATATTATTATAGGTGACCCTTGAAAATAGCATAACAAGTAGACAAGGAAAGAAAAGGGCAGAAAGAAATTTAATCATTTTTTCATCTCCTTTATAAGAGAAAAATAGAATAGTTTCAGTTTAAATGATTATGAAGTTTTTTGCCAATCTATTTCCTACTATATTTAATAATTGTTCGGAAGGTTGGCTCTACCACGATTACAAATTTATTCTTATTAAGCAAAGAGACAAACCCCTTCTAAGAAGGAAGTTTGCCTCTTTTCCATCTGTTAATACGGATCTGCGTCATGTCCTTTTCTAGCTCCTTCCTCTGGGTTATCTGTCCCTCCCATAGGTTTTGAAGACTCTGTATGTTCAGAAGCTGAAGCTAAACCTTCTTTCAGTCTGCGACCGTATTCTTCATCAGCCTCCTCAGCAAGAGCAACCATTTTTTCCTGAATGCGTGGATCTGCAGGAGCTAATGCTGACACAAGATTGGAGATTAATTCATCTCTTTCCCAATCTTCAAATTCACGGAATGTTTCACCAGCCTGTTTCGTATTACTTTGCCGATCTATTGTTTCTCGAACAAGTTTTCCTTCTATAAAAGGTGTATACTCTTTGCCAGTTTGCTTGGCTTCCTTTAAACCACCTACAGTTGATGGTTCGTAGTTGATATGAGGACTTTGATCTCCTCTGCCAACTTCATATTGCATTTGTCCACCAGTTTGATTGGTTGCTGTTGGTTTTTTCGGTGAATTAATCGGTAATTGAAGATAATTTGCTCCTACACGGTGACGTTGTGTATCAGAATAAGAGAACGTACGCCCTTGTAACATCTTGTCATCCGAGAAGTCTAGTCCATCTACTAGGACGCCCGTACCGAATGCAGCCTGCTCCACTTCAGTGAAATAGTCCTCCGGGTTTTTATTCAATACCATCGTACCAACATGCAGCCACGGGAATTCATCTTTTGGCCAAATCTTTGTATCATCTAGCGGGTCGAAATCCAATTCAGGGTGATCATCATCACTCATAATCTGTACGTTGAGATCCCATTCCGGATATTCCTCACGTTCGATTGCTTCATATAAGTCCTGTGTGGCATGATTGAAATTCGTAGACTGAATTTCATTAGCCTCTTTCTGTGTCAAGTTCTTTATCCCTTGTTTAGGTTCCCAGTGATACTTAACAAGGACTGCTTTCCCCTCTTCATTCACCCATTTATAGGTATTAACACCAGATCCCTGCATCATGCGGTAGTTAGCTGGAATGCCCCAAGGGGAGAACAAAAACGTAACCATATGAAATGTTTCAGGAGAGCTTGAGCAAAAATCAAAAATTCTTCTCCCGTCCTGTATATTCGTGACCGGGTCAGGTTTAAAAGCGTGAATCAAATCCGGAAATTTCATGGCATCACGGATAAAGAAAATTTTCAGGTTATTTCCGACAAGATCCCAGTTTCCATCTTCTGTATAAAATTTAACAGCAAATCCACGAGGGTCACGTAACGTTTCTGGTGAAGTCCCTCCATGAATTACAGATGAAAACCTGACGAATACCGGTGTTTTTTTACCCTCCTCCTGAAATACCTTAGCTCTCGTATATTTTGAAATCGGCTCGTCCCCTGCTTTACCAGTCGGAACAAAATAGCCATGGGCGCCTGCACCGCGGGCATGCACGACCCGCTCTGGAATCCGTTCTCTATCAAAGTGACTAATCTTTTCCAGAAAGTCGTAGTTCTCTAGTGTACTTGGGCCTCTGTTACCGACCGTTCGGATACTCTGATTATTCGTGATGGGGTGCCCTTGCCGGTTTGTTAACGTTTTTTCTGAGTTATCATTTGTTCTTTTAGATTTTTCAGACAAAACATTTCCTCCTTTGCTAATTAAAACCATAATACATTTTACCTTACCCTAATTCCCAAATCTTACTCGTCTATCTTCAACATTATTCAAGATATTGTAAGACCAAGTTCTGCGGTTTAAACCTGGTAACCAATGTTAATGAAAAAAAGTTAGCTAAAACTATACAATCTGAATTCAGAAAACAAACAAACTTGAAAGACCACGGTACAAAACGTGAAATTTCGAGGTTATTTAATCAAGCAGCTAATTAGTAGAATTAGGATTTTTCACCAATCCCCAATCAAACCTAGAGGAAAAATTGATAGTAACTACTGGGGGAGATTGGGTTAAAAAAACACTTAAATTTGATTTGAATTTCTATAATCATGAAAAAGCTTTGAATGGAAAGCTATTCAAGGCCTTTTTTATGAGAAGACGAGCATACCCATTTTTGTATATGTCATCAAAGCTCCATTATAATTAAGGATAGAATAAAAAAATTCAAAAGCGAGGTGCCTTCATTGGATGAAACATTATTAGGAAGACTAAGCAGAATGATGACAGGAAAGGTCAGCCGCTGGGTCGTCATCGCTGTCTGGATAATTGCAGCTACAATATTAACAATAACGTTACCGGATGTTAAGGATCGCACATCCAATAATACCGCTGACCTGCCTGCAGACTCAGCTTCTGTCGTGGCTGATAAGCTCATTAAAGAAGAGTTCCCGAATTCCTCAGGGATACCCGCCTTACTTACATGGCATCGGGAAGGTGGACTGACAGAAGCCGACTTGGCCGAGGTTCAATACCTTTCCAAGGAATTGACAGAGAATCCATTAACACAACAATCATTTTTACCTCCTCTTCATGAAATCCCATTGCCTGCGCTGCAGGGATCTGTTTCAGAAGATGGTACGACTTTCGTACAGCCGCTCTTCTTTAAGGAGAAAACTGAGACCGCTGTATTAGAAAAAAACCTTAAAATTATTAATAGAATAGTAACAGAGCACGTTGGCCTTGACCCGTTGAAAGTTCAAACAAATACAGAAAATTTATCACTTCGTGTAACAGGCCCGGTTGGAATTTCTGTCGATGCAACTGGATTATTTTCAGGTGCAGATTTCCAATTACTTTTTGCGACAGTAATACTTGTACTTGTCGTGTTATTACTAATTTACCGCTCCCCACTTTTAGCCATTATTCCACTTATCGGAGTCGGCTTCGCCTATCTTGTCACCAGTCCAATCCTTGGACTTATGGCAGATCACGACTGGATTACAGTTGATTCTCAGGCTATTTCCATTATGACCGTATTATTATTCGGTGCAGGAACGGATTATTGTCTATTTTTAATCTCCCACTACAGAAGTGAATTAAGACATCATGAAAGTAAACGAGAAGCCATGATTGCAGCCTTTAAGGATTCATCAGGTGCCATTGCGATGAGTGGACTTACGATTGTAATCTCTCTACTAACTTTACTTGTAGCCAAATATGGAGCCTATCATCGTTTCGCAGTACCATTCAGCTTATCCATTTTAATCATGATGTTAGCAGCCTTAACACTCGTACCTGCACTACTTTCCGTATTCGGTCGGGCCTCTTTCTTCCCTATCGTTCCACGCACACCAGAAATGGAAGAATCACGTGCGAAGAAAAAAGGCAAACCCGTTAAGAAACATAAAGAAGCAGGTCGCATCGGCAATTGGATTGGGAATATCGTAACAACCAAACCATGGACTGTCATTCTTACATGCCTGATTATCTTCAGTGTATTAGCGTGCTATTCATCTCAAATAAAATATTCCTACGATATTCTATCTTCATTCCCTGAAGATATGAACTCCCGTGAAGGATATAAGGTCATTTCCGACTCATACACACCCGGAGAACTTGCACCAGCCACAGTGGTTGTCGATACTGATGGTAAGGACATCGACTTGGCAGATGAACTAAAAAAGATGAATCTGGTTGAAAGTGTCACAGATCCTATTAACAGTAAATCCAATAAGGATTTGCAGTCATATGAAGTCACATTCAATATCAATCCGTACGATATTGAAGCCATAAATTCAATTCCTGACATTCGCAGCCTAGCTGAAAAAGAACTGAAAGCCGCCAATATCTCAGCTGTTGATGAAAAAGTATGGATTGGAGGGCAAACAGCCACTCAATTTGATAAAAGAGATACGGTTAAGACCGATGAATTTATGATTATCCCAATCATTATCGTCTTGATTTCCTTGCTCCTTTTAGCCTACTTGCGCTCTGTGACAGCTATGATTTATTTAATGGGAACGGTCATCCTCTCCTTCTTTGCCGCTATGGGCTTAGGTTGGATAATCCTCCACTATTTCATGGGAGTGGAAGCAATTGAAGGTACAATTCCACTATATTCATTCGTATTCCTTGTCGCCCTTGGGGAGGATTACAATATCTTTATGGTTTCGAGTATTTGGCGCAAGAAAAAAACAATGCCTATCAAACAGGCAATCAGAGAAGGAGTCGCCGAAACAAGTGGGGTCATCACCTCAGCTGGCATCATCTTAGCAGCCACTTTTTCTGTTCTTGCTACACTGCCAATTCAAGTACTGGTTCAATTCGGACTCATTACCGCACTCGGTGTGTTAATGGACACGTTCATCGTTCGACCATTCCTTGTTCCAGCGATTACCGCACAGCTTGGGCGCCGTGCCTTCTGGCCAAGTAAAGTCGCTATTCATGAAGAAAAAGAAAGTGCCCAATAATAAAGAAAGTTAGTTTTATTTTTTAAGAAAATAAAGTATTAAATAACCTGCGCCTCGTAACATCGGCACAGGTTTTTTGTATATTTTTCAAAATTAAGGAAAAATTCCAGTTGACACTAGTAAGCTAACCTCTTATAATTACATCAAGTTCAAATATCTCAAATTAAAGATATATAAATTCAAGATTAATATACTAGGAGGAAAAAACAATGACAAATACCAAATGGGCAATTGATCCGACTCACAGTGCAATTGAATTTTCTGTAAAACATATGATGATCGCAAAAGTAAAAGGGAGTTTTAATAAATTCGAGGCAAACATTTCTGCAAATCCATCTGATTTAACAACAGCTGAAATAGATTTTACTGTAGATGTAGCAAGTATCGATACACGCAACGCAGACCGAGATAATCACCTGCGTTCAGCTGACTTTTTTGATGTAGAAAAAAATCCGACTTTAACGTTTAAGTCAACGAAAATTGTGAAAACAGGTGATGATGAGTACGATGTGACAGGTGATGTAACCCTTAATGGATTTACTAATGAGGAAACATTCGCTATTACATTTGAAGGTCAAGGAAAAGATCCATGGGGAAATGAAAAAGCAGGGTTTAGCGGAAAAGGTAAAGTTAAACGCAGCGATTATGGTTTAACCTATAATGCAGCATTAGAAACAGGCGGCGTTCTTATAGGCGACCAAATCACACTTACCATCGAAATAGAAGCAGCTAAAGAAGCCTAATATTAAAAGCAGCTATCCGTTAGGATAGCTGCTCAGACTGTAGACAAACTCGATGAAAATCGAGTTTGTCTACAGTTTTTTTGAGGGGTTGTAAAAATTCGACGTTGATTTCCACTCCAGGCACTCGCTTTCCGCGGGCGGTCAGGGAGCCTCCTCGGCGCCTTTGCGCCTGTGGGGTCTCCCTTGGACACGCATTTCCCGCAGGAGTCTCGCACCTTCCGTTCCAATCAACTTTGTTTTAACAATTAGATATAACCACTTTTGCCTACAGTCCTTTTTGTTTTAATATAGAAGTATTAAAACTTGAGGTGATGACGATGCTTTCGAAACATAATTCTATTCAGCGAGATCAACTTGAAATGATTACTTTGGATCAACTGGCGCCAGCGAACCATTTGGTTCGTAAAATTGAGGGGGCCATTGACTTCACTTTCATTTATGACTTGGTGAAAGAGATGTATTCAGAGATAGGCCGCCCAAGTATTGATCCAGTTATTTTAGTTAAATTGACATTCATTCAATATACCTTCGGTATTCGTTCGATGCGTAAAACGATTGAAGAAGTTGAAACGAATATGGCTTACCGTTGGTTTTTAGGTTACGGTTTCCATGATAAAGTACCTCACTTCTCAACGTTCGGGAAAAATTATGAGCGTCGCTTTAAAGATACAGACCTGTTTGAACGGATTTTTTATCGTATCTTAATGACAGCTTCAGAAAGAAAGTTAATAAGTGCAGAGCACGTATTCGTTGATTCAACACATGTGAAAGCCAGTGCGAATAAGCGAAAATTCGAAAAGAAAATCGTTCGTAAGGAAACACGAGCATATCAAGGACGCCTTCAAGAAGAAATAAATCAAGATCGTGAAAACAATGGAAAGAAGCCTTTTCCACCGGATAAATTTGATAAAGAAGAAACCAAAGAAATTAAAGAAAGTACAACTGACCCTGAGAGTGGCTACTATGTAAAAGATGAACGAACAAAACAGTTTGCCTATTCATTTCATGCGGCTGCGGACCGCAACGGTTTTGTGCTGGGGACGATTGTAACACCGGGAAATACGCATGATAGTCATATCTTAGAGCCTCTTGTTGAACAAGTGATTGAGAAAGTTGGAAAACCTGAAGCTGTTGCCGCAGATGCAGCTTACAAAACACCAGCCATTACAAGCCTACCTTTTTGGGAAAGAAATCACACCAGCTTTACCCTATACACGTCCACGAACAAAAGAAGGGTTCTTTCGCAAGCATGACTATGTTTACGATGAACATTTTGATTGTTATCTCTGCCCATCGGGCGAGATTTTAAAGTACTCAACAACAAATAAAGAGGGCTATCGCGAGTACAAATCACCCAAACACACTTGTGCGACATGCTCATTTTTATCACAGTGTACAGTAAGCAAAGACCATCAAAAAGTGGTGACACGCCATATCTGGCAAAATTATATGGAAGAAGCAGATCATCTGCGTCATCACAAGGATGTAAAACCTATATATGCGAAACGTAAAGAAACAATAGAGCGTGTATTCGCAGATGCAAAAGAAAAGCATGGTATGCGTTGGACTACTTTAAGGGGACTTAAAAAATTGTCGATGCAGGCGATGCTTACTTTCGCTGCCATGAATTTAAAGAAGATAGCCAATTGGACATGGCAAGGTCCAAGAATGGCTTAATAAAGTGGGCTCGTAGAGGCCCAATCTCTTAATCATGAGCAAAATTCAAAGAGAATTTCAAAAGGGGTCCGGAATTAAAACATTCCGAACCCCTTTTGTCTACAAACTGAGCAGCTATCCGTTAGGATAGCTGCTTCTTTTGTTTTTGCATACGAAAACAAGTATTATAAATATCCTGATCCATCATGTTTAGCATTTATGATTTCCTGCCAGAAGACTCCCTCTTCAAGCGTGTGAAGGGCGAGAGCCCAACGGTAAGGGAAAGATGAATGGCGGTTGGCATAAGCCAAAGTAATCTTTTGACAAACATACGTTCTGTGATTAATAATAACTATAAGGGGGTGAAACCAATGGTCGTAAACAAAGCTTATAAATTTCGAATCTATCCAACTAAAGAACAACTAGTCCTAATCAATAAAACGATCCGCTGCTCCCGTTTTGTCTATAACTTCTTTCTAGGCAAACAAATCGTGACCGTATCTAAAACGTTTGCTTCTAGCCAATTGTGTTCTAGCTGCGGTTATCAAAATAAAGACGTTAAACATCTGAATCTTCGTGAATGGGATTGTCCTTTTTGTTCTACTCACCACGATCGAGATATTAACGCAGGACTCAATCTAATGAATGAAGCCATAAGGCTTCTAACCGTAGGAACTACGGGAGTAGCCTAATTAAAAATTGGCCGATAGGCTAATGTTCTTAGGAATCCCCCACTTCAATCAGACCGTAAGGTCGATAAGTGGTGGGCAGTTCAAGAGTTCCTAGTTTTATAAAGTAAATAAATAAAGTATGGCGCCCCAATGCTTGCTGTAAAGACACCAGCAGGTATTTCTAATGGTGAAAATAAGGTTCGCCCAATCAAATCTGCGATCATAACTAGGATACCTCCGAGTAAGGCTGAAGTGGGCAATAACACTCCAAAACTTGAACCTACCAGCCTTCTAGCCATATGAGGAGCCATTAATCCAACGAAACCAATACCTCCTGCAAAAGCAGTAGCACCACCTATCAAAGCTGTGCTTATCATCAATAATGTAAATCGCTGTTTTTGAACTTGCCCTCCAAGCCCGGTTGCCAAGTCATCACCCAGCTCTTGTAAATTAATATTTCTTGCATAAAGAAAGGCTAGTAAAAGAAATAGGATGGTCCATGGCGCAAGCACGGCGATATTTTGCCAGCTAGAGTTAGACACTGATCCTGTAATCCAAAGGTTTGCCTGGCTTGCTTGATAGATTGGACCAAGAATCATCATCATAGTAGTGAGGGCTTTCATTAAAGCCATGACTCCTATCCCAATCAATACAAGTCTTATTGGGGGAACTCCATTTTTCCATGCTAAGAAATAAACAAGTAATGCAACAACTGTGGCACCAATAAACGCAGCTAGCGGCATCCAATTAATACTCACTGTTAAAGAATGATTTTTGTCGCTAAAAATAGCCATGAAACCAACAACAGCTACAGTTGCTCCTCCAGTTATTCCTAAAATATCAGGTGAGGCAAGTGGATTTCGAATCATCCCCTGAAGAATCCCCCCTGCTACTGCAAGACCCATCCCTACCAAAAGTGCCACAATAATTCTCGGCAGACGGAAAGACTGAATCACAAGGCGATCACCCTCAGTTCCTCCTCCAAGGAAGACCTGTAAGACACTCAAAGGGTGAATATTCATTTCACCTATCCCTGTACTGATCACAAACACTAAAGCAGTAACCAAAAATAATACAAAAACAACAATTATAGCTTTTTTGTCCATTAGGAATGATATTCTTTCATTGAATAAACGAAAGTTCTTATATGACTTCATCGACCGCTGAACCCCTTTCTGGCAATATAAATAAAGAATGGGGTTCCGATAATAGCTGTCATAACTCCGACTGGAACTTCCTGTGGCATCAAAATATACCTAGATATGATATCAGCTGCAAGCAAAAGCACCGCCCCTAAAAGTCCAGCAAAAGGAATTAACCAGCGATGGTCAATACCTACTAAAAAACGGGTAAGGTGGGGAACAACAATCCCAATAAAGCCAATTGGACCAGCAACCGCTACTGATCCTCCTGCTAGTAGGATAACTACCAGTCCCAGCACAATCTTAAGAAAAACTATATTTAAGCCAAGACCTTTTGCAACATCTTCACCCATAGATAACACATTCATTTTTCCAGATGTAAATAAGGCTAGGACCCATCCAACTGCAAGATACGGAAACACTGCAGTTAAATTATCCAAACTCCTACCGGAAACTGACCCTGCAAGCCAAAATAAAACTTGCTCTAAAAGTGCCTCATTTGAGACAAGAAGACCTTGTGTTAGCGAAGATACCATGGCTGTCATTGCTGCACCAGCCAATGTCAGCTTCATCGGTGTTAAACCGCCTCGGCCCATGCTACCAATCATATATATACTTACCGCTGCTATAGCGGCTCCAATAAAAGACAGCCAAGTGAATACTTGAAGATTGCTTATTCCAAATATGGTGACTCCAGTAACAACCGCCAAGCCAGCCCCAGCATTGACCCCAAATATATCAGGAGAAGCGAGTGGGTTCTTAGTTAGAGTTTGCATTAATACACCTGAGATTGCTAGACTTGCACCAACTGCAGATGCGATAAGAGCGCGGGGAAGCCTTACAGATTGAATAACAATATGTTCATTTGATCCATTGAAATGTGTAAATGCGTCAATGGCCATTTGCCAAGTTGTATTCGTATAACCGTATACGATGCTTGAGCACAGTAAAAAAAGCAGCAAAACAATGGTAGTAAATATTCCCATCCATTTCTGCCATGTATTTTTTAATAACATATCCAATTACCTTCCCAATCACTTTTGTAAATACTTATGATAATTAATTGTACTGGCGGTAAAGGGAATATGTCAATGAATTTGAGAATCATTTTCAATTATATATTGACAGAAAAGTATATTCATTTTATGATGATGCTGTTAAGTGCGAATGATTATCATTTGCTCTATATTAGGAGGGATACATAAGATGTTTAAGATTAGATCACTTTTTACTATTATTACTTTATTTGCAGTCTTCCTTCTAGCAGCTTGCGGAAGTTCAAATGACCAAGCAGAAGGAAATAAGGCTGATGACAAAAAAGAAGAGAAAAGCTATACAATTGAACATGCCATGGGAACAACCAAATTAGAAAAACAACCTAAAAGAGTGGTAGTTCTTACAAATGAAGGTACAGAAGCATTACTAGCTTTAGGAGTTAAACCAGTTGGGGCTGTTCAATCTTGGCTTGGAGACCCTTGGTACGATCATATTAAAGAAGATATGGATGGCGTTGAAGTTGTTGGTGTTGAGCATGAGGTGAATTTAGAGAAAATTGCCGCATTAAAACCTGACTTAATTATCGGAAGCAAGATCCGCCAGGAAGCTGTATATGATAAATTAAGTGCAATTGCTCCTACTGTTTTTTCAGAAACACTTAGAGGAGATTGGAAAGAAAACTTTAAATTATATGCAAAAGCTTTAAATCTTGAAGAAAAAGGTAACGACGTAATTGCTCAATTTGATGCCCACACTGAAGATTTAAAAGCTAAACTTGGTGATAAGGTAAATCAAGAAGTTTCTATTGTTCGTTTCATGGCTGGAACAACTCGTATTTATTACACAGATTCATTCTCTGGAGTAATTTTCGATCAATTAGGATTTAAGCGTGCAGAGCAGCAGAAAGAACTATTTACTGCAGATAATAAACTTGGTAACCTTGCAATTGAGGTAGGAAAAGAAGTCATACCTAAAATGGATGGAGATATTCTTTTCTACTTCACATACGCACCTGAAGGTGACAAACAAGCCCTAAGTACAGCAAAAGAATGGACAAATGATCCTCTTTGGAAAAACCTAGATGCAGTGAAAAAAGGAAATGCCTATGAGGTCAGCGACGCAACATGGAATACGGCTGGCGGTGTTATTGCAGCTAACAAAATGCTAGATGATCTAGAAAAAATAATGCTTAAAAAGTAAAACTCATACAAAGAAACGGCCTTTCTTGATTTAAAAATCGAGAAAGGCCGTTTCTATTTTTCAAATCATTTCAATTGAAGTTTTGTCTCTTTCATCGAAATAAAAGTTAGTACTGTGGTCAAAGATCCAGTCAATATATATTGAAATTATTATTAGCCGATCTGCTGAAGTCGTCTTGGCAACTATTTTCCTCTATATAGATTAACATCAAAAATAATACGTCCCGCAAAAATTATTAACGTGGAATTACGACACTATTCCAAGTGATTATGAAAAATCTCAATTACCCTGCTTGTCCACTTTCTTTCAATTGATCGTCAACAAACAGTATGCCTAATTCGTAATGCTCGCCGTCAAATAAGGCTCTTTGCACAAAACGTATTTGTTCATTATTACCGATTACCTCAAGCTTACAGTGAGCCCGATTTATTTGCAGCGCCCTGTATAACTCCTCTTCTTCCCTGACGACTATACCATTTATTTTCGAAATGATCTCGCCTTTTACTAACCCCATTTTATCCGCCGGGGACTGAGGGATAACGCCTAAGATCTGGACACCAAGCTTGCTTTTCGAAAAATAAAAAGGTAGCTTTGCATCCGAAACCTTTTGGGAATAATGCAGAAACTCTCGTCCTAGAAGAGCTAAAACAGCTGTTATAATGGCCAATAGCGGGTACCAGTTACTAATAACCGCGAATGCAGTAATCACAAACCCTAAAGCTCCCACCTTTTTACCATGGGCCCTAATGGCCTGTTCCGGAAGCGTTCCATGAACTTTTTGCTTAAACCCAATTAAAAAGGGCACAACAATCGGTGACAGATACACTTCTCCGATTGAAAAAACCGGATACCATTCGAAAGGTGCTGGAAGTTCACCTCCTGGAATCATAACGAACATCGGAATTAGCCATATTCGTTGAGAAACATACACACCTATTGGCTGTCCCCGCTTGGAAACCTCCAACTGAGGGGATATCTTTTTACTTCCATTGCTAACAATCAGAAAGCCTTCAGCAATCAATAAAAACCCAATCAAAATAACGAGTGTTGGATAGACAGATTGATTCAACTGATTAAACGCATCCTGAAATATCGGCAGTTGGATATCTCTATCGTATAAAAAGAAAAGGATAAAGAAGGTGACTCCCATTGTATAAACGGGTGAAACAAATCTCCGGTTCATGGTCAGCACAGCTATCATCGTAACCGCTGCCACAATGATTAGCGCCGCCAGCGGAATGACGATTCCAGAAGCCAAGGTGAGGAACGAAAGAATTAATCCCCAGATCACTCCTTGCGGAAACAAAGCACGCAGCTCCATGGATTTTCTGTAAATCTTCGTATTAAAGTCATGGCGTTCTCGTTTAACGCGAAGATAGCCTATGAATAAACAATATGCAATTGAAACATAAAGCAATGGATGAAGAAAAAGTTTTCCTAATCCTAGTAAGCATGCACTCAACCAATCTGTTGTCAATTTCTTCCCACCATCCTTACAAGTAATCAAATGTATGTATAATTTCTCCTAGTCAGTTATCTCCTATTCTATCAAATATGCCAGCTCCCTGCCTATTAAGATGAAGAAAAAAAAGCGTTTCCTTAAGTTTTCTCCGTTCATCGTATTTAAAATATCCACCCTGCAAATTGAAACCATGCAAAAAAGGCACCGCCACAAATGAGCGATGCCTTCTCCTTTACTTCACCACATAATTCAATGCCGTGCGCAACTGAATATCATTGTCTTCATCCTGAATTTTTTCCAGAATTGCGGTTTCTAGGTGTGCAGCGGTTTTAGTGTCCAGTTTACCAGTCACTTTCAAACCATACTGCTTTTGGAATGCTTTAACTGCTATCTCTGTACTCCAGTCATAATAGCCATCTTCACGTCCCGTTTCAAAACCAAGTCCTTTTAAAATAGTTTGGGCATATTGAATTTGTTCATCAGTCATATCACGCTGAAGTACCTTTTCAACGGACAGCTGATGGGCATCAAAGAAATCCGGCTGTTTTACTTCAATTGTAGGCTTAATCCCCTTTTTATGAATCCAGTTTCCAGATGGCGTCAGCCACTTGTATAGCGTAAGTTTAATCTTGCTGCCATCTCCCATTGGTACAGCCTGCTGTACAGTTCCCTTGCCGAAGGTCTTCTCACCTATCAATGGGTAGCCCCCCGCCTCCTGCATCGCACCAGCCAGGATTTCTGAGGCCGAGGCACTGCCCTTATCCGTCAAGACGGCGATTGGATAATCCTTTTCTTTATTTAGATTTGTAAAAAAGGATTGCGTTTCACCCGTTCTCTCAGCAATTTGTAAATATGGTTTATCCTTTGTTATAAACTCTCCAAGTATCGTTTCCACACTCGATAGGAGGCCGCCTGGGTTGCCGCGCACATCTATGACCAATCCTTTAATCCCTTTCTTTTCTAACTCCTTCATCTGCTTTTTAAAATCAGATGCGGTATTTTCCGAGAAAGTGGTTAATTCGATATAGCCAATTTGCTCTCCCGCCGCTTCTTTAATCGATGAAAAAACAGTGTCAAGTGGAATTTCAGCACGAACCATATTGAATTCAATTGGATTTGAAACCCCCGCACGCTTTATTTCCATTTTAACGGCTGACCCTTTTTCACCACGGATCTTTAAGCGTGTTTCATACAAATCCAAACCTTCGACACTTTCATCATTCACCTTAAGGATTTGATCCTTCGGCTTTAACCCCGCTTTTTCAGCAGGGGAGTCTTTGTAAGGAGACACAATAATGACCTTACCATCTTCCATCCCGATTTCCGTACCGATCCCTTCAAACGAGGAATCTAAAGTTTCATTAAATTGCTTAGCGGTTTCCTTGTCCATATATACGGAATATGGATCTTTCAAAGCTGACAGCATACCTTGAATGGCACCTTCGACAAGGTGAGAACCGTCAACCTTGTCCACATACTGATTTACGATCAAACCATAAGCTTGTTCCACTTTTGCCCATTCCTTATCTTTTATTACCATTTGGTTTTCCTGTTTTGTCTCATTCTTACCTGGGGAGCTTGTCCAATATATGCCCCCCCCTGCCCCAATAACTAATGACATAATGATTGCTAGAGGAAGTACCCATTTTTTGACCATATTTATCCCCATTTCTGCCCTGATATGTATTTCAATATATGAGCAGCTTGGAGGAAATATGCTTGTAGACAATAGTGAACACAACAAAAAAACAGACTAGAATTTTATCCTAGTCTGTTTTTCTATTGATGTATTGGGTATTAATTAGGTATGTAGTTTAATGGATTTACTGCATTTGACTTGCTATAATTCCATGCACCTTTATGTAGCTCAAAGTGTAAATGCTGACCGTATGAATGTCCTGTGTTCCCCATAATACCAATTTGTTGACCTTTGGCAACAACAGAACCAGTACTTGCTTGTCTAGAGCTTAAATGTGCATACACCGTTGTCCATTGCTGACCACTGATTGAATGGGTAACAAAGATAACATTACCGTATGTACTAGAGAAGTAAGAACGGCTTACAACTCCGTCTGCTGCCGCTACAACAGGAACCGTTCCACTAGCAGCAATATCAATGCCGGCATGCTGTTTATTCCAACGTTCACCCATTGTTGAAGATACATATCCTGCACTTGGTCTAGTAAAAGTACCCGATGAAACAGCTGGCACTTGACTTACATTAGACGAAGATTGGGATGATGATGATGGTGATGGTGATGGTGATGAACTGTTGCTTTTTGCACTAGCCCCTGAAGAAGATTGTTTTTTTGATTCAGCTGCCTGTGATGCCGCTTGTGATGCTGCTTGTGCCGCTGCTTGCTCTGCACGTTTTCTCGCTTCGGCTGCCGCTTTTTTACGAGCTGCTTCCAATTCTGCAAGACGGTTTTGTTCTAAGTTGATAGCCGATTTGATAGCAGTTTCTTGAGCAGCAAGGTTCGCTTTTTCTTCCTCTAAGCCCATTTTCTCATCTTCATGTTTTTTGGTTTGTTGCTTTAATTTCTTAACTAAAGCAGCCTTTTCTTGCTTCTGCTGTTTTTGTTGCTTTTGGATTTCCAAAAGTTCGGCTTTGGCTACTTCTAAACTAGCAAGCTTCTTTTCAACAGCTGTCTGCTTTTCTTCTAGGTCCTTTTTATCCAACTCATGCTGCTTTAAAATATCCCGATCGGCTTCAGCAATTGTCGCTACAGCTCCGACGCGGTCAATTAAATCACCGAAACTGGATGATCCGAATAACACTTCTAGGTAGTTCACGTCCCCACCAGTCTCTTGGAAAGAACGCGCCCTTTCCTTCAATACTTCATTACGTTTGGCGATCCGTTCTTTTAATACTTTAATCTCTTCTTTTAATGCTTCAATTTCTTTTTTCGTTTGTGTAATTTCAGCATTTTTAGCATCGATTTTTTTTGTCGATTCTGCAATTTTTGCTTCAATGGCTGCAATTTGTTCCTCTGCCGTCAATTGTTTATCCTGCAGGTTATCGATTTTTTTCTCAGTATCGGAAATATTCGATTCAACACCCGAACGTTTCTCCTGAATAGATTCTTTCTTTTGTTGCAAATCTGAAAGCGATTCAGCATAAGCCGAAGGTGCGACTAAAATGCTCCCCAACCCGATCATTATCGAAGCATTCATGGCAATGATATTTTTTTTCAACGTTTCATTTCCCCTTTCAATCCCGTCACATCTAACGCCTTGTAACGTCTCTCTATTTGTACTAGGCTTCTTTTGACATTCGAGTGTAAAAGAAGGTGTGAAGATACATTTTTATACTTTTAAGAACTTCCTAACGGACATCAAGCTGCCCCATATCCCGATAACGGCGCCTATTGCAATAAGAATGGCCGAAACTTGATAAATAAACGGGCTTGCAGGTAGAAAATCTATGAATTTAAACGTAATCTGTGGTGCTGCATATTTATAAATATTGTAATAGAGTACTGAAATCAGACCAATTGGCACGATTGAACCGAGAATTCCCAACCAGAGTCCCTCTAAGAAAAATGGCCAACGGATAAAGTTATTTGTTGCTCCTACTAATCTCATAATCTCAATTTCTTTTCTTCTAGCTACAATTGTAATTTTAATAGTATTCGAAATAAGGAACATCGCAGTAAAAAGCAAACCTACAATAAGAACGATTCCTATATTTCTGGCTATATTCACGAAACTGAATAGTTTCTCGACGTAGCCTTGTCCATATTTAACACTCTGGATATATTCAAAACCTTCAATTTTTTTTGCCACCTTGATGACATCTTGCGGAGATTTCGTTTTGATAATGTAAACGTCCCTTAATGGGTTGTCCTGTTCAAATGGTTTGAAGGCATCACCATTATCGCCTAAATCATCTATTAAATTGGTGAGCTCTTCATCTTTTGGAGAGAATATGACTGTTTCGATGCCGCTCATCTCTGTAATTTTCTTACCGATTGCTTTTATATCGTCATCATTCGCAGCATTATCAATATGTGCACGAACTTCGACATCCTTCTCCACATTTCCCGCGATATGATTTAAATTCATCATGAGCACTAAAAAAACGCCAACCAATGTTAGAGTGACTGTTACTGCACTGACTGATGCAAACGTCATCCAACCATTACGGCCAATATTTTTAAAACTTTCACGGAAGTGACGGAGTAATGTTCTAAATTTCATATCCGTAATCACCTCGATGTTCGTCTCGAACTATTTTTCCACTTTCAATGGCAATGACACGTCGTTTAATATTGTTAACGATGTCCCTATTATGTGTGGCCATGACGAGTGTTGTTCCACGATTATTAATTTCTTCAAATATGTTCATAATTTCCCATGATGTTTCAGGATCTAGATTCCCTGTAGGTTCATCGGCGATAACCACCTTAGGGTCATTGACGATCGAACGTGCAATCGCAACCCTCTGCTGTTCTCCACCAGATAGTTCAGAAGGTAGCATTCTAGCTTTATGTTTAATCCCTACTAGATCAAGAACTTCCATGACTCTCATTTTAATTTCTTCTGGTTCTTTTTCGATAACTTCCATCGCAAATGCAACATTTTCATAAACTGTGAAGGTTTGAAGGAGTTTGAAATCTTGGAATACCATACCGATATTACGGCGGAATAGAGGAACTTTCGAATTGCGGATACTTGGAAGGCTGACACCATTTACCAAGATATTACCACTTGTCGGCTTTTCTTCCCGATACATCATTTTGATGAAGGTCGATTTACCGGCACCGCTGGGTCCTACTACATAAACGAATTCGCCTGGTTTTATTTTTACATTGAGTCCATTAATGGCAATTACGCCATTAGGATAGGTCTTTTTCACATCTATCATTTCTATCATTCTAAAACCACCTAATTTGCTTGTTTTTATATCTATGTAACTAAGCTTTTTCGACAATTTTCACTGGAATCTGACAGGAATCTTTCTTACTAGAGCACAGAAACATTATAACATCTAATTTTGTCAAATTAAGAATAAAAATATTACAGTTTCATTTCAGTGAGAAAGATTATCAACATCTACGTAATAATTCTAGGATTAGTTTTCTTGATTAGGGATTAGATGTGGGTTTTCTGTGGATTTAAAAGGAGGATAAATGAAACGCCCCGCTGTATGCAGAACGTTTCTATAGTCGTTATTTATGTTCAGCAAGCCATTCAGCAACTTTGCTCGCTTCGGTTCCCTGAATTATACCTTTTGGCATTGCTCCTTGACCCTTTGCAATGACTTGCTCGATTTCTTCTTTTGATAATCTCGAACCAACTTTCGTTAAATTCGGTCCTACGCCACCTTCAAGATTTACTGCATGACAGCTTGAGCATTTGTTTTCATAAATTTTCGCTGCATCTCCTGCATCTACGGTTGTAGTTTCGTTCTTATCACTTGCTGGCTCATTATCTGCATTATCATTGTTTCCTCCGCATGCAGCCAAGGCGAGAGACGTACCCATTAATAAGGCTAACCATTTCTTTTTCATAGAATTTACCCCCTCTGATTTATACCAGTACAGAAATATTATACCAATTTTAATCTAGTTTAAAACCCTCCCCAAGTACTTCCGATGCATCCATTACGATCACAAACGCTTTAGGGTCAACAAGTTTAACCAATTGTTTCAATTTAGTGAATTCCGACTGGTCTATTACACACATCAATATTGGACGAGTATCATCCGTATAGCCGCCATACCCGGAAATTCGTGTTACTCCCCGGTCTAGCTCATGTAAGATAGCATTCCTTACTTCCATTTCATTATTCATGATAATTAATGCCATCTTAGAACGATTCAACCCAACCTGAACGAGATCAATCGTCTTGCTTGTCACATATAAACCTATTAACGCATAAAGCCCTTTTTCAATATCAAAGACAATCGCAGCGCTTAAGACAATGATTCCATCAATCACAGCTACACATGTCCCTAATGACATATGGGTATACTTATGAATAATCTGCGCCGCTAAATCCGTTCCCCCTGTGGAACCCTTCCCGCGGAAAACAATTCCTAACCCAAGGCCCACCATAATTCCCCCACATATTGAACCAAGCAAAGCATCATTCGTCCATGGCTCCCAATCCTTTGTAAGGAAAACAACAAGCGGTAAGAACAAGGTTCCAATCAGACTCTTGGCACCAAAATGCCGTCCAAGTATAATAAGTCCAGCAATAAATAAGGGAATATTACATCCCCACAGAACATAGGCTGGCTCCCAACCGAGCGTAGAATCGAGAATCGTACTAATTCCGCTGACTCCGCCTGAAGCAATTTGGTTGGGAAGCAAGAATACATTAAAACCAATTGCAATAATAGCCGAACCGACAATTACCAACCCATACTCCATTAACTTTTGTATCAAAGGGTGCTTCTGCTCCCGGTATCTTTTTCTCATTCTATATTGTCTCCTAAAAAACCATCATTTTTTATCTAGTATTGGCCGAACGTTGTATTGCATCCCCTATAAGATCCTGTAAAAGTCAGCCAAATGACTTTTACAGTGGTAGTAAATTGAACTTCCATGTATACGTAATCATAAAAAAAGCCGAACCAGAAAATCCGGCCCGACTTTTACTTCTTATAATTTTGAACGTAAATAAGCATCAATGAACATATCGATATCTCCGTCCATGACAGCTCCCAAGTTTCCTGTCTCCGCACTAGTACGGTGGTCTTTTACCATGGAGTAGGGATGGAAGACGTAAGAACGAATTTGGCTTCCCCAGCCAATTTCCTTTTGCTCTCCGCGAATTTCATCCAAATCGGCTTGCTGTTGTTCAATTTCAAGTTGATATAATTTGGCTTTCAGCATATTCATGGCTTGAGCCTTGTTTTTGATTTGCGATCTCTCGTTTTGGCACGTTACCACAGTATTTGTAGGTAAATGCGTAATCCTTACGGCTGAGTCAGTTGTATTGATATGCTGACCACCTGCCCCACTTGCCCGGTACGTATCAACCTTCAGATCTTCCGTACGAATTTCTATATTAATCGTCTCGTCGAATTCAGGCATAACTTCGCAAGAAACGAATGAAGTATGACGGCGCCCTGATGAATCGAAAGGAGAAATTCGAACTAGACGGTGAACACCTTTTTCTGCTTTCAAATAACCATATGCGTTATGGCCCTTAAACAGAAGCGTGACACTCTTGATTCCAGCTTCATCACCTGGAAGGTAATCAAGGGTTTCTACTTTAAAGCCCCTTTTTTCACCCCATCTTGTATACATACGAAGCAACATTGAACCCCAATCTTGGGACTCAGTTCCACCTGCACCAGGATGCAATTCCAGAATTGCATTTTTCGAATCATATTCTTCACTTAGTAAAAGTTGAAGTTCAAATTCATTCATCTTTTGTGAAAGAATCGTGATTTCTTCTACCAACTCAGCAAGAAGTTCTTCATCGCTTTCTTCTTTCACTAATTCATACGTCAAATCCAGATTTTCATATGCATCATTCAAATCGGACAATTGATTGACTTGATCTTTCAATGCATTCGTTTCATTGATGACAGTCTGTGCTTTTGACTGATCATTCCAAAAATCAGGGTGTGTCATCTCATTTTCTAGTTGTGCGATTCGTGCCTCTTTTTCATCTAAGTCAAAGAGACCCCCTAAAGTCTGTTAATCGTTGTGCGGTTCGTTCAAGTTCATTTCTAATTTCTGCTAATTCCATTTCTCTTCACCTCATTAAGTATGTTAAAAAAACCCCTGTACAGGGATGTGTTTCAGTACCAATAAACATCTTCAAACTATACGCAAACTAAACATGAAAAGAGGCGGCAAGTTCTTACACCGTCTCTCTTATCATTATACACCTAACTTTAGGCTAAATTACCATGGCAATTCTTATATTTTTTGCCGCTGCCACATGGACATAAGGCATTTCGCCCGACTTCATCCTTTTTACGGGCTGGAGCCTTCTTCACTTTTCCTCCATCTTCTTCCTTCGGATTGACCGCTTGTCCTTTTATGACTTCTTTCCGCTCTAAATTGTTGCGAATTTCAGCTTTCATAATGTATTTAGCGACTTCATCTTCCATGGAGGCAATCATGGCTTCAAACATTGCGAAACCTTCTGATTGGTATTCACGAAGTGGGTCAATTTGACCATAAGCACGAAGGTGAATCCCTTGACGCAATTGTTCCATAGCATCGATATGGTCCATCCATTTGCTATCCACCGCACGAAGAACGATAACCTTTTCAAACTCTCGCATTTGATCTTCTGAAAGCTCTGCTTCTTTTTGATCATAGTCTTCTTTCACTTTATCTAAAATAAATTCAACCAATTCCGATTCATTTTTTCCTTCTAAATCTTCTATTGTGATTGAACCTTCATTGAATAGGTTACCATTCAAGTAATCGACAAGACCTTGTAAGTTCCAGCCTTCTTCATCACCCATTGGGGCAAACGCAGCAACATTGCGCTGAATGGATGCCTCAATCATCGTCTCAACAATTTCACGTAAGTTTTCACTTTCCATCACATCAAAACGCTGTTTATAGATGATTTCCCGTTGTTGACGTAGGACATCGTCATACTGCAGCAATTGTTTACGCGAATCAAAGTTATTCCCTTCCACTCGTTTCTGAGCAGATTCAACGGCTCTCGTCACCATTTTACTTTGAATTGGCTGTGAATCATCCATACCAAGACGTGCCATCATACTTTTCATATTATCCGAACCGAAGCGTCGCATCAGTTCATCTTCCATTGATAAATAGAATTGAGTAACCCCAGGATCTCCCTGACGACCGGAACGACCACGCAACTGGTTATCTATCCTTCGACTTTCATGACGCTCCGTACCGATAACAGCAAGGCCGCCAAGTTCTTTGACACCTTCGCCAAGCTTGATATCCGTACCACGGCCAGCCATGTTAGTAGCGATTGTAACTGAACCTTGATTACCTGCATTCGCAATGATTTCTGCTTCACGCTCATGATTCTTTGCATTCAAAACATCATGAGGTATACCTTTTTTGGATAAATACGCAGAAATGACTTCAGACGTTTCAATGGCAACAGTACCAACAAGCACTGGCTGTCCTTTTGTATAACGCTCAGCGATGTCTTCCACAACAGCGCGGAATTTCCCATCCGTTGACGCGTAAATAAGATCGGCGCGGTCATCACGAACAATATTCCGGTTTGTTGGAATCGCAATAACATTCATATTATAGATATTCCGAAATTCCTCTTCCTCTGTCTTAGCTGTACCTGTCATACCAGAAAGTTTTTCGTACATCCGGAAATAGTTTTGGAACGTGATGGTTGCAAGAGTCATGCTTTCATTTTGAATTTCAAGGCCCTCTTTTGCTTCAATTGCCTGATGAAGACCTTCACTATAACGACGGCCCTTCATTAAACGGCCAGTGAATTGATCGACGATGACTATCTCGCCATCTTGAACAACATAATCCACATCCAAATGCATGGAAACATGCGCCTTCAGAGCCTGATTAATATGATGGTTTAAGGTAACATGGTTGATATCGAACAAGTTATCGATATTAAATGCTCTTTCAGCACGGTTCATACCTTCTTCGGTCAGCTGAACACCTTTTGTTTTTTCATCATACGTATAGTCCGTTTCTTTTTGTAACGTCCTCACAAACGCATTTGCTTGGATGTAAAGCTGTGCCGATTTTTGCGCTGAACCAGAAATAATCAATGGCGTTCTCGCTTCATCAATCAAAATCGAATCGACTTCATCGATGACAGCAAAATGCAACGGGCGCTGTACCATTTGTTCTTTATACAAAACCATATTGTCACGCAAGTAATCAAAGCCTAACTCATTATTCGTGCTATAAGTAATGTCAGCATTGTAGGCAGCTTGTTTTTCTTCTTTAGAATGACTGTTCAAATTCAACCCAACAGTCAAACCCAGGAAATCATACAATACACCCATCTCAGTTGCATCACGGTGCGCCAAGTATTCATTGACAGTCACGACATGCACACCTTTACCAGTAAGCGCGTTTAAATAAACCGGCATGGTTGATGTTAATGTTTTACCTTCCCCCGTTTTCATCTCAGAGATGTTTCCATCATGAAGTGATGCCCCACCCATGATTTGAACACGGTAAGGATACAAACCAAGAGCTCGTTTTGCCCCTTCACGCGCAACCGCAAAAGCTTCAACAAGCAAATCATCCACGGTTTCCCCGTTTTGATAACGCTCCTTAAACTCCTCTGTTTTGGCGCGCAACTGCTCATCCGATAACGCAGCTGTCTCATCAGCCAGCGCTTCGACCTGATCAGCGACTTTTTCCAGACGCTTAATTTCTCGCTTATTCGGATCAAAAACTTTATTTAATATATTAAGCATTCAATAACGCTCCTCTATTATGGTAATGATCATTCAATAACACATTCATATAAGTAAGAAGAAACACACCTTCTGTTAATACTAATCCAAGCTTAATTTTAACACTTCTATTCTAGAGGTACAACTTCATGTCACTCTATGTCTATGGACCTGAATTCAGTTCTTACGAAAAACATTGGATAAAAGAGGGGTAAAACTGTTAAAATAGAGGGAAGTAGCAAAAGTACATTACACACTCCCCACTTTTCACATGAGTCCTTAACAAGACAAACGAAAATGCGAAGTAAGCACAACCTTCTATCAATAGAAATTTTTGGTCCCTCTATGACTGATAGTCAGTTGAAGCAATCTAGCTTTTCAGGCTTCCTATTCCTGTGATTTTATGTGGGTTTAAAACTTATAAATCGAAGATAAATAGAACATGTTTCGAGGTGGTATTGTTGATTGGTGAACGTGTAAAAAAACTGAGAGAAGAAAAGAAAATGTCAATGACTGAACTAGCCGATAAAGCCGGAGTAGCAAAGTCATACTTAAGTTCGCTCGAGCGTAACTTACAAACGAATCCTTCTATTCAATTTCTCGAAAAAATCTCTTCTGTACTTAACATTCCTGTAGATGCCCTTCTTTACGATGCACCAAATAAGGAATCCTTGGACACTGACTGGATGAAAATTGTTGAGGAAGCTATGAATTCTGGCGTTTCAAAACAACAATTCAGAGAGTTCATTGAGTTTAATAAATGGAGAAAAGATAAGCAAGAATAGATGAATTCTAAACTATCTTCACAAACATAAATAGTACTGCTCTATCAAACTAGTATTGATAGAATTTCAGAAAATAAAATAATCCCTATAAGCAGCTATGTTGTAAATCAACTGTTTATAGGGATGTTTTTTTCATTCCTTTTTGGTTCTTAGTTTTCATTGTTCTGCTCTAGTGGCACATTTAGATTCTCTTTTTTTAAAAAAGCACTAATTTCTTCTTTCTTAAAACCCAATTTCCTAGCTTCTGAAATCAACTTCACCCATTCTTGATCCACTTCCACGTTAACCACCTCTTTTATCCTCCTAAAATACTACTTGTATGTATTTCAGGCAGACCAGCCATCTTAGCATTAAGCAAACTTAGGCCTGTGCCTTTGCGCCCTCATCTTTCACTGAGCTTGCCTTTGTCAGGGAAATTATTACAAAAACTATATTTATTAAGTTATTATAGCGAATATTTGCTCCAAATATTGCTACTTTATGTCGCTAAATTACCACAATGCACAACTTTTTATCGACAAAATATTACAAAATCAAGAAATCCATGATATTTTTTGTCTATTTCATGTACAAAACAAGATGGTTCAAATGATTCACGTTCGTTTTTTTATAAAATTATAAACATTGCCCTTCTTATTCAAACGATGGGGCATATTAATTCTTTCCATAATAAGTGCATCAAAGGCTTTTTGCGCAGACAAGTCCTCACCGCAGGTCGGACAAAGCCAACCTCCATATTCTGCACTGCTAAAAGACGCTCTATGACATGTATAGCAATTTTTCTGATACAAAAATCCAACTCCTCTGCACCATAATCAAATCATTTTATATAAATAAATTATTGTTCTTTTTAAAGAACTTTAATCTGAGTATAGTGCAATAGGAGGGGTTATTTAAATAGGTATAAGTACCTATTTATCTTATTAAAGAACGGAAAATGTTCTTTTTAAAGAAAATGCAATACATTCCATACTTCATTGTGTTTTTTAGAGAACAATGAAATTCCCAGGAGCCAACCAATTAATCGATACTATTTGATACCTTGTTTTCAACAGATGGATTTTACTTATTATCACATTATCAAAACACTTATCAAATTGCCGAAAGATCATTAAGGAAAAAGGAAGGAAATATAAACAACCATTGACTTCTATGGTTGAAATCGGTGGTTATTTTTCCAGAGCTTATAGAACTCCTTAGCCCAAATGAACATTGCAATGGATGGAGTAAAATTTAAAAAGCACAACCCATAGTCTGGGTTGTGCTTTTGTTTATAGATTCATATTAACTAGGTTCAATTAATCCGTAGCGCCCATCTTTACGACGGTACACAACGTTCGTTGTATTTGTATCCGCATTGGTGTAAACGAAGAAACTGTGACCAAGCATATTCATTTGCAGAATCGCTTCTTCACTATCCATTGGCTTCAAATCAAAGCGCTTATTGCGGACTACTTCAATATCAGTATCATCTTCAAATTCATCCACCACTTCATCAATTTCCGTATTAAAGGCGAACGCCTCAGGAGTTGTAGATAAGTTGTTACGGAATTTACGATTGACTTTCGTTTTATGTTTACGAATTTGGCGTTCAAGCTTGTCATTAATCAAGTCAATAGCAGCATACATATCCGCATTTTCCTCTTCAGCGCGAAGAACCAAATTCTGCATAGGAATCGTCACTTCGACCTTGGATGTATTATTGTTAACTTTCAAATTCACTAACACATTTGCATCTGGTGTATTGTTAAAATATCGTTCTAACTTGCCAATTTTCTTTTCGACGTATTCTCGAATTGCTGGAGTTACCTCAATGTTTTCACCGCGTACGTTGTAATTCATAAAGTGAGTCCTCCTTAAATTAAGACTATACAGTTAGATTCTACAATACCCCTCCGGTTTCCTTTAGAAACACATCATGAAATATGTCGAGATTATGAAACAATTGTCGGAAGGTTAGGAAAGGGTTGATGTCTGCCCTAGCTTTATTATAACAAATACAAAGCTATAAAGAAAAAATTAAGCCCTTAATATTTACAGAAAATTTAAAAACAATTAACATTAAAACTGTTTGCAATTAAAACGGCTGATTAATATCTAATTTCTTTTATCGTAGAACACGCCATCTGTGGATAATGATTGATAAGGGTTCACATATTTATTAGTAGATTCTTTTTTGAGACTTAGCTGTTTAATATCGCGTTGGATTTCTACTTTTTGTTCTTCTAGAAGTTGTGAAACTTTTTCGTTGAGTTCGATTAACTTCTTCCCTAAATCCTGTTCAGAATCAGAAAAAGGCGGTTGAATCCCTGCCATCAACTTCTCCCGCTCCTCAAGCAAGGCCTCAACCTTTTCAATTTTCCGGTCCCGATCCTGCTCATTTTCCAACGTCGAAAGTAATTGGTTCGTTGCCTCATAAAAATGTTGAATAGCTCCCATTATGCTTGACCACTATTGGCAAATTGCTTCTGGCGGTTCAACTGAATAGCTTCCTTCCATGTATCGCGAAATTCCATGACAAACCCTTCAACCTCTTCTAAAATATCCAGATCACTTTTAATGTTGGCTTCAATCAAGCGTCGATTCAAATAATCATAAAGGGACATTAATTCCTTGGATATAGCCAAATCCATTTTTAATGTGACCATTAGCTCCTGAATGATTTTTTGCGCTTTAATTAAATTCGTGTTTTTTTCTTGAAAGTTTTTTTCCGCAATTGCTTTTTTGCCCAATGTAATAAACTTAAGGCATCCATTATAAAGCATTAACGTAAGTTCACCTGGAGAGGCAGTATTCACCGAATTTTGTTGATAAGATTGGTAGGGATTATTGATTGCCATCATTCAAACTTCCTTTCTAAAATTGCTTAGCTGAAATACTGAGATAGGCTGCTGCTTTGACTATTCGCTTTCGAAATCGCTTTCTCCATGGCTGTGAATTGATTATAATAGCGGGTTTCTAAAGCCTTCAGCTTGTCTTGCCAACTATCTATTTTCGTATTGTAGCTATTTAAGAGTTTTCCAATCGTGAAACTTGAATTATTAACAGAAGTCGCTTTACCTGCTTTATCTTGGATATTAGTCATCGTCGCTTTGATATCAGCCCTCAACCTTTTGGCCAATCCCATTTCACCAGTTGTTTCTCCTGATTTCATAAACAAATCATAAATTTTGTTTGGATCCTCTGAAATAGCAGCACGCAGTTTTTCTTCGTTAATGGTTAACTTACCACCTTCAAGATAGTTACTTGTAGTAGTTATTCCAATTTCACTTAATGAGTTGACGGAGTTGCTTCCACCAACAGAGGTATATAGCGAGGTCCGCATTTTCGTAAGGAGACCCGTCAACATAGAATCTCCCCGAAGTGTCCCACTCTTTGCCTTCGTTTCCCACAGTTTAATTTCATCCTCAGTCATGTCTTTCCTTTGTGCCGTGGTCAACGGTTGGTATGCACGGTACTTTGTTTCATCTGTCTTCGTTTTGATGTTAGCGATAATCTCATTGTACTTGTCAACGAATTGGGTAACAGTATCTAGAACTGCGTCTACATCTGAGGTAGACGAAAAGGTTACCGGACCCGTATTCCCCTGTTTAAGAGTAATTTCAACACCGTTAATGGTGAATGTGTTGGCGGAACGTTCAATATCCAGACCGTTATAATTTAAGGTTGCATTTTGACCGGCCGTTCCTCTACTCGCTCCAACAGCAACTATATTATTTTCATCTAAATTTAGGAGATCCGTAAAGAGTGTACCACTCAAACCAATTTCTGCAGTAACACTCGTTCCATCTTCTCTTGTTAATCCATCTGGAACTGCCCCCGTGTTTTTCGCCGTAAATGAAATCTGTTTCGTGTTCTGATCATAAAAAGCGGTAACACCTGAATTAGCATTAATTTTTGATATTAAACTATTTAACGTATCAGTATCTTCAATTTTTGTTGTAAAGGTATTTAAAGAACCGTCCTTATTAATCGTTTCAATTTTTATTTCCTGTCCTATATACGCTTCAGGAATGATATCTGTTGCTTTTTCAACTCCCACTGCCCCATTACTGAGCATAGTTGCTGCTGAAGCTAATTTTCCTACTGTCAAAGTCCCAGAAAAATCAACCGTTGAATTGATATTCTTTACTGAGATTGCATTAGGATCAGAAACCGACACTGTTTTCTTAATAAAGGATTTTTGCATCCCCACTCCATCTTTAATAAGGGTATCCAGTTCCAACAATAACTTATTGATCTCACGATAATCATCTCGCTGCCATTCAGCATTTTGTTTCTTTTGTTCTAGCGTATCCAAAGGAACACGTGCAGCCTGCATCATACTGCTAACAAGCGCGTCAATATCCATCCCACTCGCTAAACCGTTAATTCTTACCATCGTAACATCACCTACCTATACTTTTTCATCTACCATAATACCGACGAACTCGGTCATCGCTGCATAAAAGTCTAAAAGCTTCTTTGGTGGGATTTCCCGAATCGTTTCATTGGTTACGTCATCCACAACCTTGACATAATACTCATTCAATTTTTCATGATATTCAAAACGAACTGCCGTATGTGTTGGATTCAGAAAGGTGTTTAAACTATCAACTACATCTTGAACCCTTTCTTTTGAAGGCTCAATATTAGATTCCGCACTTTGTTCTGAATAGGTAACTGTATTTATTTCTCTCTGATAGTAGGAACTAATTCCATCTGAAATTGCTGTTCTAAGTTGTGAGGAAAGAATATTCGTGGATAAACTCTCCAGCATCTTAATGCCCCCAATGTATTATCTTTATTTTTTATATCGGTAATTACTATTTTATATTTAGGCTTTCAACATTTCTTAAGAAGTAAGATATACGGGATTTATTTAGTAAGCATCTATTTAAAACCTTGGAAACTTTGATTATACCTATGACTTTCTGTATTCTTCGATAATTATTCTTTTACTAACTCTCTATGAAAAAGGATTCTACCTTAGCGAGTTTAATATGGACTATTAAGTAATACTTTAGCAATTTAATTTCCTTAGAAACGAAAAAAGACTCTAGAAAAATTCTAGAGTCCTTTTTTTCTAAACTGTAGAGTAAAAATTAACGTAATAACTGAAGAACACCTTGTGGTTGTTGATTAGCTTGAGCCAACATTGCTTGAGCTGCTTGAGAAAGAATTGAATTCTTAGTTTGGTTCATCATTTCTTTTGCCATATCAACGTCACGTACACGAGACTCAGCAGCAGTTAAGTTTTCTGAAGCATTATTTAGATTATTGATTGTATGCTCCAAACGGTTTTGAACTGCTCCTAGATATGAACGACCTGAAGAAACAGATTCTATTTGAGCCTGTACAGCAGTAACAGCAGCATCAGCACCTGCTTGAGTTGATATATCTAATGCAGCAACAGCAGTGTGAGCAGCAGATAAATCAACACCTACAGTAGTTAGGTCGATGTCAATTGTTTGACCTGCATCAGCGCCAACTTGAATTTTACCGTTTGCGTCTGAACCGTCCAGCAATTTTTTTGTGTTGAAAGTCGTATTGTCTTTAATACGCTCTATTTCTGAAGAAAGTTGTGCAAATTCATCTTGTAAAGCTTTACGATCTGCATCTACATTTGTGTCATTTGATGCTTGAACTGCTAATTCACGCTGACGTTGAAGGATAGAATGTACTTCATTAAGTCCTCCCTCAGCTGTTTGAATTAAAGAGATACCATCTTGGGCGTTACGAGAAGCTTGGTCAAGACCACGAATTTGCCCACGCATTTTTTCAGAAATAGCAAGACCTGCTGCGTCGTCACCTGCACGGTTGATGCGAAGACCTGAAGCAAGTTTCTCCATTGATTTAGATTGTGCATTTGTTGCACTTGATAATTGACGGTGTGTGTTTAGAGCTGCGATATTGTGATTAATAATCATTTTTGTTTCCTCCTTGAGTTTTAAGTTCCCACATCCATGTGGTTTTTTACGATGAATAGTGAATAAGACTCCCGTCTATTTCACTACTTATCGTTGTATGTATAATATCGACGTGCGTAGAAACATATTTAGAGATTTTAAGATTTTTTCTTGAAATGTTCATATAAATTTTCCAGAATACTGGTTTCTGTTTTAGTAGCTTCATTATTTTCTTGCTGAATTGATAGATAGATTTCTTTTCGATGAATCTCCACATTTTTTGGAGCATTGATACCAAGTTTGATCTGTTCGCCTTCTATAGCTAAGACCGTAATTTCAATATCATTACCTATCATGATCGATTCATTAGATTTTCTAGTTAGAACAAGCATTATTTTTCCTCCTGTTCTACTGAAGGTTCAATAAGAAGATGCTTAGTCATGTAGCCACTTCCGTTCATGATAAACTGCTTTCCTGTTTTTTTAGAGCTATTTAAAATGATAGGTGCTTGAAGATTAGCGGTCGTTTTCTTGAAAGGTTCGTGGATTGTTAAAATGACGAACGTAATAACCTCCTTTTCTGCTTCTATTTGCAAAGTAGATAGTACCTCATCAGAAAGCTTCACTTCATAATCATGAAAAATATCAAAAGGGTTCAAAATAATAAAAGCAACCTCTTTTGTTGTTAGAGATTGCAGAACGACAAATGGTGTTTCCTCCAAAGCTAGCAAACAAAACTGTTTTTCGTCTAAAAACCCTGGTATCCCGCTTCCAAATGTATAAATGTTTTCTTGTGCTATCTCTATTTCGCCATGAAATTTTGTTTGTCTATTCATATATGTTTTCACTCACCTATCTCATCTGGAAACAAATTAATGAAATCTATATCCAGCGAATTTTCTTGTAAAACTTCCACTTCTACATTACCTGGCGTGTATGTATGGTTTGGCTTATTAACCTGCACATCGATGATCGGTTTTTGAGGGGTTGCTTCTATTTCTACCTGAGCCGGTTGATAGTCCAGCTGAACACTGAAATGAGAGGGAATCCAGCCGAGATTGAATTGCTTTTCTGGCCCCTTGCTGTTTCGCTTCGCCTGAACCGCGATTGCATTACCTCCGTTTTCAATATGTCTCAACTCCGTGCCCTGCTGTGACCTTCTTGCCATACCTGCCAGCCAATCCTGATAGCCCTGCTGTGCAAATTCCTCAACTCGCTTGGATAGGCTTTTCAAATCCATATCTTCTCTCGCTTTTGTTTGATCAATCGTTAGCTTCCCTGGGGTTATCTGAATTTCTAAGATTGCTCTCGGCTGTTCAATTGATTGGCCCGCTGCCTTCTGTTCAATTTCCTGTACAGGTTGGTCTATATTCAATCCAATCTTCATTGAGGAAGACTGCAATTGTATTTGTGGCATTTGCATCCTTATCGCTCCTCTCCTTATAGAAAAAAAGCTACCCATTTAGGAATAGCTTAGCGAAGAAAATCTAGTAAACTCGGTTGGATGATTCTTGCTCCAACACTTAATGCAGCACTATGAATACTTTCCTGGGTCGTTAAATCCATTATCGCCTTTTCGATATCGACATCCTCATTTTTCGAAAGGATTTCTGTAGCAAAAACTTCCTGCTGCTTTAGGCGGTCCGTCATCATTTCAATTCGATTCTGCCTGGCACCAACCTGAGCTTGCATAGCTAAGAATGTATTGATAGTTTCGTCAATTTCTTCCAGTGTGCTACTCACGTCACCGCCGTTTTCAAGTGCATCGATCGTTTGATCAATGCTGCCGCCAATAGCAAGCGCATCTCCAAAAAGCTTGGATCCGTCTGTATTAATCTGAATAGTAATCCCAGAAAATACTTCAAGATTAATAGCTCCTGTGCCGTACAATATATTCCCATCACCATCTTTAACGGAAGATGGTTTCACATTCGTATTCTGACCGTTAAAAATATATTTCCCACCAATCTGGGTATCACCTATACTTACGAGATGTTCTTTTAATTGCTTAATTTCTTCTGATACACTTTCAAACTGTTCTCCATCATAGGTTCCATTACTACCTTGAACGGTTAACTCACGAATCCTTTGCAGAACGGAAACTGCTTCACTAATGGCATCATCTGTACTATCAATCCAGTTAGTTGCCTCCGAGATGTTACTTGTATACTGCTGGATTTGATTGAGATTGATCCGGTACCCCATTCCCATCATTGCAGCAACAGGATTATCGGATGGTTTAGAGAATTTTTTTTGAGAAGAGACTTGTTCCTGCAACTTGCCCATTTTTTCGTAACTTCTGCTTAAATTACTTAACATATTATTGGTTAGCATGGATTGCGTCACACGCATATTTTCTCACTCCTATTATCGGCCTACCGTACCCATTTCGTTAATGATTTTATCGAGCATTTCATCCATCATCGTCATCATTCTTGCAGAAGCATTGTAAGCTTGCTGGAACCTAATCATATCTGTCATCTCTTCATCTAAGGATACAGAACTGACAGAGTCTCTATTTTGGTTAACGGATGTAGCAAGTACTACAGAGTTGGAAAGATTCTTTTGAGCACTTTGTGAATCAACACCCAATTTCCCAATAATCCCGGAATAATAGGTGTCAAAGGTCCCAGTTAACTCCTTAGAATTTTGGTCTTTAGTTGAGTAATCACTAAAAGCTTTCTTTTTCAAATCAGCTAAGAGTTTAGCATTTTCATTATCCCCAGAAGCTCCTCCACTATTACCACCTGCGGCGATTAATGAAGGGTCCTTCAATATCTCACTATTCACCTTGATGCTGTCAGCAGCACTCTTACCTGGTTCAATTTCAAAAAAATTTAATGTTGATGTTTCACTAGCTCCTAACGCATACCCCTGCTTATGAATAGCATTAAACTCATTTACAAAAGCCGTTGCCATATTATCCAGCTTCTGCAGCATATCAGGATAGGTTCCTCCGATTGTACCATCACTCTTTTTATAGCCAAAACTGTTAATCAACCCGGATAGCTCTCCTGAAAACTTGTACTCCGTTAATGTTTTCGAACCAAATTTCACTCCATCTACCATACCTGTCGATTTATCATAGCTAACTTCAACTTTTGAAGTTCCAAGCATCCCAGTTTGGTTAACACTGACTAGATTGATAGGTGGCACATAAGAAGAACCGTCTTCTTGCATTAATTCAATGTTGTATAGTCCTGTTGCTACATCACTAGCTTTGCCATAATCAGTTGGAATGACGTTTTTTACGTTTATACTGACAAGCTGAGAGAGGCTGTCTACAAGTAAATCACGTTTATCGTAAAGTTCATTCGGGATAATCCCATGCGGCTCTACTTTACTAATTTGCTGGTTAAGTTGATCAATACCGCTAATAAGCAGATTGATTTCGTTCGCTTTAACGTTTATTTGATTTCCGATATCCGTTTGAACGCTTTTTAGCGAATTGTAGTAGTAGTTAAGGGTATCCGCGACCATAACGCCTGTTGAGGCAACAACCTCACGAGCCCCTGAGTTTTCCGTGTTGGCCGTTAACCCCTGCAGAGAATTCCAGAATTTTTCCATCATTGCAGCTAACCCGCTGTCGGTTGGTTCATTCATGATGCCTTCCATTTTAGACAATGATTCGCTCATCGCCCCGTAAAAACCGATTTTATTACTTTGAGTCCTGTATTGCGAGTCCAAAAAGCTGTCTCGGATTCGCTGTACAGTTTCTGCAGCCACCCCTGTCCCGAGTTGACCTGCTACACGAGGGTTGTTTAATCCGACGGTAGGAAACCCAGATGTCTGTACCAAGTTAACACGCTGCCTTGAATATCCTAATGTATTGGCATTGGCAACGTTATTTCCTGTAGTATACAAGGCTCCTTGTGAGGTCGATAATCCACGTTTAGCTGTTTCAAGCCCCATAAAGGTTGAAATCATTTGCTCAAACCCCCATCTTTTTCTGTTTCTTATGCTTTCGAATCAAATATGCCTATACCGCTTTTTGTTGGCTTTTTAACGGACTTCCCGTAGTTCATATCCTGGGTTTGCGGTCTCAGCATATCTAAAGAGACATTAATGAATTGAAGTGACTGATAGATTAATTGCTGATTTAAAATGTTCCGCTCTTTCAGCTTAGCTACTTCATCGATTAGCTCTTTTTTTAATCGTTTTAGTGCAGCTGTTTCAATTGGTTCTGTTAATTCCATTACTGTGTCGATGGAAGCAGTCTGTCTCACTGCTCCTTTTGCTGTAAAAAATCCCTCGACTGCTGCTTCTCTTTCTTTATCCGTTTGACTGATTGCTTTAATATGCTTTTGTTCTTCGATCAGCAGGGCGGTAATTGCCTCAGTGTCGCTAGCTTTTAAAATGGTTGTTTTTCTTAAGGCTAATTGATTGAAGCTTTTATGAAGCTTGATCAATTTTTCAACCGACTCGATGATGTTTCGTGCAGACATTCTTACTCCCTCCTCTGCTCATGAATGATGGACGGAATATGTTTCCGTTCACAATAATCAAACGTTTATTAATAATTTATTTTCGATAAAAATCAATAATGCCTTTTGCTGTCGCCTGTGAATTCAATTTATAATTTCCATTTTCTACTTGGATTTTCAGTTCGTCCACTTTTGCTTGTCTTGCAGCAGGAATTGGAGATAATTGCTGCATTTCTTTTGCCGCTGAAGAAATTTCAACTTTATCTGAGGCATTGACCTTAGATTCTTTGACATTCCCCGCTTTATTGGCTTGAAGATTATACGGGTTAATCCCTGTCATACCGACGTTATTGATTTTCATATTCCAGATCCTCTCCTTCGGCCGATTTTCTTTATCTAATCTTATATATAACTTCATATTTCGATTCCTTTAACAGACCATGAGAATGACTCTTGGCTGTGTTTATTCTCCCTATCATTAATATCGACAAGGACTTATTTTTTTTTATGTTTTCCTGTAATCTTTCCTTCGACAACCATTGTCGAATTTTGTTCTCAATACCGAATATTCTAACAAAATACCAATCATGAAGCCAAGGATTATCCTTCGTGATTATCTTTAATATAATACGTATTTTTTTTATTTCGTTCTTGTATTTTAGTTAGGCACTTTTCTTCATCTTCAAAAGTCTGCAATTCAGAGCGAAGGGAATCGCTGCATTTGCTACATAATCTCCCACTTTGAATGTTGGTCCCGCATTTTTCACAAGGAATGCCTAGGTTAGGAAATTGGGAAATTCTCAGTTTTCCTGTTTTTACAAATTTAATAATCAAATCTTCTTCCACGCCTGTGGCCTCAACCACTTGCATCATTAACGCCGTTCGATTACTTTTCTTGCGAATGTAGGCATACACTTCATCAAATTTAGCTTCTTCTTCTTTATAGCAAGCATCGCAAACATCACGAAATTTTGTTTTAACAAATAACGAATTACAGTTTTGACAGTTGAACAAATCCATTGAGGACCCCTCCTTTACTATCACAATGATTGTTCTTCAGTACTGTATATATCGAATATTAACACCGATACTTTAGAAGGTTTATAAAAAATATTCGGTTTTACCTAGCCAGAGTAATTGATGAAACTTCTGTGGCACCAGCGGTTTTCAAAGCCTTAGCCGCATGCCGGAGTGTTGAGCCTGTTGTGTAAATGTCATCCACGATCAAGATTGATTTTTGCTTTAATAAATCCGGTTTGGTGACCTGAAAAACTTGTGGCAATGATATCCGCTCCTCACGTGACTTTTTCGATTGTTTTTCCGTATGAAGGCGCGTTAATAGCTCAACCGTGTTAAGGCCTAGCAGATCTGTCAAAGCCTGCGCCTGATTGAAACCCCTCTCCATCAGACGTTCATTACTAAGAGGAATGAACGTTACCAAGTCAAAATCCATGTCTTTTAGTTTGTCTTTTAAAAAGGGAACGAAGGCCTCAGCCAGTGCATAATCTCCTCGGTATTTATATTTCGCAATCATGTCTTTCAGGAATTCATTATAATGAAAAAGCGATATGTTTATGGACAAATACCCGCTCCATTTCTTATCTTTTTCCCATCTCACACAATCCAAACAAAGATCCTCGATGCGGTAATTCTTATCAAGCTCTCGAGAGCAAATCGAGCATGCCTCACCTGCTAACTTTTTAAGTTTCCCTTCACATCTTTCACAGATTGTCATTGCCTCTTTCTTCAGTAATAGATTTCTCCACGTCAATACTGCTTTCATTTCTTCAACACAAAATAAGCATCTAGCCATCCAGCAGACCTCTTTTCCAGGCCTCTTTATTCATCATTTGTATATGGCAGATCGCCTCGACCATAGCTTTGCTTTTTCCGTAATGAAAAAAAGTGATAGTACCCGTTGGATAAGTAAAGCTTCTGCCGACTCGGCCGGCAATCTGGACGAGAGCACTCTCAGAAAATACCTCATGTTCAGCACCAATCACGGCTACGTCTAGTCGTTCAATTGTCACCCCGCGTTCTAAAATCGTCGTGGTCAATAATCCAGGGACCTCGCCATTCCGTAATGCCTGTACTCTTTCTTTTCGTTCAGGGTGCTGTGAGTGAACGGTCTCCAATTTAGGGGATAGTGTTTGAAACAACGGAATTACCTGTTCCATCACCTGAATGCTCGGAAAAAATAATAATAGAGGAATCTTCAGCTGAAGACGTTCGCTTACCCAACTGGCAATCACAGGAGGAATCTTTTTTTGGAGATATTGTTTTTGCCAATTGCCGCTCCATTTCATTTCAGGAACAGGGATCGGCTTATGATGGTAACGGGCAGGGATTGTCACGGCTTGTAGTTTCCCACTACGGTAAGATCGTTGCATCTGTTTAGAAGGAGTGGCAGTTAAGTAGATAGTTGTAGCAGAGGGCTTTTTGGATTTGTTAACCGCATAATGTAGAGAATCATCAATAGAGTAGGGAAACGCATCGACTTCATCAATGATGACTACATCGAAGGCTTCAGAAAAACGAAAAAGCTGATGTGTGGTGGAAACGGTTAGCGGCGAAGCTTTGCTTCGGTCTTCGCTGCCTCCATACAGAGCGGATACCTCAATGGCTGGAAAGGCTCTTTTTAACCGGGGTGACAGTTCGAGAACGACATCGGTCCGAGGTGTTGCCATACAGATTCGTTTTCCGGCAAGCAAGCCCGCCTCAATGCCAGCAAATAGGACTTCCGTTTTACCAGCTCCGCATACGGCCCATACCAGTAATTCACCTTTTCTTTTTATAGCCTCAACGACACAGTCCGAGGCCGTTTGCTGACCTGAAGTTAGAGTTCCATCCCAGCTCATTACTTTGTCAGGAACCGCAAACTTCAAATCAGGACCGATCCAGCCGTATAATTTTGCACATTCACTGACCCGCCCCATCATGATACAGGCCCGGCAGTATGTACAATCTTGATTGCAAATTTTACACGGAAACGTATAAAACAAAGCAGAATTTTGGTTACCGCATCGTACACAATTGTACTGACCATTCACACATTGCACGCCGGAAGTCACAGAGACATAGCCGTGCTTTATTTGGTCAGAAATGATTGCCGGGGAAAAAGGAATTTCGGAGGCCAATAACAACCTTCCTGTGAGGTGATTCTGAAGTTCTGGGGAAAAAGGGGGAGAACTAATCGTATTTTCCAAACTATAACCTTCTTTCTTTCTTAGAATTGAATTTTACACTCGTAAATAGAATTCGCTTTTCACTTTAGAATCCCTCTAACATCCATAAAAAAACGCCTCCTCCTTTTTCAAGGAAAGACGTTCCTCTGTTTATACTTTATACCAGCCCATCCCCATCGAGCCTTCGCCCAGATGCGTTCCGATCACAGGACCGAAGTAGCTGATGTCAAACTCGACATTTGGGAAACGCGCTTCAAGTTCCGTTTTCCAGTCTTTAGCTTCAGCTTCACGCTTAGCATGAATAATGACAGCTTTATAGTTTTCACCGTTTGCCGCGTCTTCTCCAAGTAAATCAGCAATCCGTTTCATCGCCTTTTTTCTAGTACGGATTTTTTCGAACGGGACAATGACTTTGTCAACAAAATGGAGAACAGGCTTTACTTGTAGCAAACTCCCTATCAAGGCCTGGGCACTGCTTAGCCGCCCCCCACGCTGCAGATGGGATAAGTCATCCGCCATGAAATATGCCCGGACGGAAAGTTTCATTTCTTCGAGCCTGGCCATAATCTCTTCTGCGTCCTTACCGTCAAGTGCCATCTGAGCCGCTTCGAGAACATAAAATCCCTGGACTCTACAGCTGATTTCAGAATCAAAGGCGTGGACCTGAACTCCCTCTACCATTTCACCTGCTGAAACCGCACCTTGATACGTACCACTGATACCACTCGATAAATGAATTGAAATAACATCATCATATTCTTTTTGCAGCTCTTCAAACTTCTCAACAAACTGACCGATTGGCGGTTGTGACGTGGTCGGTAGCTTCGCTTGCCTTTTTACTTCTTCATAAAACTCATCTGCAGCAATATCGATTTCTTCCCGGTAGGCTTCGTTGGAGAAAATGACATTAAGCGGCATCATATGTATATGTAAACGATCACGCATATCCTTAGGTATATATGCAGTGCTATCTGTTACGACTGCGGTTTTCATAGTGAGTACCATCCTTATAAAATTACTCTAAATATCTTATACACCATTCTATCTGAAAATGCCTTAACTTGCATTAAATAGCTTATCTTTTTTTACCATAAATTAGTACAATTTAAGTAGGTGAATAGATTTATGCCGAGTTCGGCATTTGACAAAAAAGTCCGGCGCATCAGTACGCATTGCGAAAACTGAAGAGCCGGACTTATCATAAGTTGAAATTATTTCACTTCTACCCAGCCGTTTTTAATAGCTAAAACAACAGCTTGGGTACGATCGTTTACATTCATTTTTTGAAGAATGTTACTCACATGGTTTTTTACTGTTTTTTCACTGATATATAAAGTTTCGCCGATGGCACGATTGCTTTTTCCGTCTGCTAAAAGTTGAAGAACTTCACACTCGCGTCGAGTCAATAGGTGAAGCGGTCTTCTAATCTCTACAGCATGTACTGAATCACGATCAGCACCCTCTTCAGCAGCTAAACGGCGATATTCTTTGACTAAATTATGTGTCACCTTTGGATGAAGGTATGAGCCACCTTCTGCGACTACACGAACAGCATCAATTAGCGCATCTGCGTCCATTTCTTTCAACAGGTAACCTTGTGCTCCTGTTTTCAATGCATGCTGTACGTAGTTTTCATCATCATGAATCGATAAAATGATGACTTTCGTTTCAGGGTAACGGTTTACAAGCATTTTAGTCGCTTCGACACCGTTCATATTCGGCATGTTGATATCCATGATAACAACATCTGGTTTGTGTGTTTCAACAAGATCCATAGCCTCGCTTCCGTCATCACCTTCGGCAACAACATCAAAGGATGATTCAAAATCTAATATTCGCTTAACACCTTCACGGAAAAGCTGATGGTCATCTATAATGATGATACTAGTCTTCAACGGCTTCTTCCTCCTAATTTCTATTTAAATGCCTATTCTCTAAAATTTATAAATGATAGGGAATTTGTATAAACACCAAAGTGCCTGCCCCTGGTTGTGAATCAATTGTCATTTCACCTTCAAGTAGCTCGACTCTTTCCCTCATGCCTACTAAGCCAAAAGAACCCTCTTTTTGAATGGAAGAATCAAACCCTTTTCCATCATCTTTGACGACAACCGTAACCATCTCTTTAGAAATGGAAAGTTTTACTTGAACTTGCTTTGGCTCTGCATGTTTCAGTGAATTCTGTACAGCCTCTTGGACCAGCCTAAATAAAGCAACCTCCATATCAGAGGGAAGCCTTTTGACCTGGCCGAGGTTAACGAAATTCAAATGCACACCAGTATTATAGTCTTCGGTCGTTTGCAGATACTTTCTGAGGGTAGGAACAAGACCTAGATCGTCAAGGGCCATAGGGCGCAGATCATAGATGATTCTACGCACTTCATATAACGCATTCCGTACCATGACTTTTAAGCTACGGATTTCCACAAGAGCTTCATCAGGACCTCTCTCTCGTTGTACACGTTCTATCAAATCCGAACGCATCATGACATTAGCAAGCATTTGCGCGGGGCCATCATGGATTTCCCGTGAGAGTTTTTTACGTTCCTGCTCCTGAGCTTCTATTATTTTCAAGCCGAAGTCCTGCTTACGTTTCGCTTCTTGTAGAGCTTCTCCCACAAATTTCAAGTCCTGTGTCAAATAGTTTTGTACAACAGAGATTTGCGAGACGAGATGTACAGCTTTATCAATCGTCTGCTGTAATCCCCTTAATCTAAGCTCAAGTTCATCCCGTCGATTACGAAGCTCTTTCTCTAACTGGCGATTTATTTGTAAATCGACTTGCAGCTTATGTGCTCTTTCATAAGCATCGCGAACCTGTTTTTCAGAAAAATGGTTGAAGTGCATACTGACTTCGGAAAGCCTTTTTCGAGCAAATCTGGCTTTTGAATCCAGTGCATCGCTGTCGGTTATCACAATGGCAACTCTGATTTTCACATCATCAAGCTCTTTTGTTAATGACTCAAAGTCTTTGCGACATTGCTCTCCAATATCAAAGACTTCATCCTTACTTTCACTAACAGTGCTTACCATTGTTTCTAAGATCTTGTCCAATGCTTTAGCATCAACCTTTTTTATGGACATTAAGATCCCTCCACTTAAATCAACAGACTTAAACAATTTGTTGTCTTATAGACTATGTATATGGAAAAAAGCTCTTTTTCCTTTTTCATGAATGGTTAATTATCAGGAAACTTGCAATGAAGTAACCTTCATGAACATATTGTACCAAAAAAAGAAGAAAAATACGTCAATTTCATTGTAGGATTTTCACAAAATATACATATTTAGTATACATTTCATATTCCTAGCTTTTATGGATATCACGTTAGACCACCTATTAAAAGGTTGTTCCTATTATCCTAATCCGAATTATCCTTATCAATCAAATGGAATATTCCACTCCATTGATTATTATACGAAACAGATACATTTATTAAATGGCAAAATCCTTGAAATGAGCTGACTCGATATGGACAAGCCAGGTTTATGGTACAAAACTCATTGTTTTTCCTACAATGATATTCTTTTAAGCATATATGACCATCTAATAAACATTAGCTGGCAGTAGAATTAATTATAACACGTACAACTTTTTCTTATATTAAAGTTTCTTTACACTATAAGGAATAAAAAATAATCTTCATTGCCACTTTTTGCGCAAAGCCTTATAATGAATCAACTAATAGCGAGAGCGAAGGTGGAATAGTAATGCTCCCTCATTATTTAACGGTAAAAGGACGTGGTGAACATGAAATCGTGATTGAGAAATCTCGATTTATTGCCCACATCGCCCGAGTGGAATCAGAAAAAGCAGCACAGGCCTTTATTCAAGAAATTAAGAAAAAGCATAAAGATGCTACTCATAATTGTTCAGCCTATATGATTGGAGAACAAAATCAAGTTCAAAAAGCCCTTGATGATGGAGAGCCAAGCGGTACGGCAGGCGTCCCTATTCTTGAGGTTCTTAAGAAAAAAGACCTAAAAGATACGGCTGTTGTAGTTACACGATATTTTGGCGGCATCAAACTTGGTGCAGGCGGCCTGATTCGTGCTTATAGTAAAGCGACTTCAGAAGGAATTAATACCACGGGTGTAGTTAATAGAAAATTAATGCGCGTAATTTCAACAAATGTCGACTATACCTGGCTCGGAAAATTGGAAAACGAATTACGATCATCGATTTATCAAATAAAGGAAATTCAATACCTTGAACAAGTCAATCTTCTGGTATATGTAGAGGAAGCCCAAAAACAGGCATATACCAACTGGATGACAGAGCTGACAAACGGTCAAGGTCGTATCACTGAGGGCGAAATGATTTATTTAGAACAGGCTCTCGTTTAATTTTCTCCTGCATATTTTTCCTTTTTTTTGCTGTAATATAATTGAAAAGAAATATTTATTTTACGAAATTATTAAATCATTGTAAAATTAGTATTAATATATGACGAAATATATACTGAAGGATTCGAAAAATGGCGATTTATGTCTGCTATTTAAAAGGAGAAGAAAAAGATGTCTAATACTAGGCGTGTTTATAAAATTAAAAAAACAAAGAAAAAAAGGCGAAAGAGGCTTTGGTTATTTCTAGTCCCCCTGTTGGTACTTGGTCTAGGAGCTTCTACGTATGCTGCAACTCTATATATGAAAGCCCAAAATGTATTTAATGATTCTTACGATCCTGTCGAGGCCTCAGCCAAGCGGAGTGAAACGGTTGACCCACTCAAGGATAATTTCTCAATTCTTTTCATAGGGATTGATGACAGCGATGAACGCGACTATAAAGGAAATTCACGCTCGGATGCTTTAATGCTGGCTACATTCAACAAAGATCAAAAATCTATTAAACTATTAAGCATTCCACGTGACTCCTATGTGTACGTACCAGCCAAAGGCGTAACGACGAAAATCAACTCAGCTCATGCAGCTGGTGGACCAAAAGCAACAATGGATACTGTGGAAGAATTATTCGATATCCCTGTTGATTATTATGTCCGGATGAACTTTAATGCCTTCATCGACGTGGTGGACTCATTAGATGGAATTGAAGTTGATGTACCTTATGAAATGAACGAAATGGATTCACATGACAAGAAGAATGCCATTCATCTCGAAGAAGGATTACAAACTGTTAATGGTGAAGAAGCATTAGCCTTTGCACGGACTCGTAAAAAGGACAGTGATATCCAACGTGGTGAGCGACAACAGGAAGTTCTGAAAGCCATCATGGCCAAGGCAACCTCTGTTGGAGCATTAACGAAGTATACAGGAGTTATGGAAGCTGTTGGCGACAATATGACAACGAATCTCCAATTCTCACAAATTAAAGGTTTCATAAAATATGTAACATCTGACAACGGTCTGGATCTCGAAACTATTAAACTTGAAGGTCAAGATTCCACAATTAGCGGAACCTATTACTATCAATTGAACGAAACATCAGTAGCAAATACTAAGCTACTACTTCAATCCCACTTAAATCTGGGACCTAAAGAAGTCTCTAATCAAACTGAAGCCGTTCAATCACAATAACAATTAGAATAAAAGCCCCCCCACTCATCCTAGGATGATGTGGGGGGGGCTTTTTTTTTGACTCTCTCTTTTATCCCCTAAGAAGGTCTCCTCTATCGTCCTTAAAACGCCAGTAGCAAAGAAAACAACTTGATAAAAAAATGACCGGAGAGGAGTGCGTAAACATAATAATACGATGTCCAAAACTTTGATTAAATGAGCATCTGAGTGGTAAATTTACGACTTGATATTTTATACTAAATATTACACACAAATAGGAATTTAATATATAAAACATCCTTCCGTACTAGATACACACTTTTTATTTCATGGGAAGGTTACCCTTAACGAAACTATAAAAAAACCTCCATACGTATTAGTAAATACGGGATGGAGGCATTAAACATATTTATTGAGCTTTGCATAGAGAATAATAATCTAGTATTCTATGCACTAAAGCAATTATGGTTTGTTTTTAAAATTAAGCATCTTCAGCAAAGGCTGATAATTCGAGCTGACCAGTCCAATTTTTTCTACAAAAATTTCTATAATCAATAAGAGGCCAGTTACAAGAATCAAAGCTCCCCACATTGTTGCAAACGAAAAGATTATGGCAGCTAAACCAAAGCAGGCAGCTAAAGCGTAAATAAGAAGTACAGTCTGCTTATGAGTAAATCCTAGGTCTAACAAGCAATGATGTAAATGTGATTTGTCAGCAGCTGATATCGGTTGTTTATTGACAATCCTGCGGATAATCGCAAAAAATGTATCCGAAATAGGAACCCCTAAAATGATAATCGGTACAATTAAGGAAATCATTGTAACGTTTTTGAATCCAAGCAGGGACAGAACTGCGATGATGTAACCTAGGAACAATGCTCCTGTATCTCCCATAAAAATCTTTGCAGGATGGAAATTATATTTCAAAAAGCCAAGGGTACTTCCAATCACAGTCAATGCAACCATCGCTACAAATAAATCCCCTTTAATAAGGGCCATCGTAGCAATCGTCACTAATGCAATTGTGGAGACTCCACCCGCAAGACCATCTAGGCCATCTATTAAATTAATGGCATTAATAATCGCCACAATCCACAAAATGGTAATAGGGATACTAAAAATGCCAAACTGAAGTGTGTCGGTAAAAAATGGTAAGTTGATAAATTCAACTTCAAGACCGCCCCATAACACGATAATGAGAGCAGCTAAAACCTGACCCAAAAACTTGGGTGCAGCTCTTAATTCATATATATCATCCGCCATCCCAATTAATATGATGACAAGAGCACCTACTAGAAGAGGCAATTGCTCCCAAAAGTCATTCGTAAAAATTAAGAATGTAATGAAAAAACTCAAAAATATAGCTAAACCGCCCATGCGTGGCATAATTTTGCTATGCACTTTTCGCTCATTCGGTTTATCAGTAGCTCCTAATTTAATGGCCAACTTTCCGACAAAAGGAGTCAAAAAAATGGACAATAAAAATGCTACCAACAAGGCCCCTATTAACATCAAGAACCACCTCTATTCAACATAAATCTAATACCCTTAACAATCAATAAGAAAACGTATTTATAATAACTTATTTATTTTTTCATCCTCAAATAAACATTATATACGTTTTCGGCTAAAATCTCTATAGAAAAGTTGTTTTTTGCAAATTTTTGTAAATCTGTCCCTAACCTTGTCAGGTTTCCGGATTTTTTTAATTCTACTGCTTTACAGATAGCCATTTTCAATTGGGTTACATGCCCAATCTCTGTTATCCAGCCAAATTTCTCATCCGGAATTAATTCTTTTACACCGCCAACATCACTTGTAATCGCAGGCAAACCTGCCCTTGCCCCTTCAAGTAAAACAAGTGGGAAACTCTCGCTTAAAGACGTTAACAATGTGACATCAGCCAAGGGATAGAGCTTCTCTATATCTTTACGATACCCTAAAAAGAACACGTGATTAGTTAAACTTTTTTCCAAAACCATCTTTTCTAAAGCCAGTCTTCTGCTTCCCTCACCCACAAGCAACAGCTTTACATGGGGAAACTCCGATATCACTTGACTTAATGCCTCTAACGCAAATTCATGCCCTTTTACAGGTTCAAGCCTAGCAGGCATAATGATAACAAAATCATCAGCCACAAACCCAAAGTCTTCTCTTTGAAAGGGTCCCTCTAATTTCTTTTCAAAGTTAATACCATTTAAAATCTTGGTGATCTTGGTTGAGGGAATCCCTTGACTAATTAAGTCTTGCTTAAATCGATCGGAGACCGCCAGTATATGATCAGTATGCTGAAATGACCTAATATGCAAGTTCGTAAACAGTTTTCCTTTTACACCCATATCTAAAAAATCATGCTGAGGGGAACTGTGCACAGTAAGAACCCAGGGGCGTTTTACGAGACGTTTTAAAAAAGCTCCGTAAATATTCGCACGCGGACCATGTGTGTGGATGATCTCTATATTATTTAGACGGATAAAGTCCCGTAAAGGTTTCAATATCGAAAGATCATATTTAGAATGTTGCTTGAAAATTTCAGTTTGAATCCCAGATGCCACAGCCTGCCGGTACAGAGCTCCTTTTTCAAACACTCCAAGAAGGCATTCCTCTTTATTTAGTTGGTTAAGTAAGGACAGAATATGAAACATACCGCCGCCAGTTTCATTACCAGCGTTTAAGTGCATGATCTTCATGTAGTTCACTCCTTATGTTTAGGAACGCTGCAACCTTTTCTTTTTCCGTCTAACCTTTAATACGAATTTCGGCAGCACAAGCATCCGTTTCCATCGGGAGGGCTGTTGGATTAATCGGAACAACCATTCAAGACGCACCTTCTGCCATAAGACAGGAGCGCGGTTCACCCTCCCGGCAAGAACATCAAAGCTCCCTCCAACTCCCATAAAAAACCCCTTTTTAAATAAGGGATAGTGCATAGAAACCCACTTTTCCTGCCTAGGAAAGCCTAAGGCAGTCAAAATAATGTCGGGTTCCAGTTCCGCTATGGACTTTGCCAAGCACTCGTCCTTGATATCAATGTATCCATGGTTGTATCCTACAAGTTCGATACCCGGATATTTCTCTTGAACCTTTAAAGCAGCTGTTTCAATCACGGATTCTTCAGCTCCAAGCAGATATACCTTTAGAGCCTGCTCATCGGCAATCCGGAATAGTTCATTCATCAAATCGAACCCAGTAATCCGCTCCTGTAATGGTTGATTCAGCCATTTTGAGGCCATAATAATACCAACGCCATCCGGTGTAATGTAATCAGCCGATGTAATGATGTCCTTATAATCCTGATGTTCATTTGCATACTCAACAATTTCAGGATTTGCCGTAACGACAAACGTTTTTTCTTGATTCATTAATCTTGGGTAGATCATCTGATTTATAAATTCATCCATATTGCTATCAATAAATGGTATGGACAATATCTCCACATATTTCTCAGTCATATCTCTTCAGCCTTTCATATGTACTATACATCTATAGGGTCGGGTATTATTCAAGAAATTTTTTCATACAAATCATATAACGTAATTTTGATTCAAAGGTGGTTGAACAATTGAAGCTTCTTGAAAAACTTTCGTTACCCATTCTAATTGTGTGCCTGCTCTTCTCATTAGCAGTACCTCACCCTATCGTCGGCTACACTGCGACGGCATTGATGCTAATTTTTATCGTTATAAATAAAAAAAACCTGATATTAATTCTATTCATTTATTTCCCAGCCCGTCCCTTATTTATGGAACTGAATAGCGGCTTAACCTATACAGGAGACCTAATTATCCTTTTCCTATTTATTTCTTTACTTATTGAAAAGTTTAAGAAGAAAGAATGGTCAACTGCGAAGTATCATTTCACTTTACCGTTCTGGCTGTATTGTTTAGTTGGTGTTGTTGCCTCGGTCTTAACCGGGGTGGGTCTCATTCCAATTCTGTTTGAACTCCGAGCTATACTTGTGACCTTCTTGCTTCTCTATATTATCGGTGAATTAAATCTAGAAAGAAAGGATATCTTTCGCTTTTTGAAGGTCACCCTACTATTTACAATCGTCCTTTGCCTTCACGGCTTATTGGAGAAAATCTTTTCTCGTTCCATCTTACTGCCTCATGCTTGGGAAATGTGGACTCTTTCCTCAACAAATCGAATGAGGATTTATGGTGCAGCTGCCAATCCTAATGTCTTTGCTTTATTTTTAAGCATCCAGTTGTTTTTTAGCTTCTTCCTCTTTCAAGCGTTAAAGAAATATAAGTTCTCGGTCTTTCTAGCATCCATCTTAATGTTCGGAACTTTACTGCTCACCTATTCACGGGGGACGATGATCGCTTTCGGAGTAGCAACGTTTGTCTTTACCATCTGGACTAAAAATAAAACATTTTTCAAATTTGCTTTAGGGTCATTTGTTTGCGGTCTGCTTCTCATATATTACCCGGTTCTATTCACTTCAAGCAAAGTGGAGCTGTCAGCATCGGTTCCAATGGAAAATATGACAATTGGCAGCACTCCTATTTCCGAACGTGAACATGCCCTGTCCAATCGTTTCTCAGACATGTTCTCTGATAAGACTCTTCATCAAAGTACAGAATGGGGCAGGTTATATGTCGTTTTTAAAGGGCTTGAAATTTTTATGGATCATCCCATAGCTGGTACGGGGCTTGCTACATTCGGAGATTCAGCCACCCTTTCCTTCCCCTCACCGATTTATCAGGAATACCAGATTGGTGAAAGGATGTATACTGATAATCAATACATTCAGATTCTTGTCCAAACAGGGGTGCTCGGTTTTTTATCAGTTTTCGTATTTATTCTTTTAACCTTTCGTAAAATCATTAAAACAAGCAATGGCACTTCAGCAGTCTTCACCATCTGCTTGATGATAGCAGGGCTAATAGCTGGACTTTTTTACAATATTCTTGAGGATAAAACGTTTACCCTCATTTTTTATAGTTGTTTAGGATTTTGTTTACACAAGGACATCTTTTTAAAGGATTGAACATATGCCTACTCTTTCACATGTTGTTAAATCGGTCGGGCTCGTCACTATCATTGCAGCCATTGGAAAAGTCCTTGGCTTCGGCAGGGAATCAATCATTGCCGCCTATTTCGGAGCATCATCAACGGCAGACATCTTTTTCGTAGCCAGTCTAATTCCTACCATTCTTTTTACAGCTCTCGGCAGCGGTCTTCAGGCCGGTGTCATTCCTATTTACCTGGAGAAAAAAGCGGAAAATCCAAGGAGAGCTGATGAATTCATCAGTGTATTAGGTTCCTTTTTTATGCTAGTAGCCGTCGTAATGACCATTGCCTGCCTGATTTTCACAAAGCCGCTCGTTATGATGGTGGCCCCTGGATTCTCGGGTTCCGAACTTGCTTTAACAGAGGTTCTAACCAGGATTATGCTGCCGAGTTTACTTTTTTTCACGCTTGCCTACATGGCGACAGGAGTATTAAATGCGAATCAGCGTTTTCTACTCCCAGCTTTTACTTCAACAGCCCAAAATACAGTCATTATAGTAGCTACCGTATTGTTCGCTGCTCCCTTTGGGGTGAAAGGATTGGCCTGGGGATTTGTGTTTGGTGCCGCCAGCCAATTTATAATTCAATATCCATCATTAAGAAAATACCAGATTCGTCCGATTTTTTCCTTTCGGCCTTACAAACAGCAAATTAATAATACGCTTATCACCTTTTATCCTATTATCATTGCGGCTTTGGCCATCCAATTAAATAGTGTCGTCGACCGGATTATTGCCACCTCGCTCGAGACTGGAAGTGTATCGGCCCTGAACTATGCGAATCGGCTATTGTGGTTGCCACTAAGCATTGTCCTCACACCGCTGATTACCGTTTTATATCCTTCGATTGTCGAACGCGCTATTGAAGGATATCAATCTTTCCTTAGTTTAACCTTAAAAGGATTGAAGTCCCTTTTATTCTTAGCTGTTCCTTTTATGATTGTCATGTTGATCAGTGGAAACAGCTTAATCGCTCTGGCTTTTCAACGCGGTGCCTTTGATGCATCCGCAACAGAAACAACTTATGCAGCATTTTTCTTTTATTCAGCTTGTCTCCCTTTTTTTGCACTAAGAGATTATTTGATGAACGCCTTTTACGCCTTAAAAAAAACAAAGGTGGCTATGTATTCCTGCCTGATTGCTGTTTTACTAAATGTCCTGCTCAGCTGGGCACTTTCACGTTTTCTCGGTGTCGGCGGAATCGCCTTAGCCTCAGGTATTTCGATGCTCCTGCAATCTCTCTACCTATTCTTCTTCTTGTGGCTAAAAACAAAAAAAACTGACAAAGCTGTATTTACAGATGTTTTTCAAGAAAGTAGCAAGCTAATCATCATCGGAGCTCTCATCTATGGACTTGCTTTATGGATCCATCCTTTTACGCTAAAGTTCTCCATTTTTGTGGAATTAGTTATAGTTTCCCTTATGGTATTCGGGTTATATATCCTATTTTCCATGCTTTTTAAAGTAAGTAGTCTACATGCATTGCGGAAGATTAGATCGAAGTAGTCATTTAAAAGAACGGAGTGCGGATATGAATATATTAATAACAACGATATTTTCCTACCCTCATGAAGGGGGCCTATCAAGTCATATCACCACGTTAAAAAAGGGATTGAATTCACGAGGTCATAGCGTGGACATTTTGTCTTTCTCACAATTACCCTCATTTAAGAAAAAGTTGCTCGCCCAGGCTCCAGGTTTTTTATTAAATAAAGTAAAACACGGGAGCGGGCAGCTGTTCAATGATCGACAACGTCTGAAGTTATTGACCTCTTCTATTAAAAGTTTGAAAAAAAAGTATGATGTCATTAATGCACAGGATATTTTCGCAACGCTTGCCTCCATTGAATCAGGAATCCCAACTGTGGAAACAGTCCATGGGTATTATTCATTTGAGGCGGTTAGCAGGGGGGCCATTTCTCCTGACAGTATGGAAGATTTAATCATTCGCGATTTTGAAAGAAAAGCCTATCAGTCTGTTGCAAAAGTAGTAACCGTCGATCACCGAATTAAAGACTATATTAACCATTTAGCACATATCGAAGCGGAAACAATTAAGAATTTCATTGACGTGGCTGCTTTCAAACCCGAAACCACCGACCGGAATGAAACTCGACAAGTCTTTCAAATCCCCTTACATAAAAAGATGCTCTTTGTTCCTAGAAGAATGACAGAAAAAAACGGCGTTATTTATCCGATAATGGCTCTTCCCGAGGTACTGAAAAATCATCATGACACTGTATTAGTCTATGCCGGGACAGGAGAACAGCAAGCCCAACTTGAAAAAACGATAACCAGGCTCAAATTAACAGATTCAGTACTATTCCTAGGTTCAGTGCCTTTCGAGAAAATGCAAAACCTGTATGGTGCTTCAGATATCGTACTCATTCCAAGCGTTCATTCACACGGGGTAGAAGAAGCGACCTCCATATCTGCTTTAGAAGCGATGAGTTCCGGTTCACCTGTTATTGCAAGTGCAGTCGGAGGCCTCAAGGAAATTCTCTCTGATGGAGAAGATGGTTTGCTCGTGGAGGAGAAAAACATCACAGCACTATCTCAAGCCATCTCTACTCTGCTTAGTGACCCAGTACGAGCTGCAAAATTAGCCGAAAAGGCAAGATATAAAATTGAAAATGAGTATTCCCATCTAGCCGCTGCCGAGCGGTTTGAGAAGGCTTACCAAGAAGTGGTGAATTCAAAAACAGGCAGACCCAATACTTGAGTCTGCCTGTCAATTTTATACCGTTGTAGAACTACGCTTGTTCATTTGATCTTCGCGGTATTTTTTCTGTTCTTTTTTAGACATTGCTTTATATTCTTTCAAGAATGCTTCATATTGCGGCATAACTTCCTTGATGGGGCCGTACGCTTTTACTTCTCCATATTCAAGCCATAACGCCTTTTGACAGAATTTCTTCATCTGACCGATTGAATGGCTGACGAAGAACATCGTTTTGCCTCTTTCCTTAAATTCATTCATCTTCTCTAAACACTTTTCAGCAAAGTTTTTATCCCCAACTGATAAGGCTTCATCAATAATCAGGATATCTGGATCAATATGAACGGAAATGGCAAATCCAAGCCTTGACTTCATTCCACTTGAATAAGATTTCACCGGTTGGTTAATGAACTTGCCAAGCTCTGAAAACTCAATGATTTCAGGCTCCAGTTCGCGAATCTGCTTTTTATCGAATCCGAGCATCAACATTTTCAATTCGATATTTTCTCTACCTGTCAATTGGTTGTTAAGACCTGATGAAACAGCGATTAAAGCTGTTTTCCCGTTAGCTTGCACATTTCCATCCGTGGGCGGGATAATACCAGCAATAATGTTGGACAATGTGGATTTTCCGGAACCATTGACCCCGACAAATCCGATTACATCTCCCTTTTCCGCTTCAAAGTTAACATTTCTAAGAGCATAATACTCTTCTCCATAGCTTTTAGGCAAAAGAAGATCCATCAATTTTTCTGAGTTTTTATTATATAATTTATATTTTTTCGTTACGTTTTTGACAACTACCGATTTTTCCATCTATTCTCACTTCCAGTTTACTTAAAGTCAACAAAGCGATCTCTAAATCTAACATGCAGCGAGGAACCTATCAAAAATAAGACGATTACGACTGCCCAGAAATAAAGCGTATATTCCCAATTCACTATTAGGTACCATGATTCCCCCAATAACGAAGCTCGATACCCTTCAACAATATAATATAGAGGATTTAGCTTCATTATATTAACGATTACTGGATGATCTTTAGCATCTAATACCCAAAGGATTGGTGTTAAATAAAACAAGACTTTCATTAATGACAGTATTATATTGTGAACATCACGAATAATGGTTGATAAGGTGGAAGAAATTAATCCAAATGAAAATAACAGAGCCACTGTCGCAACAATATAGTAAGGCAGTTGTATGATGTAAAACGTCGGGAGATAACCCGTAAACGCTAAAAGTATGATGATGATACCAAGCAGCATGAGATGTTGATACAACTTAGCAAAAATAACATAAGAAGGAATGACACTCATTGGAAAACTCATCTTGGACACCATATTCATTCGGGAATAGACAGATTTAGACGTCTGGGTTATTGTCGGATTCACAAAGAACCAAACTACGATCCCTGCCATCAGCCATGGAAGGAAATCCTCGCCACGATTAACCATTATAAACCCGAATACAAACCAATAAATCGCAATTTGAATCATCGGATTGATGATTTCCCACAGGATTCCTAGGTAGTTACTGCTGTTAGCGCTTTTCATCTCGTAAGCAGACAAACGCCTTATCAAATAAAAATTGTTAATTTGTTCTTTTAAAACGGTCAAAGCTGAACTCATATATTACACAGACCTTCCTAAAAACACTTTTTCTACGACACGGCGCGAAGCTTGGCCATCCTCGAGCGCACAAAACTTCTCATGAAATTGATTAGATCCTACAGCATTTCCAAACTCCATAGCCTTGATGCTATCAATGACCGCATCAGACGTTTTTACTAACGAACCTGGTGCCATCGCTTCAAAATCAAAGTAAAACCCGCGAAGCCTGTCCCTGTAATTTTCAATATCATATACATAGAACAACATTGGTCGCTTTAAATTTGCGTAATCAAAGAAAACTGATGAATAATCAGTTATTAATAAATCTGAAATAAGATACAAATGATTGATATCTTCATAGCTGGATAAATTGTAGACAAAACCTTGATACGCCGATACATCCAAGTTCTCAGAAATTAAATAATGAAGACGGAGCAAAATAACATACTCATCCCCTAATTCCTGTTTCATTTGATCCAAGTCCAGTTTTATTTCAAATTTATATTTTCCCTTGCTATAAAACTCATCGTCTCTCCACGTAGGGGCATATAAAATAACCTTTTTCTCTAATGGTATACCCAACTTCCGTTTCAATGAGTCGATTGTATCACGATTATTCCCATTGTACAGTAAATCATTACGCGGATAACCCGTTTCCAGTATTTTAGAAGGTTCAACTTGAAAGGCACGAGCAAAAATCTCACTTGAATAAGCATTCGGAGAAATTAAATAATCCCATTTACTTGATTCGGCATGGAAATTTTCTTTATAACTTTCCGTTGTCGTTCCAGGCATATGAACTTCCTTCATATCTGACGCAAGTTTCTTCAATGGAGTTCCATGCCACGTTTGCAAATAAACCGTGTGATTCGGCTTTGGAATCCAAAGCGGTAACCTGCTGTTCGTTACCCAGTAACGAGCGCGTGTCATTTTAAGTAGCCAACTAAGTGAAAAACGTTTGAGATAGGGAATACCTGCCTCTTCAAATTGAGCGGTATACCTATTATCTACACTCCAATACATTTTATATTCAGAATGGTGACACTGCAAGTATTCATATATTGCACGAGGATTACAACTGTATTGCTTCCCTAAAAAACTTTCAAAAATAACAAGCTTTTTGTCGACTGGAAGCACTTTCGCTGCTATGCCAAAAATGAATTTATATCCTCTAAAAAAAATGGTTTTAACTATATTTTTAAACGCTGATAAAAAGGAAGGTTTACTTGGGATTTGTATTTTTTTATTTAACATATCTTATCTCCCTGTTTATTAAGTAGTAGTAGTGGTTGAATGCTTAAACCCAGAAAATACAGAATCTCTCCTACTCAACAAACTACTTCTTTAAAATATTCCGGACTAAAAATAAGCTCGCCCATATTAGGGAGAGCTTATTTTTGGTGTACACTTAACGGCTACTCCAAAGGCTTTAATGCTAGTCCCAAATTATTTGCCACTGTTGTCTAAAACTCGACATTTTTATTAGAATCTCGCATTAACCATTCAAATAGCATTATGAAATCACCGATGCGATTCTCCATAAATCAATCATCTATGATTATAATTCAATCTGATCTCTATAGATTGATTAATTACCGATTCAATGGTTTTTCTAATGAACTTCTCGGCATTGTATGCTACAGCAACTACAGAGACCTTTTTATCTTACCTAGAAATAGTAAATCAATTATCAAAGAATTTATCAACGATTCTCTTTGTTGCTTTACCATCCTCTATTCCACAATACTTTTCTCTAAATAAACTGTACCTTTTTTTGTATTGCATGTTTAATTCATCAATATTGGTAATAGATTCTATAATATCCTCAGTGGTTTTTAAAAATGGACCTGGTGCTTCTCTTTCAAAATCCATATAGAATCCACGAATATTATCTCTGTAATCTTCCAAATCATAAGTGTAATACAAAATAGGTCGACCTGTATTAGCAAAATCAAACATTACTGAAGAATAATCAGTAATCAATATATCACTAATCAGGTAGAGCTCCTGAATATCTGAATAATTGGACACATTCATAACAAAATCTTCGTACCCTTCTGGGATACGGAATTTATTACTAATTACAACATGCATCCTTAATAATAGGATGTATTCATTTCCAAGAACTTCTTTCATTCTCTCCAATTTTAAATTCAACTCAAAAATGAATTTATTGTTTTTAGATGTTTGATTATCTCGAAATGTAGGAGCATATAAAATAACTTTTTTTCCTTTTGGCAACTTCAATTTACCCGCTACAGAGTTTGCAATGACTGAAACATCTTCCCTATAAAACAGATCATTCCTAGGATATCCCGTTTCTAATATTTCTCCATCATAGCGAAACGCACTTTTGAAGGCCTGGGACGCATATGGACTTGGTGATATTAAATAATCCCAATTCTTTGTTGCACTATGCACTCGATTTAAATATCCATCGTCTCTTCCTTGAATATTCTCTATATCAAATTGCATCTTTTTCAAAGGTGTACCATGCCACGTCTGAATATAAGTCGTCTCTTTTCTTTTATTTATATACGTAGGAAAGTTTTGATTATTTATCCAATAGCCTGCTTTAGCTAAATAATAATAATATTCCGGACTTAAACGTTTTATCCGTTTAGTATTCTTATCCTTTATCGGTAAATTACTATTATAAACCCAAATTTTTTTATAGTTATTATCCCTTTTTACTAGTTCTTCATAAATATACTTGGGACTATCTGCAAATTGTTTTCCAATTCCACTTTCAAAAAGAATAAGGTTTCGGTCAACAGGTAGTACCCTAGACATAATTTTATATACTTTTTTCATTACAGGGAAATAAACTCCACTCTTCCTGAAACGATTCAATAAGAATTTAAACATTACATGATTATAGATTTTCTCTATTAACTTTTCTTCTTTTTTAACATTTTGAATCACATCGAAAATTCTTGAATTAGAATGAACATCACGATATTTAATAAAACGGTTAGCTTTATCTATATATTTTTTCTCCATGATAAAATTATTTTTGGCATACTTTTCAATAAAAACGATCAGTTCATCCAATTCATTAACGATTTCACCTGGAAGATCATTATCTAAATCCAAATGTGATGGTCTTTTCCCTATGAAACGGTCTCTATCAAATTGATAGTAAATCACTGGCTTATGCAGGAAGCTAAAGTCAAAGGCAACACTTGAATAATCCGTTATCATAATCGCACTTTCCTTAATTAGCCTTTGAACATCCACTTCTCCCTGACTAATTACCCTAACTGGAGCATCTTTAAAATAAGGCGTGAATTTTTGCATATTAGGGTGCAGGCAAAAAATGATTTCAAAACCGTAATTTTTAGAAAAATCATGTAAAGCCGAATGGTGCACTAATTTCTGATAACGCTCAAAATACTCACTTTCCAAAAATGCTTCATCAGATGTAATCCAATCTCTCCAAGTTGGAATAATCAACAATTGTCGCTTCAATAAAACATCATTCTTAAACAAAGAGTCAAACCTCGAGAGTCCTGTCGTAAACACTTCATTTTCGTTATACTCAAAATCAGTGACAATCATATTCTTTTCGAAATCTGAACTTACTAGAAAAACATCCGTATTAAAGCCTGATGTTGCATGTTTCCCATAATTAGCTACCATATTCTTAGTACCCATAACACCATGTTGAAGAAAAACTTTAACAGCCTTAACCCGCCTTTTAAAAGCAGATGTTCTTAAAGGATACAAATAATCAGGATGATGTGATGATATAACACGTGTCGATTCTAAGGTCTTTTTAATATGCTCCCTTGACTTGAAATAGAGTACATTACCTAGAGGCTCTACGTTCTTAGCTTCCACAGATTTTTCCTCGATCACATAATACACTTCTTTTTCAGGATGATTTTCCCTCATATATTTAAAAAAGTGATATCCAGTATCCTGCGCTTTATAAGTTCTTTCGCCAATAATCCATACATCTTTTTTCTTTTTAAATAAACTCGAGAACCTTCCCCAACGCATTTCCCTTCTTAAATATTGATACGTATCTATCGGGAAGTTAAACACTTCTAAGGATAAATTTGAGGCTTTAAAGGTATAGTATGGTTTGACTACAGCAACTGTATTATCCCGGTTAACACTGGTCTGTTTTGTAAATATTTTAGCTCTAGTTGTTGGTCTACCAACCCGTACCATTTTCGGCTCTTCCTGATCGTGCAAATGCAATTTCATATAAATATCAAATACATCATCTGCCAAATCTTCATCGACTAATTGTTCTAAATTTAAATTGATATTATATATATAACGATTCAACCCATATTTCTTAATATTAACTTCCAGGTTATAAATAAAGGATATATTTGCTTGATATTCTTTTTCACTTTGTCTTCCTTTTACTATACCTTCACCTGAAAGAATCTTTGAATTCTTAGTAAAAATTTGCCCATTGATAAGCATTGATTTTGGCTCATAGGTCAATTTTTCAATTTGGGATTTTACTGAAGTACCAGGTACCTTATTGAAGTGAAGAGATAGATTACCTTTTTTAGTTATAGAGAAAATACTTTGTTTATCTTCATATGTGAAAAAACTTAATTGATCAATGTAGGTTTCCTGAAAACGCCCTAGACGAAGTAAATATTCGATATATAACTCGTCGCCTACCTCCACATACTCGGCTTTATCTTCAATTTTAAGGATTGTTTTTTCGCTCAGTTTTTCAACAGGCACGGAAACCTTGATATAACAGTCATAAATCATTGGTTCCGACTCTTGTAAGTTTTGGTTTAAATCTTTTAGATTTATTTTAAAATCAAAATTAGATGAAGTTTCAGCGATTTTTATCGTTTTAACTTCATTTTCCCTTGAATGAAGCCAAAGTTCTTTTGCGCAATAATATTCTTTTGAAAACTTTCCTTTAATCAAAAGAATATCTTTTTCTTGGACAATGGTCAGACTCTGTTTCAACCTAATTTTAGGAGATTTTTTCACTTTCCTTTTTCTAAGAAGCTTATTTATCATTGTAGACCACCTATAACAAATTATTTAAAATAAATCATTTGCAAATTTACACTCTAAAATCATAAACTTTTTTAACGTTTTTCTCAATAAATTAATGAGGTAAACTATCTTTACATAACTCAGCAAGGTTGGATGAATTATTGCTTATGGCACGTTTCAATAGGAAGAGGTCAATGTTAGGGGATACATTATATAGAAGTATTATGCGCAATAATCTTGATATAACGGCGAAATGGATAACATATTAACAAAATGCACAAGAGTTTCCAAATATTTTCTATTGCACAGAATTATTCTTCCTACGAAACGGGATGTTGGGATAGCGGTCCATCTTGCACGTAACAACTTGGTGAATACGCATTTTGGGTCTATAAAGGTTGTACTATAACCCTTGCCTTTACTCAACTAGACACAAAGGGTACCCTGAATCTCTCAGCTTGCTTTCTGCCTCAAGACGAAATGCAATTGGCACATAGCTTCCATTGATAAAGCAGTTGTAAATTTGTTTTTAAACGATAGTTCCCATATTGTTCAGGAGACCATTTATAAAGCAATTTTACGTGAGTCTGTTCAAGCTAGGACTAAATAATATTTCCCACTATGTATACACCTTATATTCAGCTATTGAGCCTCCTGGCTGCTTTATTTATCATATAAACCATAATTTCATTTTTACTCACGCGCAATACAGAAAGAATGGCGATTTAAAATGACACCAACTTCTCTTGTAGAATGCCCTAGTATACGAATTATTCGCTTCTAGTTGTTGCGCTTAAGATTACAATGCATCTTATAAATTTGTTGCTAACAACTCGCCATTAATCGAAACAAGAATGTTATTGTTCCCCTACTGGTTGTACCTATAACTTAATCACCCCTTTCTAAAATAGATTTAACCGCAAACCTAACAGTATCAAAATAAAAAATTAATGAATATGTACTGACACATTTTCGAGTACCAAAATAACTAAAAGATACTATATAATAGATATTTAAGAATTTAACTTCCTTATGTAATTTATTGGAATATTGTGCTTTTTCCTTGTCCTAACAGGTTTAAAAATTGTTAAACTCATGAATAGTTATCTAATAAACTAATTATTTATTAATATTGTAAAAATTTTGTGGTTTATTTGTAAAAATTTTGCGTTATAATTAGATAGTGAAGCATTATTAAAACACAAACACTTCATATTCATATATATAATGCGTCCAATTGTTCGCCTTTATGCTTCTCATTAAAATATCCTACTTCGACCTTTTCTTAATAAATATAAATAAATATACTTGTACAGGAGGAATAAAGATGAAGAAAGTAATCACGTACGGTACCTTTGATTTGCTTCATTGGGGCCATATCAATCTATTAAAACGCGCTAAGGACCTGGGAGATTATCTAATCGTTGCTATTTCAACGGATGAATTTAATGCTCTAAAAGATAAAAAAGCTTATCATAGCTTTGAAAACAGAAAAATGATTCTTGAATCCATTCGCTACGTGGATGAAGTTATACCGGAAGACAATTGGGCACAAAAAAGAGAAGATATCGTTCGTGAAGGTGTAGATATTTTTGTCATGGGAGATGACTGGAAAGGCCAATTCGATGAACTGGCTGAAGTTTGTGAAGTTGTATACCTGCCAAGAACAATCGGCATCTCTACTTCTCAAATTAAAGATGACCTTTTACAAGTTACAAATGGCTAAAGAATTCGCGATAGGGATTTATTTATTTTGCTTCAAAGTGATATTCTCTATCTTTAAACTATTTCCATTAACTGATAAAACAACCTTTGTCACATCCTTCGGGGACAATTGTCAGTACATTGCAGATGAAATGGACAAGCAGAACCTTGCTGTACAAAAAGTATTTTTAATGAAATCGAGCAGTCATATACAAGTGAAGGACGATGGAAAAACCATCGTCCTTCCGTTTGAAACGAAAAATATAATCGCCATGATTCGGTCGATTTATCACCTGGCTACTTCCAAAGTAATTATCATTGATAATTACTTTGGTTTTCTTTCAACCACTACATTTAAAAAGACAGTGACTTGTGTTCAAGTATGGCATGCGGCCGGTGCCATTAAGCAATTCGGGTCGAAGGATCCTTCGATTAAAAGTCGTTCTGCCGGTGCAAGAAAAAGATTTTTGGAGGTATATCAAAAATTTGATTATGTCACAATAGGTTCCGATAAAATGGCAGAAATTTTTCAGGAAAGTTTTCAATTACCGAAATCCCATATTCTTAGAACTGGGATACCTCGGACTGATTTCTTCTTTAATGATGAATCTAAAGAAACTTCACGTAGAGCGTTGTTAGCCATGTTTCCTGAGCTCGAGCATAAAAAAATCATGTTATATGCCCCCACATTTCGAAATGATGGCTTAAACACCGGGGAAATTGCACTCGATTTAGAATTACTCTACAAAGAACTGCAAAGCGAAAATTACGCGTTATTGTTGAAACTGCATCCGGCTGTAAAAGCAGAACATGATTTACAACATAAATTTCCCGGATTCGTATATCCAGTCCATAGTGATTTTCATGTGAACCAACTGCTAATTAGCACGGATCTTTTAATAACGGATTACTCTTCGATTCCATTTGAATTTTCTTATTTAGAAAAACCAATGATTTTCTTTGCTTATGACTTGGAAAAGTACGAAAAAGAGCGCGGATTTTGGGAGGATTATTCCTCTTCCATGCCCGGACCGGTCGTATCTACCAATGAAGAGCTCATTGAAAAAATCCGGAACGCTGATTATTCTATAGAAAAAATTGAGCCCTTTAAGCAAAAGTGGAATCAATACTCGACTGGAAATTCAAGTGAAAAGTTAGTAGATTTTCTCTTTCACAATTCAAAATAAGAAAATCATTAGATAAATTCTGATTTTCGATAAAAATAGAGCAACCACTCCGTAAAGCACGGGGTGGTTTTTTTATGTAAATAAACCATCGACAATCAGTTCAAATAAACAAACATTTAAAAACGGAACGAAATTTATGGTTGTAGCAAGTTCTATAGAAGAAATTAATTCTGCTAATTTGTTCAATTGGTATAAGATCCAAATTTCAGGATCAACCGCCATTTGGTATGTCGCTTCTTCCAATAAACGAAAGAAAGGATACCGTCCAGGAACCCTTTTTTCGTTTTTATTTATTTATAATTGTAGATCATCATATACGCACAAATCTTCAATATCTGCAAAATGTGAAAAAAGACTCATAAAATAGAAAATATTGTAGATTACAATACTCAAATCCCACCAGTATAAACCAGTAAAATACTACTATCTTCCCCTTGTAACAAAAATGTAATATAATTTTTACCAATTAATTTGATAGAATAGGGAAAAAGACATATTTGAGGTGGAAAACCGTGAAAAAGAGTGTTGTCGCATTTTCGACATTAGCTATTCTATCATCGACGTTTGTTTCTCCTGCCCTTGCCAGTACCTATACAGTTAAAAGCGGCGATACCTTAAGCAAGATCGCTCAAAATCATAATACTACGGTGAAGGACTTAAAACTTCTTAATAACTTAAAAACAGACCTATTGAAGATTAATCAAAAATTAATTACACCCAACTCCAAAACAACAACAACCACAACAGCAAAGTCTGCTTCAGTTTCCGTAGAAAAAACAAAGAAAACCACTTATACCATTGTTTCTGGAGATACTTTAACTAGAATAGCAAACAAACATAACCTTACACTTGCTGAGTTAAAGAAGTTAAATAACCTAAAATCCGATAGAATTTATGCAGGTGCTAAACTTATCGTATCTAGTTCCACTACTTCAACTACTATTGATTTACCTAGCAGTTCCAAACCATCAAATGTTACATCGCCCCCAAAAATATCGGGTACATACGTTGTGGTAAAAGGTGACACACTTTCAAAAATTTCAAAAAAGACTAACTTAACTGTGGCTGAACTTAAATCAATAAACTCGTTAAAGTCCGATCTAATCAGAATAGGCCAGAAACTAAAACTAGTTAAATCAGCCAATACAGACTCTACAGATCAAAGCAATGAAAAAGTAGATACACCACACTCCGGTAATAAGGTAGACACACTCGTTTCTGAAGCAAAAAAATTAATTGGTTCCCCTTATTCGTGGGCTGGCGCTTCCCCCTCAGGTTTCGACTGCAGCGGATTTATTTACTATACGTTTAAAAAAGCTGGTTATAAAGTTTCGAGGCTTTCCTCTTCCACTTATTATGATATGGGAAAAAAAGTTACTTCACCGAAGTCTGGTGATCTTATCTTTTTTGCAACTGGTTCGAATAGAGCAGTCGTTAGTCATATGGGTATTTACCTAGGAGATGGACAGTTCATTCATGCCTCTTCAAGTAAGGGAATAGAAATCAATACCGTTTCAAACTCTTACTTCAAAAGTAGAATCATTGGTTATAGAAGTTTATAGTGTTTTTTACCAGACTCCATTTTAAGAGTCTGGTAATTTTATGCAAAAATATGTACTTTCTATATTAATCTATGGTTATTATTATCTCGAAATGGGGCATAGCATGTTAAAATTTCGTATATTTTTATTTTCTTTCGTCATCCTCTGCGGGTCTTTATCACTTTTCACAGAATCTACTTTTGCACAATCATCGATTGTAAATCCGAATCAAACATACTCTACCGCTAAGATGCTTAACGATATTAAGAAGCTCGAACAAGCTTATCCCGGTCTCATCAAAAAAGAAGTTATTGGAAAATCTGAATACGGGCGGAATATATATGCTGTCTCTCTTGGAAAAGGGGATTCTACTGTTTTCATTAACGGATCTCACCATGCCCGTGAATGGATTACTACCAATCTCACGATGAATATGATAGACAAATATTCAGCTGCCTATAAAAGCGGCACCAAAATCAACGGCTATGATGTCAAAAAGCTCCTTAATAATACAACCATCTGGTTTATACCAATGGTCAATCCGGATGGAGTAACCTTGCAACAATTTGGTCTGAAATACTTCCCTGCAAAAGACCATTCAAAAATCATTAAAATGAATAATGGCAGCAAAAACTTTAAACGTTGGAAAGCAAATGCAAAGGGAATAGATTTAAATAGACAATATGATGCAAATTGGAAGAATCTCGAAAGCCCTAAAGCACCCTCATATAAAAATTACAAGGGCGCTAAAGTTGCGACAGCGTCCGAAACTAAAGCCGTACTTTCATTTGTTGAAAAAATCGATCCAGAAATGACGATTTCCTACCATTCAAGCGGGCAAATTATTTTCTGGAAGTATCAGCAAACAGGGAGCCGCTATACTCAGGATTATAAGTATGCCAGTAAATTAAGTAAAATAACCGGCTACAGCCTTGTTAAAGCAAGATCGACCGGAGGCGGTTTCGGTGATTGGTTTAACAAAGTAGAAAAGAAACCAGCCTTCACCATTGAAGTTTCTCCAGCTGTTGGGGAAACTAATGTACCTCTTAAACATTATTCTAAAATTTGGAGTCAAAACGCAAGCATTGGTCTTTATACAGCACAAGAAGGCTACAAGCTATTTGATACTCGCAATACTGCAGCCAGTGATAAAGTAACGAAGAATATTAAAACGTATAATAATATAGCGGCTAAGTTGAAAAACTATTACTCTCAAAACAAATTGACGGTTACGAGCACCCATAAGACACTATATGACAAAACGGTTAAAGAAATAAAAAAACAAGAGGAAGCAATTGCCAAGCTTCCAGCGAAATATCGGACAAAACCAAATGCGGCATTAAAAACGACCAAAACCTATCGTGATTACTCCCTAGCCTACATGAATGGAATTAAAGCAGGAGACAATCTCGTCTCAGCTAACAAGAAGCTTACCGGTTATTTAACTGCAGGAACTTTAAACGATACAACGCTTACTCTTTATAATAATTCGATAAGTCAGATAACAATAGTTGAAAGTAAAATCAAGAAAATGTACAGTAAAGATGTCCAAAAACTTGCCACTGCCAAATATGTCACCCCAGCTAAAACTAGCAATAAAAACATCGGCTATGACTTAGCCAGGTATGAACTATTATTAAAAATGAAAAATGATTTAAAAAATGGAAATTATGATGAAGTTAAAGCTAATATTTCAAATTATGAAAAATTATTTTCGACTTACTCTTACAAAAACACAGAGATTCAATTATCGAACATCTCTGCAAGCCATTAAAGATGAGCTTCTGCAACTAGAACCAGAAGAGCCTGAACAACCTGAACCACAAATTGAAGAACCAGGAGAACCAGGAGATTCAGATACAGCTCCTGAAGCTATAGAGGGCGACTCAGCCGCCCACTAATATTCCACTAACAGGAAATCGAAGGAATCTTGTTACTAGGACTCCTTCGATTTTTTGAATGGAAATAGGTAAAAATACACTGTAAGTACAAAAAGAAACTATTCTATTCTTAACAAAAAACAGGTATAGTTAAACATACCAACTAGGTACTTTTTCATACTTTTCCATTTTAGTGGAATGGTTCAGGGAGGAATTAAGATGAGATCCGAACATAAAAAAAAGAAAAAGAAACGAAAAACGTTTAAAATAATAGGGTTTACCCTTCTTATCCTTTTCATCGGTGGTGGCGCTTATGCGGCCTCTGTTTATCAATCCTTGGCAGGTGCGATTCATACTATGCAGGGTGCGGCGCATAAAACGGACAAACGTGTAGATGATATCAAATTTAAAAGTCAGGACCCTTTTTCACTGCTTATACTTGGAGTAGATGAAAGAAAAAATGACAAAGGCCGTTCAGATACGATGATTGTTATGACCATTAACCCTAAACAAGAATCCATCGAATTATTGAGTTTGCCCCGTGATACACGTACAGAAATAATCGGTAAAGGTACGAATGATAAAATGAACCATGCCTATGCATATGGTGGCGTGAATATGTCGATAAACACAGTGGAAGCCTATTTAGATATTCCGATTGATTATTACGTCAAAATGAATATGGAAGGCTTTCAGGATATTGTAAATGCTGTGGGTGGTGTCACGGTAGATAATGATATGGACCTTGCCTATAAAGGATATAGCTTTAAAAAAGGCACTATAGACTTGGATGGTAAAGAGGCTTTAATTTATTCCCGAATCCGTAAAGAAGATCCTCGCGGTGATTATGGTCGCCAAATGAGGCAGCGTCAAGTTATACAAGCCGTCATGAAAAAAGGATCAAGCCTATCCACACTTACCAATTATGACGATATATTTGAAGCCCTTGGTAAGAACGTTGAAACTAATTTAAGTTTCAATGAAATGTTAAGTATTCAAAAAAACTACAAATCTTCACTTAAAAAGATTGAACAATATACACTTGAAGGTGAAAATCAAAAAGTCGATGGAGTTTGGTATAACATTGTTTCCGAGGAAACAAAACTTGAAGCCCAAAACCGTGTGAAAACACATCTTGGATTATAAAGAAAGAGGATGGCTATTATTAGTCATCCTCTTTTCTGATATTAAAAAACGCTTTAAATCAAGGTTTACTTTATTAATCAATCGTTTGATTAAAATAATCGGAACGGATAACTTGGTCACTCATATCCACATCTTTTTGGTCTTCCGGTAAAAACTCTTCTACTCTCCCCTTTCCATTTATTTTCATTTGGGCACCATAATCCCCTTTTAATATCAGAGCTTCTCCCTCTTCACCATTAAGCATGGTCTCTCCAAAGAAAGAAGAGCTTTGAATGCCAAGCAAATCATATAATGTTGGTAAAATATCGACTTGCCCGGCCACCTTATCAATCGTACGCCCTTGAATATCCTCCTGATAAATAATCACTGGAATGGGCATATACTTTTCGATCCATTCTTCATCGCTAATTTTAATTCCGTAGTACCCTTCAACTTCATGTTTATCTTTTACAAATAGGCCATCATGATCTCCGTAAATAACAATCACGCTGTCCTTCAATTTTCCATTTTCCTTCAAATTCTTTACAAATTCCTCTATGGCCGAGTCTGTATAATGTAACGCTTCATAATATTTCGTAAGGTAGCTTCCCTCTTTTCCTACTTCAGGTTTCAATGTTATCTGATCCGCTGGTAGCGAAAACGGTACATGACTCGTCAATGTCACGAAAAAAGCGTAATAGGGATTTTGTTTATCTTTTAAATAATCATAGCCTTGTTTAAAAAAACTACGATCACTCAATCCCATCGATATAATCTCATCCTGCTGCATATCCTCAATGGAGATATAGTCATCAAAACCTAGAGCAGGATATGCATGCTGCCGGTTCCAAAAGTTTTCTTCATCACCATGGAAAGCATAGCTTTGGTAATCTATCTTCTTTAATTCTTTAGCAAGGCTCGGAAAATCGTTGTAAGGAAATCGGAAAAAGGTCGCCCCTTGCTTTAAAGGATATAACCCAGTATTCACAATCAACTCACCGTCTGATGAGTTTCCAAATACCGTCTGTGGATATACATGTGGGAAGAATAAACCGTCTTTTGCTAGTTTATTCATAAATGGCGTGACTTCTTGTCCTGAACTCTTTTGGAATAACGGAAAGGCCTGTAATGATTCTACTTGGATGATGATGACATTCTTACCTGCTAATGAGCCAGAATATGTACTATCCTGCTTGTTCTTTTTATCGAAGTAATTAGAAACGGCTCTCTTTTCTTCTGAAGACATTTCATTCTTTCCCGAATCAACAAAGAAGGCATACGTATCCAATACATGATGACCAATTGGACCCCAACTTCGCAAAAAGGTATTCGCCTCATAACGTCGAGTTATATCCACCTGATCGATAAAAATATTTTTTACTGGCTTCAGCCCCGCTATCATCAGAAATAATACAGCCGGTACAAGTGCCATAGCTTTGAGCGGGTATATTTTCTTTACAAATGATTCAGCAATTGGAACGCCCACCAGTAGAAAGACAGCGTCCTTCACTTCCACCATACTGAATATGCTTTCACCAAGCCCATTTAGATTGCTTTTTTGCATCCACATATAGGAAGTGATAGATGTTGAATAGTAACGGTAAAACCATATATCACCAAGAAAAAAGGCCATTATAGTAAGAAGAAAGACTGTAAAAATAGTACCCTTTATGAATCTTTTCGTTATCCATTCCTTAAGATAGACCAAAAATCCAGCGACACCGAGAATAATTGTAAATATACCGATAGAAAGATTATTATCCATCTTTTCATTCGTATAAATAAAAAGTATGGCCACGATGGATATAGATAAGACCTCCAATAGTCTCTCCTTCAATCGCCGGTTGTTATGCTTCATGCTACCGCCACTTTCCTCTTCATTATTTCCAAGCTCTTTAAGAAGTCCGCTTACATAAGATTACTTATAGATATTACTTATCGTTACCATTTATGAGAAAATACACACGTGATATAGTTAGAATATTATGAAATTAAATCTTGGTTTTCAATTTATCGAAAAGTAAGTAACCCATCTTCTTTACCATTTAATTATCGTACTATAGTAAAGATTGACGGAAATCAAAGTCAAAAATATCCTGTTTTTTTCTTGACTCCAATAAATAACTCCTAGTCCGATTATTAATAAACTCATAAAATAATAATGACTTCATTTCTCATACACAAAAAGCCCTCATCACAGATGAGGGCTTTTCAACTTCACTATTTAGAACTTGGTGGGTATACTTTCCAACGTGTCAAATCGGGATTTTTCTTTGTTACTAGTTCACCCGGAAAAATAAACGTCCATGGCTTGCTTGTATTCGCCTTCACTTCAAAGTCTGTAAGAGAAAAACCACCTTGGCAAACCTGGTCTCCATCTGCATCCTCTACAATCAATGGTAGCTTTTCAATTTTAATCTGTTTGTCACTGCCATTACGAACCAAAACGGTGACTGCTAATTGATTATTTTCTTTCAAAGTAGCTTCTAGTCCCATAAAATTAACTTCACCTTGATTAATCTTTGGCAGTCCGGCAACAAGCCGCTGTAAACTCTCTCGTTGAGCTTCGGAAAGCTGTTCTATCCAGATCGGTGCCAAATCCAATGCATGCTCCATAGATTCCTGATTCTTTAGTTCAAATGCTATCTTCCAACCTTTGTCTTGTATCGACTCCACTAGAATATCTTCCTCTTCAAACATAAAGCTCCACGGCATACATGAAAGGGCTGGTATTTCTCCCATTTCCGTCAAATCGAAGGACTTCTTCGCCAGAACTTGTCCATTTTCATCCAGCAACAATAAATCCACTAATTCAAAGCTTACAGCCTTATCTAATGTATTACGAATAAAAGCCATAATTATTACATCTTCTTCAAACCTTGATAACCGAACTTCTGAGATAGAAATTTGATTCGGTTTTAACAAAGACAACTGTTGATGATGAAACTGAAGTACATATCTTTCCTGTTTGGAAAAATCCGCTTCCTCATGAAAAACCAAGGAAGTATTAATTGCAGCATCAACAGCTGATACGGAATCTTCCATTGTTACCGTGTTACTCTGCACTGCTTCTTTTATCTTCTCACCTCTTCCAAATAGGCCCATTACTTCTCATCCTCCTTTTCATCAAGTTCTTCCTCTTCATCATCCAATTGGTTTTTATAAAATTCCATAAAGTTTGTACAGATGCCTGACTCAATTTCGACTAATAGCTGTTCAAATTGATCAAGTGCTTCTTTTTCAAACAACATATAAGGGTCCTGTTGACCGTAGGCATTTAAACCAATGCCTTCCTTCACTCGATTCATTTCACCTAAATGGCTTATCCAGTTCATATCTATTTGTTGTAGCATAAAGGCGCGAAGCTGGTTTACCCAATCAACATTGTCCTGAAATGTTAAGATCCTGGGTTTTATTTCGTCAAATGAAGCCAGTGCTTTAGCTTTCACTTTAGACCCATCTAAATTTTGTACGTCAATTTCCTGCCAATCTAATGCAAAAAATACAAGGGAGAGCTCTTCAATAAAAGCCCTTAAATTTGGTTGTTCCATATATTCAGGATAATATTTCAAAACGAGTTGACGGATGTATTTCTCAATATATTCAAAAATAATGGTGAACATTTGGTCAGGATTGAGATTCAAGATTCTATCTCTCATCGAATAAATAATTTTACTTTGCTCATTTAATGCATGTTCTAATTTCAATAAGTGGTTACGGCTTGATTGATACATATGCTGAATCGTTTCCTGCACCTTTTTTGTAAATTTTTCCGGAGCGGGACCTACCACCATACCATTTACATCCGTTTTGACTTTCTTCATATATCGTTCAATTTCTTCTTCATCATAGTAATCAAACAATTCATCTTCCAGGGAAATGATAAATTGTGTAGAGCCTGGGTCCCCTTGTCGTCCGGACCGCCCACGGAGCTGCATATCAATCCGATTGCTTTCGTGACGCTCCGTTCCGATAATATGAAGACCACCTAATTCCCTAACTTCTTCATCAAGTAAAATATCCGTTCCTCTTCCAGCCATGTTCGTAGCAAGCATAACTTGATTTTTTTTCCCGGCATTGGCGATAATACCTGCTTCGCCTTCTTCCGTTTTTGCATTAAGGATCTGATGTTGAATTCTTTCCCTCTCTAAATGAACAGACAGTGCTTCCGATTTTTCAATGGAAGTCGTACCTATTAGAATTGGCCTTCCTTCTCCATGAATTCGTTTTACTTCCGAAACAATTTTATTGATTTTACTTATTTCATCTTTAAAAATTAAATCCGGTTCATCACAACGCTGAATAGGCTTATTCGTTGGAATTTCAATAACAGGCAGCTGATATGTTTCCCAAAATTCTGACTTTGAAGGCATAGCACTTCCAGTCATCCCTGAAAGCGAGTTATATAAACGGAAATAATTTTGGATGGTAATTGTAGCCTGTGTTTCGTTCTCTTCAGAAATTTCCAAGCCTTCTTTTGCTTCAATTGCCTGCTGAAGCCCTTCACTAAAACTACGTTCTTCCATCACCCTGCCTGTGAATTTATCGATCAAAGAAATCTCTCCATCCTTGACGATATAGTCCACATCTAATTTCATAATGGCATGAGCTTTAAGTGCCTGTGACACATTATGCAATAACTCCTGATGCTCTAAGTCATACAAATTATTGACTCCAAATGCCTTTTCAATCCTGGCCGCACCTTGATCTGTTAAAAAGGTCGCTTTAGATTCGTTAGAAATCTCATAATCTTCATCCTCATTTAATGTCTTCATGATCTGTGATGTAATATGAAAAAGCTCTGCCCCATCACTTGATTTTCCAGCAATGATTAAAGGCGTTCTTGCTTCATCAATCAAGATGCTATCAATTTCATCGACAATCGCAAATTGGTGGCCCTTTTGCACCTTTTCCTCTTTTCGAAAAACCATATTATCACGCAGGTAATCAAAACCAAATTCCGTTCCCGTTCCATATGTAATATCTGCTGCATAGGCTTCACGCTTTGCTGAGGGCTGCATTTTAGAAATATTCAAGCCAACCGACAAGCCAAGAAATTCATGAACCTGGCCCATTAATTCTTTATCTCTGCATGCCAGATACTCATTCGCCGTGATAATATGAACACCTTTTCCCTCCAATGAGTGTAAATAGCTAGGTAAGGCTGCAACAAGTGTTTTTCCCTCACCTGTGTTCATTTGAGCTATGGCTCCCTCATTTAAGACAAAACCTCCTATAAGCTGAACATCATAGTGCCGAAGTCCCAATACACGTCTGGTTGCTTCCCGCACCACAGCAAAGGCATCAACTTGTATATCCATCAAGGTTTTACCAGAAGCAAGGAGACTTTTAAATGTATCCTTCATGCCTCTCAATTCATTATCTGAATATTTTTTATATTTAATCTCTAATTGATTCACATTATCTACAAGCTTATAAATTCTTTTTAAGTCTTTAGAACTCTCATTAAATATCTTCTTCATACTAGTTAACATAGGATTTTCTCTCCTATAATATCAATTGTACAACTAGTTAAATTATATCATATATAGGTATATATTGAACTTTTATCAATGATTACCTATCCATAGCAAATAGCAGTGTGAAAGGATTTTTTCAATTTTTGTAAGACACTCGTAACAGGAATTTCCGCTGCTTTATCCCAGGCTGTAATCTGGTTCAAACCTGGACGAAATGTAAATCATGCAGATATATCCACATATAAGATTAAACCCTTCCTGATATTAAGGAAGAGTTTTTTTATGGATTTCAACAAATAATATAAAGACTTACACCAAATGGAGGATTACATATGAATAAGACAACTAGAAAATTCATTCATAAACCTAGACGACCTTATCAATTTGGACTACTCGTTCTCTTCTGCCTTATTGGCTTAACATCTCCTATTCAGGCAGAATCGCAAAACACTCCGAAAAATGTCATTTTGTTAATTGGTGATGGCATGGGGTTGGGTGCAATAGACATTGCCAGGCAATTTGAATATGGAAAAACGGGAATTTTACATTTGGAAAAGTTAGAGCATGTCGCTCTGATGCGTACTTATTCCGCTAATAATTTTGTCACTGACTCGGCTGCTGGGGGTTCAGCGATTGCCACAGGTGTCAAAACCAACAATGAATCAATCGGTGTAGATTCAAATGGTTCTGAAGTAGACAGTGTACTGGATGCCTTTCAAATGAGCGGAAAAAAAGTCGGAATTATCTCAACCAATATGGTTGTCGATGCCACCCCTGCTGCTTTCGGTGCCAGTGTATCAAACCGCTGGACAGGTGGCGCACATATCGCGAGACAACTCTTTGATAATCGTATCGATGTTATTCTTGGCGGTGGAGCCAGTTATTTCGGAGCGGATAAGCAAAATGGTGTAGATTTAGTCGCTAAATTTAAAGAAGCTGGCTATAGGGTTACGGCTAATAAGCAAGAACTTGATTCGGTTCAAAAATCAGAAAAACTTCTGGGACTGTTTCACCCTACTTATATGAATTTCAAGCTTGATAAAGAAGAATTTCATTCACAGGAGCCATCACTACCCGAAATGACAACCAAAGCAATCGAAATTTTGTCTAAGGGTGATAATGGATTCTTTTTAATGACTGAAGGTGCACGAATTGACCATACGGAGCATGCTGCGGATATCACTGGGATATGGAAGGAAACAATCGAATTTGATCAAACTGTAAAAGAGGTTGTAGACTGGGCTAAGAACAGAAATGATACCCTGATTGTAGTGCTTGCAGACCATGAAACAATGGGGACCTCTGCTTCTGAAACAATGGATATCAGTGCATTGAAAAGGATCAACTTTTCTTCTGAATATATGTCCAAGCAACTTACTTTCGATAAAAATAATGAAATCAATCCCGAAAGTGTCGGTTCCGTATTCAAAAAGTATGCTCATATATCTCTTACAAATAAAGAGGTCCATCAATTCATTGATAACGTAAGAAAGAATAGAACCCTTGTCTATCCACAACATCAAATAGATTGGGAAATCGGAAGCACAATTGCCAACTATTATAAAGCAGGAGTAGCTGACCGCAGCGTACGGGCAGCCAGTTCCACCGGAGGACATACCGCCAATATGATTCCTGTTTTTGCAACGGGCCCAGGCAGTGAAGCCTTTGATGGAGTCATTGATAATACAGATATATCGCAAATCATCACAAAAGCCGCCCGGGTACCATTTACACCTGGCCAGCATCAAACAAAAGAGGAATGAATTTATTCATACCTCTTTTCAGATATTCTACTGTGTCAAAGGATAGATTTTTTCGGAATTCAAGAGAAATTCTGCGGATAAATATTTCTGCTGTGCCTATCGCAACATTAATCGTTAGATCCTGTTTATATTGTGTTAAGAACCTAGTCCAGATTTTTTCCAGACCTTAAATTAAATGTTTCGACCCACTTTTTGAAAGGTAAATTTTTTGAATGTCAGATTTGTCGCTCTACTGGCTAAGATCCCTCGAATCCGCTACTATAAAACCATCTTATTCAAAAAGACGCCATATAGTTTAAATATGGCGTCTTAAGTAGTTACTTTTTCACATATTCTTTTGAAACATACCCGATTTGGCTTCCATTCTTTATTTTATACCAATTTCCTTGTTGGGCCAGAATCGTCACAGTTTGGTTTTTCTTTAGCTTTCCGACGATTTTAGAAGATGTATTTGTTTTCTCTCTAATATTAAGTACGCTAGCCGTCACTTTTCCGGTTGTCTTCTTGATAGAGATTTTCTTTGAAACCGTTCTTTGATTATTACTTGCATCCTTGGCAGTGATCGTCACTGTATACGTACCGTTGGACACATTTTTAAAGTTCCAGGTAGCTGATTGACTACCTTTCTTTAGCGATTTCGTATCGGTCGGGGTGGCTATCACTTTATCTTTACTGTTCTTGACTTGCACCGTAACTTTAGCTGCTTCGCTTATGGTATACGTAATGCTTGCTTTTTCTGTACTGTAATTTCCTGATGTATCAATACTCGTGATATTCGGTGCCGTTATATCCTTATTTACTTTAAACGCTTGTGTTACAGTACCTTTATTTCCGTCTCTATCAGTTGCGGTAATTTCCGCTGTGTAGTTTCCATTACTTACGGCTTTCGTGTTCCAGGCAGCCACCTGACTTCCCTTCTTCATAGATTTCCTACTAATTGGGGTGGCTATCACCTTGCTATTTTTATCTTTAATCGTGAGGGATACGGTAGCATCTTCATCAATAGCATACGTGAAGTTGACCTTACTATTTAGATAATCTTCCTTAGCCTTCACGCTCGTTATTCTTGGTGCCGTTTTATCTTTATTCACAACAGGATCAGTTTCAGATCCAGTCGCAGCGTTACTATATTCCCTCACTATACTTGTGTTCGGATAATAAAATTCTAAAATCCCCTGATATGTTTGACCCGCTTCTGCTCTGTGTTTTGCTCCATACTGACTTAGTCCAACTCCATGGCCGTATCCAGATCCATCAATTTTAATCTTGGCTGGATCCGTTGATGTTGAATTATCAACTAGATAACTCTTCATATTACCCAGTCCCACCATAGCCCGGATTTTTGAAGCCGCAACATTCGTAAGGGTGACATTTTGCTGTACTAATTTCCCCTTATCATCGGTAAGATCCTTCACATAAAAGTTCAGCTGGATCGAGCCTTTTGTAACCCTGCCTCCAGATGTTTTATCCGTTAAGGTTAGAACAGGAATTTCCGTTATTTTTATTTCCTTTTTGGCATATCCATTACTTTGAAGCCAAGTCTTCAGATTAGGAATAATCGTTTTGTCCTTTTCTTGTACGCTTGTCCACCAATCTTCCGGATTTGATACATCGAGATTCGTTAAATCGATTTGCTTTTTATCCAAGGCTATCATCCACTTTAATTTCGGGTCATATGAATCTTCTTTAATAGACAAATAAGCAAGAGGCTCTCCACTTGTCCAAACATTAGAATTTAATTCAGTCATCCCGCCATTGCTCGAAGAAAAGAGTGCTTCGATTAATTTCCCATCATGCTTGATTACCATACCCGTTGTCTGTTCCACGGCTAAACTAGAGTGGGAGTGACCCTCAGCCCCTCCATATACCTGGTAAGAAACCGTATCATTAATTACCGTAGATTGATAGCGAAGTGCATAAGTACGGGCCGCAATTGCCTGTGCTTTTACGGCTTCAATATGCCATAATGCCGGCATTTCCCTTGGAACCACGCCCTTTAGATAATCTTCAATATATACATGATTGATAGGTCGAATATACTTGCCTTCAACTGTAAATTCCAAAGAACCGGGATACGGACGGTTATTAATGGAAAGTAGAGAATCTTGTTTAACAGGAGTTACCATCATGGAAGAGAATAACCCTTTCTTCTGGGAGTTTTTGTACACCACGAGTTTTCCTGACTCTACTTTCACAGTCAGCTCTTCACCTGCCTTGATAAATACCTCTTTATCAGAAGTTTGATAGTCCCCTGTTGCCGTTAGTGTGACACTTGTTTGGTTTCCTAAGAAATTTTCCAGTTTCACTTTCATCGATGTATACTCTTCGGCTGCCTCTGCTTCATGTGCAGGTAATGTAGAAAAAATGATAAAGAAAGCAATAAAAAGATACTTCAAACTTCTCATTCTAGTTCATCCTCATTTCTTTACCAACCTCTAGATTGATATTCAAAAGATTTCTATATTAATATTGACCCATTTATTAGTCACAACAATTTTACTTTGACATCAACTATGGCTCTTGCGACATTGTACATTGCGATATTTAGTGTAATAGCAATCATAAATATGCTTCTTCATTTTCTGCAAATCTATTTGAATAGCAAACTGTATTTTTCTGATAAAATTCATCATCACCCCAGGTGGGGAGTACTTAATTAACTTTTTATCTCTAAGAATTTGGAGCTTCTTTTAATATACAGAATAGCGAGATGCATAAGAGAGTAACTGATTTTACTTAACGAGAAAAAAATTTAATATCGCTGAGCTCATACGTATAAAAAAACCTCACCGTATTGACGATGAGCTGTGCAAAAATATATCAGCTTGCTTTTTTAATATCTTGTATTTTCTCAGCTTTCCAGATTTCGTTTGCCCACTCAGAGTGGTCAACAAAAGGATTGCGATTATGCTGCCACCTTTCATATATCACATCGTTTCGACGGCGTTCAAAATCATCAACTGGGTCTAATTCATTCCACTCTAATAGAGTGGAAAATTTTCCATGCAATGCTTTGGGATAGGTATTAACTGTATCTGACAGCTCTAAATCAATTTCTCCGTTATCTCCTTCATAGCGGACAGCCATATAGAATATCATTCTCGCAACATCACCTTTAACACTGTTAGGTGGTTCCCAAGAGTCAGTATCATAATAACATTCACATCCACTATATTTTTTGCCGCCATTATCAAAATCAAGATGTCCCCTAACACTATTTACGGTAACATCCTCGGGGCGTAAATGATGAATATCTGTTCCTGGTCCTACACTGGTACCAAAGTCACCATGGGATTTTGCCCAGACATGCTCACGATTCCATTGACCGTTGCCTCCACCATTATTCGACTTTGCCACAGACTTACCAGAGTAAAGTAAAATGACATTGTTTGGATTTTTAGGATCTTCGTCTGTATCTTTGAGTGCATCCCAAACCTTTGCGTATGTCAATTTCGTTTGTGACTTAATAATAGTATGCAATGACGTCTTTAATTCAGACCCGGTCTTACCTTCAGCTTTTTGATAATAGGGTTCAAGCTGATCGTCGGCAGTAACGTTTACTGAGAAAGTAGCAATTGTTTTCGATTCCCACTTGTCTCTTGCAGTGACAGCAACAATATAGGAACCTTTTTTACTAGTTGGAATTGTTAGTATGGACCCTGAGACCGTACCAATTGTTGTGGAATAAGAAAGAGCATCGCTATCTGGATCTGAAAAATGATTGTTTAAGTTTAAACTTACATCTTCTCCAACTTTCACGGAGAGATTATCGATAGTCTTTATTATTACTGGAGGACGATTTTCTTTTGGAATAAAAGGAGAAGCGATCGCTTCTCCTTTTGCATTATAGAATTTTATACCAGAAACATCTATACCTTCTTTAAAAATCCATTTTTGAACATTTTCTGCTCCCCTGATTTCTTTTACATTACTGTTATCAATCAACACTTCCTTGACTTCGGCACCTGAGAAATCAATGACAGTTTCCTTTTTTACTGGACTGATTATGATTTTCGTTTTCTTCAGACCTTCACCAGATAGGGTCGTATCTGTCTTCAGCCAGATTCCTTCTTTGATATTCGAAGTCGCATCAAGTTTGACCAATGAATTAGGTGTTTCAACAACCAATTTTTTTGTTGTGAATCCAACCAAGTCATATACTTTTTGTGGCTGTGGTGTTTGTGTTGGTTTTAATTCTGTTTGAATCAGGACTGGATCATGGTCACTCGCGCGGCCATCAGCTTCTGTAAAGGATGAATTAATATGGACGATATTCACCTTAGTTTCTGCTGCAATATTATTAGAAACAAGAATATGATCCAGAACTTGAGAATTGCCTTGGTACGTATAAGAATATCTTTCTTCAAAAGGAACCTTCTCCACCATGTTTGTTAATTCACTGCCTTTTAATGCAGTTAGTGTCTTAGAAAATTCAAAGTCATTGAAATCTCCTAGTAAAACAACATTTGCATTAGCATCTTTTGATTTAATATCCTTAACAAAGCTGTTAACAATACTTGCAATCTTAAGACGTTGAACTTCACTTTTTAATTCTGGCGGCTGATTTTTCCCAAATAGAGGCTGATCTCCACCCTTCGAATTAAAGTGATTGGCAACCACAATAACACTTTCACCGTTGAATTCAAATTGGGCTGCTAACGGCTTCCTGCTTGAAGCAAATGCTGCATTTGTCGGATCGATTCGGCCTGGGTTTAATGTAAGCTTGCCATCGTTAAAGCCGACAGACTCTGTAGCTTTTCCCTTTGTTCCTTCAGTAAGCGAAACAGTACCTTTTTTATATAAGAAACCTACTCGGATATTCCCACCTGGTGCTCCACCATCTTGCTTATCTTCTGGAGCTATATCAGTAAATAGATACTCTGGTCCACCTTCTGCTTGAATCTTGGCAACCAGCTTTTTAAAGCTTTCAGTCGCATCTGTAGTACCACTATCAGCCTCACCATCATTATCCTGCATTTCTGTTAAACCGATAATATCTGGCGTCTTCAGGTTCTGTACAATGGCTTTAGCTAATTTCGTTAGTTTTTCATTGTCAGTTTTAGTTGAGAAATTCTCCACATTATAAGAGGCAACTGTCAGCTTCTTCGCATCCGGTTCAATAGAAGTAACTTCACGCTTCGTTCCCCCATCTTGTAGTTCAGGTAGCTTATCCTTACTTGTCAACACTTTAAAGTTACTATAACCGTAGCTTACAACACCCGTAATACTTCCATTAAAACTATCACCCGTTTTCGCTACATATTTATCGTTATCAAATTTCAGATGAATTCTTTCTGGGTGGGTATCTGTTTCTGTAAACTTGACTCCACCAGCAGAAGTAGAAGTTTCCATGTTCTTAGGAATAACAACAACTTCCCCATACTCCTGTGGTGCCACAACCTTCGGACTATCAAGCTGAACAAGCATTCCCTCTAAACTTTCGTAAAAATCAATCCCGTCAACTGCTGGATTAAAAACAGTCAATCCATCACTATCAATCTTCCCTGTTGGCGGGGTACGGTCTTTGCCAATTACAATTGGGTCAGGTAAAGCCTGTCCATTTTTTTCAACCGTAATAGCGGATGCACTAATTTCTGTTACAGGAAGATCCGTTGTTGCTTTTTCGGAATATCCCTCCATCACAAACTCTTTTACCGTTCCGCTTACTTTGACCACATCGCCAATCTTAACGCCATTAGCACTTTTGTAAACAAGAATTCCCTCTGAAGTGTCTATATCATTATCAGGCTTTTGATCCTGAATAAAGAAATTATTATTATCAATCGTGGATACGACAATACCCTCTATATCTGTTACATTTTGATTTAAATATGGAGAAGTATGTCCAGCTCCTTGAATATCATGAATTCGGACATCACCTTTTGAAATAGTGTAAGTAAAAGTCGAAATGTTACCATCCGTTAAGCCACTTTTTACCGCAAAAGTTTTTAATGTCGTAGCTTCATTGATTGTAATTGGTTTGGTATAGACAGCGCTGCTTTTCGTAGGCTCCTGTCCGTCTGTTGTATAATAGATTGTTGCATCAGCTGTTCCTGAGGTCAGTGTGACAGTTTCACCTGCTTTAATAAATCCTGTACCAGGTGTTGCAACTACAGTTTGTACTTTATTTGCATCTTGGATAATATCAAGTGTACTTCTTGGAATTAATTGATATACGCCTTTATATGATCCCAATACACCTGTAATTGAATCATATGTTGTACCGGCTGAAAGAAGCGTTGCATCTTGAGGGCGTAATGTAAGGGACTCTCCCTCCCCATCTTTTCCAATAAAGGTTCCGTTTGAAACAGACTCAACTGTTACATCTTTCACCGTTACAAGCTTAGCTTCCTTGCTCTCTTCAAATTGAGCAGCAGTCAATTTTTCTGCAACAGGAATACTTTCTTTTTTAAGAATAGTTACATCTGCTTTTTGAACATTTAACTCTAAGAGTGTATTATAATCAGCTAGCGTTCCTTTTGCGCTGATTTTATCTCCTGCCTCAACAGCTAGGTCTGAACCATAAATAACAATCCCTGCTGTGTCATCCTGGATATAGACTGTATTATTCGTGCCTGATGTAAAAACTGCCGTAACGACTCCAGAAGTAAGGGCTGAACTGCCAATGGTCATTTTTCTTACTTCGGCTATTGATTTAAGTGATATAATTTTATATTCAAACGATGCTATATCGCTATTATCCAAACCTGATGCTAAAGCAATTGCTTTAATTGTCATGTCTTTTGTAATAGTTATCGATTCTGTATATTGAGTGCTTGAACTCGTAGGAGTTGAACCATCAATTGTATAATAAATGGTTGCATTTTCAGTACCTGAGGAGAGCGATACTTTTGTTCCAGCTATCACCCCGCCAGCAGCTACACTGGCTTTGACAGCTTCTGCTTTATTAGGAGAAGTTTCTTCTATGAAGTTCGCCGCAGATAAATCTTTTAGGCCCGGTACTGAGAAATAGGCTGTGAGAGTTCCGGTGAAAAGCACCTTCTTACCCAAATTACCCGGATTTGTCTTTAGTCCGTAAGTAGCCCGATAAGTACCGCTATTTTTCAATTCTACCGGTATTATTTTACTTGGGTCTGTTTCGTCAGGAGAATCGGCAATCGCTAGATTTGTATCTCCTGCAAATTTTGCCGGGTCTTTAGTATATTTGTTTGTTCCTGTTGTATACCCCACGATATATCCCTGCACAGTAGCAGTTCCCGAGTTATTAGCAATCGCCTCTGCAACAGTAATTGGCTCTGCAGCTTTCGTAACGATAGAATTCATTGGTGCAAAAAAGCTTAATATCAATGTGAAAATTAGAATAAGGTTTATCTTTATTTTCCAATTATTTCTTTTCATTGAACACTCTCCATAATTAATATATTTAGCAAAGGAAAGCCTCCAGCAAAACCGCTAGAAGGCCTTCCATAAAACTATTAGTCTATGAAATATGTGTTACCAAGAACAGTTACATTTTTAAGAACTACCTTATCAGCGTCAGTGCCCTTCAAGTGAAGATTTCCTGTGATTATAGCATTTTCGAGACTAGATACTCCTGTTATATCGACTACTATACTGCCTTTATGAGTTTTAGGGTCCTCTGCTGTACCATTGAACTCACTTGCTTTCACTTCTGTTTTAGCTTCATCGATGATACGTCCTTCAAGAGCTGGGGCAATTTTTTGGTCTTTCTGTACTTTGATATAATCTTGCAATACTTCCCAATCAACAAAGCCTAGCTCACTTACACGTCCTTCGCTGTATGCTTTTGCAAACATTGTGTAACCATCACCGCCTTTAGCAGTGAAAATATTTGTAGCAACCTGATAATTTTCATCATCTTTTAATTCTTCAAACATTCCATCTTTATAAACTTCCACATTTTGCACGCGAGATCCGGTGGCTTTTGTGTGGTCATATGTGAACCTTAGTCCGGAAACCTGCAGAAAACCGCCAAATGCAGCAGGAGCATCCTTCACGCTTAATTCAAGGGCAGATTTAATCTCTGAACCTTTTAAATCCATTACTCCCAATGAGTTACCAAAAGGAAGAATCTCAAAAATGTTTGCTAATGTAATGTTTCCAGCCTTAATTGTTGTACGAACTCCGCCTCCATTTTGAAGGGCAATAACTGTACCTGGTTTGTATTGTTGTGCTTTTGCAAGCATTCCGTCTGCAATAAAGTCACCCAGATTCGTTTCCCCTGTACGTGCTGCCGGATTTCCACCAATTAAGTCTACATCAGCAATGCCCACTACAAATTTCTGCATATCGTCGACCGCTGGCTTGTATTTAGTATTAAGGATATTTAAGGCTTCCTCATCATCTTTAATAACATAGGATTTATCTGCATTTTGTTTATTTAAATCTATTAACTTACCATCATTAGCAATAACCTTTCCATCTTTATCGAACTCTACATCCAATTGCCCTAGATAATTGCTATATTCATTAGCCTGAACAATGACAGTAGGCTCTGCTCCTGCTTCTGTATTAACAACAGTTGGTTTTTCTAATTTATCATGGGAATGTCCGCCGACAATTACATCAATTCCTTTTACTTTTTCTGCTAGAGTCAAATCGTTATCTCCACCGCCATCATTAAAGCCAAGATGGGTAAGTGCAATGACTTTATTAACGCCTTGTTCTTCTAAGCTATTAACGGTTTGCTGGGATTTTGCAAGATATTCTTCAAACTCAACCCCCGCTCCCGGGCTTGAGATATCTTTTGTTTCAGCAGTTGTAAGACCGAAAATCCCAACCTTTTCCCCATCAATACTCTTCACGATACTGCTGTATATTTCACCGCTTTTTGCTGTTTGTGTGCTTTCTCCCTTAAAGTAAGATTTGAGATACGTATCATTTAAAAAGTTAACATTTGCACTTACAAATGGAAATTTTGCATTTTTAACAAAATCAGCCAACTTTTCTGTACCAAGATCAAATTCATGGTTCCCAAAAGTCATTGCATCATATCCAATTAAATTCATGAACTCAAGATCAGCTTGCCCAGTATATTGGTTGAAATATAGTGTTCCAGAAAAGACATCTCCTGCATCTAAAAGCAAAGAGTTTTTGTTTTCCTTTCTTACTTCTTTAATAGCTGTAATGCGCCTAGCGATATTATCCAAATGTGCATGCGTATCATTTGTATGCATGACTGTTAATTCAAAGTTCTCATTAGTAACAGTAATTGTTTTGGTTGCCGAAGTTTTAGTAGCTTTGTGAATTAATGTTACGTCTATTTGGTCTCCTGCTTTCAGGTCATTCGCTCCATCAACTTTTGTTAATACGAGTTGACCATCAGTGTTTGAAACTTCTTTTGCTCCTTTAACACTTACTTCAACAGTCTCAAGCTTTGTTACATCTTCACCATATTGGTTAACAACCTTATATCCAACGCTAACTTGCCCACCTACAATTGGAGCTTTCTCAGAAAGAATTTCGATACCTTTTACTTTTTCATCTTCTGTTTTAACCGAACCAGAAACTACTTTGCCTTGAACTAAACCAGATACGTTAACAACGTATTCACCTTTTGTAATTTTAGATGTAAGTTCGATTGTTGCTGTTTTCTTGTCTTCGCTGAAAGATACTTTTGAATAGTTAACTTTACGTCCGTCCTTTTTCAACTCAAATAATGCTTTTGTATCATCAACAGCATTGTTGAATTTAACTTCTAAGGTTTTAGAGGTGATCGCACTCACTTTCTCAACTTTAACAGTAGCTTCTTTAACTACAACTGTAATTACTAAGTCTTTTGCTTTGTTACCTTTAGCGTCAGTTGCTGTGTAAGTTACTTTGTATACTCCGGCAACATTAGTATCAATTTTAGTCGCTCCTTTTGGCCCTTTAATTTTGTATGTTACGTACACTTTATTAAGCTTGTCTTCTGCTGTTACTTTAGGAAGCTTGAAATTTTCTCCAATTTCTACTTCGAATTTAACTTCACCTTTGTAAGTGAATTTTGGTGCTTCTTTGTCAGTTGCTTGATCATATTTAGTTTGAACTTTTTTTGCATAGACTTTAATTGCTTTGCCTAAGTCTTTTTTAGTATCTACTTTAATTTTCGAAGCAGTTTTAATTCTATCCGCTGCTGTTTTTGTATCTCCTTTATTCAGCCAGTACTCTGCTTTTTCATAGTAATAGTAAGCTTTGATTTCTCCTTGCAAAGCAGTTTTAGTAGCTGCTGTGAATTGAGCGTAAAGAAGTTTTTCAATTTTCGCACCGTATACAGTGTCTTTAATATTTTTGTCTGTTTTTTTAACAGAAGCATCAAGAGCATTGTATTTATTCTTTACATCTGTTGGCTTTTGAGCAATCGCAGCAGCGTTTAGTTTAGTAAGATCACTTTTAAGCGTTTTTTTAGCTTTTTCAGCTGCTTTGTAGCCTTTTACATAGCCTTCAGCACGTGTGATATATTTTTCGTAACCTTTAAGTTCTTTGTAATAAGCATCTTTCTTAGCTTTGCTATTGCTTGAATTTTTTATTGAATTCTTCACATTCGTGTATTCTTTTTTAGCAGATTTAATTTGTTTTTCAACAGTTGTCACGTTTGCTAATTTTTTAGCGTCGAAGTAAGTGCTAAATGGTTTTTTCATTGCTGCTTTTGCATTTTTAACTTGAGTGGCAATGCTAGTAGACGCCTCTGATTGTATTGGTGCAACAGCAGTGAATGCTGATGCGGCAATTGCAGTTGCCGTTGCTAGTTTAATTGCTTTCTTCTTATTCATATAGAAAGTGTTCTCCCTTCAAATATCTAAAATAGTGCTCTAGGTACTAATAGAGTAAAAAATAACAACGACTTACGAAACAAACAATTCAGCACTAATTAACCCCTTCTCAACTCCTATTTTAAGTACAAATGTTAAAAACTAGTTCTATAAAACTATATAAACACAATATTTTTTACCAATTTATCCTTGTAAATCTACAATAATACAATTATTTTGAAATTTCTACCTCTTTTATAATAATTTTAAGTTAAAGTTTTTGTTATTACTTCCAATTATCTCTCTATTAATCAACTATAATTTGTGATGAATTATTATTTCATTAACTAATATTTAAAAGAGTTTTGTTTTTATATGTTATCAATTTGTAATAGGAATATAGATACATAAAAAAGGCACCTACTACCAGTAGGTGCCTTTCCTTATTCATTTCAAATATTTCTTCAAGATCGGTTTCATTTGATCGACAGCTAAATGACTCCCGCCGCGTCCTTTTACATCTTCAATCATCCATGCCATAAGAAGTTCTGGATCTTCCGTGTCCATAGCGACGAACCAGCCGTTTTCTGTTCCGTTGGAGTTTTTGGAAGCCTTTATTTCAGCGGTTCCCGTTTTGGCTGCGATTTTGATGCCAAGATCATTTATGCCATGACCGCTTCCCTTAGGATGTTCCACTACTTGTGTCAACATCTTAGTGATCTGATTCGCTTGATCAGCTGATATGACTTTTTCTTTCCATATTTTCTTTTCAGTTTTATTGCCTGTTATTAACGAAGGCTTAAGGATGTTTCCTTCATTTAAGAATGCTGAGTACGTCATAGCCAAATGAAGCGTACTCATTTGAACTTGCGCTTGACCATATCCAGCATCTGCCAGGCGCCCTTCACTGTCGACTTTACCAATGCTCGATGCTTTGATCGGGTAGTCGTAGTCCAATGCATCATCAAAGCCAAATGCTTTGAGTCCACTTGTGAATTTGTCCTTACCTAGGCCAAGTGCTTTTTGGGCAAAATAAATATTATCTGAATAAATTAACGCTTTTTCCATATCGATTGCTACACCGGGATCAGCGACTCTTGTGATGGAATGGTCTTTCCAAGTCGACTTGGCCCACGTTTTCCCTTGGATATTGATTGACTCATTCGGATCCACACCATTTTTCAAAGCTATCGCCGCAGTTATTGCCTTAATAGTTGAACCAGGTGCAAAGGTTGAACTGAATCGATTCAGAAGCGGCTTATCCGGATCTTCTTCAAGCGCTTTTTGTTCGGCTTTTGTTATTCCGAATATATATTTGTTTGGATCAAATGACGGGCTTGAGACAAGCGCCAGTGTTTCGCCGGTCTTTGGGTCAAGTGCTGTAGCTGACCCTGCTTCTTTTTCGTATTGCTTAAAGATATCCTTTTGAAGCTCAGCGTCAATGGTTAATGTAATTGTTTCTCCTTCTTCAGCTGGCTTTTCAGCTATGACTTTTTCTTCGCCATTTTCTGTCTTAATATAGATTTTACCGCCTGGCTTTCCTTTCAGACGTTCTTCTAAAATTTCCTCGAGACCACGCTTGCCGATAACGTCACTTGCGGTATAGCCCTTGCCTTTCAATCTTTCCAGGTCTTCCGCTGACGCCTCACCGACATATCCGATTAGGTGGGCAGTAGCATCTTTATAGGGATATATACGATCCTCTGTATTATTGACCGAGACCCCAGCAATGCTTAACAGTTTTTCCAAGGTTGCGGTGTTATCGGATGACATTTTCTTGATAGGCACAAAATAGCTAGGCTGCACCCATGATTGGTTCAATTTCTGATTCACTTCATCCGTAGACATGTTGAGAATTCCAGCAACCTTCTTAACAGTCTCAGTTTCATTGGCCATTTTCTCTGGTACGATTCCTATTTCTGCAACGTTACCATTCATTGCAAGACCACGTTCATTTCGATCAACAATTTCCCCGCGTATTGCAGGGTACGATTCAACTGAAATTTTTTCATTAGCTTCTAATTCAGGGAAGATATAGCTTTCATCCCACTTGACGTACCAATTTTCTTCCTTATCTCCCTCTTCTTTGACAAGGGTTGCCTTATGATCAGAGCTAATCGCTCCCGCCATTGTTTCCATATCAACTGTATAGGCAAGATTTACTTTTTTTGCATCTTTATGATTTTTTTCTTCTTTTGGCTTTTTATAGTCCACTTTTAATTGGTCGACCTCAATGCCCTTATAGATTTTTTCATAGCGCTTCGCAAATTCATCTGCACTGACTTTTTCCTTTGTATCAGATGACAGATACTCATACATCTTCGTATAATCCTGTTTATTCCAAAGCTTCGTGTAAGCCGAAAAGCGCTCTTCTGGACTAGGCTCATCCGAGCAGCCTGCCAAAAACAATACGCTCATCAACAAAAAGCTGGAAACTAATGCTAGTTTCTTCATGATTTCCTCCTATTGAATAGTTAGAATGGTATACATATAGTTTATCAAAATATTAGAGAAATGGGGGAATTTGTATGACTAATTTCTTCATTTTACTAATTTCCCGTGTTTATGCTAAAGCAAAAGTCCTGTACCTAAGTACAGGACTCCTACAAATTAAAGCATTTTCTTTTTTCGACTCCTTTTCTCTTGCAGCCATTTTTTCAGGAAGAAAAAGCCCAATAAACTGGAAATAACAAGACCAGTTGTCGTTACAAAGACGGCCACCCATTCATATATGGTGTAATTCATATACTCTTTCCATGTTAATTTCCCTTTCCAATCTTCAATATATAGATTCATCCCGAAAATTCCGGAGATAACGGTGTAAATCGTGAGGATTTGCAAGAGATAATTACTGCTTTTCCCAGCTAGTTTATCCTGATTCTGATAGAGGTAGGAAAGTGTTTCTTTTACTTCTTTATAAAGCGGGGCAATCCTAAAGGTTTCATCCGTCATTTTAAATAGCTCTTTCCCAGTGGCCGTACTGTTGACTTCGGTAAATAAGTATTTTGCGGAAAACTCAGTGATCATGAAGATTAGCTGTTCTGTACTTGTTTGGTCTTTTTCCACATCAATTCGGGAGTGTTCATGAGCCAATTTCAGAAGGACTATTTTATAATAGAAGTAAAGCAACACCGCATAAAAGTGCTGACCGTACATTTCGCTCGCAAGTTGCTGTTCCATCTTGCCTGTCGCTTTCGTGACACAGGCAAAATGATACACGCTTGTTACATAATAGGTTTCCTTCGCCCACCTGTCATACACCCTTTCCTGATAATACCGTTCGATGTAATCTGGATTTGTTGCACCGATATAGGGTTCACCATCACTATCATACCCATTCAGATCACTGGCACGGTACAAATCATTTTTAGAAATATTACGATACTCTGGGAGTGCAATATAGCTAATTACATACATTCTTTCATCGATAAAAAAAGGTAAGCTTCCGAAATAAGACGGATCGGCTTGTTCTTCGTCCATATACTCTTCCAGCGGTGGAAGTAACTCTTTAAAGATAAAATCCTTCACCTGTTTATATTCATTTTTACTACAGCCGATTTTCGTTTTCTCTTCGTCATCGGCAATTGGCTCGAGGATTCGGAACGTGTCGCCAAAATAGAGCACATCATTGTATGAAAGCCCCTCTGGCAACGTAACACGGAGATTCATCATGCCAATATGAAATGGGCATATAAAGATATCAATTGAGTTAATAATAAAAGGGGTATTTAAATACGGTGATTCGAAGGTGCACCCAACATCCAGTTTTTTTGTAAAACGTCGCAATCCTTCCTTCTGCTTTGAACTGCTTGGAAACAAAATCGGCTCAATGTACGGCATAAAGTATTTTTCTAATTTACGGTGTAAAACTTTGTGGTCTCCGTAAAATCCACCTTGCTGATTCATATCTTTCAAGTTCAAAAATACGAAATTGTCCTCTAGCAAATTTTTCACAAAAGTTTCAATCTTATTTCCCCCAAGTGTGAATGGAAAGATGAACTGCTGAAAGGAACGCTTCGTAAGATCATTTTTATTATTTATCACATCCATCATCTATTCCTCCGCTTAAACCGGGATGGCCCAGGTTTAAATCATCTTGTTTCTTATATCTACCCAGGCATACAAAAACAAAACGAAACATATTGTAAAAATAAAGTGGACAAAGTATCCGCCAACAAAAAAAAAGATCCCCCAATCCTGAGCCTGGGGGCCATCGAAGAGAGTCTTTCAACTCTCCTCACTTTAGGGTACTAGAAACTGATGTTTCTAATGAAAATCCGATATTCGGAACATTTTAGCATTTATTTTCAGTAGAATAAAACACGAAAATACACCTTATTTAAGCATTACAGCCTATTAGATGGTAATAAATTCTATTATACTGAGATTTTCAGACAAAAATATAACTATAGGAATATTTAAGTTTTCCCGACCCTATCTTTTATATACGGTCCTACTTATCCGTTAAATTCACGTTTTAGATGAAATGAAAAAGGGTAAAAACCCAGAAAAGGAGCGGCATCATGAAATCCAATAACAACAAACATCAATTCAAATTATTTGAAAAAAATACCTCAAAGCCAAGTGATAGAAAACGAATGAGTGACTTCATGAAAAAAGTGAAAATGAAAGCTCAAAAATCTCAATTAAACAGTAAAAACTCATGACACACAAATGCCATGAGTTTTTACTGTTTAAAATGCAATTTCATTTCCCAGATGGTTGTGCCTTACGCACTTTTTGATACCGATTACGTCCAAAAAATGTTGAATTTTCTTCATAGATGTTGCCTGATATTCATCTACTATAGAAAATTCTTTAATATAAGCGATTTTTTCCTGTATATCTGTATCTATATTATCTTGGTTGTATCCTTTTTCGTTTGATTTTTTGCATGTGTATACCACAGCTTCACCGATCTTTTTGGTTGCCTTATCAAAATAAAAAGAAAACACAATGGCACATTCTTCATCGTAAAAAGAGGGTTGAACTTTCATATTAATATCAATCATTAACCTTACACCTCTCTCCGTTTTGTTATTTATACTATAACAAAATTAATAAAAGGAAATAGGCGTTCCAAACTACGCTTACGTTTCTTCTACCCGTACCAATTGGACCTTTTATTCCCAATTCGTAGATAATTATAACTAAAGGAATATGCGCAAAAGAATAATCTCCAAAAGAACAAAAAAAAACATCTTCGAATGAAGATGCTAGAAAGAGCAAAATTAAAGTTCAATTCTTATTTATATAAGCCTGGAAGTTCTGCGTATAGGCCTGGTAATTCGTTTGGAACAATTACAAAAGCAGCGATGATAAGAAAAGATACGACTAATGCTTTAGTACTTTTTTTCATAGGTCAATCCTCCTTTTTTACAAAAAAATATTGGTTAAAATAGAAATTAATTCTATAGTTATATTTAACCACACTTCTTAAAATCATATATATCGACTACAGAATCTATTTAAACCGTTAAGGACAGGTACATACAGCTTTTACCGATTTTTCATAACAAAATATAACTCTAGGCATATTTTAAGGAGAATCAAAATGGATTTTTTTGCAGTTGGACAAAAAATAAAAGAACTACGCAAACAAATCGGACTTTCACAGGAAGAGTTAGCATCCGGTATTTGTACACAAGCACAGATTAGCAAGATTGAAAAAGGTGATGTCTATCCCTACGCGTCCACTCTCTATCTAATTTCTCAACGCTTAGGAGTGGATGTGAATTATTTTTTTGATATTGGCATGACCCCTAGACTGGATTACGTAGAAGAAGTGATCCATCAACTAAAAATAGCCAGAAGAACCCGAAATTATGAGGAAATGCAACAAATTGTGAAGACTGAGGAAAACAGTCCACTATTTCTTCAGAACAAAAAGAATCATCAGCTGATTCTTTGGCACAAAGGCATCTATGAATACGAAAAAAATAAAGATCTAGATAAAGCTATTGAATTTATTAAACAAGCCATTGCTATTACTCATACTACGGATAAAATTTATTCGGAACGAGAGCTCGAAATTTTAAGTAGTCTCGGAGTGATGTACGTTGCCGAAGAACAATACGAAAATGCGTTTGCATTGCTTCAGAAGGCACTTGATCATTTGAAAGCCCTTCCTATCCTAACAGATAAGACGCTAAAGACACGTTTATCCTATAATTTTGGTAGAGTGTTAACACGATTAGTCCGATATGAAGAGTCTATTACATGCTGCCGCGATGCGATAAAATGGTGCTTGGAACATGATCAATTATATGCTTTAGCCGATTTACACTACCATTTAGGCTACAACCTTGAACTGGTAGGTAACTATAAAGAAGCAAAAGAATATCTAGAAAAGTCTGCATTTCTCTTCACGTTACAAAAGAATCATACATTTGCTACGTTTATCAACAAAAGACTGGATAGTTGGAAGAATGAAATGAAAATAAACTAAAACTATATTAAAAGGCCATTCCCCACACGGGAATGGCTCTTCACATTTACGAATTCACAAAGCAAATACACAAGCTCTCATGTCCATATTCCAAAACCTGTATTCCTCCATTTCAAATTCCAAGCCAAAATGAAGTATAATAAAGAGATGCTTCAAAAAACCACTCGGGAAATGGGGTCTGACCCCTATCCGATTGCTCGAAAACCCTATACTTTCAAAGGTTTTCTGGTCTTTTTTACAGATGGGAAATAGGGTCTGACCCCCTCATTACGTATTCTTCGTAATTTTGTGGGGTTTGAAAGTAATGAAGGATTTGTGTGGGGTTGACGTGCATGTTTGGTTTCCCTATTTGGAAGGCTTTATAGCTGCTCCACTTATATTCAGCGGGGTTTTTGACGATATTGGCTTTTACAGGGTTTAAATGAATATAACGGCTTGTAGCAGTGAATTGTTCGATTGATTCGATTAAGACGGAATGATAACGGCCTTGGAAAAGGTGTCCATCGTGGTCATGACGCCTATTGAAGGAGATAGCATAGCGGGAGTTCAGCTTATGCATAATATCGCTGATGGGGTGCTGCATCGTTTCGAGGAGAAGATGAACATGATTGGTCATGAGGCAATAGCTATGAAGCTCGAAGAAATATTTTTCTTTCGTTTCCTCTAAATGATGCAGATAACGAAGTCGGTCCTTGTCGTCTAAAAAAATGTTACTGTGGCGATTGCCACGGCTTGTAATATGGTACATCGCACCAGGGTACCATATCCTCGGTTTTCGAGGCATAAAACATCATCCTTTCCTATTCCGGGAAATAGGGTCTGACCCCTATCCGGTGTTGTTAAAGTACTGATAGATCAATGATAATACAAAAATATAATTTCGGGAAATGGGGTCTGACCCCTAAAGGAGGAGAGTATGGAGCGGGAGTTGTTGTTTGTTGGGGAGCGACTGGCAGGATTTTTGGATGCCGGGAATTCGGATGATTCGGATGTGGTAAATCAAGGGCTTCAATTATACCGTCAGGGGCTTGTTGATCTTAAAGAGGAAGCGGTGGATACAATTACTGCTGAGGTGCAGGATGTCACTCGCTATAAGGCAAGGTTGAATCTTCTCTTCCCTCAGGATGGAAGCTGTACATGTGATTCCAGGTTTATTTGCCGGCATCAAATGGCAGTTTTCTTTTCTGCGTATTCGGAATACGCTAGTGTTTCCGATTGGCTAAGCGAATGGAACGCACCAAAGAATACCACACCCGCCCAAGCTTTACAGCAAGTAAAGCGGGCAAGTGAATTACTTAAACAAGTAGAGGAGAAATCCATTATCTTAGATAAAAGCTATCCATCATGGAAGCAATTCGTGAACGTTACCTTCACGGAACAAGTAGAGCCTCATTTAGGCGCACCAACTTATGTGATTGAAAACCATATACAGACCTACTTTAAACGTCTCAGTTCCAAGGCCCCCATGGAACGGGAATGGAAGCTACTTTATCATTTTGTTACACAATTTTGCACAATGCAGCTGACACTGAGAATGATTCAGTTACATAAAAGTCAGACGCAAACGATCCGTGTCTTTTATGCACTGGCCGTCGATCTTGCAGAAGAGCTGCATGAAACGGTACAGCCGCTTAGTCGACAGGCACGTCCCTTCGCCTTTGATCCTTTCGTTTTCAGCATCAAAGAAGATGTAGCGAAGCTACTGAATGGCGGGGAAGGCCTAGAATATGAAAAGATTGATCTCTATCGGGAGATTTGGAGCTTTTTGTTCACCACGTCCTCATGGCGTAAAGAGGAACTTGAACGGGTCAAGAGAGAACTTCCAGAACAGTATTTAGGTACGACTGAGCGTACCTCCTATTCTCTAGCAGCGATTCACCTATCCCTGTTAGAGAATCAGGATCATCAGGCGATCGAACTTCTCCATGAATTGAAGAAGGAAGCCTGTCCGTATATCTTTTATTGGCTGACTCTCCTGTCTGAATCAGACAACCGTTCACGGGCCATTCCTTTCATTGAGTTCATCATCGCTCATGTACAGGAGTTTTTGGAGGATCTGTCTGATTATTATCAGCGGGTGGATTTCGTTCGGACCTTTACGACTTTGATTAGCAGCTGCTGCTATAAGTTAAAGCGGACCGATTTGCTTGAAAAATTTTACCGAGCTACCCTTCCACACAGCTATTGGAACTACGCAAATTTCCTTTTTGAACAAGGACAATATAAAAAATGGGTGGAAATGCATATTTACTCAGATATCAGCATTGATTTAATCAGCAGTGAATCCATTAAAGAAGTGGTCTCTAAGGAACCTGAACTAATCCTGCCCCTCTATTACCATGCGGTTCAGGAAAAAGTGTCCTTGAAAAACCGTCCTGCCTATAAGCAAGCTGTTCGCTATTTAAAAAAGATGCGCACTATCTATAAAAAGAGTAAAAAAGAAGACGTATTCGAACGCTATATTCTATATGTAGCCGATTCAACGAAACGGCTACGCGCTTTCCAAGAAGAACTAAAAAGGGGTAAGCTAATCGATGTTTAATCCAGGAAAATTAAAAATCAAAATAGCGGCTCTCGAAAACGGAACCTACGTCCTTGGTGTCGTCAATGAAGAGAATAGCTTTCTCAACACGAATTATATTCGCAGACTGTTATTTAATTGGGATGACGCCAGCTTTTACGGTACTAAAATGACGACCGATACGATAGAAGGAAATCCAGTTTTCATTCTTGACGCTTGGGGTCTGCTCAATTTTTTTGCGAAGGAAAGCTTTAACTCCTTCATTGAATGGGAATGGTCCGAGATTTCCTCTCTTTGCCTGTCTGCAGCACCTGTTCTCCATGAATCCATTGAAGCAGGGATTCCCGTACCGGATTTCACTAATTTACAGTTGGATTCAATCGGCTGGAAGCTGCCGGAAGAAGTAGAGGAGGAATTTGTTCCTTCCTTTTGGGAAGAAGAAATCTCCTTGGACCTTCCTACACATGAAATGGAAACCAATCGAACTTTTATCGAGAAGTGGTATAATGGTGCCGCGAATATGTATTTAAAAAACTACTCACCGATGCAGCATAAATGGAGCGAAGCTGTCGGAGCATTAAAGGATTCACGACTTTCTCCTGAAGAATTGCAGGCCTTTTTCGACAAAGACAGCTGGCAGGAGTGGCTCGGCGCCCAGCATGATCCTAAACCATTCACTATAGGCCTTCGGTTAACTGAGCCCCCGGATGGTGATGGACCTTGGATACTCGATGTCACCCTTCGTTCCAAAAGAGATGAGAATATCATCGAAACATATACAGGAAAAAAACTTCCACGTGGCTGGAATAAGTACGCAAGCGATGTGGTGCGTGCTACTAAACGCTGGCAACTCGTCGTGCCCTGGCTTGGAGAGAATGGGCGTCTAAAAAGAGAGCTTTCGGAAACCGACGCATGGGAGTTTTTGACCGATGCTAGCGAAAAATTACTGTTTCTTGGTGTTGAAATTCTTCTTCCATCCTGGTGGCTAGCCCTGAAAGAGTCCACTCTCAAGGTGAAAGCGAAAGTAAAAAGCCAATCGAATCGGGGCCCCTCTTACGTCGGCCTTAAAGCATTAATGGACTTTGATTGGCGGTTCTCCCTGAATGGTAAAGAGCTCACTGAGGCGGAGTTCGAGGAGCTCGTCAATGAAAAACGCAGACTCGTTTATATTCGCGGCCAATGGGTTAAACTCGACCCAGCTTTCATTAAGCAAATTCAGGAACTGATGGAAACAGCCAATGAAAAAGGAATTCAATTGTCGGATTTGCTGCAGCAAGAGTTATTGAACAGCACAGAAGAGGATGCCGATGATGATTCAGAAAACGACGAAATGCTCCGAATTCAATTTGAATTGAATCAAGAGCTTCGTAAAATGGTGGGAAGACTGCAGGAAACAAAAAACATTTCCATCCTGCCCATTCCTAAGACACTTCAAGGCGATTTGCGTCCCTATCAAAAACTCGGCATGAGCTGGCTGCTTTTTTTAAGAGAGCATGGTTTTGGAGCTTGTCTTGCAGACGATATGGGGCTCGGGAAAACCGTTCAGATGATTGCCTACCTACTTCATGTGAAGGACACTGAAGGAGCCCTTAAGGAGCTCCCTATTGCCTCGAAGGACGAACAAAAGAGTGAACCGATCATTGTCGACGAAGAAAGTAACACGGAGAGCAGCGATGAGGTAGAAATAATTACCTCCATTCCAGAACTTGTTTCAGTTCAATCAGCCCTTATCGTCTGTCCGACATCCGTTCTTGGCAACTGGCAAAAAGAATTAGAAAAATTCGCGCCCACACTTAAGGTTCATCTTCATTACGGATCTAATCGAGCTAAAGGTGAAGCCTTTGCTAAAAAAGCAGCTGGCCATGATATCGTTTTAACTTCATATGGCCTGACCCACCAAGATGTGGCTGAACTGTCTTCCATCCATTGGAGCAGTGTCATCCTTGATGAAGCACAGAATATCAAGAATGCCCAAACGAAGCAATCCAAGGCGGTTCGCAAGCTTAATGGCAGTCATCATATCGCCTTAACGGGTACGCCAATGGAAAACCGTTTAAGCGAATTATGGGCAATCTTTGACTTTATTAACAAAGGGTATCTTGGAACGCTTGGTCAATTCCAGGAAAAATATGTGGCGACCATCGAACGTGAAGAACAGAAGGGTAAAATCAAGGAATTACAGCGCTTGATTCAACCATTCTTGCTCCGCCGGACAAAACGTGATAAAGAAGTCGCTCTGAATCTTCCGGATAAGCAAGAGCAAAAGGAATTCGTTCCGCTTACCACCGAGCAAGCATCACTGTATGAACAGCTAATCAAGGATACCTTTACTGATATCGAACAGCTGTCGGCCTTTGAACGAAAAGGCATCATACTGCAAATGCTTAATAAACTAAAGCAACTTTGCAATCACCCTGCTCTTTATTTAAAAGAGACGGAAAAAGAAAACATCCTGAAGGCACCTAACCGCTCTGGCAAACTTGAGAAACTGACTGAGCTTGTCGACGCTGTCCGCGAACAAGATGAAAGCTGCCTCATTTTCACTCAATATATTGGGATGGGCAACATGATGAAGGAATTGTTAGAAAAACGGTATGGCTTTGAAGTTCCCTTCCTGAATGGGAGTGCGAACAAAAAGCAACGTGATGATATGATTACTCGATTCCAAGATGGAGATTTTCCAATCTTCATTCTATCGTTAAAAGCAGGTGGCACAGGACTTAATTTAACAGAAGCAAACCACGTCATTCACTATGATCGCTGGTGGAATCCAGCTGTTGAAAATCAAGCTACAGACCGTGCCTATCGAATTGGACAACAGCGGTTCGTTCATGTTCATAAGTTAATATGCACAGGGACACTGGAAGAAAAAATCGACCAGATGCTTGATAAAAAGCAAGCACTAAACGACGAAATTATCAGTAGTGACAACTGGATCACTGAACTTTCCACAGAGGAAATAAAGGACTTAGTTGCACTTCAATAATGTACTCACACTCAAAAAAAACCTCTCACGATACGAAGATGAATGAGGGCAGGGTGTTAGCTTATTAAGACATAAAAAAAGGGAGAATACATATTCGATATGTATTCTCCTTTTTTATTCAAAAAGCGCCGATTAATACTGCAATTTTTAACTCTTAAAAACCTTTCATAGCTAGCAAACTAGTCTATAACCTTCTCCGATCCAGTTTATTTAAAGCAATCCTTGCTTTGACCCTGTTCATTCATCAAAGAACCTTTCTTCTAATAGCGTAAGGAATGATTGCAACACGGGAGATACCCATCTGGATCTATGATAGATGACATGACTCTTTATAAATCCTGGTACTTCGATTGGCTTGAACGCTAATTGGTTTTTTTACAATTCTCTTTCACAACACAGAGGCACTAGTGGAGAAGAATATCATTTAAAAAGAAAGGGTTTGAGTTATCACCAGAAATGGAAAGGGAGATAATGAAAACAGATCAAAACTATCCTGTAAGGCTAATACATGAATTTGCATAGTTTTAACTGCAATAAGAAAGGGAAAATTGCATTTCCTCCTTAAATATAGATTATCCAACTGGGTAATCTACTTCTTTTCCAGATTAGTTTAGTTCGAATTCAGATGCCATTTATCTGTTTCAAAACATCGATTTCACCATATAGAGAGCCGTAATCCAGATGATGATTGCAGATGTTTTATTTAATATTCCAAGGAATTTGCCAGACGTATCAACCTTTTTTAGCAATCGTCCCGCAAGACATAATCCATGGAACCAGCACCATGATACCACGATGCATGTTGCCGTGAAAATCGTTTTATCCGTTCCGGAATAAACAAGTGAACTCGAACCGATTACACCTATCGTATCTAAGATTGCATGTGGATTCAGTAGTGATACGGATAAAGCAAATACAATTTGCTTTTTGGTGGACATCTGCATAGTTTGAGCATCTGACCGTGAGTTCGCTTTGGCAAACCAAATCTGAAAACCCATATACAATAAAAATATAACTCCGATTATGATTAATGTAAGACGCAACCAATCATATTGCATGACAATCAACGAAACACCTAAAATAGCTAACAGAATAAGTACTGTATCACAAATGGCAGCTGTGATCGTTGCAGGCAATGCTTTTTTTAAGGTAGGTTGGGTTGCTCCTTGATTAAAAATAAATATATTTTGCACTCCTAATGGCAGTATCAGCCCTAATGCCAATAACAATCCATGAAAAAATGGTCCCATACGAATACCTCCCTCCATTCATATTCAGTATAATGAAAAAAACAAAGGGATTGACCATCCATTTGGTTGGTTTTCAATCCAACCAATTTATAATGAATATAGAACATGAAAGGAGTGGTTTTCGTATGTTTATCGAATGGAGACCAAACCGGCCGTCCAACCAATCTCTTCACCAACAAATAGTAGATTGGATGAAACAACAAATTACACGAGGGGAATGGCCAGTTGCTACCAAGCTTCCATCACAACGCTCATTGGCCGATTCTTTTGGCGTAAACCGAAGTACCATCATTACAGCTATAGATGAGTTGATTGCAGACGGACTATTAGAAACTAAGGTTGGGTCTGGCACATTTGTTTCGAATAACACATGGAATGTGCTCGTCTCCAGCAAACAGCCCGACTGGAAAAACTATGTCCGGAATGGCCTTCATGAACCTAATTTAAAAACGATTCAGGACATTAATCAGTATGAAACAGACACTGCCATCATCAGGTTAGGCACGGGGGAACTTTCTCCATCTCTATTGCCTACAAAAAAAATCGAAAAGACGTTGCAATCCACTTCTTTTGATGCCCACTCATTAGGTTATTCTGAACCCAAGGGTGATAAAAGGCTTCGCCAATGTATAAGTGTTTATTTAGAAACAAAAGGGGTCAACGCAAGCCCCAGCTCCCTCATGATCGTTTCTGGTGGGCTTCAAGCACTACAATTGATTTCAGTTGGTTTACTTCAAAAGGGATCAATGGTTTTACATGAATCCCCTTCCTATTTAAATTCTGTTCATCCTTTTCAATCTGCGGGCATGCACTTAGTAGGCTTATCAAAACAAGGCCGAGAAAGTATTCCCACACAAATAAAGCGCATCAATGGAAGGAAGAAAGCGTCACTGTTTTATACTGTTCCAACGTTTAACAATCCAACCAATACTACATGGACAAAAGAGGAAAGACTAAACCTCTTATCCATATGTAAAAAAGAGCAGATTCCGATTATTGAAGATGACGTATATAGTGACTTGTGGTTTGAAAAGGAACCGCCGCTACCTATAAAATCCCTTGATACAGATGGCCTTGTATTGCACATTGGCAGTATGTCCAAAACATTAAGCCCCGGATTGCGCATCGGATGGATTGCTGGTCCAATAACTGTGATTGAACGTTTAGCAGATATTAAAATGCAAATGGATTACGGGTCCAGTGCTCTTTCCCAACACCTTGTGGCAGAATGGTTAGCAAGTGATCAATATTCAAAGCATTTAGAGTGGCTAAGGCATGAGTTGATAGTACGTAGAGATTTTACATTAACTCTTCTCAATCAATATTTTAAGGAACTGGCTGAATGGCAAATACCTCAAGGCGGATTTTATATATGGTTAAAATTATGTAAACCAATTGTGAATCCAAACCTTTTCAAGCAAGCGATAAAGGAGAACATACTCCTTAATCCGGGGTACATATATGAACCAAATAACAATACACATCTACGGCTTTCTTATTCTTACGCCTCGGAGGAACAATTAGCTTATGGTATTCAAACCCTCTCAAAGATCATTCGGCGGTTGATTTAAATTCTTGAAGGATTCAGAAAGCCGACTCATCATGTTGAGACATAAATGGGAGCTGCCTGCAGCCCCATTCTTATTGACTGAACAATCAACAGGCAGTGGTAAGGAATCTTATCGAATTACTTTTCGAAAGTCACTACCCCTTTCACTGCTTACTAAGAACGCTAAAGAAGAGGATATCATGGAGTAGTGGCTTTCCTTTTTGCGGCCCACTCTTTCGGCCTGACTATGAAAAAAGAATGGTAATTTCCATGATTGATCATTATATGCTCTAGAATTGTAGTAAGCGCCTCTCCCTTATTCAGCTGATAATCCTCTGAAATTTCCTCAATGGTGATTTTTTCTTGATGAGGGTCATATTTGATTGATGTTTTAGCAATACCCTTTTCAAATAGCGAAAGGGTAACCTCCTGACAAAGCGGATAATCTTGATAGGCTAAATCTGTGCGGGGTACTTTTTCAAATGGAGAATTAACATGTTGAAGTGCATCAAAGAAACTCGGTTTTGTAATTGATAACTGGTCACTTGCTCTTTTTTCAAATTTAATGGTAATTCCGCGACTATATACCTTTTTGTTCAAACCCCTTTTATAATTCATAGATACCCTCCTATTTAGATTGGTTCTTTATACCTAATTCCTTTATCTTCTATTATATTCCTGCCAGAACCCGAAAATAAATTTTTTATCTCATAGATTTCGATATTAGCATGGTGAAAATACCATAAAGCTACTGAAAGCTTGTCGAAGAAATATGTGAAGATTTATTATGAATTACGAACAAAAATACATGTTCTACATCTTTGCAAAACATATATTTCTAAAATGGCAGTTGGAAGAAAAGCTGCTCAAACTTCACCTTTTGAAAATTCCACAGAAATTTTTATCATAGGTCTGAAATACGAAAAAACAGCCCCCTTGGATAAGAGGGCTGCCTTACGTTTATTTTTTGGCTTTTTGAATGTTAAATACTTTCTTCGATTCATTTCCGGCAAGATCGGTTACCTTAAATTCAAACTTATTGTTGCCTGGTTTAAGCGGTAGTTCCAAATCCTCTATCTTCTTCTTATAGGAACGCATTTTGTATGGTTCCTTGAATTCGTTATAGAATACTTCGCTTCCGTTCAAATAAAGGCGGATCTCATCGAAATTATCCTCTACTGTCACGTCCACTTTTGGATTTGACCCTTTGACTCCCACAGTTGCTGGCACACCTTTAACCTTTAAACCTGGTTTTGTTGTATCAACCATAATCGTCCGCTTAAAGGAAACCGTGTTATCCCATTTGTCTGTTGCTTTAACAGTAAAGCTTTGGACGCCATCCCCAAATTTCTTTTCAATAGAGAATTCATACTTATTCTTCGTTTTGTTATACGTTACAGGGACCTTTTTATTGTCGATTGTAAATTCCTTTATTTCCGACGCTTCTTCAATTTCACCTGTTATTTTGATTTTATTTTTATTGTTCACGCTTAAGGCTTCAGGACTTTTGATCTTAACAGCTGGTGCATTATTATCGATTGGAGCTGAATCAGTGGCCAATTCGGTTTCAGCTGCTTTTTCATTACCAGCGAAGTCTATTGCCACGACCTGTACCTTTTCCCCTCTTACATCAGGTAGAGTGAATTTTTTCGTATTCGCTGCAAGGGGCTCTTTAAGGATAGATTCACCATCGATTTGTACATCGTAATAGGCAAGTCCTGAACCATTTAAATTATCCTTACCTTGGATGGTTAACACCTTACCTATTTTCGAAATCTTAACTGTCGGCTCTAAGGTATCTACTTTGATAGGCATTTTATACGTCTGCCATTTTGCACCCTCGTAATCTATCATCGCTTTGATTTCAAAATAATAGACTCCATCTTTAGCGAGTGCATTATTAATTTTACCATCCCATTTACGGGCAGGATCAAGAGAGTAATAGGACCCTTTTCCGCCATCATAATAGTCCTTACGCACATTATTCTCTGTTCGAAGTTTCCGAACTGATTTGTTTGCACCATTCAATATATTGAATTCTACCTTTTTCGCATTCCTTAAGAATGATAGGATCGGCACGAAGTCATCCTGTGCTCCATCACCATTCGGGGAAATCGCAATATATTTACTATTAAATGTTTTTCCTGCAGGGTCGTACCCAAGATATGTGAAATCTTTATCTGCTGTCGAAACTCCTCCTGCCATGCCATAGAACGACTCTTTATCATACTTAGTTCCATCTAGGATCGGAGCCTTGTCCCATTCTCCTTTAAAACCTACATACGGAACATGGAGTTCTGGTTTAGTGTCAGTTGGATCCTTCAGTGTCACGAACCCTTCAACAAAATATCCATTTGGGAAGACCTTGTCAATGTCTACAAGAGTCTGAAGATCATCGCCAAGTACTTTTGCATTGGATATGTCCACTTTCACTTCAAATGTAACCGATTTTTTTGCAGGTACGGTAATCTTGTTTGTATTTTTATTATTGATTTTAATCGAAGCGTTCTGAATTTCCTGTGCCTCTAATTGGTTAGCGGAATAACCCAGTTGACCCTGGATAGCATAGTCTGTTTGGATATTTCCTTTTACATCATATTTGACTGCTTTGTTACTGAAGTTTTCAACCTTCAAAGTAAAGGCGAACTTATTGCCGATTTCCTTCATAGCAACCTTCGCTTCTTTCGTAAATGCCTCCGTCACGACAGCTGGTGTGGACAAAGCAGATTGTAGCTGCATGACTCCTGCTCCTTGCCTCCGAGGCGAGTAAGGATTTTTCCAACCAAGAGCATTATTGACGACACCTTGATCCGTTAATGGCTTTGAAGTATTCATCATCAGGTTCTTAGCCAAATTCGCCCGCGCAAATCCATTTAGTTTAAATTCTTTATCCACTCTTTCAAGAACCAGTGCAGAACCCCCGGATACATGCGGTGCCGCCATCGAGGTACCACTCATCATGCCATATTCATCATTGTTCAACGTCGAGTAAATTTGTCCACCTGGAGCTGTGATTTCTGGTTTGAAATCCAGATTCGGTGCGACACCCCATGAACTGAATGAGCTCATTTTCCCTGCTTCGGGATTTACAGCTTTTGTTTTATCACCATTAAAGGTAACCTTCACCTTTTCCCCTTCAGTTATGGCTGTTTTCAACTTTATTCCATCCGATTTCAACATAAACAACTGCGGAATCGTTATGCTTGGATCTGTAGCCATAGAAATATACCCATCAGCATTGTTAAAAATAATGACTCCTGCCGCTCCTGCTGCCTGAGCATTTTGGGCTTTTTCAATAAAAGAAAGCGTCCCGCGCTCAATAAGGGCAAACTTGCCTTTCACATCCACTTTCGAAAGCTCCCCTGGCGTCCCAAGACCTGCAACAACCAAGTCATATGTTTTATCCTTTAGAGCATTGGGATGTACGCTTGAAGCCGACATGAACGGTGCTTTCCCTTCCTGCCCTTTAATATCATAAGTAGCCGCATCTAAATCCATGAAGTTATTCTCGACGGATGCTACTTGTACCGAATCATGAGCAAGTCCAGGTGAACCTGAAACGCCGATATCCGGGTTTGAGGCCGTTGGGTTTGCAAACCCATTACCAAAATGAGCCGAGTTCCCTGCTGAAATCGACATGAGTATCCCATTATTCACAGCTCTCGAAACCGCCTGCTGCTCAGGATCTTCAGCTGATACAAAACCTGCAGTAGATCCTAGGCTCATGTTCAGCACATCTGCCCCAAGAATAATTGCATCATCAATTGCCTTAATATAAATATCGCCCCATGTTGTCTGCATAGCAGGATCATTCCCGAATACCTTTAAAGCAAGCAACTGGGCTTCAGGAGCGACCCCTTTAATGCCGCCATTCTCTTCATCCCCATTGGCTCCTGCGGTTCCGGCTACATGCATTCCATGCATCGAAGCCTCTTCACCAAGATCAAGGATTTCTTCATTTTCGTCCATGTAATTGTATCCATAAGGTACCTTCGCAGTATAATAGTTACCTAATAGATGGCTAGAATCCTTTATTCCACTAATTTCACTTTCAGTCAGTTCTGCTTTATTTTCATCGCTTAGAACCATATCACGGTGAGATGGGTCGATTCCAGTATCTATAATACCGACGACCATTCCTTCCCCTTTATAACCATACTCCCGCCAAGCTTCCTGAGCCTGGACAAGTTCTTTACTATAAATCATCTCCGGCTTTTCAACAGGACGTTCATATTCATTCGCTATATGTACTTCAGCAACTTCAGGCATGGCTTCGACTTTTTTAATTTCGCCATATTGAAGCTCTGCACTGAAACCATTTACCACTGTCGTAAAGCTTTCTAGTTCCTTGAATGCTATTTTTTTCTCTTTCACTTTATTTTTCACTTTTTTCTGGTTGGCCAACTTTTCGGACTTTAATTGTTGCCTCTTATTTTTAGATAGCTCTTTAAAAAGTTTCCCTTCCTTCGAAGCTATTTCTATTGCCGGGGCTTCCTTCATCTCTACGATGACCCTGACCTTCTCGTTACTTTTGTATTTCTTTTCCGTTTCGTTTTTCTTTAACTTTAAAATACTTTCCTGATTCTTCTTTCCAACGCTCGAACCGTTCGAAGGATCAGGGAGCTTGGCTGCGGAAACGGTTGCCGTAAATACTAATAGAAAGATTGCTAGAATGGACAAGCTACGTTTAATCAATGAACTTTTCCTCCTCTAAAATAATCAATTTTTGGAATTTTCTTACTAAGTATAAAAGTATCACAACCTTTGGGGTGATTTTAAGAGATAATAGTCACTATTTTCCTATTTCTAACTAGGATTTTGTTATTATTTTTCATATTTTAATAGATTTGTAAGAGAAACAAAAAAGATGGTGATTGTAAAAGAATCACCATCTTTTAACATTTAGTTTTTCATTCTCGGATCCAATGCATCTCGCAGTCCATCACCCATTAGGTTAAAGCCGAGGACAGTTAGCATAATCGCAAGACCAGGAAACAGCACCGTCCATGGTGCCTGAATGATAAATGACCTCGAATCGGCAAGCATTTTTCCCCACTCTGGTGCCGGCGGTTGTGCACCGAGACCAAGGAACCCGAGTGCTGCACACTCAATAATGGCAGTGGCAATCGCCAAAGTACCTTGAACAATAATCGGTGCAAGGCTGTTCGGGAGTACGTGATGAAGTAGAATCCGGCCATCCCCCATTCCTATTGCCTTGGCAGCTGTTACATATTCCTCTTCTTTCACTGTTAAAACCCTCGAACGTAAAAGCCTGCCGAATATCGGAACATTGACGATGGCAATGGCAATAAGTGCATTGCGAAGTGAAGGCCCCAATACGGCTACTACGGCAATGGCAAGCAATATACTTGGAAACGCTAGAATAATGTCAAAAACTCTCGATATGATTGTATCTATCCACTTTCCGTAATACCCGGCGATAATTCCTAGAAAAGACCCGACTACGACAGACCCGGCCACAGATAAAAAACCAATTCCTATTGATATGCGCGAGCCATAGATAACCCTACTCAAAATATCACGGCCGAATTCATCCGTTCCAAACCAATGTTCTGAAGATGGAGACAGATGTTTATCACTAAGCTTCTGCCCCTCAAATGAATAAGGTGCAATAATCGGTGCGAAAATAGCGATTAAGACAAAAAATAAAACAATGCCAAGACCGACAAGGGCTATCTTGTTTTTCTTAAAGCTTTTCCACCCTTCCTTCCAGGGAGAGATGACTTTTTCCTCTGTCTCTTGGGGATGAAGGATTGGCGATGTATTCGTTGCTATTTCAGGCATGAGTTTCCCTCCCTATTTATACTTAATCCTAGGATCAATCGCTGCATACAACAAATCCACAACTAGGTTAATCATGACAAACAAAAAGGCGATGATGAGGATTCCGGACTGAATGACCGGATAATCCCGGGAAAGAATTGCATCATAAATGTATGTACCGATACCTGGCCAACCAAATATATTTTCCGTTAAAATAGCCCCTCCTAAAAGCAACCCTGTCTGTAGGCCGATAACCGTAACCACTGGAATTAAAGCATTCTTCAAGGAGTGCTTATAAACAACCCAAAACATTCTCATTCCCTTGGCACGAGCCGTACGAATGAAATCCGATCTCATTACCTCTAGCATGGACGAGCGTGTCATCCTTGCAATAATCGCCATCGGAATGGTAGCAAGCGCGAGTCCCGGTAAAATTAAATGCTTAACCACTTCGCTAAATTGGTCAACTCTTCCAGAAATGAGGGTGTCTAATAAATACAGACCCGTTATTGCCTCAACAGGATCTCTGATATTGTCACGTCCTGTCGTAGGAAGTAAATCCCATTGAATCGAAATGATATATTGTTCCATTAGACCAAGCCAGAATATCGGCATAGACAAACCAATCAACGCAATGACCATTGCTGCATAATCAAACCATGAGTTTTGGAACCATGCCGAAATAATACCGGCATTTACACCAATGACTACAGCTATAAGCATGGCAATCAAGGCTAACTCAATCGTCGCCATTAGATAAGGCCCAATTTCTTCAGATACCGGACTCTTTGTTTTTAAGGAAACACCAAGATCGCCTGTGAACAGACCTAATAGATAATCCCAAAATTGAATAAACCAAGGTTTATCCAAACCGAGTTCCTTTGTCATTGCTGCAACTGCCTCTTTTGTTGCTTGCTGTCCTAAAATTACTTGTGCAGGATTTCCTGGAATCGCACGAATCATCATAAATACAATAAACGCCATTCCAAGTAATACTGGAATGAGGGATCCTAAACGCCGTACGGTATAGGAAAACAAAACAATCACCCGCCTTTTTACAATAGGGTCCTTTACATTCACCCTCGATTATTTTGAAATGTATTCCATAACAAAACCGGGCAGCATGCATAAATCCATACTCCCCGATTCGTACGGTTAATTCTCTATAGACACGTTAACTAGAGATTGAGAACCGGTTGGATGCGGAACAAATCCTTTTATTGTCTTAGTTCCAGCAAGTTGTGGTAAAGAGTGTACAAGTGGAACCCATGGCGCTTCTTCATGAATGATTTCCTGCGCTTTTCCATATAACTCATTACGTTTAGCTTCTTCTGCAGTAGATTGAGCTTCAATCAATAGTTCATGAACCTCTTTGTTTGCATAGCGAGCATAGTTATTTGATCCGATATTATCTTTATCCAATAAGGTGTAAAGGAAGTTATCTGCATCTCCATTATCGCCTGTCCAGCCTAGCATGAAGGATTCAGCTTCTCCTGCCTGCACTTTCTCTAAATATGCAGCCCATTCATACGAAACGATATTTGCTTCGATACCTACTTGTTTTAAGCTTGCTTGAATGGCTTCAGCTACTTTTTGACCATCCGGCATATATGGACGTGGTACCGGCATTGCCCAAAGATCCATTTTGAACCCATCTTCAAGTCCAGCCTTTTTAAGTAATTCCTTCGCTTTTTCTACATCGTAGTCATAGTCTTCAATGTTGTCATTGTATCCAGAAACAGATGGCGGCATTGGATTCTTAGCAGGCTCAGCTGTGCCTTCGTAAAAGTTATCAATGATTTCTTTTTTGTTAATTAGGTGTGAGATGGCTTGGCGTACTTCCTTTTTGTCGAATGGTGCTTTTTCAACATTGAATGCAAAGTAGCCGACATTCATGGATGGCCTTTCGAATATTTGTAGTTTGTCATCCCCTGTTACTTTGCTAATATCACTTGGGTTTAACCCGTCCATTAGATCGACTTCACCTTTGATTACAGCATTTAATCGAGCAGAGTTATCTTTAATGACTTTAAACGTGATTCCATCAAGCTTTGGCAGTCCATCTTGCCAATAGTCATCATTTTTCACCACTTCAATCGTATCGCCTGGTTTCCATGATTTAAATTTGAATGGACCTGTTCCAGAAGGATTCTTACCGAAATTGTCTGCATCTTTTTCAAATCCAGTTGGACTTGCTATTGCAAATGTAGGCATAGCAATATTTTTCAAGAATGGTGCCTGCGGACGATTTAAAGTGAATTCCACTGTATTATCATCAATAGCTTTTACCTCTTTGATAACATGGCCTTCATCACCTTCAAAGCCGCCAAACATAGAGGCATAGTATGCAAATTTAGCTTCATCCTTACTTTGTGCCCAGCGCTGAAAGTTTTTAACAACTGCTTCCGCATTGAAATCCGAGCCATCATGGAACTTAATGCCGGTTTTCAATTTGAATGTATATGTCTTTGCGTCATCGGAAACATCCCATGATTCTGCAAGACCTGGCTTTATTTCCGTATTATCTTCTCCGTATTTTACAAGGGTTTCAAAAACCTGCTGTGTGACGATAAATGATTCACCATCCGTTACTATAGCGGGATCAAGTGAAACTGCATCGCCGCCTTTACCATAAATTAATACGCCTCCTTTTGCTTCACTTGATCCCCCTTTCTCTTCATCTTTCTCTTTTGTTGTAGATGAGGAACATCCTGCAAGTGCAAGTGAAAGCGCCAGGATAGTAGTTAAAAATAAAGCCCATGTCTTCTTCATATTCTTCCCCCTTTATTTTTTTAAGAATTTATGTGTACGTCGTGTCAATTGTATAAATGACAAGCAACGTAGTGACCGGGTTTATGCTCATGCAAGACGGGTTTTACTGATTTGCACTCCGCCATGGCCTGCGGGCATCTCGTATGGAAGGGACATCCGCTTGGCGGGTTAGATGGGCTTGGAACATCGCCCTGCAGGATTACTCTATCTCCCTTATATTCCACATCTGGAATCGGCACAGCAGATAATAAAGCCTGCGTATATGGATGAAGGGGGTCTTCGTAGAGTTCTTCGCTTCCCGTCAATTCAACGATATGACCAAGATACATGACACCGACGCGGTCAGAGATATGCCTTACTACGCCAAGATCGTGGGCAATGAATAAGTAAGTCAGATCAAAATCCTTCTGCAAATCTTGCAAAAGATTTAACACCTGAGCTTGAATCGACACATCCAGTGCAGATACGGGCTCATCAGCGATAATCAGCTTAGGGTTAACTGCAAGTGCCCTAGCAATGCCAATGCGTTGCCGCTGACCACCACTGAATTGATGCGGGTACCTTTTGGCATGGTAACTGCTTAAACCAACAACCTTTAGGAGCTCCTGCACCCGGTGTCGGCGTTCCTTTTTATCTTTTAAACCATGAACGATAAGGGGCTCTTCCAATATCTTTTCAACAGTATGCCTGGGATTAAGGGACGCGAATGGGTCCTGAAAAACCATTTGCATTTCTCGACGCATCTTTCTCATTTCACGGGAAGTTAAAGTCGTTAGGTCTTTTCCCTCAAAATAAACATTCCCTTCACTTGGCTCAAGCAATCGAAGCAGTAACCTACCTGTTGTTGACTTTCCGCAACCGCTTTCACCAACAAGACCTAAGGTTTCTCCTTTATAAATGGAGAATGACAAACCATCAACGGCCTTTACCTCCCCCACCGTCTTCCCGAGAATACCTCCTTTGATTGGAAAATGCTTCTTCAAGTTTTCTACCTTAACTAATGGTTGAGTCATGCAATGCTGCTCCTTTCCCATCTTCATACATCCAGCAGCGTACTTGCTGGCCATTATCGAATTCCAGAAGTGACGGGGTCTCACTTAGACATTTCTCCATAGCATGAGAGCAACGAGGGGCAAACTGGCAGCCCAGGTTGCTTGTTCCTGGCCTTGGAACATTACCTGGAATCGAGTAAAGCCGCTCTTTTTTTAGACGCATATCGGGAATCGATTGTAGTAAACCTACCGTATATGGATGTTTCGGATTTCGAAAAATCGTTTGCACTTGTCCTTCCTCTATTACCTTGCCGGCATACATTACAATGACACGCTCACACATTTGCGCCACAACGCCAAGGTCGTGAGTAATCATCATGATTGCTGTATCTGTCTCTTTATTTAAGTTCTTCATTAACTCTAAAATTTGTGCTTGAATCGTCACATCCAAAGCGGTTGTCGGTTCATCTGCTATGAGAAGTTTCGGCTCACAGATCATTGCCATTGCAATCATGACCCTCTGTCTCATCCCACCTGAAAGCTGATGGGGATATTCATTGATAAGTTCCTCAGCACGTCCAAGTCCAACCAGCTTTAACATTTCCACGGCTCTTTGACGGGCCTGCTTTTTATTCCATTTTCTATGTATCCGAAGAGTCTCCACCAATTGCTCTCCAATTGTAAAAACTGGATTCAAGCTTGTCATTGGTTCCTGAAAAATCATGGCAATTTCATTTCCACGAATCTTTCGCATTTTCGCTTCAGAGGCATTGGCGATGTTAACCCCTTTAAAAAGAATCTCTCCTTCTACCTTACCAGCCGGAGAGGGAACTAGTCCCATGATGGACAAAGAAGTTACACTTTTCCCGCAGCCTGATTCCCCAACAATCCCCAGCACCTCACCTGGATTGATGTGAAAATCAATGGAATTTACGACTGGAATTTCCCCATCGTCTGTGCGAAAACTCGTTCGTAGTCCGTTCACTTCAATAATTGGTCCTTTCATTACATCACTTCCTATATATAACTATTTTACCAATTTAATATTATTTGATTTATTATTGCATCTAAATTGAAAATTTACAATATATTTTCTTAAAATTCTAATTTTTTAGAATAATAATTTTATTTTACATTTACCACTTTGTTGTACATATTTATTACATAAAAAAAATGACTGCGATTTTGCAGTCATTCAAAAGGAGGGAATCAAGTACCTTGATTCAATTTAGGGGGTAATCGGAGATACTTACGGGGGAAAAGCCACATCGGCTTTGGGGAAATAAGGGGAGTAAACGAGTCTTATATGAAGTAATACTTTACGAAATTGTTTTATGTTGATGAAAAAGACGCCTGGTTCAAGAACAGAAATTCACGTTAGACTATAAACCAATATGCTCAAAATCCTTTGGCTTAACATCATTTTGTTTAGATCCTATGAATTGAACCTTCTCGGCGACAACTTCGGTGACATACACTTTTTTACCTTCTTGGTTTTCGTATCTCCTCGTTTGAATTCTGCCGGTAATGCCAATTAAGGCCCCTTTTTTGCAATACTGAGCGGTGTTTTCAGCTGTCTTTTTCCATATGATACACTGTACAAAGTCCGCCTCATAATCTCCTACTGTATTACGAAAGTTACGGTTAACCGCTAACGTAATATTGGAAACTGCCTTGCCATCCGGTGTGTATCTTAATTCGGGGTCCTTCGTCAGTCTCCCTACAAGGGTAATTTGGTTGATCATCTTTTCACTCCTTTCTCTTTAATATGCTTTTATCATAATGAATCTTTCATCAAATGGAAAATCGAGAAAATAATCTGTATCCACCTATTTTCTTCATAAAAACCTGGTTTGTATTTACCTAAAATTCAATTTTTGCAATGGAAAGTAAGTAAAAAACAAAAAGAGTACAAATTTAAATTTTTTGCAAATTTTTATTGTATCGTTCATAATTTAGACAATTGTTGGGTTTTCATTTCATTTAGGTACGGTTTTTTAGTATGATATAATTACCTTTAAAAGGATTAACAGGTTTAAACTTTCACGAAACCAATCATATATCGGAAATCTAGGTTTAAGAGGGGTATTTTCCACCCTTCTTCATACAGGCAAGAAACGGAGGAATTAGATGAAATCGTTTAAATTAATTTCGTTGCAAATTGTTACTGAGGAATTACACTTAATTGATATTGTATTAACAGACGGTCTTATAATTAATAAAGAAAATGATGCTAGAACCTGGTTACTCGAAGCCTTTGTAGAAGAAAGCCACTTCAGAGAGCTTGAATCCTCACTTCCCAATATAAACGGAGAGGTGTTTATCCAAGCCGTTATTACAAAAAAGGACAATGAACCAGCTTTATTTAGCACTGTCCTACGTACCATAAGAAAAGTTGGCAACCATTATAGCCTATTATTTGTTGGACACATCCAAAAAACACGCAGCAAATATGCAGAACTTCTTCTTGAAGATTTGGTCCAAAAAGGTCTAGTCGGCGATGAATTAATAAATGAATTCAAGCAAAAAATCCGCTCTAAGCCTAAACTAGCCACGAATAAATAAGGTACCCTTCCCTTTATTCCTATTTCCCCTCAAACCAAATACACACAAAAAAAGACTGACCTAGACGAAAAAGGATAATAATCCTCTTCTTAACTAGGTCAGTCTTTTTAATCAATTTCTAATTACTTTACTTGTTATCGTCATCGACGTCGTTATCTTTGGTATTATCGTCGTTTTCAATCATTCCATCATCATCTTTATCCAGATCATTTGCATCGTTATCATTATCATTCACATTGTTATCATCATTCACATTGTTATCATCAACGCCATTGTTATCATCATTAATTATGTTATTATCTTCTGGAGCGGGATTGTTATCATTATTATTTGTTCCACACCCAGCAAGGAACATCACAGATAATAAAGATCCCGCAATTAGTGCAAAAATTCTTTTCATCATCATTTTTGGCAACCTCCCTTCTATCTTTTAATCATTACTTATTTTGCCCGAATGTGAAAATAACTTGCGTCCTATTTTAAAATAGCAAAGAAGATCCGCTGAACTCATATTTATAACGAATGATTCGCATTAAAAAATGCCGGACATATATGTCCGACATTCAAAGGGAGAATAAAAATAAATTGTAATTAAAGAATTCAACGCATTTGCTTCTTATATATACACCTATAAAGACTTTTTAAAACCATTTTTATAAAAAAAGTTATATTAATCTAACTTTATCTTGAACAAGTATATTTTTATTTGTCTCCGAAGGCAAACATAATCTCTGTTTCACATGCAACCTCGCCATCTACCGTTGCCACCGCTTTCCCTTTACCCAATGATCCCCTCATACGCACTATTTCAACTTCAAGGCGTAGTTGGTCACCTGGTTTTACCTGCTTTTTAAATCGACAATTATCAATTCCAGCAAAAAACGCAAGCCGTCCTTTATATTCATCTTGTTTCAAAACTGCTACAGCGCCAACTTGTGCTAATGCCTCTACAATTAATACTCCAGGCATAACAGGATAATCAGGGAAATGCCCATTAAAGAATTCTTCATTAGCTGTAACATTTTTCAGTCCTACAGCTCTTTTTCCTTCTTCTATTTCAATAATCCGATCAACTAATAAAAATGGATAACGATGCGGAATGATTTCCTTTATTTGCGTAATATCTAACATATTTGTTCCTCCTATGACTTTAATTTTTTCACACATAACGAAAACCCGCCTCTACCCTAAAGGCAGAGGCGTAGTTGCCATAAATATTTCTATAACAACGGCAACTACTTCGAAAAATATGGAACTATGCGTCTTTGTTTACAATATCAATAATATGGGTCCACGTTGATTTTTGAAAAACATCCGTTGCGTGTCCTCCACCGATCACACTGTAACCTAAAAGCGCCCCAGATAATACAGCAAAGAAAATTAATCCCATAACAATGAGTAAACGAAGCCAAATTGGCAAAAGACGGACCCTGATTCTACGGTTCTGTTTCGCTTCAACTTCCATTACCTCTTCATTAAGTTGTTGTCTCACTACACTTTTTTGCTCCATATAAGATGTAAAAGCTCCTTTTTCTAAGAAAACTCGCCGACTGATTTTCTCTCTTCTCATACTATCGGCAGCCATGTCGAAATGAAAAGCGCCAACAAATACCTTTGTTAAAGTATTAATTATAACTGATTTGTTATAAACTCGCAGCGAGGTATTCTTTATTCTGTATTCCTATTACTCAACGGATACCATTGATTAATCCGCTCATTTGATCAGCCATCGTTACGGCACGAGATTGAAACTGATAATGACGCTGAACATTGATTAAATCCGTCATTTCTTTAGAAAGATCGACATTCGAGGACTCTAGGACGCCTTGGCGGACAGCTATTTCACTACGTGAATCTCCTGTTAGCGCTGTCATTATATCATCTTCCGTAACGCCCAGGCCTCTCATGTTATCGGGAAGACCAAGTAAATTATCACCTAATTGGTCAAGGAATTGTGGTTTTTTTACCGAGACAACGCCGAGCCTAAAACTCTTCTCGCCAAATTCCTCCGTATCAACCGTCAATAAGCCTTTTTCCGAAACTGTGATTTCTTTAATACTCCCCTCAATAAGGATCGGCTCCCCATATTCATCAAGGACTCGATGCCCAGCAGAGGTAACTAGCAGCATTTGTTCTGGATTTTTCGCACTAGGGGATGAATAAAAAGCACCATCCCGTGTTAACCTTGTATTGACCCCTTTGTCATCCTGAACGCTTACCGTAAAGAATAGATCTTCCTTTGTGAATGCCACATCAAGATTACGGTCTGTCGTCTTTAAAGCCCCCTGTGCAAGCACCAATTGAGATTGACTTATCTTAGCACCTGTTCCCTGTCGAATACCAGGTGTTGTCAACCTTCCAATTTCCTTGGACTTACTCGGCTGATTATCAAAACTTTGCGTTAACAAGTCATTAAAACTCGTTTGGGTCTTTTTGTAAGCAGTCGTATCCACATTGGCAATATTATTGCTGATTTGATCAATTTTACTTTGAAGTTGGTTTAGCGTATTCGTCGCTGTTATCATAGTTCGATTCATAGACATTCCCCTTAAATGTTCAAATTCCCAAAGACAGTTTTCTACAAATCGATTACTTAAAGCTTGCCAACCTCATTGACCGCTTTATCCAAACTTTTATCATAGGCTTGAAGGACTTTCTGACTAGCTTCAAAAGAGCGGTATGACGACATCATTTCTGTCATCGTTCTCGATTGATCGACATTCGAGCCCTCAAGAAAACCTTGTTTCGTAGAAAAACTAACCTCTGCACCCGCATATGCACTAGGTAATTCATCATCATTCACAACTTTATAAAGACCTTCTCCATCTTTCATAAGCTGTGCAGATGGATTATCTGAAAAACCGATGCCAAGGCGTGCCTTTTGAACATTTCCTTCTAAAATAACACCGTTTTCTGTAACGGTAAACTGATCACTATCAAGCTGAATTCGTTCATTATTCTCATCCAGTACATAATAACCATTAGGGGTAGTCAAATACCCTTGCCCATCTAAAGTAAAACTGCCGTTACGTGTATAACGGAGTCCACCATCGCCATCCAGAACAGTAAAAAGCACCGCCCCTTGCCGACCGGTTCCTTCATTGATTGGAAGATTTTCGTCAGCCAAGGCAAGATCTGTATTAAGCTGGGTTTCCTCTAGAGTACCTTGTGTAAATAAAGGATTGGTTTCTTGTACATAAACACCGGTACTAAGGCTCCCTACCTGAGAAAACTTCGACATGCTTAATTTGTTTTCTGTAGGAATCGTTTTACTATCGATGTTGCTGAGAAGCATTTCCGGAAAAGATCTTATACTCGTTTGGTCAGCTTTAAACCCTGTTGTATTTGCATTGGACATATTGTTTGTAAGCATTTCTGTACGCCTTTGCTGTGTAAGCATCCCAGAAGCAGCTGTATAAAAACCTCTTAACATCTTCTTCACTCCTTATTCTACATTACTTATACCGTTTAATTTCTTATATCTATCTTATCGGTCATAAACTTCAGTATCTTAAGGAAAAAAGAGAAGCATTAGGCAGAAGAATTTGTCTGTATTATAGGCTAGGTCAGATTTAAAGGAATGGTGTTAAATTTTCAACTAAAAGAAGAGGGCCTATTGCTCATCAGTACTAGAACTGCACGCACTTTCACTATGCCTCATGTTTGTCTGAACCTTAGACCCCTATCTTATAATGCAGATTTTCACGTCCGCTTTTTAATTGAATTTGTGCCGTGGCAATTTGTCCATATTATCAAGCATAATTCCAGTTCCAATTGCAACACAATCCATTGGATTTTCTGCAACAAGTACTGGGACTTTAAGTTCTTCTGCAAGAAGGAGATCAATACCATGAAGCAATGCGCCTCCGCCTGTTAAAATGACGCCTCTGTCAATAATATCGGCAGAAAGTTCAGGTGGTGTCCGCTCAAGTACACTTTTTGCAGCTTGTACAATGATAGAAACTTGCTCGCGAAGAGCTTCTTCAATTTCTTCAGAGTTGACAGAGATGGTTCTAGGTAATCCTGATACCATATCACGCCCACGAATATCAATGACTTCTTTACGTGAACCAGGGAAGACTGTTGCAACCTGAATTTTAATGTTTTCTGCTGTACGTTCACCGATTAGAAGCTTATACTTCCGTTTGATATAATGTAAAATTTCATTATCAAATTTATCACCGGCCATTTTAATAGAAGAAGACGTAACGATATCCCCCATCGAAAGAACCGCAATGTCAGTTGTACCGCCGCCGATATCTACGACCATATTGCCGCTTGGTTGAAAAATATCCATGCCAGCACCGATTGCAGCTACTTTTGGTTCTTCTTCAAGGAATATTTTCTTTCCACCGCTCTTTTCTGCAGCTTCTTTAATCGCCTTTTGTTCAACACTTGTTACGTTTGTTGGGCAGCAAATTAAAATTCTAGGCTTTGAAAGAAAGCCTTTCACATTTAATGTATTTATAAAATGCTTAAGCATCGATTCTGTTACATCAAAGTCCGCAATGACGCCGTCTTTTAAAGGACGAATTGCGATGATGTTTCCTGGAGTCCGGCCTACCATTTTACGAGCTTCTTCCCCGACAGCAAGAACACGGTTTGTATTCTTATCGATCGCTACTACCGAAGGCTCATTTAACACAATTCCTTTACCTTTGACATGTATTAGAACATTGGCTGTTCCAAGATCTATCCCAATATCTCTAGCAAACATTTCTTAAATCCTCCTTGAATATCCTCACATATAACCTACTTCTGTCCTAATTGTTTATTTTACCATATCGTATTGACACAAGTAAGTATGAATTATAAATAAACATAAACATATACTATTTTTTCCTAAATAACCAATATGAAACATCATCAATGCACCTACATATATCCATAATCACTATCCCATACTTTTACCCAATAAAAAAATCCCGGCATGGAGATTCATAATCAAGGTTTTATAAAGATGACACATTTTCATGTCCTCTTTATCTATTCCCTAATTTCTCGAATCACTTCCAAATACCGGAATCAATTTAAATACTTATTTAACGATTTCTTCTTCTCTTTCAGATCGTTTATATTTTAATTTTGTCGCTTCTCCACCTCGAAGGTGACGAATGGATTTATGATAATCCAATATATCCTTCACTTCGTTAGCCAAATCAGGATTAATTTCTGGCAGCCTCTCCGTTAAGTCTTTATGCACTGTACTTTTAGAGACTCCGAACTCTTTTGCAATGACGCGAACTGTTTTTCTAGTTTCCACGATATACTTTCCTATCTTGATAGTTCTTTCTTTGATGTAATCGTGCACACCACTCGACCTCCCCAAATTGGATGTGAGAAGTGTGAAATGAGATTCGTATTTTTCGAATCGAATACCGCTGCCCTATAAACAATGAAAGATAGAATTATTCAACTATTAGATAATTTGTAATAAACGATTCCTCACCTCAAACACTCTCTTTTCATGGTTTATAACATCTTATTAGCTTGGTTAAGAATATATGCCTAATGGGACAGGTGAATTAGATTTATTTCTAAGATTTATCTGTTTATTTTCCTTAAAAACAAATTATTTCCCGAGAAATTTGTCGGAAGAGCGAGGGTTTCAGCGTTTGAACCAATATTTCCTCGAAAGAAAAAAAGGAAGCCGTTCAAAATGAACGGCTTCCTTTTACCAAATTTTCAGTTGTTGTCATTCGAAACGCTCAAGGTTTATGTTTTGATTTTATTAAAAATCTTAATCTTAATTAGATTGATTTAACGAATCTTTCAAGGAATCGCTTTTCTCAGTAGAATCTTCACCTGGTGTAGAGCCTTCCTTATCAGTACCACTTTCTAAATCTGTGCCCTCTTCAGTTTCATCAACTGCAGGCGTTTCATCTGTTCCAGTTTCTGATTCGTCAATTGCTGGTGTTTCTTCTTTCTCAGTTTTAGATTCGTCAACTGCTGGTGTTTCTTCTTTCTCAGTTGAATTGTCAAGTGTGCTGCCTTCTGTTTCAGTTGCTGATTGAATGGCAGATGCTTGTTTATCAACAAAATCAATTGGATTTAATGCAATGTTATCTTTTCTGATTTCGAAGTGGACATGCACGCCTGCTTCTTCATTGATTTGACTTTTTCCAGCAGTAGCAATAGCTTGCCCTTGTTTCACTTTGTCACCAACCGCTACTTTGATATCTTTCACTGATTGATAACGAGTAACGACACCATCTTCATGCTCAACTTCAATTAAATTGCCAAGCAAAGCATCGTCTTGAACTTTCGTTACATTTCCACTTAACGATGCTTTTACATCGAAAGCTTTTCCATCTTCCATTGCAATGTCTATACCTTTGTTTTGCTCATATCTATTGTTGTAGAAAACCAAAGCTTCTTCTTGTGCCTTTTCATCTGCATTCACATCATAGAATTGTTTTTTAATTACCGTTTTGTCGGCATTGGCTACAGGCATCTTGATTGTCTCAAGATTACTATTGACCTCGACTGAAGGCTGATCGTAGTTTTTTCCTGTTTCAGCTGAGTCCTCTTTACCGTCATTAGCTGAATCATCAAAACTATTTTGTAATAAGAAGGCCGCGGCTAAGATTATGGCTGCACTTGCGATATAGATTGCTGATAACGCCCAACGTTGTTTAAGTATACGTCGGATTTTGGAAGTTGGTTTCTTTTCTTCCTCTCTCATATTAATCACCTCAGCAATCATTCTGAACATTTTGCTAAGATTATATACATTTTGGTAAAAAATTTTTTAGATTTATTTTGTGGAAAAGAAACCGATTTTATTCGTAGAATGGTAAAATGTTTTGTATCTTATTGTTGAAGGATGTTTAATTTATGAAAAAAGCCTTTAAACTCGTGTTAACGTTATTACCTTTTTTATATATGATTGCCATTTGGACAATGTCCAGCCTTCCTGATGATGTTATTCTTGATATCCCCTCATCATCAACGGACCGATTTATCAAAGAGGCACTTCATTTAGTCGAATTTGCAATTTTGTACATATTATTCGTATCTGCTCTTGCAGTAAACCAAAAACTGAAGCCAACGCTAAGCTTGTTGGCAGCCCTTGTGGCAGGCTTATACGGTATTGTAGATGAATATCATCAATCTTTCATTCCCTATCGTTCCGCCACCTTAATAGATGTAATCAAAGATATCATCGGAGTATTGGCTGTCTATTTTCATGTTCACTACCACTATTTCAAGCACGAACGTGGCTTTTTAACTATTATAGAAAAATTAGGCGAAAAAAAATGAGAGATGGGGAATCCCATCTCTCATTTTTTCGCCGTCATTGTATTCATCCACTTGCTAGAAGACTGTACTTTTACCCCTTTATAGTAGTACTTTACAATATCTTCATAGTTTTTTCCTTCCCTGGCCATTCCATTAGCACCGTATTGACTCATTCCAACTCCGTGTCCATATCCTTTAGTCGTGATGACAATTTGGTTGCCTTGGCGCTCCCAGTTAAAATCAGATGACTTCAATCCGAGCTTTTCACGAATCTGCTTCCCTGTCAATTTCTTTCCGCCGATTTCAACTACACCTACACGATTACCTGATGTTCTTTCAATGACAGTCCCTATTGTTGTCGCTGATGATAGACTTACGCCTAGCTTCTTTTCAAAATCCGCAGCGTCCACTACCATTTTATTATAAAACTTTGGTGATTCTTTATCCCATGGACTGGATACACTTTTTAAATAAGGAAACTCTGCTTCCCAATAGTCCTCGGAATTCTCTGTATATCCATTGCTGGTCGAAAAAAAAGTCGCTGTAATTGGTTTTCCATTATAGGTTAGAATTTGGCCTTGTGTTTCCTTAATAGCTTTGTTAATTTTCTTCATCTTCCATTTATAATCAGAGCCCCACTGCTCTTTTAGCTCATCATTATTCATATAAACTTGATGCATTACCGTATCGCTCACATCTGCACCGTCTGGCAAGCCCATTCGATTATCGTTTATGAGCTGATCGACAATGTAAGTTCTGGCTGTCAATGCTTGGGCCTTCAATGCTTCTTCCTCAAAATCCGCCGGCATTTCAGCTGCAACCACTCCAGCCAAATACGATTCAATCGGCAGTTTTTGAATCTTTTTAGCAGATGTACGGTAAACAGCAACTTCAACGGAACTCATTTCATTTGTACTCACTTCTTTACCCTCTTCCTTTGCTTTCTGTTCTAATTGTTCGTCTAACTTTCCACTTGTCTTATCACTTGAAAATGGAAGCACAAGCACTGCTGGAATCATAATAATCACAAATGCTACTGCTATAAATAGTACGATCATCGGTTTGATAGCTTTCAAATCCTGGGCCTCCCTACACTTGTTCTCTGCTGATATTCTCCCATCCAGCAGGTATCTCTACATAACATATGTATGTCGAAGGACAAGCTTTTATGAATAGAAAAACGACAGTTACTGAGTTAGAAGTTTTAATACTAGAACAAAACAAAAAACCCATTCACACTTCAATGACTGAAGCGTGAATGGGTTTTTTAAGATATCTTATGCGTTTAAATCGGCAATTTTTTTTGTTTCTGAAGGTACTTCTTCGTTAATACGCTCCACATCAGCACCTAAAGATGCTAATTTACCATGGAAGTTTACGTATCCTCTGTCAAGATGCTTTAATTCTGTAACACGAGTAATGCCATCCGCAACTAATCCAGTCAGGATAAGCGCAGCAGCAGCACGTAAATCAGTTGCAGCCACTTCAGCACCTTGAATATTAGTTGGTCCATTCACAATAACAGAACGACCCTCAATTTTTATATTCGCATTCATGCGGCGGAATTCTTCAACATGCATAAAACGGTTTTCGAACACTGTCTCCGTAATCATACTTGTTCCTTCAGCACGCAATAATAATGCCATCATTTGTGATTGCATATCAGTTGGGAAACCAGGATGTGGCATTGTTTTAATATCAATAGCCTTCAAGGTTTTTGGACCGATAACACGCAATCCATCTTCTTCCTCAAGGATTGTAATGCCCATTTCTTCCATTTTCGCAATAAGGGAAGTAAGATGTTCAGGCACAGCTCCTTGAACAAGAACGTTACCACCGGTAAGAGCAGCCGCCGTCATAAACGTACCAGCCTCGATGCGGTCAGGTATAATCGCATGTTCAGTGCCATATAATTTATCGACACCTTCGATTCTCATTGTACCCGTACCAGCGCCTCTAACTTTGGCACCCATTTTATTAAGGAAATTCGCAAGATCTACAATTTCAGGCTCTTTGGCCACATTTTCAAGTATAGTCGTACCTTCAGCAAGTGTTGCTGCCATCATGATATTTTCAGTGGCACCTACACTTGGGAAGTCAAGGTACACTCTTGCACCCTTAAGTCTGCCTTCAACTTCGGCATCAATAAAACCGTTACCGACCTTCACTTTTGCTCCCATCGCTTCAAAGCCCTTTAAATGTTGATCGATAGGACGAGAACCGATGGCACAACCACCAGGGAGAGCAACGCGGGCCCGGCCATTCCTTGCTAATAATGAGCCCATCACTAAAACGGAAGCTCTCATTTTACGTACATATTCAAATGGTGCTTCTTCTAATAACTCTCTTGATGCATCTACAGTTACTTGATTGTCATGAAAGGCAACATCTGCATTTAAGTTGCGCAATACTTCGTTGATTGTATATACATCGGAGAGCGTAGGAACATCTTTAATGATACTTTTCCCATCACTTGCTAATAATGTTGCAGCGATAACTGGCAAAACGGCGTTTTTAGCACCTTCTACTTTAACTGTCCCGCTAAGCCTATTTCCGCCGCGGACGATGATTTTTTCCAAAAGTATTCCCCTCCGCGTCCATTTTCTCTATATTAATATTCAAACGTTATGATTGGTGTGCCAACTACAAAGTTCGTTCTGTCACCCAATCCTTCTGTCCGTAGCCCAAACTGCAAATTTAATTTTTCTTTTGTCAAAGGTTGTTTAAACAATGTTGAATGTGCAGATATAGATGTAAAGTTTGTTTCATGCACACTCTCAATTTCCCTTGCTTGGAACATATCTAACAGATCTTCAGTTTTAGAGTTTAAAACCGAATCCATATTATCATTGATAGACCCTTTTATACAAGAAAAAATTGAAGGAGTTCCTATAAATAGGTCATTCACCCTGTTCTGGAACGTTGTTGTAAAGAAGGCTGAATTAGCTTTTCTCCACTTTTGCCCCTTCACTTCGTAAATAACATAGGTAACTTTATCAAATTTCTCTTCCGTTGTCATTATTTTAATAGACTCGGTTAGACCTGAATCGACATTGTGAATTAACGCCTCAGCCTTCCAGCCGGAAGCATCATCTTCCCGGTACCATTGAAATTGAGGGTATTTTTGTTTTAAAACTGATACTTCTCTTTCAAAATCTTGTTTAGTTGCAATCTCTTTATTTATTTCTCTAGCATATACAGACCATTCTCCTATGTTTAAATCCTTATCCTGTTGTAGCAGTTCCACCAACTTGACTATATCGGTTTTACTTTCTGCCACAATCGTTCTATTCCCAATTAAAATCACCATCAAACCAAGAAATACTATGTATGTTAACATTTTTTTGTTCCAATTATGCATGTTAAATCCCTCCCCTTTTATACATTCTTTCCACAAGGAGAGAGTTCATACTTCGTGTTTTCCGACAATTGGTGACACCTCACTACCTGATATTATTAATAGCAGGGGAAGTATGGCGAATACAAGAGTAGAATCATATTTTGCTATAAGCAGAGCCTTACAGCTTATTAATCATCACTAAACATATATGGGAGTTGGTTCGCAAATCCCAGGTAGTCAAGGAAGAAATTACTAACAACTGAACCAATGGCAACCGTTAATAAAATATATAAAACCCTGGCCTTGATGACTGAATTGGATCTTAAAATTTTATCAAAGTGTAATGCCTGTAAAGCCCACCAGGTAACTGCAATGAAAAACAAGTGTGCAATTATTCCTGTTAAAGCCTGCTGTCCCATTGTTGAAAACATGTACATACCTCCTAAAAGACACCCGTCTTCTATTCTAACACAAAACCCCTTCGAATTTGGAATATAAAAGGAAGAATTGCAAAATATCTTTTTGAAACTGTAAATAGAGGCTTGATCCAATGGAACAAGCCTCTAATACAGGCATTATATCATTCACTCGAAATAAAGTCTGTAAAATCCCCAAATTGATTATGGAGAAAATCCAAGGCTATATTTGGAACTATCCCGAAAAGGATGGTGCCTACTAGACAAATAATTATAACGGTGGACAGACCGGATCGAATTTTAATTACCTTGTCTGAATGAATGGGGCGGAAAAAGACTTGAACCAATAATCCAAAATAATACACATAGGACACAATTGTACCTGCAATCATGATCCCTGCAAGGACATAATGTCCAGGTTCAGTAATGAATGTTCCAAGAAAAATATTCAGTTTGCCGATGAACCCTGTCGTTCCAGGAATTCCAGCTAACGAGAGGATAAAGACAGTAAATGCTATGGCAAGGTAAGGAGATCTCCCCCCAAGCCCTGCCACAATACTTATGTCCTCTGAGCCACTTTGACTGGAAAGCAGTTGAATGACCGCAAATACGCCGATATTCATTAGTAAATATGCCAGTAAGTAAAACCAGACTGTATCCATCAAGAAGTAGCCACCGCCCATTGTCGCTACCGCTATAAGGAGGTAACCGGCATGGGCGATACTAGAAAAGGCAAATAACCGTTTTAAGTTTTGTTGTCTTAATGCAATTACATTTCCAATAATGATTGTCAAACCTGCCACAAAAGCTATATAGATATTATTTTTTTCCAAAAATTCGAGTGCTCCGAATGTATCACCGGGAGCGGTTAGAAACAGTGAAAGGAAGATGCGCAGGATAATGACGAATCCTGCAGTTTTCGAGATGACACTTAAAAAGGCAACAACAGGAGTAGGTGCTCCCTCATAGACATCCGGCGCCCACATATGAAACGGAGCAGCAGCAATCTTAAAGGATAAACCAACAAAAACCATGAAGAAAGCGAGACCCATAATGTATTGCAGCTGACCATCCGTCATAGCGGCCATCGTCCGGCTCATCTCCCCTAGATTTACCGAGCCGGTCACTCCATATAAATAGCTCATTCCGAACAAAGTAATTGCCGTGGAAATACCGCCGTTAATCACATATTTCATAGACGCTTCATTAGACTTTCGATTATGTTTACGTATTCCTACTAATATATAAGAAGAAAGTGAAAGTAGCTCTAGTCCAACAAACAAGGTTATCATATCACCGCTTGAGGTCATGATCATCGCCCCAAGCAATGCGGTCAGGAACAGATAATAAAATTCCCCGCGATGCTCCTGCAATCCCTCTTGGGGCTCGTAGCTTTCAGCAAGGAGGATGACAAGACCCGCTCCGAATAATAAGATTAGCTTAAATGCTTTTGCAAATGAATCTAAACGAAATGTATCGGATAAGATGCTTAAAGTCTCATAGGAAAATAAGCTAATCAGTGACAAAAATGCCAGAATAATTCCGGTTAACGCGAGCCATGCAAGTTTCCTTCGATTAAAATGCTTTGGCCAGAATAAATCCAATATCGAAAGAATCATGGCCGTTCCAAGGATGATGAATTCTGGCATCATCGCTCCCCAATTGTAAGAAAGCATTGTGTTCCAATCCATCCTTCATCGCCCCCCTAGCGCTAGCATCATGGCATCAATCGTTTCTTGAAGAGGCCCGCCTAATAGATTTGGGTACACCCCAACCGATATAATCAACCCGAGGAGTACCACGGTTGGCACAAACTCCAGCCCCTTAAGGTCATGTTTCTCTTTCTCTACCAAGCTATTACTTTTACCAAACGTTATCATCAGGACCGCTCTCAGCATATAGACAGCCGTTAAAACAAGTCCCAGAGCTCCGATTGCCCCAAACAATGGCTGACTCTTGAATAAGCCGAGAAATACCATAAATTCACTGATGAAGCCAGACATCCCAGGCAAACCGAGGGAAGCCATCCCGCCGGCTAACAAAAGTCCAGAAAATATTGGCATCGACTTTGTCAAGCCGCCAAGTTTATTAAACATGGTTGTACCCGTACGCTCATACAACACGGCAACCAAGAAAAACAACAAAGCAGCAATTAATCCATGTGAGATAACTTGAAAGATGGCTCCCTGAATACCCGATTCGTTCAAGGCCCCCAGCCCCATCATAACGATTCCCATATGCGAAACCGAGGAATATGCTAAAACGAGCTTGAAATCCGTTTGCACTAACGCTAAAAATGCACCATACAACAAGCTTAGGACTCCAAAAAGTACAACGATAAAGGCCAGGCTTTTATATTGTTCCGGGAAAATCCCCATTCCAAACCGGATGATTCCGTATGCCCCTATTTTCAAAAGGACACCTGCATGAATCATAACAATGGAGGGCGGTGCCTCGGCATGAACCCGCACCATCCAGCTGTGGAAGGGAAATACGGGCAGCTTAATCGCAAAAGCTATGATGAAGGCCAAACATAATCCATACTTCATCGAACCGGAAATTGGTGCAAAGAGCGAGACGCCGCCCATCGTCATCATCTGAGACAAAGCCGCAATATTCGTCGTTCCTGTCCGGGCAAACAAAATCAAAATAGCCACCAATAAAACCGCCGAACCAATGCCATTATAAATTAGGAAACTATAAGCTGCTTTCTCCTTCTCTAAAAATCCCCATCTCCCAATTAAAAAGAAAGTCGGAATCAAAGTCATTTCAAAAAAGATGAAAAAAAGAATTAAGTTTTCTGCTGTAAAGACACCGAGCATACCAATCTCTAAAATAAAAAATAAAAGGTAATACCCTTTCCACTCTTGTTTTATATAAATAGAAGCCATCGCTGCTAACGACGAAACGATTGTTGTCAGTAATATAAAGATGAGACTTAACCCATCCAGACCCAATTCAAAATTAACGGTAAACAATTTAGGGTCATACATCGCCAAATTTCCAAATCGGATCCAATTCATCTTGGTATCAAAGGAAGAGAGTGCCACACCCGAATAATATTGACTAAATAGAAATAACGAGAGAATAAGGGGAGGCAGTGTTCCAAAAAAACCGAATTGCTTGATTGTCCTTTCCTCTTTTTTCGGCATAATGGCAACCATTACAATGCCAAGTAGCGGAGAAAACACTAATAGTGAGAGCAAATAGACATTCATCTTAAATACCCCCCTGTTAACGCAAAGATGACCAATAGTACCGCGAGCCCAAGAAAGGCGATCATGCCATACTGCTGCACCTGTCCTGTTTGCAGTTTAGACCCTATTTTCCCTAGCCCCTCTATTGAACTTGTTACTGTTGAGATCAATCCCCCGACAATGAACTTTTCAATATAAGAAAGAAATAAACTAAAGACCTTAATTGCATAGCATACTGTAAAAAAGTAAATCTCATCAATAAAATACTTATTATCTAAAACTTTATATAATTTGGAGTTCTCTTTGAAGAGCCAGTCCCGGGGTATCTTCTTTTTAGCGTACATCATATAAGCAAGTAATATGCCAGCAAGCGATACAAACACGGCCATAAACATAATCCACACTGGTCCCTCATTATGGCTAGCACCAAGCAGCGTTTCATTTCCTTCGACTAGCCAATCACCAAGGAATGTTCCGAACCATGGGGTTTGAATATATCCACTAATCACAGCAAGCAACGCCAAAATAAACATAGGAAGTAACATGATTAAAGGTGATTCCTTAACCTGATTAACTGGACTTTGTGATTCTCCTGCAAATATCATGAAAAACAGGCGGAACATATAAAATGCGGTTAAAAAAGATGTAATCACCGCAAGTGTAAATAGGAGATAATCCCCATGCTCCCAGGCTGACATGAGAATTTCATCTTTACTGAAAAACCCTGACAGCAAGGGAAACCCCGATATCGCCAAAGTTCCAATCAAGAAAAGCGGTCCTGTCCAATTCAACCTTTTCCATAACCCACCCATTTTTTCTATGTTCTGTGTATGTATAGCATGAATTACACTTCCTGCTGCTAAAAACAGCAATGCTTTAAAAAAAGCATGAGTCATTAAATGAAACACCCCTGCTACATATCCAGCCGTACCTAAAGCTAGCATCATAAAGCCAAGTTGGGAGATCGTCGAATAGGCTAGCACACGCTTAACATCCTTTTGCACAAGAGCAATGCTTGCGGCAAAGATGGCTGTAAATCCACCCGTTACTGCTACGACGTGCATTGCTGTAACACTTGCCAGAAACAACGGAAACATAGTGGCTACCAAGTAAACTCCTGCTGCAACCATAGTTGCTGCGTGAATCAGTGCAGATACAGGAGTCGGACCTTCCATTGCATCAGGAAGCCAAGTGTGAAGAGGAAACTGTCCCGATTTCCCAACCGCACCGATAAAAATCAGAACACCAATCAACGTCAACCTTCCAACTGAAATCTCGCCAGCTTGAACAGCTTGAAAGATCTCTCCATATTCAAAGCTACCAGTTTCCCAGAATAGTAGAATAATGCCAATTAAAAGCCCTACATCACCTATTCTGGTCATAATAAAGGCCTTCTTCGCTGCCTTCTTTGCTTCTTGTTTATAAAAGTAAAACCCAATCAATAGGAAGGATCCAACCCCGACCAATTCCCAGAAGAAATAGAGTTGCAATAAATTGGGTGCCATGACAAGCCCAAGCATTGCAAAGGTGAAGAAACCAAGGTATGCATAGAAAATGGAGAATCGCTCTTCACCGTACATGTACCCCTTCGAGTAAATCTGGACAAGCAGGCTAACAAGTGAAACAATCACGAGCATCAAGGCATTAAGCTGATTGATTTCAAATCCTGCCGTAAGTTGCGTCCCACCGATGGAAAGCCAATCTATCGTTACTTTATAAGTAGGTTCTTTAAACCGTTCTATCAAGACAAGCAGCGATAAAATAAACGAAGCTAGCGTTAATAATATTCCTATATAGGCTCCTTGTTCTCGCCATCTCCTGCCTGATAGAAGCAGAACCAGAAACGTGACGAGTGGGAAGATCGGTATGAGCCAAGCATTCTCCATCATCGTATCAAATCCCCTTCTTCATTTATATAAACCTTCAATGCTTCATTGAATCCATTTCATCAACATTGACCGTCTTACGATTACGATAAAGGGCCATTAATATGGCCAGCCCAACAGCTGCCTCGGCTGCAGCAATTGTAATTGTAAATAATGAAAACACTTGACCAGTAATGGATGGCGTTACTCCAAATTTACTGAAAGCAACCAAATTGATATTCGCAGCGTTCAGCATCAGCTCAATGGAAATCAAAACAATGACCGCATTTCTTTTTACCAATGCGCCATACAGTCCAATACAAAATAAAACTAGTGCCAATACCAGATAAGCCGACAAGGGAACTCCTGTCATAATTGATCTCCCTCCTCATCCTTATCGTCTTTTTTTGCTAACACAATGGCACCTACTAAAGCAACAAGCAGGAGAACAGACATCACTTCAAATGGAATCACATATTTGGAAAACAGCTCAATGCCAATTTGTTTCGTATTTTCCTCATGCAAGGTCGTTGGCTGAACAGGTATATGCAGATTGTAAATACCTAGATAAACTGCCACAGCAAATCCAGCAACCGCTAGCAACAAAGAGAATTTTCCCCACCTCCCTTTTGACGGTTCTTCGCGTTCTTGATGTTTAGTCAGCATAATTCCAAACAACATCACGATCGTAATTGCCCCAGAATAGATTAAGATTTGTACGACTGCCACAAATTCTGCCGAGAGCAGCATATAAATGCCTGCAATGCTTAGAAATGTAAAGACAAGGGCAATTACCATGTGTACCACTTTTGTTAACGTAATTAGCAGCACACCGCCTAATATGGCGACGAATGCCAAACCCAAAAATGCAATTAATTCACCGGACAAACTCATACTTTATTCACCTTCCGGATATTTTCATCATTTTCATCCAGCCACTCCAGATTTTTAAATAACTGTTCACGGCTGTATTCCGCCAGTTCAAATTGATTCGTCATCACTATCGCTTCAGTAGGGCAAACCTCCGTACATAGATCACACAAAATACATATCTCAAAATTGATGTCATACGTATCGATGATTTTACCTTTTTTTGTTTGGTCCGGATGCTTTTTCCCTGTTAATTGTATACAATCTGTTGGACAAATCGTCACACATTGATTGCATACAATGCACTTCTCAGGATAGAATTTTTGTATTCCACGGAATCGATCAGGGAGCGGCGACGGCTCATTTGGGTAGTCGTAGGTCACTTTTTTCCGTGTCAAGTTCTTCAACGTATAGGTTAAACCTTTTGCTAAGCCAAGCATATTAACCCCTCGCTTTCTGATTAGCTTAAAGTTTTTTAAAAAAGTTTAAATAATTCTTTTAAAAGTGCAGTTAAAAATATATTAGCTAACGCAATCGGCAGCAGTACTTTCCAGCCGAACTCCATCAATTGGTCGGCCCTTATACGCGGAAAGGTTACACGAATCCAAACCAATACATAAAACACAGCACTAAACTTCAGTCCAAACCAGACAGCTGCCGGAATAAAATCCAGAAACGGTATAGAATTCCATCCCCCTAAAAATAATACAGTGGTTAATGTAGCCATTGCAAACATATACACATATTCCGACAACATAAAGAACGCCCAGCGAAATCCAGAGTATTCAACATGATAACCCGAAACGAGTTCAGATTCCGCTTCCGGAAGATCAAAAGGGACCCTGTTCAACTCAGCTACCGATGCAATAAAAAAAACTATAAACGCAATTGGTTGAAGAAAAATGAACCAAACCTTCTCCTGTGCAGCGACTATATCATTTAAGTTTAAGCTCCCTGTCAACAGGACTATCCCCACTAACGACATCACGAGCGGAATTTCATACGATATCATTTGCGCTGCCGCCCGCATTCCGCCAATCAAAGAGTATTTATTGTTGGATGCCCAGCCTGCCGTGACGATACCAATCGTCGTAATACCGGAAACCGCCATATAATACAATAGTCCGACACCTATATCGGCAAATTGAAATGCATCGGTAAATGGCAATGTAGCAAGGACCATGAAAGCTGGAGCAAAGGCGATTACCGGTGCCAATATATAAAGCGGCTTATCGGCTTTTTTTGGGATTGTATCTTCCTTGATTAAAAGCTTCAAAACATCGGCAACGGTCTGCAAAAGCCCCCATTTACCACCAATCTGATTTGGCCCCACCCGCAACTGCATGAACCCCATGATTTTTCGTTCAGAAAGAATACCATAGGTGACAAACCCTAAAACAACAAATAGGAGCAGCACAGCCAAGCCAAAAAAGATGCCAAAATTCAGTAGACTTGGCGTGGATTGAAGCAAATCCTGGATCATTTATCCATCCACCTCCCCTAATACAATATCGATGGCACCTAGTATCGTTATCAAGTTCGCCATATTTTCCCCTTCCAGTAACTTTGGAAGAATTTGCAGATTATAAAATGAAGGTCGGCGGAATTTTAACCGGTACGGCTCCTTTTTTCCCTCGCTTGCGATATAACAGCCGATTTCCCCTCTTGGTGATTCAATTCGGACAAAGGCCTCGCCTTTTGGTACCTTTATTATTTTCGGGACCTTAGCAATGATTGGTCCTTCGGCTGGAAACTGCTCAACCGCCTGCTCAAGGATTTTCAATGATTCTTCAATTTCCTCCATCCTGCAGTGATAGCGTGAAAAAGCATCGCCTTCTTCTCGGGTAGGAATATTAAATTGAAACCTGTTATAAATAGAATATGGTTCATTTTTTCTTAAATCCCATTTTACACCTGTACACCTTAAGTTTGCACCGCTTAGTGAGTACTGAAGCGCTTCTTCCTTCGAATAGGTGCCCACTCCCTTAACTCGGTTCACGAAGATTTCATTCCCTGTTACCAGCTCATGGTAACCAGCTAGCTGCTCCCTCATATAAGGAACAAACTCTGCCACCTTTTCAATCCAGTCTTCAGGAGCATCCCATTTCACACCTCCGACCCGCATATAATTAAATGTAAGTCGTGCACCTGACAATTCAGTCAATAAGTTAACGATCATTTCACGTTCACGAAAAGCATATAAAAAGGGGCTCGTCGCTCCAATATCAAGCAAATACGTTCCCCACCAAACAAGGTGACTCGCAACTCTGCCTAACTCCATTGCGATTACCCGCAAATACTCAGCCCTGTCGGGGATTTCAACCCCCATCATTGTTTCAACAGCATGACAAAGCACATAATTATTTGTCATAGCGGCCAGATAATCCAGTCGGTCGGTATAGGGAATAATCTGAGTATATTGTAGATCTTCCGCTAATTTTTCCGTACCGCGATGTAGATACCCTATGACAGGTGTAGCCTCTTTTATTATTTCACCATCGATTTTGATGACAAGCCGAAAAACACCATGTGTACTCGGATGCTGTGGCCCGACATTGAGAAGCATTTCTTCCGTCCGTAACATTGGGTTACACCTCCACATCATAAGGCTGATAATCTTTTCGAAGAGGATACCCAATCCAATCCTCACCAAGTAAAATCCGCTTTAAATCAGGGTGTCCCTGAAAGAGGATACCGAGTAAATCGTAGGCCTCACATTCAGGCCAATTTGCCCCCGACCATAAAGGGACTAATGAAGGAACAACTGGAGAATCCCTATCCAGCTTCACTTTCAAGGCAGCCGAATGATTCGTATTAAATGAATATAGGTGAACATAGATTTCCATATGAGTTTCAAAATCTGTTCCATGCAGTTCTGATAAATAGTGAAAGTTCAACTGTTCATCATATCGTAAAATTTTAGCTATTTGAAAATATGTATCTGGTTTAGCAACTAATGTGGGGACATCTTTTGATAGGTTATTAATATAGTAATCTGTTAGAGCACCTTGTCCCAAATTCCTTTCAATAGCCTGAACAATTTGATCGAGTATTGATTGGTTTGGTGAAGGTTCATCTGGGGTGTGAACTTCTGTACTCTCCTCTACTCTAGCCCTGGTCTTTGCAGCCGCGGCTGCTTTCGCTTTTGCAGCAGCAATGGCCTTAGCCTTTGCTTTTTCTGGATCCTCTTCTTTGCCCACTAATTCCTTTCTTTTGGCGAGAGCAGCAGCTTTTGCCTTTGCAGCAGCGGCGGCTTTTTGTTTCGCTACATCCATACTTCTTTCCGATTCTTCTATTCCACTTTCTTTTGATTGTTTTCGGGCGAGAGCGGCGGCTTTTGCCTTTGCAGCTGCGGCGGCTTTTTGTTTCGCTACATCCATATTTCCTTCCGATTCTTCTATTCCACTTTCTTTTGATTGTTTTCGGGCGAGAGCGGCGGCTTTTGCCTTTGCAGCTGCGGCGGCTTTTTGTTTCGCTACATCCATATTTCCTTCCGGTTTTCCTGTAACACTTTCTTTTGACTGCCTTCGGGCTAAAGCAACTGCTTTTGCCTTTGCAGCTGCGGCGGCTTTTTGTTTCGCTACATCCATATTTCCTTCCGGTTCTCCTGTAACACTTTCTTTTGACTGCCTTCGGGCTAAAGCAACTGCTTTTGCCTTTGCAGCTGCGGCGGCTTTTTGTTTCGCTACATTCATATTTCCTTCCCGTCCTTCTGTAACACTTTCTTTTGACTTTCTTCGGGCTAAAGCTGCGGCTTTTGCCTTTGCAGCTGCCTCTTTCTTTTGTTGCGCTAAATCCTGCTCTTCACTCATCTATATCACCCGCTTTCCAGTTTTCGCTTCGTAACGGATTTTTTCTTTTAATTTATTAATACCATAAATAAGTGCTGCTGGGTTTGGGGGGCACCCAGGGATATAAACATCAACAGGTACTATTTGATCTACCCCTTTGACAACCGAATATGATCGCACATATGGTCCTCCTGCAGTTGCACAAGACCCCATAGCAATAACCCATTTCGGCTCTGGCATTTGGTCGTACAATCTCCTTATTATCGGAGCCATTTTTTTCGTTACAGTGCCAGAAACAATCATGACATCCGATTGTCTAGGTGATGTCCGGAAAAAAGAACCAAAACGGTCCAAATCATAATGAGAGGAACCCACTCCCATCATTTCAATCGCACAGCATGCTAAACCAAAAGTCATTGGCCATAGGGAATTACTTCTTGCCCAGGCCTTTACTTGTTCAAGTGTGGATAAAAAAATACTGTGACGCAATTCTTCCATTTCTGCAGGAGTAAGGTCGTCTAATTTTAATTCCACTTTAACACCTTCTTTTTCCAAGCGTAGATTAGTCCTAATAAAAGGATAAGGACAAAAAATAACATTTCAATTAGCGCAAACAGCCCCAGCTCGTCGTAAGCTACTGCCCATGGGTAAAGGAAAACAGTTTCTACATCAAAAATGACGAACATCAAGCCAAATAAATAATACCTGACATTGAACTGAACTCTTGAATCCTGAAAAGGCTCGATCCCACTTTCATAAGTCGTGTATTTCATATCATTCGGTTTGTATGGTCTAAGCAGTCTTCCAATAAATAATGCGACTAAAGGTAGTAAAATGCCAAGACTAAGAAAAACAAATACAATTAAATAGTTATTTTGGTAAATATGCAGCTGTCCCATGTCCATCTCCCTTTATAGAGAAATCATGTTTAATAGGTGTATTTTTAACTTGCTTGTCTTCTTTTTTATTGGAATCTTGTTTTAAATATTTATGCAGTGCTACAATTTTTTAGAAGTAACGTGACAACGAGGGGGCAAGAAGTAATAAATGTAAGCGTATACATTATATCATCCAGAAATTAGTATGTCGATGAAGTAAGGGTTAATATGGAAAATACTTTACACTATAATTCGATATTTTTTATGAACTTTCAGCAGATTTTTTCATATTTCGACGTTCAAATGCAGAAATTATGAGTTTGTATGATAATAAGCTCTTTTAAAGGCAGTTTAGATTGCATGCCTAAAATAAAAAACACCAGGACTCTCTGCAATTAGAAAGTCCTGGTGTTTTGATTATATAAAATTATCGCATTTCTGCAATTTGAATCCGATTGATAGCACGTTTAAGCGATAAATCAGCTCTTTTGGCATCATTTGATCCATCATTGTTCTGCAATCTTTGTTCCGCACGTGCTTTTGCTGCTTGAGCGCGTGCAAGATCGATAGTTTCAGCTCTTTCAGCAGATTGAGCTAAAATGGTTACCACATCAGGGCGAACTTCTAAGAAGCCACCGTTTACAGCTACATAGTCTGTGTTGCTTCCATTTTTAAGACGGACAGCACCGATGGTTAGAGGAGCTACAGTTGGAACGTGTCCAGCCATAATTCCCAGCTCACCACTTTTAGCTTTAGTGCTTACCATTTCAACTTCTGCATCATATACTGGGCCATCGGGAGTAACAACATTGACTTTAATGGTCTTCATTTCATTCCCTCCTAGGTCCCTTTAATTAAGCCATTTCTTTTGCTTTAGCAATAACTTCTTCGATGCGACCAACTAGACGGAAAGCATCTTCAGGAAGTTCGTCGTATTTTCCAGCTAGGATATCTTTGAATCCTTGGACTGTTTCTTTAACTGGTACATAAGATCCTTTTTGACCAGTGAATTGTTCAGCCACGTGGAAGTTTTGTGACAAGAAGTTTTGAATTCTACGGGCACGAGCAACGATTACTTTTTCGTCTTCGCTTAACTCGTCCATACCCAAGATCGCAATAATATCTTGAAGTTCTTTATATTTCTGTAAAGTTGATTGAACTTGACGAGCTACTTTATAGTGCTCAGCTCCAACGACTTCTGGGCTAAGAGCACGAGAAGAAGAAGCCAATGGATCAACTGCTGGGTAGATACCCATTTCAGAAAGTTTACGCTCAAGGTTAGTTGTTGCATCTAAGTGAGCGAAAGTTGTAGCTGGAGCCGGATCCGTATAGTCATCGGCAGGTACATAGATCGCTTGAATAGATGTAACAGAACCTTTATTAGTTGATGTGATACGTTCTTGTAATTGACCCATTTCTGTAGCAAGGGTTGGTTGGTAACCTACCGCTGAAGGCATACGGCCTAGAAGGGCAGAAACCTCTGAACCTGCTTGAGTGAAACGGAAGATGTTATCGATGAAGAAAAGAACGTCTTGTCCTTGTTCGTCACGGAAATATTCAGCCATTGTCAAACCACTTAAAGCTACACGCATACGTGCACCTGGTGGCTCGTTCATTTGTCCGAATACCATAGCTGTTTTCTTAATAACACCAGAATCAGTCATCTCGTAGAAAAGGTCATTTCCTTCACGAGTACGCTCACCTACACCAGCGAATACTGAGATACCGCCGTGCTCTTGTGCGATGTTATTAATAAGTTCTTGGATAAGTACAGTTTTACCAACACCGGCACCACCGAAGAGACCGATTTTACCACCTTTGATGTAAGGTGCAAGTAAATCTACTACTTTAATACCAGTTTCAAGAATTTCAACTGATGTTGATAAGTCCTCAAAAGTTGGTGCTTGTCTGTGAATTGGATCACGACGTACTTCTGCTGTAAGTGGTTCAAATAGGTCAATATTTTCCCCTAATACGTTGAAAACGCGACCTAGAGTTACTTCACCTACAGGAACGGAAATTGGAGCTCCTGTATCAACAGTCTCTGCACCACGAGTTAAACCATCCGTGGAAGACATTGCTACAGTACGAACTGTATTATCACCTAGTTGAAGGGCTACTTCAAGAGTTAGTCCTGTACCAGACGCTGTATTTTCGATTCTTAACGCGTTATAGATCTTAGGAAGTTGTCCGTCTTCGAATTTCACGTCAACAACCGGACCCATAACTTGAGTAACGCGTCCTATATTCATCGTTTTCCCTCCTAACGTTGCTTATAACGACTATCAAATTTATGGAACGGCCAGCATATCGTCCGGGCCGGCCGCCCCTTTAATGATTTTATTCTAAAGCTGCTGCACCGCCGACAATTTCCGTGATTTCTTGAGTAATTGCGGCCTGACGTGCACGGTTATATTGCAATGAAAGTGAATCGATCAATTCTTTTGCATTATCGGTTGCATTTTTCATTGCAGTCATACGTGCAGAGTGCTCACTTGCTTTACCATCTAACAAAGCACCATAAATTAAACTTTCTGCGTACTGAGGTAGTAATACCTCAAGAATTTCTTCTGCATTAGGTTCAAATTCATAAGAAGTCAATGCTGCATTGGAAGTATTAAAGTCAGCTAACGGAAGGACTTGCTTTTCCGTTACATCCTGCTGGATTGGGCTGACATAATGGTTATAGTACATATAAAGCTCATCACACAGTTCATTTAGATACAAATTCACTGTTGATTTAGCAAGGGAGCTAATGTCAGCGAAAGACGGCTGATCAGGAACACCAATTACTTCAAGCTCTACGTGCATATTACGGCTGACAAAGAAATCACGGCCAACCCTTCCGATTGCGATAATGACGAACTCATCATTGGATTTATGGCGTTCAAGAATAGTTTTATGAACGTGGCGTAGGATACTACTGTTGTAGGCTCCTGCCAATCCTCGGTCCGATGTGATTACCAGGTAACCGGTTTTCTTTACTGGACGTGAGACAAGCATTGGATGAGATGCATCCGTACTTCCGTTCGCAATACTTGATACTACTTCTTGAATTTTTTCCATATATGGAACATATGCTTTAGCATTCGCTTCTGCACGGTTCATTTTAGAAGCAGATACCATCTGCATCGCTTTTGTAATTTGACTCGTCTTTTTCGTTGAAGTAATCCGAGACTTAATATCGCGTAAAGAGGCCATTCATTCTCACCACCCTTTATAAATTAGTTAGACCTTATTATTCAGAAATAACGAAATTCTTTTTGAACTCGTTAATTGCAGCAACGATAGCAGCGTCTTCAGGAAGACCTTTAGTTGTGCGAATGTGATCTAATAATTCTGGATGAGAACGATCTAGGAACACATAGTATTCTTCTTCAAAACGAAGGATATCCGATACTGGAATATCATCTAAATGACCTTTAGTTAATGCATAGAAAATCATGACTTGTTTTTCAACTTTAATTGGTTTGTTTAGATCTTGCTTAAGAACTTCAACTGTACGAGCACCACGGTTAAGTTTTGCTTGTGTAGCAGCATCAAGATCAGAACCGAATTGAGAGAATGCTTCCAATTCACGATAAGAAGCTAAGTCTAGACGTAATGTACCAGCAACTTTTTTCATCGCTTTAATTTGTGCAGATCCACCAACACGGGATACGGAAAGACCAGCGTTAATCGCAGGACGTACACCTGAGAAGAACAAATCAGATTGTAAGAAGATTTGTCCATCTGTGATGGAAATAACGTTTGTTGGAATGTAAGCAGAGATATCGCCTGCTTGTGTTTCAACAAATGGAAGCGCAGTGATTGAACCAGCACCTAAAGTGTCATTCAATTTAGCTGCACGCTCAAGTAAGCGGGAGTGCAAGTAGAATACATCCCCAGGGAAAGCTTCACGACCTGGAGGACGGCGAAGCAGCAAGGAAAGTTCACGGTATGCTGATGCTTGTTTAGAAAGATCATCATAAACCACTAAAACGTGCTTGCCAGCAAACATAAACTCTTCACCCATAGTCACACCAGCATATGGAGCTAGGTATAAAAGTGGTGCTGGTTGAGAAGCTGATGCAGATACAACGATTGTGTAATCTAATGCACCATTTTTACGTAGTGTTTCAACTGTTCCACGAACTGTTGATTCTTTTTGTCCAATAGCAACATAAATACAGATCATGTTTTGGTCAGCTTGGTTAAGGATTGTATCGATCGCAACTGATGTTTTACCAGTTTGACGGTCGCCAATGATTAACTCACGTTGTCCACGTCCGATTGGAACTAGAGCATCGATAGCTTTAATCCCTGTTTGTAATGGTTCATGAACAGATTTACGGTCCATAACACCTGTAGCAGGGCTTTCGATTGGACGAGTTTTTGTTGTAGCGATTGGGCCAAGACCATCTAATGGCTGTCCAAGCGGATTTACAACACGTCCGATTAATTCTTCTCCAACTGGAACTTCCATGATTCTTCCTGTACGGCGTACTTCACTGCCTTCTTGAATGTCTCTGAAAGGTCCAAGAATAACAACACCTACGTTATTTTGCTCAAGGTTTTGTGCTAAACCCATTGAACCATTGGAAAATTCTAAGAGCTCCCCAGACATTGCATTATCTAAACCATGAACGCGTGCGATACCATCACCAACAGTGATAACTGTACCTACATCGCTTACTTTAATTTCCGACTGATAGTTTTCAATCTGCTTTTTAATCAGCGCACTGATTTCTTCAGCTTTGATGCTCATGAATTTCACCCCTATCTGTGAATATTAACCTAATAGTTGTTTGCTAAGACGACCAAGCTTACCGCTAATCGTTCCGTCATATATGCGGTTACCGATTTGAAGTTTGATGCCGCCAAGAATATTGGTATCCGTAATATTAGTAATGCGTAAATTTCTTTTACCGATTTTTGCAGCAAAAGATGAAGACACAGCTTCCATTTCTGATTCAGTCAATGGACGAACTGTATAGACAGTTGCATCCGCAACTGAGTTTTCTTCATTCGCAAGTTCAATAAACTCTTGTGCCATAGCAGTCACTTCATCTGTACGATGACGCTCTACCATTAACATTACTGTGTTTTGAACGGAAGAAGAAAGGCTTGCAAATGCATTTGCAATCAAAGCACTTTTTGCATCTTTAGTCATTTTAGGATGAGCTAAGAAGCTTAATAGCTCATTATCATTTGTAAAAACTTCATTCACTATGCGAAGCTCTTCTTCAAGTTGGTTAATGAGATTTTGCTCTTTCGCAATTTGGAAAAGGGCAACGGCATAACGCTTTGCTACTGTTATATCGCTCATTTCCCTTCTCCTGCCTCTTGAATGTAGTCATTAATCAATTGCTCTTGATCAGCTTCAGATAGTTCTTTTTCAATTACTTTAGAAGCAATAAGTACGGATAAAGATGCCACTTGCTCGCGTAGTGCTGTAATAGCTTTTTCTTTTTCCTGTACAATTTCACGCTTCGCTGATTCTTTAACACGTTCAGCTTCAAGACGTGCTTGATTCACGATATCTTCACGCTGCGCTTCACCTTGAAGTTTTGCGTTTTCTATAAGTTGTCCCGCTTCAGTGCGAGATTGTTTTACGATTTCACGTTGTTCTTCTAAATATTTAAGTGCTTCTTGTCTGCTAGCTTCCGCTGCTTGAATTTCATTTGCAACATGTTCTTCACGTTGAGTCATGATGCCCATTAGAGGACCCCATGCAAATTTCTTCAGCAACGCTAACAAAATGATAAACATTACTAATTGGAATAACATGTCTCCGCCATTAAAGCCGTCTACAGTTGACCCAAGTACAAAGCTGCTTGTTAACACGCTTGGTTCACTCCCTTCACGAGTTTCACTTCTTAAAGCGTTCATTTTTATGAACTTTTAGAAAATTATGCTCTTAAACTGTATTAAAACAGGATTGTGGACATAAAGGAAAGGCGAAGGTTCACATGGAACGAACTTCGCCATTTTTGAACTTTTTAAAGGTTCTATTAACCACCATATACCATAAACGCAATTACTACCGCGATGATAGGCATCGCTTCAACTAAACCTACACCGATGAACATTGTTGTTTGAAGCATACCGCGAGCTTCTGGTTGACGAGCGATACCTTCTACTGTTCTTGAAACGATAAGACCATTACCAATACCTGCACCTAGTGCTGCTAAACCAATTGCAATTGCTGCTGCAAGAAGACCTACTGAACCTGTCATTATAAATATCCTCCTTAAATTGTATCAAAATTTTATTTTTTTAGTTCTAAATGAACTTATAATTAATGGTCGTCACTGACTTTATGAGACAGATAAACCATTGTTAACGTAACAAAGATAAACGCTTGTATACTACCGACGAAAATACTATAGCCTTGCCATACTAATGTAGGCACAATTGCACCAATAAATCCGGCAGGTCCACTAAATGCTAACGTCCCTGCTAATAAGCCTAGCAAAACTTCACCAGCATAAATATTACCATATAGACGCAGACCAAGTGTCAAGGAATTTGTAAATTCCTCTACTAGTGTCATTGGGTTTTTGTAAGCTTTAAAGTAACCCTTGGCGCCTTTCATTTTTATAGCATAGTAATGCGTTAAACCTAAAACCATGACTGCAAGAGTCAATGTGATAACTGGGTCGGCTGTTGGTGATTTCCACCAAAGCACACCATCGTAACTAATTGCAAATGGAAGACCGAGCATATTGGACACAAAAATGTACATTAGCAAAGTCATACCAAGCAGTTGAAACTGACCACCTGTTCTCCAGTCCATGTTACTATTAATAATACCCTTAACAAAATCCATAATCCATTCCATGAAATTCTGCATACCAGTTGGCTTCATTGCCAGCTTACGTGTACCAAGAACAGCAAGTAAGAACACAACAAGACTCGCAATTGTTATCATTAGGACATTACTTAAGTTAAAGGTTAGACCCATAAAATCGTGTAAGGGTGCTCCATGATTCAACTATATTCACCTCTCTTCCCCGCTATCGACGTATTAATTGGATGAAAAAATCTATAAAAATGACGATATAAGCTGTCATTAATCCCCATACAACACTAATCAGATGAAAATGCTCCGGAAATTCCAATGCAATGAGTACCGCTAGACCTGCGGATGCCATTCGTGTCATCGTTCCAAGAGATTTAGTTTTCTTTCCCTCATCAAGCGCCTGACTGAATTTTTTCATTTTCTGATTAATCAGCCATAAATTGTATAAACTCAAACTCGTACCCAGTATAAGCCCAGCAAAAACGGCTTGATAACTCGTAAGTCCCCATCCAACAACATAAACCGCCAGAAGAAAAATTATATATTTACTCTGCCTGTTGAACATGATTTTCATTTCTGGCATTTTTCATTTAATCTCCTGAGAAATATTTTCGAACTGAATGGAGCATTGCTTGTAAACCTAATGCAAGTCCACAAAGAAGGCCAATTACTAATAGCAGCGGTTCGAATCAAGGGTTCTGTCAAATCATCTTTCTAAAAAGAAGATACCGATCAAAACTGATCCGACTATTTGAGAAAGAATCGCTGACATCAAAGTCATAGCCATTAATAGACGGCAATTTATTTGACGAAAGTTGCATCCTCGCGGTTGAAATTTGGTGGAGGATAGAAAACATTTCATGCTGTAAAAATCTGCATGTTGGGCTCCTGAAAACCCTCTCATTTTACATCCTTAGTTAGCATACAATAGGCAAGAATCAATGTCAATGAGTGGTTAGTGAAATTTGTCACAGGTTTGTAATTATTAACGAATTGTTCACAAATTATCTTTTTAATACTATTGACATACGTTTTATTTTACTTATTGTCATTTCTTCACTCAATAAGTAACGTCTTTTCTATCCGATCTTCCCTTCCATTCCTTCTTGCAAATATTATTGCTTTATATACGCCTTTAGGCGGCAAGTCTTTTCTAAATATATTTTTTTTGGTCAAACCTGAGGGTGCTGGTTTCGACCAATCCATATATCCGGCAAATTTTAAGGTGTCTGCGTCATAAAGAGCAATCCCGAATTCTTCAGCTCCTCGAGGTAGATACATCTCGTATCGATAAGTGCCGGCCTGGTCGCCTTGGCCGAATTCAAACCCCATTACTCTTGGATAATCCGGTTCTTCTTTAACGTATAAATAAGGGAGTGAAATTTTTTTACTTCCTTCCATTATAATTAGGTACCCATCATAAACCCCCTTCTTGAGTTCGGACGGGTTTACTTGAAGTCCCACATCGATTGCTTTCTTTTCACTTGGATTTAAAGTAATCGATTTCGGCAAATCCCAAATGAGTCCCTTCTCTTTTAATGGGACAATAAAAGAGTACCTCCTAATCTTCTTTCCTGTATTTTCAAGGACAATCGGTTCATGATGCTCTTCAATTCCTTCTTTTTTTGTATACATTCCAAATGACAAAGAACTTGGATACAGCAGTGTGTCTGCTTTTAATGCTTCAGCAACCTGGATGCGGCCAGCTCCCTGTTCATATGTGTGATACAGTTGATGTGCCGTTTTACTTAATGGCTTAGAAGTACTCATCAAGGCTGACTTTACTTGATCAGGAGTCCACTCCGGATGCTTTTGTAAAATTAAAGCGCACGCACCTGCAACATGCGGGGCAGACATACTTGTGCCAGCTAAGGACATATATCCCTTAGGAATGGTGCTTTCAATCTCAACTCCAGGCGCTAACACGTCTGGCTTAATCCCCCAAGATACCGTTACCGGTCCCCTCGAGCTAAAATCAGCCAGTCTATCTTGCTCCTTCTTATATACAAAATGAACTTTTTCGTGTTTTTTTTGATCCACAAATTTCTTAAGTCGTAATCCATCTCTTCTATTAATAGAAGCAACTGGTATGTTCATCTCTTTTTCTAAGCTTCCGGTAAAGGTTCCGCTCGTATTGTTATATATAATTACCGCTTTCGCTCCTGCCTTTTCAGCATTGGATACTTTCTCCTGAAAGGTAAGTGTGCCACGCTCAAGTAACACGATTTTATCTTTAACATGTTTTAGCTCATTTTCATTTCCGATATTTCCATAAATTACTTCCTCCGAAAAAGTTAAGTTCCACTTCTTAGAGCCTTGAAATAGAGTCAAATAAGATTGATACTTTTTTGACCCAAGTCCGTAAACCATATATGGAACCTTCAACGGAGGAGTTGACGCTCCTACCGAAATCGCTTTTTCTGCTGTCCCAGGCGAACCCACAGTCCAAACAGCCGGCCCAGAATTACCGTTTGATGTGACAGCAACGATTCCGCTTTCCACCGCTTTATTTAAAGCTAGCGAAATAGGTAAATCAGGGCCATTGACATTGTTCCCAAGAGAAAGGTTTAAAACATCTACCTTATCTTTCATTGCTGACTCAATAGCCGTCAAGACTTGCTCAGTATCTCCTGCACCTCCTGGCCCCAATGCCCGATATGCATAAATCTCTGCTTCTGGAGCGACGCCCATCATTTTTCCATTAGCTGCAATAATACCCGCAACATGGGTTCCATGTATTGTATCTAAACCTCCCATGTTCTTCGTTTCCATCGGGTCTTCATCACTATCAACTAAATCTTTTCCTCCTTTATAATTACGCTGCAAATCTGGATGTGTATAATCAATCCCTGTATCGATAATCCCTACTTTTACTCCTTTCCCGGTTATCCGGTGATTCTTTTTATCAAAGAAACTCCTCACCCTGTCTCCTCCAATGAAAGGGACACTTTCATCTAGCAAGGCATGATACATAGATACTTCAGTAACAGCTTGAATCGCACTCTCCTTCTTAAGTTGTTCAATTTCATTCTTTTTCCCATATACAGAAAATCCATCAAGGGCAACCGTATAAATATTACGTAAATGAAGGGATGGATACTTTTCAAGCAGCTTATTAATCTTTTCTTGTGAAATCGGGTTTTCCATCGTGACAACAACCGTTACTTTCTTAGATTCAGATAACTTTGGTAATGGCGGCAGAATGACAGAGGCTAATACTTTTTCATTTGAGAAAAAAAATATTAAAAGGAAAACAGACAATATAAAAGATATCTTTCTCAACATAATCATCCCCTTAGCAGTTATCTTTTCTCAACTACCTTGGAGTATGCAAATAAAAAAGGAAAAGCCAATTGGCTTTTCCTTTTTTATGGTTCAAATCTTGTTGGCGGTACACTGACTTGCTTAAAATAGTAACGTACGGCTTCAGCAATTCGGGCTGAAGCATTTCCGTCCCCATATGGATTAGAGGCCTTAGCCATTTTTTTGTGTTCTTCATGATTGGTTAGCAATTCATGCGCCATTTTAAAAATGGTCTGTTCATCCGTACCCGCCAGTCTTAAGGTGCCTGCTGCAATCCCCTCCGGGCGTTCAGTCGTATCTCGTAAAACAAGAACAGGTACACCAAGTGATGGTGCCTCTTCCTGGATGCCTCCGGAGTCAGTCAAAATCAAATAGGCTCTTGATGCAAAGTTATGAAAATCCAATACGTCCATCGGTTCGATTAAATGGACACGCGGATTATCACCGAGAATCTCGTTTGCTAGCTCTTGAACAGCGGGATTTAAATGGACAGGATAAACGACCTGAACATCGTCATGATCTGCAACGATTTTTTTGACAGCCCTAAAGATATTCCTCATAGGCTCCCCTAAGTTTTCCCTGCGATGAGCTGTAAGTAAAATGAGCCGGTCATCTTCCAATTTATTTAAAACTGGATGAGAATACGTGGACCGTACTGTCGTTTTTAAGGCATCGGTTGCCGTATTTCCCGTCACGAATATGTTTTCTTTCTTGTTTTCATTCAGCAAATTCTCTTCGGCTTTTGAGGTCGGCGCAAAATGTAAGTCTGCCATAGTTCCGGTAAGCTGTCGATTCATCTCTTCCGGATATGGGGAATACTTATTCCATGTGCGCAGCCCTGCTTCCACATGTCCAATGACGATTTGATTATAAAAAGCAGCTAAACTTGCTACAAAGGTTGTAGTTGTATCACCATGAACAAGAACAATGTCAGGTTTAGCTTCCTTCATTATAGAATCCAGACCACTTAATGCTCTTGTTGTAATATCAGCAAGCGTTTGCCTTTCCTTCATTATATTCAAATCATAATCGGGTTGAATGGAAAATAAGTCGAGAACTTGATCTAACATTTGTCGATGCTGAGCCGTAACAGCAACGATTGGTTTGAAATATTCTGGGTGTTTTTGAAATTCGAGTACTAAGGGCGCCATTTTGACAGCTTCTGGTCTCGTTCCAAAAATCGTCATGACCTTAATCGGTTGGTTCAATCGTGACACCTCAGTTTCTTTCTATTATTTTGTGCCGAATAAACGATCTCCCGCGTCTCCTAGACCTGGAACGATATAGCCATGTTCATTCAGTTTTTCGTCAAGCCCTGCAATATAAATATCCACATCAGGATGCGCTTCTTTTAATGCTTCTACGCCTTCTGGGGCTGCAATTAGGCACATGAATTTGATGTTAACTGCACCGCGCTTTTTAATAGAATTGATAGCTTCAATAGCAGAACCGCCTGTCGCTAACATTGGGTCAACAACAATGCATTCTCTTTCTGCCAAATCGCTTGGCATTTTCGCATAATATTCAACCGGTTTTAATGTTTCTGGATCACGGTAAAGACCGACATGACCTACCTTTGCAGCAGGAATCAATTTAATAATTCCATCTACCATTCCAATACCAGCACGTAAAATTGGAACGATACCAACTTTTTTACCAGAAAGCATTTTTACTTTCGCTTTGCTGACTGGTGTTTGGATTTCCACTTCTTCAAGCGGCATGTCTCTTGTAATTTCAAATGCCATTAATGACGCAACTTCATCTACTAGTTCGCGGAATTCTTTTGTTCCTGTATTTATATCACGTATATAGGCTAATTTGTGTTGAATTAACGGGTGATCGAAAACATAAACTTTTCCCATTTAGCATCTCTCCAATTCTATTGCTTAATTTTGCTCTTTTTATAATTTCCCTATTCGTTTAGAAAAATTTTCGTATCTTTTAAAATTCACTTCAACCTATTTTACAGAAAAAAGGTTCAATCTTCAATAAAGGTTTAGATGTCAGACCTATTTTCACTATTCCGACTCTTCAAAACACACTCTTCTCTGTGTCTATCTATTTAAGCACACAAAAGCCGCTTCCCTAGAAAGGAAGCAGCTCCGTTATTACAATGAAGGATATAATTCAAACTTGCTTGTTAATGCTTCAACACGCTGTTTTGCTTCTTCAAGTTTAGCTTCATCTTCATTATTTTTCAAAACAAGTCCGATGATTGCAGCGATTTCATCCATGTCTTCTAATCCAAAGCCACGAGATGTTACTGCCGCTGTTCCAATACGTATACCACTTGTAACGAATGGTTTTTCCGGATCATACGGAATCGCATTTTTGTTAACCGTAATACCGATTTCATCTAGTACATGTTCTGCAATTTTTCCTGTTAGTCCTGTAGAACGTACATCAAGAAGAATTAAGTGATTATCTGTTCCATCAGAAACAAGGGTAAAGCCTTCTTTTTTCAAACCTTCGCCCAAACGTTTAGCATTGTCGATAATTTGTTGTGCATAATCTTTAAAATCATCTTGAAGCGCTTCGCCGAATGCTACAGCTTTAGCAGAAATTACATGCATTAATGGCCCACCTTGAATTCCAGGGAAGATTGATTTATCAATTTTCTTACCGAACTCTTCTTTACAAATAATCATACCGCCGCGTGGTCCGCGAAGCGTTTTATGAGTAGTTGTCGTTACAAAGTCTGCATAAGGAACTGGACTTTGATGCAATCCTGCAGCAACTAAACCTGCGATATGAGCCATATCAACCATTAAATAAGCTCCGACTTCATCTGCAATCTCACGGAAGCGTTTGAAATCAATTTCACGTGGATATGCACTAGCCCCTGCTACGATCAGTTTAGGCTTGTGCTGACGTGCTTTTTCCAAAACATCGTTGTAATCGATACGGTGATCTTTTTCGTCTACACCATATTCAACAAAGTTGTAGTTAACACCACTGAAGTTAACCGGGCTTCCATGTGTTAAATGACCGCCGTGGGACAGGTTCATTCCTAACACTGTGTCGCCAGTTTGAAGAACGGTAAAGTAAACCGCCATATTAGCTTGAGCTCCGGAGTGTGGTTGTACGTTTACATACTCGCCACCGAAAATCTCTTTTGCACGGTCACGTGCTAAATCTTCAACGATGTCGACATACTCACACCCACCGTAGTAACGTTTACCCGGATATCCTTCTGCATACTTATTAGTTAGAACCGATCCTTGAGCTTCCATGACAGCTTCACTCACGAAGTTCTCAGAAGCAATAAGCTCAATCTTACTTCTTTGACGCCCTAATTCCAGTTGAATTGCGTTAAACACTTGCTCATCTTGCTTTGCTAAACGATTCATTCCGTAATTCCTCCTCAAATTGTGCGTTATTCGCTTTTTACATTATTTACAACATGACTTCAAAAAGACATGAAAAAGCCTTATCGATAATTATTTGAAAATTCTACTCCATTTTAACATGTCTATTTTAGAAGTGATAGTCTATTTTTATCGAACGTTCATTGTTTTTTCATTTAAAAACGTTCGCATTTCACATCTTATTTAAGGTAAATAGCTCTTCCTACCTGAATTTTATTAGTAAAAAAGCTTTCCAATGAGGGGGGATACCGTTTTTTCTTCACTAACCATTCTATTGGTACTATACAAAAAAATCGTTAAAGATTCTTCTTGTTCTTTACATTTTTCTTTTATTTAATAGTCTCCATACAAAAACAGCATCCCTCATCTGAGAAATGCTGCCTAATTTTCTATTAAGTACAACTCTTGTTTACTGTAGTATCCTGATATACAGCCCGCTCTCCGCCAATTAGTTTTGGGCGGGTTTTAGCCATAGTCACATGTGCATGACCAATTTCTTTAATGGAGACTCGAACAGGGACAGCTACATGTTTTAAATGCATACCGATGAAAGTATCACCGATGTCTATCCCCGCTTCTGCCTTGATATGCTCAACGACGATAGCATCTTTCCATTGTTGATAGGCATAGGTTGCCATCGACCCTCCTGCCGTTCTTACAGGGACAACTGACACTTCTTCATAATCTCTTCGAACTGCGGTCTCTCTCGGTAAAACGAGAGCCCTATTTAAGTGTTCACAACATTGATAAGCAACCTGAATTCCCGTTTTTCTTTGGAAATCCTCCATTACAGCAAAGATCATTCCCGCAACATCAATTGTTCCGTCTGTGCCGATTCGTTTTCCAATCACTTCACTTGTACTGCAGCCAATTACCAATAGCTGTTTTTCTTTTAGAGCTGCCTCTTCTTGAAACTCATGTAACAGTATTCGAAACTGATTTTTCCATATCTCAAGCTCATCTGAAAATGTAGTATCATTTGTCATGAAATACGCATCCTTTCATTTAAAGAAAACTTACTGATGATTAGACCTTAGATGAAGAGAAGACCCCTTGTCCTTGTTCTAAATCTGCACATCTTATCGCTTAAGAAGGGCATTCTAGTGATTTAAATTAGGAGTGTTTTCCTTCATACTCCGCTATCTTACCAATCCTGTTTTCATGACGGCCGCCTTCAAATTCTGATGTCAACCATGTTTGGGCAATTTCCCTGGCAAGCCCAGGACCAATTACACGTTCCCCCATTGCCAACATATTGCTGTCATTATGCTGACGAGTCAATTTCGCACTATACACATCATGAACCAATGCACAACGTATCCCTTTAACCTTATTCGCTGCAATGCTCATTCCAATACCTGTACCGCATATTAGTATTCCACGATCAAACTCACCCTGCGCTACTTTTTCGGCAACTGGCAAAGCATAATCCGGATAATCCACGGATGTACTACATTCACAGCCAAAATCCTCAAATGGAATATTTAACTCATTCATTAAATTCTTTATTTCTTCACGGATTTGAATACCACCATGATCCGATGCAATTGCAACTTTCATCAAAATCCTCCTCTAGCTGTTTTTATTTGATTTTATTGTGTCACAAAATTGTGAAAAGATAAAGTGAAGCTATAGGTTTCCGCCCATATAGAAACAGGAAACCTACACTGGTTTCCTGTAAAAATTTAAGTATGAAAGCGTGTAATGGTCTGTTTCAATTTTTCTGCTTGCTCTTTAAGCTCCATAGCCAATTTTTTTACGTTTTCCATAACCTTTGCTTGTTCATGAGTCGTAGCCGTTACTTCTTCCGCTCCAGCAGATGTTTCTTCTGCAATAGCAGCCACTTCTTGAGACTGCCTTGATGTTTCTTCAACACTTTCCATTTGACGATCAACAAGCTCAGTAATATCTTTTACCGCAGCGACAACATTATGTACTGTTTTTGTCATTCCTTCTATCTCTATATCCGTATTAGTACCTTTTTGGGCTTCTTTATTTGCCAAGATGACCTGTTCGCCAATTTGTTTAACAACAGCCTGTACCTCAACCTGAATATTTTGAATCAAACTTGAAATGCCTTGAACAGCTTTAGCGCTCTCATCAGCTAACAGACGGACTTCTTCCGCCACAACAGCAAATCCTTTCCCATTTTCTCCTGCTCGTGCAGCTTCAATGGAGGCATTCAATGCAAGCAGGTTCGTTTGTGCTGCAATATCGCCGACAAGCTCAATGATTTGTTCTACCTTTTTCGCATTTCCCTCTAAACGCTTGACTGTTTTTAGGGACTGTTGGTTTTCTTCAGCCAATTGTTTAATGCCGAAAACTAAGGAATTAACTACTTCTTTACTCTGAGAAAGCTCTGCAGCCATTTCACTGGATATAACAACAGATGCCTTCGCTTTATTTTGAACCTGTTGGGCAATCATGATGACATCATCAATAGATTCAGCCGTATTCATGATGGAAACAGCCGAGGTATCAGCACCTTTGGATATTTCCTCAATGGTTCTAGCAATGTTTTCTGCCTGTTCCGATGCTTTTGAGGATTCTTGAGAAATATGGATGACCTTGTTATTGGTCTCTTGGAAATTTTCTTCAATACTTTGCACCATTTCCCGCAGGTTAAAAAGCATATGGTTAAAAGCTGTGCCTAATGATCGAATCTCATCATCCGTCTTAGATAAAACTACTTCTTCGTTAATACTTCCCTGGGCCGTACTTAACGCCACTTTTTCTAATCTTTGCAGGGGTTTAGTAATAAGACTGGCTGCAAAAAACGCAAGAATTCCAGACCACAATATGCCTAATAGCAGTGTCCCAACACTAAAACTTATCGAACTCATGTTTTCAAAAAACATTGGATGGACCACGAAAATAAAAAATGCCGAGGCTGAATAAGTGATTAAGGCAAGGACTGTGATAAAGATAACTAATTTTTTTCGTAACCCAAACTTATATTGAGTTCTTTCCGCCATTCTTTTTCCCCCTGTAGACTTGTTTACTTTTCCAGACTTTTTACTAATTCTTCTATTAAATCTTGAAGCTCCCTGAACGTTTCCCGATAAAGGTCTTCCGGGCCACCAAACGGATCTATTATGTCTCTATCATGTTTATCGTCATTAACAAATTCTTTTAAAGTAAAAGTTTTATCAATAATATGGGGGAATGTACTCATAATGGCCGCTTTATGCCCTTCCGTCATGGTAAAAATATGAGTAGCCCAATCTATTTCCTTCTCAGATAAAGGTGTTGAGGAATGATTATGTGATATGTTATTTTCAACTAATACACTTTTAGCATGCATTGAAGCGTCTTGGCCAGCCGAAGCATATACGCCAGCAGATCTCACTTCGATACCTATAATATTCTTGTTTTTTAAAATTGCTTCTGCCATGGGGCTTCTGCACGTGTTACCGGTACATACAAATAATACTCGGATCATTTTAACGTCCTCCTTTTTTATCCATTATAAGCTATTGCCCCATTTTTAATAGTCCAAATAAAAGCACTCTTATTATTAAAATATCATAATAAATTCACTTCAAACAAAAAAATTAAGTCTATTTCGTAAACCCTTTATCCTATAAGATAAAACCATCTTTCTTCCCCTTTTTCCGCAGTGAAATGTTTAAAAGAGAAAAATAAAAACCGCCCCGGTAATTCGGAACAGTTGAGGAAGGACAGATATGAAATTAGGTGCATCAAAAGGAGAATAATAGTTTTAGACCAAACGCACACAGAATACTACCACCAAGGATCTCACTGTAAACCCCCAGTAACCCCTGCATCTTTCTCCCCAGCAAAAGTCCCGCCCAGGTTAAAAAAGTGGCAGCCATTCCAAAACAGAGAATGGTCAAAATCGTTTTAGCTCCATAAATCCCCAGCGTTAACCCTACCGAAAAACTATCCAGGCTTACCCCTAGAGCAAATATAAACAGACCTTTTCCGATAGGAGCGAGCATCTTATTATCTCTATTTCCAGCTTCTCCCCTTTTACCGGGAATAAACATCTGGATGCCCAAAATTAACAGCAATAGACCGCCAGCGTATGTAGCAAATGTTCCGAATTTATCAGAAATGAAACGACCTGCCCCCATACCTAGCAAGGGCATCCAAATATGAAAAAAGCCTACAGTTAGCCCTATAAAAAGGATTTGCCTTAACCTTAGCTTAAACATCCCCATTCCAAGGCCGACAGAAAAGGCATCCATACCCAACGCAAAAGCCATTAGCAATAAGGTGATGATTTCTCCAGCGAATGTATTCATTCCATACCTCCCTCGGACGTACCTACTACATGTTATGCATGTCCGAAAAGAAATAGAAGAATAAATCAGTTCTTATTACGCATGTTCTTCTATGATTTGATGACCTGCAGCCTTCTCGAGCCGGTTCATAACCGCAACCCCTATACCAGACTCAGGAAACATTTCGCTAAAAATGATATCGACATCAAGTACATCAAATTGTCGTAAAGCATCATATAGCCCTGCTGCAACTGTATGTAAATCCGCTAATGATCCAGGAGCAACAATATAATCCGCCTTATATTCTCGTTGATGTTCAGTAGGTGTTATCACACCGACTTTTAACCCATCACCTCTTTTTTCATCCACAAGCTTCTGAAGGAAAGCTTGATTACCCTTTACTAAAAAAAGAGGGGCTTTCGGTGCATAGTGGGTATATTTCATACCCGGAGCTTTTGGTGCTGCATCCTTATGTTTCAAGGCAGCGTCTTGTCTAACTGTTCCAATGACTGCTTCCAGTTGTTCAACTGTCACGCCACCCGGTCTTAAAATAACAGGCACTTCCTCCGTGCAATCAAGCACGGTAGATTCAACGCCTACACCTGTGGTCCCACCATCGACGATGCCCGCAATCCGGCCCATTAAATCATCCACAACATGTTTAGCTGATGTGGGGCTTGGTTTCCCAGAGGTATTTGCACTTGGAGCAGCAATAGGCAGATTACTTGCTTGAATAAGACCTAGGGCAACCTGATGATCTGGCATCCTCACCGCGACTGTGTCTAAACCCGCCGTCACTAGGTTTGATAGCTGCCCTGGTTTCCGTTTCATAATCAATGTTAAAGGACCCGGCCAAAATTCCGCTATAAGTTTCCTTGCCTGTACCGGAATCTCTTCAACAATATCTTTCAACTGTTCTTCAGTAGCTATATGAACAATTAAAGGGTTATCACTCGGACGCCCCTTCGCTTCAAACACTTTTTTGACAGCCTCGTCACTTTTAGCATTAGCTCCCAGCCCATATACGGTCTCCGTTGGAAAAGCAACCACTTGATCAGCCTTTAATAATTCAGCTGATTGTGTAATTTGGGGATAACTTTGTAAATTATCCACATTTTTATCCACTAACCAAACTTTCGTTTTCATCGTAAACACCTTCACCTTTTAACATTACTTATTTTATATAATTGCTTTTATATGAACGATTTTTCAGTCTTATCGTACTATTATTTCTTAAAATATACTTTGAAAGTATAAAAGAAGTATACACATAATTCAAGTGTTATCCACAAATTGTGGATAATTGTAACGAAACGGTGGATAACTTTGTGGATATTATGGATTATTGACAGACTTTTTCGATATTTTGTTAATAACTCTGTGGATATGTATTATTACATTTATCTAATCGTAAAAAAACGAGGGCAGATGCCCTCACTTTAAAAAATCTCATTGAAAATTTCTGCAAATAAGGACTTCACTTCCACCTCGGGTTCCTTTTCCCCTTCATATAATTGTTGACCTCGGTCAGTAGATGCCGTCAAATTATCGCTTGTATCTTCAACGTTCTCTTCGATAACTTTCTGTGTCACTTCTTCCTTAACCTTTTCTTCTGGCACTTCCTCTTTTACCTTTGGCTCTAAAACCTCTTCCTTAACCTTTTCTTCTGTCACTTCCTCTTTTACACTTTCCTCTATAACTTCTTCTTTAATCTTTTCCTCTGGCGCTTCCTCTTTTACACTTTCCTCTATAACTTCTTCTTTAACCTTTTCCTCTGGCACAACTTTCTCTTCATTCGTTGCAGCATATGCCTTCCCTTTTGAAGTCACTGATTCTTCATCTTCATCCTCGACAATTGGACTTTGGCTTACAGCTGTCCCATTTGAAAAATCCAGGAAACATAATGGAGGAAATAACACACACCACCAATTAGCCCCTTCCCCTTCACCAAGTGTGATAATCACCGCTTCATAATCACCTGCAGGATATAAATACTGACCATAAAGCTTTGTCGGGAATTCCGCCTGTCCAAAATCGACGTTGACTGACTGTTCCAAACCATTTTCCCTCACTACTGCCTCCGCTGTTGCTTGGATATCTGGTAAATGCGAAGTAATCACTTCCCTCGCCTCATCCAAAGAGGTAAGCTCCTGAACCCACTTCGTAATATCTTCATTTACTTTATCTCTAATCAGGCGCTTAACAGCTTGATCCTCTTCTGTATCACTATTAGCAAGTATTCGCAGACGAATTGCTTCATCCGGAATCACCATAGTTTCTTCCGCACTGACCGCCTCCGCTTTAGGCATATATATACTTACAATTGTTCCTATTGTTAAGATTAATAGATAGATAATGGCTAAATGTTTAGTTTTCATCGCCCTCGCCCCCTCACACAAATTAGTCTCGCCAATTTTCCGTTATCTTAAACTAGTAAAAGTAAAAAAGAGGATAACTAAAAATATAGATTCTAAAAGGTATATTGGGTGAAGCACGTTACATTCCAAACAAAAAAAATCCGTCTCACATATGAGACGAATCATTTTAATACAGCAAAGACCATTCGATCCTTTTTGTTAATGTCATTTTCAATGGACACTTCTGCCGCAGGAAATGTCCGCTTTAAGAGACCAGCAACTGCCTGACCCTGTCCAGTGCCTACCTCAAAGCCAATCAGTCCCGGTACTTTCATAACAAGTGGCAATTGTTCCATAAATCGGCGATAAAAGTCTAAACCATCGACACCAGCGAATAACGCACGATGTGGTTCATGATCAGTTACGACCACTGACATGGATTTTTGATCATCATTTGGTATATAAGGAGGATTCGATAAAAGGATGTCCACCTGATTGTTCTGCTTAATGAATGGCTGCAGCAGATCGCCTTGCACAAACTGTACCTCAGCTCCAAGTAACTTGGCATTCTTTCTCGCTACCTCAAGTGATGGATCTGCTATATCCGTGGCTGTCACCAGCAAGCCTGTTTCTTCAAGCTTCATCGTAATTGCAATCGCACCGCTGCCCGTCCCAATATCCGCTAAGCTTAGCTTCTGTCCCTTCGTAAAAATGTTAGGGAGCTTGCGAAGTGTATAATAAATTAATTCTTCTGTTTCAGGTCTTGGAATCAACACTTCTTCATTAACAAGGAAGGCCCGTCCATAAAATTCTTCACTGCCTGTAATATATTGAACAGGGGTCCCATCAACATGTAGCTCAACAGCGGACTTAAATTGTTCTAACTCCTCTTTACTGAGTTCATAATGGAGATTGGCTAATAGCTGGGAGCGAGTTTGCTTTAAATAATGCTGCAACAAAATTTCTCCTGCATTAGCATCCCGATCATTTTCTTTTAAAAAAGAAGAAGCCCATTTAAGGACTTCGAATACTTTCATTACAGAATTATTCATCTGCATTTTCCAGTCTTGAAGATTGATCTTCCATGATTAAGGCATCCACGACATCATCCAGCTTTCCTTCCATAATTTGATCCAGCTTTTGAATCGTTAAGCCGATACGATGGTCGGTAACACGGTTTTGCGGGAAGTTATACGTACGAATCCGTTCTGAACGATCACCCGTTCCAACGGCAAGCTTCCTGTTTTGGTCATATTCCGCCTGTACTTCGCGATGAATTTTGTCATACACACGGGCACGCAAAACTTTCATTGCTTTTTCTTTGTTCTTGATTTGTGATTTTTCATCCTGACAAGATACAACGGTATTTGTTGGAATATGCGTCAATCGCACCGCTGACATTGTGGTGTTAACACTCTGTCCTCCTGGGCCACTCGACGCAAAGGTATCTACACGAACATCCTTATCATGGATTTCAACTTCCACTTCCTCAGCTTCCGGTAAAACGGCAACCGTAGCCGTGGACGTATGAATCCGTCCGCCTGATTCAGTTTCAGGTACACGCTGCACGCGATGGGCTCCATTTTCGAATTTCAACTTTGAATATGCACCGTTACCATTAATCATGAAAATGATTTCCTTATAACCACCAAGCCCAGTAGGACTTGATTCAATAACTTCAGTCCTCCAGCCTTGCACCTCAGCAAAACGGCTGTACATACGGTATAGACTACCTGCAAATAAGGCCGCTTCATCTCCGCCTGCCGCTCCGCGGATCTCCATGATTACGTTTTTATCATCGTTAGGGTCTTTTGGAATAAGCAATATTTTCAGCTTATCTTCAAGACCCTGTATGGTCTCTTCAAGTTCATTAATCTCTTCTTTAACCATTTCACGCATATCCGCATCAAGTTTGTCTTCAAGCATCGCCTTGGCTTCCTGGAGTTGCTCACGAACTGCTTTATACTCTTTATACGTTGAAGCCGTCTCCTGAATACTGGATTGCTCCTTAGAATATTCCCTTAGCTTCTTTGAATCATTAATGATTTCAGGGTCACTCAATAGTTCATTCAATCTTTCATATCTATCTTCTACTGCCTGCAGTCGATCAAACAAATTATTCACCTCATAAATTTTCCAAAACATCTACATGAAACGAGTTGGAAGTAATCCATCCTTTTTAACTATAAATAAGTGCCCCAACCGAGTTCACTTCTAGCTTAATTATAGTATAGGTGAATAATCAACGTCAAAGAGGATTCAAAAATGTGGTTATTTCTTTAATTTAACATCTATATTATATTGGGGAACAACCCTGGTTATCATGTCTTGAATTCGCTGCTTTTCCTCATTTCTTTCTTCATCCGTCTTGATTTCACCTTTATCATGGACCGTAACATGTATGGTATTGCCATTAAACCATACGGAGCCTGCATCATAATTAGTTTCCGATTTAATGATTGATCGGATTTTATCTATTTCCTGCCCCATGGATGGAGAATTATTGGATGTATGATGCGGAGTGTTGAGGAGTTGATCTGATGGCCGTTCCGCTTCATTGTCCCAATCATTATTAGATACACGTTTTAAACTTTTGCCAACAAAATCTTTGCCATCCCGGGATTGATCCCCATATTCCGAATCATTATTTATTGCATTGTCATTTTGACTGCATGCTGTTAGTGCAGCAAGAAGAAAAGCAGTCATAAAAATCAGTATTGATTTCATATTTTTTCCCTCCATTTTGGTTAAGTTTATAAAGAGCGGTTCCTCTTCAGCTTTCCCAAAATGAAGCTAAATGTATCTTTTATTTCTCTTCCCTCTTTTTTACAAAATGCTCGACTTTATCTTAATGGTTAAAGTTTATTGCAAATGTCAACATTTTGAATAATTTATTTTTAGTTCAAACCGCATTGCGTTAAACTTCATCTTAAAATCTTTGTATGTTAAAATCCTTTTGAAAGGATTATCTACATGGATTTAGGAGAAAATGAATAAAGGGTAATAATTAGCTCCCCTTTCTTCCAAATAGGGAGTTTTTTTATTGTTTGTAATTACAACAGGAGGATTCAACTATGCATTTATTGCCGCGGGAAATCGACAAGCTTATGATAGTGGTGGCAGCGGATCTTGCGAAGCGCCGAAAAGACAGAGGATTAAAGTTAAATCATCCGGAGGCTGTCGCCCTCATCACTTATGAGGTAATGGAAGGGGCAAGAGACGGGAAAACTGTAGCCCAACTTATGGAGTACGGGGCTTCCATTTTGACACAAGAAGATGTCATGGAAGGAATACCTGAAATGATAGATGATATTCAGGTTGAAGCAACTTTTCCAGATGGAACGAAATTGGTGACTGTCCACAGCCCGATACGATAAATAGGAGGGATAGCTATATGTTGCCAGGAGAATACATTTTAAAAGAAGAAGAGATTATTTGTAATGAAGGAAGAGAAGTATTCACCATTTCTGTTACTAACACCGGCGACCGCCCTATTCAGGTCGGATCACATTTTCATTTCTACGAAGTAAATGAAGCACTCCAATTTAATAGGAAGAAAGCTTACGGAAAGCGATTAAATGTCCCTGCTGGAGCGGCTGTTCGTTTTGAACCCGGGGATGAAAAAGAAATACAGCTTCTAAATTTTGCAGGAGAACGGCGTATATACGGGTTCAATAATAAAGTAGACGGCAAATTAGAAAGTGAGGATGAATCATGAGCTTTAAAATGTCCCGAAAACAATATGCTGAAATGTATGGACCAACTACTGGTGACTCTATCCGCCTTGCTGACACAGATTTGTTTATTCAAATTGAAAAAGATTACACTACATACGGAGAAGAAGTTGTCTTTGGCGGCGGAAAAGTCATTCGGGACGGCATGGGCCAGCACCCCCTTGCAACTCGTAAAGACGGTGTGGCAGATACCGTTATAACGAACGTAGTAATTTTAGATTACACAGGAATTTGTAAAGCAGACCTAGCCATTCGAGATGGTAAAATTTTCGGAATTGGTAAAAGCGGAAATCCACTCGTTATGGACAATGTGGATATTATTATTGGCGCATCTACAGAAATAATCGCCGGTGAAGGTTTGATTGTGACAGCTGGTGCCATCGATACCCACGTTCATTTTATTAATCCGGAACAAGTACAGGTAGCACTAACATCTGGAACAACAACATTAATCGGGGGCGGTACAGGTCCTGCAGCTGGATCTAAGGCAACTACGGTTACTCCGGGTGAATGGAATATTCACCGCATGCTTGAAGCTGCTGAAGGCCTCCCTATAAATATTGGATTTACAGGTAAAGGACATGCTGCTTCCACTGAACCCTTAACCGAGCAAGTTAGAGCTGGAGTTATCGGATTAAAAGTTCATGAAGACTGGGGAGCTACTGGTTCATCCCTTGACTACGCACTACAGGTAGCAGACGAATTTGACATTCAAGTTGCCCTGCACGCAGATACATTAAATGAAAGCGGATTTATGGAAAATACCATGGCCGCAGTAAAAGACCGAGTTCTTCACATGTACCATACTGAAGGCGCAGGCGGTGGCCATGCACCTGATTTAATCAAATCAGCAGGTTACCATAACATTCTGCCTTCATCAACGAACCCCACCCTCCCTTATACCGTTAATACTATCGACGAACACCTTGATATGGTCATGGTTTGCCATCATTTAAATCCTTCTGTTCCAGAAGACATCGCTTTTGCAGATTCTAGAATAAGAAGGGAAACAATTGCAGCAGAAGATATCCTTCACGACATGGGCGTATTTAGCATGGTAAGCTCTGATGCCCAAGCAATGGGCCGGGTAGGAGAAGTCGTTCTACGCACATGGCAAGTAGCAGACAAAATGAAAAAACAAAGAGGCATCCTGTTTGGAGATAGCAAACATGCCGACAACAACCGGGCTAAGCGCTATATCGCCAAATACACTATTAATCCAGCCATTACACATGGGATTTCAGAGCATGTTGGTTCTATTGAAGTTGGAAAATTGGCAGATTTAGTCCTCTGGTCTCCAAAGTTTTTTGGCGTGAAGCCAGAAATGGTGCTTAAAAACGGTCTTGCGGTTACTGGGTTAATGGGTGATGCCAATGCATCTATCCCGACACCACAGCCGTATATTTATCGTCCAATGTACGCTCAGTTTGGAAAGGCCTTAGCAAAAAGTTCGGTTACTTTCATTTCTCAAGCAGCCTACGATGATGGTGTTCATGAAAAACTTGGACTACATAAAATGATTCTACCTGTTGGCGGAATTCGGACTCTAACTAAGAAAGATATGAAATTAAATGCTGAAACACCTGATATTACAGTTGATCCGCAAACATATGAAGTAAAAGTAAATGGAGAACTCCTGACATGCGAGCCAGTTGATACGGTGCCAATGGGTCAGCGATATTTCCTATTCTGAGGTGAAAAGTATTGATTATAGAAAAAGTTGTCACTAACTTAGAAAAGATGGATACAAACGAAATTAAAAAGCGTCATATAGAAAAAGTGTACTTGGAAAGCGCACATTTAATGAAGCGCATTCAACGGGTCAAAACGGATCACGGCAATGAGCTTGGTATTCGCTTAAAAGAGCATCGAGACCTTTTAGCTGGAGATGTATTATACATGGATGATAAAAATATGATCGTCATAGATGTGCTATCAGATGATTTACTTGTTATCTCCCCTCGAAGCATAAAAGAAATGGGTACAATCGCCCATCAACTTGGCAACCGTCACCTCCCTGCTCAATTTGAAGAAGATGATATGTTGGTCCAATATGACTATTTGGTTGAGGAATTACTTCAAGAACTCGGAATTCCTTTTAAACGGGAAGAACGAAAAGTGAAACAAGCGTTCCGTCATATAGGCCACAGTCATGAATAACAATATTCTCTCTTTGTTTCAGCTATGCGACTCTAATTTACCTACCGGCGCTTTCAGCCATTCTTTCGGCCTGGAGAGTTATATACAAGAAGATCAAGTTAAGGACCAGAAGACATTTTTCCAGTGGCTTAAAGTGTATTTACATGAGCAGCTCATCTACTCAGATGGGCTTGCCTCTCGTCTCGTTTATGAAGCTCTTATGGATGAGGATATTCAAGAAATATGGAACCTGGATCGGCTATTAACTGTCCAAAACTTGCCGAGGGAAACGCGGGAAGGAACACAAATGATTGGGGATCGAATGCTAAAACTCACAGAATCGCTATACGGCATGCCAATCCTCTCACAATATAGAGCGGAAATTAAGAGAAAGAGTTCATTCGGCCATCCCGCTATTGTATTTTCGATGGTAGCACATGGACTTGGGGTAACAAAACCAGACACCATCCTCTACTATTTGTATTCTGCTATTTCCAGCCAAGTTCAAAATGCGGTACGAGCCATTCCTCTTGGACAAACAGCAGGCCAAACAATTACTCACAATTTTATACCAGAATTAACACAGGCTGTGGAAAGAATTCTGCAACTAACGAAAGATGATTTTGGCATCGTTTCTCCTGGTATTGAACTGTCTCAAATGAAACATGAACGCGTTAACATTCGAATATTTATGTCTTAATTTTTTTGAAAGAATCAGTAAAGGGAGTGTTTTAATGGAACCAATAAGAATCGGTGTTGGAGGACCTGTTGGGGCAGGTAAAACAATGCTTGTAGAAAAATTGACACGCCATCTCGAAAATGAAATAAAAATGGCAGTTGTCACAAACGATATTTACACAAAAGAAGACGCTAAATTTTTAATACAAAATGGTGTTCTTCCAGAGGATCGGATCATTGGTGTGGAAACGGGCGGCTGTCCTCACACCGCCATTCGCGAAGATGCTTCCATGAACTTCGCCGCTATCGATGAGTTAATCGAGCGTCACCCGGACGTTGAACTTATTTTTGTTGAAAGTGGCGGAGACAATCTTGCAGCTACTTTCAGCCCCGAACTAGTTGACTTTTCTATTTATATTATTGATGTTGCCCAAGGGGAAAAAATCCCCCGCAAAGGCGGACAAGGTATGATTAAATCTGATTTGTTCATCATTAATAAAACGGACCTTGCTCCATATGTCGGTGCCAGCCTTGAAGTAATGGCAAAGGACACTAAAGTATTCCGTGGTGACAAACCATTCGTTTTTACCAATTTAAAAAATGATGATGGCCTTCCTGAAGTAATCGACTGGATTAAGCAGCATGCTTTATTAAAAGGTTTAGATTAATATGACAGATTGGACTGGCACTTTATCTCTGGACCTAGAAGAACGGAAAGGGAAAACCGTCGCAAAAAGGGTGTATTTTCAAGGTGCACTCAAAGTTATGCGACCGATTTACTTTGATGATTCAGGTCAGGTCTGCTATTACCTTCTAAATCCCGGCGGCGGCTATTTAGACGGCGATCGATACAAGATGGAGATATCAGCCGATGAAGGCTCTAAAGTTACTTTAACTACCCAATCTGCGACAAAAGTATATAAAACGCCGAAAGGCTATGCCTATCAGGAAACCCAAATTCACTTGCAAAAAGGCAGTTATTTAGAATACCTTCCAGATCCGCTAATTGCTTATGAAAATGCTCATTACAAGCAAAAAAATGTAGTTCATATGGAAAGTGGAGCAACGTTTATTTACACAGATATTCTCACACCTGGCTGGTCCCCGGAGGGTAAAAAGTTTAGCTATAATACCATTCAATTAGTTACTGAGGTTTATCTGAATGGTAAACTTGGTGTGTTTGACCATATCAAATTAATGCCAGAACAACAAACACTTTCGGGTCTAGGTTTCATGGAAGGCTATACTCACCTAGGCTCTATGATTGCGGTCAGCGAATATACCAATAATTCTCTTCTCGATGAATTGTATGAAGTGATTCAAATAGAAGAATCGAGTTTTAAATTTGGAATTTCAAAGCTAGCCGTGCCAGGCTTTAGCATACGAATCCTAGCCAACTCTACCCAAGTCATTGAACGAATATTGGATCAGTGCCAAAAGATCCTCAGCGAGAAGTGGAATAATCGTACACCAAGCTTTTTACGGAAATATTAATACATTCATCGGAGGCTGCTCCTTTAAAAGGCACAGCCAGATGAGCCATTGTATATTGTATTTATTTTGAGTTCCTAAATTCACATTACACTGTGCTATTAAAGACCGATTTCCCATGAACTGCGCCCTTTAAATGACAGTCTTAAATAAAGACCTATATAATAGGCAATTAATAGATTACTCCGGTATTTTACCGATCTTGTAACTCAATATTTACGATAATCTAGGAAAAATATTTAAGTAGAAACTTTCGTGAGAGGGGATACAGTATGCCCGAAGATAAGAATACAAAACCCGAACTTGAAGATTTTGAGGTAGAAACAGTGTTTGAGAACCGTGTTCACGAGCGACACGCATTCACTTTTAAGGTCCAAGGAGAGGAATTCAAGGGGCATTTTCATGAGGATGAAATTCATTGGCTCCACCCTCACCCAAAACAAATGATTGGTGGAAGTAAAGTGGACATTATTGAAACTACCATACATTCATTAATGCGACACTATGGAATTTCAAAAGAGATTAAAGACCTTGAATTAAAACCAGCATTTGAAGACCGGGTACATGAACGCAGACAATTTTCTTTTCAAGTGCAGGGAGAGGAATTCAAAGGCTTTGTTCATGAAGGAGAAATTCAATGGTTCCATCCTCAGCCAAAGCAAAAGCTTGAAGAGGATCTGGTTGAGGCAATTGAATCAGAAATCCATGAAAAAGTAGCGGAACACGAAAATAATAGTAAAGAGAATGATTAGAAATAGATAATATAAGAAAGGAGGTCTCTGTTAAAGAGATCTCCTTTTCGAATGTCATTCAATTAATTTCTTTATCTCAACTAAAATCATTTAAATCAATCACACGTTGACAAAGTCTTTGCATAAGCTTAGATTCATGAGTTACAACTACTATTCCCATCTTTCTCTTTTTAGCAATTTCAATGACCGCATGCCAGATTTGAGCTTGTGTGATTGCATCAAGCATTGTTGTCATTTCGTCTGCAATTAGAAATCGAGTATTGGGTCCTAATGCACGGGCAACACAAAATCGTTGTAGCTCTCCTCCCGATAGTTCGTTAGGCCATCGTTCTAGCCACTCCCGATCAATTCCCAGTAATTCTAACACCTCTTTATTGGGTTTCCATCCTTCATTAAGAATCTTGTGCATCTTCCATCGTGGATTAATCGCTTTTTCTGGATGCTGAAAGATCAATTGAACAGGATGATATCCTTTCTTTGGTAATGGAGCACTATTAAAGGTCACAGTTCCCTCAATTGGTGTCTCAAAACCCGCTAAAATCCGGCAAAAAGTTGTTTTCCCACATCCACTTGGACCAGTGATGCCAACGATTTCTCCTGGCTCTAGCGTTAAATTGACTCCTTGAAACAGCCATGGTCCATTTCCATATCGAAATCCGATGTCTTTTGCTTCAAGTTGCATGAATACACCTCACCATTCCCCCCCTAAGTTTTCGCATTTCAGGTTGTACTTGCCGGCATTCAGGTGTTGCCATTTCGCAACGTGGTGCAAACAAACATCCCGCTGGTAATGAACTTGGATGAGGTTGCGAACCTGGAATTGGAATAAAATCATTTTGAGGTAATGCTCTCCACAAAGCCTTACTATAAGGATGCCGTATTTCCTCACCGTGACCTTTAAAGTTCTCCACTGGAGCTACCTCTACTGTAGTTCCTGCATAAAATACGGCAATTTTATCTGCAATATTAAGGGCCGATTCAATATCATGAGTTATCAGCATCACCGCACAACCATTGTCGGCAACCTCTCTAAAATTATTTAGCGCTTCCTTTATTACATCGGGGTCGAGCCCTGGAGTAGGCTCATCCCCAATAATCACCTTTGCTCCGCTTACCATTGCAGTGGATAGAAGCGTCCTCCTGGCCATACCTCCAGAAAGTTGAAATGGATACATTTTCTCAACCTCTTGCCTTAAGTGATAGCGCTCAAAAACCTCTCGTTGAACCGATACAGCATCCCCATTTTTTACAGAAGTACGGACTTGACTTCCAACACGCATGAGTGGGTCTAGAAAGTTTACCGATTGTGGTACAAGAGCAATTTCCTTACCTCTTAATACAGTTTGCCGATCAGGGGTGAGTTCCTCTCCCGCATATTTAATTACTCCACTTATACTTGCATTTCTCGGCAATATTCCTAGAATGGCATGTGCGAGCAGACTTTTTCCCGATCCACTCGCTCCAACAACAGCAAGAATCTCACCTGCCTCAAGAGTAACATTTAAACTTGATATAACTTTATGAGTTTTCTGTTTAAGTCCAGTATATTGCTTAAAAGATACTGATAAATTTTCCACTTCAAGAATAGGCATTTGTTAACTCCTCTTAATATTGAACGTAGCATATCTGATTAATCTCGAGCCCTATTAGGATCTATGAGCATCCGGATATTCTCTCCAATCTGATCAAACGTTCTAACGATAATCAGCAAACAAAGCCCTGGAAAAAAGGCAAGCCACCACATACCTGAAGATAAGTACTTCATCGATTCTGATAGAATAATTCCAATTGCCGGCTCGTGAGGCGACAATCCTAAACCTAAAAATGTAACTGCCGCCTCATGTAAAATAACATGAGGAAACAGTAACATAAAACCAATTAAGAGTTGTGGAGCTATATGTGGAAGAATATGATGCAAAGCAATCCACCATTGGGATTTCCCCATTTTCTGTGAAACCTGAACATATTCCGCTGAACGGACTTGCATAACCTCTGCCCTGATGACTCGAGCAAGACTTGGCCAATGTGTTAAAGTTAATCCAATTACAATTCCTTTAAATCCTCCCCCTAATGTAAAAGCGATAAGAATAAGAGTTACGAGATGTGGTACACTCAGAAAAAGGTCGATGAGCCATGAAATAAGACGATCTGCCATTTTCCCCATTGTTGCTGCTGCCATACCCAAGAAAAGAGCAATTGACGCACTTCCAATTGCTCCAATCAATCCAACTCCTATACTTAAAGAAAGTCCCATTACCGTTCTTGTAAACATATCTCTACCTAACCAATCGGTACCAAAGAGATGGTCTAGGGATGGAGGAGCATTTCGATCATTAAGATTTGTTACAATTCTCCCCTCATCAATTAAAACACCTCCTAATATAACAATTACTAAAAAAATAATTGAAATTAGGATTATAAAAAGCGTCCAGTCGCTTTCGATTCGAAGGAAGTTGTTTATGATTATCTTTATTTTTTAATTTGAGGCTTGAAATCATATCTTCTCCCCTCCCTCATTCTCGGATCTAATAAACGATAGCTCAAATCAGCCAGTAAATTTCCTACAAAAACAAATATTGTACTAAATATAACTAATCCCAATAAAAGGGGAACGTCTCCCCTTAGCCCCGCTTCTACCGTAGCCTGTCCTAAACCGGGATATGAAAAAACTTGCTCAGCCAGCACTGCTCCACCAAACAATTCACTAAAAGCCGCAAATTGCAAGGTAATCGCTGGCAAAGCAACATTACGTAATCCATGTCTCCAAAACAAGACAAAACCTTGTTCACCTCTCGCCCTAGCGAATAAGACGTAATCACTAGCAAGAACATCAATCAACTTCTGGCGCGTATGTAGTGCCACATTAGCGACCCCAACTATACTAAGTGTGATCGCTGGCAGAATAAGATGATTGATTCGATCCACCATTGTGACATTTTCCGCAAGGACCCCAGCTGGAACCCCCATTCCAATTGGAAACCATTTTAGCCAAACGGCAAAAACGATAAGAATAAGGAGCCCCATCCAGAAGGTAGGAGTTGAAGCTAGTGTGAAACAGTACCATTTTATTATTCGATCAACCCAAGTCCCCTTTTTCATTGCCGCTACAACACCCATGGCAAATCCAATCATACCTGATAATACCCAAGCTGATATCATGAGCGCTAGGGAATTTAAGAATCGTTCACCAATTATGTCAATTACCGGGCGGCGAAATATCATTGAAGTTCCTAAATCACCTGTTAGCAAAGCAGAGCCCCAATTCAAGAACTGCACCATAACTGGTTGGTCAACTCCCCAATATTCAGCTATCTTCTCCCGTTGCTCAGGTCCTACCTTCAACATATCTGCACCGATGTAGGCTTGAATTGGATCAATCGGAGAGTTTTTTATTAATAGAAAAGAAATTAAACAAATGGCAAATAATAATGTGACCATTCTTAAACCTTTCAACAATAAAAATAATCCAAGCTTTCCACCTATATATTTACGCACAGTTACTTAGTCCATTTCCATTCAACTATATTATCTGTTGCAGGCCAACCATGACCATGAACATGGATTCTTTGTTCTCCGATATCAAGTCCATCTTTCACTAAATATAAATGATCAATATTCACTAACCAGGCCCATGGAGCGTCGCCATTCGCACTTAAACCTGTTGTTCCATCCCATTGCGCTTTTTTCCAAAACTCAATTGCTTCTGTTTCACTTGTAGCGCGAAGAGCCTTTTCAAAATAATCATCTACCGTTTTGTTTTGATAAAAACCAGTATTATAATAGTCTACCCCTGCAAATTCACTACTATAAATGTTATACATCTCATGAGGGTCATGGCTTCCCCAACCTAAAAGGACAGCATTCGAATACATTTTCTTTTCAATAATATCCCAGCTTCCACCTTCTAATTTAATATGAATTCCTAGTGGCTCGATCATATCGGCCACAGAAATGGCAAGAGATTGTCTTATTGCATCACTCGCTAAGTAATAAAGAGTGAACTCCGCTTTCAAAGAGTCTTTCTCAAGAATCCCATCTCCATCTGTATCCTTCCACCCGGCTTCTTTCAAAAGTTTTCGCGCACCGTCCAAATCAGCATCTTTAATGACTGTATCTGGGTTCCACCAAGGAAGGCCATCCACTGAAGTATAGGCTGGAGTCCCGCGTCCTTCTAAGACTCCATCCACAAGTGCTTTTCGGTCTACTCCAATATTTATCGCATGACGAATAGCTGGATCGGCTGTTACATCGTTACCAATTGGTAAACCATCTTCAGTAAAATCCCCTGACTTTATAAATGGGAAGACGATTCCCCGATTATCTACGGTTTTTACTGATTCCAGTCTCATTCCAGGTACTTCCTGGTTACTAAACGCAGCTGGTATATAGGCAAGATCAACCTTTCCCGCTTGTGCAGCAGCAAATGACGCATCCTCGTTTAAGAATAAAAAGGTTATCTTTTTAAAATACGACTTTTTGTCATAGTATTCAGGATTAGCCTTTATAATAAGCTGTTGCCCCTTGTCCCATTGAACGAGCTGATAAGGCCCTGAACCTATAGGGTTTTCAGCATAGTCTGCTCCATATGCATGTTTTGGGACAATTCCCGTTCCTACTAAAGAATTAACAAATGTTGATTGAGGTTCTTTTAATGTGAATTTTACTGTGTAATCATCCATTGCCTCTACTTTATCCATACCATTAAGATCAACAACTGACCCATTTTTAGTAGCTGTTTCAAATGTAAAGACTACATCATCAGCGGTTAATGGTTGACCGTCTGAAAATTTCACATCCTTACGCAAGATTACAGTCCAAACCTTGCCATCTTCATTGACTTTATAACTGGTTGCAATATCATTTACAATGTTTAACTTGTTATCTCTTTTTAGTAGAGTACTCTGGAATAGCGGTGAACCATAACGTCCCCATCCAGTCGTTGGATCAAAACCTGCTTCAGGCTCAGATCCAAAAGCCATCACAAGTTCGTCCTTTTTCTTCTGAATACCCTCACCATTTGCATCACCAGATTGATCGAGTTGTTGATTACAACCCCCTAACATAAAAGATGAAACTAATGTAGCTAATACTATAATTCCAAACAATTTCTTTTTCATTTGTCACACCCCATAAATTAATATCTTTCTAATAAAGGTTAAATACTTAACCCGCCTGTAAAATTAGGTGAATTTCACGGGTGCATACCTCACCCGATTTACAGGAATAAACAACTAATTGGTACACAAAAAATACATTATTCAATTAATTCAGATACGTATAAGGCAAATGTCCATAGCATCTTTCTGGCAGGTGTTGTTACAGGAGGTATTACAAATCATGACTACGATGAAGATAAACAATTTCGCGGAATAAAAATTGTGGAAACTAAACTACATAAAATAGCATAAGACGAGAATAGGCACCTGCTGATTTGGTGTCTATTCTCGTCTATCCCTTATCTAAATAGTTTATTTGATAATAAACAGCTTTATTATCTACTGAAGGACTCACTTTGCAAGAGATATTAGAAAAGAATTTTTTCCATACAACAACAACAACAATAGTAAACGACTTTTGTGTCAAGTATACGATTTTTTCTATAATTAAACAACTCTATTATTAGCATAAAATCAAGTTTGATAAAACTCTAAATCAAGAATTTAAAAGCAATTGAATGCGGTAACGTATAGGACTGAATAGTTTTGAGTAGGCGAGAGGGGGAATAGAAAAATGAAGAGACTTATACAGGTCTAATGATTGATCCATGAAAGGGACACACAGGGCTAAATAAGTAACAACAAAGGATACCCTCTTGAATTTGATATCAATAAAACACAAGGTTTTGCCACTCTAACACTCAAGGTAATAGCAGTTTTCCCTTAGGCTCTTTTTTAGCTGAACTTCTGTAATTAATAAAAGTGCCCTAAGATCTCTTTGGACCTTAAGGCACCATGATTTAAATATGTTCTTTAATCCCTGCCGTCTGCTTGCCTGGGACTTCGTGGTGATGGCGGCAACGGGGCTCGTATGATTCCGATGCACCTACAAGGATGATCGGCTCATCATAGGAGGCCGGTGCACCATTAATCAATCGTTGTGTCCTGCTCGCAGGTGATCCGCACACTTCACACACAGCCTGTAGCTTTGTTACTGATTCCGCTAGCGACAATAAAGCAGGCATAGGACCGAATGGTTCACCTCTGAAATCTTGATCGAGTCCTGCCATAATCACTCGATAACCGCTGTCCGCAAGATGCTGGGCAACCCCTACAATTTCATGATCAAAAAATTGCACTTCATCTATTGCAATGATATCTAAGGGCTTGTCTAAATACTTAAAAATATCTGTTGAATGGGCAATAGGTTTTGCCATCACAGAGGACCCATTGTGTGATACGACAGCCTCTTCCGCATAGCGATTATCTATAGCAGGTTTAAAAACAGCTATTTGCTCTTTAGCAAATTGAGCACGGCTGACTCGTTTAATCAATTCCTCAGATTTACCTGAAAACATGCTTCCGCAAATAAGCTCGATCCAGCCTGTTTGTTTCATTACATACATGGAAACAGCTACTCCCTTCCACCTGTCAATCCCTTGGCCATAATGGAATTAGACCCGGCTTTATATAAATTCAAACTTGTTTACAGAAAAGAAAAAACAGGCAAGAAAAATACTTGCCTGTTTTTTGAAAAGTCCGGCTTATTTAATACCGTATTTTTTGTTGAAACGATCAACACGTCCGCCAGCTTCAGCGAATTTTTGACGACCAGTATAGAATGGGTGGCATTCTGAACAAGTCTCAACTTTGATCTCTTCTTTAACTGAACCAGTTTCAAAAGTGTTTCCGCAAGAGCAAGATACTTTTGAAAGTTTATAATTTGGATGAATTCCAGTTTTCATTCTTTTCAGCTCCTTCTGCCCTGAATCATTCGAAACAGAGTTATATACTTCAAGGTGTGGGAAAAGTACCCTCACATTTATTGTAAAAACACATGAACTCATTATAGCAACTTAAGAGTAGTTGTGCAACAGTTTGTTTCTTTCCCTGTTTACGAACGTTTTGCGTTTGCTGGTCCCTTTTTCATTTCTAACATCTCTTCATCCAACTTACTGAAAAATTCTTCATTTCCTTTTGTCTGTTTTAAACGGCGAAGGAATTTTTCGGCAAAATCAGGTGAATCAGACATTGTTTTCCGAATTGCCCAAAGTTTATCCAAACGATCTTTCGGAATTAACAGTTCTTCTTTACGAGTACCAGAGCGACGAATATCAATCGCTGGGAAAATACGTCTTTCTGCAAGGGCCCGATCTAAATGAAGCTCCATATTACCTGTACCTTTAAACTCTTCATAAATGACGTCGTCCATTCGGGAACCTGTATCTACCAAAGCTGTAGCAAGAATCGTCAAGCTACCACCCTCTTCGATATTTCTAGCTGCACCGAAAAAACGTTTTGGCCGGTGAAATGCAGCCGGGTCAATCCCTCCGGATAGTGTACGACCGCTTGGCGGAATGACAAGGTTGTATGCACGTGCCAGACGAGTAATACTGTCCATTAAAATAATAACATCACGTTTATGTTCAACTAGGCGCATTGCCCGTTCTAACACTAGTTCTGCCACTTTGATATGGTTCTCCGGCACTTCATCGAACGTCGAACTAACCACGTCCCCAGCCACGGAACGTTCAATGTCTGTTACTTCTTCCGGACGTTCATCAATAAGCAATACAATCAATTCCGATTCCGGATGATTCGTGGTTATGGCATTAGCAATTTCTTTGATTAACATCGTTTTACCAGCCTTTGGCGGTGCAACAATCAAACCACGCTGTCCAAAACCAACAGGTGCTAAGACATCCATAATTCTCGTTGATAAATTCTTCGGTGTTGTTTCCAGTTTAATTTGTCTGTTTGGATACAGCGGTGTTAAGCCTGGGAAATGAACACGCTCTTTAGCGGACTCTGGGTTATCTCCATTGACAGCTTCAACATGCAGCAATCCATAATAACGCTCGTTTTCTTTTGGCGGCCTAACCTTACCGGAAACCTTATCACCGTTACGCAAATCAAATCTGCGGATCTGCGAAGCAGAAATATAGATATCCTCCGAGCTTGGAGAATAGTTAATTGGACGTAAGAAACCAAAGCCCTCTGAAGGGATAATCTCTAAAACGCCTTCCATGAACAGAAGACCATCTTGCTCAGCTTGTGCCTTTAAGATTGCGAAAATAAGTTCCTTTTTTGACAGTTTGCTGTAATAGGAAACTTTATATTCACGCGCGTGCTCATAGAGGTCCTTTAGTTTCATGTTTTCTAAATTGGAAATAGTTAAATTCATTATGACACCACACTTTTATTAATTAAACGTTTTCACCCATACTGAAAAAGAAATGGTTTGTTAAATGGAAGAAAAACCGCAATCCATGTACCCGACCAGAGTTTTCTTAGAAAGGATGATACATTTTTACATGTAAAGAAGAAAATTATTTGAAGGCTTCTTGAAGTTTGGAGTGAAAGGGCAGATTATATATATTCAAATCAATTATTAGTAGACCAAGCTTTATTTTACTTTTTTTATTTTAATTATTCAACTTAAATTTTTTTATAGAGAAAGCGAGCGATGAAACCGCTCGCTTTCTCTCGGTAATTTTTTATGAAAATAGTCTCAGTCAATTAAGCCATTCGGTTTAATTTTTAGACTATGTCTTCCATCAATGAAACGAACGGTACCTGATTTAGCACGCATGACTACGGATTGTGTTTCACCGTAATGGCCTTTAAATTGAACACCACGTAAAAGTTCTCCATCCGTCACACCTGTTGCAGCAAAAATTGCATCATCTCCGCGAACCAGATCTTCCATTCTCAAGACTTTCCCTAACTCAAGACCCATTTTCCCACAGCGAGCCACTTCTTCTTCACTTTGAGGAAGAAGCTTACCTTGAATTTCTCCTCCGAGGCATTTCAAAGCCACAGCTGCAATAACTCCCTCTGGAGCTCCGCCTGATCCGAATAATATGTCAACACCAGTTAAGTCGAATGCCGTATTAATGGCACCAGCAACATCTCCATCGTTGATTAACTTAATCCGGGCACCTGCCTCACGAAGTTCATGAATGATCTTCGAATGACGATCGCGGTTTAATACCGTTGCGACTACGTCTTGAATATCTTTATTTTTTGCTTTGGCTACCGCTTTCAGGTTGTCCAGTACTGATGCATTGATATCAATCTGTCCAACTGCCTCAGGACCAACTGCTATTTTGTCCATATACATATCCGGAGCATGAAGCAGATTCCCTTTATCTGCAATCGCCAAGACTGCTAAAGCATTCCAACCTCCTGATGCAACGATATTCGTTCCTTCTAAAGGATCGACCGCAACATCCACTAATGGCCCAAGCCCAGTACCAAGCTTCTCACCAATATAAAGCATTGGAGCTTCATCCATTTCCCCTTCACCGATTACAACTGTACCTTGCATAGGAATTGTATTGAAAACATCCCGCATTGCAGTTGTTGCTGCATCATCTGCTTCGTCTTTCTTTCCTCTTCCCATCCAACGTGCAGAAGATAGCGCCGCCGCCTCTGTCACGCGAACAAGCTCCATCGATAAACTTCTTTCCATTCTTGGTTCCCCCTCAATGTGCACTAGCATGCTTTATTTATATATTAGTATAACACATTACTTTATATATGTAACACAATGAGGCAGCAAGAAACGGATCAGCTTTTAAGCTGCTCCACTTCTTCTTCCGTCATTTCTTCACGCCAAATCGTTGCTCCCAAACCTGAAAGTTTCTCTACAAGATGACTGTATCCACGATCTATATGCTCAAGCCCGGTCACTTCAGTAATCCCTTCTGCCATTAAGCCGGCAATTACTAAAGCTGCTCCGGCACGTAAATCACTTGCCTTTACTTTTGCACCGTGAAGTTGAACCGGACCATTAATAATTGCGGCTCTGCCTTCGACTTTAATCTTTGCATTCATGCGCCGCAGTTCATCTATATGCTTAAAGCGGGCCCCGTAAATCGTATCGGTCACCATGCTAGAACCACTTGCTTTTGTTAGAAGAGACGTGAAGGGCTGCTGAAGATCTGTTGGAAACCCAGGGTAAACTAACGTCTTGATATCAACCGCTTTATATTTCTCACCTGGAGAAACAAAGATTTGATCATCACCAGCCTCAATATTTATGCCCATTTCCCGCATTTTGGCCGTTAACGACTCTAAATGCTGGGGAATGACATTATCAATCAAGATGCCTTCGCCGACTGCTGCGGCTAAAATCATGAAAGTTCCAGCTTCTATCCGATCAGGTATGATCGTATGTCTGCAACCATGCAAACTGTCCACACCATCAATACGGATAATATCCGTTCCAGCACCCTTGATTTTTGCTCCCATATTGGTCAACAACGTGGCAACATCAATGATCTCCGGTTCTTTCGCTGCATTTTCAATAACTGTCCTTCCTTTAGCCAAAACGGCAGCAAGCATAATATTAATCGTTGCCCCGACGCTCACGACATCCAAATAGATACGTGCGCCTCGTAGCTCATCTGCCCTTAAGTAAATAGCACCTTGTTCATTCGTCACTTGTGCGCCAAGTGCTTCAAAACCTTTTATATGCTGATCTATTGGTCGAGGACCTAAATGGCAACCTCCAGGCAGGCCAATCACAGCCTTTTTAAACTTCCCTAGCATCGCGCCCATTAAATAATAAGAGGCACGTAATTTCTTCACTCTTCCGTTAGGCAGAGGCATTGAAATCATCCTGCTGGGGTCTACTGTCATTTCTCCATCATTAAAGGCAACATCGCCGCCAATTTCCTCCATTAACTCTTTCAGCATCTCAACATCTGAGATATCAGGCAAGCCTTCTATCGTTACAGGAGAGTCCGCTAAAATTGTTGCAGGAATCAAGGCGACCGCACTATTTTTTGCACCGCTGACACGAATGCTTCCCTTTAGAGGATAGCCACCGGCAATTTTAAGTTTTTCCATAATATACTCCCTTCCACGCTAAGCACTTAGAAGCTACTTCCAAAAAGTAATATTTTACCACAAGAAAATTGCATAATCCGACAACATTTACTATCTAGTTTCTTAGTTTACACAAAAATAGAAAAGTCATGTAAAAAAATGATAAAAATTTCTAATTTTGTTTATTTCCATTTTACCGGTGCAATTTATAGCGACTTAGCGGCAAGGTAAATTATGCTTCTGTACGAGAATTCCAATCCTTCAAGAAAGCTTCAATCCCTTTATCTGTTAATGGGTGATGGAATAATTGCATTAAGACTTTATAAGGAATCGTTGCAATATGGGCTCCTTTAAGAGCAGCTTCTGTAATATGCATCGGGTGACGAATTGAAGCTGCGATAATTTCAGCATTGATATCATGAATTGCAAAAATATCAGCAATATCAGAGATTAAATCCAGGCCATTTTGACCGATATCATCTAAGCGTCCTAAAAATGGAGAAACATAAGTTGCTCCTGCCCTAGCAGCTAATAATGCCTGGTTGGCACTAAAAATAAGGGTAACATTTGTTTTGACTCCTTGTTTTGTTAAAGCCGCAACAGCCTTCAATCCGTCTGGAGTCATTGGTACTTTAATGGTGATATTAGGGGCAATAGCAATAAGTTCTTGAGCTTCAGCCATCATTCCCTCAAAATCAAGCGCAATGACTTCTGCAGAAACAGATTCCTTTACAAGGCTTGTAATTTCTTTTAAACGGTCATGGAAAGATACACCTTTTTCTCTTGCAACAAGAGACGGGTTAGTCGTAACTCCTGCTAATACGCCAAGTTCGTGCGCTTGTTTGATTTCTTCCATGTTTGCTGTATCAATAAAGAATTTCATAAGTTTTCCTCCGTATGTAATCTTTTTTTTTTGCTGTATATGCATCTGAATTCTAATTGTTCAAAAAACAAAGTGCGATTTTTGGCCGCACGTATAAATAGATACCATCAAAGGGGAAGAGTGCCCCTCCGATGGATATTCTAAATTTAAAAATGATAAAACCTAATGGCTATAGAATTACGCTTTACCGTTTGAACCAAATTCCCTTATCTTTCCGATGACAGTCTCTTTAATCGCTTCACGGCCAGGTCCCAAGAATTTACGAGGATCGTAAACTTCTGAGTTGCTATTTAGAACCTCACGTACAGCTTTTGTGAAAACAATCTGATTTTCAGTATTCACATTGATTTTTGATGTTCCAAAAGAGATCGCTTTTTGGATATCTTTCGTAGGAATACCTGTACCGCCATGGAGTACTAGAGGTTTGTGTGTTAAATCCCGTACCTCTTCCATTTCTTTATAGCCTAGGTTAGGTTCTCCTTTATATGGACCATGAACAGATCCCAATGCTGGTGCAAAGCAGTCAACATTCGTTTCTTTAACTAGCTGTTCGCACTCTTGAGGGTCTGCATATACGACTCCATCAGCGATTATATCGTCTTCTTGTCCACCAACAGTGCCCACTTCTGCCTCAACGGAAACATTGCGTGCGTGAGCATATTCAACAACTTTCTTCGTCGTCTCAATATTTTCTTCAATTGGGTGATGTGAAGCATCGATCATTACAGACGTAAATCCTGCCTCGATAGCTTCTTTACATTTATCAAAGCTTGAACCATGGTCAAGATGAATTGCCACAGGTACTGTGATTTTCATGTCTTCCAATAAACCTTGAACCATCATAACTGTCGTTTTGAAACCACCCATATGACGGGCAGCCCCTTCAGAAACACCAAGAATGACTGGAGATTTTTCTTCTTCTGCAGCAGCTAGAATAGCTTGTGTCCATTCCAGATTATTAATATTAAATTGACCTACTGCATATTTTTCATCAAGAGCTTTATTCAGCATATCTTTCATAGAAACTAAAGGCATTTGATTTCCTCCTACTAGTGAATGTTTATTATTTAAAGTTAATTCTATCTAGATATTCCCTAAAACCTTTGGAACATACACTTATAAATCGGAATATCTCTCCTCTTTTAGCATATCAATACATGAAAAAAACAGCAACAAATTCACTATATCAAGTCTCAAATTTATTCCAAAAAAACACGGCCAATCTTTTAAAAGATAGCCGTGGCATTCTTTAATTTATAATAATATTAATCATAAAGACTGTTAACTTGATTGAATTGGCAAGTATTCACGCACAGCTTTTCTAATATCATCAATGTCAAACGGCTTGGCAAAGTGAGTCATGGCTCCTAAGTCTTTTGCTTCTTGAATCATATCAAGTTCACCATAAGCGGTCATAATAATGACCCGAATGTCTGGATCAACTACCTTCATCCGCTTCAAAATCTCAATTCCATCCATTCCTGGAATCTTCATATCCAGTAATACAAGATCAGGTGAATGATTATTTAGCACTTCTAAGGCTTGAATGCCATTCGCTGCTTGAAATGTATCATACCCTTCTTTATGTAAAACCTCGTTCAATAAAATACGAATCCCAAATTGATCATCAACAATTAATATTTTCCCTGACATTTTTTCACCTCACCTCTTCCCAATTTATTATTATAAAAAATGTATCTGCCTGACTAAATTACCTGCCAAAGGGTAGTTCGTTAGATTGCCGTCAAATTACATAGATGTCAATGCTTCTATTTTATCACTGATTTCTATGTTCATATTCGATAATTGTAACAAAATTCCTGCCATATGGCTAAAAGGATTTATATTTTTTTGTTTTTTCAATCGATTATGTAAATTCGTCTTTTCAGCCTTAAGCCCCGAAACCTGTCAATGCAGGGGAAAGTCCTTTATAATAGGGGTACTATTTTTAAAGGAGTTTCTAGCATGTTAAAAATTTTTTCGACGCAGATAAGTGGTTTATTTAATAAAATGATGGAAAAGGAAGCCTTCGAAATGGAGGATGCAGGACGCTTGTTAGCTCAGGCTGCGGTTGGAGACGGATCTGTTTTTGTACACGGGTTCGGCGAAATGCAAGGAGTGGCAGCTGAAGCGTTGGAAGGGGCGGAACCCTTTCCTAAAGCAAAAAGATACGAAGATGGCGCGGCTATTTCCCGAGAAGATCGGTTTCTTTTATTCAGCCGTCATTCAGACGATTCAGAAGCCGTAAAGCTGGCTAAACAGCTTCAGAAGGAGGATATACCATTTGTTGCGGTTTCAACAGCTGTTCCATCAGAAGAAGAATCGCTTTTGGAGCTTGCTGATGTACATATAGATTTGCGAATTCAACGAGGCTTAATCCCCGATGAAACAGGAAATCGATATGGATATCCAACCCTCATCGCTGCTCTTTTTGCTTATTATGGAATTAAATTCACCCTTGTAGAAATTATTCAAGAATATGAAAATGAAGATTAATTCTTCAATAAAAAAAAACAGCCACATGGGCTGTTTTTTTGTTTTATTATTGTTTTTTATTGTTTTTTAAAGACATGCCAACGAAGTCACGGAATAGTGGCTGTGGACGGTTAGGACGTGACGTGAATTCCGGGTGGAATTGTGAAGCCACGAACCAAGGATGATCTTTTAATTCAATGATTTCAACTAGGCGACCATCTGGGCTTGTACCAGAAAAGACAAATCCTGCCTCTTCCATAGCTGGACGGTAATGGTTGTTGAATTCATAACGGTGACGGTGACGTTCATAAACAACCTCATCATTATACGCTTCGTATGCTTTAGTTCCTTCGATAAGCTTACAAGGGTATAGACCAAGACGCAGTGTACCACCCAAATCTTCTACATCCTTTTGCTCAGGAAGAAGGTCAATAATTGGGTCTGGAGTTTCCTCATTAATTTCAGCTGAGTGCGCTTCTGTCAATCCCAGAACGTTGCGTGCATATTCAATGGATGCCAACTGCATACCTAAACAGATTCCGAAGAATGGTGTTTTTGTGGTGCGGGCAAATTCAGTAGCTGCAATTTTCCCTTCGATTCCACGATCTCCAAATCCTCCAGGAACAAGGATTCCATCTGCATCTTGAAGAAGTTCAGCCACATTTTCTTTTGTAACATCTTCAGAATTTACCCAGTCGATTTCAACATCCGCATCAAATGCGTAACCTGCATGCTTAAGTGCTTCCACAACAGATAGGTAAGCATCTTGCAATTCAACATATTTTCCGACAAGAGCGATTTTCGTTTTCTTTGATAAAGAAGTAACCTTTTTGACAAGCTCTTTCCAATCTTCCATATCCGCTTCGCCACAGTCCAATTTCAAGTGATCACAAACGATTTGGTCCATGTTTTGTGCTTGAAGCGCAAGAGGGATAGAGTAAAGTGTATCTGCATCTAGACATTCGATAACTGAATTTTTATCGATATCGCAGAATAACGCAATTTTATCCTTCATATCTTGTGAAATTGGGCTTTCTGTACGTGCAACGATGATATTCGGCTGAATTCCAAGACTACGTAATTCTTTTACACTATGCTGTGTCGGTTTTGTTTTCATTTCACCAGCAGCTTTGATGTAAGGAACAAGTGTACAGTGGATATACATAACATTATTGATTCCGATATCACTTTTAATTTGACGAATCGCTTCAAGGAATGGAAGAGACTCAATATCCCCGACCGTACCACCGATTTCAGTGATGACTATATCCGCATTAGTTTCATTACCTGAACGGAATACCCGTTCTTTAATTTCATTTGTGATATGGGGAATAACTTGAACTGTTCCACCTAAGTAGTCGCCACGGCGCTCTTTTCTTAGGACGGTTGAATAAATTTTACCTGTTGTCACATTGCTGTGTTTACCAAGGTTAATATCAATAAAACGCTCGTAATGACCAAGGTCCAAATCTGTTTCAGCACCATCATCTGTTACAAACACTTCACCATGTTGATAAGGACTCATTGTCCCTGGATCTAAGTTAATATAAGGGTCAAATTTTTGAATCGTTACATTCAAGCCTCTATTTTTTAAAAGTCTACCTAAAGAAGCAGCTGTTATCCCTTTTCCTAAGGAAGAAACTACTCCACCTGTTACAAAAATATATTTTGTCATCTCATATCCTCCTATAGAATGTTTTCATCCAATGCTGTTCTCTTACTTTTTCAAATACATTTAAAACAGAACCCGCATCTTTATGATATAAATTAATTTTCTGCCGCCACACTGGCGGTTTAAAAGCACAAGGCAGGTTTTAACTTCTTGTCCTTTTCGTTTAAGACCGCAAAGCAGTACAAACCAATAATTACTTAAAGGTCTTTAGTGAGAGTCATGCCGGATACACGAATAAGAATAAATTCCCTTAAATGACAGTAACATTTAATTATGTTCTCTATAGTTTTACCCTTATAAGAGAAATCATTTTAAAAAAATAAAAAAATGATGTCATTTATTCATTCCATCATTAAAAACAAAAACGCTCCGCTTACAATAAAAGTAAGGGAGCGATATAATTTAATCATTGTGTCCTTTTTTAAGGAGCCCAAAAATGATTCTACAAATTTCGCCTTAAAAAGTCAAGGGCGATTATTTATTTCTCATGATCTTCATCAAGCTCTTCTTCGTCTTCATCTTCGTCCTCATCGTCTTCTATGACAAATGCTTCGTCTTCAATTATTTCTTCTTCTAGATCGTCATCATCGTCTACGTCATCTTCTAAAAGTTCCTCGTCGATTACTGGAGCACCTAAAAGATCATCGTCGTCGTCATCCTCATCTTCGTCTAAATCATCGATATCTTCTTCAAAATCAAGATCTTCATCTTCAAGCTCATCGAAATCGTCGACAACCACAGCGGCTTTTTTAGCTTTCTTTTTCTTCTTCGGTTTTACAACATGTACAACTTCTTCTTCAATTTGGTCAACTGGGTACCATGTTTTCAATCCCCAGCGGTTGTCTCCAAGTGAAGTAAATCGGCCATCTACATTCAAATCTGTATAGAATTGAGCAATTCTTTTTGCCACTTCTGCTTTAGATAAATGATGAAGCGTAGCTAACTCACTTATTAAATCTTTAAATGGAATCGGTTCATTTCTTTCCACTAACAAATCATATGCCATCTCTATTAAGGACATTTCCAATAACTGCTCTTTTGAGTATTGTTTTAAACTCAAATTCCGCACTTCCCTTCTCTATTCAAACACTAAATTCTGTGTTTTTTCACATAAAAAAATAATCTAAAACAGTATTTCGATAAAATAACGACAATTCCTGCTAGACATATACTCCATTATAAACAATCTAATTGGGTTTATGCTAGTTCTATCTGATACTTTCACAGATTTACCCTTACGTTTATGTAAACAGAAATCTTTAAACAGATTTTATTTACTCTTCAATGATTTCTGACGATAGGCTGCAGTAAAAAATACTACAGATAGAATAAAAAAGGAAACGGCGCCTAATTGATGCTCATACAACTCAAATAAAATAATGATAGCAAAAATATAACCTATGATTAATCCAATCATCTTCAGGTTCATTTTCTCAACTCCAATAGGGCTGATTCATCATTTTTGCCCCTTTACCAAATAATTATAAGGGAAAATTTACATTTTGCGAAAAAAACTCGGAATTTTTTTGAAAAAGGGGCCTCCTCAATTTCGGAGTACCCCTTAACTTTACATATTTCTTCGATATTGTCCGCCGACATCATATAATGCACGTGTAATCTGGCCCAAACTAGCCACTTTCACACAATTCATGAGTTCAGCAAAAATATTTTCCCCGTTCATCGCCGCTGCTTTTAAATTAGTTAGGGCTTCTTCTATGAACGCTTTATTTTTTTCCTGAAATGCCTGCAAGTTAATGATCTGCCCTTCCTTTTCTTCTTTCGTGGCACGGGCAATCTCCATGCTGTTCACAGCTTCTTCTGAAGGAGGATTAGGATTCAAGTACGTATTAACCCCAATAATCGGCAATTCTCCCGTATGCTTTTTCATTTCGTAATGCATGGATTCATCCTGGATTTTCCCGCGTTGATATTGTGTCTCCATAGCACCCAATACACCGCCCCGATCATTGATGCGATCAAACTCTTGTAGTACCGCTTCCTCAACCAGATCTGTCAACTCTTCTACTACAAAAGCACCCTGCATCGGGTTTTCATTTTTTGATAGCCCGTGCTCCTTTGTAATGATCATTTGAATAGCCATTGCACGACGTACAGACTCTTCCGTAGGTGTAGTAATAGCTTCATCGTATGCATTCGTATGCAGGGAGTTGCAGTTGTCTTGCAGGGCCATTAATGCCTGAAGTGTCGTTCGGATATCGTTAAAATCAATTTCCTGCGCATGGAGAGAGCGCCCCGACGTCTGGATATGATATTTCAACTTCTGACTACGGTCATTCGCTCCATATTTATCACGCATGACTGTCGCCCAGATCCGTCTTGCAACCCTTCCGATAACCGTATATTCCGGGTCTAGCCCATTCGAGAAGAAGAAAGACAAATTCGGTGCAAAGTCATCAATATTCATTCCGCGGCTTAAGTAATACTCTATATAAGTAAATCCATTTGCTAAAGTAAAAGCCAATTGTGAAATAGGATTGGCGCCTGCTTCAGCGATATGATACCCAGAAATGGATACCGAATAATAATTTCTGACTTTATTATCAATGAAATACGCTTGGATGTCCCCCATCAGCCTTAGGGCAAATTCCGTGGAAAAGATGCATGTATTCTGCCCTTGGTCTTCTTTTAGAATATCGGCTTGAACGGTCCCGCGTACCGTTTGAAGCGTGTAAGCCTGCACTTGTTCAGTTTCGGCATCTGTAAGAGAACGGCCCAACTCTTTTTCTTTCAGTTGAACCTGCTGATCAATCGCTGTATTCATATACATGGCCAAAATAATTGGCGCAGGACCATTGATAGTCATGGATACAGAGGTCGATGGGTGGCATAGGTCGAAGCCGGCATACAATTTTTTCATGTCATCCAACGTACAGATACTGACGCCGCTTTCACCTACCTTTCCATAAATATCCGGCCGGTAATCAGGATCTTCCCCATATAACGTCACAGAATCGAAAGCCGTACTGAGTCGTTTGGCATTATCGTCCTTTGACAAATAATGAAAACGTCGGTTGGTTCGATCCGGTGAACCTTCACCAGCAAATTGCCGCTTAGGGTCTTCTCCCTCACGCTTGAATGGAAAGACTCCGGCTGTATAAGGGAAGAAGCCAGGTACGTTTTCACGGAAGACCCAACTTAATATTTCTCCATAGTCCACATATTTAGGCAGTGATACTCTCGGAATCATTAGACCTGATAAGCTTTTAGTTTTCAGCTTTGTGATGATTTCTTTATCCCGGATTTTTGTTACAAACTGCTCCCCTGCATATTTTTCTCTTAAGTCCATCCATCCAGAAAGGATCTTTTTTGATTCAGAAGATAATTTAGAAGCTGTTTCTTTTTTCAGTGTTTCCAGAGAATTGATAACGTCTTCATTACTTTCATTTTCCTTAACTGCTTCAATTGCTCCTTCGAGCTGAAAGAGTCTGCGGGCAAAACGGACTTGTTCACCAGCCCGCTTATGATACGATCGGACCGTATCACTGATTTCACGTAAATAATAGCGGCGGTCGGTTGGAATTATGACATTTTGTTTGTATACTTCCGCTTCTTTTGAAAAAGTAGTACTCCACTCTGTCCCTGCTTTTTCATTTAATTTTTCAATTAGTGCAGCGAATAATGCATTCGTTCCTGGATCATTGAATTGGGAAGCAATTGTGCCATAGACTGGCATTTCAGAAGGATCTTGATCAAAAAGCGTACGGCTACGTTGATATTGTTTTTGAACTTGGTTTTTTGCATCCTCGGAACCTTTACGCTCATATTTGTTTATCACTATTAAATCGGCATAATCAATCATATCAATTTTTTCAAGCTGGGAAGGAGCACCGAACTCACTCGTCATCACATACATAGCCACATCGCATATCTCAGCAATCTCCGCATCCCCCTGACCAATTCCGCTCGTTTCAACGATAATTAAATCGACGCCAGCTGCCTTCACAACCGAAATGGCATCTTTAATCGCTAAAGACAACTCACTTTTTGAACGACGAGTGGCTAGGCTCCGCATGTAAACACGCTCAGAAAAAATTGCATTCATTCGGATTCGGTCACCAAGCAAGGCACCACCTGTTTTTTGCTTTGTCGGGTCGACAGAAAGGATGGCCACCTTCTTATCTGGAATTTCGTTTATAAATCGACGAATCAATTCATCAGTCAGCGAACTTTTCCCTGCTCCTCCCGTCCCTGTTATCCCAAGAACCGGAACCTGCTTTTCAGATGTCTTGATTTGCTCAAGGAGGCTCTCCACCGCAGCCGCAGATTCATTTACAGCATCGAGTCTATTTTCAGCGAAGGTAATATATTGGGCAATGGCGCTTGTTTCCCCTGCGATCAGTTCATCAAAGCGTTCCTGCAAGGATGGTTTGACGGTTGAAAAGTCGCACTCCTCCATCAATACATTAATCATGCCTTGAAGCCCATACTCCCGTCCCTCATCAGGAGAGAAAATACGGGCAATTCCATACTCATGAAGCTCTTTAATTTCCCGTGGGATGATGACTCCTCCTCCGCCGGCAAAAATCCGAATGTGCTGAGCTCCCTTTTCCTTCAACAAATCATACATGTATTTAAAATATTCCACATGCCCACCTTGGTAAGATGACATCGCTATACCTTGAACATCCTCTTGGATCGCCGCGTTAACTATTTCCTCTACCGAGCGATTATGGCCTAGGTGAATAACCTCCGCACCGCTAGCCTGAAGGATTCTCCTCATGATGTTAATAGATGCATCATGTCCATCAAATAAACTCGAAGCAGTCACGAATCGGATATGGTTCTTTGGTTTATACACCTCAACTGTACTCATTTAGCTCCTCCTTATTGAAACGAATTCATATCAAAGTACTTTTCTGAATCGATACATTTTGAATCAATAATTGTGTCTGCAGTTCAACATACTCTTGAAGCGTATACTTTTTGTGTAAAGCCCATCTTCTAAAACTCCACATCTGTCCCTGAACAAAAATGTTATGAGAAACAAGACTTATTTGATTTTCCGTTAACAGAAGCTCCCCATTTTCGACACATTTTGTTATGACCTTTTCAAACATACCTACCATCTGGATTTCTTTGTTTAGCACGTATGGTAATGCATCTTTCGTCAGAGCTTTCACTTCTTGATACATAACTAGAACTTCGTCCTGCATTTCATCCATTACTTGATAAAAATAAGCGATTGTCAGTTTCAGACTTTCTAGTGTCCCATCACTCTGTTCAATTTCTTTCTGAAGTTTTTCCTGAACTTCATCGTAAATAAAATCACAGACCAAATATAAAACATCTTCCTTTGTCCGGATATACTCATATAACGTACCTATACTGAAACCAGCGGCTTTAGCGATTTCCCTCGTCGTAGTACGATGAAATCCCTTTTCTTTAAAAAGGGTCACCGCACCTTTTATCATTTGTGTGCGCCTTTTTTCAACCAGCCGCTCATCCTTTACTGATGCATGAACTTCTCTTTTCTCCATTTTCTAACCCCTTTTGGAAAGCCTATCATTTAATGTTCAAAAGACAGTCTTTTGAAAAATGAAAAGGGTATTCCGGGAAGAACGATTCCTCACCGGAAAACCTGATTTCAATTCTATTTAGTTATCATCCTTGAGATGACCAGCTTTTGAATTTCCTGCGTACCTTCATAGATCTGGGTGATTTTTGCATCACGCATATAGCGTTCAACTGGATAATCTTTTGTATATCCATAACCACCGAAAACTTGCACGGCCTCTGTCGTCACTTTCATTGCTGTATCCCCTGCAAATAGTTTTGACATTGCCGACTCTTTTCCATAAGGAAGACCTTCTGACTCTAACCAAGCTGCCTGATAGGTTAATAGCCTTGAAGCCTCCACTCCTGTCGCCATATCCGCTAATTTAAAACCGATGCCTTGCTGTGCGGAAATTGGTTTTCCAAATTGGACACGCTCTTTTGCATAGTCAACTGCTGCATCCAATGCACCTTGTGCAATGCCGACTGCCTGGGCCGCAATTCCGTTACGGCCACCATCAAGCGTCATCATCGCAATTTTAAAGCCCTCTCCTTCTTTGCCAAGAAGATTTTCTTTAGGCACACGGCACTCATCAAAAATAATTTCCGTGGTAGGTGATGAACGAATCCCCAGCTTTTTCTCTTTTTTACCCACACTAAAGCCCGGGAAGTCTTTTTCAATGATAAAGGCACTTGTTCCTTTTTGTTTGGATTCAGGGTCTGTCAATGCAAAAACTACATACGTATCAGCAATCCCGCCATTCGTGATGAAAATTTTTGAACCATTAATAATATATTCATCACCTACAAGCTTTGCAGTCGTTCTCATACCACCAGCGTCAGAGCCTGAGCTTGGCTCCGTCAGACCATACGCACCTATTTTTTCACCCTGCGCCATCGGACGAAGGTATTTTTGTTTTTGCTCTTCAGATCCAAATTTGTAAATTGGCCATCCTGCAAGAGAGGTATGAGCGGATAAAGTTACTCCCGTAGAAGCGCAAACACGGGAAAGTTCCTCAATCGCGATACAATAAGCTAAGTAATCGCTTCCAATGCCGCCATATTCTTCTGGCCATGGAATCCCTGTCAATCCCAGTTCAGCCATTTTATCAAAAATCTCACGGTCAAATCGTTCTTCTTCATCCCTTTCAGCGGCTGACGGAGCCACTTCATTTTGGGCAAAGTCGCGTACCATTTTTCTGATCATTTCATGTTCTTCTGTTAGTTTAAATTGCATGACTATGTCCCCCACTTTTTTCTTTTTTATAGATTTTTACTGATGACCATCCTCTGTATTTCACTGGTACCCTCATATATTTCGGTTACCTTTGCATCCCTGAAATAGCGCTCGACTGGATATTCCGTTGTGTATCCATAGCCGCCGTAAACTTGCACGGCTTCTATTGTCACCTCAACAGCCGTCCTCGAAGCGAATAGCTTAGCCATGGACGCCTCCTTGCCGCAATTCAACCCTTTGGAGCGTAAATACGCCGCTCGATAGACCAGTAGTCTAGAAGCTTCTATGTTCGTTGCCATTTCAGCCAGCTTGAAACCAATCCCCTGCTGGGTTGCAATTGGTTTACCAAATTGCACTCTGTCTTTTGCATATTGGACAGCATGTTCCAAAGCACCTTCAGCGATTCCAAGTGCTTGAGAAGCAATGCCTATCCTTCCAGAATCCAAGTTGGCCATCGCTATCTTAAAGCCCTCTCCTTCGTTGCCAAGGATATTAGCTGCAGGTATTTTCATATCTTCAAAGGTTACCTGTACGGTGCTCGATCCATGAAGACCCATTTTACGTTCATTTTTTCCAATGATTAAGCCCGGGGTTCCTTTTTCTACGATAAAGGCAGAGATTCCCCTGCCCCCCTTCTCAGGGTTGGTTGAGGCAAAAATAATATATACATCTGCTTCGCCACCGTTGGTGATAAATACCTTGGATCCATTTATTCGATACATACCGCCTTCCTTGACCGCTTTTGATTTCAAACTAGCAGCATCGGAACCTGAGCTTTGTTCTGTTAAACAAAAAGCACCTAACAATTTTCCCGCGGCAAGCTTAGGCACATATTTTTGCTTCTGCTCATCCGTTCCAAAATAAACGATTGGATTTGTTCCAACAGAAGTATGAACAGACAATATGACACCGAGAGTCGGGCTAACTTTGGAAATTTCATTAATGGCGATAATATAAGACATAAAGTCCATACCCGCTCCCCCATATTGTTCTGGAATCGGGATTCCCATTAACCCAAGCTCACCCATTTTATGCAGGATTGTTTTGGGGAACTCTCCTCTTTCCATTGCCTCGATATGTGGGGTAATCTCATTCACCGCAAAATCACTTACCATTTTCCGCATCATTTCCTGCTCTTCTGTAAACTTGAAATCCATTCCTTCATTCCTCCCTAGCTGCATACTCTCTATGATTTGTTATATTCGTAAAAGCCACGTCCTGACTTCTTACCTAACCACCCTGCTTTTACATATTTTCTTAACAGAGGACATGGACGGTATTTATCATCTCCTAGCCCTTGGTGAAGGGTTTCCATTATGTATAAACATGTGTCCAACCCAATGAAGTCAGCTAGTGTCAACGGACCCATCGGATGATTCATTCCTAGCTTCATCACGTCATCGATTGCCTCTTTAGTAGCGACACCCTCGTATAGTGTATAAATGGCCTCATTAATCATCGGCATCAAAATCCGGTTCGAGACAAAGCCAGGGAAATCATTTACTTCAACTGGTACCTTGCTTAGAGATTCCGCCATTTTCTCAACTTTTTTATAAACTTCGTCCGTTGTTGCAAGACCTCGAATAATCTCAACCAGCTTCATGACCGGAACGGGATTCATAAAATGCATGCCAATTACCTTTTCCGGTCTTCTTGTGGCGGCGGCTATTTCGGTAATCGGTAGAGAAGAAGTATTGGATGCAAGAATTACGTGTTTCGGAGTAATTTCATCCAACTCGGCGAATAGCTTTGTTTTAATTTCCATATTTTCAATCGCCGCTTCAATCACCAAATCAACCCCAGCGGCATTTTTTAAATCTGTTGATGAAGTCAATCGTGAAAGGGTTGCCTCTTTATCCCCAACTGCCATTTTCCCTTTTTCAACTTGACGGGAAAGATTTTTGATAATTGTGCCTAAGCCTTTTTCTACATATTCTTCTTTTAAATCATGTAAAAGAACTTCATAACCGCTCATTGCGCAAACTTGTGCAATACCAGATCCCATCTGCCCCGCGCCAATGACCATCACTTTATGAATGCTCATGAATATCCCTCCTTATTTATCTATGAATCTATCAGCCCTGCTTTGGTACTTCGATTAATATGGCATCTCCTTGGCCGCCGCCACTACAAATTGCTGCAATACCTAATCCACCGCCACGCCGTTTCAATTCATGCATCAGCGTAATGATGATTCGAGCTCCACTGGCTCCGATTGGGTGCCCTAATGCTACGGCTCCACCGTTCACATTGACTTTTTCCGGCTCGATGTTGGCAATTTTCCCACTGGCCAGTGCCACCGCAGCAAATGCTTCGTTTACTTCAAATAAATCAATGTCTTCTATCGATTTACCAGTCTTTTCTAAGATTTTATTTATGACTAAGCCCGGTGTTTTAGGAAAATCCTTTGCTTCAACAGCCACTTCGGCATGACCTAAAATATAAGCAAAAGGCGTTTTCCCTTCTTTTCTCGCACGATCTTCGCTCATTAACACGAGTGCACCTGCTCCATCATTGACGCCGGGCGCATTTCCTGCAGTTATAGTCCCTTCGTTATTAAAAGCCGGACCTAATTTAGCGAGCTTCTCAGAGGATGTATCTTTTCTTGGCCCTTCATCATGTTCAATTGTAATTGGTTCACCTTTTCGTACCGGAACCTGTACGGAAATGATTTCTTCAGCAAGGATACCGCCATCAATTGCTTTTATCGCTTTTTGATGACTTTCGTAGGCCCAGCTATCTTGGTCCTCACGGGTAAGTTCAAGTTCCTCAGCAGTACTATTGCCGTATGTACCCATATGTACGCCGGTAAAGCTACAGCTAAGCCCATCAGAAATCATTGTGTCCTTAAGCGGGGCATCACCCATCCTAAGTCCCCATCTTGCTTTCGGAAGAATATAAGGTGCATTGCTCATCGATTCCATCCCGCCGGCAACAATGATTTCTTCCTCCCCCAAGCGAATAATCTGATCAGCCAATGTCACACTACGAAGTCCTGATGCACATACTTTATTAATGGTTTCGGTTTTCACTTCCCAAGGTAATCCTGCAAGACGTGCTGCCTGGCGAGAAGGTATTTGGCCTTGACCTGCTTGTAGCACATTCCCCATAATGACCTCGTCTATCTGGCTGCTTTCAATCCCTGCCCGCTTAACCGCCTCCTTGATTGCAATTCCTCCAAGTTGTGATGCTGTCAAACTGCTAAGACCTCCGCCGAATTTACCAAAAGGTGTTCTCACACCACTAACAATCACTGTTTTTGTCATCATTTTTTCCTCCTTTAAGTAACATTGATTGAACGCTCGCTCAATATAGGATCAAAAAAATATTTATTGTAAGCGCTTAATATTATATTACATAATTTTTACAAAAATTAAAATATTTAGTTCAAAATTAATTAAAAATTGCCTACTTCAATTGAATATATTCATTTAAAAGAAGCAGGCAATTTTATTTTAAAATTAAGATGCTATTGACTTATTTTCACCAATAACCGCTTTTTCGAGTAATTCGGCTACATCATACGTTTTTACATTTTCTTCAACTTCTTTTGCTTTTGTACCATCAGATAACATGGTCAAACAGTACGGACAGCCGGAACTGATAACAGTTGGGTTAACGGCGAGTGCTTGTTCAGTACGTGCCACATTTATACGGTTTCCGGTTTCTTCTTCCATCCACATCAAGCCGCCTCCAGCTCCACAGCACATGCCTTTTTCACGGTTACGTTCCATCTCAATAAGCTTGACGCCTTCAATAGATTGTAAAATTTCACGTGGCGGACTGTATACATCATTGTATCTTCCCAAATAACAAGAATCATGGAATGTAATCGTTTCATTAACCGGATACTGTGGTACCAATCTGCCTTCACTGACAAGTTTGGCTAGTAATTCAGTATGGTGATATACCTCAGCCTCCAAACCAAAATCCGGATACTCATTCTTAAAAATATTGTAGGCATGAGGATCAATTGTCACGATTTTTTTAATTTCATTTTTCTGGAATTCCTCTATATTTTTCATTGCAAGCTCTTGAAAAACAAACTCATTACCTAACCGGCGAGGAGTATCTCCTGAGTTTTTCTCCTTATTTCCTAAGATTGCAAATTTGATGCCCGCTTCATTCATTAGTTTAGCGAAGGAAAGGGCAATTTTCTGGCTTCGGTTATCGTACGATCCCATTGAACCTACCCAGAATAAATATTCGAATTCCTCGTCTGCTTTTTGCAATTCTTTAACTGTCGGGATGTTAACATCATCACGCAGGACTCTCCAGTCTTCTCTCTCTTTACGATTCAATCCCCAAGGGTTCCCTTGTCTCTCAATGTTTGTCATCGCACGTTGAGCATCTGGATCCAACCTACCTTCAGTCAAGACTAGATATCGGCGCATATCGATAATTTTGTCGACATGTTCATTCATTACCGGACATTGGTCTTCACAGTTCCTGCAAGTGGTACATGCCCAAAGTTCTTCTTCAGTAATGACTTCTCCAATTAAGCTCGGGCTGTAAGCTTCAGTTGCTGCAGCTGATTCCTGTGCTCCCTGCGTGGCACTGGCTAGTGCTATCTTATTTCCCTTTGAATTGCCAAAAACGAAGGATGGAACCCATGGCTGCTTTGTTGTAACAGCTGCACCTGTATTTGTTAAATGGTCACGCATCTTGATGATAATATCCATCGGCGACAGCATTTTCCCTGTACCAGTTGCCGGGCACATATTCGTACAACGGCCGCACTCTACGCATGCATAGAGGTCCACCATTTGATATTGCGTTAAGTCCTCGATATATTTGGCACCATAATATTGATTGCCTTCTTTGTCTAAAACCTCTTCTTCTAAATCTACCGACTTTAATTTTCCTGGATTATCCAGACGGTTAAGAAATACATTTATTGGTCCAGCAATTAAGTGAGCATGCTTAGACTGCGGGATATAAACGAGGAACGATAATATGATTAGCAAATGCATCCACCAGGCTACATAAAACACAACAGTCGCTGCTGTTGGTCCCATCCAGCCAAATAGGTAGGCGATACTAGAGGCAACTGGCTCTGACCAAGTTGCTTCGTGTCCGTGCCAGATCATTCCCATCCCATTACCTAGTAACACTGTAATCATGATTCCTGTTATGAAGATAACAACCAATCCTGCTTTAAAATCTCTTTTCAAACGAACAAGTTTCTCTACGTAACGACGATAAGCTGCCCAAAGGATTGCGACAAGAACCGTAAGCGTCACGATTTCTTGGAAGAAAGTAAAGGCCGGGTATACGGGGCCAAACGGTAGATGCCACCCAGGCTTTAAGCCTTTTATAAAAAAGTCCAGTGCACCAAATTGCACTAAGATGAAACCGTAAAATAACATGGCATGGATGATTCCGCTCTTTTTATCTTTAAAGAGCTTCTTCTGTCCAAACACATAAACCCCTATTTTCACGAGACGATCTTTCACACGGTTATCGAATTCCACTTTTTTACCAAGTTTTATATAAGCTATTCGAGTCCTTATCAAATAGACAAATAATCCAGCGGCGTAAGCGGTTACAAGTAAAAATGCAGTTAAGTTAATCCACAGCAGGCCATTCATTTCCATGCACTCTTTCCCCCTCTAAAAAGTTTTTTATTCAAGTAAAATGCCTAGTTGCTCATTTTAATAAATTTGAAAATATGGCATTTTTCTGAAATTTGATTAATTCCATTATATAATGAATGAGCATTCAGTCAACTTTTTCTTTCTAAATAAATATAGTTTGTTTTTCAACATCTTATTGTATAGTTCGACAATTCTGTAAATTTACCTTCTATTTTAGAAAAAAAATGTAGTTTATCTTCACTCTTTTTTTGATGGTTATGAACAAGTAACTTGAGCCAAACTAAATTAAATCAATTAGGGGGGATTTTGTTGAAGATAATCACTACGCTTGCCTCTATTTTTTTATTGATCTTCACTTGGTGTTGGGTCGATTTTAAGTTAGGGCATAAGCGTAATATGAAGCAGGTAACGAACATTAAATATCCGCCTCGGAAAAGTGACTTGACTGTATTCACATCAGGGAAAATACTGTTTGATGATTTCATGAAAGAAATCAAGCTAGCTCAGGATTCTATCCATATTCTTTTTTATATAGTAAAAAATGATAAATTTAGCAAGGAGTTTTTAAAGTTACTTCAAACTAAAGCTGAAGCGGGTGTTGAAGTAAGACTGTTAGTCGACAGGATTGGCAGTAAAAACATTTCCCGGGAGAGCATTCAGGAATTAAAGAAAAGCGGCGTTCATTTTTCATTTAGCTTTAAACCCAAGCTCCCTTTCCTTTTTTATTCGATACAAAAAAGAAATCACCGCAAAATTACCGTAATAGACGGTCGGATCGGCTATCTTGGCGGATTTAATATCGGCAAGGAGTATATTAACCAAGGGGAAAAGTTAAATCCTTGGAGAGATTACCATGTAAAAATAACTGGGGAAGGAGTTAAGGATTTGCAGGAAGTCTTCCTTTCTGACTGGGTTCACGATACAAACGAAGATTACCGGGGAACACCTGCATATTTTCCTACCTTGGTTCCTGGTACTCAGGCTCATCAGGTTATTGTCACGAACGGAAGCCATCTTGAGCAGACTTTAACACGCTTAATTCAGCAAGCTGAGAAAAAAATCATTATCGGAACCCCATACTTCATCCCCAGTCAAACACTGTTTCAGGAATTAAGGTCAGCCCTTGCACGCAAGGTTTCTGTGACGGTCATTGTTCCTGAAATGTCGGATCACGCCCTTGTCAAAGAGGCATCCTTCCCCTATTTCCGGATTTTATTAAAGGAAGGTGCTACTATTCTGCAATTTCAAAGAGGGTTCTACCATTCTAAAGTGATATTGATTGATGATATAATTTGTGATGTTGGTACTGCTAATTTTGATAAACGAAGTCTATTTTTAAATAGTGAAATCAATTGTTTGATATTTGACCAAGCATTTATAGAAGATGTAAAAAAGGAATTGGCGGTAGACATAGCTGAATCTAAGCCATTAAGCAGGGATTCACTATCCTCCATTAATGTAGCCCGTACAGCAAAAGAGTCACTGGCTTCCATCCTTTCTCCTTTTCTTTAACATCGCGTTTTTAGGGAGAGAATTAAATGAAAATTAGATTTGGATATGTATCTAATGCCACCTGTCTTTGGGAAGCTTCCCCCGCTAAGACGCTTACCTTTAAGCGGTACAGCGCACTTGGACAAGAGGAAGGGATGCAAAAGCTTCTTAGTGTGACAAAACAGAACATTGAAAGTACATTAAGGGTCCTTCAATATAATACAGCTCACCAAATAGAAATCTACCGGATGTCCAGTTCAATTGTTCCTTTAGCCACGCACCCCGAGGTAGAATGGGATTTTGTCACTCCTTTTAAACAAGAATGGAAACAGCTCGGCGATTGGATATCTGCACATAAAATGCGGGTTAGCTTTCACCCTAATCAGTTTACGTTGTTTACAAGCCCTAAACCCGAGATTACACAAAATGCCGTAAAAGATATGGAGTTTCACTATAAGATGCTTGATGCGATGGGGATTGCCGACTCCTCTTTTATCAATATCCATGTCGGTGGAGCTTATGGTGATAAAGAATCAGCCATAATACGGGTTCATGACAACCTTAAGTCGCTCCCCAAGCATGTGAAAGCAAGGATGACCTTGGAGAATGACGATAAAACATATACAGCATCAGAAACCTTGATCGTGTGTAAAAAGGAAAACATTCCGCTTGTCTTTGATTACCACCACCATCTTGCGAATCTATCCGATGAGCCGCTTAACGAGCTGCTCATCCAAATTTTCTCCACCTGGAGTCAGTCTGGGACGGTACCTAAGGTTCATATTTCTTCTCCAAAGTCGGCAGGTGAATTTCGCTCGCATGCAGATTATATCGATTTTGAATTCATTATTCCCCTTTTGAAAGTACTAAGGGAACTCAGACAAGACGTCGATTTCATGATTGAAGCTAAAATGAAGGACCGGGCAATGTTGAAACTTATTGAAGATGTCGCTAAGGTACGTGGTGTGAAAAGAATTAGCGGCGGTGCTGTAGAGTGTTAATCAATACAATAAAAAGCGACTGTTTCACAAGAAACAGTCGCTTTTTTTATTACATTTTTTCCGGAGCTGAAACACCAATCAGTGCTAATGCATTTTTCAACGTAATTTGAACTGATTTGACAAGACCCAGACGGGCCTTACTTCTATCCATCTTCTCAACATCCAATACTTTATCAGCATTGTAGAAGCTGTGGAATGTAGAAGCCAGGTCGAAAATATAATTTGTCATGCGGTGAGGCATCCTTTTTTCGGCAGCTTCTGCAATTGCCTGAGGGAACTCTCCCAATTTCTTCAATAATTCTACTTCCTTTTCAGTAGAAAGAGCAGAGAAATCAGTGGTACCTTCATAGCTGATTCCTTGTTCCACACCTTGGCGTAAAATACTTGAAATACGAGCATGGGCATACTGTGCATAATAAACTGGGTTATCATTGGATTGTGACACTGCAAGATCCAGATCAAAGTCCATATGTGTGTCCGCGCTTCTCATCGCAAAGAAATAACGTGTTGCATCCAGACCCACTTCTTCAATAAGATCACGCATCGTCACTGCTTTACCAGTACGCTTACTCATTTTCATTTTCTCGCCATCTTTGTATAGATGGACAAGCTGAATGATTTCTACTTCAAGCTGCTCACGTTTATAACCTAACGCTTCGATTGCTGCTTTCATACGCGGGATATAACCATGGTGGTCCGCACCCCAAATATTAATCAACGTTTCAAAGCCGCGCTCCAATTTATTGCGGTGGTATGCAATATCCGGTGTCAAGTATGTGTAAGACCCATCCTGCTTAATAAGAACGCGGTCTTTATCGTCGCCAAGTTCTGTAGAACGGAACCATGTCGCACCATCTTCCTCATAAATATGACCTCTTCCCTTCAACACTTCAAGCGCTTCGTCAATTTTACCGTCTTGATAAAGAGAAGTTTCAGAGTACCATACATCAAAACCGACACGGAAGTTTTCCAAGTCTGTTTTCAGTTTTTGCATTTCATATTTCAAACCATACTCACGGAAAAAGTCAAAACGTTCTTTTTCATCAACGTTTACATATTTATCGCCATATTCACTTGCAAGTGTTTTACCGATGCCAATAATATCTTCGCCATGATAGCCACCCTCTGGCATATCTTTTTCGAGGCCTAGCGCTTGGAAATAGCGTGCTTCTATGGAAATAGCCAAATTATTAATTTGGTTTCCTGCATCATTGATGTAGTATTCACGTGAAACATCATAACCTGCTTTAGACAATACATTACACAAAGTATCACCTACAGCAGCACCACGAGCATGGCCAAGATGAAGATCACCAGTCGGATTGGCAGAAACAAATTCAACCTGGATTTTTTCACCTTTTCCAAAGTCACTTTCTCCATACGCATCGTTCGCTTTCAAAATGACCGGAATTAGTTCTGTCAAATACGAATTATTCATGTAGAAGTTAATGAACCCTGGTCCTGCAATTTCGATTTTTTCGATTGATGCTTTTGAGTTATCAAAGTTTTCAATGATTGCCTCAGCTATCATTCTCGGCGCTTTTTTTGCAATCTTTGTTAATTGCATCGCCATATTTGTGGAATAATCTCCGTGTGTTTTATCTCTCGGAAGTTCCAATACTACGTTTGGAATTTGCTCTTCCGTTGCTAAACCAGCCTTAATAACTGCAGCGTTAATTTCTTGTTTCAGTTTTTCCTGTACCTCTTTTACTATGTTCATGTTCTATGCTTCCTCCTTGTAGGAAATCGTCATTTCATATTGCCCGGGTTCGCTTCCCTGCATATGTAACGTATAGTGAAGGACCAGCTTCCCTTCCTTTTTTTGCTCATCCCATTGATAATGAATTTTCTTCGTGGTCGTCAGTAACCCGAGCCTGCCATATATACTTTCATAATGTCCATTTGTCGCTTCCTGCAAGCGGAAAAGCTGCCTCATTTTAATGGCACCGTTTCTAAGCAGAATCGTATCATTCGTTTTGTGCTTGATTGTTGTCTGCGTTTTACCGGCTTCATTTTCTTCTGTATATTGCAAATACAAATCGGAACCTTTATACATTTTTGTACCAAATGTAACCAACTCATACGTTTCCGTTTCCGAGCCATGCTTGATTTTTGTCTGTAAAGTAACTTTAATATTATGTTTATCTATATCATGAAGAGACAAAGCTACACTTCCTTCATCATGTCGTTCTTAACTTTATAAGTATAAATATTCTTCAGGGAAGTTTCAACTTGGAGCGGAAAATAAAGTTTGAATCTAAATTGGGCGGAATAGTCTGCTGAAAAACATGTGATGCCAATTCATTTGATTTTAACGCAATAATTGCTTCGTGTGGTGAATTTTTTAAAAAGTATCTTTCAGATACAGAAAATCTACACGTCTTCTTGTTCTCAGTATACAAAAAAGACCATTCCTGCTTAAAAACAGGAACAGTCTTCCATCCATTAACCTTTTTGAACCCAACCCAGGAGCATTTCGCGAATCAGCTTGCTTGCTGTGTTCGCTGTTTGCTCGGATGGATCATAGATCGGTGCCACTTCAACTAAATCGCAACCTACTACATTAATTTCAGAACGCGCTATCTCATGAATCGAGGCTAATAGCTCTTTAGATGTAATGCCTCCACAATCAACAGTGCCTGTTCCCGGTGCATGCGCAGGGTCAAGAACATCGATGTCAATCGTCACATATACTGGACGACCTGCTAGCTGAGGCAATACTTCTTTCATTGGCTCAAGAACTTCAAATTTCGAGATATGCATGCCGTTTTCTTTTGCCCATTGAAATTCCTCTTTTAAGCCGGAACGAATGCCGAAAGAGTAAACATTTTTCGGACCGATAAGCTCCGCTGATTTGCGGATGATGGACGCATGTGAAAGCGGCTCACCCTCATAGTCCTCGCGTAAATCTGTATGGGCATCCATATGGATAATAGCCATGTCTGGATATTTCTTATACATAGCCTTAATAACAGGCCAAGTGACGAGGTGCTCCCCGCCCATACCCAATGGGAATTTACCTGCATCAAGTACGCCGTCAACAAATTTTTCAATCATATCGATACTGCGTTGTGGATTCCCAAATGGCAATGGAATATCCCCAGCATCATAGAATTTCACTTCTTCTAATTCACGATCTAAATACGGGCTGTATTCTTCCAAACCGATAGAAACTTCACGAATTCGAGTAGGACCAAAGCGGGAACCTGGACGGAAACTTACTGTCCAGTCCATAGGCATACCGTAAAGCACTGCTTCAGATTCCTCAAAACTCGGGTGGCTTTTAATGAATACATTACCAGAGTAGGCTTCATCAAATCGCATATTCATGCCTCCCTTATTTCACTAAATCTTGAACAAATTTAGGCAGAACGAAAGCTGCTTTATGAAGTTCTTTTGTATAATATTTTGTTTCAATTTCATGGAAACGCTCTTCTGTCACTTCAAGCGGGTTATACTTTTTAGAGCCGATTGTGAATGCCCAAAGACCACTTGGATATGTCGGGATATTTGCTAAATAAAGGCTAGTGATAGGGAATATTTCTTTCACATCGCGTTGCACATCACGTATTAAGTCTGCTTTAAACCAAGGATTATCAGATTGTGCCACAAAAATCCCGTCTTCTTTCAGTGCTTTGGAGATCCCAGCATAAAAGCCTTTAGTAAATAAATTTACAGCGGGACCAACTGGTTCAGTAGAGTCAACCATGATCACGTCATATTCATTTTCACTTTTAGCGATGTGCATGAAGCCATCCCCTACTTGTACGTCTACACGCGGATCTTCAAGCATACCTGCAATTTCAGGTAAGAACTTCTTTGAGTATTCGATAACTTTCCCATCGATATCAACCAAAGTAGCTTTTTTTACGCTTGGGTGTTTTAGGATTTCACGGATTACTCCACCGTCTCCTCCGCCTACAACCAAAACGTTCTCTGGATTAGGATGAGTAAATAAAGGAACATGGGCTACCATTTCGTGGTAAACGAATTCATCGCGTTGTGAAGTCATTACCATGTCATCTAGCAATAGCATATTGCCCCACTCTTCTGTTTCAATCATATCTAGCTTTTGAAACTCAGTTTGCTCCGTATGTAAAGTACGATTCACTTTCATCGTAATACCAAAATTCTCTGTTTGTTTCTCAGTAAACCAAATGCTCATTTATTAACGCTCCTTTTCCAATTCATATAGTAAGTCACCTAATAGGTTTCCCATTTTCGTTATTGTCATTAGCTAGAAAAATTATAGACGAATCTAGCAGAATTGCAAGTTAAATTTCACAAATGCAGTTCTTATGTTTAAAAATTTCTTTTTTTTCCATAATAGTAATAGATTCTTTTTATAAAAAGAGAGGTGAAAGCAATTGGAGTTAATTCCAAGCGAACGATTTAAAAGGACAACTAAATATGTGCGGGCCTTTATTATTCTTGCCACAATCGGACTTACAATACTCTTTGTATTGCTTCTCTCTTTACTGGTGTATGCAAAAATATTAGGTCCGCCGCCTTTGGTTGTGCCACAGTCCACTCTCTATTATAGTGATAGCGGAAATGTGATTGGTGAAACCGATAATGGCCAGAAACGTTATTGGGCTGGAATGGAATCGATTTCTCCACAGCTTATCAAGGCTACTGTTGCGGTTGAGGATCGACAATTTTACACCCATAAAGGCTTTGATATAAAACGAATCGGCGGAGCTATCCTTGCCGATATTCGTGCAAGGTCGAAGGTCCAAGGGGCAAGCACGATTACCCAGCAGTATGCCAGGAATCTGTTTCTCGGCCATGACAAAACGTGGACGCGAAAGTTTAATGAAGCCTTTTATACGATACGGCTGGAAATGAACTATTCCAAAAAGGAAATTCTAGAAGGCTATCTAAATACGATTTACTACGGTCATGGCGCCTATGGAGCTCAGGCCGCTAGTCAATATTACTTTGGCAAAGATGCTAAGGATTTAACTCTTTCAGAAGCGAGCATGCTAGCCGGGATACCTAAAGGGCCGTCCAACTACTCTCCATTGGATAACTTGGAAAAAGCAAAATCAAGGCAACAAATTGTCCTGCGAGCCATGAAAAACAAAAACTACATTTCAGAAGCAAATATGGATAAAGCCTTGCAAACAGCTCTTACATTAAAAGGCGAGCACGGGACTGTAACCAATAAAACAGCCCCTTATTTCCAGGATGCTGTTAAGCAGGCTTTAAAATCTCAGCTTCATATAGATGACCGGACGATTGAACTGGGCGGGCTTAAGGTTTATACGACTCTTGATGAAAAACAACAGGACATTGCTGAAGAGGTTCTTTCTACTACCATACCCAAGTCCTCAGACATTCAAGCTGCTATAGTCGCAATGGATCCGGGCACAGGGGAAGTCCGTGCATTAGTCGGTGGTAAAAATTACACAGAATCACCGTTTAATCGTGCCACACAGGCCGTTCGCCAGCCTGGTTCTACGATGAAGCCATTGCTCTACTATTCAGCACTGGAAAATGGTTTTACACCATCTACCACCTTGAAAAGTGAGACAACTACGTTTTCTTTTGATGATGGTCACTCTTCTTACACGCCGCACAATTACAATCATCAATATGCGGAAGGCGAAATCACAATGGCTCAGGCCATTGCTCTATCGGACAATATCTTTGCCGTAAAAACGCATTTGTTCCTTGGTGAACAATCTTTGGTAGATACGGCGCATAGGTTCGGCATCACTTCGAAAATGGATGCTGTTCCATCTCTAGCACTTGGCACGTCAGGTGTTCGAGCCATTGAAATGGTTAATGCCTACAGCATTCTGGCTAACGGCGGTAAAAAAGTTGAACCCATCTTTATCAAAAGAGTTGAAAATCAAAAAGGCGAAGTGATTTTTGACCATACTAAGAAAACGGAACAGGTTCTGGATGCGGATAAAGCCTTTGTAATGACCGAGATGCTTACAGGGGTTTTTGATGAAACTTTAAATGGCTATACGAAAGTGACTGGCAGCACAATCAGTTCCCAGTTGACACGCCCATACGCTGGAAAGTCCGGCTCCACCTCTACAGATAGCTGGATGATTGGCTACACACCGCACCTTGTTGCCGGAGTTTGGACGGGTTATGATCAAGGAAAGAAAATCGAAGTTCCAGCTGAAAAAAGCTATGCGAAGAAGATTTGGGCTTCCTATATGGAAAAAGGCCTACAAGGACAACCCGCAAAATCGTTTAAGGAAACGGAAAATGTAATCGGAGTTTATGTGAATCCTGAAAGCGGTAAATTGGCAACGAAGGCCTGTCCTGCTTCGAGGTTGACCTACTATGTTAAAGGAACTGAGCCAGTCGAATACTGTGCAGAGCACTTCAAGGGCAAGAATTCAAAACGTACTCCGAAGGAAGAAGAACAAAAGACTCCATGGTACAAAAAAGTATTAAAGCCATGGGGATAACGAAAAACCCCGAAGCCGGTAGCGGCTTCGGGGTTTTTCTGTCCTAGTTCCACAGTGTCTAAACTGCTGTCTTTAAGTTTACTGATTTTATCTGTTTCCTACAAGTGCATTTTTCACTAAACTTCAAATTTCATACATTAATACATTAAATCACATTCAAACCGTCAATGACTGCTTGAGCTGGGCTGATGAGCGTTCCCACATGCCTGCGTCATGGTTTTTCAGGAAGTCCGCAAGTATCCGCTTTGATTTGTCATCCATGTCGTCGACGATGATATGTCGTTTTAGCGATTTATCCATCCGGTTAACATGCTCCGGAAGGGATTTGTACCCGCGTCTAATTGAACGATCGACCATCATTTCACATGCTGTCACACCTGCATAATGCGGACCATTTTGAGTGGCTTCAATAGTCACCCAAACAAGCCAGTAAGGTTTGGCATTCGGGACCTCTTCCTTAGTCTTTAAAAATTTGATTCCTTTTTCCACTGCACTTCTCGCATGCATCGCCCCAATATCGACCTCGGCTTCGCCCGCGTCAACATCGATGATGACCGGAGAAATATTATCGAGCGTCAAAACCCCAGCCCCATATCCGCTATGACCTTTCATCGGATCGTTTTTAATAATATTAAACCCTACCTTTTTCTTTGGTTGTTCTTCCATGTTTATATCCCCCTTTATTGTTTGTCATTCCTTATCAGTTAAAAAAACAAAAGTGAAAAAAATTGACTCAAGGTGCCACCTACAAATGGCACAACTTTATTCAAAACCGGACTAATTGTATAACGGCTCAGCGGTGTGATAATCAGAATCAAAAAAATCAGGGAGCCATATTGTTCATACTGGGTCATTTTTGCCCGCAAGTCTGCTGAAACAAGATCTTGTACGATCCTATAACCATCGAGCGGTGGTAGCGGTATCAGATTAAATACAAATAAAAGGATATTTAAGTTTATTAGAATTCTTAAGAAGGTCTCGACGAAAAAAGGTAAATCAGGTCCAACGCCTGACGCAAGCAACCCGTAAAAAATTAAAAACCCCAAAATTGCAACAAGCAAATTACTGAACGGACCGGCAAAAGAGACGAGTACTCCTGCCAATTTTGGATTCTTAAAATGAAAACGATTGACCGGGACAGGTCTTGCCCAACCAAATCCGGCTATCAAAATCAGCAGTGTTCCTATCGGATCCAAATGCTGAATCGGATTCAATGTGACTCTTCCTTCATTCTTTGCAGTCGGGTCACCGAACTTATAGGCTACATAAGCATGGGAAAATTCATGAACCGTAAATGCGATTAACAGTGACACAATGACATATGGAAGTTCTTCCAAACTATATGCCAAAAACCGTTCTATTTGCTTCAAGAATTGCATCAATAGCTCCAATAGCTTCTCCCCCAATATTTATTACCGTTAGTATACAACAAAAGACCAAGAAGTGAAAAAACTCTGATTTCAGTATCTTGCAATTCCATTTCCAATGTGAAACACTACAACATAAGGGGAAAGGGGGGAAAGAATATGCCATATGTAACAGTCAAAATGCTTGAAGGCCGTACGGACGAGCAAAAAAAGGCTTTAGTTGAAAAAGTAACCGCAGCGGTTACGGAAACGACTGGAGCACCAGCTGAAGCTGTAACGATTTTCATTGAAGAAATGACAAAAAATCATTTAGCAGTAGCAGGCGTCCGCAAAAGCGATCAATAGATTTACATAATTAGGAAAAGCTAAGCCATCAATTCGGCTTAGCTTTTGTTTTTAATTGATCAATATATACATATGCTTCATCAATTTCTTCAAGCGTATATTTTTGCTTACTTTTCAATGTAAAGATCTTTTCGATAACCTCTTCTTTTTCCAAAGTATCGAAGTAAAGCACCGTCGAAACGAGCTCCAAAAAACGGGCATTTTGTTCGTTCATATCCAGTAAGCAAGCTTCAAGAGCGGGCATCTCCACTTCCTGTATGGATAGGAAATCCTGTCCAGCATCCGTTATAGAATAACAGTACTGGTAATAACCTGCTTTTTTTTCTCTTACTTCATTCAAGTAACCCATATCGCAAAGCTCTTCAATTCGTAAGGTCAACTCCTCCGAATACGGTCCGTAAAAGTGAAACTGAAACTTTTCATGAAACGGAAAGGACAGCTTCTTCGCGATATACACGATTTTTTGTAGTTTTTTCCGACCTGAAATTTCACCAGCAGTAGAAATCGCATTGATAATGTTTGCATGATCCTTAAACAAGGCTCGTCACTCCTCACCAAAAATGTACCACTTTAATCCGAAAGCTCCAAAAGCTTACGAATTTGTTTTTTAATATTTTTCTTCGTTGATTCATCGCGCAATAAATCGGATGGATAATACAATTTATGATCCGTTCTTCTTTTCCCCGAAATTGCATCGACTATTTCAGATTCACGTGACAATTCACGGATTTCCCCATTATTTTTCAACAAGTGAATCGGTAGTCTCTCCTCTTCCTCACCTGGCCGGTAAAAATCATACGGCAAATCGGATGAGGAATCGACGACGAGATAATAATCCGGATCGATTCCTGCCTTCTTAAATAATGTTCTTAACTCCATTAATCTGTTCATCTGACTATTAGATGGATGAAATTCTACATATTTAAATAGTTTACGGTTAACGAAGCGAGTGCATAAATCCTTTAATATCGCATCATTTTCCTCTTCCCATGCTTCAAAATAATAGAGCATCACAGCTTCATCCATTTTCAAATAGTCTGCTAACGTTACTTCTCCCTTAAACAGAGAATAAAAATGATGAGGTTCCTGAGCAAACTCATAGCCGGATTCATATAAATGCTTCGCCCTGTGTAATATTTTGGTAAGAATGACTTCCGCACTCCTCGTCACTGGATGGAAATAAACCTGCCAATACATTTGGTAACGGCTCATAATATAGTCTTCCACCGCATGCATCCCACTTTGCTTAATGACGGCATGCTCTTCACGAGGCCGCATTACCCTCAAAAGCCGTTCCATATCAAAATGTCCATAACTTACCCCAGTAAAGTATGCATCCCGTTGCAAATAATCCATTCTATCGGCATCAATCTGACTCGAAATCAGGCTGACTACTAATTTGCCTTTATACGTTTTTGCAATAACCTCTGCCACTTTTTTAGGAAAATCACGACCTACTTTGAGCAGGATTTTATTCACTTCCGTATCACCCACAATAATCTGTTGGGTGAATTGCTCGTGATCTAGGTCAAACACCTTTTCAAAAGAATGAGAGAATGGACCATGTCCTAAATCATGCAGAAGTGCCGCACATAGAGAAAGTAGCCGTTCCTCTGGTTTCCATTCCGGTCTGCCTTCGAAAACATCATCAACGATTCTCCGGACAATCTCATATACCCCAAGCGAATGGCTGAGTCGACTATGTTCCGCACCGTGAAAAGTTAAATAAGTCGTCCCCAGTTGCTTGATTCTACGAAGACGTTGGAATTCCTTCGTCCCAATTAAATCCCATATAACCCGGTCACGAACATGTATATATCGGTGCACCGGGTCTTTGAATACTTTTTCTTCCTGTAATTTTTCGCCGGAATATCCCATGAACTACCCTCTTTTTCATATTCTCATTGCTTTCATTATAGCGTGTTTTGACAAAAAACCCTAACTCACCCCTTGATAGCAAGAGGGACCATTTTGTAAGAAAACGGAAGTTTTTATCGATTTGCGTATCGAAAATAAGGAAATAAAAAATCACCGCAGTTTGTTGAATCTGGGTGATGAATGGCGTGTTTCATTTATCAAAAGTAGTCAATCTACCCTAATTATCTATCATGAATTCTACTTTAGTTTTTTATTAATTTTATCTAGTAACTCGTCTTCCGTTGGAGCTGCAACTGGACGGTTATTGACAAAGGCAAATGATTTCTTTCTGCCTGGACCGCAATAGGATTGACAGCCAATTTCAATTTTCGCATCGGGATCAAGCTTTTCCAGACGGGGAATTAACGTTTTAATATTTACCGCCAAGCAGTCATCACACACTCTGAATTCATTGGACATCCTTCGGTCACCATCCTTTCTATGACAAACTATTTTTCATCCCATTTACATAACTAAAGGGTATTTTACCGTTTCTACCTATTAATATCAAGAGGGGTAGATGGATGTGAAAAGGGAAGTCCAGCCAAAAGGAAATGGTGTAATTAATGATTTCTGAGTCAGTGCATCCTTTATTTTCCCTAAAATTACAAAAAACTAGTATCCTTTCAACCTTTTTGTATAAAAAATCCAGATTTTGTCCAAAATGCTAGTAGAACACCCCATAAATCATTGCCACACGATATTTTATATAGTTATTTATTTTAAAAGTTACCAGAAAGGGAGTATGTAGAAATGAAGGTTCGTCAAGATGCCTGGACAGAAGAAGATGATTTGCTTTTAGCAGAAACGGTATTGCGCCATGTGCGGGAAGGCAGCACTCAGCTGAATGCTTTTGAGGAGGTTGGGGACAAGTTAAACCGCACCTCTGCCGCTTGCGGGTTCCGTTGGAATGCAGTCGTCCGCCATAATTACGATAAAGCTCTTTCCCTTGCTAAAAAGCAGCGCAAGCAGCGTCAAAGGATTCTTGGAAAAGATCAAGGAGGGAAAAAACGGCTTCTTTATACACCGCCGTCTCCAACGATTACTGATATTATGGTTCCTCACCTACAAGAAGAGGAACTAGAATTAGAATCCGAAGTAGAAACTACTAATTATGAAACAGCAGAAGAATTCGTTGTGGCTGAAGCTTTCATGCCAAAGCATCAGAACATACCAGTAACACTAGAAAAGACTATGAACCTTGATACGATTATAGCCTATTTAGAATCTATGAACGGCCGAATGCTTCAGGCTGAAGTATTAAAAACCGAAAATGAAAGATTGAAGCTCGAAATTAAAGGTCTGAAAAAACGAAATGAAGATCTTGAAAATAAGATCAGCCATCTAGAGCAGAACAGCGGCTTGATGCAGGAAGATTATGAGACTTTGATGAATATCATGAATCGGGCAAGAAAGCTGGTCTTATTAGAGGAAGAGGAACGGCCAGCAACAAAGTTCAAAATGGACCGAAATGGAAATTTAGAAAAAATGGCTGAGTAACAAAAATAATGTGGGGTTCTGCTTACAGATCAACCACATGGTAAAGGCCAACCATAGGTTATCTCAGATCGAAAAAGAGAGTCTAAAAAAGGCTCTTTTTTTCATGGCTTCAAGTGATAATAGTTGAAAGGACTAAAGACGTGGCTTATCTGATTTTACTTTGGTTTCCAATCTCTGTTCCTTTAACAGTTTCAGTGAATGATAACATCATATTGAAATGTGAAAAAGCTGTTTCCAACTTACAGAAACAGCTTTTTCATATCAGTCTTCTTTTAATGAATCAAATACCTTATCATTACGTTCTACCACTCTTGTTAAGTAAGCTTCGTATAACGGCCATTCTTCCACTGAAAGAGAATCGGAGAAAATCCTACCGCTATGTTCCTTCAATACATGCAGGAATCTAAGCATTACGTCCTGCACGCTCAATCGCACGTCTAATAGTTCTGAAAGGGAAGCCATTACAGATGGCATGATATCAGGATAAGTAAATTTTGTTTCTGCATCTCCTTTAGCGGCTTCGTAAAAACCCTTCACAAGACTGGCTCGCTCTGCACCGCTTCCATTGACGCACAAGTAAATTTGCACCGCTACTCCATTGCGAATCCGACGCTGAGATATACCGGCAAACTTTCTCCCATTTATACTTAGATCATAGCTTCCAGGGCAATATGAACCGGTGATTTCCCTTGCCTCCATTTCGACTTGGAAATCAGCAAACATCAATTGAACAAGCTCCCACATCGCATCATATCCACGGTTGATTTCAATTTTCCGCTCATTTTCGGGGAAAATGAGCGATAAATTAAGAACTCCCTCATCCAGCACAACTGCAAGCCCTCCAGAATTCCGTACAATGGCCTGGAAATCGTGTTCTTTTAAATAATCCACACCTTTTTTAAGAAAAGGCAGCTTCGTATCCTGAATACCAAGCACAACCGTCTGATGGTGTACCCACGCTCTTGCTACGGCCATTGATTTACCAGACCCTACGGAAGCACAAAACGTATCATCCATAGCAAAGGACTCTAGAGCAGGAAACTGAGGACCGACGGATGATTGATCAATAACCCGCCACTCTTGCTGCTTTAACAATGAATCTGTTTCACACATATAAATCTCCCTCTACTTTTTATCCTTCATGACATGACTTATTGATATTGGGCCACTAAGCCCTGTGCAGCTGTGATAACAGCTAATTTATATACATCCTCTTCACTGCATCCCCTTGAAAGATCATTTACAGGACGGTTAAGTCCCTGCAGGATCGGGCCGACCGCTTCGAAGCCACCCAGGCGCTGTACCATTTTATAGCTAATGTTTCCTGCCTCAAGACTTGGAAAAATAAAAACATTAGCATCTCCTTGAATAGGAGAATCCGGTGCTTTTTGTCTAGCGACCGACGGAACAAAGGCCGCATCAAATTGAAATTCTCCATCAAGAAGAATTTGAGGGTCCATTTCTTTTGACAATTTGACAGCATCAACGACTTTCTGAGTCTCCGAAGATTTTGCCGATCCTTTTGTCGAAAAACTCAGCATCGCCACACGCGGTTCGATATCAAACATAAGGGCCGTCTTCGCACTTTCTACGGCGATTTCTGCCAGGTCCTGGGAATCAGGGTTAATATTAATTGCACAATCAGCAAACACGTACTTTTCCTCGCCACGGACCATAATAAAGGCACCTGATGTTTTTTGAATACCTGGCTTTGTTTTAATGATTCGCAGAGCAGGACGGACCGTATCAGCTGTTGAATGAGTTGCGCCACTCACCATGCCATGTGCCTGTTTAATATGAACAAGCATTGTTCCAAAATAATTCTCATCCAATAGGGTTTCACGGGCTTGTTCTTCAGACGCCTTACCATTTCGTACCTTTACAAACGCTTCGACCATTTCATCCATCATGATATAATTCTTCGGGTCATATATTTCAATTGATTCAAGAGAAATTTTTAATTCCCTAGCTTTCTCTTGAATCAACTCGATATCGCCAATCAATACAGGCGTTACTAGTTTAGCTTTGGCAAGCCTGCCCGCAGCTCCCAAAATACGTTCATCCAATCCTTCTGGAAAGACGATTTTTAAATTATGCCCTGTAATTTTCGATTCTAATATTTGAAATAAATCACTCACTACCGCTTCCTCCTTTTATGTACGCTGCTCTTGTTATTTCTATATCAACCATTCAGCAAAACTTCCATTTTCATCTTCTATTAAGAATACTCTAGCAGCTAGGTAAATTCCAGCCACTTTGGTCACCATCATGAAATCGGCAAATATGAAATTTGTTTGAACACCGAAGAACAGTAACGGTGTTTGCGGACTGATATAAATTTCCTTATACTTAAACTATGTTATATTAAAGATATACTAAGACTTAGGAGTGATCGCAATGAGTGAAGCAGCACAAACACTTGACGGCTGGTATTGTTTACATGACTTCCGTCTGATTGATTGGGCTTCTTGGAAAACGTTATCAAGTGACGAACGCCAATTAGCTATCTCAGAATTCCAAGGTTTACTGGATAAATGGAATACGACTCAAAGCAATAATGAAGGCAGTCATGCCCTCTATTCCATCGTTGGCCAAAAAGCGGACTTCATGCTTATGTTTGCCCGCCCAACAATGGAAGAATTGAATGCAATTGAAAACGAATTCAATAAAACGAAACTTGCAGAATATACAATCCCAGCTTATTCCTACGTTTCTGTAGTGGAATTAAGTAATTACCTAGCAGGTGGAGATGATGAGGATCCTTACCAAAACCCTCATGTACGTTCAAGACTTTATCCGATTCTTCCACAAGCGAAGCATGTATGCTTCTACCCAATGGACAAGCGTCGTGAAGGTGATGATAACTGGTACATGCTTTCTATGGAAGAACGCAAAGGCTTAATGCGTTCACATGGTTTGATTGGCCGCAGTTATGCCGGTAAAGTAAAACAAATCATTTCCGGTTCTGTCGGTTTTGACGATTATGAGTGGGGCGTTACGCTATTTGCAGATGATGTCCTTCAATTTAAAAAGTTAATCTATGAAATGCGTTTTGATGAAGTAAGCGCACGCTACGCTGCGTTCGGTTCTTTCTTTGTAGGGAATATCCTTCCGGAAGAAAGCGTACCCTCTTTTTTATACGTATAAGACATGAGCTTCCGGATCTTCCGGAAGCTTTTTTCTTTTTAAAACCCTCCTTTTATTTCCCCGGCTGTGGAATAAATCTATGACACATCCCATACATTTTCAATAGTGATGAATTTATTTTTTCACATGTTTATTCAACTTAAGGAATATTGACCAAGGCAACGCCTAACTCCAGCGAGGTGAAGGAACTTTACTTCTATCTTACTAGCCCGTCAAGAGGATTTGACTTTACCCGTAAATCATTAAAGGCAACCGTTATGTATCGCTTAAAATTCATTGTGGTTTTTTAAGCCACCCGGGGATTGTCAAGAACAGTGGTATAACCAATACAATACCGGTCGCTATAAATCGCACTGTTTCTTCCAGCCCACGCACTCGGATTGTCCAAATTCCACAAAATCAAATAAACCTTGAATTTAGGAGGGAATGTAATGTCACAAAATAACCCTTATGGTAATTATCCGTACGGAGGAAGCCCATATTACCCCTATGAAAATAATGAGTCTGACCTGCGACAACAGGCTCCTTACCCGCAACAAAATTTCCAGCAGCAGGCTTACCAACAACCATCATACCAGCCACAGCAGCCCACTAAGGCAGGCACGCCTCAACAAATACCTATGCCGATGAATGCTCCCACATCCGGACCACAGGTACCTGGCATGCTTCCAGTCGAGGCATCTTATATCGAGAACATCCTACGTCTAAATAAAGGGAAATTGGCGACCGTTTATACGACGTTTGAAAACAACAAGGAGTGGAATGCAAAGATCTTCAAAGGAATTATTGAGGCTGCGGGACGCGACCACTTAATCATAAGCGACCCGCAAACAGGAAAACGTTACTTAATCCCGATGGTATACTTAGATTACATTACCTTTGACGAAGAAATTGAGTATGAATATCCATTTGGAGGCGCTGGGCTTGCCACGTATTCGCCAAGGTGAAGAAAGCTTTAATGTTATAAGAAACAGGCTCAAATTCTTGTGATTTTGAGCCTGTTTCTTATATGAAAATAACCTAGATAATTCATTTTTCATCCATGATGCAAAAAAAGCTGACCTAGAAAAAGGTCAGCTTTTTTTATAAGTATTTATATGCAGCAATGATCATTAGAACCCAAGCAACCAAGAATGAAACTCCACCAATTGGTGTAATGGCTCCCAGAACTTTGATTTGAGTAACACTAAGAACGAATAAGCTTCCGGAAAACAGGATAATTCCTATCAGCATAAGCCAGCCTGACCAATTAATTAGCGGGCTTGAGATCTTTCCCGCCAACAAACCAAGCACTAATAAACCCGCTGCATGAAACATTTGATAATCGACAGCCGTCTGCCATGTTGCTAAATATTTATCAGGAATTTTCCCTTCCAGTCCGTGCGCTCCGAATGCACCTAGCGCTACGGCAAGAAAACCATTCAATGCTCCTAAAATGATAAACAGTTTCACTTTTTCTTCGCCCCTCTTTATTTAATTTAAAAATCGAATAAGGATGCGCCATTTGCTTCATCCATTTTAACCGGCTCTACATTGGATACAGATGATATAACAGGCTGGGTCAATGTGATTGGCTTTGGAATGCTGATGTTACCAGCTTTTTCATCCACCATTACTTCACATAGAGACTGAATGGCAATTACATACCCCTGCAACTTATCCTCTGAATTTGCCTGTTTCGCTTTCAAGACAAGCTCTTCCATTTTATCTAACATTCGTTTTGATGAAATATCCACCTTTACCACCTCGTCTACATACATGTCAAAACTTTCATACCTAGCATAGCAAAAATTTGAGGTGAAGAAAACATCCTTGCATACTGATCTACTTTTTTAACAGCTTGGATTCAAACTTCATGCAAAGCTGTCCGGAAGAACGAAAAACATCAAGAGATGGTTGGTTTAACGTTTTAAATTGAAAAGCACGGCAGCCTTTTGGAAAATTAGGATCCCAAGTTACATAAAAATGCCTGCACGCCATACAATTTACCCGTTCAATTTTCTTCTCCACATCAACGATTCGAGATTTTCCAATCAATTGGGGATTCCCCCATTTCCTTCAGCAATTGATTTGTTTTAGAAAACGGCTTGCTACCAAAGAAACCTCGTGTCGCCGACAATGGGCTAGGATGGACGGACGTAATGATCTTATGACGGCTTTCATCGATCAAAGGGATTTTAGTTTGAGCCGGCCTCCCCCACAAGATAAAAACAACCGGTTTTTGTCGGTCATTCAGCAAGCGGATAACTTGATTCGTAAAGATCTCCCATCCCTTTCCTCTGTGTGAATGGGCTTCTCCCTCACGCACAGTCAAGACGGTATTCAACAGAAGTACACCCTGGTCTGCCCATTTAACAAGGGAACCATTATCAGGAACCTCACAGCCTAGATCACTTTGTAACTCTTTAAAAATATTTCTTAGAGAAGGCGGAATACGCACCTCCGGCTTCACGGAAAAACTAAGGCCATGTGCTTGGTCCGGTCCATGATAAGGGTCCTGACCAAGAATGACAACCTTTACCTTTTTATATGAAGTAAATTGAAGTGCATTGAAAATATCATCCTGATTCGGATGAATGACATGCTGACTGTACTCTTGTTTTATAAACTCCCTTAGCTCTTGGTAATAATTTTTTTTGAATTCCTCTTCCAACAGAGGCCACCAATCATTTGTTAATATCTGCTTTGCCATCTGCCATAGCCCCTTTCTTCTTTTTATACTATTATATCAAACTCATTTTCTTACCCTTTTTCAAATAGGTTACGATTTATGTTTCTATTTACCCCCAAATTGGGGAAATAGGTAGTTAGCAAGCAATTTAACCATGTTGGAGGATTCCCTATGAAAAAATGGTACAAAAGAAAACGATTTTATCTGCTTGTTAGTATTTTGATCGTCATTACATTCGTGATTATCTATAACAGCTACAAGCCCTTGCCTGATGGCATTTCTTATGAAGGGAAGATTCATCATGTCGAGGATATTGATTTTATTTATGACCTGTCTTATCACGATAAACAGGGAAATCTGCAACATGAGCAGCGAATCTTCCAAACCATCAATCAAGCTATCGAAGAGGCTAATTCTTTTATCGTAATCGATATGTTTTTGTTTAATAATTTTTATGATGAAAAGATAAACTTTCCAAAGTTAACTGAGACTCTAACAGATAAACTGGTTGCCCAGAAGAAAAAGAAACCTAAGCTCCAGGTTATGTTCATTACTGATGAAGTAAATACTTCCTATAACGCCTACCAATTAGAGGCACTGGAAACCCTGAAGCAAAATGACATTGATGTTATTGTAACCAATTTAGATCGGCTACGGGATCCAAACCCGCTCTATTCAGGTGTATACAGGACCTTCTTCCAATGGTTCGGCGAAAGCGGAAAAGGTTGGATTGTGAACCCAATGGCCAAAAGCGCTCCAAAAGTCACCGTGCGCTCTTATCTTAGATTGATGAATATCAAAGCCAATCACAGGAAAGTGATTGCTACAGAAAAGACGGCCATTATTTCATCAGCAAACCCTCATGACGCGAGCGGATTCCACTCCAATATCGCCTTCCAGATGGATGGAAATATCATCGGCGATTTTGTTAAAGCAGAAGAAGCTGCTTCGAAATTCTCAGGGGGTCCGAAGGCATTTCCAGAATTCAAGGAGGCCTCTGCCGATAAAGGGCCGATTTCTGTACAGTTACTAACAGAGGGAAAAATCAATAAACATGTTCTTAAAGCAATTAAGGAAACGGAGAAAGGCGACCAAATCCAGCTTGCCATGTTTTATATTGCCGATCGCCATGTTGTCGAGGCCTTAACAGATGCAGCTAAACGAAACGTGAAAATTCAAATGATATTAGATCCGAATCAAAATGCATTTGGAAGTGAGAAAATCGGGCTCCCTAATCTTCCAGTTGCTGCTGAATTCGAAAAGCTGGGTGATGAAAACATCTCGATTCGTTGGTACAAAACAGATAAAGAACAGTTTCATACAAAGTTGATGATGATTCAAAAAGCAGATGAAATGATTATTATTGGAGGATCGGCTAATTACACTGCACGCAATCTAGATGACTATAACCTCGAAGCCAATGTTGAAATCCACGCTCCGAATGATGCCGAAGTCACCCAGGATGTCGATAACTATTTTCAAAGACTTTGGAAAAATCAAGACGGAATATACACTGCGGATTATAGCGAATATCAGGATAAATTACCTGTTTTCAAATATTTAACCTACCGATTACAAAAGGTGTTCCGTTTCACCACATACTAAATATTATTATCATTATTCCATTGCAAAATGTTTATCCATGTCCAAATAAGGTTATATACTACTATAGCTAATCAACAACTAAGATAAGCAAGATACTATTTACCTAATTTAAGAAAGTCTTACACTAAAATTCAAGGAGGAGTTTATATGTATCAAGTACATGTTGTAGAAAACGGATTGCAAGCAAAGGAAAAAATTGATGAATTAGTTACATTCGGGTATACAAAGGATGATGTATATTTGTTTGCCCATGACAAAACTCGTTCGAAGCATCTTACCGAGAACACGAATACAGAAGATGTTGGCATGAAAGAACAAGGCTTCCTCGATACAGTTGGAAATCTCTTTAAATCACGTGGAGATGAACTTCGTAATCGAATGAGCAATCTTGGCCTTAGTGATATGGAAGCAGAACGTTATGAGGAAGTACTTGATGAAGGAAAAGTCGTCATCGTTGCATCCAAACAAGATAATAAAGACGGTATTACTCACTAATTCTAATCAATCTTTATACATTACCCTATATAGCATTCTATAAAAAAGCGAGGCGCCTCTACCGGCAGCCTCGCTTTTTACATTCGCTATCCCAGAATACTTTGGTACATGGCCTTTGCATGGACCATGTCCTTCGTACCGTGAACCAATGCCCGACCATCTTGGAAAACAACCATCCGTTCACCATTCTTTTCACAAGAGAGAAGAAATGAATTAACTTTTACCAAATAACCACTTCCGTTCAAGTCTTTGGCCAACTTCTCTAGTTGAAGTTTCAATGGTTTTGGCGGTCTGACCTGTACTGTATCTCTTCCGCAAAGAACCGCTGTTTTCGTCGCGTTTTCCATTGTTAAAAATGGGTATGTCCGCTGATCTCCGCAAGAAAGACAATCCTTCTTTTTCACTTTTGTTAATCTAACAGTTTGGTATTGATTCCGCCACAAATCAAAAGTAACGAGCGAAGGACGAACTGATTCCCAATCTTCAACGAGAATTTTTAAGGCTTCGGCTATTTGATGTGCCACCACCATCGTTACAGCCGGTGAAATAATCCCACCTGTATCACAGGTCATTCCTTGAATCGGAATAGTTTTTAGCAAACAGTGCAAACAAGGCGTCTGTCCAGGCAGGATTGTCATTGTCATTCCAACACTGCCTACACAGGCCCCATAAATCCACGGAATTTGAAGCTTTTGTGACAGATCATTGATAATCATCCGTGTTTCAAAGTTGTCAGTAGCATCCATTATCAAATCAACATGACCTAGCAGTGGTTCCAGAGTCTGCGCGGTTGCATCCATTATGACCGCCTTTACTTCTACTTCATGATTGATAGCATGCAAATGGCGTTTTGCCGCTTCAGCTTTTGGCAGCTTTTCTTCAACGTCCTGTTCAGTATACAGCTGTTGTCGTTGTAAATTACTGGTCTCGACATAATCCCTGTCCACAATAGTCAGCTTACCTACACCAGCGCGAGTCAAAGCTTCAGCGTTAGCAGATCCCAGTGCTCCGGCCCCGAGAAGTAACACATGCTTCTGTTGAATTTTCACCTGTCCCCCTTCACCAATGGGTGAAAATAAGGTCTGTCTTGAATATCGCTCGTTCACTATGATTCCCTCCTATCTGATCTAATCAGCCTCCACTAACAGGTGGAATAAAGGCTACTGTATCTCCATCAGATAAAATCGTTTCATCGTCGGCAAATTCTTCATTAACCGCTGTCATCACGGTTTCAAGACCCTCCAATTGAAATTCAATCTTCATTTTCCCTTTCAGCTGAGCCACACTCATTCCATTTCCTTCTATAGAAAGAGTTTCTTTTCCTAATTCATCTTTTAATTGAGCAAATAAGAGTACATTAATCATCTATATCCACCTCTTCTGGTTTTCCTTTCGGATAAGGAACAGTTTCCAATTGATTACCAACCCATGTTTCCCCATCCTCCCAATGTTCTTTTTTCCAAATTGGGACAATTTCTTTAATTCTTTCAATCGCATATCGATTTGCCTCATAGGCATCATTTCGATGTGGAGTACTAACGGCGATAACAACGGCGATATCCGTGATTTCCAATTTACCTACGCGATGGGTAATCGCCGTTTCTGCATCAGGCCAACGCTCCTTGATTTCGGAGCCGATTTGCTCTAGTTTCTTAATTGCCATCGGTTTATATGCTTCGTAGATTAAGAATAAAGTCTTTTTACCCTTCGTCATTTCCCTTACTGTACCAATAAAGGTCGTTACAGCACCCGCATTACGATTGACTACTTTATCAATCACTTCCTGGATGACAATCGGTTCTTTAGAAATGTCATAGTTCATGGCTACCATCCTTTATATAAAATTCAGTTTGATTAATATGCCCTGCCTCTTGATAATCTTCCCTCGTATTCATATTGAAAAATAGGCGTTGAAAACGCTTAGGATTCTTATGATATAGCTCAAAGTCAGTTTCCTTAATAATTTTCACCGTAATCTTTTCTAAAAAGATCCTCATTTTCAATTCCTGTTTCACTAAACAATCCGTTAGTACAGGTAGACACCTTTTATGGTAAACAGCGAAAAGCGGCTGAAGCCTGCCGTTGATTTCAGGGATGATGGCATCTAGATCAGACTCATAATAGGAAATAATTTCATTTATTGCTTCTGCACTCACAAAAGGCATATCACAGGCCGTAAGAAACTGCAGCTCTGTTTTTGAGTAGGACATTCCTGCATGTAGTCCTCCAAGGGGGCCTCGATCTTTATGTAAATCGGGAATTAGCGGAAGGTGAAGAAATTGATAATCTTCAGATGTATTCGTAATGACTAGAATGTTTTCTGAAACTTTTTTCAACTCGGAAGCCACTCTTGAGATGTTCACGTCCTCACCTATCTTCAACAGAGCTTTATTCACACCCATACGGCTAGATTTCCCGCCTGCCAAAAGCAGCATTGTGCATTCCATCTGATTCCCCCCTTCCTATTTCGGGATTAACCTTGCATCTAATGGTAACGCTATAAGGAATATATCCTTTAAAGAAGTTTTCAATGTATCCATATTTTAAATCAACTTCGAAAATAATGACACTTTCACAAACTTTGCTTATTAATTAAAAGATAGAATATAGCATATTTTTTATATGAACCAAACCCTAACACCCAGGAATCCCCACTTCCTAATCTCTTAAATTTCGTTCATTGGTTCATAATTTCCGATAATATTTTTTCAATTAAAACGTGTTTATTCGAAGCCTCTCCATGTCTCTCAAAAAGGTACTCATTTAGGGTGACAACTAAGTTTTACATAATAGAAATTTTGGTATATTCTAAAAACAGGATATTACCTGGTATGCTGATAATATCGATACAATTCTCCTGAGGAGGTCACATAATGACTATGAAAAGAGCTATGACAGTTGCTGGTTCTGATTCCAGCGGCGGCGCAGGTCTTCAAGCTGATTTAAAGACATTTCAAGAATTCGGTGTTTACGGAATGTCCGCTTTAACGACTATCGTTACGATGGATCCTAAAAACGGCTGGTCTCATAATGTATTCCCTACACCGGTTGAGATTTTAGAAGCCCAAATCGAGACGATTTTATCAATCGGTATCGATGCTATGAAAACAGGAATGCTTGGATCAGTCGAAATCATTGAACTTGTTGCCCGTAAAATTGACGAGTTGAAACTGGACAAAGTCGTAATTGATCCAGTAATGGTTTGTAAAGGTGAAGATGAAGTATTGCATCCAGAAACAGCTGTAGCACTTCGTGACCTACTTGTTCCACGTGCAACAGTAGTTACACCGAATCTTTTCGAAGCTGCCCAATTAGCAGGCACAGCGCCAATCAAGACGATTGATGATATGAAGAGTGCAGCTGAAAAAATTCATGCACTTGGTGCGAAATATGTCTTGATCAAAGGTGGAAATAAGCTGGATCATGACAAAGCTATCGACCTTTTATATGATGGAAAAGAATTTGAGATTCTTGAATCTGAAAAAATTGAAACAACCAATACACACGGTGCCGGCTGTTCATCTTCAGCAGCTATTGCAGCTCAATTGGCTGAAGGTAAAAGTCCGCGCGAGGCGATTCATGTTTCAAAAGACTTCATAACAGAAGCTGTTCGTCATTCTTGGAAGATGAATGACTATGTAGGTCCTGTCAATCATGGTGCATACCATAAATACGGGGTTGCTGAAAAAACAAAATAATTAATTAAAAATAAGGGCCCGCTCAAAATCATTGAGCGGCCTTTTTCGCTTTTTTTGTTTATATTTAGTAAAATAGAAAGAAGGAAATGCTTATCTAGCCGCCCAGTTAAGGAGGAAATTGTAGAATGAAACCTATAGACCGTACAGAGGTGCAGAATGCTATCGATTCTTTTGCAGGACAAGATGTATATCTTCACCTTGAAACAACCAACGGCGCCTATGCCACTCATGTAGATGAAGCTTTTTTTTCGGCAGGCGCTTATATCCGTAATGCTTTTATACAGTATGAACATGGGAAGATAGTTGGGGACGGACCCTATCGTATCGGCTTAAAGCTCAATATTGGCTGGGTATACGCTGAAGGAGTAAACCACTTCGAAATTGATGAACATGGGAGATTGCTACTGGCAGGGCTTGATTTTACCGGAAAACTTGCTGTTTCCATGCAAATTAGTCCTACTCCCTTTGAATAATTACAATCTTGCTGCAGGTGTCAAAAATCCGCCATGCACGCCCCAATTGGCAGATAACTATACTCACTGTAAGTAGAACGGAAGGAGAAATATACCTTGGAAAAAGAACGCCATGTATTAGTTATTTTCCCACATCCTGATGATGAAGCCTTCTCGGTTTCTGGAACGCTTGCTTTACATAGAGAAGCAGGCACCCCCGTTACCTACCTATGCTTAACACTAGGAGAGATGGGACGGAATTTAGGAAATCCTCCTTTTGCAACAAGAGAATCGCTTCCTAAAATTCGTAAAAAGGAATTAATCGATGCTGCAAACGCGATTGGTATCCAAGATTTACGCATGCTCGGTTTGCGTGATAAAACCATCGAATTTGAAGATGATGAAAAGCTGACTTCTTTATTTACAGATGCCATTAATGAACTTAATCCTTCATTAATCATTACGTTTTACCCAGGATACAGCGTTCATCCGGATCATGAAGCAACTGCACGAGCTGTGGTCCGAGCTGTGGAAAGAATCGAAGAAAAAGAGAGACCTAAACTTCACTGTGTCGCTTTCTCCAATAACTGCATCGACGATTTAGGACAACCTGACATCGTCCATGATATTTCTGCCGTCGAAAACAAAAAGGTAGATACATTTACAGCACACCGTTCGCAAACGGAGGCGATGGTGGTCGACTGGAAAGAAAAATTCGAAAACCAAGATGCTGACTTTCTTGACTGGATCCGCAAAGAACGATTATGGACCTATAAATTTTAAACCCGCCAATTTGGCGGTTTTTTTTGTTATAACATAAAAAAAACGCCTGTATATAACAGGCGGAGAAAAGGGGGATTACTTGGAAAATCAATCATAATATAAGCATCCCCATTTTTTTTGTTTTTAAACAAGAAAATGCAGAAAATTAAGCAGAAAACCGCTCTTCAGATTGCATTTTCTTTCTTGCAGAAGCCTTTTTACCATGCGCTAAATAGTAAATGACTATGAGAACAAATGACAAAATGGACATGCCTATAAATAACCCTTGGAACCCGGTAAAAGGAATAAGGAATCCAAGTAGGAATGGACCTACACCAATACCAAAATCATACATTGTAAAGTACGTAGAAGTTGCTAATCCCATTCGGTTTGATGGGGACTCCTTAATTGAAATCGCCTGACAGCTTGATTGGAACGTACCATATCCCACTCCGATTAATGCGCCAGCTATTAGGAGGGTGATTCCATGATGGGCTTGGCTAAGAATGACCATACCCACCGCAAATAGTAGGAGCGATGGATAGATAACTGCATTTTCACCTTTCACATCAAACATACGCCCTGTAAAGGGACGTGACACCAAAAGGAATATAGCAAACACTACAAAGAAAAAGTTCGCCGCGTCCATTAAATTTAGTTCCTTTGCAAAGGATGTTAAATAGGACAAGATGCTCGAATACGTAAAACCGGCAAATCCAATAAAAATAGAAATAGGTAAAGCTCTTTTTTCAAAGTAATCGCCAATTTTAAAGCCTTTTTGTTGAGATACTCGTTCTTTTTCCCCCTCAGGTACATGCATAAATAATGAAGCAACTAAAGAGAATGCAGCAAATAAAGATGCAGCATAGAAAATAATGGAATAGCTAAAATGCTGTGTAATCAATAATCCAATAAACGGCCCAAATGCCATTGCCAAGTTTGTGCTCATGGCAAAGTAACCTGTTCCTTCACCACGTCGTTCATTCGGAATAATATCTGCTGCAATCGTTCCCGTTGCTGTAGTAGCAAGGCCAAAAGAGATACCGTGAATTAATCGATCAATTAACAAAAGTGATAAACTATCTACTAGAAAATATCCAATGGATGATATTAGAAATAAGATCAATGATCCAAGCAACATTATTCTGCGGCCAATCTGGTCAATCTTTTTCCCTGCAATTGGCCTTACAAGTACAGCCCCTAGGACGAAAATACTTGAAGCAAGACCAGCTTGCGCTTGGGATGCATGAAAGTTATCCATCGTGTAAATGGTCAATGTCACCATTAAGACATAAAATGTTAAAAATAGAAAAAAGTTCGCAGACGATACAATCAAAAAGTCTTTCGTCCACAATTTCGGTTTCTGATTCATTTCAATCCTTCTTCCTTCCTAATTATTTTAATTTTCCCTTTAAGAAAAGCAAAGTTCGTAACGTTGTCTCACGATCTTCTTCAGCCAAACCACTCATTAATTGAAGTTCAAATTCCTCAACTACTTTTTTGGCTTCTTGATAGGTTATTTCGCCTGATTCAGTTAACTGTATTCTCCGTTCCCGCTTATCTTTTCCGGGTATTTGTTCAATCAACTTACGTTCTTCTAAACGATTGACCGTCCGAGTTACTGTCGGTTTCTCCACATCTAGATAATTACTAATTTCGACAAGCGTAGAACAACCATACTGATTCAAATAATATATAATCAACCATTGAGAATGAAAAAGATTAACCTTGGCCAATTGTTCATTTAACTTTTTAGTAAATGACCTTGAAAATTGCAGATTATGATGAAAAAAACCATTATGAAAGGACATAGGTATTCCCCCTATTAAATAGTTACCTAGGTAACTATACACTGATTTATTAGAAATGTCTACACTACAGATGAAGAAAATGGCCAACTACTTAAATAGTGCACTGATATTTTTCTCTAAACCTTTAACAGTATTCAAGCTAATTATTTGCTAAGTTCGATGCTTCTTAAAACACACAAAAAAAAGGCCATTTTAGGGCCTTTTTCAATTTATCTGAGATAGCGGCAAGCGATACAGCTTATCATCTTTTTCATCGGGGTTTCCCCGACCAACCGTATTGTTGCTTATAAAATAGAGAGAATCTTCATCCACAAACACATCACGTATCCGCCCGGAATCTGTGATAATATCGGTCATTTTTTCGCTTTGTACATCATAGCTCTTGAGCGATTCTCCCCTTAAGGTTGCAATGTATAGCTTTCCGTCAAAATAAGCAATTCCAGAAGGGGCCCATGTATTTTCACCGGAATGTATCAATGGGTTTACCATATTCGGCTTTTGTTCATCGCCCTCTATTTCTGGCCAGCCATAGTTCATACCGGGGGCAATTTTATTTAATTCATCGTGAGCAGACTCACCATGTTCACTTTCATACATCTGACCAGCCTCATCCCAGGCCAAGCCTTGTGGGTTGCGGTGTCCGTATGAATAGACGTATGAGTTTTCGATTGGATTATCTTTCGGAATGGTACCATCAAGGTTCATTCTTAGGACCTTCCCACCTAAAGAATCAAGATCCTGGGCTATTGTTGGATTCCTCGCGTCCCCTGTTGTTGCATATATCTTATCATCCGGGCCAATCTTGATTCGACCTCCATGATGGTAGTCACCGCTTGGTATTCCGTCGATTAATGTTTCCAACTCCCGCCACGTATCATTATCCTTTTGTAAAGTAACGATTCGATTAATAGAATTCCCGCCTTCTTCATACGTGTAGTAGGCAATTGCACGCCTGTTATTCGAGAAGTCAGGAGTTAACAAAAATCCAAGTAATCCAGCTTCGGCCTTCACTGACAATGTCTTTTTAAGCTTAACCTTTTGCCTCGTCATCTCGCCCCTTTCCCATTGAACGATGGTGCCTGTCCGCTCTGACACATACATTGTATCCCCATTCTTCTGAATCGACCAAGGTGCAATTAAGTTCGTTAACAGCACCTCAGGGCCCTCTCCTAGAGTTTCCGACACTTCTTTATCAGGGCTCTGCTGTGCTTTACTGTTCTCTTCTTTATTAACGTTACAACCAGTTAAAGTTAATGCGGCCATGAGAAAATATAAGCACCATCTTTTCAAAAGCTCTTCTCCTTTCGTTCCATATTTAGTATGCTGATGACTGCGTAAGTACCTTTAGAATAGCTGTAGCAACACCGTGATCATCATTAATACCTGTTACTTCATCACAAAGCTTTTGAATATCAAGCGGGGCATTTCCCATTGCGACAGACAAACCCACTCTTTCAAACATTGATATATCATTGTAATTATCTCCGATGGCCATAGTTTCCTGCATCGAAGCAGACTTTTTAGTCACATATTTTTCAAGCGCAGTACCTTTTTGCGCCTGCCCACTCATGATTTCCACATTTTCACGTCCTGAAGAGGTGACGGTCACCCCATCCTGAGTTTTCAATTGTGAAGCAATTTGGTCTAATTTACTTAAATTTTTAGAGAAGCTTAGAATTTTATAATATTCTATATCAGAGTGGCTGAATAAATCTGAGTAATTGGAAACGGACTTTACCTGTCCAAGCTGTAAACGGTCCTCTGCAAATTTTCTGATTCCCACAGGGTCAATGTCCGGATTAGCTGTAACAAAAACATCCACTAAAGCAGATATTGCGTTTTCATAGTCTTTAGAATAGATTCCTTGACTCGTATAAATTTCAAAATAAATTTCCTGTTCTTCGAGGTATTCGGCAACACTCTGTGCAGTAGCAAGTGACATCGGATTGGAAGCAGCAATTTTTCCGTCCTGCGTGAAAATAGCAGCCCCATTTACACAGATAATCGGACACACAATGCCCGTTTCATCTAAAGCGTACTTTGCTTCCTCGTACGATCTTCCTGTAGCAATGATCACCTCAACTCCTTCTCTTTGCGCCCTCTGGATAGCGGCTTTATTTTCATCACTCACCTTTTGCATCTTGTTTAATAATGTTCCGTCCATATCAATCGCAATCGTCTTAATCAATTCAACCCGCTCCTTTTTTTCAATATAACCCTTATTTTAACCGAAAGAGAGTTGATAAACACGTATAACAAACGGGAGAGCTTTTCAACGCCAACTAAAAATGATTATCTTTCAGTTGTCTCTTCTATGTATATAAAAAAACTGCACCTATTTGGAATAGGTACAGTTTTTTTTCTTAATGTAAAATCGTATGATTATCCACAGTCTTTGACCGTGCAGTAATTTGTTCTTGAATGTCCTTTTGAATGTCATCAATTGCAGTAAAGTCCATTGCTTTTACATAAATGGCTTCAAGTGCGTCATGCTGCTCTTTCGCTTTTACAAGACATGCAGTTGCTTCATTCATTTTCGCCCGGTATCTGGAGGAAACATCCTTGATCTGATCAGCATAAATTTCATCTGTTCCAGAGTGGATGGCTGTTTTATAAATATCAATGATTTCATCACCCTCTCTACTCGGGAAATATTCATGCGGAGAGGTGCTGTCAAAAATAGCGATTCCTGCCTCCCGGACGATTACCATATCCAAACTTTCAGGATCAAAACCGCAATGATACACTTCTACATCAAATCCTCTTTTCTCCGCAGCCTTTGCAATCTTTTTCAGCATCGTCGATTTTCCTGAGCCAGGTCGACCCTTTAAAAAGTAGCGTTTTTGCACTCCTTTTGTAATACTCGGGATGTAATCAACTGCTCCCTCTGGCGTAGCGGCACCTAAAAACCGGTGACGAACATCTGCTTTTTTGTTGAGAACAATATCTCTATAAAAGCCTTCTATCAATTTATTGGTTAATCCATTTAATTTAACGAAATCAATGTTCGCCTTATAAATATCTTCCCATTCATCATGTATCTTTAATGCTTCTGCGAAAAGAGCATATGCCTTCTCAAAACTCTTGGTTCTAGCATTGGTCAATCTTATGATTGTCGTTCTTTCAGCTGCCAGCTGTTGAGAATTCCAGGCAGCCCCTAGGTTGACGTATTCTTCAACGGCTCCCGGTGCTTTCGGTTCAATCACATGTGGCGCAGTCCCATCAACAAGACCTATTTTCAAGGCGGGAATAATTACCCCATCAATGGAATCATTATCCGACGAACAATGCAAAAACTCGATATCATAGTCTTTATCCAGCCATTCCTGGCCAATTTTTTTCATAATAGTCGATTTACCTGAACCAGGTCCGCCTTTTAAAATAAATAATTTCTCCAAACCAGCTAGATTGGAATCATATAAACTATAAAAACCTTTAGCCGTATTGCCTCCAGCGAAATAATGCATCACTTTTCCTGCCACTTTCACACTCTCCTTCACCATACAGATGTGCATCTTCAAGACAGCTTATGCAGGAAAACCCAGGTAGGTGAATGCCTAAGGTTTAGGTTTAATAGTATTCTTTATCTATTTGATAAGAGCTCTAGGCTCCGCTTGTGCAGCCACAAGGAATTCTGACGGTTTCAAGACAATTTGTGTCCCAATTTTCCCACCGCTTACGATGATTTCACACAGATTGGTTGCACTTTCATCAATAAAAGTCGGATACTGCTTTTTCATACCGATTGGTGAGCAGCCCCCTCGAATATACCCTGTGTATTTCTGCAAGTCTTTAACAGCGAGCATTTCAATTTTTTTCGCACCTGCTGCTTTCGCTGCTTTTTTCAAATCCAGCTCGGTGTCTACAGGAATAACAAATACATAAAGCTGCTGAGGTCCGCTGTGAGTAACGAGTGTTTTAAACACGGTTGCTGGCGCTTTACCAATTTTACTCGCCACGGTAACACCGTCTATTTGGCCGTCGTGGACATCATAGCTCATCATGTCATACTTTATATGTTTGTTATCGAGAATTCGCATTGCATTTGTTTTACTGGCTCCCATCTCAAAAGTCCCCTTATCCTTTTCTCCATTTTACCATTTTTTGTAGGCAAAAAGAAAAGCACAGCGCTTCTGCATCTGTGCTTTCACTCAAATTTATTCTAAATGACGTCTTTGATAATCAGCAATACGCTTGTAGTCGCCTTCTAATTGCCGGCTTACGGATAAATAAATCGACATTAGTTCTTCATACACTTTAACGTTCTCCTCGATTGGAACAAGTTCATTTGTATGCCCAATCATGTTTTCAACCTCATCCAGGCTTTCAATTTCACCTAAAGCATATAATCCTAGAACGGCAGCACCTAAACTCGAGCTTTCAAAGCTTTCTGGGATTGTCACATTCTGATTAAATACATCAGCCATAATTTGCCGCCATAGCTTGGAGCGGACAAATCCGCCACTTGCATGGATTTTCTCCGGAGCACCTGTCAGTTCCCTCACAGCAAGGAGGACACTGTATAAGTTGTACATCACACCTTCAAGCACAGCCCGCACCATATGATCGCGAGTATGATGAAGAGCTAGTCCAAAGAAGGAACCTCTTGCATCAGCACTCCATAATGGCGCCCGTTCCCCTGCCATATACGGGTGGAATATTAACCCGTCTGAGCCAGGTGCAATATTTGAAGCCATTTCGGTCAATATCTCATATGGATCCTGACCCGAGGCCTTAGCTCTTTCGATTTCTACCCGACCAAATTGATCCCGGGCCCATCGGAAAGTGATTCCCCCATTATTGACTGGTCCGCCAATTACCCAATGATTCTCAGTGAGGGCATAACAGAACGTCCGCCCTTTCGGATCAGTAAGCGGACGGTCACTGACGGTTCGCACTGCACCGCTTGTTCCTATTGTTACCGCAAGCACACCAGGCTTGATAGCATTTTGGCCTAAGTTGGCAAGCACCCCATCACTTGCACCAATAACAAATGGAGTACCAGCACAAATGTTCATTTTTCCTGCCAATTCCTGGCTCAATCCAGAAAGGATATGGGTCGTTGGCACGAGCATAGGAAGCTTGTCCGATCCAATTCCCGCAATGGCCAATGCCTCTTCATCCCACGCCAAGTTTTTCAAGTTGAACATACCTGTTGCAGATGCAAGTGAATAATCCATTACAAACTCTTTGAAAAATTTATAGATAATATATTCTTTAATCCCTAAAAATTTATCCGTTTTGTTAAAGATTTCTGGATGCTCTTTTCTAAGCCACATAACTTTCGTGATTGGGGACATAGGGTGAATTGGTGTTCCCGTTCTGTGATACAATTGCGTCCCCTGTTCCGATGCCTTCAATTGCTCCGCATAGGCTACACTTCGGTTATCTGCCCACGTAATACTATTTGTGAGCGGCTTACCGTCTTTATCCATGGCAATCAAACTATGCATCGCTGAACTAAACGAAATAAAACTTAGTTCATCCTTTGCTATTCCGCTTGCAATCATCACTTCACCGATTGCAATAATAGCCGCTTTATAGATTTCTTCCGGATCTTGTTCCGCAACAGACGGAGTTGGACTGTGAAGCGGATATCCTTTAGAACATGAATGGACGACCTCGCCCCTCTTTGAAAAAAGAACAACTTTCGTGCTCGTCGTACCAATATCGATCCCCATCATATAACCTGAATGTTTCATATTTTTACATCGTACTCCTTTCTCTTAAACAATTGAATTCAATAGTAAGATTAGGATAAGAGAAACGACTGAAATTATCGTTTCCATAACCGTCCCAGATTTAAACGTTTGTGTCACTGTTAAATTAAAGAATTCAGAATTGGTGAAATTTCAAAGGATGCGGCTTGCAATAAATTCCGCCCACTCCACTCGTGATTAATACATTTTTAAATGCGCCACCTGCTCCGATAATCAAGATAATGGATGCAGTTGGTGCAAGGCAGGCAGACATAAATTGGTTAAGTTCTTCTATATTAAAACCTCTAGCATAGCCTAATGTAAAGAAAGAAACCACAACAGAGACCAATGGAGCGATAATTGGCTTTCCAAGGAATGTAATCCAATCATTCAGTATCGACTCGTTGGAAAAAAACGGCACCGACAGCTCCCACTAACATCAAAATAAATGGCATTAAAATCGTGATTAGTGTAATTCCGAAACCTAGAAGCTTGCGATTATGTTTATTAGAGAACTGTTCCGATAACTCCTCAGCAGCTTGTACATTAATTCTTTTTAATATGAAGGAACCGAAAACTGGACCAGCTATAATGGCTGTTGGAATTCAGATAATCAAAGCATATAAAATGGTTTTAGCAACATTTGCATCAAATTCTTGAACCGCAATCATTGGTGCTGGATGTGGAGGCATCAAGCCATGTACTGTCGATAATCCAACTACCATCGGAATCCCGATTTTTAAAAGGGGTAAATCCGTTCTTTTAGCAATTGTGTAAACGATTGGAATTAATAAGACGAGGCCAACTTCGAAGAATACGGGCATACCACCGATAAAAGCAACAATATTCATGGCCCAATGTACCTACTTTTCTCCAAACTTATCTAAAAGCGTATTTGCAATCCGATCGGCTCCACCTGATTCGGCCATCATTTTCCCAAGCATCGTACCCAGACCGACAACCAAGTGTATTTCCTACCCCTGTCTGAACAGCATCTGCAACATCCGGAATATCCATACATGCGATGATCCCTAAAATAACGGAAGCAAGAAGTAACGCAATAAATGGGTGCCATTTCGTTTAAGCTATGATAACGATTAAGAAAATAATTGAAATTAGCGCATAAACCAACAAACTATTATTATATCTTAGTCCAAATAAACTAGACATCTTGCATCTCTTTATGTAGTTAAAAAAAAAGATTGGATCGATTGCGAAGATTGTTTGGTACTTCCCTTCCAGCTGAAATCTTTTAAATTCCTTCTATTCTTTCTATTTATATAAACTAACTGAAAATAATATTTTATATAAAATATAACAATACAGTAAATAATTATATTTTTAATACAAATAGCTCATTACTTAAATTATTGCTATGTTAATGGACATTGTTGATTTTTTCTTATTCAACTTACTACTAGGATCCCCAAAAGGAATCCTTCCCTTGAAATAGGAATCAAATTTGAAAAAGCCGACCAATAAAGGTCAGCTTTTTGCATACTATTTTTATCAGATGGCGCCCTATCCGGAACGCTGCCACAACTACATTCAACAATGATTAAGAGTAAAAACAAAACGACTATAAAGGCGAAACCTCCACTACCACCGTCACAACCTGAAATATAGAAACATTCACTCAATCACATTAAACCATAACGGAGATTTATCTTCAGGGTCACCATTATAATTTATGGTGATTTCCTCCCCCGCCTTAATATTAGTTATTGCATAAAAGTCTATTGATAAATGATCTTCATTATTATTAAACGTCGCATTCGGAGTGTATGAATGATTAAATAGTGCTCCATATCCTAATGCAATGGCTATGTCATTATGATCCCCCCAAAAGAAGCAGTAATTAAAGAGTATAGTCTTCTCTAGATATTTCCATTCATTTTCAGGTGATATTACAACAGGTGATGCCTCAATGAGTTCATCCTTTTTAATATCACGTGTAGAATATACCCCTCTACCATACTTTCCAGTATTTTTAATACATATTGGTGCCACAGTAGTAGCTCCTTTCTGAAATTATTAATAACTTTTCAAGTATAAAGTCTAGTATTAAGGTACTCTTTTAATCTAAATTCCCTAGGTGCTTTATAAATATAGGGACGCAAGTGTTGTACTCCATGATTCCCACCGTTGACTTACTTTACCCAAGCATCATTGTCCCAAGGAATAATTTCGAACAAACTCACTATTGCGGATACAGGGAATGGATGTGAGTAAACCCGTCATTCTTCATTGTACAAACTGTTCCAACTAGCCAGCGTAGGTATTTACCAATATTAATATGCTATTAGGCTTCATTAGGGAATTAATTAATGGGGTAATATTGATTTTTTTTGATCAAATCATAAATGAAATCATCGTCGGATTGTTTTCCAAACGCTTGTTGATAACCATACAGAAAAATCTCCCATAGCTGACTTCCATTCGCAATGTTGGTCATGTGAAAATGAAACTTTTCGAAAAATAAAAGATATATTAATCTAATTTTATTTTAGCTCGATTTTGTTAACTAACGTACATGTTAGAGCTATTTTGCATATTATATTTTATTCTTTTATAAAGGAGGGGTCTGCATGCCGAAAGGGAAAAAAGCTAGTGGCAAGTCAAATGAAGGTAAGTCAAATGAAAGCAAGTCAAATGAAGGTAAGTCAAATGAAGGCAAGTCTGATGGAAAATAGTCCTGATTTAGCGCGCTTTTGAAGATCCTCAATCATGATTGACGGCTGCTGGAGCGATTGCGAAGAAATCAGCTATAGAGAAAGAAATCCTAAATCAAACTTTACAGGAAGAAACCGTGAAAAACTGTTTCCTGAGTTAATCATTTACTTTGCTGAAGATCTACAAAGGGTGGTTTTATACACATAAAAAAGGAACTGCATTCCCTTACATAGGGGAAATCAGTTCATTTTTCCATTTGTTGCCTTAGCGCGGGTTTGACAAAATTTTGACGGCACCTTATGTTTTCATCGAAATATTGGCTGGACCCACGCTAAGAAATAGCAATTCACAGTGTTTCTAAAGAAGTTTAGCATAAAGATATACAAAGTGTGACCCGTACAAACCTAAATTGCAAAAAAAAGCATCTAACCAGCATTATGAACTAAACTCGATGCCTAATTAATTCAGAAAATAATCATTCACCCATAAAAAAAGAACCGGATTGGAGCTTGATTTCATCCTCCAGATGTTCAGGATAAGCAATAAGAAAGCAAGTAGATGGTCCTGACGATTTTTCGATATCGACTTGACTCCTTATATGTGCAGAAACACCTTCCCCATTTGGGTCCAGATGCTTCCATTCATTTGCTATCCCTTTTGAGCCAACAGGAAGTACCTGAACTTCTTCAAGCTCACAAAGGCTTTTATATAAAGATAACGGCGCGATCCACTCTTGTTGTTTCATAACTTCTTCCCCAACAAGTGGCTTGCCAATAAGGGCCATTTTCCGTTGAAGAATTGGCTTCATTACACGTTCATTCCTGCGTTTTCCAATCACCATAAGACCAAGTGCGGATTGAAGAAGCGGCATGTTACTTTCGGTGCTACCTGTAATAGAGAGATCCAGACCGATTTCATCCATTCCCTTCATGACGCCTATTTTCAAGGCCTCCCAGGCTTCATCGCCGCAGAAATTATGAAGGACAACGGTCATTGGACTTCCGCCAGCAGCCAGGCACTCCATAACGGCAACCCGGAACGAAAAATATCCAACAACTTCGTATGGGACTCGAACAAGATCTTTTTCCTTCAACCCAATTCCGCCACTATTATCACAAGAAACGACTAATGATTGTGACTCCGTAAACGGTAAGATCAATGAATCATTCATTCTACGAATCCATCTTTTAAAATCACTTTTTTCAAAACTGGTTCTAGACGTGGAAGTAAAAGGGCCGCCAACACTACATTTATTGCTGTACCACCTGTTAACCCCGGAACTAGCATCGTGTAAAATTCAAGGCTAACCAGAAATATGAAAGGTAGAGCTAAGATGAAGGCATTACCGATAAAAAAGAGGAAAAATGCGCCTATTTTCTTTCCATGTACATATAAAACGCCAAACATCCATACGAGGACCGCCATTTCTACCATGATCAAAAAATGGAAAGGGCCTAGTGTCATGCCACCGATGAAAGCTGAAATAATATGACCAAGTCCAGCTACTATAGCTCCGGACACCGGGCCAAGTATGACAGCCGCCAAAAGGGCCGGAAAACTGTCTAAAGCCATACTGCCTATAGGGGAAGGGACTTTAATCATTGCCCCAACCGCCGATAAAGCAATAAAAATAGCAATTGTACTAATTTTTCTTACGTTCATGTTTACTCTTTTTCCTTTCTTTTTCCTCCACTGAATACATTTGCGCTGCGGATATACTCCACATCTTTTACGCCAAGGCGGAAGTTAATCACACGTGCTACAGCAAAAAAGTAATCAGACAAACGATTTAAATATTGAAGAGATAGTGGTGAAACTGCCGCACCCGACTTAATCAAAGAAACAACCAACCGCTCCGCCCTGCGTGTAACCGTCCGGGCAATATGAATGGTTGCAGACGCTTTTGAGCCTCCTGGAAGGATAAACTTTTCTAATTCCGGTGCTTCGACGATAAAGGCATCAATTCGTTCTTCCAAATAGGTAATCGCCTCATCCGTTAGCTTCTGCGGGGCTTTCTCAGAAACTGTCGCCAAATCACCGCCACAGTCAAATAACTCATGCTGAATTTTTTCCAAGTCCGTTAGTACGTCTGCAAAAATCACTGAGTCCAATTCAGTTACTGCAAGGCCGATATAACTGTTCACTTCATCCACTGTTCCGTAAGATTCGACACGGATGTCATCCTTGTCCAGACGTCCTCCGATTACGCTAGTTTGTCCCTTATCCCCAGTACGTGTATAAATTTTCATCTCTATTTCCTCCTCTATTTAATTTGCTGATTGATACCGTACCAAATGACATCCACACGGTTTGATAAGGAGGCTACATCTTGAAAGACCCAGCCGCAGGCATCGCGCCATTTGCGATCTTGTGCCTCCATCGGAACAATTCCTTTGGAAATATCTGATCCGATTACAATACAGTTGTGATCATCCTTTTCCTTCTCCCATATTCGCCAGTCAGCCATGATTTCCTTCCACCGTTTTCGAATCGACTCTGCATCCATCTTTTCTGCATCTTGTTGGATCCATGCATCCAAGCCATGCAATACCACTGTATTACCTTGAAAATCCGTCATAGTCGGCTGTTCTTTTTGATAACCGGATAGCCAAAGAGTCTCACTTTCCAACCCATAAAAGTGCTTTACCCATTTTGTTTTCCCATTATAGGCGCCACCTGTAACAAAGTGCAACGTTCACCCCTCCTTAAGCTGTTCCGGTCCTCCCAAATCAGCTCATATCCCATACCGTGGGAAATTCCCCAATCAAAAAAAGACTTTTCCATCGGTGCATAGCGGACAAGTAATTCACGTACTACACCCCCATGAGTCATTAATACATATTGGCTTTCCTCACCGGAAATCAATTGGCTCCAGCCATTTTGAATACGTTTGGAAAATGCCGGATAGCTTTCACCACCAGGAACCATTGCCTCCATAGGATGCTCTAGCCATTTTTGATAATCGCCATCAGTCTTCAACTCTTCATAAGTTCGCCCTTCCCAACTGCCGAAGTTCAGTTCACGGAACGCAGGGTGTTTTATCGGAACAACATCTGGAAACAACAGTCTTGCGGTTTCAATACAACGAGGCAAATCACTCGTGTGAATCTTTTCATACTGTGGGTAAGAGCCCCTTAAGTCTAGAATTTCCTTTTCTCCTTTCAGACTTAATGGAGAATCTGTCCAGCCTAAATAGGATCTTCGCTCATTTGCTTCTGTCAGCCCATGGCGAAGTAGTGTAATAGCCACAGAATCAGCCATAACCAAAGCTCAACTCCTTCCACGGATGCTCCCAATACATCCCCCGTTATCCCACCGAACCAACTAACGGTTTTCCGCTTTATATACAATAGGAAGAGTAGAGCAGCCAGACACATGATAAAAAATAAAGTGACCAGCTTGAAATCGATGCTCCATGCAACCGCAAAACTCACAATAAAATACAACCAATAAATATATAAACTGTTTTTCCTTACTGCACTTTGAAAGAAAGCACCAAGTCCCTCTTTTTTTGCCAAGGGCATCCGGCTAAGTAAATAGCCCATCACACATTTACTTAAAAGTGGAAGACTAATAATTAAAAAGTATGTCCACTCATTGACTCTATCGACGATTTCATAAATAAATATAAACCGGGCGGCCAAAAGTACGATGACGGAGATGACACCGAATGCTCCTGTCCTGGAATCCTTCATGATTTCTAGACGCCTCTCTTTATCCTGATAGGAAAAGAAGGCATCACTTGCATCAATCCAACCATCGAGGTGCAAACCGCCTGTTAATGCCATCGTTAAAAACCAAACCACAAACGCAATCGAAAGGGATGACAATGGGGTCCATTCTACTAACGCGTATAAAACACCTCCCAATATCAAGCCTAGGAAAAGCCCTACTAAAGGAAAGGTTTGAATCGCACGGTGGATATATTTCTTATCCATCGGTAGCTGTTTCTTTATTGGGAACACGGTAAAGAACTGCAGGTTAATCAAGAATCCAATCCATCCGTTCATTCCTGCATGCACCCTTTCATCAATAACGGAATCCCTGATTCAACAAGATAAGCCTCATCTGCCTGTTCGACGACCGCTTGATGAAGCAGGCCAAGTATTTTTCCGTATATATGGAGGAACTCATTTTGAAAAATCGGCTCCTGTACCACTTCGTTGCTTACGATTATCAAACAGCTGGCTTGTTTTCTTATCTCATTAATTCCGCTGATTATTTTTGTGAAAACACTATGTAAAAACTCCTTTTCAAGCGGTATATTGGGACCGAATAATTCATTATCGAGTAGGGTTGTCAGGCAATCGAGTAGGATTATTGAATCTTGATTTAGATCTGCACCTATCCGTGTAATATTCGTCGAGTATTCCCAAGTCCTCCAAGCAATTGGACTACTTTTGCGATCCCTTTGGTGCCGGCGGATGCGTTCTTCCATTTCAGCATCACTGACTCGGCCACAAGCGAGGTAATGCAAGTTCCCACTCAATTGGATTGCATATTCTATTGCCTTTTTTTCTGCAAAACGGCTTTTACCGCTCCGGACACCACCGGTTATAAAACAGAGCCTAGAGTTCTCCACTGTCTTACCCCCTCCATTAGCATGGCATTATCACGCTCACTCTTCACTGCGAACCGGAGCCACATTCCATCTAACCCTGGAAAATTATACGTATGACGTGGTACGATGCCCTTTTTTAATAAAAAAGGCAAAAGGGATAAGGATTCATCTTTCACTAAATAAAAATTGACCGTGCTATTTGAGACAATCAACTCATGCTCTTCATAAAACCGGAAAAGTTTCTGCTTTTGGAATTGAATATACGCTCTTGTTTTTTCTATATATTCTTCTTCAGCAAGGCAGATTTTCCCGACTTCTAATGCCACATGATTGACGCTCCAATGCGATTTATAGGTTTTTGCCTGATTTATGATATCTGGTGCCGCCAGCAAATAACCCAACCTCAAGCCTGGAATTGCAAAAATTTTCGTCATTGATCGTAGAATCAGTAAATGAGGGAATTGCGTAATTAAAGAAGCATAAGTAAAGGCGTTTTCCGTAAAATCATAAAAAGCCTCATCCAAAACAACCAGACAATTTGCTTTTCCGCATTCTTTGATTAATTCCCTAACTGCTTCTTGCTTAAATGAAATCCCTGTCGGATTATTAGGCGTACATAAAAAAATCGCGTCATATTCAGGTAATTGAGGAATCAATCGATCGAGATCTAGTTGCCACTCAGGTGCATCAAGTTGATGAAAGTCTACCTCGCATTCGGCTGCTAAACAAGCTTCTGCATATTCCGCAAATGCAGGCTGAATGATTAAGACCTTTTTATTGGCTAACCTGTTCGCTACCAACATTATTATTTCCGCACCACCGTTACCTACCAAAACGGATTGCTCAAGAAGCGCTTCTTTTTTTGCAATTAATTTTGTCAATTCAACGGCATGCGGATCTGGGTAATTTAAGATTCCTTCGAAGAATTCGGACCACCGTTCCTTTATACATAAAGGAGGACCCAATGGGTTGATATTAGCACTAAAATCGAGAACCGATTCAGGCATTTCAATTTCCAGCGCTTCGTAAAGATAATGCGGATTAGAGCCATGAGAAGGTAATGCCAAGCGTAAGTCCCCCTAACCAAAGCATCAGTAAAAATATAAAAGATGTCCGATGCATGATGGTAATCGTTTTTTGTATATGTATTGCTTCTAATGGAACAAGTGGAACGCCCATCCTAGCACGGTCAGAAACTACTCCTTTGTACATATTCCGGCCGCCAAGCTGTACACCCAAAATTGCAGCAACGCCTGCTTCACACCACCCACTATTCGGGCTTGGGTGCTTTTTCGCATCATTGAACAAAATCTTCCATCTAGCCCCCAAGCTATGATAGCTGGATTTCGAGCTTAGCAGCATCAAGAAACCAGTGAGGCGACTAGGAATCCAGTTCACGATATCATCGAGCTTAGCTGAAGCCCAGCCAAATTGTCCATATTTATCATTTTTGTAACCAACCATTGAATCGCAGGTATTAATTGCCCTGTACATCATCGCGAGTGGAGCACCGCCAATTGCTGCCCAAAACAGTGGAGCCGTAACTCCATCACTCGTATTTTCAGCTACGGTTTCTACAGTGCCTCTGACTATTTCGGATTCATCAAGATCAGCAGTATCACGACCGACAATATAGGAAAGCTTTAGCCTCGCTTCAGGAAAAGCTTGTTTATTCAGTGGATGACACACATCCATTCCTGCCTGCTTTAAGCCCTTCTGAGCAATCGTCGTAGAAATAACAACAGCTTCCCATAAAATTCCCGCAAGCGGATGGATAAGATAAGCTAAATAGACAGTTAGACCTGTTGCCAATAACACCAGTGTTAAAACAATTACCAGCATGAAGAGGCCATTTCGCTTTTTATGTGTACCTCTATTGAATGCATGATCCAACTTGCTTATCAACGTTCCTATCCATTTAACGGGATGTGGCCAATTTGGTGGATCACCTATTAATAGATCAAAGAAAAAAGCCAGTGTAACAGCAAAAAGGTGATGGTAAATCATAGTTCCTCAATCCGTTTCCGATTTTTCTTTATTGCTTCTACGGTACAATCATATACACCGCGACTGATCAACTTCCCTAGCGGAGTAATGGTGCCTGCATATTGAAGTGCCTTCCCTCTTTGGGTTGCGGCAATCAAAATACTGTCTGTCGAAGTTCCTGTCGCCACTGTATTTGTCACCGTATCCAAAACACGCAAATCATGAAGCGCTTTTACTTTTGCCTCGGTCGCGGTGACAATGCTGTGGATAAAGGCCTCTTCTGCCAAGTGCCCATTTACAAAGATCCATGTATTTATGGTTCCTGGAGTGGAAATCCAAGAATGTTGGTCAGCTAAAGAGGCGTCGATGGCATTCCCTACTCCAGCCGTCACAATGATAAAAACCGAGAAATCATCATCTCTTAAAAACTTGAAGGCCACCGTATCGAGAAAGACAGCTGTCATCATTCCGACCGTTTCCTGCGGTTCAAAACCGTGTGTTTTTAAAAAGTCAGCCATTTCAGCAAAATGATCCTCGTAATTATAATCACGATGGACATGCCTATTCACGAAATGTTGATGCCAGCCCGTTCCTGAACCGGTCACACCAGAAGACATCGTTCTAAGCGAAATTGGTGAATTCAATTGAATTATTTCGTTGCCCACCGTCAAATAGGTTTCATCAATTTCCAAAGGTGCGAAATCACAGACATGCTTTTCCGGGACAATGAACATTTGCGGCTTCGGTAGGGCAGGATGCGGATGTTTTTCAATCGTCGTCCGGTATACCTCCTGGATCCGTTCCTGTTGGAGCACTTCATTCGGCACATTAATGACTTGAATTTGTCCTTTTTCAAGCAACATCAGCCGATCACAGTACAAGCCGGCCAAATTCAAGTCATGGAAGATTGAGATAACTGTTAGCTCCAGCTCCTTGGCCATTTTCCTCATTAAATCAAGAAGCTCCTTTTGATAGGAAAGATCCAAGTGGTTCGTTGGTTCATCTAAAAAAAGAATTTCCGGTTCTTGGGCAAGTGCTTGTGCCAATAAGACCCGCTGTCTCTCACCGCCTGATAATCGTTCAAAATGAAGATCCTGAAAATCCGCGACTCCCGTTTGCTTCATCACACGTTGGACAATCACCTCATCCTCAGAAGTCCAACTATGAAACCAGCCTGTTTGGTGAGCATAACGGCCAAGAGAAACAGTCTCTTTTACCGTATAAGAAAAGGCTAATGAGGAATGTTGAGGCAACACGGCTATAACTTGTGCAAGTTGTTTGGCCGAATACTCCTTCAAGTCTCTTCCCCTTATTCGTATGCTTCCTACCTTATAATCGAGAACCCCGCTAAGCATACTTAATAGCGTCGTTTTTCCGCTGCCATTTGGACCGAGAATCCCAAATAATTCCCCTTTATGTACGTCAAAAGAGACAGAGTCCAAAACAGCTTTATTGCCATATCCACCTGTTAACCCTTTAACTTCAAGCATGAATTCTACCCTTCTCTCCGTCTCTTTAATAAAATCAGGGCAAATGCCGGGGCCCCGATAAGTGAGGTAATTACACCAATCGGCAGTTCCGAAGGTGCAATAATCGTCCTTGCTACAAGGTCAGCCAAAATTAAAAATCCGCTTCCTACGAGCAAAGATAACGGCAACAAATGCTTATGATCTGGCCCCCAAATCCTACGAACCAAATGAGGAATAACCAATCCTACAAAGCCAATCGTTCCCGAAACAGCAACAGCTGCCCCAGTTAATATCGAACCAGCTATCAGAATCCACATTTTTCTCCGCTGAACATTCACACCCAAATGCTTTGCACGATCTTCCCCAAACGTCATCGCATTCAATTCTTGGGTATTCATAATCAAGATCAACGAACCAATGATAAAAAACGGCAAAATAATCGCGATATAATTCCAGCCGCGCATTGAAACGCTTCCCATCAGCCATCCGATGATTTGTCTTAATTCCTCGCCCGTCAACGCAATCATTAATGAGATGAAGGCACTTAAAAACGAGCTGAAAATGATTCCGGTTAAAATAATTGTTTCTACTTTCATCGATCGATCCATTTTTCTCGCAAAAGTTAGCACACAGAAAATCGTAAGCAATGAAAACATAATACTTAACGCCGGTAGGGTATATAAACCGATCAACGGCAATGATATATTCAAAAACAATGTCAATACAGCGCCTACTGATGCTCCTGATGAAATCCCTAATGTGTAGGGGTCAGCAAGCGGGTTCCTGAGCAGTCCCTGAAAGGCTGCCCCGGCAATCGCAAGCGAAGCCCCAACCAAACCTGCAAGTAATACACGTGGCAGGCGGATGTTCATTACGATATTCGTCAGCATCACATCTGGCTCAACTGAGATTGGTAAATGAAAAAATTCCTTGCCGATAATTTGTATAAGCGCGGGAATCGGTACTGACACCGAACCAAAGGAAATGCCAATCGTCATTGCGAAAAGCAAAAACAATAACGCAATCAAATAAGCAAACGCCCACTTAGTTGTCAAATAGGTTCGGATAGACTGATTTGGCAAGTTCCTCTACTCCCTCTATTAAGCGTGGACCAGAACGGGTCACTAAGTCAGAATGGACATCAAAGACTTGACCATCCTTAACAGCAGCTACATCTTCCCATCCTTTTCGGCCCGTCACTTCACTGATTGGATCTTTTGTATAATAACCATATGTTGTAATAATGACATCCGGATTTGCAGCAATCATAGACTCTTCGTCAATTTTCGCCCACCCGTCCAATTCGGCTGCTGCATTTTTCGCTGAAATTATGTTAAGCATTTCATTCATGAATGTATTTTTTCCAGGTGTATAAATATCCGGTGATGGCGAAACCTCTACTAGAACGGTTTTTCTTTCCTCATCCTTAACGGATTTAGCTTTTTCCTGAATTTTCTTCAGTTTCATTTTCATATTCGCAACGATTTCTTTTGCCTTATCATGTTCTCCCGTTGCCTGTCCAATCATATCAATAGACTCATACACTTCGTCAAAGCTTTGTGCATCATTGACTACAAGGACATCTATTCCAGCATCCTTAAGCTGCTGCAATCCCTCATTCGAATTATGGGCACTGGATGCATGAGCAAGAACAAGATCAGGCTTTAAGGAAACGATTAACTCCGTGTTCATTTCCATTCCGCCAACTTTTTCAATTTCTTTCGTTTCTTCCGGGTAATTATCATTGTCGGATACACCAACAACCTTTTTACCCAAACCAAGTGCAAAGACCACTTCTGTATTACTTGGTATCAATGTAACAATTTTCTTTGGTTGTTCTTCTATCGTTACTTTTTCACCCGTTGCATCTTTTATCGTAATCGGGAAAGCTTGGTTTTCAGTATGATTCGTTTGTTGCTTTTCTTTCGTTCCTTCTTTTGATGTATCATTGCAACCAACCATCATACCTGCAGTTAGTAACATCACTAGAATCAGACCATAGATTTTCTTCATTTTACATCCCCCACAATCTTTTAATTCAATTTCCGACCACCTAAAGAAAACGCACCCTGAAGTGAAGAAGCGAATTTCAAAACAAAAGCATCTCCCGTCAAACGGAAGATGCTTGTATGGCAACAATATAATTACGGACTCAGAAGGTCTGCCACACACCTTCCCATCCGCGTAGGTTACAGGTGTACGAATCTTGGCAGGTCTCCTGGCTAATGGTCATCGTCAACGGCACCTTCCCATATCTCACATACAGTGGTACACAGCCGCTAACTCCCATTTACAGTGGCGGGACCGCGTTGGTATTTCACCAACTTCCCTTTTAAGTCATTAAGACACCAAATCGTTCATATGTATATAATTTTCACTGCTTTTCATTATACACTATGTAAGAAATGATTATTATATGATTTTTCAGACTGATTCCGAAATACCTTGTCTTCAATTAATAACGTGATGCATTTTCAATCAGCGCTGCAAATCCATCGACTGATAATCCGGGTGAAATCCGAACTCGGTGCAGTGCATGCATCCCTTGGTCCCTTGAAGCTCCACCAGCTTCGGTGGTTACTGCCATCTTGTATCCAGCTTCTTCTGACAACCTAAGGCTCTCCTCGTTATACCGACCAACAGGATATGAAAGTACTGTCGTGTCCTGTTGGAGAATACGATCGAATAAATCCTTTGACTGTACCATTTCAGCTTCCTGCTGCCCTACCGTCATACGGTTAAGCTCAAGATGGTTGATAGTATGACTTTCAATAGAAATCCCATTCTCGCTCATCTCCACCATTTGTTCTTCCGTCAGGTGATGACTTTTTTCAATAGATTTCCCGATCATAAAAACAGTAGCTTTCATATTATATTCTTTTAATATAGGAAAAGCCTCCGTGTAATTATCTGTATAGCCATCATCAAAAGTAAGCCAGACACACTTTTCACTTGGCATCCGATTTTCCGTTAAAACAAGAAATGCTTCCCTAGGGGATAATGTATAGTAATCATTCTCCCGAAGCCAGTTCATTTGTGATTGAAATTCCTCTCTTGGTACCCGAAGGTTATTACCTTCAGAAATACTATGATACATCAATATTGGAAGTTGAACCGTGGACTCGGCTCTTATCCAGTTTCTCGTATCGATCTGTTCAGGATATAATCTGTCCTCCGAATTCTGCCCGACGTCATTCTCCGCTGCTGCAACCACTTCAATGTTATCTTCCGCAATCGGTGCAGCCGTCTTTGTACCTATATTCTCTAAAACCCCTTGTGAGCATGAAGGCAAAATTAAAATTCCCAGCAATGCTACCATCAATAAAACTCTGTATTTTCCCACTATCATTCTCCTAATTTTTTCTAGCATAATAGTACCAGAAAACTAGTAAATAATAAAGTATTCCATTTAGCGAAAAAAAAGGCAACCCGGTGGCTGCCTTTTTTTAACTAGTAAATCGACAAGTATTTTGATCACGCGGAATGCCTAAATCTTTCGGCACCATCGTTTCAATAAAAAAGTTCTCATCTTCTTCATAAATAATCTTCTTCATTTCAATTCCGAAGTATTCCTTCATCCGGGATTCTGTCATGACTTCCTGGACTTCTCCGTAAACGACCGGCTTTTGTTTGGCTGTCATTAACACATGGTCAGCAAGGAAAAACGCATGGTTTGGGTAATGCGTGTTTATGATACAAGAGATTTTCTTTTCTTGTGACAAACGCTTTAATGTCTGTAAAATCACAACCTGCTTTTGAACATCAAGATGGGATTCCGGTTCATCGAGAATGAGCACTTCCGGGTCTGATACCAGCGTACGTGCAATCAACGCTAGTTGCAACTCACCACCACTGACTGTATTGCAGGACTTCCCAGCAAGATGGCCAATCCCTACAGTTTCCAGGGCTAGGTGAGCGGCTTCACGGTCCTTCACGGAAGGCTGGGCAAGCGCACTGATGTATGGGGCTCTTCCCATAATGACCAATTCTTCGAGTGTAAAACCAAATACCATTTTATGCGCCTGCGGAACATAACCAATCCGTTTCCAGACGGTTTTGCGTGAAAGCGAAGGAAGCGGCTTTCCATCAATGAGCGTTTGACCTTTTTTCCAGTCCAGAAGACCTGTGATGCATTTTAACATCGTTGTCTTTCCTGCACCGTTTGGTCCTAGTATCGCCATTATCTCTCCGTCATTCAGCGAAAAGTTAATGTCTGTTTGGTAAAGGTAAGGAACTTCTTCTTTTTTCCGAGCATAAAAGTAATTTCCTCCCTGCACCTCAATTCTCATGACCAGCCACCTCCTGTTTTTCTAAGCAATATTGCGAAAAATGGTGCACCTATAATTGCCGTCAAGATTGAGAGTGGAATTTCTGTAGCCGTTACCGAGCGAGCCAGATTATCAATCAACAATAAATAGGCTCCACCGATTGAAAGAGATACTGGTAAGACTAGTTGATTGTTATTACCAACTAGCATTCTTGCAACGTGAGGAATAATTAACCCAACCCAGCCAATGATACCGCCTATCGCAACTGAGGCAGCAGTAATAAGTGTTGCGCCAAAAATAACTGTCCATTTCAAACGTGTTACTGGAATACCAAGTGATTTAGCTTCATCCTCAGGCAACGTCAATAAATTTATTCTCCAACGAAGGGAATATAGAATCAGAATGCCCACAAGGATAATCGGTCCCCCGATATACAAGTCCTTATATGTTGCCGTACCAAGACTTCCCATCAGCCAGTAAGTAATCGCTGGCAGTTTTGCTTCCGGGTCAGCGACGAATTTAATCAAGGAAATCAACGCCTGGAATAATGCCGATGTAACGACACCAGCCAGAACAAGCATGAAAACAGGTGAATCTTTTTTTCCGCTAATCACGAAGGTAAAGACGATTGCCGCTAGGCCGAAACCAAGTGCCATCACTTGTGTAGCGAAGCCATGACCTAGTAATAGAATCCCAAGGGAAGCCCCAAACCCGGCACCAGCCGAAACCCCAAGGATATCCGGACTAACCAACGGGTTGCCAAACATACCTTGGAATGAGGCACCTGCGATTGAAAGACCAGCACCTATTAACAAGGCAAGCAAAATACGCGGCAGGCGTATTTGCAGGACCACTGTTTCTTCCATCTGCGTCCAAGTATGGTCAATTGGAAGAAAAGTTGATAGTAATATCTTGATTTGAGTCCCTAAATCCATTCCGTAACGTCCAATGCTTAGAGACAAAATAACCATAGCAATTGGTAAAATCCAGAACAGGAGCGTTTTCCATTTTTTCATATTCATTCCCTACTTTACTGTTTTGCAGCATCAGAAGAAGGGTGCAGAATATTCTCTACTTGTTCTTCCGTTACATCGTAATCATAGAATTCTGAATAATAGTCTGTGATTTCTTTCTTCATATCATAGTCAAATAGTTCAGGATGATTTTTCTGTGCCATCCACTCCAACATAAGCGGCGCATCCCCACTTGGCGGGAACCATCTGTAAATACCCAGAGGAATTTTATAAACATTTCCTGCTTGCACAGCCTTTACCTGACTCCAGTCTTGACCTTCAAATACATTGTTTGTTAGGTCTTCAGGTTGTGTAGTTGAAAAGTTTGTAATGTAAATAATATCGGGATTCCACTTATAAATTTGCTCCATATTCACTTCTTTTGTTCCGGTAACTTCTTCTGCCGTAACGTCGTATGCTCCTGTTGCGTTTAGCCATTGATTACTAAAGAAGTTTTTACCGCCAACCATAATGCTTTTATCGCTGTGTTGGTATAGTATTAATGCTCTTGGCTTATCTTTCTCTTTGATACCATCCAATTTTTCATCCAACTCAGCTTGGACCTTTTTGCCTTTTTTCAAGAACATGTCCGTTCTCTCAGTTGTTCCAGTAATGTCACTCGTCACTTTCAACCAACTGTTAAAAGTCGCTAATGGTTCAGCTGCCGCTACATCAATAGCACTTAAGGCCACCACAGAAACGCCTGCATCCTCTAATTTATCAATAGATTTTTGATTCTGTGAGTTTTCAAAATAAAGCTGCGGATTGATTTTCAATAATTCTTCTACGTTCACTTCACCATTTTTAATAAACGACGTATCCGCTTTTAAAATATCCGGCGACATGTCAGCAAGAATGGAATTCTCCGCAGCATTATAAGCATTCGGATGTAATCCAACAACTTCCTTCGTTGAGTTTGTAGCTACATACCATGTAGAAAAGTATGGAAGAATACCACCAACCGCAATACGCTCGACTTTACCCGGTACAGTTACGTCACGGCCAAGCTGATCTTGAATGACTTTCTCCTCAGCCGTCGTTTGTTTTTCAGCTGTATCTCCTTTTGTTTCTTCCGCTGTATTGCCGCAGCCTGTAATCAAGGCTGCCACCACAGTTGTTGCCGCTAACATTGTCCATTTTTTCTTCATGATGTTCTCTCCCGTACTTCTTTTCTAAGCCATTTCGCCATCCCATGTAAAAATGGTTTGGATTGATCTATGAATCCTAATCCGATATGAAAGATTGGATCTAGTGTAGTAATAACTAATTCTCCGTTATATGACACGTCATCTGTATAAATAATTGAGCGGCCGTCCGGTGTATCCACTAGTGATTTTGCACCTTCCGGAACTTTGAACGTTCCATGATAATGCCATTTCATATCTGACAGACTTACATACTGATACAACGGATGATCTATATTATTAGCTGTTAACGGCAGGTCTCCTTGCTCTTTCACCCACCAACTAAAATCCACTTCTGAATTCTCCCAATATACTCCCGGAAGCCAATTGTCCAGTACTTCGCCGAAAACGACTAATCGTTTTCCTTCCTGAAGGAATTTAATGAAATACGATTGGTAACGTTTTAAAAGTAGTAGCGACATCCGATCATTAACAATTAGCGTGTCATATTGATTTAAGTCATAGGTATGTAGCTGCCGAATTTGGAGCACATCGTCATACATATAAGCGAACTCTTCCATTTGAAAGAAGCGATGATGAAAGCTGTAACCGTTATCTAAAATTGCTACTTTCATTTCTGTTCCTCCTTGTTTGCTTCATATTCTTGACGAATCCAATTTAGCATCTGAGTGCTTAAAACGCGTGAACTATTTTCTTCAATACCGAAACGGTAAAGGTCTGTTCCAGCTCCAGCAACAATCGTGCCACCCGTCGTTTTCCGATCGATATAAATGATCGCTTTCCCATCTTGATCCTCCACAATGACTTCCGAATGTTCAGGAGCCTCTAAGTATCCTCTTGAGAAAAAGCCCCGAACTCCTTTTTTATGATTCAAATCATAAGGATCAATTCCATAGAACATTGGATGCACGGGCTCGGTAAGACGGATTTCACGGTCTCGTAAGGAAATAGGGGATCGCTTCCAATTCTCACAACCAGGTAGCCAAGGAAGGAAATTTTCAGCTTGTGAAAAAATGACGCCACCATCATTTAAATAGTCTTCAAGGATGTTTTTATGATCAAGTAAGAAGGCCTCTTCTACAAAATTCGTGATCAGGATTCCCGCATATGCAGATAAATCAGCGTATGGAATATCATATAATTGCAGAAATACTAACCCTCTTTTGTAGTCAATCTCCTGAAGCCTTGTAAATTGAATATCCGTACTTATATATGCAATAGGTTTCATAACTCACTCACTTTTCTTATATTAATATAATATATTCATTTGGTAATAATTGAAAAATCGCCACTCTTCTAATGTCTATTACTAATTTTATTTTCTTGAAATAGAGTATTTACTATGGGTTCAGTATAGTTGATAATGATTATCAATGTCAATGAATATATTATGAATCTTCAGGAAACATAGTCTCTCCCTGCTTTAATAAATAGCTTGCCTCCCCTACTTGAACTCAAGCAAGGTTCTTATATTAGACACCATCATTACCAAGCTTTCTCCGACTATTAACACTGAACATCATCACTTGTTAAGCTATTATGATGAATATTTTCATAAGTATAAGCTATTAACTTGAAAAGTTTGCCTATAAGAAATATAATGAATAGGTCGTTGAACTTTTTATATGTCCCAGTAGCTCAGTAGGATAGAGCGACAGCCTCCTAAGCTGTAGGTCGTAGGTTCGATTCCTATCTGGGACGCTAATTTTAAAACCCTGTTACAATGCGGTTCTTCTGCGTCGTAACAGGGTTTTTTCTTTTGGTATGGCTCTATCCAAATTTTAGTTATCGATCGTGCAGCCTCTCATGGTTTTACATTTCAAGTGATCTTTCTTTTTGAAATTATCAAAGATATGCAAAAAATCGACTATTTTATGGTAATGTAAAGCAAAAAGGTTAGGGGAATCATTTTATGGAAATGGTAAATTTCATTGAGTTAAAGCATTTTTCAGATGAATATTCCGAAAAACTAAATCATTTTGAACTCCCTGAAGAACAAGGACTATTTACTACCTTGCCCAACAATTTTACTGAAGTAACAAAAGGACAGCATCGTATCGTCATTTTAAGTGATGATGAACCTGTAGGTTTCTTTTTACTGCATTCAACAGATCGCGTAATTGAATATTCGACTAATCCGAATGCCATGTTGCTGACTGCATTATCAGTTGATCATGCTGAGCAGGGAAAGGGCTATGCAAAACAAGGCATGCTCCTACTGGCCGAGTTTGTTAAATCAGAATTTCCTAATTGTGATGAAATTGTATTAGCTGTTAATCATAAGAACATCCCCGCACAAAAACTATATATAAAGGTTGGATTTCAAGATACCGGTATGAGAAGGGTCGGAATGATTGGCGAACAATACATTATGAAATTGACCATTTAATTCATCTTTACCTTTTTGAATATATATTTGCTGAAAATTAATGGATATACCTTACATCGAATATATAATTACACCTTTTTTTGAAAATAAATGTTTTAACCTGTCCTAGCCGGGTATACAAATACTGTAAGACATTCTCACCAAAGGAGATGATGTGCACGATGAGTACAATCAGAAGCCAATGGAACAAAGAGAATGACGCAGCGGTGTTTAGTCCCGGTGATCAGCGTTAGAGTTAATTGAAAAGTTAGATGATAATCAAGAAGGGAATTACTAGTCTTCTCACCCAAAGGAGGATACAGATTATGAGTATTTACAGCCTATGGAATCCAGAGAATGATGAAGCGATTTTCAGTCCAGGTGATCAGCAGCCATTCAGTACGCTCATACGAGTAGATTCGGGTAAACACACACAAAAAATGGACAACACACTTGAATATGAATTACATGGCACCGTACTGAATGAAATTTAGTCGAAGCAGTAATATAAAGAAAAAGGATGGAGCGATTGCTCCATCCTTTTTCTTTTATTTATCGAATTTCAGTTTAGCCAGGGCATCCGCCAGGGCTGTGTTGATCGGTTCTTCTTTATTTTGCTTTTTCATATAATTGGAGACTTCATTTTTCGATACCCGCTGGTTTTTATTTTGCCCTCTCCGTTTATTGTACGAAGAAAGTTTTTCGTGAAAACCGCATTTACAGGTGAATGTTTGTGCTTCTCCTTGACCGCGCATTTCCATCTTTTTGTGACATTGCGGGCATCTGGCATTTGTTACACGTGAAACACCTTTTTTGTGTCCACATTCACGATCCTGACAGACAAGCATTTTCCCCTTTTTACTATTCACTTCAAGCATCAGCTTGCCGCAATCCGGGCATTTCGTTCCTGAAACATTATCATGCTTGAATTTTTGATCACTATTTTTGATTTCATGAACGATATTTTTGGCATAGGTACGCATATCGCCGATGAAAGCTTGTTTTGGCAGCTTTCCTTTTGCGATGGCCGTTAGCTTTTGTTCCCATTGTGCTGTTAATGCCGGAGAACGTAAGTCTTCAGGAGCCAACTCGAGGAGCTGCTTCCCTTTCGACGTAACATGAAGACCCTTCCCTCTCTTTTCAATCAGGAAGCTATTGAACAATTTTTCAATAACGTCAGCCCGGGTCGCAACGGTACCAATCCCGCCTGTTTCTCCCAAAGTCCTGATGAGTTCCTTGCTTTCCCCTGCCATGAAGCGAGCAGGGTTTTCCATTGCTGATAGCAATGATCCTTCATTGAATGGTTCCGGTGGTTTTGTTTCTCCATCTGTTTGTTTCACAGTTAAGATAACTAAATTGTCACCTTTTTGAACGGCAGGAAGCAGTTGCTCAACAAGGCCATCCTTAGCCTCTTCTTCATCGAAGTGATGATCATAGACTTCCTTCCAACCTGATTTCAAGACGACCTTCCCTTTAGCAATGAACGTTTCTTGACCTATCTTAGCGGTGATAGTCGTTTGTTCATATTCAAACGGAGGCATTAATACAGCCAGGAATCTTTTGACAACCAAGTCATAGATCTTCGATTCTTTGTCACTCAGTTTCCCCGGAAGCGGCGTTTGCTCAGTCGGGATGATTGCGTGGTGATCGGAAACCTTGCTATCATCCACAAACGATTTATTGGCCTTGATCGGGCTGCGCAGAATTCTCGAAGCATACTGGGCATACGGCTTGATGCTGACCGCCTGCAATCGTTCTTTTAGCGTATCAACCAAATCCGTTGATAAAAAGCGTGAATCCGTCCTTGGATAGGTCAAGACCTTATGGCTCTCATATAAGCGCTGCATGATCGATAACGTTTCTTTCGCCGAATAGCCGAATTTCTTATTGGCTTCCCGTTGAAGCTCCGTTAAATCATATAAAGAAGGCGCAAAGCTTTTCTTATGGGATTTGTTCACTTCCACCACTTCCGCCTGTTTCCCTTTAACAGCTGTAAGAACCTTTTCTGCCTTCGCTTTATCAAATGTGCGGACATCTTTTGATTGAGCATCCTGCCAAACGAGTCGCAACTTAGACTCTGCTGTTGCCGAAACACCATAATATTTCTTAGGCTGGAATTGTTTGATTTCCTCTTCTCTTTTGGCAATCATCGCAAGCGTTGGCGTTTGAACCCGACCGCAGGATAGCTGGGCATTATGCTTGGTTGTGAGCGCCCGTGTTGCATTCATACCTACGATCCAATCTGCTTCCGCTCTAGCTACCGCAGAGGCGAATAGGTTTTCATACTCTTTTCCCTCTTTGAGCTTTTTAAAGCCATCTTTAATAGCTTTATCCGTTACAGAGGAGATCCAAAGCCGCTTGATGGGCTTCTTCACATTCGCTTTCTCGAGAATCCAGCGTGCAACAAGTTCTCCTTCACGACCTGCATCAGTCGCAATGATGACATCCTTGACATCATTACGGTTCAATTGCGTTTTAACCGATTGAAATTGCTTGCCTGATTGTTTGATCACGACTAATTTTAAGGAAGGAGGCAGCATAGGCAGGTCCTCAAGACGCCACGTTTTATATTTTTCATCATAAGTTTCCGGGTCGGCATGGGTCACCAAATGACCGAGTGCCCAAGTAACGATATACTGATCGCCTTCAAAAAAGCCATTACCCTTTCTTCCGCAATTCAGCACTTTTGCTATATCTCTTCCGACCGATGGTTTCTCGGCCAGTACGACTGTTTTACTCATAATAACATCCTTTCCCTTTTAAACTGCTTCCCTCATTATCTCATATAATTTATGCAGGAGCGATAAAGTACAAAGACATAAGACGCAAAAAACATGATTCCCAATACTGTTTCATGTTCATTATTAAGAAACAATTATTCCTCAGCCACTGTTTGCCTGAAGATTCGTAACCCGTTTTTCGATTGGTCAAGAGTCAGTAGTTATAAGCCAATCTATATAAGTTTTCGAACATGATCCTTTCACTCACTCCGTTTAATAGAGGGCTCATATGTAAATAAGATTAGATAGCAATCTAGTACAGATTTTAGTATGATGAAACGTAGAGATTTTTTCAAATTAATTGGGAGGTTCAATATAAATGAGCTTACTTTCTATAGATAAATTAGCACACAGCTTTGGCGATCGTACCTTATTCAAGGATGTTTCCTTCCGTCTAATGGCTGGCGAGCATGTAGGTCTAGTCGGGGCAAATGGTGTTGGGAAGTCAACAATGATGAATATCATTACAGGACAACTGATTCACGATGAAGGACGGGTTGAGTGGACACCTGGTGTCGAATACGGCTATCTTGATCAACATACGATTCTTTCAAAAGGAAAATCGATTCGCGACGTCTTAAGGGATGCGTACTTACCGTTATTCGAGCAAGAAAAAGCATTGAATGAAGTAACAGAGAAAATGGGGACAGCTACTCCTGAAGAACTTGAAGAACTTTTAGAACAAATGGGTGAAATCCAGGACAAGCTTGAAGCCGGTGGTTTTTACAATCTAGATATTAAAATTGAAGAGGCAGCACGCGGTTTGGGATTAGATGCAATCGGATTGGATCGTGACGTTTCTGCCCTAAGCGGTGGACAACGGACAAAAGTTTTACTTGCCAAGTTACTTTTAGAACAGCCTGAAGTACTGCTCCTTGACGAACCGACTAACTACTTGGATGTGGAGCATATCCGCTGGTTGAGCAGCTACTTAAAGGAATATCCTAATGCATTCTTATTAATTTCGCATGATACCGAGTTCATGAACGGGGTCGTCGACGTCATTTTCCATCTTGAATTTTCAAAATTGACCCGTTACACGGCAACTTATGAAAAATTCCTGGAGCTTGCCGAATTGAATAAAAATCAACACATCAATGCATATGAAAAACAGCGTGAATTCATTAAAAAGCAGGAAGATTTCATTGCTAAAAATAAAGCCCGCTACTCAACGACCGGTCGGGCAAAGAGTCGTCAGAAGCAATTGAACCGCATGGAACGCATCGATCGTCCGGAGACTGCAATGAAACCGACTTTTGACTTCAAAGAATCACGTGCGAGCAGCCGTTATGTATTTGAAGGGGAGGATTTGGAAATTGGCTACGACCGTCCATTGCTTCCAAAGCTATCGATGACCATCGAACGAGGGGAAAAAATTGCCGTAGTCGGCTGTAACGGAGTAGGAAAATCTACGCTGTTAAAAACGATTCTTGGTAAAATTGATCCTCTAAGCGGAAAAAGATCCCTTGGCGATTTCCTTTTCTCTTCTTATTTTGAGCAAGAAGTGAAAGCAGGCAACACGACACCGATCGATGAAGTATGGAATGCATTCCCACATCTCGATCAACCACAGGTACGCGCCATCCTTGCTCGAGTTGGTTTGAAAAACGAGCACATTACACGTCCAATGAGTCACTTAAGTGGTGGTGAACAATCGAAGGTCCGCTTGTGTAAGCTCATGCTTACAGAAAGTAACTGGCTGCTTTTTGATGAACCGACGAACCATTTGGATGTTGTCGCGAAAGAAGAACTAAAACGTGCATTAAAAGAGTATAAGGGAACGATTATCCTTGTCTGTCATGAACCTGATTTCTATGAAGATTGGATTACCAAAGTATGGGATGTAGAAGAATGGTCGAACCAAAATTAATTTTTTTTAGAGGGTGCCCGCTTGAGAAGGGGCACCTTCTTTGTATGTCAAAAAAAAGACTGAAATGGTTATAAAATCCCCTTTCAGTCAGCATCACTTTTTATTATTTATTTTTGTTCATGTTTTGTTTCGCCAATTCGGATCCTAGAAACTTCGCTAATTCAAGCATGCCATATTGGCCTGCTGCTTCCTCAGCGTCATTGTTATAATTCGTATTGGTATTGATGTCATAAGTATAGATTTCACCATCGCTGTTACGAATGAATTCAATTCCTGCAATCGAAATTTCATTTGCTTGTAAAAACGCTTCATATTTTTCAATAATCGGATCATGAAAATCTTGCACAATTTGAAATTTTGGTTTTTCTACTACCTCTTCACCGATCGGGCAGAACAAGTCACCAATTTGGCAGGCATCTGCCGGACAAAGCTCGAAACCTTCGGATGTATCAACCTCTACCGCATACATAAACTTGCCACCCACGAATTCACAACGGGTGATGAATGGCTCCGGTGCTTTTATGTATTCCTGAATTAATGTAATCCCATCAACTGGCTCATCGAATTCTGGACCTTCCACATAATGTTTCAATGCTTCTACTGAATGAAATAATTGAACACCGAGTCCCTTACCTGCACGGTTATGTTTCGTGATAAACGAAGCGGCATTTAATTTCTCTGCTGCTTTCATGATATTTTCCTTGCCTACAGCTGCGATCGTTTGCGGAGTCTTAATTCCAGCCTTTGTCAGTGCCGTATATTGATTGACTTTGCTGACCTCCAAACGAAGCGCTCGTGTCCCATTGAAGACTGTACGATTATGCTGTTCAAGCCACGCTAGCACAGATTCTGTCATTTCAGGAGCAAATCGGTGCCCACGAGTATGTGAGCTTGCACTCATACGGCTATAAAAAACGCCCTCTGGCGGTTCCTCTGTTAAATCCACCACACCCTGATCAAGATGCCATTCTTCATAGGGAAGTTCTAACTCATTCATTCTTTTGGTTAAATGGGCAGTCCATTCCTCATTTTCATGAATGATATAAATTTTACTCATAAAAGGTTCCTCCTGATTGTTTAAAATTTAATTTTTTTATCTGAGGGCATAGAGACATTAATACAAACATCCTTTTTATATGCATAACACTTTTGACTGCATCCTTACACTCGTTCCGCTACCAAGGTATATGTTTTCGGAAGACCGATATCGTGGATCTTATGGTTTGGTTCTTCCTCAAGCACCTTGATCGCAAGCCCTGATTGACCTACTGCCGTTATAAGTTCTCCTATTGTCCATTTACGCTGAACCACTTTTGAAAGGCTCTCTTTTTCTTCATCCGGCATATGCTTGGAAAAAGCGACCTCGTTGTTTTCAATTGCTGGAGCAAAATAGTTGCCTGCCACCTTATGCTTTTTACCATTAGAGGTAATGAGTTTTGTTGAAATCGGGTGGAATTCATGTAAAATGAATCGTCCACCTGGCTTTAAAATCATTTTAATTTTTTCGAATAATGGTTGAAGATCAATTAGGTAGTGAAGCACACCCAGCTCCATTAAAACCAAATCCTGTTTCTCAGATACATGTTCTGATGATAATGACAGCACATCAGAGATGATATACTCAATCGTAACATCGGCCTCTTTTGCCAATTCATTTGCAAAAGTCGCGTTTTCCTGAGAAAAATCAACTACCTTGACATTGGCCCCTATGATGGCCATGGCAACCGCTTTAACGCCATTTGACCCCATTAAATGAGTGATTTTTTTGCCTGTTACATCTCCCATATATTTATAAAATGGATGCAGTCTCCATTTGGGATTTTGTCTGATTTTAGATGCCAGTTCTTTGGGTTTTCCGTAACGATTGACAAGTGCTAAATAATTATTCTGGTTCCATGCCTGTTCATTTTCAGCTGTGAAGCCCTGCTGCTCGGCAGATAAGTAGGCATGAATTTCAGCACTGTACTTCTTCATTTCCTCGTCGTATAAATAACTGTACAATGACCGGCACCAAATCTCCATTTCTCCAATCTTTATAGACAATCGATAAGGATCTGTTTTAATAGTCATGTTAAACAAACAGCGAACTGTGACTGTAACCCCATCAATCCCCAATAGAAAAGAAGAACTCTCAGGATTTTTTTCAGGCTGCGTAGGGGCGAATTTGGAAAACAGCTCAAAAACCTCATTAAAGACATCCCATTGCACATCAATGGTGATGTTCTTATACTCATCAACCTCCACTCCTTGCACAAACAGAGCAGATTGACCTGTATATTGATAAGGAACGTTAGATTTATCCAACATTTTCCCAATTAACGTAATTGTATGAAAATAACTTGCTTTCATATTAACCTCCCAATCATTAAAAGAAAGTAACAATTATTCTTCTATAGCAAATTTCAAACCAGTGCTCGTTATAGCAATCAGCTGTTCATCCTGACGATCAATGCCATAAACGAGTAAAGTAACAAGCATATATATTGCTCTGAACCGGGCCAAGCACTCCATCTCTTTATCGATGTCACCATAAATCCCAAAAAATACTTGGCGTGCTTCTTTTGGAAAATAGCTGTATAAAAAGGAAAAATCAATAGCTGGGTTTCCGATATGAACATCTCCCCAATCAATAATTCCAGCGAGAACACCTTTTTTATCGAGTAAAACGTTCCGGATATGAATGTCTCCATGAACGAGTGAGATTGGATGATGAACATTCAATGGTTTGAGTTTTTCAAAAAAATCCTTAACGGCATACGCCTGCTCAGAGTAACCTAGTTTTAATAGAGTAGAGACATTTTCCATTAGCATTTTCTGGCGAAAGGATATATCGAGCCTCATCATTCCATCAGGCTTTACACCTAATCGCTTCGCTTTTTCAACAGGAAAACTATGAAGTTCTTTTAAAAAATGGGCAAATCTTTTTGCCGATATAATCTTATTTTCAACTGATTCTTCCACAGGCAAGTATCCCTTTACCATTTTATAACCTGTAAAGGGATATGGATAAATGCTACTTGGTTTTCCAAAAAAAATCGGCTCAGGTATAGCAAGTGGAAAGTTACCTGCTATCGAGGGCAGAAGTTGATTTTCCACTTGGATTAACGTAACTGCAATAGGGCGTCGAGGGAAACGGAATACATATTGCTCATTAATTTGAATGACCGTGTTATCAAACCCCTCCCCAAGTTGGTTTATCTCTTTCAACTCAATTTCTGGAAACTGCAGCCTGATTAATTTCTCTGCTAGCTCTAAGGAAACTGGATATTCCGCCAACCAAGGCTTTTCCACTTCCATCGCCTCCTTTTACCGGTTTCTTCCTCTATTTGAAAAGCCCCCAGACCCGCCTCTCCTATTACTTGGCCCTTGGGTATTTCCCCCTTTTGCTCCCCGGCTGTCTCCTTGGCGGTCACCACGGGTATTATCACGCTTCGGTCCACGGCTGTCTTCTGGGCGTCCTCCCCTTGAATTCTCACGTTTCGGCCCGCGACTGTTTTCCGTACGACCTCCACTTGGATTCTCAAGTTTCGGTCCACGACTATTTTCCGTACGACCTCCGCGTGGTTTCTCTAGCTCTAATTCACGGTTGTCTGCTTGATTAGCAGAACGGTGACTTCCTCGATTAGGCCCTCTTGTATCTATACGCTCTCTGTGGCGGCGACCTCCTCCTGTACGTGGGCGACGAGTTCCCTCTTCTGAAGATTCTTCATAACGCTTCTTTTTATGACCCGTCTCATCAGGTTGGAACATTTTGACGCCTTCAATTGTTCTTCGTTCAATTTTCATTGAAATTCCTTTTTCGATATCACTTAACAGCTGCAAATCCTTAGTGGCAATAAAGGTTACGGCTAGACCATTCTCACCCGCTCGTCCTGTACGACCAATTCGGTGGATATAACTTTCCGCATCCTCAGGGACATCATAGTTAAATACATGGGTCACTCCTTCTACATCCAGCCCCCGCGCCGCAACGTCCGTTGCCACTAAATATTGGAGCTTTGCATCTCTGAAGTTTTTCATAACACGTTCTCGTTTAGCCTGTGAAAGGTCCCCATGAAGTTCCTCAGAATTAAAACCAGCGGATTTTAGAGCATCATTCAAGACTGAAACACGGCGTTTAGTGCGGCAAAAAATAATGGCTAGGTAAGGCTGTTCTTCTTTTATTATGGTAATTAATGAAGACTGTTTGGCACGATCTGTCGTCTCGATAACAAGTTGACGGATTTGCTCGACTGTAACTTGATCAGCCTTTACTGCCGCAGTTAATGGTTTATTCATGTAGCGTTTAGCTAGCTGATGAACTTGTTCAGGCATTGTGGCAGAAAAGAGCAATGTCTGCCGTTCTTCTGGAAGCTGCCCCATAATCTCTTCTACTTCCGGTAAAAAGCCAATATGAAGCATTTGGTCAGCTTCATCCAGAACGAGTGTCTGTGTTTGCGATAAATCAATGGTGCCTCTTCGTAAATGATCTAAAAGCCGCCCTGGCGTGGCAACCACGACAGAAATATTTCGTGTCAACTTTTTCATTTGCTGTTCGACATCCTGTCCACCATATACAGCAAGCACCTGCAGCTCCTCAATTTCATTAGCAAACTTTTTCAGTTCCGCTGTGATTTGCAAAGCTAATTCCCTAGTTGGTGTAACAATTAACGATTGGATGTGGGATGCTGTCGGATCTACTTTTTCTAAAATAGGCAACAAAAACGCCAAGGTCTTCCCAGTCCCTGTCTGTGCCTTCGCGATGACGTCCCTTCCCGCAAGAATATCTGGTATGGATTTCTCCTGGATAGGTGTCGGGTTAGAAATTCCTATTTGTTTTAATATCGCGTTAATCGCCGGGCTAACACCCAAGTCGATGAAATTTGTCATATATAAACCTACTCTCTAAATTTGTCATTCCCTTGTTTTTCCCATTAAAAAACTTGTAAATCGTCTTAAGGAACGTTGCGGAGTTACACTCTAAGGGAAACTTCCTTAATCTAAGCTATTTGTTAGTATATCATTATCTAATTTCGAGAAAACCTGTCACTGTAAATTTTACATGCTATTGTACTTTAGTTGTTTTTCTAATATAATTTATAAGATTTTATTATCAAATAAATTATACTACCGAGCTACTTACTTGAAAAAAGGGTAAGCACCTCCTCCTTGTAATGATTAGTACAAGGATTTTTTGTATATAAAAAGAGGAGTAACCGCATGTTTAAATTAAAAGAACGGAATTCAAATATTAAGACGGAAGTACTTGCGGGGCTTACAACCTTTTTAACATTAGCTTATATCATAGTTGTAAACCCAATGATTCTTTCTGATGCCGGGGTCCCCTTTGACCAGGCCTTCACAGCAACCATCATCGCAATCATAGTAGGTACTCTTTGCATGGCTCTTTTAGCCAATTATCCAATTGTCATAGCACCTGCGATGGGATTGAATGCCTATTTTGCGTACTCAGTGCTAGGCACTCATAATATCTCATATACAGTTGCCTTTTCGGCAGTCTTTGTTACAGGGATTATTTTTATCTTTTTATCACTTACCTCTTTCCGATCAAGATTGATTGAAGCCATCCCCAATAATTTGAAGCACGCAATCAGTGCTGGAATTGGACTTTTCATCACCTTTATTGGACTTCGTTTGTCAGGCGTTGTTACAAGTCATGAATCCAATCTAGTTACCCTTGGAAGTTTTAGAGACCCTAGTGTGGCACTTACGTTAATTGGTTTGGTTATAACGATTGTGTTAATTGTACGTAATGTGCAGGGAGCAATATTCATTGGAATGATCGTCACAGCCATTATCGCCTTCTTTACTGGACAGTTAAAAATTGATGGCTTTGTTTCGACACCGTCATTACCTGAGGGAATAATCGTCGCTAATCCAATCACATCTATTGCAGATGTCATTAACTACGGGCTATATGGAGTTGTCTTCTCAATCTTACTTGTCATGCTATTTGATACAACCGGAGCGTTACTTGGAATTGTACGTCAAGCTGGATTGTTGAAAAATGGGAAGCTTGAGAAATCTGGGAGTGCCTTCTTTGCAGACTCCATTGGTACAACTGTTGGTGCCATGTTCGGTACAAGCCCTACCGCTGCCTCAGTTGAGTCTTCTGCTGGCGTAGGTGCAGGCGGTAAAACAGGATTAACAGCTCTTGTCGTAGCTATTCTTTTCTTAATAACCGCCTTCTTCAGCCCCCTTATCGGAGCTGTCTCAAATGTAGCGGCAATCACCGCACCAAGCCTGATTATTGTAGGAAGTATGATGATTAAAAGCATTAACGAGATTGACTGGACGCATTTTGATGAATCTTTCCCAGCCTTTTTGGTCATTGTCGCAATGCCGTTAACATCAAGTATCGCCAATGGGATAGCACTTGGATTCATCACTTATCCTATTTTAAAAATGGCTAGAGGAAAGTTCCGAGAAGTGCATCCGTTAGTGTACATGTTTGCAATTCTTTTCCTCTATCAATTAATTTTCCTAGCTTAATTCATTCAAGAGGGGCCCTGAGGTCCTTCTTTTTTTGAAAGTCCCCGTTAATAAAAAAGAAGGATATCCAACATGTTGTCAGATACCCTTCTACATACTTATTGATTCATTTGATCAAGAAAATCACCAAGAAGATCATCAAGGTTTTCCTCTTCAGGTTCTGGTTCCTCCACTTGTTGTGTGGTTTCATCCAAACTCCAATCAAAGTCATCCAAATCTTTCTTAGATATTTCCTTCTGCACCACTTCAGTATCCTGTTCCTGTTCTTCGGGCCCATCCTGCAAATAAATCTCCTCATTAATTACATTACTGTTCAATGAGGCTAGCAAGGCAGTCGCGCGTAAAGGATCGGATAAAAGATGGTACATAATCGTTCCAAGCATAGCTTCTGAGTGGGAATGCTTGAGCCAGTCACGCTGAGATTTGCTAAGCTTGTTCGGCATGGGTAGAGCAATCATTTCCCGTTCCTGATGGGTGGATTGTCCGATTCCATCGAGAACATACTCGGCAATTTTACTGGAAAAATTCCTTCTTTCTGTTTCCTTCAATTTCTGCAGCTGTCTTAACGTATAATCTGATACATCTGAAGGGATACGAAAAGTGATGGCTTGTCCTCTTTTGATTTCAGAAGAAGCTGTTTTTTTCATTCTCTCACCTATTTAACAGCACCTGATCTATGTTCTTTCTTCTTTTGCGGGGATTGATGTTGTTCCTTTGAATTCCGGCGATTAAAATCCGAAATCAATTTATAATAGGCGTTGGCCATCATCCAAACGCTTTCCCGTTCATCTTCAAAAAAGTCTATATTGTAGCCATCAAAATTTTGATTTAGCGTTTTCAGATAATCTTTCAAGACAATCGATCCTCCGCCGACAAAATAGCAGATTTCCGTTTGCGAGTTTTTCTGCCATACGTTACGTAGGTGACGGTATTGCTTTTTCGCAAGTTCTCCTAAAATCCGGTCGATGATATCATGGACGCTTGTCCGGCTTCCGCGAACCATAATATGATTACGGTCGTTTTTCTTCGTGATGATTTCAACGACATCGCGTCTGCTATCCAACTCGACACCGTGTTTTTTTCTGATTTCTTCACGAATAGATTCAAGAGCCTCAGCTACTCCAAGATTGAATCCTTGCGCCTTATCATCGTCAACTTTACGGTTTTTAATGACCGCGATATCTGTCGATAGTCCGCCAATATCTTGAATGAGAATTCTTCTGTCTATTAATTCACGGTTAATGATATTCAAATCATTGTCCATGACTAAATTAATGTATGCGGCGAAGCCCTCTGGATAGACTTTCACTTCATCAAATTTGATATTAACCTTCATACCTTGGTATTTGGGTGTAATTAAAAATTCTACTTGGTGAACGGAACCCAGTAACTTCGAACGGTATCCAACATCTTTCCCTTCCTTAACTTCCCGAAGAGGTAGACCTGTGCCCAGCGTATAATTCGCTTCGACAACGTTATTTACTTTTTTGAACTTATCATTATTCCCTTGCTTGGCAGCATCCAATGCAAGAGCCGCAAAAAGCATTACTAATGTTTGGTCTTCCTCTGATTTACTGCTCCCCAAATCTAGTTCTGCTGGGTTATCACTTTTTGTCGCTAAATTTCCCACACGATAAATGGCATTATTGTCTTGCAGGGCAGGTGAATGGACTCTAATATGTATCCCTTCTAATGGGTTTTTTTCATCGAGTTCTTCGATTCCTATGACCGGCCGATCTTCAATGTCTTTTGCAATGACATTTGGTATATATAATTCAGACTCTAGCTTTCCAAAAATAGCTTTAATTGCATCATTTCCTACGTCTACTGCTGCGATTCTAGAACTCATCTAAAAACATCCCCTTTTATAAAAAAATTTAGGTGGAGCACTCTATTAAGCATAGAAAAGGTTTCTATAATAGTCAATCCATCATAAGTTGTAGCTTTATTTGTCGAATTGTATTCATTTTTGTGTACATTAGGAACAAATATGTACACACGTTATATATAACCATGTGTACTCATTTGTAAACCTGTTTACTTTTTCGTGTACAAACCATCTACTTTTGTTTACTTGCATACATAATTGTAAACAAGTAAAATAACTAACTTTTATAAATCTTCTTCTTATAAAAGCAAGCGTATATATAAAAGAAAATTTTGGGAGCGGTAATAAATGGAGATATTAAAAATGACCGAAAAAATACAGAACTCCCCCAATATCCGGAGCCATATTGGCGCAGTACTTTATCTTTCCTTCGTTTTCTAAGCTAGAAACGGATATAACAGCTGATGTCTTAATTGTTGCTGAAGGAATTTCTGGTATCACCTCAGCCTATCTATTAGCCAAGCAAGGTGTGAAAGCCACACTCATTGAGGCAGGCGAAATACTTAATAGAACAACTGGCCAGACAATCGCAAAAATCACGGCCCATCATGGCTTGATTTACGACCAGTTGATTACTGACCACGGTGAGGAAAAGGCTAGACTATGAAGCCAACACTGAAGGAATGGGGCTTATCAAAGGATTGATAGAAGAACATTCTATTGAATGTACAAGATGTTTAGTTTACGCAAATACTAATGTTTGGTCTTCCTCTGATTTACTGCTCCCCAAATCTAGTTCTGTTGGGTTATCACTTTTTGTCGCTAAATTCCCACACGATAAATGGCATTATTGTCTTTTAGTGCTGGTGAATGGACTCTAATATGTATCCCTTCCAATGTTTTTTGCAATGACATTTGGTATATATAGTTCACAGACTCTAGCTTTCCAAAAATAGCTTTAATTGCATCCTTTCCTACGTCTGCTGCTGCGATTCTAGAACTCATCTAAAAACATCTTCTTTTTCATAAAAAATTTAGGTGGAGCACTCTATTAAGCATAGAAAAGGTGTTTCTATACTAGTCAATCCTTCATAAATTGTAGCCTTATTTGTCTAATTGTATACATTTTCGTATACATCAGGAACAAATATGTACACACCATATATATAGCCATGTGTACTCATTTGTAAACATGTTTACTTATTTGTGTACAAACCATCTACTTTTGTTTACATGTATACAATATTGTAAACAAGCACAAAAACTAACTTTTAATAGTCTTCTTCTTATAAAAATAAGCGTAAAAAAAGAGAATTTGGGCATGGTAATAAATGGACAAACCACTAATGAAACGTATGGAGGTATTCAAATGACCGAAAAAAATACAGAACTTCCTCAATATCCGGAGCCATACTGGCGCAGTACTTTATCCTTTCCTTCGTTTTCTAAGCTAGAAACAGATATAACAACTGATGTCTTAATTGTTGGTGGAGGAATTACGGGTATCACTTCAGCTTATCTATTAGCCAAGCAAGGTGTGAAAGTCACACTCATTGAGGCAAGCGAGATACTTAATGGAACAACTGGCCATACAACCGCAAAAATCACGGCCCAGCACGGCTTGATTTACAACCAGTTGATTACTGATCACGGTGAGGAGAAGGCCAGACTTTACTATCAGGCCAACACTGAAGGAATGGAGCTTATCAAAGGATTGATAGAAGAACATTCTATTGAATGCAATTTGAATGTTCAAGATGCTTATGTATACGCAAATACCGATGAATATAAAAGTAAAATCCAAGAGGAACTAAAGGCCTATCAAAAACTTGGCATTCGAGGAGATTATGCAGAAAAGATCCCTTTCTCTATTCCATGTAAAGCTGCTGTGATTATGAAGGACCAAGCCCAGTTTCATCCATTAAAATATTTAACAGCCCTCATCCCCCCTATTCTGGAAGCTGGAGGGAATATCTATGAACGTACAACGGCTATGAAAATTGAAGACGGCAAGCCACCAACCGTTATAACTGAAACGGGGCATACAATCAAAAGCAACCATATAATAGTTGCCTCTCACTTCCCATTTAATGATGAAATGGGATTATACTTTGCTCGTACTCATATAAAAAGATCCTATGTTCTTGGAATTAAGACCGAACAGGAATACCCCGGTGGTATGTATTACAGCGCTGACAACCCTACCCGTTCCCTTCGTTATACAGAGGACAATGGGGAAAAACTTATACTTGTAGGCGGGGAAGGCCATAAAACCGGTCAGGGTATCTCGACAATTGAACATTATGAAGCCTTACAGGACTTTAGTTCCCAATATTTCAATGTAAAAGATATTCCTTATCGCTGGTCAGCACAAGATATTGTGACACCAGATAATCTGCCATTCGTCGGCCCAGTAACATCTAATCATCCAAACGTTCTCATTGCAACCGGCTATGCGAAATGGGGTATGACGAATGGATCAATTGCTGCAAAAATCTTAACTGATCATATTCTGCAAAAGGACAACCGATATGCAGATCTATATAATCCAGCCCGTATAAAAGGAATGAAAAATATAGTCGAAGACAACGCTGATGTAGCGAAGCATTTGATTAAAAGTAAATTGGCAGTTATTCATAAAACGCCAGAAGATTTAGGGATAGATGAAGGTGCCATCGTCAAGGTAAATGGAGATAAAGCCGGGTGTTACCGAGATCATGAAGGCCAGCTTCATATTGTAGATTCCACATGCACTCATATGGGTTGTGAGGTGGCGTGGAATAGCGGCGATCGCACCTGGGACTGTCCATGTCATGCTTCTCGTTACTCTATCACTGGTGAAGTATTAAATGGCCCTGCTGTCGAGCCGCTTAAAAAGATTCAATAGAGCTTTGCGAGATTGTTATCTAAAAGTCGACTAGGTCTGCTGTTTTCCTTATACTGAAGTTACTGCACTATCAAAGGTTGCAAATAACTCTAAAAAGGACTGAATTAAACATGAACGGTCAAAATCGAAAAGATATTACTCCAGGTACCTCTGTGGACATTGTTCTTAAAGCAGATCAACGCAGCGGAAAGCTAACACGTGGAACAGTAAAAGATATTTTAACCAACTCCAGCAGCCACCCGCATGGAATTAAAGTAAGATTGACAGATGGCCAGGTTGGCAGGGTTCAAGTCATTCATAAATAAAACGCACTCGGTTTTAGGCCGAGTGTTTTTTTGTATCTTTTTTTAAGCTAAAACAGATTAAAAAACATTCTGTTAGACATCCCTTTTTTCTTTAAATGTGCCGAAAGAATTAATAGCAGCCGGGATATTTCATATTTCAATCATGTTTCCCCCTAATACTTCGTACAATAGGGTTGAGATTATCTCTTTAAAAAGGTTGGTGTCAAAATGAATCAAGAATTTATTGTTCCTGACCGGGATTATCAACATAGCAGGAATCATACTTTGAAAGTTTCCGGTTCAGAAACGCTCCAGGCTGCTCCTGACCAAGCCGTAATCACCCTTGGAGTTATATCCGAGGATGTGGACCCTCAGGTAGCTCAGCAGGCCAATTCTCAGGCAATAGCGAAAGTCATTGCATCTCTTAGATCCATTGGCATTCCAGAAGAGCAATTAAAAACAAGTGATTACAGAATTGATCCACAATATGATTATATCGAAGGAAAAGAATTGTTTAAAAACTATAAAGTCCAGCACATTATCCAGGCCAAAACGACTGACATTGAAAAAATAGGCAGCATAATCGACACAGCAGTCAGAAGTGGTGCCAATTCCATTACAAGCATTCGCTTTTCCTTATCCAATCCAGAAGCTTACTATAACCAGGCACTTTCGCTTGCTTTAAAAAATGCATACGAAAAGGCCCTTTCCATGGCTCGAACGTTAGGAATCTCATTGAATCCAGTCCCTAATCAGGTTGAGGAACTCTCAGAAACTTCGCCACCCGCCCTTTTCCAAACCAGTTCCTATACAAAAATGGCCTCTACCCCTATTCAGCCTGGAGAATTAAACATCACGGCCTCAGTAAGGGTAGAATATACGTATTAATCATTACTTATTCAATACAAAAACCCCCCTTCAGCAAATTTCAATACCAAATGGGGGGCTCTTATTAAAAGACTACTGTTTTATTTTCATGAACAAGTACACGGTCCTCCAAATGCCATTTAACAGCACGGGCAAGTACCCTGCGTTCAGCTGAACGACCGACTTTCTTCATATCTTCTGCAGAATCACGGTGATCGACACGTTCAATATCCTGCTCGATAATTGGACCCTCATCCAAATCGTTTGTTACATAATGCGAAGTTGCCCCAATCAGCTTAACACCTCGATTATAAGCTCTTTCATAAGGTCGGGCCCCGATGAACGCAGGTAAAAACGAATGGTGGATATTGATGATTTTATTCGGATGTGCAGCCACAAAATCAGGCGTCAATATCTGCATATATCTTGCTAGTACAATTAGGTCGACATTAAATTCTTCCAGAAGTTTAAGCTGTTGTGCTTCCACTTCCTTACGTATGTCCTTATTAGCAGGAATATAATAAAAAGGAATGTTCATGGATTCGACAATTTGCCTCGTATCTTCATGATTACTGATGACAAGCGCAATATCAGCCAATAGATCCCCGCTTTGCCACTCCCATAGCAATTCCAGAAGGCAATGTGGCTCCTTAGAAACGAAGATTGCCGTCCTCTTTAAATCACTCACATAGTTAAATGTCCATTGCATCGAAAATTTTGTCGAAATTTCTTGAAAGGCTACTTCCATATCCAAAGCCTTTTCCTTTAAGCCCGGGCAATCAAATTCTATCCTGGTAAAAAAGGTGCCGCCCTCTGGGTTCATGGAATACTGGCTCAATTCAACAATATTAGCTCCATGTTCTTTAAGGAATGCCGTAACCGTCGCAACAATTCCTGGTTGGTCCGGACATTTTATAATTAAACGACCTCTATCTTGATTTTTCACACGAAATTCCTGTAACTGTTCTTGCACAAAGTTGCTCACTATTTTCCCAACTGCCCTTCTGCTATTTTGCTATATATTATACTTCAACACATAGGCAAAGTTAAAGTCAGTCTATTCAGAAAAACCCTGCCTGAAGCTAACTTGCCCCCTTAACTTTTAGAATAATTGTGTTTTTTTACAAAAAAAGGTAACAAAAGAAGGCTCATTATCCTTCTTTTGTTACCTTTTTTAAAAGCTCTTTTTCGTTGTTGTTATCTACCACAATAATGTAATCTTCTGTTCCCTTAACAGAATAGATTTTCGATCCAACTTCAAAATAATTTGATTGATTTTCTTTTGGCATTTCATCTGGTTTTGTTTTCTTTTCTACTGTACCAATCTCTTCTCCAAGCTCTTTACTCTTGTCTAGTTTATCTTCAGTTCCGTTATATTCTTTATTATTAACTATAACAATTACAGCAGAACTACCTGAGTCTGTGCTTTCTTGATTGCACCCAGTTAAAATAACTAGATAAACAATCAATAAAATAAAAAGTGCTTTTTTCATATTTGCCTCCAAAATAGAATTTTAAAATGTAATATATTTGATATTTTACCTTTTATTACTTTATCATTAAATTGAAATATTCAGAACAAATAGTATTAATTTATAAATATCGAATACTTACAACAAATACTTTCCATTAACTATATATAATTGTATAAGCAGGTCTTAGGTCTATTATGTTTTTGCATTTAGGCAATACATTATTCTTAGAATTTTGTCTCTTTTAATGAATGTATGTTAAGTGTAAATATCATACATTCAAATCTTTGATTTCATTGACCTCACGTTTATTCTCTTTATACTCAAAATAGAAGAAAAATCGTACATTCAAACCGCTGGTTGAAAAGGATTTATAGTTAAAGAAAGGTCGATGAAAGATGACTCAATCAAAAGACGTGCAGCAGTTAGAAGATATGACGGTAATTCAGTTAAAAAGGACTGAATTACCGTTTTTTACGTTTTAGAGAAATACCTAAAAAGAAGCCATTTTTACTGCATGAGTTAGATAACTATCCCAAAGAAATTAACCAATAATTAAAATTAATCCAATTCCTTCAATCCATATTAAAGGTTTACATATGGTGTGATTTCTCCATCTTTGTAATCTTTAATTATCGTTAAATCAAATGAAGTACAAATCAATATTATCCTCATTAATTTGCATATTAAAAAGGAATTAATCATTGAAAAGTCGGCCTATTCAGGGTTGACTTTTTATTGATTTGGTTTATTTTTCCTGTAAAATAAGGTTATTCACGATCTCATTAGGGTATAGACCATTCTATTAGTTTTTTTCAAAGGGGGAAATGAAATAATCATGAAATTATCAGTTAAATTCATTCTAGTATTACTGATTATTCTTGGTCTTCTGTCCGGCTGTGCTGAAAAAGATCAGCTAGAGGATGGTAGTAAGCTGATCAATAAGGACCAGTTTGTATTCGCTGCCTCAGGTGAATTCAAGCCATTTAGTTACGTTAATGATGACATGACCGTAACAGGATTTGATATTGAAGTCGGAGAAGCAATCGCGAATGAACTTGGTCTAGAACCGGTCCCAAAGCGGATTAAATTTAAGGGAATCGTCGAGGGTGTCAAAACCGGTCGGGCAGATGCCGCGGTTGCCAGTCATACAATTAATGAACAACGAAGTAAACATGTTGCTTTTTCCACCCCGTATTACTACTCAGGTCCACAAATTTTCGTCCGATCCGATAGTGATATCAAAACAGTCGAAGATTTAAAGGGAAAGGAAGTTGCCGCTTCTAAAGGATCCACATACGCAACCACAGCAGAAAAGTATACAACCAATGTAAAAACCTACGACAGTGATATCACCGCTCTTAAAGCATTAAGCGGAGGTCGTCATGATGCCGTTATTACCGACTTTGTAACCGGTAAAGAAGCGACCAAAGAAGGATTCGACATCAAAGGGCGTCAATTGATAGAACGCAGTGAGCAGGCCATAGTTCTACCGAATGATAACCCCCAGCTGCTGATACGCATTAATGAAGCACTTGAAAACCTCCGAGAAGATGGAACACTTGCAGCAATTAGCAAAAAGTACTTTGGGGAAGATATCACTACTAAACCTGAATAAAGATTGATAGAAAGGGAGTTTTTACATTGCCAAGCTTTTCTCATTTTTTTGATACATTATTTAGCTCATCGGATGTGTTTATCCGAGCCATGCTCCTCACATTGGAGCTTACGGTGGTTTCCATATTAGTAGGAATTATCATCGGGTTACTCTTCGCACTTTTAAAAATTTCTAATATAAAAATTCTTGCTTGGATTTCAGATACATACGTATTCCTGGTACGAGGAACACCGCTTATCGTACAGATATTTATTCTCTATTTTGGTATCAGCAATCTCTTCCTCCTACCAGACTTCTGGGCAGCGTCACTTGCCCTAGCCTTTCATAACGGAGCTTATATCTCTGAAATTTTACGCGGTACAATTCAATCCATTGACAAAGGCCAAATGGAAGCTGGACGTTCCCTTGGAATGAGCAATGCACTCGCATTAAGAAGAATCATCCTACCACAAGCCTTCCGACGCGCATTGCCGCCACTAGGCAACCAATTCATCATCGGACTGAAGGATTCATCACTAGCCGCCTTCATATCCATGAATGAGTTGTTTAACGTAGCCACTACGTTAGGTTCAAATAATTTTGATGAAATGACATATTTATTGATTGTAGCGGTCTACTATTTAATTCTTGTGGCATTCCTGACCATTATCGTCAATACATTTGAAAAGAAACTGTCCATTAGTGATCGATAGGGGGAATTGAAATGGAACAAAAAGAAATGATTCGCATTAGGAATTTAAATAAATCTTATGGAAACCTTCACGTGCTAAAAGATATTGATATGAAGGTATTAGATAGTGACGTTGTCTGTCTGATCGGGCCTAGCGGTTCCGGAAAAAGCACCCTGCTCCGTTGCTTGAACTACTTGGAGAAGAAAGACAGCGGACAAATCCTTATCGAAGGAACTGAAGTAGAGCCGGGTACCCACGATATTAATAAAATTCGTGAGAAAGTTGGAATGGTTTTTCAGCATTTCTATCTCTTCCCGCACATGACCGTACTCGAAAATGTTATTGAAGCACCGACTCACGTCAAAAAAATCCCAAAGGCCCAAGCCATCGAGGAAGCAAAAGCGCTACTGGCTAAAGTTGGGTTATCAGATAAAGCAGATGTCTATCCAAGCAAGCTCTCCGGTGGCCAAAAACAGCGGGTTGCGATCGCTCGAGCTCTCGCCATGAAGCCCGATATCCTACTCTTTGATGAGCCCACCTCTGCTCTCGATCCTGAACTTGTCGGTGAGGTACTAGCTACGATGAAGGAACTTGCCTTAGAAGGGATGACAATGGTAGTCGTTACCCATGAAATGAGCTTTGCCCGTGAAGTTGGGGATTGGATTGTCTTCATGCATAATGGACGGGTTGTAGAAAGTGGCCCACCAAAAGAATTTTTCTCCAATCCAAAAGAAGAGCGAACGAAGGAATTTTTACAAACAACGGTATTTTAACTATAATCCTTTATTAAGCAATGCAGGCTTGATTCCTGTATTGCTTATTTTTTATAAAAGTGATTCGATAAAACCCATCAATAGGTTTCGTTTTTTGTTTATTAAATACTAGTTAGATAGTTTCCTCACATAAATGATTAAAGTTTCAGGGATATTTCCGATCTGATTGTGCAAACTAAATACTAGATGAATTGTTTAAGAACGTATTCTAAAACCCTGATTCCGGCTCGAACATGGAAAAATATCTGTATTTATGGTATATATACAGGTAAAATTAAAAGAAGTATATAAATGAAAGAGGTCGAATTCAGTTGGAAAATAACTCTTCGAATTTTATTAAAAATATTATAAAAGATGATCTAGAGTCCGGAAAACATGATCATATTATCACCCGCTTCCCTCCTGAGCCAAACGGATATTTACATATTGGGCACGCCAAATCAATTATTTTGAATTTTGGAGTGGCTGATGAATTTAATGGTAAAACCAACCTTCGATTTGATGATACCAATCCATTGAAAGAAGATATTGAGTATGTCAATTCTATCAAGGAAGATGTGAAATGGCTCGGTTACGATTGGGATAACCTTTTTTTCGCGTCCGATTATTTTGACGAAATGTACAAAAGAGCTGTACTGCTCATCAATAAAGGACTGGCATACGTCGATGACCTGAATGCCGACCAAATCCGCGAATATCGTGGAACGTTAACAGAGCCGGGAAAAGATAGCCCGTACCGCAACAGAACAGTCGAGGAAAACCTTGAGTTATTTGAAAAGATGCGTAGCGGCGAATTCGAGAACGGTACAAAAGTACTGCGAGCAAAAATCGATATGAGCTCACCTAACATCAATCTGCGCGATCCCGTTATTTACCGAATCTCCCATACAGAACACCATAATACCGGCGACAAATGGTGCATCTACCCAATGTACGCCTTTGCCCACCCTATTGAAGATGCAATTGAAGGAGTCACACACTCCATTTGTACGCTTGAATTTGAAGATCAACGCCCGCTTTATGATTGGATTGTTGAAAACTGCGAAATGGAAAGTAAGCCACAGCAATACGAATTTGGCCGTCTAAACCTGACAAATACCGTAATGAGCAAGCGGAAACTGAAGCAACTTGTCGATGAAGCCTTTGTGGACGGCTGGGACGACCCACGTATGCCTACCGTATCCGGATTACGAAGACGCGGTTATACACCCGAAGCTATTCGTGCATTCTGCCTTGAAATAGGCGTTGCGAAAACTAGCGGTGTCGTAGACTCTCAAATGCTCGATCATTTCGTTCGAGAAGATCTAAAACTAAAGGCGCCACGGACCATGGCTATTCTAAAGCCTCTTAAAGTAGTTATCACCAACTATCCAGAAAATGAAGTTGAATGGCTGGATGCTGAGGTCAACCCAGAAGTTCCGGAGATGGGTACGCGACAAATTCCATTCTCACGTGAAATATATATCGAACAGGACGATTTCATGGAAAATCCCCCGAAAAAGTATTTCCGTCTTTTCCCGGGCAATGAAGTCCGTTTAAAACATGCTTATTTCATTAAATGTGAAGAAGTGATAAAAGACGAAGCTGGAAACGTCATTGAACTTCGCTGCACTTACGATATTGAAACAAAAAGCGGCTCTGGTTTCACTGGTCGTAAGGTGAAAGGAACACTGCACTGGGTCGAGGCTACACAAGCTGTTTCAGCAGAATTCCGTAACTACCAACCTTTAATTTTGGATAAGGAAAGTGAAGAAGAAGAAGAAAAATCATTCTTGGAGCGGGTAAACCCTGAATCCATAGAAATTTTACAAGGGTTTGTTGAGCCCAACATGAAAAATGTTAAGCCTCAGGATAAATTCCAATTCTTTAGACACGGCTATTACAATGTTGATTCAAAACTCACTGCAGCTGATCACTTGGTCTTCAACCAAATTGTTGGATTGAAGAGTTCATTCAAGTTATAAAATCACTAAAAAGAACCAGATCCCTTATTGGAATCTGGTTCTTTTTCACTCTATACACCCTTGAGTCATTTTCTTTCATATAGTTTGATTCCTTGCTTGGAAAGTGCCTGCTTAAGAGTACTGTGAGTCGAAACGTGACTAAAATCCAATCCTAGCTGAATGGACATCTGTGCTACTTCAGGACGAATTCCGGAAATTGTAGATTGAATGCCTAATAAATTAAGGGTACTTATCAATTGATAGATTTGATGAGCAACCATCGTATCTAAAAGGGTCACACCCGATAAGTCGATAAATAAGTGAGAAACATTTTTACTAATACATTTGCCTGGAGTAGTATTCAAAATCCCCTTTGCCCGAAAGGTATCAATTTCCCCGATTAATGGCAATACCGCAATAGCATCAACAATAGGAATAACTGGAGCACCTAATTCATTAATCAGTTCCTGTTGCGCTAGTAAACGTTCTTTTGTCAAAAGATAATACTGCTCAGTGAACTCATGGTTCAATTGATCAAATGCGCTATTAATAAGCCGACTCCATCGGATAATTGTCCCCTTTGAAATCCCCGCATCAACCTGGAGCATATAGCCAGCGATAAAATCCCAGTATGTTCTCCGTACTTTATTAAGCGCTTCTAACACTTCGTATATGGGCGTATCCGACTCAACCCTACTTTTCGCTACCAATGTTGCCCACTGCTCCATAGTTTCTACAAAAACAGTTTTATCCTCTAGTAAGACACTTGTCACTGTCTTGATAGTCAACGTATTCTGCTTCCTAAGAATCTCCTCAACTTCTTCATGGGTATCAACTGAATAGATGGATCCATCTTGTTTCTCTCGTAAAGCCAGCCAGTTTTCCGTAATTGTGGAAGAGTGATCAAGGATGTATCGATATAACAATTCATCTTTTATATCCATTTGTGTTCCCCTATCTCAACTAATTATTTCATTGAAAAAAGCAACAATAAATCTCCATAGCCTTCCCGCTCCATTTCATTTCTAGGAATGAATCGAAGGGCGGCAGAATTGATGCAATAGCGCGTGCCCTTAGGACCAGGACCATCCGGAAAAACGTGACCAAGATGTGAGTCAGCTTCCCTGCTGCGTACCTCCGTCCGGGTCATCCGATGGCTTAGATCCATTTTTTCATTGACGCTTGCCGACATGATCGGCTTTGTAAAGCTTGGCCACCCACATCCGCTATCATACTTATTCCGTGAACTGAAAAGGGGCTCCCCTGAAACGACATCCACATAAATGCCTTCTTCAAAGTGATTCCAATATACATTATCGAAAGGTGGCTCTGTCCCATTTTCTTGGGTGACATGAAACTGACTCTCGGTTAAAGTTTCTCTGAGATGAGCTTTATCATTAGGCCAATTTTCTTTTATAAAAGCATCGCGTCCTGAGCTTTTACGATACAATGCATAACGAAATTGATTTTTCCGATAGAATTCCTGATGGTATTCCTCGGCCTCATAAAATTCCCCTGAGGGTAAAATACCCGTAATAATAGGCTTTTTAAACCGCCCGCTCATCATTAAATTTTCCTTTGATTGCTCCGCTTCCATTTTTTGCTGATCATTTAGAAAGTAAATTATTGCCCTGTATTGCTTACCTCTATCCGAGAACTGTCCACCATCATCTGTCGGATCAATTTGCTGCCAAAATATCTCTAATAGTTCTTTATAGGCAATGATTGATGGATCAAATACCACTTGAACAGCTTCTACATGATCAGTCGTACCTGAAATCACTTGTTTGTAACTGGGATTGACTACATTACCACCTGTATAACCCGATGTTACTTTAATAATCCCATCCATATCATCAAAGGGAGCAACCATGCACCAAAAACAACCTCCTGCAAAGATAGCCGTTTCACTCTTATTCATTGTCATCTCCACTCCCTTTTCATGGCTAGTTATGCTGTTTATGTATTATATACCAGCATGCTAATCCCCTTCAATTCCCATCAAGAAATAGGAGTTTCCCAATCCGCCGAATAATAAAAGGCACTTGGGATATACCCAAGTGCCTTGAATGTTAGTCAGTATATTGATGAGCTGTCTAATCCCGTGATTTAAAGAATCACACTGACGATGATTGCTGATAGAATGCTGACAAGAGTCGCACCGTATAGCAACTTCAAGCCGAAACGAGCCACAACATTACCTTGTTTTTCATGTAGGCCTTTAACAGCACCTGCAATGATTCCGATAGATGAAAAATTCGCGAATGAAACCAAGAAAACCGAAACGATTCCTATCGTCCTATCGCTCAAGGCTGCTGATGCATCCCCTAAGCTCAGCATGGCAACAAATTCATTAGTTACTAGTTTTGTCGCCATGATTCCGCCTGCAGTCACGGTTTCTGAAATCGGTATCCCCATGATAAAAGCAAACGGTGCAAAAATATACCCCAAGATGTCTTGGAAACTGATGCCGATAATCATATCGAATAAGCTGTTAATTCCTGCAATTAGTGCAACGAAACCAATTAACATCGCGGCTACAGTGATAGCAACCTTAAATCCATCCATGATATATTCCCCAAGCATTTCGAAGAACGACTGCTTCTCTGCCCCTTCTTCAACAGGGAGAATATCATCTTCATCCGTTACCGTATAAGGGTTAATAATGGATGCAATGATAAATCCACCAAACATGTTAATAACAATAGCCGTCACAACATACTTTGGTTCAATCATAGTCATATAAGCTCCGACAATCGACATCGATACGGTTGACATGGCTGACGCACAAAGCGTATACATACGTGATGGCGGAATGGAACCGAGTTGCTTCTTCAAGGTTATGAAAACCTCGGATTGGCCGACAATTGCTGATGCTACCGCATTGTAAGATTCCAATTTCCCCATTCCATTCACCTTACTAAGCAGGTAGCCGATCCACTTCATGACGAACGGAAGGATTTTGAAGTGCTGTAAAATCCCTATTAATGCCGAGATGAATACGATAGGAAGAAGGACATTTAAAAAGAACGGCGATGCTCCTTCGTTTACAATCCCACCAAATACAAATGTAATCCCTTCATTTGCCCATTCTAATAGTTTTCCAAAACCATCGGCAATCGAATTGATTATCACTAAACCAAACTTCGTATTTAATAATAGATAAGTTAAAATAAGCTGCATGATCACCATGAGGATAATCGGTTTAACTTTGACTTTCTTTCGGTCACTGCTTGCCAACAAGGCTAGTCCAAAAACAATAAGCAACCCTAAAATTGCTATCAGAAATTTCATGTATTCTGCCTCCACTAAGGTGAATTTTAATGATCGTGCATTAATAGTAGGATACCCTCAAAAATTTTATGCAAACGTTTTCTATTTAATCCATATTACATTACTTGTACGTACATCTTCAAATTTATATATTATACTAATATTTTTTCAAGTGCAATTATTTTCTCTCTTTTTCAAAATGGGAATTTACGGGAATGCTAACTCTCCAAACATAAAGAAAAGGCTCCTTTATATAAGGAACCCTCTCTTTACATGCTTTGATTCCTATCACAAACACTAAAGACGTATAGTTTTTTGCAGAAATGTTCTTATAAAAACCTCTACTTGCTATAAACAATTAGGCAACAGTGTTCACTTATCATCTATTCATAAAACATGTAGTTTACCGTAATCTATATGTATATATAATAATTTCTTTTAAGTCTGCAGATTTTCTGGACATCACCGACGTGACTAATCCAGCTCCTCCTATGACAAGGATGATAATAGATGTGGCCAAACCACCCACCCCTTGATAAAAGTTGATAACTTTACCTGCTAAAGAGTCTCCGCCTTGAAAGCCCCCACCGCTCGGCATCTCACCTGGAGTTCCAGATCCGTTAGGCCCCCCCTGAGGAGGTGTCCCCATATTACCCTGTCCACCATTAGGGGTCGTAGCGGTAGTTGAATCATCGGTCGCTGCCGTATCGCTATCCGTTGAATCTTCTGTTATCGAGTCATCAGTTGTAGCCGAGTCAGTAGTGTTGTTGTTAGTAGGCTGGCCCATCATCCTTTGTCCTGCCATCTCCTCCTGTGTGTCACCGCCATTCACATACATCATGATGCCGAAAACTGCTTGAACAACTAAAAGGACTGAAGCAACTATCCCAATCAAAAAGTGTAACTTACTAAATTTCACCATATACAATTCTCCTTCGTAACAAAATGTATTATTTCTTATAAGGAGATTATCTAAAAAGACCCTTAATTTTTCCTTAAGTGACTGGGAAAAATAAGAGTCTTTTTTATTTCTATATTTTAATAAAAAGTATTTTAAATCTATTTCTGTTATAGGTCTTTTTAAAACCATTATTTATTTTTTTGGTTTCTAGGAAAAGTTATTTCAAAACGAGTGCTTGTATTCGGTTCACTAGTCACTTTGATAGTCCCTTGGTGGGTGTTGACAATCCATTTAGCAATAGACAGGCCTAATCCTGAACCTTCATTTGCGGAGCGAGACTGCTCAATTTGATAAAATCGATTAAAAATCTTTGGAATCTCTTCCTGGGGGATGCCTTTTCCATTATCCTCTACAGAAAGAATAATCGAAGATGAATTTTTAACGCAGGAAATGGAAATTACACCACCCTCATCCGTGAATTTCATGGCATTATCCACTAATATTACCAGTAACTGGTGTATTCTTTCTTTATCGCCAAGGAAAACAACCTGATTAGGAGCATAACTAGTAATTGTTTTTTCTTCGAAAGAAGCTATATCCGTATACTGTTCCACAATTTCCAAAAGTAAGTCATCCAGGAAAAAGTTTGCCTTTTTGACCTCCATTTGATTCGAATCCGTCCGAGTCAAGGTTAAAAGACCATTTACCAGCTTATTCAACCTCCTGACTTCTTTAGATATAATCGATATATCAACCGCTTTTTCCTCGATTGTCGCGTTCGGTGATTGAAATAGCAAATCAGCTCGCGATTGAATGACGGCAAGCGGCGTTCGAATTTCATGTGAGGCATCCGAGACAAACTGCTGCTGCTGATCCCAAGATTTCTTGACCGGGATCAGGGCCCGCCCTGCCAGAAGATAGCCTGCACCTACCGCCACTAGGCTTCCAATTCCTCCACCAACAAACAATATGAGCAACAAGCGATCGAGCATTTCCTTTTCTGTATCCACATTCCTGATGAATTGTACGGCCATCTCTCCATACTCCGTATCGACCTTGGTGGAAAGAGCCCGATACGTGTATCCATTCACCGATATTTCTTCAATCTCATCAAAAATTTCAGGGAAAAATTGTTGTTCATTGACCTTAAAAAAATGATCCTCACTCAGTCTTGGCTCAATGATCGTTTCATCCGGTCCCCAAACGATGACACTCGGTCCCGGTCCTAAGAGAAACTCACCTTGCGGACGTCCGCCTGGCATTCCTCCATTATTGAAATCCCTGTAATCCTTTTTAAGTGAATCATTGACATCCTTATAGATCTGATTTTCAGTATAGAAATAAATCGTTCTGCTTAATATGGCTATTAAGACAATAAAGACGACAGAATTCAATAATGTTAGTTGAAGCCGCGTTTTTTGGAACATAATGATCCCCTTATGGTTGTTTTAGCATATAACCAATACCCCGAACAGTTTGAATATCTTTATGATAATTGAAAGGTTCCAATTTTTTTCTAAGGTGATGGATGAACACTTCCACAATGGCAATCGTCGTATCTGAATCAAACCCCCAAATGCGGTCGAAAATCTGCTCACGGGTCAATATTTTCCCATTATTTTGAATTAGGTACTCCAATAATTCAAACTGTTTCAAGGTCATTTTAATGACCTTTCCATCAACCAAAATATCCTTTTCCTTTTCCAACAGTTCAATATTACGGTATTTCACTTGCTGCTCAAGCGATATAATGCCACTCCTTCGAAGCAGGGCACGAATCCTGGCCTTAAGTTCCGGTGCCTGAAACGGCTTGACTAAATAATCATCGCCACCCATTTCCAATCCTCTGACACGATCCTCAAGCGCATCTTTTGCCGTCAAAAACAAGACACTTGTATCTATTTTTGCATCCCTGATTTTCCGTACGATTTCAAATCCATCGATTCCCGGAAGCATTACATCCAAAATGATGATATCGTATATACTTTGCTTGGCCATGAATAGACCATCTTCCCCATTATCTGCTGTATCGACTTCATATTCATCCGTCAAAATTTGTCGGATCGATTCTAATAATGAAACATTATCTTCTACCACCAAAACCTTCATACAGGGTACCTCCCAACCGCTTCAATTGTGATATATGTTGATTTTATCCTTTTTCATATGCAAAAGAAAGCGGGCTTTTAATCGCCTGCTTTCTCTCAAATTGTATGTTCATTCGTGACGCAGTGCTTGGATTGGATTTAGCTTGGATGCCTTATTCGCAGGAAATACCCCAAAGACAACACCGATAAATATGGAGAATAGGAAGGCCATCATGGTCACCGACCACGAATAACTGATTGTTAAGCTTGAAACAACTGAAACCAATTTAGCGATTCCAAGCCCAATTCCTACTCCTAATAACCCACCTAAGCAGCTCAAGACAACCGCTTCAATTAAAAATTGAAGTAGAATGGATTTCCTGTTCGCCCCAATAGCCTTTCTGATTCCAATCTCTTTCGTCCGTTCTGAAACGGATACCAGCATTATATTCATAATTCCAATTCCACCTACAAGTAATGAAATACTTGCGATACCACCAAGCATGAGCGTAAACGTATCTGACACCGAGCTCATTGTATCCATTAAATCCTCTTGATTGGACACGGAATAGTTATCACTCTGGCCTGGGAATAATGTCGTCATTGTACCTTGTACTTGATACATCGCACGCTCTACAATATTCTCGTTCTCTGCTTTTAAATACACTGTTCCGATGGTCGTGCTACTCGTAGCACGCTTTGCAGTTGTGATTGGCGCAATGATTACATCATCACCACTTGATCCCATCGAGGTACCTACTGATTTCAACACGCCGATTACTCGATAGGAAACACCGCCAATAAGAACGTTTTGATCCACCGCTTTTTGATTTTCAAAAAGCGTGTCAGCCGTATCAGACCCTAAGACAACCACCTTAGAGCGTAATTCTGTTTCCATATCCGTTAAAAAACGGCCTTGGCTAAGCTCTAAATCCCTCACTGAAATATAGGAGGACGTCGTACCGGTCATTGAAACCTGTGTAGAATTTTCACCGTTTTTAGCATAAACACGGCCTGTGACCACAGGTGCAACTTCTGATATCCCGCTCAGGTCTTTAAACTGTTCAATTGTGTCATCCGTCAGCTCTACAGAATCTGTATCTGAGACACTGACCGTTAACAGGTTAGTCCCCAAGCTATTGATCTCCTCCTGAACGGACTGTGAAGATCCCTGCCCAATCGAAACAAGAACAATCACGGAGGCCACTCCAATAATAATTCCAAGCATAGTTAAAAAAGCACGGACTTTATTGGCTTTAATACTGCGTATAGCCATCTTCATTGATTCGCTCAGACTCAATCCAATCACCTCCGTTTTCAAATAACTGACCATCATGTATCCGAACGACCCGTGTTGCCTCTTTTGCAACTTCCAAGTCATGGGTAATCAAAATGATTGTTTGTCCCTTTTCATTAAGATTCTTCAGCATTTGCAGTACTTCCTTACTTGTTTTACTATCAAGAGCTCCCGTCGGCTCATCTGCCAATAAAACAGGAGGGTTACCTGCAAGGGCACGGGCAATCGCAACCCTTTGCTGCTGTCCACCTGAAAGTTGGGTTGGTAAATGGTTCATCCGGTCATTGAGGCCGACCTTATCTAGACAGGCATTGGCAACTTCTTTTCTTTCCTTTACACTTACACCTCGGTAAACAAGGGGAAGTTCGACATTTTCCAGCGCCGTCAATTTCGCTAACAGGTTAAAGTTTTGAAAGATAAAGCCAATTTTTATGTTTCGAATGGCGGCTAGCTCATTATCTTTCATCTTTTCTACTTCTTTTCCATCCAAAAGATATTCACCTGTGTCGGGCTTGTCGAGACAGCCAATCATATTCATAAACGTAGATTTCCCTGAACCAGAGGGTCCAATGATAGAAACGAAATCCCCTTTATTTATTGTAAGACATACTTCTTGCAGCGCCTTGACGGTTTCACCGCCCAATTCATACGATTTGGACATGTTTTTAATTTCAATGATGGGTGTCGTCATGTTACTGACCTCCCCTGCCGCCGCTTGGCATTTCATTGCCGCCCGGCATTCCGCCACCGCTCGGCATTCCAATTCCACCACCGCCTTGGCCTCCTCCCATTCCACCGCCACCTGTAGAGCTTTCATTGGAAATGGTAATAGGCAAGGAAACATACTGACCTTCTTCAAGTCCAGATGTTATTTCGATATACTTATCATTACTAATACCCGTCTTAACCACTGTCTTTGTAGTATTAGTTGTTGCATCTTCTGTTGAAGCGGATTGTTGGATATTCACATACTTCTCTTCTCCATCGATTTGGACTGCTTCAATTGGAACATAAAGAACATCTTTTACACTATTCGTCACAATACTCACTTCTGTCGACATCCCAATTTTTATATCTCCTGGTTTGTCAATTTTAATCGTTACATCGAAAGAAGAAACACCATTCTCATATGTACCTTCTTTTGCTACACTTGTTACTTTCCCTGTGAATGTTTCATCTTCAAAAGCACTAGCTGTAATTTCAACTGTTTGTCCTTTCTTAACACTTGAAACATCTAATTCATCAACACTGATCGTTGTTTTTAATTTTTTATAATCCGTCACATGGGCAACCACTTCACTACTTGAAACACGATCCCCTTCTTCTACATCCAACGTAGTTACTGTTCCATCAAATGGGGCAGTTATTGGGTCACTTCCATCCGTGAAGGTAATAAGTTCATCACCTTTTTCAACTATTTCATTTTTCTCTACAAGGACTTCATCGACTTCATCCGTTACGGAAGATGTGATGTCCTCGCTATTTATCGCAGCAACCGAACCGGAACCACTGATTTGAACTTCAAGGTCTCCCTTTTCAACTGTAGTTGTCATCGCCTTAGCAATAACGGGCTGACCATTGTCCTTCATAAAGAACCAAATGCATCCCCCTATAGCTACCACTAAAACTGCCCCTATCGTTATCCACTTTTTCATCATTTTGCTCCTTTCAGATTTCCTTGATTGAAATCAGTATCGTGAAAGAAGCTTAATTTTTCCTTAAGGATTGTTTTTAATTTTCATGGAAGACTGTGTTAAGCAAACGCTTCCCTTTTCATTACCTTTTTAATAATTAACACTACGTCGGACGAAAAAACATTTATTTGAAAATTTTAAATTTACAATATATTCTAATAAATATATACTATAACTGTTATCAGATACATTGAGTGATGAAAACCAAATTCATATTCAAAGGGGGAACCACATTGGCATTGAACGATTCAGGAGCAAAAGAATCTCAAGTAAGCGCCTCCACGGATTACACCCAGATTGTCCAATCACCATCATTTCAAGAACTCCTAAGAAAAAAACGCAATTTCATCGTCCCACTTTCCATTTTTTTTATGGTCTTTTATTTCACCTTACCTATCTTAACTTCCTATTCTAAAGTTCTTAACTCTTATGCCTTTGGAGCAATCAGCTGGGCTTGGATTTTTGCCTTCGCGCAATTTATCATGACATGGACCCTATGCATTCTCTACTCCAAGAAGGCTGCGACTTTTGACCAATTAGTTGAAAAAATCGTGAAAGAAGCGAAAGGGTAAAGGTGAATATACAATGAATACACTTGCTTTTATTTTATTTTTAATCATTGTTGGTTTAACATTAGTCATTACCTACTTTGCTTCACGTCGTACTAAAACAACGGCTGACTTTTATACGGCAGACAGCAGCCTTACTGGATGGCAAAATGGCTGGGCTATTGCCGGTGATTATATGTCCGCCGCTTCATTTTTAGGAATCGCTGGAATGGTCGCGCTCGCTGGATTTGATGGTTTTTTCTACAGCATCGGTTTCCTAGTCGCTTACCTGGTCGTTCTTTATATCGTGGCCGAGCCTCTTCGTAACCTTGGTAAGTACACACTTGCAGACATGATTGCTGCACGTTTTAATGAAAAGAAGGTGCGCGGTGTCGCTGCCCTGAATACCATTTCCATTTCAACCTTTTATATGATTGCACAGCTTGTCGGTGCAGGTGCCCTTATAAAGCTATTGCTTGGAATCGATTATCTATACTCCGTTATCATTGTAGGTATTTTAATGACCGTCTACGTCGTCTTTGGAGGTATGACTGCTACCAGTTGGGTACAAATCGTAAAAGCTGTTTTATTGATGGCTGGAACATTCATTATCTCGGTTATTGTACTGGCGAAATTCGACTTTAGCGTTATGGAAATGTTCAGGCAGATGAAAACAGCAACCCCTCTAGCCGGGGATTTCCTCAATCCAGGTAACAAATTTAAGGATCCATTGGATACCTTATCACTCAATTTAGCACTTGTACTCGGTACAGCTGGATTACCTCATATCCTGATTCGTTTCTTTACGGTAAAAGACGCTATCACCGCTAGAAAGTCCGTTGTATATGCAACTTGGATCATTGGAATATTTTATATCATGACCATTTTCCTTGGCTTTGGAGCAGCAGCTTTCGTTGGATATGACAAAATCATTGCCTCGAATGCGGCTGGAAATATGGCCGCTCCTTTGCTTGCCGAAGCTATTGGCGGTGACTTCTTATTCGCATTTGTGTCAGCTGTTGCTTTCGCTACCATTTTAGCGGTTGTCGCAGGTCTCGTTCTATCCGCAGCCTCTGCATTTGCCCATGACTTTTATGGCCATATTATTCGTAAAGGTCAAGCCACTGATAAAGAACAAGTGGTTGCTGCTCGTTGGGCATCGATCGGAGTATCCATTCTCTCCATCATCCTTGCTTTATTTGCTCAAAACATGAATGTAGCCTTCCTTGTGTCACTTGCCTTTGCCGTCGCTGCCAGCGCCAATCTACCAATTATTATCTTCACGGTATTCTGGAAACGTTTTAACACAACTGGAGCTGTCACAGGTATGCTCGTAGGTCTGATTAGTTCTTTATTACTTGTGTTTCTAAGCCCTAATGTCTGGTCTCCAGTAGAGAACGAGGCTATATTTGTTGGGGAACCACTATTCCCACTAGCTAACCCTGGCATCGTCTCCATCCCAATTGGTTTTATCGCTGCAATCGCCGGAACACTGTTATCCAGCAAAAAAGCTGATGCCAAAAAATATGACGAAATCGTCGTAACAGCTAACACGGGAATAAAAGATTCTATTTAAAGTTTTTTGACCTATTAAAATTTTATAGTGTAATTATGAGAAGTATAATCCTTTTATCTTCCCAACCAATATAAAAGGAGAGGCAGCTATTCCTAACTGCCTCTCCTTTTTCTGCATCTCAATTATAATTTTGTTCTCTACCTGTTTCTCGAAGATTGAAAACCCTCAGGATTAATTCTTAAAGCAATAAAAAAGAGGGATAAAGATATATCTCTTCATTCCCTCTAGTTTCTCATTCTCAATTTCCTTCTATTATATTTAGTTATCAACTGATTTATAACTTCTGCAAAGATCAGTCCCAACGCAATCGCCCCTGCCAGCATGAATGCCTTGGTAGCCAACTGAACAGCTATATTAAAATCATTTTCTACAAAATGCTTCATTGCGTCATAAGACAAACCCCCTGGTACGAGCGGGATGATTCCTGAGACATTAAAAACCGTGATTGGTGTTTTATACCTTTTAGCAAAATACTGACTGATTACTGCTACCATAAATGCAGCAGCAAGCGTTGCAATTATGCTATTTATCTCATTTTCGACCAAAAAAAAGTATAAAGCCCACCCTAGCATCCCTACACAACCGCATTGAATCAATGAATTTTTCGGTACATTAAAAATGACTCCAAAGGCGGCTGAGGCAATGAAACTTGTAATAAGCTGTGCAAACATCCTTTTTCCTCCCCTAAAATCATAAAAGAACAAATGCAACCGATATTCCTGTTCCAATGGCTAAAGCAGTTAAACCTGCATCTGCCCCCTTGGACAGACTGGAAACTAAATGCCCTGCAATTAAATCCCTGACCGCATTCGTAATTAACAGTCCTGGCACCAGCGGCATCACCGCTCCAATAATTATAGTATCCAAGTTACTACCCACACCGATTTGGACAAACAACATTGCTACTAATCCCACTACTAGTGAGGCTATAAATTCAGCAAAAAAGCGAACCTCCAATAACCAATGCAAGTAAAGCAGACAAGAAAATCCAAGTCCTCCGGCTATACAAGACCAGATAAAATCACTCCATTGCCCTTGAAACATGATTAAAAAACAACCGCTCGCAATAAAGGCAGCGAAAACCTGAACCCACAAGGGATATCCCATACCTGCCTTTTCAATTTGTTTTAATCGGGAAAAAGCTTCCTGTGGCGTCATTTCCTTACTAGAAATGCTTCGAGATATACTGTTAACAAGCGTTACCTTGTGTAAATCCGTGGACCGTTGGGAAACTCGAATTAATTTTGAGGCTGGGTGCATACCATCCAGAGAAAAAATAATCCCTGTCGGCGTTGAAAAGCTGTGTGAATCCTCGCATCCAAATGCAGCCGCAATTCTGACCATCGTATCTTCTACCCGAGAGGTTTCTCCTCCGTTTTGAAGCATTATTTTCCCCGCAAGCAAACATACATCTATAATTTCATTGTAATGTAACTGATCATTCATTATATCCTCTCCATCACTTTTAACGTACGAGCTTATATCGGGTAACAAACTTACCAGTTTAAATCCATCTCATAATAGCCCAATTTTCATGAAAAGGATATAAAAATATTTCCTCATTTAATTAATTATTTCCACCAATGTCGTTCTGACTGTCTTAGTTCCAGTATTCCCTTTATTCAATGCTAAAACCGCTTAGATAATTGAATGATTCGGTAGTTCTCTATTGTCCAATAGGAGAGGAATAGTTCGGCAACACTTTTTTCTACAATAAAAAAGGAATGCGGCACAAAACCTGCATCCCTCTTTATTGTTAGTTATTGCTGACTCTTTTATATTGTTAATTTCACCGAGTTTGAATGTACCAGTGCCCTGCACTACAAAATTGGTGCGTTGCACTGAAATTTAAGACCCCAGCATCTACCTCTATATTACTTTTTGAATAAACGCATCTACTGTTTTATTAAACAAACCACTTTCTTCTATAAAAGGGCAATGACAACTATCTTCAAAAATAACAAGTTCAGAATTCGGAATGTTCTTCTCCAAATGTACTCCTGCCGCAACAGGAATGACCTTTTCATGCCTTCCAAAGCAGAGAAGTGTAGGAACGGTAATTTCAGGCAAGAAATCACGATAGTCAACAATTGATTGATCAAATAGGATGGCACTGGCAATGGATGCCGGCATTTTCGTTACTTCCTCAAGCATCCAGTTTGCATCCCCTGCGGATAATTCATCTTTAAACATAGATGTAAGAAAGCCTTGTAAAAAGTGGGAACGATTCGTTTGAATCTCAGTCATGAAGGCAATCAATGTGTCGATATCAAAAGCCCCAATATCAAAATCGGGCCATTTAAAATCTGATGCCAATTCATCCACAATTACAGTTGAATGGACATTATCCTCGCCGAATTGCTTGAGATAATCCCATACGACGAAAGCCCCCATAGACCAGCCTACTAGTATGACATCCTTTAATCCTTGTTTATCAATGAACGCATGAAGATCTTTTGCATAAACAGAGACCGTATTTCCGTTATGAACGTGGGTTGACTGACCATGGCTTCTTAAATCAAGTAAGATAGTTCTGTACTTCTCTGAAAAGTACGGAAGCTGTCTTGTAAAGAACCGACTACTCATCCACACTCCGTGGATAAAAATAATCGGCCTCCCTTGACCCTTTTCTTCATAATATAACTGGACGTCCTTTTCAACCTCAATAAATGCCATCGTAACCCTCCTCCACAACATTTTTACAAATAATTCCTTCTTATTATTTATTGCGTTTCATCTTTTAACATTCCTTCCTATAAAAAAATATTGTCAAACTTCATTCTAGAGCTGATAATGAAGTTTAATATTTATTGACACCTTCATTCTGAAAGGACGGAATTTTTCATGAAGAGCTTTTTTAAAAACTATCGATCCTCTTTAGTATTACTCTCTGCAATTATTATTGGTGGGATAGCGGGCGTCGTTTTCGGTGAGAAAACCTCAGTCATACAGCCTCTAGGGGACTTATTTCTAAATCTAATGTTCACAATCATCGTTCCATTGGTATTTTTCAGCATTTCTTCTGCTATTGCTAATATGAGTGGGATGAAGCGTCTCGGGAAAATCATGGGCAGTATTGTTGTCGTTTTCCTGACTACAGCCGCTTTAGCTGCCGTAATTGGTTTTATTGGGACAACTATTATTAATCCTTTGGAAGGCACTGATACGACAGCTATTAAAGAACTGATGGAAAGCAGTTCCTCTGAAGAAACCATTGAAGAAGTTTCTTTCCTTAGTCAACTGGTTAATACTGTAACCGTGTCCGATTTTCCAGACCTGTTTTCTAGAAGCAATATGCTTCAACTTATCGTTTTCTCTGTATTAATTGGATTATCCACCGCACTGGTCGGCGAGAAAGCGAAACCGATTACTGAGTTTTTAACAGCGGGTACAGCTGTTATGATGAAAATCGTAAAAATTGTTATGTACTATGCACCAATAGGACTTGGCGCTTATTTTGCGGCTATTATCGGCCAGCTAGGACCGCAGATTTTAGAAGGCTATGCACGTGCCTTCATTCTTTATCTAGTTTTAGCTTTAATTTATTACTTCGGCTTTTTCACCCTATATGCCTTTATCGCCGGTGGGAAAGAGGGAGTTAAACTATTTTGGAAAAATGCCTTCACACCATCTATTACAGCCATTGCTACCTGTTCAAGTGCCGCGTGCATTCCGGTCAATTTGGAAGCCGTCAGAAAAATGGGTGTGCCAAAGGACATCGCAGAGACGGTCATCCCGCTTGGAGCCAACACTCACAAAGATGGTTCTGTATTTGGCGGGGTGTTGAAAATTGTTTTCCTATTCAGCTTATTTGGCAAAGATATGACAAGCATCTCCAGCATTTTAAGTATACTGGCTGTTGCCTTTTTGGTCGGCGCTGTTATGGGGGCCATTCCTGGAGGTGGCATGATAGGAGAAATGTTGATTCTAAGTGTATTCGGCTTTCCTGTTGAAGTTCTGCCGATTATTGCTGTTATCTCCACGATTATCGATGCACCTGCTACACTACTTAACTCAACAGGAAACACCGTTTGCACCATGCTTGTCACACGACTGGTCGAGGGGAAAAACTGGTTAAAACAGGCGTTTGTTAAGGAAGATTCTGTGGTGTGATTATCTAATATCGAACTGACTCCAAGACAATCTGGAGTCAGTTTTTTTTACTATTTTCAATAATTGTCTTTCTAGTAGTTTTTTAATCGGCAAGGAGTTCTGTATCCTTACATAGAATTAAAGAATGAGGAGGGATTTAATGTTAAAATGGTTGCCTGCTGTAATCCTTTTCATGGGACTGCTATATATTTTCTTTATACCTGAAGAGCCTTTAGTAATAAAAATTCTTTTTAAGATTATTCTTATGTTATTGATTTTGCTTTATGCCTACACGAAAAATGAGGGAAAACGGACTCGATATCAATTCTTAATTCTTCTCGGTTTACTCTTTTGCATGCTTGGAGACGGCTTGTTGATCTGGTTTGTCATTGGTCTTTCCGCCTTCTTAATCGGTCATCTTTTCTATATTGCCGCATTCCTCAACACATGGAGCTTTTCATGGATTCGATTTGCAACCATTCTTCCCATTGCTGGTTATTCCACTTGGATAGGCCGTGAAATTGTACTTTCTTTGATTGAAAAAGGTGAAAACAGCCTAATCATTCCTGTCATTTGCTATGTTACGGTAATTTCTCTCATGGGATGGGCGGCATTTATGACCGGAAATGTAGCCGCCATTATTGGAGGGCTGCTGTTCGTCATTTCTGACTCCATTTTATCCTGGAACAAATTCGTTGAAGATATTACCTTTTCTGGCCCACTGATTATGTTAACCTACTATACAGCTCAGTTTTTCATCGCTAACACCATCAGCTCGAAACCTGCTTTCCTTTCATCGAGCAACCGGAAAAACGGGCGAGCAATCGCCAGCAAATTCTGAGCTAAGCCGTTCCACATGAAACAATTCCCCACGAATAAAAGGCATTCACAGTTCTAATTAAACTGTGAATGCCTTTTTTCATCCATTAATTTTCTTAATGAAAACTACTTTTAAATAGTTACCTTCCTTATAATCCGAACTTGTTTTAAAATCTGCCGGCAATGAAAACTCTTCCATGAGTTCATATTTACCATTCATTTCTCTAAAGGCTGCCTCAATAAAGCTTTTAAATTTCTTCATGTCAAACGTACTGCAGTTGGTTGACGCTATAATGACCCCATTGTCCTCTGTTATGGAAATAGCATCCTTCAATAGATTCGTATAGTCTTTTCCGGCACTGAATGTGAATTTCTTTGACTTGGCAAAGCTGGGTGGATCAAGAATGACCATATCAAATTTCAGAGCCTTCTTAACTGCATATTTAAAATATTTAAATACGTCCATCACGACGATATTCTGCGTTTCAGGATCTATCTCATTCACACTGAACTGTTCAATCGTTTTCGGCAAACTGCGATTCGCCAGGTCCACACTAGTCGTTTTAACGGAACCGCCTAAAGCAGCAAATACAGAAAATGCTCCAGTGTAAGAGAACATATTCAGCACGGTCTTTCCTTTTGCATATTTATCTCGAATCGTCCTTCTAACCTCACGCTGATCAAGGAAGACACCGACCATGGCCCCATCATTCAAATAAACAGCGAAACGGACCCCATTCTCCTTGACAAGAAGCGGAAATTCCGGCTGCTCCCCCATAACAAAATCGTCTTCATCTACATATTGACCCTTTGTATCAAAGCGTTTCTTCTGATAAATGGACTTGACCTCGACCGTATTCTGCAGGGCCTTAATGATATAGTCTTTAAACGAATATATCCCTTTGCTGTACCAGCTAATGACGTAGTGACCATCGTAATGATCAATAATTAACCCGCCAATCCCATCTCCTTCTCCATTGAACAAGCGGAAAGCAGTAGTTTCTGTATCTTCAAAAAATGGCTTTCGGTAATCATACGCTGTTCTGATTTTTTCATTGAAAAATGATTGATCAATTTTATCATTCTCCTTTTGAGTCAATACCCAGCCATAGCCTTTATTCTGTTTCCCATAATACCCCTTTGCTAAAAACCGATTGTTCTCGTCAACCAAACGCACTAAAGATCCCTCATCTTGAAGGTCATTGAGATTGCCAATCGACTCTTTCGCAATCAAGGGAAAGCCTTTGGCGATTTTATTTACAAACTTAGCTTTCACTTTTATATCTATTTCTTTTCCCATATATATCATCCTATCTATGCAATTGCTTTCCTCCCCATTTTACCCTAATCCCTTTATAAATAAAAACCAGCCTGGTTCCTTCACCAGGCTGGTTTCCTAAAAATCTTTGATTATGATACTTCTAAATGAAGATCTCCTGGTTTTACTTTACCCATCATCTTCAATACTCGATGTAAGGCGAGGGTGATTACAGCTGGCAAGACCATACCCACCGCCACATAAACCAGGAACGTGTACAACCCTTGCCCTGTAATGATAGCAATCGGGGCAATCAATGAACTTAAGCCCATTCCTCCAAGCTCATACGGTACTTGGAAATCGAATGCCAACGTAGCGATTGGAGCACAAATGATTGCCGCTACAAAAGGCGGGACGACATATAATGGTTTTTTGATTAAGTTAGGAAATTGAACTTTCGGCGTAACAACCATCTGTGCAAGGAACCCACCCATATCATTATCTTTATAAGACATGACAGTGAACCCAACAAATTGAACGGTACATCCGATTAAAGCTGCCGCACTAGAAACAGGATCTAACTGTAGGGCTATCGCTAGAGCAGCGGAAGAAGCTGGTGTCATCAATAATATGCTCCATACTAATGCAATGACCATGGAACCAATTAATGGAGAACCTTCGACCTGAGCTGTAATTTGACTGCTTAACCATGTCAGGAACGGTGTCGTAACAAGCGCTAGACCATATCCAGAAACCCCACCGACAAGTACTGCAGCCAATGGAATGGCCATAATATCCAATTTCGTTTTACCAATTAGACGCTTACCTACATATGTTGCGATTAATGCTGCCAAAACTGCACTTAGTGGCTGACCCGTAACAATCGTAAAGACTCCCTCAGCAGTTCTGTTAATGGCAGCGCCACCTACTGCACTTGAAGCCATGGCACTAAAAATAATTAATGAATTTCCTCCTAGCTGATAGGCGATACCTGCTCCTAAAGCTGGGGCTAGTAAGACCTTTGCGGCCCCACCTATTGCCAGGAGGACCTCCCAATCTAAATATCCCCCTATGGATTCAAACAATAACCCGATCCCTAGCGTAACCAAAACTGCATTAGCTATCCCTGTTGATGCCTTGTACATTCGATCGTTGATGTATTCTTTCCTGCTCACTTAATTTCCACTCCTTATCAATTATCAGAATATTCAATTTAATAAATAAAAAAAAAAAAAACCTGTTATTTGGAGGGTACACCACTTGTTTTTACTTGAGCGTCTTGTTATAAAGTTCACAAGCAAGGCTCAAACAATTCCACATAATCAATCCCACTAACATAATAAGAGAATAATAATATGAAGTAATTCATTTGAATTACTACTCATCTAATTCCCCGCCTCCGATAATGTCTGTTCGTATAATAACATGAATTTTCTGATAATGTAAGCAGTATTTTTATTCTAGTAAAATAAAAACGCTTACAAAAATGGAGTATATATTACTTTTATGTACAATTAAATCTAATAATGTATTATTTTAAAATAAATTAATCTTTTTATTATTAAAAACTCTAAAGTATCTGCTTTTCAACCTGAATAGTCAGTACATTATTTCGATATAGGTTTCCAGTATTTACATCTCTTTTAATAAAGAAAGAGAACCCAATTAAATTGGATTCTCTTCCAGACTATGGTTTAAATGTGGATCTTTCATAAAGCTATTTAAAATTCCCTTACGCCTAGCTTTTAACTTTTCTTCTATTGAAAACCTTCCAAAGTTGCAAAGGTGTCTCTCAGGAATTGATAAAATAGTTTCTCCGTGGGCATTAACTCCCTTTCAGTTGGAATAATAACACCTACAGCCCTAGTTACGGATGGTTCATCCAACGGCAGTCTAACTGTAAAACGAGGCAAGCTGTCAATCAGAGAGATTTCTGGTATTAAGGTTACGCCAAGCCCTGCTGCCACTAGACCTTTTATAGCATCAGTATCTTTTCCTTCAAATGCAACTTCTGGCTCGAAACCGTGCAGTTTACATGCCTTCATGACAATATCACGTAAAACATACCCCTTAGGATATACGATGAACGGATTTCCTTGAAGTTCATTTAAGTTTAATGACTTCTTCAAGGCCAAAGGATGGCTTTCTGACAAAAGAGCAACTAAGTTCTCAATAAATAGAGTTTCTCCGTGAATTTTCTTTTCGTTCATCGGTAGAGGTCCAATTAAGGCCATATTAATATTTCCTTTTATAACAGAATCGATCAGGTAGCGATATGAACCTTGTTTCAAGGTGAACTTCGCTTCCGGGTAAATCTCTCTGAAATCAGAAATAACCTTTGGCAATATATAGGAAGCTAAACTACTTGGAAAGCCAATACGAATTGTCCCTTTTTCCGGATTTAAGCTCTCAGCCAGCTCACGCTTTGAACGATCAATGATATCCATAGCTTGTTCCATATTCGCTAGAAATGTATGTCCTATAGGCGTCAGCTTAATCTTCCGGCCTTCGCGGATAAATAAAGGCACACCTAATTCTTCTTCTAAATTATAAATTTGACGACTGACTGCAGACTGGGCAACATGCAAAGCCACTGCTGCTTCCGTCATATGTTCACGCTTTGCCACTTCAATGAAATATTCGATTTGTCTTAATTCCAATGTAAGCTCCTTCTTTCATATCAAAACAGCATGTTATTTATCTAATATTCAGATTGTTTCTTTCAAATTTAAATTATATCATGAAAGTATCACATAAAAACCTATATATATATTCAAATATATTTTCATGACTTTATTACCAAAAAAGGGGAGAAATATTAATGACAACGACACATGAAGTTGAGCAAGAGGAATTACAAGTTGCCAAAGAGTTTGTAAGTCAAGTATACGCACAGGTAAAGGAGCGTAATCCTCACGAAAGTGAATTCCATCAAGCCGTAAAAGAAATATTTCTTTCATTAGTACCAGTATTTTCAAAACACCCTATTTATATGAATAGTGGGATTTTAGAAAGACTCGTTGAGCCAGAAAGAATGATTACCTTCCGTGTCTCTTGGGTTGATGACCTAGGAAATGTACAAGTCAACCGTGGTTTCCGCGTGCAATTCAACAGTGCTATTGGGCCATTTAAAGGCGGTCTACGCTTTCACCCGACAGTAAACTCAAGTATTATCAAGTTCCTTGGTTTCGAGCAAATCTTTAAAAATTCTCTTACAGGACAGCCAATTGGCGGAGGAAAAGGCGGATCTGACTTCGATCCAAAAGGAAAATCAGACGCTGAAATCATGCGTTTTTGCCAAAGCTTCATGTCAGAACTGGCTCGCTATATCGGTCCGGATACAGACGTACCGGCTGGGGATATCGGAGTAGGGGCTAGAGAAATCGGTTATCTATTCGGTCAGTATAAAAAGATCCAAGGAAGCTACCATGCGGGTGTTTTAACTGGTAAAGGCATAAGTTACGGCGGAAGCTTAGCCCGTACAGAAGCGACTGGATACGGGACGGTTTACTTTGTCGAAGAAATGCTAAAAGACAAAGGATTACAGTTCCATGGTAGCACAGTTGTTATTTCAGGATCAGGTAATGTATCCATTTATGCCATTGAAAAAGCTACACAGCTGGGCGCTAAAGTTGTAGCATGCAGCGACTCTAATGGGTATATATATGACAAAAATGGTCTGAACCTAGATACAGTTAAACGTTTAAAAGAAGTAGAAAGAAAACGTTTGAGTGAGTATGTCGATGCTCATCCCGAAGCTGAATACAATGAAGGAAGCTACGGAATTTGGTCTGTACCATGCGATATCGCCCTTCCTTGTGCAACACAAAATGAAATTGATGAAGAAGCAGCAAAATTGCTTGTTAAAAACAACGTGAAAGCAATCGGCGAAGGTGCTAACATGCCATCAACTCTTGAGGCTATTGACGTATTCCTTAATAATGGCGTCCTTTTCGGACCAGCCAAAGCCGCTAACGCAGGTGGTGTTGCCGTTTCTGCACTTGAAATGGCCCAAAACAGTGCTAGAATGCCTTGGACATTTGAAGAAGTCGATACAAAACTACACGGTATCATGAAAAACATTTATAAAAACAGTGTAGAAGCAGCCGAAGCATACGGTGAACCTGGCAACTTAGTTGTCGGAGCCAACATTGCTGGATTCCTAAAAGTAGCCGATGCTATGCTGACTCAAGGCATACTCTAATAATAAGTTAAATTTCAGGAGGCGGTCCCAACATGGGCCGCCTTATTTTTTGTACAAGAGTAATTACATCTTCTTGCAGGTAATCGTTCATTTCAATCCGTGCTGAATAACCTTAAAATCCTCTTTACCACTACTTAAGTCCCTAAACGTAAAAAGTTCACATCCTAATAGTAGTGAACGCTAAATTATAACCGTTCAATATATTCACCTGTAGCATGATTTAAGAGGTTAGATTGTATTCTGCTATTCAACTGATTAATATGATCTTTGTATAGTTAGCCGCCACATTTGCATCAAACTAACTTGATTGTAAAAGATTGAATCATTGATCTACAAAAAGAGTGTCGGAAAAATTCCGACACTCTCACTAAAACTATTATTCTTTAGTAACCAATTTCAATGGTACAGAGATTGTTTCGTCTACCTTTTCACCTTTTAAGACTTTTTCTGAGGCATTAACCGCTTCTTTACCGATAAGAGCCGGTTGCTGAGCGATCGTTGCTTTTAGCTCACCGTTTTCAACAGCCTTTAAAGCATCATCGTTCCCATCAAAACCAACAACAATGATGTCTTTACCAGCTGCTTTGATTGCTTCAATAGCTCCTAGAGCCATTTCGTCATTATGAGCGAATACCCCTTGAATGTCCTTTTTACCTTGTAGGATATTTTCCATAACGTTAAGACCTTTTGTGCGGTCAAATTCTGCCGTTTGACTTGTTAGCACTTCTAATTGCTTGTCAGCAATATTGTGGAACCCTTTCCCACGTTCCCGAGTTGCAGATGCACCTGAAACCCCTTCTAGCTCCACTACTTTTGCGTTTTCGCCAAGCTCTTTAACTAGGTATTCTGCAGCTAATTCTCCACCAGCCACGTTATCGGAAGCGATGAATGTTTCGATATCCCCTTCTTCAGAAGAACGATCAATTGTAATAACAGGAATACCCGCTTCGTTTGCTGATTGAACAGCTGAAGAAATTGCGCTTGAGTCTGTTGGATTAACAAGAAGGATATCTACTTTTTGAAGAATTAAATCTTCAATCCCACTAATTTGTTTAGCTGTATCGTCCTGTGCATCAACAACTGTAACTTTCATGCCCTTTTCTTTTGCTTCTTTTTCAATACCATCTTTTAAAGAAACGAAGAATGGATTGTTTAACGTTGAAATACTGACTCCGACTTTCACGTCTTCCATAGAGTCTTTGGTTTCTTTTTTATCATCTTTTTGACCCGAATCCATTGAACAGGCAGCTAACACCATTAAAGAAAGAATCATGAACAACGATACTATTTTTTTCATTGATTACACCTCAACTTATGATTTTTTACGGTCAAGTAAAACCGCAACTAATATAACTGCACCTTTTACCACTTGTTGGTAAAAAGAAGATACACCTAGTAAATTCATACCATTATTCAAAGTACCGATAATCAGAACACCGACTAGTGTACCGAACAACCTGCCTTTACCGCCTGAAAGGCTTGTTCCGCCAAGCACTACCGCAGCAATGGCATCCATCTCATAGGATTGACCAGCTGTTGGTTGTGCCGAATTCAAACGGGATGTTAAAATGGCACCAGCAATCGCTGCCATAGTACCTGCCAGCCCGTAAATGGCTACTTTTACTCGATCTACTTTAATCCCAGATATTCGGGAAGCCTTTTCATTTCCACCAATTGCATACGTTTTACGGCCAAATGATGTTTTATGAAGTAGGAACCATAAAATAAAGAAAGCAATAATCATCACAACCGCTGGAACCGGCAGCCCAAGGAAGTATCCTCTCCCAAGCATTTGGAACAGTTCTGAATCACCAATTCCTGTAATTGGCTTTCCATCTGTATAGACGAGCGTTAATCCCCGGAAAATTGTCATCGTAGCCAGCGTCACAATGAAAGGTGCCATTTTCCCTTTTGAAACAAGAATTCCATTAATTACACCCATTAGTGTACCCAGTAGAACTCCTACTAATATTGCTAAAATTGGATCTAATCCTGAGACCATCATTCCAGCCATAAGTGCGCTGGATAGAGCCAGTATGGAACCAACGGACAAATCTATTCCACCTGTTAAAATGATAAAGGTCATCCCAAATGCTATAAGCGCATTAATAGAGGTTTGACGCAATAAATTCAAAATATTATTTGGTTCCATGAATGATGGATTTAAAACAGTTATTACGATAAATAATAAAATCAAGGCGAGTAACGGACCAAATTTCTGCCAAATCCCGCTTTTCCCTGTAGCCTCAAGTTTCATCCTAGTTCCCTCCTGTCGCCAATGCCATAATTTTTTCTTGTGTTACTTCCTGCTTTTTCAGTTCCCCGGCAATTTTACCTTCATGAACAACAAGGATTCGATCACTCATCCCAACGATTTCAGGGAGCTCTGAGGAAACCATAATAATGGCGATACCGCGCTCTGTTAATTCATTCATCAATTCATAAATTTCACGTTTAGCTCCAACATCAATTCCCCTGGTTGGCTCATCCATAATCAATACTTTAGGCGAAGTGCCAATCCATTTGGCAATAACCACCTTTTGTTGATTCCCACCGGATAAATTACCGATGATCGTTTCTGTAGAGGATGTTTTCACGTGAAGTCGCTTGATCATCATCTCTGCAAATTTTTTCTCATCTTCCGTTTTTACGAGTCCACTAGGAGCGAAGCTTTTTAAATTCGGCAGGCCGATATTTTCCCGTACTGAAAAGTCCAGGATCAAGCCCTCTTCTTTACGGTTTTCCGTGATGAAAGCTAAACCGTAGCGAACTGCATACGTTGGTTTTCGTATGGAAACTTTCTTACCTTCAACAGTAATCTCACCGCTGTCTATTTGATCAACCCCGAAAAGGGCACGCATTATTTCTGTTCTACCCGCTCCCATTAATCCGGCCACGCCCACAATCTCACCTTTTCGGACAGCGAAATGGATATCTTCAAAAAGCCCCTTTTTAGTTAGCCCTTTTACATCAAGGACTACTTCACCTAGATGGGCTTCACGATGAGGAAAACGATCCTCTAGCTCCCGGCCAACCATCTTTTGAACAACTTCATCGAAATTTGTATCTTTAATTCTTTTCGTATCGACAGTTTTTCCATCACGCATCACGGTGATTCTGTCGCAAATGGCAAAGATTTCTTCCATTCGGTGAGAGATATAAACAAGAGACACGCCTTTTTCGGTAAGGCCCTTCATCACTTCAAAGAGCTTCTCGATTTCTCTATCAGTTAAGGCCGCGGTTGGTTCGTCCATGATGATGACTTCGGCATCCGTCATAAGCGCTTTAGCAATTTCAATCATCTGCTGTTCCCCAACGGAACAAAGCCCTGCTTCCTTATCAAAAGGAAGGGAAATATTAAGCGTTTTAAAGATCTCTTTTGCACGCGCTTTCATTTGTTTATTTCTTAGGACACCGAAGGCATTTACCATTTCCTTGCCGATAAATAAATTCTCTAACACCGTCATTTCTGGCCAAATATTCAATTCCTGACGGATAAAGGCCATTCCCGCTTCTTCTGCTTCCTTTGAATCCTTAAATGAGGTTTCTTTACCATTAATTTCAATAGTCCCTTGATCATGCTTATGCAGCCCGGTCAAAATGTTCATCAAGGTCGATTTTCCGGCTCCATTTTCTCCCATAAGCGCGTGGACTTCTCCAGCCTCTAAAGAAAACTGAACGCCTTCCAATACCTTGTTTTGACCAAATGCTTTATAAATATTTTTCATTTCAATTTGCATGCTCTTCACCTCTTTTATTTAAAAAAATACTCCAGACTGCAAAATGCAGTTTGAATACGGCGTCGTTTCTCCTGTACGGATTACTGCCTTTGCTTTACTTGTCAGCCTTTTAAAATCCTCATGGGAAACATATTCAATCGCATTTCCGAATTGCTGTTCCATATATTGATGCTGCTTTGAATTCTTCTCCTTCACCTCAGTGGCGGCAATCACTTTCTCGACTACCATATCTTCATGAACGGCACGAACAACATCTTGAAATGAAGGCGTTCCAGGTATTAAGGCTAAATCTATTTTAAGTACTCCTGAAGGTACCGGGAGGCCGCAATCACCTATGACAATATAATCCGTATGCCCAAGGTCAACAAGAACTTTGGCTATTGAACTATTGATGATTCCATGACGCTTCATTCTTCAAAGCTCCTTTCGACTTCTTCCCTTGTCGGCATACCTCCTTGAGCTCCTAACTTCGTAACAGAAATAGAGGCAGCCCGGTTTGCGAATAACAGACAGTCGTCAAAACTTTTTCCTTCTGCAACAGCAACCGCGAGTGCAGCATTAAATGTATCTCCTGCACCTGTTGTATCGACTGCTTCAACCACAAAGCTTGGGACAACCTTCTCTTCATGCCCGTCAAAATAACGGACGCCATTTTTACCTTCTGTAATAAATAATTTATTTGGATACTCTGTTAAAACTTCCGTCCGGTCTCTTCCATCGAATAGTATTTCGAATTCATGTTCATTCGGTGTAATGAATGATGACTGTTGAATAACAGCCTCGCTTATCTTACGTGCAGGTGCTGGGTTTAAAAGTAATCTCTTTTGGAGTTTTTCACATAATTCAGCAAGGTATAAAACAGTTTCCTCTGGTATCTCCTGCTGAACCATGACGATATCTGAATCCTCGATGATTTTTTTCGCTTTTTGTACATATTCAGGAGTGATGGAATCATTTGCTCCTTTAACGACAATAATACTGTTATCACCTTCTGAAAGGGTAATGTGAGCTGTACCTGACATGGCACCTGTAACCGGTTCCACATACTTCGTGTTTACATGATTTTTTTTCAGGTTTTCTAAGATGATCTCTCCATAAAAATCATCTCCTACACATCCAATCATTGTTACTTCCGCACCAAGACGAGCTGCGGCCACGGCCTGATTGGCCCCTTTTCCTCCTGGAACTGTTATAAACGAATCTCCTAGAACTGTTTCCCCTGCTATAGGACGCTTAGCTGATGTTACCACTAAGTCCATTGAAGAACTTCCTACTACTGCAATTTTTATCATGGCTTCTCCGCCTTCCTTCTCGTTGTTTGTCTTTCCACAAAAGAAACTGGAAGCTTTTTGTGCGTTTCTTCTATTTTTTCCTGATTGATCTTTTTAATTAACAGTTTTGCTGCTTGTGCCCCCATCTCATAGGCGGGCTGGCGAATTGTCGATAGCGGAGGATGTAATAACGCTGTGAATGCGATATCATCATAACCAATCAATTGAATATCTTCAGGGATTCTTATTCCCCTTTTCAAGATTTCTTGTAGAGCGGCTGCTGCAACAATATCATTACAGGCAATGATTCCATCTGTCTCCGGATACTGTTCAAACAACTGTCTCGCACAAATTTGTCCACCTTGAAGGGTAAGAGATGAATCCATGACATGAACATTCACTTCCGCTTGCTCCAATTCTTCCAATGCTGCAATGTACCGTTCATATACAGGTTTTATTTCGACTGGTCCCCTGATAAGGACGATGTTTGTGCTACCTCGATCGAGCAATACACGAGCTGCCAATTTACCGCCTGTTTTTTGATCCGAATAGACGGCTGGCAACTCCTCTGCTGTACGATCAAGAAGGACAACAGGAATTTCTAGATTATCAAAATTTTCATTTGTCTCTTCACTTGTTGATGCAATCATGCCCACTACATTATTCTGTAGAAAGGTGTCAATATATTCTATTTCCTTATCTCGCTTTTCATCGCTATTCCCAAATATTAATCGATATCCAAATTTCTGCAGATAGTCCTCAACTCCCCTTGCCATTTCTGGAAAGAAGGGATTAGTAATGTCAGGTAAAATCAAGCCAACCAATTTAGATTTACGTTTATAGAGGGATCTTGCCACTTCATTCGGTTTATAATTTAACTTTTCAACAGCTGCCATGACCACTTTCTTTGTGTCTTCATGTGCATATCCGCTGCCATTCATCACTCTTGAAACCGTTGCTACGGAAACTCCCGCTTCCTTTGCAACATCCCGAATAGTTGCCAATATATCCACCTCAATATATTATGTGTAACCGTTTACATATTTAGCTTATCACCAATTCATATGGACGGCAAGTCCTATTCCACAGATATTTATTAGGTAATTTGAACCAAAAAGCATAACACAATCCTTTCTTAGATATACATTTGATGAATAATGAACACAAAGGTTCCTTTTACATCTCTAGTTATGAAAACAAAAAATTTGAAAAAGCTGGCTCAAATATCTGAGCCAACTTTACATTTAAAGTGTGTTTGCAGGTAACTTTTCGTAAAGAGCATTATTTACATACCCAAACTCAGATGCATGCGGACGATCTTCGCCATCACTATATCCGTATTGAAGCATACGGTTTCTGTTCAGACAGAGTTTGGTTAATTTAGGTGCAAAGAAATTGAATGTCTCGAAACGATCCTGCAATTGTGGGAATTTTTGCTGATGTGTAAGGATTGCCCGAGCAACACCTTCCCAAAAGACATTCTCATCCAATAGGTTCCTTCTCATAAGAAGTGTGGACAAGTAACGGAAATGACAGATAAATAGTCCCGTGAAAATGAATTGAACCAGGCCCTCCGGAGCTTCGCTTCTTAGTACCTTTTTTAGATTATCAGGAAGCATACTTAATTCAGGAAGCGGTTGATCACTGATATTTACATCATCTACAAAATCCTTGATTGCCAACCGGTGCGGTTTATAATCCTTCAATACTAAAATTGTATTTTGGCCATGCGGTGAGAAGACAACCCCATACTGATAGATAAAATGTAACAATGGTGAAAGAATGACGTCGAATAATTGGGCTGTCCAGGCCTCCGTAGTTAATCCAGATTTTTCAATCAGGCTTTCCACATACGGCTTTCCTTCGTGGTCCACATGCAAAAGGGATGCAAGTGTAATAGGCTTCTCGCCTTCTTCCATATAACTGTATATGCTTTCTCTCCAAATACCGCCTAGCATCTCTAAATATTGATATGGTACATTCTTTAGCTTAGAAAAATATGGGTGATCCACATTTAAACTGGCCACCTCACCAGGAAGTACTACTTTACATTCTTCCTTTAAGAACGAATCATTATTGTAAATGTTCTTAATATACTCTGTGATTTTTGGTGCAATGACAGTACGCTCTGCTGGTAATCCACGGTAGACCAACGTATTTAAAATGCTCATTGGTAGCTTGACGTGATGTTTGTTCTTATTCGAAACATTAACAAACGTCCGAATCGATTGCTGTGGAAGATACTCATCAGGGCCGTTTCCTAAAGCTACAATCAGACCTTTAGCTAAATCATCGGTAAAATTCTGAATGATTACATTCTTCCATTGCCATTCATGGATTGGCAGGTAAAAATAGTCTTCTTCCTTTAACCCTTTCTCTGCCAATCTGTTTCCAAATACTTTTCGGGTTTCATCATCTAGTTCATTTTCCATCAATTGTTTATAGGATAACGTTTGGATGGAATTGAACGCACCCCTTGTTTTATGAACGGCAATCCATGATAGCTGAATTTTCTCCTGATTTTCTGGAGCGAATTTCAGGTAATCATCATAACCGAATCCAATTCTTCCCTTGTTATAGGCAATCCAAGGGTGACCGCTCATCTCTCCTTCAAGTAGCGCATAGTCCAGTTCGACTAAATCATCCGCGTTTTGTTCCGGTTTAGATAGTAATTGCAGATCTGCAAGCAACGTATGATGGAACTCTTTGATTAAATGGCCCGTTGTTTCTGCAGTCATCCCGATTAACGGCTGAAGGTCCAAAATGAATTGAATGGCATCATTTGCTTGTCTGGTTTGTTCTGCTTCAAATACTTTAATCGATTCACCCTGTACATCATAACTGTCAAAAAGACGAGGCAAGGCTAAAAATTGATAAGATTTTTCCTCATTTATCTTTAACTCATATAAGTTTCCTGCTGCATTTTCGTTCAAGACAGCTGGATGGATTATATCTTCATACATATACTCGGAAATCATTTTAGCGAGTAGGTTTTGGTTTACTATCGACCAATTTTTTTCTGTAACCGCCTTTTCCACTTCATTTATGAACTGCATACATTGACTCCCTTTCTTTCTATTAATAGGCCATGACTGGTGCTTTTACACGGAATGATTGAAAAGCTCCTTTTGGTTCAGATGGATAAATCTCTTTTCCCGCTAATTGATTAATAATAATGGAGTTCCGGAATGCCCCTAATCCTAAATCAGGTGCGCCCACGCCGTGCGTATGTATCTCGCCATTCTGAATAAAAAGATGATTTGGTGTAGATACGGTCGTACCAACTCGATAGTCTTTCGTAATTTCAAGTCTGCCAAACTCATCGCGGACTATAAGGTCTTCCATACTGTCAAGGAATGCCGGCACGGTTGATTTGTAGCCAGTACCAAAAACGACCGCCTCTGTGTTCACATCAAATTCGCTTTCTTCCACCCACTGTCGACATTTCAATGTCCAGCCACTTTCAGTTGGCTTTACGGCTGCAACTTCTGTCATTGCCCTAAGTTCAATGGCAAGTTCTGCATTTCCAATAGACTTTTCATACATTTTGTCGAAGATCGCAGCAATTGTCTTCGCGCTGATTCCTTTATACAACAGATCCTGTTTTGGCAGAATTTCATCTTTCTTTTCCTGAGGCAGACGGTAAAAGAAATCTAGGTAATCTGGAGTGAAGTATTCCAACCCAAGTTTTGAATATTCCATAGGAAAAAAACCTTTGGATCTTGTATACCAGTTTAGCTGGTAACCATGCTTCTCCTGCTCATTAAGTAGGTCTTCAAATACTTCGGCCGCACTCTGTCCGGATCCGACAACTGTTATGGATTTTTTCTTTAAGACATTTCCTTTATTCCGTAAATAATCGGCCGAATGCAGGATGCTCTCTCCCATATATGGACTAAATGCAGACGGTACAGCTGGAGCACTGCCAATTCCCATGACTATATGACGGCTATAATAGACTTCAATCTGTTGAGTTTTTTCATCTCTCACACTGATCTGATAGAAAGGTTCCTCTTGATCCTTAATATACTCCAGCGCCTCCACCGCTTTTCCAAAACAGCAGCTATCAAGTTGATTCGCAGTCCAGCGGCAATATTCGTTATATTCTTTTCGCGGAATCAAGAATTTTTCAAGGAAGTAGAAATGATAAAGCCGGTCATGTTGCTGTAAATAATTCAAGTAACTATATGGGCTTGTCACATCTGCCATGCTAACTAGATCAGCAAAGAATGGTACCTGCAGTGTCGTCCCTTCAAGCAACATCCCTTCATGCCAATTAAATTCCTGCTTTTTCTCAAAAAAGACGGCATTTAGCTCCGAGGTTTTCTCTAAAAGGGCCGCAAGTCCAAGGTTAAAGGGACCTATCCCGATTCCAACCACATCATAGATAGATTGTTGCTTCTCCATACTTCCACTTCCTCTCGAAATTCTCCCGCGTACATGACATAAGTAATCCTGTTTTGTCAGGGAGTTCAATCTCTTTAATTGGGGTAAAGCCGCATTTTTCAAATAAATGAATCATCTTTGCATTCCGGATATCCGGTTCTGCCATCACTTTGTTTGTGGTAGAAGTCAGTAGTTGGAATTTCACCATTGCACGCAAAAATGGCAAAGCTAGTCCTTTTCCAAGATACTCGGGATCACCAATGAGTAAATGAATACCCTGGTCACCCTCCTCAGCCTCATAATATTTTTCAATGATATCGCCTTTTACCCAATACGACTCCCAATAGCTCATTGGGATCTCGTCCAGGCAACCCAAGTATAGTGTTTGGTGTGTATCAGCCAACGCTTTCTGCAAATGAACAGCAAATTTTTCTTTTGTAAAATTCAAGTTCCAGTAGGGTATCACATGATCTTCGTGCATCCAACTATGCAGAGTATCAATATCCCGCTCAAATTCCACTTTGACAAAAGAAAGCTGCTGATTACGGTCTTTCAGCTTTTCTTCATAACTATTTTTCATGGGTGGCCAAAACCCCCTGCGCGAACGGATTTTCAATGGTCGTATAAACAGACTGTGTCTCAAGTGAGCCAACAAGCTCGTCCATATCATGAAAACGCGTCAGTAAATTGGCTTTACAAGGTAGTTCTTGTTCATAAAGCAACCTCGAGACAACCCGGTTCAATCCTTCATCTTTGCTTTCCTTACCACTAGATTCTAATTGTTCCTGAACGAGCTGTAATAGTGTCTGCTCTGATGCTAATCCTTCCGTACCAAAATTGTTGATTATGCCTAATAAGTGATTAAAGAAGAAATAGTATTGAAGTCTTTCTTCAGCAACTTCATCAGAACAAATTGTGAAGCTTTTTTCACTTAGTTCAGGCAGGATGCTCATCAGCCGGTCTACTTTTGATTCACAATAGTAATACCCTTGATTATCTCGATAATAAAAAGTGGATGGGTACCCATTTTGAAGCTGGATAATTGAATTTTGTTGATGGGCTTCTAGAACAATTCCATACTCTTCAAACAGCCAAAGCATCGGTTTTAGTGTCATTGAAAGATACGTATTAAACCAATCCTTACTTACTTCTTCAGTACTACGGTTTTCTTCTTCTGCTAATTTTCGGATGATCGCTCCAAGCCTTGATGGTGCACCATAGGCATTGTCCTGACATAGACCTGCAATCAGGCTTGCTTGTTTATTGTTTTCATAGAAAGGATTTTCCCGAATATCAACATCAAAACCTGAATCTTGTTCAGTTGTTTTGATTGTTAGATAAGCAGGGTCCTTTATGACGCGGAAGGACGGGTGCTGCTTTCTTAAATCATCGCCCACTTTGGAATCTATTAATTTCGCGATTTCAACACCACGATCGAGTTCTTTTTGCAGATTTGCACGTAACGAGTTTGTGATTTTAACCGGAACGGAAAACTTATACATATATTTCGATGTAGCACTATAGACTGTTCTGAATGAAGAAGTGGCCGTGAATTTTTTCCCAAGCGGGCCTGCATAGATTAGTAGTCCTAGCTCAATTAACTTCTTGACTTCTTCTTTTTCGACTAGTTCTTTTGCCTGAAGCGGGTGCCCTGGAATAATGATATATGGGCTTTCTTTTTTGCAATACGATTCACGGAATCCACTGGAAATCTCCAAATCGCCGGCTAATTCCTGTTTAATGATCTCACTTGCAGATATGACTTCACTAGAGTCTTGGATGACAATCGATGAATCTGCTAGGAAGTAATGAAGCTGGAACTCCCCTTTTAATTCTGGTGAATAGTTCCATTCATCCCTATCTGATATTCCCTGCTTACTTTTCGGTGTTGGATGGAACAAGTGACCAAATAGAAGGGACTGTTCTGCTTCGATGTATGTAAAGTCAGGACTTTGAAGTGCATCAAAGTCTACTCTCCGTGCTTCCACATAGCGTTGAATATTTTGGCTACTTAGGATGACACGCAACATCAATTCATCTTCACTATCTGTTCGGCCCTGTTCATTTAATAATTCTTTAGACACGGCTGAAACCATTGTCACGTAGTCTAATTCACGCACTTGTTTGGACGCCGTTTGGTAGTAAACCGGGAAGGATATAATATGACGCCCCGTTTCCGACCAATACTTTAGTGGAACAAGCAATGCAATATCTTGGGATGCAAGATTACTGACTAATAAAGAAGTCGGTACAGTACCCTCCAGCTCAGGCCAGTTCTTTGTTTCTTCTAGACTGCAATTCCCAGTTTCTCGGAAATAACAATTCAGAAAGCTTTGCATCGTCGCCCGTTCAGCTATTTGCTTACTATTCATCATCATTCCTCCATCATCTTGAACATTTCACCTAATACCCGAATCTCATCAATGATTTCCTCTATGTGTTCAAGCTTTGTCATTGGATTCAATAGAGTCATCTTTAAATAAACCTGTCCATCAAAACGAGTTTTTGCCAAAAATGCACGTCCGCTCTTTAGTAATTCTTGCTGAATCTGTTTATTTAGAAGATTTACTAATTGATCACTTTTTCCTTCGGGATTATAACGAAATACAACTGCATTCAATTCGGGATTTTTATTTAATACGCTGAACCCTTCTGCTTTATTGATCTTCGCAGCCACTTCGCGTGCAAGATGACAAGTATAGTCAATCATTTCAGCAAATGTATCGAGTCCAACAACCTTTAATGACATCCAAAGTTTCAGCGCGTCGAATCTTCTCGTCGTTTGAATCGATTTATTGACTAAGTGGACCATACCCTCCTCTTCATCTTCCTGTGGATTCAAGTAATCGGCGTGATGCTGGATATATTGAAACGAATTGCGGTCGGAGACAAGAAAGGCACCGCAACTGATTGGTTGATAGAATAATTTGTGAAAATCAACCGTAATCGAGTCAGCCAGTTCAATTCCATTGATTAATTCTTTGAAATCCCGACTTAAAATCATCGCTCCGCCATAAGCGGCATCCACATGCAGCCATAACCCTTTTTCCATTGCAGCTGCAGACAATTCATGTAATGGATCTATAGAACCAAAATCCGTTGTTCCACATGTGGCAACAATCGCAAATGGAAGTAAATCCTGCTCCTCTAAAATCATAAGCTGACGATTCAGTTCATCTATAGAAAGACGGTGATTAGAATCCGTTTTAACCGTTATTACCGCCTGTTCACCAAGCCCTAGCTGCGCCGCGGATTTACGAACCGTAAAGTGGGCAGCCTCCGAGCATAAAATCCGCAGTTTTTTTGCTTCGGTTGGCAGACCATGTTGCTGTACATCTATATCCCAGACACGCTTACAATAGGCGTCTCTCGCCAATAACAGTCCCATATAATTAGATTGGGTTCCACCGCTTGTGAAAATCCCGTCCGCTTTATCAGAAAACCCTACCTGAGTGCACAACCAATCTATTAAACGCTCTTCAATAAAGGTTGCGGTCGAGCTTTGATCCCAGGAATCCATTGATTGATTTAGAGTACTGATAATCATTTCGGCAGCCACTGCAGGTACGAGTGTCGGGCAATGCAAATGTCCGATACAAGTAGGACTGTGTACATTGATGCTGTCATTAATAACAAACTCAGCTAGTTCAGCTGCGACACCTTCCAATGTCTCCCCTTTTATAGAACCAAGGGATAGCTCATTTAATCTCGCTTCTATTTCATGTGGTTTTTTCCCAGAATACGGCTGATTATTCTCTTTTAAAAAGTCGGTAAGTCTTTTTTCGATGATTGTTAAAGAATCGGTGTAATTATTGAAACCGGCCTCGTTATTCAAGAAAAATGGAGAATAAGCAAAATTAGTTTTATTAATCATTTCAATCATTTATTATTCACCCTCTTGCAACAGCTGCACGAACAGCTTCTTCAAAAATTGCAGTAGCTTCTCGAAGCTGGGATTCCGTTACGATTAATGGAGGCAAAAACCTCACGACGCTACCATGTCTGCCACCGACTTCTAAGATTAATCCTCTTTGGAAACATTCCTGTTGAATGGTGCTGGCAAGTTCAGAATTAGCCGGATAGCTTCCATTCGAGTTTTGCGGTTCTAAATGGTTAACCAGTTCAACACCGACCATCAATCCCCGGCCTCTAACATCCCCAATTTGTTGGATATCTTTTTGCAAATCTTTAAGAATATTCTTTAAGATTTCCCCCATTTTAGCTGCATGCTCCACAAGATTTGTTTCTTTCATGAACTTTAAAGTTGCTGTTCCTGCTGCCATTGCCAATTGATTTCCGCGGAACGTACCAATATGAGCACCCGGAGACCATAGATCCAGATCTTTGTTATAAATCACGACGGATAATGGAAGGCTGCCACCTATTGCTTTTGATAGTACAAGAACATCTGGAATGATTCCTGCATGTTCGAAGGCAAACATTTTACCTGTTCGGCCGATACCCGATTGAACTTCGTCGATAATTAATGGAATGCCTCTCTCTTTTGTAATTCTCCTGATCTCCTTAAGCCACGGAATTGGTGCTGGAATGGAACCTCCCTCACCCTGTACTGCCTCTAAAATCATTCCTGCAGGTGCTAATAATCCAGACTCAGGATCGTTCAACAGGTTTTCGATATACTGGCTACTAATTTTGTGACTTTCCTCTCCGCCAATTCCAAATGGGCAGCGATACTGGTATGGATATGGTAGGAAATGCACGTCTGGCATTAACCCTTGAACTTTTTCCTTTGGTTTTGTATTACCGCTAATTGACATTGTCGCATGTGTTGCTCCGTGATAAGCACCTTGGAAAGATAAAATGCTTCGGTTGCCTGTAGCTGTTTTAACTAATTTAAGTGCCGCCTCAATAGCATCTCCGCCTGTAGGACCACAGAATTGAATCTTTGCATTTTTTCTGAATTCTTCAGGCAGACATTCAAAAATTTCATCAACGAACTGCTCTTTGATTGGCGTAGTAAAGTCCAATGTATGTAAAGGTCGTTTAGCTTTTAGAACATTTTCCATTTCTTCTAGCACAGCCGGGTGATTGTGTCCGAGCGCTAATGTTCCAGCACCGGCAAGAAAATCAATATATTTTTTTCCATCCATGTCTGTTAGGTATATTCCCTCCGCTTGATCGATGGCCATAGGTAATCTTCTAGGATAAGATCGAGCATTTGATTCCCTTGTGTTTTGTTGTTCCAGTAATTGATCATTTTTGGTAAGTGTGGTTGTTCCCATAATGAGCCTCCCTGTATATTAATTAATTGAGAATAATTATCATTATCACACAATTCATTCTAATGATAATGATAATTATTCTCAATGAGTAAATACGCTCATTTTTCTTCTAATAAATTCCAATAAAATTAAACAAAGGTTAAAAATGGTATTTAAATGGTTGTAACTAGGATATTCTGTTCATTTTATGACCTGGAAATTTTTCTTAAGGTTTAATTAAGATTATATTAATAAGCTTGACCTAGATAAAAACACAGAAAAGGTGGAACAAAAATGAATGGTTTGAAAGGCAGGCGTGAACTCAAACATGCAATTACCAAAGCAGATTGTTATCTATTAAGAAATAACCTACAGAACTTTATGAAGCTTGATCCCCATGGGCATGATGGAAAGTATTTAATTCGCAGTGTCTATTTCGATAACTTTGACAATAAAATACTAAGGCAAAAAACAGAGGGCTTCTATCATAGAGATAAATTTAGAGCTAGACTTTATGATTATGATTCCGACTTTATTAACCTAGAAAAAAAGAGTAAGCGGGATAATTTAACCTATAAACAGAAATGTAGGCTCTCTGCTGAGGAATATGAACGAATTCGTTTAGGGGATATAGAATGGATGTCTGGGGATTCAAGGGATTTACTTCGAGATTTATATATTCAAATGACCCTTTTTCAGATCAAACCGACAACCGTCGTGGACTATGAAAGAGAAGTCTTTATCTATGAATATGGAAATGTTCGGGTGACGTTTGATAGTAACGTGAAAACCAGTTATCGGGACACAGATTTCCTGAATCCTGAATTAATCGTAGTCGATGCATTAGATCCCGATTGGGTCATTCTGGAGGTCAAATTTGATGAATTTCTTCCAGGTATCATCAAACAATTGCTTTCCATCATCGATACTAGAAAATCATCTTTTTCAAAATATCAACTAAGCAGAAGATACGGCTGATTTTCAGCTACCAATATTTTTGGAGGAATAAAACATGGATACGACCGCAACTTCAACAACCACAAGTACTTTTAATGATATTTTCAAATCTAGCTTTTTGGACAAGACCGAAAGCTTTTCAATTATTGACTCTTTAATAGGGTTACTGTTAGCATTTGCCATTGGTTTGTTCATTTACGTTATTTATAAGAAGACCTTTTCCGGTGTGATGTACTCACACAATTTCAACATCTCTCTCATCATTATGACAATGGCTACTGCCCTAATTATCATGGGTATTTCAACTAATATCGTTATCTCTCTTGGTATGGTTGGTGCTCTCTCTATTGTACGGTTCAGAACGCCTATTAAAGACCCTATGGATTTGGTTTTCCTATTCTGGGCAGCTGCTTCTGGAATTTTGTGCGGGGCTGGTCTAATTCCACTCGTCATCATCGGTGCTATTTTAATCGGTATTGTCATGCTTGTATTTGCAAACCGTTTGACTGTAGAAAATCCTTATTTATTTATCGTGAAATACACAGATGCTTCAATAGAAAAAACGTTAGAAGAAAGGATTTCTAGTAAAGTGAAAAAACACTCTATCAAATCGAAATCCGTAATGCCTGGCAATAACCTCGAAGTGACATATGAAATTCGATTAAAGGATAATAATACTGAATTCATTAATCAAGTCAAGGACATGGACAGCGTTCATTCTGCAATCATGTTAAGTTATGACGGCAACTTCACTGCCTAAGATAGAAGGCGGACATAAAAATCTATGTCCGCTCCTCTATTTAAGAATACAGGAGGAAGGAGCCTTGGCATGTTAAAAACAAGATATGTTTTAGCGTCGATTGGTTTACTGATAGTAATTTTTATAGCAGTGATGTTTTTCCTTCCCAATCTTCAAGTTGAAAAAGCTTCGAAAGGGAAAACTTATACAGAATCTGTATTTGACCAAAGTAAGGTGACAAACGTTGATATAAAAATGGACGAAGATGATTTAGTCTCCATCTTGGAGAATCCCACTGAAAAGGAAATTGTTAATGCCGATGTAACGATTGATGGAGAAACGGTTAAAAATGTAGGCTTTCGAACCAAGGGAAACCTTTCCTTAAATTCTGTTGTCCAAATGGAAGATTCTGATCGTTACAGCTGGAAGATAGACTTTGATTATTATCAGGAAGATCAAGATTTACACGGCTTGAAAAAATTGGCTTTAAATAACAATTACAGTGACCCAACCTATATGAGAGAGTATCTTTCATATGAGCTAATGGAAAAAATGGGCATAGCAACTCCCGGTCATTCCTATATGTACGTGACCATTAACGGCAAAGAATGGGGTTTGTATTTAGGTGTAGAAGCTATTGAAGAAACATTTTTAGATACTAACTTTGCTGATGGCACCGGGGACCTTTATTATCCTGATGGCACCGGAAGTGATTTAAAATGGATTAGCGATGATATTGATGACTACACAGGAATAAACTTAAAAACAAACGATAATTCCGATCAATCTGCTATGATCAAAATGCTTGATGTTATCAATAATGGCGGGAATTTAGAAGAAGTATTAAATGTTGACGAAATGCTGCGCTACTTTGCAGCTAATACAGCTCTTGTCAACCTCGATCACTATCAAGGCGATAAAAAGCATAATTACTATTTATATGAAGAGAACGGCGTCTTTTCCATCCTGCCATGGGACTATAATATGTCATTTGGTGGTTATTCAGGGGGCGGGGGCAGAAAGGGACAAGCCGCAGAGGATGAAAAGGCAGCTGATCAAAAAGATGCTGCAACGGTTAATGGTGATACAACTGCTGCTAATGCTAATGATGATGACAATGCAGAATTCCCTGGTGGTTCACCGAATATGAACGGTGGTGCCATGATGGACATGAGCTCCAATTTCATGAATGAAAGCATTATTAACTTCAGCATTACAGAGCCTGTGTCAGGTACGACACTTGAGAATCGGCCTTTATTAAATGCCCTGCTTTCCAACGAAGAGTACCGCGAAAAATATTATGATTATCTAGACGACATTGCCACAGATTTTTTCTCTGAAGAAAATATGACAGCAATGACAACTGAGATTTCCACATTAATCTCACCATATGTGGAAAAAGATCCGACAAAATTCTATACATTGGACGAGTATACAGAAGCAACGTCAGGCAAAGAAACCCTGGTTGATTTCGCTACCAAACGTGCTGATTCTATCTTAGCACAACTTTCTGGAGATCTAGTTGTTGAAGCTGAAACAGAAAGCAGTATGGGCGGTGCAGCTCCTAATATAGACGATGGAGAAGATGGCGCACCTCAGCCTCCTAATATGGGTGACGGTGAGAATGGTGCAGCTCCGCCTCCTAACATGGGCGGCGGTGAGAACGGTGCAGCCATGCAGCCCCCTAACATGGGTGACGGTGAAAATGGTGCAGCTATAAAGCCCCCTGGTATGAACGAGAATATGGGTTCGCAAGGAGTGGCTAACAGCAGTTACTCCAAAGAAACGATAATTCTATCTTCTGTTCTCCTTTTATTACTATTTGGCGCAATGGCATTCGCTCACTTCTTTAAACGAAGAGGAAAAAGAGGCTAACTGCCTATTAATTTCGTTACAATCAAGGTATCCTAAACTAAATTTTGGGATACCTTTTTTTATTTCATTAGCTTAATACCCTCTATCTATTTCCCAACCAAATGACTCTACGTACAAAAATAATTTCTTTCCCTATTATTCTTTATTTCTATAAAAGTTCACGAAAAAAACCAAAAATCAACTTGGACAGACGCAAAAAAAAAATCTAAAAAAATAAATACCTTGATTTCCTACTAATATGATTAACCACGCTCCAAGCGCCTTTTCATAACACTTTATTGAGCTTATTCCTCCCTCTTCCTGACTTAACAAACTGCTCTCATCGATTATTTTAAAACTTATAATTACCCTTATTTGGTATAAAATAGTAAAATAGAGAGAGGACTGAACCTCTATTCAGAGAGACTGGTTACTTGTTTATTAATTTTATATACGGGGTAAAGATTTCCATCATTAATTTTCCGATTGTCCATTATCAATCTTGTCAAAACGTGTCGGTGTCAGGGGGGGAACGAATGAAAAGAAATCATACAATGATGCAATTTTTCGAGTGGCATCTTGAAGCAGATGGCTCTCATTGGGACAGATTGAAGTATGAGGCTTCCAAGTTAAAAGATATAGGAATTGACTGTGTTTGGCTTCCGCCAGTTACAAAAGGGCAATCCGTAGGGGATAATGGCTATGGAATTTATGACGGATACGATTTGGGTGAATTCGACCAAAAAGGATCCGTTCGAACCAAATACGGAACAAAAGAGGAATTGCTTCAAGCAATAGCTACATGTCATAACTACGGGCTTTGCGTGTATATCGATCTAGTTATGAACCATAAGGCTGGAGCTGATGGAACTGAAAAATTTGAAGTCATTGAAGTCAACCCGGACAACCGGATGGAAGACATTTCAGAACCGTTTGAAATTGAAGGTTGGACAACATTCGATTTTCCAGGCCGTAATAATCAATACTCTGATTTTAAATGGAATCATACTCATTTTAATGGAACGGACTATGATGCCGGAAACGACAAAATGGGTGTGTACCGGATAACAGGGGAAAATAAACATTGGAATAAGCATGTTATTGATGAATTTGGTAATTACGATTACTTAATGTTTGCGAATATCGATTACAGTCAGCCAAAAGTTCGCCAGGAGATGATTAGCTGGGGAAAATGGATGGTCGACACGTTAAAATGCGATGGTTTTCGATTGGACGCTGTAAAACATATTGATTATGATTTTATTAATGATTTTTTAAAGGAACTCCTCCCTTATACAAAGGAACATTTCTTCATGGTCGGAGAATTTTGGAAGGCCGATGTGAAGGCTTGCCAAACTTACTTAGAACAAACAAATCATGACCTCAGCTTGTTCGATGTTTCTCTGCATTATAAATTTCATGAAGCCTCAAAAGCAGGCTCTAAGTTCGACCTCTCAACCATCTTTGATCATACCCTCGTTAAAACCAATCCGGCACAGGCCGTTACTTTTGTCGACAACCATGACTCCCAGCCACATGAATCACTAGAATCTTGGGTAAAGGACTGGTTTAAACCATCAGCATATGCCCTTATCTTGCTGAGACTTTGCGGTTACCCCTGTGTCTTTTACGGAGACTATTACGGAATTGGCGGACCTTCTCCAGTTCCTGGAAAAAAAGATATTTTAGACCGCCTCTTATTTGCTCGATATGAAAAAGCCTATGGAAAACAAGAAGACTATTTCGATGATCCAAACACGATAGGCTGGGTCCGACTTGGAGTCGAAGAAATAGAAGGGTCTGGATGTGCTGTCATTGTTTCCAATGGAGACCACAACAGTGAAAAGAGGATGTTCGTCGGTGAACATCGTGCTGGTGAAATCTGGATTGACCTGACCTTTCATAGAGATGATCATATCACCATTGAAGAAGATGGTTTCGCAACCTTTCCTGTTCATGGTAAAAGTGTATCTGTTTGGGCGTTGAATATGTAAAAGTACATGCCCTTAGACCATACCTTCAAAAAACAACAGCAAAGAAGAGCATGTGGGGTAATAACATGCTCTTCTTTGCTGTTTTATACAAAATCATATTTTAAAGTTCACACCCTAAAAACGATAGAAGGACGAATCATTCATCCACTAGAACAAAGTTGATTTTTTCATCCTAATCAAACATGGTAAGATAAGGGAAAAAGGAGCTGAGGGAAAAATGAAAAATGAAATTATTAAAAGATTTACTTCCTATGTAAAGGTGGATACGCAATCCAATGAGGAAAATCCCACATGTCCTTCTACAACCGGACAGTTAACTTTGGCAAATACATTAGTAGAGGAATTACAAGCAATCGGGATGACAGAAGTGACAATTGATAAAAATGGCTATGTTATGGCGACTTTGCCTGCCAATTCAGAAAAGAAAGTACCGACTATCGGATTTTTGGCTCATATTGATACGGCGACGGATTTTACTGGGAAAGATGTAAAACCGCAAATTGTTGAAAGTTATGATGGTAGTGATCTTACTTTACATGAAAAATTGAATGTCATCCTATCACCTAATGATTTTCCTTCGCTTAACGACTATAAAGGGCATACCTTAATCACAACGGATGGAACAACCCTACTCGGCGCAGATAATAAGGCTGGCATTGCCGAAATTATGACAGCTATGGATTATTTAATTCATCATCCAGAAATCAAACATGGAAAAGTCCGCGTGGCCTTTACTCCAGATGAAGAAATCGGCAGAGGACCACATAAGTTTGATGTAGCTGCTTTCGATGCTCAATTTGCCTATACAGTAGATGGCGGTCCACTTGGTGAACTTGAATATGAAAGCTTTAATGCGGCATCAGCCAAGATCACTATCAAAGGGACGAATATACACCCTGGTACTGCCAAAGGGAAGATGATCAACTCAGCTAAGATTGCCATGGAGCTCCACAGCAAACTCCCTCGAGAAGAAGCACCGGAATATACAGAAGGTTACGAAGGATTTTATCATCTCCTTTCATTTCACGGAGATGTTGAGGAAACCAAGCTTTCCTACATTATTCGAGATTTTGACCGCCAACAATTTAACAACCGTAAGAACTATATAGCGAAAGTCACCGAAGAATTAAGAGAAAAATATGGTCAAAATCAAATCCTTCTTGAATTGAATGATCAATACTACAACATGAAGGAAAAAATCGAGCCGGTCAAAGAAATCGTCGACATTGCCTATGAAGCGATGGAGAAACTCGGAATCAAACCAAAAATCTCACCAATCCGCGGTGGTACGGACGGTTCTCAACTATCGTATATGGGCCTACCAACACCAAATATTTTTATAGGCGGCGAGAACTTTCATGGCAAATACGAATTCATTTCCGTCGATAATATGATGAAGGCCACCAACGTGATTGTTGGAATTGTCTCTCTCTTTGAGGAAAAAGCATATTAAAGATGTGGAGAGTTATTACAATAATAATTTCTAAATCACACTAAAAACCCAGACTCCTTAAAGTCTGGGTTTTTACATTCAAGAATTAAGAACGTGCCCAATGACGGTGCTTAGCAATCGCATCGATAAAGGCAGCAGTAGATTCACTATTTGTATCCGAAACGGCTATAATGCCTCCGTTTGGATCAAGTGAAGTTATGCCTACCTTCGTTAGAATTTCGGCTCCTTCTTTTCCTGTTCCAATCGCTTTGAAATGGTTGTAAGCTTCTTCGACAAAGTAAATCGGATCCTTCAAAGTCTTTAATGAATCGACACTCTGCTGTCCTCCTGCCACATACACAGCATCGAATAAAACCGAGTCAGCTGTCAGGAATGTTTGATCGACCTCGAGTTGCTGGCCTTCAGCACTTGTAATCCAACCACGATTATTACTGATGATTTCTGCGATAATACTAGCCGATTTAAGAGATTCCAGGACTTGATAAACTTCAGATCCGTTAAATCCATCTGCAGCCAACACAGCCACTTTTCTTGTCGCCGCAGTATTGGCTTTCATTTTCTCTTGGCTTAATGCTGAAGAAGACAGATCCATTTTGACCTCACGCGTATTTGTAGGAGGATTCACTCCGACTCCAATTGCAATTATTTTAGCCAGCTCCACATCTACATTGCTGAACATCTCTACGATTTGCTGCTGAACGTCCTTACTTTTCACTTTTCCCACTTCAAAGTGGAAAGCCTGAATAATATGCTCTTTCTCCACATCTGTCATACTATTCCAGAATAATTTTGCCTGACTGTAATGATCATTGAAGCTTTCACTGCGTTGACGCACCTTCCTGCCATCCACTTTTTCCTGATAATGAGCATAGCCGCCTTCTGCATTTGAGGCAGGTTCTGGAGAGTTATCGGCTAGTGAATTCTTATAGTAGCTTACAGGACCAGGGTTTATTGCCATACGGTGCATGCCATCCCGTTGATTATTGTTCACGGGTGCAACCGTTCGGTTAATCGGAAGCTCATGGAAGTTAGGACCACCTAATCTGGATAGCTGGGTATCTGTGTATGAGAATAATCGTCCCTGTAGCAACGGATCATTGGAAAAATCAATACCCGGTACGACATGCCCCGGATGGAAAGCTATCTGTTCCGTCTCTGCAAAAAAGTTATCCGTATTTTGATTCAAAACCATTTTCCCGATAATTTTCACTGGGATCTGTTCTTCTGGCCATAGTTTAGTAGGATCGAGGATATCAAAGTCAAATTTGAATTCGTCTTCCTCCTTAATCAATTGCACGCCAAATTCAAATTCCGGATAATTCCCTGTTTCAATGGCTTCCCATAGATCTTGACGGTGAAAATCGGGGTTTTTCCCAGCAATTTTCTGTGCTTCATCCCAGACAAGGGATTTAACACCAAGTACCGGCTTCCAATGGAACTTAACGAAATGGGCAACACCTTCCTCATTAACAAAACGGAATGTGTGGACACCAAACCCTTCCATCATCCTGAAACTTCTTGGTATGGCTCTGTCCGACAGATGCCACATAATCATATGGGCAGTTTCTTCATTATTGGCAACAAAATCCCAAAATGTATCATGTGCAGACGCCGCTTGAGGTATTTCATTATGAGGTTCCGGCTTAACCGCATGAATTAAATCCGGAAATTTAATGGCATCTTGGATAAAAAATACTGGGATATTATTTCCGACCAAGTCATAGTTCCCTTCCTCAGTATAGAATTTAGTAGAAAATCCCCTAACATCACGGACCGAATCTGCTGATCCTCGGGAACCTGCTACGGTTGAGTATCGAACAAATACCGGTGTCTTAACTGATGGGTTTTGAAGAAACTTTGCCTTTGTATATTCAGCCATCGGCTCATATACCTGAAAATATCCATGTGCCCCGAACCCGCGCGCATGTACAATCCGCTCGGGAATACGCTCATGGTCAAAATGGGTCATTTTTTCACGAAAATGAAAGTCCTCCATCAATGTTGGACCCCGGTCACCCGCCTTCAAGGAATGCTCATCCTCCGAAACACGCAAACCTTGGTTAGTAGTCATCCTTTTCCCGTTATCGTCCACTCGATATTGATCCAACTGTTGATTTTTGCTTTGTTCATTTACTTTTCCGTGTTCGTTTTCATTCGTCATCCTTGTCATTCCCCTCCATGTCTTTAAATTTCAGGCAAAATCATGGTGTATGTATTTTCTTTATCAAGCTTTTCACTTCTTTTATATTTCAAATAAGTTACTATCTTTCCTCATATACCACCCGATTTTGACAATTAAACAGATCCCGAAAAAGAATATTTGGTTTTATTTTTCAACTAGCCAGACAAAAATGGATTTCTTCCTTCTTTAATAACAAAAAATACCCAAGTAGATTCACTGGATGATTACTATAAATTATTGGAACAAAATGGTGTGGGGGAACTTTACTGTAGCAAACGCAGTACTTGCTATACAATCGGAGTAGAGTCCATTTAATCATTCTTGTAAATCCATAAAACTATAGCAACATGCTCTTTCCTGAACAGGAAGCCATCGAACTATCCTAAATAAGAAAAGGTAACGGAGGACATGTTGATCTCCGTTACCTTTTGGAAGATTTTCAAATTACATCATTATACATCGCCTTCAGCAAGCCAAGGGAAGAATCCATTCAGAAACCTTTCCGTTGCTGGCATAAAATAAGAGCCATAATGGTAATCAGGGTCAAGAGTCATAACTACCCAAGTACCTTTTGTACTGACCTTATCAATATAAAGAACGGCACCACCATCCTCAGTAGAGACAAGGATATCTGAACCTTTAGGCGGCCAATATACGCCATGCTGATGCCAAGTCGAATCAGCAAGTGTTAGATAGCGGCTGAATAAGTCATGGTCAGGCTTTTGGAGGACCAAACCGCTTTTGGGATCCTTTTCAAGCCACCACCAAAAATTCGTTTCCCTGAACTCCCAATTATGGCCTGGAATCCATTCATTCAGCTGTGGACCAAAGGACACAATGATCCCACCCCTATTAGCGAATTCATATATTTTATCCATGGACTTCATGAGAAGGCCCATATGTAGTTGGGAAGGAAGGAGCAGGACATCAAATTCATCAATTGACGTTTTAACTAGATCAGGAAGATAAATTAGTGTATCAATATATTTACGATATTTCGGCTCGGTATATGTCCGATGGTGTTGTGAACTACCACCGTCAATTACTGCAATTTTCCTCATTTCACTTCACTCTTCTCTTGAAGTATTTGGTATTCATTCCGTACCCACTGCATGAGTTGGAAGCTAATACGGACTGTTGTTTTTTTCACATTCATCGAACCAAATAAATCGTTTCCTGAATGAACAAGAATTGTTCCTTTTGTGCTGTGCCTATCAATATATGTGATTGGTTCTCCACCAGGCAACGTCAACAAAACCTCAGCTTTATCAGGAATTGGATGATGACCTCTTGCAAAAAAGCCTGAAACCCCTTTATTATAGGTCATATCATCCTCTTCCACCCCTTCAAAAATCGGGTGGGGTTGGTGGACTGATACAACATAGTCTTGAAAACTGTGTATCGTTTTAGGGATAAAGTTCGATCCCCCTGGTAGCCAATCCATAAATATGTTGCCACAAAAAACGATGACTTTTTTATCATTTAAAAATTCATGAATTAACTCTTTATGTTTATATAAAAATTTCTGATCTATTAAACCCTGGATGACCAGGCATTTAAAAGGTTTTAAATCAATATCTGGTAGTTCGTAAGTATCAATAAATGTAAAATCCTCCTGATACTTAGGGTCGTTCACCCTTGCTTTTCCAAAATAGCTTCCTGTATCAAGCATCAGAAAGTCGTTTTTTTTCTCATTCATTTTTTTCCTCCTCAACAATGCATCTATCAAACTTTGCATAAAACAGATGTTGGCGATATCTTCATAGCTTCCTTCTACATCCTTAATTATCAGAATCACCTTTGTGTAATCTCAAACTACCAAAATTGATAATGATTATCAATATCGATTATTCTGCTTTTTTAATGATAATCCTTAGTTTCATTGCCGCCATATTCCTTTTGTGATATTTATGAATGGCACTATTCATTTTCTTAATACAAAGGTTAGTTATACAAATAAAAAAAATCCTCTCGATGAGGATCTTAAACGAATTGAAGGAAATGTTGCTTTAACTTATTACAAAAATCCTGTTCATAATCTGTAAGCTGAGTATTCTTACGGATTACTAATCCGTTTTTCCGCTTAATTGATAGCCCTGATACCGGCCTTGAAACTAACTCTCCTTTACTTAATTCCTCCGCAACAGCAAAGCTAGGTAGAAAGGCAATCCCATGTCCAGCTTTTACAGCCTTTTTGATTAATTCAAAGTTGCTCATTTGTAAATACCTCACCTTAACTTGTCGACTACGTAAATGACTCTTGATATATTGCTGTAAGTAATGACTCTTTGGCAAGAGGACGGTTTGGTTATGTAAATCACGGCAGTAAAGTGTTTTTCTTGTATCCCATAAATAATCGTTTGGGAAAATCAGGGATAGTTCATCCTCGAATAAAACTGACGTGTCATAGTGGTCCATTAAATAGTAGTCTTCAGGATAGATTGGCATGATTGCAAAATTGGTCAAGTTATCTTGAAGGCTTTTCTTTAAATCATCGTAACAAAAACTATTGATTTCAATGCACTTCTTTCGTGAAATCTCCTTGTATTGATGGAGAAGATCCGCAAAGAAGTAATCCGCAATATAATTGCTGACGAACACCGAGAGTGTCTGTTCAAAGTAGTCTACTTTTTTCATCGTTACTGAAGCCTCATCCACAAGACTCAGAATCTGTTTTGCATAAGTCAAGAGAACTTCCCCTTGCTTCGTTAACTCTACTTTCCTACCAGTACGATGAAAAAGTCTTGAATCAAAGTCTTGTTCTAAGTGATTGATATGATGACTAATAGTAGGTTGTGAGCAATAAAGTCGGCGGGCAGCCTCTGTGAAAGAGCGACACTCGGCAAGTACGATAAACGTCTCCATTTTCTCCAGTGTATTCATGTGTGTTTTCCCCCTCAAGACCGTCCTTTTGTGAAAATGATAATCATTATCATTTATATACTATCAGGACATGCTCATCCTGTCCATGTCAAAAATGCATCTATACTTTCTCTTTCATATGCTGTTCCTTAAAATTCAACTTAAAGGAATATTTCTATGTAGCTTCCTTTACACTCCTGTCGCTATGAGCCTTTGTATAATGAAAGATGTTAGACATCCCTTAAATGAAGTTACTTTTCTAGCATGTGATTGCCCTATCTACCGCTATATAACGGAGTAAAAATTTCTCATAAATAATCAATAACAAAAATAAAGAAGCGGCAAAGACCAATCATTCATCTTTACCGCTTCTTTATTTATCATTCCCTTTTAGTTCTTAAAGGCCTCTGAAACCTTTAAAAGCTTGCCTTTGACTTTCGTATTTTTCATCACTTTCAAAACAAGAGGTCCCTTTTCATTCAATATTTCCACATAGGAAACATTGTCCTGAATGGTGATAATTCCAATATCTTCGGCTTTAACACCATCAATTTTCGCAATTGTACCCACGAAATCAACGGCTCTGATTTTCTTTTTCTTACCGCCATTAAAATATAGCTTCATGATTTGTTTATTCAATTGTTCACTTTTATCTTTTTTTATTTTGGGACGAGCCTCTAGTTTCGCTTCAAAATCATTCATCTTATTCGAGACATCTTCTTCTGATGGAGGAGAGATTTTAGGGATGTCAAATCCGATATAGCTTTGAATCTCTTTAAGGAACTTATCTTCGTACGGTGTCACGAAAGTAATAGCTTTCCCTTTTTTACCAGCTCGACCTGTTCTTCCAGTTCGATGTACATAGCTTTCTTTTTCTAGTGGAAGATCATAATTAATAACATGAGTAATATTATCAATGTCAATTCCCCTTGCAGCTACATCTGTAGCAACTAAATAGCGGAATTCACCTCTTCTGTACTCGTTCATCACAGCAAGACGATCTTCTTGAAGCATACCTCCATGAATCATATCGCAAGGATAATCTAAATCCATTAACTTTTCACAGACTTCGTCCACCCGATCTTTCGTCCGACAAAAAATGATGCAGCTATCAGGATTCTCAGTGATTGTAACGTCTTTAAGCAAGGAAAACTTATCATCTTCCTTCACTTCGATTAGGGCATGTTCAATCTTTTCAGTCGTTATGCCCGTTGCCTTAATCTCAATATCTAAAGGATCGTTCATATATTTTTGACAAAGTTTCTTTATACTCTCTGGTAAAGTAGCAGAAAACAACATGGTAACTCGGTTTTTTGGAAGCTCTTTAATAATGGCTTCCACTTGTTCGATGAACCCCATATTTAACATTTCATCCGCCTCATCAATAACCAAATGTGTTAAGCGCTCCAAAACAAACGTACCTTTTTCAATATGATCGAGTACTCGTCCTGGCGTTCCTACAACTACATGACTTTTTTGTTTAAGTTCTGCTTTTTGTAGAGCAAATGGAGATTTTCCATAAACCGCTGTTGCTTTAATTCGTTTAAATCTACCTATATTCGTAATATCCTCTTTCACCTGTACAGCAAGCTCTCGCGTAGGTGTTAAAATAAGTGCCTGCGGCTTATTCTCCTGCCAATCAACCATATCGCAGATCGGTATGCCAAATGCTGCTGTCTTACCACTCCCTGTTTGCGACTTCACGACAAGATCCTTTCTTTTCAATGCAACAGGAATCACTTCACGTTGAACTTCCGTTGGTTGCTGATAACCCAGACTCTCCAATGCCCTTACAATTTCATCACTTAATGTATAATCAGTAAAACTTAATTCAGTCATATAATAGCCTCTTTTGTTGTTTATTATCTTACTTTATTGTTTCCACAATCGTTATTTCCTTATACTGATTTCTATTATACGCGATATGAAGTGATAAACCTCGTAATAACCAAACTACTAGATGCTTTTTTCATGTGATCTATTCTTCTATTTTTAAAAGACATGTCTTTTAAAAAATAATAAAATGAAGCTCCTTTACCTATTTTTTAGTGAAAGGTTGCCTTCCGAAAAATTTATTTCTTTCAAACTTCTTTAACCTTGCTTTGATTAATCAAAATATCCTGCTTATATGCTAAAATATGTATGATACAAGAGAGTTAAAAAAAGGTAAAAACCATTAAATTCTATCTAAAAGGAGCGTTGATTTATGATAATCGTAACGAATAGAATTAGAGTTAAAAAAGGGATGGGTGCAGTTATGGCCCCAGGATTTACTGCACCAGGCCCACTTGATACAACAGAAGGCTTCGTAAAAGTAGAAGTATTATTAACACAAAACTTAACAGATCATGATGAACTAAACGTAAATATGTACTGGGAAAACCTTGATAACTTTACTGCTTGGAGAAATAGTGATGCGTTTAAAGCTACACATAAACGACCTGAACCTAGTTCCGATGAAGCAAAAAAAGAATCACCTATTCTAGGCAGTGAACTTACTACTTATGAAGTTGCCTCAGTAAAAGAAATAGCTAAATAGGAAACTTCAAAAAGAGTTTTATACGAAATTCGTCCGTTGGAGGTATTATTTCGACCGTGGCCAGGAATAATTCGACCTTCAAAGAGATTATTCGTCCGTCGACACAATTAAATCGACCTTCCATCATTTAATAAATCAGAAAAAACAGTATGTGTTCAATAACATACTGTTTTTTCTGTTGGATTTTGGCTTTTATTCATCAAATTCTTATTGAACTTCAGCCTTTTTAATTTGTTTACTTCTTAACTGTCCGCAGGCTGCATCAATATCCGTTCCATGTTCTTGGCGGATTTTACAATTTACGCCTCTCTTTTTCAACGTATCATAAAACGAGAGAACTGACTCTTTCTCACTTCTTTGATATTGACTATGTTCATCTACAGGATTATATGGAATTAAGTTAACATAAAGCCGATGTTTTTTGTCATCAAGAAGATTGGCAAGTTGCTCGGCTTCTTCTTGATGATCATTTACATCTTTCAATAGGATATACTCAATAGTAATTCTTCTGTTTGTTTTTTCTAAATAATAATCAAGCGATTTCATTAATTTTTCTATTGGAATACCTCGGTTTATTTTCATTATCCGGGTTCTAAGTTCATTATTCGGTGCATGCAATGATATTGCCAGGTTTACCTGTAATTGAGTATCTGTGAATTCATAAATCTTGTTGGCAAGTCCACTAGTCGATACAGTGATACGCCTTGCAGCGATAGCAAGCCCTTTATGGTCCATAATTACCTTTAAAAAGTCTATCATATTTTCAAAGTTGTCAAACGGCTCGCCAATTCCCATTACAACTACATGACTAACAATGTCTTCTTGTTCCAATTTATCTAGATGCAGTTGAACGTTCATAATCTGTTCTACAATTTCCCCACTAGATAAATCACGACTTTTGGCTAATAGACCACTTGCACAGAAACTGCAACCAATATTACATCCTACCTGTGTGGTGACACAAACCGAAATCCCGTATTTATGCCTCATCATAACCGTTTCGATGAGGTTTCCATCCTGTAATTTAAACAAGAACTTAATCGTTCCATCCGCTGACTCTTGCTTAACATGCTCAGTTAAAGTTTGGATGAAAAAGTTATCTTTCAGTAATTGAATGCACTCTTTATTTACATCTGTCATTTCAGAGAAATCTGTTACGCGCTTCCTATAAAGCCACTCCCAGACTTGTGAAGCTCTAAACTTTTTATGACCATGTTCCAAAAGCCACGCTGTCAATTGATCGAATGTTAAACCATAAATGGACTCTTTATTCATACGTTACCCTCTTTTCATAACATTAAAATTTAATTCTACAACTCCAAAAACCTTATAAGCAATTCCTCTGAATTGGCAAATTTATTTATGATACGGTTCATTTCTATTTATTCTAAACGCTCGATATATTTGCTCCAACAGAACCAACTTCATTAGCTGATGCGGAAAGGTCATTTTAGAAAAGGAAAGTGCATAATCACTTCTTGAAATCACCTCTGAGCTAAGCCCCAGAGAACCACCAATAATAAAAGCAATTTTGCTTTTTCCATAAGTAGCTAGCTGGTCAATATGAGATGCTAGCTGCTCAGAGGTGAGCTGTTTTCCATTGATTTCAAGTGTAATAACGTAGGTGTCTTGGCTGATTTTAGCTAAGATTCGCTCACCTTCCTTTTGTTTTACAATGTCCATATCCGCTGCACTAAGGTTCTCCGGGGCTTTTTCATCTGGTACTTCAATAAGTTCTATATTAGCATAGGCACTTAAACGTTTTGTATATTCAGCAATTCCTTGCTTTAAGTATTTTTCTTTTAGCTTGCCAACAGTAATAATCGTTATTTTCATATATATCCTCTAACTTTCATTATGTTTTAGTATCATTTGTTGGATTTGCCTACCTATTATCATACCTTAGAGGGACCTATAAGCAAAACAAGCATATCCTTTCCAGTTTTGGATAAGTCCATTACATTTATAACCACTATAAATAATGATTCAACTATCATCTTTATATTAAAAAGCCGCTTCCTCCTTAAAAAAGTGGCAACGGCTTCCTTCATTCATAAGTGAATAATGTACATTTGTTTCTTTTCTAGAATAACTCAAGAGTAATGTAACCAAAAGTAGAACCAACAAAAAATGAAAATAAAAAACCAAACCTATTGAACTAGAATGCCTTAATATAACAGTAATCCAGTCATCATTATTCCAATAATGACTATTATTGATGCTTTATATAATTTTGTCCCTGATAAACTATGAAATTCCTTCATAATATAATCCCATTAAATCTTGATATGAATTTTATCGACAAATTTTGTATAAAACTAAGGTTGCCTAGATAGGCAGAGCTGATTACTTTAATAAGAATTCGCTACCCTAACTTTATTTTGCAGCCTTAATACTCTTTTTTTTGTTCTAATGACCTTTATCTCATATAAAGCACCAACGGCTTAAATATACGGCAATTCCATGCTCTAGTTTCTACTTTATAAAATGTTAAGAACATGTTAAGAACAGGTTACAAACATGTTATCCACAAAAGTTATCCACATATCCACATTTTCTATCCACATCTTGTATGAGAATATTAGTTCCCTACTAGATATATTGCCACGTTTCGACAATATTCACAGGTTGTTGATAACTGTTTTTCTTCAGAAATGAATGTTAAAACAGGGTAGGTTTCACACTCATATACCACTTCATCCAACGCCATATCTACGTGTTCCTGACAGCAATATAATTCCATCATACATCCTCCTCTTCTTTATTCAGTTTTACTAATAATGATGTACCTATTTATCCACACTTTGATTGGTATCTTTATCTTTTAGCAAATATCCACAAGTAATCGTATCAAAAAACAAGAAAATCGCAAGCAAAATAAAAGACAGGAAGTAGTCGCTCCCTGTCCTTTTTTTCTTTAGATTTCGCTGTTTGAAAGCGTGACTTCCGTGGTTTCTTTCTTTCCATCACGGTAATAGATAATTTTAACCTTATCACCGATTTTCTTATCATTGTAAAGATACTTTCTTAATTCTACTACGTCATGGATTTCTTCATTATCCATTCCAACGATGACGTCAAATTCTGCTAGACCTGCTTTATCTGCTGGAGAGTTACTTTGAACACCTGTTATTGCCACACCTGCAGTAACCTTCTTAGGCAATTTCAATGTATTTTGTTGATGATATTGCGAAATTTCTTCTACAGATGCTAAATTCACACCTAAGAAAGCACGTTTAACTTCACCAAATTCCTCGATATCATTAATAATTGGAATAACCGAATCAATCGGAATGGAAAGTCCGATTCCTTCCACTGCATTTTCTGCTATCTTCATCGAATTGATTCCGATGACCTGCCCGGACATATTAACAAGTGCCCCTCCACTGTTTCCTGGGTTAATCGCCGCATCTGTTTGAATAACCTCTGCATTCCAATCCACCTGTCCGTCTTCATTGATATCCACTTCAATTGTACGTTCCAAACCGGAAATGATCCCTTGTGTAATGGATCCAGAGAATTGAAGACCTAGCGGATTACCAATGGCAATGACAGGCTCTCCAGGTTTCAATTTTCCAGATTTCCCGAACTCGGCAATGGTCTTAATTTTATCTCCATCTACTACAATGACGGCAAGGTCTGTCCATGGGTCGCTACCTTGTAGTTCAGCTGGTAATTTAGTTCCATCACTTAACGTGACTTCCAATTCATTTGCGCCTTCAATGACGTGATTGTTTGTAACAATATAGGCTTTACCGCCATCTTTCTTATAAACGACACCAGAACCAGTACCCGCTTCAGCAGAACTGCTCTCGTTTCTTCCCTGCTGGCCCCAGAAGGTTGTTTCCTGAATATTTGTGATGCCGACTACCGCGTCGCTGGCCTTATCAACAGCATCAGTGACGGCACTTGTCACATCTACAGACAGGCTTTGCTGTGTCTGCTTCATCGATTCACTATCAGTTGATTTCTCTGTTGTATTTTCGCTGCTTTCGTTAACCAACAGTCCACTTCCCGGAAAAGCTAATAAAATAAGTAATGCCCCAATGATGGCGCCTCCCAAGCCTGAAAGAAAATAGCTCGTATGGCTCCCCTTTCTCTTTTTGTTTTGGTTCTCATCATTCTGATCATAATAACCCAAGACAGCTCCATCCTCTCATTTTAGGAATGAATTATAGCAACTACTATTGTTTGGTATCCTCCCTTAATTATACTCATTTAACCGAATTTTTCTAAAAAAATGTACGCCCTTATTTAAGGGTAAACTTAAAATTGAATAATATGTAGCAACTTTTCTATTTTCCTATACAGTTCTAACCAAACGATACCCCTTTTAATCCGGTTAGTAACTTATATATTTTATAAATAAAAAGGAATGAACAAGGTTTCCCTCATCCATTCCCTTTATTTATAACGTTACAAGCTCTGTCGGTTTTTTCGGATCCGTATCATACAGAGAAAATTGTTCACCGACGATGATTCCTTTTGTCTTTAAAGTTTGTTCTACCGACATTCTTGCTAGGTCCTTCATATTGTTATCAAGGCTCAAGTGGGCCAGGTAAATCCGCTTTGTCTTATCTCCGGCCACTTCACTCATGGCAAGAGCAGCGTCTTCATTACAAACATGTCCAACATCACTTAAAATTCTGCGCTTAATGCTCCACGGATATTTTCCCATCCTCAACATAGATACATCATGATTACTTTCAAATACATAAGCATCAGCATTCGAGATAATACCTTTCATCCGATCACTTACGTATCCTGTATCAGTAATAACCACAAGCTTCTTATCTTCATGATGAAACACGTAAAACATTGGTTCTGCAGCATCATGCGATACACCAAAGGATTCTATATTAAGACTGCCGAACGTTTTGACTTGTTCCATTTCAAATGTGAATTTTTGTTCGACAGAAATTTCACCGATTGAACGCTCCATGGCACTCCATGTCTTTGCATTCGCATATATCGGGAGTTTATGTTTTCTAGCAACCACGCCAAGACCTTTAATATGGTCACTGTGTTCATGGGTAACAAGGATTCCGGATAGCTTCGACATATCACGGCCTATATCCTGAAACAACGCTTCTAAGGCTTTACCGCTTAAACCGGCATCGACAAGAAAAGATTGATCCTCCGTTTCCACGAAAAAGGCATTTCCTGTACTCCCGCTTGCGAGAACACTAAAATGCATAGTCATCTATACTCACTCCAGTATTTTTTCTTCTGTATTTAATTCAATGACCTCTCCATCAAAAGCATTCACAAATAGATCCGTTTCGTCATCCAAGACCACCCACCATGTTGGCACAAGTAAATGTGACACAGATGTCGTCTGCAGGGAATTATAAAAACCTAGTTGTACATTAGTCACTTTGCTTTTAGGATCAATATCACCATGATTATATAAAGCTCCAATAGCATTTAGGGCAGATTCCAACTCTTTTGGTTTGTTGAACTTCTCTATTCCCTCTAAATACATCTGTTCATAGGAGACAACTTCCCCCTTCTTGTTCAGATATAAAGTGACCTTTCCCTTACTATTATTATAAAACATCTTTTTGTCTGCTACTTGATAGCAGATAATGGTCTGGTTGATCTCGTCATAGCTCCAAAAACGATAATCATTACCATTCAAGATATACTCCTTCAAGAATATCTCAACATCGGCAGCCTGAATTTTATCATTCATACTTACCGGCGTTTTAAATGTACCGACAAGGTTCTTATCGTCTATAATTTTCGCTTTTTGATTTTTCAGGTACTGTAAATCTTTCTTCTCGAAATTTTTACTATTAGCAATCAAGAATTGATCCTTCACCTTTTGTTTTGGAAGTGGAACGGCTATTGTAATCTCATCTTCTTTTAAAAGTTCTTCCGTTGTGGACTCTGTGATATTTTCGTATGTGTAGTCATTTATTTTCTCCAAAAATTGATAAAGCAAAAAAATGTTCAAAATGAAGAAAACCATAATGAAAATTGACTTTGTATTATTCCAATCCACTTTGATCGCCTCCCGAGTCTTCATCAAAAGGCACAATAAACCATTTATCGCCGATACGATAATACCAAGTGGGTTCAAGTGTAACAAGAGTGACAAGCTTGGAATCTAACGACTTATGCAGCTTATAACCAACCGAGATGTCCTCCACACTCTTGAAATCAATACTTTCCTTAGATTTCAACTGATTCAGTACTTCCCTGCCACTTTGTAAAGTGGCTACCGATCCTTCTGAAGGAAGTACAGAAGCAAGTGAAAAGTAGGGACGCTCATAGCTATAAATTTCTTCTTTCCCCCAAATTTGTTCGATTTCGGTCATTCCATATTCATTGAAGGCCGGATATCCATTTACGAATAGGCGGAATACCACACGTTGCTCATTCTCCGACATATAAGCAAAGCGGTAATTGCTATCTTCCCAGCCGGCATGATCATTAATAAAATCAATGCTTTTTCCCAAAAGGTCACTGGAACTGCCCTTGCGCTTTTGTGCCGGATTAATATAGGAAATTATATAATTCTCTTTATTGATCGTCATCAGTCTTGTACCATCCGTGTATTCCTCACCGACTGAAACTGATTCCTGTCGTACATACTTGGGATAATTAAATAACGCATCTTTCAGATTTCCAATATCAAAGTAGTCAATATAATATTGAAATCTGTTAATCTTTATAGAATTTTCCGGAACAAACAGTGTCCTTTTACTGTTTATGGTTTGGGCTGTGTATTCAGGATATTTTTTGTGTGAATCATTATAAAAATCATCCATGAAATCTTTAAGTCTTTTAGAACTGACCATGCTTTGATAGATTTTCTCTTGTTCATAAGAGACAAAATAAACCGCAGATTCATTACCACTGATATCTTTTTGTTTAATGATGATGCGATCAAAAGAAAAGCTAGGCAATTCCTTATCCGAAATATCCAATACCGTTTTATAGAGAGAGATTGGAACATCATCGGAAAATTCGATTTCCATCGATCCCTCTTCATGAACAAAATCATCAAATTTCCTTTGAAGCCTTTTCATGGATAACTCTTTTACGCCGGTAAAACTCCATTGAGAAAATTCTTTCTCCATTTTATCTATTTCTACAGGATCGGAGGTTTGAAAATGTTGACCATTGCTGTGAAAAAGGATACTAACCGGTTTAATGACATCACTGACAATCTGCACATCACTTTTAATCCTTATAAGATCATCTGATTGGTCAAACTGATCATATTCAGGCTCGTACGTCCAAATACTCCAAGTCAAAAAAATACTAGTCCCAACTAAAATAATCAGTATTATACTTTTCGCACGTTCAAAATTCATGACCAATCATCCTCTTCTTCCTGTTCGTAAGGAAGTGTAAAGAACACCGTAGTTCCTTTTCCATCCACACTTTCCGCCCAAATTTTCCCGCCATGCGCCACGACCATTTCTTTCGCAATCGCTAAACCAAGTCCAGTCCCACCAAGGTTTCGTGACCTTGCTTTATCCACACGGTAAAATCGGTCAAATATTTTATCGATGACATTTTTCGGAATTCCCACTCCTTGATCAGTAATACTGACAACGATAAAGCTTTCAGCTGCCCTGACACGGAAGGTCACTTGACCACCTTCAGGAGAGTACTTTAATGAGTTGGATATTACATTATAGAGAACCTGGGTGATTTTATCTTCATCAATATCCACAAAATAAGCATCCTTAGGCAGATCACGCTTAAATGTGATATCATCATTTTTCGTCATTTCAAATCGATCGATAATATGGTCATAGAATTTATTGAAATTCACCCAGCCCGTTTTAAGCCGATAGTCTTTACTGTCCATTTTTGAAAGCTGTAACAGGTCATTTACAAGCCTGATCATTCGCTCTGTTTCATTTTGCGTGACACTTAAAAAGGCAGGAGCGATCTCCTCTTCCTTCCAAGCCCCATCCGCCAATGCCTCCAGGTAGCTCCTCATCGTTGTAAGCGGTGTTCTTAGCTCATGCGACACGTTGGCAACAAATTCCCTACGCTCACCCTCAATTTTCTCTTGCTCTGTGATATCATGCAAAACAGTGATCAATCCATTAACGAATCCCGTTTCCTTTTGAATAACTGAAAAGTTACCCCTCAAAATGAACGGCCTATCCTTTTTGCTGTAATCAAGGATTACGGACTCCCGTTCTTCCAGTAAATCCTCAAATTTATATTCTTCTTCAAGACCCAAAACCTCAATGATAGGTTGGTTCATGACGGTTTCATGTGAGACATTCAGTAATCGTGCAGCCGGTTCATTAATCAAGTTCACTCTACCGCGTCTATCAGTTGAAATAACACCGTCTGTCATATTGGTGAGGACAGATGAAAGTTTACGTCGTTCTCCCTCTGTGCTAGATTGCGATTCTTGAAGCTTTTTAGTCAAATTATTGAAAGTAACAGCAAGCTGACCTATTTCGTCATCGCCATATACTCTAACTTTTCTAGAGAAATTCCCTTTCGCCATCACCAATGCCTGTTTTCTCATATCCGACATGGGCCGAGTGATAGTCCGTGCCAGCAGAATTCCTAAGATAGCCGTAATGACCAGGGCAATAGCCGTACCCGTCATAAAGATACTATTGATTTCATCCATCTGTTCAAAGACGTTCTCCATCTCAGCTATGACATAGACAGCTCCAATGACCTCACCTTTTGCTTCAATGGGTGTCGAAAGAACCCAGACCCGTCTGCTGCCTGTTTTCGGATCCCGGTACACTTCACTATCTTCTTTCCCATAAATCAACGTATTCTTTATAAGGACCTGTGTCGTTTTCTTCCCTACGATTTCCTGGTTACCCGGGGCGGAGGTTCCAATTACCCGTCTGCTGCGTGTGTCGATAACACGTACTTCCGAAATATCGTTCGATGAATTATCGCGATCCTTCAGTATCGTATTAATCGCTTCTTCGAGGGTTGGGTCTTCCTCTCCCCTCTCTTTTTCCATTTCTTCGCCAATACTGTAGGTAAGCAGGTTAACGTGGCCTTTTATCGATTTCGTGAAGTTCCCGACAAGATTTTCTTCCAATTCCCCAACAAAATATACCCCGATTATTTGCATCGCTACGAAGATAAGCAACACATAAATCAGAACAAATTTAAAATGAATTGAGCGAAAAAAACCAACCTTTTTCATAAGAACTACTCCTGTTCAGGGTTACGCAGGTAATAACCGACCCCTCTTCTAGTTACAATCCAACCAGGATGGCTTGGATTATCTTCAATCTTCTCACGAAGACGTCTTACCGTTACATCGACTGTCCGTACATCTCCAAAGTAATCATATCCCCAAACGGTTTGTAATAAGTGCTCCCTTGTCATAACCTGGCCGATATGCTTTGCTAAATAATGGAGCAATTCGAATTCGCGATGAGTTAATTCAATCGTATCGCCACGCTTAGAAACGACATAGGCATCAGGATGGATAGTAAGAGTGCCTATTGTAATTTCCTTCGGTTCATTTTCTTGATCCGGAACCGGGACAGCTTGCTGGCGTCTTAAGTTCGCCTTAACACGGGCGATTATTTCCCGGGTACTAAATGGCTTTGTCACATAGTCATCTGCACCAAGCTCTAACCCTAATACTTTATCTATCTCAGAATCCTTAGCCGTTAACATGATGATTGGCGTTTCATATTTCTTTCTTACTTCTCTACAAACTTCCATCCCATCACGCTGTGGTAGCATTATATCAAGCAAAATCAAATCAGGCTGCCGTTCTTCTACCATTTTAAGAGCTTCGTTGCCATCATAAGCACAAAAAACCTCATAACCCTCTTTTTTCAAATTGAATTGTAAAATATCCGCGATTGGCTTTTCATCATCGACTACCAAAATTTTCTTATCCATGTACTTATCTCCTTTTTAATAACTAAACTAAATCTATTAAAAACCTTGTCCTTATCCGGGACCTTTTTTCATATTTTCCTACTGATTACACCGACCTATCATCTTAGTCCAACAAAGTTCACTATATATACCCTATTAAAAGGTCTAAACACCTAAATGTAAGCAAATTGTATCTATTATACTTTATCATTTTACAGGCATTAAATCACCTTTTTCCTATTATTCTCATCTATGTATGTAGCAGAAGAAGAAGTCTTCGAATATTTTTCGAAGACTTCTCTCAATTACTGACTTATATAATTTAGCGGATTTGCAAGAGACCCGTTTTTATATACTTCAAAATGAAGGTGGACACCGGTGGAATGGCCTGTTGAGCCCATCATCCCAATTTTCATTCCTTTTCCAACCTTTTGTCCTGCTTTTACATCTATTGAATCTAAATGGGCATACAACGTTTTAAATCCATTATTATGATTGATTATTATTTTATTACCATAACCTCCGGAATCTCCTGCGAATTCGACTATTCCATGATCGGCTGCCGTGATGGTCCTTGTTGTTGGTCGGGCAATATCTATTCCTTTATGTAGTTTCCCCCAGCGCTGGCCCTGCTTACTGGAAATATAGCCCCCGTCTGCAGGCCACGAATAGGTGCCGCTTCCGTTTGAAGGAATGACCTTTGTTCCTTTTCTAGTGATCTCTGTGATCGCTTTTTCCGTAACTTCTTTTTTTACGATAGTTTCACTGATTTTTTTACCATTTGTTTCTTCAACTGTATAGGTGAATGCCTGAACGCCATCGTTACCCTCTTGTTCAATAACGAGCTCGTCCTTCAGAAGATCATCATCCTTTTTTACTTTCTTTTCAAAAGGAATCCCCTCTTCTTTCAAAACTTCTCTTTCTACCATTACGTTCACATAGGGTGTAGCTTGGGTCACATAGACGCTCTCACCTGCTTTAAGCCCATTACCCTTATTAAGGTCCGGGTTTAGCTCCAACAGCTGAATTAGGTCCATATCATGATTATTAGCAACCTCTTCAAGTTCCTCATCTTCCTTTACCACATAGATAGCCTTTTCTTCTTTTCCTTCTTCTATCATGGAAAGGGTCTTGTTAACCGTCATAATCTTTTCAGGATCAACCGCGGTTTCATTAAACGTAATTGGATGCGAAAATTCGATATTTAGAATTCTGCTTCCTGGTTTTTTTAACGTTTCAACCGTATCCGATTCACTTTCTCTCTTGCTGGATTCATATTCAGCGTATTCTTCCTCATCTACATATAATAAGGTGATGTTTCTCACAACTTCCTCAGCATCTTCCTTAGAAGGAACATAAGCGACCACCTGATTATCAATGTTAATCTCATACGCGTCTGCCTTTACATCCAACTGATCGTCAATCTCCTTTAAGACTTGGTCCTCTTTTACTTCTTCACTAAATACTTCCTCGCCCACAAATGCTAACTGCGTCTCACTATCAAATGTATAGTCAGGATAATCCGCCTCTGCTTCTGCAATTTTATCCGCTACAATCTTTTCTATTTCCGCTTCATCCGTTACACTTCCCACGAATTCATTGTTGAGATAAACATGCTGAATGGTTTTAATTTCCGATACACCTGCTGCTGTTGCTCGATTTCCTGCAAGCAATAGCATTACGGATATCACGAACAGAAAGATTCCTTTATTTTTTGAGATAAACATATATTGTCCTCCTTAAACGGCCCAGTCACCAATTAAGAAACTAATCAAATTTATATGAGATATATTAGTTCAATTTCAATATTTCAATATTTACGCGTACATGACTAATTTCTATAACCATTTTTTCACTCATAACTCTATCATAATAATAAAAAAATCAAGAAATAGACTTCATAATGTAATAGAACTGTATAAATGGTGACAACAAGTACCAATAAATATGTTTTTAGAAAAGGTATCTTTCGAAATAAAAAAGGAGGTAGACGTAAGCCTGATAAGGAATAGCGAACCATTTATATAAATGGTTAAAATTGGATTGTTACAAATCAATAACAATCTATTAACAGGATTTAACCCGTTTGTAAATTAATATATAACAAAAAAAGCGCCCGAAAGGCGCTTTTCAAAAGGATGGCTCAGGACGGAATCGAACCGCCGACACAAGGATTTTCAGTCCTTTGCTCTACCGACTGAGCTACTGAGCCAAATATTCTATTTCAAATGAAAAAATCATGTAAAAAATAAAATGGCGGTCCCGACGGGAATCGAACCCGCGATCTCCTGCGTGACAGGCAGGCATGTTAACCGCTACACCACGGGACCAGCATATAAATTATATAAAGAAGTGACCCATACGGGATTCGAACCCGTGTTACCGCCGTGAAAGGGCGGTGTCTTAACCGCTTGACCAATGGGCCGGAAAAATGGTGAGCCATGAAGGATTCGAACCTTCGACCCTCTGATTAAAAGTCAGATGCTCTACCAACTGAGCTAATGGCTCGTTCTAATAAATTTTCGCCACATAATTTCCGGATTTTCCGTTTACCTTCTGCAAGATGTAAACTCCGCTACTCGCGCTACTCGTGGAAGCTTTGCTTGTTGCTCTACCGTGTTATTGGCTTGTTCTATTGTGACGACGCTTTTGATAATATCATAGTTTTTATTGTTTATGCAATAGTTTTTTAAAATAAAATTTATTTTATTTTATATTTTTTCCTTTTCACTACTGTTTTAAATAAAATTTACCCTTTAAAAACATCATTTCCTTGTTAGTATCTCAGTACATATTGTTTAATCATAATTGTACAAACTGACATACTAGCCACTTGTAAACCTTACACCACCAAGGAGTAGTTTTAAATAAAAAAGGAGCTGGCAAAAAAGCCAGCTCCTTTTTTCATGAATTACGCTAGACGCCAAGGGCTTCTTACGATGTTTGTTTGGTTACGGTCAGGACCGACAGAGAAAGTAGTCAAAGGAATGCCTACTAATTGAGATACGCGCTCTACATAGTGACGAGCGTTCTCTGGTAGTTCATCCAATGATTTGCATCCCGTGATGTCTTCTGGCCAGCCTGGCAGCTCTTCATAGACTGGTGTACATTCGCCAATCGCTTTCAAAGTCGCTGGAACCTCATGAATGATTTCGCCTTTGTATTCATAAGCCACACAAATTTTGACCGTATCAAGACCTGATAACACGTCAATTGAGTTTAAAGATAAATCGGTAATCCCGCTAACACGGCGTGCATGGCGAACAACAACAGCGTCAAACCAGCCGACACGGCGCGGTCTGCCTGTAGTAGTACCATATTCACGGCCTACTTCACGGATTTGATGACCGATTTCATCATGTAATTCTGTAGGGAAAGGACCATCACCCACACGGCTTGTATATGCTTTACATACTCCAACCACATGGTTAATTTTCGTAGGTCCAACACCTGAACCAATCGTTACGCCGCCTGCAACTGGGTTAGATGAAGTAACAAATGGGTATGTTCCTTGATCGATATCAAGCATAACCCCTTGAGCCCCTTCAAATAATACGCGTTTTCCTTCATCAAGTGCGTCATTCAATACAACGGATGTATCGCAAACATATTTCTGCACTTGTTGTCCGTACTCATAGTATTCTTCTAAGATATCTTCGATTTTAAAACCTTCTGTTTCATAAAAACGTTCAAACATGCGGTTTTTTTCGACAAGATTTTGGGACAATTTTTCTTCAAAAATTTCACGGTCCAAAAGATCTGCCATACGGATGCCGTTACGAGCAGCTTTGTCCATATAAGCAGGGCCGATTCCTTTTTTCGTCGTACCAATTTTATTAGCACCTTTACGATCTTCTTCAACTTCATCCAATTTAATATGGTAAGGAAGAATGACATGTGCACGGTTAGAGATACGAAGATTATCCGTGCTCACTCCGTGACTATGTAAATATGCAAGCTCTTCTACAAGCGCTTTTGGATCAACTACCATTCCATTTCCAATAACACAAATTTTATCACTATAAAAAATCCCTGACGGAATTAAATGCAGTTTATAAGTAACACCGTTAAATTTAATCGTATGCCCTGCATTATTCCCACCTTGATAACGAGCAATGGCTTCCGCATTCTGGGATAGAAAATCTGTTATTTTACCTTTACCTTCGTCTCCCCATTGTGTACCGACTACTACAACTGATGACATCTGAATAAAGCACCTCCAAAGGATCACGTAATACCGGTTATTAACCGGTTCTTATCAAACAAACCTATTTTATCAATAATTCAAAGAGGAAGTCAATACAAAATCCGAACATTATATAAATTAATAAATAATTCGTTCGTAAATATGCATTTTACCTACTTTCCTACAGTGTAAATATAAGGTATTAACCTTCTGTAGCGTTTTTCATACTGATAATTCTGAAAAATAAAAAGATTATCACTTGGTAATAATTGGATTATATTCTCACCTTTTTGCTGATAGGGAATGAAGCAACTAAGATGAAAATAGCGTTTTTAAGGTATTTATAGCGGCTTTCTTTTTCTCATTTCGATTTAGATTATTCTCTTCAATATTTCAATATCATATATTTTACCCATGGAAATCCTTTATTATTTACGGTGGCTTTTCTTTTTTATCATTTTCTCCATAAAAACGGCCCGCCACTTCAAAAGTGGCGGGCCGTTTTCTATGAATAACATTAAATCTATTTAAGCCCCGGGAGACATCGAGTCATCATCGAAGCGCCGTTCCAGGTTAACGAATTTATTGTATTCTTTAACGAATGCAAGCGAAACCGTCCCAACAGGGCCATTACGCTGTTTGGCAATAATGATTTCGATAATATTTTTATTCTCAGATTCTTTATCATAATAATCATCACGATATAAGAATGCCACGATATCAGCATCTTGCTCAATACTCCCTGATTCCCGGATATCTGACATCATGGGGCGCTTGTCTTGGCGCTGCTCCACTCCACGGGAGAGCTGGGAAAGGGCGATAACAGGTACTTCTAGTTCACGAGCAAGCGCTTTGAGTGAACGAGAAATTTCCGATACTTCTTGCTGACGATTGTCGCCTGAACGGCCATCTCCTTGAATCAATTGAAGGTAATCAATCAATATCATGCCAAGTCCATGTTCCTGCTTCAAACGACGGCATTTTGAACGAATTTCACCAATCCGGACTCCTGGCGTATCATCAATATAAATACCGGCATTCGACAAGCTTCCCATCGCCATTGTTAGCTTGCGCCAGTCCTCATCTGTTAAGGATCCTGTCCGCAAATTTTGAGCGTTAATGTTTCCTTCCGCGCAAAGCATACGCATAACAAGCTGCTCGGCACCCATCTCAAGACTAAAAATCGCAACGTTCTCTTCTGTTTTCGTTGCAACATTTTGAGCGATGTTCAAAGCAAAAGCGGTCTTACCAACAGAGGGACGAGCACCCACGATAATAAGGTCATTACGTTGAAAACCAGCTGTCATTCGGTCCAGTTCAGCAAATCCGGTCGGAATTCCTGTGACATCACCTTTACGGGTGGTCAATACCTCGATATTATCGTAAGTCCGTACTAATACATCCTTAATATTTTGAAAGGACCCGGAATTTTTCCGCTGGGCTACTTCCATGATCGTTTTTTCTGCTTCCCCGAGCAGCTCCTCGACCTCATCCTCGCGGCTGTATCCTTCCTGAGCAATATTCGTTGCTGTCCTGATCAATCGACGTAGTAACGACTTCTCTTCTACGATGCGGGCATAATATTCAATATTAGCTGCGGTAGGTACCGACCCGGCCAATTCACTTAAATATGAAACGCCACCCACTTCTTCAAGGTTCTTTGCAGCGGCTAGTTCTTCAGTCACCGTAATCAAATCGACAGCTTTTCCTTCGTCATTCAACTTAATCATCACATTAAAGATTTTTTGATGCGAGCTTCTGTAGAAATCCTCTGGAATCAAAACTTCCGATGTAACAGTTAGTGAAGAAGGCTCTAGAAAAATGGCCCCTAGCACAGCTTGTTCTGCTTCTATATTTTGAGGGGGAACTCTATCTTGAAATTGTTCTATCAAATCTTAAAACCTCCCATTCTAAGAGGATACTTTTTGCTTATTTATATGTTTCTAGTTAAAAAGAAAAAAGTGAAAGGACAACATGCCCAATCACATTTTTTTCGTCTATCTCTATTTTATCAATTTTTCACAGATATGAAACCACTAAAATTAGTTAATTTCTTTCACTTGCACTGTGAGTGTTGCTGTAACCTCAGGATGCAGCTTTACAGGGAGCTTCGTATGTCCTAAAGAACGAATTCCGTCAGCAAGCTCCATTTTACGTTTATCAATCTTAATGCCATGTTTTTTCTGAAGCTCTGAGGCAATTTGTTTCGTCGTGATAGAACCGAATAAACGCCCGCCTTCCCCAGCTTTAGCGGATAATTCAACAGTTAACTTCTCCAATTGTACTTTCAGTTCTTCTGCATGTTGAAGTTCTTCGGCAGCAAGCGATTCTTCTTTATTCTTCTGCGCTTCCAAAGTTTTCACATTTGTATTATTTGCTTCTACAGCCAATCCTTGTTTAATCAGGAAATTATGTGCATAACCATCTGCAACATTTTTGACTTCCCCTTTTTTTCCTTTACCTTTAACATCTTTTAGAAATATAACTCTCATTCTTTTTGTCCCCCTTCTAAATAATCATCAATTGCTGCTTTTAATCGACTTTCGGCTTCTTCAATGGAACATGCCTGTTGAGTAGCGGCATTTGTTAAATGTCCGCCTCCATTCAACATTTCCATTATCACCTGGACATTGATATCACCGAGAGAACGTGCACTTATGCCAACTGTATCATCAGATCTCTTAGCCATTACAAAGGAAGCGACAACGCCGTCCATGGTCAAAAGCGTGTCGGCTGCCTGAGCAATGAGCACCTGATTATGGACCTGATCAGTTTTTGCCGAAGCAATTGCAATACCCTTTTTATAGAAGACAACCTCTTCAATCAGCTTCGACCGTTTAATATAGGTGTCTACGTCTTCCTTTAAGAATTTCTGAACAAGTACCGTATCTGCTCCATGAGCCCTTAAATAAGAGGCTGCATCGAATGTTCGTGAACCAGTTCTTAAAGTAAAACTTTTCGTATCGACAATAATCCCGGCAAGCAGTGCCGTAGACTCAAGCATATCAATTTTGCTGCGTTTTGGCTGATATTCAAGCAATTCAGTTACAAGTTCAGCTGTTGAGGATGCATATGGCTCCATATAAACGAGCAATGAGTTTTTGATAAACTCCTCACCTCGGCGATGGTGGTCAATGACAACTACCTTATCAATCCTATTTAATAATCGCTCTTCAATCACCATTGAAGGTTTATGCGTATCAACTACAACGAGCAACGTTTCATCCGTAATCATTTCAAATGCTTCTTCGGGAGTTATAAACCGTGCATACAAATCCTCTTTATTTTTAATTTCTTCCATTAAACGAAGGACACTGCTATCAAGTTGCTGTGTGTTTATGACAATATATCCGTCACGTTCATTCATTTGAGCCACTTTTAAAATACCGATGGCTGAACCTATTGCATCCATATCCGGATTTTTATGGCCCATGACAATGACTTTATCGCTATCCAAGACTATATCCTTTAATGCATGCGAAATGACGCGTGCGCGGACCCTCGTGCGTTTTTCCATTGGATTGGTTTTACCACCATAAAATTTCACTTTTCCGTTTGCCTGCTTAATAGCAACTTGATCTCCGCCCCGTCCCAAAGCTAGATCTAAGCTAGACTGGGCAAGTGATCCCAATTCCGGTAAGGAAGATACAGCCGAGCCAACCCCAATGCTCAAGGTAAGTGGTACATTTTGCTTGGCTGTCGTTTCCCTAATTTCATCTAAAATAGTGAATTTACCCTTTTCAAGTTGATGAAGGATATGTTCATTAAACACAGCGATAAACCGTTCCGAGGAAACCCGTTTAAAGAAAACGCCATTATCCCTTGCCCATTTATCAAGAAGTGAGGTAACCAAACTGTTTATACTACTTTTACGCTGATCATCCATTCCCTGCGTCAAATCATCATAATTATCAAGCAGAATAATGGCGATTGCTGTCCGCTCATCTTCATATAATTTTTCAATTTCAACTTGCTCTGTTACATCAAAAAAGTAAAGAAGTCGTTCCTCACGCTTATGGACCACTTTAAATTTCCGGTCATGGAGTGTAAGCGTCTCTGTCTCAATCTCTTGCTTAATTAACGGTACAATCGAATCAGCGACATCGTAGAGAGATCTTCCTGCCAATGAATCTTCACTAAAACATGAAGCCAGAAATGGATTGGTCCATTCAATGTAAAAATCGTCATTAAAGAGCATAATCCCAATTGGCATTTCCAGTAACGCTTCTTCACCCACCTTCTTTAGACGGTAGGATAACGTTGTTATATATTCTTCTGTCTTACGCTGTTTTTTTTCTTCCACTTTTAATGTTAAATAAAATAAACCGGCAAGAATCAATAATCCAACAAGTGCAACAACCCAATTATAATAAGCCAGTACGCCCAAAAGTAACAAGCCTGCAGCCAGCACCCCATATAACGGGGACTTAATCGAGTACTCTTTCAAATAAGATGGCATAGTTTCAGCTCCTAAAAGCATCTGTTTTACAAGGACTATTCCTTTTTCTTGATTGTCTCCCTAAAAGGAAATCCTAAATCTATTATACCTAAAAATCGAATGATGGTTATGAAAATCGGATGTAAAAGCGAAGCAACCACGATTAAAATAAGTATAGCTTTAGTCCAAGACTTCACATGACTGATATAAAATACCAGCGAATATCCTTGTATCAAAATGAAAAACTGCAGGATAAAAAATAGGTTTGTTATGGCCATATATACAAAACTATTCTTGTCCGTATTCACAAAAAGAGCCAGAAGCATCGTAATTAAATAATACCATAAAAGGCTTTTCGGGAGTCGCAGATCTCGAAAATGTGGCCACTTTAAAGTTTTATCGCTGAACCTCTTCAAAATAGGATGGGCCGCAAAGAAAATCAGTAAAACCATGATGACAGAAGTGACAACGAACAAACTTGGCATAAGCGTGTTCAGCAAATCTATTGATTCATGCATTCTCTTTTCGATTCGCTCTGTCGGTGCCTGATCAAACGATTCCATGATCCCAACAGAAGAATCAATGGACTCCTCAAGCATGACCATCGATTTTTCTATGTAGTTTACATCTAATACCAATACCGTTGCCGCATATATTAATAATGTACCCCCTAGGAAAACAAGGACAGTGCTAATAAACATAGGTGCCATCGGTTTATCCTTTTTTAAAAAATAACCAATGGTAATACCCGTTGCCCCCATAAGTAAGGTCATCGGAACGGATAATATTGTTGAGATAAGTATCGACAATAATGAAGCAACAAATAAATACCCCAGAGCCCATGATATCTTTTGTTTGGTTGTCACCAGAATAAAAGGAATGGGTAAAAAGAAAAGAGTGAAGGTACCCACTATTGGGATATGAACTGTGATGAACAATAAAATGCAATATAGTGCCAAAAGGGCCCCGCCCTCAGCAATTCGTCTCCCGCTATTCATTTATTTTCACCCCCGTTTTTATAAAACTAAAAATAATGTCTCCAGTCTCCATCTTTATATTGTATCCGTTAAGCATAGGATATTTCAAACATCACAATCTTTTTTCATGATATAGAATTTTTTCTTTGGAAAGAGACTATTTTCGTTTATAAAAATCCTTTCAAAAAACAAAAAAAACCGCATTTTAGCGGATTTTTAATAAAAGGGCTATTTTTATACGTCACTCCTATTGCATAAAAAAAAGCACATTAAGGACTGCTCCTCAATGTGCCTATTAATTATTCACCAGATACGTATGGTAGTAATGCCATAGTACGTGAGCGTTTAATAGCAATCGTTAATTTACGTTGATATTTAGCGCTTGTGCCAGTTACACGACGTGGTAAAATTTTACCGCGTTCTGAGACGAATTTTTTAAGAAGATCTGTATCTTTGTAATCAATTTTAGTGATTCCGTTAGATGTGAAATAACAAACCTTTTTACGCTTACCGCGTCCTTTACGTCCACCCATTGCCATAATAAATTTCCCTCCCTGCTTGTTGAATTTTCATTTTAAACGGCTGTTTAAAACGGAAGATCATCATCTGAAATGTCGATTGTTTTACCGTCATTTGCAAATGGATCATCATCTACACGAGTGTAGTTGTTGTTGCTCCGTTGATTCTGATTAGGATTTTGTCCATACGAATTGTTGTCATTTCCGTTATTATTGTTGCTATAACTTTTTTGACCTCCACCGTAAGAACCGCCTTCATTTCTTTCACCCGCTGAACTGCTTCGTGGTTCAAGGAATTGAACGCTCTCAGCCAGAATCTCCGTCACATATACTCGTTTGCCGTCTTGTCCTTCATAATTACGTGTTTGGACACGTCCATCCACGCCAGCTAAACTGCCTTTTTTCAAGAAGTTAGCTACATTTTCTGCCGGTTTACGCCAAACTACACAGTTAATGAAATCTGCTTCACGTTCACCCGACTGATTCGTAAAACTACGGTTCACAGCCAAAGTAAAGGTAGCCACAGGAACTCCATTAGGTGTATATCGTAATTCAGGATCTTTAGTTAAGCGTCCTACCAAAACTACGCGATTCATCATCAGAATCAACCCCTAGGTTTCAAACTTGTTTCACGTGAAACAAGATTAGAATTTATATTAAATATCGGATTATACTTCTTCTCTAGTAGCCATGTGGCGAATAATGTCTTCACTGATTTTAGCAAGACGATCGAATTCTAGAATCGCAGCACTTTCAGCGTTAACTTTAAGAAGCATGTAGTAACCATCACGGAAATCATTGATTTCGTATGCAAGACGGCGTTTACCCCATTCTTTTGCTTCTACTTCCGCACCATTATCAGAAAGGATTGTGTTGAAACGTTCAACTAAAGCTTTTTTAGCTTCTTCCTCAATGTTTGGACGGATGATATACATAATTTCGTATTTTCTCATCACTGTCACCTCCTTTTGGTCTAAGCGGCCCAATTGGGCAAGGAGCAATTATTTATAATTACTCACAAGAAGAAATTATAGCATAGTTAAAGGGGCTTTGCAACGAACGGTTAGACATATTACAATTTATTGAAATCAAATGTTATAGACTTAAACTATACCGAGAAAAAAGACTCTACAGATTGGGTCTGTAGAGTCTCTCTATGCCTTATACGTTAAAACGGAAATGGATTACGTCGCCGTCGTTAACGATATATTCTTTACCTTCTAATCGTACTTTACCCGCGTCCTTTGCAGCGCTATGGCTTCCTGCTTCAAGTAGGTCATTATACGAAACGATTTCGGCACGGATGAAACCGCGTTCGAAGTCTGTGTGAATGACACCTGCACATTGAGGCGCTTTCATACCTTTACGGAACGTCCAAGCACGTACCTCCTGAACTCCAGCTGTAAAGTATGTTGCCAACCCGAGCAGGTTGTATGAAGCACGGATCAATTGATCAAGACCGGATTCCTCGATGCCGAGTTCAGATAGGAACATTTCCTTTTCTTCACCTTCAAGCTCCGCAATTTCTTCTTCAATTTTTGCACAAATTACGATAACTTCTGCGTTTTCTTTCGCAGCATATTCACGAACTTGTTGAACATATTCATTATCAGCAGCATTAGCCACTTCGTCCTCACTTACATTCGCTACATAAAGAGTCGGCTTCGCTGTAAGCAAGTGCATGCCCTTCACGATTTTTTGCTGTTCTTCAGTAAATTCAACTGAACGAGCTGGTTTTTCTTCTTCCAATGCTTCTTTCAAAGCGACAAGGATTTCATGCTCAGCCACTGCGCCTTTATCTTTCTGCTTGGCCATTTTTCCAACGCGGTCGATTCGTTTATCAACAGATTCCAAATCAGCAAGAATCAATTCAAGATTGATGACTTCAATATCATCTATTGGATTTACTTTTCCAGAAACGTGAGTAATGTTATCGTCAGAGAAGCAACGAACGACTTGACAAATTGCATCAACTTGACGAATATGAGAAAGGAATTTATTTCCAAGACCTTCCCCTTTACTAGCTCCTTTTACAATCCCGGCAATATCCGTGAATTCAAATGCTGTCGGAACTGTCTTTTTCGGCTGCACCAATTCAGTCAATTTTTGTAAACGATGATCAGGCACTTCTACAATCCCAACGTTTGGATCAATTGTACAAAAAGGATAGTTGGCAGATTCCGCACCTGCCTGAGTTATTGCATTAAATAAAGTGGATTTACCTACGTTAGGCAAACCAACTATACCAGCTGTTAAAGCCATTTATATTTCACTCCTTTAAGATAATTCGTACATATAGGAAAAAGACTGATCTTCTATAAAGACCATCCAATTACCTAAACCTTTCCCAATTATAGATTTCGCTTCCTAAAAAGACAAGTAAATCATTGAGATAGTAGGACCGCTTTCTTTCCATGAAAAAAGCATGATCATTCCTCATGCTTTTGTAGAACCTTTTTCATTTTCTTCGCAAACTCACGTCGGGGCAACATCACGCTATGACCGCACCCTTCACATTTTATCCGGATATCCATGCCCAGCCGGATAATTCTCCACTTATTCACTCCACATGGATGTGGTTTTTTCATTTCGACAATATCTTTAAGTGCAAATTCCTTTTCATCCATAACCATGAGCCCCCCTAGTTCCTACGACTCGCTGCCTTTGTATGTAGATGTAATTCCACTTAAATCAAGAGCAGCACTTAATTCTTTTCTTATTATTCTGCTCATTTCGACATGACGCATCGGTTTTGTTTCAGCTGTGACCCGAAAGACAACTTCATCAGGACTTATCATTTCAATTCCTAAAAATTCAGGTGCTTTGACTAAGAAGTCATATTTACCTTCCATATTATTCAAAGTTTGAATAAGTACCCTCTCAGCAAGTTCTACTGATCCATCATTAGGTATAGCTACATCCACCACTGCTTTACTGTTTAATATGGAGTAATTTGTAACTTGAACAATACTACCATTAGGTATGAGGTGCAATTCTCCTGAGCTACTTTTAATTTTTGTTGTACGAAGCCCAATTTCGAGAACTTCACCCTCAAATGTATTAATCTTAATATAGTCCCCAACCGAGAAGTGATCTTCAAAAATCACAAAGAATCCTGTGATAATATCTTTGACCAAACTTTGGGCACCAAACCCAACTGCCAAACCAAGAATCCCAGCTCCAGCCAGTAAAGCTTTTACATCGAATGAGAAAATTTCAAGAATCATTATCAAGGCAATGAAATTGATAACGTAAGTGATGATATTTTCCAGTAACTTAATGAGTGTCGTTTCCCTACGCTCCGAAACCCGAATAGGACTTCTTAATCGAGCTTTGAAGAATTTATTTATAATGGTCTTTCCTATTCTAATAATAATACGCGATAACAACAGAACAAGGAAGATTTTAATAATTCCCTCCCCCATCAGTAGCCATACTTTTTCATCCAATAATTCTTTTGTAACGTTATTATAAATGCTATCCATCTCTTCCTCCTGCCTATTGCAAAAACCTGCAAAACTTTTAGATTCCCTATGACCTTCCTATTTGGACGTATTCCATCTACCCCTCAAGCCGAAAGATAACCCTAAATAAGAAAAGTTTTCTCTATTTTATCAATAAATATGGGTTTCTGTACAAAAAAAATATGGGTAATAGGTAAGGTAATTAGAAGTTTTTTCTATTTCCATGAATGATTTTTTGCTAGAGAGTATATATAACGAAAATTGGTAGAGGAAGAAGCATCTTACGATTTCCCCTTCCCCGTTTGCGTGTTCTTATCAAATAAATCCCCCACCAATTTTACATTAAATACCGTATATTTTTCCTTTTTTATCCGTATACTGTAATACCAAACGAAGTAAAGGAGTTGAGCCGATGAATCTGAATTCTAGTCTATTTAATAATAATAAAAATAGATTGAGCCGCATCCTACATGAAGATACGGATGCATCTAAACAAATTTCCCAAGAATTAATCAACCTTCTTCCAACTGGAAAGCTTCAACCTATCGTAATTGTCTGTATTGGCACAGACCGTTCTACTGGCGATTCCCTCGGTCCACTTGTCGGCACTCTGCTTAATGAAAAAACAGAAGACGGTGCCTCTTCCTTCCATGTTTATGGAACTCTCGATAATCCTATACATGCTATGAATTTACAGGAAAAATTAAGTGAAATTAACAAAATCCATACCGATCCCTTTATCGTCGGAATCGATGCTTGCTTAGGAAAATTGAAAAGCGTCGGCATTGTTCAAATTGGCCAAGGTCCGGTGAAACCTGGCGCTGGAGTCAATAAAGATCTACCTTCTGTTGGCAATGCCCATATTACTGGAATCGTGAATGTCAGTGGATTCATGGAGTTTATGGTCCTACAAAATACTCGTCTTAATCTAGTCTTAAAAATGGCCAAAACCATTGCAGAGGGTATTTATGAAGCACAAAATCATTATCCAGTTAAACCAACTTTCACTCCATTCTCCTGGTCATTCAAGCAGGAAAAAACCCTTTGATTCTAATGTTCCTGAAAAGTTTGGCCGAGTATAAAAATAAAGGAAGGGGTTCACCCCTTCCTTTATTTTTATACATAATACATGATTGTAACTAGAATTGCTGTAATCATTATTCCTGGAAGCAGGTTAGCCACCCTGATTTTGGTGACACCGATAATATTCAAGCCAATCGCTAAAATCATGACTCCTCCAGTTGCTGTCATTTCAAGAATGAAGGAATCCATTAACGCAGTTGGGATCAAAGTATTAATTTGCCTTGAAAAAATGGCAATGAATCCTTCATAAAGAATGATAGGGAATGCTGAAAAAAGTACACCAATGCCAAGAGTACTGGACAGAACTAGCGCTGTAAACCCATCAATAATCGATTTTGTTATTAAAACATCATGATCATTACGGATCCCACTATCCAAGGCACCGATAATGGCCATCGCTCCAATGCAAAATATGAGCGTGGCTGTTACGAATCCCTGTGATATCGAAGTTCCTTTTTTCGCTTTCATCCGACGTTCAATCCAATTGCCTAAAGAATTAAGCCTGGCTTCAAGATTCATCCATTCTCCAAGCACAGCGCCTCCCACAATACTTATAATGACCATGATAAAATTATCACTCTTAAAACCCATCTGCAATCCTAAGACAATAACGGTCAAACCGATACCACTCATAACCGTTTCTTTTATCTTCTCAGGTATATGCTGTAAAAACATTCCCAAAATCGACCCGATTAAAATACAAGCCCCATTCACAAAAGTCCCCAATAAAACCATCTTATTCACCTAATTCTCTACAGTAAGATCCCCTTGTTGCATATCTGCATTCAAAAATCGTCTCTCAAAGAAGGGACTAAGAGGAAAGGTTTTCTTGATCAATCAAGTCTAATATTCTCTCTAAATCTTCTTTTGAAAAGAATTCGATTTCTATTTTCCCTTTTTTCTTGCTTTGTTTAATAGTCACGCTTGTTCCTAGTCTTTCACGTAGACTTGACTCCCGCTGCTTTATAAAAATATCTTTTTTCACTTGTTTCGCAGGTTTAGTTTCACGTGAAACCGTATCATTTAATTGATGAATATATTGCTCTAGCTTTCGGACATTCATTCCTTCTTTGAGAATTTTGTCTATAACTGGCTGAAGCAACTCTTTTTTCTTTAATCCTAGTAATGCACGACCATGCCCCATAGAAATTTCACCTTCAGAGATATAACTCCTTATCTTTTCAGGCAAAGATAGTAATCGAACATAGTTAGCAATATGCGGCCGACTTTTCCCCAAGCGAATAGCCAACTGTTCTTGAGTAATTTCTAATTTTTCAAGCAGGGTTTGATAAGCAGCCGCTTCCTCGATTGGGTTTAAATCTTCCCGTTGAAGGTTTTCCAAAATGGCTAGTTCCATCATCTGTTGTTCATTCAGTTCCCTCACAACAACCGGTACTGTCTTTAAACCAGCTTCTTTTGCGGCACGATAACGTCTCTCCCCAGCCACAATTTCATAGCCTTTAATACTTTTCCGGGCAATAATCGGCTGTAATATCCCGTGCTCTATGATTGATTGCTTAAGTTCTTCTATCGCTTCAGGTCGAAAACTTTTCCGGGGCTGATAAGGATTTGGCCTTAATTCCCTCAATTTAATTTCCCGCACGATTTCATCTTTACTGATTTCCCCATTGTTGAATAGTGCGTTTAGTCCTTTGCCAAGTCCCTTAGCCATTTGACACCACTTCCTTTGCCAGTTCTAGATAGACCTCCGCTCCTCGTGACTTTGGATCATAAATAATTATCGGTTCTCCATGGCTCGGCGCTTCACTCAATCGGACATTACGTGGAATGATGGTTTGATAAACTTTATCCTGAAAGTATTTTTTGACTTCCTCAATAACTTGAAGACCCAAATTTGTTCTAGCATCCAACATCGTCAATAGCACACCTTCGATTTTCAAATCATGGTTTAAATGCTTTTGCACGAGACGGACCGTATTTAAGAGCTGACTTAAGCCCTCCAATGCATAATATTCGCATTGTACAGGAATTAAAACAGCATCAGCAGCTGTTAATGCATTTAGGGTAAGCAGTCCTAATGATGGTGGACAATCGATTACAATGTAATCATACTGACTCTGCACCTCTTCTAACGCCCTTTTTAAACGGACTTCCCTAGAGATGGTTGGAACAAGTTCTATTTCAGCACCCGCAAGTTGAATTGTCGCAGGTATGACATATAAGTTTTCAACCTTTGTTTCCAAGATAACGGTACTGGCTTCGACATCATCAACCAATACATCATAAATACATTGTTCTACATCTGCTTTATCAATACCTGCACCGCTTGTCGCATTTCCCTGCGGATCGATATCGACCAATAAGACTTTCTGTCCTATGTATGCAAGACAAGCACTAAGGCTGACAGAAGTTGTCGTTTTTCCAACACCGCCTTTTTGATTGGCAATGGCGAGAATCTTACCCACGAATTCACCTGCTTTCAACTATCTTTATACTCTATATCTAAATGCATTTACCGTAATTTTCTTTCTTTCTATTTTATCATGAATAATCCTGGAAGAAATCGTTTTCTGAAATTCCTCTTAAAATTTGGAATTTCCCTAAAAATGACCAAAAGATACTGTTGAAAAGAGAGAATAAAAAAAGCTTGGTAATCGAAGACTACCAAGCGGGGGCTAAGGAAAAGGGGATCAAGTTTTCTTCTTAGGAATTTTAATCGTAAATTGATAATATTCCTCGAATTCCTCTTCCTCTGCATCCAAATTTATTCCATTGTCTGTTACCATATTCAACGATTGACGGATGGTATTTACCGCAATCCTCATGTCTTTACTAAACGCCTTTCGTTTTGGCTTCGGCTTAAGTACCGTTCCGGTGAGGAGCTTGACGACCCGCTCTTCTGTCTGCTTAACGTTATAGCCTTTTTCGATGATTTCCAAAAGTAGTTTGATCTGCTTTTCCGGACTTTTTAAAGGAATTAACGAGCGGGCATGACGTTCCGTAATTTGCTTTTGAAGAAGTGCATCTTGGACCTCCTTCGGCAGCTTAAGCAGCCGAAGCTTATTCGCCACGGTAGATTGGCCAATTCCGAGTCTTTGTGCCAGAGCCTCTTGAGTTAAACTATGAAGCTCTAATAGTTTCCCATAAGCTAATGCTTCTTCAATCGGTGTCAGCTCTTCACGCTGAAGGTTTTCTATCAGCGCAACTGAAGCCGTTTCAGTATCCGTAAAATCCTTAACAATAGCCGGTGCCAATTCCCAACCAAGCTTTTGCATAGCACGAAAACGACGCTCGCCTGCAATGATTTCGTATTTCCCCTGACCATACGCCCTTACTACAATCGGTTGAATGATTCCGTGTGTATGAATCGTTTGAGCCAATTCTGCAATTTTATCGTCATTAAAAACGGTCCTTGGTTGAAATCGATTAGGCACAATATCAGAAATGGAAATTTTTCTTATTTCTTCGTTATTATTGCTAGGTGTCTCCATCTCTAGTTGCTGTTCTTCTTTTTCGCCAAACCCAAAGAACCGCGAAAAAGGATGCTTCATCTTCCTACACCACCTTTTAAAACTCCCAAATAACATATTCTCTATTGAAAGGACAAGTCCTGCATACATTTCCCGACATGGTTATACATATGGTCCATCGTTGTAAAAAACATGTCGACTGTCGTCATTAAAGCAATAATGAGGCATAGACGCCCAGATATTATAGATATCTGCCGGCTTGCCCGAGATTATTTCCCTAATTTTTCAAAAAGATAAAACTCCGACTTTCTCGCTCTGTAGGAAAACGAGGCATATGGTTGTAAAGAACACTTTGTCGGATATTATCCTTCAGGTTTACTTATACATTTTTAAATGGATAAAAAAATCCTACATTTATAGTAAAAGAAAATTAGAACAAGTGCTAGCCAAAATCTATCTATCAGCCACAATGAATAGCCATAGTAAAAGGATTATTCAATGGGCTGTTTATTTGGTGTACCAGGTTTTCTAGGGTATTTTTTAGGAGTCTTCTTTACTTTTTTTACCGTAATGATGTTTCTTTCACTATTTTCTTCGGGCAATGTGAAGGGATAAATTTCTTCAATTTTTCCGCCTAATGTAAAAATCGCCTTCTTACCTGTATCCATTTCATCTTGTGCACTTGCCGCTTTCATGGCAATGAACGTCCCATCCGGTTTGACAAGCGGCAAACAAAGCTCACTTAAGACAGACATCCTCGCTACCGCTCTTGCCATAACAATATCATAGGATTCACGATGCTCTGGTTTTTGAGCGAAGGTTTCCGCCCGGTCATGGTAAAAGGAAACGCCCTTTAATTGTAACTCATCAGCAAGATGATTTAAAAAGGAGATCCGCTTATTCAAAGAATCCACGATAGATACGTGGATATTTGGGAAACAAATTTTCAAAGGAATGCTCGGAAATCCAGCTCCAGCTCCAACATCGCAAATCTGATAAGGCTTGTTAAAATCGAAATAGAATGCTGCACTGATTGAATCATAAAAATGCTTTAAATAAACTTCTTCTTTATTCGTGATGGCGGTTAGATTCATCTTTTCGTTCCATTCCACCAATAATCGATAATAGGTGTCAAACTGTTCAAGCTGACGAGGAGAAAGCTCGATACCCTTCTCCTGTAGCGCTTGTTGAAATTGTTCAATGTTCATGAATTCTTCAATCCTTTTCGGGTATTTCCGTTACTGAGAAACTCTGGCAATCTTACCTTGCTCCAAATAAACAAGCAAAATGGAGACATCAGCAGGATTTACACCGGAAATTCGTGAAGCCTGAGCTACTGATAGCGGGTGGACCTGTTTTAATTTTTGACGTGCTTCCGTTGCAAGACCGGAGATGGCATCATAGTCGATGTTCTCTGGAATTTTTTTATTCTCCATTTTTTTCAGACGATCGACCTGTTGCAGAGATTTTTCAATATATCCCTCATATTTAATCTGGATTTCGACTTGTTCCGTCACTTCGTCGCTTAGTTCGACATCACTTGGAGCCAGCTTCTGAATATGAGAATAATCCATTTCAGGACGTTTCAATAAATCAGACGCACGAATTCCATCCTTCAACTCACTGCCACCACTTGTGATAATAACGTCTTGCACTTCTTGCGTTGGTTTAATGAAGGTTGATTTCAGTCGTTCTTTTTCTACTTCAACTGCTTCCTTTTTCAAAAGAAAACGTTTGTAGCGGTCTTCTTTGATCATTCCAATATTGAAACCAATTTCCGTTAAACGTAAATCCGCATTGTCATGACGCAACAGTAAACGATATTCTGCACGTGAAGTCAGCAAGCGGTATGGTTCATTCGTACCTTTCGTAACAAGATCATCAATTAAAACTCCAATATAGGCATCCGAACGGCTTAAGATCAGTTCTTCTTTTCCTATCGCATTCAATCCTGCATTAATACCAGCCATCAACCCTTGGCCCGCCGCTTCTTCGTAGCCGGACGTTCCGTTAATTTGGCCTGCTGTATACAAGTTTTTAACTTTTTTCGTTTCTAGTGTAGGCCAAAGCTGTGTAGGAACGATTGCATCATATTCAATTGCATATCCCGCACGCATCATTTCCGCCTTCTCGAGCCCTGGAACCGTTTGAAGGATTTTTACTTGTACATCTTCAGGTAGACTTGTTGACAGCCCTTGCACATAGACTTCCTTTGTATTGCGCCCTTCAGGTTCAAGGAAAATTTGATGGCGCGGTTTATCATTAAAACGTACGACCTTATCTTCTATTGATGGGCAATAGCGTGGTCCAGTTCCCTTAATCATCCCAGAGTACATCGGTGAACGGTGTAAATTCTCATCGATGAGCTGGTGTGTTCCCTCATTCGTGTATGTTAACCAGCATGGCAATTGGTCAGTGATGAATTTCGTTGTTTCATAAGAAAAAGCACGTGGGACTTCATCACCAGGCTGTATTTCTGTTTTGCTGTAATCAATAGATGAACTATTGACGCGAGGAGGCGTTCCAGTTTTAAAACGAACTAAATCAAATCCTAATTGCTCCAAATGTTCAGAAAGTCTGATGGAAGGCTGCTGATTGTTAGGACCGCTTGAATATTTTAGTTCCCCTAAAATAATTTCTCCACGTAAATATGTTCCTGTCGTGATTACTACAGTTTTCGCACGATACACTGCACCTGTTTTAGTAATGACACCCGTACAAACATCATTTTCAACAATTAATTCCTCAACCATTCCTTGAATTAATGTCAAATTTTCTTGATCTTCTATCGTCTTTTTCATTTCTTGCTGATAGAGATATTTATCAGCCTGTGCCCTCAACGCACGGACTGCCGGACCTTTAGCTGTATTCAACATCCTCATTTGAATATGGGTTTTATCAATATTTTTCCCCATTTCACCGCCTAAAGCGTCAATTTCTCGGACAACTATCCCTTTTGCTGGTCCGCCAATAGACGGATTGCATGGCATAAAGGCGACCATATCTAAATTAATGGTAACCATCAAAGTTTTAGCTCCAACTCTTGCAGCTGCAAGGCCTGCTTCACTACCAGCATGTCCAGCTCCAATAACAATAACATCATAGCTTCCTGCTTCGTATTGCATGTTTTCTCCTCCTTTTACTGTTATTTTCCTAAACAAAATTGCGAGAACAATTGGTTGATCAAATTATCCTGAACACTTTCACCAATTATTTCGCCGAGAAGCTCCCAAGCCTTTGTGAAATCAATTTGAACTAAGTCAATCGGCGTCCCCATGTCAATCGCTTCAATTGCATCCTCAATTGACTGTAATGCTTGACCAAGTAAGGCTATATGACGAGCATTCGAAACATAGGTTAAGTCTCCTGATTCTAAAGAACCCTCAAAGAATAAAGAAGCAATCGCATCTTCCAACTCATTGACTCCTTGATCCTCAAGTAAAGACGTAGAAACAATTTTATGCGATGCTGCCTTTTCCTTAACCTGATCCAAATTGATTTTTTGCGGAAGATCAGTTTTATTGATAATAACGATAACATCCATTCCTTTAACGGCCTGGAATAGTTTTTCATCTTCCGGTGTAAAGTCATCGGAATAGTTTAAGACAAGTAATATTAAATCTGCCTCTTTTAATACCGCACGAGAGCGTTCAACACCAATTCGTTCAACAATGTCCTCTGTTTCCCGAATTCCTGCTGTATCGACAAGTTTAAGCGGTACTCCGCGAACATTGACATATTCCTCAATTACATCACGTGTTGTGCCGGGAATATCAGTAACAATGGCCTTATTTTCATGAACTAAGCTGTTAAGCAAAGAAGATTTTCCGACATTTGGGCGTCCGATGATAACCGTCGCCAGCCCATCTCGCAGAATTTTCCCTTGCTGTGCAGTATGCAGGAGTTTCTCTATCTCCGTCTTCACATAGCTGCCTTTTTCCAAAAATAAACGATGTGTCATTTCTTCGACATCATCATATTCCGGGTAATCTATGTTTACCTCGACTTGTGCGAGGGTCTGTAAAATTTCCTGACGTAACTTTTGAATTAATTTCGAAAGCCGCCCTTCCATTTGCCCTAAGGCTACATTCATCGCTTTATCTGTTTTTGCCCGAATTAAATCCATAACAGCTTCTGCTTGGGAAAGATCAATCCTTCCATTCAAAAAAGCTCGTTTCGTAAATTCACCAGGTTCTGCTAAACGAGCTCCCTGTGAGAGGATAAGCTGTAATACCCGATTGACCGAAACGATCCCGCCATGACAATTTATTTCGACTACATCTTCTCTTGTAAATGTCTTTGGGCCTTTCATAACAGAAACCATAACTTCTTCTATGATTTCACCTGTTTTCGGTTGAGTTAAGTGTCCGTAATGAATCGTATGTGATTTCACTTCGAGCAAACTTTTCCCGCCTGGTCCTTTAAAGATTCTATCGGCTATTTCTAGGGCCTCATCACCGCTGATTCTTACGATGGCAATTGCCCCTTCCCCTAAGGGAGTAGAGATAGCGGTGATTGTATCGAATTCCATGCTTTCACCTCTTATATATTGATGTTTCTATATTTTTCCCATAATAAAATCGTCGAATTCCCTAAATAACTACAATACCACAGTATATTCATGAAAAAAAGTAGATACTCCTTCCTTTCAAGAGTTATCCACATGCATTAAAACCCATATTCTGTATCACTTATTTTAACTTATCCACATGTGAATAACAAATATTGCCCGCTTTCCTTCTTGCTCTTTTCTTAACTCTTTACCAAATTACGAATGGTCAAAACAGAAACATGTCGAATATTGTTGAATTTTTCTTTTATTTCTAGAGAATTCAACAGACAACCAAAAAAAGAACCTCCGCTTAATAGCAGAAGGTTCATCTGATTGGAGTAATGACCAAATGGCGATATGGCTCTGTACCATTGGAATTTGTTTTGATTTTTGGGTAATGCAGTAGAGCATTATGAATGACCTTCCGTTCAAAGGATGGCATTGGCTCCAGCGAAACAGATTTACCAGTTTTTATTGCTTTATTTGCCATTCTTTCAGCCAATTGGATTAAAGTATCATTGCGGCGATTTCGATAATCTTCTGCATCTACAGTTACATTCAAAAACTGCTTCGAATAGCGATTTGCAACCAGCTGCGTTAAATACTGAAGGGAATTTAATGTTTGCCCTCGTTTTCCAATTAATAAAGCAATCTTTTCACCTGATAAATGAAACGTTACATTCTTACCTTGACGACGGACATCAATTTCTGCATTAATTCCCATGTTTTCACTGACATTCTTCAAAAATTTCAGTGACTCTTCAATAGGGTCGGCTGGCAAAGTCACATGGACGATTGCCTTCCTTGCACCAAATAAACCAAGAAAACCTTTTTTGCCTTCATCTTCAATTTCAATCTCCACGCGATCCCTAGTGCTGTTCAGTTGAGCTAAAGCTAAATTTACTGCTTCTTCGACAGATTGTCCTGCAGCAGTTACTTTTTTCACTTTTTCTTTGCTCCTCCCGCGTTTTCCGCAGCTGCTTTTCTAAGATCTGGACCTTTAATGAAATACGTTTGAACGATACCGAAAATGTTACCTACTACCCAGTAAAGTGAAAGAGCAGCGGGAAATTTAATTGCAAAAACAACAATCATAATTGGCATGATGTAAAGCATCATTGTCATTTGTGCTGCCATTTGTGGATTAGAGTTCATTCCAACCATGGATAATTTTTGCTGAATAAAAGTCGTAATACCTGCAACAACCGGTAAAATATAATACGGATCCGGGGAACCTAAATCAAACCAAAGAAAGCTATGAAGAGCAATTTCTTCCGTACGGCTGATAGCATGGTAAAAACCGATCAAAATCGGCATTTGCACCAATATTGGTAAACATCCCGCCAATGGATTCACATTATATTTTGAAAATAAAGCCATCGTTTCTTGCTGTAGTTTTTGTTGTGTGGCAGCATCTTTTGAGCTGTATTTTGCTTGAAGTTCTTTCATCTCAGGCTGAATGGCCTGCATTGCTTTCGAGCTTTTCACCTGTTTGATCATAAGTGGAAGTAATGCTAAGCGAATGATTAAGGTAACACCAATAATCCCGAGACCATAGTTTTCCCCGAATGCTTCAGAGAGCCAAATAATCAGAGCTGATAATGGATAGACAATGTATTGATTCCAGAACCCTTCACTTTCTGCAGTTATAGGTTCTTTAATTTCCGTACACCCTGCTAACAACATCATTATAGAAGCTAGTCCAATAATGAGTAATATTCGTTTTTTCAACCGTAATTTCCTCCTAACTGCAATCAATCTTTTTTGAAACAATTTTGAACTGTTTACAAGCAGACTTCAAGGAAAAGTAATCCACTTTTTGTACAGTCCAATAAGGAATTTTCTATGTTATTTTTCTCAATGTTTACGACATTATCTGAGGAGTACTTAGTTTTCGATATAAAGGAGAACTTTATTGTTTTTTCATTATAAAGTTTAGTGATTTAGAACGTTTTAGGACATGGATCAAGCTGCTTTTCACTTGGGAAAAGTCCATTTCCGCCGCTGGCTTTCGAGCAATCACAATATAATCCTTACCATCTTCTATATCATCTTTCAATTCCAAAAACGCTTGCCGTATGTATCTTTTAATCTGATTCCGAACAACGGCATTCCCGATTTTTTTACTGACAGAAAGGCCTATCCGGAAATAATCCTGTTCGGGCTTTTCAAGGACATAGACAACGAATTGCCGATTAGCAGAGGATTCGCCCTTTTTAAACACAAGCTGAAACTCGTCCTCTTTCTTAATCCTTAACTTTTTTTTCATCTTTACACCTTCATTAAATGAATTGAGTCTCAGTAAATCCCTTATTTTGCGAAAAAAGACCACTGAGACTTTTCAGTGGTCTATGCAGATAATACTTTTCTGCCCTTACGGCGACGTGCAGCAATTACTCTACGTCCGTTTTTCGTGCTCATACGTGCACGGAAACCGTGAACTTTACTATGCTTACGATTATTCGGTTGATAAGTTCTTTTCATTATATGACACCTCCCTGAGGAATAACAGTTAAAGACAGTCTTTACAATTATATAGATGATGGTTTCTACTTGTCAACCTCATCCAAAAAAATATATTTCTTTTTATGCTCAATGTCCAGTAGGTCTTTTTTTACTACCTAGCCTATTGTAAATGATTTTGCCTCGAACTGATATAGAAATTTTTGGTGAGAGGGAAATTTCCGTGAATTTTTCCCTTAAACACATTTAAGCGGATCTCTTAGTTTACACGCTCCACTCTGAAAAGGAATCAGCAAATATTAAGGGAAGGCCTGGTTATTTTTAAATGAACCATTGGGTTTGCCAGGAATAGGTTTTAATATTTACCGTTTTTGACAGCTTAAACAACATGTTTTTCTGTCCTATTCGTTTTAAAGGAGCAGAGAAATAAATTTATATAATTCGTGCCAAAACTTCAGTCTGTGGATAAAATTCGACATGATTTTTCCTATCCACAACCTGTTTTATAGACTTTTGCACATAACAATAGCCTGTGGAAAAGTTTTTCCCACAGGCTCGGTAAGTTGTGGATAAAGTTTTCTAACCCATTGCAAGACGCCTGAATTTCTGATATTATATTTGTGTTTTCACTCTGAATAACTTTATCAACAGGTAAGGTTTATCCACAGACTGTGCATAACATGTGGATAGCTTATTCGACCTGTGTATATTAATCTGTCCACAAACGGTGGATATTGTCGAAAACCCTTTTTTCTTCTTTATTATATATTTCTCCAAATACCTGTTGATGAATAATCATCCAAACCTACATCACCTTACAAGATGTAGTCTGTACAAAGGTTGTACAGCGCAAGATATAGTAATAGGGACATCACATTACAGAACACTCCCTTATACAGCTCACCGAACTTTTGCTGTCAAAATTTATATTAAGACGGCAATCGATGAGTTTATTTGTGCCTATACATTTTAGATATTATTAAAAATATTTTGCAAAGGAGGGATAAGTTTGGATAACATCGATAGCCTCTGGAACCAGGCGCTCGGAAAAATTGAAAAAAAGATCAGTAAACCAAGCTTTGAAACTTGGCTTAAATCAACCAAGGCTTATTTACTACAAGGTGATACATTAACAGTCACCGCTCCCAATGAATTTGCCAGGGACTGGCTTGAAGAACGCTATTCACATCTTATTTCTGATGTATTGTTTGAACTTACCGGTGAGGAATTGGAAGCAAAATTCATCATTCCTCCCAATCAAGAAGATGGTGATTTTACTGTTCCTGTTCAGCCTAAAAAGATTAAAAAACAGGATAAAGAACATAATGCATTTCCTCAGCATATGTTAAACGCGAAAAATACCTTTGATACGTTTGTCATCGGCTCCGGCAATCGTTTTGCCCATGCCGCGTCTCTCGCTGTCGCAGAAGCTCCTGCTAAAGCCTATAACCCATTATTTATTTATGGAGGCGTAGGACTAGGTAAAACCCATTTAATGCATGCAATTGGGCATTACGTACTTGAGCATAATCCGAAGGCAAAGGTCGTTTATTTATCTTCTGAAAAATTCACGAACGAATTTATCAATTCAATCCGAGATAATAAAGCAGGAGAATTCCGTGATAGATACCGAAGTGTAGATGTTTTATTAATTGATGATATTCAATTTCTAGCAGGAAAAGAACAAACTCAAGAAGAGTTTTTCCATACATTCAATGCACTACATGAAGAAAGTAAACAGATTGTCATCTCGAGTGACCGTCCTCCAAAAGAGATCCCAACACTCGAAGATCGCCTCCGTTCCCGCTTTGAATGGGGTTTAATTACGGATATCACACCGCCTGATTTAGAAACGCGAATTGCTATTTTACGTAAGAAGGCAAAAGCAGAAGGTCTTGATATCCCAAATGAAGTTATGCTTTATATTGCCAATCAAATTGACTCGAATATTCGTGAACTTGAAGGTGCACTTATACGTGTTGTTGCTTATTCTTCGTTAATTAATAAGGATATTAATGCTGATTTAGCAGCCGAAGCATTAAAAGACATTATTCCAAGCTCGAAACCTAAAATAATCACCATCTTAGAAATCCAAAAAACAGTTGGTGAGCATTATAGTGTTAAATTGGAAGATTTCAAAGCAAAAAAACGGACTAAATCTGTAGCCTTTCCAAGGCAGATCGCCATGTATCTTTCCAGGGAGTTAACGGATTCATCTCTGCCAAAGATAGGGGATGAATTTGGTGGTCGCGATCATACGACCGTTATTCATGCGCATGAAAAAATTTCTAAACTCATGCAAACAGATACCCAGCTTCAACGTCAGGTCAAAGAAATACAGGATCAGTTGAAGGTATAGATGATTCTGGATAATGTGTATAACTGATGACTACTTACACACAGTCTGTCCACATGTGGATAGACTGTTTTTCCTTAGGTTGAGTCGACTTATCCACATATCAACAGGCCCTACTACTATTACTACTATCTTTTTTAATAAAAATTATTAATAAATATGCCTATTCGGCAATTAAAAATTTGGAGGATGAAACATGAGATTTATAATTCAAAGAGATCGATTAGTTCATAGTGTCCAAGAAGTAATGAAAGCAGTCACATCAAGAACAACGATTCCTATTTTAACGGGGATAAAAATAAGTGTTACAACTGAAGGGGTTACTTTGACAGGTAGTGATTCCGATATTTCCATTCAATCATTTATTCCAGCTGAAGTAGACGGTGATGAAATTGTTGAAGTGAAAAATAGCGGGGGAATTGTCCTAAATGCTCGTTTTTTCAGTGAAATTGTCAAAAAATTACCGATGGATACTGTAGAAATTGAAGTCGAAAACAACTTTCAAACAATTATTCGCTCAGGTAAAGCTGAATTTAACTTAAATGGACTGGATCCTGAAGAATACCCTCATCTTCCAATCATTGAGGAAGAAAATATTTTCAAGCTTCCAACAGACCTATTAAAAACTCTTATTCGTCAAACTGGCTTTGCAGTGTCCACCTCAGAAACACGCCCTATCTTAACAGGTGTAAACTTAAAGGTTCAAGATGACGAATTGACCTGTATTGCAACAGATAGTCACAGGCTAGCAATGCGCACAGCAAAAATTGAAAATAAAATTACTGGGACCTATAGCGTTGTGATTCCAGGCAAAAGTCTAAATGAATTAAGTAAAATCCTTGATGATACAAACGAACTCATAGAAATTGTCATTACCGATAATCAAGTCTTATTCAAAGCAGAAAATTTATTATTCTTCTCCCGCCTACTTGAGGGGAATTATCCAGATACGTCCCGCTTGATTCCTTCAGATAGCAAAACGGATGTAACTGTTCACACAAAAGATTTTCTGCAAGCAATCGACCGAGCATCTTTATTGGCCAGAGAAGGCAGAAATAATGTGGTCAAACTGACAACTTTAGAAGGCCGCATTATCGAAGTCTCTTCTAATACACCTGAAATTGGTAAAGTAATTGAGGAAGTTCAAGCAGAAGCCATTGAAGGTGAGGATTTGAAAATCTCCTTCAGTGCTAAATTTGTTATGGATGCCTTAAAAGTTTTAGAAGGATCGGATATTAAAATCAACTTTACAGGTGCGATGCGTCCATTTGTAATTCGTCCGCTTCATGATGATTCTATGCTTCAATTAATTCTGCCTGTAAGAACTTATTAAGCTAAAATAATATTTCAAAAAAATTAAAGGCTTGTTTAGCAAGCCTTTAATTTTTTTATACTTAAATATAGGCCCCATAAGGTTTTTTACAGCTTTTTTAATTCTGAATAAAACCTAGAAATATAAAAAACAAGAGCGGAAAAAGCTATACTTTGTCTTAATGGGATTTATTTAGTAAAATGAAGTATTAAAGACTACTTAGAAATGAGTGAGGCATGAAATGGACTCCATAAAAATCAGCACAGAATATATTACGCTTGGACAATTCTTAAAATTAGCCGATTTGATTCAAAGCGGCGGAATGTCAAAATGGTTCTTAAGTGAATACGAGGTTTTCATTAATGGCGAATTAGACGTGAGAAGAGGCAGAAAGTTAAGATCAGGTGATAAAATAGAGATTCCTGGATTTGGCGTCTTCACAATTACAAGCTAAAACATAAGGGAAGAGCGGAATATGTATATTGAAAATATAAGTTTGAGAAATTACCGCAACTATACCGAATTGAACCTGACTTTTGAGAATAAGGTCAATGTAATCCTTGGCGAAAATGCTCAAGGAAAAACAAATGTCATGGAATCTATTTTTGTTTTAGCAATGGCAAAATCTCACCGGACCTCAAATGATAAAGAACTTATTCGCTGGGATGAAGAGTATGCTAAAATAGAAGGAAGAGTTAGAAAGAGAAATACCTCAATACCACTTGAGCTGACCATTTCAAAAAAAGGGAAAAAGGCGAAGTGCAACCATATTGAACAAAGAAAATTAAGTCAATATGTTGGAAATATGAATGTGGTCATGTTTGCGCCTGAGGATCTTAACCTTGTAAAGGGAAGTCCTCTAGTCAGACGCCGTTTTATAGATATGGAAATTGGCCAGGTTTCTCCCGTATACCTTCATGATATGAGCCAATATCATAAAATACTTCAACAAAGAAATCATTACTTAAAGCTTCTGCAGACCCGGAAACAAACGGATACGACGATGCTTGACGTGCTAACTGATCAATTTATTCAGTATGCAGCGAAAATTGTCGAAAGAAGATACGAGTTTCTTTTAAAGCTCCAGCAGTGGGCAGAGCCAATTCACTCGGGGATCTCCAGAAATCTAGAAGTATTGAAAATCCAATATAAACCGTCGCTTGATGTATCAGAATCTATGGATTTGACGAAAATGATAGAAGTATACACAGAAAAATTTGATAAAATAAAAACAAGGGAAATTGAACGGGGTGTAACACTGGTAGGTCCTCATCGTGACGACCTGGTTTTTTTTGTGAATGACCGTGATGTCCAGACATATGGTTCACAAGGACAACAACGTACAACTGCCCTGTCTTTGAAACTTGCCGAAATTGAGCTGATTCATGAAGAAATCGGCGAGTATCCCATTTTATTATTGGATGATGTGTTATCGGAACTTGACGATTTCCGTCAATCTCATTTACTGAATACGATACAAGGGAAAGTGCAAACATTCGTGACGACACCCTCTGTTGATGGAATCGATCATCAAACCCTTAGAGAAGCGTCCACCTTTTATGTTAGTCAAGGAAGTATAAAAAAGGTTAAATGATGAGGTGAATGTATGTATCTCCATATTGGTGAAGACATTCTTGTGAAAACGGACGATGTCATAGCCATTTTAGATAAGAAGCTGCTCCAGGCCTCTCCAATCATGAGTGAGTTTTTGGAGAAAAAGTCTGATGTAACTTACCATTTAGCCAAAAACTCGGTTAAATCGATTGTAGTGACGGATAAACAGGTCTATTATTCACCGCTTGCGTCGTCCACTTTGAAAAAGCGTTCACTGCAGCCATCGTTATTAATCGATGATATAGATTCTCTTTGAATTTAAGCGATAACGTAATAATTACTCCTGAAAAATTGATAAATGCCAAAAGAAAAGTGTAGGTGATACGTATGACAATGGAACAAAAAGAAGTACAAGCTCAGGCATACGATGAGAATCAGATACAGGTTTTAGAAGGCTTAGAAGCAGTTCGTAAACGTCCGGGGATGTATATCGGTACTACCTCTGCAAAAGGACTTCACCATCTTGTTTGGGAAATTGTCGATAATAGTATTGATGAGGCACTAGCAGGTTTCTGTACTGAAATCAAAGTGACGATCGAAGAAGACAATAGCATAACAGTAGTCGATAATGGTCGGGGAATTCCAGTAGGTATCCATGAAAAAATGGGACGGCCAGCAGTAGAAGTAATCATGACGGTCCTTCATGCGGGCGGTAAATTTGGCGGCGGAGGTTATAAGGTCTCCGGTGGTCTGCATGGTGTAGGTGCTTCAGTAGTTAATGCCCTATCCACGGTATTGGAAGTGTATGTACATCGTGAAGGTAAAATCCACTATCAGCAATTTAACCGAGGGGTCCCTAGAGAAGATTTGAAAATTATTGGGGAGACCGATCATACAGGGACAACAGTACACTTTATTCCGGATCCTGAAATTTTCAAGGAATCCGTGGAATATGATTTCGATACATTAGCCACACGTATCCGTGAGCTTGCATTCTTGAATAAAGGCTTGAAGCTCATCATTGAAGATAAACGTGAAGAAGAAGAGAAAATCAAGGAATACCACTACGAGGGCGGTATCAAATCTTATGTTGAGCATTTGAATCGTTCAAAAGAAGTCCTTCATGAGGAACCGATTTTCATGGAAGGCGAGAAAGAAGGTATATCTGTCGAATTAGCTTTGCAATATAATGACAGCTATATCAGTAACGTTTTTTCCTTTGCCAATAATATTCATACGTATGAAGGCGGTACACATGAATCAGGATTCAAGACTGCGTTGACACGGGTCATCAATGATTATGCACGGAAAAACGGGCTCTTAAAAGAGGCCGACACCAATTTCTCTGGTGAAGATGTTCGTGAAGGGTTAACGGCAATTATTTCTATTAAGCATCCTGAACCGCAATTTGAGGGGCAAACCAAAACCAAACTTGGAAACTCAGAAGTAAGAACGGTTACTGATTCCATTCTTTCGGAAAGGTTGGATTCCTTCTTATACGAAAATCCTTCAGTGGCTAGAAAAATTGTTGATAAAGGGCAAATGGCGGCAAGAGCTCGTTTGGCGGCCAAGAAAGCACGTGAGTTAACTCGAAGAAAAAGTGCCTTGGAAGTCTCCAGTCTACCTGGTAAACTGGCAGATTGTTCGTCGAAGGATCCGTCTATCAGCGAATTGTACATTGTAGAAGGAAACTCGGCTGGTGGCTCAGCTAAACAGGGACGTGACCGCCATTTCCAAGCTATTCTGCCGCTAAGGGGTAAAATCCTAAATGTGGAAAAGGCGCGATTGGATAGAATCCTTCATAATATAGAAATTGGTACAATTATTACTGCACTCGGAACAGGTATTGGCGATGAATTCAATATTGAAAAAGCTAGATACCATAAAATTGTTATCATGACCGATGCGGATGTAGACGGTGCCCACATTAGAACTTTAATGTTGACATTCTTCTATCGCTATATGCGGAAAATTATAGAGTATGGTTATATTTATATTGCCCAACCACCTCTTTTCAAAATTCAGCAGGGTAAACGAGTGGAATATGCCTATAATGACCGCGAACTAGAACAAATCATGGCGGGTCTGCCAAGCACTCCTAAGCCTAACTTACAGCGCTATAAAGGGTTGGGTGAAATGAACCCAGAGCAACTATGGGAAACAACAATGAACCCTGATACGAGAACGCTACTTCAAGTTAGTTTGAAAGATGCCATTGAGGCAGATGAAACTTTCGAAATGTTGATGGGAGATAAAGTAGAGCCGCGTCGTAACTTTATTGAGGAAAATGCGATTTATGTAAAAAACCTCGATATCTGATTTTTTTGACAGGATGAATTTACATCCTGTTCTTTACATAATGCAAGATCAGTTAAAAAAATGAGAGTAAAAGCTTTATAAAGGAGGTTGGCTCCATGTCAGAAAATGAAAGATCAGGTGTAAAAGAAATAAATATAAGTACCGAGATGCGTACATCTTTTTTGGATTACGCGATGAGCGTTATCGTATCCCGGGCGTTGCCTGATGTAAGGGACGGCTTGAAACCGGTACACAGAAGAATTCTTTATGCGATGAATGATCTTGGTATGACGTCGGATAAACCATTTAAAAAATCAGCCCGTATTGTCGGAGAAGTAATCGGTAAATATCACCCGCATGGTGACTCTGCTGTTTATGAAACGATGGTCAGAATGGCTCAGCCATTTAACTATCGTTATATGCTCGTTGATGGACACGGGAATTTCGGTTCGGTCGATGGTGACCAAGCGGCCGCCATGAGGTATACAGAAGCGAGAATGTCAAAGATTTCGATGGAATTGCTTCGTGATTTGAATAAGGATACGGTTAACTATCAGGATAACTATGATGGTTCAGAAAGAGAACCAGCTGTTATGCCAGCCCGTTTCCCAAACTTATTAGTGAATGGTTCGTCAGGGATAGCAGTCGGAATGGCTACCAATATTCCGCCCCATCAATTAGGTGAGGTAATTGACGGTGTATTGGCTTTAAGTAAGAATCCTGATATAACGATTCCAGAATTGATGGAATTTATCCCTGGTCCAGATTTTCCAACTGCGGGGTTAATTTTAGGGCGCAGTGGAATTAGAAAAGCCTATGAAACTGGAAAAGGGTCAATCATTCAGAGGGCGAGAGTCGAAATTGAAGAGAAGTCCAATGGAAAACAGGTTATTCTAGTTAAAGAAATCCCTTATCAAGTGAACAAAGCAAGATTAATTGAAAAAATTGCAGAACTTGCTCGTGATAAGAAAATTGAAGGTATTACCGATTTACGGGATGAATCAGATCGTAACGGTATGCGTATTGTTATGGAACTACGAAAGGACGTAAATGCAAATGTCCTTTTAAACAACTTGTATAAGCACACTGCAATGCAAACAACCTTCGGAATCAACTTGCTTGCACTGGTGGATGGACAGCCTAAAGTATTGAACTTAAAGCAATGTCTGCACTATTACTTAGAGCATCAACAGGTAGTTATACGTCGTAGAACTGAATTTGAACTACGTAAAGCGGAAGCGCGTGCTCATATTTTAGAAGGTTTGCGAATTGCCCTTGATAATTTGGATGCGGTCATTACATTAATCCGTGGTTCCCAAACTACAGACATTGCCCGAGAAGGGTTAATGACACAATTTTCACTTTCTGAAAAACAGGCGCAAGCAATTTTAGATATGCGTTTACAACGCTTGACCGGTTTGGAACGGGAAAAAATTGAAGATGAATATCAAGCGTTAATGGCATTAATCGCAGAATATAAAGCTATCCTTGCTGATGAGGAAAAGGTTCTTGAAATTATTCGTGAAGAGCTTCTTGAAATTAAAGAACGCTTTAATGATAAAAGAAGAACTGAAATTACATTAGTCGGTTTTGAGAGCTTAGAAGATGAAGATTTGATTCCAGAGGAAAATATAATCGTGACATTGACTCATAACGGTTATATTAAACGTTTGCCTGCAACCACGTACCGCAGCCAAAAACGCGGAGGCCGAGGTATACAGGGAATGGGTACGAATGCAGATGACTTTGTGGGTCACTTGTTAACAACTTCGACTCATGACACACTATTATTCTTTACTAATAAAGGTAAAGTTTATCGTTCCAAAGGATACGAAATTCCTGAATATGGTCGGACGGCAAAAGGACTGCCACTTATTAATTTGCTAGAAGTTGATAAAGGTGAGTGGGTCAATGCAATCATACCGGTGAAGGAATTTGTCGATGATTGGTATTTATTCTTCACTACCAGACACGGTATATCAAAGCGTACACCACTGTCATCCTTTGCAAATATCCGCAATAACGGTTTAATTGCTCTAGGGCTACGAGAAGATGATGAATTGATCTCTGTACGTCTTACGAATGGAGAGAAACAGATTATTATCGGAACAAAAGCCGGAATGATGATTCGTTTCCCTGAAACGGATGTACGCACAATGGGACGTACCGCAGCTGGAGTAAAAGGGATTTCCTTAAGGGCAGATGACGAAGTTGTCGGTATGGAAATTCTTGAAGAAAATGAAGAAGTCCTGATTGTTACGAAAAATGGATATGGAAAACGGACATCTGCTGAGGAATACCGTATTCAAAGCCGTGGTGGTAAAGGGATAAAAACATGTAATGTCACAGAGAAAAATGGTGAACTTATTGCCGTGAAAACAGTGACAGGAGAAGATGAGGACTTGATGCTGATTACAGCAGCTGGTGTGCTAATCCGAATGGAAGTCGAAGGCATTTCTAAAACGGGTCGTAATACACAGGGTGTTAAGCTCATTCGTCTCGAATCTGCAGACAATGAATATGTTTCAACGGTGGCCATCGTTGGAAGAGAAGAAGAAGAAAAAGAAGAATTCGTTGAACAAGAAGAAGGAATAGAACAGAATCCAACGAGTATTGATTTAGATTCTGATTCTAACGAAGTAGTCGAAAACGAAGAACCTGAAAAAGATACGGAAGAATAATCGTTTAATAATAGAGACCCAGCCATTATGCTGGGTCTTTTTTTATGAAGTAATTGAGGGTTTTCAGGCGAAGTCTCTCTAAAAGATAAAGTAAATGGCGGGTATATAGTCATGTTTTTTTGAGGGAAGATAAAGGTATCATACTAGTGAAAAGCTTTTTTTAGGTATTTAATCACGAAAAATATAGTTTGTTCCATGTTTTTCTAGTAAAATGATATTCATTAAATAACTGTTACAGAGGTGAACAGTTTTGCTAGTGAAAACTCACTATTTAGCTGAAGGATGTATTCTTTCAAAAGATATTAAAGGTCTTACGGACCGCCCTATCATGTATGAAAAAACAATATTGACTAAGGAATTAATAAAGACCTTGCAAGCCTTTTTAATAACAGAGGTTAGCGTTGAAAAAACATTAATTGATGGAAAAAAATTTTTACCGAAAGAAGTTATAGATAATGAACTGGATGAAATAGAAGGATTTTCAAATTTTACTAATTTATATCTAAAATCGGTTCAAACGTATAAGAGTTTATTTAAAAATTGGCAGGCTGGGAGCAAGGTAGAGGTAGCCATGATTCGTTCAATTCTTATTCCTTTAGTTGATAAAGTCTTGGAGAAACCAGGAAACATTCTGATATTGCACCATTATTCCAATAAAGAAGATTACATGTATCATCATGCTATTTCAACTGGATTAATAGGGGGATATATTGCCTTTAAAATTCAATGCGATTTAGCGGATGTCTATCAAGTAGCTATTGGAGGGTGTTTGGCTGACTGTGGTATGGCTAAGCTGTCACCAAGGATTTTCAATAAAACGACGAGTTTAACAGTCGAAGAAAATGAGGAAATCCACAATCATCCCATTTTTAGCTATAAAATGATAAAAGATAGTTCTATCATTAAGGATAGTGTGAAGTTAGCTATTTTAGAGCATCATGGAAGGTTAGATGGAACTGGCTATCCCCAAACAATAAAAACTAAATCCATGCACTTATTTTCAAAAATCATTGCAGTTGCAGACGTTTTTCATGCCATGACTTCGGAAAGGTTATATAG
>NZ_JAEKEV010000002.1:0-3125000 GCF_016650915.1 Peribacillus sp. TH27 | reverse complement strand
AAGCATCAGCAAGATCTTTTTAACGGTTAAGTTAGAAAGGGCGCACGGTGGATGCCTTGGCACTAGGAGCCGATGAAGGACGGGACTAACACCGATATGCTTCGGGGAGCTGTAAGTAAGCTTTGATCCGGAGATTTCCGAATGGGGAAACCCACTGTTCGTAATGGAACAGTATCTTTACCTGAATACATAGGGTACTGAAGGCAGACCCGGGGAACTGAAACATCTAAGTACCCGGAGGAAGAGAAAGCAAATGCGATTTCCTGAGTAGCGGCGAGCGAAACGGAATTAGCCCAAACCAAGAGGCTTGCCTCTTGGGGTTGTAGGACACTCAACATGGAGTTACAAAGGAACGGGGTAAATGAAGTGATCTGGAAAGGTCCGTCAAAGAAGGTAAAAACCCTGTAGTTGAAACTTCGTTCCCTCCTGAGTGGATCCTGAGTACGGCGGGACACGAGAAATCCCGTCGGAAGCAGGGAGGACCATCTCCCAAGGCTAAATACTACCTAGTGACCGATAGTGAACCAGTACCGTGAGGGAAAGGTGAAAAGCACCCCGGAAGGGGAGTGAAATAGATCCTGAAACCGTGTGCCTACAAGTAGTCAAAGCCCGTTAATGGGTAATGGCGTGCCTTTTGTAGAATGAACCGGCGAGTTACGATTTCATGCGAGGTTAAGTTGATAAGACGGAGCCGCAGCGAAAGCGAGTCTGAATAGGGCGAATGAGTATGAGGTCGTAGACCCGAAACCAGGTGATCTACCCATGTCCAGGGTGAAGTTCAGGTAACACTGAATGGAGGCCCGAACCCACGCACGTTGAAAAGTGCGGGGATGAGGTGTGGGTAGCGGAGAAATTCCAATCGAACCTGGAGATAGCTGGTTCTCTCCGAAATAGCTTTAGGGCTAGCCTCAAGATGAGAGTATTGGAGGTAGAGCACTGATTGGACTAGGGGCCCCCAACGGGTTACCGAATTCAGTCAAACTCCGAATGCCAAATACTTATTCTTGGGAGTCAGACTGCGAGTGATAAGATCCGTAGTCGAAAGGGAAACAGCCCAGACCACCAGCTAAGGTCCCAAAGTATACGTTAAGTGGAAAAGGATGTGGAGTTGCTTAGACAACCAGGATGTTGGCTCAGAAGCAGCCATCATTTAAAGAGTGCGTAATAGCTCACTGGTCGAGTGACTCCGCGCCGAAAATGTACCGGGGCTAAACGTATCACCGAAGCTGTGGATTGACACCGTATGGTGTCGATGGTAGGAGAGCGTTCTAAGGGCGTTGAAGTCAGACCGGAAGGACTGGTGGAGCGCTTAGAAGTGAGAATGCCGGTATGAGTAGCGAAAGAAGGGTGAGAATCCCTTCCACCGAATGCCTAAGGTTTCCTGAGGAAGGCTCGTCCGCTCAGGGTTAGTCGGGACCTAAGCCGAGGCCGAAAGGCGTAGGCGATGGACAACAGGTTGATATTCCTGTACCACCTATACATCGTTTGAACGATGGGGGGACGCAGAAGGATAGGGTAAGCGCGCTGTTGGATATGCGCGTCCAAGCAGTTAGGCCGGAAACGAGGCAAATCCCGTTTCCATTAAGGCGGAGCTGTGATGGCGAGGGAAATATAGTACCGAAGTTCCTGATTCCACGCTGCCAAGAAAAGCCTCTAGTGAGATGTAAGGTGCCCGTACCGCAAACCGACACAGGTAGGCGAGGAGAGAATCCTAAGGTGTGCGAGAGAACTCTCGTTAAGGAACTCGGCAAAATGACCCCGTAACTTCGGGAGAAGGGGTGCTTTTTAGGGTGAATAGCCCGGAAAAGCCGCAGTGAATAGGCCCAGGCGACTGTTTAGCAAAAACACAGGTCTCTGCGAAGCCGCAAGGCGAAGTATAGGGGCTGACACCTGCCCGGTGCTGGAAGGTTAAGGGGAGAGGTTAGCGCAAGCGAAGCTTTGAACCGAAGCCCCAGTAAACGGCGGCCGTAACTATAACGGTCCTAAGGTAGCGAAATTCCTTGTCGGGTAAGTTCCGACCCGCACGAAAGGTGTAACGATCTGGGCACTGTCTCAACGAGAGACTCGGTGAAATTATAGTACCTGTGAAGATGCAGGTTACCCGCGACAGGACGGAAAGACCCCGTGGAGCTTTACTGCGACCTCGATATTGAATTTTGGTACAGCTTGTACAGGATAGGTAGGAGCCTGAGAAGCCGGAGCGCTAGCTTCGGTGGAGGCGTTGGTGGGATACTACCCTGGCTGTATTGAAATTCTAACCCGCGCCCCTTATCGGGGTGGGAGACAGTGTCAGGTGGGCAGTTTGACTGGGGCGGTCGCCTCCTAAAGAGTAACGGAGGCGCCCAAAGGTTCCCTCAGAATGGTTGGAAATCATTCGTAGAGTGTAAAGGCACAAGGGAGCTTGACTGCGAGACCTACAAGTCGAGCAGGGACGAAAGTCGGGCTTAGTGATCCGGTGGTTCCGCATGGAAGGGCCATCGCTCAACGGATAAAAGCTACCCCGGGGATAACAGGCTTATCTCCCCCAAGAGTCCACATCGACGGGGAGGTTTGGCACCTCGATGTCGGCTCATCGCATCCTGGGGCTGTAGTCGGTCCCAAGGGTTGGGCTGTTCGCCCATTAAAGCGGTACGCGAGCTGGGTTCAGAACGTCGTGAGACAGTTCGGTCCCTATCCGTCGCGGGCGCAGGAAATTTGAGAGGAGCTGTCCTTAGTACGAGAGGACCGGGATGGACGCACCGCTGGTGTACCAGTTGTCTTGCCAAAGGCATAGCTGGGTAGCTACGTGCGGACGGGATAAGTGCTGAAAGCATCTAAGCATGAAGCCCCCCTCGAGATGAGATTTCCCATAGCGCAAGCTAGTAAGATCCCTGAAAGATGATCAGGTTGATAGGTCAGAGGTGGAAGCGTGGCGACATGTGGAGCTGACTGATACTAATAGATCGAGGACTTAACCACGCTTTAAAAAATGAAATACCTTCTTATTATCTAGTTTTGAAGGAACAACGTTCCTTTATTGTTTGGTGACGATAGCGAAGAGGTCACACCCGTTCCCATTCCGAACACGGCAGTTAAGCTCTTCAGCGCCGATGGTAGTTGGGGGTTTCCCCCTGTGAGAGTAGGACGCCGCCAAGCCATTCAAAAAGATCAGCCATCCTTGGCTGGTCTTTTTCGTATATCAGATTTTCCATAAGTTATTTCCTATTGGGAGGTAGTTAGAATAATCAGGGGTTGAACCTTTCAGACCTAATCCATTCAAATATTAAAAATGGTACCTTAGATTGGCTTATTTTAAGGAATTGCACTATACAGGGGTAATCATCATTAGGCATAGTTTTCATCAACTCTGCCCACCATTCTGTTTCATAACGAGCTATTATACTTAGGTTATAAGAGATTAAATAATGAATCAAAAGTTCAGGTAATAAAAAAGCCGACGAACTTTTATTGAGGGATAACATGAATTGTTCCTCTACCAAGTTATACCGTATAGGAGAAGGAGCATTATAAACAAGAACTTTATCTATTTGTATTAGCAGTTTTCCAGGAGTTTCTGTAAGGTGACATATATGATTTATTTTTGATGTCAAAAACTCCTCGAAGCGGCTACTAGTCATTTGATAGCTATCCAATATGGTAGAAGGCAATTGAAAACCATCAGAAGAAGGTAACAGAGGTATAAAATTTTTACGGGAAATATTCCATGCAAGGCTTTGCATATCTGGAATTTCTTTTAATAACGTTTCCATAGAAAATTTTTCACCTTCCATATGTTTTAAATTAAATATTTTTTCAGCAATACAGGTGAAAAGTCCATTCTTTTGCGTTTTTACCTCATCTTTTAAAAAGTCGTATTGTTGCTTTTTTCTCTTTCTTGTAGTTACCCCATGAGCAAGCAACGAAGTGGACTCCGGGTAGTTGGGATCGATGGTAAGTAGACAGGCCTTTAACAATTGGGTAAATCCATAAAAGGATAAAATTGGTTGGATAGAAAGTGGTGCTATAGCAGCCTGTTTATAATAGGTTTTCGCATGTTCAAGATGGTATATAAAAGGATAACAGTTTTCGTAACTTTTTATTTCTGCATCTTCTATTTTTTCATGTGTGTAACATTTTTGTAAAAAAAGTTGAGATGAAGATGCAGAAAAAAAAGGCGTATATTTATCGAAATTATCATTGTTTTCAGGCATTGCAGCCTCTCCTTTGAATTGATAGAATAATCTAACATTTATTTCTCTTCTTGACAGTAGTATGTCCTATTGATAACCTACAAATAATATTTTTAAGCAGGAGGGGAAAATTATGTGGGAAAATAAATTTGCAAAAGAAGGTTTAACCTTTGATGATGTCCTATTAATTCCAGCGAAATCAGAGGTTTTACCGAAAGATGTTAACCTTCAAGTCAACTTAGCCGAGAATTTAAAGCTCAACCTTCCTATCATCAGTGCAGGAATGGATACCGTAACAGAAGCAGAGATGGCAATTGCTATGGCTCGTCAAGGTGGGTTAGGTATTATTCATAAGAATATGTCGATTGAAGCACAAGCTGAATTAGTTGATAAAGTAAAACGTTCAGAAAGCGGTGTTATTACAGATCCATTTTTCTTAACACCAGATCACCAAGTGTTTGATGCAGAGCATTTAATGGGTAAATACCGTATTTCGGGTGTACCAGTTGTTAATAATGAACAGGATCAAAAACTTGTTGGTATTATTACGAACCGTGATTTGCGATTTATTTCCGATTTTTCCTTGAAGATTTCTAGTGTTATGACAATAGAGAATCTGGTTACAGCTCCAGTTGGAACTAACCTGGAACAAGCCGAGAAAATTCTTCAAAAGTATAAAATTGAAAAACTCCCTCTTGTAGACGATAACGGTGTATTAAAAGGGCTTATTACAATCAAGGATATCGAGAAAGTCATTGAGTTCCCTAATTCAGCAAAAGATAAGCAAGGTAGATTACTCGCAGGTGCTGCTGTCGGTGTGACTAAAGATACAATGAAGCGTGTAGAAATGCTTGTTAAGTCTCAAGTAGATGCAATTGTACTTGATACTGCTCATGGTCATTCAACAGGCGTCCTTGACGCAGTAAAGGAGATTCGTGGAAAATATCCTGAACTTACTATCATCGCTGGTAACGTGGCCACTGCAGAAGGAACGAAAGCACTGATTGAAGCAGGAGCCGATGTTGTTAAAGTGGGAATTGGACCGGGATCTATTTGTACTACAAGAGTTGTAGCTGGTGTAGGCGTTCCTCAAATTACGGCCGTTTTCGATTGTGCAACAGAAGCAAGGAAACATGGAAAAACAATTATCGCTGATGGCGGAATTAAATACTCGGGTGATATCGTTAAAGCTCTAGCCGCTGGTGGACACGCAGTCATGCTTGGAAGTATGCTTGCCGGTGTAACTGAAAGCCCAGGTGAAACAGAAATCTTCCAAGGACGCCGTTTTAAAGTGTACCGGGGAATGGGTTCTGTTGCAGCAATGGAAAAAGGTTCTAAGGATCGTTACTTCCAGGAAGATAATAAGAAATTTGTTCCAGAGGGCATAGAAGGACGCCTTCCATATAAAGGACCTCTTTCAGATACTATTTTCCAACTGATCGGTGGTATTCGTTCAGGAATGGGATATTGCGGTACAGCTTCATTGGAAGATTTGAGAGAAAACTCTCAATTTATTAAAATGACTGGTGCGGGGTTAAGGGAAAGTCATCCACATGATGTTCAAATTACAAAAGAAGCGCCGAACTATTCATTGTAATAAATTTAACTTATAATTGTCATTAAAATTTAAAGTGAAAATAGGCAGAGTCTCCGATGACTCTGTCTATTTTTTTTATTTCTTCTGTGATAAACTAAACAAGGATTAAGGGAAATAGATAGTGTTTCTTCTTTTGTTATAGAGATAAGCTTAATAGTTGGAGGTATTGGAAATTGAAAAAAATCAGCAAGATTACCCTCATTTTCACTTTTGTTTTTGTTCTTGTTATGTCGCAATTTGCCTATCAACCGGGGGAAGCTGAAGCTGAATCTGATAATTTAGGTTTAAAAGCAGAGGCAGCCATCATTATAGATGGTAAAACAGGACAAATCGTGTATGAAAAAAATGCCGATAAAGTATTAGGGATTGCATCCATGTCAAAAATGATGACAGAATACATCATAATGGAGTCAATTGAAAATGGGAAAATCACTTGGGATCAAAAAGTTAAAATAAATAAGTATGTACATGATCTTTCAAAAGCACCGAATTTGTCGAATATTGGTTTAACAGAAGGTGAAGAATATACAGTTAAGGAACTATATCAAGCGATGGCTGTCTATTCAGGAAATGCAGCGACAGTAGCCTTAGCTCAGCTAGTTTCTGGTAGCGAAAAGAATTTTGTGAAATTGATGAACGAAAGAGCAACGAAGCTAGGTCTGAAAAACCATAAATTCGTCAACGCCAGCGGCTTGAATAACTCTAATTTGTTAGGGCAGTATCCTACTGGTAAAAAAGATGAAGAAAATGTCATGACAGCAACTGATACTGCACTTCTTGCTTATCGTCTTATTAATGATTATCCGGAAGTATTAAAGTATGCCAGCATTTCTAAATTGAAGTTCCGTGATGGGAAAGAGTATCCAAACTTCAACTGGATGTTACCTGGTCTGATTTTTGAATATAAAGGTGTAGACGGTCTGAAAACAGGTTCTACTGACTTTGCCGGTTATGGTCATACGGGGACAGTTATCCAAGATGGTCAACGTTATATTACAGTGGTTATGAAGTCTACTACTAAAAATGAACGCTTCAGGGATAGTACTAAGCTGATGGACTATGCATATGCAACATTTGAAAAAGAAAAAATTCTTCCTGCCAATTACCAAGTGAAAGGGAAAGAAACCCTTTCGGTAGTTAAAGGTAAGGAGAAAAATGTTAATATCCAATCTAAAAAAGCGATTGAACTGCTTGTTGAGAATGGTGAGAAAGAAAACTATAAAACAGAATTAGTGATTGATAAAAACAAATTGGACAAAGACGGTAAGTTGACTGCACCAATCAAAAAAGGTGAGAAGGTTGGCTACATCACTGTTACTCCTAAAAATGGTAAAGATTACGGGTATATTAACGGGGATTCAGCGAAGGTTGACGTCGTAGCTGCAGAATCTGTTGAAAAAGCAAACTGGTTTGTGTTATCAATGCGAGCAGTTGGTGGATTCTTTGGTGATGTATGGAGCAGTGTATCTTCTACTGTAAAAGGCTGGTTTTAAGTTTCGTGTATAAAACGGTTGCGTAATGTATAAAATTATAGTACATTATGGAAAAGAATTTGATTATGAGAAAGCCATGACAGGATATAGTAACAAATATTTCTTTCTAAAGAGAGCCGATGGCTGGTGGAAATCGGTGTTAGAGTTTTGTGAATCCCTCCTGGAGCAGAGTATGGAACACCTTAATTGGGTCAGTAATTACTTTCGGTTAAAAGCCGTTATCGTGATAAGTGGAAGGTATTTTTCATATGCCTTCAACTAGGGTGGCAACGCGGGTTAACTCTCGTCCCTTCTTCAGGGGACGGGAGTTTTTTGCGTTCTCTGATAAATTAACAAATCATAAATGAGGAGGAACTGTAAATGTTGGATTTGAAATATGTACGAAATAATTTTGAAGAAGTGAAACGTGTTCTGCAATTTAGAGGAGAAGATTTAACTGATTTAGGTAAATTTGAGGAGTTAGACGTGAAGCGTCGATCTTTAATTGCTGATACAGAAAAACTGAAAAGTAAACGGAATGAAGTTTCACAGCAAGTAGCTGTATTGAAACGGGAGAAAAAAGATGCAGACCAGTTGATTGTGGAAATGCGTGAGGTTGGTGATCAAATCAAAGGATTTGATGATGAACTTCGTGAAGTAGAATCCCAGTTAGGAACGCTGCTGCTTTCTATCCCTAATATTCCACATGAAAGTGTACCAGTGGGTGAAACGGAAGATGATAATGTTGAAATCCGTAAATGGGGCGAATTGCCGCAATTTAAGTTTGAACCGAAACCACATTGGGATGTGGCTGGAGATTTAGGAATCCTTGATTTTGAACGGGCAGCGAAAGTGACCGGAAGCCGATTTGTTTTTTATAGAGGTCTCGGTGCTCGTTTAGAGCGTGCGTTAATTAGTTTTATGCTCGACCTTCATGTTGAAGAACATGGATATGAAGAAATGCTGCCTCCATATATGGTGAACCGTGCAAGCATGACAGGCACAGGTCAGTTACCTAAATTCGAGGAAGATGCTTTCCGTATTGAGAGCTACGATTATTTCTTGATTCCAACAGCTGAAGTGCCTGTGACAAATTTCCACCGTGATGAAATTCTAAGCATAGACGATCTGCCGATAAGCTATGCAGCATACAGTGCATCTTTCCGTTCAGAAGCAGGTTCTGCTGGTCGTGATACTCGCGGGTTAATTCGCCAGCACCAGTTTAATAAAGTGGAATTAGTGAAGTTTGTAAAGCCAGAAGACTCTTATGCAGAATTGGAAAACCTTACAGGACATGCTGAAAAAGTGCTTCAATTGCTAGGCCTTCCTTATCGAGTATTAAGCATGTGTACAGGCGATCTTGGTTTCACTGCTGCGAAAAAGTATGATATCGAAGTCTGGATCCCGAGCTATGGAACGTATCGTGAAATTTCATCTTGTAGTAACTTCGAAGCATTCCAGGCTAGAAGGGCTAATATCCGTTTCCGCCGTGATGTTAAAGGGAAACCAGAACATATTCATACACTTAATGGGTCAGGATTGGCAATCGGCCGGACAGTTGCCGCACTATTGGAAAATTATCAGCAGGAAGATGGCAGTGTTGTCATCCCTGAAGTATTACGACCTTATATGCGCGGTGTGGAAGTCATTAAACCATAATGTTTCAAAAGTATAAAAGGAACAGTTTCTCGTAATAGAGAAACTGTTCTTTTTTTATTTGGTTTAATAATTATTTTAAAAAAATGTTCTAAGAGTGCTTGACTTTGATTTTGATTCAATGTATTATAATAAATGTTGATACGGAGGTATACCCAAGTTCGGCTGAAGGGATCGGTCTTGAAAACCGACAGGGGAGTCAAATCCCGCGGGGGTTCGAATCCCTCTACCTCCTCCATAACTTATTAATAACCACAGCGCATAAATTGGATATCGTTAAATTCCGTTACATCTCTGTAACGGAATTTTTGTTTTCTAATATAATAAAAAACCACTGGGATTCCCGGTGGTTTTTTATTATTTATATTTTTCGTAATAATCTGGTTTGCTCCATATATTCAGCGATCCGTTTTATAAGAGATTCAATACTAGCCTCATCTTGCTTAAGGTCATATTCATTTATATTTAATCGAAGGACCGGACAGGCATTAAATTGATCAATCCATTCTTCGTAACGGCCGTGCATTTCCTTCCAATACTCAATAGGAGTGTGCTGTTCCATCGGCCGCCCCCGTTCTTGGATCCGGTCGAGGATATCATCAAGTGATCCCTCGAGATAGATAAGCAAGTCAGGATGAGGGAAGTAGGGTGTCATTACCATCGCGTTGAATAGGCTTGTGTACGTTTCGTAGTCTACTTCGTTCATTGTCCCTTTTTCATAATGCATCTTTGCAAAAATTCCTGTGTCTTCATAGATGGAACGATCTTGGATAAAACCGCCGCCATATTCAAAGATTTTTTTCTGCTCTTTAAACCGTTCAGCGAGGAAGTAGATTTGCAGGTGGAAACTCCAACGATCAAAATCATCGTAAAATTTATCCAGGTAGGGGTTCGTATCAACCTTTTCAAAAGATGTCCTAAATTGTAGGGCATTCGCTAATGCGTTGGTCATGGTCGATTTACCTACACCAACCGTCCCTGCTATCGTAATGACGGCGTTGTTTGGAATATTATACTTCTTTCGTAAGTTCATGTGGCTGTACTCCTTTTTGCAGGGCATTCTCTATTTGGATGATTATCGTGTTCAAGTCATCCCTATTCCCAACGAAATCCAATTCATCTCCATTAAATGTAAGAACAGGTATGTCAGGGTGCTGTTTCTCAAACGTTTCCATAAATGTTTGATAATCCGAAGATAACTGCTCTAAATAATGGGAGCTGATGTTTTTTTCGAATTCACGTCCTCTTTTGCCGATTCGGGACAGAAGAGTATCCAGACTTGCGTTTAAATAAATAACCATATTTGGTTTCGGCATATCTCGAGTTAAGATATTGAATATTTCAAGGTATTTATTGTATTGTCCGTTTTTTAACGTACGTTCAGCAAATATTAAGTTCTTGAATATATGGTAATCAGCCACTACGGCTTGGTCATTAGTAAGGAACTTCGTTTCAATATCTTCTAATTGCTTGTAACGGTTACATAGAAAAAACATTTCTGTTTGAAAGCTCCACTCATCGATATTGTTATAAAATTTCCCGAGAAATGGATTCTCATCAACGATTTCCTTTAATAGTGAAATTTGGAAATGGTCAGCGATAACTTTTGCTAGTGATGTTTTCCCTACACCGATTGGACCTTCGACAGTGATAAATGGGGTGATTTTCATCCATTCTGTCCTCCTTCAATGAGGTATAGGACTGAAACTCCCAGTTTATTAGGTTTTTCAGCCAAGAGATATTGTATCACAGACTTGAAGCTTAAGTGATATTTTTGTCCGGTGTTAATGAAGGAGAATTTAGGAGTGTCATGCGAGGGTAGTGGAATGTCAGTGCCTAGTTGGACGGAGTCTTTCAATCTAAACGTCTCTGCTTTTTTGTGTGGAAGCTTTGAGAACATGATTCATCATCGTTAACGCATAAAGGTTATCTTCTTTTGATGCAGAAGCGATACAATCCTCAGGGATCCATAATTGGTACTCTCGCATATAGGCATCATTAGCCGTGAATAACACACAGATGTTACCAGCAATGCCGGTAAGAATTAAGGTTTCCACCTTCAGTTGTTTAAGCAGTGTATTAAGGGCAGTCCCATAAAAAGCCGAATGCTTCGGTTTGATGAGAAAGAACTCATCTTTTTGTGGTTTGATTTTTTCAATTAGCTGAGCATTTCCTGTATTTTTACAGGTGTCGATAATCTTATCGAAGTCAGCCTGCCATAAATCATAATGGTCATTGATATAAATGATAGGGAATCCCTTTTCTTTCATGTGCTTTTTCAACTTCAGTATTGGCTCGATGATAAGCTTCGTATGTTCAAGGAGCATGTCACCGTGATTGAAATTAAAATCATTAATTATATCAATGATAAGCAAAGCAAAGGAAGGGGAAGTAGATTTTTTCATGTTAAATCCTCCTTATATTGTTTGAATTTACTTGCAGCCTGTAGGTCGCTTGCGTTACTATTCATTAGAATAAGTAGTATGACCTTTATTTTGTCTTATATTTGTCTGTTTACTCCTACTTAATATGAGGGGGTTTTTTTATGAAAGATGATGCCTATTACATGAAATTGGCTTTAAAGGAAGCTGAAAAGGCGCAGATGTTGAACGAAGTGCCGATTGGAGCTTTAATTGTGATAGATGATCAAATAGTTTCGAGGGGGCATAACCTGCGGGAAACAGAGCAGAATGCTACTGCCCACGCGGAGCTACTTGCGATTAATGAGGCTTGTGGTTCACTTGGTAGTTGGCGCCTTGAGAAGGCGACACTTTATGTAACGTTGGAACCTTGCCCTATGTGTGCAGGGGCTATTCTGCAATCGAGGCTGAAAAGGGTCGTTTTTGGCGCCCATGATCCAAAGGCAGGCTGTGCAGGGACATTTATGGATTTACTTCAAGACGAACGCTTCAACCATCAGTGTGAGGTTACAAGCGGTGTGTTGCGGGACGAGTGCGGAGGGATCCTGACAGCCTTTTTTAAAGAGCTTAGGAATCGAAAGAAAACCTTGAAAAAGGAGAAAGCACTCAAAAATATGGAAGAAAATAAATAACCTTGTCTGAATACTTGATGTGCGTGCCTTTTTCCTTTTATAAAGATTAGGGAAATAGACTGTTCAATGAACAAGGCTTGCGTTTTTTTTGTTACCTTAGTATAATGAATTATGCGTCGATGTGACGCTATGAAAATTGGTATTACATTTGCCGTGCTAGACGGGGAGGTAGCGGTGCCCTGTACTCGCAATCCGCTCTAGCGAGGTTGAATTCCTTCTCGAGGTTAGCGTACTGTAGGGTCTGCCTTAAGTAAGTGGTGTTGACGCCCGGGTCCTGCGCAATGGGTCTCCATGAACCATGTCAGGTCCGGAAGGAAGCAGCATTAAGTGGAAGTTCTCATGTGCCGCAGGGTTGCCTGGGCCGAGCTAACTGCTTAAGTAACGCTTATGGTTGCTAATCGACAGAAGGTGCACGGCAGTTATTTTACATAATCAAAAAACTCATTCGTATCGGGTGAGTTTTTTTGCACGTTAAGAAGTTAAATTAGTTGTAAATCTTGAAAAGAATATGACAATCAGTGAGTTTTCTTTAAGCTGACTTTGAAAATAAGGAAATCAGTAATGTATAATAAACAAGATGGAGAAAATAAGGAGGGATTTCCGTGGGGTATCAAGCATTATACCGGGTATGGCGGCCACAACAATTTATTGATGTAGTTGGGCAGGAACATGTAACAAAAACGTTGCAGAATGCCCTAATCGGGCAAAAGGTTTCGCATGCCTATTTATTCTCCGGTCCACGTGGGACAGGGAAAACGAGCGCTGCCAAAATTCTTGCAAAAGCAGTGAATTGTGAGCATGCCCCGATAAGTGAACCCTGTAACGAATGTGCTACCTGCCGCGGAATCACTGATGGCTCCATATCAGATGTTATTGAAATTGATGCAGCATCCAATAATGGTGTCGAAGAAATCCGTGACATTCGTGATAAGGTCAAATATGCACCGAATGCGGCTACATATAAAGTTTATATTATTGATGAGGTACATATGCTTTCACAAGGGGCCTTCAATGCGTTATTAAAAACATTGGAAGAACCGCCAAAGCACGTTATTTTTATATTAGCAACGACTGAACCTCATAAGATTCCGCTAACGATTATTTCGCGTTGTCAACGGTTTGATTTCAAAAGAATTCAGCCGCAGGATATTGTTGGGCGTATGGCTCAAATCATTGCTGAAACAGGGGTTTCATGTGATGAACAGGCCTTGCATATTATTGCGAGAGCAGCTGAAGGCGGGATGCGTGATGCGCTAAGCTTGCTTGACCAGGCAATTTCATTCAGTTCAGAGACGGTATCTGTAGAAGATGCATTGACTGTCACTGGTTCTGTTTCGCAGGCATTCTTAAGTCGGTTGGCAAAAGCAATTTATGATAAAGAAGTAGCAGTGGCACTTGAAGTACTTGATGAATTGTTGGCTATGGGAAAAGACCCAGCTCGGTTCATTGAAGACATGATTTATTATTTCCGTGATATGTTGTTGTACCAAACAGCACCAGCTCTCGCTGAATCTTTTGAGCGCGTGTTAATCGATCCGCAATTTAAAGAATTATCAGAAGTCATCTCTTCTGAATCGATTTATTCCACTATTGAAAGTTTCAATCAAACACAGCAGGATATGAAATGGACGAATCATCCAAGGATTTTCCTTGAAGTGGCTCTTGTGAAATTATGTAATGAGCAAAGGCCAAATCAAATGGACAATGGGCAGATTCAACAATTGCTTCAGAAAATAGAGGATTTGGAAGTTAAATTACAGGAAATACAGAGAAGTGGCATCTCAGCGGCTGTGGCAGAAAAGCCTGCAGAACAGGCGAAATCACAGCGGGTTATAAAAAAGGCTTATAAAGCGCCAACAGGCAAGATTAATCAAGTTTTAAAACAAGCAACGAAACCAGATTTGAATGTAGTGAAAAGCAAGTGGGGCGAAGTACTTGAACAATTAGGTCAGCAAAACCAAAAGTCATTAGCAGCTTTATTAACAGAAGCAGAACCTGTTGCTGCGTCAACTGAGGCTTTTGTGGTAAAATTCAAATATGATATCCATTGTCAAATGGCAATGGAAAATAACCGTTTCGTGGAAGTGATTGCCTCAATCATGCAGCAATTAACTGGTCGCCGTATGGAGATAGCTGGAGTTCCAGAGAGCCAATGGCAGAGGTTGCGAGAGGACTTTATTTCAACACAGCAGTTCGAAGGTACAGAAGAAACGGAATCAAAAGAAGAAGACCCCTTTATAGCAGAGGCTAGAAAATTAGTCGGCGATGATTTACTTGAAATTAAAGAATAATTGGAGGTAGGAAAAATGGGTATGCGCGGTGGTAATATGCAAAACATGATGAAACAAATGCAGAAGATGCAAAAGAAGATGGCAGAGGCACAAGAAGAGCTAGGTGAAAAAAAGATTGAAGGTACTGCAGGCGGTGGAATGGTAACAGTTATCGTGACAGGGCATAAAGAAATAGTTGATGTAATCATCAAACCAGAAGTTGTTGACCCAGATGATATCGATATGCTTCAGGATTTAGTATTAGCTGCTACCAATGATGCTCTGAAAAAAGCAGAAGAACTGACAAACCAGACGATGGGGCAATTTACTAAAGGGATGAACCTTCCAGGTATGTTTTAAGCAAGTTCAAAAGAAACTTCCTTTCAGGAGGTTTCTTTTGAAATTTTTAGGAGGAATTTGATGCATTATCCAGAACCGATTTCCAAGCTTATTGACAGCTTTATGAAATTGCCGGGGATTGGGCCGAAAACGGCTGCGCGATTAGCCTTTCATGTGTTAAGCATGAAGGAAGATACTGTTTTGGATTTTGCAAAAGCGCTGGTAAATGCGAAGCGGAATCTGACGTATTGTTCAGTCTGTGGTCATATCACAGATCAGGATCCCTGTTATATCTGCGAGGATCAAAGGAGAGATAGAAGTTTAATCTGTGTCGTACAGGACCCAAAAGATGTAATAGCGATGGAAAAAATGAGAGAGTTCAATGGCTTATACCATGTACTACATGGCAGTATTTCACCGATGGACGGAATCGGTCCGGAAGATATAAATATTCCCGATTTATTAAAGCGCCTGCAGGACGAAACAGTGCAGGAGGTCATTTTGGCTACTAATCCTAATATTGAAGGAGAGGCAACTGCCATGTATATTTCGCGGCTGCTCAGACCATCAGGGATTAAGGTGACAAGAATTGCCCATGGACTTCCTGTTGGCGGAGATCTGGAGTATGCGGATGAAGTGACGCTATCAAAAGCAATAGAAGGAAGAAGAGAAATATAAGATAGCTGGGAGGACTTCACTTGTTCTTTCGTAAAAAAAAGCGACTTCGAAATGAATTCAATGAGGCATTAATTGAAGAGCTTGAACAATTGAAACGGAATTGGCATAATCAAAAATCTTTACTTGAAAAAAGCGTAGACCCATCTGAGGAAGTAATTGCTCAAACAAGACTAGCGGAAGTAAAATATTTTTACTTATTTAGAGAAGTAAAAAGAAGAAACGTCCGCATTCAACGATAATAGCAGAGTGGTTATAAAGGAATACCCTTTATAACCACTTTTTATTGGATTGAGTTCTTAAACCAAGACTCCCTTCATATAAGTGTAGTACAAGCTTACGGGGAGGAATGAGTTGTGGAACCAGTTGTTTTTGTTGCCGTAGTTGGAGGCTTGATCTTAATGCTCCTCATTATCGGTGCACCTATAAAACCCATTCGGTTTCTAGGGCAGGGGGTAATAAAGATTATTATTGGTGCGGTCTTTCTATTTTTTTTGAATACGCTAGGGAATCAAGCGGGCATTCATGTACCCATTAATCTCGCCACTTCAGCAGTTGCCGGTCTGCTTGGAATACCGGGAGTCGCGGCGTTGGCTGCCATTGGTTACTGGGTTATTTAAGGGGAATCTGATTGAATATTAAAGGTAATAAAAGCCTCAAGGATTTTGTCTTGAGGCTTTTATCTATATATAAGTTAGAAGTGTATTAATGTTTTTTTGTAAAATCTTGATTTAACTATTGACGAGAAATAAACAAACTGATAATATATTAGGAGTCGCCAACAACGACAACCATAACATTCAATCGAAAAAACAATATAAAATAAATGTTGACATAAGATTAAATGGGTGGTAAGATAATAAAGTCGCTTACGAGATAAACGACACTGAAATTGCTCTTTGAAAACTGAACAAAACAAAGCGCCAACGTTAAATTTTAAGTGAGCACACACTATCAAAAAAAGCAAAATGAGCAAGTCAAACATTTCTTCGGAGAGTTTGATCCTGGCTCAGGACGAACGCTGGCGGCGTGCCTAATACATGCAAGTCGAGCGAATCGATGGGAGCTTGCTCCCTGAGATTAGCGGCGGACGGGTGAGTAACACGTGGGCAACCTGCCTATAAGACTGGGATAACTTCGGGAAACCGGAGCTAATACCGGATACGTTCTTTTCTCGCATGAGAGAAGATGGAAAGACGGTTTACGCTGTCACTTATAGATGGGCCCGCGGCGCATTAGCTAGTTGGTGAGGTAATGGCTCACCAAGGCGACGATGCGTAGCCGACCTGAGAGGGTGATCGGCCACACTGGGACTGAGACACGGCCCAGACTCCTACGGGAGGCAGCAGTAGGGAATCTTCCGCAATGGACGAAAGTCTGACGGAGCAACGCCGCGTGAACGAAGAAGGCCTTCGGGTCGTAAAGTTCTGTTGTTAGGGAAGAACAAGTACCAGAGTAACTGCTGGTACCTTGACGGTACCTAACCAGAAAGCCACGGCTAACTACGTGCCAGCGACCGCGGTAATACGTAGGTGGCAAGCGTTGTCCGGAATTATTGGGCGTAAAGCGCGCGCAGGTGGTTCCTTAAGTCTGATGTGAAAGCCCACGGCTCAACCGTGGAGGGTCATTGGAAACTGGGGAACTTGAGTGCAGAAGAGGAAAGTGGAATTCCAAGTGTAGCGGTGAAATGCGTAGAGATTTGGAGGAACACCAGTGGCGAAGGCGACTTTCTGGTCTGTAACTGACACTGAGGCGCGAAAGCGTGGGGAGCAAACAGGATTAGATACCCTGGTAGTCCACGCCGTAAACGATGAGTGCTAAGTGTTAGAGGGTTTCCGCCCTTTAGTCTTCGCGACTAACGCATTAAGCACTCCGCCTGGGGAGTACGGCCGCAAGGCTGAAACTCAAAGGAATTGACGGGGGCCCGCACAAGCGGTGGAGCATGTGGTTTAATTCGAAGCAACGCGAAGAACCTTACCAGGTCTTGACATCCTCTGACAACCCTAGAGATAGGGCGTTCCCCTTCGGGGGACAGAGTGACAGGTGGTGCATGGTTGTCGTCAGCTCGTGTCGTGAGATGTTGGGTTAAGTCCCGCAACGAGCGCAACCCTTGATCTTAGTTGCCAGCATTCAGTTGGGCACTCTAAGGTGACTGCCGGTGACAAACCGGAGGAAGGTGGGGATGACGTCAAATCATCATGCCCCTTATGACCTGGGCTACACACGTGCTACAATGGATGGTACAAAGGGCTGCAAACCTGCGAAGGTAAGCGAATCCCATAAAGCCATTCTCAGTTCGGATTGTAGGCTGCAACTCGCCTACATGAAGCCGGAATCGCTAGTAATCGCGGATCAGCATGCCGCGGTGAATACGTTCCCGGGCCTTGTACACACCGCCCGTCACACCACGAGAGTTTGTAACACCCGAAGTCGGTGAGGTAACCTTTATGGAGCCAGCCGCCTAAGGTGGGACAGATGATTGGGGTGAAGTCGTAACAAGGTAGCCGTATCGGAAGGTGCGGCTGGATCACCTCCTTTCTAAGGATAAATACGAGAGCGCTTTTGTTTTGTTCAGTTTTGAATGAGTAATTCATTCAATTAAATAGTAATCCCGCGATAAGCTTGGGAAGCAGAAGCTTATTATTTTATGTGAATGGGCCTATAGCTCAGCTGGTTAGAGCGCACGCCTGATAAGCGTGAGGTCGATGGTTCGAGTCCATTTAGGCCCACCATTCATTCCCCTATAATGGGGCCTTAGCTCAGCTGGGAGAGCGCCTGCCTTGCACGCAGGAGGTCAGCGGTTCGATCCCGCTAGGCTCCACCAATTGAAACAATCACGTTGTGATTGGGACAACTTGTTCCTTGAAAACTAGATAATAGATAGAAGGCAATTAATTTTTTCAAAGCATCAGCAAGATCTTTTTTAACGGTTAAGTTAGAAAGGGCGCACGGTGGATGCCTTGGCACTAGGAGCCGATGAAGGACGGGACTAACACCGATATGCTTCGGGGAGCTGTAAGTAAGCTTTGATCCGGAGATTTCCGAATGGGGAAACCCACTGTTCGTAATGGAACAGTATCTTTACCTGAATACATAGGGTACTGAAGGCAGACCCGGGGAACTGAAACATCTAAGTACCCGGAGGAAGAGAAAGCAAATGCGATTTCCTGAGTAGCGGCGAGCGAAACGGAATTAGCCCAAACCAAGAGGCTTGCCTCTTGGGGTTGTAGGACACTCAACATGGAGTTACAAAGGAACGGGGTAAATGAAGTGATCTGGAAAGGTCCGTCAAAGAAGGTAAAAACCCTGTAGTTGAAACTTCGTTCCCTCCTGAGTGGATCCTGAGTACGGCGGGACACGAGAAATCCCGTCGGAAGCAGGGAGGACCATCTCCCAAGGCTAAATACTACCTAGTGACCGATAGTGAACCAGTACCGTGAGGGAAAGGTGAAAAGCACCCCGGAAGGGGAGTGAAATAGATCCTGAAACCGTGTGCCTACAAGTAGTCAAAGCCCGTTAATGGGTAATGGCGTGCCTTTTGTAGAATGAACCGGCGAGTTACGATTTCATGCGAGGTTAAGTTGATAAGACGGAGCCGCGACGAAAGCGAGTCTGAATAGGGCGAATGAGTATGAGGTCGTAGACCCGAAACCAGGTGATCTACCCATGTCCAGGGTGAAGTTCAGGTAACACTGAATGGAGGCCCGAACCCACGCACGTTGAAAAGTGCGGGGATGAGGTGTGGGTAGCGGAGAAATTCCAATCGAACCTGGAGATAGCTGGTTCTCTCCGAAATAGCTTTAGGGCTAGCCTCAAGATGAGAGTATTGGAGGTAGAGCACTGATTGGACTAGGGGCCCCCAACGGGTTACCGAATTCAGTCAAACTCCGAATGCCAAATACTTATTCTTGGGAGTCAGACTGCGAGTGATAAGATCCGTAGTCGAAAGGGAAACAGCCCAGACCACCAGCTAAGGTCCCAAAGTATACGTTAAGTGGAAAAGGATGTGGAGTTGCTTAGACAACCAGGATGTTGGCTCAGAAGCAGCCATCATTTAAAGAGTGCGTAATAGCTCACTGGTCGAGTGACTCCGCGCCGAAAATGTACCGGGGCTAAACGTATCACCGAAGCTGTGGATTGACACCGTATGGTGTCGATGGTAGGAGAGCGTTCTAAGGGCGTTGAAGTCAGACCGGAAGGACTGGTGGAGCGCTTAGAAGTGAGAATGCCGGTATGAGTAGCGAAAGAAGGGTGAGAATCCCTTCCACCGAATGCCTAAGGTTTCCTGAGGAAGGCTCGTCCGCTCAGGGTTAGTCGGGACCTAAGCCGAGGCCGAAAGGCGTAGGCGATGGACAACAGGTTGATATTCCTGTACCACCTATACATCGTTTGAACGATGGGGGGACGCAGAAGGATAGGGTAAGCGCGCTGTTGGATATGCGCGTCCAAGCAGTTAGGCCGGAAACGAGGCAAATCCCGTTTCCATTAAGGCGGAGCTGTGATGGCGAGGGAAATATAGTACCGAAGTTCCTGATTCCACAGCTGCCAAGAAAAGCCTCTAGTGAGATGTAAGGTGCCCGTACCGCAAACCGACACAGGTAGGCGAGGAGAGAATCCTAAGGTGTGCGAGAGAACTCTCGTTAAGGAACTCGGCAAAATGACCCCGTAACTTCGGGAGAAGGGGTGCTTTTTAGGGTGAATAGCCCAGAAAAGCCGCAGTGAATAGGCCCAGGCGACTGTTTAGCAAAAACACAGGTCTCTGCGAAGCCGCAAGGCGAAGTATAGGGGCTGACACCTGCCCGGTGCTGGAAGGTTAAGGGGAGAGGTTAGCGCAAGCGAAGCTTTGAACCGAAGCCCCAGTAAACGGCGGCCGTAACTATAACGGTCCTAAGGTAGCGAAATTCCTTGTCGGGTAAGTTCCGACCCGCACGAAAGGTGTAACGATCTGGGCACTGTCTCAACGAGAGACTCGGTGAAATTATAGTACCTGTGAAGATGCAGGTTACCCGCGACAGGACGGAAAGACCCCGTGGAGCTTTACTGCTGACCTGATATTGAATTTTGGTACAGCTTGTACAGGATAGGTAGGAGCCTGAGAAGCCGGAGCGCTAGCTTCGGTGGAGGCGTTGGTGGGATACTACCCTGGCTGTATTGAAATTCTAACCCGCGCCCCTTATCGGGGTGGGAGACAGTGTCAGGTGGGCAGTTTGACTGGGGCGGTCGCCTCCTAAAGAGTAACGGAGGCGCCCAAAGGTTCCCTCAGAATGGTTGGAAATCATTCGTAGAGTGTAAAGGCACAAGGGAGCTTGACTGCGAGACCTACAAGTCGAGCAGGGACGAAAGTCGGGCTTAGTGATCCGGTGGTTCCGCATGGAAGGGCCATCGCTCAACGGATAAAAGCTACCCCGGGGATAACAGGCTTATCTCCCCCAAGAGTCCACATCGACGGGGAGGTTTGGCACCTCGATGTCGGCTCATCGCATCCTGGGGCTGTAGTCGGTCCCAAGGGTTGGGCTGTTCGCCCATTAAAGCGGTACGCGAGCTGGGTTCAGAACGTCGTGAGACAGTTCGGTCCCTATCCGTCGCGGGCGCAGGAAATTTGAGAGGAGCTGTCCTTAGTACGAGAGGACCGGGATGGACGCACCGCTGGTGTACCAGTTGTCTTGCCAAAGGCATAGCTGGGTAGCTACGTGCGGACGGGATAAGTGCTGAAAGCATCTAAGCATGAAGCCCCCCTCGAGATGAGATTTCCCATAGCGCAAGCTAGTAAGATCCCTGAAAGATGATCAGGTTGATAGGTCAGAGGTGGAAGCGTGGCGACATGTGGAGCTGACTGATACTAATAGATCGAGGACTTAACCACGCTTTAAAAAATGAAATACCTTCTTATTATCTAGTTTTGAAGGAACAACGTTCCTTTATTGTTTGGTGGCGATAGCGAAGAGGTCACACCCGTTCCCATTCCGAACACGGCAGTTAAGCTCTTCAGCGCCGATGGTAGTTGGGGGTTTCCCCCTGTGAGAGTAGGACGCCGCCAAGCCATTTTGAAAAGATCAGCCATCCTGGCTGATCTTTTTTGTTTAATGAAAAAAAAGTCATTAATAATAAAGTGTTTATCAATTTTGGAAACTTTTATAGAGACATACACGTATTGAAAACCTTCATCATACATTGTTAAAAGCAGCCCCGGTTCTCTTAAACTATCTAAAGTTATGTATGCGAACAATGGTTTTTGGGGAGAATGCAGGTATGGAGGTGGAGATGTTGGGGACAACAACAACCAAAACAACGGCAGGGGAATCGTGCGTGGTTTGTGAACAGATAAAAGGTATGGGGATACACTTATATACGACTTTTATTTGTGAGGAATGCGAAAGGGATATGATTGGGACGGATACAAACGATCCTAGGTATAAATATTACTTGAAACAATTAAGAAAAATCACCAATCCTGAAATTTGTTCTTAAGCAATAGTAGTTTATAGAAAGTTGAAGAGTTAGAGAATAAAGAAATGGAATGTTTCTTATTCTCTAACTCTTTTTTTGCTTTAGAAGAATAGTTGCAGACAGCAGGTGCTTGTTTCAGAATTACAAATATACGGAGCGTAGTCCTACATAATTGCTATCCCGCTCGTGTCAATAAGAGATTAAATCGAACTTTTTTGATAAAATGAAATAATACTATGATTTGAGGGAAGAGAGAGAAATGAATCAATTACAGACGCCATTGTTCGATGCAATGAGTGCATTTAATAAAAAGAATCCGATATCTCTGCATGTCCCAGGGCATAAAAATGGACGGGTGTTTAGTAATAAAGGTCAAGCAGTATATAACTCCTTACTGGGAATAGATACTACGGAACTAAGCGGTTTAGATGACTTACATGCCCCTGAAGGTGCTATTTTGAGATCTGAGGAACTACTCGCTGATTTATTTGGTGTACAGAAGAGTTATTTTCTAGTCAATGGTTCAACTGTTGGGAACCTTGCGATGATCCTTGCCACCTGCCGGGAAGGAGATAAGGTGCTTGTCCAAAGGAACTGTCATAAATCAATTTTACATGGACTGATGTTAGCGAATGTACAACCGATTTTTTTACAACCGATTTTTTACGAGGAATGGGGGGTTGCAGGTGGTGTCAGAATGGAACTATTTGAAGAAGCCCTGGAGGTTCATTCAGATGTAAAAGCTATCATTGTAACGTATCCAAATTATTATGGTCTTGGTGAAGATCTTTCTGAAATGGTGAAGCTGGCACACCAAAAGAGAATTCCAGTGCTGGTAGACGAGGCACATGGTGCTCACTTTCAGTTAGGAGGTCCCTTTCCTAGAACAGCAATTTTAGCTGGGGCGGACGCCGTTGTTCACTCGGCTCATAAAACATTGCCAGCAATGACGATGGGTTCCTATCTCCATATTAATACAACCTTATTAGATATAGATCAGGTGTCATTCTATTTGCAAATGCTCCAATCAAGCAGTCCATCTTATCCGATTATGGGATCTCTAGACTTAGCCAGGGCTTATCTAGCCTCATTTACATTAGAAGATCAAAACTGCCTTATTAAAAGGATATCGGATTTCAGAAGGGAATTAGCTAGTCTCCAATCGGTACGGGTGTTAGAAGCACCACCGGGAACGTCAGCAGACCCTTTAAAAGTAGTCATTCAATCAACAAAGGGTTTAAGTGGGTTTGAGTTACAGCAGTTGTGTGAAGCAGAAGGTATTTATTCAGAATTAGCTGATCCCTTTAATTTGTTAATGATTTTGCCATTATTAAAGAAAAATGACTATTTTCCTTTTCATGAAATTGTTCAAAAAATAAAAAATGTAACTGAAGAAAAAACTGGAAGACGGGAGGCCAATCAAGCAGTGAGCTGGCTAGCTGAGAATTCAATGACAAGCCTTGCACTTCCATATTCTGTAATGAGTCAAAGGAAATCGAGACACGTAGTATTAAGTCAAGCTGTTGGAGAGGTATCTGCTGAGATGGTCATCCCTTATCCGCCGGGGATCCCTTTAATTATGTCCGGGGAAATGATTACCTCGAAGCATATATTCAACTTAAAAAGACTGCTTGACCTGGGATCGAGATTTCATGGCGGTTCCTCCCTTTCAAACGGAGAGCTAATCGTTTATGAAAGCGGGCAGGTTGGTTAAAATGATATACTACAAACAAAGAACCTTGGAGGTACACCGATGAACCGTGGTATTTTTATAACAATGGAAGGACCTGAGGGAGCTGGGAAAACAACAATTATCCAAATGCTCGGTAAGGCTCTTCAAGAAGAAGGCTACCAAGTCCTATTAACACGAGAACCAGGAGGCGTTCCCATTTCCGAGCAAATTAGGGAGGTTATCCTGAATAAAGCCAATACAGCTATGGACCCAAGAACAGAGGCTTTATTATATGCAGCTGCAAGGCGTCAGCATTTAGTTGAGATAGTTATTCCGGAGCTAGAGCGAGGAGGTATCGTTCTGTGTGACCGTTTTATAGATAGTTCTCTGGCCTATCAAGGGTATGCAAGGGGCTTAGATATAGAAGAAGTATACAATATCAATAAATTCGCAATTGGAGATATGATGCCGGATGCTACGTTCTTTTTTGATATCGATCCAGAAGAAGGGTTGAGACGTATTCAGTCCAATGGAGACCGGGAAGTGAACCGACTAGACCTGGAAGCCATAGATTTTCATAGAAAAGTATGTGAGGGGTATCAGTTAATAATAAATAGATGGAAAGACCGGTTCATTATCGTGGATGCGGGTCGGACAATTGAGGATGTTTTTGAGGAAACGAAAGCCCGCTTACTGACGTTTTTAGAAAAAACAGAACAGTAACTACTTGAATTTCCATATTATTCAACCGGACACTATTCCAAGCAAAGACTAATTGCTATAATAGAGATAGTAGAGTTAGAAAAATTCAGAGTAACCGGAGGATGATGAGAATGAAAATGATCATTGCTGTCGTTCAAGACAAGGATAGTCATCGGCTGCTGAATGAATTAGTAGAAAATAATTTCGGGACAACCAAGCTTGCCAGTACGGGCGGGTTTTTAAAATCAGGAAATACAACCTTTATGATTGGTACAGAGGATGCACGTGTTGACCAAGCCATTCAGATTATCAAACAGAATTGTCAATCACGATCCCAGTTAGTGTCACCGGTTTCACCGATGGGTGGGAATGCCGAATCCTATGTACCTTATCCAGTGGAAATTCAAGTAGGCGGTGCAACCATATTTGTTCTGCCAGTTGAAAACTTTTTACAATTTTAACGGTTAGTTGTATGGAGGTTCATTGTGAAAATCAACCATGATATCCCAATTAAGTTGGATAAAGCGCGGCAGGATACCAAACATACTCAAACGGGCAATGGAAGGTTTCAACAAATGGTCCAAACACAGGATCAAAAGATGCAAATCCAAACATTAAACCGTTTAATAGGTGATATTGAAGGGGCGGGCCAGCGATTGGTTCGGTCACGTACCTTTAGAGAATTGGCGAAATATAAAGCGTTAGTGAAGCGGTTTGTCCGAGAAGCTGTTGAATATGGTCTAGAATTGAAGCAGTCTACGACCTGGAACCAATACGGTCAAAGCCAACCATTGAAAACCGTGGAAACGATCGATGCGAGATTAGTTGAATTAAGCGAGGAAATTCTGAATAAAGAGAAGAGCTCGCTCGAAATATTAGAAATGATTGGTGAAATTAAAGGACTTCTGATTAATTTATATACTTAAGTGAGTTGATAGTGTTGGATAAAACATGGCAAGACATGAGTCAAATTCAGCCACAGGTTATGACGATGCTACAAAACAGCATAACGAAAAACAGAGTGGCTCATGCGTATATATTTGAAGGGGAAAAAGGGTCAGGTAAGCAGGATATAAGTAAAACCTTCGCTAAAAGCTTACTTTGTGAGGCCCTGACAGCAGGTTACAAGCCATGCGAGCAATGTCGGAATTGCAAACGAATTTCAAGTGGGAATCACCCTGATGTTCATTTGATTGAGCGGGATGGGCTGTCGATCAAAAAGGAACAAATTAAGAGTCTTCAAGAAGAATTCTCGAAGAAAAGTGTAGAGGCAGATCGGAAAGTTTATATGATTGCCGATGCGGATAAAATGTCAGTCGGGGCAGCAAACAGCCTATTGAAATTTTTAGAAGAGCCTTCAGCTGATACTGTGGCCATTCTGATGACCGAACAGCTTCAGAGAATTCTTCCAACGATATTATCAAGATGCCAAGTGATTTCGTTTAAGCCGTTATCCCCGGAAAATGTAAAGCGGAAGCTGATAGAACAGGATTTAGATCCGCAGCTTGCCTCGGTTATCTCACATTTAACACAGAATGTGGAAGCTGGAATCGAACTTAGCCATGATGAATGGTTTGTACAAGCTCAAAAAATAGTGGTAAAATTATATGAAGTGTTAAAACAGAATTCCTTGAAGGCTTTGTTATACCTTCAGACGGATTGGTTTTCACACTTTAAAGAAAGAGAACAGGTTGATAGAGGTCTTGATTTGTTACTTCTTATATATAAGGATTTATTATACATTCAGTTGGACAAGAAGGACCTAGTTGTATTTCAAAGTAAACTGAAGGAATTTGAAACTCACGCTCTTCATCTTTCTCCGAGACGCCTCGCTGAACATATGGGGTATATTTTGGAAGCAAAAAGGAAGCTGATGTCCAACACAAATCCACAGCTGTTAATGGAACAGCTTGTGCTGAATTTGCAGGAGGGATCATGATTTGTATGATGTTGTAGGTGTCCGTTTTAAAAAAGCGGGCAAAATATACTACTTTGATCCGGGTGAATTCGCTATTCCTAAGGACGATTTTGTAATAGTGGAGACTGTCCGCGGTGTTGAATTCGGTAAAGTTGTTACAGCCCGTAAACAAGTAGATGAAAATGATGTTGTCCTGCCATTGAAAAAGGTACTTCGGGTTGCCGATGCAAAAGATAAGTTAATTGTTGACGAAAACAAGGCAGCTGCAGAAGAGGCTTATTCTATATGTTGTCAAAAGGTCGATGAGCATAAGCTGGATATGAAGCTTGTAGATGTGTCATATACGTTCGACAGAAATAAAGTTGTATTTTATTTTACAGCGGATGGTCGCGTGGATTTCCGAGATTTAGTCAAAGATTTAGCTGCCATATTCAGAACACGGATTGAACTGCGCCAAATTGGGGTCAGGGATGAGGCAAAAATGCTTGGAGGAATCGGGCCATGTGGCAGAATGCTATGTTGCTCAACGTTTCTTGGTGATTTTGAACCTGTTTCAATCAAAATGGCGAAGGATCAAAATTTATCATTGAACCCTACAAAAATCTCAGGATTATGCGGTCGATTGATGTGCTGTCTGAAATATGAAAATGATGAGTATGAAAGTGCGAAGGAAATGCTTCCTGATTTAGGTGAAATGATTAATACGCCTGGTGGCAAAGGCAAGGTAGTGGGGCTTAATATTCTAGAACGCGTACTTCAGATTGAACTAATCGAGCAGGAAAGAGTATTAGAGTATACTTTAGATGAGATTCTAAAAGAGGGAGCCGTTTCTATTCAAGCCACAGATTATTAAGGTGGTGGGAGAGCGTGGATAAGAAAGATATTTTTGAGTCGGTGACCAATATGGAAACGCAGATAGGCCAATTATATAAACAGCTTGGTGAATTGAAGCAGAATCTAGCGGAAATTCTCGAGGAAAATCAGTCGCTCAAGTTGGAAAACGAGCACTTACGTCATCGATTAGGCCTTGTGGAAGTCGAGAGTGCACCTGCTTCTGTAAAGGTTAAACAAAAAGTAAAAAATCGTACTGCGAGTGCGGAAAAGGTTATGGATATCGGGGAAGGCTATGACAATCTAGCCCGTATCTATCAAGAAGGCTTCCATATTTGTAATCTGCATTTTGGGAGTTTACGAAAAGAAGGAGATTGCCTGTTCTGTTTATCTTTTTTAAACAAGAAGTGAAAATGGAATAATATAAAAGAATGTTCCATCTCTTTTACGTGATAGATAGACCGTTTACAATATATAGTGATTCGGGGTCTGACGCTTACTATGAGTCAGACCCTTTTTGTACGATAGATATGTTAAAGCATGGGCCCTAAACATGCTTTTTCTATACATATATAGGAGGGTAACAGCATTGGTAGAACTTAAAGGAGATGAACGCCTCGATTATCTATTGGCTGAGAATTTAAGAATCATCCAAAGCCCATCGGTGTTTTCTTTCTCATTAGATGCCGTTTTATTATCAAGGTTCGTAAACGTGCCGATTCAAAAAGGAAAACTCGTCGATCTTTGCTCAGGAAATGGGGTTATACCATTGCTGTTGAGCACAAGAACGAAAGGAACAATTAAAGGTATCGAGATTCAAGAGCGGTTATATGACATGGCTCAGAGAAGCGTAGATTATAATGACGTATCCTCCCAGATTGAGATGATTCATGGAGATATAAAAGAGATTCCAAAACAGATAGGGTATAGTAAATATGACGTGGTAACATGTAATCCACCCTATTTTCCTACTCCATCGATCGAGGAAATAAATAAGAATGAGCATTTTGCAATTGCTCGGCATGAAATTATGTGTAACCTTGAGGACGTAATGCGTGTCTCAAGTCAGTTATTACGTCAGGGTGGCAAAGCAGCATTCGTTCATAGGCCTGGCCGTTTAATGGATATTTTACATTTAATGAGAGTGTACAGGATTGAACCAAAGCGACTACAATTTGTTTATCCAAAAAGCACAAAAGAAGCAAATACGATTCTTATTGAAGGGATAAAGGACGGAAGCCCTGATTTAAAGATTCTCCCACCTCTTGTTGTGTATAATGAACAAAATGAATATAATCCGGAAATCAGAAGGATTTTATATGGAGAAGAATAGGCATTATTTTTATGTGTTGAAATGCAAGGATGGCAGCTATTATGCAGGGTATACAAATAACTTAGATCGTAGGGTCGACACGCATAATCAAGGCAAGGGGGCGAAGTATACACGGGGACGTACCCCGGTTGAACTGATTTATCATGAAACGTTTGAATCTCAGACATTAGCCATGCAGGCAGAATACCAGTTTAAGCAATTAACAAGAAAACAAAAACAAAAGTGGATGGCAAAGGAGGATAAGTAACCTATGTGGCAGCAAAAGAGTTTTGAAAAAGAAGGATTGGAGCCGGCCCTATATCTAGTTCCTACACCGATCGGAAATCTTGAGGATATGAGCTTCCGGGCTTTGAGAATTTTAAAGGAAGCGGATGTTATTGCTGCTGAGGACACGCGAAACACGAAGAAACTATGTAATTACTTTGAAATTTCGACCCCTATCGTTAGTTACCATGAACATAATAAGGAATATAGCGGGAAGCAGATGCTTGAGAGGCTTCGTTCAGGAGAAGTAATAGCCTTAGTCAGTGATGCTGGTCTGCCGACAATTTCTGACCCTGGATATGAACTGGTTAAAGATGCGATTGCTGAGCAGTTTAAGGTCATCCCATTGCCGGGTGCTAATGCTGCATTAACTGCGTTGATTGCTTCGGGTCTTGCGCCACAGCCTTTTTACTTTTATGGCTTTTTACAGCGGGGAGCAAAAGAAAAAAAGCAAGAGCTAGAGAAGTTGAAAAAAATGGAAGCGACATGGATTGTCTATGAATCGCCACATCGTTTAAAAGAAACATTAAAACATATGCATGAAATTCTAGGAGACCGCCGGATTGTATTATGCCGTGAATTAACGAAGAAGTTTGAAGAGTTCATTCGTGGGACGGTAAGTGAGGCATTGGCGTGGGCAGTGGAATCCGAGATACGCGGTGAGTTCTGTTTGATAATAGAAGGGGCGCAATGGTTGGAGGAAGAGCCTGAAGAAGCATGGTGGATGGCCTTTGACATTGTTGGTCATGTCAATTATTATATAGAAACCAAACAGGTTACCTCCAAGGATGCTATCAAGCAGGTCGCAAAAGACCGTAATATACAAAAACGCGACGTATACCAGGCGTACCACATTGATGAACAATAATATGTTTAAGTAAGCAATAAAAAAAACTTCCGAAGATCGGAAGTTTTTTTATTTATATCATTTATTTAGAAGTTGAAAAGTTTTGTTGAATTTCTTGGATAAGTAATTCAGCGCCTTCACGACTAAGAATTAATTTACCGTTTGCAAGTGTAAGATTATTATCAGAAACTTCACCAGTAACTTGGCAAGTCATGTTTGGTTTGTATTTTTTCAAGATGATGCGCTCGTCATCAACATAGATTTCAAGAGCGTCTTTCTCAGCGATTCCCAATGTACGGCGAAGCTCGATTGGAATAACCACCCGGCCTAACTCATCAACTTTACGAACGATTCCTGTAGATTTCATTTTTGAAAATTCTCCTCTCAGTTTACAATCTAGTACCCATTTTCTATTTTTTTCGCCAATATTCGACAAATTTTTTTATAAATTTATAATACCAGCCATTCCCAAATTCGTCAATGATTTATTTTCATTTTTTTGTAAGAAGAGAGTATAGCTTTTCTTCCCAAGGAAGCAAAAAGGCTGGGAAAGAGAAAAATCCAGCAATTTCGTTTTATGCGAAGATTAAATCAGTAACAAGGAACTACTTACTTCAGCATGATTCGACAAACTACGCATGAAGAACACGCTTCTCTATTATATGATTAAATCCAATTTAGTTTCAAAGTATAAGTTCTGAATTAAGGATAATTTTCTTGGAAAAGACTTTAAATTATGTGATTTGTTGCACAAAAAATAAATATTAGGTATATTTTGTTGAGGTAAGAGGTAATGCTTACATAATATGGGGGCGTGTGTCCTGATATCGAAGGTTTAACTGGGGTATCTACTTATAATATTTTTTATTCTATTATCAAGATAATTTGATTAATGATTCTTGTCGCGTAGAATAGTATATAGAGTTAAAATAGAGATAATAGTTTTAAAGTAGTCTCATTGGCTTGGCCAAGTCCTAAAGCCAGTTTTTTAAAAGTTGAGGAGGGAATAAAGTGCAGGATAAATTAAAAACATTTTATATTACAACACCCATATATTATCCTAGTGGTAATTTACATATAGGGCATGCGTATACGACAGTGGCAGGGGATGCTATGGCTCGTTATAAAAGGATGCGTGGCTTTGATGTGATGTACTTAACAGGAACAGATGAACACGGTCAAAAAATCCAGCGTAAAGCGGCGGAAGAGGGAATTACTCCGCAGCAATATGTAGATAATATCGTATCAGGAATTAAAGAGCTTTGGCAAAAGCTTGATATCTCTTATGATGATTTCATTAGGACAACCGAAGATCGTCATAAAGATGTGGTAGCCAAAATCTTCAAGAAGTTACTTGATCAGGGCGATATATACTTGGACGAATATGAAGGATTATACTGTACACCTTGCGAATCTTTCTTCACGGAACGTCAGGTTGAAGAAAGCAATGGAAACTGTCCAGATTGCGGAAGACCTGTTGAAAAGGTAAAAGAAGAGTCTTATTTCTTCAAGATGAGTAAGTATGCAGATCGGTTGCTAAAGTTTTATGAGGAAAACCCAGAGTTCATACAACCGGAATCCCGTAAAAATGAAATGATTAATAACTTCATTAAACCAGGATTGGAAGATTTGGCTGTTTCCCGTACAACGTTCGATTGGGGTATTAAAGTACCAGGAAATCCAAAGCATGTTATTTATGTCTGGATTGATGCGTTGACTAATTATATTACAGCTTTAGGGTATGGAACGGATAATGATTCTAAATACCTGAATTATTGGCCGGCGGATGTGCATCTAGTCGGAAAGGAAATTGTTCGTTTCCATACGATTTACTGGCCTATTATGTTAATGGCTCTGGACATACCGCTTCCTAAGAAAGTTTTTGCCCACGGATGGCTGCTCATGAAAGACGGTAAGATGTCGAAATCAAAGGGAAATGTAGTCAACCCTGTTACATTAATTGATCGATATGGCTTGGATTCATTACGCTATTACCTTCTACGCGAAGTTCCATTTGGTTCAGATGGAGTATTTACGCCGGAAGGATTTGTAGAAAGAATCAATTTTGATCTGGCGAATGATTTAGGGAACTTATTAAATCGAACAGTAGCAATGGTCAATAAGTATTTTGACGGTGTAATTCCAAGTTACAAAGGTTCGAATAATGAGTTTGAAAAGGCACTGTTAGAAATGAATCAAGATACTGTGGGCAAGTATGAGGAAGCCATGGAGAACATGGAATTTTCAGTTGCTTTAACATCTATTTGGCAGCTTGTCAGCAGAACAAATAAGTTCATCGATGAAACTCAGCCATGGATGCTTGCAAAAGATGAAGCAACAAAAGAAGAGCTTGCGAGTGTTATGGTGCATTTGGCAGAATCTTTACGCAGGACGGCTATCCTTCTGAAACCATTTTTGACACAAACACCGGAAAAAATCTTTGCTCAGCTTAACATCCAGGATGAAATTTTAAAGTCGTGGGATAGCTTAGCGGACTTCGGTCAGATTCCTTCTGAAACAAAAGTGCTAAAGGGAGATCCAATCTTCCCTCGTTTAGACATGGAAGAGGAAGTTTTATATATTAAAGAACAAATGCAGGGTGGAACACCTAAGGTTGCAGAAAAAGTAGAAGAGACTATTCCAGAGGTTGATGAAATTACTATTGATGACTTTACAAAAGTAGAGCTTCGTGTAGCTCAGGTCATAGAAGTAGTGCCAGTAAAGAAAACAGATAAGCTTCTTAAATTGCAGCTTGATTTAGGATATGAAAAGCGGCAGGTTGTCTCAGGTATTGCTCAACACTATAAACCTGAAGATTTAGTAGGGAAAAAAGTGATTTGTGTAACGAATTTGAAACCTGTGAAGCTTCGTGGCGAGCTTTCTCAGGGGATGATTTTGGCTGGTAGCCAGGATGGTGTTCTCTCTGTTGCTACAATAGATGCCTCCATTCCAAATGGTTCGAAGGTAAAATAAACTCAAAACATAAAAGTGTTTCATATGAAACACTTTTATGTTTTTTCTTTATACTTTTGGAAAACATAACTATTATAGGGTCTATGTTTTTAGTCATATATTTGGTGTTGATACATAAAGGGAATATTTGTAATATTTTTGTTACCTAAATGTGAAACATAAAACTCTCATTTTTTTATAAAATAGTGCTAGAAAGGAAGAAAAGTATGTTATTTGATACACATGTGCATGTAAATGCGGAGCAATTCAACGAGGACCTCGAAGACGTCATCGAAAGAGCACAGGAAGCAGGAGTGAATAATATGGTTGTCGTCGGGTTTGACCGACCAACTATAACTAGAGCGATGGAATTAATAGAAACTTATGATTTTATGTATGCTGCAGTCGGTTGGCATCCTGTAGATGCGATAGATATGACAGAAGAAGACTTAAAATGGATTGAGGATCTATCCTCTCATCCTAAGGTTGTGGCTATAGGAGAGATGGGACTTGACTATCATTGGGATAAATCACCGAAAGCTATCCAAATGGAGGTGTTCAGGAAGCAAATCCGATTGGCTAAAAAGGTAGGTCTACCCATTATCATCCATAATCGGGAAGCGACCGCGGATATCGTGAACATATTAAAGGAAGAAGAGGCATCAGAAGTAGGAGGCATCATGCATTGCTTTAGTGGTAGTGCTGAAACGGCAATGGAATGTATTGATATGAACTTCTATATTTCATTGGGAGGTCCTGTAACCTTTAAAAATGCGAAAAAGCCAAAAGAGGTGGCAGCTGCAGTACCTTTAGATCGTCTACTAATCGAAACAGACTGCCCCTATTTAGCACCACACCCTTATAGAGGAAAGCGTAATGAACCGTCCTATGTGAAGCTTGTCGCTGAACAAATCGCTGAAATTAAACAACTTTCAGTAGAGGAAGTTTCTCAAGCGACGACGGATAATGCTAAGAAATTATTCGGCATTAACTGACAGCATTTTTGACACTATCTCCCGGGGTCTGCTAACTAAAATCGCATTTTTTAAGGTTTCTACAAATCTCACTCCTATCATAGGCATATTATGTCGAGAATTCGCCCTTTCCTTTTCAATAGAGAATATGCATAATAGGTAGTAATTTCCTGAATGAGAAGTGAATGGGTTGACAGCTTGATAACTATGTCTATATAATCACCGGGAGGAAGGAGGAGTTTTTCATTCTATTAAAAACTATGAAAAACCTTATTCCCAAGCTAGGAAAGAAGAGAATGGTAATTGCAATATGCAGTGCGATTCTTGTTTCTACGGCACTGGGAATACTAATCCATCAAGGAACAAAGCATACTGTTACAATAATGCTGGACGGAAAAAAAGAGGTAGTGCGGACACACGCAGCTACTGTAAATGATATGTTAAAAGATTTAGAGATTACCGTACAAGCTGCGGACTATGTCCACCCTTCAGGAGACAGTAAGGTAGAGGATAATCTAGAAGTTGTCTGGAAGCCTGCTCAAAAAATTACTTTGGTACAAGATGAAGAGACTGAGGAGGTTTGGTCAACAGCCGATACGGTGGAAGAATTTTTAAAGGAACAAGACCTTGAAGTGAATGAGAAGGATAAAATCACACCTTCAAAAAACACGAAGATGGAAGCGAATATGGAAGTTGCCATCGATAAGGCTTTTTCACTAAAATTAGTGGTAGGTGGAAACGAAAAGCAGGTATGGTCAACTTCGACTACTGTCGCTGACTTTTTAAAGCAACAAGGTGTAAAGCTCAATGATTTGGATCGAGTTGAGCCGGGATTAGTCGAAAAAGTTGAAGCTAAGAATACGGTAAACGTTATTCGAATTGAAAAAGTCACCGATGTAGTGGAAGAACCAGTGGACTTTGCTGTCATAACTAAAAAAGATGACTCCTTATCGAAAGGGAAAGAGAATATCGTCAAAGAAGGAAAAGACGGACTCATTTCTAAGGAATATGAAGTTATTAAGGAGAATGGCAAAGAGGTCAAAAGAAAATTACTTTCAGAAAAAGTCGTAAATAAAAAGCAGGATAAGGTTATAACGGTCGGAACAAAAACGACGGTTGCTCAGGCATCACGCGGAGCGAGTAATGTTAATTCTACAAGTGGAAAAGAGATTTATGTTTCATCAACGGCTTATACAGCAAGTTGTAAGGGCTGTTCAGGTGTTACTTCAACGGGTGTGGACCTTAAGAGTAATCCTGATGCCAAAATTATTGCGGTCGATCCAAGTGTAATTCCAATGGGTTCGAAAGTATATGTAGAAGGTTATGGCTATGCAGTAGCTGCTGACAAAGGCGGAGCGATAAAGGGAAATAGGATAGATGTCTTCTTTTCCTCAAAAAATGATGCATATCGCTGGGGTGTAAAGAAAGTAAAGATTCGCGTATTGAACTAATAAGGTTTCTCTCGCAGGAGATAAATTGTCTCCTGTTTTTTGACGTTTTATTTTCCATTTGTTGAAAACCCCAGTGTAAAACTGTTTTAATAAGATAGACGATTCAATAAGTCATAGGGTTTCCACAATAAGCGGTAAAATTATTTTTATTTAGCAATGGTGTCTAGTTCTAGATTCTAACTCATGGGAAAAACGATGACTCAAAAGGTAATTGTCTATCTGAGTAAAGTCCGTTTTAAAGAGCTAATCAAAGTGCTTGCGCTTTTCTGTATGGAGGAAAACATGAAAAAAATCAAAGAAATAATTGTTGTAGAAGGTAAAGATGATACGGTAGCGATAAAAAGGGCTGTTAATGCTGATACAATAGAAACGAATGGTTCTGCGGTGAATGAATCCTGCATTGAGCAGGTAAAGCTTGCACAAGAGACACGAGGAGTTATCATTTTTACAGATCCGGACTTTCCTGGACAAAAAATCAGGAATATAATTTCAGAACAAGTAAAAGGCTGTAAACACGCCTTTTTAACGAAAAAAGAAGCACTTCCTAAGTCTGGGAGAGGGATAGGTGTGGAGCACGCTTCCCCTGAAGCAATTCGTAATGCCTTGAAAGACGCTCAATTAATGGATGAAGAGGCTTCAGAAGAGATTTCACAGCAGGATTTAATAGATGCAGGTTTAATCGGAGGATCAGGTGCCAAAGAGCGAAGGGAAAGACTTGGCTCTATCTTGAAGATTGGTTTTACAAATGGGAAACAGTTATATAAGAGATTAAAAATGTTCCAAATATCAACTGAGGCTTTTTATGAAGCAATTGTACAGATAAATCAGGAGGAAAAACATGAATAAGGATATTGCAACCCCTGTCAGAACGAAAGAAATACTAAAGAAGCACGGATTCTCTTTTAAAAAGAGCTTAGGCCAAAACTTCTTAATTGATACGAATATTTTGAAACGTATTGTCGATCATGCTGAGTTGACCGAGGAAAGCGGCGCCATTGAAATTGGGCCGGGAATAGGCGCCTTGACGGAACAACTAGCGAAAAGTAGCAAAAAAGTCACGGCTTTTGAGATTGATCAGCGTTTGCTGCCGATTTTATCGGATACACTGTCACCTTATAACAATGTGAACATCATTCATGAGGATATTCTAAAAGCGGATGTAAAAAAGGTCATTGAAGAGGAATTCGCTGATATCTCAGACTTGATGGTTGTTGCAAATCTACCTTACTATGTCACAACACCTATTATTTTAAAGCTTTTGTCTGAGAACCTTCCCATAAGAGGCATTGTGTGTATGTTGCAAAAAGAAGTGGCTGATCGAATTGCTGCTAAACCTGGGACAAAGGAATATGGTTCTTTATCCATCGCCATCCAATATTATACCGAAGCAGAAACAGTGATGATTGTGCCGAAAACGGTTTTCATGCCGCAACCTAATGTCGATTCAGCGGTAATACGTCTGACTAAGCGGGTTAAGCCGATTGTTGAAGTACAAGATGAGGATTTCTTATTTATTGTTACCCGTGCTAGTTTCGCGCAACGTCGGAAAACGATTTTAAATAACTTAACAAGTCAACTACCAGATGGGAAATCGAAAAAAGAACTTATCCTTGACGCTCTCGAAGCCTCAGACGTGGATCCAACAAGACGTGGTGAAACACTAAGCATTAAGGAATTTGGCCGCTTGAGTGATGCGTTATTACCGAATTTCAAATAAGGTAAATGTTAGAAAAGTTTTAGTCGGAACGGGTCTACTCCCAGCTTCCGGCTTTTTTTTATCTAAGCATAGCCTTAGGGGAATAGACTTCTTCTTCCAATAGATATATGTAGTCTCCTTTACTTTCACCTTTCAAGAATGGTTCGCATAACTTAAGAATGAAAATAATCTAGGGCGGGCTGAAAATAAGTCTTCTCATGGGGTGAGGCCATGAATATTCAAATAAACGATATTGTTGGTCGGGTTTCTTATAAATGCGACGTGTTGTTTCGAGTAATCGATATCCGTGATATTGATGGAAGACGTGAAGCGATTCTTTATGGGGAAGATATCCGATTGATTGCAGATGCACCTTTTCAAGACTTAATGATAATAAATGATAATGAGAGAAATGTCCGACAAAGGTCCAATGAGGTACTTCAGGAACAATCTTACCGCTTATTAACACAGGACTTAGAGCTGCAGCAACAAAAAAGCGGCTATCTATCCAGTAATGGGTACCGCTATAGTGGCGAATATTTTCAGATACCAGGTAGGGTGCTTCATGTGGACGGTGATGCTTCCTACCTTAGGAAATGCCTGGATTTATATCAGAAATTCGGTATTCCAGTTAACGGTGTCTATTGCAACGAAAAGGAAATGGCCCAGCGAATAGGGGGGTTATTGGACCATTACAGGCCGGATATCCTTGTTGTCACTGGTCATGATGCCTATTCTAAATCAAAAGGACCAATGAGCGATATCAATGCCTATCGTCACTCAAGGGACTTTGTACAGACCGTACGAGAGGCGAGGAAGAAGGTATCTCATTTGGATCAATTGATTATATTTGCAGGAGCTTGTCAATCCCATTTTGAATCCCTTATCCAAGCTGGGGCCAATTTCGCAAGCTCACCTTCACGTGTTAATATACATGCTCTTGATCCAGTATATATTGTCGGGAAGGTAAGCTTTACGCCTTTTATAGAACATATCCATGTATGGGATGTTCTTCGGAATACGTTAACGGGAGAGAAAGGTTTAGGTGGAGTTGAAACAAAAGGGGTGCTGCGGACAGGGCTTCCCTTTAAGCCATTTCAGGAAGAATAAACGAGCTGCATTTTGAAAGAATGCAGCTCGCTTTTATCATGTTAGAATTCGGATATCATAACAAATAATCTGCTTTTTCTAGATGAAAAGAGCCTAGAAGTGGATTTATTTACGAAAATTCGGCATATTTTATAATGAATAGTTCGTTTACATATTTTCTCATTTACCAGGATATAATAAAAATGTTCGCGATTTTGCCGAATTTCAGGTAAAAATATATTGACTACATTTTTAAGTGCTGATATAATTTATTATTTTGTTTGCGTATATTTACAATTTGTGATATACTAAACTTAGTGAGGTGGACCGAAAATGCCAAAAACTCTAGCTGATATTAAAACTGCACTTGATTCAAACCTAGGTAAAAGATTGCTTTTAAAAGCAAACGGTGGAAGAAGAAAGACTGTAGAACGTTTTGGAACTTTGGCGGAAACTTATCCGGCTGTTTTTGTAATTGAGCTCGACCAAGATGAAAATGCGTTTGAAAGAGTATCTTACAGCTATGCGGATGTTTTAACGGAAACCGTGGAACTAACATTTTTAAACAAACAACAAGAGATGTAACTTAGAGGAGGCAGCGAACAATTATGTTTGCTGCTTTTTGTTTTGTGTTAAATATCTAATACTAACTAGTTTAGGATGAAAAAGGGTGTTATGAAATAGCGTATGATGCAAACACTAGGCATGTGACAGCATGTGAAAGGGGTTGTTTCGCTTGAGTAGAAAAAAAGGGATTATGTCAGAAGGTTTTAAAGAGGAATTGGCAAAAGAACTTGGATTTTACGATGTTGTCCAGAAAGAGGGCTGGGGAGGAATTCGAGCTCGGGACGCAGGAAACATGGTAAAACTAGCTGTCGAAAAAGCACAACGTCAATTGGTGGATAAAGAGTAAGACAAACACTAAATGGAATCATGCTGTCCTTATAAACAAGGCCAGACTCTTTCTACAATGTATAGTCATATTCATTTATGCTTACATTGTAGATATGGAGTCTGGTTTTTTTATGCATGGATCAATACAAATCGGCTGCATATTCACACTTTTTGTGGAGTAGGAGCGATCCCTTCTTCCAAGTGTCTATAGGTGACTATTCCCCTCTATAGTTCAATCTCCACTTCAATACATTGAAATTACGATGAAAAAACCTTTAGAATATAAACAAATATGATAAAATAGGACAAGAACTTTTAAGAACGTTAAAGTAGGTGGACATATTGAAGCTTATGGAAAAAGCCCCGGCTAAGATTAATTTGGCTTTGGATGTGCTTTTCAAACGGCCTGATGGGTATCATGAGGTAGAAATGATCATGACGACAGTCGACCTTGCCGATAGAATTGAACTAAAAGAAATAAAGGGAAATCACATTCAGATTCTATCCCATAATCGATTTGTTCCGGATGATCATCGGAATTTAGCTTATCAAGCTGCATTTATCCTAAAGGAACGTTTTGGAATTAATAAAGGTGTTTCTATTACTATAGAGAAAAATATACCTGTAGCAGCAGGACTTGCAGGTGGAAGCAGTGATGCCGCTGCTACATTAAGAGGTTTGAATAGACTGTGGAAGCTTGGTCTTTCTATGGATGAGCTTGCGGAAATTGGAGCTGAGATTGGCTCTGATGTGTCATTTTGTGTGTATGGGGGTACGGCGTTGGCTAGGGGCCGTGGGGAAAAAATCACGCATCTTCCTGCACCGCCAAAATGCTGGGTTATTTTAGCTAAACCGACAATCGGTGTATCGACTGCTGATATTTACAAAAGGCTGCAAATTGCAAAAATGGAACATCCTGATGTCCCTAGTATGATTTCAGCCATTAAGGAAAGCAGCTATCAAGATGTTTGCCAAGGTTTGGGGAATGTACTTGAGCAAGTGACGTTGCAGTTATATCCCGAGGTTGCGAATATTAAAGATCAAATGAAGACATTTGGAGCAGATTCTGTCTTAATGAGCGGAAGCGGTCCGACCGTTTTTGGTTTGGTGGAACATGATTCCCGCATGCAAAGAATTTATAATGGTCTTCGCGGATTTTGTGATCAAGTCTATGCAGTGCGCTTGTTAGGTGATCGAAACGACCTTGAATAGATACGTACATTAATGGTATAGTTGCAATATAATATTCGGAATTTACAAAGGGGGTGTTTCAATGAAATTTCGTCGCAGCGAGAGGCTAGTCGATATGACAAATTATTTATTAGAACATCCAGGGGAACTTGTTTCGCTGACCTACTTTGCTGAAAGGTATAGTTCTGCCAAATCTTCGATAAGTGAGGATTTAACAATCATTAAAGATACCTTTGAACAACGCGGTATAGGGTCTTTAACGACCGTGCCAGGTGCCGCGGGTGGAGTGAAATATATTGTTTCCATCAAGGAAGATGAAGCCAATGCCTTTATAGATGAACTATGCGATACAATCGCTAGTCCTGAAAGGCTACTTCCGGGCGGCTATCTGTATATGACCGACATATTAGGACATCCGCAAACGGTGAATAAGGTTGGCAGAATAATCGCTTCCATGTATGCTAAAAAAAATGTCTCAGTCATCATGACAATGGCAACCAAAGGGATATCATTAGCATACGCAGTGGCAAATTATTTGAATGTTCCTGTTGTCATAGTAAGAAGAAATAATAAAGTAACAGAAGGTTCTACAGTGAGTATTAACTATGTTTCTGGCTCATCAAAGAGAATTCAGACAATGGTGCTCTCAAAAAGAAGTCTGGTAGAGGGTTCGAATGTATTGATTGTTGATGATTTCATGAAAGCTGGAGGTACGATTAATGGTATGGTCAGCTTGCTGGATGAATTTAAGGCTACCGTTGCCGGAATTGCCGTGCTAGTGGAATCCGAACATACAGAAGAATGTCTCGTAGAGGACTATGTTTCATTAATTAAATTGACGCAGGTAGTTGAAAGAGATAAGAAAATAAATGTCAGTCGTGGCAATTATCTTACGAAAAAGAATTAGGGGGAATTTTTCATGAAAACGATACATACGAATGAAGCACCAGCTGCAATTGGTCCATATTCACAAGGCGTGATCGTAGATAAGTTATTTTTCAGTTCAGGTCAAATTCCTCTTACTGCTTCTGGTGAAATGGTAACAGGAGATGTTAAAGAACAAACACATCAAGTGTTTAAAAATCTTCAGGCTGTATTGAAAGAAGCAGGCGCCTCTTTAGAAACAGTCATTAAAGCTACAGTATTTATTAAAAGTATGAACGATTTCAGTTCAATTAATGAGGTATACGGGGAATATTTTTCAAGTCATAAGCCTGCACGCTCTTGTGTAGAGGTTGCACGTCTTCCTAAAGATGCACTAGTGGAAATAGAAGTGGTTGCGCTCGTTAAATAAACGGGCGTTTTTTATTTTGTCTTCTTTTAGGGGGAATTCGTCATGGGCATTTTCCCTGAAATTTAAGGGGGATTTTTATTTTTTTTGAAAACTAGGCTGAATTTTCTAAAAAACTTACAGATAATAGAAGGAGTTCACGTTTTTTTGTTGAATATGTACTTTAAGTTTTAACAACAACAAAAAGGGATGGTGAGCTTAAATGGAAGTAACTGACGTAAGATTACGCCGTGTGAATACGGATGGTCGTATGAGAGCTATCGCATCAATTACACTGGATAATGAATTTGTGGTTCATGATATTCGTGTAATCGACGGAAACAATGGTTTATTTGTAGCAATGCCAAGTAAACGAACTCCAGATGGAGAATTCCGAGATATCGCACATCCAATCAATTCCTCTACACGCGGGAAAATTCAAGAAGCTGTCTTGACAGAATATCATCGATTAGGAGAACTTGAAACTGAATTAGAGGAAGCGGGAGCTGGAGCTTCTTAATCACTCTTAATTTTGAACTTTAAATTTAAAATTCGTGCATCTAGAGCCTACTTCATAAGTAGTGCTCTTTTTTATTGTTTCAAAACAGAATAGTTTTTTTACTTAACAACTTTAATCGCTTTTTGTTCCACTATTGTCTTATTTTGTATTATTTATGTTAATATCTTCAAAAATTTAAATACCCCCTCTTTTTATTTTTTAAACATTTTTGGACACACTAATTTTTTATTATTTTTAGTTAAAAGGCATTTTAACTATTTTGTAAAAATGTTAACGTAACCTGTGAAAGTCTGAATGTGAAATGACTAGGTAACTCGGATTCGGAATGGAAGTTTACAACAGTGGTTGTGCTTCTAAATGATGTTTACATAGGGCAAAATGCAATTGTAGCAATGCTTTAACATAAGGAGTGGAACGTATTAAAAAGGGTGAGGAGATATCATTTGTGTACTTCTAGCCATTAAGGGGATAATGAAAAAATCTCATTTTTGTAGGCAAATAATTAATATTTAAAGGATTTAATAAATACTAAAACATCAAAAATAAAGTTTGCGAGTAGGTAGAAAATTGAACTTTTTCTTGAATTAGCTGTTGACAATAATATGTACTTTTAATTGTTACCTTGAAATGAATCACTATTTGAGATAATATTTTTAGTGGATAAAAAGGTGAAAATGGAGGCCTGTTATGAGTAATCGCTATGCAATAATTTTGGCCGCTGGGCAAGGTACTAGGATGAAATCTAAGCTTTACAAGGTTTTACACCCTGTTTGCGGAAAACCAATGGTACAACATGTTATCGATCAAGTCAATCAACTTCAGATAGAAGATATTGTAACAGTTATCGGCCATGGAGCTGAAAAAGTTCAAGAACAGCTTGGTGATTCTTGCAAGTATGCATTACAAGAGCAGCAATTAGGCACGGCACATGCTGTAATGCAAGCGGGAGACGTTTTATCCGATAAGAGTGGAATTACCCTTGTTATTTGCGGAGATACACCGTTAATCAAAGCAGAGACGATGGAAGCGCTTATAACATTGCATGAGCAAAGCAAGGCGAAAGCAACGATTCTGACAGCATATGCGGATAATCCGGATGGCTATGGAAGAGTTCTTCGCAGTGAGAACGGCCTGGTTGAAAAGATCGTCGAGCATAAGGATGCCTCAGATGAAGAAAGATATGTTAAGGAAATAAATACCGGTACATATTGTTTCGATAATCAGGCATTATTTAGCGCGCTGAAAAAAGTTTCAAATGATAATGTCCAAGGTGAATATTATTTGCCGGATGTTATTGAAATTTTAAAAGAAGAAGGCGAATCGGTGACAGCCTTTCAATCAAGTGATTTTGATGAGACATTGGGTGTAAACGACCGAGTGGCTTTATCGCAGGCTGAGCAAACTCTACGGAGTCGTATCAATGAATCACATATGAGAAATGGTGTAACGATTATCGATCCACTTACAACGTTTATTGAAGCTGATGTGAAAATTGGGCAGGATACGGTTATTTATCCTGGGTCATTGATTAAAGGGAAAAGTATTATCGGGCAGGATTGCCTGATTGGTCCTAATTCGGAGATTAGTGATTGTGAAATTGGTGATGGAACTGAAATTCACCAATCGGTTGTACACGAAAGCAGTATTGGAAGTTTAGTTAAAATCGGTCCTTTTGCACATGTTCGACCTCAATCCGATATTCAGGATTCTGTTAAAATCGGTAATTTTGTCGAAATTAAAAAAACCGTTTTTGGTAAAGGAAGCAAAGCCTCTCATTTGAGTTATATTGGGGATGCAGAGGTTGGAGAGAATGTTAATATTGGCTGCGGATCTATTACCGTGAATTATGACGGTACAAATAAACATTTGACGAAGATTGAAGACGATGTTTTTATAGGCTGTAATTCTAATCTTGTTGCACCTGTAACGATAGGAAAAGGGGCATATGTAGCTGCTGGGTCAACCATCACTCAAGATGTACCGCAGGAAGCTTTATCTGTTGCTCGTGCTCGTCAAGTAAACAAAGAAGATTATGTGAAAAAGTTAAAATTTAATAATTAACCCACGGAGGTCATCATGTCAAATCAGTATTTAGATCCTAATTTAAAAGTATTCTCTTTAAATTCAAACTTTGATTTAGCTCAAGAAATTGCTGCTGCAATCGGTGTTGAACTTGGAAAATGTAGCGTAACAAGTTTCAGTGACGGTGAAGTTCAGATTAATATTGAAGAAAGTATTCGTGGTTGTGACGTTTACGTAATCCAATCAACAAGCCAACCAGTCAATGAAAATTTAATGGAACTTTTAATTATGATCGATGCTCTAAAACGTGCTTCAGCTAAAACAATCAATATAGTAATGCCTTATTACGGTTATGCTCGACAAGACCGTAAAGCACGTGCTCGTGAACCAATTACAGCTAAACTTGTAGCGAATCTTTTAGAAACAGCTGGTGCCCATCGTGTCATCACATTGGATCTACACGCGCCACAAATCCAAGGTTTCTTTGATATTCTAATTGATCACCTTGTTGCAGTTCCAATTTTAGCTGATTTCTTCAAAGAAAAAGATCTAAGTGACATTGTCATCGTTTCTCCGGATCACGGTGGAGTAACGCGTGCCCGTAAAATGGCAGATCGCTTAAAAGCACCGATTGCTATTATCGATAAGCGTCGTCCAAGACCGAATGTGGCTGAAGTCATGAACATCATCGGTAATATTGAAGGTAAAACGGCAATCCTGATTGATGACATCATCGATACAGCAGGTACTATTACACTTGCAGCTAATGCACTTGTAGAGAATGGTGCGAAAGCAGTCTATGCTTGTTGTACACACCCAGTCCTGTCGGGCCCTGCTATCGAACGGATTCAAAATTCAACTATCAAGGAACTGGTCGTAACAAATTCGATTGTTCTATCTGAAGACAAGAAAATCGATAAAATTGTTGGGCTTTCTGTAGCTCCTTTGATTGCGGAAGCAATTATTCGTGTTCATGAAGAACAATCTGTTAGCACATTATTTGATTGATAAAAAATAAAGAAAACATGGTGGGCCTAGTGTCCGCCATGTTTTTTTATATAAAATATTTGAATTATTCCGAAAATAAATTAATTCTTAGTTGACAGGTGTGAATACTGATATTAATATGTATACATATTCAATTTATATTTTATGAATCTAAAGAAAAAACTCTCTTTCTGGTTCTGAGTAAGAAAAAAGCTCACAAATTAAATGGCCGATCGGGCTACCGAAGGCTCCTTTTCACTTACCATCTCACATTAGGCATCTTTTTGACCTATTGTACTTTTGGTGAAGAAAAGGAGCTTTTTATTTTATACAAATCAGTTTTATGAGGGGTGTATAGTATGGAAAAAAAATGCAATGTGTGGATACTGAGTATTCTTAGCATCATTATGCTGGTATTAGGAGCATGTGGGCAGGAAAAAAGCAGTACAAAGAGTGCTAACGCAAAAGAAAGTGATAAGACTATCAGAATCGGCTATCAAAAATTCGGGACATTAAATATTTTAAAATCAAAAGGAGAGCTGGAAACACGTTTAAAAGAAGTGGGTTATACCGTTAAGTGGACTGAATTTCCTGCTGGGCCTCAGCTGCTTGAGGCTTTGAATGTTGGAAGTCTTGATTTTGGGCACACAGGAGAGGCACCACCGATATTTGCACAGGCTGCTAAGGCCCCACTTGTCTATGTGGCTAATCAGCCAGCAAACCCCTCAGGAGAAGCCATAGTCGTGCAAAAGGATTCGCCTATAAAGAGTGTGGAAGATTTAAAAGGCAAGAAAGTAGGCTTGAATAAAGGGTCCAATGTTCATTATTTATTAGTTAAAGCATTAGAGGAGGCGGATCTTACTCTTGACGATATTCAGCCCGTCTACTTGCCACCGGCTGATGCGAGGGCTGCTTTTGAAGGAAATCAGATTGATGCTTGGGTAATATGGGACCCATTTCTATCTGCAGCGGAACTAGAACTTGAAACAAAAACGATTCAGGATGGAGAAGGATTAGTGGCGAATCGAGAATTCTTTTTGGCAACGGATACATTCGCAGAGAATAAAGAAGTCTTGAAAATTATTAAAGAGGAATTGAAAAAAGTAGATAAGTGGATTGAAGAAAACCCAAAGGATGTTGCAGAGTTCTTAGCTCCAGAGATTGGGATGAGTGTTGAGGCATTAGATAAAACATTAAAAAGAAAAGAATATGGACTAGAGGAAATTTCAAAAACGGCTCTGAACGACCAACAAAAAATTGCTGATACATTTTACAATCTTAAATTAATTCCAACCGAAGTAAATGTTTTCGATGCATCAATAGATGTTAAAAAAAATTAAGGGGGAAATAAAAATGAAAGTATTTTGGTTTATTCCATCACATGGAGAAAGTCGTTATTTAGGGTCAACTAAGGGTGGGAGACCTATTACACTTCCTTATTTGAAGCAAATTGCTCAGGCAGTTGACCATCTTGGGTTTGAAGGAGCATTACTTCCAACTGGACGGTCTTGTGAAGATGCCTGGGTAGTGGGATCTTCATTAATATCTGCAACGGAAAGAATGAAATTTTTAGTAGCCATTCGTCCGGGTTTAATGTCACCGACCTTGGCAGCCCGGATGGCTGCGTCCTTTGACCGGCTGTCGGGTGGTCGCCTTCTAATCAATGTAGTAACTGGAGGAGATCCTGTCGAATTGGCTGGTGATGGTGTATTTCTGAACCATACGGATCGTTATAGGTTAACAGATGAATTTTTGGATATTTGGAGAGCGGAAATGTCTGAAGATCAGGTGAATTTTGAAGGGGAGCACTTGAAGGTTGAAGGTGGGAATATTCTGTTGCCTCCGGTACAAAAACCTTACCCTCCACTATACTTTGGAGGTTCATCTGACCCGGCCATTGATATTTCAGGAAAGCATATTGATGTGTATTTAACTTGGGGTGAACCACCAGCACAAGTGGCTGAAAAAATTGAAAAAGTTCGTAAAAAGGCAGCAGAGTACGGCCGCGAAGTTCGATTTGGTATCCGTATGCATGTCATTGTAAGGGAAACAGAAGAAGAGGCTTGGCAGGCAGCAGATGAACTCATTAAATATGTAGATGATGAAATGATCGAAAATTCACAAAAGATTTTCGAGCGGTTTGATTCAGTTGGTCAGAAGAGGATGTCCCAACTTCATAACGGCAGTAGGGATTCCCTTGAAATCAGCCCTAACCTATGGGCAGGTGTAGGTCTTGTGCGTGGTGGCGCCGGTACAGCATTAGTCGGAAGCGCAGAGAACGTTGCTGCACGAATGAAAGAATATGAGGAAATTGGGGTAGAATCCTTTGTTTTATCTGGCTATCCTCATTTAGAAGAAGCATATCGAGTGGCGGAACTGTTATTCCCTATACTCCCTGTTGAACAGCTGCAAGGTCCCGTGTCAAAAGCTACGAGTCCATTTGGAGAAATATTAGCCAACAACCACTACCCTACAAAAGGAAGTGAAAATAAAAATGAAGAAAAAGTTAAACAAAAAGTTCAATAAGTTCCCTTTCATAACGTGGCTTGTACCTGTTTTTCTACTGGTAGCTTGGCAGTTGCTGTCATTGTGGGGCATTCTGTCGGAGCGGATATTACCTGCTCCGACTGAAGTTCTTAAAGCAGGCATTGCTTTATTGAAAACAGGAGAACTTATAGACTATATCGGCATCAGTGCCCAGCGTGCCTTAATCGGCTTTTTGATTGGTGGGATTATTGGTTTTGTACTTGGTATGTTAAATGGGCTTTCAACCATTGCTGAAACATTATTCGATACTTCTCTTCAGATGTTGCGAAACATCCCACATTTAGCCTTGATTCCGCTCGTAATCCTTTGGTTTGGTATTGAGGAAGAAGCGAAAATATTCCTAGTGGCCTTAGGAGTTCTATTCCCGATCTATTTAAATACGTTTCATGGTGTGAAGTCGGTCGATAAAGGTTTAATTGAAGCGGCGAAGGTTTATGGGTTAAGCGGTTTTTCTTTATTCTGGAACGTGATTCTCCCTGCAGCTTTTCCATCCATTTTAGTGGGCATCCGCTTTTCGCTTGGAATTATGTGGGTCACATTAATAGTCGCGGAAACGATATCCGCCAATTCTGGAATTGGGTATATGGCTATGAATGCCAGGGAATTCATGAGAATGGATATCGTTGTACTCAGTATTCTCTTATATGCTTTATTAGGGAAAATATCAGATGTTTTTGCCAAGGTAATAGAAAAAAGATGCTTGAAATGGCATCCATCATACCAATGAGGAGGCCTTTTATATGAAAAGTGGAAGTTCATTGGAGCTGCAGAATATTAGGAAGGATTTTGGAGGTTTTGAAGTTTTAAAGGGAATAAACCTTACTTTTAAAAAAGGGGAATTCGTAGCTATTGTCGGCAAGAGTGGATGCGGGAAAAGTACCTTACTACGTCTTGCGGCAGGCCTGGATGAACCAACGGAAGGGAAGATACTGGTGGATGGCGAGTCATTAAACGGACTGAATCGATCATCCCGCACGATGTTTCAGGATGGGAGGCTTTTCCCTTGGAAAAAAATTCTTCAAAATGTTGGTGTTGGTTTAAAAGGGGATTGGAAGCCAAAAGCTATAGAGCTACTAGAGCAGGTGGGGCTGGCAGACCGAGCATATGAATGGCCATCGGTTCTATCGGGAGGGCAGAGACAAAGGGTTGCCTTAGCTAGGGCATTGGTGAACGAACCTGACATTCTTCTATTGGATGAACCATTAGGGGCGCTGGACGCTTTGACAAGAATCGAGATGCAAAGGTTAATTGAAGAATTATGGAGAAAAAGAGACTTTACTGCCTTACTCGTTACACATGATGTGGAAGAAGCGGTTACGCTGGCTGACCGGGTCATATTAATTGAAGAGGGCAAAGTGGTTATGAATAAGGAAATTAATCTACCGAGGCCACGGAAAAAGGACAATATTCTTTACTCATCCTTGGCTGGCCAAATTCTTAATAGAGTCATGCAAGTTGAGGAGCAGGTAGAAAAAAAGGCGATTCATGCATAAAGTCTGTAATTGAATGAGTGAGGAAAAAAGAATTCCATTCGATACTTTTCTTTGTTTATCATTCGTTTAAGTTCATATTAGAGCTTTCTGTCATTCCTTTCATGTTTAATACACCGCTATTTAGGGAACTGTTAATTATAGTGAACCTGTAATTAATATTTTAGGAAGGCGGAGGATGTATGAGTAATTTATTAGCTGCAAAAGAACGTACGGATTTAAAACACTCTAATTTAAGGAACTTGAGAGAAAGCGGAGAAATCCCTGCTATTGTATATGGTAATCAAAACGGCAATACGGCCATCTCAGTCAATAATATTGAACTTCAAAAAACAATGAAAGAAATAGGACGAAATGGTATTATTTCTCTTGACTTGAATGGAACTGAATTTAAAGTCATGCTCTCTGATTATCAAAAGGATCCGATAAAGAATTTCATTTATCATGCTGACTTTTTAATTGTAGATATGTCTGCTCAATTACAGGCACAAGTACGCATCAACCTTACCGGTGTCTGTAAAGGGGTGAAAGACGGTGGTGTTCTACAGCAGTCTCTTCATGAAGTAACGGTTACGGCTAAGCCTAATGATATTCCCGAATCCATTAATGTTGATGTTACTGAGCTTCAGGTCGGCGATACAATCTACATATCTGACATTCAAACAAATCAGCAAGTTACAATTAACAACGATGGTGAAGAAGTCGTTGCCTCCGTATTGGCGCCTCGTCAGGAAGAGGAAATTAGTACAGGTGAACAGCAAGATGGCGGTATTCCTGAAAATGAAGAAGGCAGGGAGACTAAGGCTTCACCAGAGTCATGATGCCGGGATTAAACAAGTAAGTCATGGTATAATAGGCGTAGCTCTTAATGAGTTACGTCTTTTCTACTTCTGTATGCGTCCGTTTACATCTGGTAAAACTATTGGGAATTGATTTCTTTAAATAGAGTTTATTTCTAATTAGTTCTCCGGTCGCTTGCAGGTAAGCTTGAAATTGAGGTACTATTTTTCTAGGGTCATTCTGATCTTAGAATTTTCGTCCACACGTAACTCCCTAAATATCGGTAATGACGGAGTGTGAATCATGAAAATTATTGTAGGGTTAGGGAACCCAGGTAAACAATATGAAAAAACACGGCATAACGTCGGTTTTGAAGTAATAGATGAGTTATCTAAAAAGTGGTCGATCTCACTCGATCAAGCCAAGCATAAGGGAATCTATGGTGTAGGAATGGTACGGGGAGAAAAGGTTTTATTACTTAAGCCGCTAACCTACATGAATTTATCAGGTGAATCGATTTCGGCTGTTATGCATTTCTTTAAGGTGGAAATAGCGGATGTGGTTATTATATATGATGACCTCGATTTACCGCCAGGAAGAATCCGTCTTCGTCAAAAAGGAAGTGCAGGCGGTCATAATGGAATAAAATCTACAATTTCTCACTTGGGTACACAAGATTTTAACCGAATTAGAATAGGTATCGGTCGCCCAATCGGCCATGTTCCAGTACCTGACTATGTATTGGGGCGTTTCTCCCAAGAAGAATGGAATCATGTAGGGGCTACGATTGAAAAAAGCGCCGCTTCTTGTGAAGCTTGGTTGGAAAAACCATTTATACAGGTCATGAACGAATATAACCAATAAGCTAAGAGTAGATATAAGTAAAGAATAAAATCTTTCGCTGAATAAATCCCCCTTACTTTTGTACATACTAACACTATTACAAAATAGGGGGTTACCAAATGGCTCTCCATTATCGTTGCCGACATTGTGGAACTAAGCTGGGTTCTATCGAGGCACACGCACTGAGTACGGAGCAGTTAGGTTTTAATCAACTTACTGATGAAGAGCGTCAAGAGATGATCGTTTATGATTCTGAGGGAGATATGCATGTGAGGGCGATATGTGAAGATTGTCATGAATCGCTGCAAAGAAACCCTGAATTATATGAAAGCGATTATATTATTCATTAGCGGGAGAGGGCTTTGGACAAAATCCAAAGCATTTTTCCGTTTGTTTTGTTTTAAAGATATGAAGATAGAGAATGAACCAGTTAATAAAGAGAGACCTTGGCTGAATATGCCGGGTTAAAAATACAAGGACTTGAAACGGTTTTCGCACGTTAAGAGAGGAGGGACAGATTGTGAATGGATTGCAAAACTTATTCTCCAAACAAGATGATGTTCATTCGTTAATAGCCGGCATTGATGAGGGACTTAAGGAACAAATAGTATCTGGTCTAACAGGTTCTTCGAGATCACTTCTGCTGGCGGCCGTATATGAAAAGACGAAGAGGCCGATTTTATTAGTAACCCATAATTTATTGCAAGCACAAAAATTCCATGAGGATTTATCCAGTTTTATCCCAGAGGATGAACTATATATTTATCCCGCCAATGAGTTAATTGCTGCTGATTTGAGTGTAGCCAGTCCTGAATTAAGAGCCCAACGTGTAGAGGCATTGAATTTTTGGACGGAGGGAAAGAAAGGGATTGTCATTGCGCCTATTCCTGGGGTTCGCCGTGTGCTTCCTCCAAAGGATATTTGGAAGAGGCATCAGCTTACATTTAAACTAGGTGAAGAAATTGAACTTGACCCAACGCTTAATAAATTTATTGCAATGGGCTATAACCGGGCGGAAATGGTTGCCTCTCCAGGAGAATTCAGCATTCGGGGCGGTATCATCGATATATATCCGATTACGGAACCTAATCCAATGCGAATTGAGTTATTTGATACAGAAATAGATTCCATTAGAACCTTTTCTACGGAAGATCAGCGATCAATTGAGAAGCTCCAAAAAGTGACAATCGGTCCGGTTAGTGAGGCCTTGCTAGAAGAAAGGCACATTGAAAGAATTATATCGAAACTCGAAAGCGGATTAAGTAAAAGTTTGAAAAAGCTTAAAGATGAAAAAACAAAGGAACAATTGGTTCAAACGATCAGCTCTGAACTTGAACAGCTGAAAATGGGGAATAAGCCCGACCAAATCTTTAAATACTTAAGTTTAGCTTATGAGGAACCAGCTAGTTTAATAGACTATTTACCTGTAAATGGCTTAGTTTTCTTAGATGAAATCAGTAGAATCCAGGAAATCAATGATTCTTTGGAAAAGGAAGAGGCAGGATGGTATACCGACCTTTTAAGTCAAGGGCAGATTATCCATGATATTAAATTGGCTCATCCCATGCATGAATTAATTATGAAATCAAACAGGCCGTTTGTGTATCTTTCATTATTTTTAAGGCATGTACCGCATACAAATCCTCAGAATATCCTGAATTTTGCCAGTAAACAAATGCAAAATTTCCACGGACAGATGAACGTGTTTAAAACTGAACTGGAACGTTGGAAAAAAGGAAAGTATACAGTCGTTATACTAGGCCAGGATGATGAACGGGTGAAAAAGCTGCATTCGGTTTTAGAGGATTATGATATTGAAGCGGCAGAGCTTTTTGATGCGAACAGTATTCTTCCGGGGAAAGTACAGATTTTACGCGGCAGCCTTAACAGTGGCTTTGAATTACCTATGCAAAAATTTAGTATTATTACGGAAACGGAATTATTTAATAAGAAATCTAAAAAATCAATTCGCAGGCAGAAACTATCGAATGCGGAACGAATAAAGAGTTATTCCGAACTGAAAATCGGTGACCATGTCGTTCATGTTAACCATGGTATCGGGAAATATTTGGGGATTGAAACGCTAACCATCAATGGAGTTCATAAGGATTATCTACATATCCGGTATCAGGCGGATGACAAGCTGTATGTACCAGTTGACCAAATTGATCTTGTCCAAAAATATGTCGGTTCCGAAGGCAAGGAGCCGAAGCTTTACAAATTAGGCGGGACGGAATGGAAACGTGTTAAAAGCAAGGTTCAATCATCTGTTGAGAATATTGCGGATGATTTAATCAAGCTGTATGCAGAAAGGGAAGCGGCAAAGGGTTATGCCTTTTCACCTGATGGGGATATGCAGAGGGAATTTGAAACATCATTCGCCTATAACGAAACAGAAGATCAACTGCGTTCTATTGTAGAGATTAAAAAAGATATGGAACGTGAAAGGCCAATGGATCGTTTATTATGTGGTGATGTTGGTTATGGGAAGACAGAGGTAGCTATTCGCGCTGCTTTTAAAGCTATTATGGATGGCAAGCAGGTTGCTTTTCTCGTTCCAACCACTATCCTTGCCCAACAGCATTTTGAAACATTGAGAGAGCGTTTTCAGGACTATCCTATTTCGATTGGGCTTATGAGTCGTTTTCGGACGAAAAAGCAGCAAACGGAAACGATAAAGGGATTAAAAGCTGGAACGGTGGATATCGTTGTGGGTACGCACAGAATTTTATCCAAAGATATTGTGTATCGAGACTTAGGCTTGCTTATTATTGATGAAGAACAGCGGTTTGGCGTAACGCATAAGGAAAAAATCAAACGCTTAAAAACCAATGTCGATGTATTGACTTTGACAGCGACGCCAATTCCAAGGACTCTCCATATGTCCATGCTTGGCGTGCGGGATTTGTCTGTCATCGAAACACCTCCAGAGAACCGTTTCCCAATCCAAACGTATGTAATGGAGTATAATGGCTCGCTGGTAACAGAAGCAATTGAGCGAGAATTGGCAAGGGATGGTCAGGTTTATTTTCTCTATAATCGGGTAGAAGATATAGCAAGAAAAGCAGAAGAAATTTCCATGTTGGTGCCAGATGCCCGCGTCACATATGCACATGGGCAAATGTCTGAGCAGGAACTAGAAGCTGTTATGTTTGGATTTTTAGAAGGCGAATACGATGTTTTAGTAAGTACAACTATTATAGAGACCGGTGTGGATATTCCAAATGTCAATACACTTATTGTGAATGAAGCAGATAGAATGGGACTTTCCCAACTTTATCAGCTGCGTGGTCGTGTTGGGCGATCCAATCGGGTAGCATATGCATTCTTTACTTACAGAAAAGATAAAGTTTTGACGGAAGTAGCAGAAAAACGTCTCCAATCCATTAAGGAATTTACAGAATTGGGATCAGGGTTCAAAATTGCGATGCGTGATTTATCCATCAGGGGAGCTGGGAATATACTAGGTGCTCAACAACATGGCTTCATCGATTCAGTCGGTTTTGATTTGTACTCTCAAATGCTGAAAGAAGCTGTAGAGGCGAAACGTAATGATCAACCAGTTGAAGAAAAGTCTTCACTTGAAATTGACGTTGAAGTAGATGCGTATATCCCTGATGCCTACATAGCGGATGGACATCAGAAAATCGAAATGTATAAAAGATTCAGAGGCATTACTTCTCTAGAAGAAGTGGAAGAATTACAAGATGAAATGCTCGATCGATTCGGTGAATATCCTGATGAAGTCGCCTATTTATTTCTAATTGCTGAAATGAAGGTGTATGCTGAAAAAGCTGGAATTGAAAGCATTAAGCAATTGAAGCAGGAAATCAGCATTCTTCTCAGGGAAAAAGTAAGTAGCGGCGTAGATGGACAAAAGGTATTTGAGCTAGGATCAAAGTACGGCCGTATGGTTGGCTTTGGTATGGATGGCAATCGAATGAAGCTTGTTTTACACATTAAAGGTGTAGAACAAAGCAAGTGGTTAGACATCCTCTTTGAGATGGCTAAAGGCTTACAACATGTAAAAAAAGAAATTCAAGCAACAAAAAATTAAAGAAAATGATTGTCTTTTTGAAGTTGTCTGTTTTTAAGATGTTATGGTAAAAAGGTGTATCAAAAAGAAAAATTTTTTCAAAGTGCATAGAACTTACCATTAGAAAAATACTAAGTACAATAGCTGGTGTTGATTTTGCTACGAAAAGAGGATTTATCAAATCAATTAGAGGAAAGTGAGGCAACATTAGATGAAAGCAACTGGTATCGTTCGCCGAATTGATGATTTAGGAAGAGTTGTCATCCCGAAAGAAATTCGAAGGACTCTCCGCATTCGTGAAGGTGATCCATTAGAGATTTTTGTGGACAGAGATGGAGAAGTCATCTTAAAGAAATACTCTCCTATTAGTGAATTAGGCGATTTTGCAAGAGAATATGCAGAAGCACTTTATGATAGCCTTGGAAACCCAGTTATGATCTGTGACCGGGATACTTACATTGCAGTGGCAGGTGGATCTAAAAAAGAATACTTAAATAAAAGTGTTAGTGAACTAGTAGAAAAAATTATGGAAGAAAGAAATCCCGTTCTGGAATCTCCAAATGGACAGATTTCCTTCGTGGATTCGAATGATGAAGAGATTCAATCATATACAGCAGCTCCGATCATTGCGAGTGGTGACCCGATTGGTGCCGTCTTGATTTTCTCTAAAGAAGGAACATTAGGTGAAGTGGAACAGAAATCGGTTGAAACAGCAGCAAGTTTCCTAGCTAGACAAATGGAACAATAGGTTAGGACATGCCATTATATTTTTGGATGTAAAAAGGGCAGCAATCGCTGTCCTTTTTGTCTTTTAATAAAGACAAAAAAATATAGAGGAACATTTAAAGCGGGGAGGCCCAAGCCTCTTTGTGGAAATTGGAAAATCATTAACAGTATGGATAACCTATGAAAAACAACCACTCAATTATGCTATAATTACTACCACATATGAGTGAAAAGGGGAAAAAAAATGGCTGCAAAGCCTTACAAAACTTCAAAAGAACTTTTCAGGGGCGCGTTAATCCTAAGTGCAGCCGCGATTATCGTAAAGATTTTGAGTGCGGCCTATCGCATTCCTTATCAAAACATAGCTGGAGATATCGGGTTTTATATCTATCAGCAGGTATATCCGTTTTATGGGGTTGCTTTAACGCTCTCTACACTAGGCTTCCCGGTTGTCATATCTAAACTAATTGCAGAACGGGAGTCTTCTAAAAATAGTTTTGCGGTTAAAGATATTTTATTGACCTCGTTTGTCGTCTTATGTTCGTTAGGGATTATCATGTTTATTGCACTGTTCCTAGGGGCAGAATGGATTGCCGGGATGATGAAAGATCCTCAACTATCAGGTCTGCTGAGAATCATTGCTTTTTCCTATTTATTAATGCCGTTTTCTTCTGTTTTAAGGGGCTACTTCCAAGGAATAAACGACATGATTCCTACAGCAAGTTCGCAGGTCGCTGAACAATGTATCCGGGTTTTAACAATACTGGTGTTGTCTACTCTATTGGTGTATTGGGATTACTCTGATTATGATGTCGGTAAGGGAGCAGTCTTTGGTTCGATTACGGGTGGCATAACAGGACTGGTACTGCTTTTTGTTTTCGTTTTCTTAAGAGAAGAATGGAAGCTTTTTTCCCAAATGAAAATCAAACCGGCAATTTTCATCAGGATTTCCAAAGCTTTGATCTTTCAAGGTTTGGCTTTTTGCATCACGGGCCTTATTCTAATCTTGTTTCAGTTCGTTGATTCACTGCACCTGTATTCTCTATTAAGGGAAACGGGGATGGGAGAAATAGAAGCAAAAGAATGGAAAGGGGTTTATGACCGTGGACAGCCCTTACTACAGCTAGGGACAGTCGTGGCGAACTCTTTTGCATTGGCACTTGTACCAGTTATTGCTGGATTCGTTCAGAGGAGAAATAAACAGGAATTGATTAATAAGATAAAATTAGCACTGCGTGTAAGTGCGACTATTGGAATGGCGGCCGCTATCGGGTTGGTAGTAACAATGAAACCGGTCAATTATATGCTGTTTACTGACGATAAGGGGACAATTACTTTAGCAATTTTCTCCTTATCGATATTATTTACATCGCTCATTATGGCGAAAGCGGCAGTTATTCAAAGTTTAGGGTATTCGATTGTCCCGGTGATCATTACGATTGTAGGGGTGTGCAGCAAATGGGCGTTGAACCTTGTTCTTGTGCCCCGTTACAAAATTGCAGGGGCAGCCTCAGCAACAGTACTTGCCTTTATAATCATGACTGTATTGTTTTATATAGTATTGAAAGTACATATAAAAAAACCTTTAATTGAAAAGAAGCAGCTGTTTATAATTTTAAAGAGTACGGTCTACATGGGTACATCAGTTCTGTTATTCAACACCGTATTTCAGGTGGTGTTGCCAGATGAAAGCCGACTGTTAGCTACAATTCAGGCATTGATTGGTGTGGGAATTGGTGCAGTTGTTTTTGTTATGGCAGTCATTCGGGCAGGTTTATTTAGTCAGGAAGAACTCTCCTTTATACCTGTAGGGTCAAAGCTTAAACGATTTATCATAACGAATAGGAGTAAATGAAATCATGAATGAGATTACTATAATAGGACTCGGGGCAGGCGATTTAGACCAGCTTCCATTTGGGATTTATAAAAAATTAACAAAGACAAAAGAATGCTTCGTCCGGACGATAGATCATCCGGTGATCAGAGATTTAACAATTGAAGGAATTAAGTTCACTGCTTTTGACAAGGTATATGAAAAACACGATCAATTTGAAGAGGTATACGAAGAAATTTCAGAAGCATTATTACAAGAAGCTGTAAATAGTTCTGTTCTGTACGCGGTTCCAGGGCATCCAATGGTTGCAGAAAAAACAGTCCAACTCTTGCTAGAGAAAGGTCCAGCTAGAGGCATTGCTATTAAGCTTGAGGGAGGACAAAGTTTTCTTGACCCGTTATTTCAGGCCGTTCAAATTGACCCAATTGAAGGATTTCAGCTTCTAGATGGAACTGCTCTTTCACCAGATGACCTGCATATTAGACAGCATATGATAATCGGGCAGGTGTATGACGCGTTCAGTGCTTCCAATGTGAAGTTGACTTTGATGGAAAAGCTTCCAGATGACTACGAGGTATATATCGTTACAGCGGCAGGCAGTAGCCAGGAAAAAGTAACAAAATGTGCACTTTATGAACTGGACCGCCAAATGGAGTTAAGTAACTTAACGAGTGTCTATGTGCCACCCGTTAAAGAAGATGCATTACAGTATCGTGAATTTTCTAAGTTGCGACAGATCATCGCGGAACTGAGGGGACCTGACGGATGTCCTTGGGATAAGAAACAAACTCATCAAAGCTTGAAGAAATATCTAATAGAAGAGGCATACGAACTTATTGATTCCATTGATGCCGAGGACGATGAGGGCATGATTGGTGAACTAGGGGACGTACTCCTTCAAGTGATGCTTCATGCGCAAATCGGAGAGGATGAGGGCATGTTCACAATAGATGATGTGATCGAAGGAATTACAGCAAAAATGGTTCGACGCCACCCTCATGTGTTTGGAGATATAGAAGTGACCGGTGAAGAAGATGTTTTAGTGAACTGGCAGAAAATCAAGGAAGAAGAAAAAGGAAGCGAGAAAAATGTTCCACAATCCATTCTAGATGGTATAGAAAAATCGCTGCCAAACTTACTTCGTGCTGAGGAGTATCAAAAAAGGGCTGCGAAGGTCGGATTTGACTGGGATGAGGTTTCCGAAGCGTGGAAAAAGGTTAAAGAAGAAGTGCAGGAACTTGAAGATGAGATACTGAACCCGAATCCGGATATCGACCGGATCAAATCCGAATTGGGAGACCTCTTTTTTGCGATTGTCAACATTTCGCGCTATTATGACATACAAGCAGAAGAAGCTGTCTATAAAGCAAACCAGAAGTTTCACCAGCGTTTTACATATATCGAAGAGCGTATTCAAAGGGAAGACAAGAAGTTTGCTGATTATACATTAGAAGAACTGGATTCATATTGGGATGAGGCAAAAGCTAAAGGACTTTAATTAAAGGAGAGAATTGAATGTCGATGAGATTAGATAAATTCTTAAAAGTATCAAGGTTGATTAAGCGCCGCACTCTTGCTAAAGAAGTAGCGGATAAAGGGAGAATTACAATTAACGGCCAACAGGCTAAAGCAAGCTCGAATGTAAAAGATGGTGATGAATTAACCGTACGTTTTGGTCAAAAGCTAGTCACGGTACGCGTTGACAAAATTCAAGAAACGACGAAAAAAGAAGCTGCTGCCGATATGTATACAATCGTAAAAGAAGAAAAGCTAGCAGAGGAGTAAGGACAGGCTTTGTTCTAATTTCCCTCTTACGGACATACACTTGTACAAAATCAGTGGTACTGTGAGGGATGAAAAATGAGCCAATATATTGATCCGAATGCTGGTTACACAAAGGGAACAATCCAAGAGCATGATGTAACGATGAAAGGCCGCCGTTTATTGGATATTACCGGAGTAAAACAAGTGGAAAGCTTTGATAATGAAGAATTTTTGCTTGAAACGTCAATGGGCTTCTTATCTATACGTGGTCAGAACTTGCAAATGAAGAATTTAGACGTAGATAAAGGGATTGTTTCAATCAAGGGGAAGATTTTTGACCTTGTATATTTAGATGAGCAATCCGGGGAGAAAGCTAAAGGCTTCTTTGGCAAGCTGTTCAAATGACCTTAACGATCCAATTTTATACGTTGCTTGCGATGATAGGCATGGGCAGTTGTTTTGGAGCTGCCCTCGATACGTATAACCGGTTCCTGAAGCGTTCAGTAAGGAAGAGGTGGATTGTCTTCCTCCATGATTTTCTTTTCTGGATTATTCAGGGTCTCCTTATTTTTTATGTTTTGTTTTTAGTGAATGAAGGAGAGTTTCGCCTATATTTATTTTTGGCCTTATTATGCGGTTTTTCAGCATATCAAGCACTTTTTAAAGGAGTCTATCAACGCTTTTTAGAGTTTTTGATTTTACTGGTAATAAAGGTGGTCAGATTTTTAACTAAATCGGTTCAAATGCTGATATTTCTTCCGATAAAATGGGTAATAGTTACTGCAATTTCCATCATCATAGGTATGGGCAGATTTGTTTTAGTCCTTTTAAAATGGATAGGGAAAATAATTCTCTTTATTTTAAATGTTTTCTGGAAACCTTTAAAATGGATACTAACAAGGATATGGAATTTATTGCCGGTTTTTGTTACAAAAAACGTCGGGAAGTTTTATAATAAAGGAAAAGGGATTTTATTGAAAATAAAGAATTCTATAGTTAGCATGGTAATTAGATGGAGAACTAAAAAGAAATGAGGAGTGATAAAACATGAGTAGCCTTCGGAAGAGGAAAGTGGCAAAAATAGAAAATCCCTACGTCGCTCTACAAGAGAAAAAAGTACAAACTGTTGAAAAAAAGAAGCGTGGTCTTATGCGTAGATTAACACTGTATTCAGTTTTCGCCGCTATCTTTTTGATTTTGGCTGTTTCCACCCTCATTACGCAAAATGTTGCACTAGATGAAAAAGTACAGCAGAAAGAAAAATTAGAAGTAAAGTTAGCTAAATTGGAAAAAGGTGAAACCCTTCTTAAAGAAGAAATTGTAAAACTCAATGATGATGACTATATTGCTAAAATAGCAAGACGAGATTATTTCTTATCGGACAATGGTGAAATCATTTTTAATCTTCCAAAAGCAAAGGAAGATAGTGACTAATATTGACACTGTTTTTTTACTTTCGTTATAATATAGTGTGAAGAGATTTTTAACATTTCTAAGGAGGAACATTTTTTTTATGTCAATCGAAGTAGGCAGCAAGTTACAAGGTAAAGTAACAGGCATAACTAATTTTGGTGCATTTGTAGAGCTCCCTCAAGGTTCAACAGGTCTTGTCCATATCAGTGAAGTAGCAGATAACTATGTCAAAGATATTAACGATCACTTAAAAGTGGGCGATACAGTTGAAGTGAAAGTCATCAATGTGAAAGATGGCAAAATTGGCTTGTCCATTAAAAAAGCAATAGACCGTCCTGAAGGCGAGCAAAAACCTGCATACACACCACGTCCGCGCCAAGGAAGAGGGAACGACAGCCGTTCCAAAGACTTCCGCTCAAAAGGTAGTAGTTTCCAACCCAAGGAAAACTTTGAGCAAAAAATGGCTAAATTCTTAAAAGATAGCGAAGACCGCCTAACAACCCTTAAACGTAGCACCGAAACAAAACGGGGAGGTCGAGGAGGAAGACGCGGATAAAACTGCTGCTGAAAATAATAGATTAGCAACTTTTCCTGTGAAATTATTCATAGTGTAGATAAAGGCAAGCTTGCTGGCTTGTCTTCTTTTATATATATAAAGGTGTTTCTCTTATTAGATTCGCCATCAATACCAATAAAAAAAGCACCTCATGTACACTTTCTCGATTGAGTGTGCTGAGGCGCTTTTTTTATATTTGATGACCCGTACGGGATTCGAACCCGTGTTACCGCCGTGAAAGGGCGGTGTCTTAACCGCTTGACCAACGGGCCAAAATTAATATTAAAAGATAGCGGCAGAGGGGATCGAACCCCCGACCTCACGGGTATGAACCGTACGCTCTAGCCAGCTGAGCTACGCCGCCATAATGGTAAGTGCTACTGAAGCACAAGTTATATCTTACATTCGTGAGGAAAGATTGTCAACAAAAAAAAGAAAGATTGTCGGTTTCCATTTTTTAAAGATATATTCGTGTTATTTTCCACAAAAATAACCTAAAAACTTTGCTTTTCCTTTAAAAAAAAAGAACGCCTGTTTCTGTATTTTAAAAAAAGGTATAAAAACCTGTATACAAATGATTGTTCAAGGAGAATTTCGTCGAACGTTTTTCATTTGCGCTTTTAAAATTCTGACAAAAAAATGGTTAAGCCCTCTATATAATAAAAATCACTAATATGAATGGGGTGTTGAAATGGAAAAAGTAGAAAGACCTATGATGGAACCTCTTGGGGATGTTCAGTTAAAAGAAGCAAAGGAGGGAGCCATCAATTGGATCCAACAGCTGCAAACGAAAACAGATGATATCTTTATAAAGAAAGGTATCTCTTTAGCCATTATCGGTTTTTTATTAGGACGAGCATTAATTCTTTCGCAGTTAGCACCATTTGGGCTTCCGTTTTTCGCAGCCGTTTTTCTCATGAGACGTGACCGAGCTCCACTCGCACTGTTTGGCTTAATCGCTGGGGGGCTCACCGTTCACTATTCTAATAGTTTAGTCATCTTTACATCGGCGTTCCTGCTTCTCTTATTTCATAAAATCAAGAAGCCGGCCGTAGAAGGGCAATTTAAGACGATGTCGATGTACGTCTTTGCTTCACTCTTCCTGGTAAACCTGGCCGAGCAATATCTTGTGTTTCGAACGATTCAGCTGTACGACCTGATGATGATAGGAGTAGAGGCGGGGCTCGCCATGATTTTAACTTTAATTTTCATACAGTCCATCCCGCTGCTATCAATACGGACAAAGTCACAATCTTTAAAGACAGAAGAGATCGTCAGCATTATCATTCTACTCGCGTCGGTGATGACCGGAACAATTGGGTGGATGATATATGACTTGTCACTCGATCATATATTTTCACGGTACCTTGTCCTCCTATTCGGGCTGGCGGGAGGGGCCGCCATAGGCTCCACTGTAGGTGTCGTTACCGGATTAATATTCAGCTTAGCGAGTATAGCCAGCCTTTATCAAATGAGCCTCCTCGCTTTTTCAGGCCTGCTCGGTGGTTTGTTGAAGGAGGGTAGGAAGATAGGGGTTGCGGCAGGCCTGTTAATTGCTACGTTACTAATTGGTCTATACGGAGAGGGAACTAATAATATTATGGTTACCCTCTATGAATCACTTATAGCTGTGGTGTTATTTATTTTAACACCATCTTCCATAATCAATAAAATAGCAAAGCATATACCCGGGACCGTAGAGAACTCGGATGAACAGCAACAGTATGCCCGGAAAGTGAGGGACGTTACCGCCCAAAGAGTGGAACAATTCTCTCATGTATTTGAGGCGCTCTCAAATAGCTTTTCCCAAATAGATGAACGAGGAAGATTGGAGGAAGATGAGAAAGAGTTCGATTATTTTTTAAGTAATGTAACTGAAAAAACGTGCCAAATCTGCTTTAAAAAGGAACAATGCTGGGCTAAAAACTTTAATACAACCTATGACGGTATGCAGGAAATTATGCTTCAATTAAGTGAAAATAATGGACAGCTCCCCCAAAAAACTTCAAAAGAATGGGGGAAATACTGTAGTCGTGGGCCGCAGGTCATTGGGGCAATTTCTCAGGAACTTACTTACTTTGAAGCAAACCAAAAATTAAAAAGGCAGGTGAAAGAAAGCAGGAAGCTAGTGGCGGACCAACTACGTGGAGTTTCTGCAGTGATGGATGATTTCGCGAAAGAAATTCAAAGGGAAAGGAAGAATCATCATTTACACGAGGAATCCATTATGGAGGCCATTCAGGATTTTGGCCTGCATATCGGTTATGTGGAAATATACAGCCTTGAACAGGGAGGTGTTGATATAGAGATGAGTGTCCCATACTGCCAAGGCAGAGGGGAATGTGAGAAGTTGATTGCACCTATGCTTTCAGACATTTTAGGAGAAACGATTGTTGTACATTCCGAAGAGTGTGCAACTTATCCAAACGGGCAATGTGAGGTGATATTTAGGTCAGCAAAAAAATTCACGGTCGAAACGGGTGTGGCTCATGCTGCCAAGGGGGGAGGGCTTGTTTCAGGAGATAGTTATACGACCATGGAAATTGGTTGCGGCAAATTTGCAATAGCCATTAGTGATGGGATGGGTAATGGGGAAAGGGCCCATTTTGAAAGCACCGAGACTTTGAAGCTGCTACAAAAATTTTTACAATCGGGAATAGAAGAAAAAATAGCCATTAAATCCGTAAACTCCGTATTATCCCTTCGCACGACCGATGAAATATTTTCAACTCTTGATCTGGCAATGATTGACCTTCAGGATGCAAAGGCTAAGTTTTTAAAAATATGTTCGATACCAAGTTTCATTAAAAGGGGGGATAAAATCATTAAAATTGAATCAAGTAACCTGCCGATGGGTATCATCCAGGATTTCGATGTTGATGTCGTATCCGAGGAGCTAAAGGCAGGGGATATTTTAATAATGATGAGTGATGGGGTATTCGATGGTCCCTCTCATGTGGAAAATATCGAGTTCTGGCTTAAACGAAAAATCAAGGAAATGGAGACAGATGACCCACAGGAAATATCTGATTTAATATTAGAAGAGGTCATTCGAACAAAAGGGATCATAGATGATGATATGACAGTGGTAACCTCAAAAATTAAACATAATACACCGAAATGGGCATCCATCCCCGTTTCACCAAAACGGAAAAAGGCTCAGTAACGAGAAATCTTTCCATAAATTAAGATAAGGAGGTCGTCTACAAACGAGGTGTTATGTTGGCAGCTATGTAAAGAAATAGTTGGTTAACTCCATGGATCCCCTGCCAAAGTGTATAAGAAATGTGACTTGGTAGTGTGTGTTTTTGGTGTATAAATTATCCCCTTTTAGTCAATTATGGTAATAGATTGAATGGAAGGGAGAGCCAAACATGAAAGCAGGAACATTAAGACAGGTTTTGCTTATTACCGACGGCTGTTCAAATCATGGTGAGGAGCCGGCTGCTATGGCTGCTTTAGCACGGGAGCAAGGCATAACCATCAATGTCATAGGTGTCATGGAAAATGATGTGATAGATGAAAAGGGACTTAAAGAAATTGAGAAGATTGCTGGTTCCGGGGGTGGTGTAAGCCAAATTGTCTATGCACAGCAGTTGTCACAAACCGTCCAAATGGTTACCCAAAAGGCAATGACTCAAACCATACAGGGAGTTATTAATCGTGAACTTCAACAAATATTAGGTGATTCAAGAACAATGGAAGATCTCCCTCCGGATAAACGAGGAGAAGTGATGGAGGTGGTTGATGAGCTTGGGGAAACTAGCAAGCTTGAAGTGCTAATTCTTGTCGATACAAGTGCGAGTATGAAACATAAGCTGCCAACTGTAAAAGAATCCTTATTAGATCTTTCCCTAAGTATGAATGCAAGAATGGGTGACAGCCGATTTTCCGTATTCGTATTTCCTGGGAAAAGAAATGATGTGGAAAAGTTGCTTGATTGGACCCCGAACCTTGAAGCTTTGACGGCAACTTTCCCTAAGCTTAGTACAGGTGGGCTCACTCCAACAGGGCCAGCAATTCGTGAAGCTTTATCTTATTTTAATAAAAAACGTTCATTGAGGGGATTGTTATCACATGATGATGAACAATACTTTGAGGAATCAATGTAAACTCCTTCCTGGCAGCTTAATCACTGGAAAGTGGAATAAAAACCGGTACAAAATTATCAAGGAATTGGGGTGTGGCGCTAACGGGATTGTCTATTTGGTGGAAAGTGAAAATCGTCATTATGCGCTTAAGCTCAGTGATAATGGGACGTCTATTATTTCAGAGATGAATATCCTAAAATCCTTTTCCAAGGTCCAGGGGTCTACCCTTGGACCTTCCTTTTTGGAAGCGGACGACTTTATGGAAACAGGAAAGCAGCTACCTTTTTATGTTATGGAATATATCCATGGGCACGATTTTTTGCGTTTTATTGAAAAAAAAGGATCATCGTGGATTGGTGTCTTAATGCTTCAGTTATTAACTAGTTTGTCAGCTTTGCATACAAATGGCTGGGTATTCGGTGATTTAAAACCTGAGAATTTAATAGTGACCTCTCCAGCCTACAAAGTCCGATGTGTAGATGTTGGTGGGACAACCTTGATTGGTAGATCTGTTAAAGAGTTCACCGAGTTCTTCGACAGAGGTTATTGGGGACTTGGGTCAAGAAAGGCTGATCCACAATATGATTTGTTCGCGGTAGCGATGATAATCATCAATTCTGCCTATCCTGCACGTTTTCACAAGAAAGGGGAGGGGTATCGGCAGCTTATCGACTTGATTAAGCAGAAAAAGGAATTACACCCATATAGAAAGATGCTAGATAAAGCACTACTCGGGAAGTATGATTCAGCATTACAAATGCGGGAGGACCTAGTTACTATGCTAAGTAATCAAAATCATTTAAAGAAAAAGCCCTCGAGTCAAGCTGCGACAAGGCAAGCTACAACGAGACAAGCTACAACGAGACAAGCAAGAAGGTCTCAGAGTCATTCTAAAAAAATGAAGGGAGGTTTTTTTGAAACCTTTTTGCTGGTTGCCATAATATCGATACTCTATGTTCTTTACATATATGAACAGTTGTTATGATATAGTTAAATACGTTACCAACATGGAATATTTGAAACCATTTCATGTTTGAATCGTATAAAATAATACCTGTCCATAAAAGAAGGAAGATTGTATGTTAAAGGAAAAAGTTCTTAAGACCATTTATAGAAACGAATTAATTCAGGAAAAGTCGAAGTTGCTTGTAGGTGTTTCTGGGGGTCCTGACTCATTGGTTCTTCTCCATTTTCTAAAGCAAGTTCAACCTCTTTTTCATTACGAGTTAACTGTAGCGAGTGTTGACCATATGTTCCGTGGCGAGGAATCCTACGAAGATTATAAGTATGTCGAACAAATATGTGAACAGTGGGGCATCGTTTTTGAAGGTAGAAGGATCGACGTACCAGCCTATATAGAACAGACAGGAGAAAGCTCCCAATTAACTTCAAGAAAGTTACGTTTTGCTTTCTATGAAGAAATGATGGCTAAACACCAAACCTCCACTCTTGTTTTAGGGCATCATGGAGATGATCAAATTGAAACGGTGCTCATGCGTTTAACAAGAGGGGCGACAGGTAAGGCCAGAGCGGGTATTCCTCTAAAGAGACCTTTTCATACCGGTTATCTAATAAGGCCCTTTCTTGAACTTACCAAAGACGAAATAATTGAATATGCGGGTATTCATAAACTTGAGCCAAGGTATGACCCGAGCAACGAAAAAGATGACTATGTAAGAAACCGTTTTAGGCATGAAGTTCTTCCATTTTTAAAGAAAGAAAATAGAAAGGTTCACGATCATTTTCAACGCTTTAGTGAAGAACTTTATGAAGATGAAGAGTTTTTTCTGAACCTTGTCTCAAGCAAAATGCCTGAGGTTTGGGCTCAACAGGAAAAAGATTATGCAGTAATTCAGATTGATAGGGTTCTGGCGATGCCTAAACCTTTACAAAGAAGAGCGATTCAACTAATATTAAACTATCTTTATTTGGAGAGACCTTCATCGCTTTCAGCATTACATATTGACCAACTTTTAGCTTTGTTTTTAAATCCTCAACCATCTGCAGAATTGCATCTTCCGGAGGGCCTTATTGCGGAAAAATCATATAAAACTTGTACCTTTAGATTTTTTCGGCAAGAAAGCCAAAAATATTCCCTTAAATTACAAATTCCCGGTGAGACTATTCTTCCGAATGGATATAAGATTAAAGCGCACTATATAAAAGAAGAAATTCCCGTTCTTAGAGGAAACTATTCTTTTATTCTTCCCGAATCCGCGGTTCAGTTTCCGCTTACAGTCCGAACTAGGAATGAAGGCGAACGGATGGCAGTTAAGGGATTGGGTGGAAGTAAAAAGTTGAAGGAGATTTTTATTAATGAAAAAATCCCGTTGCTAGAAAGAAATGTATGGCCGGTTATCGTCGATCAGGCAGGAACGGTTATTTGGCTTCCTGGCTTGAAAAAATCGAATGTTGAACCGGATATAATTTCTGATGAAACATCTTTAATCTACTTAGAATATAAAAAAGCTTAATTCTTCATGGGGGGCAATTAATTACAATGACCATGCAAAATGACATTGAAAAAGTTTTAATAACTGAGGAAGAACTTCAAAAAAAAATCAGGGAACTTGGAGCACAGCTTGAAGCTGATTACCAAGGTAAGTTTCCGTTGGCTATCGGTGTGCTAAAAGGCGCCATGCCATTTATGTCAGATTTACTAAAACGTGTGGATACACACCTTGAAATGGACTTCATGGATGTTTCAAGCTACGGCAACTCCACTGTATCTTCTGGTGAAGTGAAAATCATTAAAGATCTTGATACATCAGTAGAAGGCCGTGATATTTTAATTATTGAAGACATTATCGACAGCGGTTTGACCCTGAGCTACCTTGCTGAACTTTTCCGTTATAGAAAAGCAAAATCAATTAAAATCGTTACCTTATTAGATAAACCAACAGGCAGGAAAGCAGATATTACTCCGGACTATTTTGGATTTATCGTACCAGACGCATTTGTTGTCGGATACGGTCTTGATTTTGCAGAAAAATATCGTAATCTCCCGTATATTGGCATATTAAAGCCTGAAATTTACTCGAATTAATAGTACCTGTTTGAAAGAGAAGACCAGATAAAAACAGCGGTGTTAAATTATTGTAATTCATTAATTTTATATGATAGTATTTACTATAGTTTGTTTACCCGTGGGAGGAGGTAAGGGATGAATCGGATCTTCCGTAATACCATATTTTATTTACTGATCTTTTTGGTCATCATTGGGATTGTAAGCATCTTTAATAATAACAATGAACCAACACAGAAAATGACCCAAGATGAATTCTATAAGCATTTGGAGAGTGGGGACGTTACATCACTAACGATGCAGCCCGAAAGCAGTGTGTTTGAAATCACAGGGAAGCTCAAAGGTTATGAGGAAAACAAATACTTTGTGACGTACGTGCCTTTCAGTGAATATTCGCAGAGTCGAATTAATGATGCCGTAACTAAGTTAGGTAAAGACATCATCACTGTTGAACCTCCAGAAAAGACAAGTGGCTGGGTGACATTTTTCACTTCCATTATTCCATTTGTAATCATTTTTATCCTCTTCTTCTTTTTACTTAACCAAGCTCAAGGTGGCGGCGGTGGTCGCGTCATGAACTTCGGGAAAAGTAAGGCGAAATTGTATAATGATGATAAGAAAAAAGTACGCTTCAATGATGTTGCTGGAGCGGACGAAGAAAAGCAGGAACTTGTAGAGGTCGTTGAATTTTTAAAAGATCCTCGCAAATATGCCGAGCTCGGTGCCCGTATTCCAAAAGGAGTACTTTTAGTGGGACCTCCTGGTACAGGTAAAACTTTACTTGCCCGGGCAGTAGCTGGTGAAGCCGGTACTCCTTTCTTCTCAATCAGTGGTTCTGATTTTGTTGAAATGTTTGTAGGGGTCGGTGCATCACGTGTTCGTGATTTGTTTGAAAATGCTAAGAAAAATGCACCATGTATCATCTTTATTGATGAAATTGATGCAGTAGGACGTCAACGTGGCGCTGGTCTTGGTGGCGGACACGATGAACGTGAACAAACGCTAAACCAATTACTTGTAGAAATGGACGGTTTCGGTGGAAATGAAGGTATCATTATTATCGCCGCGACAAACCGAGCTGATGTATTAGATCCGGCACTATTGCGCCCTGGACGTTTTGACCGTCAAATTACGGTTGGCCGCCCGGATGTTAAAGGCCGTGAAGAAGTACTGAAGGTCCATGCACGTAACAAGCCTTTAGCGGAGACTGTTGATTTAAAAGCAATAGCTCAGCGTACACCTGGATTTTCTGGTGCCGATCTTGAAAACTTACTAAATGAAGCAGCTCTTGTAGCAGCACGTCAAGATAAGAAGAAGATCGACATGTCCGATTTGGATGAAGCCTCGGATCGCGTTATTGCCGGACCTGCTAAGAAAAACCGTGTTATTTCTAAAAAAGAACGGAATATTGTAGCATGGCATGAAGCAGGCCATACTATTATCGGATTGGTTCTTGATGATGCCGAAGTGGTTCATAAAGTTACGATTGTCCCTCGTGGTCAAGCTGGTGGATATGCAGTAATGCTTCCGAAAGAAGATCGTTTCTTCATGACGGAGCCTGAACTAAAAGATAAGATTGTTGGCCTTTTAGGTGGCCGGGTTTCCGAAGAAGTTACATTCGGTGAAGTGAGTACCGGAGCTCATAATGACTTCCAACGTGCAACAGGCATAGCCCGTAGCATGGTTATGGAATATGGTATGAGTAAGCTTGGACCTCTTCAATTCGGTAATTCACAAGGTCAGGTCTTCTTAGGCCGCGATTTCAATAATGATCAAAATTATTCAGATGCAATAGCATATGAAATTGATCTTGAAATTCAACGTATCATTAGAGAAGCATACGAAAGATGTAAGAAAATTCTTACTGAAAATCGTGAAAAACTTGATTTGGTTGCCAAAACCTTGCTTGAAGTAGAAACACTTGATGCTGAACAAATCAAAGGTTTATTCCATAACGGTAAATTGCCAGAACGGGATTATACCGCTCTAAATGGGAATTTAACTACTGATGAGAATGTCAAGGTAAACATCAATACGAAGAAGGAAGAAAAAGAAGCTCTTTTAGATCCATTGGATAAGAGAGGACCTGAGGACCTTGAAGTAACGGAGGAAGGATTGAATACTCCTCCAATCAAAGAAGGAACACCTCAAGATCAGCCGCTTTCCTTCCCGAACGAAGATGACAATAAAAAGTCTTAAGTTGACTAATTCAAAAGGGTATTTCCGCCTCGGAAATACCCTTTTCTTAACCCTTAAATAAATATGTGGGGCTAAGAAAAATCTGATTGGATTTTTTTACCTCTCGAAAAGTTTGACTAATAGCGTGGGAAATAACAGTGTGGTATGATGTGGGAGAATAATTTACCGGAGTGATGATTACGATGATTTTTGTATTGGATGTTGGGAATACGAATACTGTATTGGGCGTATACGATGAAGATATTTTAAAATATCATTGGCGAATTGAGACGAGCCGTAATAAGACAGAAGATGAGTATGGAATGGTCATAAAGTCTTTGCTACAACATGAAGGTCTTTCGTTTGATCAATTCGATGGCATCATCATTTCTTCAGTTGTACCGCCAATTATGTTTGCACTTGAACGCATGTGTAAAAAATACTTTGGTATAAAACCGCTTATAGTGGGACCTGGAATAAAAACTGGATTGAATATTAAATACGAAAATCCCCGTGAGGTGGGAGCAGACCGAATTGTTAATGCTGTTGCAGGCATTCAGGAATATGGAAGCCCTCTCATTATCGTGGATTTTGGCACGGCAACGACATATTGCTATATAAATGAGGATAAACAATACATGGGTGGAGCCATTGCCCCGGGTATTAACATTTCTACAGAAGCACTTTATTCAAAAGCAGCCAAGCTTCCAAGAATAGAAATTAATCGTCCTGATGGGGTTATTGGGAAAAATACAGTATCCGCTATGCAGGCAGGCATTTTGTATGGGTATGTCGGGCAGGTAGAAGGAATCGTAAATCGAATTAAAGCACAAAGTAATCTAGAGCCAACGGTAATAGCTACTGGCGGACTAGCGACCTTAATTGCTAATGAGTCTACTGTGATTGACGTTGTTGAACCATTTTTGACCTTAAAAGGATTGCAGCTGATTTATAAACGTAATCGTGAGCAAGTGAAGAAATAAAGAAGGAATCACAGCATGGAAGGAGCACAACAAATGAAGGATTATCTAATAAAGGCGTTAGGCTATGAAGGACAGGTTCGGGCATATGCTGTTTCAACAACGGATACCGTAGGAGAAGCTCAGCGACGCCATTATACATGGCCTACTGCTTCCGCAGCCCTTGGGCGTGCAATGACGGCAGGCGTGATGATGGGCGGCATGTTAAAAGGTGAAGAAAAGCTGACGATTAAAATCGAAGGCGGAGGTCCAATTGGATCAATTCTTGTCGACAGTAACGCTAAGGGCGAAGTGCGGGGATATGTGACAAATCCTCAAACCCACTTTGACCTGAATAAACAAGGAAAGTTAGATGTCAGTAGAGCGGTTGGTACTGATGGATTGTTGACAGTTGTGAAAGATATTGGTCTGCGTGATCACTTTTCAGGACAAGTACCGCTTGTATCGGGAGAATTAGGAGAAGATTTCACTTATTATTTTGTAACTTCCGAACAGGTGCCTTCTTCAGTGGGGGTTGGGGTTCTGGTGAATCCGGATAATTCGATACTTGCAGCAGGTGGATTTATCATTCAACTAATGCCTGGTACATCCGATGACACGATTTCTAAAATCGAGAGTCGACTAAGCACGATAACTCCTGTCTCTAAAATGATTCAAAATGGCCTGACTCCAGAGGAAATCCTAACGGAGATTTTAGGTGAGGGTAATGTGAAAATCTTAGAAAAAATGGATGTCGAGTTCTCCTGTCAATGTTCAAGGGAGAGAATTGCCAATGCATTGATTAGTCTTGGACAAAATGAGATTCGGGATATTATTGAGACAGAGGGACATGCAGAGGCACAATGCCATTTTTGTAATGAGACCTACCAGTTCTCGAAAGAAGACCTTGAGGAATTAGAAGCAGAAACCAAAAAATAATTGACGGGGGAAAAGGGTTTTGCCTAAACAAAAGCTTCGGGCAATTATTGCCGGCCTTGCCTTGTTGAACCTATTGACTATCGTTATCTTTGTTATAAAACCATTAATCATCTCAAAATCCGTTATTGGGGAAGAAACGGTTGCAAAGATTGGATCTACAGATATTTCCCGGGAAGCATGGATTAATGAACTCGAAAAGAGATACGGGGAAGATGTTCTTGAGGAAATGGTCGATAAAGAGGTAGTGAAACAAGCTGCAGAAAAATACAAAGTGAAAACTTCGGATGAAGAGGTTGATCGGGAACTTAAAATGATGAAAACGATGTATGGAACCGCCGGTCAGACTCTTAATAAAAGTACAGATCAATTGAGGCAGGAAATTCAATCGAGTCTCCTGCTTGAGAAGTTGCTTACCAAGGACGTTTCGGTTTCCGAAACGGCGATGCAGAAATATTATGATAACAATAAGGATATATACCGAATCCCTACTACGTATCATATTTCTCATATTACCTCGTCTACAAAAAAGCAAGCAGATCAAATCATTAATGAGTTGGAGAAAGGCGTTTCGTTTGCTGTTTTAGCAATGGAAAAGTCGCTTGATGAATTTACTGCCAATCAAGGGGGCGACTTGGGATATATATCGCAAGATAACGAGCAAGTTTCTAAGGAATACATTACAGCTGCAGAGAAATTAAAGGTAAATAAGTGGAGTGGTCCTGTAGAAACAGATGAAGGATGGGCTGTTCTCTATTTGCATGAAAAAATAGAGGGCAATCAATATACGTATGATGAAGTTAAAGACCAAATTCACCGCCAAATAGCTCTTGAACAGATTCAGTCACCGGTTTCCGGAAAGATTTTTTGGGACGAATTAGATGTAGAATGGTTTTATGGATTGAAAGAACAGAAATAGGTCAATAGTTGTGAAAGAAAATTTAGAATATAGTAGATAATCATTGACAATGAACTATTAAAACTGGTAACTTTAAATTAATAAAACCAATAAACATACTCGGTATTGGGATGATAAGGAGTGGAGAACATGGCACGTATAGCTAATTCTGTAATAGATTTGATTGGACAAACACCTATTGTAAAATTAAACAAGCTTCAAAATGAAAACAGTGCAGATATTTATTTGAAACTTGAGTATTTTAACCCGGGCAGTAGTGTAAAAGACCGAATCGCTCTTGCGATGATTGAAGCGGCAGAAAAAAGCGGAGACCTTAAACAAGGTGATACGATCATTGAACCTACAAGCGGAAACACTGGAATAGGGCTTGCAATGGTAGCTGCAGCAAAAGGATATAAATCTATCCTTGTTATGCCAGAAACAATGAGCTTGGAACGTCGTAACTTGCTTCGTGCTTATGGAGCAGAGTTAGTTCTTACACCTGGACCAGAAGGAATGAAAGGCGCAATTGCTAAGGCAACGGAGCTATCTAAAGAAAAAGGATACTTTATTCCACAGCAATTCGAAAACAAAGCAAATCCTGAAGTGCACCGTAACACTACTGGTCCTGAAATTGTAGAAGCTTTTGGTGACGATGGTCTGGATGCATTTATTGCAGGAATCGGTACTGGCGGAACAATTACAGGTGCGGGAGAAGTGCTACGTGAAAAATACCCTGACATTAAAATCTACGCTGTTGAGCCTGCAGATTCTCCTGTATTATCTGGCGGGAAACCAGGGCCACATAAAATTCAAGGAATCGGCGCAGGCTTCATCCCAAGTATTTTAAATACTGATCTTTACGATGAAATCATACAAGTTGATACAGAGGAATCGTTTGATTACGCACGTCGTGCAGCCAAAGAAGAAGGGATCCTTGGTGGAATTTCTTCTGGTGGTGCCATCGCTGCGGCTATTAAAGTAGCTGATAAACTTGGAAAAGGCAAAAAGGTACTTGCTATCATACCAAGTAATGGTGAACGTTACTTAAGTACACCGTTATATAACTTTGAGTAAGATTAACCATTAAACGAGAAGCAAAGTTCCTATAGGGGCTTTGCTTTTCTTTTTTGTAGTAAAGACTAACAGATTTTTTCTATTCTCTAAGGTGCTTGCACTTTACCTATGTAAATAGGTAAACTCGTATATATAGATTTTTTTGGTGAAGGAGAACGCTGGATGTCATTATCTGATACTTTAAAGATTACATGTGGTTCATTTGAATTGGATTACAGCAAGAAGACCTTAATTATGGGGATTTTAAATGTTACGCCAGATTCCTTTTCGGATGGCGGGAAATATAACCGGGTAGATGCTGCTTTGAAGCATGCTGAACAGATGGTTAAGGACGGAGCTGATGTTTTGGACATTGGCGGAGAGTCCACCCGTCCTAATTATGAGCGGATTTCGGATGAGGAAGAGATAGAGAGAGTAGCCCCTATCATTGAGGCTATCTCCCGTAATATTCAAGTTCCAATCTCAATCGATACATATAAGTCTAGGGTTGCAGAGGAAGCAGTAAAAGCAGGAGCGCATATATTAAATGATATTTGGGGGGCAAAGGCTGATACCATGATGGCAAGTGTTGCAGCAAAGTATCAGGTGCCGATTATTTTAATGCATAACCGGGACAAAATGGATTATCGTCATTTTGTCCGGGATGTCCTTCAAGATTTGTTTGAAAGCATCACGATTGTAAAGAAAGCGGGAGTCCAGGATGAAAATATCATTCTCGACCCCGGCATAGGGTTTGCGAAAGACTTAAAGTTAAATTTGGAAATGATGAGGAATCTTGATAAGCTGGTATCATTAGGTTACCCTGTGCTTCTTGCGACATCAAGAAAGTCCATGATTGGACATGTTCTCGATTTGCCGCCTAGTGAGCGAGTGGAAGGTACGGCTGCCACAATCTGTAATGGAATTCAACAAGGCTGTCAAATGGTACGTGTTCATGACGTTAAGGAAATGGCACGCACCGCTAAGATGATGGATGCTCTTTTAGGAAAAGGTGGTTTCAATGGATAAAATTTTTGTGAATAAAATGGAGTTTTATGGTTATCATGGTGTGTTTCCGGAAGAAACGAAGCTTGGGCAGCGGTTTAAAGTGGATTTGATTGTAGAGGCCGATTTAGCCAAGGCGGGGAAGAGTGATGAACTAGAGGACTCAATAAATTATGGAGAGTTATATGAAGTTTGTAAAGGCGTTGTTGAAGGGAAGCCGTTTAAGTTAGTGGAAGCCGTTGCCGAAGAGATTGCCTCAGAATTACTTAATAAGTTTTCTTCAATTGAGAAGTGCACCGTGAAAGTCTATAAACCAGATCCACCTATAGCAGGGCACTATGAATCGGTTGCTGTAGAAATTGTAAGAGGGCGCTGACGGTGGTAAATATTTCGTACCTTTCAATTGGATCGAATCTAGGAGATCGCCTAGTCACCATCCAAAACGCTTTCCAATTATTGGCTGAAAACGCACACATCGAGTTGGTTGCCTGCTCGTCTTTATACGAAACAGACCCAGTCGGATACGCTGATCAGGATTGTTTTTTAAACGCTGTTTTTAAAGTGAAAACGGATTTAAAGCCAGAGGAGTTACTGCGAACTTGTATGCAGATTGAACAAGGATTAGGAAGAAAAAGGGAAGTTAGATGGGGGCCCCGTACTTTAGACCTTGACATTTTGTTATATAATCATGAAAATATTGAGACAGAGATTCTTTCAGTCCCACATCCTCGGATGCAAGAAAGAGCATTCGTGCTCGTGCCTTTAATGGAAGTGGACCCTGATATTAAACTTCCGCAAATGTATACACCTTTGAGCGGCCTGCTTGAACAGATTCCGGATAAAGAAGGAGTTCGATTATGGAAGGCGAAAAATGGGGAAGGCGTATTCGCGCTTTTCGAAAGTTAAAGGGATTTACCCAAGAAGGGTTTGCGAAAGAAATTGGCGTTTCTGTTTCCTTACTAGGAGAAGTCGAAAGAGGGAACCGCAATCCTTCAGAGTCGTTTTTAATAGAAGTGGCGGATGTGCTCCGTGTTTCCATTGAGGAGCTTAGACCGCCTGAGGATAAATGAAAGAATGTTATAGGAGGCCACACCGTGTTAAAAATAGGCGATATTGAAATGAAGAATCCAGTAGTGCTTGCACCGATGGCTGGAGTATGTAACTCAGCATTCCGTTTGACGGTCAAAGAATTTGGTGCTGGATTAGTCTGCGCGGAGATGGTCAGTGATAAGGGAATCGTTCTTCAAAATGCAAGAACGATGAATATGCTTTATATAGATGAAAGAGAGAAGCCGCTAAGCTTGCAAATCTTTGGTGGTGAAAAGAAATCATTGGTAGAAGCTGCACAGTTTGTAGATAAAAATACAAATGCCGACATCATTGATATAAATATGGGTTGCCCTGTTCCGAAGATCACCAAATGTGATGCTGGTGCAAAATGGTTACTAGACCCGAATAAAATTTATGAGATGGTTTCAGCGGTTGTTGATGCTGTTGAAAAGCCAGTTACTGTTAAAATGCGTATGGGCTGGGACGAGGAACATATCTTTGCTATTCAAAATGCTCAAGCTGTGGAACGTGCAGGTGGTAAAGCAGTTTCTCTCCATGGTAGAACTCGAGTTCAAATGTATGAAGGAAAAGCTAACTGGGATATCATTCGTGAAGTGAAAAAATCCATTAATATTCCCCTTATCGGGAACGGTGATGTGGAAACACCTCAGGAAGCGGAGAGAATGTTAAAAGAGACTGGTGTCGATGGAGTCATGATTGGCCGTGCAGCTCTAGGTAATCCTTGGATGATCTACCGTACTGTTAAATATTTAGAAACAGGACAACTGATGGATGAGCCTACAGTTCGTGAAAAAATGGATGTTTGCGTTCTTCACATGGATCGACTAATTGCATTGAAAAATGAAAATGTTGCTGTCCGTGAAATGCGCAAGCATGCTTCTTGGTACCTAAAGGGTGTTAAAGGGAATGCTAATGCTCGTAAAGGCATTAATGATTGTGAGACAAGAGAAGATGTTGTAAGCCTTCTTTATGGACTTGTTGATGATATTGAAGCGAAGCAACAGAATATTCAAATGGTCTGATGTTTGACATTACCTTCCTGTTTTCCTATAATACGCTTATCTAAAACTGCCAGTAATCCTGGCAGTTTTTATATGTACATAAACAAGATTTTAAGATAAAAAGCTGTTGAATTCCTTTACTTTATGTAAGAATAAATACGTATGCAAAAGAAATCCTCAATAATTATATAAGTTTTTTATTAATAGAGATGGAGATGATTTTCGTGAGTCATGAAGAATTAAATGACCAACTGCAGGTAAGACGCGATAAAATGCAGGCCATGATTGATAATGGACAAGACCCTTTTGGGAGCAGATTCGAACGTACCCATAACGCCCAGGAGATTGTAAGCGCATATGGTGAATTAGAGAAAGAAGAACTAGAGGAAAAAGAGATCGAGGTTACGATTGCAGGTCGTGTAATGACTAAACGTGGGAAAGGGAAAGCAGGATTTGCTCATATTCAGGATATCAGCGGTCAAATCCAAATCTACGTTCGTTTAGATAAAATTGGTGAAGATTCATACAAGTTATTCAACCAAACGGATCTTGGCGATATCGTAGGGATCACTGGTGTTATCTTTAAAACAAAAGTTGGGGAACTTTCTATTAAAGCTAATGACTTTGTGTTCCTTGCCAAAGCGCTTCGCCCGCTACCTGATAAGTTTCATGGTCTGAAGGATGTCGAAGAACGTTATCGGAAACGTTATGTGGATTTAATTACAAATGAGGAAAGCAAAAACACCTTAATCATGCGCAGTCGAATTGTTCAGGCTATGAGACGTTATTTAGACGATCATGGATATCTGGAAGTGGAAACGCCGCTATTACACTCTGTTGCAGGTGGAGCTGCTGCGCGCCCTTTCCTTACTCATCATAATGCGCTTGATATGCCATTGAACTTGAGGATTGCTATTGAACTTCATCTAAAACGCCTGATTGTCGGTGGGTTAGAGAAAGTTTATGAAATCGGCCGTGTATTCAGAAATGAAGGTGTATCTACAAGACATAATCCAGAATTCACTCTAATTGAATTATATGAGGCCTATGCGGATTATAAGGATATTATGAGTCTGACAGAAAACCTGGTTGCTCATATTGCTCAAGAAGTTCTGGGTACAACAACCATTCAATATGGAGAATATGAGATAGAATTAAAACCAGAATGGAAACGACTTCACATGGTTGACGCTGTAAAAGAATACACAGGTGTAGACTTCTGGACTCACATGAGTAAGGAAGAGGCACAGCAGCTTGCTAAAGACAATGGCATTGAAGTGAAGGAATCCATGGAGTTTGGCCATATTGTAAATGAATTCTTTGAACAGAAGGTAGAAGACAAATTAATTCAACCTACGTTCATTTATGGACATCCGGTAGAAATTTCTCCATTAGCTAAGAAAAATCCGGAAGATTCCCGTTTTACTGATCGTTTTGAACTATTCATTGTGGGTAGAGAGCATGCAAATGCTTTCACGGAACTTAATGATCCTATTGATCAACGTCAACGCTTTGAAGCTCAATTAAAAGAGCGTGAGCAAGGTAATGATGAAGCTCATGAAATGGATGAGGATTTCTTGGAAGCCTTAGAATACGGCATGCCACCAACTGGTGGATTGGGAATTGGTGTTGACAGACTAGTTATGCTATTAACCAATTCACCTTCAATCCGTGATGTCCTGTTATTCCCGTTAATGAGACATCGCTAATAATATATGAAGAGTAAAAAAGGAAACCGAGTTGGGCCTGAGGATCCATAGAGCATAGCTCTTGGTCCTCGGGCAGTCCAGTTCGGTTTTTGTTTTTTAATAATAATTTAACAGGCTGTTTATTGATTGAATTCTAAGGCATGAAAGAAAAACAATATTATCTCAAAAAAACTTTATAAAAGGTATTGCGCAGTTAACCTAATGATGTTATATTTATATCTGTTGTTACGAACGAGTTTCAAATGGATTACAAACTTTTAAAAAAAGTTTTAAAAAGTTGTTGACTCGAAGTAATGAAATGTGTTATTATAAATAAGCTGTTCCGAAAGACATTGCTCTTTGAAAACTGAACAAAACAAAGCGCCAACGTTAATTTTTAAAAGTGAGCACACACTATCAAAAAGCAAAATGAGCAAGTCAAACATTTCTTCGGAGAGTTTGATCCTGGCTCAGGACGAACGCTGGCGGCGTGCCTAATACATGCAAGTCGAGCGAATCGATGGGAGCTTGCTCCCTGAGATTAGCGGCGGACGGGTGAGTAACACGTGGGCAACCTGCCTATAAGACTGGGATAACTTCGGGAAACCGGAGCTAATACCGGATACGTTCTTTTCTCGCATGAGAGAAGATGGAAAGACGGTTTCGGCTGTCACTTATAGATGGGCCCGCGGCGCATTAGCTAGTTGGTGAGGTAATGGCTCACCAAGGCGACGATGCGTAGCCGACCTGAGAGGGTGATCGGCCACACTGGGACTGAGACACGGCCCAGACTCCTACGGGAGGCAGCAGTAGGGAATCTTCCGCAATGGACGAAAGTCTGACGGAGCAACGCCGCGTGAACGAAGAAGGCCTTCGGGTCGTAAAGTTCTGTTGTTAGGGAAGAACAAGTACCAGAGTAACTGCTGGTACCTTGACGGTACCTAACCAGAAAGCCACGGCTAACTACGTGCCAGCGACCGCGGTAATACGTAGGTGGCAAGCGTTGTCCGGAATTATTGGGCGTAAAGCGCGCGCAGGTGGTTCCTTAAGTCTGATGTGAAAGCCCACGGCTCAACCGTGGAGGGTCATTGGAAACTGGGGAACTTGAGTGCAGAAGAGGAAAGTGGAATTCCAAGTGTAGCGGTGAAATGCGTAGAGATTTGGAGGAACACCAGTGGCGAAGGCGACTTTCTGGTCTGTAACTGACACTGAGGCGCGAAAGCGTGGGGAGCAAACAGGATTAGATACCCTGGTAGTCCACGCCGTAAACGATGAGTGCTAAGTGTTAGAGGGTTTCCGCCCTTTAGTGCTCGCAGCCTAACGCATTAAGCACTCCGCCTGGGGAGTACGGCCGCAAGGCTGAAACTCAAAGGAATTGACGGGGGCCCGCACAAGCGGTGGAGCATGTGGTTTAATTCGAAGCAACGCGAAGAACCTTACCAGGTCTTGACATCCTCTGACAACCCTAGAGATAGGGCGTTCCCCTTCGGGGGACAGAGTGACAGGTGGTGCATGGTTGTCGTCAGCTCGTGTCGTGAGATGTTGGGTTAAGTCCCGCAACGAGCGCAACCCTTGATCTTAGTTGCCAGCATTCAGTTGGGCACTCTAAGGTGACTGCCGGTGACAAACCGGAGGAAGGTGGGGATGACGTCAAATCATCATGCCCCTTATGACCTGGGCTACACACGTGCTACAATGGATGGTACAAAGGGCTGCAAACCTGCGAAGGTAAGCGAATCCCATAAAGCCATTCTCAGTTCGGATTGTAGGCTGCAACTCGCCTACATGAAGCCGGAATCGCTAGTAATCGCGGATCAGCATGCCGCGGTGAATACGTTCCCGGGCCTTGTACACACCGCCCGTCACACCACGAGAGTTTGTAACACCCGAAGTCGGTGAGGTAACCTTTATGGAGCCAGCCGCCTAAGGTGGGACAGATGATTGGGGTGAAGTCGTAACAAGGTAGCCGTATCGGAAGGTGCGGCTGGATCACCTCCTTTCTAAGGATAAATACGAGAGCGCTTTTGTTTTGTTCAGTTTTGAATGAGTAATTCATTCAGATTCGAAAGATCTCATCACGTTGTGATGAAGTTTTTTCTTCTTTGTTCCTTGAAAACTAGATAATAGATAGAAGGCAATTAATTTTTTCAAAGCATCAGTAAGATCTTTTTAACGGTTAAGTTAGAAAGGGCGCACGGTGGATGCCTTGGCACTAGGAGCCGATGAAGGACGGGACTAACACCGATATGCTTCGGGGAGCTGTAAGTAAGCTTTGATCCGGAGATTTCCGAATGGGGAAACCCACTGTTCGTAATGGAACAGTATCTTTACCTGAATACATAGGGTACTGAAGGCAGACCCGGGGAACTGAAACATCTAAGTACCCGGAGGAAGAGAAAGCAAATGCGATTTCCTGAGTAGCGGCGAGCGAAACGGAATTAGCCCAAACCAAGAGGCTTGCCTCTTGGGGTTGTAGGACACTCAACATGGAGTTACAAAGGAACGGGGTAAATGAAGTGATCTGGAAAGGTCCGTCAAAGAAGGTAAAAACCCTGTAGTTGAAACTTCGTTCCCTCCTGAGTGGATCCTGAGTACGGCGGGACACGAGAAATCCCGTCGGAAGCAGGGAGGACCATCTCCCAAGGCTAAATACTACCTAGTGACCGATAGTGAACCAGTACCGTGAGGGAAAGGTGAAAAGCACCCCGGAAGGGGAGTGAAATAGATCCTGAAACCGTGTGCCTACAAGTAGTCAAAGCCCGTTAATGGGTAATGGCGTGCCTTTTGTAGAATGAACCGGCGAGTTACGATTTCATGCGAGGTTAAGTTGATAAGACGGAGCCGCGACTGAAAGCGAGTCTGAATAGGGCGAATGAGTATGAGGTCGTAGACCCGAAACCAGGTGATCTACCCATGTCCAGGGTGAAGTTCAGGTAACACTGAATGGAGGCCCGAACCCACGCACGTTGAAAAGTGCGGGGATGAGGTGTGGGTAGCGGAGAAATTCCAATCGAACCTGGAGATAGCTGGTTCTCTCCGAAATAGCTTTAGGGCTAGCCTCAAGATGAGAGTATTGGAGGTAGAGCACTGATTGGACTAGGGGCCCCCAACGGGTTACCGAATTCAGTCAAACTCCGAATGCCAAATACTTATTCTTGGGAGTCAGACTGCGAGTGATAAGATCCGTAGTCGAAAGGGAAACAGCCCAGACCACCAGCTAAGGTCCCAAAGTATACGTTAAGTGGAAAAGGATGTGGAGTTGCTTAGACAACCAGGATGTTGGCTCAGAAGCAGCCATCATTTAAAGAGTGCGTAATAGCTCACTGGTCGAGTGACTCCGCGCCGAAAATGTACCGGGGCTAAACGTATCACCGAAGCTGTGGATTGACACCGTATGGTGTCGATGGTAGGAGAGCGTTCTAAGGGCGTTGAAGTCAGACCGGAAGGACTGGTGGAGCGCTTAGAAGTGAGAATGCCGGTATGAGTAGCGAAAGAAGGGTGAGAATCCCTTCCACCGAATGCCTAAGGTTTCCTGAGGAAGGCTCGTCCGCTCAGGGTTAGTCGGGACCTAAGCCGAGGCCGAAAGGCGTAGGCGATGGACAACAGGTTGATATTCCTGTACCACCTATACATCGTTTGAACGATGGGGGGACGCAGAAGGATAGGGTAAGCGCGCTGTTGGATATGCGCGTCCAAGCAGTTAGGCCGGAAACGAGGCAAATCCCGTTTCCATTAAGGCGGAGCTGTGATGGCGAGGGAAATATAGTACCGAAGTTCCTGATTCCACGCCGCCAAGAAAAGCCTCTAGTGAGATGTAAGGTGCCCGTACCGCAAACCGACACAGGTAGGCGAGGAGAGAATCCTAAGGTGTGCGAGAGAACTCTCGTTAAGGAACTCGGCAAAATGACCCCGTAACTTCGGGAGAAGGGGTGCTTTTTAGGGTGAATAGCCCGGAAAAGCCGCAGTGAATAGGCCCAGGCGACTGTTTAGCAAAAACACAGGTCTCTGCGAAGCCGCAAGGCGAAGTATAGGGGCTGACACCTGCCCGGTGCTGGAAGGTTAAGGGGAGAGGTTAGCGCAAGCGAAGCTTTGAACCGAAGCCCCAGTAAACGGCGGCCGTAACTATAACGGTCCTAAGGTAGCGAAATTCCTTGTCGGGTAAGTTCCGACCCGCACGAAAGGTGTAACGATCTGGGCACTGTCTCAACGAGAGACTCGGTGAAATTATAGTACCTGTGAAGATGCAGGTTACCCGCGACAGGACGGAAAGACCCCGTGGAGCTTTACTGCGACCTCGATATTGAATTTTGGTACAGCTTGTACAGGATAGGTAGGAGCCTGAGAAGCCGGAGCGCTAGCTTCGGTGGAGGCGTTGGTGGGATACTACCCTGGCTGTATTGAAATTCTAACCCGCGCCCCTTATCGGGGTGGGAGACAGTGTCAGGTGGGCAGTTTGACTGGGGCGGTCGCCTCCTAAAGAGTAACGGAGGCGCCCAAAGGTTCCCTCAGAATGGTTGGAAATCATTCGTAGAGTGTAAAGGCACAAGGGAGCTTGACTGCGAGACCTACAAGTCGAGCAGGGACGAAAGTCGGGCTTAGTGATCCGGTGGTTCCGCATGGAAGGGCCATCGCTCAACGGATAAAAGCTACCCCGGGGATAACAGGCTTATCTCCCCCAAGAGTCCACATCGACGGGGAGGTTTGGCACCTCGATGTCGGCTCATCGCATCCTGGGGCTGTAGTCGGTCCCAAGGGTTGGGCTGTTCGCCCATTAAAGCGGTACGCGAGCTGGGTTCAGAACGTCGTGAGACAGTTCGGTCCCTATCCGTCGCGGGCGCAGGAAATTTGAGAGGAGCTGTCCTTAGTACGAGAGGACCGGGATGGACGCACCGCTGGTGTACCAGTTGTCTTGCCAAAGGCATAGCTGGGTAGCTACGTGCGGACGGGATAAGTGCTGAAAGCATCTAAGCATGAAGCCCCCCTCGAGATGAGATTTCCCATAGCGCAAGCTAGTAAGATCCCTGAAAGATGATCAGGTTGATAGGTCAGAGGTGGAAGCGTGGCGACATGTGGAGCTGACTGATACTAATAGATCGAGGACTTAACCACGCTTTAAAAAATGAAATACCTTCTTATTATCTAGTTTTGAAGGAACAACGTTCCTTTATTGTTTGGTGGCGATAGCGAAGAGGTCACACCCGTTCCCATTCCGAACACGGCAGTTAAGCTCTTCAGCGCCGATGGTAGTTGGGGGTTTCCCCCTGTGAGAGTAGGACGCCGCCAAGCAGTTTCATATGGAGGATTAGCTCAGCTGGGAGAGCATCTGCCTTACAAGCAGAGGGTCGGCGGTTCGATCCCGTCATCCTCCACCATTTTTACACCTGCCGGTGTAGCTCAACTGGTAGAGCAACTGACTTGTAATCAGTAGGTTGGGGGTTCAAGTCCTCTTGCCGGCACCATTTTCATACAAGCTTAATATAGCATTTATAAATAGTTTCTATGAGCCATTAGCTCAGTTGGTAGAGCATCTGACTTTTAATCAGAGGGTCGAAGGTTCGAATCCTTCATGGCTCACCATTTTATTATGCGGGTGTGGCGGAATTGGCAGACGCACCAGACTTAGGATCTGGCGCCGCAAGGCGTGGGGGTTCAAGTCCCTTCACCCGCATGTTTGCGGAAGTAGTTCAGTGGTAGAATACAACCTTGCCAAGGTTGGGGTCGCGGGTTCGAATCCCGTCTTCCGCTCCACTATTTATTTATGCCGGGGTGGCGGAACTGGCAGACGCACAGGACTTAAAATCCTGCGGTAGGTGACTACCGTACCGGTTCGATTCCGGTCCTCGGCACCATCTTAATATGCGCCCGTAGCTCAATTGGATAGAGCATCTGACTACGAATCAGAAGGTTGTAGGTTCGACTCCCGCCGGGCGCACCATGTTTTTTCGGGAAGTAGCTCAGCTTGGTAGAGCACTTGGTTTGGGACCAAGGGGTCGCAGGTTCGAATCCTGTCTTCCCGACCATTGATTTTTGGGGCCTTAGCTCAGCTGGGAGAGCGCCTGCCTTGCACGCAGGAGGTCAGCGGTTCGATCCCGCTAGGCTCCACCAAAAAAAACTTGACAAGCTAAACAAGCTTTGATATGATGTAAAAGTTGATTCTTTAAAGGAATCAAATATTGCTCTTTGAAAACTGAACAAAACAAAGCGCCAACGTTAAATTTTAAGTGAGCACACACTATCAAAAAAGCAAAATGAGCAAGTCAAACATTTCTTCGGAGAGTTTGATCCTGGCTCAGGACGAACGCTGGCGGCGTGCCTAATACATGCAAGTCGAGCGAATCGATGGGAGCTTGCTCCCTGAGATTAGCGGCGGACGGGTGAGTAACACGTGGGCAACCTGCCTATAAGACTGGGATAACTTCGGGAAACCGGAGCTAATACCGGATACGTTCTTTTCTCGCATGAGAGAAGATGGAAAGACGGCCTCTAGCTGTCACTTATAGATGGGCCCGCGGCGCATTAGCTAGTTGGTGAGGTAATGGCTCACCAAGGCGACGATGCGTAGCCGACCTGAGAGGGTGATCGGCCACACTGGGACTGAGACACGGCCCAGACTCCTACGGGAGGCGACAGTAGGGAATCTTCCGCAATGGACGAAAGTCTGACGGAGCAACGCCGCGTGAACGAAGAAGGCCTTCGGGTCGTAAAGTTCTGTTGTTAGGGAAGAACAAGTACCAGAGTAACTGCTGGTACCTTGACGGTACCTAACCAGAAAGCCACGGCTAACTACGTGCCAGCAGACTCGCGGTAATACGTAGGTGGCAAGCGTTGTCCGGAATTATTGGGCGTAAAGCGCGCGCAGGTGGTTCCTTAAGTCTGATGTGAAAGCCCACGGCTCAACCGTGGAGGGTCATTGGAAACTGGGGAACTTGAGTGCAGAAGAGGAAAGTGGAATTCCAAGTGTAGCGGTGAAATGCGTAGAGATTTGGAGGAACACCAGTGGCGAAGGCGACTTTCTGGTCTGTAACTGACACTGAGGCGCGAAAGCGTGGGGAGCAAACAGGATTAGATACCCTGGTAGTCCACGCCGTAAACGATGAGTGCTAAGTGTTAGAGGGTTTCCGCCCTTTAGTGCTGCAGCTAACGCATTAAGCACTCCGCCTGGGGAGTACGGCCGCAAGGCTGAAACTCAAAGGAATTGACGGGGGCCCGCACAAGCGGTGGAGCATGTGGTTTAATTCGAAGCAACGCGAAGAACCTTACCAGGTCTTGACATCCTCTGACAACCCTAGAGATAGGGCGTTCCCCTTCGGGGGACAGAGTGACAGGTGGTGCATGGTTGTCGTCAGCTCGTGTCGTGAGATGTTGGGTTAAGTCCCGCAACGAGCGCAACCCTTGATCTTAGTTGCCAGCATTCAGTTGGGCACTCTAAGGTGACTGCCGGTGACAAACCGGAGGAAGGTGGGGATGACGTCAAATCATCATGCCCCTTATGACCTGGGCTACACACGTGCTACAATGGATGGTACAAAGGGCTGCAAACCTGCGAAGGTAAGCGAATCCCATAAAGCCATTCTCAGTTCGGATTGTAGGCTGCAACTCGCCTACATGAAGCCGGAATCGCTAGTAATCGCGGATCAGCATGCCGCGGTGAATACGTTCCCGGGCCTTGTACACACCGCCCGTCACACCACGAGAGTTTGTAACACCCGAAGTCGGTGAGGTAACCTTTATGGAGCCAGCCGCCTAAGGTGGGACAGATGATTGGGGTGAAGTCGTAACAAGGTAGCCGTATCGGAAGGTGCGGCTGGATCACCTCCTTTCTAAGGATAAATACGAGAGCGCTTTTGTTTTGTTCAGTTTTGAATGAGTAATTCATTCAGATACGAAAGATCTCATCACGTTGTGATGAAGTTTTTTCTTCTTTGTTCCTTGAAAACTAGATAATAGATAGAAGGCAATTAATTTTTTCAAAGCATCAGTAAGATCTTTTTAACGGTTAAGTTAGAAAGGGCGCACGGTGGATGCCTTGGCACTAGGAGCCGATGAAGGACGGGACTAACACCGATATGCTTCGGGGAGCTGTAAGTAAGCTTTGATCCGGAGATTTCCGAATGGGGAAACCCACTGTTCGTAATGGAACAGTATCTTTACCTGAATACATAGGGTACTGAAGGCAGACCCGGGGAACTGAAACATCTAAGTACCCGGAGGAAGAGAAAGCAAATGCGATTTCCTGAGTAGCGGCGAGCGAAACGGAATTAGCCCAAACCAAGAGGCTTGCCTCTTGGGGTTGTAGGACACTCAACATGGAGTTACAAAGGAACGGGGTAAATGAAGTGATCTGGAAAGGTCCGTCAAAGAAGGTAAAAACCCTGTAGTTGAAACTTCGTTCCCTCCTGAGTGGATCCTGAGTACGGCGGGACACGAGAAATCCCGTCGGAAGCAGGGAGGACCATCTCCCAAGGCTAAATACTACCTAGTGACCGATAGTGAACCAGTACCGTGAGGGAAAGGTGAAAAGCACCCCGGAAGGGGAGTGAAATAGATCCTGAAACCGTGTGCCTACAAGTAGTCAAAGCCCGTTAATGGGTAATGGCGTGCCTTTTGTAGAATGAACCGGCGAGTTACGATTTCATGCGAGGTTAAGTTGATAAGACGGAGCCGCGACTGAAAGCGAGTCTGAATAGGGCGAATGAGTATGAGGTCGTAGACCCGAAACCAGGTGATCTACCCATGTCCAGGGTGAAGTTCAGGTAACACTGAATGGAGGCCCGAACCCACGCACGTTGAAAAGTGCGGGGATGAGGTGTGGGTAGCGGAGAAATTCCAATCGAACCTGGAGATAGCTGGTTCTCTCCGAAATAGCTTTAGGGCTAGCCTCAAGATGAGAGTATTGGAGGTAGAGCACTGATTGGACTAGGGGCCCCCAACGGGTTACCGAATTCAGTCAAACTCCGAATGCCAAATACTTATTCTTGGGAGTCAGACTGCGAGTGATAAGATCCGTAGTCGAAAGGGAAACAGCCCAGACCACCAGCTAAGGTCCCAAAGTATACGTTAAGTGGAAAAGGATGTGGAGTTGCTTAGACAACCAGGATGTTGGCTCAGAAGCAGCCATCATTTAAAGAGTGCGTAATAGCTCACTGGTCGAGTGACTCCGCGCCGAAAATGTACCGGGGCTAAACGTATCACCGAAGCTGTGGATTGACACCGTATGGTGTCGATGGTAGGAGAGCGTTCTAAGGGCGTTGAAGTCAGACCGGAAGGACTGGTGGAGCGCTTAGAAGTGAGAATGCCGGTATGAGTAGCGAAAGAAGGGTGAGAATCCCTTCCACCGAATGCCTAAGGTTTCCTGAGGAAGGCTCGTCCGCTCAGGGTTAGTCGGGACCTAAGCCGAGGCCGAAAGGCGTAGGCGATGGACAACAGGTTGATATTCCTGTACCACCTATACATCGTTTGAACGATGGGGGGACGCAGAAGGATAGGGTAAGCGCGCTGTTGGATATGCGCGTCCAAGCAGTTAGGCCGGAAACGAGGCAAATCCCGTTTCCATTAAGGCGGAGCTGTGATGGCGAGGGAAATATAGTACCGAAGTTCCTGATTCCACGCTGCCAAGAAAAGCCTCTAGTGAGATGTAAGGTGCCCGTACCGCAAACCGACACAGGTAGGCGAGGAGAGAATCCTAAGGTGTGCGAGAGAACTCTCGTTAAGGAACTCGGCAAAATGACCCCGTAACTTCGGGAGAAGGGGTGCTTTTTAGGGTGAATAGCCCGGAAAAGCCGCAGTGAATAGGCCCAGGCGACTGTTTAGCAAAAACACAGGTCTCTGCGAAGCCGCAAGGCGAAGTATAGGGGCTGACACCTGCCCGGTGCTGGAAGGTTAAGGGGAGAGGTTAGCGCAAGCGAAGCTTTGAACCGAAGCCCCAGTAAACGGCGGCCGTAACTATAACGGTCCTAAGGTAGCGAAATTCCTTGTCGGGTAAGTTCCGACCCGCACGAAAGGTGTAACGATCTGGGCACTGTCTCAACGAGAGACTCGGTGAAATTATAGTACCTGTGAAGATGCAGGTTACCCGCGACAGGACGGAAAGACCCCGTGGAGCTTTACTGCAGCCTGATATTGAATTTTGGTACAGCTTGTACAGGATAGGTAGGAGCCTGAGAAGCCGGAGCGCTAGCTTCGGTGGAGGCGTTGGTGGGATACTACCCTGGCTGTATTGAAATTCTAACCCGCGCCCCTTATCGGGGTGGGAGACAGTGTCAGGTGGGCAGTTTGACTGGGGCGGTCGCCTCCTAAAGAGTAACGGAGGCGCCCAAAGGTTCCCTCAGAATGGTTGGAAATCATTCGTAGAGTGTAAAGGCACAAGGGAGCTTGACTGCGAGACCTACAAGTCGAGCAGGGACGAAAGTCGGGCTTAGTGATCCGGTGGTTCCGCATGGAAGGGCCATCGCTCAACGGATAAAAGCTACCCCGGGGATAACAGGCTTATCTCCCCCAAGAGTCCACATCGACGGGGAGGTTTGGCACCTCGATGTCGGCTCATCGCATCCTGGGGCTGTAGTCGGTCCCAAGGGTTGGGCTGTTCGCCCATTAAAGCGGTACGCGAGCTGGGTTCAGAACGTCGTGAGACAGTTCGGTCCCTATCCGTCGCGGGCGCAGGAAATTTGAGAGGAGCTGTCCTTAGTACGAGAGGACCGGGATGGACGCACCGCTGGTGTACCAGTTGTCTTGCCAAAGGCATAGCTGGGTAGCTACGTGCGGACGGGATAAGTGCTGAAAGCATCTAAGCATGAAGCCCCCCTCGAGATGAGATTTCCCATAGCGCAAGCTAGTAAGATCCCTGAAAGATGATCAGGTTGATAGGTCAGAGGTGGAAGCGTGGCGACATGTGGAGCTGACTGATACTAATAGATCGAGGACTTAACCACGCTTTAAAAAATGAAATACCTTCTTATTATCTAGTTTTGAAGGAACAACGTTCCTTTATTGTTTGGTGGCGATAGCGAAGAGGTCACACCCGTTCCCATTCCGAACACGGCAGTTAAGCTCTTCAGCGCCGATGGTAGTTGGGGGTTTCCCCCTGTGAGAGTAGGACGCCGCCAAGCCATTCAAAAAGATCAGCCATCCTTGGCTGGTCTTTTTTCTTTTACAAATAGATAGCGATTTAAAGATCAGCAAAGATGTTGGTCTTCTTTGTATTTGACCAGGTGTTTGGATTCGGCAGGAGAATTAATACACGTAATAGAATATTCTATTATAAAATAGGTTTTGTGTTTAACTGTTTAGGGTATTTAAGTAAGATATTTAAATTTTAGTGTGCATTAGGGTATGTAAGTACATATAATTTGGAGAAAATGGATAATACATTTAAATGAGTGCATTTAAGTTGCAAAATGCATTTTTCCTTGTATAATAATAGTCAAATATAGTCAAAGTCAGATTGGAGGAGGCTGAGTGAGAAACATATCTGATATTATCGAAACTTATTTGAAACAAGTACTAGAAATAAGTCAGAAAGATATCTTAGAAATTAAAAGAAGTGAAATAGCAGATAAATTTCAGTGTGTTCCTTCTCAAATCAATTACGTAATTAATACCAGGTTTACAATCGAAAGAGGTTATGTTGTAGAGAGTAAGCGTGGAGGCGGCGGTTATATACGGATCATGAAAGTGAAATCGCAGGATTACGTGCATCTTATTAACCAATTATTGTCCCTTATTGGTTCTAGGGTAACTCAATCGATGGCTGAAGGTGTTATTTCTCGGCTTATGAGTGAAGAAGTTATAAATGAAAGAGAAGCCAAGATCATGATGAGCGTCATTGATAGATCGGTGATTTATATAGATTTACCCGACCGAGATGAGCTTAGGGCAAGGATTTTAACTGCGATGCTTACAACTTTAAAATATAAATAAAACTGGCAGAGGTGATGAACATGATTTGCCAAGAATGTCATCAAAGACCTGCTACCCTGCACTTCACCAAGATCATTAATGGAAAAAAAACCGAGGTTATGATTTGTGAGAAATGTGCTCAGGAAAAAGGTGAAATGGCTATGGTTGCAGGAGGACATGGTTTTTCAATAAATAATTTATTAGCAGGATTGTTGAATATGGAGTCGAATATTCAACAGACGAAGGCAAATGCATTTCCTAAGACAGAAGAGAAGCGCTGCCCTCATTGTCACCGATCCTATAAAGAGTTTGTCCACCTTGGTAAATTTGGATGTGCTGAATGTTATAAAACTTTCAATGATCAATTAAATCCGATTTTAAAGAGGGTTCATAGCGGCAACATTGCACATATAGGTAAAATTCCAAAAAGGATTGGTGGCACCATTTATCTTCGAAAACAAATTTCAGATTTGAAAGAGGTTTTAAAGGTTCACATCAATCAAGAGGAATTTGAGAAAGCAGCAGAAGTAAGAGATAAGGTTCGTTCCCTTGAAAAAAGGTATGAAGCACAAGAGGGAGGCGACGAATTATGAGTTTAGAAAAGTTTGTAGAAAACGCCTTGAGTTCCTGGATGAGTGCCGAAGGGCCTGAAATTGATATTGTATTAAGTTCTAGAATTCGGTTGGCCAGGAATTTCAAAGATTTCACCTTTCCTACCTCCTTTTCTAACGAAGAAGCTAAAGAAATCATTGAATTAGTAAAAAAAAGAATTGAAGAGGAAGTTACCCCGGAGATTGGCAAACTTGAACTTCTAGAGATTGACCAAATCCAACCACTAGAAAAGCGTGTTCTCGTTGAAAAGCATTTAATCAGTCCTCATTTAGTTGATGAATCAGCAAAAGGTGCTTGTCTTCTCTCAGAAAATGAAGAAATAAGTATCATGATCAATGAAGAGGATCATCTCCGTATTCAGTGTTTAATGTCTGGGCTGCAGCTAAAAGAAACGTTAAAGCTCGCAAATGTTCTTGACGATTGGATTGAAGAATCCATAGACTATGCATATGATGAAGAAAGAGGATACTTAACTAGTTGTCCAACTAATGTGGGAACAGGATTAAGGGCTTCGGTCATGATGCATCTGCCGGGCCTAGTCCTTACACAGCAGATGAATCAAATTATACCGGCTATCAATCAATTAGGGTTGGTAGTTCGAGGGATTTATGGAGAGGGCAGTCAAGCGTTAGGGAATATCTTTCAAATCTCTAATCAAATTACTCTCGGAAAGTCTGAAAGAGACATCGTTGAAGATCTAACGAGTGTAGTTCAACAAATCATTGCCCAGGAAAGGTCAGCAAGGGATGCATTAGTGAAGACCTCTCACATACAATTAGAAGATAGAGTTTACCGTTCTTATGGGATTTTGTCTAATGCTCGAGTCATTGAGACTAAGGAAGCAACTACCTGTATCTCCGATGTTAGGTTAGGTATAGATCTTGGGTATATAAAAAATATTTCTAAAAGCATCTTAAATGAGTTGATGATATTAACTCAGTCAGGATTTTTACAAAAATACGCAGGTGGCCCATTAAGATCCCATGAAAGGGATATCCGTAGAGCAGCACTCATTCGAGAACGCTTAAACTTCACGGAAACTTCCTCCTCATAGAGGTTAATTACCTCTGAGTGAGTACCTATATTCATGTAATAAATGTAGTGCAATGAAGCCTCTGCCGTTACTTAGAGTAGCTTTACTCAAAACGAAAATTCTTAAGGAGGAATTCCCTATGATGTTTGGTCGTTTTACTGAAAGAGCCCAGAAAGTATTAGCATTAGCCCAAGAAGAAGCAATCCGCTTAGGACATAATAATATTGGTACAGAACATATTTTGTTAGGCCTGGTTCGAGAAGGCGATGGTATTGCAGCTAAAGCGTTATATGCTCTTGGTTTAGGAGCGGAAAAAATCCAGAAAGAAGTAGAAAACCTGATTGGCCGTGGACAGGATACTGCCCAAACAATACACTATACCCCAAGAGCTAAAAAAGTCATTGAACTTTCAATGGATGAAGCAAGAAAATTAGGCCATTCATATGTTGGGACAGAGCATGTACTTCTTGGTCTAATCCGAGAAGGTGAAGGTGTTGCAGCCCGAGTACTGAACAACCTTGGAGTAAGCTTAAATAAAGCACGCCAACAGGTATTACAACTGTTAGGCAGTAATGAATCAGGTGGACATCAGGGGTCAGCAGCGTCAAATGCAAGCACACCAACCCTGGATAGTCTTGCCCGAGATTTAACGGCGATTGCTCGTGAAGGCAGCCTGGATCCTGTTATCGGAAGAAGCAAGGAAATACAGAGAGTCATTGAGGTATTAAGTCGTCGTACAAAAAATAACCCAGTATTAATCGGTGAACCTGGGGTTGGTAAAACAGCCATCGCTGAAGGTCTTGCCCAACAGATCATTAATAATGAGGTACCTGAAATCCTGCGCGATAAACGCGTTATGACACTTGATATGGGTACTGTTGTAGCTGGTACGAAATATCGTGGTGAGTTTGAGGACCGTTTAAAGAAAGTAATGGACGAAATTCGTCAGGCAGGCAATATAATCTTATTCATCGATGAGTTGCACACATTGATTGGTGCTGGCGGGGCTGAAGGTGCCATTGATGCTTCTAATATCCTTAAACCTTCATTGGCCCGTGGTGAATTACAATGTATCGGTGCAACGACTTTGGATGAGTACCGTAAATATATCGAAAAAGACGCTGCGCTAGAACGACGCTTTCAACCAATTCAAGTCGACGAGCCAACGATGGAAGAGTCCATTCAAATATTGAAGGGTTTACGTGACCGGTATGAAGCCCATCACCGCGTTTCAATTACGGATGAAGCGATTGACGCTGCAGTTAAATTATCTGATCGTTATATTTCCGATCGCTTCTTACCGGATAAAGCGATTGACTTGATTGATGAAGCAGGTTCAAAAGTACGGTTACGCTCATATACAACACCACCAAACTTAAAAGAACTTGAAGTGAAACTAGATGATGTTCGTAAGGAAAAGGACGCTTCCGTTCAAAGTCAAGAGTTTGAAAAAGCTGCTTCACTTCGCGATACAGAACAACGTTTAAGAGAACAATTGGAAGAAACGAAGAAAACATGGAAAGAAAAACAAGGGCAAGAGAACAGTGAAGTGACAGTGGACGATATTGCCCATGTCGTTTCCAGCTGGACGGGAGTTCCGGTTACTAAACTGGCGCAAACTGAGTCTGATAAACTGCTTAATATGGAATCAATCCTCCATGATCGTGTAATTGGGCAGGAAGAAGCCGTCATAGCGGTCTCTAAAGCGGTACGACGTGCAAGAGCAGGATTGAAAGATCCTAAGCGTCCAATCGGTTCATTCATCTTCTTGGGGCCTACAGGAGTTGGTAAAACCGAGCTTGCCCGTGCTCTAGCTGAATCCATCTTTGGTGATGAAGATGCCATGATAAGGATCGACATGTCTGAATATATGGAGAAACATTCAACTTCACGTCTTGTTGGATCCCCTCCAGGATATGTAGGATACGAAGAAGGCGGACAGTTAACAGAAAAAGTGCGGAGAAAACCATATTCCGTCGTTCTGCTTGATGAAATTGAAAAGGCACATCCAGATGTTTTTAATATTCTTCTTCAAGTACTAGAAGACGGAAGGCTGACAGACTCTAAAGGCCGTACTGTCGATTTTAGGAATACGATTCTGATTATGACTTCAAATGTTGGGGCTTCTGCATTAAAAATTGATAAGTATGTCGGCTTTAACATCCAGGACACTGGCCAGGACTACAAAAATATGAAAGGGAAAGTGATGGAAGAACTTAAACGTGCCTTCCGTCCAGAATTCCTGAATCGTATTGATGAAACCATCGTGTTCCACTCGTTAGAGAAAGATCACTTGAAACAAATTGTTACATTAATGTCTAATCAGCTGACTACTCGTTTGAAAGAACAGGAAATATACTTGGAGCTGACAGATGCGGCTAGAGAAAAAATTGCTACGGAAGGCTTTGATCCTGAATACGGGGCACGTCCAATCCGAAGAGCGCTTCAGAAACATGTAGAAGATTATTTGTCCGAAGAGTTGCTGAAAGGTAATGTGAAAAAAGGGCAAACGGTCGTGATGGACGTTGTGAATAATGAGTTTGCAATCCGACAAGGCGAGCCTGTTAACGTAAGTGAATAATCTGATTCTAAACTTCGAGGTACACGCAGATTTTTTGCAGTGTACCTCTGTTTTTTATTCATAGGTAGAAATGTTCATATTTAAAATTTTTAAGCAATCAATATCTGGCGAAAAAAGGGAAATATGGGTGCAGAAGTTATTTTTTAAAAAACTTATCATTAAGAAGGTTTAAATAAAACCGAGATATAATATCCTTTATATAGGTATTTTTTCAAATAGGAAGAGGAGTAATTATGGCTGCAAAAAAGAAAACGAAGTTTATGTGTCAGTCTTGTGGGTATGAATCAGCGAAGTGGATGGGAAAGTGCCCGGGCTGTGGAGAATGGAATAAGATGGTCGAGGAAACCGAAATTGTTAAACCGGCTAGAAAAGGAGCTTTTACTCATTCAGAGGTTAGAGGTTCCGGGGAACGTGAGAAGGCGGCACCTATAACTACTATTCAGTCAGACAAGGAACCTCGAATTAAGACAGATTTAATGGAATTGAATCGTGCGCTTGGTGGCGGGATTGTGCAGGGGTCACTTGTGTTAATTGGAGGAGATCCGGGTATTGGTAAATCCACCCTACTTTTGCAAGTATCTTCACAGTTGGCGCATAAACAGAAAAAAGTGCTATATATTTCAGGTGAAGAATCAGTTAAACAGACCAAACTGAGAGCGGACCGGCTTGGGGTTATGTCAGAAAATCTATTCGTTTATGCGGAAACTGATATGGATTATATCCAACAGGCAATTCAAGAGGTAAATCCGGATTTAGTTATTATTGATTCAATTCAAACAGTGTATCATTCTGAAGTGACTTCCGCGCCGGGAAGTGTTTCACAAGTAAGGGAATGTACGGCATCGCTCATGCGTATTGCGAAGACGAATGGAATTGCGATCTTTATCGTCGGGCATGTTACGAAAGAAGGGGCGATTGCAGGGCCAAGGTTGCTTGAGCATATGGTAGACACTGTTTTATATTTCGAAGGAGAAAGACACCATACATATCGAATTATACGCGCGGTCAAAAACCGCTTTGGTTCGACAAATGAGATGGGTATTTTTGAAATGAAGGAACATGGTCTAGAAGAAGTCGCGAATCCCTCGGAAATTTTCCTTGAGGAACGGTCACAAGGAGCTTCGGGATCTACCGTTGTTGCGTCAATGGAAGGAACAAGACCGGTGCTTGTCGAAATTCAGGCATTAATTTCACCGACGAGTTTTGGGAATCCAAGGCGAATGGCTACTGGGATTGATCACAATAGGGTCTCGCTTTTAATGGCAGTCTTGGAAAAGAGAGTGGGTTTGTTATTACAAAACCAAGATGCGTACCTAAAGGTTGCTGGAGGTGTCAAGCTGGATGAACCGGCAATTGATCTGGCTGTGGCAATTAGCATTGCCTCAAGCTTCCGTGATAAACCAACAAATCCTGCCGATTGCATCATTGGAGAAGTTGGGTTAACGGGGGAAGTAAGAAGGGTGTCCCGGATTGAACAACGAGTACAGGAAGCAGCAAAACTAGGGTTTGAACGGGTCATTATACCAGCTAATAATATAGGTGGATGGACAGCTCCAAAGGGTATTAAGATTGTTGGGGTTTCATCGGTTTCGGAGGCTCTTCATCATTCGTTAGGGGGGTAAAGATGACAGATAAAAAAGGGTATGAGAAAACCAAATTGGAGATTTTGCAAATTGTAGCCCCGGGTACCCCGCTTCGGGAAGGCATTGAAAATGTCCTGAGGGCAAATACGGGTGGATTGATTGTAGTTGGATATAACGAAAAGGTACGCACAATTGTAGATGGTGGCTTCCAAATTAACTGTAACTGTACCCCAAGTACATTATATGAGCTGGCGAAGATGGACGGAGCCATCATTTTAAATGAAAAGGCCGATACTATCATTTTCGCCAATGCTCAATTAGTACCTGATAATAGTACACCCTCCACTGAAACAGGTATGCGGCACCGGACAGCGGAGCGTGTAGCTAGAGAGACCAAGTCTTTAGTAATTGCAATCTCACAACGTCGAAATGTAATTACTTTATATCAAGGTAATTTTCGATATGCCCTTAAAGATATTGGTGTCATACTCGCTAAGGCTAATCTAGCCATTCAAACCTTGGAAAAATATAAGGTGGTACTGCAGCAGAGCATATCTGTGTTAGGAGCTCTGGAATTTGAAGAACTTGTGACTTATGCTGACCTTTTACAAGTATTTCATCGTTATGTTATGGTTCTTCGAATCAAAGCTGAGTTACTTACCTACCTAAATGAACTCGGTACAGAAGGACGGCTGATCCGTCTGCAAATGAACGAAATTCTGGCGGATATTGAAACGGAAGGAAAATGGCTTATCAAGGATTATACCTCTAGTAATGATGAAAAACCTGAAGAAATTATCTTCCGGCTTCAAGAGTTGGCCATGCAGGAACAATTGGACGAAAGCATACTTTTAAAAATACTGGGCTATCATGGTTACATTCATCTTGATGAGGCTATACATGCCCGTGGATACCGGATTCTTCATAAAATCCCACGCTTGCCGGGTTTGATCATTGAAAATTTAGTGAAACAGTTCGAAAGCTTTAAGGAGGTCAATAAAGCGACGGTTGAAGATCTTGACGATGTAGAAGGTATTGGGGAAGTCCGTGCCAATAAAATTAGAGAAGGACTTCGTATTTTGAAAAATCAGCTTGTCACAAATCGAAGGATGTAAGGTGCAAACTTACATCTAAATTTTCCTATATTAGCTTGAAATTGATTGGTGTTTATTTTTGACACTCAAAACTTAGGGTGCTAGGCTAATAATACGAAAAAGAGAAGGAATCATATTTGTAAATCCACTAATTCCTTAGGTGAATTTCACGTATATAATGAAAACGAATTTTCGAAGGTTTCATTTTTTTTTATTGGTCAATAATGAGTAGAGGGAGGTGAAAGGGATGTTAAAACGCATTATACAAGCATGCTTCTTAATAGTCGGTGGGACACTTGGTATGTTACTTATTCCGGAATTATTAATTGTTTTACATGCAGATGATATTGCTTTAATAAACAATCCTTATGTAAGTGTACTGTTGGGTGCCATTATCTTTTATCTTATTACTTTTTGGGCAGTAGATCATGTGATCTATTTTATGAAGTGGCTGGAGGAACAGCTTGTTAAGATACCAAGTACGGACATAATCTTTGGCAGCGTCGGTCTTTTAGTGGGACTACTTGCGGCATTTTTAGTTGGATCCGCTTTTAGTGCAATTAGGGTGCCTATTTTAAATACTGTAGTTCCTATCATCCTTACGCTTTTGTTTGGTTATCTTGGGTTTCAGGTTGGCTTTAAAAAACGTGATGAACTATTGAATTTATTTACGAAAAATAATAAGAAAAAAACTTCAGACGGTGAAGAGAGTGAAGAGGACGAAGAAGGTTACAGCAAGCGATTGAAGATCCTCGATACAAGCGTTATTATTGACGGTAGAATTGCAGATATCTGTCAGACAGGCTTCCTAGAAGGTACCATAGTAATACCACAATTCGTATTAAACGAGCTTCAGCACATTGCTGATTCCTCAGATGCTTTGAAAAGGAACCGCGGTAGACGTGGATTGGATATCCTTAACCGGATTCAAAAAGAACTACCGATTAAAGTAGAGATGTACGAAGGGGATTTTGAAGACATCCAAGAAGTGGACAGTAAATTAGTGAAGCTTGCCAAAATATCAGGTGGGATGGTTGTTACAAATGACTTTAATTTAAATAAAGTATGCGAGTTTCAAAATGTAGCAGTCCTTAATATTAATGACCTGGCGAATGCTGTTAAACCTGTTGTACTTCCTGGAGAAGAAATGAATGTGCAAGTCATTAAGGATGGGAAAGAGCAGAATCAAGGCATTGCTTATTTAGACGACGGTACGATGATTGTTGTCGAAGGTGGTCGTGATCATATTGGAAAACGCATTGATGTACTTGTGACAAGTGTACTGCAAACCTCAGCAGGTCGGATGATTTTTGCTAAACCGAAACTATTAGAAAAAGCATTATAAAGAAGAGTAGGAGAAACCGTTATGTTTTATGAAGTAGTGATACCTGCAGCTGGACAAGGAAAACGAATGAAAGCGGGCAAGAATAAACTTTTTATTGAACTATCAGGTACCCCGATTATTGTTTATACACTTCGTGTTTTTGAAGAAGATCCTAACTGTCGGGGGATTATCCTTTCGATAAATCCGACAGAAGAGGATTATTTCATACAAATGATAGCGACTTATGACCTTAAGAAGGTCAAGAAACTCGTGACAGGTGGCAAGGAACGTCAACAGAGTGTTTATAATGGGCTAAAACATGCAGGAGAAGAAATTATCCTGGTCCACGACGGCGCTCGCCCTTTTATCGACCAGGTGCAAATCAGTGAATTAACGTCTTCTGCTTCCCTTCATGGAGGGGCGGTCATTGCGGTTCCAGTAAAGGATACCATAAAAAAAGCCGCCGATAAAAAGGTTCTAGAAACGGTGGAACGATCAAGCTTGTGGGCGGTACAAACTCCACAAGCTTTTCGTGTATCTATATTAAAAAGGGCGCATGAACAGGCGGAGTTGGAGTCATTTTTAGGTACGGACGATGCAAGTTTGCTAGAACGGATCAACGAACAGGTAGTTATTATTGAAGGCACTTATGATAATATTAAAATTACGACACAGGAAGACCTTTATTTTGCAGAAGCGATTTTACATAAACAACAACTTTGATGATAGGGGAGAATAAGATGTTTCGAATTGGACAAGGATATGACGTTCATCAGCTTGTAGAGGGAAGACCTTTAATTATTGGTGGGATTACAATTCCTTATGAGAAAGGGTTACTTGGCCATTCGGATGCGGATGTGCTTCTACATACTGTTGCCGATGCTTGCTTAGGAGCAATTGGTGCAGGAGATATTGGTAAGCATTTTCCGGATACTGACCCGGAATTTAAAGACGCTGATTCGGCAAAACTGCTGCAGTATATTTGGGCGATTGTAAAAAAAGAAGGCTATGTACTAGGGAATGCTGATTGTACAATCATTGCACAAAGTCCGAAGATGGCTCCATATATTGAAGAAATGCGAGTCAGGATTGCAGAACTTTTAGATGCTTCAGTTGATCAAATCAATGTAAAAGCAACCACAACCGAGAAGCTTGGATTTACTGGCAGAAGTGAAGGAATTGCGGCACAGGCTGTTGTCTTATTGGTTAAATCAAACTAAATTCGTTTTTAGAGTGGATACCTTTATCCCAATGAATTTAAATGATAAAATAAACGATAGAAAAGAAAGACTGGGAGGTCTAGATATATCATGAGCAGCGATATTCGAGTTCGCTATGCACCGAGTCCGACTGGACATTTACATATAGGAAATGCACGGACGGCTTTATTTAATTATTTATACGCACGAAATAAAGGCGGGAAATTCATCATCCGGATTGAAGATACCGACAAAAAGAGAAATATTGAAGGCGGCGAAGAAAGTCAGCTGAAATATTTAAAATGGCTTGGTATGGACTGGGACGAAGGTGTTGATATTGGCGGGGAATATGGCCCGTATCGTCAATCAGAGAGAAACGACCTGTACCAAGAATTGTATCAAGAGCTTCTGAACAAAGGCTTGGCTTATAAATGCTATTGTACGGAAGAGGAACTTGAAGCAGAGCGGGAAGGACAGGTTGAACGTAATGAAACACCAAAGTATTCAGGGAAGTGCAGGCATTTAACTGATGAAGAGCAAGTGAAACTAGAGGCAGAAGGCAGAAAGCCTAGCGTTCGTTTTGCCGTTCCTTCAGGTAAGGTCCTTACGTTCAAAGATATGGTTAAGGATGACGTATCGTTTGAGACAGATGGCTTTGGAGACTTTGTTATCGTTAAAAAAGATGGTATTCCAACTTATAACTTTGCGGTAGCGGTTGATGATCACTTGATGAAGATTTCCCATGTTCTTCGCGGTGATGATCATATCTCCAATACTCCAAAGCAATTAATGATTTATGAAGCATTCGGTTGGGAACCGCCTGTGTTCGGTCATATGACTCTAATTGTAAATGAAAGCCGAAAAAAACTAAGTAAACGTGATGAATCGATTATTCAATTCATTGAGCAATATGAAGAGTTGGGTTATTTGCCTGAAGCGTTATTCAACTTCATTACTTTACTAGGATGGTCACCGGGCGGCGAGGAAGAGATCTTCTCAAAAGAAGAGTTTATTAATCTTTTTGAGCCTGATCGATTGTCTAAATCGCCTGCACTTTTCGATAAGCAAAAGCTTACTTGGATGAATAACCAATATGTGAAGCAATTGGATGAGGATCGTGCAGTGGAATTGTCTATGCCACATTTAATCAAGGCTGGGAAGGTTTCTGCGTCCCTAACTGCTGAAGAAGAAGAGTGGGTACACGGGCTTGTTTCTCTTTATCAAGAGCAGATGAGCTATGGAGCGGAAATTGTTGAGCTGTCTGAACTATTTTTCAAGGATGAGGTCGAGTTTGAGACTGAAGCGAAAGAAGTCCTAGCAGAAGAGCAAGTACCAGAAGTCATGAATGCTTTCCTTCAAGAAATCGAAGGGCTGGAGGAATTTAAGGCCGACGAAATTAAGAAGTCAATTAAAGCTGTACAAAAAAGCACAGGGCATAAAGGGAAAAAATTATTCATGCCAATTCGTGCAGCTGTGACTGGTCAAACACATGGACCTGACTTGCCTAAAGCTATTTCATTACTTGGCAAAGAAAAAATTAAACAACGTATTCAAAGTATTTTATATTAACAATTTGTCAAAAATGTAATATAGTATTTAATAATCTTACAAAAGAACGCGTAGATGGGGAGAAGTAAGTAAACGAAGCTTATTAGAGAGAACCATAACCTGCTGAAAGTGGTTCAAGCCTCTCGTTTTCTGAAATGCACCCTTGAGTCCTTTGCTGAACTAACCTCTAGTAGGCACAGGCGGAATATCCTCCGTTATAGGGATAAAAGTTGGGAATGGAAAAACAGGGGTGCTTTTTACCTGCTGGAAACCATTCCAAACAGAGTGGAACCGCGCTTAGAGCGTCTCTGTCTATTAGGACAGAGACGCTTTTTTATATGCTTTAAAAGGTTTATGAGGGGATGTTGGAAAAGGAAGGAACATAGGGGGGAATCATTTTGTTAAAGATGTTTAAAGAGGATATCGAAGTGGTTTTTGATCAAGATCCTGCTGCGCGTAGTTATTTGGAAGTTATTTTAACGTATGCTGGTTTACATGCAATTTGGAGTCATAGAATGGCTCACGTACTTTTCAAGAAGAAGTTTTTTTTCCTAGCGAGAAGTATTTCTCAAATCAGTCGGTTTTTTACTGGGATTGAAATTCACCCAGGGGCTACTATAGGCCGTCGATTTTTCATTGACCATGGAATGGGGATCGTCATTGGTGAAACATGTGAAATTGGCGACAATGTGTCTGTCTTTCAAGGGGTCACGCTTGGAGGAACAGGTAAGGAAAAGGGAAAACGCCATCCTACGATAAAAGATAATGTATTGATTGCAACAGGAGCAAAAGTACTGGGTTCCATCACAGTTGGTGAAAACTCAAAAATCGGTGCAGGTTCTGTCGTTTTAAAGGAAGTACCTCCTAATTCAACGGTGGTAGGCATTCCAGGTAAAGTAGTCATTCGAGATGGTATCAAAATCAATAAAGACTTAAATCATTCAGATCTTCCTGATCCGATTGCTGACCGTTTCAAGGAAATGGATAAAGAAATCTTTGCCTTAAAAGCGAAGTTGGCTGAGCAGAGGCAGGAAGAAAGGAGTTTATAATATGGCAATTAAAATATATAACACAGTTACAAGACAGAAAGAAGCCTTCGTTCCGATTGAAGAAGGAAAGGTGAAAATGTATGTGTGCGGACCTACTGTCTACAATTACATTCATATTGGAAATGCTAGACCCGCAATAGTATTTGATACCGTTCGAAGATATTTAGATTATCGTGGGTATGAAGTTCAATTTGTTTCGAATTTCACAGATGTTGATGATAAACTCATTCGCGCAGCAAAAGAATTGGGGGAAGATGTCCCGGCCATTTCAGAACGTTTTATTAAGGCGTATTTTGAAGACGTTTCTGCGCTTGGTTGCAAAAAGGCGGATGCACATCCGACCGTGATGGAGAACATGGATACAATTATTGAATTTATTTCGGCATTGATTGAAAAAGGATTCGCTTATGAATCTGAAGGTGATGTGTACTACCGAACTCGTAAATTTGAAGGGTATGGAAAGTTGTCCCACCAATCCATCGATGAGCTGCGAGTTGGGGCACGCATTGAAATTGGTGAGAAAAAACAAGATGCCCTTGATTTTGCCCTTTGGAAAGCGGCTAAGGAAGGTGAAATATCTTGGGAGAGTCCATGGGGTAAGGGGCGTCCTGGTTGGCATATCGAATGCTCTGCCATGGTCAGAAAGTATTTGGGCGATACAATTGATATACACGCAGGCGGCCAAGATCTAGCTTTTCCCCATCATGAAAATGAAATTGCACAATCTGAGGCATTAACGGGCAAGACCTTTGCGAATTATTGGATGCATAACGGATATATCAATATTGATAATGAAAAAATGTCTAAGTCCTTAGGCAATTTTGTTCTTGTGCATGACATCATTCAGAAGCATGATCCACAAGTGTTACGCTTCTTCATGTTATCCGTACATTACCGCCATCCTATCAATTACAGCGAAGAAGTACTAGAGAATGTAAAGGCGGCACTTGATCGTTTAAGAACATCATACCAAAACTTAAAGCATCGTCTCCAAGTAAGTGATGGGTTGACTGAGAATAATGATGTTTGGCTGGAGAAAGTAAATGCGTTACATGAACAGTTCATTCAAGAAATGGACGATGATTTTAACACAGCTAACGCGATATCCATTCTCTTTGAACTGTCCAAGCAAGCAAATTATTACTTGATGGAGAAAAATACCGACAAGGAAGTCATTGAGGCTTTCCTTGAAGAATTCCAAACACTGTTTTCAGTTCTAGGTTTGTCTCTAGAAGAAGAAGGGTTGTTGGATGAAGAAATTGAAGGCTTGATTCAGCAGAGAATTCAAGCGCGGAAAGATCGCAACTTTGGGTTATCTGATGAAATTCGTGACCGCTTGAAAAACATGAATATTATATTAGAGGATACCCCTCAAGGTACAAGATGGAAAAGAGGGTAATTGATGCTTCATTACGATAATAAAGTAGATGAAAAAATGTTAAACAGTCTTGCTCTAGCCTATATAGGTGATGCCGTATATGAAACGTATATCCGGCATCATCTCATTCAAAAAGGAGCGGTCAAGCCTAATCTTCTTCACAAAAAAGCAACATCTTTTGTATCAGCTAAAGCTCAAAATAAGATTATTCATTTTTTCTTGGAGTCAGGTTGGTTATCAGAAGAAGAATCCGCTGTCGTCCGTCGCGGCCGTAATGCGAAATCCGGTTCGGTTCCGAAGAATACAGATGTGCAAACGTATCGTTACAGTACGGCCTTTGAGGCTCTTATGGGCTTTCTGTATTTATCCGGTCGAATAGAAAGAATGGAAGAGCTTATTAGAAAGTCTATTGAATTCATTGAAGAAGAAAAGGGGAGTAACCCATGAGTGAAGAATACATCATTGGAAGAAACCCCGTATTGGAAGCACTTCGCTCCGAACGGGATATAAATAAAATTTGGATAGCAGAAGGCTCACAAAAAGGGTCAATGCAACCACTTATTGGTCTTGCTAAAGAAAAGAAGGTATTTGTGCAAATTGTTCCAAAGAAAAAAATTGATCAAATGGCAGATGGTATTCATCAAGGTGTTGTCGCACAAGTGGCGGCTTATGAATATGTAGAATTGGATGACTTATTCGCCAAAGCGGCAGAACGGGATGAAGCGCCATTTTTCATGATTCTTGATGAAGTTGAAGATCCACATAATTTAGGATCAATTATGAGAACAGCAGATGCTGTCGGAGCCCATGGAATTATTATTCCAAAACGGAGAGCAGTGGGATTAACGGCAACAGTAGCGAAAGCATCGACCGGTGCAATTGAGTATATTCCAGTTGCTCGTGTTACGAATTTGGCACGAGCAGTTGAAGAGTTAAAAGAGCGTGGTGTCTGGATTGTCGGTACAGATGCGAAAGGTAGCGATGATTACCGTAACATGGACGGCAAGATGCCCATTGGACTTGTAATTGGTAGCGAAGGTAAAGGAATGGCCCGTTTAATGAAGGAAAAATGCGATTTCCTCATCCGTCTCCCTATGGCAGGACAAGTAACGTCGTTAAATGCATCGGTAGCAGCTGGTTTATTGATGTATGAGGTCTATAGAAAAAGAAATCCTTTAGGCCAATAATGGGATGAATATTCTGTTAGTGGACGGTTACAACATTATTGGGGCCTGGCCGGAACTGAGAGAATTGAAAGAACGGGATCTTGCTGCTGCAAGGGACCGGTTAATTGAAATGATGGCGGAATATCAAGCCTTTACCGGGTATCGCGTAATTGTCGTATTTGACGCCCAATATGTTCAAGGAATTGCCCGGATATTCAAAAATCATAAGGTAGATGTAATTTTTACAAAAGAAAATGAAACTGCTGATGAGAGAATAGAAAAGATGGCAATTGAACTGAATAATATCAAAACGCAGATTCAAGTGGCGACTTCTGACTTCACGGAGCAGTGGGTGATATTTGGCCAAGGGGCTCTAAGGAAATCTGCCCGCGAACTGCTTATTGAGATGGAAGAAATTCAAGGGGAAATTGAGAAGGATGTAAAAAAAACAACCATAATAAAACCCGCTGCTAAAATCCCTTTAAGTGAAGAAGTTGCAGAAATTTTCGAAAAATGGCGTCGAGGGAAGATTTGAACCATTGACGGGTAATTTTTACCTGCTGTATAATATTTCTATCTGAGTCAGGTCAGGGGGATATAATGTGGGTCTCAAATTCGGAATGAAACTGAACGAAAAGTATCTGCAGTTTGATGATGATGAATTGATAGAGTTGGTACACACTGGAGACAGTGAAGCGCTGGATTACTTGATCCAAAAGTATCGTAATTTTGTTAGAGCAAAGGCAAGGACTTATTTCTTAATTGGTGCAGATAAGGAAGACATCGTTCAAGAAGGTATGATTGGTTTATATAAAGCCGTCCGTGATTTTAAAGGTGATAAGTTATCCTCCTTTAAAGCGTTTGCCGAACTATGTATTACGAGGCAGATCATTACAGCTATTAAAACAGCAACGCGTCAAAAGCATATTCCGCTCAATTCCTATGTTTCCCTGGACAAGCCTATTTATGATGAGGAATCCGATCGAACTCTTATGGATATAATATCGGGTACAAAAGTTTTAGACCCGGAAGAGCTGATTATCAATCAAGAAGAGTTTGACGATATCGAATTAAAGATGGCCGAGCTTCTGAGTGATCTGGAGAGAAAAGTGTTAGCTCTTTACCTAGATGGACAAACCTACCAAGAGATTTCGGAAGAGTTGAACCGACATGTGAAGTCAATCGACAACGCCCTTCAGCGGGTGAAAAGAAAGCTCGAGCGCTATTTGGAAGTAAGGGAAATCAGTTTATAATCCCTCCGCTTTTTCCGCTTAATCTCATCTGTCCCATCTCCACTTGGAAGTTTTATTCACTAAGATTTGAAATTGGATGTAAAGAAAAAAAGGTTTTCGATACACGATTATCCATACTGGGATGGGCTCAGCCCGCTTTGTTATTGACAATAAAAGACAGTCGTGATAAGGTTTTATGGATATAGTAGATAGGATAGGTGTATCAAATGAGAAAAAAAATTGTTCTAGCTTGTACTGAATGTGGTTCAAGAAATTATAGTTATGAAAGTAATCAATCAACAAGCAGCGAACGCCTTGAAATAAAGAAATTTTGTAGTACATGCAATTCACACGCGATTCATAAAGAAACGAAATAACCGTTTTATTAATAGATTAACAAAGAAGCTTTCTAATGCTTGGAGGATACATTCATGAAACGCTTGACCGAATTTTTCAGCGGAGTGGCTCGCGAAATGCAAAAAGTAAGCTGGCCGAAACGCAAAGAGCTTACCAAATATACAATCGTGGTAGTAACAACTGTATTGTTTATGGCTTTATTCTTTACGGTGGTAGATTTGGGCATTTCCGAATTAATTCGCTTAGTTATTGAATAAGAGATTCGAAAATAAGGTATAATAGTGATAGAATAATATGTGTCAGCAGAAAAGCCCGGAAACGGGTTTTTTAATTTGTCTTTTTTAAGAAGTGAAGAAGTTCAAAATTCAGCACTGCTGTAAAATGAATTATCACAATATATTCTAGTTAAGTCGGGATAACGCCGGGGATTGATTTTTGGCTAAAACGTTCAAAGATAAAGTTTAATAAAGAAAATGATTGTTGCAGGGAGGGAAGGACGTTAAAGTCCTAACACATGGAAAAGAATTGGTATGTAGTTCACACCTATTCAGGTTATGAGAACAAGGTTAAGGCTAACTTGGAAAAACGTGTTGAAACAATGGGGATGGAAGACAAAATCTTTCGAGTTGTAGTTCCTGAAGAAGAAGAAACAGAAATTAAAGATGGCAAAAAGAAAGTAACGAAAAAGAAAGTATTCCCAGGGTATGTACTAGTGGAAATCATTATGACGGACGATTCCTGGTATGTAGTTCGGAATACACCTGGCGTAACAGGTTTTGTGGGTTCGTCAGGAGCTGGATCTAAACCGACAGCGCTTCTTCCTGAAGAAATTGAAGTCGTTCTTAAGCGGATGGGCGTTGATGAAAGCAAAATCGAAGTTGATTTTGAAATCGGTGATACCGTTCAGGTTAAAGAAGGACCATTTGCAACCTTTGCAGGTCCTATTGAAGAACTTGATAAAGATAAAGGTAAAGTAAGAGTTCTGGTTAATATGTTTGGCCGTGATACGCCAGTTGAACTTGACTTTAATCAAGTGGAAAAATTATAAACGGAAAAAAACTTGAAATTGCCATTTGAAAGTGGTAAAATTTCAAAGGTCAGTATGTTTCAATTTTTAGGCCTCAACGATACAAGCATTCTTTATTAATATATAAAGAATTCAAGATGAGTGGGAGGGTATATCCCTATTACCACATCACGGACTTATAAGGAGGTGTGTCTCGTGGCTAAAAAAGTAATTAAAATGGTTAAATTGCAAATTCCTGCTGGTAAAGCGAATCCGGCTCCCCCAGTTGGTCCTGCATTAGGTCAAGCTGGTGTAAACATCATGGGATTCTGTAAGGAGTTCAACGCTCGTACAGCAGATCAAGCTGGTCTAATTATTCCTGTTGAAATCACGGTATTTGAAGACCGTTCATTTACATTCATTACAAAAACTCCACCCGCTGCTGTATTGCTTAAGAAAGTAGCAGGTATTGAGTCTGGTTCTGGTGAACCTAACCGTAAAAAAGTTGCTACAGTCAAGCGTGATCAAGTGCGCGAGATTGCTGAAACTAAAATGCCTGACCTAAACGCTGCAAACGTTGAAGCTGCAATGCGTATGGTTGAAGGTACTGCTCGCAGCATGGGTATTGTCATCGAAGACTAATCCATGTAATTGCTATTTGTTTCTACGGGGTTGCGATTGATACTCGCAACCTTTATTCGTGGGAGGTTATACCGTTAAAACCACAATTTAGGAGGATTTATATCATGGCGAAAAAAGGTAAAAAGTATCTTGAAGCAGCTAAGCTTGTAGAAGTTTCTAAGGCTTATGCTGTAACTGAAGCAATCGAAGTTGCTAAAAAAGCTAACTTCGCAAAATTCGATGCAACTGTTGAAGTGGCTTTCCGTTTAGGTGTAGACCCTAAGAAAGCAGACCAACAAATTCGTGGAGCAGTTGTTCTACCGAATGGTACTGGTAAAACTCAACGCGTATTAGTATTCGCTAAAGGCGAAAAAGCAAAAGAAGCTGAAGCTGCTGGTGCTGACTATGTTGGCGAATCTGACTACATCAACAAAATCCAACAAGGTTGGTTCGAATTCGATGTAATCGTTGCGACTCCAGACATGATGGGTGAAGTTGGTAAACTTGGTCGCGTATTAGGACCTAAAGGTTTAATGCCTAACCCTAAAACAGGCACAGTTACATTTGATGTAACAAAAGCAGTTAACGAAATCAAAGCTGGTAAAGTTGAATACCGCGTAGATAAAGCTGGTAACATCCATGCTCCAATCGGTAAAGTATCTTTCGAAGATGCTAAACTAGTGGAAAACTTCACTACTATCTATGATACGTTAATGAAAGTGAAACCTGCGGCTGCTAAAGGAACTTACATGAAAAACGTTTCTGTAACAACTACAATGGGCCCTGGTGTGAAAGTTGATTCTTCTTCTTTCAATAAATAATTGACATTCCAAAACTATTATTGTTATAATATGTTTTGTTGTGAATAAATGAATATCATTTGTACCGTAGACAGTAGGTGCTCAACTAGAGCTTAATTCCCTGCCGAGGTAATTCGATAATAATAGTCGTTGACTATGACCTTTGAAATTACTGCCTTCATGTCTGCAATAGAGATGAAGGCTTTTTCTTTGAAACGGTATAAATGTTTTCAAGCAAATCTACAGGAGGTGTAAGGATGAACGCAATTATTGAACAAAAGCAAAAAATCGTTGCTGAGATTTCTGAAAAATTAACTGCAAGCCAATCAACAGTAGTTGTTGACTACCGTGGATTGACTGTTGCTGAATTAACAGAACTTCGTAAGCAACTTCGTGATGCTGGCGTTGAGTTTAAAGTTTACAAAAACTCTTTAACTCGTCGTGCTGCTGAAAGTGCTGAACTTAGCGCTTTGAACGAATCATTAACAGGACCAAACGCAATTGCATTCTCAACTGAAGATGTTATTGCGCCAGCAAAAATCCTTAACGATTTTGCGAAAAAACATGAAGCGTTAGAAATCAAAGCTGGAGTTATCGAAGGAAATGTTGCAACTGCAGAAGAAATTAAAGCTCTTGCAGAACTACCTTCACGCGAAGGCCTACTTTCAATGCTACTCAGCGTGCTACAAGCACCTATGCGCGGACTTGCTATTGCTACAAAAGCAGTTGCAGATCAAAAAGAAGAACAAGGCGCGTAAGCTAACCGCTTATCTAGCCTATTGATTCAAAAAAAAACCAACCATTTCGAGGAGGAAATAACAATGACTAAAGATCAAATCTTAGAAGCAGTTAAAAACATGACTGTTTTAGAATTAAACGACCTTGTAAAAGCAATCGAAGAAGAATTTGGCGTAACTGCTGCTGCACCTGTAGCTGTAGCTGCTGCTGGTGGCGCTGCTGCTGAAGAGCAAACTGAGTTTGATGTAATCCTTACATCTGCTGGAGATCAAAAAATCAAAGTTATCAAAGCTGTACGTGAAGTTACAGGTCTTGGACTTAAAGAAGCAAAAGAACTTGTTGACAACACTCCAAAAGCAATCAAAGAAGGCGCTTCTAAAGAAGAAGCTGAAGAAGTTAAAGCTAAACTTGAAGAAGTTGGAGCTGGCGTTGAAGTTAAGTAATCTTGCATAAACAAAAAGCTCGCTATCACTGGCGGGCTTTTTTCTCTTCATTTTAAAGAAAATGACGGAAAATTGTTGTTAATAGTTTGGTTAAGAGATTCTACAAACTTAACGGCATGCAAGTATCCATTCTTCAAATCTCTTCTCTCATTAAATCTTCAATATTCCTTTCTGATAGGGGGAGATGACTCTGACAGAGCATTACTACTCACATAAACCGGATGTCGTAAGCAATCCGAAATTTTGGGATTTTACATTAAAGGGACGTACTTTCCGCTTCAAAAGCGATAATGGCGTTTTTTCAAAAAAAGAAGTTGATTTTGGTTCTCGTCTTTTGGTTGAAACCTTTAACCTTAATGAAGCTGTGGAAGGAGATATTCTTGATGTAGGTTGCGGTTATGGACCAATTGGAATATCAATTGCAGCAGCTTATCCCGATAGAGCGATAGAAATGATTGATATAAATAGCCGGGCAGTTGAATTGTCAAAAGAGAATGCCGCTTCTAACGGGATCGCCAATGTAAAAATATTCGAAAGTGATCGTTTTGACAAAGTTGGCTCCAGTCAATTCGCTGCAATTCTTACGAACCCTCCCATTCGCGCAGGTAAAAGTGTTGTCCACGAAATTTTAGAAGAAAGCTATCAAAGTTTGGTAGCTGGTGGAGAATTATGGGTTGTCATTCAAAAAAAACAAGGTGCACCATCCGCCATGGATAAAATGGAGCAGTTATTTGGAAATATTGAGGTGCCAGTTAAGAAAAAGGGTTACTATATACTATTATCCAAAAAGGTTTGACTCTAAATTTTCGCTATGTTAGTATTATAAAATGCATATATATAATTCCGTAACTATGCAATTTTTATACCATTGGTGTATAACCAATGGATAATATGGGAAAAATATATAAATAATAGTTCGTTTTATGAGAAATAGTGGTTTTTAAAATAAAAACCATTTTCTTTTTGTCTATGGAAATGATTCCTTTTCCGAGGCAAATTGATCCTTATAACGCTTGATTTAAGGGGTGAATCAGTTGACAGGTCAACTTGTTCAGTATGGACGACACCGCCAACGTAGAAGTTATGCAAGAATCAGTGAGGTTTTGGATCTTCCGAATCTGATTGAAATTCAAACAGCTTCTTATCAATGGTTTCTAGATGTAGGTTTAAAAGAAATGTTCCAGGATATTTCTCCTATTGAGGATTTTACAGGTAATTTATCATTAGAGTTCATCGATTACAGCCTAGCTGAACCGAAGTACTCTGTGGAAGAAACGAAAGAACGCGATGTTACTTACTCTGCTCCACTTCGTGTGAAAGTGCGCCTTGTTAACAAAGAAACAGGGGAAGTAAAAGACCAGGATGTATTTATGGGCGACTTCCCTCTGATGACTGAAACAGGTACATTTGTCATCAATGGTGCAGAACGGGTAATTGTATCCCAATTAGTGCGCTCACCGAGTGTTTACTACAATGGTAAAATGGATAAAAACGGTAAGCTTGGATTCTCTGCGACCGTTATTCCTAACCGTGGCGCATGGCTCGAATACGAAACAGACGCCAAGGATGTTGTGTATGTTCGAATCGATCGCACTAGGAAATTGCCTATTACGGTATTGATGCGTGCGCTTGGATTCGGAACCGATCAAGAAATTATTGATTTAATCGGTGACAATGAATACCTTCGTAACACTCTTGAAAAGGACAACACTGAGAGTGTGGAAAAAGCATTACTAGAAATTTATGAGCGTCTACGCCCGGGTGAACCACCTACAGTCGATAACGCGAAAAGTCTTTTAGTATCCCGCTTTTTTGATCCAAAACGTTATGATTTAGCTAACGTAGGTCGTTATAAAATAAACAAAAAACTGCATATTAAGAACCGTTTGTTTGGGCAACGTATTGCGGAGACTTTGATTGATCCAGAAACAGGGGAAATTATAGTTGAAAAAGGTACAATGCTTGACCGTCGGACTCTTGATAGAATTCTGCCTCATATTGAAGCGGGAATCGGTTTTAAAACATTCCACCCATCTGGTGGCGTGGTAGAAGAAGAAACTCTTCTTCAACCTATTAAAGTATTTGCACCAAACGATGCTGAAGGCGAAAAAGTGATTAATATCATCGGTAATGCTTACGTGACCGACCAGGTTAAAAACATTACACCGGCTGATATCATTTCTTCTATTAGCTATTTCTTTAACTTATTGCATGGTGTAGGAATCACAGATGATATTGACCATTTAGGAAACCGTCGTCTGCGTTCTGTTGGTGAATTGCTGCAAAACCAATTTAGAATTGGTTTATCTCGTATGGAACGTGTCGTTCGTGAAAGAATGTCTATTCAGGATACGAATACAATCACTCCACAGCAACTAATTAACATTCGTCCAGTTATTGCATCTATTAAAGAATTCTTTGGAAGCTCTCAGCTTTCTCAATTTATGGATCAAACTAACCCGCTGGCTGAGTTGACGCATAAACGTCGTCTATCTGCATTGGGACCTGGTGGTTTAACACGTGAACGTGCGGGCTTTGAAGTACGTGACGTTCATTACTCCCACTATGGCCGTATGTGTCCGATTGAAACGCCTGAGGGACCGAATATTGGTTTGATTAACTCATTATCTAGTTTCGCAAAGGTAAATCCGTATGGTTTCATCGAAACACCATATCGTCGTGTGGACCCTGAGACAGGTAGAATTACAAGCCAAATTGATTACTTAACAGCTGATGAAGAAGATAACTATGTAGTTGCTCAAGCGAATGTTCGTCTATCAGATGACGGATCATTCCTTGATGACGATGTCGTTGCTCGTTTCCGCGGTGAAAATACCGTTGTACCGCGTGACCGCGTAGATTACATGGATGTATCTCCTAAACAGGTTGTATCTGCCGCGACAGCATGTATTCCTTTCTTGGAAAATGATGACTCCAACCGTGCCCTTATGGGAGCGAACATGCAACGTCAAGCAGTACCTTTGCTTCAACCAGAAGCCCCTCGTGTTGGAACAGGTATGGAATATGTTTCAGCGAAAGACTCTGGTGCTGCTGTCATCTGTAAACATCCTGGTATCGTAGAACACGTTGAATCACGTGAAGTATGGGTACGTAGGGTAAGTGAGGTTGACGGACAGCAAGTAAAAGGAAACATTGATAAATATCGTTTATTAAAATTCATCCGTTCCAACCAAGGAACGTGCTATAACCAACGCCCAATCGTAAGTGTTGGTGACAACGTTGTAAAAGGTGAGATTCTTGCTGATGGTCCTTCAATGGAAAAAGGTGAGTTAGCGCTTGGACGTAACGTATTAGTTGCCTTCATGACTTGGGATGGATATAACTATGAAGATGCCATCATCATGAGTGAACGTTTAGTTAAAGATGATGTGTACACTTCTATTCATATTGAAGAATATGAGTCTGAGTCCCGTGATACGAAATTGGGACCGGAAGAGATCACACGTGATATCCCGAATGTTGGGGAAGATGCGCTTCGCAATCTTGATGAGCGCGGAATTATCCGTGTCGGCGCTGAAGTAAAAGACGGAGACCTTCTAGTTGGTAAAGTTACGCCTAAAGGTGTAACAGAATTGACTGCTGAAGAACGTTTATTACATGCAATTTTCGGTGAAAAAGCACGTGAAGTACGGGATACATCACTTCGTGTACCTCACGGCGGCGGTGGAATCGTTCTTGATGTTAAAGTATTTAACAGAGAAGATGGCGATGAACTACCTCCTGGTGTAAACCAACTTGCGCGTGTATATATCGTTCAAAAACGTAAGATCCACGAAGGCGATAAAATGGCTGGACGTCATGGTAACAAAGGGGTAATCTCTAGGATTCTTCCTGAAGAAGATATGCCTTACTTACCAGATGGCACACCGGTCGACATCATGTTAAACCCATTGGGTGTACCATCACGTATGAACATCGGGCAGGTGCTGGAGCTTCACTTAGGTATGGCAGCACGCGCGCTTGGCATTCATGTAGCATCGCCGGTATTCGATGGTGCTACTGAGGAAGATGTTTGGGGTACGATTGCAGAAGCTGGGATGTCCCGTGATGCAAAAACTGTCCTTTATGACGGACGTTCAGGTGAAGCATTCGATAACCGTGTGTCTGTTGGTGTCATGTATATGATTAAACTTGCACATATGGTTGATGATAAACTTCATGCTCGTTCAACTGGACCTTACTCCCTTGTTACGCAACAGCCACTTGGTGGTAAAGCGCAGTTTGGTGGACAGCGTTTCGGTGAGATGGAGGTATGGGCACTTGAAGCTTATGGTGCTGCTTATACATTACAAGAAATCCTTACCGTTAAATCAGATGATGTCGTCGGTCGTGTGAAGACTTACGAAGCGATTGTCAAGGGTGAAAATGTCCCTGAGCCTGGTGTCCCTGAATCCTTCAAAGTATTGATTAAGGAACTTCAAAGCTTAGGATTGGATGTTAAAATTCTTAATGCCGAAGACCGTGAAATTGAAATGCGTGACTTGGAAGATGAAGAAGAAGCCAACCAAGCAGACAAATTAAGCCTTGATTCAGAAACAAAAGATATGGTTGCTTCCGAAGTAGGGGCACCAGCTAAAGAATAAATTAAATATAAACACATCAATTTATATATTATCCGCTCTGACTGGCAGCAAGATGTTTCTTTTATGATCCTGCTGCCTTGTTAGAGTCTTATTGATTCAATCAACCATCATCCGGTGTAGATTGCCTGATATTAAGACGGCAATCAAGGGTTAAACCTGGAGATTAAAAGGGAGGTAGGCCCCTTGTTAGACGTTAATAATTTCGAGTATATGAAAATTGGTCTTGCTTCGCCAGACAAGATTCGTTCTTGGTCGCATGGAGAAGTTAAAAAACCAGAAACAATCAACTATCGTACGTTAAAGCCAGAAAAAGACGGTTTATTCTGTGAGAGAATTTTTGGACCTCAAAAGGACTGGGAATGTCATTGTGGAAAATATAAACGTGTTCGTTATAAAGGCGTAGTTTGTGACCGTTGTGGCGTTGAAGTCACTCGTGCTAAAGTTCGTCGTGAACGTATGGGTCATATTGAGCTGGCAGCTCCAGTTTCACACATATGGTATTTTAAAGGAATTCCGAGCCGTATGGGACTTGTTCTTGATATGTCTCCGCGTGCATTGGAAGAAGTTATTTACTTTGCATCTTACGTGGTAACTGAAACAGGCGATACAACTTTAGAGAAGAAACAGCTTCTTTCTGAAAAAGAATATCGTACATACCGTGAAAAATACGGTAAGAAGTTCCAAGCAGCGATGGGTGCGGAAGCTATTAAAAAACTTTTACAAGACATTGATACGGAAAAAGAAGTAGAGTCGTTGAAAGAAGAGCTTAAAACAGCTCAAGGACAACGCAGAACCCGTGCAATTAAACGCTTGGAAGTGCTAGAAGCATTCCGTAACTCTGGTAATGAGCCTTCATGGATGATACTAGACGTGCTACCGGTTATTCCACCGGAGCTTCGTCCAATGGTACAACTTGATGGTGGTCGTTTTGCTACATCTGATTTAAATGATTTATATCGTCGTGTTATCAACCGTAATAATCGGTTGAAAAGATTATTGGACCTTGGAGCACCAAGCATTATCGTTCAAAACGAAAAACGTATGCTTCAAGAAGCTGTCGATGCTTTAATCGATAATGGCCGTCGTGGTCGTCCAGTAACTGGACCTGGTAACCGTCCATTAAAATCTTTATCTCATATGTTAAAAGGTAAACAAGGCCGTTTCCGTCAAAATCTTCTTGGTAAACGTGTTGATTACTCTGGTCGTTCTGTTATCGTAGTTGGACCTAACTTAAAGATGTACCAATGTGGTCTGCCGAAAGAAATGGCGATTGAATTATTCAAACCATTCGTTATGAAGGAACTAGTTCAAAGAGGTTTAGCGCATAACATTAAATCTGCTAAACGTAAGATTGAACGACTATCTCCTGAAATTTGGGATGTCCTTGAAGAAGTTATTAGAGAACACCCGGTACTACTGAACCGTGCACCGACTCTTCATAGACTTGGTATTCAAGCATTTGAACCAACTCTAGTTGAAGGTCGCGCAATTCGTTTGCACCCGCTTGTATGTACAGCTTACAATGCTGACTTTGACGGTGACCAAATGGCGGTCCATGTTCCTTTATCTTCTGAAGCTCAGGCAGAGGCTCGTATGCTAATGCTTGCTGCGCAAAACATTTTGAATCCTAAAGATGGTAAACCTGTTGTTACACCTTCTCAAGATATGGTATTAGGTAACTATTACTTAACATTGGAAAGAGAAGGCGCTATCGGTGAGGGTATGATCTTTAAAGATACAAGTGAAGCGTTGCTTGCATACCAAAATGGTTATGTACACTTACATTCCCGTTGTGCTGTGCATGCATCATCACTAAATAATGAAACATTCACGGAAGAGCAAAATAGCCAACTCTTAATAACAACTGTTGGTAAATTGATCTTCAATGAAATTTTACCAAAATCATTCCCGTATATTAACGAACCAACACGTTATAATTTGGAAACAAAAACTCCAGAGAAGTATTTCGTGGAAAAAGGCGCTGATATACCTGAATTGATTAAGGCTCAACCCGCTATTGATCCATTCAAGAAAAAAATTCTTGGGAATATTATTGCGGAAGTCTTTAAACGTTTCAAAATTACCGAAACTTCTAAAATGCTTGACAGGATGAAAGATCTTGGATTCAAATATTCGACAAAAGCAGGTATTACCGTTGGTGTGGCTGATATTGTTGTTTTAAAAGAAAAACAAGAAATCATTACTGAAGCTCAAACGAAAGTAGATAACGTCCTAAAACAATTTAGACGGGGTCTAATTACGGAAGATGAGCGTTATGATCGCGTTATCTCAATCTGGAGTGCTGCTAAGGATACCATTCAGTCCAAACTTATGGACTCTCTGGACCGACGCAACCCAATCTTCATGATGAGTGACTCCGGTGCCCGTGGTAATGCATCCAACTTTACGCAGCTTGCGGGTATGCGTGGATTGATGGCCAACCCGGCTGGACGTATCATTGAATTACCGATTAAATCAAGTTTCCGTGAAGGTTTAACAGTGTTAGAGTACTTTATCTCTACACATGGTGCTCGTAAAGGTCTTGCTGATACAGCACTTAAAACAGCCGATTCCGGTTACCTTACACGCCGACTAGTTGACGTAGCTCAAGACGTTATCATTCGTGATGATGATTGTGGTACAGACCGCGGCTTGAAAATTTCTGCCTTGAGAGAGGGTACAGAAATAATCGAGCATCTAGAAGAGCGTCTAGTAGGTCGATATGCAAGAAAAGCGATTAAACATCCAGAAACAAATGAAGTGATTGTAGCTGAAAACGATCTTATCACTGAGGATCTGGCTAATTATATTGAATCTCTTGGTATTGAAACAGCATGGATTCGTTCTGCCTTTACATGTAACACTAGTCATGGTGTATGTAAAAAATGTTATGGACGTAACTTGGCTACTGGTCAAGAAGTTGAAGTGGGCGAAGCAGTTGGTATTATTGCTGCTCAATCAATCGGAGAACCAGGTACACAGTTAACGATGCGTACATTCCATACTGGTGGGGTTGCCGGAGATGATATTACTCAAGGTTTACCTCGTATCCAAGAAATATTTGAAGCGAGAAATCCTAAAGGTCAAGCTATCATTTCTGAAATCGAAGGAACAGTTGTTTCGATTAATGAAATCCGCGATAAACAACAGGAAATCGTTGTTCAAGGTGCAGTTGAATCACGCACTTATACTGCGCCGTACACAGCGCGTTTAAGGGTAGCTGTTGATACAGCCGTACGTCGAGGCGAAGAGTTAACAGAGGGTTCAATCGATCCGAAAGAATTGCTGAAAGTTACTGATGTACTTACTGTTCAGGAATACCTGCTTCATGAAGTACAAAAAGTATACCGGATGCAAGGGGTAGAAATCGGTGATAAACACATCGAGGTTATGGTTAGACAAATGATGCGTAAGGTCCGTGTGCTTGACGCTGGTGAAACTGAAGTTCTTCCAGGAACATTATTGGATGTTAACCAGTTTACAACTGCGAACACAGATGCATTACTGACTAGCAAATTACCTGCTACTGGACGTCCTGTATTACTAGGTATTACAAAAGCATCTCTAGAAACGGATTCCTTCTTGTCCGCAGCGTCATTCCAAGAAACAACTAGAGTCTTGACGGATGCAGCAATTAAAGGAAAACGTGATGAATTGCTTGGACTTAAAGAAAATGTTATCATCGGTAAACTTGTCCCTGCAGGAACAGGTATGCTTCGTTACAGAAAAGCTAACCCTGTCGTTGTTGGTGGCGAAAGCACAGATACAGTAACAGTAGATTAAATGAAATATGACCAGCTCATCATTAAAACTGAAGACCGCACTCCTTTACTATGGAGGAGTTGAAGGATCAGAATTTATTGAGCTGGTCTCTCTTAATAAGAACGACTAACTAAATAGACGAGTGAAAACTCGCTTTATTTCTATTTTAGGCAAAGTGAATATCTTAATAGTATTATGTAAGGAAAACCTTTTGCTTAAATTAATTTTTTGAAAGAAGTTGACAGTATCCGACTAAAAGTGATACTATAGCAAAGGTGCTCCTATGTTACCCTGTAACTTTGGAGGATATGGACCATGTCTTATGAAAAAGTAATACAGGCAAAGTCAGTGATTATAGGGACGAAACAAGCAGTTAGAGCTCTGAAAAACAATTTAATTCAAGAAGTTATCATCGCTGATGATGCAGATATATACTTGACTGGGCGTGTCGTTGAGACCGCTAAAGAATTGGATGTTCCTATCACATATGTTGATTCGATGAGAATGCTTGGCAAAGCATGTGGTATTGATGTCGGAGCAGCAACTGTTGCCATTAAAAAGTAAAAATGTTTTTGCAATACTATTTGCAAAGACTTTGTTTTTACCCATTTATGAACCACCTGGATGTGTGGTACTAGAAATGAAAACGTGAAGGGAGGAAAAATGTAATGCCTACTATTAATCAATTAGTGCGTAAAGGACGCGAGTCTAAAGAGGTTAATTCAAAATCTCCAGCACTTAACAAAGGCTACAACAGCTTTAAAAAAGCACAAACTAACGTATCATCTCCGCAAAAACGTGGTGTTTGCACTCGTGTGGGTACTATGACACCGAAGAAACCAAACTCCGCGTTACGTAAATATGCGCGTGTACGTTTAACAAACGGTATCGAGGTAACAGCTTATATCCCAGGTATTGGACACAACCTACAAGAACACAGCGTGGTTCTTATCCGTGGCGGTCGTGTAAAAGATTTACCAGGGGTACGTTATCATATCGTACGTGGTGCTCTTGATACTGCAGGAGTAAATAATCGTATGCAAAGCCGTTCTAAATACGGTACTAAGCGTCCGAAAGCAGCAAAAAAATAATTTGAAACAAAAAATTAACTTTCTTGAAAGGAGGAAATATAATGCCTCGTAAAGGACCTGTAACGAAAAGAGACGTATTACCAGATCCAATTTATAATTCAAAACTTGTGACTCGCTTAATCAACAAATTAATGGTTGATGGACAAAGAGGTAAATCACAAAAAATTCTTTACTCTGCATTTGATTTAATCAAAGAACGTACTGGCAATGAACCAATCGAAGTTTTTGATCAAGCACTTAAAAACATCATGCCTGTATTAGAAGTAAAAGCACGCCGTGTGGGTGGAGCTAACTACCAAGTACCAGTTGAGGTGCGCCCAGATCGTAAATCAACTCTAGGACTTCGTTGGTTAGTAAACTACTCTCGCCTTCGTGGAGAAAAAACGATGGAAGAGCGTTTAGCTTATGAAATCATGGATGCTGCTAACAATACTGGAGCAGCTGTTAAGAAACGTGAAGATACACACAAAATGGCTGAAGCTAATAAAGCATTCGCTCATTATCGCTGGTAAGATCAATTACTATAAAATCCTTATAGAAGGAAGGAGAAAGACAAATGGCAAGAGAGTTCTCCTTAGCAAACACTCGTAATATCGGTATCATGGCTCACATCGATGCTGGTAAAACGACAACAACAGAACGTGTTCTATACTACACTGGTAAAATCCATAAAATTGGTGAAACACACGAAGGTGCTTCACAAATGGACTGGATGGAACAGGAACAAGAACGCGGAATCACGATCACATCCGCTGCAACAACTGCACAGTGGAAAGGTCACCGTGTAAACATCATCGATACACCAGGACACGTAGACTTCACAGTTGAAGTTGAACGTTCATTGCGTGTACTTGATGGAGCTGTAGCTGTACTTGATGCCCAATCAGGTGTTGAGCCTCAAACTGAAACAGTTTGGCGCCAAGCTACAACTTATGGTGTACCGCGTGTCGTATTCGTAAATAAAATGGACAAAATCGGTGCGGATTTCCTTTATTCAGTTGGAACAATCCACGATCGTCTACAAGCTAATGCTCATCCAGTTCAGTTACCAATCGGTGCTGAAGATCAATTCTCTGCAATCATTGACCTTATTGAAATGAAAACTCATTTCTATGCCAATGATCTAGGAACTGATATCACTGTTGGTGAGATTCCTGAAGAACATCGGGAACTAGCTGAAGAATACCGTGAAAAGTTAATTGAAGCAGTAGCAGAAGTTAATGAAGACTTAATGGAAAAATACCTTGGCGGCGAAGAAATCAGCATTGCTGAATTAAAAGCAGCTATTCGTACAGCAACTGTTAACGTTGAATTCTTCCCAGTTATCTGTGGATCAGCTTTCAAAAACAAAGGTGTCCAATTAATGCTAGATAACGTTATCGACTTCCTTCCATCTCCTTTAGATGTACCTGCAATTAAAGGTACTCTTCCAGATACAGAAGAAGAAGTAGAACGCCACTCAGATGATTCTGAACCGTTCTCCGCTTTAGCGTTTAAAGTAATGACGGATCCTTACGTTGGTAAACTTACATTCTTCCGTGTGTACTCAGGTACATTAGAATCAGGATCTTATGTAATCAACTCAACTAAAGGTAAACGTGAACGTATTGGACGTATCCTTCAAATGCACGCAAACAGCCGTGAAGAAATATCAACTGTATACGCAGGAGATATTGCTGCAGCTGTAGGATTGAAAGATACTACAACTGGTGATACTCTATGTGACGACAAGAACCAAGTTATTCTTGAGTCCATGGTATTCCCAGAACCAGTTATTTCTCTTTCAGTTGAACCAAAATCGAAAGCAGACCAAGACAAAATGGGTCAAGCTTTACAAAAGCTACAAGATGAAGATCCAACATTCCGTGCGCATACTGACCAAGAAACTGGTCAAACGATTATCGCTGGTATGGGTGAACTTCACTTGGACATCCTTGTTGACCGTATGCGTCGCGAATTTAAAGTGGAAGCTAACGTTGGTGCTCCTCAAGTAGCATACCGTGAAACTTTCCGTGGTTCAGCTAAAGTTGAAGGTAAATTCGTTCGCCAATCAGGTGGTCGTGGACAATTCGGACACGTATGGATTGAATTTGGTCCAAACGAAGAAGGTAAAGGATTCGAATTTGAAAATGCTATCGTCGGTGGTGTAGTACCACGTGAATACATCCCTGCTGTACAAGCTGGATTAGTTGATTCACTTGACCGTGGTGTACTTGCTGGTTACCCGCTAGTCGACATTAAAGCAAAATTATTTGACGGTTCTTACCATGACGTTGACTCCAATGAAATGGCATTTAAAATTGCAGCATCCATGGCACTAAAAAATGCTGCTTCTAAATGTAAACCTGTTATCCTTGAACCAATTATGAAAGTAGAAGTTGTAATTCCTGAAGATTACCTAGGCGACATCATGGGAGATATCACATCTCGTCGTGGTCGTGTAGAAGGTATGGAAGCTCGCGGTAACACACAAATGGTTAAAGCGATGGTTCCACTATCTGAAATGTTCGGATATGCTACATCTCTACGTTCTAACACACAAGGACGCGGAACATTCTCTATGCACTTCGATCATTATGAAGAAGTACCTAAGAGCATTTCTGAAGAAATCATCAAAAAAAATAAAGGTGAATAATTGATTTTCATCTCTTATTAAAGTATAACTATCTTATGTAAGCTGTGATGGAAGAATTAGTCTTCCTTCACAGCCCTATATACTTAATCTATTATTTATAATTTTAAGGAGGAATTCCTAATGGGAAAAGCTAAATTTGATCGTTCAAAACCGCACGTTAACGTTGGAACAATTGGTCACGTCGACCATGGTAAAACAACTCTAACTGCTGCAATCACAACTGTACTTGCTAAATCAGGTGGAGCAGAAGCTCGCGCTTATGACCAAATTGATGGTGCTCCAGAAGAAAGAGAACGTGGTATCACAATCTCTACAGCACACGTTGAGTACGAAACAGCTACTCGTCACTATGCACACGTTGACTGCCCAGGACATGCTGACTATGTTAAAAACATGATCACTGGTGCTGCACAAATGGACGGCGGAATCTTAGTAGTATCTGCTGCTGATGGCCCAATGCCACAAACTCGTGAGCACATCCTTCTTTCTCGTCAAGTAGGTGTACCATACCTAGTAGTATTCATGAACAAATGCGACATGGTTGATGACGAAGAACTTCTTGAATTAGTAGAAATGGAAATCCGTGATCTTCTATCTGAATACGAATTCCCTGGCGATGACATTCCAGTTATCAAAGGATCTGCACTAAAAGCTCTTCAAGGAGATGCTGCTTGGGAAGAAAAAATTCATGAATTAATGACAGCTGTTGACGAGTATATCCCAGAACCAACTCGTGACACTGACAAACCATTCATGATGCCAGTTGAGGATGTATTCTCTATCACTGGTCGTGGAACAGTTGCTACTGGCCGTGTTGAGCGTGGACAAGTTAAAGTCGGTGACGTTGTTGACATCATCGGTTTCAACGAAGAGTCTAAACCAACAACTGTAACAGGTGTTGAAATGTTCCGTAAGCTTCTTGATTATGCTGAAGCTGGTGACAACATCGGTGCACTACTTCGTGGTGTTGCTCGTGAAGATATCCAACGTGGACAAGTTCTTGCTAAACCAGGTACAATCACTCCACACACAAGTTTCAAAGCTGAAGTTTATGTTCTTTCTAAAGAAGAAGGTGGACGTCACACTCCATTCTTTACAAACTACCGTCCTCAGTTCTACTTCCGTACAACTGACGTAACTGGTATTTGTAACCTTCCTGAAGGCGTAGAAATGGTTATGCCTGGAGACAACATCGAAATGACTGTAGAACTAATCGCTCCAATCGCTATCGAAGAAGGTACTAAATTCTCTATCCGTGAGGGTGGACGTACTGTAGGCGCTGGCGTCGTTGCTACAATCACAGAGTAATTGATTCTTTAATGAATATTGGAAGGGACGCCTTCCGGGAAAAGCAGATGGGACGCCATCTGCTTTTTTTTATTTATTAAAGACTTTTAATTTATTTCTTCTATAGTATTGCTTAAAAAGTAATTAAATTTTAAAGAGGTTTTTAATGATCTTTCAGAAGAAGAAAATGGATATGAAAGACCGTGTAGAATGTACTTGTAAATACTTGTGATAGTATGTATAATAATAAAAGTGTGTTGCACAAGAAAAGTTTAAGTTTAACTTGCATTCTACTTGTGCTTTATGTATAATAGACAATGTTGGTCTTTGACTGCGATGATATGGAAGGTTGCTGACACACCCGGCCGCTTTGCCATGGCGAGTGTGTGGGAAATTTCCATTGAGAAGGTCTATTTTAAAATAGGCGAAAAGGAGGGAAAATTATGGCAAAACAAAAAATTCGTATCCGTTTAAAAGCATATGATCACAGAATTCTTGATCAATCTGCTGAGAAAATTGTTGAAACTGCAAAACGTTCTGGTGCGGCTGTATCTGGTCCAATTCCATTACCTACTGAAAGATCGGTATACACGATCCTACGTGCGGTTCATAAATACAAAGATTCTCGTGAACAATTCGAAATGCGTACGCATAAACGTCTAATCGACATCGTTAATCCAACTCCACAAACAGTTGATTCATTGATGCGTTTAGATTTACCATCAGGCGTTGACATTGAAATCAAATTATAATTCATATAAATATGAACAATTACTCTAGGAGGTGTGACTTATGACCAAAGGAATCTTAGGAAGAAAAATCGGTATGACTCAAGTTTTTGCTGAAAACGGTGAACTTATCCCGGTAACAGTTATCGAAGCTGCTAATAACGTGGTTCTTCAAAAGAAAACTGTTGAAACTGATGGCTATGAAGCAGTTCAAGTTGGTTTTGAAAACAAACGTGAAAAGCTTTCTAACAAACCTGAAAAGGGACATGTTGAAAAAGCAAATACTACTCCTAAGCGCTTCATTCGCGAATTCCGCGGAACGGATCTTAATGAATATGAGATCGGTCAAGAAGTCAATGTTAGTATTTTCGCTGAAGGCGATTTAGTAGATGTAACAGGAATTTCAAAGGGTAAAGGTTTCCAAGGCTCTATCAAACGCCATGGACAATCACGCGGACCAATGTCTCATGGTTCTCGTTACCACCGTCGCCCAGGTTCAATGGGTCCTGTAGCTCCAAACCGCGTATTCAAAGGTAAACTATTACCAGGACGTATGGGTGGGGAACAAATTACTGTTCAAAACTTAGCTATCGTTAAAGTTGATGTTGAACGTAACCTACTATTGATCAAAGGTAATGTACCTGGTGCTAGAAAAGCATTGATCAAAGTAAAAACTGCTGTTAAAGCAAAGTAATTTCTGAGAAAGGAGGAGCAATAGAATGCCAAAAGTTACATTGTTCAACCAAACAGGTTCACAAGTTGGCGACATCGAATTAAATGAATCCATCTTTGGTATCGAACCTAATAATCATGTATTATTTGAAGCAATCATTATGCAACGAGCTTCCTTACGTCAAGGAACTCATAAAGTTAAAAACCGTTCTGAAGTTGCAGGCGGTGGACGTAAACCTTGGAAACAAAAAGGAACTGGACGTGCGCGTCAAGGTTCTATCCGTTCTCCACAATGGCGTGGCGGTGGCGTTGTTTTTGGACCAACTCCAAGATCTTACGCTTACAAGCTACCTAAAAAGGTACGTCGTTTAGCTATTAAATCTGCATTGTCTGCAAAGGCATTGGAAGAGAACATTTTGGTACTTGAAAGCTTGTCTTTCGAAGCTCCAAAAACAAAAGAATTTGTAGCAGTACTTAAAAACCTTTCTGTTGATACTAAAACGTTAGTCGTTACTGACGGTTTAGATGAGAAAGTTGCTCTTTCTGCACGTAACATCCCTGGTGTTACTGTAGTGGAAGCTGTTGGTCTTAATGTTCTTGATGTTGTTTCACACAACAAATTGATCTTGACTAAATCAGCTGTCGAAAAAGTAGAGGAGGTGCTTGCATAATGGATGCACGCGATATCATTAAGCGCCCCGTAATCACTGAACGCTCTTCAGACATAATGGCTGAGAAAAAATATACTTTTGAAGTTGATGTTAGAGCTAACAAAACTCAAGTTAAAGATGCTGTTCAAGAAATTTTCGGCGTTAAAGTTGAGAAAGTAAACATCATGAACTACAAAGGTAAATTTAAACGTATGGGCAAACATGCAGGCTATACTAACAAGCGCCGTAAAGCTATTGTTAAATTAACTGCTGACAGCAAAGAAATCGAGCTATTCGAGGCTTAATTCATTAGAGAAGGAGGGAAATACAAATGGCGATTAAGAAGTATAAACCTACCTCTAACGGTCGACGTAATATGACAACTTCCGATTTTGCTGAGATTACTACAGACAAACCGGAAAAATCATTACTTGCTCCTTTACACAGCAAAGGCGGCCGTAATAACCAAGGTAAGTTAACAGTTCGTCATCAAGGTGGCGGCCACAAGCGTCAATACCGTATCATCGATTTCAAACGGAATAAAGATGGTATACCTGGACGCGTTGCTACTATTGAGTACGATCCAAATCGTTCTGCAAACATTGCATTAATTAATTATGTTGATGGAGAAAAACGTTATATCCTAGCTCCGAAAAACCTAGAAGTAGGTTTGGAAATCATGTCAGGTCCAGAAGCTGACATTAAAGTGGGTAACGCTCTTCCTCTTATTAACATCCCAGTTGGTACAGTAATTCATAACATCGAACTTAAACCAGGAAAAGGTGGACAATTAGTCCGTTCAGCAGGAACATCTGCTCAAGTACTTGGTAAAGAAGGTCGTTATGTACTTGTACGTTTAAACTCAGGTGAGGTTCGTATGATTCTTGCTACTTGCCGTGCTACAATCGGTCAAGTTGGTAACGAACAACATGAACTTATCAACATTGGTAAAGCTGGTCGTAATCGTTGGTTAGGCAAACGCCCAACTGTTCGTGGATCAGTAATGAACCCGAATGATCACCCACACGGTGGTGGTGAAGGTAAATCTCCAATCGGACGTAAATCACCAATGTCTCCATGGGGTAAACCAACTCTTGGATTCAAAACTCGTAAGAAGAAAAATAAATCCGATAAATTTATCGTACGTCGTCGTAAAAAATAACGGGATTGACCTACGGTTCATATATAGAACCGTAGAACAGTCACGAAGGGAGGTACTCGCATGGGTCGTAGCTTAAAAAAAGGGCCTTTTGTTGATGATCATTTATTGGTAAAAGTTGAAAAATTAAATGAAGCTGACAAGAAACAGGTAGTAAAAACTTGGTCTCGTCGCTCAACAATCTTCCCGCAATTCATCGGACATACAATCGCTGTTTATGACGGTCGTAAGCATGTGCCGGTTTATGTAACAGAAGATATGGTAGGTCACAAACTAGGCGAATTCGCGCCTACACGCACTTATAAAGGTCACGCAAGTGATGACAAGAAAACAAGACGTTAATGAGAGGAGGGCATCTCATGCAAGCAAAAGCTGTCGCTAAAACAGTTCGTATTGCTCCTCGTAAAGTGCGTTTAGTCGCAGATTTAATTCGAGGAAAACAAGTAGGTGAAGCAGTGGCGATTCTTCGCTTAACACCAAAATCTGCTTCTCCAGTCGTAGAAAAAATTCTGAAATCTGCTATCGCAAATGCAGAACATAACTACGAAATGGATATTAATAACCTAGTCGTTTCAGAGGCATACGTTAACGAAGGACCAACATTAAAACGTTTCCGTCCTCGCGCTCAAGGTCGTGCGAGTGCAATAAACAAACGTACTAGTCATATTACAATCGTTGTATCAGAAAAGAAGGAGGGGTAATCTGTGGGTCAAAAGGTAAATCCTATCGGTTTGCGTATCGGAATCATTCGTGATTGGGAATCCAAATGGTACGCTGATAAAGACTACGCTACTCTTTTGCATGAAGACATTAAAGTTCGTGAATATATCGCGAAACGCTTAAGTGATGCTTCTGTATCCAAGGTTGAAATCGAACGTGCTGCTAACCGCATCAATGTATCAGTTCACACTGCTAAACCAGGAATGGTTATCGGTAAGGGCGGTACTGAAGTTGAAGCACTTCGTAAAGCTTTGAACCAGCTAACTGGCAAAAGAGTTCATATTAATATCATTGAAATTAAAAGAGCAGATCTTGACGCAAAATTGGTTGCTGAAAACATCGCTCGTCAATTAGAAAACCGTGTTTCATTCCGTCGTGCTCAAAAACAAGCTATTCAACGCACTATGCGTTCTGGCGCAAAAGGAATCAAAACACAAGTTTCTGGTCGTCTTGGCGGTGCTGATATTGCTCGTGCTGAACACTACAGCGAAGGAACAGTTCCACTTCACACACTTCGTGCTGACATAGATTATGCTCATGCTGAAGCAGATACTACTTACGGGAAGCTAGGCGTGAAAGTTTGGATCTACCGTGGAGAAGTTCTTCCTACTAAGAAGAAATCTGAGGAAGGAGGAAAATAATATGTTATTGCCAAAACGCGTAAAATACCGTCGTGAACATCGCGGTAAGATGAGAGGGATGGCTAAGGGCGGCACTGAAGTTCATTTTGGAGAATTTGGACTTCAAGCTCAAGAAGCTTCTTGGATCACTAACCGTCAAATCGAGGCAGCTCGTATTGCGATGACTCGTTACATGAAACGTGGAGGAAAAGTTTGGATTAAGATTTTCCCAAGCAAACCTTACACTGCAAAACCGCTTGAAGTACGGATGGGTTCCGGTAAAGGTGCTCCTGAAGGTTGGGTAGCAGTAGTTAAACCGGGCAAAGTATTGTTTGAAATCTCTGGTGTATCTGAAGAGGTGGCAAGAGAAGCATTGCGCCTTGCAGCACACAAACTTCCAATCAAATGTAAGTTTGTAAAAAGAGAGGAAATTGGTGGTGAAACAAATGAAAGCTAATGAAATCAAAGATCTAACCACTGCTGAAATTGAACAAAAACTAAAATCTCTTAAAGAAGAACTATTTAATCTTCGTTTCCAGTTAGCTACTGGACAACTTGAAAATACAGCTCGCATCCGTGAAGTTCGCAAATCGATTGCTCGTATGAAAACAGTTGTTCGTCAAAGAGAGATCGGTGTCACTAATCGATAATGAATGGAGGTTTGCAGAATGAGCGAACGCAACCAACGCAAAATCTACACTGGCCGCGTAGTATCCGATAAAATGGATAAAACAGTAACAGTTGTTGTAGAAACCTATAAAAAGCATTCTTTATACGGTAAACGCGTGAAATACTCTAAAAAGTTAAAAGCTCATGACGAGCTAAATGAAGCGAAAGCTGGCGACGTAGTACGTATTATGGAAACTCGTCCACTTTCAGCTACAAAACGCTTCCGTCTTGTAGAAGTAGTAGAAAAAGCAGTAATTATTTAATATAGTTCGGATTAAGCTAATTCCGAAGGGAGGTACCGTACATGATTCAACAAGAATCTCGTTTAAAAGTCGCTGACAATTCAGGTGCTCGTGAAGTACTAACAATTAAAGTCCTAGGTGGTTCTGGCCGTAAATATGCTAACATCGGTGATGTTATCGTTTGTACAGTTAAACAGGCAACACCAGGAGGCGTTGTTAAAAAAGGTGAAGTCGTTAAGGCTGTTGTTGTCCGTACAAAACGTGGTATGCGTCGTCCTGACGGTTCTTACATTCGTTTTGATGAAAACGCATGTGTAATTATCCGTGACGATAAGAGCCCACGTGGAACTCGTATTTTTGGACCTGTTGCTCGTGAATTACGTAACAATAGTTTCATGAAGATCGTTTCTCTAGCTCCAGAAGTTCTATAATATGTAAAATTTGTATAAAGCCTTTCAAGGAGGTGCCAAGCTAATGCATGTTAAAAAAGGTGACAAAGTCGTAGTCATCTCTGGTAAGGACAAAGGCAAACAAGGAACAATTCTTGAAGCATATCCGAAACAAAATCGTGTGCTTGTTGAAGGAATTAACATCGTGAAAAAGCATTCCAAGCCATCTCAAATTAATCCACAAGGTGGAATTATTAGCAGAGAAGCTGCAATTCACGTATCCAATGTAATGCCACTTGATCCAAAATCAGGTAAACCGACTCGTGTTGGATATAAGATTGAAAATGGTAAAAAAGTACGCGTAGCTAAAATATCAGGTGAAACTTTAGATAAATAAGTCATAAATGAAGGGAGGTACACTAAGCAATGAGCCGCCTTAAAGAAAAATTCAAAAGTGAAATTACACCATCATTGATGGGTAAATTCAACTATCAATCAGTAATGCAAGTACCAAACATTGAGAAAATCGTTATTAATATGGGTGTTGGTGACGCAGTATCTAACTCAAAAGCTTTAGATACAGCTGTTGAAGAACTTACACTTATCACTGGTCAAAAACCAGTTGTAACAAAAGCTAAAAAATCAATCGCAGGCTTCCGTTTGCGTGAAGGTATGCCTATCGGAGCGAAAGTTACATTACGTGGAGAACGTATGTATCAATTCCTTGATAAGCTAGTATCAGTATCTTTACCACGTGTACGTGATTTCCGCGGCGTTTCAAAGAAATCTTTTGACGGACGTGGGAACTATACATTAGGTGTTAAAGAACAACTTATCTTCCCTGAGATTGATTACGATAAAGTGAGCAAAGTTCGTGGTATGGATATCGTTATCGTAACGACTGCCAACACTGACGAAGAAGCTCGTGAACTACTTACTCAAGTTGGAATGCCGTTCCAAAAGTAATCTCTAAATAAAGGGAGGCGAAATCGTGGCTAAAAAGTCTATGATCGTAAAGCAAAAACGCGAACAAAAGTTTAAAGTACAAGAATATACACGTTGCGAACGTTGCGGACGTCCACATTCTGTATTACGTAAATTTAAGCTTTGTCGTATTTGTTTCCGCGAACTTGCATATAAAGGACAAATTCCTGGCGTTAAAAAAGCTAGCTGGTAAAACCCGAGTTTGGGAAGGAGGTAAAATATAATGGTCATGACAGATCCTATTGCAGATATGCTTACTCGCATCCGTAATGCGAATATGGTTCGTCACGAAAAACTAGAAGTTCCTGCTTCAAAGATCAAGAAAGAAATTGCTGAGATCTTAAAGCGTGAAGGCTTCGTACGTGACTTTGAATTAATCGAAGACAACAAACAAGGTATCATCCGTATCTTCTTAAAATACGGTGCAAACAACGAACGTGTTATCACTGGTCTAAAACGTATCAGCAAACCTGGTTTGCGTGTATATGCAAAAACTGGAGAAGTACCACGCGTTTTAAACGGTTTAGGTATCGCGGTTGTTTCTACTTCTCACGGAGTTTTAACTGACAAGGAAGCTCGCTCTAAACAAGTTGGCGGAGAAGTTTTAGCATACGTTTGGTAATACATTTTCACAAGAATGGAGGTGCACAATATGTCTCGTATAGGTAAAAAACCTATTGAAATCCCTGCAGGTGTAACAGTTACTGTTAACGGAAGTGAAGTAACTGTAAAAGGACCTAAAGGTGAATTATCTAGATCATTTAGTCCTGATCTTACAATCGTTGTTGAAGAGAACGTGGTAACTGTTACACGCCCGTCTGACGAGAAGACTCACCGTTCTTTACACGGTACTACTCGCGCACTTATCTCTAACATGGTTGAAGGTGTATCAAAAGGATTTGTAAAATCACTTGAACTTATTGGGGTTGGGTACCGTGCGCAAAAGCAAGGTACTAAGCTTATCCTTAACGTAGGATATTCTCACCCTGTAGAAATAGAACCAGAAGCTGGTGTTGAAGTCGAAGTTCCTTCTAATACAAAAGTAATTATTAAAGGTGCTAGCAAAGAACGTGTAGGAGCTCTTGCAGCTAATATCCGTGATGTTCGCCCACCTGAACCGTATAAAGGTAAAGGTATTCGTTACGAAGGCGAATTCGTTCGTCGTAAAGAAGGTAAAACTGGTAAGTAATGCCGCATAAGTAAACGAAAGGAGTGACGTAAATGATTACGAAGCTTGATAAAAATGCTACTCGTCAGAAAAGACATGCACGTGTGCGTGCAAAGCTTTCTGGAACAGAAGCTCGTCCTCGTTTAAATGTGTTTCGTTCAAACAAACACATTTACGCACAATTAATTGACGATGCAAAAGGCGTAACATTAGCAAGTGCTTCAACTCTTGATAAAGAGATCGGTATCGAAGCTAGTAGCAATGCTGAAGCAGCTCAAAAAGTTGGCGAACTTATTGCGAAACGTGCTGTTGAAAAAGGTTTCAAAGCTGTGGTATTTGACCGCGGTGGTTACCTCTTCCATGGTCGTGTTAAAGCATTGGCTGACGCTGCTCGTGAAAACGGCTTAGAATTTTAATGGATAAGGAGGGACATAAACAGATGCGTAGCATTGATCCTAATAAATTAGAACTTGAAGAACGCGTAGTTACAGTAAATCGTGTAGCTAAAGTTGTTAAAGGCGGACGTCGTTTCCGTTTCACTGCACTAGTAGTTGTAGGTGATAAAAACGGTCATGTTGGATTTGGTACTGGTAAAGCTCAAGAAGTTCCGGATGCAATCCGTAAAGCTATTGAGGACGCTAAGAAAAATCTAATTACTGTACCAATGGTTGGAACTACAATTCCTCACCTTGTGAACGGACGCTATGGCGCAGGTCACATTCTATTGAAACCAGCTTCTGAAGGTACAGGAGTAATTGCTGGTGGTCCTGTTCGTGCGGTACTTGAATTAGGCGGAGTTAGCGATATCTTGTCTAAATCACTAGGTACTAACACACCTATTAATATGGTTCGCGCAACAATCGAAGGATTGAAGCAATTGAAACGTGCTGAAGACGTAGCTAAGTTACGTGGAAAATCAGTACAAGAACTGTTAGGATAAGGAGGGAAATCAAATTATGGCTAATAAATTAGAAATTACCCTCACTCGCAGCTTGATTGGTCGTCCTGAAGATCAACGTGTTACAGTTAACACTTTGGGTTTACGTAAAATGCATCAAACGGTTGTTCATGATGATAACCCTGCGATTCGCGGTATGATTACCAAAGTTGCTCATCTTGTTACTGTAAAAGAACAATAAAATAATTTTTAACTTAACAAGGAGGTGCCAACATGAAACTTCATGAGTTAAAAGCTGCAGAAGGTTCTCGTAAAGAACGTAAACGTAAAGGTCGCGGTATTGGATCTGGTAACGGTAAAACAGCAGGTAAAGGTCACAAAGGACAAAACGCTCGTTCCGGCGGCGGTGTACGCCTTGGATTTGAAGGGGGACAAACTCCTCTATTCAGACGTTTACCTAAACGTGGATTTACCAACATTAACCGTAAAGACTATGCTATCGTGAATCTTGATACGTTAAATCTTTTCGAAGACGGTACTGAAGTAACACCAGCTCTATTACTTGAGACTGGTATTGTAAGTAAAGAAAAAGCAGGAATCAAAATTCTTGCAAAAGGAAGCATTGAGAAAAAGCTTACTGTTAAAGCTCACAAATTCTCTTCTACTGCTAAAGAAGCTATCGAAGCTGCTGGCGGTAATACAGAGGTGATCTAATGTTTCGCACGATCTCCAATTTTATGCGCGTGGGTGAAATAAGGAATAAGATTATTTTTACCCTTCTAATGTTAATCGTCTATCGCATCGGTACATTTATTCCTGTGCCGCATGTGAATGCCGATTTTCTCGCTGCACAGGACCAGCTAAGCGTCATAGGTCTTTTAAATACCTTTGGCGGCGGGGCACTTCAAAACTTCTCTATTTTAGCGATGGGTATTATGCCGTATATCACGGCATCTATTATCGTTCAACTATTACAGATGGATGTTGTACCAAAGTTCACTGAATGGTCTAAACAAGGAGAAGCAGGGCGCCGTAAATTAGCTCAATTCACGCGGTACTTCACTATTATACTCGGATTTATCCAAGCTTTTGGTATGTCTTATGGGTTCAATAATATGTCAGGTGGCCAATTGATTGAAAATCCTGGAATTGCAACATACTTGCTTATTGCGACTGTCTTAACGGCAGGAACAGCTTTTCTTTTGTGGTTAGGAGAGCTGATCACTGCTAAAGGTGTAGGTAATGGGATTTCTATCATAATCTTTGCTGGTATCGTGGCTAGTTTGCCAAATACGGCAAACCAGATCTACGCACAACAGTTCGAAAATGCTGGAGATCAATTATTTTTACGAATAATAACTATTGTCCTTATTGTTTTAGCAGTATTAGCAATCGTGGTTGCTGTTATTTTTATTCAGCAGGCATTGCGTAAAATTCCTATTCAGTATGCCAAGCGTGCTGCGGTAGGTCGTACACAAATGGGTGGCCAGTCTACACATTTACCATTGAAAGTAAATGCTGCGGGGGTTATTCCGGTAATCTTTGCAATGGCATTTCTTATCACCCCAACTACAATCGCTTCTTTTTTTGGAAAGAACAGTGTTACTAGTTGGATTACAGAACATCTTGTTTATACCAATCCAATTGGTATGATCATATATGTTGCTCTTATCATTGCTTTTGCGTATTTTTATGCATTCATTCAGGTTAATCCTGAACAAATGGCTGAGAATTTGAAAAAGCAAGGTGGCTATGTGCCAGGGATTCGTCCAGGTAAGAGTACACAAGAATATTTAACACGTGTTTTATACCGTCTAACGTTTGTTGGTTCTATATTCTTAGCAGTCATCGCCGTTTTACCGGTATTTTTCATAAAGCTTGCTGATCTTCCTCAATCTGCACAGATTGGTGGAACTAGTTTACTAATCGTTGTAGGGGTAGCCCTTGATACGATGAAACAGCTAGAGTCACAACTTGTGAAAAGACACTATAAAGGTTTTATAAAGTAATGAGTTTTGGGAACAACATGTTCCCTTTACCCATTATAGAGTTTGAGGGGGAAGAAAATTGAATCTAGTGTTAATGGGTCTGCCGGGTGCTGGTAAGGGTACTCAAGCCGAACAAATCGTAGAAAAATATAATATCCCTCATATTTCTACTGGAGATATGTTCCGAACAGCTATCAAAGATGGAACAGAATTAGGTCTAAAGGCAAAATCATTCATGGACAAAGGCGAATTGGTACCTGATGAAGTTACCATCGGCATTGTACGTGAGCGTTTAAGCAAGGAGGACTGCCTAAAAGGATTTTTGCTTGATGGATTCCCACGTACTGTGGCACAAGCAGAAGCACTTGAAAGCATCCTTACTGATTTAGATCGCAAAATAAATTTTGTCATTAATATCGATGTGGATAAAAGCATCTTAATGGAAAGATTGACAGGACGTCGTATTTGCAAATCATGTGGTGCGACATATCATCTTGTATTCAATCCTCCTGCTAAAGATGATGTATGCGACCGCTGTGGCGGAGAATTATATCAACGTGCTGACGATAATGAAGAAACGGTTCAAAATCGCTTAGATGTGAATTTGAAACAAACTAAGCCACTTCTTGATTTCTACGGAGAAAAAGGATACTTGGTAAACATTAACGGACAGCAAGATATTAATAAGGTATTTGAAAACATTGATGTGTTACTTGGTGCTTTGCAAAATTAATCATCGTATTGATTTATGAAATTCATACCATTTTTACAACTTACTAGTTAAACTTGGTGCATTCCTTTAATACAAAGGGTATAATGGATTTCGCTAGAGCATTCTCACATTTATTAATCAGGTTCTTGTACTTGGTATTCCCTGAATTGGGCGATTACTTTATAAGTAATCTTCATGGACATATCCGGTCGGCAAAATTGATGAAGAAATGCAGTGACTCTATTAGGATTCCTAAAGAGTCATGATATAGAGGGTTGAAAGAAGCTATGTCAGGCGTGCGCCTTTCAAACATCTCCCATGCTATTCAAACCTATGTCGAGACTAATTGCTTCTCTATTTTGAGAGTATGTCGGTCACGGAATCGGTCAAGACTTACATGAGGACCCATAAATTCCTCATTTCGGTCCAACTGATAAAGGTCCTCAGTTAAAGCCTGGTTCTACAAAATGGTGAATACTTGATGCAGAATTGTATGACTTTTGAGGATAATTGGACTGGAGTAATGTTGACGGAAAGATGTGTACCTTTAATAGGTTCACGCATAGAGAAGGGAGAATCACTTTAATGGCGAAAGATGATGTAATTGAAGTAGAAGGCACAGTACAAGAGACTTTGCCAAATGCAATGTTTAAGGTAGAATTAGAAAATGGTCATACTGTTTTAGCTCATGTATCCGGTAAAATTCGTATGCACTTTATTCGCATTTTGCCTGGAGATAAAGTTACGGTTGAGCTTTCCCCGTATGATCTAACTCGCGGCAGAATCACATACCGGTTTAAATAATCCGGTTACGCTCCGATCTGTATAAGGAGGTTAGATAGCAATGAAAGTCAGACCATCAGTCAAACCAATCTGCGAAAAGTGTAAAGTTATCCGCAGAAAAGGTAAAGTTATGGTTATTTGCGAAAACCCTAAACATAAACAAAAACAAGGCTAAATAGAAGGAGGTGCACTCAAGCATGGCACGTATTGCTGGAGTAGATATTCCCCGTGACAAACGTATTGTTATCTCATTAACATATATATATGGTATTGGAAAACAAACAGCGATTAAAGTTCTTGCAGAAGCTGGTGTTTCTGAAGAAACTCGCGTTCGTGACTTAACGGAAGACGAATTGAACAAAATTCGTGATATCATTGACAAGTTAAAAGTAGAAGGCGACCTTCGTCGTGAAATTTCCCTTAACATTAAACGTCTAATGGAAATCGGTTCTTACCGTGGTTTACGTCACCGTCGTGGACTTCCTGTTCGTGGACAAAATACAAAAAACAATGCTCGTACGCGTAAAGGACCTCGTCGTACTGTAGCTAACAAGAAAAAATAATTAGTAAAGGAGGTTACTTTTCATGGCACGTAAAACTAATACACGTAAACGTCGTGTGAAAAAGAATATAGAAACTGGTATTGCACATATTCGTTCAACATTCAATAACACAATCGTTACGATCACTGACTCTCATGGTAATGCTATTTCTTGGTCAAGTGCTGGAGCTTTAGGTTTCCGTGGATCTCGTAAATCTACGCCATTCGCTGCACAAATGGCTGCTGAAACAGCTGCTAAAACATCAATTGAACATGGTATGAAAACTCTTGAAGTTACAGTTAAAGGACCTGGTGCTGGACGTGAGGCTGCTATTCGTGCACTTCAAGCTGCTGGCCTAGAAGTAACTGCAATTAAAGATGTAACTCCAGTTCCACATAACGGATGCCGTCCACCAAAACGTCGCCGTGTTTAATTTTTCTGTATAGATTTTGTATTCCTGTCAATAATGGGATATAATACTAAGTTTGCGTTCTTACAGAAGATTAATTTTCAGTTGTTGCGCACAGCGGGAACGTATACATGGGGAATTTCGGTTTAAGTGACATGTTTACTTACCGGGGTTTTGACGTTTTGAAGGAGGGTTTATTGATGATCGAAATAGAAAAACCAAAAATCGAAACGGTTGAAATCAACGACGATACCAAATTCGGTAAATTCGTCGTAGAGCCACTAGAGCGTGGGTATGGTACTACATTGGGTAACTCCTTACGTCGTATCCTTTTATCCTCACTCCCAGGTGCTGCTGTCACAGCTATACAAATTGATGGAGTGCTACATGAGTTCTCAACAATTGAAGGCGTCGTAGAGGATGTTACATCTATCATTCTTAATGTGAAAAAACTAGCTCTAAAGATTTACTCTGATGAAGAGAAGACGCTAGAAATTGACGTTCAAGGTGACGGAGTCATTACGGCTGCTGATATCACTCATGATAGTGATGTAGAAATTCTTAATCCGGATTTATATATTGCTACAATCGGTAAAAACGGTCATATGCGTATGCGTTTATCTGCACGTCGCGGCCGCGGCTACACTCCTGCTGTTCAAAACAAGAGAGAAGATCAGCCAATTGGTGTAATTCCAATCGATGCTCTTTACACTCCAGTTTCACGAGTATCTTTCCAAGTTGAAAATACACGTGTTGGACAGTTGTCTAACTTTGACAAGTTAACGTTCGATGTTTGGACTGATGGCAGTACGGGTCCGCAAGAAGCGGTAGCACTTGGAGCTAAGATTTTAACAGAGCATTTAAATATCTTTGTTGGGTTAACTGACGAAGCTCAAAATGCTGAAATCATGGTTGAAAAAGAAGAGGATCAAAAAGAAAAAGTTCTTGAGATGACGATCGAAGAATTAGACCTTTCTGTTCGTTCTTATAACTGCTTGAAACGTGCTGGAATCAATACCGTTCAAGAGCTTGCTCACAAAACGGAAGAAGATATGATGAAAGTTCGCAATCTAGGCCGTAAATCACTTGAAGAAGTGAAAGCGAAACTAGAAGAATTAGGCTTAGGTCTTCGTAAAGACGACTGATAACATGGCGGAATCATCCATTATGTTGTGAGCCTTGTAATAGACACATAATATAGAACTTCAACAAAGGAGGGAATCTCTAATGGGTTACAGAAAGTTAGGACGCACTAGCGCACAACGTAAAGCATTACTTCGTGATTTAGCTACGGATCTTATTATCCATGAGCGCATTGAAACTACTGAAGCACGTGCAAAAGAATTACGTTCTGTAGTAGATAAAATGATCACTCTTGGTAAACGTGGTGACTTGCATGCACGCCGTCAAGCTGCAGCATTCATCCGTAACGAAATCGCTGACGCTGAGAATGGTACAGATGCCCTTCAAAAGCTATTCAGTGACGTTGCTCCACGTTATGAAGAACGTCAAGGCGGATACACTCGTATCATGAAAGTTGGTCCACGCCGCGGTGACGGTGCACCAGTCGTGGTTATTGAATTAGTTTAATAACAACGATGAAAAAGGGCAGGACAAATGAATATACTCACTTGTTCTTTGCCCTTTTTCTTTTTTTATAGAAATTCTGTTTTTTTAGAAATTCGCATTGAGTGTTACGATGGCTGGCGGAACCTGTTCTACAGGGAGCCTTCACGTCTAGCTCAAGCATCCCTTCCCGCTTTTTATAAGCGATTATAAGATAACCTGTTTTTCGTAACAGGCCCGCTGTAAGCTGCTCTTAATTTACCGAAAATTCTTTCGGTGGAAGGGGTGCAGCGTTTTTTTATATTTTCAGAAGAATAAATACTGATATTTCATTGTTTATTTATGTTAATTCAGCAGAGTTAAGATAAGATGAGTGCAGTCGAGGATGAGGAGGGCCACATGGGGAAGAAGCTGGTTTCTTTAGAGAATATTATTTTTAGATATGAGGGTCAGTCTCGAAACGCCTTAGATGATGTTTCTTTTGATATTTATCAAGGGGAGTGGCTTGCGATCGTTGGCCATAATGGTTCCGGCAAGTCGACATTAGCGAAGTTATTGAATGGTCTTCAGTTCGCCCACTCAGGTACGATTATGATTAATGATCAAATATTGACGGAAGAAACCGTTTGGGATGTACGCCAGAAAATTGGCATGGTTTTTCAAAATCCAGATAATCAATTTGTAGGCACTACAGTTCAGGATGATGTGGCTTTTGGTTTAGAAAACGCCGGTGTTTCTCAGCAGGTTATGGTGGAGCGTGTTCATGGTGCGCTGAATAAGGTTAAAATGAATGCCTTTCTTAATCAAGAGCCGCACCATCTATCCGGCGGTCAAAAGCAACGAGTGGCCATAGCAGGTGTCATTGCCTTACAGCCAGATATCATCATCTTAGATGAAGCAACCTCTATGCTTGACCCAAGAGGCCGTGAAGAAGTGCTTGAAACTGTGAGAGAATTAAAACAGGAAAATGAGATTACAGTTATATCGATTACCCATGATCTTGAGGAAGCTGCGAAAGCTGATCGTATGATAGTCATGAATCAAGGTCAGTTATATCGCGAAGGGCCTCCTCAAGATATTTTTGAATTAGAGGAAGAATTAATAGCTCTTGGTCTAGATATTCCCTTTTCGGTAAAACTAACTAAAGAGTTGCAAAAAAATGGTGTTCGTGTTGTGAATGGGCATTTGACAGAGGAAGAGTTGGTGAAGGATTTATGCGAATTACACTCGATGATGTAGAATACCGCTATCAGGTCAATACTCCCTTTGAACATCTAGCCCTTCATGATGTTAATATTTCAATGGAATCGGGAACCTATACTGCAATAATAGGCCATACAGGCTCCGGTAAATCAACGTTACTGCAGCATTTAAATGCTCTTTTAAAACCGACTAAGGGGCGAGTCTTCATTGGAGACCGGACGATAGAAGCCGGAAAAAAAGAAAAGTTATTACGGCCGATTAGACAAAAGGTCGGTATTGTTTTTCAGTTTCCGGAACACCAGCTATTTGATGAAACCGTTGAAAAGGATATATGTTTCGGGCCAATGAATTTTGGGGTTTCTGAAGTAGAAGCTAAGAAATTAGCAAGGAAAGCCATTGTACAAGTTGGACTAAGTGAGGATATTCTGGTAAAATCTCCATTCGACTTATCCGGTGGTCAAATGCGACGGGTAGCCATAGCAGGTGTACTGGCTATGGAACCGGAAGTATTGGTACTAGATGAGCCTACAGCCGGACTTGATCCACGAGGACGGAAAGAAATTATGGATATGTTTTATGATTTGCATAAAGTTCGCGGCATTTCAACGATTCTGGTGACTCATAGCATGGAGGATGCAGCTAAGTATGCGGATGACATTGTTATCATGCACCAGGGTACGGTGTTCAAAAAAGGAACTCCTCAGGAGATTTTTTCCCAGCCTGAGCAGTTGCTAGAGCTTGGTCTGGATGTACCTGATACGGTCCGTTTTCAACTCAAGCTTCAGAAGGAACTAGGTGTTCGTTTTGATCACCCTTGTCTTAATATCGGGGATTTAGCGATAGAAATCGATAAAGCGATGAAACGGGGGAACCGCTAATGCTGGATAAAATGATTATCGGGCGTTATGTCCCTTCTGACTCTGTGATGCATAAAATGGACCCGAGGGCTAAGCTACTCTTGGTATTCCTGTTTGTCTGTGTCGTTTTTTTGGCGAATAATGTCGTTTCATACTCTTTGCTTGCTGTATTTACTGTAATGTTGATTAGTCTTTCTAAGATTCCGCTTCGCTATCTTTATAATGGATTAAAACCTATCTTTTTCTTAATCGTCTTTACATTCTTACTGCATATCTTGTTTACGAAAGAAGGAGAAGTCCTTTTTAAATATGGCTGGTTTGAAATTTACGAAGGTGGCTTGATTCAAGGGTTATTTATATCCTTAAGGTTTACCTTACTAATTCTGGTTACGTCTCTATTAACGTTGACGACAACCCCGATATCCATTACTGATGGAATGGAGGAGTTGTTGGGGCCCTTAAAAAAATGGAAGATGCCGGTTCATGAACTAGCATTGATGATGTCCATTGCCCTTCGATTCATTCCAACGCTAATGGAAGAAACCGAAAAAATCATGAAGGCACAAACAGCAAGGGGAGTTGACTTTTCATCAGGTCCAATAAAGGATAGGGTTAAATCGATAGTACCGCTGCTTGTCCCATTATTTGTGAGCTCGTTCAAACGGGCAGAAGAATTGGCAACAGCCATGGAATCCAGAGGATACCGTGGTGGGGAAGGCCGTACAAAATACCGTCAATTAAGTTGGAAGACTAGTGACAGCCTGTTGATGGTCTCTCTAGGTGCTCTTGCGGTCATGTTATTTTTATTACGTTCATAATAAGGAAGAGTACTATATGCCAAAATATAAATGTGTGATTGCTTATGATGGCACAGATTTCGCTGGTTATCAGGTGCAACCTGAGAAACGAACGATACAAAGTGAATTTGAGGAAGTCCTAGCCAAAATGCATAAGGGTGAAATTGTAAAAGTGACAGCTTCAGGCCGGACAGATTCAGGGGTTCATGCAAAGGGTCAGGTCATTCATTTTGAATCACCCCTTACATTTCCTACTGAAAATTGGGTAAAGGCGTTCAGCGCCCTTCTTCCAAGCGATATCGTCGTTTTGGAAGTCGATATTGTGTCTGCAGATTTTCATGCAAGGTTCCATACGACTGGCAAGGAGTACCGATATATTATTGCCCGTTCAAAACTGCAGGATCCGTTTCAACGCAATTACGCCTATCATTATCCTTATTCATTAGATGAAAAGGCAATGAGGGAAGCAGTTTCCTATTTAATAGGGACCCATGACTTTACAAGTTTTTGTTCGGCAAAAACAGAAGTGGTCGATAAAGTCCGAACTATTCAAGAAATGGATTTTAATGAGACTGATGGATTTATGGTTTTTCGCTTTGTTGGAGAAGGCTTTCTGTATAATATGGTGCGTATCTTAGTTGGGACGCTTCTAGAAGTCGGGAGCGGCAAAATAGCACCTCAAGATATAATTGGGATATTGGACAAGAAAGACCGCAGTTTTGCTGGGAAAACAGCACCAGGTCATGGACTGTATTTATGGAAAGTATTTTACAAATAAAAATATTTTAAGTGTGATACCAGTTTTTTTACAAGTGACAAAATGGTTAAGATCAATAGTAAAGCGGGTTGAGGCGATACTGATCTTTTCGCTGAGTTGTAGAAAGTGTTTTATAGACAACTTATCCTAGTGTAACATTCCCTTGACAATGAAACTGGGAGAAGTTAATATAATATGGTATGTATTTTAATCCCACGATAAGCCCCGGAAGTTTATTGTGATTGAAAATAAATATAAAAAATTAAAAAGTTTTTTAGGAGGTTAACCATGCGTACGACATTTATGGCGAAAGCTAATGAAGTAGAACGTAAATGGTATGTGATTGACGCTGAAGGCAAAACTTTGGGTCGCCTTTCTACTGAAGTAGCATCCATCTTACGTGGTAAACATAAACCAACTTTTACACCAAACATTGACACTGGTGATCATGTAATTTTGATCAATGTTGAAAAAATCCATTTGACTGGTAAAAAATTGACTGACAAAATTTATTACCGTCACACTATGCATCCAGGCGGTCTTAAAACTAGAACTGCTCTTGAAATGCGTACAAACTACCCTGAGAGAATGCTTGAACTTGCTATCAAAGGTATGCTTCCAAAGAATTCTCTTGGTCGTCAAATCTATAAAAAATTACACGTATACGCTGGAGCTGAGCACCCACACGCTGCTCAACAACCAGAAGTATACGAATTACGCGGATAATTACTAAGGAGGTTACTATCTTGGCACAAGTTCAATATTATGGTACTGGTCGCCGTAAGAGCTCAGTAGCTCGTGTACGTTTAGTACCAGGCGAAGGTCGCATCGTTATTAACGGTCGTGACATTAATGAATATATTCCTTTCGCAGCATTACGTGAAGTTGTTAACCAACCACTAGTTGCAACAGAAACTACTGGAAATTACGACGTTCTTGTAAACGTTAGCGGTGGTGGATACACTGGTCAAGCTGGAGCAATCCGTCACGGTATCGCTCGTGCATTGCTTCAAGTTGATCCAGAATTCCGTCCAGCTCTTAAATCTGCTGGTTTACTAACTCGTGACCCACGTATGAAAGAACGTAAAAAATACGGTCTTAAAGGCGCACGTCGTGCACCTCAGTTCTCAAAACGTTAATTCTATTACCGTTTCAAAGGCTCTCAACCATTTTGGTTGGGGGTCTTTTTTTTGTATAAAATTTTTTAGCCCACACGTATTTCATCACTATCATAGCTCAATGTACCTTTGGGGCTCTCCTGTCTGCTCTATTAAGTAGTCTGTAAGGTGTTTATAGGAGTTCATTGTAATTTGAATATCCAGATGACCTAACCGCTCTTGAGCCTCTTTTATACCTGCACCAGCTTCAAATAAAAGGGAAGCATGTATAGTAATGGGGTAAAGTTCTTTATGCTTTTCAAAAATTACAGATACTTATCATAAAAGTAAGCCAAGCATTGAAATTTTGACTTTAAAATGATATCTCCCCCACTACTCTAAATTTGGGTGCATTGATCTACTCGGCTCTTTTTGTCTTTCTAAAGGTCTTAAACTAAAAATAATTTGCACTTTCATAAAATATGGATAAATTTTAGATTATATGGAAAAAGCTTATCACTTTCTCTGTGGTGATTGACTATTGATTTGCTGAAACATATCGTTAATGTGAAGAAAAGTAGAAGAAGGCGATTGTACATGAAAACTGGTATAGGCATGATATTGGAGCAACGAATATAGCGATTGACTTTGTACAAGAGGATGGAGACGTCCTACCAGCACATGAATTTCCGACCCAAGTAAAATACCAGGTTATACGCTACCAACTTGAGTGTATCGTGTGTAAAAGAATTCAATGCAACAATTCCTAACCATTACAGGAATCGGTATAGGTGCTCCGGGTCAGCTAGATTCGAAACAAGTGAAGGTACTAAATCCACACAATCTAAATCGTGGCATGGTTATCCTATAGTACAAAATATTGATAGCGCTTTCCTAATGCCGATCTAGCTATTCAAGTATTAAATCCTTAGCTGTTCGTATTAGGTGGTGGTGCCATCATCGAACAGCCAGCATTTTATTAATGGCTAGTAGAAAATAACCAATTACCTTTTACACCATGATAGCTAATTACTGAAGTTAGAAAAAGCGTCATGGTACATTGACGGGAATAAAGGGTGCTGCGGCTACTATCCTGTCGAAGGATTTGAGATATAGGAGGGAAACAAAATGGAATTTAAGACTACTGCGCATATTATTTCTCACTCCCACTGGGATCGGGAATGGTATATGCCTTTTGAAAAGCATCGGTACCACTTAGTGAAGTTGATGGATACACTTATCGATTTGTTTGAAAAGGGGGAAGATTTTCAGAGCTTTCACTTGGATGGACAAATGATTATTTTAGAAGATTATTTCCAAATTCGTCCTGATAAAAAAGAATTGATTAAGAAGCTAGTACAAGAAAAAAAGCTTCATATCGGTCCTTGGTATGTGTTACAGGACGCATTTTTAACAAGCTCGGAAGCGAATGTCAGAAATATGTTGTATGGGTTACAAGCTGCAAAGGAATACGGTGTTGTATCAAAGGTAGGGTACTTCCCAGATACATTTGGCATTTACGGTCAAGCACCTCAATTGCTTCAGCAAGCTAATATTAAAACTGCTGCGTTTGGGAGAGGTGTAAAACCAACCGGATTTAATAATATGGTGAGCGATGCGAAAACATTTGAATCGCCATATTCAGAACTTAAGTGGAAGTCGCCAGATGGATCGGCGGTGCTTGGTGTTTTGTTTGCGAATTGGTATTCAAACGGCAATGAAGTACCAGTGGATAGAGAGAGTGCGAAAAAATATTGGGAAACAAAACTAGCTGATGCTAAGAAATATTCTTCAACACCAAATCTTCTTTTCATGAATGGTTGTGATCATCAGCCAATTCAAGTGGATATAGGAGATGCAATCAAGGTGGCTGAAGAACTTTTTCCAGATATCACGTTTGTACACTCTAATTTTGATGATTATATGGAAGTACTTCAGGAATCATTACCAGAACAACTCCAGACGATTACCGGTGAACTGCGGAATCAACGTACAGATGGGTGGTCAACTCTTGTAAATACAGCCTCTGCCCGCATCTATTTAAAGCAGATGAATCAAAAGTGTCAAACACTTTTAGAAAAAGTGGCTGAGCCACTATCCGTTTTTTCCTATTTTCTTGGTCATGAATATCCACGTGATTATTTACGATATGCATGGAAAACTTTGATGGAAAACCATCCACATGACAGTATTTGCGGTTGTAGTGTAGATGAAGTACATCGAGAAATGGTAACTCGTTTTGAGAAGGTTCAGCAGACTGCATCAACTATTATCGAGGAGAAGGCCAATGAAGTTGTATCTCATATTTCAACGAAACAAAGTGTTGTTGATGAGGATATGATTCCAGTTGTTGTTTTTAACACATCAGGAAATACACGAGATGTGGTTATCGAAAAGGAAGTTGAGCTAGAAAAAGTCTATTTTTCAGATATGCCTTTTTCAGAGATTCCAGATTTCCTTGGTTCGAAGGATTTACCTGATATTAATTTGGTTGATAAAAGTGGTAAGGTACATGTTTGTAAAACAAAGGACATTGGTACCCGTTTTGGATATGAGCTACCAGGAGATGGTTTCCGACGTCCCTATTATGCAAGAATTATCAAATTAACATTCCTAGCTCAATCTCTTCCGGGCTATGGATATAAAACATTTTATATCAAACCGGCCAAGGAAACGAAGTTGAATGAACAGCCATCGATTAATCAATGTGCTCGTGAATTGGAGAATGAATTTGTTCATTTGTTTGTTCATGAAAATGGTTCGTATACATTGACTGACAAACAGACTGGGAAAGTATTCGAAAATCTAGGAATCTATGAAAATAGCGGGGACATTGGTAACGAATATATGTTTAGGAAGCCAAATGGTGAAGTTCCACTTACAACGAAAGATTTGAAAGCGGAGATAAGAGTAGTTGAAGACCATTCATTACGTTCCGTTATAGAACTTGTTCATGAGTGGAAGATTCCAAAAGAGGCTGATGAACAATTTCAACGAGAAAAGGAACTATTAGTTTGGCATAAGGACCGGCTATCAGGTCGATCTTCTGAAAATGTAACAATTCGTTTAACTACTCATATTCAGTTAGATCAAAAAGCGAAGGGGCCTTCTGTTAAGGTTACAATTGAAAACCAAGCAAAGGATCATCGTCTACGTGTTCTTTTTCCAACTAATCTAAGTACGAATGAACACTATGCAGACAGTATTTTTGAAGTGGCAAAACGTCCTAATATACCTGAAAGAGAGTGGGACAATCCTAGTTTCGATCATCACCAACAGGCTTTTGTAAGTGTAACAGATGGAAAGCATGGGATGACAATTGCGAATAAAGGATTACATGAGTATGAAATCCTTGAGGAACAACAAACAATAGCCGTTACGATTCTCCGTTCAACTTCTGAGTTAGGGGATTGGGGTCTATTTTCAACACCAGAGGCTCAATGTATTGGAACGTACCAAGCAGAATGGATGGTTATCCCTCACAAAGGTACAGTGGTTGAGTCAGAAGTATTCAAAGAGGCGTATGACTTCCAAGTGCCTGTGATTGCTGTACAAACAGATGTACATGAAGGGTTACTTCCAACCGAAAAGACATTTTTTTCTTGGGAAGGTAAATCATTAGCAATCTCTTCTATCAAATTAGCGGAGGAAAGAGATGATGTAATTGCTCGATGGTTTAACACATCTGAAAAAGAAACAAGGGTAATTGCTCAACCAATGCAAGGTACAAATAGCTATAAGAGTACTATCGTTGAGAATGTGAAAGAGCCGTTTGGAAATTCGCAAATTCAAGAAAAAGTAAAACCGTTTGAAATTATTAGCCTTGGTTGGCAAGTGAAGGAGTGAAGGTAATGAACACTGAGAAAACAATCCCACAATCACTATCTTATTTAATCGAAAAGGTGAAGAAGAATTTCCCTGAAGATAAAAAGCTTCATGAGATGTTTGAACAATGTTTTGTTAATACGTATGAAACAACACTAAAGCCACAAGAAGATGGAACAACATTTGTCATTACAGGTGATATACCAGCTATGTGGTTAAGAGATTCAGCTGCCCAAGTACGTCCATATTTACTTGCTGCTGAAAAGGACGAAGAAATGGCGAAATTAATTGAAGGTGTTGTTCGTCGTCAAATGAACTATATCGTTCATGACCCATATGCAAATGCATTCAATGAAACCGCTAATGGAAAAGGCCATCAAGATGATAAAACTGATATGTCCCCAATGACATGGGAACGTAAATATGAAATTGACTCACTTTGCTATCCAATTCAGCTTTCTTATCTTTTGTGGAAATCAACTGGAAGAACGGCCTACTTTGATGACACATTTGTAAAAGCATTGAACAAGATTTTGCATGTCTGGAAAGTGGAACAAAATCATGAGGATGAATCACCATATAGCTTTGAAAGAATGGATGTAAGACAATCAGATACTCTGAACAGGGATGGGAAAGGATCTAAAACTGTGAGAACAGGAATGACTTGGAGTGGATTTAGACCAAGTGATGATGCTTGTTTATATGGTTATTTAGTACCTGCAAATATGTTTGCGGTAGTAGTGCTAGGTTATGCATCAGAGATTTGTAGAGAAGTTTTAAAGGATGAAAGTCTTGCAAAGCAATGTGAGCAACTAGCTTCTGAGATAAAAGCAGGGATAGAAGAATATGCAGTGTTAGAACATCCGATTTATGGAGATTTATATGTCTATGAAACGGATGGAATGGGAAGATATCATCTTATGGATGATGCGAACATCCCTAGTTTACTAGCAGCTCCTTATCTGGGCTGGTGCCAATTTGATGATAAAACCTATCAGAATACTCGCGGCTTTTTATTAAGTAGAGATAATCCTTACTTTTATGAAGGAAAAGTGGCCAATGGAATTGGGAGTCCTCATACACCCGATCATTATATATGGCATATTGCATTAGCAATTGAGGGGATGACATCTACAGATGCTTCTGATAAAAAGAGAATTTTGGAAGAGATGAAGCAATCGGATGGCGGAACTGGATTTATGCATGAGGGCTTTAATTCAGACCAACCAGAAGAATTTACGAGAGAGTGGTTCTCATGGGCGAATTCGATGTTTAGTGAATTTGTATTAAGTTTATGTGGTTTTGCAGTTAAAGGTAGTCCGCTTTATAAAAAGCTACAAGAAAACAATATCTAAGTTAAGACACAGTACCGCATCTTGGTTGTTACAGAGGATGGATAAAATGATCTTACTAACAGGGGTGGGAATTTGTTGAAAATAAGCTATGGTCTTGTCACTGCGTTCTTAGGTTTGCTTTTAGTTTGTGTACTTCCGATTACGGGTTTTGCAAAACAGCCGGAATCATCTTATTGGTATCCTGAAACATTATTAAAGTGGAGTCCAGAAAATGATTCTGATGCTGTATATAACAAAAGTACTGTTCCATTAGCTGATAGAGAAGTTGTTTTCAATGTGAATGAAACATCTCAGTCAGAAGCTAAATTGGTTGCATTATCGGCATTAAATTCCAACACAAGCGGGGTTCCATCTCAAGGCGGAAATAAATTTTTTGCAAATACATTTAGCTACTGGCAGTACGTTGATTTAATGGTGTATTGGGCGGGTTCTGCTGGAGAAGGAATTATTACTCCTCCAAGCGCTGATGTGATTGATGCTTCTCATAAAAATGGCGTTCCAATCTTAGGTACTATTTTCTTTCCTCCAATAACGTACGGAGGACAAGCGAAATGGGTAGACCAAATGCTTACACAGCGTGAGGATGGGTCATTTCCTGCTGCTGACAAACTTTTAGAGGTTGCTAAATATTACGGATTTGACGGCTGGTTTATCAACCAAGAAACAGCAGGTGGAAATAATGAGACTGCACAAAAAACGAAAAAGTTTTTAAAATATCTACAAGGCAATAAGCAAGAAGACATGCACATTATGTGGTATGACTCAATGGTAGAAAACGGATCAATTAACTGGCAAAATCACTTAACAGATCGTAATAAAATGTTCTTACAAGATGGTAATGACAGAATTTCCGACAGTATGTTTTTAAATTTCTGGTGGACGAATCAACAATCTTCTCATGATAAGGCATTGGAAATTGGTAGAAGTCCATATGACCTATATACTGGCATTGATGTAGAAGCAAATGGAACTAAGACAAACATTCCTTGGAATGGCATTTTCCCAGAAGGACAAAAACCTTTGACTTCCTTAGGGATTTACCGTCCAGACTGGGCTTTTAAAACAACTGAAACAATGGAAGCGTTCTATCAGAAAGAACAAGAATTCTGGACTGGAAAAGCTGGGGATCCTCGCAAGACTGGTGAAAATGGAAACTGGAAAGGGATGGCTCACTATTTTACTGCAAAAACGGTAATTCAAGAGCTTCCGTTTGTAACACATTTTAATACAGGTAGTGGGAAATTCTTTGCAGTAGGTGGTTCTACACAAAGTATAAAAGAATGGAATAACCGTAGTTTACAAGATATTTTACCAACATGGCGCTGGTTAAAGGATAGCAAAGGGGAGCCTCTAAATGTTGATTTCGATTGGGATACAGCATTTTACGGTGGTAGCTCTTTGAAGGTTTCTGGTAACCTAACGAAAAAAAATGCGACACATGTGAAGCTTTATAAAACGAATCTACCAGTTGAAAAGGATACTGAGATTTCTGTAACTTACAAAACTGATGTGAAAAAGCCTAACATGAAGCTTGGTGTAAGCTTTGTGGATCAACCCGATGATTTTGTGTTTTTTGATGTGAAGAAAAAGAGTCGAGATCAATGGATGGAAGAAACATTTAAATTAAACAAATATAAGGGAAAAAAAATTGCAACTATTTCTCTATTCTTCGAGAGTGATGATGCAATAAAAGATTATCAAATCAACATCGGAGAAATTAAAGTTACAAATAAACATAACGATAAAGAGGTCCCAGCTATACCAACGAAAGCTAAGGTGAAAAATCCAACTTTCTCGAAGGGACTATATGCTGATTTAGATTTATCATGGGAGTCAGTGGAAGGTGATATTCAGCATTATGAAATTTATCGCGACCTTCCTAAAGGTAAAAAAGAATTTATCGGAGCAGTTCCAAACGATGCATACTACATTTCGAATTTACGAAGAAGTGGTAAGGAAACAGCAACTACCCTAGAAATCGTAGCTGTAACTACTGATTTTGTTCGAGGTAAAGCTGCGAAGGTAATGTTTAAATGGCCTGCATACCCACAACCAAAGGCAGACTTTAGCGTAAGTCAAACAGTCGCAGCACCAGGTGAAGAAATCCAATTTTTCAACAATTCATCTGAAGCGACAGAAGAAGTTGAATGGCAGATTGAAGGTGGTACACCTTTAGTAAGTACTGAGAAAAATCCAGTTGTAAGGTATGAAGAAGAAGGAGTGTACTCAGTTACCCTAATCGCTAAAAATAGCGAAGGGGAGGATGTCCTTACAAAAGAGGGATTTATTACAATTTCAAAGGATGCAAAAAACATTACTAACGTTGCACTGGACAAAACTGCAACTGCTAGTGGACAATGCGCCCCTTCTGAAGGACCAAAGTACGCGATTGATGGAATCGTGACGAATAATAGTAAATGGTGTGCAATTGGTGCAAATCATTGGTTAGAAGTCGATTTCGGTGAGGCGTTTCATCTATCAAAGTTTGTTGTCAAACATGCTGAAGCGGGTGGAGAGCCAGCCGCCTTTAATACGAGGGCATTCACGATCGAGGTAAGTCTTGACGGTGAAAATTGGACGAACGCAGTAACTGTCACAAATAATACAGATGCTATCTCAGAACATGCCATTACAACGACAGAAGCTCGATATATTCGCTTTTCTGTCCAACAACCAACTCAAGGTGGAGATCAAGCAATTAGAATATTTGAAGTCGAAGCATATGGATATTAAGTAATATGATAATCGGAAAGGGGTTTTTCCCCCTTTCCTTTTATCATATTGGTAGGGGATGAAAAACATGGGGAGAATGTTACAAGAAGTAAGTGAATGGATCGTTAGGTTAGTATGGACGAATATTCTTTGGTTTGTATTTATTGTAGCTGGATTAGGTGTTTTTGGGATTATGCCGGCGACTGTTGCTTTATTTGCTGTTACACGAAAGTGGAAGATGAAGGACCTGGATGTTTCCTTATTGAAAACATTTAAAGAAACCTTTAAAAAAGAGTTTGTCCGTTCAAATTGTATTGGGCTGATTTATGCAGTAATTGGCTTTTTTTTATATGTCGATTTAAGAATTGCTGAAAGCATGGAAGGAACGTTTTCCGTTATTCTTTATGTCTTTATTAGCTTTATCATTCTTTTATATTTGAATGCTATTGTTCACTTTTTCCCTCTGTATGTACATTATCATTACTCAATAAAGGATTACATAAAACAATCATTTATTATTTCACTTATTAGTCCTTTTTCTACATTAATGATTTGTATTGGTTTGTTTTTTATTGGCTATTTAATCACGAATATGCCGGGACTTATACCATTTATTTCAGGTGTACTACCTGCATATTGGATTATGAATGTTTGTATAAAAAGGTTTAAAACTCTAGAACAACAGCAATCACAAGTAAATGAACATATGAAGATCGAGGAAAGTATAAATTAATATAAAAATGGGGGATTTATATGTTTTTAGTAGAAAGAAAGCTAGAAGCAAGAATACAAGAATTGGCGCAGTACCGCTATCGTGATGGAATTGAGATTGGTCAGTTTAGTACGATTGAGGATGAGGGTGTAGTAGGCACATATCCTCCTATAGAAAAGGGTGAATCGACTTTACAACTAAGAGACCAATGGACGGGGCGAGACCGGTATCTTTGGCTACATGCAGATGTTCAACTTCCGACGGAATGGGCAAATAGAAAAGTAGTTGGTTTATTTGACTTTGGACGTACAGGCGGAGGAAATAATTCTGGATTTGAATCATTATTATTCTTAAATGGGAATCCATACCAAGGTGTTGATTCTAACCATCAGGAAGTATTTTTTCCACCAACCGAAATAGGAAACACTGTTCAATTAGATTTCAGACTTTGGTCTGGACTTGAAGGTGGTGGAGAGCCAAAGGAGCAAATTTATACACTTGAGATGGCCCAATTGGCTTGGTTAGACGAGGCTGTAGATGATTTATATTATACATCCCTAGCAGCGTGGCAAACAATTAAAGAACTTGGTGATGACCGACCAGAAAAACATGCAATTATAAAAGCGTTGAATCAAGCTTTTATGAAAATAAATTGGAGTAAACCAGGTAATGAAGCATTTTTTAGTAGTTGTGAGATTGCTAGTGTGGAATTAAATAAAAGTCTTAACGAAATCGAAAAACATCATCCTGTGACCATTCATTGTGTTGGTCATACACATATTGATGTTGCATGGCTATGGCGTTTAAAACATACACGTGAAAAGGCTGCTCGATCTTTTTCTACTGTTTTAAGATTAATGGAACAATATCCTGAATATTATTTTCTCCAAACACAGCCACAGTTATATGAATATATTAAAGAAGACTACCCAGAAATCTATGAAAATATTAAAAAGCGTGTAAAAGAAGGTCGTTGGGAAACTGAGGGTGCAATGTGGTTAGAAGCAGATTGTAATATTCCAAGCGGGGAATCACTAGTGAGACAAATTTTGTACGGGAAGGAATTCTTTAAAAGGGAATTTGAGGTAGATTGCAAGTATCTATGGCTGCCAGATGTATTTGGGTATTGCTGGGCACTTCCACAAATTTTGAAAAAGTCAGGAATCGATACATTTATGACCACTAAAATAAGTTGGAATCAGTACAATCGTATGCCAAATGATACTTTTAAATGGCGTGGAATTGATGGGACAGAAATCCTAACTCATTTTGTAACCACTCCTGAACCTTGGAATTCGGAAGATTCATGGTTTTATACATATAATGGGCTGATTACCGCAAAGACTGTAAACGGTACATGGAATTCATACCGGAATAAAGATGTTAACCAAGATTTACTTCTTTCCTATGGGTATGGTGATGGGGGTGGAGGAGTCAATCGAGAGATGATAGAGCTTCGTCGCAGATTTGAGAATATGCCAGGACTGCCAAAAGTAAAAACGACAAAAGCTGGAGAGTACTTCCAAAAGTTACACGAAAATATTGAGAATTCAAATGAGTATGTCCACACTTGGGACGGTGAATTGTACCTTGAATACCACAGGGGGACCTATACAAGTCAAGCATATACAAAACGAATGAATCGTAAACTCGAGTTGAGTTATAGGGAGTCGGAATGGTTGTCTGTGTGGAACTCTCTAATGTCTTCATGGGCGAAATATCCTAAGCAACAGCTTGATGAAGGTTGGAAGATTATTTTGCGAAATCAATTCCATGATATTATTCCTGGTTCATCCATTAAGGAAGTATATGAAGATGCAAAAGTGGAATATAAACAAGCAGAAGATATACAACTCGAAATTGATCAGAATAATTTCAATGAGTTTATTGAACCTAAGCATGGAACGTATACAGTCTTCAATGCAACTAGTTGGCAAGATCAACAAAGTGTATTCATCCCATACGATCAAACGAATGATGTGGTTGGAGGATGGACATCAGGTTCAGGTGAAATTCTAAATAGCCAACGAACTGAAAATGGTTGGTTAGTTGAATTAGAGGAGACCAAACAATTTGGTGCAGTAGAAATTCAATTCAAACAAGATCCTATGGTAGAAAATAAAACACCATTTCTTATTAAGGGAATGTTGTTAGAAACACCTTTTTATCAAGTTGAATGGAATAACTCCCTGCAACTGACTCGTATATTTGATAAGGAAGCTAGGCGTGAAGTAATAGCACAACAGGAAAAAGGAAACACCATTCAAATTTTTGAAGATAAACCATTAGCACACGATGCGTGGGATATTGATTTGTATTACCAAGAAAAAATGGAGGAAATCCGTGATGTAGTATCAAGTGAAGTTGTTGAAAATGGTCCGCTTCGTATTGTCATCCGGACGAAATGGAAGTATCAAAATTCTTTGGTTGAACAAGATATGATTTTCTATGCTCAAAATAGACGTATTGATTTTAAAACAAAAGTGGATTGGCATGAGCAACGTAAGTTAATGAAGGTAGCATTCCCAATTGATATTCGTTCTACCGAAGCAACTTATGATATTCAATTTGGTAATGTTAAGAGACCGACACATTGGAATACGAGCTGGGATATGGCACGATTTGAAACAGTTGGACATCAGTGGGCAGACCTTTCTGAAACAGGGTACGGAGTGAGTTTGTTAAATGATTGCAAATACGGGTATGACATTAAGGACCAAACGATTCGCTTATCCTTGCTAAAAGCAGCAATCTACCCTGATCCAACCGCAGATCAAGGAGAACACGAGTTTACGTATTCACTGCTACCTCATCAGGGAGATTGGAGAGTTGGGCAAACAGTAAAGCAAGCTTGGTTTTTAAATAATCAATTGAAAGTAGTAAAAGGTGGATTTTCACCAGAAGAAAGCTCGTTTATGAATCTGAATAACGATCATGTTAAGGTCGATGCGATAAAGAAAAAAGAGGGTGATGACGCAGTAATTATTCGCCTTCATGAGTATGAAGGGCGACGCGGAAATGTCTTGATTGAATTCCCAAGAAACGTTAAAGAATGGTATGAAACAAACTTGATGGAACAAGTTGATAGCAAGAAACAAACCGAACAAATCGACTTAGAAATAAAACCGTATGAAATTAAAACAATACTAGTCTATTTTCATGATGAAATAAGATAATACATTATAAACTATTTATCCCACTGTCGGGCAGTGAATCAACTTCACTTTCCGGCAGGAAATACAGTAAAATAGTAGTTGAGTTAGTAAATCTGCAGGGAAGGATATAAGGGATGTTCTTGAGTTAGTAAGTCATCATGGGAGGATATAAAGGATGTTCTTGAGTAATATAATAAGGCGGCGGCTAACGAATAAGGTGTTTAGCAAAATTTTAATCACTTATTCCGTAACAATCCTTCTTACAATGTTTCTATTACTACTTGTATTATCACGCTATTATACAGAAGTTATTATTCAGAAAGAAATGGACGCAAGTACAGAAACACTAGAAAGGGTCGAATCTTATCTCCAGCAAAAAGATGAGCATGTACAATATGTTATGCAAGAATTATATTTAAAAACAGATCTGATTTATAATGATATTGCATTTGCATTACAGCATGATTATGATTCATATCTTGCGTATCGACTAGATAAGTACAGTGAAAACTCTTCATTTATTCCGAACAACCTTAATACATTTTTCCAAGCGTATTTTAGTCAAGACCCTGATATCAATGCAGTGCGTTTAAAAAGTGCAAGCCCCGGTACAGAGTATGAATATATAAATAGCCACTATAGATGGAATAAATATATGGATAGGAGAGAGCAAAAGAAAGGGACTCAGGAAGATATAGCTGTTCATCCTCAAGACTTGCAACTTAAGCAAGTTGAGTGGGAGCAAGAAAGGAGTATCTTCAACAATATTCAAATATCTCGTTCCATTAATGATCCTGCGACCCTTAAGAAATTAGGGGATCTGACGGTTTTTTATGATACAGCGGGAATTCAAGATTTGATTCGTTTGAGGAAATCCCAATTTAAAGGAACAGTTCATATTTTTCAACGTAATGGGGATTATCTTTACTCGTCAGACGATGGTACCATTCCAGTACCATTGAAAGATATATCATTTGAAACGAGCTTTAAGAAAATAAAGTGGAAGGGAAAAAACTACTATATTAATACATTGGCTGATGACCACAGGGGCTACTTATATGTAGGTTTCATGCCTGAGGATGATATTAAGAAAATAACGATTGTTCATAGGTATATGTTATTATCTACAGTTTTACTTTCCTGTATAGCAATTGCTGTAACCTATTTTGCGATGAGATCTTATTCTAGAAGAATTAATAAAATAGAAACTGCCATTCACGAAGTTCGAGATGGAAACTTGCAAATTAGAATACCTGATAGTAGAGAAAAAGACGAGTTAACAGCCATATCAGAAAGTTTCAATGATATGTTAGATGATCTAAACATGTATATTAAAGATGTATATGTTTTAAATATCCGCCAAAGAGAGGCTGAAATGAAAGCGCTTCAGTCACAAATTCAGCCGCATTTTCTATATAATACATTGGAAGCTATTCGCATGAAAGCTATAGCTGACGGATCTAAACCAACTAGTAATATGATTTATAGTTTAGGACAATTATTTCGTTATTCTTTAAGTAGTAAAGAAATCGTTCAAATTTCTGATGAAATCCAACATGTTAAGGAGTATATAGGTCTAAATCAGATTAGATATTCTAACCGCTTACACGTAACGTACGAGATTCCAGAAAATTGTTTAGACGAAAAAATTCTCAAATTTACCCTTCAACCCCTTATTGAAAATTATTTGATTCATGGCTTCCGAAAAGAAACAAATAATAATGAATTACTAATAAAAGTTCAAAGAATTCATCGGGAAATAGAAATAATAATAAAAGACAATGGGAGAGGTATTCCAATAGATAAACTATTGGCTATTCAAACTAAATTATTAGAAGGAACTACCACCTCAGAGGGCTCAATCGGGCTGAGTAATGTTCATCAAAGAATACAATTAAAATACGGACAAAATTATGGAATTCAGATTAGTAGTAATGAAGGAGAAGAAACTATTGTAGAAGTTAGAATTCCAGCAGCTAGGAGGGAACAGATATAACATGTATAACGTATTTTTAGTAGATGATGAACCATTTATTATTGAAGGCATGAGAGCATTGGTACCTTGGGAAGATTATGGACTAAAAGTTGTTGGTGAAGCTTCTAATGGTAGTGAGGCTATTAAAAAGTTAGAAACGTGTCATGTTGATATATTATTAACTGATATAATGATGCCCATAATGGATGGATTAGAGTTAATTAGTACGTTGAAAGAACGTCATCCTAATACAAAATATATCGTTTTATCTGGATACGAAGAATTTGAATATGTGAAAAAGGGTATGAAGCTAGGAATCGAAAATTATCTTTTAAAGCCTGTCAATGAGCAAGAACTCATTTCAACATTGGAAAATAGTATAGAGAAACTTGAGAAATCTACAAATAATGAGGAAGCCTATACTATTTTAAGAGATAATACGATTTGGCGATGTCTTAATCAAGACATCGATGCAAAAGAATGGCGTGAAAGAGTAGAGTTGTATAGTTTGGAGTTCGATGGTCAGAATCTAGCTGTTGTTTTAATGCAAATATCAGATGGCGAACATGAAAACTCTTCCTTTTTTAGAAAAAGAGTAGAGGAGTTATTTCAGTCTGTCTGTATTATTAATCCAGATGGCGAACTTATCCTTTTAGTTTCGTTTAATTGTGAAGATGGCCTTAAGAAAAAACTAGATGAATTGAACATGCTATTTGCTGGATATGTTTCTGGAAAGTATCATATTAATGTTGGATCATTTGTTTGCTCCACAAGTGAATTGTATAAGAGCTATCAACGTGCAAAAGAGTTATCTAGCTATCGATTAGTACTCAAAGAAAGTGGACTCATAACAGATGAATTAACAAAGCAGTATACGCAAGCAAGCCTTTCTACTTCGAATGAATTGGATGATCTAAAGAGATATATTGTTGGCTCAGAACAGGAAAAGGCGTTTTTGTGGATCAAAGGTGCCTTCGATGAGATTAATAAATCTACTAAAAAGGTTGCTCCAACTATTATTAGAGGGTTCGCTATTGAAATAGTTACGTCTATCCAAAAAGATGTATCATCACATGCAAATGATCAAACAGTAGGTATTGTAAAGCGAATCTTAGAGGCCTATTCAATTGGAATTTTAGTTGACATTCTTATTGATTTTATCGAAGGAATTTTTAGAACATTGGAACAAAAGCCGGAGCATCGAAGTCCTATTATTCAAAGCGTGGTGCAATATATTCAAGAACATTTTTATGAGGAACTTTCTTTGAAAACATTAAGCTATAAATTTCATATAAATTCGATTTACTTAGGACAACTTTTCCAGAAAGAAACTGGCTTAGTTTTCTCTGAGTATATTAATCATTTAAGACTCGAAAAAGCAAAGCAATTGTTGAGAGGGACACATTTAAAGGCTGGAATAATTGGAAAACAAGTTGGCTATTCGGATTCTGCTTATTTTTATAAACAGTTTAAGAAGGCGGTGGGGATTACACCATCAGCATGGAGAACAATGAATATCAAATCTTGATATCCCGTTATTCGGGATTTTTTTTGTTTTGAGGAGCGTCTCTGATCCTAAAAGAATCAAAAAATGATGAAAAATGCTGTATTAACTATCGAATGTTTAATAAGTACAGTAAATCTTAATATTGTTAACTTTATACATTTTTTACTTTTTCTTAATATAGAGATGTAAGGGTTTTCAATATAAGGGAGGAGGGGCTTTGTGAATCGTATCAAGAGTTTTTTCCAAGATGTTTATAAGAATCGTGTGTGGCTCCTCATGGTTTTACCAGGAACCATTTGGCTATTGTTATTTTCATATCTTCCGATGTTTGGAACTGTCATTGCCTTTAAAAATTTCCGATATGATCCGAATGGTTTTTTTGCAAGTATCCTAAATAGTGAGTGGGTTGCCTTTGAAAACTTCAAGTTTTTATTTAATACAAATGACGCCTGGATCATTACAAGAAATACGGTTCTATATAATTTAGTCTTTATCGTTGTTGGGCTTATATTAGCAGTGTTTGTGGCAATTGTTCTAAGTGAGCTCGCAAATAAGAGATTGTCTAAAATTTACCAAACAGGAATGCTGTTTCCACACTTTTTATCATGGGTTGTTGTTAGTTATTTCGTATTCACGTTTCTAAGCGTGGATAGAGGTCTACTTAATAATATACTTCTATGGTTTGGAGTAGAAGACCCTATATCGTGGTATAACGAAGCAAAATATTGGCCTGTTATTATCGTTCTAACAAGTATGTGGAAGGGCGTTGGTTATGGAAGTATTGTTTATTTAGCAGCTATAGTTGGGATTGATAAAAACTATTACGAAGCCGCTATGATAGATGGTGCAAATAAGTGGCAACAAATTCGTAATATTACGATTCCGATGATAACACCGCTCATTGTTATTTTAACCATTTTAAACGTTGGTAGAATTTTTAGTGCAGACTTTGGTCTGTTTTTTCAGGTTCCTCGTGATTCAGGTCCGTTATATTCAGTAACAAACGTTATAGATACTTATGTATACCGAGGGATAACGACAATGGGGGACATTAGTATGAGTACTGCCGCTGGTCTTTACCAATCAATTGTTGGATTTGCATTAGTAATGCTGACAAATTATCTTGTTCAGAAGGTTGATAAAGAATATGCCCTATTTTAAAAAAACGAGAGAGAAAGGAGGGTGGCCGCAGTTTTGTGGCAAAATACAATGATAACAAATCAAAATAGCTCTCAACCTACTCCATTAAATAAAGGGAATGCTCAAAACCAAGTGAATCAACCAAACAAAAAAAGTAAGCGTAAGAAAAAGTACACACCACATGGTCTAAGTGGGTTTCCTAATCTTTTAATGAACATTTTGTTAGGGTCATTTTCTATAATGTGTATCTTTCCATTTCTATATGTAATCGTCATCTCTTTAACTGATGAAAAAACCTTAGCGCGAAATGGATATCAGCTTCTACCTGAAATATGGAGTTTTGAAGCATATCGATACTTGTGGCAAATGAAGGATCAATTACTTCAATCTTATACTATAACGATTGTAGTAACGGTGCTTGGTACACTTGTCAGTGTAATAATGATTTCTTTATATGCCTACGCTATTTCTAGAAAGCAATTCAAATATCGCGGTTTCTTTACTTTTATTGCATTCTTTACAATGCTTTTTAGTGGAGGACTAATTCCTTTCTATATAGTAGCAACACAGTTTTTACATCTACGTAACTCTATTTGGGCATTGATATTACCACTTGCAATGAATGCATTCTACATTCTAATTATGAGAACCTTTTTCCAAAGGTCTGTACCTGAATCCATTTTGGAATCGGCTAGAATTGATGGAGCAAGTGAATTACGAATCTTTGTCAAAATTGTTGCTCCACTTTCATTACCAGGTCTTGCAACTATTGCCCTTTTTAGTACATTGGGTTACTGGAATGATTGGTTTAATGCACTGTTGTTCATTGATGAACCGCACTTGGTGCCACTGCAATCAATGCTGATGAAAATTGAAAACAACATAGAATTTTTAAGGCAAAATTCGTTAGCAGGCGGTATACAAAATGATTTATTAAGTGCAATACCTCAAGATGCTGCAAAAATGGCAATGGTTGTTATTTCAACTTTGCCAATAGCAATTGCATATCCATTTTTCCAAAAATACTTTGTTAGTGGATTGACAATCGGTGGGGTTAAGGAATAATTGCTTTTTGAAATAAACAAATAAAAGGGGGGAGTTAAAATGAATAAGAAGTTAGCTATTATTCTAGTACTCTTATTAAGTTTATCTACATTTTTAGCTGCATGTAGTGGAGGGAATTCAGATAAAACGAGCGGAAGTAAAGCTGGTGAAGAAAAACCTTATGAAATTACGTGGTACACGATTGGGACACCTCAAAAAGATGTCGATAAAGTAATGGAGGAAGTAAGTAAATACACGAAAGAGAAAATTAACGCAACCGTTAAAATGAGACAAATTGACTGGGGCGATTATGATCAAAAAATGCAAGTTATGATTGCTTCAGGTGAATCATTTGATATTGCCTATACTGCAGGTGGAAACTATGTGTTAAATGCACAAAAAGGAGCATTTAAAGACCTAAATGAACTTCTTGACACACATGGAAAAGAATTAAAAGCAACAATTGATCCAGCGTACTTAGAAGGGGCTAAAATTGATGGAAAGCTTTACGGTATTCCTTCTAACAAAGAAGTAGGTCAGCAAAGTGTGTACGTATTTAATAAGGATATAGTCGATAAATACAATATGGATATTTCAAGCATTAACTCTTTAGAAGACTTGAAACCTTTATTGCAGACAGTTAAAGAAAATGAGCCAGACTTTACACCAATTGCAACTTTCAAACCGTATTTACCATTTGATTATGTATTAGAAGATGAATTGCCGTTTGCGTTTCCTCTAGAAGGAGATAAAGGAAAGGTAGTTAATATCTTTGAATCAGATATTATGATGGAAACGTTAAAAACAATGCACGAATTCTATAAAGCTGGTTATATAAAAGCGGATGCAGCAACAAGTACAGATCCATGGCCGTTAGAGGTACAAAACTGGTTCGTACGTAAAGAAATGTACCAGCCATATGCGGAATTAATATGGTCTCGTTCTGCAGGTTATAATGTAGCCGTTCAACCAATGCATGATCCGATTACATTTAACAACTCTGTAACAGGGGCTATTCAAGCTATCTCAGCAACTTCCAAACATCCAGAGAAGGCTATGGCGTTCTTAAATCTATTAAATACAGATCCATACCTTCGTAATTTAATTGATAGAGGTATTGAAGGTGTGCATTATGAAGAGGTCGATAACGGTAAAATTAAAGACCTTCCAGCTCGTGTAGAAAGCTACAACATGCCAAGTTACTCTCTAGGAAACCATTTCATTCTTAAGTTATATGAAAATGATCCTGAAGATAAATGGGATGCGTTCAAAAAATTCAATGATGCTTCTGTTCAAGCACCAACCTTAGGTTTCTATTTTGATACAAATCCTGTTCGTACAGAGATCGCAGCAATTGCAAACGTTGCGAATGAATATGCACCTCCGCTATTAACTGGCAGTGTTGACCCTGAGGAATATCTACCAAAGGCTAATAAGAAGTTTAAAGAAGCTGGATTAGATAAAGTGCTTGCAGAAATTCAAAAACAATATGATGAGTGGAAGAAAAATAACTAATAGATCTCATTCAGGAGGCAAAGTCGGAAACTTAATTTTCCGACTGCTTTCTTTTAAGGGAAGGCAGGATTGAAAATGAGTACAGAAGTAGAAAAGAATATTTACATGTTTCCGAAAGACTTTTGGTGGGGATCTGCATCATCTGCAACACAAATGGAAGGATTTTCAGGGGCAGATGGTAAAGGGAAGAATATATGGGACTACTGGTATGAAACAGAACCGAATCGTTTTTACCAGGGTATTGGACCTAATAACACTTCACTGTTTTATACGAATTTTATTGACGATATTCAGCTCATGAAAGAAACGGGACATAACAGTTTTCGATTTTCTATCTCGTGGTCCCGCATGTTTCCAAAGGGGCGTGGAGAAATAAATCCAAAGGCGATTGACTTTTATAATACCGTCATTAACACCTTACTAGAAAATGAGATTGAGCCTTTTGTGAATCTCTATCATTTTGACATGCCTATGGCTATGCAAGAAGAGGGTGGTTGGGAAAGCCGCTCAGTAGTTGATGCGTATGTGGAATATGCGTCTACTTGTTTTGAGAACTTTGGAGACCGTGTGATGAAATGGTTCACACATAATGAGCCAATCGTACCTGTTGAATGCGGTTATTTATATGGACATCATTATCCAGCATTTTGTGATTTTGGAAAGGCTGTTCAAGTTGGGTTCCATTCTGTATTAGCCTCCGCAAAAGCAATTAAGGCATACCATGATAAAGAGCTAGGAGGAAAAATTGGAATTATACTGAATGTTACTCCCTCGTATCCAAGGAGTAATCACCCTGCTGACTTAGATGCTGCTGAAAAAGCGGATTTGCTATTTAACCGTTCCTTTCTAGATCCATCAGTCAAAGGCACTTTTCCTGAGAAACTAATTGACATGTTGCGGGTAGAAAACTTTTTACCTAAGTATTTAACTGAAGATTTGGATATTATTCGTGAAAATACAGTTGACCTTTTAGGGATTAATTACTACCAACCACGAAGAGTTAAGGCGAAGGAAAACATCCCAAATCCAAATGCTCCATTCATGCCAGAACGGTACTTTGATAATTATGACATGCCAGGGAAAAAGGTGAACCCATACAGAGGCTGGGAGATTTATGAAAAGGGTGTCTACGATATTTTAAAAAACATCCAAGAAAACTATGGGAATATTGAATGTTTCATATCGGAAAGCGGTATGGGAGTTGAAGCAGAAGAACGCTTTAAGGATGAGAGTGGAATGATTCAGGATGATTATCGAATTACCTTTTACGAAGATCATTTAAAGTGGATACATAAAGCACTAAACGAAGGTGCCAATGTAAAAGGGTATCATGTATGGACATTTATGGATAACTGGTCATGGTTAAATTCATATAAGAACCGATACGGACTAGTAGAAGTAGATTTAAATAGAAACTTCAAGCGCACAATCAAGAAATCAGGTAAATGGTACAAAGAATTATCTGAAAACAACGGTTTTTGATTATTAGAAGAGCGCTACTAAGCATTTGTTCTATCAGAATATCACGAAGGAAGTGAAGGGAATGGACAAGTATCTTCTTGGCATTGATTTGGGTGGAACAAACTTGAGAATTGCCGTTGTGACATTGGAAGGCAAACTTATAGAAGAGGTCAATGTAAAAACGGAAAGTGACAAAGGACCACATCATGTCATCGATAACATGATTAAAATATGCGAGGGGCTGTTACAGAAAAGAAAAATTGAAGCAATAGGAATCGGAGCTCCGGGTCCTTTAGATTCAAAGCAAGGTATTATTTTAAGCCCTCCCAATTTACCTGGGTGGGATGAGGTTCCTTTAGCTCTAATGTTAGAAAAAGCTTTAGAGAAAAAAGTAGTGCTCGATAATGATGCCAACGCAGCTGCTTTAGCGGAAGCAACGATTGGGGCAGGCAAAGGAAAAGAATCTGTTTTTTATATGACGATCAGTACAGGAATCGGCGGAGGATATGTATATCGCAATCAGTTGATTCAAGGTGCTAATTTCTGTGCGGGGGAAGTTGGCAACATGATGGTTAATCGAGATGGTCCAACGCATTATATTCTGAATATTGGCTCTTTGGAATCTTTGGCAAGCGGTACAGCTGTGCATCGTCTCGGAAAAGAAAAGTTAGGTATAACAGGACATGCGGGAGAAGTGTTTACTTTGGCGATGAACGGCCAGCAAGAAGCGGAAGCGATAGTTGATACCATGCTAACTTATTTGGCAAAAGGAATCTCCAATATTGTTCATACAATTGACCCGCACATGATTGTGTTAGGCGGGGGGGTCATGCAATCAAGAGAGTATATAATGCCGATTCTTCTTGAAAAAGTAAATGATTACTTATATCCACAGTTACGTAATAGGGTACAAATTGAATGTGCCTCGTTAGGAACAAAAGCTGGTGTTATCGGCGCGGCTCTGTTGACACAGCAAGCATAGTTCCAGTAAGTGAAGGGGATGACAATGAAAGCTTACATGGTGTTTGATTTTGGCGGAACTTATATAAAGTATGCGGTAATGGATGACAAATCAAAGAAACTGGAATGCGGGAAGATTCCAACTCCTAAAGAAGGATTAGATATATTTTTAGATCACATTACCGAAATAGTTAAACATTATTCGGAGTCATTTGAAATTCAAGGTATCGCTTTAAGTTCGCCCGGTGCCGTAGACGTGGAAACAGGGTTTATTGGTGGGGCAAGTGCAATTCCCTTTATACATGGAGTAAACATGACAAGCTTACTAAAGGAACGAACAGGTCTGGAGGTGTCAGTTGAAAATGATGCAAACTGCGCGGCTTTGGCAGAAGGTTGGTTAGGTGCAGCGAAGGAAACTGATTTCTACATTTGTATTGTAATTGGTACAGGAATTGGCGGGGGAATTGTGATTAACCAATCTATTTTACGTGGAGCTACCCTTCACGGAGGTGAGTTTGGGTACATGATAATGGGAGAATCATGTAAGAGCCCTCTACAATCAACTTGGAGCAAAGTTGCATCGACAAATTCACTTGTAGAAGAAGTCGAAATGAGAAAATCTCTAGTAAGGGGAACGTTGGACGGAGAAGAAATATTTCGATTGGCGGAAGCAGGAGACTCCATTGCGAATGAATGCATTGCCAACCTATATAAGAAGCTGGCAATAGGAATCTATAATTTGAAGTATGTACTAGATCCTAACAAGATCCTAATTGGCGGGGGAATCAGCAAGCGACCGGATGTAATTGAAGGCATAAATAATAAATTGGCACAATTGAAGGATGATATCTCTACATTGGATATTACGGTTGAAGCTTGTAAATTTGATAACGATGCAAACTTAATTGGAGCCTTATTTCATTTCTTGAATCGGAAATAGGGAGTATTTTACAAAAATGATATTCTCTTTTACTTATACTAATAAAGAAAGGAATAGAAAAATGAATGATACACCATTATTTTTAAAACCGGTTTTTCAAGAACGTATTTGGGGTGGAACAGCTCTTTATGACCGTTTTGGCTATGAAATCCCATCAGCAATTACAGGAGAATGCTGGGCAATTTCTGCCCATCCAAACGGCCTGAGTCTTATTGAAAATGGTAAGTTTCAAGGTAAATCATTAAAAGAAGTATGGGAAAATCACCATGAGTTGTTTGGAAACTATAAGAGTGAGAAATTTCCGCTTCTTATAAAGATTTTGGATGCGAATGAAGAATTGTCTGTACAAGTACATCCAAATGATGATTATGCCAACGAGCATGAAAATGGCGAGTACGGTAAAACGGAATGTTGGTACATCATTGATTGTGATCAAGATGCTGAATTAGTGTTTGGACATCATGCTAAAACAAAAGAAGAAGTACGAGAAATGATTCAAAGTGGAAATTGGGAGAGGTTTTTACGTAAAGTTACCATTAGACCTGGTGATTTTTTCTACGTACCAAGTGGAACCGTTCATGCCTTATGTAATGGGACGTTGGTGTTAGAAACACAACAAAGCTCAGATACAACATACCGAGTTTATGATTATGACCGTATAGATAATCAAGGGAGTAAACGTGAGCTGCATTTAGAAAAAGCAATGGGCGTCATTAATGCACCTCATATTGATACCAATATCGCTCCTAAAATAGAAAAGCGAGAAGGTGTAGAAGTTACAAAGTTTGTACAAAATCACTTTTTCTCTGTTAATAAATGGGATGTGAATGGAGAAGCGACATTTCAGCAAAATCAAGCGTTTATGCTTGTAAGCATCATCGATGGGGAAGGAAGATTGTTGAAAGGCAGTGAAGGTTACACAATAAGAAAAGGAGCTCATTTTATTTTGCCGTATAAATATGGTGAATTTATCTTAAAGGGGAATATGAAGCTTATTGTATCACACCCTTAGACCTCATCCGGCTCTGTTGCGGAAAACGATTAATAGAAACATAGATTCACTTTGCACCACGTTCCAGCTTTAAAAAGAGACGTAAGTTTTACCATCTATCTTTTTATTGGTTTCTGTCATACACGGAAAAAAGAATTGCAGAGAGCTGTGTGAGTATGAAAAATTCAAATTTCTTCTGCTATCTTGCTTGCATCTGTGTCCTTCTTTTAAGCGGCTGCTGGAATCAACATTATTTAAAAGATACCGACGGAAAAATATTAAATTATCCGAACTTCTAACGGATGAAGTTAATGATGCAATTAAATAAATCTGAAAATTCTGACATTGTTCAAGTTGGGATACATATAATGGCTTTACATCATGATGCTTGGGTGGGATAATATTCCAATGTTAACTTTAATGTAAAAGTAAATGCTGGATTTTTCAAACATAGAATTACTTATTAACCAGTTGAAGATCCTTTAAGAATACAAAGCTATTGTTAGGTAGTGGAAAGCATGAATGAAGTACAGGGGACTTATAAAAGAGTTTTAGCGACGCTAGCAGTGAGCGACCCGCGGTGGCAAGGATAGCCTCGAGAAGCAACCCGAGAAGCAAGTTACCGGAGGATAGTTATACTTCATATAGAAGAAGGAGAACGCCAATTGAAAGACATGGCTGGATTAATAGAAAGGTCGATCTCTGTCTCTATTGCGTTGCCTCATATTCTTCCTATATTAATCGCTGAATTTTTGAAACTTAACCCTAATGTACATATTAGCCAGTATTTGGCTTCATCCACTGGGATGAAAAAACAACTAGAGAATGTCGAAGTCGACCTTTGTATTTCAATGAGTCCTATTTATGGAGACGACATTGAATGGATGCCCTTATTAGAAGAAGAGATTTTTTTATCGGTACCACCAAGCCATCACTTAGCAAAGCAAAAATCCATTGCTCTTCAGGAAGCAGCAAATGAGGCCTTCATCAGCAGAACGTCAGGGTACGGATTCCGGGACGTTACGGATAAGTATTGCAGGGAAGCGGGCTTTGAACCTTACACCCCAATTGAACTAGAAGAAGCAGGAGCAATACTCCGACTTGTAGAAATGGGAATGGGTGTTTCATTCACGCCTCAATTGTCTTTATTACGCCAATCAATGCCGAAACCGTTCAGATTCCAATCACCTATCCGAATTGCAAACGAACGATTGGGATAGCATGGAAAAAAACTCACTATCTCTCTCAAGCTGCAATAGATTTCCGGGAATTCACCTCTGGCTTTTTTAAACATGAAGTAAGTAAATATTTCTATCTATAAAGTCTTAATAAAAATAAGGTGGCAGGCATTACATCCAAGACGGTGTTGCCTGCCTTTTTCAACATGGATGGTAGAGGATTGCCTCCTTAATCTAAGGGGAGTCTTATTACATGCTTCTTTTAAACAAAAGAACGTAAAAATAAGGTCTGAGGTACAAGTCGTCCACTTCAGTCTTCAAATGTTAATTTTGATATTATTGGCGTTTATAAACATATCTAAAACTATCCTCATTAATTATTGCCAACTGTATAAATGAATGGTTCATGATAGAACGCAAAAACTACATATTACTTGGGAAATAATTTGGGAAATGGGGTCTGACCCCGGAGGTGATATGATGGCTGTGATTTTAGGTTTACAGGAGATGCAAAGGGAGAGGCAGTTGAAGTTTGAGCGAAGGTTACTTAGGGAACTTTCAATCGAGGATATGAAGGTGAGGATTCAGCGTTACTTTGGACAGGATTTCATGGAGGTGTTGGAGGAAGGCTATTTTGATGTTGCCATTGAGGCCTATTTATTGGGAGCTAACTATAGTAAGTTTGGCTATTATGGTGAGTCGGAGGATGATGTAAGGGCTCGGTGCTGGAGGGAAGAGAAATTTTTGATTGATACCCTTTTTAATTTTATTTTGTATTGGCGGGAAGTAACGGCAAATAACGCTTTCAATGAAGGTTTGTTTTATTGCTGTGAAGGGTTTGTAGGTGAATGGTGGATGGACGGCTTTAAGACGGGTGAAAAGCGATATAAAATGAAGTTGCACTAAGAAGGAGTGAAGTATCCATTCTTTGTTCTAATTCCATGGTTTGTCCCATACTTTTAGATATAGGGACTTGTGGAAGGAGAACGTTCATGCGTAGTAAGCTAAAATATACAGGAATCGCGATGGGATTGTTTATCCTTTTTTTAATTGTAACTTTCAAATTTGTTGAAGATGATTCTTGGGACTCCTGGAACCTTCCCTTGGCAGGTAAGGTAATCGTTTTGGATGCTGGACATGGAGGAATGGATGGCGGGGCAAATGTGCAAAAGGTAATGGAAAAAGAAATTGCCCTTTCTGTTTCGTTAAAGGTTAGGGACTATTTACAGGAACAGGGTGCCCTTGTCATTATGACTCGTGAGAAAGATGAAGATCTGGCACAGGGGGATACAAAAGGGATCCGTCAGCGAAAACAGGAAGACCTGCGAAATCGGGTTGAAATGATTAATGATTCAGAAGCGGATTTATTTTTAAGTATTCATTTAAATTCTTTTCCGTCAGCATCATCAAAAGGTGCTCAAACATTTTATACGAAAAGGTTTGAGGAAAATGAACAGGTGGCAAAGTTTATTCAGACTGAAATCATAAGAAACCTAGAAAATACAAAGCGAGATGCAAAAACGATTAATAATGTGTATTTGATGAATTATACGAAGAAACCAGGGGCGCTTGTTGAAATTGGCTTTCTTTCTAATACGGAGGAAAGGGAACGCCTTATCAGTGATGGGTATCAAGAAAAGATTGCAAGTTCGATTTATATGGGGATTTTACGGTATTTCACAGAGGAAAAACTTTCAGATGAAGAGTGATTCTCTAGTTCGGGTCTTGTATGGTACAAGGCCTTTTTATTATTGAGATAAAAGTCATGTGCTCACTTAAAGGGCAGATAATAAGCTTTATTTAAGTGATATGGTATACTTAAATGGGAAAATAAAACGAATTCAAAGGGGTGCTCGACTTGTTAACTGAAGAGAAAGTACTGAATTTATTAAAGGATCTTAAAGACCCTTTTCTACATAAAAGCCTTGAAGAAACAAATGGAATCATTGAAGTGAAAATAAAGCCTGAAAAAAATCATGTAAGCGTTAAGCTTGCCATTGCAAAAACAGGGACTGCCGAGCAAATGCAAATGCAAACAGAAGTGGTGAACTTGCTGAAAGAAGGCGGGGCAGAATCTGTAGGGATTCGTTTCACAGAACTTTCTGAAGAAGAGTTATCCAAGCATCGTGAAAATATACCACAGGATGAAGTGGATCAAGGTTTACTTGGACCGAATAGCAAGACGCAATTTATTGCGATTGCTAGTGGTAAAGGCGGAGTTGGTAAATCAACGATTTCAGTGAACTTTGCTACTTCACTTGCACGACTTGGTAAAAAGGTTGGACTTGTGGACGCTGATATTTATGGTTTTAGCGTACCAGATATGATGGGGATTACAAAAAGGCCGGTGGTGCGTGGGGAGAAAATTATTCCTGTGGAACGTTTTGGTGTTCAGGTTATCTCAATGGGATTCTTTGTAGAAGATAACGCGCCTATTATCTGGAGAGGGCCAATGCTAGGAAAGATGCTGAACAGTTTCTTTAACGAGGTAGAATGGGGAGAGTTAGATTATTTAGTCCTTGATTTACCACCGGGTACAGGCGATGTTGCGTTGGACGTGCATACAATGCTACCTTCATGTAAGGAAATTATCGTAACGACACCGCATCCAACTGCAGCCTTTGTTGCAGCAAGAGCGGGCGCGATGGCCATCAAGACTGAACATGAAGTCATTGGTGTCATTGAAAACATGTCGTTCTTCGAGAGTAAAACGACAGGTGAAAAAGAATATGTATTCGGTAAAGGCGGCGGTGCGAAGCTTGCAGATGAACTACGTACAGAAGTCTTAGGGCAGCTTCCTTTGCAACAGCCAGATTGGAACGAAGAAGATTTTGCACCTTCTATTTACGCAGCAGACCATAGATTAGGCAGAATTTATGAAGATATTGCTAAAAAAGTCATTGAAAAGTTGCAATAAAAATAAAGGCTGATTCCAATTGGAATCAGCCTTTTGTTATTCTTTGTCTTTTTTCTCAGTTTTATCACCTGATTCCGCCTTTGTTGCCTTTTCAGCTGCTTTTGTTACAGCTTGATCCAATCTTTCTTGGATCTTCGCTTGAACTAAAGGACTATCCATAGTTTCTATGATAACTTCTTTATAAATGGCCCGCATGTCTTTAGTCTTCAGTAACTTATTCATTTCTTTTTCCAAATCTGGGTCTTTTAAAATTTCAATAAGCATTCCGCGATACTGAGGGTCATTGGTTAATTCTTTCAATACCTTTTTGTGTTCGTCTTTTAAAGCTTTAGCATAGGCAGAGGTAAATTCAGGATCTTTAAAGGTCTTTTTCCAAAATTCCTTCCCTTTATCTGAAGTGACCGTATCTTCAATGGATTTCTTAATGATCTCTGAGTCCATAATAAGTTCAGTTTTTGTTTTCTCATCAGAAATGATATCCTGGATGGCCTTTTTACCATCGTCTGTTTTTAAAATATCGACGACCATTTTCTTTGTCTCTTCATACTCATTTTTATCTGCGCTTGCTCCATTCTGCGCACAACCGGAACAAACGAGTAAGAATGACGTGAAAAGCAAAGCAACTCCCACTCTCATACGCAGGGCCCCTTTCATCCTTCTTATTGTTAATATGGTTCCAATCGACGATATTATTCCCTTGTAGAATAAGTGGATTTTTCCAAATTTGGTTGGTACAATTAAGGAAATGAAATAGAAATGTATGGAGGAAAACAATGAACAGCCGTAATTTAGTTAAATTGTTTTTAACAACATTGCTTATCGGTGGTGTAACGGGCGGAGTTGTAGGGTTCTTAGCTCGTTGGAATGAGTTTAAGCCTTATTTTTCTTCTTTTGAAATCAGTGCCATTCTTTCAACGTTTTTATGGTTATTCGGTGTCGGATTAATTTTTAGTGTCATAAGCCAAGCTGGTTTTTTTGCCTATTTAACGATACATCGTTTCGGTCTAGGGATATTTAAAAGTGCTTCCTTATGGAATGCAGTACAACTCGTACTTATTCTTTTCGTTGTATTTGATCTAGTCTATTTACGATATCTTAATTTTGGTTCAGGTGAGGGGATTAGTTCCTACATTGTGTTAGCTTTGGTTGTATTAGCCGCAGCGTTGATTACGGCCTATTTTAAAATGAAACAAACAAATAAACAGTCATTTATTCCGGCGATGTTTTTTATGGTTGTGGCCACAGTATTAGAGTGGGTACCTGTACTAAGTTCTAATGATGAAGGCTGGCTCTACTTCATGCTGTTTCCATTACTAGTATGCAATGCTTATCAATTATTGGTTTTAAGCAAATTAATCGATCGTTCACAAAAAGAATTAGCCAGTAAAAAAACACGGATGCAAACTAAAGCAAAGGGAAAGAAATTAAAAGCAGGAGAATTAGGGAAGTAGGTAAAAGTGGCTAACCTTATTGGAAAGCGGAATACATAAGAAATTCTACATACAAAAAACTGCGTCCTAAAGGTTAAGCATGACCCTTAGTACGCAGTTTTTTATGTTTTTGTGTTCTAGTAAATGATGTTACCGGATTTCTTCACTGCTTGCTGATGAATTAGAGATCATCTCAGAAACGTTTACGAAGTTTAAATTTTTGGAGCGAAGTTCATCTATTAGTTCTGGCAATGCTTTATTAGTTTGTTTTGCTGAGTCTGAAGCGTGTAATAAGATGATATCACCCTTTTGAGCCTTGTTAACGTTATGAACAATTCGATCAACGCCTGGGTTAGTCCAATCCTTTGAATCGATACTCCAATGAACCACAGTATAGCCGAATTTTTCACTAATTTTCAGGAGGCGCTTATCAAAGTGTCCGGTGGGCGCACGTAAAAGCTCGATATTTTTAACATTTAGTTTTTTAAAAGCTTCCTGTGCTTTTGAAATATCACGGATGATTTCTTGGTCATCCAGATCGGAATAATCTTTGTAATCGTATCCGAGCATTCCGATTTCATAGCCTTCTTTTTCAATTTCATCCACTATGTCAGGGTGACGCTCTGCCCAAGATCCGGAAAGGAAGAAGGTGGCGGATTTAATCTTTTCTTTTTTCAATGTCTCTAAAATCGGGGCTGCTTTTTCATCGCCCCAGCCAATATTGAATGTGACGGCTACATTCTTTTCCCCTTTATAAACCGCTTTTGGTCCATCTTCGGTAGAAAAAACAGGTGAATGAAGAATGTTTTGTACAAAAAGGAACCAAGCGGTAAAGAGTGCCGTAAGTAAAATTAACGAATAATGTTTGATGTTCTTTGCCTGGAGCACCATGAAAAATTTCATTAATCCATCCCCTTGTCCAAAAGCTCTTGTTTTCATATTTATGCAGAGGCTGTTCCGTTATGCAAAAAAATCAATATAAAAATTCATAAAATTAAGATGAATGGGGAAAAATGACTGATGGAGGTGTGAGTTATGCTTGGCTTATTGATTAATGAAAAAGAAAAGAAGGAATTAGAGTACCTCTTAAAAAGAGAGATGGATGAAATATTATTTGATTTACAAGATGATAGAATCGATTGCATAGTTAAAAGAGCTATAAATGAAAAATATAATATCCTTTTCAGATTGTTTAAAAGGCTAAGTACAGAAAAGGAATGCCTTATTTATATGAAAGTAAAAACAAACTTTAATGAGAAGAATTAGTCCTGATTTTTAAAAGTGAATTAAATTTAAAAAATCTATTGACTATTAATTTATACGCTGGTATATTATAAAAGTTGCTGCAAGATAATAGCTTTTAAAAAAGAACAAAAAAAACTTTTTTAAAAAAGTTATTGACGAAGCAGAGATAAGATGTTAAGATATTAAAAGTCGCTAAGAGATAAAGCGAAACAAATTGCTCTTTGAAAACTGAACAAAACAAAGCGCCAACGTTAATTTTTTTAAGTGAGCACACACTATCAAAAAAAGCAAAATGAGCAAGTCAAACATTTCTTCGGAGAGTTTGATCCTGGCTCAGGACGAACGCTGGCGGCGTGCCTAATACATGCAAGTCGAGCGAATCGATGGGAGCTTGCTCCCTGAGATTAGCGGCGGACGGGTGAGTAACACGTGGGCAACCTGCCTATAAGACTGGGATAACTTCGGGAAACCGGAGCTAATACCGGATACGTTCTTTTCTCGCATGAGAGAAGATGGAAAGACGGTTTCGGCTGTCACTTATAGATGGGCCCGCGGCGCATTAGCTAGTTGGTGAGGTAATGGCTCACCAAGGCGACGATGCGTAGCCGACCTGAGAGGGTGATCGGCCACACTGGGACTGAGACACGGCCCAGACTCCTACGGGAGGCAGCAGTAGGGAATCTTCCGCAATGGACGAAAGTCTGACGGAGCAACGCCGCGTGAACGAAGAAGGCCTTCGGGTCGTAAAGTTCTGTTGTTAGGGAAGAACAAGTACCAGAGTAACTGCTGGTACCTTGACGGTACCTAACCAGAAAGCCACGGCTAACTACGTGCCAGCAGCCGCGGTAATACGTAGGTGGCAAGCGTTGTCCGGAATTATTGGGCGTAAAGCGCGCGCAGGTGGTTCCTTAAGTCTGATGTGAAAGCCCACGGCTCAACCGTGGAGGGTCATTGGAAACTGGGGGACTTGAGTGCAGAAGAGGAAAGTGGAATTCCAAGTGTAGCGGTGAAATGCGTAGAGATTTGGAGGAACACCAGTGGCGAAGGCGACTTTCTGGTCTGTAACTGACACTGAGGCGCGAAAGCGTGGGGAGCAAACAGGATTAGATACCCTGGTAGTCCACGCCGTAAACGATGAGTGCTAAGTGTTAGAGGGTTTCCGCCCTTTAGTCTCTGCAGACTAACGCATTAAGCACTCCGCCTGGGGAGTACGGCCGCAAGGCTGAAACTCAAAGGAATTGACGGGGGCCCGCACAAGCGGTGGAGCATGTGGTTTAATTCGAAGCAACGCGAAGAACCTTACCAGGTCTTGACATCCTCTGACAACCCTAGAGATAGGGCGTTCCCCTTCGGGGGACAGAGTGACAGGTGGTGCATGGTTGTCGTCAGCTCGTGTCGTGAGATGTTGGGTTAAGTCCCGCAACGAGCGCAACCCTTGATCTTAGTTGCCAGCATTCAGTTGGGCACTCTAAGGTGACTGCCGGTGACAAACCGGAGGAAGGTGGGGATGACGTCAAATCATCATGCCCCTTATGACCTGGGCTACACACGTGCTACAATGGATGGTACAAAGGGCTGCAAACCTGCGAAGGTAAGCGAATCCCATAAAGCCATTCTCAGTTCGGATTGTAGGCTGCAACTCGCCTACATGAAGCCGGAATCGCTAGTAATCGCGGATCAGCATGCCGCGGTGAATACGTTCCCGGGCCTTGTACACACCGCCCGTCACACCACGAGAGTTTGTAACACCCGAAGTCGGTGAGGTAACCTTTATGGAGCCAGCCGCCTAAGGTGGGACAGATGATTGGGGTGAAGTCGTAACAAGGTAGCCGTATCGGAAGGTGCGGCTGGATCACCTCCTTTCTAAGGATAAATACGAGAGCGCTTTTGTTTTGTTCAGTTTTGAATGAGTAATTCATTCAGATACGAAAGATCTCATCACGTTGTGATGGAATTTTTTCTTCTTTGTTCCTTGAAAACTAGATAATAGATAGAAGGCAATTAATTTTTTCAAAGCATCAGTAAGATCTTTTTTAACGGTTAAGTTAGAAAGGGCGCACGGTGGATGCCTTGGCACTAGGAGCCGATGAAGGACGGGACTAACACCGATATGCTTCGGGGAGCTGTAAGTAAGCTTTGATCCGGAGATTTCCGAATGGGGAAACCCACTGTTCGTAATGGAACAGTATCTTTACCTGAATACATAGGGTACTGAAGGCAGACCCGGGGAACTGAAACATCTAAGTACCCGGAGGAAGAGAAAGCAAATGCGATTTCCTGAGTAGCGGCGAGCGAAACGGAATTAGCCCAAACCAAGAGGCTTGCCTCTTGGGGTTGTAGGACACTCAACATGGAGTTACAAAGGAACGGGGTAAATGAAGTGATCTGGAAAGGTCCGTCAAAGAAGGTAAAAACCCTGTAGTTGAAACTTCGTTCCCTCCTGAGTGGATCCTGAGTACGGCGGGACACGAGAAATCCCGTCGGAAGCAGGGAGGACCATCTCCCAAGGCTAAATACTACCTAGTGACCGATAGTGAACCAGTACCGTGAGGGAAAGGTGAAAAGCACCCCGGAAGGGGAGTGAAATAGATCCTGAAACCGTGTGCCTACAAGTAGTCAAAGCCCGTTAATGGGTAATGGCGTGCCTTTTGTAGAATGAACCGGCGAGTTACGATTTCATGCGAGGTTAAGTTGATAAGACGGAGCCGCGACGAAAGCGAGTCTGAATAGGGCGAATGAGTATGAGGTCGTAGACCCGAAACCAGGTGATCTACCCATGTCCAGGGTGAAGTTCAGGTAACACTGAATGGAGGCCCGAACCCACGCACGTTGAAAAGTGCGGGGATGAGGTGTGGGTAGCGGAGAAATTCCAATCGAACCTGGAGATAGCTGGTTCTCTCCGAAATAGCTTTAGGGCTAGCCTCAAGATGAGAGTATTGGAGGTAGAGCACTGATTGGACTAGGGGCCCCCAACGGGTTACCGAATTCAGTCAAACTCCGAATGCCAAATACTTATTCTTGGGAGTCAGACTGCGAGTGATAAGATCCGTAGTCGAAAGGGAAACAGCCCAGACCACCAGCTAAGGTCCCAAAGTATACGTTAAGTGGAAAAGGATGTGGAGTTGCTTAGACAACCAGGATGTTGGCTCAGAAGCAGCCATCATTTAAAGAGTGCGTAATAGCTCACTGGTCGAGTGACTCCGCGCCGAAAATGTACCGGGGCTAAACGTATCACCGAAGCTGTGGATTGACACCGTATGGTGTCGATGGTAGGAGAGCGTTCTAAGGGCGTTGAAGTCAGACCGGAAGGACTGGTGGAGCGCTTAGAAGTGAGAATGCCGGTATGAGTAGCGAAAGAAGGGTGAGAATCCCTTCCACCGAATGCCTAAGGTTTCCTGAGGAAGGCTCGTCCGCTCAGGGTTAGTCGGGACCTAAGCCGAGGCCGAAAGGCGTAGGCGATGGACAACAGGTTGATATTCCTGTACCACCTATACATCGTTTGAACGATGGGGGGACGCAGAAGGATAGGGTAAGCGCGCTGTTGGATATGCGCGTCCAAGCAGTTAGGCCGGAAACGAGGCAAATCCCGTTTCCATTAAGGCGGAGCTGTGATGGCGAGGGAAATATAGTACCGAAGTTCCTGATTCCACAGCTGCCAAGAAAAGCCTCTAGTGAGATGTAAGGTGCCCGTACCGCAAACCGACACAGGTAGGCGAGGAGAGAATCCTAAGGTGTGCGAGAGAACTCTCGTTAAGGAACTCGGCAAAATGACCCCGTAACTTCGGGAGAAGGGGTGCTTTTTAGGGTGAATAGCCCGGAAAAGCCGCAGTGAATAGGCCCAGGCGACTGTTTAGCAAAAACACAGGTCTCTGCGAAGCCGCAAGGCGAAGTATAGGGGCTGACACCTGCCCGGTGCTGGAAGGTTAAGGGGAGAGGTTAGCGCAAGCGAAGCTTTGAACCGAAGCCCCAGTAAACGGCGGCCGTAACTATAACGGTCCTAAGGTAGCGAAATTCCTTGTCGGGTAAGTTCCGACCCGCACGAAAGGTGTAACGATCTGGGCACTGTCTCAACGAGAGACTCGGTGAAATTATAGTACCTGTGAAGATGCAGGTTACCCGCGACAGGACGGAAAGACCCCGTGGAGCTTTACTGCTGACCTGATATTGAATTTTGGTACAGCTTGTACAGGATAGGTAGGAGCCTGAGAAGCCGGAGCGCTAGCTTCGGTGGAGGCGTTGGTGGGATACTACCCTGGCTGTATTGAAATTCTAACCCGCGCCCCTTATCGGGGTGGGAGACAGTGTCAGGTGGGCAGTTTGACTGGGGCGGTCGCCTCCTAAAGAGTAACGGAGGCGCCCAAAGGTTCCCTCAGAATGGTTGGAAATCATTCGTAGAGTGTAAAGGCACAAGGGAGCTTGACTGCGAGACCTACAAGTCGAGCAGGGACGAAAGTCGGGCTTAGTGATCCGGTGGTTCCGCATGGAAGGGCCATCGCTCAACGGATAAAAGCTACCCCGGGGATAACAGGCTTATCTCCCCCAAGAGTCCACATCGACGGGGAGGTTTGGCACCTCGATGTCGGCTCATCGCATCCTGGGGCTGTAGTCGGTCCCAAGGGTTGGGCTGTTCGCCCATTAAAGCGGTACGCGAGCTGGGTTCAGAACGTCGTGAGACAGTTCGGTCCCTATCCGTCGCGGGCGCAGGAAATTTGAGAGGAGCTGTCCTTAGTACGAGAGGACCGGGATGGACGCACCGCTGGTGTACCAGTTGTCTTGCCAAAGGCATAGCTGGGTAGCTACGTGCGGACGGGATAAGTGCTGAAAGCATCTAAGCATGAAGCCCCCTCGAGATGAGATTTCCCATAGCGCAAGCTAGTAAGATCCCTGAAAGATGATCAGGTTGATAGGTCAGAGGTGGAAGCGTGGCGACATGTGGAGCTGACTGATACTAATAGATCGAGGACTTAACCACGCTTTAAAAAATGAAATACCTTCTTATTATCTAGTTTTGAAGGAATGAAAATTTCTTCAAAAAAATGAATATAGTCTGGCAATGATGGCGAAGAGGTCACACCCGTTCCCATTCCGAACACGGAAGTTAAGTTCTTCAGCGCCGATGGTAGTTGGGGGTTTCCCCCTGTGAGAGTAGGACGTTGCCAGGCTATTCATTTAAAATCTTTAAATGAGTATTAGGAAACATTATATTATTCCGCAGTAGCTCAGTGGTAGAGCATTCGGCTGTTAACCGAACGGTCGTAGGTTCGAGTCCTACCTGCGGAGCCATATGCTTCCATAGCTCAGTAGGTAGAGCACTTCCATGGTAAGGAAGAGGTCAGCGGTTCGAATCCGCTTGGGAGCTTCCCAATCTATCTATTATCATAAAATATCGGCCCGTTGGTCAAGCGGTTAAGACACCGCCCTTTCACGGCGGTAACACGGGTTCGAATCCCGTACGGGTCACCATTATATACTTATTAGTCCGGAGGATTAGCTCAGCTGGGAGAGCATCTGCCTTACAAGCAGAGGGTCGGCGGTTCGATCCCGTCATCCTCCACCATTTTATTTTAAAAATATTTGCCGGTGTAGCTCAACTGGTAGAGCAACTGACTTGTAATCAGTAGGTTGGGGGTTCAAGTCCTCTTGCCGGCACCATTTACAACCATATATTGCGGAGGGGTAGCGAAGTGGCTAAACGCGGCGGACTGTAAATCCGCTCCTTCGGGTTCGGCAGTTCGAATCTGCCCCCCTCCACCATTTTAATAAAAACCTGTGGATCAGTTATATATTCTCTGTAAAAGGGAAATATATGATTACCACCTTTTTATTTTGTTGAATATTAATTATACATATTATATATTGGGCTATAGCCAAGCGGTAAGGCAACGGATTTTGATTCCGTCATGCGAAGGTTCGATCCCTTCTAGCCCAGCCATTTGCGGAAGTAGTTCAGTGGTAGAATACAACCTTGCCAAGGTTGGGGTCGCGGGTTCGAATCCCGTCTTCCGCTTACTATATATTTATTCCTTTAGGGGCCTTAGCTCAGCTGGGAGAGCGCCTGCCTTGCACGCAGGAGGTCAGCGGTTCGATCCCGCTAGGCTCCACCATCTAACTACATACACTAAAACTTACGTCTTAAGCCGATTACGGCTTAAGACTTTTTTTTATTTTAAATATCTAACTTTTATTACTTTTACCTTCTAATAAGAGAACGGTTCAATTAGGGATTTTAAGACAAAGAGTAAATACTGTAAAAAAGCTAATTAGCTGCATCTTTATACATATAAATGTTCAGTTGAACCACTAGGCATATAAGATATAAAATGGTAGAAAGGGGGAATTATATGTCTATTCAGAAAATTTCCATTATCGGTCTACCTATGGATCTTGGTCAGGCGAGACGAGGGGTTGATATGGGACCGAGTGCAATCCGCTGTGCAGGGATTGTCGAACGGCTTGAACGATTAAAAATAGAAGTTGAGGATTTAGGAGATATAGTAGTAGGACGCCCTGAAAATGCACAGAAATCTGGTACAAATTTAAAAAACTTATCGCTAGTTGCTAAGGGAAACATTCAATTAGCAACAAGAGTAGATAAAATTATACAAGACGGATCTTTCCCGCTCGTTCTTGGGGGAGACCATTCGATAGCCATCGGAACACTCGCAGGGGTTTCGAAGCACTATGAAAATGTAGGTGTAATTTGGTATGATGCACATGGAGATTTAAATACGGAGGAAACTTCACCATCAGGGAATATACATGGTATGCCTCTGGCTGTCAGTATGGGGCTTGGCCATCCCGATCTAGTCAATATTCATGGTTCAACTTCTAAAGTAAAACCAGAAAATATCGTAATTATCGGGGCACGTTCATTAGATGAAGGTGAAAAAGAATTAATACGTGAAAAAGGGATTAAAGTGTTTACAATGCATGAAATTGACCGAATGGGAATGGCTAGAGTCATGGAAGAGTGTATAGATTATTTAAGAGAAAGAACAGATGGTGTTCACCTTTCTTTGGACCTGGATGGAGTAGATCCCGCGGATGCGCCTGGGGTAGGAACACCGGTAATTGGTGGTATTAGTTATCGTGAGAGTCATTTGGCTATGGAAATGCTGGCGGAGTCTGAGTTAATTACATCAGCTGAATTTGTTGAGGTAAACCCTATTTTAGATGAACGTAATAAAACCGCAATCGTTGCCGTGGCCTTAATGGGCTCGCTATTTGGAGAAAAGCTAGTATAACTGATAAAATAAAAGAAACAGTAACCAGCTTGTGTTAGGTTACTGTTTTTTATATGCTAGAAGACGTAAGTTGATTTTTCAGGATGGTTTTATAATATCTATATTTATATGGTTGTAATCTCAGCTCCATATTCACTTTAGAGCACATCGGTCGATTTGGCTTCCATTTTTAGTTAAATGGAAGTATTGATTGATCAAAACATCTAGTTTACTGCTTACTTCAATAACTTCATTATCAACCATCGAGGAGCGGGAAGCTAAAATTATCATTTTCTGTCTGTATAGTTCAATATGATCTAAAATTTGTTCAGCAGTCATACAGCGATTCACTCCCTTAGGTTTTACAATTTTTAATTATATAGCCTTGTTTTTTTTCTTAAACATAAATTGTAAAACTTTGTTAAAATTAAAGTAATAAATTTTGAAACCTTTTAGCTTACGATTCGTAATAATCGTATAGCCGCATGAGCGGGGGTAAAAACCGGAAAATGGATGCACTCATTAAAGAGAGAATTAATCAAGTATTAAAGGGAGACCATAATGCATTTGGGGAAATTGTCGAACTATACAAGGACAAAGTTTTCCAGATATGTTTTAGGATGCTCGGAAACAGGCAAGAAGCAGAAGATTTGGCACAAGAGGCCTTTGTTAGAGCCTTTGTGAATATTCGTAGTTTCAATATACAAATGAAATTTTCTACGTGGTTATACCGTATTGCGACGAATCTTTGCATTGACCGTCTTCGTAAGAAAAAGCCGGATTACTATTTGGATGCAGAAGTTAGTGGAACTGAGGGATTGAATATGTATTCCCAAATTGCATCAGATATGGCAAAGCCCGAGGATGAAGTTGAATCTTTAGAACTTCAGGAAACCATTCAAGTAGAAATTATGAAGTTGCCGGAGAAATATCGGTCGGTAATCGTATTGAAGTACATTGAAGAATTATCGTTAAAGGAAATCAGTGAAATACTTGATTTGCCAGTCGGCACGGTTAAGACGAGAATACATCGTGGTCGGGAAGCCTTGCGTAAACAACTACGCCATTTATAAAAAGAAGGTGAGAAAAATGAACTACCATGAGGAAATCATTGATTATATGCATGATTATTTAGATGAGGACATCAAACCAGAGCATAAAGAAGCTTTACGTGATCACTTGCATACTTGTGCTGAATGCCGGGATTATTTTCATGAAATGAAAAAGGCAGTCGCTCTTGTACAAAGTACCTCCCATATTAAGGCTCCAGATGACTTTACAGCAAGGGTAATGGCTCAATTGCCAAAGGAAACGAAAACAACGGGTGCCAAGCGTTGGTTAAAAAGCCATCCTTTTATGACGGCAGCAGCCGTGTTCATTGTATTGATGACAGGTTCTCTTTTTTCCACATATAATCAGGACGAACATTTTTCAGTTTCCAAGCAATCTAATTTATTAGTCGAAGGAGAAACGGTGATTGTGCCTGCAGGTGAGACCGTTGAGGGGAATGTGGTAGTTCAAAACGGTAACATTCGAATTGAAGGTGAAGTGAAGGGAGATGTGACGGTCATTAATGGACATAATTATATGTCTAAGGCGGGGAATGTGACCGGAAGCATCCATGTTATTGACCAAGCTTTTGAGTGGATGTGGTACAAAATTAAGGATACCGCAACGTCTGTGCTTCCTATTAAAGAGGAAAAAGGGAATAAGGAGTAAGATGAGCTGAGCGAATGCATCGTTTTCAATATACGGTGCCATCGCTCAGCTTTACTTTGTAAAAGGAGGGGATTTTTTACTTCATTAGACCTTAACATGTAACTTTATCACACTAGTTTTAGAAGTATTATTTAAAAAATGGTATACTATTAAGGTTATTACATAACGATTGTTATTGTTATTTGGAGTAATACTGACTGGAGGAAACAACATGTCTTTATCCAATTTGAATGTTTGGGACTATGTAGTAAATTTCATTGATATTCTCCTTGTTTGGTTTGTGATATATAAATTGTTAACTATTATTCGAGGCACGAAGGCTATACAGCTGCTCAAAGGAATTTTTGTAATAGTCATTGTAAAAAGCTTAAGCAACCTGTTTGGTTTCAATACACTTGGATGGTTAATGGCACAAGTCATGAATTGGGGAGTACTGGCGATTCTTGTCATTTTTCAACCTGAACTGAGGAGAGCGCTTGAACAATTAGGACGTGGGAAGCTCTTTACAAGAGGTAGCGTTCCAGAAGAGAACCAGCAAGAGCGTTTAGTAGAAGAAATATTAAAGGCGTCCACTTATATGGCGAAAAGGCGAATTGGAGCCTTGATTACGATTGAAAAAGGAACGGCACTGGGCGATTATGTTGAAACAGGGATTCCTCTAAAGTCCTATATTTCTTCAGAGTTGCTTATTAATATCTTTATACCTAATACGCCGCTCCATGATGGTGCAGTGATTTTACAAAATAACCAGGTGGCAGCTGCAGCTTGCTATCTGCCTTTATCAGAAAGTCCGTTCATTTCAAAAGAACTTGGTACTCGGCATAGGGCAGCTATTGGTATGAGTGAAGTGACGGATAGTATTACAATCGTTGTATCTGAAGAAACGGGAGGAATCTCTGTTACTAAAAATGGAGAACTGTTCCGAGATTTGAATCAAGAGTCATTTAGGGCAATGCTTACTAGTGAACTGGTAGTGGAAAATATCAAAACAACTTCCTCGAGTATCTGGAATTGGAGGGGGAAGAAAAATGGATAAATATACCAATAGTACATGGTTTATGAGAATTGTTGCTTTTGCTTTGGCAGCTCTGTTATTCATCTCCGTTAATTTTGAGATGGAGTCAGATAAAAAATCTCTTGGTTTATCTACTGCCCCTGAGATTAGTACGGAAACCATTGAAAATGTACCGGTTGAAGTGTACTATGACCGTGAAAATTTGGTGGTGAGCGGAGTACCAGAAACGGTGGATGTTACTTTAAAGGGAGCTAAAAGCCTACTGATAAGTGCAAAAAACCAAAGAGACTTTAAAGTATATGTAGACCTTTCTGATCCTGAAATCTCGATGGGAGACAGAACTGTTACCTTCAAAATAAGCGATTTAAACGAAAAGTTAGTGGCGACAATCGAGCCTGAATATGCAGAAGTCAATGTTCAGGAACGAGTGACGAAGGAATTCTCCGTCGAAGCAGAATATAATAATTCTTTACTTGAAGAGGGTTATACCGCTGGACAGCCAACAGTCGACCCTAAAACTGTTAAAATAACTGGGGCTAAAGATGTAATTGAACAAATTTCCTATGTTAAGGCAAATCTTGAAATAAGTAAGGGTCTTAACGAAACGATGAACGGCAAGGCGACAGTAAAAGCTCTTGACCGGGACTTAAACAAGTTGGATGTTACGATTGAACCTGCTTCAGTTGCAGTGTCACTAAAAGTTAGTATCCCGTCGAAAACGGTAACCATTGCACCTAAGCAAACTGGAAAAGTAAAGGACGGCATCCGTATTAAGAGTATAAGTGTCGATCCAAAAGAGGTAATCCTTTATGGGTCAGAAGCCAGCCTTGAACAAATAAGCGAAATAAATCTCCCTGTTAATATTTCCAAAATTGATGGAGATGCCGAATTGGAATTGGATCTTACTAAACCAGAAAGTGTACAAAAAATGTCCTTGGGTAAGGCAAAGGTCAAAATTAATACAGAAAAAATTGATGTAGAAGATGAGAATGTAGAGGATGTAGAGGCAGTCGAAGAAGTCGAAAAAGTCGAAGAAGAGGTAGTTGAAGAGGATGAACCACCTGCCATCGAGACTAAAACTTTCACCAATTTAAAAATAGAACCTGTAGGTATACAGGAAGACCAAGAAGCCGAATTGGAATCCGATGTAGCAAGCATTACTTTGCGTGGGAAAGCGGATGATTTGAAAGAAATAACTAAAAACGACATTACTCTTACAGTAGATGTGAGTAATTTAGATGAAGGTATACATGATGTAGAACTGGTAGTAAAAGCGCCTGCAGGAGTGAATTGGGAACTAGATTCAAAAACGGCTAAGGTCTCTATTACTCAAAAAGACGAAGAAGAAACATAACCTTCCTTTAACATCATTTAATTTAGTAACGATTCGAAGAAGGAGCGATAAAAAGATGGGTAAATATTTTGGAACAGACGGAGTTAGGGGTATAGCGAATAGCGAATTAACACCTGAGTTGGCATTTAAACTAGGCCGCTTTGGCGGCTACGTTCTTACTAAAAATACAGAAAAACCTAAAGTGCTGATAGGACGCGATACACGTATTTCAGGTGAAATGCTGGAAGGTGCACTAGTTGCTGGTCTATTATCTATTGGGGCTGAAGTTATGCGTCTTGGTGTAATTTCAACACCAGGAGTTGCTTATTTAACAAAGGCGTTAAGTGCTGAAGCAGGCGTTATGATTTCTGCTTCACATAATCCGGTTGCAGATAACGGTATTAAATTCTTCGGTCCGGATGGTTTTAAGCTATCGGATGATCAAGAAGCGGAAATTGAAACATTGTTAGATTTAGAAAAAGATGAACTTCCACGTCCGGTAGGCGGAGATTTAGGCCATCTAAACGACTATTTCGAAGGTGGACAAAAGTATCTCCAGTACTTAAAGCAATCAGTCGATGAAGATTTTACAGGCATTCATGTTGCGCTTGATTGTGCACATGGCGCGACTTCATCCTTGGCTATGCATTTGTTTGCGGATCTAGATGCAGATATCTCTACAATGGGGGCATCGCCCAATGGCTTGAACATCAATGATAAGGTAGGTTCCACGCACCCTGAAGCACTTGCTGAATTCTTAAAAGAAAAAGGGGCCGATGTTGGACTTGCCTTCGATGGTGACGGCGACCGCATCATTGCCATAGATGAAAAAGGAAATATAGTTGACGGCGATCAAATTATGTATATATGTGCGAAATACTTGAAAGAAAACAATCGTTTGAAACAGGGGACTGTGGTTTCTACAATCATGAGTAACCTAGGTTTTTATAAAGGTCTTGAGGAGCACGGAATACAAAGTGCCCAAACAGCAGTGGGCGATCGCTATGTTGTAGAAGAGATGCGAAAAGGCGGCTACAACCTTGGCGGTGAGCAATCCGGGCATATTATCTTCCTGGACTATAATACGACAGGGGATGGCTTATTGACAGGCTTACAGCTTGTAAACATTATGAGTGAAACACAAAAACCCTTATCAGAGCTTGCAAATGAGATGAAAAAATATCCACAGACGCTTATCAATGTTAAAGTGACTGACAAGCATGCTGTAACTGATAATGAAAAGGTGCAGGAAGTCATTAAAGATGTTGAGGCAGAAATGGAAGGAAACGGGCGTATATTGGTTAGACCATCTGGAACTGAACCTCTTGTCCGTGTTATGGCTGAAGCACCAACTGTAGAAGAATGCAATCGTTATGTTGATCGCATCGTCTCTGTGGTGAGAGCGGAAATGGGAATAAACGAATAACTAATCATATGCATAAAAGGAACAGAATATCCTTTTATGCATATTTTTATAAAGAAGTGTTTTTTTCATTGGTTAAGGTAACAAAGAATTGACCTATGTCCCTTTTGTAAGGTATGATTATCCTGATTTAAAACATATTTTGTTTAAAGGAGGGTAGGCAGGGAGAAAAGGAAATACAAAAGCGCCTGAACTAAGCTTGGTCGAGAATGGCTTAGTTGACGAGGAGGAGGTTTATCGAATGATCGGCGGATACCTCCCGGCTGAAGTGCACAGCCGCAGTAATTTCAATCTTAAAACAGTAGGGCAACTTACTGCACAAAGGATTGGAAATGCACAAAGGGAAAAAAGGCTATAAGCATTTCCTTTATAAAAATAAATATCAGAGATGAGGGGGCAGGGATGCCCCCGTGCATTCCTGTTCCCTCGAATCGGTTGGAGGAACAGAAATTATGTGTGGAATTGTTGGATATATTGGACTTAATGATGCGAAAGAAATTCTATTAAAAGGTCTTGAAAAGCTTGAATACCGCGGTTACGATTCTTCAGGGATTGCTGTCAAAAATGATTCAGGTGTGACAATCTTTAAGGAAAAGGGACGAATTGCAGACCTCCGTGGAGCTGTGGATGAAAAAACTATTGCACATACTGGAATAGGTCATACGCGCTGGGCCACTCATGGTGTGCCAAGTCGTGATAATGCTCATCCTCACCAAAGTAATTCAGGTCGCTTGACTTTAGTTCATAATGGGGTCATTGAAAACTATGCGATTCTAAAACGGGAATATTTGAAGGATGTTGCTTTTAAAAGTGAGACAGATACGGAAGTCATCGTTCAACTTATAGAGAAGTTTGTAAACGATGGTATGGAAGTAGAAGAGGCGTTCCGTCAAACACTCACTCTTTTAGAAGGCTCATATGCCATTGCCCTTTTAGATGCTGAAAATGATGAAACCATTTTTGTCGCAAAAAATAAAAGCCCGCTGCTAATTGGTGTAGGGAAAGACTTTAACGTTGTCGCTTCTGATGCAATGGCTATGTTGCAAGTCACAGATCAATTCCTTGAACTGATGGATAAAGAAATGGTTATAGTGACAAATGAAGAGGTAACGATTAAGAATCTTTCTAACGAAGAAGTTTTTCGTGAGCCATTCACTGCTGAACTGGATGCGAGTGATATTGAAAAAGGTACGTATCCTCATTATATGCTTAAAGAAGTCGACGAGCAGCCTGCTGTCATACGTAAAATTATTCAAGCTTATCAAAATGAAGAAGGCAAACTGGCAATCGATTATAGTATTGCAGAAGCAGTAACTGAGGCTGACCGTATCTATATCGTCGCTTGTGGAACTAGCTATCATGCAGGCTTGATTGGTAAGCAATTCATCGAAAAAATGACTGAAATTCCGGTTGAAGTCCATGTAGCATCGGAATTCACATACAACATGCCGATATTATCGAAAAAACCGCTTTTCATCTTCATATCCCAAAGTGGAGAAACTGCGGATAGCCGTGCGGTATTAGTGGCAATTAAAGAGCTTGGTCATAAAGCATTAACCATTACAAACGTACCGGGCTCTACATTGTCACGTGAAGCGGATTATACGCTCTTGCTGCATGCTGGCCCTGAAATTGCAGTTGCCTCTACAAAAGCTTACACAGCTCAAGTAGCTGTATTGGCTATATTAGCAAATGTTTCTGGACAGTTCCGTAACCTAGAGTTTGATTTCGACCTTGTTAAGGAGCTTGGAATTGTTGCGACAGCAATGGAAGCTCTATGCGATTCGAAAGAAGAGATGGAAGCTATTGCCCATGAATATTTGTCTGTTACAAGAAACTGCTTCTTCATCGGCCGGTCCCTTGACTACTATGTTGGTCTTGAAGGGGCGCTTAAGCTGAAAGAAATCTCTTACATCCAGGCAGAAGGCTTTGCTGGTGGTGAGCTTAAACATGGAACAATTGCCTTGATTGAAGAAGGTACACCTGTTATAGCTCTTGCTACGCAAGCAGGCGTCAACCTAAGCATCCGTGGTAATGTCAAAGAAGTCGTTGCCCGTGGTGCTAACCCATGCATTATTTCTATGAATGGGTTGGAAGAAGAAGATGATCGCTTTGTCATCCCGGAAGTGAACGAACTATTAACACCCCTTATCTCTGTTATCCCGATGCAACTCATTGCGTACTACGCTGCCTTGCACCGCGAATGTGACGTGGATAAACCACGTAATCTTGCGAAAAGTGTAACGGTTGAGTAAGCTGGAATGAATATAACGTGCCTTATGTAGTTTTGAAATAAAGTTTAACCGTTTTTTCAAAAGTTGCACCGTTTCACCCCTTTGGATATGATTATCTAAAGGGGTGTTTTTTTATGCCTAAAAGAGCGAGAACATCTAAAGTTGATAAGTGGATTAAAGAAGGCCGAGGAATAGGAATTGGTGTGCAGTGACAATAAATTTGTTTGAAAAATAATAAAGTCATTTAATACCATCTATCAAATCTATCGGAAGGTAATTGCTGCATCTTTAAGAGCAAAATTAAACAGCTTTATTATATAAACACACAATGAGGTTAGATTGCAAAGCGATTGTGCATTGTCGAAATTGAAGAAGAAGTAAAAAAACTATGGATGAACAAAAGGCGATTTTTGAGATGTCTAGGTATCCTGTCAAAGATACAGATGAGGTTGCGAATGGTGCAATTGATGTCATGGCGTATTGGCATGAAAAATTACATCGTTCAAAAATAATTTTTTATTATAGGAGAGAATGACATGGAAGTTTTTATAGAATATTTAGCGAGTATTGATAACCCGCAACATCGGGACCGAACGGAAGAAGTTTTGGTTTGGGTAACTAAGAAATTCCCAAATTTAATGCCAAAAATTGCGTGGAATCAGCCTATGTTTACCGATCATGGCACATTTATTATTGGCTTTAGCGTAGCCAAACATCATTTGGCTGTTGCCCCTGAAAGGGCAGGGATTATTCATTTTTCTGATGAAATTGTGCAGGCTGGCCATGATCACACCAAGCAGTTGGTACGTATCCAGTGGGATAGTCCGGTTGATTTCTCATTACTTGAGAAAATGATCGAGTTTAATATTTTGGATAAGACGGACTGTTCAACTTTTTGGCGGAAATAAAAAAATCGGATTATTCGGGGTTCAGTTCAATTAATTTTAATCAAACTTTATTAAAAACCAACACCTTAGAATTTATTCTAAGGCACGTTTTTTTATGCTTGTTTTTAGGAATCGGTGAGAGTACATGAATTATTAGGTAATCTCTATTCCTTCATAGTTTTATAGATTCACTTGTTATGCGAAATCCAAATATCAACCATCCTAAGGGTGTTTTGTGCAATGGCGGGACTTATAGAGAAAGGTACTCTAAAGGTTTTTGGAAAATTCCTTTTTGAGCCATTGCGACAATAAAGGAATATAAATATTGTTTATAGGTAAAAGAAATTATTATCACTTTTAAAAATAGGAAAAAGGAATGCCTGGATAGAATCCGGGCTTTTTGTTATGTCAAAAAAATATCATTAGATACCATTTACCTGTTCTGTTCAGAGGGACGTGTAATGAAGATCGACATACTTCTGTATTTTTTTGGATAAAATTAGGTAAAAAGAATTATGTATTGTTATTTATATTGTGACTATTGTTTAATTAAATAATAATAAATACCTATATAAGCTAAATACTTACCACTTTTAACCGATTAAATATGGGGATACATAAAACAGTATAAGTTAGGTGGAAAACATGATTATTTTGAATGAGCCCATTGTGTCACCAATTCTTCTAAAGGTATTAGAGAAACAGCAGATTCCAGTGTTGGAGCATGGGCGATGGAGAAACACACTATCATCAGAAAAGCTAAACATTCAAAAAGATACGGAGTTTTTTAAGTCTATGGAAATGGGCAAAAGGATTCTTACAAACTCTGAGAATGGCATTACATTATTAGGTCATTTTCAACCCAATAGCAATGAATACATATGGTCTAAGTTATTAAAAGATAAGAGTAAGGTTCGTAATCTAACGAAATCATTATATCCTGATTTCTATTTCCAAGAAATTGATCTATCCATAATAAGTGATATGGATAAAAAACAAATTCCGTTTCCTGTGGTTATCAAACCTAATATTGGCTACTCAAGTGTAGGGGTACACAAAGTTAAGAATGAACAGGATTGGGATATAGCCGTAAGCCATTTGAAGGAAGATTTACTGCATTCCGATGGATTGTATGATTCAACAGTAGTAGGTTCTCAGACTGTTTTAATAGAAGAGTGGATTCAGGGAGAGGAATATGCCATTGATGGTTATTTTAATCAGGATGGTGAACCAATTATATTGAACGCGTTTAAACGTTTATTTAAGGATGATTATGATACATCCGATCGAATCTATTACACGTCGAAGATAGCAGTAAATGAAATCTATGATGATGCCCTACAGTTTATGAAGAAAGTCCAAACTGTTCTACCCCTAAGGAATTACCCTGTACACTTTGAAATTCGCAAAAAGGGAGACAGGGTTATTCCCATAGAAATTAATCCCTTGCGTTTTGCGGGAGCGGGCACAACAGATCTAGGGTATCATGCCTATGGGATGAATATGTATGAACACTATTTCTTAGGAACGAAACCTGATTGGAATCGAATATTGGAAGAGATGGACGATAATATTTATAGCTTTTTCTTTGCAGAGGTTCCATTGGAAATAAATTTAGAAGATGTTGAACGGATTAATCATATAGGACTTCAAAATGAGTTTGAACATATTTTGGAATATAGACAGCTTCCTTTTCAAAATGATCGAAGTATGGCAATCATCTTTTATAGAAGTGAAGATTTGAACAAGAATCTTCAATTGCTTCATTTAGATTTATTTCCTTTTCTAACTATAAAAGAGCTGGCTTTAATCTAAGGAGGATGTAAGGTTGAAAATTTCAAAGCTAAATCCAAAACGATCTTTACTAGCTAAATTATTCGTATTCTACATAATTCCGTTCGTACTATTTGCAGGTGCTATGGATTTTTGTTTTTCATATATTACTAATAATATGATTAATGAAAATGTCCTTCCACAATTTGATGAGCGGCTATCTGAAAATGCCCGCAGTTTGGCTGCAAGCATTGATCCGGATTTGATAGAAAATGCTTCAGATCAGGGAGAAGCTATCTTGGGAAAATTAGATGCCTTCGTTGAAAAGAGAAAAGGCATTGAATATGTTTATGTCCTGAAGCGGGAGAATGATTCAGATGTCATTGTGGCCTTGAATGGCAGCAAGGATTTCATGGTGGAATCCCCGTTTACACCAGAACAGGCAAAATCGATAAATGGAAAAGAAGAAGTGTTAAGTGAAATCTATAACGATAAATGGGGCACACACAAGTCTTACTTTACACCTATCGAAGGAACGGATGCTATTGTAGGTATTGATATGGATGCTTCGTTTATTCCTGAGATGAAAAGCAAAATGATTGTCTTTAATATTCTATTTTTAATAAGTGCAGTATTATTGGGTGCTATAAGCGCTTATGTTATAGGGAGACAAATTTCCCGTCCTGTTAATGAACTAGTTGGTTTCACAAGTGAAATGGCAGTAGGGAATTTAAGTAAACCTATCACTAGTGTTCGACAAGATGAAATTGGGGATCTATCACACGGGTTTGAAGATATGCGAGTGAGCTTGTCCCATATTATTCAAAATGTCCGTGAACGTGCTCAAACGATGAATAAAACCACAGTGTCCATTCATCAATCTTTTGAAGAGATGGTAGAATCCTATGATCAGATCGTAACAGGGACAACGGAAGAAGCAAAAGCTTCAGAAGAACGGGCCCACCATATTGACCGAATTTCTAATATGATCAGTGATTTAACGGATACAATTCGTTTAATGAGCGAGCAAACGAATACAATGAACGAATTTACACTACATACGAACAAACTTGCTGAACAGGGGAGTAAACAAGTACAGGATGTAACGAGTCAGATGGATAAAATTATGGGAAATGGCCAAGCGAGTAAAGCCAATTTGGTGAGCTTGGAAGAGGATGTAGTTAAGATAAATGAAGTGATTGGTTTAATACGAATCATTGCTTCTCAAACGAACCTGCTATCCTTGAATGCTTCTATTGAAGCTGCACGAGCAGGGGATGCAGGCAGAGGTTTTGCTGTAGTTGCCCACGAAGTGCAAAAACTGGCTGTACAAACAGATGAATCCATTGATGTTATTTCTGAATCTATCATGCGAATTAATGAACAAACCGCAAAGGTTATCCAAAATAATGATGAGAGCTTCCAAGATATATTAAATGGAGTATCCTTAGTGGAGAACAATGGTGAGATTTTCAATAAGATTTTTGATTCTGTAGAAAAACTATTGAAAGGAACAGAACAATTAGCGCACCATTCGCAAAAAATTAATGTATCCTCAGATGAAAGTTTAGCATCTATTCAGGAAATCGCTGCAATCTCAGAAGAGGGAGTAGCAACAACTGAACAAATTTCTGCTGCTGCTATTCAACAAAGTAACATTATGACCGGATTAAAGGCACAAAACAGAAACTTGGCAAAAGAATCAGCCTTATTAGAGGAAATGGTCGAAAAGTTTATTACCGAAAAATAAAAAAGGTAAGATAATCATTAAAAAAACTCACTGAGAAAGGCGTCAGTGAGTTTTTTATAAATTAATAAGCAGTCCAGCCGGCATCAGCTGTAACAACCGTTCCATTCACGAAGCTCGAGTCATCAGAAGCCAGGAATAAAGCTACTTTAGCAATCTCTGTAGCATCTCCCACACGAGGGTTGACGTTGATTCCAACCATTGCTCTCTCCATACCAAAATCATTTGGCTGATTAATGGTTGTACCGATATTTGTGGCTACGGCCCCTGGGGCAACGGCGTTACAACGGATACCTTTTGTTGCATATTGGAAGCCAACGTTTTTTGTAAAACCCATTACAGCATGTTTAGCAGCTGTGTAGGCAGCACCTGCTCTTGAACCGAATAATCCGCCAGCAGAGGCAATGTTCACAATTACTCCTGCTTCTTTTTCAAGAAAGATTGGAAGGGCTTTTCTTGTTGAGCGCATTACACTCGTTGTATTGATTGCAAATTGCCGTTCCCAATGTTCATCTGTAATTTCAGCAGCTGGAATGAAGTTATCCATGATGCCTGCATTATTTACTAAAATGTCCAGAGTACCATATTTTTCAACAGCAAGGTCGATCATGGCTTGTACGTCCTCTTCTTTAGCAACGTTAGCTAAGATGGAAGCAGCTGTGCCACCGTTTGCTTCGATAACAGAAACGACTGCTTGTGCCGCTTCTAGATTAATATCCGAAACGATTACTTTTGCTCCTTCTTTTGCGTAAAGAACCGCGATTTCTTTCCCCATACCAGATGCAGCGCCTGTAACAACGGCTACTTTCCCTTGTAATTTCATATTTGTTCCCCCAGATTCATAATGTTTAATTACTGGATACTTAATGAACACTTGTTTGTTAACTTTCAATATCTATATTATAATCCCCTATATAAAGAGGTACAATCAGCAAATAAACCATAATTTGTTTATTAATAGACAAATAAATGAAAGTATGTGCATTAAAATGTGTTGGAGGTTATGAAATGGATAGGCGGGTAAAAAAATCTATAGCTACATTAAAAGAGGCCCTTATATCTTTAATGGTTGAAAAAGAATTTAGAGAAATAACAATTTCAGAAATCGTACAACGAGCGGATCTTAATCGTGGCACTTTTTATAAGCATTTTCAGTACAAAGAAGACTTGTTTAATGACGTGATTGATGACGTGATGAATGACTTAATTGAATCGTATCAAGCACCTTACAAGACTATTGAGGTTTTGGATATAGAACGGTTGCAGTCTTCTACTATACGTATTTTTCATCATGTAGAAAATCATAGGACCTTTTACCAAATGATATTGAAGCCAACGGCCTTGTCTGGTTTTCAGAACAGATTGGGGACTGTCATAAAACAATTATCTCTAGAGGACTTATTAGTAGGAAGTGATGACAAAGCCATTAATAAAGACTTGCTTGCTAGTTATCATGCTTATTCTATATTGGGAATGATCATACAATGGGTACAGGATGAATTTAAAAATACACCTGAATATATGGCTGAGCAACTTGTTAAAATCATACATTATCGGCCGATAGGAGTAACAGTTCCTAAAAAGTAAAAAAGTGCTTATGTGGTCCGACCCACTTTAGTATATAGAAGTTGATTGAAGTCGAATTTTAAGAGTATTAAAAATTGCTTGAAAAAAGTTTACTTAAACTATTTGCAATCGCTGCCATTTAATGTTATGCTTAGTCTTAATTATTTTTGTTCGGTACTAAGGATACTAAAAGTACTACTTTTCGTTTTCGATGATGACTTAGAGCAAGGATAGTAATACAATGTGCTTAAATGCACTAGGAGGCAACAACAATGGAACAAGGTAAAGTGAAATGGTTTAACGCAGAAAAAGGTTTTGGATTCATCGAACGCGAAAACGGAGACGACGTATTCGTACATTTCTCAGCTATCCAAAGCGAAGGTTTCAAATCTTTAGACGAAGGTCAAGAAGTTACTTTTGAAGTAGAGCAAGGTCAACGTGGACCTCAAGCTTCTAACGTTCAAAAAGCATAATTTCAAAACAAATAAAGACAGATCCTAGTTATAGGGTCTGTCTTTTTGTTTTGTAAAAAGAAAGTCAAAAAAACCTGCTCAAAGATTGAGCAGGGTAAATGGTACAAGTAAAGTAAAACGCTTAAAAGGTTTGACTAAGTATATCATAGTTTTTCAAAAAAATACTAAATTAATTATTTTATTCTATTAAGGCATTGGGATAGGAAAGTACGGAAATCATTAGATTGAAGGGACATGAGGGAAGCTCATATCCTTTCAATCTTTTTTTTCATTAGAAGATGATTAAAGAAAAAATTGATACGATTCAGGGGATATTTGATAAGACATTTCTTAACCATTTTAGAATGAAGCCTTCTATGACACCTATAAAGGTATAGAGAATAATAATACAGAGGTCAGGTTGCCAAAATAGGCACTTTGACCTCTCTTCGTTTATACAACAATAAAATTTATGAGTTATGAACGATTTCTAGTCATGCGTTGATCTGATCTTGGTGTATGTGGATGAAGTTCAAATTGAAACAAAAGCCAGTGTTTTTCATATATAGTCATATATGCCGCTTTTATCAAGTCTGCTTTGGGGAGGAAGTAAGTTTCTTTTACATTCAAATCTAGGTTTGAATATTCAGCAAATTATGGTATATTATAATCAAACGCATATTTGAATGAGGGGGGGTGAGAAGATGGCGGAAATGAAGGATATGTGTGATGTTCACCTGCATGATGAAGTAAAGGTGAACTGCATTCAAGAAGAAATGAGCCAGGTGAATATCTCTAGTATATCGAAGCTGTTTAAAGTTATCGGTGATGAAAACAGAGCGAAAATTGCTTATGCGCTATGTACGGATGAGGAGTTGTGTGTGTGTGATTTGGCGAATATCATTGGTGCCTCAATGGCGACAACCTCACATCATCTTCGTACCCTATATAAACATGCAATCGTAAAATATCGAAAAGAAGGTAAGTTAGCATTTTATTCATTAGATGATCATCATATAAAACAATTAATTCTTATTGCATTAGAACATCAGCAGGAGGTGAGGGTCGATGGCTGAATCCCAATCAAAAACGTATCGAATTCAAGGTCTATCCTGTACGAATTGTGCGGCTAAATTTGAAAATAATGTCCGTGACCTTGAGGGAGTGAAAGTTGCCAAAATCAACTTCGGGGCTTCGAAGATTTCGATTCAAGGAAGTACAACAATTGAAGAAATTGAAAAAGCGGGAGCCTTTGATAATCTTAAAATCCGGGATGAACAAGAACAGGTTATGGAAAAGGAACCGTTTTGGAAGCAAAAAGAAAATATTAAAGTAGTGTTTTCTGCTATCCTTCTTTTAATCAGTTGGATATTGGATAAACAATATGGTGATGGAAGCAACATGTCAGTGATTGGCTATGCGGTTGCAATTTTAGTTGGTGGATATTCACTATTTATCAATGGACTGAAAAATCTTGTCAGACTGCGCTTTGATATGCACACCCTAATGACGGTTGCAATTATTGGAGCAGCTGTGCTGGGTGAATGGGGCGAGGGAGCAACAGTCGTTATTCTGTTTGCAATCAGTGAAGCGCTGGAAAAATATTCGATGGATAAAGCCCGGAATTCTATAGAATCATTAATGAATATAGCTCCTAAAGAGGCCTTGATTCGTAGGGGACATCACGAAATGATGGTTGCTGTTGATGAGATTGAGGTGGGCGACACCATGATTGTCAAACCCGGTCAGAAGCTCGCTATGGACGGCAGGATCACGAAAGGTGCCTCGACACTGAATCAAGCAGCCATTACAGGGGAATCAGAGCCAATATTTAAAACGGTTGAGGGTGAAGTATTTGCTGGAACCTTAAATGGTGAAGGACTGCTGGAAGTGGAGGTCACGAAACGAGTAGAGGATACGACGATTGCAAAAATCATACATCTTGTTGAAGAAGCTCAGGCTGAAAAAGCTCCTTCCCAGGCATTTGTTGATAGATTTGCAAAATTCTATACTCCCGCCATTATGCTGATAGCGTTGGCCATTGCCGTTATTCCGCCGCTTGTCATAAACGGGGAATGGAGTGAATGGATTTACCGAGGATTGGCTGTGCTGGTTGTTGGTTGTCCATGTGCTTTAGTTATCTCTACACCAATTGCAATTGTAACAGCCATCGGAAATGCTGCGAAAAATGGTGTACTGATTAAAGGCGGAGTCCATTTGGAGGAAGCTGGAGCCATAAAGGCGATTGCGTTTGATAAAACAGGTACTTTGACAAAGGGAATACCTGAAGTGACTGATTTCACGGTATTGGTTGACGGGGTGAGTGAACAGGAAGTTCTAGGGATTGCTGCAGCTTTAGAAAGTTGTTCGCAACATCCTCTTGCCACGGCCATTCTCCAAAAAGCAGAGAGCCAGAACATGGACTATCACTCTCTAGTGGTCGAGGATTTTACCGCAATCACGGGTAAAGGTATAAAAGGAACAATAAATAGAGAAGTCTATTACATTGGGAAACCACATCTTTTTGAAGAAGAGGGCGGTTTAGCCTTTTCTGAAGATGTTCGTATCCAAATAAATGATTATCAAAATGAAGGAAAAACGGTGATGGTGCTTGGCAATCAAATAAAACTCCTTGCACTGATTGCAGTTGCGGACGAAATAAGGGAAAGCAGTAAGGAAGCAATCCGGAAACTGCATGCTCTCGGGATTGAAAAAACGATAATGCTAACCGGGGATAATATCGGAACAGCAAAAGCGATTGGAGCAGAAGCTGGCGTTCATGAGATTCAAGCGGAGCTATTGCCGCAAGATAAACTGGCCTTTATCAAACAATGGAAACAGAAATATAATCGAGTGGCTATGATTGGCGATGGTGTCAATGATGCACCGGCTTTAGCGGCTTCCACGGTTGGGATTGCGATGGGGGGAGCGGGGACGGACACCGCCCTTGAAACCGCAGATATTGCCTTAATGGGTGATGACTTATCAAAGCTGCCTTATACGATACGCCTAAGTCGTAAAACGTTAAAAATTATTAAGCAGAACATCACATTTTCGTTAGCGATTAAGATTCTGGCTTTACTATTGATAGCACCAGGCTGGTTAACACTGTGGATGGCAATTTTTGCAGACATGGGAGCAACGTTATTGGTCACATTGAACAGTCTTAGATTGCTAAGAATAAAAGAGTAATTGAATATGGCTTCCTGGTTCCTTTTAAAGGTGCAAGGAAGCCTTTTCTTGTACTGCTTCAAAATGTTTCATGTGAAACTGATAATTCACATACAGTTCAGAAGTTTTTCACTCAACAGTAAAGCAATTGAATGGGCGAGTACAACGTCGCCAGATGAAGTGATCGATCGTTATCGAAACCATTATTGAGAAAAGAGGAAGGGATGTACAGAAACGGTTCGATACTGGAAGAGTCCTGGTATCGTATAAAAAAGGCGGATATATAGCTGAATCTGAATTTCCACTATGGCTCGAGTTGCTTAATGAAAATGACGAGGTAAAAGAGGGTAAAGTAGAGCGGGACGATTAATAAACGATTGAATTCAATCCTATAAGGTCGAAAGAAAATAAGAAACCAATAGAATATCAAAAATACCAGGTCTGAATATGGCCTGGTATTTAATATGTTGAATTTTCTTTTAAGTAAAAGGAATCCTAATAAGAACATTTTTGAATGCAGAGCCAAGCAATCGTTATGCATGTTCTATGTAGTGTGCTACAATGTGGCTGACTTTTAATGAGGCATAGGATGATCCTGTGTGATTGTTAAATTGAGTATGGCAGTTACAGGAAGGGATTTGAAAGAATGGAATTAGAGCAAAGGGCAATCTTAGTTGGGGTAAACCTCAATAGCCAAAAGGATTTTGATTATTCAATGGAGGAATTGGCTAATTTAACGGAGGCCTGTGAGGTAGAGGTTGTCGGGACGATCACACAGAATTTGCATCGGGTGAACTCATCACATTTTATTGGAACCGGAAAGATTGAGGAAGTAAAAAATCTTGTGGAGTATAAGGAAGCGAATGTCGTCATCTTTAATGATCAGTTGTCGCCTTCACAACTTCGGAATCTGGAGAGGGACATGGATTGTAAGGTAATTGATCGGACAATCTTGATTCTGGACATTTTTGCACACCGAGCAAAAACAAAGGAAGCCCAGCTTCAGGTAGAATTGGCAAAACTTCAATATATGCTCCCACGTCTCGTTGGATTAAGGGAGTCATTAGGTCGTCAGAGTGGTGGAGTTGGTACAAACAAAGGTGCTGGGGAAAAGCAGTTAGAGCTTGACCGTAGGAGAATAGAGGAAAATATAAGTGTTTTGAATAAAGAACTGGAAGAACTTGTTGCACACCGTCAAACGCAGAGGAAGCAGCGGAAAAAGAATGCCATCCCAGTCGTTTCTTTAGTCGGTTATACGAATGCAGGGAAATCCTCGATCATGAACGCTTTGATTGAAATGTTTCACCCAACAACCGAAAAGCAGGTTTTGGAAAAGGATATGCTGTTTGCTACGCTTGAGACTTCCGTGCGAAACATTCCTTTGCCGGATAATAAGGAATTTTTACTGACGGACACGGTTGGTTTTGTTTCAAAACTACCGCATCATCTTGTGAAAGCGTTCCGTTCAACCTTAGAAGAAGTGGTCGAAGCTGACTTATTGATTCATGTTGTTGATTTTTCCAATCCCAATTATGAGCAGCAAATAGAGATTACAGATCAAACTTTGAATGATATAGGCATTAAAGAAATTCCAACTATTTTTGCTTATAATAAAGCAGATCTGACTGAAATAGATATCCCGCAGGTGAATCGTGACTCTGTTTATATGTCAGTGAAAAACAAAGTAGGCATACAGGAATTGATCGATCAAATCCGAGGACATGTTTTTGTAGACTATATTCGCTGTGAGATGCTGATTCCGTATGACCAGGGACAGTTGGTATCCTATTTCAATGAACATGGTCATATAACGGAAACAGAATATGATGAGAATGGATCTAAATTAAAACTTGAGTGCAAGAAAACAGATTATGAAAAATATCATCAATACGTTATTAACTCTAAGTAATCGTTTTGTTGATAATATGTGTATAAGTTGTTAGCAAGTTGTTAATGACTGAAAATTCACTATTGAACCTGTGTATAGTTTTTTAAGAAAAATACAATACTTACTGGAAAACGTTGAAATAACTCAGTATTTCTTGTTATCCACATATTATTTTTATGTGGATAACCTGTGAATAAAATTAAAAAGCCCTAGAAAATTGCATTTAATATTTTCTAGGGCTTTTTAATTTGTGGACAAAGTGTTGATAAGTTAGTTTTATTAAAAAAATTCAGTAAGTGTGATGAATATTAAGTAAGGTTTGTAGAAAAATGACGATGTTTATCATTTGTTGTTAGGAAATATCACATGGTTATTACATAGTGCACATTAAACAGTTAACAATATTTTACACTTTGTATAATGTAACTTGCTTTTTATCATTATAAAATAAAGAATACTCAATTTATCTGGTTATTACCAGATTGTGAGTTTTTAAGAACGATTGGGGGGGCTTTTAATGGCCAAAGGAAGCAGAGACCAAGGCGTGATCATCAAGAAAATAAAAGAAAATAATAAACGGAATGTGAGATTATTGGCAATTATATCGTCGTGACTGTCTTTCTAAATAGAACGATGAAGAACGACAGTGGGTTACTGCCATAAATTCTCTAATTGTAAGGATAGGAAATGCTATTTTAGATGAATACATGCAATTCCTCCCTTTTTATTTTTCACAAATAAATTTTTGGAAGGAGAATAGTAGATGAGTATGACGAGTCCGTTAAAAGATGGTCTGGCGATGAACTTTCAGGAAGTGGAGAGGGGGTTAACCCCACGTGAAGCTTTGGAAGAATCGAATCGATGTTTATACTGCTATGATGCCCCATGTATTCAAGCCTGTCCGACAGGGATAGATATTCCAAGTTTTATTAAGAAAATAGCATCAGGGAATTTTAAAGGATCGGCCAAGACGATCATGACAGCCAATCCAGTCGGTGCCAGTTGTGCGCGAGTATGCCCGACAGAAGAATTATGTGAGGGGGCATGTGTCCTAAACCATTCTACAAAGCCAATCATGATTGGCAATCTCCAGCGTTATTCCACAGATTGGGCCATCCAAAATAAACAAGCTCTATTCAAGGCCGGGAAGAAGAATGGCAAAAAGGTTGCCATTGTCGGAAGCGGACCTGCGGGCTTATCTGCAGCAAGGGAATTAGCCTTGCTTGGCTACAGTGTAACCATTTTCGAAGCTGAAAAAAATCCAGGTGGATTAAATACGTACGGTATCGTATCTTTCCGTTTGCCACAGAGCATTTCTTATTGGGAAGTTGAACAAGTAAAGAGTTTAGATGTTGAAATTAAAACGAATACGAGGGTTGGTGTTGATGTTTCTGCTACCCAGCTAACCACCGACTATGATGCCGTTATTTTGGCGATTGGTATGTCTGATGTTCCAAAACTTGGAATTGAAGGAGAAGACCTGGCTGAAGTATATGATGCAATCGACTTCGTCAAGGCAACGAAAACAGAGGCTATCACTGATAAATTCGTTGGGAAGAAGATGGCGGTCATTGGAGCTGGGAATACAGCGATTGATGCAGCAACCTGTTCTGTACGTCTTGGTGCCGAACAAGTTGGAATTATCTATCGTCGTACCCAGAAGGAAATGACAGCTTACGATTTTGAATATGAGTTTGCTAAACAGGAAGGTGTCGGGTTTCACTGGCTGACGAACCCTTCTAGGATTATTTCAGATAGCAATGGTCAGGTAACGGGTATCGAGTGTGTAAAAATGGTGCTTAGTGAGGCAGGAGAAGATGGTCGCCGTCGTCCTGTACCGATTTCTGGATCAGAATTTGTTATACCTGTCGATGGCGTTATCCGTGCTATCGGCCAATCTAGATATGTAGGACTGATTGAACAGTTTGGCATTGAGCATGATGGAGGCGTCGTAACATTAGAAGGAGACTCATATAAAACGTCGAATGAAAAAGTATTTGCCTGTGGTGACGTTATTTTTGGAAAAGGCCAAGGTGAGGCAATGGTTGTTTCCGCTGCCCAGCAAGGGAAGAAGACAGCCTATGAAATTGACCGGATTTTAATGAGCGAAGCGGTAGATATTGCTTAATAAAAATGAAAATTAGGAGGCTTAACATGGCTGATTTATCAATTGATCTTGCGGGTATTAAATCTCCCAATCCTTTTTGGCTGGCGTCGGCACCACCTACTAATTCGGGGTATCAAGTGCAGCGGGCATTTGAGGCTGGCTGGGGAGGAGCCGTTTGGAAGACGTTGGGAGATCCTATTCTGAATGTCTCATCACGTTTTGCAGCTGTGGGTTTTAATGGCCAGCGAGTAGCTGGTTTCAACAATATTGAATTGATTACGGATCGACCACTTGAGGTGAACTTAAAAGAAATATATGAAACGAAAAAACGTTTCCCTGACCATGCAATCATTGCATCAGTAATGGTCGAACCGCATCAAGATAAGTGGCATGAAATTATCAAACGCATAGAAGACGTGGGGGTTGATGGTTATGAATTGAACTTTGGCTGCCCGCACGGTATGGCTGAGCGGGGTATGGGCGCTGCTTCTGGACAGGTTCCTGAGCTTGTGGAAAAGCAAACATATTGGGCAAAGGAAGCGGCATCGAAACCTGTCATTGTCAAACTTACTCCGAATATAACTGACATCACGGTTACTGCGGAAGCCGCTATACGCGGTGGAGCGGATGCAATTAGTATGATTAATACGATTAACAGCCTGGCAGGAGTGGATATCCATTCATGGAATACGATTCCCCATGTAGGCGGTAAGGGTGCCCATGGCGGGTATTGTGGTCCTGCTGTGAAGCCGATTGCTTTAAATATGGTTGCAGAATGTGCAAGGAATCCACTGATTAATGTTCCGATATCGGGAATCGGTGGAATATCTAATTGGCAGGATACGGTTGAATTTTTATTGATGGGTTCAACGGGGGTGCAAATTTGTACTGCTGCCATGCATCACGGTTTTCGAATTGTCGAGGACATGATTGATGGTCTGTCTAATTACCTCGATGAAAAAGGGATATCCTCTGTGATGGATATTGTTGGTAAGTCTGTACCCCGTTATTCCGATTGGGGAAATTTAGATCTTAATTATAAGGTAGTGGCGCGCATTAATAATGATGTGTGCATTAACTGCAATAAATGTCATATTGCCTGTGAAGATACTTCACATCAATGTATAGATATGTTAAAAGACCCGTCAGGCAGCCCATTCTTACGAGTCCGTGAAGAAGATTGTGTCGGATGTAATCTTTGTTCGATTGTATGCCCGGTTGATGGGGCAATCGACATGATTGAACTGACAAGTGATTTGCCTCCAATGACTTGGAATGAACGTCAGGCATTCCTTGGGAACATCGGTAATGAAAGTGTTGATTTCGTAAAATAATGGAGGAGATTATATATGAAGAAGATCATGAAGAAAATTATTAAAAATGGAACAATTGCAACGGCTGCAGATACGTATCAAGCGGATATTTTAATTGAAAATGAAATCATTACAATGATTGGTAAAGACCTTTCAGCAGAGGGAGCGGAAATCATTGATGCAAAAGGCGCGTATATTTTTCCAGGAGGTATTGACCCACATACCCATCTTGATATGCCGTTCGGTGGGACTACAACAAAGGATGATTATGAAACAGGTACGATAGCTGCTGCATATGGAGGTACGACTACGGTCATCGACTTTTGTTTGACCGAAAAAGGGGCGCCATTAAAGAAATCTATAGAAACGTGGCACGAAAAGGCAAGTGAAAAAGCAGCAATAGATTATAGTTTTCATTTAATGATTAGTGAAATTAATGATAAGGTTCTGGCTGAGTTGCCAAGTATCATCGAGAATGAAGGGATTTCTTCGTTTAAAGTGTTTATGGCTTACAAGAATGTTTTTCAAGCCGATGATGCGACACTTTACCGTACACTGCTTCAAGCGAAAGAACTTGGCGCACTTGTCATGGTCCATGCTGAAAATGGCGATGTGATTGATTATTTAACAAAACAGGCGCTTGCTGAAGGTCATACTGATCCGATTTATCATGCGTTAACAAGGCCTCCGGAACTTGAAGGAGAAGCAACGGGACGAGCAGCCAAGTTGACGGAGATGGCAAACAGTCAGCTTTATGTCGTTCATGTCACATGTGAAGATGCGGTTGAAAAAATTACAGAGGCAAGAAATAAAGGGGTTGATATTTGGGGTGAGACTTGCCCGCAATACTTGGTCCTTGACCAAACCTACCTTGAAAAGCCCAATTTCGAAGGATCTAAATATGTATGGTCTCCTCCATTAAGGGAAAAGAGAAATCAGGAAGTACTATGGAACGCTTTAAAAACAGGCCAGTTGCAAACGATAGGCTCCGACCAATGCTCTTTTGATTTTAAAGGTCAAAAAGATCTTGGGCGTGAAGACTTTACGAAAATCCCCAATGGTGGTCCTACAATTGAAGACCGAATGAGTATTCTGTTTTCGGAAGGAGTCAAGAAAGAGCGTATCACCTTGAATCAATTCGTGGACATCACTTCAACCCGGGCAGCCAAACTTTTTGGATTGTTCCCTAAAAAAGGAACGATTGCTGTAGGATCAGATGCGGATATTGTCATCTTTGATCCAAAGGTGGAGCGGACTATTTCTGCAGATACTCATCATATGGCTGTCGATTATAATGCGTTTGAGGGAATGAAAATAACAGGTGAACCGGTTTCTGTTTTATCACGCGGTCAATTTGTCATTAGAGAAAAGCAATTTGTAGGTGAGGCTGGAAAAGGGCAATTCTTGAAACGGGCTAAATATAACACGTCGCTGGAGTCGGATTCAGAGCAAAAGCTTCCTGTCTAAAACGTCTGTAAGGAAAAACAAGCAAATTAATATTGGGGGATTTTATATGAGTGAGAAGAAAGATTATTTAAAGTCTCCCGATTTGCTGCCTATACCTCATAGTGAGAAGAACATAAGTGCAGCCGGTTTTGGATTTATTTGGGTAGGAATGGCTGTAGTATTGGCCGCCTTTGCAATTGGCGGTAACGGTGTACAAAGCTTAGCGCTTGGTTGGGTCGTGCTGGCAACGGTCATTGCTTGTGTAGTTCTTGGCTTTTTGATGACAATGACAGGAGATATCGGGGTTGAGCATGGCATCTCTTTCCCAGTCTATATGAGGGCGCCATTCGGTACGATCGGTACCCATATTCCATCGGTTGTTAGGGGGTTTGTTGCCTCATGCTGGTTCGGTCTTAACACCTACTTCGGTGCAACTGCAATGAATGCAATCTTTGCAACCCTTTTTAACTTTGATAATTGGTTTATCTGCTTCCTCATTTTTGCCGTTTTACAATTAGTTAACACGGCAATGGGAATCAAGTCGATTGAACGATTTGCTGACTTAGCAGCACCAGTCATCATCTTGATTTCAGGCTGGATGTATTTTACTCTTTCCGATCAAGCTGTGGCCCAAGGAAGAGATGTATGGACCTGGATTGAAAGTCCGGTAACTGGAGGTGCAGCGGCAACGGCTTTCATGGTCGTCATAATGGCTAATATGGGATTTTGGGGTACGTTGGCGGCGGATATGCCGACACTTTCTCGTTATATCAAGGCACCTAAAAATGAAAAAAATTGGTTCAGGCGCAATAAGGGGCAGGTTATTGGGAATATTATTACCTATCCCATTACTCAGACGTTCATGGTTATTATCGGAGGGGTTTCTTACATGGCTGTTTCCAATTATGATCCCGTCGTTGCTATACAAGGATCGGCAAGTGGAATTGCTCTTGGAGTCCTTTTAATCATGATAGTTTTTGCTCAATGGTCGACGAATACTACTGCCAATGTAATCCCGGCAGCTACCATTTTCTCAAATATCATGGGTCCTAAAATGCCTTTTTGGGCGGGAGTTGTTGTCGCCGGGTTTATTGGAATCGTAGTTCAGCCATGGAGCTTGTTCGGCATAATAATAGAAGTTTTGTTAATTGTAGGTGGAGTTTTAGCATCTATTGTTGGCATCTTGGTGGCTGATTATTATTTCCTTCGTAAACGACGTGTTAATGTACCAGAACTATATGAAAGTGAAGGTCAATATAAATACTTGAATGGTGTGAATTGGGCGGGAATCATTTCTTGGGCGATTGGTGGAATAGGTGCCACAGTTTTTTCAAACTATTCGTTTATTGTGGGATTCGTGCTTGGTAGCGCAAGTTATTATGTATTGGCAAAATTTTGGTGGTTTAAGAAATATGAACAAGCCGAAATTATTGACCCAAGTGATGAGAAATATTTAGGTATATCAATAGGGAGGGATTGGAAAATCGAAAAGGAATTAGAAATTGAAAAGGAATTGGTTATTACGACTGCTACTGGCGGGGAGAATGTGTAAAAAAGGGGGAGTAGAAATGTCCGAATATCAAGAGTATCGCTTAGAAAGGGAACAAATTGATTTTTTACTTGAAAGAGGATATCGAATCACCCGAGTCTCGGAAAATTTAAGTGGGGCTTTTCTCGATTTCGAACTGATAGAAGGTACGAAGCAGGAATGGAAGCAGTTGAATATCAAAACCCCGGAAGGAAGAAAATACTTCTCAACATTGCTTTTCAGGAAGTTGCATTAAAATTCACGTATAAACTTGAAATTCTGGCCTATTCGTTAAATGAATAGGCCACTTTTGTGTAGCTGTCTTGAATCAAAGTTCGAGAATGCTTTTAAACCTAAGAAATCAATATTCTTGGCTTTCTGATAGAAATGATAAGATAGATAGCCAATAGATATAGATAATCAATGTAGAATTTGAGTTCATAGCATCATTTTGAACATAAGTGATGAATTTTTTGTTGAATTTTGACGTTAGATTTTCTGACAAGTGTCTGGAGATTTATAGACTGTCCGTTTATAATAGATTTTATAGCAGTTTTATAGAAGGATGGTGGATGGATGAATGAATACTTCGATTACAATCGAGGAAATTCTAACGCGCAGGCATTTTAATCAGACGGATATAATCGCCGGCAGCAGTGGAATAAAGCGTCAAGTGAAATGGGTCCACTGCATGGAAGTCACCCAAATCAGCCACTTGTTAAATGGAAATGAACTGATTCTGACCACCGGTTTGGGGTGGAAAGATTGTGATAGCACATTTCTTTCCTATTTAAATCAGCTAATTCAATGTAATGCAGCAGGACTGTGTATAGAGATAGGTACCCACACCATGGCAATTCCCCAATGTGCGATAGATCTTGCAGATGAACACCAATTCCCTATCATCCTATTTCATCAAGAAGTTCCATTCGTAGAAATTACTCAGGATATTCATTCCCTAATCATTAATAAACAATATCAAATGATCTCCAACTTAGAGAACTACTCCCAGCAGCTAAATAAAAATCTCCTCGAAATTGACCATTATGAATCAATTCTAAAATTTCTCCATAACTATTTAAATGTACAGGTTATTCTTATCTTTAATGAAAACGATATAGCCAGTATTCCAAAAATAAAGAAAAAAATAACCTATCAAATGTTAGTGGAAGTAAATGAAGAAAAGAGAACTTTGAACAAAACCGTTCTTAGACAACCGATTCAAGTGCTCGGTGAGAATTATGCGGAACTGCTCATTTGCAGTAGCGATAGAGAGTTGACGGATTTTGATTCACTGATCTTGGATCGGACAGCCACCGCTTTGGCTCAGCATCTATTACGGGAATTATATATAGAAGAAAAGAAAATGTCAGAAGAAAGCAAATGGCTAACAAACTGGATTGAAGGGGAGTATAGCGACGAAGCAATCCGTGAGCGGCTTTCCTATATTGATCCGAAAATGCAGCTAGATGGCGGGATTGTTTGCATTTGCAAACAACATCCACGGTATAATAAAAGTTCAACAAAATTAGATGGAACCTATTTTAAGATAATGTTTAGGACAGTTTTTGAACAATATGGTTTTCAGATTTTCTCTATGGAAATTCATCAGCACCTTGTCTTCATCCTAGGCGATAATCGTTCATCCGAAGATTGGAAAGGAAGGGTGACAAGTGCCTTGGATCGTATTATGAAAATGGATGTCAGCGGACGTAATCGTATGAGCCTGCTTACTATTGGGTTTGGAAAACACGTTCAAAAGTTAAGTGAGATTTATAAAAGTTATGAAACGGCTCGTGAGACTTTATTGCTTCAGGATACCTTACCAGAGGAGAACAGAAGCTTTTTTTATCAGGACTTACATATGTATCGTATGATTTCTCTAATCAATAAGCATGGTAATTTGGAAGAAACCGTTCATGAATATTTAGGTCCTGTTATCGAATATGACAAACAAAATAACGGTGAATTGATGCCTACCTTGAAGACCTATCTCGCTTGTAATGGATCGAAACAGGAAACTTCAAAACAACTATTTATTGTCCGGCAAACACTGTACCATCGGCTAGAAAAATTAGAAAAACTATTAGGGTCAAATTTTATGCGCTCAGATCAACGCCTTGGCATCGAATTCATGATTTTTGCCTTGGATTACTTACAGAACAGTAGTAGGAAGACTAGTGGGGAATATATGGATAAATATGTGGGTAAATAGAAAAAAACCAAGGGTGTTCAAAGGACATCCTTTTTATAATGCACTGAAAGGGAGTTGGAGTGGCAAGTTAATATATTTGTGATTTCTCGGAAATGTACTGACATCAACAAGTTGGCCTTTACAGCTTCTTGATGTCAGTATCTTTTTTTTAATATTCATCTTTTTTGGAAAGGCAGTGGTCACATTCCATGAGGTAAGATTCAGCTTGTTCAGTGATTTGATCACCACACTTGGGACATTGTTTAGGTGGCAGGGTTCTAAAGAATTCCAACGGATTTTTAGTTTGCATGATAGTTTCCCCCTTTTAATTGTTTAGTAGTCTTCGCGTTTAGAAAGGCAGTGGTCACATTCCATGAGGTAAGATTCAGCTTGTTCAGTGATTTGATCACCGCACTCGGGACATTGTTTAGGTGGCAGGGTTCTAAAGAACTCCAACGGATTTTTAGTTTGCATGATAGTTTCCTCCTTTAAATGGTTTAGTAGTCTTCGCGTTTAGAAAGGCAGTGGTCACATTCCATTAAGTAAGATTCAGCTTGTTCAGTGATTTGATCACCGCACTCGGGACATTGTTTAGGTGGCAGGGTTCTAAAGAACTCCAACGGATTTTTAGTTTGCATGATAGTTTCCTCCTTTAAATGGTTTAGTAGTCTTCGCGTTTAGAAAGGCAGTGGTCACATTCCATTAAGTAAGATTCAGCTTGTTCAGTGATTTGATCACCGCACTCGGGACATTGTTTAGGTGGCAGGGTTCTAAAGAACTCTAACGGATTTTTAGTTTGCATGTGGTTCCCTCCTTTTAATTTGGTTAAACTAGTCTTCACGTTTGGTAAGACAGCGGTCACATTCCATTAAGTAGGACTCAGCATGTTCGACAATATGATCACCGCACTCAGGGCAATGTTTAGCAGGGATATTGTTGAAAAATTCAATGGTTTTTTTCGTTTGCATGATTATTTCCTCCTTTTAATGTTTTTATATTTTTTCTTAAAATGATTTATTCTTCACGTTTAGAAAGGCAGCGATCGCATTCCATCAGATAGGAATCTGATTGTTCAACAAGTGTTTCACCACATTCCGGGCAATGTTTAAATGAATGGTTTATTAATAAACTTGATTGATTTGTTTGCATGTCTCGCTCCTCCTCTATATAGTACAGTTTTTGTTGTTTGCTTGTTGTTATAATACAGTATATACCCGAAATTGGAAAATGTATAGGTATTTTACAGAAAATTTAAAAAATATTTCAGATTGAGCACAAAAACCCTATAGGAATAGGGTTTTTGTTAATATATTTTTTTGTCATTTATTAAAAAAAATGAAAATCTGAAGAAATATATAGGTTGAGAAGTGAGGAAAATTAAGAGCGAACGAAAGGTTATGCAATATTCAATGAAATAAAATAGTGTTTTATGTAACAGATTGAAGTACAGATAAATTACACGAAAAACAAATTGATGGCTAACCTGTTTCTATTTCTATATGTCTTTTAGCTGCTCTAAAATGTCGGTAAGTTCATAAGACAGCAGTTAATATATGAAAGTTCCTGTGCAGGACTAATGAATATAACTTTTTCTCCTTTAAGCACCGATAAGCAAAAAACAGAGTGAATACTAGAAATATGAAACGATGGCTTGCATTCTCAACTTGTTAAAGTACGGCGGAAAATATCATCGTAAAGAAGGAAAGTATCTGACTTGTCAGTAGTGTTGCGTTCTTTTTTTTCGTGATCAGATACTTTTGATTCAAAAAAATGAATATTAAGCTCCTGAAAAGGGGGTGTGCGGTTTTAGTGCTTTAGTAAAGAGGTAACTTGGTAGTAGAAGTACATTAATGGGAGGTCGCATATGTCAAAAGTGATGATTATCATAAATCCATCTTCAGGGAAGGAAAAGGCAGGACAGATATTGCCGAACGCAGAAAGGGTACTAAGGTGTATCTATGATCAAGTGATTGTTCGTAAAACCGAAGTCGAAGGTGATGCTATGGAGTTTGCTAAGGAATCCTGTGCAGAAAAATTTGATGCTGTCATTTCGATGGGGGGAGATGGAACAGTAAATGAGACAGTGAATGGGTTGGCCGAACAGAAGCATCGGCCTGTTTTCGGCATCATTCCACTAGGAACGGTAAATGACTTCGCTAGGTCCCTTGGCATACCGTTGGATCCTGATAAATCCATAGAGATGTTAAAAGAAGCACAGATTAAGGATGCTGACATCGGGAAGATCAATGATCGTTATTTCATGAATGTGCTGGCGGTCGGTGCAATTGCTGAGGCTACCTCTAATGTGACCGTTGAGCAAAAAACTCGTCTGGGCTCACTTGCTTATTTTATAGAAGGAGCAAAAACATTAGTCAAAAAGACTCCGTTTCCTTTAACTGTTGAACATGATCAGGGAAGGTGGTTGGGAGAGGCTTATTTATTAATTGCCACGATGACTAATTCAGTCGGAGGTTTCGAACAACTTGCACCCGAGGCGGAAGTAAATGATGGAAAGTTGCACACATTTATTATTAAAGATTTATCCCTTCCTCTTATTATCAAGATTATTCCGAGTTTAATAAAGGGCGAGGTAAAGGGACACGAAGAAGTAGAATATATTCAAACTTCTAAGCTGCATTTATCTACATCAGAGGAACTTGCAATCAATATTGATGGCGATGTAGGGTGTCTTTTACCTATTCAGGCAAATGTGTTGCACAAACACCTTCGTCTTTTTGTTCCGCGAACAATATGAATGTATAGGTATAGAAGTCGAGTACACTAAATCGGAAAAAGCTGATAGGGTAAATGTCGCAAATCACCTCAATATTCAACTTTATCTATCCCGCAACGTGAGGGTCCCTTGCTTTTATAAAAAGGTATCATTATTCCGGGTGCTTCTAGGAAATAATAGTTATTGAATGAATGAAGGGGTATATATATGGTACGCTTATAGTTATGAAAATAGATGAGAGAGGATGTTTGATGTTTGTATGGAGTTTTTTCTTGTTATATTAGCCCTTCTAATTTTAATTGGAATGTCTAATGTAATTAACCATTTTATACCCTTTATACCTGTACCGTTAATTCAAATAACGCTGGGTGTTGTGCTGGCGCTTTTACCTTTTGGTATCCACGTAGAGATGGAGACAGAGCTGTTTTTGCTGTTATTTATCGCACCTCTTTTATTCAACGATGGGAAGAATGTGCCCCGTACAGCCCTATGGAGGCTGAGAGCGCCTATTCTCATGCTTGCATTAGGCCTAGTATTCATAACGGTTTGGGCAGGAGGGTATCTAATCAACTGGATGATTCCTTCGATTCCACTGCCGGCTGCATTTGCTTTAGCTGCCATTTTGTCACCTACCGATGTAGTGGCAGTCAGCGCTTTGGCGAGCCGCGTTAAGCTGCCGAAGAGCATAATGCACCTTCTTGAAGGAGAAGGGCTCATGAATGATGCCTCAGGTCTAGTTGCCTTTAAATTTGCCGTTGCAGCTACAGTCACTGGTGTTTTCTCCTTAGTGGACGCAACGTTCAGTTTCATATGGATTGCGACTGGTGGTTTTGTAGGTGGAGCAATTATTGCCTTCATCATTATCAGGCTCCGTGTATTTCTTCGCCGTTTAGGAATGGAAGATGTTACGATGCACATGTTAATCCAAATCCTGACTCCTTTTATTATTTTCCTCGCTGTGGAACATTTCCACCTTTCTGGGATTTTAGCGGTCGTGGCTGGGGGTATTGTCCATGCCATTGAACGGGATCGGGAATTATCACCGACGGTAGAACTGCAGGTTGTTTCAAAGAGTACATGGTCTGTCATTTTGTATGTACTAAATGGACTTGTGTTTGTATTACTTGGCCTGCAAATTCCAAGCGTGGCGAAAATTATATTTGAAGATCCAGCTTTCAATAATGGACAAGTGATTATTTATATTGTGATTATTACACTGTTCCTCTTTGCTTTACGATTCATTTGGCTTATTGCAGCTTGGTCGATTGGCTGGATCACAAAAAAAGCTGGAGCCCAAAAACCAGACTTGAAAGCGGCCGGAATCATTACCATTTCCGGAGTACGAGGAGCGGTAACATTAGCTGGATCATTTTCGATTCCATACGTATTGGCAGATGGAAGTCCTTTCCCAGAGCGCTCGTTAATCATCTTTATTGCAGCAGGAGTTATACTATTGACCTTGATTGTTGCGAGTGTATTTCTACCTATTGTAGCAAGATCAGAAGAAGTGGAAATCGTATATAAGCAGGCTGATAAAACAAAATCGGCTACCATTCACACACATCAAGCGGCGATTCGAGTTGTAGAATCCCAAATGACAGATGAAAACCGAGAAGCGGCTTTATCGATCATTTCAAGATATCATACGAAAATCAACGCACTGTCCTATGTAGAACAAGAGAAAGAGCCTGCTGCACTAAGAGAGGAAGAAAGGGTTCTTCGCTTTAAAGCTCTTGAGGCAGAGCAAAGATTCCTAGATAAACTTATTAAAGATGAGAAAGTGGACCGAGAAACGGCATTTATATGCAAGGAATATATTCAACGTATGGAAGGCGCGGTCACAAATCGGATGAAATTCCGTTTTTTCAGGACAGTAACACTTTTTAGAAGAAGTATGTTGCGAGTTTTTAAATTATTTTTCCCTAATAAAAATGAAATAAGAAGAATCAATTTAAAGAGATTGGAAAAAGTAAGAGACCTTAAAATCAGGATGTATAAAGCTGCCATCCAAGAGATCCAAGCCGGGATTACTTCCGAAAACCATGAGACGTCTTCCATGATTATTGAAGAGTATAAAGTGCTTATTTTAAGATGCAAACGAGAAAATAGAGGCCGTGTTCCCAGTAAAATGGTCGAATATGAAAGAGAGCTATTCTATAAAGCGATTCAGGCAGAGCGTGACGAAGTACAGGATATGTTTGAAAAACGACAAATTTCCCGTGATGTCGCCAATATACTCCGCCAGCAAATCAATTTACGTGAAGCACTAACAATCAATGAAAACACTCACTGAATATATGAAGAAGCGCTGCCGATATCTTCGGCAGCGCTTCTTCCAGTTAGTGGAGGGATTTTCGGAGGAAGTATCGAATTATTAAGGTATTCAATATTGAAGGAGTGTGATCAGTTGGAACAGGAACAGAAAATCGAGACCATCACTTTAACGCCTTATCTGCTAGAACATCATCAGGAGCTGTCACAGTTTTATTTACCGGAAACACAAACCTCCTTTTCAGCTCTACCGGAACAGTCACTACAATACTGCCGGGAAGATGTGGACAGGCATCCTTTCGTTATATTGGCTGATGGTATCCCTGTTGGTTTTTTCGTTTTACACATTGGAGAAAACATTAGCCCTTTCACCAACAATAAGAAAGCAATTTTACTCCGTGGATTTCTCGTTGATCAAAAGCACCAAGGCAAAAAGATTGCGAAGAAAGCCTTGCGAGTCCTTCCAGAATTCGCAAAGGAGATTTTTCCAAACAAAGATTCGATTATTCTTGCAGTGGACGCTATGAACGTGATAGCGAAAACTCTTTATGAGAAATCCGGATTTCAAGATACAGGAATTCAAAAAGAAGGAAGAAGCGGGTGGATGGAGATAATGGAATATAGATTATGAGATTGCATTTGATGGGTTGGTTTGTGAAGTGTATTGCTTTCCTTCTGATTGGAAAAAAAGAAAAAGGAACCACACGTAAATATAGATTCATTCGATTACGAATTATTAAATAGGTAACAACTGATATATGCATAGGGCAATTAGACTTTTCGAAACAGGGAAGGTCTTTTTCTTTGTCCAATTTGTTACAAGTTTCATTAGGAAACTTGATGATTTAGAGGGTCGCTTTTAATAATACGGCTGCCTTATGGTACACTTTACTTAATGAAAATTTCGTTAATCGAGGTGTAGTCCTAATGAAAACAGTCGTAGTCGTAGGTGGAGGCATTACAGGTTTATCAACCATGTATTATTTACAAAAAGCAGCTAAAGCGGACAGTCTCTCCGTACGATTAATATTAATAGAAGGTAATGAGGAATTAGGCGGTAAAATCAGGACCGTGCATGACGGGCCATTTAAAATAGAAGCGGGTGCCGATTCGATTGTCGCCAGGAAACAAAATATAAAACCATTTCTTAAAGAATTGAACCTAGAGGATCAAGTGGTCTATAATGCTACAGGAAAATCATTTATCCATACGGATGGCGTGCTAAAGAAAATCCCGGAAGATGCCTTATTTGGAATTCCAATGAGCTTAGAGTCTTTGGCGGAGAGTGAACTTGTATCTGCACAAGGGAAGGTCGACGCCTTAAAGGATTTCTATACAAAAAATGAGACGTTTACGAAGAATGACTCAATCGGCTTATTTCTTGAAAGTTTCTTAGGTAAGGAATTGGTGCAAAAACAAATTTCACCTGTCCTATCGGGTGTTTATTCAGGGAAATTGAATGAATTGACCATTGCTAAAACACTGCCAGAGATGCTGGATTATAAAAATGAATATGGCAGCATCATACGCGGTCTATCTGAAAATAAGCAGAAATACCAGAGCAATGGAAATAAGAAGTTCCTTTCATTTAAAAATGGCTTATCTGTATTGATTGACCGTATTGAGGAAAGTCTTGATATGGTGGAAATTTTAAAAGGGACCCAGGCGGAAAAAATAATAAAGAATGATGAAGGGTATATAATTTCATTGGCAAATGGTGAAATGCTGGAAACGGATTTCGTCGTATTGAGTACGCCGCACACTATTGCCCAGAAACTATTGGGTGATCAGGAGCTGGATAAAGACTTCGCGGGCTTAATCAATAGCTCGATGATTAGCATTTATCTTGGGTTTGATATACCAGATAGCATGCTTCCTAATGATGGGACAGGTTTCATTGCTGGTGATAATAGTGATTTAATTTGTAACGCCTGTACGTGGACGAGCAGGAAATGGGGGCATACCTCTGAAAACAGTCAGCTTTTAGTAAGGCTCTTTTATAAAAGCTCAAGTCCAGACTATGATCGATTACAGTCCCTAACGAAACAGGAATTAATACAGGTGGCTTTAGGTGATATTAAAAATAGCTTGGATATTTCCGGGACTCCTATAACTAGTGAAGTAACAAAATGGCATGAAGATATGCCGAACTACCATATAAAGCATCCTCACATTGTTCAATCGTTGGAGGCGAAAATCGCCGAGAATTATCCGAATGTTTTACTTGCTGGCTGTTCATACAATGGTGTCGGAATACCGGACTGTATTGCAGATGGGGAAAAGAAAGCACAAGAGATTTATGCGAAGTTGTAAAGGGGGACTGCCAGGGTGAAGTGAACCCAAAAAGTTAGACACTTTATTTAATTAGGCAGCCTTGAGGGCATGAACCCGGAATTCTACCGGGCTCATGCCTTTTAATTTTACCTTGATTCGTTGATGATTGTAGTAATGGATATATTCTTCTAATTCTTGTTTGAAATGCTCCATGCTTTCAAATTCTTGAAGATAAAGTAACTCTGATTTTAATAGGCCAAAGAAGTTTTCTATGACCGCATTATCGAGACAATTTCCTTTACGGGACATGCTTTGTGTAATGTTATGTCTTTTCAAATCATGCGAATATTGTTTCATCTGGTAATGCCAGCCCTGATCTGAATGAAGAATGGGTGAATCTTTCGATTCCAAGCGGTCAAAGGCTTTCTCCAGCATTTTGGAAACGAGGGGATAAACAGGCCGAGATTCGACATTATAGGCGATGATTTCTCCATTAAACAGATCAAGAATGGCCGATAAGTATAGCTTCTCCCCAGCTAGATGGAATTCTGTGACGTCTGTCACCCATTTTTCATTTGAGTTTGTTGCCTTGAAATCACGTGCTAGAATGTTGGGTGCAATCTTGCCGATTTTCCCTTTGTACGAACGGTATTTCTTCATGCGAACTAAAGACTTCAATCCTAGTTCATTCATCAATCGGAGAACTGTTTTATGATTGATGCGAGCACCTCTGTTACGTAATTCTAGGGTGATACGCCGATACCCATAGCGCCCTTTATGCGTATGGAAAATCTCTTCGATAAGGGATTTCATTTCTGTGTATTTATCCTCACGCCCGAAGGCGTTTACCCAATAATAGTATGTACTCCGTGCCATGTTAGAAATGGATAGAAGCAGATTTAAATCAAATTGTTTCCTTAGTTCATGGACTACTTTCGCTTTGTCTTTCTTTGTAGGGCTTCCTTTTCTTGAACTAAGGCATTCAACTTTTTTAGATAGGCATTCTCTGCACGTAAGTATTCTAATTCGGCAAGAAGTGCTTCTTGAGAGCCTTTAGCTGGTGATGTTTTTTTGGTTTCTTTTTTCATGGATAGACGCCCCTTTTTCTTTGGTTTAAGGGCGTCTATACCTCCTTCCTTCAACTGATTTGACCATTTCAAAAGTGTAGAATCGGAAGGAAGATTATAGTGTACAGCGGTCTCGCTGATCGATGCCCCATATTCGTTCATATAATTAAGTACCTCTAGTTTAAAGGGCAGAGTGTAATTTGTATAGGATGAAGCAATTCCTTCCATCCCATGTTCTAGATAGCGAGCGACCCATCTCTTCAGAGGGGATAAACCTACATTTCTTTCTTGTGCGATGGATTTATAGGATTTTTTCCCTTCCAAGTACTCTAAAACTGCATGTAATTTTTCGTCTATCGTATATTTAGTCAAAAAAACTGCACCTCCAATTGTTAGATGTTGTCTAACAATTGGGGTGCAGTTCAAAGGGGCAGTCCTTTTTTTTGTATCTGCTATCCTGGAAATTTCGTTTGAAGTTTCCTGCATTTCCTGTATAATAATATTCGTTAAATTAAACTTTAAGTTTACTAATACAAAACTTTATGCACTTCGAGTTTACTATTTGTAAACCGATTGAGGGTAAAATTATGCAAATTGGAAAGAAAATAAAAAACCTTCGTTTGAAAAAGGGATTGACCCAAGAAGAGTTGGGAGAAAGAACTGATTTAAGCAAAGGGTATATTTCACAATTAGAAAGAGATTTGAGTTCGCCTTCAATTGAAACTTTCTTCAATATTTTAGAAGTACTAGGCTGTACTCCAAAGCAATTCTTCGATGAAGAGGAACAGGTCCAGAAAGTAGTTTATGAGGAAGAGGCACAAACATTTTTTATTGATGAGGAACGAGGCTATCAAATTCAGTGGCTTGTACCTGAATCGAATGAGAAGGAAATGGAACCAATTCGCCTGACTCTTCAGGAAAAGGGGGAATTCAAAAAATTTGAACCATCCTTATCGGAAACATTCGGTTATGTATTAAGTGGAAGAGTTATTGTAAAACTAGGTACACATACTTATCTAGTAAAAGCCGGGGAATCGATTTATTTTCATGCATCTGATGAACACCAAATCATCAATGATTTTGATGGTCCATCTGAGTTATTGCTTGTGGTGACGGAATCATATTTATAGAAACCAAAACATATGCTGCCGTTTGTTTAGGGTAAAAATAGATTATTAAGGTAATGGAAAGAGGGAAGTAGCTATGACAAACGAGAAGATTATACGCTTCGAACACGTTACAAAGCAATTTGATGATGATACCGTTGTTCTCGATAATGTTAGTTTTGAAGTTGAGAGGGGCAAGTTCTACACACTCTTAGGTCCTTCAGGCTGTGGTAAGACCACTATCCTTCGCTTGATTGCTGGATTTACGGAAGCTTCCAAGGGCGATATTTATTTTGAAGGAAAAAAAATCAATAATGTTCCAGCCAATAAACGACAAGTTAATACGGTTTTTCAAGATTATGCACTTTTTCCGCATTTAAATGTATTTGAAAATGTGGCATTCGGGCTCCGAATCAAAAAAATGAAAAATGCGGATGTAGAAATAAAGGTAAAGGAAGCTCTGAGCTTCGTAAATTTGGAGGGCTATGAAAAACGTGAAATCAGGGAAATGTCCGGTGGTCAGCGCCAACGGGTAGCGATTGCCAGAGCGATTGTTAATGAACCAGAAGTTATCCTTCTTGATGAACCGTTATCTGCCCTTGATTTGAAATTGCGTACAGAAATGCAATATGAATTACGTGAACTACAACAAAGGCTTGGAATCACCTTTATCTTCGTCACTCATGACCAAGAGGAAGCACTCGCGATGTCGGATGAAATCTTTGTCCTCAACAAAGGGAAAATTCAACAAAGTGGGACGCCTACGGATATTTATGATGAGCCGCTGAATCGGTTTGTTGCTGATTTCATTGGTGAGTCTAACATCGTAAAAGGAAAAATGATTGAAGATTATCTAGTGGAATTTGTCGGCAGGCAATTTGAATGCGTCGACCAAGGTTTGAATCGTAATGAAGCAGTGGATATTGTCATCCGTCCAGAAGATTTAGAGATTACTTCTGTTGATCGCGGGAAACTGCAGGTTCGAGTGGATTCTCAGCTATTTCGTGGTGTGCATTACGAAATCAGCTGCTATGACCATGATGGTAATGAATGGCTTGTCCAATCTACTAAAAAGGCGACAGTTGGAGACGAAATTGGACTGTATTTCGATCCTGAAGCAATTCATGTCATGAGGTTAGGTGAAACAGAGGAAGAATTCGATAAGCGTCTAGAAGCGTATCATGATGGGGAAAGTCATGCAGAATAAAATGTCCCGTAATATTTACTTCATTCCTTATGTCCTATGGATTGCTCTATTTGTTATTGCGCCTATTCTGCTCATCCTTTATTATTCTTTTTTTGATATCGAAGGAAATCTATCATTGATTAACTATCAAAAATTCTTTACACCCGTTTATTTAAAAATGACTTTGAGCTCATTTTGGTATGCTTTTTTAATTACAGGGATATCGCTGTTAGTGGCCTATCCGACTGCTTACTTGTTGACAAAAACCAAACATAAGCAGTTGTGGCTGTTACTGATCATCGTACCTTCTTGGATTAATTTACTCTTAAAAGCTTATGCCTTTATCGGTATTTTTGGCACATATGGTGTGGCGAATGGTTTTCTAGAAGCCATAGGAATTGGGAAGCAGCAAATTCTCTTTACAGATTTCAGTTTCATATTCGTTTCGGTTTATATATTTATCCCGTTCATGATCTTACCGATATTCAATGCACTGGACGAAATGAATCCAACACTTTTAGATGCGGCAAATGACTTAGGAGCGTCCCGATGGATGACATTCCGCCGCGTGATTTTCCCGTTAACAATCGACGGTGTTAAGACGGGGTGCCAGGTCGTCTTCATCCCAGCACTTTCATTGTTCATGCTGACAAGGTTGATTGCCGGTAATCGTGTCATTACCCTTGGTACGGCAATCGAGCAGCATTTTCTCGTGACACAGGATTGGGGAATGGGTTCCACAATTGCTGTCTTTTTGATTATTATAATGTTCCTGATTATGTTTGTAACGGGTAACCGAAAGCAGGGTGTGTAAAATGAGTAATAAATTATCACCATTATCAAAAGCGTTTCTCGTTTTGATTTTTCTCGTACTCTATGCACCGATTTTCTTTTTAGTATTTTACTCGTTTAACAGCGGTGGTACGATGTATGACTTCAAAGGGTTTACCTTTGAATGGTACAGGGAGCTGTTCCAAGATACAAGGTTGTTGATCATTGTATTAAATACACTTGTGATTGCTTTATTATCTGCACTAATCGCTACGATCATTGGCGTGATTGGAGCAATTGGAATCCGGTCCTTTACGAGCAGTAAAGCAAAAAATACGTTATTGTCTCTGAATAACGTATTGATCGTCAGCCCAGATGTGATTATTGGTGCCTCCTTCCTGATTCTTTTCACAATGGCCGGAATCAAGCTCGGGTTTTACTCCGTACTGTTGTCACACATCGCCTTCAGTATTCCAATTGTTGTTCTACTCGTGCTTCCAAAACTTCAGGAGATGAGTCCGACCTTAATCGATGCTGCCCGTGATTTAGGGGCAAGCCGGTGGGATGTATTGACGAAGGTTATCTTGCCTTACATTTTACCAGGTATCTTTGCTGGATTTTTTATGGCTTTGACTTATTCACTCGATGATTTTGCGGTTACATTTTTTGTGACTGGTAACGGATTCTCCACCCTTTCCGTGGAAATCTATTCATTGGCGCGCCGTGGAATTTCATTAAATATTAATGCGTTATCGACATTGCTGTTCGCAGTAACACTTCTGTTGGTTGTCGTTTATTATTTTATTACTCAACGAGTCAGGCAGACGGGAATGGGAGGGAGACGATGAAAAAGCTCGTCCAAATGTTCTTAGTCATTTCTGTCGTATCTGCCCTGCTTTTATATGCGATTTCAAGATTGAATACATCGCAGGGTTTTACGAGCAGCAATACGCTTACCATCTATAATTGGGGCGATTACATCGATTCAGATTTAATCGACCGTTTTGAAGAAGAAACAGGCATCAAGGTCATTTATGAGACGTTCGATTCTAATGAAGCAATGATGACCAAAATCGAACAGGGCGGTACGACTTATGATATCGCTATCCCGTCCGAATATATGATTGATAAAATGCGTGAAGAAGATTTACTTGTTCCCTTGGATCATTCCAAGCTTCCTAATTTGAAAAATATCGACGAGCGATTTATCAACCTGCCGTTCGATCCAGAAAATAAATTTTCCGTTCCTTACTTCTGGGGAACTGTTGGTATAGTTTATAATTCTAAGATGCTTGGTGGTAAAGAGATTACAGCCTGGGCAGATTTATGGGATAAGGATTTGAAAAATGAAATCCTCTTAACAGATGGTGCCCGAGAAGTAATTGGTATGGGGCTGAACTCTTTGAATTATTCCCTGAATGATACGAATGAAGAACATCTTCTAGCGGCAAAAGCCAAGCTCGATACACTCACTCCGAACATTAAAGCAATTGTTGGGGATGAAAGCCGCATGCTATTGGAAGCACAGGAGGCGGCGATTGGTCTGGTTTGGTCGGGAGTGGCTTCTGAAATTATGGCTGAAAATGAAGATCTCGAATATGTGGTGCCTGAAGAGGGGTCTAATTTATGGTTTGATAATATGGTAATACCGAAAACGACCAAAAATGTGGACGCAGCTCATCAGTTTATCAACTTCATGCTGGATCCAGAAGTAGCGGCACAAAACGCTGAATATGTTAGCTACTCAACTCCTAATAAAGAAGCGTTGAAATATATGCCGGAAGAAGTAGTGAAGGATGAACGTTTTTATCCATCACCAGAATTAACAGAGAAACTGGAAGTGTACGAAAACCTTGGGAAGAAAAACTTAGCCCATTACAATGAACTCTTTTTGGAATTCAAAATGCATCGTAAATAATACAAGAAAGAGCATGGTGTAAGAGGAATCCTCTACTTACGCCATGCTTTTTCTTTTCTAAGTTTGTGACTAGTTCTAATGTGGATTTCGTGCCAAACATATAAAAGTACATCATCATCTCCTGTTAGCTATACTCCCAAATTCAGTATTATGATATAACTTATCATCTTTGGAATAATGAATCTTTATTGAATTGGTCAGACGGTAGACAATCAGTCTTTAGTAAAAGTACTCTAAAATATCAGTTGAGAGATAAGTATGTTAGTATAATGACTGGATAAAGTGTATACAGCAGTGGGAGTAAAATCTTAAGGATTTATTAATATTTCCAAGCTATTATAATAGAAAAATTAAGGAGAGTATTCATGAAACTATTAAGAAGCACGAAGGCATATGTTTGGGCAGGAAGCATCTTAGTCATTGCTGGTATCATGGTATTTGCGATGATTTCGTCTACAGATAAGACAATGGCGAGCGTAGATGGAGAGAAAATCAATAAGGATGAGCTTTATGACGCGCTTGTTGAGGGGTATGGAGCAGATACATTAAACCTATTAATTACAAATAAATTGGTTGCATTGGAAGCGGAAAAAGAGGGAATTAAAATTAAGGATGAAGAAATCCAGAAAGAGATCGATACTCTGGTAGAATCCTATGGTGATGAAAAAGCGTTCAAAGAACAATTGGAAGCAAGCGGTTCTTCCATGGATGCCTTGAAAAAAGACATTGTGGTTTATCTTCAAACGAAAAAATTGATTGAACCGAGAATTACCGTGACAGATGATGAAATCAGCACGTATTTTGAAGATAATAAAGATACCTTTGCTCAAGCAGAACAAGTGGAAGCTAGTCATATTTTAGTTGATGACGAAAAAACGGCTAAGAAAGTTGCGAAAGAAATTGCAGAAGGTGGCGATTTTGCTAAATTGGCAGCTGAATATTCTACTGATACAGAAACGGCAGAAAAGGGTGGAAGCTTAGGATACTTTGGTAAAGGTGATATGGTGAAGGAATTTGAAGATGTTGCCTTTGATCTTGATATAGATAAAGTCAGTGATCCAGTTAAATCAGATTATGGGTACCATATCATAAAAGTAACCGGTAAGAAGGAAGCGAAAAAAGCTAATTTAGAAGACAGTAAAAAAGAAATTAAAGAAACGCTTCTTTCTGAAAGATTACAAGAGGAATATTCTGTTTGGTTAGCTGAAGTAAAAGAAGATCATGAGATAACGAATAAATTAGGAGGTACTGAATAAGGGGTGAAAAAGATGATTCCAAATCGAATAACATCCACTTTGGACCATCTTTTTTATAACACTATCCATTGTATTTAGTAATCTTTTTGAAAATATGATTATTGAAGAGGATAGGACCATATTTAGAAAAAAGGAGCAGAGACGTATTGTCCTCTTCTCCTTTTTTATTTGTTAGAAGTTAGATGAAATGGACTTTTCATTGGAGAGTTCTGATTTTGTAACTAGTTCATCACTTTCTTTTTCTCCTTTTTTATTGTCATCTTTTAATGACTGAGCTGGGGTTTCTTTCAATTGTTTTCCCGCCACTACAACTTTGGAGCTGATGCCTTTTAGTTCACTTGTTGCTTCTTTGGCTGAATCAAGGGCATCAGTGGAGATATCCTTTACTTCGGTTACCTTGCCTACCACGTCTTCATTAACGTTTTCATATAAAGTTTCAACGTCATTGATTGCCTCTTTAATCGTGTTGGTTGCTCCTTTAACGCTAGATACCATCTGTTCCTTCACTTCGCCTGGATTTTCCTTAACTTGTTCAATCATATTCACGGAGTTGTCTTTTAAAAGGATTGCCGATCTTTTTACTTTATTCCTTGTATTGGAGTCAAGTAAGGTTAAAGCACCACCTACAAGTCCGCCAATAAGAATACCTTTTAACAGTTTGCTATTCGTTTCAGTTTCAATAGTTGGTTGTGTCATCTATATTTCCTCCTCTAAGAATAGTAGATTGATTGCTTATTAGGGTTTTCCCTTATTTACCATAACTTAAACTTGTATAATAAAAACAAGGAATAAAAGGGAGTACCTCTAAAATTAAAAGAAGGCATCCGTATGGATGCCTTCTTTTAATTTTGCATATGGAACTAACGAAACAAAAAACTTATGTATTCCTTTTTGGGAAAAGGATTCACAATTGGGGAATCCTTGTTTTATATTTCGCGATTAGTTTTTGATTGTGTTCATCTGCCCCTTCGATATTCCCACTTAGGAAAACGGGAGGGGTCACCCCTGATTTAATAATGGTCTCAATGACTTGGGTGAAAATCATATTTAGAAGGACAGCTCCAATTACAGTCGATCCAGATCCAAATGATATATTGTTTGATTTCAGTAATGTATCACCTTTGGAAATATGATTGTCTATGATTAAATCAACGACATCGTGGAGAAAAAGTTTCTGTTTATGCCGTGAAGAACAACTGTTAGCATACTCAGGTGAAGTCAATCCAATAACAAAGGCGCCTTTTTCTTTTGCGATTGTAGCAACATCGATGGGAACGGGATTGACACCAGAGGATGAAATGACGATACAGACATCACCAGGACGGATATCCTCATCATTCATGAATTTCTCTGATAGGCCATTTTGTCTTTCAAGTTGCGATGACCTTGATGCTCCCTTAAAAAGCATCAAATCTTCAACGAAAATAGGACGAATGGCTGCTAACCCGCCTGAGCGGTAGAATACCTCTTCTGTCAATATATGAGAGTGTCCGCTTCCAAACAAATGGATGATTCCATCTGACATTACTGCTTTTGAGATGTGTTTCACAGATTCCTTAATCGAAAGCTTTTCCTGTTCTACCACAGTTGAGAGTAAATCCTGCACTGCTTCAAAATATGAGTTCATATGTGACACCCTCCGATTACCTTTAGCATTAAAAGATTATAGTGATGAATTTGTCCTTACTTGCATATCCGGTAAAAATATTCAAATTATCTAGTAATGTTGATTGTAAACTTATACCTGTCTGCACGATAAGCTGATTTAACATATTCTAGGGGGGTTCCATCTTGTAAAAACGTATTCCTTTGAATGAATAAAATGGGCGAATGTTTAGGAATCGCTAAATGGGTAATTTCTGTATCTGAAGCAATCGCTGATTCTAATGTTTGTGTAGCATAGTCGATTTTAAGTTTAGCGTAATTTTCTATATATTGGTAAAGGGACAGGTTGATAATTTCTTCAGTTAATCCCTTAATTAAATTCGCAGACATATACATCGTTTCGAGTGCCATTGGAACGTCATCGGCCAATCGTATCCGCTTTATTTCATAAACAGGAGCATAAGTGGAAATGTGCAGTTCATTAGCAATTTTTTTATTTGCCGGAATGATTTCGAAGCTCAGCAGTTTACTGCTTGGGTTTAGCCCTCGGGCTTTCATATCCTCTGTAAAGCTAGTCAGTCCATTAAGCTGCTGCTCCAGCTTCTTATCGGCTACAAAGGTTCCTCTGCCTTTCTGACGATATAGGTATCCATCATTAACTAGGTTATTAATGGCTTGACGGACAGTCATTCGGCTAATTTCGAATTGTTCTGCATATTCACGTTCAGATGGAAGGGCATTGTGCGCTTGGAACTCACCACTTTCTATTTGTCTTTTTATTTGTTCTTCGATTTGAAAATAAATTGGAAGAGGTGAGTTTTTATCAATCATTGATTTTCGCTCCTTTAGGGTATTAACACTCCAGATAACGCTTTTTGGTCTGCGATAATTGTAACATTATTATGTTTTTTAAGGATAGATGCAGGAAATTCCTCTGTTATTTCCCCGTGTATTAATTTCTTCAAGGTTTCGGCTTTCTCTTCTCCTGATATTAGCAGCAGAATTTCTTTACTTTTCATTATTGTGGCAATACCCATCGTAATTGCATGTGTGGGTACTTCGTCGATGGAGTCGAAATAGCGTGCGTTCGCTTGTCGAGTTGATTCCTCAAGTGCGACTACATGTGTACCAGACGAGAAAGAAGTTCCTGGTTCATTAAAACCAATATGACCATTTTGTCCAATTCCAAGTATTTGAAGATCAATCCCACCCAATGTTTCAATCATTTTGTCAAAACGAGTACATTCCTTGTCAAGATTATCGGCTGTACCATTTGGAAGATAAGTTTGTTCTTTATTTATATTAATATGAGCAAATAATGACTGGTCCATATAATAATGATAACTGTTTGGATCATTTGAATCTAAGCCGATATACTCATCTAGATTAAATGATGTTACGTTTTCATAAGAAGTATTATTTTGCATGTGATCTTCAATTAGCGTATCGTACGTCCCTTTTGGTGTCCCGCCTGTTGCAAGACCGAGCTTGATTTTCGAATTCTCTTTAACTTTTCGAATGACTATATTTGCAGCTGACTGACTCATTTCTTTGTAATCCTGCACTTTAATAATATTCATTATACATTCTCCTTTTTAAATGCTAATTTACCTCTGCAGAACGTCATTTCAACATCCAATTTTTCATTTAATATTACAAGATCAGCATCTTTTCCAACCTGTATACTACCTTTTCGATCAAAAATCCGAAGCTGTTTGGCAGGATTTTCTGCCGTCATTTTAATAATGTCAGTCATGGAACAGCCTGTATATTGCAAGGTGTTCTTAATGGCATCGTTCATTTTCAATATACTGCCTGCGAGTGTTCCATTTGATAGGGTTGCTGTCGTTTCGTTAACATACACGGGCTGGCCGCCTAAATCATAGGTACCCTTTTCAAGCCATTTGGCACGAAGCGAGTCCGTTATCAAGATCATCCGGTCACTGGTAATTTGGCTATAAGCTAACTTCACCATTTCCGGTCGGCAGTGAATGCCATCAGCAATAAGTTCAACAAACAGCTCGTCTCTAAGATAAGCAGCACCCAATACACCAGGCTCGCGGTGATGAAGACCCCGCATCCCATTATAAAGATGCGTGACGTGAGTAGTCCCTGCAGAAATCGCTTCACCTATTTGGTCATACGTTGCATCTGAATGTCCAATGGAAGCGACGACGCCTGTTTCCTTTAAGTGAGCTGCAAGATCTAATCCATTTTGTTGTTCAGGTGCAAGCGTTACAAGCTTGATCTGATTTTGGGCAATTTCCTGCCATCTTTTAAATAGAGGGACATCAGGATCAACGATGTACTCTTCAGGCTGTGCTCCCTTACGTGCTGGTGAAATGAAAGGACCTTCTAAATGAATCCCAACTATTTCAGCGTGATCCTGTGTTTGATTTCCGATATAATTACCCGCATTAAGAAGTGCTGATTCAATGGCATCTGTCGATTGAGTCATTGTAGTGGCCAGAAAGCTGGTGGTTCCTTCTTTTGGAAGTGTTTCTGCCATTGTAGATAAAGCTTCATATGTGGCGTCCATTGCATCAGCATTAGATGCCCCGTGAATATGAATATCGATGGCACCTGGAATTACCTGATAATCCGGTGAAAGTGTAATTACTTTAGCATCATCGTCATGTTTGTATTGGTTGACTGGACCTACTTCGGCAATTTTTCCGTCGACGACTTTAATGTACCCATTTTTGTATGTTTCCTTTTCGCTATAAACTATTAGATTATTAATAATGAATGTTTTCATACATAATCTCCTTTATGAAAGTAAAACTTAATGAATGAGTCATAAATTGGTCTCATATATTTTGCCCTCATTTTATCGCTTTTATTATAAGTTGTCTAGACCAGTTAAGGAGTAGCGGGAATAAAAATGATATTTTTGCTTTATTTTCGAAGGATATAGTATATTTTTCAAATAAATTGGTATAGACATCTATATATTTTTTATGCTAGTATAATCCAAAGAAAAGTTATTATATTGACAAAATGAAAACGCTTTATACGTCTTGTCGTTCTGCTGAATCAAAAGAAGTTAGGAACAAGGGAGATGAGTTCGATGTTAAATTTTTTACAAAAGATTGGGAAAGCTTTGATGTTACCGATCGCTGTTTTGCCTGCAGCGGCTTTATTGCTTCGCCTAGGTCAACCGGATTTACTTGATATTGCATTTATAGCTGCCGCAGGAAAAGCGATTTTTGATAATCTTGCCATACTGTTCGCTTTAGGTATAGCGATAGGATTATCTAAAGACGGAAGCGGTGCAGCGGCATTAGCTGGTCTTGTTGGTTACTTTGTTTTAACGAATGGTACACAAGCAATTAATAAAGATATCGACATGGCTGTTTTAGGTGGGATTATATCAGGTATAGTTGCTGCCTTCCTATATAATAGATACTCTGAAATAAGACTCCCTGAATGGCTTGGATTCTTTTCAGGGAAACGATTTGTTCCGATTATTACATCGTTAGCGATGATAATACTGGCAGGAATATTTGGCTTTGTATGGCCGCCAATTCAAGATGTAATCAATAACGTTGGAGACTGGATTACAGGTGCAGGAGCTTTAGGTGCTGGTGTATTTGGCGTATTGAATCGCTTATTGCTTCCAGTAGGTTTGCATCACGTCTTGAATAGTATGGTATGGTTTGTTTTTGGTGAATACAATGGAGCAACTGGTGATATAAACCGTTTCTTCGCAGGTGATCCAACTGCTGGGCCATTTATGACAGGATTTTTCCCTATCATGATGTTCGGTTTACCAGCAGCAGCATTAGCGATGATTGCAGCTGCTAAGAAAGAGAAACGTAAATTAGTAACGGGGATGCTGGTTGGTTTAGCTTTCACTTCTTTCTTAACAGGAATCACTGAACCAATTGAATTTCTGTTTATGTTCATTGCTCCAGTATTATATGTAATACATGCAATTTTAACTGGGATCTCATTAGCTCTCGCTGTTCTATTGGATATCCATCATGGTTTTGGATTCTCGGCAGGAGCCATTGATTATTTCTTGAACTTTGGAATTGCTCAAAAGCCACTATGGTTAATACCGATTGGATTAGTTTACGCTGCAATTTACTTTGTGATTTTCTATTTTGTTATAAAAATTATGGATTTAAAAACACCTGGTCGTGAAGATGATGAGGAAGAAGCAGAAGAAGATACTGTTGTGAAAACAGGGGATAAATATGCCGATATGGGGTCACTTTTCATTCAAGACCTTGGCGGTAAAGAAAATATTAAAGTTATAGATAATTGTGCAACACGGTTACGTTTAGAGGTTGGCAATTCAGATAATGTGAATGAAGTAGCATTAAAAAGACATGGTGCACGTGGCGTGATGAAGTTAAATAAATCAAGTGTTCAGGTCATTGTTGGAACAAATGTAGAATTTGTTGCCAATGCGATGAAACAACTTGTAAAGAATGATGCTCATCCAAGCCAAGTTAAAACAAAACCATCAGCACAAGTAATGGCTGAAACAGTAGAAGAAAACCAAGCTTTAGATGTAAATGATTTTGTTCTTCCGTTAGAAGGTAATGTTTTGCCGTTAGACCAGGTTCCTGATCAAGTGTTTGCTATGAAAATGATGGGTGACGGCTTCGCTATTGAGCCGGTAAATGGGACACTCGTATCACCAATTGATGGGGAAGTGTTCAGTATCTTCCCAACAAAGCATGCATTGGGATTGAAAATGAATAATGGTCTTGAAATTCTGATCCATGTTGGTTTAGATACAGTTAAATTAAATGGAGAAGGCTTTACATCTCTTGTACAAGAAGGTCAAAAGATAACAAAAGGAACGCCTCTTTTGGAAGTTGACCTAGATTTCATACAAAGAAATGCTCCGTCTACTGTTACTCCTATCATATTCACTAACTTACCTGAAGGAACGGCAGTGAAATTACAGAAGACAGGGTTCCAGAAACAAAATACAGCAGATATCATTCGGTTGGAAAAACTTTAAATAACAGTAAAAAAGAAGGCGTCCAATAGGACGCCTCAGACTGTAGACAAACTCGATGAAAATCGAGTTTGTCTACAGTTTTTTTGAGGGGTTGTAAAAATTCGACGTTGATTTCCACTCCAGGCACTCGCTTTCCGCGGGCGGTCAGGGAGCCTCCTCGGCGCCTTTGCGCCTGTGGGGTCTCCCTTGGACACGCATTTCCCGCAGGAGTCTCGCACCTTCCGTTCCAATCAACTTTGTTTTAACAATTAGATATAACCACTTTTGCCTACAGTCCTTTTTGTTTTAATATAGAAGTATTAAAACTTGAGGTGATGACGATGCTTTCGAAACATAATTCTATTCAGCGAGATCAACTTGAAATGATTACTTTGGATCAACTGGTGCCAGCGAACCATTTGGTTCGTAAAATTGAGGGAGCCATTGACTTCACTTTCATTTATGACTTGGTGAAAGATATGTATTCAGAGATAGGGCGCCCAAGTATTGATCCAGTTATTTTAGTTAAATTGACATTCATTCAATATACCTTCGGTATTCGTTCGATGCGTAAAACGATTGAAGAAGTTGAAACGAATATGGCTTACCGTTGGTTTTTAGGTTACGGTTTCCATGATAAAGTACCTCACTTCTCAACGTTCGGGAAAAATTATGAGCGTCGCTTTAAAGATACAGACCTGTTTGAACGGATTTTTTATCGTATCTTAATGACAGCTTCAGAAAGAAAGTTAATAAGTGCAGAGCACGTATTCGTTGATTCAACACATGTGAAAGCCAGTGCGAATAAGCGAAAATTCGAAAAGAAAATCGTTCGTAAGGAAACACGAGCATATCAAGGACGCCTTCAAGAAGAAATAAATCAAGATCGTGAAAACAATGGAAAGAAGCCTTTTCCACCGGATAAATTTGATAAAGAAGAAACCAAAGAAATTAAAGAAAGTACAACTGACCCTGAGAGTGGCTACTATGTAAAAGATGAACGAACAAAACAGTTTGCCTATTCATTTCATGCGGCTGCGGACCGCAACGGTTTTGTGCTGGGGACGATTGTAACACCGGGAAATACGCATGATAGTCATATCTTAGAGCCTCTTGTTGAACAAGTGATTGAGAAAGTTGGAAAACCTGAAGCTGTTGCCGCAGATGCAGCTTACAAAACACCAGCCATTACAAGCTACCTTTTTGGGAAAGAAATCACACCAGCTTTACCCTATACACGTCCACGAACAAAAGAAGGGTTCTTTCGCAAGCATGACTATGTTTACGATGAACATTTTGATTGTTATCTCTGCCCATCGGGCGAGATTTTAAAGTACTCAACAACAAATAAAGAGGGCTATCGCGAGTACAAATCACCCAAACACACTTGTGCGACATGCTCATTTTTATCACAATGTACAGTAAGCAAAGACCATCAAAAAGTGGTGACACGCCATATCTGGCAAAATTATATGGAAGAAGCAGATCATCTGCGTCATCACAAGGATGTAAAACCTATATATGCGAAACGTAAAGAAACAATAGAGCGTGTATTCGCAGATGCAAAAGAAAAGCATGGTATGCGTTGGACTACTTTAAGGGGACTTAAAAAATTGTCGATGCAGGCGATGCTTACTTTCGCTGCCATGAATTTAAAGAAGATAGCCAATTGGACATGGCAAGGTCCAAGAATGGCTTAATAAAGTGGGCTCGTAGAGGCCCAATCTCTTAATCTTGAGCAAAATTCAAAGGGAATTTCAAAAGGGGTCCGGAATTAAAACATTCCGAACCCCTTTTGTCTACAAACTGAGGCGTCCAATAGGACGCCTTCTTTTAAATTAAACCAAAACCAGTTCCTGAGGTGAAGCATCAACAATATTTTGAACTTCCGTCCCTTCAAGCGTTTCTTTTTTCAGTAGCTCTTCGACCAGCTCTTCATACTGCGGGCGATTTGAATCGAGCAATTTTTCCGTTTCCTGAATCGCTTTTGTGAACAGTTCCTGCATCTTTTGTTCTTTCTCGCCTTTATTAAATGTAAGGGTAAATCCATCTTGAAGCATTCCGGTATCGACCATTTGCTCAAGCAGATGTTTCGCCTGTTGTACGTCGCCGCCTACACCGATGCTGTGTTCCCCTAAATACATTCTTTCTGCAACGCCACCTGCTAAAATCATTTTGACTTGATCAAGTAATTCACTTGCTGTAGATAAATGAAGTTCTTTCGGAATCGGTGCTACATATCCAAGAGCTTCACCACGCGGTATGATGGTAGCTTTTCGAACAGAGCCCGGTTTGGTTAGGGCTGCAATCAAAGCATGTCCACTTTCATGGATGGCCACGCGGCGTTTAGTATCTACATCATTCAAGGTACGTGATGTGGCACCGAGAATTGTACGGTCAATGGCATAATCGAGATCTTGTTTGCGAATCATTTCCTGTTCATTTCTGAGAGCATGACGGGAAGCAGTATCAAATAAAGACCTTAAATCTGCTCCGGAGAAACCTGATGTGCTTTCAGCCAGTTCATCCAAGGAAGCAAGTACATCTGTTGCGAGTCGCTTTCCTTTAGTATGGATAGCAATGATCTCTTTTCTTCCCTGTGTATCTGGAAGTGGTACTTGAAAGGAGAAATCAATTCTACCAGGGCGAAGAAATGCCTCATCGAGCATATCTTTCCGGTTTGTTGCGGCAATAAATAAAATGCCTTCATTTGGATGACCTCCATCCAATTGGACAAGCAGTTCAGTCAGCGTTTTTTCGCCTTCTTCTCCGCCATGAGCTTTCCGTTTACCCGCTAATGCGTCTACTTCGTCAATGAAAATGACAGCTGGTGATTGCTTACGTGCATTTTGAAAAAGACTACGGACACGGGCTGCTCCAACACCGACAAACATTTCGTTGAAGGCCGAACCGCTTGTTGAGAAGAAGTTGGCACCCAATTCTTTTGCAATTGCCTGTGCAAGAAGCGTTTTCCCAGTTCCTGGTGGGCCGTATAATAAAATGCCTTGAGGAGGCTTAATTCCAATTTTAGCTGAACGTTCTGGTTCTTTTAGAGTAGTTAGGGTTTGCAGGATTTCTTGTTTGATTTCGGTTTGCAAACCGCCTACATCCTCCAAAGTTATCTCGGGCAAATCTCTAGGAGCAGAAATGCTTTGTTTCTTGCTGCCAATAAGTAATCCACCTTTTGACCTTTTCTGTATAATAACAATGGTTGTGACTAATGCTGCCATCAATCCACCTAAAATCCATAATGCTGACTTATTAGTTGATGAAAATGAATATTGAACATTATAAGTTTCGACTAGTTTATTGATCATTTGACTATTGGGGGGAATATTAGAAACATATTCTCCATCTGGTGTAGTGATGTGAAGGGTACCGTTTCGTTTCTCTTCTATTGAGACAAGGGCCCCATTTTGAGCTTTAATTGTCTTTTCAACAGAAGAAAAGGGAATAACCATTTCCTTTGATTGAGTTACAACATACCAACTAATTCCACCTATTATCACAATGAAAGCCGTTAAGAACGGCAGCAACTTCGAGACAAATTTAGAATTCGAGTTCAAATTTTCATCTCCTTTAAGGATATATATTCAGTATAGAATTTTTAAACGTGTATTATATAGGTCTTTAGTCCTTAAAATTTAGGTAAATAATGTAAAGGAACGAAATTCCAATAACTTAGGGATGAGTACTATTCTATTTTCAACCTGCATATTAGACTTTTTAAAAATGAAATGCTAAAGTGAAATGGTCTAAGTCATGAAAAAATAAAAAGGTAGAAGAGTGTGAAGTTCTATGAGTAAATTTATAAAAGACTATTTGATTACAATGAAGGATATCGTCAGAGAAGGAGATCCAATTCTGCGTCAGGTAACGGATGAAGTTAGCCTGCCGATTTCAGATGAAGATCGTGAAACGCTGGAGTGCATGATGCAATATTTGAAAAATAGCCAAGACCCAAAACTTCAAAAGAAATACAATTTACGTGAAGGTGTTGGTTTGTCGGCAAATCAGATTGGCTTGAATAAACGCATGTTTGTTATGTATTTTCCGGATGAAAAAGGGAAGCTGATTGAATATGCCCTTGTGAACCCGAAAATAATCAGCCATTCAGCTACGATGATTTATTTACCGCAAAGTGAAGGCTGTCTTTCTGTTGACCGTGATATAAAAGGCTATGTACCTCGTTATGAACGGGTTAAAATTAAAGCATTGGATAGCAAAGGTGAGACAATCGAGATGCGGCTGAAGGGCTTTGCTGCTATCGTGTTTCAACATGAGCTAGATCATTTAAACGGGATGATGTTTTATGACCGTATCAATATCGAGAACCCTTTCAAGCTTCCAGAAAATGTAGAAGTGAAAAGCTTGTAATACCAAAGAGGCAAAGCGCCAATGCTTTGCCTTTTTACATGTTTAAGATTGTCTTCCTGCCATATGCTTCTGTAAATCACTGAATATGGCCATACTCATTTGTTGGTATCCTTTGGAGGTGAGGTGGATGCCATCATCGCTAATTAAGTGGTTCAAGTCGCCAGCGGATTTAATGTAGGAACGCACATCAATCAGTGGCACCTTAAGTTCTTCAGCGAGGTTTTTCAATTGGCGGTTATACATTCCATGCCAATGTTCAATTCCGCCGACTTGGGACACAAAATGCCCGATTGAAGGCCCGAACCTTTCAGCGATAGATCGGTAATACCTAGCTGGATCTAATGGTGGGAGGGTCAAAAGAAAAGGTGTGACATGCTTGTCCTGAACCTGTTTAACAAGATGAGTAATATTTTCTAGGTACCGTTCGATGGGAACAATTGGCTCATGATCACCTTCTGGATTTTTGGCGACTTCATCCCAATGGAAGTTACAGTCGTTTCCACCAACCTCTATTAATACGATATCAGGATTTTCTGACATGACATCTTTATCGATCCGGCTAACTAGCAGGTCGGAGTTGTCATTGAAAACCCCTTTATTCAATACTTCAACGAATGGCAACGATTCTGTAAGCTTAGCTAAAGAGTTCGGATAATTGTCTTTAATAATGCGAAGCCGACCTTTAACATAAGAAATACCTCTGGTTAAACTATCCCCAAAACATACAATCTTCAAATTTCTCACCTCGGTATGTGACTGTGTTACTTATTATTTTAGTAGTAGAATAGTTTTTCAGCAAACTTTACTTTCTATTCATATAGAAGAGAGGTATTTTATTGAAATAGTACCCGCTTTTCCTTAATAAAAACTTAAAAAAGCGCTGAAAGCCCAGCGCTTTTTTAGTCATTGTAACGATTCCTCTTTTGGAGGCGTTTCTACTCTTGTTTTTCCCATAAAGAAAACTGTGATTGCAGCAAGACCGATTGGGATGAGGGCCAAAGTGAATATTAAGGAAATGGAATCAGACATTGCATGAACAATTTTATCTAGGATAAAGTCCGGAATCTGTGCACGTGCATCTGATTGGAAGAGCTGACGAGGGTCCTCCATTAGTACAGATGTGTCCGGTCCTCCCTGCATCCCTTTAAATGCGTCTGTCATTTTACTTGTGAATACATTATTCTGTATCGCTCCATAGATCGTAACACCGAGTGTCATCCCAAAAGAACGTAGGAATGAGTTTGTAGAGTTGGCCGATCCGCGAAATCTCGGTTCCAAATTATGAATCGAAGCAATAGGCAAAAGAGAGAACGAAAAGCCCATGCCGAAGCCAGTAAGAATCATGTAAAGTGTTAGTAAAGTTCTGCTGGTATCAGGGGTAATTGTCCCTAACAGAAGCATTCCTGCAAAATAGCAGACGACAGAAATTGTCATCAAGTTGCGGAAGCTGGTCTTTGTATTGAATATCCCACCAATTGCACTACCAACGACGGAACCAAGCATCATGGGAGTAAGAATTAACCCGGCATTTGTTGCAGATCCCCCGTAAACAGCTTGGACGAAAATTGGTATATAGACAGTTAAAATAATAAATGTACCGCCATATAGGATGGCTAAGATTTGAGAGGTTGCAAACAACCGTCTTTTAAATAACCATAATGAAATGATAGGATCTTTTGCTCTTTTTTCGAAAAAGAAAAAAGAAATGAAGAAAACTAAAAAGCTTGCAAACAGACCTATGATAGGAAATGAATCCCAACCATACTCTCCGCCCAGTTCGAGGGCAAACATTAAGCTAATAACGGCAATAACGAGTGTTGCTGCCCCACCCCAATCAATTTTTTGTTCTTGGGTATTGGCTGACTCTTTGTAATATCGCATGATGAAAAATAAAGAAATGATTCCGATTGGAACATTGACATAGAAAATCCAGTTCCAGCTAGAATACTCTGTAATATAAGCACCTAAAAGCGGGCCCAATACGCTTGAAGCTCCAAATACTGCTCCGAAAAGCCCAGTTAATTTTCCGCGTTTCTCAGGTGGGAAAATATCGAATATGATTGTAAAAGCAATTGGCATTAAAGCGCCGCCGCCAATCCCTTGGATTGCCCGAAAAATACTTAACTGGACTATGCTTTGAGCCATACCACATAATGCAGAGCCGATTAGAAAGACTACGAGGCCAAAAATAAAAAACCTCTTCCGTCCATACATGTCGGAAAGCTTACCGAAAATTGGCATGCTTGCCATTGTGGCGACCATATAAGCGGATGTCACCCAGACAAACTTATCGAAACCGCCTAAATCTGAAACGATCGTTCCCATGGCAGTCGCAACAATCGTATTATCCATTGCTGACATCAAGATACCTAATAATAAACCGGCAACAATGAATTTTTGGTTTTTTTGTTCTTTCATTTATTTTCCTCCTTAGTGCGTACTAATATTTCATAATTTTATTTACATAAATGAATGATAACCATTAAGATAAAATAAAATCATTTATCTTGATTTTCAAGATAAATTTAAGTGTAAGAGGGGTGGTATTTTATGTCAAGCGATAATATGGTGAATGCAGATATGTTAGAGAAGTTAACGCATAGTCTGAAAAAATATGGAATGAGATCGGTTTTATTTCAACAAAACATGGCCCAAAAAATAGGAGTTACCCATACGGACTTAAAGACTGCTGAGATATTGAATGAAACAGGACCGATAACCGCCGGTGAACTATCGAAAATTACGGGGTTGAGCACGGGCTCTGTAACGGCGCTAATCGATCGTCTTGAAAAATCTTGCTATGTAAAAAGGGAACGAGATCAATTGGATGGAAGGCGGGTAATGATTGTCCCAATGCCCGCAAGACAAGAACAGATCAAATCGCATTATCAATCACTCTCTACGGCTACCAAAAATCTATGTTCCACTTATAATGAGCAAGAGCTTACATTTATCCTTCAATTTGTGGAGGATATCTCAGAAATTATGGACAAGGAAAATGACAAGTTAATGAGTGAACGGGAAGGGTGGCTGAAATAAAGGCTACCCTTTTTACTTTTAGAGATATGAGGAGAGTTAAATAGGCGTTTTTCCCTTTTTAATGAGAAAGAAAAACGCTAGGGATATAACAAATTCTTCCACAACATATGGAAAATGTCTCGTTTTCAACAAAATTTATATTGATAATGATTTTCATTGTCTGCTAATATGAATCTAGAATTCATTTAAAAGGGAGATTCATATATGAAGAAAACAAAGGCATCATTAGCAGTCTTACTATCTACTAGCCTACTATTTGGCTGCTCACAGGAAAAGGAAGAAGTAAAGCCGGCAGACAAGCATGCCAAAGAAACGAGTGCAAGTGCGAGTGCTTTAGATGATGTATCTAGCGAATATCGGGAATATGCGATTGGTGAAATAGAGGAGTTTGTAAAAGCGACTGAAGAGTTTACGACAGCTGTAACGTCTGGTGATATTGAAAAAGCGAAGGAAGTATACGCACCGGCCCGTATGCATTATGAGAGAGCTGAACCAATTGCAGAAGTATTTGGCGATCTTGATCCCAAAATTGATGCGCGTAAAGGGGACGTTAAAGATGAAGAGTGGGGCGGTTACCACCGGATTGAAATGGGTTTATGGGAAGAAAACACAACAAAAGGTTATGAAGAGTATGCAAATCAATTGATGAGTGATGTCAATTTGCTTCGTGCCAAAGTTGAAACTGTTGAGGTCACACCGGATTTATTAATCACAGGTGCGGTTGATTTATTAAATGAAGTTTCTACCAGTAAGGTAACTGGAGAAGAGGATCGATACTCTCATACAGATTTATATGACTTTGTTGCAAATGTAGAAGGTGCCGAAAAAATCTACGAACTTCTTACACCAGCTCTTAAAGAAAAAGACGAAAAGCTTGTAACGGAAATCCAACAACGTTTTGACGATGTATACAGCTTGCTTGAGAAGCATAAAGAAGGTGATGGCTATACCTCTTATACGGATTTAAAAGAATCTGAGGTTAAAGAGCTAAGCCAAGCCATTGATGCATTAGCTGAACCACTTTCACAAATAGGGATTGTAACGGAGGAATCATAATTGAAAGAGAAAATGCCGAATGACGAAACCTCGCTTTTTACTAAAAAAGTAAGTCGTCGCAATATGTTGAAAACAGCAGGAGTTGGTGGGGTCGGAGTCGTGATAGGAGCCTCTGGATTTGGTGGGCTTTTGAATCTATCTGATTCGAAGGCAAATGGACAAACTAATGATATTGTTCCATTTTATGGGGCCAATCAAGCGGGCATTACTACTGAAGCTCAGGATAACCTTTATTTTGCAGCACTGGAAGTTACGACAGATAATAAATCCGACTTAATCCAGCTATTTAAGGACTGGACAGAAGCAGCGGCTCAGATGACAGAGGGAAAATTGGTAGGCGAAGCTTCTCTAAATGCTAGTATGCCTCCAAAAGATACTGGGGAAGCAAAAGAATTGTCACCCTCTAATTTGACGATTACTTTTGGAGTGGGTCCTACCCTATTTACGAAGAATGGTAAAGATCGGTTTGGTTTGAAATCGAAAAAGCCTGCTGAATTAAAGGATCTGCCCAAATTCCCTTTAGATGCGTTAGAAGATTCTTGGAGCGGTGGAGATATTTGTATTCAAGCATGTGCAGATGATCTTCAGGTTGCTTTTCATGCCGTTAGGAACTTAGTGAGAATCGGGAGAGGGAAAACGATTATTCATTGGGCCCAAACAGGTTTCCAACGTACTAAACAAGCCGATTCTCAAAAAACGACACCGCGTAACTTATTCGGGTTTAAGGACGGAACTGCCAATCCGGATACGAAGAAAAGTAGTGAAATGAATGATCATGTTTGGGTAAAGGCTGGGGATGGTCCAGACTGGCTTGTTGGCGGCAGTTATATGGTTGTACGCCGAATTCAGATGTACATTGAAGTATGGGACCGTACTATATTGAAAGAGCAGGAAAATACATTTGGCCGTCACCGTGACAGTGGAGCTCCATTAGGGATGAAGAATGAATTTGATAGTGTTGATTTAGAAGCTAAAGATAAAAATGGAAATCGGATTATTCCAGAAGATTCGCATATGAGTCTATCCAGGGGGGACGGAAAAGCAAAGATTCTGCGGCGTCCTTATTCATATGCGGATGGAATGGATCCTAAAACAGGAAGCTTGAACGCTGGCCTTCTGTTCATTTGTTATCAACGCAACCCAAGTAAACAATTTGTTCCTATACAGGAACGCCTTGCGAAAAATGATAAGCTGAATGAATATATCATTCACCGAGGTAGTGCTGTATTTGCTTGTTTGCCAGGTGTGAAAAAGGGTGGCTATATCGGAGAATCCCTTTTTAGGTAATTGAATTTTAAAAGATAGACGAGAAAATCGCCAGCATGGATGCGTATCCGGGTTGGCGATTTTAGTTCATAAATAAGGAGGGTACCAGTATGACTGTTTCTAAATGGAAAAGTGGGATATTGGTTTTAATAGTCAGTCTTTTATTTATTTCATCTGCAGTACGAGTTGTTTCGGCAGGTGAAAATCATGATCAGCTTTTTGTCTATATTGGCGATAGTTTAATGAAGACAAAATCCGGCGACCTTGACGCAGTTTCGGATAATATAGCTTTATTTGAAAAAGATTGGAAAATGATAAAAACGGACAGTGAAGTTGCGAAGAAAGTTGATAAGCAACTATTGGCTGTAAAAAGTGCTGTGAAGAACGAAGCAGACGCTGATGAAATTAAAAAGCAATTATCGGCTTTATCAAGTACTCTTATTACATATGATACAGAGGAAAACCCAGTAGATAAGACGGTCTATAAAGACCGGTTACAAGCGTTAATCCCATTAATAGATGAGTTGGATGCAACAATAGCTGAAGGTGACTTTGTTCAAGCTAAGAGTCAATATACAAACCTACGGAATCATTGGATTGACGCAGAGGTTGTTGTTCGGGAGGAAAGTGTTGCTTCATACGGTAAGATTGAAACGTATATGGCCTTTGTGCGGATAGCCATTACCCAGGACCCACCTGATTCGGAAAAAGCCAAAACGAATCTTTCTGAATTAAAAGGTTTACTGGAGGATTTTCTTGCTGGTAAGGTTAAAGAAGAAGACCAGAAGGTGACTTATTCACTTGGAGATGTTACACAACTCTTACAAGGAAGCGTAACCGATATTGAAAAAAATGATATCGATTCAGCAATTGATCAGTTGAATGAAATTTTAACAATTTGGCCTAATGTCGAAGGGGAAGTTTCAACAAGAGACAGCAAGTTGTACAGTGATATGGAAACAAAAGTTCCGACCGCAATCAGCTTGTTACAATCGAAAAAGATAAAAGCAGAGGAAGCGAAGGATATCGTTTCGGATTTAAACACCCGGTTGCTACCCTTGATTGATGATACGAGCTATACAACATGGGATGCTGCTTTGATTCTTTTACGGGAGGGGCTAGAAGCACTCTTGATTGTAGCGACATTATTGTCTTTTCTAAAGAAAATTGGACAAGCGGACAAACAAAAATGGATTTGGACAGGGGTCGGTGCTGGATTAGCCGCGAGTACTATCTTTGCGGTCATCATCAATATTGTTTTCTCTCAAATTACGGCTGCGTCAAGCCGTGAGTACATTGAGGGAATCACTGGGATAGTGGCAGTATTGATGATGTTGACAATTGGCCTTTGGCTCCATAGTAAATCGAATATCCATGCATGGAACCGTTATATTGGCAAGCGAATGGACCAAGCTATTGCTACAGGTAGTATCGTCTCGTTTGCTTTAATTAGCTTTTTATCCATTTTCCGTGAAGGTGCGGAGACAATTATCTTTTATGCAGGTATGGCGCCGTATATGGAATTGAAGCAGCTATTAAGCGGGATTGCAATTGCCTTCCTCATATTAGTAGTGATTGGTTTTATCATGCTACGTTACAGCGTGAAACTACCGATTACCCTATTCTTTAAAGCAGCAACGATACTCATCTATGTTTTGGCATTTAAGATTCTTGGGGTCTCTATTCATTCACTTCAAGTTTCACAAGTTCTGCAGACACATACGATTACTTCCTTCCCGTTTGTAGAATGGATAGGACTTTATCCGACAGTAGAAACGATACTTCCGCAAGCTGTATTAATTCTGTTGATCTTATTGGCTACCTATTGGGTTAAAAAAAATAATTCTGTACATGCATCTGAATAAAAAAAGGGGACTGACGAATGTCAGTCCTCTTTTGTAGTATCTAGCGCAGAGATCGGCGATAGGAATATTGTTTCCATTGATAGAGGATAAAGCAACCAATGCAGAATCCAAGGATGGCTATGAAAGAAGCAAGCCCGACCATCACCGTAAAAATATATCCTGAAACGGTCCAACCAAGCAAGAAAGAAATTAATCCAAGTCCCAAGCAAACGACTGCAATAACTTGGTTGAATTGCTGTTGTGAATGATCTTCCGGAATATAATCAGAAGGCCGCTTTTTCAAGAAGAGCTTTGCAAGCCGCATAATCGGATTGAAATTAAAGATAAGCCCTAAAAGTCCTGCTGTAAACGGAATCGCTAATATCCATATTTGACCAGTTAGTAAGGCAGTCACCACACTTGAAAATATGACCCATTGATTCGTGCGTACTAAGGGACGGGGAATAGAACGAATTTCACTCGTCATTTAAATACCAACCTCCCTGATGAGTTTTATTATATTTTATCTTTATTATAGCTACTTGTTAAGTGGGAATGATAACAAAGTCTATAAAATCAAAACTAAACCTCCTTATTTATAATAATTTTTATTTAGTATTGATTATTATTATTAAAACGGTATAATATAATATATAACAATTAGTTAAAGTAGGAGGACGGTATAATGGTAACAAAAGTTTGTCAAACATGCGGTACACCAATAAAAAAACTAAAGCATTCTTCGATATGCCAATGCGGTCCTAAAATATTGAGCAATCAATTTTCAGCTAAAACAAAAAAATAAACGGCATAAAATAGAATGATAAATTAAACCGGTTATTGAAAATAATCGGTTTTTTGTTTACTTGTGGAGTGTAAAGATGTGTAACTAAAAAAAATATCTTTACCCAATATTAAATATTTTTATTTTGAGTAAAAATAATGTACGATTAGAGAATAGAATTTAATGTCAGGGTGGAACAAAAGACAATGTATTAGTTTGTCTAAACCATCACGTGACGGTTGGGAGGGGTTATATTGGGAACGAGACGTTGAAAATTGGCGAGTTGGCGGAAATGGCGAATGTTACGAAGAGAACTGTTGATTACTATACAAACATGGGCCTGCTAAAAGCAGAACGTTCCGCCTCTAACTACCGTTATTATTCAGTCAGGGAACTTGAACGGCTTCACCGGATTGAGGAGTATAAAAGAAAAAACCTTTCATTAGAAGATATAAAGGAACTATTTAACCAGGACAAGGAAGTTTCATCTGTCATTGAGGAAACAGGACTTCAACTGAAAAGTAAACTGGATGGCTTGAATGAGGAACTACGGGAAGTAATCAGGCTGATTGAAAAGGACGAAAAAAATGAACTTCTTCTAAAAAAACAGATTTCTCACGAAAGTATTGCCTTAATCCAATCATTATTAGTGTTGTTAGTATAATCCAGATTTATTCTCGATAGTTTACTGTACTAAGGTGCATATTAATAAAGGACTTCTTCACAAAATGGTTGGGATGAGGCATTCATGTTAAAATTCAGTTTGTTTTTGAAATGGACATTAACCATTTACACAGGAGGTGCTTGGGATTAAACCGTGTTTTCCTATTCCTGGGTATTACTCAAGGTAGGGTATATACATGGTAAACCCGCACATATTGGAGATTTTTATAAAATTATTAGCAGTAGCTGTATTAATAGCATTAACGGCATTTTTTGTTGCCTCAGAATTTGCAATCGTAAAAGTCAGAAGTTCTCGCATTAATCAATTGATTGAAGAAGGACATAGAAATGCACTTGCAGCCAAGAAAGTAACCACACATATTGATGAGTACTTATCTGCTTGTCAATTGGGGATTACAGTAACCGCATTAGGTTTAGGGGTGCTGGGTGAACCGACGGTGGAGGCAATATTTAGACCATTGTTTTTAAGATGGGGATTAGATGAATCCGTAAGTCATATTATCTCTTTCGTGATCGCGTTTGGTTCTGTCACATTCCTTCACGTTGTAGTCGGGGAACTAGCACCAAAAACAGTTGCGATTCAAAAGGCTGAGGAAGTAACATTAATGTTTTCAAAGCCATTAATTCTGTTTTATCGTATTTTGTACCCGTTTATTTGGTTATTGAATGGTTCTGCTCGTGTTCTTACAGGCATGTTCGGGTTAAAGCCTGCTTCTGAATCCGAAATGGCTCACTCAGAAGAAGAACTGCGCATTATTTTATCAGAAAGCTATAAAAGCGGTGAGATTAATCAATCAGAATATAAATATGTAAACCAAATTTTTGAATTTGATGAGCGTATTGCCAATGAGATTATGGTTCCTCGTACGGAAATGACGGTAATTGAAAAAGGTATGCCCTTATTGGAGGTTGTTGAACTCATTCAAGAAGAGCAATACACCCGTTATCCTGTTATAGACGGTGATAAAGATAATGTAGTGGGTATGGTCAATATCAAGCGTCTTTATACAGCAACAATTACAGAAGAAAATGTTTCAGAATTGACGGTTGATTCATTTGTAACTCCAATTATTCGTGTTCTTGAAACAATCGCAATTCATGATTTACTACTGAAAATGCAGAAGGAACGGATTCATATGGCCGTTTTAACAGATGAATATGGCGGTACTGCAGGTCTTGTTACGGTTGAAGACATTCTCGAAGAAATCGTCGGAGAAATACGAGATGAATTTGACCAAGACGAACGGCCGCTTATTCAAAAAATTGATGAGGGACATTATGTTTTTGATGCAAAAACATTGGTCGAAGATGTTAATGATACCCTTGCAATAGAATTGCCAGAAGAAGATATAGATACATTGGGCGGTTGGTTCCTAACAGGGCGATTTGAAATTGCAGTCGGCGATAGAATAGAATATGCCGGCTTTGAATTTACCGTAAAAGAGATGGATGGCCATCATGTCTTATATGTTGAAGTTAAGAAAATTTAATAATCACGAAAAACCGAAAGCGAAAGCTTTCGGTTTTTATAATTTTACTAAATAATGAATTAATAATTGAGTATGGATTACTTACAATTAAAAAGGTAGACTACTACTCTAATGGAAAAGGATTTCATGAATAATAACGCTGTAGGTCACAATTTATACTATGAAAATGTTAAAATGTAGAGTGAGACATTAAATCTATCTAAATATAAACATATTGGAATGTTAGTAATAAGATTTATCTTTGCAAAGACATTCTTTTTCTGGCTGATTATAAATTAAGAGAAGAAGGTAGGCGGAAAAATGGGTTTTAAGAGGAAGCAAATGTTAGGGTTCGGTTTAATCTTGCTTTTCTTGGCTATATTACTTTCTTTCATGATGTTTACGCTTAACAATTTAAAGAGCAGTATGACCGAAATAGTTGAAAACCGCTATGAAAAAGTTCAAGCTTCGATGGAAATCCGTCAGTTGTTTTCAAGGTCAGACCGTGAAATTTTGTTTGCTGCTGATGATGCGAATAAAGAAGAAAGAGCCAATAGTCTAGAAATTATAAAAGAGAATCATAGTTTGATTGAATCACAAATTGCTGAATTATCTGGTACTTTAAATAAAGTAAAAGCAAAGCAATTGTTGAAAGAGTTTGAGACTCAATATACATCTTACTCCATAACAGAGACTGAGATTATTCAAAATATACAAGAAGAAAATTCTTCTGAAAATATTTCCAGGTTGATGAGAGATCAGCGGGAAAAGCGGACAAAAGTTATCAGCGCGATGGATGACTTTAAAGATTTCCAAGAAGGCATTATGAAAGAAACCTTAAGAAATTCGAAACAAACCTATGAAGATATGATTAGTTTCACAATCTTTGCTGTTATTCTTAGCATTTTAGTTATTTCAGTAACGATGGTTTGGATGATTCGCAGCACATCAAAAGATTTGCAATCCATTACGAAGGTCATCAAGAATATTGATTTTAAAAACTTATCGGTAGTACCAAGAATTTCAGTTCGAACAAAAGATGAAATTGGTGATATCGCTCGATCCTTCAATGATATGGCAGAATCGCTTGAAGCCTATAATCAAAAGGAGAAAGATTTCACTGAAAAAATCAGTGAACAGAACTGGATTCAGACTCGTGTTGCAGATATTGCTACCATGTATCAGCGTATTGTTGATGTGGAGGTTCTTGCTGACAGGTTCATTACAAGGCTTGCGCCGATGATGGGAGCGTCCATTGGGGCGATTTACGTCAGGCGAGGTGTGGGAAAAGATATGCGTTTTGTAAAGCTTTCCAGCTTTGCAGGAGATGGTGAGGATGCAGGTAGACGTGAATTTCGATTGGGTGAAGGTTTGATTGGACAATGCGCTCAAGAAGGAAAATCGAAATTCATCGACAATATTCCAGAAGACTTCCATTTGGTTACAACAGGGCTAGGGGAAGTCAATCCTAAAAGCATTGTCATTGCACCGGTCGTATTTGAGGATGAAGTTATTGCAATGGTTGAATTGGCAAGCTTGGAGACCTTTACGAAGTTGCAAAAAAGTTTCTTAACCCGTGTGTTGGATACTCTAGGCATCACGATCAATAATGTAGAAGGTCGGATGGAAATAGAGCGTTTATTGAAAGAATCACAGGCACAGACCGAAGAGTTGCAGGCTCAATCGGAAGAGTTACAATCTCAGTCAGAGGAAATGCAGGCCCAATCAGAGGAATTGCAAACACAGGCTGAAGAGTTGCGGATGATTAACGAACAATTAGAAGAGAGAAATCGCGAAACCGAAGATAAATCGAAAGAGCTTCAAGTCGCAAAATTAAATCTTGAAAAACAAGCAGAAGAATTAAAGTTAAGTTCAAAATACAAATCGGAGTTCATGGCAAATATGTCCCATGAATTGCGGACGCCGCTTAACAGTATTTTGATTTTATCTGAAATGCTTTCTGATCCTAATGATAGTAAATTAAATGAAGAGCAGCAGGAATTTGCTCGTGTTATTAACTCATCAGGTCAAGATTTATTAACATTGATTAATGATATTCTGGATTTATCAAAAGTTGAAGTTGGAAAACTTGAAGTTGTCTTCGACGAAATGAATATGAGTGAGCTGCCTGAGGTTTTGCACCGTAACTTTGATCATGTAGCGAAGAAAAAGAACATCGACTTTATAATCGATAAAGATAAAAATGTACCGGACATTTTCTTTACGGATGAACAGCGCTTCCAGCAAATCTTGAAAAACTTATTGTCCAACGCATTTAAATTCACGGAAAAAGGTTCTGTGTCTGTCCGAATTAAAAAAGCGGATGAAGAAAATGTCGCACAGTGGATTCAAACAAAAGGTGCAAGCAATTGGATTGAAATTAATGTGGCGGATACTGGTATTGGAATTTCCAAGGAAAAGCAGAAACTAATCTTTGAGGCGTTCCAGCAAGGCGACGGAGCTACAATGAGGAAATACGGTGGTACAGGACTTGGGCTTTCCATATGTCGTGAATTTGCTAAGCTGCTAGGAGGCTGGGTCATTGTAGATAGTAAAGAAGGCCAAGGTAGTACATTTACCTTCTTTATTCCAAGTATGCCAGAGGGCTTCAAACATGTTGGCGAAGCAATAGCTGCTTCTCCTGAAGTGGCAGCAGCTACCCATGAAGCAGCCGAATCTTTTGTAGAGCAGGAAGAACAGGATGTCGTAATATTCGATGGTGACGGCAAGAAAAATGGTAATCCATTCTGCAATAAAACCGTACTGGTCGTCGATGATGACCACCGTAATATCTTTGCACTAAAAAATGCCCTGAAGCATGAGGGGATGGAAATCCTTACGGCTGAAAATGGCTATGAATGTTTGGAGCTTCTTGAAAAAGGGAATAATATAGATGCAATATTAATGGATATAATGATGCCAGGAATGGATGGTTATGAAACGATGACTAGAATTCGCGAGCAGAATAAGTTCGAGAATCTACCAATCATCGCTTTAACAGCTAAAGCGATGAAAGGCGATAGGGAAAAATGCCTGAAAGCTGGCGCGTCCGACTATGTCAGTAAGCCATTAAAATTAGATCAGTTGCTATCAGTTCTTCGTGTGTGGCTGACTAATTAATTGATAGTACGGGTAAGGAAGGTTTTTCATGAAGGATACATTAACTGTTGAAGAACGAGAAGATGTAGAAATTGAATTATTATTGCAAGCCATTTATTCTGTTTCCGGCTTTGATTTTCGGAAATATATGCGTTCTTCTATAAAGCGGAGAGTTGAAAATCGGATGAGGCTGGACCATATTCGTAGGATAAGTGGAATGATTGAAATGGTTTTATATGAAAAAGGGTATGTCGAGAAACTTCTGAATGATTTTTCGATAAACGTTACTGAAATGTTTCGCGACCCGGATTTCTTTAAAGCTTTTCGATTAAAAATTGTACCGCTTTTAAAACAGCTCCCGGAAATTAGAATTTGGCATGCGGGTTGTTCGACTGGTGAAGAAGCCTTCTCAATGGCCATCCTTCTGAAGGAAGAGGGGCTTTATGAAAAGGCGAAAATTTATGCGACTGATATGAATGAAGATGTTCTCCGTCATGCGGAAAAAGGGATACTTCCGCTAAATAGAATGCAGTCTTATACAAAAAACTATTTGCAGGCCGGCGGAAAACAGGAATTTTCGGAGTATTATACGACGGATTATCAAAATGCCTATCTTAATTCTAGCCTTCTTAAAAACATAGTGTTTTTCCAGCATAATTTGGTCACTGATGGTTCGTTCAATGAGTTTCATATTATCATGTGCCGAAATGTGATGATTTACTTTACCGGTGAATTACAAACCTATGTAAACCATTTGTTTTATGACAGTCTTAGTAAAGAAGGCTTTCTTGCAGTTGGTAGTAAGGAAACACTTCATACATCTTCCTTATCGGAAGATTATGAGGACTTTGATTCAAAGGAACGGATTTATCGGAAATTATAAGAAGGGGGAGTTCGCATATCTAGCGGACTCCTCTTTTTCATTAGGCCACTAGTAATATGTTTACACCCTGTTTTTGGGTGATACAAAAAAATTCTTATAATATGTTTAGAGTGTCATAGTAACGGGTATATATAATGAATTGGTCTGCGAATGTGATGATAAAGTGGTTTATTATTATTAAAAGAGACTGAGCTTCGTTATAATAAAATGGAAACTACCCTATAGGAAACCACAATAATGAAACGCATTTACATAATAAAGATAAAAACTTGCCGCTCGATATAAGCCAAAAGGGGAATAAAAGAATGACGATATTAATCGTAGATGATAACCAGGTTAACCTTTTCGTTATAGAGAAAATTCTAAAGAGGGCTGGCTATACGGATTTTCTATCATTAACTTCTGCTGTGGAGATGTTTGAATATTTACAGGTGGATGGTCTAAAACCAAAGGAGACTTCTGTTGATATCATTCTGCTTGATATTATGATGCCTGAAATCGATGGAATAGAGGCGTGCAGACGACTTCAAAATATCCCACACCTTAAAGATATACCCGTGATTTTTGTGACCGCACTTGAAGACTCAAACAAGGTGGCCGAGGCACTTGATGTGGGCGGTATTGATTATATAATGAAGCCTATTAATAAAATTGACTTGCTGGCCCGGATTCGTGTGGGATTAAGGCTTAAATATGAAAAAGATTGGCATAAAATGCAGGATGAAAAAATTCGTAATGAATTAGATCTCTCGATGCAGGTCCAAAGCAGTCTCTTAAGTGAGCCCATTCACAATGACCACTTAACTATCAAAGCCTCATACTTACCTGCAAATAAGTTAGCGGGAGACATGTACTATTGGCATCGCATTGATGAAAATCGATATGGAATCATTCTGCTTGATATGATGGGTCATGGAATATCCGCTTCACTTGTTTGTATGTTTATTTCCTCTGTTTTGAGGGATGCGATTCGGACACATACAGATCCTGTTGCAGTCATAAACGAAATGAATCACTGGATGAGTGTCCTTAATAAAGAAGATAACCAAGTGCACTATTATTTTACAGCGATTTATATGATTATTGATACAGAGCAAAAAACAGTGGAATATGTTAACGCTGGACATCCTCCAGGCTTCGCTTTAATGGATGATGGAAAAGTGGCTTCTCTTTCAAAAGGGACATGTCCTGTGGGATTCTTCACTGAGATGAATATAGAGAAATCAATCATTCATTATGAAGACAGAATTCAACTTCTGTTATTTACAGATGGAGTCATGGAGGCTATCGATCGGGATGGCACCGAAGGGCTGAATCAAATACAAGAAGCGGTCTCAACGAGTTGGTTTGATATCAAGGAAACCGCTCCTATTGATTTTGTTATGCCCCCTGAAATGCAACAAGACCAGCCGGATGATATGTGTGTTGTTGTAATTCAAGCTAATTGAAAAAGGAAGAGGCTGCAGTTTATACCTGCAGCCTCTTCTGTGGTGTGGAAATTCTTATATAGGAGAGTTTCGATGTAGTATCCTGCGATTTTAATTTGCTAATTAACGTTTATTTTTCAATTTACTAACAGCGTCTTGGAGATTGCCTTTTAATTTATCAACTTTACCTTCTGCTTGTAAGTGAGGATCATTTTTCGCGTTACCGACCTGGTCTTTCGTTTCGCCTTTTACTTTATTGACCGTACTTTTTACTTTGTCTGATAAACTGCTCATTATGCTGCCTCCTTTTTCTTTATATACTATATATACCCTTGTATAGGTCGAGTAAACCAAGTTGTATATAAGAATCATTTATGAAGCGATTGTTGCCTTTTTACTGTGAATTTGAATGAAGCGATAAGCCTGTTCAATGATTTGATCTTTATCATAATCCAACGAAGCAACATGATAGGAATTTTCAAGGGCGATTAATTCCTTATCAAGGGACAATACAGTATCGTATATTTGATTGGAACATTGGGCTGGTACAACGTGATCTTCTGGAGAATGAAAAAGAAGTATCGGGCAGCTAATGTTTTCGAGCTGTTGACTTGTATGCTCCATAATATCAAGCAACTGATTAATTGCTTTTGAGGGAACTTGGTCATAAGTGATTTCAGTAACAGTATCGTCTTTTACGTCAGGCTCACCTTCAGGAATGAAACGCGGAACCGATGGGTTACGATAGATTTCATACTCAGGAACTTGAAGTGCGGCGTTAATAGTGAGAATTCCTTCACAAGGTACTTTTGTCGCTAAATCCAAAACAAGGGCGCCGCCCATTGATTGTCCTATTGCAAATACATATGTGCAGGTTTGCTTTAGCTTTGCATAGGCAGTCTCGACATCATGTACCCAATCTTGATAATGGCACGTTTCCATATCCAGCTCATCGGTACCATGGCCCTTCAAACGTGGAGCATAGACTGTATAGCCTTTAGCAGCGAGGTTATCACCTAAATACCTTACACTTTGTGGTGTGCCATTAAAGCCATGGCAAATGAGGATTCCGATAGAATTGCCAGGGAGGAAAAAAGATTCTGCACCTGGTATTACCTTTGCTGCTGTCATATCTCCATCTCCTTTAAATCATAATCTATTAAAAAAGGGGTTATTGATTATTAGATTCTGTCTTTCTAATAATATTAACTATTCCGATTATATTACTTGGTTATATAATATCATAACAAGATTTAGAAAGTCAACTTGGTTATGTTTCTTGTTCAATACATCAAGAAGGTACTTAAGGCAAGAAAAAAACAGGACTGCAAATACTTGTGGAAGATATACGTTGACGCGAGTACCTAAATATAACAAAGAAATCTAGCTTGGTTTCAATTAATAAATACAACTCCTTCTATAATATATGTTTACTAAAATACCGATCTAAGAGGTTGTTAAAATGCCTAACAAAATAAAAACTATAAAAATAGGAATAGTCGTTGACTTTCAAGTGGAATAGGATTAATATAAATAAGCACCAAGTACGACAAACAAAAAACTTCATCCACTTTTGGTAGATTACTAAAAGAAATAATAACTATTGACTTCTTATTATGAAAGTGTTAAGATGAAATGGTCGCTGAAAAACACAGCGATTCAAAATAAGTTAAAAACTTCGCAGAAGTTGACAACTAATCAATAGCGTGTTATGATGAATAAACAAGTTGTTCGAAAGAATGACGATAAAATTGCTCTTTGAAAACTGAACAAAACAAAGCGCCAACGTTAATTTTTAAAAGTGAGCACACACTATCAAAAAGCAAAATGAGCAAGTCAAACATTTCTTCGGAGAGTTTGATCCTGGCTCAGGACGAACGCTGGCGGCGTGCCTAATACATGCAAGTCGAGCGAATCGATGGGAGCTTGCTCCCTGAGATTAGCGGCGGACGGGTGAGTAACACGTGGGCAACCTGCCTATAAGACTGGGATAACTTCGGGAAACCGGAGCTAATACCGGATACGTTCTTTTCTCGCATGAGAGAAGATGGAAAGACGGTTTCGGCTGTCACTTATAGATGGGCCCGCGGCGCATTAGCTAGTTGGTGAGGTAATGGCTCACCAAGGCGACGATGCGTAGCCGACCTGAGAGGGTGATCGGCCACACTGGGACTGAGACACGGCCCAGACTCCTACGGGAGGCAGCAGTAGGGAATCTTCCGCAATGGACGAAAGTCTGACGGAGCAACGCCGCGTGAACGAAGAAGGCCTTCGGGTCGTAAAGTTCTGTTGTTAGGGAAGAACAAGTACCAGAGTAACTGCTGGTACCTTGACGGTACCTAACCAGAAAGCCACGGCTAACTACGTGCCAGCGACCGCGGTAATACGTAGGTGGCAAGCGTTGTCCGGAATTATTGGGCGTAAAGCGCGCGCAGGTGGTTCCTTAAGTCTGATGTGAAAGCCCACGGCTCAACCGTGGAGGGTCATTGGAAACTGGGGAACTTGAGTGCAGAAGAGGAAAGTGGAATTCCAAGTGTAGCGGTGAAATGCGTAGAGATTTGGAGGAACACCAGTGGCGAAGGCGACTTTCTGGTCTGTAACTGACACTGAGGCGCGAAAGCGTGGGGAGCAAACAGGATTAGATACCCTGGTAGTCCACGCCGTAAACGATGAGTGCTAAGTGTTAGAGGGTTTCCGCCCTTTAGTGCTCGCAGCCTAACGCATTAAGCACTCCGCCTGGGGAGTACGGCCGCAAGGCTGAAACTCAAAGGAATTGACGGGGGCCCGCACAAGCGGTGGAGCATGTGGTTTAATTCGAAGCAACGCGAAGAACCTTACCAGGTCTTGACATCCTCTGACAACCCTAGAGATAGGGCGTTCCCCTTCGGGGGACAGAGTGACAGGTGGTGCATGGTTGTCGTCAGCTCGTGTCGTGAGATGTTGGGTTAAGTCCCGCAACGAGCGCAACCCTTGATCTTAGTTGCCAGCATTCAGTTGGGCACTCTAAGGTGACTGCCGGTGACAAACCGGAGGAAGGTGGGGATGACGTCAAATCATCATGCCCCTTATGACCTGGGCTACACACGTGCTACAATGGATGGTACAAAGGGCTGCAAACCTGCGAAGGTAAGCGAATCCCATAAAGCCATTCTCAGTTCGGATTGTAGGCTGCAACTCGCCTACATGAAGCCGGAATCGCTAGTAATCGCGGATCAGCATGCCGCGGTGAATACGTTCCCGGGCCTTGTACACACCGCCCGTCACACCACGAGAGTTTGTAACACCCGAAGTCGGTGAGGTAACCTTTATGGAGCCAGCCGCCTAAGGTGGGACAGATGATTGGGGTGAAGTCGTAACAAGGTAGCCGTATCGGAAGGTGCGGCTGGATCACCTCCTTTCTAAGGATAAATACGAGAGCGCTTTTGTTTTGTTCAGTTTTGAATGAGTAATTCATTCAGATACGAAAGATCTCATCACGTTGTGATGAAGTTTTTTCTTCTTTGTTCCTTGAAAGCTAGATAATAGATAGAAGGCAATTAATTTTTTCAAAGCATCAGTAAGATCTTTTTTAACGGTTAAGTTAGAAAGGGCGCACGGTGGATGCCTTGGCACTAGGAGCCGATGAAGGACGGGACTAACACCGATATGCTTCGGGGAGCTGTAAGTAAGCTTTGATCCGGAGATTTCCGAATGGGGAAACCCACTGTTCGTAATGGAACAGTATCTTTACCTGAATACATAGGGTACTGAAGGCAGACCCGGGGAACTGAAACATCTAAGTACCCGGAGGAAGAGAAAGCAAATGCGATTTCCTGAGTAGCGGCGAGCGAAACGGAATTAGCCCAAACCAAGAGGCTTGCCTCTTGGGGTTGTAGGACACTCAACATGGAGTTACAAAGGAACGGGGTAAATGAAGTGATCTGGAAAGGTCCGTCAAAGAAGGTAAAAACCCTGTAGTTGAAACTTCGTTCCCTCCTGAGTGGATCCTGAGTACGGCGGGACACGAGAAATCCCGTCGGAAGCAGGGAGGACCATCTCCCAAGGCTAAATACTACCTAGTGACCGATAGTGAACCAGTACCGTGAGGGAAAGGTGAAAAGCACCCCGGAAGGGGAGTGAAATAGATCCTGAAACCGTGTGCCTACAAGTAGTCAAAGCCCGTTAATGGGTAATGGCGTGCCTTTTGTAGAATGAACCGGCGAGTTACGATTTCATGCGAGGTTAAGTTGATAAGACGGAGCCGCGACGAAAGCGAGTCTGAATAGGGCGAATGAGTATGAGGTCGTAGACCCGAAACCAGGTGATCTACCCATGTCCAGGGTGAAGTTCAGGTAACACTGAATGGAGGCCCGAACCCACGCACGTTGAAAAGTGCGGGGATGAGGTGTGGGTAGCGGAGAAATTCCAATCGAACCTGGAGATAGCTGGTTCTCTCCGAAATAGCTTTAGGGCTAGCCTCAAGATGAGAGTATTGGAGGTAGAGCACTGATTGGACTAGGGGCCCCCAACGGGTTACCGAATTCAGTCAAACTCCGAATGCCAAATACTTATTCTTGGGAGTCAGACTGCGAGTGATAAGATCCGTAGTCGAAAGGGAAACAGCCCAGACCACCAGCTAAGGTCCCAAAGTATACGTTAAGTGGAAAAGGATGTGGAGTTGCTTAGACAACCAGGATGTTGGCTCAGAAGCAGCCATCATTTAAAGAGTGCGTAATAGCTCACTGGTCGAGTGACTCCGCGCCGAAAATGTACCGGGGCTAAACGTATCACCGAAGCTGTGGATTGACACCGTATGGTGTCGATGGTAGGAGAGCGTTCTAAGGGCGTTGAAGTCAGACCGGAAGGACTGGTGGAGCGCTTAGAAGTGAGAATGCCGGTATGAGTAGCGAAAGAAGGGTGAGAATCCCTTCCACCGAATGCCTAAGGTTTCCTGAGGAAGGCTCGTCCGCTCAGGGTTAGTCGGGACCTAAGCCGAGGCCGAAAGGCGTAGGCGATGGACAACAGGTTGATATTCCTGTACCACCTATACATCGTTTGAACGATGGGGGGACGCAGAAGGATAGGGTAAGCGCGCTGTTGGATATGCGCGTCCAAGCAGTTAGGCCGGAAACGAGGCAAATCCCGTTTCCATTAAGGCGGAGCTGTGATGGCGAGGGAAATATAGTACCGAAGTTCCTGATTCCACGCCGCCAAGAAAAGCCTCTAGTGAGATGTAAGGTGCCCGTACCGCAAACCGACACAGGTAGGCGAGGAGAGAATCCTAAGGTGTGCGAGAGAACTCTCGTTAAGGAACTCGGCAAAATGACCCCGTAACTTCGGGAGAAGGGGTGCTTTTAGGGTGAATAGCCCGGAAAAGCCGCAGTGAATAGGCCCAGGCGACTGTTTAGCAAAAACACAGGTCTCTGCGAAGCCGCAAGGCGAAGTATAGGGGCTGACACCTGCCCGGTGCTGGAAGGTTAAGGGGAGAGGTTAGCGCAAGCGAAGCTTTGAACCGAAGCCCCAGTAAACGGCGGCCGTAACTATAACGGTCCTAAGGTAGCGAAATTCCTTGTCGGGTAAGTTCCGACCCGCACGAAAGGTGTAACGATCTGGGCACTGTCTCAACGAGAGACTCGGTGAAATTATAGTACCTGTGAAGATGCAGGTTACCCGCGACAGGACGGAAAGACCCCGTGGAGCTTTACTGCGACTCTGATATTGAATTTTGGTACAGCTTGTACAGGATAGGTAGGAGCCTGAGAAGCCGGAGCGCTAGCTTCGGTGGAGGCGTTGGTGGGATACTACCCTGGCTGTATTGAAATTCTAACCCGCGCCCCTTATCGGGGTGGGAGACAGTGTCAGGTGGGCAGTTTGACTGGGGCGGTCGCCTCCTAAAGAGTAACGGAGGCGCCCAAAGGTTCCCTCAGAATGGTTGGAAATCATTCGTAGAGTGTAAAGGCACAAGGGAGCTTGACTGCGAGACCTACAAGTCGAGCAGGGACGAAAGTCGGGCTTAGTGATCCGGTGGTTCCGCATGGAAGGGCCATCGCTCAACGGATAAAAGCTACCCCGGGGATAACAGGCTTATCTCCCCCAAGAGTCCACATCGACGGGGAGGTTTGGCACCTCGATGTCGGCTCATCGCATCCTGGGGCTGTAGTCGGTCCCAAGGGTTGGGCTGTTCGCCCATTAAAGCGGTACGCGAGCTGGGTTCAGAACGTCGTGAGACAGTTCGGTCCCTATCCGTCGCGGGCGCAGGAAATTTGAGAGGAGCTGTCCTTAGTACGAGAGGACCGGGATGGACGCACCGCTGGTGTACCAGTTGTCTTGCCAAAGGCATAGCTGGGTAGCTACGTGCGGACGGGATAAGTGCTGAAAGCATCTAAGCATGAAGCCCCCTCGAGATGAGATTTCCCATAGCGCAAGCTAGTAAGATCCCTGAAAGATGATCAGGTTGATAGGTCAGAGGTGGAAGCGTGGCGACATGTGGAGCTGACTGATACTAATAGATCGAGGACTTAACCACGCTTTAAAAAATGAAATACCTTCTTATTATCTAGTTTTGAAGGAACAACGTTCCTTTATTGTTTGGTGGCGATAGCGAAGAGGTCACACCCGTTCCCATTCCGAACACGGCAGTTAAGCTCTTCAGCGCCGATGGTAGTTGGGGGTTTCCCCCTGTGAGAGTAGGACGCCGCCAAGCCATTTTGAAAAGATCAGCCATTCTGGTTGGTCTTTTTTGTGTTTGTATAATTTGAAAAAAGTATCTAGAAAAAAAATAAAGACTTTTATAAGGTCAGAATACAAGTGGGAATCATAAGGGCAAGACTAGCTTACCCCAGTAGCTGTTAAACTTAATAAGAAGACTTTTTATTGATCTTGTTTCTGAATAGTTTAACTTAACACGATAGATAAACACTTTTACGAACCTAATATAGGTATTGTTTCTTCTTAATAAAGGGCATTCTTAATGGAGCTTAAAATAAAAATGATTTTTTTATATATAATGTGTTGACTTTAAGGTAGGAAAGGATTAATATAAATAAGCACCAAGTACGACAAACAAAAAACTTCATCCACTTTTGGTAGATTACTAAAAGAAATAATAACTGTTGACTTCTTATTATGAAAATGTTAAGATGAAATGGTCGCTGAAAAACACAGCGATTTAAAACAAGTTAAAAACTTCGCAGAAGTTGACAACTAATCAATAGCGTGTTATGATGAATAAACAAGTTGTTCGAAAGAACGACGATAAAATTGCTCTTTGAAAACTGAACAAAACAAAGCGCCAACGTTAATTTTTAAAAGTGAGCACACACTATCAAAAAGCAAAATGAGCAAGTCAAACATTTCTTCGGAGAGTTTGATCCTGGCTCAGGACGAACGCTGGCGGCGTGCCTAATACATGCAAGTCGAGCGAATCTCAGGGAGCTTGCTCCCTGAGATTAGCGGCGGACGGGTGAGTAACACGTGGGCAACCTGCCTATAAGACTGGGATAACTTCGGGAAACCGGAGCTAATACCGGATACGTTCTTTTCTCGCATGAGAGAAGATGGAAAGACGGTTTTGCTGTCACTTATAGATGGGCCCGCGGCGCATTAGCTAGTTGGTGAGGTAATGGCTCACCAAGGCGACGATGCGTAGCCGACCTGAGAGGGTGATCGGCCACACTGGGACTGAGACACGGCCCAGACTCCTACGGGAGGCGACAGTAGGGAATCTTCCGCAATGGACGAAAGTCTGACGGAGCAACGCCGCGTGAACGAAGAAGGCCTTCGGGTCGTAAAGTTCTGTTGTTAGGGAAGAACAAGTACCAGAGTAACTGCTGGTACCTTGACGGTACCTAACCAGAAAGCCACGGCTAACTACGTGCCAGCGACCGCGGTAATACGTAGGTGGCAAGCGTTGTCCGGAATTATTGGGCGTAAAGCGCGCGCAGGTGGTTCCTTAAGTCTGATGTGAAAGCCCACGGCTCAACCGTGGAGGGTCATTGGAAACTGGGGAACTTGAGTGCAGAAGAGGAAAGTGGAATTCCAAGTGTAGCGGTGAAATGCGTAGAGATTTGGAGGAACACCAGTGGCGAAGGCGACTTTCTGGTCTGTAACTGACACTGAGGCGCGAAAGCGTGGGGAGCAAACAGGATTAGATACCCTGGTAGTCCACGCCGTAAACGATGAGTGCTAAGTGTTAGAGGGTTTCCGCCCTTTAGTGCTCGCAGACTAACGCATTAAGCACTCCGCCTGGGGAGTACGGCCGCAAGGCTGAAACTCAAAGGAATTGACGGGGGCCCGCACAAGCGGTGGAGCATGTGGTTTAATTCGAAGCAACGCGAAGAACCTTACCAGGTCTTGACATCCTCTGACAACCCTAGAGATAGGGCGTTCCCCTTCGGGGGACAGAGTGACAGGTGGTGCATGGTTGTCGTCAGCTCGTGTCGTGAGATGTTGGGTTAAGTCCCGCAACGAGCGCAACCCTTGATCTTAGTTGCCAGCATTCAGTTGGGCACTCTAAGGTGACTGCCGGTGACAAACCGGAGGAAGGTGGGGATGACGTCAAATCATCATGCCCCTTATGACCTGGGCTACACACGTGCTACAATGGATGGTACAAAGGGTCGCAAACCTGCGAAGGTAAGCGAATCCCATAAAGCCATTCTCAGTTCGGATTGTAGGTCGCAACTCGCCTACATGAAGCCGGAATCGCTAGTAATCGCGGATCAGCATGCCGCGGTGAATACGTTCCCGGGCCTTGTACACACCGCCCGTCACACCACGAGAGTTTGTAACACCCGAAGTCGGTGAGGTAACCTTTATGGAGCCAGCCGCCTAAGGTGGGACAGATGATTGGGGTGAAGTCGTAACAAGGTAGCCGTATCGGAAGGTGCGGCTGGATCACCTCCTTTCTAAGGATAAATACGAGAGCGCTTTTGTTTTGTTCAGTTTTGAATGAGTAATTCATTCAGATTCGAAAGATCTCATCACGTTGTGATGAAGTTTTTTCTTCTTTGTTCCTTGAAAACTAGATAATAGATAGAAGGCAATTAATTTTTTCAAAGCATCAGTAAGATCTTTTTAACGGTTAAGTTAGAAAGGGCGCACGGTGGATGCCTTGGCACTAGGAGCCGATGAAGGACGGGACTAACACCGATATGCTTCGGGGAGCTGTAAGTAAGCTTTGATCCGGAGATTTCCGAATGGGGAAACCCACTGTTCGTAATGGAACAGTATCTTTACCTGAATACATAGGGTACTGAAGGCAGACCCGGGGAACTGAAACATCTAAGTACCCGGAGGAAGAGAAAGCAAATGCGATTTCCTGAGTAGCGGCGAGCGAAACGGAATTAGCCCAAACCAAGAGGCTTGCCTCTTGGGGTTGTAGGACACTCAACATGGAGTTACAAAGGAACGGGGTAAATGAAGTGATCTGGAAAGGTCCGTCAAAGAAGGTAAAAACCCTGTAGTTGAAACTTCGTTCCCTCCTGAGTGGATCCTGAGTACGGCGGGACACGAGAAATCCCGTCGGAAGCAGGGAGGACCATCTCCCAAGGCTAAATACTACCTAGTGACCGATAGTGAACCAGTACCGTGAGGGAAAGGTGAAAAGCACCCCGGAAGGGGAGTGAAATAGATCCTGAAACCGTGTGCCTACAAGTAGTCAAAGCCCGTTAATGGGTAATGGCGTGCCTTTTGTAGAATGAACCGGCGAGTTACGATTTCATGCGAGGTTAAGTTGATAAGACGGAGCCGCAGCTGAAAGCGAGTCTGAATAGGGCGAATGAGTATGAGGTCGTAGACCCGAAACCAGGTGATCTACCCATGTCCAGGGTGAAGTTCAGGTAACACTGAATGGAGGCCCGAACCCACGCACGTTGAAAAGTGCGGGGATGAGGTGTGGGTAGCGGAGAAATTCCAATCGAACCTGGAGATAGCTGGTTCTCTCCGAAATAGCTTTAGGGCTAGCCTCAAGATGAGAGTATTGGAGGTAGAGCACTGATTGGACTAGGGGCCCCCAACGGGTTACCGAATTCAGTCAAACTCCGAATGCCAAATACTTATTCTTGGGAGTCAGACTGCGAGTGATAAGATCCGTAGTCGAAAGGGAAACAGCCCAGACCACCAGCTAAGGTCCCAAAGTATACGTTAAGTGGAAAAGGATGTGGAGTTGCTTAGACAACCAGGATGTTGGCTCAGAAGCAGCCATCATTTAAAGAGTGCGTAATAGCTCACTGGTCGAGTGACTCCGCGCCGAAAATGTACCGGGGCTAAACGTATCACCGAAGCTGTGGATTGACACCGTATGGTGTCGATGGTAGGAGAGCGTTCTAAGGGCGTTGAAGTCAGACCGGAAGGACTGGTGGAGCGCTTAGAAGTGAGAATGCCGGTATGAGTAGCGAAAGAAGGGTGAGAATCCCTTCCACCGAATGCCTAAGGTTTCCTGAGGAAGGCTCGTCCGCTCAGGGTTAGTCGGGACCTAAGCCGAGGCCGAAAGGCGTAGGCGATGGACAACAGGTTGATATTCCTGTACCACCTATACATCGTTTGAACGATGGGGGGACGCAGAAGGATAGGGTAAGCGCGCTGTTGGATATGCGCGTCCAAGCAGTTAGGCCGGAAACGAGGCAAATCCCGTTTCCATTAAGGCGGAGCTGTGATGGCGAGGGAAATATAGTACCGAAGTTCCTGATTCCACGCTGCCAAGAAAAGCCTCTAGTGAGATGTAAGGTGCCCGTACCGCAAACCGACACAGGTAGGCGAGGAGAGAATCCTAAGGTGTGCGAGAGAACTCTCGTTAAGGAACTCGGCAAAATGACCCCGTAACTTCGGGAGAAGGGGTGCTTTTTAGGGTGAATAGCCCAGAAAAGCCGCAGTGAATAGGCCCAGGCGACTGTTTAGCAAAAACACAGGTCTCTGCGAAGCCGCAAGGCGAAGTATAGGGGCTGACACCTGCCCGGTGCTGGAAGGTTAAGGGGAGAGGTTAGCGCAAGCGAAGCTTTGAACCGAAGCCCCAGTAAACGGCGGCCGTAACTATAACGGTCCTAAGGTAGCGAAATTCCTTGTCGGGTAAGTTCCGACCCGCACGAAAGGTGTAACGATCTGGGCACTGTCTCAACGAGAGACTCGGTGAAATTATAGTACCTGTGAAGATGCAGGTTACCCGCGACAGGACGGAAAGACCCCGTGGAGCTTTACTGCGACCTGATATTGAATTTTGGTACAGCTTGTACAGGATAGGTAGGAGCCTGAGAAGCCGGAGCGCTAGCTTCGGTGGAGGCGTTGGTGGGATACTACCCTGGCTGTATTGAAATTCTAACCCGCGCCCCTTATCGGGGTGGGAGACAGTGTCAGGTGGGCAGTTTGACTGGGGCGGTCGCCTCCTAAAGAGTAACGGAGGCGCCCAAAGGTTCCCTCAGAATGGTTGGAAATCATTCGTAGAGTGTAAAGGCACAAGGGAGCTTGACTGCGAGACCTACAAGTCGAGCAGGGACGAAAGTCGGGCTTAGTGATCCGGTGGTTCCGCATGGAAGGGCCATCGCTCAACGGATAAAAGCTACCCCGGGGATAACAGGCTTATCTCCCCCAAGAGTCCACATCGACGGGGAGGTTTGGCACCTCGATGTCGGCTCATCGCATCCTGGGGCTGTAGTCGGTCCCAAGGGTTGGGCTGTTCGCCCATTAAAGCGGTACGCGAGCTGGGTTCAGAACGTCGTGAGACAGTTCGGTCCCTATCCGTCGCGGGCGCAGGAAATTTGAGAGGAGCTGTCCTTAGTACGAGAGGACCGGGATGGACGCACCGCTGGTGTACCAGTTGTCTTGCCAAAGGCATAGCTGGGTAGCTACGTGCGGACGGGATAAGTGCTGAAAGCATCTAAGCATGAAGCCCCCCTCGAGATGAGATTTCCCATAGCGCAAGCTAGTAAGATCCCTGAAAGATGATCAGGTTGATAGGTCAGAGGTGGAAGCGTGGCGACATGTGGAGCTGACTGATACTAATAGATCGAGGACTTAACCACGCTTTAAAAAATGAAATACCTTCTTATTATCTAGTTTTGAAGGAACAACGTTCCTTTATTGTTTGGTGACGATAGCGAAGAGGTCACACCCGTTCCCATTCCGAACACGGCAGTTAAGCTCTTCAGCGCCGATGGTAGTTGGGGGTTTCCCCCTGTGAGAGTAGGACGCCGCCAAGCCATTTTGAAAAGATCAGCCATCCTTGGCTGGTCTTTTTTGTATTATATTTATATTCGTATAATAAAGGTCTAACCACCATTGAGTTAACATAAAAGGTAGAGAATGATAACTGTAGAGAAAAATTGGATGTAGTTAGGGAAGTGTGTAGGATATAGACATACTATATCGAATGATACATTAAATTTACTTTTTATTGTTCGTAAGGGATATTTTTCTTATATCTGTATAATCATACCTGTGTAAAGACAAATGGACAGAATTCTTCGTTTCTAAAGGGATATATGTTAAACTTAAATTAGTTCTGAAACTGTCATTGGGGGAATAGCCGATGGATACCTCTGCTAAAGATGAAATGATTTTTTCGTTTGCTGGATGGTTGAGAGACCAAGGCAAATCAGATAATACGATCAAAACGTATACTGGTGTTCTTTCACAGTTTTGTGAGCAGACACAGAAGATATTAATGGAGATTCACTCTGAGGATATTCAAGATTATCTGGATTATTTAGAAAATTGCAAGAAAAGTCCAGGGACAATTGAAAAGCATTATATTGCTCTAAATGTCTTCTTTAAATTTTTAGAAAAGCCACAGATAATGCTTTCTGTTGAGCGTAAGGTAAAGGAGCACAAGCATGAGGTGCCAGAAACCTTAAGCATCAAAGAGCAGGAGGCACTTTTGAGGGATATAGAGGCAGAGGGGAATCTGAGGAATATTGCCATCGTCTACCTATTATTACATACTGGAATTCGTGTCTCTGAATTATGCGACTTAAATAGTAGAGATGTCATCATGGATACAGATCGAAATTATATCCTTGTCCGGAACGCGAAGGGTGAAATTGATAGAACAGTCCCACTTACAGTATCGGCTATACTACATGTTAAGAATTACCTTTATTCATTAAAAGAAAAAGCAGATCCGTTGTTTATTTCAAGTTACAATCAAAGAATCACTCCGAGATCGGTACAATATATTTTGAAAAAGTACAATGTACACCCACATAAATTACGTCATACATTTTGTCAAAGATTAGTGGATAACGGGATAGATGTACAAACCATTTCCAAGTTAGCTGGTCATAAAGATTTGAACGTCACGAAGCGTTATTTGAAAGATAAATCACTGAATCTTGAAAATGCGATAGATCAAACTTTTACCAAACATTAGTCTATATAAAATAAAAAGGAAGGGGTAAACCCTTCCTTTTTTTGTTATAAAAATTGGCATTTGAGACTATGGATTGTCAGGGGATAGGGAGTCAGTTGTCTAGTTTCTGTCGGCAGGGTTGGATGAAAAGGAATACGGAGTCTGATTGATGTAGCACCCTGAAACAATTAATGATGCACAATATGGAGCCTCTTAGTGAAGCAGAAACCGAAAACTTGTAAGTATAAACTATTAACTGTTTTATATCTCAAGGAAGGTGAGGGTTAAGTCAATCAAACGTTTTTTTAGGTTTAGAAGCCACCACATTAATAACATCGATTAGAATTATGATGTATTGGATAACGATGTGGGTCCAAATTATCAAACTAAAAAGGGTATCCCAGTATGAGATACCCTCTTGCTTGCTTACTTAGCTGTTTTTTTCTTTTTACCAATTTTCATTATTACTTCATATACTACCGGTACGATGACAAGTGTAAGCAATGTAGAACTCACTAGTCCGCCGATAACGGTAATTCCCAAACCTTGTGAGATCAAGCCACTGCCTTCTGCTCCTATGGCCAATGGTATTAAAGCACCGATCGTAGCAAGGGCAGTCATCAAGATTGGACGTAGACGGGTAGATCCCGCCTCGAGTAATGCTTCACGTGTTGATAAGCCGGATTCTTCATTTTTGATTACCCGGTCCACTAATACGATGGCGTTGGTTACAACGATACCGATAAGCATGAGGACACCCATCATGGCCGAAACGCTGATGGTCTCACCGGCAATGAATAAGCCTACTAAAGCTCCGATTACCGTGAATGGTAAGGAGAATAGAATGGCGATTGGCGCTAACCCGCCATGGAAAGTAACGACAAGGACAAAGTAAACGATAGCGATGGCTGCCAACATAGCGATTCCAAGTTGAGTGAATGATTCTTGGATATCTTCGGTTACTCCACCATAGTCTACAGTGACACTTGCTGGAAGGTCTAATTTTTCAACTTCCTTTTGTACCTCTGATGTTACTGCTGCAACATCATCCGATTTGATTGTTGCAGAAACGTCCGCGTAAATTTTTCCATCGCGACGGCTTATAGTATCGGATGCCTTGCCTTCCTCGATTTTAACAAGCTCTTTTAAAGGAATTTCCATTCCCATTGGAGAAGTGATTTTCGTATTCTCGAGATCTTTTTTATCTTCGAATGTCTTTTCTTCTGTCTCTACATATACTTTGACTTCTTCTCCATCTTTCTTAATTGTAGTTAGAGCATCATTTTTGTTTGAATTTGCAATGGACATGCCAACTTGGGCGGCTGTTAATCCAAGTTCACTAAGTTTCTTCTGGTCTGTCACGAGTGTGTATTGCTCATATGCATCGGAAAGACTTGTATCGACATCTTTCAATTCTTTATTTTTCTTCATGATGTTTTGAATATCATCGATTACCGGTTCAATGTCTTTTTGTGTATTTCCATAGACATAAAGGGTCGTTTCGTTGCTTGATGTGGAAGTGAATTCTTGTTGCTTCCACGTTCCAGGAGAGTCAAGATTGGTTAAATGTTTTATGATCTTTTCTTTCTTTTCCCCGAAGTTTTCGGTGTCTTCATCATAAAGTACATAGAAGAGGGCTGAGTTACTAGAGCCGCCCATCATGCCACTCATCATGTTTTCACCTAGTGTGTATTGGACTGTCTTCACATCATCTTTATCCATTAGGTACTTTTCTACTTTTTCCGTTTCCTTTTCAATATCCTCTTTTAATTCGCCAGGTGCTGGGGTATAAGTAACGATGATCTGCTTCTCTTCATCCGCAGGCATGAAGCTGACACCGATGCTTGGAATGAGGAATAAGCTACCGACTAATAATACTATTGCTGTACCGAATGTGATCAACTTATGGCTTAATGACCAATTCAGTGCTTTACGGTAGAATCCAGATAGCTTGCTTGGCTTTTCTTCATGTGATTTCAATTCTTTTTCGGAAAGGCCGTTTTTAAATAATGAGTCTGCCATGGCCGGTACAAGAGTGATGGCAATTATTAATGATGCGACTAATGCAAACACCATTGTAAAAGCGAATGGCATGAATAGTTCGCCAACAGGTCCTGTAACGCTTGCTAACGGCAGGTAAACGGCTACAGTAACGATAGTTGATGAAAGGATAGGGATGAACATTTCCTTAGTAGCGGAACGTATTAATTCGCCGCCTTTTAATTGCTCGCCTTTTAATGCCATTCTTCGATAAATATTTTCAATTACGACAATTGAGTCATCGACGACTCGGCCAATAGCAACTGTCATGGCTCCCAATGTCATAACATTTAATGAGATGTCCAATTGTTTGAGCACCAAAAGGGCTGCCAACAAAGATAATGGAATCGAGATGACGGATATTAGGGTCGTTTTAAAGTTTCTTAGGAAAAGCATGATCACTATGACGGCAAACAGACAGCCGAAAATGGCCTTGCTAATCATGGTTTCGACAGAATCTTTAATCGGTTTGGCTTGATCAAGCGTAGTATGTACGCTTACGCCTTTAAATTCATCTTTAAAATTCGAAACTTGGTCTTGCACTTCGTCTACGATTGCAACTGTATCGGCATCCGGCGATCTGGTTACTTGAATCCCGATTGATTCACTACCGTTTGTTCTTGATATTGTCTCAGCCTTACCGGTGATTTTCACATCAGCAATGTCTGATAATTTGACACTTTGTAGTTGAGGAACTGTTGCATCAGGTACTTGTTCAGGTGATACTTGATTGGTTCCCGGTGCTGTTTGAGTTGGTGCCTTTGTGTTAGAACCGCCTGTTAAAGGTATTTTTATGTTTTTTAAGTCTTTTAAAGTGGAGATGTTTCCATCAACAACAATTGTTTTTTCTTTATCATCAAAGTTATATAGACCAAGTGGCATTGTTACATTAGCAGCTTGGATGACTTTTTTTACGGTCTCTTCATCTAGCCCGTATTGAGTCATCTTTTCTTGATTGAATGCAAGGCTACCCTCATTTACCTGTTGTCCTGAAATTGTTACGGAAGTCACTCCGTCAATTCCTTCAAGTTTAGGGACTAACACCTCTTCGACATTTTTTGTTAGGGCAGGTAAATCCGAATCTTTATCTGTTATACTGAGTGCTACAACAGGAAAAGCGTTTAGCTCTAGTTTAGATACGCTGGGGCTATCAACCCCCTCAGGTAGTTCTAATTTCTCTAATGCTTCTTTCACTTCTTTTACAGCATCGTCCATATCCGTATCATAGTCATATTGTAATTGGATTGAAGAAACATTAGCCATAGAAGAAGAACTAACTAATTCAACTCCTGATAAGTTTGTGACTTTTTGTTCAATTTGATCTGTAAGTTTATTGGCTACTTCTTCAGGTGCAGCACCAGGGTATACCGTGGAAATGCTTATTAAAGGAGTAGAGATGTTTGGAATGGTCTCTTGCTTCATGTTTAAACCGGAATATAGACCTGCTGCAACGATGATAATTGTCAGCAACCAGATTGCCAGTTTGTTTTTCAAAGAAAATTTAATGATTGAATTCAAACTTTTACCCTCCATACTTTATATTGTGACTAGTCGGTCATAAACTCAAATATATAGTATATGGATTATGAATGCAATAAATAATATTCAGTTGGTGTAACGTTGTGATTTCAAGGGTTTTGAGATACAATGTGGAAGAAATGACTCGCTGGTCATATAGAGGACAATATTTAAGAGATAGGATGAATTTGATGAATGAAAAGCATAAAATAATTATAGATAAGTCCGTAGAGATTTTCGCAGAGAAAGGTTATCATGCTACTTCCGTTCAGGAAATTACTGAAAAGTGTGGGATAGCCAAGGGATCCTTTTATAATTATTTTAAATCGAAGGAAGAGTTGCTTGTTTCAATTTTCAAATATTATTATGGTGCATTAACGGACTCGTTGCTTGATATCGAGTTAGATGATTCTTTATCCAGTAAAGAGAAATTTTTGATGCAAATCATTGTACAAATAGAGCACGTGACAGGAAATACCAACTTGATTCGAATGATGATGCAGGAACAAATGGTTCATATCAGTAAAGAGCTAGATAGGTTTTTACACTATATCCATGAAGAGGGCTTAGTTTGGTTCAAACGTAAAATAGTAGAATTGTATCCAGAAATACCGACAAACTTCTTGCCAGATTGTACTATTATGTTAGACGCACTTTTCAAAGGTTATATCGGAATTTTATTCAGAAACAGACATTCATTTGAAGTGGAGAGGCTGCCTATCTTCATTTTAAATCGGATGGATTCCATTATAAAAGGTCTACATAAAACGGACGATCCTTTATTGAAAGAATTCCCTTTAATTGAATGTTCCATACAAAAAGTGAGCCCTAAAGAGGAAATTAGTTCAATCATTCGCCAGGTATTGGAAGTAGGAAAGCATAAAGAAGAGGGGTTAGAGACAAGTAAAAATGTTGAAGCGTTAAAAGCAATTCAAGAGGAGTTCTCTAAAGTTAGACCAAATGGCATAATATTAGAAGGACTTTTATTATTTTTAGAAAAAAACGAAAAACGAAATACCATGTGTTCTAAGCTTATCATTTTAATGAAGGATTATTTGACAAAAAATTAAAGATTTTTCTGAAGAGGCATACTGCCTCTTCTTTTATTTAAACCTTTTTCTAAATAACTCCTATATAAATTTCTTCACATGATTATGATTAAATTTCAAAATTGATGATTAGGAAAGAGTAGGAAGAAGGTAACTTTTTATATGAGGTTGAGGTCAGAAAAGGAAAAAGGAAAGTTAATTATTATGGAAATGATAAGTTTGAAAGAAGTCTAGAAGCTTAATTAAATGGCAAGTTTCGTCGATTGATGTAGGGAAGACTATGATGGTTTTGGTCCAGAAGAGTTTTATAGGCGCAGTTTAATGCATTTCCCCATGGTCAGTCTAGGCGCTGGTTTTTTTGGCGTGCCATCGACTCAAATTCAAGCTTTCCTAATCTGAAAATCCTAACTCAGTCAGGGTTGAAGAATGTGAAGGCGGGGCATCTGTATTGAAACAAAAGTGCCGCTTGAGGTAGATAAGTATGGAGGGAATTATAGCAAATCGCCAATGCGAATCAACGTCTTTATGCATCATCTTTCTATATTAACTTCAAATTAGGGAGACAAAGTATTATTTAATATTAATGTGTTTTTTTTGTTTTATTCATTCCTTATTTCTGCAATTGTTTCCAAAATAAGATAAAATATAGAGTGATATTTCATTTATTGCAGGAGGAACACATATGGTGTACCAGGTCAGATTGTTAAAGGGCATTTTAGAGCCTCATAGGAGTCGTTATCAGCTGCAAAATGCAGAAGCAGTCACACGACTTGGATGGAAATTACTATTATTATATTTTCTTAGTTTCATAGTTTTTGCTGTGGAAGGATATTTTGGCGTTGGATCGGAATCGTTTTCCAAAGAAATTATGAAGATGGATTCTAGTGAATTTGAAATGGGAAAGTTGTTGATAGTAGGCGGCAATATAATAGCAGGTCTATTTTACCCTACCATATACTTATTTTTATCATCTCTATTCTTTTGGATTGTTATAGATATCCCATACATAAAATTAGTAATCGTTCAAATGATTATTCTTGGTTTGCAATTATTAGAAAAGGTGTTTCTAATCCCTATATTAGTATTAATGGATATCGGAAACGATGCAAATCCTTTTTCATTGGGAGTTATCAGTCAGTACTTTCTCAGAAGTGATTACTTTATTCACTTTTTCAGTGAAATTACCATTTTTCAATTTCTGATTATTGCTCTGCAATATTTCTATTTAAAGGAATTTTCAGAACGGAATAATTATTTGGTGCTTTTAATGATTGTTCTATTCTATCTGGCCACGTGGCTTGTTAAAGCCTTTTTAGCGTACATCCAAGTGGGCGTATTTGTATAAGGTGGGTGAAAACAATGAAAAAATGGAAAATTGCAGCCGTATCAGTGGCATCGGCTGCGTTAATAACCGTTAACTTTTACCTTATTGAAAAGAAAGAAAGCAAAGTAGAACGAACTGTTTTTGTCGAAAACTGGACAAAGGTAAAAAAAGATACAATTACGGATACTATTCAAACAAAAGGGGTAGTTAAACCTGTAGAAGAGTATGATATCTATTTCGATACCAAGAAAAATGATTTTCAGAAATTCCTTGTAAAAGAGGGAGATGAGGTAACGGCTGGATCTTCGTTGTTTGAATATACTACACCCGAACTTGATGCTCTCAAAGGAAATCTAGAAGCGGAAAAAACTGCCGCTGAGGGTGAAATGGTGGGGATTAATGATTACATTGATAAGTTGAAAGCTTATCAAGGAAGTTTGACAAGTAATTCTAATAAAGCAGTAATCGATAATTCGATAGAAAAGAGCTTAAATATTGATATAACAACTACCTCTTCAGACTTGATTGAAAGTAATATTGAGCAAGAAATGTACAAGCTGGAACTTGAAAAAAACCGCTTGGAAGAAAAGGTTGTTATGCTGGATGCTCAATTAAGTTCAATTGAGGAGCAAAAAGTCGCGGTTGAGACGGCGAGTGAGGCTGATGGTGTTGTAAAAAATATCAATAAAAACCTGAATAATCCCATTATATCCATTGTTTCAACAAATGTGGCAATTGAAGGGGATTTCTCTGAAGAGGAGATGAAAAAAGCTGAAGTGGGCATGACTATAAAGGCAAGTTCCCCTGATTTAAAAAAGGCGTTGAACGGAACAATAGGTCGTATACATTCTTATCCAGAAGAGGAGCCATCACTAAAAAAAGATAACAGATTTCCATTTCAGGCATTGATTGAGCCAGGAGATGAAGAAACTAAACCTTTGTTGGTAGGGTCAAAAGTCAATCTTACTGTAATAACCAATGAGAAAGCGGGTGTACCCTCTATCCCTGTAGAGGCAGTACATCATAAAAAAAAGCCGCATGTCTACAAATTGACTAAAAAAGGCTATGTGGATAAACACTATATTACAAAAGGGCTTAAAGCAGAAGGAAAGCAAGAACTCATAAAGGGACCGGCGGTAGGTGATGTTATTCTAATAGAACCGAATAGGATTGTGAAAAATCATTCTTATTTTGTTACTCCAATTCAGTTTGAGAAGGTGAAATCTGCTAGTTATAAAAAATTCACCACTCGGGAAAAGGTGAGGTATATATTACTGGGTATGTTAGAAAAATAATCCATTTTTTCATTATTCGAGAGAGGGGATATATCAATCAGTTTTATTGTTATTTATATATCCATATAACAAAATTAAGCAAAATAGAGAATGTGTTATTATAGGTAAAATAGTCACTAATACAGAATATTCAGACATTTGCAAAGGTTTTTTCTTAAAGGGACAAGAAAAAATATTTACAGAATAACATTTTTAGTATAATATTTTATTATTAAGTATTCGCTTAATCTTATTACAAGAACGGGGGACCCATTTTTGCGGATTTTTTTCGCTAGGGGTGAATTCAGAAATGAAAGGGCTTTTGTGTTTCCAATTCCTAACCCGACAGCTAACCTCGTCAGCGTCTTTAAGGGAACATGTGTGAATATTCACGCCTATAGGAAATCGACACATGAAGTGTCTTTTTTTTCGGCGTAAAGATAGAGTTTTTCAATAAAAGAAAAATTACTTTCTTTCTATTAGTATCTTGTTTCCCTTACCGAGACAAAATGTTTTTGCTTTAAAGACTTTATGGAAGGTGAGGAAAGTAAATGAAGAAATTTAAATTAAGTTTAGCTAGCCAAATTTTTATTGGTTTAATTCTAGGGATTATTGTTGGTGCCATTTTTTATGGTAATGCGACAGCCCAAAACTTTTTACAACCATTCGGAGACATTTTCCTACGAATGATTAAAATGATTGTAGTACCAATCATTGTGTCAAGTCTTATCGTTGCAGTTGCGGGTGTAGGTGATTTAAAAGCAGTAGGTAAACTAGGAGCTAAATCACTTTCATACTTTGTGGTGGTAACAATGATAGCGATTGCTGTTGGTCTAGTTTCCGCGAATATTATCCAGCCTGGTGCTGGTGTAAATATGAACAATCTAGAACAAACTGATATTTCTACCTATGTTGATACAGCAGAAACTAAGCAGCATGAATCTTTTGTGGATACAATTGTTCACATTGTGCCATCCAATCCAATTAAAGCTATGGTAGAAGGCGATATGCTAGCAATCATTTTCTTCTCTGTTTTGTTTGGACTTAGTATTGCGGCTATCGGTGAAAAAGGTAAACCTGTATTCCGTTTCTTCCAAGGTGCAGCAGAAGGAATGTTCTACTTAACTAATATGGTCATGAAATTTGCTCCTATCGGGGTATTTGCACTAATCGGTGTGACCATCTCCAAGTTCGGTTTGGAATCTTTAATTCCATTAGGTAAGTTAGCGCTTTCTGTATACGGAACAATGATTTTCTTTGTAATTGTCGTTCTGGGTCTTATTGCAAAATTTGTAGGGTTCAATATCTTTACGTTGATTAAGCTTCTAAAAGAGGAATTAATTCTTGCGTTCTCGACAGCAAGTTCAGAGGCAGTTCTTCCGAGAATCATGGAAAAAATGGAGAAAGCGGGATGTCCGAAGCATATTGCTACGTTTGTTATTCCGACAGGATACTCTTTTAACCTTGATGGTTCTACATTATATCAAGCGTTAGCAGCTATCTTCATCGCTCAAATGTATGGGATTGATTTAAGCGCTTATGAACAAATTACACTAATGTTAGTGTTAATGATCACATCTAAGGGGATTGCAGGTGTACCTGGTGTATCTTTCGTAGTTCTTTTAGCGACATTAGGAACAGTTGGTATTCCAATTGAAGGTTTAGCATTTATTGCTGGTATTGACCGTATTCTTGATATGGGCCGTACAGTAGTAAACGTTATTGGTAATTCACTTGCAGCAATCGTTATCTCAAAATGGGAAGGTCAATTCAACCCTCCTGCCAATAATGAAAAACTAGAACAAGTTTCTTAATATAAAAAAACCAGAGTGATATGTCACTCTGGTTTTTTTTGTGAATTTTGAAAAACTAATTCTTATTTTTGAACAATCCAGAAGCGGCAATCTGATGAGAAAGTGATGACATCATCGCTTTCATGGAATAATTCACTTCGGTAAAAACTTTCTAGGAAAGTAAAACCTGCTTCATTGAGACAGTCAAAGACCTCCCGCTGATTAGGTATATGAAGAAAGGTATCTTTTTGTAGGGTCTTTCCAGAAGTGAAAATATCACCAAACTCATATAGCCGGTCATCCTGTTTACCTTCACACCAAATCATTTCTTCCTGCTCCCAAAAATTCAGGTAATTTTCATTTTTGTCACGGTCATGGGTGGTAAAAATGAAAATTCCATCAGATACTAAAACACGGTTAATTTCTTTTAAAGCTAGAATGCGGTTTTTTCGTTGAGGGATTTGCATTAAACCATTAAAGGTGAAGATTGCTTTATCGAATGATGAGTTATTGAAAGGAAGGTCTGTGGCGTCGCCAAGGATAAAAGGTATATCTAGGTTTTCTTCGCGTGATATTTTCCGGGCTTCTTGTAGCATGGCAGGAGTTAAGTCGAACCCGGTTATTTTGTGGAAACCTTGTTTATATAAGGAAAAGGTGGTTCTTCCTGTACCACAACCGATATCAAGGATTTTGTCATCTTGGGAAAAATATTTCTCGAATGCATACTTTTCAGATTGCCACAGGCCTATCTTTTTCGTTGCATCGGCATAAAGGGGAGTGGCTTCATGAAAAGAATTAATGATAAAACCTTTTTCAATTTTATCCATCGTCATTCCTCCAAACCTTTATTTTTACTATAATATGGATATTTATTTTTGTCGAGCTTGGATCTATCTTATTTAAATTAATGGCTGAACTTTTTACATGGTAAGAAATAAAGGCATATATCTTTCACTATAATGTCATAAAATGCAGGTGTGGATTTACATTCTTAATTATATAACCTTCGTGAAATCCAAAAAGTTTGATAAAATAACACTAATGATTGAAAGGGTCGGAGGGGATAAGGTTATGAAAAATGAAAGTAATGATATTTTATATATGCATATGCAGGCTTCCGAACGGTTTGTCCTTTTTAACGGTCTTACTTTTCAAGAGTTTGCCTTCTCACTGCCATATACCTTGAATTCCATCTTATTATTGAAACATCAATTCGATGGTGGGGAATATAATTTGAATGTTCTGCTTGAAAGCGTATCATCTGAAGATATTTCTAAACTCCTTAAAGAGAATGTTCAAGGGTATGGGGATTTCTGTTGGATCGATTTTGAAGAGGCAGACGGATTAGATGAATTAGAGGGGAGGGAAATATCGGAACTTTTATATTTAGGGCATACGAAAAATCATTTGGAGCCTCCTTTTTTTCGTAAACTGAATAATCAGTTCGTGTATCTTGCTCAGGATGACGGCTGGTTTAATAAAATTTATTTTCGTTCTCTTTCGACATATTATAATATGTTAGGGAGTCTAATTCCATTGAAGCTGGAGCCATTAAAAGTGGAAAGAAATTGGTTGAGGATCAGAAAGAAAAAAGAATTAACGGCTATTCCTGTAGATATCATTACTGCCTTGGCCCCTATTCTGGCAGAGGGTCTCGTTTTTTCATTCAGGCATGTTAAGTACTCAAGGACTAAGATTGAGGTTCCGGCATGGGTTGTGGGGGATTATTTAAACATGGATGAGATGTATGACGACTTTTCTGATAGAAAAATAAAAGAACCGGATGTCTTTATCACCTTTCATCGAAAGGAAAAAGTATGGGAGAGTGTTATAAAAAGCAACTCATTCTCATAATACCTCGAAAGTTGCCTGGGGTTACATAGAAGGAATTTTTACCCTTGATATATATGAGGTTTTTAGGTGTAAAACTTACTATCCCATGCATAAAGTAATTAATGGTCTATTTTATCATTGGAAAACCACCAATGATAGAAGTTTCACTTTTCCACGCATCAACAGGCTGTAAAGGTAATAAAAAAGGAAAAAATTTGGGTCAACAGCCTGTAAATGCCCGATTGGTTCCGACGCACAAGATGTGCTAACACAGGAGTTGCCACAGGACGTGGCGAATTTAGCCTGTGATTATACTAAGGTAATCATTGGAAAACCACCAATGATAGAAGTTTCACTTTTCCCCGCATCAACAGGCTGTAAAGGTAATAAAAAAGGGGGAATTTCGGGTCAACAGCCTGTAAATGCCCGATTGGTTTAACTAACCATCATTGGAAAACCACCAACGATAGAAGTTTCACTTTATCCGTTTTAGTGTAAAATGATACAATGAACAAGGTTAATAGAATATTGGAGGGTAATAACTCATGAAAACTAAACTTGGTTTGCTTTATGGTGGGAAATCTGCGGAGCATGATGTTTCAATGCAGACGGCTTTAGCGGTCATTAAAGCTCTCGATTTAGCAAAGTTTGATATATATCCGATTTACATAACAAAAGATGGTTCTTGGATAAATGGACCGAAGTTAACAGGACCTGCTGAGAGTGTGGAGGCTCTAACTTTTACAACTGAAAGATCGATCTCTCCTCTTGCTCTACAAGCTCATTCAACGGATGAAAATAGTGGATCTACGGGATATGATGTCATTTTCCCACTACTTCACGGACCGAATGGGGAAGATGGAACCGTACAAGGGATGCTTGAGCTATTGAATCTTCCTTATGTAGGGAATGGAGTTCTAGCTTCATCTGCTGGAATGGATAAGGTAATCATGAAAAATATTTTTGCTCAGGCTGGTCTTCCGCAAGTGAAATACACTTGGTTTATCCGCTCTGAGTGGGAGAAAAATACTGAAAGCTCCATTAATAAGGTGGCAGAAGAGTTAGGGTACCCATGCTTCGTTAAACCGGCTAATTTAGGTTCAAGTGTCGGTATCAGCAAATGTAATGATGCAGACGAATTAGAAAAAGCAGTTGCAGAAGCATTTCAATTTGACCGGAAGATAATCATCGAAGAAGGAGTCATTGCTCGTGAAGTTGAGTTTGGTATTCTTGGTAATGATGACCCCTCTTGTTCAGTAGCAGGAGAAATTATTCCTAAGAAAGACTTTGCCTTCTATGATTATTCAGCAAAATATGTTGACGGTAATTCAGCGATGGTCATTCCAGCGGAGATAAAGGAAAGTGAATATGCAGCTTTATCTGAAATGGCTATAACGGCCTTCAAGTCATTAGACTGTTCTGGACTGGTTCGAGCTGATTTCTTTTTAACGAAAGAAGGAAAAATCTATATTAATGAAGTTAATACAATGCCAGGATTTACTCCATTCAGTATGTTCCCGTTATTGTGGAAGCACACAGGCATTGACTATCCAGCGTTAATTGAAACACTTGTGAAGCTTGCCTTGGAACGTCATGAAGAAAAACAGAAAATCAAATATACAGTTTAAACGTCAGAGAATTTATTAGTAATTATAATAATCCATCAAAGGTGATTTATGTAATGGATTCAATTCAGCAGGAGTCGGGGTATCATACCGGTTTCTGCTTAGTTTGTTTAATGGAAAAAGAGAGAGCGGTTAACGGTTCGATGAATGTAGGAGGAACGAAATGATAAAGAGAACGTTAAAACAAGTATATGAAATGGTAGGTGGATTGAATGATATTATTCCATTTCAGTCCAAAGGAATTCATGGAGTAACTATTGATTCAAGAACAGTTAAGGAAGGATGTTTGTTCATTCCGTTAAAGGGTGAGCAGGTTGATGGCCATCAATATGTCAAGCAGGCATTAGCGCAAGGAGCGGCGGCTTCTTTTTGGCAACGAGATATTCCGAATCCTCCCCAAGATTTACCGATTATCATTGTCGAAGATACCGAAATAGCACTCCAGCAATTAGCGCGCTCTTATCGTCAGCAATTGAATATTAAAGTCATTGGGATAACGGGAAGCAATGGTAAAACAACTACAAAAGATATGACGGCTGCCCTGCTAGCTACCACCTATAAAGTTCATAAAACCAATGGTAACTTCAATAATCATCTTGGTCTGCCGCTGACGGTGCTTTCTATGGATGAGGATACGGAAGTGGCTGTTTTGGAAATGGGGATGAGTAGCCGTGGTGAAATCGAGTTTTTATCCAAAATGGCAAGACCTGATGTAGCTGTTATTACCAACATCGGTGAATCACACTTATTGGATTTAGGTTCACGTGAAGAGATTGCCAATGCAAAGCTAGAAATTGTTGAAGGATTGGCAGAAGACGGAACACTGATTTACCATGGTGATGAACCTTTGCTCTGTAACCGGATTAAAACCGAATTTCCTGAATTAAGGGTAGTATCTTTTGGACGTACTGAACAAAATGATTTATTTCCAAAGACGATTACGCAAGGGACAGACAACACCTCGTTTACAATCACAAATGATAAACAGGAAATTAACTATGAGATTCCAGTTCTAGGGCATCATAATGTTCTTAATGCATTGGCAGCTATACTGGCTGCGAAGGAATTGCAAGTAGATGTTTCATCGATTCAAAAAGGTCTGTCAACTATCCGGTTAACTAATATGAGAATGGAAATGGTTGAGGGTGCGAAGGGACAGAAAATCATCAATGATGCGTATAATGCCAGTCCAACTTCTGTTAAAGCTGCGGTCGAGTTGATTGAAGGCTTATCTGGTTTTGAAAATAAAATCCTAGTACTGGGAGATATGTTGGAGCTAGGGAGACAGGAAAAAGACTTTCACTTGAAAATCGGTGAACTAATTTCTGGTGATCGTATTGATAGAATCTTTACGTATGGTCCGCTAGCCAACTTCATTGCCAAAGGAGCGAGCAAAACCTTTTCAGCTGAGAAGGTTCGGTCTTTTCAAGATAAGCAGCAGCTAATTGAAGAGCTTAAGAAGTCTACCCAGGCCAATGATATAATTCTTGTTAAAGCATCGAGAGGTATGAAGTTAGAGGAAGTTGTTCAAGCTTTACAAAAGTAAAATCTAGAGTAAAAAAAGCCGATTTTTTTGAAATCGGCTTTTTTCTATCACATTCAAAAAAGCGTACCAGCAATAATACAGATGTCATCATTTATTTCTGAATGCTTCATCCTTGAAACCAGTAACTTCTGCAGAAGGTCATGCGTATCAAGATGGACGTTATCAATAAACTCCCTCTCAATATTTTCAAACCGGTTAACGGCAGGGCGATTGAATGACTCAGAAAGTCCATCTGTATAGGTGATGAAACGGCTCCCGGCATTATATTGAAATACCACTTTTTTAATAGGCATATCAGGAATAAGGCCTATAGGTATCGACCCTTCACTTAAATTGTGGATTTCATTGGTGCATGGGGAATACATAAAGGCTGGAGGGTGTCCACAGTTCACATATTCGATGAGCCGTGTCCTTGTATTCACGTAACCAATGAAGGCTGTAAAGTAAGAGTTATTCACACTTACCTTCTGCATATCTTGAAATAGTTGCCCCATATGTTTATTCAGTTCCTTTGTAATGAAAATAGGGTCTTTTACACGTTTAATAAGGTCTGGCATTAAAGTGCGGATGGACATGCTTATAAGTGCGGTGTGAATGCCTTTTCCGCAAACATCGATGATTATGAATCCGTACTTTCCGTCGTCAACCTCCATCCAGTAAAATAAATCTCCGGACAGCTCACTTGAAGGTTGGAAAAGCCCATGGATCTCTATATCTTTCTTCTGGATCGACAGTGGTAAACCTAATTGTTGAAAGTTCCTTGCAATGTGCAGACTCTTTTTTGATTTCTTGTTAATTTTTTCAAGTTCCTGTTCATTCATTTTTGCTGAGTACAACTGCATGCTGATGTTTTGGAGGGATTTGAATTTTATCTTAATTTCCACAGAATTGGCTGGAACTGCTATGATTTCATAAAAGGTCTTTTTCGGTAACACCTGAGGATTTTCCATTCTTCTGGATCGTTTGTAAATAAATAAAATAGGAATCTCAAGAGATTCTGCTAAGGCAAACATGGAAGTTTGCTGCCAACAATCTTTTGAAATGTGTAAAGGTAATATAAATAATGATTGCAATAAGTCCGTTGGGGCATGGAATAGATGCCTTTGATTGAGTGGGTCTTCTAAAAAAATGACTTTTTTACTAAATGTCTCTAACATAAGACTAAAGTCCTTGCACAAAGGAATATCTAATGTGTATATGTTCATGTAACCCCCCTAGTATCTTTTTAATAGGTCAATCATACTGCATTTCGACTAGTTTAATATCTATTTTAAGTGAAAATTAATTATTTTTTTAGAATTATCCGACTTCCACTTATTTATAAACACGTTAAACTATAAAGAATTACGGGTATAAAGTCTTGTTGCGAGAAAAGGAAGAATGGAATAAGGGTGAGTGGGTTTCTAATTAAATGGGTATTTTATATTTAAGGAAGAATTTACTGAAAAAAGAGAAAGAATTCAGCGGTTCTCTGAATGTATTTTGACTCGTGCGCCTTTATATTTTGCCCTTTTACTTATGTTAAGCAGCATTGAAAAAGAATGTTGGAACTATATTGACCCAAAACATTATATGGAGATATAACGTTTATTTTGAGAATTCAACATACTGTGAGGTGTTATAGGCAAGATTCCAAGTTCCAAAAAAATATAAAATACCATTAATTTGATTTATCTAGTGTAAGTTTGGTCAATTGTAAAGGAAGCAGTTTTCTAGCCTAAATGTAGATACGTCTAAGTTCCCCTAATTTGAGGAGAGTTTTAGACAAATCTAATGGACAAGTGTGACAGGATTTTTTTGAAACCAAACATTAAACAGTTTCAATGTTGTATGAATACAATATATTAGTTAATAAACGTATCTCGGCCGCACATTTTTCTATGGGGATTTTCATTTTAGCTTTTCTTGAATACTCGAAACTTTTGAGTAACCATGGATGCAGTGATATCCTTTATTGCAATAACAGTTTGAAAATGGTAATATAAAGTATGAGTTTAAATGTCTTATCATTGATGATTAATTAAATTAAATCAGGTTGAGGCAACAAAATTGTTTGTTCTTACATGTTTCATGAGGTTCATTTTTGAGATTATTTTAGATTAAATAGGCCGCGCGTCTGGTCATATATAAAAGCTGCATTTCTTGGCGGCTTTAGTAGCTAATAGGGAATCAAGCCGCGTTTAGCGCTTTTCCACTTCTGCAAATCCTCAACGCACCGGGCCTGTTTTGTATAAGAATCTTGGCGCTCGTCAAGTTTTATTCATACAGTCTTTTAAGTCTGTGGAATAATAGGTGCAGCAGCCCTCACCTGAATAAAACGGTGAAACAGCCGTTTATGCTACTTTTAATTTTCCATATTGAATTTAATTTTGGTTACATGTACTTTTAAAAAGATGGGCGTATGTTAAAAATAAGTCTACACGTGCGCGATGCTAAGAATGCCAGTGAAATGTTCGTGCTGGTATATTTCCTTTTTAAAAAATCATATTGAGTTCATTTGAACTAAAAGGCAGACATACTTTTAGGTGATAATGATAAACTTTTTCATAAGAGATAAAGTAGAACATCCGTCATGATGATGAGGATTTGAACTAAACATCTGTGCATGATCTATGAATGCACGTGTAAATTTACGATATAAAAAGGAGTACGAAAACATTGACATTGTTTAGCGAATTAGGATTAGATAGAACGTCTATGAAATCAATAGAAAAAATGGGATTTGAAGAAGCAAGCCCGATTCAAGCCCAAACGATTCCACTAGCACTTGAAGGTAAAGACATTATTGGTCAAGCGCAAACAGGAACAGGTAAAACAGCAGCGTTCGGTATTCCATTGATGGAAAATATCGATATTGCCAATGAAAATGTGCAAGGAATTGTTATTGCACCTACACGTGAGCTTGCGATTCAAGTTTCTGAAGAACTTTTCAAACTTGGTTATGGAAAACGCGCTCGTGTATTAGCGGTTTACGGTGGACAAGATATCGACCGTCAAATCCGTGCTTTAAAGAAAAAACCACATATTATCGTTGGTACACCAGGTCGTCTTTTGGACCATATCAAACGTAAAAATATTAAATTAGGCGGAGTTCACACTGTAGTTCTTGATGAAGCAGATGAAATGCTTAACATGGGATTCATTGAGGATATCGAATCAATCCTTTCAACGGTTCCGGACGAAAGACAAACATTGCTCTTCTCAGCTACTATGCCTGACCCAATCCGTAAAATTGCTGAAAGATTCATGCAAGAACCAGTTCTTGTGCGTGTAAAAGCTAAAGAAATGACTGTAGATCGTATCGAACAGTATTACTTGGAGCTAAAAGAAAGTGAAAAATTCGATACACTAGCGCGTCTTTTTGATATTCAAACACCGGATCTTGCTATTGTCTTCGGACGTACAAAACGCCGTGTAGATGAATTGGCTTCTGCATTGAATATCCGTGGCTATATGGCTGAAGGTATTCATGGTGACCTTAGCCAAGCGAAACGTCTGTCAGTATTGAAAAAATTTAAAGAAGGTAGTATTGATGTACTTGTAGCGACAGATGTGGCTGCACGTGGACTTGATATTTCCGGCGTAACTCATGTATACAACTTTGATATCCCTCAAGATCCAGAAAGCTACGTTCACCGTATTGGACGTACAGGACGTGCGGGCAAACATGGTATTGCGATTACGTTTGTAACACCAAGAGAAAGAGGCCAACTGCATGCGGTTGAACATACAACGAAAAAACGTATGGAGAAACTTAAAACTCCTACATTAACTGAAGCGTTGGAAGGCCAACAAAAAGCAGTAACAGAAAAAATTCTTTCAGCAATTGAGAATGATGATTTATCATTATACCTTGGTCAAGCTGAAGAGTTATTACAAAAACACGGCGCAGCAGATTTAGTTGCAGCTATGCTTAAATCAATGACAAAAGAACCGGATCAAACGCCAATCAAGTTAACGGAAGAGTCTCCATCCCCAATGCGTCGTAACCGCGGTGGAAGCAGTTCTTCTAATAACAGACAACGTAATGGACGTAGTTCTTCTGGCAGAAAAGATTACGGTAGCGGGTCAAGTAAACGTCCTAGCACAAACCGCAAATCAAATGGTTACGGTAATCGTAGCACGAGCCAAAAAAGAGAAAAATCGAATAAAATTTAATTGAATTTAAAATGCCGCTCATTAGAGCGGCATTTTTTTTGTCTAATCCCCCTAATTCCTTAGGATTCCTAAGTTGAATTCAGTATTGAATAGGCTGGTTATTAACATTGTTTGGAAAGTGTTTAAATCCCATCACCCAAATATAGTATAATGGATGAAAGCGAAGGGTGGATGACGTAGATTCATTCAAATATAGCCTGTGCAGAAGAGGAGAACCTTATGGAGCCTCAAAATCGTATTTCGAATAAGGCGTTGACTGTTTGGAAAATCAGTGGACTTATAGGCTGTTCAATAACGTGGATTTTGAGCATCGCTATTTTAGTGTTAACCATCATTTTTGATTGGACTTATTGGGTTTTTGGGGCAATGATTATTATTTCAATAATCCAATCCTACCTGACCATTTTTCTGATTCCTTCGGTAAAATGGAAGAGATGGCGTTACGAAGTGAGAAATACAGAGATTGACATCCAAAGTGGTATTTTTGTCATTAAAAGAACGCTCATACCGATGATTAGGGTTCAGCATGTTGAAACGAAGCAAGGACCTTTATTAAGAAAATATGAATTAGCGTCTGTTGAAATTTCTACGGCAGCAACAATGCATGTCATACCTGCTCTGGATCTTACAGAGGCAGATGAATTACGGCACTATATTTCTAAAATGGCCAGTGTGGAGGAAGAAGATGTCTGAACCTAAACGGCTTCACCCCATAGCTGTATTGCTCAACATTATTAAATCGATAAAAGAGTTAGTTTTTCCTTTTCTACTAGTGGTCGTTCTTCCAGGGAAGAATGATGGAATACCAGGTTGGATTCAACCTCTGGTCATTGGCATTATAGTACTTTTACTAATTGTTAACGCATTTATACAATGGTTACGTTTTACATATCGCATAGAGGACGGCGAATTTAGAATTGAGTCCGGAGTAATCGTAAGGAAGAAACGGTATATTAAGTTCGATCGGATACATAGTATAGATATTTCAGAGGGCATTATCCAGCGGATATTCCGTCTGGTGAAGGTGAACATTGAAACTGCAGGCGGTACTCAGGCGGATGCTGTTTTATCAGCCATAAGGAAAAGTGAAGCCGCACAACTTAACGCTTTAATAATAGAGGAAAAAAACAAAAAAACAAATAACTCTCTTGAAGGGGATTTTTCAGAAGAGGGAATAAAAGGGAATGGAGAAGTAGAAAAAGCTACTTCCGTTTTTAAGCAGACATTGCCACAACTATTCATTATGGCAGCTACTTCGGGAGCAATCGGTGTATTCTTATCTGGCGGAATCGCTTTTATTTCACAGTTTGATGAGATAATCCCTTTTGAGCGAATATTTAAGGATTATGAAGAGTTTATTGGAATGGGCACTATTATTCTTACTGTGCTAGCTATATTGGGTATATTGGTCGTTTATGTGCTAGCTACCTTAAGTATGGTTATTAGGTATGCTTCTTTTACCGTGGTAAAAACGGATGAGGAAATTGTTATTTCTAGGGGGCTGCTTGAGAAAAGGAGGCTGACTATCCCCATTCATAAAGTACAAGGTATTCGAATCATGGAAAATCTGGTTCGAAAGCCATTGGGGTTGGCGACAGTTTACCTTGAGTATGCAGGTGGCAGTGTGGAAGATAAAGAAAGTTTATCCATCATGCTGTTCCCTTTGATCAAAAGGAAACATTTACATGGCAAAATCCAAGAAATTTTACCGGTTTATCAAACAGCTATGGAAATGACATCTCTACCTAAGCGTGCTTATTCCCGATACGTATTTCGAAAAGGTATCTACATCATCCCAATTATCGGTGCCATGGTATGGTTTTTCAGACCATGGGGGTTCCTCTCACTGTTGCTTATTCCGTTTGCATTGGTTTGGGCTTATCTCCAATATAGAGATGCTGGGTGGAGTATTGAGGGGGATTTATTGCTTTTATGCAGTCGTTTTCTTTCTAAAGAGACTTTGATTATGCAGAGAAACAGGATTCAATCAATCACATATAAAAAGAGTTGGTTTCAAAAACGTAAAGAACTAGCAACTATTTCAGCTTCGATTAAATCAGGAGTCGGCTCTCAAGTCGGTATGGTAGTGGATGTAGAAGAAAAAGATTGTCAAATAATTAAATCTTGGTTTTTACCAAAAAAAGCAGTCGACTCCCAATGATAAAATAGGAAGAGTCGGCTGTTTGTCCTACCATTTTTTTCTCCAATATAAAGGAGCTGTTAAAACGCCAGTTACTAGACCTGATAAGTGTCCGACAACATTTATTTGCGGTTGAATAAATGTCATAATAATTGCAATGCCAGTTAGGGTATAAACCGTATTTTTCTCGTTGTTCGAAAAATTACTTTTATTAAACAACACAAGGTAGAGGAAGAAACCGAGTAAGCCAAAAATTGCACCGCTTGAGCCAACGTGGCTATAAGTTAGTGGCTTAACTAAGAAGGTTGCAATGTTCGCAAGGATACCGGTCGATAAAAAAAAGATCGTGAATTTAAAGGAGCCGAGAAAATTCTCAAGTGATGGACCAAAGATGGCAAGTGAGAATCCATTAAAAAGTAAATGTGAAAAGGTGCTATGTAGAAAAATTGGTGTAATCAAGCGCCACCATTGTCCATCAGCAATGTATAAGTTCACACCTGTACCATAATAAAAAAGTACATTGCCGGGAAATATGGGGAAAAGGACGAGAACAAAAACAATCATCATAATAAGAATGAGCACAGTCACGGCTCGGTGGGAAGTAGCGTATTCACGAAAACTTTCAGTTCTTGTAAACATAAATTCCTCCTTATCATAAAGATTTCAATTACATATAATATTATCATTTTTTGGTAAAAGGGTCCTCCTAATACCTATGCAAGATATTAATTAATAGAAGAGGTGTCAAAGTGATTAAAGGAATAGGCGTGGACATTACCGAGTTGGACAGAATGGAAACATTGATCAAACGGCAACCCCGTTTTAAGAACCGCATATTAACTGACAGAGAAATTTTGATATTTGAAAGATTAAATGGAAGAAGAAGGATTGAGTATTTTGCTGGCCGTTTTGCTGCAAAGGAGGCTTTTTCAAAAGCGTACGGTACAGGAATTGGTAAACACTTGTCTTTTCTGGATATAGAAGTCATCACGGATGAAAAAGGTAAACCGTTGATTTCAAAGCCTTTTTCGGAGGGGGTTCACCTCTCAATCAGCCATAGCCGTGACTATGCAGTAGCTCAAGTTGTAATTGAAAGGATGAACTGAGTTTGTCTTATCGGGTCATAATCCTTAAGGTTGTCTCATATACATTTAGTGCTATAGGGAGACAAGGCCCGGTAAAAGGTACATGGCAGAGTAGGTGCTCTCGAAAAGATTTTAGCGGGATCAAAAGTGTCCATGCTAAAATGCTGAGGAATGTAAGACATCAGTCGAGCCAATGTCCGGATCCTGCCTTTTCCTCTCCCTTTTACGTTCAAATGACAAAAAGGGGTTGAAAAGATGAAGAAGATGTTAATGCTTTTTGCAGGGATCATGCTCTTGCTTGCTCTTTCTGCTTGCGGCCAAAAATCACAAGGTGATGTAGTGAGTGAACTGAATGACAAGCTTGGAGAAATGAAGGGATATAAAGCCAATGCGAAAATGACACTGAAGATGGGGACGGAGCCTCAAGTGTATAATGTGGAAATCTGGCATAAAGATCCTTCTTTTTATCGCGTAAACCTAAAAAATGAAGAGAAGGATCAAAGTCAGATGATCTTGAAAAATGATGATGGTGTGTATGTATTGACACCTGCTTTGAATAAAAGCTTTAAATTTCAAAGCGAGTGGCCGGAGAACAGCAGCCAGGCCTATTTGTTTGAGTCGTTAGTGAAAGACATTACGGAAGATAAGAGTGCGACTTATAAAGAAACAGATAAACACTATGTTTTTGTGACAAAAACACGCTATCAAAACAATAAAATGCTACCTTTTCAAGAGATTACTATAAATAAAAAAGACCTATCTCCAGTGAGTGTTAAAGTCATGGACCCTGATAAGACGGCGTTAGTCCTTGTGGAATTTTCAAAAGTGAAATTCAATACGAATTTTGATAAAGATGCATTTGATATGAAAAAGAACATGACAAGTGCACAACTTGAAGCCCCTGTCATGGCAGAAGTCCAAGATGAAGGGTTTGCGGTTAAATATCCTGAAGCTATTAATGGCATGAGTTTAACAGAAGAAAAAGAAATTGCAACCGAAAAGGGAGAACGTATCATTTTGACATATGAGGGCACAAAAAGTTTTACATTGGTTCAGGAAAAAGCTGAGGTAGTACAGACGTCAGTTTCAACTAATGTGAATGGAGAACCGGTTGATTTAGGATATACAGTTGGAGCTATGACGGGAAATACGATTGCATGGACTTTTGAAGGTGTAGATTACATGCTTGCATCAAAGGACTTAACCCAGGAAGAGATGATAGAAGTAGCCCGTTCAGTTGGGGGAGACCCTGTTAAATAGCAGTGCATAACGAGCTGATGTTTCCCGTCGCCTTTTAAGGGTTCTCCCATGAAGGATAGGCGGGGAAGCGGCTTGTTATACTGTTAAATTATTTTCGGTTGGAGCGGTTTATTATTTATGGAAAATTAGCATCATGGTAAAAAAGCACTTTAACTTTCTATCCGTTGGTTATAGAATGGTCTATAATAAAAGGCAAACTTCGATACTGAGAAGAAATCTTATTGCGAGTGTAAGAAAGAAGGAACTTGGTTTGGAAACGAAAATATTTCACCGAGATACATGGGCAGAAGTAAATTTAGATAATATTTATGAAAATATCACTTCTATGAAAAAAAGGCTGCCATCCGGCATTAGTCTTTTCGCTGTTGTAAAAGCAAATGCGTATGGACACGGAGATTTTGAAGTGGCTCAAACTGCGCTTGAAGCAGGGGCTGACTTTTTAAGTGTTGCATTTGTAGATGAGGCTCTGGCTTTAAGGAAAAAGGGGATTTCAGCGCCGATTCTAGTACTTGGGGCCTCAAGGCCTGAAAGTGCAGGACTTGCTGCTGAACAGGGTATTTCGTTGACGGTTTTTGATGTAGCCTGGTTGGAAAGAGCAAGGGATAATCTTAAACCAGGTCAAATTCTACAAGTTCATGTGAAAGTGGATAGTGGTATGGGGAGAATTGGGATTCGTGATAAAGACCAGCTCACGAAGGTGGAGAGCTTACTTAATCAAGAAGCGTGTTTCAACTTTCAAGGGATATTCACTCATTTTGCTACAGCAGATGAACTAAAGACCGACTATTATGAAAAACAACTTGAGGTATTTAAAGGAATGCTTTCAACCTTAATTAGACGACCTGAATATATTCATGCCGCTAATAGCGCAGCATCTTTAAGGTTTACTGATCCTGAATGGAATGCAGTAAGAATGGGGATTTCCATGTATGGTCTAAGTCCCTCAATGGAAATGCTTCCTATTTTACCGTTCCCGTTAAAACAAGCCATATCGTTGAAAACGAAGATGGTCGCAGTAAAGCAACTAGTTAAGGGTGAAAGTGTTAGCTACGGAGCGACTTATACTGCTCAGGGAAATGAATGGATTGCCACATTGCCAATAGGGTATGCCGATGGCTGGATACGAAAGCTTCAAGGACAGGAAGTTATTGTAGAGGGGCGAAGAGTGCCAATAGTCGGAAGGATTTGCATGGATCAATGCATGATTAAACTACCCGAGTCTTTCCCTGTAGGAACAGAGGTTACGCTTATTGGAGATAATGGAAATGAAGCGGTTTCTGTTGATGAGATAGCAGCGAAGCTAGAAACAATTAATTATGAAGTAACTTGTATGATAGGTGCGAGGGTCCCCCGCATATATATAAAAGACAATCTTTTAGATCATGTGCGCAACTTTATCTTAGAATAATTGGATTGTAAAAAAATCCTAAGATTGTGAATAAGATTTCCTTCATTATGCTGATAATAGGATTGAGAATAGAATATACTCTTTGCAGATAGGCATTTTAATGGTAATATTGAAAAGGATATATAATAAAGGTGTGTAGTGATGGTGGAGGTGTATGTTTGTGTCTGAATCCAGCGCAACAAGAGAGATATTAATTCGATTACCTCAAAATTTTTTAACTGAGTTAGATGGGTATGCGAGTGAAGAAAATGTTAATCGCAGTGAATTTATTTATCGTGCCACAAAAATGTATCTTCGCGAACGTAAAAAGAAAGAGTTTCGTGAATCGATGAAACGCGGTTATATTGAAATGGCGGCCATTAATTTAACGATTGCTTCTGAAGCCTTTCAGGCTGAATTCGAGGCTGGGCATTGCGTTGAACGATTAGTTAGCGGAGGCTGAGCCATTGATTGTTGTTAAGCGTGGTGACGTATACTTCGCAGACCTTTCCCCGGTAGTCGGTTCAGAGCAGGGTGGAACACGTCCGGTACTCATTCTACAAAACGATATTGGTAATCGCTTTAGTCCGACTGTGATTGTGGCAGCCATTACAGCTCAAATTCAAAAAGCGAAATTGCCTACACATGTTGAGATTAATGCGAAAAAGTACGGATTCGAACGAGATTCCGTTATTTTATTAGAACAGATCCGGACAATTGATAAGCAGCGTTTAACTGATAAAATTACGCATCTTGACGAACCTATGATGCAAAAAGTCAATGAAGCTTTGCAAATCAGCTTAGGGCTCATTGAGTTTTAGAGAAAAGTTTTCCCGTTATTACGGGCGTTATTATAATACAAATTATTCTTTCTATATTTTAGATGACACGATTCCTGCATTAGTGGGAATCGTGTTTTTTTGCATTTGTGGATTCAGTGTATTATTCTCCTGTGATCTTTTTATTTCTAATAGGATTTGAAGAAGAAGAATTAATGCAGTTAAGGTAGTCCCTCTCATTTTATTGTTTAATGATGGATGGAACTTTCAGCAGGAAAAATAAAGATTTTAACGAAATAATAGAATGTTTATACAATTTTTTAAATAGTATCCTCCTAATTTTTCTTTGAAGAATGTTTTCAAATTCCTTTTTCGGGTAAAAAGGTATGTTGTAAATATTAAATAAAACAAACAAAAATATTGGGGAAGAACGGTAACAACCCTTGGTGGAGTTACATTACAGTTCGATAACATCCTTGTGACGAGGACGGGAAAACATAGTAATTGTGTTAGAATGGGAGGATATTATGAATCAATTGGTTTACGATTTTATTAAGCAAAATCAAGATTACATCCTAACTGAGTGGATGGATATCATGAAGGAAAGTACGGACGAAAGATTAATTAAAGTTGTCTCTGATCGGATGTTTACACAAACGAGTAGTGAATTTATAGATATGATTATCACGCATGTTGATAGTAAAAACAGGGAATTTACCTTGAAGCTTTCTGATTTTGCTGAGAAAGTCGTCCAATTAGGATGGCCGCTTACCTTTGTGAATGAAGGACTTCATAAATTCACGCTAATTGTTATTAATGGAATGGTTGAAAAAGGCATTGTAACTCCTGGTAATCAAGTGGAACTTGTTAACCATTTAGATAAGTGGTCCACTCCAATAAATAATGAAATAGTCAATATATATACCCAAACTTGGGAAAGAACTGTCTCATTGCAAAAAATAGCCTTGCAAGAACTCTCGGCGCCACTTATTCCTGTATTGGAAGGTATTACGGTTATGCCGCTAATTGGAACAATTGATACAGAGCGTGCGAAGCAGATAATGGAAAATCTGTTGACTGGTGTGGTTAAGCATAGGTCTGAAGTCGTTCTAATTGATATAACAGGAGTTCCGGTTGTGGATACAATGGTTGCCCATCATATTATTCAGGCAGCAGAAGCAGTCCGATTAGTAGGCGCGAAATGCATACTTTGCGGCATTCGCCCTGAAATCGCCCAAACTATTGTGAACCTGGGAATTAATTTAAATGAAGTGATTACAAAGAATACATTGAAAAAAGGAATTGAAGTTGCTTTAGAATTAACGAGCCGTAAGATTGTAAAGGTGGAGGGATAGGTATGAGGATTCCGATATTAAAGCTTTATGACTGCTTGTTAGTCTCTATACAGTGGGAATTGGATGATATGACAGCCCTTCAATTTCAAGAGGATTTACTGCATAAGATACACGAAACAAGCGCGAATGGAGTTGTCATTGATATTACATCAATTGATTTTATAGATTCCTTTATCGCAAAGGTATTAGGTGATGTTTTTAGTATGTCAAAGCTTATGGGGGCCAAGGTTGTAATTACAGGAATCCAGCCGGCTGTTGCAATAACATTAATTGAACTGGGAATAAGTCTCGATGATGTTCTGACAGCATTAGATTTAGAGAAAGGCCTGGAGAAATTACAACAGGAACTGGGGGATTAAAGAATGGAGTTCCAATCCTGCGTAAAAATCATAAATGAATGGGACATTGTAGCTGCAAGGCAGCTCGGAAGAAATGTCGCTAAAGAGCTGGGATTCGGTACAATAGACCAGGCTAGAATCACAACAGCTATAAGCGAATTGGCCCGAAATATATATCTATATGCTGGACAAGGCAGTGTAAGCATAGAAAAGCTAAATATAAATGGAAAGTCAGGGTTGAAAATCATTGCAGAGGACCAGGGGCCGGGAATAGAGGATATCCGCAGGGTCATGGAAGACGGATATACCACTTCAGGGGGACTGGGAGCAGGCCTTCCTGGAGCCAAACGTTTAATGGATGATTTCGATATTGAATCGATACCAGGTGAAGGGACTAAGATCGTCGCAACCAAATGGCTCCGTTAGGGGGGACTATGGATATTAAAGAGAATATGGAGAAAAAGTATTATGAGGCGCTTTCTACCTATCTTAAAGACCAAAATGAGCAGGCGCTTTATCAAGGTCAAAAAATCAGTCGCCTAAATATTAAATACAATATATCTCCAGAAGAAATTATCAGTATGCATAAAAATAACTTAATCGAATTATACCCGGATTTACCAGTGAAAGTAATGGATTCTTTCGATTTTCTGCTTGAAGTCATGATGGGCTACGGTATTGCATATCGTGAACATCAGAGCCTTAGACATCAACAGCAGGAACTAAAAACGGAGATAGAGATTGCAGCAAATGTCCAACATACGCTTTTAGAAACGAAGATACCGGATATCAAAGGCCTGGAAATTGGGGCGATTAGTGTCCCTGCTAGGCAAATGAATGGAGATTATTATCACTTTGTTCAGGATGAATATGAGCGCATCGGAGTAGGAATTGCGGATGTAATAGGGAAAGGGATCCCTGCGGCCTTGTGCATGTCAATGATTAAATATGCGATGGATAGTCTTCCTGAACATAGGCATGAACCGAATAGTGTGCTAGAGAGTTTAAATCGTGTTGTAGAGCACAATGTTGATCCAAGTATGTTTATTACGATGTTCTATGGATTATATGACCCTCATGACAAGCAATTTTCCTATGCTTCAGCTGGTCATGAGCCGGGGTTTTACTATGACGCCACTACAGGGAATTTTAGCGATTTAGATGCAAAAGGTTTACTGCTTGGGGTAGATAAAAAAACAAGGTATCGACAATATGAAAAAACAGTTAATCCGGGAGATATGATCATTTTGTTGTCGGATGGAGTAACAGAGTGCCGAACAAATGATGGTTTTATAGAACGGGAAACACTCATTGGTTTTATCCAAAAGAATATGCATTTACAAGCACAGGAAATAGTAAATAACATATATAAACAATTGGAGAAAATGCAGAACTTTCAACTAAGGGATGATTTTACATTAATAATTTTAAAATCAAATGTTTAGTATATTTTCTTCGGGGTATAGATATAAGCATGAAGAGGATATAAAGAGGTGGGTCAAGGATGAATATAACGGTAGATGTTAATGAACTAAATGCGGAATTTATTGTGAAACTAAAAGGTGAAATTGATGCCTATACTGCACCAAAATTAAGAGAATCGCTATTTCCAATTTCAGAACAGGACAATGTTTCGATTATTATTGATTTAACTGAAGTTTCCTATATGGACAGTACCGGGTTGGGGGTATTTGTTGGTGCGTTTAAAAGCGTAAGAGCACATAATGGCGAATTTACCTTGATTGGCTTATCAGAAAGGTTACGACGATTATTTGATATTACGGGTCTTGCAGATATCATTGATATTAAAAGTGGTACAGAGGGTGGGTTAGAATGAGTCAAGTATATGATTACATTGAAATGAAAATACCTGCAAAACCGGAATTCATCGGTGTCATCCGTTTAACACTTTCTGGGATAGGTAGCCGGATGGGATTTGCGTATGATGAAATTGAGGATTTGAAAATCGCTACCAGTGAAGCGTGTACAAATGCGGTACAGCATGCCTATAAAGATCTTGAAAAAGGCGAAGTGAAAGTAAGTTTTGGGCTTTACCCTGACCGCCTAGAGGTCATGGTTTCTGATAGTGGAAAGAGCTGTAATTTCGAAGAGATTCGTCAAGGGCTCGGTCCATATGAGCATGGGCAAAAAGTTGAACTCTTGAGAGAAGGAGGCTTGGGTCTTTACCTCATTGAAACTTTGATGGATGATGTGAAAATTCATCAGCATGACGGGGTTACAGTTTTTATGACTAAGTTTTTAGAAGGAGAGCAGGTGGAGATGGATGCAAAAACAGTCTCAACCTAATCAAGCACAAAGAGAACAAGTTAATGAATGGATTAGAGCCTATCAGCAGAATCAGGATGATGAAGCGCAAAGTAATCTGGTAATTCATTATAAAAGTTTGGTTGAAACAATCTCTCGTAAATATGCAAAAGGGAGATCGTTTCAGGAAGATATCGCTCAGGTCGGTATGATTGGTTTATTAGGTGCCATTCGACGATATGATGAATCTTTCGGTAAAAGCTTTGAGGCATTTGCTGTTCCTACTATTATCGGGGAAATCAAAAGGTTTTTGCGTGATAAAACATGGAGCGTCCATGTGCCAAGAAGAATAAAAGAACTTGGACCAAAAATCAGAGTGACAGTCGAGGAATTGACGACGACTCTGCATCGTTCACCAAGAATAGATGAAATAGCTGATTGTATAGGAGTAACAGAAGAAGAAATCTTAGAAGCAATGGAAATGGGGAAAAGCTATCAGGCTTTATCTGTTGATCATTCTATTGAGGCAGATTCTGATGGTGGTACGGTTACGTTGCTGGATATATTCGGCAACGTAGATGAAGGTTTTGAAAAAGTCAATCAGCGCCTAGTACTTGAAAAGGTGCTGCATGTACTAAGTGACCGTGAAAAGATGATTATTCAACACACTTATATAGAAAATTTAAGCCAAAAAGAAGCGGGGGACAAACTTGGTATTTCACAAATGCATGTATCGAGACTCCAGCGCCGCGCAATCAAAAAACTTCAAGAAGCTATTAATGCCGAAAACTCGGAGTTAATATAGTGATTAAAGACATAATGCGAGAAGAGAAAATAGAAGTCCTTGTCTCCCAATCTTCTAAAAACGGAATGATTTATTGTGGTGATGATTACTTTTTTCTTCATACGAAGGAATACTTTGTTTGTGTATTAGCGGATGGCCTAGGTAGCGGAAAATCCGCTTATGAATCCTCCCATGCCGTAATAGAGGTAGTAAAACGTAACCATGAGTTAGATGTTGAGTTGCTAATGGAGGTCTGTAATCAAGTTTTGATCGATAAGCGGGGAGCGGCCGTTTCTATCTTGAAAATCTATTATGAAAAGAATGAGTTCGTATACAGTTCAGTAGGCAACGTTCGCTTTTTCTTGTACAATCCAAGCGTCGACAAGCTGGTTTACCCCCTACCTGTAACCGGATATTTATCCGGTAGGAAGCAAAAGTATAGAACGCAGAGCTTCAAATACGAACCAAATGCCAAATTCATTATTCATTCAGATGGGTTGGAACTTAAGGGAGCTAAATCGTACTTAAAGAGGCTGGTCCCTATCGATAAAAACGCTCGTTGTATTTTGGAAAGCAGCCCAGCTACTGCGGATGATACAACTTTCATTTTAGGAAGCTTACTTTCGTCGTAATTCGGAAGTGAGCTTTTTTGTATTGGATTCGCAACTTCATCTCTCATTTGCTAGACTATATATATCAGAATAAAAAGGTTGGAGGTAATAAATTTGATAGTAGTAGAAGATTCATTAAAAGAATTAATTAAACAAATATCTAATGAGTTAACTTTGAAAAATCATCAAGTGCAAAATGTCATACAGATGCTTCAAGATGGTAATACCGTTCCTTTTATTGCTCGTTATCGAAAAGAAATGACGGGTTCACTAGATGAAGTGCAGATTCGTTCTATTATGGAAAGATGGAACTATCTAGAAAACCTTGGGCAGAGAAAAGTGGAAGTTACACGCTCGATTAGTGAACAGGGTAAATTGACAGAAGAATTAAAGTTACAAATTGAAAAGGCAACAAAGCTGCAGGAAGTGGAAGATTTATACCGACCTTTTAAACAAAAAAGGAGAACGAAAGCAACTGTGGCTAAAGAGAAAGGCCTTGAACCGCTTGCAATTTGGCTTCTTGAATGTCAAGTTCAGGCTTCAGTTAGTGAAAAAGCAGCCGAATTCATATCTGAAGAAAAAGAAGTTCCTTCTATTGAAGAGGCAATTGCGGGTTCGCAGGATATAATTGCTGAACTTATTTCTGATGATGCTGAATTGAGGAAATGGATAAGGGCTGAGATTTTTAAAGCAGGAAAATTGTTCTCCATTGTGAAAAATGAAGAAAAGGACGAAAAAAAAATCTTCGAAATGTACTATGAATATGAAGAGCCTGTCCAAAAAATCGTCCCACATCGAGTCTTGGCACTTAATAGAGGTGAAAAGGAAGAGGTTCTACGAATATCCATCCAGCCTCGGACAGAAATTATTATTAGTTATTTGGAACGGAAAATCATTAAAAATAATCAATCCGAAGCGGCAGGGTTGATTAAGGAAGCGATTGAAGACGGACTTAAGCGTCTAATCATGCCTTCTGTAGAACGGGAAATAAGAAAAGAGCTAACGGAAAAAGCAGAAGATCAAGCTATCCATATATTCTCGGAAAACCTTCGCAATTTACTACTACAGCCTCCTCTTAAAGGGAAAGTGGTCCTTGCTCTAGATCCAGCATATCGGACGGGTTGTAAGTTGGCTGTTATTGATGAAACAGGCAAAGTACTCGATATCAGTGTAATCTACCCACACCCTCCTGCTGCGAAGTTTGAAGCTGCTCGTGAAAAAACAATTGAAATTCTTCAGCGATTCGCAGTGGAGATTGTGGCAATAGGTAATGGAACGGCATCTCGTGAATCGGAGCAATTTATTGCAGATATTTTAAAAGAAGTGAAAGGGAATATATCTTATATAATTGTTAATGAAGCAGGTGCCAGTGTGTATTCAGCATCTGATATTGCTCGTGAAGAGTTTCCGGATCTTCAAGTTGAGCAGAGAAGTGCAGTATCAATTGGGAGAAGACTGCAAGATCCACTTGCGGAACTTGTTAAAATCGATCCCCAATCCGTAGGAGTAGGTCAGTATCAGCACGATGTTTCTCAGAAAAAGTTATCAGAATCCCTTACTTTTGTTGTTGAAACAGCTGTTAACCAAGTTGGGGTGAACGTCAATACAGCTTCGTCATCTCTATTACAATATGTAGCTGGGTTATCAAAATCTGTTGCTCAAAATATAGTGAAGAAAAGGGAAGAAGAAGGGAAGTTTTCAAGCAGGAAGGAATTAAAGAAAATTCCTCGGCTTGGTGCTAAAACGTACGAACAGTGCATAGGTTTTTTGCGTATTATTAATGGCAATGAACCTTTGGATCAAACCGCGATCCATCCGGAGAACTACGGGGCCGTGAATAAACTGTTAAAGAAAATAGGATTCACGTCTGAAGACTTAGGCAGTGATGTTTTGAATAAAGAGTTAGTCAAATTAAATCCAACAGAATTAGTGGATGAATTAGAAATTGGAGAAATCACGATTAAGGACATTATTGATGATTTAATGAAGCCGGGAAGAGACCCTAGGGATGAACTATCAAAACCTCTGCTTAAGCAAGATGTGCTAAAAATGGAGGATTTAAAAACCGGAATGGAATTACAAGGTACAGTAAGGAATGTTGTAGACTTCGGTGCATTTGTGGACATCGGTGTCAAACAGGACGGGCTGGTGCATATTTCTAAATTAAGCAACCGATTTGTAAAACATCCATTGGATGTAGTTGCTGTTGGGGATGTTGTAACAGTTTGGGTCGAGAAGGTGGACTCTCAAAAGCAAAGGGTATCTTTAACGATGCTGCAGCCTAAAGATCAAGATTAGCTATTATAAACTCCTTCTATATAGAAGGGGTTTTTTATTACTGTAAGAATAGTAATGCTTCTTTATAATTTATTAGTGCTTGGTTCAAATGGAGGTCTATAATCGAAGACTTTCTTTTTTTTGATAAAAAAACCAGCATTGATTCAACATCTTCACTTGATAATAATCCTTTTCATAAAAGGCTTTACGAATTTGATTTTGGAACCAATTAGGCATAGCGCTTACCTCCAGTAGTTTTCTATTGTTTTATTAGTCTATGTTATAATGGGTTGTCATGTTACCAAGGAAAGGGAGGGGGAAGATGGATAATCAGCAATTGCAAAAATTAGTTGAAGATATTTCGAGGAAAGACTTTCAAAAGCCCTTTAGACACCTAGCTTGTTTTAATCCGCGCCTTCGAACGACTGGAGGAAGGTACTTGCTACGTTCACATAATATAGAAATTAATAAGAAATATCTTGATGAACGTGGAGTGGAAGAATTGATAGGAATCATAAAGCATGAATTATGCCATTATCACCTCCACCTTGAGAAGAAAGGATACCAGCATCGTGATGCTGACTTTAAGCGTTTACTCGAAAAAGTTGGAGCCCCAAGATTTTGCACGCCACTACCGTCAAACCAGTTAAAGAGAAAAATGAATACTATTCAATATAGATGTGAAAACTGTCAGGAGTTATATTTAAGAAAGAAGCGTATCGATACCACTCGTTTTGTCTGTGGTAAGTGTCGTGGAACACTGATATACCAAGGTTTTAAAGAAAAAGAAGCAAATAAATAAAAAAAAACAAAAGAACCCTTGACTTTATGTTGCAACCTCCTTATAATCATAAGAGTCGACAAGATAACAACTTGTTCTTCACGACAACCACTAAGGTCCTTGAGCGTAAAAAAGGAACCCAATTTTCATTATTCCGCAGTAGCTCAGTGGTAGAGCATTCGGCTGTTAACCGAACGGTCGTAGGTTCGAGTCCTACCTGCGGAGCCATTTTTTTGGGGAAGTACTCAAGAGGCTGAAGAGGCGCCCCTGCTAAGGGTGTAGGTCGCGTAAGCGGCGCGAGGGTTCAAATCCCTCCTTCTCCGCCAGTTATACATTTTATCACGGCCCATTGGTCAAGCGGTTAAGACACCGCCCTTTCACGGCGGTAACACGGGTTCGAATCCCGTATGGGTCACCATCTTTTGTATGTTTAAATTAAATTACTGGTCCCGTGGTGTAGCGGTTAACATGCCTGCCTGTCACGCAGGAGATCGCGGGTTCGATTCCCGTCGGGACCGCCATTTATTTCTTTAAAAAAACACTTGCTAGAATTAAGTTATTGTGATATAATATTAATCGGGCTGTTAATTAGTAATTGATTATTGGGCTATAGCCAAGCGGTAAGGCAACGGATTTTGATTCCGTCATGCGAAGGTTCGATCCCTTCTAGCCCAGCCATTTTATTTAGAGCCATTAGCTCAGTTGGTAGAGCATCTGACTTTTAATCAGAGGGTCGAAGGTTCGAATCCTTCATGGCTCACCATTTTATTTCGCGGGTGTGGCGGAATTGGCAGACGCACCAGACTTAGGATCTGGCGCCGCAAGGCGTGGGGGTTCAAGTCCCTTCACCCGCACTGATATTTTTCTTCTTGACAACAAGTTGAAAAGGTGTTAGACTTACAAAGTCGCTTTCGCGGTCGTGGCGGAATGGCAGACGCGCTAGGTTGAGGGCCTAGTGGGGGAAACCCCGTGGAGGTTCAAATCCTCTCGGCCGCACCAAAAACATCATAGAAATTAGCGCCCGTAGCTCAATTGGATAGAGCATCTGACTACGAATCAGAAGGTTGTAGGTTCGACTCCCGCCGGGCGCACCATATTTACGGGAAGTAGCTCAGCTTGGTAGAGCACTTGGTTTGGGACCAAGGGGTCGCAGGTTCGAATCCTGTCTTCCCGACCATTCTTTCTTAGAAATAATTTGAAAAATTAAATGCGGGTGTAGTTTAGTGGTAAAACCTCAGCCTTCCAAGCTGATGATGAGAGTTCGATTCTCTTCACCCGCTCCATTATTGCTCTTTGAAAACTGAACAAAACAAAGCGCCAACGTTAAATTTTAAGTGAGCACACACTATCAAAAAAAGCAAAATGAGCAAGTCAAACATTTCTTCGGAGAGTTTGATCCTGGCTCAGGACGAACGCTGGCGGCGTGCCTAATACATGCAAGTCGAGCGAATCTCAGGGAGCTTGCTCCCTGAGATTAGCGGCGGACGGGTGAGTAACACGTGGGCAACCTGCCTATAAGACTGGGATAACTTCGGGAAACCGGAGCTAATACCGGATACGTTCTTTTCTCGCATGAGAGAAGATGGAAAGACGGTTTTGCTGTCACTTATAGATGGGCCCGCGGCGCATTAGCTAGTTGGTGAGGTAATGGCTCACCAAGGCGACGATGCGTAGCCGACCTGAGAGGGTGATCGGCCACACTGGGACTGAGACACGGCCCAGACTCCTACGGGAGGCAGCAGTAGGGAATCTTCCGCAATGGACGAAAGTCTGACGGAGCAACGCCGCGTGAACGAAGAAGGCCTTCGGGTCGTAAAGTTCTGTTGTTAGGGAAGAACAAGTACCAGAGTAACTGCTGGTACCTTGACGGTACCTAACCAGAAAGCCACGGCTAACTACGTGCCAGCAGCCGCGGTAATACGTAGGTGGCAAGCGTTGTCCGGAATTATTGGGCGTAAAGCGCGCGCAGGTGGTTCCTTAAGTCTGATGTGAAAGCCCACGGCTCAACCGTGGAGGGTCATTGGAAACTGGGGAACTTGAGTGCAGAAGAGGAAAGTGGAATTCCAAGTGTAGCGGTGAAATGCGTAGAGATTTGGAGGAACACCAGTGGCGAAGGCGACTTTCTGGTCTGTAACTGACACTGAGGCGCGAAAGCGTGGGGAGCAAACAGGATTAGATACCCTGGTAGTCCACGCCGTAAACGATGAGTGCTAAGTGTTAGAGGGTTTCCGCCCTTTAGTGCTGCAGCTAACGCATTAAGCACTCCGCCTGGGGAGTACGGCCGCAAGGCTGAAACTCAAAGGAATTGACGGGGGCCCGCACAAGCGGTGGAGCATGTGGTTTAATTCGAAGCAACGCGAAGAACCTTACCAGGTCTTGACATCCTCTGACAACCCTAGAGATAGGGCGTTCCCCTTCGGGGGACAGAGTGACAGGTGGTGCATGGTTGTCGTCAGCTCGTGTCGTGAGATGTTGGGTTAAGTCCCGCAACGAGCGCAACCCTTGATCTTAGTTGCCAGCATTCAGTTGGGCACTCTAAGGTGACTGCCGGTGACAAACCGGAGGAAGGTGGGGATGACGTCAAATCATCATGCCCCTTATGACCTGGGCTACACACGTGCTACAATGGATGGTACAAAGGGTCGCAAACCTGCGAAGGTAAGCGAATCCCATAAAGCCATTCTCAGTTCGGATTGTAGGTCGCAACTCGCCTACATGAAGCCGGAATCGCTAGTAATCGCGGATCAGCATGCCGCGGTGAATACGTTCCCGGGCCTTGTACACACCGCCCGTCACACCACGAGAGTTTGTAACACCCGAAGTCGGTGAGGTAACCTTTATGGAGCCAGCCGCCTAAGGTGGGACAGATGATTGGGGTGAAGTCGTAACAAGGTAGCCGTATCGGAAGGTGCGGCTGGATCACCTCCTTTCTAAGGATAAATACGAGAGCGCTTTTGTTTTGTTCAGTTTTGAATGAGTAATTCATTCAGATACGAAAGATCTCATCACGTTGTGATGAAGTTTTTTCTTCTTTGTTCCTTGAAAACTAGATAATAGATAGAAGGCAATTAATTTTTTCAAAGCATCAGTAAGATCTTTTTTAACGGTTAAGTTAGAAAGGGCGCACGGTGGATGCCTTGGCACTAGGAGCCGATGAAGGACGGGACTAACACCGATATGCTTCGGGGAGCTGTAAGTAAGCTTTGATCCGGAGATTTCCGAATGGGGAAACCCACTGTTCGTAATGGAACAGTATCTTTACCTGAATACATAGGGTACTGAAGGCAGACCCGGGGAACTGAAACATCTAAGTACCCGGAGGAAGAGAAAGCAAATGCGATTTCCTGAGTAGCGGCGAGCGAAACGGAATTAGCCCAAACCAAGAGGCTTGCCTCTTGGGGTTGTAGGACACTCAACATGGAGTTACAAAGGAACGGGGTAAATGAAGTGATCTGGAAAGGTCCGTCAAAGAAGGTAAAAACCCTGTAGTTGAAACTTCGTTCCCTCCTGAGTGGATCCTGAGTACGGCGGGACACGAGAAATCCCGTCGGAAGCAGGGAGGACCATCTCCCAAGGCTAAATACTACCTAGTGACCGATAGTGAACCAGTACCGTGAGGGAAAGGTGAAAAGCACCCCGGAAGGGGAGTGAAATAGATCCTGAAACCGTGTGCCTACAAGTAGTCAAAGCCCGTTAATGGGTAATGGCGTGCCTTTTGTAGAATGAACCGGCGAGTTACGATTTCATGCGAGGTTAAGTTGATAAGACGGAGCCGCAGCTGAAAGCGAGTCTGAATAGGGCGAATGAGTATGAGGTCGTAGACCCGAAACCAGGTGATCTACCCATGTCCAGGGTGAAGTTCAGGTAACACTGAATGGAGGCCCGAACCCACGCACGTTGAAAAGTGCGGGGATGAGGTGTGGGTAGCGGAGAAATTCCAATCGAACCTGGAGATAGCTGGTTCTCTCCGAAATAGCTTTAGGGCTAGCCTCAAGATGAGAGTATTGGAGGTAGAGCACTGATTGGACTAGGGGCCCCCAACGGGTTACCGAATTCAGTCAAACTCCGAATGCCAAATACTTATTCTTGGGAGTCAGACTGCGAGTGATAAGATCCGTAGTCGAAAGGGAAACAGCCCAGACCACCAGCTAAGGTCCCAAAGTATACGTTAAGTGGAAAAGGATGTGGAGTTGCTTAGACAACCAGGATGTTGGCTCAGAAGCAGCCATCATTTAAAGAGTGCGTAATAGCTCACTGGTCGAGTGACTCCGCGCCGAAAATGTACCGGGGCTAAACGTATCACCGAAGCTGTGGATTGACACCGTATGGTGTCGATGGTAGGAGAGCGTTCTAAGGGCGTTGAAGTCAGACCGGAAGGACTGGTGGAGCGCTTAGAAGTGAGAATGCCGGTATGAGTAGCGAAAGAAGGGTGAGAATCCCTTCCACCGAATGCCTAAGGTTTCCTGAGGAAGGCTCGTCCGCTCAGGGTTAGTCGGGACCTAAGCCGAGGCCGAAAGGCGTAGGCGATGGACAACAGGTTGATATTCCTGTACCACCTATACATCGTTTGAACGATGGGGGGACGCAGAAGGATAGGGTAAGCGCGCTGTTGGATATGCGCGTCCAAGCAGTTAGGCCGGAAACGAGGCAAATCCCGTTTCCATTAAGGCGGAGCTGTGATGGCGAGGGAAATATAGTACCGAAGTTCCTGATTCCACGCCGCCAAGAAAAGCCTCTAGTGAGATGTAAGGTGCCCGTACCGCAAACCGACACAGGTAGGCGAGGAGAGAATCCTAAGGTGTGCGAGAGAACTCTCGTTAAGGAACTCGGCAAAATGACCCCGTAACTTCGGGAGAAGGGGTGCTTTTTAGGGTGAATAGCCCGGAAAAGCCGCAGTGAATAGGCCCAGGCGACTGTTTAGCAAAAACACAGGTCTCTGCGAAGCCGCAAGGCGAAGTATAGGGGCTGACACCTGCCCGGTGCTGGAAGGTTAAGGGGAGAGGTTAGCGCAAGCGAAGCTTTGAACCGAAGCCCCAGTAAACGGCGGCCGTAACTATAACGGTCCTAAGGTAGCGAAATTCCTTGTCGGGTAAGTTCCGACCCGCACGAAAGGTGTAACGATCTGGGCACTGTCTCAACGAGAGACTCGGTGAAATTATAGTACCTGTGAAGATGCAGGTTACCCGCGACAGGACGGAAAGACCCCGTGGAGCTTTACTGCGACTCTGATATTGAATTTTGGTACAGCTTGTACAGGATAGGTAGGAGCCTGAGAAGCCGGAGCGCTAGCTTCGGTGGAGGCGTTGGTGGGATACTACCCTGGCTGTATTGAAATTCTAACCCGCGCCCCTTATCGGGGTGGGAGACAGTGTCAGGTGGGCAGTTTGACTGGGGCGGTCGCCTCCTAAAGAGTAACGGAGGCGCCCAAAGGTTCCCTCAGAATGGTTGGAAATCATTCGTAGAGTGTAAAGGCACAAGGGAGCTTGACTGCGAGACCTACAAGTCGAGCAGGGACGAAAGTCGGGCTTAGTGATCCGGTGGTTCCGCATGGAAGGGCCATCGCTCAACGGATAAAAGCTACCCCGGGGATAACAGGCTTATCTCCCCCAAGAGTCCACATCGACGGGGAGGTTTGGCACCTCGATGTCGGCTCATCGCATCCTGGGGCTGTAGTCGGTCCCAAGGGTTGGGCTGTTCGCCCATTAAAGCGGTACGCGAGCTGGGTTCAGAACGTCGTGAGACAGTTCGGTCCCTATCCGTCGCGGGCGCAGGAAATTTGAGAGGAGCTGTCCTTAGTACGAGAGGACCGGGATGGACGCACCGCTGGTGTACCAGTTGTCTTGCCAAAGGCATAGCTGGGTAGCTACGTGCGGACGGGATAAGTGCTGAAAGCATCTAAGCATGAAGCCCCCCTCGAGATGAGATTTCCCATAGCGCAAGCTAGTAAGATCCCTGAAAGATGATCAGGTTGATAGGTCAGAGGTGGAAGCGTGGCGACATGTGGAGCTGACTGATACTAATAGATCGAGGACTTAACCACGCTTTAAAAAATGAAATACCTTCTTATTATCTAGTTTTGAAGGAATGAAAATTTCTTCTTGCATTTTATTAGGATGCATGTTATAATAATATATGTCCTGATAAAAGGTTAAATGTTTGGTGGCGATAGCGAAGAGGTCACACCCGTTCCCATTCCGAACACGGCAGTTAAGCTCTTCAGCGCCGATGGTAGTTGGGGGTTTCCCCCTGTGAGAGTAGGACGCCGCCAAGCTATAACCTTTAATTGTATCCTTTTTTAAAAAAAGGACATACTAAATTTTATAAAAGAAACATTTATACCGTCGCGGGGTGGAGCAGTCCGGTAGCTCGTCGGGCTCATAACCCGAAGGTCGCAGGTTCAAATCCTGTCCCCGCAATCATGAAAAAAACGAAACCTTGGTTTCGTTTTTTTGTTTTATCTGAATTTCGGATAATAATGTCCTTAACTTATTTGTTTCTTCTTTTGAAACAAGGTAAACTACATATAGAATGCTTTATTAGGGATATAATTATGGTCGTTAGCTTTTTTAAGTATTGTGTTTATGGTTCTCAAGATAAAACTAGAGAACATTTTCCTAATAGATGATAAAGGTGATTGATATATGCAACAATTTGAATGGATTTCTCAGAATGAGGAAGAAACAGCGCATTTTGCACAGGAATTAGCACAAAAGCTTTCAAGTGGTGATGTACTTGCTTTAGAAGGGGACTTGGGAGCAGGGAAAACGGCGTTCACAAAAGGTCTTGCTAAAGGTTTAGGTGTATCTAGAACTGTGAATAGCCCAACTTTTACGATAATAAAGGAATACGTTGGGAGATTACCCTTATACCATATGGATGTATATCGGGTAAGTGAATCAGAAGAAGATTTAGGTTTCGATGAATATTTTGATGGTGAAGGTGTGACCGTTGTGGAATGGGCTCATTTAATTAAAGACCAGCTTCCAAATGAAATCTTAACTATTTATATTTATCGTCTTAGTGATACAAGCCGCCGTCTTGTCTTAGAAGCCAAAGGCGAAAGGTATGTTACGTTATGTAAGGAGATTATTTGATGAAGGTTTTAGCTATAGATACATCGAACTTCACGTTAGGGATTGCTCTAATAAATGATACTCAAGTAATTGGCGAGTATACTACGAATTTAAAGAAAAATCATTCGGTTCGAGTGATGCCAGCAATTGAGACCCTATTAAGGGATTGTGATACTAGTCCTAAGGAATTGACTAAAATTGTGGTCGCTCAGGGCCCTGGATCTTATACAGGGGTTAGGATTGGTGTGACAATTGCGAAAACATTGGCGTGGACGTTGAAAATTCCATTATCGGCTGTTTCTAGTTTAGAAGTTTTAGCTGCTAATGGACGTTATTTTAACGGGTTAGTTTCGCCCTTGTTTGATGCAAGAAGAGGCCAGATTTATACTGGATTATATGAAATAGAAAATAATGTGTTAAATACAGTCATGGAAGATTGCAATATTCTATCCTCTGAATGGGCAATTCGATTAAAGGAATTAAAGCGTCCTGTTTTATTTGTTGGTCAGGATGTAGAAATTCATCGGGAAGCGATTACGAAAGTGTTAGGGAATTTAGCAGCATTTTCTCCCGTACAGTTATTTAACTCTCGACCAAGCGAACTTGCATTTATTGGCCTGAACAAGAATGAAGTGGACATACACCAGTTTGTACCGAACTATATTCGTATGGCTGAAGCGGAAGCTAAGTGGCTCGAACAGCAGGGGAAATAAAATAATAGGAAAGCGACCGATTATTATGAGTAAAACATTGACGTTTCGAAAGATGAAAACGGAAGATATCGACCAAGTGTTAAACGTAGAAAAACAATCCTTTACTTTGCCTTGGAGCCGGGAAGCTTTTTTTAATGAATTAAATCATAATCAATATGCTGTTTACATGGTTATTGAAGATGAAGGGGAAATTGCTGGTTATTGCGGCGCGTGGATTGTCATTGATGAATCGCATATTACCAATATCGCTATTTTACCTGAATACCGAGGGCAAAAGCTGGGTGAAGCTCTGCTTAGAAAGATGATTGAAATCTCAATTAGCATGGGCGTTGTAAGGATGACGCTTGAAGTTCGTGTTAGTAATGCAGTGGCCATTTCACTTTATGAAAAACTAGGCTTTCAAAAGGGTGGAATTCGTAAAAATTATTATACAGATAATCAAGAAGATGCTTATGTTATGTGGGTGAATTTTTCATGAAAAAAGATCAACTTATATTAGGAATTGAAACCAGCTGTGACGAAACTGCTGCAGCTGTCATAAAAAATGGAACAGAGATATTGAGCAATGTCGTTGCTTCACAAATAGAAAGCCATAAGCGGTTTGGTGGTGTTGTACCTGAAATAGCGTCCCGGCACCATGTAGAGCAAATTACAATCGTGCTTGAAGAGGCTTTGCTTCAGGCTGGTGTGACGTACGAAGATTTGGACGCTATTGCTGTTACAGAAGGTCCTGGGCTAGTAGGGGCATTGTTAATAGGTGTTAATGCTGCTAAAGCGGTGGCATTCGCTCATGGAATCCCGCTTGTTGGAACGCACCATATCGCGGGCCATATATATGCTAATAGACTTGTTCAAGAAATTCAGTACCCAGCCCTCTCATTAGTCGTTTCAGGAGGCCATACGGAATTGGTGCTTTTAGAGGAGCCCGGTTCCTTTAAAGTAATAGGGGAGACGCGGGACGATGCAGCAGGAGAGGCATATGATAAAGTAGCTCGAACTTTAGGACTTCCTTATCCAGGCGGTCCTCATATCGATAGGCTTGCACAAGAGGGTTCACCATCTTTGAAACTGCCTCGGGCATGGCTGGATGGCAGCTATGACTTTTCTTTCAGTGGGTTGAAATCAGCTGTAATTAACACTTTGCATAATGCAGAACAACGTGGAGAAAAAATTGATCCTAAAGATTTGGCCGCAAGTTTCCAAGCAAGCGTCATAGAGGTACTTGTGACAAAAGCTGTAAAAGCTGCTAAGGAATATGATGTGAAACAGGTGTTACTTGCAGGTGGTGTTGCCGCTAATAAAGGCCTACGGGAAGCACTAACTGAAGCCTTTATGGATTTACCAATGGATATTTCTATTCCCCCTTTATACCTTTGTACGGATAATGCAGCAATGATTGGTGCAGCTGCAAGTGTCATGTTTGAAAAAGGAAAGCGCTCTGGGTTAGATTTGAACGGAAACCCCGGCTTAGATTTAGAAGTTTTCTAACGATAAAAAAGGCAGGAGACCAAACTTCGGTATCCTGTCTTTTTTATAATGTTTTAAAAAAAATAGAATATTCTGTGGATAACGTTTTTTTATTATTCAAACCCGCTGTGTATAACCAATTGTTATGTGGATAAGTGCATAAGTTTCTGTGGATATTGTGGATAAATAGATTGAGTAGCTATTGAGTAGCAACTTGTTTGTGTATAAAAATGTGGATAACTTTGAGTCGATCTTTTCAAAACATCATGTAAAGACCGAGTTAAATAACTCGGTCCGATTGTTTATTCTTCTAATTCAGCCCATTCTTCAAGATGCTGATCTAAAGTTTCCTGTGCTTTATCAAGCTTTGTCTGAACTTCCATTACCTTCTCATGGTCTTGGAAGACGTTTGGGTCACAAAGGAGCTCATTATACTCGTTTATTTCAGTTTCGAGTAGCTCCATGGCTGACTCGATTTCCTCGATACGGCGTTTTCGCTGGCGTTCTGCTTTTTTTGCTTCTTTATCAATTTTGTAGTTTGTCTTTTCGACGATTAGTTCCACATTGGTCGATTTATTTTGTTGTTCGAGTGCTTCAATTTCTGCTTGCTCTTGTTTCTTCTCTACATAGTAATCATAATCGCCGAGAAACTCTTCATTGCCGTCTTTGGATAGCTCAATGACCTTTGTTGCAATTCGATTAATAAAATAACGGTCATGTGAGACGAAAAGAATGGTTCCTGGATAATCTATCAAAGCGTTTTCAAGCACTAATTTGCTGTCGAGATCTAAATGGTTCGTTGGTTCATCAAGAATTAAAAAATTCCCTTTTTCCATCATCATTTTGGCTAAAGCAAGCCGTGCCTTTTCACCACCGCTTAGTGTCGAAACGGTTTTCAATACATCATCTCCACTAAAAAGGAAATTACCAAGTACTGTGCGGATATCTTTTTCCGGTTTAAGGGGATATTCATCCCATAGTTCATTTAGTACGCGTTTATTAGAAATCAAATTGGCCTGTTCTTGATCGTAGTAGCTGACCTCGACGTTCGTTCCAAAACGGAAATCGCCAGAAATTGCAGGCAGCTTGGATATAATCGTTTTTAATAACGTCGATTTACCAACGCCATTTGGACCGACAAGGGCAATACTTTCTCCTTTTGTCATCCGAGAGTTAATATTATTAGATACTGTTTCCCCTTCATAACCAATAGCTAAGCTTTGAAGATGAAGTACTTCGTTTCCGCTTTGCTTTTCAATTTGGAAGGAAAAATTAGCAGATTTTTCGTCACCTTGTGGCCTGTCCAATACGTCCATCTTTTCGAGCTGCTTGCGCCTGCTTTGCGCTCTTTTGGTGGTCGAAGCTCTTGTGATATTACGTTGAACAAAGTCACGCAGTTTTTCGATTTCACCTTGTTGTTTTTCGAATTGCTTCATGTCCCGTTCATAATCTTCCGCTTTTCCTTCTAAGTAAGAACTGTAATTACCATAGTACTTTTTCATATTATTTCTTGAAATTTCATACACCTGGTTTACAACTTTATCTAGAAAATAGCGGTCATGGGAAACAATAAGTACAGCACCTTGGTAACTTTGTAAATATTGTTCAAGCCAGGAGAGAGTTTCGATATCCAGATGGTTTGTTGGTTCATCGAGAATCAATATATCGGGCTTCTTTAAAAGCAGCTTTCCTAATGCAAGCCGTGTTTTTTGGCCTCCACTCAACGTGGAAATGAGAGTGGAATAGTCAAAGTCACCAAACTGAAGACCATGTAATACGGAACGGATATCTGCTTCATATTGATAGCCCCCCTTTTCTTTAAAGGCTACCTGTAAAGTGTCATATTCATTTAACACCTTTTGGTAAAGTATTTCGTTATCAAAAGTGTCAGGTTTGGCCATTTCGGCCTCAAGTCGGCGCAGTTCTTTCTCTTGCTCTATTAGGTCTTTGAATACAGTCTGCATCTCATTCCAAATGGAAAGTTCGGATTCTAAACCTGTATCCTGTGCCATATAGCCAATAGTGACGCCTTTGGGTTTGATGATCTCGCCGCCATCATGGGAAAGTTGTCCGGCTATGATTTTTAGCAGAGTTGATTTTCCAGCGCCGTTTCGGCCAACTAGGGCAATTCGATCTTTATTTTGAACTTCGAGCTTCATATTTGATAAAATAAGTTCAGCTCCGTAATATTTGGATAGTTGATTGATTTGTAATAAAATCATAAATTTTCACCTCAATTGATTATTGTTAGTGTAACGTATTATAGTAATTATCGGCAACAGCTGAGGTCTAAGCAAAAACAAGCTGTTACATAATGTGGAATAATAGTGTATGATTTAGGAGGGGTTATTAATGGGGGACTTAACGCATTTTAATGAACAAGGCAGAGCTAAAATGGTTGATGTGAGTGCGAAGCCTGAAACCATTCGGACGGCAACAGCTCAATCGAGTATCTTATTGAACGATGAAATATATGAAAAAATCACGAACCAGAAAATGAAAAAAGGTGATGTTCTGTCAGTTGCACAGGTTGCAGGCATCATGGCAAGCAAAAATACATCCAATATAATCCCGATGTGTCACCCTATTTCTCTACAAGGGGTCAATATAGCCTTTGATTGGGTAAAAGAAGAACAAGGTTATAGGCTTAAAATAGAAACAGAAGCCAAGACAAAAGGTAGTACAGGTGTTGAAATGGAAGCGTTAACAGCTGCATCTGTGACCGCTTTAACTGTCTACGATATGTGTAAGGCTATTGATAAAGGAATGGTAATCGGGCCTACATTTTTAGTGGAGAAAACAGGTGGGGTGTCTAGTAGCGATTACAAAAGACAGTTGAATCAAACAGATAAAGAAGAATAAGTTTGAAAAGCATGTGTGAAGGCGGGGAAGAACGATGAACCATGACCCAAAGATACCGCAGGCAACGGCCAAAAGGTTGCCCTTATATTATCGATTTTTAAAGAACTTACATTCCTCAGGTAAACAAAGAGTATCCTCGGCAGAGCTTAGCGAAGCTGTAAAAGTTGATTCGGCTACAATTCGCCGTGATTTTTCCTACTTTGGCGCGCTTGGAAAAAAGGGCTACGGCTATAATGTAAATTATTTACTATCCTTCTTCAGAAAAACACTAGATCAAGATGAATTGACAAAAGTCGCTTTAATTGGAGTAGGGAATTTAGGGACCGCTTTTTTAAATTACAATTTTTTGAAAAATAATAATACAAAAATTGAAATGGCATTTGAAGTTTCTGAAGATAAGGTTGGAAAGCGAATAGCTGATGTGCCAATCTATCATATGGACCAAATAGATACGCTTTTGCAGGAAAATAATATTACAGCAGCTATTTTGACAGTACCTGCCCAAGTGGCTCAAACGATAACCGATCGTTTAGTTAAAGCTGATATAAAAGGAATATTGAATTTCACTCCTGCTCGGCTGACTGTACCGCCGTCCATAAGAGTTCACCACATTGACCTGGCTGTAGAGCTTCAGTCCCTCATCTACTTTTTAAAGCATTATCCTGTGGTAGAAGAAGTTGCATTAGAGGAATAAAAAAACGCTGCGTCTTCGCAGCGTTTTTTATTTTTTCTTCTTATTGTTTGCGGATTTAATTTTAAAGTGCATCATGATCATACGTAACCCTGACCCAAAGTCAAGAGTTGCAATAAGTACGAGTATGTAGGCAAAGATTCCCCATCCTGTTGAATTGACGGTTTGGATTGCGATAGCCGTAAAAAGAGCCCCTAAGCCTGCATAGATGATACCGATAAATAGTGGTGATTGACGACGTTTCATAATAAACCTCCGATAAAGGCCTGTGCAGTATCTAGCATCTTCTCAATATCATCTCTATAAAACACTTGAAGGATGATAACAAGGGTATTCATTGCAATATGTGCCACCATCGACACAAGGATACGACCGGTTTGCGCATAAAGAAATGCAAAGGTGAAGCCCATTGCTGAATATAAAAGAAGATGTTCGAGTTCACCATGCGCCAAGCCGAAAATAACTGAGCTAATTAAAGCAGAAATAAAGAAATTAAAGCGTTTATTAAGTGATCCGAAAATGATTTTCCGGAAAAGGATTTCTTCCAAAATAGGTCCAATTACTGAAGTCACGAAAATGACCATTGGGACTTCATATATGAGTGAAATAAGATTCTGCGTATTTTCAGATTCAGACTTCACCCCGAGCATTTGTTCAATGCTTCCAGCTAGGCTTTGAGCAATAAGTGCCAGAAATACACCTGCTATCGCCCACAATATAGACGTAGGGATTGAAGCTTGATTACGTGTGTCTATCCTTTCCCTCATATCTTTTCTCATCAAAATTAAAATCAGTGTTAGAGCTGCGAGAAAGCTGAATACAATCCAGTATGCTGCTGCTTTAACTTTGAGTTCATCAGCAGGCATTTCGCTTAAAGATCCAATCAGCATGAAAATAGGCATCCCAACAATACTGGATAATTGCATGGCTATGTAAGTGATGATGACGAACCAATATTCTTTTTTCAAAAATGAAAACTCCTTTTATTTAGTCCGCCATTTCTCTTATAACGGTCCTGACATGGGGACAATCTCTAAACGTATACTCCAAAATGGTATCAAATAATGAGACATAACTCCACTTAAACGTACGCATAAGAGAACATTTCATCTCCTTTGTTAAAAGAAACATTATCCTAAAGTAGTATACCCGGAATTTATCAGAAATTAATAAAAAATTTTCGATAAGATACTTGCAAAAAAGGCTCGGTTTATTTAATATTATAAATGTGTTAGCACTCGATGATGAAGAGTGCTAATAATCACAAAGCAAATTATCAAGAGAATATGAGGAGGTTGTTTCACTTGTTAAAACCATTAGGTGATCGCGTTATTATTGAACTAGTTCAATCTGAAGAAAAAACGGCAAGCGGTATTGTTCTTCCTGATACTGCAAAAGAAAAGCCACAAGAAGGTAAGGTCGTAGCAGTTGGTACGGGCCGTGTTCTTGAAAATGGCGAACGTGTTGCTTTAGAGGTTGCCCAAGGCGATCTAATTATCTTCTCAAAATATGCTGGTACTGAAGTGAAATACGAAGATACTGAATACTTAATTTTACGTGAAAGCGACATTTTAGCTGTTATTGGCTAATTATACATCATACTTAACTGAACGAAAATTTTCTTAAAATTTTAGGGAGGTACTTATAAATGGCTAAAGAAATTAAATTTAGTGAAGAAGCACGCCGCTCAATGCTTCGTGGTGTGGACGCACTTGCAGATGCAGTTAAAGTAACGCTTGGACCAAAAGGTCGTAACGTGGTTCTTGAGAAAAAATTCGGTTCACCGCTTATCACAAATGACGGTGTAACAATCGCTAAAGAAATCGAATTAGAAGATGCATTCGAAAACATGGGTGCGAAATTGGTTGCTGAAGTAGCAAGCAAAACAAACGACGTAGCTGGTGACGGTACAACTACTGCAACGGTTCTAGCGCAAGCAATGATCCGTGAAGGTCTTAAAAACGTAACAGCTGGTGCTAACCCAATGGGTATCCGTAAAGGAATCGAAAAAGCGGTTAATACTGCGATTGCAGAATTAAAAGCCATTTCTCAACCTGTTGAAAACAAAGAATCGATTGCACAAGTTGCTGCTATCTCTTCAGCTGATGAAGAAGTAGGCCAACTGATTGCTGAAGCTATGGAACGCGTTGGTAACGACGGCGTCATCACAATCGAAGAGTCTAAAGGTTTCACAACTGAATTGGACGTTGTAGAAGGTATGCAGTTCGACCGTGGATATGCTTCCCCTTACATGGTTACTGATTCAGATAAAATGGAAGCTGTTTTAGACAATCCATATATCTTAATCACGGATAAAAAAGTAACGAATATCCAAGAAATCCTTCCTGTACTTGAGCAAGTTGTTCAACAAGGAAAACCACTATTATTGATTGCTGAAGATGTAGAAGGCGAAGCGCTTGCAACTCTTGTTGTGAACAAACTTCGTGGAACATTCAATGCAGTTGCGGTTAAGGCTCCTGGATTCGGTGATCGTCGTAAAGCAATGCTTGAAGACATCGCAGCTCTTACAGGCGGCGAAGTAATCACTGAAGAAATCGGACTTGATCTTAAATCTGCAACAATCGAATCTTTAGGACGTGCGTCTAAAGTGGTTGTTACAAAAGAAAACACAACTATCGTTGAAGGATCTGGAGATACAGCTCAAATTCAAGCTCGTGTAAACCAAATCCGTGTTCAATTAGAAGAAACAACTTCTGAATTCGACCGTGAAAAATTACAAGAACGCCTTGCTAAATTAGCTGGTGGTGTAGCAGTAATCAAAGTCGGTGCAGCTACTGAAACAGAATTAAAAGAACGTAAACTTCGTATTGAAGATGCATTGAACTCTACTCGTGCTGCTGTTGAAGAAGGTATCGTAGCCGGTGGTGGTACAGCTCTTCTAAACGTATACAATAAAGTGGCAGAAATTCAAGCGGAAGGCGACGTAGCAACAGGCGTGAAAATCGTTCTTCGTGCTATCGAAGAGCCAGTACGCCAAATCGCTCACAATGCTGGACTTGAAGGTTCTGTAATCGTAGAACGCCTTAAAGGTGAAGCAGTTGGAACTGGCTTCAATGCAGCTACTGGCGAATGGGTTAACATGATTGCATCTGGTATCGTGGATCCTACTAAAGTAACTCGTTCAGCTCTACAAAACGCTGGTTCTGTTGCTGCAATGTTCTTAACAACAGAAGCTGTTGTTGCTGACAAACCAGAACCTGCTGGCGCTGGTGGCATGGGCATGCCTGATATGGGTGGCATGGGCGGAATGGGCGGCATGATGTAATAAAGCCGTCAATCCCTTGATATATAAGGGTTTGAGAGTGAAATGGTAACATTTTGCTAACATTGAGGATTTTAATGGAGGCTTCTCATAAGTTGACCAAACTTATGGGAAGCTTCTTTTTTCATTTCTTGAGTTACATGGAGATATACATTCTTTGTAATCTGATCATCGGTATGACCAAGCCTGTCCATAATTTGTTCAAGTGAGACGAGACATCAGCTTCTGCAAGTAGAGAAGGCATGATTAATCCCAATAATAATATAGTGTAATATCAGTTGGTCACGCCCAAAACGAAAAAATCTAGACGAAAGGTTGTGGTAGGTGAAGAGGTTATTAAACTATATATTGAGTAGCAAAAAGTAATACGCCTCAAACGATAATTAATTTTCCGAATGGATCTTTTATTGAAAGTGAAATCATCCAAATTCGAGCTAGAAAGATAGATAAAGATTACTAGACCGATTGTATATCCATATGTTTGAATTAAATTCCTAAATCTTGACCATATGTACGCATTAGTTCATCAATTAACTCTTTGTGATTGTCAGTTGCAGTTGAAACAATTGTTACTCCTTCCACTTCCTTCCTTCCTTCCTTCCATTTCGATTAATTTTTTCTAATTACCTCCAATAGTCAACTTACTAAAATAGGGCTGCGGGCTTAGTAAATAATTAGGCTTAAGTTGGTTTACCTAATAAATACCATTTTGTATGATTACTTTGTACTCTCATAATTATTCAGGCCAAGTCTACTAAGAAATCAGCATGTATACTTTTTCAAAGGTTATTGATTAAGATTTTCAACATCCATGCTTAGTGCTTGTTCTGGAAATAAGAAATTAAAAAAGATTCATTTAGAGCATTTTTAATTCAAAAATTGATGGAAATTATTACCTTAAAGAAATGAACAAGATTGATAGAGACAAGGATAAAATAGAAAAAATTATCTATGTAGAAGGAGGAAAAATATTGTTTTTAAAGATGGTAAAGAATGATTTTGTCAGGCAGAAAATTGTAACAATTTCAGTATTTGTATTTATCGCTATGGCAGTTCTTTTGGGAGCTAGTGCAATAAATAACATGGCCAATCTGATTCAGTCGATGTCGGACCTGCAGGAACGTGCAGTACCAGCTGACATTACGCAGATGCATTCCGGAGAATTTGATCAGGCAGAAATCGATAAATTTACAGAAGAACAGCGTGAGAATATAGCGATGCAGGAGACGATGTTTCTTCTGACTTTGGATGGAAGTAATATTCATTTCGGCAATAATCAAACGATGGCTGGAACTGTACAGGATATTTCATTTGTTGTACAGAATAAAAAATTCGATTTTATATTGGATCTGGATAATAAAAAGCTGGATGTACCGGAAGGGGAAGTGGCGGTTCCAATCTATTTCATGCAACAATATGACTTAAAAATAGGTGATACGATTACGGTGAAAAGCGGAGAGTATGAGAATGAGTTTGTCATTTCAGATTATGCAAGAGATTATGAGATGAACTCTTCCCTTACTTCTTCGAAACGGTTTGTTATTAATCAGGCAGACTATAATGAAATGCTTTTAAAGCAGGCCGGGGAACTGGAATATCTGATCGAATTCAAGCTACATGAAAACGGGGATTCTCAAGGACTTCAGACTGCATATATCGAAGGAGGTCTTCCAGCAAACGGTCCTACAGTCGGAGGAAAGATATTTCTGATGTTTAATGCCATGTCAGATGCGGCAGTTGCAATGGTCATTATACTTATCAGTGTTCTGCTGATTATTATAGCTTCGCTCTGTATCAGACTTACGTTTCTGGCAACCATTGATGAAGATTTAAGAGAAATCGGTGTGATGAAAGCAATAGGAATATCCCAAAAAGATATAAAGAAGGTATATCTTAACAAATACAGAGTCATGTCAGTAGTAGCCGGTATAATAGGCTATCTGCTTTCCTTTGCCGTGGTAAATCTGTTTAACGGTAATATGAGACTTTACATATCTTCGGATTTATCAGGAAACTTAAAATATGTACTATCTCTTATAGCTCCATTATTGGTATATTTCATGATTGTGATGTATTGCAAGAAAGTACTGAAAAGAATCGATAAGATTTCTGCGGTAGAAGCCTTACGGAAAGATTCTATGGAGCATGGAAAGAACCAAGAATACAGTTTTCCACTGCTTAAGAACAAATTCTTCAGCACCAATATTTATATGGGACTTAGGGATGTATGTAAACGATTCAAATTATACAGGCTACTGTTCTTTATTTTTATCGTATGTACGTTTATTGTAATACTTCCTATAAATATTTATAACACCATGAATTCACCGGAATTTTCTACATACATGGGAATAGGAAAGTCCGATATGAGAATCGATCTTCGAAGGACCGATAGTATTACAGAAGATTTTAAAAAGCTGCAGGAAGAGCTGAAAAATGATTCGGATATTGAAAAGTATGCGGCCTACATCACAAGTTCCTACCAGGTCAAAAATGCGGAATCCTGGGACTATATGAATATTGAAACCGGAGATTTTTCCGTATTTCCATTAAATTATCTGGAAGGAAGAACACCGGAGGGTGAAGGAGAAATATCACTTTCCTTTGCCAATGCGTCAAAAGACGGATTAAACAAGAAAGTAGGAGATGAAGTAGCAGTAAAGGTTGGCGGGGAAGAAAAGAATTTGAAAGTAACTGGTATTTATCAAGATATTACAAATGGCGGGAAAACAGCAAAGGCGCATACCAGTCTTGGAGTAAATGATGAGGCCGTTCTTTGGTATATTGTGTACATGGATGTGGCTCAAGGCGTTGATATTCGTGAGAAAATGGACTACTACCAGAATGCCTATGATTCTACGCAGGTCAATGATATCAAAGAATATACACGGCAGACTCTTGGAAATATCATTGATCAGATGAGTACAGTTGTGATAGGCGCATTCGCCATTGCAGTAATCATAGCTGTATTGATCACGGCACTATTCCTTCGGATGCTATTATCAAAGGATATGTCTCAGATTGCAATCATGCGAAGTATGGGATTAACTTCTAAAAATATTAAACATCAATATATGGCAGGAACTATGATGGTACTGATATTGGGAATCATAGTTGGAGTGCTGGCTTCTAATTATTTAGGGGAGTTACTTGTAAGTATGGCAATGTCCACTATGGGAGCTGCAAAAATTGAATTTGTTCATGTTGTATGGCAGACTTGGCTGTTATGTCCGTTAGTGCTGATTGTAGTAGTCGGCTTTACGATATTTGTGTCCTGTAAGGTAGCCGTAAAAGATGATTTATCTGTCGTTTTAAGAAGTTAGAAGTACTGAAAAAAAAGGTTCGGGCAGGAAGTGTATCTGCTAAGGCAGAAGAAGTCTCCTGTGTGAAGACCCCTATGCAGATAAGAATGCAGATTCCTGAAAAAAAGCATTCCGGGGCGCCTCTGTGGAAATAGACTTTGATTTTAATATTTGGCATTGGAGGAATATAGATGAGCAATATATTAGAAGCAATAAGTATGAACAAAAAAGTAGAATTAGGAAAAGATAATGAGCTTCATATCTTAAAGGATGTAAACCTGGATATAGAAGAAGGTGAATTCGTATCGGTCATGGGGCCATCCGGAAGCGGGAAATCAACACTTCTTTATAATGTAAGCGGTATGGATAGAATTACTTCCGGCAGTGTGAAATTTAAAGACTGTGAAATTGGCACACTAAAAGAAGAAGAATTGGCGAAGATTCGACTGAATCACATGGGATTTATCTTTCAGGATATTAATCTATTAAAAAATCTGTCATTGATTGACAATGTTATGTTTCCTGCTCTTGTATCAAAAGACGCGGATAAAAATACGGTGTATCAAAAGGCAAAAAAACTGATGGAAATGACAGGAATTGAAAAGCTTGCAGATAATACGATCACTCAAGGCTCTGGCGGCCAGCTGCAGAGAGTCGCCATCTGCAGAGCATTGATAAATGATCCGGATATCATTTTTGGAGACGAACCGACCGGAGCATTAGACTCCAAATCGTCAGCAGACATTATGTCTATTCTGGCAGAGATTAATAATGAAGGGACAACCATCATGCTCGTGACGCATGATGCAAAGGTGGCAGCAAAAACCGAAAGAATATTGTTTATGGTAGATGGAAATCTTGTTGCACAGAAGAAAATGAGTAAATACGATAACCAGCATGACGATATTAAGAAAAGAGAAGAAAGCATTATGAAATGGTTAGTAGAAAATGGATTCTAATTTTTCATTGGCATTCGCATAAAGTTCATATGGAAACTTTATTTGGTAAGTTCGATAGGAAAAATGAAGAATGTTTGTAAGGAAAGACACGCTAACAATTTGTTAACACAATCAAGCAGAATATTTTGAGTGGTATCGAACCTATGCATATGGTAAAAAAAAGTCAACCTCATCAACAGGCAAAGTCTGCCCAAAATGAGGTTGAATTCATTCGTAAGTTGTTCGGAGTAGCTGCTTAATCCCAAAGTTAACAGGATATTACCATTCTATGTTTCTATTTCATTATTTTTGCACTAGAACCTTCTAAACTCCCAACAAACTTTGACTTATATTGATGAGAATCTAGTTACATTCAAAATGCTTGCATTATTCATTATTTTTATTATAATACTTGTATACAAGTGTACTTGAACTCTACAAGAAGGTGAATTTATGGCTGAATCAAAGGAATTTCTTTATCCTGTAAAATGGCTTTCAAAAGCTTCAGCTGGTGATCGTGTAACATCCGAGCTTAGAATGCGTATTATTTCGGGGATGATTGAAAGCGGTACCATCCTGTCTGAAAATAAATTAGCTGCTGATTTCGGTGTCAGTCGCTCACCAGTTCGAGAAGCGTTAAAAATACTGGCATCTGAAAATATCATCCGATTAGAAAGAATGGGTGCGGTTGTCATTGGTTTAACAGAAAAAAAATATGCAGAAATATATGATGTACGGATACTCATCGAGACTTTTGTATTTGAACGTCTAGTGAGGATGGACACGAATGAATTAGTAATGGAACTTAGTAAAATACTGGAAATGATGAAAATCTCCATAAAATACCGAGATGCTGATGAGTTTTCCTATCAGGATGTCCTATTCCACGAAACAATTATTCGGTCGATCAATCATTCCTACATTCTGATGATCTGGGATAATTTAAAACCTGTGATGGAAAGTTTGATTCTTCTATCCATGCGTTGTCGTTTTAAAGAAAAGTATGAAGACTTTACACGGATCATAAATAATCATCAACTTTATATTGATGCGATCAAAACAAAAGATCGAGACCTCATGATTAAGTCGTTACATGAAAACTTTGATGATGTTCAAGAGAAAGTTGATGACTTATGGATGTCTCAACAGATGCTTTCAAAAGGAGTCGAACAAGAAAATGACTAGCTATATGTTAGGTGTAGACATCGGAACAACAAGTACAAAAGCTGTATTATTTACGAAAAAAGGCGATGTCATTCAGCAAGAGAATATTGGTTATCCTCTTTACACACCGGATATGGCAACAGCGGAACAAGACCCTGAAGAGATTTTTCAGGCCGTTTTGAAAGCCTTTTCAAATATAACGAAACAGCATTCAGATAAAAAGATATCATTTATTTCATTTAGCAGTGCGATGCATAGTGTTATAGCTATGGATGAAAATGACCAGCCGCTAACCCCTTGTATCACTTGGGCAGATAATCGCAGTGAAGCTTTGGCCCATAAAATAAAAGATGAATTAGATGGGCATGAAGTTTACAAACGAACTGGAACACCGATTCACCCGATGTCACCATTATCCAAAATCACCTGGATCGTGAATGATCGCCCAGAGATCGCAACCAATGTTAAAAAGTATATCGGGATTAAAGAATATATCTTTAAAAAGTTCTTTGATCAATATGTTGTCGATTATTCCCTTGCTTCATCTATGGGCATGATGAATCTCAAAAACATGGATTGGGATGAGGAAGCCCTAAGAATTGCTGGAATAACGCGTGATCAATTATCTGAACTCGTACCAACAACAAAGATCTTTAACAACTGTGACCCGGATTTAGCCAAACAGATCGGGATTGATCCACAAACATCTTTTGTCATTGGGGCAAGTGATGGTGTCCTTTCAAATCTAGGTGTAAACGCTATCCGGAAAGGTGAAATTGCTGTCACGATTGGGACAAGCGGTGCGATTCGAACGATTATTGACGAGCCGAAAACAGACGAAAAAGGAAGAATCTTTTGCTATGCCTTAACGGAAAAGCATTGGGTGATTGGAGGGCCGGTAAATAATGGCGGGATGGTCCTTCGCTGGATTCGCGACGAATTTGCTTCTTCCGAGGTAGAAACAGCTAAAAGACTTGGAATCGACGCTTATGAAGTCTTAACCAAGATTGCCGAACGTGTAAGACCAGGCGCTGATGGATTGTTATTCCATCCATATCTTGCAGGTGAACGTGCACCATTATGGAATCCAGACGTACGGGGTTCATTTTTCGGATTAACACTATCGCATAAGAAAGAACATATGATTCGAGCGGCTCTAGAAGGAGTCATTTACAATCTATACACCGTATTTTTAGCCTTAACCGAATGTATGGACGGTCCGGTGACCCGAATTCAAGCTACGGGAGGCTTCGCAAGGTCGTCTGTTTGGCGGCAAATGATGTCCGATATCTTCGAATCGGAAGTGGTGGTTCCAGAAAGCTACGAAAGTTCATGCCTGGGTGCTTGTATATTAGGATTATATGCCACCGGGGAAATTGAATCCTTCGAAGTAGTTTCTGAAATGATAGGCAATACCCACAAGCACACACCGAAATATGATTCTGTAAAAGAATACAGGCAACTACTGCCGATTTTTATTAACCTATCAAGGGTATTGGAAAACGAATATACTCAGATTGCGAATTATCAAAGAAACTTAATAAATGCTACAAAGTAAACACATGGAGGAATTACAATGCCATTAGTTATTGTCGCTTTAGGAATTGTCGCTTTATTAATTTTAATAATGGGCTTAAAATTAAACACCTTTATTTCCTTAATCATTGTATCGTTTGGAGTAGCTTTAGCACTTGGGATGCCACTTGAGGAAATTGTCAAAACCATTGAAGCTGGATTAGGCGGAACACTTGGTCACTTAGCGTTAATCTTTGGACTTGGAGCGATGTTGGGTAAGTTAATCGCAGATTCAGGCGGCGCGCAACGCATTGCCATGACCCTTGTTAAAAAATTCGGTGAAAAGAATATTCAATGGGCAGTAGTAGCAGCATCATTTATTATCGGTGTCGCGTTATTTTTTGAAGTGGGATTAGTATTATTAATTCCAATCGTATTTGCAATTTCAAGAGAATTAAAAGTTTCGATATTATATCTTGGTATTCCAATGGTAGCGGCATTATCCGTAACACACGGTTTCTTGCCGCCGCACCCAGGACCAACCGTTTTCGCTGGTGAATATGGTGCAGACATTGGCCAAGTTTTACTTTACGGCTTCATTATTGCGGTCCCAACAGTTATTTTAGCTGGACCAGTATTTACGAAGATAGCTAAAAAACTCGTACCTGCATCATTTACGAAAACAGGCAGCATTGCCTCTTTAGGAAACCAAAAATCATTTAAACTTGAAGACACACCTGGATTTGGGATCAGTGTATTTACCGCTTTACTTCCCGTTATTTTAATGTCAATTGCTACGATTATCACTTTGATGCAAAAAACAATGGGCTTTGAAGATAATGGTTTACTAGCAGCTATCCGTTTTATTGGCGAAGCCGGTACTTCCATGTTGCTTTCCTTATTATTTGCGGTCTATTCAATGGGATTAGCAAGAAAGATTCCAATGAAAGATATTATGGAATCTTGTACATCAGCAATCTTGCATATTGGAATGATGCTATTAATCATAGGGGGCGGCGGAGCCTTCAAGCAAGTATTGATCGACGGCGGTGTAGGTGACTACGTAGCTGAATTATTCAAAGGAACATCATTATCACCAATCTTGCTTGCCTGGATCATCGCGGCAATCCTGCGTATTTCCTTAGGATCTGCTACCGTTGCTGCCTTAACAACAGCTGGTTTAGTTATTCCGATGTTAGGTCAGACGGACGTTAACCTTGCTCTAGTAGTACTTGCTACAGGCGCGGGAAGTTTAATCGCTTCACACGTTAACGATGCTGGTTTCTGGATGTTTAAAGAGTATTTTGGTTTAAGCATGAAAGAAACATTTGCAACGTGGACCTTGCTTGAGACGATTATTTCAGTAGCTGGATTAGGATTTATTCTATTACTAAGCTTATTTGTATAGGCCTTTCCCGGCAGTAAATCCCCCACTTATGTAGGGATTTACTGCCTATTATTCTTACATAAAAGGAGCAGAATTAAATGTTCAATAAAATTGGTGTCATAGGTTTAGGGGTAATGGGCAGTAATATAGCTTTAAATATGGCTAGTAAAGGGGAACAAGTAGCTGTCTATAACTACACAAGAGATTTAACGGATCAGCTTGTTGCTAAATTGGACAGTCAGTCGCTCCATCCGTATTACGAAATCCAGGACTTTGTTCAGTCACTAGAAACTCCAAGAAAGATTTTTCTAATGGTGACGGCGGGTAAGCCGATCGACTCGGTGATCAATTCATTACTTCCTCATCTTGAATCAGGCGATATTATCATGGACGGCGGTAACTCCCATTACGAAGATACTGAACGCAGATATGATGAATTGAAATCTAAAGGAATCAGTTATTTAGGAATTGGTATTTCTGGTGGAGAAGTAGGGGCGTTAAAAGGACCTTCAATCATGCCAGGTGGAGATAAAGAAGCCTATGAAAAAGTAGCTCCGATTCTGACAAAAATCGCAGCCAAAGTATATGATAACCCTTGCTGTACCTATATCGGTCCAAAAGGAGCAGGTCATTTTGTAAAAATGGTACATAACGGGATTGAGTATGCAGATATGCAATTAATCGCCGAAGCCTATACGTTTTTAAGAGAAAAGTTGCATTTAGAAGTTAATGAGATTGCTGACATCTTTGAAACATGGAATCAAGGCGAACTGAAAAGTTATTTAATCGAAATTACAGCCGGGATTTTAAGGAAAAAAGATGAAGTAACGGGCTTACCCTTGATCGATGTGATTCTTGATAAAGCAGGACAAAAAGGCACAGGTAAATGGACCAGCATGCAAGCTATTAATAACGGAATACCAGCATCAATTATTACAGAGTCTTTGTTTGCTCGTTACATTTCCGCTTTAAAAGAGGAACGGATTAATGCAGAAAATATTCTAACAGGCCCTGAGAACGTTCAGCAAAAATTAGATGAAAATGAGTGGATTGACTATATTAGACAAGCATTATATATGGGAAAAGTTTGTGCGTATGCGCAAGGTTTTACTCAATATAAAATGACTTCTGAACTTTACGGTTGGGATTTGCCTTTAAAGGATATTGCGCTGATTTTCCGCGGAGGTTGTATCATTCGTGCAGAATTTTTAAACGTCATTAGCGAAGCCTATCAAGAGCAGCCGAATCTGGCTAATTTATTAATCTCACCATATTTTGCTGAAAAGGTTACAGATTACCAGGTAGGATTGCGAAAGGTTGTCTGTGAAGGAATAAATTCTGGTATATCGTTTCCATGTTTAAGTGCTTCACTTACTTATTACGATAGTTATCGAACAGGCATCTCAAATGCAAACCTTTTGCAAGCACAACGTGATTATTTTGGTGCACATACCTATGAACGACGTGATTTAGCAGGAGTCTTTCACACAAACTGGCAGTGATAGAAAGTGACATAAGAAACAGTCATTTTTCAATAACCGTTCATGAATTTGAGATGAAGAAATTTGATAAACTCTTAAAAAATCAGTAAAAAAGTATAATGATTTCTTAATTAATTTAAGCAGAAATATACATAGCCAATTCAATGACTTTGTATATTTCTGCTTTTCTTTACAACATAAAAACCTAATTTACTTATGATACGGTTCACCGAGCTTAATATTATACTTATCAATAAAACACAATCCAATCTTTTATCAACAATCTGGCCCTTAACATAAAGGGGTTCTGCCGACAAAACGCGGATAATATACGTTAAGACAATTTAAAAGCCTGTTTTTTTATCGGCTATAAATGACTTTACTTCCTTCAAATCAAGATCAGTAACTTCTCCATTCCCTATAACATGATCAAACCCACAAGCTGAAACATTCAACCCAAGTAATAAAACAAGACACCCATTAAGAACCCTTTGAAAGCTCTTTTATTAATCTCCTCTTAGTTTTATTATAATAATATTGCACCTTTCACAGTTTTGGGAGATTCAAATTCATAGACATAAAAAATCAAATCTTCTGTTCCTTCTAAAATGCCATCTTTTTCTTTAAACTCATTTATGTGTTTCTTTAATAATGCAGCTTGAATTCGATTTAAGGACTTTTTAATTTTCATGATAATCTCCTTCCGGTATAATGAATTAGGTTTATTTAAAAAATATGTACTCTCTTTTAATAGGGTTGGGCTTTTTTCGAATTTTTCATATAGTAATTTATAAAAAATTAATTTAAAATGCTCACCTGACATTGAAATATCATGACATTAAGTGAAGTTGTTTTAGGTGGCTATGGCCAAAAACGTTGGTATCATTACCTTGTTACTTCCTATAAAATTATTAATTGAATGGGCGGCATGATGTAATCATTGCTTAAATCCCTTGAAATATAGGGATTTAACGAGGATTTAGAAATGGATGCTCACCTAACATGTAAATATTTTTATAGTGAAGGTCTTCCATCAGTTTATTGAACTGCTGGGAGGCCTTTTCTTTCATGTAGTCTGTCGTATGAGCATAGAAGTTCATCGGTGTTTGAATATCTGTATGTCCTAATCGTTGTTGAATTTCTATCAACCCCACCCATGCTTGGCACGGGGCAAGGCGCCAAGACCGACCAGATGTAACACAAACAATGGATAAGGATGGATAGGAGATAGCGGCGGCTATGCAAGAGAAGGAAGGTAAGCCAATAGATGATCTAAAACGTATATGGAAGTAGAAGAAAGGAAAAGGAAATTTTATCGGTATCCCTAATAATTTCTGGATAGTCTACACTTATCTAGACAGAAAATTTAAGGTCAGGTAGACTACAGATACAACTAGTTATAGAAAAGAGGTCCGATATGCGACGTGATATTCAACTGAATGAACGAGCTTTCTCTTCCAAGGAAGTGGCAGAAGAAGTGGGGATTGCAACTCCCACTGTTCGAAAGTATGGTCAAATCTTAGAGCGGAATGGATATGAGTTTTTGAAAGATGGAGATCGACGTATCTTTGTTCAATCTGACATCGGATCGCTTATAGCGCTACGCGATACGGACAAGCCCCTAGACGATACAGCTAAAGACCTTGTATATCAACAAAAAGAAAGATTAGAAGGATCCTATGAAACAGAGGTAGCGATACCCGATACATATGAAGAAAATTTACCCCAGGACCCCAATCAATTAAAAGAGGTCTTAATGTTTTTAGTCAATGAACTCGCAGCCACACGTGAAATGAATGTCCAACTGACAAACGATATGTCAGAGCTTAAAACAAAGGTTTCCCGGCTCCAGCAAGATCATCATGTTATAAGTTCTAGTATTGGAAATTCAGCGCAAAGAACTAATGCTAAAATTGAACAATTAACTGAACAACAAAATAACCATTACGAAACATTGCTACAACAAGAAAAACAAAAAAGTGAACTCTTACAAAAAGAAATACAAAATATGCGGGTCGAACAGAAAAAAGAATGGACTTCCCAAAATGAGTTTAATAAACGTTTAGAAGAAGCGATACAAAAACGTTCAGAAAAATGGTGGGGGCTTTTCTCCATATTCAGAAAATAAGGCGACCGTTAAGTTTTTTTGCCCAACTGTGTAATGATTCTTGGAAGCAAATTATTGATGTAGAAACATTTGATAAATCTTTTTTAAATATTTAATGATGGATAAAAGCATTGAGATGCCAATCCACAAAACTTTAATAAAAACATAGAGCCATATGATTCGCGTAGCTGAAACACAGAATTTAAGAAAGAGTATTTTAACTTTACAGGATTTGGTACCTGCTATGTAAGAGCTCGGTGATACCAATGTATTGACGTTCTAAAGGCAAACGAAGGCTCAATTGAAATTCATTGGAGATTTGTTTAAGCGATATGCAACTAAAACAAAATACACAAGCAAGCAAAAAAGGCATGCTTGATAAAAAGGGAGTTGAGGAGGTTGAAAACTTGCATTCAAAAACAAGAGTCCTCCTTAATAGTTGCTCCAGACAGGGGTTGACCGTCTCCTTTTTGTATGTTTCGTATCGCTGGGCGATATAACATGCAAATAAATTCAAAACCTATAGGTTTAATAGAAAATCTGGGTTAGATTTACAAACTTGATATACATCCGAATGAACGAGTATTCTCTTCTAAGGCAGTGGCAGAAGAAGTGGGGATGCAACACCCACTGTTCAAAAGTATGGTCAAAACTTAGAACGAAACGGATATGAGTTTATAAGATGGTGATTCCTATCATTATTCACTCCGACATCGAAGCGCTCATAGCGTTACGCGATACGGACAAGTCCCTATACGATATAGCTAAAGACCTTGTGTATCAACAAAAAGATAGATTAGAAGAAACTAATGAAACAGAGATAGCGATACCTGATAAATTTGACAATTCAATCCATAATCCCGAACAATTAAAAGAGATTTTAATTGTTTTAATCAATGAACTCGCAGCTACGCGTGAAATGAATGGCCACTGACAAACGATATGCCTCAGCTTAAAACAACAGTTTCCCAGCCCCAGCAAGATCCATGTCCTTAATAATGTTCCTCAAGAAAGGGGCTGATCGGTTCTTTTGTGTGTTTCGTATCGCGGGGCGATATAACATGCAAATAAATCTACAGAACCTTCATCTTTAATAGAAAGAGGGAGCCGATATGCGACAGGATATACATCCGAATGAATGAGCATCCTCTTCCAAGGAAGTGGCAGAAGAAGTGGAGATACAAAATCCACTGTTTGAAAGTATGTTTAAAACTTAGAGCGATATGGATAGGAGCTGTTAAAAGATAGCGATTGGCATATCTTCGTTCAATCCGATATCGAAACGCTTATAGCGTTACGCGATACGGGCAATCCCCTAGACGATAGAGAGAAGAACCCTTGTATCAAGAAAAAGAAAGATTGGTAGGAACCAATGAAACAGAAATAGCGATACCCGATACATATGACAATTTATTTAACCCATGTTCCCATTCAATTAAAAGAGATCTTAATGTTATTAACCAATGAACTCGCGCTCCGCGTGAAATGAACATCTAACTGACAAACGATATGTCATAGCTTAAAACTGAACAACAAAGAACCCATTACGAAACATTACTGTAATAAGAAAAAGGTTTAATTACCTTTTTTTTAGTCTCCTTTACGATATTCAGGTGTTAATTTGCGTTAATAACTATTTAAACCTAAGGCAATCAAATCAAAAGTAGAAATTCCTTTGTTCCAACTATTCGGAATCACCAAATTCAAATTTCAACAATTTCCCGAGAAATATCTACAAATTCTGAGTAGATATCGACAAAATTAGAAGCTTTAAAAGAGATAACGATACCCGATATATATGACAATTTATTTAACCCATGTTCCCATTCAATTAAAAGAGATCTTAATTTTTAACCAATGAACTCGCAGCTCCGCGTGAAATGAACATCTAACTGACAAACGATATGTCATAGTTAAAACTGAACAACAAAGAACCCATTACGAAACATTACTGCAATAAGAAAAAGGTTTTATTACCTTTTTTTTAGTCTCCTTTACGATATTCAGATGTTAATTTGCGTTAATAACTATTTAAACCTAAGGCAAGCAAATTAAAAGTAGAGATTCCTTTGTTCCAACTATTCGGAATCACCAAATTCAAATTTCAACAATTTCCCGAGAAATATCTACAAATTCTGAGTAGATATCGACAAAATTAGAAGCTTCTAAATAGCGATTTGTTTTTGCTGATAAGTAGACATACTATAGAATTCAAACTCTACCGAGTGTTTTTTAATTAAAAGAAATAAACTCTTCTAAGGAAAGAGCTTTTATAATAGTGCTAAAGATGAAAAAACACATGTTTAGTCTTCCTTCGCTGTAATAATAAATAACTTTTATTATTACAGATATGAGGGCAAAGGGTCCTCACACATTTAAAACAGATGCAAAAAAGTTTATAACCGCATATATATGGTACTATTTATTATTGTTTTTTCTTTTTTCTTTTTTGATACTAAACGTACCGAAAGTTTGCTATCAAAAAATGGTCAAAAACTCAAAAATAAACGTAAACCCCAATCAAAAGATTATAAGAGTGGGGGGCGCAGGGAGCTCCCCGCATGGATAAGGCAGACCGTGAGTAGCAACCTGAATAGTGAGTTTGCCAAAGGTTTGCCGTTATTTCATCAAGATACAGAGCTTTCCTTATGAGGAAGGAAGTCCTGATCCTGACTGACTTCGTAATGTTTTCGTTTTTTTGTAATAGAGTCTATGCCTAGGTTACCCGTATACATGGTATGCAGGGCAAAATCTGACCTGTCTTAAGGTATAGTTAAATGAACGATTAAAAATTATACTGTAAAAATATTTTAGATTATTCAAAATAGAGTTGACATTAGTAAAATTTGAATATATAGTGAGGAACATAATTAAATAAATACGTTATTTCTTATCAAGAGATGTGGAGGGACTTGGCCCTATGATACCTCGGCGACTGGGTTTTTACTTTTGTAAAAATACTGTGCTAATTCCAACGGACGAAAGTTTGAAAGATAAGAAGGAGCTTTTCTTAGATAATTAAATTAAGAGTTTACTCTTTTTTATTTCTAAAAGAGGCCTCTTCTGTCTGATGACGGAAGAGGCCTCTTTTGTTTATTCAGAATGTATATGGTTATTTGGAGAATTGGTGCAATTATTAGTAGGTTTCACGCACTAATCGTGAATTATAAGCAATTACTCGTGAGTTTGACAGATTAACTCGTGAGTTTCGCGCAATTACTCGTGAGTTTCGCGCAATTACTCGTGAGTTTCACGCAATTACTCGTGAGTTTCACACATTTACTCGTGAATTGTGAGCAATTACTCGTGAGTTTCGAAAATTTAACCCTATCATTATGAAACTTTGCAAAGCTCTTCTCTGGATAATGAATTCGTACAAATAAACAGCGTGGGGGGAGACAGAATGATTGAATTTCAAAATGTTAAAAAGGTATATAAAACAAAGAAACAGACTGTTGAAGCTTTGAAAGGAATTAATTTGACAGTTGAAAAAGGCGATATTTTTGGTGTTGTCGGTTATAGTGGAGCCGGAAAAAGTACGTTGATTCGGTTAGTCAATCTACTCGAACACCCTTCAGATGGACAGGTTATTGTTGGGGGGAAGGATTTAACCAAATTGAACCCGAAGGAATTACGGGCAGAAAAGAAAAAAATTGGCATGATTTTTCAACATTTTAACTTACTTAACTCAAAGACAGTTTTTGATAATATTGCCATGCCGCTAGTTTTATCGGGAACCCCTAGTAAAGAAATCAAAGAGCGGGTAGGCGAGTTGTTAGAGTTCGTTGGCTTATCAAGTAAAGCAAGGAGTTATCCGGAACAATTGTCTGGCGGTCAAAAGCAACGAATAGGGATTGCTAGAGCGTTGGCTACCAACCCATCGATTCTTTTGTGTGATGAAGCGACGTCAGCATTGGATCCACAAACAACTAGTGCTGTACTGCAGCTCTTAAAAAAAATTAATAAAGAATACAATATTACCATTTTGCTAATCACTCATGAAATGTCTGTAATTAGGGAAATTTGCAATAAGGTTGCGGTCATGGAAGGCGGACGCGTGGTTGAACAAGGTTCGGTTTTCGAAGTTTTTGCGAAGCCCCAAACAGGTATCGCAAAAAACTTTGTACGAACTGTTATTCACGACGAGATCCCACAAAGTTTCCTGAAAAATACCGGATCATATATTCCGATTATTTGGAAAATTAACTTTATTGGTACTACATCAGGCAATCCTTTACTTTCAACCATCTCGAAAAAATATGATGTTCATTTAAGTGTTTTATCAGCTAATATTTCTGAAATTCAAGAAACACCTTTTGGAAATTTAATTATTGAAGTGACAGGGAACAAAAAAGAGGTGGACAAGGCTTATCAATATATTAAAGATGAGGGGATTCTCGTCCAGGAGGTGCAGATAAATGGGTAATACGCTTTGGGGAATGGAAATAACGGCAGACCAGCTGTCGACAGCTTTCGGTGACACACTTTATATGGTAGCCATCTCATTGATATTTTCCGGGCTGATTGGACTTCCGCTAGGAATCTTACTTGTCATTACAAGAAAGGGTCACATCCTGGAGAATAAATGGATCTTTAATGTATTGAACCCGGTCATCAATATATTGCGGTCGGTTCCTTTCATCATCTTGCTTGTAGCACTTATTCCGTTTACCAGAATGATTGTCGGCAGTGCGATCGGAACGAATGCGGCCATTGTTCCGCTAATCTTTTACGCGGCTCCTTATATTGCCCGGCTTGTGGAGAACTCCCTGTTGGAAGTGGACAAAGGGATCATCGAGGCAGCTCAGGCGATGGGGGCGACGACATGGCAAATCATTTATCGCTTTTTGATTCCCGAGGGACTTAGTTCGTTGATCCTTACATTTACAACAGCGACAATTGGCCTTGTTGGATCTACGGCCATGGCAGGTGCTGTCGGTGCAGGTGGGGTAGGAGATTTAGCCTTAGCTTACGGTTATCAAAGGTTCGATACGATGACGATGGTCGTCACAGTAGCGGCGCTCGTGATCATCGTTCAATTATTGCAATCCACCGGGAATTTTGTTTCAAGAAAAATCAGAAGAAGATAAAAATAACAGGAGGTAGGAGAAATGAAGAAAATCTTATTAACGATCATGGTATTGGCATTGGCCATTGTGGCTGCAGCATGCGGGAACGAAGAGGGTGCATCAGGCGGTTCGGATGATGTGAAAACAGTGAAAGTCGGTGTCAGCAGCGGGGATACGAGAACATGGGAATACATTGTTGACTTAGCGAAAAAGGATGGGCTGAATATCGAACTTGTTACTTTTAATGATTATATCCAACCGAACCTTGCGTTAAGTGAAGGAGAAATTGATGCGAATTCATTCCAAACAGTTGCCTACTTCGATGAATTTGTTAACGATCAAAATTTGAAATTAGAGGCCATCGGATCAACTGTTATTGCACCTATGGGCCTTTATTCGAAAAAACACAAAGATCTCAAAGATCTTCCAGATGGCGCTACGATAGCCGTTCCGAATGAAGCAACAAACTTTGGCCGTGCATTACTCCTTCTTCAAGAAGCTGGATTGATTACATTGAAAGAGGAATTCAATGGATCGGGATCATTGGAAATCATTAAGGAAAATCCGAAAAAATTGAAAATCAAACCTGTTGCTGCCGGCAATACGCCGCGTCTATTGGATGATGCCGATGCTTCAGCCATTAATAATAACTTTGCCGTTGAAGCAGGCCTTACTTTAAAAGAGGCATTATTCCATGAAAGTAAAACGGCGAAACCATATATTAATATCATTGCGGTTAAAAAGGGAAATGCCGACCGTCCTGAGCTACAAAAATTAGTGGAGCTTTATCAATCGAAAGAAGTGGAAGCGTTCATTGAAAAAACGTTTAAAGGAAACACCATTCCTGCATATGTTTCTGTAGACGAATTAGTGAATTACCAAGATGCTTGGACAAAACCAGCCAATGAAAAATGATGAATAGAACAAAGTGAAGGAATGCCGGATGGATTCAAGGTGCCTGTCAGGCTTTTTAAACCAAAAGGGGAGTTAAGAATATGGCGAGAGAATTATTGCAGAAGCAGCATCAGCAGATCATTGAAGATCACATCGACCTTCATTCCGAATTATATATTGAAACGAGTCAAGCCATCCATGCAAACCCCGAAATTGGGAATCAAGAGTTCTTTGCTTCGAAAACGTTGACCAAATTACTTCAAGATGCAGGATTTGAAGTAACCCGTGATATAGCTGGGCATGAAACTGGCTTCATCGCCAAAAAGGCCTCCTCAAAGAAAGGCCCCAAAATTGCCTTTTTAGCTGAGTATGATGCATTGCCAGGTCTAGGACATGCTTGCGGCCATAATATCATTGGCACTACGAGTGTCGCAGCAGGAATTTCACTATCTCAAGTACTAGAGGAAACAGGCGGAGAGGTGATTGTTTTCGGAACACCTGCTGAAGAGGGAGGGCCAAATGGAAGTGCAAAAGGCAGCTTTGCGAAGCACGGTTTGTTTGATGAGGTAGATGCAGCCATCATTATCCATCCAGCTGGTCAAACTGGTGTAACAAGTCCATTTTTGGCTGTAGATCCACTTGATTTTCATTTTTACGGAAAATCAGCACATGCAGCTGCTGCGCCTGAGCAAGGTGTAAATGCTCTTGACGGGGTTATTCAGCTATTTAATGGCATTAGTGCTTTACGTCAGCAACTCCCATCTGAGGTCAAAATCCACGGAATAATAACCAATGGTGGAGAAGCACCTAACATCATTCCTGAATATGCTTCTGCCCGATTTTACATTAGAGCAACAACATGGAAGCTATGCCAGGATGTATCGCGTAAAATACGTGATGTTGCTGAAGGGGCTGCACTTGCCACAGGAAGCACAGTTAAAGTCGAACGTTTCCAAAATGAAGTGCTTGATTTTGTCATAAATCCAGTTCTTGATGAACTGTTAAAGGAAGAACTGACTCAATTAGGAGAAACGGTAGCTCCTAGAAAAGATAGTGGTTTTGGTTCGACTGATGCGGGGAACGTAAGCCATATAGTTCCGACAGCCCATCCATATATAAAAATTGGACCAGATGATTTGATTGCCCATACAAATGAATTCCGCGACTGTGCTAAATCTCAAGAAGGAGACAAAGCCATCCTCACTGGTGCAAAATCTCTTGCTCTTACTGGCTACCGGTTGATTTCGGATAAAGATCTGTTGGATAAGGTTAAAACAGCTTTTCATGAAGCGAAGCAAAAGGAAATATAAATAAATCGGATAGCAATAGTAGTGGTCTTCTCCAAATCTATAAAATAAGAAGTGCATTAGCTTAGACAAAACGATATATATAGGTCAGATAAAGAAAAACAGAAGCCCCTTGGCTTCTGTTTTTGTTATTTCTAGCTTTTTGAGAAGCTTCCAGTAAATCGTCAAATGTGGAATCAGTCGTAGCTACCAATGCCTCAAATCACCTTCTTACCTTTTTTCACTTTTATTCCTCTCCCTAAAATGTATCAGCGTAGTTTATATGCGAAATGTCGGTGATACCCTAATTCAATGGTATAAAAAAAATCCCTATCTATATAAATGGGGATTCTTTTTTCATTTAAATGGAGCATCCCACTAAAAGGGTCAGAACCCTTATAAAGTTATTTAAGGAAAGTAAAAGAAGGTTTTTATCCGAAATGTTTCCATGATTATTAAAGGGTAATTACTGTTTTATTTCAATTTCAATAAAACATCTCTAAACATTCAGATTTATTTTATTATGACTATATAGGATTTATCATTAAAGGAGAGGTATATGAAAAAGTTTTTCTTTATCTTCATTTTGGCTTTAATCCCCTTCGCCTCTACGACTGTAAGTGCAGAATCAGACTTACCTCTCATTAGTGAAGCTGGGATCATTATTGATGCGAAAAGTGGGAAAGTGTTATACGAAAAAAACACAAATAAAAAAATGTATCCAGCCAGTCTAACGAAAGTTGCTACTGCTATATATGCTATTGAGCACGGGGATAAGAATGAACTAGTGACTGTTAGCAAAAAAGCGGCTGAGGCAGACGGCTCTTCGGTATTTATTGAACCTGGGGAGAAAATAGAGCTTTCCAAATTAATTGCAGGAATGCTCATCAACTCCGGAAATGATGCAGCTATCGCAATTGCCGAGCATATGTCTGGTAGTGAAAAACTGTTCATGGAGGATTTGAATGAGTTTTTAAGGAAAGAAGTAAACGTCACCGATACTCATTTTACGAACCCCCATGGATTGTTTGACAAAAACCATGTAACTACAGCCAGTGACCTTGCGAAAATTACCCAATATGCAATGAAAAATGAAATTTTCCGTGAATATTTTGGGAAGAAGGATTTACCATGGGAAGTGGAAACATGGGACACAACTCTAGTTACCCATCATAAAATTTTAAAAGGCGAACTCCCCTATAAGGGAATAACCGGTGGGAAAACAGGTTTTGTTAGTAAATCTGGCTACACCCTGATTTCTACTGCTACAAGAGGAGAACAGGACTTGATTGCGGTCACTCTTAAAGCTCCTTCAGACAAGGATGCCTACTCTGATACTGAGCTTCTATTCAGCTATGGCTTTGAAAACTTTAAATCAGCCAAAATTGATAAAAAAAGCATACTTTATTCAGCGGATCACTCTAAATCCTACACGCTGAACGAAGACTTATACTATACCCATCTAATTAGTGATGAACCTAGTCTAAAAACCAGTAATGATGGAATTCTCTCAATCATGAACCAAGAAGGGAGCACCATAGAATCCTTTGATCTTAAAACGGTCGCAGATGTTAGGAACACAGAAGTGCCGGCCTCGTTTAAAAAAGAAACAATCAATGAGGAAGCTAATAAATTTTCTGTCCCATCTCTAGGATGGGGAGGCTGTGTCATTCTTATCATTCTGATAACGGTTTTTCTAAAGAAAAGAAAAAAACGAAGTGATTTTAGAACTCGTTACTAAAGAAAAACCGACTGGCAACCAGAGGCGTTGTTGCCTTATACTTTTCCCTAAAATCAGCCACTAAGGGTGGCTTTAATTTAATAAATAGAACGAAGGAGCACACATATTATACATGACTAATATGTATACTCCTTTATTTTTAAAGGCTTTTTATGATTTAGGTATTGATAATTCCAGGACAGGGTTTTTCTTTTAGGGGTATATAGTTATGTTGATACTAATACATTGTTACTTCTTACGAATACTAGAGGACGACATCTTTAGGATATCGCCCTCTACATACACTACGATTTATATTGAACAAAATACTTCCTCTTTTTATTTATAATCAGTTGTCACTTATTTTAAAGCTAATGAATTTCTGCTCCATCATTTCTTCCATCGCATATTTGACGCCTTCTCTGCCAACACCGCTGTCCTTCCAGCCACCATATGGCATATTATCAATCCGATAGGTCGGGATATCATTAATGACGACTCCTCCCGTTTCCAAGCGTTCCGCCGCATAAAAAGCACGTTCTATGCTCGGTGTCATCACTCCTGAATTCAATCCGTAACGTGAATCATTTGCATCCTTGATAGCATCATCCAGCGTATCGAATGGAAATATACAGACAATCGGACCGAATACTTCGAAACGAAATACCTTTGAGTCACGATTTACATCTGTTAAGACGGTAGGTAAGAGAACATTGCCTTCCACTGTACCGCCACACTCAATTTTTGCTCCTTCCTGTACTGCCTCGTCGATCCAACTTTGTAACCGCTCCAACGATTTTTTCGAAATGACCGCAGTAATATTAGTGCTTTCCTCGAGAGGGGATCCAATGACAAGCCGTTTTGTCCTACTGACGAATCGCTCCAAAAATTGTTGGTACAGTGAACTGTGGACATAAATTCTTTGAATCGAGATACACACCTGCCCATTATTTGTAAAAGAGCCCATCACACTTCGTTCTATGACTTTATCGATGTCGACTCCTTCATCAATAATGAACGGCGAATTGGATCCGAGTTCAAGGGTAAGCTTACGAAAGCCTGCTTGCTGCTGGATAAGGTGTCCGACTTCCACACTGCCAGTAAAAGTCACTTTTTTTACATGAGGGTGGGTTGTCAAAGCTTCACTTAAGACATCCCCTTTGCCCGGAATGATGTTCAATACTCCTTCTGGAAGGCCTGCTTCTTTAAAAATTTCTGCAAGCACGAGTGAACTAAGAGGCGTTTGTTCGGCAGGTTTTAATACAATTGAATTTCCAGCCGCAATAGCTGGACCAACTTTATGGGCGACAAGATTAAATGGAAAGTTAAATGGGGTAATTGCCGTTACGACGCCAATCGGGGTACGAATTGTGAAGCCAAAACGGTTTACTCCACCCTGTGCCGCATCCATCGGAATTTGTTCTCCATAATTGTTCTTAGCCGCTTCTGCAGAAAAACGGTAGGTCTGAACTGTACGATTGATTTCCTCACGAGCATTTCGAATTGTTTTCGCAGCCTCTAGAGAAACGATTTTCGCAAGTTCTTCACTACGTTCTTCCATGATCGCAGCAGCTTTTACTAAAATTTCGGCTCGTGCGTGTGCCGGGTAGGATCGGTATTTCTGAAAAGCGGAATTTGCCTCAACAATTGCTTCAATGGCATCCGCTGGTTCAGCCTGTCCGATTTGTGCAATTTCTTCATTTGAATGGGGATTATATAACGGCTCATACGATTTAGCCTCACGCCATTTGCCACCGATCCACAATTGCCACTTTTGCTTCATCTGACATTCCTCCAATAATACATGGTTTTATAATTTACAAATATAATCACCCAGTGTTTTCGAAAGCTCTACATTTTCCGAGTAATCGACATCTACATCTATCAAGACAATCTCCTTACTCGCAACAGCTTCTTCTAATGTGTGAAGCAATTCATCGGAATGGGTTACTTTAACCCCTTTAACACCAAAACTTTTAGCGAATTCTAAAAAGTCTGGGTCTGTAAATTCAATCGCATTCGTACGATCAAACTTATTCAATTGCTTCCACTCGATTAGTCCGAATTTTGAATCATGAAAAATGACAATCACGAAGGCAAGACCCAGACGTTTAGCAGTTGCCAATTCAACACCATTCATCAGAAATCCACCATCACCTGTGACCGCAATGACAGGTTTATCAGGTTTTGCCAGTTTGGCCGCAATGGCACCGGGAACCGCAATACCCATTGATGCAAAGCCATTAGAAATGATGGTGTGATTAGGTTTTTCCGGCTGATACATCCGGGCAATCCATAATTTATGGGCACCCACATCCGAAATGACAATGGCTTCCCCTTTTTCCGCCTTTTTCAAATCGGCGATAATTCGCTGAGGGATGATAGGGCTTCCTGATACTTCATCTGAAGAATGAAGCTTTTCAATAATCTGAGACCTTAACCTTTTCACTTCTGGCCAAAGCTCTTTTTCTTCAACTTCAGTAGTCAAGGCTTCAAGTGACTCTGTAACATTACCGACCAATTCAGCTTGAAGAGGGTAATAAGCATCAATCTCAGCTGGTCTGGCATCAATATGAATAATCGGATTCATCGCCTCATCGTTCCAATATTTTGGCAAGTACTCGACGAAATCATAGCCAACGGTGATAATGAGATCGGCCAAATCAAACCCGCATAGAACATAATCCCTTGCTTGCATCCCTACTGTATAAAGGGTCAATGGATGGTCGGAAGGTAAAACCCCTTTGGCCATGAACGAATTCACAACTGGAATTTGCTTCGCTTCTGCAAATTTCCGCAAGGCCTCTGTAGCTCCATCACGGATCACGCCATTGCCAGCTAGAATAATCGGCTTTTTAGCGCGATTGATTAATTCTACGGCTTTTTTGATTTCTGCTTCGGCAGGGCGGGATCTTGGCATTGGTGTAACTGGTAGTGGTTCACCTTCTGTATCCATCATTGCCACATCTTCAGGGAGCTCGATATGAACAGCTCCTGGCTTTTCAATGACAGCTGTCTTAAATGCTTTACGGATAATTTCCGGAATCGTATGTGGCACCTTAATTTGTTGATTCCATTTCGTTACTTCCTCAAAAACTCCAATAATGTCCACATATTGATGCGACTCCTTATGAATGCGATCAAGGCCCGCCTGACCTGTGATGGCGACAACAGGTGAATAATCCAGATAAGCATTGCCTATCCCGGTTAATAAATTGGTTGCACCCGGTCCCAATGTGCCCAAACAAACACCTGGCTTTCCAGTTAGCCGACCATAGATGTCTGCCATAAAAGCAGCTGCTTGTTCATGATGAACTAAGATAAATTTAATATCAGAGCCTATTAGAGAATCAACTAAATCCGTATTTTCCTCACCAGGTATTCCAAAAATATACTTAACTCCTTCATTCTCTAAACATCGTACAAACAAATCTGATGCCTTCAAACTATTCCCTCCTCAACCAATTCAATTTCTTTCCTTATATGTTGGCACTGCTTATGAAATATTATGTACCTGAGTGTTTTAAAAACCATTTCGTCTATTTATGAATGCTTTGACAAATTCAGAAGCATCACGCCATACTACGGAATTACTCAGTACTAGGAAGATTAGTATTTTTCAGCAAAAATCGGTCCAGAAATGCGGCACTATTCTTTTAATGGTGATAATGAAGGGAAGTTGTTTTAAAGGAATTACTACAAAAATATCGTAAATGCTCAAAGTATATGTGAGAAGTAGTTACGCGTGGTTTTATTGATGAAGAAGCCCTTTTTATTGGAATGATAGGTCGCCAAAATTTGCCGAAGAAGAAAAAATACGATAGATAAACAAAGCTGATAACCAAAAGATATATCTTATTAAAGGATCCGCTTTTTTCGCAGTGCGAGGAAAATGGGGGGATGAGGAATCGTCTGCTTCCATATTGCATGTAGAAGCGTGCTAAAAATATCGCTTCAGGTAAGCTGTTCACCCCTGGCAGGTTTGTGATTGCTTTTCGATGGGAGCTGATCTCGTAAATATTGCGCGTGGATTCATGAAATCCGTTAGAAAATAGGTGTAAGTTAGTAAACAGTGAAATTAAATCATAATTTTTTTTCGCTGGAGAAAACTAAACGAGCAAGAATAGAAAGGGGAGAATAAGTATGAGTCGTGGTAAAAATTTTAATCACAAAGAAAAAGGACATCCTGGAAACTTACCTAATAATAGAATAAGCGAAGAGAAGGAACACAGTCGACAGTATGAACAGATTGAAGATATTGTTACACATGAAGCTTTTAAAAATCGGGAAAAAGAGGACGAGATGCCTTAATTTACTCAGCAAATTAATCGGGTGGAATACAATGGTTAGATATTTGTGGAATAATCGCTAATTAGATTGATAAAACAAGGCTTGTGTCCCATCAAAATATTTAGACTTTTAAATATTTCCCGTTCGTAAAAGTACAACTTTTTTGAACGGGTATTTTTGTTTAAAATAGGTAGATTTTACGTTCGTTAAAGTTGAGATACACTTTTGTATGCCTGTAGTTTTGTAAACATAGTGGCATCGCTCAGAACCTGCTTTTCTCCTAAAAAATCTTGATCTATTCTTATTCAAACGTTCCTTTTATTAGCGGAACCTGCTTTTCTACCATCACTTGTCCTCTTGCCATTACTGTGTCGATTGTCAATGTTTCCTTTTGCAAAAATACGATATCGGCATCCTTGCCGATTTGGATGCTGCCCTTGCTCGAAAGCTTTAGCACTTGTGCGGGGTTCGTGGTGATGACCTTCAGAGCCGTTTCCAGCGGGATGCCTTCCTCTAAAACAGAATCACGCACTTCGTGATATAGCGACGATACTTTTCCTACTTGTAGGCCTGCATACTCCCCATGGCTGTTAAAGAAGGGAAGGCTTGCTTGCCCGTCTGAAGAGAAGGTGATGTGTCCGACTGGAACCCCTTCTTCAAGCATCATGCGCAAGCCCATACTGCACTTCACTTCGCCTTCCTCCAAAAATTGAGGAATGGTACTTGTGGTAAAGTCTACATATCCGCCTCGCTTCGCGTAATCAATTCCCGCCCTGAATAATTCTTCATTTCGATTGATATGTGTCGGATGGAGCTGCCGAATCGGAATGTCGGTTTTATCTGCAATTTCATGCAGCAAGGAAAGCTTTCCATCTCCGTCCCCTACATGAACTTCTAATATCCCAGCTTTTCCTGACAGGATACCGCCATTGCGTGCCGCAGCGGCGACTTTAGTCAGTTCCTCAAATGTGGGTTCTGATGATCTATGGTCGGAGATTGCAATCTCTCCAACACCGATAATTTTATCGATTAAAATAATATCGTCTTCGATTTTTCCCGTCAATGTTTTTACTGGCACTTGATAGGAGCCTGTATGAATAAAGCAGGAAATCCCCTCTTCTTCAAGCGCCCGCGCCTTGGCAAGAAGGCTTTCCATTCTACGGGTAGTTCCGTCCGTACCAAGTAAGCCGACCAGCGTTGTAATACCTGAAGTAGTAATATCAGTGAGCATCAGCTCGGGGGTGCGGGTTTTGAATCCGCCCTCGCCCCCTCCACCGATAATATGAACATGTGAATCTATAAAACCCGGAACAACCAAAAGATTAGTCGCATCAATGATTTGTATAGGGGCAAAGTTGTCAGGAATCTCGATTCTGTCATCTATAAATGCGATTTTATCGTTAGTAATCAATATGTCTTTCCGTCCTAAGTAATTGGGTGAGTATATCTCGCCATTTTTAATTAAAGTAAGCAATTCGGTTCTCCTCCTGTAAATACTGTTTCTTTCTTGTAAATACTGCTATCAGAATGGACCATACCCGATGAAGTGGGCTATGATAACAGCTATTAACCCGATGAGATATTGAATGAGCACCAGCGGTAAAATCCACTTCGCCCACTTTGTCCAAGGAATGCCTGCGATTGCTAATCCCGCCATTAAGGTGGTAGCGGTCGGGAAAATCATATTTCCGATTCCGTCCGCAAAAGAGAAAGACAACACTGCAGTTTGGCGCGTAATATCCAATAAGTCTGCGAGCGGCACCATAATTGGCATTGTCAGCATCGCATGACCGGTGCCGGACGCTAGTATAAAATGAATTAGAGTTTGGAAGCTGTACATGCCGGCAACGCTTAAAAAGGCCGGGATATGCTGGATAGATTCAGCTACTTGATGCAACATAGGGTCGACGATATGGCCCTCATTCAATACGACAAGAATGGCACGTGATACGCCGATTATCAAAGCGCCGCCGAGCAAGGCAGCAGATCCATTAGTAAAGGAGTTGACAATGTGATCTGCAGACAGTTTTCCGATGATTCCAATTACAATTGTCAATACAATGAATAAGGCAGCGATTTCTGTCATGTACCATTGGAACTTGATGACTCCAAACGCCAAGACGATATAGTTAATTAAAAAAGCTACTAAGATGAGCTTATGTCTCGCTGTTAACTTCGCACTTGATTGCAGCAGGTTTTTCGCTTCTTCTTTTGTATATTTTCCGTAGATTCCTATAGAAGGATTTGTCTTTACTTTCATTGCGTAACGATAGATATAAAGAACGGAAACCAGATAGACAATAACAAATAAAATAAGGCGGAACCCTATGCCTGAGAACATCGGCAATTCTGCGATTCCTTGGGCAAGTCCAACTGTGAATGGATTCATGACGGCAGTCGTAAATCCTGACATTACCCCTACTATGACAATGGCGGTTCCTGTAATTGTATCGAATCCCAGAGCCAACGCCAGGGGAATGATAAGTGGAAGGTAAGCCAGTGTTTCTTCTGCCATCCCCATTAAGGAGCCGCCTACAGCGAAAAACAGCATCACGACAGGAATCAATAGCTTTTCACGCGTCGCCAACTTCCGAGCCATTGTCCCGATAAGCACATCAACCGTACCTGTTGCTCTTAAAACACCGAAAAACCCTCCGATAATCAATAAGAAAAAGATAATATTTCCGGCTTCTACCATTCCTGTGTGAATAGCTTTTATCATATCGAACAATCCGACCGGTGCAGATTCTATCCATTTAAAAGAATTGGCGTCTACAGTTGCTCGTCCATCCGCTTCAATCCTTGCATATTCCCCAGCCGGCAAAATGTAAGTGAATAGAGTTGCTATTGCGAGAATGCAGAGCAGTAATACAAAAACATTGATTTTTCTCTCTTTTTTTCCCGCTGTTCCAAGCGAAACAATCTTTTCTTGTGATTGGCTCATACGTGTCTCTCCTTTGTCTTTAAAATAAATGCATGGAACTAAAACGCTTACAAAATAATTCCGGCCTAGAGACTATCAACTTTTTTTCTCGTATTCTGCTGTTTTCCTCCTTTTCAAATCCATAGGCACTTCACTGATTTTTATATGCAAAATCTGTGCCAATATTGGTAGATTGATTTTTATGAAAACTTTAGGGTTGGGTTATAGTTTAAGGTCATTATTGGTTCTTTTTGGTGATATAATAGAACCAATTTAAAGACAGGTAGGTGTTTTTATGTCGAAATCCTCACTTACTCTTATAGCGGGAAGTGCAAAAACAAAGCAAGCCTTGCAGGAACAGCTGGAACAATTGCTGGGAGACTATGTTCATGTTAAAAGCCATGCTACCGATGAGGGAATGCCACAGTCACTGGAAGATAGAATTATCTTGTATTCATCAGATACCGCTTATGATAATTCAAATGAAATGTATAGCGTAAATGCCGAGAAAATAATTGTGGGAAAGAGAACAGTTAATCATGAATACATTGACAAACTTTTAAGAATACCTGATGGTTCAGCAGTTTTGGTGGTGAATGATGATGATGATGCCACTATAAGTCTTATTGAATCCTTATATCAGCTTGGTGTCGATCATGTTCAATTTATCCCATTTCGGAAGGGGATATTGTTTTATGAGGATGTCCAAATTGCCGTTTCACCAGGGGAAATACATCTGTGCCCCTCTTACATAAAAGAAGTAATCGATATAGGCGTTCGTCTTTTTGATATAACAACAATTCTGGAAGTTGTAGAATGCTGCGGTTTGAACAAGGATATATCCTCTAAGATTTCAGAAAGGTATATTAGCAATATCATTGAATTACAACGTAAGCTGTTATTTGCGGAGCGGGATGCCAAGCAGATGAGCGAGCACATCCAAAATGTGTTGGGAACTGTCGATGATGGAATATTGGTCGTTAATGAGGAAGGACGGATTACGGTATTCAATAATCGGCTTGCGGCATTGTTTCATGTGGATGCACAAGATGTGGTTAATAAGTATTTAGAGCATGTAATGAATCGCCGGGATATTACCGATTTCATCATGGACGGTAGGGATGAAAGCAAGTTCTTCGACATAAACGGCGTGGACGTCGTAATTTTTCGGTTGCAAATGATGAAAGAAAATACAATTGTCGTAACCTTCAAGAGTGTACATCAAGCCTTTGAAATAGAAAAGACAGCACAAAGAGAAATGAGGAATAAAGGATTTTATACGAAATACTGCTTTGATGATATTATCGGTGAGGATGATGTAATGAAAGATCGTAAGCAGATTGCTAAGAAGCTTGCCTTGTCAGAGCATCCGATTTTGATTCAGGGTGAGACAGGAACAGGAAAAGAACTGTTTGCTCATGCTATTCATGAACATTCATTGCGAAAAAACGGGCCATTTCTGGCTGTGAACTGTAGCGCATTAACAGAAACTTTACTTGAAAGCGAATTGTTCGGCTACGAAGAGGGAACATTTACAGGAGCGCAAAGGGGAGGCAAGAAAGGTTTATTTGAATTGGCGGATAACGGGACTATCTTTTTGGATGAAATTGGCGACATAAGTCTCACAGTTCAATCACATCTGCTGCGCGTTTTGCAGGAGGGGGAAATCCGCAGAATTGGCGGCAGAAGAATTATACCCATTAATGTTCGAGTGATTACTGCAACGAATAAAGATCTTCAAGGAAAGATGCGTGACGGTTCATTCAGAACAGACTTGTTTTACCGGCTGAATGTACTCAATCTCTACATTCCGTCACTCAATGAGAGAAGAGCGGATATTCCGCTTTTGATAAAGCATCTCATCACAAAGAGTGGGAAGTGGGTAAAGGTAGAGCAAGACGTACTGGAGTATTTCATGCAATATAATTGGCCCGGCAACATAAGGGAACTGAAAAGCACAATTGATTACATGCTGACGGTTTGTGAGGGAAATGTTGTGACGAAAAGAGACCTTCCGTTCATGCACGGACAAGCGGGAGACAGTGTGACGTCCGAATATTCCGCATGTGAAAGTATGCTGGAAATGCAGGAGCGTGCTTTCATCTTGGAAGTAATCAAGCAATACAATGAAAAAGGAAAAACGGCGAGCAGAGAGCTAATATCAAGTCAAAGCAAAGAATCGGACTTTGTCTTGTCCCCTCAGCAGGTCCGTCGCCGCCTGGATATTTTAGAAGGCGAAGGATTTGTGGTCAAAGGTAGAGGACGGGCCGGCACGAAGATAACTGCTGCCGGAATAGAGTATTTATATTTTCTTAAGTCGAAGTGTTCAGTGTAGTGCTAAAGAAAAATGATTCCTGCATGTTGCTTTTGGATGAAAATGAGATAAACATCCATTAATTGATTGAGTTGGATATAACGATAGGCAGTGCAAATGAGATAGACATGAATCATAATTTAAAGGGACTGAGGCGTTTTGCTAAGAGAAAGCTGGCGTCAGTTGCCCTATACGATTTATGGCTGATGAGTTTAAGTCAGCGCAAGTATTAGGGGAATTCTCGTTGCAAGTAAAGGTCCGTCCTTTTGCTAGGGGAGAGTAAAAATCAGATGCTTCGGGGTTTCCTTTCCATAATATCAACACAATATAGTCAGGATGGAATTCTAAGACATTGGAAACTCAATTTTTTGATTCCATAAGTCTTATTTTGAAAAATTTGATATCTAAGAAATGTTGTAGAACGTGTCATTGCTTGATCAAAAAACGAGTACGATCCATGTTAGGATTGAAACCCTTTCGAGGGAAAACCTAAAAAAATAGCTTGGGGGACATCTCCAATATGTATTAATTATTTATATATCTCCTTCTTCTAGTTTTTTGTTTAAAACCATATAATCATTCTTGTTAAAGGATATCGTTACTCTATCTAGTCTATCTCCATTTGGATATAAAAATAATTGTTGATTGAATTTTATACCTAAAGGTACGACTGTTTGATAAATAAGATTTAAAATTTTAAAACATTCTAAATCTACTCCTTCTTTCAAATGATTTTTAACATGAATAATTACTACATCTTCAATATTTTCAAATCTAGGTTTTCGGGGAGAAATATTTTGAGCTTTACAAAGTCTTTTTAATAGATTTTGATAATAATCATGATTTTGTTTCAAATAAACCACCTCACATTTCATTTTATGTTATATAATTATATAAGAAAAATACATAATATAGAAATATAGGGTAATTTTGTGAAAAAATATTATTTTATCAACACTTTGCATCCTTTTTTCTTTAGTTTTAGTTACTCCAACATTTGCAAGTGAAACATAAAACAACTTTTTCAACTTCGTGATTTCCTTTCCCAATTAAAATAGATATTTCACAAAAGCAAAAAAACTTCGCAAAAAAGAAATACGATGATTTCTTCATGCCAAGTTCCATTCTATACACTAATAACTAAATTGGATTCTTGTTTTATTTACTTGAGTATTCTAAAGTAACTCAAATATCTAGTAATTGAAAATTTCAAAATAATAATTCAAAAATCTTCAGATGAATTATACTTTTTTTCGGCCCGTATTTGTTCTATTCTTTCGGAAACAATTCTGAACATAAGATGCAGTGATACTCTTTTTTCTAATTCCAATTTAGGTATTTATAAATGTAAATCAGTCATTAAAGGCTGTGTTATCTGAAACTTCAGAATCGACTAGATTATATCTATTGAATAAATAGTTGTCAACATCGTTATGTATGCGCTCACATGAGTATGGTCATATACAGATTGACAACTTATGTATCCTAAAGTATATACTTATTGAGTCTTAGGGAAAATAAAGGGGAGGGACATCTATGAATAATCAAGTTAGCCAGATCAATAATTTTTCTATGGGGAAATTAACTTCTTTATTGGTTCTCATGCATAATACTGAAATGGTAAAAGAAATTGAACAAGAACTTATATCTAGAGGGTGTCAGTATACAGTTGGAAAAGTTGGTGCCATGGATTTATCTAAAGTAGTTTCCGCGATTGAGACGAGTGCTAAAACAAACAATGTAATAAATTCTAATTCGTATAGAGAGGTTCATGCTCTTTATCATGCAATATTAGAGGCGATGCAAGGAGTAAGCAGAGGAACCCTACAATTAGGCGATATTTTGCGTACTGTTGGTTTAACATTTTCAATTGTTAGAGGAAATATTGACTTTTCTGGATACAATGGAGAATGGATTAGTGTATTTGTATATGGAACTATAGGTGCTCCAAAAAAAGGATTCGAACATGATGCATTAGGATTTGGATTTAATCATATATAAAAAAACGACCCAAATTATTTAAGTTTCAAATAATTTTTAATATTTTTAGAAAAACAATTGACAAAACATTCAGATAAGGCGATACTCTTATTAGGTGCCATACTAGTTATACTTTAAGTCGTACACCTTAAAGTATATAGTCATTTAGGTTTTATAGTTATTTAGGATTGATTTCAATGTTTAAACTTATAGTTAAAGCCCATAGTTAATAGATTATAGGGGCTATATCAAAAGAGGAATACATTTCTCTTTTGATATAGCCCCCTTTTTATTTTCAAAAAGTAAGGTGATTTTATTATATAAAGGAGTGATGATAATGTTTATTCAAATAGACGGGAATTCATTAACGTATGATCAAATTCATCAAGTTATTCATGAGGGTTATTCCGTTAAAATTAGTAGTGATGCTCTAGAAAATATAAAGAAAAGCAGAAATATAGTTGAGGAAAGTATTATCAACAACAAAGTAATCTATGGTGTTAACACAGGATTTGGGAAATTTAGTGATACGGTAATTTCAAAGGATGATTTAGCTGACTTACAAATCAATTTAATTCGAAGTCATGCTTGTGCCCTTGGGGAGCCATTTTCTTTGGAGGTAAGCAAAGTTATGCTGCTTCTCAGAGCGAATGCATTAGCAAAAGGATTTTCAGGCATTCGTCTGGAAACTCTGCAGTTACTAATTGATTGTTTAAATCACAATATTGCTCCTGTTATTCCAAGTCAAGGGTCATTAGGAGCAAGTGGTGATTTGGCTCCTTTATCACATCTAGCATTACTATTAGTTGGAGAAGGCGAAGCTATTTACAATGGTGAAAAAATGCCAGGGGGAGAAGCACTAAAGCAAGCAGGTCTTGAACCGATAAAATTACAAGCAAAAGAAGGCCTAGCTTTAATAAATGGAACTCAAGCTATGACAGCTGTGGGTGTAGTTGCATATATGGAAGCTCAAGAGCTTGCTGATCTTGCAGATGGTATAGCTGCGTTAACATTAGAAGGCCTTCAAGGAATTGTTGACGCTTTCACTCCAGAATCTCATTCAGTAAGACCTTATCCAGAACAGCAAAAAGTAGCTGGAAGAATTCTTTCTTATCTTGAAGGTAGTCAATTAACAACCACTCAGGGACAAATTCGAGTACAAGACGCTTATTCATTACGATGCATACCACAAGTACATGGTGCTGTTCAACAAGTTTTAAATTATGTAAAAGAGAAACTAACCATTGAAATAAACTCGGCAACGGATAATCCATTAATATTCTCAGATAGTGGAAAGGTTATCTCTGGAGGCAACTTCCATGGCCAACCGATTGCTTTCGCAATGGACTTTCTTGGTATAGCAATGTCAGAAATAGCAAGTATTTCTGAAAGACGAATTGAACGATTGGTAAACCCTCAACTAAATGATTTACCAGCATTTTTAAGTCCAGATCCTGGTCTTCAATCAGGTTTAATGATTACCCAATATGCTGCTGCATCATTAGTTTCAGAGAATAAAACATTAGCTCATCCTTCTAGTGTAGATTCTATTCCATCCTCAGCTAACCAAGAGGACCATGTGAGCATGGGGACAACGGCTGCACGTCATGCTTACCAAATTATTCAGAATAGTCGCAAAGTCCTTGCTATAGAAGCCATTTGTGCTGCTCAAGCTGCAGATTTTAGAGGCTCAAATAAGTTAGCACCTGAGACAAAAAGAGTTTATTCAAAAATAAGAGAAGCTGTTCCAACTATTACACAAGATCGTATCTTCTCACTTGATATTGAAAGATTAGCTAAGTTACTAAAAGAGGACGTACGGGAAGTTAATTATCAATTGATGCATTAATAAAATTACATGGATATTTTTTTAATATAAGGTTTCTCAAAGGGTAATTATGACACCTAAACATAAAATTTATAAAAAATGATGCTTTTTATGAATTGTGTCTCAGTATAGTTTTTTCTAAGAAATTATTAGTTTCTATAAATTCAAAGAATCTAGTTTCAGATATTTTCATGTTAATAGGGGAGGAAATATAAATGAAAACTGAACAAAGAGTAATTAGAGCACCTCGTGGAAAAGAACTAAACACTAAAGGGTGGGTGCAAGAAGCTGTTCTTCGTATGTTAATGAACAATTTAGATCCAGAAGTAGCAGAACATCCAGAAAAGCTAGTTGTATACGGAGGAATCGGAAAGGCTGCACGTAACTGGGAAGCATTTGATCGTATCGTGTCAACTTTAAAAGACTTAGAAGAAAATGAAACTTTATTAGTGCAATCAGGAAAACCTGTTGCTGTTTTCAAAACCCATAAAGATGCACCACGTGTCCTGTTAGCTAATTCAAATATTGTGCCAGCATTTGCTAATTGGGATAAATTCCATGAACTTGATAAAAAAGGATTAATGATGTACGGCCAAATGACGGCAGGAAGTTGGATCTACATTGGAAGTCAAGGAATTGTACAAGGTACGTATGAAACGTTTGCTGAATGTGCGAATCAACATTTTAATGGCGATCTAGCAGGTACTATTACCGTAACAGCAGGGTTGGGAGGCATGGGAGGAGCTCAGCCTCTCGCAGTTACGATGGCAGGCGGCGTAGTGATTGGCATTGATGTCGATCGATCACGCATCGAAAAACGGATTGAAACTCGTTATTGTGACGTCGTGTTAGAAAACTTAGATGAAGCGATTGCGTTAGCTGAAGAAGCAAAGGATGCAGGTAGACCTCTTTCGATTGGTTTAGTAGGGAATGCGGCCGAAGTTCTTCCAGAAATGCTTAAACGTAACTTTATCCCAGACATTGTGACAGATCAAACTTCTGCACATGATCCGCTAAATGGTTATTTACCAGTAGGGTTTACTTTAGAGCAAGGGGAAATTTTACGTAACAACAATTCAGAAGAGTATGTAAAAAAATCAAAAGCAAGTATGGCTCAACACGTGCAAGCCATTTTAGATATGCAAAAAAGAGGTTCAATCGCTTTCGATTACGGCAATAATATTCGTCAAGTAGCGCTTGATGAAGGAGTGAAGGATGCGTTCGATTTTCCAGGATTTGTGCCAGCCTATATCCGTCCTCAATTTTGTGAAGGAAAAGGACCTTTCCGATGGGTTGCCTTATCAGGAGATCCAGAAGATATTTACAAAACAGATGAAGTGATTCTACGCGAATTCTCATATAATACGCATCTTTGTAACTGGATCAAAATGGCGAGAGAAAAAATTGAGTTCCAAGGATTACCAGCGCGTATTTGTTGGTTAGGTTATGGAGAACGAGCAAGATTCGGGAAAATTATTAATGACATGGTTGCATCTGGAGAGCTTTCAGCACCTATCGTCATTGGAAGAGACCATTTAGATGCCGGTTCTGTTGCTTCACCAAATCGTGAAACAGAAGCAATGAAAGACGGAAGTGATGCTGTATCAGATTGGCCTATTTTAAATGCATTAGTGAATACAGCAGCAGGAGCAAGTTGGGTATCTGTTCACCACGGTGGTGGTGTGGGTATGGGCTATTCTCTTCACGCTGGTATGGTAGTTGTAGCAGATGGAACGGAAGATGCTGCACAACGTCTGGAACGTGTCTTAACAACAGACCCTGGTATGGGTGTTGTTCGTCATGTTGACGCAGGCTATGATTTAGCGATTCAAACTGCAAAAGAAAAGGGTATGAACATTCCATCATTAGATTAAGAGGAGTGAAAGCATCGTGAAATCAATTACGTATATTAAACGTGCATCGCAAGTGGTGACGGTTAAGGGTGGCAGTAAGGAACCTAAGCGTGGCCAAGCCATGTCAGACATCGGTATCATTGAAAACGGAAGCGTTATTATAGAGGGTGGAACGATTACATTTGTTGGGTCAGATGTCGAAGCTGAACAATATATTTCAACTATAGATGGAAAAGTATCAACGATTGACGCCTCGGGGAAAGTCCTAACCCCGGGGTTGATCGATCCCCATACACATCTTGTATTTGCCGGAAGCCGTGAAAAAGAACTAGAAATGCGGTTAAACGGAGCGAAGTATATTGATATTTTAAAAGCCGGTGGAGGTATCCTTCAGACCACAACAAGTACAAGAGAAGCATCCGAAGAACAATTAATTGAAGAATCGTTGAAACGGTTGAATCGTTTTTTACAATATGGTGTTACGACTGTTGAATCTAAAAGTGGGTATGGATTGACACTTGAAGATGAATTGAAACAGCTTCGAGCAACGAAAAGGCTGAACGAGCAGCATCCAATTGACCTTGTTTCTACTTTTATGGGAGCTCATGCTATTCCGGTTGATTATAAGGAAAACCCAGATGAGTTTGTGCGTCTTGTGATCGAAGAAATGATTCCGAAGGTTGCCGAAGAAAACCTAGCTGAGTTTTGTGATGTTTTTTGTGAAGAAGGAGTCTTTACGATAGAGCAGTCTGAGCGAATTCTTGAGGCAGGAAAGAACTTCGGATTAAAGCCTAAAATACACGCTGATGAAATTGTCCAATTTGGTGGGGCTGAACTTGCAGCAAAGGTGGGAGCTGTTTCAGCAGATCACTTATTACAAGCTTCTACTGAAGGAATTAAGCAAATGGCTGAAAGTGGAGTGATTGCTGTCTTATTACCAGGAACTGCTTTCTTTCTTATGGAAAAGCCTGCAGATGCAAGAAAAATGATCGAATCCGGTGTACCTGTTGCTCTTTCGACAGATCGCAATCCAGGATCATCTCCTACTGAGTCATTACCATTTGTCATGAACTTAGCATGTTTGACGATGAAAATGACACCAGCAGAAGTTTTAACGGCTTGTACGATTAATGCAGCTCATGCAATTGGAAGAGCTGATCAAATCGGAAGTATCGAAGTAGGAAAAAAGGCAGATCTTGTTTTATTTGATGCACCAAATTACCAAACGTTACAGTATAACTATGCAGTAAATCTAGTTGATACTGTTCTTAAAAGTGGAAAAGTGATCGTAGAAGGTGGAATTCTGCAAAACGTGCCCGTATCCACAACATAATTGCCCTTCTTTTCATTGACTGCGCTTGCCATTAGTTAGAACCGTATCATATTGAATAGGATACGGTTTTAACTTATTTATCTGTTTTAGCTTTAGGGTTTTATTCGTTTAAATAACTTATTGTACTAGGCGGATCACAAGGGCGTGAAACAGCTACCGCTAAAGGAGTCACTATTTGTATTGAAGAAGCAGCCAAGAGAAAAGGGATTGAGTTAAAAGGTGCACGTGTTACAAATGTATTCAATGCTATTAATATAGAAGTATCTGTTTCTTCATAAAAAGTAAAAACGAACTTCTAAAAGTGTAAGTTCGTTTTTTTTGCCTGAGCGCTCTTTAGCTTCAAAACTCTTGCTTCATCTTCCATATTACACGCACAGAAATAACTACTTCACTTCATTGTTATTGATTCGTTTTTTATTTTCGGCCTTGAGTCTAACTTAGCCGACTCTTCTTTATGACTAGACGAAGGAGTGTAGGCAAGTAGTTGTTCTGGAGACACATAGGCGGATGAGGTCCATTGTGCACCCCTAAAGACCCTCTCAATACCCCTAGATTTATTTAACAGTGACCGCAAAGCGTCCCCATCGCTTGTGGGACAATTTCATTTTTTTAAAAAAGTTTGCAGGAAATTACTTTTGACGTTTCGGTAACGGCTTGAACCGTTGATAGATAAGGGTTTACAGAGGGTAGGTGGCCCTTTTATATGGGGCACCATTCTAACATGCATACGCTAGTTTTCCGCCCCACGTCATTTGAATTTCTATTCATTCTTTGTTAAGGTAATTAAGTACTTCAGGGGTTATATGTTTAGTCAAGTGCAAAGACTAAAGAAAACTCTAAGTGAAAAACCATTTATATTTCAGTTGGTATATGCTGTGTCTGCTAGTTTCCTCAGTTATAATTGTACCTCTTTTCCCTACTTGAAATGCTCAATTTATTAGACACATATTGAATTACTTATGGGAATATAAATTTTTTTCCTATGCGCTTTATGTTAAGTGAAAGCGTCACTTCCTCCTTTGTTTAGGTTATGAAGTACTTCAGGGGTTAGATGTTTAGTCCATTGATTGGATCAAAGAAAACTCTAAGTGAAAATCATTTATATTTCAGTTGGTATATGCTGTGCCTGCTAGTTTCCCCAGATGTGATTACACCTCTTTTCCCTACTTAAAATGCTCAATTAATCACACATATATGTTTCAAGCAATATACTTATGGGAATTATAAATTTTTTTTTCGCACTTTGTGTCTAGTGCAAGCTGGCGATCATTAAACTGAGTCAAGTCCGCTTTTTTTTAAGAAAACTGATCCGGGACAGAGAAAAATATAGGACGTATCGTTTATAGCCATTTTCATTTATTTCAAGGTACTTATGTTTTTATATTGATTACTCGCATAAAACGGGGGAATTCAGCAAAACTGAATATCATATGGGCAAATATTAGAATGAGGTGACTCGATGAAGCCGTATGTAGAAGTCAGAAATGTCTCGAAAATATTTGGCAAATCTCCAAAAGCAGCGACAGATTTATTGATGCAGGGTAAAACAAAGAAAGAAATATTGAAAGAAACAGGACAAACAGTCGGTGTTAATAATGTCAATTTTGAAATTTACCCTGGTGAAATTTTTGTCATTATGGGGCTGTCCGGAAGTGGGAAGTCAACTTTAATCCGCATGTTTAATCGTTTGATTGATCCAACAATTGGAGAAATCTTAATTGGGAATGAAGATATCGTGAAGATGAACGCTGCCCGATTAAGAGAAGTCAGGCAAAAGAAAATAAGCATGGTCTTCCAGAACTTTGCTTTATTTCCGCATAAAACGATATTGGAAAACGCTGAGTTTGGGCTCGAAATTCAAAAAGTAGATCCAACAAAACGTCAAGAAAAAGCGATGAAGGCTCTTGAAGCCGTTGGATTAAAAGGCTACGAAAATCAGCTTCCATCACAGCTTAGTGGCGGAATGCAACAAAGGGTTGGGTTAGCTCGGGCACTCGCAAGCGATACTGATATTCTATTGATGGATGAAGCCTTCAGTGCTCTTGATCCATTAATACGTAAAGATATGCAGGATGAATTGCTGGAAATCCAAGATCAGTACAAAAAAACGATCATTTTCATTACCCATGATCTTGATGAAGCATTAAGAATTGGAGATAGAATTGCTCTAATGAAAGATGGAAGTGTGATTCAATTGGGAACACCTGAACAAATCATGATGAATCCAGCCAATGAATTTGTCGAGAAGTTCGTTGAAGATGTTGATCTATCTAAGGTACTTACAGCCTCTCATGTGATGATACGGCCGGAGAAGATCGCAGTAGACAGAGGTCCGAGGGTTGCGCTGGAAATTATGCGTAAACAAGGGTATTCCAGCATTTTTGTTGTGGATAGAAAGAAGAAGTTATTGGGGGCCGTGACTGCTGAACAGGCTCGTCAGGCAATGAGCAATAACCAATCGATTTCTGAAGTAATGACAACTGATATCCCAACTGTTAAAGAGGATGAATTGCTTGGAAACCTTATGGATGTGATGGCAACTTCAAGTCTGCCAATATCAGTCATTGATGATGAGAATAGAATTAAAGGAATTCTTCTTCGTGGGGCCGTAATTGGCGCTTTAGCAGGTAATAAAGATTCCTTGAATGAAATGGAGAGTGAATAATTCAATGAATATTCCGAAAATCCCACTGGGAGCTTGGGTCGATTCTTTAGTGGATTGGATAACTATTGTATTTGCTGGATTATTTACACTTATTACGAATGGGATTGAGGGTCTATTGGATATCCTGGTCGATGTAATGAGTGCGGGACCATCCATCGTGTTAATCATCGTCCTAACCCTTCTGGTTACCTATACAAGCAGATGGCCATTAGGGATATTTACTTTTATTAGCTTACTATTGATCGATAATCTTGGTTATTGGGAATCGAGCATTCAAACACTGGCTATCGTTATATTGTCAGGATTCCTAACCATCCTTATAGGGATACCGATCGGAATATGGTGTGCCCAAAATAAAACGGTGCGCAAGATCGTTACCCCAATCTTGGATTTCATGCAAACGATGCCTGCATTCGTTTATTTGATTCCTTCGATATTATTCTTTGGAATAGGGGTAGTGCCGGGGATCATTGCGTCATTCATTTTCGCAATCGCACCGACGATCCGTATGACCAATCTTGGGATTCAGGAAGTGCCCAATGATTTGATCGAGGCATCGGATGCTTTTGGTTCGACCAGCAGCCAAAAGTTATTCAAGGTACAAATACCATTGGCTACTCCAACAATCATGGCAGGCGTTAACCAAAGCATCATGCTGGCACTATCCATGGTAGTTACAGCTTCATTGGTTGGAGCACCCGGACTTGGGGCGGATGTCTACCGGGCTGTTAGCCAAATAAATGTTGGGCAAGGATTTGAAGCAGGTTTATCCATCGTAATCATTGCAATCATACTCGATCGTATCACGCAAAACCTTCGTAAACCAGCTTACGAACATATCGTTAGCCGGAAAATCATTTTTACAATACTGGCCCTACTAGTTGTGGGTACTGCACTATTCAGTACTTTTACAAAAGATACGGCTGTAAAAGGGGATAAAAATAGTTTTGCTGCCAAAGCCAATTATGAAGTCATCGGAATTGAACCTGGAGCAGGATTGATGAAGTTGACTAAAACGGCTATAGATGATTATAAGCTGGATGATTGGAAGTTGGTTGAAGGGTCTTCAGCGGCAATGGTTGCTGAATTGAAAAAAGCGATTGATAAAAAAGAACCAATCGTGGTTACAGGATGGTCACCGCATTGGATGTTCTCGAAATATGACTTGAAATATCTCGAAGATCCGAATGAATCCTTTGGCGGGGCTGAAAATATTAATTCGATTGCCAGAAAAGGCCTTGAGCAAGATGCCCCAGGCGCTTATAAAATTCTTGATCAATTCTTCTGGGATACTAAAGATATGGAAGATGTAATGGTCAAAGTTACTGAAGGTATGTCTCCTTCAGAAGCAGCAGAAAAATGGATAAAAGAAAATCAGGACAAAGTATCCGAATGGACCAAAGGTGCTGAATCAGGAAATGGTGAAAAAATCAAACTGGTTTATGTTGCATGGGACACTGAAATTGCCAGCACAAATGTGATTGGCAAGGTTCTGGAACAGAATGGTTATGACGTAACATTAAGTCAAGTTGAAGTCGGACCAATGTTTGCCGGCGTTGCAAACGGAAGTGCGGACGCAATGGTGGCTGCATGGCTCCCGGGTACACATCTTGAATACTATAATAAGTATAAAGATGACATGGTTGACCTTGGACCAAATCTAAAAGGAACAAAAAATGGTCTGGTCGTACCAGATTATGTCGATATTGATTCAATTGAAGATTTGAAATAAGAAAAAACGAGGGATTTTCGGACATGAAAATTCCTCGTTTTTTTTGTGATGAAAATGTTTTAGGGAGGAAGTGAGCCTAAAATGTTGAATTAAAAGAGTTTAAACTTTAATAATTACATGCACTAATTAATGATTGCTGGCTAAAGGGAAGTGTATAAAGAGAAAAAGAATAAACGAATCCTAATTAATAGAAACAAATTTATTTTTCAATTCCTCTTCAGATACCACGATTTTACCTCGCAAATCTTCGGAAAGTAATACATAGCTTTTCACTCCTATGAACTCTGAATCTGAAATAATAAAGAACTTTGTTCCCTTTTTGTACGTAGAAGGATAATCTTCAATTAACTTTAACATCTTCATCTTTTTTCCACCTTGAATATCCATTAACTAATTAGAATGTAACAACTTTCTTTATACTGGTAACCTCATATTATCTATCTATTTATAGCCTTCAACTATTTGGCCTATTTTAAAAATGAAATCACGGATATTGAATTTAAATAAATATCTTTGAATTAATAATCCAATATAAGTATTTACTAGTCAAGAATACATTTAAGTAAATATCTTTAAATATTTTAAGAAATCAGATGAAAACCGGAAAGGTGAGGTTCACCAACTGGATCACCCAACAAGGTTGTACCATTTTGGATCATTTCTTTCATGTATTTACTGCTAAATTGTGGGGATTATCTGTTTTTCTTTTTAATTGTCTATTATAAATATTCTTAAACTTTCCGTGGAATAACCTTTAATTGAATGCTAAAATTTAGTTGGAAAACCGGTTTCTCTAATACATAAGAAAAGAAAAAATGGGATGTAACGGATGTAGATGTATCCAATCACTAGGGTGCTTCCAAAGTAACTGTATTGTAAGATCCAGTGTTTGTATAAGAAATTTTGTCAACGGTACTATCATCGTAATCCGTTTAAAAAGAAAGTGGGAAAATATATGAAACCAATAATATTTGATGTTGATACTGGGGTTGATGATGCCTTAGCGATGGCATACGCATTAAACTCTCCTGAATTGGACGTGCTAGGCTTTACAACTTGCTTTGGTAACGTGTCCGTAGCTGAATCGACTCGTAATACGCTGGCAGTTTTGGAAAAGGTAGAAAAGAATATTCCTGTTTATAAAGGAGCCAATCAAACATTGGTGCGTGGAATGAAGAAAAAGTATCCAAAGCATGTTCATGGAGAAGACGGTTTAGGAAATACACTTAAGAATGAACCAACTATTTCAGCATCACCGGGAAATGCAACCGATTTTATAATCAATCAGGTGAAAAGTCGCCCTCATGAAATAACGATTATTGCAGTTGGACCATTAACTAACATCGCTTTGGCCATTAAAAAAGCACCAGAAATTATTTCACTTGTTAAAGAGGTAGTGATAATGGGTGGTGCAGTAAAAGTACCAGGCAACGTAACGCCGTACGCTGAAGCCAATATCGTATCTGATCCTGAATCAGCTGATTATTTGTTTTCCTCAGGGATACCAGTCACCGTTGTGGGACTTGATGTAACACATCAAACGTTTTTACTAAGATCAAAGCTTGATGAATGGCGTTCGACTGGAAAAGGGACTGCCCAATTCTTTGCAGAAATGACCGAATTTTATATGAAGTCTTATGAAACTTTCAATCCGGGTATTGGAGGTTGTGCTCTTCATGATCCACTCGCAGTTGGAGTTGTGATTGATCCAAGTTTTGTGACTACAGAATGGATGAACGTTAAGGTTGTGACTGAAGGAGAAGAGACAGGTAGAACAATCGGTCAACATGAAGGTGTGGCAAGGATTCGCGTCTGTACAAAAGTAGATGCAGATCGATTTGTGAAACATTTCTTGGAACGAGTTATATAAGGACATGGACTCATGATGTGAGGCTCTAGCTTTGAACTTTAAAGAATATCGATTACTCTGCATGGGGATTACTAGTTAAGAGATATGCTCCGTTTGATACTTTTCAAAGTTAGCGGTTTTAACGTTTCATATTCACCTAAGGATCGTTTTAATCAACGGCTATAGGTAATAAATCAGCATTATATTTGCTGGAAAAAGGACATCCTTTCATTTGGATGTCCTTTTTCGATTTTCTTTCTGAAATGTTTTCATGAGCAGTTTCAAAATAAACATTTTTATGATCTAGAATTGATTACAGGTAACGCACAGTATTTTTAAGAGTGCGGGTGGAGTCCAACTTAATACTACAATCTCTTTAGGGAAAACACTTAAACGATATTGGCTTTTTTGTTTTTTTAAAATTTAATCAATCGTTTGATTAATAAAATAATTGGAAGGATTAGTGAAAGTCTAAGGTTACTATTTTATGGGGAAAAGAAATGTATTTTCCATAATAGTCACGTATTCATGGGCATAAAGTTTTTATACTTATAAAACATGTAAAATAGTTGGCACTCGGGTGGTCTTCTTTTTTTGGAAAAAACAACAATGTAGTATAACGGAGCCTAAATAAAAAGGAAACCATTTAACTAAAGTTAAATGGTCCTTCGAAATAAATTTCAAAACTAATGTTTTTATAAGCTGTGTTTTTACTTTCAATGAAGTTCTCACATTGCTTTAAAAGGTATGTGAATACCTGTGTTCTTAAAACAGCCATACGGCTGTTTTTTTGCTACATACCTAGAAAGGTTTTAAGAATTCCTAAAAGAAGGGCGACTGCTAAGACCCATATAAAGAATTTTTTATACATGATCATTACCTCGAATTTTTTATGATTAGATTGCATTCATCTTAGCATAAAGATGAAAGAAGAGCAGGTGGTTCGTTATTTGCAAAGGGAGACCTTAAAAGAGAAATATAAGGGATTAGCGATGGAGGGCAGCTGCTCCAGGAGAGTGTGTGGTTGTAGTGATGGACTTAGGGAAGCAGAGGTAAAAAAGGAAAGGATGATCCAAGAACTTTGGAACATCCTTCTTTCGCATTATTTAAATAAGTCTGGATAAATGGTCTTTGCTGCGAGTTCTACAGCTTCACCAATCCTTGGCCCAGGACGTGACATAATATTTTCATCAAGTAGATAGACTTGATCATTTTTCACGGCGTTGATATCTTCCCAGCCTTTACGGGATTTAATTTCATCAACAGCATCATCTGCAAAGGTAGCAGTTGTAATGATAGCATTAGGGTTTCGTTTGACAATTTCTTCATCTGAAACCTTAACCCAGCCTTTTTGGTCGGCAAAGATGTTTTCAATGCCTGCAGTTTTTAGAATTTCTTGTTGGAAGGTTTCCGCTCCTGTTGTATAGATTTCTGGAGCTGGACTAATTTCAAAATAGGTTTGTTCCTTTTCATCTAATGTTTCAATTTTTTCCTCAACACTTGTAATTTGGGTTTGGATATCTTTCACCAATTCTTCGCCTTTTTCAGCTACGCCCATGACTTCAGCAATTTGCCCAATATCCCCATATACATCATCAAAATTTGTCGCGGATTTAATAATGAATACTGGGATTCCAGCATCTTCAAGTGGTTTCATCGTCGTTTCATCACCAATGGTATAAGCAATAATGGCATCTGGTTTTAAGGAAATAATTTTCTCTGCATTGATATTCACCGAATCGGAAACATGTTCAATATCCTTTGCTTCTTCTGGATAATTATCGAAGTCGGTCACGCCAACGACCTTATCTCCCAGCCCTAGTTCAAATAAAATTTCTGTATTACTTGGTTGAAGTGAAACTACTGTTTCCGGAACTTTATCAAATTTTATTTTCTTTCCAGTATCATCGGTAACGGTATAGGCTTTGACTTCTTCTGTCTTATTAGTGTCTTTCTTTTCCTTTGCCGTCTGGTCATCCGTTACTCCACATCCGGTAAGGAAAAGGGCAAGTATCAAGGTGGAAATCCAACTAAATCGTATGCTTCTCTTCATTATTTATTCCTCCGTTTTCTTCTTCATGGGTTTGGTTGGGTATGATTTACTGATAAAAGGAATCTCCTCAATACCATGTTGCTTATTGACGTAGACAGCCATCACGAATAGAACATTTGCAAGCAAATGGGCGTAATCAAAGAGAATTTCAGGGATTTCTATTTCTAAACTAACCTTGTGTAAAGCACGGACCGACTTTTTGGCTTCACTACGGCAAGTATGCAGAACACAGGCGGCGGTTGAACCTTGCGGAAGCACGAATGTCTCAATATGCTCTTTAACTTCTGCGACATAATGGTCGTAGATGGCACTTAGACGTTTCAGATCATTGTCGGTAATGGCCAATTTCCCACGGACTGAACCATTTAAATGATAAGCCATCGGCAACAATTCCATTAAATCTCGGTATACATCCGGAACATCCTTTGTAAGCGAGGCGGCCAAGCCAATTTGTGTCGTCAAAGAGTCGGTACGTATTTCATAATCGACGGTAGACTCGGATTCGCGCATGTATGGATAGCATAAAAAACGAAAATCCTTTTTTGCCATAACTCTTCCTCCTCTTCATAGTTAGATGAATCACCTCAGTATCGCTTTTCTCAGCAAAAGAAAAAGCCGACCAAGGGCATTGGTCGGCATCAATCACCTATGTATCTGTAACAGAAAAAGATGGAAGATTGCCGTACAATCCTCCTATCTTCCGAAGAGCATAATACGATAAAAAAGGCAGGTCTCCTGGCCCGTGCGTCATTTTACTCTAAGAACCTTCCCATTTGAACAGGATGAATGGTTATCGATGTGAATCTTTATCCTCAAACAGTGGTATTTATCTTATTTCATTAGCACTTACAGTTGCGGAAACAGCTTCGGTTTTACACCAAATTCCCTATTAAGCTGACAAGTCAGCACCTTTTTCTGCAAGGTTTATATTCACTTAGCAACAGTTTACCATACCTTTTTCCTAAAGCAGTATGAATATTTTTAGAGAAATTCGTTTATGGTTTGCGAATTATCTAGTAAACTTACAATGTAAGGTTTAATTGGATGTTAATGTAAAACGCATATCGAGTATAAAGAATATATAATAGGTGTTATATAAGAGTAATAGGGTAATCTCAGGAGGTAGAGTATGATTTATAAGCAGGTAAATCAAAAACTGGAAAAGATTTTAGGGAATATTGAAAAAGTGATTATTGGAAAACGAGATATAGCAGAACTGAGCATCGTAGCACTTCTTTCTGGGGGGCATGTTTTATTGGAGGATGTTCCTGGTGTAGGTAAGACTGTCATGGTCAGAGCACTGGCAAGATCGATAGGCGCAAACTTTAAGCGTATACAATTCACACCTGATTTACTACCTTCAGATGTAACGGGTGTTTCAATTTTCAATCCAAAGGAACAAGAATTTATTTTTAGACCAGGACCAATCATGGGCCATATTATTTTAGCCGATGAGATAAACCGGACCTCGCCGAAAACACAATCTGCCTTGCTTGAAGCAATGGAAGAGGCAAGTGTGACGGTTGATGGGGTTACAAGGGGATTGGAGAAACCCTTTTTCGTTATGGCAACACAAAATCCCATTGAGTACGAAGGAACATACCCACTTCCAGAGGCGCAATTGGATCGTTTTCTATTAAAAATGAAAATGGGCTATCCGGGTGTTGACGAAGAAATTGAGGTTTTGCATCGAGCTCAATATGCCGCACCACTTGAAGAGTTAGAATCTGTTATTACTTTAGAGGAATTAATAGCTTTACAGGAAGAGGCTAAAGCAGTGATAGTGGATGACACGATAAAGCGGTATATTGTTAATTTGGCTAATCGATCTCGTACGCATGAGAGAGTATATTTAGGGGTGAGTCCACGTGGATCGATTGCATTGATGAAGGCGGCCCAAGCTTATGCACTTTTGCAGGGCAGAGATTATGTTCTACCGGATGATGTGCAATATTTAGTACCGTTCGTGTTTGCCCACAGACTTATCCTGAAGCCAGAAGCGAATTATGAGGGAGTGGATGCTGGCATGGTGATTCACGAGATTGTCGCGACGATTCAAGTGCCTGTGAAGAGAGCTGTGACCTAATGCGGAACTTGATCAGCATCTTAAAGGAAAACATGAGTGTGATTGGCTTGTTATTACTTATAGCGATTTCCTTTTCTTTTGCGATGTTTCAAGGCGGTTTTGTCAGTTGGTTTATTTTTTATACATTTTTGCCGTTCGCTGTGTACTCTACGATTCTACTTTTTTATCCGATTAATAACATTATCGTTGAGAGAAAGGTCAGTAAAAGAGAATGCCGAGCAGGCGATTCTGTAGAAATAGCTTTAACTGTTACCCGTAAAAACAGGCTGCCTCTTTTATATTTGATGGTAGAGGAAGAGTTGCCGAAGGAATTGGAAAATAGGGGGATGCAAAGAAAAACACTTGTCTTTCCTGGTTTCAGGCATACATTCAGTATGACATATACTTTGAACAATTTGCCACGGGGTGAGCATACATTTCAAACAATCCGTTTCAGGACAGGAGACTTTTTTGGCGTCTTTGAAAAGGAAGCGACATATAGTTCACCTTTAAAAATCACTGTTTTCCCTTCATATCATGAGCTTACCTACAGAGATCTTGAGCGTGTATTCAATCAGGGACAAGTGGGATCAACAAAAAAAACACAGCGAGAACAATCAGTAGTATCTGGAGTTAGAGAGTATCAGCCAGGTGATCAGTTATCCTGGATTAACTGGAAGGCAACGGCTAGAACAAGTGAAATCATGACAAAGGAATTTGAAGTTCAGAAAAACCGTGATGTGTTTATCATACTTGATAATCAGGAATCGCTTTTCTTCGAAGAAGCAATTGTAATGACGGCTTCCTTTGTACATGCCATGTTAAAAAAAGGCATAGAGATTGGTTTCGCTAGTACGGGATCGAGGCAAATCTTACCGACTGGAGGAGGCAATAACCAGAAACGAAAGATTTTTAACCGCCTTGCTAAAGAAAAACCGAGTAGGATAACCACTTGGAACGGGATCATAAGGAAGGAAATTCTGCCGGCCAACGCAGCTGTGATTTTCATTGTCTCGGAATTAACATTAGAAAAGGTAGAAGTATTGAGTGCATTCCGCGCTAATCAAGGATTAACGTTGTTTTGTGTGAAAAACCCAGCAGACTTTACAGATGAGGAAAAAAAATCAAGAGCAGCAGCAGTATCACGGGGAATAAAGGTTTGCTTTCTTGAACAGGGGTATCTGCAACACGACAGACGAGAGGTGATGATGAAATGAATGTTTCAACCCCCTTGTTGGAAAAGTGGATGCATGTTCTTCTGTATACCTTTGGTCTGTTGTTGATCACAGAATGGTTAAGGCCTGTTGAGAAACTCACGGATACAGGGAATATTGTTGTTTTTGTTCTGTTTGTGATTTTTTCCCTACTACTGCATTATTTCCACTTCCATTGGCTAATCCGCTGTACCCTCTTAAGTGTTTATATAATGATTTCAGTACAGTTTCTTCATTCGAAAACCGCTTTATTTGAATTTTCATGGTTTAAAGGCAATCTGCTTGATTTTACAGCCAATCTATCAAATATATACGATGGCAAATGGGAGTTACTTTCAAATCCATTTCGAACTTTTCTATTTTTCTTGCTTCTTTGGCTTGTGACATATTTGATTCATTACTGGGTGATGGTGAAGCAAAGTATCTTTTTCTTTTTTATGTTAACGGTGATTTTTATATCGATACTTGATACATTTACTCCCTATGATGGTGATAAGGCAATGATAAGAATCATCATAATTGGTTTTGCAATGCTCGGTCTGCTGGCCTTGATGCGTCTGTCCATTCAGGAGCAGCTTAGGTTTTCAAGGGCTCCTATCAAGAAATGGATCTTGATCCTAACGGGGATGATTTTGATAAGTGTCCTTTTCGGTTTTGGTGCCCCTAAGTTCTCTCCACAATGGCGGGATCCAGTTCCGTATATTACTTCTTATTCAGATAAAGTGATGAAAGAAGATAGTAGTTCCACAGACAAAAGGGTGGGGTATGATGAAGATGATTCGGAACTTGGCGGATCGATAGAGCCAGATAGTTCTATTGTCTTTTATAACAATGCTCCTGCAGGTCATTACTGGAAAGTGGAGAACAAAGATGTCTATACTGGAAAAGGATGGGTTTCCTTAGAGGGAATAGACTTTTTTACTTTTTCTAACGGCCAGGAAATGACTTCGTTAAATACTTACGATATTCCGGAGGTAGTAAAAGCAGATGAAATGTCAGCGAGAGTATCCATGATGGAATTGTATTCTCATATTCTTCATCCGCAGTCAGGTTATTTAAAAAAGGTCAAGGGTAAAAAAGGAAAAGAGTTCAAGTTTTATAAGGATATGGACAAAATCATATCCGAAAAGGAAGACGGCGAAAGCCTTCTATTGAAAGAATATGAAATGACCTATGATATGCCGAGGTTTGATATGGCTGAGCTAAGGAAGGTCACAGAGCCGGATGAAACGATGGGTGTCTTAATGGATAAAAATACTCAGCTTCCAGAGGGCTTACCTAATCGAATATATGAATTGGCATCGCAGCTTACAATTAATGAAACAAATTGGTACGATAAAGCGAAAGCCATTGAAAATTATTTTGATGGTCCTGATTTTGTTTATTCAAAGGATGATGTTGCGTATCCGGAGGCAAATCAAGATTATGTCGATCAATTTTTATTCGAGACCCAGATTGGATATTGCGACAACTATTCAACTGCAATGGTCGTCTTACTACGTGCCGCCAATATACCGGCTAGGTGGGTAAAGGGTTATACTGAAGGAGAAAAATCAATTTATAAGGGTGAATCCGTTTATAAGGTAACGAATAATAATGCTCATTCCTGGGTAGAAGTTTATTTTTCTGGAATTGGCTGGGTTCCCTTTGAACCAACAAAGGGATTCACTGGAGAAGTTGAATTTTACAATTCGGACTTGAAACAGGATGATATAAAGAATTCGGAGACGGACACTCCAGCTAATGCAGAGCAGAAAAAGATGGAGACTAGTGAACGTCATGATACCCCTGATAAGGATACTCAATCATCTAGAGACAGGTTTGTGGGAAGCCAGGAAGGAATCTTGAAATGGACTTCTATCACTCTCATAAGTTTGCTGATGCTTGTGACAATTGGTTATTTCTCTAGAAGGAAGTGGATTCCGCACCTGCAGATTCTCCGCTATAAAAAGAAATCTGGCTCTCATTTTACGACGGCCTATGTATTATTATTGAAACAATTAAAACGTGCTGGTTTAGCACGTCCGGAAGGGCAAACATTAAGGGAGTACGCCGCATATGTGGATGCAGTGTACGGTACAGATGAGATGCAGAAGTTGACAGCTCGTTACGAATTAATAATTTACCGTGGAGACGTTGAAAATGGCGAATGGGAGCACTTACAAATCAGTTGGGAAAGCTTAATGAAAAAAACTAGCTCTTGACCAGCTTTTTATTATATTGATACAATAACTTAAACTAATATATCCTTCATATATCCTCGATAATATGGATCGAAAGTTTCTACCGAATCACCGTAAATGATTTGACTATGAAGGCGGATTTTAACTGGAAAGCTGAAAATCTGCCTTCGTCTGTACTTTTTGTGTATTTTTGAGGGTGGATTTTTAGTTTTTCTTTTTTTATGATAATATTTTTTATAAGAAACTATCACTCGATTTTTTGGGTGAATTACATTGATAGAGGTGACGTTTGTGCCGGGGAAAACAGAATTGCAAAAAAACCAGGAAATGATCGTAGTACTTGATTTCGGAAGCCAATATAATCAATTGATTACTCGTCGTATTCGTGAATTTGGTGTGTACAGTGAGCTTCATCCTCATACAATTACAGCAGAAGAAATTCTAAAAATGAATCCAACTGGGATTATTTTTTCAGGCGGTCCGAACAGTGTGTATGATGCATCTGCATTTGGGTGCGATGAGCGCATTTTCGAATTAGGTCTGCCGATTTTCGGTATTTGTTATGGTATGCAGCTAATGACGAAACATTTTGGCGGAAAAGTGGAGCCAGCTAAAAACCGTGAATACGGAAAAGCAACACTTGCCATTCAAAATGATTCTAAGTTATTCGGCGATCTGCCAAAAGAACAAATTGTCTGGATGAGCCATGGTGATTTAGTTGTCGAAACGCCTGAAGGTTTCACCATCGATGGAACGAACCCATCTTGCCCGATCTCAGCTATGAGTGATGAGTCACGTAAATTGTATGCAGTACAATTCCATCCAGAAGTACGTCATTCTGTATACGGAAATGATATTTTGAAAAATTTCGTATTTGGCGTTTGTGGCTGCAAAGGCGACTGGTCCATGGAAAACTTCATTGAAGTCGAAATGGAAAAAATCCGTCAAACGGTCGGAGATAAAAAAGTACTATGCGCTTTGAGCGGCGGAGTGGATTCATCCGTTGTTGCTGTATTGATCCATAAGGCAATTGGCGATCAGTTAACATGTATTTTCGTTGATCATGGATTGCTGCGTAAAGGGGAAGCCGAAGGTGTAATGAAAACATTCAGTGAAGGCTTTAATATGAACGTAATTAAAGTCGATGCAGCTGAGCGTTTCCTTTCGAAACTTGCTGGCGTTTCCGATCCGGAACAAAAACGGAAAATTATCGGTAATGAGTTCATCTACGTATTCGATGATGAAGCAACGAAGCTTGAAGGTATTGATTTCCTTGCACAAGGAACACTTTACACAGACATTATTGAAAGTGGTACGGCTACTGCACAAACAATTAAATCGCATCATAATGTTGGCGGTCTGCCGGAAGATATGCAATTTAAACTGATTGAGCCATTGAATACTCTATTCAAGGATGAAGTGCGTGCACTTGGAAGTGAAATGGGGATTCCAGATGAAATCGTTTGGCGTCAGCCGTTCCCTGGACCAGGTTTAGGTATTCGTGTATTAGGGGAAATATCGGATGAAAAACTTGAAATCGTTCGTGAATCTGATCATATCTTACGTGAAGAAATTAAAAATAATGGTTTGGAACGTGAAATCTGGCAGTACTTCACGGTGCTTCCTAATATCCGTAGTGTAGGGGTAATGGGCGATGCTCGTACGTATGATTACACAATTGGTATTCGTGCGGTTACATCCATTGACGGAATGACTTCAGATTGGGCTAGAATTCCATGGGATGTACTTGAAATCATCTCAACAAGAATCGTTAATGAAGTAAACCACGTAAACCGCGTCGTGTATGACATTACGTCTAAGCCACCTGCAACAATTGAGTGGGAATAGATATTAGATAGCAATTAAAAAGCTTGGAAAGCCTATGTAGATAGGTTTTTCCAAGCTTTTTTGTTTGAGTGATACCAGAGTTTTATTTTTATGGGAAATTTATATTGTATAGTGATTTCTATTCAGAAGTTTTAAACTTAATTTCCCTATTGATAAAATATATGAAATTTTAATTATAAAATTATATGTAGTAATGTACAATTAATTCAAAAGTCATTTTGAATATTATTTAGAAAATGTTTAGAGATTTAGTTAAGGAGGAGTTGTATGTCGAGTGAAAAAAATGATACAAGTATCCCCGATACAATTTTTATTAGCCATGCTAGTAGTGATGAAAAATATGTAAAAGAGTTAGTTAATTTATTAGTTCCTTTACATATTCCAAATATAGTTTGCAGTTCGCTAAATCGTTATCATATTCCGAATGATGTTGATATATATGATTATTTAGCTGATAAACTTAATGGAACTGGTCGAGTTATATTTGTTTTATCAAAAAATTATTATGATAGTGCAGACATGTTTAAATGAAATGGGTGCTTGTTGGATATTGAATAAAAATTATACAACTATTTTGACTCCTAATTTTGATTATGAAAATATTGCTGGGGCGGTTAATCCCAACCAAATGGCCTTTAAATTAAATAATGAAGACAGATTATGTGAATTTGTTGAAGGGATAAAACAGGAATTTTCCGTAAAAGGTTTGCCGACAATGGAGTTTGTTGAATTAGTTAGTCAGACTGCTAAAAATGTAAGCGATTTTGCATACGATGAAAAAATTCAGACTGAAAAGCTTAATTGGAAAATTGAAAGTTGTAGAAACCGAGAAGGAAAATTAGCTGTTGCTTTGAGAATTATTAATCCAACAAATGATAAAATTAACGTAGACTCCGTTGTTTTTAATTTCAAAGATGCAGATCAAAATGTTTTAAGAGTTGAAGAACCTGTAGATTTATCACTCCGTAAAAATGAAAATATAATTTTTTCTTTTGACTTAGATTACGGCGATAGTAATTATAATATTTATAATCATCCTGTAAATCAAAATGTACAGTTGCGTACATATATTGATGCATGGTAGGAGGTAGATAAAATGAGGGTCTATTTGAATTCAGAACAAGAAAAAGTGAAAGAAAAAATACAAAATTTATATAATGAGGCTATGGGATATTTTGCTGGCAAAACATCAGAAATACCATCAGACCGTATGGAGAAACTTATTAGTGAAATGGGAGACTTATCTCATGAACTACATATGCAATTAGAGCCTAGACCTAAACATCACAAAAATATGATTGAAAATAGTGGGATGGAACCAGAAAATCCAGAGTTTTATTATCATATTCATCCTGTGGAAGATTTACTGAAATATCTAGAGGATTCTAATGCTAATAATGACCCAGAGGATATTACTTTAGATGAAGAGTTTACTTTGAAAATCTATACAAGAAGATGGGGACATTATGACCGATATAAGGTTATTCGTAATAAAGATGGATGGAAAATTTCTCATTTAGCTCATAATGGGCAAGGGGGAAAAAATGGAGAACCGATTTTAAGTTACATTTTGAGAAATGATAGTGTTTCATATCCACAAAACCTTCCGTATATTATAGAGGATATTTGGATTAGAGCTGAAGAAGAAGGATTAACAAAAACACAAGTTCAGGATATGTTAAATAGAGTAGCGGAGTGGATAAGTATCGTAGAGGAAAATTATCCTAATGATATTGCAAGGTAATAAAACCTGGAAAGAGTGTATCGAATTTAAAAGCATTATTAATGCAAGAAAAACTGAACTTATATAGGGGATGTTATTTTGGGTGCCTATATCTTATTAAATAATCTTTTCGCACTATCTAAATCTATGAAAAGAGAAAGCCTTGATTATCAAGTGATAAATGATATTAAGTACAATAAAGACTTGATGATATGTGCACTTTTTAAATTTGACTATGTGAATTTGAAAAATAAGGCGTATGATGACCAAACATCCCAGAAAGAATATTTGTTGGGGTTATTTAAAAAAAGGACTAATGAATATTTACATTTACCTTTGATTCATAGGGTAAGTGAAAATTTTGAAGCATTTGAATTACCAAAAAGGCTTGATGAAGATTTGTATAAGCAACTTCGAGATTTTTTAGAAATCAATTATTCAGAAAACGGAGAATTTAGACCTGTTGATTTTTTTAATGCACTAAATAGTGCAATACCAACAAAGGCTAGTGATCGTAATCTAGATAGAAGGGTATGTTCTTATTCATATCCAACTACTTCTGATAATGAGCGTGAAAAAATCTATTTTTATCGTTTTCGTGATAATGATAAAAGAGGCGAAAAGCGTAGCTTAGAAAACTATGAAAAAACACAAAAACTACTTCCGTATGCTAACGAAATCATCAGAGGGAGAAACATCTCTGTATGTTTTACTGATACGCCAAAAGATATTGATAAAGAAAAAGAAGAAATAAAAAGCCCAAAATAAAGTCTATTTAAAGTTTGTGATACCAACATGATACCAATCAGAATTGATTTTATGGGTTAAAAGTTTTCTTAAACTACTGTAAACATTGTTATAATGACATTTCAATATACATCAATTTTTATGTTTTATCGAGTGGGAATAGAATAAAAACATCTGATCAGTGAAGGGTTTAACCTTCACTGATTTTTTTATTTAAGTTAAGTTGCTCTATTTATCCAGTTTTAGCATGATTCGTTTATTAAAATAGGTTTCCTAGACTAGTGAAAAAGGGGAAGGATAGGTTGAATGCTTACATTTTACGTATGTTTATGGGTGTATAATCATTATAATTAGGACCAAAAGCGAACATTGTCTAAAATTACATATAAAATATTCGTTTAAGATATTGACGATTATTTTTGTGACTGGTACACTATACCTATAATAATAAAAAAACATAATTGTCGTATAATATTGGGGATATGGCCCAAAAGTTTCTACCAGGCTGCCGTTAACAGCTTGACTACGATGTGAATGAATTGGTGAGTTAGGATATAACTGCCACTTCTTTACATATTAGTAGTCAAGCCCGATTCGGAAGCGAATGGGGCATTTTCCTTTTGGCTTACGATTCTATGATAGGGGAGACTCATAATGAAGAATTACTTTCGGTTTAATGAACTGGGAACTAATTATCGTCGGGAAATACTGGGTGGTTTAACAACGTTCCTTTCTATGGCGTATATCCTGGTTGTAAACCCTGTGATGTTAACTTTACAAAGCATCGAGGACTACCCAGATGAATTAAGAATGGATTACGGAGCAGTTTTTGCCGCGACAGCCTTAGCCGCTGCGATAGGTTCAATACTGATGGGGCTCATAGCCAGGTATCCAATATCTCTTGCTCCAGGTATGGGCTTGAATGCATTCTTTGCTTTTACCGTTGTACTTGGTTTTGGAATACCATGGCAGACAGCTCTAACAGGAGTTTTGATCTCAGGGATAATCTTCGTTCTACTGTCTCTATCAGGAATACGAGAGAAAATTATTAATGCAATTCCAGTTGAATTGAAATATGCCGTTGGAGCGGGTATTGGCTTGTTCATTACCTTTGTAGGGTTCCAAAATGCAGGAATTATTACGAATGATGATAGCGTGCTTGTCGGTCTAGGTGACCTAACATCAGGAAATACTTTATTAGCTGTGTTCGGGATTGTCGTAACTGTTATATTAATGACAAAAGGCGTAAAAAGCGGCGTGTTCATAGGGATGGTCATTACGGCTATCGCAGGAATGATATTTGGACAAGTGCCGGTTCCAGATAAAATAATCGGGGCAGTTCCAAGCATTGCACCAACATTTGGAGTTGCATTTGATGCATTCGGAAATCCAGGTGAGCTATTCACTGGTCAAATGTTAATCGTTATTTTAACCTTCTTATTTGTAGCGTTCTTTGATACAGCAGGTACGTTAGTGGCTGTTGCTCAGCAAGCAGGTTTGATGAAGGATAATATTCTTCCGAGAGTAGGTAAAGGGTTGCTTGCTGATTCTCTATCCATCGTTTCAGGTGCAATTCTAGGAACATCAACTACAACATCTTATGTAGAGTCAACATCGGGTGTTGCTGCTGGTGCCCGAAGCGGTTTTGCAGCTGTGGTTACAGGTTTGCTATTTGTCCTATCCCTTTTCTTCTTCCCGCTTCTTTCCGTTGTGACATCAGCGGTAACTGCGCCAGCGTTGGTTATAGTGGGTGTATTAATGGCATCCTCACTTAAAAACATTGACTGGCATAAGTTTGAAGTGGCAGTACCAGCCTTCTTCACAGTTATCATGATGCCGATGACATATTCGATTGCAACAGGGATTGCTTGTGGTTTTATCTTTTATCCCATCACGATGTCAATGAAAGGGAGAGCGAAAGAAGTTCATCCAATTATGTGGGGTCTTGGAGTCGTCTTCCTTCTATACTTTATTTTCTTGAAGTAATAATAAGAGCAAGTGAGAAGGGTCCCGTTTATGGGGCCCTTCTTTCATGTTGTAAGGGAAAGGTCAATTCGTGTATAGTAAAAGTACCAAGTATTTTATCCGGTATAGGACATATGGATGATTTTTCGAAAAAATGAGGGAGAATAATGAATGGTTTTATCGTTGAAAAGGTTTTGAACAATAACGTGGTAATTGCCACTCATTCGTCGTATGGTGAAGTCGTTTCAATTGGAAAGGGCATAGGATTCAACCGAAAGAAAGGCGAAGAATTAAGTCCAGATCTTGCAGAGAAAACGTTTGTTTTAAAAAATGTGAAAGAACAGGAAAGCTACAAAAAGCTTTTGCCAAAGATTGATCAAAATCTGCAAGCAGCAATAATAGAATCCATTCATCTTATTAACAATCGAGTGTCAGGGAAACTTAATGAACATATACATGTCGGATTAACCGATCATTTACTGTTCGCCCTTCAGCGTGTTTCACAAGGAATGACTATTAAAAACCCATTCTTAAAAGAAACGATAACCCTCTATCCTTTTGAACATGATATTGCAGTTGATGTCATTGACCTAATCGAAGATAAGACAGGTATAGGACTGCCACAAGGTGAAATTGGTTTTATTACGCTTCATATTCATAGTGCAATAGCGAATAAAGACCTCTCGGAAGTCAATCAGCACTCGCAACTAATTTATCATCTTATCCAAGTCGTTGAAGAACAGTTGGAAGTACAAATTAATAAGGATAGCGTTGATTATACGCGTCTGGTTCGTCATTTAAGGTTCATGATAGACCGTGTAATGGCAGGGGAAGAGGTAGACGAACCTGAAAAAATCGCATTGCTATTGAAAGAAGAATATCCATTGTGTTACAATATTTCATGGAAGCTAATAAAAATTATGCAACAGAAATTAGGCAAACCGGTTTTTGATGCGGAAGCTGTCTATCTAACGATGCATATTCAACGATTGCAAAAGAAAATTAAATAAAAATACATTAACTTACGTGTTACTGATTCGATCAGGCATAAGTGAGGAGAATGATTGTTCTGAAAGAGGGTATTATATACCTGAATTTTCATTTCAATCCTATCTTTGCTTATGCCTTTTTTGTATTCCAAAATCAGACACATAAGAGGATGAATTCAGTCATTATAATGTAAACGTTTTTATTAGCCTAAAAACAGTATAGAGGAGGAAAACCTATGTTTAAGAAGTTGTTTGGTGTTTTGCAAAAAATCGGAAAAGCTTTGATGCTTCCTGTGGCAATTTTACCAGCGGCCGGAATTTTGCTCGCGTTTGGTAATGCATTGCAAAACGAAACTTTGTTGGATATCGCTCCGTTTCTTGCAAGTGGTGGAGTAGAAATGGTCGCATCGGTTATGGAGAATGCCGGAAATATTATTTTTGGAAATCTTCCGCTATTGTTTGCTGTGGGGGTCGCAATTGGGTTAGCTGGTGGAGATGGTGTTGCCGGGCTGGCAGCGATCATCGGGTTCTTGATTATGAATGTAACAATGGGAACGGTACTTGGAATTGATGCTGCTGACATTGAGAACAATGGTGCTGTGTATAGCAATGTTCTTGGAATTCCAACTTTGGGAACGGGCGTCTTCGGCGGTATTATTGTCGGTGTCATGGCTGCAATAATGTATAATAAATTTTATGAAATTGAACTTCCTTCTTATTTAGGATTCTTTGCCGGTAAACGTTTTGTACCCATTGTAACAGCTGCAAGCGCAGTTGTACTTGGGTTGTTGATGATTTTGGTTTGGCCGACGATACAATCAGGGTTAAATGCATTTTCGGAAAATATGTTGGGTGCTAACCTAACTCTTGGAGCATTCGTGTTCGGAGTGGTAGAACGGGCGTTAATTCCGTTTGGATTGCATCATATTTTCTATTCCCCATTCTGGTTTGAATTTGGCAGCTATATCCCTCAAGCTGGTGGGAATCCAGTCAGAGGGGACCAAGCCATCTTCATGGCTCAAATTAAAGATGGAGTACAGAATTTAACAGCTGGTACCTTCATGACTGGTAAGTATCCATTTATGATGTTCGGGTTGCCAGCAGCTGCTTTAGCTATTTATCATGAAGCTCGACCAGAACGAAGGAAAATAGTCGGTGGCTTGATGGCTTCGGCTGCACTTACATCGTTCTTGACTGGGATTACAGAACCACTTGAATTTGCATTCTTATTTGTAGCACCGATACTTTTCGGTATTCATTGTGTGTTTGCTGGTCTTTCTTTCATGACTATGCATTTACTAGATGTGAAAATCGGGATGACGTTCTCAGGTGGTTTAATCGACTACGTACTGTTCGGTTTGATTAATCCTCAAACGAATGCTTGGATTGTTATTCCGGTTGGATTAGTCTTTGCGCTTATCTATTACTTTGGATTCCGATTTGCGATTCGGAAGTTTAATCTTAAAACTCCTGGTCGTGAAGTGGAAGAAGAGGATGAAGAAGAAGGGTCTACAAGTACAGCTGGAAGTCTTCCTGGAGATATCTTAGATGCAATGGGCGGAAAAGAAAACATCGCTCACTTAGATGCATGTATCACCCGCCTGCGTGTGTCAGTAAATAACATTGATAACGTTGATAAAAATAGATTGAAGAAACTTGGTGCGGCAGGGGTACTAGAAGTAGGGAATAACATCCAGGCCATCTTCGGTCCTCGTTCTGAAACAATTAAAGGACAAATGAAAGATATAATTGATGGAAAAAGACCTCGTAAAGTTGAAGTGTCTCCTGAAAAGGGTGTAGAGGATCAAATTGAGGACATTGTTCCAAAACCATTACGGACAGATACTGGTTCTGAGGGTTTTATTTCACCTATTAAAGGAGAAATCAAACCGATTACCGAGGTGCCTGACGCGGTTTTTGCTGAAAAAATGATGGGTGACGGCTTTGCAATCGTACCGGAGGATGGGTTAGTTGTTTCACCTGTAGATGGAACGATCGTTAATCTGTTCCCGACTAAACATGCAATAGGCATTGTTTCTGATGCGGGACGTGAAATCTTAATGCATGTGGGAATAGATACAGTTAAATTAGAAGGTAAAGGCTTCGAAGCACTTGTCGCTCAAGGAGATAAGGTGACAAGCGGACAGCCATTACTTAAAGTGGATATTGAGTATGTCAAAAATAATGCCACTTCTATAATCACGCCAATCGTCTTTACCAACCTTTCTGAAGGAGAAAGCGTGAAGATTGAAAAGAGTGGAAAAGTAGATAAAGAAGAAGCTAACATTATTTCTTTCAATAAATAAGGGTTATGGAACAGGGGGCAACAGTAATAAGTTGCCCCCTGTTTCAATTTATCCAGATTAACAGGATAAGTCTTTAAGGTTAAGATGAAAGATAGGAGATAAAAACCCGATAGTTTAACCTATTTACCTATAAAGAATGATATGGATTTTCATTATATATAGAAGAAGATGAGAGTCAATGAAATAAAATGAAGAAATATCCAAAATTAAATTGACTTGTCTGTATGCAGGTGCTAGTATATTAAATACACCGCTTGAGACAACGACGACAAGAAAGAAAAAAGATGAAACTTGTTGTTGACATGTTGTTTGAAAGGTGTTATGATAATAAAGTCGCTAACAGAGCGGCGAACATATTGCTCTTTGAAAACTGAACAAAACAAAGCGCCAACGTTAATTTTTAAAAGTGAGCACACACTATCAAAAAGCAAAATGAGCAAGTCAAACATTTCTTCGGAGAGTTTGATCCTGGCTCAGGACGAACGCTGGCGGCGTGCCTAATACATGCAAGTCGAGCGAATCGATGGGAGCTTGCTCCCTGAGATTAGCGGCGGACGGGTGAGTAACACGTGGGCAACCTGCCTATAAGACTGGGATAACTTCGGGAAACCGGAGCTAATACCGGATACGTTCTTTTCTCGCATGAGAGAAGATGGAAAGACGGTTTTGCTGTCACTTATAGATGGGCCCGCGGCGCATTAGCTAGTTGGTGAGGTAATGGCTCACCAAGGCGACGATGCGTAGCCGACCTGAGAGGGTGATCGGCCACACTGGGACTGAGACACGGCCCAGACTCCTACGGGAGGCAGCAGTAGGGAATCTTCCGCAATGGACGAAAGTCTGACGGAGCAACGCCGCGTGAACGAAGAAGGCCTTCGGGTCGTAAAGTTCTGTTGTTAGGGAAGAACAAGTACCAGAGTAACTGCTGGTACCTTGACGGTACCTAACCAGAAAGCCACGGCTAACTACGTGCCAGCAGCCGCGGTAATACGTAGGTGGCAAGCGTTGTCCGGAATTATTGGGCGTAAAGCGCGCGCAGGTGGTTCCTTAAGTCTGATGTGAAAGCCCACGGCTCAACCGTGGAGGGTCATTGGAAACTGGGGAACTTGAGTGCAGAAGAGGAAAGTGGAATTCCAAGTGTAGCGGTGAAATGCGTAGAGATTTGGAGGAACACCAGTGGCGAAGGCGACTTTCTGGTCTGTAACTGACACTGAGGCGCGAAAGCGTGGGGAGCAAACAGGATTAGATACCCTGGTAGTCCACGCCGTAAACGATGAGTGCTAAGTGTTAGAGGGTTTCCGCCCTTTAGTGCTGCAGCTAACGCATTAAGCACTCCGCCTGGGGAGTACGGCCGCAAGGCTGAAACTCAAAGGAATTGACGGGGGCCCGCACAAGCGGTGGAGCATGTGGTTTAATTCGAAGCAACGCGAAGAACCTTACCAGGTCTTGACATCCTCTGACAACCCTAGAGATAGGGCGTTCCCCTTCGGGGGACAGAGTGACAGGTGGTGCATGGTTGTCGTCAGCTCGTGTCGTGAGATGTTGGGTTAAGTCCCGCAACGAGCGCAACCCTTGATCTTAGTTGCCAGCATTCAGTTGGGCACTCTAAGGTGACTGCCGGTGACAAACCGGAGGAAGGTGGGGATGACGTCAAATCATCATGCCCCTTATGACCTGGGCTACACACGTGCTACAATGGATGGTACAAAGGGCTGCAAACCTGCGAAGGTAAGCGAATCCCATAAAGCCATTCTCAGTTCGGATTGTAGGCTGCAACTCGCCTACATGAAGCCGGAATCGCTAGTAATCGCGGATCAGCATGCCGCGGTGAATACGTTCCCGGGCCTTGTACACACCGCCCGTCACACCACGAGAGTTTGTAACACCCGAAGTCGGTGAGGTAACCTTTATGGAGCCAGCCGCCTAAGGTGGGACAGATGATTGGGGTGAAGTCGTAACAAGGTAGCCGTATCGGAAGGTGCGGCTGGATCACCTCCTTTCTAAGGATAAATACGAGAGCGCTTTTGTTTTGTTCAGTTTTGAATGAGTAATTCATTCAGATACGAAAGATCTCATCACGTTGTGATGAAGTTTTTTCTTCTTTGTTCCTTGAAAACTAGATAATAGATAGAAGGCAATTAATTTTTTCAAAGCATCAGTAAGATCTTTTTTAACGGTTAAGTTAGAAAGGGCGCACGGTGGATGCCTTGGCACTAGGAGCCGATGAAGGACGGGACTAACACCGATATGCTTCGGGGAGCTGTAAGTAAGCTTTGATCCGGAGATTTCCGAATGGGGAAACCCACTGTTCGTAATGGAACAGTATCTTTACCTGAATACATAGGGTACTGAAGGCAGACCCGGGGAACTGAAACATCTAAGTACCCGGAGGAAGAGAAAGCAAATGCGATTTCCTGAGTAGCGGCGAGCGAAACGGAATTAGCCCAAACCAAGAGGCTTGCCTCTTGGGGTTGTAGGACACTCAACATGGAGTTACAAAGGAACGGGGTAAATGAAGTGATCTGGAAAGGTCCGTCAAAGAAGGTAAAAACCCTGTAGTTGAAACTTCGTTCCCTCCTGAGTGGATCCTGAGTACGGCGGGACACGAGAAATCCCGTCGGAAGCAGGGAGGACCATCTCCCAAGGCTAAATACTACCTAGTGACCGATAGTGAACCAGTACCGTGAGGGAAAGGTGAAAAGCACCCCGGAAGGGGAGTGAAATAGATCCTGAAACCGTGTGCCTACAAGTAGTCAAAGCCCGTTAATGGGTAATGGCGTGCCTTTTGTAGAATGAACCGGCGAGTTACGATTTCATGCGAGGTTAAGTTGATAAGACGGAGCCGCAGCTGAAAGCGAGTCTGAATAGGGCGAATGAGTATGAGGTCGTAGACCCGAAACCAGGTGATCTACCCATGTCCAGGGTGAAGTTCAGGTAACACTGAATGGAGGCCCGAACCCACGCACGTTGAAAAGTGCGGGGATGAGGTGTGGGTAGCGGAGAAATTCCAATCGAACCTGGAGATAGCTGGTTCTCTCCGAAATAGCTTTAGGGCTAGCCTCAAGATGAGAGTATTGGAGGTAGAGCACTGATTGGACTAGGGGCCCCCAACGGGTTACCGAATTCAGTCAAACTCCGAATGCCAAATACTTATTCTTGGGAGTCAGACTGCGAGTGATAAGATCCGTAGTCGAAAGGGAAACAGCCCAGACCACCAGCTAAGGTCCCAAAGTATACGTTAAGTGGAAAAGGATGTGGAGTTGCTTAGACAACCAGGATGTTGGCTCAGAAGCAGCCATCATTTAAAGAGTGCGTAATAGCTCACTGGTCGAGTGACTCCGCGCCGAAAATGTACCGGGGCTAAACGTATCACCGAAGCTGTGGATTGACACCGTATGGTGTCGATGGTAGGAGAGCGTTCTAAGGGCGTTGAAGTCAGACCGGAAGGACTGGTGGAGCGCTTAGAAGTGAGAATGCCGGTATGAGTAGCGAAAGAAGGGTGAGAATCCCTTCCACCGAATGCCTAAGGTTTCCTGAGGAAGGCTCGTCCGCTCAGGGTTAGTCGGGACCTAAGCCGAGGCCGAAAGGCGTAGGCGATGGACAACAGGTTGATATTCCTGTACCACCTATACATCGTTTGAACGATGGGGGGACGCAGAAGGATAGGGTAAGCGCGCTGTTGGATATGCGCGTCCAAGCAGTTAGGCCGGAAACGAGGCAAATCCCGTTTCCATTAAGGCGGAGCTGTGATGGCGAGGGAAATATAGTACCGAAGTTCCTGATTCCACGCTGCCAAGAAAAGCCTCTAGTGAGATGTAAGGTGCCCGTACCGCAAACCGACACAGGTAGGCGAGGAGAGAATCCTAAGGTGTGCGAGAGAACTCTCGTTAAGGAACTCGGCAAAATGACCCCGTAACTTCGGGAGAAGGGGTGCTTTTTAGGGTGAATAGCCCAGAAAAGCCGCAGTGAATAGGCCCAGGCGACTGTTTAGCAAAAACACAGGTCTCTGCGAAGCCGCAAGGCGAAGTATAGGGGCTGACACCTGCCCGGTGCTGGAAGGTTAAGGGGAGAGGTTAGCGCAAGCGAAGCTTTGAACCGAAGCCCCAGTAAACGGCGGCCGTAACTATAACGGTCCTAAGGTAGCGAAATTCCTTGTCGGGTAAGTTCCGACCCGCACGAAAGGTGTAACGATCTGGGCACTGTCTCAACGAGAGACTCGGTGAAATTATAGTACCTGTGAAGATGCAGGTTACCCGCGACAGGACGGAAAGACCCCGTGGAGCTTTACTGCAGACCTCGATATTGAATTTTGGTACAGCTTGTACAGGATAGGTAGGAGCCTGAGAAGCCGGAGCGCTAGCTTCGGTGGAGGCGTTGGTGGGATACTACCCTGGCTGTATTGAAATTCTAACCCGCGCCCCTTATCGGGGTGGGAGACAGTGTCAGGTGGGCAGTTTGACTGGGGCGGTCGCCTCCTAAAGAGTAACGGAGGCGCCCAAAGGTTCCCTCAGAATGGTTGGAAATCATTCGTAGAGTGTAAAGGCACAAGGGAGCTTGACTGCGAGACCTACAAGTCGAGCAGGGACGAAAGTCGGGCTTAGTGATCCGGTGGTTCCGCATGGAAGGGCCATCGCTCAACGGATAAAAGCTACCCCGGGGATAACAGGCTTATCTCCCCCAAGAGTCCACATCGACGGGGAGGTTTGGCACCTCGATGTCGGCTCATCGCATCCTGGGGCTGTAGTCGGTCCCAAGGGTTGGGCTGTTCGCCCATTAAAGCGGTACGCGAGCTGGGTTCAGAACGTCGTGAGACAGTTCGGTCCCTATCCGTCGCGGGCGCAGGAAATTTGAGAGGAGCTGTCCTTAGTACGAGAGGACCGGGATGGACGCACCGCTGGTGTACCAGTTGTCTTGCCAAAGGCATAGCTGGGTAGCTACGTGCGGACGGGATAAGTGCTGAAAGCATCTAAGCATGAAGCCCCCTCGAGATGAGATTTCCCATAGCGCAAGCTAGTAAGATCCCTGAAAGATGATCAGGTTGATAGGTCAGAGGTGGAAGCGTGGCGACATGTGGAGCTGACTGATACTAATAGATCGAGGACTTAACCACGCTTTAAAAAATGAAATACCTTCTTATTATCTAGTTTTGAAGGAACAACGTTCCTTTATTGTTTGGTGGCGATAGCGAAGAGGTCACACCCGTTCCCATTCCGAACACGGCAGTTAAGCTCTTCAGCGCCGATGGTAGTTGGGGGTTTCCCCCTGTGAGAGTAGGACGCCGCCAAGCCATTTTGAAAAGATCAGCCATTCTGGCTGGTCTTTTTTTGCGTTTATATAATTTGAAAAGAGTATCTAGCAAAAAAATAAAGACTTTTATAAGGTCAGAATACAAGTGGGAATCATAAGGGCAAGACTAGCTTACCCCAGGAGCTGTTAAACTTAATAAGAAGACTTAAAGGGCATTCTTAATGGAGCTTAAAATAAAAATGTTTTTTTTATATATAATGTGTTGACTTTAAGGTAGGAAAGGATTAATATAAATAAGCACCAAGTACGACAAACAAAAAACTTCATCCACTTTTGGTAGATTACTAAAAGAAATAATAACTGTTGACTTCTTATTATGAAAATGTTAAGATGAAATGGTCGCTGAAAAACACAGCGATTTAAAACAAGTTAAAAACTTCGCAGAAGTTGACAACTAATCAATAGCGTGTTATGATGAATAAACAAGTTGTTCGAAAGAACGACGATAAAATTGCTCTTTGAAAACTGAACAAAACAAAGCGCCAACGTTAATTTTTTTAAGTGAGCACACACTATCAAAAAGCAAAATGAGCAAGTCAAACATTTCTTCGGAGAGTTTGATCCTGGCTCAGGACGAACGCTGGCGGCGTGCCTAATACATGCAAGTCGAGCGAATCGATGGGAGCTTGCTCCCTGAGATTAGCGGCGGACGGGTGAGTAACACGTGGGCAACCTGCCTATAAGACTGGGATAACTTCGGGAAACCGGAGCTAATACCGGATACGTTCTTTTCTCGCATGAGAGAAGATGGAAAGACGGTTTTGCTGTCACTTATAGATGGGCCCGCGGCGCATTAGCTAGTTGGTGAGGTAATGGCTCACCAAGGCGACGATGCGTAGCCGACCTGAGAGGGTGATCGGCCACACTGGGACTGAGACACGGCCCAGACTCCTACGGGAGGCAGCAGTAGGGAATCTTCCGCAATGGACGAAAGTCTGACGGAGCAACGCCGCGTGAACGAAGAAGGCCTTCGGGTCGTAAAGTTCTGTTGTTAGGGAAGAACAAGTACCAGAGTAACTGCTGGTACCTTGACGGTACCTAACCAGAAAGCCACGGCTAACTACGTGCCAGCAGCCGCGGTAATACGTAGGTGGCAAGCGTTGTCCGGAATTATTGGGCGTAAAGCGCGCGCAGGTGGTTCCTTAAGTCTGATGTGAAAGCCCACGGCTCAACCGTGGAGGGTCATTGGAAACTGGGGAACTTGAGTGCAGAAGAGGAAAGTGGAATTCCAAGTGTAGCGGTGAAATGCGTAGAGATTTGGAGGAACACCAGTGGCGAAGGCGACTTTCTGGTCTGTAACTGACACTGAGGCGCGAAAGCGTGGGGAGCAAACAGGATTAGATACCCTGGTAGTCCACGCCGTAAACGATGAGTGCTAAGTGTTAGAGGGTTTCCGCCCTTTAGTGCTCGCAGCCTAACGCATTAAGCACTCCGCCTGGGGAGTACGGCCGCAAGGCTGAAACTCAAAGGAATTGACGGGGGCCCGCACAAGCGGTGGAGCATGTGGTTTAATTCGAAGCAACGCGAAGAACCTTACCAGGTCTTGACATCCTCTGACAACCCTAGAGATAGGGCGTTCCCCTTCGGGGGACAGAGTGACAGGTGGTGCATGGTTGTCGTCAGCTCGTGTCGTGAGATGTTGGGTTAAGTCCCGCAACGAGCGCAACCCTTGATCTTAGTTGCCAGCATTCAGTTGGGCACTCTAAGGTGACTGCCGGTGACAAACCGGAGGAAGGTGGGGATGACGTCAAATCATCATGCCCCTTATGACCTGGGCTACACACGTGCTACAATGGATGGTACAAAGGGTCGCAAACCTGCGAAGGTAAGCGAATCCCATAAAGCCATTCTCAGTTCGGATTGTAGGTCGCAACTCGCCTACATGAAGCCGGAATCGCTAGTAATCGCGGATCAGCATGCCGCGGTGAATACGTTCCCGGGCCTTGTACACACCGCCCGTCACACCACGAGAGTTTGTAACACCCGAAGTCGGTGAGGTAACCTTTATGGAGCCAGCCGCCTAAGGTGGGACAGATGATTGGGGTGAAGTCGTAACAAGGTAGCCGTATCGGAAGGTGCGGCTGGATCACCTCCTTTCTAAGGATAAATACGAGAGCGCTTTTGTTTTGTTCAGTTTTGAATGAGTAATTCATTCAGATACGAAAGATCTCATCACGTTGTGATGAAGTTTTTTCTTCTTTGTTCCTTGAAAACTAGATAATAGATAGAAGGCAATTAATTTTTTCAAAGCATCAGTAAGATCTTTTTTAACGGTTAAGTTAGAAAGGGCGCACGGTGGATGCCTTGGCACTAGGAGCCGATGAAGGACGGGACTAACACCGATATGCTTCGGGGAGCTGTAAGTAAGCTTTGATCCGGAGATTTCCGAATGGGGAAACCCACTGTTCGTAATGGAACAGTATCTTTACCTGAATACATAGGGTACTGAAGGCAGACCCGGGGAACTGAAACATCTAAGTACCCGGAGGAAGAGAAAGCAAATGCGATTTCCTGAGTAGCGGCGAGCGAAACGGAATTAGCCCAAACCAAGAGGCTTGCCTCTTGGGGTTGTAGGACACTCAACATGGAGTTACAAAGGAACGGGGTAAATGAAGTGATCTGGAAAGGTCCGTCAAAGAAGGTAAAAACCCTGTAGTTGAAACTTCGTTCCCTCCTGAGTGGATCCTGAGTACGGCGGGACACGAGAAATCCCGTCGGAAGCAGGGAGGACCATCTCCCAAGGCTAAATACTACCTAGTGACCGATAGTGAACCAGTACCGTGAGGGAAAGGTGAAAAGCACCCCGGAAGGGGAGTGAAATAGATCCTGAAACCGTGTGCCTACAAGTAGTCAAAGCCCGTTAATGGGTAATGGCGTGCCTTTTGTAGAATGAACCGGCGAGTTACGATTTCATGCGAGGTTAAGTTGATAAGACGGAGCCGCGACTGAAAGCGAGTCTGAATAGGGCGAATGAGTATGAGGTCGTAGACCCGAAACCAGGTGATCTACCCATGTCCAGGGTGAAGTTCAGGTAACACTGAATGGAGGCCCGAACCCACGCACGTTGAAAAGTGCGGGGATGAGGTGTGGGTAGCGGAGAAATTCCAATCGAACCTGGAGATAGCTGGTTCTCTCCGAAATAGCTTTAGGGCTAGCCTCAAGATGAGAGTATTGGAGGTAGAGCACTGATTGGACTAGGGGCCCCCAACGGGTTACCGAATTCAGTCAAACTCCGAATGCCAAATACTTATTCTTGGGAGTCAGACTGCGAGTGATAAGATCCGTAGTCGAAAGGGAAACAGCCCAGACCACCAGCTAAGGTCCCAAAGTATACGTTAAGTGGAAAAGGATGTGGAGTTGCTTAGACAACCAGGATGTTGGCTCAGAAGCAGCCATCATTTAAAGAGTGCGTAATAGCTCACTGGTCGAGTGACTCCGCGCCGAAAATGTACCGGGGCTAAACGTATCACCGAAGCTGTGGATTGACACCGTATGGTGTCGATGGTAGGAGAGCGTTCTAAGGGCGTTGAAGTCAGACCGGAAGGACTGGTGGAGCGCTTAGAAGTGAGAATGCCGGTATGAGTAGCGAAAGAAGGGTGAGAATCCCTTCCACCGAATGCCTAAGGTTTCCTGAGGAAGGCTCGTCCGCTCAGGGTTAGTCGGGACCTAAGCCGAGGCCGAAAGGCGTAGGCGATGGACAACAGGTTGATATTCCTGTACCACCTATACATCGTTTGAACGATGGGGGGACGCAGAAGGATAGGGTAAGCGCGCTGTTGGATATGCGCGTCCAAGCAGTTAGGCCGGAAACGAGGCAAATCCCGTTTCCATTAAGGCGGAGCTGTGATGGCGAGGGAAATATAGTACCGAAGTTCCTGATTCCACGCTGCCAAGAAAAGCCTCTAGTGAGATGTAAGGTGCCCGTACCGCAAACCGACACAGGTAGGCGAGGAGAGAATCCTAAGGTGTGCGAGAGAACTCTCGTTAAGGAACTCGGCAAAATGACCCCGTAACTTCGGGAGAAGGGGTGCTTTTTAGGGTGAATAGCCCAGAAAAGCCGCAGTGAATAGGCCCAGGCGACTGTTTAGCAAAAACACAGGTCTCTGCGAAGCCGCAAGGCGAAGTATAGGGGCTGACACCTGCCCGGTGCTGGAAGGTTAAGGGGAGAGGTTAGCGCAAGCGAAGCTTTGAACCGAAGCCCCAGTAAACGGCGGCCGTAACTATAACGGTCCTAAGGTAGCGAAATTCCTTGTCGGGTAAGTTCCGACCCGCACGAAAGGTGTAACGATCTGGGCACTGTCTCAACGAGAGACTCGGTGAAATTATAGTACCTGTGAAGATGCAGGTTACCCGCGACAGGACGGAAAGACCCCGTGGAGCTTTACTGCAGCCTGATATTGAATTTTGGTACAGCTTGTACAGGATAGGTAGGAGCCTGAGAAGCCGGAGCGCTAGCTTCGGTGGAGGCGTTGGTGGGATACTACCCTGGCTGTATTGAAATTCTAACCCGCGCCCCTTATCGGGGTGGGAGACAGTGTCAGGTGGGCAGTTTGACTGGGGCGGTCGCCTCCTAAAGAGTAACGGAGGCGCCCAAAGGTTCCCTCAGAATGGTTGGAAATCATTCGTAGAGTGTAAAGGCACAAGGGAGCTTGACTGCGAGACCTACAAGTCGAGCAGGGACGAAAGTCGGGCTTAGTGATCCGGTGGTTCCGCATGGAAGGGCCATCGCTCAACGGATAAAAGCTACCCCGGGGATAACAGGCTTATCTCCCCCAAGAGTCCACATCGACGGGGAGGTTTGGCACCTCGATGTCGGCTCATCGCATCCTGGGGCTGTAGTCGGTCCCAAGGGTTGGGCTGTTCGCCCATTAAAGCGGTACGCGAGCTGGGTTCAGAACGTCGTGAGACAGTTCGGTCCCTATCCGTCGCGGGCGCAGGAAATTTGAGAGGAGCTGTCCTTAGTACGAGAGGACCGGGATGGACGCACCGCTGGTGTACCAGTTGTCTTGCCAAAGGCATAGCTGGGTAGCTACGTGCGGACGGGATAAGTGCTGAAAGCATCTAAGCATGAAGCCCCCTCGAGATGAGATTTCCCATAGCGCAAGCTAGTAAGATCCCTGAAAGATGATCAGGTTGATAGGTCAGAGGTGGAAGCGTGGCGACATGTGGAGCTGACTGATACTAATAGATCGAGGACTTAACCACGCTTTAAAAAATGAAATACCTTCTTATTATCTAGTTTTGAAGGAACAACGTTCCTTTATTGTTTGGTGGCGATAGCGAAGAGGTCACACCCGTTCCCATTCCGAACACGGCAGTTAAGCTCTTCAGCGCCGATGGTAGTTGGGGGTTTCCCCCTGTGAGAGTAGGACGCCGCCAAGCTATTCAAAAAGATCAGCCATTCTGGCTGGTCTTTTTTTGTGTTTATAAAATGGGAAAGAGTATCGAATAAAAAATCTTTAAGAAATTTAATGGGTTAAGTAATTGATGGTTGGTAATAGTCCCGATTTTTTCATGGATTACATATATGCTGGGGTTCAGGGTAAATTCTGATTTTATTACAATAAAAAATTTGTGAATTCAATATTAGACCTTAAAGCCAGTAGAGCCTAAAATAGCAGGTGCCAAAATTTCAAAGGGTAAATGGTTTTTATCTATCACTGTAGAGTGGAAACACACTGCTCTGTCGCCTATGTAACTGAGATATTGATAAAAGAAAATATATGAGAAAAACATATTTAGAGTTAAAATTAGTCACAATACACACTTAATTATACATACGGAGTCCTGAGCCCATAGAAGACAAACCATCCTTAAGTGGGGCTCACTCGGTTAAGAATGTGTTGAGGAATAATCATCAACTCGAAGAATGGAGTTTTAGAGAGTTTAAAGAAGCATTCTTTAAAGAAACAGAATTTCCTTGAAATAGGCAAAGAGATTAAATGCCTAGCCTATGCAAATTTATGAATAGAGGGGACTGTTTCATAAGTTTGACACAATTTAATTAGCGCAGTATAATAACTTCAGTAGAACGATATACTAAATGTAGTTAAGTAAGTAACTCCAGTAAAGGGCATGGATTACAGCTGTGTGTTTACGTATTTAATTTGGACATACTGATTTCATTTTGAACAACATTAGACCCAATTAATTCTGCGGGGGAGTTCAAGTATTTAGTAGAACGATATACTAACTTTGATTTGAATATTAGTAGAACGATATACTAATTATTAAAATTTAAGTAGAACGATATACTAATGCATTAAAGTAGCTTATATTTATCGTTCGTTTTCTTAAATATACTGTGGCGCAAGGGGGAAGCTTTAAGAAAGAGCTTAATAACTAAGTTGCATTTCTGACAACTTTTGAATAACTAACATAGGGGTGTGTTTTATGAAAAATCCATATATAAAAATGGCAATAGGTTTATATATTAGTTACTTTATTTTAGGTATGATCAACATCATCATTGGGTCAAATATGGAGAATTTGTCCAACCAGTTAAATACGAGTACATCAGGAATTAGCTACCTGGTTTCAGCAATAGGTATTGGTAAGTTAGTTTCTCTGTTTTTTGCTGGAAGACTGTCGGATAAATTAGGAAGGAAGCCTTTTGTTGTATCGGCGTCTTTCATCTACCTGATTTTCTTAGTGGGAATACCATTGGCTCCTAACTATACATTAGCATTTATTTTTGCAATATGTGCTGGTATCGCTAACTCATTTTTAGACGCAGGGACGTATCCTGCACTTATTGAAGCTTTCCAAAAGAAAGCAGGCTCTGCAACTGTATTAATTAAAGCTTTTGTTTCAATTGGTGCAACAATTCTTCCATTTATTATGGCGTTTTTTATTGCTAGAGATCTATTTTACGGATATACATTCTTCTTGATGGCAGCTGTTTACCTTGTTAATGGATTTTTCTTACTTAGGGTATCATTCCCGAATCATAAAACTCCAAGTGATATCCAAAGTGAGGATAAAGTTGAAACAGCTGAACCACAATTTTTATCAAAACCAAAGTTTGGCCAAGAAGGATTGGCCGTTATTCTTCTAGGTTTTACATCAACTGCTCTATTCATGCTTGTACAAGTTTGGCTCCCTAAATTTGGACAAGAAGTATTAGGTCTAACACAGGCTAAATCTGTTCAATTGCTTAGTTACTATAGCATTGGGTCCCTTGTTTCAGTCATTTTACTAGCAGTTTTATTAAATAAAGTAATAAAACCTATAACAGTTATGATTATTTATCCGGTAATTGCCGCAATATCTTTATTGTCTCTTATTTATATTCAGCAACCATTCATGACTGTTTTGAGTGCTTTCTTTATTGGGTTATCAACTGCAGGTGTGTTCCAATTGGCCATGACAATTATTACCGAATTCTTCCCAGCTAATAAAGGAACCATTACATCTTATGTAAACATTGCAGCTAGTTCAGCTTTTATTATCATACCATTCATTACAGGTATGATTTCTAAGAGTGCAGGTCTAACTGCTGTATTCTTGTTTGATGTTGGAATTGCAATCGTTAGTATTTTATTGGCTGTTTTTGTTGCCTATCGTTATAAAAAGGTGATTAAAGTTCCATCTGTTTAAAAAAGTCATAAGTCAGGTCATAATCTTTTACAGGTTTTACTAACAAACATCAGTGAGGTTCGAAAGCCCTCACTGATGATAAAAAGGGGAAAAATCCATGCAAACGATTACCATCAAAAACGTTAAAATCGGAGAAGGCGTTCCAAAGATTATTGTTCCATTAATGGGGACAACTCAAGAAGAGCTACTTCAAGAAGTTGAAACGGTAAAATCTTTGGAGCCAGATATCATTGAGTGGCGAGTAGATGTGTATGAACATGTTGAAAGCTTAAACTCCGTTTCGGAAATGATTTCAAAACTAAGAAAAGCCTTACCGAGTACTCTTCTTCTTTTCACTTTTAGAAGTCATAAAGAAGGTGGCAACAAAGAAATTACGGATCAATATTATTTTGAATTACTTCATACAGCGATTCGAACAAAGAATATTGATCTTGTGGATGTAGAATTATTTTATGAAGAGTCAGATGTCAAGGCAACTGTAAAGGTTGCTGAGGAAAATGGTGTATACGTAATTATGTGTAACCACGATTTCCATAAGACACCAGCAAAAGAAGAAATCATTTACCGACTGCGTAAAATGCAGGAGTATGGAGCTCATATTCCAAAAATTGCTGTCATGCCTCAAAGTGTAGACGATCTACTTGTTTTATTAGATGCAACTCACACGATGAAAACTAAATATGCGGATCGTCCGTTTATTACCATGTCTATGTCGGGGACAGGCCTGGTTAGCCGGTTAACCGGTGCGGTATTTGGTTCAGCTTGTACATTTGGTGCTGGAAAAGAAGCATCGGCACCTGGACAAATTCCTGTATCTCAATTAAGAAGTGTTTTAGAAACTATTGATCAAAATATTTAATTCATTGGATTTCTTCCAAAAAAGAATTTATTTAAAATTTTATGAATCATACATCAGGGGGATTGAATCATGGAAAGTTTAGCACGTATTAATGGAAAAACAGAATTAGTAGGACTTTTAGCAACACCTATCGGACACTCTTTATCACCAGCTATGCACAATTTAGCATTTGATAAATTAGGATTAAACTGTGCTTATTTAGCATTTGAAGTTGGAAATGAATCATTGGAGGATGCTGTAAAAGGAATGCGAGCATTAAATGTAAAAGGTTTTAATGTATCAATGCCAAATAAAATGAAAATCCTTCCACACTTAGATGAATTGGCAGACAGTGCTAAATTTTCAGGAGCGGTTAATACAGTTGTCAATGTTGATGGGAAATTCGTCGGTCACAGTACGGATGGAATGGGATATACTCGCAACCTTAAAGAACATGGTATAGATATCAAAGGCAAAAAAATGACTCTTATCGGTTCTGGTGGCGCTGCTACACCTATTGCTATTCAATCTGCACTAGAAGGACTTGCTGAAATTAGCATTTTTGCGCGTGATGATGCTTTCTTCCCACAAGCAGAAGAAAACGTACGAATCATTAATGAAGATATGAAGCACTTAAATGTGAAAGCAAATGTGTATCCACTTGAGAACCTTGAACAATTAAGAGCTGAAATCGAAACTAGTGATATTTTGGCAAATGGAACAGGCGTTGGTATGAAACCACTTGAAGGCTTAAGTGTCATTCAAGACGAATCAATGCTACGCTCTGATTTAATTGTTACAGACGTTGTGTACATTCCACGTAAATCAAAACTTATGGAACAAGCTGAAGCTGCCGGGGCTACAGCGATTAATGGTCTTGGAATGATGCTTTGGCAAGGTGCTTTAGCATTTGAATTGTGGACAGGTCAACAAATGCCTGTTGATTATATTAAAGAGCAAATTTTTGCAGATTAATAAGCTTCCACTGTGGAGGTTGCTCTCCAGCTTATAGTAATAGAGGTTTTTTGCGACCCCTGCTGAACTCAATTGTTTTTTAGTGTTTGGTGTTAAGGAACTTACAGCATATGAATGCAATAGACCTCGGAGCTAAGAAAAACAGGGAGTGTACTTCCTGTTTTTCTTAGCTCTTTTTTTGAAAAATTGTTTTTAATTTTATGGGATATCATAATGGGGATTGAAAACTGTATTTTTATAAAAAAATACAGTAATTAAAAGATCAGATTAAGTTTTTTTAGAGATTTCATTTTTTCAAACTTTAGTGTTCTTTAATGGGAGAAAAATTACATCGTGATTTACTATGGGGGGGTAATTAATGAAATATCAGTATTTTAAAGCGGCATCAGGGATGTATATTAACTATTTTCTATTAGGGATGGTCAATATAATTCTCGCTTCGAACATGGTCGCTTTAACAGAACAGTGGGATACAGATTCAACTGGCATCAGTTATCTTATTGCTGCAATAGGTATTGGAAGATTGCTTACGTATGGTATAACAGGAATATTGTCAGATAGATTTGGAAGGAAACCGTTAATCATTGTCTCAACTATTGTCATGTTATTCTTTTTAGTGGGGATTCCATTTTCTCCAACTTATGAGATAGCCTTTGTGTTTGCGTTACTTGCGGGTGTTTCTAACTCTGCCATGGATGCGGGGACATATCCAGCGCTTACAGAAATGTTTCCGAAATCTGCTAGTTCCGCAAGCGTAATGGTTAAGGCTTTTGTTTCACTTGGCGCAACAGTTTTACCATTTATCATCTTGTTTCTTTCTGAAAACAATTTGTTTTATGGGTATGCTTTTTTATTACCGGCGGTTATCTATTTTTTAAACATGATATTTTTGTTTTTTACTTCATTTCAAAAAATCCAAGACGGTCATAATAGTAAAGAAGACGAATTGCAATTGAGTAAGTTTATAAGTGAACCTGAATTCTGGAAAGAAGGGCTAGCGCTTATTATTATTGGTTTTACATCTACTGCCTTGTTTACAGTCTCGCAAATCTGGTTACCGAGTTTTGGGCAAGAAGTCGCTGGAATGTCTGCTTCCAATTCGATTAAATTGTTAAGCTATTATAGCGTTGGATCCCTTATTTCTGTTCTGCTTTTATCCGTTTTGTTGAAAAAATGGCTGAAACCTGTGACGGTCATTTTGCTTTATCCAATGATTACTTTAATAGCTGTCATTGTTATTCTTACCGTTCATACACCACTTGTACTAAGCGTAACCTCTTTTTTCCTTGGAGCTTCTACAGCTGGAATTTTTCAATTAACCATTGCAATAATGGCTGAGCTTTTCTGGAAGAAAAAAGGAACTGTAACGGGAATCGTTTCAACTGCCTCTAGTTTAGCGAGTGTTGTCTTACCCATCGCAACAGGGTTAATCGCTAAAAGTGGAGATATATCGCATATATTCCTATTTGATTGTTTTATCGCAACTTTAGGGATTCTAGCTGCAGTTTTTGTGAATTATCGGTATAAAAAATTAACTAAACATCCGATAATACTTAAATAAGGAAAAGAGACTGATTACTCAAAACTCCATCTTCAAGAATTAGGATGGTGTTTTTTTTTGCAATAGTAAGGAATAGGGAAAACTTCTGTGTATATAGCATTAAAATTACTAATAAGCGGTGACTGAACTATGTACAATAAAGCAATTTATATTATGGGTATAATAATAACTACAACTATATTATTATTATAGTAAGAATTGATGATTATAATCAATACATCAAAAATACACTCAAGATGGTGATTGAACGATGAAACAACCCAAAAAAGGTCGAGTCACATTGCAACAGGTAGCGAAGCATGCTGGCGTATCTACGTCCACTGCTTCCCTTATCGTTCGTAATAACCCTCGAATTTCGGAAGCAACACGAAAAAAGGTTTTAAAGTCCATGCGTGAATTGGGTTACGTTTACGATAGAATTGCAGCAAATCTAAGGTCGCAGAGTTCCGATACTGTAGGAATAATTATTACTGATATTTCAAACACTTTTTTTTCTGAATTCCTGATAGGTGTACATGATGCATTAGAAGAGGTCGGATATACGGTCTTGTTGGGAACTACATTTGATTCAGTTACGAAGCAAGACCAACTCCTTTCAACTATGTTGGAACATAGAGTAGGCGGCTTAATTCTTTGTCCCGTTTCTGAAAGTACACAAGAAACGATTAATCGATTAAATGAGATTGACACACCATTTGTTCTTGCTGTTAGAGAATTACCTGAAGTAAATAGCGATTATGTAGGTATTAACTATCCAGAAGGAGCCCGAATAGCTGTTAATCATTTGATTGAAAAGGGACATAAAAGGATTGCATTCCTTGGAGGGATTAGGGAATCTTCTACTTGGATTGAGAGAATGGAGGGGTATCGCGAAGCCCTTTCCAAAGCGGGCTTGGAAGTTGACGAATCGTTAATGATAGATAGTGCTCCGACACGAGAGGGAGGGTTAGAGGCTGTATTTAAAGTCCTTAATAATCCTGATCCCCCTACAGCAATCTTTTGCTTTAGCGACCTAATTGCTTTCGGCGTTATGCAAGGGTTAAGGATGAAAGGATTGATTCCTGGTCAAGATATAGACATCGTAGGATTCGATAATGTTCCAGTTGCAGAAATCTATCATCCGCCGTTAACGACTGTTTCTTCATTTCCTCAACGTATGGGAAAAGAAGCTGCGAATCTTTTGCACCAAAAAATGGTGAATATTGATCATGAACAACAGCGTATTATATTAAACCCCGAACTGATTATTAGAGAATCCTCCTAAAAAGAAAAAAAAGGTGATTAGTTTACAGGAAGAGGGAGTATCCCTTATCGCTGTATTCTTTTCATCTTTTCTATTATTCTTTTCTTAGGTTTTATAGGGCTTGGGCAATCAACTAGTGGAATTACTTAAGTGGTTCGTAAATATCCCAAGCCACTTTCAATGATTCAACAATATAATCTGCTACTTCTTCAACATCAAGGTCATTCGTATTCACTTTCGAGTGGTGATAGGAGTAAATTTCCTGTCTAGTATTAAAAAGTTCTTCTATTTCTTCAAGGCTTCGACTTTGTAACACTGGTCTACTATCAATAAGCAAGCCTATTCTCTCTTTCCAATATTCCCAAGATAAGTCAAGGTAGAACACAATACAATTAGAGAGACAAATTTTTCGTATATCCTCTTGTAAAAAAGCCCCTCCACCAACGGAAATAATTTTCAATTGCTGTTGGCTAAAGTAATCAATCATACTTTTTTCTTTTTCGCGGAAAGTCTTTTCCCCAAACTTCTTGAATATTTCTGTGGTGGGCATGTTAAATTCTCTTTCAATTTCTTGATCTATATCAATAAAATCCCTATATAATTTCCTGGCTACTTTTTGTCCGATTGTGGTTTTACCTACCCCCATAAAACCTATAAAAACGATACTTTGCATCCTCAAAGATGTGTTTTTATTAATCATTTATAAATCCCTCTCCCAACTATTTTTATAATGATTAAAAGTCTGTCCTCAATCTTTTAAAATAAATTTATTATAGTACATGACAGTAAATTTGTAAAAAAAATATTTTTCTAATATTTAGATAATATGTATGTAGGATATCAGCTAATATTTCTTTAATATTTACTCATTTTTCAAGATTCGTTCAATGAGTGGTTGAATATGCATCACTCTGCTTTTTTACTAGAACTGAATCTAACACAAGTAATGATTCTTCAGACATGGATAAATGTGTTTTTTTGCTTCATAAAACTTGGTTTCAGACTTTTATCCAGTACGAGCATCAGTATCGATGGTAGATTGGAGCCTATTAATAGACAAAAGCTTTACATTTTCCACATTCTCTAAGAAAGAGTAGGTAAAGAGGGGAATTTACTATTTTAATAAAAATAATTGTTAACATTCGTATATAAAGGATAAAGCTACTTTCTTTGGTTTCATTGTCTATCTGTAGATATCTGTTGATAAAAATGTTTTGACTCTTTCACCTCTTTGGGTGAATCCTTTAATATGTCCAATGCGTCTGTATTAACCTTAACAGGTTTGCTAGGTTCTAACGTGTGCTTGAACATTGAGGTATTGTAATAGAAGCTATTCAATAACTATTTGTGAGTTAATTATGGATTTTGATTGAATATAGATGACCACGACTTTATCTTTCTTCCAAGTGCATCTTTCATGTATCATTCCCTGATAATTAGATTAGTCATTGCCCTCCGGAAGGATTTGTTTTTAGAAATTCACTTTACTGACTAATAGTTAGAGAGAGGACATTTAGATTTTTTAAGAATAGAATCATGAAAGGTTTAAATGTCTTTAGAGGAAAAGCCATAGTTTGAATTATTACTAGAACAAGCATTTATACTAAGTTAACACCTTTATATAATCTAATAAATGAATTAAAAAAGAAAAAAAGATTCATAGCTAAAAATCAGTTGACTTTAAGGTAGGAAAGGATTAATATAAATAAGCACCAAGTACGACAAACAAAAAACTTCATCCACTTTTGGTAGATTACTAAAAGAAATAATAACTGTTGACTTCTTATTATGAAAATGTTAAGATGAAATGGTCGCTGAAAAACACAGCGATTTAAAACAAGTTAAAAACTTCGCAGAAGTTGACAACTAATCAATAGCGTGTTATGATGAATAAACAAGTTGTTCGAAAGAACGACGGCGAAATTGCTCTTTGAAAACTGAACAAAACAAAGCGCCAACGTTAATTTTTTTAAGTGAGCACACACTATCAAAAAGCAAAATGAGCAAGTCAAACATTTCTTCGGAGAGTTTGATCCTGGCTCAGGACGAACGCTGGCGGCGTGCCTAATACATGCAAGTCGAGCGAATCGATGGGAGCTTGCTCCCTGAGATTAGCGGCGGACGGGTGAGTAACACGTGGGCAACCTGCCTATAAGACTGGGATAACTTCGGGAAACCGGAGCTAATACCGGATACGTTCTTTTCTCGCATGAGAGAAGATGGAAAGACGGCCTCTAGCTGTCACTTATAGATGGGCCCGCGGCGCATTAGCTAGTTGGTGAGGTAATGGCTCACCAAGGCGACGATGCGTAGCCGACCTGAGAGGGTGATCGGCCACACTGGGACTGAGACACGGCCCAGACTCCTACGGGAGGCAGCAGTAGGGAATCTTCCGCAATGGACGAAAGTCTGACGGAGCAACGCCGCGTGAACGAAGAAGGCCTTCGGGTCGTAAAGTTCTGTTGTTAGGGAAGAACAAGTACCAGAGTAACTGCTGGTACCTTGACGGTACCTAACCAGAAAGCCACGGCTAACTACGTGCCAGCAGCCGCGGTAATACGTAGGTGGCAAGCGTTGTCCGGAATTATTGGGCGTAAAGCGCGCGCAGGTGGTTCCTTAAGTCTGATGTGAAAGCCCACGGCTCAACCGTGGAGGGTCATTGGAAACTGGGGAACTTGAGTGCAGAAGAGGAAAGTGGAATTCCAAGTGTAGCGGTGAAATGCGTAGAGATTTGGAGGAACACCAGTGGCGAAGGCGACTTTCTGGTCTGTAACTGACACTGAGGCGCGAAAGCGTGGGGAGCAAACAGGATTAGATACCCTGGTAGTCCACGCCGTAAACGATGAGTGCTAAGTGTTAGAGGGTTTCCGCCCTTTAGTGCTCGCAGACTAACGCATTAAGCACTCCGCCTGGGGAGTACGGCCGCAAGGCTGAAACTCAAAGGAATTGACGGGGGCCCGCACAAGCGGTGGAGCATGTGGTTTAATTCGAAGCAACGCGAAGAACCTTACCAGGTCTTGACATCCTCTGACAACCCTAGAGATAGGGCGTTCCCCTTCGGGGGACAGAGTGACAGGTGGTGCATGGTTGTCGTCAGCTCGTGTCGTGAGATGTTGGGTTAAGTCCCGCAACGAGCGCAACCCTTGATCTTAGTTGCCAGCATTCAGTTGGGCACTCTAAGGTGACTGCCGGTGACAAACCGGAGGAAGGTGGGGATGACGTCAAATCATCATGCCCCTTATGACCTGGGCTACACACGTGCTACAATGGATGGTACAAAGGGTCGCAAACCTGCGAAGGTAAGCGAATCCCATAAAGCCATTCTCAGTTCGGATTGTAGGTCGCAACTCGCCTACATGAAGCCGGAATCGCTAGTAATCGCGGATCAGCATGCCGCGGTGAATACGTTCCCGGGCCTTGTACACACCGCCCGTCACACCACGAGAGTTTGTAACACCCGAAGTCGGTGAGGTAACCTTTATGGAGCCAGCCGCCTAAGGTGGGACAGATGATTGGGGTGAAGTCGTAACAAGGTAGCCGTATCGGAAGGTGCGGCTGGATCACCTCCTTTCTAAGGATAAATACGAGAGCGCTTTTGTTTTGTTCAGTTTTGAATGAGTAATTCATTCAGATACGAAAGATCTCATCACGTTGTGATGAAGTTCTTTCTTCTTTGTTCCTTGAAAACTAGATAATAGATAGAAGGCAATTAATTTTTTCAAAGCATCAGTAAGATCTTTTTTAACGGTTAAGTTAGAAAGGGCGCACGGTGGATGCCTTGGCACTAGGAGCCGATGAAGGACGGGACTAACACCGATATGCTTCGGGGAGCTGTAAGTAAGCTTTGATCCGGAGATTTCCGAATGGGGAAACCCACTGTTCGTAATGGAACAGTATCTTTACCTGAATACATAGGGTACTGAAGGCAGACCCGGGGAACTGAAACATCTAAGTACCCGGAGGAAGAGAAAGCAAATGCGATTTCCTGAGTAGCGGCGAGCGAAACGGAATTAGCCCAAACCAAGAGGCTTGCCTCTTGGGGTTGTAGGACACTCAACATGGAGTTACAAAGGAACGGGGTAAATGAAGTGATCTGGAAAGGTCCGTCAAAGAAGGTAAAAACCCTGTAGTTGAAACTTCGTTCCCTCCTGAGTGGATCCTGAGTACGGCGGGACACGAGAAATCCCGTCGGAAGCAGGGAGGACCATCTCCCAAGGCTAAATACTACCTAGTGACCGATAGTGAACCAGTACCGTGAGGGAAAGGTGAAAAGCACCCCGGAAGGGGAGTGAAATAGATCCTGAAACCGTGTGCCTACAAGTAGTCAAAGCCCGTTAATGGGTAATGGCGTGCCTTTTGTAGAATGAACCGGCGAGTTACGATTTCATGCGAGGTTAAGTTGATAAGACGGAGCCGCGACGAAAGCGAGTCTGAATAGGGCGAATGAGTATGAGGTCGTAGACCCGAAACCAGGTGATCTACCCATGTCCAGGGTGAAGTTCAGGTAACACTGAATGGAGGCCCGAACCCACGCACGTTGAAAAGTGCGGGGATGAGGTGTGGGTAGCGGAGAAATTCCAATCGAACCTGGAGATAGCTGGTTCTCTCCGAAATAGCTTTAGGGCTAGCCTCAAGATGAGAGTATTGGAGGTAGAGCACTGATTGGACTAGGGGCCCCCAACGGGTTACCGAATTCAGTCAAACTCCGAATGCCAAATACTTATTCTTGGGAGTCAGACTGCGAGTGATAAGATCCGTAGTCGAAAGGGAAACAGCCCAGACCACCAGCTAAGGTCCCAAAGTATACGTTAAGTGGAAAAGGATGTGGAGTTGCTTAGACAACCAGGATGTTGGCTCAGAAGCAGCCATCATTTAAAGAGTGCGTAATAGCTCACTGGTCGAGTGACTCCGCGCCGAAAATGTACCGGGGCTAAACGTATCACCGAAGCTGTGGATTGACACCGTATGGTGTCGATGGTAGGAGAGCGTTCTAAGGGCGTTGAAGTCAGACCGGAAGGACTGGTGGAGCGCTTAGAAGTGAGAATGCCGGTATGAGTAGCGAAAGAAGGGTGAGAATCCCTTCCACCGAATGCCTAAGGTTTCCTGAGGAAGGCTCGTCCGCTCAGGGTTAGTCGGGACCTAAGCCGAGGCCGAAAGGCGTAGGCGATGGACAACAGGTTGATATTCCTGTACCACCTATACATCGTTTGAACGATGGGGGGACGCAGAAGGATAGGGTAAGCGCGCTGTTGGATATGCGCGTCCAAGCAGTTAGGCCGGAAACGAGGCAAATCCCGTTTCCATTAAGGCGGAGCTGTGATGGCGAGGGAAATATAGTACCGAAGTTCCTGATTCCACAGCTGCCAAGAAAAGCCTCTAGTGAGATGTAAGGTGCCCGTACCGCAAACCGACACAGGTAGGCGAGGAGAGAATCCTAAGGTGTGCGAGAGAACTCTCGTTAAGGAACTCGGCAAAATGACCCCGTAACTTCGGGAGAAGGGGTGCTTTTTAGGGTGAATAGCCCGGAAAAGCCGCAGTGAATAGGCCCAGGCGACTGTTTAGCAAAAACACAGGTCTCTGCGAAGCCGCAAGGCGAAGTATAGGGGCTGACACCTGCCCGGTGCTGGAAGGTTAAGGGGAGAGGTTAGCGCAAGCGAAGCTTTGAACCGAAGCCCCAGTAAACGGCGGCCGTAACTATAACGGTCCTAAGGTAGCGAAATTCCTTGTCGGGTAAGTTCCGACCCGCACGAAAGGTGTAACGATCTGGGCACTGTCTCAACGAGAGACTCGGTGAAATTATAGTACCTGTGAAGATGCAGGTTACCCGCGACAGGACGGAAAGACCCCGTGGAGCTTTACTGCTGACCTGATATTGAATTTTGGTACAGCTTGTACAGGATAGGTAGGAGCCTGAGAAGCCGGAGCGCTAGCTTCGGTGGAGGCGTTGGTGGGATACTACCCTGGCTGTATTGAAATTCTAACCCGCGCCCCTTATCGGGGTGGGAGACAGTGTCAGGTGGGCAGTTTGACTGGGGCGGTCGCCTCCTAAAGAGTAACGGAGGCGCCCAAAGGTTCCCTCAGAATGGTTGGAAATCATTCGTAGAGTGTAAAGGCACAAGGGAGCTTGACTGCGAGACCTACAAGTCGAGCAGGGACGAAAGTCGGGCTTAGTGATCCGGTGGTTCCGCATGGAAGGGCCATCGCTCAACGGATAAAAGCTACCCCGGGGATAACAGGCTTATCTCCCCCAAGAGTCCACATCGACGGGGAGGTTTGGCACCTCGATGTCGGCTCATCGCATCCTGGGGCTGTAGTCGGTCCCAAGGGTTGGGCTGTTCGCCCATTAAAGCGGTACGCGAGCTGGGTTCAGAACGTCGTGAGACAGTTCGGTCCCTATCCGTCGCGGGCGCAGGAAATTTGAGAGGAGCTGTCCTTAGTACGAGAGGACCGGGATGGACGCACCGCTGGTGTACCAGTTGTCTTGCCAAAGGCATAGCTGGGTAGCTACGTGCGGACGGGATAAGTGCTGAAAGCATCTAAGCATGAAGCCCCCCTCGAGATGAGATTTCCCATAGCGCAAGCTAGTAAGATCCCTGAAAGATGATCAGGTTGATAGGTCAGAGGTGGAAGCGTGGCGACATGTGGAGCTGACTGATACTAATAGATCGAGGACTTAACCACGCTTTAAAAAATGAAATACCTTCTTATTATCTAGTTTTGAAGGAACAACGTTCCTTTATTGTTTGGTGGCGATAGCGAAGAGGTCACACCCGTTCCCATTCCGAACACGGCAGTTAAGCTCTTCAGCGCCGATGGTAGTTGGGGGTTTCCCCCTGTGAGAGTAGGACGCCGCCAAGCTATTCAAAAAGATCAGCCATTTTGGCTGGTCTTTTTTTGTGTTTATAAAATGGGAAAGAGTATCGAATAAATAGGGTTGATAATCAGGGAGTCGACATGTGATTAACCAGGATGGCATAATTCCAGAAAAAATCTTTTTCTAGGTTGGAATTATTTTTGGAATTTTATAAGTATTCACTTATTAAAATGGCGATGGATTTCTTCGGGAATAAATCTTGCCTTTATCTGTTCTTTTCATTATACTATGAAGAATTTATTAATGAATATAAGCGAAGTATTGATGCGAAGGAAGGTAAACAATATAGAATTCGGGAAAGGAACGGTTTTGTGAGTAAGAAGAGTAAGGAAAAGTTTGAAGTAATAGATGGAGAAACAATTGATGCATGTCTAGATCGAATTAAAGCAGCAGGTTACTTTCCTGTAAGACGAACAGAAGAACCTATTTTTGCCGAAAGAATCGAGAATGGAAAGGTTCATTATGAGCCAGTTAATAGAAAAATCGTATTCGAAGCGAAATTAATCAAGTAAAACACGAACGATTTTTTGATATCCTGTAAAAATATTCGATTTTATCTTGACATTAAAATGGCGTGAAGGTAAGATGAAGTTAGATTAATACATCTCATATAATCCTGGGGATATGGCCCAAAAGTATCTACCTAATGACCGTAAATCATTGGACTATGAGAAAAGCATCTGACTAATTCGGAAACTAGCCAAGTCTTTTTGTGTTTTTTTAAAGGCTTTCTTCCGGGCAGATTGCTTTCTCTATGAGGAAGCAGTCTGCCCGGTTTTTTAATTTGATATAGATAATTATAAGCGTCCATCTGCATACTCAGGACGTTTTAATATGAGTGTTGGAGGGAAAGATATGAAGCCGCAAGTTGGGGTTATTATGGGAAGTGTCTCAGATTGGGAAACGATGAAATATGCATGTGAATCATTGGAACAGCTCGAGATTCCATATGAAAAAAGAGTCGTTTCCGCCCACCGTACGCCGGATTTGTTATTTGAATATGCAGAGAGTGCAAAAGAGCGAGACCTTAAAGTGATTATTGCTGGTGCAGGTGGGGCAGCTCATCTTCCAGGTATGACGGCAGCGAAAACGATTGTCCCTGTGATTGGCGTGCCTATTCAATCGAAGGCGTTAAATGGTATGGATTCGTTATTATCGATTGTTCAGATGCCTGGTGGCGTACCGGTTGCGACGGTGGCAATTGGGAAAGCTGGAGCAGTCAATGCTGGTTTGTTTGCAGCTCAGATATTAGCTGCTTTCGATTCTAAAATTGCTGATAGATTAGAGGCTTTACGAGACGAAACCAGAGAAAAGGTGTTACAGAGCAGTGAACAACTTAAATAATACAATCATTTTACCGGGACAGACCATTGGAATTATTGGCGGTGGGCAATTAGGCAGAATGATGGCCTTGTCGGCTAAGGCATCGGGCTTTAGAATAGCAGTTCTTGAACCAACTACAGATGGCCCATGTGCGCAAGTGGCAGATATTGAAATCACTGGTGCTTATGATGATATCGATGCATTGAAAAGATTAGCGGATGTCAGTGACGTCATAACCTATGAATTTGAAAATATCAGTTCAGACGCTCTAGATTGGTTAAAGCAACATGCGTATCTTCCACAAGGGTCAGAATTATTAAAGCTTACACAGGATCGCTTGACTGAAAAAAAAGCCATATCGAATGCAGGAGCATCTGTTGCTCCATATGTAGAAATACAGGATATTTCAGAAATTTATCTTCATATAGAAAAAATAGGGTACCCTAGTGTGTTAAAAACGACGCGCGGCGGTTATGATGGAAAAGGGCAGTTGGTCATTAAGGAAGAAGCCGATATTAGAAAGGCAGAAACCCTGCTCCAAACAGGTGTATGTGTGCTAGAAGCCTGGATCCCTTTCGTAAAAGAAATCTCAATTATCGTGACGCGTAAAACAAATGGCGAGGTAAGTCATTTTCCGATTGCGGAAAATATTCATGTTGAAAATATTCTTCATAAAAGTATTGTACCTGCTCGTATCAGTAAGCAGGCTGAGAAGAAGGCGATTCAAGAGGCCTTACAGCTTGCTGAGAAACTTGGTTTGATAGGGACATTGGCTGTCGAGATGTTTTTAACCGATCAGGATGAGATCATCATTAATGAGCTTGCACCAAGGCCTCATAACTCTGGTCACTACACAATGGAAGCGTGTGAGACGTCTCAGTTCGAGCAGCATATACGTGCTGTATGCAATTGGCCGCTCGGAAATACGGCATTATTGAAACCAGTTTTAATGGTAAATATTCTAGGTGAACATATGGAACCTTTACTGGTTGAAATTCCAAAGCTTTCAGATTGGAAGGTTCATCTTTATGGAAAGAAAGAAGCCAAGCTGAAACGAAAAATGGGGCATGTGAATATTTTACGTCCAACAATTGAGGAAGCTCTTTTAGAAAGTAATCGAAGTAAAATATGGAATCAACAGGTTGAAACGGAGGAAGTAAAATGATTGAACGTTATACCCGCCCTGAGATGGGAAATATTTGGACAGAAACTAACCGCTTTAACGCGTGGTTGGAAGTAGAAATCTTAGCTTGTGAAGCATGGTCTGAACTTGGTGTAATTCCAAAAGAAGATGTACAACTTCTTCGTGAAAATGCAACGTTTAATGTGGATCGGATCAATGAAATTGAAAAAGATACACGTCATGATGTGGTTGCCTTTACGCGTGCCGTATCTGAAACATTAGGTGAAGAACGGAAATGGGTGCATTACGGATTAACTTCTACGGATGTAGTTGATACAGCCCTTTCATATGTGATTAAACAAGCGAATGATATCCTTTCGAAGGATTTAAATAACTTTGTTGAGATTCTGAAAAACAAAGCGAAAGAACATAAATATACGGTCCAAATGGGACGTACACATGGAGTTCATGCAGAACCGACTACTTTTGGTTTGAAACTTGCTCTTTGGTATCAAGAAATGAAACGCAATGTCGAACGTTTCGACGAAGCCAGAAAAAACATAGAGGTTGGAAAAATTTCTGGGGCTGTCGGAACATATGCAAACATCGACCCGTTCGTTGAAAAATTCGTTTGTGAAAAACTGGGCCTTGAAGCAGCGCCTATTTCAACACAGACATTGCAGCGTGATCGCCATGCTCACTATATGAGCACGTTGGCTCTAATTGCGACATCCATTGAAAAATTCGCAGTGGAAATTCGTGGCTTACAAAAAAGTGAAACACGTGAAGTCGAAGAGTTCTTTGCTAAAGGACAAAAAGGATCTTCGGCGATGCCTCATAAACGGAATCCAATCGGTTCTGAAAATATGACAGGAATGGCACGCGTAATCCGTGGTTACATGATGACAGCATATGAGAATGTAGCATTATGGCACGAACGTGACATTTCGCATTCTTCTGCTGAGCGTATCATCTTACCGGATGCAACAATTGCTTTAAACTATATGCTAAATCGCTTTAGCAACATCGTGAAAAACTTAACTGTTTATCCAGAAAATATGAAACGTAATATGGACCGTACACTTGGATTGATTTTCTCACAACGTGTGCTGCTATCCCTTATCGATAAAGGTCTTGTCCGTGAAGAAGCATATGACACGGTTCAACCGAAAGCGATGGAAGCATGGGAGCTTCAGGTGCCATTCAGAAGCCTGATTGAAAAGGATGATAAGATCACAAGCTTGCTTACAAAAGAAGAACTTGATGATTGTTTCGATGCTACACATCATCTGAAAAATGTTGATGTAATCTTTGATCGTTTAGGTTTATAAAAATAAAGGCGGCAAACATACCATCCCAAGCGGTTGATATGTTTGCCAAGCCTAACTAATAGCAAGAAGATTCATAATATTCACAATGTGGAGGTCTGGACAGATGGAAAAACGAGAATTGCTGTATGAAGGTAAAGCGAAACAGATTTATGCAACTGACAACAGTGAAATAGTATGGGTGGAATACAAGGATTCGGCAACAGCGTTTAACGGTGAAAAGAAGTCAGAGATTGCTGGAAAAGGTAAGTTAAATAATCAAATTACTAGCTTACTATTTTCAAAGCTCGCCCAAGAAAATATTCCATCCCATTTTATTGAAAAGCTTTCCGACCGGGAGCAGCTAGTTAAAAAGGTCTCTATTATTTCTCTGGAAGTGGTCGTTCGAAATACAGCTGCTGGCAGTTTTTCTAAAAGAACGGGCATTGAAGAAGGACAACCACTGAAGAAAACGCTCGTTGAGTTTTATTATAAAGATGATGAACTCGGTGATCCTCTGTTAACAGAAGACCATATTGAAGAATTAGAACTTGCAAGCAAGGAAGACGTAGCCATTTTAAAAGAAAAAGCTCAAGAAATTAATAAGGTTTTAACAACCTTGTTTAAAGAAATGGACATTAAATTGATTGACTTTAAATTGGAGTTCGGTAAAACATCGGATGGAGCCATTCTACTGGCTGATGAGATTTCACCCGATACGTGCCGGTTATGGGATGTAGCAACGAACGAAAAATTAGACAAAGACGTATTCCGTCGTGATTTAGGTAGTTTAACAGACGCTTATGGAAAAATTCTAGCAAAGTTGGAGGGTATTCAACATGTATAAGGTTAAGGTATATATCACATTACGCGAAAGTGTATTAGATCCACAGGGAGCAGCAGTTCAGCAATCACTTCACAGTTTAACTTATAACGAAGTAAGTGATGTACGCGTGGGGAAATACATTGAACTCACAATTGAAGATACGGACCGTGATTTGGATCAGCTGGTGAAGGAAATGTGTGAAAAACTATTAGCCAATACGGTAATTGAATCTTACCGTTATGATGTTGAGGAGGTTGTCACCCAATGAAATTTGCTGTCATAGTTTTCCCTGGTTCCAATTGTGATGTCGACATGTACCATGCGATAAAAGATGCACTCGGGGAAGAAGTGGAGTATGTTTGGCATTCCACAGACAATCTAGATGAATATGACGGGATTCTCCTTCCAGGCGGTTTCTCTTACGGAGACTATCTACGCACAGGTGCAATTGCCCGTTTCTCCAATGTAATGGCGGAAGTTGTAAAAGCAGCTCAAGCAGGAAAGCCTGTTCTTGGCGTCTGCAATGGTTTTCAGATTTTACTTGAAGCAGGCCTTTTACCTGGAGCGATGCGCCGTAATGATGGCTTGAAATTCATTTGCCGCAATGTAGGATTGAAGGTTGAAAATAATCAATCCATGTTTACAACAGGCTATTCATTACATGAAACGATTACGATACCAGTGGCTCATGGTGAAGGAAATTACTACTGTGATAATGAAACATTGGCTGAATTAAAACAAAATAACCGCATCTTGTTCACTTATGATGGTGAAAATCCAAACGGAAGCTTGGAGCAAATAGCGGGAATTACAAATGAACAAGGAAATGTCCTCGGAATGATGCCTCATCCCGAACGTGCTGTTGATTCGCTGCTTGGCAGTAAAGACGGCTTAAAGATTTTTCAATCCATCGTAAAAAACTGGAGGGAATCACATGTTATTACAGCTTGAACCAAGTCCGGAAAAAATTAAATTGGATCGTTTATATGCAAGTATGGGACTATCCGATGAAGAATTTGCAATGGTGGAGAAAATCTTAGGCAGACTGCCGAATTATACGGAAACTGGATTGTTTTCGGTTATGTGGTCAGAGCATTGTTCCTACAAAAATTCAAAACCCATCTTAAGGAAATTCCCGATTACAGGGGAGAAAGTGCTTCAAGGTCCTGGTGAAGGAGCAGGTATTGTCGATATCGGTGACAATCAGGCAGTTGTTTTTAAAATAGAAAGTCATAATCACCCATCGGCAATTGAACCTTATCAAGGTGCTGCTACTGGTGTCGGCGGTATTATCCGTGATGTTTTCTCCATGGGTGCCCGTCCCATTGCGATGTTGAACTCGCTTCGCTTCGGTGAGCTTGAGAATGATCGTGTGAAATATTTATTTAAAGAAGTGGTTGCTGGGATTGCAGGATACGGAAATTGTATCGGAATTCCAACTGTAGGCGGAGAAATTCAATTTGATCCATCTTATGAAGGAAATCCTCTAGTTAATGCAATGTGTGTCGGTTTGATCGATCATAAGGACATTAAAAAAGGCCAAGCGCATGGAGTAGGCAACACAGTGATGTATGTGGGTGCTAAAACAGGACGTGATGGTATTCATGGAGCAACATTTGCTTCTGAAGAGTTGTCGGAGTCTTCAGAAGAAAAACGGCCTGCCGTACAAGTAGGTGATCCATTCATGGAGAAACTTCTTTTAGAAGCATGCCTTGAATTAATTCAAAATGATGCTCTTGTTGGTATTCAGGATATGGGAGCAGCAGGTCTTACAAGCTCATCTGCTGAGATGGCGAGTAAAGCTGGATCAGGAATAAAAATGAACCTTGACTTGGTACCGCAACGTGAAACTGGAATGACAGCATATGAAATGATGCTTTCTGAATCACAAGAGCGGATGCTGATCGTTGTTACAAAAGGACGCGAACAGGAAATCGTTGACTTGTTTACGAAATATGACCTAGAAGCGGTTGCTGTTGGTGAAGTAACGGATGATAAAAACCTAACACTTTCTCATCAGGGTGAAATCGTTGCTGAGGTTCCAGTTGATGCATTGGCTGAAGAAGCACCAATTTATCACAAGCCATCTGCAGAACCGCAATATTTCCGTGACTTCCAAAGTATGACGGCAGAAGTACCAGACATTGAAGATTACAGAGAGACCCTTTTGGCATTATTGCAGCAACCGACAATTTCGAGTAAAGAATGGGTATACGACCAATATGATTACATGGTGCGTACGAATACAGTCGTTTCACCTGGATCAGATGCAGCAGTTGTACGTGTTCGAGGCACAAATAAGGCCCTTGCGATGACGACAGATTGTAACTCCCGCTATATTTACTTGGATCCTGAAACAGGCGGTAAAATCGCAGTTGCTGAAGCGGCTCGTAACATTATTTGTTCGGGTGCAGAACCTCTAGCAATTACAGATTGCTTGAATTTTGGAAATCCAGAAAAACCTGAAATCTTTTGGCAATTGGAAAAAGCGGCAGACGGGATGAGTGAAGCTTGTCGAAGTTTAAGTACGCCTGTAATTGGAGGAAATGTCTCTCTTTACAATGAAACGAATGGGGAAGCGATCTATCCAACACCAGTAGTTGGGATGGTTGGCCTAGTGAACGATCTTCAACATATCACAACGCAAACGTTCAAAAATGAATCAGATATGATTTATGTGGTCGGCGAAGCGAAAGTGGAATTTGGGGGCAGTGAGTTACAAAAAATGCTTGAAGGAAAAATATTTGGGCGTGCTCCAGAACTTGATTTAACTGTTGAACAAAAGCGTCAGCAGCAAATTCTTTCAGCGATTCAATCAGGACTTGTTTCATCAGCTCATGACCTCGCGGAAGGTGGTTTGGCTGTTGCTTTATCTGAATCTCTATTCGGAGCAAGTGACCTTGGAGCAAAAGTAAATTTATCTGGAGAACTCGTATCCGAACTGTTTAGTGAAACGCAATCACGCTTTTTACTATCTATAAGTCCTGAAAATCAAAAGGCTTTTGAAGCACTTGTTGAAGATGCCGTTTGTATTGGTTCAGTAACAGCAGATAATAAATTAGTAGTGACGGCAGGCGGCGATAACAAGATATTGGTAGCAGACGTTGTAGATTTACAAACAGCTTGGAAGGGAGCTATACCATGCTTGCTGAAATAAGAAGCCTAAATGAAGAGTGTGGCGTAGTTGGAGTCTGGGGACATCCCGATGCAGCACAGCTTGCTTATTACGGGTTGCATAGCTTGCAACATCGTGGTCAAGAGGGAGCAGGCATCGTTGTTACGGATGGTGAGCAGATGTCTATCTCGAAGGGTGAAGGTCTTGTCACTGAGATATTCACAGCTGAAAAAATGCAGGAACTTTCCGGTTCAGGAAAAGCCGCGATCGGACATGTCCGTTATACAACGGCAGGCGGCGGCGGGTATCAAAATGTTCAGCCTTTCTTGTTTAATTCACATACAGGGGGGCTGGCGCTCGCTCATAATGGGAATATCGTCAATGCTCGTCAGTTAAAAGCACAGCTAGAAGGACAGGGCTCAATCTTTCAAACGACATCGGATACGGAAGTTCTAGCACATTTGATTAAACGTTCTGGTTATTCCGATGTGAGAGATTCAGTGAAAAGCAGTTTAAGTATGTTGAAGGGTGCTTATGCATTCGTCGTCATGACAGAAAACCAAATGATCTTGGCAAGAGATCCGCATGGTTTCCGCCCACTTTCCCTAGGGAAAATAGGCGATGCGTATTTCGCTGCATCTGAAACATGCGCCCTTGATATAGTAGGAGCGGAATTCGTCCGTGATATTGAACCGGGTGAACTTGTGGTCATTAATGATGAGGGCATCACATCCGAATACTTTTCACTTTCAAGTCAACATGCAATGTGCACGATGGAATATGTGTATTTTTCCCGTCCAGATAGCAACATTGATGGAATTAATGTTCATACCGCTCGGAAAAATCTTGGTAAGCAAATGGCACTTGAAGCTAAGATTGAAGCAGATGTCGTCACAGGAGTTCCTGATTCAAGCATTTCTGCGGCAATTGGCTATGCTGAAGCTGCAGGTATTCCTTATGAAATGGGCTTAATTAAAAACCGTTATGTTGGCCGGACTTTTATTCAGCCGTCACAAAGTCTACGCGAACAAGGTGTGAAGATGAAACTTTCACCGGTAAGAGGGGTCGTAGAGGGTAAACGGGTCATTATGGTTGATGATTCAATCGTACGTGGAACAACGAGCAGAAGGATTGTTCGCATGCTAAAAGATGCAGGAGCAAAAGAAGTTCACGTTGTAATCAGCTCACCACCAATTAAAAACCCATGTTTCTATGGTATTGATACATCGAAAAAGGAAGAATTAATCGCGAGCTCTAAATCGGTGGAGGAAATACGTGAAATCATTGGTGCTGATTCATTAACTTTTTTAAGTGTCGAAGGTATGGTCGAAGCAATTGGTCGTCCGTTTCCTGGAGAAACGCGCGGTTCATGTCTAGCTTGCTTCACCGGAAATTATCCGACAGAAATTTATGATTACGAACGAGAAAAAGCAAAATGTTAATAATGTCGGAAATAAAGAGTGATTTTCGGAGGAGGATTTCAAATGGCTAATGCATATAAGCAGGCTGGTGTTGATATTGAAGCTGGTTATGAAGCAGTAAATCGAATGAAAAAACATGTAAAGCGCACATTTCGTCCGGAGGTAATGAATGGACTGGGCGGTTTCGGAGGAATGTTTGATTTGTCTTCCCTGAACCTTAAAGAGCCTGTGCTAATTTCAGGAACGGATGGAGTCGGGACAAAACTTCTGCTCGCGTTCATGATGGATAAACATGATACCATTGGGGTAGATTGTGTAGCTATGTGTGTTAACGATGTTGTCGTTCAAGGCGCTGCGCCTTTGTACTTTTTAGATTATATTGCCTGCGGTAAAGCGGATCCTGAACGAATTGAAATGATAGTCAAAGGTATTGCAGACGGCTGCGAGCAGGCAGGCTGCGCTTTAATCGGTGGTGAAACGGCGGAAATGCCAGGTATGTACGAAACGGAAGAGTATGATGTGGCTGGATTTACTGTTGGAGCTGTTGAAAAATCACGCTTAATTACGGGTGAGACAATTTCGGCGGGTGATGTTGTTATTGGGCTTGCTTCAAGTGGTATTCACAGTAACGGATATTCTCTAGTTCGTAAAATCCTCCTTGAAGATTCAGGAATGGATCTACATGAATTCGTACCGGAGTTTGACTGCAAGTTAGGCGATGAATTATTGAAACCGACAAAAATCTATGTCCAGTCTATTTTGTCCACACTTGAAAAGTTTGAAGTTAAGGGACTTGCCCATATTACGGGTGGAGGATTCATCGAGAATATTCCACGTATTCTTCCTGAAGGTTGCGGTGTTGAAATCGGGCTTGGAAGCTGGACAATTCCACCTGTATTCTCGTTCCTTGAAGAAAAAGGGAACCTTGTTCAAGAGGAAATGTTCAATATTTTCAATATGGGGATTGGCATGACTGCTGTAGTGAAAAAAGAGGATGCGGCCGCTGTGGTTGCTCATCTACAGTCATGCGGTGAACAGGCTTCAGTTATTGGAACAATTGTGGATGGAAATGGAGTGTCGTTTAAACAATGAAGCGACTCGCAGTCTTTGCATCAGGTAACGGAAGTAATTTCCAATCAATTGCTGACGCAATAAAAGATGGAGTTCTGAACGCGGAAATCTGCCTTGTTGTTTGCGATCGTGAAGATGCTTATGTGCTTGAAAGAGCTAGGCTTGAGAATATTAGAACCTTCTCTTTTTCAGCGAAAAAGTACTCAAGTAAGGTCGAGTTTGAAACGGAAATTTTAGAGATACTTCGTCAACTTGAGGTTGAATTTATTATTCTAGCTGGTTATATGCGTTTAATTGGGCCGACATTATTACAGGCGTATTCACACAGAATTGTTAACATTCATCCTTCACTTTTGCCTAATTTTCCAGGCAAGGATGCAATTGGGCAGGCTTTTGACGCAAGAGTGGAAGAAACCGGGGTCACGATTCATTATGTCGATGATGGTATGGACACGGGCCCAATCATTGCCCAAAAGACAGTACCGATTCTTGCAGGAGATACGAAAGACATTCTCCAAATAAGGATTCAGGAAACGGAACATGGCATGTATCCATCAGTTTTACAACAGCTATTCCAAAAGAAATAACATACATTATGGAGGGACCAACATACCATGAAGAAACGTGCTTTAATTAGTGTATCGGATAAAACAGGTATTGTAGAATTTGCTAAGGGATTAATAGAAGCAGGGTTTGAAATTATTTCAACCGGCGGTACGAAAAAAACGTTGCAGGATAATGGTGTAGACGTGATTGGAATCAGTGACGTCACTGGTTTCCCGGAAATTTTAGATGGACGCGTTAAAACGCTTCATCCGAATGTCCATGGAGCAGTTTTAGCAAAACATGGTGATGCAGATCACGCGGCACAGCTTGCAGAACATAATATTGAGCCTATTCAACTTGTCTGTGTAAACCTATACCCATTCCAAGCTACAATTTCTAAACCGGATGTTACTGTAGAAGATGCAATTGAAAACATTGATATCGGTGGACCGACAATGCTTCGTTCTTCTGCAAAAAACCACGAGTATGTGACGGTTATCGTTGATTCCAATGATTATCCAACCGTATTGGCTGAACTGAAAGACGGAGGAGTTTCAAAAACAACGAATCGCCGTCTGGCTGCAAAAGTCTTCCGCCATACAGCAGCATATGATGCTGTTATTTCTGAATACATGACAGAGCTTGCTGAAGAAGAGAATCCAGAATCTTTGACTGTTACTTATGAATTGAAACAGTCGCTTCGTTATGGGGAAAATCCGCATCAAAAGGCAGCTTTTTATAAAAAACCGCTTGGTTCTGTTTTCTCAATTGCTGAAGCGAAGCAACTACACGGAAAAGAGCTTTCTTTCAACAACATTAATGATGCAGATGCTGCACTTCAAATTGTTAAAGAATTCAATGAGCCCGCAGCAGTAGCTGTCAAACATATGAATCCTTGCGGCGTCGGTGTCGGAACGACCATATTAGAAGCGTACGAAAAAGCATACGAGGCGGATTCTACTTCCATCTTTGGTGGAATCATTGCCCTGAACCGTGAAGTAGATAAAGCAACTGCAGAAAAGCTTCATGAAATTTTCCTTGAAATCATCATTGCTCCTGGGTTTACGGAAGAGGCAGTGGAAGTATTAACTAGCAAGAAAAACCTTCGCTTATTAACGATTGATTTCAACTCAGCTAAAAAACCTGAGCGTAAATTGACTTCAATTGAAGGCGGATTACTTATACAAGATCGTGATGCACATAGTTTGAAGGATGCAGAAGTAAAAGTAGCAACAAAACGCGAACCTACCCTTGAAGAGTGGAAAGCCCTAGAACTTGGCTGGAAAATCGTGAAGCATGTGAAATCAAATGCAATAGTGGTATGTAACGATCAAATGACATTAGGTGTTGGCGCTGGTCAAATGAACCGTGTCGGAGCTGCAAAAATTGCGCTAGAACAAGCCGGTGAAAGAGCAACAGGCAGTGCTTTGGCATCGGATGCTTTCTTCCCAATGGATGATACTGTTGATGCGGCAGCGAAAGCAGGAGTTACGGCAATCATTCAACCGGGTGGCTCTGTAAAAGACCAAGATTCAATCAAGAAAGCTGATGAATATGGAATTGCAATGGTATTCACAGGGATTCGTCACTTTAAACATTAATCAAAGATGAGGTGCGATAATGAATGTACTAGTGATTGGCCGGGGTGGCAGGGAGCATGCTATTGCCCGCAAACTGTTTGAAAGTAAACGGGTGGAGAAAGTTTTTGCAGCACCAGGAAATCCGGGCATGACCGATGTAGCAAATCTGGTGCCCATTGAAGAAACAAATCATGAGGATTTGGTTGCTTTTGCAAAAGAAAATGCAGTTTCATTGACGGTAATTGGCCCAGAAACGCCATTATTGAATGGACTAGCTGACGACTTTGCTAAAGCGGGCCTACAGGTGTTCGGCCCAAATAGCAGGGCTGCGGTCATTGAAGGAAGTAAATCTTTCGCTAAGGATTTAATGAAGAACTACAGCATTCCGACAGCAGAATATGAAACGTTTACTGATTTTGATTCTGCAAAGGCTTATATTGAAAAAATAGGAGCGCCCATCGTTATTAAGGCAGATGGCTTGGCTGCAGGCAAAGGTGTCGTAGTCGCAATGACGATGGAAGAAGCGTTAGACGCCATCCACGATATGCTTGTCGGGGCTAAGTTTGGAGAAGCTTCTGCCAAAGTTGTTATTGAGGAATTTCTCGATGGTGAGGAATTTTCGTTGATGGCATTCGTGAATGGTGAAAAAGTGTATCCGATGGTTATCGCCCAAGACCATAAGCGCGTTTTCGACGGAGATCAAGGTCCGAACACAGGCGGAATGGGTGCCTATTCACCGGTGCCGCAAATTTCCGATGAAATGGTTCAGACAGCTGTCGAAACAATCTTGCAGCCGACAGTAAATGCGATGATTTCAGAAGATCGTCGTTTTACCGGTATTTTATATGCCGGATTAATTGCTACGGAAAAAGGTACAAAAGTCATTGAGTTCAATGCTCGTTTTGGAGATCCGGAAACGCAAGTTGTTTTACCGAGGCTAAAAACGGATTTCGTTGATACGCTTGAAGCGGTCCTATTAGGTAAGGATTTACAACTTGAATGGCATGAAGATGCAGTACTTGGTGTAGTAGTGGCAGCAGAGGGGTATCCTGGAGATTACAAAAAGAATTCAATCATTAAAGGGTTGGACAAGATTAATCCAGATGCTCATATTTATCATGCTGGAACTGCTAAAAATAGCGAGGGATCTTTTGTTTCAAACGGTGGCCGTGTGCTTCTGGTTGCTGCAAAAGGAAAAGATTTAGCCTCTGCTCAAGCTAAAGTATATAAAGAATTGAGTCATGTTGAAAAAGACGGATTGTTTTGGCGTACAGATATCGGTTATCGTGCCATTCAATACAATTTATCATGATAATTTGAAAGAAGCTGACTCTAAGAGAGTCAGCTTCTTCTTTAGAAAAAGATTTAATAAGTATCAGGTGAATTAAAATCATTTTCCGCTTTTTGTTCTTTTTTCATTAATGTTTGTCCATTCTCCATAGCGTCCACGATTGGACAATAGCGTAGAATGCCTTCACCAATTTTCATAGCTGATATCATGACGACAAATAAGTAAGATTGGTTTTTCCAAGGTTTTTTAACCATTTTTGCTGTTGCCCATGATAGAAAGGTAAAACCACAGGTAATCCGCATAAGTGCATTTATTATACTAATATTTTGTTTAAACTTCATAATAAGTCCATCCCTTCACAAAAAATTAACAATTTTTCAGTTAACATTACTGTGCTATTCTGGTAAGTATGTTAGTATGAAATAAAATTGGGTTTAAAATGGTTTTTTTATTGCATTTGTTTCAAAAAAATTATGGGGGAATGTTTATGCTTGAACAGCGCTATAGATGGAAAAATAAACATCTACGTGAACATATAGATGTGCTGGATGGCAATAGGGCACCACACATTCTGCTTAAAAATACGACTTATTTAAATCAGGCTTTACGAAAATGGGTGAAAGCGAATATCTGGATCTATGATGATCGCATAATCTATGTTGGCGAAAAGCTTCCTGAAAATATAGACCGCTGCGAAATGGTTGACTGTACAAATCAGTACCTGGTCCCGGGATATATTGAGCCGCATTCACATCCTTCTCAATTATATAATCCCCTTTCTTTTTCACGTTATGCATCTCATTTTGGGACAACGACATTAATCAATGATAACTTGCCATTTCTATTGCAGTTAGAAAAAAAGAAAGCGTTTTCTCTTTTGAAAGAACTTCGTAATATTCCTGTTACAATGTATTGGTGGAGTCGTTTTGATGGACAAACGGAATTAGTAGACGAGGATATGGTATTTTCACATGGTGCAGTTAAATCTTGGCTGGAGCACGATGCCGTACTACAGGGCGGCGAACTAACGGGATGGCCGAAGCTCCTCGACGGGGATGACATGATGTTGCACTGGATTCAGGAAGCAAAGCGGATGAGGAAGAAAATTGAAGGACACTTTCCGGGTGCGTCGGAGAAAACGTTGGCGAAGATGACGTTGTTTGGTGCTGATTGTGATCATGAGGCAATGACAGGCGATGAGGTCATGTCTCGTCTGCTACAGGGTTATTATGTTTCACTAAGGCATTCTTCTATCCGACCGGATCTTCCTAAGTTGATACAAGAAATACATGATATGGGCATCGATCATTATGACAAATTCTTTTATACAACAGATGGATCACCTCCGTCTTTTTATGAAGGTGGTTTTATAGACAGCTTAATCAAAATAGCAATAGAGCAAGGTGTTCCGGTCATTGATGCTTATAATATGGCAACTATTAATATCGCCCGCTATTATAATATTGAATATCTTCATGGTAATATTGCTACTGGAAGGGTTGCCAACATTAATTTTCTGACAGATATAAAGGAACCGGCACCAGTTTCTGTAATGGCAAAAGGGAAATGGGTGAAACGGGATGGTGAAGTAATTCCCGATTCTCAGGAAATCAACTGGAGCGATTTTGATTTTAAACCGCTTGAACTTGATTGGGATCTTAGTTTAAAGGAAGATTTTGAATTTTCTATGCCGTTTGGAATTGAACTGGTCAATAACGTAATCACGAAGCCATATTATCTTTCCAATGACGTTGGCCATGAAGAACTGACCTTTAAAGATGATGAATGCTTTTTCATGCTCATTGACCGTGAAGGTAAATGGCGCATTAATACGATATTAAAAGGCTTTGCCAATAAATTGTGTGGTTTTGCAGGTTCTTATACAAATACGGGTGACATAATCTTAATTGGTAAACGAAAACAGGATATGCATTTAGCATTTAACCGGTTGAAGGAAATTGGCGGTGGTATCGTTTTGACTGAACAAGGCCAGGTGATACATGAACTGCCTTTAAAATTAAAAGGAGTCATGTCCAATAAGGAGGTTCCTGAACTAATTAAAGAAGAGAATGAGTTGAAAAAGCTGCTACGTGAAAGGGGTTATCGCTTTGCTGATCCGGTGTATACCCTTTCATTCTTTTCAACAACTCATCTTCCCTATATAAGGGTAACCCAGCGAGGAGTATATGATGTAATGAATAAAACTATACTCTTTCCTACTATAATGCGTTAAAATATAAGAGAAGAAATGGTTAAAAAATCAGGGGAGTGGAAAGATGAAATTTAAGAGAGTTCTTTTCATCATTATTGCTATTTTTCTGCTAGCAGGCTGTTCGACTAAAGAAGAACCTGTACCAGATGACAGTAAGCCGAAAGATGCAGCTGTCATTAAAAATACAGATGTTAAAAACGAGCCTTCCAACATGTTTCCACTTACTGGTGTAGCCACGAATGAAGATACCGAGCAAAGGGCTGTAGCGGTGATGATTAATAATCATCCAAAAGCGCGTCCACAATCTGGTCTCTCAGATGCGGACATAGTCTATGAATTGCTGGCGGAAGGCGACATAACCAGATTTTTAGCTGTTTTCCAAAGTGAAATGCCGAACCAAATCGGACCGGTTCGGAGTGCAAGGGACTATTATATCGAAATGGCCAAAGGTTTGGACTGCATCTATGTGTGTCATGGGAATAGCCCAGAGGCAAAAACCATGCTAGACAAAGGATATATTGATAACTTGAACGGCCTATATTATGATGGTACTTTGTTTCAGCGCTCAACAGATCGAAACGCACCGCATAATTCCTACACTTCTTTTGATAATATTGAAAAGGGTGCGAAGGAAAAAGGATATGAGCTGACAGGTGCACCAGAGCCATTTACTTTCCTGACAGAGGAAGAGGCGGTTGGTCTGCAAGGAGAATCGGCTTTGAAAATTGAGATATCCTACGGATCGGCAGAGTTCAATGTAAAGTATGAATATGAAGGAACAGAAGAGAAATATAAACGTTATTCTAATGGTGAGCAAACAGTCGAGCATAAATCAAGCAAACCGATTTTACTGGATAATATATTCATCATTGAGACCACTCATCAAGTGGTTGATGATAAAGGACGCCTTAAAATTGATTTAAAAAGTGGCGGAAAAGGTTATTTACTTCAAAAGGGGAAGGTCAATGAAGTAGAATGGGTTAATAAAGATGGTCGAATTATACCAGTGAAAAACGATAAAGAAGTAGGGTTGATACCGGGGAAAACTTGGGTCAATATTATTCCGAATCAACCTGGTTTAGTAGAAGACGTCTCATTTTGATACCCATGAAAATTGAGGGGGAGAAACATGCAAATTGATAAGTTAAGAGGGAAAGAAACGGATCAGCTGTTTAAGTCGATACTTTCCTTGCGCGATTTAGACGAATGCTATCGATTTTTTGATGACTTATGTACAGTCAATGAAATTTCATCATTAGCACAGCGCCTTGAAGTAGCCCGTATGCTTGAAGAAGGTAAAACCTATCATAAAATCGAAAACGAAACAGGCGCTAGCACGGCCACGATTTCTAGGGTTAAACGCTGCTTAAACTACGGAAATGATGCCTACACCATGGCTCTTAACCGTATAAAGGAAAACGTTGAAGAAACAACGGAATCTTAATGAATTCGATTTTTTTATATTGTATGAAATAGAAAAAGCCGAGGAATTCGTTTCCCGGCTTTTTATTTTGAGTAAGCGTTTTCTATAGCAGCTACCGTCCAGTCGAAACCGTGTTATATTGGATTTTAGATTCAGAGGTTTCCAGTTGGTAAACATTTTATCGATACTTCTCTTTTTTAATGAAAAATCTTAATGCTATAATGGTGAAATGGGAAGTGTGAATGGAGGATTATAATGTACGATTTTCGCGAGTGGAAACATGTTTTCAAACTCGATCCAAATAAAGAAATAAGCGATGAGGCGTTAGAAAAAGTCTGTGAATCTGGTACAGATGCAATTATGGTTGGAGGCACCGATGGAATTACGCTTGAGAATGTACTTCATTTGATGGCGCGAGTTAGGCGATATACAGTCCCATGTGTGATGGAGATTTCATCGGTTGAAACAGTGACGCCGGGATTCGATTTATATTTTATTCCGAGTGTCCTAAATAGCACCAATCCAGATTGGATGATGAAACTGCATCAGCAAGCAGTCAAAGAATACGGATACCTTTTGAATTGGGATGAAATTTTCGTAGAAGGATATTGCATCTTAAATCCTGAGTGTAAGGCGGCTCAATTGACGAAAGCCAATACGGATCTAGATATGGATGATGTGGGTGCATATGCAATGATGGCAGAAAAGATGTTCAAACTGCCGGTTTTTTATCTTGAATACAGCGGTGCTTATGGCGATGTCCAGATGGTGGAAGCGGCTAGAGAGAGTTTGGAGAATACTGTACTATTCTACGGCGGTGGGATTAAATCAGTAGAGCAGGCCAAAGAGATGGCGGAGTTCGCGGACGTAATCGTTGTTGGTAATGTGATCTATGAAGATTTGAAAACGGCGCTTGCAACAGTTGAGGCAGTTAAATGATAATTTGGCCAAAATGTAAATAGGGAAAAAATGTAGTATACTAAAACAGAAACGAATGTTCGTATAGGTGGTGTGATAATGCAATATTTAGCGGAAAAATTACTAATAGGTTTGAATGAACAGCAACAAAAAGCAGTAAAAGCAACAGATGGTCCACTTCTAATTATGGCTGGGGCAGGAAGTGGAAAGACGCGTGTGCTGACTCACCGTATTGCTTACTTGATGGTTGAAAAGGAGATAGCACCTTGGAATATCCTTGCAATCACATTTACTAATAAAGCCGCACGTGAAATGAAAGAAAGAATCCGTAGCATTCTGGGCGGTGCGTCCGAAGATATCTGGATTTCAACGTTCCACTCTATGTGTGTCCGTATTTTGCGAAGAGATATTGATCGGATTGGATTTAATAGGAATTTCTCAATTTTAGATACGACGGATCAGCAATCAGTCATAAAGCAAATTATGAAAGACCGTAATATGGATACAAAGAAATATGATTACCGGGCCATTTTAGGTAGTATCAGTTCAGCAAAAAATGAATTGGTCGGACCAGAAGAATACCTCAAAACTGCGTCAGATTATTTTACTAAAGTAACGGCAGATGTATATACAGAATACCAAAAACGTTTGCGGAAAAATTCAGCCCTCGATTTTGATGATTTGATCATGATGACGATTCAATTGTTCCAACTTATACCGGAAGTGCTAGAATATTATCAGCGGAAGTTTCAATACATTCATGTTGATGAGTATCAAGATACAAACCGGGCTCAATATATGCTTGTTAAACTGCTAGCTTCACGATTCCGTAATCTCTGTGTTGTAGGGGATTCAGATCAGTCGATCTATCGCTGGCGCGGTGCGGATATTGCGAATATCCTTTCATTTGAAAAAGATTATCCTAATGCCAATATGATTTTCCTTGAACAGAATTATCGTTCAACGAAAAAGATTCTTGAAGCGGCGAATAAGGTCATCGATAATAATCGAAACCGGAAGCCGAAAAATCTTTGGACTGAGAATGTAGATGGTAATAAGATTTTCTATTACCGTGCAGACAATGAACAAGGGGAAGCGCAATTTGTAGCAGGAAAGATAAATGAATTAGCTAAGGACGGTAGTAGAAAATATTCCGATATAGCAATCCTTTACAGAACAAATGCACAATCACGGGTAATGGAGGAAGTTCTGCTTAAATCCAATATTAACTATGCAATCGTCGGCGGCACTAAGTTCTATGATCGTAAAGAGATTAAGGATTTACTTGCCTATCTGCGTCTTATTGCAAATCCTGATGATGACATCAGTCTTCGCCGTGTAATAAATGTACCGAAACGAGGTATTGGTGCAACTTCAATGGACAAAGTAGCAGATTATGCAGATCAATATGATCTTTCCATTTATAAAGCACTTGAGTCCGTGGAAATGATTGGGATAAGCGGGAAGGCTACCAAAGCAGCAAGGGAATTCCACACGTTAATTACTAACTATACAAATCAGCAGGAGTACTTATCTGTGACGGAACTGGTGGAAGAAGTCATTAAAAAAACCGGTTACCGTGAGATGCTGCAAGCAGAAAAAACAATTGAATCACAAAGCCGTCTTGAAAATATAGATGAGTTTTTATCTGTAACGAAAGCATTCGAAAGTAACAGCGAGGACAAATCATTGATTGGCTTTTTAACTGACCTGGCGTTGGTTGCTGATATTGACCAATTAGATGAGAACTCCGAAGAAGCAACAAATACGGTAACGTTAATGACACTACATTCGGCGAAGGGATTAGAATATCCGGTAGTCTTTTTACTGGGCCTTGAAGAAGGAGTTTTCCCTCATAGCCGCTCGCTCATGGATGAGGAGGAGATGGAAGAAGAACGCCGTCTTGCTTATGTGGGGATTACAAGGGCTGAAAATGAGTTGTTCATCAGTAATGCCCAAATGCGGACACTGTATGGACGGACGAGCATGAATCCAGTCTCACGGTTCATCGGAGAAATACCCGAGGAACTTCTTGAAGATCTTAAACCGAAACCTGCTCCTAGATCCAAGCAGACTCCATTCAGTTCTCCGGCGAGAACAGGGAACACTGCGACGGCTTCCACAAGAAAAATGCCTACCTTTGGGCGAGCTGTTTCTGCCCCATCTGCAACAGGCGGTGAAGAGATTGGTTGGGCCGTTGGTGACAAGGCTTCCCATAAAAAGTGGGGGATTGGAACCGTGGTGAGTGTAAAAGGAGAAGGCGAAGGAAAGGAACTGGATATTGCATTCCCAAGTCCAATCGGCATTAAACGCCTATTGGCGAAATTTGCACCAATAGAAAAAGCATAAGCTATGAATATGCGTCTACTGGTGAAGAATAGGGATATCTGACTTAGACACCGCTCTTCTAAGATGAAGTGCGGTGGAGTCTTCTTTAGAAAGGATTGAACGTATGGACATACAAGCTGCAGAGAAGATTGTTCTTGAGCTGCAAACTTTATTGAACCAATATAGCTATGAATATTATGTGAAGGACCAGCCATCCGTACCTGATGCTGAATATGATCGGCTTTTACGTGAATTAATTGAGTATGAAGAGAAATTTCCCGAGCTGAAAACAGCCGATTCTCCAACACAGCGGGTCGGTGGGGCCATCCTGGATATGTTCGAAAAAGTGGAGCATACGACACCGATGCTTAGCCTAGGTAATGCTTTCAATGAAAGTGACTTACGCGATTTCGACAGAAAGGTCCGACAGGCTGTAGGTGACAATTTTTCCTATGTATGTGAATTGAAAATAGATGGACTTGCCGTCACACTTCAATATGAAAATGGATATTTCGTAAGAGGAGCAACCCGAGGAGACGGAACAATTGGTGAAGATATTACCGAAAACCTGAAAACAATCAAGTCAATTCCTTTGAAGGTACGGGAGCCTATCGCCATAGAAGTGCGTGGTGAGGCATTCATGCCAAAAAAATCATTCGAATCTCTAAATAAGGCGAAGGAAGAACGCGGGGAAGAACCTTTTGCAAATCCTCGTAATGCAGCTGCTGGCTCTTTGAGACAACTTGACCCAAAACTTGCTGCGAAACGGAACTTGGATGTATACCTTTATGCGATTGCTGATTTAGGTGAAACAGGGGTTCGTTCTCACAGCGAGGGTCTAGATTTATTGGATGAACTAGGGTTTAAAACAAATAAGGAACGAAAAACCTGTACGAATATAGAGGAAGTTCTTGCCTATATTGAAGAATGGACTGAACAACGTCCAAACTTGGCCTACGATATCGATGGAATTGTCGTAAAAGTGGATTCACTTGAACAGCAGGATGAACTAGGCTTTACGGCAAAAAGTCCGCGATGGGCGATTGCCTACAAATTTCCAGCCGAAGAAGTCATCACAACACTAAGAGGTATCGAGCTGAATGTTGGCCGTACGGGAGTGTTGACACCAACGGCTGTTTTGGACCCTGTTCGGGTAGCCGGAACGACTGTGCAACGAGCTTCGCTGCATAACGAAGATTTAATCCGTGAAAAGGACATCCGTATTGGAGATCAAGTGGTCGTGAAAAAAGCAGGCGATATCATTCCAGAGGTCGTCAATGTACTAGCAGAACGTCGTACGGGGGAAGAAGTCGAGTTCCAGATGCCGACTGAGTGCCCAGAATGTGATAGCGAGCTTGTCCGACTGGACGGGGAGGTCGCCCTGCGATGCATCAACCCGAAATGTCCGGCACAAATCCGAGAGGGCTTGATTCACTTTGTATCACGGACAGCAATGAATATCGACAGTTTAGGTGAAAAAGTCATTAGCCAGTTATTTAAGGAAGCGCTCATACAGGATGTAGCTGATATTTATAAGCTTACATACGATCAAGTGATAGCATTGGAACGGATGGGAGATAAATCCGTCAATAAACTCCTTCAGGCAATCGAAGCTTCGAAAAGCAATTCGCTAGAAAAATTACTATTCGGCCTTGGTATCCGCCATGTTGGTTCGAAAGCAGCGAAGACTCTTGCGAGGGAATTCGGCACTATGGAAGCATTAAGCAAGGCGAGCCGTGAAGAACTTACAGCAATTAATGAAATTGGAGAAAAAATGGCTGATTCCATCGTGGCATATTTTGAATTGGAGGAAGTGCATGCACTGTTGAATGAGTTGGAAGCAGCCGGTGTGAACCTTATCTATAAAGGGGCAAGAGCTGTTTCTATAGAAGAAATCGATTCCATTTTCGCTGGAAAAACAGTCGTTTTGACAGGGAAACTGCATCAGCTAACACGTAATGAAGCGAAAGAAAAATTAGAGGCGCTAGGAGCTAACGTTGCTGGAAGTGTCAGCAAGAAAACGGATTTGGTCGTGGCCGGCGAAGATGCTGGTTCCAAACTAGAAAAGGCAGAAAGCCTAGGCGTTCTCGTATGGGATGAAGAGAGACTGATTGAGGAACTAAAAAAATAAGAGGTGTAGCTATGAGGAAACACTCTATTTTGGGGATGATTCTTATACTACTTCTTGCTGGATGTGCACCTAGTTTTGAGGATAAGCAAGAGGTAGTTCAAGACTCCAAAAACGAAAAGGATACAGCAATTATTCCGAAGTATAAAATTTCGGAAGAATATTATCAAACGATTCTTCCGTTTGAGCCATCAAAAGCCCGCGGTTTGGTCGTTTCGAATTTAAATACTCGATATGATATCGAAGAGTTTGAAAATGGACTGATGCGGTTGGCACAAACTCAATTTGACCCGGAAGAATACCTATTTCAAGAGGGGCAAATGCTCGACAGTTCCAAGATATCATCCTGGTTGAACAGAAAATATACAAAAAGTCAGTTGAAAGAAAAGAACAAGAAAGAAAGTGATAACGTAGGTTTAAATCCAGTTGATTCAGGTACAGGTGACATTGATAAGCGGAATGCGGAAAATCCAATTTACCTGGCTCATATTTTAGAACATAACTATTTGGTGAAATCAAAGGATAGCACAGTTAGCCTTGGTGGAGTTGTAATAGGCCTTGCCCTAAATTCAGTCCATTACTATCAAAAAGAAGCATACGGGGCAACCTATGAAAAGAAAATTGATAGTAAAGAACTAAAACAAGAAGGGGAGAAAATTGCTGAGGAAGTCTTAAAAAGATTGCGTAATATGGACAAGCTGAAAAATGTTCCGATTACCATTGCCTTGTTTGAGCAAAATGAAAAATCCTCTGTAGTGCCTGGGAATTTTATTTCCTATACGAATATAGGGAAAAACTCTAACAATATTGGAAAATGGACAAACTTAAACGAAGAATACTTCCTATTCCCTTCGGCAAGTGCAGAAAAAAAATATAGGGATGACGTCAACACATTCACAAATTTTAAAGAGGATGTTGAAGAATATTTCCCTAACTTTAATGGAGTTATTGGCAGGGCATTTTATATGGATGACCAATTACAAAGCTTGAACATCGATATCCCTATCCAATTTTATGGAAACTCAGAAGCGATTGGCTTTACACAATATGTGGCTGGTCTTGTAATGGAACGTTTCCCTAAATATATTGCAGTACAAGTATCGATCACTTCTGTAAATGGACCCGAAGCACTTATTGTTCGCGAGGCAAATCAAGACGAACCAACCGTGCATATATACGAATAAAAAAAAGATGAAGCTTAACAAGCTTCATCTTTTTTATTTGGAACAAATCTAGCCATGAGTAACCTTAACAAAATGGCTTTATGCCTGGCTATTATTCTTGAATGATATTATCTTATTTATACATAATTTGAAGAGTTTAACAGTTTTAGTTAGAATAAGATTGATAGTGTTGAAAAGTTATTTAAAACAGGGAGGGATTGTTTTGGTGCAATTGTATAAACATGAACCGTTTACGGATTTTTCTCAAGTGGCAAATAGCGAGGCGTATCAACAGGGGTTAGGCAGGGTGAAAACATACTTAGGTCAGAATTATGATTTAGTCATTGGTGGAGAAAAAATCTCTACAGAAAATAAAATTATTTCTATTAATCCAGCTAAAAAAGAAGAAGTGATAGGCTATGTATCGAAAGCCAATCGTGAGTTGGCTGAGAAGGCAGTTCAGGCAGCGGATGCGGCCTTTCAGACATGGCGTAAGGTAAAGCCTGAAGTAAGGGCAGATATACTGTTCAAAGCGGCAGCTATTGTCCGACGGAGGAAACATGAATTTTCGGCCTTGCTGACGAAAGAAGCTGGCAAGCCGTGGAATGAGGCAGATGGTGATACGGCTGAGGCTATCGATTTCTTAGAGTTTTATGCAAGGCAGATGCTCAAATTAAAAGACGGAATTCCTGTACAGAGCAGACCGAATGAAAATAATCGCTATGATTATATTCCACTTGGAGTGGGAATTATTATTTCCCCGTGGAATTTTCCTTTTGCTATTATGGCAGGAACGACTGTTGCGGCCATCGTAACGGGAAATACGGTTCTGTTAAAACCGGCATCGACTACTCCGGTTATCGCGGCTAAATTTGTGGAGGTGATGGAGGAAGCAGGTCTGCCTAATGGGGTATTGAACTTTGTCCCGGGGAGCGGTTCAGAAGTAGGCGATTATCTTATCGATCATCCCCGCACCCGTTTTGTTTCATTTACAGGATCTCGTGAAGTAGGTACGAGAATTTATGAACGTGCCGCAAAAGTGAATGAAGGTCAAATTTGGCTGAAGCGGGTGATTGCGGAAATGGGTGGTAAAGATACGATTGTAGTTGATAAGGAAGCGGACCTTGAATTGGCTGCTCAATCGATCGTGAATTCGGCATTCGGTTTTTCCGGGCAAAAGTGTTCTGCCTGTTCCCGGGCGGTCATTGTTGCTGAAGTATATGATCAGGTGCTAGAGCGTGCTTTAGAACTGGCAAAGGAATTGTCCGTTGGTGATCCAGAAGATGGTGCAAACTTCATGGGGCCGGTCATCGATGGTCAAGCTTATAAAAAAATCATGGAATACATTGAAATTGGGAAACAAGAAGGTCGTTTAGCCGCTGGTGGAAAGGGTGATGATACAACCGGTTATTTCATTGAACCAACGATCATTGCCGATCTTGATCCGTATGCCCGGCTCATGCAAGAAGAGGTTTTCGGCCCAGTTGTTGCTTTTTCGAAAGCAAAAGACTTTGATGAAGCGATTGAGATTGCAAATAATACGGATTATGGTCTGACGGGAGCAGTAATTACAAATAATCGTGAACATATGGAAAAAGCACGTGATGATTTTCATGTGGGAAATCTATACTTCAACCGTGGATGTACGGGCGCGATTGTAGGCTATCAGCCGTTCGGAGGCTTTAATATGTCAGGTACAGACTCAAAAGCAGGAGGACCCGATTATCTTATCCTTCATATGCAAGGAAAAACGACTTCAGAAGCATATTAATGGAAATGTAATCCCTTCCTATTTAGGAAGGGATTTTTGCAAGAATCGAGAACATTTGACTAATTTGACCGCCTTCTTGGAATTTCCCCGGAAATTTCGGCAACTTTCTCATATTTCCCGGAAAATACTTCTTTTTCTTTAAGAAATATTTGAATTTCGACATGGTATCTCTTGTTGCTTTACTGTGCAATAGTTTGATATGATTTAAACGATGATTTTATGGAGAAAAGCGACTATTTTAGTCGATTTGGATATTTTTTCGGAGGTGAAGAGAATGTCACGAATTTCTATGGAACAAGTAAAACACGTTGCCCATTTGGCTCGTTTGGCAATTACGGAAGAAGAAGCAGAACAGTTTCAGAATCAGCTTGAACAAATGATTTCATTTGCGGAGCAGTTGAATGAACTTGATACGGATCAGGTAAACCCGACTTCTCACGTTTTGGATATGAAAAATGTAATGCGCGAAGATGTTGCAAAACCAGGATTACCAGTAGAAGAAGTAGTTAAGAATGCACCGGATAGCAAAGAAGGATATATCCGTGTACCAGCCATTATGGAATAAGGAGGGACAATGATGTCGTTGTTCGAACAAAAAGTTTCCGAGCTTCATCAACGTTTACATAATAAAGAGATCAGCGTTACTGATCTTGTTAACGAATCGTATAAGCGAATCGGACAAGTAGAAGACAAGGTGAAGGCATTTTTGACATTAGATGAAGAAAACGCCCGCAACCAAGCAAAACAATTGGATGACCAATTAGTAAAAGGCGAGAGCCAAGGCGCCCTATTTGGCATGCCAATCGGTGTGAAGGATAATATTGTTACTAAAAATTTACGGACAACTTGTGCGAGCAAAATTTTGGAGAACTTTGATCCAATCTATGATGCAACCGTTGTTCAAAAGTTACAGCAGGCAGAAACGGTGACAATTGGAAAATTGAACATGGATGAATTTGCGATGGGTTCTTCAAATGAGAACTCAGCATATCAGGCAACACGCAATCCATGGAATACGGATTATGTACCAGGTGGCTCTTCAGGTGGTTCAGCTGCATCTGTCGCTTCTGGTGAAGTCTTATTCTCATTAGGTTCTGACACAGGTGGATCGATTCGCCAACCAGCTGCATACTGCGGAGTTGTCGGCTTAAAGCCTACATATGGACGGGTTTCCCGTTTCGGACTTGTAGCCTTTGCTTCTTCATTAGATCAAATCGGTCCGGTGACAAGAACGGTTGAAGATAATGCATACCTTCTTGAAGCGATTTCAGGCGTCGATCCAATGGATTCCACATCTGCTAACTTAGACGTACCGAATTTTGTGAATTCATTAACAGGCGATGTTAAAGGGTTGAAAATTGCAGTTCCTAAAGAATACCTTGGTGAAGGTGTTGGGGAAGAAGCACGTAATTCTGTACTTGAAGCTTTAAAAGTATTAGAAGGACTTGGAGCTGTATGGGAAGAAGTTTCCCTGCCGCATTCCAAATATGCTCTAGCTGCTTACTATCTGCTTTCTTCATCAGAAGCATCGGCAAACCTTTCCCGTTTTGATGGCGTTCGCTTCGGTCACCGTACAGATAATGCAGAAACCTTAATTGAAATGTACAAGCAAACTCGATCGGAAGGATTCGGTGACGAAGTAAAACGCCGTATCATGCTTGGAACTTTCTCCTTAAGCTCTGGTTATTATGATGCTTATTATAAAAAGGCTCAAAAAGTGCGTACATTGATCAAAAAAGACTTTGAAGATGTATTTGAAAAATATGATGTAATCGTTGGACCGACAACACCTACACCAGCTTTCAAAATCGGTGAAAAAGTTGCCGATCCATTAACGATGTATGCGAATGATATTTTAACGATTCCTGTCAACCTTGCTGGCGTACCAGGTATTTCCGTACCTTGTGGTTTCGCTGCTAATGGTCTACCGCTTGGTCTGCAAATGATCGGGAAGCATTTTGATGAAAGCACGATTTACCGCGCTGCTCACGCATTTGAGCAAGCAACAGATTTTCATAAACAATTTCCTAAGCTGTAAGGGGTGAAAAAAATGGACTTTGAAACGGTAATTGGTCTAGAAGTACACGTAGAATTAAAAACAGATTCAAAAATTTTCTCATCGAGCCCGAACCAATTCGGTGCCTCTCCAAATAGCAATACGACTGTAATCGATCTTGGCTATCCAGGTGTATTGCCTGTCGTCAATAAAAAGGCTGTTGATTTTGCAATGAAAGCTGCTATCGCGCTAAATTGTGAAGTGGCAGAAATCACGAAATTTGACCGGAAAAACTATTTTTATCCAGACAATCCGAAAGCTTACCAAATTTCTCAATTCGATCAGCCAATCGGTGAACATGGCTGGATTGAAATCGAAGTCGGTGGCAAGAAAAAGAAAATCGGCATTACACGTATTCATATGGAAGAAGATGCTGGTAAGCTGACACATAAAGGGAACTATTCACTTTGTGATTACAACCGCCAAGGTACTCCGCTTGTTGAGATCGTATCCGAGCCGGATATCACGTCTCCTGAAGAAGCGTATGCTTATCTGGAAAAATTGAAATCCATTATTCAATACACAGGTGTTTCCGATTGTAAAATGGAAGAAGGCTCACTTCGCTGTGATGCTAACATTTCCTTGAAACCAGTTGGGCAAAAAGAATTCGGTACGAAAACTGAATTGAAAAACTTGAACTCATTCAACTTCGTTCGTAAAGGGTTGGAGCATGAAGAAATCCGACAAGCAGAAGTATTGAATGAAGGCGGCGTAATCGAACAGGAAACACGTCGTTTCGATGAAGCTACAGGTAGAACAGTTCTAATGCGTATTAAAGAAGGCTCTGATGATTACCGCTATTTCCCGGAACCAGATTTATTGACTATCCATATCGACGAAGAATGGAAAGCACGCATTACTGCGGAGATTCCAGAACTTCCAGATGCACGAAAAAAACGTTACGTTGAAGAATTTGGTTTACCAGAGTATGATGCTGCTGTTTTAACGGTAACAAAAGAAATGGCTGATTTCTTTGAAGCAACAGTTGCTTCAGGTGCGGATGCGAAACTTGCATCGAACTGGATCATGGGTGAGGTTTCTGCTTTCTTAAACGCAGAAGGGAAAGAACTGCATGATATGGCGTTGACTGCTGAATCATTGGCAGGAATGATCAAACTGATTGAAGATGGTACAATTTCTTCTAAAATCGCGAAAAAGGTATTCAAAGAGTTGATCGAAAACGGTGGTAACGCAGAAACGATCGTTAAGGAAAAAGGACTTGTCCAAATTTCTGACGAAGGTGCATTACGATCAGCGGTTGAAGAAGCTTTGAATAATAACCCGCAATCAATTGAAGATTTTAAAGCTGGTAAACAAAAAGCAATCGGCTTCCTTGTCGGACAAATTATGAAAGCGACAAAAGGCCAAGCTAATCCACAACTTGTTAATAAAATTTTGGTTGAAGAAATCAATAAACGTTAATAATTGACCGTATCACTTTCTAAGTGATGCGGTTTTCATATGGTTATCAAAAGAGTTTTACGAGGAAATACTGGAACTTATAAGTGAGAAATTAATTTTATATTTTTTTTGGAGTTATCTGTAGGGGTAACTCCTTTTTGTGTCGTCTATTACATGAATGCTTAAATGAAAGGGGGGAGAGAAGTGACAGATGAGTTAGTGGAGAAGGTGAGAGGTGGAAATGATCATGCTTTCCGGATATTGATAGAAACGTATAAGGAGACGATTTTTAGAACCGTCTATTCCGTTTTACGCAATCAAAAGGATGCAGAAGATGTCACCCAGGAAGTCTTTATCAAAATCTATACTTCTCTTCCTCAATATAAAAATCAAGGTTTTAAAACATGGATTACGCGTATTGCCGTCAATCATGCAATAGATTTGAAGAGAAAACGAGAAAGGCAAAAGGAAGAATCACATGAAGTACAGCCTTCGGAAGCTCATTTAGGCCTATCTGATGATGTTGAGGCAGTGTTTTTTCGAAATGAAAAACGAAAGCAAGTATTACGGAAGCTGAATGACCTTCCGGAGGGGTATCGGGACGTTGTGTATGGCTATTACATACAAGAAAAAACATTCCAGCAAATTGCAGAGGAACAGCAGATTCAAGTCAAATCTGTTGAGGTAAAGCTATATCGGGCAAGGAATTGGATGAGAAAACATTGGAAAGAGGAGGATTTTTCATGAACCATGTTTCTGAAGCAGGGTGGATTGCTTATTTGGCGGATGAAATGCCTGATAATCTAAAAATAGAATATGAAAATCATTTATACTCCTGTGACGAGTGTTTAACAGTCTATATGGAGGCGATGGAAAGAGCTGAATCTAGTCTGCTCGTTGAAGAACTTGATATAGCAGATTCTGTTATGAGCTCGATTGCTCAACTAAATGAAGTATCTAATGAAGAGGTTAAGCAAATCAGAAAAGAAAAATCTCTTCGGACGATTACAAGACATTACCTGATTGCCGCTGGTTTTACGATTCTATTAATGGCAGCCGGAGTTTTTCAATCCCTGACTGAATACGTTGATTCTGTAGAATCCAGTACTGTAAAGGAAACTCAGACCTTAACCGATGGTCTTATTGATAAAACATTTAATTGGATGGACTCTATTGAAAAGAAAAATAAGGAGGGGTTTAGAAATGAATAAAAGTCCGATATTAGCTTTTTTGTTATCATTTCTTCCGGGTTTTGGTCATTTTTACCTAGGTAGGAGATATAAAGGTTTATTTTATTTTCTAGCCACGCTTGGATTAGGGCTGGGAGGCTTTTTTCTTACATTGATTAGTCAATTGGAAGCGTTTCTTGCCTTTTCCATTATAGGAATGGTGTTTTATTTCATCAGTATATTTGACTTGGTAGTTACCTCTCTAAGAAATCCTAAAAGCGAAACGGATGCAGGGGGAATAGTGGATCAGCCGGAAGCAGAAAGATTCTATGTAATTGTCCTTTCATTCGTGCCTGGTCTCGGACATTTTCAGCTCGGCCTCATGAATCGGGGACTTATTTTTCTAATTGGCTTTTTAGGCCTTGGCATTATGGTGATATTCATCAGTGTGATGACACAAATGGAAGGTCTGCTAATATTCATGGCTTTATTGCCAGTTATCTGGATTTACAGTTTTTTTGATTCTGTTCAACAGCTGAATAAAAAGCAAAGGGGTGAGGAGCTTATTGATCGGACCGTGTTGGAAGATTTCGAGGAGAGACGGGAATCTGGGAAGAAGAGTAAATCGGTCGCGACTTTATTCGCCATTTTCCCTGGGGCAGGTCATTTATATTTAGGGCTGCAAAAACGCGGAATCCAATTAATGGCCGGCTTTTTATTCGCCATTTATATATTGGATTTACTCCGTTTAGGATTCTTCTTTTTCCTTATTCCGATCATCTGGTTTTACAGCTTTTTTGATGGATTACAAAAAGCGGCTAAAATGGAAGAGGGTCCTGTTGAAGATACGCCCATAATTTCGGGAATTGTCAATCAGCAAAAATGGGTAGGCCTTGGTTTGGTGGGGCTAGGAATTTATTTCTTGGCAAGTAACATTATCGTTCCGGCAATTGCACCTCATTTAGATGAATGGGTTGGAAGCAACTTAGAATATTGGTTTAGAGATTATTTTCAAAAAGTACTCGTGTGTATCCTTCTTATAGGTGGAGGAATAAAATTGTTAGCTGGAAGTAAAAAAGCGAGAGACAAGGAGGAGACAAAATGAGAACATGGAGAGTCGGAACAATTTCAATGGGAGTCTCTCTGGTTGGTTTAGGTATGATTTTACTGATTTCTCAAATCGCAAATATGAATATGACGACGATTCTTCTTTCTTGGTGGCCGTTGCTTTTCATTATTTTGGGAGTGGAAATTCTCTTCTATATCTATTTTTCCAGAAAAGAAAGTTCCTTTGTAAAATATGATATTCTTAGTATTCTTTTCGTAGGATTGCTTGGAACGACGGGAATTGTTTTAATTCTGCTGACATCAAGTGGAATAATGGATCAAGTCAGGGCAGCCGTGCAAAGCGAAGAAAAAACAGTGAATTTACCTGGGTTCAATGAAAAGGCTGGAAAAGACATTCAGAGGGTCGTTCTAGATTCTGGATCATACCCATTGACGGTTGAAAGTGGGACCGATGAAGAAGTTTCTATATTCGGGACATATGATGAGCTTGTAACAGTAGATGCTGAATCCCTGTTGAAAAAGACGGAAGATTATTTAATGGTTGAGAGAAACGGTGATACACTTTATATCAGCTTCAAGGATTTACCGGTTCAAAATAGCCTTTTAGGCGGAGGCAGGACGAATCTCAAGGCTACTCTTATTATCCCTGCTGAATTATCATTAGAGATTAATGGACAAAGCACGGATCTTGTCTTAAAGCCAAGACAGCTTTTAAGTAATTGGAGTGTAAAAGATAGCGGCTACCTTAGCGTATACCTTCAAGAAAATAGTGATATCAAGATTGAAGCAAAAGGTGTCGAGGAGCTCGAGGGGCCTGAAAATAGCTGGAAAACGACCGAGATAAAAGAAGAAGACACGAATGAAGAAGGCACTGAAAAAACTGAAAAAAAGAATGGTACACTAAAGTCTGGAAAAGGGAATCATATCTTAACTGTCTTCGATACATATAAAGTGAATGTTCATTACCCATAATTTTAAACCATTTACTAGAATAAAATTGTAAAAAGCTTTATAATTTCCCTGATAAGATTTCTAGAAAAAGCATATAAAGAAATGGGCCGAAATGCGGTCCTCTTTTTTTTCGAATATTGCTTTTCATGTAGTGAACGATTAATATGTAATTTATGGAATCAATTTGTATAAGGATGATGGGAAATGAAAAGAGCAAGGTTGATTTACAACCCGACATCAGGCCGGGAAGCCATTAAGAAGAGTTTACCAGGGGTGCTTGCAAAGCTTGAAGCAGCTGGATATGAGGCTTCTACACATGCGACGACCGGTGCTGGTGATGCAACGAATGCAGCTAAAATTGCCATTGAACGCGGCTATGATATTGTCATTGCAGCAGGAGGCGACGGAACGATTTATGAGGTTGTTAATGGACTGGCCACTGCAGAAAAGCGCCCAAAACTAGGAATTATTCCGACAGGAACGACGAATGATTTCGCGCGGGCACTGCATTTACCGAAGTCAATCGAAGGGGCAGCTGATATTATTGCCAGTGGGCATACGATGCCAATCGATATTGGAAAAATGAATGATAAATATTTCATCAATATTGCTGGTGGGGGTCGATTGACTGAATTGACCTACGACGTGCCAATCAAGCTGAAAACAATGCTTGGGCAGCTAGCTTACTACATTAAAGGGATTGAAATGCTACCTTCTATCAAGCCGACAGAAGTTTCAATCGAATATGATGGAAGGCTTTTCGAAGGCGAGATTATGCTATTTTTAGTCGCCAATACAAATTCGGTCGGTGGCTTCGAAAAACTCGCACCAGACGCATCCCTTAATGACGGCATGTTCACGTTACTTATTTTGAAAAAGGCAAATCTTGCTGATATTGTCCGAGTCGTAACTTTGGCAATGCGCGGTGAACATATACATGATAAAAATGTCATTTATGAAAAAGCAAATCGGATCAAAGTAACTGCCAAAAAAGACATGATGCTTAATTTGGACGGGGAATTTGGTGGCATGGCCCCAGCTGAATTCGTAAACCAGTACCGTCATTTTGATGTATTCATCCCGGAAGGAATATTGCCGGACGATCCAACAAATAAATAATGAAAAGAAGGTCACTAAAGTGGGTGGCCTTTTAATTTTAATCTAGCAAGGAGAATGGGTAACGTGTACATCAGAAGAGCGACACCAGAAGACGCAGAAAAGGCAGCAGTATTAACACGACTTGCGATAAAGGAAATTGCCGAGGAGTTAACTGGCGAAACAGAAGAAGAAACAATACTCGCCGTTCTTGCCGACTTTTTTAGAAAAAGTGGAAATCGAATCAGCTATGAAAATACCTTCGTTAGTGAACATAATGGGGAAGTATCTGGACTGATCATTGCCTATCATGGAAAAGATGCTAAAGGGTTAGATGAACCAATAGTTGAAAGATTACGGCGGAAAATGAAAGATTCGAGTATTACACTCGACAAGGAAGCAGAGAGTGATGACTTTTATCTGGATACATTATGTGTTGACCCGAATTTTCAAGGGAAAGGAATTGGAAGTGCACTGATTCAATATGTTGAGGAGTATGCTAAGGAAAAAGGCTACCCAAGGGTTTCTTTAGTCGTTGAAGATGTGAATGAAGGGGCAAATCGTCTCTATAACAGGTTAGGATATAAGAAAATAAAAACCATTATGATAAGTGGCTATGAATTTGGATATATGGTAAAAAAATTAGAAGAACCCCTTGTTTAACAGGGGGTCCTTTTTACGTGTGTTTTGATATATCACTTCTTCCACCATTCATTGAACTTTTCTTAGTGGAATGGGATCTACATTTGCTGTCCGTTCATCGCAGCCCAATCAGCATAAACTCCGGTTCCGTTGCAGCCGGGACAGTCGTGTATATCGGAAAAATGATATTCCGTTGGTACGAAAGAGCTGTATCCTCGCCCATAACAATCCGGACAGAGGCCCTTTTCCTCCATGCTTACTCGATGTTTTTCTAGCCTGTTTGCATTCCAGGCAGATATAGAGTTAAACAAACCCATTTCTTCACCTCATCTATTTTTCCTTATTTTTCTTTTTTTACCTCGCTTTTATACATGGAACTATGAAAAAACGTAATTCCTTCTACTATTATTTTATGAAAACCAATGTAAATTGGTGAGTCGTTTTGTGGCAAGGCTCTGAATGTGGTAAAATACAGGCTAGCTTATAAAAGAAAAGAGAAGATGATATGAAAAAAACAGCACCCGTTGCTAAAAATGATATTATAGAGGTTTTATTCGAAGATTTAACGCACGAAGGAGCTGGAGTAGCTAAAGTTGATGGCTATCCGATCTTTGTTCAGAACGCCCTTCCTGGTGAAAAGGCAAAAGTTAAAGTAATGAAGACAAATAAAGGTTATGGCTTCGGACGTTTGATGGAGATTATAGAAAATAGTCCGTATCGAGTTGAGATTACAACTGAAGACTTTCATAAATACGGTGGCTGTCAGCTACAGCATATGAGCTATGAAGGACAGTTGGAATTCAAAGAAAAACAAGTCCGTGAAGTGATGACTCGCATTGGAAAACTTGAGGATGTGAAGGTACACCCGATAATTGGTATGGAAAACCCAACTCATTATCGTAACAAAGCCCAAGTGCCTGTTGGTGAAAAGGACGGCAAGCTAATAGCGGGATTCTTTAAACCACGGACACATGAAATTGTAGAAACGAAAGAAAGCATTATCCAAAATGAAGTGATTAGTGAAGCTGTTCAAGTTGTAAAAGAAATCATCAGTAAACTTGGTATCCCTGCTTACAATGAAAAAACCCATAAAGGTGTATTGCGTCACATTATGGCTCGTTATGGCAAGCAAACAGGCGAATTGATGATAGTACTCGTTACAAGAACGAAAAGTATCCCTTTCATCGAAACAATCGTGAAGGAAATCGTTGAACGTCTTCCACAGGTGAAATCAATCGTCCAAAACGTAAATTCGAAGAAAACAAATGTTATCTTGGGCGACAACATGACTTTGCTATGGGGTAACGAAGTGATCTATGATTTGATCGGTGACGTGAAATTTGCGATTTCCGCAAAATCCTTTTATCAAATTAATCCAGATCAAACGAAGGTTCTTTATGATAAAGCACTTAATTATGCTGGTCTAACGGGCGAGGAAACGGTGATTGATGCTTATTGTGGCATTGGTACCATTTCATTATTCTTAGCACAAAAAGCGAAAAAGGTTATTGGTGTGGAAGTTGTATCAGAAGCGATTGAAGATGCACGCCGCAACGCTGAATTAAATGAAATCACAAATGCAGAATTCATCGTTGGTGATGCAGGAAACGTCATTGCTGAATGGTATCAAAAGGGTAACATGGCAGACGTCATCGTTGTTGATCCACCTCGTAAAGGTTGTGAAGAATCTCTTCTAAACACAATCATTGAGATGAAACCTAAAAAGGTCGTTTATGTATCTTGTAACCCAGGAACCTTGGCACGGGACCTTCATATTTTAGAAGAAGGCGGATATAAAGCAGTTGATATCCAACCTGTCGACATGTTCCCGATGACTACACATGTTGAAAATGTAGTGTTGTTAGAATTGAAATAATGGTGTAAGTGCCCAGTCATTGGACTGGGCTTATTTTATATTGATTTATATAATAAGTGTCTTTGTTAGATAGAGATGATGAAGCAGGACCCATTAAGGGCTCTGCTTTTTCAATGTGGTGTCAAAAATTGTAGTAAGGGTGCTGAGGAAAAAATTTTTTACATGTATATTCTTGACGTTCTAACTTGGACATATATTATGGAATATCGAATATCGAATATCGAATATCGAATATCGAATATCGAATATCGAATATCGAATGGGAGGTAAGGTGATTTTATTAAATTCCAAAAAGTGATGGCTGTAATCGTTGGTAGCTTTTTGATAGGTATTGGAATTAATGGTTTTTTAGTTCCATATCATTTAATAGATGGCGGTGTTATTGGAATTGCTCTTATTATTCATTATTTTTTGGGCTTTCAAACGGGGTTATCCATGTTAGTTCTTAGTATTCCTTTATTTATATATGCTTGGTACTATGAACGTCACCTTTTCTATAGCAGCATCCATGGATTACTTTTGACTTCTCTTTTTATGGATTGGTTGAGTCCATTAAAAAAGGCATTTTCTATTTCCATTCTCAGTAGTTCGTTAATTGGCGGAGCTATCATTGGGCTGGGCATAGGGCTTATGCTTCGATATGAGACAAGCAGCGGAGGAACAGATTTGTTAGCAAAATTCATTTCCAAATCTTCCTCCATAGATATTGCTATAGTTATTATTGTCATTGATACACTCATTATTACAGCTGCCGTCTTTATCTTAGGTATGAGAATTTTTCTTTTTTCATGTCTGACGATTGTCATTATTGGACTGATTACATCACTTATGAAAGTGAGGGATTAAATTTTCTTATCAACCCAAAAGTATAAAATAAATTAGTTTTTTAAGATGAAGGCTACATGGTCAATTGCCTTTTGCAATTTTTCACTATTTTTGCTATACATTTCTTTAGCTTCCTTTGATTCAGTTCCAAGGGCAAATAACTCTAAGTCTGCTTGGCATTTTTTCAAAGTTGCGAGCATCAAAGGCTTTTCTTGTGGAGATGGCACTTTAATTTTATCATCAAAAAGATCCACGTTTAATTCACCATTGGAATTTGCTTGTCCAAGAAAGACATTCTCGATGGTTACGCCTAGCTTATCCAATTCGGTTTTCAACCAATTTCGGTTTAGGCCAATCGTGGAAAGTGGTTCATCAAGGATTTCTCCATCCATAATGACAGTCTGAGCCTCCTTGACTGAAGCAACTGCCAGATTCAAATCTTTTGCTGTTAAAGGTTGATTTTGCTTTTTTAACATAACAGAAAAGTCACCGTTTGCTTCTAACAAACCAAACTCAACATCAGCTACATCAAAGACATCCTTCTTTCGAAGTAACCCTAACAATTCATCAGTTGTATACTTTTCCTTTTTTAAATTGTCTTCCATGACTTTTCCATCTTTAATAAACACTGAGGCTTTTCCTTCCACAAGATCACGAATAGTTTTGCTTTTCAAAGAAATTAATCCTGCTATAAAAGGTGCGAGTGCAAAAACGAGAATAGAAAGCACCCCATTTATAATACTTCCTTCAACCTTTGTGGCTAACTCTGCCCCAACGTTCCCGATGGTTATGCCAGTTACATATTCAAAAAAGGAAAGCTGAGATATCTGTTTTTTACCTAACCATTTTGTGATTAAAAAAAGGACAATTAAAAAAAATAGTGACCGTAAAACGATTTGTAACCATTCAGGCATTACTTAGCACCTCCTGCAAATCATAGGTTTAATCAAAAACCCTTATATTGTGGTTCCTCTCGTTCTAATTCTCCAACTCGCTTGTGTACATCCTTCATCACTTCATTCACTACCATCATCGTTTCATGCAGGATACGTTTCGATTCATCATCTTGAGTTCGGAGTGCAAGGCTAGATAAACCAGCTTCTACACCCTTAAGGCTGGCGACACATTGTTTCACTTCAGATGCAATAGTCATCCTATATTCTCCTTATCCTTTTGGTTTAAAAATAATAGCTCCTATCATTCCGAAAATAATTGCTGCTGATATCCCGGCACTAGTTACTTCAAACATTCCTGAAATTACACCAATTAAGCCATGCTTTTCTGCCTCGGCCATTGCCCCATGCACAAGCGAATTCCCGAAACTTGTAATGGGGATCGTTGCGCCTGCACCTGCAAAATCAATAAATGGTTCGTATAAACCAAACCCATCTAAAAGAGCACCTACGACAACAAAGGTACTTAATGTATGGGCGGGTGTTAGCTTGAATACATCAAACATTATTTGCCCGATTACACAAATAAAGCCTCCTACAACAAAAGCCCAAAAATAAATCATCATTGCTATTCACCACCATATTCAATCGAAACGGCATGGGCGATACATGGAATCGTCTCGCTTTGCTGAAAGGATAGAGGAGATAATAATGCGCCGGTAGCTACGACTAACATACGTTTGAAATCTCCCTTTTTCATGCGGTTTAATAAATGCCCATATACAACCGTTGCTGAACATCCTGGTCCACTGGCTCCGGATAAAACTGGTTGCCCCTCTCTATAAATCATTAATCCGCAATCCTTATACTGTTCTTCACGTATAGGGGTTCCATGTTTTTTAAATAATTCTAATGAAGCTTTTTGCCCAATCTTTCCTAAATCTCCAGTTACAATCAAATCATAATAGGAAGGGTCGATGTTTCGTTCTCTTAGATGGGTCTCAATTGTATCGACAGCTGCTGGAGCCATGGCTCCTCCCATATTAAATGGATCGGTCAATCCCATGTCAATGACCCGGCCGATTGTGGCTGAAGTAACTCGAGGGCCTTTTCCGGAACTACTTAATAAGGCAACTCCTGCACCCGTAACGGTCCATTGGGCAGTGGGAGGCTTTTGACCGCCGTATTCAGTTGGGTAACGGAACTGCTTTTCAACAGCGGTGTTATGACTAGAAGCACCTGTTAACAGATAATCCGCTCCTTTGGTGTTAACAAGGTAAGCGCCGAGAGCAAGTCCTTCCATAGAGGTAGAACACGCTCCAAACAAGCCAAGATAGGGTGTACCCAAAGTTCGACAGGCAAAACTTGTAGGTGTTATTTGATTAATGAGGTCGCCGCCAAGGAAAAACTGAATCTGATCTTTTTGAAGGCCAGCCTTTTCGATTGCTTTTGTACTTGCTTCTTCTATGAGGACTTTGTGAGCCTTTTCATAGGAATCTTGATTTATCCATAAATCGGAATGAAGTAAATCAAAATCATCTGCAAGTAATCCTTCAGCTTCAAATGGTCCCCCGACAGTTCCTGTGGAGAGTATGACAGGTTTTTGATCGAAAACCCATGTACGATGACCCGTCAGCATTATAAACCACCCCATTGAATAAGAATTGTTTTAATCAGAGCAACAATAAAAGCGGAAAAAACGCCGAATAAGATGACGGAGCCTGCCAATTTAAACATATTACCACCAACTCCTAAAACAAATCCTTCTGTTCGATGTTCAATAGCGGCTGATATGACAGCATTCCCGAATCCTGTAAGCGGTACTGCAGATCCAGCTCCCCCAAATTGAGCGATTCGGTCATACACTCCAAATCCAGTAAGAAGCATAGCAATGAAAATTAGCGTTCCTGCAGTGGGGTTCCCAGCCGTTTGATCTGTGAAATCAAAGTAATGAATATAAATATTTTGAATAAACTGCCCGATAAGGCAAATGATTCCACCTGTTATAAAAGCTTTAATGCAATTTAGTAGTACTGGTCTTTTTGTTTCCAGTTGGGTTTGAAGTTGTTGATATTCTTGTTGGACAGGGGTTAATTTTTTCTTTTTATTATTTGACATGCTTGTATCACCTCTTCCATCTACGTCTGTTCCTTCATTAAACTTTTGATTTCTTTGAAGTCTTTTTTCAGTGAGTCCATCTTAGTCTTATCTTTTTCGAGCTTTTGTTCCAACTGGTCAAGTTCTAAAAACATCTTTTGGTCAGTTGAGATAAGAATTTTATAATCTGGGAACATGTTTTCTAAGTCTGATTGTGCTTGTTTTTTAACGCTCTTTAAACGGAAACGATCAAAATTATCTACTTTGACTGCCACTAACAATTCCTTATCGCTATTTACGGCTTTTACATCCGAAACCTCTTCCTCTGCTAATAGCCTATCTTTAGCTTGATTGGCCACGGATTGCTTTATTGGACTGCTAGTATGTACCTTCGAAATATTCAAGTTTTTATTATTATCTATTTGATTCGAATTTCCGGAACATCCTGAGACAAACCCGATAACAGTTATTAAAAAAAGGAATGTTTTTAATGTCTTCATTTTGTATTTCAAGGAATTGCCTCCTCAAATTAAAGATATAAAAAAGGTTGGTTGCCTCAACCAACCTTTTTATATGATTACTTATTGCTTATATTGTGGTTCTTCTTGCTCAATCTGATCAATACGAGGAGAAACGCTGTCAACAATCGATTGTGTTTGTTGAGCAGCTTGTTGATAAAGTTGTTTGGCTTGCTCGTTGTCCGTTGAAAGGGCGAAGGTCTCGAAGCTTGCTTGAGCACTTTTTAGTCCTGCTAAAGTCGTTTTAACATCACTGATTACTGTCATGGGTGTTACCTCCTTGGTTTTTAACTGCCTTTTTAGAATAAGGAAACATCAATTTTTATATACCTACCAAAATTCTCTAGATTGTGAAAAATAGTGATTTCAATCCCTTGTTTGCTTAAAAATCGCATGGCCTTGAGGATGAAACTTGATAAGGTTTATAAAATAATTTGTTTCCGATTCAAAGTATTTTATTGAGGGGGTTTAGTTTTGCTTCTTCAGTATAAAAAGGTAGCAAACGCCGATTGGCTGATACTTCTTTTGAACAAGTAACCCGGATTACTGAAGAACCAGTTATCAGTATACGGCGGATGTGGCTTTAGCGTCTGATGGAAACAGTTTGTTTTCATGAAAGTTAACTGCCACTCTGTTTCGTCAAGTGATGGTTGGTATATTTAAACTGAGGGTGTGCCGGGGGAACTGAGCAGTTTTTATGTGTAAAAAAGTAAAGGGACTGAGTTCGGTTATTTAAGGGGAATTGCGCTTATCTATATTTAATCAAACGATTGATTAATAGCTGGAATAGTAATAAATATGGGGAGATAGCTAGCTTTTTTTGTATGTAAGGGAGTCAGCTATTTAAACAAATAAGTGCATTGTACGATTCAATTATTCACTCTAATTTAAAAACTGCCATAGTGTTTTAAAATTTTTAAAAAGTTGACTCAATTCAGAATTATACATATAATCATATTAAAGCTAACGTGATAACGTGAGGTGATATAACATGATGGTGGTTTTAGACGATTTGTATAATAGAGTGGTTTTTCAAATTTCGTTGGAAGAAGTAATGAAAGTTCTGCAAGGAATCAAGAGCAAACAAGAGTCGGAGATTGAATCAATGAAAACTAGGATACATAAATACGAGCAAAAACGAAGAGCAGAGGAAGCGTGGTATCAATCGCTATCCCCATTTAAACGGTTTTTTACGGGACGGGCTCCGAGCCATCATCAGGCTGTAGAGCATTTGGTGAATGTTAAAGAAAGATATATCAAAATTGAGAGTATAAAACAAAAGGTCGCTATTATAAATGAGGCGATGGGCTTACTGGAAGCAGACCCGGAAAAACGCGAAATAATATTGCCACCTACCATCATAGAAGATATAAAGGCTTGGCGGAAAGTGGAGGAACTACCAATATGACATTAGAAACGTTAAATGCTGGATTGGATACAATCTGGGTTGTTCTGACAGCAGCCATGATTCTATTAATGGAGGGCGGCTTTGCCTTATTAGAGGCAGGGTTTGTTCGTACTAAGAATAATGTGAACATCATTATGAAGGTTTTTGCTGATATTACGATTGGTACGCTTTGTTATTTCGTATTAGGTTTTGGGTTAATGTATGGGACGGATTTAATAGGGAGTATCGGGACGAGTGGTTTTATGCTGAAAGGTGATTTGTCGCACATCGATTTGACCATTTCAATAGATGCATTTTGGCTATTTCAAGGGGCGTTTGTAATTGCGGTAATCTCCATCGTTTCCGGAGCCGTTGCGGAAAGGATTAATTTTCGCGCGTACCTTATCTATGTGGTCATGATGACGGCGTTTATCTATCCGATTGCCGGTCACTGGGTATGGGGCGGCGGCTGGCTAAGTGAGTTAGGGATGCGGGATTTTGCAGGCTCAGCGGTCATTCATGCACTAGGTGGTTTTTCTGCACTGGCAGCAGCCATGGTGATTGGTCCGAGAGTGGGAAAATTTCCGTCAGAGGGACCTAGTTCTATTTCCCTGCCTAGTAATCTCCCGTTGGCATCGGTTGGAGCGTTCCTCTTATGGTTCGGCTGGTTTGGGTTTAATGCAGGAAGTACTCTGCAGGCTACAGATGGTCGTATCGGACATATTGCCATTGTCACGATGCTCTCAGCTGCATCAGGTGGTGCAGGTACTATGCTTTATACGTTATTTCGCTATGGACGATCAGATGCTCCGTCCGTCATCAATGGTTCACTAGCAGGACTTGTTGGCATTACTGCTGGCTGCGCTTTCGTTAGTGATATTGCTGCGATCCTAATTGGGGCAGTTTCCGGAATGCTTATGATAGCAGCGACTAACTGGTTAGAAGCCCGTAAGATTGACGATCCAGTGGGGGCCTTTCCTGTCCATGCGGCTTCTGGTATGTGGGGAACAATAGCTGTAGGTCTTTTTGCTACAGAAGGTGGTCTATTTACAGGTGGAGGATGGCATTTACTTAGGGTTCAAGCGTTGGGATTAATGGTATTGTGTATTTGGGGATTTGTATTAACATGGATGGTTTTTAAAGTCATCAATATTTGGGTACCAATTCGGTCTACGGATGAAGAAGAAGAGCTAGGCCTGGATATCAGCTATCATGGTATCATGGCCACTCATACCTCTCCAGAGTTTATTAAGTCAGAGAATTACTTTAAGCAGGAAGAAGAGGTAAAAAGGTAAGATTTATCTTAGAATAGAGTAAGAGGTGATTTATAAATGGGTACATGCAATCTAAATCATTCCCAGCAAGATGTCAGATTGAAATTAGAGAGTCAAATGAGATTTTTACCAAAGGACTTAGGTAAGAAATTGGGCCGCTTTCTAGAAAACGAAAATTCGCAGGAAACACTGAACGAATTGTTTCATCTTTTAAAGAAGTACGATTTGGCTTCTAAGGAAGAACAAGATGCAAGAAATGAAAAGTTAAATCATTTTATGAGATGATCGAGAAAGAACGGGAGTGCAAGAATGGCTCCTGTTCTTTTTTTGTTTCTGGTTTAAATTTGTAATATTTCCAAAAATAAATGGTTAAACATTCTTTTTGAGCGGAGTGAGAAATGAGGATCATGGGAGGCTTTAATAAAAATTCTTAAGTGATAATTTCATGGGGTATTTACATACTTATACAGAGGGCGCAGGGAAACTCGCTCCTTGATATTATTAGATACCTGTTTCGAGGAGTATTTAATGTAATAACAAGTAAAGGATGGAGGTGATTTATTGTTCAACGGCTATTCATGATATTTGAACAGATGAGGTGAGAAGGCATAGATTTCCGAACATGAATTTGAGAGTTATTTTTAGAAATTTAGAATATGGATATTAATTAACAATAATTTAATAATATGGGTAATAATAGTTCTCGTTATTTCCGTCGTTATTTACCTAAAATGTGTAATTATTGAAATGAATTATTTATGATGAAAAAGTACTAAATTTATAGGAGTTTATGTGTTAAGTGAGTAGGAAAAGGGAGAGAGTCCTAATAAATGAAAAATTGTAAATCATGTGGTAAGACGGTGAGTGAGGATTCTAAACTTTGCCTATCATGTGGCGCTTCTGTAGGTGAAGACCAAAAAACAGAAGAGGAAATGGCTACTTCTGAATTGAGGCAAGAACAAATCGAGGAAAAGCCCTCAAAAAAGCTATTCAAGAAAAAAACGTTAATTATTACGGCAGTATTAGCATTTATCATCATTACCAGTGCAGTTGCAGCTATTATTCATAAATCCCCGAAAGAGCTGTATCTTCTGTCTGAATACAAAACGTATCAGAATTACAAAGAGGAATGGACCAATAAGTATGGCAATTCAATTGAATTCCAAGAGAAAATGATGAAGCAACCTTCTAGTTCAGATATGACCCTTAGTGGAAGTGTCGAAATGGATTCATTAGGAAATAATCCAGACTTTGAAATGATTCAAGAATTATTGAGCCATATATCTTTTACAGCCAATACTGAACAGGATCCTATAAGCAAACAAGGTCACTACAAATTAGCCTTGAATGTCGAAAAGGAGAATGCTTTGGAAATTGAAATGTTCCAAAGTAAGGATAAACTCGGTTTGAAGGTTCCGGAGTTATATGAAAAATTCTTTTATTTGAATTTTGTTGAATATGGTGAGTTCATGCGTATGATTGATCCCTTATATGAGGGGCCTGAAACCTTAGAAGTATCGGATCTTAAATGGCAGGACCTGAAATTAACGGAGAAAGAACAGAAATATATTCAAAAACGGTATGGGTTATTCTTATTGGACCGATTAGAGGGTGAGAACTTTAAGGTACAAAAAGGCGTGGAATATAAGCATGAAGGCGAGACGATGAAGTTAAGGGAAGTGACTCTTAAGTTATCTGCCTCGGAAACTAAAAACCTTGTAAATGATTTTATGGATCAATTAATTGAAGATAATAAGCTTCATAGCATGATAGTTAATCGAGCACAAAAAGTGGCGAAGGCTAATGCGATGGCAGATGACGTAGAGGTACTTGATACAAAAGAAATGAAACGACAATTAATTAATGGGTTAAAAGATGCAAAGAATGAAATGAAGGATATTAGTTTTCCAAATGGGTTTTCTTCTACATTACTAATTAACAAGAGTGAGCAAGTTATCGACCGTAAAGTAACAATGGCGGTAGGAGGAAACTCAGATCAGGTCAATATGAAAGTGAACAGTAAAAATATTCCTTATGGGAATGATCAGATATTTGAAGAATTTAGCGTTGCATTATCTCCTGAAAAAGATGAGGATTCCCAGGTTATGTTCCAAGTTACAAATGATGTGGCTGTTAATAAAGATACGCGGGCTGAAAATCTTAAGGCTTCCTTTATGTATGAAGAGTACGGGGAGAGTGAGGAAATCAAGTTTGCGATGAAGAGTGATATTAACGGAGAAAACGGTGGTAAGCAGAACATCATTAGGAATTTTAACCTGAACTTCGCCGGTGGTGATTTATCTGATATGCCTTCTGCCTTTAAAGGAACAATTAAACAAGCGAGCGATCTTAACCTAAAGAAAGACTATTCCAATAGGAAATTTGAAGTAAAGCTTGGTCTAGAGGGTGATTTGGATTCAGGAACGGTTACAGTCAAGCTAGATTCTAAGACGAAGCTAAAGGATAAAGCCGATTTGCCAGATTTGGAGCTTGATTCTGGTGAAGGGTTAAGCGTAGTGAACATTTCTGAAAATGAGATGTATAAAATTCAGGAAGAAGTAGGAACGAATTTAATGGAGCTTGGTGTCAAATATGGGCTCATTCCGGAAGATAGGTATCAGTTCGATATTAACGATGAAGCTAGTTATGACGGTTATTATCAATTTGAAGACAAACATTCGGATGATAAGTTTTAGGTAGGGTGTGTTTTACATGAGAAACACGTTGGTTTTTACTTCCTTTTATTTGAAGGTGCTATTAGAAAATAGGAAGGCAGCCGAAGGAATGGCTGACTCCTATTTTCTTTTTATTGGGCGCAGCAGTCATTGGAAACTACTTTTTGAAAGAAGAGAGCCGAGTACAGCCATTTAAAGTAGCGATAGTAAAGATGATCCTACGGTTGAAACAAAGTTGGTCATCGAACAGCTTACAGATAGTCCACATTTGAACGGGATTATGACCAAGTTTGGAGGTTGATCAAAAAGAGGCAGAAGAGCTACTGCAAAACCAAACTGGAAATTAATCATTGTTGAAAAAAGACGGCCCAGCAAGGAAGAACAATGGTGTACATTACATATGACATGAGCGAAATCATGAAACTCTGTGACCGAATCGGTGTTCTGCAATATGGCGTCATGAATCACAGGCACCCTCAAGGAAGCGGCCGAAAGCTTCGGGGAATAAGGCTATTACAACATATCCCTAGAAGAAGTAGTATACAGACTATTAAGCGAAACGGATGATTGTTTGGAGAACTGGCAAATCAGTTAAGGCAACCCGAAATGACCGTTTTGTTAAGCTTTATACCTCTTAATCAATCGTTTGATTAATTCCATGTTCTTTTGATGAAAGAGCTAGTGAAAACGTAAAAAAACAGCAGAGGCCCATAATGAGCTCCTGCTGTTTTTTTCCTAAAAGCCATCATCTGTAGCGGAGAATGGGATGCTCAAGTTCCTTTCCACGGCCCGCAGTCTTTGATTAAGTCTGTTCAATCTGTTCGTATGACGCTGATCATTTTGGCTTAGCCTAGTTATTTCCTGGTTAACACGGTTCACTTCTCGATTCACCCGCGTAATCTCTTGGTTCAGTCGATTGATTTCTCTCGTTTGTTGCTCATTTTGACGCTCAAGCTCCCGAACTCTTCTTTCAATTTGTTGAGTTTGCGGCGGTTGTCTTTCAAAATCAAACTCCTCGGGCAAATGGTTATATGGATCGTCTTGAATCTGCTGAAAATTCCAATCTTGCTGTGGTACATATTCATATCGTTCGGGTTGTTGGAAGTATGGGTTGAAATTAGCCTGAATGTACTGATGATTTCCATTTTGTTGTGGAAAAGGATAAAAACCGTGTGAATTCATAGTTAGCTCTCCTTTGCAAACGGGATAGATACCCTATAACTTATGTGAGTTCTAGTAAAGTGGCAAGGCGATAGCCTAAAAAGAGTATAATGAAGAGGGGGCATTTTCCAATGAAAATATAAATTCATCGCTAAATTTGCAGAAACCATCCTGTTCCTATATCGTTTAAGTAGGAGAAAATTTTCTTCCATCTTGAAACCAATTACTGTGATAATCGTATATATAGAAAAGAGTGTAAGTCAGGAGTGTAGTGAAAATGAATCGCTTTCTTGCCGATGTTGTTCCAATATTAATTGCATTTCCAATGGTTTTGCCGGTTTGGCTGATTAGCTATTTTGCATTGAATCAATCGTTTGTTCTTTCTGTTGTCTTTTCCTTAGTTGGAGGGGGCCTCGCATACTGGCTAAGTTCCGTCTACTTTTCCTCACGATTCCTCAAAAAACATGAATTGACAAGAAAAGAATATCAATATATAAAGAAAAATTTAAGTGAAGCAAAACCGAAAATATGGCGAGTGCAAAAGGCACTAATTTCGGTCAGGCATATCTCTTCTTTTAAACAGAGGAAGGATATGATAAAGATGATCAGGAAAATATATAGTCTTACCAAAAAAGAACCAAAGCGCTTTTACCAGGCGGAACAATTTTATTATTCCCATCTGGATTCAGCCACGGAGTTGGCAGAGAAATATGTTTTTTTATCTCAGCAGCCCAGAAAGACTAAGGAGCTCGAACTATCTTTAACAGAAACACGTAAAACTTTAAAGGATCTTACTAAAACTATAGAAAAGGATTTATATAAAGTGATTGCCGATGATATAGATAACCTCAACTTTGAATTGGACGTTGCGAAGCAAACCATTAAAACTAGAAAAGAGTCACAAGTAATCGATGAAAGCAGGAGGTTAAAATGAATAATAATGATCCAAACCTGTTAAATAATACGACTAACGCCAATTTAATTGATGATCTTTTAGCCAATCCATTTGACGAGGTGCAGCAGTTGGAGAAGCTTTCTCCCCAGGAAGCAAAGCCGGTCAAACTGATTGATGTCATTCCGGAAGAAAACCGGGCAAAGGCCTACCAGCTTGCTGAACAAATTGACCCAACAAATCACCAGGCAATGATTTCCTATGGTACACCCGCTCAATCAAAACTCTTAACCTTTTCGAATTCGATGCTTGAGCATGTACAAAAAAAGGATGTAGGTGAAGTGGGCGACATTATCAGTGATTTAATGAAGAAGTTAAATGATCTGAGCCCGGATGAGCTTAAACCGGATAAGCCCTCGTTTTTTGCGCGTATGTTCGGGAAGTTGACGGGATCTGTACAGGAAGTACTTTCTAAGTATCAAAAAACAGGGGCTCAAATTGATCGAATCAGTGTAAAACTCGATCGGAGCAAGAATATCCTGCTATCGGATATCGTAATCCTTGAAAAGCTTTATGAAACGAATAAGGAATATTTTCAAGCGTTAAATGTCTACATTGCAGCGGGGGAAATTAAACTTGAAGAAATTCATGAGAAAACAATTCCAGAGCTAAAGAAATCTGCGGAATTAAGCAATGATCAAATGAAGTTTCAAGAAGTCAATGATATGCGCCAATTTGCTGAAAGATTAGATAAAAGGCTGTATGATTTGAAATTGAGTCGTGAAATCACCATTCAAAGCGCCCCGCAAATTAGGCTGATACAAAACACAAATCAGGCGCTTGTCGAGAAAATCCAATCTTCAATCATGACGGCCATTCCACTTTGGAAAAATCAGGTTGCAATTGCATTGACCTTGATCAGGCAGCGTCATGCTGTGGAGGCACAAAAGCAGGTTTCCAAAACGACAAATGATTTGCTATTAAAAAACTCGGAAATGCTGAAAATAAATACCATTGAAACGGCTAAGGAAAATGAGCGAGGGCTTGTCGACATTGAAACATTAAAGAACACCCAAGCTAATTTAATTTCCACGCTTGAAGAAACAATGCGAATTCAAGAAGAAGGCAGGCATAAACGTCGACATGCTGAACAGGAACTGGCTGCGATGGAGAATGAACTAAAGCAGAAACTTTTAGAGATAAAGGGATAAGGAGAGATTACATGGAAACTATTGAAGCTATAAAAACGAGAAGAAGTATTGGGGTTGTTAAACAAGATCCGGTACCAAAAGAATTGATTGAACAAATAATTGAAGCTGGAACGTATGCACCTAATCATCATCGAACAGAGCCTTGGCGTTTTTTTGTACTAACAGGAGAAGGAAGAAATAAACTAGGGCAGGTCTTTGAAGAGATAACAAGAATTGAAAATGCAGATGATACCCCGGAGAGTTTAATAAGTAAGATGGAAAGACAAAAAAAGAATCCACTAAGAGCTCCGGTCATTATTGCAGTAGGTATTGAACCTAGTGATAAGAATAATGTCTTAGTATCCGAAGAATATGCAGCAGTGAACAGTGCCGTTCAGAATATGCTTCTTGCCGCACATTCTCTAGGTCTTGGGGCAGTATGGAGAACTGGCAAAATCACCTATAATACGAAGGTTCGGGAATTTTTCAACTTATCCTCAAAAGGAGAAATACTAGCATTCATTTACTTGGGTTATCCCGATATGGAGCCAAAACCGGCTAAAAAAACACCGATTGATGAATTGACTACTTGGATCGAATGAAAAATTAATGGGAAGTAAATATAGGAGCAGTTGCATCAGTATAAACACACTGCGGCAGCTGTTTTTTTGTTCGATAAGATTTCTTTAATAGGTTTTTACCATATAGGATTTTGGCTTTCTTATGCTTCGTTTCAAGTGACGATTGAGGTTTTAGGTTGTACAATACATAGGGTGAATAAATTTTGATGAATTAGGATGTGTCTATAGATGAGAACGATTGATCCATTTGAGATTCTAGATGGAAAAGCGATTAAATATTTGGATGTTTTTGGCGTTGAGGATGGAATTGCTTTAAAGAGTAAGTATGAAGATAAAACGTATTGGATATATGATTATTATTGCATGCATCAGACCTGTGATTGCCAGGAAGTGTACCTTGAATTCGTGGAGGAGCGCAAGACCACCAGTCAGGCCGGACAGCATTTTGGAGTTCGGGTTTCATTCCGAGATAATCAATTCGTCCTAGAGGATTATAATATTTCCAAGCAAAAGGCGATGGATATTGCTGAAGACACGTTAAAGTACAGTAAAGACGTAATGGAACTGTTTAAGAAGCGCTATCAGCAAATGAAGGAAAAAGGCTCACAAATTATCATGGAGAGTGCAAAAGCGGCTAAAATGCCACATGTTCATACAGAACCAGTCATCGGAAGAAATGAGCCATGTCTATGTGGCAGCGGGAAAAAATACAAAAAATGCTGCGGTGCAGCTTAAGTTCATTTAAGGGAGGCTGACTCGATTCGGAGTCGCTTCTTTTTTTTGAAATCTAACATGGAAAAATAGAATGATTTCATAAATAAAAAAAATACTATAGTATTACAGGAACGTTTGTTCTATAATGGGGGTACCAGATAATGACAAGAAGAAGAAATAAAAAGTAGTAATTTAGACGGAATTTTCCGAATACTCCTTTTTTATTTTCAAAAATCTGGTATATATAAGAGAGAAGAGTTTTTTGATCTCATCTCTTTCAACGGTAGACGGCAACCAGACGGGATAGAAGATCCCCCACTGATGGCAGTTTAACTTATTGAACGAAGGAAGGGGTAATCAAATGACAAAAGAAAAAAGATTAATACCTTACAAAGTTCTTGAAGTAATGGACACGGTTAAAGAAAAAATTCCTGAGGGTGTAGAGCTTGTGAAAGCCCCGGCAATTTGGGAAAAGAGCAATTATGGTGAAGGCGTGGTCGTTGCTGTCATCGATACAGGCATTGATAAAGAGCATCCAGACCTCAAAGAAAGAATTATTGGTGGAAAGGATTTTACCAATACCGGGGATTATCAAGATGATAACGGGCATGGAACACATGTCAGCGGTACGGTTTTGGCTGCCCTTAATAAAGTTGGAGTAGTTGGAGTGGCTCCGAAAGCAAGTATTTTAGCGTTGAAAGCCTTAAATGGAAAAGGACAAGGCGATATAAATTGGATTAATGGAGCTTTAGAGTATGCGATTAATTGGCAGGGGCCTAATGAAGAAAAGGTTTCAGTTATTTCACTTTCCCTCGGTGGTCCTCCAGATGAGGCGGAACATAAGCTTATTCAAAGAGCGCTTCAGAAAGATATCCTTGTTGTATGTGCAGCTGGAAATAGTGGGGATGGGCGTGATGAAACGGATGAATTGGATTACCCAGGGGCATATCCCGAGGTAGTGGAAGTCGGAGCCGTGGATTTAAGCAGAAATTTGGCGGATTTTTCAAATACAAATGATGAAATTGACCTGGTAGCGCCAGGAGTTGATATTCTCTCTACGTATCCAGGAAATAGATATGCTAGGCTGAGCGGAACGTCTATGGCAACGCCTCATGTAAGCGGTGCGGCAGCTCTTTTGAAAGTGATTGCTGAAAAGGAATTTGGCCGTAAGCTAACTGAAGCGGAATTATATGCACAGTTAGTGAAAAGTACAGAAGATCTGGGAATAAGCAAAAGAGCCCAGGGGAATGGGCTACTAAACTTAACAATAGCGGAACAAAGAGTTGAAAAATCCATTAAGATTACCATAGAATCAGAAAATCTTCAGTTACCAAGTAAAACGGTGGTCATGGAATATTAAAAATAAAAAAGGTGTCCCAAGAAATTTTGGGACACCTAAAAGATTATTTTTTACTTTTCCTAATGGCTGCTAAAAGGGCTACAATAGAGAGAATCAAAGATATCCCTGCAAGAGTAATGATCAGTGTTTCATTGTTATCATCTTCTGCTTTTGCAGAATCCTTTGAACTGTCGGCTGAATTTGAAGCTGCGTGATCACTTTTTTCTGCATGGCTATGGCCCTCAGATCCTGTATTAGCTTTGGAAGCTACCGAAATCTCAGTTACAGAATGCGGTAGGTTGGAGCTTTCATCTCCACTCCATTCAACAATTTCACCATCTTCATAATATTGAAAGGCATCCCAAGCTACATTTGTTTCTTCTTTAGGGTTTTGGGCAACGAATAAAAATTGCTGGAATTGTCCAGCGGCAATTCCTTCATCGGTCGCTTCCCATGTTACCGTTTTTACATGACCTTCTTTGTTACCTTCAGTTGTTACTTTCCACCCTGGTACAGGCTGGTAGCTTTCAAAAGTAATGCCTTCCGGTATCTTTAAAGTCACCTTGGTGGTGGCAGTTTCTTTTTCAACGGGTACTTTAAGTGTATAGGTTTCCCAAGCCTCAGGTGCAGATGAACTAGGCTTAACAGTAACGTGTGCATTCGCTGAACCAGAAAAAATGAATAGTGCAGCAAATGTAGAGATAAGAAGCTTTGAAATGTTTTTCATTTAAATAAATCCCTTCTGTTATGAATTTCCTACTAATATTGTAAAATCGGCATCAATTGAATCTAGACTTTCAGTTAATCCATGGACCTGAATCTTCCACTTTCCTGACATGGTTAGAATCGACTTGGATGTAAACGTACCTGTATTTTCTCCCTGAAGTTGAAGTTTTATTTCTCCTCCGCCGGTATCTACAGGCTCCATTATGATTGTAAGCTGTTCAACTTCGGTATAAGGCATGCCTTCATCATTGGATATGTTTACTTGGATTCTGTTTTCACCGACTTCATTGGGAGTTACCATTAACGTAACCTCATTATTTTCTGCAGTCATCAAAGTTTTCTCAATTGGTCCTGGAGAAGACATGGCCGTTTGGACATTTGTTAATAGAGCGGCTACAAGGAGAACGACGATTCCTACACCAAACTCTATTCCCACACTATAACCAAGTTTTTTTTCTTTCTTTTTCCCCCTGAAAAAATGAAATGCTCCTAAAACAATCATGACTAACATGAGACCAACTTTCGCAAGTAACAATTGTCCATATGTTGTTTTTAACAATGAATGGATAGTCGGTACATGCTGTAAGCTGCTATATATCCCGCTAACGATCAGTATGATTACAAACAGAAATGCCCATCTGGAAAACCTTTGAATGATTGACCAGTAAAATGTTTTCTTATCTTCTGTCTGCCGATCAGCAAGCCCAGGCAATATCACCAATAAGGCCATAAGGCCGCCCAACCATAAAGCCATGGACAATAAATGGAGGAAATCCATCAAAACGGCCAGAACCTGATTAGGAACAGCTGCCGTATGTCCAATTGAAGCCTTACAAACCATCAAGCTGACTATTATGATGAAAGAAAGATAGGGTAGTGATTTATTCAGGGAGTTCTCTAGCATGAAATAAATCACTAAAAATAGAAAGAGCAATATTAGAATTTCAACGATCCAGATGGCTCCAAAGTTTGTAGCATTCAATACTTCTTTTATATAACTCACATTAAATGCATCAGTCCAACCTACGCCAGCGTCAATCGTCACCTTTAAAGGCAGACTGAAGAAGATGGAAAATGCTAAACCTGCATATGAAAGCCAAAGGTATAGACGGGCTCTTCTGCTGGCTTCAAAAAGGCGAGAATCCTTCATTAACGATAATTGGAAAAAAAGGATTCCGGTAAGGGCTGCAAAAGATATGTATTGAAGACTTTGCAGGAAAACGTTGATGGAATTCGGAAAACCTGCATTCATTTCGGGATTTTCTTGGTCTGATAGGCCCGCTGAATCTCCGAATTGAAAGGGGATTGTCCCTTCAATGGGGTGGCCATCACTCGAAACCACTCTCCATTTTATGTTGTAAATTCCTTCATCGAGAGTGCCTTTCCACTTAGCTTCCAGTATTTTTTCACTTTGTTCCGAGATTGTACTGTCTTGAATTTGTATTTTGTCCCCATCTTGGCTGAATACCTCAAGTGAATGGAAAGCTGGTTGTATATTCTCACTGAATTGAATGCTGATCTTTTCAGGAAGAGTATCCATTGCTTCATTTGGACTAGGATTAGAACTTATAACAGAAGCGTGACCAGAAGCCGTTACTGGATATAAAAGCAAACTGAATAGGCTGATAACCAGCCATAAATAATTCTTCATATTGGTGCGTCATCACCCTTTCATAAGATTATGCAAGCTCAGTATAAAATAAAAATGTGAAAAAACAGTGAAAAAAAAAATACTTATATAAGGAAATTAAGAAATACTAGAAAGAGATAAAATACCTATAATAAATTTACCACTTAACGTAACTAAAATGAAAAGAGGACAGAAAATGAAATTTCAAAGTTATCCCAACACCTATGTCGGCTATGTACATATCATTATAGAGGATTTATCGCGTAGTTTAAAATTTTATAAGGAGATTATTGGATTCGAAGTACTTGAGCAATCTGCTGATAAAGCAGTGTTAACAGCAGATGGGAAGACGCCACTACTGATTTTGGAACAACCAGATGGTGTAACACCGAAGCAATTGAGGACGACTGGTTTATATCATTTTGCGCTTTTAGTACCATGCAGAGCTGATTTGGCTAAGATATTACTGCACTTGATTCAATGTCGATATCCGCTGCAAGGAGCTTCGGATCACTATGTAAGTGAGGCCATTTATTTAGGGGATCCTGACGGAAATGGAATTGAAATTTATTGTGATAGGCCGGAAGAAACCTGGAAGTGGCAGAATGGGCAAGTCGAAATGGGTACGGAGGCCCTTGATGCAGAAGGACTATTAGCAGAAAATGATGAATCACCTTGGGCAGGTCTGCCAAGTGAAACCGTAATGGGCCACATTCATTTACACGTAGCAGACATTGGTGCTACCGAAGAGTTTTATACAAAAGGACTAGGCTTTGAAATTGTTGTACGATATGGAGGGCAAGCCCTATTTGTCTCTACAGGCAACTACCATCATCACATTGGCCTTAATACATGGAATGGAGTCGGGGCTCCTGCACCGGAGGCAACAAGTGTAGGACTGAAATCGTTCACGCTTATTTTACCAAGTGAAGAGGCACGAAAAAACACAGTAGAGCGATTACAGCAATTAGGATCATTTATAAACCAGGAGAAAGAAGTTGTTGTAACAAAGGATCCGTCAGGAAATGTCATCCATTTAGTCGTTCCCACATTAAGAAATAATTAAGGTTTCTTTGTTAACCTGACCCTACCACATTTGCAGGAATAATAGGGGGGATAGGCGTTGTTAAAGAAAAGGTTTAAAGAAAAAGGTGTGAAGGTGATCTTGGTCGGTTCTCTTGTGGGAATGGGAACGTTCACTTATATGCCTACAGCAGAGGCTACGGAGGATACAGCGGTCACACAGGGAGAGGCCCAAACGGTAAATACTCTATCTAAGCTCGAAATAGATGGTATAACATTGAATCAACAGTTTTCTGCTGATGTTTTAGAGTATAGTGCAACAGTAGGGAAGAATGTTGAAAAAATCAGCTTACTTGCTGAGAGTTCTAGTGAGACTGCTACCGTATCAGTGAATGGTATACAACTGACAAATGGGAAGGCTGAGGATTTTTCTCTTCAAACTGGTAAGAATACGTTCACGATCACGGTCAGTGATGGGATAAATGAAACGACTACCTATACCATCCAGGTTGATAAATCGGAAAGCGATGACAACCTTTTAACTGCGATTGGATTATCAAAAGGTTCTTTAACATTTGATGCGTCTGTAACAGCTTATAAGGTTTCTTTGGCGAATAAAGTCAATACCATTACGGTGGCTCCAACAGTGAGTGACAGTACTGCAAGGGTAAACGTAAATGGAATAGATGCAACGAGTAAAGGAGTAAAGGTGAACCTTCCAGTTGGTAAGACAACGGTGAAGATTGTCGTTGCAGCAGAAAATGGAGATAAAAAAACATACACGCTTACGATTACAAGGGCTGCAGCTAAAGCAAAGAGAACCGAAGATAAGGATACCTCTAAAGGAGATGAAGCTAAAAAGGAATCTTCAACGGGAACAAGTAAAACTCAACCTTCCTCCGATAACGGTGACAAACCATCATCAACTCCTTCGGATTTATCCAAAGGTCAAGTGCTAAGTAGCCAAGCACCTAAAGCACAGCAGATTGCAAGCATTTCCACACAAAAACACTTATCGGATTCTGTTAAAAAGGCAATTTCAGCTGGGTCCGTAGGTGAGGAAGGCAATACCACACCAGTGTTGAACACTTTGACAGTATCAAAAGGAACGTGGAACAAATCTTTTGATTCTGATGAGCATACATATCATATCGAAGTCGATAAGGATATTACCTCAGTCCCAATTGAAGCTATAGCTAGCGCAAGTGGAGCTACGATAAAATATGACGGTGAAAGCAGTAAAATCGTAACGATTAAGAATAAAGCTAAGACTGCAATTTCAGTTACAGTCTCAAAAGATGGAGCACGACGTACCTACGTCCTTGTTTTCGATAAAGATATCGATGTAGACATGGATGAGGAAGAAACTGTAGATGATGCCAAAACTGAAAAAGAGGCAGTAGTTGGAGCAAAACAAATGAGTACATCTAGTAAATCGGAAAACCTTAAATCCAATAACAGAGGTAGCCAGATGATGCCGATGGATAATCAATCAACAGAATCCATCTCATTTTTGGGGAAAATAAAGAAATTCGTTCTCTCTCTTTTTTAATATTACCAAGGGACTGTTTCAAAAAATTTGAAGGGGTCTTTTTTTAGACTACAAAAAAAGGACAAGATTTAATAGGCTTGTCCTGAAATTTATATTGGTAAAACAATTTTGACTTCAGTTCCATGATTTAGCTCGCTGTTAAAACGAACCTTTCCTCTGTGCGCCTCAATAATTCGGCAGCTAACGGTCAATCCTAGACCCGTTCCTCTTTCTTTAGATGAATAAAAAGGTTCTCCTAGATGTTTCAAACGATTTTTTTCGATTCCACTTCCATTATCCCTGATGGTTATGGAAAGGGTATTGTCTATTTGCTCGAAATCAATCCAAATGTGATCGGCGGAGGCCTCCATAGAGTTCTTAATCATGTTTATAAAAACTTGTTTGAGCTGATTTGCCTCACATGAAAGAAGCGGGATTTCATTTTTTACATCTATCGATATTTTTGTAGAATATGAGTCTGCCTCTGGTTTAAGCAAGGTTTTGACTTCATCCATCAGTCCAATAATTTGGTGTTTACTGAATGGGAGTTCCTGAGGTTTTGCAAGAACAAGTAATTCGCTTACAATCAGATTGATTCGGTCTAATTCACTGAGCATAATAGTGTAGTATTGTTCAAAGGGGTGGTCGCTCTTTTTAAGTAATTGGACGAATCCTTTTAAAGAAGTTAATGGGTTACGTACTTCGTGTGCTACACTGGCAGCAAGTTCACCGACTATTGACAACTTTTCGGTTCTTCTTAAGCGTGCTTCCGTTTCTCGGATTTGAGTTACATCTTTAGCATAGGTAATAATTCCGACTAATTCATTTCCAATAAGCATCGGGACAAATGTACATGAAAGTAAAAGAGACTCCCCGTATTTCGTGAGAAACTCTATATCTTTTCCTTTTTTTATCCCCTTTTGGTTTTCGACGACGTATTGACAGGATGTACGAATCAGTTCTTCATCTTCTGCGGAAAAGTTTAACTCAATAAAAGAGGCACCTTGGATTTCTTCTTGATGAAAGCCTGTAACTGTTTCAAACCTTGGATTGACGGTGGTAATTATTCCGGTTAAATCAAGCATCAGCATCGGATAAGGGTTGTGTTCGAACAATGATTTATAGCGCTGTTCACTCTCAAATAATTGATTTTCTGCGACAACTCTTTCAGAAATATCCCTGCCAATGACCACTAATCCTTTTCGGGAACCATCTTCAAAGAACAAAGGAACTTTGATGGTATCAAAGGTCTTATGATTGCCGTTGGGTAGCGGGATGATTTCCTCACACCGCGTAATCTCCTTTTTTATCCACGTTTCTTCATCTGAAATTTCACAGTAGATTAACGACTCTTTATAAAATTCGGAGTATTCTGCGAGCTCACTGTCTTTTTTCCCCTTATAGTCTACATGTTCCAATTGAAATAATTGCAGACCAAAGGTGTTGGATTCAAGCCATCGGCCATCTCCATCCTTGAAGTTAACGAAGTCTACCATTGAATTAATGAGCGTGCGACGACGCTGTTCCTCTTCTTTTAATTGCTTGAATTTTTCTCTTTTAGCCAAATAAAGAAATAAAATCAAGCCTATTGATAAAAGAAAAACAATTCCTTCTGCTCTTTGGAGTTGAATAAAGACCTCTTTGTTTTCAATATTAGTAGTTAAAAAGTAGTCGAACACGACTAGCGTAAGAATCCCAAATAGGATATATAGTACTAAAATGGAGCGTTTGGACATGGAGATTCTCCCTGATTTACGACATTTCAAAGGTTAAAAATACATACACATTTTAACAAACTATCAAAGAAAAATATATGCAGAATCATAAATAAAAAAACAGGAACCCTAACAGTCACCTGTTTTTCCTGAAGAAGGTTACTTTCTTTTTCTTCTTAAAGCGTTTATAGATAAGGAAAAATAGTAAGAAGAGGAAGGCGAGTACAGCTAGTGTATATTGGTTCATTTCCACAGATAGGAGACCATAAGGGATTAAGGATAGAAAGAAAAAGTATATAAGATTGCCGAGTGCGGTCGCTAATAAAAAATCCTTGAAGGTTACAGAACTGACTCCTGCTGCCAAGTTAATTAAACTTGTTGGTATGAGTGGGAATATCCTTCCGGTAAACACGTACATAAAGCCATGCTCTACAACGGATTCTTTCCATTTTGGGCCCATTTTCTTTAAGAGAGGTGCCTGAAACCAGTTCCTGGCTGCATAAAAAATGAATCCTGATGCAACGACACTTGTAACCCAACTCCATAGGTACCCATATATGAATCCAAATATCGCGACATTGATGGTTAGGAGTAAAATTAAGGGTATAATGGTAAAAGAATTTTGGACAATCATCAACACAAATGTCACAACAAAAGTAAGCAAAAGGTTTTCTGTCAATATGGTTATAACTGAATCCAAATCACTTTTCCAAACCATGGTGAACAATTCTGCATTGGAAACGATAAATATTACTATTACCAGTAGACCGATTAAGGTCAGTATTTTTTTCAAAAGGTCACCACCATTCATTCTAATAGTTTATCATCTTCAGGTTCAATGGTGAAAAAAAGAGCTTCCGCATGAAGCAGACAGCTCTTTTCCATTATAGTGGGTTAACGACGCAAAGATTCCTTTATAGCCACTTTTCAAACTGAATTCTTTTGTTCATTCCATAAATGATTGGCGCACCAACCAAAAGGACGATGAATTCACCGACAGCCGTGGTCATCCAGCTTAACAAGAATGGAAAATCCAGGGCAAGGTTCAGTTCGATTGCAATTAAAAACATTGTGAACGTGAAAAAGATAATCGTAACGATCATCCGTCCTTTAATGCTCTTTATGAAGCGTGAGGCAAAAATGACAAGCAATAAGGCAAGCAGAGATTGCCCTACCCCGAATATCAAATCATATGGCACCATCGGCGAAAAGAGCAGATTCGATATGAAAACGCCGCCCACTATGCCGTAGATATATTTTTTATTAAATACAATCAGATGATTCAATATTTCCGGAACCCGAAATTGGTATATTCCAAATGATATTGGTTGAAACACAAATGAGACCACCACATATAAGGCGGCCAATAACCCGCTTATCACGAGTGTACGAACATTCATTTTATTCTCTCCCTAGTTTTTTATCGTGGGATGGTTACGAACCACGTTTAGGCTTTTGCCCGAAGACTAATAGTATCCCATGTAGGCTTGTTTCGTCAATTTGTAAAGAATGGTTTCAAAATAATAAGTTTTCAAGCTGTGGATGTCTCAAATGATTTTGATTTATTGCAATAAAGGATGATATTATTTTTACATGTACTTCAAAGGAGTGGATATAATATGTCGATCGAGAGTGTCAAGAGCCATTTTAAAAAATGGAATCGGGAAGGCGATGTAATGGAGTTCGAAACATCGAGTGCTACGGTGATTGAAGCAGCAGAAACCATCGGTGTTATTCCAGCGCGAATTGCTAAGACTCTTTCCTTTAAGGGGGAAGGTGAGCATGCGATTTTGGTTGTTGCCGCAGGGGACGCAAAAGTGGATAATAAGAAATTTCGTCAGACGTTCGGTTTCAAGGCACGAATGCTGTCAGCTGAGGATGTGCTTGAGCAGACTGGTCATGCCATTGGAGGAGTCTGCCCGTTTGGGTTGGCAAATGACCTAGATGTTTTCCTTGATGTGTCGATGAAGCGCTTTGAGTCTTTATTCCCAGCATGCGGAAGTGCGAACTCTGCAATAGAACTTAAACTCGCTGAATTATTTGAATATTCAGGAGCAAAGGATTGGGTTGATGTTTGTAAGGCATGGGAAGAAGAGCAGAATGAGGAAGCAGCAGTAGGTAAGGCAGTTGATGGATTTTGATTTATCGTACCAAAAAGAACCACATAGAATGGAAATGAGTCCACTTGGGTGGACTTTATTTGTTGATAACGAGAGACATTACCTGTTCCCTTTTTATTACTGGGTTTTTAGTTATAAGCTTTTAACTTGTTCCGAATAGGTTTGCTCCCATTTTCTTCTGAAAAGTTGACCGCAGATGTAAATTAACGGTCTAATTAGGGGAGGTTTGTTCAACATGGCGCATAGGCAAATCGTTCAGAAAGTTCGTAAGTGGAGGGTAAAAGATGTTCAATGAAAGCTATAAAAAAAACAATAGCAGTTACCTCAGTCTTAAAACTCTTTATGAAGAAAATATCACGGTTAAGAGCATTGCCCAGGAACTTGAGTTTTGCCATAAAAACGATTTAGCACTGGGGATACAAAAAGAATTGGAAAAAAAGAATTTCGATATATTGGCGGTAGAGGATCAAGGGGAAATTATCGGATATATCGAAAGGCAAGAACTTGGTGAAGGTAAGATTGCGGAGTATTTGAAATGTTTTACACCAAGAGAATTGGTTTCGGACTCAACCCCTTTGATTCAACTTCTTCATATTTTTAAGAATAAAACGAGGGTGTTCGTGTTAGAGAATAATTCAATTAAAAAGTTGATTACCCACGCTGACCTTCAAAAGCCTCCAATCAGAATGCTGATTTTTGGATATATTACCCTTTTGGAAATGAGGATGAGCGATATCATCATGGATAAATTCGGGGATGACAGTTGGTATCCAATGATCAGCGGAGATCGTTTAGAAAAGGCTACCGAATTATATAGGAGGAGAATCGATAAAAATGAGGATATCAATTTAATAGAGTGTCTGCAAATCAGTGATAAATTCGATATCATTCATAAAGATCAGGAATTGAGGTTCTTCTTCCAAATTCCTTCTAAAAGTAAAGGAAAGAAAGATGCGAATGCCATTCGGAAATTACGGGATAAGATTTCTCATGCTAATGAACTTGGGTTGGACATGTCCTGGATAGAAATCATCGAAGTGGTGGAATCCTGTGGCCAACTGCTCGAAATCTCTGAATCCTATCGGTATGAAAAATAAAATGATGGTGAGAGACGTTTTAGGTAGACCATACTTCAAATAACTCTGCAATTTTTAAAGCAGAGCTGTAAAGCATTCTCAAGACGAACTGGAATTAAGGAGAACCAGCTACTATGCTGGTTCCTTTTTGTTTAACCCCCTGACAGAAAAAACTGCCCATACGTGAGGCAGCTTCTTCAAATAGTTAGAACTCCGGTAGTTCATCCAGGTTATTTTCCTTTACCCCATCGGGCTCACTCCGCAATATGTCACGGCCATATTTATGGAAGACATCAACATTGGCGAGGTTGCCTGCCTTAGCTTCCGAAAGAGCGGTGGGATAGTCAAGCTCCCGCCCAGAATTTGTTTTGATGGCAATAATATTGTCATCTTCACTTTTTCGTACTGCGATAATTTCTTCTTTTCCAGTTGTATCATGTTGGTTTACTTGTGGGGTTCCCTGCTGTTTGTAGGATTCATATGCTTTTTCAAATTGGTCCATGCTTGGACACCTCCTATTTATAGGGTGAGCTATTTGGTCAGCAATATACAAACCAGGTTTCGTCCAGATTGAGCCGCATTTTTGTCAAAATGGGCCGACTTTTCGGCATTTTTTTATGAAAAGACTGTTGTCCGGGCTTTATTCTTCTGGCATGGCACTTGCATCATAAATAAGTGGAAGTGAGAAATATCCACTTAAAAAAGGGAGGAATATGAATCATGAATGTAAAACAAGGGGCAAGTACTGCGGATGCAAAAAAAATACAAGACGTTAAGACAATGAAGGCGGCGGTCGTCAATGAATTTAATCAAGAGCTTGAGATTAAAGATGTACCAATCCCTGAATTAGAATATGGTGAGATATTAGTGAAAATTAAAGCATGTGGCGTGTGTCATACCGATTTACATGCGGTACATGGTGATTGGCCGGTAAAACCGAAGCTGCCGCTTATTCCTGGACATGAGGGAGTAGGCATTATTGAGAAGGTGGCAGAAGGCGTTACTACATTAAAGGTTGGTGACCGCGTTGGGATTCCATGGCTTTACTCGGCATGTGGCGATTGTGAATACTGTCTGACTGGACGGGAAACGCTTTGCCTGGATCAATTGAATGCAGGATATTCTGTGGATGGCGGTTATGCGGAATATTGCAAAGCGCCAGCAAAATATGTGGTCAAGGTTCCTGAAGGTCTTGACTTTGCGGAAGTTTCACCGATTTTCTGTGCTGGTGTAACGACTTATAAAGCGCTTAAAGTGTCAGAAGCTAAACCTGGAGATTGGGTAGCAATCTATGGAATTGGTGGATTGGGTCATGTTGCTCTTCAATACGCGAAAGCTATGGGCTTTAATGTCATTGCCGTTGATATTCAAGATGATAAGCTTGATCTGGCTACAGAATTAGGAGCAGATTTCACGGTTAATGGTCTTAAGAGCGATCCTGTACAAGCCATTAAGGAAAAAGTTGGTGGAGTACAAGCGGCCATTTCTGTAGCGGTTACGAAAAAAGCTTTCGAACAGGCTTACAGTTCAGTTAAAAGGGGTGGAACATTGGTCGTTGTCGGATTGCCGAATGACGAACTTCCAATTCCAATTTTTGATACGGTACTAAATGGGGTGACTGTAAAAGGGTCAATCGTTGGTACAAGAAAAGATCTACAAGAAGCTGTTCAATTTGCGGCTGATGGCAAAGTAAGGACGAATATTGAAACGAGAACGCTTGATGAAATCAACGACGTGTTTCAAATGATGGAAAAGGGCGAAATCAACGGAAGAATCGTATTAACTTTAGAATAGAAATAAACAAACGAGGGAGTCCTAAAATCGGGCACCCTCGTTTGTTCTAGGTAGCTTATAAGAATTCTATAATTAGATTATGTCTGATTCTTCTCATTTAATATATATCGCAATTTTCTCATGGAGATCTGCAAACGCTTGGCCGCTTCATTTCGGTTTCCATAGGTTTTTTGAAGTGCCTGCATGACGAGTTCTTTGCCAATTGTAGATTCGAGTTGTTTGATTTCCTTAAGGATTTCCTCGAGCATTAGTTCATCTTTCTCATTAAAGTCGGCAACCAGCTGTTTACGCCATTCTTCGAGATGATTTTCAGTCGACTGATTCGCATTCGGCGGGTCTTTTTTTATTGGAATAACCTGGTTGGTAGATAGAAGGAGATCATTTGCCGAGATTTCCTGTTTATGGTCAGCAAGAGTGAGAGTTCGCATGATTACATTAGATAATTCGCGTATATTACCGGGCCAGTCGTATTGCTGTAATTTTTCAATAGCTTCATTGGAAAAGGAGATATCTGCCTGGCCAGTTCTTTCAACCAAATGTCGGACAAGGAGGGGAATATCTTCTTTTCTGTTACGCAAGGCGGGGATATCAAGAGTGACGACGTTCAGTCGATAAAATAGGTCTTCCCGGAATTTGTTTTTTTCAACTGCCTGCTGCAGACTTTCATTGGAGGCGGCTACTAAGCGGGCATTTGTTCTTAATGTCCCGCTACTTCCGACACGCATAAATTCCCGTGTTTCCAAAACTCGAAGCAATTTGACTTGTATGGCCGGACTCGCGTCGGCAATTTCATCGAGGAAAAGGGTGCCATTCCCTGCAATTTCAAAGAAACCTTTTCGTTGTTGGGTTGCTCCGGTGAAGGCCCCTTTTTCATGCCCAAATAATTCGCTTTCGAGAAGGGATTCCGAGATTGCTCCACAATTAATACCAATAAAGGGCTCGTGGCTTCGTGGGCTTGCTGAGTGAATGAAACGGGAAAGTACTTCTTTGCCACTCCCTGTTTCTCCCTCGATCAAGACATTGACGGATTTTTGAGCCACTTTGAAAGCCATTTCAATCAGTTCCTTCATTAATAAACTTTCTCCTACAATGAGACCCGACTCTTTGGCAAGGTTATGGATAAAATGTTGATTCAAATCGTCGTTTTCATTCAATAGGTTGTCAAGTTGCTTTTCCAATACTTCAATATCCACAAAGGGTTTTTCCATATAATCACTCGCTCCAAGTTTCATTGCCTCGACAGCGGTCTTGACTGTGCTGTATCCGGTCATAATCAGTGCCTTGCAAAGCGGTTGTTTTTGTTTCAGATGCTGCAGGAGAGAAAGGCCATCACAATCTGGAAGCTTTAGGTCTATCATCGCGGCATCAAAGCGCTGCTGATTAAAATCTATTTGGTGAAATTCCTTTCCACTGTTCACGACCTGTACGTGATATCCTTTCATCGAAAAAAGGCGGGATAAAAAGGTACCAACTTCTTTTTCATCGTCTACCACAAGTAAATTAATCATCTCATCATCTCCTTTCATCTTCTGGCTGCAAGGGAAGCCTCAGGAAAAATACACTTCCTTTTCCAGGTGCGCTTATTACGTCAATTTTGCCTCCATGGTCTTTCGCAATGCCAAGGCTCACAGATAATCCTAGGCCTGTACCTTTTTCACGGTCCTTAGTCGTATGAAAAGGATGAAAAATGAGCGGCAGCCGCTCTGCTTCAATCCCAGCCCCGTTATCAGCAACCTTCACCACCATGAATTCTTCTTCAGAATAGGTATGAATCGTAATGGATTTTTCCGATATATCACAATCATCCAATGCATCCTTGGCATTCAATAGCAAGTTGATGATTATTTGTTCTATCTGAGGCTGGCTTCCCTTTATGAAAGGAAGATCTTCCTGAAGGGAAAGATGAAGGGAAATTTGTTTCTTCCCTAGTTGAAACTTCAGAAGGTTCATTACCTGATGTATGGCCTCGTTAATAGAGTAATAGTGGAATCTATATTCATCTTGACGGGAAAAGGTAAGTAAGCTTTTCACGATTTGCCTGCACCGGTCGCCGCAATTTTTAATATCGTTTAGAAGCATATAATCTTCGTTGTCTGGTAAAGTGTTCCGTAATAAAAGCTGTGAGTTTCCAAGAATGGCCGTTAATGGGCTATTCAATTCATGGGCAACTCCAGCTGCCATTTCGCCGATGGCTCCGAGCTTGCCTGCATGTAACAATTGAGCTTCCATCTGTCTTCTCTCGGTGACATTTTTATAATAAGCAATGACTCCATAGACCTGTTGATCCTTATTTTGAATCGGATAGGCATGCATTTCCAAGATCGCTTCAGGCTGAAGCAAAATTTCTTGAAACCCTGGCTTATCCTGTACAAAGGTCTCTTGAATCAGTGTCTGAGATTTCTCAATTAAAGGACTTAAGTCAAAAAAAGCTCTGGCTGCATCATTTGATTGGTAGACTTCTCCTTGGCGATCAAAGACGATGATCATATCTTCGACGGCCTTAAAGGTATCCTCCCATTCTTGTTTGGAATGGAGAACTTCTTTATAGAGCTGGGCATTCTCCAAAGTCAGTGCAAGCTGGTTGGAAAGTTGCTCAAGAAAATCCAACTCATCTTTATGCCACGTTTTCTTTTTCTTTCTGCCGAAGGTCCAAACCCCTATTTTTTTATTTTTCCCATACAGGGGCACCAATAGAAGCGTTTCAATCTCAAGAGATAGCAGTCTTTTTTTTTCCGGGAAGTCTTGTAGCATTTTGATTTCCACCTGAATGGATTGTTCGTCTTTCAAGGCAGATGAGAAGTCCTGAAAAGGGTGTAATAGGTTGTTGGATTCAATTTCAAGCTCGCATTGGCCATTAGGACAAATATGGAGAAGAGTTGGTTCTTCTTCGTATAAAATGACAAAATGACTGTCATCGAATGTAATTAGGTGCTTGAGTTTTGAGATAACATTTCGGAGAATTTCGTGAATATCCATGTCTATATTCATGTTTTTAGTGATATCGTTCATAATTTCAAGCTGCATATTTTTCTTCTTCAACTGATCCACGGTTTTCTTAAGTTCCGTGTAATATGTTTTTTTCGAAGACTTAACGCCTGTCATTAAATCGATCAACTCAGATTTGTTCATGTTTTCACCTCTTATAGGGCTGTAAGGAGCAACTGCCTAATCTGTTCTAATGACATATCCCGAGGGTTCGTAATCATGCAGGCATCCTCGAGGGCGGTCATTCCTATTGTATCAATCATGTCTTTGGTAATGCCCACGTCACCTAGGCTCCTGGGTGTCCCGATATCCTGGGACAAGTCCCTTACAAAGTGTACGGCAGCGGTGCCGGCTTGCTGCTCAGTTAAAGCTCTCGTATCAATCCCCATGATCTCTGCTATTTGGCTGAATCGCTTCGGGGCCGCAATTCGGTTGAAGTCCATGACATGGGGAAGAAGGATAGCATTGATTTCACCATGCGGAAGCAGGTACTTTCCGCCAATGGCATGTGAAATTGCATGGGCTGCTCCCAATATGGCATTGGAAAAGGCAAGACCGGCTTGCAGGCTGGCCATCGCCATCGCTTCTTTTGCTTCCTCATTATGTTTAGACGCAACGGAAGGACGTAGGTAACGGGAAACAATGGACAAGGCGTTTTTGGCTTGTACATCGGTCAAAGGAGTTGCAGCGATAGATACATAAGATTCAATGGCGTGTGTCAAAACATCCATTCCAGTAGCGGCGGTCAAATCTGCTTCTAAGGTCGTTAAGGTAGCCGGGTCAACAATCGCAATATCAGGAACGAGGGATTTTGAAATGATCGTCATTTTTTTCTCCCGGAACGAATCGACAATCACAGAAAACTGTGAGACTTCCGAACCCGATCCGGCAGTGGTCATGATCATCACCATAGGGGGTAGAGGAGAATGGACTTTATCAACCCCTTCATAGTCACTGATGGTTCCACCATTCGTTGCCAAAAGGGCGATCCCTTTTGCCACATCCAAGGCACTGCCTCCCCCCACACCTATGATGGCGTCGCATTCATGATCATTAAAAAATAAACAACCGGCTTCTATCTCCCTGTCTTTCGGATTGGTCGTCGTTTCAATGAAGGTGGCAAAAGCAAGCCCCGCATTTTGGCAGGCTTCCATGACAATATCAAGCCAACCAGCGTTGGCTACACCGGAATCACTAACTATCAGTGTCTTTTTGGCACCCAACCGCAAGCAAGCCTCGCCAGCTTGTTCAATAGAACCTTTTCCAAAAATAACTTCCGGCATCACAAATTTAGTTATCGACATCTTCGCGCCTTCTTCCCTGATTAAAGTCATTTTCTCTTTGTACTATTTTCCCGAAGAAAGGCGAAAATCCTGTTTGAATCGCAGGAATTTTTATATAATGTGACAAATTATTAAATAAAATACAACTTTTGGTATAGATCAAATTTCCTGCTAGTTTCTTAAATTTGTAAATTTGTTACTTAAGGCACAGATTAATAGGGATAAACCTACCTAGTTAGAATTTTCTGTATATTGTAAAATAATGGAGGGAATCTATTAAACTGGGAGGCAATCTATGAAAAAACAATTTCTATCCTTATCATTAGTCGCAGCATTAACATTCGGGGCAGCCGGAACCACTACTACTACTGCTTTAGCGACACCGCATTCTTCTCCAGTACATCAGGCGCCATCCACAGACAAGCAAATCGTTAAAAGGATCGATGTCGACAAAATCCACAAGAATATTGAATACCTTTCACAAACACCTCGAGTAGCCGGGACGGAATCTGAGTATAAGGCCGTCCAGTTCATCAAAAAGCAATTTAAATCTTATGGCTATAAAGCCGATATTGAAGAGTTCAGTTTTTTATCCTATACAGACCCAAATCTGGTCGAGCTGTCCGTTGACGGATTTGATGGGGAAATCCAATCAAACCATTTAACCTATTCAGTAAATGGTGATCTATCCGGTGAAATGGTATACGCCGGTTTAGGAACGAAGGAAGAGCTTGAAAAAGCGGGTGTTACAGGGAAGATTGCCCTTATTCAAAGAGGCAGCCTCACTTTTGCAGAGAAAGTATTGAATGCAGCAGAAAAAGGAGCAGCGGGTGTCATCCTATTCAATAATGCAGATGGGGAATTAAATGGGACACTTGGAGGGGCTAATGATAAGTATATTCCATCTGTCACGATAACGAAAAAGGATGGAGAAGCCCTGCTTGAAAAATTGAATGCTGGAGTTAAGCTAACGGCATCATTAAAAATTGAAGGGGCTTATTCTGGAGAAAAAACCTCTTATAACGTAGTGGCCACAAAAAAAGCAACCAAGAACAATAAAGCAAAGAAGAGCGATATCATTTATATCACAGGTCATCATGATTCCGTCGCCGGGGCACCTGGAGCGAATGACGATGCATCAGGAACGTCCGTTACACTTGAACTTGCACGTGTTTTGAAGAATCTTCCTACAGATACGGAAATTCGTTTCGTTACCTTTGGCGCCGAGGAAAATGGATTGCTAGGTTCGCAGCATTATGTGGACAACCTCTCTGATGAAGATATCAAGCGGACGATTGCTAACTTCAACCTAGATATGGTAGGAAGCAGGGACGCTGGGGATTTGGTTATTTTGACTAATGATGGAGAAATGAACCTTGTAACCGAGCTGGCTCAGGAATCAAGTACAAGACTGAATGGTGAGCCGACTCCATATGGACAAGGCGGGCGAAGTGACCATGTATCTTTCGCTGAGGCTGGGATTCCCGCTGCTTTATTCATACACAGTCCATCAGAACCTTGGTATCATACTCCTGATGATACCATTGATAAAATCTCAAAAGAAAAGCTTCAAGATGTTGCTGAAATTGTCGGCACCGCTGTCTATGACCAAGCTAAATTGGAAGCTAAAAAACCTAATCCAAATCATAAAAAAGGGAAAAAGGTGAAAGCGCCGCATTTATTTGACGAAAAGGAATTGAGATAATTCATTAAAAAAGGTATGAATTTTAGAGGGTGCAGCTTGCACTCTTTTTTTTATGTTTAAAAATGGAAAAACCACGATGCTGAATATAGAGAAAAAAGCTATGAGTGCAGCAGGCACCATAGCGCATGAAGCGGATGCTCTTTTAGGAAAAGGAGAAGCCGTCATTGATCAATTGGAAAGTAAAATATCATATTTAAAAGGGTGGTTGTTTTAATGACGACAATCAAACTGAATCATCCTGCCGTAACTAAGCAATTGGAATTCACCTCGAAGTGGATTGATCGTGAAACCAACCTGAAGAAGGTCTTTGAGCAATATATCAAAATCGTCCAAAAAAATGTAGAAGATACGATATTGTTATTCTTAGTCAAAATCTCATTAGCTTTGGCAAAATCATTTCCCCATTAAAAAGCCCTTAAGGTTAAGGGCTTATCATCATTGCTATTACGACTGAGGCAGCGAATCAGCACGAGTCCGAAACTGAGAGAATCAGTGCCAAAAGAACAAACTAGAAACCGGATTCGATCTGGTAACGGCAGCAAGCTGCAAGAAGCTGAAACCATATCGGTCGCAGCGCCGGAATTATACCAGCTTAAGTAGAGCCTGTATACCTGTTAGGATAATCCCTATTATAAAACCACAAACCGCTCCGTTCACACGAATCCATTGTAAATCTTTTCCTACACCATTTTCCATCATATCAATTAGAGTTTCGTTGTCTAGCTTATCTAAATTTTCTTGTACAAGATTGCCGATCTGCGTATGATTATTTTCAATGAGAACAGTAATTTGTTTCTGAATCCAATTATCAATGTGGGTGCTATTTTCTTTTATGTTGTCTAGTATGTGATAAATCAATGGAGTAAGATAAGTATCCATGAAATTTTTATCTTCAACGAAATCTAATGCATCTTGTTGAATTTGTTGTAGACTTCCCATTATTGTTGCTTCAGGTTCCCATTTTGTTAGAAGTTGTTTTTTCCATTTTTCAACTCCTTCTAACAGTTCCCGGTTATGGTCAATGCCTTGTATCTCTTTCCTGATATATAAGATTAAAGCCTCTCTATTTGGTTCTTCCTCGTTTTGTAAATTATTTACGACACTTAATAAAAGGTTTTGTATGATATTCCCAAGTTTCTCTTCGTTAAGTAGACTTTGAATGGATTTAACGGCAAACTGAAGCATACCATCTAGTTCAATCTTACTAAGTACATCCATGGAAACAGTGCCTAGTTGGTGACTTGTTTGTTTTTTTCTTAACCAATCTTCAGCTTTTTTCAAAACATGATCCAAAGCTTTCCTATCAAATTGTTCATTAAGTAGCTGTGAACTTACTAAATGAAGAAGCTTGCTCATTTCTATGTTAGAAAGTGTAGCTTCAATTTTTTTTGCAACGAAAGGTGTAATCTTTTCAATATCTATATAACAAATCATTTGCTTGATAAGTTTAATAAGAACTTTTCTAAAAGCATCACTTTGTATCTCTTTTACTAAAATAGGGATCAATTTTTCTGTAAAAGGAATATGTTTTACTTTGTCTTGAATACTTTCCTTTGAAAGCCAGTCATTTTTTAACATCGAAACAAGTGCATTTGTCATTCTTTTACGATTGTTGGGCAAAAGAGCTGTATGAGGGATTGGTAATCCAAGCGGATGGCGGAATAATGCAGTGACTGCAAACCAATCTGCTAATCCACCAACTAGACCTGCCTCAAACCCTCCATGTAATAAATCTAACGGCAACGAACCTTGAAATGGAGTGGTTGCAATATAACCCAACCCCATGATAATTAGTGAATATCTAGCAATTTTTCTTGACGATTTTATTTTTGGTGACATTATATTCCCTCATCCTTAAAATGATATTCAATTACTATATCCAAATCATTAGCAAGAGTTTTATGTCTTACTTTTATCTAGTAGTATAGCAGGTAGTTCAAAAAATTACCCCCAACAAAGGCAGTAAGTTCATTTATTCAGGGGAAAAAGCATATCACTTATTAAGTAATGGAACCTTAAAAATGCATCACAATATGAATCAGCCCTACAATCATTAATATATCACGTTGAATATTTGTTATCTTCCTTGAAATGTTCAATATGCAGATAGTTAATTCACAATAAAAAAAGCCGATTTACTCAATCGGCTTAATCCACTAATTTAATTAAAAGAGTCAAAAAAGCCCTCCAGATTATCGATTTTTTGGATCATATACACATTATTATGCGCCTATTTTTATCGAATTATTTTTAGCGTTCTCTCCATTTTTTTTATCTTTCATGCGACTGAAAATAAAGGCTAGAACGGAGCCTGATATATTATGCCAAACGCTGAAAATGGCACTAGGTACCGCGGCCAAAGGCGAGAAATGAGCTGTTGCTATTGCTACACCTAAACCGGAATTCTGCATACCAACCTCCATTGCAACTGCTTTCTGTTTAGCTAAATCCATCCCGCATAAACGAGCAAAGAAAAAGCCGAGGAAAAAACCAAGAACATTATGAAGAACGACTACTGCAAAAATCAGCAATCCTGTTTTAGCCAGCTGTGCTTGGCTGCCAGCTACTACAGCAGATACGATCAGAACAATAGAAATGACAGATACTAGAGGCAAAGCCTTTGCACCAGCCTCTGCTTGTTTGCCGAAAAACTTTTTAACAACAAATCCAAGCATCAGTGGGATAATCACCACTTGAATGATAGAAATAAATAATGATCCAATACTAATATTAACCCATTTACTTGCCAAGAGCAGAATAAGCAGGGGGGTTACGATAGGTGCTAGAATAGTGGAAACAGAAGCAATGGCAACTGCAAGCGCAACATTTCCTCTCGCAAGAAACACCATGACATTTGATGCTGTTCCACTTGGGCAACACCCAACCAAAATAACACCAACAGCCACTTCTTTCGGTAAATCGAACCCTATTGCTAATACAAACGCTAATAATGGCATAATGATAAAGTGTCCTGCTACCCCTAGTGCTACTTCTTTCGGTCGACGGAAAACTTCTTTAAAATCCGCTGTTGATAGTGTAAGTCCCATGCCAAACATGACAATTCCTAATAATGGAACAATATAGGCTCCAATCCATATAAAATGATTAGGCATGATATACGCAATAATTGCGAAAATAATGACCCATAAGGTAAACGTTTTACCAGCAAAAGAGCTGATTTTCTCTACTAAACCCATAGTGACCTCCTAGATGTTTTAAAATAAATCAATTATAAATTATATTCAGAATATTTAAAACTCTTTTAAGTGATAAAAAATATCAATGCGTTTCTAACCAGCCATTTGGGAATCAATTTACTACTTCTTATGTTTATGAAGATAAACTTTAATAAAAAAGCGGACAAGGTTTTAAAAACTTTGTTCGCCATTTTTATTTAGATAGGCCTATATATTATTGGCAAACTAATTTATAAGGAAAGTAACCACTGGTTTTCTAGAGCGCGAATCAGTATTGGTTGTTTTAAAAGCTCAATTATTGCTATTGTAAGAATAACTAGGGTTATTAAATGAAGTGGAGATGTGGTTTCTTTGATACATATATTAATTGCTGATGATGATCGTCATATTAGAGAATTATTAAAATTTCACTTAGAAAAAGAAGGGTACATGGTGTTCGAAGCAAAGGATGGAAATGAAGCTTCATCAATACTAGAGAAAGAACGAATCCATCTTGCTGTTGTAGATATTATGATGCCATATAAAAACGGACTGGATCTTTGTAAGGAAATACGGGATCAATATGATCTACCGGTTATTTTATTGACAGCTAAAGATCAACTTATCGATAAAGAAAAGGGGTACTTTGCTGGTACTGATGATTATCTCGTCAAGCCATTTGAACCCCGAGAGCTATTATTTCGAATTAAAGCTCTTTTGCGCAGGTATCGCATGGTTAATTCTGAATTGATTTCCTTGAATCAAACGGTTATTGACCGTAAAAGTTATGAAGTGCGAATAAAGGGGAATACGTTGCTCCTGCCGCTTAAGGAATTTGAGCTACTAGCTCAGCTGGGGAGTTTTCCTGATCAGGTCTTTACACGTGAGCAGCTAATTGAACTGGTGTGGGGTGCTGATTTTGAAGGGGATGATCGGACTGTTGATGTCCATATTAAACGGTTAAGGGAACGTTTTGCAGGGCGGACCGATGATTTTGTGATAACGACTGTCCGTGGCTTAGGTTATAAACTGGAGGTCAATAAGAAGTGAAAACACTTTATTTCAGGATAGTTATTCAAACCATTTTGATCATGGTACTTGCCAGTGTCATCGCTTTTTTAATTTCCAATGTCTATTATCATAAGGTTCAGAAACCACACAATGGTGAGAAGATAAGCAAAGTTGCTGGTGATATCGTCTCCTTATATGAAGAAAATCCAGGTCAGGATATTGATGCGTATTTAAATCATATTGCAGGATTGCACTATCAAATGTATTTATTTAATGAGCAGGGTGAAGGGACTTTGTATGGGGAGCCGTTTCGGGAAACAGCTTTGGATTCAGACACGATTTCAGGAGTTTTGAACGGGAAAACCTATCAAGGGATCGCTAATTATAATAATGGGCTGTTTATTACGGGTTTTTTTGAGGATGTATTAATCAATAGCGTTGGGGTACCAATTAATGTGGATGGCGAGAAATATGCCTTGTTTGTAAGGCCGAATATAGAACTGCAGTTTGGAGAGTTCCGCTTTTTCCTTGCTGTTTTGCTCGTACTTACGCTCCTTCTCAGTTTCTTATTTGTGATCATTAACACGCGATTCATTGTTAAGCCAATTACGAAATTAACAGAAGCCACAAAGAGAATCGCTGATGGGGATTATAGTAGTAAATTGAATGTAACCCGAAGCGATGAGATAGGGGATTTGGCACAGCATTTCTCGAAAATGACTCAAAGCATCCAGCGGTTAGATGATATGAGACAGGAATTCGTTTCAAATGTTTCTCATGAAATTCAATCTCCGCTCGCATCTATACAAGGTTTTTCTCAAACCCTTCAATCGGAGGAATTAACAAAGGAACAAAGAAATAATTACTTGTCTATTATTGAAAAAGAGAGCCGGCGCATGTCCTTGTTGAGTAAACAGCTCCTAATGCTTGCTTCCTTGGATATAGAGGATGACCCGCTGCAACGGTCAAATTTCGATTTAGCGCAACAAATACGGCAAGTGATGTTCATGCTGGAATGGAATTGGCGGGAAAAAGATATGGTGATCGAAATGGATTTACCTTCAACCATCATTTCTGCTGATGAGAAACTATTAAACCAAGTATGGACTAACTTGATAACCAACAGTATTAAATACTCTGATATCGGTAGTTCGATTGTTATTCAAATCAAGAAAATTGATGGCTTTGTAGAAGTGAAGATTGCGGACACGGGTATGGGAATTCCAGAAGAAGACCTCCCTTATATCCTTGATCGCTTTTATAAAGTTGATAAAGTGAGAAATCGCAGTGAAACAGGCAGTGGCTTAGGACTTTCGATAACAAAGAAGACGGTTGAACTACATGGCGGAACGATTGAGGTTCAAAGCGAACTTGGCAAAGGGACCACTTTTTATATCCGGTTGCCCCTTATGTAATCATTCGTTCATCTTCCATTCATATTGATTGATTACAATCAAAACATACCGATTGAAGTAGGACTTGATCGGTAAATAAAAGGAATGGGAGATGAAATAATGTTTTTAGCAATACGTGAACTAAAGCATTCAAAGTTACGTTATCTGCTGATTGGACTGATTATGGTATTGGTCGCTTTGCTTGTCTTTATCATTTCAGGATTAGCTAATGGACTTTCTTCAGATAATGCTTCATCCATTCAAAATATGAAGGCCGACTATTTCGTTATGGAGCATGACTCTAAAAATAAACTGAACCGATCAATTATATCCATGGAAAAGCTAGATGAAATCCGGGCTTCATCTGATGTTAAAGCAGCCGAAGGTCTTGGGCAAATGATGATTACTTTAAACAAAGTTGGCTCATCGGAAAAAACGGATGTCACTATTTTTGCGACCAATGCTAGCGGTATATTGGCACCGAAGATCATAGAAGGAACGAACTATGACAATAAGAAGCAAGGTGAAATAGTTGCGGATCGTTCTTTAAAAGAGTTTGGCTATAGATTAGGTGATTCATTAAAAGATGACTTGTCAGGAAAAGTATTAACCATTGTTGGTTTTACTGAAAAACAGTCTTACAGCCATTCCCCGGTAGTTTACATGAATATTAAGGGATGGCAGGAGATGAATCCTGTATTGAAGAATCAAGACAATAATTCAATTAGCACTATAGCAGTTCAGATGGATTCAAAGGCAGAAGAAGCTGTACGCAAATCAATGTCTGGTGATGTAACACTCATATCGAAAGATGAATCACTTCAGAGTATTCCAGGGTTCAAAGAGGAACAGGGTACATTGACGATGATGATTGCCTTTTTGTTTGTTATAGCAGCTTTTGTTTTGGCAGTGTTCTTCTATGTCATTACTTTACAAAAAACGAATCAATTTGGTGTACTTAAGGCACTTGGAGCTAATACGAGCTACCTTGCAAAAAGTATCGTTGGTCAGGTTATGCTACTTGCCGTGGCATGCATAGCCATTAGTGTTGCACTGACATATGGCGCCACTTTAATTATGCCAGAAGGAATGCCATTTGAATTGAGTACCAATTTGGTTATTAAATATTCCGTGTTACTTTTGGTTGTATCCGTATTGGGTTCGCTGCTATCACTTTATCGAGTAGCGAAGATAGATGCGATCGAAGCAATAGGGAGGGTATCATGATGGGAGATAAACTATTATTTGAAAACGTCAGTAAGATTTATGGGGAAGGCGATAATAAGGTGACAGCCCTTGATAATATTTCCCTGAATGTGAGAGCGGGGGAATTCGTCGCCATCGTGGGTCCATCAGGCTCAGGAAAAAGTACTTTTCTTTCCATAGCCGGTGCGTTACTTTCCCCGAGTAAAGGACGTTTACTTTTGAATAATGAGGATATTACATCACTATCTTCAAAGGAATTGACTCGAGTGCGCCTTGAAAAGATCGGGTTTGTATTCCAATCATCGAATCTTGTGCCATATCTAACCGTACGAGATCAGCTTCTGCTCATTTCTGAACTGATTGGCAAACGGGATAAAAAAACTGTGAAAAAAGCGGACGAATTGCTTAGCCACCTTGGACTTAGACATCGGGCAGATCACTTGCCAGAAGCACTGTCGGGCGGAGAGCGGCAGCGTGTAGCCATCGCCCGTTCGTTGATGAATGATCCTGAAATCATTTTAGCGGATGAACCAACCGCAAGTCTTGATTCCAAAAGAGGCAGGGATGTTGTTGAAATGCTTGCTCATGAGGTGAAGTCAAGAAATAAAGCAGCCATTATGGTGACACATGATGAAAGAATGTTAGATTTATGTGATCGAGTAGTCAATATTACAGATGGCCGGGTTTTCGGGTGAAAAAGTTAAACGTAAACACATTTTCATCTTAAGATGATTTGAGTAATTTTCAATTGAAATAAAGGCTGAAATATTCCGATTGGACTGAACCTAAAATAATAAGACAATATTAATATTCTTTTAAAAGAGAACAAGGTTTGAACGGACCTAGTAAAATGAGACACAATAAAAAACTTTAATTAGGCCGCCGCTTCTCCAAAGGAATTTGGAGAAGCGGCGGCCTAATTTTTCTTGAATTGGAACCTTGTTTAGTTAAATTCAATAACAAGATGAGCTCTACTTATTTATGAAAAACTAATCCGAATGCATGCACAGTAAGCACCTGAATTCTAGAGGAAACAGTAGTCTATATAAATACTTTATAGAACGGACTTAAATTATGTAAGGAAAGACGGGAAAAGGTGATCTCCCAGTATATTTTATAAACGGCTATAAGATAGAAAAAGGATACTATGCTGGTATACCAGACCATTATCTTCGGATTAAGGTGTTAGGGTAGGGGTGCATGCTTTTTTATATTAAAGAACAAACAATGATAGGTTGCCTTCACACCTGATTCATCTTGGTATTTTGTTTCGTATATGTTGATTAACTCTCGAAAAAAAGAAGGGCGCTGGCAGTAGTTTTCTTTGTTGCTGTTAGCTGCACCAATCTTTTTAATTGAAGTGAAAAATTCACGTACTGTCTGAAAGTACTCTAGTTCAAGCTTTTCCATTTTTGTTATCTCGATTGGAAATGCTGATGAAAAGGGGAGTGCTTCTTCACAAACTTGGGATAATTCTTCTAGTGTGTAAAACATTTGGCCTGGTGAACTATCAATGGAAAGTTGAAGCTTTTCTTTCGCATGTTCATATGACATATGAAGCTCTTGAAAGGTATCGATTCCGAACGTTGAAAATATCAGGCTTCCTTCAGCCGTTAATCGTGCAATCAATTTTTCAAGAGTTGCAGGAAGATTATTCAGCCATTGAAATGTTGCATTAGAAATAATCAAGTCGTAATTTTCATTAAGCGCCATTTCTTCGATATCAGTACATAAAAATGTAACACGATCTTCCTTTGTCATTCCTTTCGCCACTTCAACCATTCCTGGTGCCAAATCAACAGCGGTAATAGAAGCATTAGGAAATGTATTAACGAGTAACCTCGTTAAGTAACCAGTGCCGCAGCCAATTTCAAGGATGTTAATTCTTTGTTTGCTGTTTTTTTGAGGGAGCAAATCCACTAATTGTTTCGCCATGTTTTTTTGAACATTGGCATACGCATCATATGTTTTCGCGTGTTCACTGAACCGCTTACTTAACAATCGTTTATCTATCATGAATGTACTCCTTTTGAATAAATGTTTTTATATGCTCCATACATTCCTGTGGTTTTGTGAAAAATGGAATATGACCAGCGCCTTCGATAATATGAACCTCGGCTTTCCCACCCAGATTTTCTTTAATGAAAGATGAGGCTTCGAGTGGGCAAATTTTGTCTTCTCTCCCATGAAGCAATATAAAGGGGACTTCAATCCGGTCGAGTCTTGATCTAGCATCTTTCTGAATTAGATAATCCAAACCAATCAGAAGCGAAAATACGTCATCCCCATGAAACTCGCTTTGAATTGTCGTGATGAATTGATGATAAAAACCTTCTTCTTTTTCAGCTTCGGAAAACATTGCTTCATAGAAAGAAGTCAAAGTCTTCTCTTTATTGCGCTGCAGTTGTTTCTTCATGCGCTCGACCATTCGTGGATCCCAGCCAAATGAATAATTATCTCCTGTGGTAAACCGACTTGTTGCGCCAAAAAGGATATAACCTTTTATTTTTTCTCGAAACGAACTTGAAAGTTCAAGTGATACTATTGTTCCTAATGACCAGCTCAGTAAATAAACAGGACCATCGATGGAAGCGATTGTGTCTATGACTCGTTCTTCAAAGTCATTTAGTGTTTTCATATCTCTCCATTCTATGAATGAGAGATGAAATACTTCTGACAGCGGTTTGATTAACGGTTGAAACGCATCTTTTTCCATTCCCCAGCCAGGAAGCATGACTAAATTCGGCTGTTTCATTCAATAACACCCATTTCTTTTCCAATGATCGAAACTTTTTCAACTGCCCAATCAAGATCTTTTATATCGTGGAGAGCTGTTACGGTAAAACGGATTCTCGCCTCATTTTCAGGAACGGTCGGCGGCCTGACAGCAATAGCTGCAATTCCTTCTTTCTGCAAACGTGTGGCAAATTCCATCGCTTTTTCGTTTTCCCCGATGACGATAGGAACAATTTGTGATCGACTTCCACAAATATTAAACCCGTAATATGTGAGTTCTTCTCTAAAGTGTTCTGAATGTGTTTGGAGCAGTGAGCGGCGTTCTGGTTCTTGTTGTACAAGTTCTATCGCTGTTTTCATAGCACCGAGTATGGCTGGGGGGAGCGCAGTTGAATATATGAATCCGCGCATGCTATTTTTAAAATAATCGATGAGCCATTTTTTCCCGACGACATAGGCCCCGAATGAACCGAGCGCTTTACTGAATGTTCCCATTTGGATATCTATTTTATTTTGAAGATGGAGATGACCGGCATAACCTTCACCGTTTTTACCGTAGATGCCGCTTCCGTGTGCTTCATCAGTCATTAACATAGCGTTATAACGTTCTTTTAACCAAACAAGGTCTTCAAGATAAGCAAAGTTACCGTCCATGCTGAAGACCGTATCCGTCACGATTAATTTACGTGCTTCCATCGATGATTTTTTCAATAATGCTTCTAAATGATCTAAATCATTATGACGATAGCGTAGATGCTTTGCACGGCTTAAAAGAGCTCCATCGACAATGCTTGCATGATTCAATTTATCGCTATAAATAATATCGTTACGGGACAGCAGGGTGGATATAATTCCAAGGTTCGCGTTATATCCACTGTTAATAATGAGTCCTGCTTCGGCTTTCTTCCAATTGACAAGAGCTTGTTCTACTTGCTCGTAAAGAGGATGATTGCCAATAATTAAACGTGAAGCCGTTGCTCCTGCACCATATGTATGTACTGCATCTACCATAGCCTTTTTCAGCCGCTCATCCCCTGCATATCCTAAATAGTTATTAGAAGCTAGATTCAGCATCCTGCACCCGTTGATCATAAGCCATGGCTGCTCGGCGAATTCCGTTGAAACGAGTTCACGTTTTTGCGATATCTCTTCTAAATAAGCCAGTTCTTTCTTAATTTTTTCTTCCCAACAAGGTAATTGTTTTTCACTGTGCATAGCCATTCTCCTTTTTATATGTTAACTAAAAACAATATAGGTTAACATATAAAATATTCTAATCATGACTCAATGAAACTGTCAAGCTTTGAAAAGGAACATGATAATAAATTGATTATCCATTAATCTAGGAGAAATCAAGGGGCGAAAAAAGACACTTATCATAAGCATGCTGTTGGTTATTTGAACCAATTCGAGGAGCGTGAAACTAACATAATAATAGGTTAATGAGAAGGAGACAGTGGCTTTGTTAAGCTAATGTATAAAAGAGCTTAGTGAAAATTAGTGCCTTTGTATGTATTAATCTTGTTCATTGAAGATAATCTAACTTCCAACGTAGTCTTTTTGTTAAACCTTCAAATCTTTGAAGGATTAAATGGAATTCCATGTTACTATAGAGCAGTGAAATTAACCTATTTCTTTTCACATTAACCATTACATAAAGGAAGGTAATTAAATATGAAAAAGATTTCTTTAGATGTTTTCTTTATATTAATAGGAGCTTTTATTTTCGCTTTGGCAATAAATCTTTTCGTTATTCCCAATGAACTTGGTGAGGGAGGAGTCACGGGGATAACCATCATTTTGTTTTATCTTTTTGAATGGTCACCAGGGCTGTTAAGTTTGATTATTAACGCTTTCCTGCTCATTGTCGGTTATAAATATTTGTCGAAAATAACAACGGTTTATACAATCATAGCCGTTGCATTTAATTCACTTTTCCTCCATTTAACCGAAAGTTGGAGTATATCTTCAGATGAATTGGTCGTCAATGCGATATTTGGCGGTGTTTTTGCCGGTGCAGGTATTGGCATAATCATTCGAGTTGGAGGCACGACTGCCGGTACAACGATCTTAGCCCGAATTACGAATAAGTATTTGGGATGGAGCTTAAGCTATGGACTTCTGTTTTTCGATTTAATCGTTGCGTTCTCATCTTATTTTATTATTGGTGCAGAAGGTCTAATGCTTACTATCCTTATGCTTTATATTGGAACAAAAACGATGGAATTCATCATTGAGGGATTGAACCCGAAAAAAGCGATTACCATCATTTCAAAAGAAGCGGACCAGATTGCAAAACAAGTAACCGTTTTGATGGATAGAGGGGTGACTGTTTTTAGTGGTCATGGATACTATACAAAAGAATCCAAAGAAATCCTATATATTGTTATTAGTAAGCAAGAGGTACTCAAATTAAAGAGAATTGTACAGTCTACTGATAGAAGTGCTTTTATAGCCATACATGATGTTCGTGATGTATTTGGGGAAGGATTCTTAGATATTTCGAAGTCTTAAAACCATATTGAGGAGCCAATGAGGTTCCTTTTAATGGGGAATCCTATATAGTATTTTTGAAACATTTGATATTTGGAACTAAAGAAATAATTGCAAAGAGCCTAAATAGGCTTTTTTTTATTTTTCCAAAAAGAGAAAAATCTGTAAAATAAGAATAATTTGTTATATTATGTAAGTAAGAATCCAAACACCCTGAGGAGTGCAGCCATTAAATATGGAGGTGTGTCCAATATGATCCTTTTAAAAGTGGATGACAGAAAGTTTGGGAAAAGCAATATCAAGTACAGCATAGTTGATAAGGAAACGAATGAACTGATTATTAGTGGTGTGTTTGAAGAATTTGGACAAGCAAGTGATAAATATTATGAACTAAAGGATGAGTATGGTTCATCCAATGTGAAGATGATATTGAAGTGAATAGAGGGGAGCCTTTGGGTTTCCCTATTTAAAACTTATTTAGAATAAATGTCCATTACGATAATTTTTATAATCAAATAAAGGAATAATCTTAGGTTTGTGAATCATATAATTAAGTAGACAAGGCTTATATCCTACTTGTTGTTTACAAAAAAATACAAATTAATTGTAAAGTATGGAATTTAGTGGTAATATAAAGCGCATAAATGAAAACGTTTACAGTATTCCTGTAAGGAGGTGATGTATAAAAGGTTGGATAGAATAATAATATAGTAGATTTAGAAGTGTATATTTTTTTATCATTTTATGCAAACGTTTTCTTGAATTTGCATAAGATCTTATGAAAAAGGGAGAGTTGGTAGGCATGAAACTTCAAAAATGGTACGGGGGAATCTTTTCTGTTTTATTAATTTTTAGTGTGATTTTGGCTGGATGCTCTTCTTCTACAGGTGGAGACAGTGACTCTAAAGACAAAGATAAAGTGACGCTGGATATCTTTCAATTCAAAGTAGAGTTTAAGCAGCAATTTGAGAATTTGGCAAAACAATATGAAAAAGAAAATCCAAATGTAAAAATCAAGATATCAACAGTGGGTGGTGGAAATGATTATAAATCAGCCATTACTGCAAAGTTTGCTTCAGGTGAGGAGCCAGCAGTTTTTAACATTGGCGGACCAATAGATGTTGAACAATATAAAGATAGATTATTAGATTTAAAGGATACAAAGGCTGCAGCTGCTGCGCTTGATGGTACATTGGATGGCGTGGAAGAGGACGGGCACGTTCTAGGGCTTCCATTTAACCAAGAAGGATACGGCTTGATTTATAACAAACGAATTTTTGAAGAAGCCGGAGTTAAACCTGAAGAAATTACTAGTTATTCAGCATTAGAGGCTGCGGTTAAAAAACTGGATTCACAGAAAGATAAATTGAAAATCGAGGCGGTTTTCGCTTATCCGGTTAAAGAGAAGTGGGTAACAGGAAACCACTTATCAAATGTCTTTTTAGCACCTGAATTTGATGGGAATGTATTAACTGCGAGCAAGTCACCAACCGTTAAATTTACGGATGGAGACAAGTTTAAGCAACTGGTCGATATTCAAAATAAATATTCCGTTCAGCCGACGGCAAGTCTAGATTATTCACAACAAGTGGAAGAGTTGTTCTCGCTTGAAAAGGTTGCAATCATTCAGCAAGGAAACTGGGTGTATAACACAGTGTACGATATGGATCCTGAGTTAGCCGAAAACGGTATTGGTATTATCCCGATTCCGAATGGGGATACAGCTGCGGGGATGCCAGTTGGGGTTCCAAACTATTGGGCAGTGAACAAAAAATCAGATGAAAAAGTTCAGGAAGAAGCGAAGAAATTCCTCGACTGGATGTATACATCTGATGAAGGAAAAAAAGCTGTTTTGGAGGATTTTAAATTCATTCCAGCTTATGAAGGGTATGACGTAGAAAAAATTGCCGATCCACTTTCAAAAGAAATTTATAAATATTCACAAGATGGAAAGACGACTGGCTGGGTTTTTAATGGATATCCAGTTGGTTGGAATGATGACCTAGGTGCAAGTGTCCAAAAATACGTAACCGGTAAACTAACATGGGATGAACTTGTGCAACAAAATATTGAAAATTGGGAGAAAATTCACAGTAAATAAGTATTCCGTAAATGGGAAACAACCAATCGCCGTCGAAAGCTGTGTCGATTGGTTGTTCCTTGTTACAAGAAAGTTGTTAGAGGGAAAGTTCGGTTACTAGATATTCTTCGATTTTCGATTCGAAATTAAAACTCATTTTCTACTAATATATCTTTCATAAGGAGGTCGGTTTCATTGAGAAATCGGGATGCCGCATATTGGCTGTTTTTGACACCTGTTCTGGCTGCACTCATTTTGGTGGTGATTGTGCCACTCATTTACGGATTTTATTATTCATTTACGAATTGGAACGGTCTTGGAACTCCGGACTTTATAGGGCTTAAAAATTATATAGACTTGTTTACGGATAGAGGGTTTCTGGATACATTTTGGTTCACCATTAAATTTTCAGTAGCAGCTATTGTGGTAATTAATATTATCGGCTTGAGTTTAGCGCTTATCGTGACGTCGAAAATTAAATCAAGCAACCTACTTAGGACAGTTTTCTTTATGCCAAATTTGATCGGTGGCTTGATTCTCGGTTTTATTTGGCAGTTTATTTTTATTAAAGTATTCGGCGCAATTGGTGATTTGACAGGGATTGAAGCTTTTAATGGCTGGTTGTCAACGACAGAAACCGGTTTTTGGGGATTAATCATTTTAACGTCTTGGCAAATGGCTGGTTATATCATGATCATTTATATTGCTTATTTACAAGCGGTTCCTGAAGAACTGATCGAAGCGGCTAAAATTGATGGGGCCAACAGCTTTCAACGTTTTCGCCATATTACTTTTCCGCTTGTAGCACCGGCTTTTACTGTTAGTTTGTTCTTAACGCTTTCCCACTCCTTTAAAATTTATGATCAAAACCTTTCTTTGACTAACGGAGCGCCTTATAACTCAACTGAAATGGTTGCGATGAACATTGTTAAATCCGCTTTTACCGAAAATGATATGGCATATGCACAGGCAAAGGCCGTTATCTTCTTCGTAATTGTGGCAGCAGTTTCTCTAACACAAGTGTATATCAATAAGAAAAGGGAGGTTGAGCTGTAATGAGAAAAAAATGGAAGCTATGGCTGGTTGGATTCATCGGTTTCATCTTGGCATTATTGTGGCTCGCTCCGTTTTATTTAATGATTGTCAATGCTTTTAAAATGAAACGTGATATTTTTGCCGACACGCTGGGGTTGCCTAAAACTTGGACATTCGAAAACTTTACTCAAGCTTTCGAACAATTGGATTTCCTTCGGACTTTATTTAATTCTTTATTGATATCGGGCGTCAGCGTAGTAATAATTATTATCTTTTCAGCAATGGCGGCTTATGCGCTTTCACGAAACAAAAGTAAAGTCAGTTCTTTGCTCTTCTTCGTGTTTGTGGCAGCCATGTTGATTCCATTTCAATCTGTGATGATACCGCTTGTTGCCCAATTCGGACAGCTTGGGATGTTGAACAAGGCTGGGTTGATTTTCATGTATTTAGGCTTTGGCAGCAGTCTCTCGATATTCTTGTATCACGGTACTTTAAAAGGGATTCCTACCTCGCTTGACGAAGCTGCGAAAATAGATGGAGCGAACAGGTTTCAAGTATTTTGGTATATCATTTTTCCTTTATTAAAACCTATGTCGATTACAGTTGGAATCTTAAATGTTATTTGGATTTGGAACGACTACCTGTTGCCATCCCTTGTTATTGGAGGCGCTGGCTCGGAGACAATCCCGCTTAAATTATTCTTCTTTTTCGGACAGTATACGAAACAATGGCATCTAGCCTTGGCTGGGCTTACTTTATCCATTATTCCAGTCATTATCGCGTATTTTTTTGCTCAGAGGCAAATTATCAAAGGAATTGCGGATGGTGCCGTTAAATAAGTATTTAAATATAGGGAATATTAAGCCATGTGCGGTGAACGGGAAGTGGTGTTGAATATGTCTGTTACGATAAAGGACGTTGCCAAAAAAGCGAATGTCGCTCCATCAACGGTATCGCGTGTTATCCATAACAGTCCAGCAATCAGTGAAAAGACAAAGCGTAAGGTACGTAAGGTATTAAAGGAAATGGGCTATCATATGAATGAAAATGCCCGGAATTTGGTCACGAAATCCACCAAGGCCATTGGAATCGTCATGAAAAATTCAGCCAGAGAATCGCTTTACAATCCTTTTTTTCCAGAGGTTATCCGTGGAATCGGGGATTTTTGCAATAAAGAGGGATACAGTCTTTCTCTAACGACCGGTGAAACCGAGGATGCAATTTTTGAAGACGTCGTGAAAATGGTTCAGGGTAGACGGGTGGACGGTATGATTGTTTTGTATTCGAAAAAGGATGATAAAGTGGTGCCCTATTTATTAAAGCAGGGCTTTCCATTTGTTTTGATTGGGAAACCAAGTACGAACATGAGCGGAATCACCTTCATTGATAACGATAATGTTCAAGCAGCCAGGGAATTATCGGAGTTTGTAATCAATCTTGGTCATCAGAGAATCGCTTTTTTAGGGGGGAGCCCTGAGTTTGAAGTGATTCAAGCCCGTTTAAGAGGGTTTCAACAAGCTATGGAACAGGCCGAATTAAATGTGCCAAAGGAATATATCAAGCTGATCCCTTTAAATCGAGCAGATGGAATAAAGGCAATCAAGGAATTACTAAATCTACCGGAAGCTCCAACCGCTTTTATGGTAATGGATCTTTTATTGGGAGTACTTTTACTAGGGGTGTTGGCGGAAAAGAATTTAAAAGTACCTGAGCAAGTTAGCGTCGTCTGTTTTAATCATTCAGAGTTTATTGAATTTTTAAGTACGCCACTTACAACAGTCGATATTCATACGTATCAATTAGGCTTTGAAGCAGCAAAATGTGTGTTTGATTTAATTGCAAATCCCGAAATGATGGAAAAAAGTATCAGGATTCCAACTAAAATCATAAAGCGAGAGTCGCATTTTGTTGTTAAAAAGGAAAATAAATGAAAAGTGTAGAAATGTTTTTCCAATTAAAGCTTGATTTTTGCTAACATAAATTTACAATAAAGATTATCACTAACAATTTTTTGAAATTCATACTTTTCGAAATGCCAAGTATGTTCTTATAATCGACTGAGTTTTTATTATTTCAAACGCAAACGTTTGCGTTCGAAATTAAGAGGTAGTAGTTAAACATATAGAGCAAGTTGCCGACAAATTAATGTGGAGGAGATTGTTCATGAGAGTTCTAGTATGGAATGAGTATCGCCATGAAAAAGAAAAACCTGATGTTGCTGAAATTTATCCGGATGGAATCCATGGTGCGATTGCTGGCTTTTTACAAAGCGAACAGGTCGAGGTGAAGACGGCTACACTCGAGGAAGAAGAGCATGGTTTAACTGAAGAGATACTGATGAAAACCGATGTACTTCTCTGGTGGGGACATGTCGCACATGAAGAAGTTCATGATGAAATTGTCACACGGGTTCATAAGCGGGTACTCGAGGGAATGGGTCTTATCGTCCTCCATTCTGGACATTTCTCAAAAATCTTTAAACAATTAATGGGCACGACTTGCGATTTGAAATGGCGGGTAGCGGATGAAAAGGAGCGGCTTTGGGTTGTTGATTCAAGTCACCCAATCGTTGAGGGAATCGGAGAATATATAGAACTTGAAAAGGAAGAGATGTACGGGGAACATTTTGATATCCCTACGCCGGACCAACTATTATTTATCAGCTGGTTTGAAGGTGGGGAGGTATTCAGAAGCGGTTGTACGTATCAGCGTGGTAAAGGTAAGATTTTTTATTTCCGGCCAGGTCATGAAACATATCCGACATACCATAATCCGCAAATACAACGGGTGATTAAGAATGCAGTTGAGTGGGTCAAGCCGGAAGTTAACAATAAATCGGTATATGGAAAAGCCGAACCGTTGGAAACTATCTCAATAAAGAGATGAAGTGAAGGAGAGAGTAGAATGGGCAGAGTGAAAGTAGGCGTCATTGGATGCGGCAGTATTGCAAAAAACAGGCATTTTCCAGAATACGAAGCGATCCAGGAAACAGAGATAATTGCCGTTTGTGATATTGTGCAAGACCGGGCGAATACAGCAGCACAAAGGTATAAGGCACAAGCATATACTGATTATATAGAACTTTTGAAGAATGAGGAGATTGAGGCTATCAGTGTATGTACCCCTAATTACTTGCACGCCCGAATCACAATTGCTGCCTTGGAAGCAGGTAAGCATGTTCTTTGTGAAAAACCAATGGCAACTTCTTTAAATGACGCAGAAAAAATGAATGAAGCAGCTTCAAAAAGCGGCAAAATATTAATGATTGGTCATAATCAGCGTTTTGTCCCCTCTCATCAAAAAGCGAAACAGCTTATTGATAGTGGTGAGATAGGGAGGGTCTACAGCTTCCGAACGGCTTTTGGACATTCCGGACCAGAGAATTGGGCCGTGGACGGACGGAACAGTTGGTTTTTTAAAAAAGATCAGGCAGTTATCGGTGCTATGGGCGATTTAGGCGTTCATAAAGCTGATTTATTGCGTTATATCCTGGGAGAGGAATTTGTTGAAGTAGGAGCATTTGTAGAAACGACTGCCAAGAAAAATACAGATGTTGATGACAGTGCTGCCTGTATTCTGCGAACGGAGAGCGGAATTATTGGTACTCTCACAGCCAGCTGGTCGTATGCGAAAGAAGACAATGCGACGGTCATTTATGCGGAAAAAGCCGTATTACGTCTTGAAGACGATCCTAAATACTCACTGATTATTCATCATGATAATGGTAAGACGGAAACCATTGAATTAGGTAGCATCCAGACAAATGACTCTGAAGGACAGCATGATTCTGAAGTAATCAGCCACTTTGTAAAATGTGTGGTAAACAATGAGGTGCCTCTCGTCTCAGGAGTTGAAGGATTAAAATCATTAAAAGTCATTCTTGGCGCGATGGAATCGAATGCATCCAGAAAAATCATCCGCTTATAAAGGGGTTAATAGTCATCATGTACAAATTAAAAATGGGAATAATCGGTGCTGGTGGAATTGCTCAACAAAGGCATATCCCAGCTTTTCAAAAATTTCAAGACAAGGTAGTTTTATACGCAATTCAGGATATAGATGAACTGAAGGCGAGAGATGTGGCACGTGAATATCATATCGAAAAGGTCTTTACCAATTATGAAGAAATGTTCGCGGAAGTGGATGCAGTTACGATTGCCACGCCAAACAAGTTTCATGCGGAAATTTCTATCGCCGCGCTGCAAGCGGGTGTACATGTGTTGTGCGAAAAGCCTATGGCGATTACAACCGAGGAATGTAAAGCAATAACCGAGGCTGCAAACTTATCGGGGAAGGTACTATCTATCGCTTACCATTACCGCTTTATGAAGGAAGCTCAGGCTGCGAAGAAAATGATCCAGGCCGGTGAAATTGGTGAGCCGTATGTAGCGCGTGTACAGGCAATCCGACGTCGGAAAGTTCCTGGGTGGGGAGTTTTTACGAGTAAGGAATTGCAGGGTGGAGGAAGCGTTATTGATTACGGCTGCCATTTACTTGATTTGGCCTTATGGCTGATGGATGACCCGGAGCCGATTGAAATTGTAGGTTCGACATATAATTATGTCAGTAAGGGTGTCGATCAGGTCAATCTATGGGGCAATTTCGATGCCTCTGTATTTGAAGTAGATGATCATGCTACCGCGTATATCAAATTTGCCAACGGTGCATCTTTATTATTCGAAACATCATGGGCCGCGAATATCCGTGAAGAAGCAACAGTCTTGAGTTTATCCGGAACGCAGGGCGGACTGGATGTGTTCCCCTTAATTTTGAATCAGGCAAAGCACGGCATGCTATTAAATAGTGAGGCGGTATGGATGCCTGGAGAGGATACACCCGATCTCCAACAGGCAGAGAATTTTATTGATAGCTGCCTCGGAATTGCCGAACCATTGGTAAAACCATCGGAAGCCATGAAAGTTTCGAAGATAATTGAAGCCATTTATCAAAGCTCAGCAAGTGGAAAGGTTATGAGTATCAATTAATGAAAAGGTGGGGTGGGGCTAGTGAAGTTAGGGATTTTTACAGTGCTATTCGCACAAAAATCATTCGAGGATATGCTTGATTATGTGGCAGCCTCCGGTTTAAAATCAGTTGAAATCGGTACAGGCGGGTATCCAGGTAATGTCCACTGTCCGTTAGATGAACTGTTGGAAAGTGAAGAAAAGCGCAAAAAATACTTGGAATCTGTTCAAACAAGAGGCCTAACTATCAGTGCATTCAGCTGCCATGGCAATCCCATCTCTCCAGATAAATCATTTGCCAAAGAAAGTGATGAAACGCTCATAAAAACAATCAAGCTTGCGTCCTTATTGAATGTCCCAATCGTCAATACATTTTCCGGTACGGCGGGTGACCACGAAGGAGCTAAATATCCAAACTGGCCTGTTACGCCATGGCCGAATGAGTATACAGATGTTTTGAAATGGCAATGGGAAGAAAAGTTGATTCCTTATTGGAAAAAAACTGCAGCAATTGCTGATGAACACAATATTAAAATCGGACTCGAACTGCACGGAGGCTTTCTCGTTCACACACCTTACACTTTGCTAAAACTACGGGAAGCTACATCGGACGCAATCGGCGCTAACCTTGACCCAAGCCATCTCTGGTGGCAGGGGATCGAACCGGTGGGAGCCATCAAAATCCTTGGGAAAGCGGGAGCAATCTACCACTTCCATGCAAAAGACACATACTTGGATCAGGATAACATCAATATGTATGGCCTTACCGATATGCAGCCATATGGAAACATCCAAACCCGTGCCTGGAACTTTCGCTCGGTGGGCTGCGGCCACAGTCTTCAAGAGTGGTCCGACATCATGAGTGCACTTCGCACATATGGCTATGACTATGTCGTTAGCATTGAACATGAAGACCCGCTAATGTCAGTTGAAGAAGGTTTTCAACGTGCAGTAACCAATTTGAAAACTGTCCTCATCAACGAAAGCCCAACTGATTTATGGTGGGTGTAATTTATAGCCGATAACGAGCAGCCTATCGCAGGTTGCTTTTTATTTTGGAATTTACGAGTAAATAATCGAAACTCACGAGTAAAATAGTCAATTTCACGAGTAAAAGTGCAAAATTCGCGAGTAAAGTTAAGTCTATGTTGAAAAGTCTAGGACAGATTGAATTAAAAAAGAATGCCCCCGAACTCAGGGGCATCCTTTTGAGTCATCTCTGCCTAGGCGTATAATCCAACTCGGTAAACAGTTCCCTCAATTCATCCTTCGTTAGGTCGCGCCATTGTCCGAGGGCTAACCCATCCAAATGGATGTTCATGATCCGAATTCGATGTAAATCGCGGACCTCATAGCCTAGCGCTGAGCACATACGGCGGATTTGTCTGTTCAATCCTTGCATTAATGTAATGTTAAACGTATATTTGTTCAACTGTTTGATCTTGCAAGGAAGTGTCTTCGTACCTAAAATCTCCACGCCGGATGCCATATCTTGTATGAAAGAAGAGGTAAGCGGCTTATCCACAGTTACGATGTATTCCTTTTCATGCTTATTCTCTGCACGCAGAATTTCATTCACGATATCACCATCATTTGTAAGCAGGATGAGGCCGCTTGAGTCTTTGTCAAGACGTCCAATATGAAAAACCCTTAGTGGATGATTAACAAAATCAACAATATTTCCTTTAATGTGTTTTTCTGTCGTACTCGTAATGCCTATTGGCTTATTCAGCGCAATATAGACATTTTGCTGTTCTACCTTTATGGGGTTACCATCAACCCGAACATCATCGCCTGGTTCAGCCTGACTGCCAAGCTCAGCAACAGATCCGTTAATCGTTACGCGGCCTTCGGCTATCCATTTATCCGCGCCTCGTCTCGAAGTAATCCCGGACTCACTAATATATTTATTGATCCTCAACTAAAGCACACCTTTACATTCAGATTTTCTTCTTTAAAGGATAACGTAAATCATGATAGATAGACAAGAGGGAAAGGCAAGAAAGCGTTCATGGATGCAAATTACCGAATGACTTTTACATGGACTTCGTGACAGCTTGAAGGTCCTTTTTCTTTTTACTCGTCAAGTAGACGCCAGTGAAGACAAGTAGCCCCCCAAGGATTTGGACGATAGTAATCGTTTGTCCTAAAATCAGGCTTAGAATGGCGGTAAAGACGGCAATCAGATTAAGATAAATTCCAGCCTGGCTGGCATTGATATGACGAAGCGAAATATTCCAGAAAATAAAGGAACCTACGGATGGGAAGATTCCAATATATAAAAGACCTGTGATTGCTGGGCCACTTAAATCAAAGTTCAGTCCAGAGCCAATGGCAAATGGAGCAACGAGAATCAAACCGAGAAATACAGAAACGGCTGTGGCTGAAATAATCGGAATGCTTTTCAGCTTTTTCCCGATTATTGAATAGAAGGTCCAAACGAGAATAGCCAGAATCATCAATAGGTCGCCTTTATTATAAGTGAGATGGAAAATTTCCAGGAGATGTCCTTTTGTTAAGACTAATAATACGCCGAATAATGAAATGATAAGGCCTAGTACATGATGGATTGAAATTTTCTCCTTTAACAGCAATGCAGAAAAAAGAACGATTAATGCAGGATTAATTGAATTGACAAGAGCAGCATTCATGGATGTTGTATAGGTCAGAGCCCAATAAAGGAAAAAATTATAACTGATGATGCCGAGTAAACCCATTGCTAAAAGTACTTTCCAGGCTTTCCATACACTCTTCCAATTTGGTTTTTCAATCCAATGGGCTAGTGGGAATAATAAGAAAACGGCAATTAGCCAGCGGGTAAATGTTAGTTGGATCGGGGAAAGTTCAGTCACAACGTATTTGCCAAATATATAATTGCCGGCCCAAAACAGATTGGCCAAGATGAGAAATAAGAGAATATAGGATTTTTTCATAAGGTAGCCTCTTTTCTAATTGAAGGAATATTCACTAAATATATCAAAGTAGAAAAATGTAAGCAATCTACAAAAGGAAGCAATTTAATAGATCCTATGGATCAGCCATTTTAGCAGGATAATTGAGGACGGATCTAAAGGGCTCATTATATAGAAGAAAAGAACACTTTCACAAGCGAACATAATGCCATTTCTATGAGAAAAAGTATTCTGTCAGCGTCGAACGAGCCCCCGTATGATTTTTCTGTTACTTGAACAAATTGTCCCCATCGATTTTCGATTTAAAGACAGTGTAGTTCAAAGTGAGTTACAGGGTGATGCTCTCTATAAAGTTCTTCTTTTACAAATCAAACTCAATGTTGAGAGTTAGAGAATATTAACATGGTTTATAATGATGTTTGTAAATAAATATAAATTATTATATAATTTCACAGTAACATTAATAAATTCTTAACATTGTAATGAAATATTAATAAATTTTTCGTATTTGGCCGGATTTACTTTAAATAATATTTACAATCAGTGAGTCTATGGTACTATAAAGATATATATTTTATATATCTTTAAGCACCTTGTATATATAAAGTCATGTTTATTGAAGGTGAATAAAAAGGACATAAGGTTATCATCTATGTCCTTTTTATTTTTACGGAGAGGAAAAAGAGTATGAAAAAAGTTAGAAAAGCAATCATTCCAGCAGCAGGATTGGGGACAAGGTTCTTGCCAGCTACAAAGGCAACACCAAAGGAAATGCTTCCTATTGTTGATAAACCAACTATTCAATATATTATCGAAGAAGCTGTGGCATCAGGTATAGAAGACATCATTATTGTAACAGGAAAGAATAAGCGTGCTATCGAAGATCATTTTGATCAGGCATATGAACTAGAGCAAAACTTGAAAAATAAAGGGAAAAGTGATTTGCTCGAAATGGTTCAACACGCTTCTAACTTAGCTAACATTCATTACATTCGACAAAAAGAACCAAGAGGACTTGGTCATGCAGTCTGGTGTGCGCGCAATTTTATCGGTGACGAACCTTTTGCTATCCTTTTAGGTGATGATATTGTACAAAGTGATACACCATGTACATTGCAATTAATCAATCAATTTGATGAAATGCAAAGCTCCATAATAGGAGTACAGGAAGTAAATGAACTTGAAACAGATAGATATGGAATAATCGACCCTGCCGCTCGAGTGGGCAGAAGATACCAAGTAAATAATTTTGTTGAGAAACCAAAACAAGGAACAGCCCCTTCTAATTTAGCTATAATGGGTCGTTATATTTTAACACCTGAGATTTTTGCAGTCTTAGAAAAACAAGAAGTTGGAGCAGGGGGAGAAATTCAGTTAACAGATGCTATACAAAGCTTAAATGAATTTCAACAGGTACATGCATACGATTTTGAAGGAATACGTCATGACGTTGGAGAGAAATTCGGATTTGTGAAAACGACCATTGAATTTGCGATACAGCATCCTGAATTACGAGAAGATATCTTAGAGTTAATGGAAGATATTTTGAAAAAAGAAAAAGTACTAGTGAGTTTATAATTCTTGTATAGGCCTTTTTTTTTGAAATATAGTATTTACTGATGGAACATAACCACTGGAAAAAACAAACAGATTCTGCTAGCTTAGTATGCATTTTATTTTGAGGCAGAACATGTACATTGCAGGGGCGTCAAATATCCTTTCTTCTAGAAGCTAATCCTTGGGATGATACACTGCTATATAAAAGTAACGTTGAGTTTCCATAGTAAGTGAAAAAGTGAGCACTCGATTATCTTAATGATTTGTTAATTTTGTTACATTATGAAAAAAAGATAATGTCAGCTACAATAAAGCAAAAAACATGTTTCGAATTACATGGTATTATCTGTTATTTGAGACTTTTTTGTACCGAGATCTAGTTTTAATGTAATTATATATAAAAAAGGTTTTGTACCCCTAAAACTTATTAATAATACGTTTATGTAAATAAAATTAATCTAATTTTAGATCATAATGCATTAAAAAGATAATTTTACAGTGGTTACACGAACAATAATAAAAGGGGAGAATATGTATGGAACAACCATATATCTCGGTAATATTGCCGATTTATAATGTAGAGGATTATATCAATGAAGCTTTTGACTCTTTACTCTCACAAACCATAGGATTTGAGCACTTAGAAATTATAATGGTTAATGACTGTTCTACAGATGGAACAATCAATATCCTTCGTAATTATGTCCAAAAATATCCTAATGTTAAGCTATTTGATTTAAAGGTGAATTCGGGTGCCCCCGGAAAACCTCGTAATATTGGTATTCGTGAAGCCACAGGTAAATATACAATTTTTTTAGATCCGGATGACTTTATCCCAGCTGATGCTTATGAAAAATTGTACAAAGTAGCAGAAGAATGTGATTCAGATTTTGTAATGGGAACAATGGAAAGTTTTAAAGATAGTGACCCTAAACGGAAAACATGGTTCCACATAACTTTTCGAGATTATTTATTGAAAAAAAGCTATTATAACGTATCAATTAAAGAAGTACCTTTCTTTCTTCAGGTAAAGACAGCAGTTTACCTAAAACTTGTAAAATCAAGTTTTCTCAAAAAAAACTCCTTAGGTTTTGTTGAAGGCATGAAAAATGGGGAAGATAAATATTATGATATACAACTATTTACATTAGCAGAAAAATTCAGCTATATTCCTGAGACTATTTATATGTACAGGACACGAGACGACGAAACTAACCTATCAATGACACAGCAAGATATTGAATCAACTATTTTAAATGATTGTAAGGCTGCAGAAATTGTTAGGACTGTATTATCAGAAAAACAATACGAAGTATTCCAAATTAATGCTTTACGTTCTATTTTTTGGAAACTGATTGATCCAGCTTTTAATTCGCTTTCTTATTCAAAAAGAAAATATTTATTAGAAAGAATTAGTCCTGTTGTTTCTACATATAACACAGAACTTATTCAAAAATATTTTAAATTGGAGTTACCTATTGTTAGTTTACTTAGTAAAGGCTATTTAGACTTGGCTATGGAGTATACACAAATGCATATATCACGAAAATTTTGGTATATGGAAGGCAATGCTTTGCTTAAGATTTATAAAAGGCAATCCGGATTTTTAACAAGTAAATCATGGAAGATAACTAGACCCTTAAGAGTCTTGAATAACAAAAGACATAAAATAAAAAGAAAGTTAAATGCGATTAAAACACCATAAATTATGATTAAAATGTAGATTGCATTAACAAGAGGCAATCAAATAATTCATAAAATTAAAAAGGTGAAAAATTTCTGTCGGTTTATTAGAGAATAATACTTTTTTTTATACGGAGATTGATAACGTAAGAGGCTCTGTTACCTAAGATCACTTCCTATCGGTCCTTTTCTCTAATCTATAAGAAATGAAACAAAGCGATATCAGTGGAAATGGCTTTTTGCTTTCCTTATTTATTTGCTTATAGGAAATTTTGATAGGTTTTGAGAAAATGCCAAGGATAATGGATTTTTTTTAAATACTGTTACTGAGCGAGAGAAACATCTCAATTATTTCTACGTTCCAAAAGATTCCCCGGATGTTTAAAAAGAAAAGATATCTAGGTTGTTAATTTATCTATGTTAGACGAACTAATAGAGTATTATTACGGCGAGTTTTATATTATAAAAAGCAAGTTTTTTACAATATGGAGTAATTGGATTGAAGCGAGTAGATATTAAATAATAACCCATTTCCCACGATTTGATGGGTTAGAAGTAAATGATTGGCAAACTAATATATATAACTCGTTTATGGTATCGACAGCAAATAAGAATACTCAGGAATCGTTTAAAAGTTAATTGATCATTTATCCATAGCTGGAAATACAGAAGGAGAGTCATTTATGAGCTTGTGTCTAATATATTTACCAGAAAGTTTTCCGTTAGTGAGGGGGGAGGATGAAATTCCCCAAATTGTTAGACAGGCAAATGGGAAAGAAGATATTCAAATCATTATCTTTGATCATAATATGCTAGAAAAAACTTCAATAGTGAAAAACATGAATGTGCGCATTGTCTCTAAAGAAAACATTAAAATCGATGATATAGACTCAGACTATATTATGTTTTTAGATAAAGAAACTACTTTTAGTAGTGATTTTTTTGAAAAGGTTTTATCTGAAATAAATTCAGAAGAAAAGTATGATTTTTTCCAGTTAACAGGAGAAAACAGAAGTAACAATATACAAAAACATACGGATGTTATTCAAGCGGATTTTGATGATATTGCTTCATTAAAAATTATTAGAAGAGATCTGTTAAATACATTTGATTTTTTCAGTTTGAAAAATGTTAACCAATTAATGTTGATGGAACTTTACTTTGACTTATTTGAACGACGCCTGTCTTTTAAATCGATAAAAAATGTTAAATTCAGCAAATCACATAATCAGTCAATAGAGACAATCATTAATGATGGTCAGATATTGAGTCATCTTGTATTTTCTAAAGACGCTATTGAGAAAAAGAAATTTAGGGTTTTATTTAAGAAAGCATTGTTTTGCAAATTACTTAACTTGATTGATAGTCGAAATTTTGTTGATTTACTACCTTATAATAACCAAGAATTTATATTAGAAGTACTAAGAGAGTTGTTATTGGAAGTGGGTGACGAATCTTTAAAAGCATGGAATTTAAATGGATATCTTCCTTTTACACAAATGGTTCGTGAAGGGTTGTACACAGAGGCACTTTATTATATTCGCCTTTTACGGGGGAAACGTTATTGGTTTAATACTACAAAAGAAGTAGAAAGTAAAATTAAACAATACTCCATTGAAGAATCTTTATCATGGAAATTGACAGCTCCTCTTCGAAAAAGCACTTTATGGAGGCAAAAGATCAAAAATTATTTTGTGAAATGGGGACTTAAAACACTAAGTTTTCCAGTAAAACTAAGGTTTATTGGACAGGAAGTTTGGTTAATTAGTGAGCGAGCTGACCAAGCAGAAGATAATGGTTACGCCTTTTTTAAATATTGCCGAGAAAATTATCCAAATAAAAAAATATACTACATTATTAATGAAGATTCACCACATGTAGGAAAAATTAAGGAATTGGGTAATATAGTGTATCACTCGAGTTTAAAGCATTGGTTATATATGCTAGTGGCGAATAAATATATAAGTGCTTGGGTTTTTGAAGAAACAACCTATCCAGGGGATAAAACCAAATATCAAAATATATTTGGTGAATTAATAGAAAAAAACCACAAATTACTCTTCAACATGGTGTTATTATTCATAACATTGCCCCTTACTTAAACAAGGAATTATATAATCAGAAATTATTTATAGCTAGTTCCAACAGTGAAAAAGAAGTGATTAAAACAACCTTAGGGTATAAAGAGGAAGATATAGTCGTAACAGGATTAAGTCGATTTGATAACCTACACGACCTGAAAGTGAAAAAACAGATATTAATCATGCCTACTTGGAGACGATCTTTGTTTAGGTTGAATCAAAGTGAATTTCTCCGTTCAGAGTACTTTAATCGTTATTATCACCTTATACGAAATGAACACTTTCTTAAATTAATAGAAAAAGAAAATGTTGAAGTGAAGTTCTATGTGCATAATCAAATGCAGCAGTTTATGAATAACTTTGTTTTCAATCACCCTAATATTCAATTTCTTACTAAGCAGGATGCCATTGTATCAGAATTACTTAAAGAGAGCTCTTTATTAATAACAGATTATTCATCTGTTATGGCAGATTTTTTGTATATGGAAAAACCGATATTACTTTATCAATTTGATCCGTATGATAATCATCATGGGCCAGTTAAAGAGATCAGTTATGCAGATTTTGGTGAGGTATTAACTGAAGAAGAATCTCTAGTAGAAAAAATAAGTGAAATTGTTAACCGTGATTTTAATATTAATGAATATTATTTAAAGAAATCAGATAGCTTTTTTGCTTATAAAGATAATAAAAACAGTGAACGTATTTATCAGGCAATTGAAAAGTTAAATAATTAGAAAGATTTAGAAATTGAAGACTCTAGCTGTTACTGATTTTGAAGACGAAGATCAAACTGGACGAGTTTATTTTCATGCTCAAGTTTCTGAGGATTCAACGCCACAAAAACCCATTTTATTTATTAACCGTGATATATCTAAATATGTGCCACCTGTAAAAATCCCAATTCTACTATAGCAAAAGGCAGTAATCAATTTGCTATAGTAGAATTGGGATGAAGTTTTTATTCCTAAAGATTTTGAAATAGTTCATGGTATTTGGTACATGAAACTGACAATAGTAGAATACTTATGTAAAATTACTGAACGAATTTTTATTGCTATTTATTAAAGGGCTTTAAAATAAAACCATATTTAACAAAATATCATACTAATGCTTGTTAGGTTAGTGTTCAATCTTACAATATTCTGCATGTCCAAGGCCTTTATAATATGAGTCAGGTAAGATAAAGAATTTTCACGCCAATTAAATGAGATTGTTATTAGTAACTATGTAGTAGATAGAAATATAGAGATTCATTTAGTATAGTCTGACTCTAAACTGGATTTCATTTTGTTGAGAGGTACCTATATGAAAACTATTGTGAAAAATATTACGTATATCGATGATGGAATAAATATACCTATTCAATTACCAGAAGAATTAATTGGAAGTCTCCTTTTTGTTGAAATCAAAAAAAGAAACGATTTATCTTCTACTTGTATATTTAGGAAAGAAATAGTTCCTACTTCAACTGATTTTATACTAGAAATTTCAAGTTCAGATTTTGTAAGTGCAGAAATCCTGAATCAGAATGAAGTATGGGATATTAATATTAAAACTAAAACAAGCCAGCTTAGGTTATTGAAAAGTAACAATGAAATGAATACAAGATATGTGAAAAATGAATGGAATGATTTTTACTGGAAACCGTATTGGACAAAAGATAATTACCTAGCTATTTTTATCAAATATGTTAAAAGTAAATCACCGTTTTCTATTAAGGATATATATATATCAAACCAACTTTATATAAAAGTAGAAATTAATGAAATACATTCACAGGATGAATACTTTTTCTTATTTAATAATGATTTATTCAAAGAGACATATCGAATAAATCATAACATTTACTTTGAAATTCCTATTAATGAATTTACACTTGATAAGGCTGGAAGATTTCTTGCCAAGGGTATGCTGGTAACAACAACGAAAGCTAATCAAACTAAAATTATATTAACAAGTGAAGATGTTCAGTTTAATATACAAAATGAAAAATTCAATATCATTTTATCAATAGAAAATGGTACTTTAAATTTAGAACTTACTCAAAAGAAAAAAGGGATAACAGTAATTGGTTGTTGTGCTACTCGTGATAATTTTAATAGCCACTTTAATAATGATTACAAAAAAGAATATGAATTTATTCAATTACAAAATCAAGCATCTGTTATTAGTCTAGTATCAAACCCAATCTCCTATAATAGCAATGAAATAAATAAAATTGATCAGTGGGTAGCCGGTCAATTAATTTCTGAATTAAATAAAAGCTTTTTTGAAAATCAGAAATATGGGGAAAATGACTATATAATTTTGGATTTCTTTTCAGACGTATATTTTGGAGTTATTAAAATCGACGATGCATTTATTACCAATAATCATTGGGCTTTACATAAAACAGACTTGTATCAAAAGTGGTCTTCTCTACCTACGTACAGATTAGACACTGATTTTGACATTTATTTTGAGTTATGGAAGAAATCAATCCATGAATTATTTAAACGAATTACTATTGCTTTTCCACGCTCAAAAGTAATGATACACAAGGCTAGATTCACAGATAAATATATAAAAGAAGATGGCAGTATTGTATTGTTTGATAATGCCAAAAAAGTTCCAAAGTATAATTTACTATGGTCCATCTTAGATAACTACGTAGAAGAAAATTTTGATACAATTCCAATTAGTATAAGTGAAGAAAAGCTTATTTCAACGGAAAACCATAAGTGGGGGAAATTTAATGTCCACTATGATTTACCGTATTACCATGAGTTTTTAATGAAGTTGAGAGAGCTATCATTATCATAAAGGAAGTTAATCTTGATTTTAGTGATAGATTAAATAGGGGAAGTCGATAGGTTCCAATCAATTGAAGGTAAGAGGGAAGGGGTAATAAAAGTATATTACCTCTTTTTTGATGAAATAAATATTAAGGAGTTCTTACCAATTGGTTTAATAGTTTTTCATTAAAGGTATAATCTGGTTGTTGGAAAAAGAGGTAAATAGTAGTGAAAAAAATAGCTAAGTTCCTGTTATTATTAGCGATTTGTTTTACAATTTTAGTTATTCATCCTAAAAAGATATGGGTAGAGGATTGGATAAATGTGACACAGTTTGGAACCGATTCACGAGCAATACAAAAAGCGCTAAATATAGCAAAAGAAAAGGGGAAAGTAAATATCATCATACCTAATGGTGTATATGATATAAAAAATACATTGGTAATTTATAAGAACACTCGTATAAAAATGGAGGAAAACACAGTATTAATGAGAAAGCATCCAGGTACTTTGATTAGAAATGGCAAAGCAGGCGATCAATATACTGGATATGAGGGGAATGGAAATATAATCATTGAAGGTGGCACTTTGGATGGTAATTATTCAAACTCTTCCTATAGTCAATATGGATATGGGGGGGTATCCTTTGCTCATGCAAAAAACCTCATTATCCGGGATGTAACAATTAAAGATATTGTCTTTGCACACGGCGTGGAGATTAACTCCTCTCATAATGTATTAATCGAGGATTGTGTATTTATTGGATTCAAGGATAACACTGCAAATGGTAGCCGGAATTATTCAGAAGCAGTGCAAATTGATTTAGCCTCTCATTCTGGTTTTCCAGATTTCGGTTCGTGGGATTATACACCGAGCAAACAGGTTACGATAAGAAATAATTATTTTGGAAACAGTACTACAGAAGGAATGGAACCTTGGCCAGTGGGTATTGGGGGACATGGGGGACAAGATCATATCTGGAATGAAGATATTAATATTTATAATAATACTTTTGATGGAATGACCTTTGCTGGGGTAAGACCCTATAAATGGAGGAATGTAGAGATTAATAACAATACGTATAATAATTCAAAAATACCCATATTAGTTGAAACCAACAATCAAAATGTACATTAGGTTAATTGGTGGAAATGATTGTTTGGTGAATTTTTAAATGAGAGTCAAACGTACTAATAGATTCACTTTTTTCTGTAATTTAATTCAGGGTAACTATTTCTCGATATGTTTACTGAGCAATAAAGCTAACCTACACCTGAAGTTATTTAGAATAAGGGGATTTTGAGAAATGATTTCGGTAAAGTTTATTAATATCAGTTATTAGCATTTTCTAAGTAATCTAACAAACGAATTTAGGAAGATGGGTTAAAAGAAGATCCTAAGTAAATTTAAATTATTAAGGGGTTTTTATGAACAAAGCTGTTGTCTTTAGAAATGTTACGAAGCGTTATAAAATGTATAAAAATAATTCTGAAAAGTTTTTGGATTTGATTTTGCCCAAAGGGTATGGGGAAGATTTTTTTGCTGTACAGAACATTAATTTTGTGGCAGAAAAGGGCGATGTGATTGGTATTATTGGTGTAAATGGAGCCGGGAAGTCGACTTTATCCAATTTAATTACGGGTGTTGTTCCTCCTAGTGAGGGAAGTGTCGAAATTAAAGGGGAAGCGTCTTTGATTGCCATTGCATCGGGTTTAAATAATCAATTGACAGGTCGGAATAATATTGAGCTGAAATGTTTAATGTTAGGGTTCAACAAAAAGGAAATAGAGGAATTGATGCCTGAGATTATTGAATTTGCGGAGCTTGGGAAGTTTATTGATCAGCCGGTGAAGAAATACTCAAGTGGTATGAAATCGAGGTTAGGCTTTGCCATTTCTGTAAATATCGATCCTGATGTTTTGGTCATTGATGAAGCTCTTTCTGTTGGGGATCAGACTTTTGCCGAAAAGTGCTTGAATAAAATTAATAGTTTTCAAGAAAGAGGGAAGACGATCTTTTTTATCAGTCATTCAATTGGTCAGGTGAAAAAATTCTGTAAAAAGGCGATATGGATGGAGGCAGGAGAGATAAAGGCGTATGGGCCAATCGAAGAAGTAGCTCCCGCTTATGAGAAGTTTTTAAAAGATTACAAAGAATTGTCTCCTGAAGCACAAAAGAACTTTAAGCAAATGATTATGGAAAAGAGAAGCAAGCTTAATACAGCTATCGATGACGATGACGGGATGATTACGAGAACAGATGTTTATAAGAAACAAATGAAAAGAAAAGCGCAGGGAAAAAGAAAAAGACTCATAGCCAGTGCCTTTTTAGCGATAGGAATAATAACGGTGGCTCTTCTTTTTTCACAATCGGAGAGACTTTTAACCATTATCCAGAAAGAACAAAATGGTCAGGACCTTAAAATTGCAGAAAAGCCGGATAAACATGTAGGTTCTAGTACGGATGCACCAATCCCAGAAGAAAAGGACATTCGATATGTGAATGTTAATGCAGGATTTGTTAGAGATAATCCGGATTTGTTGAAAAGTGAAAAAATAAGTATGATAATTTTTGGAGATTATTATATTATCGAAGAAATTCAAAAAGATCCAGTGGAAGATTTTAATTGGTTGAAAATTATGAAGAACGAGCAGGCTGTTTGGGTAAGTGAACAGATTCTGTCAAAGGATGTTAATACGATTGAAGAAGAGCAGTTATTTGAGAATATTAGTGATATGTTTCAAGTAGATAACCTTGAACAATTATTATTGTTCATTGGGCAAAGTAAAGAGGAAAGTAACGCCACTGAATTAAATGAAATTGTGAAGTTTGCCTATACCGATGATGAACACATAAAAGGGATAAGTATAGATACTAATCACCAAAGTAGGTCTATTGAAGAAATGATTGAATTGTTTGGTACTCCAAGTATACAGCTTGTGCACAAGGCGATTCTATATCATGGTGAAAAATATGATGCTATTTTCTATTTTAATGATAGGGGATTGCTGCGGGAAATATTGATTAAATAGGGGGTTCAGCCAAACAGATTATCTGTAAAGTGGAGGTGATGCATATGCTGGAAAAAGGACAACTTCAATAAGTGGGGAAGCCTGTCCAAAGCGAGATTTAATGCATACATAAATTATTAGGAGTAGTAATTCATAAATGAAAAGTATATTGAGGTTCTATGTTTCTAACCATATTTGTTAGAAACATAGAACCTTTTTTATTATTTTTTTCCTTTGTCTTTTAAATCCTATTTAAGCGAAAATCGCGCTGATTTCGGCAATTTCATCCATGGTTAATTCCACTTCTAATGCTTTTAAGTTGCGTGTGACCTGTTCTGGTTTTTTCGCTCCAGGAATTAGGACATCTATCGAGTGCCGAGTTAAATACCAAGCTAGTACCACATCAGCAACATCGGCATTTCTTCTGTTTGCTATCTCTCGGACTTCTTCTACTTTTTGCAGGTTGCTAACAAAGGCTTGTCCTTGGAAAAGTGGACTTTTTGCACGGCCATCCTCAAATGTCGAATCTTGAGAATATTTGCCACCGAGCAGACCGGAAGCAAGCGGGAAATAAGGTATAAAGGAAATATGATTTTCAGCTGTATAGGGCAGTAAATCTTGCTCTGCTTCCCGTCTGAATAGGTTGTACTCGGATTGCAGGACATCGATATAGCCGTCTTTATTCGCTTCCTTTAATTGCTCAAAGGAAAAATTTGAGACGCCGATTGCCTTGATTTTACCTGCATCTTTCAATTCCTTTAAGGCACCGACCGCTTCATCCTTTGGTGTATCTTCATCAGGGAAATGAATGTAAAACAAGTCGATATAATCGGTTTGGAGTCTTTTTAAACTAGATTCTACTGCGTTTTTCAGAAAAGCAGGAGAGTTATCTAATACGACTTTCCCATCGACAAATTTATGCGCCCCTTTTGTAGCAAGGACTACATCCTCGCGTTTGCGGGTCTTTTTAAGAATTTCACCGATAATTTCTTCTGAACGCTCTGGACCGTAAATGAAAGCTGTATCCCAAAAGTTAATTCCCTCATCAAGAGCTGTTATTAAGACATCTTTTCCTGTATCCTCGCTTAGATTAGGAAAAAGGTTATGTCCGCCAATGGCATTCGTGCCAAGACCAATCGGATTCACATATAGATCTGTTTTACCAATTCGCGTTTGCTTCGACATATTACTAATCATCTCCTTTAGCATTATCATAACAAAAAGTGGCAGGTAAATACCAAAATAAAGAAATGTGAGCAGAGTGGGAACTGTTAAAAACACTATCGTGCAAAAAAGCAGATGATTTGTACAAAATCATCTGCTTTCCTATTATAAGGTTGCGCTTTCCAATTCCTCAGATTGGGCTGCTTGTCCGATCTGACTGAGTAGAAGGCCACTGGCAATTCCGACAAGAGCTGGGATGATCCATTCCATTCCGTATGAAGAAAGAGGAAGGGCATCACTAAACGTTTGTACGGGCCCTAATGGTAAGCCGAATGCGTTTAATCCATCTATTAGAGCAAAAACGCCGGTGAAGATCATTGCACTCCGATATACTTTTTTCGGGTTTTTAAAATGACGGCTGAAGAACGTTAAAACTATCAGGACAATTGTTAATGGGTAAGCCATCACAAGGAATGGTACCGATACTTTTAAAATTTGATTCAGACCCATGTTTGAAAGAATGAAGCCGACAAGTGTTACAATCAGAATTAAGGTTTTGTAGTTGGCCTTGGGAATAAGATTTGAAAAATACTGTCCGCAGGCAGTTGTCAAACCGACGACGGTCGTGAAACAAGCTAAGGTGAAAATAACGCCTAATAGAATCTTACCGCCTTTTCCAAGTAAAAGGGTGGATGCGACAGTCAGGATCTCTGTTCCGTTTTCAAATGAACCATCTGCTGCCATACGCGCTCCCATTACACCTAAGGAGATATAAACTAAAGAAAGCAATAAGCCGGCGATGAGGCCTGCTTTTAATGTATATCTCGTCAATTGTTTCCGATCTGAAATCCCTCTTTGCTGTATCGAAGTCAGGATAACTATCCCGAAAGCAAGGGCAGCTAAAGCATCCATCGTGTTATAGCCTTCGATAAAACCTTTTGAAAATGCTCCTGTTGCATACGCATCAGTTGGAGCTTGGAATGGAGCATCAAGCTTTACAAATCCAACGACACAGAGAATGACCATGGCCAAAAGCAGGGTAGGTGTAATCCAGCGTCCCATAAAAGTTTCCATTTTTTCAGGATTCAAAGAAATGACATAAACAATGGTAAAGAATACGGCCGTGAATAAGAATAGAAATAGGGATTGATTCATCGAGTCGCCAAGGTACGGTTTGAATCCCATTTCGTAGGCAACGTTCGCATTCCGTGGAATCGCAAGAAACGGTCCGATGCTCAAATAGATGACGACCATGAACAGTGTACTGAATATAGGATGCACACGCGCTCCGATTGTTTGCGCCCCACCTTTAACAAGTGAAACGGCGAGGAGTACTAAAATTGGAAGGCCGACACCGGTGGCGACAAAACCTGCAATGGCGGGCCAGAAGGAAGTCCCGGAAGAAGCTCCTAAAAATGGAGGGAAAATAAGGTTTCCAGCTCCGAAAAACATCGAGAAAAGCATAAGGCCGATAAATAATGTGTCTGTTTTTTTCATGATGATTTCTCCTTTTTTAAAAATGATAGTACCCGCCGACTGGCCCAAAAAGGCTATTAAAAGTGTTATTTTGCAAATAAAAAACTCGCCCCTAATAATCAGGGACGAGTTTGTGCTCGCGTTACCACCCATATTCCGCGCTTCATAGAAGCTACGGCACTCAGTCAACGTACGAATTCATACGTGATCCATTGTAACGGCGGAAAGCCCGTCAAAGCCTACTTCATTTTCAGCTTTGCATCTCAGAGATGATTTTCGGATAGGCCTTGGACATCGACTTCCACCATACGTCGACTCTCTGTAGAACAGGGTTCTTATCTTACTCTTTCTCTTCATAGATTTTATAATATAAAGATAATTTAGCAAATTCTAAGTATTAAGTCAACATAATTTGACAGTACAAATCATTCAATTTTTATTATTCAAGAGCAGGAGATTAGTCCCTTATAATCGATCCTTCCTTTATTTGGAGATATTTTTCGTGAAAAGAATCGGATATAACTCCCTATTATCTTTCTAACCGCATCTATATTATAATAGAAGACAGAACACTAAAGGAGACAACATTATGTCTGAAAATAAAAAGTTAAGTCTCGCGGATGCAGTCAAACAAAAACTGGCGCAAAAGCAAGCGGGCTCAAGTCAAGATAAACTGGAAACCGGCGTTGTGAAAAAAACGAAACAGCTAAAAAGCCAGTTAACTAAAAAGCCAAATAATCAACGTAAGCGTACAGGGGTATAATCCCAATTTGTCAAAGGACAATTACTGTTCGGGGCTTATCAGAGAGCAGTTACCTTTCATGAATTAAGGTACTGCTTTTTTTTATATGAACTTTCAAATAGAAATTTATTATTATTAGGGAGAAGATTGTACTTTCGCTTTTAGGAAGTATTCAAGTGAAAATTATTTTTGTTTTTACCACTTATAGGTAGTTTACGGGCGGGATTTCTGGTAATTTAATGGTATAAGAATTGTTCCCTCCTACCTCTTCGGATATTGGTAAAACTAAATAAAACATATTTTTACAAAAGTAGAAATCACTTCTCAAGTCTTATATTAAATTCATTACAATTCTATTTGTTTCTGTTTTAAAATTGTAAGAGTCATGAAATGTTGTTACCATATTGTTTTGTTAAAATAATATTTTAAAGGTTTATAAATAATTTTCTTAACTAAAGGAACCTATAAATCTCTTTTCATAGACAAAGTCTTGAGAAAAGTTATTATTCGATTTTCATAAAGACTCCATATCGATGATTATCCTTTAATTGAAAATATGAAATATATCGGGGGAATAAAGATGGATGAACGACTGATTGGGAAAAAATACTATGAAACAATGATTGAGGATACACGCAAGCATCCAATTCAAACATTAGGTGAAATGTTTCTCGTGGAACAAAAAAAGGAAAGAGCGGATTTGACTGCAGTTCGGTTTGCTCAAGGAGAAGTATACTTCCAGCATCATGACTATGAAGCAGCCATTTTTAAGTGGGAAAACATAGAAGGTGAACTTGGTTCATGGGCGAAAAAGAATATTGCTGATGCTTATTTTGAACTAGAGATGTATTCGACCGCTGAGGATATATATAAATCCGTCAGTACGGATGAAGCGGTATTGAAAACGGAAGTCCTTCTACAGCTGTTCTCTCTTTACATAGTAGAATCAAGAAATGATTTGGCATCAAAAGTTGTTAAGGAAGCAGTCGACTTTCAACCTGATTACCCGAATGTCACCGCAATTGCACGCTCCTTTTTTGAAGAACAAAAGGATTGGAACAGTGCTGTAGTTTTAGCCGCGAATGAAAGTATCCGTACGGAATCAATGATTTGGTTTGATGTGCTGAAAACGTATATCCAGCAAGGTGTTGCTCAATCGATGGCTCCGGATTATTTCTCAAATGTTCTCGAGGCGTTATACAACCTTGATCAGGATCGCTTTGAAAAAATGACGGTTGCACTTTGGAAAAATTATAAATATACAGATTCCTACTTTGAATGGCTTAGAGTCATTAATAATTTGATAGATGGCATCGAATTACATCCAGGTGATGTATGGGATGAGCTTTCTGTCTATTATCGGGATGCTTATGCCGGTTTGCTTGAAGGAACACACTTAATCAAAGATTTGAGTCCTGTTGTGCCGAGATTGTTGGAAAATTGGTTGAAAATCGCGGATGGAGAGCTTTCGTTATTTGCAGCGGCTTCCGTTCTGTCATGGAATGAAATTTTCCCTGATACAATTAATGCACTGGTTGTTCAGGATGCAGAAAGTCTGTTAGCAAAATCGCCTAAATTGGGAGGCGGATTGGAAGCGGGCGAAAAACTGTTCAATTCCATTATTCAGTGGGCTGAAGAGAATAACTTAACAGTTGGCAATAAACTGAAATGGATGGTAGACGGACTTAAGGATACCGAAAATTTCAATCTTCTTCTTGTCGGAAGCACAGGCAATGGCAAAACATCCTTTATTCAGTCGCTTGCTGGAGAGAGTATTGCTGCCGAGGACCATTCGTCCCTTGTCAGTGTCAAAGATGGAGATAATCTGGAAATCTATGAAATTACAGATACAGATCACAAAGTCGTTGGTGAGTTAACTGAATTGGATGAAACACGCCGTCAGCGCGGAACCATTGTCGACGTGACCCTTATTAGTGACTACCTAAAAAATAATCGCCTGCGTTTACTTGATACACCAGGGTTCAATGGGGAAAAAAGTGTAGACTCTGATTTCCAAGGGTATTTACAGGGCAGCGATGGATTGATGTTTGTTCTCGATGCACGAGCGCCTTTCACCGGTAGTGAACGAGATTTGTTATTGGAAATTCAAATGATGGCACCGAAACTTCCGATTCATTTCTTACTAAATAAGATGGATACGATTTACAGTGACCAAGTGGCAGTCCGGATGGAAGATGAAACATGGGATAAAGTGAATGCGTATTTCCCGAACGCAAAAGTATTTGCGTTCTCCAAACTTTATGACAGCAAACAGCAGTTACAGGACCTTTCATCCTTCCTTGATTCGAATTATCAAGCTGATAATTGGAAGGAAAGAAGATCTGAGAAGATTCTTGCATTCATTCGCAAAACGTTATCTTACCTGCTAGAAAAACGGGCAGCTAATGAGCGGAAATGCGAGCACTCAATTTCTTGGAATGAGCAGATGGAAGTCAAATTGAATGGAGCCGTCAATCAACTGGCAGATTTGGAAAAAGAAAAAAGTGAAAATATCATAAGGTCGTATCGTTCAATTAAAGAAGAAGTGAAAAAACAGCTTTCTTCAAGAATCCCTGAATTACTAAGAGAATGTTCTAAATCATTAACGGAAAGTAGCGATTTCAGCCAAGTTCATATACAGTTGAACGATGAAATGAATGAGCAGATTCAGGCATATATTTCAGACAAGATTATGCCGCAATATTACCGTTCTCTTCAAGACTGGATTGCTACATCTCAGTTGGAATTTACACAAATTCAACAGTTTATGGATGAGATGAGCACAGGGTTCAATGAATTGTACAAAGAAGAGCGAATTACACTTGCGGGAGACTTTAGAGTTTTGGATGATTGGCGCCGTGATGCGGATCGGATGACAAGCAGTATCCGCATTGAAGACGTTAATATTTTACTACGCCGGACCCCATCGCAATTGCTGCTTAAAGGGGCAGGGAAGTTGTTTGGAGCGATTCCGCAAAATAAAGCTAATATGTACAACCGGTATAAGAAGTACCTAGAAAGTGAAGACTACCAGGATGTTGCAGAGATGATCAGTGACCGTTTCCTTACACAATTCGGATTGTTTGAAAAATCTTTGGATAGAGATATCTCACTTTTCTATCGCAGTTCATTTGCCTTACTTCAAAAAACGATAGAACAAACACAGACTGAAATCAAAGATCATCAGGCAGCACTGGAGCATATGAGAGAAAATCCGGAAGTATACCGTGACCCGATTACTCTATTTGAAGTGAAACTACGTCAGTTAGAAAGACTTGAAAAGATCGAGAAAAAGCGTCTGGCTAAGCTACAAAGAAAATAAGTGTAATAAGAAACATTTTAAATATTCAAAAATCTATTGACTTTACGACTATATCCCTATAAAGTGGTAATTACGAAAAACGTAACACATTATATTCTCTTATCAAGAGTGGCGGAGGGACTGGCCCTAAGATGCCCAGCAACCGTTCCATTAGGAATTGGTGCTAAATCCTGCAAAACAGAAATGTTTTGACAGATAAGAGAGGGACAAGTCTGCAAATCAGCTGATTAAACCTCTCTATTCTAGAGAGGTTTTTATTTTGGGATTTACACCAACCTAATTGATAAGATTAATGAGTGAAAAGAAGGGGGAACTAAAATGAGGAAGTCAATTTTTAAAAGGGTTTTCGTTTCGGTCATAGCTTCGGCTTTGCTTTTAACGGGCTGCTCTTCAGGACAAAGTTCAACAGAATCAAAGAAGGATGAAAAAGTATCTTTTAAAAATGTTCCAGAACGATTTGCAAAAGGGGAAGGTGCCAAAATCAAAGTCATTCGTAAGATTGGCGGAGATGATCATACGGCTCAATATTTAGCTGGAGCGAAGGAAGAAGGAGAAGCATTAGGTTTTCAAGTGGATACGTATACAGCAAATGGCGATACGGCTAAATTCCATGATGCAATCGCCCAGGCTTTACAAGAAGATTATGACGGCTATATTATCTCCCATGGTGATGATGCAGCAACAGTGAATGACGTTCAAAAGTTGGTTGATGCAGGAAAGAGCGTTGTTACATTCGACTCTATTAGCGACTTATCTAAAATTGACGGTGTGACCTTAACTTCACAGGATGATGAAGCATTGGCAACTCTGGCTTTTGATAAATTGATAGAAGAACAAAAAGGTGAAGCAGCGATCGCATACCTTTGGGTAGATGGTTTCCCACCAATGGTGAGAAGAAATGCGGTGTATCAGGAAAAATTAAAAGAAAATCCTGGGATTAAAGAAGTCGAAAGATTCGGAGTAGCATCTGCAGATACTTCGGTTCAGACACAAAATGCGGTAGCCGCAATGTTGAATAAATATCCCAAAGGCAAACTAGATGCGATTTTCGCAACATGGGATGCATTCGCAATTGGAGCGGCTCGTGCGATTAAAGAAGCTGGCCGCGATGAAGTGAAGATATACGGAATCGACGTATCTAATGCTGATCTTCAAGAGATTCAAGCGAAAGGCAGCTCTTGGTCTTACACGGCAGCTGTCGATCCGAAATTGATTGGTGCAGTGAATATGAGGATTTTGGCAAAAAAATTAGCGGGTGAAGAAACACCGCAAACATATGACTTAGAAGCTTCACTTATTTCACAAGAGCAGATTCAAGCTTCAAAAGAAGCGGTCAACATGGCCAACTTGTCCGGTATTGTCGAAGGATGGGGAGTATCAACGGAATTTGAAGAAGAATGGATGAAAGTATTGAAAGATCATTATAAAAAGTAAAAAACAGAGTCATTAGACACTCTCTTTCTAGTGAAGAGAGTGTCTGTTTAATAGGGGGAATGGGCATGAGCACACAACTAGAAATGAAAAAGATATCGATTGGATTTCCGGGAGTAAAGGCGCTTAGTGAAGTTGATTTTTCAGTACAATCAGGGACAGCCCATGCAGTGGTCGGCGCAAACGGAGCAGGGAAATCTACGCTAATGAAGGTCTTATCGGGCGCTCATGCCCATTATACAGGTGAAATTTTTCTGGATGGAAAGAAGCAGGATATCCGTTCACCGAAGGCTGCACAGGAACAAGGTATTCAAATTGTTTATCAGGAAGTAGATACGGCACTCATTCCTTATTTAACTGTTGGGGAAAATGTAATGTTGAATGATACGGTGCAAAACATGGGCAAAAAACAGATGGTCCATTGGAAAGAGTTGCATAGAAAAGCCACTTATATCCTGGCAGAGATGAAAATTGGTGTCTCTTCGAAAAAGCTGGTGAGAGATCTTACCTTGGCTGAAAAACAGATGGTTCTGATTGCAAGAGCAGTCTCGACGGAATGCAAATTCCTGATCCTCGACGAACCAACTGCTCCGTTAAGTTATACGGAGACGTCAGAACTATTTCGAATTGTAAATGAATTAAAGCAAAGAGGCGTTGGCATCATTTTTATTTCCCATCGTCTTCCAGAGATTTTTGAAATTTGTGAAGAAATTACGATTATGAGGAATGGGAAAAGTGTTGCATGTCGAGAAGTAGCGGATATTACCCAAAACGAAGTGGTCGAGGGAATGCTTGGGAAAACAATGGATGAACAGTTCCCTGTTGTAAATGCTGCGATTGGTGAAGTTGTTCTGGAAGTGAAGGGACTGTCAGATGCCGAAAAAGTTAAAAATGTTAGCCTTCATCTAAAAGCAGGAGAGATTGTTGGTTTGGCAGGATTGGTTGGAGCAGGGAAAACAGAGCTGTGTAAAACCCTATTCGGTCATACTGCTATCACAACAGGGGAAGTCGTGATGAATGGTAGAAAGCTTTCATTGAAAACACCGTATCATGCAGTAAAAAGTGGTCTAGCACTTGTACCGGAAGAACGCAGGAAAGAAGGCATTCTTGTTCAGGAATCAGTTGCAACGAACTTGACTGCAGCAAGTGTCGGAAAATTCAGCAAGATATTCAGCTTTGTAGATCGTAAGGCGGAAAAGAAAAAAGCGAAGGAAATTATTACGAGTCTTGGTATTAAAACCCCTTCAGAGGAAGCTAAGGTTGAAAACTTGTCAGGTGGTAATCAACAAAAGGTCGCTATCGGAAAGTGGCTGATTGCTGATGCAGATGTATACATATTTGATGAACCTACAAAAGGCGTCGATGTAGGGGCCAAGAAGGACATATTCGAATTGATTGCCCAACTTGCCAGAAATGGGAAGGCAATTATATATGCATCATCTGAGTTGTCTGAAATCATCGGTATTACTAATCGAACTTATGTGTTATATGGTGGAAAGACAGTCATCGAATTAGAGACAAGCAAAACCAATGAAGAAGAACTACTATTCTACTCAACAGGAGGCAAATAGGATGAGTACACCGATTCCTGTTCTCACACAGACAACAAAAGCGAAGAAAAAAGTAGACTTATTCGACTTTTTCTATAAATACGGCACAATCTTGACGATTATCATTTTGGTTGGGATATTTGCCGTTTCAAATCCATCTTTCATTCAAGCTAATAATCTAATTAACATTCTGCGTTCTATTTCAATCGTGACCATTATTGCGATTGGAATTACGATATCCTTAACTGTGGATGGTTTTGACCTATCCGTTGGTTCTGTAGCATCATTGGCTAATGCGATCGTCATTTCGATGTTTGTTTGGTTTTCGCAGGATACCCTGATTGCCATATTAGCTGCAATCGGTGCGTCGCTTGTAGTAGGAGCATTAAATTCATTCATGATTGTAAAATTGAGAATTCCTGACATGCTTATGACATTAGCGACCATGTTCATCATCCAAGGGATTGCTCTTACCTATACAAAAGGAGCAACGGTTTCACAAAATATGGTCATGCCTGATGGAACGTTCGCTGAAGGACTGATCAGCCCATTTTTCGCTAAGATTGGACAGGTCCCTTGGATTATTCTGATCATGGCAGTCATTGTGATAGCTACCCATATCTTTTTGACTTATACCAAGCACGGTCGTTATATGTACATTATTGGGGGAAATAAGGAAGCTGCCAGACTTTCTGGAATTTCGGTAAATAAATACAAAGTACTGGCCTATCTCCTTTCGGCTCTCTTTGCCGCAATCGGGGGAATTGTCCTTGCTTCCCGTGTCATGACATCCGAAATCAATTCCGGGTCTCCTTACTTAATGGATGCTGTTGCAGCAGCATTTATTGGTTCATCCGTTCTAGGAGCAGGGAAACCGAATGCCTTCGGAACCTTCATCGGTGCAGTCCTGATTGGAATCCTTCAAAACGGACTGATTATGATGTCTGTCCCATACTACGCGATGGACATCGTTAAAGGAACCGTACTTGCCCTAGCGCTAGCGGTTACCTATTATAAGCAAAAACACTAGACTTATGTGTGAATGACACCTTATTTTTCATCGTAAAGTAATCCGCAAAACGTTAAATATACCAGAATCGTTACCTATTGAATGCAACAGTTCTGGTATATTTTTATTTTGGATTATGCATTTCCAAAACTAATACCATCATAATTTTCTTCCTGTAAAACTCCAAACACTCTGATCGTGATGTACCCCATGTGTTAAATCACTTTCTTTCGAAGATGCTTTTTTCATCCTCGTTCTTTTAAAAAATAGAAACTTGATATTTCAGGTTCTGTTTAATTATTCTCCTATTTAAAGTTTTGGATTTCCTCGTTGCCTTTGAATTTGTTATCTGCCAATATGCCGATTTCTTCAATATGCTTTCGGGCTGTTTCATCGCCTAATTTATATATGATGGCGTACAGCTTTTTCATAGCTTCATCGTATTTATCATTTGCCCGGTCATGATGATAGAGAAGATAAGGTACATGAGAACGAGCGTATGACTCCAAGTCATCTGTTCGATGTTCCTCTAGGCATTGCTTTAATTCTGCTAGTTCTTCATCTGTAGCGTGTATAGTAAAGCTTGGATTTTCCTCAAGTTTTTTTCCTAGTACATCGCCGCTGACCAAATCCACATGATAGGTCTGTTTTTCCTGCATCATTTTTTCATCACCCTTTCAAGCGTTTATCTATGATGTACCACTATTTGTAAAAATATAATCGTAAAAGTGAACATTCTCCATAATAAATCGATAGAGATAAAGATGTCAGATATTTCTTGTAAAATCGGGTAAGATAGATTTATAGAATAATATGGAAGTGTATGTGTATTCAGTAAAAGTGAGGAGTGACTTTTTGAAGAGATTACTCATATTTATTTTAATGATGGCATTAATTGTTTCAGGCTGTACAACCAGGAATTACGATTCCAACATGGAGCTAGGAAAAAGTCAGGTGGAAGAGGAAAATTATTTAGAGGCCCATGAGGCATTTGAATTAGCGTATAAAGAAGACCAAACAGGGGAGACGAAAGAGTTAATGGAACTTTGCGTCCTTTTGGCAGATGGAATGAAGAAATACGAGGAACAAGATTTTGAGGCGGCTCAAGTGTTTTTTGAAGAAGCTGCTGCATATAAGGCAAATTATGAGAAAGGTAAACTCATGGTACAAAAGGCAATTGGAATGTCCTCAGAAACTGGAGAAGCCAGTGCTGAGCCAGTTGAAGACACTGAGGCAGAGCAATCGAGGGATGAGTCTGAAAACCCAGTTACCGAGTCAGAAGAAGAGGATGAGCCAGTGGAGGCCCCCGCCACATCGAAGCTAGCTGATAAAGGAAATCACGAGAGTAACAAGGATTTAGATAAGACATTGACGAAAGCTCAGGCGGAAAATCTGGTGAAAGACTACGCTGACATGGAAAACTATCCTCAGCTTCAAATTCAATATGATCGTGAAGATGAAAAGGGAGATTACATATTCCAAGTGTTTGAAATGGCCAATGACAGTAAGGGAAGTGGGCATAAGGCTACTTGGGGTTGGTATGGCGTGAATAAGAAGACAAAAGAAGTCTATGAGCTTATGTAAGAAATAGAATGGATGAAAAAGGTGCCTTGTTATTTGAGGCATCTTTTTTCGTAATGGGGGGTAAGAAATCTCAGAGCTATTAACCAGTCAATATTGTTCTTTTTTCGGTCATATCTAAATTAATTTTATCTTTTTTGTAAAAAGTTTGCCGTATTCTTTATTTCTTAAGAATTTTTTAATAATTACTGTTTATGATGGAGCCAAGTAAAGGACTTTCATAGGAGGGATAAAGGATGGAGAATTATAATGGGGATGAGCAAGTTCGGGTGAAAGCTGAACCGAAAAAGGGAAAGTCGCTTTGGTTAACTAGTCTTGTTTCTGGAACTGTTGCTTCTATAGTTACATCTTCTGTGTTTGTATTTGGCGGAGATTTTATAGATGCAGAGAAAAATACAGTGACCGAATCATCACAAACTGCAGGGGCAGAACAAACCGAGAGCGTGGAAAAGAATAAGAGTATAAATACAGAAAAGTTATCGACAAGCACAGATTCAAATGAAAGAGCAGATATGGTTGAATCAGCTTCAAAATCGATTGTAGGTGTCGTAAATTTACAAGAGATGCAAAATCAGAACCCATTCCAGCAGCAAAGCACGGAGAGCGAAACTGTTGAGAGCGGCACGGGGTCAGGAGTTATTTATAAAAAAGATAATGGTAAGGCCTATATCATCACGAATAATCATGTTATTGAAGGAGCTAAGGAAGTAGAAATTTCATTGTATGATGGACAAAAGGCAACTGCAACAGTTGTTGGTGCAGATGCTTTAACAGACCTAGCGGTTTTGACGATTGATGCCTCGGTAGCACCAGAGGGAATTAATTTTGGGGATTCAGATAGAATGCGTCCAGGTGAAGAAGTTTTGGCCATTGGTAACCCTCTCGGACTTGATTTCTCACGTTCGGTTACGCAAGGAATTGTAAGTGCAACTGGGCGTTCTATATCAGTCGATACATCTGACGGAGAGTGGGAACTTGATGTCCTTCAAACAGATGCGGCAATTAATCCTGGCAACAGTGGAGGTGCATTAATCAATACTGCTGGTGAAGTAATAGGCATAAACAGTTTGAAAATTTCTGAAAGCGGTGTGGAAGGCTTAGGTTTCGCTATACCAAGTAATGACGTAATACCGATTGTAACGGAACTGATTGAAAATGGAAAAATCACGCGGCCATATTTAGGGGTCAGCTTGGCGAACACAGAAGAACTTCCACAGTATTATCTTCAAAATGTCCCTGAGGCTGCAAAGTCAGGAGTAATGGTAACGGGTATAGAAACTGGATCGGCTGCTGCAAATGGTGGACTTAAGCAACAGGATATCATTGTAGAGATTGATGGAACGAAAATTAGTACCTCTGCTGAATTAAGGAAACATCTATACACAGATAAGAAAATTGGCGACAAAGTAAAAGTTAAAGTGTATCGAGGTAATGAAGAGAAAACCTTAACGATTACGTTACAAAATTCATAAAAAAAGAGAAATGACTCCTGAGCAATTGGCAGGAGTCATTTTTATAGCTAATGAGTCGATAAAATATTTGGGTAAATAATAAAAAATAAATGATAGTATAAAAATGGATATTATCGGAAAAATAGGTAGTGTATTTTAACTATTTGGTTTATTTTCCATATAGTCTTGAATACCTAAAAGTGAGTTGTAATCACTTTAATTTGTCAAGGTTTTCATTGTGAATATATTGAAAATTATAAAAAGTTTGACAAATTTGTGAAATGTCATAAAATAGAAAGAAAGGGGATGAAATAATGGAAGCTAATCAGAAGATGTTAGATGCAGTGAAGTGGGTATCAGGCACAGGTTGTGTAATCGGAATTATTATTTTTGCTTTAAGTTTATTTGTAAGCGATTACAATAAGGATTATATTTTAACTGCTGTTGGAATGGCCATTACATTAAGCGCAGCTGCCATTTTCCTAGTTGGTATATTTTTTGTCCTGACAGAAGAAATGGTGATGAACACACATAAGGGTGAAAGAGTTGTACCGGAAACAACTAAAATCATAAAAATAAATTCAAAAGTTAAAACAAAAAGAAGTACCGAATTCAGTAACTAAAGCAATTAATAGAGGGTAATAAACGTTTGTATAGATGGCCTTCTTATCATCAGATTCACAAACATGCATGAACATAACTAGTTGTTCGCTACTTGCAGGAATGAAGCTTCTATAAGGACTATCATTCCTGTTCTGAAAGAAAGGTCATATATATCAACACCAAGAGCCACGGCTGTAAGAACCATGGAGAATATGAACCCCATTACATGTCCACGTGGAAATAACTGTTTCATACTCAAATTTCCTTTCAGGTAGATGAAGCTACATCCGGAATGCTAGTGAAGAATCAGCTGTCGGTACGATAGTGAAGTTGTATTCTGGAACTGGGAACAGAGAGTAGACCACTCTAGAGAACGCGTATTCAAAGAATCGCTTGAAATATTTCTTGGGCATGGCAGTAGGTTGTACACGATTAAAGCGTAACCAACTAGTAAACAAGTGCTCCAACAATGAAAGCATATTCAATGATCCAAATCCAGTTGATTTAGAATATGTGTACATACAACATAGCTTGGCCATCCACACCAAACTCACTACATTCCTGAATGAAAAGTTCTAACTCTACATTCTGAACTCTGAACTATACCACGAAAAATGGACACTTTAAAAAGGTCCATTTTTCGTGGTTTTCTATGTGCATATAATAAAAGAAACAAAAGGGATGCAGTTGTCAAAATTGGATATTTAAGTAGTGAGTTTCCTTTATTCGTAGGTGGAGGAATTCCAGAAAAGTGAATGGACTAATGCGCTTGAAGTAACATGTGGGGAAACGGCCTGCCCCCTGGTCACTTTATAAATTTTGAGGTGTGAAAGGATATCCTTTTTCATGCCCCATTCATAATTACAAAACACAAATAGCCTGCTCCCGCAAAAATAGGAGGACAGGACTAAACAGCAGTTTAGGAAAAGTAATACTGACAGGGCAATAAGTATTGCGAGAAGACGGAACCTGATTACCAATCATATATTATTATTGTTCTTAAATAAGATTAACCCGATTATAGAGTACAAGCCCCCATTTTCCTTTCCCCTATTTTAACCAAGCCTATTAGAATGGCTAAATGTGCCACAGCAAATGTCCTAGAAAGGCATTCAAGTAGGCATCATAAAGGATCAAAATGTTCATTTCACACTCTTTGTTTCCTTATATATATATATATATATATATATATAAGGGCAAGTGTTGTACGACAAGTGTAATGAAGCAGGGAACACAACATCATATACAATGCCGTTACCGAGTCCATGGTCGAGTGAGAAAAATTCGTTTTTAATCCTGGATACCATCAACATCCAATAACGATTCCATTGATAGCTATCTTCTTAACAGGAGAGGTAATAAAATTCTGAATATTCGGTAATTTAAATCAGGTCTTGAGTAATGTACGAGGAAGAATATAATGTGAAAATTCATTATATTAAAGTAACATTATATGGAAAATAAACCGGGGATACTTGCAAATCCTCACTAACTAAGCGAATTCTCCGTAAGTAAGATATTAAACATTTATTATATTTCATTTCATAAAGATTTTCGAACATTTCAGTTCAGTTACCATCTTCTTACTGCTCTTTCATGAACTTTATGTGACAGATGTCACTTTGTATTGTCTTTTTATACACTTGGGATTAATATTGGTATGTCGGGGTTTGTGAACATGGTAACACTTTGTCCGAATAATTACCAATAGGAATTTTATTATGTAAGAAAGGGGTAGTACTATGAAAATAAAATGGGCTTTATTAACTATACTTTTTACTATTGCCACTGTGCTAACCGGTTGCGATAACCCATTAATGGTCTTGGACCCTAAAGGGCCAGTAGCTGCAACACAAGCAGATGTTATTATGATTTCGATATGGACAATGGCCTTTGTCGTTCTTGTCGTTATTGTACTGTATATCTTCATGATAATGAAATATCGTGCTTCCAAACAGCGTGATGATTATGAACCACCTCATATTGAAGGAAGTAAGGTTCTTGAAATAATTTGGGTTGCGATCCCAATTTTAATCGTCGCTTTCCTATCAGTTGTTACTGTTAAAACAACAAATGAAGTTGAGGCAACACCTAAAGGATACCAAGAGCAAGAACCGTTAGTTATTTATGCTTCATCTTCTAACTGGAAGTGGCATTTTAGTTATCCGGAAGAAGATATCGAAACAGTTAACTATCTGTTTTTACCGACTAACCGACCAATTGAATTTAAACTTTATTCATTCGGACCAATCTCTAGTTTCTGGATTCCACAACTTGGAGGACAAAAATACGCGATGTCGGACATGGTTAACACGTTGCACTTAGCAGCTGATGTACCAGGAGAGTATATGGGTCGAAATTCAAACTTCAGTGGTTCAGGTTTTGCTCAGCAAACGTTCAACGTTAATGTACTGTCTGCAAAAGAATACGATAAGTGGGTAGATGAAATTAAAGCTACTGCTAAACCGCTTACTGAGGAAAAATTCAATAAATTATTAGAACCTGGTCATGTGGGACAATCCACTTACACTGGAACTCACTTAGAGTTTTCTCCAGCTCCTGAAGGGGAACATGCTGGTCATGACCACGGATCTTCTGATACTGAAGAAAATGATTCCAAAGATTCACACGAGGAACATTCAGAACACAGCAACATGAATCATGATCACTAAGAATTAATTTCGTTCGATAAAACAACTAGGTTTACAAGATAAGGAATATTTTCCTGAAAGGAGTCACAAAAGTATGGATTACTTTGATCGATTTGCCGTACCTCATCCAAGTCCTGCAATTTATGCATCCATGGTTGCCATTGGCTTAACCATGATTGCGGTTGTTGCCGGAATTACCTATTTTAAAAAATGGGGTTACTTATGGCGTGAGTGGTTAACAACGGTTGACCATAAACGTATTGGTATCATGTACATCTTGTCAGCACTACTTATGCTTTTCCGTGGTGGCGCCGATGCTATCATGATGCGTGCTCAAACGGCTGTGCCTGATAACGGTTTGTTGGATGGACAGCATTATAATGAAATATTTACAACACACGGGGTCGTCATGATTCTGTTCATGGCTATGCCATTTATCATTGGGTTAATGAACATTGTTACACCATTACAAATTGGAGCGCGTGACGTAGCATTCCCACGTCTAAACGCAGTAAGCTTCTGGTTATTCTTCATGGGGGCAATGCTATTTAACATCTCTTTCGTAGTCGGTGGTTCTCCTGATGCAGGTTGGACATCTTACTTCCCGCTGGCAAGTAACGATTTCAGTGAATCAGTAGGTTCGAACTATTACGCGATTGCAATTCAAATAGCTGGTATCGGTACATTACTGACTGGTATCAACTTTATCGTAACCATCTTGAAAATGAGAGCACCTGGTATGAACTTAATGAAAATGCCAATGTTCACATGGTCTATCTTGATCACAAACTTCATTATCGTTTTCGCTTTCCCTGTATTGACAGTGGCACTTGCGTTGATGACAATGGATCGTCTATTCGGAACTCAATTCTTTACGATGGCCAATGGCGGTAGCGATATGCTTTGGGCAAACTTGTTCTGGGTTTGGGGACATCCTGAAGTTTATATAGTTATTCTTCCGGCATTCGGTATTTACAGTGAAATCATTTCAACTTTTGCACGTCGTAACCTGTACGGATATAATTCGATGGTTATCTCTATGGTAGCTATTTCTACTCTATCTTTCGTTGTATGGGCTCACCATTTCTATACAATGGGTCACGGTGCAATGGTTAATGGTATCTTCTCGATTACCACGATGGCAATTGCCGTTCCGACCGGTGTTAAGATTTTCAACTGGTTGTTCACGCTTTGGAAAGGTAAAATCGTTTTTACTGTTCCAATGTTATACTCTCTAGCTTTCATTCCGATTTTCACGCTCGGTGGGGTAACAGGGGTTATGCTTGCCATGGCAAGTGCTGACTACCAATACCATAATACAATGTTCTTAGTAGCTCACTTCCACTACGTTTTAATCCCTGGTACTGTATTTGCCGTACTTGCTGGTTTCACGTACTGGTGGCCAAAAATGTTTGGTTTCATGTTGAGCGAAAAAATTGGGAAATGGTCGTTCTGGTTCATTACAATCAGCTTTAATGTAACATTCTTCCCGATGTTCATCACTGGTTTGGATGGGCAAGCACGTCGTATGTATACGTACTCTGAATCAACAGGCTATGGTCCATTGAATATGCTCTCTTTCGTTGGAGCGATTGGCTTAGCAATAGGGTTCGCGCTTATTGTGTACAACATCTATTGGAGTACTCGTTATGCATCAAGAAATATTTCAAACGATCCATGGGATGCACGTTCTCTAGAGTGGGCTACTCATACACCAATACCAGAATATAACTTTGCAATTGTGCCTACAGTTGATTCTACAGAAGCATTCTGGGATTCTAAGAAAAAGGGCTTTAAATTATTTGGCGGTAAAGTAGAAAAGATTCATATGCCAAATAACAGTGGCGTGCCGTTTATCATGAGCTGTATCTTCTTCGTTTGGGGCTTTGCAATGGTATTCAGCATGTGGATCATTGCAATCATTGCAACACTTGGTATCTTTGCTTGTATGGCTCACCGTTCATTCGAAAAAGATCACGGACGTTATATCTCCGTTGAAGAGATTGAAGAAACTGAAAATAAATTGCGAGGTGCTAAGTAATGAAAATAGATAACTCGCTGCCACTAGAATATAGCACGGAAGAAAATCGCTTAAAGATTTTTGGGTTCTGGATTTTCCTAGGAGCAGAAATAGCTCTTTTCGCTACACTGTTCGCCACTTATTTTGTATTAGTTAACGGTACTGGAAATGGTCCAACAGGGGAACACCTTTTTAAAGTACCAACCCTAATGCTTCAAACAATTTTTCTTTTAACTAGTAGTTTTACCATTGGACTTGGAATCAATGCAATGAGACTTGGTAGTAAGAAAGCGATGCTTAGTTTCTTCGTTATTACTCTAATTCTTGGTTTAGGCTTTTTGGGAGTCGAAATCTATGAATTCGTGGAGTATGTACATGAAGGAGCAACGATTCAAACAAGTGCTTTCTTATCTAGTTTGTTTACGTTACTAGGTACGCATGGAGCTCACGTTACACTTGGTTTATTCTGGGGAACATTCATCATTCTGCAGGTTAAAAAACGCGGTCTGATTCCAGAAACAGCAAACAAAGCTTTCATCTTTTCTCTTTACTGGCATTTCTTAGACGTTGTCTGGATTTTCATCTTCAGTTTCGTCTACCTGAAAGGAATGATGTAATATGAAACAATTATTCCCACGGGGCCAAGTTATGGGATTTGCCTTTTCACTAATCCTGACTTTGGTTGCACTATCAGTTATAGTGTTTGATCTCTCACTTAAAATGGCAATGATCATCCTACTTGTTACAGCCTTCATGCAAGCAGCACTTCAATTGGTAATGTTCATGCATGCAGGAGAGTCTGAGGATAAAGCATCGATTTACACAAACGTTTATTACGGATTGTTTGTTGCATTGGTTACAATTTTCGGTACAATGCTAACAATGATTTGGGGATATCAATAATCCATTCCTACAAAACTGGGCGTCTTGATGACGCCCAGTTTTTTTGTATTTAATTATAGTAAGTTTTGGAATTTATATATCATTATATTCACTTCATCATAGAAATTTGTATTGTTATGAAGGATGAAGATGAACCAATTAAGTTTAGTATAACCATTTCAGAATGTTTTATTTACAGGGAATGGTAGAAAATATGGGTAAGAAGATAGGAGCTAGATTCGTTATACACAAGAATTCCTTGAAAATTCGAGGAATCTTCAAAAAAAACATCTTTTTTCATAATAATTTAAATAATAAATGTTGAGTTTTTACCCTGATCATTGCTCATTATTTCTAGGACGAGATAGCGGCCCCTTTATTGGGTCTTTTACTGTTTGATCGGATTATCGACGGGCTTACCTTAGATTCATTTGGAGGAGAGGGTAATGGTAATGCCTTTAATGATTCTTCCGGGTTTTGAAGAGAATAATAATCATCCTTTTATATAAAAAAGAAAGCAACAAGCCGTTAAAATAATTTAGTGGCTTCTATAATTTCCTTAATTTCTACTATACTGTGTACGTTTTAGACTGGTTAAGCATTAATCTACGTCTTCGTATCTTTAGTGCCCTTCTTCAAGAACCCGTTTGTTTAAGTACAACGTTTCACAATAAGTGAAACGTTAATAGAACGGTCACATCTTCAAAGAAATACTGTCCGCCCCCTTTGATATAATAAGGGATATAATAATTAATTTAGAACTTAGCGGAGATGATGAAATATGACATTGCCTGTTTTGATTTTAACAATTCTCATAAGCTTGGTTAAGCTATTAGTTACCTGTCTTCCAACCGATGCAGTGAATTGGATTATAAGCAAATTTAAACTGCATTCAGAACTTAGTGACGCGAATTGCATCGTAACCTTTGACGGAAAACGCTTGGAAGGTGAAGATAAAATTCAAGTTATTAATTATTTTAATGAAGCTAAATTTTTGAAAAAAAATCATATATTTCCAGGGAACGAGCAATTGTTTTTACATCCAGAAAACAGTGGGACCCCATTAGTCATTGATACTAAAAGAGGCAAAAAGGATGTTAGGTTACTTGTGTACATTTACAACGACCACGTGGATGTAGTCAAACAGTACAAGAAGAAGTTAGTTGCGTATAGTTTGCTTTCCGATAGCCTGCAAGAACGTTCTATGCCAGTAATAAGGGATTTTGTTTAAAAGGAACATAAAAAAAAGACGGTCTTTAAAAAGACTGTCTTTTTTTCTAAAATTATTTATTGTGTAATCCATTTTTTTATTCGATGGTAAAAGTTATAGTTAATAAAGCCCTGTTCATTTAGGGACCTTTCTTTCCTTCTTTATTGAAAATACTAAATTACTAGTTATTCAGATTGAGTGTAAAAGCGTTCACAAACTGACGTCTTTATATTAGTATCATATGGAAAAAATAATTAAAAGTGGGGGGGATTGAAATCGAGGGGTTCTTCGAATAGAAAAAATTCAAAAAAATGCATTAGGATAATAAAACAATAGAAGTACATAAATAAAACAGTATTGAAAAGGGTTAATTTGTTTATTAGTATAAGTGCATGTAAAAAGTAATTTAGGTAAATTACATCTGAAAAGGTAATAAAAAAAGCAGGTTTCTAAAACGAAGCCTGCTTTTTTATGCTTTCCATTGTTTTTCCACTTGATGAAGGGCTTGTTGTAAAATTTCTTCTTGATTAGTACCTGGTTTAGTAAGGACGTTAGTTTGATAAGATTTTCCTTGGAAATCAACTGTTACTGTAACTTTTACCATTATGCATCTTTCCTTTCTTAATTCAGTATTAAATGGGAGTATTGTACGTACTTCTTTTATTCCCAAAGATGAATATTTTTCAAACATTTCGAAAGCAACGAATGTGAAGATTTAATATTCATAATTATCTGATATTTAAAAAGAAATGTCAACACTTTTTGGGGCCAGACCCCATTTCCCGAGATTTTGTATGTGCATAAAGATTGTTGTATCAGTGTTAAAGGCTTGTTGTGTAGGGGTCAGACCCTATTTCCCAAATAAAAACAACCTGGCTAGTTTGCATAACAGGCAGGTTGTTTTAGAAAATTTATTATTCAAATTTTGGTTAAGATAATTCCGATTAAGGCTGCAAATACGCCGGCAATTTGATAGGATTTTAGTTTTTCTTTGAATAAATAACATCCAGCAAATACGACCACTAAACAGTTTAGGCTGACGACAGGGAAAATGATGCTTGCGATGCCGGTATTCAACGCAAAGAAATAACATCCATAGGCTATGATGCTTAAAAAACCTACTAAGGAACCAATTTTAACTTCTTGTAGCTTGATTTTTTCATTCTTAAAGGCCAAAGCCGAAAGAAGATAAAGAGTTCCGCCCCCATACATTGATACTAGAATATCAAGGGAGTTTAAATGAAGACGTGTTGATGTCGTCATTAAGATGCCGAGCACACCAAAAGATAAAATGGAAAATAAAGTGTGCATAATCCAAGGTAAATATTGATGATTACCTTTAGCATTAGGTGTATACTGAATGACTAAGGTAGCGAGAAGCATGCAGGCTATTCCACTCCACTGCAAGGAAGAAATATGTTCGTGAAAAATTAATGCTGCACAGAGAATGGGGAATATTGCATTCGCTGCAATTAGTGGGGATGTCAAACTTGCCGGACCTTTTTCAAAGGCGCTTGCCATCTGGATATTTCCATTAGCGTTCAGTACACCAATTGCTGCACCCAGCATGATAGAAAGCAAGTTCAGGTTCAAACCATCCACAAGTACTCCATAAATTATGGACAAAATAAAAGCTACAAAATAAAAGAAAAATTGGATATGTACCTTTGAGTAACCCTTTCCGCTACTCCATTTAAAAATGCTGTTATTGATTCCGAAACACAAACTGGTGATGAGTGCTGCAAAGATCCACATTGCTTTAATCTCTTCCTTCATGTAGGATAAACTTCTTCTACATTTTAAGCTGAATACATGTAGGAATCAAACTAAATTAAAAAAGTATGATTGACAGATTAGATATTTTTTTCTATATTTACTATGACAATTTTAAAATATTTCCCGAAAAACGGGAGAGGTTCATAGCATCACCCTCTTAAAAAAACTATGGCTTTGATATTTTTCGCGAATCAACCATATCTTTGAGGAGATATGGTTTTTGTTATATAGAGGCCCACTTTATGAATCTCCCTGTGAAACGTGGAAGAGGAGGACTTTTTATGTCTGGAAGAAAAGAAGAAGAATTAAAAAAAGATATCACATTACTTGGGAATCAAGGCACAAAATATACATTCGACTATGCGCCTGAAATTTTGGAGTCGTTCGATAACAAGCATCCGAACCGGGATTACTTTGTCAAGTTCAATTGTCCGGAGTTTACTAGCCTATGTCCAATTACTGGCCAGCCGGACTTTGCAACCATTTACATTAGCTATATTCCTAGTGTGAAGATGGTCGAAAGCAAGTCTTTGAAGCTTTATTTGTTCAGCTTCCGCAACCATGGTGATTTCCACGAAGATTGCATGAACATCATCATGAACGATTTAATCGAGTTGATGGATCCGAAATATATTGAAGTCTGGGGCAAGTTCACACCTAGGGGCGGAATTTCTATTGATCCATACACAAACTACGGGAAACCAGGGACGAAGTTTGAGGAAATGGCGAATTTCCGCTTGATGAATCACGACTTGTATCCGGAAACTGTAGATAATCGCTAAACATTAGAGGAGCCTCTTATGCGGTTGGAGCCCCTCTGGTCATTTTTCAAAAATGACTGTTACGAAGCCTATTGTCTGGCAGACGCAATGTACCTATCACCGAATGCAGTAGAGGAGGATCTTCATTCTGTAATCAAAGCTCATTAAGAATGGTGCTCTTAGGCAGTTATCGCCAGTTACTAGGTTAGGGAAAAGTACAGAAAAACACAGCTACACAGGATGAATCCTATCGAGGGATTCACTGATTCTAAGATATTTAATTTAACCCGTCAAAACAGAATCTAGGTATTTTGTTTTGACGTTTTTTTTTGTAAATGAACCGTATAAAATGTGAAAAGTGCTACAAAGAAGAGTGATTATTATACGTTTTTCTGCATCCTCATTCAATAATTTTATCGACTTTGTCTTTATCGAAAACACAAATGTCCTTGTGCAAAGGAATTAACTCTTGATTGTTTTGTCAAAACACGTAATAATAGGGAGAGTTGATTTTGACAGAATATTTTTAAAAATAGGGGATGTCGGGATGAAAGTTGCGAAGTTTGGCGGGAGTTCACTTGCGTCAGGTGAACAGTTAAAAAAAGTATTCGAAATTGTGGTTTCTGATCCAGAGAGGAAGATTGTTGTTGTTTCGGCTCCAGGGAAACGCAATTCCGATGATATAAAGGTGACGGATTTATTGATTGAAGTTGCCGAACAGCAACTGCGCGGTGAGAATGGCCAGCTCTTGATAGAAGATGTGGTCACTCGGTATGCGAGTATTGCTGAAGAATTAGATATTTCAGAGGATGTCATTAAAGAGATTCGTGAAGATTTGCACACGTTGTTACGTGCAGATCAAAATAATCCGAAGCGTTATATGGATGCTTTAAAGGCAAGCGGTGAAGATAATAATGCGAAGCTGGTTGCGGCTTATTTTCAAAGCCGTGGGGTAGAGGCGCAGTATATGGATCCGAAGAAAGCTGGCTTGATTGTAAAGGATGAAGATGGATACACTAAAGTGCTGCCCGAATCATATGAGCGGTTATATGCTCTACGTGATGAGCCGGGAATTGTAGTATTCCCAGGGTTCTTCGGTTACACGTTAGATGGCGATGTTTTAACGTTCTCAAGGAGTGGTTCGGATATTACGGGTTCGATTCTTGCCAATGGGGTTAAGGCCGAATTGTATGAGAATTTTACAGATGTGGATGCCGTTTTCGCTGTGAATCCAAACGTGGTTTCCAATCCAAAGGGGATCCGAGAGTTAACGTATCGCGAAATGCGTGAGCTTTCTTATGCTGGTTTCTCGGTGTTCCATGACGAGGCTTTAATTCCTGCATTTCGTGCCGGAATTCCTGTTCATATCCAAAACACGAATAACCCAGCGGCTCAGGGGACGCGTATTGTGAGCACACGCGATAATACGAATGGCCCGGTTATTGGGATTGCGAGTGACAAAGGGTTTTGCAGTATTTACATTAGTAAATACTTGATGAACCGTGAAGTCGGATTTGGACGCAAACTGCTTCATATCCTTGAAGATTACGGGGTTTCATATGAGCATATTCCATCCGGTATTGATGATGTGACGCTTATACTAAGGCAGGATCAAATGACAGAGGAAGCTGAGAAGAAGATCGTTTCGCGCATTAAGCAGGAGCTTCATGCTGATGAAGTGATTGTGGAACATAACCTTGCGTTAATTATGGTTGTCGGGGAAGGCATGCGTCATAATGTGGGTACAACGGCAAGAGCATCAAAAGCGCTGGCTGAAGCTAAGGTCAACATCGAAATGATCAACCAAGGCTCTTCTGAGGTGAGCATGATGTTCGGTGTAAAAGGTCATAGTGAAGAGACGGCAATTCAGGCTTTATATCACGAGTTTTTTTGAGAATGAGATTTTAGAAACCTCCTTGAAAAGGAGGTTTCAGTTTGTAGACAAAAGGGGTTCGGAATGTTTTAATTCCGGACCCCTTTTGAAATTCCCTTTGAATTTTGCTCAAGATTAAGAGATTGGGCCTCTACGAGCCCACTTTATTAAGCCATTCTTGGACCTTGCCATGTCCAATTGGCTATCTTCTTTAAATTCATGGCAGCGAAAGTAAGCATCGCCTGCATCGACAATTTTTTAAGTCCCCTTAAAGTAGTCCAACGCATACCATGCTTTTCTTTTGCATCTGCGAATACACGCTCTATTGTTTCTTTACGTTTCGCATATATAGGTTTTACATCCTTGTGATGACGCAGATGATCTGCTTCTTCCATATAATTTTGCCAGATATGGCGTGTCACCACTTTTTGATGGTCTTTGCTTACTGTACACTGTGATAAAAATGAGCATGTCGCACAAGTGTGTTTGGGTGATTTGTACTCGCGATAGCCCTCTTTATTTGTTGTTGAGTACTTTAAAATCTCGCCCGATGGGCAGAGATAACAATCAAAATGTTCATCGTAAACATAGTCATGCTTGCGAAAGAACCCTTCTTTTGTTCGTGGACGTGTATAGGGTAAAGCTGGTGTGATTTCTTTCCCAAAAAGGTAGCTTGTAATGGCTGGTGTTTTGTAAGCTGCATCTGCGGCAACAACTTCAGGTTTTCCAACTTTCTCAATCACTTGTTCAACAAGAGGCTCTAAGATATGACTATCATGCGTATTTCCCGGTGTTACAATCGTCCCCAGCACAAAACCGTTGCGGTCCGCAGCCGCATGAAATGAATAGGCAAACTGTTTTGTTCGTTCATCTTTTACATAGTAGCCACTCTCAGGATCAGTTGTACTTTCTTTAATTTCTTTGGTTTCTTCTTTATCAAATTTATCCGGTGGAAAAGGCTTCTTTCCATTGTTTTCACGATCTTGATTTATTTCTTCTTGAAGGCGTCCTTGATATGCTCGTGTTTCCTTACGAACGATTTTCTTTTCGAATTTCCGCTTATTCGCACTGGCTTTCACATGTGTTGAATCAACGAATACGTGCTCTGCACTAATTAACTTTCTTTCTGAGGCTGTCATTAGGATACGATAAAAAATCTGTTCAAACAGGTCTGTATCTTTAAAGCGACGCTCATAATTTTTCCCGAACGTTGAGAAGTGAGGTACTTTATCATGGAAACCGTAACCTAAAAACCAACGGTAAGCCATATTCGTTTCAACTTCTTCAATCGTTTTACGCATCGAACGAATACCGAAGGTATATTGAATGAATGTCAATTTAACTAAAATAACTGGATCAATACTTGGGCGGCCTATCTCTGAATACATCTCTTTCACCAAGTCATAAATGAAAGTGAAGTCAATGGCCCCCTCAATTTTACGAACCAAATGGTTCGCTGGCACCAGTTGATCCAAAGTAATCATTTCAAGTTGATCTCGCTGAATAGAATTATGTTTCGAAAGCATCGTCATCACCTCAAGTTTTAATACTTCTATATTAAAACAAAAAGGACTGTAGGCAAAAGTGGTTATATCTAATTGTTAAAACAAAGTTGATTGGAACGGAAGGTGCGAGACTCCTGCGGGAAATGCGTGTCCAAGGGAGACCCCACAGGCGCAAAGGCGCCGAGGAGGCTCCCTGACCGCCCGCGGAAAGCGAGTGCCTGGGGTGGAAATCAACGTCGAATTTTTACAACCCCTCAAAAAAACTGTAGACAAACTCGATTTTCATCGAGTTTGTCTACAGTCTGAAACCTCCTTGAAAAGGAGGTTTTTTACTGTTAATCAAAAATCTCGCCAGGTAAAAGACGCGCTGAGAGTTCAGCGCGTCTACTTTAATTCAATACCCATTTATCCTTCAAAAATAAAATCCTAGATACAGCAAAGAATAAAGCAATTGAGACAATGAGGCTACTGGCTGTAAGGAAGATGTTTTGATAATCAATCACGCCATAAATCAATTCTTTAAAGAGAGCAAAAATATTGAAAATTGGAATCAAGAAGTGTTTGGTTGTTAATTCATGTAAGCCTGTTCCGCCTAAGAATAGTGCAGGCATAATGACGAGCATTGTTATCGGTGATATATAGTTTTGGGATTCCTTGACGGTCTTGGATATAATGCTAGCTGACATTTGCAAAGCCCCCATGAACATTGAAAATAATACCGTAATCAATAGGGCAGTAGGGAGGATCATCCATAGGTCGTTACCGAAATCAAATCCTTTTCTAAGTTCTTCCGTTAGAAAAATGAGCTCCAAGGTGACTACTAGAATAGAGACAATTCCTGCAAGCGCCCCGATGGATGAAATTGTAAGCCATTTGGCTACAAGGATTTTCCCACGGCTGACGGGAGTCATTAGCAGGGCTTCCATCGTTTTGCGGTCTTTTTCTCCTGCAAATAAGTCAGAGGCAAGCGGGTAGGCCCCAGTGCTGATGGCCATCGTGATAATCATCGGTAAAAAGATTGAAAGAATGCTCAGTGACGCCCCGTTATCGGTATCAAGGCCCACTTCCTTGATGTTGACTTGCAGCGGACTAATCAGACTAGAGTCAGTATTGATGTTTTGCAGCCGTTCTTGAATGATTTGCTTTTCAAAAAGTGTTAAAGCTGACTCGACCTGTGAAAGGGCGAAAGAACTATCTTGGCTATACGTGTCACCGGAGAGGCTGAACGTGACTTGTTCGCCCTTTTTAATTTGTTCCATGAAACCGTCGCTTACTTGCAGGGCTGCAGCGGCTTTGCCTTCTTCGATGGCTTTGGTCGGGTTATCGAATGATTTGACTTCGATTTGTGGAAAATCACTAAGCAAGGCTTTGCCGTCTTTGCTGAATGACGGATCGACTGCCAGGGTATAGGTTTCATTCTCATCTGTGGTCATCAAACTTTCGTAAAATAGTGTTAACCCAGTCAACAAGAGAATAGGTAGGAATACACTCAAAATCAATGTGCGACGATCTCTTAAAGCTTCCTTCATTTCTTTCACATACATATTAAGAAACATGAGATTGGTTCCCCCTTACAAGTTTGGACATGAAAATATAATTCAGGTCACGACTATTTTCTTCTATATAAAGAGACTCAAGCTTTCCTTTATAAATCAGTTCCCCTTTATGCATCATTGCTACGGAGTCACAGAGTAAAGTAACCTCTTCCATGATATGGCTTGAGAAGATAATCGTTTTACCCTGCTGTTTCAGTTGAAGAACAAGCTGGCGAAATACATTAGATGAAGTGATATCAAGTCCTGTCGTCGGCTCATCGAAAAGTATGATGTCAGGATCATGAATTAGCGTACGTGATATGGCGACCTTTTGACGCATACCTTTGGAGAATCCTCCAACTTTTCGGTCGAGATAATCTTTCATCCCGAACATGACAGCGAGCTCTTCAATCCGTACTTTTGTTTCGTGCTTGCTTAATCCGTAAAGTGTGGCGAAGTAAGCGAGGTTTTCACGTGTGGTTAAGCGGTCATATAAACCGGTTTCACCACCGAACAAGACGCCGATTCTTTTCTTAATTTCATTCGGGTTATCCAAAGTATCAAATCCGGCAACTTTGATATATCCATCTGTTGGAGTCAAAAGTGTGGCAATAGAACGCAGCAAGGTTGTCTTTCCTGCCCCGTTTTCTCCAAGCAATCCGACAATCTGGCCTCTTCTCACATCAAGGGAAACATGTTTAAGAGCGGTTATAAATATTTTTTTATCTTGGAACGTTTTTGTGATTTCATGAATTTCGATCATTTCGGTACCTCCTACAATCTCTTTGGTTGTTTTAATCATACAAATAAACTAAATGAGAAACTGTAGTTTTGTCGCGAAAATGCCGTTTATTGTCGCGAAAAGGTCATTTTTCCAAATCTAAATGGTAAAATAAAGATAATTTTAGATGAGGAGAGTTGAAAATGAAGGTAGGACTTGTGGATGACCGGAGAATTGATTTGGACAAGCTGAATGGTATTGTGATCCAGATACCGGGTATCGAGCTTGTCTTTTCTACTGATTCCGCGGAATATGCTTATGAGCAGATTAAGCAGGAAACGATTGACTTACTTATAGCGGATATCGAAATGCCCAATTTGTCAGGATATGAATTGGCAGACATCATTCATTCTCATGCACTGAATATTGCTGTCATTTTTGTGACTGGTACCAGTGGGTATGCTGTCCATGCGTTTGAGCTAAATGTACATGACTATATCATGAAGCCTTACTCGAAGGATAGGCTCGTCAAATCAATCGATCGTTTTCTGGAAAAATCAAAAACAGCTGAAGTGGCGGGAAGGCTTTTTTTAAAACTGAAAAATGATATTCATATTTTACAAAAAAAGGATATCGTTTTCATCGAACGCTCTGGACGTTCGACCACAATACATACGAAAAACGGTCCGATTAAAACCTATCAGACTTTGAATGAACTGGAAGGTGAGTTGCGGGAAAGAGATTTTATCCGATCTCATCGTTCATTCATCATTAACATTCATTTTGTGAAAAATTTTTCTTTGTATGCAAAAAATTCTTACCTCGTGAACTTCGAGGGGATCGAGGAGCAGGCGATGATCACGAAGGAAAGAGTGGACTTTTTGCAAGCTCAATACTTTTAAGGTGGGAAGACTATGAATGCATTACCGATAATTGTGGCTCTATTAGGGGCATGGAATGTTTATGGATTAACAGAATTACTTTCTTTGCCTTTCCCGCTATACATATCAGCGATATTCATCTGCTTTCTTGCTTTTTTCCTTTACCGAAAGTATTCTCACCTCTATAAGCAAATTTCACTGGGAAACTATGTGACTGCTATTCTATCAGGCACGCAGCTGATTGTTGCGATACTTTATGCATGGATAGAACCTTCAATCGCGTATCTGGGTCTTTTCCTTTTGTTCATAGGGATAGAAATGATTAGGGTCAATATGGGGAGACGTTTCCTCCGGCTTAAAAATCAGCAGAAGCAAATGGAAGAAGAACGGATGCAGGTTAATGAAACCTTCCGGGTGGTACGCAGTCAGCGTCATGATTTTCTGAAGCACGTGTCTGCACTTCAGTTTATGATCGAACGTGACGAGGTGGCAACCGCAAAAGAGTACATAAATGAATTAGTAGATGTGTTTGAAGAAACGAATCTATCAATTAAAGGTGAAAAAGGGGTCGTTGCCGGGATTCTTCATCAAATGTACCGGAGGGCAAAGGAAAATCAAGTACAAATTGTGTATCATCTCGATGTCCCGCTTTCGTCTTTACCTATAAAGGATCAGGAACTAGTCTCATTGATTGGGAACGTGCTTACTAATGCGATTGAAGCAGCTGAATCATGGCAGGAGGAAAAAGGGGAGATAGCACAAATCACGCTTCATTTTTATAAACGGAGCGGTATGTACCTTTTATCATGTAGCAACAGCAGTCTGCCCATACCTAATCCCATTCTGGATGCACTGTTTGAAAAATACGGTCAAACCACGAAATTGGGGCCGCATGAAGGGATGGGAACGAAAATCATCGCTGATATCGTGAAAAAACATCAAGGCTATTTGGATTTCACCTATAAAAGTGAAGAATTCTCCCTGAAAATTAAAGTTCCCGCGATTATGTAATAGTTTTTTTGTGGCAAATGATTATTTTCTACAGGAAGGGAGAGGAAGTTTATCAATATTAAAGGGTTGAATCACTTTTTATTTTCAGTTTCTGATTTAGATAAATCTACTGAATTTTACGAAGTTGTATTTGGGGCGAAGTTGCTAGTTAAGGGAAATTCCACGGCCTACCTCGATTTGAATGGTATGTGGATCGCTCTTAATTTAGAAAAGGATATATCAAGAAATGAAATAAAAGATTCATATACACATGTGGCGTTTTCAATTGATGAAAAAGACTTTGATGAAATCTATGAGAAGCTGGAAAGCTTACAGGTGAATATCCTTACAGGCAGGGAGAGAAATGAGAGAGATAAAAGGTCTATTTATTTTACTGATTTAGATGGGCATAAGTTCGAATTCCATACGGGAACACTACAGGAAAGGCTGGATTATTATAAACAGGAAAAGTCTCATATGAAGTTTTATTTATAAAACGTAATCGACATCTATAATAAAGAAAAGGAAAGCCTCCAAATTGAAGATTGGAGGCTTTCCTTTTTAGTTAGTTCATAACTGTTAGTAGTTGTTCAATCGATTTCCGTGGACGTGGGGTGGGAATCATATCGGGGTAGCCAACGTGCAGACTACCGACGATTTTTTCACCAGGATTTACGCCTAAAGCTTCACGGAACTCTGTGCTGTGAATCATGCCGTATGTTTCCCAAATCATTCCGATTCCTTGTTCCCAGGCAAGCAGGCTGAAGTTCTGAATCAGGGCACTTGTAGCTGCATAATCTTCTTCGCGAGTCATCGGATTTGGGTTTTCGTCCATTACAACCGCGACAAACATTGGAACATCTTTTAGTTTATTATATCCGCGCTGTCCAGCTTCTTTTTTCTTTTCTGGATCCTTTTCCTTGCCTGCCATAAAAGCTCGGGTTGCTTCAGCCAGTTTTAAACGGCTATCCCCCTGCACGACGATGAAGCGCCACGGCTGGGTCATTTTGTGATTAGGTGCCCATGTCGATGTTTCCAATAAGGATTGAATGGTATCAAGGGGAACAGGAATGTCCTTAAATCGTTTAATACTGCGCCGTTCTTTAATGATTTGTTCAAGTTTCATGCTCATCCTGCTCCTTTTATCTATATATGAACGTTTATTAGTTTTCAAAAAAAATAATCCCCGGCTGCCTAATATGCTTTCAACGTGAATAAAATGACTTGAATAAAGAGGGGGCAATATTCTAGTGACTTGCATTCGCTACTAAGCATATAATTTTTACTAGGCACAGAGAAGCCGGGGCGACATTGTATCTATGTACAATATCAAAAGGGTACGATAATAGATTATCGTATTTACTTATCAAATTTCAGAGATCGATAATGAAATTGAAAATCATTATCAATTAGAATTTTCTCTTATTTCCTGTTATTTGTCAAGAGTATTTCTAAAAAAAATTCAAGTTATTTACCAATCCTATTAATTATTTCAAAATCTTTTATAAATTCTGTATAAAAATGTATAATGAAAAGATAAAAATGCTTTCTACATATGAAGAATTGAAGGGTGTCATAGATGAAAAAACTGTTCTCATTTCTAAAGCCATACCGACTCTTAATTACTCTCGCTTTATTTTTAATGATTGTTGAGCTCGGTGTTGAACTGTTACAACCGCTATTTATTGCAAAAATAATTGATGATGGTATTTTACAGAAAGATCTATCAGTAGTGATTAAGTGGGGAAGCATTATGGTGGGACTTTCTATTTTTTCATTTCTTGGAGGAATCGTTAATTCGTTTACAGCATCTCATGTGAGTCAGAGTTTTGGCCATGATGTCAGGAAAAGCCTTTTTGGAAAAATTCAGGCGTTTTCTTTTGCTAATTTGAATAACATTCCGACCTCATCTTTGATTACAAGGATGACGAATGACGTGACGCAGCTTCAAAATACGGTTTTCATGGGTCTGCGTATCATGGCAAGAGCTCCATTAATTGTACTTGGTGGCGCGATCATGGCGATTACGGTCAATTTGAAACTGTCTCTTGTGTTAGTCATTTCGATTCCCATTCTTGTGTTCTTTTTAGGGTGGGTTATGAAACGAGCGGCTAAACTATTTAAACTCGTCCAGAAAAAGCTCGATAATGTTAATAGCGTCATGCGGGAAAATCTGATAGGCATGCGCTTAATTAAAGCTTTTCTTCGTAAGGAGCATGAAATCAAACGATTTGACGAGGCGAATGACGAGTTGAAAAGAAAGACTGTAACTTCCCTTCGTTTAATTGAAACAACGATGCCGGTGCTGATGCTGGTTATGAATTTGGCCATCCTGGTCATTCTTTGGCTTGGAAGCGAATTTATTGCAACTGGAGATATACAGGTCGGGGAAGTGGTGGCGATTGTTAACTATGCAACGAGGATTGCAGCATCACTTTCAGTTTTTTCGTGGCTGATCATGGTCATTTCACGAGCAAAGGCTTCAGCTGAACGCGTGACTGAAATATTTGAAACCCCCATAGATCTAGATGAAGGTAAGATGGAAAGTCAGAGTGGGGCCGTTAAAGCAGGAAGCATCGAGTTTCAGGATGTATCATTCCGTTATCCTGGAAGTGGTACACCGGTATTGAAAAATTTGAGTTTCACTGTTGAAGCGGGAGAATCGCTTGCTATTATCGGAGCGACAGGCTCAGGGAAAACCTCCTTATTTCAGCTAATTCCAAGATTGTACGAAGTTGAAAGCGGATCCATTTTTATAGACAGCCAAGATGTGAAAAATATTCCCTTGGATTCCCTTAGAAAAAGGATTGGCTATGTACCGCAAGAAGCCTTGCTTTTTTCAGGATCCATAAAGAATAACATTGCTTGGGGGAAAGAAAACGCCACGATGGAAGAGCTTATGACAGCAGCCGAGCATGCTCAGGTTCACGAGACCGTGATGAAACTGCCAAAACAATATGAAACGCAGTTAGGGCAAAAAGGAGTGAATCTGTCAGGTGGGCAAAAACAGCGGTTATCGATTGCAAGGGCATTGGTGCGTAGACCGAAGATTCTTCTGCTGGATGACAGTACAAGTGCCCTGGATTTAAAAACAGAAAGTAAACTGCTTAATGCTTTAAAGTCCTATACATGCACGACACTTATCATTACACAAAAAATTAGTACAGCCATGGAGGCAGATAAAATTTTATTGCTTGAAAATGGTGAAATGCTTGCGGAAGGAAAACATGAAGAGTTGATTAAAACAAGTACTCTTTATCGAAAAATCGTTCACTCACAGTTTGGGGAGGAGGGGATTTCACTTGAGTCGAAAAATATCTCCCGCTAATGCAAAGTCAAAACCATCCAACTCATGGAATACGATAAAACGAATAATCCCCTATTTAGCAACGAATAAAGGTCTGCTATTCTATGTCCTGCTTATGGTACTAATAAGCTCGATATTGGGATTACTCGGACCCTTTCTTGTTGGGATGGCCATAGACGATTATATTGTCACCAAGGATAGCGGAGGGCTAATAAACCTGTTGTTCGGGCTTCTTGCGGTCTATATTTTCTATTCACTTTCGATGTGGTTGCAGAATTATTGGATGATCGGGATTGCGCAGGATACGGTGTATGTGATGCGCAATCAATTGTTTAAAAAGCTTCATCAGTTGTCGATCCCCTTTTTTGACCGCCGTCAGCATGGGGAATTGATGAGTCGGGTAACGAATGATATTGAAAATGTCAGTTCTACTTTGAATAGTTCTGTGATTCAGGTTTTTTCAAGTATACTGACATTGGTAGGAACAATCGGAGTGATGCTGTATTTGAGCCCATTGCTAACGCTTCTTACTCTCTTTATCGTTCCGCTTATGTTCTTCGGGTTGAGATGGATCACAAACCGGACAGGAAAGCTTTTTAAAGAACAGCAGAAAAATCTTGGGGAACTGAACGGGTTTATCGAGGAGACAATTTCCGGACAGCGGATCGTGAAGGCTTTTTCACAGGAAGATAAAGTTATCAGCGATTTTATTACCCGGAGTGAAAACTTAAAGAAAGCTGGGTTTTTATCGCAATCTTATTCAGGGCTGATTCCAAAGCTAATGAATTTACTGAACAACTTAAGCTTTACGGTAATTGCTGCTGTCGGTGGATTTTTGGCACTGAGTGGCGTTGGTACGGTTTCCATCGGGGTCATTGTCATTTTCACCGAGTACTCAAGGCAATTCACCCGGCCATTAAATGACCTGGCTAACCAATTTAATACGCTGCTTTCGGCTGTTGCTGGTGCTGAGCGTGTATTTGCCATTCTTGATGAAAAAGAAGAGGAAATGGATGAGAAACAGGCCGGTAAACTTCGGAATGTCTGTGGTGAGGTGGACTTTGAAGGAGTTTCCTTTTCATATGATGAAGAGGATCAAACAATACATGATGTCAGCTTTCATGCTGAAAAAGGAGAAACCATCGCCCTTGTGGGGCCAACGGGGGCAGGTAAAACGACAATCATTAATCTGCTTGCCCGTTTTTATGAACCAAACAGTGGTCGGATCTTGATCGACGGCCAGGATATCCGGCAGGTAACGAGAGCCAGCCTCCGTAAGCATATGGGATTTGTTTTACAGGATTCTTTTTTATTTCAGGGGACCATTCTTGAAAATATCCGCTACGGACGATTAGAGGCGGGGGATGAAGAAGTTGTGGATGCAGCCAAGCTTGCAAATGCCCATTCCTTTATCATGAAGCTTCCAGATCAATATGATACCATTTTGAATCAGGATGGTAGTGGAATCAGTCAGGGGCAGCGCCAGCTTCTATCGATTGCAAGAGCGATTTTAGCAGATCCCGTTCTATTAATCTTAGATGAAGCGACAAGCAGTATAGATACGATTACCGAACTGAAAATCCAGGAAGCGTTACACCGATTGATGGAGGGAAGAACGAGTTTTGTCATTGCTCATCGATTGAATACGATTCAGCAAAGTGATCAAATTCTGGTACTGGATGAAGGAAGAATCATTGAAAAAGGTTCTCATAATGAGCTTTTGCAGCAGCGAGGATTTTATTCCGAACTTTATCGAAGCTCATTAAAGGAAAATCAGACCGGATGAAAAAAATGTGTGCCGCTGGGCGCACATTTTTGCGTTGGTACTGTAAAGTCAAAACCCTATCCCTAGGAATTGCATTCGATTTCATTTAATGATGCAATTGCTTCGTCTAAAAAAGCAAGGAGCTCTGCCTTTACCGGGTACAAGCCTGCGGAAGAAGAGTCAGTCTCCGATTTACGCACATCCCAGAATTTCTCCTCTAGTTCTTTGTTTCCCTCGAAAATCAACTCAGACAAATGTAAGTCTTCAGCAATAAGCCTTCCTTCCTCTGAATCAGCAGGAATGCCTTTGTTCATAGTTAATTCAATGTGTTTGATGAGGTTAATCCATTGCTTCGTTTGGATACATGGATTAGTTAACGGAATAGCTGTGGTATTGGCGGCCCGTGAAAGTGCCTACAAATCAGGAAGAAAGACGGTATATTCCATAAAAGTGGTTATAAATCCATTACAAATTGACTAATTGACTATTGCTAAGTAACCATTTAATGACATATAATTCTGAATATATACAAAATTATTTAAATTCGTTTGGTTAAGGGGGAAGTATGTAAGCATATTGCCATATGAAATGAAGACTTTTTATAGTAATTAATAATTTTAATAGATAGGAGATGAAAAAATGAAAGCGCTTAAGTCAGTCATTCTTTGGGGGATTATATCGGCGGTTGGTGCAGTAAGTTTTGGTTTCGTTGCTTTAAACCGAGGAGAAAGTATTAATGCTATGTGGATAGTCACTGCAGCTCTCTGTGTATATTCGGTTGCGTATCGCTTTTATAGTAAATTTATCGCACAGAAAGTGTTTGAGCTAGATGACAATCGTCAGACTCCATCAGAAGCAAATAATGATGGAAAAGACTACGTCCCTACAAATAAATGGGTGTTGTTTGGTCACCATTTTGCAGCAATTGCTGGAGCTGGTCCGCTTGTAGGACCGATCCTTGCTGCACAGATGGGATATTTGCCGGGAACACTTTGGCTTGTAGTTGGAGTTGTTTTAGCCGGAGCGGTACAAGATTTTATTATACTCTTCGGTTCGATGCGCCGTAACGGCAAATCGCTTGGTGAGATGATTAAAGAGGAAATTGGACCTATTACAGGTTTGATTGCAATGGTGGGGATTCTTGGTATCATGATTATATTATTAGCGGTACTTGCCCTTGTAGTCGTAAAAGCCTTGATTGGCAGTCCTTGGGGGATGTTTACGATCGCTTCAACCATCCCGATTGCAGTCCTTATGGGCGTCTACATGAGATATATCCGGCCTGGTCGGGTTGGTGAAGGTTCAATTATTGGTATTATCTTATTGATGCTTGCTTTATATTTCGGTCGATTTGTATCCGAAAGCGCGACATTGGCGCCAATGTTTACGTTCAGTGGTGAAACAATCGCTATCATGTTGATCGTATACGGATTTGTTGCTTCTGTTCTGCCGGTATGGATGCTATTGGCACCACGTGATTATTTAAGTACATTCTTGAAAATCGGAACGATCATCGGGCTTGCGCTTGGTATCTTTATCGTCATGCCAAGCCTTGAAATGCCTGCTGTCACTCAGTTTATTGATGGAACAGGACCTGTTTTCTCAGGGAATCTATTCCCGTTCTTGTTCATCACGATTGCTTGTGGAGCAGTGTCGGGATTCCATGCCCTTGTTTCTTCCGGTACAACACCTAAAATGATTGAACGTGAATCTCATTCGCGTCCAATAGGATACGGAGCTATGCTGACTGAATCCTTTGTTGCCATCATGGCGATGATAGCAGCCTGTGTACTGACACCAGGGATTTACTTTGCGATTAATAGCCCAGGTGCGGTTGTTGGAACGGAGCCAGCTCAGGTAGCAGCGACGATTTCCGATTGGGGATTCATTTTGACACCAGAGATGATTACTGGTCTGGCAGATGATGTCGGAGAAGAAACGATCTTATCCCGTACTGGAGGAGCACCGACCTTTGCAATTGGAATGGCTCATATCTTCTCGCAGGTGGTTGGTGGAGCTTCACTGATGGCGTTCTGGTATCATTTCGCGATCCTGTTTGAGGCATTGTTCATCTTAACGACCATTGATGCTGGAACAAGGGTAGGGCGTTTTATGATTCAAGATATTCTCGGAACCTTTTATAAGCCATTTGCACAGACGAGTAAATGGCTGCCAAACATCATTGCGACGGCCATTTGTGTTCTTGGTTGGGGTTATTTCCTTTATCAAGGAGTTATTGATCCTCTTGGTGGAATAAATACACTTTGGCCGTTGTTTGGTATTGCAAATCAGATGCTTGCAGCCATTGCATTGCTGCTTGGTACAACTGTCCTTTTCAAAATGGGCAAAAAAGCATACACATGGGTTACGCTTGTACCGACTGTATTCTTATTGATTGTAACCATGACGGCAGGTTGGCAAAAGCTATTCCATGAAAACCCGGCGATTGGCTTTTTGGCGCATAAGGACAAATTTAAAGCCGCCTATGATAAAGGGGAGGTTCTTGCCCCGGCAGCTAACTTAGCCGAAATGAAACGAGTTATCATCAATGATTATGTGGATGCAGCCCTTTGTGCCATCTTCATGATTGTTGTCATCACTGTCCTGATTTCAGCCATAAGATTATGGATCAAGGTCTTGAAAAATCAAAAAATAGATTTACATGAATCACCTTATGTATCAAGGTCATAAGGGAGGGAAGACAATGTTGAAAAGATTAACAAAGATTCTTAGCTTCAGAAAGCAGTTTGTAAGTTTGCTTGTCGGCGTACCTAGTTATGAAACTTATGTAGACCATATGAAGGTCCACCATCCCAAAGATCCAGTAAAAACTAGGAAAGAATTTTTCTGTGAAGCGCAGGATGAACGGTATAATGCTAAAGGTGGTAAAGTGTCTCGTTGTTGTTAACTAATTATTTTTTTGAAGGGCCCTCGATTTGAGGGCCCTTTTTGGTTCGTTTTTTAGCGTGGGAAATAAGTAGGGATGGATTATAAGAACATTAGACTAAAAAAATTTCTTTTGAAATGGTAGTAAGGCAAAATTCTTTAGATTTACGGTTATTTATTCATACTAATGTTATAAAATCTAACGCTCTTTTGATAAAATATAAAAATAAAGTTGAATTATTAGAAAATTAAGTATATGATAAAAAAAATAACATAATGATGTTAAATAACATAACATATATAAAAAGGGGGAAACAAAATGCAAATGGCAGATTCGGTTTTTATGTTTTTGGCAACAATGATGGTTTGGCTAATGACACCAGGGATTGCCTTATTTTATGGTGGGATGGTAAAAAGTAAAAACGTCCTGAATACGGCAATGCATAGTTATATGCCACTGGCCGTCATTTCTATTCTTTGGGTACTAGTTGGATATTCATTATCATTTTCACCAGGAAATGCACTCCTTGGCGGTCTGGATTGGGTTGGTTTAAAAGATGTAGGCTTCGAATCAGGTCCATACAGCGAAACAATTCCTCATAGTTTATTCATGTTATTCCAAATGACTTTTGCTGTATTAACCGTTTCAATCATTGCAGGAGGTATTGCAGAGCGGATGAAGTTTTCAGCATTCTTAATTTTTACAATTCTTTGGTCTCTATTCGTATACGCTCCTGTTGCTCACTGGGTATGGGGAGGCGGCTGGTTAGCTGAACTCGGTACTCTTGATTTTGCTGGTGGTAACGTTGTTCATATTTCTTCCGGGGTTGCAGGTCTGGTTTTAGCAATCATGTTAGGAAAAAGGAAAGAATCAGGTAACAGTGCACCACATAATCTTCCATTAACATTCCTTGGCGGATCATTAATATGGTTCGGTTGGTACGGCTTCAATGTCGGAAGCGCACTGACAATTAATGCGGTAGCAATGAATGTATTCGTGAATACAGCTGTTGCAGCAGCTGCAGGCATCCTCGGTTGGTTAATTGTTGAGTATATGGCGAATAAAAAAGCAACATTGCTAGGTGCAGTATCTGGAGCGATTTCTGGGTTAGTTGCCATTACACCAGCGTGTGGGTTCGTAACACCAGCATCTTCCATCATTATCGGTGTCGTTGGTGGAGCAGTATGCTTCTGGGGTGTATTCTTCCTGAAAAATAAACTAGGATACGACGATGCCTTAGATGCTTTCGGTTTACATGGCATCGGTGGAACTTGGGGTGGAATCGCGACAGGATTATTTGCTACTACTTCCGTAAACGAAAGTGGAGCTAATGGTTTATTCTACGGAGATTTCAACTTGCTTTGGAAGCAGATTATAGCCATCGTTGCAACGTATATATTCGTGGCCGTGGTCACTTATATCATTGCAAAAGTAATAAATCTTTTCGTTCCATTGCGTGTAAGTGAAGAAGATGAGTCAATGGGGCTTGATCTTACACTTCACGGCGAAAAAGCCTATCACGAATCAATTTAAATGGAGGTTGATCATATGTCTGAGGTTTTAACGAAAATTGAAATCGTTACACGTCCTATTAAGTTTGAACAATTCAAAACAGAGCTTGCAAAAATAGGGGTAAGCGGAATAACTGTATCGGAAGTAAAAGGAACAGGACTTCAGAAAAGTTATGTGGAAACGTATCGCGGTCGAAATCGGGAAATGTCGTTACATGATCGGATGAAAATCGAGATTGTTGTTTGTGAAGTTCCAGTTCAGGATGTTGTGGATGTGGCAAGGGAATTTTTGAGCACAGGGAAACCTGGTGACGGCAAAATCTTCATTTATGAATTAGCGAATGTCGTGAATATCCGAACAGGAAAAGAAGGACATGATGCTTTAAAAAACGAGAACTAGAAGGATTAATTAATCTAACATTATGTGCCGAATTCAGCAGATTAGAGAAAGGAGCTAAATATGGGGAGACTGGTCCGAATTGTTAATGCAAAAAAACAAAAGATTGTTAATACACTCATATCAGAGAATGTATATCAACCTGCTGACCGACCCTTTTTATTAGAATTACCATTGAAAAATTTAGAAGAAATTTTATCACTTCGAATAAAATCCTCGTTTCAAAATCAGAGTTATAAAAAATAACATTTTGCAGCCGTTTCTTCTATATAAAGGAGAACGGCTTTTTTATGCTTTTACTGCATTTCATCGGCAATTGATTTTAAAAGTTTATAGCTTGGAAGTGATTTTTATTATATAAGGGAACTTTTTTTATCTCCCATAGAAATCGATGAGTATTCCTACTATAATGAATATGGACAAAAATTTTAATCCAATTTATTTGCTTTTTTTGACGTTTTTAGCTTAGTTAATTCAATTTTTCTTTATTTTGCGAAAAAAAACTTCAAAAAAATTGTAAGTCTTCCATAAATAATGAAGTAGGTTCGAGAATGCCCTGTTTATAGTGAGGGGAATTTATAAATATGTTCTTTTATGAGGTGAGGGGAAATGGATCAATTTACGGTCGAGTCCGTTTTAAATATCATCAGGGAATTTGTTCCGCAGGATGCTTCAATCTCTGTGGCTGACTCAGAAAAATACATTTATTACCAGCCGAGCAAGCAGGTTGACTTAGGAATTAAACCAGGAGATTTAATAAGTGAAAAAACAGCTACTTATAAAGCGTTGAGTGTCCGAAAAAAAATTGGTGTACAAGTTGAAAGTAATGTATTTGGCGTACCTTATTATGGTTTGAGCGTACCAATAATGGACGAGGGTAATCCGTTAGGGGCAGTAACAGCCATTTTGCCGTCAAAGCAGTTAATATTACCGACTTCATTTTTAACAATCAAAACAGATGACCACTGGATACCACTTCCATATGACGAAATTATGTATTTAGAGGCGCAAAATAGGAAAACTAAAATTCAGTCCGAACGCGTGAATGGATTTCATAAAATGAACTTAAGTGAATTGGAGTTTATTTTACCGAATGATTTGTTCATTAGGGTTCATCGTTCGTACATCGTCAATATTAATTATATTCAGGAGATTCTTCCTGATTTTCACTCTACATTTTTACTGGTAATGAAGGATCAGTCTAAAATCCAAGTTAGTCAAACATATGCAAGTCAATTCAGAAGAGCTCTAGGATTTTAATGTTTCTCCTTGATGTGATAAAAATGCTGGTTTGTGCTCTATTTAAGGCTTTTCATTCGAAAACGAATGTGACAATTACACGGGCTTGATAAAATTAAGTGTAAGAAAAGCGAAAAATGGGGGTCTTTTGTATGAACGAAAGCGTTTTCAAAAAAATTCGCAACGAACAATTTAAGGGGAAAGTTGTTACAGCGGAAGAAGCAGCTTCTTGGATTAAAGATGGGATGAAACTTGGTATGAGTGGATTCACTCGTGCTGGTGATGCTAAAGTTATCCCGATGGCTCTAGTTGAAAGAGCTAAAACTGAAAAATTTAAAGTTGACGTTTATACTGGTGCTTCATTAGGGCCAGAAGTCGACCAACATATGGCGGAAGCCGGTATCATTAACAAACGCTTACCGTTCCAAGCGGATAAAGGTATTCGTAATAAAATCAATGCTGATGAAGTCACTTATGTGGATCAGCATTTATCTCATACAGCTGAACAAGTTCGTCAAGGCATTGTCGGACCTATCGATTTTGCAATCATCGAAGCATTGGCTATTACAGAAGAAGGATTAATCATCCCAACAACTTCTGTAGGTAACTCAGCCATCTTCGTTCAAGAAGCTAAAAATGTAATTATTGAATTAAACGTGTCTCATCCAGAAGGATTAGAAGGCATGCATGATATTTATACACCCGCTAAACAAGGTGAGCGCCAACCAATTCCAATGACTAGCGCAAGCGATCGTCTTGGATCAATTGGTATTCCGGTTGACCCTGAAAAAGTTAGAGGGATTGTGGTTTCTACAGATCTTGATGCACCTTCTACAATCGTGCCACCAGACGAAGAAACAGCAACAATTGCCAATCACCTTATTAACTTCCTTCGTGAAGAAATCAAGGCTGGCCGTTTAACTGAAAACCTTGCTCCGCTTCAATCTGGTGTAGGTTCAGTAGCAAACGCAGTATTCGCTGGTTTCCTTGATTCTGAATTTAAAGATTTAGAAGTGTATTCTGAAGTTTTACAAGATGCAGTATTCGATTTAATCGATGCTGGAAAAGTAAAATTTGCTTCAGGCTGCTCGATTACATTAGCTGAAGAAAAAGGAAAACAAGTTTACGGTGAGCTTGATAAATACCGTGATAAACTCGTTCTTCGTCCACAAGAAATATCTAACCATCCTGAAATCATCCGTCGTCTTGGTTTGATTTCAATCAATACTGCGTTAGAGTGCGATATTTACGGAAACGTAAATTCTACACATGTTTCTGGTACAAGAATGATGAATGGTATCGGTGGATCAGGAGACTTTGCTCGTAACTCACGCCTAGGTATTTTTGTAACGAAATCATATGCTAAAGGCGGCAAAATTTCTAGTATCGTTCCTTTCGTTTCTCACGTGGACCACACTGAGCACGATGTGGATGTACTAGTGACAGAGCAAGGTATTGCTGATTTACGTGGTCTAGCACCAAAAGAACGCGTAGAATTAATCATCGAAAACTGTGCACACCCGGATTACCGTCCGCAACTTCGTGCATACTTTACTGAAGCAGTTGCTCAAACTGGTGGACATCAAACTCCACATATTCTTGAAAAAGCATTCTCTTGGCATACAAACCTTGCTAAAAACGGTACAATGCTTGAAGCTGCTCTTCAAGATCAAAAATAAGATATATGACCACCCCGCTATTATAGCGGGGTTTTTTAGGGGTTCAGCACATAGCGCTGAGCCTCTTTTTATATGTATTTACTGTAGCATGTCATTGGATAGTGATTCTATTACGATGTTGGGATGCTTGCTCTGGCCCTACAGCAAAAATTGCTGATCGAATTCAAATGACCCGTTTTCATTGTATATTTTCTTTTTGTATTATTTGCAATATATTAACTGGTTTTTAGATTTTAATAAATAATAAATCATGCTTAAGTATCCAAAAGAGTGGGAATTGTATCATAAGGTTTTTTTAGATTATTTTTGTATATAATTATACGTTCAGGTTATAGAAGTATGGTAAACTGCTAACAATGAAAGATTATCATACATAGAATTTTACATTATATATGTCGTTTCCTTAGAAATAGGGAGTTATATAGAATGGTTATATTGGAGGAGATAATTTGTTCAAGACAAAACTGCATTTTTGGACGTTAGAGTTATTATTATTGTCTTTACTTTTTTATGTTGGTACAAAGATTTCTTTTCTTTTTGAGCCAATTGTGATTTTTACCTCAACTTTGTTCTTTCCAATCTTGATTTCAGGTTTCCTCTTCTTTTTGTTCAACCCAACTGTTGACTTTTTAGTTAAACGGAGATTGCCGAGGGGATTGGCGATTTTATTGCTTTACGTATTTTTCCTTGGATTGATTAGTTTGTTGGTCGGCCTAGTGGGCCCATCGCTTTCTAGACAGGTCACAGATTTAGTCAATAACCTCCCGGATTATTTCAATCAAGTAAGAAAGTTCATTGAAGATTCAGCTGAGTCAAAATGGTTTTTGTGGACTGTGGAACAAGATTATGTCCCTTTGCAAGAAGTAGGAGATTCGCTTCAAAAATATTTGACGAATTTACCGAGTAATATAACGAATAGTTTGTCTTCGGTTTTCAGTGTAGTGACGAATATTACGTTAGTAGTCGTGACGGTTCCTTTCATCCTATTTTATATGCTGAAAGATGGGGATAAGCTTCCAAGTTCCATCATGAAATTCGTACCCGTTCGTTACAGAAAACCAGCTTTAACGGTACTTAAGGAAACGGGAGAGACGCTTACTACTTATATTCAAGGACAGATGCTAGTTTGCATGTTTGTCGGGATTGGAACGTTTATTGGATATTTAATCATTGGTTTGCCTTATGCGTTCTTATTTGCGCTGATTGGTGCGGTAACCAATATCATTCCATATGTAGGTCCGTTTATCGGAGCGGCTCCTGCGGTCATTGTGGCGTTGATTCATTCACCGACAGAAGCGTTATTGGTCATTCTTGTTGTAACGATTATTCAGCAGCTGGATGGTAATGTCATTTCACCGTTAGTCATCGGGAAAAAATTGAACACTCATCCGCTTACGATAATCATCCTTTTACTCGTTGCTGGAAACATTTCAGGTATCATCGGAATGATTTTGGCAGTTCCGACATATTCCGTTGTAAAAACGATTGTGTTGAATATCGTAAAGTTCATCAGGATCCGGAAAGAGGAAAAGCTTGAAGAAGATATATTAGAATGAAAAACGGGACCAACTCAAAAGAGTTGGTCCCGTTTTTCTTTTTTAAGAAAGGTTCCCCAATAATCAAGGGTACTTGAACATATTACAAACCTAAAGAAATATATTTTACTTCTAAGAACTCTTCAATTCCCTGGTGTCCGCCTTCGCGGCCGAGCCCACTTTGCTTGAAGCCACCAAATGGAGCCTGTGGAACGGAGGGAAGTCCGTCGTTTAAGCCGACAATTCCGAATTCTAGTGCTTCAGTAGCTTTGATGCCTTTGGTGATATTTTCGGTAAACACGTATGCAGCTAACCCGAAAATGGAGTCATTTGCACGCCTAATAGCTTCTTCATCCGTCTTAAAGGAGGCGATTGGAGCTAATGGACCGAATGTTTCTTCCTTCATACAGAGCATGCTGTCATCGATGTTGGAAAGAATTGTTGGCTCTAGGAAAAGCCCGCCGATTGATTTTCCACCAGCTTCGAGTTTAGCTCCGCTACTGATTGCTTCATCGATTTGTTTTTGAACCTTATCCACCGCATCTTGGTCAATAAGTGGACCAATGTCGACGCCTTCTTCTAGCCCATTGCCTACTTTAAGTTCGTTGACTTTAGCCACAAGTTTTTCGATAAAGGTTTCTTGAATGGATTCGTGAACATAAATACGGTTTGAACAGACACATGTTTGTCCAGCATTACGGAATTTAGAACTGATAATGCCATCGACTGCTTTATTAATATCAGCATCTTCAAAGACGATGGCAGGCGCGTGTCCGCCAAGTTCAAGTGAGACTTTTTTTACTGTATCGGCGGAGCCCCTCATTAAGGTTTTACCGACTTCTGTTGAACCGGTGAATGTCAATTTACGGACACGTGTATCTTTAAGCCAGGTTTCACCGATTTCTGATGATTTCCCTGTCACGACATTGATGACGCCTTTTGGAATACCAGCCTCTTCTGCTAATTCTGCCATTTTTAAAGCTGTAATAGGAGTCAGGTTGGCCGGCTTAATGACGACCGTACAGCCGACAGCAAGGGCAGGTGCCACTTTTCTTGTAATCATCGCTGCTGGGAAGTTCCATGGTGTAATGACGGCTACCACTCCGACTGGCTGTTTAGTCACGAAAAGTCGCTTATTAGACACGGAAGCAGGAATTGTTTCACCGTACACTCGTTTTCCTTCTTCGGCAAACCAAGATAAAAATCCATTAGCATAGGTCATTTCCCCAAGAGCCTCTTTTAAGGGTTTACCTTGTTCCTCTGTCATGATTCTAGCTAATTCTTCTTTATTATCTTCGATTAATCGATGCCATTTCCAAATTAAATCGGCACGTTCATAGACTGAGAGAGCTGCCCAACCTGTAAAGGCCTCATAAGCAGCATCGGCAGCCTTGGCCGCTTCAGCTGCACCACCTTTAGGTACGGTGGCAACGACTTCATCCGTTGCCGGGTTTTTCACTTCAATTTTATCCAGTCCAAAATCTGACCACTCACCGTTAATAAATAATCCGTAATCCTTCATGATAAAACCTCCTATTTTGGTTAAATCCATCAAACTACTTAAAAATCTTTTACCTTTATACCAATACCTGTTATATAAAATTATAAACACTTTTTGGAGTTTCTGAAATTTATTTGATTGGCTATTTTTTTGAGCCATTGTAATAAAGTGAAGAAAGGGGAAAAGACATGGGAAATCAGGATGAAAATCGGGAAGGTTTTTATAATAATAGATTATCAAAAAAAAGAGGTGCAAGTTGCACACCTCTTTTTTTATAGCTTATTTTATTTTTCCGAGGAGACGGCTACTTCACCGACATTGTCGGAGAGAGCTTGATTTGGATAGAATTCGCCTTCTGATTTAGAGATGACTACAGTCGCAACACTGTTACCGATAAGATTAGTGATGGCACGTGCTTCGGACATGAAGCGGTCAACCCCTAATAGGAGAGCCATACCTTCAACTGGAATCATCGGGAATGCGGCTAATGTTGCAGCAAGTGTAATGAAACCAGATCCTGTAACACCTGCAGCCCCTTTAGATGTTAACATCAAGATTCCTAGAAGGGTTATTTCCTGCCAGATGCTTAAATCGATACCATATGCTTGAGCGATGAAAATCGCTGCCATGGATAAGTAAATGGATGTGCCATCAAGGTTAAAAGAATAACCAGTTGGGACGACCAAACCGACTACGGATTTTGAACAACCGTATTTTTCTAGTTTTTTCATTACGCTTGGAAGAGCAGATTCCGATGAAGATGTTCCTAATACTAATAAGATCTCTTCTTTTAAATAGGCAATGAATTTGAAAATATTAAAACCGTAGATTTTTGCGATTGAACCAAGGATAAGAATAATGAATAGGGCCATCGTGATGTATACGCTACCCATTAATTGTCCAAGAGAACTTAGAGAACTAAGACCGAACTTACCGATTGTGTAAGCCATTGCCCCAAATGCTGCCAATGGAGATACTTTCATAATCATACCAACGATGCCGAAGAAAATATCAGCAATATGCTGAAGGAAGGAGACGACAGGTTGTACTTTTGGTCCCATCGCAGCCATTGATAATCCGAATAATACAGCAAAGAATAAAATAGGGAGCAAGTCGCCACCAGCCATCGCAGCAACTGCATTATCTGGAATGATGTTAGAAATGAAGGCAACTGCGCCATGTTCCGTTTCGGAAGCGGCTGTTGTATATTGTGATACATCTCCGCCTTCGACTGAATCAATGTTGAAACCTTTACCAGGTCCTAACAGATTAACTACGATAATTCCGATAGCAAGGGCGAAGGTGGTAACGATTTCAAAATATAGCAGGGCCTTTCCGCCGATACGGCCAACCTTCTTCATATCGCCCATGCCGCCAATTCCGATTACGACCGTTAAGAAGATGATTGGTGCAATGACCATTTTAATCATTTTAATAAATAAATCAGCTAATATCTTCAGTTGTTCACCGAAAGTAGGGAAGAAGAAACCGACTGTAATACCTAGAATAATACCGATGATGACCTGAACGGTTAGATTTTTTAATATTTTCAAGGTGCATTCTCCTTTGATATATGATAGCGCTTTCTTAACTTAACTTTAGTGTAACAGAAGGAAGAGTCAGAATATTCTTTTGGTGATATTGTTCTTTTTGGTCTTTTTGGTCTTGGGGATAGTTTAGTAGCTGAAGGGAAAGAAGGAATTTGAAGTAATATTGAATTCATTAAGGATCTACTTTGAAAAGCCGCAAAAAAAGTACCGGTGTAGTAGCACCGGTACTTGAGAAAATCAATTTTCAAACGGTTTTATGAGTCCATAAAGGGTTTCAATAACGGGAAGTTTTAAATTGACCTTTTCAGCTAGACGCAGTGCACCACCTTGTAAATGCTCTACTTCAAGGGTTTGGCCTTTTCGAAGGTCTTGATGCATGGAAGAGGTTGATTCGTCCGGTAAATCTGCCATGTTTTCTAGTGCCTGAGCAACATTCTGTTCTGTTATTCCGACGTTATAAGCATTTGCAAGTTTCTTCATTTCAATAAGGACATGTTCTAGTAACCTATTAGTTTCAGGGAATCTCCGTATTGTGCCAATAGGGAGGTTGGAAGCGGTTGTTACACCGGAGAAAGCGGTAATGAACATATATTTAATCCACATCCTGATTAAAATGTTTTCTGTTCTGCTTGCCCCCATGATAGCTGAACTGACTGCCTGTTCAAATTCGTCGCAAATCTTTGTTTGTGAGGGATGAAGCGGGCCAAAGATTAAATCGTGATTCTTATTGGAGTGAATTACATGGCCCTTTTCGTTTAGGGTAGCGATAATGAAGGCGCTTCCCCCTATGACGGCTGCTTCACTTAGTTCGTCTTGCAAAATGGAGATATGTTCTATTCCATTCAAAAGCGGAAGGATCTTCGCGCCTTTTTCAACAAGAAGCTTCAAGTCAGGGATGGTCCCCTGCAAGTGCTGGCCTTTTACGGCAAGAATCACTAGATCAACTTGTTCTATTTTCTTTACATCTTCTATGATATGTAGCTCGTTAAAATCATAGTTTCCATGAGGACTAGTTATTTTTAGGCCATTTTCTTTCAATTGTTGGGCACGTTTTTTTCGGACAAGGTATTGAACATGCTGTCCGGCCTGTTGTAACCTTCCACCAAAGTAGGAACCTAATGCACCAGCCCCAATAATGACAATATTCAAAGTGCGCACCTCTCTTTTAATTAGGATGTCCTAATCATAACATCGACTGAATTTTCAGTAAATGTTATGTGGAATAATAAGGTTGTATTCTTAAACTATGTATTTACGAACACAGCCAAAAGATACAAAAGCGGTGTAGTTTAAAAATCGGAGGCTGATGAAATAAAGAAAGCGGTTCCATTTTTTTCTTGACTAACTTGTATATACAAGTTAGTCTATCAATAACAAACATGTATATACAATTTTAGGGAAGAGACGAACAATAAATGTTAAGGGGAGGGATTGTTATGGCAAAGGAATATAGTCAGATAGTGGAAGGAATCGTCAAAGGAGTAGGAGGAAAAGAGAATATCCAGTCTGCAACGCATTGTGTTACAAGGCTTCGGTTTGCATTGAAAGATGAAACGAAAGTGGATAAGGAGGAACTCGATAAAATCGATGTGGTGAAGGGTGCCTTTTCCGCTAATGGTCAATTTCAGGTCGTGATCGGGCAGGGGACGGTAAACAAGGTATATGCGGAAATGGTCGAAGCCACCGGAATTGGGATTGCTACGAAGGAAGAAACGAAATCAGTTGCTGAAAGTAATTTAAATCCACTTCAAAGGGCGGTTAAGGCGTTAGCTGATATCTTTATCCCAATCCTTCCTGCAATCGTGACGGCTGGTTTATTATTGGGAATCAATAATATCCTGACTGGGACAGGTATCTTTTTTGAAAAAAAATCCCTTGTCCAAGTCTATACCCAGTGGAGTGATTTTGCCGATATCATTAACCTAATAGCCAACACGGCCTTCACATTCCTGCCGGCACTTGTCGGTTGGTCAGCCGTGAAGCGATTTGGTGGTAATCCATTGCTTGGAATTATTCTAGGATTGATGCTGGTTCATCCAAGCTTATTAAATGCTTGGGATTATCCAAAAGCAAAGGCAGCTGGCGATATTGGTATGTGGAATTTATTTGGCCTTCAGATTGAAAAAGTAGGCTACCAGGGTCAGGTGCTCCCTATTTTAGTAGCTTCCTATGTACTGGCGAAAATTGAAGTGTTTTTAAATAAACGGGTTGCCGATTCCTTTCAATTGCTGGTAGTCGCACCGATATCATTACTAATCACTGGTTTTCTAGCCTTCATCGTCATCGGACCAGTGACTTTTACGATTGGAAACTGGATCACTTCCTTATTCGTTGGAATATTCGACATGGCGCCTGTTATAGGAGGGCTGCTATATGGTGCATTATATGCTCCGCTGGTTATTACCGGCATGCATCATACCTTCCTAGCGGTTGACTTTCAGCTCATCGGTTCGATTGGAAGTACCTTCCTGTGGCCGATTCTTGCACTTTCGAATATTGCCCAAGGTGCATCGGCACTTGCCATGATGTTTCTGGCGAAAAATGATGAAAAACTGCGAGGACTGTCGCTGACGTCATCAATCTCAGCGTTTCTTGGTGTAACTGAACCAGCTATGTTTGGGGTAAATCTGCGTTATCGTTTTCCGTTTTATTCAGCAATGATCGGTTCGGCACTTGGGGCTGTCTATATTATGCTAAATGCTGTCACATCACCCTCTATCGGTGTTGGCGGAATACCAGCAATATTCTCGATTTTTCCAAATAAATGGATTCCGTTTAGCATCGGCATGGTCATAGCAATTATCATCCCCTTTTTTCTTACTTTTTTCCTGGGGAAATCAAAAAAATATACTCTAAATAGTAAAGAGAATACAAGAATTGAAGACCATAGCGTCTAAGTTTAATAAAAGAAAGGACGTGACATGATGAAGGAATGGTGGAGAAAAGCGACTGTTTATCAAATCTATCCGAAGAGCTTTAATGATACGACCGGAAATGGCATCGGTGATATTAAGGGAATTATTGAAAAGCTTGCCTATTTAAACGAGCTCGGAGTGGATGTTATCTGGCTTACACCGATTTACAAATCACCTCAAAAAGATAATGGCTATGATATTAGTGATTATTATTCAATTGATGAAGAATATGGATCGATGAGGGATTTTGAAGACCTGGTAGCTGCAGCTCATGAACACGGAATTAGAATCATCATGGATCTTGTCGTAAATCACACCTCGACTGAGCATGAATGGTTTAAACGAGCATTAGAAAGTGATGATTCTCGATTCCGCGATTTTTATATTTGGAGAGATCCGATAGACGGTCATGAACCGAACAATTGGCTTTCTAAGTTTGGCGGATCAGCCTGGAAGCTGGATGAAAAATCCGGTAAGTATTATTTGCACCTTTTTGATGAAACTCAGGCTGATTTAAATTGGGAAAACCCTCAGGTTAGGCAGGAAATTTATAAACTGATGCATTATTGGTTTGAAAAAGGGATTGATGGCTTTCGGCTTGATGTAATCAATCTCATTTCTAAGAATCAGCAATTCCCCAATGACGACGGTACACTTGCACCTGGAGACGGCAGAAAATTTTATACGGATGGGCCGCGCGTACATGAATTTTTGCATGAGATGAACCAAAGTGTACTTTCCAATTATGACAGCATGACGGTCGGGGAGATGTCTTCGACGACGATTGAGGATTGTATCTCTTATTCTTCTCCTGAGCGGAATGAACTGAGTATGACGTTTAACTTCCATCACTTAAAAGTGGATTACCCAAACGGAGAAAAATGGGCGGTTGGCGAATTTGATTTTCTATCTCTTAAGCAGATTCTTTCAAAGTGGCAGATGGAGATGCATCAGGGTGGGGGGTGGAACGCACTATTTTGGTCCAATCATGATCAACCCCGAATTGTCTCACGCTATGGAGATGATGCGTTATATCATCAAGAATCGGCGAAAATGTTGGCAACAACGATTCATATGATGCAGGGGACACCATTCATTTATCAAGGCGAAGAGTTTGGGATGACAAATCCGAATTTTGACAGAATCGAGCAGTACCGGGATGTAGAAACATTGAATTATTTTCGAATTATGAAGAAGCAGGGGATGTCAGAGCAGGAGATTTATTGTATATTACAGCATAAGTCACGAGACAACTCGAGAACGCCTGTACAGTGGAATGAATTGAAGGAGGCGGGTTTTACGAAAGGGACCCCATGGATTCCAGTGGCAGAAAACTATCGGGATGTTAATGCAGCACAAGCATTGAATGATCAGGATTCAATTTTCTATCATTACCAGAAACTAATCCAGCTTCGCAAAGAATATGAAATAATAACGAGCGGTGATTATAAAATAATTCAGTCAGAACATCCTGAGTTATTTATCTATGTCCGTAGCTACCAAGACGAACAGCTTCTTGTGGTTAATAATTTTTATGCAAAAGATACAAAATTAATTCTGCCTGCGGAACTTCTGAATAATGAATCTGAGACTATACTCATCGGAAATTATTCTCAGTCATTGCCTCTATGTCACAAAATGGAAATTCGACCTTATGAATCCGTCGTTTATCATTTGAAAAAGAAATGGTAAAATACTTTGGGTGATAATTAATGAAAAATAAATTTATGAAGATATATGAAAATATTTCAAAACAAATACTTGATGGACGTCTAATCGCGGGGGATATGCTGCCGTCTGAAAATGAATTGGCTGAAAGTCATTCTGCGTCAAGGGAAACGATTAGGAAGGCGCTGAAGATGCTGTCGGAAGATGGGTACATTCACAAAGTCCAGGGTAAAGGATCAATTGTTCTGGAAATGAAGCGACTTGACTTCCCCGTTTCCGGACTTGTTAGCTTCAAGGAGTTAACCCAAAAAATGGGCGGGAGGGCGAAAACATATGTTGAAACCTTCGAGAAGATTAATCCGAGCCCTGCCTTGCAGGAAGTATTAAAGCAAACAGAAGATGAACTAGTATGGAAAGTCATCCGTGTTCGTGAAATTGATGGAGAACGAATTATCCTTGATAAAGATTTCCTTGCAGAGAAGTATGTCCCTCTTCTGACCATAGACATTTGTCGGAAATCCATTTATGAATATTTGGAAGAAGATTTGGGTCTTTCAATTGGCTTTGCCAAAAAAGAAATCACGATTGAGGAGCCAACAAAGGAAGATCGGAAACTACTCGACCTTGAAGGTTTTCACAGCATAGTCGTTGTCAAAAGTCACGTTTACCTTGATAATGCTAGTTTATTTCAATTCACCGAATCTCGTCATCGTCCTGATAAATTTCGATTCGTCGATTTCGCAAGAAGAAAATGAGAACATTACAAGAAGGTGCCTCATACGTAGGCGCCTTTTTTGGTCTCCTTAGGCATTACCAATATTATTCAGCAAATATAAAGAAACCTATAGTTTAGTAGTTAGTAGAGCATGAAAAAACAAAAAAACAGCCTGAAATCTATCAGGCTGTTTTTTTGTTAATTATAGATTTTTACTTTAACGGTTTTTCTGCCCCAATTGATAGCTTTTGAGTGAGAAGAGTAGAAGACGTCAATTTTATTCCCTTTGATTGCGCCGCCTTTATCTGCCGCAATGGCATCCCCGTATCCTTCTACATGAACTTTTGTTCCTAGTGGAATGACCTTAGGGTCGACTGAGATCGCTTTTGCGTTAGGGTTTTTCTTTAAGTTAAGACCCGATGCTGTAATACCGCTGCAACCTTTGCAGTTCGCAGTGTAAGCTGTAGCCTTCACGGTGATCGTTTTATATTTCTTGGATGATGACGTTTTAGCTTTAGGTTTAGCAGAGGTCGAAGTCTTCTTGACCTTTAAAACTTGTTTTGGATGGATGTTATCTTTTTTTAGGTTGTTCCAACTTTTGAGTTGATTGACTGTTATATTATGTTTATTGGCGATACTCCATAGTGAGTCGCCGCTTTTAACTTTGTATGTAGTAGTAGCAGCCGATGAAACTCCGGAAAAACTAAATACCAGGAAGAAAGCAGTGAAAATTGGAAGTAGTATTTTTTTCAAATGAATAGTCTCCTTTGTTTTAAATCGTAGACTTAGAATAACAGTTATATATGACAATAATGTTTCGCTGGAATAGTAATTGTGTTACAAAAGCGTTTCTGCTGATAAACAATTGTAATATAAACCAGGTAAAAAGAACTAATTATTTAAATGTTCCAATATTATGTATTTTGTCAATATAATAGGTTTTTTGTTTAATACCCTTGATTTAATGGCATAATTTGTTTAAAAGAATAATATATGGTTGTGTTTTGTTTAGGTTTAAAGGCCTGTATTTTTTGTAAAAAAGAAACACATAAAGAGTTGAATTTTTCTATTTTTTTAGTGGATAGCGTTATCAATTCTTATTCACTTGTGAAATGAAGTTCGTAGTTCTTGAGGTTTTCTATTATTTGCGGGATTTTCAATGATTTCACTAGCATCTCTTCATCTAGTAAAAAGAAGTTTATTATTGTAATAATAGACGCATGAAAAAGCCGACAGCTATATGGAATGTCGGCTTGTAACTTGTAATAAATTAAGATAAAACGAATTCAGAAGCAAAATCGACGAGCATTTGTTGATAAACAGCAACAGATTCGAGACTTACACATTCCCTGTCGCCATGCCAGTTCTCACCTTTTGGGCCAAACTCAATAGCCGGGATATCATATGCCGCAAAAAAGACAGTATCAGCGGAGCCATGCTGCCCAAAAATGATAGCTTCCTGATTGGTGTTCTTTTCAATAATTGGACGAAGAAGAGTGATGAATGGGTCATTCTCTTCGGTTTTTACAGGCTTGCTGTACATGCTCAGATGGATATTATTTCCTGTCACGCTTTCAATCTGTGCAATAATCTCTTCCATGGTTTGGGTAGGGAGATAACGGATATCAAGACTGAGTAAGCAGGCATCCGGTACCTTATTATAGACATCTCCACCTTTTATTTTAGCCAAATTAAGTGAGGGGGATGTGTAAAGTGGAGAATTTTCCCGAGTGAAGGGAAGTTCTTTAATTTTTTGATAGAGATCATACGCCTTTTCAATAGCATTCACTCCTTCCCATGGCCGGCTTCCATGTGCGGATTTACCTGAAACTTCAATATCCAGACGAAGGGCTCCCTTGGCCTGCAGGCCGATCCCTAACTGCGTCGGCTCTGCACAGATTACAAAGTCCCCTCTATAACCATGCTTCGCTAAATATCCAGAGCAGTTCAAACCGCCAATTTCTTCATCTGATACGATTTGGAGCTGGATTTTTAGACCTAAGTCTCTATCTTTTAGTTCTGAAAATGCACACATCATGCCTGCAATCCCCGCTTTCATATCAGCTGCCCCACGTCCATATAATTTCCCTTCATGAATCTCAGGGAAAAATTGATCCGGCGTCCCGCTGACAACATCGACATGGCCATTCCAAATCACGGTTTTTTCTCCACTGCCAATTTCGCTTACAAGCATTTTGTACCCGTTATTTACTATTACATTCACGGTAAGTCCTTGCTTGTTAAGCCATTCCGCACAGTATTCAACTGCTTCGTTGGCTCCTTCTTTTGATGAACTGTCAATAGATACTAAATCTTTAAGTAACTCGATGAGCAAATAGAAAACCTCCTAAAAATATGCATACTATAATTATATATACCCTTATTAAGAAAGGGTTAAATCAAAAATATTTTCCTATTAAAAAACGTTTATTCTTTTCATTTCTCAGGGTATGTAAAGGGGGAGCGACAATTTACATTCTTTAAGGAGGATGATAGATATGGATAAACGTATAATTGGTGTATATGAAACTGGAGAAGAGGCCATTAAGGCAGTTGAGGCTTTGCAAGCTCAAGGATATAATCGTGAAGATATTTCAGTCGTAGCGAAAGATAAAGAAGAATTAAGGACAGTGAATGAAGAAACGGGTACAAAAGTTGAAGAAGGACTTGCTGCTGGTGCAGCGACCGGAGGCATCTTGGGCGGTGCAGCTGGTTTATTAGCAGGAGTAGGGGCGTTAGCGATTCCTGGAATTGGACCTGTATTAGCGGCTGGGCCACTCGCTGCTACATTGGCTGGTGCAGCCGTGGGAGCTGGTACAGGCGGCCTGGCCGGCACATTAATTGGTCTAGGTATACCTGAAGAAGAGGCAAATCGATATGAAACAGATGTGAAGAATGGCAAGCTACTTGTGTTAGTTGATGCAGATGCGAGAAAAGCCCATTCTTCCTACTCAGGTATTACAGAAACGGATGAAACGCTTACTAAAAGTAGACCGCTTTAATAGATTTGGATAAAAAGGGACGGATCCTTAGGGTCCGTCCCTTTTTTGTTAGAATGTGAATTTTTTTATTTCGTTGTGCATTTCCTGGGATAGGGTATCTAATTCATTAGCAAGGGCATTTAATTGCTCCATTGAGGCATTCGTTTCTTCGACAGAAGCAGTTACTTCTTCAGTACCGGCAGCCGTTTCCTGACTGATTGAGTTTAAATGCTCTGCATTACTAGACATCTGTGAGACCTGAGCAACCATCTCGTTCATCATCATTTTAATTTCGTCAAAATTGCTGAATGTGTTCGCAATTATCTTTGCTATGTGACTAATGGCGTTTTCTGTATCGGTTACAAAAGTATCCTGGTGATGGATTTTTTGATTGACTTGGTCAATTAAATTAACCGTATTCGTTGTATCAGTTTGCATGGCATGAATGATTTTCGAGATTTCCTTAAGAGATTGCTCCGTTTGCTCGGCCAATTTCTTAACTTCATCAGCAACCACTGCAAAACCCTTTCCATGCTCACCAGCTCTTGCTGCCTCTATAGCTGCATTCAAAGCGAGTAAATTAGTTTGCCCCGCAATTCCGCTAATGGTCTTTACAATATCGCTAATATCACGGGAACGTACATCCAATGATTTAACCGCCTCGCTCATATTATTGGAAATCAGGGTCGTTTCATTGAATTGCTGTTTTAGGTTTTGGACTTGAACGATTCCATCTTCCGAAGCCTTGAACATATTATCGGATTCCATGGACATTTTGCTCGTACGTGTCTCAAGGTCATGGATTTTATCAGCCAAAAGCTTTACAGCATTTTCATTATTCTGACCGATTTCAATTTGGTCTATGGCCCCCGCCGCAATTTGCTCCATCGTCAAAGCTACTTCGTTTGCCGAAGCAGAATTCTCATCTACACTGGCGACGAGCGTCATAGAGGAGTCAGCTACTTTATGGGAGAGGTTATTAACTTTTTCCAGCATGTGACTCATATTCCGGGTCATTATGTTTGTGTATACTGTAAGCTGCCCAATCTCATCTTTCCTCCAAATGGAATTAGTGGAAGTGAAATCACCATCAGTCATTTTTCGAATGGATTCTTGCAGCCTATTTATAGGTTTTGTTAAAGATCGAGTGATGAAGATTGCAGAAACGGCAGTGATGGTAAAGACGATTATCAGTGTGATGATATTGTCGATTATCATCGGATTGGCACGTAATTTCACTTCATTTTCATCTATTACACCTGCAATTTTCCATCCCGTTTTAGGGTTGGATACATAACTGATGATTCGGCTTTGTCCTTCATATTCCTCAATCATTGTTCCAGATTCGCTATTCATTTTTTTGAAAATATTTTCTTCTGAAATATCCTGTTGGATTTTCTTTTTATCTGGATGCGTAACGAATGATCCTTTCTTGTCTAATAAAACGGTATAACCAGTTTCACCCAATTCCGTTTGATTAACCATCGTGATTAAAGTATCAATCGAAATGTCGACACCGAGCACACCAATCAATTTATCTCCATCATAAACGGCTTTGGCTGCGGTAATGACAAGTGTGTTCGTTGCTTTATCGGTATATGGTTCCGTCCAAATAATTTTATTTTTTTCTTTCAATGCAGCTTGATACCAATCTCTTTGTCTTGGATCAAAGTTAACTGGTAAAACAGTTTTAGGGAATATTAAGGTTTTTCCTTCCTTCTCGGTGGCTATATACAATCCATTTATTTCCTCATTGCTGGAATGTGTCGTAGAAAACTCAGCCATTATAGATTCAGGGTCCTTATTAAAAGAATTCATGATGGGATACTTGCTTATTCTATCTAAATGATCTTCCGTTTTTTGAAAGAAAATCTCGAAAGAATTATTTATTGATTTTACTTGCTCTTTCGTCGATACCGTTAGTTCCTGGGTCCTCAAATCAACACTATTATTATAGCTATTATAAGAAATGACCAATCCACTAATCATGATCAAAGCTAAAAAAGGAATTAAAATTTGTTTTTTTAGAGAATTAAAATACCATTCTGTTAGTCTTTTCATGTGGGAGATGCTCCTTAAGTACTTCAAATTTTTAAAATGGTTTCAATAGATATTTCGGCAAGTTTTTACTTTTTTGAAGCTTTTAGCTGGAATATTCTTGTAACTATTAATAATGTTGTTAGGTATCTTTATCAGAGCAGATTACAGATGGAAGAGAGGGGGGAATATAGATGAAATAAAAAAAGAGCTGACTGTCATAGTCAACTCTTCCGTTTTTTAACCTTATTCGACTTGAATATTTTGCGTTCGGCAAGTATACCATGTGTAAAACTCGTCAGCATATTCAACTGATACGTCTTGAAGCTTTGTATGATGCACTGGTTTGGAGCGGTTAACAGTTTCAATTGAGGCAAGCCCGAAGAGTTTTTGTAATTTCGAGCGTTCTACTTCAATTTGAATGACTTTGCTTCTTTTTGTAATAAACAGTGACGTTTCTAAGCTTCCTGATTTGAACTGAATAATCTCGTTATTTAACAAATAACGACTATTTTTGTAATCTAATATTCGCAATGTGTAAATAAGGACGAGTAAAATCACTGATACATACCATATGGCCGGTTTAAAATAATAGATTGCCACGGTCGTAATGATCCAGAAAAAGCTGGGCCGCAACATTCGTACTTTGAACGCTTGTTTCGATAAGCGTTCCATCGAACGTTCCACTTTGTAAGTAGGTAAAATCTCTTCTATCATCGCATACGCACGGTCAACCGATAAAAACGGATAGAGAGTATTTGTTTCTAGTTCTTTATCGCCTGTACTTCCTGCGCTTATCAGTTTTACTTCCGCTAAACCAAGCATTCTTTTAATGAGTGATTGGGTGATCTCGACTGCTTGTACTTTTTCTTTCTGAATCGAAAAAGCAGATTCGTCAAGTACACCTTTCTTAATATACACGCGTTCATGGTCTGATGATATTTCATACTTCCCATATTTAACGAACGTGGAAATAATTCCGAATGCAACGGCTATACAAATAATGCCGATGAGAGCTATGGTTACAATCCACCATGTATCTAATAACGTTGCAAGCAACCCTTCGGCATTTTCCATATTGAAAAAATCATCGAGTGTATTATAAATAGTAGCGACAATCGGAATAAGCGCCAGGAAGCTGAGTGATGTAAAGGAGGCTTTCAGCACATCCTGTTTGGTAGGTGTAAAATGAATCGTCTTTTCAGAAACCGATTCAACAATTTCCAGGATATCCTCTTCAGTACCAGCGACTTCGATAACAGAAAGTTCTTGTATTAACGATAATTCCTGTTCAAGTCGTTGGGCCTCTTTTTGAGAAATAACCTCAAATGGTACAGAACCTTGATCATCAGTCATCCCGGTTTCAAATGTTAATGAAGTTAAGTTGAAAAGTTTGTGGAATAGAGTTGTACGTCGCTGTACGTTTTGTACTTTAAGAAACGGAACTGTTCGAAACGACTTGGAGATAAGCCCTGATGTAATATGAACGGTTCCTTCTTTAATTTGGTATTTATATGTATACCATTGAAGGATAACTGAAATAACTCGCCATACCAAGTAAACTAGAAACCCGATTTGGAGCACCTTCATATATGTCTTTTCAGTACCGAAGTTTAGTACATAAAGCATGATAATAAAAAACAAGTTCCCTTTCATTACTTTCCCTAATTCGAAAGGGATTTTGAACGGGTGTAACCGTTTTGCATGTTCTTCCATTGTTAATCCACTTCCTTAATTTTTGCGAAATGGGCAATTTTATCTCGTAGTTCATACGCTTCTTTCTCTGAAATGGCAGGTATGTCATGGGAAGCACCCATTGTCCCGATACTTATCGAATAAAGATTATATTTCCGCAAAAGTGGACCTTGGTTCAACTTGACTGATTGTACTTTCGTCATCGGAATGAGTTCGTGAGTTTCCTTCCATGCTCCTTGTTTTGTTTGAATGAATTCTTCGCTCACGTCGTAACGCCAATACTTTTGCAAAAGGATTGGTTCAATAAAGATGGACCATATTGCATGAAAAAATAGTAATACGATAAGGCCGGTTATAGTCCATCCAATCCATTCTTTCCAAGCAAAATAATTATCGACATACAATAGAATGCTAAGGACGGCGAGGATTACAAGATTGGTAATGGTTTCAGTCATCCGCCAAACTTTAACGGATTCTTTGGAAATTTTCTTCGTGGGCGGTTGAATCATTGAATACATATGTTCACTCCTTACTGTGTCTTAATACTAATACGAATAAACTTTCAGAAAAGTTCCCTAAATATCATCTAAAGGGATGAAAAAGAGCCCTATTAGGTATGGGGGCCGTTTATTGATAAAAGTCTAGATTTGTTAGCTGAAACACCGCTTGAATAATTGAGGATTTCTTGTGTATGTATTAGGGGAAACTTTCAAGTGAATCTTCACTATTTATCTGACCATAAAATGGACAAGATAGTAGGGATGAGTTTTTTTCAGAGTAGGAGTGGTATGTTTGTCATATAAAAGGAAGTTGAGTTTTATATTCTTCCTGTTTTTGATTTGCTTTTTTAATGGAGAATCGATGCAGGCGTCGAATGAAGAGGGAATTCTAGGTCAGCAAATTCAGCGGATTTTGAATGAGTCTCCAGCATTGGCAGGTGCCTTAGTGGGAATTTCCATTCGTTCAGCAGAAACGGGAGAATTGATTTATGAACGCGGTTCGCAAACGAGACTGCGGCCTGCCTCGAATCTAAAGCTTTTGACTGCTGCGGCAGCACTTGAAACATTAGGTGATGATTATGTTTTTCAAACAGAACTGTACATAAAAGGATTGCAGGTCGACCATGTTTTGCAGGGGGATGTGTATCTGAAAGGAAAAGGAGATCCTACTTTATTAGAAAAGGACTTTGATGAGTTGGCAGCTTCACTGAAGCAAAATCAAATCCAAATCGTCCATGGAAATCTCATTGGGGATGACACCTGGTATGATGATGTTTGTTATTCCAAGGACTTAGTTTGGAGTGATGAGTACGAATACTACGGAGCTGCTGTTTCAGCATTAACCGCTTCCCCGAATGAAGACTATGATACCGGGACAATTCTCGTGGAGGTATCTCCAGGTAAGAAAGCTGGTAAAAAGGCAACAGTGAAGATGAAACCGGAAACGGAGTATGTGGAAATCATAAACAAAACAAAAACCGTAGCAGCGGATGGAAAGAAGAAAATCGATGTCGAAAGGTTTCATGGCAAAAATGTTATAACGGTAACTGGGACCATTCCGGAACATGCTGGGCAGATGAAAGAGTGGTTTTCGGTGACAGATCCTACAGAGTATGCACTAAACCTATTTGAAAAATCAATGAAGAAACAAGGAATCAAAGTGGTCGGTGAAAAGAAGCAAGGTAAAACGCCAGTAGATGCAAGGATGATTGCCACTCATGAATCAATGCCGCTTTCACAACTTCTTATTCCTTTCATGAAGTTGAGCAATAACAGCCATGCCGAGGTTTTGGTAAAAGAAATGGGTAAAGCGGCAAATGGAGATGGAAGCTGGGAAGATGGATTGAAAGTGGCAAAAAACCAGTTGACGTTATTGGGCCTCGATATGCATACGATTAAGATGCGTGATGGATCCGGCATTTCCCAAGTCAATATGATCCCTGCAAATGAAATCACGAGTTTGCTATATGCCGTTCAGGAAAAAACATGGTTTCCTGCATACTTAAATGCATTGCCAGTTGCAGGGGTTGAAGAACGAATGGTTGGCGGAACGCTAAGAAAGAGGATGAAAAAGACTAATGCAACTGGGAACGTTCGCGCAAAAACAGGGACAATTTCAGGGACGAGCTCCTTATCTGGTTATGTGACGACCAAAAGAGGGGAAAAAATCATCTTTTCCATTCTCTTGAATAACTTTGTAGAAGAAAAAGGCATCACGGCCATACAGGATAAGATAGCCGTGATGCTGGCAGATCAGGAAAACTTGTTAGAAAGTGGTCTTTAGTATCCCTTAGAAATGTAAGTTTGTAGTTCTAGAAAATCAGCGATGAGTATATCTGCATCTTTCAATTCATTTTCAGCGGCAAATCCGAATTGACAGCCTACAGCCACTAAGCCATTTTCCTTTGCTGCTTCGATGTCGGATTTTCGGTCACCAATCAGGATGGCTTTCTCGATTTGATAGTCTTTCAATAGCATTCGCACTAAGTCGGTCTTCGAGCCTTTCGAAGACCTTTCCACACTGTATATGTCCGTAGCATATTCATTTAGCCCAAAATATGAACAGATTTCTTCCAAGTATTTTTCAAGACCGTTGCTAGCAATGAAAATGGAAATTCCAAGCTGTTTGATCGTTGACAAGGTCTCCAAAACGTGAGGAAAAAGCTGACCTTTTCCTTCTTTGATTTCTTGATTCAAACATTCTAAAAAAAGTTGGTCCGCCTGACGGCGAATATGCTCGGGATGCTTTGGCAATAAGGTTTCCCAAACGACAGTTAATGGGACGCCCATAATCCTTTGGTACGTGGCAAGCGGGGTGTCTCCTGTCCAGCTCCCTTCTGATCGAAGGATTTCAAACGTTCGTTCAAGTGAAGGACCTAATATCTTATTTGTTTGAAACAAGGTGCCGTCCATATCGAAAATGGCGGCAAATTGGATTTTATTCAATAGTTGCACCTTCTTCTTAGATTTTTTATCCTCTCAAGGAAGGAATATAAGGGAGGGAGGATAGAAATAAGTAGTATAGGAGGAATGTTTTATGAACTTTCCAACACTTCAAGGACCTTATACGATTCAGAGTCTTATAGCTAACATTCATACGTTATCCAAAAAACAATCTCCATATTTAATCGCCATAGATGGTCGCGGAGGATCCGGAAAAAGTACGCTCGCGGCCCGTATTCAATCAGAATGTCCGGGTAGCACGGTTGTTCATATGGATGATTTTTATTTGCCGTCATCACAGAGAATCCAACTGCCTCCCTCCAAAAAGCAAATTGGTGCGGACTATGATTGGCAACGGGTTTTTGGTCAGGTTCTCCAACCGCTTAACTGGAGGGGTGAAGCGAAATATCAACGGTATGATTGGGAAACGGACGCAATGGGCGAATGGCATACTATTCCTGCTGAAGGCCTTGTTATTATTGAAGGAACGTATTCCACTCGTAAGGAACTAGCTGAACTTTATGATTTCACAATCTGGGTAGAATGTCCCCGAAATCAGCGTTTGGAACGGGGACTTGAGCGTGATGGTGAAGAAGCGCGTCCGATGTGGGAGGATAACTGGATGGTGTATGAAGATCTCTATGTTGACACACATAGGCCGCAAGAAAGAGTGAATCTTGTGGTGGACGGAACCAGATGAATTCAGACTCTTTGTCCTGCCTTTCACTAATGCCCCATTGCAATTGGGGCAGATGTAATTTGTTTTTCAGTACGCTCATCGCAAAAGGTATATTCATGGACTCAAGAATAAAGGCGAGTGCCTGTGCTGTTCTCCATTGTACATGTTTCACAGGTACTTCTCATCTCCAATCATCATAGACTATGAATAAGGCTCTATGTCTGCATAATTTCAGTGAATTTCATTATGCAGATTTGCCAAGGAAATCTGGTAATCAATTCTGCGCTATAGCACATTCCATCAGGGCCTATCCGCTCAAATGTAGTGGTCGCATCTTATCCTAAGATAGGAATGAATCCGAGGTTACCGGACATCCGGGTGGTGGTCTCTACGCAATGATTGGTCGTTAATCCAGTAATGACAACCTGGGGACAAGCCTCTTCTCTTAAAATCTTCTCAAGATTGGTAGCGATAAACGCACTATTCACATATTTTGTGAGAATCCATTCAGTTGACTTTGATTGACTGAACGCTTTAAACCGGCTTGTTTCATTCTCGGGATAAAAGAGGGAATCCTTTGATTCAGATAAGTACAGTATATAAATTACCTGCCGATTAGACTCCCGCCATGCTTGAATGGACCGGGTAATATTAAATTCTGCCTGAGGATTATTGTGCCTGCCTTAATTAGGATCATCGAATGCCTTTTGGATATCGACAACGATAAGAAGGACATTCTTTTTCAGCTTTATTCCCATCATTCCTTTTCTGTGTCGAAGTTACTTTTAATTGTAATGGTTTACCTGTAACATTTATATTGAATTTTTAGATAAATTTCTGAGAAGCCGGAAACATTGGGGGAGAACTATGTTTACTAATGACGAACAAGCAGCCGTATATAAAGCTATTTATAACCGAAGGGATATCAGGAGTTTTTTACCCGATCCCATTTCAAAGGAAATACTGCAAAGAATTTTGGATGCGGCACACCATGCCCCATCTGTAGGATTTATGCAACCTTGGAGTTTTATTGTTGTTTCATCTCAGGAAATCAAAAACCGCTTGGCCTGGGCAGCCGATAAAGAGAGAAGAGCGCTCGCAATTCATTATGAAGGCGGAAAAGAAAATAAATTTCTTAGTTTGAAAGTTGAAGGGTTAAAAGAAGCACCATATACCATCTGTGTAACCTGTGATCCGACACGGGGAGGTTCCCATGTGTTGGGGAGGAACTCGATTCCAGAAACCGATATTCTATCCACTGCCTGTGCGATTCAGAATATGTGGCTAGCTGCCTGTGCCGAGGGATTAGCAATGGGGTGGGTCAGCTTTTACAAGAAAAATGATATCCGTGATATTTTGGATATACCGCCGCACGTCGAGCCTATCGCACTAATGTCGGTTGGCTATACTGATCAATACCCGGATAAACCTATTCTTGAATTAGCTAACTGGGAAAAGAGACGGTCTAAGGATGATCTTATTTTTGAAGATAAGTGGGGTAAAAAATAAAACTCTTTGTACCTTCATTCATGCTAGTGAGGAGAAAATTTGGTGATGCAGCTTTATACTTTTAATAATAAAAACAGGAAAAACAGTGAACAAATTTGACTCCAATCTTATCCTCTCTCGAATTACAATCCACTACGCATATTGAGTGTAGGTATGTGGAGAGGTTTGGTGTGATAGGGTATCATCGGGCTCGTTCTTCAGTTGCTTTTGATTGTATCGGTCAGGGTAAAGTCAGAGGAGAAGACGATAAATGGGAAGTCGTTCAAACTAGTGATGCCGTTTCCCAATGTTAAAGTTTAACTATAAAGAGAAAAAAACTAGCTGTACTTTTACACAGCTAGTTTTTTTGTTTCAAAATCTCCGGCGTTTAGAAGATCCAGGTATACCGAGGTCTTCACGGTATTTTGCGATGGTCCGACGGGATATTTTGGTCCCTTCATTTTCAAATATTTGACAAATCTTTTGGTCAGAAAAAGGCTTTATTTTATCTTCATCGGCGATCAAGACTTTTATTTTTTCTTTGATGGTAATAGTGGATTCGGTTTCTTGGCTGTTCACTCGGTTTAAGCCTCTAGTAAAGAAGTTCCTTAATTTGAAGAGGCCTTGCGGCGTTTGGATATATTTATTGCTCGTGGCCCTGCTGATTGTTGATTCATGAAGCTGGAGTTTTTCGGATATATCTTTCAGTGTCATAGGTTTTAATCCAGCAATCCCTTTCAAGAAAAAATCCTGTTGTTCCTCTACAATTGTTGCTGTCACTTTGTAAAGGGTCATTTGCCTTTGTTCAAGACCTTTAATCAGTAATTGAGCATCATTTAAGTGATTTTTGACGTAATCTTTAGCTGGATCGCCCGGCTTAGTCGCTAATATATTCGTATAGTAATGATTGATTGATAGTTTAGGTGCGAAACTATCGTTAACCGTAATCAGATAGCCATCCTTTTCTTTTTCTACGAATACGTCCGGAACGATGTAATGAGTCATATCGTTAGAAAAATGACTGACGGGACGGGGATTTAACGTGCGGATAAAATCTGATGCCTCTTGGACTTCCTGAATAGTTACTTTGTAAAGGTTGGCTATTTTCTTGTAGCGCTTTTCAGCTAAATCTGTTAAGTGCTTATCTATAATAGTGTACGCCAATTCATTATAATGCTCATGCTCACGCAGCTGAATGAGTAAACAATCAGTCAAATCTCTGGCACCCACTCCGATAGGGTCAAGGGATTGCAGAACTTGAATCATGTCTTCAATTTCTTCTATAGACACGGAAAAAAGAGAGGCTGCCCAAACTGCATCCACTTCAAGAAATCCATATTCGCTTAAGTTTCCAATTAAAAATGCGAGGATCTTTCTTTCAAGAGGTTTCAAGAATTTCAGCATACTCACTTGTTCTAGTAAATGATTTTCTAGTGTTTCTGTTTTTACTGAATAATTATTGATCGGGTTATAATCACTGTCTCCATTGAATCCTTTACTTATAGCCGAAGATCCTTCTGCCTGAGTGTTTATTTTATTTGTACGTATACCGAATTCAGAGAGAGAGGCGAGAGGGTCTTTAAATGTTTCGGTTATTTCGAGAACAGGATTTTCGTTAGCCTGTTGGTGTAAAAAATCTATAAGTTCATGTGCAGAATATTGTAGAATATTGATCGATTGCTGTAATTCAGGGGTCAAAGCTAACTTCAAAGTTTGCTTTTGATACAGTTCAAAGCCTACCTGCATTTATATCAACTTCTTTCATTTTAGATTAACCGAGGGCTCAAAAGGGAAATGCAAATGTTATTACCATGATAATAATACAAATTTTTAGAAAATTCAATAATTTATGTCAGGTTATGTAACATCATTAAGAAATTAAATACAAAAAACGACAATATTAGTAAAAAAGTATTAATTTTTGTTGATAAATGGAAATTTAAATATGTTTGATTTGAATATGAATCGATTGATTTATATTCGAATCAATATGCGCTATTTTTGATTTATTTATGAATCATTTTCTCTTTGAATACTATTATATAAAGCTCATATACTTTGGCATGCATCTTGCTATATAAATACGTATAGCAAATGATAAAAAAATCTATTAAGTGAGAAGGGTGTTTTTTAGATGATTAAAGAGAAGACGGGGATTCAGGAATTAATCGATTTGGATAAAAAGCATTTTATTCATCCGACTACAGCAATTGCACAACAGCAGGCGGATGGTCCAAGTTTCATTTTTACAGAAGGTAAAGGAATATATCTTACGGACATCACGGGTAGAACTGTCATTGATGGCATGGCCTCACTTTGGAATGTGAATATTGGGCATGGACAAGAAGAGTTGGCTGAAGTGGCGAAAGAACAGATGGCAAAGTTGGCTTTTACTTCAAGTTTTGCTACCTTCAGCAATGAGCCGGCTATTCGTTTAGCGGCTAAAATTGCTTCTATTGCGCCTGGGGATTTGAATGCAGTTTTCTTCACTTCAGGTGGATCGGAATCAAATGATACGGCAATTAAACTTGCTCGTCACTACTGGATTTTAAAAGGCCAGCCTAATCGTCAAAAGATTATTTCCCGCTCGAAATCTTATCATGGGGTGGCTATGGGAGCGACAAGTGCAACTGGCTTGAAACCATTCCGTGACTTCACGAATTCCATTGCTCCGGATTTTTGTTATGTAGATGGTTCTTCCATTGAAGAGTTGCGTAAGGTCATTGAACAAGAAGGGCCAGAAACGATTGCTGCATTTATCGCGGAACCGATTCAAGGAGCTGGCGGCGTGAATCTACCTCCTGAAGGCTATTTTAAGGAAGTAAGAGAGATTTGTAATGAATACGGCATTTTAATGGTAACAGATGAAGTCATTACAGGCTTCGGAAGAACAGGTACGTATTTTGGAATTGAGCACTTCGGTGTTGTGCCAGACATGATGTGCTTTGCAAAAGGTGTGTCGAGCGGATATGCCCAGTTAGGTGGCGTGGTCCTTAATGATAAGATGCATCAGGATTTTATAGCCCTGTCTAAAGGCACGCTTTTACATGGATACACATACAGTGGGCACCCAATGGCTTGTGCTGTCGCCTTGAAAAATATTGAAATTATTGAACGCGAAAACTTAATAGAAAACTCGAAACAGCGTGGCGTAGAATTGCTTGAGGGCTTTAAAAAGCTACAAAGCAAACACCCGATTATTGGGGATGTTAGAGCACTTGGTCTTATTGGAGGCATTTCTATTGTCAAAGATAAACAAACCGGGGAAGGCTTTGAAACACAGCTAGCACCAAGACTTGTGGCTGAAGCTGCGAAGAATGGTTTAATTTGCCGGTCTGTTACGTTTGATCAAGATACACTCGTGTTTGCACCACCTTTAATCATAACTAAATCAGAAGTCGAAAGAATAATTGAAATCCTGGATGAAACATTTACAGCTGTCGAAAAAGAAATTTTATAAGAGGTGATAAGGATGGTAATGACGGAAACTCTGAAAAAGAAACTATTTATTAATGGAAAATGGCAAGAAGCCCAAAAGTTCACGACACTAAAGTCTCCCTATAGCGGGGAGGTTTTAGCGGAGATTCCGGCTGCTACCCCTGAAGAGGTTGAGTTGGCGATAGACTCAGCTTATCAAGCTAGAAAAGAAATGGCTGCTCTGCCAAGTCATAAACGGGCTGCCATTCTTGAAAAGCTTGCAACTCTTTTGGAAAGCCGTAAAGATGAGGCAGCTGAAATTATTGCTAAAGAGGCAGCGAAGCCGATTAAAACAGCGATAGGAGAAGTCTCTCGGACGATTGCCACATATAAATTTGCAGCAGAAGAAGCAAAGAGGATTCATGGAGAAACATTAACGATGGATGCGACAGCTGACGGGGAAGGTAGAATTGGTTACACCGTACGCGAGCCAATTGGCGTAGTGGGTGCAATTACTCCTTTTAATTTCCCGATGAACCTGGTAGCTCATAAAGTCGGACCAGCCATTGCTGCTGGAAACCCGATTGTCTTGAAACCTGCGAGCCAAACGCCACTATCATCGCTATTGTTAGCTGAGCTATTAGCAGAAACAGATCTTCCTGATGGAGCGTTTAATCTGATTACGGGAAGCGGTTCGGTAATTGGTGATAAATTAGTGACTGATTCACGGGTGAAGAGCATTTCATTCACCGGAAGCCCTGCTGTAGGAATCGGTATCCGTAACAAGGCGGGCTTGAAGAAAGTGAGTCTTGAACTTGGTTCCAATGCAGCGGTTATTGTGGATAAAGGGATTGATATTGATAAGATTATCCCACGCTGTGTAACGGCAGCATTTGCTTTTCAAGGGCAAGTCTGTATTTCCTTACAACGAGCATATGTTCATGAAGAGGTGTATGACGAGTTTGTAGAAAAATTCTCTGAGGCAACGAAGGGACTAATACTCGGCGATTCTTTGGACCCGGCAGTGGATGTCTCAGCGTTAATAAGCGCTGGTGATGTAGAACGCAGTCTGGACTGGATCAGTGAAGCAAAACAGTACGGTGCCGTTGTTGCAGCAGGAGGTAAATCTGAAGGGAATATCCTGCATCCTACTGTCTTACTGGAAGTGGATGCGAAGCTTAAGGTATCCTGTCAGGAAGTCTTTGCTCCTATTGTTTTGATCAATAAGGTGTCGTCGGTTGAAGAAGCAATTGATTTGGTCAATGATTCCGAATTTGGCTTGCAGGCAGGGGTTTATACAGACAATATCAATTTGGCCCTTACTGCAGCTGAAAAACTGGAAGTCGGTGGCGTTATCATAAATGATATCCCAACATATCGCGTCGACAACATGCCATATGGCGGAGTCAAAAAAAGCGGGATGGGCCGTGAAGGGCTAAAGTATGCGATTGAAGAAATGACGGAAATGAAGCTGGTCATTTTTAATCGGAATTAATAATGAAAAAGTATGGAGATGAGCAGTATGCTCATCTCTTTATTTTTGAGAAAATATATTTCTTCTACATATATTTTTTATGATTCTTTTAATAGAAATAAAGAGGTTGTGGCGAAAGTAGAGAAGATTGACTGAAGTTATTATGCAAAAATGAATAGATAATTCACGATTGAATTTATATGGGACAGGGAAGAGAAAGAAAATGCGATTTACCTAATATTCCAAACTGGCATGAATCTTGCTTATATCTTGTATATAGGTAGATAACTTAAAACCGAGGAGGAATTAAAATGCAGGAAACTTTACAAAATAACACACAAAAAGAAGGAACGGAAGCACTAGACTTAAAGATGTTTATCAATGGGGAATGGGTGAGTTCGACTTCGGGTGAAAAAAGGGATGTATTGAATCCGGCTACGGGAGAAGTTATTGCTACAGCTGCAGAAGGAACACAGAAGGATGTCGATGCAGCGGTTGAGGCAGCTAAATATGCTTTCTATGAAGGAGGCTGGTGGGGAACTCCGGCAGTGGAGAGAGCCAGACTTTTATTCAAAATTGCCGATAAATTAGAAGAAAAAGCTGAAGAACTAGCTGCTTTGGAAACGTTGGATAATGGAAAACCATTGCGCGAAGCTCGTTTTGATATAGATGATGCAGCAGCCTGTTTTAGATATTATGCAGGATTAGCTACTAAACCGACAGGACAGACGTATGAGGTGCCTGACGGTCAGCAAGCAATGGTCGTCCGGGAACCAATCGGTGTTTGCGGGCAAATCATTCCTTGGAACTTCCCTTTGTTGATGTCAGCCTGGAAATTGGCTCCGGCGCTAGCTGCAGGAAATTCCGTCGTTTTCAAACCATCAGAAGTAACACCAGTAACGGCTGTTAAACTATTCGAAATCTTGGAAGAGGTCGGAGTACCCAAAGGTGTCGCAAACCTAGTATTAGGGGCAGGACCAGTTGTCGGACAGGCCATTGCTGAACATGAGGAAATCGATAAAGTGGCCTTTACAGGCGGAACAGCAACAGGCCGTAAAATCATGGAAGCATCGTTAGGGAATTTGAAAAAAGTGACTTTGGAGCTAGGTGGGAAATCCCCTAATATCGTATTTGCAGACTCTGACTTTGAGACTGCTGTTGATTACGCTTTATTCGGGATATTCTGTAACCAAGGACAAGTATGTTCAGCGGGCTCTCGATTACTTTTGGAAGAGTCCATTTATGATCAATTTATTGCAAGTCTTACCGCGAAAGCGAAACAAATTAAAGTGGGGTCAGGTTCTGATGAAAAAACTCATATGGGACCAGTCGTTTCTGAAGCCCATATGAACAAAATTTTATCGTATATCGAAATTGGAAAAGAAGAAGGAGCCAAATTAATCGTTGGTGGGAACCGGATTAAAGGAGAGGGCTTGGAAAATGGGTACTTTGTTGAACCAACGATTTTTGTTGATACAACACCTGAAATGCGTATCGTGCAGGAAGAAATTTTTGGACCAGTACTTGTTGTTCAAAAGTTCAAGGACGAGGCAGAAGCTCTTCGACTGGCCAATGACACGAAATATGGTTTAGCTGGAGCGGTGTTTACGAATGATATCGCTAAGGCGTACCGTGTAATCAAAAAAGTACGTGCTGGTATCACGTGGATAAATTCTTATCACCCAACATATAACGAAGCTCCTTGGGGTGGCTTCAAACAAAGCGGAAATGGCCGTGAGCTAGGTACTTTCGGATACGAGGCTTACACAGAAGTGAAGCAAATTAATAACAACTTGGATATTCAACCAACAGGATGGTTTGATGAAGAGTAAAAATAGCTAGATGAAAAGGCTGTTCCTTAAGGAACAGCCTTTTTGTGGAAATGAAATTCTAGAAACGTAAATATAACTCCAGAATCGTAGATAAACTCCAGAAATCGAACATATTTTAAAAAATGCACTCAAAATAAAATGAATAATAGACACTTTTCAGTAATGAGTATAAATCATGATAATCAATCAAATCCGATACGACTATAATTTCACAGTTTTAAAAGATCAACCCGGCCTGAAAAGAAAACGGCGCCATTTCCCATATCTGCCACCCTGTCTGGAGTAAGGGCATTGATATGTTGCTTTGTTTCAGGTGTGTTCTGCCATAAGCCTTGGCTGACAAGAACACCGGCTAACACATTTTCCCCGGGAGCAGCAGTTAGCACACATTCACCGCGCTCGTTCCAGATACGGACCATATCTCCTGTATCTATTCCTAATTTTAGGGCATCTGCCGTATTCATGTGTAGTTTCGGTTCTTTTTCCATAGAGATATGTTTTTCGTTATTGGAAAAAGTTGAATTCAAGAAATTGTGATTAGGTGCTGGTATGAATAAAAATGGCAGGTCACTGTCTTTGACGATTGGCATATACGTTGGTAGCGGTTCGTATCCATGCTTCTTCATCTGTTCAGAATAGAGTTCGATTTTGCCGCTCGGTGTCTGCAGTTTACCCGGGAACAGCGGACTCATCTTGGCTTTGACAAATTGACTTTCTGAAAGGGATTCATAAGTGATTCCTTCTAAATACGGGTTATCTGGAAAATTGAGTGCCTGGCGTATCATATCATCCTCTGAATCTCTAAAAGCTGGTTCTTCAAAGCCCATACCCCGGGCTAACAGTTTGAATAATTCGACATTTGATTTCGACTCTCCATACTTTTCCACTACAGGTTTTTGTATTTGGACGTAATTATGCCAGTATGAATTATAAAAATCCTCCGTTTCATAAGATGAAGCAGCAGGCAGGACGATGTCAGCATACATTGCCGTTTCGGTTAAGAATAAATCATGGACCACAGTAAATAGATTTTCTCTCATCAGACCTTCCTGCACTTTATTCGCATTCGGAGCGACAAGGGCTGGATTGGAACTGTATATAAATAAGGAAAGAATCGGGTTTTCTTTTTCTAAAAGGGCTTGACCGATTTGGTTCATATTAATGATACGTGTTGTTTTATCCTTCAAAAGGTCAGGACGTCTTAGGGCGTTTGTATTAAAAGCCAGGTATCCTGAATTCCCCTTTATCGCGCCACCGCCCTTCGAAAGCCATTGACCGGTAAGTGCAGGAAGGCAGGCGATGGTCCGTACGGCCATGCCGCCATTATCATGGTGCTGCAGACCGTTGCCTATTCGAATGAATGAAGGAGTCGTGCTACCGTACATTCGTGCTAACTCATATAGATCATCAATCGGAACACCAGTAATCGCTGAGACGGTGGCAGGGTCATATTGGCGGACATGCTCGCACAATTCAGCTGAGCCCACAGTGTATTCATCTAAGAAAGGTTGGTCGACTAGATTTTCGGCATATAAAATATGCATTAAACCGAGAGCGAGAGCACTATCTGTTCCGGGCAGAATAGGAATGAACCAATCGGCCCACTTTCCAGTTTGGTTTTTATGTACGTCAATGACCACAACTTTTGCCCCGTTTTTTCGGGCCTGCTGGGCAATTGTTACTTGGTGCATATTTGTGCTCACAGCGTTAATGCCCCACAGGATAAAAAGCTTTGTTTGAATCGTTTCTTCCGGGTCGATGCCGAACGAACCACCCATCGTATAGTTATATCCAACAGAACCGGCCGCGTTACAAATGGAACGTTCAAGTCTGCTTGCCCCGAGCTTATGAAAGAACCGACGATCCATTCCTTCTGCACTGAGGTTTCCCATGTTTCCATAAAAGCTGTAAGGAAGGATGCTTTCTGGGCCATGCTGTTCAATTAAGTTTTTCCATGTTGAAGTGATTGTGTCAATGGCTTCCTCCCAGCTGATTGGAACAAAATTCCCTTCTCCTTTTGAGCCGATCCGCTTTAATGGCTGCTGAAGACGTTTGGGGTCATATATGCGAGCTGTCATGTTTCGGACTTTGTTGCAAATATTTCCTTTAGTAACAGGATGGTTAGGGTCTCCTTGCACCTTAATGATTTTCCCATCTTTTTTGTGCAAAAGTAAGCCGCATTGATCAGGACAATCAAGAGAGCAAACTGAGGGAAAGACTCCATCTGGTTGATTGATATAGGGTTGCATGGCGTTATTCCTCCTTATTATCTAATCTTATATCTTGCATCGATAATCTATTTATATCTTAATTATTATTGAATGTGAAATAGTAGATAGTTGCAAGAACTTCTTAACATATGATTTTTTTTCTGATAAGCTTACAAGATAAAAATGAACCTTTTTTATCACAAAATGAATAAGTAATAGGAGGATATATTTTTGGATTATGGAGTAATAATATCTATTGGAATATATATGGCAGGTATGCTATTAATTGGTTATTTAGCTTATCGAAGAACTGCCAACTTAACCGATTATATGCTTGGAGGCCGCAACTTGGGCCCGGCTGTAACCGCATTAAGTGCAGGGGCTTCCGATATGAGCGGATGGCTGTTAATGGGTCTTCCTGGTGCGATGTACATAAGCGGCTTAAGTGCCGGGTGGATTGTTGTCGGCCTGTGTGCAGGGTCTTATTTAAATTGGTTATTTGTAGCGCCACGACTTCGGACATATACGGAAGTGGCCGACAATTCGATTACGATACCGGACTTTTTGGGAAATCGGTTTAAAGATAGTTCTCGAATATTAAAAGTGGTATCAGCCTTAGTCATCTTAATCTTTTTCACCTTTTACACCTCTTCAGGTATGGTAGCAGGTGGGGAGCTTTTCCGAACTGCTTTTAATATGGATTACCGCTGGGGCATCTGGCTGACAGCGAGTGTTGTTATTCTTTATACATTATTTGGCGGTTTCCTTGCGGTTAGCTGGACGGATTTTGTACAAGGTACGATCATGTTCATTGCCTTAATTTTAGTCCCTGTTGTCACGATTGTAAATATTGGCGGCTGGGATCCTACTATTAATGAAATAAAATCGATTAATCCGAATTTATTACATGCTTTTGAAGGAACTTCAACTATTGGTATTATATCGTTGCTAGCATGGGGTCTTGGTTATTTTGGTCAGCCTCATATCATCGTACGATTCATGGCGATTTCATCTGTGAAAGAATTGAAAAGCGCACGACGAATCGGTATGGGCTGGATGATTTTCGCTATCGTAGGAGCGATGTTTACGGGCTTGGTCGGAATCGCTTATTTTAATCTGACAAGCGGACCTCTAGGGGAAAAAAATGCCGAGTCTGTCTTCATCATTCTGGCTAAAGAACTATTTCCTTCTTTAATTACAGGCTTCTTATTAGCAGCGATTTTAGCCGCGGTCATGAGTACGATTGCATCTCAACTGTTAGTATCGGCAAGTGCGCTGACTGATGATTTCTATAAGCAGTTTATTCGCCCGAATGCATCGGATAAGGAATTAGTGCTGGTTGGACGATTTGGTGTATTAGCGATATCTGCTATTGCCCTTATTTTAGCTTTCAACCCTAGTGGTACGATTCTTAAATTGGTCGGTTATGCCTGGGCTGGGTTTGGAGCAGCATTTGGACCGGTCATTCTGTTAAGTCTTTACTGGAAACGGATGACGAAATGGGGCGCGCTAGCAGGAATGATTGTGGGTACCGCAACCGTGATCGTGTGGGAAATGATTGATAAATTTGCTGAAGTCTATGAAATCATCCCTGGATTTATTGCTGGTACAATAGCAGTCGTGTTTTTTAGCCTGTTATCAGCCAAACCTTCTAAAGAGATAGAAGAGGATTTCAATCAAGCTGTAAAAAATCTCTCTTGATTATTGACGCTGCTCAATCAAATGGGCGGCGTTTTTTATATGATAAATAATCAAAATATATGGTACAATATCCGTAAAGTCCTTATGTGTAAAACATGAGGACTTTTTTTGAGTGGTTTGGGTATAATAAACCAAAAACAACTACAAAGGATATAAAATGAACCAGTCTCATAAAATTGCAATTAAAGTAGCTATTATATATATAATCATTGGGGTCTTATGGATTATCATTACAGATTCCTTCTCGATGACCCAGGCAAAAGAAGATGTCCAGACATATGCGATGTTTCAGCATTCCAAAGGGTGGATGTTCATTTTCATTACCGGGATTTTTTTATATATTATAATCCGATATTGGACTGGGAAAATGTTGCGCTCCCAACAGGAATTTAATCTTAAGGATGAGCAATATCAGTCGCTGTTCAAGCATAATCCGGATTGTGTCCTTGAATTGAACCTCGAAGGAAATGTCGTTTCAATTAACCCGGAGGCTGAAAAGCTGTTAGGTCACCAAAGTGACAACTTGAAGGGTAAGAATGCCAATCATCTCATCAACTGGAATGAAAGTGAAAAAGTATCTGTTTTCTTTACACAATCCCTTCAAGGAGAGGCTGTTAAATTCGAAACGACCATCCAGAATATGAGTGATGAAAAGCGGATAATTCGTGTAACTTTTTTGCCAATTATTGTTCAAACGGAAATGCTTGGAGTATATGCAATCGTCAGGGATATTACCGAATTGCGGCGAGAAGAGGAATTGATGATCATGTCTGAAAAGTTATCTGTAATCGGACATCTGGCTGCTGCCGTCGCACATGAGATAAGGAATCCGCTAACATCGCTAAAAGGGTTCGTGCAGTTAATGGATATGACGAAAGAAGTCAACCCGATGCATTCTGATATCATGTTAAAGGAAATTGATCGAATTAATATTATTTCGAGTGAGCTGCTGGTTCTCGGGAAAAAACAGGACGTTGCTTTATGTAAAATTGATCTTGGTGACTGTTTACAACAAGTATATACGTTAATGAAAGCAGAGACGAATTTGAATAATATTGAGATGGGGTATCAGGTAAAAAAAGCCGAGCCGGTTTATATTATGGCTGATTCCATCGAACTTAAACAGATGGTCATTAATATTGTCAAGAATAGCATTGAAGCGGTTAGTGATAATGGGAATATAGACATATCCTTGGATGTCATTGATGATCATGCTGTAATCAGTGTGAGTGATAATGGAGTAGGTATGGTGCCTGAACGCTTGAAACGAATCGGTGAACCTTTTTATTCGACGAAGGAAAGGGGCACAGGAATCGGACTTGCAATCTGCCAGAAGATTATTCACCGCCTCGACGGAGAGATGCATTTTGAAAGTGAGAAAAATAAGGGAACCACGGTTACAATTCGGATTCCGTTGGCTACTACGCTTTAACAAATGGTACTATAGAGTATATGAAAAGTTTTTTTATTAAAGGAGAACGATATGAGCGAATTACCAGCATTAGTGAACGATAGAAAGCCATTTATCCAGGAGGCCTGGAAAAAATCTGGCTTCGGCCAACTTACTCCGATTCAAACGAAAGCGATTCCTGTAATTGTACAAGGAAAAGACATCATGGCTGAATCACCCACGGGAACAGGAAAGACACTTGCTTATTTACTGCCATTGCTTGAAAAAATAGATCCTGATAAAAAATCTCCCCAAGCTTTAATTTTGGCGTCATCACGTGAATTGGTCATGCAGATTAATGAAGAAATTCGGATTTGGTCAGAAGGAAGCGGTATTTCAGGTGCAGCATTCATCGGTGGAGCTAATGTAAAACGTCAGTTGGACAAACTGAAGAAGCATCCACAGGTCATTGCTGGAACACCAGGACGGATTTATGAATTGATTGCCCAAAAGAAATTGAAGATGCACGAAGTAAAAACAATTGTCCTCGATGAAGGTGACCAATTAATTATTCCCGAGCATATGGGAACGATTAATAATATTATCAAAACTACGCTTAAAGACCGCCAAATCATGGTGTTTTCTGCAACTCTACCAGAGGAAACGGAAAAAGTGGCTCGTGGATTCATGAACGAACCAGAAATGATCAAGGTCGATAAGCATGAAAAAATGGAGTCAAAAGTAGACCATCTTTACTTTGTTGTTGAGAGACGGGAAAAGTCCAAGATTCTTGAGAAAATCACGAGGCTGAAAGATGTGAAAGCTCTTGCCTTTTTAAACGATATCGCAGAGCTGAGCGTCTTACATGAAAAGTTGAGTTATAAAGGCGTTGAAATGGGTGTCCTTCACGGTGAATCTAATAAAGTAGACCGTGAGAAAGCACTGCGCAAGCTTCGTTCAGGTAAATCTCCGATGTTGATGGCAACAGATGTGGCGGCTCGCGGACTTGATATTAAAGGACTGACAGCCGTCGTTCATATTGATATGGCTGAAAACATTGACCAATATATTCATCGATCCGGGAGAACAGGGCGTGCGGGTGCAAATGGCACGGTTATCTCAATTGTAACGGAAAGAGAAGAGCGAGAATTGAAAAAAATGGCACGTGAACTTGAGATTCCGTTAACGAAAGTAACATTCTATGGTGGAAACATCGTAGTCGAAGAATAATTTTTGAATGTAGAGATGGCCATTTAGGCTGTCTCTACTTTTTTTATCAAGACTAGGCAGATGTATTAATACATACCCTCTAAACCAATCATTAACGTCATGAATAAAATATAACAAAGAACAGCTCCCAAAATCGTTTGGTTATGAATACTTTTACCTGCTTTTAGATTTTTCAAAAGTGAAACCATATTACGAAAACACATAACGCTTATTGATGGGATAACGAACAAGTGTATAAACAATAGAGTATCATCTCCACTCATTTTCTTGTTCCCTCCTACAGTTAGAGTATATTTTGAAGAACACTCTACATGGACTTTTCTATTGTCGCAACTTGATGGGATGTCCAGTTAACCAGAAAGATCCCTACGAAGATGAGTGAACCACCTAACGCAACGTACCAGTGGATCGGTTCATCTAGCAAGATGAAACCAGATAAGACGCCAAAAAAGGGAGCTAGAAATAGAAAGGCACTCGTTTTGGTGGAATCTCCTTTTTGTAGTAGGAAAAACCAAATTGAAAATTGTACGATAGAAGCCATAATGGCTAGCCATAATAAAATGAGCATGGATGCCGTTGTGATTATGAAAAAGGGCTGTTCAAAAAGATAAGAGCCAATTAGCAGCAGTAACCCTCCGCAAAGCATTTGATAGGCTGACATGACCCAAGTGTCGATTGCGTGTCCCCAGTTTTTCATCAACAGGGTGGCGAGGGACCAGGAAATGGCTGACATCAATCCGAGAAGGGTTCCTGTTTTTAAATCAAGATGTGCCCCCATTGTGATAAAGACACCGATAAATCCTAGGAAAACCCCTGCCCATTGCTGTGGGGCGTATCTTGTTTTACAAAAGAGCGTTCCAAAAATGATAACTAATAAAGGATTCATAAACGTCAAAATCGAAAGTTCCCCTGCTGAAATGGTCCTAAGGCCTACAAAGATGCAGCCCATGACACCAGCTGTCTGGAATAAACCGATGATAGCCAATTTAGCCCAGTCTATGGTCTTGCTTGGATGAGGTCGTTTGATGAGTTTAACAATTATGGCCATGATCAAACCTGCAAGGATAAATCTTATGGCTGCAAGCAACATGGGAGAAGTATAAGCTAATCCTATTTTTCCGATAGCGAATGACGAACCCATTAAAGCAGTCGTTAAAATGACAAGTAAACCAAAAATGACTTTGTTCATCGTTTCCCCTCCAAAAATCCTTATCTATGAATAGTTAAAATTAGTATTGAATGATTGTAAAATTATAGCATATTGCTGAAGATAGGAGTTTAATAATGAGTGGAAAACACAAATGAAAACGCTTCCTTTATATGGGATATTGACATATGATAGAAATAGACATTGGTGAGGAGGAGACGGTATGGCAGAGAAATATAAGCATATTGAAACGGCAGTAATTCATGAAGGATATGACTCGAAGGAGCATTTAGGAAGCTTAACAACACCACTGTTTCAAACCTCAACATTTACTTTCGAAACGGCCGAGCAAGGAGAAAGACGTTTTGCCGGTTTAGAAGATGGATATATTTATTCGCGTCTTGGAAATCCAACGGTACAGGTGCTTGAAGACAAGATTGCGGCATTGGAGGGCGGGGAAGCAGGGCTTGCTTTCAGCTCAGGGATGGCTGCGGTATCGGCTGTGCTTTTTGCATTAACTAAAACAGATGACCACATCTTGTGTTCACAAGGATTATATGGTTGTACGTTTGGCCTCCTTCAGTTGATGAAAAGTAAATATCGTATTAATCATGATTTTTGTGATATGGATACAGAGGAACAGTTAAGGAAGATGATCCGCCCAGAAACAGCCTGCATCTATGTGGAAACCCCTATTAATCCGACAATGAAAATGATTGATTTACAAATGGTCATGAAAGTCGCGAAAGAATGCAATGTACCGGTTGTAGTCGATAATACTTTTTCGACACCTTATTTACAGAAGCCTCTTGACTATGGCTGTGATGTCGTTCTTCATAGTGCGACGAAATATCTTTGTGGACATGGAGACGTCGTTGCAGGTCTTGTAGTTGGAAAGAAAGAGTTTATCAATCAGGTAGCGGTAACGACTCAGAAAGATATCGGAGGAATTATTTCGCCGTTTGATGCGTGGCTACTACTGCGGGGGTTAAAGACTTTACCAGTTAGGATGGACCGGCACTCTTCCAATGCGTGGGAAATCTTTCGGGAGCTGAAACAGCACCCCCAGGTGAAGAATGTATATTATCCAAGGGATACTAGTTCCCCGGGCCATTATATAATGGAAAAACAGATGAAACATGGTGGAGGCCTTATCTCCTTTGAATTGCAAGGTACGAAGCAGGATGCCCAGAAATTTCTGAATAACTTGAGACTTATCAAAATAGCTGTCAGCCTAGGAGATGCCGAAACATTGATTCAGCATCCAGCTACCATGACTCACTCGGCAGTTCCTGAAGAATCCAGACATCAAATGGGTATCAGCGACCAGCTTATCCGCCTTTCAGTAGGCCTCGAAGCTTGGCAGGACATCTGGCACGATCTTCAGCAAGCCTTTTAGATGGAGTCAGACCCTATTTCCTGGTTTTTTTGATGAAAATGGTGAAGGATAAGATAAGGATTAGAACAGCCAGGATGTAGGATAAAGTGGTGATTGTCGGGTAGAGAGTGCTGTTCCGTACACCAATGCCGATGAACGCCCAGACGAAGACAAGCGGATAGCACCAATCCCGGTTTTTAACTGCGAAGACAAAGGCCAGGATTGTTGCTGCAATCATCATGACAATCGTCCAGGTTACATTAGATATCTCAAATTCTTTCCAGCTAATATAGGTGAGATAGTAAGAAATGTCAGCGATGGCTGCGACGCTTACCCAACCTAAATAAATGGAAAAAGGGAATAGGTCGAAAGAGGCATGCTCCACTTTTTTAATGTTTGTATAAATGACAATCAAGTTAATCAAAAGCTCAATAATAATGAACACTAATTTTACTTATTTAACCATTTTGAGCACATAGGAGGTCTTGAAGAAAAATATGTACATTCTTCCTTATACATAGTAAGTTCTTGTTACTAATGGTTCATTTAAGGTTAGAAATTTTACATCTTTACTTTAAGGTGATAAAATATTCAGAGATTCATAATAATTTAGTCCTTCGGGGTCGGGTGAAAATCCCAACCGGCGGTGATGAAGAAATTCTAAGCCCGCGAGCCTGATAAAGGCAGGATTTGGTGAGATTCCAAAGCCGACAGTATAGTCTGGATGGGAGAAGGACGTGTGGAACCCAAGTGTATACGTGCGCCTAATTTTTCAAAAATGAAAATTTTAGGCTTTTTAGGTATACAATTTTTCACTCATTTCTCCTGCTAACTCCTTAGGTCAATCTAAGGGGTTTTTTATATTCTATAAAAGGGGGAAAAACATGTTTACGGGAATCATTGAGGATATCGGTACCGTCCATTCCTTGAAAAAAGGAAAAAGCAGCATGGAGTTGGCGATTCGTTCTGAGAAAATCCTCGAAGATGTTCATCTGGGGGACAGTATTTCTGTCAACGGAGTTTGCTTAACGGTAACGTCCTTCACGCAAAGTCTGTTTACTGTCGACGTGATGCCAGAGACGGTCAAAGCTTCTTCAATCCGGACGTTAAAACTAGGATCACCTGTGAATCTGGAGCGTGCCATGAGTGCACAGGGCAGGTTTGGCGGCCATTTTGTTTCAGGCCATATTGATGGTACGGGAACGATAATAAAAAAAGAGCGAAAAGAAAATGCTGTGTATTATGTGATCAAATTGGAAGAAGGACTCAGTACATTTTGCATCCCAAAAGGGTCAGTTGCCATTGATGGTACGAGCTTGACAATTTTCGGGATAGAGGGAAACCTGCTTACTGTATCTCTGATTCCCCTGACTCATCAAGACACAATATTAGGGCGAAAAGCAGCTGGCGATATCGTTAACATCGAAAATGACATGATAGGGAAATATATCATACATCAAATAAAAAAAAGTGATTCAAAACCAGGACTGAATTTAGAGTTTTTGGCAGAACACGGATTTTAATTAAAGGGCGGTGTAAAAGATGTTCCATACAATAGAAGAAGCGATCGAAGACTTAAAAGCTGGTAAAGTAGTAATCGTATCCGATGATGAAGACCGTGAAAATGAAGGTGACTTTGTTGTATTGGCAGAAAAGGCAACGCCTGAAGCGATTAATTTTATGGCGACCCATGGACGCGGTTTGATTTGTACAACCATTACCGAAGAACTGGCGGCAAAATTGAATTTGCATCCTATGGTCGGTGAAAATACCGATCATCATGGAACTGCTTTTACAGTTAGTGTCGATCATAAAAGTACTTCTACAGGAATAAGTGCATTTGAAAGATCCTTGACCATTCTGGAGCTTCTTAAAGAAGATTCAGTTGCTGGGGACTTCCAACGGCCTGGTCACACTTTTCCGATTGTCGCTAAAGAAGGTGGCGTGTTAATACGGGCAGGGCATACGGAGGCATCCGTAGATTTGGCAAAGTTATGCGGGGCTGCTCCTGCAGGCGTTATTTGTGAAATCATGAATGAAGACGGGTCAATGGCACGAGTAACTGATCTAGAAGTTATCGCCGAAAAATTCGATCTTAAATTCATTACGATTGCCGAGCTAACTCGTTATCTCCAACAAAGAAAAATATATGAGAAACAGGGACTTGAATTAAATATTCCGAATGCTTGAAGGATATAAGTGGTTGAAAAATAAAAATAAGAAAAAATTGACATTTGTTTTTAAATTAGGAGGATATGGACATGGGGAAAATTATTGAAGCACAATTAATCGGATCAGGGTTGAAAGTAGGCATCGTGGTAGGAAGATTTAATGAGTTTATTACAAGCAAGCTTTTAGGAGGTGCGTTGGATGGCCTTAAGCGTCATGGTGTTGATGAGAATGATGTTGACATAGCGTGGGTACCAGGGGCTTTTGAACTTCCGCTAATTGCGAAAAAACTAGTGAACACAGGCAAATATGATGCAGTTATCGGCCTTGGAACAGTAATTAGGGGGGCCACTTCTCATTATGATTATGTGTGTAATGAAGCAGCTAAAGGCATGGCAGCAGTTTCTCTGGACACAGGCGTACCTGTTATCTTCGGTTTGTTGACTACTGAAAATATCGAGCAGGCTATTGAACGTGCAGGAACAAAATCAGGTAACAAAGGCTATGAAGCAGCCGTTAGTGCTATTGAAATGGCGAACCTTGGAAAATTGATTGAACAGTAAATGGTACACATTAAAAAAGCCGCAGAGAAGAAAATTCTTTTCTGCGGCTTTTTAATGTAGCGAATGTAAAATTACCTGTCAGATTTGGCTAGCTTTTTCAACCCATTAAGCAGTTCCTCAAAGTTCGAGAAATTTCTTGCTATTTTATTGATGAGAGTATCCTGATCTTTGAAGCTTGCCGCCACTTCTTCAATGAAGAAGCGTGTTCACCTGCTCTAGCAGCTTCAATTGAGGCATTCAGAGAAAATAAATTCGTTTGTTTTATATGTCTTCAATCTTTACTAAAACCGCTTGAATGTCTTTATTTTGCTGATCCATTCATCCATTAGTACTCCTTCTGTTTAGCCTTTTCACCAAGGGTATGATGTTCTTAGCAAGGGTGACCATTTCCTTGCCTCTATACTAGTCCTCGTTCCACTTTCCGTAGTAAAGGACTTCATTTTCTCGACAGTGGCGTGCTGGATTCACTTAGAATACATGAAAATATCTCGATTCCAAAGTAATATCTTACCTTTATAAATCGGTATAAATACTGGGAAATAAAGAATTTTATAGGTATGATATGAAAATATTTTATTACAAAAGCTGTTCGTAAATGAAGCATGTTAAAATATGCGGATGTGATTATGCTACAATTGTAAAGATTGCAATTGAAATTCATATCTTAGGGAAAAGTAATTATATTAGTATTTAGGAGGGGTTTGTGTGTACCATCTCTTTACACATAATGATTTAGATGGAGTCGGATGCGGTATTGTAGCGAAGCTGGCATTCGGGGAAGAAGTAGTGGTTAGTTATAATTCAATCGGGAGACTTAATCAGAATGTAGCAGCATTTCTTGAGCAGGCCAAAATTGAGGATACGTTGCTGGTTACTGATCTTTCAGTTGATGAAGATAATGAAAAAGCGATTTCACAGTTTGTTGAAGATGGAGGCAAAGCGCTTCTGATTGATCATCATAAATCAGCGTTGCATTTGAACGAACATGAATGGGCATCTGTAACAGTCGAGCAGGAAGACGGTAAACAAACAGCAGCGACTTCATTATTCTATCAGTATGCAGTTGAAAAAAAATTGTTGGAACCTTCGCGGATTGTTGCTGAATTTGTTGAATTAGTTCGTCAATACGATACTTGGGAATGGGAAGTAAACAAAAATTTAACGGCAAAACGGTTAAATGATTTGTTCTTTATGATTCCGATTGAGGAATTTGAGATGAAAATCGCCCATAAATTATCAACGGCTGAAAGCTTTACTTTTGACGAAGTTGAGCAAACGCTTTTGGATGTTGAGGAAAGCCGGGTTGATCGGTACATAAACAGGAAAAAAAGAGAAGTCTATCAGGCTACGGTTGGTCCCCATACAGCAGGTGTGGTCCATGCTGAGTCCTATCATTCGGAATTGGGAAACGAACTGTCCAAAGAGTTTTCCCATCTGGATTATATTGCAATTCTAATGGTCGGAAGTAAAAGAATCAGCTTTCGGACAATCCATGATGACATAGACGTTTCTGAGGTTGCAGGTAAATACGATGGGGGCGGTCATCAAAAAGCCGCAGGTTGCACAATGTCCGAAAAGGCATACAGTCAATACGTAGAAAAGACCTTCTTTGCCGAGCCTATTAAACGCGATGCTCATAAAAACCAATTGAATATCAAGGAATCCCCAGAGGGTTGCCTGTATTCAACGAGAGAAAAACAAGATATTTTCATCTATGAAGATGAAGAAGAAGAATGGATTGTGGAGATCAACGGAAAACAACAGAAAAAAACATTTGATACATTTGGGGAAGCGGATAAATATATAAAGCGGAAATACGCTGCGTGGCTGGCCCATGATGAAAGATACGAAGAGTTTGTCAATAGAGGGTGAATAGGAAAACGGCTGTCCGAATGTGGGCAGTCGCTTTTTGTTGTGTCTCTAAGACGGAAACCTGACACTTTGTGTAGAATCATCCATAAATCGAAGGAAACGAAGATAAATGGAGACTTTCCGTAGATTAAACTGAAATTTCGTAGATAAAAAGAAAGATTCGTTGATAAAAGTTGTTGATCCTACTCATTTACGTAGGATTGGACTGAACTTTCATAAAAATCAGGCTCAAAAGGGATGCCTTTTGAGCCTGTTTAAGCTATTTCACCTTTTAAGTGGGACAGGATGTACGATGGTACGGGATTGTTTTTTTGGTATAGAATTTTGGCGATGAAGAATTGCGTTGATTTCGCCACCGATTACAAAGATCAGACCACTCAAATACAACCATAACATTAAGATGATAACGCCCCCTAAACTGCCGTAAGTGGACGAATAGTTAGCAAAGTTGCTGACATAGAATGAGAATCCAAGTGATATTCCGAGCCACAGTACGGTTGCGGTCACGGCCCCAGGGATAACGTGTTTAATTGGAAAACTCTTATTCGGTGCAAAGCGATATAAAAAGGTCAATACTAGTGAGATAACGACAACTGCAATGATCCACCGTAATAAGCTGAATAGACTTTGCATTTCTTCAGGAAGCGAGATGACTTGTTGTAATAAATCGATGATCACTTTCCCAAAAACGGGCAGACCTAACATAACGATAAAAGCTACAACCAAGCCTAAGGTTAAGATAATAGAAATAAAGCGGGCTTTAATGAAGTTCCTTGTTTCTTTCACATCATAAGCGATGTTCATTGAATGAATAAACGCATTCATACCGTTTGAGGCTGACCATATGGTGCCTAGGAAACCGAAAGTAAGTAAGCCGCCGTTCCGCTCACTTAATATGTTGATAATATTTTCCTCGATGACTTCCACCGTTTCCGTTGGCATGAATGTTTTTATAGTATCCATGGCTGTCTGAATGTCGATATTCAAATAAGGTAAAATCGAAAGTAGTAAAATGAGCAAAGGGAATAGTGCGAGTAAATAATAATAGGCCTGTTCTGCTGCCAACCCTGTTACACGATCTTCTTTTATTTCTTTGATAAGCTGCTTGCTGAATTTTATCGACTTATTCATCCGGGCATCACTCCTGAATAGTTACTAAGGTTATCTGCTTCTTTTCCCACAGTTCAGGTAAGTTAATCCTCCTATCTAAAGAAAAGAAAAGAAAATGGAAGGTACTTTTTTAAAAAAGGTCTTGATAACCCTTCAGGTTGTCTTTCATTGTATATCTGTTGGTTTTCTTATACTTGTAAGAACAATATAACCCGCAATTATTCCTGTAATTGAATTAAATGTGGTTGATCCATCTGCTCCGAAGTATCCTCCCCAAACCAATGTGGAGAAAGGTAATTCGAATTCAATTATTTCAGTGAAATACAAAATTGGAATAATGGACATGTAAATGAACGGTGATCCAAGGATGAGTAACCTTAGCCAATTCATTTTCCAGTGACCTTTTGTTAAAAAGTTTTTCACGATACTAGGTATCGCGAATATGCCCCCGATGAAAATTGGAAAGAAAGATTGAAACAAAAAATATCCCTTAATCTCATATGTTTCGCGACTAATTAATTCTAGATGATGTTGGTACTTTAAACCATATAATAATACACTTAATAATAGAATTAAGTAGGATAAATAACTAATTGTTCTTTTCCAAGAATGGCTCATAAAATGTTTCCCCCCCCGTCTTTTTACTATTATACGGGAAAATAAGGAAAAAGTTTCGGCGGTTAACATTTGCAGAGCTTTAAAGAAGAAGTGTAAAGAAAGGCCGAACATTTTGTCCGACCTTCCTCTATTACACTTCTTCTTTTTGTTGTTCCTTTTGGACCTTTGGCGGCGTCCATTTGAAGATTTTATTGAGGATATTATAGATATGTTTGGATTCTTTTGTAAGGATCGGTCCAAGAATCGCTAAGGTCAAAACATATAGTGCCGCAAACGGGGTTAGTATTGGCATTAAACCACCTGCAATACCTAGATTGGCGAGAATAATGGAGAATTCACCACGTGAAACAATAGTTAAACCGATATTGGCTGAGGCTTTGTGAGATAAACCAGATTTTCGTCCGGCTATCATACCAGCGACAAAGTTACCGATTATAGTGATGATAACGGCTCCAAGGACCATCCAGACAGCTCCACCAAGGGTAGTTGGATCAATGCTCAAGCCAAAGCTGAAGAAGAATATGGCGCCAAAGAAGTCTCTAAAGGGAATGACAAGTTTTTCTATCCTGTCGCTGTGTTCCGTTTCAGAAAAGACTAGACCAAGCAGTAATGCACCGATGGCCTCTGCAACGTGAATTGTTTCTGAGAAACCTGCGACAAAGAATAGCAAGGCAAACACAACAATAATAAATATCTCATCAGAGGATATATTAAATAATTTGTTGAGTAAACCAGAGGCTTTCCGAGCTATTACGAAAAATATCAGCATATATCCGATGGCGATGAAGGTAGAAAGTAGCGTTCCCCAAATGGAACCAGAATCGCTTAATACCAATCCAGATACGACTGATAAATAAACAGCAAGGAAGATATCTTCAAACATGATGATACCAAGAATGAGCTCTGTTTCGTTATTACCTGTTCTTTTAAGATCGACAAGGACTTTTGCTACAATGGCACTTGATGAAAAGCTGATAATCCCTGTTAATATTAGAACTTCTCTTAAAGGTAGTCCGAGTAGGAAACCATATAGTAAGGCCATTCCAGCGTTGATTAAAATGTAATACGTTCCGCCTGTTACTATATTTTTCCCTGACTTCATTAGCTTTTTAACGGAAAACTCAAGACCTAAGTAAAATAAAAGGAACAATATCCCGATTCTTCCGAGGAACGCTATGATTTCATCACTTTCGATGAAGCGCAGATCAATCAATCCGAAGTTTGGAGCATGGGGGCCAACGAGCATGCCAATGATAATTAATAATGGAACATTTGATATTTTAAATTTACCTGCAACGAGAGCAGCTAATGCTACTAGAAGCAGGGCAGTTCCTACTTCAAAGACTAAATGGTCCATATGTGCTTAGTCACTCCTTTCGTCGGTCAAAAGTTCTCTTGTCAGGTTACGGATATCTTTTCTTTCACCAGATATTACTAGCGTATCGCCTGTTTCGATGATAGAGTCTGGACCAGGATTGTTTAGTTGTTTTTTTCCTTTTTTCGAATGGGCAATAACGGTTACGTTGTAATTGCTCCGAATATCAATCGAACCTATTGTTTGATTGATTGCTCTTGAACCTGGTTCCACCTTGAACCATTCAATAACCAAGTCGCCTAATGACATCTCAATCGTTTCAAGCGCTTGTGGTTTGTAAACCATACCGCCTATGATGGAAGCCATTTGTCGCGATTCCTGATCGTTAAGGGTGATGCTCGATATAACTTCTTCATGTTCATTATCAAAATGGTACAATTCCCGACGACCATCATCGTGAATGACAATCACTAATTTTTCATCATTTCTCGTTATGATTTCAAATTTTTGGCCAATACCAGGAAGTTCGCTTTCTCTAATTTTCACTGGAATTCCTCCTTAAGATAGTTGGTTAGAGTTTTAGAAGATAGAAATATGTTTATAAATTAACGTCAATAATCGTTTTGAATTTCTTCTCCTTAGAAATGCCAATGTATTTTAGTGTCTCTGATGGACTTGAATGATGGTAATGCTTTTGTATCAAAGAAAGAGACACTCCTTGTTTATAGGCATGATAGCCAAATGTTTTGCGCATCGAACTCGCTCCGAATTTACCTGTCAGACCTGCACCTTCCACAGCATCATGAATGATTCGGTGAGCCTGTTGGCGCGTAATCGGCTTTTTTGTTTTAGGGGATAGAAATAAAAATTGACCTTCGATAACCTTCGAGCCTTTTAGGTATTCTTGTAAGGCGGTACGAACTTTCAAGTTCAAATAAATTTGAGTGACTTCTTCATTCTCCATTCGTTGCTCATAAAACTCTTTGATTTTTCCTGTTTCATCGAGAACGTTGGAAACAGTGATTTCCAGCATTTCATTTATCTTCATACCCGTATTGATTCCGAGTACAAATAATAAATAATCCCGACTGGAGTGAGCTCGTAAATACGTTTTTATTTTGCTGATTTGATTGATATCCTTAAAGGCTTCCACATATTCCATAGATCTTCTCCTCTTACCAATGTAACATAATTATATTATATCACAAATTATGTTACATTGCATGTATTAAGTCCTATAAGAAAGATTCCCCCAAAAAAAGCAACTCATATGGAAATAAAAAAGTGGTGTCCAAAAGTAAACCTTCTTTTACTTATTCTCTACCTAAACAAGAAAAAATATATCAGTTTAGTGTGTTATATCTTACTAAAATGAGGGGATGTAAGGCATTTCTAAAAAAAATGTAGTTTGGCAGCATAAAACATAAAAAAAGAGGGAATCCCTAAGTTGGAATTCCCTCTCTTTTTTAATAGACTGCTTTTTGTAATTTATGAATGACCTCAAGTGAAAGGCCAGTTCCTATGGCAACTGATTCAAGCGGGTTATCAGCAAGTTGGACTGGTACTACAATTTCATTCGTTAGCCAATCTTGTATTCCATTAAGGAGTGCACCTCCACCAGATAAGATGACACCTTGATCAACAATATCACCACTTAATTCAGGAGGACAGTCTTCCAAAGTGGCTCTGATTGCTTCTAAAATATGAAGAAGCGATTCCTGGATTGCTTCCTGGACGTCAGTGGATGATATCGTAATCGGTTTTGGAAGACCAGTTACAAGGTCGCGACCTCTGACTTCCATGGTCACAACGGAATGTTCAACGAGGGCGTAGCCGATTTCCATTTTTATTTGTTCAGCTGTCCGTTCCCCGATTAACACATTATGTTTTTTTCTTACGAATTGGGAGATATCTTCATCCAATTGATCTCCGCCAATTCTGATGGAATTACAAGAAACTACGCCGCCGTAAGAAATAATTGCCACCTCAGTTGTACCACCGCCGATATCAACGATGACATTAGCAACTGGCTCTTCTACAGGCAGACCTGCCCCGATTGCTGCTGCTACTGGTTCCTCAATAAGGTGGACCTGCTTGGCTCCACAGCTTTTGACTGCATCCTGAATGGCTCTTCTTTCCACAGATGTTGAGCCTGATGGTGTACAGACTACTACACTTGGCTTTCGAATTGATAAGCCTAAAGCCTTGCTTGCTTTTTTCATGATTTCCCGTAGCATTTGTGCGGTAACATCAAAATCCGCAATGACCCCGTCCTTTAGTGGCCGGATCGCAACGATATTTCCAGGTGTTTTTCCAATCATGTTTTTTGCATCCACACCGACTGCTAATACTTTATTAGTCTCTATATCAATGGCCACAACAGATGGCTCATTAAATACGATTCCTTTATTTTTACTGTAAACTAGCGTATTTGCAGTTCCTAAGTCAATGCCTATTTCTGTATTTGATAACATTTAGTCACCCCTCCATAAGAGTTTGACCCCTATATAATCATTCTACCTTGAACTGTGAGTTTGTGGGGGTGGGAAATCTAGTAAATAGTGGAATTGCTGCGCTGTTCTTTTTCATAAATGGAAAACATGATGAAATATAAAACGGCGCTTGCGATTGCCAGCGCACTAAGAATGCCAAATGTCCAATTGTAACCAATCCATCCTGTCATGGGAATGGCCAATGGTGCTAACATTCTACCAATTGTGAAACGCAAGCTTGCTGCAGCAAAATATTGCCCCCGCATATGTGCCGGAGCGAGCTTGGATACAAATCCCTGCTGAATGCCCTCTGTCAAAAGCTCAGCTAATGAAAACAAAGCAATTGCGATAAATAACCCCCAAATCCATTGTGTCGATCCAAATAAAATTATCGAGAAGCAGTAGGTAATTGAAGAGGCAATGAATACGTTTCTTTCTTTATAGACGGACGTCCATTTTGTGACAGAAATGGTTAAGAGCGCAACGAATAATCCATTTTCTGCAAGCAAGAGTCCAAAAGTCTGCTCTGCTTTTAAGTTGAACGAAAATACAGATTGCGGGTCGACCATTTCTATAATATATACGGGAAACAATAAATCAAGCTGCATGAATGTCTGATAGATCAATACACCAGCGATGATAAAGAGCAGAAAGACCTTATCGCGGATAATCACCTGATAGTCCCGTATCTGGTTCAGTAAAAAAGAAAAGCCATTTTGCTCTTTTTCGGGGGTTTTTGTTAGAAAAGCTGTTTCGGTTACCCATCTTTGCAGAATGAAACCAAGAAGGATATTAATGATGGCGGCAATCCCTAACAGCTCGAATCGGTGTTTAGCATAAAAAATGCCTCCTGAAATTGGACCTATGACCACTGCAATGTTGATGGAGGTATAAAAAACAGCAAAACTTTGCTGCGATCTTTTTCTGGAATCACGTCGGCGACCATCGCCTGGCTCGCTGGATTATAAAAGGCGCTGAATATACTTACCGCGGTGAAACTAACAAATCCTATAATCGGAGAATCAAGCCAAGGAGAGCTGGACCAAGCAAAGAAGATGTAGGCGAAGCCCTGCCCGAATGTTGAAATAACCATCATGCGTTTTCTCCCAAATCGATCTGCACAATAACCGCCAAATAAATTGGCCAAAACGGCAAAAAACCCCAGGCGAAAACAAGAGAGGGTAGTAGACTTGAAACAGGTTATTTTATGTTAAGATGAAAGATGAAATTATGGTAGATAAAGAAGGGTAATAATATGAAAACATATTTAGTTGAGAGTAAGATTTTTAGAGTTATTTTCACCGCTTTTCTAGCTTTCATAGGTGGGTTCGTGTTTAATCGTCTTGGAATATATTTACCGTGGATGCTCGGACCATTATTTGTGGTGATGATTGCTAAAATCAAATTAGGAAAGTACATGTTATGGTCTAAACCCTTTAGAAGCACTGGATTGGTTATTCTTGGTTTACAACTAGGAAGTTCATTCACGAAACAATCGTTAAATGAAATGATTGAATATTTGCCCATCATGCTTTTTACGACGGTTGCTATCATTTTATTTACGGTATTAACTGGTTGGTTTGTTGGAAAGCGAATGAATTTATCTTTGAGTACGTCCATGCTTGGCAGTTTTCCTGGTGGTCTGTCTCAGATGGTGGTCCTAAGTGAGGAAATGAAGGATAGTGATGAAACAATTGTTGGCTTCATGCAGACGCTTCGAGTCATCCTTGTTATATCCATTGTTCCCTGGCTTGTGACTCACGTTATGACAGTTGATTCGGTTGCGGTAGTAAGTGTTTCGGATCGGCCCTTTTTCATGTTTGATTATGATTGGAAATTAGCCATTCTGATGATTGTAACCTTTCTATTATTCATTTTCATCACCAAAAGGGTAAACTTCCCGCTGCCATTTTTACTTGGGCCTCTCATGGCGGCAGCCCTATTTAATTTGGCAGGACCTGGGGCACCGCAAATTCCTGATTTTTGGTTGAACTTTTCACAATTGCTGATTGGCACGCATTTAGGGTATACATTGAAGGTCGACAATCCTCGACTTTTCAGAAAGATGTTCGGAGCAGTATTCGTTAGTAATGTCCTGTTAATTGGATTTTGTTATTATCTTTCGATTCAGTTTGCTCCCATCCTATCTATACCGGCTAACGAATTGTTTTTAAGTATGGCACCAGGCGGTGTGGCAGAAATGGCAGTAACAGCTATGTCTGTTCATGTGGATTTATCTGTGGTCACTAGTTTCCACTTATTCAGAATTTTATTCATTTTATTTTTACTCTCACCCATCATCAAATGGCTGGATGGTAGAAATATATGGTACCAGAAAAAAGAACGAGGCTGACATGCTTCGTCTTTTTTTTGTCTAAATATTTTTCATTTTAATAGATTAATAAGAAAAGGGTGAATGAGATAGAGCGGAGGGCACATTGGAACAATAGAGAAGATATCGTAAAATTCCTTTTTAAACAAGGTTTTTATGGAAAAAATTAATATATAAAAACAGGGCGGCTTGAAATTCCCTTTTGACGGAAACTTTGTCTGAACTGAAATATGCTATGGAATCTGTCCTTAATAAGGAGTAAAGCAGGTAGATTTTGTGATAATAGAATGAAATTTTAAATTCTATCCAATGGAATAGTAAAATAATACTCATTTTTTTCAAACTTCATCCGATATAAAGGGCAGATAAGACTTTTAATGAATGGGTGAGTATTATGGATATAACATCGGTTTTGGGAGTAGTTCTAGGGATTGTGGCTATTTTAGTGGGAATGGTATTGAAAGGCGTAAGCATTACAGCGCTGATTAACCCGGCAGCTATCTTGATCATTATTGTAGGGACAATAGCTTCTGTTGTAACGGCTTTCCCTTTTTCAGAATTAAAAAGATTGCCAAAAATATTAAAAGTTTTATTCTTAGAACAACAATTAACAAAGCCTGAAGAACTAATTAAAACCTTTTCTGAATGGGCGGTCATTGCCAGAAAAGAAGGCTTATTGGCTTTAGAAATTATTTCGGATCAAGTCGACAATACCTTTTTGAAAAATGGGTTGAATCTTGCGGTCGAGGGTCAGAGTGCTGATTATATTCGTGATATTTTAGCAGAAGAAATAGACGCAATGGAAGAACGTCATCTAAGCGGGGCTGCAATTTTTAGTCAGGCTGGCACATATGCACCGACACTTGGAGTATTGGGTGCGGTAATCGGGCTGATCGCTGCATTAGGTAACATGGCTGATACCGAGGCATTAGGACATGCCATTTCTGCAGCGTTCGTAGCAACCTTGATGGGAATTTACACAGGGTATGTGTTATGGCATCCATTTGCGAATAAGCTTAAGCGGAAATCGCAACAAGAAGTCCGGATAAAAGAAATGATGATAGAAGGAATTTTATCGATCATCGAAGGGGAAGCGCCAAGAACGATAGAACAAAAACTAACATCCTATTTGCCTGCTGAAGATCGTAAAAAGTGGTTAGAAGGCGATGTGAGAGAAGATGGCTAGGCGGAAAAAAAAACAGCGGCATGAAGAGCATATTGATGAGTCATGGTTAGTACCTTATGCCGATATCTTAACTTTGCTTCTTGCACTTTTTATCGTCCTTTTCGCTTCGAGTTCGGTTGATGGAGTTCGATTCCAACAATTATCTAATGTGTTTAATCAAGTGTTTACGAGCGGGACGGGATTTATGGATTTCCCCAGCGATTCTCCCAGCAATAAACCAACATCACCGGAACAAAGTACAGGGGCAGAAGAACTTAAGAGGTTAGGTAAAAGCGAAAAGAAACAGCTTACAGAGGTTCAGGAACGTGTAAATGCATATATTAAAAAGAACGGTTTAACAGATAAATTGGGTACGAACCTCACGGATGAAGGCATGCTGATATCAATTAGGGATAATGTGCTGTTCGAATCAGGCGTGGCAGAGGTTAGAAGTGAAGATCGAAAAATGGCTAAGGAAATTTCAAATCTTCTAGTTATGGACTTACCCAGAAACATTATAATAAGCGGACATACCGATAATATACCGATTCAGACTTACAGGTATGATTCGAACTGGGATTTAAGCGTTATGCGTGCGGTTAATTTCATGAAACTTCTCCTCGGAAATAAAGACTTGGATCCCGAAATGTTCAGCGCAAAAGGTCATGGGGAATTTAAGCCAGTTGCTTCTAATAAAACAAAAAATGGAAGAGCGAAAAACCGGCGTGTTGAAATACTGATTGTTCCGCGGACGGCAATAAATGAGTGAAAACCTGTCTGGTATGGACGGGTTTTTCTTTTTTAAAGGAGTATGTATGGAAAGAGAATATACAAATGTTATGGAAGAGATTGTTGTGACTTGGGTGCAGATTTTAATGGCTGGAATGGAATATCAAACGTTTTGCTCGTGCAACAAATGTAAGAATGACATTATCACATTATCTTTGAATGCCCTGCCCAATTATTATGTAACAACGGAAGAAGGGCGGAAGCGGATATTTGAAAACTTGAATACAGATGAAAACCGAAAGTGGATTAACAAAAGACTTATTAGTGCCATACATGTGGTAGGTAAATTCCCCAAACATAATCAGAATAGAACATGACAGGAGCTCAGAGTCTTGGATCAAAAATCATCTATAAATTTAATAACCTTATACGAGAGTTATTGGTATATATATGGAGGACATTATTATTTTTTATCATTTCCCACCAGAAGACTCCCTCTTAAAGCGTGTGAAGGGCGAGAGCACAACGGTAAGGGGGAGATGAATGGCGGTTGGCATAAGCCAAAGTAATCTTTTTGCAAACGTACATTCGATGGTTAATAATAACTATAAGGGGGTGAAACCAATGGTCGTAAACAAAGCTTATAAATTTCGAATCTATCCAACTAAAGAACAACTAGTTCTAATCAATAAAACGATCGGCTGCTCCCGTTTTGTCTATAACTTCTTTTTAGGCAAACAAAAGGAGAAAGATGCCTACTGGTATATTTGTGAAGAAATGAAGCAGAACGGCCAATTACCCTCTAATGAACGGAAAGGTTCTTTTCTGAATAAATACGAAACAATCAAAGAACTTCCAGCTTTAAAGAAAGAGTACTCTTTCCTGAAAGAAGTAGACAGTATTGCCTTACAGAAATCGGTGGAAAATTTAGCAGATTCCTATAGTTGATATTATAAAAAGCAAAACAAGTCACCACGCTTCAAATCGAAAAAGAATCCTATCCAGTCCTATACGACTAAACATACGAATGGGAATATTGGAATTTTTGGAAACAAAATCAAATTGCCAAAACTCGGTCTAGTTCGTTTTGCTAAAAGCCGCGAAGTCGAAGGGCGAATCATCAATGCCACAATTAGGCGGAACCCTTCGGGTAAATATTTCATTTCCGTTTTAGCCGAAACCCATGTACAAGTACTTCCTAAAACGAATCGTTCGTGCGGTGTAGATGTTGGTTTGAAGAACTTTGCTATTCTTTCAGATGGTACGGTCTATCAAAACCCAAAATTCTTCCGGACGGTCGAAAAGAAATTGTCCCAAGCACAACGGATTCTTTCAAGGCGACAAGAAATAGCCTTGAATCAAAATAAACCATTGGCTGAAGCCAAAAACTATCAAAAACAAAAACGAAAAGTGGCTATCCTACACGAAAAAATTTCAAATGCCCGAATGGATTACTTACATAAAGTTTCTACCGAAATCATTAAAAACCACGATGTTATTGGAATGGAAGACTTGCAAGTGTCGAATATGATGAAAAATCAAAAACTAGCTAAAGCTATTAGTGAAGTATCTTGGTACCAATTCAAAAAAATGTTGGAATACAAAGCAAAACGGTATGGTAAACAAATCGTGACCGTATCTAAAACGTTTGCTTCTAGCCAATTGTGTTCTAGCTGCGGTTACCAAAATAAAGACGTTAAACATCTGAATCTTCGTGAATGGGATTGTCCTTTTTGTTCTACTTGCCACGATCGAGATATTAACGCAGGACTCAATCTAATGAATGAAGCCTTAAGGCTTCTAACCGTAGGAACTACGGGAGTAGCCTAATTAAAAATTGGCCGATAGGCTAATGTTCTTAGGAATCCCCCACTTCAATCGGACCGTAAGGTCGATAAGTGGTGGGTAGTTCAAGTGTTTATTTATTCTACATGAGGGAACATAAATGGAGTAAGTTCATTCGATCTAAAAATGGAGGAGATGAATTTTTTATGAGTAAAAAAATCGCATGTGTAGTAACGAATATGTTTGAAGACTCGGAGTACAGTGAACCGGCAAAAGCATTTGAGGAAGCCGGCCATACGGTAACTACGATTGAAATGGAACAAGGGAAAAATGTTAAAGGCAAACAAGGTGAAGTCGAAGTCACAATAGATGAAAGCATCGATTCAGTAAAACCAGAGGAGTTTGATGCTTTGTTCATTCCTGGAGGTTTTTCCCCAGACCAGCTACGTGCAGATGCACGCTTCGTAACGTTCGCAAAATCGTTCATGGATGAAAAAAAACCTGTATTTGCAATCTGTCATGGACCACAGTTGCTGATTACTGCCAAAACACTTGAAGGACGTCATGCAACAGGGTATAAATCTATTAAGGTAGATATGGAGTATGCAGGTGCTACATATTTAGACAAAGAAGTCGTTGTTTGCGGCGATCAACTTGTCACCAGCAGGACACCAGAAGATATCCCAGCCTTTAATCGAGAGTCACTTAGATTATTGAAATAAAAAAATCCCGACGCCGTCGGGATTTCAGACTGTAGACAAACTCGATGAAAATCGAGTTTGTCTACAGTTTTTTTGAGGGGTTGTAAAAATTCGAACGTTGATTTCCACTCCAGGCACTCGCTTTCCGCGGGCGGTCAGGGAGCCTCCTCGGCGCCTTTGCGCCTGTGGGGTCTCCCTTGGACACGCTTTTCCCGCAGGAGTCTCGCACCTTCCGTTCCAATCAACTTTGTTTTAACAATTAGAAATAAACACTTTTTCCTACAGTCTTTTTTGTTTTAATATAGGAGTATTAAAACTTGAGGTGATGACGATGCTTTCGAAACATAATTCTATTCAGCGAGATCAACTTGAAATGATTACTTTGGACCAACTGGTGCCAGCGAACCATTTGGTTCGTAAAATTGAGGGGGCCATTGACTTCACTTTCATTTATGACTTGGTGAAAGAGATGTATTCAGAGATAGGCCGCCCAAGTATTGATCCAGTTATTTTAGTTAAATTGACATTCATTCAATATACCTTCGGTATTCGTTCGATGCGTAAAACGATTGAAGAAGTTGAAACGAATATGGCTTACCGTTGGTTTTCAGGTTACGGTTTCCATGATAAAGTACCTCACTTCTCAACGTTCGGGAAAAATTATGAGCGTAGCTTGTAATGGCTGGTGTTTTGTAAGCTGCATCTGCGGCAACAGCTTCAGGTTTTCCACACCAGCTTTACCCTATACACGTCCACGAACAAAAGAAGGGTTCTTTCGCAAGCATGACTATGTTTACGAGGGCTATCGCGAGTACAAATCACCCAAACACACTTGTGCGACATGCTCATTTTTATCACAGTGTACAGTAAGCAAAGACCATCAAAAAGTGGTGACACGCCATATCTGGCAAAATTATATGGAAGAAGCAGATCATCTGCGTCACCACAAGGATGTAAAACCTATATATGCGAAATGCAAAGAAACAATAGAGCGTGTATTCGCAGATGCAAAAGAAAAGCATGGTATGCGTTGGACTACTTTAAGGGGACTTAAAAAATTGTCGATGCAGGCGATGCTTACATTCGCTGCCATAAATTTAAAGAAAATTGCCAATTGGACATGGCAAGGTCCAATAATGGCTTAATAAAGTGGGCTCGTAGAGGCCCAATCTCTTAATCTTGATCAAAATTCAAAGGGAATTTCAAAAGGGGTCCAGAATTAAAACATTCTGGACCCCTTTTGTCTACAAACTGAAATCCCGACGCCGTCGGGATTTTTTCTTTAATAATGGTTTTAAGGATTCATATACTTCCATCTTTGCAGTAAAATAAAAGGAGAGACGAAAAAAAAGGAAGTGTAACGATTGATCGTATTAAAATCTGCACGTGAGATTCAAGCGATGCATGACTCAGGTAAAATTTTGGCAGCTTGTCATAGGGAAATTGCAAAATTAATTGTACCCGGTGTGACAACATGGGAAATTGAAGAATTTGTTGAAGGGTTTTTAAAGAAACATGGGGCGAAGCCAGAACAAAAGGGTTACAAAGGGTATGAATATGCGACATGCGCAAGCATCAATGAAGAAATCTGTCATGGTTTTCCTCGAAAGACACCTTTGAAAAATGGCGATATCGTAACAATTGATATGGTTGTTAATTATAACGGCGCGCTTTCAGACTCTGCCTGGACGTACCCGGTCGGTAAGGTTTCAAAGGAAACGGAACACTTACTGCATGTGACAAAGGAATCTTTATATAAGGCGATTGAAGTATCTGTAGAAGGCAATCGTATTGGCGACATTGGTCATGCTATTCAATCATATGTAGAAGCGGAAGGCTTCTCTGTCGTCCGTGATTTTATCGGCCACGGGATTGGAAATGTTATTCATGAAGAGCCTCAAGTTCCGCATTATGGATTGCCAAATAAAGGGCCGCGCCTAAAAGAGGGCATGGTATTCACAATTGAACCGATGGTGAACGTAGGTACATATAAAGCCAGCAGGGATGCGAATGGTTGGACCGCCTCTACTGCAGACGGGAAATACTCGGCTCAATATGAGCATACGATTGCCATCACAAAGAACGGTCCACTTATTTTAACGGAACAATAATGATTTGGTTATCTTATCTCCTAAAAAGCGAAAAAAACAGCATCGGAAATTGATGCTGTTTTTTTCATTTCATTTAATTGGTCGTTCCAATGAATATAAATCTTCTTCGATGTTCCCAATTCGGTCCTCAATTACTGTTTTAGCATCTTTAATGCCCTCGTTATATATAAAGGGAGCGATGTTGTCGAGAATGAATTGTAAGTGGTTTTCAGCAGCAATTTCGCCAATTTTTTCACCATTCTCCTGGTAGACATACTCTTGAATGCGTTCAATCATCGCGCGTCGCTTTTCTAAGGGAAATTGAATAAACATAAAAAAACTCCTTCATATCTGTTCTAAAAACCATGAAATGAAATGATCCGAATTTAAAGGGAAGACGGGTACTGAAGCATTGCTCATTGATTGCTCCAAACAGTCAGGCCAAGCAATAATTGCTTTGATATTATTAAGCTGTTTTAGTAATAGAAGGTCATTTTCCTCTTTGATTAGAATTACCTTAGGAAAGTCTTCCTGTTTGTATCCTTCGATCAAAATCACGTCGGGATGAAAAAGAGCCAGGAATTGAATCAGCTCTGCTATAGAGGTTCCATTTCTAAAGTTGCCAAGTAATTCAATCGTCCCGTCTCCTTCAACAAGTGATGCAGCTGCCCCAGCCTGAAAGTGTTTGGTCGAATCCTTTATACTTGTATGATCGGGTTTTCCGCCATGCCCATGATGCTTTAATACGGCTGTTTCCAAGTTTACTGCGCGAAGCTTCTCAATTATATTCGTAATGAAAGTCGTTTTTCCTCTATTTTGGTAGCCGACCACTTGAAATATAAATGGTTTCACCAAGGCCATACGCATCCTTCTTGGTCATCAAGAAGAAGGACGTCCACGATATCGCCAGTTTTGAATCCACGAGTGCCTCCAGGTAATACGGTTAGTGAATTTGCTCCTGCAAGGCTTGTTGTTATATTGGATTTATCTACACCACTAGGGATAACCTTCAGTTGGCCAGATTCGAAAAATAAACGAGTTCGCAAAAGCCGTGAGAAGGGATTGGGCTTTAAGAAATCCTCAGCCAATTGCGCTTTTTCTTTTCGTAAATGAGGCTGCTCAGAAAACAGCATGGTTCGAATAATCGGTCTTGCAAATAACTCAAAGCCGACATAACTGGCAGATGGATTACCAGATAAGCCGAATAGAAATTTATTATTAAATACAGCAACTGTTGTTACACTGCCAGGGCGCATGGCTACTTTATTGAATAAAACATTAGCTCCTATTTTCTGGTAAATGTCAGGGAGAAGGTCGAAATCACCGACGGAGACGCCCCCCGTTGTAATGAGAAGGTCGACTTCCTCCAAGGCTGAGGAAATCGCCTCATAGCTTAAGTCAAATTCATCCTTAAGTTTTCCATAAAAACGAACTTCTCCTCCTGCTCTCTGAATTTGGGCGGAGATGGCATGAGAGTTGCTGTTGCGAATTTTTCCCGGTTGCAATGGTTCACTGACATCTAGAAGTTCTGACCCTGTAGCAAATAAGCCGACGACAGGCTTTTTGGCAACTGGAACTTCAGCGTAACCGAATGTAGCAAGCAAGCCGATGATGCCTGGATTAATCATTGTGCCTTTTTTGACAAGAATATCACCTTTTTTTGCATCCTCTCCTTTGAAAGACACATTTTCGCCTGAGTTAAGAGAGCGTTTAAAGGATATGTATTTCTTCCCGTCCTTTTCAAATTCCTTGGTGAGCTCGAGCATAATAACTGCATCACATTCATCTGGCATCTGGGCTCCAGTCATGATTCTTGCTACCTGGCTTTGTTGCACAGGAAGAGTAGAAACCATCCCTGCAGCCAACTCTTCTATCACTTCGAATTCGAGCGGATTATTAAGGGAACCTTCAGCCGTATCTTCAGACCTGAGGGCAAAACCATCATACGGTGAACGGTTGAAATGTGGAACATCATTTGTGGCTATAATATCTTGAGCTAAAAAACGATAATGACTTTCCTCAAGAGCAACTATTTCCACCTGTCCTTCTAATTTATGTTTCATCACTTTTTCTACTGCATCTGCGAGACTAATGGGCGTTCTTCTTTCTACCATACCTACAACTCCTGTCTGATTGTCCAATAATATTCACTATAACAAATTTAGCAGAATTCTTTAATAAATAAAAAACCCTCACCATTATGGGAGGATTTGGATGTTATTTATTACGGAGTCTTCCAAGTTCTTCAGCGATTGCTTCCATTTCACGGACACTAAAGTTTGTTTTTTTCATCACCATTTTATAAATATCATGAAGTTCTTCATACATTTCGATATCGAAATGGGTGGATTTGATTGCTCCGAAGTTCATTACTTTTAGTTTATCCTTGATTGCTTCTACCATAAACTCGACACTTTCGGCTGTATTTTGTGTTAAATCCATTTCCCTCATCCTTTCACACGTTTCTAAATTATTTTCATCTTTGCATGATTACCCCTATAAGTCAATGAATATTCAGTAGGAAAACGACGCATTATCTCCGATTTACTTGATTGTCTCGCGTTTTAATGTGAGCATGTTTGGGAAAAGATAGGAAAAAACTTTTTTAAACACTGTATAATGGAGATAACCACCATTACCCATCGACTAATATATGACGAGGAGGAGAATATATGAGCAACATTCGTGAAGAATATAAGTGTGCAAAGAAAAGTAAATTTATGCAAGCGGTTTTTATAGGGGCTCTAGCTGGGGCTGCTGTTAGTCTTTTTGATAAAAACACGCGAAGTTCCGTATTGGCAAACAGCAAAAGTTGCATGAATAATATGAAAGAACTAGTGAAAAACCCCAATGGAATCCTAACTCAAGTACGTGAAACATCTTCAAAAGTTCGTGCCACAGTTGAAAAAATTTCCGATGATGTATCCTTCATTTCCCAAAGAGTAGAGGAGATGAAAGATATTCCATCGCAAGTTGCGCATGTTGTGATGGAGACGAAAGAGGTCTTCTCTGCGGAAGGACAGCAAGAATCGTCTTCAAACCATGATTTAGAAGAGCGTATTCCCTTAAATTAGATAATGAGGTGGAGGTATGGCCGATAAAAAAGAATGGTTGAAATGGTCATTCTTCAAAACTTTCATAAAACGGTTACAAGTGGATGATGTGTCGGGACTTGCCGCCCAGCTGTCCTATTTCTTTTTACTTTCCCTGTTTCCGTTACTTATTTTCCTATTTACTTTATTGGCCTACCTGCCATTTTCACAGGAAGATATTTTACGTATAGTCCGTTCATATGCACCAGATGGTTCTATGGCAATCATTGAGGGAAATCTAGCAGAAGTTATGGAAGGGAATAGTACCTTATTGTCGTTTGGTGTCATCGGAACAATATGGTCAGCATCTAATGGAATGAATGCAATTATTAAAGCCTTTAATCACGCATATGGTGTAAAAGAAAGTCGAACTTACTTTATTTCCCGGGGAATGTCGATTATTCTCACATTAGCGATGATTTTTGTTTTTATTGTCGCTTTGTTGCTTCCTGTATTCGGAAAGCAGATAGGTATATTTTTATTTGCCGAATTTGGGCTATCTGACGAATTTTTGTCGATTTGGAATCATATGCGCTGGGTGATTAGCACAATTGTATTATTTATCGTGTTTACGATCCTCTATTTGATAGCGCCCAACAAAAAGTTGAAATGCCTGACAGTGCTTCCGGGTGCTATTTTTGCCACGGCTGGCTGGAGTCTCGTTTCCTTTTTATTTTCTTTTTATGTAGCGTACTTCGCAAATTATTCTGCAACTTATGGGAGCCTTGGTGGGATAATCGTGTTAATGGTCTGGTTTTACTTATCAGGGCTAATCATAATTCTAGGCGGGGAAATTAATGCACTCATAAGTAATAAAGAACAGCCAAAATGTGAATGAGCTTCCTAAAGTTCCCGTAATAGCTATAAGTCCTGCAGCTAATGCTAATCAAGAAATGACGACTTAGTAGTAGGGAGGAATTCTTTCATGGGTAAAAGCAACAAAAAGCAAAAAGGAAAAAAAGGTTCGAACCATAAAACGTCAGGTTCTGCTAATGGGAAAAACGGCTATCACTAAGTAGAATGAACACAAAAAAAGGGGCCTTATAGGCTCCCTTTTTTGTTTAGTTTTTCAATAATCTTAAACTGTTCAGAATAACTAGAATGGTGCTTCCTTCATGGCCAATTACGCCATATGGAAGGTCGAGGAATTGAAGGAAGTTGGATGCAATCAGAACCATAATGACAGAAATCGAGAAAACGACGTTTTGTTTAATGATTCGGTTCATTTTCTTAGATAACCTTACTGCTTCGGCAATACGCGGTAGGTCATTCTTCATTAGGACAACATCCGCTGTTTCCAACGCAACATCTGTGCCTTCGCCCATTGCAATCCCGACAGAAGCAGTTGCAAGTGCAGGTGCATCATTAATTCCATCTCCAACCATTGCTACAGTACCGTATTGTTCTTTCAACTTTTTCACTTCAGTAACCTTAGTTTCAGGTAAGCATTCAGCAATATATGCATCGATATGGCTCTCAGATGCAATCGCTTTAGCGGTCTTTTCACCATCGCCTGTCAGCATAACGGTATGAATGCCTTCATTTTTCAATGCTTCGATAGCAGTAATCGTTTCTTCACGCACCACGTCTTTCAATGTAAGAATGCCGGCAATACCTTGATTGTCTCTTGCATAAACTATCGTCTTTCCTTGTTCAGCTAGTGTTAGTGCAATACCGTTTTGAAATTGTTCGGCTTCACTTCTTCCGACGAAATCAGCTTTTCCTACTTGCCAAAGCACTCCGTTGAAATATGCTTGAACCCCATTACCTGAGATATCTTCCATATTATCCGGTTTAATGATGTCTTTAACTAATTTAGTTTTAGCGTAGCGCACAATTGATGTTGCCAAAGGATGGTTCGAATAATTTTCAACAGATGCAATATGGAATAGGAAATCTTCTTCGTTTAAATCTTCACGGATAATTACATCCGTTACCTCTGGTTTTCCTTTTGTTAATGTTCCGGTTTTATCTAAGGCAATTGCTCTCAAGTTGCCAAGATTCTCAAGATGGATACCGCCTTTAAATAGAATTCCATGACGAGCACCATTAGAGATGGCAGATAGCGTAGCTGGCATAATAGAAGCTACGAGGGCACAAGGTGAAGCAACAACAAGCAAAATCATTGCCCGGTAAAATGTTTCGGTCCAACTCCACCCTAATACAAAATGCGGTACGAACAACATCAAAGCGACAACGGTTAAAACAATTTTTACATAGGTTCCTTCAAAACGTTCAATGAACAGTTGAGAAGGAGACTTTTCACTTTGTGCAGATTGAACGAGAGTAATTATTTTTTGAAATAATGTTTCATTTGCTGGTTTTGTAATTTCTACGGTAATCGTTCCACGCAGATTCACTGTTCCCGCAAATACTTCATCATCCAATGACTTACTAACTGGAATAGATTCGCCAGTGATCGCCGCTTCATCAATATTGGTACGTCCGTCCGTGATTTTTCCATCAGAGGGTATTCTTTCACCTGGTTTTACCAAAATTAGGTCCCCGACTTGTAGCAGGGAAACGGATACGGTTTCTTCATATCCATTTGTGATTCGCAGCGCTTCTTCCGGCTGTAAATCCATAAGTGCTGAAATTTCTTTATGACTTTTATTCATTGTGTATGTTTCAAGCGCCCCGCTCAAAGCAAAGATGAAAATTAAAATCGCGCCTTCCGTCCAGTATCCGATAATCGCAGAACCGATGGCCGCGAAAATCATTAGCATCTCAACATTCAATTCCTTATCGGCAAACGTATCTTCAATTCCCTCTTTTGCTTTAGCATAACCGCCGATTAGGAAGGAAGCTAAATATATAACGATAGAAGGAGTTTCAAGTCCATTCTTAGAAAGCACCCAGCCTAATAATATTAATACACCGCTAAACAATGCGGCAATAAGTTCTAGATGGGGTTTTACTTTTTCCAACCAAGAGGTTTCGCATGCAGTCGGTTGTGTTAATTGTTTAGTATCAGTGGTCATAAGATTCCCTCCCATATTCTTTTCTATTTTTGTGTAAATGATATAGATTATCATTTGTATAATATCTAATTGAGAAAGATAATCAACGTCATTTCTCTGAGTAAAATATGAAAGCTGTCACCAAAATTGCGATGACAGCAACGATTTCAAAGGTTTATTAACGTGATGTTCTTTTTATTAATATTATATTAACACATATCCTATTCAAAAATAAAGAAGAATGATTCTAATGTAGGAAAAAATATAAAGAACCATAAATTATATCATTTGACCACTATATGATAAAAACAATACAAATTGAATAATAAATGGAGTAGTTCAGATAATAAACTATACTACAAGCTTGGAGCAGGCATTTTTTCCTTAAATAGCACCAGTGAAATAAAGACAAGAAGAAGCATTATACTAATTAGATAGAAAAAATTACCTCCTTGTAAGTATTCGATGACTAAACCACCGAAAAACGGACCACCAATGCTGCCGAGACTGTAGAAGATGCTGCATAACAGATTTCCTGCAGGTAATAGGTTGCGAGGCAAAAGGTCTGCCATATAACTGATTCCTAAAGAGAAAGTCGAACCCACCATCATCCCGCCAAGCAGGAAGAAAATGAACAGACCGATTACGGAATATGAAACAATTCCAGCTAGAGTAAATACGGTAAAGCCTGAAAAAAGAATGATCAGCAAGATTTTTCGTCGGCCAAATCGGTCACTGAGCATTCCAAGCGGAATCTGTGAAAGCAAAGTACCACCTGAAAATGCTGGAATGATAAGCGATACTGCGGTTAAATCAATTCCAGAGCGCAATGCGAATACTGGAAAGTTACTATTCAATGAGGATTCAAGTACACCAAAGGTGAATGGAAGTAAAAAGGCGACCCATGCGATGCGACTCACTTTCGTAAACCGTTTAAGTGTACCGAAGAATGATGTGCTTTCTGATTCATCTTGTTCAGGAAGCTCGTTTTTAATCAGGAATACAGTCATCCACGTAAGCAGGCTTAGTATGGATGTAATGATGAATGGCAAAGACTGATTAATCTCCAGAAGCTTCGTCATTAGCGGACCAACCATGAAACCAAGACTGAAAAATAGTCCATAAATAGCGATATTCCTTCCGCGCTTTGCTGAAGGGGAAATAGCGGTAATCCATGTCTGGGTAGCAAAGTGAAGGGTATGATCACCGATTCCGATGAAAAAACGCAGAGCAAACCAAAACCAGAATGATTTCCAGACCGGAAATAAGGCAAGTGAAAGAATTACAGTTATTCCGCCAAACAATATTAATGGCTTATAGCCATATTTGCGGAGAGGTGCTTCCATAAAAGGAGAAATTAAAAGAATCCCAATATAAAGTGACGCAGCATGAAATCCATTTAAGGAAGAGCTAATTCCGTCATTTTCGAAAATAATTGCGATAATTGGCAGAAGCATTCCTTGAGAAAATCCAGATATGCCGACCATACAAATTAGAACACTAATAAGCAGCTTTTGATTCATAAGTTTTCGTCTCCTAAGATATGTATACCTTGTTGATGTTACATCCAGGGGAGAGGGTTAAGCAATAGAAATTTGGGTAAATGTTGACAAGAAGAGAATATCGTTAAAAATCCCCTTTTTCATTTCGGGAAAATTATGTATGATAATTTTTGTTACATATTAAATTGCATATAGAATTGTGAGGAGAAATATCGTGGATAAAATATTTTTGGGGCTCGTCCTCTTAGGTGTCCCTTTATCAGTTATAGGTTCTTTGATGCATTGGCCGAGTGTAATCATGTTTATTGTGTATTGTTTAACAATTATAGCGCTCGCAGGTTTTATGGGCCGGGCAACGGAAAGTCTAGCGATTGTGATGGGACCAAGGATTGGTGGACTGTTGAACGCAACCTTTGGTAATGCAGTGGAACTGATTATTTCCATTTTTTCATTAAAGGCAGGGCTAGTGGGCGTCGTATTAGCCTCTTTAACTGGATCGGTATTAGGAAACTTATTGTTGGTGGCAGGACTTTCCTTTTTTATTGGGGGGACGAGGTACAAACGGCAGAAATTTAATGTGTTCGATGCAAGGCATAACGCTGGTCTGCTAATCTTCGCCGTTATTGTTGCTTTCGTGATACCGGAAGTGTTCACCCAAAACATGAGCGAATCAAGTACAATGTCGTTAAGTGTCGGAATTTCCATTATTTTAATCTTATTATACTTAGCAGCATTATTCTTTAAATTAGTTACTCATCGCGGGGTTTATCAGCATGCGGAAAAAAGAGAAGCCCATGAGGAACATGAAGAGGAAATACCGGAATGGAGCAAGAAAAAGGCCATTACAATTCTTGCAGTTGCTACATTGGCTGTTGCTTACGTATCGGAAAAACTTGTTCATACTTTCAGTGAAGTCGGGGAGACGTTCGGGTGGACAGAGTTATTTATCGGAGTCATTATCGTTGCCATCGTAGGTAACGCGGCTGAACATGCATCAGCCGTTATTATGGCATATAAAAATAAAATGGATGTCGCTGTTGAGATTGCAGTCGGTTCTACGCTGCAAGTAGCGATGTTCGTTGCTCCTGTCCTAGTGTTGATATCATTAATGTATCCAACACATATGCCGCTTGTTTTCACATTGCCTGAGTTGATTTCTATGGTTACGGCTGTCTTTCTGATGATTATGATTTCGAATGACGGGGAAACGAACTGGTTTGAAGGGCTTACCCTGTTGGCTGCTTACTTTATTATGGGGATTGGATTTTACTTATTATAAGAGTGTCAGGCCTTCCAAATCGGGAGGTCTTTCTTTATGAGAAATGCGGATACATAAAAATGACTCTGCCCAGGTTATTTAGCAGAGTCATTTCTATATTAGTAAATTACCATTCATAAATTAATCCAAAATTTTTCATCATGCTTCTGTTAAAGTTGAGAAATAATTCTAGAGTGTTACACCATCCTTTTACATCAAATTTAAGTAAGTGGCGAATTCGTTTTTCTGTCATCCTTGAAAAGGGTGTTTTAGATCGATAAGCATACCTCCTGAACGTTTATTAGGTATGAACGATTTCGCCTCCTTTTTATAATGTAAGTTAAGTATAACCGATTTATATAAAAAAGTAAATATTCTGAACTTTACAAATTTATTACAAAATCAACATGTTATTGAAATGTATAGAATGTTGAGGAAAAACAAAATCTATAAACAAAATGATTGAACCTTTTAAAGGAGTGCTACAGCATGAGACGACTTATTCTTATTACAGTGTTTGCCCTAACTGCCTTTATTCAGGCGAATGTAAGTTTTGCAGCCCCTATATCAGCCGGAGATAAAACAACTCCGAACAAGGTGAATATCCCACCTTCCGTATTAAATATTGCGAAGGAGAATACGTATCCGAACTCGACTCAGGATCTTCCAATGCTGCAGCCGAGTGAGTTTGCTAAACAGTTGATTGATTCATCGGATATTAAGATTGAAAATCCAGAACTCATTCATATGTTGAATGAATCAGCAATTGCAAAAGCACCGCTTGCTTTTGGTTACAGGGCGACCATTTACCTTGGCCATTGGGCGTTGAATTACGAGTCTTCCGAGACGGCACCCAATTGGGAATATCAAAAGATCAATATGAATTACTATGATAATCGCGGCGGTGATGTTCCATACAGAATCCGTTATGTCCAAGAAAACCAAAAGGCAGTGAGTGGTGGACTAACAGCGAAAATTCCTAAGGCCGAGGATGTTAAAAAGATGATGTTATTAAAAGCTACGGAAAAGACCCATTTGCCACTCGCTTTTGAAACGATTGTTGGAGCTGGTACGAAAAAAGATGAAGTATACAATGTTGCTTCAAATCGGATTGGTTATTTATCTAGCTATGCTTCTGCCGTCAATGAAAAAGGTAAGGTCACCTATGGAGAAGTATATTTGAACCTTAAAGGAAATAAACGCTCGATTACGATTAAAAATATTACCTCGCAAGGCATAGGAGCTTGGATACCAGTTCAGGACCATGTTTCCTTCAGCTTTACTGTTTCGCAACAGCCACGGTAATGAAGGTGAAGTAAAAAAACTCGCCTGATTGGCGAGTTTTTTTCTCATATATTAGACTTTCTTACGCTGAAGTCTTCTTTAGGGTAATATGCATTTTTGACAAGAACATTCGGACCGAGACATTTAACCGACGAACAGTGGCAGTTTAATTCATTGGCCAGCTTCGAATTCATCCATGTTTCATAGGATTCGGTTAACGGCTGATCAATGATATTTCCCAAAGTGGGTGCATCCCCAAAATCGGTAACAATGACTTCTCCGGTAAAAATATTGACATTCAAACGAGAGCGTCCATCAGGGTCATTCCGAACTGTCACTTTTTTAGCACTGTAAAGCCGCTGAAGCAGCTCTAATTCTTCTTTGTTGTTGTTACATGGATAGAATGGGAGCGTTCCGAAAAGCATCCATACATTTTCATCCCGAATATCAAGTAGATGATGAATCGCCTCGCGCATGTTCTCCAATGATAACGTTTCAAGTGCTGAGGCGAAATCACTTGGGTACATCGGATGTATTTCATGGCGCTGACATCCCATTTCATCGACAATCTGTCTGTGGATATGCTCAAGATGTGGCAAGGTGCGTTTATTAAGCATCGTTTCTGCAGAAACTAGTACACCTGCTTTTGTCAGGGCACGGGAATTTTCAATCATTTTATCAAATAATTTTTTTCGTTGCTCGCGCGAAGGTTTGCGGTCCATCATGGCAAAACCGATATCGATGAATTCATCGATCGTTCCCCAGTTATGGGAAATATGAAGAACATCCAAATAGGGTATGATTTCCTCATACCGTTCCAAGTCAAGGGTCAAGTTAGAATTGATTTGGGTACGAACTCCACGGTTACGAGCATATTTTAATAAAGGTAAAACATAATTTTTCACTTGTTTTTTAGAAAGCATTGGTTCACCGCCAGTTATACTTAGCGAGCGAAGCAATGGTATCTCATCGAGGCGCTGAATTATTAATTCTAAAGGAAGAGCATCCGGGTCTTTTGGCTGAAGTGTGTAACCGACAGCACAATGTTCGCAACGCATATTGCAAAGGGTAGTGGTTGTGAATTCGACATTGGTAAGACTGAGCTTTCCGTATTGTTCAACGTCCATATATGCTTCCCAAGGATCATACTTGGGTGTGATTGGTGTTAAAAGATCTTGCTTGATCATAGACATGTTTAAAACTCCTTACGTAATAATGCACTAACCCATTATGAACAATGGGCACAAAAATTGTCAAATGGCGGAGAGCTTCATTTTAGCTTGCCATTGCACTTTCAAGAGGATTTCGTTACGATGGAAGAAGAACGGAAGGAGAGTGCCTCATGGGAAAAACCATTACAGGTAAAAACGAACAATTAACATACTTAAAAGAACGCCTCACGATGTTCATGGAGGTTCTTGACCATATTGAACCAGAAAATACAGAATTAGAAGATATTGATCGCTTAATCGGCATGCTTGATGATTTGGAAGTTAAAGTAGAACAATTTAAAACGCGCAAAGAAGGATAATATCTGTACGATAGTATGATTTTTTTATAATTAATATTCGTAAAGGGATGACGCTATTTACTCGTCATCCCTTTATATATGTAATGAAGAAAAATGGTTATTCAGTATTAGGTAATGATTGGGAATGTTTTTTTTGCTTTATGCTAATCTTAGCGCCCCTGATTATTTCTCTTTACACCGATTTCCATTAAGAAAATTAATTACTTGTTTTCGAAAGATTATGTTAGATGTATAATAAAACGGGTGTTGTATCATTCGCTCTTAATAGAGAAGCGGTGAATGATTAAATCTAGGGGAAATAAGAGGGGGAAGAGAAATTTGGATATTCAAAAATTCCAAGAAAGTATGTACAGTCTTATCGTTGAAACTTCAACGAATCTTCCAAAGGATGTTCGTCGTGCGGTCAAAAGTGCGAAACAACGTGAAAATGCAGGTACGCGTTCAGCGTTAAGCCTAACAACAATCACGAATAATATTACAATGGCTGACGACAATGTATCACCGATTTGTCAGGATACAGGTCTGCCGACATTTAAAATTAAAACTCCAGTTGGTGTGAACCAACTTGAAATAAAAGAAGCAATTCGAAATGCAATCATTTTAGCAACAAAAGGCGGAAAGCTTCGTCCAAACGCAGTTGACTCTTTGTCAGGTGAAAACAGTGGGGATAACCTTGGGGAAGGTCTTCCTGTCATGAAATTCGATCAATGGGAAAAAGATTACATTGATGTGCGTCTTATATTAAAAGGCGGTGGCTGTGAAAATAAAAATATTCAATACAGTCTTCCGATGGAGATTGAAGGATTAGGTAAAGCCGGCCGTGATTTAGACGGAATCCGTAAATGTGTTCTTCATTCCGTATACCAAGCGCAAGGACAAGGCTGTAGCGCAGGGTTCATCGGCGTTGGTATCGGGGGAGACCGTTCATCCGGATATGATTTGGCTAAGGCTCAACTTTTCCGCAGTAACGAAGATGTGAATCCGAATGAGGATCTTCGTAAACTAGAAGAGTATATCATGGAGACGGCAAATGAATTGGGAATTGGCACAATGGGCTTTGGCGGCGAAACAACACTGCTTGGCTGTAAAATTGGTGTCATGCACCGTATTCCGGCAAGCTTTTTCGTATCGGTTGCTTATAACTGTTGGGCTTTCCGTCGCTTAGGTGTGAAAGTGAGCCCAGAAACAGGAGAAATCAATGAATGGCTATATCAAGATGGTGAGAAAATTGACTTTGCTCTAGAAGCAGAAAAAGCAGCGAAAGAAGAAGTAGCCGCAGCAATAGAAGCTGAAGTTGAAGCACCGCGTGAAATCATCCTTCAGGCACCAATTACGGAAGAACAAATCCGTGAGCTGAAAGTTGGTGACGTAGTCCGGATTAACGGAAGAATGTATACTGGCCGTGACGCGATACACAAGCACTTGTCTGAAAACCCTGCACCAATTGACCTTGATGGACAGATTATCTATCATTGTGGGCCGGTTATGCTTAAGGACGAAGAAGGTAAATGGCACGTGAAAGCTGCAGGTCCGACAACTAGTATTCGTGAAGAACCATACCAAGGCGATATCATGAAAAGATTTGGCATTCGCGCTGTTATCGGTAAAGGCGGAATGGGTCCAAAAACACTAGAAGCACTAAGCGAACACGGTGGTGTTTATTTAAACGCGATCGGTGGCGCAGCTCAATATTATGCAGACTGCATTAAATCAGTCGAAGGTGTGAACTTCACTGAATTTGGTATTCCTGAAGCAATGTGGCACCTGAAAGTTGAGGGATTTACCGCAGTTGTTACCATGGATTCACATGGAAACAGCCTGCATAAAGACGTACAGCAATCTTCATTAGAAAAACTGTCACAATTCAAAGAACCTGTATTTAAATAAGATGTATGCAAAAGACGCTCACCAATTCGGTTGAGCGTCTTTTTACCTTACTCTTCTATTTTCGGCAATGGATCAATCCTTTTTGAATCCCCTAAATTCAATCCACTTTTCACAAAATAAACAAACAGCCCCGCACCTAATCCCAGACAACCAATAAAGCCTAACGTAATTACCCATTCCAGCATTGTATACGCCCCCTTGCTAATGTATATGAAAAAAAAGGCTATTATTGCCTTAAAAAAGTACAATCTTTTTGCACCTTTGCTCATACATTAGAAGAGAAAGGGGGGAGTAAAATGCAAAATAGCATCTTATTGTTCTTTGTCGCAATGTTAACAGGTTTTGCTTTCATCCATCTTCCTGTGGCAGGCACGATTTTCTCCGGACTTGAACCAACTTTAGACGTAATTGGAATTGTAACCGTTATCGTTTTTGCCATCGTCATCATTTGGAAGGCGGTACAGGCGTTATTTAAAGGGTAAATAGATAGGGGGCCAATCCTTTTAGGAGGATAGGCCTTTTTTGCGTGGAATTCGTTCGTTGTGGAATTCGTCCGTAACCGGGGATAATTTGGCCTATAGAACAATAATTCGGCCGTCATCGGCAAAAATTTGACCTACAGAAAGATAATTCGTCCGTCACCGCAAAAATTCGACCTACAGAACAAAAATTCGACCGTCACCGGCAAAAATTCGACTGTCACCGTGGATAATTCGACCTACAGAAAGATAATTCGTCCTACAGGAAGAAAAATCGACCGTCACCCGCAAAAATTCGACCTACAGAAAGATAATTCGTCCTACAGGAAGAAAAATCGTCCGTCACCGCAAAAATTCGACCTACAGAACAAAAATTCGACCGTCACCACGAAAAATTCGACCTACGACAATATCATGCATATAAATCTTCATGTTCCAAACACTAAGAAAAAAAGAACATGGGGGATAATCCAATGAAAAAAATGGCGATTCTATCCGTTTTTATCTGCTTGATCTGCTCTTTAGCAAGTCCGGCTTTTGCGGAGTCCTATAATTGGGGCTTCAATAAAGGGAAAAACGGAACTCCTGCCGATGCAGGAAAAAACTTCAATGAAATGCTGCCTAAATATGAAGCAATTTATAAAGGTGACACAACGAAAAAAAACATATATTTAACGTTTGATAATGGTTATGAAAATGGATATACGGCACAGATCTTAGATGTGTTAAAAAAACATAAGGCCCCAGGAACTTTTTTCGTCACTGGTCATTATTTAAAAACCGCACCGGAGCTTGTTGTCCGTATGGCGAATGAAGGTCATATCGTCGGAAACCATTCCTGGAATCACCCTGATATGACCAGTGTGACGGATGAAGTCATTCGCACGGAACTGCAACGGGTTAAAAAAGCAACTGAAAAATTAACGGGCCAACAGGGGATGAACTACCTAAGGCCGCCGCGTGGTGTATTCAATGAGAGAACAATGAAAGTCGCACAAAAAGAAGGATATTACCACATTTTCTGGTCGCTTGCTTATAAAGACTGGGTCGTTGACCAACAAAAGGGTGCAGCTTACGCTCATGATGAAGTGCTTAAACAGATTCATCCAGGGGCGATTTTATTACTGCATACTGTTTCAAAAGATAATGCAGAGGCGCTTGACTCAATTTTGACTGATCTTGAAAAACAAGGATACAAATTCAGCAGTCTGGATGAATTAATGATTGAAAAACACCTGCCAAATCGAATGCTTTATTAAAATAAAAAGCGGAACCTGAAGTGAGATTACAGGTCCCGCTTTTTTCCATTCTCCTCATTTTTAAGTAATATTTCAGGAAACATGCTATAATACGTGGAAAACTGCTAAAGGATGGATCGCTTGTGTGGACGGAAAAATTACAGGTCCAGGGACCATATAATTTCGACCTTGTTCTCGAACGATTATCGTTAGACCCACTTCAAGTAGTTGATTTTACTAACAGAACGGTAAAAGTTCCGCTTTATATAGAAAAAGAACCAGTCGTTTTGCATGTTCAGGCAATAGGAAACATCGAAGAACCGACCTTTATCATTAAAGGTCAATCAGAGGAATACAAGTCTAAAGCAATCGAACGGTTAAAAAAGGTTTTTCATTGGCATCAGCCATTAGAAGGCGTTTCCCAGCATTTCCGAAAATCTGATTTAAGGGGAATCTTTGAAGAGCACCGCGGTACAGCCATAGTCTTGGACTTCGATTATTACAGTTGCCTCGTCAAATGCATTATACATCAGCAATTAAACTTGTCTTTTGCGCATATACTCACGGAACGGTTCGTGAAAACATTTGGCAACCAGATAGATGGTGTGTGGTTTTATCCAACACCGGAAACGACCTCACAACTTCAGGTGGAACAGTTAAGAGCCATTCAATTCAGTGGCCGAAAAGCTGAATACGTCATCGGACTATCCCAGCAAATCACTCATGGCCATCTTAATCTTGATCTGTTGGCAGAGCTATCCGATCAAGAGGTTATGGATATACTAATAAAAATACGCGGAATCGGTAGATGGACGGCTGAAAACTTCCTGCTTTTTGGACTCGGAAGGCCGAACCTTTTTCCAAAAGCCGATATTGGCATTCAAAACGCCATAAAACTTTTATACGGCTTACCGCAGAAGCCAACCCAAGAAGAAATGGAAACCTACAGTGAAAAATGGGCTCCATATCTAAGCTACGCTTCCCTCTATTTGTGGAGAAGCATCGAAAAACGGAGTGAAAAGAAATGACAAACATGCAAGATACAACACTAGAAGTAAATCAAACCCTTCCATTAACCATTAAACGGCTTGGCATAAACGGAGAGGGAGTCGGCTACTTTAAAAAGAAAGTCGTCTTCGTCCCAGGAGCATTACCAGGTGAAGAAATTGTAGCTTTAATTACAAAAGTGCAGCCAAACTTTTCTGAAGCAAAAATAAAAACCATCCGGAAAGAATCGCCACACCGCATTGCCGCACCATGCCCAATCTACGCAGAATGCGGTGGCTGCCAACTACAGCATTTAAGCTATAGTCAACAGCTTATTGAAAAACGCGATATCGTCATTCAAGCGATGGAACGTCATACGAAATTCCCGATTTCTTCATTAAATATACAAGAAACAATCGGCATGGAAGATCCTTGGAACTATCGTAACAAAAGTCAGTACCAAGTCGGTCAGAAAGATGGCAAATTGATTGCCGGTCTTTACGGTTTGAACTCCCATAACTTGATCGATATTCCCAACTGTCTTGTCCAACACAAGGCTACTAATAAAGTAACCCGTACGGTGAAGAAGATACTAAAGAACCTGAATATCTCGATCTATAATGAAAGAAAGAGAAAAGGTGTGATCCGAACAGTCATTACAAGAGTTGGCTTTGAAACAGGCGAAGTACAGGTGGTCTTAGTTACAGGAGCGGAAGAAATTCCACAAAAAGATCAATTGCTTAAGCAAATTCGTGACCAACTGCCGGAAGTGAAATCGGTCGTTCAAAATATTAATAACCAAAACACATCACTTATTTTTGGCGAAAAGACGATCCATCTGGCTGGCGAAAAAGTCATCAACGAAACATTGGGTGATCTATCGTACGAACTATCGGCCCGTACTTTTTTCCAACTTAATCCAGTTCAAACAGTCCGCATGTATGACGAAGTGAAAAAAGCGGCAGCCCTAACCGGTACCGAAAAAGTCGTTGACGCGTATTGCGGCGTAGGAACCATCGGACTTTGGTTATCGGAAGATGCAAAAGAGGTTCGCGGAATGGACGTCATCAAAGAATCCATTGAAGACGCCAAGAAAAACGCCATAAAACACAAACGTACCAACATGCACTACGAAACAGGAAAAGCCGAAAACATCCTGCCGCGCTGGACCAAAGAAGGATGGAAACCGGACGTATTAGTCGCCGACCCACCAAGAACTGGCCTGGACCAATCCTTACTGCAAACTATCCTAAAGGTCAAACCAAAAACCATTGTGTATGTATCATGTAACCCATCCACATTGGCAAAAGACCTACAAGAATTGAGCGCTTTATATAACGTAGAATCCATGCAGCCTGTGGACATGTTCCCGCAGACGAGTCATGTTGAAGTTGTGACGAAGTTGAAAAGGAAAGAATAAGCAGAAGGATCCGAGAATCTGTAAAAGGTTCTCGGATTTTCATCTGCGTTTATTTCAATCCATTTGTGAAATAATGAAGGTACTGTAAAAAATAAGAAATATACAGGAGGTTTATGGATGCATAATCATGATATTTTAATTCGATTAAGATATGCGCTGGATATAAAAAATAAAGATATGGTAGAGATATTTAAACTTGGGGATATTGAAGTAACAAGAGAAGAAGTCATGCAGATGCTCACAAAACCAAAAGACGGTTTCTATGATGAATACGACGACGATGATATGGATGATGAAGGTATAAAATGTAACAATACGATGTTGGAATCTTTTTTAAATGGCTTGATCATTTTTAAAAGAGGGAAACAAGAACCAAAACCCGGCCAGCCAGAAAACCCGGCACCTACTGCAAAGAATAAGGAAAGCATGAATAATATTCTGCTAAAGAAATTGAAAATTGCGCTGACATTAACAAGCGAGGATATGATTGATATCCTGGATGAAGCAGGAGTCATGATAACTAAAGGAGAATTAAGCGCCATCTTAAGAAAAGTTGGTCATAGAAATTATAAAGAGTGCGGGGATAAATTCGCCAGGAATTTCTTAAAAGGGTTAGCTTATAAATATAGGGGATAAGGGAGCAGTAAAGTAGTTGAACTAAAACTACTATATGAATGAGATGCTCATACCAATGCTCAATTTTTTTGGAAAGTTACTTAACCGTTAATAAGAAATAAAAGAATCCTAATTTCTCATTTATGACCCTGAGAAAATTAGGATTTTTTGCAAACTTCACCAAAATCCAATGTTCCGCCACATACGCTCTACACATGTTGAAGTAGTAACAAAATTAGTTTTAAAATAAAATAGTAGACACTAATTAAAGTTGTGCATAAAGTGTGGACAAAGGAAGGAGAGAAGAAGGAGAAATCCCAATCCCTCAAGCCTTTCTCCTATCCTTGTGCATAACTTTTTTTAGAGGGGAGAAAGAACGACCTTATATATTATGGAGAAAAATGAAGTACAGCAATGAGGGTGTTTCATTGTAAAAAGCCCATTCTATTGAAACTTTTTTTAGTATACGTTTCAATACCAGTTTCTAATTACCATCAGATAGACAAGATTAGGAAAAACATCCATTAATATTATTTAAAGAAAATAATATATATTCAAAAAATTCATATTATAATACTTTATACTTATGCTATATTATAGGGAGAATTATTAATTATCACGTATAATTTAAGAATTGGAGTGATTTGAATGAAGAAACTTGGTTTATTTAGTATGTTTTTGATTCTTACTATCATTATCTCAGCTTGTGGAAGCAATGATGAAAAAAATGCAGGTGAGAAAGAGAAAAGTCAAAAGGTATATAAAGTTGGTGTGGATACGACATATCCTCCCTTTGAATTTAAAGAGGGAAACGACTATAAAGGTATTGATATTGAATTAATCAATGCAATAGCAAAAGACCAGGATTTTAAAATCAAATTTTCTCCAATGGATTTCGGTGGAATTATTCCAGCGATGCAAGCCAATCAGCTTGATGTCGCTATTGCAGGAATGAGCATTACAGAGGAAAGAAAAAAGGTAGTAGATTTCTCAACGCCGTATTTTGATGCAGGATTAACAGTGGTTGTTAAAAAAGATAATACAAGTACTAAATCAGTCGATGACCTTAAAGGAAAGACCATAGCAGTGAAAAAAGGGACAACCGGTGCTAAATATGCACAGGATAATTCCAAGAAACTAGGAATTAAAGTTGTTCAATTTAATGATAGTCCAGCTATGTTCCAGGAAGTAGCAAACGGTAATGCCGAAGCACTTATAGAAGATTATCCTGTTATCTCCTATGCAATTGCTCAAAAAGACCTTGGGTTAAAAATCGTAGGTGATCGTTTGAATGGAGATCAGTATGGAATTGCTGTATTGAAAGGGCAAAACCAGGATTTATTGAAAAAAATAAATGACGGTCTTGCTAATCTTAAAAAAGATGGAACATACGATGAAATATTAAAAACTTATCTTGGTGAATAGATTTATGCTTATTAGGCGCGCTTAAAGCGCGCTTTCTTTTTCTAAGGGGTGAATAGAATGGATATAATTGTTGCGGCATTGCCTATTTTATTAAAAGGACTTCAGGTGACACTTTATATCTTTGTAATTGCCATTATCCTAGGTTTTTTGATTGGTTTAGTGGTGGCCTTGCTGCGACTTGCTCCTATCAAGATCTTGAACTGGATTGCAAAGGTTTATGTAGATGCGATACGAGGAACGCCGTTTATTGTGCAATTGTTTTTTATATATTTCGGTGTGAATTCACTAAATTTGATTTCTTTAAACAGTACTACAGCTGGAATAATTACCGTTGCCATCAATGCAGGGGCCTATTTTGCTGAGATAATAAGAGCGGGAATTCAATCCATCGATAAAGGACAAACAGAAGCGGCAAGATCAATCGGATTCACTGGTACTCAAACAATGCGATATGTAGTACTGCCACAAGCCTTTAGAAGGATGCTTCCTACCATTACGAACCAATCGATCATTAGTCTAAAAGATACATCTCTATTATCCGTTATCGGTATAGCGGATTTAACACAGCAAGGGCAGATTCAGGCTTCGGCAACCTTTGAAGCGTTCAAGATTTGGCTTGTTGTTGGTGTAATTTACTTTATCATCATCTATTTGTTAACCCTTATTGCTAACTTCATAGAAAGGAGGGTACAAGTTCGATGAGCATCATTACTGTAAAAAACCTGAGAAAATCATTTGGAACTGTCGAAGTTTTAAAAGATATTAATGCAGAAATAAAAGAAAAGGAAGTAATTTGTGTAATAGGACCTTCTGGATCTGGAAAGAGTACATTTCTGCGCTGCCTGAATCTTCTTGAGGAAGTTACGGGCGGTGAGGTGGTCATTAACGGACATGATATTACTGACCCTAAAGCGAAAATCAATATCAACAAAGTTAGACAAGAGGTTGGAATGGTTTTTCAACATTTCAATCTATTCCCTCATAAAACCGTGTTGGAAAACATAACGTTGGGGCCTATTAAAATTCGTGCCACCGATAAAGCTGAAGCGGGAAGATTAGCGCTTGAGTTACTGGATAAGGTTGGGTTAAGGGAAAAAGCAAATAGCTATCCAGGAGAACTATCCGGAGGACAAAAACAACGGGTTGCCATCGCAAGGGCATTGGCCATGAATCCGAAGATTATGCTATTTGACGAGCCGACTTCTGCACTTGACCCTGAAATGGTCGGAGATGTTTTAGAGGTAATGAAACAACTTGCTAAAGAAGGTATGACAATGGTCGTTGTTACCCATGAAATGGGCTTTGCCCGGGAAGTTGGAGATCGTGTCATATTCATGGACGGAGGGTACATTGTAGAAGAAAATGAACCGAATGAATTATTCGGTAACCCTCAGCATGTTCGAACCAAAGCCTTCTTAAGTAAGGTGCTTTAGGAAGGTAGAGTGTGGGAATGAATGGCTAAAAGAGTGAATGCTTATCACTTAAGAGGCTTATAAAACTCACCGACGTAGAAGTTAAAATAAATTAAAGTTGTGCATAACGTGTGGACAAAGGAAAGAGAGAAAAAGGAGAAATCCTAATCCCTCAAGCCTATCTCCTATCCTTGTGCATAACTTTTTTTGTTTTAGAGGTAAAGGTTAATCGTGTTCCGCACCAAGCTTCAATCAGGCTAAACATTCATACAAAAAAGTAACCTATGCATTCAACACCTGCACAGGTTACTTCTCTAGTTACTGGGCCCCGTAACTAATCAAGTTCGTCATGATTCGATATCCTCCTGGTACCTGGCTTTGAATTTGCCGGTAGAGGACAAGGTTGGTGTAGAGATAGGTTCCTTTACCGTAATTGGCCATTAGGATTCCACCATCAAATGGTTCTTCATTTGGATCAGCCATGGAAATGAAAGTTTCAAATCGTTCGTCCCATTTCATTGGGAAGTACAATCCTCTTTCTTGAACCCAATTGTTCCAATCGTCCGTTGTTATTTTGTTTGGATAGTTGAAAAGCGCTGATTCTGGTTTCAATACGTTTACTGTGGCTTTTTCATCGGTTACTCTCCAGCGAATGGAGGGATTTCCGATTGTAAGTGGATATGGAGCAGTCGTCAGGGCATCCCATCCATCACCAGGTTTGTGGTATTGAACGACAAGGTGACCGCCGTTTTCTACGTATTGAAGTAAGCGCGCGTTATTTGTCTTTAGATCTTCTCGAGATAGATAAGCGCGTATACCTGTAACAATCGTGTCGTATTGGCTCAAATCACCTAATGCTAAATCATCAGCTGTTAGCTTTGTAATATTAAGACCTGCGTTGCTTAAGTAATCGGCTACTTTGTCAAATCCACTCTCAATGTAACCTACTTTTAGTGAAGCTGGCATTAAAAGCTCAAATGCAACGGTGTTGATTGCTGCTGGGTACTGGTAATAGAATGTTCCGATATGGTCATAGGTAATTTCTTGAATAGTAGAATCAAAGGTTTTTCCATTGACAGTAGCTTCTGCTTTTAGCTGATATTCACCATTTTGAATCGTCTTCGGTGGTATAAGGGTGAATTTTACTTGTTTTTCTTCTGATTTTTCATTAAATGATACGGTTGCTTTTGTAGGTAACACTTTCCAATTTTTAGGTATTTTTAAAGCGACGTTTGCTGATGTTTTTCCTTCTGTATAATTTTTTACAGTTACGGTTACTGGTATTTCTTCCTGTACATCTGCTGTGTTTACCACGATGTCTTCAGGTGAAAGGGTAAGACCCACATCAGGTAGGACAGCGATTGTTCCTTCCAATTCTTCTGTGATGGTAGTCTTGGTTTTACCGGATTCATATGAAATGTTGGTTGTAATGGCTGATTTGTCATAAGCATGGTAATAGGAAGCATCTTTTGGAACGTTAACCTGGTAGGTGATGGTCTCTGATTTATTTGGTGCTAGATTGATTGCTTTAGATTTTGTTTTAGCTTTCCATCCTTTAGGCACGTTCAATTTGGCAGAGAATTTTTTCAATGTTTGTTTTCCGGTATTCTTCACTGTTACGGTTACGTTCGTATTTTGACCTTTTGTAAGGATCGGAGAGGCTGATTTTGCTTGAACATATAGTCCTGAAGAGACATAACTAACGTTTTGTAATTGCTCTTCTTTTAATGAGAGCTTATGAAGCAAGTCGTTCTTCAACTCAGAGTTTAGCTTTGCCTTTTTAATTTGCGAAGTAAGTGAACGTACATGAGAAAGAGCTGTTTGGGATGTTGTGAAAACACGTTGATCATTCGGATAGGCCGCAACAACTGTGTTCAAATCCCGTTGTACATTTTTAAAATCAGATTTTAACTTTGAAGCTGAAGCTGGGAGTTTATCAGCCCATTCGGTAAAATTATAAGGTACTCCTGCAAAAAGGTCTGACTGGCCTTTCGTATCAACGGCGCTTTGTTTCAAATCTAGATGAACCAGGCGAGGCGCTGCAGGGATATCAGAGCCCATTCCTTGGCTTTTATGCAGATAGCGGGATTGTTCTCCAAGCTGTGGATAAGTCATACCGTATATTGGATCATAGGTACCGATTTCAATGGATGTGGTGGCTTTATCTGCGGAGGAAACAGGTAAATATAATTTTTTCACTTGCCATACTGATAGACCTTGTTTCAATTGTTGTGGAAAAACAGATGGATCAGCCGCATCCTTAAAAGCACGTTCACTTAAGATTGTCATTGTACGATGATGTCCATGCTGGGTATCATCATTTTGGAAGGATGGCATCAATATATCAGGCTGATATGTTCGGATAAACCGGATAAGCCGTTCATACGTGAGTTCCTCGCCCCATTTTTCTAATGTTTCTTCTGGTGTTTTCGAGAAGCCAAAATCATAGATAGGATCAGAGGTTGTTTCACTGAGATGATAGGCTTTAACCCCGGTAATTTTTGCAGCTTCTATCATTTCTCTTGAACGGATAATTCCAAGAGCATTGTCCAGTTCATCCCCAATTTCATTTTGTCCGCCTTCACCACGGTTCGCAATTAGGCTGGAGGTCTTCACACCTAACCCTCTCGATAAATAGGCGAGAAAGTCGCTGCGCTCATCATCTGGATGGGCACCGCTGTTTAAGAATGTAACGGCTGTCTCGAGTGGCTTGACCGCATTCCATAACTCAACATTAGGTTTTTCCTTTTTTGCTGCGTTACCTGCGAGCGGCAATAGTGAAAAAACTAACAAAAGTGAAAGCAAAGGTACCAAAATTTTTTTCATGCCTTCCTTTAACCCCTTTCAAATTTAATAAAAATCCTAAGCTTTTTTGAAGACTATGAAAAGTATGTTAGTAATATTACCTAACTAACTTGATGAAAAAGCTTATCTAATAAATAACACAATAGGTTATAATTGTAAATGAACCGAAATAACTATTAAAAACAGAGTATTTGAAATAATCAAAAAATAACTTGTGCACTTTCTTGATTTAAGTTATATTTTTACTTAATTAGTAAGATTTACTAACTAAATAATGTAAGGCCGTGATGTGATGAGTTTTAAGCGAACACCCAATCATCAAAAATACGTAAATAAAAAAAGAATCATTCAATGCATCCAAGAATGTTCATCTATTTCAAGGGCTGAAATCGCTGTTAAGCTTCAGCTTAGTAAACCGACAGTTTCTCTTGTTGTAGATGAACTTATACAGGAGAAATGGGTATTTGAGAAAGGAATAGGAGAGTCCTCTTCTCAAGGAGGGAGGCGGCCAATCCAGCTCTTTTTCAATGAGCGAGCGGCATATATCATAGGAACCGATATTGGCGGAACAAAAGTGAAAATCGTTTTATGTGATTTAAGTGGCAACATCCTTGCTGATACTAGTTTTTCAACAAATATTTATCTACAATCAGGTCTTCTTAAACAAATGGCTATTGAAACAGATCGGTTAATTGCAAAGAATCAGATCGCGAAAGATAGGATTTTAGGGATGGGAGTTGGGATTCCTGGTATTACGCAAACAGCAAGTGGACTAGTAATTGAGGCACCGAGTTTAGGGTGGATTCAGTATCCATTTATAGCCGAAGCGAAACGGTATTTCGATTTCCCTATCTTTGTCGACAATGATGTGAATGCTGCTGCTCTAGGTGAACAGTGGCTAGGGAACGCACAGAATAAGCGAAATGTACTGTTTATTGCAGTTGGCACAGGGATAGGAAGCGGCATTATCTTGAATAACCAGTTATACAGAGGGGCATCGAGTGCAGCTGGAGAGATGGGATATATGGTAACTAATAAAGAGGATATGAAGCGTGAATTTAAGCCGATTTTCCACAGATATGGCTATTTAGAAAGTGTTGCAGGAGGAAAGTCCATTGGTGCTCATTTTACTAGAGCAGTTCTCAAGGATCCTCATCATTCTTTTTTTGAACGGGCCCAGTCTTCTGAACTATCAGGTGAAGATGCTTTTTTGTTCGCAAAAAAAGGAGATTCGACAGCTATAGCTGTCATTAATGACGCCATCGAACATTTAGCCTACGGAATTGTCAATGCAGCTAGCTTGCTAAATCCAGAGGTCATTATTTTAGGAGGTGGTGTATTAAATTCATCTGAATACATTTTACCTAGAATTCGGGAGATTGTTGATCGATATCTTCCAAGTTTAGTAGAAATGAATACTTCACAACTGGGAGAAAACGCAGGAGTTTTGGGAGCGGTTTCCCTATTTTTAAGAGAACATGATAGCATTTTGAATTTTCATAATGAGGGGGATTATTAATGAAAAATAAGAAAAAGTCGTTTGTTTCAGTGCTAACTTTATCGGCAGCTTTATTGATTTCTGGATGTAGCAGTACAGATACAAAAACGAATTCGAATGCAGGCGGTGCCAAAGAAGAAAAAAGTGAATTAGAAGATAAGATTGTTGTTTATTCGCCGCATGGAAAAGATATTTTATCAAAATTCGAGACTCAGTTTGAAGAAAAATATAGCATTGATGTTGAGTGGCTTGACATGGGGTCCCAGGAAATCCTTGATCGTGTTCGATCAGAGAAAACTAATCCGCAGGCAGATGTTTGGTGGGGAGCACCTTCCACGAACTTTAACCAAGCAAAGGATGATGGACTGCTAGCTGCTTACCAACCTACCTATTCTGATAGTCTTGATGAAGGGTTCCACGATCCAGAATGGTATTGGACGGGAACGAGCCAGACTCCAGAAGTCATCATGTATAACAGCAAGGAACTATCAAAAGACGAAGTCCCAAAAGATTGGGATGAGCTGCTTGACCCGAAATGGAAAGATGAAATTATCATTCGCTATCCGCTAGCATCTGGAACGATGAGGACGATTTTTTCTTCGATGATTTATCGCACGTATAAGGATACAAATGATCCTCAAGAGGGCTATGATTGGTTAACGAAGCTCGACCAAAATACAAAAGAATATTCAGCCAACCCGGAAATGATGTATAACAAAGTAGCCAAAGGAGAGGGTTCACTATCTGTTTGGGCAATGCCGGACGTTGTCATGCTGAAAGAAAATAAAAACTATCCGTTTGAGTTTGTTATTCCAGAAAGCGGAACACCGGTGTTGACAGAAGGAATTGCCATTGTTGAAGGTGCCAAGCATCCAAAAGCAGCTGAAGCGTTTTATGAGTTTGTGAACTCACCAGAAGCTGCGAAAATTTTAGCTGAAGAATTTTACCGGATTCCGACAAGAAGTGATGTGACAGATTTACCTGAATGGATCACGGAAACAGATATTAAAACGATGGATATTGATTGGGATGTTTTCCAAGAAAAAGGTGACGAGTGGATGAAATATTGGGACGAAAATATTAAAAGTGGAGATAAAGAAATTAAAGAATAAGGAAGTGTCGTTGGGATGGCGTCAATAAAAATAGAGAATGTCCAAAAAGCCTTCGGAAAAACGATAGCTATCGATCATTTAAATCTGGAAATCAAAGACGGTGAGTTTTTTACCTTTTTAGGTCCAAGTGGCTGCGGTAAAACGACAACCCTTCGGATGATTGCTGGGTTTTATTATCCAACAAAGGGTGTCGTCCGATTTGGCGACAAAGATATGACGCGAGTACCTCCGGAGAAAAGAAATACTGGCATGGTTTTTCAAAACTATGCCCTTTTTCCTCACATGACGGTTTTTGAAAATGTAGCCTTTGGATTGCGCGTGAGAAAAGTTTCTTCAAGCGATTTAAAGGGGAAAGTGCTGGATGCACTTCGCAAAGTCAGGCTGGAGAACTACTCGGATCGTCAAGTGAGCCAGTTAAGCGGAGGACAGCAGCAGCGTGTAGCCCTTGCGAGAGCACTTGTTATTGAACCGGAAATATTACTGTTGGATGAACCATTAAGCAATTTGGATGCCAAGCTTCGTGATGAAATGAGAGCAGAAATCTTAAGACTGCAGCGTGATTATAAGATTACCACCATTTATGTCACACATGATCAGGCAGAGGCATTATCGATGAGTGATCGGATCGCCGTGTTCAATTTTGGGGTATGTCACCAGGTCGGGACTCCAGCAGAAATTTATAATCAGCCCGCTAATGATTTCGTGGCGAGTTTTATTGGTGAGATTAATCTATTGTCCGTTCAAGTGAAGAACGTTCAACAAGAGAATATAGTGGTTACCCTAGAAAACGGTGAAGAACCGGTAAAATTACTTGTACATAATCACACTAATGAAGGAGAGTTAATTCAACAGAATGAAAAGAACCTTGCAGTTTCGATTCGTCCTGAAGCAATCCGTATTCTTGATAAGGTCAAAGAAGGAACAAATATCTTAAAAGGAAAAATAGAATCTGTCCAATTCTTTGGATCTGTTGTGAATGTGATGGTGGATGTTCATAACGTGTTACTGAGGGTAGACGTATTAAACACACACGAATTCGGATACTTTTATCAAGGGAAGGAAGTGTATGTACAGCTTCCGGAGAAACAGCTGCGCCTCATCCCGGTCATAAGCGGTGATGCTCCATGATTAAAAATCGTGATACAAGGTTGACGATTTGGCTTCTTATACCAGTTGTATTAGTGCTCGCTGCATATGTTCTTTATCCATCATTGAGAACCTTTTTCGAAAGTTTGCAAAAAGACGGATCGATATCTTTCGGAAATTATCAGGATTTCTTCGTGCAGGAATCGAAAACGAACTTAGAAGCTCTATGGAACTCTGTTTATATATCAATTTTAAGTGTATTGGCTAGTGCCTTGATTGGTATTCCGCTTGCGATTATTTTTAACCGTTACGATTTTCCAGGCAGAAGCTTCTTTTCAACTGCAGCGATTTTGCCGATTGTTCTTCCATCATTAGTAGGGGTTATGGCCTTTATGTTTTTATATGGAGAATCAGGATTAATTCCAAATGCTATTAAGGATTTGTTTGGTCTTGATAAAGTTCCTTTTAAAATTGGCGGGGTTTCGGGAATCCTGATCGTGCATGCCTATACGATGTATGTATATTTTTATATGACCGTATCCGCTGCGATCAATAAAATTGATCCGTCTCTAGAAGAAGCTGCTTATAACTTAGGAGCGAATAAATTCAAGGTATTTTGGAATGTGACATTTCCATTATTAACACCTGCCATCGTTGCCGCTTCTTTACTTGTATTCATGATTTCAATGGCTTCATTCAGTGCCCCGTTTTTATTAGCTGGTGGGTACCGAGTGTTGAGCTTGCAAATATATTTTTCGAAAATTAATGGTGATATGGAAATTGCTGCTACTCAATCTGTAATTCTTTCCATTGTTTCGATTTCATTTCTATTATTCATGCGTTGGTATCAGAATAGGAAAGATTACCGCATGGCTTCAAAAGGAATCGGGGCACACAGGAGTGAAGTGAAAAATCCGCTTATGAAGTGGGTGATGGTGGTAACGGGTATCATCGGCGTACTTATTCTGCTTTTACCGCACTTTACGATTCTATTGCTTTCACTTGTACCGGATGGAACCTGGACGTTTCAAACGTATCCAACAGTATTTAATGTGGAAAATTACCGGCTTTTGTTTGAAGACCCTAATATTTTTAAACCGTTACGAAATAGTTTACTAATGGCTGTTATTGCCACACTAGCAAATTTGGTGTTTGGGGTCATAGCGTCCTATGTTCTTGTCAAACGGAAATTCATTGGGAAAAGCTTTATTGATATTCTAGTCATGATTCCATGGGCCTTGCCTGCAACGGTTATTGGGATGAACTTGATATTTGCATTTAATGAACCTAGCGTTTTTTCTTTCGGTCAGATATTAGTAGGAACATTTTGGATTCTGCCCCTTGCCTATTTCGTTAGACATATTCCGCTTGTTGTCCGCTCAACTAACGCCGTTCTAGAGCAGCTTGATGACTCGATTGAGGAAGCAGCAAGAAACTTGGGGGCAAAGTGGTTTTATACCTTCAGAAAGGTCATTTTACCGATTATTATGCCTGGCGTTTTATCAGGGACATTATTAGCCTTTATCGAGTCTGTAGGAGAATTCCCAACCTCAGTCCTATTGTATACGATTTCTAACAGACCTATATCTATTGAAATTATGAATCAGCTTCGGATGTTCAATATGGGGCAGGCAGCTGCTTATGGGATGATTCAAATCACGCTGATTGTTATTGTTCTTTTTATTTCGAATAAGTTTTTTGGAATCAAAGCAGAAAAAGCCTTATAAATCGGGGGTAAAAAGATGAGTAAGCTGGATGAATTTATCAAAAATGAAGGTAGTGTTTTTCCAGGAAAAACATATGTAGAAGAGCTTCTAATGCCAGTTTTTAATGATCAAAGAGATTACTTATTTCATGTGATGTTCGATATTCATCGAGCACATGTGATCATGCTTTCAGAACAAAAGATTATTAAAGAAGAAGAAGCAAAAATTATGCTGGATGGGATTCGGAAAGTGGCTCAAACAGATCTCACCCTCCTGACCTATCAACCTCAATTCGAAGACTTATTTTTCATGATGGAGGCAAAGATTGGCGAAGAAATCGGTCATGAGCTTGCAGGAAAGATTCATATCGGTCGCAGTCGTAATGATATGGGAGTTGCAATGTATCGGCTTGTTTTGAGGGGCCATCTTCTTCAATTAATTGGCTATGCAGACCAATTGAGTGAGTCATTCTTGGTGCAAGCTGAAAAGCATATAGAAACCTATATTACGGGTTACACGCATACTCAGCCAGCTCAGCCGACTACATTGGGCCACTACTTTCTAGCCATTTATGATGTTCTTCAAAGAGATATTGGACGGTTATGGGCAGCCTATGAAACGGTGAACCTATCCCCTCTGGGAGCAGCCGCATTAACCACAACTGGTTTTCCAATCAGCCGGAATCGTACCGCTGAATTGCTTGGCTTTGAGGCGGTTGTTGAAAATTCCTATGACTCGATTGGCGGGGCCGATTATTTATTAGAAACTGCAACTGCAATTATGACGTGCATGGTCAATACTGGAAGATGGATTCAAGATTTTTTGCAGCATGTGACAAGGGAGTTTGGTACATTTTATGTGGCAGATCCTTATGTTCAAGTAAGCAGTATCATGCCGCAAAAAAGAAATCCAGTATCAATTGAACATTCCCGATCAATTGCCAGCAGTGCGTATGGTGATGCGCTTGCTGCAATGAATATGATCCACAATACTCCATTTGGTGATATCGTCGATACGGAAGATGATTTACAGCCGCATTTATATCGAGCATTTTCGAATGCAGGCCGTGTCATGAAACTAATGTATGCAGTCATATCAACTTTGAAAGTAAATGAAGAACATACAAAAAAAATGGCCGCAAAATCTAGTATCACGGTTACTGAATTAGCAGATACTCTATCAAGAGATTACGAGATATCATTTAGGAAAGCTCATTCCATAGCTAGTCATATTGCAAAACGGTCGATAAGTGAAGGGAAAGAGTTATATGATTGGGACACACAAGACATTAACAAGATTATTAATGAATTCGTTTCAGTGAATATAGCAGAAGACGAATGGAAAAAAATCATCTCCCCCGAATATTTTGTGGAGATTAGAAGCATTCAAGGTGGGCCTAGCCCGAAAGAAGTTTCGAGGATGATTGTGAATAGAAAACAAAAACTAGAACAACAGGTGCAGGAATATAAGGAAATTGTTAAAGCTTTGAATGATAGAAGGAAAGCTTTAGTGGAATATTGAGGTTGCAGCTTTGGAAAATCCCGTAAGCAGAACAAGTGGAAAAGTCAGCATAATGATTAAAGACCCGGGAGGAAGTTGCCTGGGTTTTTTTTAGGTTCATTCCATTTTATTTAAATGTCATCTAACTATTTACAGGGCTAGGGCTTTGATAAATAATGCTGTTGATAATTGAATATAGCGAACGAATGTTCTAAAATGAGGGAACAGAACGAGAGTGAGGTGTATCGAATGGCTTTGTAAGAGAATATAGTAAAATGACTAGAAAGCTTTAAAATGGAGGATTAGAACAGATGGATGAGAAAAATCAAGACTTATTAGAATCAGATCTCAGCGTTCAAAATTCCGGGGCTTCCTCTGACACAATTCATAGTGACCTTCTTGCAGCAAAGGAACTTGTTTATAGCCCGTGCAGGTTTGAGTTCTCACAACCACTAATAGAAGCACAAAACGCTGAATATGGAGCCTATATATTCAAGTTGAATACCCTTTCCATTAGATTTCGTGTGGCTAAAATCACACCTACAAAGGTTGGACAATTTGTGACTTTGTGGGAGAGAATTGGGGATGGAGCGATTCAACCATATGACATATCAGATCCAGCTGATTTGTTTGTTATTAGTACTCGCAAAGGTAATAACTTTGGTCAGTTTGTATTTCCAAAAGCGGTTTTATTGGATCAGAATATAGTATCTAATAAAGGTAAAGGTGGTAAACGAGCAATACGCGTTTACCCACCTTGGGACAAGCCTACTAGCCGTCAGGCACAAAAAACTCAGATATGGCAGCTAAAATATTTCATAGAGATACCTATAAATACACCAATAGACTGTGTTCGTGTTCAAATGCTTTACAGTCCAAATCACGCAAGTCAATTAGAAAAATAATTATGGTCTCTATGGATTTGGGAATATGGTACGAAAGAGTTGTTAGCATTTGATGAATTATTATCAGTATCGTTAAACATAGGCATGAATAAAGGAATCTTTTTATCATTTCACGCCAGAAGACTCCCTCTTCAAGCGTGTGAAGGGCGAGAGCCCAACGGTAAGGGGGAGATGAATGGGGGTTGGCATAAGCCAAAGTAATCTTTTGACAAACATACGTTCGATTGTTAATAATAACTATAAGGGGGGTGAAACCAATGGTCGTAAACAAAGCTTATAAATTTCGAATCTATCCAACTAAAGAACAACTAGTTCTAATCAATAAAACGATCGGCTGCTCCCGTTTTGTCTATAACTTCTTTTTAAGCAAACAAAAGGAGAAAGATGCCTACTGGTATATTTGTGAAGAAATGAAGCAGAACGGCCAATTATCCTCTAATGAATGGAAAGGTTCTTTTCTGAATAAATACGCAACAATCAAAGAACTTCCAGCTTTAAAGAAAGAGTATTCTTTCCTGAAAGAAGTAGACAGTATTGCCTTACAGAAATCGGTGGAAAATTTAGCAGATTCCTATAGTCGATATTATAAAAAGCAAAACAAGTCACCACGCTTCAAATCGAAAAAGAATCCTATCCATTCCTACACGACTAAACATACGAATGGAAATATCGGAATGATTGGAAACAAAATCAAATTGCCAAAACTCGGTCTAGTTCGTTTTGCTAAAAGCCGCGAAGTCGAAGGGCGAATCATCAATGCCACAATCAGGCGGAACCCTTCGGGTAGATATTTCATTTCCGTTTTAGCGGAAACCAATGTACAAGTACTTCCTAAAACGAATCGTTCGTGCGGTGTAGATGTTGGCTTGAAGAATTTTGCTATTCTTTCAGATGGTACGGTCTATCAAAACCCAAAATTCTTCCGGACGGTCGAAAAGAAATTGTCCAAAGCACAACGGATTCTTTCAAGGCGACAAGAAATAGCCTTGAATCAAAATAAACCATTGGCTGAAACCAAAAACTATCAAAAACAAAAACGAAAAGTGGCTATCCTACACGAAAAAATTTCAAATGCCCGAATGGATTACTTACATAAAGTTTCTACCGAAATCATCAAAAACCACGATGTGATTGGAATGGAAGACTTGCAAGTGTCGAATGTGATGAAAAATCACAAACTAGCTAAAGCTATTAGTGAAGTGTCTTGGTACCAATTCAAAAAAATGTTGGAATACAAAGCAAAATGGTATGGTAAACAAATCGTGACCGTATCTAAAACGTTTGCTTCTAGCCAATTGTGTTCTAGCTGCGGTTACCAAAATAAAGACGTTAAACATCTGAATCTTCGTGAATGGGATTGTCCTTTTTGTTCTACTCACCACGATCGAGATATTAACGCAGGACTCAATCTAATGAATGAAGCCATAAGGCTTCTAACCGTAGGAACTACGGGGATAGCCTAATTAAAAATTGGCCGATAGGCTAATGTTCTTAGGAATCCCCCACTTCAATCAGACCGTAAGGTCGATAAGTGGTGGGTAGTTCAACGTATACTTACACGAATTTCTAGAGCTTCTTTTTTTTTTTTAGAGGATTTTGATTTCCTGAATCTGAAAGAAGTGAACCGCAGAATGACCCGTAAATTATTTCTTGTATCTTTCATCAGTACGATCTTTTGAAAACCATTTTATCTGTTGATTGCCAAGGCCCCTGCTGTCATTCATTACTCATGTCCAAAGAGAATAATAGACCGTTAGAGGGAAAAAAGACAAGAAAAAGAAGTGTGTATCCTTTATGGGGTATGGGATACATAACATGATAAAGGCTCAGTCTTTTGACTGAGCCTTTCGATTGTATAATTTACGGTGCACTTTTAATCCCCAAAAACCACAGTCAAAGAATTACTTCATATATCTTTAATAGATTTAGATTATTTTGCGGGATCTAACTGAACCGAGAGCTTTCTGAAAGCGAGACTTACAGTAATCATAACAAAGAAATTGACCGCCAAGGCAATGATTCCAACATTCAAATCTTTCGCTGCCTGTGGTAAGGATGGAAACATGGTACCTATGGTTGAATGACTAAGCGTAATGTAGGTTACGATGGCCAATCCGCAGATGATCCCGGCGATTGCTCCATATTTGTTGATGGTATTAGTTTTTTTCAGGCTAAAGAGAAGAGACGGAAATAACTGTGTGATAAGACTGTATCCCATGAGAATTAATGCTGACATCGTTTCCCCGCCGTTTAATGTAAAGTAGACTGCTATTAATGCAATAACAGGAACGAGGAACTTTGCTAATCTTACAACGTTCCGATCGGATACTGTAGGTGCAAATTCCTTATAGACGTTTTTCGCGAGCAGTGTAGCCACACTCATTAAAAGCATGGATCCCGGTACTAATGCGGTCAGCATTCCAGCTCCGCCGATTATGCCTATAAACCATGGATCAAAGGTCTCAATAGAAAGGCGCAGCAATGAGAGGTCTGCATCTGCCCCAACGAGTCCAGGCACTTTCAATATAGCAGTAAATCCTACAAAAAAGACAAATAACAACATGAGCGTATATAACGGACTGATTATAGCATTTTTACGAAATACTTTCCCGCTGCGCGCCGAATAGACAGCGCTGAAAACTTGGGGCCACATGTAAAAACCGAATACAAGCAATATTACCGTGGAGATAAACCATGAAACACTAAGCCCCTGTTCAGGAAGCTTTAGAAAACCAGGCTGGGCTGCATTTACGGCCTCAAACATCGGTTGAAAACCACCAAAGTAATGAATAGGAAGATAAATTCCTAAGAATCCTATAATCACGATCATCATGATATCTTTAATGACTGCTGTCCAAACTGAGCCGTGTATTCCAGAAATCATAACATAAATAGTAAGGCTGATTGCTCCCATCCAGACCGCGGTAGACATTGAAATTGCTCCATAAGATGCTTCTGAAACAATAATCCCTAATCCTTTAAGTTGCACGACAATCACTGGAATCATAGATACCACACCGACAAGTGCTGCCAGAATTCCTAAGCTTGGGCTCTTATACTTGCTTACAAAGAAATCAGATTGAGACATTAGACTATTTTCTTTGGCATATTTCCATATTTCCGGAAGAAGCCAATATGACAATACATAAGACAAAGTAATGTAAATAAGGACGTATAAAGCGGGTGCACCCTTACCATAAGCCCAGCCGCTGCCGCCAAGAAAGGAAAACGTCGTATAAATTTCTCCAGCCATCAATAGAAAGACGAATATAGCACCAAAACCACGGCCTCCAACCGTCCATTGTTCCAAATTCATGTCTTTTCCTTTTGAAGATCGAATACCTAAAAAGATTGATAAAAGTAAAAATCCTAAAATAATTAAGAGGGAAATATTCATTCCTGGTCACCTTCCCGATTTCTGGGGTCCAACTTATACATGATGCCCAAAATAACGGATGTAAGGACCACCCACATAGCCATCCAAAACATATTAAAAGGCATCCCTAATACATAAGGTTCTATTCTGTTAACAAACGGAAGAAATCCTAATATGCCTATAAAAGGAACTAGAGTAAGTATATATATAATCTTCATTAATCCAACCCCTCCATTCTAAGTGAAAAGTCATTCATATCGACTTACAGTACCTTACACTATTTTAATATAAAATTTACTGTGGCTGCATTATATATTTTAGTAGCGCTTCTCTGTGTTAGCAAAATAAATTGAAAAAAAGGAAGGGAGTGTCCCTTCCTTTTAATTCCTGCGACCATGAAAAATAGCTACTTTTTTTTCTGATAATTATAGAGTACGAGTAGAAGAATGAACCAGATTGGCGTCATTAACAGTGAAAGTCGTGTAGCTTCAGCGAATAGCATAACGATTAGGATGAACAGAAATAATCCTAAAATAACGTAATTGATAAAGGGTGTAAAAGGAGCTTTGAATGTAGATTGGGCTCTCAAGTCCGGACGTTTTTTCGTATATTTGATATGTGAAATCAAGATGATGCTCCAAACCCAAATAAAACAGATGGCACTGATTGTAGTTACTATTGTAAAGGCCTGTTCAGGTATCATTTTGCTTAGCAATGCCCCTACGGAGACGACGATTGCCGATGTAACCAAGGCATTACTTGGAACAGCATGTTTATTTAATTTTGCTAATTTTGCAGGAGCATCGTTATTATTGCTTAATGTATAAAGCATACGGCTTGTTGAAAATAAACCGCTGTTGCCGGCAGATGCAGCGGATGTCAGGACAACAAAATTGATAATCCCTGCAGCGATTGGAATGCCGATTAGTGTAAAGACTTCTACGAATGGACTGCTTGATGCATCCAGCTGTGTCCAAGGATTGACGCATAGAATGACGAGTATGGCACCTACATAGAAAAGTAAAATTCGGACCGGGATTTTATTGATGGCTGATGGTATATTTTTTTTCGGGTTAGCTGTTTCTGCTGCAGAAACACCAATTAATTCGACCCCTACAAAGGAGAAGACAACCAATTGTAAAGATAGCAGGAAGCCGGATACGCCGTTCGGAAACATGCCTCCGTGGCTCCAAAGGTTGGTGAGTGAAACGGTTCCTGTATTGGTTTTAAAGCCAATGACTAACAGGATGATGCCTACAATAATCAAGGCAATAATCGTGATGACTTTAATGAGCGCGAACCAGAATTCAAGTTCTCCAAACAATTTAACCGTCAATAGATTCAATCCTAACAGAATGACTAGGCATGCAAGAGCTGGTATCCATTGAGGGATATCGAACCAATATTGCATATAGACACCAACCGCAATGATATCGGCCATGGCTGTCATGATCCAACAGAACCAATAGGTCCATCCGGTTACGAATCCAGCCCACGGCCCGATATATTCGGTAGCGAATTCGGTGAATGACGTATAACCGGCGTTGGATAAAAGTAATTCCCCTAAAGCCCTCATAACAAAAAATAAGGCAATCCCTATAATAAGATAGGAAAAGATAATGGATGGGCCTGCTAATTGGATGGCTTTACCGGATCCAAGAAATAAACCGGTACCAATGGTTCCTCCTATTGCAATTAATTGTATATGGCGATTTTTTAAATCTCTTTTCAATTCCTGTTTAGCCAATTTGAGCATCTCCCGTTGTATATGATCTTAGTCGTGTGGAGCGTTATTCCACATTCCGTGTAGCTCGTTGTTTTCACCTCGCTTATGCCATTGAATGGCAATATCTTGGATTTTGGACAATAAAAAAAGAGATTGGATACTACCAATCTCGTCAGGTTTAAGAATAACAATTCATCATTCGTTACTCTTCTGTCCTTTTGCCTGAGATTGTGAATCCTTCGGCGCTGTACTATGTACAGTCTCTCCAGAAGCTGCTCCTGCTATAGTGTGATCCATAGCATTCAACGCTTGCTAGTATGCGGTTGTAATAAATGTCCGTTTGTAGAAGAATTGAATCTTCCTTCGGTCATTTGTCATTATACTTAAATAACGTCAATATAATATTGGAATTCTATCATTGTTTATTCTATAGGTCAATATGGAAATTGGAAAGTTAGCGAGTAATGTAGTTGGTATATATCAACTCTTTAAAAATAGTGATTGGAAAAGCCATAATGACTGTAGCTGATAGTTAACGGGTACACTTTAAAATCAATACAAAAAACAACAACAAATTTTGTGGTTATCGTTCCTCAGAAAAGTAGACTTCGTTTAAGCCTTAATTTTCCTTTTGGTGATATATATGAACCAAAAAGAAGCTGTAAGGGATGTTACAAACCCCTCGTGTCATTATTGGTATTTCACAATATTGTAGCTTTTCTAGGTGGTTTTTTTCTAAACAATTCATACCATAGAACTGGCATTTTAATCGCGACCGTTTTCCGAATAGTGTGATAATATTTAGGTAAAAAGGTGAAGGGAATTAGGGATGCTATGGCGATAAAGACAGTATCAATTGTTGGATTAGGAGCACTGGGCATTTTATATGGACATCATTTATCAAAGGAAATGCCGAAGAAGAATGTGAGGATTATTGCGGATACAGCTAGAATAAAGAGATATGTCCAGGATGGGGTTTATTGCAATGGTGAGCTTTGTGACTTTCATTATGTAACGCCTGAAGAAATATGCGAGCCTGCAGATTTGATGATTTTTACTGTTAAATTTAGTGGATTGGAAGATGCTATTGAAGCGGTGAAGAATCAAATTGGAAAACAGACGATTATTATTTCTGCTTTGAATGGGATCACAAGTGAAGCGATTATTGGTGAGGCGTATGGAAAGGATAAAGTCTTATATTGTGTTGCGCAAGGTATGGATGCTGTTAAAGAAGAAAATAAGTTGACATACGACCATATGGGCATACTCTGCCTTGGTGAGCGGGAACCTGGATTGGTTTCAGAAAAGGTTCAGCAGGTGGCAGATTTTTTTGAAAAAATGAAGGTCCCATATGAGATAGATACGGATATGTATAAGCGGCAATGGGGGAAATTTATGCTGAATGTTGGTGTTAATCAAACTGTTGCTGTCTATAAAAGTAATTATGGTGAAATTCAACGAAAGGGTCATGCAAGAGAAATGATGATTTCTGCCATGAGAGAGGTTATCGTTCTGTCAGAGAAAGAAGGAATTCATTTAACGGAAAGAGATCTGGATTATTGGTTAAGTGTATTGGATACATTAAGCCCAGAAGGAAAGCCATCCATGGCTCAAGATATCGAAGCTCGACGTTACAGTGAGGTTGAGTTATTTGCAGGTACGGTATTAAAATTAGGTGAGAAATACGGAGTGCCTACACTTGTAAACAAAGAGTTATATGAACGAATTGAATTTCTCGAAAGTCAATATAATTTCAACTAAAGTTTGACTTTTTTCTATGATAACTCCCTCACCTTGCTCTAGAACAAGGCCATTTGAACTGAGCTCAGTCTTTAAAGACTGGGTTTCCTTTGGTTGTGTTAAATTCCCTACTTTATCTTATTAGGGTCATGTTATTTTATTGATTTCTTAAAATACTAATATATCTAATATCACTTTTAGTGATTGAATTTTTTTATACTGTTTAGTGTTTCTTCTAGAAATACATTTGTTTTTTTACAGAATATTTATTATTATAAGATAAGATTATAAATTATGCGATATGAAAAAGAATTGGAACTTTTCAAATCTAATCTAAGTATGGAAAATGAATCAACAGTTGTTTTGATCTAAATTGGGAGTTAATTAGGGGCTAGAAAAAAACTTTAATAACCTTGTACGAAGTATAGTCGCTAATATTACATCTGGAGGAATTAATCATGTCAAACAAAGAATTAAAGAGAGGGCTAGAGGCACGTCATATTCAGATGATCGCTTTGGGCGGTACCATTGGTGTTGGGTTATTTATGGGATCAGCAAGTACGATTAAATGGACTGGACCATCTGTAATGCTAGCTTATGCTATCGCTGGTCTTTTTATATTTTTCATCATGCGTTCTATGGGAGAAATGCTTTATTTAGAGCCTACTACGGGTTCGTTTGCAACATTTGCGAGTAACTATATTCATCCTTTAGCAGGTTATATGACTGCATGGAGTAATTGGTTTCAGTGGGTAATCGTCGGAATGTCCGAGATAATTGCCGTTGGAATGTATATGAAGTATTGGTTCCCAGATTTACCCGCATGGATACCAGGTGTGATTGCCATGGTTATCCTAGGGGCTGCAAACCTCATTTCTGTAAAATCTTTCGGGGAATTTGAATTTTGGTTTGCGCTTATTAAAATTATAACGATTGTACTGATGATTATTGCTGGACTAGGTCTTATCTTTTTCGGATTTGGAAATGGCGGTGATGCAATTGGATTATCAAATCTTTGGGCAAATGGCGGCTTCTTCACCGGGGGCTGGACAGGGTTCTTCTTTGCGCTTTCCCTTGTTGTAGCATCCTATCAGGGCGTTGAACTTATCGGTATCACTGCGGGTGAAGCGAAAAATCCAACGAAGACTGTAACAAAAGCTATCCAAAGCATCATTTGGCGTATTTTAATATTCTATATTGGCGCTATTTTTGTCATCGTGACAGTCTTTCCTTGGAACCAACTAGATGACATCGGTAGTCCGTTTGTTTCAACCTTTGCTAAAATAGGTATTACTGCAGCAGCAGGTATTATTAACTTTGTCGTAATCACAGCGGCGATGTCTGGATGTAATAGTGGGATTTTCAGTGCAGGTCGTATGCTTTACACTCTAGCAATGAACGGTCAAGCTCCTAAAATCTTTGCGAAAGTATCTAAAAATGGAGTGCCAGCTTATTGTACGATTGCTGTCCTTTTAGGTTTAGCAATTGGTGTTGTCTTGAACTACCTTGCACCGCCACAACTATTCCTTTATGTTTACAGTGCTAGTGTTCTACCTGGAATGATTCCATGGTTTGTCTTACTTATTAGTGAGCTTAAATTCAGAAAGGTAAGAGCTGCGGAAATGGAAAACCACCCGTTCAAAATGCCTTTTGCCCCTTACAGCAACTATGCAACAATTGCATTTTTACTGATGGTGCTGGTTGGTATGTGGATTAACCCTAGTACTCGTATTTCCCTGATTGTTGGGGTCGTTTTCCTAGCTATAGTCGTAGCAAGTTATTACATTTTAAAAATGGAGAAGCGAGTACCATTAGAGGCTAAGACCGATGATGATTTCCAGCTAAGAAGCAAGTAAGGATTTAGGGACATCATCTTGTTCAAGGAAATATTAAAATACTATTAATCTACGTTCATCATTCTAGCTATGCTGAGTGTGTTTCACTGTTAGTTTAAATATAATAGATACTAATTAAAGTTGTGCATAAATTGTGGACAAAGCAAAGAGAGGTCTTCATCCCTCAGGCTTTTCCCCCAACTTGTGCATGACTTTTTTTGCGGGAGAAAAGAACACTGGGAGTAAAGGGGAATAATCCAGTGAAATTGAAAACCGATAAGGTATTTTAGAAATATGGGGGATTTATATCCCATTGTGGTCATGGAACCTCCCCACCGTTATGGTTGATTCTAGCAAATCGGTTATTTTGTACAAAGTTGCTTTGATATTATTGCAATAAATCCGAACCTTAAAAGGAATAAAGAAAATCGGGAAACCCATTAATTTGGAACGGTTTATTTTGCACATATAAGCTATTAAAGATTTTTAAGTATAATGTTAAAGGGAAATGATGATATTGTTGAAGCATATAGTTCTAGAAATCGAATGTTTGTTTTTTGGAGCTTAATCCACCTAATTTTTTCAAATTAAAAAGAATATTAATAGTGAATTCCGAAAAAACAATGGGATTATTTATAAAATATAAATGTTTTTCAAGTATTGTGAAATTTAATATAATCCTATATACTAAAAAAAAACTATTTTTCTATATGTAACTGGCGCAACATGGAGTACCATGGGGGAGCATATAGAGTATAAGCCGCGCGCCTGGGCAAACACTTGATTTTTTTAGATCAAGTGTTTTTTATTTTCCTAGGAAGAGGTGTAGGTAGGGATGAGTAATATGCATAGAAAGATGGGGACTTTTGCTTTAACTATGACAGGTATTGGTTCTATTATCGGCTCAGGGTGGTTGTTCGGAGCGTGGAAAGCTGCCCAGATTGCAGGACCAGCAGCTATTTTTTCTTGGATTATCGGTATGGTTGTAATTTTATTTATCGCATTATCTTACGCAGAGCTTGGGGCAATGTTTCCTGAAGCTGGAGGAATGGTTAAGTATCCTCAATACTCGCATGGCTCTTTTATTGGATTTTTAGCTGCGTGGGCAAACTGGATATCTATCGCTTCGACTATTACCGTTGAGGCCATTGCTTCAGTACAATATATGAGTACGTGGCCTTGGGAATGGGCCAGATGGACTCATTCTTTAGTTGATAACAATATCTTAACGATCAAAGGATTATTCATAGCTTCTTTACTACTATTGTTCTATTTCTTCGTCAACTATTGGACAGTTAACCTTTTTGCTAAGGCAAATTCATTTATTACTATTTTTAAATTAATTGTTCCAGGTGTAATGGCAGGATCGTTATTTTTTGCTGGATTTCATGGTGAAAACTTTACAAGTTCTCAAGGGATCGCACCATATGGTTGGGCAAGCGTTTTAACAGCAGTAGCTACTTCTGGTATCGTGTTTGCGTTTAATGGATTTCAAAGTCCCGTTAATATGGCAGGAGAAGCTAAGTCTCCGAATAAGTCTATACCTATTGCTGTTATTGGGTCTATTCTAATTGCAGGTTTTATATACGTTATATTACAAGTTGTGTTTATCGGTGCAGTTGATCCGTCTATGATCGTGAACGGATGGAGTCATCTGAATTTCAATTCACCTTTTGCTGATTTGGCAATTGCTCTTAGTCTTAACTGGTTAGCGATTGTATTGTATGTAGATGCATTTGTATCACCGTCTGGTACAGGTGCTACTTATACAACGACAACTTCGCGTATGCTTTATGGAATGCAGAAAAATGGGTACTTACCGAATATCTTTGGTACATTACATCCACTTTATGGTGTTCCTCGTCCAGCGATGTTATTAAACTTAGGAGTATGTTTTATCTTTTTATTTTTATTCCGCGGATGGGGCGTACTTGCTGAAGTGATTTCAGTTGCTACACTTATTTCGTATATCATGGGGCCAGTTGCATTGGCAACATTAAGACGTACAGCTTCTCATTTTAATCGTCCATTTTACTTAAAAGGTGCTTCTATTATTGCACCATGTGGATTTGTTTTTGCATCGCTTACTTTATATTGGGCGCGTTGGCCATTAACAGGAGAAGTGGTTTTCATCATTGCCATTGGACTTCCTATTTACTTTTATTATCAAGCGAAAAATAAATGGAATGGATTCAAAAAACAATTTTTATCAGGTGTTTGGATGCTTCTTTACTTAGGTTGTATGATTTTGATTTCTTATATTGGAAGTGAGAAGTTCGGCGGAAAAAATATTCTTACTTTTGGCTGGGATATGGTGGTCATCGCATGTCTAGCACTTGGCTTCTATTGTTGGGGAGTTAAAAGCGGGATTAAAACAGAATACATGGCTGAGGCTGAAAAAATTAACAAAGAATTTTTCAATAAATAACTTTTAGTGTAGACATCGCTATATGAGTAGAATGAAAACATGGTTACTTTATGACCATGTTTTTTTTAGTGCTGGCGATTGGAAGGGTATTCCTATTAATGGGCATGGAAAATTTTATAGTTAAAAAAAATAGCGTATTTTGCCAGATATAAAACCAATCCATAATCAGTTAATAGTGAGCTATACAAAATCTTCATCGTAATTATAATGGAAAATGGGGATTTACTCAGTTTGTATCTTGATAAGATTAAATCCGCAAATAATGTAAAAGCTGAATTGAGACCCATAAAAAAAGGTGTCAGGCACCCTTTTGGGTTTTTGTCCCTTAAGATACCTGACAATAGTAATGAAGAATTTACACTTTTACCACACGTTTATAGCCAACCTCGCTGAAAAATTGATTGGCAGGAAGTACAAACATTTCATCTTCCAAGTCTAGTTGTATCGGATTAGAGAAAATGTCTCCGTTATATACGAATGAGTGATATTCACCAAACTCACCACATGGATCTACATCACCTGGTAAATCTTCAATAAATTTTTGGTCCAAATCTCTTCCTAAAAAAGAAGGATCGAGCTTATCTAAACGAATGCTGACAATTTTCGCTTTATACCCTAAATCAATAAACTCCTGGACTAACTGTTTCGTGTTGATTCCTGCTAAAGGAAGGATTAGTTCATAACCATTAGACTCAACTAAGTTCTTTTTGTATTCGATACAATCCTCCAGAAAAAGATCTCCAAATGCAATTTTTGAGATACCTTGACTGCCAAAAAAATTCATGGCGTCAATAAGGCCTTTTTCAAAACCTTTTCCATCATATAAAGGATATTGAATTTTGTATAATGGAATTCCAATGGATTCTGCTTGAGCTTGAATCAATTTAAAATCAACCATGTGTCCGGATGTTTCATCATCAGTTGTTACGGTTGTAAGCAAAGATACGACTTCATATTTGTTTTCTTTTAACAGCTTATGAAGCATATACGTGGAATCTTTGCCACCACTAAAGCAAGCAATGATCTTTTCTTTCAACATCAATCCATCTCCCTTTTGTTCCGTTTATTTCTATCGTACGCACTTTAGCTGCGTGAATCAACAAAGAAGGGGGGGCGAGTAGAGTGCATACAGTCATCACTTGTTAAGTTAATTGAAATTGTTACGAGTAAATTGGTGGAATTCACGAGTAAATTGGTGGAATTCACGAGTAAATTGGTGGAATTCACGAGTAAAACTGCATAATTCACGAGTAAATCATGAAAATTCACGATTTAAGTGTGCTCTATCATATAGAAAAACTATATATCCTACTTTTTAATGTACGGATGTTGAGTAAAAAGTAGGAATTAGATTAATTGAAATCCTTTCCTGCCTATAGAATGTGTCTTCTCCTAAAGATTTTCATAGTATATAGCATCCTCTCTACATCATCTGAGAAAGGGGGCTATATTTTGGAAAAGACAAAGCTTACCGGGCGGATCGTTACACCTGGTGATTCTGAGTATGAGCAGGCAAGAATAAATAATAATTTAAGCTTCCCAAAATTCCCAAAGATAATTGTATTTTGTCAGAATACAAAGGATGTACAAAATGCATTGAAGTGGGCGAGGGAGAATCATATACCTTTTCGGGTGAGGAGCGGCCGACATAGCTATGAGAACTTTTCATTAGTAAATGGCGGTCTTATTATTGATGTCAGCGAAATGGATAGAATCAAGGTCAATCGTGAAAAAATGATTGCAAAAATAGAAGCCGGAGCTAATTTAGGGAAGGTATATAATAAATTATGGGAATACGGAACGACTATCCCTGCAGGTACCGAAAGCAGTGTAGGCCTTGTCGGCCTTACGCTCGGCGGGGGAATTGGCATGTTAACGCGGTTGTTTGGACTTACTTGTGACAATCTTATTGAAATAGAAATGGTAAGAGCAAGTGGGAGTAAAGGTGCCGAACTCATTAAAGCAAACAAGAATCATAATAGTGATTTATTTTGGGCTTGCTGCGGCGGGGGAGGAGGAAACTTTGGCATTGTCACGTCCTTTACATTCAAGGTGCACCCGATTTCTAGGGTTTCAGTCTTCTCCATTACATGGGGATGGGAAGATTTCGAAGCAGTATTTAATGCATGGCAAAATTGGGCACCTCACACGGATGACCGACTAACATCAGAAATAGAGTTTAAGTCAAAGGAAGTAAATCAAATTATCGCTCAAGGTGAATTTGTAGGTACGTCATCTAGGTTAAAGCAACTTCTTCAGCCTTTAACGACAACCGGTTCACCAACTAGTGTATTGATAAAGGAAGTTCCATATATTGAAGCTGTACGGTTCTTTGACGACCCGAGTGGAAACCAATCAGCCCATCGAAAGAGATCAGGATCTTTTCTTAATAAACCTTTTCCAAAGAAAGCGATATTGACGATGAAACAATTTTTAGAAAAAGCACCAAATGAAAATTCAGGCATTTGGCACCAATCTCTTGGAGGAGCAGCAGGCAAGGTCGAACCAAAGAAAACGGCTTTCTATTACCGGGACGCCATTATTGCACAGGAATACCTAGCTACTTGGAACAATCCTGAAGAAGAAAGGGAAAACATACGTTGGATCAAAGAATTAAGGAGTGCCTTATCACCGTATACGACTGGTGACTATGTGAATTGGCCTGATAGGCAAATCAAAGATTGGCCAACAGCGTATTATGGAGAAAATTTTAAACGGCTTCGAGAAGTAAAAACTGCATATGATCCATTTAATACGTTTAAATTTCCTCAAAGCATTCCACCTTATAATAGTGGTTTTAAGAAAAACAGGGGCGCTCCCTTTTTATAAGGTTTGCTAAACTATGTGAATAACTAAAAAGGCCTAATCCACTTATGGGTATAGGCCTCTTATCATCTAGCTTTTGTGACATTCTATTCTTAATTTACTCCGTTTTTTGAGTTTGCATTACACTGTAAACTTGACTTACATATGATTGGGCTTGTGCGATTTCCGAAGCAGCTTGTTTAATTGCTTCTTGTGCCAATGTTGGGTCCGATGAGGATTTTTCAATTGCTTGACTAAGTAAAGTTTGTGTAAGAGTAACATTTGCTTTTGCTTGATTTAATTGATTGACATCGATTTGTTGTTGAGGCATTTATTTTCTCTCCTTATTTCCTATTTTGAATTACTCCTTTAGGATGACCTTTCTTTTCTTTTTTATAAGGAGAAAAAATAATAACGTAAATATGTCAGTTTTATAATAAAAGGAGAAGTCGGAGCTATTCTAGCTTACTGAGTTCAATTGATGGATACGAGAATCTCTAACGAATGATGGATGTTCCATCTTTCTTGATTTTAATCCAACTTACAAATGAAAGTAATGTCTGAGGAGTTAATTCTACAAAGACCTAGATACCTGGAAAGTTCCAGCCCGATTTTAGCATATGCATCCCATGATACAAAGTAGAACTTTGTTGGTGTTATTCCATAACTATCCCAAATGGAATAACAATTCCTATTAATAAAATAGCCATTAAGGTGATCAATACAGCCACTAGACTGGATTCAGATTGTCCGTTTACACAATGAAGTGAGTGGTATTTAATTCACTTTTCTCCAATAAGGTATGCGCCAATACTTTTTAAATTGTGAATTGTGGGTCTTTCAACTAAATAAAATACACTTTACTTATTGGAATTATATGATTAAAATCGAATAAAGTCTCTATAAAATGGAAAAATCATTCATTGCTCCATAAAGCGACAAGCGAAGGAGCCTGCTTTCATATTGGAGATAAGGAGTTGGATAGATGAATATTGATCATATTGAAGCATTTTTATATGTTGTTCACTTTAACAGTTTTCATAAAGCTGCAGAGGCACTGTTCTTGTCACAACCAACGGTTACGGCAAGAATTAAAACACTCGAGAATGAACTCGATTCGGTATTATTTGAGCGGCAAGGCAGGGGGATTATATTAACTGAAAAAGGGAAAGCATTTATTCCATTTGCGGATCAGATTATTCGTACCTATCAACAGGGAAAAAAGCAGTTAAAAAAAGGAAGTTATCGAGAAGAAATAACGATTGGCGCCAATATCATTACTTCGCAATACTTTATTCCATATGCTCTTCCTTTATGGAAAAAAGAAAACCCTGATTTACGCTTTAAGTTTATTTCTGCTCCAAACGATGCATTAGTTGATAAATTGCTTCAGAAACAGGTGGATATCGCATTTATGAAGGATGTTACGCATAGTGGTCTCCAAAATCATAAGGTCCTTGATAATTCGATTCGTTTAGTTGTGTATCCTGGCCATCATTATCAATTTCAAAAAGACCTGTCAGCGCAGCAATTGGCAACTGAGCCGCTAGTATTTTTTGAATGCGGCGCATTTGATTGGAACCAAGTTCATAAAATCTTTGAGGTGTCACATGTAGAGCCACGTATTGAATTTCAGGTAGATCATTTGGAGGTGGCTAAATCTCTAATTCTTAGCAGGAGTTGTATTGGATTTTTACCGTATTTATGTATTAAAAAAGAGTTAGAACAGGGAACCCTGGTTGAAGTGGATGTGTCGCATTTAATCAAGATAAAGCAGCACATCCATTTGACACATTTAAAATATGGGGTTGAAGCTCCTTTATTATGGAATGAAATCCTGTCTTCTGTTCAGAAATTTGAAAAATTGCTCCTTCATTGATAGAGATTTCCTATCCATACAATAATTCTTTCTATCAGTTTAAGTATTGCCATTAGCATGTTTAAGGTGATAGGATAAATCACAATTACAAATAAACCATTATTCTTATAAGTAAGCTATGAATTAACGTGGAGGAGATAGTATGAGTTATAAGCTTGGCATTTTAGACCAGAGCCCGATATTTCCAGGAACTTCGGCTTTTGATGCACTACAGCAAACTATTAATCTAGCTAGACATGCTGAGGAATGGGGGTATACCCGTTTCTGGGTATCAGAGCATCATCATGCAGAACAGCTGGCTGGATCTTCCCCAGAAGTATTGATATCGTACTTGTTGGCCCAAACAAAATCGATTAAGGTGGGATCTGGAGGTGTAATGCTTCAGCACTATAGCCCATATAAAGTGGCGGAAAACTTTCACGTGTTATCAAATCTTTCACCTGGCAGAGTAGACCTTGGTATTGGAAAGGCACCAGGTGGTCTCCCCTTATCAACGAAGGCGCTACAGTTTGGTACTGTGAATGATGGAAAAGATTTCGAAGAGCGGTTATCTTTTTTGCAAAAAATAATTGGAAATTCGGTTAATGAAACTCACCCGCTTGTAGGTATTCAAGCGACACCACTCCCTTCGAAAAAACCAAAAATGTTTCTGCTTGGTGCGAGTGCTGACAGTGCCAGGCTAGCAGCCGATCTTGGTATAGCTTATGTATTTGCTCGATTTATCAATAGTAATGAGACTGTACTCGAAGATGCTGCACGCATTTACCAAAGTATCTATCCAACTGGGAGCTTTAAGGTATCAGTTTCAGTGATTGCTGCTCCTTCACAACAAGAAGCAGAACAGTTAACAGGTGATCAAAAGATTGTGAAAGTTCATCTCCAAAGTGGTCGTTCTGTTACGGTCCAAACACTTGTGCAAGCAGAGTTATTTGGGAAGCAGTCTGGGGAGTCTTTCGAAATAGAAGAACAGGATTCCAATATTATTGCTGGAACTCCCTCTTACGTGAAAGGGATATTAACAAATTTTCATGAAAACTATGGGGTAGATGAGTTTATCTTACATACGCCGGTTTTAAAAGAAGCAGAACGATTCAGGTCTTTTCAGCTGTTAAGTCCACTTTTACCTGAAGAGGATCACATTACGGGCCAAAAGAAAGCATTCATTAATTAAAGATGTTCAGTAGATAGCTGCAAAGTTAAAAATGGATTCACTTGTTTTCTATGAAAATTAAAGGAGGAGTATCAATGTCCATGCAAAGAAAGTTGAAATTGGGAGCACTTATACATGGAGTTGGAGGGAGTATATCTGGTTGGAGGCATCCTGACATTCAAGCAGATGCCAGTGTTAGTCTTGAATTTTATAAGGAGCAGGCTCAGAAGGCCGAAGAGGGAAAGTTCGATTTACTTTTCATTGCTGACGGTGTATTTATCAATGAGAAATCAATTCCGCATTTTTTAAATCGATTTGAGCCACTTACCATTTTATCCGCACTTGCTGCTTTCACATCAAGAATAGGGCTTGTTGGAACTGTTTCCACCTCATACAGTGAACCATTTACTGTAGCTCGGCAATTTGCTTCACTTGATCACATTAGTCATGGTCGTGGCGGATGGAACCTTGTTACTACACCTCTAGAGAGTACTGCCTTGAATTATAACAAAACGATTGAAGAACACCCTGATCATGCCAAACGCTATCGGATAGCATCAGAATATTTACAAGTTACCAAAGGACTTTGGGATTCATGGGAGGATGACGCGTTTACTCGGGATAAAGAGACCGGTGAGTTTTTCGAACCTTCTAAATTGCATCAATTAAATCATAAAGGAGAATTTTTCTCAGTGCAGGGACCACTTAACATTGCTAGATCTAAACAAGGGCGGCCTGTCATTTTCCAAGCAGGTTCATCAGAAGCAGGCAAACGTCTTGCGGCTAAAGAAGCGGATGCAATCTTTACGGGTCAACCAACATTGGAAGAAGCGCAGAACTTTTATCAAGATGTAAAAAACAGAGCTATTGCATTTGGGAGAAATCCTGATGAACTTGTAATTCTGCCAGGAATCGCTCCAATCATTGGTGCAACTGTGGAAGAAGCAGAGAACAAATATCAAGAACTCGCTAACCTAGTTTCTATAGATAAGGCGCTTGACTATTTGGGACGATACTTTGATCATCATGATTTTTCTCAATATGAACTGGATGCGCCTTTCCCAGATCTCGGACACATCGGAAAAAACAGTTTCCGAAGTACGACTGACCGAATTAAACAGGAAGCCAAGGAGAAACAGTTAACGCTCCGTCAAGTAGCACTTAAGGAGACTACACCTCGGACTTCTTTTATTGGAACTCCAGAGAAAATAGCGGATTTGATCCAGCAATGGTTCGAAGAGAAGGGTGCGGACGGGTTTATTTTTACTTCAAGTGTTCCAAATGCTTTGCGCGACTTTGTAGACTATGTGGTGCCTATCCTTCAAAAAAAGGGGATATATCGTACTGAATATGAAGCAGAAACATTAAGAGGCAACTTGGGGCTTCCATTTCCGAAAAATCGTTATGCCAAAGAAAGCATTAATCAATAATTGAAGAATCATTTAAAAAATTGAAGGAGGAATACGAAATGGGAGATGCGTTATCTGTCGTCGTTTGGTCAAAACAAGGATGTCACTATTGTGAAGAGGTTAAACAATACTTGAAAGAAAAGGAAATTGCTTATCATACAGTGGATGTTACCAATCATGATGAACGGCGAGATATTTTAGAAATCAAATATGGTGTTCGACATGTGCCTGTTATTGAAATTGGGCGAGGTAACGTATATGAGAGCGTTACTGAAGTTGGAATTCCTCATCTTGAAAAAGTACTTGAACGCGTACAATAACAAAAATCCACGCGTTTAAATCCGAGTATATAAGTATGACTGATTGATTTAAAGAAAGATTGCAGATGTAAATCCGACTATTCTGGTATATATAATACGTTATTAGAAAGGGAGTTTATCATGACACAGCTAATCCGTCTTGCTACTGTAGAGGATGCTCCAGAAGTGATGAACCTTTCACTTCGGGCTTATGAACCAATTCGAGAATTGAATATTTAATTTCTGGCTGCGACAGCTGATTTGCAGCTAGTGACGAATAATATTCGGCGGAATCTCACTTAGGTTTTAGAACAGGATGGCCATATTATTTCCACTGTTACAGTTCGTCATCCATGGAATGATCCTGATCATTTCAGTCCGTACCCATCCATTTGGTGGTTTGCGGTCGATCCCCTATACAAACAAAAAGGCATAGGTTCGACTTTGTTAACTTGGGTGGAAGAAAATGTACTTCGGGATCAGGTGAAAGCGCCGGCTGTCTATTTGGCGACAGCTGATCGTCACCCTTGCTTGTTTCAATTTATGAAGGAAGAGACTATGAGATTTTTGCTGATCGAGATCACGATGGAGAAAAAATTGTGTATCTTCGTAAAATTCTAGATGAAACGTTGTAACGCATTAGTGAAAATAAAGAACCAATTGTTAGTAATTAAAAAGGGTACGGGGGAATTTGAGATGAAAAAAATATTATTAATTGTTATGGCACTGCTACTAACTTTTTTGGGAGCTTGCTCTTCGAAAGAAACAACGAGTACAGCAAAATCAAGTTCTGGAGATTCAGAAGATAAAAAAGTTCAGAAAATCATTGTCGGAACAGGGACGCAATTCCCGAATATTTGCTTTTTGGATAAGCATGGTAAGTTGACAGGGTATGATGTCGAGTTGGTTCGTCAAATCGATGAAAAGCTGCCTGAATATGAATTTGAATTTAAAACGATGGAATTTTCGAATCTATTATTAAGTTTAGAAACGAACAAAATAGATTTTGTTGCTCACCAAATGGAGGTGAATGATGAACGAGAAGAAAAATTTCTATTTAATAAAGAACCATATAATGTCTTTCCGCTTCAAGTTACAGTTCATCAGAACAACAATGATATTCATTCCATTAAAGATCTAAAAGGAAAAAAAGCGATAGTGAGTGCAACGAGCAATTCTGCTGTTTTTCTTGAAAAGTATAATAAAGAAAATAATGCCGGTATTGAAATTGTCTATTCTGGCCAAGGCGTAGATGATACGAAGAATCAAATCAAAACTGGTCGAGCGGATGCTACCATTACTACCCCATTTGCAGTCAACTTCTTAAATAAACAAGCAGATGCACAGCAAAAGGTTGTGGGTGAGCCACTTCTTAATTCAAAAGTATACTTTTTGCTAAGAAAAGACGAAACACCTTTACAGAAGAGAATTGATGAAGTACTTGTGGAGCTGAAAAAAGAAGGGGTAGTTAGCGAACTAAGTAAAAAGTGGCTGGGCGCAGACTATTCAGTAGGATTTTAATTAGATAGTAGTAAGCGCGGAGGTGCTAAAGCATGGGGAAAGCATTCGATCCTTCATTAATCGTCGATTTCATTCCGACGTTAATATATTACCTTGGAGTAACATTGCAAATTCTGGCAGCATCCGTTTTATTAGGAATGGTCATCGGGATAGCGGCAGCCATCCTGAGATTATTTCGTATCCCTGTTTTGAATCAATTTGTCATTTTGTATATTTCATTCATTCGGGGAACTCCTATTTTAATACAATTATTTCTAGTTTTTTATGGACTGCCTGCAATCCTTTTATTCATTAATATTGATATTTCAAGAATGGATGCTCTTTATTTTGTCATTATTACGTATGCATTAAGTAATGGGGCGCATTTCACAGAAATATTCCGAGGAGCGATTAAGGCTGTCGATTATGGGCAAACGGAAGCAGCCTATTCTGTTGGTATGGATAATAGTCAAAGTTTTTTTCGAATTGTGCTTCCGCAGGCATTACGGATTGCTTTTCCGAATATCGCAAACTCTATTATCGGATCCTTGAAGGATACCTCACTTGCCTTTACCATCGGCGTAATGGATATGATGGGTAGGGGAGAGACATTAATTGCTGCAACTGCACATGCTCTCGAAGTCTATCTCTCATTAGCTGTTATCTATTATGCAGTCGTGCTATTGTTTGAGAAAATATTCAGACTTTATGAAAATCGCATTAATCGGCATCGAACTGTTGATGTGTCTGTTACTGGATAACAAAGGGAGGAGAGAAGGACTTGACGATTGATATTCTATTTATTTGGACTGCTTTTAAGGAGATTATTAAAGCACTTCCGATCACACTTATCTTAACGATTCTTCCTCTTCTTGCAGGTTTTATTATCGGTCTCGCTGTTGCCTTAATTAGGGTATATAAAGTGAAATTTCTATGTAGAGTTGCAAATGGATATGTTTCCTTCTTTAGAGGAACACCGATTATTATGCACATAATGCTCATTTATTTCGGTTTTCCATTATTAATCGATCAAATTTCCAAAAAATTTGATTTGGGTATTCAATCTAATTCCATTCCGATTATTTTATTTGTCTTAACCGCCTTATCGTTGAGTGCGGGTGCCTATTTATCAGAAATATTCAGATCGGGAATTATCAGTGTCTCCAATGGCCAAATGGAGGCAGCCTATTCCGTGGGTATGAATTCGTTTCAAGCCATGACGCGAATTGTTTTGCCACAGGCCATTGCCCAGTCCATCCCGAATTTCACGAATATTTTCATTGGATTCTTGCATACGTCATCCATTGCTTTCATTGTATCGCAAAAAGAAATGACAGGAGCAGCCAATATAGTTGCATCCACCAATTTGAAATTTTTGGAGTCTTTTATCGCTGCTGGTTTAATTTATTGGGGCCTCACAATCATTGCAGAGGGGCTTTCGTTTTTAATTGAGAAAAAGGCCACTGCCTATAATCGAGGAGGAGTACAATGATTTATTTAAAAGATATAAAAAAATCATTTAACCAGCAGCCCGTTTTAAAAGGAATTAATTTGAAAATAGGCAAGGGAGAAGTAGTTACCATACTTGGACCAAGTGGATCAGGGAAAACAACCCTGCTTAGGTGCTTGAACTTTCTGGAGAAACCAGATGAGGGAATTGTTCAAGTGGGAGATATACAGGTGAAGTCTAAGAAGGCGACCAAAAGGGAAATCTTATCCCTTAGAAGACAATCGGCAATGGTTTTTCAGCATTATAATTTATTTGCTCATAAAACTGTTTTGGAGAATGTAATGGAAGGGTTAATTGTTACAAAAAAATATAAGAAAGCTGAAGCGAAACGGGAAAGCGAGCTGTTATTGGAAAAAGTAGGTTTGGGAGATAAACATAACTATTTCCCTTCGCAATTGTCAGGAGGTCAACAGCAACGTGTTGGAATTGCTAGGGCACTTGCTTTAAATCCGGAGGTCATTCTATTTGACGAGCCAACTTCGGCACTCGACCCTGAGTTGGTCGGTGAGGTGCTTTCTGTCATAAAAGCAATTGCACAGGAAGGCATCACGATGGTGATTGTAACCCATGAAATGAGTTTTGCTAAAGAGGTATCGGATCGTGTTCTTTTCATGGATGGCGGGGTCATTGTAGAAGAAGGTTCACCATTGGAGATTTTCAATGTTCCAAAGGAAGAGCGAACACGTCAATTTTTAAACCGGATATCAAGAGATTTTTCCGTATCGTTTTTAGAAGAAAGGGCCAATTAAAGGAAGGGGCAAAAGGAGGACGTATGATTAATACAATCGTAGTCGATGAATTGATTGAAGAAGATAAAGAGACGGTGCGCCGCTTATTGGTAGAAAGTTATCAACAATATGAACATGAATATTCGAACCCGGAAGCTTGGGAAGGATATTTAAAAAATATAGAATCCTCGGTGGATAATCCACATGTTGATAAGGTGTTGGTTGCAAAGTGCAATCAGGATATCCTTGGTACATTACAGCTTTTTCAGTCATCTGAAAAAGCATATGAAAAGCCGGAACTTGGGATTTTTTCACCAATCATTCGGTTGTTGGCCGTTCATCCCGAGTCAAGGGGACGCGGTATCGCACAGGAATTATTAAAAGCTAGTGTAATTTATGCAAAATCGCAAGGTGCGTCCAGTTTGTATCTACATTCTACTGATAAGATGCATAAAGCCATTAAACTATACGAATGGTTTGGCTTTAAACGGGATCGAACGAAAGAATTTCAAAATCATGATATTTTAGTAAAATGCTATCGCTTAGATTTATAGAAGGAGGCGACTGTATGAGTCGAGAGCTGGAAAATCGCTTAATATCGATACGGCGCCATTTACATCAATATCCGGAGTTATCAAATGAAGAATTTGAAACGACAAAATCGATACAAACGTGGCTCGAGGAAGAGGGCATTGAGATCCGTCATACAGGATTGAAAACAGGTGTTTTTGCAGATATAAAGGGTGGTAAACCCGGACCGACAGTAGCCATAAGGGCGGATATCGATGCTCTTCCGATTGAGGAACGAACCGGGCTTCCATTTGCTTCGAAAGTAAAAGGAGTGATGCATGCTTGCGGCCATGATTTTCATACGGCAGCTGCAATAGGTGCTGCCTACCTTTTAAAAGAATATCAATCAGAGTTGTCCGGGACAGTGCGATTGCTTTTTCAACCCGCAGAAGAATTAGGTGGTGGAGCGGTGCATGTGATAAAAGATGGTCAAATTGACGATGTAGCGGCTGTGATTGGACTGCACAATAAACCCAATTTGCCTGTCGGCACCATTGGGATAAAAGATGGTCCGTTAATGGCGGCAGTGGACCGTTTTCATATTGTTCTTCAAGGGAAGGGGAGCCACGCGGCCATCCCTCAAAACGGAAAAGATCCAATAGCGGCAGCGGCTCAGCTTATTACCGCTCTTCAAACTATCGTCAGCCGGAATGTATCCCCATTAGATTGTGCTGTGGTGAGTGTTACGAGAATAACAGGTGGAAACACTTGGAATGTAATTCCGGGTGACGTCATATTGGAAGGAACGATTCGAACCTTTAATTCTGGGATCCGCGAAGAAGTAACAGAAAAGTTTTATTCGATTGTGAATCATATTGCAGCTGCTTTTTCACAGGAAGCTGAGATTGGTTGGTTTCCTGGGCCCCCTGCGCTTCTTAATCATCCTGCAGTTACAGAGATGGCACGCGTGTCTGCTCGGCAGCAATCATTGCATGTAATCAATCCAGAATCTTCAATGGGTGGTGAAGATTTCGCTTATTACCTTCAACATATCCCCGGTACCTTTGCCTTTTTTGGTACAAACGGAAACGAAGACTGGCATCATCCAGCTTTTACTGTTGATGAAAAATCCATTATTAAAGCCGCTTATTTTTTATATGAAAGTGCCAAGGATTTATTACATAACCAGGGTAAGTGGTGAACATACATGACAAAGGTGTCAGACACGATCTAAAATTGGTTCGTGCCTAGCACCCTAGTTGTCGTAATTCCAAGGATATCTGCAACTTAATTTCAAGCAAAGGCATGATATATCCACCACAAATTAACTATTCAGATAGCTGCTTTTGTGTTGTGGAAGCTCCGTGAATGACTTATCCGATTGGGAGCCTCTTTTCTCTTCTGCAAGTCAGCTGATGCGAACATTGCCCCCTCCATTTTTCCTTAACTACATAGCCACTCTTCGTTCATTAATTCATTCAAGTTTTTCATAGATTCCTCTATCCTTTTCTCTTCCTCTCATTGATGATTCTTAGTTCTGATAGGGTTTAGAAGATTAGGTCTCTATAAAAATATTTCTTAACCCTAATAGGCGAAAGTGAGTTTAAGTAATTTGGCAAAGGTATTCCATACTCATAAGCGAATGATAGAGTTTTTTTATCAATTAAATAAATTTTTCTATCAAATAAGGTGTTGTCAAGTGCTTGTTTACAATGTTAGGATGAATTTCAATCGAATTAAAACAACTAATTCGATTTGTTAACTTGGTATTGATGATTGGAGGGAGATATATGAGTTTTAAGCTTGGAATATTAGATCAAAGCCCCATTTTTCCTGGGAATTCGGCAGTTGATGCACTTAAGCAAACCGTAAACCTAGCTCAAAAAGCTGAAGAGTGGGGATATACCCGTTTTTGGGTATCGGAACATCATCATATGGAACAAGTTGCTGGATCTTCACCGGAAGTATTAATTTCTTATTTATTATCGCAAACCACATCCATTCGTGTAGGTTCGGGAGGTGTCATGCTTCAGCACTACAGTCCTTATAAAGTCGCTGAAAATTTTCATGTTTTATCCACTCTTGCCCCGGGGAGGGTAGATCTTGGCATTGGTAAAGCACCAGGTGGATTTCCTTTATCAACAAAGGCATTACAATTTGGAACTGTAAATGATGGAAAAGATTTTGGGGAACGTGCATCCTTATTGCAAGAGATTATTGAAAATTCAATCAATGACGATCACTTTCTCTCTGGTATTCAAGCAACACCGATACCGCCTGAGAAGCCCGAAACTTTTCTGCTTGGTGCCAGTTCAAACAGTGCTCAACTAGCCGCTAACCTCGGAATGGATTTTGTATTCGCCAGATTTATTAATAGTGATGATACCATGCTGAATGAAGCCTCCTCTGCTTACCGAAGCAAGTACCCAGATGGTCGTTTTATCGTATCTGTAGCCGTTGTGGCAGCCCCTACCCAACAAAAAGCAGAGGAGCTGGCAAGCGATCACAAACTATTTAAAGTTCATCTTCAAAGTGGCCGAACGTTGACAGTTCAATCACGTGAACAGGCTGAATCATTTGAGAAGCAGGCTGGTGAGGCTTACGAAATAGAAGAGCAGACCGCAAGTGTTATTGCTGGGACTCCAGGATATGTAAACGGAATTTTAAAGGAACTTCATAAAACTTATCAAGTGGATGAATTTATTTTACATACACCGCTCCGAAAAGAAGTAGAACGGATCCAATCATTTCAGTTGTTGAGTCCGCTTCTCTTAGGGGAAGAGACTATACATATAGAAGGAAAAGAAAACATCCAGCGGATATGAATCAGCTGATAAATATTTGCAAGTATTTATTCCAATATAAAAGGATAAAAAAAGGAGTGAGGAACATTGAAGAAAATTAAATGGCTGTCAGTGACGATTTTAACAGTAGTATTACTGGTATTAGGAGCTTGTGGAAATAATGAGCAAACATCATCGGAGAGTAAAGGAGACAAAGATGAGGAAGTGACTTTGAAAATTAGTGCAGCCTCGATTCCACATGCCGAAATTTTAGAGTTTATCGCACCGGATTTAGAAAGACAGGGCGTGAAACTAGAAGTAGTGATTTCTACGGATGGTATTCAAACGAATCAACAAACAGCAAACAAAGAATTGGATGCAAACTTCTTTCAACATACACCGTATTTAGAGCAAGTAAATAAAGATAGTGGTTTAAATTTGGTTAATGTGAAGGGCGTACATATTGAACCATTTGGTGTCTATTCCAAGAAAATTAAGTCTATAGGGGAATTGTCAGACGGAGCGAAAGTAGCCGTACCGAAAGATCCAGTAAACTTTTCACGAGCGTTACAGCTTTTTGCAGCAAATAATATCATTGAGTTGGATTCGTCTAAGTCAGGGGATTATACGATTGAGGATATTACAAAAAATGATAAAAAAATAGAATTCATTCCAGTCGATTCCCCTCTTTTAGTTCACTCGCTTGACGATGTGGAAGCGTCGGCCATTAACACAAACTATGCGCTAGAAGGAGGGTTAAAACCTCTCGATGATGCACTGATAATTGAAGGAAAGGATTCACCATATGTTAACATTTTAGTTGCTCGTCCAGACAATAAGGACGATAAAGCGATCCAAAAGCTTGCGAATGCCTTAACGACGGAAAAGGTCAAAGAATTTATTTTAGATAAATATGAAGGAGCCGTCGTGCCTGCGTTTTAAGTGAAGTGAGTTTTCTAAACCAAACTAGTTAAAAAGAGGAAGTGGCCACTTTGATTGAATTTCGTCAGGTTTCAAAAGTATTTGATGACGGAGAGAAGAAAATTGAAGCGTTAAAGGAGATTAATATAACCGTTGAAAAAGGGGATATATTCGGAGTCATCGGTTTTAGTGGAGCAGGAAAAAGTACACTCATCCGAACTGTGAATCTATTAGAATATCCTACTTTAGGTGAAGTGATTGTAGAAGGAAAAGATCTAGCAAAGATGTCTGAAAAAGATTTGCGTGAAGCTAAGAAAAATATTGGCATGATTTTTCAGCATTTTAATTTACTTAATTCCAAAACAGTCTTTGATAATGTGGCGATGCCATTATTGTTAAGTAAAAAAAAGAAAAAAGAGATTGAAGAACGAGTTTATGAGATTCTCCGCTTTGTTGGTCTAGAAGACAAAGCAAAGAATTATCCAAATCAGCTATCAGGAGGACAAAAGCAGCGTGTCGGGATTGCCCGTGCGTTGGCTACAAACCCTTCGATTCTATTATGTGATGAAGCAACATCGGCATTGGATCCACAAACAACAAAATCAATCTTGAATCTGTTGAAACGGATAAATGATGAATATAAAATTACCATTCTAATTATCACGCACGAAATGGAAGTGATTAAAGAAATTTGTAATCGGGTTGCAGTGATGGAGGATGGTAGCGTGATTGAATCAGGAAATGTGTTCGATATTTTTGCCCGTCCACGAACAGAAACAACACGTAACTTCATTCGATCGGTTGTTCGCGATGAAGTGCCATCAAGTGTATATGGGTTGCTACAAGAGGATGCCTATTTCAGCCGTATTTTTAAAATTGATTTTTTTGGGTTGAGCTCTGGGCAGCCTATCGTTTCAAAAACAGCGAAGAGGTTTAGTGTGGAAATAAACGTTCTGTTCGGCAATATTACTGAGTTACAAGGCATCCCATTTGGTAATTTAATTGTTGAAATAATAGGAAATGATGATGAAATAAATCGGGCATTACAGTTTATAAAGAATCAAAAGGTTGAAGTGAAGGAGGTTACGAAGGATGGAAGTCAGCAAAGAGCTCATTTTAAACGCATTGTGGGAAACGCTGTACATGGTTAGTATTTCACTTTTTTTTGGAAGCATCATTGGAATATTCTTAGGCATATTATTGGTTGTAACAAGAAAAGGTCATATTTATGAAAATAGATTTATTTTTTCTATAGTGAATCCAATTGTAAACATTTTCCGATCGATTCCGTTTATTATCTTGCTTGTGGCGATTATTCCATTCACAAGACTAATTGTTGGTACGTCGATTGGTACGACAGCAGCAATTGTACCACTCGTGCTTCATATTGGCCCATATATCTCAAGACTTGTAGAGAATTCGCTATTAGAAGTAGATGAAGGCATTATTGAAGCTGCGAAAGCTATGGGAGCAACACCGTTACAAATTATTTTCAGGTTTTTAATGCCTGAGGCTTTTGCGTCGTTAATTCTGAGTATAACAACTGCAACAATTGGTTTAGTAGGCGCTACAGCTATGGCAGGAGCTATAGGTGGCGGTGGACTTGGTGATGTAGCGATAACATATGGCTATCAACGCTTTAGTACTATTACGATATTCGTCACCGTTGTAATTCTAGTAATTGTAGTTCAGGGAGTACAAAGTTTAGGAAATATACTCGAACGAAAAATTAGAAGGGTGTAGTGGTGGTACTGAACAGACAGAGAGGGGAATAAATGATGAAAAAATGTATTTTACCTTTATTGCTTATTTTGGGGGTGTTATTGACAGGTTGCTCAAGTGATTCAACTAATGCGGGAGGGAAACAAACGAAAGTGAAGGTCGGGATTAGAAATTCTGAACTTCGAACATGGGAATTTTTAAAGGAACAGGCTGAAAAAGAAGGGGTGGAAATTGAAATTGTTAATTTCTCATCGGCTTATGATCCGAACGAAGCGCTGGCAGAAGGGGATATTGATATCAACGCCTTTCAACATGTTGCCTATTTAGATTCATTTAATGCGAAGAACGATACAGATATCGTTCCAATTGGGACTACAATTATTGCTCCTCTCGGTTTGTATTCAAGTAAATATAAATCGGTGGAAGAAATTCCAAATGGTGCACAAATTGCTGTGCCCAATGACCCAGCAAACTGGGGAAGAGCTTTATTGTTATTACAAGAAGCAAAACTCTTAAAGGTTGTTGATGACTTTGACGGAAGTGGTGGACAGGACAAAATAAAAGAAAATCCGAAGAAAATCGAAATTGTTCCTGTCGATAGTGCCAGTGCTCCACGTGTGATGGAAGATACAGCTGGTTCGGTGATTAATAATGGAGTTGCGGTAGAAGCGGGACTCACTTTAAAAGATGCTCTTGTTCATGAAAATAATACTGCAAAGCCTTATATTAATATCATAGCAGCTAGGAGTGAAGATCAAGACAATGAAATTTTCCGAAAATTAGTTGATCTCTATCAATCAGAGGAAACAGCTAAATTTATTGAAGATACCTATAATGGAAACTATATTCCAACATTCATTACCTTGAAAGAATTGAGCAGTTATAAGGAGATATATTCTAATAAATAAGGAGAGATTAGAATGGCTCAAGACAGACAGATGAAGCTAGCTGCTTATCTGATTGGAACAGGTATGCATGTTGCGTCGTGGCGACATCCGGCATCAAATCCGAATGCAAGTATTGATGTGAAAGCTTTGCAAAGACTGTCAAAAATTGCGGAGAAAGGGAAATTTGATCTTGCCTTTGTGGCAGATAGTTTGGCCATTAATCATGAATCGCATCCTCAAATACTTAATCGATTTGATCCGATTGTACTAATTACAGCATTAGCTGCAGCGACAGAAAAAATTGGCATTGGGGCGACAGCTTCTACAACGTACAGTGAACCTTATGTACTCGCTCGCCAATTTGCTTCTGTTGACCATATAAGTGGCGGACGTGTGGGGTGGAATGTTGTTACAACAGCTGATGCGACCGGAGAGACAGCCTTGAATTTCAGTCGCGATAAACATTGGGCGCACGATCATCGTTATGAACGAGCAGAGGAGTTCATCGACGTTGTGCAAGGATTATGGGATTCTTGGGAAGATGATGCATTTGTGTATAACAAAGAAACGGGACAATTTTTTGATCCTGATAAAGTGCATGAGCTTCATTATAAAGGCAACTATTTTTCGGTTAAAGGTCCGTTGAATATTGCACGCTCGGTGCAGGGACAGCCGGTTATTATTCAAGCGGGTGCCTCTATACCAGGGAAGAGATTAGCCGCTCGAACAGCCGAAGTCGTTTTCACACATTGGGATAACATTGAAGAATCGAAACGATATTATCAAGAATTAAAATCGTATTTAATGGATTTTGGAAGAAGCGGAGAGGAGCTCCACATCCTTCACGGCATTTCCCCTATTATCGGAGAAACCGAAGAAATAGCAATTCAAAAATATCTCAAACTCCAAAGTCTCGTCGACCCTTATGAGAGTTTGAAATTCGTTTCTGGTTATATGGGCAATGTTGATTTTTCTAAATATTCTTTAGATACGTTAGCGAAGGATGTTGAGTTTCCATCAGTAAATAGCATACAAAGTAACTTTAATGAAATGAAGAAAATTATTGATGAAGAAGACTTAAAAGTCGGTGAATTATATGCGAGATTTTTCAGTCCTGCCAGACGTGATAGATTTGTCGGTACACCAACTCAAGTAGCCGATGAAATGGAGGTATGGTTTACCGAAAAAGCTGCAGATGGCTTTATGCTTCAATTTCCACTGTTACCAGGCGACTTAGAGGATTTCGTCGAGATGGTTGTTCCAATTTTACAGGAGAGGGGCTTGTTCCGTTTGGACTACGAAGGAGACACTCTCCGTGATCACCTTGGATTAAAGAATCCAAAAAATCGCTTTGTTAATGAAGAAATAGCAAATTAAGGGGAGTAAGGATTAGATTTCTCACATCTTCGTTATATCCATCAAATGAAGGCATATATTAGGTGCGGACAAAGGAAAGAGAGACAAGGAGAAATCCTAGCCCCTCCATTCTTTTCTCCTACCTATATATATGACTTTTTTGTTTATAGAAGAATCACCAATCATGATGCTGCCGGAAATTACCGGTACACAGCAAATAACTGACTGAATGCTCAAAATATAATAGTTAGTTAGCCCTAGCTTTTAATTGTAATTAGAGTTTTCCCTTTTCACACGAGAAAGAAAACATGTTTTTACTTATCAGGCTGCTGTTAGTGATCCACAACTCGGAAAATCTTGTTGATTATTAGAGTGGAAACAATGAAATCATAAGTTGTTTATGGTACTTTTAAATAAATAAAGATAGGAGAATTATGATGACGACTTTGAATGAATGGTTTGAAAAGGGGATTCCTGCTAAAGACTTTGTTGCTTCGATGAATGTTCATAAAGAAAGCTTACAATCGATTTATGATCGGTTTTCTGTTTCGGAGGTAGACCAAGATTTTTTTAATGATTTAAAAGCGAAAGACCTTCGAGTTATTATCATTACTGAAGACTGGTGCGGAGACGCGATGATGAATATACCTATTCTTTTAAACATTGCAGAAGCCGCAAATATTGAAACTCACATGGTTTTACGTGATCAAAACCTTGAGCTGATAGATCAATACTTAACAAATGGAACAGCGCGTTCAATTCCTATTTTTATATTTATTGATAAGAATGGTGAAGAAAAAGCGGTTTGGGGGCCTCGTGCGCCAAAGGTACAAGAGAAAGTAATGGAGTTGCGATCAGTTCTGCCACCTAAGGATGACGAAAGCTTCGAGGCAGAGCAAAAAGAAGTATTTAAAAAAATGACTAAAGCTTTTTCTGAAGATAAACAGCTTTGGAACGAAGTATACAGCAGTATAAAAGAAGCCTTAGTAAAGATATAAAATTTGAATTACTTCCACGTTTAAAACGCGGATATTTTATTGTTCTATAAACCCGGCTACCTTACTGAAAGCCTCTCCAATAAGAAGAGAAGCGTTGGTGTAACTCAAAAAAAAACGAGTGTAAAACGTAAGCTGTTTTACACTCGTTTTTTTATTTGTAGTGTTTTTTTCTATATGTTAAGGGCAGGGTTCATGGCACCTTGGTTTTGGGCAGCCTTTTTTCATTTGTTTATGATTCTGGAATAATGGTAACGCCAATGGTTCGAATTGGAGAATCCTGTTTAGCACTTTGGTTCGTGGCTTTGTAGTATTTTAACATTAGATCGTTTAATTCATTTTGAAAGTTAATAAAACTTTCATCATCAAGCTTTAGTTCTAAAAGTGAAAAGGTTGAACCATCTTCTGAGCAATCTCGTTCTTCTAATTTAGTAAGGTAATTTTGATATTGAGTCATAAGTGATAATTGATAATACGAATAATAGTTCAACTTTTTCTCATTAGAAGATTTTTTCCACTCTTCTCCACTAAGTCGTGCCTCTTCTTCATTCAAAACGTAGTATTTTTCGGAAACTGATCTCACTTTTTTTTCTTTCACAATGCGAATAACTCCAGAATCTAACAAAACTTGTATATGTCGATACAATGTTGCCTGAGGTACATCTTTAATGATTTTTAACATTTCTAGTGGTGTTAATCCATTTTCTCTGTTTCTCATTAAAGCTTGGGAGATCTTTATTCTTACGGGGTGCATTAAAATTTCAGCTTTATTAACCATTTTATTCTCCTTACATTAGAAATTTGATACTACATAATGATAATCAATTCGATAATCCCAATATTGTTCTTTTCTTATCATATAGATCACGAATAATAACTTCATTTTGTCATATAGTGTATGGTTAAATCATTTTCATTTAAGTAAGATAATAGTAGAAGAATACATTTAATCAAATTAGAAAATTTTTACCGTAATGTATTTTGAAGAAAGTAATATGCATTTTTTTAAAAATATATGTAATTATTTTTTAAAAAGATGAAATGAGTTCATACAATAGGATTAAAAAATCCTAGCTTTTAGCTTACATAAATCCCACTATATTTTTGTTATTATTTATAATGATAATATTATCATTATAAATAACAATAAAAACTAAAACAATATTTTTAAAAGAAAAAAACAGGTGCAATATTCCAATTATCATGTTATCATTATCAATAATGATAACATTTTATTTTGAGTTATTAAATTATAGGAGTGGTAGTTATGCAATTGCATTACGGATGGGACGAATTTAAGAATATTGATTTCATGTCTTTTCTGCCGATTATTTTACCGGTAATTGCTATTGGATTTATTTTAGTCCTTATAGCTTTAATTGATTTATACAGACATCGAAAAACGAGGAAAAATATTTTATTGTGGACACTCATTATTATTTTTGTAAACACTCTTGGTCCAATACTGTACTTTGTTATTGGTAGAAAGGACAGTGACAGAATATGAAATTAGAAATCAAAAATGTTACTAAAAAATTTAAAGAAAAAACAGCGGTTAATAATTTTTCAATGGAACTACAATCAGGGGAATGTGTTGGATTGATAGGGCCTAATGGGGCAGGTAAATCGACACTAATAAAAGTTATTGCAGATATTATAGATCCAAGCATGGGAGAAGTCTTACTTGGTGGTAAGAAAATTTCTAAAATGAAAAGGGAAATAGGCTACTTACCACAATACCCAAACTTTTTTCAATGGATGACTGCCAAAGAAACCCTTACTTTTATGGGACAGCTATCAGGAATAAAGAAGGAAGAATTAACACGGAGTATTCCAGAAATAATGTCGAAAGTAGGGTTAAGTGGGGAAGAGAATTCAAAGGTAAGAACCTTTTCAGGTGGAATGAAACAGAGACTTGGAATTGCACAAGCATTGTTACATAAACCATCTTTGATTGTAATGGATGAACCGGTTTCGGCATTAGATCCAATTGGTCGAAGAGAAGTTCTAAATATAATAGAAGAAATAAAGAAAGAGACGACCATTTTATTATCAACACATATATTAAGTGATGCAGAAGAAATATGTGAGAGATTTGTCATTATAAAGAATGGTGAAAAAATTGAAGATACTACAATGACAGAATTATTAAACAGGAATAGTGAAAATAAAATTAATGTTGATTTAACAGTTAAAAATCAAGAATGGATTGAAATCGTTAAAAGCTTAAACTTTGTAAAAGGTGTAGAGGTAATTGGAAATAAATTAAAAATAGAAGTGGAAAATATAGAATTAAATAAGAATTTATTACTGGCGAGTGCTCTGGAACACAATGTTGATCTTGTACGGTTTGAAATAGATAACGATACATTGGAAGAGATATTCTTAAAATTGGTGGTGGGAAAATGAATAATTTTACCGTTTTAGCGAAAAAGGAATTTGTGCAGATGGTACGTGAATTCAAAGTTATTTGGCTGCCTCTTGTATTTATATTTTTAGGATTAACTCAACCAGTTGTTAGTTATTACTTACCTTCAATATTAAAGGCACTAGGTGGAGGCCAAGGGATCACTATTGATCCAAGTATGGCTGCTCAAAAAGGCGGCGAAGTACTTGCTAGTACATTAGGGTCTCAATTTGATCAATTAGGGGTCATGATTATAATCGTTTCCATGATGGGGGTCGTACAGTCTGATAAAGCAAATGGTATGTTAGCCTTTATTCTTACAAGACCTGTTACGGTTGTTTCTTATATAAGTGGAAAAGTTATTTCCAATTATTTGTTTGTTGCTTGCAGTGTAGTGCTAGGATACTTGGTCTCATATCTGTATGTTATTTTATTGTTTACGAGAGTTGATTTTGTGGACTTATTAGTAGCTTTGTTGTTCTATCTGATGTGGATTCTATTTATAGTTTCATTCACGACAATGATCAGTACTATTTTTAATAGTCAGGGTATTATTGCATTAATATCAATAGTATTTTTACTGGGCTGTAGAATCGTAGTGGGTTTAAGTCCTGTTATAGACAATGTGAACCCGGCAAGTATGAGTAAACATGCTATGGAAGTACTTATTTTAGGAACAGTCAATACAGATGTAATCTGGAGTGTAATATCGACAATTGTATTGTCAGCACTAACAATCTTAGTAACAAACATATGGATTTCTAAAAAGAAATTTAATAATGAATAAGTAGAAGGCAGAAATGTGTTAATCATGAAGTGATGGGGGGATGATAACATTGTTAAGCATCACAGATTTAGAAAAAAGTTACTCAACCAAGAAAATTTTAAACGGTGTAAATTTACAAATAAAAAAAGGGGAAATTTTAGGTTTTATAGGAGCAAATGGTGCAGGGAAAACAACGACATTAAATATTATTACGGGCATATTAGATTATGAAAATGGAATGGTTGAAATAAATGGGCTGACCAAAGAAGACGGCATAGAATATAAAAAACAATTTTTCTTCATCCCTGATACCATTAATGTATTTAAAAACGTTTCGGGGTTGGACTGGATTCGTTTTTTGATGAACCTATACGATAATGAGGACAACGAAAGTTTGGATGAATATATCAGTCGGTTTGGTATGCAAGAGTCCATTAATAAGCCAATGGGAAGCTATTCCTATGGAATGATGCATAAAGTATCATTGATAGCAGCTTTTACAATAAATCCACCGATCATCATTATGGATGAACCATTAAATGGATTAGATCCAAACGCAGTGTTAGTTTATAAGGGTTTAATCAAACAATACGTTGAAAAGGGTGGTACAGTATTTTTCTCAACACATTTGTTAGATGTAGCAGAGAAAGTTTGTAATACAGTGGCTATTTTAAAAGAGGGAAAAATCATCTTGCATGATGAGATAAAAAATATTATAGGTGAAAGCTCATTAGAATCTATCTTTATGGAGGCGCAAGTATATGAAGGAAAAACTTCAATTAACTAGATTTATTGTTTCCTCCTTCTATAAAAAGCCCAAGCAGACAATGCTACAGGTTGTATTAATAATAGCCGTTTTTTATATGTTTTTACAATTAACTGTTGTAAACGCCTTTGTTTATTTTCTTGGAAACACTCAAGTTTTTATGTTTTACAATCTAACAATTTCTAGTATTCTCGTCTTTGCTTTGGTTTGCTATTTATCTACTTCACAAGTTTTTGCTTATTATGAATTTAACGTATTAGCACCTCTCCCACTCTCATATAAGAAGATTTCAACAGCAAAAGTGATCAGTAGCTTATGGGTGCCTATCGTCTTATCAATGGCAGTCCAAGTACCGACCTTAGGGTTCTTGATAATCGATCTAAAGTTTGTGGAAGCGATTAAATTGTTGTTATTTATACCAATTGTCAATGGATTAATAGCATTGCTCCTTTTATTTATTCTATCTTGTATAAATAGATATTATTATAAATTTAAAAATAAAGTAGCATATTTAATGGTGAACATTGCTGTCATTATACTGCTTTCGATTATTTCAATTATTTATTTTGCCAGCAAATCAACAATTAAAATGTCAAAGGTTTTTTCGGAAATTGATATAACTTCTATTGAAGGGCTAAAAAACTCGATAGAATTTATACTAAAACACATTTATGAAACCGCAAACATGATTCCAGTGATAAAGTGGATCATCAATGCTTTTGCTTCAAATCAAATAACTGTTCAATTTTTTATAATTTATATTTCTATAGTAATACTTAGTCTCTTATTATTTTCTTTTATTATAGAAAATATTTCTGTGAATTATTTTAAAAATGGGTTATTAGAAAATAACAAAACGAGCTTGAAAAACTCAAGGGTTCATATCACTAAAAATCAATGGAATAACTATTTACAAAGAGAGATATGGATTATTAAGTCTGAAGCTTATTTTAAAATGCAAGTAGCTTTAGGTCTTTTATTACCGCCAATATTTTCAATTGTAATGCTATTGTTAATACAGAATGAAGTGCTTCCGAATTATTTAAACATAACAAAAGAAGGAGTTTTTGATAAATACTTTTCATATTCGGTCCTTTTCTTGTGTTGTATAAATAATATAAGTGGAACCCCTTATTCAAGAGAAGGGAAATACCATTATTTATTGAAGAGTGCACCGTTTAATAAAGGATATGTGTATTTTTCTAAAGTAATATTTTCATCAATAATGAGTATTATAGCGGTAGTAGTTAGCTTTTTGTTCTTTGCACTGTTTGGTCATTGGAAATTAGAAAATGTAGTCATGTTAATAATTATTTCTTGTTTAGTAGTTTGCTACAATCTTCTAACACCAATATTTGATATGAAAAACCCAAGTATAGAATGGGAGAATCCATCTGAGGCAATTAAATCAAACCCAAATGTATTAATAAGTCTATTATATGGATTGCCAATTTTAATCATTATTGCGACCATTCATTTTTGCTTGATTTGGTTCAGTGTCCAACCTCTCTTAGCAGCTCTGATAATATTAATGATCGTAATAATAACAATTTCTATTTTGATAAATAGGTTGAAAGTGGCTTTATAAAAATCTTTATATTAGAAAAGTATTCTTACTATGTTAAAGGGAGATATAGAAAATTGGCAGCACTAAATAAATTTAAAAAAGGAGTGTCTATTTATGGGGAAGCACCATGATAAAGATTTTAAAATTTACGCTGCTCGATTAGTATTGGAAGAAGGCAGGAAGCCTAGAGAATTGGCTGAAGAGCTTGATATTTCTATACCAACTTTACGAAATTGGGTCAATACCTATAAAGAAAATAACGAACAGGGCTTTGAAGACGCAAATAATGTTTCTTCGGAGCTTAGATTGACAGAAGAAAAGGACAAAATAATCAAAGATCTAAAAGAAGAGAACGAGATTTTAAAAAAGGCAATGTATATTTTTACGAAACAACCAAAATGATTCTTAACCATAAAGGATCGGATATTGAATATATACGACATTACGAAAAACTATATTTTATTTTTTTCACAAAATTAAAGTGAAAAAAAATAAAATATGGTTTTTTGTTGTTTAGTAAGAAAGCAATCAATTTGATTTTTGATGTTTTTTGATCTGTTGACTATCCATAAATTATTAAACGAACTTATGAAAAAGAAATTTTTAATCACAAAATTCGCACAAAAAATGTTATGAAAATACTCTTTTAGAGAAAAAAGTTCGAAAAATTGGTAAAGTTGCTATGTATTGTAGAAAATTTACAAATTTTTAATAGACTCTGTAAAATTGTTGTGATAAAGTGTTATCGATAATGATAATAGGTAACAATTCATCCATAAAAACCATTTATTGTATAAAAAGTATAACCTTTATGTAAGAAAGTGGATGAAAAGTGAGGACTTTTTCAGTGATTCTAACAGTTGAAGAGGAGGAATATAGTAATTGATTGAATATTTTATGAATAGAAGCAATATTTACAAATCTTTCATCAAGTTTTATGAATCAACTTCAGTTAATTTGGAATATGCTGATGAAATATTCAACGAACAAGAATGGAAATATTTAAATTTGCAAAAGGGAATCAAAAGAATCATAGAAGCAAAGAAAAGTTTATACTGTGGAAAATTAGCAATTATGGAATTTCTAGATATCGGTTTGAGTGAAATAAAGAATATATCCCTGTTGAAAGGTGTCTTTGGACAACCGGTTATTGTTAATAACCTATTACCGTCAATTAATTTAGGGATTTCCATCACACATACAGATAAAACTTTCGGAATATTAATTTTTGATCAATTACATCCAATGGGAATTGATATTGAAACTAAAACGAAAACTGATTCTGAATTTTTAGAGACATATCTAACGGAATGTGAGAAAAAGCTGATTAAGGAAAGCAATGGTGTTTTAAGTAAAGAAATTTTCTTTAGTGCAAAAGAAAGTTTATCAAAAATACTAAAAACAGGATTAACATCTCCACTTCAAATCTATGAAATTTCGAAGTTTGATATTAAAAATAATAGTATTTCACTTTTTTATGAAAACTTTACTCAATACAAATCAACTGTTGAGCTCGTGAAAGATGAAATAAGAAGCGTTACATTTCCAGTAAATTCTAAAAAAATAAATTAATAGGGGAAATATCAATGGAATTAAAAATGGAATCAAATGCGCAAGGTAAAAGTAATAACAAACTAGCACAATTTCTTTTTAAAAAAGAGGGAAAAGTTTACAAATTAATAATATCTCTATTAATGCTTAGTTTAATTGCTGGTATCGAAACAACACTTTTATTATATTCTGCAGATCAAAAAGGGATGAGTGTTTTAAATGGCATGTCCATTTCTGAGATAGGGGCTATGAATTTTGTCATTAATACAATTGTAATGGGGTCTTTAGGATTATTGGTCACATTTATTATTCAAATATTAATTGTATGTCTATTATTTTTAGTTCTAAAGGTAAGACCTGTAAACATAAAAGGGATATGTCAAGCTGTTATAAATGCAGGGATATTCATTGTAGTTGGATCTGGTGTTAATGCAATCATCGCTCTCTTAGTGAAGAGCAAAGAAACAACATTTACTAGTTTAGCTTTACTAGTGCATGATGAAAATTCTTTACTGCACACATTCATGGCAGAGTTTGAACTGTTTTATATTATTAGTTTAATTGTATTTAGTTATAGCTTAGAAAAATTAGCACTTATTAAAAGGAAAAATGCATTAATCATAACAATTATCATAGCCTTAATTTCTTTAGTTTTTCATATGTTGACGGTCGCATCAGGCACATATTTAAAATAATGGGGGAAAACAGTGAATATGAATTCTTTAGTATATTTGTTTGAAGAAAGTGTAAGAAGACATGAGGATAATATTGCGATAAGAAATAAGGATAAGCACTTTACATATAAAGAAACGAATATCTTAGCAAATAAAATGGCAATGTACTTAAAGAATAAAGGGATAAAAAAAGGAGACAATGTTGGGATTTATATTGAAAAATCCGAGTATGTTTTATTTTTAATAGTAGCATTACTTAAATTGGGTGTAACCTATGTACCAATTGACCCTAAAAGTCCGAATAAAAGAGTAAAACATATTATAAAAAATTCAGAATTAAAGTTATTAATAGGGGACATAGGTAAGATAAACGACAATGATTGTGATTATTTAACAATTGATGAAGTGATAGAGAAATCAAAAGATATGACAGGTGATAATTCAAACACATTAGTTGACCCTAAGGATCCAGCCTATATTATTTTTACCTCTGGCTCTACAGGTGATCCTAAAGGAGTATGTGTGTCACATGAAAATGTTATGAACTTGTTTTTAGGATGCGAGAATTTGTTCGATCTTAATAATAAAGATAAATGGACATTTTTCCATTCCTACGCATTTGATTTTTCTGTATGGGAGATGTGGGGTGCTTGGATTTATGGCGGAGAAGTTGTAGTGGTTTCATTTGAAGAAAGCCGAAATCCAATATCATTTGTTGATTTAATGGTACGTACACAAACGACAATTTTTAATTGTACTCCAAGCGCTTTCTTCGAGGTGAGTGAAGAAATCATTAATCGTCAAAATGAATTGAATTTAAAATACATAATTTTTGGTGGAGAAGCATTAAACTTCAAAAAGTTGACCCATTGGTTTTCACTAGAAAATAGTAAGTTACCAAAACTAATAAATATGTATGGAATAACTGAAACTACCGTTCATGTAACATACAAAGAGATTGAAAAAAGTGATGTTGAAAAAGGGATTACAAATATCGGTAAAGTCTTGCCACACCTTGGGTTTAAAGTAATAAATCAACTTGGAGAAGAAGTAACTTCAGATGAAGAAGGCGAGTTGTATATTTCAGGAAAAGGTGTTTCGTTAGGTTACTATAAAAATATCATAATGAATGAGAAGAAATTTACATATATTGATAACGTTCGTTACTATAAGTCCGGGGATGTAGTGAAAGTTTTAAATGATGATGAACTTCAATATGTTTCCAGGAATGATGAGCAGGTCCAGTTAAGAGGTTTTAGAATTGAATTAGGAGAGATAGAGAGCGCGTACAACAATGTGAAACACATCAAAAATGCTGTTGTTACAACGGATACAGCATTTAACGATGATATGCATTTATTTTTATACTATGTTGCGGATGAAGAATTAGCTGCTGACTATTTGAGGGAAAGTGTAAGAAGCTCGTTGCCAGCTTATATGATCCCAAGTTTTTTTATCAAGATAGAAAAAATTCCTTTAACTGTAAATGGGAAACTAGATAAATTATTATTACCCAAAGTAGATAGTAAAAAAGATTGTGAAACTACCTCTACTACTGAGAGTCTGGTAGTAGATGAAAAAATAAGTGAGAAAGTAAGAGAAATGGTTGTAAGTATTATAGGTAATGAGGCTATAAGAAACAATCAGTCACTACTTGAAAGTGGAATGAACTCATTATCGATAATGAGATTAATTGTCAATATAAAAAATCTATTTAATATCGAGTTTGCTCCATCAGAGATGTTGGAAAACGACACGATTACAAAATTATCCAAAGTTATAGAAACTCGGAAAAATAAAGAGGAAAAGCAAGAGTATATACCTATAAAAATAAATGATACGAGAACATACCCTTTATCATATGAGCAAGAAAACTTGTGGTTTATTCACCAAACAAATGTAGACAAATCCTTATATAACATAGTTTTTTCTTATGAAATATCAGGAGGAGTGAATAAAGGAAATCTGGAAATATCGTTAGATAAGTTGAGCAGGAAACATCATATTTTAAAAAGTGTCATTCAAGAACAATCTGGAAAAGGTATCTTAGCTTTTGATGAGTCGACTTATCATTTTATTAACTACTTTGATATTTCGAATATTCCTTTAGACAAAAAGGAAGAAAAAATAAATCAATGGGTGAAAGAAGAAACGGAACGACAATTTGATATAGAAAATGGTCCTCTCTTGTCGGTTACATTAGTGAAGACAAACGAATGTGAATATCAATTGATATGTAATATCCATCATATTATTTTTGATGGTTGGTCGATTCCATTATTGATCAACGACTGGTTTGCTATTTATGAGGAAATCGAGAATGGAAAAAAGAATGATTTAGATAACAGATCTATTCAATATGGTGATTATGCTTTATGGCAAAAAACCTCACCAAATTATATAAGTAGCAAGGACAACGAGTTCTGGAGTAATGAAATAGCTACAATGCGTCAAAAGTCCCTATTACAATATGATTATCAAAAAACAGATGATAGTAAAAATACTTCCGATATTATCAGCTTTTTATTACCAAAAGATATTCAAAAAAATCTTGAAGATCTTCACAAAAGAACAAAATCAACCTTGTTTATGAGTTTACTAACCGCATATCAAACCTTTTTATCTGTATATTTTGATGAAGAAGAAGTTGTTGTAGGAAGCCCATTGGCGAAGAGAAACAATGTCGATACGGAACAATTAATAGGTTATTTCGTTAACACCTTGCCCTTTAAAATTAATGTTTTTCTGGAAGATTCATTTGAAGAGATTTTGAGAAAAAATATAAAAAATATAACAGCTGTTTTTGACCACCAAAATTTACCGACAGAGAAAATTTTGAAACATTTATCATTAGATAGGACCATAGATTCAACGCCTTTGTTCGATACTGTTTTTGTACTACAAAATAACCAAAAAGAAAAGTTAACATATAAAACTTTAAAATTAAAACCTAAAAAAATTAATGCATTTAAAGCAAAATTTGATTTGGTTGTACAAGTAGAAGAATTTGATGATGCATTAGTCATTTCTTTTGAATTTAACAAATCATTATTTAATAAAACTACGATTCAAAGAATGGCTAACAATTTTCAACATTGGCTGCAAGAAATTACAACGCAGGATGACAAGCAGCTAAGGGATTTGTCTTATTTAGAGCCCGCACAGTTTCGAACAATAATTGAAATGAGTACAAGTAAAGTAAATCTGGAAATAATGGATGATCATCACTTTGAAGATGTAATTACTAGGTTTGAGAATAAAGTAAAAACAAATTTCGAAGATATTGCCATTGTTCATGGCGATGACGAAATAACATTTGGCGAGCTAAATGCTCGTGCAAATCAGATTGCACATCACTTATTCCGAAACCATGTTGGTATAGAAGATAAAATTGGTATTTTTATGGATCGATCAATTAATATGGTTACGACTATTTTAGCCATTATGAAGGTTGGAGCGGGATATGTACCTTTGGACCCGTCACAACCAGAGTCGCGATTAAAACACATGATTGAGGATTCTCAAATCATGTATTGTTTGAGTAACGATGAGGGAATTTCAAAATATCCTGGCGAAGAAAGTAAGCTAATATTGGTCGAAGAAATACTAAAGCAACAAAAAAGTGAAGTAGAAGAGTTCCATTCTATACGAATTTCGAAAAATAATTTAGCCTATATCATCTACACTTCAGGAACAACAGGAAAACCTAAAGGGGTCATGATTGAGCATGGTGGATTAGCAAACCTCTGTGACTGGCATATTAATCATTATTCTGTTTATGAAAAAGACGCAGCAACACTAGTTTCAAATACTTCTTTTGATGCTTCTGTTTGGGAGATATTCCCGTATTTAACAAATGGGAATAAACTCGTGATACTAGATTACTATGATTTACTTGATGTAGAAATCCTTTCAGAGAAGTTAGAAAAAGAGAGTGTCTCACTCGCATTTTTTTCAACGGGGCTGCTTGAGCAATTATTTATTAACGAAATGAAATTTCCAAAATCAATAAGAGCTGTTTTGACAGGTGGAGATCGTTTAAAAACGATACCTAATCGCTTGAGCTTTGATTTATATAATAATTATGGGCCAACAGAAGGTACTGTTGTTTCAACATCATATAAGATACTTCCAAGTGACGATACAGTGATTCCCATTGGAAAGCCTATCTTAAATGTAGAGGCATTCGTATTTAATTCTGGAATGAAGCTTACTCCTAAAGGGCAAATAGGTGAACTGTATATTGGCGGTAAAGGTATTGCAAGAGGATATATAAATAATGCAGAGAAGAACCTTGAAAGTTTTATTCCAAATCCGTTTAATCACTCTAAGAAACTATATAAAACTGGGGATTTAGTTAAGTATACAGAAGATGGGAATTTACTATTTGTAGGTAGAGTGGATGACCAAGTGAAAATACGGGGATATCGAATAGAACTAGGTGAAATCAATGCTGTTCTTAAAAAATGTACAGGTATAAAGGATTGTTTTATCACAGTAAAAGATGAATCTAAATTGAAGAAATTTATTATTGCGTATTATATTTCAGACAATGACTTGGAAGAAGATCATATCCGTGTATATATGAAAAATCATCTTCCTCATTATATGATTCCTGCTTACTTTATTAAAATGAATTCTTTTCCCCTAACAGTTAATGGAAAAGTGGATATGAAGAGCTTGCCAGATCCAAGAACTAATCAGGAAGAGACTAACAAAAAAAGTGTCATTAATGGCACGGAACAAAAATTGTTAAATATATGGAAAGAAGTGCTGAATAATCAGGAAATAACTATCTTTGATAACTTCTTTGAATGTGGAGGAGACTCCATCCTAAGTATTCAAATTTGTTCACTTGCAAAGAAAGAAAATCTTTTTATTACTTCAAAAGACATCTTTGAAAAACAAAGCATTGAAGAACTGGCAAAGGTTGTGGAATTGAAGGGCGATTTAACAATAAACCAGTCTGATGTTTTTGGAAAGGCATCATTTACACCCATTCAAAGTTGGTTTTTCTCTCAACAAATTGATAATTATAATCATTGGAATCAATCTGTAACGTTAAAAGGCTACCCGCTAATGAGTGAGAAAAAGCTTCAAAAGATCATGACACATATCGTTAAACATCACGATGGGCTGAGATCAAGGTTTGATAGTAAAGAAGCATTTTCAAAAGTTGAAAAGAATGTGAACCACAACGAAATGTGGAGTACAAAATACGTAGATCTATCAAACATGAATAAGGACTTACAAGAACAAGAAATTTCTAAACTCGAGAACGTTGCACAGCAGGGTATAAATATTTCAAACGGGCCGCTGATGAAAATTGTTTGTATAAAAACAGACGAAGATGAGCATACAATCATTTGGATTATTCATCATTTAATTGTTGATGGGGTTTCTTGGAGAATCTTAATCGAAGACTTTGATCGATTATATATTCAAGATATCAACAATCAAGAACTAAAACTGGATAACAAAACAACATCATTTAAAGAATGGGCAAACAAACTAAAAGAATATAAAAAGAGTATTCCTGTAGGTATTAAAGAGTACTGGCTAAACGAAAAAAGTGAAGTGTATGAAAGCCCATTAGTTAAAACAGAGAATGTATACGATGGAAGATCATTTGAAATGAAGCTAAATAAAGAGATCACAAGCAAAATCTATAATCAAATGACAAGAGCTTATAAAGCATCTATTGATGAACTCTATTTATCTCTGTTTGCTAGGATAATCGGGAATTATTTCAATAAAAAAGATATTCATTTTACTTTGGAGGGACATGGTCGCGAAGAATTATTCGACGATGTCGATTTGTCTAGAACAGTAGGATGGTTTACGACGATGTGCCCGGTTTATCTAGAAAATACAGAATCATTGTCAAAAACGATTCAAGTTACAAAGAAAAAGTTAAGAGCTTTGCCTAATAAAGGGATTGAATATGGAATTATAACAGAACTATGTGGTGAAACACATGTGAAACAAAATAAGCCAATTATTAGTTTTAATAATTTAGGTAGGTTTCATCAAAGCAATCAATTAGTTGCGAAGGAAGTTATCTTTTTTAGTGAACAAGATATTCAACATAACTCCTATACTGAACATGAAGTAGATATTGAATTACTGGTAGTAAATGATGAGCAAACTATAAAAATAAATTACAACAGACATTTTGCAAGAGAAGATTTTGAGAATTATATAGAAAAAAACTTGCTAGAATTGCTACGAACATTAGAAGCAGAGACAAAATTGAAAGAATCAACGTATTTGTCGGAAGACTTTCCATTAGTAAAAATGCCTGAAGAGGAACTTAACCAACTCCTAATCAGCGAATCACGAATTGTTGATATTTATGATCTGACTTCTCTACAAAAAGGGATGTTATATCATAGTTTGCTTGATAGTGAGAGCAGCCAGTATAAAGTACAACTCATTTTTGATATCAAAGGTTGTTTGGATGTCCGAAAATTAAAGAATGCCATTAAAACAATAGTAGGGAAACATGATATTTTAAAAACCAAATTATATTCAAGTAGAAAAGGAATATTTTATCAACTATTAATGAGTTCTCTAGATATCGAAGTTCAATATGAAGAAATGAATGATCATCATGTGATGCTGGAAAAGTTGTTAGCAGATCAATACAAGAGCATAGATATCGAGAACAATAGGTTAAATAGCTTCATGATCGTTAAGCTAGCGGAGAATGAGTACCAATTAATATGGACATTCCACCATATTATTATGGACGGTTGGAGCTACTCGATGGTGATTAATGACATTTTTAATACTTATCATTCAAAAACACCTTCTTCATCCGTGAGTACCTCATTTAAAAAGTATGTTGAATATATGAAAGATTATACGAAGCATAAAGAACTACAAGAGTATTGGGCGGAGAAACTGCAAGATGTTCAAATTCCAGGACCTAGTTTAACAGGAGCATTAGTAAGCGAGGAATATATTGAGAATTGCTACTTGAAAGTATTAGATGAGGAATTGAGTACTTCCATTCAACGATTCTGTCAGGAAAATAAGATTACCATTAATACTCTCTTTCTAACTATTTGGCTTGCTACATTAAAGGAAGTAAAAGGAACAGATAATGTGTGTTGTGGAGTAGTGACATCGGGTAGAAATATCCCCGTTGAAAATATTGAGATTATGGTTGGTCCATTTATCAATACTGTCCCGTTTATTAAGAAAATCACCCAAGAGAAGTCTTACAAGGAACTACTAAATGAAGTTCAAAAAGAGTTTTTAGAATTAAGTACCTATGAAAATACACCATTATCAGATATTTATGAGTGGGCGAACGCTAAAGATCACTTGTTTGATTCTTTGTATGCTTTCGAAAATTACCCAATGACACTACCTAGTACTAGTGAAATCAAGGTGAGTTTGAAAGAAGGAAGGGAAACAACGCATTATCCAATCGTCATTATCATTACTCCTGGTTCAAGTGTTCAAATTAAGTTTAATGAGACAGTAGTCAATCCGAAGTTAAGGTCATCAGTCATTTCGGTATTTAATCAACTACTCAATGAAATGTTAGAAAAAATAAAAGTTAAGTGAGGCGAGGATATATGGAAACTACCATAGTCGTTAAGGAAAGGTTAATCGAGGAAAAGCTTATTGGATTTTGGAAAGAAATTTTAGATCAAGAAACCCTTAGTACAGATTCTAGCTTCTTTGATTTAGGAGGAAACTCTCTTTTAGCAATGCAGTTTATTCAAATGGTGAAGAATAACATGGGAGTAAAATTACCAATCAAAGTGATGTTCGAACAATCGACTATTAAGGAACTTTCAGTACTCATCAAACAACTAGATGATATTAATAAGTTAAGTTGAATGGAAAAGAATTGAGGTGATTTCCTATGAACAGGAAAATTAGTGGAACAGAAGAGAAGCTAGTAAACATGATTTCAAATGTTATCGATCCTCTTAAAATAACACTGTTAGAAAACATAAATGAATTGTTAATAACAAATGAAAAACATCATGAGTTTTTGTCTTCAATAAAAAGAGAGTTTGGTATTCAGTTAACACCTGAGATTATTTCAAGTCAATCGAATATTGAAAAGTTAGCGAGTTTCATAGATATGCTTCTTAGTATGAGAGAAGACGAGGAAAACAAACCTTTCAAACGAGGAGAAAGTGAAGGATTACTTTCGCATAATCAAGATCGAATGTATCTGTTTGATAGACTAGAGGAAAAGAAAATGCTTTATAATATGCCATTTAAATTTATTTTAAATGGCGTAGTAGATATCGATGCCTTACAACAGGCACTAGATATTATGATTGAACGCCATGAAACTTTGCGGACGAATTTTAAAGGTGAAGAACATCAAATTCTTCAGTTCGTTATGAAAGATTGTCGTAGTGTAATAGCATATGAAGACTATCGAAAAGTAGACCCCGAAGTGATTAACTTAAGGGTTGCCTCCCATCTTAATGAAGAAATGAAAAGATGTTTTAATCTAGAAAATGATCCGTTATTTAATATGAAGCTATTTCGAATTGAAGAAAAAAATATTATTTAGTATGTAATTTTCACCATATTATTTTTGATGGAGTATCGTTTTTGACATTTTTCGAGGAGTTAATGGGGATTTATGAATTGATTCAAACGGGACGGATTGAGGATATTCCCCCTATTGAAATGCAATATTTAGATTATGCTGCCTGGCATAAGGAGTGGGTCAAAGAGAGCACGCCCAGTCAAAGAAAGTTTTGGGGAAGTTATTTGAATCAAGAGGAAGAAGTATTAGAACTTCCATTTGACTTTCAACGCCTAAAATCACCTTCTTATTCAGGTGACAGATTAGAAATGGATATAACGGATGAACTTCGTTTATTGATAGACACGATTTTAAAGAAGAATGGTATAACTTTATATACTTTTATGATGACCGCCTATCAAGTGTTTTTAAGTCAGTATACCGGGAAGAATCAAATCATTGTCGGGAGTACCGTCGCAAACCGAGGCCAAGAAGAATTTGCTCGTACAGTGGGCTGCTTTGTTAATACATTACCTTTTAAGTTAACAGTAGATGATACAGAATCATTTCACACAATCTTAACCAGAAATCGTAAGTTGATTTTGGATGTATTAGAACATCAAGCTTTTCCATTTGAAAAAATTGTTGAGATCATTAATCCAGACAGAGACTTGAGTTATTCTCCATTGTTCCAAACAGCTTTGGCAATGGAAGAAAGCTTCGATGGAAGCTTTAGCAATTCATTTTTCACTCTTGAAAAAGATAAATTCGACATTCCTTTTTCAAATTATGATCTTACTATAAAAGTAAAGGGTTCTCAAAAGCTAGTACTTGAATTCGAGTATTCTGATGAACTATTTCATCGGGAAACAATCGAAAGACTCATGAAGAGTTTCGAAAAATGGTTATTCCAAATTTGTCAAAATACAAATATTCCTATTTGTCATTTAGATTATTTAGATGACAGTCAAATGAATCAATTATTATCTGAGTGGCAAGGTGAAGTTTCGGATACATATCAAAATGAGACAATCATCTCCATTTTTGAAAGGATCGTAGAGAACCATTCGAACAAATTAGCCGTTACTGATAATGGAGAAAGTATAACCTATCTAGAATTAGATGAAAGATCAAATGTGATTGCAAACTTGGTTAGAAACCATATGAAAAATGGTTCAAATAAGGTAGGTCTGCATGTATACAGATCTATTGATATGGTAATCAGTATGTTGGGGATCATTAAAGCTGGATGTGCATACGTACCGCTTGATCCTATGCTGCCAACTGAAAGATTAGAATATATCATTAATGATTCGAAAATAGATATATGTATTACGAATCAAGAAGAAGAACCTGAGATTAAAAAGATAGCAAATGTGATAAATCTTGAATCCGTAAATTACATAGATACAGAAAGCTTTTCTAAATTGCTTGCACCTTCAGATTTAGCTTACATTATTTATACTTCTGGAACTACAGGAAAACCGAAAGGGGTCATGTTATCTCATAGAGGTGTAGTGAATTTAGTAATAAGTCAAAACAAATACTTACAACTTAATGAGACATCAAAGGTATTACAATTTGCTACCTTTAATTTTGATGCTTCTATATACGAGATATTTGGAAGCTTATTAAATGGTGCAGAGTTGCATATCGGAAATAATAAAGAGGAAATGTTTGATTTATTCGCACTTGAAAATCAAATCATAAGTGAAAAGTTAACGCACCTTGTATTACCACCGGCGGTATTACAAGAGCTAAATATAGAGGATTCTGATGTGACGTTCGTTGGTTCAGCGGGGTCAGAATGCCCAATAGACTTGCTAAATCGATATCAAAAGATAAACTTTTATAATGCGTATGGACCGACAGAATATTCTGTATGGACTACATTTGAAATGTTTAAGGCATTTGAAAACAATAGGATTCAAAATAATAAAGTATCGATAGGTAAACCAATACTGAATACTAACGTTTATTTATTAAGTCCTGAGCAAAAGCTTGTCCCAATAGGTGCTACTGGTGAAATATACATTGGTGGTGAAGGGTTAGCAGTTGGATATGTTAATAATGATGATTTAACAATAGAGAAGTTTATTGAACACCCTTTTAAAGTTGGAAAGCGTTTATATCGTAGTGGTGACCTTGCAAAATTCACGAGCAATGGCGAGTTAATTTTTCTAGGGCGCAAGGATAATCAAGTGAAAATAAGAGGATTTCGAGTTGAAGTTGATGAGATTTCGGTCACTCTCAACACGTATCCGCAAGTAATTGATTCATTCATTAAAATTCAAGATCAGCCAAACTTAAATAAACAAATAATTGCCTATTTCACATCAAAACAACAAGTCGATTCCAATCAGTTAAAAGCATTTTTAAAAGAGAGATTACCAAATTACATGATCCCGTCATTCTTTATACAAGTGGACAAATTTCCGTTAAACGCAAATGGGAAAATTGATTCAGCTATTCTTCCGGTTCCGGACACTAGAAGTAGTACCGATTTAGAAGTACCTAAGACGAATAATGAGAAAGTTCTTCTTCAAATTTTCAAAAGTGTCTTAGGAATAGATGTCTTAAGTATCCGAGATAACTTTTTTGAACTTGGTGGGGATTCTATTCAGAGTATTCAAATATGCTCTCTAGCAAGACAAGAAGGCATTATCATTAGTCCGAAATCAATTTTTGAAAATCAAACGGTAGCTGAGTTAGCTGCGATTGCGAGAACTGAAAATAAAGTCATGGTTCAACCTATTGATACCAGAGGGAATGTGGAACTGACACCAATCCAAGAATGGTTCTTTGCAGAACACACGACTTCTATCAATCATTGGAATCAGTCTATTGTGTTTAGTAAAAATATTTGTGCTCAAATAGAGGACATTGAAAAAATTCTATCTCAGATAGTAGAACATCATGATGGATTGTTAACCCTATTTGAAAACCATAACAATAAATATTTAGGGAATATAGACTCTGATCATAAAACATGGGAGTTAGTCTATAAGGATATTCATCATTTAGATGAGGAAACACGAATAAGAACAAGAGATGAATGGGAAATGACGATACAAGGTTCATTGGACATAAGAAATGGACCGATAATGAAAATGCTAGTTTTGAAAGAACAATCGAACAAGTATCGCTTCCTTTGGGTAATCCATCATTTATTAGTTGATGCTGTTTCTTGGAGAATTTTACTTGAAGACTTTAATTATCTCCATGATCAAGTATTAAACAATCAAACAGGAAAGCTGGCAACTAAAACTTCATCATTTAAAGATTGGTCAAACTTCTTAAAGAAATACAATGAAACGTTAATGGATTCTAAAACAATCCGTTATTGGGAGCAAAAAATAAAAAATAAAATAGCTGATTTTAAGATAATAGAAGACTTTATAGCAAAAGAAGAAAGAACAATAGAGAAGTCATTTAGTGAAGAAGAAACTGAGTTTTTGATCCATGAATTAACAAGTCAATCTAAAGCAACTGTAGAAGAAGTTTTGTTGTCATTAATCGCAAAGAGTGTGAACCAATCTTTTGAAGTAGAGAATTTTTGGATAGAAGTGGAAGGCCATGGCAGGGAAATAGTAGACGAAACAATAGATGTTACACGAACAGTTGGCTGGTTTACTGCGATGTATCCAATATTATTACATTCAGATGCGACATTTAATAATACGTTAAAAAACACAAAGAATGCAATAAGGGAAATTCCAAATAAAGGTTTTGATTATGGTGTGATCAAGTATTTAAGACCCGGAGTCATCCAGGAGCCAGATATCCATGTTACTTTTAATTATTTAGGAAAATTGGACTCTCAATTTGAATCATCTAATAGCAAGGATTTTGGTGAATTTGAAAATAAACCGAAACTACATTTCCTGGCCTTGATTCAAGACGGAAAACTAACCATAAAGATAATATCAAAATTAGCTAAGAATAAGATAGATCTATTAATAGAAGCTATTGATAAAGTGGTAATGGAAATCGTGGGCACTGAATCTAAACAAAGTTCGTTAATAGAAAGTGATTTTCCAGATGCCATGATTACTGAGGAAGACTTGTTTCATATATTAAATTCTAATAAATGAGATGATTACTAGTTTCCTAGAAGGAAAGAAGTAAGTAGATATGGATGGAACACAATGATAATGGGATCGGGAGGCGCAAAATTGGAGAAATCAATACAAAATATCTACTCATTAACTCCGCTTCAAGAAGGAATTCTCTATGAACTTGAAATGAATAATCAAACAGAAAATCTGTACATTTCTCAAATGCAAATCAGAATAACAGGCACTCTAGAAGTAAACGCATTATTCCAGGCATGGAATCAGGTTGTAGAGCGTCATGAAGCATTAAGAATGAAGGTCATCTCTAAAAATATAGAAAACAACGTTCAGGTTGTATTCAATTCAATCGATTATCAACCAGAAATATTCGACATGACATTGCTAAATGAACATGAACAATTAAAGGAAATACAGAGGATATCCAATGAATCCCGTGATATGGACGTAAATAACTCGAATTTGATGAAATTCCAGTTGATAAAAATCGAAGAAAATCAATTTATAATGATTTGGACTCATCACCATATTATTTTAGATGGCTGGAGCACAAGTATTGTCCTCAATGAACTCTTTGAAATTTACAGCCAAATAGTAGGAAAAGACACAAAAGGGCTTATTGAAAAACCAAAACAATATGGCGACTTTATTCGGTTTATGAATAGAACCAATACGGAAGAGTTAAACCGTTTTTGGAAAGTGCTAGCAAAGGATATTGAACAACCAACGATCACATTTCCTGTTATAAAACAAGCGAAGGAAAACCAGAAGGGAGATAGTCTCTTTTGGGAGTTAGATAAAGAACAAAGTAAACTATTAAGAGACTTTTCAGCTGAAAACCATGTAACGATTAATGTATTATTGCAATTAATTTGGTCGATGGTGCTAAAGGAAATGTCTCATCAGAATCGAATAGTTTTTGGGATTGTGAGCTCTGGTAGGTCGAATAATTTATTCAAATCAGAAGAAATTGTTGGACTGCTCATTAATACGATTCCTATGATAGCAAAAATAGAAGATACAGATAGCATTGCTGATTTATTGAAACAATTTCAAGAAACATTAAACAACATGTTAGATTTCTCCCAAATTTCTTTAGTAGATATCAAAAATCATACGAAATTAAAGAAGGAAGATCCTTTATTTGAGACTTTATTTGTTTATGAAAATTATCCAGAAGCTAAAGATGAAGGATCGAGTATTAATTGGGAAGTACAAGGTGGAACAGAATCACACAGCTTCCCTTTATCATTACAAGCCCAGGATAATAAAGAAACAATAAAATGTAAATTGTATTTTAATCGAAGCTTTTTAGAAATTTCACTTGTACATGATATTCAAGAAGCCTTTATGCAAATTGCTAATCAAATTACAAAGGCTCAATACATCAATGAAATTTCTGTGGAAGTTGATTTTCCAAAAACAAAAAATAATGTCAGTAATGACTTTAAAGCTATACGAAACCGTTCTGTCTCTACCTCAACTGTTAATGAAGATCTTAAAGAAATCTGGCAAGAGTTTTTCTTGAACAGAGAGATTAATGAGGATTCTGATTTCTTCCAGCTAGGTGGGCATTCGATAACAGCTATGAAATTGGTGTCAAAAATAAATAAAATACTTGATATCAATATAAAATTAAAGGATTTGTTTGAAAATCCTACCTTGAAATTGCTAAGTCATAAGATGTTTCCAGAAATAATGATATCCACTAAAGATGAAACTCAATTTGAAGAAATAGTTATATCATTTGTAGAAAAGACTTTTTTGGAAGTTTTATCAACAAGTCAAATCGATAAAAACGCCGATTTTTTTGAAATAGGCGGCCATTCGATATTAGCCATGAAGTTATTAACAAAATTAAACAAAGAATTTAATCAAATTCTAACTTTAAAAAATATTTTTCAAAATTCAACGGTCCAATCGTTGTCTGACTTCATCATTAATAAAATTTCAGATACTGCAAGTGAACACAAAGAAACGCAACCACAAAATTATGTTCTATCTAGTAACCAAGAAGCTTTGTGGTTTAACGAAAAACTAAATGGTAAAACGACTAATTATAATATACCTCAGAAATATAAAATTACTGGGAAAGTGGACAGTACACTTCTAGAAAAAGCCGTTAATCATGTCATTAATAGACATGAAATTTTAAGAACTATCGTTCGTGAAAAAGATGGTATAGGCTATCAAGAAATAAGAGAAGATTTGTACGTTAAAATAGGTGAAATAGACCTCACTGAGTTAAAAGCAGAACAGCAAACAACTCATGTTTTGCAAATAGAAGACGACATGCAATCGGAAATTTTTGGAATAGAAAAAGGTCCTCTCTTGACGATAAAACTTGTTAAATTGAGTGAAAAAGAGTTTGTACTATTTGTTAATCTTCATCATTTTGTTTTTGATGGATGGTCAGTGAGTATATTTTTAGATGAATGGTTATCGTTTTATGACAGTGAAGTGAATAAAAAGGAACTTATCCTTGGAAACGATTTTATACAATATAAGGATTTTGCCGTAGAACAAAAAAGCTGGTTGGAACGTAATTTTAAAGAAGAAATGCTATTTTGGAAAAGAAATTTATCAGGCGATTTACCTAAATTAGAGCTTCCTTTAGATACGATTCGAAAAAAAGAAAATCGCAATAATGGCAGTAGTTTCATAGTGGAGCTAACAAGGGAAGAGCTCCAAAGCCTAAAGCGGATGTCACTTGAACAAAATTCAACACTATATATGACTCTACTAACTATGTATCAGTCTTTTCTAGCAAAATATACAGGACAAAATGATGTCATTGTTGGAAGTTCTTTAGCGAATAGAATGATTTCTGGAACAGAGAAATCAATAGGCTATTTTGTCAATACACTACCCTTTAGATTAAAGATAGAATCTGAGGAAACATTTGAAGAGATTCTACATAGAAATACGGATCATATCGTTGACATCTATGATCATCAACAAATGACATTAGAAAAAATTGTTGAAGTTATTAATCCTGAAAGAAATTCGGCGAACACCTCATTATTTCAAACGGTCTTTATTTTACAAAACAATGCTAAAGCAGCATTTCAAAGTGAATACATAAACATAACGCCTGAAGTTATAAAATCAAAGGTAGCAAAATTTGATTTAAGTTTAGCTGTGGAAGAATTTGAAGATAAACTATTATTCGCTTTTGAGTATAATTCAGAGATTTTCAATGAACAAACCATTCGATTATTAGGTGAAAATTTTTTAGAGTGGATCAAAACAATTACAAATCAGCCTGAACAATCAATTGATCTAGTATCTGTTGTGAGTAAGAAACAAGAGAAGATATTATTAGAGGATTGGCAAGGAGAAACTATTTGTTTTGAGGGGATCAATGATTCCATTCCAGAAGCTTTCTATAAAATTGTTGAACAATTTCCTGATAAAATGGCCATTGTTGATGGTTCGAGAATCATTACATATCGGGAATTAAATCAAAAGAGTAATCGACTTTCACACTATTTACTAAGCAAAGGAATTTCTAAAGAAGAGAAAATTGGAATATATGTGAATCGATCGATTGATATGGTAGTCGGGATGTTGGCAGTAATTAAAGCTGGAGCTGCTTATGTTCCATTGGATCCTCATTATCCAAACGATAGATTAAGCTACATGGTTCATGATTCGTCCATTTCATATTGTTTGACTCACAAAGAACTTGAAGAGAACGGATTAATCGATCAATCTAAAACAATATACTTTGAAGATATTGAGAAAGAATCGAATACGTTAATGGAAGAAAATCTTCACATTGCTGATCATAAAGATCTAGCATATGTCATTTATACTTCCGGAACAACAGGTAGGCCAAAGGGAGTAATGATAGAACATAGAGGAATTATTAACTTAGTTTTTAATCAAAATAAAATGATGTGTTTAGATACTTCAGCTAAAGTGTTGCAATTCGCTACGTTTAATTTTGATGCATCCGTTATTGAGATTTTTAGTTCACTTTTATTTGGTGCTGAACTACATATAAGTGTAGATAAAGAAAACCAATTTGACATGAATAAACTTGTTGAACAAATAAAGGACGAAGAGATTTCGCATATTATTTTACCACCTGCTGTGTTGAAGGAACTCCCAATCACTGAATTGAGTAGTATTAAAGTGTTAGGGTCTGCAGGTTCTGAATGTCCAGTTGAACTCGTTTCAAAGTTTAAACATATATCGTTTTTTAATGGTTATGGGCCTACAGAATATTCGGTGTGTACAAGTTATAAAATATTTCCTCCGAATGAAGATGTAACAAATGAATTCGTTGTTTCAATTGGAAAGCCTCTGACTAACACTGTTGTACTTGTATTAGATAAACATAAAAAAATAGTACCGGTAGGATCTGTGGGTGAACTTTACGTGGGAGGACTTGGGTTAGCAAGAGGATATTTGAACAATGAGAGTCTAACCAATGAAAAGTTTGTACCCAATCCATTCAATCCTACAGAAAAATTATATAGAACTGGGGATTTAGTTAAGTTTAATAAAGTTGGAGAATTAGTTTATATAGGTAGAGCAGACGATCAAGTGAAAATAAGAGGATATCGTGTTGAACTATCAGAGGTTAATGTTTCATTACGAAAAATAGAAGAAATAAAAGATAGTTTTGTAACGGTAATGGAAGATAGATTTGAGAATAAAAGGCTAATTGCTTACTATACGGTGAATAATGAAGTTTCGGTAGAAATAATCAGAAAAAAATTAAGAGAGACTCTGCCTACTTTCATGATTCCCTCTCATTTTATGAAACTAGATACGTTTCCTTTGACGCCGAATGGAAAAGTAGATCAAAAAGCACTTCCTAAATGGACGGAACAAATGGATGAACGTAAGGAAAACATGCTAGATGTGAAAGGATTGTCTAAAACTGAAACAGAGCTTTTGACAATTTGGAGAAATGTTTTAAACGATCCATTAATAGGTCCAGATGATAACTTTTTTGAATGTGGTGGTGATTCAATCATCAGTATTCAAATATGTTCTGCTGCAAATGAGAAACATTTATTTATAACACCTAAAGATTTATTTGAATATCAAACGGTACGAGAGTTAGCGAGTATTGTAAATGAGCAGGAGCAAAGCCAAGTGGTTCAAGAAACAATATCAGGTTATGTCCCGTTAACGCCTATTCAATCTTGGTTTTTTAATGAAAATCATGAGAATATTCATCATTGGAATCAGTCTGTCGTTTTAATGAAGGATAATACAATGTCAACTGAACAATATAAAAAAATCATTATGAAATTAATTGATCATCACGATGTTTTAAGGACATTATTTGAAAAACAAGGTGATTCATATATAGGCAATATTCGGAATGTAGATACAGCATGTGGTTTTTATGAGTATCATGTTTCAAGTTTTAAAGATGAAAATAGTTTGAAGGAAATTAAAGAACTAGAAGAAAGTGCCCAACAAAGTTTAAACATTCACAATGGACCTATGATGAAGTTTCTTCTTTTTAAGGATCAAAGAGAAGTAAGAATTTTTTGGGTAATCCATCACCTCGTAGTTGATGGTGTTTCGTGGAGGATACTTCTTGAAAATTTCGAAAGATGTTGTCAACAGATAAAGAATGAACAAGAACTATCACTGCCTTTAAAAACGACTTCTTATAAACAATGGTCCGAGAAACTTAACGAATATCAGAATACTGAACGATCAGAAGAAGCCGTCCAATATTGGGAGAAGGAAATGAATAAGACCGTTTCTCCGCAGACGAAAAGTTTAGGAGAAACGTGTGATTTTGAAGGCATGTATAAAATAGAAGTGGATGAGGCCAAAACACAAAACCTCATTAAAAATACATTAAGAAAATATAAAACGTCGATTGATGAAGTTTTATTATCTGTTATCGCTCATGTGTTTTCCAATCGAATAGGAATCCATGAATTTTGGCTCGATTTAGAAGGCCATGGAAGAGAGGATATTGAGGATGGTATTGATCTATCAAGGACGGTAGGATGGTTCACCTCTATCTATCCAGTAAGGATTGAAGGAAAATCGTCTTTGGGGTCAACGTTGAGAAATACAAAAAACACATTAAGAAGTGTGCCAAACAAAGGGTTTGACTTTGGTATCCTAAAGTATATTTCTAATAAGAATTATAGCTATCCAGATAGCCTTGTGAGTTATAACTATCTAGGTCAGTTTAACAACACAGGTGATATGGAACAAACCAATAGTAGCAATATTGATTTAAACTACAAGTTTCCATATAAACTGAATTTCGTCGCAAGCATCGTAAACAATAGACTCATTCTGAATATTATTGGGGATAGAAAAAATGAGAATTTCCAAATAATATGTAAAGAAGTTGAATCGCAAATAAACAAAGTTTTAAGCGGAAGTGTAGAGTTAAATGATTCCATTGTTGAAACGGATTTCGAATCTGAGAAAATAATTGATGGAAGTACGATCACCCATTTTATTAATAAGTTTAATAATATTGAAGAGATTTACCCAGTGACATCACTTCAAGAAGGGATGTTATTCCATAGTGAAGTGAATCAAAGTTCTGAATATATTTCACAGCTATCTATTGATTTAAAAGGGAATCTTGACCTGGATAAATTAGAAGAAGCTTGGAATGATACCTGTAGAAAATATGACGTTCTAAGGTCAGTTTTTAGGCGAAATCAAATGGGAGACCGCTATCAAATTATACTCAATGACATTTATTATGTGTTTAATCATGTGAATCTAACGATGTTTAATGGTGACGAGTTAGAAGAGAAAATAGATAATCTGTTAGTGCAATGCAGGGGTAGACAAATTGATTTAGAGAATGGTCCACTCATGAATATAACATTAATTCAAATATCGAGTCATCGCTATAAATTCATATGGACACATCATCATGCCCTAATAGATGGCTGGAGTCTGCAAATTGTTATTAATCATTTCATGGATAATTATCTAAATGCATCCAGTATGTCAAAAGACGGTGAAGAGCATAAGCTTGCTTATAAACAAGTCATGAATCATGTTCAGAATGTTAATAAAAAAGATGAAGCAGCTTTCTGGAATAAAGAGTTGGAGGATTTCGGACAAGTAAAAGCACTAGCAAGTACGAAAAAAAATAAACAATCTTATACATCCGATAAGGTTATTGAATATAGCTTATCTGAGGATCTTACTGAAAAATTAATAGATATATCCAAGCGACACAGGAAAACAATTAATACAGTGGTTCAAGGAGTTTGGGGCATCGTCCTATCCTACCTTAACGAAAGCAAGTCAGTATGCTATGGTGTGACAAGCTCAGGAAGGAACCTCAGCATTCCACATATCGAATCAGCTGTAGGTTTATTAATCAACACACTTCCATTTTCTTTGAAAATCGATTGGGAAGATGATTTACAATCTTATTTCACCGCTATTCAAAATAAGCAATTACAAATGAGAGAGTATGAGTTTAGTTCACTAACGGATATTAAGCGATATGCTGAAATTCCATGGGATAAAGATTTATTTCAACATATATTTGTGTTCGAAAATTACCCGAGCACAGAACTAGCAGAGGATTCGCGAATAATGATTGAAAATTCTGTTGGAAATGAATCGACTAATTTCGATCTTACGTTTTCTGCCGCTTTAGTGCAGTCAAAGCTCCATTATAAAATTATTTATAAAGACAGTATGTATGATGAAAATGAGATCTTACGTTTTATGGATTCGATGCAAAGGATATTCTTAAATCTAACAGAAGATGAAACGTTATCTATTGGTAAATTAATAAATAACTTGAAAGTTGGGGCACTATGATAAGTAAATTGATGGCGACGAATAAATTGATGTCAATAACTGAAGCTTTTAGAAAAATAGTAGAGGATAATCAATCAAAAGTTGCACTTTGTGAAAATGAACGGCAAATTACCTATAAAGAATTAGATATTCTCTCAGATAATCTTGCCAAAAAAATCGTTGATTTAGGAATTCAACAGGAAACAATGATAGGGATTCCAAGTCAAAGATCCATTGAACTGGTCATAGGGATGCTTGCAATTTTAAAGTCAGGTTGTTGCTATGTTCCAATAGACGAAAAGTATCCATTAAAAAGATTAGAATATATGCTTGCAGATACGAATATGAAGTTCTTCTTATCTAATGGCCCTCAAGGGAAGTTTAGTGAATTAAGTATTCAACCAATTCTATTTGAGCTTAATGAGCTAAGTAAGGAAGGACACACTTCTGTCAACCGTTCATCAGAAAATGGTCTAGCGTATGTAATTTATACTTCTGGAACAACTGGAAAGCCAAAAGGCGTAATGATAGAACAAAGTAGTGTAGTTAATTTAGTATTGAACTCTAAAATACTTGAAATAAACGAAAATAATAGAGTGGCTCAATTTTCTAACCCCTGCTTTGATGCCGCAACTTTTGAGATATGGGGAGCGTTACTAAATGGAGCTACATTATTCTTGATGTCAAATGAATTTACTTCTTTTGATGATTGGAAAGAAGCAATATCAGTTGGAAAGGTAGATGTAGCGTTTTTTACAACTGGTCTTTTCAATGCAATGGTAGATGAGGATCCATTTATTTTTGAAGGATTAAAGAAAATCGTGGTTGGTGGAGATAAAATCTCCATTTCTCATGTAAATAGATTGAAACAAACGATCGGTCATGTTTCTTTAATTAATGGGTATGGACCAACCGAATGCACAACCTTTGCTATTTGTCATGAAGTTGAAGACAAAGATGTAGATGTTATTCCTATTGGAAAGCCGTTGAGTAATGTTGAAATAAAAATTTTATCTGAAGAACAAGTTGAGGTTGGCGATGGAGAAATAGGAGAGATCTACATTGGCGGTCAAGGAGTTATGAGAGGTTATTTAAATCAACCAGAATTAACAGAACAAGCTTTGATTATAGATGATTTAAATCAGACGAAGTGGTATAAAACAGGTGATCATGGCATCCGTTTAAATAATGGTGAGATTCTGTATAAAGGACGAAAAGATAGCCAAGTAAAAATACGCGGTTTTAGAATTGAGTTAAATGAAATTCAAGAAAAACTTGATAAATATACAAAGGTTGAAAGTTCAGTAGTAGCTGTTAAAAACATCAATAATGAGAATTACGTTACCGCTTATTACACACATAAGGATGAGAACACGGAAAACGTCGAGAATGATATAAAAGATTATTTGAGTAATGAATTGCCGAATTATATGATTCCACACTTCTTTGTTAGAGTTGATAATTTCCCTCTTAATGCCAACGGTAAAGTGGATAAAGAGAAATTGTTAGAAATGGATATAATGCAAAATAAAACTTCCGTAGCTATTCAAGAAGATGGAAAGAAAAAAGAAGTATTAGAGATTTGGAAAAAGGTATTAGGAAATCAAAGTTTAGGATTAGACGATAATTTCTTTGGAAATGGAGGGCATTCCATTTTAGCTACCAAACTGGTCTATGTAATGAAAGAAACTGTATTACCAGAAGCCACTTTACAAATATTATTAGCAAATAATACAGTAAATAAATTTGTTGATGCACTTGAAATGGATTCATCTGGCAGTATAGAAGTCGTGATGGAAAACGATTCTACGCTCGATCACTCTTTGAAGGAGAAAATAAGAGAAATATGTGCTCAACCAGTTCAATTTGAAAAAAACATGTTGATTACAGGAGGAACAGGGTTTTTAGGGGCACATCTATTAAACAAATTGTTAGTGGAAATAGATCATGTCAAAATCTATTGTTTGGTTAGATTTCCTTCGAAAAATAGATTAAAAGATACATTAATAAAATATGGTCTTTGGCAGGATGAGTTCGAAAGCAGAATAGTGGTAATTGAAGGGGATTTTAGTAAACATCAATTTGGTTTAGATGATATGACATATGAGCAATTAAGCAATGATGTTTCTCAGGTGTATCATGTAGGTGCAGAAACGAACTTCTTCGAACCGTATAGTAAATCAAAAATTTCAAATGTAGATGGTGTAGTAGAGATTGTTAAGTTTGCTTCTTCCAACACTCGGAAAAATATTTATTACGCATCAACGCTTTCTGTATTAACTGGAGAAAGAAAATGGGACGAAGAAGACGAATTAGTTTATTCATCCGATTTAATGATCGGGTATAGCCAGTCAAAATGGGTTGCAGAGAAACTACTTCTCCAAGCAAGAGATTATGGACTAACAGTCGATATTTTCCGATTAGGTAGGATTTCATCTAATTCATCAAATGGGGTCTGGAACGAGAAGGATATGTTGTACAAAGTTTTTGAATCATTTATTGATCAAAAGATATTACCATTTAAAGAAGAAATTCATTTTGAATTAATGCCAGTCGATTTTGTAAGTGAGTTTATTTACAAAATATCAAGATTAGATGAGAACAATAAACTCGGAATCTACCATATGTTCAATGATCAGAAAGTTTCAAGTGAATTCGTAACCTCTTTCTTTGAAAAGAATGATATACCTTACTCGAATATGGACTTAGATGAATGGCTGCAATCTTTAAAAGAAAAGACACAATCTAATGAGATTCATTCATTAAGTGCTTTGTCCCAATTAATTGACGAATCAACAAAATTAAAAGAATCAGAAATTCTACAATCCAAAACAAAAAAGGAATTAGATCTGCTGTCAATGCGAATGCCAGAAATTGATTCGAGGTATGTTGAAAACTTTATGAAGTTTATGTTGAATTAATTCTTATTTAGGTGAGGAGTAAGGGGATGAAGGGATTGAATAAAAAACTTTTTTGTTTTCCTTATGCTGGGGGAAGTGCATCTTTTTATAGAGAGTGGAAATTTGATAACAATGAGATTGAGGTAATCCCGCTAGAATACCCTGGACATGGAAGTAAATACTGTGAACCATTGTGTGATCGTATGTCTGCTCTGACGGATATCTTAATGGAAGAAATGCAAACAAAATATCAAATAAATTCACTAAAAAATATCTCCTTTTTTGGACATAGTATGGGTGCGATAGTAGCATATGAAATTGCGGCAAAATTAGAAGAGAGATACGGAAATAAGGTAGAACAATTATTTATATCTAGCAAATCGTCTCCAGATTATAAGGTAGATCAAATCGATTGTTCTAATTCAAACACTTTAAAACAATCACTAAAAAAAATCGGGGGAACAAACAAGGAGCTCTTAGAAACAGAAGATTTCATGAATATATTCCTTCCGATTATCCAATCAGATTTAAATATATTAGCAAACTATCATGGTGAAAATAGACGTCAAAAAAAGTTGAATAATAAGGCTGTTTTGTTATTAGGTTCTGAGGATTCTGTGACGAAGGAAAGTATTGAAAGCTGGAATCAATACATTGAACATATTAACGAATTGCATATTTTAAAGGGAGATCATTTTTACTTAAAGCAAAATCAAGATATCGTATTAAAAATTATTCAAGATTATTTACTCAGTAGTCATTGTGAAAATTCTGATTTAAGTACAGTCGTATTAAGTTAAAACCTTCGATTAGGAAAAATTGTGAGAAAAAAGAATAAGACCCAAAAGTTGTGGTGATTTCAGACACTTTTGGGTCCTTTTTTATTATGCCATCGGTTTCAGAGACAAGGTTTTGAAGTAACGTGACACCCGTTTCTATCTGCTTAGGATCTGAGGCCTACTATCCTTATAATTGGTTTGGTGGAATAACAATCTACCATATTGACCGCTTTGATTATTTGCGTTAATCGCAAGGGAAAGACTGAAATTTTAACGAAAAGATTAATTCGGAAAAGAAGTGACGATTTATTAAAATTTTCAGGGTTTATTATAAAACAACAAGATATTAATGGATGAATCGTTTCGTGAATACCGTTCATCCACTGGTCTCATATTCATGGTCCTCTATACCCCAATTTTGAAGAAACTCGATTGCCGGTTTCAATCACATTTTTAATGAGAAAATCAAGTCTGTCTTCTGTCAAGTTAAAGCTGACAAAACCAATACTCACTGCCCCATGCACTTCTCCAAAATGGTTTAAGACCGGAACAGCTACAGAAGATGTTCCTTCTGTTCTTTCACTGTGACTGATTCCATGTCCCTTCATTTTAGTTTCTTTCAATATATCCCAAAAAGCTGCTCTTTCTTGAACTGGCAAAAGAGCATCTACGATTTTTTTCGCTTGATTATATGGCATATAGGCGAGCATTACCTTATTAGCAGCTCCAATATGCATAGGGACTCGTGAGCCAAGCTGGTCATAAACACGGATTTGGCTTTTTTCACTGTCGATTCGTTCGATAATGAGTGACTCAATTCCTACTGGCTGGCTGAGATAGACGCTTTCCTCCACTTTGTTCATAAGCCTTTCTAGTTCAGGCCTTATTTGACTTATGTAATCCATTTTGTCATACATACGCAAACCATATTCGAGCCAAATATTTCCTAAACCATATTGTTTGGATTGTTCGTCTTGTTGAATTAGGCCATGCTTGGACATTGCTTTTAACAAACGGTGCATGGAACTAACCGGAAGTTCACATTCTTGAGATAGTTCCGTAATAGACAGCCAGTTTTCCGATGAATCGGAAACTAGCACCTTAATAACGTTCATGGCCCGGTCAATTGATTGCATAAACTTACCACCTATCTTTCATTACGAGTTACAAAAAAACTGAAGATTTAAAACATATTGACATTATACCATATTTAATTTTATAATTTAAGAAAATTTCCTATTGTCGGAAACGTTTTCCGATATGCGGAAAAAGGAGGAAAGGTAATGACATATTGTTCGTCTATGTACCAACCATTAGAACGTGTCATTGTAAAACATCCGAACGACGCTTTTATTAGTCAAGAGCATATAAGCCAAGAATGGCAGAATTTCAACTATGTAGAAGAGCCAGATTTCAAAGAAGCCCTAACAGAGTATGGTGACTTTATTTCTATTTTGGAGAAATATGTTCCAAACATCGATTATTTGCCCGCATCTTCGGAAGTCGGAATGGATTCCTTATATGCGCATGATCCTGTAAAATTCACGAGTGAAGGAGCCATTATTTTAAAGTCTGGGAAAGAATTGAGACAGCCTGAAGCAAATGTATACAAGGAGTTTTGTAAGGAGAAGAACATACCGATTATTGGTATTTTAACTGGTGATGCTGTCGCAGATGGCGGTGATATCGTTTGGCTTGATGATCGGACACTTGTTGTCGGACATGGTTATCGTACAAACGCTGAAGCTATTCGGCAATTAAAAGAAATGACCGCTCATCTTGTCGATGAATTCATCGTAGTCCAGCTTACACATGATCAAGGCGAGGCAGAGTGCCTCCATCTTATGTCCTTTATCAGCATGGTAGACCATGATTTAGCAGTAGTCCATTCTCGTCTTATGCCAGTATTTTTCAGAAAACTGCTTATTGATCGCGGTATTCAGCTTATTGAAGTGCCGGATGATGAGTACATGAACTTAGGCTGCAATGTGCTTGCATTAGCTCCGCGTGTTTGTGTAATGCCTTCTGGTAACGCTTACACAAAACAACAGCTTCTTGATGCTGGAGCCACAGTATATGAATACAAGGGAACTGAAATCAGTTATAAAGGCACTGGAGGACCAACTTGTTTAACCTGTCCAGTTGTACGTACGAATATCAAATATTGAGGGGGAAATTAAGTATAAACATGTAATTGTAAAAACAATGGGAGAAAGTTATGTAAATGGTTTAACAACCTCCGACCTAGGCAAGCCAGATTATGAAAGATTATTAGAGAAGCATGCTGCTTAAGTGGAAGCATTAAAAAAATGCGGGGTTTCAGTTACACACTTGCCAGCAAGTGAGGAATTTCCAGATTCAACATTCGTTGAAGATACCGCTGTCTGAAAACAGGAATCTCCTACCTTGGGGAAAACTTGATTGTAGCTGCAGGTGAATTTATCAATCATCATAATTTTTCACCATACAAGAAAATAACGGTTTCAACTGAAGACGAATACTCAGCAAACTGTATCCTTGTAAATGATTATGTGATTATTCCAAAGGGATATGAGAGACGAAACGTAAAATGAATGAAGTTGGTTTTAAAACGATTGAACTGGAAATGTCTGAGTTCCAAAAGCAGGACGGTGGATTGAGCTGTTTGTCACTACGCTTTTAAAAAACAGAAAATTTAGATAAAAGAAGGTTGGTTTTTCCTGTATTCTTACATTTATTAAAAACCGGAAGGGGGATTTCAATGAGTCGATCACTATGGGGTACACCTGAAACTCTTCGTGCTTTATTATGTGAACTTGTTAGCTGGGAAAGCCGTACTCTTACTGAAGGGGAATGCATGTTTCCTTATAAAGTTCAAGAGAAATTAAGTAAGCTTGATTATTTTAAAAGGAATCCAGAGAACTTATCACTTCACGAAGTTGATTTAGGGAGAAACTTTGTCAATGCCTTTTACAAACATCCTGAAGCCAAGGAGACAGTCGTATTAATTAGCCATTTTGATACGGTCCAGACTGAAGAATACGGCGATCTTGAGACTCTTGCTTTTCAACCAGAGGAGCTCACAAAAAAACTTCATGAACGAAAAGATAATTTACCGGAAGAAGCTCGCATTGATCTTGAATCGGGAAAATACTTGTTTGGAAGAGGAACGATGGATATGAAAATGGGACTTGCCCTTCATATGGCTCTCATCGAAAAAGCAAGTATCGAACAATGGTCTATCAATCTTCTGCTATTAACCGTCCCAGATGAGGAAGTGAATTCAGCGGGAATGAGAGCTGCAGTTAAAGAACTTGTGACTTTGCGTGATAATTATGACCTTTCTTATAAAATGTTTTTTAACAGTGAACCATCTTTTTCACAGAAACCGGGAGATGATAGACATTATATCTATTCTGGAACGTTGGGGAAAATCATGCCGGCTGCTCTTTTTTATGGAAAAGAAACTCACGTTGGTGAGCCTTTAAAGGGAATTACAGCTAACTATATTGCCTCGTTCCTTACTCAACTCATGGAGTGGAACACTCTGTTTCAGGAAAGTGATCTCGGAGAGGATACACCTTTACCCGTTTCGCTTCAGCAAAAAGATTTGAAATTACAATATTCAACACAGACTCCTTATCGTGCAGCCGCCCTTTATAATGTTTTCATTATGAAAAGAAGCGCTGCTGAAATTATGGATATATTCGAGCAGGTTGCACAGGAAGCAGCGATAATGTGCAATGAATCATATAAAGCTGTTTGCCGGCGTGAACAGATTGAAAGTGTAGGCGAAGTAAAAGTATTGCGCTACGAAAAGTTACTTTCTTATGCCGAGGGGAAATTTGGTGCAAATTTTGTTGCGGAAATAAAGAGTGAAGTCCAAGGAAACATGGATTGGGATGAGCGGGAAAAATCACTGCGAATCGCTGATAAACTGATGATTCAATGTCAGGAGCTTGCGCCGGCCATTGCATTGATGTTTGCACCGCCATATTATCCTGCTGTCAATACGTCCGATGATCCGCTTATCATTGATTCTGTGAAATTAATAAAGGAAACTGCCCGCTTGTTTGATGACGATGTCAGCCAAATTCATTATTTTAATGGTCTTTGCGACTTAAGCTATGTTCAATATAGTGATGAGGCTGATGGCTGGACTGCTTTTGAAAAGAATACGCCAGTCTGGGGCGATACTTATAGCATTCCTTTCGCTGATATGCTTCAACTTCAAGCACCCGTGCTCAATGTGGGTCCGTTCGGCAAGGATGCACACCAGCGTACTGAGCGCCTTCACATCGATAGTGCCTTTGTTCATACGCCCGTTATGCTGGAGAGACTAATAAAGAGTATGTTTAAGAGTTTGGTTGAGAAGTGAAAGAGGGGTCCTATCGTTTCTACAAGGTTAGTGGTGCCGAAAATCCAATAACTAAAAAACTGCTTGTACAGTTTGGAGCACAAGTGCAATAGGTCCGGAAGGTTCAGATGGTTTAACTGTCCCTATTTTAAAAAAATTAAGTTAACTATATTAGGAGGAATAAATATGTTTAAACATGCGATTGTACGAAAGATTGGTAAAAGTTATGTAAATGGCTTAACAACATCGGATTTAGGAAACCCGGATTATGAAAAAGCGCTTGTACAACACGAGGGTTATATAGAAGCATTAAAACGCTGTGGTGTGAAAGTGACTGTTCTCGAATCGGATGAAACATACTCTGATTCTACGTTTGTAGAAGATACCGCCGTGTTGACGCCAAAATGTGCCCTTGTAACGAATCCTGGTGCAGAAAGCCGAAATGGTGAGATTATTGAAATGAAAGAAGTTTTAAAAGACTTTTATGACACAATTGAGTATATTCAATCTCCAGGTATGTTAGATGGCGGAGATGTCATGCAGGCAGAAGATCGCTTCTATGTTGGACTTTCTTCAAGAACAAATGAAGCAGGTGCTCGGCAGTTCAAAGATATTATGGGTAAGTATGGCTATGATACGACCATCATTCCTCTTAAGAAATTCTTTCATTTAAAAACGGGTGTGAATTATCTAGGAGATAATAATTTATTAGTGGCCGGAGAATTCATCAATCATGAAGCTTTTTCTAGCTATAATCAAATTGTTGTAACAGAGGACGAAGAATATTCGGGTAACTGCGTCCGAATGAACGACTACATTATTGTCCCGAAAGGATTTGAGGGAACAAAGAAAAAGATTGAAGATATTGGATACACTGTGATTGAAGTGGAGATGTCAGAATTCCAAAAACAAGATGGCGGTCTTAGTTGTCTCTCATTAAGATTCTAAGTTAGTTAGGAAGAAGGTGGATTAATAGCAAAGAAAAGGACGTGATAATATGGGGAATGGTTTGGAAAACAATGAACAACTGCAACGCTCAATGAAAAGACGTCATTTATTTATGCTATCGCTTGGTGGCGTTATTGGGACAGGCCTATTTTTAAATGCAGGCTATACAATTAATCAAGCAGGGGCTGGAGGGGCTCTGGTGGGTTATTTAGCAGGTGGTCTTATTTTGTATATGGTAATGGTCTGTCTAGGCGAGCTAGCTGTTCATATGCCGGTTACAGGTTCATTCCAAAAATATGCTGCTACATATATTGGACCTTCCGCTGGTTTTTCGCTCGGATGGATGTATTTCGTCGGTTCAGCCGCAACTGCAGGAGTTGAGTTTACAGCAGCGGGAATATTGATGAAACACTGGTTCCCTCATGTTCCTATCTGGATTTGGTGTGCTGTATTCATTGTACTTTTATTTACATTGAATGCGTTAACGACAAGAGGTTTTGCAGAGGCGGAATATTGGTTCGCTGGAATAAAAATCGTTGCGGTAATCTTGTTTATCTTAATTGGAATCGCTGGCATCTTTGGCTTTGTCTCCTTATCTGATCGTCCAACCCCATTCTTTGAGAATCTAGCTCCTTCTGGACTTTTCCCAGCAGGTGGTATTGCAATTGTCTTTGTGACAATGATGAATGTAATATTTTCCTATCAAGGCTCAGAACTAATAGGGATTGCAGCAGGGGAAAGTGAAAATCCCGAAGAGAACATACCTAGAGCTATTCGAAATGTAATTTTTAGAATCATTGTATTCTACATTGCGTCCATTATTATTCTTTCTGCCATATTCCCTTCTTCTGAATTAGGTCTATTAGAAAGTCCTTTTGTAACTTTAATGAAGATTGCAGGGGTCCCTTATGCAGCAGGTATCATGAATTTTATTATTTTGACAGCTATTCTTTCTGTTGGAAATTCATGTCTTTATGCATCTTCACGTTTACTTTGGTCGATGGCACATGATGGAATGGCACCTAAGATATTTGGTATTTTGTCTAAGAGAAAAGTACCGTTGAATGCCCTTCTTTTTACAATGTCTTTTTCACTCTTATCGTTATTGACCAGCTTTATTGCTGCTGATACTGTGTTCGTATTACTTATGTCAATCGCAGGTATTTCCGTCACGATTTCATGGATGGGAATTGCTTTATCGCAATATATGTTTCGAAGGAAGTTTTTAAAAACGGGTGGGAAAACGGAAGAGTTACAATATAAAGTACCATTTTATCCATTTGTCCCATTGTTTTGTTTAGGATTTTGCTTTTTGATTCTAGTATTTCTAGCTTTTGATTCTACTCAACGAGTCGGATTATTTTATGGGATAGGATTTTTAATCGCCTGTATATTATTCTATAAATTTAAACTGGCTAAGAAAGTAGAGTCAACAATAAATGTTGATAGTAGTAATGAAAAAATAATGTAGTTTAGAATCTACAGGGCATTATCTCCTTGGATTACTGGATTAGGATAAAATTCGATTTTTATTTAAAATGTAAAAAGGACTGATCTTTTTTTTCAGTCCTTTTTCATATGGAAATTACTTCACACATTCAAATCTAGATCATCAAGTACTGTTCTCGTTTTTTAATACCCAATCACATTGGCTGTATAAAAAGTTATATGAGAAACATCGCAACTATTGTTGTGACTACTAAACCAATGGTTACCGGTAGCAGATTCCGGCGTGCAAGTTCGAAGGGACTGACATTACATATTGCAGCGGCTGGGATGAGTGCCCAAGGAATCAAGGTTCCGCCGCCTACCCAAATTGCAGTTATTTGCCCAAGTGCAGTCAAGGTGGCGGTTCCGCTTCCAATGGCCGTTCCAAATAGTTTGGCAACCGATCCTGCTAAAGAGATTCCTGAAAACCCCGACCCATCGAGGCCAGTGATGGCACCGATGCCCGTTAATGTAACGGCGGCTATTTCTTTCGTTAAAGGAACTGAGGCCGCTAATGCGGCACCGAGATCATTGACGATGCCGAGAGACGTTTTTGGTAAATAGTCACCGATGATTTGGTTGAAGCCAGAATCACCTAAATAGAAGAATGCAGCGATTGGAATGACGGGTCCGAATACTTTGAATCCAAATTGAAATCCCTGAATTAAATAGGCCGTTGATTTTTCAAGTCCTTGTTGTTTATGTGCGACAAGGGATAAAATCAGCAAAATGAAAACGGCAGTACCACCAACCAATGCGGTTGCATCTCCCCCTTGTAACTTCAAAATCGATAATGCCACAACATCCAACAGAAATGCGATCGGAATGAAGACTGCAAAAAACTTCTTTTGTGCCAGTGTGAGCAGATCTTCACTAAATGTTTGATCTTGGAGGATACCTTCATTATCCTCCGCCTTGATTCTTCCAAGTTTCATATCCCGCTTCAAGAGGATAAAGGCGGAGAGGGTGGTGACGACGCCCATTGTGATGACAAGGGGAATGCTCGCAGCGATAACATCACCGACTGGTATCGAAGCGGCATCCGCCGTCAGTTTAGGTGCAGCTTGAATGATGAAATCCCCTGACAATGCTATTCCGTGACCAAAAAGGTTCATCGCCATCGCCACACCGAGAGCAGGTAAACCAGCCCGTAATGCAACGGGGAGCATAACCGCCCCAAGTAAGGCAACAGCCGGTGAGGGCCAGAAAAACCAGGATATAATCATCATGACGATTCCGATTATCCAAAAGGCAAGTGTAGGATTTTTAATGAATTTAGCAAATGGTGCGATCATGACATCATTAATTCCAGACTTTGTTAAAACCGTGCTCATGGCAACTATGATTGAAATAATTAAAATCGTGGACATTAATTCTGTGATTGCGAAAATGAAGCTGTTGAATATCCCGCTTATGGATGAAGCTAAACTGCCAGTAGCAACTAAAGCCAAAAGGAAAATTCCAACTATACAAATGAGGGTAGTGTCACGACGTTTTACCATAAACCCGATTATCAATGCGATAAATACAACATAAATCCAATGGAGTGCCGTCAATTCCATCTCCATGATCCGTCCCCCTCATAAATGTGCCTAGTTACAGATTATGAGGGGAGATCGGGGTGGTGAGTTGTTTCATAAATTTAAGGGCTTATCTTCATTATTTTCACTTATGATGAAAATATCGAGTTCAAGAAGCAGCAACAGGAATGCTTGGCGAACATTTTGTCATTCGGTTTATTGTGTACGGCAACAGGGGCTGTCCTGGGCTTGTTAACATTTAGCCGCAATAGAAAAAACGATATCAAAAGTAATGTCAAAAATGCTGCTACAGAATCGGCTATCATTAAAACAAAGCTAGAAAATATTGATCAATTTGTTGATTCAATTAGGATTGACTTTAAAGCTAGTGACCAGCGTTGGACTGCATTGTCAGAGACCGTTATTCGTATAGATGAAAGCACAAAACAAGCACATAACTGCATTGATAAAATTGAAAATAAAGAAGAGATTTGAATTGGATAAAACAAAACAATATGTGGCATTGATAGGCGGTGCTCTAGGGGCACTGCTTTTATTTTTTCAATCACTCGGTTATCAGGTTGAATGGTTCAATGAAGATACGATAAAGCTTTATACGGGGTGTATAAAAATCAATACTTAGTAACTAAGAGTGGACAGAAACAAGAAGAAGTATTGAAGAAAGAAGGATTAAAATAAGCTGCCCATTGGGTGGCTTTTTATTTTAAATTTAAAGGAGACGTGGAAAATGAATTTTACTAAACTTCCTCAATTAGTCGATATGAGAGGGAAACTAAAATCAAAGGGCACTTATTCAAAGCGCACGAAAACAATCACTCACCGTGTATGGCACCATTCCTTAACAAAAAAACATTTGGGTGGATCTGATGCAGCAAGTTTCGCGGACTACCATGTAAATACGTTGGGTTGGCCGGGGGTAGGTTATACATTTATCATTGAGCCTAAGAATCTAATTAATACACCGAATGGTAAAAGGGCTAGGATTGTATATGCACATGATATTGATCGCCGGACCTACCATGTAGGGAATAGTAACCAATTTGCACTAGGTATTTGTGTTGCTGGGGATTATCGCTACGACACAATGGACGATGCAACAATAGCATCTATTGCAGACCTTCATTCTGCACTTGTAAAAGACAACATTGGTAAAAATGATGCATCTCACAGTGAGATGCCGGGCTATAGCTGGAAAGCGTGCCGTGTATATGATTATCGTAAACATATTAAATGGCAGGAATCAACAACTCCCGTTATACCGTCTCCAGCACCTGACACATACACCATCCAAGAAGGTGATACCTTGTGGAGCATTGCACATAAGGACGGAACTGGTGGTGTTCAAGTTGAAGATTTAATTAAAGCGAATCCTGGTATAGATCCAGCTAAATTAAAAATAGGCCAGAAGATCAATTTTGGGAATGCTTAAAATAAAGAAGACACCAAACCTTCGAGTAGTGGGGATGAAGTAATTAAGTCGATTCAGAAAACGTTAAATAGCCGTTATAAAGCTGGTCTCACTGTGGATGGACTTAATGGACCTAAAACAAAATCAGCACTTATTAAAGCCCTGCAAACAGAACTTAATAAGCAGTTCAATAAAAAGCTTGTTGTGGATGGGAAATGGGGAGCTAAGACTAAGGATGCAATTGTCACTGTTAAAAAAGGTGCAAAAGGCAATCTAACATGGATCCTACAGGCTGCACTATACACTGAAGGTTATAATCCTGAATCACTTGATTCTATCTTCGGAAAAGGTACAGAGTCGACATTAAATAAATTCCAGAAAGCTAAAAAGATAACGGCAGATAAGAAGGCAGGTAAAGCTACCTTCACTAAATTGTTTGCAGCATAATCAAAGCCCTTACTCGTATTGAGTAGGGGCTATTTTTTTGTTGAAGTAGGGAAAATTAGAACGAAGGGTAAAACAAATCATTTATTCATACAGATCGGTACTTAGATATTTAAGACCAGAATCATTTATAGTTAATACGATATTTGCCCCATATTCTTCCTTTTTCAATAGTTTTAATGCAGCAGCAACATTCGCTCCTGAAGAAAATCCTGCAAATATTCCTTCTTTTTTTGCTAAATCTCTTACAACTTGTGTAGCTTCTTCATCGGTAATATGAATGTAGTTTGTAACTAAATCTTTGTCCAGAAGAGGCAAGTTCATTAAATATCCCCCCCCCCCTTGAATCTTATGATTTGGATTAATTAGAGGTTTACCAGAGTAGAATGGAGTAGAATATGGTTCAACTAAATAACATCGAATATCGAGATTATACTTTTTTAGAGTTTTTGCACATCCTGTAAAAGTACCGCCAGAACCTGCAAAATCAAGAAAAATATCTATTTCTCCATTTGTTTGTCTCCACATTTCTTCGCCCGTGTGATATTCGTGAGCATGTATATTCCCAACATGGTTAAATTGGCTGCACGAAATGCTAAATTACTGAGTAAAATGTTCCGAAAATAGAAAACAAAAAATAGAGACCATCAACTTTATAACGTTCCTGGCGGGGAATCGCGTTAAGCAGTCGAAGAGTCTCACTAATAACACAGGATATATGGTTATGCATTATAGATATGTTTAACTATGGAATTAAACTTTATATTCCACTTATTTACAAGGAGTTTAAACGTTAATTTAAATAGTTTAAAAAATATTAAATATCCTATTAATGTGCCAGAAAGATTAAAAATTATATCATCAATATCAACAAATCTAAAAGTATATCCCGCATATAAAGCTGTTAGTAGCTGACAAGATTCGAAAATTAGTCCTGTTAATAAACCTACTATAAATATTTTCTTGAATGAGGCTTTAATTAAGAAAGGTAATCCAAAACCTAGTGGTACAGTCATTAAAATATTATAAAAACTCAATTTAGTAAATTCATATTTAAACGGAATAAAATTCATTTCTCTCCAAACATTTTGTCCCCCAAATGCTTCTCTTTGATCATTATCTACATAAATAGGAAATTGAGTGAGGTTGATAACATTACATAAATAAATATATATAATTGTATAGAATAATAAATAGGTATAATTTTTTTGAATTTTAATTTTAGAATAAGTGCCAAAATGAAATATAAAATTATAAAACTGTAAAGAATCCAACCACTGAAATGATAAACCATTTTATATTCTCCTAACATCATAAAAATATTATTAAAAAGAAAGAACTTATAATTCTTTATAAGTTCTTTCCAATTGTTTAATTTGATACTTTACCTGAACCTTTAATATTTCTACCGTCATCAACTCTAAAAATTTGTAGATAATACTTAGTGCCCCCACCTAGACCAGAATAACTACCTGACACACTTGAAGAAGTACCATTTTTATTAGGTGTGGCTTTTATCGTACCAAAGCTGTTACCTGAGGACTTATTCCATAATTGATAAGTTATCTGGTTAGGACCTGTAGGACTTGGTTCAGAACTATATTGATAATGTGTACCACTTAATTTTGCAGTACCTTTATTTAAATCAAAGTATTGACCGTTTTTACTTCCATCAACCATACGAAGATCCATTGTAAAACTATAAGCGTTAGTTGCTGCAAAAGCAAAAGATGGTATTGCTATTATAAATGATAATAAACATATTACTGCAAATGAAAATAATTTAGTCTTCATAATGACATCCTTTTGAATTATTTAATATGCGGCCACATATTCCCAAAAATGTTAACAGGGACAATAGTAACATGAAGATATGGATTTGTTAATAAATATTACCAAATTTGTAATTATCTAATAATTATTAGGCGAGGGAAATACATAAAAAAAGAGTATTTAAATAAATCATATATATAAATAAATTATAGGAAGAAATATTTGCAATCATACTTTGTATCTAAAACACTAGAACGAAAAATATATGAATTATGGCTTAAGAGCAAAACATCATAAAAATTCCAACTTGTCCATTTCATTAATAAAGATTCCTATGTTGGCCATCGCCACACCGAGAGCAGGTAAACCAGCCCGTAATGCAACGGGGAGCATAACCGCCCCAAGTAAGGCAACAGCCGGCGAGGGCCAGAAAAACCAGGATATAATCATCATGACGATTCCGATTATCCAAAAGGCAAGTGTAGGATTTTTAATGAATTTAGCAAATGGTGCGATCATGACATCATTAATTCCAGACTTTGTTAAAACCGTGCTCATGGCAACTATGATTGAAATAATTATAATCGTGGACATTAATTCTGTGATTGCGAAAATGAAGCTGTTAAATATACCGCTAATGGATGAAGCTAAACTGCCAGTAGCAACTAAAGCCAAAAGGAAAATTCCAACTATACAAATGAGGGCTACATGCTTGTTGTAAGTGGATTAAAAGCTACTTATCACACAGTTGTGAAAGGCGACACAATAACTGCTCTTGCTAAAAAATACGGGAGCACAATTATACAAGTAAAGGACTGGAATAAACTTGATAGTCGCTATACAATCTTGGTTGGGCAAAAGCTGCGCGTAAAATAAGTTGATAACAAAAAAATCCCCTCTCAATGAGAAGGGGTTTTTTGTTATTTAAAGTATTATTGGTTTGATACTTATTTGAAAATTAGAAAAGGATAAATTGTACAATGATTATACTCAGTATATTTATAGCAGAAAGAATCTTTATATACTTTGTTGATTTTTTTACTTCTTTTCTTATTAAAGAAATACAAACTAGTAAAACTAACAATGTATATAATGCTGGATAAATTACTGTAAGTGTTGGAGATATAGCTATACAAATAATTGTAATTAACCCAGTGAAATACAAAAACCTTTCATATTTTATAAGATTTTTGCCCTTCAGAACAAGTAACATGAAAATGATTAGTGCTAGCGTGATGCTAAAAATTATTATTCTCTGTGCAAAATACATCATTTGTTTTTCCCTCTTATCTACGATTGCTGAAATCAATATATTCCATAATAACCTTTTTACAAATCCGCCGGGGGACTTTTTCTGGTACCGTACAACATACCAATAAAGAAGTATAACAAAAAATATTTTTACAAACTTGAACACAAAAATCTCCTTCTATGTATTTCATAAGTAAGAATTATTATCTTTTTCATAAAAAGTGGACTTTTGAATTCTTTTCAAAATCAATCTTAATTCCATATAACCCATAATTAAGAATTAAGATTGATGATAAATATAAAACATTTGGTTTACTGTGGAAGGATATAGGGGCTGTTTTGGGATGGCTAAAGAAATAGAAAAATTGATATTAAAAGCAATGTTGCAGAATCGGCTATCATTAAAACAAAGCTAGACAATATTGGTCAATTTGTTGATTCAATTAGGATTGACTTTAAAGCTAGTGACCAGCGTAGGACTGCATTGTCAGAGACGGTTATTCGTATAGATAAGGCAAATCATCTTAAATATTGACGCTGATAAACTTGTGGAATTTTGGCATTTGGGACGATAAATAAGACAGCCATATTGGCTGCCTTATTACTTCAATAGCAAATGAATTTACTAAGCATTAATTTTCCTATATCTTAATGTCATTTCAAATATAGTCAATAATAAAACAAACCATAAAATAGGATTATTTAATGAGATTCCTACAGTAGATTTCCCTCCCATTAATGTTAATACTCCTATTAGCACTAAAGTATAGAGAATAAATGCTGCTTCTCCTATAAATGAGTTTTTTTCGTTATCTTCATCAGTCTTTCGATTAATTACCATATAGATAATCACTACTCCGATAATTCCAATTGTCATTGTAGTCTTAGACATGTCATTGAAGACGATATTCGGGAAATAATCAAAAATCATAAGACCAGAAAATAATAAAAAGATACCTATTCTCACTAATGTTATCAAATTCATCTTCCCCATTTGTGTTACTTGTGCCTTATCAGTTTGGATTGCTCCTTCGTTTGCTGATGCAAATGCTCGCAAAACTATTAATTACTAAAGCGAAAACTATAATTTGCGACAAAAACTTTCTAATTTTACACATCCAACCTTAGTTGGTAAAATATATTAATTATAACTAGTACTATAATATCACAAGAATTTAAAAATATAATTTTTTTATTTGAAATAAAGTACCTAGAGATATATTGAATATTTCAAACAGATAAGGAGCGATTTTTTGAAAAAAATACACTGGGAAGACAAATGTTTTATTTTAATAACGCTTGTATTAGCTATTCCAATGGGGTTTAATCAGATATTTAGTCAGATGTATTTAATAACATTAGCTCTCTATGTGTTAAAAAAAACATTTTTTAATTTGGAGAATGTTAAGAAGTGGAGAGTCTTAGGGTTATCTACAAGTATTTTTTTGATTATAGTTGCGCTAATTAATATATTAAGAATAAGTAAAGGGGTTTATTGGTAATAAGAGACTTATTGCAGGGTTTGTTCTAAATCATAAACAATTGGGAAGAGATTAAATAAAAAAGGGATGGTAAATATGTAACATCTTTTTTCCTGCATTAATTGCCGTTATTTTTGTTGCTGTGGGCTATCTATTGGTTTAGCTTTTAAAAAAACAAGCCCTAAAAAAGATGATAAAACTTACTAAAAGGAATCAGCCTAAATTGCTGATTCCTTTTAGTTTGTATTGACTATTTTAAATTGTATGAACCGTGCTACAGCACAATAAGACTAATTTTTAAAAGCCCTTCTCGTTTGAGAGGGGCTGATAAATGTAATATTTAACGACCTAAAGAACTTTCTAATTGTAGGGTATTTTATCGGATTTATCCAGTTATGAATGTTGTGGATTTAAGGAAGTAAATTCAGATGTTTAATCTACATCAAAAGCCAACATTGCCATTTCGTTTGAATAAATTCTTTTGCAAGCCATCATCACGCCAAGCCCAGATTAAATGGCCCATAAAACAACGGTGAGCAGAACAGGCCCTAGTAAGTTGTTTCATAAATTTAAAGGCTTATCTTCTTTATTTTCAACAATACATCAAGTATCCTTAATTTGAATGGCCATTACTGTAAATGAGGGATAAGTCGTGAAACAAATATATAGTAATATTATACAATTTCGGGGTACACATTATGAGTTTGGATACATGCAAGGTGAGGAGTTAAAAGATTCACTAACGCTAAAAAATCGTGAAGATCAGTGGAAGATTAGGCAGCCGCGGTTTACGATTGAAGAAGAAGAGGTCAAGAAAGCGATTACACAATTTGCCCCTGGTGTGTGGGAAGAATTACTTGGCTTGCAGGAAGCGCTGAAATGGCCAATTGAACGTGTGTTGCAGGAGTTTGGAGGGTACCGATTGGATTATGTTCGTTCGGGATGTTCCATTATGACAGGTGAGAATTATTTCATTCGTAATTATGATTACCACCCAAAGACATATGAGGGACGCTACGTCCTATTTCAACCAACCGATCAGGGCTATGCTAGCATTGGTCCAAGTCAACGTGGGACTGGACGGATGGATGGCATGAATGAAAAAGGGCTAGTGGTTGGATATAACTTTATGAATCGAAAGAATCCAGGAGATGGATTCATTTGTTGTATGATTGGTAGATTGATTGTAGAATCTTGTGCGAACGTTCAGGAAGCGGTCGCGATGTTGAAGGAAATCCCACATCGGCATTCATTCACTTACGTTGTCTACGATAAAAGTGGTGATACCTATATTGTGGAAACCTCTCCGAGAAATGTAGAGGTGCGCAGGTCAAATGCCTGTACCAATCACTTTGAAATCATGAAAAATGAAAATCGTAACCATCTTATAGATTCAAAACGCCGATTGGAAATTATACAAGATCATGAAGGAAAACTTTCATCTGCCTACGATGCTTATAGATTGTTTAATGATACCAACCAAGGTGTCTTCTCAGATTTATATAGCAGCTGGGCAGGAACGATTCATACATCCGCTTATTTACCTAAGGACATGAAAGCTTGGATGGCCTTGGGAGGGAACCAGGAACCTACTTCAATAGATTTTGCGAAATGGCTCGAAGGAGAAGATGTTGAGTTAGACCGAATTAGAGGTGTAATTGATACGGATATTCCATTTGTACATATGGATGAGGGGGCAAATTGGTTTCGGAATTGATCGCTCCCTTTGGAAATTAAGATAATATAGCTTGAGTCTTGAGTGTTGTGACAAAGCTGAAGACTGGGAATTTTTATGATTAGAGAATTAAATGGACAAAAACAGTGATTGCTGTAGAGACAGGATTTGGTTTTAAACGGTAAGTAAGGCTTATGTAATCTTGAAAATTATTTACGTATCGTTAAAGGAACAGTAATCATTTTTAAACAGAATTGGAAAGGATTTGGAATTAAATACTCGTAATTGGGGGCATTTATAATGGATGAAAATGAAAGCTCGAAAGGATCACGAACAGTTCAACGCTCAATTAACATAATGAACTGCTTTACTATGGAAGAATCTGAATTAACTCTGACAGAGATCTCGAATAAAATTAATTTGGCAAAATCAACAACTTCCAGGTTAATAGATACTTTGGTACATAACGGTCTTCTTCAAAAAAAATTCTCAAATTCAAAATACCAGTTTGGCTACAAAATGTATCAATTTGGTCGTATTGCAGAAAATACCATCTCATTTGATATAACAGAAATTGCAAAACCATTCATGAAGAAGTTGAGAAATGAAATTGGAGAATCAGTAAGTTTATATATGCTGGAGAATAAAAAACGAAGGTGTATTGCGCGATACGGGAGCAATCAATCAATCCGTCATGTTGTAAGTATTGGGGAGATACTTTCGTTGGAGATTGGTTCAGGGGGAAAGGTGTTATTAGCTTTTCAGTCTCCATCGTTTATTGAATCCACATTAAATGATTTAGATTCAGAAAGGTTACGCATAAGTCTTACAAATGAATTGCCGATCATTCAAAAAGAATCTATTTCAATAAGTTTAGATGAGAGGGGAGCAGGGGTTAATTCAGTTGCATCACCTATCTTTGGATTAGATCGAGAAGTGAATTTTTGTCTATGCGTATCGGGCCCGAGTACACGATTTACGGAAGAAAGTATGAATGCTATAAAAAATGAAGTGAAGACAATTGCCTTGAAAATTTCCGAATGTTTTAGTAATCCAAAAGAAAATCATTCATTTTAGAAAAGATACACCCATCCTATTACTAGGCAGCGCCTCACTGGCGCTGTCTTTTATTTTTAACCTTTTAAAAAAACAGAATTTTATAATTTTTATAGTGACATCTAAAAAGTGCTTTGTTATAATCAACACATAAAGTTCTGTTAGATGGAATTTATTGTTCCGTCTAATGAAACTTAAATCAGTTTAATAGTAATCGATGATAGGAACATTTCATATTTCCATTGCGTCTAGCAACAGTAATACTGAAATAAAACATCAAGGAGGAAGTAATTACTATGGATAATCCTACAAATGGACCTTTGACAGGAATTCGTGTTATTGATGCATCTACTGTGATTGCAGCTCCTTTTGCAGCCACTTTACTAGCAGACCTGGGAGCCGAAGTTATTAAAATAGAACTTCCAGATAAAGGGGATCCTTTGCGTGGACTGGGACCTTGGAAAGAATCTGAACCGTTAAGGTGGCCAGGGCTTGCACGTAATAAACAGTCTGTAACATTAGACATTCGCACTAAAGAGGGCAAGGAGATATTTAAAAAATTAATTAGAACCGCAGATGTATTAATAGAAAATTTCAGGCCTGGAACCATGGAAAAATGGGGACTAGGATATGATGTGCTGAGGGAAGTGAATCCCCGTCTCATTATGACTAGGCAATCTGGTTATGGGCAGACAGGGCCATATGCAGAAAAGGCAGGATTCGGAACGCCTAGTACTGCATTTTCGGGATATACCTACCTACAGGGATTTGAGGACCGACACCCAGTAAGCCCTTCATTTTCATTACTCGATTATATATCTGGCATATATATTGCTTTTGGAACTGTAAGCGCTCTCCTTCATCGTGAAACATCGAGTAAAGAAAAAGGTCAAATCGTTGAGATGGGACTATACGAAGGGATGTTCAGGATGATGGATTTCTTAATTGCTGAACATGATCAGCTCGGAAAAGTACGCGAGAGAGCACCTATGCTTCACGGTCATTCAAGCCCTTCGGGTACTTACCAAACAAAAGACGGACATTGGGTTGTCATGGTATGCAGTACACAAAAAACATGGGAACGTTTGGCTCAAGCTATGGATCGGACGGATTTGATAGGAAATCCTGATTATTTAACAAACCAAGCACGAATGAATAACAATGACATCCTTCAAGAACTTGTTATGACTTTTATGAAATCTCTAAATAAACAAGAACTTTTGAAGACAATGGATGAGTTTGGTGTTCCCATTTCTCCTATATTAAGCATAAAAGATATCTTCGAAGATCCTCATTATCAAGCTAGAGAAAATATTTTGGAAGTTGATCATCCTCGGTTAGGCAAAGTTAAAGTTCCCGGCATCGTGCCAAAGTTTTCAGAAACACCTGGGCGTATCCGTCATCGTGCACCGGAACTGGGAGAGCATAACAAGCAGGTATATAGTGAACAACTTGGTATATCTGAAGAGGAATTAACAAGTTTGAAGGAAAAGGGGATAATTTAACATGCAAAATAAAAAAAATTTTGTACCCGAACAAGTGAATATATGGGAAGTCCTGCCACGAGATGGTTTTCAAATGGAAGACAAATGGATACCTACAGAGGAAAAGGTTCGTATTATTCGTAGCCTGACAAGTACAGGAATCAAACACATTGAAGTTACATCATTTGTTCATCCTCGAGCAATACCCCAATTAAAAGATGCTGAAGAGGTTGTAAAACAGGTTCAGGATTTAGATGGAGTGAAGTTTCGGGCGCTGGTTCCTAACCTGCGCGGTGCAGAACGTGCTATTAATTCAGGAATGAAAAAAATTAAAATATTATTATCGGCTACAGACTCGCATAGCCTATCCAATTCTAACTGTTTAGTTAGTGAAGCACAAAAGGATCATTTGCCTATTGTAGAACTTGCTAGAAAATATGGTGTAGAAGTTGGAGGTTCAATTGCGGTAGCATTTGGTTGTCCTTATGAAGGAAAGGTACCTTTGGAAAAGATCGTATCAATTCTTGAAGGATATAAAAATATGGGGGTTACCGAGGTTTCATTAGCAGATACGGTTGGAATGGGAAATCCAAAGCAGGTTTCTGAAATGTTAAGTATTTTAAGAAAATTATTCCCTAGTTTCAAGTTCACTTTGCACTTACACAATACAAGAGGGATGGCATTAGCTAATGCAGTTGCAGCGTTGGAGCAAGGAGTTACAGACTTTGATAGTTCTACCACGGGATTGGGTGGATGCCCTTATGCTCCTAACGCTGCTGGAAATATACCCACTGAGGATCTCACTCATGCTTTTCATGAGATGGGAATTCAGACAGGAATTAATCTTGACTCATTACTCGATGTTGCTAGGGATATCAAAAATACAATTGGGCATGATGGTGGAAGCTTTATTCTTAAGGCAGGTCCAAATAGTAGGCTGCACGCTAAACCTAAAAATCAAATAAAACTGGGATGAGAACGAAAAGGGATTCATGCGAATCCCTTAAAAAACTTCAAAGGGTAATATTTAGAATCGAAAATTGTTCCAATTAATCTGAACAAGTATGAATTAGAAAGCGCTATTCTATTGCCAAACATGAAATGAAAACGCATTCAAATAAAGGGGAGGTATTTATGTTATCAATTTTAGGATTTATGATGATTGTTGTTTTTATGTATTTAATTATGAGTAAGCGTTTAAGTGCTCTTAATGCCCTGATTATCATTCCAGTCATTTTTGCACTAATTGGTGGATTCACTGACCTAGGCCCTATGATGATGGATGGAATTGGAACTATTGCACCAACAGCAATTATGGTTACATTTGCCATTTTATATTTTGGGATACTAATAGATGCAGGTATGTTTGATCCTTTGGTGAACAGAATGGTGAAAATATCAAAAGGGGATCCGTTAAAAATTTCAGTTACTACTGCAGTTTTGTCTTTGTTGGTAGGATTAGACGGAGATGGAACGATCACATACCTAATTGTTGTTACGGCATTATTGCCATTATACGAGAGATTAGGGATGAATAAGCTAATACTTGCTTGTCTCCCCGCAATGTCAATGGGAATTATGAATGTCCTTCCTTGGGGTGGGCCAACTGCGAGGGTTATGTCTATATTTGGTTACGATGCAATGGAACTACTTGGACCAATTATTCCATCTATCATTGCTGGGGCATTATATGTAATTGGGCTTGGTGTATTTTTTGGCTTAAGAGAACGTAAAAGATTAGGTGTATATGGCAATAAAACGGAAGCCGAAGTGGAAATAGCCGCATCAATCGAGGACGAGGCTGTTCAATCATTAAAAAAACCAAAATTGTATTGGTTCAACATAATACTTACACTACTATTAATTTTTGCATTAGTTAAAGCCATTTTGCCACTCCCAGCCCTATTTATGATTGGCTTTGTCATTGTCATAGTCGTGAACTACCCTAATTTAAAAGATCAACAGAAAAGAATTGAAGCACATGCAGGAAATATTCTAACTGTTACTTCCTTGATTTTTGCTGCAGGTATTTTCGCAGGTATTTTGGAGGGAACGGAAATGGTTGATGCAATGGCCTCATCTTTGGTCAAAGTAATTCCTGACTTTTTAGGTCCACAATTGCCAGTTATCGTAGGACTAACAAGTATGCCATTCACTTTTGTAATGGCGAATGATCCTTATTATTTTGGTATAATTCCAATTATTGCTGAGACAGCTGCGGGATTCGGTATTGATAAACTTGAGATTGCCCAAGCATCGTTATTAGGGCAGCCTTTACATTTATTAAGTCCTTTGGTCGGTTCCGTTTACGTATTAATCGGGCTTGTTGGTATTGAGTTTAGAGAGCATATTAAATTTTCATTTAAATACGCTGTTGGAACAGCTCTGGTTATGATTATTACAGCTATCTTTTTTGGTGCATTATCAATTTAGTTATGTAATCAGTTGTCGATTTGAAAGAAACTATCATTTTCATTCGAGTAAATAACGAAATGGGGTGTAAACATATGACTAGATTGGACTCAGTTCCTGCTCTTTTACCTGTATCAATCATAGAGAGGGCTAAAGCATTAAGTACGACCCTTATAGCAGATGCGATGGATTGTACCGGTGTAATGGATTATAAGATAAAGCCTGTGGCATCTGGAATGAAAGTGGTAGCAACAGCTATGACTGTTAATATGAGAGCGGGAGATAATTTAATTCTTCATCAAACCATCTATTCTGGAAGAGAAGGCTTTGTATTAGTCGTAGATGGAAAAGACCACAAAGCAAATGCCTATTTAGGGGAGTTAATGGCTGGAGCTGCAAATGCAGTCGGACTTGAGGGTATTGTAATTGATGGATTAGTTCGTGATAAAGAGGCTCTTTGTAAATTGGGATTTCCAGTTTTTGCAAAGGGATTCACGCCTAGCGGACCATTTAAAGATGGACCTGGGGAATGTAATACAACTATCTCGTGTGGTGGTGTAACTGTTCACCCCGGTGATTTAATCATTGGTGATGAAGATGGTGTAGTTGTTGTTTCAAAGGAAACTATTGAAGATGTATTTGCCAAGGCAGAGAAAAAGTTAGCTTATGAGCAAAAGCGCCTCAGAGAAATCTCAGAATATACTCGAAAAAGTAAAGAAGGTGATCCAGAAAGAACTATTGAGCCTTCTTGGTTAAAAAATAAAGCAGAAAAATTTTAAATTGTTAATGGGGAGTATTTTGCGGTACAAACACTAGAAGTGGAGATCGGGTTTTTCATTTAAACTAGTCCGATTAGAAAGCTTCTTTTGAAGCTGTTAGAAAACACTTAGGCTCAGTCTTTGGACTGGGCTTTGTTTGTTTATTCTAGACCTAAGAAATCATGGATACTATTTATTAGTGGAGCGGCTTGCAATATAATATGATAGAGAAATAGACTGGAAAATTAAAGTAGCAAGTAGATAGAAACCTTTCATGTGAACCGTTCCTATCAATTTGTACTTGTAAAAAAAGTAGGGGGATGAACAAGTGTTTTCTACAGCTCTTGGATGGTTTAGGTTTATTACAATAATTGAGGGAATCTCATATGTTCTATTGCTGGCTATTGGTATGCCCTTTAAGTACATATTGGATATTGGAGAAGCAACACTCATTTTAGGCAGCATTCATGGTTTCCTATTTGTCGTGTTCGGACTTTTACTACTTTATGTGAGCATTAAATCAAAATGGTCATTTATAAAAATGGCGATGATCTTCATCGTTTCTTTTATCCCGTTTGGGAATTTTGTTATTGATCGAAAACTATTGAAGCAAAGCTAAATAATAAAGAAACATTCAATTTATATCAAAACAAATGACTTTTTGATGGCATATTGGATTAAAAAATTACGTGATAGAGTAGCTTGAATGCATAGCTACTCTTTTTGTTATTTCCAAAATTGCCACCACATTTTTGTTAATTGGCTGCAAGTTGCTTTTTCACTTCTTGAGATTCTCTTATGCTCTCATCTCGTTCATTTTGTCCGTAGCTAACTTAATAGTTGGTCCTTCTATAACCTCATAATAACCTTATGTTAATTTGGTGAGATGATGTGGGCAGAGAAGGAAGTGGAAAAATTGTCAAGAAACAGTTAGAAAGGGATATTTAAGTGCAAAATATATTTGACTATCTAAAAGAACAAATAGATATCTTAGATGAACATCTTTGGAACTTAATGATGGATGGAGGATGAAATATTAGAGCCGCTCAGAGGAGTTATATATTTTATAAAAAAATATAATTGAGAGAAAAGCGCATGTTAGGATGAAGAGCATAAATTATTTTCATGAAAAGAGGGAGAGAAATTGACAGCCTATACACAACCAATCTATGTGGCAGCCATCTTTTTTGCCATATTGGTGTTTATGTTATTTATTCCATGGCTCATTTATACATATAGAAAATATAATCACTTGCCACTTTCTACTACATTTATCACATTTTCATTTATCTTTTATTTTCTATCAGCGTTGTTTTTAGTATTACTGCCATTGCCAGAAATACGCGATACTTGTTCGTTACAAAAATCTGATACACAGCATTTTTCACTGGTGCCATTTCAATTCGTGGCGAATACCTTTGAGAACAGTGGTATTGTATTAACACAACCAGGTACATATATGCAGTTATTTAAACAACCTTCATTTTATCAAGCGTTTTTCAATTTCCTATTATTATTGCCCTTTGGCGTTTATTTACGCTATTTCTTCCAAGAGAAAAAATATTGGAAGAAAGCTCTTGGCTTCACATTCGTATTAACTCTATTCTACGAAATAACACAGGTAACTGGCATTTATGGCATTTATAATTGTGCTTATCGAATTTTTGATGTAGATGATTTAATGTTGAATACTTCAGGTGGCGTACTCGGCTTCTTCATTGCCCCAGCCGTACTAGCGTTATTTCCGTCGAGGCAGAAAGTTAAGGCGAAAGCAGATAAACTATTAGCCCATGATGAAGTAAAAAAGATGTCTGTATTGCTAGCAATAATTATTGATTTATTCATATGTAAAATTGTAATCCGAATTGTTTTGAACATGTCCAATGTTAATGAGGTTAGTGAATTTGTTGCAAGTACAATTGCATTATTTGTAATGTTTTTTTTCATTCCACTGCATTGGAGTGGACATACAGTTGGTACGAAGATTATGCGCTTTAGTTATGACAGTAAAGTATGTAGGGCAGAAACAAACAAGCGATTGTTTAAACGCTTTGGTGCAATTTATGCCATGTATTTTATAACGGTGATTGCGAGCACTTTGAATAATATGGAAGTACCAATGGACTCTCCTTATTATAAGTCATCCGTATTTTTAACACTGGGTACTTGGGTCATCTTTGTTACTTTAACAATCGTGTTATTCATTCACGTTATGTTAGTCGTATTTGGTAAAGAAAAACGCCGTTTCTACTTCGATGAAGCATCTGATTTGTATACAACTAGAAAAAAATAAGGTAATAAATCGTCTTCTATACAATAGAAGACGATTTTTTTATAGATTTAAGGTTGCTGTAAGGTTGGCACAAAGATGCTGTAAGGATGGGCATTTATAGTATAAGTATCAGCAAAAATGACGAGGTGAAACACATGGAACCATTATTAAAAGTAGAAAATATTAAAAAAACATATGGTAAATTAAGCGCCGCTTATACTGCGTTAGAAAATGTATCTTTTGACATTCATGAAGGAGAGTTTGTGGGCATCATGGGGCCTTCTGGAGCGGGGAAATCGACTTTGCTTAATATGTTAGCAACAATTGATTCACCAACTGAAGGGAAAATCTATATGAATGATACGAGTATTCACGATTTGAAGGAAGCTGCTTTAGCAGATTTCAGACGTGACAATCTTGGTTTCATCTTCCAGGATTACAATTTGCTCGACTCATTGACTGTGAAGGAAAATATATTATTACCACTGGCGATTGCGAAAACCCCAGCTAAAGAAATTAATATCTTAGTGAATCGTATTGCTAAAGTATTTGGTATTGAGGATTTACTAGCAAAATATCCTTACCAAATTTCCGGTGGCCAAAAGCAAAGAACAGCTGCAGCCAGAGCGCTTGTGACAGAACCTGCACTGATTCTAGCGGATGAACCAACAGGTGCACTTGATTCAAAATCAGCGACAAATCTACTGGAAAGCTTAAGTAATTTAAATGAAAATAATAATTCTACCATCATGATGGTGACACATGATGCATATGCCGCAAGCTTCTGCCGACGTATTATTTTCATCAAGGATGGTACGCTATCAACAGAAATTTATCGTCGTGACCAAACACGTAAAGCATTCTTCCAACAGATTTTGGATGTCCTTGCAACAATTGGGGGTGAGGTAGATGACGTTATTTAGTCTAGCGAGAAAAAATATTGCACGAAACTTCTCCCAATATTTTTTATACATCGCATCTATGGTTTTTAGTATTGTCATCTACTTCACATTTGTGACATTAAAATATAGTGATACGATTGCAGAAAAAACGGCGTCATCACAAAAATTAGATTCACTAATGAGTGGTGCGGCAGTCATTCTAATATTCTTCGTTGCCATATTTATCGCATATTCGAATTCATTCTTTATGAAAAAACGTAAAAAAGAAGTGGCATTGTATGCATTACTAGGCGTACGTAATCGTCAAATTGGCTTTATGCTCTTTTTTGAAAACTTATTATTAGGCTTGGTTTCATTAGTAATGGGGGTTGTTCTTGGATTCCTTTGTTCAAAAGGATTTATGACGATTTTGATTCATTTAATGGGCTATGATGTCATAGCACCATTTACATTTTCGGGATCAGCAGCTTTGAATACCGCTATTGTATTTCTTATTATTTTCTTAGTGACATCATTCCAAGGCTATCGTTTAATTTATCAATTTAAACTAATTGATTTATTCCATGCATCGAAAAAAGGGGAAGTTGCTCCAAAGCCATCTATGATTGTAGCCATTCTTGGAGTATTACTAATTGCCATCGGTTATTGGTTGGCGATGCAAGATCTTTTTACTTCTAAAGTGTGGCAAAAAGTCGGCTTTTTAATGACAGCACTCATTATTTTATCAACAGTAATTGTCGGTACGTTTTTATTGTTCCACAGTGTGACAGGCTTTGTGTTAGCTGTGATTAAGAAAAATGAAAAATGGCTATGGAAAGGTCTTCATATAATGACGATCTCACAACTGCTATATCGAATTCGGGGTAATGCACGTACATTGACTGTAATTGCGGTGTTAAGTGCTACAACTGTAACAGCAGGCGGTGCAGTGTATGGTCTTTATTACAACACAAATGACCAAGTTATGACCGCTGATCCGAATACCTTTATGTATCAGCAAACAGATGCAAAAAGCGATCAACAAGTTAGCAATGTATTGTCAGATACAAAGTACGATGAAAATATCGAAGCACTATCAGTCACATTTAATACAAAAGAATTAAACGCGGCATCAGTTTTCGATAGCTCAGACAAAAGAATTTATACGGTTATCAACGAAAAAACATATAACAAATTAGCAGCAGTACAAAACAAGGAAGAACTACATGTGAATGCTGACAATGCGGTTATTTTAGATATTGGATATGACAAAAGATTCTCACCTAAATACAAAGGAAAGACCATCACGACAGAAAACAACTCTGCAATCACATTCCAGAGCTTTAAAACGCAAACAGTTTTAAATGCCGGCACAGCAGGTATTGCAGTTGTGGTATCAAATGATCAATTTAAAGTATTACAAAAAGAAGGAGAAGCACTAAAATATCGTGTCATTGGTGTGGACAAAGCTTCTACGGATTTATCTAAAAAAATTGCAAAACAAATACCTGAAGAAGCGCTATTTTCTAGTGCCCCTCAAGATTTTCAGAGAAGCATTGAAGGCGTGGGATCACTCCTCTTTATCGGAAGCTTCCTGGGTCTGGTATTTTTAGCTGCAACAGGTAGTATCATTTATTTTAAAGTATTAACTGAAGCAGAGGAAGATAAATCACAATACAATATGCTTCATAAAATGGGAGTTAGCGCAAAAGAAATGCGGAAATCCATTGCATCACAAGTATTCGTAATCTTCTTCGTACCACTATCAGTAGGGTTATTACACAGTGTTGTTGCTTTAAAAGCCTTCTCTAGCTTACTGATGATGGACCTTGCAAAACCTGTGATGATCTGGATGATTGCTTATACAGTTATCTACGGTCTGTATTATATCTTAACGGTAGCTTCTTACAATCGTATTATCACACAAAATAATAAAACAGAAGGATGATCGAGATGAAAAAATTTCTAATGGTAGTGGGTATTTTGTTTTTGCTAGGAGTAGTAGGAGTCTTCGCGCTTACTAATATTGACTTCAACCGTATGAATGCCAGCAATTATTATTTACAAATTACAGAGGATGGGGAAGAGCATGAAACCAAACTGGATGATGGTACAGTGATGACCTCCTACTCTTATAAACTGGACGCTACTAATGCTGATGGTGAAACAATTCCACTAGAATTCACTGCACAAAAAAATCTTCGGAAAGATGCCTACTTGAAGATGTACGTAAAAAATGGTGATGAAGTATCGTCATATGATGAAGTGAAATTTGAGGAAATTCCGGAAAAGGCACAAAAAAAATAAAATATGAAAGAAGGGCTGTCTCCAATAAGTAAGTGGAGTACAGCCCTTTTCTCTGCCTGTTAAGAAAAATATAATTAGCATTATAAAAGAATAGTAATGGTGGTGCCCTTATTTTCAACGCTAGTCAAATCGATTTTCCCATTATGGGCTAGAATAATATCCCTTGCAATCGCCATACCTAAACCAGTTCCATGTGTACTGGTAGTATTCGTACCTCGGTAGTAGCGTTCAAAAACCTGTTCTAAATCTTTAGAGGGGATACCACGGCCATTATCGGCAATGGTAATTTGGGTATGAAAGACTGAAGCTGTGGATATGTTGCTTGACTTTTGCTCTTGTCCACCCAGTAGATAAATATTATCAATTCGAATATTCACAACGACATTTTCATCGTTATGCACAAGTGCGTTGTAGATAAAGTTAAAAATCGCCCTTTTCAGTAATTTTTTATCCACTTTATGCATGGCTTTGTCCACATTTGCCTCAAATTCAACCTGTCGATCCCCAAATGATGAATCATTTAAAAGCTCAATCGTCATTTCACGAATAAACCCAACAATATTTACATCTTCAAATTGTAACGGGAGTTGTTGATTGCGCAAACGCATCGTTAAATTGAGGTCGTCTAACAAATCTTTCATATAAATAGACTGTCTATTTATAATAGATGTATACTCATGCAATTCTTGTGGTGTTAAATCTGTGGAGCTATCTTTCATCAATTCTGCATACCCATGGATAGAAGCAAGTGGTGTCTTCATATCATGCGAAACATTGCTAATCCATTCCTCACGCATTTGGTCGATTTGATCACGTTCTTTCTCATACTGATCTAACTTCACCGAAAGTTCATTCATATTGCGAAACACATCTTCATAAACGCCTTTTGGTATGCTCATCTTCTTAAAGCGTCTCTCCCGAAGCTGCTGAATTCCTTCTATTAATAAGTTAAGTGGACTCGTTAATCTTTTACCAAATAAAAATCCAATGACTAATGCAATAATAATATCGACGATTAAAAATAATAAAAGTAAGATGTTAAAGTTTTTGAAACTTTTTCCATAATCATAGGTTATTACATAGCGACCTATTTTCTGTTCCTTAACACCTACAAAATAGCTGAAATTATGGGCTTCGCCGACAAAAACAGTCGTCTCTGCATCAATTTCTTTATACTTATACATTTGTACGATTTCAACAGGAGAATACATGGTTTGCAAATTTTGAGGTGTATAAAAGGCTGCTACTTGCTCACCCTTATTATTCAAAAATTGTATCCAGGCCTTTTTGTCTTGGAGTTTTTCTAGCCCTTCTTCATTTACCATCGGTTTGTTATCTTGCAGTTCTACATATTGTGAAAATGTTCGGCTAAAGTTTTCCGCAGATACTTCTTCTGTCCCCAAATTAGGAAAAAAGATTAAGCAGAGGAGTAAAATTGTATTTACAATCCCTACGATTACAACAATTGTCACAACGGATCCTAAAAAGCGCCGTGTCAATTTCCACTTCATTTGTCTCACCCCTTGGTATGTAATTTATAACCAAGTCCTTTAACAGTTAATAAAAACGAAGGCTTTGAAGGATCTATCTCAATTTTTTCGCGTAAACGGCGAATATGTACCATCACCGTATTATCGGAGCCAAAGAATTCATCGCCCCAAACATGTTCAAACAAAGTTTCCTTGCTCAAAATCTGATTCGAATGATGCATAAAACAGCTCATCAGTCCGATTTCTTTAGCTGTGAGCTCAATCGTTTTTCCATCCTTTTTCACTTCTGTTTCATTGGCACTAAGCTCAAAAGGACCAACTTGCAAACTTTTCGGAGCTGCTTTTTCCTCTGAAAATCCAGCCCGTCTCAACTGTGCCTTCACCCGATAAGCAACTTCTTTCGGACTAAATGGTTTGGTAATATAATCATCCCCACCTATCGCCAGCCCTATAAGTTTATCAATTTCCTCATCCTTAGCCGACATAAATAAAATTGGCACATTTGACACTTCACGAATTTGCTTGCATAAATCATAGCCTTCGCCATCAGGCAGCATAATATCTAGCAATACAAGTGCAGGATTAAACTCCTGAAACTTTGCCCAACCAGCCGCAACGGTTCCCGCCGTTACAATATTTGTAATACCTTCTTTATGTAAAACTGTCTCCATGAGACGCGCCAAATCTTCCTCATCGTCAATAATTAAAATCCACTGATCATTAGCCATTCTTCTACCTCCCAAACATCAATCTTAACCTACAGTATAGAGTACCCTGTAGCAAAAAATAAGGGGAAGGGAGAGATATTTCTGGAATAAGTGGCGTCTTAGGCATCCGTTTCATAATTTTTCATTAAAGATTATATTTAATAGCGAAGATAGGCTGCGAAACAAAGTAGAGAAAAGCACATAGGTTCCATTAAAAAAGAAAATGTACTTTCGATGAAAGGATCAGGACCTTGTTGCCATAAAACGTAGAGGCCTGATCATGGCTTGGTTTTAAATGAGGTAGTTTATGGTTGTAGGCTTATTTATTTGAGGTGGATATAGATAGTACTAAATACTGATTTGGTAAAGGTTGTATGATAAACTGTTTAAAGTATTGGTAGGTAGATAATGATATAGCTATTATGTTTTACTATGCAATTAAGTCTAGGTCTTCGATAATATTCTTTCTAGACCAAAATCATTTTCTATCAAAGATCATTAGAAAAAGTATGCAGCAAATGTGAAAGAATAAAAGGAGAAAAAAATAATGGAAACAAAAAAGGTGTTGCCTGTTCTTTTTTTAGTCATGTTTTTAGTGATGGTCGGCTTTGGGATTATTATTCCCGTAATGCCGTTCCTAGCTGAAAAGGTGGGTGGCAGTCCGACAGAGCTTGGTCTTTTAATGGCTGTCTATTCGTTAATGCAATTATTATTTGCCCCAATGTGGGGACGTATCTCAGACCGAATAGGTCGTAAGCCTGTTATGATGATTGGAATCGCAGGATTAGCGCTTTCTTTTTTCATCATGGCGACAGCAGATTCTTTATGGGTTTTATTCGTAGCTAGAATTGTTGGTGGGGTTTTATCCTCTGCTAACATGCCAACTGCAATGGCGTATGTAGCTGATATTACGACGCCAGAGGACCGGGGGAAAGGGATGGGGATCATTGGTGCTGCTACAGGACTTGGCTTCATCTTTGGTCCGGCAATTGGAGGTATCTTCTCAAAATCAAGTTTGAATTTACCTTTTTATATTGCTGGAATTTCATCTTTAATTACTCTAATTTTAGTGTTTATAATACTGAAAGAATCACTTACAGTAGAAAAAAGATCTCAGCATTCGAAAAATAAAGAATCAATGTGGAAAGCCTTTAATGGACCTCTGAGTATTATGTTTATTCTACAATTGATAATCACACTTTCGATGGCTGGACTCGAAACGACTTTCGCCTATTTCGCAGCTCAAAAGGCTAATATAAGCCTTGTACAATTAGGCTATATCTTTATGATTATGGGATTTGGCAGTGCGATTGTTCAAGGTGGATTAGTGGGAAGGATGACCAAGAAATATGGGGAAGGATCGGTCATCCGAATCGGGATTATCGTATCGGCCATTGGATTTATTCTAATACTGTTCTCTAATAATTTCTGGACATCTGCAGTTTTCTTAACCATTTTCGGATTAGGGAATGGTTTCATCCGGCCGGCCATTTCGGCACTGTTGACCAAAAATTCTACAACTGGACATGGCAGTGTTACTGGCTTACTTTCTTCATTTGACTCATTCGGTAGAATTGCTGGGCCTCCAATAGGTGGATGGTTATTTTCCATTTCGATAGATTTGCCATTTATTTCAGGAGCTATGCTTTCAGTTTTTGCATTGGTTCTTTATCAGATTTATCATGCCCAGACGAAACAAGTTAAAGCATTTGTTTGATGTATGTGCAACCCTAAACTAGCCTGTAGATAACGTCCAAAGTCAGGCAAATCTACAGGTTTTTTCTAGTCGGAATTGAGATTATACATTTAATTTAAATGAGCAAAAAAAACCCTATTTTGCAAATAGGGTTTTTCTATTCTACTTAATATAAGCGTCTTTTTATTGAATCATATTCAAAAAACGGCGTGTACGCTCTTCTTTAGGGTTTGTGAAAATTTGTTCGGGTGTTCCACGCTCCATAATTTTTCCTTCATCCATGAAGATAACTTCGTCTGCTACCTCACGAGCGAAACGCATTTCATGTGACACAACAACCATTGTCATTCTTTCTTCTTTCGCTAAGTCTTTCATTACTTTTAAGACGTCACCAACTAGTTCAGGATCCAGAGCAGAGGTTGGCTCGTCAAACAGCATTACTTTTGGCTCCATGGCCAGAGCCCTTGCAATTCCCACGCGCTGTTGCTGGCCGCCGGACAACTGGAAAGGATAAAAATCAACTTTGTCACCTAAACCCACTTTTGTAAGCAATGCCTTGGCTGTTTCTTTCGCTTTTTGTTTTGGAATGTTCTTTACTATAATTGGACCTTCCATTACGTTTTCTACTGCTGTTTTGTGTGGGAAGAGGTTATAGTTTTGAAATACCATTCCTGTCAAACTGCGAAAAGAAGTAATTGATCTTTTACTAACAGTTTTTTTAAACTCCATTAGTTTTTGATCAATTTCAATCGTCCCGTCTGTAGGCACCTCAAGGAGATTTAAACACCGAAGAAAGGTTGTTTTACCTGAACCTGAAGGGCCGATTAATACAATGACTTTTCCTTGCTCCACTTCCAAATCAATACCTTTTAATACTTCAAGGTCACCAAATGATTTATGAAGATTCTTAATGTTAATCATTTTAAAATCTCCTTTTAATACTGCAGCTCTTATTTTGCTACATAACGATTAAGTCTGTCCTCGATATTTCCTTGAATGAAAGATAAAATAGTACACAAAATCCAATATAAAGCAGCTGCTTCGATGTAAAGTAATAGAAATTCATAGTTTTTTGCAGCAATTTCTTGAGCTTTACGGAACATCTCTGTTACAAGAATTAGTGATGCAAGCGATGTATCTTTTAAAAGGCTAATAAAAGTGTTTGATAATGGGGGAATGGATACTCGAGCTGCTTGCGGTAAAACAATTCGCTTTAATGCTTGGGTATATGTCATACCAATTGAATAGCCTGCTTCCCATTGTCCTTTTGGTATTGATAGAATTGCTGCCCGTATAATTTCTGATGCATAAGCTCCGACGCTTAGAGAAAACCCTATAATAGCCGATATGAAAGGATTAATCGTAATATCTAAGTTTGGCAGCCCGTAGAAAATAATAAATAATTGCACAAGTAATGGTGTCCCGCGGATGATTGACACATATACACGCGCAATTATTTGTAAAATTTTTATAGAAGATAATCGAGCTAATGCTGTTAGTACAGCGAGAATAAGGCCAAGAACAAATGAAATTAATGTTAGTGGAATTGTATTTTTAATAGCTCCCTCTACCATAGGATAGAGGGAGGTTTGAGCGATAGAAACAAGTTGGTTCATACGCTCTGGGTCAGAGAAAATATTACTTAGGAGAAACATCTTCACCAAACCATTTTTCGGAGATTTTTGCGTACGTACCATCGTCATTCATATCTTTTAGTGCTTTGTTTACTTCTTCCACTAACTTGCCGCCGTCTTTTCTAAACATTAACCCACTAGCTACACCGTTTTCTTCCTCGTCAGCCACTTTGATAGGTGCATCGGGGTGTTGTTTTTTATAATCAAGGTAAGATAATTTATCATTTATCGTTGCATCTACACGTTTAGAACCAATAAGCTGTACAGCTTGAGAAAATCCTTCAATACCGGTAACTTCAGCACCATGGGATTTTGCTATATCATTGTAGTTACTTGTTAAAGATTGTGCAGATTTCTTCCCTTTTAAGTCATCGAATGATTTAATATCTGAATTGTCTTTGTGAACAAGTAATACTGCTCCTGATTGAATATATGGGTCAGAGAAATCGTATTTCTTTTGACGGTCTTCATCAATTCCAACTTGGTTTGCGATCATATCAAAACGTTTAGCATCTAATCCTGCAAACATACCGTCCCATTGTGTTTCTTTAAACTCTGCTTTCACACCAAGCCGCTTTGCTACTTCCTTAGAAATTTCAACATCAAACCCAGTTAGTTTGTCTGAATCATCGTGGAATGTGAAAGGAGGGTATGTACCTTCTGTTCCAACTGTTAACACGCCATCTTTTTTGACTTTATCATATAGACTTTCTTGTGAAGAAGATTTATTGTCGGTATTATTTGCCTCATTTTTTGTATTTGAACCACAAGCCGTAAGTACAATTGTGAAAGCTAACAATAGCGATAAAAGAGCAATCGATTTTTTCATTTGATAAACCTCCTAGTAATCTGATAGGGATTGATACTCTGTGATACTAAATTAGAAAGGGCAAAAAGTCAATAGAAACAACTTATATCATTAGTGTTAATGTTTCTTTGCGAATTATACAGATTTTAAGGGATTGAAGTGAATTAGTACTCATAACGAAGAGCTTGTTCTTTTCTACAACTTTTCATTTCTAATATCAACCATTTCGTAAAAATGATGCCTACATAGATTTTCTTTTTATCCTTGAGAACGTTTGTCCTAATTATTCTCAAGATAATTGGAGGGGTCCACCTATCCTTTCTACTTATATGGCATCTGTTCTGATACCGAACTCGCAAGTGAGTTTCAAGGTTTTTTTGTCTGGAGGAGACTAAGGAGATTAGAAACGATGGATTTAGAACTTTCCAGAACATAAAGACTCCCATCCACCTTTAGAACTAAGCAGGGGATGGGAGTGTTATTTCTGGATTTGAACCGCCCGAAACTATTGCAGCATCTTTATTATTGGCTTAGTGATTGTCATGCGTTCTTTCCTCTACGCTTACGAAGATAGGGTTCGAATAGAACCAAAGGTCTTTATAGTTACGGTTGTTGATCTCGGCAAAACGTGATTCGTTATCCTCAATATCAGTCTTTGAATCGATCAGCGGCTCACCGTTGCTCGTTTCTCCAGAGACATTTTCCCCTAGATTCGTACCTCTCAAACGGAAATATTGGTCCTTACTCGCTTTGACTTTGTAAGTGATAATATGGTAACCGTCGCCATCAGTTTTCCAGTCTTTGCTTGTAAAGCGTTTAACTACTTTTGTCGTATCATTGGTGTCTTTACTGTAAGCAGGTGTTCCAGGCACAGCTTTCCCAGTTACATCACCGGAAATTAAATCCACGTGATCCACTTTAACAAAATCGCCGTTGTTGTTCTTTTTAGGGCTCTTAAATCGGATTGTAATTTTGACCATTTGTCCTTCCTTCACTTTAAGGTCCCCACCCATATCTACCTTGCTGCTGCCGCCTTTAGCTTGGAAATCAAGTGCGTTAATCAAGTCACCAAAAACAGAGAATGATTTCCCCGACCGCATGCCGTCCAAGACGGATTGCATTGTGGAACCGTTCACCCAAGTGTAATTTTTGGAATATTCGCCAGGCCAGTATCCGCTAGAGTAAAGGCGGTTTTCACTGATTTCGAAATGGGAGTCCGAATTGGAAAAGTTCCAGAACTGACGTCCTTCTCCAAGAAGCGCATCCCATGCACCGCCTACCTTAGCAAGCATGTAATCGGAACCGCCGTAAGTTCTGTTTTCAGGCGTTGTCAGGTTTAAGCCGCCTCTGTCAGGCTCCATCTGGTTTCCGGGCATGCCTTCAAATCCGAACAAGACATCCGGTGCGATATTGTTGAAGTCTCGGAAATCAGATATGGTGTACACCTTTTTTCTCGAAGGGTGATTCAGGATGGCATAACTTGTATTCTTATAATTCTTCTCAAGCCATGCCAAGGCTGTTCGAGCATCCTGGGGTGTCTTATTGGCTCTTTGATCCTGTGATTTCCAGATGGCTACATCCGTTGAATTGAACATCTTTTCATCCTGGTTGGTAAACAAATACTCGAATTGATTGCCAGCTTTTAAACTTTTTGATGATCCTGCCTGATCTCCCAAAATTCCTATGCCGACATGCTCGTATGTAGGCATGTCCCATTCGAACCCCGAAAAGATAATTTTATTTTTATATTTGCCTTTTTTCTGCAGTTGTTTCATTTTCGGAGCTTGATATTGAATGATTCCCTGAGACAGCGGAATCGGACCGCCTGGAAGCAATTGTCCTTCATCATCCCGTGAAGACATTCTCAAATGGTCGGAAATCCCCATCCAATCCATACCATACTTGTCAAATGAGTTGTTGAGCACGTTTTCAAGGGTCTGAGACCCCTCTGCATCGTCGGACTGAGTGGTATGGGCATGATATTCCCCTTTCATCCATCTGCCTCCAGAATTTGTCTGGTTGTTTTCTTCTGTATCTTTTGCAGCGACCGGCAGACTTTGAGAAAAGATGGCTAAGCTGAGAGCCAATACCGTGAATGATTTGAACTTATTTAACATCTTTCTGATACCTCCGAAATATTGAAATAATATTGAACAAGCCAATTTTATTGTAAAAGTATTAAGTAGCTATTTGGGGAGAGTATGGTTTTTGTAAATGAAGAGGGGGAATTTCTGGAATAATCTTTTTGGATTTCATTCGAGAACCTATAGAAAAAACCATATGTTTATTGTCGAAATAAGGGAAAAACTCTGAGCCTCAGATAGTCTTGAAACCCTCAACAGCCTTTTTATTTATCATCATTCTTTTATCCATCACGTTAAATTAAAAAGAGTATTCTCCTACCATTTAATGTAATTGGGTGATATAATTTTTGTGAATAAATTCACAAAAATAGAAATATCTAGTTAAAGTATTAGCTATTAACTCTTGAAAGAAAGCGAGTTGGTTATATGAAGAAGAAAGTAGTTTTGGCTGGCGGGACTGGGTTTGTCGGTAAATACTTTGAAAATCATTTCATGGGTTTAGGATATGAGGTAAGAATAATCTCAAGACAATCTCCACATATAAGTTGGAGTAATAACGAAGGGATAAGAGAATCAATTGAGAATTCTGATATGCTAATCAACTTGGCAGGGAAAACAGTTAACTGTCGCTACAATGCTAAGAATAAGGAAGAAATCTTACAGTCACGAACTGAAACTACTAAAATACTCGGAAATGCGATTAAACAATGTGAAAATCCTCCTTCATTATGGATAAACTCAAGTACGGCGACTATTTATAGGCATGCTGAAGATATTCCAATGACAGAGGATGACGGTATCATTGGCTCAGGTTTCTCGGTTCATGTGGCCAAAGAGTGGGAGCGTTCATTTTTTGAATTTCAATTACCTGAGACAAGACAAATTGCTTTAAGAATTGCGATTGTGTTGGGCGATGATGGTGGGGTAATGACTCCTTATAAAAATTTAGTTAAATTTGGTCTAGGCGGTCATCAAGGATCGGGAAATCAAAAGTTCAGTTGGATACATATAGATGATTTATTTAACATTGTCCTTTTTCTTAGAAAGAACGAGGAGTTGAGCGGAGTATTCAATTGTTCTTCGCCTCACCCAGTTACAAATCGCGAGTTAATGGCTCACCTGAGAAAAGCCATGAATAGAAAGATAGGATTGCCATGCCCAAGACCCATGCTTGAAATGGGAGCTTTCTTTATGAGAACCGAAACTGAATTAATCTTAAAGAGTCGCTGGGTTATTCCTGAAAGATTGGTAAGGGAGGGTTACGAGTTTAAATTTGATAAACTCGATGCAGCCCTTCAACAAATACTCAAGAGTTCTAAATAAGGGTATAAAACACTAGAGAGTGATTTGCTATAATAATAGATAAAAAGATTATTGATGAAGGGGAATCCATATTATGAATATTACTCCATCTGAAAAAGTCGGAAGATTCACAACAGGAATTTTTTCGGAGTTGGCGACTCGTAAGCAGGATGCGATGAAGCGCGGGATAGATGTTATCGATTTGAGCGTTGGTAGTCCTGATTTGCCACCGCCTGCATTTGTAGTGGATACGCTGGTCAAATATGCACAGGATACAAACTCATACGGTTATACGCTAAAAGGTACAACTGAATTCCATGAGGCTGTTTGCTATTTTTATCGGCAGCGTTACGGGGTAGAGCTTGATTCAGATAAAGAGGTCCTTCAACTGATGGGCTCACAAGATGGGCTTGCACACTTGGCAACAGCGATGATTAATCCGGGCGATTATGTGTTAGTACCAGATCCGGGATATCCAATTTACGAAGCAAGTGTAAAACTCGCGGGAGGTAACATTTATCCGATGCCACTTACTGCCGAGAATAAATTTCTGCCACAGCTCAATCAAATCCCAGTGGAAATATTGAACAAAACGAAAATGATGATCATCAGTTACCCTGGAAATCCAGTCACTGCACTTGCTGATGAAGATTTTTTTTCAGAGGTTATTTCGTTTGCTAAAAAGAATGAGATTCTGGTTGTTCACGATTTTGCCTACTCTGAGTTAATTTTTGATGATCATCCTCCGATTAGCTTTATGTCTATTCCGGGTGCTAAGGAGGTTGGGATTGAATTTAATTCGCTATCGAAAACGTTCAATATGGCAGGCTGTCGTATTGGATATGTGGTCGGCAATCATGATGCGTTACATATCTTAGGTACATTGAAATCACACATCGATTATGGAGTTTTTTATCCGATTCAAAAAGCTGCAGAAATGGCGCTTACATCCAACCTTTCGCTGCTGTCCGATCAAGTTAAGGAATACGAGGCCCGTCGGGATGCCTTGATAATAGGTCTTGCAAAAGGAGGATGGCATGTACCTAAATCCTCAGCTACCATGTTTATTTGGGCTCAAATTCCTGCTGGTTGGAAGTCACGCGATTTTGCTTATGAATTGATTGAAAAAGCGGGGGTTACGGTCGTCCCTGGGGATGCTTTTGGAGAAGAAGGCGAAGGGTATGTTCGAATGGCCTTGGTCCAACCGGCTGAGAGATTGACAGAAGCTGCAGAAAAGATTCAATTGTTTCTGGAAGAATATCAAAAAGTGGTTCAGGATTGAATATGAAAAGTAAACGGAAAGAGTGCGGAGGGTAAGCCGCACTCTTTCTTTGCAGGTCCTTCTCATTCAATTCTTTTTTGCGACTTTATTCAAAATGAAATAGGCTGATATAGCAGATAAAACAGCAATTATTAATGTAGGTATTTGTGAACTTTGAACAAAAATCACTTCTTGAGAAAGTGTATTACTCATGCTCAATGACTCTGAAAAATCAGGGGTATATGTAGCAGTTAGAAATAGACCAGATGAAATTTGCAATAAGGTAAATAACAATAAGAAACTAATAGTGAAAATTAGATACTTTTTCATTTTACACCTCCTCATTTGATTACGAGTATAGCGTACAAAAGTTTCGTTTAATTTTACACTTTTCTGGAAAATGTGAAATGGTGCATTTTTATTAGATTTCTAAAGCCATTCGTTTGGTTCTTAGCTTGTGTCTATAAAGTCCTCATCAAACTCTTCGAAACGTTTAAATCCTTTAGCTTTATAGTAATTTTCTCCGACTTAGTTTCCTATTTCAACATCGGCAATAACTTGCGATAACCCTTGTAATTCTTGAATTAGCTTCTGTAAAAGCTTTGTATTCACTCATTCTTACTCTAAGTGGGATGAAATCCTGCGAATGAGCTAGCATTCGTAAGAAATACTTAATTAACTGAGGGAGTTCAACTAGAAGAATGCATAAAAAGACCGCCTATACTGGCGATCTTTCGAATCTACGTATTAAAAAACTAAGCAGCATTTTTTATCTCTCTTGTTTTTTTAGCAAATAGTTTTTCTTTAAGAGTTGGCATAATCAAACCATCTACCCCATATCTTCCTGCATTCATAGCAGAAACTAGGATAAACATTGACAATAAAACAAGTTGTGGGTTTGTACTTGTAGTACCACTAAACATATAAGAAAAGTTCATCGCTATTCCAAAAAACACTGCTGTTTTTGTAAAACAACCGATTAATAAACCTACCCCTACAAATAGTTCTCCCCAAGGTACTAAGAGGTTAAATACCTCTATATTAGGAATCGCTATATTTTTTAGAAATACCACCCACCATTCTTGAACAGCCGGGTGTTCTCCTGTTGAGTTAGCTAGAGCACCCTGTAAAAAGCCAGAAGCATCAAACTGTCCACTTGCTACCTTCCCCCAACCAGCCATAATCCACGTATATCCGATATATACACGTAATACAGCTAAGAGTATAGAAATGTTTTTGTTTTGTCTTAGAGCATCAATCATCATGTTTTCCTCCAGTAGTTCAAAATAATAAGTACTAAGGAATATAATAACATCATTGAAAATGATTTTCATTATCATTTATATTAAAAATGTATTAAGAATATATAAAGAACCTCCTTCTACAATCGGAAGTAAAGCTGAGGATTCAGTAAGACTCTTCGGTTATTCAAAAATGCTATTGATCCAATTGTTGAAGTTAGTAGACAGCAATTTATTGGAGTTCTCTATTTGAAATTACCATCAGACGATTCCAATTTCGAAGCTAGCTAATATTATTGTTATTTAACCACTCAATCCCGAAAAACAAAGCTATTATGTGAATAATAAACCACCTTACAAAAATATGACAAAATTGTAAGATGTGAACCTTAAACTGTTAGGTTAATCGATGGCGATTTATCTCTCCCTCTTTTAAGATTTAAGAAAAAGAGGAAAAAAAGGTGGTATGAAATGAGTTTTTTAGAACTGAATATTAATTTATTTAGAATGATTAATGACTTAGGGAAACAATACACATACTTAAATCCTGCTATGATTTTTATTGCTGAGTATATGGTATTTTTCTTAGCTTTTGGTGTTATTGTAATTTGGTTTACTCAAAATAAAAAGAGTAGAATGATGGTTTTTTGTGCAACCATTACTTTTGTATTTGCTGAAATAATCGGGAAGATAGCAGGAAAATTTCATTCCAATAATCAACCATTTGCTGAGTTGACAAATGTTAATAAATTAATTGAAAAAGCAGTTGATAATTCTTTTCCAAGCGACCATACAATATTGTTTTTCTCATTTTGTGTATCCTTTTGGATATTCAAAAGAGGATGGTGGTTTTTATGGATCATACCGGCTTTCCTTGTTGGTTTTTCTCGTATTTGGGTCGGTGGTGTCCACTATCCAGCAGATATTCTAGCAGGAGCTATTATAAGCATCATTTCAGGCTCAATTGTTTACCTTATTGTTCCTAAGTTACGCTTGACTCTGAAATTATTAGGGGTTTATGAGAAATGCGAACAATTGGTTATATCTCCTTTAACTAAATCGAAGGGGAAAAAATCAAAGGATTTTTAAGAAATGATAACATTGAAAATTTAGAATTTATGAATAACTTTCAACTAACAGGTGCTTTACTTCAATAAGAGAGTTGCTTCGGCAGCTCTTTTTCTTATGTCACGAACAGGGCAGGTTAGTGAAAGGTGATATTATAAATATAGATGAGATTTTTTAGTAAAGGAGACTTATTATTTTGGAAGCAAAATGTATTAAGTTCTATGAATTCGGAAGCCCGCAAAGCGTATTGAAAGTTGAAAGTAAAAACATTCAACGACCTGCTAATGGAGAAATCCTTGTGCGTATGAAAGTTCGCCCTATTAACCCATCTGACTTGCTACCAATTCGTGGGGTATATTCTCATCGTATCCCTTTACCTTCCATTCCTGGCTATGAAGGGGTCGGTATTGTAGAAGAGGTGGGTCCTTCAGTTTCTCAAGAACTAATAGGTAAGCGTGTTCTGCCTCTGCGTGGTGAAGGAACTTGGCAAGAATATGTTAGAACATCTGCGGAGTTGGCAGTTCCTATACCTCGTTCCATTGAGGATTATATTGCAGCACAATTATATATAAATCCGATAACAGCTTGGCTTACTTGTACAGAAGTATTAGCATTGAAACCGGATGATGTATTAATCGTGAATGCTTGCGGATCTTCTATTGGTCGTATCTTTACTCAGTTATCCAAGATTCTTGGTTTTCAGTTGATTGCTGTAACAAGAAACAATAAATATACGGAAGAACTACTTAAACTTGGAGCTTCTAATGTAATCAATACTTCGGATAGATCATTACATAATACCGTGATGGAATTAACGAATGGGCGTGGAGCAAACGCTGCTATTGATTCTGTGGGTGGAACAGATGGTTCAGAGTTAGCTTTTTGTGTTCAACCAAATGGAATGTTATTAACTATCGGGCTTTTATCAGGAAAGCCTGTAAATTGGGCGGAAATTTCAAATAGGACAAAAGTGAATGTTAAAATGTTTCATCTTCGGCATTGGAATCAACAGGTATCAGTACAAACTTGGCAAGAAACTTTTAACCTTTTGATAAATTTTATAAACGATAAAAAGTTGAGGTTTATGATGCCAGACTCTCACTATGGCCTACAGGAAGTACAGGAAGCTATTCGTGTAACAGAATCCCCTATGAGTAATAGAGGGAAGATTTTTTTATCCAGTTAGCTACTAATTTTTCTTCTTCAACTATAAATCAGGCAGTTTTTAATAATAAGATCGTTTTTTTGAAAAAATAGTGGGATTGTTCTTTGAGAAAAGGAAAAAAAGAAGTTTTACTTTTAGTTTTCTATTTCGTAATATTTATTTAAAGTACAGTCGGGTGCGTACGTTCATTAAGAAGTATGGAAAAGGTATTAATAAAAGTATCATTTGATTAAATAAGTTAAGAGCATGTTTTGACCAGTCTTTTTTCAAAACATGCTTTTTCTTTTGTACGTTTATAAAGGTTAATAGTAATGAAATTATCAAACTTTATTTCAAACCTACTATTATTATCTGCTTTATCTATCTTTCTCTCTTTTGCCTATAAAATACGCATTGTTATAGATTACTTTCTGTTATCAATTTTTCTTTAAATTATAAGTAAGGAAATCAAAGTATAAAGCGATATATTAATTTCATAGGATTCCCGAACGCTAGAAGGACAAGCTACATAAAATATAGCAAGTCCGTACTATTTTATGAACTGAAGTGGGCTTAATATAAATAAGGGGCATAGCAATGATCAACTGGAAAGTGCGTTTTAAAAATCCGACGTTTATTTTTACAGTTCTTCTCCCTGGGCTTTTAATATTAACGCAAATGGTTGCAGCGTTCATTAATAACTTTATCCACCCGATTGGTTTTACCATTACCGATGATGCGCTGAATGGGGCGATGGGGATTATTAACTTTATTGCGCTTACATTCTTTGGGGTCGGCGGTGTGGTTGATCATACTACTAAAGGTCTAAGCGACAGTGATGAGGCTCGAAAATATGAGGAACCTAAGTAATTGGACGAACCTTTTTCTACTAAAAATGTAGAAGAAACCAGATGTCACCGTTTATTTTATGTAACGGAACATGTGGTTTTTTTGTTTTTAATCATTTCCCGCCAGAAGACTCCCTCTTCAAGCGTTTGAAGGGCGAGAGCCCAACGGTAAGGGGGAGATGAATGGCGGTTGGCATAAGCCAAAGTAATCTTTTGACAAACGTACGTTCGGTGGTTAATAATAACTATAAGGGGGTGAAACCAATGGTCGTAAACAAAGCTTATAAATTTCGAATCTATCCAACTAAAGAACAACTTGTTCTAATCAATAAAACGATCGGCTGCTCCCGTTTTGTCTATAACTTCTTTTTAGGCAAACAAAAGGAGAAAGATGCCTGCTGGTATATTTGTGAAGAAATGAAGCAGAACGGCCAATTACCCTCTAATGAATGGAAAGGTTCTTTTCTGAATAAATACGCAACAATCAAAGAACTTCCAGCTTTAAAGAAAGAGTATTCTTTCCTGAAAGAAGTAGACAGTATTGCCTTACAGAAATCGGTGGAAAATTTAGCAGATTCCTATAGTCGATATTATAAAAAGCAAAACAAGTCACCACGCTTCAAATCGAAAAAGAATCCTATCCAGTCCTATACGACTAAACATACGAATGGAAATATTGGAATTGTTGGAAACAAAATCAAATTGCCAAAACTCGGTCTAGTTCGTTTTGCTAAAAGCCGCGAAGTCGAAGGGCGAATCATGAATGCCACAATCAGGCGGAACCCTTCGGGTAAATATTTCATTTCCATTTTAGCGGAAACCAATGTACAAGTACTTTCTAAAACGAATCGATCGTGCGGTGTAGATGTTGGTTTGAAGAATTTTGCTATTCTTTCAGATGGTACGGTCTATCAAAATCCAAAATTCTTCCGGACGGTCGAAAAGAAATTGGCCAAAGCACAACGGATTCTTTCAAGGCGACAAGAAATAGCCTTGAATCAAAATAAACCATTGGCTGAAGCTAAAAACTATCAAAAACAAAAACGAAAAGTGGCTATCCTACACGAAAAAATTTCAAATGCCCGAATGGATTACTTACATAAAGTTTCTACCGAAATCATCAAAAACCACGATGTTATTGGAATGGAAGACTTGCAAGTGTCAAATATGATGAAAAATTACAAACTAGCTAAAGCTATTAGTGAAGTATCTTGGTACCAATTCAAAAAAATGTTGGAATACAAAGCAAACTGGTATGGTAAACAAATCGTGACCGTATCTAAAACGTTTGCTTCTAGCCAATTGTGTTCTAGCTGCGGTTACCAAAATAAAGACGTTAAACAACTGAATCTTCGTAAATGGGACTGTCCTTTTTGTTCTACTCACCACGATCGAGATATTAACGCAGGACTCAATCTAATGAATGAAGCCATAAGGCTTCTAACCGTAGGAACTACGGGAGTAGCCTAATTAAAAATTGGCCGATAGGCTAATGTTCTTAGGAATCCCCCACTTCAATCAGACCGTAAGGTCGATAAGTGGGGGGGAGTTCAAATAGAGAATTTATGGTGAATAAACGAAGGTGGTAGAAATAAAAAAGGATTTTAGGAATCAAATCTAAACTTCATCATATATTTAAAATTGTGTTTCATTTACAGATTGGGGAGGAAAAAGAATGAGTCTTAGTTTACCAGTTTCAAAATGGATTGTAGCAATTGTTTCACTTGTAGCATTGGTTGCAGCATTTATTTTCGGTCCAGCTAATGCATCAGCATCAATCAACTATGGCGATGAAGTTGCCGCCTTAGCGGAGAAGCAGGTGGGGAGCCCATATAAATATGGAGGGACGACACCAAAAGGATTCGATGCAAGCGGGCTTACTCAGTATGTTTATAAAAATGCAGCGACAGAAATGAAAATTCCGAGAACAAGTGCAGATCAGTATAAAACCGGTAAAGCCGTGAAGCAAAAAGACTTAAAAACAGGCGACTTAGTGTTCTATGCAACTGGCACGAAAGGAAAAGTCTCATTTGTGGGCATCTATAATGGAAAAGGTACTTTTGTGGGAACCACAACAAAAGGTGTAAAGGTAGTTAAAATGAGCGACAAGTATTGGAAAGATCGATATATTGGGGCTAAACGGGTCATTAAGTAATAGCTCTGATATTCATAACGGATACTTTATAATATGACTAGCAAAAAAGAGCATCGAAAATCTGATGCTCTTTTTGCTAGCCTAGGATAGTTGAAAAACCCTTACTCAATGATAATATCTGTTAATACAACATTACCATTTCTAACCTTTACTATAGCAACTGAAGGTTTAGCCAAAGCGTCTGTTTCCATTTCCTTAGCCTTTTCTTCGGATGCATAATAATTGTCTAGGCCGTATCTAATCTGAACAGTTGTAGCTCTTTTTAAGTCATAAGGAATTTCTAATTCTCCTTTTAGATAAACACCTTTGCTGGGTTTTTCTTTCGTTACTAAATCGACTTTATATAGACCATCACTGCTTTGTTTTAGTCGTACATATACCTTTTTATAATCACCCATATTTCTTGTTTTAAACTCAGAAATAACAGAGTCATCAAGTTGTGAAGGCTTAACGGTCTCTATTTCGTAATTCAGAGCCACATAGCTGCCCCGGAACAGGTCCGTCGGGTCGACTGGGGCGGTTTTGATTTTGATTTCCTCTCCGGTCATGGTAGTCCAGACGGGAGGAATCGACAAGACTAAAAGAATCAAGATTGGAATGGAAAATACGATGAGCGGTCGGAAGAATAGATTATTCTTCATTGAAATCGCCTCCTTTTTTCCGTTGGTTTTCAAAGAAGAAGCCAAAACCAATAAGCATGATGCCGCCGATTATGAATGTAAGTGATTTTGGCAGGAAGTCAAAGGAATCAATATAGTATCTGAAAATCAGTGCACATATTATCACAATGCTGGTTAAACTGCCCTTTAGAATGAGGTAAAGCAGGAAAATAAAATAAGCTATAGGGAACCATATCGAAAATTCAAAGGTAAGGAAGAGTGCGGTGATTCCATGTAAGATATGCCCTTGTATGTGGGTGGTGCTTTGTAATTTAGATGGAAATGGAAGATACGCCAGTATAATTCCCAATACAAACAGAATGGAAAGGACGATCGTATTCGACTGTTTAAAATCTAACTTCGGTACAAATTCCATTAGAAATAAGGCGATTGTATTGATGGCTAATGTGTTAATAAAAAAGCCCAAGGCCTTAGGATAATCGAATTTTTTTAATAGAACATATAAAAACGGTATAAATACAAGAATAGCAAGCGGGTAAGACGTTTCATCAAGGAATATACTTCCGTTAATATAAATGAAAAGCAGAAAGGAAGTAAAAAGAAGGATGAAGACGTCTTTTAAATAGTAACCAATGAATACTGTTCCAATGGCCCATAATAAAAAGGAACTGTTGAAATTGATGCTAATGTTAAACATCTGCTCAACTAGAAATATGCCTGCTCCGAATATCAAAATTCCAACATAATGTAAACTCCGGGCTGTTTTGGGAAAGCGTTTCTGCCACTTAACACCAGCGAAGTTTACTCCAATTAGACACGCAATTATTATTAGGAATTTTACTCCCTTATTTAAATATATCCAGTTACTGGCAACGAAGGTTAATACCCCAAGACCTAAAAGAAGCGCCCCGATGGACAATAAAATAGTAATGAAACTTAAATTCTCCTTCACATCATAGGAACCTAGCATCTTTTCTTTTTCTTGCTCAGAGATAACTCCTCCTGTTTCAAGATACTTAAGTTCGTGTTCAAGAAAATCAAACTGCTTTTTCGTTATTTCTTTTTTTGCCAAAGTAATTCCTCCTTCCATATATTTCTATTATATAACTTATTCTCCGTTAGCTATTAATATATGTTAATTTTCTCTTACCCTCTTTTGATTACACTTAACGGAAATAACGATATATACAATTCTGATTAGTTAGGCGGTCAGCTCAAATCATAAAAAATAGGATAATTACAAGGAAGAGGGTAAGCTTTTAAATATTTTTTTACAGTACCTTGCAATAAATAGTACCATGTGGTAAATTATTTGCATAAGATGTATTGTTCGTCGTTTGGTACTGTTTAATGAATAGTACTGGAAACATACTAGAAGGGAGTGATGGTACATTGAATGTACAATTTAAAAAAGGTGTTTTGGAACTGTGTGTCCTTGTGCTGTTGGATAAGCAAGACCGTTATGGCTATGAACTTGTTCAGAAGATTTCAGATCAAATCGAAATATCGGAAGGTTCGGTTTATCCACTTTTACGACGATTAACGAAGGAAGAGTATTTTACGACATATTTGCAAGAATCAACTGAAGGGCCACCGCGTAAGTATTATAAGTTAACTGACAAAGGCCGGGAGTACCTTCACGAATTGCTGACAGAATGGACCGAATTTTCTAATGGGGTCAATCAATTAATCAAGGAAGGTGTGGGCCAATGAATAAAGAAGAATTCTTAAAACAATTGGATGCCTCATTAAAAAGGCTTTCTCTAGAGGAACGGCAGGATATCCTGCAAGATTATGAAGAGTATTTCGAAATTGGGTTGGAAAAAGGAAAAACAGAGCAAGAAATTTCAGAAGCTCTTGGAAACCCGAAACAAATTTCCAAGGAACTATTGGCATCCTACCATCTTGGTCAAGTTGAGGAAACGACTTCCGCTGGAAATGTCATGCGAGCTGTTTGGGCAGTTATTGGTTTAGGATTTTTTAATATTGTGATTGTATTAGGACCTTTTATTGCATTGCTAGGGGTTGTTATTGCAGGATGGGCATCAGCGATAGGATTCATTCTTGCTCCGTTTGGCGTACTTCTTAATCTGATTTTAGGGAGCTTTCAATTATTTGATTTGTTCTTTGCATTGGGACTTTGCGGGATTGGAATATTCATAGCGATGGGGATGTTTGTCGCTACAAGTGCTTTAATTAAAGGATTTATTCGCTATTTGAAATTTAACGTTTCCCTTGTGAAAGGTGGTTTGAAACATGGTTAATATTAAAAAATTATCGATTATTGCACTTGTTCTGTTATTGGTTGGTGTAGTAGGCAGTTTGTTTACATTTTCGCAAGTGACGGATAAGGAATCCACTACAGAGAAAAAATCGATTACAGATGAGGTAACGGACATTCAGGTTATTTCTGACAATGCAGCTGTTGAAATTATCCCAACGACAGGTACGGAGACTAGTGTAGAGTTAGTATCAAAAGGTGTGGATGTTTCTAAGCTGAATTTTTCTGCAGATGTGGAAGGAAAGAAGCTTGCGATAAAATTAAAAGATAAACGTTCCTTTAGCTTTGGGTTTCAAATTCAATCATTACATTTAAAAGTGTATGTGCCCGAGAAGTCTTATAAGTCCTTTGTCGTTAAAAGTGATAATGGAAAAGTGCAAATGGCTGAACTGGAGATAAAGAATCTGAACGTGGAATCACAAAATGGCCGAGTTGAATTAAATGATATAGTAACCGAAAAAGTAGAGGTGAAATCTGCTAACGGAAGAGTAGATCTTAATAATGTAGAGGGAAATCTGGTAGGTTCCTCGAATAACGGCAAAATCTCCCTTGTCACAAAAGACTTAGATCGGAATATTCAATTGGAAAGTGACAATGGCAAAATTATGATAAAAACAGATAAAGAGCCGACCAATACAACCTTTGATGTTCATGTTGATAATGGGAAAATCGATATTCTCAATAAATATGAGGGGAATGTTGTCATTGGTAAAGGTGAAAACATGGTTAAATTAGAAACGAATAATGGGAAAATTGAGATAATAAAATAGCAACAAAGCGAGAAAAAAGCCGATTCCGATGGAATCGGCTTTTTCAGTTAAGCAGCCATTTTATTTTCTTGAACTGGCTTAGGCTTATGATAATACCTGTTTAAGAATGAACCATAAACGGAAGCGAGTATTTGTTGGAAAAGAGTACCGAGAATGACAGGAACAGCAACGGCGGCAGGGAAATAAGCAACGGCAAGAGCAGCTCCTGCAGCGATATTTCTCATACCTCCTGTATAGGTGACGGTAATAATCTCTTCTTTTTCCCACTTCAGGAATTTTCCGACCATCCAGGATAATAGATAACCAGAAAAGGCAATAAAGAAGACCATAATAGCCATTTTGATTAATTTTGCATCGATATGACTTAAATATGGAGCAACTTTCGCGCTGTTTAAGGTCACACATATACCAAGTGCTATTTTAGAAAAGGGAGCTAAACGCGGTCCAAGCATCGGTTTTATTTTTCCCTTGGTAATCTGATTCAGTACCATCCCAATCAGTGAAGGAATGACAACCATGCCGATTAACCCTTTCATGATTGCCATGGTATCCATTTCAACCGATGTTCCGCTGAAGAAAGCAACGCTAAACGGCACAATAATCGGTGACAAGAGCGTATCGATTAAGACAATCGTCAAAGTGAGCAGGGTGTTTCCTTTGTAAATGGATACCCAAAGCAAACTGGTAACACCAGTTGGAATCACAACACCTAGAACTAAACCAGTTATGGTCAGATTGTCTCCAGGAAACACCAGGTGTCCAAGTAGCCAAGCCCAAATTGGCATGACAATATGCAGGATACAAAGGACCACAATTATCGGTAAGGGATTGGAAGCGATACGCTTCAATGAACTGAAATTCGATCCTAAACTTCCGGAAAATGTAATAAATGCAAAAATCCAAGGGGCGAGGAATATATAGGAATCTAAATAACTGGCAAGCAATACGCCGACCACTACACCAGTTGGCGTGATAAAAGGCATAGCCTTTTCAAGAAAATGATTTAACTTCTGTAACAACAATTTCACTCCTAGCCAAATACGTATGATGATAAAGGCAAGCTGCTTCGTACTATCATGTTTGTAAAATCCCTGTGAAAGTCCCAGCAAAGGAAGTTTCACACTATCATCTGTAGATCAGGTGGAGAAGAACAAACGAAGTTTTTAATAATAATAGAAGGTGCTGATAGTCTTTTCGTTTTTCATTTTATCATTTCCCGCCAGAAGACTCCCTCTTCAAGCGTGTGAAGGGCGAGAGCCCAACGATAAGGGGGAGATGAATGGCGGTTTGGCATAAGCCGATAAGCCAAAGTAATCTTTTGGCAAACATACGTTCGGTGGTTAATAATAACTATAAGGGGGTGAAACCAATGGTCGTAAACAAAGCTTATAAATTTCGAATCTATCCAACTAAAGAACAACTAGTTCTAATCAATAAAACGATCGGCTGTTCCCGTTTTGTCTATAACTTCTTCTTAGGCAAACAAAAGGAGAAAGATGCCTACTGGTATATCTGTGAAGAAATGAAGCAGAACGGCCAATTACCCTCTAATGAATGGAAAGGTTCTTTTCTGAATAAATACGCAACAATCAAAGAACTTCCAGCTTTAAAGAAAGAGTATTCTTTCCTGAAAGAAGTAGACAGTATTGCCTTACAGAAATCGGTGGAAAATTTAGCAGATTCCTATAGTCGATATTATAAAAAGCAAAACAAGTCATCACGCTTCAAATCGAAAAAAAATCCTATCCAGTCCTACACGACTAAACATACGAATGGAAATATCGGAATAATTGGAAACAAAATCAAATTGCCAAAACTCGGTCTAGTTCGTTTTGCTAAAAGCCGCGAAGTCGAAGGGCGAATCATCAATGCCACAATCAGGCGGAACCCTTCGGGTAAATATTTCATTTCCGTTTTAGCGGAGACCAATGTACAAGTACTTCCTAAAACGAATCGTTCGTGCGGTGTAGATGTTGGTTTGAAGAATTTTGCTATTCTTTCAGATGGTACGGTCTATCAAAACCCAAAATTCTTCCGGACGGTCGAAAAGAAATTGGCCAAAGCACAACAGATTCTTTCAAGGCGACAAGAAATAGCCTTGAATCAAAATAAACCATTGGCTGAAGCCAAAAACTATCAAAAACAAAAACGAAAAGTGGCTATCCTACACGAAAAAATTTCAAACGCCCGAATGGATTACTTACATAAAGTTTCTACCGAAATCATCAAAAACCACGATGTTATTGGAATGGAAGACTTGCAAGTGTCGAATATGATGAAAAATCACAAACTAGCTAAAGCTATTAGTGAAGTATCTTGGTACCAATTCAAAAAAATGTTGGAATACAAAGCAAAATGGTATGGTAAACAAATCGTGACCGTATCTAAAACGTTTGCTTCTAGCCAATTGTGTTCTAGCTGCGGTTACCAAAATAAAGACGTTAAACATCTGAATCTTCGTGAATGGGATTGTCCTTTTTGTTCTACTCACCACGATCGAGATATTAACGCAGGACTCAATCTAATGAATGAAGCCATAAGGCTTCTAACCGTAGGAACTACGGGAGTAGCCTAATTAAAAATTGGCCGATAGGCTAATGTTCTTAGGAATCCCCCACTTCAATCGGACCGTAAGGTCGATAAGTGGTGGGTAGTTCAACATAGCGGGGGTAATTTGCTATGGTGCGGTTTTGATATTGTGGAATAAAATTGCCACAGTTTTTTGTTTATTATGGGTAATAAATCCATTAGAGTCGAAAACCTTTGTATCCTTGGAATGGATATACATTTTAAGCAGGAGCTTTATTTTTTTCGTTTCTTCTATACGGTCAGGCATTCCATATGCTTTTGTAATTCGTGAAACCATGGAATAGCTTCTTGTTTCTTGAGTATCTTCATTATTTTCCTTTTTTTATGAAAGTAGAAATCATAAACTTTACTTTGAAAAGATGATCTTCTTTATGGGGAAAAGGGGGTCCTACATTCATCCCCTTAATCATAACCATTCTTAGTTCCTTTGTTAGTAAAGTGATTTAGACCCTTTCTTTAGACCCTTTAATAACTTTTTTGCCGAAAGCCTTGGTATGACTGATTCGAATAGAATCTATCAGGGGAAAGAAGAGCATCATTTAGTTATCCACAGCATGTAAGGCACTATTCACAGTATAAAGAGTTCAATGCACACCTGGATGAAGGGTGTCTACAGTCAGGGAAAAGCTAATTCACAGAACAACTTCAAAATTATCAGTCCTCAAAATCAGAAAAAGGGAGGGAGGCAGCTACATAAGGGAATAGGTATTGGAGTGGAATGGAGAAAGGAATTTTTATGCATGACAAAAAACACTCGCCCAAAAGCCAGTGTTTCTGTTAGCCATATTTTATCCTAATTTTTCATATGATCTTTTTGGATAGCAAAATAGGATCGTATAGCTTCTTTTTTCTGTTTCAATACATCTAGGACGGATTCGTTATTATTTACATTTTGGTACATCGTAATATGTTTCTCAAGTTGTTCGTATGTATGCTTTTTAAGTGTGTTGAGGTAATCGGAAATAGACTGATCCTTTTTTAGAATTCGCTGTTTTCCGCGTATAGACTTTTGATCAGTATCTTCTGTACCTACTATGACAGAATTCACGCGTGAGATCACCCAATCTTCACACCATATGCTTAGTGTTCTATGAATCTTAAACGCCTTGTCATGCTTCACACGGATCATTTCAATATGCTCATTCACTTCTATATAATCCACATTTCTCGCTAAAGATCCCTCCGAAATTCCGCGGTGCAAGTGTTCGCGCTCCATTAAGTTTTTAATGCAGGCAGCCTGGTGTGCATACGTGGCCAATTGTTCCAGTACTTCATTATAAACGATTGTACTAAAATAAGCGGAAGCCTGTTTTGGATCGGCTAATAGATGCTTTTTGTTTGACAGGACTTTACCTAACTTTTTAAGTGAAGTGCTATACACAAATCGAGCCAGTTTTAACAAATCATCTTTTATAGGTCCATGTGCAGCTTTAAGAAACGAACGGTAGATATATTTTCCGACCCGTTCTAGCTCCATACAGACTTTATCTTCTATATATTCAAGGAATCCTGCTTCATAAATTGTTTTCCGTACCAACATCCTCTCCGTACGATTTTCAAGATAATCCTTCAACATTCCTTCTTTGAAAGAAGCTAAAATGATTTCTTTCCGTGTGAAAACGGAGCTGGCAATAGTGAAGGTTACCATGTCGCCTAATGTTTGGTTAACTGTTTCCATGGCATCAAGTACATCCTGTCTTTTGAAAAGGGAACATTCTGAATGGACAATTTCATCGTAGTGCAGCGAGACTTCTTCAGATTTATTGACAGACATATTGAATGCTGCCATGAGCATGAGTCTCTTGGAGGGCAGGGATAGGCTTCGGAAGGCATTACTATAGAAGAAACGGTATTTTTTACAGTATCGGTCCTTTTTACTGTTGAAGCTGAGACTGCCTGTCGGCCCGAGATTGAATTTATATTTTGTTATCTCCTGTTGAATGGGAAGGAAGATTTTTCGGCCGCAGCCAACTTGTGGGGATGAAAATTTCTTGATGATCTTTTTCAGATATTTTTCAGTCGTTCCAATCCCTTTAGCCATTTTGTGGAGGGGACTCTGAATCACACCATCCCAATCCATATGAAGGAGGGAATATAAACATGTGTCGAACTCCTTGGAGGATACATGGCGTATTAAATATCGGTAGGTTTCTTCATAAATCATTGTTTTCGGCTCCTTTTTTTCACAAGTCAAAGGCTATTTTTCTTTCACAGTCTATATAAACTTTTAAAAGGAAAAAGTAGCATGTCTTTTAAAAAAAAATAGAGACAAAGAAAACGATGCCTAAAATGAATTTAGTGAATGCAGATATTATGGGAACCTTAACAATTGGAAAGGCAGGTGCAGCCAGTAAAGAAATAGTAAGTGCGCATACAGATGGGTAACATACCATATGCTTCTTAGGGGATAGAATAAACGCTAATGTAAAAACATACATTACTCCTAAATCATGAGATTTTTGTGTATGTACATATCATTCTTTTATGTTCATGAAGATTAGAAAACTTGGTCCAGTTTCAAGCTGGGCTTATCATTTTGAATTTTATTTAGGAACACGAAATAAATCATTCGCTTATTGTATCTATTTTTAGTAAACTGGCAATAACTATTTGGATTAGAAGGTGAAGGAAAATGAGGGAAACCTTAGTGGGTGAGAGGGTAAGAGGTTCTGATAAAATATGGACACGTGACTTTATCATGATTTGTTTGGCAAATCTGTGTATTTTCATGGGTTTCCAAATGACGATGCCAACCATCCCGCTGTTTGTTGAGCAGCTTGGAGGGGACGATCGCCTAGTAGGGGCTGTCCTAGGGATTTTTACATTTTCCGCTCTGCTTGTTCGGCCAATTGCCGGAAAATTATTGGAAACGAAAGGAAGACGTATTGTTTTTCTTATCGGGTTAGCCATTTTCGCTATATCCGTGGGTTCCTTCGGTTTTATGGGGAGCATCGGATTGTTATTTTTAATGCGCATTGTACAGGGAGTCGGCTGGGGTTTTTCTTCAACAGCTTCAGGCACCATCGCCTCTGATATAATTCCGGCCAAACGCCGTGGCGAAGGGATGGGGTATTACGGATTATCGGGCAATCTAGCACTCGCATTCGGTCCATCACTGGGGCTTTTTCTAGTTACAGTCCTTCCATTTCAAGAGCTGTTTCTGATTTGTTCTTTGTTAGGATTGTTTGCTGTAATAATGGGATCGATGATTCGATATCAAAAAGTGGAAATAAATCCGTTAACTGCTGTGGCTGCAAAGAGGTTTGATATTTATGAGAAAAGTGCCCTGCAGCCATCTCTACTTATTTTCTTTATTTCAGTTACATTTGGCGGAATCGCAACTTTCCTGCCACTTTATACAGCAGAAAAAGGTGTGAGTGGAATTCAGTGGTACTTCTTGCTTTATGCAATGGCTCTCATGGTCACGAGATTATTCTCTGGCCGATTATATGACAGAAGAGGCCACCGGGCAATCTTTGTGCCATCAACAGTGCTCATCATGACAGGTATGCTCCTGTTAGCTTGGATGCCAAGTGAAGCGGTACTATATATAGCTGCGGTGCTTTATGGATTTGGATTCGGTTCAGTTCAGCCGGCCTTGCAGGCATGGTCGATTGAAAAAACAGCACCCAATCGTAAAGCGATGGCAAATGCCACTTATTTCTCATTTTTCGACCTTGGAGTTGGTATAGGAGCTATTGTTTTCGGACAGATTGGCTACCTTTTCGGCTATCGGAGTATCTATGTCACAGCAGCTGTCTCGATTTTCATTTCGATTATAGTTTATTTTTGGATTGTTAGAAGTGAGGGTAAGTTAAAAATAGTATAGAAATTTTGGATGACTCCATTGAGGGGTTATCTTTTTTTTGTAGCAAAATTTGTCCGATTGAATGGAAATGGTTTTTGGTAGATTTAAGGGGTTATCCGACTTGGATACTAAATATATAAAAAATGGAAAAACTTTGTTATTATCTAAAAGAGATTATACATACGATAATATAAGGTCTAAGTGAAGGAAGGGGAATCTTTGGATGGATGATTCTTCAAATGAAGAAATGACATTAGAAAGAAGGAAGCAGATTTTCCAAGAAGAGCTTGAAGTTTTATGGGAAAGGCGGCTCATCCCAAAAACAGAATATATACGGATTAGCAGGGCGTATGATCGGCATTTTCAAAGAGCCCTTTATAAACAAAAACGATTAGATAATGAAAAAAAGCAAGCTAGTCTCAAAGCAGAGACAATATTGAAAAGTGAGGCAGCTGAGAAGAAGGTTCAGGATAACCTCGTTATAGATGAAGAATCACATCAAGAAGGAGTACAAGGGATACCTATATTTGACGAATCAATAATGAATGATAAGAAGGTTTCGGATGTCCTTAACGAACCAGTTATAGTAGAAAGACCTGAACTGGTCATCGCGAGCATCCCTGAAAGGAAACCTGTTAATCAACAGCGGGTAATCAAGCAAGAGAAGCCTGTTCAACCAATAAAGCCAAAGAGAACACCCGAGCAAATCCGGGAACGGAATATCTCTGTCGTCCTGCTCACGGGGGTAATTTTACTTCTATTTGGAGGTTTAATTTTGGCAACCTCATCATGGGGGAATTTGAATGCGGTTCTGAAGGTGTTTTTCATAGGAATGGTATCCGTCGTTTTCGCGGGAATGGCCTTTATCGCCTGGAAGCTGAAAATTAAGCAGACGGCTTTTGCTTTCCTGACGCTTGCAGGATTATTTATTCCAATTACGATTTTATCAGCTTCATATTATCAGATATTTGGAGAGTACTTATCGCTTAATGGTGAAGGGCGGGCTCTACTCGGTTTTCTTGGAGGATTACTTTGCTTTGGCATATATTTCAAGATTGCTGATTACTTTAAGTCAAAAATATTCATTATCATATCCATATTAACGTTTGCTGTTACCTGTTACTTCGGTTTTGCTTTTGCGACTCCAACGATTGAGTGGATGTTTTTGACGGTTAGTGTCCTTAATCTATTGCTTTTATGGAATGTTGAACAGTTGAAAAATAGGAATGAATTAGTGTTATTCAAACCGTTCATTTTTCAATTCATCCTGTTTAAAATCATTGTGGAAACCTTTGTTATTTTGACATTATTTTCAAGTAACCTGGTTTATTCGATAACATTGATTGTCATTTCTGTTTTGTTTTTAATTTTTGCAGTCAAATTTCAAAAGAAATATTATGAAATTGCTTTTAGTGCTATCTTCACTTACGGATATATCCATTTTGTTTATAATTCATTTTTCAATGAATTCATGGTCATTGCTTTTGCACTTGTGCCAATCATTTTTATGGCGCTTTCGACTTATATGGCTAAAGCAAAGGAGCCTAAGTTATCTAAGAACTTTATGTTTACCAGTTTGATTGAGAGTGGAATCGTTTTTTTATATATAAACGCGATGGTTTATCAGGAAAACTATGCGCAAATTTTTGTTGCGCTTATGATACTATCTGCTCAGTTTGTCTATGTTTCACTTCAATCGAAAAATATGAGCTTCACGTATCCAGCTGTTGTTGTTTTTAATTTAGCATTTGTATATCTTTGCTTTGCTTTTCAATTCTCGTTTACTACTGTTTTAAATCTAATATTCGTGCTTCAGGTTTTCAAGTATATTGGGCTGTATTTATATAATCGCCACCCAAGCTACAGTCTATTTAAGCAAAGTGTCTTATTTATCTCTCCAATGATAATGGTGGGGGTATTAACTAGTAAATTGATTGAAATGGATTGGCTTGCTGTTAGTGCAGCTCTCGTCCTGATTTCTGGACTTTTCTTTATTACCTATGTAAAAGATGATACAAAATCTATGATGGAAACAGCCGTATATGGATTTCCGATTTCTTTCGTATTAGCGTTGGTTGCCTTCTATCCATATTTGTTGGAAGGTAGCGTTTGGGTCAGTTCAAATATCACTGTCAGCCTTTATTTAATGGGGACAGCACTGATTTCAATCGGAGCGGCCTACGCTTTAAAGAGTAGATTTCCAATATTCTTTCCTGTCTTTACCTATAGTGGACAGATTCTTTCCTTCCTTGCTTTTATACTGATTCCATACAGTGAGTTGAATCCAATGGGTGTAACGGGTTTAATTACTATGGCGACTGCAATAAACGTATGGTCTGTTCATGTACATCGGAAACATATATTCTGGCTGCCCGTTATTATTACAAGTGCCAGCCTATATGGTTCGCTTTACGATGTTTTTGATTTTAACCAGGTGATATTTAAGATTGGTTTCGCGTTGTTTGGTCCTTTTATCTTTTTCATTGTAGGAGAATGGCTTGGGAAATATTCAAAAAATGGGAGACTATACTTTCTTTACTCCAGCCATCTTGCAAATTTAGTGGCGATACCTGTTGGATGTTTACTCATTGTCCATACGAATAGCTCGCCGTTTCTATATGTTACGCAGCTATTGATATATATCTTAAGTGCCTTGCGTACGAAAGTGAAATGGGAAAAATACGTCTTTACGTACCTTGGGTTTTCAGTGCTTTTCTTACAGGTGCTTCTGTTTTTAGCCAACGTGGAACAAATAAAATTTGTTACTTCGATTTGCTTGATGATTACAGCAGGAATCATTACCATTCTATGGGCAGTATCTAATAAGAACTGGAAAGATATCATGGAATATTACCTCATTCCATTCATTCATTTGGCGGTCAGTGTTTCGATATTTGAAACGGCAATCCGTGATGTCCCACTAAATCGGGAGATCATTTGGGTGGGGTTTGTGACTGTACAGATTGTGTTTTCCTGGTATCTGCTCATAAGAAGGAATTGGCAGAACTTTGTTGTGGTTCCTCTTAGCCTCGCTTTCATTTTCTATGCGATGTTTGTAAATAGTTTACCTCTGGTTATGGGGATAGTTGTACTGTTTGCATGTGCAGCTGTGATGGTATTTGCTAGCCGTCGCTATTTTAAAGGGCTAATTAAACAAGAAGGTAAAACGAGGTTCATTGATTATTATAGGGTATACGGCTTGTTATTTTTGATTTATATGAATGTGAAATTTTTAATGACCGAAACAGGTTATGAAATCCTAGGAATTTTCGTTTCACTATTGTTGCCGAGCTACTTTATCCTGATGAGAAGCTTTTCAATTCAAGCGAAGGAAAGAAACATCTATTCAGGTATAGCGACTGTCGTCTCCCTATATCCGTTTATGAACATCCAAGATTACGCGCACAGACTCCCGCTTATTACGAGTATGGCTGTTCTTTTCGTCTGTATGATTGGGATGTTGTTGCTAAGCAGACGCTATTCCAAAGGACTAATCAAGAAGAACGGATCAGGCACCACAATTGATCCTTTTAGGATTTACGGTTTGTTATTTTTGATTGATATGAATGTGGAAGTGTTTACGAATGAAACCAAATATCAGGTGCTTCAAGTCTTAGTATCGCTCTTGATAACGGGCTACTTCATATTACTGAGAAGCTTTACAGGCGAACTAAATGAACGGAAAATCTACTCCAATATTGCAGCAATCGTCAGTCTGTATCCTTTCTTAAGCATTATGAACTATGTTCACACCCTTTCGATTGTATTAGGATTGATTGTTCTTTTCATCTGTATGTTAGGAATGGTAATACTAAGCCGTCGCTATTTTAAAGTATTGATTAAGAAAGAAGAAACAGGCGCAACGATTGATGCTTTCCGGATTTATGGTCTTTTATTTTTGCTGGCCATGAATAGAGAAGTACTAGTGAATGAAACGACATATCAGTTACTGCAAGTCTTTGTATCACTCTTGATAACGGGCTACTTCATCCTGATGAAAAGCTTTACAAGTAATGTGAAGGAAAGAGATATCTATGTATGGCTTGCTGGAATTCTAAGTTTGTATCCGTATTGGATCATCATTAAGTATGCAGACACGTTAGCTCTTCCGATTGGCATCACGGTCCTTTTCGGATGTACGACCATAATGGTGATACTAAGCAAGAGATATTTTAAAGGGATACTAACGAAAAGCGAAATTGGCCTTAGTATGGATTTTTACCGGGTATATGGGTTGCTGTTTCTTTTTGCAATGAATATAGAGGTTCTGATGAGTGGATCAGTACATTTCATTCTAGAAGTTTTCGTAGCACTTCTGATTCCGGCCTATTTCATCTTGATAAGAAGCACGACGACTGATCGAATGGAAAGAAAAATCTATTTGGCTGCCGCCATATTGCTTAGTTTGTATCCGTATTGGGTCATCATCAATCAATTTTCGATTCCTGCTGTCCTCGAGGTAGAGACCGAGATTCTGCCACTGTTTATTGTCAGTACTATATTATTGAGGAAAATCTTTGTTAAAGGCAAAACTACGCAATATATCGAGATTGGAATTGTCTTTCTCTTGTTTTTAGTCTTGATAGGCGATGCAATGGCGAGCAATACCTTAAATGATGCGCTTATTATCGGAACGATTTCATTATCAGCATTGCTCTTCGGATTCATGATGAAATACAAATCGTATTTCATAGTAGGGACCGGGACAATTTTATTCAATATTTATATGAATACGAATTCGATGTGGAGTGAGATGCCATGGTGGCTGTATTTAATCATCGGCGGAGGGGTGCTTATCGGAATTGCTTCCTTTTTTGAATGGAAAAAACAAAAAGATAATAGGACATCGAAGGAAGTTCTTGAGAAAAATAAACAAAGAATTAAAAATTGGTTCAATCGATGGAATTAATAGAGCTTAACTAAACTAAGGCAGTAGCCAAAGGCTTTTACTTGAAGGAGTAAGAAATGAAATTTTCAGTATGATTCAGTTAAAGTGCCTCCTTTAGTAAAGGGGGCACTTTAACATTGGTGCATCTATTATTGATGAAATTCATATTTCGGGTGACTAGAAAATAATAGACCCAAGCGCTTAATTTTTCTCTGCATATCGGAACTATATAACAAAAATTTCATGACGAGCACGAGCTGCACGAAGAACAGCTAGAAGAAGAATCAGAACCAGAACTAGAACTCGAACCACTGTCATAGGTGCTGCTATGATCTCCACCATGATTAACATTGATTGAGTCAGAGGAGGTAGTGGCTGCTTTCACCCCGAAAATATCATTAAAGTCTGTATCATGATTATCGGAACTGGCATAGATGAAGTAGGCAGGAGCAGCATAGTCTGTTTGATCGTATCTTTCCCGCCAATCTAATACTATTTTCGGACGATTTTCTTTAAAAAGGGAGGTGAAACATTCAAAGGTCTGTTCCGCTTCTATACTTGTAGGAGTACGCATATATTTCTCCTTTAACTGTTCCAACTCCAGCGTTTCGAATTCATGGAGCAATCCTTTTCCTTTATCATGCTTGAAAAATTTCCCCCATTTTTGAATCGAACTTGAATCAACCGTAAACAGTTGTACATAGTAAAAATCAAACAGCGTGCGTTCTTCAGGTTTAAAAACAGGCTGTGAGTGGGGATTATGCTGAATGGGTTGGCCAATGAATGTCTGGCAAAAATCATCATATTCCTGTTTGTAATTCAGCATGATATGCCATAGCTCATCGATGACCTCATTAAACATTTCAACTTTGCCAAACACAGCAGCCATAATCAAGTAGCGTTTAAATTCGCGCCACAGCTCATTAACCCTTTCCTGTGAGTTTCGGGGATACTTCAGCCGGAATTCTGTATTGACCTTTTCCATATAATCGTAATCCAGTGCTTTGTTAAGCTGTACGATTAATGCTTCTGGTACAATTTCGGTTATTTCCACGTCAAAAGTGTCCGTATATAATTTACCAAATTCATTTTGATACCGCTCTATTCTAGCTGGCTCACTTCGCCGTTTCACAACAATGACTAGAAGGACAGCGAAAATTGCCGCAAGTATTACATAAAATAAGGTCATTTGGTCAACTCCTCTTAATCTATAGATCTATCACTTAGTATTATCTTACATGTTATTGGAAGGGTTTGTAAGTTATTACTGTGATTTGTTTTTGAGATAGCCATTTATTCATAGGTTGAATTTTTCTGAGACTGAGGTTTAGACATCGTCCTTTCACCCCTTTACATACTTGCGTGAAGCAGGGAAACTGACCCAAATTCAAGTAAAGGTTAATAAATCGATAAACAAAAGACTGGAACAAAAGTTTGGACCACATGGTTGGATGGGATAAAAAATATCAAATTACTCCAATAATAGCAACCGTAAAAGATCTAACCGCCATAGAAACCCCAACCTTCGTAAAAACTAGTTCTTGCCAATTCGTTTTAGGTAAAATCGAGGCAAAGGTAAAAATGAGGGTTAAAGCAGGGTACAAAGTACTTTAAAAAGCGACTGAAGATAAAAAAGAAACGGATAAAGTGGCGTTAAAAACAAAAGAAAACTCTAAGCTATCTGTCGGTGCATTCGATAAAACTGGAAATGCAAAAACGGTAAAAGTCACTTTGTAATAAGTTAATGGCCTCTCAAATTGAGAAGGCCCATGTATTTGTATGGATTAGGCACTTCAAATGAAGACTCTTATCTAGTATAGTTAAGAGGAAAAGGGGTGAAGGCATGTACTTGACAGTAAAAGAGACTGCGGAATATTTATCAATGCCGGAATCTTATATAGAAAGCATGATTGTTCAAAATAAAATTCGCACCGTCTATGATGGTGAGCAGTATTTAATTTTTAAAGAGCAGTTTAATACGCATCTGGAACAGATGGAAAAATATAAGAAGCAATTAGCGGACTATTATAGTGAACCCATCCCAGAAGATATCGATGTGAAAGATGAAGATTAGCATCTGCCTTATTGGCAGATGTTTTTTAAAAATATAGACCTAAATCGTCGTTGAAGTCAGTGGATGTTCTAAAAAAGTGAGTCTGGAATAATAATCTAACCTCCTCTCAATAAGACTTACTGATCATTCAAATAATTTTGTCTTCAATGGAAGGTAATTGTAGTAGAATCCCTCAATTCCGTGTAAAATACATGTAGAAGGAATTATCACGGCAGAATGGTAGTTAGGAGATAGGTAAGTGGTAAAAGAGTATTTACAAAGTGAAGGTTTTTCAAGGTTAATTACATTAATAGTGTTAGTCCTGTTTCTAATAAGTATTGGAAGTATGGTTAATATTGTATTATTCACATTTGTTTTCACTTTCCTAATGGGAAGGCTGGAACAATTTATCATGATTCGACTAAATAAAGTGATGCGTATTAACTCTAAAGTTGTCATAAGCTTTTTATATATAGTCGTCATTTCTTGTTTAGCCATCGTTCTTTATAAATATTTGCCGGTCATTACGTTGCAATTTACAGAATTAGTAACACAGATTGTTTTTTTCTTTCAACATCCACCCGATAGTCGGGTCATTCAATACGCCATTAGTTTAATGAACGAGACTGAATCGCCGCTCGATCTTCAAAAACAGATGAATACGCTCTATCTTTATGTATCTGATTTCGGTAAACTGGCATTACAGATTTTCCTTTCCATACTGCTTAGTCTGTTTTTCTTATTGGAAAGAGATAAAATTATTCGCTTTACTTCTAAATTTAAGCGAGGTAAATTCAAATCCTTCTTTATAAACCTTGGTCACTTTGGAGTAAAATTTATCAATTCATTTGGAAAGGTAATTGAGGTCCAGTTCTTAATTGCCATTACGAATGCAGTCCTTTCAGTAACTTTCTTATGGATTCTTGGGTTTCCACAGTTGATCGGTCTTGGAATTATGATTTTCTTCCTAGGGTTGATTCCAGTTGCAGGAGTTATTATCTCCCTAATTCCACTTAGCATGATTGCCTACAGTATCGGCGGTATGCCAAAGGTTATTGCTGTGTTTGTTATGATTGGGATTATACATGCACTTGAAAGCTATATTTTAAATCCAAAATTCATGTCGGCAAAAACAAATCTGCCAACGTTCTTCACCTTCATCATTCTTCTGTTTTCCGAGCATTTTCTTGGGATATGGGGTTTGATCATTGGGATTCCGATCTTTATCTTCCTATTAGATATGTTAGATATTGAAGAGGGGATTAAAGAAGTGCCCTAAATAAATTTAAGTAAGCAGCGACCAAGCTAATGAGGTTGCTTGCTTATTTTTGTTTCCTATTTAAAATCTGGCTAATAGTTCTAATATCTGTTTTCAATATAATTTCAATAATTACTTAATAAATGAGGAAATGTCTGCCGTTTTTATAATTAAAGCCTATTTAAATTCTTGGTTTTTTGAGTTAATTGGATAAAATTTTATTTTACTAAAGTTATTTACGGACTTTTTATTGCATAAAAAAACAAATAAACGTATAATATTTTTAAGTGAAAATACTGAATATTCTTTCTGATTTGATTTGTTTGCGTTCTTTAAAAGAGAGAAGAGGGGATTATTTTGAAAAAAGTTTCGTTTTTAATGTTTGCCATGGTAGTTTCTTTGTTACTGATTATGACTGGATGCGGGAAAGAAAAGGAAGTAACGACAACTAGCGAAAAAGAAGAAGCAAATGGGAAAACACTTAGGATCGTGACGGATGCAGCATATGCTCCATTTGAATATCTAGAAGGCGATAAAGTTGTTGGATTCGATGTTGATTTTATCAATGCTGTTGCAAAAGAAGCCGGTTATAAAGTGAAAGTTGAGCATGTTGGCTGGGATCCGATTTTTGTGGAAATCGAGTCTAAAAGAGCGGATGTAGGGATATCTGCAATTACAGTAAATGATGAGAGAAAACAATCGTATGATTTTTCGGTGCCTTATTTCTTATCCACAAACAAAATCTTAGTTCCTGAGAAAAGTGATATAAAATCAGGGAAAGAATTGAAAGGAAAGGTTATTGCTGTTCAAACAGCTACAACTGGACAGGAAGCAGTCGAGTCACTTCTTGGGAAAAATCATAAAGACATCAAAAAATTCGAAAATAATAACCTGGCCATTCAGGAATTATTACAAGGCGGAGCTGAAGCGGTAGTAGCGGACAATACCGTTGTTGAAGAATATGTGAAAAATAACCCTGACCAAAAGCTGAAAGTTGTTGAAGATAGCAGCAGTTTTGATCAGGAATTTTATGGTCTTATGTTCCCAAAAGGTAGCGAGTTGAAAGCTGATTTTGATAAAGCCGTCAATGCTATTTATGAGAATGGAAAGTATGCAGAAATCTATAAAGAATGGTTCGGCACAGAACCAGATGTTGAAACGTTAAAAGCACAGCAATAAAACAAATTAATAATAAAAAATTGCGTAACTTTACGTGTGAAGTTACGCAGTTTTTTTGGTCTTTAGGGGGGGAACAGAATGAATTTTCGCTGGGACATTATTTTTGAATATGCTCCTTTCTTATTAAAGGGAACGATACTCACAATTGGGCTATCGGTTTCCTCTATTCTCATCGGAACTTTTTTAGGGTTACTGATAGGTTTAGGGAAAATAATGAGAAACAAGGTGCTCGCATTTCCATTTTACTGTTATGTCACGGTTTTTCGTGGAACTCCGCTATTAGTTCAGATTTTTTTAATCCATTTTGGTATTGTGCCCTTTTTTACTGGGAAGACGAACGCAATCACAGCGGGAGTCATTGCTTTGTCTTTAAATGCAGCGGCTTATATTGCGGAAATATTCCGTGCAGGAATTCAATCCATTGATAAAGGACAAATGGAAGGGGCTCGTTCGTTGGGAATGACCCATACTCAAACAATGATTCATGTTGTCTTACCTCAAGCATTCAAACGTATGATCCCTCCGTTAGGAAATGAATTCATCGTATTATTAAAAGATTCCTCCCTCCTTTGTGTCATTGCAGCCCCCGAATTAATGTATTGGGGAAAAGCGATGGGGGGGCAGTACTTTAAAGTTTGGGAGCCGTATTTGGCTTGTGCCTTTATCTATCTTTTCCTGACCCTTATTTTAAGTTTCGTATTAAATAGACTCGAAAGCAGGTTGAAAACAGAATGATTAAGGTCGAGAATTTAAAAAAGTCATTTGGAGATAACGAGGTATTAAAGAATATCAATGCAATCGTTGCCCCACAGGAGGTAGTTGTGGTGATTGGGCCTTCAGGGTCTGGTAAGTCTACTTTTCTCAGGTGTATTAATCAACTTGAAACGATAACGGGAGGACATATTTTCATAGAGGGACTTGATACGACAGATAAGAAGGTCAATATCAATAAAGTACGCACTGAAGTTGGCATGGTATTTCAGCATTTTAACTTATTTCCGCATAAAACAGTTATTGATAACATTATGCTTGCGCCGCTAAAGGTTCGTAAAGTTTCCAAAGAACAGGCATCACAAAGAGGCATGGAACTACTTAAGAAAGTAGGACTTGCTGAGAAAGCGAACGCCTATCCGGATTCATTATCGGGTGGACAAAAGCAACGTGTGGCAATCGCAAGGGCATTGGCAATGGAACCCAAAATCATGTTGTTTGATGAACCGACTTCTGCTCTAGACCCGGAAATGGTCGGTGAAGTGCTTGAGGTTATGAAGCAATTGGCTAAAGAAGGTATGACAATGGTCGTAGTGACCCATGAGATGGGGTTTGCTAAAGAAGTTGGTGATCGTGTGATTTTCATGGACGAGGGCTTTATTATCGAAGAAAATATTCCAAGTGAGATTTTTGATAATCCGCAGCAGGAAAGAACTAAAGCCTTTTTGAGCAAAGTGCTCTAATATTAGAATAAGAAAAAAAACCTTCCGTAAATCGGAGGTTTTTTTTGGGAACATATCAGGGGGTGTTATTTAATATATGATGAGCCTAAAAGTGATTCAGGGCTTTTACCGAGCACTAGCATACTGATTTTAGCATATCCAATATTTTCATTTTGGGAGAAGGTTTGTTGTAAAACCTGGATATTAGGATCATCCTTTAACTTTTGAACTTCCTCTATATATAAGTGGATAACGGAGGGCATAACGAATTCAGGGGTGTATTCGTTATGGTTTTCATCCATGATTAGTGTGCCCATAAATTGATATTTAAATTGAAAAGCTCGTGTTAAGGCAACGACATGGAGTAGTTTATTAAATAATTCGGGGTATGAATATTTAATTTTCTCCAAAGCTTCTTCGGTTGCTTGTAACTCATCGACACTAGATAAAGTGATCATAAATATCTCCTTTCTGAAAATATAGATTCCATCAGTAATTACAGTGCTTTTTACTCATACCAAGTCTAACTCCGCGGTTAAGTATTGTAAAATGGTTAGATGTTATCATGAGCATAACTTAAATCTATGATAGTGCTTACATGTCTAATGCTTTACTATCGAGGTAGTTAATCTTTATGAGTTAACGCTTCTCTTGTATATTTTAGCCATTCTTTTGCCGCATATGAAAGGTATTGATCCTTACTCCAAATGAATCCTAAGTTCCAACTAATGGAAGGGTTTTTGACCTTAATGGACTTGATGCGTTTATCATGGCGGCATAAACTTTCCGGTAAAAGAGCGATTCCAAGATTACAGTAAACCATTTCCTCTATAAAATCCCAACGTGAGCTTTCTGTGACAATGTGTGGAGAATAACCAGCTTCTTTACAGGACGAAATTATGAGATCACGCAAGACATAATCTTTATTAAATAAGATAAAAGACTCGTCTTCAAGGTCGGCCAAATCAATCTCTTCCCGACAAGCAAGTGGGTGGGAGGGGGGCACAATCAAGTTAATGTCTTCTTCTAAAAAGGCAAAATGATGAAAAAGTACGGTGTTAGTTGGCAGGACTATTACGCCAATGTCGAGTAAGTCATTTTGAACAGATTCTTCAATTTTCTTTGAGCCATCCTCTACTAATTGAAAGGTAATATTAGGATAATCCTCATGAAAACGGCTAAGAATTCGGGGGAAGAAGGAGGCATCAATAATCGGCGGTAATCCGATTCGTATATGTCCCTTTTTCAAGCCTAATAAATTGTCCATTTCTGTTTCTAAATTATGAAATGCTTTATCAATTAATTTTGCCTGCTCTAATACAACCCTTCCGGCATCAGTCAGAATCAGTTGTTTACGGGAACGATCAAAAAGTTCAACACCGAGCTCAGTCTCCAAGTTTTTGATCATCTTACTGATGGTCGGCTGAGTAATGAATAAATGATCCGCTGCCCGAGTAAAGCTGTTGAAATTGGTAACCTCTATAAAGTATTGTAAATGCTTAATATCCATCACTTCACCTGCTTATCCTCTTTTAAATTTCTTTCATTTTACCTGTTAACAGAAGGGTTTGTAAAACATGAGAAGCTTTGTTGGTAAGATTTCCTCTTTGTTTCGTGAGCGTATAAAAAAGCTGGGCTCCAAATAAGAGCCCAGCTTCTTCTAATTGGTTAGTCATAGGGTTGTCGCAAATTGTTTATTTAACTAATAAGACAGGTACCGGAGAATTCTGGACGATATAGTGGCTGACGCTTCCTAGGAATTCCTTGAATCCACTTAAGCCTCTGCTGCCCATTATGATAAGGTCGCAATTTTGAGATTTCGCATGTTCCAACAAAGTAGTGATAGCTGAACCTTCTACGACAAAAGACTGAGATGCATTAGGAATTTCGGATAACAGTGCATCCGCTTTTTCGATAACTTCGTTGCCATACTTAAGCATGGCTTCTTCAATTTCTTGAAAAGCATTGCCATATATATTTGGATGGATTGGAAGTGTAACAGCGTGAAGTACCTGAATTTCAATAGCAGGATCCAGCTTCGCTAATTCAATCGCTTTTTCTAAAGATTTACGTGCCAATTCAGATTCATCATAAGCAACTAATATTCTTGAGCAGAGCATAATTAATCCGTCCCTTCATTTAAAAAGAATATACCCATAGTATATCAGTTTATAACTTTCATTCAGTTTTATATATTTAAAATTTTGTGAATATTTATTGAAGTTTACGTTAACGTCAATGTTAAGATAAGGTAAATAATCCCTTTGCAAAGTGTGGTTTTAACATGTACACCATTTCTGAGTTAGCAAAAGAATTTGATTTGACAACAAGAACACTACGATATTATGAGGAACTAGGTATGCTAAGGCCAAAGCGGACCGAAACCGGAAAAAGAGTATATGGAAAGAAAGAACATGCTCAACTTAAAATCATTATGCGTGGCAAGAAGTATGGCTTTTCTTTAGTTGAAATAAAGGATATTGTTCTGCTATTTGATAAGGATAGGACGGGTATTAAGCAATTGGAGAAAACAATTGATACAGCTGGACAGAAATTAAATGAAATAAATGAACGTATTAAAGAGCTTGATGAATTGAAGCAGGATTTTGAACAGGTGATTAAAGGTTTTACCGAAACACTTCATAGCTTAAAAAGTAAACAGTGAGTCAGGCATTCCAAGCAGCAAAACCATCAGAATAAAAATACTTCAAAGTATTATTGAAATGAGTTGTGACGATAGGTAAAGATGAATATATATTCTAGACGAAAACAAATGAGGTGAAGATTTGGATATTCAAGAAACTATTGCAGTAGTGACAGGTGGGGCTTCAGGTCTGGGAGCGGCCACTGTAAGAAACATCATTAAAAAAGGTGGAAAAGCCGTTATCTTTGACCTCTCAGAAGAAAATGGCGTCAAAATGGTCGAGGAATTAGGAGATTCAGTCATATTTATTAAAACAGATGTGACAAGTGAAGAAAGTGTACTAGAAGCGTTGGATCAGGGAATTGAAAAATTTGGATCAATTAACACAATTGTCAATTGTGCTGGCATTGCGATTGCTGAAAAGGTCATTGGAAGAAAAGGTACGCATGAATTGAAAGCGTTCTCAAAAGTAGTGACGGTTAACTTGGTCGGTACATTTAATGTAATTCGTCTTGCGGCTGAAAAAATGGTCAATAACCAAGCAAACGAAGAGGGGGAGCGTGGTGTCATTATCAACACAGCGTCGGTAGCTGCATTTGAAGGACAAATCGGACAAGCGGCATATAGTGCCTCAAAGAGTGGGATTGTCGGTATGACTCTTCCGATTGCAAGGGAGCTTGCTTCCAAAGGGATACGTGTCGTATCGATTGCACCGGGGTTATTTCATACACCGATGTTTGATTCATTACCTGAAGAAGCGAGGGCGTCATTAGGGAAAACCGTGCCATTTCCATCAAGGCTCGGATATCCGGAAGAGTACGCTAAACTTACGGAAAGCATTATTACGAATCCTATGCTGAATGGAGAAACGATTCGGTTGGACGGGGCCATTCGAATGTCACCTAGATAAGGTAGGTTCAAACCCTTCCGGGGAATTTTAAATAATGGATTAGAAAACTAAAGTGTATTTTTTATAAAAAGGAAAAGGTTGATACGAAAAAGCTAATGACAGAGGAGATAATGCAGATGGAACATCCATACTTAAGTGAAGATCACGAGATTTTCCGTAAATCATTACGCAAGTTTTTAGAGAAAGAAGCGGTTCCCTATTATGAACAATGGGAAGAAGACCGTATTATTCCTCGTTCGTTTTGGGGGAAAATGGGGGAGCAAGGCTTTTTATGTCCGGATCTTGGAGAAGAGTATGGGGGTTCTGAAGTAGATTGGGGCTTTGCGGTCATAATTAATGAAGAACTAGAAAGAGTGGGTTCAGGTTTCATAGGCTTCGGGCTCCATAGCGATATTACGGTTCCGTATATTTCCGCATACGGAAATGAGGAGCAGAAACAGCGCTGGCTCCCTAAATGCACGACAGGGGAAATCATTACAGCCATCGCCATGACAGAGCCGGGAACAGGTTCGGATTTGGCCAATATTAAAACGACTGCGATTTTGGATGGAGATCATTACATACTAAACGGCCAAAAAACATTCATCACAAATGGGATTCATTCGGACCTGGTCATCGTGGCTTGTAAAACAGATCCAAATGCTGTTCCGAAGCATAAAGGCGTCAGTTTAGTCGTGGTCGAAAGAGATACTCCGGGATTCACCAGGGGACGAAAACTGAAGAAGCTTGGTTTGCATTGTCAGGATACAGCAGAACTTATCTTTGAAGATTGTCGTATACCAAAGGAAAACTTGCTAGGTGAAGAAGGCAAAGGGTTTAAGTATTTAATGGAGAAATTGCAGCAGGAACGTCTTGTCGTAGCAATTTGTGCCCAAACCGCATCCGAGGATATGCTAGCGGATACGATTGAGTACGTCAAAAGCAGGGAAGCGTTCGGGAAATCAGTGAGTCAGTTCCAAAACACTCAATTTAAAATCGCAGAAATGGCCACTGAAATTAAAATGGGCCGAGTTTTCCTGGATCAATTGATTGCTAATCATATGGCGGGTGAACAGGTGGTCACAGAAGTATCGATGGCTAAATGGCGTTTGACAGAGACTGCCCGGAAAATATCCAATGAATGCATGCAGCTTCATGGGGGCTATGGTTATATGGAAGAATACAAGATTGCTAGAAGGTACCGTGATGTGCCGGTAGCAAGCATCTATGCGGGTACAAATGAAATCATGAAGAAAATCATAGCAAAGAGCCTTGGACTTTAAAAAACAAAATGAGAAGGGGAGAGATTACATGCGGGAAGTGGTAATTGTTGAGGGAATTCGTACTCCGGTTGGCAGAAGAAACGGTGTCTTAAAGGATGTTCGCCCAGATGATTTAGCAGGTGAAGTATTAAAGAGGCTGGTTGAAATAGCAGGCATTGATCATGCCATCATCGATGATGTCATTTTAGGCTGTGTTTCGCAGGCTGGGGAGCAAGCCGGAGATATTGCTCGGATTGCTGCTCTGATTGCCGGCTATCCGATTGAAGTGCCAGGTACGACAATTGACCGACAATGCGGATCGAGTCAGCAGGCTGTCCATTTCGCTTCCCAAGCCATTTTGTCAGGAGATATGGATGTGGTCGTAGCAGGAGGAGTAGAAAACATGTCTCGTGTCCCAATGGGTTCAAATTATCAAGGAGCTGAAACAAGTCAAAAGTATTTAGACAGCTACGAGGTAATCAACCAAGGTATATCGGCTGAAAGAATCGCAGAAAAGTGGGGAATCACCCGTGAGGAATGTGATCAGTTTTCTGTTGAAAGCCATGAGAGGGCAATACGTGCTCAAAAGGAAGGCTATTTCGACCGTGAAATAATCACAGTTACAGGTACAGATAAATTAGGAAATCATATTGAAGTTACCGAAGACGAAGGACCAAGGGGGGGAACTACGGTAGAAGTCCTTTCAGGGCTGAAGGCAGTTTTTAAAGAAGAAGGATTAATACATGCCGGGAACTCAAGCCAAATAAGTGACGGTGCTGCAGCTTTACTATTAATGGAGCGTAGTAAAGCAGAAGAGCTTGGATTGAAACCACGCTTTAAAGTGCATACACGGGTTGTTGTCGGATCAGATCCTACCTTAATGTTGACAGGTCCAATTCCTGCCACTCAAAAAGCATTGGAAAAAGCAGGTCTTTCCATTGATGATATCGATGTCTTTGAAGTTAATGAAGCCTTTGCTCCTGTACCGCTTGCCTGGTTAAAAGAAACAGGGGCCGACCCTAAGAAGCTAAATCCAAATGGAGGAGCGATTGCCTTAGGACACCCTCTTGGCGGCAGTGGTGCCCGTTTAATGGTTTCGATGATCCATGAATTAGAAAGAAGAGGCGGCCGATATGGATTACAAACAATGTGTGAAGGTCACGGAATGGCGAATGCTACCATTATTGAAAGAATAGATTGAGACGGTATTTTCTCGTGAATAACATTAGAAATTCACACGAAAGTAAAGGCTGAAAAAGTGATAAAGCCGACCATCAGGAGCATGACGTGAAATCATCCTGCTGATAGTGGGTTTACTTGAGGAGGAAATGATATGTCAGTAACGATTAAAAATATCTTTGATCAGACGGTTCAAAAATTCCCCATTAAAGAAGCTATCTACGACGTGAGAAGAAATATCCGCTATACCTACATTCAATGGAATGAGCAGGTGAATAGGTTGGCGGCGGCTCTCCAAGCAGAAGGTGTCCAAAAAGGGGACCGGGTCTCTACCTATCTTTATAATAATGAAGAACTTGCCACCGCATTCTTTGCCTGTGCAAAAATCGGTGCGGTCTTTAATCCAATCAACTTTCGCTTAATGGCAGAAGAGCTTGCATTCATCTTAAGTGATGCGGCGCCAAAGGTCGTTTTATTTGAAGGTGAATTGGAATCGACTGTGGCAGCTGTTGAAAAACGCTTCCCTGAAATAGCATTCTGGTATATTGATGAGAATGTGCCTCGCTTTGCCGAAGGATACCGCCAAAAAATGGTCAGTACATCTTCTAAGCCTGTTGATGTAGACATTCACGAGAATGATGTCTATGCCATTATGTATACAAGCGGGACGACAGGACGGCCAAAAGGAGTAATTCACCTTCATAAAGATATAGTCGAGCAGGCTATGATTTTATCAGAGGCGATGAAGTATGAAAGCATTGATATCGGTTTGATTACCGCGCCAATGTTTCATTGTGCGGAATTGCACTGTTCATTTTTACCGCGCGTGCAGGTTGGTGCAACGAATGTAGTTCTTCATCAGTTCAATCCTAAAAAGGTACTAGAACTGTTTGAATCCGAAGGGATTACCAAACTGTTTGCGGCCCCAACGATGTGGAATATGCTTATTCAGGAAAATCTGAATGATTATAAATTTCAAAGTTTGAAGCTGGGACTATATGGAGCCGCTCCAATGGCGCCTACGCTTGTACTTGCTTGTCAGGAAAAACTGGGCATTCAATTTATCCAAGCATATGGAATGACGGAAATGGGTCCGGCCATCACTCTACTATTAGAGGATGATCAAATAAGTAAAGCTGGCTCTGCCGGCCAAGCGTGCCGCGATCATGAAATCGTCATTGCCCGTCCAAATGACGAAGGCCCATCGGATCCCGATGATGCACTCGAACCCGGAGAAATCGGGGAAATTCTTGTAAAAGGCCCTTGCATCATGAAAGGGTACTTTCAAAGAGATGGAGAGACAGAGAGAGCACTTTACAGAGGCTGGTACCATTCCGGGGATATAGGTTTCCTTGATGAAGATGGATATTTGTGGGTCAAGGATCGTGTGGATGACATGATTATCTCTGGTGGCGAAAATGTATATCCACGTGAAGTGGAAGACACACTTTATGAGCATCAAGGAGTACTCGACTGTGCAGTAATTGGTCAGCCTGATGATAAATGGGGAGAAACGGTAACGGCCTTTGTAGTGGCTAAAGATCCGTTGTTGACGGAAAATGATCTAGAAGACTGGTGTAAGAACAGCGATACACTTGCTAACTATAAACGTCCAAGAAGATATATCTTCTGTAAAGAGTTACCTCGAAACGCAAGTGGGAAAATTCAAAAATTCATGCTCCGTAAACAGTTGGAAGAAACTGTGGCTGAATACCAAAAGGTGGGGAAACCTCCTTTGTTTTAAGCAGAATGGCTTTTTTAGTTGAGTTAGTAAAATGAAAATAAATAATCCAGTCAAATCATTTTAGGATAATGCTTTTTTATGTAAGAAAAAGAAAAGTTATCCACAAATGAAATGCAGTTGAATCAATGAGATCTTAGGGTTATCCACACTATCCACATAGTTATCCAGAAATTACATTATTTACATGTTGATACCGCGAGGCAAACACCTATTATTTGTCAGTATTTTCAGAAAATATCCACAATATACACAGGGGTGTGGATAAGACGGTGTCAGTAAGCTAATTTAAGGGGCTGACTAACAGCCCCCTAAGGTGTAAAAGTTATAATTTGCGGTTATGGGCACGGCGATTAGCCGCATTGGATCGCGCTTGTGCTTCAATATCTTGTTGGTCAGCCAGTTCTGAAGAATATTCGACATCAAGTCCGTCACTTTTTAGGTTTTTAGGAACTTGTGGAAGTTTTTGAACGTTATTGTCTCGATTATTATTGCGTCCCATATCAGCGCCCCCTTAGAGTAAAGAAATAAATAAGCTAGCGATGATTTCCTTAATCATCGCTAGCTTATTTTATGCTGAATGGTAGATCAAAATGTACGGGAAAATACTCCAAACTTAACGGCGAGATTTCTTCTCGTTAAATCCACCTGCTCGGTCTGCATTTTTAAATTCTCGAGAATAAAGAATTGCTTGCGTGCTCGTTAAGGTACTTTTTTCTTTTTCCTGTTTTTTGGGCAATTAGATCATCTCCATTTCACTTGATATCCCTATTTTTTCCTAAAAAGTTTCATTCATACATGAGAATTTTCTTTTAAGATATTGTGTAAAGCCGTATTAAGGGCTGGAAAAGTGAACGTGAATTCTTCCTCTGCAAGTTTATTAGGAAGGACTTTTTGGCCTTCTAGCACAAGTATGCTCATTTCACCGAGCATGGTTTTTAGCATGAAGGGAGGAACAGGTAACCAATGAGGCCGGTGCATGATAGTACCAATTTCTTTTCCGAATTTATCCATTTGAACCGGGTTAGGTGCTGTGAAATTGACTGGACCTTGAATGTGTTGATTGTTCATACAAAAAACAATTGCACGGGCGACGTCGTGAATATGAATCCAGGAAAGCCACTGACTTCCTTTGCCCATTTTTCCTCCGCCGAAAAGTTTATAAGGAAGAACCATCATTGGCAGTGCACCTTCTTTTTCCCCTAGAATCACACCAAACCTTGTAAGGACAACTCGCTTACTGTATGAGCGGGATTTGGTTGCTTCTTTTTCCCATAGCTTAACTGTACGGGCCAAGAAATCATCACCGATGGAATCAGAGGTTTCGGTAAAGGTCTCATGATCAGAGATACCATAAAAACCCACTGCACTTGCATTGATAATGACAGAAACTTTATCGGGAAGCTTAGAAAGAATCCGGTTCATTTCTTTGGAAGCTTCAACTCTGCTTTCGACAATCCGGCGTTTTCGTTCCGGGGTCCAACGCCCACTGTTTAAAGACTCACCGGCAAGGTTAACGAACACATCAAGGCCTTCTAAATTTTGTTCAGGGCTTGAGTCTGGGGTCAGCCAGCCGATATATTGGAGATTTTCCCGTCTTTTATATTTGTCAGGATGACGTGTCAATATATATAAATCATGATTTTCTTTTAATAATTCATCGATAAGGGCTGTGCCGACAAAACCGCTTCCACCAGCAATGGCTATTTTCATGAAAACCACTTCCTTTTTCCTGTCTTTTATTCACTTTAACATGCCCTTGTTCTTTTTTCATTTTTAGACATGCTATATATAGAAAAGGTACTCGTAAAGGGGTAAAGTAGGGATGGGGGTGGATTTTATGCCAAACATAACAAAAATAACAACCCAAAAAAAACGTAAAGATCGTTATAACATATTTGTTGATGAAAAATATGCGTTTAGTGTGGACGAAGAAGTTTTATTGAAATTTCACTTGAAAAAGGGTACTGCACTTGATGATCTGCTTCTTGCTGAAATACAATTCCATGATGAAATTCAAAAGGCATTTACGGATGCTCTTAATTATTTATCATACCGCATGCGTTCAGAATCGGAAATTCGCCTTTATTTAAGAAAGAAGGAAATAGAAGAACCGATTATAAAGGAAGCGATACATAAGCTATACAGCTTTAACTATTTAGATGATCTTGAATTTTCCAAGGCTTACGTGCGGACCCATGTAAACGGAGGCAATAAAGGGCCTACTACCCTTAAGATGGAACTGAAGGAAAAAGGAATACAAGAAAAGCTAGTTGTGGAGGCTTTGAAGGAATACCCCTATGATATTCAAATTGAGCATGCGAAAAAGCTTGCGGGAAAATCGGTGAAAAAAGAAAAAAATATCTCGGAACGAGCTTTAAGGCAGAAGCTTGAACAGACATTGACACGAAAAGGTTTTCCAAGAGATGTCATTCTCGAGGCACTTGAGGATGTGACGGTAGAAAAGGATGAAGATGAACAATGGGATTCGCTATGTCATCATGCAGAAAAGACGCAGCGCCGCTATAAAAACTATGAAGGCTTCGAATATGAACAAAAGATGAAGCAGGCATTATACCGAAAAGGTTTTCCAATAGAATTAATTGACCGATATCTTTCCAATTCAGATATGGAATAAGTACATCGATAGCCAAATCGCAAAATTTTGTTTAATATAGAAGTAAATTAATATTTAATTTAAGGAGCCATATATATGAGCGACGTAAGATACAGCAAGTTGTCGGCCTATGAACTACAACAGGAAATTGCAGCGTTAACCGAAAAAGCGAGAAAAGCTGAGCAATTAGGGATGGTTAACGAATTCTCTGTGTTGGAACGCAAAGTAACTATGGCCAAAGCCTATCTGTTAAATCCGGATGATTTTAAAAAAGGTGAAATTTATCAAATTGAAGGCGATCCGGGAGTCTATTTCAAAATTGATTATATGAATGGTGTATTCGCCTGGGGATACCGTTTGGGTGGAAGCGGGAAGGAAGAAGCACTGCCGATTTCGATGTTGAGATAATAAGATTGAAGGAACCGGGAGGACCCGATTCCTTCTGAATATTGTTTCTAATTCGATCGCTCGTTTGATGCTTTCATACGTTCTTGAGGGTGTGTGTTAATGCTGCCATCCGCACGCTTTGAAGCATATCTCGCTTTTGCACGAGGCTCACCTTGAAATTTATTATTGTTTTGGTTGGGGAATCCTTTTTGTTTATTTCGCAAGTTTTTCTCCTCCAAACATCAGAATTAAGAAAACAGCGTTTCCGCTTACTACTAGTATGGGTAAAGAACAGTATAGTTCAGTCTGTAAAAATATTGGCAATGAGGTGGTTCTAATGAATGATTACCATGAAAGATTAACCAAGATCCTGCTTGAGAAAAATGATCACATCACGTATGAGCAAGCTTTAACTTGGGTGGAATTATTATGGGAAGATTTCGAAGCGACCTATGCAAAAGCTGGGCATGAGTATGCTGGCGAAGAAATGACGTCACGTGTTGTCCAGACCTGGATTGATAATTACGGTGAACAATTCCACGAATTCATTGCGAAAAATCCTAAATATAAGCATTTATTAAATCAACAGAATCGACTGCATTAAAAAAGCTGATTCCAGCGGGTTTCCCCTGGAATCAGCCTTTTTTAAATCTGCCTAGACCTACAAAATAATATTCAATTTCTTCTGCAGTTTCGCTTCACTAAAGATCCAACCGGTATACGAATTCAAGATATTTAGGTCGCTGTCTAAATGGACGACTGCTACAAAGGGGTAATACCCATTGCTTCGGTATCTTAAATCAATAAAACGGACTTCGTAATAGTCCTTAATTTGTTCAATTTCAAAGCGGTAAACAGGGGAAAAAGACAGAAAGGCAGCCAAATTGATATCAAGCTTGGCGGCTTCGAGAATTTTGCTTTCAGGCAATGGAATTCGATCAAATGTATCAAGAATCGTCACATAACCATTATCAGCTCTCGCTACATAATAATGCTTTTCGGTAATCACGGCTATTTTCCAGCGATGAAAACGCATGGTTGGTGATAAAATAATTTTTCTTGCTCCCGGAATTTGCTGCTTAACAGCTCTTTTAATGAAAGCCTGTTCCCTGAACCTAGAGATATAATAGATCACGAGTATCCCGTAAATGGAGAGAAATAAATAGCCGGGAGGAAATCCATACCCCCACAATATCAAGCCGGCAACATGGATTCCAAAAATGAACGGGTCAAATGTATTGATGACCCCTAGAGCTACCCAATTGGAAGAAATAGGCCTTAGCGCCTGTGTTCCATAGGCATTAAAGATATCGACAAAAACATGAAGAAATACGGCTAAAAAGGTCCAAAGCCAAAGATGAAGGTAATTTGCTTCAGGTATGAAGGCGAAAAGTGCACCGCTGATAATCAAGGGCCAAAGTAATACAGCGGGAATCGAATGTGTAATTCCACGGTGATTTCGTATATATACAGCGTTATTTCGTAATTTTAAAACGGTGTCAATGTCAGGAGCTTGTGATCCTAATATCGTACCTGCAATGACTGCACTTGCAGTAACTGGACTTTGCGCAATAACAGGATCTAATGTGGCAAGTCCTCCAAGAGCAATTCCCATGACAAAGTGAGTACCTGTATCCAAAAGTCTAACCTCCCTGCCACAATTTGAAAAAAAGATCTTCCTTAATCATACCGTATTTATATATTATCCATCAAATGAATATATTTTTGACTTATTTTTGTGACCTATTACAATAAAATAAATATGAACATGATAAAAAAAAAGAATGCCTACTATTATGTATTCCCATTTTTAATAAAAGTGTAACATCTTTGGAGGAACTGAAGTGAAAGAAATAAATATCCCAACAATAGAAAAAATAAATATCGAGGCGTTTCAAAAAGATTTAGTTTCCTGGTTTCTCGAAGAACAAAGAGAATTGCCATGGAGGGAAAGCAAGGATCCGTACCGTGTTTGGGTTTCAGAAATTATGCTTCAGCAAACGCGAGTGGATACGGTCATTCCTTATTTTAACCGGTTTATAGACTGGTTTCCGACACTTGAGGATTTTGCCAATGCCGATGAAGAAAAAATATTAAAAGCATGGGAAGGACTCGGTTACTATTCGCGGGTCAGGAACCTGCATAGTGCTGTTCAAGAGGTAAAGGCGTCATATAATGGTGTTGTACCAGACAGTCCCGAGGAAATTTCTAAGTTAAAAGGTGTTGGTCCTTACACAGCTGGAGCGATTCTGAGCATAGCCTATGGCAAGCCGGAGCCTGCTGTGGATGGGAACGTCATGCGTGTACTATCAAGGATATTAATGATTTATGAAGATATTGCAAAGCCAAAGACGCGAAAGACATTTGAAGCTGCTGTTCGTAAGCTGATTGATCACAACCATACATCTGCTTTCAATCAGGCCTTAATGGAACTGGGGGCTTTAATATGCACACCTGGTAAGCCTGCCTGTCTGCTGTGCCCAGTTCAAAGTCACTGTCTTGCCTTTGAGGCAGGGGTTCAGTCAGAACTGCCGGTGAAAATCCAAAAGAAAAAAACGCGTGATGTACCAATTGTGGCTGTGCTATTAACGAATGAAAAAGGTGAATTTTTAATTCACAAGCGAGCATCTGAAGGATTGCTAGCAAACCTTTGGGAATATCCAAACTTCGAAAACCATACATCCCTTCAGCATAAACGGGAATTCTTTGAAAGTCGATTTCAAGAAATGTACGGTGTAAAACCGGAGATTACAGATCCGCTTGTGAAAATTGAACATGTTTTTTCACACCTTGTCTGGAAAGTGGATACGTATACTGGAACGGTCAAAGAAAAAATTAGTGAAGCGACGTTATTAGAGAATCAGCTGAAGTGGGTGAGTAAAACGGAGATGGAGGAGTTCGCGTTTCCGGTTTCACACCAAAAAATGATGAAGGCTTATAACGATAAAGAGGGTATCAATTAAGTTATCGTTTTTTTTATACCCTCCATACAACCAATTTAAATAGAACAAGCAGTGCGTTCCGGATAAGATAGTACATTGTTTTTATGGTAATATAAGGATATGGAGGGGGCATATAAATGAAGGTAGTTTTTCAAGCATTTATTGGTTCAATAATTCTTCATGTGTTTTATTTTGTTAGTACGATGATAGTCGGATCTATAAAAACAAGCCAATATAAACCAGGAATTGAAAACGCATGGGGTCAAGCGGAGACACTTCAAAATGAAGTAGTCTTTGGTAAAGTTATTTCCCCTTCTGTTTACTTGTTATCACTTGTAGGTGTAGCTCTGATTTGCGGAATTATTATATTTTCCTATAAAAAAATCTTTACGGAGAGATAGCTCAATAAATATGAAAAGCCAGCAATGGTTCCTCTCAATAGTTTATACTCAAAAAGAGGATATCCGCTAAGATACCCTCTTCTTTTTCGCTCAATTTTCAATTGTATAAAGTTAAATTAATCGTAGCTTGTTTCTGTTCCATGGGTGTAATTGGCTTCTTGTCTGTTAATTCCGCCTCTATTTTCAATTTCTTTGACGATTTCGGTATGGATACTCTGTCCTTCTTGGTTTAAATAAGGTACCATTTGTTGAAGGGAGTGATGAAAATAGGCAAGTTCACTATTTTCCCAATCCGATTTTTTCATCATCGACAACTCTGTCATATCACGTCCAACATACATAAAAAGTAACACTCCTTTTTTAAAGTGATGGGTGTTTACTCAGAAAGGATGAATAAACAAATGGAACAAAAAGTAGCGCTCGTTACAGGAAGCAGTAAAGGTCTAGGAAGAAGCACAGCATTAAGACTTGCAGAGGAAGGATACGACCTCGTTATTAATTATGCCCGGAGCAAGTCAAAAGCATTAGAGGTAGCTGCTGAAATTGAAGCATTGGGTCGTAAAGCCCTTGTAGTAAAAGCGAATGTCGGTGACGTTGCGAAAGTGAAAAGCATGTTTGAGGAAATCGATGCGTATTATGGACGTTTGGATATCTTCATCAATAATGCTGCATCAGGTGTGCAGCGCCCGTTAATGGAGCTTGAAGAAACCCATTGGAACTGGACAATGGATATCAATACAAAAGCCCTCCTTTTCTGTGCCCAGGAAGCGGCGAAATTGATGGAAAGAAATGGTGGAGGTAAAATTGTAAGTATCAGTTCACTTGGTTCCATCCGCTATTTGAAAAATTACACAGCTGTCGGAGTATCGAAAGCGGCGCTTGAAGCACTGACAAGATATTTAGCTGTTGAACTGGCTTCAATGAATATTTGTGTCAATGCCGTTTCAGGCGGTGTGATTGATACGGATGCGCTAAAATCTTTCCCGAATCGGGATGAAATGCTTGCTGAAGCAGCTGAACAGACTCCGGCTGGACGGATGGTTGAGGTAGAAGATATGGTGAGCACCATCCTATTCTTAATTTCCGATGGAGCAAGTATGATTCGCGGACAAACCTTAATTGTTGATGGAGGCATCTCTTTGCTTGTTTAATATAACTGGTAAAATTTAAATGTTTTTAGCCGGATAACACTCCATAATATTGGTTATCTTATTATTTGTGGAGGTGATATTAATGGCTAACAACAATAAATCAAAAGCAGGTACTAACGCCCAACAAGTGAGACAACAAAATGCGCAATCTCAGCAAGGTCAAGGTCAAGGCCAATACGGTACTGAGTTTGCAAGTGAAACAAACGTTCAACAAGTGAAACAACAAAACATGCAATCTCAGCAAAATAAAGGCCAAGGTCAAGGTCAAGGTCAAGGTCAATACGGAACTGAGTTTGCAAGTGAGACAAATGTTCAAGAAGTGAAAAAACAAAACCAAAAATCTCAAAGCAATAAAAGCCAAGGCTAATTGCTGATACGAAAAGGCATCCTTCTTTTGAAGGGTGTCTTTTTATTTTTTTCCCTTCTTTTGTATTCGACAAATGTTTCTTTACGTTTACATTTTATGTCAAAGGAGATATCAGATAAAAATAGAATATACATACTATAGAAAAAATACAGATTAGGATGGTGCAATCATGGAGCAATTTAATCAGCTTATAAACAATCAGTTGAAAACGATGGAAAAGCTTTTACTTTTACAATCTGAAATCGAAAGATGCCAAGATATAGAGAAGCAACTCCTTGATCTGCAAGAGGAGAGTGAAGCAGTTACCATTCAGGAAGAGATTCAACTTAAGAAGCAAGAATTGAAATGTATCCATGATATGTTCGAGAGGCAAACAGAAGAGGTCATTCGTTATTTTCAGCAAGGACAGGCTGCAGTACAATAAATAATTGGCTAATTTCTAAGTAGAAATGAGTGGAAGGTCAGATTTTTTTGGCTTTTTTTCACATTTTTACTGGGGGATTAGCCACTTTTGTTTTAAATTTATGAATAAATCGCTATAATATAGGAATATAGGGTAAATGGAAAAAAGTATATATATTAAATACACACAACAACTGCAAACGGAATAGGGCACAGTACGCTGAAAGGGTGTCTATAGAAAGTAGGGAGAGATAAATGGGGATTGTTCCTGCCGAAGGAGGAAAAATCCAAATTCATAGCTATAAACATAATGGACATATCCATCGTATCTGGGAAGAGACAACCGTTTTAAAAGGAACCCAAAATCTGGTGATAGCGGCAAATGACCGTACTATGGTGACGGAATCAGATGGAAGGACATGGATTACAAGAGAGCCGGCGATTTGCTATTTTCATTCAAAGTATTGGTTTAATGTTATTGGTATGTTGAGAGAGGACGGGGTTTATTACTATTGCAACATCAGTTCTCCGTTCACATGCGACCCAGGAGCATTGAAATACATTGATTATGACCTGGACATCAAAGTATTCCCAGATATGACGTTTAATTTGCTGGATGAGGATGAATATGAAAGGCATCGGAAAGAGATGAATTATCCTGATGCTATCGATCAAATATTAAAACAGAACGTAGATTATTTAATTTATATGATACGCCAGCGAAAAGGACCATTCTCCGCAGAATTTATTGATAGTTGGTATGAACGCTTTTTAACTTATCGATAATAGTAAAAAGGCCTGCTGCTTATCTAGCAGGCTTTTTTTCTATTGTGTATTCCCCAGTACTCTAACAAATCAATGCGACAGATTATACATGTTATTCATCTTATTTTTCTAGAAGTAAGCCCTATTCCTTTAACTGTTGCGGTTTTAAAGTTAAACTTACGAGATGCTGAAATGATTCCCGTTTATAGAAAGCCTCTGAATAATATGTTGTTGAAAAGAATATTTTGGAACTATTCATAAAATATTTGGAAGAGAACGTGAATATGTGAAAGACTAATGATAGCTTAATTTTCTAAAAGGAAAATAAAACTGAAAGTGTATCTTCTGGAATCTTTTACTCGATATTATACAGTATAAACTAATACTAGAGCATTACTATCTTAAATCTTCTTCAAAATTATTTGGAGAAATGGAGGAATCCCGTGGAGAGCATTAAGAGATATTTACAATTTGTTAAGCCGTATAAATGGCAGATTATCGGGACGGTATTGATTGGGCTGTTAAAATTCGCGATTCCACTGTTGATTCCCTTGCTTAGTAAATATATTGTGGATGACATCATCAATAGTGATCTGTCTACTGATATGAAATCCGAACGCCTTTTATGGGCTATGGGAATCATGCTTTTTATCTTTGTAGCGGTAAGACCGCCCATCGAGTATTACCGGCAGTATTTTGCTCAATGGACAGGAACAAAAATCTTATATGATATCCGTAATGATTTATTTACCCATGTACAAAAACTAAGTTTTAAATATTATTCCAACACAAGAGTGGGCGAGGTCATCTCAAGGATGATCACGGATGTGGAACAAACTAAGAACTTTGTTATCACCGGTTTGATGAATCTCTGGCTAGATATCGCTACAATTATTATTGTGATAGTGGTTATGTTCACGATGGGCGTAAAGCTAACCATTGTATCCATCATTATGTTGCCATTTTATGCTTTTTCAATCAAACACTTTTTTGGAAAGCTCAGAACCTATACAAGGGTTAGGTCTCAAGCGTTGGCGGATGTGCAGAGTCATCTTCATGAACGTGTTTCAGGCATGTCGGTTATTAAAAGCTTTGCGATTGAAGATCGTGAGCAGGAACTGTTTGCGAAGCAGAATAAAAATTTCCTGGATAAGGCACTGAAACATACGAGTTGGAATGCTAAGTCATTTGCTGTCGTCAATACAATTACAGATATTGCACCCTTACTAGTGATTGGCTTTGCGGGTTATCAAGTCATCAATGAGCAGTTGACGCTAGGTACTATGGTAGCCTTCGTCGGTTTCATAGACAGGCTTTATAATCCTCTCAGACGATTAGTTAACTCTTCGACGACAATGACACAAACATTGGCGTCTATGGACCGGGTTTTTGAATTTGTGGATGAGAAATATGATATAGATGATGAACCGGGTTCAAAAGAGCTGAAGCAGGTAGAAGGCCGAATTACGTTTCAGGATGTGTCATTTGCTTATGATGAGAAAGAGGCACCTGTTTTAAAACATATCAACCTGGATGTGAAACCGGGTGAAACCATTGCACTTGTTGGAATGAGTGGCGGAGGGAAATCCTCAATCGTTAGTTTAATTTCACGTTTCTATGATGTAACAGAGGGAAGCGTATTACTAGATGGAACGGATATCCGGAAATATCAAGTCCGCAGCCTAAGAGATAAAATCGGAATGGTGCTTCAGGATAATATCTTATTTAGTGAATCAGTTAAGGCAAATATCCTAATGGGACGGCCTGAGGCAAGTGATGAAGAAGTATTTGCAGCAGCAAAAGCAGCAAATGCTCATGACTTCATTACGTCTTTAAAAGACGGTTACGAAACTAAAGTGGGTGAGCGGGGCGTGAAATTATCCGGGGGGCAAAAGCAACGGGTTGCCATTGCGAGGGTATTTTTGAAAAACCCGCCTATCCTTGTTCTGGATGAAGCAACATCCGCCTTGGATTTAGAGAGTGAACATTACATCCAAGAAGCGCTTGATATATTAGCGAAAAAACGGACCACGATCATTGTAGCACACCGCTTATCAACCATTACCCATGCCGATCGGATTGTTCATATTGATAATGGGGAAATTACCGAAATCGGAACACATGAGGAACTAATGAAAAAACAAGCGCATTACTATAACCTATTTCAAGTTCAACAATTGGATGCTTAAGAAAAATAGCATATAGGAAATCCTTGTATATATTACGGATTCACTACAGAAGGAATTTTAAATAAAAGAGCAGATCATTTCGCAGTAGTGCAATGGTCTCTTTTTTATTTAAAAACTATCACAATAAGTGTAAAGCTCCCAAATTGTTAAAGTCGTTCATGATGTAATTTGCATACTAAAAGAGCATCGGTAATCGATGCTCTTTATTGTTGAATTTTCAGCTGTTTTAAATGTGAAAAGTAAAACAAAAAAGTAATTTAGCCTGCAATACTTCCAGTTAAAAGAACCTGCTATATTCATTAGGATACTCTTTTTTCGTGCGAAGTCCTTTTACTATTAGGAAGAAATCTAGTGAGATGCTTTATCCCCTCAGGTAATGCAATTCCGATAATAATCAAGAACATTCCGAACCACTGCAGGGATGTAACTTGTTCATCTAGGAAGATAACCGAAACGACCATCGCGGAGGGCAATTCTGCCGCACAAAGAATCGTGCCAAGCCCGACACCAACTTTCGGCATACTGACAGCAAAGAAAAAGAAAGGAACAAGGACACCCAACGTGCCAAGCAGTAGACCATAATACCATAGGTTTGTTTGAACCAGATTTGTTACAAGTGTGATAGGGTTAGTAGTGAATACAGCAGTCAGCATCGCCCCTGTTGCAATGAAAAACAACCGCTTCATGGAAGATTCTCCAACGGCGAACTGAGAGTTACAATACATATAAAGAGCAAAAAGTAACGCCGATAAAAGGCCAAACAATACTCCTTTAAAACTAAGTGCAGAGAGAGGCTGGCCAAAAATTGCTCCAGCTAATAACGTACCGATAAATAGAACGAAAATGGCAATGAGTTTATTTTTATCCGGACGTCTTTTATTTAGAAAGCTTTCGATTAGGACGCCGATCCAGGTAAACTGAAATAAAAATACCACGGCTATCGAAGCTGGAAGCTCTGATACTGAGACGGCATATGCCTTCCCGACAAAAGTGGACATCATCCCTGTGAATAAAAGTAATCCGGCACTTTTCCATGAAACTTTATATTTAAACGAAAAAAGAAATAAAACAGAGACAATCAGCCAGCCGACCAGGTATTGACTTCCGACTAATTCTCCGGAAGAATGGCCGTCCATGAATCCAAACTTAATCATAGTGGATAATGTACCGTATGAGATAGAGCCGATTAAAACCATTATGGAATACTTCAATAGTTGCATAATTTTTCACCCCTATAAAAATAAAAATCGCCACCTGCCTAAAGGGCAAGTGACGAACGAAAAAAGGAAATCCTTTTAAAATTCCGTCTCTCAACAAAAGCTGAGTTTAAAAATGATGGTGTTGCATTACCTTAGCTTAAAGTCTCTGTGAATAATTGTCAACCAGAAAAAAAAGTAAAGTAAACTCGTCGATGGGTAAGCTTAAGGCGACAACAGCCCTTTAGATTCCCTTATACTCTGAATTATAAAATAAGATCCCCACATGGTCTAACGCCAATGTGAGGATCTTATTTTATTTGCCATTTTGCTGAATATCCTCTAACGTGCCGCGATATTCTTCATCCTTCATTTTGCGAACGGTTGGATTGTTTTCTTCAGATGAATCATCGTTTGAGTGCTGTTGACTGTGAAGATTAGAAAGCACCAAACGATAATCATCATCCTTCATTTTCAGTTCATCCCTGTCCTTTTGGACAATGATTTCGGTACTAAGGTCAATTTCTGGGGAAAAAGCGGGCTCTTCTAAAGAGTGCTCTTCCTCAACGACCGGCTTCTCATCAGGGGATAACGCTTTGATATTAAAAGTAATTAAACCCGTAACCGCTAAAATGGCAACGATAATAATTAGAATTATGCCCATTGAATCAAGCCTCCTAGAGCTCGTTTATGAATGATCGGGTGACATGGGCTACCCGTTTTCCTAATGCTTCTCCAAGCTGGAAGTCCTTTGTGGTGATGCTGTCATCTACGCCGGGTGGACAGCTGATTCCCACACCATAATAAGACCCGTATAATGCGTTTTCAGGAACAGTACCAGGTAAACCAACAATGATCATCCCCTGATGAAGCATCGGAGTAATCAAGTTCAGCATCGTAGCCTCCAGCCCGCCATGTAAGGTAGCCGTTGTACAGAATACAGCCCCGACTTTATTGATTAGTTTACCTTCCGCCCATAGATAGCCTAGTTTATCAATCCAGGTTTTCAGACTCGAACTGATGGTTCCGAAATGTCCGGGACAGCCCCAAATGATGGCGTCCATTTCTGGAAGCTTATATACATCCGCCTCGTTTACATGATCAATTAGAACTTCAGCTCCAGGAACCATAGCGGCTCCATGAGCGATTGCTTCGGCAAGTGCCTTCGTGTGGTTGCCTTCACTGTCGTATATAACATAGATCTTCATTCTTATCCCCCTATTTGGTTAAACTGATTTTTTTACTGGTGAAGGCAATAAAGGTACATCGATTTTCTCTTGTTTAGTTTGTTTAAATGTTTTGTCCTTCCGTACGTCACGCAAAAACAGTGAGAGAACAATGCCGACAACTGCAAAGCCTGTTGCCCAAAAGAAAGCATCATTGATTCCCATTACGTTTGCTTGACCCTGGATTTGGGTGGAAATCAGTGACATTGCGGTTTCCTGTGCCTGTTCGCTAGTTTGATTCATGGAACTCATGATGGATTGAACCATTGATTGGAAATTTTGCACAAAACCAGGGTCACTACCACTCATATCCGTTCCTAAAGTGATGCCATGAAAAGAAGCACGAGTTGTATAAATGGTCGTAACAAAGCTTGTTCCGATGGCCCCGGTTACTTGTTTCACCGTATTGCTCATCGCAGTACCATGTGTATTCAGATGCTTTGGAAGCTGATTCATCCCAGCTGTCATAATTGTCATCATCAGTAAAGACATTCCAAGAGAACGAATGGCATAGAAGATAACCAAAGTCGAATAGGTCGTCTCTGTAGTCAGGTTTGCGAATTCAAAGGTTGTGATTGCTGTAATAATCAAACCAACAAGTGCTAATGGACGAGGTCCGACTTTGTCAAATAAAGCTCCCGAAATAGGAGACATCACCATCATCACAAGTGCTCCCGGTAACATCAATAAACCAGATTGAACAGGTGTGAATCCCCTTAGCGTTTGTAAATAAATCGGCAACAAGAAAATACCGGTAAACATCGCCACCGTCACGATAGCTGAAATAATATTTGATAAAACGAACATATCGTACTTAAACACACGGAAATCGAGCATCGGTGTATCCGATTGTAGCTGCTGAACTACAAATAGGGTAAGAAGGAGAAGCCCAACGATGATGGTTCCTAGAACGATAGCGTCTAACCAGCCTTTTGAACCTGCTTCACTGACACCGTATAGTAGGGATGCTACACCTATCAGAGATAAGGATGCACCTAATATATCCAATTTGATTTTCTTGGGTTCTGCCACATTGCGCATATTTAAAAAGGCTAGTGTCATGATAATTATGCCAAATGGCACCATTGCATAGAACATGACTCTCCAGCTATATTCCTGTATGACCCAACCAGATAAAGTTGGACCGATGGCAGGGGCAAACATGATAGCGAGCCCAAAGATTCCCATTCCTTTCCCACGCATTTCTGGAGGGAAGATAAAAAGGATGATCGTCATGACTAATGGCTGTAATATCCCGCCACCAGCTGCCTGAATTAACCGGCCGGTAAGAATAACAGGGAAATTTGGTGCAATACCACAGATAAGAGTTCCGACTGTGAATAAAAACATGGCAGCGAGGAATAAGACGCGCGTGCCAAAACGCTCAATTAAAAAAGCGGACAAAGGAATCAATGCCCCATTGACGAGCATGAAACCAGTGGATAACCATTGAATCGTAGTTGCTGCGACATTAAATTCAGCCATCATTCTCGGCATCGCGACACTTAGCAAGGTTTGATTCAAGATGACCATGAACAAGCCAAGCATTAAGATGATTAACATGGGAGCATATTGTTTCATTCCTTTGTTTTCATTTACTGAGATTGTTTGAGGAGCCATTTAAGCCAACCTCCTTTCTGTAAACCTGAGTTGGCAAGATTATTTTGTTGATATCTTCACTTCGGCGTTCATGCCTGGTAATACTTTATCAGAAGGAGCCTTAATGGAAATTGTAACTGGAACCTTTTGAGTGACTTTTGTATAGTTTCCGCTACTATTTTGGTTACCCATCACTGAAAAGACTGATGTGGTTGCGTAACCGATTTGTTCTAATGTACCCTCGAAAACCGTATCGGGATCTCCATCGATGATAATATCGACGCTATCACCCTTTTCAATGTTTTTCAGTTTATTTTCTTCAATATTAGCTGTTATCGATAGTTCTTCCATATTAATGGTCTGTGCAAGAGTTTGACCTGCTTGGACAAGTTGATCCTCTAATACCTGTGTTTTAACAACTGTACCTGGAGCTGAAGTTTTTACAGTTTGGTCACCTTCTACCGTTGCTACTTTAGCCACTTTATTGTCTTTACTGACAATGTCGCCTTCTTTTAGGTCCCAATCTGTTAGTTTTCCAGAAGCAGGAGCTACGATCGTATATAAATCTCCTGTAACTTTTGCTTCATCTGTTTTGATGAAATTCGTGCTTTCATAATAGTAATAAGCCCCTCCGCCTACAACTGCCAAAATAACCACTAATCCAATGACATTGATTAAAATTAAACGTCCTTTATTCACGTGTTTTTCGCCTCCAAGAATTTTTGATAATGATTCAATTGAATTGCTCTAAAAAATTGTCACACGATTTGTTGCAGGTCCTTCTATAAAAAACTGACGTGACCTAATTAACACCTGCCTTCTATGTTTATAACATATTGGTTAAGTTTAATAAATATTAATTTTTATAAGTATTAATATTATCAAATAAAAAGTTTACCAGTTTACTTAATTTTTGTCATGTAATATATTCGGAGTTACTTATGGTAAATAAATCCTAATGGAAAAATTGAGGGGAAGAGTCTGCGGCTTTACGGATAAAAGATGAGTAGATTTGACAATACTTTATCATTTATTTAAATTTAAGGTAGGATTGTCCTATATAAGGAGTGAGAAGGCTGGATTTTAAATGGGAAGTAACCAATAGTGTAGAAATGCAGATTTTTCGAATCAGGAAGAAACTTCGGAACATCGTTGTCAAAAATCTTCAGCCTTATGGATTGACGTCGCCTCAATTTTTCATATTGATGATATTAAAGCGAGAAGGATCAATTAAATCAACTCAACTGGCTGACTTTTTGACGGTGAAGCCGAGTGCGATTACTGTTTTTGTAGATAAATTGGTCGAAATGGATTATGTGAAACGGCAGCCTTCAGAAAAGGACCGCAGAGTCATTAACCTTGAATTAAAAAAGGGCGGGGAAGAAATTTTGGGTAAAGTCCTTGCGGAGCATAACCAATTAATGGGTAAGAATTTTAACACATTCTCAGAGGATGAGATGCAGGATTTATTAATGAAATTGGATAGGCTTGAAAAGGCAGCAGATCAACACCTTTTGGAAGATTGAATAGAAGTACAATAAATAGAAAAACGAAAAAAGACGGTTCCGAGGAACCGTCTTTTTAATTAATCTTCTTCATATTGGACAGAGATTTCATTGTCATCCTTATGGAAGGACTGGAAGCTGACAATCAACTTTTCAAGATGCTCCAATTGTTCGTCATACTCTATGACGGCTGAAATCAACGGTACAAGGCGGGCAGAAAGATGGCCCAAGTTATCATGCATTTCGTCCACTTGATTTTGCTGTTCAAAAAAGTGGGCAAGAAGCTCTTTACGACTTAAGCAATCCTGATCCCAATCTTCAATTTCCTCAATCGCTTTAATTTTTTCGATATGCAGTAATATCAGCTGTTCATGCTTACGAATTAGGGAATCAAGCTGCTGCAAGATACTCCGTTGGAAATCTTCAGGCATTTGATAAAGTTCATTCTCGAATTTATGAATTCTCTTCAAAGTTTCAAACGCCTTTTTTGTGGTGATAATCATTTGCCGATATACAACAAGCTTCCTGGCTTTAGCAACACTGTTCTTTTTGAAATATTCACGTTCCTCTTTGTACATGGAATAGATATGTTCTAGATCAAGTAACTCTTCTTTTAATCTGCTGATGTCTTTTTTCAATAATGTGTGTTCAGTAGCATGTCTTGTGCTAATTCGAATCCATTTTAAAATATCTTCCGTCACATCTGTTATGCGTGTATAAAGCTTTGCTTCATACTTAGGTGGGAGAAAAACAAGATTGACGATAAAAGATGAGACAATCCCCAGTAAAACAGATGAGAGACGAATAAAGGCAAAGTTTAGAAATTCACCTTGCTGACTTTCCATAATGGCAATAACCGTCACGATAGAAAGTACAATCGTTTTATCCATTTTTAATTTTAAATTGATGGTTATGACGACCATCACGGCTAGGCCGATTATAAAAATGTCATTTCCGAATATCAATACGAAGGAAACAGCTACCAACGCCCCGATTATATTTCCTTGTACTTGTTCCAATACCGTTTGATAAGAACGATAAATGGTCGGCTGTATTGCAAAAATTGCAGCAATCCCAGAAAGAACAGGAGCAGGAAGATTAAGTAGTTCCGAAAGATAAAGAGCTAAAACAATCGCTATTCCTGTTTTGAGAATGCGGGCACCAAACTTCATATATAGGTTAATCCTTTCTTTGTAATGTAATAGGTTTTTATAACAAAGGCTCTAGTTATATATAGACTATTGCTTAAAGTTGTATTCTAACTTATTTGTTAGTACTTTACACTAAAATAAGAGGAAGTAAACAAAAAGTAATATACAGGAATTCCCTAAAAGTTACAATGGGTAATTTTAAGTCTAATGTATAAAGAAAATAGAGGCAATTTATCATACGTGTAATTACCTCATATGTCTTTCTCTTCAGGCAGTGTAAATAGAAGAATACTATTGGAAAAAGCTGATGCTCAAAATAAAGAGCATCAGCTTTTTCGATAATATTAAGACTTAAGCTGCCAAGTATCTTTCAAGTGAGAACTTTTTATTACTCAGTGGATACAGCTGGATCCGCTTGTTCTTTAACAGGAACAACTTGAAGGAAATGTTTACTAGGGTGTTGAAGCAAAGTCTCTAGAGAAGTTGCTTCTTCTGTTTGGCCTTGATCTTTTAACAGAGACACGTATTTTCCAAGAAGTTCAGTCACGTCTTGAAGACCTTTTTTAGAAAGCGCCTCAATTGAAATTTTCGCTCCTTTTGCAACCCGCTTTTGAATAACTTCTTTCGTTAATCCAGCTTCAGGTTGTTGACGTAAATAAACGACACCGCCGGTCATCCCTGCACAGATCCATGGACCCGGATCACCTAGAACCAATCCTCTTCCATTTGTCATATATTCAAAAGCAAATCCCTTAATATTGGAAGTTACCGCAATATTTCCAGTTTCCTTTGCTGGAATGGGTTGCTTCAGCAGTCCGCCAATAATCATATCTGCTCCGGAAAGCCGGATTCCTGCCCTGGCATCGGCATCGCCTTGGGCAATAAGGAGACCGTGCTGTGCGCCATATCCGAAGCCTTTACCGACTGATCCATTATAAAACTTTCCATCTTTCCCGGGAGATTTAAAAATGGCGATATTTCCACCAATCGATGTTTTACCAATTCCATCCTGGGCGCCGCCATTTACGCTAATCGAGATTCCTTCGGTATTGTATGCCCCAAGTCCATTACCTGGAATCGAGCCATCCTGATAGGATAGGTGAACAGGAGGAAGTTTTTTGTATGATCCATCGAGTCTGCCTCGGACCCGGTGGCAGGATACCCGGCTACCGAGTACACGCTGCTCGGATGTGATCGAGCTATAGCTGCGGGATTGCTGCAGTTCTTCCACATGTGAATCCAGGTATTCTGCACCTACAGCAACCTGCATGGAACCCTCGTTCAAATAAGTCGCTTTTTCTTTATTAGAGAATGGCGTTATATCCAGGTTTTTTAATAAATATGTTAAATCCAGTGTTTGTTGACCTTTAACTTGCTGAAGCAAATCAGAGCGACCAACAATATCTTGAAGATTCTTCACACCAAGAGATCCGGTCAGTGCTTTAAGTTCTTTGGCAAACGCAGTGAACATATTCGTTAATCCTTGAACCGCTAAATCAAATTTTCGAGGAACAAAGCGGCGTAGCCCATGTTCTTTTGCTTGGGCTTCCGATTCGATTTGAGTGGCGATTCCAACATGGCATGTATCAAGATGACAGCCACGGCACGTTGTACAGCCAACTGCAATCATCGAAAGGGTTCCAAAGCCGACACGGTTTGCCCCAAGCAACATCAATTTTAATATATCCATCGAGCTTTTTAACCCGCCATCAGCCCAAATTTCAATGTTTTGACGAATCCCGGATTCAAGGAGCGCGTTATGGGCCGCCTTCACACCTATCTCAACTGGAAGACCAACATGTTCGAGGGCATGAATCCGAGCTGCACCTGTTCCGCCATCAAAACCAGAAAGCGTGATAATATCGGCGCCAGCTTTGGCGACACCGACTGCAATCGTACCAATGTTTGGAACAACTGGTACCTTAACGGCGACTTTGGCTTTGTCGTTTGCCGTTTTTAACTCATGAATCATTTGCGCCAAATCTTCAATAGAGTAAATATCATGGTTATTGGAAGGGGAGATTAAGTCAGAACCAATGGTTGCATTCCGGGCTTCCGCAATTTTCGCGGTAACCTTCGAGCCGGGAAGATGTCCGCCCTCACCAGGTTTTGCCCCCTGCCCAATTTTAATTTCTAATAGATTAGAAGAGTTTAAGAGCTCTGCGTTGACACCGAAACGGCCGGAAGCAATCTGCTGTCCGCGGGATTTCGGGTACTTGCCCAGCATATCCTTAATTTCTCCACCCTCACCATTCATACTAATCATACCTAACCGTTCGGCAGCCTCTGCGTACGCCCGGAAAGCTATCTCATTTTGAGATCCAAAGGACATAGAGGCAATGACAAATGGCAGCTCCTGTTCGCCGATAGAAAGACTGACTTCTTCGGATGGGACAGATGAATCGGAAGCTTTTAAGGATGTTAAATGACGAATCGTTGTCGGATTGGACTCTTCTTGTTCAGTAATTTTTTCGCGATAAGCGTCATAGTCACCGGTTGAAGCAACTTCTCCAATCGATTTCCAAATCCTTGGGAATAAATGAAAGGTTTTACCCATCCGTTCTTTTTCATTATTGTAATCTACCGCACGCTGTATGGCGTCGGCTTTTATTTTGTCAAAGTTATAGTCTAAATCATTTGAACCAAAGAAGTTAGCGATATTTAAATAATTGGCAATTTCCTCATGCAAGCCGATGCTTGAGAAAAGTCGTCCATAGCCGCGTAGTTCATGAATGCCGATGGTGGAGATAACTTTCTCGAGTCCTTTTGTCAATGAGTTATATAGATTGGTAACACCCTTAAGATCATCAGAAGATAAGGATAGGAACATGAAATACGGACTGATTAAGTTGGCTCCAAGTCCATAAGAAACAATGATATCATGCAGGGATCTTAGTGATGCAGAACGTAAAAGAATGGAACAATCCCTACGTTTGCCTGTATTGACTAATGCTTGATCGACTGCTGAAGTGACAAGGTGTGGATCAAGCCAAAGATTTCCGTTTTGATGGGCGAGGGCATCATCCAAAACGAGCAGAGTTTTTCCTTCATCGATTGCGTTAACCGCTTCATCGGTAATTCTGGTTAATGCATCCGGAATACTTTCATCCTCTGTAAAAGTGCTCGAAATAAAATGTACTAGTTTTTGATCTTGATTATATTTAACGAATTGATCGTAGCTAGGCTGCGAAACAATAGAAGAGCATTCATAACCTGTTAATCCTTCAATTAGTAAAGGAGTTAGAAGCTCCGTAACTTTCCCCGCCTTTTTTGCTTCAAATAAAGAAGGTCGATTCCCAATGATGGTTCTTGTTGAGAAGTGCTCGGTTTCCCGATCCCGGTCGATCGCTGGGTTGGTTACAACGGCGACACTTTCCTTAATGAAATCTGCAATATTTGTCCGCTGAGGATTGAGGGCGGCCAGTGGTGCATCGTGACCTAGTGAACGAATAGGTTCAGCTCCTTTTTCGGCCATCTGTTCGACTAATTGAACATGCTCTCTTTCCCAGCCAAAGGCTTTATATTGGCCGTTATGAATGGCTTGTGTGTTTGTCATGGAGACCACTTTTTCAAAAAACTGTGGCTGTAAGCGAACTAGATCATTGTAAAGAACAAAACGATTATTGAAAAGTTCAAACACCTTATCCTGGAAATCTTTGTAGTTGTACAATTCAATAGAATCACCGTTCCATTTCAAGCCGACTTTTTCCCCTGGACCCAATGGTCTTGGATCTCCTGTATATTCATTAGAAGAAATGATACCTGGTTCAGAAGTGAACATATAGGATGTTTCCGTTTCAATATTCCAAAGTGGACGCAAGCCTAAAGAGTCGACAGAGAAAACTGCTTCGTCGCCAAAACGAGAGATAATTCCAGCAGGACCCTGTGCAAAATGTCCCCATGCTTCTCGTAAATACGTATATAAGTTTTGTAAGTGTTCAGGATATTCCTTGATTTCATTAATAATTGGAGGGAAAACAAGATCGATTGCCTCAAACAAAGAGTAGCCATGACGACAGATAAATGTTTCAATTGTTTTGTTTAAATCCTGGGAGTCACTCCCGTCTTTTGCGATTGGAACCCCAATCATTTTTGCTTCATCACGCAATTTGGCAATAGTATTGATTTCGCCGTTATGTCCAAGCACACTGAAGGGCTGGACCCTGAAAAAGCTTGATAGAGTATTAGTTGAAAAACGATTGTGTCCTAGGGTCATAGTGGAAGCGGCTAAAGGGTCAGCAAGATCATGGTAATAGGCAGGAAGCGTATCTCCGGCCCCCATTACTTTGTAGACCGCATGATACTGGCTTAGAGAAGCAACATGGATAAAATCACTTTTTTCGATGTCGGAAGTTAGTTCAAAAAGAGCATTGGAAAGCTCCTGGTGGTTTTCGATTGTGGATGAACAGGCAAATTGCCAGAACACTGGGTCTTCTTGAATGGCAATCGGCCCTAATGCTTCAGAACGGTATGCTTTATCTGTTTCGAAGATCAAGGAAAGCCCGTGTTGAAGGAGTTTCTCTTTGACTTCGATTTTCAAATCATTTGCTTCTGTTTTATTGCTTAAAAATAAGTGGCCGACTATGAAGGCATCTTGATCGACGATGCTGGAATCGATATTTTCCGCTTCAAGCTTCTTTTTCCAGAGAGCCCTAGGAATATCAATATGAATACCGGCGCCATCTCCTTCACCATTAATAAAGCCGCAGCGATGGTTCATTTTAACCAAAGCGTCGATACAGGCAAAGATATTTTCGTTGGTTGGGATTTTCTTTTTTTCAATGCAGGAAACAATTCCGCAGGCATCATGTTCTTCTCTGTAAAATTCTTTGAATGAAGCAGGTGTCCATTGTTGAGTCATATGTTTGGCGTGAATAAGGTTTTCCCTTATTTTCTGCCTTTCACCTCCTGTAGCATTTGATTTAACGAGGATAATATTAGTAAACTTAAACAAACGTTTAAGTTATTAATTGATTGAAAGAAATTGTATATAAATGTATTGATATCATATCATTTAAATATTCAGAAATCAATTTTTTATACAATAGATTGGATGAGAGGATGAGTGTCAATTTTATGAAAAAATGATTTAAAGGCCAATTTCAATGATTTATTTAAAGGAAATAAGAAACCTCCAAGAATGATGTGCATCTTGGAGGTGTATAAAAATTGCATAATTATGCTTTTTTATTTCTTATATTAGGTTTTTGAATGCATGTTCAACCGCTTTTAGAGTATAAGCGATATCATCATCTGTGTGAGCTATTGTCAAGAACCAAGCTTCATATTTTGACGGTGCCAAATTGATGCCTTGGTGAAGCATAAGCTTGAAAAACTTACCGAACATTTCGCCATCCGTGTTTTCTGCCTGCTCATAATTTTCAATTTTTTCTGTTGTGAAGTAGATAGTTAAAGCCCCTTTAAGGCGATTAGTAGTGATAGGGACATTATATTGGCGAGCTGCTTTTAGGATACCTTCTTCGAGGATTTTTCCTAAGCGATCAAGCTTATCGTATAGACCTTCTTCTTTTAGAACTTCTAAGCATGCAATCCCAGAAAGCATGGAAGCTGGATTACCTGCCATCGTTCCTGCTTGGTAGGCAGGTCCGAGCGGTGCTACAGTTTCCATGATTTCTTTTTTACCGCCATAAGCGCCGATTGGAAGGCCTCCACCGATTATTTTTCCAAGGGCAGTCAGGTCAGGCTGAATTCCCAAAAGGTCCTGTGCTCCACCGTACATAAAACGGAAAGCGGTGATAACTTCATCAAAAATAACGAGTGAACCGGCTTCATGAGATAGAGAGATGACTTCTTCTAAGAAGCCTGGGTTTGGCTCGACGATTCCAAAGTTGCCGACAATCGGCTCGACTAGGACACCAGCAATCTCATTGCCCCATTTGTTAAGCGCTTCTTTAAATGGCTCGATATCATTGAAAGGCACCGTGATGACTTCTTGTGCAATACTTTTCGGAACACCAGCAGAGTCCGGTGTTCCAAGCGTGGACGGACCTGAACCTGCAGCTACGAGAACAAGGTCGGAGTGACCATGGTAACAGCCGGCAAACTTGATGATTTTGTCGCGTCCAGTATAAGCGCGGGCCACACGGATGGTGGACATAACAGATTCAGTACCTGAATTGGTGAAGCGGACTTTATCTAGGGATGGAATCGCTTCTTTCAGCATTTTGGCGAACTTGACTTCGTGTTTGGTGGGCGTACCGTATAAAACACCTGTTTCAGCTGCTTTTGTAATCGCCTCTGTTATATGGGGGTGGGCGTGGCCAGTGATGATCGGCCCGTATGCCGCTAGATAATCGATATACTTGTTGCCATCGACGTCCCAGAAGTAAGCTCCCTTGGCATGATCCATGGCTACCGGTGAACCGCCGCCTACGGCTTTATAAGAACGAGAAGGGCTGTTGACCCCGCCGACAATATGCTCCAATGCTTCTTTATGTAAAAGCTCTGAATTACTAAAATCCAATCTAAAAACCTCCTAAAAATACAATCATAATCCCCTTAATCATAGCACTTTTCTGGCCAGAAATCTGGGGTGAAAGGTTGGGAAATAGGGTCTGGCCCCTAATAAAAACGCTGAAACCCTAGAAACAGCAGGCTTCTTCGCATTTTATTTTGTTTGGGAAATAGGGTCTGACCCCAAAACTTCAGTTATAAAGGATAGGATGTTCAGGATGGTGATAGGGTTTTCGATGTCAAAGCTTTGGCGTTTGATTTCACCTTGGGCTTGGTAGAAGATAAGGTGGCCGGTTTCTTTTTCTTCATTAATATGCAAGTGGAAGCTTAAGGGGGTGTTTTCAATCGATCCGGAGGAATCCCTTTGAACAACTTGGCATAATATTTCATCGTATTCATCTTCGTAAAGGAAATCATATCGAAGATCGATAACGACCTTTTCGATTTGGGATAGTAATAATTGTTTAATATTCATAGCATACTTGTCTCCTTTATATATGTATCTCATGCAACGCCAAAATTTGCCCTGAAAATAGTCCTTTGCATCTAGGCATTTTTATTGTCTAAAAAGCTGAGGTTGGATAAACTAATTCATTAGGACAAGAGATTACGGAGGAAATAATAGAATGAGTGATGCAATTCAAGTGAAACAGCTGCGGAAGGAATTTAAGTCGGTATCAAGCCGATCTGGTTTAAAAGGGGCCTTTCGCGATTTACTTACAAGAAATTATAAAATTGTTCCTGCTGTTAACGATATTAATTTTACTGTAAAAAAGGGTGAGATGGTAGCTTATATCGGGGAAAATGGTGCAGGGAAATCGACAACGATTAAAATGCTGACAGGTATTTTAGAGCCAACAGCGGGTGAAATTACGGTAAATGGCATGAATCCACATAAAGAACGGGAAAAGTTCACGCAGACAATCGGGGTTGTATTTGGTCAGCGCTCCCAGCTGTGGTGGGATATCGCAGTCCAAGAATCCTTCCGGTTGCTGAAAAAAGTCTACAAAGTATCAGATGAACAATATAACGACCATATGGAACATGTGATCAAGACGCTCGATATCGGCCCTTTGCTCGACAAACCGGTGCGTAAACTTTCACTTGGTCAGCGGATGCGCTGTGAGCTTGCTGCAGCACTGATTCACAATCCACCGCTGCTGTTCTTAGATGAGCCGACGATTGGACTTGATGTGCTCGTGAAAATGAAAATTCGCGAGTTTTTGAAAGAAATCAATAAAAAATATAACACGACAATCCTTTTGACTACCCATGACTTAGGAGACATAGAGGCTTTGTGTGAGCGCGTAATCATGCTTGATGAAGGCCAGATTATTTATGATGGGGAACTGCAGAGTTTGAAAGATAATTGGGCGGAGGAAAAACAGGTTCACTTTCAATTTATTGAGCCAGTTGAGTTACACGAATTGCAATCCTTACCGCTGCCGTTTACCGCGAACTGGGTATACGATGAAAAACATCAAACTTACATGGCTATGATGAAAGAGGAAAGCGATCATATTTCACAGCTTGTTTCTGCGGTCGTATCACATTTTAAAATTAAGGACGTCAAAATTCATGAAACCTCTATCGAAGAGATTGTTCGTAATATTTATGAAGAAGGCACGGTCTGACTCTCGTACCATTAAGAAACAACGTGTCTGACAAGAAGGGAGAGGACCATGGGGAAATATCTTGCTATGATTCGCATGCGTTTTTTGATGATGCTTGCGTATCGAACGGATTATTATACCGGTATTTTAATTTATAGCATCAATATTGGTGCTTATTATTTCTTATGGAATGCGATATATGGGGATAAAAGCTCCATCGAAGGACTTTCAAGTATGCAGATGACAACCTATGTAGCGGTTGCCTGGATGGCGCGTGCTTTTTATTTTAATAATATTGACCGTGAAATTGCTAATGAAATAAAAGACGGCAAAGTTGCCATCGAAATGATTCGACCTTATAACTACTTAGGCATGAAGACGATGCAAGGACTGGGAGAGGGAATATTCCGTTTCTTCTTCTTTTCCATTCCAGGTATGCTGCTGGTAGCTTTTATTTTTCCTATCGAATTGCCACATGAACCGGCAACGTGGGGAATATTCGGCATTTCCTTGCTGTTCAGTTTCATCATTAATACACAAATTAACTTATTAACGGGAATCACTACATTTTTCTTATATAACAACGCAGGGTTGATCCGGGCAAAAAGAGTCATCATTGATTTATTTTCCGGGCTGTTACTACCAATCAGTTTTTACCCAATATGGGCGCAAGAAGTAATGAAGTATTTGCCCTTTCAAGGGATCAGCTATGTACCAAGTATGATTTTCACAAATGGTTATAGCTCAGGCGATATCGGCATGGCCTTATTACAGCAATTTATTTGGGTCATCATTCTCATAATACCAATTCAGCTTTTATGGATAGTCGCAAAAAAACAGCTGATTATTCAAGGAGGTTGATGAGATGTTCTATGTATCGATGTTTTTTCAATATGTAAGCCAATATATGAAAACGAGATTGCAGTACCGTGCCGATTTTTTCATGGAAATTCTTTCTGACCTATTGAATCAGGTTGTGAATCTGGTATTTATCTTAGTTGTTTTCGGACATACGCAATTTTTAAGCGGTTGGAGCCGTGAAGAAATTATTTTCATATACGGATTCTTCCTTATACCATTTGCTCTTTTTTCTTCATTTTTTAATATCTGGGATTTTAACGATCGCTATATCGTTAAAGGTGAGATGGACCGAATATTAACTAGGCCAATCCACAGCCTGTTTCAAGTCATTTTGGAAAGAATTGAGCTTGAATCATTATTTGGTGTTGTGACCGGCCTGATCATTATTTTCTATTCGGGTGCTTCGTTGAATCTCGAGCTTGTCTGGTATGACCCTATTCTCTTTGTGATTTTTTCAATCGGTGGGGCACTTGCTTATGCGTCCATCTTTGTAGCAATTGCAAGTATTGGGTTCTGGTCGGATGCGAAAACGTCAATCATGCCAATGATGTACAATATCGGGAACTACGGCCGCTATCCTGTTGATATTTATAACAAGGTCATTCGGTTTGTACTTACATGGGTGCTGCCATTTGCGTTTGTCGGCGTGTATCCAGCCTCTTATTTTCTTAGAAAAGAAGAGTGGTATGTTTATGCATTTGCAACACCGGTTATCGGGATTGTCTTTTTCACTGTATCTGTTTTCATTTGGAATCAGGGAGTGAAAAGGTACCGAGGGGCCGGAAACTAAAAAAATCCCTTCAACATTAACACTGTTGAAGGGATTTTTCTTATTTACGCTTATTCTTTCTTTCAATATATCTAGCTTGTGCTTGAACAAATTGCTGCTTTTCCTCTTCCGTTTCCGGAAATACCTGAGGAACGGGGGTGGGCTTTCCATCTTCGTCTATTGCTAGCATCGTTAAAAAAGCACGGGCTGTAAGCTGCTTTTCGCCGGTTAATAAGTTCTCTCGCTCTACTTTCACAAATACCTCCATCGACGTCCGATGGGCACAGGTGACATAGGCCTCAAGGTTAATCGCATCCCCTGTCTTGATGGGTGCCAAAAAGTCAAAGGAGTCACTTGATACGGTCACAACCGGTTTTCGGCAATGGCGCATTGCTGAAATGCAGGCGATTTTATCTACATAGGCCATCACCTTACCGCCAAAGATGGTGTTGTGATGATTCGTATCTGGTGGGAAAACAAGATCTGTTAAAAAAGTCCGTGACTGCCGGATAGGATTAGCATTTGTAAGATCAATACCTTTTTCAGTCATTTGACTGTTGATTGACCAGTAGGTTTTTGCGAACGATTGTTGCGGCTTCCACCATATTTTTCAAAGAAGCAACGGTTTCAGGAACGCCCCTTGTTTTCAGACCGCAGTCCGGGTTAATCCAAAATTGATCTTTATCCAATACTTTGATGCCTCGTTCAATCATATCGACCATTTCCTCGACTGCAGGAACCCGTGGACTGTGAATATCATATACGCCTAGACCAATACCCTTTTCATACGTTTTTTCCTCAAATGCGGTAGCTAGTTCACCGTGGCTGCGAGATGTTTCTATGGAAATTACATCGGCATCCAGGGAAGAGATGACATCCATGAAGCTGTTGAAATCGCAATAACACATATGCGTGTGAATTTGAGTTGTATCTTCCACACTTGAAGTGGAAATCAGGAAGGAGTTCACAGCCCATTTTAAATATTCATCGCGGTCGCTTTTTTTCAATGGCAGACCTTCTCTAAGGGCAGGCTCATCCACCTGAATCATTTTGATTCCGGAAGTTTCTAACGCTCTCACTTCTTTTTCCAAGGCAAGAGCTAACTGGTAGCAAACATTCTCCCTTGAAATATCATCACGTACAAATGACCAGTTCAGAATTGTTACAGGACCTGTCAGCATTCCTTTTACCGTTTTCTTCGTCAGGGATTGCGCGTACACACTTTCCCGGACCGTCATCGGCTCGATGAAATGAACATCGCCGTAGATAACAGGCGGTTTTACGCAGCGAGAACCGTAAGATTGTACCCAGCCTTTTTCGAGGAAAACGAATCCGCCCAGTTTATGGCCGAAAAATTCAACCATATCTGTTCGTTCAAATTCTCCATGTACAAGAACATCCAAGCCGATTTCTTCCTGGATATCGATCCATTTGCTGATTTCCTCGTTAACAAATGTTTCATATTGAGCAGCCGTCCATTCTCCTCGTTTGAATTTCCCGCGAGCTTGTTTTACTTCAGCTGTCTGCGGAAAGCTTCCGATTGTTGTTGATGGAAGGAAAGGCAGTTTGAAAAATTCCTGTTGTTTGTGATAACGCTCTTTAAATGGCAGCTGACGGCCGGCTGTTTGACTCTTCGCCTGTTCGACACCAGTTTGGACGTCTTTATGGTTTCGCGCGTTTGAATTTGCTAACGTTTGAAGTGCTAATTTGTTAGCGGCTACTTTTTCAGCAATTGCTTCGGCACCTTGATTACAACCTTTTACTAGTAGAGTGATTTCTTCAAGCTTCTCATCAGCAAAAGCAAGGGCCTGTTGCACTTCTTTAGTAAGAGCCGTCTCATTACGAACCGTTACTGGTACATGAAGCAGGGAGCAAGAGGGTTGAAGCCAAATTTGGTCTTCGGCTACGGTTTTTGTGAGGGTATTGATCAACTGATTCTTTTTCGATAAATCGGAAAGCCATATGTTTTTCCCATCAATCACACCTGCACCGAGCACTTTGTCTTTCGGGAAGCCGAATTCTTGAAGATTACTAAGGTTTTTCCCTTTATCATGGACAAAATCAAGACCGATCCCTTGAACGTGTAATTCAATAACTTCTTGGTAGTGCTCTACCGCATCAAAGTATGTTTGTAGCATGATGTTCAAGTTTGGAGCTGCTTCATTCAATTTTTCATATAAGTAAGTAACAGTTTGCATATCATCTTTAGAAATGGATGAAACAAGGGAGGGTTCATCCATTTGCACCCACTTCACGCCTTCTTGTTCTAACTCTTGCAGAATTTGTGTGTATAAAGGCAGGAGACTAAGGATGATTCCAGGTACATCTTGCTTATTGTAGCCTTTAGACAGAGTAATAAAAGTATAAGGTCCGACTAAAACGGGCTTAGCTTCAATTCCTAGTTTTTCTTTGGCTTCGCGATAAGCAGCAAGTGGTTTATTTTCTGTCAAAGTCAGCTTCGACGGTTTTAATTCGGGAACGATATAGTGATAGTTTGTATTGAACCATTTCGTCATTTCAGAAGCAACTTCATCCTTGTTTCCGCGAGCCATAGAGTAATATACAGAAAGGGGAACAGTGCCGCCTTTATAGGCTGAATAACGCTCAGGAACAAGACCGAACATTACAGACATATCGAGCATTTGATCATATAAAGTAAAGTCATTGACAGGAATAATATCTATACCTTGGTCCTTTTGCTTTTGTAAGTTGCCTAAACGGATGGCTTCTAGCTGTGCCGTAAACTCCGATTCATCGATTTTTCCCGACCAGTAGGCTTCTAATGTGCGTTTCCATTCACGATCTTCCCCAATTCGCGGGTACCCTAAACTACTACTTTTCAATATTCCCATCCTCCTACATTCTTTTTTTAAAAAATAAAATAACAACAAAAAAAGCACCCCTAACCGTCAAAAGAGAAAGTTAGAAATGCTTAAAATAAAGGGGTATACAAAAACCCCTTAAAATTATAAGGTCCCTAACACTTCCCTATTCTCCGTAGGTTAAAACAGTGTTGTCGAAACAGGCAGGTCTCCTGACTTTAGGAATCTTATTAGCGGCAGGCCTTCCCAATCCGAAAATCAGTGGCATATTGCATAGCGCTAACATTCCTATTACAGTGGCGGGACCGTGCCGGAATTACACCGGACTTCCCTTTTAATCCTAAAAAAATTAGGAACCTATTTCCACATATGAAATTTCACAAACCCGCTGTAAATTAAACTGCAGGCAACAAATATTTATAAAATAAAAACTATTATAAAAATTTAGACAAGCTTATCATATCCCGACTAAAATGGTCAACAAGGAAAAAAGTCTCGGGAAATGGGGTCTGACCCCGCCCTATATCGACAAAACTATTGGTGCACCTAGGTTTGTTTAAGGATGTGAATGTTGGGAAATGGGGTCTGACCCCTAAATAAAGAATATATTGTTTGGACGGGGAGTATGTATAGGGGGAGTGGGTTGTTTTGAAATGAGGCGTGGGGGATGACTTTTTACATCTTGATTGCAGGGATTATTTTTTGCATGGTGATGAGCATTCGAACGTTATTTCTTGTTGAGTCGGGAGGAAAAAAGTTTTCTCTAGAGGATATGCTATGGCTCGGCAATTTATATGCGACGATATTAGTAGGTTTTGCACTGATTTATTTATTATACGAGCTTCAGAATCATTCGGTGATTCTTGATATGGGCAATCGTTTAGACGGCAGTTTTTACGAGCAACTGAAGACTTCTTTTTATTTTAGTGCAATGACAATGTTTTCAGTAGGGTATGGAGATATAGCCCCGATAGGCATGGGCAGGATGATTGCGACAATCCAGGCGTTCATTGGATACACTCTCCCGGCTGCGTTTGTGATCCGGACAGTGATTGACTTAGAACAGAAGGAAAGGAAGAATAAATGAAAGTTGTGTTTCTTTCAATTATTGGGTACGCTTACCATAATGAAAGAAATGGAGGGGTAAGAATGACTGTTAAAATTGGAGAAAAAGCACCGGATTTTCAACTTCCTGCAAACAACGGTGAAAAAGTTTCCCTATCGGATTCTAAGGGCAAACACGTTGTTTTATATTTTTATCCGAAAGACATGACGCCTGGTTGCACAACGGAGGCCTGTGATTTCCGTGACCACAATGAGCAGTTTGAGGAATTGAATGCTGTCATCATAGGGATCAGTCCAGATCCGGCGGCGCGTCATGAAAAATTTATTGAAAAATATGGGTTACCTTTTCTGCTACTAGCTGACGAAAATCAAGAGGCTGCTGAATTATATGATGTATGGAAATTAAAAAAGAACTTCGGCAAGGAATATATGGGCATTGAACGTTCAACTTTTCTGATTGATAAGGAAGGAACGATAGTTAAAGAATGGCGTAAGGTAAAAGTCAAAGGCCATGTCGAAGAAGCGCTTGAAACTCTTCGTGATCTAGAAAAATAAGGTACAGCCAGATGAAGGATAAGCGAATAACCAAGCTTGCTGAAAGGCTGATTCATCATTCCGTACAATTACAGCCAAAAGAGAGAATCTTGATACGGGGTCATATCAACATGAAACCGCTATTGAAAGAGCTGATTGATGAAACATACAGAATCGGTGCATATCCATATGTCGAACTGGAAGACGATGAAATAAGCCGACACTTGTTAAAAGGGAATGTGAAGGAACAACTTGATACCTTATCACAATGGACTTTGAGGAAATATACTGATATTGATGCGATAATAATCATCTCCAGTGAAGAAAACGATGCTGAATTGGCAGAAGTTCCTGCAGAGAGGCATCGTCTTCATGGGGAAGCGATGAAGTCGTCGACTCTTTTCTATGTAAACAACCGGCGTTGGGTTTTACTTAATTACCCGACTGTCAGATTAGCACAAAAAGCCGGTATGAGTTTTAGAAAGTACGAAGACTTTCTATTAAACGTGTGCACAATGGATTACGGGAAAATGGAAGTGGCACTGAAACCGCTTAAGCAATTGATGGAGCGTACTGAAAAAGTCCGGATTGTTTCACCTGGGACAAATCTCACCTTTTCCATTAAAGGAATGCCGGCTGTCATATGCGCTGGGAAAAATAATCTCCCTGACGGGGAAGTGTTCACGGCACCCGTAAAAGAGAGTGTTCATGGTAGGGTAGCCTTCAACACACCTTCAACATATCAAGGAATCACCTTTCGTGACATAGTTTTAACCATACAAAAGGGGAAAATCACGAAAGCAGTTTCTAATCAAAATTCTAAAATGAATGAGATTCTCGATGTAGATGAAGGGTCCCGTTTTATTGGGGAATTCGCGCTTGGAATCAATCCTTACATTTTGGAGCCAATGGACGATATTTTGTTTGATGAGAAAATATGTGGCAGTCTGCATCTAACTCCTGGCCAAGCCTATCAAGAGGCTGATAATGGTAACCGTTCTTCTACACATTGGGATATGGTTTTGATCCAGCGTCCTGAATATGGCGGTGGTGATATCTACTTTGATGACATTCTGATCCGAAGGGATGGCATTTTTATGTTGCCGGAACTAAGTGCTTTAAATCCAAATTTATTAAAATAAAGCCTTTTTTAACAGGGGTAAGGCTTTTGTCCAACTCAAAAAGAGGACACCTGAATATGCTTTATTAAGGGAATACCTCCTCAGAGAAAGTTGCACGGGACATACAGAGCCCGTGTTTTTTTTATGTTAATTAAAAGGTGAGATAAACATGTTAGTACTTTCAATAATTATTCCAAAAGAAGACATCCAAAAGCAGATGGAGGATACCTTTCCTGCTTTGAATTTCATTTATCAAGGGGATTGAGAGGATGAACCACTTCGTGAAGCAAAAATCTTAATTCCATACGGCGAAGATTTAACAGATGAGACAATTGAGAAAGCACCGAATTTAAAGTGGGTTATGGTTATGAGTGCAGGTATGGAATTAATGCCTTTTAAAGTCATTGAGAAGCGCGGGATTTTGGTAGTACACGATTGGGATGCTTTTACAGTACGAAAAGAAATTGAAACAGCTTATCATGAATGAAGCAGACGTCGAGCTGTGGGATAGAAAGATAGAAGTATGAGAATTGAATGGGAAATCGATACTCATTCTTGGTGCTGGTGCAATTGGCGGAGAGGTAGCGCGTCTTGGGAAAGCCTTTAGGATGACCACAATTGGGGTCAATCGTAGCGGAAATCCTGTGCAGCACTTGATCGTCTTTATGGGCTCTCTGAGTAAGTTACATCGTATCTGTTCTGCCAAGTACGATTGAAAGACAAAATCTGTAGCAAAAAGAACACTTTAAAGCTATGAAAGGTTCTGCTGTCTTCGTGAATATTGGACGAGGTGATCTGGTTAAAGAGGAAGTGTTGATAGAGGTTTTACAAAACAGGGAAATTGCTCATGCCATTTTAGATTTATTCGATCCAGAACCTTTAGATAAGGAGCATCCGTTTTAGCGTATGGAAAATGTAACGGTCACACCGCATCTTTCGAGTAAAAGCAGTGAATATTTACCTAGAACCTTTTCAATTTTCGAAAAAAACATGCATGAATTCCTGAATAGATGGAAAAGACTTTATCAACGTCATTGAGATCAATCAAAAGGATACTAGGCACAATTAGAAAATGGGAAAGAATTAAAGGGGTAATGAATAAACTAAAAATGAATCGATAAACAGATGAAATATTGACAAAATCAACGTATAAAAGGTACACTATTTATAAATATTATAATTTAATAATTCATACTTAATGAGAAAAAAGAGGTGGATGGCGGTGTCTGAAGTTCAGTTAAAAGAAGCGTTGGATTCCCTTAAAGATACCGGTGTAAGAATAACTCCTCAACGCCATGCGATACTTGAATATTTGATAAGCTCTATGTCCCACCCTACCGCAGATGATATATATAAAGCGCTAGAAGGTAAGTTTCCCAATATGAGTGTGGCTACGGTTTATAACAACTTGCGTGTGTTCCGAGAAGTAGGATTGGTTAAAGAACTTACCTATGGTGATTCTTCAGCAAGATTTGATTTTGTAACGACGAATCATTATCATGTAATCTGCCAAACCTGCGGAAAAATTGTAGATTTTGATTATCCGGCATTGGACGAAGTCGAACATTTTGCAGCACAGGTCACCGGTTTCAATGTTAGTCACCATCGGATGGAAATCTATGGAGACTGTACAGAGTGCTCAAAAAAAGAAGCACATTAAAAAAAGTTCCGCCACTTGGTTGGAACTTTTTTTTTGTTGCAAAAAAATGATACAATTAATCTTGGACCATCTGCCTGGGATAAATAAGCTCTCTTAAGGGGTTATTTAGTCTTGCAGGCTTTTGCGATTATATTTTTCGTTAAATTCTTCGCCTTCTAACTTTTTATCAAGGGTCAATGGTTCTTCACAATGCATGCAAATATCCACACGCCCTAATATTTTTGTAGGTTTACTACAGTTAGGACATACAACCTGGATCGATTTTGTAGAAAGCATTCCAATCCAAAAATAAACGCCGGTACTTGCAATTATGAATAAAAGACCTAGACCCATAAAAAGTGTCATAACAATAGGGTGTGTTTTAAAGAAAAGTCCAAGATACATCACAATAAAGCCGATGAAAATCAAACTTAAAGCAAATGTACGGATTTTATTGATTTTGCTAGAATATTTAGCCATGGATTGTCCCTCCTAAAATATAACTTTAACTATAACATAAACTACGGATGGAACAAAAAAGAAATAAAGGATACATATTACTTTTGAATATGTTGTTTTTGTAAATATCATCTAGGTGAAATACAGGATTTTGAAGAGTTTTGTCGAATGTAAAAAAAAAAAGGTTTTGGAGGAATTTATAATGGAAGATATCCTTCGCCCGATTTATCAAGAGCGAGCAAGTTTAAAATCTACACTTGGAATCTTGTTAATAGAAAAAAGAGAAAATAATAGCCCGATTACCGATACATTTGACTACATTCTTTTTGTTATTGTAGATGAAGCAGAAGAGGCAGTGTTTTTAAAACACTACACATATCAGGACAAAAAGGCAGCTTTACATATCGTAAAGGAAGAACAACTAAAAGAATGGCTTCTATTAGGTACAAACCGAAAAGTAGTTGACTGGATTTATAACGGAAAGGTCCTCTTTGACCGAAATGAATATTTGGATCATTTGAAAACCGAAATTCGAGAGTTCCCTTTTTATGGAAGAAAGTTGAAGATAGGGATGGAGTTTGCGAAGTTAATTCGCAGATATATGGATGGAAAAGGCTTCTTTGAAAAAGGTCATTATCTTGATGCATATAACCATATTGTTCATTCCCTGCATCACTTAGCTCGTTTGGAAGTAATAGAACAAGGTTTTTATCCAGAAGTTACAGTCTGGAACCAAGTGAAACATATGGAACCTGAAATCTATAAGTTGTATAAAGAATTGATTAGTAGTGAGGAAACGCTTGAAAAAAGATTGGAGCTTCTTTTCCTTGCGAGTGAATTTCTTATTTACTCTAGGACGAATACGGGTTCACAGCATTTAGTTGAAATAATGAGTACAAAAGAAGATCCTTGGACAATTGCAGAGTTAATGGATCATCCGGAACTTAATTATTATTCAGTAGATCTAGGTGTTCTGTTAGAATACTTAATAGAGAAGAAAGTAATTGATGTCATCAAAGTGGAAACAAAAGGACAAGACGTTTATCATCGATTTTATAGAGTATAAAAAAATATTTCAAAAAAATCATTTTTAGTGTTGACCAATAATAATCTAGGTGTTATATTAATACATGTCGCTGCGGGACATCAGCTTTCGCAGCTTCAACAAAACAAAAAACATCAAAAAACATGTTGACAAAATAGTCTACAACATGATAAGATGTAAAAGTCGCTTACGAAGTAAACGACAACGAAATTGCTCTTTGAAAACTGAACAAAACAAAGCGCCAACGTTAATTTTTTAAGTGAGCACACACTATCAAAAAGCAAAATGAGCAAGTCAAACATTTCTTCGGAGAGTTTGATCCTGGCTCAGGACGAACGCTGGCGGCGTGCCTAATACATGCAAGTCGAGCGAATCAATGGGAGCTTGCTCCCTGAGATTAGCGGCGGACGGGTGAGTAACACGTGGGCAACCTGCCTATAAGACTGGGATAACTTCGGGAAACCGGAGCTAATACCGGATATGTTCTTTTCTCGCATGAGAGAAGATGGAAAGACGGTTCTGCTGTCACTTATAGATGGGCCCGCGGCGCATTAGCTAGTTGGTGAGGTAATGGCTCACCAAGGCGACGATGCGTAGCCGACCTGAGAGGGTGATCGGCCACACTGGGACTGAGACACGGCCCAGACTCCTACGGGAGGCAGCAGTAGGGAATCTTCCGCAATGGACGAAAGTCTGACGGAGCAACGCCGCGTGAACGAAGAAGGCCTTCGGGTCGTAAAGTTCTGTTGTTAGGGAAGAACAAGTACCAGAGTAACTGCTGGTACCTTGACGGTACCTAACCAGAAAGCCACGGCTAACTACGTGCCAGCGACTCGCGGTAATACGTAGGTGGCAAGCGTTGTCCGGAATTATTGGGCGTAAAGCGCGCGCAGGTGGTTCCTTAAGTCTGATGTGAAAGCCCACGGCTCAACCGTGGAGGGTCATTGGAAACTGGGGAACTTGAGTGCAGAAGAGGAAAGTGGAATTCCAAGTGTAGCGGTGAAATGCGTAGAGATTTGGAGGAACACCAGTGGCGAAGGCGACTTTCTGGTCTGTAACTGACACTGAGGCGCGAAAGCGTGGGGAGCAAACAGGATTAGATACCCTGGTAGTCCACGCCGTAAACGATGAGTGCTAAGTGTTAGAGGGTTTCCGCCCTTTAGTGCTCGCAGCCTAACGCATTAAGCACTCCGCCTGGGGAGTACGGCCGCAAGGCTGAAACTCAAAGGAATTGACGGGGGCCCGCACAAGCGGTGGAGCATGTGGTTTAATTCGAAGCAACGCGAAGAACCTTACCAGGTCTTGACATCCTCTGACAACCCTAGAGATAGGGCGTTCCCCTTCGGGGGACAGAGTGACAGGTGGTGCATGGTTGTCGTCAGCTCGTGTCGTGAGATGTTGGGTTAAGTCCCGCAACGAGCGCAACCCTTGATCTTAGTTGCCAGCATTCAGTTGGGCACTCTAAGGTGACTGCCGGTGACAAACCGGAGGAAGGTGGGGATGACGTCAAATCATCATGCCCCTTATGACCTGGGCTACACACGTGCTACAATGGATGGTACAAAGGGCTGCAAACCTGCGAAGGTAAGCGAATCCCATAAAGCCATTCTCAGTTCGGATTGTAGGCTGCAACTCGCCTACATGAAGCCGGAATCGCTAGTAATCGCGGATCAGCATGCCGCGGTGAATACGTTCCCGGGCCTTGTACACACCGCCCGTCACACCACGAGAGTTTGTAACACCCGAAGTCGGTGAGGTAACCTTTATGGAGCCAGCCGCCTAAGGTGGGACAGATGATTGGGGTGAAGTCGTAACAAGGTAGCCGTATCGGAAGGTGCGGCTGGATCACCTCCTTTCTAAGGATAAATACGAGAGCGCTTTTGTTTTGTTCAGTTTTGAATGAGTAATTCATTCAGATACGAAAGACATCATCACGTTGTGATGGGATTCTTTCTACTTTGTTCCTTGAAAACTAGATAATAGATAGAAGGCAATTAATTTTTTCAAAGCATCAGTAAGATCTTTTTTAACGGTTAAGTTAGAAAGGGCGCACGGTGGATGCCTTGGCACTAGGAGCCGATGAAGGACGGGACTAACACCGATATGCTTCGGGGAGCTGTAAGTAAGCTTTGATCCGGAGATTTCCGAATGGGGAAACCCACTGTTCGTAATGGAACAGTATCTTTACCTGAATACATAGGGTACTGAAGGCAGACCCGGGGAACTGAAACATCTAAGTACCCGGAGGAAGAGAAAGCAAATGCGATTTCCTGAGTAGCGGCGAGCGAAACGGAATTAGCCCAAACCAAGAGGCTTGCCTCTTGGGGTTGTAGGACACTCAACATGGAGTTACAAAGGAACGGGGTAAATGAAGTGATCTGGAAAGGTCCGTCAAAGAAGGTAAAAACCCTGTAGTTGAAACTTCGTTCCCTCCTGAGTGGATCCTGAGTACGGCGGGACACGAGAAATCCCGTCGGAAGCAGGGAGGACCATCTCCCAAGGCTAAATACTACCTAGTGACCGATAGTGAACCAGTACCGTGAGGGAAAGGTGAAAAGCACCCCGGAAGGGGAGTGAAATAGATCCTGAAACCGTGTGCCTACAAGTAGTCAAAGCCCGTTAATGGGTAATGGCGTGCCTTTTGTAGAATGAACCGGCGAGTTACGATTTCATGCGAGGTTAAGTTGATAAGACGGAGCCGCGACTGAAAGCGAGTCTGAATAGGGCGAATGAGTATGAGGTCGTAGACCCGAAACCAGGTGATCTACCCATGTCCAGGGTGAAGTTCAGGTAACACTGAATGGAGGCCCGAACCCACGCACGTTGAAAAGTGCGGGGATGAGGTGTGGGTAGCGGAGAAATTCCAATCGAACCTGGAGATAGCTGGTTCTCTCCGAAATAGCTTTAGGGCTAGCCTCAAGATGAGAGTATTGGAGGTAGAGCACTGATTGGACTAGGGGCCCCCAACGGGTTACCGAATTCAGTCAAACTCCGAATGCCAAATACTTATTCTTGGGAGTCAGACTGCGAGTGATAAGATCCGTAGTCGAAAGGGAAACAGCCCAGACCACCAGCTAAGGTCCCAAAGTATACGTTAAGTGGAAAAGGATGTGGAGTTGCTTAGACAACCAGGATGTTGGCTCAGAAGCAGCCATCATTTAAAGAGTGCGTAATAGCTCACTGGTCGAGTGACTCCGCGCCGAAAATGTACCGGGGCTAAACGTATCACCGAAGCTGTGGATTGACACCGTATGGTGTCGATGGTAGGAGAGCGTTCTAAGGGCGTTGAAGTCAGACCGGAAGGACTGGTGGAGCGCTTAGAAGTGAGAATGCCGGTATGAGTAGCGAAAGAAGGGTGAGAATCCCTTCCACCGAATGCCTAAGGTTTCCTGAGGAAGGCTCGTCCGCTCAGGGTTAGTCGGGACCTAAGCCGAGGCCGAAAGGCGTAGGCGATGGACAACAGGTTGATATTCCTGTACCACCTATACATCGTTTGAACGATGGGGGGACGCAGAAGGATAGGGTAAGCGCGCTGTTGGATATGCGCGTCCAAGCAGTTAGGCCGGAAACGAGGCAAATCCCGTTTCCATTAAGGCGGAGCTGTGATGGCGAGGGAAATATAGTACCGAAGTTCCTGATTCCACGCCGCCAAGAAAAGCCTCTAGTGAGATGTAAGGTGCCCGTACCGCAAACCGACACAGGTAGGCGAGGAGAGAATCCTAAGGTGTGCGAGAGAACTCTCGTTAAGGAACTCGGCAAAATGACCCCGTAACTTCGGGAGAAGGGGTGCTTTTTAGGGTGAATAGCCCGGAAAAGCCGCAGTGAATAGGCCCAGGCGACTGTTTAGCAAAAACACAGGTCTCTGCGAAGCCGCAAGGCGAAGTATAGGGGCTGACACCTGCCCGGTGCTGGAAGGTTAAGGGGAGAGGTTAGCGCAAGCGAAGCTTTGAACCGAAGCCCCAGTAAACGGCGGCCGTAACTATAACGGTCCTAAGGTAGCGAAATTCCTTGTCGGGTAAGTTCCGACCCGCACGAAAGGTGTAACGATCTGGGCACTGTCTCAACGAGAGACTCGGTGAAATTATAGTACCTGTGAAGATGCAGGTTACCCGCGACAGGACGGAAAGACCCCGTGGAGCTTTACTGCAGCCTGATATTGAATTTTGGTACAGCTTGTACAGGATAGGTAGGAGCCTGAGAAGCCGGAGCGCTAGCTTCGGTGGAGGCGTTGGTGGGATACTACCCTGGCTGTATTGAAATTCTAACCCGCGCCCCTTATCGGGGTGGGAGACAGTGTCAGGTGGGCAGTTTGACTGGGGCGGTCGCCTCCTAAAGAGTAACGGAGGCGCCCAAAGGTTCCCTCAGAATGGTTGGAAATCATTCGTAGAGTGTAAAGGCACAAGGGAGCTTGACTGCGAGACCTACAAGTCGAGCAGGGACGAAAGTCGGGCTTAGTGATCCGGTGGTTCCGCATGGAAGGGCCATCGCTCAACGGATAAAAGCTACCCCGGGGATAACAGGCTTATCTCCCCCAAGAGTCCACATCGACGGGGAGGTTTGGCACCTCGATGTCGGCTCATCGCATCCTGGGGCTGTAGTCGGTCCCAAGGGTTGGGCTGTTCGCCCATTAAAGCGGTACGCGAGCTGGGTTCAGAACGTCGTGAGACAGTTCGGTCCCTATCCGTCGCGGGCGCAGGAAATTTGAGAGGAGCTGTCCTTAGTACGAGAGGACCGGGATGGACGCACCGCTGGTGTACCAGTTGTCTTGCCAAAGGCATAGCTGGGTAGCTACGTGCGGACGGGATAAGTGCTGAAAGCATCTAAGCATGAAGCCCCCCTCGAGATGAGATTTCCCATAGCGCAAGCTAGTAAGATCCCTGAAAGATGATCAGGTTGATAGGTCAGAGGTGGAAGCGTGGCGACATGTGGAGCTGACTGATACTAATAGATCGAGGACTTAACCACGCTTTAAAAAATGAAATACCTTCTTATTATCTAGTTTTGAAGGAATGAAAATTTCTTCTTGCATTTTCTCAAAAAGACGTTATAATAATATATGTCTTGAAAAAATGTTAATAATGTTTGGTGACGATAGCGAAGAGGTCACACCCGTTCCCATTCCGAACACGGCAGTTAAGCTCTTCAGCGCCGATGGTAGTTGGGGGTTTCCCCCTGTGAGAGTAGGACGTCGCCAAGCTTATATCGTTCCGCAGTAGCTCAGTGGTAGAGCATTCGGCTGTTAACCGAACGGTCGTAGGTTCGAGTCCTACCTGCGGAGCCATTATTGGAGAGCTGTCCGAGTGGCCGAAGGAGCACGATTGGAAATCGTGTAGACGGGTAACCCTGTCTCAAGGGTTCAAATCCCTTGCTCTCCGCCATTTACAACTGGCCCGTTGGTCAAGCGGTTAAGACACCGCCCTTTCACGGCGGTAACACGGGTTCGAATCCCGTACGGGTCACCATTCCGAAAACATATGGAGGATTAGCTCAGCTGGGAGAGCATCTGCCTTACAAGCAGAGGGTCGGCGGTTCGATCCCGTCATCCTCCACCATTTTTTAAAAAGCAACAAGTTGTTTCTATATATCAGATATAATGAAACTGTTAACACGAAAACTTGATGCAATAGCAGCATTATTAACGTCGCGGGGTGGAGCAGTCCGGTAGCTCGTCGGGCTCATAACCCGAAGGTCGCAGGTTCAAATCCTGTCCCCGCAATCTATGGTCCCGTGGTGTAGCGGTTAACATGCCTGCCTGTCACGCAGGAGATCGCGGGTTCGATTCCCGTCGGGACCGCCATTTTTATTGTTTGGCTCAGTAGCTCAGTCGGTAGAGCAAAGGACTGAAAATCCTTGTGTCGGCGGTTCGATTCCGTCCTGAGCCACCATTGTAGTGCCGGTGTAGCTCAACTGGTAGAGCAACTGACTTGTAATCAGTAGGTTGGGGGTTCAAGTCCTCTTGCCGGCACCAGTAACATCCATATGCGGAGGGGTAGCGAAGTGGCTAAACGCGGCGGACTGTAAATCCGCTCCTTCGGGTTCGGCAGTTCGAATCTGCCCCCCTCCACCATTTTATTTATAGGGGTATAGTTTAAAGGTAGAACAGAGGTCTCCAAAACCTCCAGTGTGGGTTCGAGTCCTACTACCCCTGCCAATTTTAATTTTATAATGGCGATTGTGGCGAAGTGGTTAACGCACCTGATTGTGGTTCAGGCATTCGTGGGTTCGATTCCCATCAGTCGCCCCATTTTTTAATAAATGATGGTATAATAAGTATAACGTTAATGGGCTATAGCCAAGCGGTAAGGCAACGGATTTTGATTCCGTCATGCGAAGGTTCGATCCCTTCTAGCCCAGCCATTCGCGAAAGTAGTTCAGTGGTAGAATACAACCTTGCCAAGGTTGGGGTCGCGGGTTCGAATCCCGTCTTTCGCTCCAAAAACGTTGGCGGCATAGCCAAGCGGTAAGGCAGAGGTCTGCAAAACCTTTACCACCGGTTCGATTCCGGTTGCCGCCTCCAACAAAAATGCCGGTGTGGCGGAATTGGCAGACGCGCACGACTCAAAATCGTGTTCCTCTGGAGTGCCGGTTCGACCCCGGCCACCGGTATCACCAATAGCGAAGAAAAGCTATTACTTCAAGCTTCACACTTAATTGTGTGAAGCTTTTTTGTGTTTATCACGCACTACAGAATATGTACAAATATTGTGCGGGGTAGTGTGCGATGAGTAAAGGAGGAAATTTACTATAGGAAGATGAATTAAGAATTGTTACAAAAACTACTTACGTTAAATCTGATGAATTGGAGTTTAAATTATTCTTTGAAGACTGCCAATTAAGGAATCTTTGTCCTCATACTTTGAAATATTATCGAGAACAATTTAATGCGATTAAACGACCATTGGTAACAATGACAGAAAAGGATATTAAATTGCTGATATTAAATACCGTGAAGTTCGTCATTTACCGCGTTCTGGTGGTAAAATACAGTTGTAGTATTATGGGAAGAGAGGGGAAAATTTGAATAATATCGGTGAAGATTTTAAATTACGTGTTCATAGCAATCGTTGGGGCCATTATGACAATTACACTCTTATAAAAAAAGAAAATGGATGGACTGTTATTACTATGAAAATTCATGGTGACGAAGGCGATAAACACGGCAGTCCTGCTATTGAAAAAGCATTTGACAGAGAATCAATTTCATATCCAAACGATTTAGGATATTTCTTATCAGATATTTGGGATGCTTCAGAAACCAAAACTAAAGAAGAAGTTCAAAAATATTTCGATGAATTAGGAGAATGGATTTCTACCACTGAGAAAACGAAGCCTAATTTCGGAGCATTGCATTTATAAGTAAACAAAAAAGATGTGTCCAAATCGGGCACATTTTTTTTAGTATTCAACATTTTCTTCAATAATCGGATTTCCTTCTGCGTCAAGCAGCTCTGGTTCGTAGAGATCATAATTGAATGTTTTCTGTTCCTCTAAATATTTTATTTTTTGGTATTCTTCTTTACTCATGCCCTCCCAAATATTTGGCCTGTGTTCGACATGCCCTATCTTGTAATACTTAATATCTACTTCTGGCTCTGTGAAAGCTTTGTTGAAAAGTATAATTCCGAAAGTGAATATCATGAGTATGATGGTCAAAATGGAGCCAGCTATTTTGATTTTGTTTAGAAATTTTTTCAATGGTGGGGTTATTCCTTTCTGTGTTCGGTAATTTCAGAACTGCATAACTCACAAGACTGGATGAGTTGATAAGAAACTTTTTCGTATCAACTCAACTGTATAAAAGCCGACTTTCCACGTTACGCAGCTCTCCAGATGAAACACTATCGGCAACAATTATTTGCAAGGTTCTCATAGCTGTCATTCGCTTGTCTGGATGCTTCATTTGAAGATGTTGTTGTATTGCTCGGAAAAGCTCATTATTTTCTGGTCGGTTGGCATTATAGATTTCTTGTAAACTCTTCGATTTCTCCATGGCTTCTCCTACTTTCCATCAAGTGTGCATCCGTGTGAAAGCATTCACCTTCATTTCTTATGCTATTAACATTGGGGTTAAATCGGTAAATTTGTAAGGGTGATGCTTGCTTTGAGATGCAGTTCTATACATTCGGTGGAAGTTTAAAACTTCTTTGGGTCGACCTTCTCCATAATATAATATTCGGTCATGACGGTGTATTCACCTCCATTTCAACATTATTTTAAATATTCTTGGGGATTTTACGTGCATATTAAATATGCAGGTACCTCGTGGCTATCGAGGCACCTACATATCATTGCAATAATTACAGGCTATTTCAACGGGGGTAACTTTGTTAGAGCTACTAGCATTTTGACGTTAGGGCCTGAGGTGTATATTACGCACATCAGCTTTTTACCCACTTTATACATTGTATATATGCCTTCTTGACCTTCATGAACAATTACTTCATTCAGATTTACACCGCTACATTATAGCGGTCAATTTGAGAGGCTCAGTGAACTAGCGGAACAATAGGTTACGAAAACTATTCGTACCCTAAAAATCATTATTGATATTAGAATCAGTTAATGGTAGTGGCCCGATGATTTCAGATTTCTATATTCATAGCATTGAGTTCTGCTTCCGTATAGCCAGAAGCGGATAGTGCTATTTCAATTTCTTCAGCAGCCTTATAATCAAATAATTTAAATTTAGACATTAAAGCGAAAGCATTTTGATCTTCAATTGCCAAGGCAACAGCTTCCACGTCTTGTAGTAACTTCAGGTCTTCAATGTAGAATTGAGCGGTTCGCATCGCTAAATACTCATTCAGTGTAGTTGAACTGTAGAAAAGTCTTGTTAAAGTAGCGATTGCGTTAGGAACGAAAATCTTATTCATAATTACCCCTCCAATATTCTCAATATTCTGTTATATTAATCACTACAAGTATGAGTCACCATAAAAATGTTGTCAATCTTTATCTGTTGAGCACTTTTACTTACCAGATGAATGTACATCTGTACTCAAATTGAGTAACTAGAAAATGTCGATAGACGCCTTTGCCAAAGGAAAGAAACGATTACAATGCTTTCACTTGAAATGATGGTGGAACAATATCAAGAAGAAATACAACCAATGATAGAAAGTTTTAAATTGAAATAAATAGAAGGAGGAAAGTATGGAAGAGTAATTAAAAGCAATCTCTTCCCTTTTAGGGGGTCTAGTAGGGGATTATTAACAATCTTCTCGTAGGACGTACACACCACTTCATTATTACATAGTAAATATTTCCTTTGTCTTTTAACTGTATGATTTTAATATCTAAACAGTTTATTATATTGATAAAGGAAGAATAACTTAAGCTAATACTATAATGAAATAAGTCTTTAAAAGGGAAGTGATAGTTAAATGCTTTATATAAGCGATATCGAAAAAATAATTAATAACACATTAAATGAGCACAATTTGGATATTATTTGTGAATTTGACAATAATCTAAGTGCACCTATGAGTTATAACGTATCGACCAATACTATAAAGTTTAATTATCTTCAAGTTAACGGTTATAAAGGAAAAGTTAGAATTAAAGAGACAGAGGAAGACTTTGTTAAAATTATTCTTTATCGTATTATTGGTTATTATTTAGATTTTAAGAAAAACAAACATGATTTAAGGATTATGATGTATGGTCACGAAGAGGAAAAAGAAAAGCTGAAATCTGAAATAGAAACTAATGCTTGGGATTATGGGAGAACATTAATACCTGAACAACTATTGGAGTCATATGATAAAGTCCGTGAGTTAGATAAAATGCTAATAAATTAATGTAATTAAATTGAGACCCGACTTTAAACTGAAAGCCACATCATTTTTAAGTATGTAATATTAGTTCCAGCAAACGTGAAGAGTCAAAAGAGCTTTTCCTCCCTTGTTCACTCTGGATTTCCCATTTTCAAGGCAACCTAGTAAGGTAGTAATGGAACAGGAACACTTATAAGGAAGCCTCCTTGGAGGGGCAACTGGTAGAATACTCTTTGGAGATTCGCTCTGGAGCTGGCTTTTTTGAGTGAGAAATTAAACTGATATCCAATAAGACAAGACCAAGAGAAAGAGGAGTTGTCTGAGAAAGCTTGACTAATAAATAAATAGAAAATGAAAAATGGGGTTTTTGAGATTACATAGCTCTCTATACGGTCCTCTCCTTTGTCATTATAAGTCAATCAGAACTATGTAACCGTTCCTCTATATCAGAAGCAATGCAAAGAGAGTGAATAGCCTCCTCCCACAATGAAGATAGTAGCTCCTGTAACTTTACTTCTTTTATTATCTGCTTCCTAGTTTTGCAAATAATAACTATGAAATATGGTAATAAATAATAACAACACTTCACAAGACAAATTTTCAAAGGGGCGGCAAATTGTGAACAATATGGGATGTCAATGCAGGTCCAATGAAGAATTACAGCAACTGGTTGATCAGGCAAAAAAATATACAAATAAGGGAAAAGTGGCGGACTATATACCGGCTCTTGAAAAGGCGAATCCTGAGGGCTTATCTGTGGCTATTTACTATCCTGACGGTAAAGGGTATTGTGCGGGGGATGTAAGTGGTAAAGTGACTCTGCAAAGCATATCAAAAGTTTTGACACTTGCTCTGGTATTAATGGAAAAAGGTGAGGAATATGTCTTTTCCTATGTAGGAAAAGAACCCACCGGTGATCCTTTTAATTCGATTGCCAAGTTAGAGACAAACAAGGCATCCAAGCCGTTAAACCCGATGATCAATGCAGGAGCATTGACTGTGACCCACATGGTTGCAGGTGACAGTGTAAATGAGCGATTCAATCGTATTTTACATTTTATCCGGGAATTGACGCAAAATCCTACTATCGGTTTTAATGAAGATGTTGCACGTTCAGAATACAATACAGCAGACTTAAATAGGTCGCTAAGCTATTTTTTAAAGCAGCATAATGTAATAAATGAGGATGTGGAGGACTTAATCGAATTGTATTCGAAGCAGTGTGCCATTGAAATGGACAGTCAGGATTTGGCGAGGATCGGCTGTGTGCTGGCCATGAATGGGAAAGATCTGTTGACGGGAAAGCAAATCATCCCCGGGGACATTGCCCGTATTTGCAAGACATTCATGGTTACCTGCGGCATGTATAACGCATCAGGTGAATTTGCCATTAATGTTGGAATTCCGGCTAAAAGCGGTGTGTCAGGGGGAATCATGGGGGCCGTCCCCGGAAAATGTGGGATTGGAATTTATGGCGCTGCGCTTGATGAGAAGGGGAACAGTGTTGCCGGGATAAAGATCTTGGAAATGATGGCGAAAAAGTATTCCTTAAGTATGTTTAATATGTAAACAAGGTTGTCCGTATTTATCAAAATGAACCTGATGACATGTATGGCCTTACAAGAGGAAAAGGCCTGCCAGGTGCAATTAGTGCAGTGGCATTAGTAAATGTGGTTCACTCCAAAGCCTTACAGAAACAAAGCATTTACTTCAAGCTGCAATTGTAATCGTTACTTTCAAAGCACAAAAAAGGACCTCTGCACATAAGGCAAGGTCTTAAGCTCGATTATAACAAGTTGGATAGAAGGGATACTTTTCTATACAAAGCATTTGCCTCTTTATTCTGATGTTCCCCCGCCTCATTTAGATGTCCTTCCATATCGGTCATTAAATCAGCTAATTTCAGTGCCTTTTGTCTGTCAGAAATATTACTGCGAATGATATATTCGTACTTTGCATTGTATTCAGTTAGTGTCATTTAATCCGTCCTCCTATAGTACAAAGCCATTTAAGCTGTCCTCTATTTCTTCATCAGCAATTCCTATGTACTTCAAAGTTATTTCAGGGTGTGAATGGTTAAGAATCAATTGTAATTTAGCCACGTCTTTACTCTGTTTATAGTACCAGTATCCGAATGTTTTCCGCATGGTATGAGTTCCTACACTTTCAATGTCTACCATATCTGCGGCTTTATTAAGCTGTCTGTATGCTTGTATCTTGCTTATCGGCTTATCACCTTTGCGTGAAGGGAATAGCCATTCGCTATCAATGGTATCTATATAAGTTGCTAACTCATTAAATACATTGTTAAGTTGTATTGTTCTAGGCTTCTTTGTCTTGCCTTCCTTAATGATAATTTTCATCTGGCCTTTAATATCCTTTACCTTCAACGATAATAGATCAGACACACGTAAGCCAGTATTTATTCCTAAAAGGAACAATATGTAATCTCTTTCGCTGCAATGTCTTTTCAATGACCATTTCATATCATCTAATTTTTCCAATGATCTGATTGGTTGAACGTCAATTAAATGTTCTTTCGCCATTTTGCATCAGCTCTTTCATCCTGCTAGTAGAATCAATGATTTGAATGTATACTTTTATCTGATAGTTAAAGAATAACACTTGAACAGGCAAGAAGTCAAAAAAATTACCGTTTTGAAAGTAAACTTTTAACTATTTGTTTACATTGGGTGTGCCTTGATTAAATTATTGGTGACGAATCCGGTGCACAAAGGGGAAGCCCTAGTATAGTCTATTTGCTGCATACAGAACACTGAGATTAGCTTGTTTGGGTCATAACCAAACAGGTTTTTAGTATGAAAGGAAATCCACAGGAAAAAATGGAATAGAATAAAATAAAGGAAAAAATTTTCACCCCCATATCTTTTTCTCTTTCTAAAACGTTTATAGGATAGAGGGTGTTGAAGGAGTGAGAAAAATGATAAATAAGTTGAAAGAAGATATTTCTGAAGGAAAAGATAACGACATGATTTTGCGTGAAGTCTATCCTGAATTGCTTCGGTTTTGCCGATTCCTTACCCAAAATAATTGGGATGGCGATGATTTAGCACAGGATACGATACTGAAGGTAATGCAGGGCTATGGGAATAAAACGGAGGTAACAACGGCTTTATTGAAGACGATAGCCCGTCATTCCTGGATTGATACGATACGTAAAAGAAAAAAAGAATCCGTAGAGGATCTGAAGGACACCGAACAGCAGGGGGCAATTGGGGAAAATGCCTTTGAAACGGTTGAATATATTATAAAATCCCTTACCCCAAAACAAGCTGTGGTGTTCATATTAAAGGAAGGGTTCCTCTATCGATCTAAAGAAATCTCAGATTATTTGAACACGACGGAAACGGCTGTAAAGGCCATCTTGAATCGTGTGAAAAAGCGTTTTGACAAAGATGGCATTGATGAGCGTAAGTTGTCCTGTGCGGAAGATTGGCAAGATGATGAGGAACAGAGGCTGATGTCTCTGATGACGCAGGCTTTGAAGGTCCGAAATCCTGATATCCTCATTAGAAGTATTCCATCTTTCAAATCCCTGAACAGTGAATCAATGATTCCTAAACTGATGAATCGTTCGATGCACTCCAAAGCATGCTTCACTACTTCAAACACTCTCTCAATGGCTGCATAGCCAATCATTTTGTTAGGAGGAAGAAGAGATATGACTACCATTCCATATGTAATTGAGCAATCCAGCAAGGGTGAGCGCTCATACGATATTTATTCCAGACTTCTAAAAGACAGAATCATCATGATTGGGGAAGAAATCACAGATCATTTAGCCAATAGTGTGGTTGCTCAATTGTTATTCTTGGCAGCAGATGCCCCTGATAAAGAAATTACCATCTTCATAAATAGTCCTGGGGGATCGACTAGTGCCGGTTTTGCTATTTATGATACGATGCAATATATTAAACCTGATATCCGGACTGTATGTACGGGTATGGCTGCATCATTCGGGGCAATGCTTTTATTGGCGGGTACGAAAGGAAAAAGGTGCGCTTTGCCGAATAGTGAAATTATGCTTCATCAACCTCTTGGAGGGGCAAGGGGGCAAGCTACGGAAATTGAAATTTCTGCCCGAAGGATTTTGAAACTGAAGGATCATATCAATCAGATCATCTCGGAAAGGACTGGGCAGCCTATCGAAAAGGTGGCGAAGGATACTGATCGTGATTATTTTTTAAGCGCAAATGAGGCGAAGGAATACGGTATTATTGATGAGATAATCGTTCAGGGGAATTAATTCATAAAAAGGCTACTTGAATTTTGAACTTTCTCCCATTAAGTGGAGAGTTTTGTAAAAAGACCTAATTAAAAAATGACATCAGTAATGGATGAGGTTGCAGACAAAAATAAGCTGAAATATGGAATGAAGAGAAACAATCGATATAAATTTATCGGCTGTTTCTCTTTTTTTATCTATTCACTGATGTGATTACATTCATAGTGGTAAACAAAATACAATTATACGAATTAAGGTCTGGTTGTATGGTTATTAAGATGGGAACAACAAAGAAATATCTTTAATATAGTGCCAATATGAGTTGAGAAAAACACCATCTAAAAGTCGTAAATTGAGGTTAAACGAATTTAGCTGACTGTATTATTGGATAAGATAGGTTGATTTCCTTTATGATAGGGAGGCATATTAACTTAGTAAAGTCGAATTAGAATATTAAGACTTGAAAAATATAGTAGGAAGTAACGATATGTAATAACTCAACCAAAGGAAGTGCCGTAAGAATGAATCTCGATAAAACAGCAATCACTAAAATTCGTACAGGTCCCATGTTTGCGGTGATGTTGGCTGGTGCTCTCGTCGCTTTCTTGAATCAGACTCTAATCAATATCGCATTGCCTCAATTGATGAATCATTTTGAAATATCGGCTGCAACAGCTAATTGGCTGACAACTATCTTTTTGTTGGTCAATGGGATTGTCATCCCGATCACAGCTTTCTTGATGGAAAGGTTTAACACAAGACAATTATATCTAACTTCGATGGGACTCTTTGCTTTAGGAACTTTTTTATGTGGAATTGCACCTAGCTTCTCCGTCTTATTGATCGGACGTGTGGTTCAAGCTGCAGGTGCAGGGATTTTATTCCCTTTGATTACAAATGTGATTTTCACTTTATTTCCTCCTAATAGACGTGGTTTTGCGATGGGGATATTTGGAATTGCGATGAATTTCGCCCCAGCCGTAGGACCAACGTTATCAGGATGGATTGTACAAAACTATTCCTGGAGAGTTCTGTTTTTTATCATTTTCCCATTTGCACTTCTTGACTTTCTTTTTGCAATTTTTATCATTAAAAATGTAGGGGAAACTAGCCGACCCAAACTCGATAAAATGGGTGTAATTCTATCCACTATCGGATTTGGAGGAGTTCTATACGGATTTGCTACAGGCGGTACTAAGGGGTGGGGCAGTTTAGAAGTCCTTATAATGTTCCTTGTTGGCGGAATCAGTATAGTATTATTTGTCTGGAGACAATTTACCGTAAGGCATCCTATTTTGGAATTTCGAATTTTTCGTTATCGGATGTTCACATTAACTACGATTATCAACGTCATCGCGACTATGGGTATGTTCTCTGGAATGATATTAATGCCAATCTATATGCAGAATATCCGTGGCTTTACTCCCTTGGAATCTGGCCTCATGCTATTGCCTGGAGGTATTGTAATGGGGATTATGTCTCCTATCACAGGTAAGCTGTTTGATCGGTTTGGGGCGAGATGGCTAGCGGTAAGCGGACTTGCTATTACTATTATTACAACCTATCTTTTAACACGGCTTGAAACAGATACGTCTTATTCTTATGTGGTATGGGTATATACTATTAGAATGTTTGGTATGTCGATACTGATGATGCCTATCTTTACAGCTGGATTAAATGAATTGGCACTTAGCTTAAATAAATACGGAACAGCAATGGTTAATACGTTGAGAATGGTTGCAGGTGCTGTCGGCATGGCATTCTTTGTGTCAGTTATGACAAATCAGGGAACGAAACATGTACAGGGAATTTTAACACAAAATCATATCTCACCAGAAAATAAAACCCAAATGGCAATGGCCATTAAACAAGGAAGTGTAATGGGGGTAGATGATGCATTTATGATAGCTACATGGTTAACCATAGTTGCGTTCATACTGGCCTTTTACATACGGCGAACTTCACCACAAGAAGATACCATCACCAATCGATTATCAAAAAAACAAGTTTGAATAAACAAGGCAAAGTTAGTGAGTATCACATCTAGTTCCCTAGGTACAATAAATCCTTTCATTATAAACGGACTTGCCTTAAGATGACATATAAATACCAGAATAAGGGACACTTTTTATGAGTGTCCCTTTTCATTTCAGACAGAAAGTTTTATTTCTTAATAAGTAGTCTACTGGATTCGTTGTCTTTATTTACAGGAACATCTTTTCCTACTGTGACACGGCGAACAACGCGATGTTGGCTCTCATAGTCTGCAATAGCATAATGCTGCGTGGCTAAGTTATCCCAAATAACAACATCCCCTTCGCTCCATTGCCAACGTACGGTATTTTCTAAGCGGGTAACGTATGAATCGAAGATACTCAATAATCGTTCAGATTCACTTGTTGTATATCCTTCAACTCTTCCCGCAAAGCCACCTAATAACAAATGCTTTTTCCCAGTTTCTGAGTGCACATGAACGACTGGATGTCTCGTTTTATAAATTGTCGATTCAAATACATCACGATATTTCTTTTTAATCTCATCATTGATATTTTCGGTTGGTTTGAATTGAGCGTAATCGTATTCATTTGTATGGATGGCCCATAGTTCGTCTGCTAATTTTTTCAATCCTTCTGGAAGATCTTCATATGCTTTATTCGTATTTGCCCAAACTGTATCTCCACCCACTTTAGGAATGGTTACGCCTCTTAAAACAGAGTATTTAGGAACTTCTGGAACGAAAGTAACATCAGTGTGCCAATGGTTTGCTTTAGCACCTTGTTCAGAATCAAGTTCGAAGATATAGTTTGTATTGTCTTTGACCGGTACTGTAGGATGTGCATAAGGCTCACCTAGTAGTTTGGCAAATGCTTCTTGACTAGCATCGTCCAAATGATTTTGACCTTTGAAGAATACGACTTTATAATCGTTTAGCGCTTGTTTGATTTCACTGAAAATAGCTAAATCCAAGTCTCCGCTTAATTGGACTCCTTGAATTTCCGCTCCAATTCTTCCTGCTACTGGTACCACTTTTAATTGTTGTGTTTTAGTTTCCGTCATAATCAATCTCCTCCTGAATGGTATGTTTTTTTATTTTTTAAAGGCTTCATCAATGTATTCATTGTGGATCTGGTTTTTAAAATTAAACGATTTCTTGATATAACCCACACCAGCTAAAGTATCGATTGATTCTTGTTGTGCTTTGATGGCCTCTTCAGTAAAGAAGATATTTGGCTCTTCAGCCGTTATTATTTTCTTGACTGTGTCCACAGGCAATTTAGTTTCTTTAGAATAAATTTCAGATGCTTCATCTGGATTTTCAATTTGCCAATCGGCTGCTTTTTTATAAACCTTTAAATAGGCCTCTACAATTTCAGGATGTTCTTCGGCAAAACCCTTACGTGCAATGATTGCACCAGGAGCTAATATTTTTCCTTTTACTTTAAGTGCGACTGCATTTCCTTTTTCAATATTATTAAGATAATAAGGGTTCCATATGGCCCAAGCGTCCAATTGTTTGGTTTCAAAGGCGGCCTGGGCATCATCCGGTTGTAAATTGATGAGTTTAATATCCTCAGTCGTTAAACCATGAGCTTTCAATGCCTTAATTAAATACACATGGCCCGTTGTCCCCGAGGCAACACCAACCGTTTTTCCCTTTAAGTCTTCAATCTGCTTTATGCTACTATCTGCTTGAGCTAGGATCCGGACAGAAGACTCACCCTGACCTGTTTGTGCAATCACTTCGAATGGTAGATTCTTATCAATTCCGGCAATTAGTGCACCATCCCCTAAAAAAGATAGGTCAACCCTGTTGGAAGCAAGGGATTCCAAAAGCGGGGGACCACTCGGGAATTCACTCCACTCGATTTGGGCATCCAGTTTAGAAAACTCTTCGTCGAACAATCCCTTTTCCTTTGCAATGACTAATGGCCCCATCTTGCCATTTAGGGCAATATGCACTTTTAGTGGATCACTTTTTCCGGAAGCTTTGCCGGCATCGGAATTACAGCCTGCTAATACTGCGATACTGATGATGGCAAGTAGTACTGCGGTTAACTGGCTACGATATTTCTTCATGAATTCCCTCCCTTTTTTTATTACACTTACCACATCTGGATAGTCAGATTAATGACAAAAAAGAGATTCAACGAAGAGTATGCCGGGGTTACTCTTCATTGAATCTCCGGTAGTCCAGTTGATTCACATGACTTTTATTGAATTGGCTCCTTTGTGAAGCGGATTGGTGTATGAATGCATCTTAACAGCTGTTAGAATAATCTGTCAATTATTTTTTTATAATTAATCCGATAAAATAAATTGGTATTAGGTGTTGATATTAAATAATCGATAAGTTAATATAAAATGAAATATTGAATCGACTAGTTAACTAGAGATTCAGCAAAGGGACATTATGTGTCTTCTTGCTGGATCTCTATTTTTTTTATTTGAGAAAGGGTGATGAGTATTGGTATCGACGTTAGAAATTAATCACGTAAGCAAGACATTTAAGAATGATAATGAAAGAGTCCATGTTTTGGATAACTTGGATCTAACCGTAAACAATGGTGAATTCGTTACCATCATTGGTCCGAGTGGTTGCGGGAAAAGCACTTTATTAAAGTTGATCGCAGGACTTGATTTAGACTTTGAAGGCGCGATTATTGTAGGCAATCAGGAGGTTAGTGGCCCTTCCAAAGACCGTGGTTTCATTTTTCAAGAGCACCGTTTATTTCCATGGTTAAACGTGGAGAAGAATATTTCAGGTAACCTTCCATTAAAAAAGCCAGAAATACGAAAAAGGGTGGATGATTTGATTTCACTTGTTAAACTTAAAGGATTTGAAAAGGCATATCCACGCCAATTATCCGGTGGAATGTCTCAGCGGGTCGCGATTGCCAGAGCCTTATTACGTAACCCTGAAGTTTTATTGTTAGATGAACCATTTGGTGCATTGGATGCTTTCACGCGAACACATCTTCAAGAAGCATTATTGGAAATATGGGAGAGGAATAAGACAACGATGGTGCTTGTCACCCATGATATTGATGAATCGATCTATTTATCGAAGAAAGTGGTCGTCATGGATGCAAAGCCTGGACGGATTAAAGGTATCGTTCCAATTGATTTACCTTATCCAAGAACTCGAACAAGCAAAGCGTTCCAAGAATTTAGGTCCGTTATTTTAAATCAACTAGATCATCATCCTGAAGAAAAGGAAGATTGGAGCATCTAATAAAATTTTTAAAAAGAAAGAAAGGATGAAGAAAATGTCTACACAGACCGTTGCTCAAAACAAGACGATTGTCATTAGGAAAACGACAAAACAATCCAAAATGGCCAAATCAGCATTTCGAGGATTATTCCTTCCTGTTGTAGTGTTGATTGCATGGCAATCATTAGGTTCAGTTGGAATCCTGCCTGCCCAATTATTCTCATCACCTTTATTGATCGTTACTACTTTTATTGATCTCGTTCAGTCAGGTGAAATGGCCATACATTTACAAATTAGTTTAACGCGGGCGCTTCTTGGCTTTGCATTAGGTGGTTTTTTAGGTTTATTGATCGGAGTCATTGTTGGTATGCAAAAAAAATCCGAGGAGTATTTAAACCCAAGCATTCAAATGTTACGAACAGTTCCTTTACTTGCCATTACACCTTTATTCATTATGTGGTTCGGATTTGGTGAATTATCTAAAGTACTGCTTATTGCGTTAGGTGCTTTTTTTCCTTTATATTTACAAACCTTTTTAGGACTTCGGAATGTGGATAAAAAACTATATGATGTTGCTCAAATCTTAGAATATAGCCGTCTGGAACAAATAACGAAGCTCATGATTCCTGCAGCTTTACCAAACATATTACTCGGTATCCGTTTAGCATTAAGTTCCGCATGGATGTGCTTGGTCGTCGCTGAATTATTAGGGGCAGATAAAGGGGTAGGCTTCATGATCCAAGATGCCCGTTCATTTATGCAAACTGACGTCGTATTCGTAGGTATCATCATTTTTGCTCTCGCTGGTAAAATCTCAGACTCTTTTGTCCGCTTTTTGGAAAATCATTTACTGAAATGGCAAGATAGCTTTAAAGCTTAATTGAAAAGGATGACCGCCCGTGATGGGAGGTCATCCTTTTTTTGTTTTGTTGGAGTTACTGGAAGGTGTTGTTTTTTATTCTTTTTCTTTATATAAAGGTAAAAAAATAGTGAAGGATGTTCCTTTATTCAATTGGCTTTTAACTATAATTTCTCCCTTGTATTTTTGGGCGATATTATAGCAAACAGTTAAGCCGATACCGGTACCTCTTTCTTTAAGTGAATAAAACGGCGTGCCTAGTATTTCAAGCTGTTCCTTAGAAAGTCCTATACCTGTATCCGTGATTTTTATTTTTGCCATATTTCGTTCTTGTTCTGTTTCTACAGTGATAAATCCGGGATTGTTCATTGATTCAATCCCGTTTTTAATAATATTTACTAATACTTGTTTAAGTTCAATCGGATTCATTTTGATGTATAGTTCTCCGCTAAATTTAAGTAGAAAGCCTACATTACAATTATTAGCAAAACTAGTTAATAGATCAGAGATTTTCTGAATTTCATGATTCAAATGAATAACCTGGATATTTCCTGATTGTGGTTTTGCTAATGATAAATAGTCATTAATTATTACCTGTGTATATTCAAGTTCTGTAAGCATGGTTTGTACATAAAATTTTTCTGTTTCGTTCAGTTCTTTTTCTTGATCTAATAATTGGGCAAATCCTTTTACGACTGTAATGGGGTTCCTTATTTCATGCGCAATGGTAGCGGCTAGCTGACCGACTGAATTTAATTGTTTAGCTTGTTGAATTTCTTTATGAAATGCATTTGTGGATTGCATTCTATTGTTTGTTCCTATAAATACAAATACTAATATTATTTGTATAGCTATAAAATTCAATGTATTACCAAAACTATCTAATGCGACATACTCGTACGTATACTGAAGATTTGTATGCGAAATAACTAAGATAAAAGTAGGTCCAAGTATGATATTTAAAGAAGCGACAATATAAAACCCTATTTTATCAAAGAGAAAAATGGGGATTAAGGGTGCTATTGCGAATAAAGACAACATAATTGCAGTATCTGGGAATACCCAAAATTTAATATATAAATAAACAGTAATTAAGAAAATGAACAGGGTTTTATATAAATTAGTTTCTTTTTTTACGAAAAATAACAAAGAAAGAATGATTCCAGATATCAAAATGACCTGTAAAGACATATCGTAAGGATTAGCTTTCCAACTTATTGGAGATACAGAAATGCCAACTAATAGTAAAAAGGATATCATTGCCATAAATGCCTTAAGTATAAATCGGTGTTTGTTTTGATAATACTGATAGTTTTTTAACATAATTCCCCTTGATTTTAATATTCTGTTTTTTTTAATAGTAATCTTTTACTAGTTTTTTGTAAATCAAAAAAACATAGATTTTGATATCTCATTTTACAAAGCTTTAAATTGGGAAGCAAATTAAGTAAAATAAGTCTAAAGGAACTGGATAGTGCATTCAAAATAGGTGAAACGAACTAAGTGATTTTTATCAGTATGCTGTTTTATGGGTTTCTTTCCTTATTTTTATAGAGGTGTAGTTTCTTTACACTATATTAGTTGTAGCTTTACATTTCCCTTCTAAAATGAAAGTAAGAATAGAAGGGAGAGAGGGAAATTGAAAACTAGTATAAAGAAATTAGGTCTATGTATTATGAGCGTAGGATTTATATTACAGGCTACATCGTTGGATGCTTCAGCTGCTTCAGCAAAAGAAAATCACTCAAACTCATCAATTTATGAGAAGAAAATTGTGAATATCGCGCATCGCGGTGCTTCTGGTTATGCTCCTGAACATACCATTCCCGCTTATCAATTGGGAGAACAAATGAAGGGTGACTACATAGAAATCGATCTCCAGATGACTAAGGACGGAAGATTAATAGCGATGCATGATGAAAAGGTGGATCGCACAACAAATGGTACAGGTCTGGTGAAAGATTTAACACTAGCAGAAATAAAAAAACTGGATGCCGGCTCTTGGTTCAATGAAAAATATCCGCAATTTGCAAAAACGAAATATAAAGGGTTAGTGGTTCCAACTCTTGAAGAGGTCTTTAAAAAATTTGGCAGACAGGCAAATTATTATATTGAGACTAAGTCTCCAGAGGTATATCCAGGAATGGAAAAAGAACTTCTAGAGGTTCTGAAAGATTATAAGATGGTAGATTCAAAGGGACGTACCAAAAATGTACTTATACAATCGTTCAGCAAAGAAAGTCTGTTGAAGGTTCATGACATGAATCCAAAGTTGCCACTGGTTCAACTTTTCTCTTATAAGAATCAGGCAACTATTTCTGATAAAGAATTGGAATCTATTAAGGAATATGCCATTGGAGTTGGTCCGAACTTCACTAAGATAGATGGACAATACGTGAAAATGGTCAGAAATCATGGTCTTCAATTTCATCCGTATACAGTAAATGAAAGAGCTGATATGAAAAAAGCTTTAGAATGGGGAGCAACGGGATTGTTTACAAATTACCCTGATGTATTTAATGAGGTAATAAAAGAGTATAAAAAAGAAAAACACAATCAGATTATGAGTAAATGAAGAATAGATTGAGAAGATCTATATAAGCTTATTAGGAATCATCAACTAAATAAAGGTATCCATAAGTAAGCTTCGATTCTTCGGGGCTTTTTTTTGTATCTCGTTTTTTGAATTTAAACCTAATCCGAAACTTCAGAAGAAGGATGATATTATCGTACGTGTGACATCGACGGCAATTTGCGCGTCAGATCTTCATAGTATTATGATATAGAGAAGTATAATATGTGTTTTAAAAAAAGAAAGGCCGATAAATGATCTTGAATAAGAGTGTTTGATAAGAAAATGATACAATTTATTATATAATAATATTGATAAAGGGAGGTAGGTCTGATGGTATATAATTCGGCGGCTGAACTTTGTGAAGGGTTTGAGGCAGTATATCAGCCTATTCAAGTTCAGTTAACGATTGAGATTGTTGATAAGAGATTGGGGCCTGTAAAGGCTGAAGCAGAGATTGCCATCAAGCCTGTTGAGTCAAAGGGGTTTTTAGAGGTGTTGGTGGAGGATCTGGAATCGGAGCATATTTTTGCTGATGAAAATGGCAGCATATACGGAAGCTTTGGAATTGATCAGAGCATCCAAATTTATGATGAAGTTCTAGACATTATTCCGTTAGATGATCTAATCGGAAAAGAAAATTGGAAAGTGACTGTCGATTCATTTATCGCGGAAGAAAAGCTAAAAGGACAGCTGGAAAAGGTACTGAATAATTACCAATTTAGTGATATGAGCGGTAAATATAAATTTAGAAAAATATGTACGATTACGGAACTCCAATTTTTGAAGTGAAAAAAATAGAGAAGGTAAAAGCCTTCTCTATTTTCATTATTATTCTTGGATCATTTTAAATCTGTTCTGGTTAGCTTTTCTTCGTATTCGGCCTCATCTAACCCTATTCACTCCTTATTCTCGTCCTTTAACTAAGAGCTTCTTCGAATTATGTTTAAATCAGACAAAAGTAAGTTCGGCATTGGTTAAAAACATATTCCCATCAAATATCTATTATTAAAAAATCCACTTTTTTGAATGCGATGGTAAGTATGCATGAAATCGCATCGGATTGTGAAATATGGTTCTATATTTTTCATCATTTGTTAGATATATTGAATTAAAGGGTACTAAAAAAGCACAGGAGTTAGCCCCTGTGCAACGAAATTATTTATAAACCTTACTTGGGATTTTTACGGCAGGATGGCCAGCGGCATAAGGAGCCACTTCATATTCTTGGAATACGAGATAGATCCCCCCGTTTGTATAATAGAACTGTGAATCCTTATTGACGGGAACATCGCTCTGTTTTTTCACATAAAAACTATCTCTTTTCCTCATGTAGTCATAAGCATATTTCTGCACCTTCGTATATTTCACTTTGGATGTGAGGATTTCACTGATTTTCACCTGTTTACCGGAAGATTCTTTGAAATTATAGGATGTTGTGTATCCCATTCCATGAGCTCCACCGCTATAGTAGTAATCGTCAATAAGAATGCTTAGCTTTCCATCTTGGTTGAATTTCACTTTATACGAAATACTGTAACTATACTGACAAGAGTATGGGGATTCTTTGCACCATTCCTCATTTTTATCTTTTTCCCTATCCTTTTTGGCTTGCAGATAAGAGGAATAGGCGTCCTTGGCATGCTTAGTTAACACCTGATTAATTTTATCCTGAGCTGCTTTACTTTTAAGTCCTGATACTTGCGGATACGACAAGTCACTGATATTTTTATATTTTTTCTTGGTTATCTTCACATTGCTGAATTTTAAATATTTTGTAGATACATAGGCTTTTTTTCCATTGTACCGAATTTCCGACCAGCCGGATTTTGTTTTCGAATAAACGGTTACGGCTTTCCCTTTCTCCAACGATCCTACTTTTTTATAGCTGGTGCTGGGGCCACTTCTAACAGTTAAAGGGGAACCCTTCGTATTTACCGTGGCATTTTCTGTAGTGGCTGCTGAGACTGAGTCGATTTTTATCAGTAAAAAAGAGATGCATGTAAAAGTTAATGCGACAGCAAGGACAATCTTAGTGAAATTCTTGAATAGCATTCAATTACCACCTTTGTATAATTTTTACATTATCTATTATATAAGTAGGTGGATCAATTAGAAAGTGAATTTTTTATTTCAAAAGTTAAAGAGGAGAAAAAAATGAAAATTGGTTTAGTACGACACTTTAAGGTGGCACATGAATTCCCAACTGGAAAATATGTGACGGCGGATGATATGAATCAATGGTTTAAGGATTATGATGCAGCAGATATTATTTATGGGACAACTTTATTGGACGATGTGGAATGGAAGAGATGTTATTGCAGCGATATGTCGAGAGCAGTGAAGACGGCTGAGCATATCTATCCTGGTGAGGTTAATCAGATGGAGGAACTTCGGGAAATACCATCTCCACCTCTTAACGGGAAGGTGAAGCTGCCATTCATACTTTGGGCCATTTGGATTCGCTGTTGCTCGGTAGTTAACAAGCAGACGAGAGCGGAGATTAAGATTGCTGAGAAACGGATCAATAAAGTATTGGACGAGCTTCTCGCAAAAGGAGAGCAGGATGTTTTGATTGTGAGTCATGCTGCTCTCATGGTATATATGAGGAAAGAGCTGATCCGACGGGGATTCGCAGGTCCAAAGTTTAAGATTGCTAGTAATGGAAAGTTGTATGTGTTCGAAAGAAAATAAGGAAAAACTCGCATGTGAACTTTTTTAAGTTTTCATGAGCAAATAGGGTAAGCCTTTTGATATTTCAAAGAAAGATGAAGGCATTTTACCGATAGTTATTCTTTTTCTAATGGTTGTGGTTTATTATTGTAATAGTGTAATTTTTTCGAATTCAATGGTAGGGAAAAGAGGGTGAGCATTTTGGTAAAGGCAGTTTTTTTTGATTTAGATGATACGTTACTTTGGGATCAGAAGAGTGTGAAAGAGGCTTTTATAGCGACATGCGAATTGGCAAAGGCGAAATATGATTTGAATGTTGACGAGTTTGAGGAAGCGGTACGGAAAGAAGCACGTGAGCTTTATTCTTCTTATGATACATATGAATTTACGCAAATGATCGGTATCAACCCGTTTGAAGGACTTTGGGGTAATTTTCAAGATGATCATGATGAATTCCGTAAGATGGCCGAGATTGTACCAGCTTATCGGAAAGAGGCATGGACAAGAGGCTTGAAGGCATTAGGGATAGATGACCCGGCATTTGGTCTTGAGCTAGCAGAACGTTTCCCTGCTGAGAGACGGAAAAAACCATTTATTTATGAAGAAACATTCCAGGTGTTAGATGAGTTAAAAGGGAAGTACAAATTGTTATTGCTGACGAATGGTTCGCCTGAGCTTCAAAATACGAAGCTTGAAATCACGCCTGAGTTAGTTCCTTATTTCGATCAAATCGTTATTTCCGGCGCGTTTGGACGTGGGAAACCGGATGCTTCTATTTTCGAGCATGCATTAGAAATCATGGAGCTTGATAAGCATGAAGTATTAATGGTCGGCGACAATTTAATGACGGATATCCTTGGTGCATCACGTGCAGGCATTAAATCGGTTTGGATAAACCGTCATGATAAGGAACGGAATGAAGTCATCCCTAATTATGAAATTACGCATTTAGAGGAGCTTTTTCCTATCCTTGAGAGTCTAAATAAATAACGGATATATCCCCTTCAAGTAGTAAGTTCAAAAAAACTTAACTTGGAGGGGATTTTATTTAATTCAAAACATGGCATTAAAATAATAGGACTTTGAATTTATTTACAAACCAAAATGGATGGTATATAGTTACCATGTAATAATTAATATTATTCAGACTAGGGGTGTCCAATAAAAGTTGGGCTGAGAGAGAAGCGCGTTAAAGCTTCTTAACCCTCAGGACCTGATCTGGTTCATACCAGCGTGGGGAAGTTAGAATCTACTATTCAATGACATGTAATTTGGTCATTTCTGTAGTCATACTAACTTTAGCCGGGTCTTAAATATGAGACCTGGCTTTTTCGTGCGAAAATGGATTGGATTTTGTCCTTTTTAATCTAACTTAAAAAGGAGAAATGAAATCATGAGTAATTCAGTAAATGACATGAACGTTTCAATTATGTCCAATTTTGCAGGAAGTAAAAAAGTTTATGTAGAGGGGTCTAGACCTGATATAAAAGTTCCTATGCGTGAAATTAAACTAAGTCCCACAACAGGAGCATTTGGTGAAGAGGAAAATTTACCTCTACGCGTATATGATACTAGCGGTTTCTATACGGATTCTGAGTATTCTATTGATATTCGTAAAGGTCTTGACCCTATTAGACGCAACTGGGTTCTTGAACGGGAAGACGTTGAAGAGTATGTGGGGCGTAAAATAAAACCAGAAGATAATGGGTATAAAAAAGTTGAGTCTCATTCCAAAGCAGAAGTTTTTCCGGGATTGATAAGAAATCCTTTGCGTGCAAAGAAGGGGAGAAACATAACCCAACTCCATTATGCTCGTAAAGGTATCATTACCCCAGAAATGGAGTTTATTTCGATTAGAGAAAGTGTTTCCGCTGAGTTTGTACGAGATGAAGTAGCTAGCGGGCGGGCCATTATACCGGCTAATATTAACCATCCTGAAAGTGAGCCGATGATTATCGGACGTAATTTTCATGTGAAAATAAATGCGAATATTGGGAATTCAGCGGTTAGTTCATCCATCGAAAATGAAGTAGAAAAAATGACTTGGGCCACTCGCTGGGGAGCCGATAACATCATGGATCTCTCTACCGGAAAAAATATACACACAACCCGTGAATGGATTATTAGAAATTCGCCTGTACCTGTTGGAACAGTACCGATTTATCAAGCGCTTGAAAAAGTAGATGGAGTCGCTGAAAATTTAACATGGGAGGTTTTTCGGGATACTTTAATTGAGCAGGCTGAGCAAGGTGTTGATTACTTTACCATACATGCTGGTGTGCTTCTGCGATATATCCCATTAACAGCAAAGCGGATGACGGGAATTGTTTCCCGTGGGGGTTCTATTATGGCTCAATGGTGTCTGGCTCATCATGAAGAAAGCTTCCTCTATACTCATTTTGAAGAAATCTGTGAAATCATGAAAGCATATGATGTATCTTTCTCATTAGGAGATGGACTTCGTCCTGGATCTATTGCAGATGCAAACGACGAGGCGCAATTTGCGGAATTGGAAACATTGGGTGAACTAACAAAGATTGCTTGGAAACATGATGTACAAGTTATGGTTGAGGGGCCCGGTCACGTTCCAATGCATTTAATTAAAGAAAATATGGATAAGCAACTGGAAGTTTGTCAAGAAGCCCCATTCTATACATTGGGACCCCTAACAACTGATATAGCTCCTGGCTACGATCATATTACTTCTGCGATTGGGGCTGCCATGATTGGCTGGTTTGGAACTGCGATGCTTTGTTATGTGACACCGAAAGAGCACCTTGGTCTTCCAAATAAAGAGGATGTTCGAATAGGGGTTATTACGTATAAAATTGCAGCCCATGCCGCTGACCTAGCAAAAGGCCATCCAAATGCTCAAAAACGAGATGATGCCCTTTCAAAAGCAAGATTCGAATTTCGTTGGAGAGATCAGTTTAATCTATCGCTCGATCCTGAAAGAGCCGTTGAATATCACGATGAAACTCTGCCTGCTGAGGGTGCCAAAACAGCTCACTTTTGTTCAATGTGCGGTCCTAAATTCTGCAGCATGAGAATCTCACAAGATATTCGTGATTTAGCTAAAGAAAAAGGGCTTGGTTTTGAGTCTGTAATTGATGAAGGCTTGAAAGAAAAAGCGAATGAATTTAGAAACACAGACGGAAAAATCTATCAATAATATGGACGAAAAGGAGAATTCGATGAATCGAGTAATCCAGATTAAAGTTGAAATAAAACAGTTGGAAAATCAGCTGGATCAGCTTAAAAAAGAGCTGAGTATTTTTCGGGAAAATTGTAATCATGAATTTGTAAAAAATGATTATTTACAAGAATGCACAAAGTGCCACTTAATTGAGAGTCTGCAATGGTAGGGATTTCTCGATTAAATAACTTTGGATTCTTGGTATTCTAGTAAGTAGAAAAATTGCAAATCAATAAGACTTTAATGCTCCTTGGGATTATTCAGTTTTATAAGTATTAAGGAGAAAAAGGACTAACCATCCTTTTTCCTTATTTTTCATAAGCACCGAATCAGACTTTGAGAAAGTTCCATAGATACCCTCGGCATTACCTTTCTCTTTTATAAGTATAAGTTACCCCAGGTATTTTTCTTTATCCTATATGTCCCTCATTTCTTCGGATCATGTTAGTCATAAAAACCAGTGTATAAAGGAACGTGGCTTTATTAGGTTTTCATGGAAGGGTTTTGCACGGATATTCTTGTTTTGTTTTAACATACTAAGCTTGTCCACATCATAAAACAAGGAGGGAATTTACATGATGCAAAATCAACAAGGTCAAACACACGAGAATATGCAAACAGGTGCTATACCCCCACAAATGAATCACGGTGGTCACGAAGTATTCGATGTACATGAAGTGTTGTCGGGAACGATTGGTACTTTAAACACTTATATGCTTTTGCGTCAGCATGTACAGGATCAGGAATTACTGGACATTCTGGATCGTCAATATCAGTTCATCCAAGATGAATATAACCTTTCATTAGAGTGCTTTCAATCTGGCCAGGACCCATCCAAACGAACACAGAGTTACAACATGAATCAAGGTAACGATTTTATATATGGATTGACACCAACTCAGCCAAAGAAACCTTTGCAATCCGTATCGGAAATTACGGATGAATGCATTTCAGGCTTGATGCTTGGGGCAGTGAAGTCTGCTGCTTCTTTAAAAGCAATGTCTGCACTTGAAATTACAAACCCAGTTGTGCGTCGCGTATTTGCAGCTTCTGTTCCGAACTGCATTGAAATGGCATATGAGATTTCGATATATCAAAACAAACATCATTACTACCAAGTTCCACAGCTTGCACAGCAGGATATGCAACAAATGTTGAATTCATATTCACCCGCACAAGGAAATAACAACGTAAGCCATTAATTAAAAAACAAACAAAATCTAAAAAAACTAGCAAATTTATTCCGACCAGTTAGATAACTATAGCAATTTATTAAGGGATAGGACTAAGCACCGTAAGTCCTATCCCTTCAATAATATTAACCAGTGTTGTTTCCTTATTATTGTTTCATCTGATTTATTTCCTGAACACAATTTTGGACAAGAGTTACAGCCTGGCTCATAGTTGCTCCTCCACCAAATGCTGCCGTCACTCCGATTGCTTCCAGGATTTCTTGTTCTGAACACCCTTGATCAAGGCATCCTTTAGTATGGTAGATAATACAGTATTCATCTTGAGAATATAAGCTTATGCCTAAAGCGATAAGCTGTTTCTCTTTCTTAGATAATAGACCTTCTTTAAAGCATTCTTCCGTAAAGGAATTGAATTTCTCAGCGAGCTCAGGCATTTTATCCGTAAAAATACCAATACCAGCTTTATAATCGTGAAGAGTAATTTCTGTAGTGTTTTTTGCTTCAAATTCCATATCCCATTCAACTCCATCCATAATAATCTTTCATCAAAAATTAGTATGAACTAAACAAGAAATGATTAATCAAAAACGATGGAGTTATTGTGAATGAATAGCCTGTTAGATCACGTGTAGATGCACTAATACATATACATAAGGATATTCTGTTGCATCGCCACATACAGCTCATTTGTATAGAGCATCCATAGACCGCAAGGCACTCCAGAATAGTTGAAGACTAAAATATGGACAAAGTATAATGAAATATGTAAAGAGTTAAGATACCTTTTTGCAGTGTCTAACTTAAGGGGGGAAATCGTAATGAATGAACTGAACGCATTATTCCGAAAAAGAATAGGGCTGCTGGAACATGAAAAAGTGACTTTTGAAAAATTAGATGAAATTCTTGAAAAGACAGCGAAAACAATTCCCTTTGAAAACTTATCCATCATGGCATCTCATCTTAGTGACATCAACAAAGAAAATATCATGAACAAAGTTCTTGTGAGAAACGAGGGGGGACTTTGTTATGAATTGAATACGGCGCTTTATTTTTTCCTAGTGGAAAATGACTTTGACGTTTTCTTAGTTCGCGGCGTAATTTACAATCAAGGGTGGATGACCATAGGTAGAACCCATGTCGCCATTCTATTAAATCATGAAGGTCAAACTTATTTAGTCGATACGGGATTTGGAGGGAATTTACCTTTAAAACCAGTACCGTTTAACGGAGAAACCGTTATTTCTCAAAATGGTGAATTTCGAATTAAAAAGGAATGTAACGAACATGGAGATTATATTTTTGAATTAAAGCTGAAACATAAAGATCCCGATTGGAAAATTGGGTATGCTTTCGATTCTTCAAAGACCGTAGAAAATGTTGTGGAACTGAATGAGATTCAAACTATCATCAGGGAAAACCCAAAATCACCTTTTAACAAACATCCTTTAATCACTCGACTTACAAATAGCGGGAACATCACTTTAACCGATACATCCTTTACGCAGTGGGACGACGGGAAAGTGACAAAAGAAGAAATAGATAGCACACGATTCAAAGAGATAATGAAACAGTATTTTGATAGATAAGAGATAACGAAAGAAAGTTGCCCTCCCTCAGGCTGTCGAGAAACCTTTGACAGCCTTTTTTATGTTCCTTAACCTAGACATTGAATTTGTTAGGGTGCATACGGGAACCATTACTGTACGACCTTGAAGGAAGGAGACAATCTGATTTTGTTATCCTTATTAAATGCAGGACAATCACCCTTCCTTGTCGAACTAAGTACAAGAGAAGAGGCTGATGAAAATGAGTAATGCAAAATACAAATTTTATTATGTGAATGGGGAAACAGAGGAGTTAGAGACGAATGAACCCTATACTGATGAAGCCAATAGTATTCTGAATCTGCAGTTAATTCAAAATGCGACATGGTTACAAGCAGGTGGGAAGCATATCAACTTAGCTAATGTAATTAGTATCGAATTTGCAGGAGACCAAGATAAACGTAAATTAGAGCAAATTAAGTTTAGGCCTAATAAATAAAGCACCCAATACGGGTGTTTTTTTTTATCATTTGTTATAGTTTTAATTGAATAGGTGAAAAGGGAGGGATTCAAAATGGAGAAGAAAAATCGATTAGTTTTTACTAGATCAAACGCTGGTACTAAACGGAAATTCGATGAGGCTATTACAATTCTGGAATATAGCGTAATGCTTGTTGAACTCTTCGACTTAAAAGAATTTAATAATGTTATTGCCGGGCAGTTAAGACTAATTCTATGTGAGAACAAATATACACGAATAAAGAGGGAAAAAGTCACCATTGATAACTCCTTAATAAAGAAAATCAATCCTAACCCGAAATTGTATCCCGTTAAAGATTTCATTGAAATAAGCAAAGAAGGCAATACAGAAATACCCGAAGAACTTTTCGATTACACTAAGCCGAGGATTGATTTAAATATTTGGCGAAATCAAGTAATCTATAAAAGTAGTTTAGGGGGCATTCTCCAGGAAATTACAATCTTAGATTTTATTAAGGAGTCTGCTCAAAAGAGTGGTGGTGCTCACGTGGAATCAAGTCTTCCTGAAAAGTCTTTTATGGTGGACGAGCATGCCGAAAGTATTTTAAGGTGTATAGCAAGAGGATTATTTAGGTCTATTGGTAGAGATTTTGAAGAACATTCTTCTATGAACCTTACACATATAATAAAGAAAATTGAAGAATCAAAAGCCTCCGAATAGTTTCTTTATTGTAAAAAAGGGGGGGATTTACCCTTACTTCATGACATGACAATCACATTGCCTGAAGATTGAGTAAAAAGCATTTAGGGGAAGATATAACAGAAGGCTGAGTAAAGGTAAGTTCTTTATGTAATGAGTAGAAGAAATTATCCAATTAAGTCTTCAATTGTAGCAGGTTAGGATAACAATAAAAGACGATTTTTCCACCTAGAGTAGGAAAAGTCGTCTTTTTATTTGTTTATAGGTCAGGAGATAAACCGGAATAAACCCACTAAATGAAAAAACAGTATGAAAGGCACTATTTTTTTGTCCTGAGCGTACTCCACAATTTCTGCATATTTAATTGGTACGATGTATTCAAATGTTAAAGGAGGATTTATTACATGCTGAAAAAAAGAATAAAAATGCCCATCATTTTATCATTATGTGCAGCCCTTTTCTTAGTATTGGGTGCATGCTCCAACACTAATGATGAAAGTAAAGAAAATAAGGAAGACAAGGATCATAGTAATATGGACATGAACCATTCTAGTTCAGGTGATGTTCCTAAAGGTTTAAAAGTAGCTGAAAGTCCAACCTATGAAGTCGGAAGTCAAGCGATTATAGAATCAGATCACATGGAAAGTATGAAGGGTGCGAAAGCAACAATTGTTGGTGCCTATGATACTACCGCTTATGCTATTTCGTATACTCCTTCAAATGGTGGAGACAAAGTGGAAAATCATAAATGGGTTATTCAAGAAGAGCTTAAAGATGCTGGCGAGAAAACGTTAGAACCTGGAGCAGAAGTTACAGTAGATGCATCCCATATGGAGGGGATGGATGGTGCAACTGCTGAAATTGATTTTGCTGAAGAAACGACTGTGTATATGGTTGATTTCACTCCGACTAATGGTGGAGAAGAAGTTAAAAACCATAAATGGGTAACAGAAAGTGAATTAACATCGGCTGAATAATGTTGAAACAACAAATTTTTACGTTCAAATCAAAGGTTAGCCAGTTCTTACTGGTTAACCTTTTTTATCATTTCCCGCCGGAAGACTCCCTTTTCAAGCATGTGAAGGGCGAGAGCCCAACGATAAGGGGGAGATGAATGGCGGTTTGGCATAAGCCAAAGTAATCTTTTGACAAACATACGTTCGGTGGTTAATAATAACTATAAGGGGGTGAAACCAATGGTCGTAAACAAAGCTTATAAATTTCGAATCTATCCAACTAAAGAACAACTAGTTCTAATCAATAAAACGATCGGCTGTTCCCGTTTTGTCTATAACTTCTTTTTAGGCAAACAAAAGGAGAAAGATGCCTACTGGTATATCTGTGAAGAAATGAAGCAGAACGGCCAATTACCCTCTAATGAAAGGAAAGGTTCTTTTCTGAATAAATACGCAACAATCAAAGAACTTCCAGCTTTAAAGAAAGAGTATTATTTCCTGAAAGAAGTAGACAGTATTGCCTTACAGAAATCGGTGGAAAATTTAGCAGATTCCTATAGTCGATATTATAAAAAGCAAAACAAGTCACCACGCTTCAAATCGAAAAAGAATCCTATCCAGTCCTATACGACTAAACATACGAATGGGAATATTGGAATTGTTGGAAAAAAAATCAAATTGCCAAAACTCGGTCTAGTTCGTTTTGCTAAAAGCCGCGAAGTCGAAGGGCGAATCATCAATGCCACAATCAGGCGGAACCCTTCGGGTAAATATTTCATTTCCGTTTTAGCGGAAACCCATGTACAAGAACTTCCTAAAACGAATCGTTCGTGCGGTGTAGATGTTGGTTTGAAGAATTTTGCTATTCTTTCAGATGGTACGGTCTATCAAAACCCAAAATTCTTCCGGACGGTCGAAAAGAAATTGGCCAAAGCACAACGGATTCTTTCAAGGCGACAAGAAATAGCCTTGAATCAAAATAAACCATTGGCTGAAGCTAAAAACTATCAAAAACAAAAACGAAAAGTGGCTATCCTACACGAAAAAATTTCAAATGCCCGAATGGATTACTTACATAAAGTTTCTACCAAAATCATCAAAAACCACGATGTGATTGGAATGGAAGACTTGCAAGTGTCGAATATGATGAAAAATCAAAAACTAGCTAAAGCTATTAGTGAAGTATCTTGGTACCAATTCAAAAAAATGTTGGAATACAAAGCAAAATGGTATGGTAAACAAATCGTGACCGTATCTAAAACGTTTGCTTCTAGCCAATTGTGTTCTAGCTGCGGTTACCAAAATAAAGACGTTAAACATCTGAATCTTCGTGAATGGGATTGTCCTTTTTGTACTACTCACCACGATCGAGATATTAACGCAGGACTCAATCTAATGAATGAAGCCATAAGGCTTCTAACCGTAGGAACTACGGGAGTAGCCTAATTAAAAATTGGCCGATAGGCTAATGTTCTTAGGAATCCCCCACTTCAATCAGACCGTAAGGTCGATAAGTGGTGGGTAGTTCAATTGTTATGTTGATTATTAATAAAGATTACAGAATGGGAGATACAAATCCATGACTCTAGGCCCGCGTGTCCTTAAAACAGGAATTGCTGTTACATTGGCATTGTTAATTTGCTCGATCTTAAATTTGCAGCCTGCAGTGTTTGCAGGGGTGGCAGCTGTTTTCACGATACAGCCTTCTATTTATCGTACATGGAGGCATTTGTTTGACCAAATCATTACCAATGTAATTGGTGCACTGACTGCGCTTTTTTCTATTCATTTCTTGGGGGATAGTCCAATTATGATTGGACTTGTCATGATATTGGTAATTTCGCTATGTTTGAAATTGAAAATGGAAAGCACAATACCGCTTACACTCGTTACGGTATTAGCCATCATGAGTGCTCCAGGTAATGAAAGTCTACACTTTATATTAAATCGTTGTTTAATCATTTTAGTTGGCATTGTGTGTGCAATGATCGTAAATATTGCCATCTTCCCACCAAAATATAAACGAAATTACCTTGATAAAGTTCAATTGATTTTTAACAATCTTTCTTTATTATTACGTACGGCATTTTCCAAGGAAATGAAGGCAAAATCTTTTCAAGAACACTATGCAAAATTAATTAAAGACATTCCAAAACTAGAAGAACAATATAAGATTTTTGATGAAGAAAGAGGGAACCTTGTAAAACTAAACCAGCTGGATGTTAGGGAAATCGTAGTATTTAAACAAATGCTGAAGACCCTCAAGCAGGCAGAACAAGTAGTAGAAAACATTGATGAACATTATTTCCAGAGTAAGACGAATGAGGAGGAAAACCATCTCTTCGACCATCATCTTGAAGAGTTAATCAAAGGTCATGAATACTTGTTGCTAAAATACGAGGGGAAAATAAAAGGGGAAGATTATCATATTGAAAATGATATGGCGGAAAAAAGCCAAATATTTTTCGAGCGTGCTCTCGAAATATACAGTCAAAATAAAGAACAGAAATTACGCACAATGATTATTGCTTCTTCCATCGTAGAATATAGCCTTCAATTGCGACGATTAAGTCGATTAATCGATCAGTACCAAACGGCAAAAAGGTAATGGGAGTCATCTGATTATAATCAGGAGAAAAGGATGCTCACTGTACCATAGTATTAAAGGATCTTCATCATCGTTTGACTATTTCACTTAACAGTTTTGATATTTCGCCTTAATTTTCCAGTACACAAAAAATACAATAGTTTCAATGTAAGAGGACGATTCTGGTAAATGAATCGTTCTCTCTTTATTTTTGCTAGTTAACATTGTCATCAACTCTTCATGTGAATACTGGTAATCACCCTATTTCTGTAATAATTTTAAAAATATGTTCTAGAATTCCTATTCCCTTTACTAAAATATATAAAAATTCATGAAAACTTTACTTTTATTTACATACTTCTCGTATTGATGTCAATATTCAGTAATACATGTTTGTTATAATCGATTCACAGTTTTAAAAGTAGAATTGACTTGGGATAAGGGTCTTCTAAAAATCTTTCATTTACAGATGAGTAAGCAGGCTGATTGAAGATGACTGAAAAGTAGGAGTGAACAAAAATGGAGCAATCTATAAATCTAAATGAACTTACATTTAACGATAAAGATAGATATGTAATCATTACGAATGCTTATCCACACGAAAAGCAATTATATCGTAATGGGTTTATCCACCGAAGAGTCAAGGCTTATTTGGCAGAGGGTTTGAAGGTCGATGTCTTTGTTTTACATCCTGCCTATAAAAAAGCAGAAAAGTATTCGTATGAAGATGTGCCTGTTTATCGAGGAACTGAACAGCATCTACGCATGTTCTTAAATCATAAAGTACATAAAAAAGCGCTCATTCATTTTGTTAATTCAAAAATGGTACAAGCGATAAAAGAAACAAGCACAGATTTACCAATTATTACGTGGATACATGGTTTTGAAACGGAGGCTTGGCATAGAAGATGGTTTAATTTTCTTGAAAGCCCTGAAAGCTTACGGAAGATTCTTGAAATGGCGGACGACTATTATGTAGCACAGCTTTCTTTTATGAATTGGTTTTATCAAACGAATGAATTGGATACAACTTTTGTTCATATTTCCAAATGGTTCAAAGAACATATAGCGGAATGTGACGCGAGAGCAGAATCGAAAAATTCAGTAATCATTCCCAATGTAATAGATGACAATCTGTTTACTTTTATAGAAAAGCCAGTAGATATGCGGACAAAAGTCCTTTCAATCAGGCCGTACGCTTCTCGGAAATATGCCAATGATTTATCGGTGAAAGCAGTGCTAGAGCTTTCAAAGAGACCATATTTCAATAAATTAGAATTTGCTTTTTATGGTGATGGAAAGTTGTTCGATCAAACAGTTGAGCCAATCCGTAATTTTGAGAATGTAACTATTCATAAAGGCTTTATATCTCAAGAGCAAATCGCTGCATTGCATAAGGAGTATGGAATTTTTCTTTGTCCAACCCGTTTGGACTCTCAAGGGGTTTCAATGTGTGAGGCCATGTCTAGTGGGCTAGTGCCGATTTCAACAGATATCACGGCAATCCCCGAATTCGTTAAACACGACGTTTCTGGCCTTCTTACAAAACCTGAGTCTCCTATCGAAATTGCGGATGCAATAGAACGCTTATATTACAATTCGGACGTATTCTTAAGAGTGTCAAAACAAGCATCGCAGTCTATTCGAGATAAATGCGCCGTAGATGTTGTTATTAAAAGAGAATTAGAGATTATCCAAGGTTAATGGAGGGGAGTTTTTTCAATATGGACGAACGAAACGAATATTGGAAAACTATGTATGAGGAACTAGAATTACAAATGAAAGACATGATGTCCATGACATTAGAGCTCATAGAGAACGATAGCACTGAAAAACAAAACATTATTGAGAACGTTACAAAAGAAAATAATAGGTTGCGAGAAGAATTAGAAAAAAGTAAGTTAGCCCAACAAGAAAACATTAAGCTAAACAAAGAGATACGTAGACTTAAGTTATTAGAACACAAATTCAACGTTACATATATAGGGAAATTCACGTTGAAATACCTTGCACTCAAATCATCTATGAAAGAACAAATAAAAAAATAGAAATTCATATCACATTTCAGTCATTGGAGTGAAAACTTTGAGTTCACATGAATTAGTGCGTAACAGAAAAATGAAGGTACTTCTATTTGGCTTTATTGACATGAATTCAATGGATGGATCTGCAGTATTTTTATCTTCCCTAGCTTCGACTATTGCGTTAGATTCTAACATCGAGGTAGATTTACTTTTAGCTAGCCCAGTCAAACGCGATATATTAATTCAGCCACTTGAGAAATTTGACAATATAACGATTCTTAATCCTTTTGTTGATCCTTTTTTTAATGCCACCGATGAAGAATGGGTAAAAAAAGGTGTCATTAATTTTGATATTGCTGAAATGCTCATTTCTCATTATTGGAGTCAAAAGGAATATGATTGGCTATTTGTAAGAAGCATTGAGACTGTTGAAAAAATAGCAAGGCATAAGCATATCATAAAGAATACATTGGTTTATGCTACAGGCTTAACTCACATAGGTCAGGATGTTAATGAAGAAAAATTTGAGAGCATCAAAAATATATACAATCAATGTGCTTATTTCTTATGTCAAACAGAAGAGATGTGCGAATTTGTAATTGAGATTCTTAATTTGAATAAAGAAAAAAACAAAGTTTCCCTGCTTACCCCGATGATACCAAACGTTGAATCAGCAGGAGGGGAAGATCGGTTAAAACACAAACTTGTATATACCGGGAAATTTGACCCTGATTGGAAGACGATTCCTATCATTACTGCTTTTAAAGAATTAAAGCGTGAGATTCCGAATCTTTCACTTGATATAGCAGGGGATAAATTCAAATGGGTTAAAGGCGATTCTCAGTTTAAGGAAGAAGCAACATATCTCCTGGAACATACAGAAGGGCTTACATGGTACGGGGCAGTGACGAGGGAGAATGCTCAACAATTAATAGTGAACAGTGACATTGGGATAACCTGGAGAAGTGAGGAAATGGACAGCAGTCTGGAACTGTCTACGAAGTTATTGGAATACGGAATTTTAAGGAAGGCTGTAATAATGAATCCAACCAAAATGCATTTAAAGCTTTTTGGGGAAGATTACCCGTTATATGCTGTTACAGAGAAGGATTTCCGTGACACAGTCAAATTAGCTTTATGTAATAAGGATATTTATGAGTTTGCAGCCAAACGAATGTATCAAGTTAGCAGGCAGTTTTTGTTTTCGGAAGCATTAAAAAAACTGCAAGGGCTATTATGGAGTAGACGTATTACTGATTATTTATATAAAAGTGGAAATGCATATTATATTGATGAAGATGACTTTGATGAACTAAATAAGCATGTACCATCCCATCAGGTAAAAAAATTGCCTGCAGATATAAATGTTGAAGAAGTTTTCACCTATATTTTCAAAAGCATTCCAGAAGAATTAAAAAAAGTAGAAAAACTTGTTAAGCTGTCTCGGTTTGGTCAAATCATTCAAGCGGAAAATGCAGGATGTTTTACCTTCCTTCAAATTCATAAAAGTTATAGCGGCTTTGAGGAAAACTTTCAAAATAATTTGCCATATCTAAAAACTATAGGATTTGAAACCAATAGCACTCCAAAATTAAAACCAAAAGACATGGAAATTTCAAAAAAAGAACGGATAATTGTAGAAAATAAAAACAATGATGTGAGAGTGAAAAACAAAGAATTTGTTAAAGAAGTAAAGAAATTAAAAAAACTGAACGCGGTTCAACTTAAACAAATTACTAAGCTAGAAAAACAAAACCTAGCACTTGGACGTAAATACGATTCACTTTCGAAGTCGAAAATGGGTAAGATAACATTTAAATATTGGGATTTAAGAAAAAGGCTTAACTTTTAAGAAGGGGAAGGTTTTTTTGAAGCTGACTAAGTAGACAATGCAATGGAAAAGACTCAAAATAGAAAATCATTAAATTGTGAAACAATAGCAGCTTCCTTGTTGCTGATATTTCAGAAAGCTATATGTCCCCTGAGAGATTAAAGTCAAAATCAGACTCAAGACTCCTTTCCAATGTAAACGTCAAGTAGCCCTAAATACACGATGAAAATTGTGTTTTCGGGGCTGCTTTTTGTTTGCTTCCCTTTTTACCGGTACCTTGCATATGGAAGGTACCGGTAAAAAGGGAAGACTTGATCTATTTCTTCTTTATTCGTTACATCCATATTTGGTAGGTGTAGGTAAGGATCATATACACTTATTATTATCTTGTTCGTCAAGTTTAGCACCCAGTAAAATCATGCAGTACCTAAAAGGAAGATCCTCAAGAATTCTGCAGGATCAATTCCCTGAGCTGAAAAAGAAGTATTGGGGGACAACATTTATGGGTAAGAGGCTATTTCTGAGCCACAGTAGGAACGATGACAGAAGAAACAATTAGAAATCATATAGCTAATCAAGTCACTGAAGAAAAGAACGGCATATTCAGGATTGAAGACTGAATATGTCGAAAAAATTTATTATGCTTAAGGACTTTGGGATGACTTTAGTCGTCGACATATATGTCCAAATCCACCTGCTTTAGCATGTGGTCGTTTAAGGCGTGTTAGCGGTTTTATTAATTTGGCTGCATTTCTAAATCCTTAATTTTTACATTTCTTTGAGCAAAAACTTTTTTTACCACCTTTAGAGCATTCAAGACACGGGGGAAGCCTGTATAGGGAATCAAGTGCATGACAGTTCCAACAATTTCATTTGGAGTTAATCCAATTGTAAGTCCTGTGTTGATATGCAATTCCAATTGCGGCTCCGTACCTAGAGTTACAAGAGAAGAGATTGTGGCAATCGTACGTTGATGATTAGTTAAGCCCTCTCGTGAATAAATATCTCCAAAAGCAAATTCAACAATATAACTCTCTAAATCAGGTGCAAGTTCTTTAAATTCGTCTACAATATTCATGTGTGTTCCAATTTCCTTTTTATCTGTTAAAGTATACTCCTTTATAATATCTACACCTTGTTGGTAACGAGTTTTTTCCATGTTATTTTCCTCCTAAAAAATCATTTGTATTTGACAGAAATAACTATAACGCAGTTTTCTTTATTCGTAAAATACATATAACTCATGCAATTCATTCCTTTTTTTCATGATTAAAAAGGTAATTCAGCTGGAATATACTGGATAAATTCACGAACTGCAGGTGTATTGGGCTACTTCTATAAAGTAAGTGAGGAGAACTAAAAGCCCCTGAACGCTACCTAGCGTACAGGGGCTTTTGTCATTTATATCGAGAAAAGGAGCAGGGGAAATGATTATGATAATTGACCATCTTGAAACTTTTTATGTATGTTGTCCATTTTAAGATGACGTTAATTTAATCAAACTTTATTTCAGTATAAAAAGGATTTTACATCATATTCAACTGTTTTATAGATCGTGACAAAGATAATAAGTTGATTTCAGATGCACTAGAGACATTTGGAAATCAACTATTACTTAGTGTGCAAAAGTATGTCCGTATGGTAACACCGTGGCCGAAGCGATGTACAACGCGTTTAGAAATGAATTCGCAAACGGGGCACATGTCGCTTCGCTTGAACAGCTGGCTCCTGAACTAGATAATTGTATATTGGTTTAACAACATTGACATTCATGGAACACTTTATTATTTGACACCAGTGGAATTTCAGCGATGGTACTTATAAAAGTCGTTCAATTTAGTGTTGACATACCCTCTTTGCTTGCCCGTTCTTCAAGTTAAATCGCATCCTCTTTCTCAATATTTCGAATCGCCGAGTAAGCAATTGTTACTCCGACTGCCGCGAGCGCTAATTGAAGAGGAATGAAAGTCACCATTGAGAATGCTGGATTAGAAGCACAAGCAATCATCACTACTATAAGGGATGAACTTATTGTGGCCGGAACAGAATGTTTACGCATCCCAAAATACAATGGAATTAAGCTGATTCCTGCTGTGGCAATGGAATATGGAATCATTTTTAAGGCCTCTCCAAAATACTGATTTGCAGTTATTGAAAATGGAACAATGGGAAAATAGCTATTTATGATAGTAAATGATCCCGCAACAATGATATTAGTCACCAACATGGTGATAAACGTCAGCGCAGCTATAAATAACAGTTTGCTAGCAATCATTTTCTTTCGATTAATGGGATATGAGAACATAATCAAAATGGTTTTGTTTTTATATTCCTCAATGACTATTTTCGCAATCAATACTGCGGCAAACACAATAAATGTAGCTCTCACCATTGCGCCGATCATTACAAAGGCTTCTTGATACATTGTAATCATTGAATCTCTTTCCTGCTGTTCTAAATACATAACGAAACACAGTATAGGTGTCATGATTATGTTTGCGATAATCGTACCTTTTATTTTGTTAAATAGCTTTCTACCATTTCTTGAATCGATAAATCATCTTCCACTAGCAAAATATTAGATTGCATTTCTTACCGCTCCTAACTTTTACATATATTAACACTTTTAATTATACTCCAAGATCTATTGAACGTGAAAAAATGTGGAAACCATTCTAGCAGAAATTCTATTGGTGAATACAACAGAAAATGTCAATTAATTCTCAAAACTTGTATTACTAAATTAAGAGCGATCATCACAATATTGAATTAGTGAAGCTTCTACAGTATCCTTGATATTATAATATTCTGAAAAATACAGGGGGAGAAATGATGGAGGAGAAAGTGCTAAAAGCGATTCAAGATGATTATCCAGATGCATTTGCATGGTGTTATGGATGTGGTCGGTTAAATAAAGATGGTCATCATTTTCGAACGGGTTGGAAAGGAGAACAAACTAGGACAATTTATACACCACGCTCAGAACATATTGCAATTCCAGGCTTCGTTTATGGCGGCTTAATTGCATCGTTAATTGATTGTCATGGAACAGGTTCGGCTGCATTGGCATTGCATCGAAAAAATGGGCATGAAGTTGGGGATGGAATAGAGCCTCCTCGGTTTGTAACAGCTTCATTAAAAGTGGAATTTGTAAGGCCAACTCCAAATGATGTTCCATTAATAGCGGTTGGGAGGATACAAGAGATTCATCCTAAGAAGTGGAAAATTGATACAGAAGTATTTGCAAATGAAACACTTTGTGCTCGTGGAGAAGTTGTAGCAGTGGTGATGCCAAGCACTTTTACAAGCAAAGAACAATCCCTAGCATGATGAGTCATAAGTAATCAATGCAACGGATCCTTCAGTTGAGAAGAAGTAAGGCCTAATAAAAGCTTTATAAGAAAAAGAGTATGTGACCGTCCAAGCATTTTGGACGGTTATTTAGTGCACCTAGCAAGTATCTTCAAAATCAAAGAATGAAAGACAGTGCAGGGCAGAATGTTTTAACATACATATTCACCTTAGCTTGATGGAGAAAGTCCATCCAAGTGGGTGATTCCAAGGCGGATGCGCTTTTTGTACCAAAATACCGATGTAACTGACAGCGCATTTTTTGCAAGTTAGAGCTATTTAGTTACATGTGGCTGGAAATCACAAGCGAAATTTCAGTTTATCAATATACTTAAAATATAAGCAAAGGGAGGTCGCAAAGATGAAAATACAGGTAGAGATAGATGAGGAGGTCCAAGCGATAGAGGTACTTATCCGAAATCATGAATGGAATGAGGAAGTGCAAGAATTAATGGAGCGCTTGAAGGAGAGAAAACGACCATATTTTGTTGGCAGGAAAGAAGATATGCAGCATGTTTTCAGGGCAGAAGAAATAATCTGTTTGTTTACAGAGCAAGATTCCATAATGGTGCGGACGAAACAAGGGACTTTTGAAATGAAAGAAAGATTATATGAACTGGAAAAGGACCTTCCAGGTAATCAGTTCGTTCGATTATCCAAATCGGTGATCGCAAATCTAAATGAGTTAAGCAGATTTGAGGCATCTTTCAATGGAACTTTATGCGTTTATTTTAAGTCAGGGGAAAAAGAATATGTTTCTCGACACTATGTTCAAGGAATTAAGAAAGCATTTCAATGGAGAAGGAAGGGATTATGATGAAAACACTTTTGTTTCGTAGTTTTGTAGGGATTTGTTTTGGAGCACTCGTGATGGTATTGACGTGTTTTGGAGTAATAGGTTTTGGTGATGTGACCTCATTAGACAGTGGGATTTTCGTGAAAAATGCGATAGGCTGCCTATTATGTGGCTGGTTTTTCAGCACAGCAACTATATTATTTGAAATAGAGAAATGGAGTTTATTATCTCAGACTATTCTACATTTTTTGACTGTTAGTATACTATACTTTCTTCTTTCTTTCTTTGTTGGATGGATTCCATTTAGTTTAAAAGGGTTAGTAACAGGAATTGGTATTTTCCTACCATTCTATGCGATCATCTGGATTATTTTCTATCTCTATTTCCGCTACCAAGTGAAAATTTTGAATGATGGGTTAGATAAGAGAGGGAATTGAGAGAGGATGGACAGTAATTTTTTAAGGTAAGAGAGATAAGTAGTTTCAGTAATAATGTTTTTACCTGATTGAGTTGCTTTTTTAGCAGCTCTTTGTTTATTGGCTCCTGCCTTCTGATGATTCTTCTTACATATCAGGACAAATACTTTTCGTAAATGGTGGATCAATCGCTACCTGATAAATTGTCTGAAAGGCCCCCTCATTTCCTAATATTTAGCCTTTTCCTAGAGCTATCCCCACAAAGAAAATACGAATATCTTATACAGTTTTTTGGTATATCTGACACATGTTACGTCAAAGGTAAAGCGTATTTAATGTCTCCTAAGAATAGTCCATATTGACAGGTGCTTTACTTCAATAAGAGAGTTGCTTTGGCAGCTCTTTTTTTTATGGAACTATCGGGGCAGGTTACGATAAGCGTAGTTGTAGATTTATAATAAAGTTTGATTGTTTCTAAAAAAGATTGATTATTTTTTTTATGATTTGATAAGAACTCCCTTTAAATATGGAATAAAATTGAATATTTATTCCATATATTTATTGTTAACTATATCGCTTTATGATATATTATTTTTAGATGTATCATAAAGTGATATAAAAAGGTAGGGTGAAAATGAAATCATTAGAACAGTTAACCGATTCTGTATTTTATATTATGGCAGGATTTACAAAACCAAGACATGGCTATGCGGTGATGAGTTTGATTGAAGAATTAACGAATGGGCAAGTAGTAATTGGACCTGCATCGCTATACACAATTATTAAAAAGTTAATAACCGAATCCTATATTGAGCTATTTGATGATTCAGATTCACGTAGAAAAGTATATAAATTGACAAATAAAGGTAGATATGTGTTGGAACAAGATATTTTGAGACGTAAAACGATGCTTGATTTCGCTGAAAATGGATTAAAAGGGGAGAACTAAAGTGGGGGAAACAAAATTTATAGTTTCAAACGGGATTGCTTTTTCAGAAAAAAAAGATTTAAAAATGCTAAGAAAGTATGCTGCAAAAGGATGGATTGTGAAACGCTTTAAAAAAATGGGATATGAATTAGAAAAGGGTGTTGCTGAAGATGTTATTTTTAGTCTTGATGTAAGAGAATTAGCAGAAAATGAACTAGAAGAATATATTGAAATGTTTGAATTGGCAGGGTGGGAGTATATTTGTTCAAGTTATAATATGCACCTATTTAAAGCGAGACCTGATACAAAGCCAATTTATACAGATAAGGAAACAAAACAGGAAAAGATAAAAAACCTTAGAAAACCAGTTATATTAGCAGTTGCCATCAGTATGGCTATGCTCATTGTAAGCTATATAGTTTTTTCAGTAAGTTCAGGATTATTAAGTACAATATTTTCAAAACTTTTTTTATTATCACTTGTCATTACTATTCCAATGTTAATGACATTAATGGCGACCTACTACCATTCGTTTCGAACAAAATAATATGGAAAGTGAATTTGTGAGTTTATAAAGAAATGGTGGTTATTATAACTTATTCGCTTACCAAAATTATCAATCTTTTTTATAACATTTTCGAGAGCTAAATCCCTTACATTTTGATCAATCTTTGTTCAAAACGTAGGGGATTCTTTTTATGATGAAATGAATGTTTTCAGCAACTTTTTAATCGAACTTTATTTTAAGCCAACAGTAGTGTATTTGAACTGTGCAATAAAGAATTTTATGGATAAAACCTAACTTCTTGTAAAAAATAAGATAATAATCTACAAGGAGACTTAATAATGAAAAAAATAGCCATACTCTTTCTTATCTTTTTCATTTCGTCTAGTAGTGCTACTGAAGCAAAAAACACAATTGAAACAATTCCTCAAAACAAGCCACCTTCCATTATGGAATTAGCTTTTCTAAGATATCTTGGTGGAACCATTCTTGAAGTTATGGAAAAACACGGTGATAGTCAATTATTCACATTTAATAGAATTGAAAAAATTTCAAGAGATATTCAAAATGATACATATGAAGTGTCATTACATGTAATTGGATATGAGGGACCCATCAACCCGCCTTTTAAGTTAATTCAAATGACTATTCGTATACCAGGAAAAAAATATACTAAATATAGTGTGATTTCATACAAACATCGGTATATTAATGACAAAGAATTGAATGAGCTAACTAAATATGTTGCAGATTAAATTAGATTTCATAATTTCGCAGTTTGTGTCCATTCTACAATAAGTCTTAATGAACGGGTGCGTTAGCTGAAGATCAGAGCTGTCTTTAAGGCAGCTTTTTCTTTATGCCTCTATCGGGGCAGAATAGTTGAAGAAGGATTGATAACTTTTTTCTAATTAGGAAAGATTAGAAAAGATGTGTGTTTTTATATAAAAAAACTTATTGTACTGATTTTGATTATATCTCTATTTACTTTAGATTCAGTTGGAGTGGATGCACTCAAAGAATGCCCAGAGTTAAATGAGTTAGTAGAAATATCAATAAGGGATAAAAAAGAAGTAGTTAAAGCATTAAAATATTAATTCCTAAAACTTACGAAGTAGGAGATTATCCTGTAATTCGTTCGAATCAATTACTAAAGGAATGTCTCCCGAAGAAGCGTTTAATTATGTTCCAAGTGTCATTGAGGTGTTACTTACAGGCTTCCATTTCCCTACTATTATGTCTAGAGCGACTTCGATATTACCACTAACTTCATTTTCATTGGGCTTTTCGGTTATAATGAAGTTGGAAGTCTTCGTTTGCGATTATGTGGAGACCCGAATTTTATATTATCTGAGGTAGTATACCTTACTTATCAAAGGAGTTTATTCATCATGAATGTGCTACAAAAAACACAAAAAATAGTTCGCTATCAGAATCAACAGGGCAAAATACATTACGGTATTGTTGAGGATGAGATGATATTACAACTGTCTAGCAGTTTTGCTGAACTTGTCAACAAGGAAATAAAGTATGACGGGGTAGAGCTGAAATATAGTGACGTTAAAATTTTGGAACCTGTAAAACCTTCTAAAGTGGTTAATTTCGGCTGGACCTATGCAGGTCATGCGAAGGAAACAGGGGGAGAGGCAAACCTTGTAGAACCATTTCTATTTTTAAAGCCATTATCTGCGCTTATTCCAGACAAGGAGAAAATTATCCTTCCTCCAAACGATCTATCCAACCAAGTAGAACTTGAAGGGGAAGTAGCCTTGGTGATTGGAAAGCGCGGAAAAAACATTAAAGAAGAAGATGCGCTTGATTATGTGTTTGGTTGCACAATATTTAATGACGTCACAGCAAGAGATCTTACAAAAAAAGATCCACAGTTTACGCGGGGCAAAGGATTTGATACGTTCGGACCTTTGGGGCCGTGCATCGTTACCGGGGTAGATCCTACAAATTTACGGATTGTGACCACTTTAAATGGCCGCGTTGTCCAGGACGGGAATACCAATGAAATGTCTTTAAGCATTCCGTATCTAATCAGCTGGCTTTCGCAGGTAATGACACTTGAGCCAGGTGACATTTTGGCCACGGGTTCACCATCTGGCAGCTGCCCGATCAAGTCAGGGGATGAGGTCGTTGTTGAAGTCGAGAATATCGGTCGGTTATGTAATGAGGTTCAGTAGGATTTGCCAGTATTCTTAATGCTAAATATGAAAATGTTCATAAATAGATGAGCCGACTTTTTAAAATGTTACAGGGGACATCGCAATAAAAAGAAAGAAGAGTTTCTTTGTACTTGCATTCGCATGTGGTACTGCTAGAGAAACGGCAGTATTAAAAGAGCTTGGTGTCAATTTATTTGAGATAAATGATAAACCTGATGGTCAATGGCTAAATATAGTTGAGTATTGAATCATTCCTTAATGAACTAACGGTGCGTTAGTTCATTAAGGAACACAAAAATGATCAATCTTTTTTATAAAAGAATAATCAAATTAAATAGTATAAGGGCATGTTTTGATTAATCTTTTTTCAAAACATGCCCTTTCTATTTATTCATATATAGGTTTCTTGTATTAATTTGATAAAACTTTGTTCAAAGCTACAGAAATATGATATGAAAATTTTGTAGGTTTTCACTTAAACTAAAGAAGCAGATACTTCAAAAAGGATTATTGAAAACTTTATAGAATTTAAGAGCTGAGAGGGAGGGGGTTCGGAGTGCTTAATGTTGAGATTAGAAGGCCAAGAACTGAGAACATTAAAGAGTTAAATCATTTTTTTAGGGTAGTGATTACAGACACGTTTACTAAAGAAGGTATCGGAGAGAAGTTGGATGATATAGAAGATGAAATCGAAGCTAAGAAAAAATACTTAGAAAGTGATCTTGAAAGCAATGGGGAAAAACGATATTTCTTGATTGCTTTAGATGATGATAAAATTATTGGTTCAATCGAATACGGTCCATCAAGCGAGCTGATATGCAATTGTACAAAAAATGCTTTAAATAAGCTAATTGAGGTAGGTACAGTATTTGTTCATCCTGACTACCAGAGGAATGGGGTAGGTAATTTACTATTGAAGACAATGTATCATACTTTGCAGCATAGGGGCATAGAAGAATTTTGTTTAGATAGTGGATATATTCGTGCACAAAAAATCTGGAAAAAGAAATTTGGAGATCCTGATTATTTGTTAAAGGATTATTGGGATGAAGGGTATGATCATATGGTTTGGAGAATCAAGGTCAATGATTTATTAAAATAGGATATTTTGCACTCGTTCGTTGTATGCTTTTATTCAATTAGACAGCATAAATGATCTCCACAATCAGGCGCCTTTGTTATAGAGAGCGTCCAAATTGCGTGTTTAAGGCCTCAGAATTAAATAAGTTTATTGTAACTTTACAGCATCAGTATAACGCACTGTACACTTTTACTGATGCTTGATTTCAACAAATATTTCGGGAGTCGAATGTTTAACAACCGCCCAACTTCCTTGAATAGCAAGGATCGTAGGCTTTTTTATTATTAAAATTCACTTTTCACCACGTCATTTCCTTCGATAAATTCTTTATTCAATGCATAGTAATCTTTTACATCAACTATAATCCAGCGTTTGAATTTTTCATTATAAGTTAAAGCTAACCAATATTCCTCAAATGTTTCTACTATTGGTTCACTGTCATTAAATCCATTGTATCTTTTTTGTTTATTATGAAATTCTACTGGAATTCCCACTCGATATTGTTCATTTTCTTTAGATAATTTAATATTCCCAAGATTGATTCGAGTCCCTAACGCTGTTCCTTTCCAATAACTTTCATTTGTTTTTGCAAACTGAATGTTTTCCTCATAGTCTTTAACGATATTATCAGCGACTGTATTGATAATGGCGACTCTATTCTTATAGAACTATCGGGGCAGGATAGTTCAAGAGTGCATATTGATTTGTTCAACAATTGGTTCATTTTATGGAATAACACTTATTGAGCTAACTGAGGGTTGAAGAAAGAATGTTATAATAAATTTTATTATTTTACTGTTTTGCATTGGAGGTACTTAACTTGGAAATTAGAAAAGCAAGGAAAGAAGATATAAAAGGCATATCAAGAGTTTATGTTGATAGTTGGAGGACTACTTATCGTGATCTAGTACCTGACGATTATCTGGACGAATTATCGTATGAAGATGCTGAAAAAAGATGGAATGATTTTTTATATAACGAAAATGAACCTTTTATATATGTTGCAATTAATGAAACAGGGAAAATTATAGGTTTTGCATCCGGTAAAAGTATAGATGAGAAGAATTACGATGGAGAACTATATTCGCTTTATCTCTTACAGGAATGTAGAGGATTTGGTGTTGGTAGGCAGCTTATTTCAGCTATTGCTAAACATTTTAAAGAAAAAGGTATTTATTCTATGATGGTTTGGGTAATGAAACAGAATAATTCTGGACTTGGATTTTATGAACGTATGGGAGGAAAAGAATACATTCATAGGACCAGTACGTTTGGAGGAACCATAGTAGAGGATATTGCTTATGGCTGGAAGGATATCTCAGAATTATGTATTGAGTAAGAGTAATAAAGATTTACAAGCGTGTAACTTGTTTAATTAACGGACGCGATTCTTGAATAAGATTCGCTTTTCTTAATGAACTAACGGGTGCTTTAGCGCCATAAGAAGGCCGCCAATTTGGCGGCTAATATACGAACTACTTTCCTTTTCTTATTGAACTATCGGGGCAGAATAGTTCAATAGTTGAAAGTTAAGAAACAGAAGAATTTATATAGTTTAATAGGTATACTAATTTTATCATCTGAAACAAAGGAATGGAGATTTACATGAAAAAACAGCGTAACATTATTTTATACATTGGTACTTCAATTGATGGCTATATTGCAAATGATGATGGTACATTAGAGTGGTTAGAATCAACAGAAGTAGAAGGAGATTCTGGCTACAATTCACTCCTGGAAAGAATTGACACTGTTGTTATGGGAAAAGGAACTTATGATGTCATTCGTGGATTTGATATGAATTATCCGTATAGTGATTATAAAAATTATGTATTTTCTAAATCTGTTAGTGGATCAGATGAATATGCTTCATTTATTGATGAAGATGTCAAAAATTTCATTAAAAATATAAAACAAAGGCCTGGTAAAGATATATGGTTAATTGGTGGAGGAAACTTAGCTCGTGAATTTTTTAAAGAAAATTTAATTGATGAATTTCACCTAGCCATTGCACCTATTATTTTAGGGAAAGGAATCTCCCTTTATAACGGAGATGATATTACTCTAAAATACACGTTAACCAAAGTAGAAAAATTAGGTCAACTTGCTATGCTTCATTATATAAAAAAATAATTTTCATCATCTTTCCCTTTTTTAGTAGGGGAAGATTTTTACCTTTTCAACTACATTTTTTACTGAAAACCGTTCGAAAATTAATAGATGTTTATATAACTAACGGGTGTATTAGCTGAAGATCAGAGTTTAAATATAAAATAAAGCTAAACCGTTTAAAACAAAGTTAAACGGTTTGTAAAAAAATTTCATTGAAACACCTCTTAGGGATGAGTAACAGTAAATATTATCAATTGAATTGTTGGAAATTTACCTTTTCAATAAACTCAATGACTTCCCCATTTGGGCTGTATACAAGTGCATTATTAACTTTAATTACTGGATATCCTAATCCCATTGTAGCTGGTGGAACACAGTTTTTTGCCCCAAAGTGAATAGCTGTTTTATAAGCTTCACTTGCATTCTCTACTGTTAAGGCAAAGTGTAATAATGCACCATGTTTTATTTCTTCATGCTCCAAAGCCTTTCTTCCTTGAGCAGCTATTTGTGCCTCGTAATCAAAGACTTCTATAAATGTATTACCATCGGATGAAACGAGCATAGCAGCTTTCTCTAAATTAAACTCAGGTAGTGCCCAAGTATGTGCAATTTTAAAATTCAATGCATTAGTATAAAATCTAATGACTTCATCGAAATCCTTTGCTTGGATTGCAATATGTGCAATTCCTTTAATAGACATAAAAACGCCTCCCTTTTTTAGTGTACTTTATTCTATGTGATGAATACATATGATTAATAAGCTAAATTTGATATAAAACCTTATAAATAATGGTATTTTTAAATAAATACCTAAGGAGTTGTAAGTGTGAAAAATTACAGTGATTTAGATGCGGTTGACTATAAAATAATGGAGATTTTACAAAAAAATGCGCGCATTCCTATTTCGAAAATTAGCCAAAAGGTTGCTATGTCACAACCTTCTGTGAAAGAACGCATTTCTAAATTAGAGGAACAAAAAATAATTTTAAGCTACAACACTGTACTTAATCCAGATAAGTTGGACAAAGGAGTAACAGCATTTATTTTATTCAAAACTGAGAAATGCCAATCTTTCATTGAATTCTGTAAAGATTCTAAAGAAGTTTCTGAGTTACATAGAATTAGTGGGGATTTCAATTATCTAATTAAAGTTCAAACGATATCTATTGAAACGCTAGCAGATTTTCAAGATTCTCTTACCGAATATGGAAGTTCCAAGTCTCTTATTAGTATGAAAAATCATATTGAGAGTAGATTGGTGTTTTAGTGTGTACCTTTCAAAAAATTTCTATTTTATCAGGAAACAACTTCATTCTTAGGGAACATACAAATTGTCATTCTTCTTTCATTTTTGATTTCACAGATGTACTATTTAATCAATTTGATTAGAAGAAAAGGTAATTTCATTTTTTCACTAACGGGGCAGTATTGTTGAAGAAGGATTTTACTTTAATAAGACGAACTTTTGCTATATTTAAGGAGTTTTGCTTATGAAATTTACATTATTTCTTGAGGCAAGTAATTCAGAAGAAACTAACAAACACTTAGATGATTTTAAGAAATTTGCTGTTAATTATAAAGTTTTCATGTCTGTTTCTGAAATTGGGGAGTATTGGAAAATTAAAGGTATGTACAAGGTTTTTCTTGATATAGATGAATCATCTGAATCTAATGTAAAACCTATGCTAAATAATATTGCATCTAAATGGCTGGAACTTCCCAATGAATTTTTAGCTTCAAACACTATGGATGGCTTTGAAATTTATATTCCAAACCTTCATATGATAACTCTTGTGATAGACGATAATTAAAACCTCTCTTGTTAAGCTAACGGGTGCGTTAGCTGAGGATCGGAGCTGTCTTTAAGGCAGCTTTTTCTTTATGCAACTATCGGGGCAGGATAGTTGAACAAGGATAATGCACAATTTGTATAGAAGATGTTGAGTGTAGGAACATTTGAAGGAAATGAGGTGGCTATCATAAAGAAAATTTTTAGTTTATTTTTTTTGTTTGTATTGTTTATTGGTGTAGTTGCTTGTAACAAGGATGTGGTCAAAGAAAACGGTGTGGAAAAAGAGGGGAAACCTGTTAAAGAGGAAAAAGTGGTCAATATAGAAAAGGCAGAAAAATTATTTAAAGACTATAGTACAGAACTATATACCATTAAAGATTCATCCAATCCTCCAACTTTTGATGAAATCGCAGAAAAAATTAAAGTTTATTTAACAGAAGAACAATATAATGCAGAAATCGCTAACCGTAAATTTCAAATACCAGAATTGGTATCCAAACAAATTAATAAAAGTATTGAAGTACAAGATGTGAAACTTGAAGAACAAAGCAAAAATGATGATGGCACAATAGATTACTTATATACAACGAAATTTAAAGTTTATGACGAGAACTCATCTAAAATTTATGAGAAAGTAGGAGAACTAACCATATCCACCACAAATAATGAATTAAAAATCGATCGTGATTGGAGTAGAGGAGTAAAAATTGACGGTTTAGATGGTGGACTTTAATAAAAGTTTATTTAGAGCTTATAGAACTAACACAAAAATAAACAATTATATTCAAAGTTATATAAAAACAGTTAGCTAATAAGCAAGAAAAATAAAAAAAGCCTACTGTAGATTTAAAAAGTATCGATATGCAGGATTGTGTTGTTCCACAATCGGGCCAGATTGTGGAACAACACCTTCATAGAAAATTTGATATCTAAATCAAAGTTTAGAAGATTTTGTGAGGGTTTGTACTTATACTATCGGGAGGCTAGTTTAACAAGAACTGAAATTTTAAATATAAAAACACAGGGTTAAACTACCCCTTGTTAAATTACTTCTGTTTCTCTAACGATAATTTCAACCCTTTTTGATAATATTGTGTCTTCATCTCTTCAGGAACCATGCTTCCACCAGTCCCCCAAATAATATGTGTACCCTTACTCATCTTTTCCGTTAAACTATGCTTCTGTAAATAATCGATGCCCTCTTTACATAATTTACTTGGTCCTATCATGCCTGCTAGTGCAGAGGGTTCTAAATGGATCCCCTCTGTATCGACTAGCTCTTTTAGCAACTTATACAACTGTTCATCGCTAACCGTATAATTACCACTTAAAAAAGGTTCCATAGTTTTACCCACAAACCCAGATGGTTTTCCTACAGCAAGTCCATCCGCGTCTGTTACATTATCGATACCAACATCAAGTACAGAAACTTTATCATGAAGTCCAGTCATTAAACCGAGTAACATACACGGTGAGTGGGTAGGTTCTGCAAAGAAACAGTGAACATAGTCTTGATACAATAATTTCAAACCAAAAGCTACGCCTCCAGGACCTCCACCTACTCCACATGGAAGGTAAACAAACAAAGGATGATTTTCATCTATTATTATCTCTAGCTCTTCTAATTGTTTCTTCAATCGAGATGCAGCCACTGCATATCCTAAAAATAGGTCGTGAGAATTTTCATCATCCACAAAATAACATGATGGGTCACTATTTGCTTGGATTCGACCTTCCTCTACAGCTTTACTATAATCAGCTTTATATTCAATAACTTTGACATTTTTGCTTCTAAGCAAGTCCTTTTTCCACTGTTTTGCATCAGCTGACATATGAACAGAAACATTAAAACCTAACTTTGCACTGATGATGCCAATACTAAGTCCTAAATTTCCAGTCGAGCCTACTGCGATTGAATATTGTGAGAAAAAGGTTCGAAACCTATCACTATCAATAATCGAATAATCATCTTGAATCGTTAACAATTGATGTTGAAAAGCTAATTCTTCTGCATGTTTGAGAATTTCATAAATCCCGCCTCTTGCTTTAATAGATCCTGATATAGGAAGGTGACTATCACATTTTAGTAATAATTCTCCTAATATAGGTTGTTGATAATCCTGTTCTAAGGATTGTTTCATGGCAGGAATTCTCACTAAAGGAGATTCTATGATACCATTCGTTCCTTTTGTTTCAGGGAAAACCTTGGCGATATATGGAGCAAAACGTTTCAACCTTTCATCTGCATCTCTTACATCTTCTTGAGTAAGGGGGGATTTTTTAATGCCCGTTTGAAATTTTTCGACATTTGGATTGAGCCAAAATACTTCATCCATCGAAATGAGATTGTTTAGTAAAGGATATTGGTCTTTCCATGTTTGTATTTCTTTGCTTTCAATCTCTTTCATTTGTTTAAACCTCCTAATTTTCTTGTAACGAGTTGTATTATAAATTATAATTAAATAAATTTTAATACAGTTTAACACACAATTATCTTTATGTTAATTTAAATTTAATTCATTTAAATTAAATTTAACATTTTGTTAAGGAGTATCGATTATGGAAAATATAGATATTGGTAAGAAAGTTGAAAAATATAGAAAAGCTAAAGGATTGAGTAGTAGAGAGTTAGCAAAATTAGCTGAAATTACACCTTCAATGTTAAGCCAAATTGAACGAGGTTTGGCGAATCCTTCTATTCAAACCCTAAAGGTCTTAGCTAAAACCCTGAATGTTCCAACTTTTAGTTTTTTACTTGAAGAAACAATTACGGAGGATTTAATCGTTAGGTCTAGTAATCGTAAGAAAATGATCATTGATAATTTGTCTTATGAGTTATTGTCACCTAATTTTACGGGTAATTTAGCAACAGCGATTATGAAAGTTCCTTCGAATACTTCTTCGTCAGAAAATCTTCTAGAACATAGAGGAGAGGAAGTAGCATTTATTTTGGAAGGGAATATTAAGGTGTATTTAGGTGAAGAAGAATATCTATTAGAAGCTGGTGATAGTGTGAAAATACCAGCAAATTTAAAACATAAATGGGAAAATAATTTTAGTCAAAATGCAGTTGTATTATTTTCAGTTACCCCACCTGTGTTTTAATGTAGAAAAATGTTACATATAATGTTCTTCTTCCACAATCAGGCGCTTTTCTGTAACAAGGAACAGCGCTTATTTCCATTATAGGGCCAGATAATTGATCAACACAGAGGAGGAGAATTTTTGTTAATACATAAAATCGATGACGAAGTATCTTTGAGGTTATTCAATGTGGGTGACGCTGAAGAGTTTTTCAATTTGATCATTAGTTCAAAACCTTATCTCAAAGAATGGCTTGATTACGTAGAAAAAGTAGAGGATACTGTTGAGACCATAAAATCTCGACTACAGAGCTTATTTAATATTATCTAAATAATACTGCGTTCATCACAATAATAATGAGAGGAGTATTCCGAGCTTTATCACGGGACAGCTGCTCTTTTATTTATTAAAAAATATTTATTCTTTATTTCAATAATATGAGATTTATTAGGAAAACTTGGAATTTAAGTTGTTGTATATTAAGATAGTATATGATGAATATTTTCCATATATAGGAGGAGACATATGAAAAAGAAAATTTTACATACGGTACTTTCGATTGCAGTAGGAGCAGGGATACTGTCCGTTGGTGGTGTTCCTACCCAAGCTAAGAGTCAAAATCAGGAGATGAATGACACATACGCAATAGCTTTTAAAAGTGGATTACCAGAGAATTATCAAGAGGTAATACGGAAAGCTGGTGGTAAAGTAACTAAAGTTCTTCCCGAAGTTGGAGGATTAGAAGCTCAATCTGACGAGCCTTCTTTTCTTAAAAACCTAAAAAGTAATTCTTCAATAGAAGCTGCTAACAGAGAAATTCCCCTAACCTTAGACAAAACAGCAGTCAGCCCTTATAACTATGAGTCTAGTATCATCAGCCAGCAAAATTCAGAGAGTTATTGGGACTCCCAATGGGATATTCAAAGGGTGACCAACGGCGGGAAATCATATGATTTAGAAACAGGCGGATATAAAAATAAAGATGGTAGTATTACTCATAAAGCAGTGGTGGGAGTGATTGATACTGGAATTGATGAGTCTCATCCTGACTTAAAGAATAATATAATAGGTGGACGTAATCTTGTTCCTGCTGGAATGGATGAATCTGAAACAGGTGATCCTACTGATATAAAAGATCGCAATGGGCACGGTACTCACGTTGCCGGGATCATTGGAGCAAATGGTAAAGTAAACGGTGTAGGACCAGATTTAGGAATCCGATCCTATCGCGTATTATACTCAGAGCAAGCCCTTGGATTACCAGCTTGGATTATAGATGGAATTATTGCAGCAACAAATGACAAGGTAGATGTTATTAATATGTCTCTTCGCTTCTATAATAATACCAAAATGACAATTGAGGGAGAAAGTTATAAATCAGTCGCTGAAACGTTACTTTGGAAGAGAGCAATTCAATATGCAGTAAAGAATGGAGTAACTGTAGTAGCCGGTAGTGGTAATGAAAGTTTAAATTTAGATGACAAGAAGGAAGTAAACGAATTTTTAAATAAAATGTATGAACCATATGGAATGAGCGTGAAAGGGCCTGCAACTGTAGTACCAGCACAAATGCCAGGAGTTATTAATGTGTCTGCCTCCACAAAATGGTCAACTCAACAGCTTGCTTTCTACTCTAATTATGGAAACAGTGCTATTGACGTGGCAGCTCCTGGAGGAGATTATGGGTCTAAATATGCAGAAACCAATGATCCTGCGGCGGCTGATCCAAGTAACTTAATCCTAAGTACTTGGCCTACCTATTTAGGTACTTCATATGAGTTTAATGCTGGTACTTCTATGGCCACTCCTCAAGTAGCTGGAATTGCAGGAGTTATTAAGGCAGCTCATCCGGAGTATAAACCTGCCCAAGTAACAGCACGTATTAAGCAAACAGCTCTTGACTATGGAAAGAATGGACAAGATGCTTTATTTGGTTCAGGAGAAGCAAATGCTTATAGAGCATTAGAAAATATAAAGAAGTAGCTTATGTTTCTAAATAAGATGAAATATTAAAAGTACAAGGAAAGTAAATCATCTTTTCAAAATAAATATAGAGGCTACTGATTAGGTGAGTGGCCTCCATATAAACTGAATAAGGTCTTTTTTCTTTCATCTTTTTAACTTATTGCACAGTTTGTGTCAACTTTACTATAAGTTTTATAGTACTACCTCAGTATAATAGATAATGCTCACGAATACTCGCTTATTCGCAGGATTTCAAACCACATGGTATAGGTTGCTTTAGATGAACGAAAGAGATAGGACCGTTTTGATAAGATGAGGGCAGATTGAAATAGAGGATCTATTGAAAATCCAATATTATTAAATATAATGCGTACATTCTCCACGCTGCCCCTGGAGGCTTCCCTCCCATGTCTCAACGGGTCATAATCATATGCCCTTTCATTCCTTCGTCATGCCTATCCAAGGGGGGAGGCCGGTTTTGCTAATGGAACGGATCAATGCCCTTTTGTTCTATAAATCCAGTACTTCGTGCTTTCTTTGAAATTCTACGAATAAGCTAACTTTCGTAAAAAACAATGTGAATTTTAATTTACGCTGCTAGTTGTTCAAGAGGGAAGACCATTTCCGGTTTATAGGCAGAGCCATTACGAGCAATTCCTACTAGGACACGGGCCCTACGCCTCTTTCCTACCCCAGCTGAATTATGTTCCTTACAGCCTCAAGATATCGTAACCGGGTGGAAATCATGTATTTAGCTATCGTGGTAGGTCTTTAGATAAAGAGCTATTTTTACGTGCTAAAGCAGATGCCGAAAAAGCAGGATTCAATAAAGTTTTCCTTTGTACTGACCACATTGGATACTATGAAAAATATGGATTCACTTATATAGGTGACGGATACCATCCTTGGAGAAGTAGTTCAAGAATTTATGAGAGCAATAACCAAAATAATCATTTTTCAGCGTAGCGATTTTTTATTCAAGAATGGCTTTTCTGAACGAACTATCCTGTGTTTTACTTCAATAAGGGAGTTGCTTCGGCAGCTCTTTTTCTTATGGAGCTAAAGTCAGGTTAGTTCAACAGTGCTGTTTGATCTTTGTTCAACAATTGGGCCATCCTAATGATTTTTGGAGAAAAATAAATATACCCCTATGTAAAATTCAGAATATTTCGTATAATATATTTATATTTGGTACGGACATCATGATGTTTATGAAGCTTTTTCAACAGCATTTAGTAGGGGGGCTCTTTCTAGTTGTTTAAATGAAATATTTCTTAGAACATCATCGGTGTATATGGCATAAATCAAGAGGTGTTATGGATAGGATCTTAAATCAGAAAAGGGGTTTTTTCTTGAAAAGAAATTTTTTAAGTAAAAGAAATTTGTTTATCTTCTCCCTTGTTTTTGTGCTTGCATTAGTAGGCTTTTCTTCAGGTACACTTCCAGACCATCTTGACCCTCTTGCACCTGACACTGTTTACTTTAACGGAAAAGTTATCACCATGGACAAAGATACTACTATTGCCGAAGCCGTAGCAGTCAAGGACGGAAAAATCATTGCTGTTGGTTCAAATAAGGAAATTAGCAAGTTAAAGGGACAGCACACGAAAGTTGTTGATTTAAAGAATAAAGTGTTATTGCCGGGATTCTATGATGCCCACAGTCATTTTCCGAGCTCCGGAATGGATGGGACTGTTCAAGTTAATTTAAATAGCCCACCGGTAGGTCCTATTAAAAATATTGATGATCTGATCATTGCCTTAAAAGATCGAGCTATGGAAACCCACGAAGGTGAATGGATACTCGGGCGAGGGTACGATCAGACACTTTTAGCGGAAGGACGTCACCCGACACGTGAAGATCTGGATAAGGTATCAACGGAGCATCCAATCTATATCGGACATACTTCCGGACATTTAGCAGTAGCTAATAGTGTTGCACTTAAATTGGCAGGAATTACAAAAGATACTCCTGATCCACCTGGTGGGGTAATCGTAAGAGACCCTAAGACAGGAGAACCGACTGGGGTATTAGAGGAATCTGCTAAAGGTCTTGTAAGCAAGCATATTCCTGTTGTTACAGAAGAGGAAAATCTTGCAGCGTTTAAAAAGGCTGTCCAGGATTATATCTCAAAAGGTGTAACGACCTCGATTATAGCTGGGGCAAATAAACAGGGTCTTATTGATTTACAAAGATATCAGAAGCAAGGTTTGCTGCCGTTAAGGGTTACAGCCATGGGTGCCGGGTTTGGTGGCGTTATAACCCCTGGTGAATTAGGCGGTTTTGTAACAGGTTTCGGTAGTGATATGTTGAAGCTTGGCCCTGTGAAGCTGTCTCATGATGGATCCATTCAAGGGTACACCGGCTATTTAAGTAAACCGTACCACGTGCCGCCGGGAGATGATCCAAATTATCGGGGATATCCGGCGACAAGTCGTGAGGAATTAACGAAGCGAGTAGTGGAATTGCATAAGGCTGGATACCAAATTGCGATTCATGGTAACGGAGACGCAGCAATTGATGATATTCTTTACGCCTTCCGTACTGCCCAGGAGAAGTATCCGCATAAGGATGCCCGTCATCGTATTGAGCATGCTCAAATGGCTAGATTAGATCAATTGGATGAAATGAAGAAACTGGGTGTTACACCATCATATTTTGTTTCCCATACCTTCTTTTGGGGCGATCAGCACAGGGATATATTCATGGGGCCTGAACGTGCCGCTATGATGAGCCCTCTTAAATCGTCCATTGATCGTGGTATTAAATTTAGCATTCATCTTGATTCTCACATTACCCCAATGGACCCGCTGCAGGCAGTATGGTCTGCTGTTAACCGGATTTCAAGAAGCGGCAAGGTGATTGGTCCGGAGCAAAGAATCACACCATTAGAGGCACTTCGCGCAGTAACAAGTGATGCAGCATGGCAAAACTTCGAGGAAAATGAAAAAGGCTCAATCGAAAAAGGGAAATTTGCGGACTTTGTTGTTCTGGAAGAAAATCCGTTAACAATTGACCCTATAAAAATTAAAGAAATCAAAGTACTTAAGACAATTGTGAACGATAAGGTTATCTACGAAAATTAAATTAAGGATAGGATGCACGGGGACGGTTCTACTGCTTCATTCACTTGCTGGTGAAGCACAAGAACCGTCTCTTTACTTCCTGCGTGCCCAGCAAGCCATTAATTGTTAGTTGGCGAAAGTCCAACCCGAGTAAGTGCCAAGACGCTCGGTAGCTGACAGGCAACTGGTGGAGAAATCCTAAGGTTGAAGCCCTGTGACAAAGTAACTTGCTTTAAGGGGGGGAATACCAGCTAATACAAAGTTATGTGCTTATTCAAGAAAAGGGCGCGATTCTTTAATAAGAATCGCTTATCTTAATGAACTAACGGGTGCTTTACTTCAATAAGGGAGGTTGCTGCAGCAACCTTTTTGTTATGCAACTTAGGGGCAGGTTAGTTGAATAAGGTAATATTTGGATTAAGATAGATATAAGTAGAAAAGTTAATAACAAGGGGTGATTTTTTGGAGAAAAATATTGGGGATGTAGATTTTTTTAAACAAGTAGTAAAAAGACTTTGCAAAAAAAACAATATTTCCCCTCAGAAACCTAAATTTGAAATCATCGAGAACGTAATGGTTATTAGCATTAAGAACCATTTAAAAGATGGAGTAGACTTAGATTGTTTTAATATTTTAAACCTTATTTACCGAACAATTGGACCTTTAGAAGAGAGCTGAACAAACAAGAAATAGAATTATTGAGGCTTATGCAGAGTGTCAAGGCATTTTATTTTGATTATAGCAATGAAATGAATACCATTTGGCGATGAATTTTTTTACTAAGTTTTTAATGTTTTTACTGATATATGCAAAGTTAGCAGTACACTAATAAAGTAATAAGGTTTACTTCAGTAAAATAAGGTATATTATATTTGTTGAATAGATTCTCTTTAAAGACATGAAAAGTAGGTGAACAAAGTGGGAAAATATCAATTGGATTACAAAGGTCAGGTAGCTGTGACAAAGTTTCATGAAAAACAGACGCCTGCCAAATTTGATAAAAAGCAGCAACTTGAAAAAATACGTGCGGAGTATTTGAAAAAGAAGCAAAAACAAACAGATAAATAATATGAATGAAAACATAGGAAGACTAAAATCTCCCTATGTTTTTCTTATTCGAAGTTCTTTTTTCAATTGACGATTGAGTTTATTATTCCCATAAATTTCAGATTCGGTGACAAAAAACTCGTCATCAGATATCCATTCCTCACTAAAAATTTCAGTAGCAGAATCAATAGACCAGCCGTTATTTTGGATACACCAGTAATCTCCAGCAGAAATTTTTAAAACATTTGGATACTCACTTGGCTTAGGTAGCTGAATAAAAAGATAAGTCTCGATCTTTTCAGCAAGATACTTTCTCAACACCCCACACTCAAAGAAAGTCAGGGAATACCAATGCGCTGAATTTACTTCTAATAACTTAAAGGTAAACCAATGAGTAAACCTATAAAAAACCTACTATATCAACGTTTATAGGTTAAAAGGTTTACAGGTTTACGCAATTATGGAATTCTTTATATAAAAAAATAGATAGATGATGAGTTAGAGTTAGCCTTAGACAAAATTAGCTTATCAATCATCATTAGAAAGTTTGAAAATCGCTTAGAATGGTTTTCTGAACACACAAAGCTGATTAATAAGCATAGATGGAATGTAGCAAGCTACCAGCGTTTAGCTTAATAGCTTTTATTGCTAGTAGTTTTCTTACCACAGCTAAACATTTCTGATATGCTCCAATAAAAAATAAAGCAACGCATTCCAATATAGAAACGGCTGCTTTAATTCATACTTTCAATTTTACGCTTGACGAGTTTTTTATAAAAATGGTTACGGTTTTGGTTACGTTTCTAAATGGTTGTAAATCAATTCTAGTCAATTGCGATAGTTAAGAAACATTGTATTCATCGTAAGAACTAATATAGAATAATTTAAAATAATTGAAAAAATATACCTCAATTAAATAAACTGAAATCTATTAAATTGTTGATATATCAATGTTTCTAACGTATTTTTTGATGAATTTATAAACTTAGTTACGTTTTTGATTACGTTTTTCCCAATTTTCTGTATATGGTGCAAACAAACACAAGAAAATAGGTAAGTTATTCATCGTTCAAATATATACAGGCTATTTTTTCAAACCTCTTACTTATGCAACTAACGCATGCGTTAGTTGAAGATCGGAGCTGTCTTAAGGCAGCTTTTCCTTACGGAACTTTCCATAAGGAGTGCTATTATAAGACCTATCGTAAAATGCCAAAAACGATGTGCATTGGTGGGCGGAATTATACCCTCTGACGTATTTATATTACCTCTTACTAAAATGCCTTACAGAGCCATCTAAGTAGTAAATAATTTCCACTTTTTAGTTTTTTATTTCCAGGAATAATGCTATTATTTGTAAAATACATATAATAAGGCGGGATCTTATGGATGAAAAAACTCAACTAGCTTTGATTTTTCTATTAATACCTCTGGCAATATCAATTTATTTTTGGTTTTCGGATTCAGCCTTATTACGAGGCGGATATGACTTAGCTATAGATGGTTTTGTAGTAGCCAGAGCCTTAATGATTATTTACACATTACATTTATTAGGAAAATTAGGAGAATTTATTATTAAGAACAAAAAAGATTAGTTATGAGCTATTTTTTTTGTTTTATAGATTGATGGATTAAATACTTCAATAAGGGAGGTTGCTGAAGCAACTTTTTTCTTATGGAACTATAGGGGCAGGTTAGTTCAATAAGGGAAAATTATGAAACTATTGGGACTTTCTATCCGTAGAATATAGAGAGAGGGTGTGCATGTATTGATGTTTTCACGGTGGACGTTTCTCCAAGGGATTATAGTAATAATTTTAGGAATTCTCGCATTTATAACTGATTATTTTAAGAAAGATATGGCAACGTCAAATCTATCAAACACTGTAAATACAGTACAGATGTTAATGACACTATTATTTATTATTGCTGTTATTGGTTTATTTAGCTTACTTATGTTTTTTCAATCTAAGAAAAGTAATACTTTTTTATTGCATCCTATTTGGAAAAAAATGCACATAATAGTATCTTTCCTATTGGTTATATCAATAGTTGTATTTATTAGTGCGTTTTTTATAAGTCCCCTCAGTGAAGTAATTCAGAGTAGTAGGTGGATTTTATTCATAACCATCTATTATTTTCTATTTTTAATAAATATTTTAGTTTTAACCTTAATAAAAAAGAATACAATTTCAAATGCGAAAAAGATTAAATCATCATTTATATGGACAGTATTAGTGCTCTTTGTAACTATTTTTTTTATTTAACCTTAACTAAAATTCATTTTGAATCTTATAAAACTAAAGGTGTGTTAGTTCATTAAGTCGTACAAGACCACAGAGTTGTCTTTTTTTTGTTCAAAAAACAATGTTTAACAGAGCCATAATAAAAAATCAAAACGATCATTTTATCAGCATTTAAATACTTAATTCGCTTTCTCTCTGATTCTCGGAAAATAATAAAAAAAATATGTAATATAAATTAGTTTAAGAAAGAATTAAAATTTTTTATAAAAAATACAAATGAAAATAAGGTGAATTATTTAATGAAAATGAATAAGAGAAAATTAGCTTCTTTAATAGCCTCTTTAGGGTTAACAAGCTCTGTTTTAGTAGGTTGCGGATCTACTCCGTCTGTTAATAAAAGTGATGAAACGTACAAAGAAGACGAAGAACAAAATGATTCTAGTTCAGGTTCAGGTTCTAGCTCTAATACCAATACAAATTCCAACAGTCATACAGTTGTTCCTCCGGTAACCGGTTCTAAAACAACTAAAAATGGTGTCGTCAGTGGTTCTAGCAAAGCTTCTACTAATAAAGGTTCCACTGGTATTGGAAGCGGAAAAGGCGGGGCAAGTAGTTAAATCGAAATTTCAAAAAGCATCTAAGGAGAGACTAATATGGATAATAAGAATGAAGCACAATATCTTTTAAAGTGGATTGAATTAAACGACAAAATGGTCGAGAAAGGCTTTACCTGGGGAAGTTTAGAAGAAGATGAAGATTGGCACCAATATATGTCTTATGGTATACATACATATTCTCAAAGAGAAATAGATAGCATTAATATTGCTACCAAAAAAATAGGGAACGTATACAACAAGATGTATCACAAACTGTTGGACGGTTCTCAAGAAAGTAACGTATGGAAGTCTGAACTAGGATTGCCTGTTCAAACCTGGGATGCTGCCAATGTTCCTAGTGATTTATTTAGCTACTTTACTAGAATGGATTTCATTGTTAATGGAGATGAAATCAAGCTAATTGAAGTGAATTGTGATACACCTACAGGATATATAGAATCATCTATTGTTAATCAAATCATTTGTGAAGAATATGAATTTGTATCTCCAAATAAACTTGAAGAAAATATCAAAAGAACTTGGGCAATGATTAGCAAAGAATATAATATAACAGATAATGACACCGTTCATTTTACTTCCTACGGTTGGCACGATGAAGATCGTGAAACTGTTTTATTCAATTTAAATAAGAGTTGTCTACATAAAACTAAATTTATAGCTATTGAAGATATTATCGTATCGGATGAGGGGCTGTTCGATCAAGAAGGAGATAAGATTAACCTCTTATATCGACTTTATCCGCTTGAATATTTAGTTGATGATAAAGATTTTGCCGGAAATGAAATTGGCCTTTCTTTTTTGCAACATATTGCTGATGGTAAAGTAAAATTAATAAATCCGCCCGGATCCTTTCTTATGCAGTCTAAAGCGGTTTTAGCTCTTATATGGACGCTACGAGATGACAGCGGGATCTTCAGCTTTGAAGAACGAGAGAGCATCCGTCGATACTTCTTACCTACTTATTTAAAAAGTGGTTTTCCTTTTGAGAATAAAGCATATGTAGCAAAGCCAATTTACGGACGCGAAGGCGGAAGTGTTGAGATTTTTGACAACTTTTCTAAGTTAGTAGAGAAAGATGAAGAAGATTATTACGCAGAATGGCAAAAGGTATATCAACAATATGTTGAGATGCCAACTAAAACGGTAAATACTTGGGACGGAGAATATACTGGAAAAATGCTTGTAGGGTCTTTCTTAATTGGTGGAGAAGCTAGTGGCTTATTCCTTCGTGTAGGAGAAAAAATAACCGGCAACCTTTCTATGTTTTGTCCAGTGGCCATTGAGAAATGGTAGGTAGTGTCACTGAGATAATCATAGACACACTTTTCGCAGAAGAGCGCATATCAAGAAAATAAAGACACAGAATTCTAAGTAATTCCTTTTTAGTAAAGAATCGTAAACACATAAAAAAAGAATAGAAGGGGTTTAGGGAATGTTGGGAAAAAGCAGGTGGACAAGCATTACACTTGCCTTCATACTTTGTTTTTCACGATGAGGACGAATCATTTAATTTAAAGAGTAATCAGTGGATTGATGATGATGAAAAATGGTCATAAGTATTATTTTATGAAACTTGTGGCTTTACTCCCTGTTCAGGTGGGGTATGGAAAAAACAGTAACTGTGGTGCAGCGCTGGTCGTGCGCTGCATGGTTGGCTAACAGGTGCTTTACTTCATTATCAGGAGCTGATCAGCAGCTCCTTTTGTTATGGGGATTATTGTAATGAATCAAAAAGACCTCTTGATATGATGAAAGTGTCCCAAGCTCGCAAGCGAAAAGGACACTTTCATCATAAACATGAGGCCAATCATGAATTATAACCAAAACAAGTAAATCGGTCGAATTTTAAAAAAACGGTACAATTAATGGGTCGTCCCGCCTACTGTATGAATATCCGATTCATATTTAGCAGCTGTGACAGCAGCTATTTTTATGCCCTTAACAATTGTCTCAAGGCTTAAACTAGGCGCTTCTTTATTAATAGTTTGCTCCGGAATGAAAGGAATATGGATAAATCCACCCCGGATGCTTGATGAGGTTCGGGTGATATAGTCCATTAATCCATAGAAGATATGGTTGCATACAAATGTTCCGGCGGTATGGGATACCGATGCAGGAATGTTGCTTTCCTTCATGTTTTCGACAATTCTTTTGATGGGGATCGTAGACCAATAGGCTACTGGCCCTTTGTCTGCAATAGGCTCATCAATAGGCTGGTTTCCCTGATTGTCTGGGATTCTAGCATCATCCATATTGATTGCCACCCGTTCAGGTGTGATGTGAAGCCGACCCCCAGCTTGTCCTACACAGATAACGATGTCAGGATTATGCTGCTGGATAAGCTGCTCCATTACTGCAACTGATTTCCCGAATACAGTTGGGATTTGTTCAGCAACTAGAGTCACATCATCAATAACTTCTCCATGTAACTGTTTTACTGCTTCCCAGGAAGGGTTTACTCTTTCTCCGCCAAAGGGCTCAAACCCGGTTAATAACACTTTTTGCTTCATGAAGATCCCTCCTATACTCCTAATGAAACAAGTAAGTACATAAGTACGATATTGAAAGCTAATACTGCCAAAGCTGTTGGAACTTGAACTTTTATGACATGGTTTTTATCTTTCAAGTCCAGCAAGGCTGCCGGCACAATATTAAAGTTGGCAGCCATTGGCGTCATTAATGTTCCACAATAACCCGCAAACATAGATATGGCAGCTATATGATTTGGATTAGCGTCAAATTGGTTAATCAGAAAAGGAATGGCGATACCTGCAGCCATAACCGGGAAGGCAGCAAAGGCGTTCCCCATGATCATAGTGAATATAGCCATGCCGAGACAGAAAATGACCACAACCCAAAATAGCGAACCTTCGGGAATGATTGCTGTCACAGCTTTGGAAACGACTGTACCAACCCCTGCATTTGTGTAAATAGTTCCCAATGTTGCAAGTAGCTGTGGCAGCAATACAGCCCAACCAATAGATTCTAGCAGGCGACGTGATTCTTTCACAGCTCCTGTAGGTGTTCCGCGTGTCATCACCATCGCAAAAATAATGGCAGTCAAACACGCCAGACCTAAAGCAACCATCGTTACATTAGATGGATCCAGCAAAGCCTTTCCGCCAATTTTAACACCGTCTAGCAGCTTAGAACCAGCTAAGGTTAAAATAGGAATCAAGATGGCGGGTAGGAAAAGACGGCCGCCAAGCCGTTTTCTTCGCTCTTCCTTTACAGTAATGCTTTCTTCAACATGTTCGCTTTTCTTTAACCCGCCACCTGCAATGATTAAAACCATAATAATAACCATAAGTCCAATGTAAAATGGCGGAATAATTTGGCCGAACATTAATGTAATTGAATAAATCAAGTAAAAGCTTCCCGTAGTCAACCGGCGGCTGTTCGTCCGATCAGTGAAAATATATAGGGAGCAGCCTAGAACAATGATGCCCATCAATACGTAAATCATTTCAACTGAGAATATCATAATAGATGCTCACTTTCTCTTTGGAGTGTTTATCATTATTGGCCACGACTGCCCAAACGTTTATCCAGCTTTTTATCAAACATACGGAGGCGAATGGCGTGTACAATAAAAGCAAAGATGGCAGTAGGAATTCCCCATAACGCCATTGATATTGGGTCAGCAGGGATATTGTTCTGTTCAAAAAATCCGTTCATCAATAGAATTGCACCAACCGCCACGAAAATATCTTCTCCGAAAAACAAGCCAATATTATCGGTAGCGGCTGCGTGTGCACGGATTTCCTGTTGCTCTTTCTCAGGTAGCTTACCATATTTTGTTAGAGCAGCCCCTTCTGCCATTGGGGCAATCAGCGGACGTACAGTCTGCGGATGACCACCAAGGCTGTTTAAACCAAGAGCAGCTCCGACTTCCCTGATCAATAAATACATGGTCAATACCCGGCCAACAGTGATGGCTTTAATTTTTGATACAACCTTTGAAGCTTGCTGCTGGAGACCATTTTTTTCAAGCAGCCCAATAACGGGAAGCGTGACTATGAGAATAGACATGTACCTGTTAGTTGTAAATGCTTCGCCAAATTGCGTAATAATACTGGTAATGGGAATACCTGCAATCATCCCCGTAACGAGTGCTGAAATAGTTACCACAACTGCTGAATTGAATCTAAGTACGAAGCCAATCATGATTAAAAGAACACCAATTAGAACCATACATATCCCCTTTCTTATTATTAAAACTATTCTGCAAAAATATAAACTACATGTTATTGTACATTAAAGTAAGAATTTTTGAAATAAATTTTTTATTAATCCAAGTGACTAATTATGTAAAAATCAAAGTCTTTTATAATGAAAGAATAGAAAAAATGCATCAAAAAAATACTTATTTACAACAGTAGAAAAACTAAAAATGGGACACGACTATTTCTGTGGAAGAAGCATTAAAGAGATTCAAGAATAATATCACCAGAAATAGGATTGTTATATAGTCTATTTAACTAACGGGTGCGAAGATCTAAGCTGACTTTAAGTTAGCTTTTTCTTTATTCATCTATCGAGCGCAGTTTAGTTGAAGAAGGATTATGGATTCTAGCTGCCGAATAGTTTAAATTAACCGATCCAGCTCCAGATACGGTGTAAGGGGTCATCTTAGCCACAAAATGACTAAGGTAAAAAAAATAGTTGAAATGAAAGAAGTGAAGGTTTTGATTAAATATAAATGCCTCCATCATGTAAGTCTTACTGTGACAGATTTGGAAAGAGCAAAAGAATTCTATGGTAAAACTTTATGTTTAAAAGAAATACAGCGTCCTGATTTTGATTTTCCAGGTGCCTGGTATGAAATAGAGGGACATCAACTTCACTTGATAGTCGATCCCTCTTCACAGACAATTCGTAAGGATAAAAGCTTATCCAGCAGAGAAGGTCACTTTGCCCTTAGAGTCGAGAACCACTATGACACTCTTAAATGGTTAAAACAGAATAAAGTTGAAATACTTGAAAAACCATACGGGAAAAGTGGATTTGCACAAATTTTTTGTGCCGACCCAGATGGTAATTTGATTGAACTAAATGTTAATCAAAAAGATCTATAAGTAGGCAAAGATAAAGGCTGCCATTACTGGCTCTTTTCTTATTGAAGTAACGGGGCAGATTAGTTGAAATAAGACAAGTAGGATTAAACAAATCTATTATTGAAAAAAAGAGTGATTAACAGAGATAATTTTATTAAGCTAACTTGTGCTATAGTTCAAGATGTGGGGCTGCCACCACCATTATCAAATGAATTTAGGTTGGAAATTGAAATGAAGAAAAATATGTTTAGTTTTACGTCAGCCATAGTTGGAGTTATGGCTCCATTACTTTTATTTGCTGCAATTGAAATAATTGATTACAAGTTAAGTGATATATTACTAATTAGTAGTTTGACCCTGTATGGTGTTTCTATTGTTTGTACGATTATAGCTGTAAAAAGGAAAGAAAAAAATAAGATAAAGTACATCCCACTCATTACATTAGTCCCCTTTACTCTTTATCAATTATTAATTTTATTGGTTTATTCATTAGGGAAATTCATAAATGGGTAGTAACAGGGGCGTTAGCTGAAGATCGGAGCTGTCTTTAAGGCGACTTTTTCTTTATGCAACAACCGGAGCAGGATAGTTACAAACAATTAATAGGCGAGGTTACAACTGCAACAATAAGATGAATTAATATATATATATAAATAGATGAATTTTACCTTAATGGATAATTATGGTATAAAAAGGATGTGGATACGATTTATACATAGACTTACTTACATTATTAGATATACAAGGAAGGTGTTATTATCATTGGAAATTAAATCGATTGTTTTACAGACTAAAAGTTTAAAGCAAATGAAAAAATTCTATATTGATACGTTAGGTTTTTCTCTTATTAATGAGGATAAGAATCGCTTTCGAATTGCTGTGGGTACAGGTGAATTTGAGTTTACAACAAAAGACGTGGTAGATAACCCCTATTACCACTTTGCTTTTAACATACCAGCTAACAAATTTTTTGAAGCAAAATCATGGGCAAAAGAAAGAGTAAGTTTACTTATTGAAGATGGGGTAGATGAAGCTAATTTTGCTCATTTACCTGCCCATGCTCTTTATTTCTATGACCCTTCTGGTAATTTAGTAGAATTTATTTCAAGATATGAAATTGCTAAAGATAGTATTGAGCCTTTTTCGGTTAAAAGTATTTTAAACATTAGTGAAATAGGTTTAATTGTAGAAAACACTATAAGTGTAAGCGGAAAATTAAATGAAATTGGTGTGACCGAGCGTGACAATAATACAATAAGTAGAAAATCCCTTAATTTCATGGGTGAAAGAAGGAATGGAATATTTATTATATTAGCCCAACCAGGGAGAAGATGGATATTTTCTGATAAAACATCTGCCATATTTCCTCTTGAGATTACATTAATAAATAACAATAAAATAATCATCAATTCCGATAATGAATTTCAGATATATCGGGACGAGCACAAAGGAGAGTTATTTTCTGAAACGTAACATCTATTAGAATACCAATTTTTGGTAGATATCTATCCTTCTTCAACTAAAGGGTGCTTTACTTCAATAAGAGAGTTGCTTTGGCAACTCTTTTTGTTATGGAACTATCGGGGCAGGATAGTTCAACAAGTGGTTGGGGTAATTTGGTAAAATTAATATAGATTTAGTAAAATCAATATAATACTGGGGGAAATCTTTTGAAAAAAAACTATTTCATTTTTAGCTTAATATCAATTTTATCCTTGATAATAATTTCTGGTTGCACTAATAAAGACAGCATAGCTACAATTTCAGTTAATTCCGATTCTGAACATACGAATACTTTTAAAAAATTAAATTTAGGGGAACTGTATGATTTTGATTTCAAATTAAATAATGCAGATATAACTTGGGTAAATGTTTGGATAGAAAGTTACAAAGATGGAAAACAAGAACCTCAACCGTTAGCTGAACTATCTTATGGGAAAAGCCCTAACAAAGTGGAGGAAGGAAATTTAGGATTTGGAATAATAAATACTAATGATACTCGTTTAGGTTTTCTTTATGCACCCAATGTAACTGCAACCCCACAAAAAATAGACAAAATACATTCTGTTGGTGTGTTTAGTAGATGGGATTATGCCATAGGGGAAGATAAAGTGGAATTAAAATTAGGAGAAACGTATTTATTAGGTGCATACAGGGAATCCAATGGAAACTCCATAAGGACATACAATTTACAAGACGAAAATGAAGTGAAGAAAATGATAAGTGATGATAAAATTGTATTTTTACTAAAAATTAAAATAGAAGAAAAATAAATGAATAATTAGTTTCCACAGCAGTTGGTTCAATTGGAACCAATTCAACTGTTACTCTAAAAAAAGGTGGAAGTACATGGGGTTTAAAGTTAACAAACAACAATAAAAATAAATGTTGGTTAATTACCAATTGTACAAAACTACAGATCCTAATATGAAGATTGGGATTCAAGCCATAAAGACTCCGCGAACTCCTCAAATTATAGATCAGATTCAAGCCGAAGAAAAAGGGATCTGCATACTTGAAGTAGTAATAAATGGCATTGAACAGGCAGGAAAGAAATGCAAAGGGAACAAAATCGCCAGCAGCAGAAAATAAGGGGCAAGAATAATACAAAAAGTCGTCAACATGTATGGGAAATGGATAGGTAACTTCTTACAGACGAATTTGGTAGCCTTAAAGGCTACTGATTTTTATATCGGGGGATATGCTCAACGCTTGGGGGAATTTGAAAAAGTCTAAAGGATTGTTATTAGTTTATATCTGTTACTGGTATTAATGGTATACCTTAAAATACTTTTTGTGAAATAATATTTAAATGAGGCTATGTTACTACCAAAATTTAATCACTGAACAAATAAAAAGAAAAAATAAAAGCGTATAACAAAAAAATGATTTCATTTTAAGCCTTTTTTTAATTGGTTATCCTCCATACATATTTTTATTCAATTGTATACCTAGAATGTATGAATAATAAAAGTGCATCTATTTAAAAAAAATTACATTTTTAGTATAATGAAGTAAAATTATAACATAAGAAAATATTTACAAGGGGAAAAAATGAAAAATTCAAAGTTGGATTACAACCTAATTACACTTTTACTTTTGCTATTTATAACTAGTTGTATAGCCATATATACTGCTCAAGAATTTGGTCAATACGAAGGGAATTTTTTATTTAGACAAGTATCTTGGTATTTTATAGGTTTCAGTATGATTTTAGGAGTTATGTATTTAGATTCTGAACAAATATTTCGCTTGAATTGGTTTATTTACTCGCTTAGTTTATTTCTATTAATTGCATTAATTTTGTCACCTGAGTCAATAGCACGAGAAATAAATGGTGCCAAAAGTTGGTTTCAAATTCCTGGGATTGGGTCTATACAGCCAGCTGAATTTACTAAAATATCTTTAATAATTTGTTTAAGTTACTTAATACAAAAACATCATAATAAATATGTAGACAAAACTTTGAAAACGGATTTTATTCTATTAATTAAGATGGGGGCCGCAACACTTCTTCCTATACTTTTAATTATGAAACAACCAGATTTAGGAACATCTTTAGTATTAATGTGTATTTTTATAGGGATATTATTTGTTTCAGGAATATCATGGAGAATAATTGGTGTTATTTTTATTATTTGCGTATTAATTGCCAGTGGAATTTTTTACTTAGTTTTTCTTAACCCTGAACTTCTTCAATTAATGGGAATAAAAACATTTCAATTAGGAAGGATTTATGCTTGGATTGACCCAGAGTCTTATCAATCAGGAGAAGGCTATAACCTAACCAAAGCCTTACTTGCCATAGGATCAGGTGCATTTTATGGTTATAGAGGAGACGGTGTATACGTTCCTGAAGCACATACAGATTTTATTTTTAGCGTTATTGCTTCTAAATTTGGTTTCTTAGGATCTAGTATTTTAATAACAATTTATTTTCTCCTTATTTCGAGCATGGTGAAGTTAGCCATAGATGTCAAAAATAGTTTTGAATCTTACCTATGTGCAGGTGCGGTTTCTATGATTTTTTTCCATATTTTCGAAAATATTGGAATGAATATAGGTTTATTGCCGATAACAGGGATACCTTTACCTTTTATAAGCTACGGAGGCAGCTCATTAATGGGGAATATGTTAGCAATGGGATTAATTTTTTCAATAAGCTATCGAAAAAGAGCATATATGTTTGACTAAGGTGGCTTAGTATTCCAGGATTAATTCAATTTTCTCTTTTCGTAATATTAGGTTTGTTTTTACTAAGAAAACTAGTGCAATTTATTAGACGGTAAAAACCGTCTTTTTTTTATGTCACAGTATGTGTCAACTCAAAAATAAGTCTTATGCAACTAACAGGGCAGGTTAGTTGAAGAATGCTGTTTGATCTTTATTCAACAATTGGGCCATTTTGTTGAATAATTAAAGTCCTAATATTTTACTGTGGTAAATAAGTTATATAGGCCGTGAATATACTGTGGATATGTTAAGACTTTAATTAGGATAGGAGTGAATAAGCAATTATGAAAGAAACGATGCGCGTTCTTATTTCTGGTGCGAGCATTGCCGGTCCGGCACTTGCTTACTGGCTTCACCGCTACGGATTCGAAGTGACTGTAATAGAACGTGCACCAGCATTGCGCACGGGTGGGTACGGGGTTGATATCCGTGGTGCAGCCATTACGGTACTTGAGGGGATGGGTATACTCGATCAAGTTCGTGCAGCTGACACGAACATGACTGGTGTTTACTTCGTGAATAGCAAAGGCAAGATCGAAGGTCAAATAAGCGAAGCGAGTATGGGGAACCATCAAGGTCTGGACATCGAAATCATGCGTGACGATCTTTGTCACATTTTGTACGATTTAACTAAGGATACGGTCGAATACATTTGGGGAGATTCGATTACCGCAATACATGAGACTGAAGCTGGTGCAGAAGTTCAATTTATGTATTGCAAGCCGCAGACTTTCGATCTGGTAATCGGAGCGGACGGTCTCCATTCTAATGTGCGCACCTTGACTTTTGGCGACGAAGCACAGTTTAAACGTACGCTTGGCTGTTATATCTCAATTTTCACCCTTGAGAATTACCTCAACCTCGACCACCGCCAGCTGTTTTATACGATACTAGGCAAAACTGTAGGTATGTATAGCGCCCGTAACAATACCGAAGCAAGGGGTATGTTCTTGTTCCAATCAGAGGCATTGAAATACGACCGCTATGATACAGAAGCTCAAAAGAATCTTGTAGAAAATGCCTTCGTAGGCCATACGGGCTGGGAAACCTCGAATCTACTCAAAACCATGAAAGATGCGACAGACTTTTATTTTGACGAGATTTGCCAGATTCACATGCCGACATGGTCAAAAGGTCGGGTTACATTGTTAGGCGATGCGGCGTATGGCCCATCACCCCTATCGGGTCAAGGGTCTAGCCTGGCGCTTGTCGGAGCTTTTGTATTAGCTGGTGAACTCAAAGCTGCAGATTGCGATTTCACCCGTGCCTTTGTTGCCTACGAACAAAAAATGAGAAAGTTTGTTGAGAAAAATCAAAAAATAGGACTAATGGCTGCCGGGAGTATGATTGAAAGATCAAACTTCAAAATCTTTCTACGCAATTTAATGTTTCGCGTACCCATCCTTATGGTTGTATCGTTTAAGATGATTTCGAAAATGATAGCGAAAGCTGCCAACGGGATTGAACTGAAAGATTATTGATATGCGATATTTTAGAGACGAGTTTCAACCAGTCTTAAAAAACTGATAATTTCTTTGCTTGTGTGTAACTATCAACAAATGACTTTTTATTATTCAGTAACAATACAAAACCCGAACAGTTTTCTGCCTGGTAGCTAAGCGTAAGAAGGCTCTTAAGCCTTTAATAATATTGTTGATCTTCCGCAATCGGGCGCGATTCTTTAATAAGGTTCGCTTTTCTTATAGAACTAACGGGTGCGTTAGTTCAACAAAAAGACCGATTATTTCGGCCTTTTTGTTTTCTTGTTATTCAGCAGTGAATGTAAATGTTTCTTTTAAAGGTCTGCCTTCGCTACCCTTTTGAGTCCAAACGATTTCCACTTCCAATTCCGTTGCTTTTTCAGCCAAAATGAAATTGCTAAATTTATAAGGATATCCATCATTCATTTGTTTTGCTAAAGAAATCGCTTCTTCAAAGTGGTCTTTATTGCAATCCTCTTCACCAGGACAACCAAAAAGTGCAAACTTCGTCGTAGAATTAGGTTCATTGCTAAACATATAAATTTCCGCAGACAATACATTCTTACCAATGTTATCAACCTCTAAAGAGTAAGTATGAAATTTTCCCTTTTCGGGCTTTCCTAATCCCTTACCTTGTTCAGCTTCGGCTACTTGAACTGACCATTGTTTCGATGTTTGTTTGGTTGGTAATTCACCACAGTTACTTTGCCCAAAATAGAATGGAATATGTTTTGAACTAACAGGTGCTTTATTTCAATAAGGAAGGTTGCTGCGGCAACCTTTTTTCTTACGGGGGTCCCACCAACAAAACGCGGAAAACATACGCTAAGCAAATTTCGACATAAAGAAAGCCGAAGTTTCCTACGTTAAGGATGTCAAGTTGATCGATATTTACGTATATTTTAAGTGTTAATTTGCACATCCAACTATAAAACCCAGCTACCTTCACATGAGAAGATTAGCTGGGTTTCTTAAGTATGTACATCCAATCATTTATAGAACTACTCGGATTCGCCTAGTAGGCCCAGTGACAGGGTTCTGGCTCTAATCTGTCAGATATTTTCCGATTTCCGGAAAATAGTTCTTGCTAGTATCATGTAATTCACGCCTCTGCTGCTTGCATAAGTTCGTATATTTTGCGAGTTGTATTTACATTCCTAATTGTTATTTGTTGATATGGCTTTGAACCAACGAGTATAGTCATACCGGATTTGCTAATATTCTTTTTTTCAACCGACCATAGAATGGCTCCAGGAACGTATTTTACCGTATCAATTTCTGGTTTGATGACCAGCTTATTAAGCACTGACTCATCATCAATTTCGTCCCATAAAAACAGCACATCGCTTCTCATTTGTTGGTCGTTCGTCCATGACTCTGGAAGGGAGTGTATGACTTTTTTTAAATCATCAAAACTACGGACTAAAACTTTGATTTGTAATCCGAAGTTTGTATGTATAGCCTCTTCTAAAATATGGGATATTGTTGTTTTTGATTGGCCATTCACTGTGAAAATAATATTACCTGAATTGATATATGTAACTACAGAGCTCATACCTACTCGTTCAAAAATTTTTTTAAGCAACTTCATGTCAATTTTATTTTTCCCACCAACATTGATTCCCCTAAGCAGTGCGACATAGACCATGATAATCCTCCTAGATCGATTAATTTAATTCAACTGGTGTTTATTGCAGAACTTTCATAAAGTGTCTTATCGGCAAAAAAGGTTGGATATCTAAAAAAGTACCTAACCTTTTTTGTTACCATAACGAGTGCTATAGGCAGTTGTTAATTTGTCATATTTTATTTTTCAGGTTTTCTAGATTATCTATATCTCCATTTACTATCAAACCAATATGATCAGAAATAACTTCAATATCTAAATCCCACCATTTTATTTCTAGCAATTTGCTAATGATTTCTGCTGAGAAACGGGTTTTAATTTTCTTTGCAGGATTTCCTCCAACAATTGTATATGGTTCTACATCTTTAGTAATAACTGATTTTGCTGCTATAATAGCACCATCACCTATGTTGATTCCAGGCATAATGACCGTATCCATCCCAATCCAGACGTCATTTCCAATTATCGTGTCCCCTTTAAACGGCAATTGATCTAGCGCTGGTGTGTATTTCTCCCAACCTTGTCCAAAAATATTGAACGGATAAGTGGAGAAGCCATCCATCCTATGATTAGCTCCATTCATAATAAACGTTACACCGGGTGCTATGGCACAAAATTTCCCTATAACAAGTCGATCACCAAAAAATTCGTAATGATACAACACTTGATCTTCAAAGGATTCTCCATTTTTTGCATCGTAATAAGAATATTCACCTGCAATAATATTTGGTCTAGTAATTGTATTTTTAATAAATTGTAAAATATTATTTCCTTTAATCGGATATTTATCTGTAGGATTCGGTCCATGCTGCTTATTTGATTCCATAGGTAGTCACTACCTTTCAAAGTTTTTATCCAAAGCTTAACCGGCCTAACTTATTGCATTCCTCAGCGAACCACAAGGCCTTGTCAGGTCCTACTACCATACCATGTGGCTCCGCATTTTTCGTAGGAATAGGATATTCCGTAATTTCACCGTTTATTGTAATCCGACCTATTTGATTACTTCCCCATTCAGTGAACCATAAAGCACGATCAGGGCCGGTTACAATTGCGTGTGGACGAGCATTCGGAGTAGGAATGGTAAACTCACTTATTATTCCAGAAGTAGTAATTCTTCCAATTTTATTTCCGTTAATTTCTACAAACCAAAGTGCACCATCCGGTCCATTTGTAATTCCCACAGGACCAGCCTGTTTTGTGGGTAACTTATATGTAGTCACTTCCCCGTCTATCGTAATCCGACCTATTTGATTACTCTGATTCTGAGTAAACCATAGAGCATAATCAGATCCAGCTACAATAAAAGAGGGATAAGAATCAGGAACAGGCAAACTATACTCAATAATTTCACCTGATGATAAGATTCTTCCTATTCTATTTCCGTTCATTTCTGTAAACCAAATGTCTCCATTATGTCCTTGCGTGATTCCAAAAGGTCCTGAATCGCTGTTTGGTAGCGTATATTCAGTAATTTCACCTGTTACTGTTAGTTTACCAATTTTATTTGTCCTATTTTCAGTAAACCATATATCACCCTGATCTGTAGAAGTGATAGATAGCACACCTGCATTGAAAGTAGGAAGATCAATATGAGTCACTTTACCATCAACAGTCATTCGACCTATTTGATTCGCTTTATGTTGTGTAAACCATAGGGCACCATCTTTTCCCCTAGTAATTCCATAAGGACCTGAATCTATATGAGGAAGTTCAAATTCTTCAATTTTTATTTTCACGTTAATTCCTCCTTTTTTTGTATAAAATTATTCTAGTAATTGTTTTGAATACGGTGCATTTTCAGTTAACACAAATAACTCCGTTCGAATAAATTGAAGCGGAGTTATTTGTGTTGAAAAAATCCTAATCAATTACAGCATTTTATATATTTCAATAAGGTTCCTATCTGGGTCTCGAAAATGTGCAATACGTGATCTCCATTCTTTACGATCGTGTGGTTTAGTAATAAATTCAATCCCATTTTCTCTTAAACGGTTATAAGTCTTATCAACATCTTCTACTTCAAATTGAAGTAAAAATTTTGATTGAGATTCCCCTTCTAAAAATTTATTTTCCTCTCCGACCACTTCTGCCATGGCTTTTCGGGATAAAAGCTCGATTTTCGTTTCTCCATTATTGAAAAGTGCATATTCCATTTCTTCCTCGTACCAACTTATTGAAAGTCCTAATATATCTTTGTAAAAATTGGAGCTTTTTTTAAAATCCTTAACCAACAGTCTGATTTGTAATAACTTCAATTCAATCTCCTCCTAATAATATAATTCTCTTCATTTACAAAAAACCTTTATGTAAACTAAACCTGTAGACCATCTACATTTCTAGTTACCATAAACTATATAACATCTTCTGATTTAACTTCGATTTACTTACGAATAATCCCTTCTCTAATTCAAGAAAAGGCCCGATTGCTGAACAAAATTAATAAAAACACACACTTGCTATCTTTTATTGTATTCCATAAATAAAATTTTATTTTTAATAGAATTTGTTCCAAAACTCAAAACTTTAAGACACTCTTAAAAATAGAATTTTTTTTGGTTATTTATTCTTGTTTTCTGTCTAAAAGTTAGTCTATAATTTAGTGTATAAAAGATTTAAGACTTATAGACAGAGGATGATACATATTGTTAATTGGTTATGCGAGGGTTTCAACTACTGGCCAAGATTTAGAAACACAAAAGGAAATTTTGGAAAATGAAGGGTGTAAAAAGCTTTTTGTTGAAAAAGTAACCGGAACAAGTACAAAACAAAGAGCCCAACTTTATGAAGCTATTGAATTTGCACGAGAAGGAGATACATTAGTAGTAACTAAAATAGATCGTTTAGCTCGTTCTATTATGGACTTAAATAAGATCGTTCATGAATTAGCTGAAAAAGGGGTTAATGTAAGATTTGTAAAAGAAGATATGAAGTTTGATGGTTCAAACGAAGGAAACAGCTTACAAACACTGCTTTTTAATATATTAGGTTCATTCGCACAATTTGAACGTGATCTGATTGTAGAAAGAACAACAGAAGGCCGGGAGAGAGCAAAAAGGCAAGGGAAACATATGGGAAGACCAGGGCAAGATGAAAAGACTTTAAAACGGGCTATCAAGCTATATAATGAACGTGAAACAAACGGAATGAGTGTAAATGACATAGTAAAAACTACAGGAGTTCCACGTTCCACGTTATATGCAAAAATTAGGGAATAGGGTTGCTATGGCAGCCCTTTTCTTATGGAACTAAAGGGGCAGTTTAGTTCAACAAGGAAATGTTAGAATAGCAATGAGTGATTTTATGGGGCTATTGTTGGTTGTATATCAATCGAAGAAAATAACAGACCTTAAACCATAAGGAGATAAAGATGAGATTATTGGATCAATTAAAGAAGAACTCAAATTATTCGATTCGTTTTGAATTGGGACTTATCCAATTAAAGGGTAAGGAATATTTCGATGAAATGCATCATCGAGCAACGACTATACTCAATTCTATATTCGATAAAAATGATGACATTTTGATCGTTGTTTGTATTAGTAACCCTATTGATTACAAAAAAATTGATAGTCCTAATATAAAGCGTTTTATTAAAAACAAAAAGCTGATCTACGATTTGAAATGTAAAACTATAGCTTTTGAATTTGATGAAGAAGATACAGAAATGGAAACAAAACAATACAGTTTAAAAGTTAAGAAACATGATATTCGTTTAGGCTATCTTATTCAATCAATAGGCTTTAAAGAATTCGGAATGAAACCAAGGGTTAACGGATCTTTTTATTTATTAAATTTGACGAAAGAGACGTTGTTTCATATGTATGATGATCGAGGATGTGATGTTTATGGTTTAGAAAAAGAAAAGTTACTGCCTTTATACTATAAATTCAGAAAGTGGATTTTAGACTATGACCGTATCCGATTTGACCGTATGTTTGAACAAGGCCTGTTCAATATTTATGAATCACCAGAAGATATGGAAAAAAGACTTGAATTAAACGAAAAGAAGGTGAAGGAAACAGGAATTAATCTATATCAAGTTAACACATGCTACATCACCCATGAACTCGAAATTCCGAAAGTATTTGCAGAAGAATGTTTAAGTGAGATGACACAAACAGGTTTTGAAATTAATTTTGAACAGAAGCTTAGTGACTCCATTATTCTTAGGGCAACCAAAAAGGCAGCTCTAGCACTTGTGGATTACCAAACGGAACTTATGTCTCTATATTCAAGAAAATATAAAGGGAAGTATAACGGGTGGTCAGCAATTAAAGCTTTTTGAAACAGAGAGTGAACAAGGGTCAATAGCCAATATATGAATGCTACGTCGTTCCTTTTCTTGTTGAACTAACGTGGCAGTATAGTTCTATAGTGCAACAAAAAATAATTGACAAAAATTATTTTATATGTTATGATTAAATATTTGTTATTGAAACCCTCTTGGTTAATTGGTAAATTAAACTAAACAGTTATTTAGATATGATTAATTAATAATTTGGAGGGGAATTTAATGAGAATAGCTAATGGAGTTGAAATGCTTGAGTTAGAAGCTGAAGCGTTTGGAGGGAAAGCAGTCATACACCCGACGCTTCTCTGGGATGATAAAGAAGCTATTTTGATAGATACAGGAATGCCAGGACAATATGAGCAAATAATCTCAGCAATAAACAGAGTAGGTTTATCATTAGATAAATTAAAAGCAATTATATTAACACATCAAGATATTGACCATATTGGAAATGTGCCAGAAATCATAAAGGCAACTAGAGGAAGTATTGAGATATTCGCTCACGAACTTGATAAACCATACATAGAAGGGGAAATTCCTCTTATTAAAACGAACCCTAAAAGTATGGCTAAGATTTTAGACTCTCTTCCAGAAGACCAATCAAGAATAATGCTTGAGCTTTGTGAAAATCCTCCAAAAGCTAAAATTGATACTACTTTATCGGATGGTCAAGAACTACCCTATTTCGGAGGGATAAAAGTTCTATTTACACCTGGACATACAGCTGGACATATAAGCCTTTATTTGAAAAAAAGTAGAATTCTTGTTGCTGCTGATGCAATGATTTGTATAGAGGGGAATCTAAGAGGACCCGTTGAGCAAACAACACTCGATATGGACACTGCGATTTCTTCTTTAGATAAATTTTTAAAATACGATATTGAATCTGTAATTTGCTACCACGGAGGAGTATGCAATAAAAAGGTGCATAGGCAACTTGAAAATATCATGAAAAACGTATAGAACTATCAGGAGCGATTCTTCATTAAGAAGGATCGCTTTTCTTATGCAACTATCGGGGCAGGTTAGTTCAAGAAAACACAGGAATATATGGTAAAATATACATACAAAGGAAAATCAAAATTGGAGGAAATTAGATTGGAAGACTTAAACATTTTTTTATCTTTTGGTAATGAAAGAAAAACAAGTTGCATTAGTTAATAAAAGTGCAGAAGGAGATGAATATGAATAAAAAAATAGTATTAGGTATTTTGAGTATTGTAGTTATTGCTTCCATATGCATTTATATATTTATGCCTGAAAAAATTGAAGGAAAGTCGAAAAATGAAATTTGGAAGGTTGAATATACAGCAGTAAACAACAATAATATTGGACATGGTGGAATTGTTTCAGTAGAACAATTAACAGAAGATAAATTAGATGTAAAAAAAATTAGTTTTTATAAAAATCATGAAAGATTATCAGAAGAAACGAATTTTATGGATGAAAAAGATATTGATGGAACGGTTTATACATTAAATCCATTTTCATATCCAGATATTTATATGGGTGATGCACCAGATAAACATGCATCTTACTTTGTGGAAATTATATGGACAAATGCCTCTGGAAAAAAATTTACTGAATCAATCAATTTAAAATAAGACCGTTACATTTAAATAGTATTTTGAATATGGGGGCTATTTTAAAGTATTCGCCCTACGAAATAATAAGCGTATTCGATTTTAAAATCGAATACGCTTATTTATTGATGAAAAACAACAATCAAGTTAAACAGAGCCTAAAATAAAGAAAAGTACCCCATTTTGAGGGTATTTTTCTTTCCTCACAGTTTGTGTCAACTCTGCGATAAGTCTTAATGAACTAACGGGTGCTTTACTTCATTAAAAGGAGCTGATCATCAGCTACTTTTCTTATGACATTTACGGGGCAGGATAATTGAGTAAATAGGGTAAATTTAGAGTTTCAAAGGACAGAGATACATAAGTAGAGAATATGTTTATTTATCAAATAAAAGGAGGTTAATTTGATGAATGAAAAATTATTAAGGGTAGGTACAACTTATATACCAGTTACTAATGTAGAACTTACTTCGGAATGGTATGTAAGTAAATTGGATGCAGAGTTAAGCTATAAAGATGAAGACAAAGCAATTCTTAATTTTGCAAACCAAAGTATTTTTCTTGTTAAATCTAAAGAAAACCAAAGCTCTAATTTTTATGATATTTACGGTGAAGAACATTTTTCTATGACCTTTGAAGTTAATGGCTTAAACGCTTTAGAAGCAGTTCATAAAGATTTTATCGAAAAAGAAATAAAAGTTGGAGAAGTTGAAGACAGAGGTCATGCGGGGAGAAACTTTGTTTTTTATGATTTAGATGGTAATAAATTTGATGTGTGGAGTGAATTAAGTCCAATATTCAAAGAAAAATATCTAATCTCGCAATAGAAAAGATAGACTCTTATTAAGCTAAACAGAAGCTTTACTTGAATAATAGAAGCGTGGGCAGCTCCTTATGGAACTATAGGGGCAGTTTAGTTGAATAAGGGCTAGGTAATATTGGCTTTAACGAACTATAATGATGGTGTTAGAAAGTGCTTACAAAAGGAGAATAAGAAATGCCTGTTATTGAGTATCAACAATTTATTAAAGCACCAGTTGAATTATGTTTTGACCTTGCGAGGAGCGTGGATATTCATACCAAAACGACATCGAAAACAAAGGAAATTGCTGTTGATGGTGTGACAGAAGGGTTATTAGAGGAGGGAGATACTGTTACTTGGGAAGCCATTCACTTTGGTATTAAACAAAGGCTGAAAGCCCAAGTGACATTAATGGAAAAACCAAATAAGTTTGTAGATATTATGGTAAAGGGAGCCTTCCATTCTTTTGTTCACACACATCAGTTTATCGAAGAACCAGGTGGAACTATAATGATAGATAAATTTCAATATAAGTCACCGTTCGGTCCAATTGGGGTTTTAGCTGATAAGTTGTTTTTGGAGAAGTATATGAGAGCATTTATCGTTTCTCGTGCAAAGGCACTGAAAAAGATTGCCGAGAATGTGCTCTAACCTTGTTTAACTAACGGGTGCTTTAGTTCATTAAGGGAGGTTGCTGAAGCAACCTTTTTGTTATGCAACTAAAGGGGCAGTTTAGTTCAACAAGAAAATTGATTCATAAATGTCACATTAGGCTAAAATTACGACATAAAGAAGTACAATTAATCAGCAGTATATTTGGTTGATTCATCAAATTCTTTAACAGAGAAGGTTAAAAATCTCCATAAAAAAGAAGCTACGATTTCTTTACTCATTAATTCTAGTAATATCACAACTCAATTAACGGTTGATAAAATGAGACAAGGGTATTTATGCGAATCATGTTGAATTGTTAAGTAATTGAAGTTATTAGAAAGGTGTGTTAATTTTGGATATTGAATTAAAATTTTTTTCCGAAAAGGCACTTAAACATATGTTTATTGGAAGTCAATTGGATGGAGTGAAATTTGGTGTTGGACCAGGTGCAATTCTGATTCGATTTATGAATTATAATAATTCTAATAATCAACCAGATGATTTATGGTTAAATATTGAGTCAAAATGGAATGTTTTTTCTTCAGGAAATAATGATTATCCTAACTCGGAGGATGAAATGAGTGAGTTAACTGAAGAGGATGAATATAATTTAGTCTTTAAATTACGGAGAGAAAAAGTTGCTGACATTAAATTAGGTGAAACTGTTCCGCACCTTTTTATCGTTTTTCAATCTGGTCAAACCTTGTTTGTAAACGGGCATCACAACATGTATGAATGTTGGCAAGCAGGTGACGGTGCTGGATATACTGGTGATAATTGGCTGATAGTTGCAACCCCTGGTGACGATATCGATATTGCTTCTTGGGCCCCTGATGAATTTTAGGAAAGGAGTGAACGACAATTGAACTAACGCATGAGTTAGTTATTAATAAAGACACTCCTTGAGTGGATTAAAATAGATATTACTTTAGCTCTGTTTGTTATTATTTCATATTTTTTGTATCTCTAATTCTTTTTCTTATGGCACTAACGGGGCAGGTTAGCAAGATTGTGAAGGTTTGTACTTAAACTAACGGGTGCGTTAGTTCTATAACAGGGGTTGCTCGCGGCGACTCTTTTTCTTATGGCACTAACGGGGCAGTTTACTTAAATAAAGTATAAGATCAATGTGTTACGATTACTTATGGTTTTAATTTTTCAAGAAGAAAGGATAGTTATATATGGATAATGCAATAATTACTTTTATTTTTACATTTTTAGTTGTCTTAATTATTAACTTTATAGGGCAAAGGTTAATAGTTAATAAAGAAAAAGTCCTTGATGGGAGAACTTTAGTAACTTTGTTAGCCCAAGGTTTGATAATAACAATTATTTTAAGTTTTATTTAAGGCTATTCAGCTAACAGGTGCATTAGCTGAAGATCGGAGTTGTCTTTAAGGCAGCTTTTTCTTATGCAACTATCGGGGCAGGTTAGCATTACAAGGATATGCTAAGATAATAACGGGTTTCTAATCAAACCAATAATAATTGGTTCTATTTGATGGAGGTTATTATGATATATGAAAGATTATGTGAACTTATAAAAGATTACCCTAAATTGAATGAAGTTTGTCAAGCCATGATTCGTGAAGAATATTTTATAACAAAGATAACCACAACTTCTATGTCTCCTGTACAACAAGATTTTACAAGTATAGAGGTTATAATGGAAAATCATGGTGGAGAAAGAATTTTACTAATTTTCACTGAGGGAATAGTCGATTCTATGACAGTTGAAGAATTTCCTTCTACTAATGAAAAAATTCATCCGAATATACTATTGAATAAAGAGATTATTCACGATAAGACCTTCAAAAAAAGAGCATTTGGTGGCTATGATATGGATGAAGTAGACGGGTTTTTAGACCTGATTATTAAGGATTATAGATTTATTGAAGAGGGATTAATAAAAGAAATTAAAATGCTCAAGGAAGACATGCAGAAATTAAGGGGACATTAGAAATAAATACCCGTTCTTCAACTAACGGATACCTTTACTTCAATATCAGGAGCTGATCAGTCTGCTCCTTTTCTGGAATTAGAGGTATTTTCTCATAACATTCGTGGCATAAAAGCATAGGAAAAAGCAGGATTTAAAAATGAAGGAACATTGAGACAATCCCTTTATATGAACAATAAATACTCTGATGAAGTCCATATGGAAATGCTTCAAGAAGACTACTATAAATAAAGAGTATTCACAACTCTTCTGATACCAACCGTATATTTGTGATGTATTACACTTAAACTAACGGGTGCGTTAGTTCATTAAGAAGAAGTAAAAAAAGTCGAATCCTTAACGTAGGCAGGGTATTAAAAAGAAAGTGATAGGTGAATTAATTGTCTAATATAGTGATTGGTGTAGTATTAATAATCCTAACTATGGTTAAGATTATTAGAAATAAAATGTATATATGGTTAATTACCCTCACACCAGTGGTATGTTTAATGGTATTCTCTCTTACGGATATTCTAGACTTCATTCCAAAATTAGCAAAGATGATTACTTGTTATATACTTCTTATACTGACTATGATTTATTGTGTTTTTTATAGTGAGAAAAAAAGAGGGCATAATTGAAAAACATATGATTCCTTTGTGAGAGCATCGGAATTGTGCGTTCTTTTTTTAGGGAGAAGTTTAGGGGATTGGTATGAAAAAGGAATTTAGAAAAAAGGTTAGTTTCATTTGAATGCTTATTTCCCCCGTTTGTAAAAGTACACTTTTACGAACTTTTTTTGATTGTTACTTCTTAAAATAGACTCTGTTAAACTATTCTTTTGATTTTTCTTCTTCAACTAACAGGAGCGTTAGTTCATTAACTTGGGTTGCTTCGGCAGCCTTTTTCTTATGGCACTAAAGGGGCAGGATAGTTTAAGAGGACATAACTCGTATTGTAAACTGGAATTAAGATTTAAACCCAAAATTCATCCTGGAGGAACCAATGATAAACAAGTTTGAAATCAGATATTTTTATATTATCAGCCCAAGTGATGATAAATTTATTAAGTGGAGTACAGTTAAGGGAATCCTTAACGAAGATATAGTAGATGATTATGAAATAATTACTGATTTAATGGCTCAAGATGTTCGAGATAAGTTTGGTGAAGAATATGAAGTTTGGGATATAGCCAAAGATGAATTTGAACAGAGAATAAAGCCTAAAATGAAATAAAGTTCCTTAACCTAATAGAACTAACGGGTGCTTTACTTCAATAACAGGGGGATAATTAAGCTATGTTAGATTTTCTTTTAGGCATTCTTTCCGCAGGATTCGGTGATAATTCTTTGGATACTCGAAAAATTGATCGAAATATAGAAATGCTGAAGAATCATACTTGGTTTAAAGATATATACGAAGATGAAAAATATCATCGATTGTTTTTTGTTAATAGAAATGTTAGGCAGTATTTACAAAGTACAATGCGTGTAAAAAGAATTATAAAAAGGAAAAAATCTCAAAGAGTATTTCTTGTATTTTTAAATAAACAGTTAAAAAATAAAATATCCTTAAAGAACTAACGGGTGCTTTAGTTCATTAAGGGAGGTTGCTGAAGCAACCTTTTTGTTATGCAACTAAAGGGGCAGGTTAGTTGCATAAGAATCCATTTATTTCACTCGAATTAATGTAATTATATGGTAATATAAAAATGAAGGGAAATTGATTTTTAAAACGGAAAATCCTATTGAAAAATTCAATCATTGGTGGTGTTATTCTCATTGAAAACTATCCAAAAGATGTATGAGCATTTAAATTGGGCTAATCAACTTATTCTTGAAACATTGCAAAGTATTGAAGATAAAAATCAAGAGGTGAGCCGTTTGTTTTCCCATATCCTACTTGCAGAAAAAGTATGGATAACTAGATTACGAGGATTGGACAGTTCACGACTGCCGATCTGGTCAGAGGTCGATATAGAAGTCTGTGCAGAGCTTGTTATGCACAATAAAGAGAGCTTAACAACGTTTCTTACTAATTCATCAAATACTGACCTAGATAAATTAATATCCTACACAAATAGTAAAGGAAAAGAGTTTAAGAATTCTGTACGGGATATTTTAACTCATGTAGCATTGCATGGTCAGTATCATCGAGGACAGATTAACTCACGACTGCGATCAGATGGTTTTGAACCAGCTAATATTGACTTTATTACATTTGTGAGATAGATGTATTCGGGGTAGCCTTGTTCAATACTAGTTTATGATATGTGTCTATGTTCCACTAACAGGTGCGTTAGCTGAAAATCGGAGCTTTCTTTAAGGCGACTTTTTCTTTATGGAACTATCGAGGCAGGTTAGTTTAGAAGCAAAATGGAAATGTAAGAATTATAATGTATTTCTATCAATAAATTTTGGAGGAATTATATATGTATGTAACGGTTTCAGACTTTATTAAAGAATGGAATAGGGAAGCTTTGTTAACTCAAAACGTTTTGGAAGGTTTAACAGATGAATCTTTAAAACAACAAGTTTATCCAGAAGGTCGTACTTTGGGAAGGATTGCGTGGCATCTAACAACAAGTATTCCGGATTATTTATCTCATTTTGGGTTGAACATTGATGGAGTAGAAATTGCAAAAAGTGTCCCAACTTCAGCAAAAGAAATTACTGAAACCTTTAAAGTGGTAAATTCTCACGCATCCCAAATCATTGAACAACAATGGACAGACAAATCCCTAGAACAAATACAAGAAGCATTTGGAAGACAGGAATCAAATGCTCAAATACTAATGGGACTAATCAAGCACATTGTTCATCATCGTGGTCAAATTACCGTTTTGATGCGTCAAGCAGGATTAAAACCGTTTGGGGTATATGGACCACCGAAAGAAGATTGGATTCATTTAGGGGTGGAAAATCCACCACTTTAATAATGAACTAACGGGTGCTTTACTTCAATAAGACAACATAATAATCTTCCACAATCCGGCGCATTTCGATAATAAGAAATGCGTTTTTTCACAATCGGGCCAGATTGTGGAATAAAGAAATTTATGTAAAGGATTTTACTAATATTAACGGAGCAGGATATTTAATAGCAAATAAGTAATTGTCAATATTCTGATACTTCTATATAGTGGAATTATATGTAAAATAGGAATTCAGGGTTTGAAACAAACTTTTATGTTCAATCGATTCCTATCTTTTTAACTAGAAAATAAAATGTATAAATTTGGGGGAATAGTTATGAATATTAACTTAACTGATTTAATTTCAAATATTCAGAGTAAGAATGATTTCTCAGGTACAGTATTTGTTAAAGATGATGAAATGGTGTTAGATTTAAACTTTGGTTACGCTAACCGTTCTGAACAACGAAAAAATAATTCAACAACTCGCTTTGGAATAGCATCTGGATGCAAACTCTTTACTGCTATTGCAATTTGTCAGCTCGTGGAAGAGGGTAAAGTTTCTTTTGATTCAAAATTAAGCGATTGTCTTGATATTGATTTTCAGCATTTTGACAAAGAGGTAACTGTCCATCATTTACTGACACATACTTCAGGAATACCTGATTATTTTGATGAGGAAGTCATGACAGACTTCGAAGAACTTTGGATTAAAAATCCTATGTATCAAATAAAGAAGTTAAAAGATTTCCTTCCATTATTTCAAGACGAGCGTATGAAATTGCAAGTAGGACAATCCTTTCACTACAACAATGCTGGCTATATTTTGTTGGGTCTTATTGTTGAACAGGCAACAAAACTTGAATTCTCTGACTATGTTCAAGAATGTATTTTTAAAAAAGCTAATATGATGGACTCTGGATATTTTACATTTGACTCTCTACCTCCAAATACAGCATTAGGATATATAGATCGCCCTGATGGTACTTGGAAGACAAATATTTATTCGTTACCTGTAAAAGGTGGTGCCGATGGCGGGGCATTTGTAACAGTGGTAGACATGGCTAAGCTGTGGGATGCGCTTTTTAATTTTCAACTTTTAAGTGAAGAGTACACCCACAAAATAATAAAGGCTCATATTCAAGTCAATGAAAGTGACTTCTATGGTTATGGTACATGGATTAAGAAAACTGATAATAGTGTACTTAAATATCATGTAATGGGTTACGACCCAGGAGTCAGCTTTCATTCTGCTTATTATCCTGAAACATCTGCAAAAGTTGTGGTCTGCTCCAACAAGTCGGAGGGAGCTTATGAGATTATGAGTGGAATCGAAGCAGAATTGAAAAAAGTCACTAACTTATAAATCCATAATAAGACGCATTTCTATAATAGGAATGCGTCTCGTCTTTTAACAGATAGATCCGTATTGTAGAACAACAACCAGAAAAAGGATTAATCTCCCATGAGTGCGGTGAAGCAAAAAGAAAAAAAGCATCCAATTAGATATAATACAGTTAACACATATAGATCAAGGTTGGAGTATGTGAATAATTATTCTTAAACTAACGGGTGCGTTAGTTGATTAAGGAACACAAAAATAAAGGAAATTTAATTCTTTGGGCAAATCTTCTTCCTCTACTAAAAGTTATTGTTAGTGACAATACGGGCTGTTAACTAAAAATTACACCGTTCAAATTTCCGAACGGTGCTTAAAATAAATTAGATTCCTAATTAAAACGCCTAAAGTTATTACCTTTTTGATATTTGTGATAATTTACTGCAAAATGTGACGTGCCAACTAAAACGACTGATGTAACTAGGAATGTGATAACGAATTTCATAGGGTCTTTGAGGGATCCTTCAAAAACTAAAGTAACATATACAGGTGCACATAATACCAAAATTAAGATATTAGAAAAGGAGATGACCTCAAAAATATTCTTTTTATACCTGCCATTTGCAATCAAGGTATATAGAATAACAGGGATTGCAATAGCTAATGCTAGGAAAATATATTTAGGGTCAAATAATCCATTCTCGAATAAAAATCTACCTTTAAACAACTTCCCAACCATAGCTGTACAATAAATAATAATTGCAGAAAAGACTAGATTTAAAACGATTAAAAATGGCTTTCCCACTTTCATTTTCTTTCCCTCCCTTTATATGAGCCTCTTTCTAAGGCTGGATTGGCTCATATTTAATTGGGAATATCAATCTTAAATTCTTCATACATAATAGGTTTTGGAAACTTATAAGTTTTAATCTGCAAGCCTTTATTCTTGCTGGCTGCAAATTCTTGCTTAAATGTATTACCCTCAATTCGCTCCGCTAATGGATTATCCTCTAGCAATAGGCTTTTCCCATTAGCATCTTCTAGCCATAATGAATTTCTTGAAAGTTTATTGCCTACAATTGCATCACTTTGAAGATCAAAGTACATAACGGTCTTATCTTGTTGATGAATGATCTTTGTTACAAGAACTTTCCCAAATTCACCTTGATCGACGGTGAAAGGCAGAGTTTGTTCATCCAATGGTATGAATACTTCTTCCCAGCCTTTTTCCGACACAGGAATGGTGTAAGGAACAACTCTTACTTTTTTGCTGCCTTCTTTTAAAGGTGCATACAGAAAATTAAGCTTTGCTATTTCTTTTCCATTTTTGGTATCTCCAATACCACTTGCTGTTACCGTATCTAACACATTCCCATTATCATCGATCACGTAAAAGTTTAATGAATATGGATCAAGCTTATTATTCCCTTCATCCTTTACCACTTTCACATTAAGATCTGTTCCAGCTGGGCCAACTTTTAAAGAACTTATTTCTACTTCTGCCCCTTCGATGGTTTTCACTTCCTGCGGTCGAATCACTGTTACTTCATTTGATTGTTTCACGGGAAAATTAAATTCCCACTTGCCTGGAATCAGACCAACCGCATCAATTCTCAATTTTATATCAAATTCTTCCGGAAGTTCCTCAGTCGGCGTAATATCCATCGTCCCTTTATATTTCTGTGGTGTGACAAATTCTCCTGAATAACCGGAAATGAAATTGATTTCCTTCCCATTTACTTCAATCGTTGGATGTTCGATCTGACCAATTGCGAACAGAGATTCTTGAGTATATCCGAATGTTAAACGAGTACCGTCATAGAAAAATTCATTCATTGTTAACGTAATCCCATTGTCCTTTGAAGATTGGTCAACCACCTGAGTTAAGCCTTTTTCTCCTGCAATTCTTAGTCCCTCATCCCAAGAGTCGTTGAAAAAGGTTCCGATAATCGGAATATTAGAGGCAATCTTCGCCATTGCAGGAGAAACACTTGCTGACCCAATAAAAACGCCTAAGCCTAAAACTGCGGCACTTAGTGAATAGAAAACCACTTTTTTCTTTGACGTTTTTGTTCGATTTTCATTGATTGTATTTGCAATAATCGAATCAAGCTTATCCATTGGGACAGATACTTTATCCATTTCTTTTTTCAAATCTGGCCATTGATTACTACTCATTAACACAATCCTCCTTCAACTTTTCTTTTAATAGATTAATCCCACGATGAATGTTAGTTTTCACCGTACCTTCTGGATAATCTAAAACGTCAGCAATTTGCTTAACCGTGTAATCCTTATAAAACCGTAGAATTAAAACCGTTTTATATTTTTCATCTAATTCCATAACAGCTTGAAGTAAATCAGGATCTTTTTTGTTTGTTTGGTATGGAGCCAGCTTTTCTTCTATGCTTTTTATCTCCATTGGAATAATTCTTTTCTTTTTGTTTATGAGATCAATCGCTGTGTTGATAAGGATACGTGACAACCAAGTTGAAAAGTACCGTTCATCTTTAAGATTTTTAATTGAAATAAAAGCTTTATATATGGTTTCTTGGAAAACCTCCAGCGCATCGTCTTCATTTTTCATATAAATATAGGCTATTTTATAAAGTTTGATTTTTTCATCCTCTATTAGCTCTTGAAAAGCTTTGTTATTTCCCTTTTTCGCACGCTGAACCTTCTTTATATCTTGCAATGTAGTGCCCCTCCCTTCCTCTAACTGTTAGACAAACTAGGAATGAATAACGTTTCAATTTTTCTCATTTTTTTTGATTAAACAATTTTGTTCTCTAATTCTATCTTAAATGTAGATTCTTAGAGTGGCTTAAATAAAGTTGAACTGTTTATAAAAGTCGCACCGTTTTGAAAAAAGTTTAGCCGTTTTTGAAAAGGATTTCAGTTTTTCTTGTAGATTAAGAACCTGTTGAGTAATAATAAAGTTATTCCATTAAAGGGCCAGATTGTGGTAGAAGGACTGTATTAACTATTTGAAATAATTGAAGTAACTAAAATGGGGAATCTACGATGACGAAAACTAAATGGGTATTAATTCTGTTAGGTGTAATGGACTTGGTACTTATCATCGCATCTTACAGACTATTTCATTCTTTTCTTGAAACCAACAGGTTATCTTGTTCCTTTGGGAATTAATTTTATTGTTTTATCCGTAATCGGGTTTCGTTCGAGCTTTCCAAAAATCTGGAATGGGCGGTATAGCACTGTTGCTACCGTTCGTAAAAGTAGACTTTCTCGAACGGTGGAGTTTCTTCTCAAAACAGCCCTTATTCACGTTCGTTAAATCATAAAAATACTTTACGAACGTTCCTAAAATTCCATCGACTTTTACGAACGTCCTGGACGAAAAGAAGACCACCAATTGGGTAGCCTTTTGAATGTACTATGATTTTCTATGATTATAAAGTTTCAGCTGATGAAAAAGACCCCTTTATCAAAATTTATTCACTTTAAAGTAACTTCACCAGTATCATTAAAAGTCCATTTATCTATGTCTTGATCAAAAATAACTTTATCAAATGTACCATCAATAACTTTAAATACTAATAATGCTATTTTCTCTCCTTGGTCAACAATAGTATCAAATACATTCTGGCCACTTGTGAATTCATAGTCAAACCCTTTAATTCCTAACAGTACACCTGCCATTTTAACATATTTAATTGCACCAAATTCATAACGGCCAGTAGTTGGAGAAACCGGATTTCTTGGAAGCTTATTTAATATTGGTTTTAAAACAGTTTGCAGGTTTTCTTGTGGATTTCCTTCTTGATCATAAAAGAATGTTGTTGCTGTTTCTATTTCTTGAGTTGAATTAACTTCTTCAGTATTAGCCTTAGCATAAAAATTTTCTCTTTCCTGTTCATTAGCTGCTACCCAAGCTAAGCTTGGTTGGTTTATAAAGGTCACTGTCCCTTTTATATGTATTTTTTGTATTGTACCTTCCCAGTCCTCGTCTTTAAATTCTCTAAGTATAGCTAATTTTATTCCCTCGTCCTCGGCAAAAGTTCTAGCGCCTCTTGTATATCCTTCAGTAGTAACCACGAAAGCTTCATCAGGTTTAATTTGTGAGACGGCACCAAAGAAATCTCTTACTATACTTATACCAACTTTTGAATCATAGTCTTTACATTCAATTAAAACTCTTCTAGATACGTTTGAACTTTCAATTGTGACATCTATTTGATGTGCTGTTTTCTTTCCATCTCCACGAAGAGTTAAATCATGAATAACAACATCATTTGTGTTTAATGTTTTAAACACTACTGCCGCAATTTTTTCGTATTTTGTACCCTGCTTTAATTTTTCCTCAGCAATATATTCGTCGTATATAGTTTCTATTTTCTCACTCATTTTAGCCACTCACTTTTCCATATTATAACATGGGTTAACCATACAAATATGAATGATGATGGGGGTTTTGAACTGAAAAAAGAGTAGCGATTCCTCGGGGGTTATGCGGTCAATAGGGGTAGCAGGTACTTTAACTTATCATGGTGTAGATTTGTGAAAAAATGTACTTAAACTAACGGGGCAGTTTAGTTCAAGAAGGAAATTACAGACAAAAATAGAAACTAGTATTTACTACTTATGTGGGAGGATCTGTATGCTAAAGAAGATTTACATTGTCAGACATTGCGAAGCACAGGGGCAACCTTCGGAATCTCAATTAACAGAAAAAGGTTCGAAACAAGCGAAATATTTAGTTGATTTCTTCAGTAATGCAAAAATTGACCGAATAATATCAAGTCCGTTTTTGCGTGCTATTCAATCAGTAAAACCATTAAGTGAGAAAACAAATATTAAAATAGAGATTGATGAACGCCTCTCAGAACGAACACTAAGCACAACGGACTTACCTGATTGGTATGAAAAACTAAAAGCAACATTTAATGATATGGAATTAAAATTTGAAGGAGGAGAGTCAAGTCAAGAAGCGAAGAAGCGAATTGTAAATGTTGTAGAAGAAGTCTTTAAAAGTGGGACTGAAAACACAGTAATCGTCAGTCACGGAAATATAATATCCTTACTTTTAAAGAATTATAATAGTGACTTTGATTTCGAGTGTTGGAAAAACCTTAGTAATCCTGACGTTTTTCAAATAAACTGTATTAATAATGAAGTGATCTTGGAACGTATATGGGATGAAGATAAAATAATAAAAATCTAATTAAATACATTAATTTAATGAACGGGTGTAGCGATCCTCTAGTAAGGATCGCGCCTAAAAAATTTATTTAAAATAAGATAACGAAGGGAAAGTCATATGCAAATTATTAGCGTTAGAGAACATCCCGAGTATAAAGAAAAAGCAATTAAATATTTTCAGTGCAAATGGGCAAACGAAAACAGTATGAAAGTATATGAGGACTGTATTACACACAGCATAACAACGGATAGTCCGTTTCCTATTTGGTATTTAATGGAGGATTATGGTGAAATTATTGGCTGCGCAGGTCTTATTAGCAATGATTTTATTAGTCGGATGGATTTATGGCCTTGGATATGTGCTCTTTATATTGAAAATAGCTATCGTGGTAGATCTTTAGGTAAAGAGCTACTTTTACGTGCTAAGGCTGATGCCGAAAAAGCAGGATTCAATAAAGTTTTCCTTTGTACTGATCACATTGGATACTATGAAAAATATGGATTCACTTATATAGGTGACGGATACCATCCTTGGGGAAGTAGTTCAAGAATTTATGAGAGTAATAACCAAAATAATCATTTTTCAGCTTAGCGATTTTTTATTCAAGAATGGCTTTTCTTAATGAACTAACGGGGCAGGTTAGCTCAATAAAAAAAGGACTTAAACTTTGAAAGGCGAAGTGAATCAATAAGAAAATACAGTCATAAGGAGAGATATATTGAAAAAAATTAGAGAAGCAACAGACAAGGATATGAAAGTAGTTTATATGATGGGCTATGATGTTTGGGGAGACAGAATGCTTTCTCAAGAATATGTAACGATGTGTCAGGGTTCCAGTAAGTACAAAAAGGGGAAATGGTATGTTCTGGAGGAAACTGATACAAAAGAGTTATTAAGTTCCCTAATAGTATATGAACTAAATCTTACAGAAGACTTACTTGTTAGAGGGATTGGGTCAATTGCTACTCCTTTACATTTAAGACAAAAAGGGTATGCTTCTATATTAATTGAAGAAGTGATAAACAAATTAGAGCAAAATATAGATTGTAATAATTTTTTCTTATATAGCGATATTGGGTCAGACTTTTATAGAAGATTTAATTTTATTGAAATACCTTCTTCTAAGCAAAAATATAAGGATAGTATTTGTATGTATTATTCAAAAGAAAATGATATTGACTCCATATCTTTTGATATTCCCGACTACTTTTAAAAGATATTCTTATGGAACTAACAGGTGCGTTAGTTCTATAACAGGGGTTGCTTCGGCGACCTTTTTCTTATTGAACTAAAGGGGCAGGTTAGTGAAATAAAAATATTAAAACAATTAATATAGAATCAATACTTATTGGTAGGTGAAAACAGTGTATTTTAAGTCATTTTTAAAAAAGAAAAAAATAGATTTAATTATTTTTGCATTCGTAATGATTTTAGGATGGATTTCAAGTTATATACTTATTAATGGACCCGCATCCTGGGGAGGTCCTGTTGGTGTAATAATCGCATATTTAATAAGGTTCTTTTGGGAATATAGGAAATTTAAAAGAGATACTAAAGAATCAAATAAATTTTTACATAATAGACGGAGTTTTTAATAATATTAAGAACTTCGTTTCTTGTTTTACCAACTTTTTAATTGTGAATAAATACACTTAAACAAACAGGTGCGTTAGTTCATTATGGATTACTAAAAATAATCAAACTATTTTATAATAACTGTATACTGAATCACAAGAAAAGAATCCATCTCGATCAATCTTTTTTCAAAATGGATTCTTTTTATTTACGCTAATATGGGGGTTCAGGAGAAAATTTTGATCAATCTTGATTCCAAAAATACACATAGATCTTAATTAGTTCTATATTTTGATAAATCGACTTACTGATCATTTATCAGTTCCTATATATTCAACTTTTAGGGAATTTTCCACCTGATAATTATCCTCATGATTAATTGCATCTTTCAAAGCTTCATGCCTTTCCCCATTCCTAGTTTCTTCAGAAAAGAGAGTATGAGCTACAATACCATACTCTCATATTTTCTTCATCAGCATAATATTTTTTTTGTGATACACACTTAAAACCAGACCAAACAAGAAGGCGTTAATCATCGCTGATAAAGCACCATAACTCATAAATGGCAGGGATAGACTTATTAGTGGTAATAAGCCGAGAGACATTCCGATGCTGACAGTAACCTGTGCAGTGAATATGGCAAAACTGCCGGAAACAAGCATTTTCCCAAATGGGTCTTTCACAGTTTGGAATATACGGGAAATTCGCCAGATCATCCATAAAAACAGCAGACCAATGAGCAATGCCCCGGCCCAGCCAAGCGTATAGGTAATTGTTACAAAGATAAAATCCGTCATCATTTCATTAGAAAAATCAATCGCTCCGAGGGAACCAAAATGGCCAATCCATCCGGCATCCTCAATTAGCTTTTCTAGTTTCAAAGGCATATACCTCGAGGTCTCACTGAATTTTTCAGGCGTAACAAACGCATAAAGTCTTTCTAATTGATAGGCCCTTATATCTTTCAAGGATATAAGCAGAAGTGAAACACATGTAGTAAGTAGGACTGCTGCAGTGATAAGGATTTTCCTTTTATTTAGGCTACTCCTCCAGACCATTACAGCAACCATCAATGAATAAATCGCCACCGCCTGCTCGTTGGCTGTATTCAGAAACAAGAAGGCAGAACAAACGTATAAAATGGCAGCCAAATAAACATTCATCTTTTTTGATTGCAGCATTCCGGCCCAGGCAAGCAGAAAAAGTGGCAGAACCACAATAGAATCGACCGACAATAAACCCATAATATTAATTCGAGGATTGCCGTTTACTAATACATTGGAAAATTGGAACTGAACAAGAATCAGACATCCCATCGTAAAGAAAACCCAGCCCCATCTCTGAAATTTCCGATAATCGAAAAAAAGAAGGACACAGGCCAAAATTACACTTCCTGTGACAGAATATGCCTGCTTCAGCACTGAAAATGAATTACCATCCTTAAATAAGAACCAAAACAAAAACAGGCCCGCAGCTGACATGAACAGAAACATACTCATTAGCTTCCAATCAATCTTCGGCCTGTGCAGCTTGTCCATCTTCTGCCCAATGTCAGAGGGGCTTCCCATATTCCGGACAGCCAGTTCCTCTGCTTCTTCCTCTTTATATCCTTTTTTGACCAGTTCAGTTTTAGCTTGATGCAAATGGGCTTTTAATTCAGCTTCTATATATTTTTTTGCTTCTTTTGATCGGATATACGACGAAACCTCATCTAAAAAATGATTGCTTCTCAATCGGTTCTTCCTCCTTCAAACGCTGTCCGCCAACTAGCAGAGGCGGAACCACTTTTAGATTTCTTTTTCTTTAGCCACTTTTTCGCACGTTCATCCAAGGAATAGAGCTTCCTTTCTTCAGTTTCCCAAAAAGACTGGAGCCAGCCTTCCTTCTCAAGCTCATGCAAGGCAGCATACAAGGAGCCTTCGTTATTTTCAAATTTCCGGATGCCTTTCTGGTAAAGAGATTCATTAATTTGATAACCACTTTTCTCCTTATCCAATGATCTGAAAATACCAATTAAGATGTCTTCCCTACTTACATCCTGCTTTTCGATAGCAGTATGGATGGAGTTTCTATGGTTTTCCGTGAATTTCAAATCAAGAAATGTATGCTTTTTCATAGCCGATTTCAAGCGTGTTAATTTATCTTCCATCGGTGGATTCCTCCCAATAGGTTTTTAACCTTCTTTTCGCCTGGCGCATCCGGGTCTTCACCGTTCCAAGTTTGACCCCGGTAATTTCAGAAATATCCTTGAGCTTCATTTCCTGAAAATAATGGAGATAAATGAGCTCGCGATACTGGATTGGCAGTTCCATGACTGCACCAGCAAGCTGCCTGTCTTCATCCTGCTGAATGATCTCTTCTTCCACATTATCGGTAGAAGTCCATTCCTGCTCCTCTTCTGCAGTCGAAACTTTTCGGAAGTACCAGCTTTTCCTATAATCCTTACAATGGTTAATAGCAATTCTCCAAAGCCACGTCCTTATATTTGATTGTTGGTTATACGTGGGCAGCGCCTTATAGCATTTGATGAAAATCTCCTGTGTCAGGTCCTCTGCCACAACTACATCTTTTACATAGGAATAGACCAATTGCAGAATATCCTGGCCATAAAGGGACATGATTTCATCCAGTAAGGATTCGTCATCTTTCATTTGAGACCATTTAAACACAAACTCCTCCAAAACAGTTCACACTTCCTTCCCTAGATATATAGACGATAGTACTTATAAGAAGGTTTTCTATTTTTAAAAATTATCCCTTTGTTATTGTGGAGTACAGCTGAAAATATAGAAAACATGTTAAGAATTAGTACAGCAATAGTAGAAAATCCTTGCCTGACAACATCCAATCGGAAAAGTTAAACCGTTTATAAACATGAAAAACCGAAATCATTACTGATTTTGGTTTTTTCTTATAGAACTAAAGGGGCAGTTTAGTTGAATAAGCTGTATTCTAAATACGGTTTGTAGAAAGAGGAGCGATAGATGTTTTTTAAAAAGAGAAAATTAATTAAAAATGACATAAAGTTTATGGCGGAATTGTTATATGAAGATGTATCATCTGAAAAATGGGACCAAGCAAACCTTACAAAAGATAATTTGAATCTTTCAATAGAAAGTGTTCGCTTGGTTGATGAGTATGCTGATAGGTTAATGCATACAGACTTTGGACAGCAGCTTTTAAAAGAACATCCAGATAATTTTCCCGTACGAATCGGAGTCTATCTAGGAGAAGTTATTAAAAACCATACAAACGGGCAATATAATTGGTTTGAGTTTAAGTCTATCCAAGAAAATACGATTCATTTAGATAACTATATGGTGAGTGTAGAAAGCGAAAGTGTTCTTTACTCAAAAAAATTAGACAAAGTGATATGTCCGATTTATGAAGCTATACAATATCTTAATGGAGAGTCTAAATATAAAACTCTTTTAAACTATGTAGACGAAGTAATAAAAAATCAATAAAGGAGACGAATATAAACTTTATTAACTAACGGGTGCTTGAGTTTAAGATTATGGAGCTGTTCAGACGGCTCTTTTTTCTTCTTCAACTAAAGGGGCAGTTTAGTGAAAGAAGTAATTTCCATTTTTCATACAAATGAAAAGGTGTTAAATGGTATGATTAAAAAGAAATAGTGCTGAACTTAATTTTTAGGGGGAAATATATTTTTGAAAATGGTTAGAATTATTTTAGCGATAGTGGTTATTGTTCTATCAGGTTATAGTCTAATAACTCAAACCTTTGAGTTATTGCCGTATTATATGTTTTTCCTTGGGGCATTTATGTTGGTGTCAGGATTTGTCGAACTTCAAAAAGACAGAAAAGGATTTTGGGGGTATATGAATATTGTTATCTCTTTATTTATTTTCTTTTTTACATACCGTATTTCATATAGAACTAACGGGTGCGTTAGTTCATTAAGGATCACTAAAAATAATTAAACTATTTGATAAAAACTGTATACTAAATCACAAGAAAAGAATCCATTTTGAACAATCTTTTTTCAAAATGGATTCTTTTTATTTACGCTAATATGGGGGTTCAAGAGGACCTTTTGATCAATCTTTATTTCAAAGCTACATAAGGTGGTATGGTAATGGAAATATCATTAAATGATTTTTTAGTTGGAGACGGTTTTTCATATATTTTTAAATCTGGGAAGAGAGGGATGATTAATTTTTATTTTTTTATTGATTCAGTTGAAGAGGATTTAACTACGAGTTATAGCCAAAGCTTAAAAGAATTTTTAAAAAAATAAATAAGTATCCGATTTATTTGCATGGAATTAGTGGTTCGAAGGAAATTAATATATCGAAAGGAGCAAAAACATCGAAAGTTGCGCCTAGAAATTATCATCATTTAGTAGAAATAAATAATATTGAAGAGCTAGTCAATTATTTTCCTAAAGCCTATTTGGACGCTTTTAACAATGATAGTATTTTGTTTTCTACTGAGAAAACAATAGAAATGGATTTTACGAGTGACATTGGTTTAGCGAGATTTATTTTGGATTATACAAAAACGACATCAAAAGATAGATATTATCTTTGGGTAGGCCATGACGGAATAGGTTTTGACTTCGTTTCGAATTTTTCTGATTATCCGTACAATAAAGTTCCGATTACAAGTGATGAGGATTAAACGAAAAAAGACCAGAAATCATTTCCTGGTCTTTTATTGAAGTAAAGGGGCAGATTAGTTCAATAAGAATTATGAGAAAATATAGGAGATAAGAAATTTAGTAATGCTTTTTGTTATGTATAGAACTTTTCTTAACTGTTTTAGATATATCAAATCTTTAGGAGCTGTATGTAAAATAGAAGGTAAAGATATATATTTTAAACAAATACATAAATAACAATTGAGGGAGTTTTTATGATTAAAGGAAATTCTGTATACTTACGACCAATTAACGAAAAAGATATAGAGAGTATTCATATGTGTTTTCAGGATGAAGAGATCCTATATATGACTGGTACTAAAAAGCGATTAACTAAAGAAGAAATAGGAATAGGTTTGAAACAATTTAGTAAAGATTCTACACGAAATGACTTTGCTATTTGTCTAATAGATACCAATAAAATTATTGGTGATTTATCTATTACAGAAATAGATTTAGAAAATAATAAAGCTATGTTCCGAATAGCTATACATAATAAAGAGTATTTTGGGAAAGGGTATGGTACTGAAGCGACTAGTCTTGCACAAAAATTCACATTTGAACAGCTTAAACTAAATCGATTAGAGTTACAGGTTTTTTCACATAATATGCGTGGAATGAAATCTTACGAGAAATCTGGGTTTAAGAGAGAAGGAATATTAAGGCAATCTCTATTTGTGAAGGATCAATATTCTGACGAAATTATTATGAGTATGCTTTATGAAGAATATCTAAGTTTTAAAAAAAACACTTAAACTATCAGGTGAAATAGAAGAATTGCAGGACTGTCATGTGACAGTCTTTTTATATGCAACTAACGGGGCAGTTTAGTTCAACAAGCGTAGTGTCTTCGGACTGTGACATTTTTGATATTAATAGAGTATTCCTATAAAATTATTAAAAAATGGTACTAATACTACCAGGAGGATTTTTATGGCGAAATATATTTCGATTTCTTTATTAATATTTATTGGTCGCTTTATCTTGTTATTGGCATTACTTCCTGTCTTTGAAGATGTAATGATTTCATTCTCATGTATTTTTCTTTTGTTGTTATCTATAATTATTTCTTTTTTAGTTAGGATTGTTGAATTACTCAAGAAAAATTATAATTTACAAAAGGCCACTTTCAATAAGTTGGAGCTTTAAAAATAAAACAATTTGCTGCACAGTTTGTGTCAACTCAACAATATGTTATAGAACTAACGGGTGCGTTAGCTGAAGATCGGAGCTGTCTTTAAGACAGCTTATTCTTATGCAACTATCGGGGCAGGTTAGTTCAATAAGCGTGGTGTAGTCGAACGGTACGAGATATTTCTAAAAAGATTAGTTATCGGTAAAATAAGTTAGAGTTTCAGAAGTAAAGAGATCTAACAGAGGAGAAACAGACATATGCCAGAAAATAAAAATGATTCATTTCGTGATATGAATTTAAAAGAAAAGATGGCAACAGTTACCGGATTAGCATTTCTCATTATCCTGGTAGTGGGCTTTGTATTGGGGCTTTATTTCTTTGGACTGGCAGGGGTTTTTGAACTGTTCGGCGTTCAATATGAATCTATCTGGTCATTGATTGTTTTTGTTGTCAGTTTCTTTATTTTAGGCATCATTGTCGAATTGTTTTTCAAAGCAATTTTCAAGCTGTCTGTCCGAAATATAACAGGGAAAATAAAGGTGTTTTTTATCCGAATCAGTTTTGAAGGCACATCGAACTGGCTAGTCCTGTTCGCAGTGGATGAGTTTATGAAAAGTATTACACTTTCCTTGAAAACAGAGATTATTATTGCATTGCTACTTGCCATAATAGAAATTGTTTTCGATGATGATAAGGAAATCTCCTAATAAAAAAATTTACCTAAGTATAATTGGGGATTTTTTGTACCTCGGGTAGAGAATAATGGAATTGGGAAGTGAACAGTTCAAAAATAAAAAAGAGAAGTCTTGTTCAACTATCGGGTGCGTTAGTTCTATAACAAGGGGGGGCTTCGGCAGCCTTTTTCTTATTGAACTATCGGGGCAGGATAGTTCAATAAGGGGAATATTGAAAAATTCCCTAAAATTAGTGAAAGATAGATGAGGGATTTGTTATGAAAATTAGTCAAATCAGGAATTTCAATTTGGTCGCTAAATTAAATAAATATGTGCACGATTTACATTCAAATTTATATCCTAAATACTTTAAGGAAAAATGTGAAGGAAGTTTTCAAAAGTCTGGTTATTAACGAAAGTTTCATTTTCCTTTTGTTAGAAGATAACGAAGAAGCTCTTGGCTATGCTTGGATAGAGATAGAGAATATATACACCAGATTAGCATAGTAGGAACAAAGAGGAATAAGGGGTATGGTTCAAGTCTTATGGAATGTATATATGAAATTGCGAACGATCGAGGAATAGATTTAATAGAATTAGATTATTGGATTGAGAACATTGTTGCATAGAACTTCTATAAAAAGCAAAATTTTATAAAGTACAGAGAATTTGTTTATAAAGAACTTTAATTCTTACTGAACTAACAGGTGCTTTACTTCAATAGCAGGGTTGCTTAGAACCAAGAAGAAGATGTATCGTTTCTTAATTTGAAAAAAATATATATGAAGAACCTGGATAAACCATTGAATAGTACACTTATTTCATTAGTAAATGATTGGCACAAAAGAACATATTTATCTTAATATATACAAGGGGGAGTATTTATGCTAATTGTAACGAAGGAACAGATTGAGGGGTATAAAATTAAAGAAATAAAAGGGGCTTGTTTTGGCCTGGTTGTAAGAAGTCGTGGTTTTGCTGGTCAAGTTACTGCGGCGTTAAGGTCTCTTGTAGGCGGAGAAATTCATGAATATACAGAAATGCTTGAGGATGCAAGAAAACAAGCAATAGACCGATTAACACAGAACGCTCATGCAATGGGGGCTAATGCAATAGTCATGTTTCGATTTGATTCAGGTGAAATTGGACAAAACATGAGTGAAATTGTAGCATACGGAACAGCAGTTGTAATTGAAAAGGTTGAGTAAATATGAAATGGATTTGGTGTTATTTTCTATTTCAAATTTGTCTAATACTTCTCTTTTGGATTTTTTCCAAACGTAAAGATAGGCGTTATAAAGCAAATAATGATAACCTTTCAAAAGATTTTGAGCCCACGCAAGAAGTGTTTATTGACCCAATTTCAAAGGTTTTAATAAGAGTCTATGTTAATCGCAAAAACGGTGAACGTAGATATATTGAAGAAAAAGGTGAAGAATAGAAGGCTGCGCCTGTTCAACAAACAGGTGCTTTACTTCAATAAGGAAGGTTGCTGAGGCAGCCTTTTTCTTATGGCACTAACGGGGCAGTTTAGTTTAACAATAAATGGACTGCTTCGGCAGTCCTTTTTCATTTGTTGTTATAACTAAAGATAGGCTGTGGGATAAGTGGATGATAATCCTTTTAACCAATTTGCATCAATTTGGGGAATTTAAATGGGAAAAGCACCATATAAAACAATGAAAGGAGGAAGGTATAAAATGCAGATAATGAACGAATATTTCCGTGCGAATGCGAGTATGGTTTACATTATGACCAATAATGAAGTAATGAATCAAATCATTTCCTTTTACAGGGACATGAATGGAATGCTTACTTTTGTGGATTCCTACCCAACTTATGGTAGAGGTACTGGTACAAAGGAAGTCTCCACTGCAACGGCAAACGATGGTGTCGATCCGCTTACGTCACAAGGAGCCCTAACTTTGTCCCGTGATGGACGTTTCCTTCTTGCAGTGAACGCAGGCAGCCATAGTATCAGCAGTTTTATCATTACTGACAGCGGTGCACCCGTTCTCGTAGATGTGAAGCCATCAGGAGGTACTCAGCCCAATACCGTAGATGTGTTTGGTAATCTTGTCTATGTTGCCAATGTAGGGAATGTGGCTAACAATTTCGCCTCCAATATCACTGGTTTTCGCATAGATAATAACGGACGCCTTACTCCTATTCCTGGATCCACCCATTCTCTCAGTACTTTCAATGCTCAGCCCGCTCAGGTTCTCTTCACTCGTGATGGTAGTAAAATCCTTGTATCCGAGCTTACTTCAAACCATCTCAGTGTATTCCATGTAAATCAAAATGGTACGGTTACAGAACCAATCGTTAATGATTCTTATGGTCAAGGACCATTGGGTGCTTATTTTCTATCCTCTGGAATCCTCTTAGTTACTGAAGCAGATTCAAATGCCCTGTCATCCTATTCAATGAGTACCGACGGGATCCTTCATGTGATCAGTGGCTCTGTACCAACTGGATATAAAACCGCATGCTGGGTTGTAACAACTAGGAATGAACGTTATGCATATATTACCAATACCTTAAGCGGCACCATCTCCACCTACCGAATCGATCGCAATGGAGCACTTTCAGTTGTAAGGCATATTACCAGTACACCGCCAGGTACAGCTCCAGGACTGCCCATGGATGTTGGAGTGAGTAATGATGGACGGCATTTTTACACTCTTAACGGAAATCAGGGCACAGTCTCCGTATTTACTATTCAAGATGATGGAAGTCTGGTTAGATTGCAGGTTGCTGCTTGGACCAACTTTCCATATTTAGGATCACAAGGGTTGGCTGTTCTTTGATTCTATTTGGTCCATCACATTTGATGGAGTAGAAAGTTTCTCTTAGTGAATGAGTCATCTTCAACTAACGGGGGCTTGAGTTCAAGAGGGTGAGTTGCTGCAGCGACTCCTTTTTTCTTCCTTTCTATTAAAAAACATTCGCAAAAGTCAATTCAAAATCGACGAACGTTCATAAATGTTTTTATAGACACATACCTTGGTTTTAAAAAGGGGGAATAAAAAGAACTCTCCCTTTCTATTTTTGCATCTTCAATTTATCCCGAGCGATTATCGATACCTTATGATAACGTTTTGCATGCCATTTAGAAACATCCGCTTACATTCCCGTACCGCCAACAACTAATACATGTCCTATTTTCACCAGCATCCCTTCCATTGAAAATCTATCACTCTACCTTCGTAAAGTAAAAAGTCTTCTTCAACTAACAAGTGCTACTCTTCATTATGAAGGGGAGCCGTTCGAAGAGAAAAGAGTAGGATAAGTCCAAAATGTATATGCCATTTTTTTGAAGGCAGTCTGAAACTTTATTTCATTTTATCCGTATATTTTATTATCATAACAAGGAGGAATATCTAATGTACGATGTTGGTGGAAGCGGAGATTGGCTTTTCACAGTTGCTCCGATATTTATAGGAATTATTTTCGTTATCATTTTTATAGTAATAATAGTTAATTTATTCAGTGGTCTTAGCCAATGGAAGAAAAATGAGGAATCTCCTTGCTTATCTGTTCCTGCAATTGTAAAAATTAAACGAACGAATGTCACAAGGAATAGTCATCTTCACGAACATAATAACAATGTCCACTCGGATGGCTCATCTACGACTTATTTTACTACATTTGAATTTGAGAGTGGCGATCGATCAGAATTTCGTATTTCAGGCAAGGAATTTGGTATTCTTGCAGAAGGAGATATCGGCACTTTAACTTTTCAAGGAACAAGATATATTAATTTTTCTAGGAAAAATTAGACTGACTGATAATGGATAACGCTTACGCTTTAAGGTAATAAAATTACATAATTTTATTTTCACTTAACATAGAACACACTGAAATAATTGGCTTTGTTCAGTATCTGTTAGTCCTGCCAAGATGAAACTATAGGATTTAATAGATAAGCTATTTTAATTAAACCTACATAAATTGGGGGATGAAGAATAATGAGTGAAAAAGGATGTATGAAATGTGGAAGCAATGATGCTGCTAAGAAAGACGTGGCAATGACTGGAACAGGATTGTCGAAAATGTTTGATGTCCAAAGTAATCAATTTACGGTTGTGTATTGCAAGAAGTGCGGATATTCGGAGTTTTATAATAGGCAATCATCAGCAGGCAGTAATCTGCTGGATCTATTCTTTGGTTGATCACGGCACGAGAAGAATCTCCTTTTTTTAAAAAAGGAGATTCTTGTTTTTTTCATTATGCATGACGTACATTACTTCTTCAAAATTCCTATACTATAAGACTTTGAATCTCAAGGGTTTCTACTTTATTGGTGTCATGACGGACTTGGGACCGGGAAATCACCGTCTCCTTTAGAAGATGTCAACCATGAAAGATTTGCTGTCGCTGCTTGATCATCTAGAAATCAATCAGGCGACACTCATCGGTCACTCAATGGGTGGTCAAATTGCCACTGAATTCGCTCTGAATTATCCTGAAAGGGTTTCAAAACTTGTTTTGCTTGCGCCTGGATTATCTGGGTTTAGCTATTCAAAGGAATTTGAAAAGAATATGAAGACGATTCATGAACTGCCCCCGATATCAATAGGGTTTTGGAGGGTTATTTGGCATGGCCAAAAATATATATCAGAAATAAAAATTTTAGAGAAAGATATTGACGTCCTATTAGTTTGTTTAGTTGAATAGTTAAAAGAGGACAAGATGATAGCGTCAAAATCAGACGATTACGGTACATTAACAATATAGTGGAACTAGAACATCGTTTCATTAAGAAGCGTGTGCGTTAATGTTGGGATTCAAGTCGTATGGAACACCCACTTCTATATTGAGTGGTATTAAAGCGATGCATGCGATGAAAAAAGGACAACTTCACCAACATGTGAAATCTGTCAAAAAAGATGTAAAATTCATACATAAGTTGTTTGGAATTGCATCATAATCAGTTTTTACACTAGAACCCTTAATCTGATAGTCACTGTAGTGATGAAAATAAGCTTGGTTCGGAGATAATTAATAAGAAAAAATCTATCATAAGGGAGTACCTGTATGGTCAAATTGTTAATTGCTGATCGCGATCAAAATGAACGAACAGGGATTGGCTGGCTAGTTTCTTCGTTTTCGATTCCATTTGATCACATTCTATTAGCAGGCTCAGTATCTGATGTATTTCATCTAATAGAGGCCGAAGTACCAGATGTTGTTTGCATTGAACTCGATATGATTCCAAAGGATACGTGGGACAGCTTTAAGGAGCTGACCAAACGGTACATACAAAAGGTCATCGTCATGACGGCTGAAGCCACATTTGAACGTGCGCTTCAAGGCATCGAGCTTCATGCCTATGATCTATGGGTAAAACCTCAGTCGCCTGACCATATCAAACGAGTATTAACCCAGTGCTGCAAGGCCGTTTCCCAAACTGAGGAGAAACAAGAGCCATCGGCCCAAATTGAGGTGCCTGCCGTATCTTACAGTTCTCTATTCGTGCATCAAGAAACGTTAGGCGCCAATTTCCGATTAATGCTGATGCAGTTGGAAAATTCGAAGAAACAACCTATATTGCTATCTTTTTTACAGGAATATCCATTTAAGAATCGGCCGGTTGTATTGCCGCTAAGCGACATGATCGTTTCTGTTTTTTCATTCGATAACCAGCAGCCACAGCCACTCAAACAATTAAAGCACATAGGCAATCGGATTCTAACCGAATGGGAAGAGCAGTTTTCGGAGCCCATGTCACTAGTTTTATATGATACTAATGACCCGTTGCTTTCGTTAAATGAAAAATATCTTCATGCGAAGCAAGCGCTAGAAATTCGTTTTTTCAAAGGGTATCGGCAGCTTTCGGTCATTGAGGATAAGGTGAACTGGGTTATGATCGATCCGTTTTTAACCCCGTCTGAACAGCGCGAATGGATTGACATGCTGAACGAAGGTGACAGGGACAAAATTAAGCAGTGGATGTATAAAGAATTTTTGAATAAGGAAGATCCCTATCCCGAGCCAGGTTTATTGCGAACCCGGTTAACAAGCTTATTAGCCCAAGTCCGACGCTTCATGAAGTCATTTTACCTTGATGAAGGGATGCTTGAGAGACGTTATCATCAAGTATTTGAATCCATCCTATACAATCCGATTCTATATCGGATCGTCCAGGAGTTATTGCTGTTCTTATATGAAGTTCTTGATCGGGCAAATAACAATCAAGAAAACGCTCGTACAAATGTGATTGAGCAGGCCATCCGGTACATTGAGGAGAATTTTACTAACCCTAAGCTAAGGCTTGAGGACGTTGCGAACCAAGTAAACAGAAGCGCAGCGTATTTTAGCTCGCTCTTAACAAAAAAACAAGGAAGCTCGTTCCGACAGCTATTAACAAAGACACGGATAAACGAAGCACAGCGTCTATTGATAGATACAAAACTCTCGATTCAAGATGTAGCAGATAAAACAGGATTTATAAATGCAAATTACTTTAGCAAAATTTTCAAGGAAAAAACCGGTACAACCCCTCGTTCATTTAGAAATCGTAAAAAAGTATAGAAATCTAAAATAATTATAGTTTTCAAATGTAAGCGTTTTACATTAAACTTTAAATTCGAAAAAAATTAGAAAAATTCAAAAAATAGACGTCTGTTTTCAATCGCTTTCCTTCTCTAAACTAGAGATGTAGGAAGTGTCCCAAAAATTAAATATTGAAAAGGGGAAAGACGCTTATGACCGAACAAAAATTTAAGATGGATGACGCTCCACTTAACAAGTTCCATATGAAAATTACAGCGCTTACTTTTGGCTCTAATTTCTCTGATGGGTATGCTCTTGGGATTATTGGAGTGGCTCTTACACTCCTTAGCCCACAAATGGAACTCAATTCGATGTGGGTAGGACTAATTGGAAGTTCTGCTTTGGTCGGGCTCTTTTTCGGTAGTCTAGTACTTGGAGGGTTATCTGACCGCATAGGCAGACAGAAAATATACCTGCTTAACTTCTTATTGGTCACTATAGCTTCGTTGCTGCAACTATTTGTGGATGGGCCCGTAGAGTTGTTAATTTTGCGTTTACTGATAGGTTTTGCTCTCGGAGGCGATTATGCAGTCGGATCGACTTTACTTGCCGAGTTCGCGCCTAGAAAGTATAGGGGATTCTTACTGGCTTCTCTAAATGTGCTCTGGACGGTAGGTTACGTCTCTGCAACCATTGTCGGATATTATTTAGGTCAAGCTGGTCCGGAATCATGGCGTTGGATGCTTGCTAGTGCCGCAATCCCTGCATTCATTGTGCTGATACTGCGAATCGGAACACCTGAATCCCCACAATGGCTCATCAGCATGGGACGTATTGATGAAGCACGCCATATCGTAAAGAAGTATATCGGGCCTAATGCGGAAATCGACGAAACTGTTATTGAGACTCAATATAAAAATGGCTTTCGTGCTCTTTTTAACAAAAAATTCCGGAAGCGAACAGCTTTTGGAAGTCTATTTTATGTCTGTATTGTCATTCCGTACTTTGCCATCTACACATTCCTACCGTCTATCTTAAATAGTATGGGTTTAGCAGAAAACTTCACTGTAGACTTGTGGTTAAACATATTCCTAATCTTGGGTTCGATTGCTGGTCTTTGGCTTATGGAGAAATTTTCTCGCAGAGGTTTCACTATTAGTACGTTTGCAATCCTGACCGTCTGCTTGCTTATGCTTAGCATTTTTCACGAACCTAAACTTTTAGTAATTCCGATTTTTCTGGCTTTTACTTTTATATTATCAGCAAATTCAAATCTTACGCTAACATATCCGGCCGAACTTTTCCCTACCGAAATTCGCGCATCTGGGGTTGGTTTTGTGACAGCGTTCAGCCGAATTGGTTCTGCTATCGGGACATTCCTCCTGCCCCTTAGTATGAACACTATAGGGTTGGATGCCTCGATGATTGGAATGACGGCTATTCTGTTAATTGGTACTATCATTTCGATTGCCTGGGCACCGGAGACAAAGTCACTCTCTTTAAGCGAGGCAAGTAATCCTTTTAATGAAGCAAGTAATTCAAATTCAAACTTAAACCCCTTGAACCATAAGAAGATTAATTGACATGAAAAAAGGAGACCTTTCCATTTATCGAAAGAGAGGTCTCGTTGCGAAATTTTACTAATTCAATGGCTTAAACATCATAAAAGTTAATGTTTTGTCAAACTGCACAATATAGGAGATGAGTTTATTATGAAAACAGAAGAAAAAGTAATGATAACTGAAGATGATTTTAGTATCGGGGATTTGATTTCAGTAGCAAGGCATCATGCCCCTTTGGAGCTGTCTATGAGTGTAAAGAAAAGGATTAGCCAAGGAAGGGATATAGTCGAGCGTTTTGTCGAGGAGGAGCGAGTCATATACGGAATTACGACCGGAGTAGGAGAGAATTCAAAAATAAAAATTTCAGCCTCTGATTCGAGAGAATTGCAAAAAAATATAATTATGAGTCATGCTTGCGGTATGGGCGATCCGTTGGAGAAGGAAATAGTAAGGGCAATTATGGTGATGATGATCAAAAATTTATCCCTTGGTTATTCTGGAGTAAGACTTGAAACGGTAGAGAGATTAGCAGAGATGGTGAATAAAGATGTCATACCATTCGTCCCTCGAGAAGGTTCCCTAGGTTACTTAAATCATCAGGCACATATCAGTTTGGTCCTTTTGGGGATGGGTGAGGCCTATAATCAGGGCGTACTAACAGATGGCGAGACGGCTTTGAAGAAGGCCGGAATCAAGCCAATCGAACTGCATGAAAAGGAAGGGCTTTCTTTGATTAATGGCACGGTAGATATGACTGCTATTGGCGCTCTGGCCGTTTATGATGCCATTAATGTTCTTAAGGCGGCAGACATTGTTTCGATAATCAGTTTTGAGGCGCTGAAAGGAACATACTATGCCTTTGATCCCAAAATTAGTAAAGTAAAACGTCATCCTGGACAAAAAAAGACAACTGATAATATTCATAAGCTGATAGAAAACAGTGAGATCACGGAAAAATTTAAAGATTACCGCACACAAGATGCTCTTAGTATTAGGTCCATTCCACAAGTGCATGGAGCATGTAAGGACGCTGTTGATTACGTTAGGACGATTGTGGAGAGAGAAATGAATTCAGCCTCAGATAATCCGTTGGTGTTTGATGATCAAGAGGGTGCAAGAGCGATATCCTCTTCCAATTGTCATGGAGAAGCGATAGCCTTAGCCATGGACTTTCTGGCAATCTCTCTATCTGAATTGGCCAATATTTCTGAACGAAGGATTTTTAGACTCGTCTCGCCTCAGTATAGCGAGCTGCCCCCGTATTTGATCGAGCAAAGTGGGCTTAACTCGGGCTATATGATTCCGCAATATGTCGCGGCGTCATTGGTTTCTAACAATAAGGTTTATTCACATCCGTCGTCTGTGGATTCCATTCCGACAACAGGGGGACAGGAAGATCATGTAAGCATGGGGACATCTGCAGCTTTAAAGGCACTGAAAGTAATCGCCAATACTGAAAAAGTGATTGGGATCGAATGGATGTGCAGCTGCCAGGGGATTGAATTCCATCAGCCGTTACAGCCTGGAACAGGAACGACTGCAGCCTGCGATTTGTTTAGAAAATATGTGCCTCGCCTTGAGCAGGACAGAATTTTATACAAAGACATGCGTACAGCTGCGGAACTGGTTCATTCAGCAGAAATTGTAAAGCATGTAGAAGCAAAAATCGGTCCTTTGCAATTTTAAAGATATGATTCATAGCTGAAGTTGCAGTTTGAATCAATAAAAGAATATGTTAGCTTGATATTAGCATCTTGAAGAATTTTGTGAATGCGATTCTGCTCTGAAGTGCGATGATGAATCAATTTTTTTCGATAACGAGTAAGATCTCGTAAATCACGAATATCCTCCGGTGGGACAAAATTGCTTTCAATAAGTCCACATCTTAGAAGCTTGGCAAGCCATTCGGCATCTTTCACATCAGTTTAACGCCCTGGAACATTTTTGACATGTCTGGCATTGGCAAGAACAAGGTGAAAAGAACCTTCAAGTATATTCCATATTGGTTTCCAATAGACTCCGGTACTTTCCATCACAATATCGGATACCTGAAGGGGAGCTAGCCAATCACTTAAAGCCAAGAGTCCCGTTGTTGTAGTTGGAAACGTTTTAATAGAGGTTTTTGGCTTTTTATCTAATGGACTAAATAATACACAGGCTACTACTGTTTCTTGGTGTACATCTAGGCCAGCACACCGTTCAATCATTGCTTCCATAGGAGAATCACCTCAAAAAAAATTAACAATACATATGACAGGAGATTTGTTACAAAAATTTTTGTATACGTACTTGTAGTACACTAAATGGTTCTTCAATACTGTCACAACCAGTTTCTTATATAGAGGTTTCTTATGGAGCTATCGGGACAGTTTAGTTGAATAAAGGTATAAAAAAGAATGCCATAGTTTTCATCTTACTTAAAAACTGTAAGCTTTAAAAACTAAGCATTCTTATTTTATAAACAATGACATCAATGTAGGCTTTTTTTCATACTATATTTCTGGGGTGAAAAAATGCCAAGAGTAAATTACAAAAGTTCAGACGTTGACTTAATGGCAAGGATGATGAGAGCTGAAGCCGAAGGTGAAGGGTTACAAGGAATGTTATATGTTGGAAATGTAATTGTTAATCGTCTTAAAGCTGATTGTTTAGACTTTATAGATTTAAGAACAATTCCACAAGTCATTTATCACGTACAAGGAGGAAATTATTCTTTTGAAGCTGTTCAAAAAGGTAATGTATTTTATCAAAGAGCGAGGACTGCTGAAAAACGATTAGCAAAACAGAATTTGGAATACTGGAGACAACACCCAGGGAAATATGCCCTTTGGTATTTTAATCCATATGCTCCATGCCCGCCTACATGGTACGATCAACCCTTTGCTGGACAATATAAAAATCATTGTTATTATGAACCAAAACCTGGAACATGTGAAAGTGTTTATACCGGTTAGGTTGTCTAGGAGCTATTATTAATTCTTGAATTTTATTGTAATTTTGCCTTTTTGGTGCTACGAATACAAAATTTTTAGGTGTTGGTAGCCAACCATATTCATTCAATGCAACTCCTGTAGGTAATGTAACAGTTGTCGGTTGAAAAAAACGCTTGAGACCCTAACCGAAGCCTATTTTTTCAATCGTTGTTTTGATGTACTTTTATCTCACGAAATAAAAAGGGAACTTCCTGGTTAGCAGGTGTTCCCTTTTTATATATATCAAACATTAAGTATTAGTAATTTATCCAAGAAAGCAAGATTGTTATACTCAAACTAAAGGGTGCTTTAGTTGAACATGAAGAGCATTTAGTTTACGCAGCTCGATATAATAGATGAAAACCATTAGGAGTTGACTTTATGCTTAATCGGATCAAGAATAAATTGATTCCCACACAAGTAACGGGAGAAGAAGTAGATAATATCTACGCTATCTTACCCCCTCCAGGAACCATTATCGGAGAGGCAACGGAAGAAGAAATGGAAAAGGCAGCAGAGCTTGAAATTAGACATATGGCTTTCATGAGGTTGCAGGAAATGAATATACAGTTTGACGGTGCATCTTATAAAGAACTATTAAAAGAGTTTCAAGATTTTGAAACCGATTCGAGTAAATTTTGGAGAGGTGTATCCAGCCGTTTATCTGTTCCTTATGAATGGCCAATCAGAATTGATCATGCAAACAGCCCTATTTATATTGGTGAACATGATTTATATGAAGAAGAAGTAGAGAATGAAGATTGATATTGAAATTTATGCTTGGCATAGTCGAATAGGTTCCATGTATTCGTTATTAATGTATTTTAAATCGATTTTAGAGCGTTAACCAAAAGGGTTAACGCTATTATTGTTTGCAAAATAGCTGGATAATGAAGTGAGTGGATTTTTCCTTCTTTTTTAACTAACGGGTGCGTTAGCTGAAGAATCAGAGCTGTCTTTAAGGCAGCTTTTTCTTTATGCAACTATCGGGGCAGGTTAGTTGCATAAAAAATAATTATTAAGAATGGTGTTTTTGTTCAATATTGAAAAAAATAACCTCGATCTTTCGGGGTTATTTTTTATTTTTGAAATTGGCCAAACTAGTGGTATCAAATCAATTGGAAAGCGTATTTGGGATTACGTTTTATCCTTCATCCTTCATTGATTTAAAAAAGTTGACAAAGTCCACTAATAATACTAAAGTATTAGTGGATGAAGTCCACTAAAAAGGAAGGCTACAATGAAAGTTAATAATAATACCATTGCTGATATACGGCAATTCAATAGATTTTATACGAATATACTTGGTGTATTAGATAAGCATATATTTGATACAGGATATTCTTTAACTGAGGCACGAGTCGTTTTAGAAATCGGTATGATGGAGCAGTGTATAGCAAACAATTTAGTTGATAAACTGGAAATTGATCGCAGTTATATGAGTAGAATAATTAACAAGTTAAGTAAAGATGGACTGGTTATTAAGGAAAACTCGACTTCGGATAACAGAACTAGTCTGATTCGGTTGACTCCTAAAGGGATGACTCTTTTTAACCAGCTTAATGAAAGATCCGATGAACAATTAGTGAGGTTATTCCAAGGATTATCACAAAATGAAATAAAAGAAATCCATGCTTCTATGATGTTCATTCAGAAGAAACTGGATAGTTTGGGGAGAATATAGGATGATACGTTTTGAAAATGATTATACAGAAGGTGCTCATAAGCAAATTCTAAAACGATTAATAGAAACCAATGAAGAACAAACACCCGGATATGGAGTGGATGAACACTGTGAAAAAGCGAGGGCTTACATTAGAAAAGAGTGTGATGCTCCGAATGCAGATATACACTTTTTAGTAGGAGGAACACAAACGAATACCACTATTATCGCTTCCATTTTGCGCCCGCATCAAGGTGCAGTTTCAGCAATTACTGGTCATATAGCAGCACATGAATCTGGCGCAATTGAAGCAACGGGACATAAAATACTTACTTTACCGAGTGATGATGGGAAAATCCAAGCAGCACAGGTGAAAAATTTATATGATGCTCATTGGAATGATGTCACTCATGAGCATATGGTACAGCCAGGCTTGGTTTACATTTCTAATCCTACAGAAAATGGAACGACTTATAGTAAAGTCGAATTGGAAGCATTAAGTAAAGTTTGCCGGGAATGTCGTTTGCCATTGGTAATGGATGGCGCTAGATTAGGATATGGTTTGGCTTCAATGGATAGCGATTTAACCTTGGCAGATATTGCAAGTCTATGTGATGTATTCTATATTGGCGGAACTAAAGTTGGTGCGATGTTTGGTGAAGCAGTAGTCATCATAAATGATGCCCTGAAAAAGGATTTCCGATATATTATCAAGCAAAAGGGAGGATTATTGGCAAAGGGAAGACTTTTGGGGATCCAGTTTGAAACCTTATTCGAAGATGGATTATACTATGAAATTTCTAATCATGCCGTGGAAATGGCAATCATGATTCGAGATGCATTTGTTGAAAATGGATTTTCATTACGATATGATTCTACATCAAATCAGCAGTTTCCCATTTTGCCGGATGATGTAATTTTGGAATTAGGCAAAAAGTATTCATTTTCCTTCTGGGAAAAAGTCGATGCCACACACAGTGCTATGAGATTTTGTACTAGTTGGTCTACGAAAAAAGAACATGTTGAAATGCTAGTAGAAGATATTAAGGCGACTAAAGGATAAAAAATGGCAACGATAGAGTTATACGCAGAGAATAGTTATTTAAAAGAATGTACGGCGAATATTGTTTCAATAAAAGAACAATTTGTTGTGTTTAATCAAACGATTTTTTATCCAGGTGGCGGTGGACAGCCTTGTGACCGAGGGATTATTAAACAAGGTGATAAAACCTATAATATTTTAACAGTAAAAAAAATAGATGGAGAAATTATTCATGAACTTGAACGTCCATTACAGCACATTAATCAAACAGTAGAGATGCAGATTGACTGGTCTTGGCGGTTTCAGAATATGCAGTACCACACATTATTGCATGTCATTTCAGGTTATTTATATCAACATTACAATGCTTTAGCTACAAGTAGTTAAATTGAAAAAGAACATGCGAGATTAGAGCTGTCTTTTTCTCCTGGAATAATACAAGAAATACCATTTGATCAATTAGAACAATCAATAAAGAAGTTACTGGCACAACCCCATAATGTTTACACGAAAATATTAAGTAGAGATGAAGCCGAGCAAAAAGAAGGGACTATTAAGACGGTAATTAATTTACTTCCAGCTTCTCTTAACGAAATTCGAATTGTTCAAATAAATGATATTGATGCGCAAGCATGTGGCGGAACCCACGTCAACAACACAACTGAAATTAAAGACTTCTCCATTATGAAAATTCAAAATAAAGGTCCCATGAAAAAAAGGATTAAAATTCAACTACTGGATTAAGTTCTACTATCCCTTCTTTTTAGCAATGAGGGGATAATCAATTGGACAGTAGAAAATTTATACGGGAATAGTTCAATAAACGGTAGCATCAATATTGATTATTATTTTCATGTTCCAATTTGCAGCTGCAGTTTGTTATGCAATTAACAGGTGCGTTCGTTCTTTAAAGAGCTGTGATAATCAGCTCTTTTCTTATGCTAAAGTAGCAGGACTGTAGTATAAGACTTGAGTAGTCAATTTAAGATGTTAATTTTTCTATCTTTGGTACAATAAAGAAAAATTAAAAGTGGGGATTACTATTAAAAAGAAAAGCCTTTATGCCCTTAATTTAATATTATTGCTATTATTAGTGGCTTGCCAACAATCATCAGAAAATTTGAATTTTAAGGGAGATAGTGAAAATTGGTCGGCAAAACTTAATGTAGTAAAAACTGATAACGATAAAGAAACTAAAAAGTTTGAATTACAGTTCAAAGGAAAAGATTATAAATCTGTTGAAAACCTTGAATTTAAGATTAATACTCCTAATTATGCTTGGGGTATGGGCGAAATTGAATTGAATAGTACTGGTGTATACAAAACACATAAAACTGAAACGGGTGAATTTTCTACGTCAAAAACTGATGTTATCGATATAGAAGTGACGTGGAATGGAAAGGTTGAAAACTTTTCGTTAAATAATAAGGAGTAACTTATTGATTATTTTTTGCATTTAAAAGGAAGATAGTCTGTTTGAACTTAAGCTCCTGAATAATGGATAGCAAGGTTCTTGTTCAACTAACAGGTGCGATTCTTCATTCTAAAAAATCTGATTGAAGGTTACTTTATTTTTAGCACAGAATAAGTTTACTAACCGTATTCAACTATCTTTTATATATTTACGACGTTCAATTCATACCATATTCTATCCTTTTCTTCGGAGTATGATTGGCAACAAAAATACCGATTAAAATTATCGTTGCACCAATATATTCTTGCATGACCATCTTTTCACCAAGGAATAGAAAGGCAAAAATTGCAGCGGTAATTGGTTCTAAGGAAAAGATAAAGCCAGTATTTTCAGGTGTTGTGTAGTTTTGCGCTATTGATTGAACGACAAATCCAAAAGCAGAGCAAATGATTGCTAAACTGACAATGGCTGCCCAACTAACAGCACCTATTGGCCATGAAAATGGCTCAAAAAGTAATGATGCAATTAGCCCCAGTATCCCCGTAAACCCAAGCTGAAAAATTCCAAGCTGAAAGGCATCAACAGTTCGTGCAAAATAATTATTTGCTACAATATGGATGGCATATAATAGGGCTGTTAATAAACAATAAATTATCCCGATTTCAAAAGTGAATGAATCTTTCAATGAAAGCAAAGTGAGTCCTGTGAACGTAATTAGAGTGCCCAACATAACTTTGCGTACTGGTAATTTCCTTTTAATTACAACCATAATCAAAGGAACAAAAATAACAGTTGTCGTAATTAAAAAGCCAGCTGTTGAGGCACTGGTAGTTTGCATTGCAAAGCCGAATGTAGCAAACACACCACATAATATAGTACCTAAAATCGCACTCGCTTGGATCGTTTGCCGATGCACGTGACGTATTTTTTGAAAAAACAATAGAGCCATTACAATGAATGCAATAATAAATCGAAATGCAACAAGCATAAATGGCTGCACTTCACCTATACTGAACTTCGTAAATATATAAGATGAGCCCCATCCCATTGTAACGAAGACTAATAGAATATTAGCTTGTTTTTGTGTCATGTTAATCTCCCTCTCTATATAAGTGATATAATCGTAGCATCCCTTTTGTTATTAGGGAAACGAATGTTTTTAATAAAACTATTAGATTTACTAATATAGAGGTGATTAACATGAATGCATATTTCGCACTTCTTGCGGTACTTGAAACGGGTAGTTTTACAAGTGCAGCAAAACAACTTGGTTATACGCAATCAGCTGTCAGTCAGCTTGTTCATACAGTAGAAGCTGACTTGGAAACGCAGCTTATCATTCGTTCACGGACAGGAGTAACACTGACACCAGATGGAGAGCAATATTTACCGTTTATTAGAAGTATTTGTAATGCAATTAGAGAATTACATGAAAAGAAAAAGGAAATGCAAGGGTTAGAACGAGGGACTATTCGAATTGGAACATTTTCGAGTGTGGCATGTCACTGGTTACCACAATGGATGAAGGAATTTAAAATACTGTATCCTAATGTCCGATTTGAAATTCATTTAGGTGATTATACGGATATTGAAAATTTAATTAAAGAAGGGGTAGTAGATTTTGGCTTTGTGAATCCAGATGCAGTGACACAACTCGAAATGATTCCTATTCAACAAGATGAAATGCTTGCGTGTTTACCACCAAATCATCATTTGGAAATGCGTGATAAAGTACTATTACAGGAATTATTAGAGGAGCCTTATATCTTATTAGATGAAGGAGCTGTTAGTGAACCTCTTAATGTATTTCATCGACACCAATTTGAACCGAAAATCGAATATCGTGTACAAGATGATTATGCCATTATGTCAATGATTGAGCAGGGACTAGGTCTTTCAATTTTGCCTTCATTAATATTAGAACGTTTACAATATAATATTGTGACAAAATCGATTGAACCACAAGTAATGCGGACTATTAGTATAGCTTATAAAGAGAAAAGTATTTTACCGATTACAAGTCGATATTTCATTGACTTTATTGTAGCGAAAGGATAGAGAAAAAGCGATGCGAGCCATGGCAGATCACCCTGAATTGGTTCAATTTGCAACTGAAATTGAATGAAAAAGGACTTCTTTATTGCAAAGGGGTTCTTTTTTTGTGCATTTCTCTTGTAGAACTTAAGGGGCAGTTTAGTTTAAGAGGTATTACCTGTAAATTGTAGAAATTATATAAGAAATAAATATGAAGGTGGTTTCTATGGGACAGTTTCAACCAAAGCATTTCATAAAAAAGAACGGTGAATCATTTTTATTGAGAACAGCTTTACCCGAAGACGCGGAGAAGGTGCTAAGATTTAATAAGGCTATTATTAGTGAAGCCCCTTATTTACTTACTACCGAGACTGAATTCAAAGTATCTTATGATCAAGAAAAACAATTTTTAAAACATATAGTTGATGACAATGGGAAGTTAGCAATTATAGCTGAATATCAAGAAGAAATAATAGGTTTTTTAGATTTTCATAATGGTCATAAAAAGCGAATTCTACATCAAGGTGCCTTTGGAATGAGTGTTGCCAACGAATATAGAAATCAAGGAGTTGGTAAAGCATTGCTAACTGTATTGTTGGATTGGGCAAAAGACAACCCTTTAATTGAAAAAGTTTGCCTTGAAGTATTTGCTGATAATACGAATGCAATTTGTTTATACGAAAATTTTGGGTTTGTTGAGGAAGGCCGTAAATTGAAAGCTATAAAGATTGATAATGAAACATACTATGACTTAATCTTAATGGCTTATTTTACGAATTAATCACAGATGTTATATAGCTAACGGGTGCTTTACTTCAATATGAGAGGTTGCTGCGGCAACCTTTTTCTTACGGAACTAAAGGGGCAGGTTAATTTAATAAGGATAATCCTGGTTATGATAAAGCCATTCTTTTTTGGAATTTGTCTAGTTATTAAGTAATAGTCTTAATGTCTTTTCGGATAACTATAATAAAGTTAAAATACCCATATTTATTGGGTGATTCTGGATATACAATCAAGGCGATTTCCTACCAGATAGGGGGACTTAAAAATGGCATCTATTGTTTACACAGTGATATTAATTGTTAGTTTTTTATTTTTAGTGTGGAAAAATGACGATAAAGAATCTTATTTTCCGTTAAAAATAATTGGATATTTTATATTAGGTTCATTTGCCTTTAATTTCAATCAAATTTCACTTCCACTTGGGTTTGTAGTGTATCTGATATTTTTTCGACCTAAGTTAAATGTACAGGTTAAACGAATAGCTGCGGTCTTTGGTTTTCTTGCATTTATATTCGTCCAAGGGACCATACCATATGCAATGGATGAATGGGAAAGTCGCCCAATATTCATTGAGCATGAACTTGGTTCAGTATATACGATGAACTTTCAAGAATAATATGAACTGGTTAAGCAAGATTTAAATCTAGAGAACAACAGTTTGAGGCTTGAGGAATTTGAAGTAGACTATACTGAAGATGGAAGAATTACAGACTTAAGCTGGCAACTACTTGGTCAAAATGGCAATAGCTATAATCTCTATCAAATTCGATATGATATTGATAAGAATAGGTATCAAGTTATGAATAGTCAGCTTGAAACATGGCTCCAATACAATCGATTAATTGATGCTGAACATTTTTTTGAAAATCTTAATGTGCTTGATATTAAAGATATTACTCATGCTAAGGGTGACTTTTCTTCCTATGTTATACAAAGTACAGGGGAACTTATCAATTATGCAGTAGAAAATCGAACTCATGTCGTATCAAATGGAGAAATACAATTATTAGATGATGAGCAGTTACCAGTTGAAGGTTATTATATTTCAACATTTGCAATGAAGAAAACGGCAGAAGAAAGAGATGATCAAGGAAATATCACACAAGAAAGCTTCGAAGGTACTGAATTGTCTGATTATCTATTTGATGTAAATTTTGATGAGGAATGATAGAAATTATTGTTGAATATCTAGCAAGCTAAATTTCATCTAACGGAAGGTGTCTATCTAAAAGTTTCTTCCGTAATCAAGGCGAATCCTACTAAAAGATTCGTCTTTTATGAATCTTTAAACTGGAATAGGAAAATATGTTAAAATATAACTGACTTTATGAAAAAAACTACTTCAGCTAAAGGGTGCGTTAGCTTAAGATCGGAGCTGTCTTTAAGGCAGCTTTTTCTTATGGAACTAAAGGGGCAGGATAGTTCCATAAGGGATACTGTTAAGTGACATTAAAGTCGTTTAAAAACGTCAGTCCTGTTATTCCATTAAAGGGCCGGATTGTGGAGGATTGGAGAATTTTGATTCTACAAATAATTGGGGGATTGGAAGAAGGAAAGCTATGTATAATTAGTGATGTAAGTTTATGCTTTTTATGTAATAATTATTTTGTAGAAATGTAAAGTTACAATTCATACATAGTGAAGGTGGGGATCATAATGGCAACGGGAACGCATACTGTAGAAGTTCCAGTAGATGTACAAGCAGTTTGGGATTATGTCAGTGATCTCGAAAAATGGGCAACGACAGTACCAGCCTATAAAGAACATGAAATCATAAATGACAAGCAATCTATTTGGACATTTGAAGGTAGTGTGAAAGGTATTAAAAAAACAATACAAGCGCAGGTAGATATTACCGAATGGAATGAACCTTCAAATATTAAGTTTGAACTAAAAGGTTTATCAGATAATTTTACAGGAAGCGGTCACTTTACTGCAGAAGATGTTAATGGTAAAACAATAATGACTTGTAAGGTGGAAATCCATGCAGGCGGATTATCTGGTGCGGTGTTAACACCAATTATTAAATGGGCTGTTCCAAAAGTAGCATCTCGTTTAACAGAATCTATCGCACGTAAAATTGCAGTATTCTCATAGTTTTCAAAGATTGAAAGCCAATTCATTTTGGAGATACCTTCTCTGAAGTATAGATGGTAACATTCTGAAGTGACCAAAATAATGATATCGAGCTCTACTAGAAATTTTATAATTAGCGGAAAGGGGGCTGTCCAAAAAGGATGGCCTCTTTTTTTCAATATTCCAGAATCGCTTTTCTTAATGAACTAACAGGTGCTTTAGCTTAGGATCAGAGCTGTCTTTAAGGCAGCTCTTTCTTTATGCAACTATTGGGGCAGGTTAATTTAAAAAAGGTTTGTAATTTATGGTAAAACAAGATGTATAATTTGTGTAATTCAGAAGGGAGGTTGAAAAGAAATGAAGCTTTCTTTTTGGTTCTATTTGGGAGCTGTGTTTGTTTATTTTTTAAGTTTTATTTCTTCCTTTTCAGTTGGGTTATATGTATTATTTTGAGCAATTTTACTTTTACTATTTGGGTTGGTGATATCTTTTAAACTTCTTAGAAAAGAAATGAATATATTCATTTTAATAGGTATTTCCATTGTAATCTGTGTTGTTTCATATGTCATTTGGTATCTTTTAGTTCATAATGTAGATGACTATTATATATTTTTCCCTTTTACAATTTTCGTATAGATACTTCCTTGTTGAACTAACAGGGCAGTTTAGCTGAAGAATGGTAAAGTTAACTATAAAGAATTTATTAAGGGAGAGAGAGAGACATATGGAACAAGTAAATTTCTTAGATAATAGTCAGTCTTATGAAAATGTGGAGAAAGCTTTCTTAGTGCATAAAAAAATAATTAAAGAACTTCTGGAAGAAGCTGATATCCAGCACATAGGAAGTACAGCTATACCTAATTGCCTTACAAAGGGTGATTTAGATATACAAGTGCGTGTTATTCCTGAACACTTCTCTAAAGCCGTACAAGCACTTTCACAATTATATGAACTTAATGATGGCAGTGTAAAAACTTCATTCTTCAGGTCATTTAAAGACGATACAAAAATTCCTCCTTTAGGAGTACAATTAAGTGTCATTGATTCTGAATATGATTATTTTTGGAAGTTCCGAGATGTTTTATTACGAAGTGATGCTTACAGGATGGAATATGATGAGCTAAAGAGGAAGTATGAAGGCAAAAATATGGATGAATACAGGGAAGCCAAAAACGAATTTTTCCAAAGATTAATGAAGACTCCTGAATTTAATAATCTGTGATAAATTGCTTTTTTCATCTTCAACTAACGGGTGCTTTACTTCAAAAAGGGAGGTTGCTGCGGCAACCTTTTTCTTAATGAACTAACGGGGCAGGTAGCTGAAGAGCAGTGACATATAAAGGTATTGTCCTTTTTTACGTAGAATATTTTAAGAATAGCTTGTAAATAAATGGGGGTAGACATATGGAAATTTGTTTTATAGGTGGCGGAAATCACTTGAATAACGAATTAGGTGAAGTGTTCCTGGAACTTTCAAAAATGATTAAACCTGATGCTAAGATTTTAATAATCCCTTTTGCAACCGACAACTCCAGGTATGAAAGCTGGATGGAAAGTATCAAACAAGCCTTTTCAATAATGGAGAATGTGAGTGTTGAATTATTAAACGAAGACCTTTCAGAAAAAGAAATGAAAAAGTCTATAAAAGAACATGATGTTCTTTATTTTATTGGTGGAAAGCCAGAAAGGTTAATCCATGTAATAGAAGAAAAAGGACTTACCCCAATTATCAAAGACTTTCAAGGTTTAATCATTGGATATAGTGCGGGTTCATTAGCTTTCTGCAATGATTGCATAATAACAAAAGATAAAGACTATCCAGAAACGATAGTGATCAAGGGCTTAGGATTAGTTGGGTTTAGCGTTGAGGTCCATTACGAGGATAATATAGATGGAGAATTAATTCCCCTATCAAATGAACGAAAGGTATATGCAATACCAAATGGAAGTGCAATTTTCTCCAAGAACGGGAAACTATTTAAAGTGGCAAATGATATCTATTCCTTTCAAAATATGAAAAAGGAAATTGTAAATTCCTAATTCTTAATGAACTTACGGGTGCTTTACTTCAATAATAGGGGTTGCTGCGGCAGCCTTTTTCTTATGGTTCTAAAAGGAAATAGTACACACGGGAAAGAATATAATGTAATATATATCATTTATTTACATTTTTTTAAGAGAATCCGAAAAGAAAAGGAGCTAAAAAGGTGTATATAATAATTGCATTTCTAGTTTTTGTGATTGTGTTTATTGCAACTACCCAACTAATTTCAAATAGGTATTGGAAATGTATCTATACTACATTTGGATATGAGAATTATTTTAAGGTGGTTTCCAAACTGAAAAGCGAAGGAATAACATACAAAACTAAAACTCCAATAAATATAGGTTCCGAAAATCTCCCAAATCGTATGGATTCTACTCAATATGATGTTTTTGTTAAAAAAGAAGATGAACAAAAGGCCCAGAAAGCACTGCACAAGAATAATTGATTTATCATGGACTAACAAAGGTGAGATCATTGAGTGTGGGCTGTCAGATATGGCAGCCTTTTTCTTATAGAATTAAAGGGGCAGGTTAGTGAAAGAGAGTATCTACCATATTTGTGGAATTATTATTGAAATATGTAAGGTAAAGGGGCTAATAATGATGACAAAAAATAATTTCCAAGTTTTCCTAAGGACAGGAAATTTAGATGATGCAGAAGCCTTGTTAGAAATTCAAAGGGAAGTTGTTTCAGAAAACGAATTTATGATTTCCGTTTTAGAAGAATTTGAAGAGACAACGGAGCAACAAAGAAGTTGGATACAGAAAATTTTAGAAAATGAAAGAGAAACAATAATTGTGGCTGAAATTAAAGGAAAAGTTATTGGTTTGATTGTATTTCGGTCAAAAAATACCAAAAGGCTTGCTCATACTGGTTATTTTACGACTATGATAAAGAAAGATTATCGAGATATGGGTATTGGTAAACTCCTTATTAAAGAACTTTTAAACTGGGCAGAACAAAACCCTTTAATTGAGAAAGTAAGTTTAGGAGTTTTATCAACAAATCGGAGGGCAATAGCCTTATACAAAAGTGTGGGATTTGTAGAGGAAGGACGTAAAATTAAAGAAGTAAAGTTTAGCGAGGACTTATATGTAGATGACATTCTTATGTATAAATTGGTTTAATCCTTCTTGAACTACTATGAAAATAAATTTCTGTAACTTCGAAAAAAGACAATACCAAAGAATCTATTCTTGCGGATGACGTAATAAATCAAAAGGGAAGTTACCTTAATCTCAAGGGCTTATCTCTTATGATGGTTACTTCTCGTTTATTAGGAACCTTACTAGCTCAAGTATTTTTTATTCCAGGGGCAGGATATATTGCGTGGTTTACTAAATTTATTGTCTAATAATTATCTGATTTCTTATAGAACAACAGGTGCGTTAGTTTAATAGGATGCAATAAAGGAGACCACAATAAGTGGTCTCTTTTATTAATGTTTAACAAAGCCTGTTTAATAATAATGTATGAAATAAATATCTTTGATGTATTTATCGGCTACTAAATCTGTGTGCTGTACCATGATCTGGATACTAGAAGATTCATGGCCATCTTATTCCGTTCAAAAAGATCTGAGGCAGCACTGCGGAAATGTAAGTAAGGGAATAAAAACTGTTTTTACATTCAGTAAGTGCCGCGTAGAACGTGCAATAAACCGTAAAAAACAAATGATTAAGCTCCCTAATATTTATGATTCATTTCTTTAATGAAATCACTTATAAAAGTCTAAACCTTTGCAGTATTTCCGCACTAACCGTGACGCTTTTGATTGGCTAATGGATAATTGATTAGCGACTTTTCTTGTATTCCTGAATTTTGTATAGGAGTTAACGATCAGGTTTCTTTCAAGTTCTTCTAACGCTTTATCTAATGAATAATCTTGGAGCATCTGACTCGATAGGTCTTGGGGTGTGCTGTTTCGACTAAGTGGTGTCTCTTGACTTGGGGTTACTCGAGCATTTTTTTGTTGTAGTATGATCGGTAAATCAGATACCTGAATGATAGCATCACTCGTTACAACTAAGCTTTCAACCAAATTCTCTAATTGACGTATATTTCCGGACCATGGATAGTCATAAAAAATATCGAGGACTTCCTTCGATATAATACGATTAACTTGATACTTTTTATTGAATACTGAAAGAAAATAGTAAGATAGCGGGATGATATCTTCTTTTCTTTCCCTTAATGGCGGTATTTGTAAATTAACCACATTAAGTCGATAATATAAATCTTCCCTAAATCGTTTTTTCTGCACCATCTCAAATAAGTCTCGATTGGTAGCGGAAATAATTCGAATATCCACTTTCTTTAGTTCTCTGCCCCCAACAGGAAGAAATTCAAGGTCTTGAATAACCTGTAAAAGCTTAGCTTGAATATTAAACGGGATTTCTCCTATTTCATCTAAAAACACGGTACCACCGTTTGCCATTTCAAGTAGTCCTTTTTTTCCGCCTTTGGTTGCCCCGGTAAAAGACCCCTCCGTGTATCCGAAAAGTTCTGATTCTATTAATTGTTCCGGTATGGTAGCACAGTTAATTGATAAGAAAGGCGAGTTCTTTCGAAGTCCTCTATTATGAATGTATTTAGCCAACACTCCTTTCCCTGTACCAGACTCCCCTTGAATCAAAATGGTTGCATCAACCATAGAAATCTTATCGCATATTTCCATTACATTGTTCATCTGTTCATTGTTCGTAATTACGTTTTCTTTATAAGAATTCTTTTCACTTATTTCTTCTGGTTCCTTTTCCTCTGAAATGTATAACCCTTTATAGTTTGGTTCTTGTGCTGTTGTAATAATAAGTTCAATTTCCTGTTCATCGTTGAGTAAAGGAATAGCTGTTGTAATCATTTCCTTTCCAATATATGAAACTTGCTTTATTGTAACCGATTTCTTGTCCTTCAGAACAAAGGGTAAAATACTAGGTTTCCAATATCCTTTGGAGAATATTTCATTATTATGTTTTCCAACTATTTCGCTTAACTGCTTTCCATAATGCCTTTCATAAGCTTTATTTGCGTAAATAATGCAGGCATCTTTGTTAAGAACATAAATCTCATTAGGTGAATGATCTAAAATTTTTTTCAATATCTCAGTACTCATTTCAATTTTTTCTTCATTATTCATTAAGTTTTGCATGAGTTAGCTCCCTTCATCTCCTTTTAAGATGTCAAATGAGTCTGTAATAACTAAAATGAGTCTATTATGGTTAAATTGAGTCAATTATAAATCATATTTATACATTAAAGAAGGGGGAAATAGTAAAATATCGGTAATAATAGAGAGCTTTCGAATTGGCATTATCCTTGCATAAGAGTTAAGTAAAGCATGCTACAGATATAAGGAAATATGATGCCAATAGGTAGAGGAGATTTAAAAGTAATACCTGTATCCTTATTCAGAGCAAGTCTTTAATCTTATGCATAATTAAAAGGAGGAACTGCCATTATGTCTACAAAAGAAGATATGAAAAAGTTGGAATACACACTACCTTATAATCAGTATGTGGATCCTGAAGTCATGAAGGGGGAAAGGGAAAATATTTTCTATAAAAACTGGATTATGGTTGGGCATACAAGCCAGGTAGAGAAGGTTGGAGACTTCTTTACATTTGATTTGGTTGGGGAGCCGATTATTGTAACACGGGGAAAGGATGAAGAGTTACGGGCTTTTTATAATATTTGCCCTCACCGCGGTGCGATGGTCGAGCGTACTGAACAGGGCAATAAAAAAATTCTCCAGTGTATGTATCATGGATGGACATTCCATTTAGATGGTAAGGTGAACAGGACTCCAAATTTCAAAACAAATGATATAGAAAAGCCTAGCTGCATGACTTCAATTCGAGTAGAAGTACATCAATCGATGATATTTGTAAATCTAGATCAGGATGCCTCTTCTTTCGAAACAGATTATCAATCTTTTTTAAATAACATAAAAGAATATACTTTTCTTAGTTCCTTAAAAAAGGTCAGGGAAAACCGGCGAATTGTTCTTGCTAACTGGAAATCAATCATTGACAATTATTTGGAATGTGATCATTGTCAAATTGCACATCCTAGCTTCTCGAAGGCATTCGATTTAACTAAATATAGTATTACTCCTTGTGATAATTTTTCCTATCAGTGTACAACAGCAAGCGATGAAGAAGAAGGTTCTGGTGCACGTTTTTACTGGGTATGGCCGAATACCATGATTAGTATTTACCCAGGTACTGGAAATATGACAACGAGCCATATTATCCCGGTTGATGAAAAAAGTTCATTGGCTATTTATCGTTATTATTTTGCTGATGAAAAGTTAACTGAAGACGAGGAAGATTTAATTAAATTTGTCGATCAAGTGCGAGAAGAAGACTTCGAACTAGTTGAGTTATTACAAAGTGGATTACATTCTAAGGCTTGTGGAAGAGGAGTATATTCTCCGACCGAGCACGGTTTGAAACATTTTCATCAATTAGTCACAAAGGCGATGCAAAGCTAGTCTGTAATCTATAAATGGTCTATAGTTTATTAAAAATGAAAGCGTTTTATATGTGTTGTTCATTTGTTAGTGAATTATATAAAAGCTAGAGCTGAAAGTGTAGTTTGCATACTATCAAAAAGCAATGAAAGAGGGTTTTTTATTTTATGAAACAATCAAATGTAGATAAAGCAATCTTTTGGCCGGCTCTAGCTATTCTTGCTGCTTTATCAATTCCTGTACTATTAAATCCTAAACAAGGGACTGCTATCCTCGGAGATCTTCATCATTTAATTGCCGAGAGTTTGAGTTCATTATATTTATGGGCTGTGGTAGCGGCTTTAGGTTTCTTGATTTGGCTGGCATTTAGTAAATATGGAAAGATAAAATTTGGTGCGCCTGATACCAAGCCGGAATTTTCAACATTTAGCTGGTTAGCTATGTTATTTACGGCCGGAATTGGTGCAAGTATCACATACTGGAGTGCCATTGAATGGGCGTATTATTACACAGCTCCTCCTTTTGGGGCCGAACCAAAAACTACGGCGGCGGCAGATTGGGCGTCTACGTATGGATTATTTCATTGGGGATTTAGCGCATGGGTACTATATTGTCTACCTGCTTTGCCGATTGCCTATAACTTATATGTGAGGAAAAATCCGAGTGTGAAATTGAGTTCAGCGTGTGAAGGTGTTCTCAAAAAGGGAGCAAATAGCTGGGTAGGAAAAGCGATTGACGTTTTTTTCATGGTTGGACTAGTTGGAGGTATAGGGGCTGCTCTAGGCTTGGGACTTCCGATGATTTCTGAAGGTATTTCTGAATTATTTAATATACCACGAAGCTTTATGTTAGATATGGCGCTTATAGTAATCTTGACATTAATCTTCTGTGTTAGCACGTATTTTGGTCTGAAAAAGGGCCTGAAAAGATTAGCTAACATCAATACGTATCTCTTTTTAGCACTTTCTGCATTCGTTCTTTTAGCTGGTCCAACTTTGTTTATTATATCCAGATTTACGGATAGCGTTGGGGTTTTGTTACAGAATTTCTTTCGTATGAGTTTCTATACCGACTCCGTTGCCAATTCTGGCTTTCCGGAAGCCTGGACGATATTCTACTGGGCCTGGTGGTTTGCTTGTGCTCCTTATATGGGCATATTTGTAGCGAAAATCTCAAAAGGAAGAACGATAAGACAAGTCATTTTTGCTGAATGCATTGGAGGAACGGTAGGATGTTGGGCAGCGTTTTCTATAATGGGTAATACAGGTCTTTACTTTGAACTTAATAAACTTGTTCCTGTCATTGACATTTTAGAGAAGAAAGGTGGAGAAGCAGCGATTGCTGCCATTTACCAGGGCCTTCCCGGCGGCAGTATTGCCTTGTTTGTCATTATCATTATCACCCTTATTTTTCTTTCTGCTACATTAGACTCTTCGTCATTCACATTAGCAAGTGCAGCTTCAAAAAAGTTGTCATTAGATCAAGAGCCAGCTCGATGGCATAAAATATTTTGGGCTTTGGTCATAGAGCTTGTAGCGTTTTCCATGATGTTCGGTGGAGGACTACATGCTCTTCAATCAGTAGTAGTCATTACCTCCGTTCCACTCATATTAATAATGGCGATGGCATCAATATCGCTCATTAAATGGATAAAAGAGGATCAGGCAGAAAGCAGTAGCATAGAAAAAACTATCAATGAAGAACCTACAAAACTAACATCTTGATGTATCATCCAAACTGGGAGGATACAGGAAAGGTGCAAAAGCTTAAGGGATAAATAAGAAACAGGCACCAGCTAAAAGAACAGCTGGTGCCTGTTTGGCGTTTGCTGATCCAACCGTATAAAACTTTTCTGGGAGTTGTGTAAAAAAACCTTAAATTATTTACATTCCTTTTATTCATCTTTCCGCTATTACTTGTTTCACTAAGTGTAAGTGATTTAGCTTAAAGGTGCCCAAGCTATTGATACAATTGCCCAAATAATAAGTACAATTGTGAGACAAAGCAATGTAAATTGAATTCTAATGCTTGTAATACCAATTGAAAGTAGGAACGTACCGATTGCTGATCCTAATCTACTTATTGCTGTTGCCAGTCCAACACCAGAAGATCGGGTTTCTGTTGGAAAGCACTCGAGCGGAGTAAAAAAAATATATTTTCAATATTCATAATTATTTATATGATAACGCTTACAAAAATTATTGACGAAAGAAAGGGCAGGTGATATTCTATTTATAGAAATATTTGGTTAGTTTACTAAACTAATTAAAAATATTTAGGTATTAAATGTAAGTAATTATTGTTTGTATCATTTTGTAAGGGCTTTCAACACAGGTAAGCAAGAATGCAATGAGATTTATCTGGTTAAAACCATACAGCGTTATTTCTTCTAGGATAAAAACCTGATGAATCAGTGGATTTCTAATGCTATGGAGGGATGAAAATGAGTCAATTAGAAAGGTTGGAATCCGTTGAAGAAGCTGTTGTATACGTTAAAGTCAGAAAATTTGGTATTAGAGATAAACTAGGTTACTTATTTGGGGATTTTGGGAACGACTTTTTCTTTATTTTAGTAAGTTCTTTCTTAATGGTTTACTATACGGATATTTTTCATATCAGTGCAGCTACAGTTGGAATACTTTTTTTAATTGCGCGTTTATGGGATGCTGTTGCGGATGTTACTTGGGGACGTTTCATTGATACAAGAAAGCCAGGCAAACATGGAAAATTTAAACCTTGGATTTTCAGGATGTCCTTTCCATTGGTACTGTCAGGTATATTAATGTTTGTGAAGATTCCAGGTATGTCTGATGGCTTTTATATGGCCTGGGCCTTTGTCACTTACATTGTTTGGGGAACTTTGTACAGCACAGTAAATATTCCATACGGCTCGATGGCTTCAGTTATAACAAGCGATCCTGTCGAACGTACATCACTATCCACATTCAGGACAATGGGAGCTATGTTGGCTAGTTTAATTATTAACGTAGTGGGTCCATTAATTCTATTTGTGGATAATAAGGCAGATCCAAACCATTTTCTGGTAGGAGCTATCATTTTTGGACTTCTTTCTATCTCTTGTTATATAGCATGTTATAAATTATCGACCGAACGAATTATTGCCCCTATAAATGAAAATCAAAAATCTTCTTTAAAAAAGTCTGTAAAAGGAATTGTCAAAAACAAGCCTTTATTGTCTATCCTTGCAGCATCCTTAATTTTCATGATGTGTACGATGCTGATAGGAGCAATTAATGTGTATTTGTTTAAGGATTATTTCAGCAATGCGTCAGCCCTAAGTTTAATAGGATTGGTACAAACTGCCGCAGTTTTCGTTGCTATGCCAATAGCAAAACCATGCGTTGCTAAATTTGGTAAAAAAGAAACGGCGTCAATAGGGATGCTGCTTGCGGGGGGAGTATATGGGCTACTGTACTTCATGCCGAACCTATCTGCGATACAATTCATCATCATTTCAGCAATAGGGATGTTTGGATTTGGATTCTTTAATATTGTGGTGTGGGCATTTGTAACAGATGTAATAGATTATCACGAATATTTAACTGGCCTTCGTGAAGATGGAACTGTGTATTCAATCTATTCATTTGCTCGTAAAGTAGGACAAGCAATTGCAGGAGGAATCGGCGGTTTTGCGATTGCAATGGTTGGATACGATGCAACACGAGAAGCACAAACACAACAAGCGCTTGATGGAATTCATGCACTGGCAACCTTAGTACCCGCAGTCATCTATATAGTTGTTTTCTTAATTTTGGCCTTCCTTTATCCATTAAATAAGAAAAGGACCATTCAACTGGCTGAAGACTTGGCTGAGAGAAGAAATATTAAGGATTAGTGAAAAAACTCCCCTGAAACACAGAAAGGGGAGTTTTTCGTTATTTCTTGGGATAGCTATTTTCATAAGAAAGATTCAGAATAGGAACATCAAGGAAATTTTTGATTGCAAGGGCACATGCTCCCATTACACATGATTTTTTTCCAATTGCCGATAGAGTAAGTTCACGGTAATGACTAATGGAGGAGGTCAGATTATTCCTGATTTTGTTAATGGAATCAGGATATATACGAAGCAATTCACTGTCTAATACCAGTACGTCCGGATTATACATGTTAATCATATTGTTTAGGCCAATGGATAAGTAGTAAATAAATCGTTCCATAATCTTATGTACCGCTTCATCACCTTCATCAATCCACCGTTGAATATTCTCATATGTCAAATTTGGGATTTGTTTTTCTTGTGAAAGAAATTCAAAAATACTCGATTCTGAAGCGTATTTCTCCCAGCAGCCTTTATTACCACAATTACACTGCTTTCCGTCCGGAACAACAATCATATGGCCAATTTCTCCTGCAAATCCATCATGTCCCCGAAAAAACTCATTCTTCATCATCATTCCAAGGCCTATCCCAGAATGAAAGGTTGCGCTTAAAAGGTTATCTGCTTCATGATGCACAAATATGCGCTCAGCAAAAGCACTTAGATTAGCATTGTTTTCAAGATGAACATCAATTTCAAATTCCTTTTCTATGTCGTTTTTTAAATTGATATCTTTCCATTTAAATCGTGGTACAAAGTGAATGAGTTCGTCTTTTCCTACCAGACCATGGATTGCAATGACTATACCAACAATTCCATAGCGACTGTCAGCGTATTTGGCTTTGTACTTTTTGATCGTTTTATTCAGCAGTTTGAGAATCTCCGAGTAGTCTGTAGTATTTATTTCTTTGATAGAGGAGGTGACACTACAGCCGAGAAGATTGCTTAGAGTGAAGGAAATCCGTCCGTAATCAATGTCAATCCCGAGCGCATATCCTGCTTGGCCGTTTAAGGAGAGCATGATAGGCTTCCTACCGACACTGTTATGCTCTAGTTGTGTTTCTACTATTAGATCTTCGTCCAATAAATCTGCAACCTGCGCTGAGATAGTTGCTCTTGTTAAATCCGTAGCTTTGGACAAATCTGCCCTTGAAATCATGCCTTCTTTTATTATTTCTTTAATAATTAACCCACGATTAATTTTTTTGATATATGCTGCATCACCGGTAATCATTAATATCCTCCCATTTTGGCAACAACTTTTAGATATATTTTTATTATAACAGTTTCTCGTATGTCAAATACTATTAGATTATAGTGTATTCAGATAGAGTTAATTGACGGAAAAGTGAAAAAATGATAAATTATCTATATAATTAATTAGTTTAGTAAACGAATTAATAGGATTGACTAATTAAAAATGAAAGGGCTTACAGTGGAACAGATGCTGGTACCCATATAAACTTTTATCAGGAGGGAAATTTATGAAAGTCTTTTTGGATGATCATTTTTTGTTAAACACGGACACAGCAATCGAATTATACGAAAATGTTGGTGGAAACCTGCCGATTTTTGATTTTCATTGCCACTTATCCCCACAAGAGGTATGGGAAAACAAACCCTATGAAAATATTACACAATTGTGGCTTGGAGGCGACCATTATAAATGGAGAGCCATGCGTATGCACGGAATTGGCGAGCGATATATAACAGGTGATGCAGAGGATTGGGATAAGTTTGCTGCATGGGCGGAAACGATGCCTCACTTAATTGGAAACCCTCTATATCATTGGGCACACATGGAGCTGAAATTGTTTTTTGGTATTGAAAAAATCCTGAGCCCTGAAACTGCGCAAGAAATTTACGATGAGTGCAACGAAAAGCTTTCCAGGCACGAATTCAAACCAAGATCATTTATTGAAAAATCAAACGTTAAATTTATTGGAACGACGGATGATCCTATTTCTGAGCTCGAATTCCATCAGTTACTGAAGCAGGATGAATCCTTTCAAATAACCATTGCTCCGACTTTCCGTCCCGATGGCGCCTTATTCGTCGAACGTCCTGATTTTAAAAGCTGGCTTCAAAAATTAGAAAAAGTATCAAAAATTAAAGTGGATTCAATTGAAAGCCTAATAAAGGCCCTTAAACAACGTGTCAATTACTTTCATGAAAACGGTGGTAGGGGTTCGGATCATGATATTCAGAAAATGGTATATGTAGACACCACTATAGAAGAAGCGGATATCATCTTCATGAAACGGATGAATGACGAACAGCTATCAACTGAAGAATTGACTGCTTACCGATCATTCTTATTGAAGGAATTGGGGAAAATGTATGCAGAAAAGCAGTGGGTTATGCAGCTGCATATGGGAGCTATGCGTAATAACAACACTAAGATGAAAGAACTAATTGGTACAGATATTGGATTCGATTCTATTGGAGAGACCAATTTAGCAGAAGGATTATCTAATTTTCTTGATGCGCTTGATCAAGATGGATCCTTACCCAGAACTGTATTATTCAATTTAAATCCAAAAGATAATGCGATTATTGCGGGAATGATCGGGAATTTCTTTGAAGAAGGGATCCCGGGAAAAGTTCAATTTGGTTCAGGCTGGTGGTTTAATGACCATATTGATGGAATGGAAAAACAAATGAAGGAACTTGCGAATGTCGGACTTCTGAGCCACTTTGTTGGTATGCTGACAGATTCCCGAAGCTTCCTTTCGTATGCTCGCCATGATTATTTCCGTAGGATTCTTTGCAACATCCTAGGCGATTGGACTGAACAAGGATTAATGCCTAATGATAAAGAGCTACGTGAGCAAATGGTCAGGAATATTGGCTATTACAATGCTGAAAAATATTTTGCGAAACGATAAAAAATAATTGTTGTCTTTTTTTGCTTGATTATTTAAATGTTAATGGAGTTAAAAGGAATAAATCATTTTATTTTTTTAAGGAGTGTTGGACATGTTATATCCCATCGTAACTGAAACTCGAAACCTTATAGACTTGAATGGAATTTGGAACTTTAAACTGGATGCAGGTGAAGGGTTTCATGAAAATTGGAAAGACGAAAAATTGGCTGGCACTATGACGATGGCGGTCCCATCCTCTTTCAATGATGTAGGAGTTACGGGTGAAATCCGCAATCATGTTGGCTGGGTCTGGTATGAACGTGAATTTACAGTGCCGGCCATTCTTGCTTCAGAACGTGTTGTATTAAGATTCGGTTCTGCAACACATGCTGCAAAAGTATATGTGAATGGAGAGCTTGCAGTTGAACATAGAGGTGGATTCCTCCCATTTGAAGAAGAAATTAATTCCTTTTTAAAAGCAGGAAAAAATCGGTTGACGGTAGCAGTAAACAATGTTGTCGATCATTCAACACTGCCAGTTGGAACCTATGTGGAAAAAGAGGTAGCTGGTATTGGAGAAGTAATTCGCAACATTCCTAACTTTGATTTTTTCAACTACGCTGGATTACAGCGTCCGGTAAAAATCTATACAACACCCCGTACTTACATTAAAGATGTAACGATAGTGACAGAATTGAATGGAAAGGTAAGCTACACCGTAGAGACAGTAGGGAAATCAGAGGTTCATGCCAGTGTAGTAGATGAGTCAGGTGAAATAGTTGCCACAGCTAATGGAGTCTCCGGTACAATCATGGTCAATGGTGCGAAGCTTTGGGAGCCATTAAATGCATATTTATATACGCTGAATATAGAACTTTCAGAAAATGGAGAAACGGTTGATCAATACGAACAGCCCTTTGGTATCAGAACCGTAGATGTACAAGATGGTAAATTCCTCATAAACAATAAGCCTTTTTATTTTAAAGGCTTTGGTAAACATGAAGATACACCAATTCATGGAAGAGGCTTTAATGAAGCAGGCAATGTAATGGATTTCAAACTTATGAAATGGATGGGTGCCAATTCATTTCGCACTTCTCATTATCCTTATTCTGAAGAAATGATGCGTCTTGCAGATCGTGAAGGCCTTGTTGTCATTGATGAATCAACTGCTGTCGGTGTTCATTTAAACTTTATGTCAGTTTTAAATGGACAGACAACAAAAAAAACCACATGGCAAGAAGTGAAAACGTTTGAGCATCATCAAGAGGTCATGAGAGAACTGATTGCCCGTGATAAAAACCATCCTTCAGTTGTGATGTGGAGCATTGCGAACGAACCTGCTTCAGAGGAAGAGGGTGCCTATGAATATTTTAAACCGTTAGTGGACCTGACGAAGGAGCTAGACCCGCAAAAAAGGCCGGTTACAATTGTTACACATTTAGGTGCGACACATAAAACCGATAAAGTTGCAGAACTGATTGATGTCCTTGCTCTAAATCGCTACTATGGCTGGTATATTGACGGTGGTGACCTTGATTCCGCAAAAGCAAAACTACGTGAGGAATTTACCGGCTGGAATGAACGTTGTCCAGGAAAGCCAATCATCATGACTGAGTATGGAGCTGATACAGTTGCAGGCCTCCATGATGTTGATCCAGTCATGTTCACCGAAGAATACCAAGTGGAATATTTAAAAGCCAATCATGAGGTATTTGATGAATTTGATAACTTTGTCGGCGAACAAGTATGGAATTTCGCAGACTTTGCTACTAGCCAAGGAGTTATGCGGGTCCAAGGAAATAAAAAAGGCATCTTTACCCGTGAGCGAAAACCGAAACATTCTGCCCATGAGTTACGAAGACGATGGACGGAAATTCCTGATTACTTCTACAAGAAATAAATGTGTTATTAATAAAAAAAGAAATGATTAGAATCATTTAAAGTAATGTAGAAAGGAAGAACAGTACGAAGTTTTAGGTGTATGGATAAAGCGGAATTGAACAGTTGCTTTATTGAAATCACTTTCCGATATCTTTACAAAAAAAGACGATGAAACAAGGAATCCTCTAAGGTTGTTATCCTGGATACAGAAGGTTGAAAGGTGTAGATAAATGGACAAGCCAAATGCAATATGGTTTTAGGGTGCAACTGCGGATCATTACAGCATAAGTGTTTGTCTACTTATATGCATGACAGTGGGGCTCATTCGCAACAATGAGTAGATAAAGAAGAGATCTTCTTTAAGAACTGGATGGGGGAAGAAGTGAACTTACTAACCTAGCAACCAACTATCCTTTAAACTTCAGTAGGAGACAAAATCAGCACACAGGAAAAAGCTGGTTTTGTCTCTTGTTTTAATTACATTGCTTATCTGATAGTATTGTGCAAAAAGCAATATCAGTCAAAAATATGGAACAATTCAGCTTTTTAGGAGAATGCTTTTTGTTTCTGGCTCCGATAAAATAGAAGTATATCAATAGAATCAACATATTGATAGCGCTTACTTGATGAGGTGTGAGAGTAATGAATGAGCATAAAATATTTTCGTATCCAAAGCAGCCTATGGATGAATGGATTACCTCTTTTTACCGAGTGCGGGGCGTTGAGTCGCATCTATTTAATTTTCACTCACATCAAGAGTATGAGATCTATTTCTTTCATTCAGGAGATTGCAGGTATTTAATCAACAATCGAATCTATGATTTACAACCGGGCGATATCATTCTTTTGGATGGTATGACATTACATAAGCCCAATCCACAGCCAGGCAGTACTTACATTAGAAGTATGATCCACTTTTCACCAATATGGCTGCAAGAGTTGTTGATTATCCTAGGCATCCCAAATTTACTAGACCCATTTCAAAAGCTTAACAATTGCTTGTTTCGGACAGGGTATGATGAATCGGGGATTTTTGTGGATGAAGGAATGAAAAGGATAACCAGTTTGATGGCGCATCTAGAGGCAGAGCTACAGCAAAAAGGCAAAAAAAACGAAACCATTGAAGCAGAAATAAGGCTTGAGCTTGTTCAATTGCTGGTGGGAATCTATAAAATGAGCCAAAAAGAATTAGCCCAGCACTCTAACAAAAGGACAGAAAAGGAACATCATGCTGAAGGTATTGCTTCATGGATTAATAACCACTATACCGAAAAAGTAACTTTGGATCGACTGGCCAATGAGATGAAACTGAGTAAGTATTATGCTTCTCACGTTTTTAAAGAAGTAACAGGATTTACTGTCATGGAATATGTGATGGGCTGCCGGTTTAACCAGGTGAAGTATCTGTTGGAAATGGAACCTGATCAAACGCTGGGGAATATATCTCGTGCAACAGGTTTTGAGAGTATCGCCCACTTCAGCCGGTTTTTTAAAGAAAAAGCTGGCATCACCCCATCTCAGTACCGTAAAAGTAGACTGAAAATGGACATCACGGGAAGGAAGGAGGAACAAGTTTAAATGAATCCAAATCTACTGATTTCAGGTTTTTCTGATGAAATTTCATCGGATTTTGATATCCAACTTGACACTGTCTCACAGCTTGGAATGAAGTTTATTTCTTTGCGTGGCATTGACGGGAATAATATTGGGGATTTCACAGTGGAAGAGATAAAAGAGACCGTACTTCCAAAACTTCAAAACGCAGGAATCGGTGTTTCTTCTATCGGTTCCCCAATCGGGAAGGTTTTCATAAATGATGAAGCAGGTTTTGTAAAACAAAAACTTATGCTGGAAGTCCTCTGCCAAATAAGCAGACTGCTTGACTGTAGATATATCAGAATATTCAGTTTTTATATTCCTAAGGACGAAGATCCGGACCAATTCGGAGAAGATGTGATTAGGAAGTTAACGGAATTTGCTGCGATAGCGGAAAAATACGATGTTATTTTATTGCACGAAAACGAAAAGGATATCTATGGTGACGTTGGCAGAAGATGTACAGAAATTTTGAGGAAAGTTGCTTCACCGTATTTTAAAGCGATTTTTGATTTTGCCAACTTTGTACAGTGTGGTGAAAACACCCAGGATTGTTACAACTTGTTGAAAGATGAAGTGATCTATATTCATATCAAGGATGCTATAACAACTAGTAATCAAAATGTTTTGTGCGGAACAGGAGAAGGCAGAATACCGGAAATTCTTTCTCAATTGATAGAAAGCGGTTACAAAGGATTCTTAACGCTTGAGCCGCATCTGGTTCAGTTTGATTCATTAAAGGATCTAGAGCTGGAAGATGCTGCAATGGTTATCGAGAATAATAAAGGACTTGATGGAAAAAGCGGATACAAACTTCAATACGAGGCACTCCTAAAGATTCTTGAAAAAATTGATAATGAGGAGAGATGATCATGAAAGCAGTGAGATTAGGAATTATTGGTATGGGAGCACAAGGCGGATTATATGCAGGATTTCTGGCGGAGGGAAAAGTGAAAAATATGGTGATAGGAGCCATTTGCGACATCGATTCTGCTAAAAAAGAATTGGCCGCAGACAAATATCCGGACATCCCTTTTTACGATAATTATATTGACATGCTTGAAAGCGGAAATGTAGATGCTGTTGTTACCTGTGTACCACATTATCTGCATCCCGAAATAGGAATGGAAACATTAAAGAGAGAGATTCATGCTTTAGTTGAAAAGCCTGCGGGCGTTTATACAAAACAGGTAAAGGAGCTGAATGAATATGCAGCCAAGAAACCAGAGTTGACATTCGGTATTATGTTCAACCAACGGACAAATCCACTCTATCAAAAAGTGAAAGAACTCATCGACAATGGTGAAATTGGTCAAATTCGTCGAACAAACTGGATGATCACAACCTGGTGGAGACCGCAGGGATACTACGATTCAAGCGCATGGAGAGCAACGTGGGGTGAAGAGGGCGGCGGTGTCCTTGTGAATCAGGCCCCGCACCAGCTCGACTTGCTTCAATGGATATGTGGTATGCCTAAAAAGGTATATTCTAATGTGAAATACGGTTATCAGCGAAATATTGCAGTGGAAGATGAAGTAACCGCTGTACTTGACTATGGGAATGGAGCCACTGGGGTTTTTATTACATGCACACATGATATTATCGGTACAGATCGGTTTGAAATTTTAGGTGACAAAGGCAAAATCGTTGTCGATGACAGCAAAAAAGTGACTATCAAAAGACTCTCGAAACCTGAATCGGAATTGAGCGACAGCATGAACATGCAGGATGTTATGAAAATTTTCATGGGCGGCAATCAATCTGATATATACAGTGAAGAAGTACTGGAATTCGAAAGTGTCTGGGGTGCACAGCACACAGCCGTATTGGAAAACTTTGCTGCAGCTATTGTGGAAGGGACTCCTCTACTAGCACCTGGCAGCGACGGGATACATGGAGTTACCTTAGCGAATGCGATCCATCTATCAAGCTGGTTGGATAAAGAAGTCGAAATCCCATTTGATGAAGAACTTTACTTAGAAGAATTGAATAAAAGGATCGCTGAAGAAAAAAATACTCTTGTTACATCTTAATGTGAATCAATAATAGAAACAGACAAATTCTCAGTCTTACTGGCCAAGAGTTTGTTAGAGAAGGAGATTAGCATATGTTGAAAACAGCAGTTATCGGGCTTGGAGAAATTTCTTACATACACATTCTTGCAATACAAGCTAACCCGAATGTTGAGTTGAGTGCTGTCTGTGATATCGATGAAACATTAAAAGATTCTGTACCTGGTGTTAAATTTTACAATGATTATCAAATCATGATTGAAAAAGAGGCAGTCGATTGTGTCCATATTTGTCTGCCTCACGACCTGCACTATCCTGTAACGAAATATTGTATGGAACAAAGGATACATGTATTTCAGGAAAAACCTTTGGGCTTGAACATGGAAGAGGGGCTAGCACTAGTAAAACTAGAGGAAGAAAACAAGAATATAAGGTTGTGTGTGTGTTTACAGAATCGTTTCAATGAATCTTTTGAAAAGCTTCAACTGATTATAGAAAGCGGAGAATATGGCAAGGTAATTGGTGTAAAGGGGTTAGTATCGTGGAATAGACCGTCATCCTATTATGAAGTGAAGCCATGGCGTGGCAAAATGGCATGTGCCGGCGGTGGAGTGATGATCAATCAAGCTCTTCACACATTGGATTTAATGCAGCTGATCGGTGGAGAAATGGCTTCGATAAAAGGGGAAGTTGCTCAGCTGCTGGATTATGAAATTGAAGTGGAAGATACAGCCACTGCACATATTACGTTTGAAAACGGAGCACAGGGGCTGTTTTTTGCTACAATTGCCAATGCAGAAAACGACAGCGTGGAGTTACAAGTACTTTTGGAGAAGGGGAAATTTACGATTAAAGACAGTATTCTATTTAGCGTAAATGAAGAGGGAAAGGTAAAAAGATTAGCAGAAGATGCGAAGATGCCCGGCTCAAAATTCTATTATGGTGCCAGCCATGCCAAATTAATTGATATATTCTATGAAAGTATTCTATCTGACACTCAAGATTATATTCATGCTAGAGAAGCCGTTCAATCGATAAAAATGATTGAAGCTATTCGAAAATCATCAGAAACGAAACAAGCAATATTCATGGAGGGATAAAATAATGGGAAAAGCTAAAATTGGTGTTCAAATGATGATGCTTAAAGGGAAAGTAGAAGAATTAGGTGTCTATGAAACAATGAGAAAAATTGAGGAGCTTGGTTTTCATGCTGTTGAGGTTTCACAAATTCCGATGACTGCAGAAAATGTTGCAGAGTTAAAGAGAGCCAGCCAAGATTTCAATATAAAAATCGCCGCTCTATCTGCAGCTTTAGAACCCATGCTGCCAGGAATGGGAGGGGAGACATTAACGAATGATTTTGAAAAGATTATAAACGATTGCAAAACATTGGATTGCAATTTTTTACGAATCGGCATGCTGCCCTTTACGACAATCGGGGATAAAGATAAAATCATGAGTTTTGTAAAAAAAGCAGACGAAGCGGCAGAGAAATTAGCAGAGCACGGCATTGAATTGTACTACCATAATCACCATATAGAATTCCAAAAATATGATGGTGAATATTTATTGGATATTATCAAGAATAACACTGCCAAGATTGGATTTGAATTGGATGTACACTGGATTCAGAGAGGCGGATTAGATCCTGTTGAGGTAATCAATAAATTTGAAGGCCGCATCTCATTGATCCATTTAAAAGATTATCGTATTGGACAAATTGATATGAGCGGTTTTGAAAATGAATTTGACCAGGGTAAGTTTTTTCAAGCATTTAACAATGTGATTCAATTCGCAGAGCTTGGTGAAGGAAGCCTTGATCTCAAAGCTATTATTGAAGCCGGTATAGAAAGTGGCTCACAGTACTTCCTCATTGAGCAAGATGAACTATATGGCCGTGATCCATTTGATTGCCTCAAAACTTCTGCGGATCACTTACGAAAACTAGGGTATTCTGATTGGTTCTAATAATAAAATAATAAATTGGAATAAGCAGAATTAAGGAACCTAAACAGCAACTGGGGTTTTGTTGAGAGGTTATTTTAATTGGCATCAAGCAAAGTAGATATCGGAAGACAAAAAAACAATTCACGATTTATTTTTGTGAATTGTTTCGGACTGGTTCAGAAAGATCAAACGGTATAAATTCACCATACTCTTCCAACTTGTTAATTAAGGAAAGAATGAGATTTTTCATTTTATCGCCTCCTGTTGTGTTGTTGCCTTTATTATCAACTAATGGATAATTTTGAGTCAACATCGATGAAAGCGATAACAATAGTTAAGAAAACGTACATCATTCACTATTTACGCTATCATGCTCTATTATTCTTTCTCTTTCATAAGCTTTGTTCAGGGAGCAGTTCTTCAATATGTAAACATAAATTGATAGGAAGTAATGCTCCAAATGGATTTACGGAAGAACGATAATGATATTATTTACTTTATTAATTTGTCTGGTAAACAAATTAATAAAGGCTTTTTTTAAAGTGATTTTAAAGGGTTTACACAAACGTTATTGACCAACAAATAAAAAGACGTAATGGAGCGGGCTTGACCGCCTTGTGGAACGGACTCGAATGACTGTTGAATCTTAACAAGAAAAAGCCGTTCATATTTCCGAGTATTGGAAGCTACGGGAGAAGGACAACTTGGAGTTACAGAGGACAGCATTGGCTGAATAGGAGGAATAGTAGAATGACAAATTTATTTGATTTAACTGGAAAAACAGCCGTTGCAATTGGCGGAAACAGCGTATTAGGTTCTTCCATCTCCAAAGGATTTGCCGCACAAGGCGCTAGTGTAGCGATTGTCGGAAGAAACCTTGAGAAAGCGGAAGAAGTCGTTAAGGAAATTGAAAGCAGCGGTGGAAGTGCAAAGGCTTTTCAGGCTGATGTATGCTCACGTGATTCTTTATTGAAAGCGGCAGATGAAATTGAACAATGGTCCGGCGGTTGGGACATTCTTCTGAATGCACCGGGAAAAAATAGTTCAACAATGTTCTTTGAACTCGGAATGGATGAATGGGATGACATTATGGATGTCAATTTAAAAGGCATCGTGTTAACCTGCCAGATCTTTGCGAAGAAGATGATTGAACAGGAAAGAACAGGCAGTATTATTAATATTTCTTCTGTTTCATCGACCACGCCATTATCCAAGGTGTTTACATATTCTGTTTCAAAAGCAGGGCTTAACAGCGTGACACAGTTTTTGGCACGTGAATTCGCTCCGAACGGCATTCGTGTCAATGCTATAATTCCAGGTTTTTTCCCAGCTGAACAAAATAGCAAAATCTTAAGCGCTGAACGAATCGAGTCCATTATGAATCATACGCCAATGAATCGATTTGGTACACCGGAGGAATTGCAAGGCGCTGCTGTGTGGCTTGCCTCTGAAAGAGCATCAAGCTTTGTCACAGGAACACTAATTCGAGTGGACGGTGGATTTGGCAGCATGACAATCTAAGATATCAGTAACCCTACAGACTTGAAAATCACGCAACGATGAATTGCATCGGCTGCGGTGGTATTTTTAGGGGAAGTACTTCTTTAACAATCATAACCGGCTCTTCCACTGTTCCTCGTGTACCGCCCACAGAGTATTTCCACCAAAGTAAAGCTTAATCATGGTTCCAAGAGCCAGCTCGATGGCACAAAATATTTTGAGCTTAAGTCATATGGTTTGCATAATTTTCCAGGATGTTCGATGGAGGACTACACGCCTTGCAATTAGTAGTAGTCATTACCTCCGCACTACTCATATTAATAATGGCGATGGCATCGATATCGCTCATTAAATGGATAAAAGAGGATCAGCTGATAACAGTAGCATAGAAATAACTATCAATGAAGAATCTATAAAACTAACATCTTAATGTATCATTCAAACTGTGAGGATGAAGAACAGACACATTATTCATTATCATTTTTTTCTAAGTATAAATCTTGTATCCACCTTTTAATGTAACATCAAAGGTCATTATTTTTAGGCTTAGCATATGAAGCATTAAAATATTCTATCTACCTAGTTCGTAAAAGTTATACTTTTACGAACTTTATTTATATATTTACGAATGTTATTGAAAGATGAGTTAAAAAAATGAATGGTAGTAAAATTAATATACTTGTTAGCGGCAGGGGATTAAAATGATAGCCAGCAAACTTAAAACTATAGAAGAAACTCGTCAAAAATAACTCTTTTTGGCTGTAATTCCCTCACCTCATTTTCAAAACTACGTTCCATTATGACCTGATTTATCCCCAGTTCCTTAGCATTTATAATCATTTCCTCCAAGTGTCTCTTTAAATTATGTTATGTGAGTTTCAGGATTATCTGTATAAAATATCCTGGATGAAGAAACATAGAAAAATGGAGTTAGAGCGACCTGCAAAAAAATGGGGGTAACCAGCTTGATTCGTAATGTGAGTAAATTGTTAAGAAAGACGAAAGAAAAAAAACCTCATATACAAAATAATTACCAGGATTCTAAACCGGAGGACCCACTTAATGGAGAGTTTAGTCAAAATGTAGAAACGCTTCGTTTGATTTATGATAATTGTTCAGATGTCATGTTCCGCTCGTTCTTACTTTTCGGTAAAACGAGAGCAATGCTTATTTACATTGAGGGTCTTTCAGACATCGAGGGGATAGAAGAATATGTGCTTTCTCCACTCATGCAGGAATCAGCAAATGTGCCACAACCATTAAATGACTTTCTAGTACATAAAATGCCCATTTCAAAAGTGAAAAGAGTGAAAATGATAGCGGATTGCATTGAATCTATCTCCATTGGAAATCCGATCCTTCTATATGAAGGGGAGCGTGATGGATTTTCTTTAGGATTGTCTAAATGGGAAAAGCGAGCAATTGAAGAACCTGTTGCTGAGGGAGGAATAAGGGGATCGCGAGAGGGATTTAATGAATCTCTAGAGGTAAATACATCTCAATTGAGACGTATTATTAAAAGTCCTGCTCTTAAAATGCAATCGATGAAAATTGGGAAATATACTCAGACGACTGTTGCGATTGCATATATTGATGGACTTGTGGATAAAGCACTGATTGAAGAGATTACGATTCGGCTGGAACGAATTGAGATGGACGGTATTTTAGAAAGTGGATATATCGAGGAAATGATTGAGGACAATCCGTATTCACCTTTCCCTCAGATCTTGTCAACAGAACGGCCGGATGTAGCCTGTTCGTGCTTGCTGGAGGGACGGGCAGTCATTCTTGTAGAAGGAACCCCTTTTACTTTAATTGCTCCAGTATCTTTCTTTTCTTTGATTCAATCACAAGAGGATTATTATCAACGTTTTATGATAGGAACTCTCATCCGTTGGTTACGTTATATTTTTATGGTGTTATCTCTATTGCTTCCTTCCTTTTATATTGCTATTTTGACGTTCCATCATGAAGCGGTCCCAACTGCACTGCTGCTAAGCATGGCTGCATCCAGGGAGGCGGTCCCTTTCCCTGCTATTATTGAGGCATTGATCATGGAAATTACGTTTGAAGCACTAAGAGAGGCAGGGGTTCGATTGCCAAAGCAGATAGGCTCTGCTGTCAGCATTGTTGGAGCGCTAGTGATTGGTCAAGCTTCCGTACAAGCAGGGTTGGTTTCAGCACCAATGGTGATTGTAGTTGCGATTACGGGGATTTCTTCTTTTATGATGCCTCGTTATATTGCTGGAATTGCGATAAGGATGCTGCGTTTTCCAATAATGCTGCTTGCCGGTACCTTAGGACTGCTTGGCATAATAATGGGAGTTATTGCTATAGTCATTCATTTGTGCAACTTGCGCTCCTTCGGTGTTCCCTATTTAGCACCACTTGCACCTTTAAAAGGTAAAGAACTGAAAGATGTACTATGGAGATCTCCTATGTGGATGATGGATACACGCCCGAGCTTTACAGGGAAATCTAACGTATACCGTCAGTCTCCAGAACAGGGGCCAAAACCCAAAAGGGGAAGTGAAACGGAGTGAATACTGGTTGGAGGCGATCAAAGATATTGGAGAAGGTAAAGAGGCGTTACTTCAGGAAAAGCGTCCTGCTTTTTCTGGGCATTTGTGGAACAATCCCTTTAGTAAGCGGGTGTTGGGATCGAGTGGAAATCAATGATTTGGCGATTGTCACAGCAGCAGCCATCGAAAAAAAGGAAGATAATCAAATCGAGCTATCCATCCAAATATTTATCCCTAAGTCATTAAGCAGCGGAGGCGGTCAAGGAGGGCCAGGTGGAGGAGGTGGAGTACCTACAACATTGGTGAGATCCGAAAAAGGATCCAATATTTCAGATGCATTGTCTAAGCTTCAAAGCAAGGTTCCACGCAAAATTTTTTGGGGACAATGTAAAGTATTTGTATTCGGCGAAAAGGTAGCAATGGAAGGAATACAAGAGCATCTGGATTTCTTGCTGCGCCATCCGCAGCCAAGGGAGAGAGCATATGTGTATGTCAGCAAAGGAAAAGCTAAGCCTATCCTTGAATCATTGCCACCTCTAGAAACCTATTCAGGGGAGGTGATGAGGGAACTAACTGATTTACATATAGGGATGCGGGTCACATTACAGAATTTAGATGAAATGTTAACGGGTAAATCTCACGCTGCTGCACTTCCGTTAATTGGTATTTTACCGCCTGGGAAAGGTGAAAAGAAATTACAGGGGATTCCTTACATTGTCGGAGCAGCCGTGTTTAATAAAGATAAAATGATTGGCACGATGACGGAAAAAGAAACAAGAGGGATATTGTGGTTAAGAGATGAAATAGAATCCTACACAGTGACCCTAAAACCCAAAGGTGAAAAAGGGGAGATATCTTTAAATCCTGTGTCGGCACAAGTCAAGCTGGTTCCACAAATTCAAAATAAGAAATGGAAATTGCTAGTGAAGGTTAATACAGAAGGATCTGTTATTCAGAATGGAACGAATATGATTCTTTCAAGTCCAAAAGCACTAAAGGATGCAGAAAGATCTTATCAAAAAGAGATAGAAAAGCGTATCGAGATGGCTTTTCTGCGTACTCAGAATAAGAAAGCTGACATTATAGGGTTAGGTAGAGACTTCTATCGGAAATATCCTAAACAGTTTAATAAAATCGAAAACCACTGGAATGAGATATTTGAGGAGATTGAAGTGGAAACTGATGTTGTGGCCCATATTCGCAGACAGGGCTATATAGACAAACCGGCGGGGCTGCCTGAGAAAGAGGTGAAGGACAAGTGAGATGGGGGACATTTTTGTGTACAACAGTAATTGTAGCTCTAATCATTTTGTATGAGTGGCCGAAAATGAAACAAAATCCTAAAAAAGACAAAATGGCTTTTTTCTCATTGCTCCTCATGGGTTTGGTTCTGTCCATGTTCAATATTCAACAAATGTCAGGACCCACTGCATGGATTGTAACTTTTTTTAAGCCGTTTGGAGAGTTTATGGAAAAGTAAAGGCCCATGATTGAGGCGGATATCATTTACCTCATACAGAGGAAAGGAGGAGGATGATGGAGAAAGGTAAAATTTCATCCCTGCAGATGGCGATCATGTTGTATCCTACGATTGTGGCTACAGCTATACTCGGGGCTCCAAGCATCACAGCAAAATATGCTCTAAATGATTTATGGCTGTCCCCCATTTTAGCTGCCCTCATCGGGTACGCGACGGTGTATATCGCTTATAAACTGCACAAACTTTATCCGAAACAAACGGTTATCCAATTCAGTGAACAAATTATTGGTCGGATTCCGGGGAAAATTCTCGGTTTTTTATACTTGTTTTTTTATATCCCTATCACGGGGGAAATCCTAAGAGGTTACGGAGACTTTATTGTCGACTCTTTTATGGTCAATACCCCGATTATCGTGATCATGGCATCGATGGTAATCCTTTGTGCACTTATCGTACGCGGAGGTATAGAGGTGTTGGGGAGAGCTGCCGAATTGTTTTTACCTATTTTTATCTTTCCGATCTGTATCTTAATCATCCTACTGAGTGCAGATCTTGATTTTAAGAATATATTCCCGATATTGGGGGAAGGGATTATGCCTCCACTAAAGGGTGCTATTATACCGGGTGGATGGTTCAGCGAGTTTTTTCTGATTATTTTTCTCCTCCCTTTTTTAGCGGATATGAAAAAAGGAATGAAATACGGGATGATGACTGTTTTTGCCGTGATGATGACGTTAGTTGTGGTAAACCTAATCGTTCTTTTTGTACTCGGACCATCGACATCCTCTAAGGTTTATCCTCTGATGAACGTAGCTCGGTATATAAGTTTCGGCGCCTTTTTTGAACATTTGGAATCCGCCGTTATGGCCATTTGGGTAGTAGGAGCGTTTGTCAAAATTTCTGTGTTTTATTATGCGGCTGCTTTAAGTACCGCCCAGTGGCTGAATCTTTCCGACTATCGGCCTGTTGTATGGCCGATAGGGATATTAATTGTAGAATTCAGCTTTTGGTCGTTTCCTAGCTCTATGGAAGTTAGTCGTTATGATATCATCGCCTTCCCTTTTCATGGAATTTTGATGCAAACGATTATTCCTCTGCTTTTGTTGGTGATTGCTTTTGTAAGGAAGCGAAATAAGGGAACAAAAACCGGCTGAATTAGATTTTTTCTTGATATTGGTGGGGCACGTTATATGGGAGGGAGCACTTATAAAACCGTTAAGAGAGTTTATGCAAAGTGAATCGATCTTTGGGCTGCGTGATTTCGATTTTCCATACAATCACAGAAAGGAGAAAGATGATGGAGAAAGGCAAAATTTCATCACTACAAATGGCAGTCATGTTGTATCCTACTATCGTGGCTACCGCTATTCTTGGGATTCCAAGCGTCACAGCGAAATTTGCCAAAACGGATTTTTGGCTGTCCCCTATTTTTGCGTCCCTCATGGGGTATGTGACGGTGTATATCGCTTATAAACTGCACAAACTTTATCCGAAACAAACAGTTATCCAATTCAGTGAACATATCATTGGCCGATTAGCGGGGAAAATCATCGGTTTTATATTCTTGTTTTTTTATATCCAGATCACGGGAATCATTATCAAAGAGTATGCAGAATTTGTAGTGGACTCCTTTCTAATTAATACACCAATAATCGTGATCATGGGAACAATGACAGTCCTCTGTGCCTTCGTCGTACAAGGTGGTTTAGAAGGAATAGGGAGGGCTGCCCAATTATTTGTCCCTCTTTTTATATTTCCACTGCTTATCGCAATTATTTTGGTGTTCCCCGATTTTGAATTTAAGAATATATTCCCTATATTGGGGGATGGAATTATACCTCCTATCAAAGGCTCAATTGTTCCGGGTGGATGGTTCACGGAGTTTTTTCTTATGACTTTTTTCCTGCCTTTTTTAGCGGATAAGAAAAAAGGAATGAAGTACGGAATGTTGACGGTCTTTGCTGTGATGATCACGTTAGTTGTGGTAAATCTTGTCGTTCTTTTTGTACTCGGAACAACGACACACACTAAGGTTTATCCTCTGATGAACGTAGCTCGTTACATCAGTTTTGGCGAATTTTTTGAACATATGGAGTCCATCGTCATGGCCATTTGGGTAGTAGGGGCTTTTGTGAAAATTTCTGTGTTTTATTATGCCACTGTTTTAGGTACCGCACAGTGGTTAAATCTTTCGGATTATCGGCCCATTATATGGCCGTTAGGAATCTTAATGATAGTTTTCGGCTTTTGGTCAATGCCTAACTCAATGGACTTGGAGCGTTTTAACCTCGAAACTTTTCCTATTTATGCAGTATTAATACAAACCATTATTCCGCTGTCTTTATTGGTGATAGCTGTTATACGTAAAAGAAAAAGCAAACGAAATAGTAAGGGAATCAATTCAGGCTAATATTTCAGATTGTTGCCGTTTTATTTTTTAATTTTTTTTGGCATTGAAAGGGAATGGTGATTCTTCCTAGAAATAACAGGTTAGCAGGTCGCAAAATATCGTTCTCAATAACGTTTTACGATTCAGGAAATGATTACTGTAATGGAGGATGAGTCATTTGCAAATTTAGAACAATTGTTGATAAAAAAAAGAAAGAAAATACAAATCCAAATAAAAGACCTATGGCTTCAGGCGGGTGAGATTGATGAGTTTCTTGCATCAGCGAAGGAGGAAAATGAATGATCCAATGGAAAGAAGAAAGGATAATCGAGAGTAATATTGAAAATGTGTGGAGTTTATTTTTTGATAAAAATATTAAGAAAATTATGGATAAAGTGGAGGGGCATACTAATTGAAAAGAAGGAAGAGGAAGTGGGCGCAAAGCATAGGCAAAGTTATCGTGAAGGAAAGCGATTGGAAACCTATATCGTTGAAACATTAAAGTATGAAGACCTTGAGGATAAAAAGCAGAAGCAAATTAGTTTTGTTTTAGGAAAGGCCTTTGAAATTACTCTAACGTTTACGTTGCTTAAGATCGATGATACACACATGAAATTTATTTATGAGGGGCAAAATAAAGGAGTTAATTTTGTAGGTAGAGCAATGTTGAAACTAGGTAGCGAGAAAAGCAACAATAAGGTAGTACCGGAATTTATGCAAAAGGTTGAACAAGAAGCGCTAAAAGCTTAGCGTATGGAGCGAAATTATTACTCTATGTTAATACAACGAATGAGCTTTTTCATACATTCGATGTTAACAGTAAAACGGATACTGTAGTCTATCTCCTCTAAGAACTGAACGACTGGCCCCTGATAATGTTACCTGTTGAAATCTCTTCAAGCGTAAGTAATCAATAGTGATTTTCCTAAGGCTTCCTTTAAGCTTGTCTTACTTTCTCCTTATGTAATGTCTAATCCAATGATGGAGCCGATTTTTCATCCTCATGGATCAGATCTAGATTAACCTAGACCCCTCATTTTTAGTGCATATATGCTTATGCTTCGACTATCAAAATACGTCTAGAGTTAAAACTCACTTGGGCAAGAAGGGATGATATAATTTGGATATATGTGATTATTTTACAAAATGATAGAATGTATCTACCAAATATTATATTTTTGGGGGAGGGGAAACAATGAGACATAATTTAGTAGAACATAAAGAGCATTTTCAGCGAGACGAATTAGAAGTTGCGCGCTGGATGAAAACGGATTTTGTTTTTTTGCGTAATACCACTACGTTAAAAGATGCAGCGGAGCTTCTTATAAAGAATCAATTGAATGAGGTACCGGTTGTTGATGAACATCAACATTTTCTTGGTGTATTATCTTTATCTATGATTATGCAATCCTTGTTAAAAGACACTTCCCTAGATGAGTCAATCGAAATACATTATGACCGGAGGATTAAACCGCTTTCCTTTCAAGAAATATTATCAGGCATTTCGCCACTGACTAAAGCTAGTGTTCCTGTTGTTAATAATCAAAATATTTTGATAGGTGTGTTGACTCAGCATGAAATTTTAGAAGTTCTTGCCCAAACCTATCACAAAATGAACTTGCTAGAAACTAAGGTAGAATGGTTCAATGTTTGTTTTGATAATATTTATGAAGGTATTATTGTAGTTGATAAAAATGGTTTCGTCAAAATGATTAATAAAGCATATAGTAGTTATCTTGGGGTGGAACAAGGCGCAGCTATTGGTCAACATGTAGTAAGTGTAATTGAAGGAACCCGCTTACATATTGTTCTTCAAACCGGAATTCCAGAACGGAATCAAGTTCAATTTTTGCAAGGACAGGAAGTGGTTGCTCATCGTATTCCTATTTGGAGGAATAATGAAATAATCGGTGGGATAGGGATACTCGTTTTTCAAGGGGTATCTGAATTATATAGGATATTTGATAGAATCCAGGACTTACAAGTCACAAAAAATCCTTCACTTTCTAACATTAATATTGAACAACAGCCTCCAAAAGAGGATCCAATAACCTTTGCTCAAGTCATTGGTGAGAGTGAAAGCTTTGCACATGCAAAAAACATTGCTCGTCGTGCAGCAAAGTCACCTGCATCCATATTGATAACGGGTGAAAGTGGAGTAGGAAAAGAGATATTTACCCAGGCAATCCACTCCCTTAGTAATTACAGCGGAGGTCCTTTTATCAGTGTTAACTGTGCTTCTATACCTGAACAATTATTAGAATCGGAGCTATTTGGTTACGAAGAAGGGGCTTTTACTGGTTCAAAGAAAAAAGGGAAACCAGGGAAGTTTCTTTTAGCGCACAAAGGGACCCTTTTTCTCGATGAGATTGGTGATATGCCTTTACATATGCAATCAAAGATATTACGTGTCCTGCAAGAAAGAGAAGTAGAACCAGTTGGTGGATCAAAGCCTATTTCTGTCGATTTCCGACTTATTGCTGCGACCAACCGTCCAATCGAGGATATGATAAAAGAAAATAAATTCCGAGAAGATCTTTATTATCGTTTGAATGTCATTCCCATCTATATTCCACCTTTAAGGGAAAGGAAAAATGATATTCCACTTCTTATTGGTCACTTTATTAAATTAATTTGTAAAAAATATAAGATACCATCTAAAGAGATTAGTAGAGAAACGGTAGCAGACTATGATGGAGTATGAATGGCCAGGAAATATCAGGGAGCTGGTGAATGTAATAGAAAGGCTAGTTACATTGGTAGAAGGCCATGATATTTATTTTGCTGATTTTCAGCGCTATTTTTTAGAACAAAAAAAGCAGATTCCAGAATTCACAACAATGGAAAAAACGAAACTTGAAAGTTTTAACTCATTTGAAAGCCTTAAAAATGCAGGATTAAATAAGGAAAAAGAATTATTACTTCTAATTATTAAAGAAGAAAAGGGAAATAAAACACGTGCAAAGAAAAAAATAGGGATCTCAAGAGCTACTTTATACAATAAATTGAAGGAATATAACATAGAATTGTCTACTTGATTAGACAACTGAACAAAATATTTTACAACTGTATAATAAGTTATACAGTTTTTTATTAGGAATTTAAAATAATTGTGTGTTTTCACATAAATCAAATGTGGCACAGTTATTGCATTGTTTATAGGTAAGAGTCGAATCAAAAAAACTAAATAATGGTGGAGGTGCTAAATGGTCATTAGCTTTATAGGATTTTTTGCCGCCTTAATTTTATTAATTATTTTTACTATGCGAGGAGTCAATATCATCATTGCTGCATTAGTATCTTCAGCAATCCTAGCATTAACAAGCCGGTTGCCTTTAGAGAAAGCGCTTACAGTTAATTACATGGATGGGTTCACCGGATATTTTGCTTCATGGTTTCTAGTATATTTACTTGGAGCTGTGTTTGCTGTTGTTACAGCTTGTGCTTTGATGACCTATGGTGGAGTAAGTATTGCCATCGTCGCATTTTCGGTATATCCAATTGCAGTCTCTTTATTTAAAGCAGCAAATCTGCCTCATCGATTTATTCCAGGTGCTATTGTATTTGGATCTATCTCATTCTCAATGACTTCACCAGGATCACCAGAAGTTCAGAATTTGATACCTATGGAATTCTTTAATACTCAGCCAACAGCAGGTGGTTTGATTGGTGTTATCATTGCTGTATTTATCATGATTCTAGGTGGTTTTTGGCTTAAGAGCATGGTCTCTAAAGCAGTGAAAGATGGAGAGTTTTTCAATTTGCCGAATTCGGAAACGGATGGAGCAGCATTAGCAGAAACAGCAGCTACGGTAGAAATGAAAAAGGATGAAAAATTACCGAATATTCTGATTGCCATTTTGCCCTTGGTTTTAGTAGTCATTGTTTTGAATATCATGTCAAAGTTTCTTTCTCCAACTGGTGCAGCGTTAGTGGCTTTATTTTTAGGGGTCATCGTTGGGCTTGTACTGATGAATAAATATACCCGGAAATATGGCATGATTTTTGGTAAAGGAAGTGAAAACGCTATCATTGCAACTGCGAATATCTGTGGAGTTGTTGGTTTCGGTGCAGTTGCAAAAGAGTCACAAGCATTTACATATATAGTAGATTCGCTTGTTGGTATGCCTGGAATGGCTTACGCAGGATTAGCGGCTGCTGTGACGATTATTGCTGGTGTTACAGGCTCAGCATCAGGTGGACTGGGAATCGCACTTCCAATTTTGGCTCCTCTTTATAATGCACAAGGGTTAGATCCAGGGGCAATGCACCGTATTTCGTCACTTGCTTCTGGTGGACTTGATTCGCTTCCGCATAACGGTTATGTGGTCACAACCATTAGAGTAGTAAGTAATGAGACACATAAACGGGCTTATAAGCCAATTTTTATTCTGAGTGTTGTTGTTCCAATGATCGCATTGGTTTTAGCGGTCTTGTTATATACAATTTTTTATTAACATGAAAACAATTAATAAATATGGAGGGAACTATATGAAGGAATTTCAAACAATAGCTTTTATTGGTTTAGGAAATATGGGACTGCCCATGGCTACTAATCTTGTGAAAGCTGGATATACCGTTTACGGTGTGGATACAAATTCTGATGCAGAAAAGAAGTTTTCACAAGATGGTGGAAAAATAGGTGTCCCTACTGAGCTTTTGGCTAAGCAAGTAGACATTGTCATGACAAGTCTTCCTACTCCACAAATTGTTGAGAAAGTCTACTTAGGAGATGGTGGAATCGTTGAAAACGCAGATTCTGCTCTAACTATTATTGATTTTAGTACCATTTCTCCTCAATTAAATGAAAAGATATATGCCATTACCAAGGAAAAAGGAATCGACTATCTTGGAGCACCAGTAAGTGGAAGCGTTTCTGGGGCAGTAAATGGCACCCTAACGATCATGGTGGGTGGAGACAAAAAGGTTTATGAACAAGCTCTGCCATTACTGAGAGTATTGGGTGACAATCCATTTCATTTAGGTGAAAGTGTGGGTGTGGGGACCGTTATTAAACTATTAAATAACTTAATGATTGGTTTTTATACACAAGCTGTCGCAGAGGCTGTTGCCCTTGGAGAACAAATGGGCGTGAAAGCAGATACGATTTATGATGTTTTAAGTGTTAGTTTCGGTCAAAGCAGAATATATGAAAGAAACTATAAAGGGCATATTGCACAAAACAACTTTAATCCAGGTTTTTCAACAAATCTCTTATTAAAAGATTTAAAGCTGGCAAAACAAATGGCAGACGAAAACCAGACTCCATTGCCAATTGGGGATAAGTTAATTGATTTATATTCCGAGGCTGTGGAAAAAGGATATGGCGAGCAGGATATGGCATCTGTATATCTAATGGTCAAAGAAATAATCCCAAGTAAAAATGATGGTTTAGTATCTAATAAAAATTAGGAGGAATAAAAATGACTACAATTAAAAATGATACAAAGAAATTAACACATTTTATTGGCGGAGAAATGAAAGCGGGCAAAAGTGAACGCTTTGGTAATGTGTATAGTCCTTCAACGGGTGAAGTAATTAATTTGTGTCCATATGCTTCTGTAGAAGATGTGAATGAGACAGTTGATGTGGCACATGTGGCATTTACAGCATGGAAAAATACCTCTGTCGGAAAAAGAGTGGAGGTCATCCACCGTTTCAGAAGTCTTTTAGTAGAAGAAACAGAAAGACTTGCCAATATAATAGGTTTGGAAAATGGGAAAACGATCGATGATGCAAAAGGGGAAATTAGTAGAGGGATTGAATCTGTTGATTTCGCTATTAACGCTCCGCATATGTTAAAAGGTGAATATTCGGTCAATGTTGGGGGAAATATCAATGCTTTCTCCATGAAACAACCTTTAGGTGTGGTTGCAGCGATCTCTCCATTTAATTTCCCGGCAATGGTGCCGCTTGCGATGACGACGATGGCGGTTGCATGTGGTAATGCAGTGATTTTGAAACCATCTGAACGTGTTCCGAATGCAGCTTTATTCATCTCAGAATTATGGAAAAAAGCTGGTTTGCCAGATGGGATTTGGAGCATTATTAATGGTGATAAAGAAGCAGTTGATGCCATACTTAAAAATCAAAAAGTACATGCTATCTCTTTTGTAGGTTCCACCAGGGTAGCTGAATATATTTATCACGAGGGATGCCGAAATAATAAACGAGTCGCTGCTTTTGGTGGCGGAAAGAATCATATGATCATTATGTCTGATGCTGATTTAGATCAAGCGGTTAATGCCTTCCTAGGTGCTGCGTATGGATCGGCTTCCCAACGTTGTATGGCAATTTCAGCAGCAATGCCAATTGGCGAAAAAACAGCTGAAGCATTCGTGGCAAAATTAAAAACTCGTGTTGAAGAATTAAAAGTGGGGGCATATAACGACGAGAATGCAGACTTCGGAGCCGTTATTACTCAAGAATCGAAAAATACAATCATCAAGTATATAGATGAAAGTCTTGAAGAAGGCGCAGAATTATGCGTGGATGGTCGAAATCCAGAAATTTGCGAAACAAACAAAGGTTTTTATTTAGGAGCAACACTGTTGGATCATGTTACTCCTGAAATGAAAATTTATCGTGATGAAGTGTTTGGCCCAGCTCGTATTGTAGTACGTGTTAATAACTTAGATGAAGCTATTGCATTAGTTAATAATCACGAATTTGGGAATGGTGTCACGATCTTTACAGAAAGCGGTGCTGCTGCTAGAAAATTTTCTGAACAAATTGAAGTAGGGATGGTAGGAGTAAACGTACCTATTCCAATCCCAGTAGGATATCACAACTTTGGTGGATGGAAACGTTCAAAATTTGGAGAAGGCCACATGTTTGGCCCAGACACCGTCCGCTTTTTCACAAAAACCAAAACCGTTTCAGAAAGATGGCCTGAATCTAAAGAAATCGAAAATAAAACGGATTTTTCTTTTCCTAGTAATTAATTAAAGTAATGCCCCGTTCGAAAAAGCGACCTTTTTCGAACGGGGATTTTTTATATGAAATATTTTCTAAATATAATAGAAGAAACTAGCAAAAAAAGCATCTGTTTAAGCAGATGCTTTTTGATTTAGAAGTTTCCGGATTTAATGATTTACAACTGAATTAAGTCGGAAAATGTTGCGACCACTAATTTGAAAGTATGGCTATCCCAATAAAATTCAGAATGAAGGGATAAAGTGAATAATGAATACCTTGATAGAACTGTATTCGGTTTATTAAAAGATGAATGGCTTACTGATAAATAATAAAAATTCTGCTTAGTTATTATTTTTAGTTTTACAAGGGAAAAACATTTTTAAATGAGGTAGGAAAATGTTTTTTATCATTTCCCGCCAGAAGACTCCCTCTTCAAGCGTGTGAAGGGCGAGAGCCCAAAGGTAAGGGGGAGATGAATGGAGGTTGGCATAAGCCAAAGTAATCTTTTGACAAACATATGTTCGATGGTTAATAATAACTATAAGGGGGTGAAACCAATGGTCGTAAACAAAGCTTATAAATTTCGAATCTATCCAACTAAAGAACAGCTAGTTCTAATCAATAAAACGATCGGCTGCTCCCGTTTTGTCTATAACTTCTTTTTAGGCAAACAAAAGGAGAATGATGCCTACTGGTATATCTGTGAAGAAATGAAGCAGAACGGCCAATTACCCTCTAATGAATGGAAAGGTTCTTTTCTGAATAAATACGCAACAATCAAAGAACTTCCAGCTTTAAAGAAAGAGTATTCTTTCCTGAAAGAAGTAGACAGTATTGCCTTACAGAAATCGGTGGAAAATTTAGCAGATTCCTATAGTCGATATTATAAAAAGCAAAACAAGTCACCACGCTTCAAATCGAAAAAGAATCCTATCCAGTCCTATACGACTAAACAAACGAATGGAAATATTGGAATTGTTGGAAACAAAATCAAATTGCCGAAACTCGGTCTAGTTCGTTTTGCTAAAAGCCGCGAAGTCGAAGGGCGAATCATCAATGCCACAATCAGGCGGAACCCTTCGGGTAAATATTTCATTTCCGTTTTAGCCGAAACCAATGTACAAGTACTTCCTAAAACGAATCGTTCGTGCGGTGTAGATGTTGGTTTGAAGAACTTTGCTATTCTTTCAGATGGTACGGTCTATCAAAACCCAAAATTCTTCCGGACGGTCGAAAAGAAATTGACCCAAGCACAACGGATTCTTTCAAGGCGACAAGAAATAGCCTTGAATCAAAATAAACCATTGGCTGAAGCCAAAAACTATCAAAAACAAAAACGAAAAGTGGCTATCCTACACGAAAAAATTTCAAATGCCCGAATGGATTACTTACATAAAGTTTCTACCGAAATCATCAAAAACCACGATGTTATTGGAATGGAAGACTTGCAAGTGTCGAATATGATGAAAAATCAAAAACTAGCTAAAGCTATTAGTGAAGTATCTTGGTACCAATTCAAAAAAATGTTGGAATACAAAGCAAAATGGTATGGTAAACAAATCGTGACCGTATCTAAAACGTTTGCTTCTAGCCAATTGTGTTCTAGCTGCGGTTACCAAAATAAAGACGTTAAACATCTGAATCTTCGTGAATGGGATTGTCCTTTTTGTTCTACTCATCACGATCGAGATATTAACGCAGGACTCAATCTAATGAATGAAGCCATAAGGCTTCTAACCGTAGGAACTACGGGAGTAGCCTAATTAAAAATTGGCCGATAGGCTAATGTTCTTAGGAATCCCCCACTTCAATCAGACGTAAGGTCGATAAGTGGGGGGTAGTTCAATGCTGTGTCTCCATTCGGTTTAAACAAAATTCTAAATCATTCTGCAGGTGTTCTTTCATTAATCGCTCCGCTTCGTCTCCGTTATGAAGAAGGATGGCCTTGTAAATATCATGATGTTCCTCAATCAAAAACGGCCGTTTATGATAGACAACTGTTTTCCGGAACAAATAAATAATGGACTGCATTCGGTCAATTATATCGATCATCATAGGATTGTTAGTTGCGCCTACAATAATATCATGAAATTCATTATTCGCTGACATTACTTCTTCCGTATTACCTGTGCTGCCAATTTCCACGCACTCTTTGAGCTTTACAAGCGCTTCTTCCGTCATGAAACTAGCACAATGGCGTGCTGCAAATCCTTCCAGTAATATTCGCACCTGAAAAATATGACGAAGATCCATATCGCTTGGGTTCACAACGCGTTTTTGTTTAATAAGCCCTTCCTGTTCGAGTTTACGAATGGATTCACGCACTGGCGTCCGGCTAATACCAATTTCTTCTGCTAGCCTTTCCTCGACCAGCTTCGTTCCACGTTCTAATTCTCCGTTCAATATCCGATCTCTTATATATTCATAAGCCTGTACATAGGCATGAACGTTATCTTTTTTTACCAATATAATCGTCTCCCGAATCATGATTTGTTCTTACCTTAAAGTATAAGTTTAAGAAGGGTTATTTAAAAGTATATTTTTTTGTATACATTTTTTTAAAAAATGTATACAAAATTATAAAAAATGTGTACAATCGATTATAAGGTTTTGAAAACGCTTTATAAATCAAGTTTTGGACTGAGAATTGGGAAAAGGTCCTCTCATATAAAAGTAGCTGCACTTAAGCAGTTTTGTCTAAAAAACACATTAAAAGTGTTAATTAGAAGAAGGGGGAATTGGAATTGACTAAAAAAATTGGATTTATTGGATTGGGTATCATGGGAAAACCAATGTCATTTAATTTACTTAAAGCAGGTTACGAATTAACTGTTTACGATATTAATACGCAAACTGTGGAGGCGCTTGTAGAAGCAGGGGCAAAAGCAGGTACACCAACTGAAATGGGTGAGACATGTGATGTCATTATTACGATGCTGCCTGCTTCTCATCATGTGAAACAAGTCGTGCTTGGTGAAAATGGTATTTTGGAAACGGCTACAGAAGGAACGGTAATCATTGATATGAGCTCTATTTCACCGGTCGTATCGGTTGAAATTGCAAATGAAGCAGCTAAACAGGGTGTTGAAATGATGGATGCTCCGGTAAGCGGCGGTGAACCGAAAGCGGTCGACGGGACGCTGGCGATTATGGTTGGTGGAAAAGAAAGCGTATTCGAATCTGTTAAAGATGTTCTCCACTCTGTAGGGACGGATGTTACATTAGTTGGCAAGAATGGCAGCGGTGTCACAGCAAAATTGGCGAATCAAATTATCGTTAACCTAAACATCGCGGCTATGTCCGAAGCACTTGTTCTTGCAGCAAAAGCGGGTATTGATGTGGAAAAAATGTACCATGCAATTCGCGGCGGTCTTGCTGGAAGCGCTGTACTCGATGCAAAGGTACCTCTTATTCTTGACAGGAACTTCGTAGCCGGAGGACGAATTGATATTAATTTAAAAGACATCACAAACGTAATGGAAACAGCTCATGAAATCGGAGTTCCACTTCCACTATCAAGCCAGCTTCTAGAAATTTTTCATGCGCTTAAAGTAGACGGCAAAGCGGGCGATGACCATGGCGGTATCGTGCAGTATTATGAAAAACTGGCAAACGTGGAAGTAAGGAGGGTGTAAATTGACAGTGACTTATTCAAACAATTTAAACGTAAAGAATACATTTGCCAATCTGCCGACAGTTCCGGATGAAATGGTTGTAAATGAACTACTCGCAAAGGAACTGCAAGATTTCAATAAAAAAATCATCGTTCTTGATGATGATCCAACGGGAGTTCAAACCGTTCACGGTATTTCCGTTTATACAGATTGGTCGGCTGAAAGTATCGAAGCGGGATTCGCTGAAGAGAATTCAATGTTTTTCATTTTGACAAATTCGAGAGGCTTTACAGCTGCTGAAACTGAACAAGCACATAAGGAAATCGCAAGTGTCATCCAGCACACAGCTGAAAAGCAAAACAAAGAATTCATCATTATCAGTCGTGGGGACTCAACGCTGCGTGGTCATTATCCTCTTGAAACAGAGGTGTTGAAAGAGACGGTCGAAGCACAATCAGATATGCAGTTTGATGGAGAAGTCATCATGCCCTTCTTTAAAGAAGGCGGTCGCTTTACGATTAATAACATTCATTACGTGCAGGATGAACATGACTTAGTGCCGGCTGGTGAAACTGAATTTGCGAAAGACAGGACTTTTGGTTACAAATCGTCGCATCTCGGTGAATGGGCAGAAGAAAAGTCAAACGGAGCATTTAAAGCGGAAGATGCTGTGTATCTGTCGCTAGAAAGCATTCGGGATCTTGATATTGATGGATTAGTTAGTCAACTGATGGCAGTTAAAGATTTTAATAAGATCATTGTTAATGCGGTTGAATATGTTGATGCAAAAGTCGTGGTGATTGCATTAATCCGAGCCCTAAAAGCAGGCAAGCATTTCATGTTCCGGAGTGCAGCGGCTTTAACAAAAATCATCGGAGGCGTGAGTGACAAAGCACTTTTAACGAAAGAAGAACTTATGAAAGACCATTCTGATCATGGCGGTCTGATTATGATTGGCTCACATGTGAAAAAAACAACGGAGCAATTTGAAGCTCTTCAAACATGTAATTTCATTGAGTTCATCGAATTCGATGTCCACCTCGTGCTGTATCCGGATAAGTTTGAAGCGGAAATTCAACGGATTATAGAGACGAGCGAGCAACTTATTCGTAAAGGCCAAACGGTTGCAGTATATACGAAGCGGGAGCGTCTTGATCTTGGTGAAAACAAAAAAGAAGAAGAATTGAAGCTGTCAGTGAAGATTTCCGATGCTGTGACAAGCATCGTCAAGCATCTTGAAGTACGTCCAAGTTTTATTATTGCCAAAGGCGGCATTACTTCAAGTGATATAGGGACGAATGGCCTTAGCGTTAAGCGAGCAACGGTAGCTGGTCAAATAAAGCCTGGTATTCCGGTCTGGTTGATTGGGAGCGAAAGCAAATTTCCTGGGATAGCTTATGTGATTTTTCCTGGAAATGTTGGGTCAAGAACAACCTTAAAAGAAGTGGCAGAACTGCTGCATCAGTAAGTTGAGCGGCATTTGCCGCTTACAAGGGTGATTGTAAGCGAATACAAATAGAAAGGCGGCATAGGCATGCTTGTCAATACGAAAGAAATTCTTTCTGCAGCACAAAATGGGAAATATGGTGTTGCTGCGTTTAATGTATATAATCTCGAAACCGTACAGGCAGCGATTACTGTTGCAGAAAAAGAAAATCATCCGGTTATCATTGCTCTAGGAGAGCGATATTTTGATACGGTCGATGTGGAAGGCTTTGCAGCATTAGTAAAAACACTCGCAGGGAAATCTTCCGTTCCAGTTTCTCTTCACCTTGATCATACGTATGAAAAGGAATCGATTATTCGGGCAATCAGGTGCGGTTTTACATCGGTCATGTATGATGGTTCAAAATATGAGCTTACGGAAAATATCCGCCTTACAAAAGAAATCACGGAGATTGCACATATGGCGGGTGTCAGTGTAGAAGCTGAAATTGGATCGGTTGCCCGCGGCGCTTTTTCAGATGAAGAAGAAGGAGACGGCACATTGACAGATCCAAAGTCTGCTAAAGAGTTTGTCGAGGAAACAGACGTCGATTTTCTGGCTGCCTCAATCGGAACAGTACACGGGATGTACACGGGAAAACCGAATATTGACCTAGATCTATTAGAGGAGATTCGCCAGCTAGTTGGTATCCCTCTCGTTCTTCATGGAGGATCTGGTACACCAGATGAGATTATCAAGCAGGCTGTTGCAAGAGGGATATGCAAAGTAAATGTAAATACAGAGGTATCGTTGGCGGCCACCTCGTATTTAAATCAGGCTTTTGAACAGGAACAGAAGGCGGCTCATCTATCGGCTATTATGGCGGGTATGCAAGAAGCGATGGAACCGGTCATGACGAAATTTGTTCGTTTGCTTCAAAATTAAGACGTGATATAGAAGAGAAGTGAAAGAGTTGGTTGATGCTGGAGCAGCAGCAGCCAACTCTCACTTAAAAGACAAGGGGGATAAAAAATGCCGATATTATCTATCTGTATAGGGGTTGCCCTATTGCTAGTATTAATGCTTGCTTTTAAATTAAACGCTTTCATATCCTTGCTTATTGTTTCCTTAGTAGTGGGGATCATGGAAGGAATGACACCGAATGCTGCAATGGCATCCATCCAAAGTGGTTTGGGTGGAACGCTGGGTAATCTCACTATAATCATCGTCTTTGGGGCGATACTCGGTAAGTTGATGACCGATTCTGGTGGGGCCCAACGAATAGCGATGACACTCATCAAAGCATTTGGGAAAAAGAGAGTTCAACTAGCTGCTGTTCTTACAGCTTCTGTTGTTGGGATCGCCCTTTTCTTTGAAACAGGAGTCGTCGTTTTAATTCCATTAGTATTTACGATTGCTATTGCAGCAGGAGTACCTGTATTGTATATCGGTATGCCTGTTATAGCTGCTCTTATCACGATGCATGGATTTGTTCCTCCACATCCAGGACCAACAGCGGTAGCCAGTGTATTTGAGGCAAATTTGGGTAAGACCTTAATATACGGGATCATCATTGCGATCCCTGCCATTATTATTGGTGGGCCGTTATTTACGAAATTGTTTAAGAAAGAAGATTTGGAAGCGGATATTCCAAAAGAGCTATTTAATCCTAAAGAATTTAAAGAGGAAGAAATGCCAGGGTTTGTAACCAGTCTTCTTACATCCCTCATGCCGGTGATTCTGATAGCAATTAAAGTGTTTGTAGAAATCTTTATGCCTAAATCATCGATTATGCCAGTTGTTGATTTTATAGGTAATCCGGCTGTGGCTCTTTTAATCTCTGTTATTCTTGCCATTTTTACCTTTGGTCTTAATCGAGGTAAAAAAATGAATGAAATCATGAAATCCCTTACAGACTCGGTCAGCGGAATAGCTATGATTCTATTAATCATAGCTGGTGGCGGTGCGTTCAAACAAGTACTGATAGACAGTCATATTGATCAATATATCGCAGGTATCATGGCTGAATCAACGCTTTCTCCATTAATCCTTACTTGGCTAATAGCTGCTATCCTAAGGGTAGCAATTGGGTCTGCCACCGTAGCTGGTATGACTGCGGCTGGGATTGCAGCACCGCTTGTCGGGGCCACAGGTGTGAGTCCAGAACTTATGGTTTTAGCTGCTGGTGCAGGAAGTATAACTTTCTCTCATGTGAATGATGCAGGTTTTTGGATTTACAAGGAATACTTTAACCTTTCAATAGGTAAAACCATTAAAACCTGGTCCGTTATGGTCACCATTATTTCCCTAGTAGGACTGGCTGGTGTACTCATCATCAATATGTTCTTATAATAGAAAATAGAAAAACCCTATTCTTTCTATAAAGTTATAGAAAGGATAGGGATTTTTTTATGGTTCAACAAGAATTCCTTTATTCTCATCCATAATTTCGACAAAGAATCCACCAGGTTACTATATGAATCCTTTAAGTATTTACTTTTCGTTGGATATTACCATGTCCAGCTAGTCTTTTTTTCTTATCCCTTACTTTAAGTTTTTTAAGAAATAAAATACCCCAATAGCCTATTATCACACCCACTGTATTTAAAATTACATCGTCAATATCTGTGCTACAAAAAATTGAAAAACTTCAGCTATACAAGTGACACTTAGACCTAACAAAAATATTTTTTTAAAAGAAACCCATCTTTCCCAGATTAACGGCACGAAAAAACCCTTTGGTGAAAATAAAAGCATATTTGCAGAAATATTCAAAAGTGATATACTGCCCCAATCGTCTACATTCGCATTTAATTCAAAAAAATATTGATAGAGAGTGTGAAAAGGTATTAAATTCTTTTTTGAAATATCACTTGATAAATCAAAATAGAGTTCACCTGTATTACTAATAATCCCCATATCCCATCTAGGAATGACTGTTTGTGAGGTTAAACCAACAATATATAAGACGAAAATTGTTAAAACTACCTCATTTTAAACTTTTATTTGTTTTTGTGTTTTTTAATAAAAATTAATCTATCTATTAAAAAAAGGTAGTGCGACAATCATATATCCTATCATGTGCTTTATATACATAATTACTAAGCACATAGTTCCCCACTTAACCTAAATCAATGAATATAAGTTGTTTACCACAATCTAACGGAATATGTGAAAATTTAGATGGAACTATTGTACACTAAATATTGTATTTACAATATATAGAGAAAAAAGTAGCTCCAAAAAACAGGAGCTACTTTGTCATTATTTTTCCTAGCGACTAAAATCACTAGGAGATGAAATAGCTACTAGAATATTTTCTGTTTATAAGTTACCATTTGAAATTTGTTTCTTGGTCATTTTCCCTAATTTTGTTCAATGGATGGAATTAATAAAAAAGGTAGCTAATTCATGTTATTTTTATGAAAAGTAATTGAGATAGTTGTTCAAACATGTCGGTAATGAATAATGGAGGTACTAATGAAATACGAGGTTATATTGTTCGATGTTGATGATACATTATTAGACTTTAGTATATCGGAAAAAAGGGCACTACATGGAGCCTTCCTTGAGTTCGGTTTACCTACAGGAGTCAAGGATTATGAAGCCTGTTATCAAGAGATTAGTAGGGTATTATGGAGAGAATTGGAACAGGGACTTACTAATCTATCAGATCTAGGAGTGGAGAGATTTAAGAGGTTGTTCCTCAAGCATGAGCTTGACATCGAGGCAGAGATGTTCAGCCGTGTGTATCTTAACTATTTGAGTAAGGAAATCCATCTTATACAGGGAGCTGTGGAAGTTTGCGAGAATCTAGCAGATTGTCGTCTAGCTATTATTACTAATGGATTCACCGATGTGCAGACATCAAGAATTGGCGGTTCTCCTCTTAGCAATACTTTTGAGCATATTATAATTTCTCAAGAGGCGGGATTCCAGAAACCTGCAAAGGGTATTTTCGATTACGCGTTCTCTAAGTTACAGATTACAGACAAAGCTAAAGTTTTAATTGTGGGCGACTCTTTGACCTCCGATATTCAAGGAGGAATAGATTACGGGATTGACACCTGTTGGTTCAATCCGCACCGAAAGGAAAATAATCTAGGAATTAAGCCAACATATGAAATCTGGAAGCTGATAGATATTATGCAGGTTGTAGAAAGTAAAGTAGTGGAGAGATTTTAAGTGAACCTTTTAAAAAGAGTTGATTGGAAGAGTTTATTCTTACAGTAGAATGTTAGATTTTTGGGAGTATAACAGGAAAGATTGATTACCTGTTTTTCTAATTATAAGCAAGATAAGAAATGACTAAAACAAGTATGGGTGTGTTAGCTTTTTATCATTTCCCGCCAGAAGACTCCCTCTTCAAGCGTGTGAAGGGCGAGAGCACAACGGTAAGGGGGAGATGAATGGCGGTTGGCATAAGCCAAAGTAATCTTTTTACAAACGTACGTTCGGTGGTTAATAATAACTATAAGGGGGTGAAACCAATGGTCGTAAACAAAGCTTATAAATTTCGAATCTATCCAACTAAAGAACAACTAGCTCTAATCAATAAAACGATCGGCTGCTCCCGTTTTGTCTTTAACTTCTTTTTAGGCAAACAAAAGGAGAAAGATGCCTACTGGTATATTTGTGAAGAAATGAAGCAGAACGGCCAATTACCCTCTAATGAATGGGAAGGTTCTTTTCTGGATAAATACGCAACAATCAAAGAACTTCCAGCTTTAAAGAAAGAGTATTCTTTCCTGAAAGAAGTAGACAGTATTGCCTTACAGAAATCGGTGGAAAATTTAGCAGATTCCTATAGTCGATATTATAAAAAGCAAAATAAGTCACCACGCTTCAAATCGAAAAAGAATCCTATCCAGTCCTATACGACTAAACATACGAATGGGAATATTGGAATTGTTGGAAACAAAATCAAATTGCCAAAACTCGGTCTAGTTCGTTTTGCTAAAAGCCGCGAAGTCGAAGGGCGAATAATCAATGCCACAATCAGGCGGAACCCTTCGGGTAAATATTTCATTTCCGTTTTAGCCGTAACCAATGTACAAGTACTTCCTAAAACGAATCGTTCGTGCGGTGTAGATGTTGGTTTGAAAAACTTTGCTATTCTTTCAGATGGTACGGTCTATCAAAACCCAAAATTCTTCCGGACGGTCGAAAAGAAATTGGCCAATGCACAACGGATTCTTTCAAGGCGACAAGAAATAGCCTTGAATCAAAATAAACCATTGGCTGAAGCCAAAAACTATCAAAAACAAAAACGAAAAGTGGCTATCCTACACGAAAAAATTTCAAATGCCCGAATGGATTACTTACAAAAAGTTTCTACCGAAATCATCAAAAACCACGATGTTATTGGAATGGAAGACTTGCAAGTGTCGAATATGATGAAAAATCACAAACTAGCTAAAGCTATTAGTGAAGTATCTTGGTACCAATTCAAAAAAATGTTGGAATACAAAGCAAACTGGTATGGTAAACAAATCGTGACCGTATCTAAAACGTTTGCTTCTAGCCAATTGTGTTCTAGCTGCGGTTACCAAAATAAAGACGTTAAACATCTGAATCTTCGTGAATGGGATTGTCCTTTTTGTTCTACTCACCACGATCGAGATATTAACGCAGGACTCAATCTAATGAATGAAGCCATAAGGCTTCTAACCGTAGGAACTACGGGAGTAGCCTAATTAAAAATTGGCCGATAGGCTAATGTTCTTAGGAATCCCCCACTTCAATCAGACCGTAAGGTCGATAAGTGGTGGGTAGTTCAAATAGGAATTCCTGTGTCGATTTATATATAAGCCGATTTCCTTAAGTTTAAGAATCATCGGCTCCTATTTTTTTAGATAGGGTTGCGTAGCGTCAGGCTATTCTCTTGGCAAGGTATTAGATTGCTTCACTTCCATTTGAATGGACTGGAAGGGTTCTTTTCCAAAGAAAGCTTGAGCTCTTTTAGCCATTTCATTTAACATCACGTCATTTTCAATTAATTCCCCCCTTATACGGTCTATCAATTGTAGGGCGTTTGGTCCTGTGACTTGCTTTGCTACACGCTCAAGGAGAACTTTCGTATCAACTGAATATTTTTGTGCGAAGCTGTGACACATCACCATATTTTTCCGAAGTGCATAAGAATATTCACTTGTAAAAGCCCTTCGGATGCATCCTCGTGTCCCGGCGTAACCGTATGAAATCTCGGAAGCGGCCCGATAAAAAAGAACCATTCCATCCGCGTGACTGGATTCTGGGTGCAACCGAAGTTCACTTATCAACGAAATTAAATGTTGAACCACTATTTTAGCTGACTCCGTTGTTTTCCACCATTCCATCAAATGTTGGTGATCTTCCATACTTATTTCCATGGGTTGTGAATTAGGCAATATGCTCTTCTCTCCTTCCTATAGACGTGGGATTGCTTGAATATTCTGGATTCTTGCACGACTGATCTTCCATTCAGGTCCAAGAAAGGCTTTGCCGAGACGTATCGCTTCTTTGATTGATTCTGCGATTTGGCGGTTTAAATATCTACTTTGTTCAATCAAATAAAAAGTGTCCGGCTTCGCACCTTTTACTGCTAGTTCAAAATTAGGGTTTAATTGTTTTTCGCTAATACGTAGTGTATCCAGTTCAAACACAAGCATATCCTTTGCAAGAGAAATGGATTCTCCTTGATGTATCCTCATGATTGTTCCACGTACTGCATCAAATCCGTAGCCAATATCAGCTACTGAAGCGTGGTAAGGATTAAGCCCTGGTGCAGTCCGGATGGATGGAATATCTCGAAATCCTGTGGTAATGGAACAGACAACTTCTTTAGCAGCTAGACCTTTTTCTAAGGTATTATCAATGGCTTCAAGATAAAAATCCCTTTGATTGGAATTCATCCCTGTAAAAGTAGATGTCATTCATTTGTTTCCCCCTTAGCATTATATGATTAGGATATTAAATCCTAAATTTTTGAAACTAATGATCTTGATCTACTGTTAAGAAATATACTCCCTTGAATAAGATTATATTTCAATGTATTCAAAAATAATTAGTCGGAAGTTTTTGAGTCAACTGGACTAGATTTAAAACAAAATAGCAGACCATGCATTTTCGGCACTACCCAAACAGAAAAAAGCCTTGCAGAAGTTCTGGATTGGTTACCCGCCTGCAAGGCTTTTCTTTTACTCAAAATATGTATGTGAATGTAAATTTTTTATATCAATTTACATTCAGTATTCTTCTTTGCTATTCATTCTTTATGTGTCATATCAGAATGATAACAAGTTCATGGTCACTCTTATTCTAATCCGATTTACCACACACGCAAGTTCGGAGACAGGGAGTAGTGGTTTGAAAAAATTAATTTTTATAGGGCTGAATTAAGAAGATTTGTAACAAGATATCATTCAAAAGTACTTCTTATATTTCTTTAATTTATAGATGACCGTAGGCTGGCTAACTCCCAAATATTCTGCCATTTGGTAAGTGGTTTTACATTGTTTGTATGCTTTAGTAATCAGTTGTAATTCAACTTTTTCTAAAGTCTTCTTTAGATCGTGATTCTCGTCTGATTCCTGTTCTATTGTTTGGGAAGAGGAATTTTCTGTTTGTTCTATTTGTCCTGTGATGGTTTGGGGAAGGTGTTTGGGAAATATAATGGGTTCCTCAATGATCAGAATTAACTGTTCAATTAAATTTTCTAATTCGCGTATATTTCCTGGCCATTGATAATGAGTCAATACTTCATAAGTCGTTGGATGGAATTTTTTTAATTTCTGGTATTTATCATTTGTTTTCTGTAAGTAATGTTGAATTAAGAGCGGTATATCTTCTTTACGTTCATGTAATGCAGGAATTTGGATAGGTATCACATTCAAACGATAAAACAAGTCTAATCTAAACTTTCCCTCATTTACCATCCCCTTCAAATCCTGATTTGTTGCTGCGATTAGCCGGAAGTTAATAAGGCTTTCTTTTTTTCCACCGATGCGCTTTATTTTTTTTTCTTGTAACACTTTCAATAATTTAGCCTGCATGGCAAGTGGAAGTTCCCCGATTTCATCTAAAAAAAGAGTTCCACTGTCAGCCTGTTCAATCAGCCCCTGCATTCCTTGTTTGTTTGCTCCTGTAAAAGAACCTGGTTCATAGCCAAATATCTCTGATTCAAACAAACTTTCCGGTATTGTGCTGCAATTCACCTCAATAAAGGGTTCTTTCCTTCGATTGCTTTGATTATGAACAGAGCGTGCAAATGTACTTTTCCCTACCCCTGATGGACCTAATAAAAGAATCGTGGCATCTGTTTTAGCAACATTGTGGATCGTTTTTAAAATCTGCTTGGTTGCATTACTTCTAGCAATCATATCGTGGTAATCTAGTTCTTTTTCCCTTAAATCCTCGACTTCTGTTTGATAGCCTTTTACTATTCGTTGTAATTGCTCGTATTGTTCCTGCAATTGCAATATCTCGGTTTGATCCTGGCCATAGCTAATTACCCTAACGAGAAGGCCTTCTTTATTAAAAATGGGATAGCCTGTTGACATGACAACATGCCCTGTTTGTGTATGCTGCATAATACGCATCGCTTTTTTTTCTTTTAAAACGAGTGCATTGATAGATGGTGTGAGGAGTCCCTCTTTTTCTAATTGATATACAGATGTACCGATGTATGAGGCAGGATCCATACCATAAATCTCCCAGAGTTTTGGATTGGAGTATAAAATGATACCTTTTTCGTCTGTAATTGTAATGTTATTATTCGATGTTTCGATAATTTTTTTTAACTCCTGCTCAAGCATTCTATCATCCAATAGGTTCGCCTCCTTTTATTTTTATAGGTGTTGATTAAAATATTAATCAAAAAGAGCGAATAATCAAAAATTAAATTAGGGAATAAGGATTTGATTTAATTTTAAATCAAATCCTTATAAAAAAATAGCTAAAATCGTCGTAATTATCTGAAAAATAGTTGGCGCGAATCTTGCTTAAGTAATAGGTAAGATGAAAATTATGAAAAATATGGGGGCGTTTACTATGCTGTAGCAAATATCCAGTACATATTGCCAGTGCGTCTACAATAGTTTTCACACGTGAGGGTCTCAAATACGGCGTTCTAATTAAGTCTACAAAAATAGTTGCAATAGAAAAAACAGGTGCTTGAGCACATGGTAATACTTTTAATCGATAGATTTACTATGACAATCTGAGAGTGTTCCTTCCTAGCTAACCGTAAAGTATATTTTAAAAATCACATTAGAATATATGCCAAGGTTGTGGCAGGAATGGAATTTGTAATTATACAAATATAGTAGGAATTTAGGAGGATATTACATGATGAAGTATCAACCGAAGGACTCATTCAAATCACCCCGTTTTTGTGGAGTGCGCACATTTATGCGGCTTCCATTTGTTGAACAGCTAGATGAACATATGGATTTTGTCATTACGGGTATTCCATTTGATTCAGGGCAATCATTTAGAACGGGGGCAAGATTTGGCCCAGAAGCTATTCGCGATTTTTCGATTCTTTTGCGTCCTTATAACCCTGAACAGGATATTAACATTTTTGATTATATTTCAGGGATTGATTATGGGGATATTCCAATCATTCCGGGCTATATTTCTGAAACATATAAAAAGATTGAAGAAGAACTTACTCCTGTTATTGAAAAAGGGATCATTCCTATTTCATTAGGAGGCGATCATTCTATTACTCTAGGAGAGTTACGCGCAATCGTAAAAAAACATGGGCCAGTTGCCCTGCTTCAATTCGATGCCCACTCCGATACATGGGATAGCTATTTTGATCAAAAATATAATCATGGAACCGTTTTTCGCCGCGCAATAGAAGAAGGTCTCATAGATGTATCTAGATCTCTTCAAATTGGAATGAGGGGCGGTCTGTACGGACCGGAGGATCTTCAGGATGCTCGGGATTTAGGCTTAGGCGTTTATACGACGAACGATTATAAACGAATGGGTGTTGAGAAAATGCTAGAGGTCATTCATGAGCGAGTAGCAAATGGCCCTGTCTTTTTATCCTTTGATATTGATTTTCTAGATCCTGTTTATGCACCTGGAACGGGGACACCGGAAGTTTCAGGGGCCAACATTGATGATGCTTTAACCTTTGTAAGAGGATTGACGAATATAGATTTTGTAGGATTTGACCTTGTTGAGGTTTTACCTGCATACGATCACGGACAAATCACCGCTGCCGCCGCCGCTAATATTGTCTATGAGTTCATCACACTTATTGCTCTTGCAAAAAAAGAAAAACTGGAGAAAAAAGAGAGAGTGGAAGATTTGGAAACACAGCTTAACAAATGATTTCCTTTTCAAATGGATGGAAGGAATCAGTGGAAATGCCATTCCTTCCATCTTTAAAACACAGCGATATATTAAACCAAACAACCGCAAAAGGAGATGTGTAAATGCATATTTTGGATATAACGATCATGATTCTATATTTTTCTGTTTTAATCATTGTAGGAGTAATTGGATCTAAACGGGCAAAAACAGCAGATGATTTCATTGTAGCTGGGCGTAATCTAGGGCATTTTATGTATTTATCATGTTTAGCTGCTGTAATATTAGGGGGCGCTTCTACTTTAGGAACAGCAAAGTTAGGTTATCAGTTTGGAATATCCGGTATTTGGCTAGTGGTAATGATCGGGCTAGGCATTATCGCAATAGGGTTATTTTTAACAAATAAGATATTTGATTTAAAAGTTTTGACGATTAGTGAAATGTTGGAGAAGCGTTACAATTCACAAACACGATTGATCAGTGCCTTAGTCTCGGTTATCTATACATTTATGTTGACTGTAACGCAAGTGATTGGAATGGGGACGATTTTACATGTTTTGGCTGGTTGGAATTTAACAATTTCCATGATAGTCGGGGGTGGAATCGTTTTATTTTATACAATATTAGGAGGAATGTGGTCAGTCACTATGACTGATGTAGTGCAATTCGTCATTATGACGATCGGTATTTTCTTTATCATGCTTCCAATGAGCATCTCTAAGGCAGGAGGGTGGGGCTCACTTAAAGAGAATCTCCCTGCATCACATTTCGAGTTAGGCAACATTGGCGGAGAGACAATTTTTCAATATTTTTTACTATTTACCTTAGGGGTAGTTGTGGGTCAAGATATTTGGCAGCGTCTTTTTACCGCACGAACCAAAGCGATTTCTCGTGGCGGAACGGTTGGAGCAGGAATATATAGTGTTTTTTACGCGATTGCAATCAGTATCATTGGAATGTGCGCTTTTATTATCCTTCCTAATTTAGGCGATCCACAAAATGCTTTTACTAGTATAGCAATGGAAACTTTACCTGCGGGTCTATTAGGTGTTGTCATTGCAAGTGTGGTCTCCGCTCTTATGTCCACTGCTTCAGGAACATTGCTTGCTTCATCTACTTTAGTTGTTAATGACATCATTAAAAAATATATCGGTCCAGGAATGAGTGAACGTCAATTTTTAAAAACATCTCGGATTACAACTTTAACGATTGGTGTATTGACCATAATCGTTTCGATATGGATTCAAGACATTTTAGTTGCATTAGATGTAGCTTACGCAATTTTATCCGGTGCTGTGTTCTTTCCGATCATTCTTGGATTCTTTTGGAAGAGAGTCACGGCTACAGCTGCATTTTACTCCATTCTAGCTAGTATGATCGTTATTATTGTGGGATTGGTGATTAATGGGCCTTCCTCCACTCAACCAATTCTGTACGGGCTCGCTACTAGTTTTGTGGTTATTACAATACTTACTTTAATGAGTTCCAAGAATGAAATAAATCAAGATGTAAAAGGTAATGACGACGTGGATACCATAGCTAATTGATGATACACCCAAACAAGCAAAAAATGATTTAAGGGGGAAAGAAAAATGACAAAGACAATTTCCTTGGAACCAGCAACATTCAATACATTGGAAGAAGAACGTAATCATCGGAAAGAAAGATTGGCAGCTTCATTCCGTCTTTTTTCAAAATTTGGTTTCGACGAGGGGATAGCTGGACATATTACGGTTCGTGATCCTAAATATACAGACCATTTCTGGGTCAACCCGTTTGGGATGCATTTTAGTCAAATTTCCGTTTCGGATCTTATATTGGTTAATCATAAAGGTGATATTGTAGAGGGTGAACATTCAGTGAATGGTGCTGCCTTTGCCATTCATTCAGAAATTCATAAAGCTCGACCGGATGCCATTGCAGCGGCACATGCTCATTCGGTCTATGGAAAGACATGGTCTTCTTTAGGGAGATTACTAGACCCGATTACGCAAGACGCCTGCCAATTCTATAATGACCATGCATTATTTGATGATTTTACTGGTGTGGTGTATGCATCTGAAGAAGGGAAACGCATCGCTAGGGCTCTAGGTCAATACAAAGCTGTCATTCTTCGCAACCATGGGTTGTTAACAGTGGGCCAATCTGTAGACTCAGCTGCTTGGTGGTTCATAACCATGGAACGTTCATGTCAAGCACAGATTATGGCTGAATCTGTAGGTAAGCCCATTTTTATAGAAGAGGAGTATGCCAAATTAACAGCAGAACAAACGGGAACTGAATATGAGGGATGGCTGAGTTTTCAACCTCTTTGGGATAGAATTAGAAAAGAGCAACCAGATTTCTTGAAGTGAACATAAAAAGTAATTCCAGAAAGAAGATAAAAAGAATCTAACGGTGAAGTCCTTGGTTGGGCTTCACCTATTGTAATGAAGATGGAATGAATTAGAAGAAGAATTCAAATTCACAGATTGCCGCCCCTGCATTGAATAAAAAAGGAATCAATAGGTTCTTGAGGAGGTTTAATAATGCCCGGTTCTAAGAAAGCAGCTCCTTCACTTTATGTAAGGGCCGATATACCGGAAAAATACATAAACAAGTTTAAAGAGATTTGTTCTGAAGTTGTTGTCGAACCATGGGAATTCGGCGAACCTGAACCACAGGCAACTGTAGATTTATCAAAGTTCGATGTCCTCTATACGTCGGGACTTCACGATAATCTTAACATACTTAAAAAGGCTCCAAAGATTAAATGGATCCATTCAGATAGTGCGGGAATGGAGGCCATGCTGAATGAAGACATTCAAAACAGCGATATCATCATCACCAATGTAAAAGGCTGCACGTCTGTTCCGATTGCCGAGCATACAATTGCCATGTTATCTTCGTTAGCGAGAGGTGTGCATACAATAATCCGAAACCAAATAAATAAAAATTGGGTTGAAATTCCTGTGACGGACCTTGAAAATGCAACAGTGGGCATAATCGGGTATGGTGACATTGGCTTTGAAATTGCAAAAAGATGTAAAGTACTTGGAATGAAAGTGATAGGATGTCGTCGGAACCCCGACAAAAGGAACAAAGAATATGAACCTGCTGATTTGATTATGGGCATGGATCAAGTGGATGAAGTACTTTCACTATCAGATTTTATTGTATTAGCTCTCCCATTTACCAAAGAGACCTCTTATTTTTTTAATAAAGAACGGCTAAATAAAATGAAAAAAGGTAGTTACTTAGTTAATGTTGGTCGCGGAAATACCATTGTCGATGGAGATTTAATTGAATGTTTGAGCAATGGGCACATAGCTGGTGCAGCACTTGATGTGTTTGAAGTAGAGCCTTTACCTAAAGATCATCCTTTTTGGCAGCTTGAAAATGTAATAGTTTCTCCACATAACGCATACAACTCTTCAAAACATCTAGATCGTGTGATGGAGTTGTTTTTGCAAAATTTAAAGCTTTTTTCTGAGGGGAAGCCACTGATAAACGTCGTTCATAAACAACTGGGTTATTAGTAGTAATGGGCTCGTTGAAAAAAATACCTTATAGATATTTTTTGAGGATATGAAAAATTCAAATTTTACATGTGAAACAAGAGTCATAAATGTGAGAGACTGCAAAAGCCTAGAACGCTTTGTGGTCTTTTTTATATTTTAGACCTTATGATCTAGTAATTTATTAATATATTGCATTTATGAAAGATGATATTTCAATATTGAAATATTACTAAAGGTATTTAGACGTTTTATCAGTTTAATAGTCTGAAAAATCGATAAATAATATGATTATCAGTTTTGGCATGAATATTGCAACGTTCTAGTATAAATCCAATAAATGAGGTGAAGTCCATTGACCCGTTACGAATATGGCGGTGATGAGTTTATTTTTGTTGAATTAGCTGAGGCAATGAGTCTTGAAACGAATTTTAAAGCAATGGCAATTACTAAGGCGTTACGAGAAAAAAAGGTATCAGGAATACTGGATATTTGTCCTTCCAATGCTTCTTATATGATTCGGTTTAATCCAGATCTCATTCATCCAGATGATTTAATTTCAAAATTAAAAGAACTTGAACAAGATGTCACGTTGGAGAACTTTGAAATAACTGCACGTGCAGTTGATGTACCCATTTTATTTGAAGACCCTTGGACGCATGAGGCATTAATGCGTTTTAGAGATCGACATCAGGATCCAACATCAACAGATATTGAATATGTGGCACATACAAATGGCTTTCAATCAAAAGAAGATTTAATTAAATCAATTACGGATGCCCCTTATCTTGTGTCGATGATAGGTTTTGTACCGGGGTTGCCATGGTGCTATCAAATGGTTCCAAACGAGAAGCAAATCGAAGCACCTAAATATGTCCGTCCTCGAACATATACGCCAGAGAGAGCATTCGGATTCGGCGGTTCATTTGCTGTTATTTATCCGGTTCAAGGTGCAGGTGGTTATCAATTGTTTGGAACTGCTGCAGCACCGATTTTTGAAAAAGAGCAGCGTTTACATGATTTTAAAGAGTCAATGACCTTCCCTAGACAAGGGGATGTTTTTAGATATCGAAGCATTTCGATGGAGGAATACGAAGATATTCGAAAACAAGTTGAAAATGGGGAATTCCGATATTTGACGAAGGATATCACCTTTAAACCGAAAGATGTTCTCGAAAATCCAAATGCGTTTTCAGAATCTGTGATAAGGAGGTTATATGCATGATTAAAGTTATTAATCCTGGACTTCAAACGACTATTCAAGATCATGGAAGAATTGGATTTTATGAAGTGGGGATGCCACCATCGGGAGCCATGGATAAATACTCATACAGAGCAAGCAACTTACTTGTTGGGAATGATGAAAATGCAGCTGTTCTCGAGATTACTTATATGGGGCCAGTATTAGAATTTCAACAAGATGTAACCGTTGCTATTGCAGGAGGGGAAATACCGCCAAAGATTAATGATCAGTATGTTCCAATGTGGGAAACTTTAGAAGTTAAGGCTGGAGATGTGCTGTCATTTGATTTTGTTAAACAAGGAGCCCGGGTGTATTTAGCGGTAGCTGGCGGAATTGAAGTGCCGCTTATTATGGAATCACGGTCCACATATACTTTGTGCGGAATTGGAGGTTTCGAAGGAAGGCCACTCCAAGCTGGGGATCATTTGAAAATCGGTAATGCTAACAAATCAAAGATTGCGATTGGAACACGGATAAGTGATGAATTAATTCCGGTCTTCTCAAAAACGAATGAGATTCGTGTTGTTGTAGGATTGTGCAGTTATCGCCTGACTGAAGAAAGTAAAAAACGCTTTTTCTCCATCGATTGGACGGTTACAACGGAAGCAAACCGTGTTGGCTACCGTTTTAAAGGGGAGCGTTTGAATTTCGTAGAGCGTGAACAACCATTTGGTGCCGGTAGCAACCCTTCAAATGTGGTTGATCTAGGGTATCCAATCGGATCCATTCAAGTACCAGATGGTGTCGAACCGATTGCTTTGTTAAACGATGCTGTGACAGGTGGAGGCTATGCGACGATTTGTACAATTATTAGTACGGATTTAGACAAAATGGCTCAAATTAAAACAAATGAGAAGGTTCGGTTTGTTGCTGTTGATATTAATGAAGCCCTTGAGGCGAGAAAATTATACAAAGATAAAATCAATCAAATGAAAAAACAAGTATTAGGACAAATAGGGGGAATCAATCATGGCTGAACAAAAAACAGTTCTATCACCAATCCCAGGAGTATTTTATCGCAAACCAGCTCCTGATAAAGACGTGTACGTAAAAGAAGGAAATACAGTTAAGACAGGCGATGTTCTTGCTATGGTGGAAGTTATGAAAAACTTCTATGAAATTAAAGCAGAAACAGATGGGGTTCTTGCGCAATTCTTTGTTGAGGACGAGGACCTTCTAGACGCTGGACAGGAAATAGCGGTAATCATTGAACAGTAATCATTTTTGTGGAAGGAAGGAGGAAAAGTAAATGGGCTATTTTAAAAAGGTGCTGATTGCAAACAGAGGGGAAATTGCTAGGAGAATTATTCGTACATGTAATAAGGAAGGCATTCAAACAGTCGCTGTCTATTCCGAAGCCGATGCAGAGGCTCCTTATGTCAGTGAAGCGACTGAAGCTGTATGCATAGGTCCGGCTCAAGCGAAAAAGAGTTATCTTGATATTGAAAAAGTGATTCAGGTAGCAAAAGAAACACATGCCGATGCTATTCATCCTGGGTATGGATTCTTATCTGAAAATCCGGAATTTGTACGCAGATGTGAGGAAGAAAACATTGTCTTTATCGGTCCCTCTGCGGAAACAATACATATTATGGGCAGTAAGCTTGAAGCTCGTACCCAAATGCAAAAGGCGGGCGTAAGGGTTGTGCCAGGTACGGATAAAAGCATTGAGTCAGTTGACGAAGCATTGCTGATTGCGAACGATCTTGGTTACCCGCTCATGTTAAAAGCTAGCGCCGGTGGTGGTGGTATTGGGATGCAGCTTGTTCAAAATGATGCCGAGCTAATAAAAGTGTTTGATGCGACGAAGCAACAAGCTACTTCATTTTTTAAGGATGGAACTGTCTTTTTAGAAAAATGGATTTCAAAACCCCGCCATATTGAAGTGCAAATTGTCGCTGATACATACGGAAATGTCTTACATTTATTTGAACGGGAATGTTCAGTCCAGCGCCGAAATCAAAAGGTGATAGAAGAAAGCCCTTCACCATTTCTAAATGATACCCTTAGAAAAGAATTGTTAGATGCAGCCATTCGAGGTGTAAAACAAATAGACTATACAAATGTAGGCACAATGGAATTCATTTTTGATGAAAATCAAAACTTCTATTTTCTTGAAATGAATACTCGTCTGCAAGTAGAACACCCAGTAACTGAAGAAATAACGGGACTGGATTTAGTTGAACTACAGTTAAAAATTGCTGCAAAGGAAAAACTGACAATCACACAGGAAGAGATAAACAAAACAGGACACGCGATTGAATGCAGACTTTATGCAGAGGATCCTAATACTTTCTTTCCTAGTCCTGGAGTAATTTCTAGGTTGAAATTACCTGAAAACGATGTAAGGTTCGATTTTGGCATCATTGAAGGCAGTGCGGTGACCCCTTTTTATGATCCGATGATCGGTAAAATTATTGTACACGGCATCACACGTGATCAAGCAATCGAAAAAATGCAGCGAGTCCTTGATGAGATTGACGTACAGGGAGTTAAAACAAACCTCATGCTTTTAAAACAAATCATGAAAAATAACCAGTTTATACGTGGTAATTATACGACTCAATTTTTGGCAGAAAATAAAATTCAAGTGCTTGAGGGGTGAAAACAATGTTTAAGGTAGATTTGAACTGTGATATGGGTGAAAGCTTCGGTCTTTATGAATTAGGTAATGATGAAGAATTAATGCAGTCCATTACCTCGGCTAATATTGCATGTGGTTTTCATGCCGGAGATCCCCATGTTATGAGAAAAACAGTGGAACTAGCAAAGAAATATGATGTTGGGATTGGTGCGCATCCAGGGTTTCCTGATTTATTGGGCTTCGGTCGTCGCTTCATGACCTGTACACCCTTAGAAATTAAAGACTATGTGATGTATCAAGTAGGTGCTTTAAGAGAATTCAGTGCTGCAGCAGATGTCAAAATCCAGCATTGTAAACCACACGGAGCTTTATTTATGAAAGCAATGGAAGATAAGACTATAGCACGAGCAATATTAGAAGCAATTCATGCTATCGATCCAAATATGGTCATATTTGCACTTAGCCAATCTGAAGTGATGGAAGAAGCGATAAAAATGGGTGTCCCTGTTGCAAAAGAAGCTTATGCTGACCGGGAGCATACTGAAAGCGGGTCCATTTTGTTAACGAGAACAGGCGCACAAATCAATGATTATGAAGAAATGGCGCAGCGAGTTGTTCGTATGGTCAAAGAAGGAAGAGTCATCACACACGATGGAAAAGATGTTTCCATTAAAGCAGAGACCATTTGTATTCATGGAGATACACCAGGAGCGCCGACTCTGGCTAAAAAGGTTGTAGAAGCTTTAAAAGAGGGCGGCGTCGAGATTGTACCTATTAAAAAGATTATCTAGTAAGGTACTGGTCCTAAAATGTATATTGGTATAGTAGTTGGCCTCTAAATATTGAACTATGCTCTTTAAAAAGGATTTATAGATTAGTCGACTAGTAGATGACTCCGGTATTGAATGCCGGAGTCATTCTGTTTAGCCCCCAATATAACGAATTGTATTGTAATTGTATTCCTCTAGACACTCTTCAATTAATTTGTAAACTTCTCAAACTAAGCCCTAGCTCTTTCACTTGTCGTTGGAATTTCAGATACTTAATAAAAGATATAATTGACCTAATAATCAAAATTATATATATATTAAAATACTTCTGAATTCATATCCTTATCTATAAAAAGTATAATAAAATAAAGATTTAGTTATCGGGAGGGGTGAGTAAGTTGATTATTTGGAACGATATTCTTAAACCGATTTCAGTATATGTTAATATTCAGAGCACTATTGGATCTGTCATTCAAAAATTATCAGATCATAAAGCGAATATTGTGTTTGTAAAGGATAAGGGGTCTTTAGTGGGCTATAGCACAATGGAGATTCTAATGCACCAAATTGCTCAAAAGGAAGACTTATCACAGCCGATTAGCTATAAAAATGATATTTTAAAAGTCCCACAGTTCACGCCTGTTGAATTTTTCCATAACGTTTCTCTGATTATAGGGGAAGATGCTAATGGAGAAATTGTCGGCTACACTACAATTGAACAAGCACGGAATAAAATCAGTGAGTTGAATTTGAAGGATTTAAATCTCCTTTTACATGGAGCTGGAGTAGGAATTGTCCGAACAAATATCGATTATCAAATAGAATACATTAATGAAACAGCAGAAAGTATTTTAGGTCTTCACCGTTCATTTTTACAGTTTCGAGACTATAAAATGCTTTTAACTATCGATAAAAATCTTGATAGAGTCATGACTGGGGAAACTCTTATAAATGTGAACGCCTCTATTAACTTTAAACATACAGTAGGGAATTTTTACCCCTTAAGAATGGAAGATAAAATAAAAGGACTCATACATATTTTTTTCTCGCGTGAAGTTTTCGAGGATTCTGTTAAAGAATTAGATTTTGTTCGAAATCTGAACTCTGATTTACAAACGGTTTATGCTTCTTCCCAGGAACAAATACTCGTCATTGACGAAAGCGGCAAAATCATTCGAGTAGCGGGTATGTTTCTTCACGATTTTTGGAAAGTGGATAATCCAGAAAACATAATTGGTAAGCATATAAGTGAGTTTACTAGAAAAAACATTTTTCAGCCTAATGTTTTTGAACTATGCAAGAAACAAATGAAAAAGGTTACATCGATTCAGGATTCCATGGGGAAAAGTAGAGTCTGGTCGGTCGCAACCCCGGTATACCACGAAGGGAAATTAGAAAAAGTAGTTGTACTTTCAAGGGACATTACACAAGAAAGATCCTCAATTTTAGATCAATCGGACGAAGGTTTTCAACCGCTACAAGATCATGATGATTTAAACATTAACGAAAAACAACTTGTTTATCGTTCGAAAACAATTGAGCGCTTAGTAGTAGAGATAAAGAGAGTAGCCCAATTTAATTCGACAATTTTACTCGAAGGTGAATCCGGTGTTGGGAAAGAAGTATTTGTTCACCATATCCATTCAGCCAGTCCAAGGAGTAACAAGCAGCTAGTTAGGATTAACTGCGGTGCAATTCCAGAGAATCTCATAGAAAGTGAATTGTTCGGTTATGAGAAAGGGGCATTTACTGGTGCAGATAAAAATGGGAAAGCAGGCTTGTTTGAGATTGCTGATAACAGCACGCTTTTTCTCGATGAAATTGGTGAACTCCCTTTAAATATGCAAGTGAAGCTATTACGTGTGTTGCAGGAACGAGAAGTGACTAGAATTGGCGGGACCCAGCCGAAACCTGTAAATGTTCGAATTATAACGGCAACGAATAAGGATTTACGAGAGTTGGTGAACCAAGGTGAATTCAGGGAGGATTTATACTACCGATTATATGTTATTCCATTTAGTATTCCGCCATTACGTGAGCGAAAAGAAGATATCTTTCCCTTGGCCATTTATTTTCTGGAACAATTTAAAAAAATGTATGATATCAAGAAAAGCTTCACCCCAGAAGCTATTGAAGTTTTAGAGACATATGCATGGCCGGGAAATGTAAGAGAACTTCAAAATATAGTGGAGCGATTAACGTTATTAGGCGAGGGAGAATGGATAAAACGAGAACATGCATTGAAATTTCTGTACGGGGAAGTTCAAAAAAAGAAAACACAACTAATGGTTTTAGAAATAATGCCACTTAAAGAAGCGGTAGAAGAATTAGAAACTCAACTTATTCAAAGAGGGATGCAAAAATACGGCACTGCCGATAAATTATCTAAAGTACTAGGTGTTAGTCCTGCGACAATAAGCAGGCGGATGAAAAAGTTGAAATAATAAAGGGGGCGACAATTATTGTTTAATTTGCCTGAAACTCATTTTAATTTCGGTGGAGACGAATACATATATGCTGAAATTTCTCGTGATATGAGGATTGAGAGTAACTTTAAAGCAATTGCGGTGACGGAGGAGCTGAGAAAAAGAGAGATTCCAGGCGTTATTGATATTGTTTCATCCAATGCCTCCTATTTAGTTCGTTATAACCCGGACATCGTCTCAGCAAGAGATTTGCTGGACTATTTAAAAGAAATAGATTTGACGAAAAGCAATCCTGAAAAGTTAAATTTATCAGTACGAATAGTAGAAATTCCAGCATGGTACGACGATCCAGTGTCAAGAGAATATTCCATGCGTTTTAAGAGCAGACACCCTGCCCCTGACTTAACAGACTTTGAATATGTGATGAAAGTAAATGGGTTTACAGACAAAGAATCATTTATAAAATCTCATTCAGACACACCCTATTTAATTACAATGGTTGGATTTCTGCCAGGAACGGGTTGGCATTTTCCGCTTGGATTGCAGCCAAATGAGATCATTCAAGCACCAAAATATAATAGTCCCCGTACAGAAACGCCGGAAAGAGGCATTGGTATAGGTGGTGCATTCAATGTGATTTATCCAGTCAATGGACCAGGTAGCTATCAACTAATAGGACGATCAGCTATCCCTTTAGTAGATAAAACAAACCCATTAGAAGAGACTTCTTTTTTGGCAAGACCAGGAGATATATGGAAGTATCGTCCTGTTAAGGAATCCGAATATAATGAGATCGAAAGCAGCGTACGTGCTGGAACGTATCATAATAAAGTAAAAGAAATTGATCTTTCTCCACTTGAATATGTACAAAAAGGAAAAAAGTATATCGATGAGCTCATGGAGGATTTTTAAATGATAGAAATTAAGGAGCCTGGGTTATGGACAACGGTACAGGACTTGGGACGCGTCGGGAAGTATCATCTGGGCGTACCGCCATCAGGAGCAGCTGATAAATATTCATTTATTATTGGGAACCTACTTGTAGGAAATCCTGCTGAGTTTGCATCACTTGAGATGACATTATTAGGGGGAGAGTTTGAATTTCATAGAAATTTAATTATTGCCCTTACAGGTGCTCCAATGGAAGCATACTTAAATCACCAACGATTATCTTTCTGGGAAACCCACCAAGTAAAAGAAGGAGACATTTTAACGATAAAAGCTTGCCAACAAGGGGTGAAAAGTTATTTAAGTATCTCTGGTGGCATAAAGGTTCAAGATGTTTTAGGTAGTAAATCAACCTACGAACTAAGCCAGATTGGGGGCTTTGATGGCAGAAAGTTAGCTGTAGGCGATAGAATACAGATTAATGAACCATTGCCAGGGGCTTCAAAACAGGTTGGTAAATCTGCTCCACTAGAATTCGTCCCAACCTTTAATGATTTTCAAGAATTACGTGTCACGATGGGGTTATCGGGTTACTTATTGAGCGATCAAGGGTTAAAAACTTTCCTCAATTCGGAATGGATCGTTTCGCATGAATCCAACCGGGTTGCTTACCGATATACTGGCCCAAGAGTGTCATTCACTGAGCAATATCCACCATTCGGTGCAGGAACTAGTTTTTCGAATGTTGTTGATTTTGCGTATCCTATAGGATCTATTATGTTTACAAATGAGGAAGAACTGATTGTTTTACATAATGATGCAATGACAGGAGGGGGTTTTGTTACAATAGGAACCGTCATAAGCCAAGATTTAGATTTAATTTCTCAATCTAGACCTTTATCGAAATGTCACTTCATCACAGTTACTATTGACCAGGCCATCCAAACGCGAGCAGAAAGAAGAAAAAGGATGGAAACGCTGGTCGGTCTTATTAAAAGGTAAGTAATGACTTAAACTTTGTACCAAAATAATAACTGGAGCAGGATGTATGAGTATTAAATGAAGAGGCTCAAAATAACTCGATAGCAGAAGCGGAAATCAAGAGCTTCTAGTCAGTGTTTAGATTGAAGTCAACTTCCTATTAATATGAACTTTCGATTTTTCAATGAACATGATTATTACGAGAGCACACTCTTACTGGGTGTGCTCTTTTTTTATTATTAATGCACTATTGCCATTGAAATGTCAGTACTTCATGTTTTCCTGTATAGGACAATCTCTGATCAGGAAATGCTTGATGTAAGGAGGCGATGTATGAGTGGGTACTTTTGAAGTTCTTTCCCTAATGCTAAGCTTTGGCATGTTTGTAATTGCTATTCTTGATTTTAAAAATCATGACAAGAATCCTTGAAGATACCGATATATGTTTTTAAACGATAGTCCGTTATTCTATTGATGGAAATGTTTTTATTAAAAAGGCCAGTGTCCTAAGGATGGTAAAAGTTTTCCGATTCTTTTTACTTGCAGAGAACACCCAATGAGGTGTTCTTTTTGTTGTTGATAGGTATACCTGAATCAAAGCAAATCCTATCATTGTTGCTATCTACATTGACAAAAAAATGATGTGTCAGTATAGTTCTAATAGACCGGTTGATATAATTTTAAGGAGTGATTCAGCTATGGCAGACAAAAGAAGCTCAAAAGAAGTTCTGATTGAAGCTGCTTCTCGACTTTTTCGAATACGTGGATATTATGGTGTAGGGCTTAAGGACATTATTGAGGAAAGTGGTATTCCTAAAGGCTCGCTGTATCATTATTTTCCTAAAGGAAAAGAAGAATTGGCTATTGAGGCGATTAATCATACAAAAGAAATGGTTGTAGGTGAAATTCAGCGAGAATTTGATGAAATTGAAGACCCTATTAAAGCAATTCAGGCTCATATTTATCAATTATCCGAGGTTTTTGGCGAAAATGGTAATCTTTTAGGCTTGCCAATCGGAACAATAGCGGCTGAAACATATACGACAAGTGAGCCTATAAGAATGGCCTGTCAAGAAGCTGTAACGGATTGGCAATCTATTTATGTGAAAAAATTACATGAGGCAGGATACAGTGAGAAGCGGTCTAAGGATTTGAGTATCGTCATTAACGCTTTAATAGAAGGTGGTATTCTTTTATCTTTAACGGCGAAAAGTGGGGAACCTCTCCACGCTATTGCGGAGCAGATACCATTATTGTTGATAAATAAATAAGTCATACGGAAAAATTATTATAAGCTTAGGTCGATGCAGTTAGTAATTGGAGGAATTTTTTTATGTCTACAGATGCAACACAGCAACAAAACCCAGTCATTAGAACGACCCCTATATTAATCTCTTTTTTAATTGCAGGGTTCATTGGGTTATTTAGTGAGACAGCTTTAAATATGGCACTTGGCGATTTAATACAGGAATTTAATGTTAGTCCTTCTACTGTGCAATGGCTGACAACGGGGTATCTATTAACATTGGGGATATTGGTTCCAGTTTCGGGGCTCTTGATTCAGTGGTTTAATACTCGTCAATTATTCATTGCATCAATGGTGTTCTCTATTATCGGAACGCTCATTGCTGCAATAGCACCTGGTTTCGGCCTATTAATGCTAGCTCGTGTCATCCAGGCAGTCGGAACGGGACTTTTACTTCCTCTTATGTTTAATACCATTTTGGTAATTTTCCCAATTCATAAAAGGGGAGCAACCATGGGGTTGATGGGGCTCGTGATCATGTTTGCACCAGCCATCGGACCGACAGTTTCAGGTTTGATCATCGAAAATCTGACTTGGCATTTTATTTTCTGGGTGTCTTTGCCGTTCTTTGTGATCGCTTTACTATTTGGTCTCAAGTATATGCAAAACGTTTCAACGATCACCAAGCCTAAAATCGATGTACCATCCATTATTTTATCGACCATTGGTTTTGGGGGAATAGTTTATGGCTTTAGTATTGTAGGAGATCAAGGATGGAGAAATGCGATCGTTCTATCCTCGATCATTGTAGGCCTTGTAGCGCTATTCCTGTTTGCTGTAAGACAATTCAACATGGATAAACCGATGATTGACTTGCGTGTTTTTAAATATCCTATGTTCACGCTAGGGTTAATAACCGTCTTCATTACCTTCATGATTATCATGTCATCTATGATCCTATTACCATTATACTTGCAAACTGGGCTAGCGTTAGCTGCGTTTTCAGCAGGTCTTGTACTTTTACCAGGTGGCGTACTGAATGGTTTCATGTCTCCAATTACGGGGCGCATTTTTGATAAATTTGGACCAAGAGGGCTAGTGATTCCAGGCTTTATTATCATGATTGCTATGTTATGGACTTTGACGAACGTAACGACTGAAACCTCTATCATTATGGTAATCGTCATGCATACTTTCCTTATGATTGGTGTTTCGATGGTCATGATGCCTGCTCAGACAAATGGGCTGAATCAACTGCCGAAAAATCTTTATCCAGATGGAACGGCTCTTATGAATACATTACAACAAGTATCGGGAGCCATTGGTACGACGGTTGCTATTACCATCATGTCAGCATCTCAAAAGAACTATATGGCTAGTGTAGAAGACCCATTTGACCCATCAACCATTAGCGGTTCATTGACTGCAGGTGTTCAGGATGCCTTTGTTTTCGGTCTAGTCCTTGCAATCGTCGGTTTGATTGTGTCGTTCTTTATTAAAACAGCTCGCGATAAATAAGGAAGATCTCTTAACGTAATAACATAAAGAAGCCAGCAGGGAATGGAGTTTCTCTGTCTGGCTTTTTTATTGTTTGTTTGGCTCTGTTAAAGGATGTTGTTGATTTTGAGCTAAGGCAGGGTAGTTGAACAAGAAAACATATAAAATTTTAGAGGAATAAGGGTCAACCACTTGTCATCCCTCTGGATAGAAACAAAAAGATTATGAAGCGCCTTTGTCGTTTTGTGCTTAACAAAATTCACTAGCTGTAAGGAAAAGCCCATTCATTAAATTAGTTAGTATTGAGCATGTAAAGGTTCCCTAAGCAGGGAAGCCAATTCGAACAACTTAGATTTAACCAGTTTTATTTTATCTCCATTGCATTCCATATTTCGATCACAGCTGAAATATTCAGAAGTTATAATAGGCACAGGTTGGTCATTATAATATGTAGGGAGATAAAAAATGAATACTTTCAAATTTACACTGTTAATACTCTTAACAACATTTTTAATGGGTTCTTCTTTTGCTGTAGGTAAAATAGGTTTGTCTTATTCATCCCCGTTGTTATTAGCAGCATTACGCTTCACACTTGCCGGACTCTTAATGGTAGTAATCGTTATCGCTTTAAAAAGACCGCACCCAGAATCTAAAAGAAACTGGATAAAGATGCTTATTATTGGTACTTTCCAAACAGCTGGTGTTATGGGGTGTATTTTCTTAAGTTTACGAACCATTACAGCTAGTGAATCCTCAATTCTAACATTCACTAACCCTTTACTTGTTGTTCTATTTGGTACCGTATTTTTACAAACGCGCTATAAACTTTATCAATGGATTGGTGTTCTTTTAGGATTAGTAGGAGTAAGCATTACAATGGGAACGCAAATTGAATTTAAGATTGGTATTCTTTTTGGCATTCTTTCTGCTGTTTTTTGGGCAATTTCAACATTATTAGTTAAAAAGTGGGGATTGTTTTTCGATACGTGGGTTCTATCTGCTTATCAGATGTTTTTTGGTGGATTACTACTTTTACTTAGCAGCTTTATTCTTGAAAAACCAGTCTTCATTTTGAACGGTAATTCATTGTTCATTTTATTATGGTTAAGTATTATGTCTTCTATTGTTCAATTTGCCGTCTGGTATTATCTTTTACAAAAGGGTGATCCAGGAAAAACGAGTGCCTTTTTATTTTTGGCACCTTTCTTTGGTGTATTATCTGGCTGGTTACTATTAGGGGAGACGTTATACCCTTCAATCATAGTTGGTGGCTTGTTTATTATAATTGGTGTCTATCTTGTAAATAGAAATTTCCAGCAGAAAAATAACCAAGTTAAAAGAGCTTTATAAATAAATCGTTTGCTCTAAGCTTTCAATCGCAAATGTAACCCCTCATAGTGTTCAGAAAAAAATAAGTTACCCTTATCTGTGAACTAAGGAGGGGTTTTTCTCAGCGTTAAATTACACATTTATATTAAAAGCTTGTTTAAACCCTACTTTTCCTTTATCTGTGACTTTAACAGCGCGAATTGATGGAACTTGTATTATCCAACCTAATTCAAAAAAGTGTGTCATAAGTCCATGCCCTAAAGAGCCAGCAAGATGATGATGACGCTCACTCCAGTCTAGACACGCGTGAGAAAATGAGCGGCGTTTTCTTTTTAAGATACATAAATCAAGGCCGAAATCAGTAAAAAACTGTTCTCCTTTAGGTGTAACTACAAATTCTCTTTCTTCTTTATCCAAATAACCAGCATTCAACATCGATTCGGTTAAATCGACTCCTAATTTTCCTGCTAAATGGTCATAGCAAGTTCTTGCTTCCCGAAGCAATTTTACCTGACTAGATTGTTTTAAAGAACGCACTTCAGGAGGTGGGGAAATCGCAAGGAACGATTCTAAAATGCGCGCAACTTCTCCATTTGCTAGTTGGAAATAGCGATGACGTCCGTGTTTTTCAACGTTAACAAGGTTACCTTCTATCAATTTAGAAAGGTGAAAGCTGGCTGTTTGAGGTGTTATCGCAGCCATAAAAGCTAATTCACTGGCTGTATGAAAACGTCCGTCCATTAAACTCGTTAGAATTGTTGCCCGCGACGTTTCTCCAAGGAGAAAGGCAACTTCAGCCACATTTGGATTTATATTCACTTTTACCATCCTTTCTGCATTCCACATTTCGATTATAGTTGTAGTGTCTATCGTTTTCAATGAATAATAACAATTCCAAGGGGGAACATGATGAACACCTATAATATAGAAATATTTACTTCTCAAAGAACAGACCACGTTTCAAAAGGATCTGCAAGCATGGCAGATAAGGTGATAGAATTTGGAAGGTAACCTGGATTTATCAGTGTTGAGAGAGCAAGAGATCACGAAGGGTATGGTTATTTTACAGTCCCTTATTTGGAATCCAGTAGCACAACAAAAAGGAAAAGAAGCGTAGTACAGAAAAATACAACGTGCAGATTTGTAAAGAAAGGTATCTACCACCTCAATAATATTAATAATTACCATTACCGTTTAAAGAAATGGATAAGTCGTTTTAATGGTGTTTCTACGAAGTATTTACAACTTTATTTAGTGTGGTTTCAATTTCTCGACAATAGGAAAATGGAAAGCCATTTGAGCAAGAAAAAGCAAATGCAAATGCTTATCTTGGGTTTAGTGGCAATCTACAGAAACTTTGATTTTTGCAGCCCTGATCAGGACTGTAACTAACGATAGAATGGCAAGATATTTTTTCATTTTATTAATAATTATCTTACGAATCATAAATTCGAGTGAGAATCTTGTAGCAACAAATGAGTCAACTAACGATACCGCAGCTACCTCTTCTTAGAAAACTTTATAATCTCAATAGAGTAAGCTAATTGGTACATAATCAAATCAGCATTAAATTAAGACTTCGTAATGTCTCATAAGACTTGTATCATAGAGGGCTCAATTTACGGCCACTTTGCTGAAGATAAACAAGTCTTAGCAGGAGATCCGTTAATCAGCAGCAGCCGATACGACGTCACATTCGGAACATTCATCGTAGGCGATAAATCACTTAACGTTTACATCAATGGAATGCTACAGAAATCGTAACAAGTCCGAGCATAGCGGACTTGTCTAAATGTAGAGGCTGGTGCTGTTATTGAGTATTTATATAGGCTTGAAGGTATTCAAACCCTTTTGATAGAACTCTATATAATGCGGAAAAGTACAGAGTTCAAGCATACTTTGGGGGTGAGTTAAGGAACTGGAAAAGAAAGATAAAATTACGCACATTAAGTACGCGCAAATGAACAGCGATCCGAAAATTGAACAAGTGACAAATCTGGGAAGCTTCAGAAATCCTTAGATGAACAATGGGAAAAAGAATTTGAAATAATGATAGAAGAGCACAAGGACTATATATTTTTGTTCACAGAAATGAAAGAATTTCAAGATTTCGAAGAAGAGCTAAGAAAACGAATGGGTGAGTCAATTAAACAAGCAGAATTGGAATTCATAAAAGAATTGATAGAGAGCACTTATAGGACGGTTTACATCTTAAAGGGCAGGAGGACACAACTTTGAAAAAGTTCTTATTATCATTATTAGGTGGAGTAATAATAGGGGGAATTATTTGTTACGTTTTTATGGACTATGAAACATCAAACTATGTAATACAAAATTATAATGGTCAGAAAGAGAAAGAAATTAAAGAATGGGACTTCATGTATCTATCACAAGCTGGGTTCATAATTTTGGCAACAACTCTGTTGATTTATTTTTCTTGGGGCGCTGTAGAAAAACGAGTGGATAAAGATAATAAAATGTAAATATTTTAATTTTTTACAATAATTTAACATTTATTTGTCGTTTTGTGTTAATGTTGTTTTGTGATTATCGAAATTGATAATAACAAAAACAATTGATTGGGGATGTAAGGAATGAAAGCCTTGAAAAGGCTACTATTCTCGTGTTTAGCAGTGATGTTGTTTTCTTCGCTACTAAGTACGGTAGCGAATGCGGGAGGACAGAAAAATAATTATGTTTATAAGCTTGGTAAAAGCGGTTCATCAGGTACTTTCTCTAAATTACAAAAAATTAGGTCTGGTCTTTATTTCACAGCATGTGGCAAGGTGACATACGACCTCGAACACATTGTTAATTTCGGAAAATGGGATACGAAGAACTTCAGGTGGAATACTTCCTCTTTTACACTGTCCAATCTTAAGGGCAGAATGACTGGCGGTGTTGCGTTGACAGGAAACTACGAGGGGACAGGAAATAACAAGCTAGATCATAAATACTCTGGTGTTGAACTAAAAAGCGGCACATTCAAATATACGTGGAATCGTACGATGGCTTTAGGTCCAAAAAACAAAAATGCTCACTACGATATAACAACAAAATCAGGCTGGGCAACTCCATCAATCAATTGTAATAACGAAGCAAACGTTGTTTTAGACGTTGGCGGCAGCGCATCATCTCTTGCTTATTTGGATGAGGCAGCAAGTTTTGAAACTTATTCTGACGAAGATATCCCGACTGAATTTACAGAAAAGACAGAGAGCTTATCTGAGGCTATAGGAGACGATTTTGACGGACAAGTTGAACCATTAGGCAAGGATGTCGTTGTCAGTCACTTCGATAATGCAAAAAAAGATACTATCATTCTAACCCAACAAAATGATACTCCTATCAGTGTTAATAATGTAGATGACGAGGACTTTTCTAAAGTTGTGGTAGATGATGTTGCATACGAAATAGGCAATTTTAAAAATGCTGCAGATGAAAAAATGAATGTTGTAAAGTTTGAAAAGGACGGCATTTACATGGCGTTAGTTACAAATCAAACGAATGAAGAAGCTCTTAAACTTGCAGAAGAATTGAAGTGAAAATATTATTCGAGAGAGGTTCTATTTATTTAGAACCTCTCTTTGTGGGGTCCTACCAACAAAACGTGGAAAACATACGCTAAGTATCCCTATGTTCAAGAGTGGGGTTCTTTTTCTAGAAGGGTTACCGCCAACAGGATTAATATTGTCCATTAGATATACTAAAGAGCAAGATAAAGATCAGAGTGAAGTAGTAAGTGGAGCAGGAATCTTCGGTAATTTTGTTTATCTTTTGTAACTTTACTACCATTTAAGGTAAGAAAGGCGATATATATTATAGTGTGCCTTCTTATGGTCCTTTTGTTTCTATTGGTTTATGGGAAGTATCCAAGGTTTAGTTATGCAACTTACGGGTGCGTTAGTTGAATAAGGAATTCTTTATATATGGTTTAATATGGTAGAATGGCTGGGGAGGAGGAGTTGAAACTTCACGAAATCTTCATGTCCTGAAATCACTCCATTTCACCGTGAACTTAAATTCAAGGGTAATGAAATCCTGCGATTAAGCGAGTATTTGTGAGAAAATCGTATAAGCTGAGGGAGTTCAAGAAAGTACTAACGCAGCAGTTTTCAATACTTCGGAGGCAAGTTAATAAAGAACCCTCCAAAAATCATCGTTTTGAGAGGGTTTTACTTTATCTAAAAGTTTGTAGAGTTGGAGAGTAAATATGTCTCAAACGAATGCTCAAATTCTAAGTCTCATAAACAACCGTTTTGATATATTTTCTTAGGGTTGGAAATCCGCATAATCTTGTGAAGCTACCTCTATATAAATTTCCCCTTACTAAATGAGTAAAAAGTTATTTGGAGTATTATGATTTTTTCTACTGTCAATTAAAGCAATACAGTGAGCCAATCGCTCTACCCCTAGTTTAATTTGACTCTCGTTCACTTGAGAGATGCTTAATCGAACGAGATTTTCCTTTTTATATTCGGGTAAAAACATTCTAGAGGCATCATCAACATAAATATGCTGCTCGTTTAGCATATGAACTACCTGTTTTGCTGTCACATTCTCGGGCAAACTGATGGATAGATAGAATCCTGAAGTCGGTTTAGAAAAATGAGTATTAGCCGGTAGCAATAATTCACATGCTTCTTGAAGAATTTGCATTTTAGTACGGTATACCTCTTTTACTTTTTTGAGATGGCTATTAAACATACCACTTTTTAAATAGATTTCTAGCGCACCTTGAGAAAGTGCTGAACTATTAAAATCTGAACTAAATTTATAACGTAAAAAATTGTTAATCATTAATGTAGGAAGAACGACAGTACCAATCCTTAACCCTGGGAGAAAAATTTTCGAAAAGCTTTTAATATAAATCACTCTCCCAGAAGGATCAAAAGAAAATAAAGGATCTGATTTTGGATTTGGATCAAGGTCTCCTAAAATATCATCCTCCACTATATATACATCGTATTTTTCAGCTAACTCAACGATTTTTTTCTTTTCGCTATTCGTGTAACAATGTCCAAGTGGATTGTGAAATCTCGGGATAATATAGAAAAATTTTATATCATTATTTCGAAAAATGTATTCCAGACGATCAAGATCAATCCCTTCCATTGATAATTCAATTCCAAAAGTAGTAGCTTGATGCAGATTGATGGACTCAATGAATCCGAAATAAGTAGGCTGTTCAATTAGAATATTGTTTTTTCCATTTGGAAATGGCATAGAAACTAATAAATTAAGGGCTTGCTGCGAGCCAGATACAACGACTACTCTTTCAGGTTGAGTGAACACCTGTAAATTCTGCATATACTTCACTAACTGTACTCGTAATGAGTAAATCCCTTGTTGATCAGAGTATGTAAAAAGCTCTTCTTTATATAGTTCAATTGCTTGATTCATACAATGTTGAAACTCAACATAAGGCATAATGTTTTTATCTGGACCAGCAGATAAGAAATCAATCACCTCATTTTCATTCGTCGCATCTTGAAATTCATTCACAACATAGTAGCCACTTTTAGGAACAGAATAAATTAAATGCTCTTTTTCTAGTTCGATGTACGCTTTAATAACTGTATTTTTGCTACATGAAAAGTACTCAGATAACTGACGAACAGAAGGGAGTTTACTACCTGCAATGAGCGATCCATCTGCTAGTCGAAGCTTAATTTCTTCCATTATCTTAATATATTTTGAGTTCATATATTGATCCTCCTTTAACTGTACCAGGACAGATAGGTAAAAAAATGGTTTATTTTCATTGTGTGTACCTATTATTATTTTAATTATATCAGAACTATTTTTAAGAAAAGTAGAAAATGGTACAGAGGTGATACAAACTATAAAAATGGGGGTAGGATAAGATGCAGAGAGAAACCAGAGAGAAACTTGGATTATTGTTAGGATTAGTAGGTGTCATTTGTTTTAGCTTAACACTCCCTGCTACAAGTATTGCAGTAGAGTATTTTGGGACTACGATAGTCGGTTTAGGAAGAACAGTCGTTGCTGCTATTTTAGTAGTTGTGGTATTGATCGTTCGAAAAGAAAAACTACCTTCTCCAGGCCAATTCAAAAGTCTACTTATTGTTGCTGTTGGTGCAGTTTTAGGATTTCCTCTCCTCACTTCTTGGGCAATGGAATCCTTACCTGTTTCTCATGGAGCTGTGGAATTAGCCCTGTTACCGTTAGCAACAGCCGGATTTGCTATGTTTAGAGCAGGTGAAATCCCTTCTCTCAAATTCTGGATTTCAAGTATAATCGGCTCTTTAGCTGTCATTATGTATGCACTTCATCTTGGATTCGGTCAATTGCAATTTGCCGATTTAGCTTTACTAGCAGCAGTGATTATACTGGGACTTAGTTACGCAGAAGGGGGGAAATTAGCGAAAGAATTAGGTAGCTGGCAAGTAATTGCTTGGGCAATTATGATCGGTGCTCCATTTTTTATTATTCCAGTTGGGCTAAACCTTACAACTGAAATGCTCCATGCCCCTTTACAAGCTTGGGTTAGTTTTATTTATCTCGCAGTGGTTAGTCAGTTTCTGGCATATGTTGCTTGGTATAGCGGAATGGCTATGGGCGGAATAGCAAGAGTTAGTCAGATTCAATACTTACAACCATTTTTGATGATTCTATTTGCAACAGTATTTCTAGATGAATCCATCACATTTTTCACTCTTGTAATAGCAGTGATTGTTGTCTTTTCTGTTATTTTAGGCAAAAATGCTCACGTATCAAAAAACGGAGCTGTATCAGAGAAAAACTAACTGCATGTTCAATTGAGATAGGTAACGTATGGCATATAGCTTATAGAACGACCGAATTGTATTAGATGAAGAAGTTGTCATGAATATAGAGGATTGTGGTTAACAAACCGTTATCCTATAGAGAAATTATAAAATTAATGATAAGAAAAGATTCTGAGAGGAGAAAAAACATGTATATTCCTACACATTTTAAAATTAAAGACGAAACGCTTGCCTTCGACATTATAAAGGAACATAGTTTTGCGACTCTTTTTTCTCAACATAATGGAATGCCTTTTGCGACTCATTTACCGTTAATTTTGAACAAGGATAATTCATACTTATATGGACATTTTGCTCGTCCTAATCCTCAGTGGAAAGACATCAAAAATCAAACCGTCTTAGCTATTTTTCATGGTCCGCATTGTTATATCTCCCCATCTTGGTATGAGACGAATAAAGCAGTACCAACATGGAATTATGTGACCGTTCATGTTTACGGAGAAGTCGAACTGCAAGAGGATGAACATGAGTTAATGAGCTCCCTACATGATATGGTATCGAAGTACGAAGCTCCTGACAGTTCATACAGTTTGCAAGATGTTGATGCTGAGTTTCTCGCTGGTATGAACAAGGGAGTTCAAGGATTCAAAATAAAAATTAACAAAATAGAAGGGAAAGCAAAGTTAAGTCAAAACCATCCATTGCAGAGACAAGAGTCAATTGTTAATCAACTGGAACAAATTTCAAATACAGATGAGCAACAGATTTCATTATTAATGAAAGCAAACCTAAAAAAATAACGTTGAATGTTACTGCACTAACAGGAGTGTTGATCCAATAAGGATTAACGCTCTTTTTTTTTGAACTTCTTTTAGATCAATTCGGTGACGGAATATATGAGGTAATAAAAGTTTATGACGGAGAAGTCTTGGATTTGAGTCAATATTTTGGACACAAAAAAGTTAAATCTTAAGCTTTATTTCTTGGCTTGGGACTTTTATATCCTAAGCTGCTGTGAATTCTTTTTCAATACAAAAAGAAGTAATGAATAGAGGAATAAAGAAGCTTTGGGTTTTTCCAATAAATGAATCAGTAGAAAAAGTATATCAAAAGTATGGATTTCAAACAGTTGATAAATTGAAAAATGGACATTCATTTTTAGCTGGGAAAAGTATTAAAGAAATTAGAGTTTAGAAATAGTCTTAAACTAATAGGTGCTTGTATTAAGTAGGTTGTTGGTCACCCTTTTTATTTGAAAGCTATGTTTAACTTGATTGTTGATTTCATTCAAATTAAAAAGCGAATTCGAAATATAAATGGAATACGCTTCTTTTTATGGGCGACGAATAATTAATAATTGGCCCCCGAAAAATCCAAAAACACATTAATTAGCCCTAACAACATATCCAAAATAATAAAAATTATAATAATTGTAATGATACGTTGCAATGTAAGAACATAAACTTCTTTATCTTTATAACGCTTATAAAAAATCCATAAAACAATTCCTCCTGATAAAAAGATTAAATTAAATGCTAAATATACAATCTTAAAAATAGTCAACTTTCAAAAACACCTTCTCTTTTCTTAGCTAAGACAGCTTATTTATTTCATTATAGCTATTACTCTACAAATATTTGCGAAAGCATTGTTATGCTATCATTTTTCTTAATGGAATCGTTGCTTTTGTTTCGGTTATTGGGTGTAAGCAACTTTCCACCGCAAACGTGTGAATACTACGTTCATCTGTATCAAAAGCAAGTGTATCCAAGAAATTAAACCAACCCAAATACGTTGTAAAAAGAAATAATAAAGCCATTGAAAAAATGTTCATCATGTTATTCCGGAATCGAGCCATTTAATCGAATAAAACAATGCATAATCGATAAAAAACACAAAAAGCGAATTGTTTTTGAAATGGTTTCAAGATTAATTAAAGTAATTTTTTCTATATATATGGGGATAATTCAGAGAGGATTCTTTTATGAAGTTTTGTAAGGTGAAAATAAAATTCCATGAAAGGATGAAATAAATGAAAGTGGTTACAATTTCAACAGTAGATGAACTTGTAAACGCAGTTGGCAATCAAGCGATTGAAGTAATTCGTGTGAAAGGAAAAATAATTGAAAGTCCTTCGTTAAACTTGTCACCAGGGCAACAATTACTGGGTGAAGGTGATTCAATGATCAAATTTAAGAGAGGTATTGATGGTATTGAGGTAAGTCGGGACAATAAGATTGAAGGATTAACATTTATAGTTGAACCTAGCTGTCGAGCAATTTTAAACAGACCAGATGTAGATTCACTCGGAACATTAAGCTTAAAGAATGTAAAAACAATCGGACAAATTCAACTATTAGCTACTGGTTCTGTACGTTCGGGGCAGGTAATTGCACAAAATGTGGAAGTAATCGAAGCGGATACGAGGGAACTACAGGATCGACCTAAAGGATTTGGTGTATACGTCTTGCAGGGAGCCTTCACATTATGGAATCAACAAACCGATTCGAACGTGACAATTACAGCTCATCTTACTGGTCTGAGGGCAGGAAGTAATGAAAAACCTGTACAAGGAAGTGGCATATTTGTTAGTGGGGCTGGCGATGTAGGCGGTCGACTCGAAGTGGATATGTTAGAAACAGGTGAGATACACTCAAATGGTGGAATTAAACAAGGCACGCCAGATGTCATTTCAGGTGGCGTTTTTGTCGTTTATGGTGCGCATGTGAAAAAGGTTGTGAATCATGGTTCTGTGACGACGTATGGTGTGAATGATATGGTGTTAGATAATTGGGGAATGGTGAACGAATGGATGGCAGAAAAGCGAATTACTTCTCATGGGCCAAGTGGTATTGGTTTTGTAAACTTTAGCGAAATCGGGACGCTGCGTATCCTCAGTGATATCGAAACGTACGGGATCGGTGCTCGGGGGTTTAATTTGTATGATGGAAGCTTAAAATATGCAGAATTTAAACGGATTGTTACTCATGCAAATGCTGCTGTTGGTATTCAAGTCAGTCGACCTCTAGGAACATTAGTCGTGCATGAAGATATTGAAACATTTGGAGGTGAAGGGGAATCCTTAGTAAAGGGAGTCATCACGCAACTATCTGCCGACGGATTAAGTGTCAAAGAAGGCGGTAAAATTGATAAGGTCGAAATTGGCGGCAGAATCGTTACAAATGGGCAAAATGTTCGAAGTCTTCACGTACAAGGTGAAATAAATACAATGACGGTCAAGGGTGGAATATTCTCAAATGGATCTGGATCGAAGGCAGTATTAATTGAAAATGGTATCGTCCCATTAAACGGTATAAAAATATATGAACAATCAGCAAAATAAAGAAAAATTTATCTTAATAATAGTCCTTATTGGAGTTAAGACAAACTATTTGGTAGATCAGCTACTGAGGAGGAAAAAACAATGACAAAATTAAATATCGGAATTATCTTAGGAAGTACACGCCAAGGACGTGTAAGTCCACAAGTAGGAGAATGGGTAAAAGGAATTGCTGACAAACGTGGCGATGCGAATTATGAAATCGTAGATATTGCAGACTTCAATTTACCTTTTGTATTTACAACTAATGGTGAAGAACCAGGATTAAAAGCTTGGTCAGAAAAGCTTACTAATTTAGATGGGTTTGTATTCATTGTGGCAGAATATAATCATAGCATCACAGGTGCATTAAAGAATGCATTAGATTCAGCTCGTGACGAATGGAATAATAAAGCTGCTGGTATTGTAAGCTATGGTTCAACTGGTGGTGCTCGTGCAGCTGAACATTTACGTGGAATTTTAGGAGAATTACTAGTTGCAGATGTTCGTGTACATCCAACATTGTCATTATTTACAGATTTTGAAAATGGAAGTGTTTTTAAACCAGCTGAACACCACCCTAAAAATGTAAATGCTATGCTTGACCAAGTTATCGCCTGGAGCGGTGCATTAAAAACTTTACGATAAAAATCATTCCAAACATTAGTAAATGTGAGGAGGATTATAGCTATCCCTCTTTTTGTGATAGCGTAATAACGGTTTAATGATATGAGTTCAGATCATTTTGGCTTTGTGAAGGCAAAGTGAAATAAAGGAGATATAATAAAACTCAATATTCTACCATGTAATGCACATTTTCTCCACGCCGCCCTTGGAGGCTTTCCCTCCCATATCAACGGGTCATAAAATATGCCCTCTCATTCCTTCGTCATGCCTATCCAAGGGGTGGAGGCCTTACCGGACCTTACTTATACAATTGTCGTCTTCATTGGATTGCGCTATTTGGATTTGGACTTTATGCGACCCCATCAACAGATATATCTGTATCTAATGCTCCTGCTGACAAAGTCGGTGAAGCAGCAGGAGTTTATAAAATGGCAAGCTCACTTGGCAGTGCAATAGGCGTCGCGATTTCTGCAGCTGTTTACGGTGCAATTGCAGCAAATGGAAATCTTGAACCAGCGGCTACAGTAGGTAGTATCGTAAACGTTATATTCGGTGTACTTTCAATATTCTCTACTATCTTTTTGGTGCCAAAAGATGCCGGTAAAACATCTAATGCTCCTGAAAAATTACCAGTTTGAAGCCCTGTTGTAGAATAATTAGTAGTTGGAAATGTAAAACGCCACATTTAGTGGCGTTTTCGAAAATAATAAAAGGAGGAAGAGTTTATGAGAAGTGAATTAATAGAAATGTTAGAATCTCGTAAGGATGAAATTATTGAAATTCGCAGACATCTACACCAAAATCCTGAGCTTTCTTTTAAAGAAGAAAAAACAGCTCAATATATTATTGATTTTTATAAAGGAAAGGACGTAGAAGTTCAATCTAATGTAGGTAATGGATACGGAATTATCGTGACAATTAAAGGTGGAAAGCCTGGAAAAAACATTGGTCTGCGCGCTGATTTTGATGCGCTCCCAATCGTCGAAGAAACGGATGTACCATTTACATCAAAAAATGAAGGCGTTATGCACGCGTGTGGTCATGATGGCCATACAGCCTACTTGTTAGTCTTAGCGGATTGCCTAATTCAATTAAAAGATGAAATTCCAGGTACAATAAAAATTATTCATCAACATGCGGAAGAAGTTCCGCCAGGCGGGGCAAAGAGTATTGTAGAATCCGGCATGCTTGACGATTTAGATAATGTATTTGGTATTCATCTGCTGCCAATGGGCCCAGCAGGAGTTGTTGGTTATCACGCTGGATATTCTTTTAACGGCAGGGCTTATATGAAATTAAAAATTCAAGGTAGAGGTGGACATGGTTCCTCACCACATCTAGCGAATGATGCCATTGTGGCTGGTGCTCATTTTGTTACAGCCGCTCAAACGATTATTAGCCGTCGATTAAGTCCTTTTGATATTGGTGTGATTACGATTGGTTCTTTTGATGGAAAAGGAACATTTAATGTAATTAAAGACAGCGTAGAGCTTGAAGGCGATATCCGTTATATGACTGTTGAAACAAAAGGAACAATTGAAAAAGAAGTTAAACGTCTTGTAAAAGGACTTGAAGAAGAATTTGATGTAACATGTGATCTAACATATACGAATGATTATCCACCTTTATATAATGATCCTGAAATAACAGAAAAGGTTGCTGAGTTTCTCAAGAATGCAAATGATAAAGATATTAAAGAAGTGAAGGAATTTCCAGCAATGCCACCATCTGAAGACTTTGCTTACTATGCTGAAAAATTCCCTTCCTGCTTCTTTTACATTGCATGTACACCTAAAGGAGTAGAAAAACCTTATTTTAATCATAATCCTAAATTTGATATCGATGAAGATGCCCTTCTCGTGGCAGCAAAAGCAGTAGGATATGTAGTTTGCGGTTATTATGAGTTAGATTAGGAAAAAGATTAGAATTGTTTGTAAGGTATGGCATAGATGACCACATGGTTCGGTGTATTAGATAATTCTATTGATAAAAAGCAAAACGAATACCGAGACAAGCTAATAAAGAAGAAAGCGAAAAATCCATAGTATCATTGAGTTTGTGTATCATGAAACCACAAATGGAACATCAATTATCAGGAGCTGATCAGCAGCTCTTTTTCTTATGGAACTAAGGGGCAGGTTAGTGAAAGAAGGAATTTCCATTTTTTACACAAATGAAAAGGTGTCCAATGGTATGATTGAAAAAGAAATTGTACAGAACTTAATTTGTAGGGGGAAATATATTCTTGAAAATGGTTAGAATTATCTTAACAATAGTGGTTATTGTTCTATCAGGTTATAGTCTAATAACTCAAACCTATGAGTTAATGCCGTATTATATGTTGTTCCTTGGGGCACTTACGTTGGTGACAGGATTAGCCGAACTTCAAAAAGACAGAAAAGGATTTTGGGGGTATATGAATATTGCTATCTCTTTATTTATTTTCTTTGCTTCCATACAGGCTTTCTTAATGAACTAAACGGGTGCTTTACGTCCATAAGTAAGGATGTCTTTTGTGTCGTATAAGACACAAACTGTGAAATAAAAATGAAAAAGAAAGAGTATCATATTACTCTTCCTTTCTGTCTATTTTATACTTGTCTAACCTTAATGAAATGTCTCTAAGTAAAATGTTTCTTTCCTTTTGAGTTTTGAGGAAGCTGATTAAAAACCAAACAATAAATGTTATTGGAATTAAATAAAATAGTATACCAGAAAGTGCCATAAAGTCTACCCAGTCCATTGTTTCTCTCTCCAATCTTTCTATATTGGGGAATTATAGCATATTTATTTGATAGATTCTTAAATTGGTTGACGGAATCCCAAACTATCGGAGCTGTCTTTAAGGCGACTTTTTTTATGCAACTATTGGGGCAGTTTAGTGCAATAAGAAAATCAAAAATTGGGGATAATAACCTTTAATATTGTTAAAGGAAAAGGAGATCCCCGATGAAGAGTAAATTTTCTTTTATTATTATTTAAATACTGCTGATAATAAATAATCAGAAATGATTGTTAGACATTACCTAAAAGGTGGAGTGAAAAAGTGGAAAATCATATTGCTTACCTTCTAGAACATTATGGGTACTTCGGAATTATATTTGCTTTAATCGGAGGTATTGTTGGACTTCCTATACCCGACGAGGTTATTCTTACATATATTGGTTACATTGTGTTTCAGGGTAAATTATCTTACTTAATTTCAATAGTAAGTGCCTTTGTAGGAGCAACGGGGGGGATTTCGCTTAGCTACTTCATTGGTTATAAATTTGGGTTGCCTTTATTAGAAAAGTTTGGACCAAAAATTCACATTACCGAACAAAAAATTAACAAAACAAAGAAATTATTCAAGAAATTCGGACCCTTTCTTTTATTATTTGGTTATTTTATTCCTGGGGTACGGCACCTTACAGCGTATATAGCAGCTGTCAATCGCTTCCCTTTTAGAATATTTGTTATTTACGCCTATACTGGTGCATTAATATGGAGTTTTACTTTTATCACACTAGGAAGAATATTAGGGGAAAATTGGACCAATGTTGAACTATATATGTCAAAATACTGTATTTATTTAATTACGAGTTTATTGGTCCTTTCAATATTCATTTATTTTTTATGGAAGAGAAGAAATCGATTAAGAAGGGGTATTTCATAAAAGTGACGGTTAAGATGGAGGACTTTAATAAAATTATATTTAGAGCTTATAAAACTAACAGGTGCGTTAGTTTAGATCGGAGCTGTCTTTAAGGCGACTTTTTCTTTATGCAACTAACGGGGCAGTTTAATTGAAGAAGGAAATTTAATATATTAAAAAGAATATACATATTTTGAGCAAATCCTCAAAAGGAAGGAAGTGATATTGGTTGAGTCGTATTAATAAGTTTGATTTCATCAAGGCTTCTATTGAAGACATTGATAAGATAGTTAGTTTGCGGTTAGCACTTTTAAAAGAACTAGGTTAGTTAAAATCTCTTCAGGAGGAACATCTTATGGAGACATCAACAAGAGAGTATTTACATAAAGCACTTTCAAAAAATGAATTTATATCCTATATTGCGGAATCGAATGGGGAAGCCATTAGTATTAGTGGAATGGTTTAATTTCAAAGACCACCATATTTGGAAAATCTTCATGGGGTTGAAGCCTACATTCTTAATATGTACACTATCCCTGAGTATCGTGGAAAAGGTTTGGCAAAACGAATGCTAAAAAAATGTATAGACGAAAGCAGAACGCCTCTAAAGATGGAAAACATCTATACAAAAAAATGGGCTTTACGACGAAGGATAGTGAGATGGAGTTGTTTCTTTAATACGTTATCTTGTTATCGATTAACGGGTGCAATAGTATAAGGTTGCCTGCTGCTTCGGCGGCTTTTTTCCCACTAACGGGGCAGGATAAATGAAGAAGAAATCTCAATAGAAATACAAGATCACATGGTAATATAGTTTAAAAAGGGCTGTATTAGACATGAAATTTTTTTTAATTGTTGCAATGGACAAGAATAGAGTAATTGGTAAAGAGAATGACATTCCGTGGAGAATTCCAAAGGATTGGCAGTATGTAAAGAAAACTACAAAGGGACATCCAATCATATTAGGTAGAAAGAACTTTGAGTCAATTGGAAGTGTCTTACCCGACAGAAGGAATATTATTTTGACAAGAGATAAGGCTTTTAATTTTGATGGTTGTGAAATTGCTCATTCAATCAAAAATGTTTTTAAGTTATGTGAAAATGAAGAAGAGATTTTCATTTTTGGAGGGGAACAAATTTATAAAATGTTCTTACCTTATGTAGAAAGGCTGTATATTACAAAAATTCATCATGAATTCGAAGGGGATACATTTTTTCCGGAAATTAATTTTAATGAATGGGAAGAAGTATCTGTAGAAAAAGGGATTACTGATGATGAAAATCCATATATTTACTATTTTCATGTTTATGAAAGAAAAAACATACTAAACTAACAGGCGCGTTTCTTCATTATTGTGTTTAGGAGATAATAGGGTGAATAAAGAAAAAAGAAAAAAGAAAAAAGAAAAAAGAAAGTATTTCTAAAAGGTATACTCGTTGAAATTCGAGATTCAGTCTTGTTTGAAGTAGCTTGGAGAATCTTATTTTTTATTCCAAGAATGATAATACGTTTAATCTATAATCTATAATTTATTTTAACTTAAGGAAAAAAATAAGTTATTTTCAACTATCGGGTGCTATAGAATGATATAGGTTTTTGTAGCAGCTGTTTATTATTGCAAGTAGAAGGGTTATATGACATTATGTTGACCATATAGTTTATAGGCTGTTAAATAAAGAATGGAATCAAAGATAAAAGTTCTCAATGAAAAAGGGATCTTCCAATCGAAGATCCCTTTTTATACTGCTATTTCACTTAGAGTCACCCAGTCATTATTGGATCATTCCGTCCTCTTGAGCGATTTTTTCTACCTTATTATCGAAAGAGTATTCAAAAAAAACCCATAAATTCATCACCATATATGCTATGAACATTGGTCATCATTTCAATAAAGTCAGGGAATTTTCCATACGTACGATTACAACAATCTTTCTAATCATTATCTTTTAACTAAGGGCTTTACATCTTGCGGAATAGGGGAGACATAGCTTTTCCCTTTTAATCGTTCTTTTAGCTCTGCTTTTGCCTTGTCAATTAATTCTGGATTTTGGAGTACTTCTACTGCAGTTGCCGCAATAACCTTGCCAGCATGAAGCATACCTTTATGGGCAATAGATGTTGATCCGAGTGTAACCCACTGCCAGCTATGCAGAGGGGATCCAAGAACAAAACAAGCTGTTGTGCATTGAGCAGTAGGAACCATCCAACTAACATCCCCCACATCCGAGGAACCTGTTAATGGCGATTGACAGCCCTCAATGGGTTCCAACCAACTTGCCATAGCATCATCTTGACTATCATTAAACGGATTGATTGTACTATTCCTTTCTTGTTCGGTTAAGGTAGCACGGATCTCTTTTGCAAGCTGTTTTTCTTTATCATCGTGTTGTGGAATACCTAATTCTTGAAAATTCTTATACATAACCGAATCTAACACTGTGTTTTGGATAACATTAGAACAGGCTTTATCGAAAACGATTTCTACTTCAGTTCCTGTCATAAGGGCTGCTCCCCTAGCAATATTACAAACTCTTAAGTAAATATCTTGAACTTGTGAAACTTCTGGAGCTCGTAATAAATAAAGAACTTCTGCATCTTGTTGGACAACATTAGGCGATAATCCACCAGAATTCGTTATCGCATAATGAACTCTGGCGTCTTGGATAATATGTTCTCTTAAATAGTTCACGCCAACATTCATAAGTTCTACGGCATCTAAAGCACTACGTCCCAAATGTGGTGATGCTGCTGCATGAGAGCTTTTTCCTTTAAACTTATAATACACTTGGAAATTGGAAAGTGAATCCATCGACATAATTCCGTTAACATCTAGTGGATGCCAACAAAATGCAAAATCAACGTCATCGAATAAACCTTCTCTGACCATGAAGGTTTTGCCTGATCCGCCTTCTTCTCCAGGACATCCATAATAACGAACTGTCCCATTTATATGATTCTCTTCCATATAATTCTTCACTGCAACAGCAGCAGCTAACGATCCAGTACCAAGTAAATTGTGACCACATCCATGGCCATTTTCACCTTGTACAATTGGCTCTTGTTTAGCTGTAGCTGTTTTTTGACTCATACCTGACAACGCATCAAATTCTCCCATGATTGCCACAACAGGTTTACCAGTTCCAAAGCTACCAATAAATGCTGTCTCTATGTTTCCAACACCTTTTTCAACAGAAAAGCCTTCGTTTTCTAACGTGCTGCAAAGCAATTCAGCAGATTGATATTCTTCAAAACGTGTTTCTGCAAAATTCCATATACAGTCACTAACTTCAATGAATTTTTCTTTTTTTTGTTCAATGATTTCTGATAGTCTATTTACATGTGTCATTTTACACGCATTCCTTCCTATATATAATCAATTTAATATGAATGTATATTCGATTTAATATGAAATATTATTTTAAAAGTCGTCTTGCAATAAGATTCAAAAGTTCTACACTTCTTGGTAACACTTCTTCTTGAATATCAAATTTAGGATGGTGGTGTGGTGCAGGAATATCGGTCCCAATAATCATATATGTCCCTTTACCACCATTATCCTGTACTCTTCGAATCATAAAACTTGCATCCTCGCTTCCAGCAGAACCGGATTCCCTACATGCTTTGATTGTTGAAAAACCATCTACATTTCGGGCTTCTTCCATAGCTAGATCGACAAGTTCTTGATCACAATGAATCGTAATTGCTTGTCCTATAATTTCAATTTCATATTCAAGCTCATGCATACCTGCACTATGAGCCACGATATTTCGAACACGTTTCTCCATTTCTGCATTTGTTTCTTCGGTTACGGAACGGGTTTCAATTATCATTTTTGCATGCGCTGGAATAATATTAGCGGCTGTACCACCATTAAGAATACCTACATTTATGCGGGTAGAACCTGAACTAAATCTTGGAATAGCATGAATATTTAATAATGCAGTGGCTGCTCCTAACAATGCATTTTTTCCTTTTTCAGGAGAAGCACCTGCATGAGAAGATACCCCGTGAAAATGAGCTGCCATTTTCGTACTTGCTAAAAAGCCAGAAGACCCACCATGAAATTCTCCTAGAGGGACATCTGTGCCAAGGTGCAGACAATATAAATGATCCACATCATCTAAAATTCCTTTTTGTACAATTGAATAGGCACCGCGTACTCCCTCTTCAGCTGGTTGAAAAATAAGCTTAACCGTTCCTGCAAAGTTCTGGTCCGCTAATTTTTCAGCAAGCCCTAATCCAATTACTGTATGGCCATCGTGTGCACAGGCATGCATATTCCCTTCATATTTGGAACGAAAACCGTTAGTTTGTGGGAAGTGGTCAGAATCAGTACTTTCCGTTACAGGTAATGCATCCATATCAAACCGGAAAGCTACAGTTGGGCCATCTGTTTTTCCTTTTAATATACCGATAACAGCAGTATATCCACCCTCCATTTCTTGGAGAATTTCTGGATTTGCACCGTCTTGTAATGCTCTATTAAATGTTTCTTGTAATACTTCTGTAGGTGGAACTCCACGGCGAGAATCCCCATCTAAAGCATCTTTTCCAAATATCACGTTATATTTCAAAGAAGTTAGTACTTCTACTACTTTTGAAGCAGTTCGAAATTCGGTAAAGCCAACTTCTGGGTGTTGATGAAGATCACGTCTTAAAGAAATAATATCCAATTCTTTCACTCCTAAAGTTATTTGATGAAAATTTAATAATTTTCGACGAGTTTTGGCGTCTAGCCCAAGCAGCCTAGCCCCTCGAGTCGCTGAAGGGGCTATTCAAGGCGCTTGCGATTTTTCAAATTACGGTAATTTCGGGTATACGCCAGGACCAATTGGGAGGCCAAGGAAATACCAAACCACTACCAATAGCGTCCAAATGATAAAGATGATAATCGGATATGGCAATATAAGAGAATAATAAGTTCCTAGTTTTGCATCTTTTCTATACTCTTGTAGGAAACTTAAGAATAGTGGGACAAATGGAGATACAGGTGCTAATGGTAGAACAGATGAATCTGCTACCCTAAAAAGCATTTGGGCGAAGGCAGGATGATAGCCTAATACCATAAACATTGGAACAAAAACCGGAGCTAATATAGACCAAATCGCGGATCCGCTAGCAATAAACATGGAAAGAAGTCCAGATAAGAACATTAACCCAATAAGGACGGGTGCACCATCTATGTTTAGCTGTTCTAAGAGATCTGTGATGGATAATGCCAAAAATTTACCCATATTACTCCAGTTAAAGCAAGCGACAAATTGGGAAAGTGGAAAAACCATAATAATAAATCCGGCCATTCCTTTAATCGGGTCTACTAATAATTCTGGTATATCATTTTGTTTCTTAATTGCTCCCACCTTAACTCCATAAGTAATAGAGACTGTAAAAAAGAAAAGTAAGATGATCGCGACAATACCAGACATAAATGGAGAGGGAAGAATAGCTCCAGTTTCTGGATTTCGTAATAGGGCTCCTTCTGGAACGACTAGAACGACCATAACAGCTATAAAAATCAATGCTGAAATACCTGTAGCCAGGAGTGCTTTGTTTTGTTGCTTCGTTAATTGTTCCAATTTTTTATGCTTACCGCTACCTTCATATTTTCCTAAGCGCGGCTCAACAAATTTATCTGTAATCAAGGCAATGACAACAGTAAGTACGAGAACTGAAGTAGCCATAAAGAACCAGTTATCGGTAACATTAACTGTCAAATTTGCTTTCATACCATTCGCTACTTCCGAACTAATTCCTGATAGCAAGACATCTGTTGTGACGATTAATAAATTGGCAGTGAAACCTGAACCAACCCCAGCAATAGCAGCGAGCAACCCAGCAACAGGGTGCCGTCCCACAGCAAGGAAAATTAAAGCTCCAAGAGGAGGCATAATAACAAGCGCAGCATCAGAAGAGACATGGCTAAAAAATGCAACGAATACAACTAAATAACTCGCGTATTTCCCTGAGACCTTTAACGACATTTTTCGAATCAAAACTTCTAACAAACCGACTTTTTCAGCAAGTCCTACGCCTAGCATTAGGGCTAAAATAGAACCTAGTGGTAAAAAGCCGGAAAAGTTTTTAATCATATTCGGCAGTATCCATTGAATGCCTTCACGGCTTAAGAGATTTTGAACTTCTACTTTCTCTCCACTAATGGGATCCGATGCCGAAACATGGAAAACAGATAAGAGAGCGGTTACAACAAATAAAAAGGCGATCATATAAATAAATAAAATAAATGGATGGGGGATTTTGTTTCCTATTCGCTCTACTTGATTGAAAAATCCACCTTTTTTATGATTTTGCAGATTAGTTGTATCTTTCATTACTTTTTGTTCCATTACATTCTCCTCCTAAACCTTCTTCCATTTGTAGTTTGTGCTTTTTTTGTACCATTTAATTTATAAACTTTTTCTCTAAACCTTCCTTAAGCTAAAATTACCCAAAATGGTCTTTCATCCTTCGTGTACTTCATACATACCTTTCAAATTACTTGTTTTTCATTTAACGAATACTTAACGTTATTTTCGTTAAATGTATTATATAATTAAGAATAATCTATTTCAATAAAATTTTCAGAAAAAAAGGAATCTTTTTTTTTCTAGCTTTAGTAATACTTTCTAAACAAACAAAAGGTTTTGAATCTTTTGCATGTATAAGTTCTACCACTCTTGACCTCACGATAGAGAAGTAAACCATATTAAGTAGCACCGTTTATTTATGTCAAACGGCGCTTTACATGTTATTAATATTTGGATCTCATTATTATTCCCTGTTGGGGTTAATTGGTTATTTTGATATAATAAATCTAATAGTATGATGTAGGGGTGAAGTAAACTTGTATAAAATTGGTGTTGTAGGTCCACTTTCATCTTTAAAGAAAATTCGGGATGTTACTAATGAATTTGAGCATGAAATAGATTTCATTGATTTTCCATATGAAGATGCACGAGAGGTAACGGACATTATAAAAAATCACCAAAACGCAGTAAATGGTTGGTTTTTCTCTGGACCAGTTCCTTATAGAATTGCAAAAGAAATGTTAGATTCAGAGGCCAATTTTACGTATTGTCCTCCTGTTGGATCTAGTTTATATAGATGTTTTTTACAAATGTCTGCGGATCAAAAGTATTTTTTCGATAAGATATCCATCGATATGATTCGATTAGAAGACTTTTTTTTGCAAGAGTCGCTACAAGAACTAGGAATTTCCACTGAACATATTTATGTAAAAACATTTGATGAACAATATAATTTTCAAGACATTGTTCAATTTCATCTTCAGTTGTGGAGGGAAGGGGAGGTACAAGGTGTCCTTACCGTTTTACAATCTGTATATGAAGCATTGAAGAAAGAAAATGTTCCTGTCTACAAAATAAATATGACAAAGATGGAAATTAGACAAGCGGTCAAGATTTTAATTGAAAAAGCAAAAAGTACTTATTTCAAGGATAGTCAGATAGGTGTAGAGATTATTGAAATTGATCAGTTTGATCAATTTGTAGACGAGGTTAATATTCGTTACCATCTGCAGCATTTGGAGCTGAAAATTAAACAAACATTGCTTTCATTTTGCGAAAAATTAGATGGATCCCTCATCGAAAATGGAAACGGCCGCTATCAAATATTTAGTTCACGCAAGGCAATTGAACGAGAAATTGGTAGCTTGCAAAGTACTGTTCAACAACTGTCACTTGAGATGGATGTCTCTGTTGCAGTTGGAATTGGTTTTGGTGAGACGGCTGCATCGGCTGAAATCAATGCTCGTAAGGCGATCCGTCATTCGAAGAAGCAAGAAAGTTCCGGCATTGTTGTTATCCAGGAAGATGGTTTAATGATCGAATCTGTAGGTCAAGAAGAACAATTGGCATATACCTCCCGTTCTAATGATAAAGAACTGCTAGATAAATTAAATCAGGCTAACATTAGTGTAAAAACGTATAAAAAGATTGAAGCATTGATTGATCGTATGGGCTGGGACGGCTTCACTTCCTCAGACTTAGCTTCTCATTTATCTATGACCGTTCGAAATGCCCAGAGAATTATGAGTAGTTTAAGTGAAAGCGGTTTAGTGGAGTACAAAGGAGAAGAACTTCAATCGCCTCGGGGAAGACCTCGTAAAATTTATATGTTAAAGAAGTAACACCTCGACATTTTTGATATACAATTTAATTTCCGAGGAAAGTTTTGAGGATTTCTCTTAATTAACTCTCCCTAAGTTAGCGTCACATTGCCATCAAGTTAACAATTTATAATACCCTCAGAACAAAATTTTGGGCTTTCTTGTAACAAAGAAGCTCATTTTATCGTTTTGGGGGTTGTCCTATTTTCTTAGCTTGATGGGCATGTGGTGTACCTCAATAAGCATATAAAAGAATCCTCCAATTCTAAACAGCAGCATATAAGATTCATTATATGAACTTTTGAATGTACGTTCGTTACATTCAAATTAGAGAAAATACCCTTGTTCAACTAAAGGGTCAGGATAGTGCAATAAAGAATTCAATTTATAAAGGAATTTTCACCATTTAAAAAGAATAATTAATTATAGTAATAAACAGAGGGAGAGATGAAATGTTTCCAATATTAGAGACAGAAAGACTAATATTAAGAGAAATAACAAAAGAGGATGCAGAAGGAATTTTTGCTTGTTTTTCTAACGAAAATGTAACACGTTATTATGGACAAGAAACATTAGAGAGTATAGAAGAAGCAGAGAAATTCGTTGATTTCTTTTCAAATAACTACAATGAAAAAAGAGGCATACGCTGGGGGATTGAAAAAAAAGAGACCAAAGGTATAATTGGAACAATTGGTTTTAATGCTTGGTTACCTAAACATAAAAGAGCAGAAATAGGTTACGAAATCCATCCAGAGCAGTGGGGAAAAGGATATGCTTCAGAAGCAGTATCTAGAGTTCTTACATATGGTTTTGATGTTATGAATTTAACTCGTATAGGTGCTGTTGTATTTTTAAACAATGAAGCATCTAATAAGTTACTGACCAATATTGGTTTTCAAAAAGAGGGGGTTTTGAAGAAATATATGTATCAGAATGGTATAGCACACGATACATATGTCTATTCATTACTTAAAAATAATAAGTAAACGTGTTTAGCTAACGGCTTTAAAGGCTGTGACGATCAGCTTTTTTCTTATGCAACGAACGGGGCAGGATTGTTGATTAAAGAGCTATTTTATTATGTTAAAAGTGTTAAAATAAACTATGTAGTGGTTGGTTAAATCGGCTGTATAATCTCTAAAAGAAAGGAATAATATATAATGTTGACTTTCATTTTAGTTGTTCTGATGTTATTTTTAATCCCAGGTCCCGCTGTTTTTTTGACAATATCTCAAACTATTAAAGGTGGAAAAAAGAATGGAATTATCACAGGCTTGGGTATTGCTGTTGGTGACTTAATTCATACTCTTGCGGCAGTTGTTGGACTTTCCGCGATATTAATGACATCTACACTTGCTTTTGGAGTTGTTAAATATTTAGGTTCAGCATACTTAGTTTATTTAGGAATAAGAGCTTTGCTTGAAAAATCAAAGAAAATTGAAAAACCTATTATTAAGAAAGTGAATAATAATCTATCATTTCGTCAGGCTTTGTTAATTGAATTACTAAACCCTAAGACTTCATTATTTTTCTTAGCTTTCTTACCACAGTTTGTAAAAAGTGATGGTTCCCCAGTGACAATTCAGCTTTTAATGCTTGGGTTAACATTTGTACTGATGAGCATAATGTATACCACTCTCTTAGTTTTCCTAACAAGTACAATTGGCAACAAGTTATTAGTTAAATCTAACAGCAGTTCAAATTGGTTTGGGAAAGTCGTAGGTATAGTCTACATTGGTTTGGGAATAAAGTTAGCTCTTCAAACACACGAATAGATAAATATATTTTTATTCGTTAATCAACTAACAGGTGCAATCGTTCTTTAAAGAGCTGTGATGATGATCAGCTCTTTTTCTTATGCAACAAATGGAGCAGGTTAGTTATTTAAAAAATTATGATAAAATAGGGAAAATTTTATTACTCATATCAAAAGAGACTTTTGTTTTCTTAAAGAAACTAAGAAGCACATTTCCTTATAGTCGGTACGCTAATTCCTTTTAATCACCCTTCAAAATATAAAAGACGCATTGGGAAATTATTTACCAATATATTGATTGAGGAAATGTGCTATTGCCGTATAGGCAGTTATTTTATTATTTAGTTTTACGATGGAATGACCTTCATTTTCAAAACAGATAAACTTTACAGGGTGATTTCTTGCCATTAATTTATTTACGATTTGTTCAGATTCTTCAATTGGGACGCGTGGGTCATTAGACCCATGAAGTACCATCAGCGGACTGGTAATCCGGTCAGTAAGTTTCAATGGATCAATCAGATCATAAAAGTTTCCGTCCTTTTCAATAGTTCCATATTCAACTTCGCGAAGTTTGCGTCGCCACGGACTGGTTTTTTTAAGAAAAGTTCTGAAACTTGAAATCCCAACGAGATCAATTGCAGCAGACCATAATTCCGGATAGTGAGAGATGGCTGCAAGAACCATAAATCCTCCGTAGCTCCCTCCCATAATGGCAACTCTATTAGGATCAGCGCTTCCTTCTTTCTTTAACCAATCTACTAAAGAAACAAGATCTCTTACGGAGTCCATTCGTTTGCGAACATCATCCAGATGAGTATATGTTTTTCCATATCCTGTACTCCCGCGTACGTTAGGAGTAATTACTGCATAGCCAAGGCTTAGGAAATACTGCAGAACTGGATTGAAAACAGCACGGATTTGGCTTTCAGGACCCCCATGAACATATAGAATAACAGGAATTTTTTCTGATTGGGTATTTGGCTTGAAGTAAAAGGCAGGTATTTGGAGATTGTCAAAAGATTTAAAGGAAATAAGAATGGGCTCAATTAATTTATTTTCCAAAAACTTTGTCTGAAGAGATTGAGTAAGCCGTTCTGTCTTCATTTTCTTTAGGTCAACCTGCCATATATCAGACGGATAGGTCGGCCCATTGAATACATAGGCTAATTTTTGATTGTCGGGTGAAAATGTTAAGCTAGTTATCATCCCCATTGGTGTCATCCATGTATAAAGGGCACTTGATTTTAGATCTAAAAGAATGCCTCTTGAAATACCTCCTTCATTAATTGAAAAAGCTAACTTTGAATGATCTTTACTCATAGCGAGGCCTTCAAAGTCCCACTGTCCTACCTCCAGCCAAGTGATATGTTTTGTTGAAAGATCAATGATCGAGAGCCCAAAAAATTCTCTATCTTGATTTGTTAATAAATAGAGATGATCTCCATCCTTACTGAAATGAGGGTTTTTATAGCTTGCTTCACCCTGATGATCTGTTAACCAATTCATTTCTCCTGTGTCAAGATTCAGTAAACCTAAATCGTTATCCAACTGGGAATTTGTTTTCCGAATCAATAACGAATTACAATCAGGAGACCACATGATGGAGGAATAGAGTCCATCCTTTGACAAAACCATTTGTATTTCTAATGTTTCGATATTTTGAATATAGATATCGAAAAAGGCAGGATGTCGACGATTGCTTGACCAGGCTATCCATTTTCCATCAGGTGAGTGACCCCCATATTCATGTTTATGGTCAGGAGAGTTGGTAAGCGGAATCAGTAGACCATCACTTTTGAGTAAAAACAGTTGTTGCTTCTCATTACCGCAGACATCCATGCCGATGAGAAGGCCGCGTTGTGATGAACTGTTTAAATATTTAACAAAAGTAATTCGTTCATTAGTAAAAGAAATTCGGGTAGGTTCACTTATATCGAAATCCTTTGCCCAAACCTGAGGTAAACCAGAATAATCAGCAATAAAGATTAACTTATTACAATTTGGATCATAAACAGGGTTACTGACAGTTCCAACAGACAAATATGATTTGATGCCAATTTCTTTCATACATTCACTCCTTAAAATGTGCTAGAAAAGAGAGGAATTGAGATAGCCCAAATAATAAAAAGCTCAAAAGGATCTAATTACGTCTCACAACCATTATATTTAGATGCATATATATCATGTACTTTATATCTTGGCTATGAGTGCCGAAAATAGTTGAGAACTAGATTTTAGGGAATGTTTTTAAAAGGTTTTTCCATAAGTAAATCTATAAAAGTAGTGAGCTATTTTAGTCTTTAATCATCAAATCCAGAAGGGAAACCCTCCTAGCATATTTCAAAGGGGGTCACAAAAATTTTATTTTAATTTTTGTGACCCCCTTTGTTTTTTTATCCATAACACGAAATTGGCATGTACTTTTTTGTATTTAGCAAGTTTGTTTTTTAGATTCCTATAACACAGTCGATTGTTATTGAAACCATCGATAAAATTTCCAAATAATGAGCATGAAGATCATGTATCCGAAAAGGGAATAAGAATGATGCCATGCTTCGCTATGAGTAAACAATCCTAAATTCTCCGAAAAAGATTCGGAAATACTTATACAAAGTCCAATCAAAACGATAAACAGTATTCTTGAATATGCAGTCAACGCTTTTGCGATCCATAAAAAGAGCGTAGTAAAGATTGGCAATATCAATAATGTAAAAGCGACATTGATTGTAAATGTATCTGGGAATGGTCTTGCCGGAAAGGAATACATTTGTTTACCTACAAACAGTAAGTCTAAATACGTTCCGATGAAACTAGAGAAAATTATTGTGGCTACAAAAGCCCGATGGTTACTCATCTTCTGCTTCTTCTCGGAGTAGGACGTTTTTTTTTGCCAGAATGGCAAGTTCAATTTTTTCAAGCGTTGTGCAGTATTCATCATAAATCTCCCCATCTATATTTTCTCCCTTATCGATTAAGTACTCCATGATGTGCCAGTCTTCAAACCAGTCTTTGCTTTCCTCCTCTTCATGATTAAGATCTTTCCATGTGTATATTAATCGAGGACTGTATAAGCGATCCGCACCTTTTCTTAATTGGCACTTTTTTGTTCGACGTTTATAAAATGCACGGGAGAATGATTCGTTTACATCATTAAACAAATGCGGCCAGTAGTCTTTTCGCGAACCGGTATGTGGATGATCATGAGCCCAATCTACTACTCCTGATAAGATGTTCTCACGGCTAAACAGCAGTGAGTATAATCGCTTGCCCAGCAATATTCGCTCATGAAGGGAGGTGAAATGCTTCATTGTATTCCCGACTAGTAATGTTTCTTGTTTGGTCTCATCTTTATAGAATGGAAAAAGAATGTGATTAAAGCGAAAAAAATCATAAAGTTTGAATCCAATACTATTTAGTACGGTCTTTTTAAAATGGGCATTTTGAATGACCCTTTTTTCTAAATAGCTTTGTTCATTAATAACAGTGGCAATGGCTAACATATACTGGTCGCCTGTTCTCCAAAAATGGTTCCATAATGTTTCCATAAACGTTGATACATTGAAAAAAGGTAGAAGATGAAACAGTCTTTTTGATCTTTTGACACTTTGTTCATACAACAAAAATTGTGGGTACACATCTTGGAAGATTAACCAGTTCCCTCGTTCCAAAAAAGAAAAGAAGATAAGTTGATCTTTTTCCGACAATAGTCTTGTATATAAATCCCCTTTTAAATCCGTCATATTCCAACCGCCATTACGCGATACCATATGTCCAAGTAGTGCCCAGTGTATTTCTGGGTAACGGAGGTAAAACTGAAAATAGGCATGCGTTCGCGTCACATTATTATTGTTGTGTTGTCTTGTTCGTTCTTTTATTTCGTGTATTAACATTGTCTCTTCTCCCGTTAACTCCCCCGTTTTAACAGAAGTCTGTTTTTTACCTTTTTTCTTTAATTCATCTTTTACATCTAAAAGAGAGTACGGAAACGTCTTGGAAAATCCGTTCCATTTCCTTTTCCGATCGTTGTGATGCATCCTTCTTCCTCCCATTAACTTGAATGTTCTTCTTTTTTAGGCCAAATAGGTTATCGTAATAACCAACAGGTGATCAAATTCTTCAATCTATTTATGAGAAATCAATCTTTTAAACTTCTAGTAAGGATTTTTAAAGGTATTTTAACAGTGTAGCTATCATCAGTTTATTACGAACGTGAGGAACAAATGATGATCGTTTTTTCGTACAAGAGGTAGCGTGCACATTTTAATGTTATCTGTACTAAGAAAATCATAAGTATTTAAAGTATTCTAAGAAGACAAAATTGAGTGAAAAGTTTCTTTCAATATTGAGGGAGGATAGTTAAAGAGTGCTGTTTGATCTTTGTTCAACAATTGAACCATTTTATTGAATAAGATCTGCATAAATATCCCCTTACGCAGCCATTTAGGTGCGCTTGAGAGGCGTAAACGTTGATTTATCAATGGTGTATAAACGAAGATGTTTTGTAAACCTCACATGAATAACGTATACAAGGTATTTTTCTTTCATATCGCATGATAAAATGGTGTAAAAGGGAAATATTGGTGTGGTTAGGAATGTTTTTACAGCTATAAACACCATTTCTATCATTCTTTTCTTTTTGCTACTGTTATTTTTCATTTCTCTTGGTTCATTTATACGATCAAGAGTAACAAACCAAACTAACAGAACTCTAATACAAATTAAATAAAAGTGAGATAAAATGAATGAATTACGGAAAAACAACAGAAGAATTAGAACTTACGATAATGTGAATTATGTTAAACTAGGATATTCTATAAGAACAATGAATATATTACAGATGATAAAGGAAGTCGAATACAGGATGTATAAAATCGGACTAGTCGGTCTAAAAACTTCTATAGAACGGATATTAGACTTGGCAGAAGAATATAAACATGAGTTGGAATTCATCTCTTTTCCCTATGTAAATACCGAAGAGGTAGAGGGAATTGTAAAAGAACATAATTCTCACGTACATGCATGGCTTTTTTCTGGTCCACTTCCCTATGAAATTGCGACAAAAACACTAGGTAAAGATAAAATAATGGTCCATGTTCCTGCTACGGAATCAGGTTTTTATAAATCTTTTTTAGAGATGATCTACGAACAGGGGAAAATTATTGAGCATCTAAGTATTGATACTATGTCCTCAAATAATATTAGCGAAGAAGCTTTGTCACAGTTGAATATAAAAACCCAAAAGATTTATACGAAAGTGTTTGAGTTAGATGTTGATACGAATGAATTGGTACATTTTCACTTAAATTTATGGAATAAGGGAAGGACAGAAGGCGCTTTTTCTTGTTTTCCGTCTGTGTGTGAAGCTTTAAGGGAATACGGGATTCCAGCCTATCGGATGACGATGAGTAAGATGGAAGTGCGACAAACGCTTCGGATTCTTTCTGAAAAAGTAAAGACTTCCTACTTTAAAGACACACAAATCGGAGTTGAAATCATTGAAGTTGAATATTTTAACAGAGTGGCAGAGGAAATGAAAACTCCTTATCATTTACAGTACTTGGAGCTCCGGCTAAAAGAAATGTTAATTCAACTTGGTGAAAAAATAAATGGTTCCTTTTCAGAGAAAGGGAATGGAAGATACATGATTTTTAGTTCGCGCGGCGCAATTGAACGAGAAATTATTATGCTCGAAGATACCATTCAAAAATTGGCCTTTGAAGCAGATACAACAGTTGCTGTTGGAATTGGCTTTGGCGAGACTGCCTATTCGGCGGAAATCAATGCTTTTCGTGCTATTCAACATTCAAAGGATATGAAGAAGCGTGAAATTGTGATTATTCAAGATGATGGCAAAATTATTGAATCACCAGGCAAAAAGAAAGAACTACAATATGATACCCGTACTCACAATAAACTCCTTATAGAAAAGTTAAAAAAGGGAAATATAAGTGTTAAAACGTATAAGAAGATATCGGCTCTCGTTCAAAGAATGGGCTGGAGTGATTTTACTACAAAGGACTTAGCGACATATCTTGAGATGACAGAGCGCAATGTTCGGCGTATTGTTGCGGATATGTGCGAGGTTGACTTGGCACAATGCGTTGGTGAAGAGGCTAACGCCACCCGTGGAAGGCCGAGTAAAATTTATCGATTATTATAAATTATAAGCACCCATAATTTGGGTGCTTATTTTTTTTGTACCTTAATTTAGCATATTAAAGCGTTGAAAGGGAAAAATTAACTATTGGATTCAGTCAGAAAAAATAGTTTAGAATTTTCAAAAAAATATTGAAATAAAGCTTATGAAATATTATACTCCATTTAAGGAATTTCTTCCTTAAACTATCCGAAAATAGATATTGTTATGTAAATTGAATGAAAAAGGAGTTGTAGTGGATGTCTCAAACGATAATGATTCATGATTTAATCGAGGCTGTTAAAGATGAAGTGATTGGGTGGCGAAGATATTTACATAAGTATCCGGAGCTATCTTTTCAGGAAGAAAAAACAGCACAATTTGTTTATGAAACGCTACAAACTTTTGGTGATTTGGAAATTTCACGTCCGACAAAAACGAGTATAATGGCTCGTTTAATTGGCCAGCAGCCTGGGAAGGTTATTGCACTGCGGGCAGATATGGATGCGCTTCCAATTGAAGAAGAGAATGATTTTGACTTTGTATCACAGAATTCAGGCGTGATGCATGCTTGCGGACATGACGGGCATACGGCGATGCTGCTTGGCACGGCAAAGATTCTTACCCAGTTAAAGAATCAAATTAAAGGGGAGGTTCGCTTTTTATTTCAACATGCTGAGGAACTGCCGCCCGGTGGAGCCCAAGAGATGGTGAAAGCAGGTGTGCTTGAAGGAGTAGATATGGTCATTGGCACTCATCTCTTGTCGACTCTACCTTTAGGAAAAATTGGTTTGGGCTACGGTCCGATTATGGCTGGAGCTGATACTTTTGCAATTACCGTGGTGGGTAAAGGGGGGCACGCCTCACAGCCTGAACTTACGGTTGATCCCATTGCAATTGGAACTCAGGTTGTATCAAATCTCCAGCACATTGTTTCGAGGTATCATGATGCTCAGGAAGCTCTAGTGATTTCAGTGACTCAGTTCCATGCGGGAAGTGCGATTAATGTTATTCCAAGTAGTGTAAGCATTGGAGGTTCCGTTCGAAGCTTTAATCCGGAACTGAGGGAAAAGATTCCAACCTTTATCGAACGCATTGTAAAAGGAATTACTGAGGCACATGGGGCTACTTATGAATTCGATTATCAGTTCGGTTATGCTCCGACCATTAATGATGAAGAAGTTACCCGATTGATGGACGAAACGGTCTGTGAAGTATTTGGTGAAGAAAGTCGAGAGATTTCAAAGCCAATTATGGGAAGTGAAGACTTCTCTGCTTTTCAAAAAGTAGTTCCGGGATCTTATATTGTAATAGGAGCTCGTAATGAAGAAAAAGGGATTATATATCCTCACCATCATCCCAAATTTACTTTCGATGAACAGGCTTTACAATATGGGGTGAAGTTATTTGTTCACGGGACTTTTAAAATGTTAAATCTAACATACTAGGGGGTTAAGAGTATGAAAAAAATATATTGGCTTGGAATTATCCCGTTTCTTGGCTTTATTGTAGGCGCTTTGTTTACTAATAAAGTGACTCCCTATGTTCTAGGAATGCCATTTTTTCACTTTTGGATTGTACTCTGGTCTGTGCTAACCACAGGTATTATGGGGATTATATATCTACTAGATCCTGCTAATCAGAAGGGAGATTCAAGATGAATATTGCCGTGTTTTTCATCCTGTTTTTTTTCGTCATTTCTGTTTTGATTGGTATCCAGGCTAAAAAAGGGAAAGAAATGAACTTAGAACAATGGTCAGTTGGGGGACGTGGAATGGGAACCCTATTGATTTTCCTCTTGTCCGCAGGTGAAATGTATACGACCTTTACATTTTTAGGTGCAAGTGGATCGGCTTATGGGGAAGGAGGCTCCATCTTTAGTATCGTATCATACGGCTGTCTGGCTACAGTCATCTCCTACTGGACATTTCCTGCTATCTGGAGGTATGCAAAGAAACACCAATTAGTTTCCCAATCAGATTTTTTTGTAAAAAAATATCAAAGTCCTTATCTTGGTGTGCTTGTTGCTGTAATAGGTGTTATAGCTTGTACTTGCTACTTAGTCCTGCAATTGAAGGGGTTAGGATATATCGTTTCTGCAACATCCTATGGGGCCATTTCATCTACAGCTGCCATTTGGGTTGGAGCAATTGGTGTAACCATTTTTGTAATGGTTTCAGGTATTCACGGTTCTGCTAGGACAGCTATCTTGAAGGATATTCTGATTCTAGGCATTGTCATATTTTTAGGAGTTTATTTCCCTCTTCATTATTATGGCGGTCTTCAACCTATGTATGAGGCCATTGAAAATGCAAAGCCGAACTATACCATACTTCCGGATCAAGGAATGAGCGTTTCGTGGTATATATCGACCGTTATATTAAGCTCTATTGGATTTTATATGTGGCCGCACGGGTTTTCTCCTATTTATGCTGCCTCTAGCGAAAAGGCTTTACGAAAAAATGCAATCCTAATGCCAATGTACCAATTGATTTTGTTGTTTGCCTTTTTTGTCGGATTTGCAGCTATCTTACAGACGCCTGGATTAAAAGGCGCGGAAGCCGATCTTATCTTGCTGCAGCTTTCTAAACAGGATTTTGATCCATGGTTTGTGGGCTTAATTGGTGGCACGGGCGTGTTAGCCGCTTTAGTACCAAGTTCAATGCTGTTGATGTCAATATCAACATCTCTGGCGAAAAATGTATATAGCGTATTCACTCCATCAGCAACGGAAAATCAGATTGCAAAACTGGTAAAATTCTTGGTTCCCCTTATTTCTCTCGTAGGGATTTACTTAACCTTTAAAGGTGGAAATTCCCTCTTTAGTCTCGCTTTAATCGCCTATAATTTTATCACACAACTTGCTCCTGCCTTTTTCGCAAGTTTGATGAGAAAGAATTTTGTAACCAAACATGGAGCATTCGCCGGGATTATAACAGGAGGCGTGCTAGTTTCTATTATGGAACTAGGGAACATAAAAATTGGTCACTTGTTTCCTTATCTTCCTCAAGCAATTAAAGACTTGAATGTAGGAATTATAGCCCTATTTGTTAATATCGTAGTTTTAGTGGGTGTCAGTGTGATGACAAAAAACATTACTAATACTCATAAGGATAATGATGTTTTAGAGACAACAACAGTAGAGCACAAGGTTCTAATACAAAAAGAATCTAACAGATAACACAACATGTATAGTAACTAATCCAAGAGTAATTCACTTCTAAAAAGATTATGTAAATACGAATGCCCTCCAGTTAAACGATCTGGAGGGCATTTTTTATTATGTAGACCGACAAAGAAATGTACTTTTTTTATTGTCAAAAATTCAAAGTTGATCCAGTGCTTGGTTATTCAACGAAGCTCCATTTTTGATTAAGATAAAAGGGCACATTGAGAAATTGATCATCAATGAGAGAAGGTAATTTCAGTTCTTTTAGATCGCTTACTGCTGAAATAAGTAAGAAGATTATCTAACAAGGAAATAAACCGGTCTGAATATGACCGGTTTGTTACATTTAGATTACTCTGTTTTAGCGCTCTGATCTTTATTTCTTTTATTTCCTTTACTGTTGTCCCCACTAACAGGAACTTGTCCGTGTAATTGCGGTGAATTTTGATTACGGCTGCCTTTATTAAATTTTTTTGTCATATCTCACATCTCCTTTCTTATTTCAAATACAGTTTGTCCGTTTTTGGTGAACTTATGTTTTCTCATGAAAAGAACATCCATAGAATCTAATCCTTTACAATTTTTAATAAATTATTTTAAAAAAATTAATACCATCTTTACTTTAATTTGCTAAATTTGATTTGTGGCTTGGATAGGCACTATTTAACAAGTTAATCGAGAAGTACATACATAGTCTATTTCGATTTTGCAGAGAAGGTGAGTTTGGCTTCAAAATAAGTGATGGGACTTAGTTCAGAATGAAGCTGATGAGTGAGAAATTTTAAAAAATAGAGGACTAAGTCTTCAAGGAAAATAAAGGAGGACATTATGGAAAACATACCGTTAAATAGACGCACCTTTTTAACACGTATTGGAACAGGAGCTACTGCTCTTGCAGTGGCCACTTCTGGTTTAGGTATTTTAAGCGAGACAGTTAATGCGGAAACCGACAGCCTTTTACATGTAAAACCGAAGAAAAAGGGCTTTAAGTTTACTCCGATTGAAACTACAAATAAGGACGAACTCGTTCTTCCAAAAGGATTTAAATATGACGTTGTAGCCGCTTATGGCGATGTAATCAATGGTAAAGGTGACACATTTGGTTTTAATAATGATTTCACCCTTTACTTTCCTATTCAAAATTCCAATGAAAGAGGATTATTATGGGTAAACCACGAATATACAAACCCTCTTTACGTGGAAGGAGAAAAAGTAAATGGCAAGTATGCTCCTACACAAATTGAAAAGCTTCTTTATAACCAGGGCGGTTCCATTATTGAAGTGTACTATGACAAGAAAGTGAATAAATGGAAAATGGATGCTGCTTCCACTTATGCCCGACGAGTAACGGGATTAACATCTTTTGCACTTACTGGGCCGGCCAAAGGAACAAAAGTGGTAAACGGCGCAACAAGTGTTCAGGGAACATTCGCTAACTGTTCTGGTGGAAAAACATTATGGAATACGGTTTTATCCTGTGAAGAGAACTTCGAAGAAACCGCTAATAATGCCGGATTAAACCAAACACATTACGGCTGGGTAATCGAAGTTGACCCGTTCAATCCAAATTTTGCGGTTCGCAAACATACCGCTCTTGGACGTTTCAACCATGAAAATGCTTCAATGGGACTTGCCAAAGACCAACGTGTCGTCGTTTATATGGGAGACGATAAAAAAGATGCTTGTGTCTATAAATTTGTAAGTAAGGATAAATATGTACCTGCATTAGGAAAGGCAAATTCCCGTCTTCTTGAGGAAGGGAATTTATATGTAGCGGACTTTAAAAAAGGAAGATGGATAGCTCTGACAATTGAGGCCGTACAAAAGGCGGCGGCTGGCAAACCGGAACTATTGGAAAAGTTCCAAACGCAAGGTGATGTTGTTACTAACTGTCACGAAGCAGCCCTCCTTCTTGGCGGAACACCGACTGACCGACCGGAGGATGTGGAAATTTCACCATTTGATAGCTCGATCTTTATTGCACATACGAATAATGATAAGCACGGAAACTTACATGGACACATTACACGTTTTATCGAAAAAAAAGGTGACCATGGAGCAACTGAGTTTGAATATGAAATTTTCGCAGCTGGCGGACGTCAAAGCGGATTCAGCGCACCAGACAACTTAACTTTTGACAGCAACGCGAATTTATGGACCGTAACGGATATTTCATCGAGTAGCTTAAATCAAGGTGCATGGACAAGCTTTGGCAATAACGGAATGTTTGTCATTCCTACCGTTGGTCGAGATAAAGGGATTGCCTGGCAGTTTGCAGCCGCTCCAATGGAGGCTGAATTAACCGGACCTTGTTTCACTCCAAATGAAAAGACACTATTCTTGTCTGTTCAGCACCCTGGTGAAGAAACGGAAGATATCAATAATCCTACAAGTACATGGCCGCATCGTAAAGGTGAAAAGATGCCTCGTCCGGCAGTCGTGGCTATTACAGGATTTAAATTTTAAGGAGGAAACACGATGTTGCAAAATATTGGGATACCTGGATTGGTTTTGATTTTGGTCATTGCTCTCATCATATTTGGTCCATCTAAGTTGCCCGAAATTGGACGTGCTTTCGGTAGCACATTGAGAGAATTTAAAAACTCTACTAAGGATTTAATTTCATCAGACGAGAAAGAAGAAAAGACGCAATCTAAGTAATTTTTAAGAAGATGTAAGCAATAAGCTTACATCTTCCTCTTGCATTTAAGAAAGGAGGGGCTGTATGACTAGTCAAGAAATGCTTATGGTTGAGCACCTTGAGGAACTCAGGAAACGGATCATCAATACTTTGATTGCTTTTCTGGTTTTTTTAATTGGATCATTCATTTTTGTGAACGACATTTACACATGGCTTATTCGTGATCTCGGCCATAAGTTAGCTGTATTGGGGCCAAGTGAAATCCTCTGGGTATATTTTATGATTTCTGGCGTGATTGCGATTGCTCTTACGATTCCAATTGCCGCCTATCAAACATGGCTATTTGTAAAACCGGCACTTTCTGAAAATGAACGAAAAACGACACTAGCGTACATTCCTGGACTGTTTATCCTTTTTATTGCCGGTTTATCATTCGGATATTTTGTCGTGTATCCAACCGTTCTGGGTTTTTTACTATCTTTGTCTGAAGGTCAATTTGAAACGATGTTTACGTCTGAAAAATATTTTAAATTTATGATTAACTTGACACTGCCGTTTGGATTTTTATTCGAAATTCCGCTGGTTGTCATGTTCCTCACCTCTCTTGGTGTCGTTAATCCTATGATTCTTTCAAAAGCGCGAAAGATAGCTTACTTTTTGCTTGTCGTTGTAGCCATTTTAATTACACCACCAGATTTCATGTCAGATATATTAGTTACCGTGCCTCTTTTAATTTTATACGAGTTTAGTGTGACATTGTCAAAAATCGTCTACCGGAAAAAACTCAAACAGCAATCAGATAACGTCATTGAAATGAGGAAAACGTCTTAAATAAAAACGAACTTCTGTTTATAAGGAGTTCGTTTTTTATTATGTAAATTGGGGTAACCATTCTATGCTCACCAAGCTAAGTGAGGAATTCCTATGCGAGAAATATAGGACATATTATCCGTTGAGTGATTATATATCAATAAAATTTTTCTGGATATTCATTCATCTGTTCGTAAAAGTATACTTTTACGAAATTTTTTTGATTGTTACTTCTTTAAAATAGGCTGTGTTAAACAATGCCTGTGATTTTTCTTCTTCAGCTAGGGCAGATTAGATGAAGAAGCCGACCATTAAAGGTCGGCTTTTTTCATTCTATTTTTAACAACAGGCGCCATATCCGTAACCGCCGCCGTAACCGCCGCCGTAACCGCCGCCGTAACCGCCGCCGTAACCGCCGCCGTATCCACCAACAAAGCTAGCTCCAACAATGATTAAGAGTATAAACAAAACGACTATAAAGGCGAAACCTCCACCAAATCCAAAACCGTCGTCACACCTTGATTCACAACCTGACATATAGACATCTCCTTATTAGTTTTTAAGGAGGAAATTAATTAAATGGGTAATATCACCTTATGCTCTAATCAGGGAAATGACACAAGTTCATTGGATAAAATGTTGAAGGTACCTCTTATTGGGATTAAAGGTTCGTTAGTTCAATAACACCTATGAATATAATCAAACTTTTTAATGAAATTTCTTTACCAATTAATATGTAAAGAAACCATTCTGAGAAGTCTTTTTTCAAAATGGTTTCTTTTTATTAAACGTAAAATGAAGGCACGCACATATTTCTGACAAAACTCTATTTCAAAGCTAAACAAAACGTTCCAAAAATCCTTAACCATAGAACTTCCTTTATCAATTTTACCAAAATTATAGGTACTAAATAAAGTTCGATAATTTTTAATAAAGATTGATAATTTGTAAAAAAGTTTGATAAAAATTCTATTTTGATAATGCAACTTCGTTTTTTTCAGGATCCACTTTAGCATTTCTTCTTGAATAAAAAATGACCCACCTTGGTCCGCATTAGTTAAGAGGCGTGGTGGGTTCTTTTATCTTAATAATAATTCCTTTTATACTATTCAAGAAAACACTACAGTAAATGGAATAATAAAAATCGATATTACTTAAAAAATAGATTCATTACTTATTTTTTAGAATAATCTTCATGATAAGCGGGAAGTGTTACTGTAATAGTTGTTCCCTTATTCGAAACACTATTTATATTAAGTGTACCTTTCATCGTTTGGATTGTCTTAACAGCTAACATTGATCCTAACCCTGTACCTTTTTCTTTGCAACTGTAATAAGGTTCACCAAAACGGTTTATTTGTTCTTTGTTCATTCCTATTCCATTGTCACTTATTTCGATAATTATGTCGAAATTATTTTTATAGGAAACAATACTAAGTTCCCCGCCGTTTGGCATAGCCTCTATACCATTTTTAATCAGGTTTATGAAGCATTGCTTGAAATGTTGAATATTCCCACGCGTAATGCCTGGAGTTAACTGTTCTGATATATTAACTAAATTCATGTTAGCTAATGGTTTTATCATTTCAATTACATATCCTATTTCACGGTTTATTAAGATATTATCCACTTTTTCGATTGCAGGTTTTGCAAATGCTAAGTATTCACTAATAATTGATTCTGCACTATTAAGTTCTCTAACAACATGTTCTATATATTGTTCTTTTACTTCTTGAGAGAGATCAGAAGCCTTTAGCAGTTGAACAAACCCTTTCACAACTGTTAAAGGATTTCTAATTTCATGTGAAATACTAGCTGCAAGTTGACTAACTATCTCCATCTTTTCAAGTCTCACCATTTGTGTTCGGATTAAAATTGCATCTTTTAAAATTTCCATGATATATACAGCCAAAACGATAATAAAAGGAGGGAGGATGATAAAGTAAAATACATACGCCTCCGTTATTCGAAAATAATCAGACATAACGAGTGAAATAAAGCTGGTTAGTATTCCTAGAAACAAAATTAATAGTATGGAGCTATTTAGCTTATTTTTTCTATTAAAATTTTTGAATTTGGAAGAAAATAGAGCCGTTATAATAAATATAACGATATATACAATTAACGTAAGTAAATTGAAACCATAAAAAGCAAATCTAAAAGTTAATATTATGACTAACAGAGCAGCCCCTACAGGCCAACCACCATAAAGTGTCCCTATAATAAAAGGGATTTGCCTGAAATCATGGACACAATATTCATCTATATAAATAGGAAACTTCATACATAATATAATAGGAATGCTCATGCATGTAGTAATGAGGGTCTTGCTATACTGACTTAACCTTTTGCCATGATCTAATAAAATGGAATAAATCAAAATACTTACTAAGATATAAAAGAGATTATCTAATATGTTTTGATTAATATAAATAAAATTCATTGGATTCTCCTGAAAAATTAACAACTAGGTCTATTATACAGGAATAACATTAAAAAGGAGGATTTTAATATGGTAATTGTTAATTGACAAGAACGACGTTTAAATATAAAGAAAGACTTGTTTAGAAACGCCATCCAGTTACTTCATTAAAGGGCGCTTTAATGAAAAAAGAAAACAGAAATGATCAAACTATAAAGAATGATTTAAGCTGATTGTACTACTAGGGTTAATGGCATTATTATTACTATTAATTTAAATTCGAAAAGGTAAGTAAGTTTATTTTCATCTTCAACTAAAAACAGGGCGTTGATTCGGTAGAATTAACGTCTTTTATTTTTGTTTTATTAATGGTACTTGGATTTAATTATTTCATTACAGTAGATACTATCTTTTATACTTATGTTTTAATGTTTTACGAATTTTATGTAGTCAAATAATGATAAAAAGTATATAATCACATTAATATTTGTACCTATAAATATTATATATAATAATAAATTTAATAGGATGGTATAAAAACGGAGGGTTTATAATGAAGTTTCCACATGATTTTTTATTTGGAGCAGCTTCTGCTTCTTATCAAATAGAAGGAGCATGGAATGAAGATGGTAAAGGTATAACGAATTGGGATGTCTTTTCAAAGATTCCAGGGAAAACGTATGGGGGTACTAACGGTGATGTAGCCATAGACCATTATCATCGATACAAAGAAGATATAAAATTAATGGCAGAGATGGGACTTGAATCGTACCGTTTTTCCATTTCATGGGCACGTATTTTGCCAACAGGAGACGGAGAAGTCAATGAAAAAGGCTTGGAATTTTATAATAATGTTATTAATGAATGTTTAAAATATGGTATTGTTCCATTTGTTACGCTGTATCATTGGGATTTGCCTCTGACGCTTGAAGAAGATGGAGGATGGACGAATAAGAGAACAGCTGAGGCCTTCGTCAAGTATGCAGGAATTTGTTTTCGGGCATTTGGAGACCGCGTCAAACATTGGATTACGTTTAATGAAACGGTTATGTTCTGCGGATTAGGCTATTTAAAAGGAGCTCACCCGCCTGGTATCCAAAACGATGAGTATAAATACTTTCAAGCGACACATTACGTGTTTTATGCACATGCAAAAGCTGTAGAAGTCTATAAAGAACTAAAATCTTACGGCGAGGTTGGTATTACCCATGTTTTCTTACCAGCTTACAGCGTAGATGATAAACATGAGAATGTATTAGCTGCTAGACATGCTAATGAATATGAAACTTTTTGGTATTATGACCCAATTTTAAAAGGTGAATATCCGTCTTATGTGGTTGAGCAATTAAAGGAGAAAGGCTGGACGCCAAGTTGGACAGAAGAAGAATTAGATACGTTAAAAAGAAATGCTGGAAAAAATGATTTTATTGGACTTAATTATTATCAGCCCATTCGAGTAGAAAAAAATCACGAGGCTGACTCATCCATGGCACATTCAAGAGAAACATCTACTCTAGCTCCAGGCAACCCGTCTTTCGATGGCTTTTATCGGACCGTAAAGATGGAAGATAAAACATATACAAAATGGGGGTGGGAAATCTCACCTCAAGGGTTTTTAGACGGGCTGCATATGTTAAAAGAGCGTTATGGTGATATTAAAATGTATGTAACAGAAAACGGACTTGGTGATGAGGATCCGATTATTGAAGGTGAAATAGTAGATGTTCCTCGTATTAAATATATTGAGGAACATTTAAAAGTGATAAAGCGTGCAATCAAAGAAGGCATTCATTTAAAAGGGTATTACGCATGGTCTGTCATTGATCTATTAAGCTGGTTAAATGGGTATAAAAAGCAATACGGATTTATTTACGTGGATCATCATGATCATTTAAACCGAAAGAAAAAGCTGTCGTTTCATTGGTATAAGCATATTATTGAGACGAGAGGAGAAGAGCTGTAAGTAAAAAGAAAACCTCTTGATTTTAATCAAGAGGTTTTGTGTATAATAGAAGCAGTAAATGATTGAGGACGATTAATAGGGAGATAATATGGCTGTAAAATATAAAGAAATTGCTGATCGATTAGAATGTGAAATACAGGAAGGTAAGTTTGATAAAACAAAAAAGTTGCCGACAGAAGAAGAACTGATAAAAAAATTTGAAGTGAGCCGAAATACGATTCGAAAAGCAATTAATCAGCTGGTCAATCGTGGCTATATCTATCAGGTGCAAGGCAGCGGCATGTTTTTACGGGAAGAATCTGTAACAGATTATATTAATTTAGGCAGTCTCAGAGGATTAACAAAAGATTTGACTTCAAAAACAATTGAGACGAAAATTCTGGCTTTACATGTGCTAGAAGCTGATGAAGTAAACGCAAAACAAATGCGATGTGAAGTAGGAACAAAACTTTATTATATCAAGCGGCTACGAATTGTAGATAAAGAACCTTTTTCAATTGAAATAAGTTACTTTAAAAAAGATATTGTGCCATATTTAAATGAAGATATTGCAGCGAGTTCTATTTACAGTTACCTTATAGAGGACTTAAAATTAAACATTGGTTTTGCTGACAAAGTAATTAACTGCGAAAAAATCGATGAAGCAAGTGCGATAGTGCTGCAAGTTAATCCGCTAGATCCAGCATTGATTATTGAAAATACAGTATGCTTATCTAACGGAACCATCTTTGAATTATCTAAATCAGTATTCCATTATCAAAAAGCAAAAATCTTAAATCGAACCAATTTTAAATAAAATAAGATTGAACCGGTAAAGACTTCTGTTCTTAATTGGAATTGAACAGTGTAGCTTTTACCCTTCCTAAATGTGTTAGTGACTTATGTAAATAATCCAAGTGATTTTTTGTTATTGATGTTACTGATAATATATCTAATTAAAAAATATTATTAATCTAAGAGGCGATACTTTGACAAAGTATCGTCTCCTTATATACGATTGCACAATGATTTGGTCTTATTTAACCCGGCCCCAATTACTTAATAATGATTTCTGGACAGACTTCCCTACGAAAGAGGAAGTTTGTCCTGTTTTTTAACAATGAACAAATTTAACAGATGCCTTAGCTGAAAATCCGGAGCTGTCTTTAAGGCAGCTTTTTTTTATTCAACTATTGAGGGAGGTTAGTTAATCAAAAGGAAAGTTATTAGACATAATTTTTTGAAAATTATTGATGGTCATATTAGTAGGTATTATACTAATTACTAATCGCTAAACGGAAATGGGCAAAATTATCAAGGCAAAACAATGGAGAAAAGAGCTAATGTAGATTACGCATGGTATTACATAAAATAAGGTCCGTCAGTAATGAAAGGTAAATCGCTGCGATAGAAGTAATAGCATTCCGTAAATTATCTTTTTTTTACCTCTTGAAAAATAATTGAAATAACAATTTAATTAGGAAGAAAAAAAGTTCTTCGGAAAGGAAGACAGAATAATGTCTGAAGCATTAAAAAGTATAGAAAATCAACCAGATTGGATACAAACATATATTGATTCTCCAGAAAAACAACAACAGTTATATCGACGTACGTTGCTGATTGTTGTTATATCACAAATATTCGGGGGGGCAGGTCTTGCAGCTGGTGTAACCGTCGGAGCACTTCTTGCACAAGACATGCTGGGTACAGAGAGTATGGTAGGGGTTCCGACTGCATTGTTCACATTAGGTTCTGCAGGAGCAGCGCTGATTGTAGGGCAACTCTCCCAACGTTTTGGACGCCGTTCTGGACTCGCAACCGGTTTCTTGGCTGGTGGTCTTGGCGCGGTCGGGGTAGTAATTTCCGCATTAATTAACAGCATTCCACTTTTATTTGTTTCACTGCTAATCTATGGTGCTGGATCGGCTACAAACTTACAAGCACGCTATGCCGGTACAGACTTGGCAAGTTCTAAACAGCGGGCAACAGCTATCAGTATTGCTATGGTATCAACCACATTAGGTGCTGTTGCAGGCCCCAATTTGGTAAATATAATGGGCGAATTGGCTTGGTCAATCGGTGTTCCTTCTTTGGCTGGTCCATTTATTCTTGCGGCTGTAGCTTACATCCTTGCTGGCTTGGTGTTATTAGCTTTACTTCGTCCAGACCCTTTCATTGTGGCAAAAGCAATGGCAGATGTTCAGAAAACACACAATGCCGTACTTTCAAACAAGGATTCAAATGCACCGACGATAAACAAGCGAGGAATTGTTGCCGGAGCTACAGTAATGACCTTAACTAATTTTTTAATGATTGCAATTATGACAATGACACCTATACATATGGGACATCATGGACATGATTTGAAAGAGGTAGGGGTAGTAATTGGTTTTCACATAGCAGCGATGTTTCTGCCTTCTTTAGTAACTGGATTCTTAGTAGATAAAATTGGACGAACTGCAGTGGTTATCGCTTCTGGTGCCACTCTGCTCGCTGCTTGTATACTTGCTTCCAGTGGACCAGCTGATTCCATGCTGGTGCTCAACACCTCACTTGTTTTACTTGGGCTTGGCTGGAACTTCGGTTTGATTAGTGGTACAGCGCTGATAGTTGATTCAACTCACCCTTCCACTCGCGCAAAGACGCAAGGATCTGTCGATGTTTTGATTGCTTTGTCAGGAGCAGCGGGCGGTGCACTATCTGGCATGGTTGTAGCTCATTACAGCTATGCAACACTCTCATTTGCCGGAGCTATCCTTTCACTACTGCTTATTCCAGTTGTCATTTGGTCCCTTAGAGGTAAAGAATGATGGACTTTTAAAGTTAAGAAGTATGGAAAATGCACAAAATTATTCATTCAATTGAATATGTGATTTGACCAATCTTTTTTCAAATCGTGCTCTTTCTATTTGTATTTGCGGAAAAAAAGATTGATAACTTATATTGAAGTTTGATAAAAACAGCTTGTTAGATTTTGGAAATCTAGCTAGCTGTTTTTATTTGGAATATATAAATGTAGAATGAAGTGCGAAAGAATATTTTTATTTACCTAAAGGGCCGTAGAAACTCATTTAGGAAAGTAGGTAGCGTATGGATTTCTTTCAATTTATTATTTTGCTTTGCTATTACATTGCATAATATAGAAGAGGCTCTTTGGCTGCTTAAATGGCCACAGCAGGTGAATTTCATTTTGCTGTGATTATCATTACTAAAAAATAATTGAAGCTTAGGGGGCACGAGGAACTTTTGATCAATCTTTATTTCAAAGCTACACATCCCGAGGAGACCCCCAGTTATTAATTATTTTTTTTGATTTTAATTACTGGATATTTCATATTCGTTTAAAAATTCAATAATTCCATCTACCAACCCAGATGATAATGGTAGTTCAGGATTTGTATAGGTTGCTAGATTTCTCTCTCGATCTACAGGTGCTTCTTTCAATACATGATTCATCTTCTCGAGTATAAGTAATTCAGAATCTCCTTTTGCCTTGTGTAGCGCTTCTGCATTAGTGGACGCCACTTGAATATCTCTATTACCGTTTACAATTAGAACAGGGATAGTTAGCTCTTTTACTAATTCTATCGGATTATATTGAATCCAAGAAATCATGTAAGGTTGAACAGAAGGACGGAATACACTTTGCAAGTCTGCACTTACAGTCTTAACTTGTTTACCTTGTTTTAGTTTTGTTAATATATCTTTAGACTCTGTTAATAACTTCGGTGTCAGCTGCTCTTCAAGCTGTTTAAGAAGTACTTGGTCAATAGGTTCGCCTGCTCCAGCTAATGAAATGAATGTGTCTGTCTCTGTTTTCTTTGCAGCTGCCATTCCAATTAATGAACCTTCACTATGACCGATGATGCCAACTTTAGAAAAACGGCTATCCTTTTTAGCAAATTGAACCCATGCAGCTGCATCTTCAATATATTGTTCGAATCTCAGTTCCTCTTCTTTTCCTGCCAAATTCATATTTTCCCCGACTCCGCGCTTATCATACCTAATACTTGCGATACCTTTTTCTGCAAGACTTTCTGCTAACATTTTCAAACTATTATTTTTCCCAGGAAGTGCAATGGAGTTCCCATCTTTATCAGTTGGACCCGAACCCGCAATTATAATCATCACAGGAAAAGGACCTTCATCTTTTGGTGTTTCTAAAAGTCCATACATGGTTCCTTTCTCCAAGTCGGCCTTCACAACTTCACCTGATCTTTTTTCCTCAACTTTTTCATCAGATTTCTTGAGCAATTCAAAAGGAAACTCTTGCCCTTGCTGAACAAATGTTCCTGAAATCTTCTCCTGATCTACTTTCCCATCAAACGTTATTTGCTGATTTTGAATTTTCATATCAAAAAACAAGTCTGATTTATTTAACTTTACATTTGTTAAGGGGAATTTGTTCAATCCTTGTACAGGAATACTTATCGTTCCATCTTTCTTCGTGAAATGAACAATAATCGGGAGAGGCTGATTTGGAATCATTATTTCTCCTTCCCACGTACCTTCAATAGCTTTCAACGAATTCTTTTCCACCTGTTCTACCTCCTTAGTACTGCACCCTAGCAATAATACTAAAGCACTTACAATGATACACATAATCGAAAACAGTCTTTTCATAAGAGCCCCTTTCCAGCCTATAGATAATAGGAACAGAAGATATTTTTTTAGAAGTTAGTGTTCCAGTACTTTATAACTCGAATAAAGCCTAATACAGTGCGATCAAATTTATTGTTTGATTCAGTCACTCATTCCTTAACAAGTCGGATTAGTCTTCTTCCAGTTGATACAACTACATTTTAACATTTAATTTCAATAATTTTCCTTATAATAAAAATTATTCTTCCGCTAAACTGTAAACTTTTAGTTGTGGTAGCAAATAATGAAATAACTGGTGCTTTACTTCAATAAGGGAGTTGGTTTGGTAACGGGGCAGATTATTTGAAGAAGAACTATATAAATAAAAGGGGTTTTTTAGAAGTTAAGAAAGTATAATTTGTTTATTTAATGATGATATAGATATAATGGAACAATTATCAAATATTCCGAAAGTGAGTTGATTTTGTATGGATACTCAAGTAACTACGAAATTTAAAATACTCAAACCAGTTAATGAGGTATTTGAAGCCATAGTAGACCCTGAAAAAATGTCTAATTATTGGTTTTCATCGGGAACTGGAAGAGTGGAACAAGGCAAGACGATTACTTGGAGATATGATGAATACAATGCTGAAGGGGTTATCAATGTATTGGAAGTCGAGGAAGATAAAAAAATTGTTTTCTCGTGGGGAGGATATGGTCAAGAAACGGTTGTTACAATTACACTAAAAGAGTTGGATAATACGAGTACAATTATTGAAGTAAACGAATTGGGTTTTAAAGAAGATGACCCCGAGATAATAAACAAAATGATAGGACAAAAAGAGGGTTGGGTATATATGTTAACTTGTTTAAAGGGTTATTTGGAAAATGGTATTAGTAATTTGAGAGCATCATTAATCCATTAGTTAAATAATTCTTGTGGAACTAACAGGTGCGACTGTAAAAAAATATAGAAGGAGATCCTATATCATGACTGTACAAGTAAAGCTTAAAGATATTATTGAAGAAATGGAAATACAGTTTGAAGAGTCTCAATCATTTCTAAATATTAATACGGGTGAAATTTTTTTTGTAACTTCTAATGATTTGAGAGCTGCTGAAGATGATGAACCATTCGATCATTTACCTGATTGGCAACAAGAAAATTTAAGGGTTGCTAATGATGTTGTTGAAAACTTTGAGAATTATATAGAGTTACCAACTAAATATGATGTCCATGAATATGAAATGATGGAAGACTTCTGCCTAACTGTTAGTGATCTACGAAAGCAAAATTCTTTATTATTAGAAATTAAGGGAAAGGGTGCCTTTAGAAAATTCAAGGACAAAATAATAGATTTTGAAATCGAAGATCAATGGTATTCATATCGTGACGAGCGTTTTAAACAAATTGCTAAAAAATGGTGTCAAGATAATAACGTCAACTATATTGAATAGATAAGACAAAGTACTTTCAATAAGCGTGAATGAGACTAACTAGCAAGAATCATTTTAAGAAAAAAAAAATCATCAAACCTTTAGTTTGATGATTCAGTTTGTAGACAAAAGGGGTCCAGAATGTTTTAATTCTGGACCCCTTTTGAAATTCCCTTTGAATTTTGATCAAGATTAAGAGATTGGGCCTCTACGAGCCCACTTTATTAAGCCATTATTGGACCTTGCCATGTCCAATTGCAATCTTCTTTAAATTCATGGCAGCGAATGTAAGCATCGCCTGCATCGACAATTTTTTAAGTCCCCTTAAAGTAGTCCAACGCATACCATGCTTTTCTTTTGCATCTGCGAATACACGCTCTATTGTTTCTTTGCGTTTCGCATATATAGGTTTTACATCCTTGTGGTGACGCAGATGATCTGCTTCTTCCATATAATTTTGCCAGATATGGCGTGTCACCACTTTTTGATGGTCTTTGCTTACTGTACACTGTGATAAAAATGAGCATGTCGCACAAGTGTGTTTGGGTGATTTGTACTCGCGATAGCCCTCTTTATTTGTTGTTGAGTACTTTAAAATCTCGCCCGATGGGCAGAGATAACAATTAAAATGTTCATCGTAAACATAGTCATGCTTGCGAAAGAACCCTTCTTTTGTTCGTGGACGTGTATAGGGTAAAGCTGGTGTGATTTCTTTCCCAAAAAGGTAGCTTGTAATGGCTGGTGTTTTGTAAGCTGCATCTGCGGCAACAGCTTCAGGTTTTCCAACTTTCTCAATCACTTGTTCAACAAGAGGCTCTAAGATATGACTATCATGCGTATTTCCTGGTGTTACAATCGTCCCCAGTACAAAACCGTTGCGGTCTGCAGCCGCATGAAATGAATAGGCAAACTGTTTTGTTCGTTCATCTTTTACATAGTAGCCACTCTCAGGGTCAGTTGAACTTTCTTTAATTTCTTTGGTTTCTTCTTTATCAAATTTATCCAGTGGAAAAGGCTTCTTTCCATTGTTTTCACGATCTTGATTTATTTCTTCTTGAAGGCGTTCTTGATATGCTCGTGTTTCCTTACGAACGATTTTCTTTTCGAATTTCCGCTTATTCGCACTGGCTTTCACATGTGTTGAATCAACGAATACGTGCTCTGCACTAATTAACTATCTTTCTGAGGCTGTCATTAAGATACGATAAAAAATCTGTTCAAACAGGTCTGTATCTTTAAAGCGACGCTCATAATTTTTCCCGAACGTTGAGAAGTGAGGTACTTTATCATGGAAACCGTAACCTAAAAACCAACGGTAAGCCATATTCGTTTCAACTTCTTCAATCGTTTTACGCATCGAACGAATACCGAAGGTATATTGAATGAATGTCAATTTAACTAAAATAACTGGATCAATACTTGGGCGGCCTATCTCTGAATACATCTCTTTCACCAAGTCATAAATGAAAGTGAAGTCAATGGCCCCCTCAATTTTACGAACCAAATGGTTCGCTGGCACCAGTTGATCCAAAGTAATCATTTCAAGTTGATCTCGCTGAATAGAATTATGTTTCGAAAGCATCGTCATCACCTCAAGTTTTAATACTCCTATATTAAAACAAAAAAGACTGTAGGAAAAAGTGTTTATTTCTAATTGTTAAAACAAAGTTGATTGGAACGGAAGGTGCGAGACTCCTGCGGGAAAAGCGTGTCCAAGGGAGACCCCACAGGCGCAAAGGCGCCGAGGAGGCTCCCTGACCGCCCGCGGAAAGCGAGTGCCTGCAGTGGAAATCAACTTTCGAATTTTTACACCCCCTCAAAAAAACTGTAGACAAACTCGATTTTCATCGAGTTTGTCTACAGTCTGAATCATCAAACCTTTAGTTTGATGATTTTTTTACTTGTTCGGAAGTATTAGAAGCATTTAATAAAACTACCCCTCCAATTATTAATACTAAGCCACCTAATGTAATGATGCTAAATGGTTCTCGCCATAACAGTACACCAATTAACGCTGTTATAGCTGTTCCTATTCCTGACCAAATAGCATAAGCTAAACTTAACGGAATTGTTTTAAGACATAATGATAAGCAATAAAATGCTAAACCAAAACCAAGAATAACTCCAATTGAAGGGAATAAATTTGTGAATCCTTCCGACAATTTAAGCATTGTCGTGCCGAATATTTCGCTGATAATTGATATTCCTAAAGCGATATAACCTTTCATACAATTACCTCCGATTCTCTAAAGGTTAATGAGCGCCACCACTTGAGAGTTTCAAAACAACAACTCCACCAATGATTAGGACTAAACCAAGAAATTTTTTCAGATTAAAACTTTCTTTATAAACGATAACACCCACTAATGCGGTTAAAGCTGTGCCTATACCTGACCAAATAGCATAAGCCGTACCAAGTGGAATTGTTTTAAGAGATAAAGACAAGCAATAAAAGGCTATACCCATTCCAATTATTACTCCAATGGAAGGGAACAACTTTTTAAATCCGTTTGATACTTTTAACATTGAACTACCAAATACTTCACTAATGATGGCTATTCCCAAAATTACATATGGATTCAAGGTGAACTCCTCTTATTTTGTCATATTTATTAATTGCTGGATTACTTCCTTATTCATTTTGTCATCTAACGGTGCTATATTAAACAGTTCTGAGTAATAAATGCCATCTATTGCTAACCGAATAATAGTTGCTGTTATAGGATTTATATTATCCTGTTCGACTTTGTTTTGCATATACTGATAACTTTTGGACATACTTTCTGATAAACTAGGATTCAACATAGAAGCAGCAATTATTCCTATATTTAACTCGGCATTGTGGTCCAAGTCCTCTTTGGTTGTTTCAATTAAAGCACGACACCATTTCCCTTTTTCTAATGGGTCTTTCTTAGCATGTTCTTCAAATAACATAGTGAATTCTTCAAAAATATATTGTGTTAACCCTAGCAATAATGCTTCTTTATTTGGGTAGTGATATAATAAGCCACCTTTACTTATTCCAGCTTGTTTTGCCACAGCATCTAAAGTCAAATCATTAAAATCATTTTGAATAATGAATTCTTTTGCAGATTTCAAGATAAGATTACGTTTCATTTTAGCTTTCGATTCCAAATAGTATCAATCCTTTTTAAAACCGTCCAGACGGTTTTTTTAAAATAATATCGTCCAAACGGTTTTTTTGTCAAGTACATACAATAACTCTTATTCAACTAAACCAGCCAATAGTTTGTTAATATTTTCCAATAAACACTTAACATATTTCATGCGATGCTTAATTTGTGCATACCAAATAATTTTCAAAGGTTCTGTGAAGTTTTGGGCTATTTTTTACTTGGTGTAGAAAAGAAAAAGATTTCGGAAACTTCTGATAAAATTGTTGACCGATGGGGAAGAGGCGTTATCTTAGTCATCTTTTTATGTACTTTTCCGTCGGTAAGTACAAATGATATGAATTGGCTTTTGATACTTTATTTATTTTTATTATATGCTTTCAGTCTATTCTTGAGTGGAAGTACCTGAAGAACTCAAAATAATATGTCACCACCCTTATTTTTCTAATATTAGGTGTAATTATTATGTATAATATTGAATATTTTTTTCAATTATTGGGCTGAAGTTAGGTTGCTTAATAGATAGAAGGTTGTGAAATATTGTACTTAAAGTAACAGGTGCTTTACTTCAATAAGGGAGATGCTTAGGCAGGTTTTTTCTTATGGAGGTAAGGCGGCAGCACTCCAATGAATAAAAATGAGATTTGAGCGTAAAAAGACCCTTGGTATGGTAAAAGTGTCCTGAGGCTGGCCAGCCTCAGGACACTTTTATCAAAACCAGGAGACCTAGCATGAATTATACCCAAAATAAGAAAATCGCTCATGAAAAATTTCTTCATGATATTGGTACTCGTATTGTAAAAGTCGTTCCCTTTCCGAGTTCACCTTTAACAGATATAGTCCCATCATGCATATCAATAATCTTTTTCACAATCGATAAACCTAAACCACTCCCACTTTTTGAGCGTTCCCTTGCCTGGTCTGCTTTATAGAATCGTTCGAATATGTGAAGCTGGTCTTTATCTGAAATGCCAATTCCAGTATCAGAAATCTTTATGACTGCTTGATCATCAATCTGTTGTAATCGAATAGTAATTGTTCCATGATAGTGGGTGAATTTGATACTATTGTGTATTAAATTTGTCCATACTTGGCTCATTAAATCCTCATCTATAAAGACCGAAATCTTTTCTAATGATACATCCATTACTAATTCTTTTTGCATCCAATTCGGTTCGCAAGCCAAAATAATTGTTCGAATTTGTTGATCTAGTCGATAGCTTTTTTTTTCAAACGGATGATGCTTGGATTCAAGGGATGTAAGCTTCAGAAGATTATCACTTAATTTAGATAATCTCCGGCTCTCTGTCTCAATAATATGGAGGTAATGATTTCGTTCTTCTATTGTCAGCTTATTAAATTGAAGCGCTTGGGCAAATCCTACAATGGAAGTAAGAGGCGACTGTATTTCATGTGAGACATTAGAGATGAATTCCTGCCGCATTTCTTCCATTTGTTTCAATTGTTTGGCCATGTGATTGAAGTGGTTAATGATTTCGGTTATTTCGCCGTTTCTCTTATCCATTTTAAAATCCAAATGGACATTATAATCGCCATTGGCAATTTTCCTTAAGGCATCAATGATCTCCAGGTAAAAATTTACGCGTTTATTGTGATTTATAGCATGCATAAGATAACCAATGAATATCATAATGGCGATGCTAGTCATGATTGTTGCTAGATATTGAACAAAATCGGATAGTCTTAAAGGCAATAGCTGAATGATATAGTAACCAGCCGAAAAACAAAACGACATAAACGCCAGAAAAAACAGTCCGCCAAGTATTGGTTTGAAAAATCGATTGGCCGTCAACTTGTTATCTCCAAACGGTAACCTAATCCCCAAATCGTTCGAATCCGAAATGGGAATTCCAATTCTGGAAACCGTTCTCTCACTCTTTTAATATGAACATCGACAGTTCGTTCATCACCTTCATAATCATAGCCCCAAATATCTTCAATAAGTTCTTCCCTAGAGAAAGTTTTTCCAGGATAACTTGCTAGTTTAAATAACACTTCAAACTCTTTTAAAGGAATCGTATATTCCAGGTCTTTAAATGACATTTCATGTGTGTTGCGATTCATCTTTAATTCACCTATCTTTAATGTTTGAGAAATAGTGATTTTATACCGTTTTAATAATGCTTTTATTCTAAGGACTAATTCGATTGGCTCAAATGGTTTTACAAGATAATCATCTGCCCCAAGACCAAATCCCTTTACTTTCTGTGTTGTTTCTCCTTTTGCCGTCAGCATTAAAATGGGGATATCACTAAATTCCCGTATCTCTTTGCATAATTGCCATCCATCCATGTTAGGCATCATTATATCAATAACTGCTAAATCGATTTTTACCTTCTCCATTAAGTTCAATGCTTGTAGCCCATCTGAGGCTTCATATAGATCAAACCCTTCTTTTCTTAACAAGAGTTGTATAAGTTCACGAATATGGGCATCATCATCGACAATTAATATTTTTGTCATCCTTCTTCTTTCCTTTCGATGAATTAGGCTAGTTCAAGTTTGTTTAACTGCTGTTCAGCAAATTCGCGATATAATGAGTGCGTATTATATAGTTCTTTATGTGTTCCGCTGCCTGTTATTTTCCCTTTTTCTAGGAAGATGATTTGATCTGAATTAATGACAGTCGATAGGCGGTGAGCAATTACTATTGTTGTTCTGCCTTTCATTAAATCATTTAACGCCTGTTGAACAACATGTTCCGATTTGCTGTCTAGGCTTGAGGTAGCTTCATCAAGCATTAATATTTTTGGGTTTCTTAAAAATGCACGAGCAATCGCAATTCTTTGTCTTTGACCGCCTGATAATTTCATACCTCGTTCACCAACCTCAGTATCATATCCGTTTGGAAGTTCAGAAATAAACTGATCGGCATACGCCATTTTAGCTACTTGATTTAATTCTTCATCTGTTATATCCCGATCTATTCCATAACAAATATTATCTCTAATTGTACCTGATACAATAGGACTTTCTTGCGAAACATAACCAATCTGGCTTCTCCATGAAAGGAGTGTGAAATCATTTATGGATTTCCCACCTATGGAGATAGAGCCTTGCTGTGGTTTATAGAAACGCTCAAATAATGAGAAAAGAGTCGTTTTTCCGCTGCCACTTGGGCCGACAATTGCAGTGACTTTACCTGCTTCAACGGTAAAGCTTATATCTTTAAGTACCTGTTCTCCATTATTATAACTATAGTTTAGATGATCCACGGTGATTGATTGATTGATATTTTGAACTTGCTGATTCGCGTCTTCTTCCTCTTCTGAATCCAAAATGGAAATTATACGCTCTGTTGCACCCGTAGCTTTTTGGAATTGTGTAAAGAAACCTGCTAATTGAGCCATTGGCATGATAATTTGGAAAAGGTACATAATGAATGCAACTAAAGCTCCAGCTGACAGAGCTCCTGAAGAAACACGCATTCCCCCATAACCTAAAATTAGGACAAGTAATGCCATCATGACTAAACTCATTAGTGGGCCAATTAAAGCTTGTATTTTTGCTTCTTTTAATCCGAATTGAAATAATTTGGTAATCCCTTTATTTCCATTTTGATATTCAAATGTTTCTGCATTGGATGCTTTAACTAGACGGATTTCGGTTAGCACCTGTTGGAGAATTGAGGTGAAACTTGCTGTCTCATCCTGCATCCCCTTTGATATTTGATGCATTTTTTTGCCAAGCGGCATTAATATTAAAACAGAGAGTGGGATTGCAATGAGCATCAACAATGTCATTTTCCAATCCAGTACAAATAACACAATCATGGAGCCTACAATGGAAATGATTCCTGTAACGAAATTAGATAGGTGTTCCGAAATTAATCCTTTCACTACAGTTGTATCATTTGTCATTCGACTAACTGTTTCTCCTGATTGATGTTCATCAAAATAATTCACGGGTAATACAAGTAATTTTCTCCATAGTTGATCTCGAATACCCGCTACTACAGATTGCCCGATCCGATTTAATAAATAGATGGAAAATCCACTAGCCAATGCTTGAACAATAATTGCAAGAACGAGAAGTGTGATCCGTTCAGTGCTTAGTGAGCTAATTGAAAAATCATTAATAAGATTCTTTGTGAATAACGGGACTAATAATCCTACACCTGTTGTACTTAAGCTTAATACTAAAGCAATCCCTATCATTAGTTTAGAAGGCTTTGTTTGTTGAACTAATCGAATAAACTGGCGCCATCCTTTTTGCTTTTTTACTTCTGACATATTTATTTACATCCTTTCTTAATCCTTTTTACAAGAGGAAGTATACAAAGAAGTTATGAATTGAATATGAACTTCTAAGTTAATTATTCTATTTAGTGGTTTTTTCGAAATAACTGGTAACATGACTTTGTTTTGCTAGTTAATCTACCAAAAAAGCAAACATAGGGATGCCGTAGCTAAAATCCGTGCATGAATGATTTGTTAAATAAGTGATACTTCATATTAGATGAAGCCGTTGAACAAATCATAAATCAACTTTAATGTTTACCAAAGCCTTTTGTATAAAATATACAGGAGTTTGCCCTAATCCAGATGACCTTTATATGAATGAAATAGATAGGACATAATAGATATCATAGGATTTAGATATTTTAGTAAGGGTTACATATAGAAAAGTATGGAATTATCAAGAGGGCATAATTTTTGACCAAGGATCTTTAACAGTGATACGCTTACTTTTAGATATTACGTATTCAAAATCAAGGAGGAACACAAAATGACACAATCCAAACAACAAAAAATCACCCTGGCAAACCGACCAAAAGGAATGCCTTCGAAAGAAGATTTTAACTTTGTGGAGAGTGATGTTCCCACACCAAAAGAAGATCAAATATTATTACGGACGCTTTATTTATCTGTCGATCCATACATGCGTGGAAGAATGCAAGATACTAAATCATATATAGCTCCATTTGAATTGAATAAGGTCATCACTGGAGGCGTTGTAGCCGAAGTGGTAGAATCCAATTCGAATTCCTTCAAACAAGGAGATGTTGTTGTTGGGAATATCGACTGGGCAGAGTATACGGTGGTCAATGAAAAAGAAATCCGAGTGATTGATCCTAAAGTTGCCCCTGTCACAACTCATTTAGGGATTCTCGGGATGACTGGTTTAACAGCTTACTTTGGTTTGCTCGATATCGGAAAACCTCAAGAAGGTGAAACAGTCGTGGTTTCTGGAGCAGCTGGGGCTGTTGGTTCAGTAGTTGGACAGATTGCTAAAATCAAAGGTGCTAAGGTAGTAGGCATTGCTGGCTCAGATGAAAAACTTGAGTATTTAACAAAAGAGCTTGGCTTCGATGGAGCTGTTAATTATAAAAAAGATAGCTTTGCGACAGATTTAAAAAACGCTGTTCCTAACGGAGTCGATGTTTATTTCGATAATGTTGGCGGTGAGGTAACGGATGCTGTTTTCACACTTTTAAATACAAATGCTCGTATTCCATTATGCGGAGCGATTTCCTCTTATAATGCAGAAGGAAAAGATTTAGGGCCGCGTCTGCAATCGGCGATGATCAAAACGAGTGCACTTATGAAAGGTTTCACAGTTGGTAATTATGCCGAAAGATTCCAAGAAGGTGCGACAGATTTAGGGGAATGGCTACAGCAAGGAAAATTGAAGTATGAAGAAACCATTATTGAAGGGTTTGAAAATACCCCTGATGCATTTCTAGGTTTATTTAAAGGAACGAATCTGGGTAAACAACTTGTAAAAGTTGCAGAACCTAAATACGCTACGCTCTAAGCATGGGAACCTAGTAGAGGGTAACATTGGTGTGACATAGTCTTTAAAACAGTATTGAAAAAAGAGTAAATAATTAAGGGTATATAATAAGCGGCCTTTTTTCGATATTCAATCGGGGGAAGGCCGTTTCCCTTTTCCTAGATACGAGAAAGATTAACGTATATTCCTCTTCCTTTAAGGTATCTTTTGTTGTTAATGAAGGATATTAAAAGAAGCTCTAGATTAAGCCATCAAGATAACGGTTGAATAGCGTCAAAAGAGAAGATAGGGAGCGAATTATTTAATGAAAGGAAAAGTGAAATGGGCAAAAATAAACAAAGAGTATCTTCAAAGTCTCCGAAATTAGAAGCGATACATACGACATTTAAACAGGCTTTTGAAATAAAAAAGAATCCATTTCCGTGGATAAAGGCATTGAGTGCAGGAATTGCTGCTGCATTACCTGTATTCATAGGATTATTATTTGGGAATTTTGAGTACGGTTTACTGGCAGGAATTGGTGGATTCTCTTATTTATACGTGTTTAACCAACCGTATGAGCAAAGAGCTAAAAAGATTTTCTTTGTAATGTGGGGCCTTTCTTTATCTGTTGTCTTAGGAACCCTTTTGGCCCCATATCAGCTAGGGACAGCTATAGTGATGGGGATTATTGGGGCATGTGTATTTTTCATTTTTGGTGCTTTAAATATCACTGGTCCTTCGGCAATATTTTTCGTTTTGAGTTTTGCGCTTGCTACAGGTATGCCTATTGATCAATCACTTGCGCCGTTACGTGGAGGGCTTGTTTTATTAGGTGGGGCATTATCTTGGATAATCTGTATGTTAGGCTGGTTTTACAATCCCCATGGACCTGAAACTAATGCAGTGGAAAAAGTGTATAGAGAGTTGGCGGTATTCTTTGATTCAATAGGGACAGAGAAGTTTAATACAGCAAGACACAGAACGGTACTAGCAATGAAGCAAGCAGAAAATACGCTTTTAGCCGGGTATTCAGCCAAGAGAAGTACAGATATATTTAAGCGGTTGTTTCTTTTAAATGAACATGCAAACGCGATATTCTTGAGAGTTCTTGAAATTTCTTTGAACAATAAGATCGTACTTCCACCTGAATTAGGGAAATCCGTTCAGGCATTAGCTGACTCTATTGGATCTAAAACGAAAAATAAATCAAAGATTCTTCAGCCAGAGCAGGTTGATAAAGAAGTAGAAGATTTATTCATAAAAATCTATAATGCAGATGCCATCATGAATGAACCGGTTCAAAAAATTCATCAAGAAGTCTTAATCTCAAAGCCTTCTCTAAAAACCATATTTCTGGGGGCATTTGATAAAAACTCCATAGTCTTTCTCACTTCTGTACGATATGGAACAATCCTTACTATCGCCGCTATCATCGCTTATTCAGCCGGTTTTAATCGTTCGTATTGGGTGCCCTTATCCTGTGCTGCAGTAATGTCCGGTGCTACCATTATCGCCACATTTCATCGTGCTGTTCAAAGGACTTTCGGGACAATCATTGGGCTCCTATTAGCAAGTTTGATTCTTGCATCTGTTCATAACGAGTTTATTATTGTGCTAATCATCTTGTGTTTGACTTTCATTACAGAGCTTTTTATCGTTCGGAATTATGGGTTAGCTGCGATGTTCTTTACACCTTCAGCTTTAATCATGGCAGAATATTCAACTCAAAGTTACGACTTCAGTTTCTTTGCAACAGTAAGGATAACTGATATCGTTGTAGGGAGTATTATAGGCCTTGCTGGGTCATTGTTAGTCGGAAGTCGATCAGCGTCCAGTCTTCTGAGTCATTTTATCGCGAAAACGATTCGAAGTCAGGGTCAATTTTTATTAATGGCGTTCTCTGAAAATAATAGGACCCTTACATTTGATGAGAGCAGTGAACGAAGCAAAATGCAAACCAATATGGTCAATCTATTAACGGTATACAATACGTCTCTAGGTGAGATATTCAAAAACAAGGCCAGATTAGAGTCTCTATGGCCCGTAATATTCTCAATAGAACAATTGGGGTATTATCTAAATGCCAGCTTGAAATACTCTGAACGTCCTGTTCTTTTAGAGAAGGATCTCGCTCAATTGCTTTATGTTTTTGAAACCATGGCAATAGCTGCAGATAAAGATCAATCTTCAACAAATAAAACCGTACCAGAAATTGAAGGGTTTTCAAAAATTCGTCACGAGATTTTGGACCTCCAAGAAGCTCTTCAGTTTAGGGGAGAAGTTTCAAGCTAACCTTAGAGTTTTGTTTAAGGGAGTTCTTATTATTGGCTCCCTCAATTCAACTGAATGAATGCACTAGCTGAAAATAGAGGGTTTATTCAAAAAGTCTGTAAAAATGCCAATTTTCAGTATAAAATGTAAATACATACAGAAAGGTGATGGATCATGTCAAACGTTGCAAAATTTCGAGATTTTTTAACGCGCGAGAAAATCTATATGAATGAGTTGAAAGAAGATGACACCACCTTTTTTAGAGCAGAGCAAAAGTTAAAGGATGGCTGGAAGGTTCTTTTAGTTTTTGCTTTCAACCAAAATGAAAATGTGGCGGATTTATTTTGCTTTAATGTTGCCGAGTTGAAGAATCCTGATAAAAGGCGGGATGTACATACACTGTTAAATGAATATAATGCTAATTTTAGATATTCAAAGTTGTATGAAGAAAAAGGGACTATTTCAATTCGTTATTCTTATTCCCTTGAGGGAGAATTTTTACCAGATCTAGCTTTCAGGAAGTTAATCATGTTACTTGAAACAGCGGAGCAGGTATACCCGTCGTTAATGGAAGTCATCTGGTCTTAACAGTGGAGATGTAGGGAAAGTTCTCTGTTATTAGAGAACTTTTTAACATCTTTAATAGAGTGATGAATATACTATTGTAACATTCATTAAATTTTTATTATTTTTTTAAAAATAACTATTGCATTTATTTAATATAAACTATATAATTAATTTTGTTGATAGCGATTCGACAAATTTCTACAAGAATACGCGGGTGTAGTTTAGTGGTAAAACCTCAGCCTTCCAAGCTGATGATGAGGGTTCGATTCCCTTCACCCGCTCCAATACATACTCATAACGCAGGGTTTCGTTACCTGGAGAACGAAGCTTTGCGTTTAAATATTTTATAATGAGAATTCTACTGTTTACAGTAGGTTTTTTTTATTGTCTAGATTTGTATGTACCTATAATTTAAGGAAGTAGTATGAGATGAGGCTGATCCTGGGTGACTAAGAAACTAGTTGATATGTTGTCAGGAAGCGTATCAAGTGAATCCAAAACTGGGGAATGTGTTTGTAATAGAAGAAAAAACATTCACAGGTTGATATCCTATCCTATAAAAAGACCCCTTCCGATTTTGAAAGGGGTTTAGTTCTGCTCGATTGTTATTATACTTCTAAAATGGAATAAGTTCCTTCTCCACCGTGGATTTCGAGGAACATTTTCATTAAGGACTCTGTTAGCTGATGGGCTTCTTTGATTGGAGTCTTTGGTTGTAAATAGATGATTTGGATTGCCTTTTTCGTTTCTTCCGTGACCTTTGTTCGTTCTGAATCAACGTAGGGGCTTCCAAATGCTCCATCACGATCGGCAGAAGTAATCATGTTTTCCATTGAATTCAAGCGGCCATTCAAGCCGTTATACTCATCTGTACTCTCGCCAATTTTAATCGAGATATCTCCTGTTAATTTATCAGCATCATATATGCCAATAGGCACTTCATATAAAAGGGAGAAGAAGTTATTCAGGTCGATAGCGGAATGAATAGATGTTAAGTAATTTTGTTTTTTAACACGACGGTATAGAGCTTCCACGGAAGGACGGTAGCGTGACGGATTCGTTCCGGTCGTTTTGAAAATCTTTCGCCACTCTTTGATACCCGGGAAATCGGTTAATTCTTTTTCATCTAGATCGAAGAAAAGAGCTTCTTGAAATAACTGTAGTCTTCCTTTGACCATTTGCGGGGAGGGGCCAACTTCGATGTTTTCATATGTAATGATCCCAACTTTGAAATCAGGGATTTTACTGCTAAGATTAGCGGAAATGTTAATTTCCAAGCGTTACACCTCCAAAAATGATTGCAATTAGTTTATCATAGATAGCAATGGTTTGAAATGAATACAAGCTTCGATGGGAATAATGAATGAACGAAGGTGAAAAATATGGATATGAATTCACTTAAGCAAGAAGTGATTATATATAGTAAAGAGATTGGCATTGATAAAATTGGGTTTACATCAGCCTCTAATTTCACGGAATTGAAAAGTCGGCTGATCCGTCAGCAGGAACTAGATTATCAGTCAGGATTTGAAGAACCGGATATTGAAAAAAGGGTCAGGCCTGAATTGATTTTTGATAAACCGCAATCCATTATTTCGATTGCACTGGCCTATCCTTCTAAATTGAAGAATGCACCGCAAAGCACAAAAAGTGAGCGACGTGGGATTTTTTGCCGGGCCTCTTGGGGAACGGATTATCATACGGTTCTTCGTAATAAATTGCAGTTACTTGAGGATTTTATTAAAGATAAAGTGCCAGGAGCAATGGCAAAGTCTATGGTAGATACTGGTGAATTATCGGATCGTGCTGTTGCTGAGCGTGCAGGAATAGGCTGGAGTGCTAAAAATAGTATGATCATTACTCCTGAGTTTGGGTCTTATGTATATTTAGGTGACATGATTACAAACTTGCCATTTATACCGGATCAACCGATGGAAGATCAATGCGGGACTTGCAATAAATGTGTGGATGTTTGTCCAACAGGTGCACTTGTGCAGGGTGGCCAGCTGAATTCTAAGCGCTGTATTGCTTTTTTAACGCAGACAAAAGGATTTCTCCCTGATGAATTCAGGACGAAAATAGGCAATCGTTTGTACGGATGTGATACGTGCCAGACTGTTTGTCCGAAAAACAAAGGAATGGATTTTCACTTTCATGAAGAGATGGAGCCTGACCCTGAGGTTGCGAAGCCGTTGTTGAAGCCTCTGCTTACGATCTCAAATCGGGATTTCAAAGAAACATACGGCTATGTATCTGGTTCGTGGCGAGGCAAAAAGCCAATCCAGCGAAATGCCATTTTAGCATTAGCCCACTTTAAAGATGAAACGTCACTACCCGAATTGATTCAGATCATGAAGGAAGATCCGCGTCCTGTATTACGGGGAACCGCGGCCTGGGCGATTGGGAAAATTGGACGGAAACAAGTAGTCTCTATTTTAGAGGAAGCTTTAATGAACGAAACCGATGAAGAGGTTCGTGCAGAAATTGAAAAAGGACTGCAGTTTACCTTGGAGCATCAATAATATTAAATATATCAGTTATAGCCGTCTCGTAAGAAATTTAACGGGACGGCTTTTTTTATTTTTTGTAGAAATGTGAGGATGAGGGTTTAATATGTAGGTAAAAAAGAGTCCTCGATATGCTTGGACTATCTTTCCATTTGCCGGCTAATTTTTTTATAGGGCGGGAGAGGCTCAAAACCTTTCAACCGGAATACTGGGGAAGTAGATTTTGTATTCTGTTGTGATGATGGGCTAATAATACCTTTTATTTTTCAGATATATTATTTAATCAAGTGGATACCCTAGCTCGTGATGTTCTAAGCGTTTTTGCTAGTTTCTTTTGTTAATAAGAGTTTATTTCGAGGAAATGAACAAAAACAGGCCATTAATATATTCTTCTTTAATGAAGTTGTGTTTTTGTCCATGCCCTCATACATACACATTAGCATAGATGGTATGAAGGGGGGCATAATTTTGAGGGAACAATTGAAACAGCTTTTGCAAGAAAGAGTGGAGTGTTATACTTCTGATACTCAAGAACGCGATGAAAGAAAATTGCATCTGAAAAAGGAGTTAATGCGGAACCGCTCTACGGAAATTGTGCGGGTAAATGCTGCAGGAAAGGTTCACTCGAAGAGAAAGGAAGAAAAGGATACGGTATTGACCTATAAAGTACATCTACAATATTTATTGAAGCAGGAAGATTCTTTTTATATAGAAGAGGAAATGGAAGAAAGGGAGGCGAGGTTTAGAGATGGGTATTTAATAGATGAACGTGACCTTGTACCAAGCTTTGAACCAGAAGAGGTGCCTCCAAAATGGGAAGAAGGTTCGGAGCGACTTTCTTATAAGTATGACAGGATGAAGGCCGTCCAGTATGCCGAGCGGTGGTGGAATGAATTTAATCCTGCGTACCACAAGTTCACTGATGATTGCACGAATTTCATTTCACAATGTTTGCATGCAGGAGGAATCCCAATGTGGGGGGCGCCAAACAAAAATAAGGGCTGGTGGATAAGAGGGAAAAGCTGGAGCTATACCTGGACGACTGCACACTCCTTATATAATCTGCTCGCTGGCGGAAAGGGAATCCAGACAAAACGTTTAGAAACAGCTGAGGAGATGGATATAGGCGATATCATGTGTATTGACTTCGAAGGAAACGGACGCTTTGATCATAACTTGATTGTAACGGCGAAGGATCAGAACGGAATGCCGCTTGTGAATGCCCATACGATGAACAGTCGCCATCGATACTGGACGTACGAGGATTCGAGCAGATATACACCGAATATCGTTTATAAATTTTTCTCGATTTTGGATGGAGTGTGATTGGTTTTTAGTCTGTTTGTTTAATGCTATAATTAGATGAAGTTTAAACTAGAGGTGAAAATGAAGTGGCAATACATGTAGTTTTATATCAACCACAGATTCCAGCAAATACAGGTAATATCGCAAGAACGTGTGCAGGAACAGACACGTCCCTGCACCTTATTCGTCCGCTCGGTTTTTCAACAGATGACAAACAGCTTAAGAGGGCCGGTCTCGATTATTGGGAGAATGTTAAAATCCATTATTATGATTCATTGGAAGAGTTTTATGAGAAGAATGCCGGCGGTGAATTTTATTACTTAACGAAATTTGGAGAGCAGCCGCATACAACCTTCGATTATAGTGATCAGGACAGTGAGATTTATTTCATGTTCGGTCGTGAAACGACGGGCCTTCCGAAAGACCTGATTCATGAAAATTTAGACCGTTGTCTGCGAATCCCGATGACGGATAAAGTTCGTTCTCTAAACCTATCCAATACAGCAGCGATCTTAATTTATGAGGCCTTAAGGCAGCAAAATTATCGTGATTTGGATTTAAAAACAAAAGGTTGATGGATTAATGCTTTTATTACCATACTATCAGTGGGGGATATAGCCCCCCTGGTGGATGTTTTACCTACATACTTTTTTAGGGGTGGAAGCTTTGAATAATATTATTGAGAAGATTTTAGATCACCGTTCCATTCGTTCTTTCGAGGACAAGCTATTGTCGGAAGAGCAAATTCAAACGATTGTTGAATGTGCTCAGGCTGCATCAACTTCAAGTTATATTCAAGCGTATTCAATCATTGGGGTAACCGATCCAGAAAAGAAAGCCAAGCTAGCGGAGCTTGCCGGACCACAATCTTATGTAGAGAACAATGGGCACCTATTCGTTTTCTGCGCTGATTTATATCGACATGATCGGATAGCTGAGATGGAAGATACAGACCTTTCCGATTCGATTGAAAGTACGGAAAAATTCATGGTTGCATGCATTGACGCAGCTCTTGCAGCTCAAAATGCGGCATTGGCTGCAGAATCAATGGATCTTGGCATTTGCTATATCGGTGGAATCCGTAACAATCTTCCAGAAGTGTCAGAGATTTTGAATATTCCACATCGTGTTATTCCGTTATTCGCCCTTGTAGTCGGCTATCCTAAAAATCGTTCCGATAAAAAGCCACGTCTGCCACAATCTAATATATACCATGAAAATGGCTATCAGGCGGATAAGCAGGAGTTTATCGGTCAACTGAAAGAGTATAATGAAACGATTTCTAGTTATTATGAAAGCCGTACAAAAGGCAAACGAAAAGATACCTGGACACAGCAAATGGCTGGTATGCTTGGAAAGAAAAGCCGGATGTATATGAAAGATTATGTGGAAAAGCAAGGATTTAAAAAACATTAAATGATAAAAAAACTTTGTTAGGATATCTGAATTTTTATCCATAAATGGATTATTCTTAAAAGCCGGCTATCCATAATTAGCCATAAGATGACCTCGGGTATTGTCCCCGAGGTCATTCTGTTTTTATTTCATATTGGAATAAACAGGTAGCCCTTTCTAGATAAATAGTATTAGCATTGTTCCCCATACATCCAACATGAAATTATCCTTTTATAGCCATATAAATAACTATTGACAATATATTTATATAGAATTATAGTAATTAAGTAATGGATAATGATAATCATTTTCATTTGAGTTTTTACTTACTTATTTTTCAGTAAATGGAGGTTAAATAATGGTTCGCCTATATACAGAGAATTTAAATATTGGCTATGGTGAACGTTTAATTGTAAAAGATCTCAGTGTGGAAATTCCAGATAAAAAAATTACAACAATTATCGGATCCAATGGTTGTGGGAAATCTACACTGTTGAAAGCAATCACTCGCATTATTCCCAATCAATCTGGGTCAGTCGTTTTAGATGGAGTAAATATCTCAAAAGAAAGCACAAAGATACTCGCTAGAAAGATGGCGATTCTTCCGCAAACACCAGAAAGTGCAAGTGGATTAACAGTCGGCGAACTCGTATCTTATGGTCGCTTTCCTTATCAAAAAGGCTTCGGACGCTTGACCAAAAAAGATTATGAAGTGATCGACTGGGCACTTGAAGTAACAGGAACAAAAGACTTTAAGTTCCGGCCTGTAGATGCACTATCAGGAGGTCAACGCCAGCGCGTTTGGATTGCAATGGCCCTTGCACAAGAAACAGAAATCATCTTCCTTGATGAGCCGACCACCTATTTGGACATGGCACATCAACTAGAGGTTTTAGAACTCTTACAGAAGCTGAATGTAGAACAGGAACGTACGATTGTCATGGTCCTACATGACTTAAATCAAGCTGCTCGTTTTGCTGACTATATTATTGCCTTAAAAGAAGGAGAAATAGTCAAAGCGGGAGATTGTGAAGAAGTCATCACTCATGAAGTACTTAAGGAAGTATTCCATATTGATGCGGTAATCGGAAGAGATCAACGAACAAACAAACCAATGTGTAGTACATACAATTTATTAAAAGGAGAATTGACAACAAATGAAAAAGATAATGATTCCATTTATTCTGCTGTTAGTGTTAATTATTAGTGCTTGCGGTAACGAGTCAACCGAAAAGGATGAGAGCTCGAATTCGAAAAAGGAAAAATCGGGTACCATCACGTACCAATCTGAAAATGGGCCTGTCGAAGTGCCTGCGAATCCTAAGCGTGTAGTCGTACTATCTTCTTTCGCAGGTAATGTCATGGCTTTGGATGTTAACCTTGTAGGAGCTGATTCCTGGTCTAAAATGAACCCGAATTTTAAAAAATTAAAAGATGTCGAGGAAGTAACTGACGAAAACTTGGAAAAAATCATCGAGTTAAATCCGGATTTAATCATTGGTTTATCAACGATTAAAAATGTCGATAAACTAAAAGAAATTGCTCCAACCGTAACGTATACATACGGAAAAGTGGACTATTTAACACAACATGTAGAAATTGGTAAACTCTTGAATAAAGAAAAAGAAGCTCAAGCATGGGTGGATGATTTCAAAAAACGGGCAAAATCCACTGGTGATGACATTAAAGCTAAAATTGGTGAAGATGCTACCGTTTCCGTATTGGAAAAGTTTGACAAACAATTCTATGTATACGGCGATAATTGGGGCCGTGGAACGGAAATCCTTTATCAAGAAATGAAATTGGGCATGCCTGAAAAGGTAAAAGAAGTGGCATTGAAAGATGGTTACTTTGCCTTATCATTAGAAGTCCTGAAAGACTATGCCGGTGATTATGTCATTTTGAGCAATAACAAAGATCAGGACAATTCATTCCAACAAACAGATACGTTTAAAAACATACCTGCCGTTAAAAACAATCAACTATTTGAAGCTGATGCAAAAAAATTCTACTTCAATGATCCAATAACATTAGATTACCAATTAGACTTCTTTTCAAAAAGTTTTCTTGGAAAATGATACAGCGAGGGAGAGGGAGTCTGATTCCTCTCCTTTTATTCTATAAAAAAGAGATGAGAGAGACAGATGACTAATGAAAATCAACGTTTCATCCCATTTATATATAAACTGATCATAGCGATCGTTGCCTTTATCGGCATGTTCATCATATCTATGGTGTTTGGTGCAGCCGATGCTACCATCAAGGATGTATGGCAAGCACTGACGTCCAATGCTACAGGTGATAAGATTTCCATCATTCGGGAAATCCGGTTCCCTCGTGAAGTTGGTGCCATCTTTGTAGGTGCAGCACTTGCAGTTTCTGGTGCCATCATGCAGGGAATGACGAGGAATCCTCTTGCTGATCCTGGGTTGCTTGGATTGACGGCAGGTGCCAATGCAGCTCTTGCCATTACCCTAGCCTTCATTCCTTCGGCTAATAACTTAGGCATTATGATCGCGTGTTTTATTGGTTCTGCTGTCGGGGCAATTATGGTTTTCGGTATCGGTGCAATGAAAAAGGGAGGATTTTCTCCATTAAGGATTGTTTTAGCAGGTGCTGCAGTTTCTGCATTCCTATTTGCCGTTTCACAAGGGGTCGGTATTTATTTCAAAGTATCAAAAGATGTATCGATGTGGACGGCAGGGGGAAATATCGGAACATCATGGAGTCAACTTCAAGTAATCGTTCCGTTTATTTTAATAGGTATCTTGATCTCCTTTATCTTTTCTAGACAGCTCACTATACTTAGCTTAAGCGAAGAAGTAGCTGTTGGATTAGGTCAAAAGACAACACAAATAAAAGCGATTCTCTTCGTTGTCATCATTCTCCTTGCTGGGGCTTCCGTAGCGCTTGTAGGGAATATGGTGTTCATCGGTTTAATGGTTCCCCATATGGTTCGAGCCATTGTTGGTACGGATTATCGTTTCATCCTACCTATGTCCGCAATTTTAGGAGCCACTTTCATGCTTCTTGCCGATACAATTGGCCGTACAATTAATTCTCCATATGAAACACCTGTGGTAGCGGTTGTTGCGATGATAGGTTTACCTTTCTTCCTCCTAATCGTTCGAAAAGGAGGTAAAGCATTTTCATGATCCAGTCAGCTTTAATCAAAAAACAGCGATGGATACTAGGTGCATTATTCGCACTTATTATCATTACAATCATTATTGGGACCAGTTTGGGGTACTCTAATTTATCTTATGACCGACTGATTCCAACGCTTTTCGGGCAAGGGACGTTTAAAGAGGAATTCATTTTATTTTCCGTCCGATTACCACGAATCATCATTACTCTTTTAGCAGGAATGGCCCTTGCACTATCTGGTGCGATTTTACAAGGAATAACACGTAATGACTTAGCTGATCCAGGGATTATCGGTATTAACTCTGGAGCTGGTGTTGCGATTGCGGTTTTCTTTTTGTTTTTCCCAATAGACACAGGTTCATTTGTTTATATGATTCCACTTGTCGCTTTTATCGGCGCGTTACTGACAGCGTGCTTAATATATGTACTCTCTTATAAAAGAAGGGGCGGTCTTGAACCTGTACGGTTAGTGTTAATTGGTGTGGGGTTTTCAATGGCACTTTCCGGTATGATGATTGTACTCATTTCATCAGCCGAAAGATCAAAAGTTGATTTTATCTCGAAATGGTTAGCGGGGAATATTTGGGGTACGGATTGGCCTTTCATATGGGCAATACTTCCGTGGCTGGTTATACTCATTCCATTTACTTTATATAAAGCAAACCGATTGAATCTTCTTGGGCTAAGCGAACCTGTTGCAATCGGTGTGGGTGTATCGATTGAAAAGGAACGGATTGTCTTACTTATAACAGCTGTTGCCCTAGCCGCTGCTGCCGTTTCAGTTACAGGTGGAATTGCATTTATTGGACTTATGGCCCCACATATAGCAAAATCTTTAGTGGGACCTCGAAATCAATTATTTATTCCGGTTGCCATATTAATTGGTGGATGGCTACTATTGCTTGCCGATACAATCGGTCGTAATATAGTTGAACCCGAGGGTATTCCAGCGGGTATTATGGTCGCTTTAATTGGTGGACCTTATTTTATGTATTTGTTATTAAAAAAATAAGAATATGTGTACAGACTCATGATTGTTGAAAGAATCCCTTGAAATATTTATTTCAGGGGTTTTTTTGCTTTGTGGAATTTAACAAATTTCCGTAGCAATCTTGTTTTTATTTATGATTATCTATATCTAATAATCTCCTCTGAATTCAAGCGCTTCGCTTCGAAAAAGAATACTTGAATAAACTTTTTTGTATTTACTCGGGTAGGAGTAAGAACTATTGTTGAATCATTTTGCAATTCTTTCATTTTTTGGCGAACGACAGTGAAATCAAAAAATTTAGAAGCATAATTTTCAAACTTTGGATTTGAAAAATCCGTTAAACCTAGCGAAGAAAAATGAATTAACGAATGATTAATTGCCCTGCGTATTCGCTGTTCGGTAGCTTTTATTTCCCGGTTAATATCAGCCTGTACAGCTGATGGTCCGAGCTTTTTTTTTGTAATTTCTACAAAAATATCTTTAAGAGTTGGGAAATGCTGTTCAAAAGTATAAGTACGTTCATACATGAATAAATATTGAAGCATTTCAATGAAATCTTTAGATCCATTTTCTCCCACAATCCCTAATTCCGATAAAAGAAATTCGCCCACTTCTATTATACTTTTTTCATTTAAAATATTTGATTTATCCACTTTTGGCTGTTCAAAATGCAATACACTATTTAATGAGGTTTGGATATTAGTGATCGATCTTTCTAAATAAATACGTTCCATTACTTTTCGAATAACTGTTAATATTTCAATACGGTTAATTGGTTTAGTAATATAATAATCGATTCCGAGAGAGTATGCCTCACCAATAAGTTCTTTTGATTCAACTTGCGAAATCATTATGATTTTCCCATTAAATGTATCTTTTATATGACGAAGTGTCTCAATGCCATCGCGGATAGGCATTAATAAATCAATAAATAATATATCAATTTGTTTTAAATTCAAAATGTGTCCTTCTAATAGACTGCCATCTTCCGCTTCCTCCACCACTTCTCCTAAATCTTCGTTCTCTATAATTTGGCTTAGGATTGAACGTATAGCGCAATCATCATCTGTTATAAAAAAACGCATGAAATCACCCTTTCTGAATCAACTTATGAATTGGTAACTTTATTGAAAAAACGACGCCGTTAGGCTTATTCTCAAACAGGATATCTCCCCCAAGTTCTTTCACCACTTCTTTTACATATGAGAGTCCAATCCCTGTTGATGGTGTCCCCAAATGATCATATTTCGAAGTGAATCCAGGTTTAAAAATCACCTTCTGATATTTTTGAGGGATTCCAGTTCCATTATCAGCAACTTTTAATTCTACATTGTCGGAAAGTTCACACAAACTTAATCTAACGATTCCCTTATCAATAATTGCTTCCACTGCATTAGCTACTAAATTATTGATAAGAGATAATACGGTATATACATGATAATGTGAATCGTTGTTTCGATCTAATGAGTATTCAAATTGAATATCTTTTTCTAGTGATAAGGCATATTTTTCATTAATTCGGATAATTAATTGGAAAAGTTCAGCAGCATCCATATAATCTTTAAAACTCTCATTAGAAATCAATTTAGAGAGACCGGCAAAAATTCGTTGATTATCTTTTTTAACTTCATGCATTTCGCCTGCGATGCGTAATGCTTTTTGACTTAATTGCTGTGTGAGAACATGAGGCTGTTTTTCCCGCTTTTCCCGTTCATTTAAATCACGATACAAATCATACGATTCCTTTGTAATATTCTCTGCATTTTTTAATGTTTTTTTTAAATGAATCGTTTCCTCATATAAATTGGAAATGAGCATCAGCATGTGTTCATTTTGTTTTCTGATTTGCCTTTCTCTTGATTGTGCTTCATAAAGTTTCATCATATTAAAAAAGCTTAAAACGATAAAACTGTGACCGAATGCGATTATAATCATCTCATTTAATGCACCTATCGTAATTGTTGTATCTAATACAAAATATTGAAAGATTAATTCTACAGAGTCGGACAATATTTCGATAATGAGACCAATAAATCCAATAATCAATGATCGGTTTTGAAAGCGGTTGATTTTCGCTAAATAAAAAAGAAAGGAATAGGTAAAATAAAAGAAAAAACTAGGATAATGTTCTTGAAAAGTGGACGTCCAGTGAAAATTATCCTGAATGAAAAAGTCTATTAGAATACGAAATACAACAACCATTGTTCCTGTCAAGATGCCCGATAAAATGGCAGGTGTTTTCTGTAATAATAGTAAAAAGAAGAAAAGTACCGGCGGACCAAAACTTATTCGAAACGTTTCATTTAAAGGATAAAAACTCAATTCACCTGCTAATGGCACTGTTAACGACATCAGAACAAGGATATAGACCTCTTTTTTCATTAATGTACCGAGATTCAAGTCGATCACCTCCCAATTTGTTAGAAAATTAGTATACAGTTTCATCGGTTTCAATACAACGCTTACTTTGGTTCTTAAAAACGAATCTAAAACGGATTTGTACCAAGTATGGCAAAAACAATCTGGTTTATCTATTCACAAAAATTGGTACTGGAACCTGTGAGACAATCACGCTTTTTTTTTTGAAGATTTTATTTTTTTGATTTTGTAGGTTTTCGTATGATTATGTAGTTCCCTCTTTAAAATTAAAAATAGGTTCCCTCTAGAGAAATTTTGAAAGCGCTTAACAATATTTATAAGCTTAATTATGTTTTCAACGAATCTATTGTAAGTAGGCTTAATGGGATTCGGTAAAAACGCTTATAAAGAAAAAATAATGATACAACAACTAAAGAGGTGGGGAAATATGGTTGAAAAATTAGCGGAAGAGTATAACATTCACGCAAGTAGTCAAAAGAAAACCTGCTTAGATGAATGGGTAGCACATTACAGATCCTATGCTACTAAAGGACAAACCGCCAATTATATACCTGCATTGAGAAATACACACTTATCGCAATTAGGTATTTGCATACTAGAGCCAGGTGGAACAATGATAACGTCAGGGGATTGGGAAGTCCCTTTCACATTGCAAAGTATATCAAAAGTACTCAGCTTTATAGCCGCATGCTTGGGTCGTGGTATTTCTTATGTGTTAGATCGGGTCGATGTGGAACCAACTGGGGATGCTTTTAATTCAATCATTCGTTTGGAAATGCATAAGCCAGGAAAACCGTTTAATCCTATGATAAATGCTGGAGCAATTACTATAGCTTCGCTTCTCCCAGGCGAGTCTTCACAAAAAAAATTAGAATTTCTCTATGAATTAATCGAAAGTTTGTTAGGGAAACGCCCGACAATCAATAAGGAAGTGTTTCAATCTGAGTGGCTAACTTCTCATCGAAATAGAGCTCTAGCTCACTATTTAAAAGAGACGAATTATTTAGAATCGGATGTAGAGGAAGCTTTAGAGGTTTACCTGAAGCAATGTTCCATAGTAGTAACAACAGAAGACATAGCCCTGATTGGACTAATTCTCGCACAAGATGGGTACCATCCTATTCGTCAAGAACAAGTCCTTCCTAAAGAAGTAGCTAAACTAGCCAAAGCGTTAATGCTAACTTGTGGAATGTACAATGCTTCGGGGAAATTTGCGGCTTTTGTTGGGGTGCCAGCTAAAAGTGGAGTATCTGGCGGGATTATGGCACTAGTTCCTCCAAGTGCTAGAAGAGAAATGCCTTTTCAAGATGGATGTGGTATTGGTATATATGGACCAGCTATTGATGAATATGGGAATAGCGTAACAGGTGGGATGTTATTGAAACAAATGGCACAAGAATGGGATCTAAGTATTTTCTAAAAAGCCTAATGGTTAAGGGGGTTCTGGTGCTAATAATAAAAGGGCGATAAAGGGGACATCCTTAAGATTTCCCTATCAATCTACTAAACAACCAGAAGTGATGTACCCAACAATTACTTTAAGATGTAAATTGACGTATCAAATGTTTTTTTGGTCAAACTTATTAATTATTATGCTTGCTTCTTTCGGTTTGTACTTCTTATTAAATCGAAAATTATACAATTTCGATTGTTAAAAGAAATGGTTCGTGTTTTTAAGAAAGATAAAACTAGTTCCAAAAATGAGGTTTCACCGTTTTCAACCGTTTTGTATTAATATGGCTTCTAGTGTGGGGTCAGGTAACATTACAGGAATCCCCATTGTGATTATTTATTGAACGTACACTAGCACTAATCATTAATCCAGTTACTTTAAAAAGTTAATATAAAGGAATGAATTTTGGAAAGCATGGTGATAAACATATGAATAATTTGCAGAGAAAGATGGGAACATTTTCGTTAACGATGGTAGGACTCGGGTCAATTATTGGCTCAGGTTGGTTATTCGGAGCATGGAGAGCGGCACAAATCGCTGGACCAGCTGCCATTATCTCTTGGATTATTGGGATGGTTGTTATTTTATTTATCGCACTTTCTTACAGTGAATTAGGGGCTATGTTTCCTGAAGCTGGGGGAATGGTAAAATATACGCAGTACTCTCATGGTTCGTTTATAGGGTTTCTTGCAGCTTGGGCAAACTGGATTGCAATCGTTTCTGTAATTCCTGTTGAAGCGATTGCTTCTGTTCAATATATGAGCTCATGGCCTTGGAAATGGGCGGAGTGGACACATGGTTTAGTAGTAAATGGAAGTCTTACTGGGGGAGGCTTAGCAATTGCCTCTGTATTACTAATCGTCTACTTTTTATTAAATTACTGGACCGTTAGTTTGTTTTCAAAAGCTAACTCATTTATTACTATCTTTAAAGTTATTATACCAGGACTTACGATTGGGGCACTTTTATTTGCTGGTTTTCATGGATCCAATTTTACGTCTGCAGGCAGTATAGCACCTAATGGTTGGGCAAGTGTACTTACTGCTGTAGCAACTTCTGGTATTATCTTCGCATTTAACGGTTTTCAAAGTCCCATTAATATGGCTGGTGAGGCAAAGAATCCTGGACGTTCGATCCCAATTGCAGTAATCGGTTCAATTTTAATTGCAACAGTTATCTACGTTTTATTACAGATTGCGTTTATTGGAGCCGTTGATCCGTCTATGATTGTGAACGGGTGGCAACATTTGAATTTCAATTCACCGTTTGCTGACTTAGCAATTGTTTTAGGCCTAAACTGGTTAGTTATTTTACTATACGCCGATGCTTTTATTTCTCCTTCTGGGACAGGGATAACATATACAGCGACAACGTCACGAATGCTTTATGGAATGGAAAAGAATAAATATTTACCAAGCGTGTTTGGGAAATTACATCCTCTCTATGGCATTCCGCGTCAAGCTATGTTTTTAAATCTAGGTGTATCTTTCTTATTTTTATTCATGTTTAGAGGCTGGGGAGTACTAGCAGAGGTTATTTCGGTTGCGACTTTAGTCTCTTATATTACAGGTCCAGTAACTGTTATGACATTAAGACGCACAGGTATGAACTTGTACAGACCATTACGTCTAAAAGGATTAAGTATTATTGCACCACTTGGCTTTGTTTTTGCTTCTTTAGTTCTATATTGGGCAAGGTGGCCACTGACAGGACAAGTATTATTTATCATTATGATGGGTCTTCCCGTTTATTTCTATTATCAAGCAAAAATAAAATGGAAGGGGTTCCGTCAAAACTTTTCAGCAGGGCTGTGGATGGTTGTTTACTTACTATGTATGATGACGATTTCATTCTTAGGAAGTGAAAAGTTTGGTGGACTAAACGTAATTCCATTTGGTTGGGATATGGTTTTAATTACATGTATATCACTTGTGTTTTATAGCTGGGCAATAAAGAGTGGATTCCAAACAGAATATTTGGAACAAGGACAGAAAGTAAACGATGACTTGAGATCAATAGAGGAGAACAACATGGCATCTCAATCGGAAAAAAAGAACGCTGTATAAAATATGAAAAACACTTCCTTGGTTGGCATACTCCAATATGTATGGAATCAATGGAGGTGTTTTTTTATATTTTATAAAAAAAAAGATAAAAACGGCTTGCGAGGTGATCCAGCTTATTATTTGGAAAAAGGCTTAAAGAAGCGGTGGATGGGTGGATTATTTACGGTCTCGTGTTTAACGCTGTACAGTAAATACAATTATTCTTGCCAGAGCCAATTCGTTAATGATACCAACTGTATAAAAATGGCTAATTGAAATTAACGAAGCTCGCTAAAAAATCAAATCGCTTTTTCAATTTTGTTTTTTTTGGCCAAATAGTATGTGTAGTCACTGCCATTCTCATATATATAGTAGAACTTCGAAAGTACTTTTATTTGCTTGTATTGATGAGGGGGCGCAAAAAAGGGGACGGCAAATTTAATTTGCTGTCCCCTTTTTTGGGAATTATAAGAAAGGATTTATTATTCCTTTTATTTCACACCTGGTTTATCGTCATACCCAGCAGTGAAGATAGCGGCTAAAAATGCAATAGCAACTGCAATGATAATAACTGTGCCCATGTTGTGACCTCCCTTTACCCATATTGTCCCACTTAAGTATAGGCTTAGTATACCCTAATTTTTAGCAGGAGTGCACGCAATTTTTCTTGTCGGGTGATTTGTCATTAATTGTTCAAGTTTAAAGCCTTTCTTAAACAGAGAAAGTCTAGAGGTATCCAAGACAATTGCACAACCTCTTTTTAAAGTCTGACATGTTTGTCAGACTTGGCGCATAGATTTAAGTATTCTCTGAAAGTGACAGGGGGAGGTTCCTGAAATGGATATTTTAAAGAAAATCGAAAAATTTAGAGAAGATGAACAGAAGCTGAAGTGGGAAGGTACCTTCGCAGAGTACTTAGACATCTTGAAAGAAACACCATTGGTTGCACAATCTGCTCATTCACGTGTATACAACATGATTAAAGATGCAGGGATAGAGGAAGTAAATGGATCAAAGAAATACAATTTTTTCAGCGGCCAGCTGTTTGGTCTAGAGGATTCACTGGAAAGACTTATCGAGGAATATTTTCATCCGGCGGCTAAGCGACTTGATGTACGTAAACGGATCTTGCTCTTGATGGGTCCAGTCTCAGGTGGTAAGTCTACGCTAGTTTCTTTACTGAAGCGGGGACTTGAAAATTATTCGTTAAAAGATACTGGAGCAATTTATGCAATAAAGGGATGCCCGATGCATGAAGATCCACTGCATCTCATCCCGCAGTACTTACGGCAAGATTTTTATGAGGAATATGGCATTCGAATTGAAGGTAACCTATCGCCGCTGAATGTTATGAGGTTAGAACAGGAGTACGGAAGCAGAATTGAAGATGTGATGGTCGAGCGTATTTTCCTTTCAGAGGATAAGCGTGTTGGTATTGGAACATTCAGTCCATCTGATCCTAAGTCACAGGATATTGCTGATTTGACAGGCAGTATCGATTTTTCAACAATTGCCGAATATGGGTCCGAATCGGATCCTCGTGCCTACCGTTTTGATGGTGAGCTGAACAAAGCCAACCGTGGGATGATGGAGTTCCAGGAGATGCTGAAATGTGATGAGAAGTTTTTATGGCATTTGCTTTCATTGACTCAGGAAGGGAATTTTAAAGCAGGACGGTTTGCATTGATCAGTGCCGATGAACTTATCGTGGCTCATACGAATGAAACGGAGTATAAAGCTTTTATTTCCAACAAGAAAAATGAAGCACTACATTCCCGAATCATTGTCATGCCGATTCCATATAATCTGAAGGTGACCGAGGAAGAAAAGATTTATGAAAAAATGATTCATGAAAGTGATGTTTCTGATGTTCATATTGCACCGCATACATTAAGGGTTGCGGCAATTTTCAGTATCATGACGCGTCTAAAGGACCCGAAAAAAGGTGATATCGATTTAGTGAAAAAGATGAGGTTATATGATGGAGAAAATGTGGAAGGCTTTAATTCTGCAGACATCAATGAATTGAAAAAAGAATATCAGGATGAAGGCATGAGTGGAATTGATCCGCGTTATGTGATTAACCGAATTTCGTCAACGATTATTAGAAAGGAAAATCCATCGATTAACGCACTGGATGTACTGATGTCGTTAAAAGCCGGTCTTGACCAGCATCCGTCGATTACGAATGAACTTCGAGAGCGGTATTTAAATTTCATTTCACTGGCACGTAAAGAATACGACTCCATTGCCAAAAATGAAGTGCAAAAGGCATTTGTGTATTCATATGAAGAGTCGGCGAAAATCCTGATGGATAATTACCTGGATAATGTCGAAGCATACTGCAATAAATCAAGGCTGCGTGATCCATTGACGGGGGAAGAAATTAACCCGGATGAAAAATTGATGCGGTCGATTGAAGAGCAAATCGGAATTTCTGAAAATGCAAAGAAAGCATTCCGCGAAGAAATTCTAATCCGTATTTCTGCCTATGCACGTAAAGGGAAGCGATTCGATTACAATTCACACGACCGTTTACGTGAAGCCATCCAGAAGAAGCTGTTTGCCGACCTGAAGGATGTTGTCAAAATCACTACTTCAACTAAGACACCAGACGAAAGACAGCTGAAGAAAGTGAACGAAGTCATCACGAGACTTGTTGATGAGCATGGTTATAATACCACTTCTGCCAATGATTTGCTGCGCTATGTGGGAAGCTTGTTAAATCGGTAAATCATAAATTTTGCCCCTACCTCTAAAAGGGTGGGGGTTTTAATTATAAAAAATGAAAATTTATGTCATTCATACTAGCTAATGTTATCTTTTAGCTGAAGTGGAATGAGACAACTTCATGAAGGAAAACCACGTCTTATAACAGTGATTTAGGAGTTTTTTTTGTAAATGCAATCATCTGAAACAGATTGATGGAGGGATTACATATAGGTGTAATCACTGAGTTGAATAAATTAGCTGAGAAAATCAATGATAACCCAGAGCATATTCAAAACGAAAAAAATCGTGTGTATCAATTCAATATTGATGAAATTGGTCCCGTTCAACTGTTGATCAAAGATGGACAAGTTGAAGTGGTCAAAGGTACATCACATGATCCAGAAGTGACATTGAAATTATCAGAGGGAAATTTATCAAAGTTATTAAAGGATGAATTAAATACTGCTATTGCCTTCATGACAGGTGGCTTAAAGGTAGATGGAAACATCAGCCTTGCTCTGAAACTGCAGGAATTTGTAAAATGTTATAATTAAAAAATACCGAACTCTTCCAGCAGTAGAAGAGTTCGGTATTTTTATGATCAGAATTTATTTCTTACGGTAGCTAGGAAGTAACGACTGCAAAGTAAGAAGCCAGTATAAGTTGTATAAGTGTAGCAACGCCTTAGTCATCGCCCTTACAGGATCGCCAATCAATTAGTTTTCTTTATTTGGTGACATTCAACCCATACTGTTCAATAAGTGTCACAAGTTGTCCGGGTGAAAGTTTGTCTTCACTATAATCAATTTTGATTTCCCCGTCATCAACATCGATGATCGCACGCTCTACCCCGTCTGTAGACAATAGAATGGACTCTAGATTTATTATTGGTCCTTCAGATGTTGCTTCCTTTACATAGAGTGTGGTTGTTTGCATACTCCTTTCACCTCCAAGAGATTTGTTCATATGTCTTATCTATACCCTATCTTTCCGATACCTATGTAACGTTTTGGATTTGGAAATATTGGGTATCAATAAGTAGAGGTGATGGAAAATGAGTAAAGAAGAATTGAAACGAGATCATGTTCCTGAAAATAGCTCTATGGCTAAGGATTATGAGGAGATGAAAGAACTTGGCAAACAGATGGAAAATCAAAGGACGAATGAAGAATTGAAAGAGTGGGATAAACGCCCAGGTACAGTCCAACATGAAATAGAGGAAGAAAAAGATTGAAAAAGTCCTCAACTAGAATAAATCTATCTGTGTAAAAAGGGTGTCCAGAAAGTTACTGGGGCACCCTTTTGTTGTTTAGTGAAAAACAGAAATTTTTAAGTTTGACCCTTGAAAAAACCGTACAAGATCTCCTATATTATGCAATGCTTGTCTAATTTTATAGGCAATCGTCCATTATCGAATTTTTTTGTAAATTATCCTTTATCGCTGCATAAGATAGAGTAATACTTTTCTTTTAGTCCGTTGTTTCCGGACTGTATTTTATTTATGTGAAAAACCGGAATGATGTGGGCTTTCTCACACTAACTTATTATATGAAGGAATGATGAAAAGCGTGCAAACATTTATAAGGGGGGAAGAGAATGTCGGAAGAGAATAATCAACAATATGTGATTTCACAGGAAAATTGGTCCCTCCATCGAAAAGGCTATGATGATCAACAACGCCATCAGGAAAAGGTGCAGGAAGCAATTAAGAATAATCTACCTGATTTAATTTCAGAAGAAAGCATTGTAATGTCTAATGGACGGGATGTTATTAAGATCCCTATTCGCTCCTTGGATGAATATAAAATTCGTTATAACTATGATAAAAACAAACATGTAGGTCAAGGCGATGGCGATAGTAAAGTAGGGGATGTGGTCGCAAGAGATGGCTCACCATCCGATGCCGGAGGAGGCAAAGGGCAGGGTGCAGGTGACAAGGCAGGCGAGGATTATTATGAAGCCGAAGTGTCAATGATGGAACTAGAAGAAGCACTGTTCAGCCAGTTAGAACTGCCTAATCTTCAGAAAAAAGAACAAGCGGAGCATACGCTTGAGCATATTGAATTCAACGATATTCGCAAGACAGGCTTAATGGGGAATATTGATAAAAAGAAAACCATGATATCCGCTTTCAAACGAAATGCCTTAAGCGGCGACCCAGGTTTTCATCCAATTTATAAGGAAGATTTTAAATTCAAAACGTGGAATGAAATACAAAAACCGGACTCCAAAGCAGTCGTATTGGCAATGATGGATACTTCCGGAAGTATGGGTCTATGGGAAAAGTACATGGCCCGAAGCTTCTTCTTTTGGATGAACCGATTCTTGCGGACAAAATATGAAACAGTTGAAATCGAGTTTATTGCCCACCATACAGAAGCGAAAGTGGTACCGGAAGAAGATTTCTTTTCGAAAGGGGAAAGCGGCGGTACAATTTGTTCTTCCGTATATCGAAAAGCATTAGAACTTATTGATCATAAATATGACCCTGTGAAGTTTAACATTTATCCATTTCATTTTTCCGATGGTGACAATCTCACGTCTGATAACGTTCGATGCGTAAAGCTTGTGGAAGAACTCATGAAGGTTTCCAATATGTTTGGCTATGGGGAAGTCAATCAATACAATCGCCATTCGACATTGATGACAGCTTATAAGAATATCGACAATGAAAAATTCCGGTATTATATTCTTAAGCAAAAAGCTGACGTTTTCCACGCGATGAAGAGCTTTTTTAAAGACGAAGAAAGTAAGAAGTATGCATAAAAAAGGAAACCTGTTGATCTAAATAGTTTAATTCAATTATATATAGCGATATTTAAATCAATATAATAGTAGGTAAAAGACGTGCGGTTCACATAGTACGTCTTTTTTTAAATTTTTGTTTTTTATACAGGTGAGGGAGATAAGATACAGCTAATCTAAAGAGGGAGAGTTTGCATAAACTAAGAGGAAATAGAAAGGGATAGGGGAGAATATCCTCGATTTCATGTATGGTTTTTAATAGTATGGAAGTCAGATTCAAATGAGCTGACCTACTAATTTGAAAAAGTAAGAAGTTTGGCTGGTCATTGCAACATCACAGCGATATGAAATTACTTACGATTCATAAAGTGGAATTGCATATAAAAGTAGCCGTTGCTCAACAGGAGCAACGGCTACTTTTACATCTACTATACTTATATCATTCGTTTCGTTACTTCAACGACACGTTGTCCTAACGCTTTCCCAAGTTCTTTATCATGATCAGTTATAAGCACATCACTTTCAACTGGACATGAAATCCCTACACCATAATACGATCCACCATAAAGCGTATTTTCAGGAATATTCCCCGGTAAACCAACAATAATCATCCCTTGGTGAAGCATAGGTGTAATAAGTTTTAATAAGGTTGCCTCTAGACGCTTAAAAAAGCACGATATTTGTGCACAGAAACATTTATTAAAGCGATTAATGAGTTGTTACATATTCGTTTTTTCCTGCACGCATTCCAACTATGAAAATTAGAGCTGATACTACGATTAACATTAATAAGGGAATCGTCCAACTGTGTGTAATGTCATGTAGCCCTCCAAATAATACTGGTCCAACAGCAGCTAAAAGATAACCAAATGATTGAGCCATTCCGGATAGTTCCGTCGCCTCATGGGTACTTTGTGTACGAAGACTAAAGAACATCATGGATAAACTAAATATAGTTCCGACTCCAACCCCAATCAAAATCATGCATACTGGGATAAGCAGCGTGCTTCCGTACAAAATACCGAATATCCCTACAATAAGAAAAATAACAGGAGGGACTACTAACAAACGCTGACTTTGTATGCGTCCAGCTAAAATTGGCACAATGAATGTTATAGGAATGACGGCAAGCTGCATGATGGATAGCATCCAGCCAGCTTCATCAGCATTTAGTCCTTTTTGCTCCAGAATTTCTGGCATCCAGGTAATTACTGTATAAAAGATAAACGATTGCAGTCCCATGAATAAAGTGATCTGCCATGCTAAACCCGAACGCCATAAGTTAATGTTTTTTACCTTTTGAGCCGTTTGTTCATCCTTATCGGACTTGAATGGCTTTTTTAATTGTGGCATCCAAAAGAAAACGGTAATAAGAGATAAGATTCCCCAACATCCAAGTGCACCAGCCCATCCTAACCCTGATAAAGAGGAAATGGGAATACTGATACCGGATCCTATTGCACCACATAAATTCATGGAAACTGCATAAACCCCTGTCATCAAACCGATATTCCGTGCAAAGTTATGTTTAATAAGACTGGGTAACAATACATTGCCAATAGCGATGGCTAACCCAATTAAAATGGTTCCTAAAAACAATGTCGTCACTCCGCCAATAGATCGTATCCCAATCCCAATCGTTAATAAGATTAAGGAAATGAATAGGGTAAGCTCCATTCCAAAACGTCGAGCTAACTTAGGTGCAAATGGAGATAAGAGTGCAAAAGCAAGTAAAGGCAATGTTGTTAATGAACCTGATAGTGTATTGGATATTCCCAAATTATCCCGAATCGAAGTTACCAGAGGTCCTACAGAAGTTAAAGGAGCTCTTAGGTTGGCCCCAATCAGAATGATCCCGATAATAAGTAGTCCAATTCTAGGTTTAAGATCTATTTTTGTTTGTTCTAGTTGATTTGCCGCTTGATGAATACCCATAATTTGTCCTCCGTACTTAGACTAAAGATTTTTTGAATTGTGTAATGTATTCATTCACTGTTTCAATTGCCCGATTTACATCTTGTTCGATGATGGCATCTACAAGGTTACAATGAATGTTCAAATGAAAGTTCGCACCTGAACTCATCTCAGCTATCTGATGGATGGAAGCATGCAAAGAATCTTCCATATGTTCGTACAAATCAATCAATAAATCATTATGTGATGAACCCATAATTGATTTATGTAACTGAATATCAGCTTCTTCGTAAGCCTTACTATCCTTTGCTTCAGCAGCCTTACGACATGCTTCTATATGAATTCTCATCTGTTCTATATCTTCTTGGTCACGTCTTAGTGCAGCTAATTGTGCTCCTTCTCTTTCAAGTGCATGACGAACCTCTAACGTCTCTAATAAACTTGACTGCTGGATCCTTCTTTGAAATGCAACTCCCAGGGCACTTGATGACTTGACGAACGTTCCCTTTCCTTGTTTTGTTACTAAAAGACCTGCATAAACAAGTGATCGTACAGCTTCTCTTAATGTATTTCTACTCACATCGAACTGTTTTATCAAATCCATTTCAGGAGGAATCTGATTTCCAATCTTCCATTCGCCAGATTCGATTAACGATTCAATTTGGGAAACAACTTGTTCTACAAGTGATAAACGATTTGTTTTAGATATGGTCAATATATACACCTCAAATTTGTAGGATGATTGGTTCATTGGTTATTTTAACATATGTATGTTGAAATATAAACAAGAATAATGTTAAAGTACGGGTATTCAAAACTTCCTTCCCCATCCAATTTTCCACCTTGGCTGTATAATGGACACAATTTCCTATAAGAAAAAACATTTCCTATTTAATGTTCATAACTTATACGAGACATGGGGTGTTTTTTCTCTTGTCCCCCATTACTGGGCTGAATTTCGTATGCCGGTAAATGAAAAGGCTCGAATAATACAGTCTGGATTATTGCAAAAGAACTTTCTCAATTGTACAGAAAGTCTTTAATATTGGAGAAAAAAGCCCTGAAATCAAAAATTTCAGGGCTTCATTTCTTATAAGGTACTTTATGTTAAAACAAATAAGGAATTATAAAAAAGTCTGGGAATTAAATTCCCAGACTTAATTGTAATTCAAAAGAAGTATGTCTATTTCTTAGCTGATTTTTTTTGTTTGACTAAAAAAGAGAGCAGGATAAATACTGCTACAGTTACAAGACATACAGTGGTACCAATTATATTTTGTTTATTAAAGATAAAAGCAATAAAAATAAAGCTTAAAGCTATGATCGCAAATATAGTTGTATATGGGTACCATTTTACCCGGAAACCTGGTTCGTCAGTGTATTGTTTACGGAGCTTCAATTGGGCAGAACATATACTGATCCATAATAATAAAACTGTAAAGCCAGGGATAGCCATTAGATAGCTTAATATCAGATCGGGAGTCAAATAGGATAAAAACACACCAAATAATATACATAATGTAGTTAAAAATATTCCATTAAGTGGGATACCTTTTTTGGTTGTTTTTATAAATACCTTAGGGGCTTCTCTGTTCTGAGAAAGAGTAAACAATGTTCTTGATGTAGCGTATATACCTGAATTTGCAGCTGATAAGACAGCAGTTAAAAGAACGAAATTCATAATATCAGCAGCTCCTGGAAGTCCTGTTAAGCTGAAAACCTGAACGAAAGGACTCTCTTCAGTACTTACTTGGTTCCAAGGTATTACTCCGCAAATAATAAGAATTGGCAAGACGTAAAAAAGGATTACCCGCCATACTGTTCCTTTAATGATTTTTGGTATAACTCGCTGACTGTCTTTGGTTTCTGTGACAGCCACACCAATTAATTCAGCACCCCCATATGAAAACATTACAACTAAAAGTGCACTTAACATGCCTCCAATTCCTTGGGGGAAAAAGCCACCATGTTCCGTATAATTAGAAAATGAAGCGGAACTAGGGAAAATTCCTATCAGAATCAAAGCTCCTAAAATAATAAAAGCAATTAAAGTTATTATTTTAATACCTGCAAACCAAAACTCGAGTTCTCCATAGTATTTTACTTGAAACAAATTTATTCCTATTACTACTGACGCACATAGTATACTTAGTAGCCATAATGGTACAGAAGGAAACCAGTATTGTAAAAAGCTTCCGGCTGCCACTATTTCTACAATGATCACGATAATCCAGTTAAACCAATAGAGCCATCCTACAATAAAGGATAATTGAAACCCAAAAGCTTTATTTATAAGATGTTGTACGTTCAAATTGGGAAAAACGGTTGCCATTTCTCCTAAAGCTGCCATTACAATAAATAACAATAGGCCCCCTATTAAATAGGCTATCACAACACTTGGACCAGCCATATTTAATGTATCTGAGCTCCCCTTAAAGATCCCTGTTCCTATCATTCCTGCTAACGCAATAAACTGGACATGTCTTGGCAATAAGCCCCTTTGTAAATCATGATGAGTCTTTTCCATGTTATTCATGCCTTTCTTCCGTTATTTTAATAAAATATTATTTTAATAAAAATCAAAGGACTCTTCTGTGATTAAACGCTTTTGTGTACTAAAGTAACTATATTAATATATCATAATTCAGAATAATGTCAATTTATGTAGGGGAACAGAAAAATTATATCTTTAACACGAGAGAATGAATTGTGGATATTATTTAAACATATTTTGATACTTATTCTTATTAAAATGTCATTTGTTAAAGTTAATTTATTTTTGTATTAGAATACTCACTTTTAAGGAGGTTATTTTTTAGGAAATAAATGTTGTGAGGAACTACTGAAAATACTTATATCTAGATTCCCGTTCATATAAGTTCATCTTTGTAAACAAAGAACCCAAATCCAAATATGAGGAATTCGGGTTCATTGCTCTTTATAATTTCGATAATGGAATTCTTCTTATCTCCTTTGATTGCCCCTAGCTATCAGGCTCATATAGATGAAGGACTCAAAATTGTTCCCTACTTGCTGCATCCACCTTTGTTTATAGGAGTCCCCATTCTATTATTGATTACAGCATATATAAAGCAAAAAATAAAACCAACAGTTTCATGAAGAGGGAGGCTGTTGGTTTTTTTTTTGGCTGTGAAGATACTCAAAAATAGAAAGAAAAAAATGAATGAAAAGAGGAGAAAGTAATCTTCTCCACGAGCGACTGTAAAATATTGTTTAATGTTATAGAGAGATTGGAACATATTCAAACCCTGTAAGTTGTCAATGACCATAATAAGTAAATACGTACCTAAAAAAATTAATAAAACTGGAAGCATTTTGGCCATGCTATCACCTTCAATCTTTTCTTAAAGTGCGGTTAATCATCTGAAAATATACACTATATAAGTGAGACTTTAAAATATATATAAAGCTGATACAAAATAATTTTCATCCTATTCAATATTCAGTGAAGATCATGAAATAACCAATTATAAGACCAAAAAAAGTTAAATTGTATTATTGCTGTCATTTTCCTGACTAGTGCATAAGATGAACTAACCCATTTAAGTTCTTCTATAAAAACAAATAAGGAGATGTTTCTATATGTCAGGTTGTGAGTCAAGTTGTGACGGCGGATTTGGATTTGGTGGAGGTTTCGCCTTTATAGTTGTTTTGTTTATATTGTTAATAATTGTTGGAGCTAGCTTTTGTGGTGGTGGATACGGTGGTGGATACGACGGTGGATATGCCCCGGTTCAAGGATATGGCGGCTACTGCTAAAAAAATAAAAAAAGCCGACCTTAATAGGGTCGGTTTCTTCTATAATTATTAAAAAGAACTGTGAGGCTATTCTATTCACTCTCACATAACGTGGAGAAAGAAAGTGGATGTAGGTAATCGGTGTCCTGCACCTGTTCACTATCCTGTAGAAATTCTAAATAACCGGCAAATACCTGTGAAGCCATCCCTAGATAGTGCATTTCAGTGTGGATGGTACCCATCTTGTGTGAATGAAGCATATACATTTTCATCCCTCCTTTTGTAATTCAGATGTCCACCAAAATAGGTCCGGCTCTTAAAAACGAAAGTTTTGTTCATGTAATCCATTTTATATTCATTTAAATTTCAGAAGCTCCAGGGTGGAACCCTTCTTCATTTCTTTCTTCTACTATCATGCGCAATCCACGCTTTGGTCTGAGTGTAAGTGTTGTAATTGGTTTTACTTCATGATGGTCCGGTGCTAGCCTAATTCTATATCGTTGAGCAATACACGCTAGGACAAGCACAGCTTCCATCAATGAAAAATAATTACCAATACAAACTCTTGGTCCCCCGCTAAACGGAAAGTAAGCATACGTAGGTAAAGTTTTCAAATAGTTGTTTTCAAATCTCTCAGGAATAAAAGAATCTGGATTATCAAAATACTCCGGCTTGTGCTGCACCACATATGGACTTAGCAAAAACATATCGCCTTTTTTAAAATGATACCCCCCTATTTTCACATTCTCCTCCACTTCCCGTGAAATGATATAGACTGGCGGGTATATGCGAAGTGATTCCCTGATAATATTTTGTGTGTATGTTAATTTCATGAAATCGTCAGGCGTAGGAGTACGGTTGCCTATTACTCTATCTATTTCATTGAAAAGTTTAGTTTCCACTTCTGGATTCTGTGAAAGAAAGTATATGGCCCAGGAAAGCGTATTTGCCGTCGTTTCGTGACCGGCAATGAAGATGGTCATTAGTTCATCGCGTACTTGCTGGTTTGACATACCTAAGCCGTCCTCATCATCTCGAGCCTCCATTAAAATTCCAAGCATATCTTCATGTCTTTCTGCATCTTCCCTACGTTTTTCGATAATGCTATAAATCACTTTATCAAGTCTTTGTATCGCATTTTTATATTCACGGTTGCTTTTAGTTGGAACCCATAAGGGTAATTGAAGAAGTGTTCTCATCCTTTTGACGGAAATTTTCAAGGCTGCTTCCATCGGTTCTCCGACCACATCATACCCATCTTTGAAATCCATGCTGAACATGGTCCTGCTTATTATCCCAAGGGCGATATTCATCATATCTTTCGTAATAATCCGTTCTTTCTCATTTTCCCAAGTTGAAATATAGTCCATTGTTATATCAATCATATCCTGGGCATAATTGCTAATATGGGACTTTTTGAAAGAGGGTTGAATAAGCCTTCTCTGGCGCATGTGAACGTCTTTTTCGCTAGTAAGAAGTCCATCACCAACGAGTGGTTTTATAGCATTGCTGTCCTTTGATTTGACGAAGGATTTTTGTTTCGTTACAAGTATCTGCTTTATTAAATCCGGATTTGAAATGAGGTAAACATTTTGGAAAGGTCCAAAACGAAATTTTGCAACGTCTCCATATTCTTTTGATAAACGGGTAAGAAAGCCAAGTACATCTTTTTGAAACTCCTTTGTATGGCCAGAAATTAGTTTTCCATTTGGGACCATTGGAGTATCATATAAAACTTCATCAGTTTCACTCAATGTTCTTTCTCTCCTTTCGGTAATAATAATTTCTTGTAATCATTCTATGAGAATAAGCTATATTGGTTTGGACAAGTTGTTAAAAGAAAGAGCACATAATTTTTAATTAGTTAATCATAATGAATATACGAGTCCTAAAGGGTGAGGGGAGATTACTAGATTTCCATTCGTACTCAACTAAAAATAAAGTTTTCTCTATAAGTTGAGTATAGAAAAATTACAAATCGTGAGAGCGTATTTTGAGCTGATAAGAAACCACAAAGAGGAGAGAAGTACAAATGGTAGTTCCTAATTTACTGGTAATAAACAGGTGAGGAATTAAAGGTGTCTAGTGTGAAAAAACTCTGGGTGAGAGGAATCCAGAGTTTTTTTTTGGGATATTCAGAAAGAAATTTCCTTTTGTTAATAAATAAGAGATGTATTCAGCTTCGTTCTTCCCTATCTCTATTTTGGTGCGGATCATTTTTTTCCATTGTAGGACCACCATATTGTTCGTTAATTTCTTTAACCACTTGATCTAAAAATTCATCAGATATTATTGGGTTATCATTTTTTTTTGGCATGTAATTCTCTTCTATCCTTTCTTGGTACCATGCGTCTTAATCACTAATGAAGTATTCGTTAACAACATAACCTCTCTAAGAAAAAATTATTCTTTTTGTTTGCAAATTTTTCATTTACTTTTCCGAATCACGGGAGTATGATATCAACAGTTTCATATTTCTAAATCGCTGAAACCTTATGGTACGGGGGAACCGTTATTAGGATTGTTTTACAATCCAAGGGGTGAATCCTTTCTAGGTAGGGCTACTCAAAGGTCCGAATCCGACAGCTAACCTCGTAAGCGTTATATGAGAAGGAAGGTGGAGCTTGTGAGACAAAAAAATGATGTCTGCAGGTCTATTTAACTATGACTTGTGGGCATTTTTCTATTTTATTCTTGTTTTTTTCGTAAAGTTTTTTTCATATAACTGGGCAAAATAAACTTAATTTGAAAAATGGCGGTGATTTCTAGTGTTATCTTCTATAAAGAGGTTCTTAATAGGCCGGCCTCTAAAATCTACTGCATTAGGTGACCAAAAGCTTAACAAAACAAAAGCTTTGGCCATATTATCTTCTGATGCTTTGTCTTCCGTTGCATATGGCCCGGAACAAATTTTAATTGTTTTAATTACAGTGGGTGCCGCAGCATTTTGGTATTCCATTCCTATCGCCATTGGTGTATTGATTCTGTTAATGGCTTTAATCTTGTCCTATAGACAAATTATCTTTGCTTATCCTCATGGCGGGGGAGCATACGTGGTTTCAAAAAACAATTTGGGTGTAAATCCTGGGCTGATAGCTGGAGGATCTTTGTTAGTCGACTATATCCTAACTGTGGCTGTAAGTGTTTCTGCGGGTACAGATGCCATCACATCTGCTTTTCCCAGCCTACATTCATATAATGTCGTTATTGCTATAATTTTTGTAATTCTTCTTACCATCCTTAACCTAAGAGGGGTAACAGAGTCGGCTTCCGTATTAGCCTATCCAGTGTATCTTTTCGTTTTAGCGTTATTCATTCTGATTGGTGTAGGTGTATACAAAATTTTGACTGGTGAAGTTTCCCCTGACTTACATGCATCAATCGGAACACCAGTAGCAGGGATCAGTTTATTTATACTTCTAAGAGCTTTTGCATCAGGTAGCTCTGCATTAACAGGAGTTGAAGCGATTTCCAATGCGATTCCAAACTTTAAAAATCCAGCGCCTAATAATGCTGCAAAAACATTAATAGCAATGGGTTCCTTACTTGCTGTGTTATTTACGGGTATTGTATTCTTAGCCTATTATTTAAGCATTGTTCCTAGCGCAGAGGTAACTGTTGTTTCACAAATTGCTGAAGAGATATTTGGACGCAACTTTATGTATTTCTTTATCCAAGGAACGACAGCATTAATATTAATTCTTGCTGCCAACACTGGCTATTCTGCTTTCCCTTTGCTTGCGGTAAATCTTGCAAAGGATAAATTCATACCAAGGGCGTTTACAATTAGAGGAGACCGATTAGGATATTCCAATGGAATTATCATACTAGGACTTGCATCAATCATCTTAATAATCGCATTTGGAGGACATACAGAAAATCTTATTCCACTTTATGCGGTAGGGGTATTTATTCCATTTACGTTGTCTCAGTCCGGGATGATTGTTAAATGGATTCGCGAAAAGCCAAAAGGATGGATGATGAAATTAACCATTAATTCAATTGGTGCCATTATTAGCTTTATCGTCACGATGATATTCTTTTTAACCAAATTTACTCAGGTTTGGCCTGTTTTGATTTTTTTACCTATCATCATTGTTATTTTTCATCGAATTAGAAAGCATTATGAAGCAGTTGGTGACCAACTTAGGATTACAACTTGTGAGCCTATATTACCAATAGAAGGGAATATTATTATTGTACCTGTGGCTGGTATAACGCATGTGGTTGAGAACTCCTTAAATTATGCTAAATCTCTTTCAGCACATCAGGTTATTGCCGTTTATGTTGCTTTTGAAAGAGAAGATGAAAAAAAATTCGAAGAAAAATGGAAGAAGTGGCAACCAGATGTTAGACTCGTCACACTGAACTCTTATTACAGAAGTATCATTCAGCCATTAACTAAATTTGTAGATACAGTTGAACATAAAGCGAGGGAATCTAACTATAAGGTTACTGTAATCATTCCACAATTTATTCCGAAGAAAGGCTGGCACAATATTCTTCATAACCAATCTAGTTTACTGATCCGTGCCTACTTACTTTATAGAAGAAATGTAGTTATTACGACAGTACCTTATCATTTGAAGAAATAAAAATATATAACAAGTGATTTCACAGACAGCCTTACTTTGCTGTATTCTCTACCGAAAGAGCAAACCTTAACAGGGTTTGTCTACAGTTTTTTTGAGGGGTTGTAAAAATTCGAACGTTGATTGGAACGTAGGGCACTAAGCTTTCCGCGGGCGGTCAGGGAGCCTCCTCGGCGCCTTTGCGCCTGTGGGGTCTCCCTTGGACACGCTTTTCCCGCAGGAGTCTTGCACCTTCCGCTCCAATGAACTTTGTTTTAACAATTAGAAATAAACACTTTTGCCTACAGTCAGTCTTAGAGCAAACCTTAACTGGGTTTGCTCTTTCTTCAATTTACGCTCTATATTGAGAAAAGAGGGTTACCGCTGGCAATCCTTTTTATGTTGGACAATATTTCTGAAGCTGAATTTGTCTATCCTTTTGAATTTATCATTATCATTCATTAGATTAATTGGTTATTAGATGATCAAAATCTAAGAAGTTTTCATTGATAAAATTACCATGGCTCAATTTCCTTAATGAGAACATATTAAAAAAAGACAAAATAAAATTTCCTGATTTAATGTTTTGAACATACATATGTGGGGGTTGAAGATGGATATATTATTAGCTCTCTTACCGGCACTATTCTGGGGAAGTATCGTTTTATTTAATGTGAAACTTGGTGGTGGTCCCTATAGTCAAACGCTCGGTACAACGATTGGGGCTTTGATTTTTTCTATTGGGGTTTATTTTTTCGCGGATATCAAGTTGTCACCTCTAGTTTTTGGTGTGGGGTTTGTTTCAGGACTTTTTTGGGCTGTTGGACAAGCTAATCAGCTCAAAAGCATTGATTTAATGGGTGTTTCTAAAACAATGCCGATTTCAACGGGATTACAGCTGATTTCTACTACTTTATTTGGAGTCATAGTTTTTCACGAATGGTCTACACTGAAAGCAGTTATTTTAGGCGTACTGGCTTTAGTATTTATTATCATTGGAATCGTGTTGACCTCACTGGAAGATAAAGAATCAAAAGAGAGTAAATCGGGAAACTTGAAAAAGGGAATCGTTATTCTACTCATCTCAACATTTGGTTATTTAGTTTATGTGGTTGTTGCACGTCTCTTTGATGTTAATGGCTGGTCAGCATTGTTTCCTCAAGCAATCGGGATGGTGGTAGGTGGCTTATTATTAACGTTTAAACATAAGCCGTTTAATAAGTATGCAATTCGCAATATCATTCCTGGATTAATATGGGCAGCAGGAAACATGTTTTTATTTATATCACAGCCTCGTGTGGGAGTCGCTACGAGTTTTTCCCTATCTCAAATGGGCATAGTCATCTCAACTCTCGGCGGGATCATCATTTTACGTGAGAAGAAAACAAAGCGCCAATTAATTGGAATCGTTATTGGAATTATCTTGATTATTATAGCTGGGGTTATGCTCGGCCTCGCAAAAAGCTAATTGGAGGATGATAGAATGTATACAGATTTAGAAGGCAAGGTCGTTGTGATAACTGGTTCATCTACTGGTTTAGGAAAAGCAATGGCAATTCGCTTTGCTCAGGAAAAGGCAAAGGTCGTGGTTAATTACCGTACTAAATTAGAGGAAGCAGATAGTGTGTTAGAAGAAATCAAAAAAACAGATGGGGAGGCTATTGCAGTAAAAGGTGATGTCACCGTTGAAGAAGATGTAATTAATCTTGTGCAATCAGCCATAAAGGAATTTGGAAAACTAGACATTTTCATTAATAATGCAGGAATAGAAAATCCAGTACCTTCTCATGAGATGCCCTTAAGCGACTGGAACCGGGTAATTGATACCAATTTAACCGGTAATTTTTTAGGTTGCCGTGAAGCCATCAAGTATTTTGTAGAAAACAACATTAAAGGAAATGTGATAAACATGTCCAGTGTACATGAGAAAATTCCTTGGCCTTTATTTGTTCACTACGCGGCAAGCAAGGGTGGTGTGAAGTTGCTTACGGAAACTTTGGCGTTAGAATATGCGCCAAAAGGTATTCGTGTAAATAGCATTGGTCCTGGTGCAATAGCCACACCAATAAATGCCGACAAGCTTGAAGATCCTGAAAAGAAAAAGGATCTTGAAAGTATGATTCCGATGGGGTACATTGGAAAGCCTGAAGAAATCGCTGCGGTTGCCGTATGGCTGGCATCTTCAGAGTCTAGTTATGTTACGGGCATCACCCTATTTGCTGATGGAGGCATGACGAAATACCCTTCATTTCAAGCGGGAAGAGGATGAAGGCATCTCTTGAACAAACTCATCTTAATATTAATGGTTGAAAATTTACTTCTGGTATAATAGGCGAGCCCTTTTCTATACATAATAAGGGCTTTTCTCAACATAGTTCTTATGAAATAAAACTGAAAGAGCGGCCTTTTACCGGGTTGGCTCGTTCTTCAATCTTTTTAAGACTTTTTAAAAAGGGAAGATGCAAGTTCAGCTAAAAAAGAGTGAATCTGTCTCACAACTTATACTAGGCGTAGGTAGCTTAATGAATAGGTTTGATGCACAAAAAATCCCAGTAGGATCATTCCTACTGGGATTTTTACTAAATTAACGATTATGATGATTAAACCAGGTAATGAAGTTATCAACGACCGTATCTAAAAACTGAACAGTCGGTTCATGAGTAAGAGTACCTTCTTTATCGATTTTTTCATGAACTGCTCCAACATAAACTTCATTTCCAGGAAGCAAAGGAGAGGAGATACCTAGAGCAAATAGAATTTCACGCAAATGTAATTGGGCTTTAACCGTTCCTAAATGTCCCATGGACGCACCCATGATCCATGATGGTTTACCAATCATGACTTTATCTACACGTGATAACCAATCGATAACATTGCCTAATACGCCTGGAATCGTTCCATTGTATTCAGGAGTTACCCACAAGACTGCATCTGCATTGGCCACTTTGCTTTTAAATTCTTTTACCACTACAGGAGGGTCGTTTTCGATATCTTGGTCATAAAAAGGCAAATCCCGAACGTTTAAGATTTCAAGTTCAAACCGTTCTTGATATTGAGTTTGAATAAATTTAGCAAGCTTTAGGTTATAAGATTCTTTACGAATACTCCCTACAATTGCAACAACTTTCATCTTCATTACCTCCGAGTATTTATTTGTATTTTCCATTCGTGTTAATTTGTTCCACTTTGATATTATAATTGTTATTTTATTGAAAGGGAAAAAGGATGCTTATGAAAACTCAAATACTTGTACTACTTCGGAGTATTGTGATCACTTTAAATCAGTGTTGCATTCTTTGCTATTAGCGATATAGTAGCAGTATCTTCTTTTACCTTTGCTTCCTTTTGCCTTACGAGAGGAATTATCTTCTCCCCGAAGACTTGTAAATCTTCTTCGTAGTGCAGGAATCCTGTTAGGATGATATCCACTCCGATTTTTTTCAATTTAATGATGCGGTCCGCAACTTGCTCGGCAGACCCAATTAACCCGGTTTTAAATCCGTCGTTGTATTGAACGAGATCCTCGAATGTTGAGTTTTGCCACATTCCTTCACCTTGTGAAGAAGCTTGACCTGCAAATTTCACTTGGCTTTTAAATCCTTCGACAGCCTTTTGATCTGCATGTAAAACAATATCTGTTAAAACTTGTTTTGCTTTTTCTTCTGTATCACGGACAATCACAAAACCATTGACACCAATCTGAATTTCTCTTCCATTCGAGCGAGCCAGTGATCGTACATGGTCTATTTGTTCTTTTAATTTCTCTAGTGTGTTTCCGTTTATAAAATAAACATCAGACACTCGTCCTGCCATTTCTCTTGCGGCAATAGAGTTGCCACCTTGAAATATTTTGGGAGGGTTAATCGGTTTGGGTTTTAGGGGTGCTTCATTTGTTCGGTAAAAATCACCCTTAAAAGTAGTCGCTTCCTTTGTCCATAAATTCCGTAGAACTTGTATAAACTCTTCAGAACGCCGATAACGTTCATCATGATCTAACCATGGTTCTCCATAACCAGTAAACTCGCCTTTAAACCATCCACTAACGATATTTATGGAAGCACGTCCATTGCTGATATGATCGATTGTTGAGATAATTTTGGCTACGACACCTGGGTGCCATAGTCCAGGAAGAACGGCTGTAATGATATTAATTTTATTAGTCACACTTGCCAATGCAGAAGCAAGCGTAGCAGCTTCTAATTGATTCTCAGCCCCATAGCTTGCAAAGAATCTAGTTTGTAGTAAAACATAATCAAATCCAAGATTTTCGGCCATTTGTGCATATCGTTTATTCGCGTCATACGTCCAACCTGTTCTTTGGGGAATATCCGAAATAACCAGACCTCCACTTACATTTGGTGCCCAATATGCAAATTGTAAACTCATTAAAATTACCTCCTGTTTTTCGGGAATACTCTTATCTAAAAAGCAATTTTTCATAAAGAAAGGCTCTTGTCAGCCTTCAAAAAAGAAGAGTTCGACAAGAGCCTCTGGTAAACCAGTCAGCATTTTTTGTTTTTTTAAGTACGTACACCTTTGTGAGAAAGTTTAATATACATTAAGCCTACCTGTCAAGTGAGTATTGAGAGGCGGATTTGTACCCTTTATAAAAAACCATTCTTAAACATTACTTGACTAATGTGTTTAATAAGATTTAATATTAAAACGAAGATTCTGATAATTAAATAGCCGACTAGGTCACTAGAGGCTCCCAATTCAAGGTGGATTATATCTTGAGAGGGGAGTCTCTTTATTATTTTTGAAAAATCAAGACGAATTAAGGAGGACTCAATTAATGAAAATAGCGAAAGAAAATAAGGCTAATTATCTTGAGATAGCTAACAATCTCGCGAAGGAATTTGCTAAAACAGCAATTGAGCGAGATAAAAGAGGAGGAACGGCAAAATTTGAGCGTGACTTACTTCGTGAAAGTGGTTTGCTTTCGCTTATGATTCCAAAATCCCTAGGAGGGAAAGGGGAAGATTGGAAAACAGTTTTACAATTAACACGTGAACTGGCAAAAGTGGATGGATCGATCGCACATTTATTCGGATATCATTTCTTATGTTTGACATCTGTCCACTTATTCGGATCTCCATTTCAGAAAGAAAAGTTATATAAGGAAACGGCCGAAAAAAATTTGTTCTGGGGAAATGCCTTTAATCCGCGGGATGAAAATTTGCTATTGAAGAAAGAAAACTCACAATGGATATTGAGTGGGAAAAAAAGCTTTTGTTCAGGGGCAATGGATTCTGCCCGCTTATTGATTTCTGCTAAGAGCACAGGTTTTGAACGCCCTGTTATTGCTGTTATTCCAACTAATCGAAAAGGAATTATTATACAGGATGATTGGGATAGTTTTGGACAGCGGCAAACAGACAGCGGGACTGTTATTTTTAATGAAGTGTTACTGAAAAATGAAGAGGTGCTTGATTATTATGAACAAGACCTCCAAGGTTTGTTTCCTACATTAAGGACACATATTGCCCAAACAATTTTGGTTCATGTGATGCTAGGAGTTGCGGAAGGAGCCTTTGAAGAAGCAAAAAACTATACAAAGAATGTGACCCGTCCTTGGTTGACGTCTAATGTAGAAGATGCAACCAGCGATCCCTATACCATTCGCCATTATGGAGAATTATTCGTTCAATTAAAAGCTTCAGCTGCACTGGCTCAAAATGCTGCAGATGCCCTGCAGTTTGTATGGGGAAAAGAGTGGACACTAACTGAGCAGGAACGGGGAGAGTGCGGGATCACAATTGCAACAGCGAAGGTTTCTGTAGCGAAAACGGCATTAGAGGTAACGAATCGTATGTTTGATGTAATGGGTGCAAGAGCTACCTCGGCTAGGTATCAGTATGATCGATTTTGGAGGAATATAAGAACCCATACATTGCATGATCCGATTGAATATAAAATTCGGGATATCGGCAATTGGGCCCTCAATTCTAAGGTGCCTGAAATCACACCTTATTCCTAACGAAGTAAGCATGAATTATTTCAAGTTTAAAAAAAACCATCCGATTTAATCTTTGAAAAACGTCGATGGTAATACTTATCTAATGAATATCCGAAAAAGGAAGCGAGCATCTGTTGAAACAGCATTCCAAGTACTACAGGAACCGCAACGGCAGCCGGGAAATAGGTGGTCGCAAGAACAGCTCCAGCACTGATGTTCCGCATCCCGCCGGTAAAAGTTAAGGTAATGACGTCTTCCTTTTCCCATTTTAATAATTTACCAATTATCCAAGAAAGAGCATAGCCTGAAGCGGCTATAAATAAAACTAAGAAGGTCATGATTATTAATTTTTTGTCGAAATGAGTTAAATAGGGTGCAATTTTTGAACTGTTCAATATTACGACAATTCCTACGCTTAGTTTGGAAAAAGGGGCTAAGCGGGGGGATAGACTTGTTTTTACCTTGCCTTTCGTAGTCTGATTCAAGAACATTGCCAGCATGGACGGAAGAACGACCATTCCGATTAACCCTTTCACCATTGACCACATATCCATTTCGATTGAGCCGCCTCCGAAAAGGGCAACACTGTAAGGAACGATGAATGGAGAGAGCAGGGTGTCGATGAGGATAATGGTTAGAGCAAGTACGGCATTTCCTTTATAAATGGATACCCAAATCATACTGGTGACACCCGTTGGAATGACTACTGATAAAACTAAACCCGTAATCGTGAAGGCATCCCCACGAAAAACTAAATGGCCAAGGGCCCAGGCCCATATTGGCATAAGTACGTGCAGGATGATCAAAACGATGAAAACAGGTAAAGGGTGTGTGACTACCCGTTGCAGTGATTTAAAGTTTGAGCCTAAACTTCCTGCAAATGTGATGAAAGCAAATATCCATGGAACTAGAAATGTGTAGTCAGTTAAATGTTCGGCTAATAAGACGCCAATAACAACGCTTATTGGTGTAATAAGCGGCATAGCTTTATCCATTTGTTTATTAATAGTCTTCAGCATCATTCATTCATCCATCCATTTCCTACGTGAAATTCTTCATAAGTAAGTTTACCATTTTCAATAATACGTATTTTAAAAGAATGAACTTTTGACTTAACGACTTCTACTATATACATAATAAATCCATTTAAGTAAAATATTAATATGAAGAGATTTTTATTTTAGAAATGTTAGCCGTTCAAAATAGAGGAGAGGGGAGTATCTATGCAGAAAGATATAAAAAGTGAAGTATTTTCATGGGTGAAATCTATCCTATTTGCTTTAATAATCGTGTTTATTTGCAACCAGTTTTTATTTACCCCAGTGATTGTTAAAGGTAAATCAATGGAGCCAACTTATGAAAACAATAACAGGATTGTAGTTACAAAAATCGGTAAGATCGAACATTTCGATATGGTCGTATTTCATGCTCCTGATGCAGATAAGAAGTATATCAAAAGGGTGATCGGCCTTCCAGGTGACAGTGTGGAAGTGAAAAAAGACGTACTATATATCAATGGGAAAAAGTATACAGAACCATATTTGAAAACAAATAAAGAGGAAATTCCACCTGAAGAAAATCTGACGGAGAATTTTACCCTGCAAAATCTATTAGGGAAATCCAAAGTACCCAATGGTTATTTATTTGTCATGGGAGATAATCGTAGGGATAGCTGGGATGGCAGAAGATTTGGTTTTATATCCGAGGAATCACTTGTGGGTAAAGTGGAATTTCGTTTCTATCCATTAAGCGAACTAGGGATGCCACAGTAAAAATTATAAACTTGGAATACGCGTGTGTTAATTATTCATATTACTTGAAGAGAAATTTTATAGCGTAATAATATGGACTAAGTTGTATTTATAGCAGATGATAGATTAAGAACCTTTTCCAATGGTTAAGGTTTTTTATTTTGAATTTTGGAGGTTTTTTCATAATGAAGAATGAATTAGCCACTCTCTCCATCCCAATGCTGGATGAAGAAATGGGACAGCAGGTAAAAAGGTATGTGGATTTTCTGACAGTTCCGCAGGGAAGTTTGGGACGGCTGGAAGAATTGATAATTGAATTAGCAAAGATGACAGGTGAAGCCTTTCCTGAAGTATCGAGACCGGGCGTGATTGTGTTTGCAGCCGATCATGGGATTACGGATGAGGGGGTTTCCGCTTATCCAAAAGAAGTGACAGAACAAATGGCTCTCAATTTCCTGAATAACGGAGCCGCCATCAATGTATTCAGCCGTGCGATTCATGCTTTTTTTGACATAGTTGATATCGGGATTGACGCTGATATTGAAGCACCGGAATTAACTTCAAGGAAAGTCCGCCGTGGAACAAGAAACTTCTATAAAGAAGATGCGATGACACGGGAAGAAGTAAACCAAGCGCTTGAAATCGGGTATGAGCGCGCGCAGAAAATGATTGAACAGGGAGCGAAATGTCTAATCCTCGGTGAAATGGGAATCGGAAATACGACAGCTAGTTCTGCAATCATCTCCGTTATTAGCGGGAAGAGCGTAGAATCGCTTGTAGGCCAGGGAACAGGACTAAAAAGTGAAGGTATTTTACATAAACAAAGAGTTATTGAAGAAGCAATCTTATTAAGAAAACCTATTCCTGATGATCCAATCGATATTCTGATGAAAATTGGCGGATTCGAAATTGCCGGGATGGCAGGAGCCATGCTAGCAGCAGCCAATAACCGAATTCCCATTCTTGTAGATGGTTTTATTACAACGACGGCTGCTGTAATTGCAAACCTGATTTCGGGTCGTGCATCTGATTATATGTTTGTCGGACATCAATCCGCAGAGCCGGGACATAGAACGGCCATTGAATTGCTTGGTAAAGAGCCAATTCTTCAACTGGGAATGAGAATAGGAGAAGGAACAGGAGCCGCAGTTGCTTTTCCTATTCTTAAGTCGGCGACATTGGTCATAAAGGAAATGGCAACATTTGAGTCGGCAGGTGTGTCAAACAAATAATAATTATAGTAAGAAGGAGGCTTTCTATATGAAGGCCTCTTATTTTTATGTAAAAAGACCTGCTAAGAAAAAACCATCATGCATCTACCGTGATTTCTTGTTTTTTTACCATGAGCGGTCCGGTGCATCCGCTTTATTAGGTTTTGTTATTATGTTCCAAAGTTATTACTACATTACCCTTTTTGTGTCCTTTTTCTACATAGCTATGAGCCTCGGCAATTTGTTCCAACGGAGAGTGCCTATCTATGACAGATTTTATCTTTCCCGCCTCAATAAGCTCTTTGAGAAAGATTAGATCCTCAGTTCTTCCGGATGTTATTCCACCTATTACTTTCTTGCTGCCTATCATTGAAGTCCAAAGCATTTGAACAACCTGTGGCAGCCCAGCGACAGCTGCAAGATAGAATAACCAGAACAAAGGAGAGTTATTTACTGAAACGTAATATCTCTGTTAGAATTTTCAAGAATATGGATACCGATATTCAGTATTCAAAGTTTAGAAAAGAGAGTTTTTTGATAGACAAAAAGATTACTATCCTTGCTCCACTAATAGGTGCGATTCTTCATTAAGAAGGATCGCCTTTCCTTATGCAGATAAAGGTGCAGGATAGTTGATCTTTGGTGTCGTAATTGAAACTATTCATTAAGAAGAATGTAAATCAGCTAAAAAAGAGGATATTAAATCCTCTCATTTATTTGTCTTTATCTAATTGTTCATCAGATTTTTGGACGATTTCTTTTAATTCTTCTATGTCACCTTTAGCATTAATAATTTCAAAAATCTCATTTAAGCCTTCTGAGGTTTTTTCATCTTCTGTTTTCACTTTACCCCTCCTAATTGTGGTTATTTTTAAGGTCTCCAAAAACTAGAAGATAAAACATAAAAAGAAAAAAAGGATTAGGAAAAGTGTACAAGTTGATTTCATAATATAAACCCCTCCAAATAGGAGAGGTTGTAGAGGTCTTATGTAGTTGTTTAAGTTGGTAACACTTCCCGATATTACACATCAAAGGCTGCTTGTATATTTGTAATTTGAAGTTAGCTAATTAAGTTAATTCTTCCTTACCGGCAATGATATCATTGGTTGCTTAAGCGTCTGCTTGCTGTTGTAATTGGTCATGTAGAATTGAACTTCTGTTTCAGCCGAAAGTATTTTTCTTTTGATATGTGGATCGAAGTGTGTTCGAATTCTAGAGAGAAAGTACTTGTTCAACTACAGGTGCGTTAGTTGATTAAGGAACACAAAAATGACTAAGGAAATCTCAATAGCATTAATTTGATTAAACTTTATTTCAAAGCTACATTACTCAGGAGAGTTGACTTTGATATTTCTTCATTTTTCGAACGACAGAAGGCTGGCTAATGCCTAAAAATTTAGCCATTTCATATGTGGATTTACATTGTTTATGTGCTTTCATCATCATCCATTTTTCCACTTGTTCAAGAGCTGTCTTGAGATCGCTGTCCTCAACCATCATTTGATCGATCATTAGGGTATCATCCTTTTTCTCCAAAGATTCTTGACTATGAAAGTAGGAGGGGAGGAAGCCTGGGAAAATAATGGAGTCTTCGGAAGTCAAAATGAGCCGTTCAATTAAGTTTTCTAATTCACGTACGTTCCCGGACCATTTATGCTGGATGAGGATTTCGTATGTGGATGGGTGCAATTTCTTGTCGGTCTTGTATTTCTTGTTAATGATCTCGAGATTATGATTGATTAAGATGGCAATATCCTCTTTTCTTTCTCGTAAAGGTGGGATATGGACAGGAATCACGTTTAAGCGGTAATACAAATCGAGCCTAAATGATCCTTTTTCTACCATTTCTTCGAGGTTTTGATTTGTTGCTGTTACGAGCCGAAAGTCTATCTTATGCTCTTTTTTTCCACCCACTCTTTTAAAGTTTTTCTCCTGCAGAACATTTAATAATTTCACCTGCATATCCAGGGGAAGTTCTCCGATTTCATCTAGAAATAAGGTTCCGTTATGTGCCAGTTCAATCAATCCTTGTTTCCCATGCTTTTGCGCCCCTGTGAAGGATCCTGCCTCGTATCCAAACATTTCAGATTCAAAAAGACTTTCTGGAATGGTACTGCAGTTGACTTCGATGAATGGTTCTTTACTGCGATAGCTCTGATTATGGAGCCTTCGGGCAAAGACGCTCTTTCCAACCCCGGATTCCCCGAGAAGCATGACAGTAGCATCCGTTTTTGAAACACGGAGTATCGTTTTGGCGATTTGCCGCATTTCCTTGCTTCGATAGATAAGTTCTTCCTGTTCCCGAAGTTCCTCGACCTCTGTTTGGTAGTCTTGAACCTTTTTCTTCAATTGTCCGTATTGATCCTGTAGGTTTCTAATTTCTGTTTGGTCCTGGGCATAACTAACGACGCGAACCAGTTCACCATCATCATTAAAGATGGGATATGCAGTCGACATGACGATTTTTCCCGTCTTCGTATGTTGCATGATTTGAATAGGTGTCCGTTCTTTCAAAACCATAGCGGTGATCGATGGAGAAAGTATTCCTTCAGTTTCCAGCTGGTAAACCGATTTTCCAAGATAATGGTCGGGCTCAATTCCATAAATCCACCAGTGGTTAGGATTCGTAAATAAAATAAAACCCTTTTCATCGGTCACGGTAATATTGTTATTGGATGTGCTGATGATGGTGTCCAATACTCTTTTCACATTGTTATCACTCATTATTTTCTCCTTATCTATTGTTCTAGTGATTCAAATATAAATCAAAAACAAGGGTAAAATCAAGAATTTTCAGATATTTTGATTTGAAAGTGAATCAATGTGACCAGAATCTTTTTGGTTAGCTTTGCTTTAGCAGCCTTTTGTTCAAATGATGGTAGGCTTTTATTCTAATAAATTTATAATGCGTGCAGTTTTTTTGTGGAGCAGGTGCGACGATAATTTTATTTATGCTTTTAACTCTTTTCACAACGAGTTGTACAGTAAGGAATATTAGGCTGTGTTTCGTATCTAATCGCAGCATTAGGACTGATTCTTTTGCATTTTAATCTAGGTGAGCGTTTCCTATAAAGGCGGTTTATTGCTATTTTATGTTTTGTTGCTCTTTCACTGTTTCTTAGCATAGTTTTAGTAAGAAAGAATACTAAATAGATAGTATAGAGAGAAATTTTTTTGTGAAAAAATGGATAAGAAAAGGGATTTTTCCTTTTTATCTTTCACTTTCTTCATAAAGGTCAATAATTAACTCTTAGCAGGCAGGAGGAGAAACGGATATGTCACGGTTACAAGAGTTTAAAGATGTATTTAAAAATATTAAATTAGCATGGGAACGTAACGAACAAGCGGCGATTGCCATGCAAATTAGTGTTAAAGGTTCTGCCTACAGACTGCCAGGTACTAAAATGATGATGGCTTCTGATGGGCAAATGTTCGGTACGATAAGCGGAGGATGTTTGGAAAGCGATCTTTTTGGGTGGGCAGAAAAGGCAATGGAAATGAAAACGCCTTTAACACATAAATACGATTTAAGTGAAAATGAAGTGTGGGGTTTAGGAATAGGATGCAAAGGGATTCTTGAAATGCTCATTCTACCTATAGATCAAAATGATGTATTTTGGAAAAAAACAGAAGATATTATCCAGAAGGGTCAAGCTTTCTCTTGTGTACTGGAAATACCTACTGGGAGGAGGTTATTGATTGAAAAAGAAGGTAATATAATTGGGGATTTGGATAATCTCCCCTGCGAGGTTGTTGAAAAAGCAAGAAATAGTATGGACACGCAAACTCGTGCAGAAATAATGAGCTGTGACGGAAGCAGATTTCTAATTGATGCAGTTAAACCTGGGGAAAAATTAATTGTTGCTGGAGCCGGAAGGGATGCAGTACCTGTGGCTGATTTGGCTGCTAAAGCTGGTTTTTCAGTTACTGTATTAGATTCACGTGTGGAATTTAACAACCCTCGACTTTTCCCCTCTGTTATACATTTAATCGAAAATCCTGAAGAGATTAATTCAAATAATGTCACCGATTCATGGTGGATCATCATGAATCATTACCAAGAGATTGATGAAAAGGCATTACAACTTGCTTTGAAAAGTAATCCACGGTACATCGGTGTTCTTGGTCCTATGGCTAGAACAAAAGAAATGCTTATAAATATTGGACAAACTTTTTCCGATGGGCCGATACATTCACCAATTGGTTTGGATCTAGGAGCCGAAACGATGGAGGAAGTAGCCATAAGTATTGTTACTGAACTAATGACAGTCAAAAATGGTAGAAATCCGGTTCCACTCCATGGAAAGACGAAAATCCATGGTTAAGGTAGGAGCTGTAATTCTTGCAGCTGGAATGTCAACACGTATGGGAAAACCTAAACTATTATTACCTTTAAATGGTCAACCTCTTTTTAAATATGCTCTTAAAGCAACGGTCGATGTTTCATTACAGCCAATCGTTTTAATCGCAGGTCATTATATAGAAGAAATTCGACATTATACTCATGATTTAGAAGATATAGAAATTATTTATAATCAAAATTATGCAAATGGTATGGCTTCTTCTCTGAAACTCGGTATTCAGGCGGTAAAAAAAGATGTGGATGCTGTCATGGTTTTCTTAGCGGATCAACCCTTAGTTTCCAAATCAATTGTACAATTACTAATTGACCACTATAAAGCTCATAAGCATGAAGGGATTCGTATTGTCCGGTCAAAATATAAGGAAGATTTAGGTCATCCAGTTCTGTTTGATGCTGAATTATTTAATGAATTCGATTCAATAGATGGAGATCAAGGAGGCAAAGAAATTATAAAAAAATATACACAATTAACAAAAATCATTTCCTTTGATAACCAGATGTGGGGAATGGATGTTGATACACCTGAAGATTACTTAATAATGAAAAAATATTTTGATTTAGAACTTTACACTTAGAAAAGCTTTGGCTAGAAAGGGACTACTGCACGAGTCGCTCCTATATAATCGTGGTTGAGCAGTGCTTTTTGTAATTTTTCGGTTGCCCATTCTAACTTTTGTTCTGAAACCTAAAAGAAAAGAGTGACCGTGTTTTGCGGTCACTCCTTTTAAGCATAGGAAAATAATAAATTATTAGCGAGATATAAAAGGATTGTCGGTTACCCAAAAACGCCATGGATAGTCCTTCGCTTCTCCGGAGTTGCCAATGCCGATTCGGGGTCCGCTGGATATGTGCTCAGGCTTTTTTCCAGAAGCAAGATAAAGCGGCGGTTTTGTGAAAGGTTGACCATAATCGGCCATAGTAATGCCTAGTGCTTTGGATAACTTTCCAGGTCCGTTCGTCAACTTTCGAAAATCAGCAAGCCCACGTCTTTCATGCATTAACTCAAGCCCTGAATAGGGTTCCACAGCCCGGATTAAGATGGCTTCCGGCTTATCCAGCCCACCGCTTACGACATTGACAAGCGTATGGGTGTGCATGACGTATGTATAGATCATTCCGGACTTTCCGAACATCACTTCAGTCCGCTTCGTCCTTCTATTTCCAAAACTATGTGCAGCCCTATCTTCCGGTCCCATATAGGCTTCGGTTTCAACAATAAATCCAGAAGCGATTCCTTCTGATGTTTCTTTTACCAGCAGGCAGCCGAGAAGGGATTTTGCCAGCACGAGCGTTGGCTGCTGATAAAACTCCGGTGGTAATATTGAATGGAAATTTGTATCCTTAAGCATAGTATCACTCCATATAGTCTCTTATAGATAAAATTCCCTTATTGTAGAAAAAGAAACCTAGGGATGAAGGATAGTAAAAAGACCGGCTGGAAAGGCGCCGGTCTCTATGTTAATCATTTATTAACCTAAATCTTTTTCCGCTTCTTGATCTCTTTTGATTTTTCCGGAACCAACTGAAAGAGCAACTAATATTCCGACAGAGACAAAAAAGATACCAGTGACAAATACACTTGAAAATGCATCAATCCAGGCATTTTCAATGGTTTTTATAATGATATTGCTGACTTCAGCCGGCATCTTCAGATTCTCAGGATAGAGCATGATATTGAACAAATTATCTGTTTTATCGGCAAGTGCCTTCAATGCTTCTTGTATTAGGGTATTTTTTTCACTAACAACCGCGTCATCCATATTTTGCTGTAGATTGTGATTCATGACTGCATTCAAAATCGTAATACCCATCGTTCCGCCTATTGATCGAAAGAAGGTCGAGGCTGCAGTGACCGATCCTAACTGTGATTTTGGAAATTCATTTTGAACGGCAATCATCAGGGTCGGCATAACAAGACCCATTCCCACACCTAAGACAGCCATGAAGGAATAAGCGGTCAGAATTGTAGTTTCACCATCCATCGTACTCATTAGGAAAAAGCCGAGAGTCGCAATGGCCATTCCAAAGGTAAGCACGGTACGAAAGCGAAATTTTAACAACAGCCGCCCGCCAACGACACTAGAAAGAATCAACCCGATCATCATCGGAGTCATGGTCGATCCGGCTTTTGTTGGTGACACTCCTAAAACTCCTTGCATGAACAGTGGGACAAACATGATAGCCCCGAACATACCCAGACCTAGCAAAAATCCTAAGATATTCGTGGTGGCAAAAACTCTATTTTTAAAGAGAGATAAATCAAGAATTGGTTCAACTGCTTTTCTTTCAAAAATGATAAATAGGACAATAAAGACAAGGGTGCTGCCGAAAATCAAGAGAGATTCAAGTGATATCCATTCGAATTTATCACCCCCGAATGTTAAGCCCAATAAAAGCAGGACAATACCTGGAATTAAGGTGAAAATACCAAGGAAATCGATATTCACTTTCTCTGTTTTTTGAATCGCTTCGTTCTTCAACCCGACATAAATCAAAATCGCTGATAATAATCCCGTCGGTACATTAATGAGGAAGATCCAATGCCAGCTGATATGGTCGACAATCAGTCCACCCAGAAAAGGACCAATTACAGAACTTAAGCCAAAAAGGGCTCCGAATACACCCTGCCATTTGGCTCTTTGTTCAGCAGTGAAAATATCGCCGATAATCGTTTGGGATAAGGGCATGATCATCCCGCCCCCGATTCCTTGCAGCCCCCGATAGATAATCAGCTGCTCCATCGAAGTGGCAGTGGCGCATAAAAAAGAGCCAATCGTAAAAATAACTGTACCAATCAAATAAAGGGAACGTCTGCCATATAAATCTGAAAGCTTCCCAACAATCGGTACAACGGTCGTAGAGGCAATTAAATAGGCAGTCGTCACCCATGCAAAGATAGTGAAACCATTCAATTCCCCAATAATCGTTGGCATTGCTGTCCCTACGATTGTCTGTTCCAATGAACTGAAAAACATTCCAATGATCAATCCTGTTAAGACAAGCTTGGTATTGACTGCTCTTTTCTCGATTTGCATTTCATTTCTCCATTTCCTTAAACTGTTTTCCTTTTTTCAATGACTAATAGGTCAAAATTATATAGTGAAAATGACTTATAAGTCAATCCTTTTTTTTCGCTAAAAAAATCAGTTGCATAAGTCGTTTATTCGTCTATTTAAACTTAGTAATTCGACTAGAAATATGCAATTCCTTCCTAATCTAAATATCTGCGACGTGTTTCCATTTGCCATATCCGATATAATAAGAGAGAGTATAGATGAACTTATGATTGGAAGTGTAAGATATGAATAAAAAAATCGGGTTTATTGGATGCGGTAAAATGGGAGCGGCAATGCTTGAAGGCATGTTGCGCTCGGAAGTCATCTCACCTGAAAATATAATGGTCAGCACAGCAAGTGTTGAGACTTTGACGAAGATCACCTCGAAATATAAGATTGAAGGCTGTTTAGATAATAAAGAGGTAGCCGGTTTTGCCGATTTGCTCTTTTTAGGGATTCAACCCGCCATGCATAAGCAAGTGCTCGACGAAGTTAAGATTCATGTGAAAGAAGGAGCTGTGATCATTACAATGGCAGCTGGAATAACTACATCACAAATTGAGGAAGGTTTGGGAAAACCAGTGAAGGTTGTCCGAACGATGCCAAACACTCCTTCCCTTGTCGGTGAAGGCATGACGGCAATCAGCATTAATCGTGAAATCACAGCAGCTGATATTACTGATGTTACTACACTGTTGAATTCTTTTGGAAAAACAGAGCTTATACATGAAGATTTGATGGACGCAGTGCCAGCAATCAGTGGATCCTCACCGGCTTATGTATACATGTTTATCGAGGCGCTTGCGGATGGAGCGGTTCGTGACGGTATTCCACGAAAACAAGCATATCGAATGGCCGCACAATCTGTAATGGGTGCTGCTAAAATGGTGCTTGAAACAGAAAAGCATCCTGGCGCTTTAAAGGACGATGTATGCACTCCGGGGGGGGCAACAATATCTGCGGTTGCTTCTTTAGAGGAGAATCAGTTCAGAGCTAGTATTTTACAAGCGATGAAAGCCTGTACAGATAGAACGAAGGGGCTCGGACAGTAAGAATTATAGATTGCCTATTCTCAGGCAATCTACTTTTTTACATAATATTATCAGAATGTTTAGTTAAAAAAGAGGGGGAAGCAGAATGAATATATATTATATAGAGGATTTAAGAAAGATACTAACGGAAGAACAAGTCACGGTGAATGAAACTATATTAGAGCAGCACAGTCATGATGAATCGTATCATACTCCGCACTTACCGGATATGGTCGTTTATCCAAGAAGTGCTGTAGAAGTGAGCGCAGTCATGCGTTATGCGAATGAACATGAAATACCAGTCATTCCTTTTGGTCTAGGTTCGAGTTTAGAAGGACATGTGGTTCCAATTAAAGGGGGAATTTCGCTCGATTTATCCTTGATGAATCAGGTGTTGGAAATCAGGGAAAGTGATTTTTTGGTGAAGGTCCAACCAGGTGTGACACGGACGCAGTTGAATAAAGAATTGAAAAAATACGGATTGTTCTTTTCTGTCGACCCCGGAGCCGATGCGACATTGGGAGGGATGGCAGCTACGAATGCAAGTGGCACAACTTCGGTCAAATATGGCATAATGCGCGATCAGGTTCGGGATTTGGAAGTGGTTCTAGCAAACGGTGAAATTATCCATACCGGTAGCTTAGCTACAAAATCATCATCTGGGATACATTTAAATGGCTTATTTGTCGGCTCGGAAGGCACGCTAGGTGTATTTACTGAACTGACTCTAAAGGTGTACGGCATTCCTGAAGTAACAATGGCAGGGAGAGCTTCATTTCCAACCGTTGAACAAGCAGTATCTGCCGTCAATGGAATCATGCTTGCTGGGATTCCAATTGCGCGTATTGAATTGGTCGATGCCGAGTCTATTAAAAAAGTAAATCAATTTATGGACAAACTTTATGAAGTTAAACCAACATTATTCTTGGAGTTTCACGGGAATTTTGCCGGACTAGAACAGGATGTCAATTTTGCTAAGGAAATCGTAAGTGATTTTGGCTGTGAGGATATCCAGTTTGAAACGGATTCAAAAGCGCGAAATGCATTATGGGAAGCTCGCCATAATCTTGCATATGCTTTTATTCACAGTGCTCCGGGTAAGAAGCTGATGGTCACGGACGTAAGTGTGCCCCTCCATGAATTGTCGAATGCCATATTAGAAACTAGGAAAAAAGTCGAACAATCCAAAGTAGAAGGAGCGATTGTGGGCCATGTGGGTGATGGAAATTATCATGTGTTATTTATGATTGATCTAAGTAATCCAGAGGAAGTGAAAGAAGCGAAGCGGTTAAATGAAGAAATAGTTGAATATGCCTTAGCGAAAGGCGGTACATGTACGGGTGAACATGGGGTTGGGCTTGGAAAATCCAAATATCAGCGGAGAGAGCATGGAGCGGCGTATGAGGTGATGAAAACGATCAAGCAGGCCTTGGACCCGAATGGAATAATGAATCCAGGGAAGATTTTTGTAGATTGATAGATGAAACATGAAAGAGGGGGCTTTAGGCACCCTCTTTCTGAAACGACAAAAGAGGGGAACTGTATGATGAAGAGAAAAATCTTAACAGGGGTACAAGATGTTCAAGATACAAACAAAAAATACTAATAAAGTAATCATTGTACTGCATGAAATTTACGGGGTTAATCAACATATGAAGGATTTTTGTGAGTTATTATCAGAACAGAACTTTGATGTCATTTGTCCAAACTTTTTGCAACGGGAAGAACCATTTGCTTATGTGCAAGAAAAAGAAGCATATCTTAATTTTATGGATAATGTAGGTTTTACTAAGGCATCGAACAAAATAAAAAAGATAATATTGAAAGCTAATGAGGAATACTCAAAAATATTCATCATTGGATTTAGTATAGGGGCGACAATTGCTTGGTTATGTAGTGAGGAGATATTTGTTGATGGAATAGTAGGATATTATGGCTCCCGCATAAGGGATTATTTAGAAAAAGCACCAAAATGCCCTACATTGCTGATCTTTCCTCAAGAAGAACGATCGGTTGATGTAGACGAGTTAGTTTTACATCTAGATAAAGAGAATATCGAGATACATACATTTAATGGTTTTCACGGTTTTAGTGACCCGTTTTCTCCTAAATATAATCTAGAATCAGCAGAAAAAGCCAGTAGCCGAGTTATTAAGTTTTTACTAAAGTCATAAGTAACTGTAGCGGGAAGAATCCCGATTAAGTGCAATAAAAAAAGACTCCAGACGCGATGAACGTCTTTGGAGTCTCCTTATTATTATGCGTTGATATTATTTGGGTTTAAAGCATTTTCAACACTAACATAGTTGTAGCCTAGGTCTGATGCAACTGCTTCGAACGTGATTTCTCCATTGGCTACATTGACGCCTTTTGCAAGGGCATCGTTTTCAAGGATTGCTTTGATGGCGCCTTTGTTGGCAATTTGCAGTGCGAAAGGTACAGTTACGTTCGTTAAGGCAACTGTAGATGTTTGAGGCACTGCTCCTGGCATATTTGCCACCGCGTAATGAACTACTCCATGTTTAACATAAGTAGGGTTATCATGTGTTGTTATGTGGTCAACCGTTTCAAAGATACCGCCTTGGTCGATAGCAACATCGACAATGACTGAACCTGGAGACATTGATTTAACCATTTCTTCAGTAACGAGCTTAGGAGCTTTTGCACCTGGAATCAGAACTGCACCGATCACTAAATCAGCTTCTTTGACTGCTTCAGCTATATTATAAGGATTTGAAATGAGTGTAGTTAGTTCATTTCCGAAAATATCATCCAATTGGCGAAGGCGATCAGGACTTAAGTCAAGAATGGTAACATCTGCGCCTAATCCAATAGCGATTTTAGCTGCATTTGTTCCAACCATACCGCCGCCGACGACAGCGACTTTACCACGTTTAACTCCAGGAACTCCGCTTAATAGAATTCCTTTACCACCGTTATTTTTTTCAAGGAACTGAGCACCGATTTGCGCTGCCATACGTCCAGCCACTTCACTCATTGGTGTCAATAAAGGAAGTGTACGGTTTATTGCAACCGTTTCATAAGCAATGGCCAAGACACCGCTTTCTTTTAGAGCCTGTGCAAGAGCTGGTTCAGCTGCAAGATGCAGATATGTGAAAAGAATTAAATCTTTACGGAAATATTTATATTCAGATGAGATAGGTTCTTTTACTTTCATGATCATTTCTGTGCTTGACCAAACGCTAGCAGCGTCCTCGACTATAACAGCTCCAGCTTCTTGATATGATTCATTTGTAAAACTGCTTCCTAATCCTGCGTTCATTTCGATTAATACTTCATGTCCCGCATTGACTAATGCTACAACCCCAGCTGGAGTGATAGCTACACGGTTTTCATTGTTTTTAATCTCTTTCGGAATTCCTATTCTCATCTTAATCCCTCCAATAATTTGTTTTACTATTTGTATCACAAGTATAATGGGAAAAAGAAACAGTTAGTATGTGGAAATCAGAAAAAGGAAAAAGGTGTATTTGTGGAATTCCACAAACGCAGTATCAATAATTATGGACTTGCCAGGGTTAAGTGCTTAGTTTAGATAGTTAACGTGAGAAAACATTACGCTGAAATCTTAATTTTTTGCAACCGGTTCATGCATTCGCTCCAAAATCCTTCTTTTCTTATATAGCATTATTCCCGTATCGGCCATATCAGCGATCATAGAGCGATTGGTAATGGCACCAAAGATTATTCCAGCAACAGGTACCATTTGCAGAAGCTTTTTCCAACCAAACTGATCACGATATGTATAAACAACTTCCCGCCATCCTTGCAATTCAGAAGCAAGTTCTCTTTTGGATTCAGATTCGGGAAGGTGCATATTCGACAATTCCTTTAACAGTGCCTTTTTTCCGACAACATCTGATGTAGTAAATTGTAGGCATTTGACGATGAAAATACGCTCCTGACGGTCTCGTGGATTGTAGCCGTAAGAGAGAGCGATTTCCTGAAGTGTCTTGATTGACATACCAAGAAGCAAGGGGATGTCAATGGCTAGGGTGAAGATTCCACCTATGCCAGTAGTAGCACCCTGAACTGTGGCCAATTTACTTCCGGAATTTTTAATCTCTTGACTAACACTGTCCATAATATGAAGGGGAAGTTTTGAAACATCTTCTATGGAGGAAACATTCAGTTCAGGATTCTTGGCCTGCAGCTGATTTAGAATATTGGATTCCTTTGTTAAATATTGTCCTCCGGTTTGAATATAGCTACCGATTTCATCGAGCATGACACCAAGCTTTTTCTGTATGAAGTCCGGTGTTAGCTTGTCTAAAAGTTTGAAGGGGAGACGTCCAATTCGTTCCCAAAACCATAACCCATTCTGGTCTTTTTCCCATTTTTCAATGATTTTTAATTCTTTCTCAAGTTCTTCATTCGATTCTAGATTCATTTAACCAACCTTTCCATTTATTTATTTTTTTTCCATATGTTGATGGAATATTTCAATTTTTCTTGTGAAATTTGTCAAATTCATAAAGTTTAATATCTAGAAATAGAGACATTTTTTGAATCGGATCTTTTAAACGAATATTTCCTACTTCTGTAATCCGTTTTAAACGGTAATTTAAGGTATTCACATGGATATGAAGATTTCTTGAAGCTTCATTTGGATTGCAGTCTTTCTCTAAATAGACAGTAAGTGTTTGCAGTAATTCTGTCTGGTTTTTCAAGTCATAAGCTCTTAGCTTCAAAATAGAAGGATGAGCGTGACGTTGTTTGTTGTTTGCAAGAGTTTCAATCATTTGAAACATGCCTAGCTCTTCATAATGTAAAATAAGCTTCATATCATGAGGAAAAATATTTTTCATTTTTAAGGTATATTGAGCTTCTTCATAGCTTGATTTTACGTCCATTAAGTTTTTATACATATTACCTGAAGTACCAAGGATATGTTCAACACCAAAACGCCGTTTCATTTCTAATATGAAGAAAGGAATGAAATCATAAATGGATGTGGTAAAAGAAGGGCTATTTTCTTGGTCCGATCCCGCAAAAAGAATGAGCTTGTTATGGTCAATGGCAAATAAGAACCTGTTTATCTTTTGAGTAGTCGTTAACATATAGGAAATGTAGCGTTCTACTTCGCGATTGATCTCTTTAGGGAATTCAAATACTAATATGGAAAAAACAACAGGAACTTGGATAGAAAACTTCGTGAAATTTTCTATTATTTCTGATTCTTCTTGATAATGACCAGTTAACATACGCCAAAGAAACTCCTGATGACCTGCTTCTTTCCTTTTCTTTTTTAATTGTAATTGCTGCAACTGGTTTTTCGCTTCTTTTGCAGCAAATTGAAGAAAGTCCATATCTTCTTCGGAGAAAGGTTGATTCACTTCCAAGGCCCAAATGAAGCCAAGGACTTCATTATTTTTCCTAATAGAGACTGCCGCTCGATTACCGAGACCAACATCATTGATAGCCCCAATTTTAATAGGAGCGTCTTCTTTCAATAAAGCCGGGATAAACCCATCTTTCCATAAGCTGTTGATGACTTTTTCAGGAACGCGCCTTCCGATAATAGTCATGATGCGGGCTTGGTCGGTTGTATCATCATGCGTACTATAAGCAAGCAGGCGATGGTTACCATCCTCAATTGTAATGGGACAGCCTAAGACGGAACTGATTCTATCCGCAAACTCCATCATATCTCCATAAAGGTCTTTAAAAATATCTCTATTTGTGAATTCCTTCATTATTATTTTGCCCCTCGCTTAAAAGATTCCTTTTTCTTTAAATTTTAAACGATTAACAGTGTTTTAGCATAGAATTATATCCATGTTTTTTACGGGAGAAACAGAAAATCCCTACCGATGGAAACCGGAAGGGATTTTTATTTTAGAAAAGGAAATTAATCAAAAGATAAAGCAAACCTGCTAATGTTGCTGAGATAGGAATGGTAATGAACCAGGTAACAATCATTCTTCTTGCCGTTCCCCATTTTACGCCCTTAACACGGTGGGCTGAACCAACTCCAAGAATCGAAGAAGAAATAACATGTGTTGTACTAACTGGCATGTGTATCACGGTCGCGCCAAAAATGATGAAGGCTCCGGTTAAATCCGCTGCAACACCATTGACAGGGCGGATCTTCATAATCTTGCCGCCAACTGTTTTAATGATTTTCCATCCGCCAACAGAAGTTCCAAGTCCCATTGCTAACGCACAGGAAAATTGAACCCAGAAGGGGATGTCAGTACTTGTTGCATAGCCATTTGCAATAAGGGCCATCGTGATGATCCCCATGGCTTTTTGGGCGTCATTCGTTCCGTGGGTATACGATTGAAGTGCTGCAGTTGCAATCTGTATAGTACGGAATTTCTGGTTTGTTTTTGTCAGGTTATTATTTTTAAATATAACTTTAAAGATGCTGTATACGATAAATCCAATTACAAAAGCAATTATAGGGGAGAAAATCAAAGCTTGAAGAATTTTTAAAAATCCTTCCCATTTAATGCCGGCGAAACCAGCTGCTGCAATGGCGGCACCTGCAATCGAACCAATCAATGCGTGGGATGAACTGCTTGGTATCCCGTAATACCATGTAAGGAGGTTCCATATAATAGCGGCAAGCAAAGCTGCCAAGATTACATATGAACCATTTGGAAGCGTGAACGGATCCACAATATCCTTAGTTATGGTCTTCGCTACGCCTGTAAACGTCATAGCTCCGACGAAGTTCATGATGGCTGCCATGACAATGGCATGCCGAGGTTTCATGGCCTTTGTTGAAACAGCTGTAGCAATTGCATTTGCTGTATCATGGAAACCATTGATGAAGTCAAATGCTAAAGCAAAGAAAACGATTAATATAGTTAAAATTAATAAAGTATCCATTTATGGGGGTACTCCTTAGGCGTTTTTCATTATGATTGTTTCAAGTGTATTGGCCACAGCTTGACAGTGATCAGCGATCTCTTCAAGGCTTTCGTATATTTCTTTATATTGAATGATTCTGATTGGATCCTTTTCAACCGTAAACAAGTTTTTGATCGATTGACGTTGGATTCCGTCACAAACAGATTCAAGGTCTTTAATTTTAATTGCATTTTCACGAATCATTGGTAATTTTTTTGTGGAAAGTGTATCGACAGCTATTTCAATCTCATACGTACACTCTTTAATTGCATCCACAAATTTAAGCATATACTCATCAGCATTGACGATTGAGTACATTTCGAATAATGCGGCGCAGTGTTCCAAACCGTCTATGACATCATCCATTCTCATGGTTAATTCTAGGATATCCTCACGTTCGATAGGAGTGATGAAGGCATTGTTTAGTTCTTTAATTACGTTATGAACCATTGAATCGCCTTTATGCTCATAATCTTTCATAGTATCTGAAAATACTTTTAGATCGGAGATATTCTTCAGTTTATAATCCGCGAAATAGTCAGCACCTTCTTTAAGGTTTTGAGCGATGTTAAAAAGCATTACTGCGAATTTGTCTTTTTTAGATTTAAAAGCCATGTTAAGCCTCCCAATTAGTCATGCAATTTTTACATAAAATTATTATACGCTTAGTATTAACAAGTTGATTGTAACGAATTCATGTAGTATGAGGAAAGGTTTTTCGACGAAAATTTACAAAATCTTAATAAAACTTTACAATCGAAAACAAGGATAAGTAAAAAATGGGAATCAGTTACACTTAAAAGGGCGAAATCATAAAAAAACCTTCCCAATATGGAAAGGTTTAAGGTTTTATAAAAATAAAGCAATTAGATAATAAATCAATCCGGCTAAGGAAGCTGAAATCGGCAAGGTTATGAACCAAGTGATTAACATACTTTTAGCTGTTCCCCATTTTACACCTTTGATACGGTGTGCAGAACCTACCCCAAGTATGGATGAAGAGATGACATGTGTCGTACTGACCGGCATATGCAGGAATGTAGCACCGAAAATTATCGCTGCACCGGTCATATCGGCAGCGACCCCATTTACTGGACGTATTTTCATGATCTTACCGCCCACCGTTTTAATGATCTTCCAACCACCGATTGAGGTACCAAGCGCCATTGCGATTGCGCACGATAATTGCACCCAAAAGGGGACATCAGAGCTAGAGGCATATCCGTTAGCCATTAAAGCCATAGTGATGATACCCATGGATTTTTGAGCATCATTTGTTCCGTGTGTATAAGACTGAATTGCCGCTGTGAGAATTTGTATTCTCCTAAATCGCTTGTTAGTCTTACCTAAATTATTATTTTTGAAAATTACCTTAAAGATGTTGTACACAATAAATCCAAGTGTAAAGGCAAGAATCGGAGATAAAATTAATGCTTGGACGATTTTGGTGAATCCACTCCATTTAATCGTATCGAAACCTCCAGCCACAATGGCAGCTCCCGCTATAGAACCAATAATAGCATGGGAAGAACTGCTTGGAATACCAAAATACCAAGTGATTAAATTCCATGTTATTGCGGAAAGTAGAGCAGCGAGGATTACATATGAGCCATTGTTTAATGTGAAAGGATCAACAATATCCTTCGTAATGGTATGTGCTACACCAGTGAATGTCAGCGCTCCTAATAAATTCATGACCGCAGCCAAAATGATCGCATGACGTGGTTTAAGCGCCTTAGTTGACACGGCTGTTGCAATAGCATTGGCTGTATCATGAAATCCATTGATAAAGTCAAAGATTAAAGCAAAGATAATAATTAGCGCGGTTAAGATGAATATAGTATTCATACATGGAAGACTCCCTTAATATTCAAGTATGTAATGAGAAAATTTAGATAGTGACCAATGAATGGGCGTTGGACAACTTTGCAACTCCACATTATTAGAATGGAAGTTTTACGTTTGATTATTCTTTAAAGATGGCACCTTCTTCTTTTTCTTGGTTTACGGACGGACTATTCAATTGTAACTAATTTCTTATCTATAAGCATAGATATTTCGTCATTTTTTTACAAAATATTTAACTTAATGAAGGATTAAATGATAAATTTTCACTTTAAATAGAAAATTTTGGATAAAATGTTTGTTGAGTCATTTAATAAACCTTTAAATTCCGAGGCTTATGGTTAGAAATAAAAGGTAGGACGATGATATAATTGGTAAATAAAAGGTAAGGGGGATTGGCAAATGATATCAAGTATAGGGGAAACGATTACTTTACATAATGGAGTAAAAATGCCGCAGTTAGGTTTCGGTGTATTTAAAGTGAAAAATGGCAGTGAAACGGTTGAGTCCGTCAAGAAAGCAATCGAAGTAGGATACCGTTCAATTGATACGGCTGCCGTTTATGAAAATGAAGAGGGTGTAGGACAGGCTATTAGAGAAAGCGGAATACCGCGTGAAGAATTGTTCATCACATCTAAAGTGTGGAATACTGATCAAGGTTATGAAACGACCCTTCAGGCATTTGATGATAGTTTGAAACGCCTTGGTTTGGAATATTTAGATTTATACTTAATTCACTGGCCAGGAAAAGACAAATACCTGGAAACGTGGAAGGCATTAGAGAAGCTTTACAATGAAGGAAAAGTGAAATCAATCGGTGTAAGTAATTTCCATGTCCACCATTTAGAAAAATTATTAGCGAACAGTGAAATAAAACCTGTCGTAAACCAAATAGAATTACATCCACTTTTGACTCAAGTTGAAATTCGTGATTACTGCGAAAAGCATGATATCAAGGTAGAAGCATGGAGCCCGCTAGGTAGGGGGAGCTTAATAGAAGAACCGACTATCAATCATATTGCAAAGAAGCATGGAAAAAGCTCTGCTCAAGTATTAATTAGATGGCATCTCCAACATGAAATTGTCGTTATCCCTAAATCGATTACGCCGTCCCGTATCGAGGAAAATGCACAAGTGTTTGACTTTTCATTGAGTCTTAACGAAATGAATCAAATTGATGCCTTAAACAAAAATGAACGATTTGGAAGCAATCCGGATGAACTTTTGTTTTAATGATTGATGATATAGACTTTAAAGAGAACTAAAAATGATATGAGGGTGTCCCAGTAATTTCGGGGCATCCTTTTTTCGTTATATCTTTATAAACATATTTGAGCTAGATACTGCTTATACTATGAATGTGACAAAAATGTAGCATAGTGTATACCCTTTTCATAAGTCTAATAATCATTTTTTCTTTGCCAAATATTTTTTAAAAAAATGAGGTTTTAGATTATTTTAACGGGGAAAATAATGAGTACAGCAGCAAACAAAAAGAAAAACACACTAACATTGAGGAGTGTCCAATCAGTTCCTCAGGGTCAATAGCTAGCTAACTTTCCCACTAACTAAAGCATTCACATTCATTAGATATTGTGCATAATCGGCATCATACCATTTGAGTGAAAAGGTTAATGAATTGAACAGGACATGAATATTTGGAAGTGATGAGATTTCTTGAAGTCTGCTGTAGAACAGGAAAATATACTGTCTGGTATAAAAATACAACTACTTAAGGAGGAAATATATTATGGGATTTTTATGGTCATTAATTATCGGAGGTATTATCGGTTGGTTAGCAGGTATGATAGTAGGACGTGACGTACCATTTGGTATCATTGGTAACATCATCGCTGGTTTTGTTGGTGCATGGTTAGGTTCATTAATTCTTGGGAACTGGGGACCTTCAGTAGCAGATTTCGCTATTATTCCTGCATTAATTGGAGCAATTGTATTTGTCTTCATATTAAGCTTGATCTTAAAAGGCATGAGAAAAGCTTCTTAAATATCACAATAAAAGCTGGCCCAAGTGGCCAGCTTATTTTTTTGATTCATAATCCTTACTATGCAGCTTTAGAAACGGCTGCTTATAATGATAGAATTTTAAGAAAACTGACTCCTACTTATTTGGGGTCAGCTTCTTTTGTATATTAGAGAGTCTCAAATATCCCGGACTTATCTAAGAAAGGTGCTTCTATTATCATTTTTTCTTCGGAAATTGGATGGATAAATTCAATTTTTCGAGCATGAAGGGCTTGCCGTGGAAAGGTATTTTTTCCGCCGTACAAGGTATCACCAGCCAAGGGGTGATTTATGTGGCTAAAGTGCACCCTGATTTGGTGGGTGCGGCCGCTTTCCAAAGTGCAACTGACAAGCGTTAAGTTTTTCTTCGAATCCCGCTTAAGCACTTGGAAATGGGTAATAGCCACCTGGCCAGTAGGTGAAACCCTTCGTCTAGTAGCATGATGGCGGTCTCTACCAATTTTTTCGTTGATTTTACCTTCATTCTTTTGGATGATTCCTTCAACTAAAGCGACATATGTTCGTTTGATTTTTCTTTCTTCCAGCATTCTATCCAACATAGACCCAGTGAGGCGATCTTTGGCAAAAAGAACGGCTCCAGTGGTATCTTTATCAAGCCTATGAATATGCTTAATCATACAGGTTTGGCCGGTGTTCTGAAGGTGGTACCCTACACCATTGATAAGCGTATGTGTATCGCCGGGTTGAGAAGGGTGGGTATCCATTCCTGCCGGTTTATTGGCAATCAATAATAGGTCATCTTCATATAAGATAGAAATCCCTAAATCTACAGCTTTAACGGTTTCATTTTCAGCATTCATTAAAGGAATGCTAATCGTATCGCCTTCGGAAAGAGTCGTTGTCCATGAAACAGTATTTCCGTTCAATTTTACTTCTTTACTCATTCTCCACTCATGCACCAATTTCTTTGGCGCCTTCCAGTGGTCCTTAAAAAGCTTATCTAATGTTAATCCATTCCAACTTTGAAGAACTTCAATTGATAATATTTGGTTTGTTATATTAAAATGTCCCAATATAATTCCTACTTTCGACTTATGTGATTGTAATTAATTGAAAAAAATATATAATGATTACAAATAAAAGTAAAATTAGTAACATTAGACCTATTGTTTAGAATTCAGTGGCGAAAATTACCACGTTTTTTTTACAATATTTATGTTATTCTAGAGGGAAAGAAATCGCTTGTCCTAGAATATACATACTATTAGATAGGTCTAATGGATCTAAAAAAGGTGGTTTTTTTAGTGAAGACGGTCTTTTCTTCAACCGAAGAACAAGAGCAAGAAATTGCGAGTCTCGTTGCACGTTTCTACAAATCTGTATTTCCTAAATACTTCACAGAAAATGAAATTATTCATTTTCGGGAGATAGGCGTTTTGCAGCCGAATAAAAGTACATTTACCTACTTTGCAACACTAAGAGACGCATTTCAAGTAATGGCATGCCTTCAAGTCCTCTTGTCCATTCTAGACAAAAAGAAGATAGAGGATTCTTTTATAATTGATTCTAAATTTGAAGAATTGTTTCAACATAACATTACTCTATTGAATGAATGCGGAATCTTTTTCCCTTTTTATTATGACCATTTTACACGTATAAACCATGAAGCAAGTAAAGATATGCAAATGATGGATATTCAGGTGGCGAATCAATATTTAGTATAAAACATTAAAAATGAGCCGGCTATAACGGAAATACTTTTCCCGTTATAGCCGACTCATTTTTTTCTATCCTTAATTAATATCATTGTCCTCAAACCATTTTTTGAAGGTTTGTTCTTCGTTATAGCCAACTATACGTTCTTGTTCTTTTCCATTTTTAAAGTGAACAATTGTCGGCGTGCTTTTGATGCCATAATCGCTCCAGCCTTGTTCAAACTCCAATAAATTGTATTGAACGAGATCGATACCCATCTCTTCAGCCAACGGAGCTACGATAGGTGTAGTTTTTTGACAGTGAGGGCACGTAGGACTATAAAAATAAACAGTCATTTCTTCTTTATCTTGAAGGTCATTCTCTAATTCTTCGGGAAGGATCAGATTTTGATAATTTGGGTCATCCAATTGATCGACGGTGGCGGATTTAAGATGCTCTTTGCCATACGGATTTCCTTTTGATTTTTCTTCTTTTTTATAGTTTGTCAAAACGCCTAGTATGACAAAAAGCGCGACGATTATCACTAAAAATATAACCATTTTCTTCATTAAGCTGCAACCTCCTTGGATCTTGTCCATACGATGTAACTGCATATGAAAATAATGACAAATGCAGTTAAAGCTAGGAACGGGATGGTAATAAAACCAAAAACGTTAATATATTGTCCTGTACAGGGAACCCTTCCGCATGCTAGGGTATGTTCGGAAAAAAATGAAACCTTTTGTATTAAATAATGATAAGTTGAAATAAATGCACCAATTGCAGATAATATCATGGTATAGAAGCTGATCCAATAATCTTTTCGAATGATTGCAATTCCTAAAATGATTGTAAAAGGATACATGATAATCCGCTGATACCAACAAAGCATACATGGTTCATATTGCTTAATCTCAGAAAAATATAAACTTCCAAGCATAGCAATGATGGAAGCAGCCCAGGCTACAAATAATATATTCTCCCCGCTGCGTTTTGTATTGTTCATCGATCCTCTTCCCCATCTCTTTTTTCTCTTATGAAAATTATAGTATGTATGGATGCGGTCTGTAAAATATATATTCTTTTTATGGGGGTACAGAATAGATTTGGACGCGGGAAGAATTGAAAACTTTAAAAGAGTGGCAGTTAGCTTAACAGATAATAGGTAATTAAACCCGATTTAACAGAAGTAATGATGGTACGATAAGGCTACCCAGTAGGCGAATTGGCAGTAAGAAAGGTAATAAAAAATAGAGATGTTATCTATATGCCTCCGAAAGGAAGAAAAGTAATGTTTTATCTAGGAAGTATTGAATAGGCTGGAGAAGGTTCAGTTGTTTTAATTTTTGAATAAGGGGTATAATTCTTATGGAAGAGATTAAAGGAGTTTGAGGAAAATGCCTAATTTGGACCTGCATAAATATGAAAAAATAATGGAAATACGTAACATGAGGCTAGGGGACATTGATGAAATAATTGCTTTACAATCTAGTTGCTTTCCTGGAATGGATCCATGGAAGCGCGATCAGCTTGAAAGTCATCTGGAAATTTTTCCAGAAGGACAATTTGTAGCTGAATATGATGGTAAAGTGATTGGATCATGTTCTAGCCTCATTATTAATTTTGACGAATATGATGATCGCCATACATGGGATGATGTAACCGATAATGGATACATCACGAATCATAATCCGGACGGTTATAATTTATATGGAATCGAGGTCATGGTCCATCCTAAATTCCGCAGGATGAAAATTGGTCAAAGACTATATGATTCAAGAAAAGAACTTGTTGCCCATTTGAACTTAAAAAGCATCATTATTGGCGGCAGGATTCCTAATTACCATAAACATGCGGAGGAATTGCTACCAAGAGAATATGTGAAAGAAGTGCAATTACATAAAATATATGATCCGGTTCTATCGTTCCAGCTTTTAAATGGCTTCACGCTCATGAGGATAAATCCTAATTATTTGCCTGATGATTTGCAATCCAATAAATATGCTACACTCATGGAGTGGAATAACGTTGATTATCAGCCGAAAACAAAACGTTATTATAAAACATCTGAACCGGTACGTATCTGCGTCGTGCAATACATGCTGCGTAAAATCGATTCATTCGAAGACTTCGCTAACCAAGTCGAGTATTTCACCGACGTTGCTTCGGATGCTAATGCGGATTTCGCCGTATTCCCGGAATTGTTCACGACCCAGCTGATGTCTTTCTTAAATGAAAGATCACCAAGCTTGGCAGTACGGAAACTGTCAGATTTCACGGAACAGTATATTGAATTGTTTACCACTTTAGCTGTAAGGTATAACGTCAATATAATTGGCGGTTCTCATTTCGTTAAAGAAGACGACGATAATATCTATAATATAGCCTATTTATTCCGCCGTGATGGGACAATTGAAAAGCAATATAAAATTCATATTACACCGAATGAAAGAAAATGGTGGGGCATCAATGCTGGTGACCGTGTACGCGTCTTTGATACAGACTGTGGAAAGATCGCCATTCAAATTTGTTATGATATTGAGTTCCCGGAACTTGCTCGGATTGCGACTGATATGGGAGCTAAGATTATTTTTACGCCATTTTGTACGGAAGACCGACAAGGTTATCTGCGTGTTCGCTATTGTGCTCAGGCCCGTGCAGTGGAAAACCAAATTTATACGGTTATTTCTGGGACTGTCGGGAATCTGCCGCAAACGGAAAATATGGATATCCAATATGCACAATCAGGGATTTTCGCCCCGTCGGATTTTGAATTTGCACGTGACGGGATTGTTGGGGAAACGAGCCCGAATCTTGAGATGGTTCTGATTGGCGATGTTGATTTAGAGATATTAAGACGTGAGCGACAATCGGGTACCGTAAGACAATTAAAAGATAGACGCCATGATATTTACAAACTACATTATCAAAAAGGTGAAAAATAAAGATTTAAACTAGCTCGTGATGAAAAAGCCATGCTCGATGTGGCTTTTTTTATTACGAGCCTTTACTTCATTTATTGGGAAAAATGTGATAATTTTGTTATAGAAACAGATACATAAAAGTTTTTAAAAAAAGGTCGTTGAGAGGGGATGTCAGAGATGGACTGGAAATCAGTATACACCACTTGGGCAGGGTATCAGAATTTAAATGGGGAATTACGTGTCTTGCTTGAGGAAATGCAACAGGATGAAGCTAAACTCGAAGATGCCTTTTATAAGAATTTAGAATTTGGAACAGGCGGTATGCGTGGAGAAATTGGAGCAGGAACCAACCGAATGAATATTTACACTGTAAGAAAGGCTACGGCTGGATTGGCTCAATATATTTCAACGTTCGGGGAAGAGGCAAAAGGGAGAGGTGCTGTCATTGCTTATGATTCAAGACATAAGTCTCCGGAATTTGCACTCGAAGCAGCTAAAACCTTGGCTACATTTGGCGTAAAGGCTTATTTATTCGATGAATTACGCCCAACTCCAGAATTGTCATTTGCTGTTCGCAAGCTAAATGCATTTGCTGGGATTGTCATCACAGCGAGTCATAATCCACCTGAATATAATGGTTACAAGGTTTATGGATCAGATGGAGCACAGTTACCTCCGGAAGCTGCTGACCAAGTGATTAGCTACGTGAATGCCATTGAAAGTGAACTTGATTTACAAATTAAAGAAGCTAAAGATCTTAAAGAGCAAGGGCTTATTAAAATAATCGGGGAAGAACTGGATGCAGCTTATAATAAAGAGTTGCTCACAGTTCCTGAAAATCCACAGCTTGCTGAGGAAATAGATGTATCACTAGTCTTTACTCCACTTCATGGAACGGCAAATAAATCAGTCCGACGTGCCCTGCAGAGCTTAGGGTATCAAAACGTCCATATCGTTAAGGAACAGGAATTACCGGATCCAGACTTTTCAACGGTCAAATCTCCAAATCCGGAGGAACCTGCAGCATTTGAATTGGCCATCGAGCTTGGAAATAAAGTCGAAGCGGACCTATTGATTGCGACAGACCCAGATGCCGACCGACTTGGTATTGCCGTGAAGAACAAATCGGGCAAATATGTCGTTCTGACTGGAAATCAAACAGGTGCGCTTTTTCTAGATTATTTACTAGCTCAGAAAAAAGAAAAAGGTACGATACCTGAAAATGGAATTGTCTTAAAAACCATTGTGACTTCAGAAATCGGGCGGACAATTGCAGAGTCCTATGGCTTAAAGACGATGGATGTACTTACCGGATTTAAATTCATTGCTGAGAAAATAAATCAATATAATAAAAGTGGCGAACACAGCTTTTTGTTTGGGTATGAAGAAAGCTACGGATATTTAATTAAGGATTTTGCTCGTGATAAAGATGCTATTCAAGCAGCAGTGCTTGCTGTCGAAGTCTGTGCTTATTACAAAAAGCAGGGATTGACTCTTTATGAAGGTTTATTGAACGTCTTTGAAAAATATGGCTTCTATCTGGAAGGGTTGCGTTCATTAACGTTAAAAGGAATTGAAGGAGCGAAACAGATTCAAGGAATATTGGATCAATTCCGTCAGAACCCGCCAACGCAAATCGCAGGCATCCAAGTAGTCGTCGAGGAAGACTATCAGAGCAGCAAAAAGCATTCACTAACTTCAAATAGTGAAGAGCTAATTGAGCTTCCGAAATCAAACGTATTGAAATACTTCCTTAAAGATGGGACATGGGTATGCCTTCGTCCTTCAGGTACAGAACCGAAAATTAAATTTTATTTCGGTGTCCAAGGCAAGACGATGGCGGAATCAGAAGCTAAATTATCAGCTGTTATAGCAGACTTTATGGGTAAAATTGAAGCATTAGTCTAAAGTGATAAACAGATAAATGTAAACGAAGGGCTTCAGGTCCTTCGTTTTTTTGCGTAAAAGTTGTTTTTTAGATGAAGTTGGAATACGTTTAGTGTAATAAATGTCTCTAATTCAAGGAAATTTTTAGCTGGTTTTGATATACTGAAAAAGAGAGTAACATGGGTGAAATATTCAAATAGAAACAATGGAGGAGTATTATACATGAAATTAGTCATCATTAATGGATCACCACGTAAACAAGGGCGTACAGGGATTGCCTCTCGCTTCATTTCCAAGCAATATGGAGCAGAACTAATCGATTTAAGTAACAGTGAGATTCCTTTATATTCAGGTGAAGGCGAGCAATATCAATTGAATGTAATTCAAGATTTTCGTAAAAGTATTGAAGAAGCGGATGGAGTGATTTTGACATCTCCTGAATATCATGGTTCGATGAGTGGCGCTTTGAAAAATGCATTGGATTTTCTAAGCAGTGATCAATTTACACACAAACCAGTTGCTTTACTAGCTGTATCAGGCGGTGGTAAAGGTGGGATTAATGCGTTAAATTCTATGAGAACAGTGGGCCGAAGCCTATATGCAAATGTGATTTCAAAACAATTAGTGCTTGATCCGCATTGCTTCGATTATGAGAATGACGGTTTAACTGAAGAGCCTGCGTTACTTGTCGAGGCCTTAATTGAAGAACTTAAAATGTATGCAACTGCTTATGCAACAATGAAAAAATAATGGATGAGGGTCAGGTATAAAAATACCTGACCCTTTTTTTTAGGTTTTCACCCGCCACAGTTAAATCCCCATGAAATTAATCTTCTTCTTGTATATATTTTCCCGTTTTGCAAAAACTATTGTTGATTTTAGCTTGGGAGTTCACTTAAATAATCACTTGTCTTTTCTGCCGCATGATCCAAATAACGAAGCAGTGCATACAGTTGAGATTGAATAATTTGATAATCATGCTCAAACCGATAGGCGTGTAAAAAATGTTCTATTTTTTTCGAAAGAAAGTGATCTTTCGTACGAACCATTAATACTAACAGGCTGTCCCAATCAGAGCGGTGTGTGTGAAACAAAGCCTGATCATAATCCGCAATTTTCATGTAGTTCTCCTCCTTAGGAGCTATTTGTATTTTGTTCAGATTGGGTAGAACATTTACTTACAATAAGTGGCGATGTATACGGGCCGCGGTTGTTGCTTTTTACCTGAATAAAAATAAAAGGTGAGAACATGAGAAAGATAATCTTAATAGTATTGATTGGTCTTCTTTTTTTTCCTGAAGCACCACGCGCAGAACAGGTGTATTCACCTGGACAAATGGAAAAGGACCTACAAGAAATTCAGAATCAGTATAAATTCGAAGTCCAAAAAATTGGAAAAACGGAAAAAGGAAAATATATAAAAGCAGTCAGGTTAGGGAAAGGGAAAAAATCCATCTTACTAGTAGGCTCACATCATGGGCGAGAATGGCTAAGCTCTATCCTGTTGATGACTATGCTAAAAGATTATGCAGCAGCCTATCAAGCGGGCAAACCAATAGGCGGGTTTCCTTCAGGTTTATTGGATGAAGTGAGCATCTGGTTTATCCCGATGCTGAATCCTGATGGAGTCAGCATTCAACAAGGAGATTTATCAAATTTGAATTTCCTTGAAAAAGCAGGGGTCTGGAGAATGAATCGATATAGTACGAATTGGTCGCGGTGGAAGGCCAACGCAAAAGGGATTGATTTAAACAGGCAATATCCGATTGGGTGGGAAGAAGTAATGAGTGATGCAAAAAAACCTACTTATCAATTTTATAAAGGGGAACAACCGCTAGAAGCTACAGAGGTTAAAGCGCTTGCGGATTTTACGAAGAAAGTTGATCCCACAATTGCGGTGTCCTATCATACATCCGGCCGGGAAATTTTCTGGCATTATAAAAATAAGAGAGAGAATATGGCGAGGGATTATGGCATTGCGAAAAAAACAGCAGAATTAACAGGTTATGAACTGACCTTTCCGGAAAAGGAGGCTGTAGGCAGCGGATTTACGGATTGGTTCATAACCGAGTTCAAGCGCCCGGGAATGACAATTGAACTTAGTTATTTGGTGGATGAAACCAATCCTCCATTTTCTGTATTTCCTGAGGAATGGAAACGGAACCGGTTAGTTGGGATTATGCTTGTAAAAGAAGCGAACAAGCTGCATAACAAATGAACAATTTAACATAATAAAACTAACAGGATGTATGAGGAGGAAATGGTTTTGAAAAAAGTCATCATGATGATTTTAGGACTTCTTGTAATTTTACAATTTGGTTCCATATCAACACATGCCCAAAAACCAGATTACGAAAAATACGGAAAGATTGCAATCGCCGTCGTACAGGCCGATTACCCTGAAGTTGAGATTACTGATTATGAATATAAGGGAAGAAAAACAATAGGGGAAAATCAGGTGGAAGACGATTTTAGTTTCTTAGTCGTGGAGAAAGGCAATAAATTCAAAGTCACTGTGGCAGTCCAACATGATCTTACCAATGAAAAATTACTTAGTTTAAAGGTCACAGAACAGAAGGAAAAGTAAATTTACCCCAATATATTTTAGTATTACCTAACATCTTCGGTTTTTGAGGATGTTTTTTCTATTAACGTTGAACAATTAATCACGGAACTTTTCCGCCTTCCCACATTAGGAAAAAGATAGAAGACTAGGGAATATCGGATAAAAGTGCAGAGCATAAGGATCTGGAAAATGACCTTAGTGGAATCATGGCCTGAAAATGAAATCAGATCTATCCGTTGATTTTATAAAAAATACAAAAGATCTATAGGTGATGAGGAAGTGAAATGAGGAAATTAAGCCATGATTGACTCAATCAGGGGATTTTTGGAACCTTGAATGAAAGGGTAATTGGTAAATGAAATCAAATATATAATAAGTTTACATAATTGTGATTTTAATTTCACCCTTTGTACCGCTACAATTAACTTTTCATTGCATTTATGAGCCGCTAACACGTATAGTTAGAATCAGATTGACAATATAGCATGACTTTAGGGGTATTTTATAATGAGAAAGTTTAAGAAAGTTTATGTAGAAATTACGAATATATGTAACTTGAAATGTAATTTTTGTCCTAGTTCTAGCTTGCAGAGGACACTGAAGTTTATGGATCCGGATGGTTTTACTCATGTTATTGAGAAAATCAAACCACACACCGATCATATTTATTTTCACCTGATGGGTGAACCATTTTTAAATAAAGATTTAGGAACTTTCTTGGATATTAGTGCCGAACATGATCTGAAAGTGAATATAACAACGAATGGTACTTTGATTCAAAAGGTTAAAGAAAAGCTGCTTTCCAAAAAAGCACTTCGTCAGGTGAATATTTCACTTCATAGCTTTGAAGCGAATGATACGAGTAATAGTCTAGACTCATATGTGAGTAATATTGCTGACTTTATTAATGAGGCAAACGAAACAAGTGAAATGATCTGCGCAATTCGATTATGGAATATGGATACGGATGAGCTTAAGGCGAGTAATGGTCTAAACGATGATATTCTCAGTATGTTGGAGGAGAAGCTTTCGTTGGATATTCGATTAAGTGAAGCTCTTCAGGATAAGAATAATATTAAACTGAAGGACCGTGTTTATATAAATATGGCTGAAAAATTTGAATGGCCAGAATTGGACCGCGACATTATCGATGAGAATATTTTCTGTTATGCTCTAAGAGACCAGTTAGGTATCTTAGTGGACGGTACAGTTGTTCCTTGCTGTTTGGATAGTGAAGGGAAAATTCCACTGGGGAATATATTTGAATCATCTCTTGAAGAAATTATAAATGGTGAACGGGCTAAAAATATGTTTGATGGTTTTTCGAGAAGATGTGCAGTAGAAGAACTATGCAAACGATGTGGCTATGCAAAGCGTCATAAAAAATAAGAGGTAATGAAAACCACGGAGAATCTTCGTGGTTTTTTTTTTGACTAATGTTTTATATTTATTTAGGTTTTTTTATTAAAAATTCTGAATATTGTTGTTTTATTAAAATGCCCATGATAAAATATTCTCTATTATAAATGAAGTGAAAACTTCATATAGTAATAAAAAAAGTTTTGGATTCATATTTTGTCTGTAAGGGGAAGGTTTTATGGATTTGCAGCAAAAAGTTAAAGAGGTATTCCCTGGATTATCTACTGGCCAAAAAAAGGTCGCAAATTACTTGTTAGTTCATTCACATACATTTGCAGTCAGCTCAGCTCAAAAGTTAGGGAAGGATATAGGGGTGAGTGAAACAACGATCATTCGCTTTTGTTATTCTTTAGGGTTAAGTGGATTTGCGGAACTTCAAAAACTTATTCGTAATCAATTAATATTCGAGAGTAGCCTGAATGAATATCATTCTTCTAAACTAGAAGTTGCGAATCAGCCAAACTTCATGGCACAAGTAATGCAGAAAGATATCGTCAGTATCGAAAAAACAATAAAAAATCTATCAAATGATGATTTTACAAAATCAGTCGATAAATTGGCGGCAGCCGACCAAGTATTAATTTCCGGACATCGTTTATCATTTTCAGCGGCGCATTGGTTAACTTTTACGCTTAGACTTGTAAGGGAAGAAGTCCATTTATATAGACCGGATACAGATGATATTTTTTTACAACTAAACAAAATAACTGAAAATTCTGTTTTTGTAGCAATCTCATTTCATCGTTATGTGAAAGAAACTGTGAAAATTACGGAAATGGCAAAACAAGCGGGTGCATTTGTAATCGGAGTTACCGATTCTGAATTGGCTCCAATTGCGGAGTTTACGGACGTTTTATTGCCCATTTCAGCACCTAGAACCTCCACTATCGATACTGCACCTGTTCTATTCTCATTATTAAATAGTTTAGTAGCAGGTGTATCGATTAAAGACGCGCAGGGATTTAAAGAAAGAAAGGCTATGTATGATGCGTTCAATCAAGATGATGATTTTTTCTTTTAACAGAAAAAAGGGGAGAAAGAAATGGATATAACACAATCAATTGAAAAATTAAGACCTCGTATTATCGAAATATTTGACCATTTACACTCTCATCCTGAAACAAGTTGGAATGAAGTGAATACTACAGCATTCATTTCGAATGTTTTAAAAGAAAATCAGTGCTCTGTGAAAAAATTTAAAGATTGTACGGGCGTAATTGGAGAAATCGGGAATGGAAGTTTCACTGTCGGATTACGATCAGATATTGATGCACTTTGGCAAGAAGTGCATGGGTCGTTTCAGGCCAATCATTCCTGTGGACACGATGGGCATATGACTTTGGCTCTTGGAGTTTTCCTGGTATTGAAGGAAATGAACTTTCAACCCAAAGGAAAACTGAAATTCATTTTTCAACCTGCTGAAGAAAAAGGTACGGGTGCATTAAAGATGATTGACGAAAAAGTAGTGGATGATGTTGATTTTCTTTATGGTGTGCACTTAAGACCAGCGGAGGAAGTGAAAGATGGACAGGCGGCACCAGCAATTGTTCATGGAGCTGCACAGTTTATTAAAGGAGAAATAGTAGGGACAGATGCACATGGAGCTAGACCGCACCAGGGGCAAAATGCTATTGAAATAGGAGCATCATTCGTTACATTGTTAAACAATATCCATCTCAATCCATCCATACCTTTTTCAGCAAAAATGACACAGTTTTTTGCAGGTGGCGAAAGTTCCAATATCATTCCAGGGAAAGCTACATTTTCATTGGATTTAAGAGCTCAGGATAATGAAGTAATGAAAGACCTTACCAAAAGAGTGGAAAAAGTTGCAGAAGCTTTGGCCGTCGCAAATGGAGTTGAAATTAATCTGGAGTCGGGAGCTAATGTAGCTGCTGCAATTGTGAACAACCAAGCTCAAGAAATAATGGCTGAAGCTATTGCAGATACTCTAGGGAAAGAAAATTTAGTAGCTCCAGTTATTACAACTGGAGGAGAAGATTTTCATTTTTATACATTAAAAAAACCAGAAATCAAAGCGACGATGCTTGGGTTAGGCTGTGATTTGACACCAGGTCTACATCATCCGAATATGACATTCAATAAAGAAGCTTTGCTATCCGGAATTGAAATTCTAACGAAAGCGATCATTCTTACTTTTGAAAAATATGGTGAGGGGGAACGACGATATGACAAATGAATTAATCATTAAATCTTTATCTACTCTAGAAGATTTACAAGAAGTGCAGCAACTTGAAATTCTCGTATGGGGCATGGATTGTGTCCCTACCCATCAAACGCTTACAGCAGTCAAAAACGGTGGCATTATTTTAGGTGGTTACATCGATAATCAATTAGTAGGTTTTCAATACAGTTTCCCTGGATTTAAGGATGGAAAGGTTTTTCTTTGCTCACATTTGCTAGCTATCCATCCCGAACATCAAAAGAAGGGATACGGTAGATTACTTAAATTGGCACAAAAAGAAGAAGCACTTAAAAAAGGCTATCATTTAATTACCTGGACATATGATCCATTGGAAAGTGTGAATGCTAACTTGAATATCGGTAAACTAAAAGCGGTTTGCCGTACATATATGGAAGATTGTTATGGGGAGCTTAAAGGCGAACTTAATGAAGGACTGTCCACTGATCGTTTCATGGTGGAATGGAATTTAGAGCAAGAAACTGGGAGCGATGATCAACTTACTGATAAAGCGACGCATATCGTAACGACGGAAATGAATAAGCAAGGCTTTCCGTTCATCGAAGATTATAGTTTGGAAACAACTGCGGAAATCGTGGCTATACCCATTCCAACGGAAATTCAAAAAATAAAAAAAGAAAATCTTTCCCTTGCAATTGATTGGCGTGTAAAAACAAGTGAACTATTCCAAACGCTTTTTTCCAAAGGGTATGTTGTAGTAGGAATTGAACGAAAACAAGGTGAAAACATCCAAAACTACTTATTAAAAAAAACAGAATAAGAGGAGAATAGAGATGAAAATAAAAGAAGTGCGTTTACGTCATTTGAATATGGATTTGACTGCTCCATTTACAACTAGTTTTGGAACATTTGTAGATAAAGAGTTTATCCTAGTGGAAGTGAAAAATGAAGAGGGACTTTCAGGATGGGGTGAATCAGTCGCGTTTGGAGCTCCTTGGTATAACGAAGAAACAATTAAAACTAATTGGATTATGCTGGAAGATTTCCTGATCCCGCTTGTGTTGGATAAAGAATTAGAACATCCGAGTGAGGTATCGGAAATGTTCTCACATATTCGTAAAAATAATATGGCAAAATCGGCAATCGAGGGAGCTATCTGGGATTTATACGCAAAAGAAAAGAATATCCCATTAAGTACAGCTTTAGGCGGAGAACTGGATAAAATTGATGTAGGCATAAGTATAGGAATACAAGAAACAGTAGCTGATTTACTTAAGAAAATTGAAAACGGCTTGAAAGATGGTTATAAAAGAATCAAAATCAAAATTCAACCAGGTTGGGATGTAGATGTAATCAGGGAAGTACGCAAGCAATATCCTAATGTACCGATTATGGCAGATGCAAACTCTGCCTATCGTTTGAAAGATATCGAGTTACTGAAACAACTCGATCAATTTGATTTAATGATGATCGAGCAGCCTTTGTCATCTGATGATATTGTGGATCATGCGACATTACAAGCGCAAATCAAAACACCGATTTGCTTGGATGAAAGCATACACTCCGTAGAAGATGCACGAAAAGCTCTTGAGTTGGGAAGTTGCAAAATCATCAATATTAAAATCGGAAGAGTAGGCGGCTTAACGGAAGCAAAGAAAATTCATGATTTATGTAAAGAACGAAATGTACCGGTTTGGTGTGGAGGCATGTTGGAATCAGGTATCGGACGTGCCCATAATATCGCATTAACAACACTTGATAATTTCACAATGCCTGGTGATACGGCAGCATCGGCAAATTATTGGCATAAAGACATCATTCAACCCGAGGTTACAGTGGAAGATGGAGTCATTATTGTTCCAAAGACGGCTGGTATTGGCTTTAAAGTCGATTACGCAACTGTCGATGAATTTACTTCTTATAGTAAAAGATATACCAAATGAGTAATTAAGCAGTTTTAGTATTCCAGCTTCGCGAGCGATGTGAATAACCTTATCGTAAAAACGCTGAAGCTGGAAAGTTATTAATGAAAAAAACGGGTAGAATTGAATGGGGAAATGTTTCGTGTACACTAAATTGTCAGAATAATCATTTAATTAAGGTGGAATTCATATGAAAAACAGTGTAAATCTTGCAGGTGCATATATTGGAATTATCATCGGAGCAGGATTTGCTTCAGGACAAGAAGTATTGCAATTCTTTACGAGCTTTGGAATCTACAGTGTATTGGGAATTATAGTAGCAACTGTATTATTTGCTTTTCTAGGTATGCAGGTTACACAGTTGGGCTGTGCCCTTCAAACACGCTCTCATAAAAGTATAATCGATCATATTTGTGGTCGTTATTTAGGTAGAGTGGTTGATGTTATGATCACGTTTTTCTTATTTGGTGTAACTGTCATTATGATTGCAGGTTCTGGCACTATTTTTGAAGAACAATTTGGCATTCCAAGTGTAGTAGGAGCTGTAGTGATGACAGTACTTACCATTGGAACTCTCTTACTTAATGTGAATAAAATTATGTCTATCATTAGTGCAGTCACACCGTTTTTATTTATCATCATGATTATTATTTCGGGTTACTCATTCTTTACATCTGATCTTAGTTTTAATGAGATCATTTCTTCCTCTAGTAAAGAAACAGCAGCAACTGGAAATTGGATTATGGGTACATTACTGTATGTTTCCTATAATATGGCTGCTGGAATTGCAATGTTAGCCGTAATGGGTGGTACGTTTAAGAATAAGAAAGAGGCAGGTATGGGCGGTATTTTAGGTGGAATCGGTTTAGGAATATTATTATTCTTGATCAATATGGGAATGATATCTGATTTAAAAGGCATTGAAGGTGCAGGAATGCCCACTCTAATATTAGCCAATCAAATTTCTCCATGGTTGGGTTATATACTATCAATTGTACTTTTGGGGATGATTTACAACACTTCAGTTGGAATGCTTTATGCTTTTACTGCTAGATTTGTTCCATCCGAAACAAAAATCTTCAAAATTTCAGTAATTGTTGTAGGGATACTGGCTTTCCTTGCTAGTTTCGTAGGATTCATTAAATTGGTAGGAACCGTATACCCAGTTACAGGATATTTAGGTTTTGTAATTATAGCAGCGCTTATTGTTTCTTGGGTTCGCTCAAAATCGAAAAAAAGAGCAGTAAATGCAGACTTCGTGAAGTATTAAAAGTGAAGGGGATTTAACTGATTACAATATCGTTCCCTGAATTAAATAACATTGATAATGAAAAAAGAGTTTATTTCTAAATATATTCCTAACATCTTCGCTTTATGGAGATGTTTTTTTCTATTAACGATGAACCTTTAAACGTGATTACGGCATTTTTCCGCCTTTTTTTCATACATTAGGATAAAGGCGGAAGACAAGGGGGATATCGGATGAATGAAGCGGAGCAAAAGGCTCTGGAATATGCCATTAGTGAGATTACAGAAATAGCAACTGGGTTCGGGTTGGATTTTTACCCGATGCGTTATGAAATTTGTCCTTCAGAAATTATTTATACATTTGGTGCATATGGGATGCCAACTCGTTATTCTCATTGGAGTTTTGGAAAGCAGTTTCATAAAATGAAGCTACAGTATGATTTTGGATTAAGTAAGATTTATGAACTGGTTATTAACTCTAATCCTTGTTATGCTTTTCTTCTTGACTCCAATTCACTTGTGCAAAATAAATTGATTGTTGCCCACGTTTTGGCGCATTGTGATTTCTTTAAAAATAATGTTCGTTTCAATAACACAAAGAGAGATATGGTAGAAAGTATGTCGGCCACGGCAGAAAGAATTCGAGAATATGAAATTCTGCATGGCAAAAAGGAAGTAGAAACATTCCTCGATGCTCTTTTGGCTATCGAAGAACATATCGATCCGTCACTTATGAGACCAAAGCTTGCCTGGACGATGGAGGATGAGGAAGAAGAAGAGGAAATAAAGCCTGCAGCGACTCAATACGATGATTTATGGAACCTTGATAATAAGGATAAGCCAAAGAAATCTAACGTGAAAGGTCGGAAAAAATTTCCTCCGAGGCCTGAGAAGGATATTATGCTTTTCATTGAGCAGTACAGTAGGGATTTAGCAGATTGGCAGCGGGATATCATGACAATGATTAGGGAAGAGATGCTGTATTTCTGGCCACAGCTCGAAACGAAAATCATGAACGAAGGCTGGGCATCCTACTGGCATCAGCGCATTATCCGTGAATTGGATTTATCTTCAGGTGAAGCAATTGAATTTGCCAAATTGAATGCAGGTGTTGTTCAACCATCACGAACCAGCATTAACCCTTATTACCTTGGGCTGAAGGTGCTTGAAGATATTGAAGAACGCTATGATAATCCAACCGAAGAAATGATAAGACTTGGCGTTAAGCCTGGATCCGGTAGGGAAAAGATGTTCGAAGTCAGGGAAATTGAATCGGATATATCCTTTCTGCGCAATTATTTGACGAAAGACCTGGTTATGCGGGAGGATATGTATTTATTCCAGAAGCAGGGCAAGGATTATAAAATTGTCGACAAAGCGTGGGAGCAAGTTCGCGATCAGCTCGTCAGTATGAGAGTGAACGGAGGATTCCCATATATCACAGTAAATGACGGCGACTACATGCGGAATGGTGAACTTTACTTAAAACATTGGTACGAGGGTATTGAATTGGACCTGAAATATCTTGAAAAAGTCATGCCGTATATCCATCAGCTCTGGGGACGTTCCGTGCATATGGAATCGGTCATGGAAGGAAAAGAAGTCCTGTTTTCCTATGATGGAAAAAGTATTCATCGGAAGTATTTATAAGGAAGAATGAACTGCTGAGTAATCGGCAGTTTTTTTGGTTTAGTTTCAAAATTCAATACTTTCCACACTGATGAAGTGACTTGATTTCTCTGTGTCCAAGTTACTTAATTATCCTGCTGATTTTTTTCTTAATGATTCAAAGCAAAAAAAGACGTTATTTGTAAGGCGATTCTTCCTTTTTTGTTGAATAAGAAAAGGTTGCCGCAGCAACCTCCTTAATTGAGGTAAAGTCCCCGTTAACTGAAGATGTACAATATTTATTTATCATTACATTTCGAAAAGGTTATCTCGCTCCACTTTACAAACTCTAGCTGCGAAATTTTTATAACATTCTGTTTTACCTTTGTCTTGTGCAGCTTTATGTGCTGAATGTTCCTTCCAATTCTTTATTGCATCTAGAGATTCCCAGTATGACACAGTGATTCCTAGCCCCTCATCTCGAGCACTTTCCACGCCTAAGAAACCCTGCTGTTGAGAAGCTAACTCTTCCATTTTGTCTGACATTTTTCCATAACCATTGTCACCTTCCGTTCGCTGTGAAGAAAAGATCACTGCATAATACGGTGGTTGAAGAGTTTTTGCAATCCCACTCATTTCTTGTCCTCCTAATAAATTGAATATTGAGACATTTATATCTTCTGAATTTTAACATAATTTCTGGTATTTTTGTTTAATTAACCTGCCCTGTTTGTGGCATAAGAAAAAGGCTGCCACAACTAATGAATGTACTATTCCCCCAGATGATCTCTACGAAATATGAACAACATGGTACCCCCTTTAGCAGAAACCATCAAGGCTCTTTAATGTGTGAAGAACAAATTACTATGTTAACCCCTGGTGATAGTTAAGAATAGATCTTCTTTATTGTTGAATAAATAGTAACAAAGAAGGCGTTTCACAAAGGACGGTAAACAACATTACGAGTGGAGTTGTAATTATTACCGAATGTTTCACGATTTGGAAATTTACTTCAACGGCTATTCATACAACCAAACATGGGGGGGACGGAATTCACGGGCGAATAACTCTTCCGTGTTTTTCTTTTTATATAAAATAGTGTTCCGGAAAAATTAACAACATTTACCATAAAATCAATGAGCTTGAAGTGATAAGATGGACTAGATGTAGTAACTTTGTTTATTTCTCCAATGTTAATTGCAACAAAACAGAGTATATCCTTCGAGGACGATGATTTCATAAGTGAGCTCGAGGTCACAACTAAATTTCATATTAATCCATGTAAATATTCCATTTGGAACAATACTGGACGGTGAAATCATCAACAATGTAAGCCTGATTTTGAAACACTGATGTAAAGATTTTAATCTAAAGAATAATCAGAACATACTCTACAATACAGCAACGAAATATATAAACTATGGGGCTGATTAACGTTAGCAGCTCGTAAAAGTAGTTCCCAGACGTTTTCAAAAATCATATGAATGATTGATTAAAACGTTTAGAGAATCGCTATACAACAGCAAATGCAAGTGCGGGGGCTTCCTTGCTATATGTACGGATCTTGGCGCAATGCTATGCCGAGAGTAGCCCGCCCGATATTCATTAATACTGGATGGAAAGCTAGAGGAGATACATACACTTATGGATAACAAAAGATGTATATGTGCGTGCCAAGTGGGATGATATTACCCGTTTAACTAAGTTATTCGAAAAGAATAAAACTAACGTTGACTATTATTGCAACGGTGTTTAAAAGCAATCTGTTAATGCTTCCGTACAGTTCGCTATTCATTTGTGAATCGAAAGTAAAATAGGGGGACTTTGGGATGAAAGAATGGATGTTGAAAATGTTTCAAGAATCATCGGGCAACTTAATCGAATTAATAACCGTTACTCTGATAGCAGGGCTAATCGGTTTCGTAATCATATGCGTTCGTGGTCTTTTTTACAGAGCATTGGACTTCTTTTCAATACCTGTTGGTCGGTTAATAGAGAAATTGGTTAAGAGAAACTAGATATGGGGTTTTAGTCCGATAAAAACACTCCTCGATCGCTTATTAGTCGAACCCTCGCTAGAATATATGATGAGTTCTACGGACACAGGAAGTCGATGGGGGGGTGTAAGCTGCGTTTTTTATGACATGATCGAGCTGTGGGAAATGGTTGCTGGACAACAATGTCCAATGCGCTAACCTTAGATTTCATTTACTGTTTTTTCACACCAAAAAAGAGAAAATTAGCTTGCTGAAGTAAATACTTCTGCAATGAGACATTGGAAAAAGAGGGGTAATTCACTCAGAAGAGATAAAGTAAAAGGGATATAGGCTTTTACAGTAGCTAATTGAGAAAAATGATTGTTCCAGCTAGCACTACAAAATTTAATAATCAACTAACCATTCTATGTAAAGGAATAACTGAACTAATGAAATCTACTAAGAGGATTACCAACCACAATATTTGTTATAGTGGTCGGCTTAGTGTTGGAGGTAAAATATGGAAATTGACATTATGAAACCTAGCAAACTAAATAACTGGTCAAAAACGAATAATCCCCAAAGTAAAACAGTTAAAATAGCCCAGCTATCGGATTCTTCGATTTTTCGTTCCATTTCTATTAAAAAGTTAACCTCATTTCTCAACGTATCTGTAGATCAGCAATAGCGTATAAAACTGCGGACCCACTGATTTTCACTCTATCTCCCGAAGATTTGCAGTATAATGTTCCTCCGCGTTTGGAAAGCTGTCTTGCTACCATTTCATTCTTACCAAGACGTTTTGCCCAGTAAGGAATGAAATTACAATGTGCAGAACCACAAACAGGGTCTTCATTCACCTTGAGATTCGGGAAAAAGGATCTAGAAACAAAATCGTATTTATTACTTTTCGCCGTGATTGAAACGCCCAAACCATCCGGCAATTTTTCTAGCTTAGAAAAGTCAGGGGAGGCATTTTGAACATCCTCTTCCTTTTCCAATACTAACATCAAATCTCTGCCCAGATAGGTTTCTATAGGCTTAACACCAAGAGCTTCGACTATTTGATCTGTTAGAGGAAATTCTTCTGGCATCCTGCTTGGAAAATCCATTTCGTAAAGTTCATCTTTTTTTAATACAACAAGTTCACCACTCATTGTTTGAAACTTGATTTCCTCCACATTATTTTCGTAATAGTTGGCAATTACATAAGCCGTTGCCAAAGTAGCGTGGCCACAGAGTTCAATTTCGTCTGCCGGCGTAAACCATCTTAATCTGTAGCTTTCACCCTCTTTCACAGCAAATGCTGTTTCAGAAAGGTTGTTTTCAGTAGCGATTTTCTGCATAGTATCATCCGACAACCATTCTTCCATGATGCAGACACCAGCAGGATTTCCTTCAAACACTTTTTCAGCAAACGCGTCTACCACGTAATATTTCATTCTAATAACCTCCTTGTCTTTATCTAAAACTCATATTTACAAAATTACTTTATCATCGTAATTGTATGCTTTCAATGATATTATTGTATGCAATACAATTATCTGGAGGCTCAATATGCCTGTAAATTCATTTGAAAATTACCCCATGACGTGGAAACCAGATAAGAAACAGCTTGCTTCTCCAATATATAGATCCATTGCAAGCTTATTAGAATATGATATTCTCAATGGCTACCTATCACCTAATACCAAACTTCCGCCTCAAAGAGAACTAGCAGATTATCTTGATATTAATCTTAGTACAGTAACCAGAGCTTTTAAAATATGTGAAGTTAAAGGATTAATTTACGCTGTTACCGGAAGTGGAACCTTTGTCGCTCCTAATGTGGGAAATGCTATTTTCATGGCAGATAGCGAAGAGAATAAGAGTTTCATAGAGATGGGTATTATAGAACCACTTGATTGCTCAAATGCATTAGTAGCAGAAACGATTAAAAGAATTGTCACTAAAAATTATTTGAAAAAATTATTGGATTACAGACACCCATTAGGCATGCCTTATCATAGAATGGCAGCCAAAAAGTGGATGGAGCGTTTTAACATGGATATATCTGTTGAAAATATCGCGATAACTTCAGGGGGGCAAAATTCCCTTACACTGATTTTAATGTCCCTGTTCAATCCCGGGGATAAAATTGCGGTGGATACGTATACTTATCCTAATTTTATAGAATTGGCGAATATGCTTAATATTCATTTAGTTCCAGTAGAAGGAGATACCTTTGGAATGTTACCAGAACGGTTAGACGCCATATGCAGGGCTAATCATTTGCAGGGGATCTATTTAATTCCTTCCTGTAATAATCCGACTGCTATCATTATGGATATGAATCGAAGAAAAGATATAGCAAAGGTCATAAATAAACACAACCTTATACTAATGGAAGATGACATATTTTCTTTCCTCGCACCGCAAGGCTATTTACCGATTTCACATTTTGTACCGGAACGGTTTGTTTATAGTTTAAGTATCTCTAAATCACTAAGCTCCGGAATGCGAGTTGGATTTTTGGCCTACGCTAATCAGTTTGCCGAAAAAATCACGCACGGAATTTTCAATATCAATATAAAAACCTCCTCATTAAATGCAGAAGTTATAACTGAGTTGATCAATACTGGCAGTGCAGAGAAGATTATTTCGCAAAAGAAAGAAATTGCAAAAGAACGTAATCTTCTCTATCAAAAATATTTTCAAAAAGAAAATTCTAACGAAAACCCGTTGAGTTTCTTTCGTTGGCTTCCGTTGCGCCAAAAGTATCAGCTGAAACAGTTTGAACAGAACGCTTTGGAACATGGTATTCATGTTTATCATTCCCATCGTTTTTTGGTCAAAAATGATAAATCCGATCAGTTTATTCGTATTTCGCTGACATCGGCCAAGGATTCTGATGAATTAGAGAAAGGGCTTTGCATACTTAAGAATTTCTTACTAAATATCGAATGAAAAATGATGTATTTTAAAGGAACTGACTTGCGGTGTTTTGGCTCACGTTAGAAGTGGTTAAATATCATCTCGAATGACAGAAAAAGGACAAATTACCGAATTTGAAGCTTAAGGGCTCCACGAGCCGGCAAGCAGTCGTTTTCTAACCCACCATACAACTCTATTAGGTATTAGAATTCAGCAATTATTGGAATCTGGGCGAATAAATATTCTAACTCCATTTCATATTAACGGAGTTTAACCAACAAACGATAAAATAACTTTTGTGAGAAAACTAAACGAAGAAGAATTCACGATCGGTGATATCGATGAAATAGTTGTGAGTGCTGTGGCAGTCCTGTTCTAGCGAAATTGGAAATTAAAAAAATTCTTGTAGCGAATAAAAGCAGAAGACCAATCTGAAACCAGGCTGGTCTTTCAAGAAGATTAAAGTAAAAAATTTTAAGATATATAGTTTTCACTTGAATATATAAGAATATGCTTATATAATGATCAGGAAATGAGACGGTAGAAGTTTATCGTTTTTAAGATATAAGTATATAATTATTTAACAATTAGTTGAGGAGGGGTAAAATGCAAACGAATGAAGCTGCGGATATAGAAATTGCTGCGAGCATTCTTAAACTTCTAGGTGATAAAACACGTTTGACCATGGTTAAAATCATGTCTGAGCATGAATGTTGTGTCTGTGAATTTGTGGACTTGTTCGATATGAGCCAGCCAGCTATCAGCCAACATTTACGTAAGTTGAAAGATAGCGGAATTGTGAATGAAGCGAGAAGAGGACAATGGATATTTTACTCGTTAAACCAAACATCTTCGTATTACTCATTTATTCAAACCGTTATCAAGGACTTGCCAAGTCAAGCATTTAAAGTAGAAGAATTAACAGCACAAGGAAAACGAATTTGTTGTGACTAACTAGGAGGTACTACTTCAGTGGGTTCAGTTATTTTGGCAATTATCATCTTTTTATTAACGCTCGTACTTGTCATCTGGCAGCCAAAGGGATTGTCGATTGGATGGTCAGCTTGTGGCGGAGCGGTATTAGCTTTACTTGTGGGTGTGGTGGATTTTACAGATGTCATAGACGTGACATCAATTGTCTGGAACGCAACGCTCGCCTTCATCGCCATTATTATTATCTCCCTTATTTTAGATGAGATAGGCTTTTTTGAATGGGCGGCTTTACATATGGCTAGAGCGGCCAAGGGAAATGGAGTAAGGATGTTTGTCTATGTAAGTGTCCTGGGTGCTCTTGTGGCTGCTTTTTTTGCAAATGACGGAGCAGCTCTTATTCTTACACCGATTGTATTAGCAATGGTTCGTGCCTTAAAGTTTAGTGATAAAATGATTTTTCCATTTATCATAGCTAGTGGTTTTATTGCCGATACAACCTCACTACCTTTAGTGGTAAGTAATCTTGTAAACATTGTGTCCGCAGATTTCTTCAATATCAGTTTTGCCGAGTTTGCATCAAGAATGATTGTACCAGATCTTTTTGCACTTGTAGCAAGTATCTTGGTTTTATATCTATTTTTCCGTAAAAGCATTCCGAAAAATTATGATGTATCACAACTTAAAAAACCAGTGGAAGCCATTAAAGACCAAAGAATGTTTCGGTTGTCTTGGATAGTACTAGGAATTTTACTTATTGGTTATTTTTCAAGTGAATTTATTAGGGTACCTGTATCCATTATTGCAGGTATTGTTGCTATTTTCTTTCTAATGATGGCTAGAAGGAGCCCAGTGGTCAACACGAAAACCGTTATTAAAGGCGCGCCATGGGCAATCGTGTTTTTCTCAATTGGCATGTATGTAGTGGTTTACAGCCTACGAAATGTTGGATTAACAAATGTATTAACGGATTTAATCCAAGTTACCGCCGATCAAGGGCTATTTTCAGCAACGATTGGGATGGGCTTCATTGCCGCCATTCTCTCATCGTTTATGAATAACATGCCAACTGTGATGATTGATGCCCTTGCCATTTCCGACACCAATACAACAGTAGTGATTAGGGAGGCCCTTATTTATGCAAATGTCATAGGTTCGGACTTGGGCCCGAAAATTACACCGATTGGTTCTTTGGCTACATTATTGTGGCTACATGTCCTTTCATTAAAAGGCGTGAAAATCTCATGGGGAACCTACTTTAAAACGGGAATCATCTTAACCATTCCAACATTGTTCATCACATTAGTTGGCTTATATATATGGTTGCTCATTATTCATTAAACACTTACTTTACTTTAAAAGGAGAGATACAATATGGCTAAAAGAACCCTTTACTTTTTATGTACAGGTAACTCTTGCAGAAGCCAAATGGCAGAGGCATGGGGCAAGAAATATTTAGGAAACGAATGGGAAGTGCTTAGTGCAGGAATTGAAGCCCATGGGTTAAATCCAAATGCCGTAAAGGCAATGAATGAAGTTGGAGTGGATATTTCCAATCAGTCATCAGATATCATCGACACTGACATTTTAAATAATGCAGATTTTGTTGTGACTTTATGTGGTGATGCAGCAGACAAATGTCCAATGACGCCACCGCATGTTAAACGGGAACACTGGGGCTTTGATGACCCAGCAAAAGCGGAAGGAACAGATGAAGAAAAATGGGCTACTTTCCAACGTGTTCGTGATGAAATTGGAGCAAGAATTGAACGTTTCTCTAAAACAGGCGTATAAATAACATTGAAAAGCCGCGAGTGATCTCTCGGCTTTCGTTTTATCCATAGCATGAGTAAATGATTATATATTGAGGGGAGATGAGCTAGTGATGAAAGTTGAAAACTTTGATCCGTCAATGTGTTGTTCAACCGGTGTTTGCGGGCCAAGTATTGATCCTGAATTAACAAGGGTGGCTTCAGCTGTTTATTCTTTTATCCATTACTACAATCATCAACGAATCAAGGGAAAATTAAAAGGCATGAGCCCGGTAGATTACCGGGTTCATGCCTTTGAGGCTGCCTAATTAAATAAACTGTCTAACTTTTTTGGTTCACTTCAATTCGGCAGCTGTCTTCTTAATTAAATTTTAATCTTAACCTTAGCATCTTTTTGAAGCTCTTCCACATGTTTCACAAGCTTTTCTTGTTTCTTTTGTTGCTCTAGTAGCTTCTTGATTTGCGGCTTCATTTCTTCAAGTTTCTGTGCCTCTTGCCCACTTGCCTTCGCTTGCTCCTTAACCTGGTCGTAATACTTTTCAATTTCTTCATCAGTTGCTTCTTCTACTTTAATCTCTTTATCAACGTACTTCGTATACGGAATATCTTTAGCAATCTGAGTTTTCAACTTTTCCAAATTCAACCCTGCTTGTTTCATCGCTTCATTAAATTTCTCATCATTCTCGTATCGGCCTTTCATTTCTGCAAGTTGCTTTTCGATTTCATCCTTGGAGGCTGTGTAGCCCTTTTTTTCAGCAGCTTGAAGCAGCAGTCTTTGCCCCACTAAAGAATTGATCGTTTGCTCTTTAATTTGTTCGGCTACTTTCTTCGAGGTTGGATCTTGTCCCAATTGTTGCATCTGCATTTGTGTCGTAGACAGCATGTTATTATATTCCGCACCTGAAATTTTCTCGTCATTGACGATGGCCACTGTTTTCTTTTCATCTACCTTTTGCTTGTCTAGTTTCTTCTGCAATTCTTCCATCTGTTTTTGCTGATCCTCAGTTGTTTTAGCCGTTTCTTTCTCGTCATTTTTTTTATCAGCTTCATCGTTCGAACCACAAGCTGTTAAAAATACTGCCAATAATCCAATAACGATAGGGTACAATAGTTTCTTCATATCCGTTCTCCTCTCGTATTCGAAACTAAAAAATCATCTAATGCGAATTATAAATGAATTTCCCTTTAAAACACAATATAATCATTCTTTTTTCCAGAAAACAGGAAGATAGTTTAGGCATTACCTCATATAAAAGGTGCAACTTTCTAGGAAACTGAATCAATTTACCCTTCATAGATTCAATAAGCTGAAAAGAGATAGTAAGACAAACATACACGAACAAAAGGGGAAATTATTTCGATCCATCCATAGCAGAGACTTTCATAGACTATTTTAAGAGCAAAGATCTGATTGTATAACAAGATACATATAGAAACGCCTGGGGTTGTATTTAAGTAGTTGATAAAAAGTTTCATATCCTACTTAATAATGAAACGTTTTAATTAGCTATTTCAGAATTATTATTTGATAGAACAGAAAACTTTGTGAAAATTCCTTGAATTGTCATATATATAGATATAAGTAACTACTGTATCTGAGTTATTTATGGTATTATATACCTGGTAATTAGATTGTAGTTCAGGAGGAAGTTCATTGTTTTTTAAGAGATTCAATTCACAAAAAGAAAACATAGTTAACATAGCAGGGAATGCTAAATTGGATATACCTAGGGGGACGGAGATTGAAAATCAAGTGCAAATGATTAGCCTAACTAAAGAGGATCTTCGAATCATGAACCGTTTACAACCCATTGTCATTGAGAAAATTGATGATATCGTAAGTGAATTTTATAAAAATTTAGAAAATGAACCTTCCTTATTAACCATCATCCATGATAAGAGCTCGATTGATCGATTAAGAAAAACCCTTAAAAAACATATTTCCGAGATGTTTGATGGCGTTATTGATCAGACCTACTTCGAAAAAAGGATACAGATTGCCCAGATTCATGTTAAAATCGGACTTAAAACAAAATGGTATATGTGTGCCTTTCAGGATCTTCTCCTTTCTCTTACCACTATCATTGAAGAACACATAGAAGATCGAGTGGAAGCTTTTCTAGCTGTAAAGGCTGTAACTAGACTATTAAATCTGGAACAACAATTAGTGCTGGAAGCGTATGATTCTGAAACGGAAAGATTGAGAGAACAAGACGAAGAGCAAAAAAAATGGATGAAGGAACGTGTGGCAAATTCTTCAGAAAACCTCGCGGCGATTTCCGAAGAGACTAATGCATCCTTCCAACAATTAAGGGTTCAGTCCCATGAAATTGTTACACTTGCAAACAAAGGGACTGCCTTATCAGTGCTAGCAGAAAAACGAGCTGGAAAAGGGAAAAATCAGCTAAGCAAACAAAATGACACGATGGTGAATATCCATCAATCGGTCAATGATATATCAGGTGATGTAGAGGTATTGCTCGAAATTTCGAATAGGATGCAGGTCATTGTGAATATAGTAACAAGCATTGCCGAACAAACAAATTTATTAGCTCTAAATGCGGCAATTGAAGCAGCACGAGCGGGTGACGCTGGAAAAGGTTTTGCTGTTGTAGCTGGAGAAGTTCGTAAGCTTTCCGAAGAAACTAAAAAGTCAGTAACAAACGTATCCACTTTAATCATAGAGACGAACGCTCAAGCTGGAAAATTAACACACTCTCTCGAAAACATTAGGGAGGCTGTAAAAGACGGTAATGAAAGCATGAAAGAAACGGAAAATCATTTTGAACAAATACTAAGAACGATGGGTGAAACGAAATTCCAAAATGACAAGATTGAAAATGAATTAGTTTCCTTTGTGAATGTGGTGAATGAATTAAGTCAAGCATTTGAAGAAGTAACTTTATCTGCCGATAGCCTTACCATGATTACACAAGAATGAAGTAATTTGATGGAGGTATAGACATTGAAAGTTAAATCAAGTGTACCACTTGAATTGGTGTGGTATTTAAAGCTGGCGGATGCCGTCATCATTACGGATCACCATCATCGCATTGTTGATATTAATGCGTATTATGAGCAAACCACTGGGTATTCAAGAGACAACATCATTGGATTCAAGGCTGGATTTTTAAAGTCAGGGTTAACACCTCCGTGTACCTACACGTCCCTTAAAAGAGAATTAAGGAAGGGGAATCCTTGGTCAGGGGTCTTCACCAATCGAAAGAAATCAGGAGATATTTGGCATTCCTCGATTACAATCACTCCGATTCATATAGAGAATCATCTGTATTTTGTTGGGGTTTTTCGCGAATTGGAGCAATTGAAAGAAGGGGTTTATCTTTCGGAAAACAAAAGAGTCGAGAACCAGAGAGAATTGTTAAAGGTCCTTGCTATTTCATGCGAAATCCGAGATCCTGGCATCGAAGAGCATTTATTGAGAGTACAAATCTTAACCGAGAATCTGGTTTTGGCACATAATCGAAGAAACCATTTAGAACTATCTAAAAGCTATATTAACCATATTGCTCATGCAAGTATTTTACATGACATCGGGAAAGCGGAGATTCCTGAAGGGATTTTATATAAACCAGGTCCCTTATCTCCATACGAACGGAAAATCATTGAGATGCACCCATTAATGGGAGCTGATATTTTGAATAAGATTTCAAGGGAAATAAACCATGAGATGATCAGCAGTCTGGAAGTTGCTGAAAACATCATCACCTACCATCATGAAAAATGGGATGGAACGGGATATCCCTATCGTTTGAAAGGGGAAGATATTCCATTAGAAGCTAGAATTGTAGCCATTGTGGATGTGTTCGACGCATTGATCAGCAGAAGACCTTATAAAGATTCATGGCCAGTGGAGCGAGCGTTATCTTACATACACGAACAAAAGGGAAAGCATTTCGATCCATCCATAGCGGAGACTTTCTTAGACTATTTTAAGAGCAATGATCTGATTGTATAACAAGATACATATGGAAATACCTGGGATTGTATGTAACAGAAAAGGTATTAATCGGAAGGGGGCTGCTGAGAAATCGGCAGTTTTTTTGTAGTGGCTCTATAAAAGAGTAGAGATTCTATACTTAAGAAATAGAAATACTAGTTATGCTTGATACCAAAGTTACCTCTAGATCAACTTCTTTCTTATAAAAATCCAGCTACTATTTCAGATGAAGAATAAAGACTATGCCACTAGTACTGGTACAAACTTTAATAAAATAGACGAAAAATGGGAAAATGGTTAGAAAACATGAACTTCAAATCCACCATCTATTAACGTATTCATCGATGAATAAGTAGAGATTTAGAAAGGATCTTTGATATCTCAGACATTCCTTCTTCTATTGTTTTCTTTACTTACCTTTCATATAAGGTTAATACTCTACTAATAGTTTCACCTTATTATGAAGTAAGAACTGAACTTTATAGGGTGATCTTCAATAAAATGTAAGTTTGTAATACTATAAATATCCAATCCAGTTTTTGCGATGAAAAACAGGGAGACTTTGTTTATAGTAATGGTTTTTTGAATTGGAACTACATAGTTTTTCTTCACGTATTTTTTGTAATCCTTATATGCTCACCATTGAAATCGATAGCTTTATCCCTATAAAACAGTTACTAGAAGAGAATGGGAGATTTTTTATGAAGAATCAAGAACCACATGAAGGGTTGGATAGACGGAATTTTATTAAGATAGGAGGAATGAGTACACTTGCCTTAACACTTGGATTCTCTGGACTTTCAGATGATTTATTTAGCACCACAGCACTCGCTGAAGAAAAAGATGACATTTCTCTACAATTTAATCGTAATGGAAAATTAAAAATCGTTCAATTTAATGATACACAAGATGATGAACGTATTGATCGTAGAACATTACAGCTTATGGAGAAAGTGCTTGATACAGAAAAACCTGATTTTGTTGTGCTTAATGGAGACATTATTACGGGTGGATGCGATACACCTATGGAGATGAAGCAAGCCATTAACAATGTTGCACATCCTATGGAACAAAGAGGAATCAAGTGGGCTATTACCTTTGGAAATCATGATGAAGATTCTACCCCGAAGGGCGGTCTTGATGAGGAAGACATGCTCAAAATCTATCTTTCTTATAAATACAATATGAACAAGCCTACTGTCGAAGGTATTACTGGGACAGGTAATATGAATTTACTTATAAAGGATTCAAAAGGAAAAAAGGCAGCTTTCAACCTCTGGCTTCTTGATAGTGGAAGATATGCACCAAAAACCATAGCGGGTCAAGATTTCCAAGGATATCCTACGTGGGACTGGCTTCGTTTTAATCAGGTAAATTGGTATTATGAGACGTCTAAGAAGTTAGAGAGAAAATGGCGAAAAAAAATTCCTTCACTCGCTTTCATCCATATTCCTCTTTGGGAACACAGGTTTATGTGGTATGCGAGCGTAGACCAAAGAACAGACTCTAATCATGAGATTGCCGTTAAAAAGCATAATATAGTAGGAGAAAGAAATGAAGAAGAGTGTATGGGACCAATCAACGGGGGACTGTTCTCAGCGATGCTGGAGAGAGGCGATGTCAAGGGCGTTTTTTGCGGTCATGATCATATAAACACTTACGTAGGTAATTATTACGGAATCTTGCTTGGGTATGCGGGCAGTACCGGGTTCGGTGCTTATGGTCTGCCGGGAGCTGAAAGGAACAGACTACGGGGCGCCAGAGTATTTAATCTAGATGAAAATACAGCTGAGGTTCTAGTAGAAACGCATATGGTATTCGCGAAGGACTATGGCATTGACTTGACAGCTAATGATCAGAGTATTGACCCTGTGCCTCTAGAAAACAACAAGAAAATTAAAGGGTAAAGCGGTTTTAAAGAGTTAAGTACATTTACTTGTTTTTGGACAGAATTGTCCCATTAAACAACTTCTTCCAATTGATTGTTCAATAAAGGAGTAATTCTATAATTTATATTTATCAAGCTGAAAATTACTAGACAATCGGGCGCTTATCTAGAATAACGAAATTATTAATTTATCTTTGTCAAATCGTAATCTTGTAATACTACAAAAAAGGATAGATAAAGCTGATTAAGTTCTGTTTTATCTATCCTTCATTTTACCTTTTAAAAAATGACATTATTTATTACTTCTTTGTTATCAAAACATTTCATCATAACCTTGACTTTTAATGGAAATATCAGGTTTTTTTCGTTTGCATGGTCCCCTTCATTACATTTCTTTATTCTTACCTCTTTTAAAGTAAGACAAGACTACGATGATCAAAATCAATAATATTAAAATATTCCTTACATCCTCCGATGCCTGCAACACTTGGGTCACTGAATAGGCCTCGATAAGGAGGGCGGGCAGTTTTCCAATAGATGTAGCGATGAAGAAGATTATTACACTCGTCTTACTTATTGCTGCTGTAAGATTAATTACGCCGGAAGGTATAAAAGGAAGGAGTCTAAGCATTAGGAACATCCAAAATGCACGCCATCCTTGTGAGTTTTGTAGTTGTTTTAACCATCGGTTCTTCAAGAATTTCGGTTTGAAAGATTGAAGGCCTTTTCGATATAACCAAAAGCTAATTACTGCTCCTGCAATTTCTCCAATGTAAGATAGAATTAATCCCTTTTCAAAACCAAACACAGTGATATTGGCGGCAGTGATAAACACACTTGGAATAAACCCAAGTACACTAATTAAAATGTTTAATAATACACTTACGGCAATAGAAAATGGGCCACTTGATAATAATGCTGCAGAAATGATCTCTATATCAATCAAACAGAACTCCATTTATAACCGATACCCCAAACTGTTTTCAAATGTTGGTCTACTGGAAAATCGACATGGCGCAATTTCTCTCGAATATTTCGGATATGAGAATCGATGGTCCGATCTTCTGTATCCGTTTTGAATCCCCATATGGTCGATAGCAGATGATCTCTAGAGTACACTTTGTTAGGGTATTTTAGAAGTAACCCTAACATAGAGAACTCTTTTGGTGTTAACGGGATGGCCTTAAATTGATAATGCGCTTCATAAGCAGATTCATTTAAAGTTATTCCGTTAAATTTTACATATCCCGCTGGATGATTGCGTACCCGTCGCGTCACAGCTTCGATTCTAGCAAGTAAAACTTCTTCATTAAAAGGTTTAGTCACATAATCGTCGGCTCCCTTTTTTAATCCTTTTACCATTTCTTCTGCCGCATCACGAGCGGTGAGCATGATAATGGGAACATCAGAAAACGCTCGGATTTTTTCACACGTTTCCCATCCATCCATTTCAGGCATCATCACATCTAGAATGACCAAGTCAGCCTGATTTTCCCTTAAGAACAAAAGCGCTTCATGTCCAGAGTTCTTCTTCATGCATGTATAGCCGTGAGGTGAAAGATATAATTCTATAAGATCAAGCATTCTCTTTTCATCATCAACTAGAACTACTGTCTTCATTTTTTTTCTCCTTAAATATAATAATGAAGCACGTACCTTGCTCTATACTACTTTTAACTGAAATGGTTCCTCCTTGAACTTCCACTAATTGCTTAACAATAGAGAGCCCCAAACCAAATCCGCCAGTAGCTCTCGCGCGTGATTTCTCAACACGGTATAAACGATCAAAAACATGGGGGATGTCTGCTTTCGGAATTCCTACTCCTTGATCTATTATAGAGATGGAAATACTGCCAATTGATTCAATGGCTTTGATAGTAGTGACCGTATATTCATTCGAGTATTTTAGCGCATTGTCCAGTAGGTTAAGAAGAACTTGTTCAAAACGGGAAGGATCAATATCCATAAATAAATTATCCTTACACTCCAGGTTTAATTGTATATTTTTATTCGTAAAAGCAGGTAACACTTTTTCATAAACGGATTGCAGGAATGAAGAGAGAGGGACGGTTTCTTTTGAAATCGTAAATGTATTAACATCCATTCTTGCTATATTGAATAGTTCATCTAATAAACTGTTTAGTCGTTTTGATTCTTCATGGATGATCTCTAAGTATTGTGTTCTTTCTGGTATATCTAAATCTTTTCGCCGTGCAATATCAGCATAGCCCTTAATATACGTTAGTGGTGTGCGGAGTTCATGAGAGATACTTGCCAAAAATTCATTACGTTCCTTTTTTAAATAGTTTAACTCATTAGCTAAGCTTTGAATGGACTGTGCAAGTTCCCCTAATTCATCTTTTGAACGTACAGGTACAGATACAGAAAAATTCCCTTTGCTTAATTTGGTCGTTGCTTCTTTCATCGTAATAAGAGGTCTAGTCAACGCTTTTGATAGAAAATAAATGGTTATAAGCATAAAGAAAAGGAGCAATAAAGTAGCAAAGAGAAAATGTTTGTTCAATTGAGAGATTAAATCTTCAACATCTCCGGTATTTTTGAACATATAGACATAGCCTTCATTTACTTTATCGCTGTTAAATGGTGTAACGGTGGCTATATATCTTTCTTCCTTCCAACTTGATTGGATGATTAGACCTTTTCTTGGTACTTGGGAGAGTTCCTTTTTTAAGATTTTCTTCATTCCGCTATTGACCTTTTCAGACGATAATAGGATATCGCCTTTTGTATTCGTAATCACAACATCTGTATCGGTATGTGATTCCATCAGGCCGATGTGATGAAGAGTTGAATTGTCATAAGAGATTTCTAACACGTCACGATGACTATTGCCACGTGACTTTAGTGATTCTAATTCTTGATTGATACGAGAATGAACTACTTTATTGTGTAAATAAATCATGGAAACAGTTTCTATTAAGAAAATGCATACAAACATCCATAAACCTAATTTAAAAGAGATTTTCACGTGTATTCACCTTCTTATTTATTGAGAACAGTGTATCGTAAAAGTATGAAGAAAGTATGCAGATTTTTATATACCTTATCCCGTTACAAAGTTTAATAAAGTAGAAATTAACATTCGCTGAGACATAGTTACTTAAATAACGATAATCTGAAGTGTAAATTGTTGCAAGGGGGACCATAAGCTTTCCATACAAGAAAGGGTTGGAAAATAAAACTCCGAGGAAATCGGGAAATAATATTTTAGTCTATACAAAATGTTTTGCATAAAGGAAACATTTTATTGTGATTGAATAGAATGTAAAAAAAGGAGCTGATTTAAAATGTGTTGTACAAACCGTACGCAAAGAAAAATAATGGTTTATTCCGCTTTATTTAAAAAAATGGGTATTCTCAATGAAGAGGAATACAAAAATATCGCGAAAACTTTTCAAACGAAGTATTGAGCATTGGGTATTCATAAGTTTTTATTCCACGTTGAGCAGGTTGTAAAACCCCCACCTTTAAATTTCGAATAAGGCGGGGGACTGTCTGTAAAAATCCACATTTGTTCACACATTGATGTTAATTACATACTTATTGAAAAGGGTCCGCCAAAATTGGGAGCCTTTTTGCTGTAGATTGATTGTATGAAAACTATTATTCTTAAGAAATAGTTTGAAGGAGTTGCTTGTGTTGCATCATTAAAGTTGGAATTATTCTAATCGTGAAAACGTTATTTATTACCCTTATGGGGATATTAGGCTATTAATCATTTATTAAGAAAACTGCCGAGGAATCGGCAGTTTTTTTGTGAATCGGAAATCGGTGTTTTAAATTGATGAGGAAAAGGCAAGTTTTGTTGTGATCCGGTGGTTTTCTCTGCGATAATAGAATAAATGAATCGAAAAGGAGTTACAAAGGATGGCAGAGGACTTTAAGATTCCCAGCTTAAAAGTTGATGAGATCGATAAAAAAATCATTTCGATTTTACATGAAGATGCACGAATTTCATATACGGACTTAGCAAAGAAAGTGGAACTTTCTAGAGTAGCGGTTCAAATGAGAATTAATCATCTTGTTGAAAACGGTGTGATTGAAAGGTTTACTGCGGTCATTAATCCAGCTAAGGTCGGTATTCAGGTTTCTGCGTTTTTTAATGTTGAGGTCGAGCCTAAATATTTGGAATCGGTGGCCAATCAACTAGAGAATGAACCAGCAGTGACGAGTTTGTATCATATGACTGGTCCAAGCAAGCTTCATATGCATGGGATCTTTACTGATAATCAAGAGATGGAACGCTTTCTTAATGAAAAGTTGTATGCGGTCAAGGGGGTTGTGAGCGTTGATTGCCAAATTCTCATTAAACGTTATAAGAGCCGGATGGGAATGAAACTTTAATAAAAAAAAAATCCACCATTTGGTGGATTTTATTATTTATGTGAGAGGGATGATAAAACCGCCGTATGCAAAGGCAAGAATGATCACGAATGCTGGGTGAATTTTGAACTTGCCTAAAGCTAAGAAGGCCAATCCTGCGATGATAAAGGAATGGATGTAACCGATGGACCCGACAGCATCAGCGGCCATATTCCATGTGAGCAATAACATCATGATCGCAATCACGGGCTGCACAAGTAGGGACATGCCTTTTACGATGGGTGATTGCTTGTATTTTCGCAGGATTTTTAATAAATAGATCAAAGCCACTGCTGAAGGGATGATGGTGCCTGCCAATGCAGCTAAAAATCCTGGCCAGCCATATACATCATATCCTACATAGGCGGCTATTTTGGTGGCGATCGGTCCTGGGAGTGAATTTCCTAATGCAAGCATTTGTGAGAACTCGGTATTATCAAGCCAGCCGTAACGGGTGACAATTTGATCATACATAAGCGGAATCGAGGCTGGACCTCCGCCGTAACCAAGAATATTGGCTATGAAAAACGCTAGAAAAACAGCGACACCAATAGGGATGATAATAAGACCCATTACGCGGATTCCTCCTTCCTATCAACCTTTTTATTCTTCAATCTATCTTTTAATTTAAAATGAAACGCCCCATATAAAAGGAAAATCATAATGACAATACCCGGATGCAAGGATATGATCTGCAGAAGGAAAAAGGAAATCGCAAAAAAGGTGATTCCGAGTACTTTTCCTAAACCTTTTACCGCCTTTTCGCCAAACTCATAAGCCATTTGACCAAGCATGACGGCAACAACTGGCATTACAGCAGCGATCATATTGCTGATTATGGCTGAATTACTTAAAACATTAATGAACGCAATCAAGAAAACCATCGCAAAGCAAGAAGGTAATATATGAGCTGCCACACTAACGAGGGCTCCCGGCCAGCCTTTTAATTTATAACCAAGATACGCTGCCATTTTGGTGGCAATCGGTCCTGGGAGTGTATTGGCGATCGCCAAGGTGTCCCCGAATTCATCATCGTCGAGCCAATGATAACGGGAAACTGCTTCGTGACGGATGAGAGGAATTACAGATGGTCCCCCGCCGAATCCTAAAATCCCCGTTCGCATCATCCCAACAGTTAATTCCGTATATGGATTTTTCACAAAGATTCCTCCTGTTTTTGTATTGAAATTAAGAATTAATTTCCATGATTATGTATTTATAATAACAAAACTAGTTTCAAAATGTACATATAATTTTAATAATAATTACGAAATGAATGATTTTTTTGTATTTATTAAGATAATAGACAATATAAACGAAAAAATATCATCTTTTTGTCTAGAAAAGGCGAATTTAAATTACGTATAAAGAAGAAACAATTTATATACAATTACGGTTTGTTTTTTTGAAAATTCAAATAAATAAAAAGAGGGGACTTACATGACTAAATCCATAATTGGAACGAAAAGTTTGGTGGTAAGCCCTCATTATCTAGCATCGATGGCAGGGAATAAAATTCTCGGGAGGGAGTGCTTTTGATGCGGCAGTCGGTTCTTAATGTAATAAACGGTATGTTGAGAACAGCATGTAGCTTTGAAACAAAGATTGGTCAAATTAATACAAGGAACCTTGATAAATGAACAAATTGAAAGAGCATGTTTTGAAAAAAAGTTTGATCAAAACATGCTCTTAATATATTCAATTGAATGATTCCTCATAAATCGTTTTAATAACATAACCAGCTATTAATTTTCTCTTCAAAATCGTGCTCCTTCCAAGCAACAATTGCGCTCATTTCTCCTAACTGTGATATTTGATGTTGGAATAACGTATCTCCTAAAAAGTATCCCAGTCGACTATGTCCAAATTTTTCCCCTCCATTTATAGAAAACCACTCACGATAAATATCTTGGGGAGTACAAGTAGCAAGATCTTTTGCAAACCCCAGTTTAGCATCTTGTTTATTCGATTCTGCAAATGACAACCACTCATAACCCCCATCGTTAAAAGAAAAATAAATAGAAGGGTGCAAATCAGGTACTGTTCTCCTAGAAAAATGTGTAGCTGCTCCTTCCTGATAAAGCCAAGTAAGAGGGCTGTTCCACTGAATTTTTGTCCAGTCAATTCCTTTGTCATTTGAAATAATGTTATATGTAACGTGACCAAACTCGTGTGCAACAATGGTTTTTAAATGATTAGGTTCTGGTGATAATTTTTCTAAAGCAAAAGTTATATTAGGTATGATTTGACGATATGTATAGGCATTAGAACCGAAGCCCCCAACTATTAAATTTACTTCAATTGGAAAGGATACTTGATATATACTAAAATATTCTTCCTCTATTTCATTTATGATAGGTACAATGTTCTCGTGAGTTTGCTTTATGGTTGAAAAAATTTGAGGATATTTTGATATTGATTGTTTATGCCTTTCTTCATTGTCTTTGCAATGATATAAAAAGTATTCTTTAAATACATCGGGATATTCATTGTAATAGTGCCTTAAAAATCTTAAAGAAGGTAGATAGTTATTTACAAAAAACGGTATGGTATCTATGATTTTCAAGTGAATTCCCCAAAAATTTAAATATCTATCACTAATAACAAGTCTATAGATTTTAATAAAGCTTTTCCCTGTCTTTTTCTTCAAAACAAAGTGGATATCCTCTTTTTCGCTAAACTGTCCCTTTAGCTCTATAAGAAAAAAGCAATCCTCGCTAAATGAAGTAAACCACCTGTTAGTTGAATTAGAAAATGTTATCCAATCAAGAGGTCTTTTTGGACTCAAATCTTATTTTCGTTCATAACAGGAATGCTTCCCTTTTTTCAAAATGCTAAAAAGTGATTAATCTATTTAAAATGCCGGAGAAGGATGTAATCTTCTCCGGCATTTTTATTAACTCCCCCGATATACCTGATAACCCCATGGGGAAACGAGTAAGGGCACATGATAGTGAGAGGCGGGGGAGGAAAGTCCAAAACGGACGGGAACTTGGTCCAAAAAGGGTCTTAAATTATTGAAATTTGTTTTTTGATTTAGGTTCCACACATAATCACCTGTCAATGTAATGTGTTCCCAACCAAATGGGGATATATGTTGTAAATATTCCTCTGGAATGTCCACGCCTTTTGCACGCAAAGCATCTACCGCACGTGATATATATACCGTATTCCATAATACAATAGCTAAAATAAGAAGTTGCAAACCGTCGACTTTTTGTTATGTTTGGATTTTAAAAGACTAGTTTCTTTTCTGCGTCACATACGGATAAATCGGATCTCTTAATTCGAAGTCATACGTTTCTCCATTCACAATTCCTACCACCCTCTCACTGTCATATAAATCTAGTAAGAAACCGGCCATTTGTTCAGCTGTATGGAACTTAGGAACAAAACCATCATATTCAAAATTATCAACATTATAGGAGCGTTTCGCAAATTCGGTCTCTGTTGCAGCAGGAGCCAAGACTTTTGCTTGCATGGCTGCCCCTTTTCCTTTCAATTCTTGTGCTAGACCTTCTGTAAAGGCACTTACATAGAACTTTGTCGCGCAGTAGGTCACAGCATCGGCAACAATCCGGTATCCTCCTCCTGAAGAAATATTAATGATTTGCGTTCCATCAACATCTCCATAGTCACGTACATAAAGAGAGGACAGAACGGTTAAGGCTTCAATATTCAAGTGAAGCATCGTCTCAATTTTATTTAAATTTTGTTCCCCAACGGAAGCAAAGTTTCCAAAACCAGCATTGTTGATCCAAGTCTCGATCTGATAATCCTGAAGACTTTCGTAGAATTCATAAACATTTGCAGTAACAGATAAGTCAACAATTCGAATGACAACATCCAGGTCTGCGTTAATGTCAGCCACTTTTGATTTTAGCTTTTCCAATTCCTCCGTTCTGCGAGCTGCTATGATTAAGTTTTTCCCACGAGCCGCAAAAGCAAGGGCCGTTTCATACCCAATTCCTGAACTGGCACCCGTAATAACTGTATATTTCATATAAATCCCTCCTGAATTTTATCCAATTGATTTTATTGTGAGCGAACTATGAGTTGATTATAATGATTAGAGTAAACTCTAAGTCAAGAAAAAATTAATGTGGAGGTTTCTTATGCACAGCATTGGTGAAGTGGCTAAAATTTTAGGGATAAGTACACATACATTGGGTATTACGAAAAAGAAAAAATTATAATTCCTGTTCGTGATGCCAGCGGAGACAGGCGATATAACGATACACATATTAAATGGCTGCAATTTGTTATCAAGTTAAGAGAAACACAAATGCCTATCGCGAAAATAAAGAAGTATGCTTCATTAGTTTTAGAAGGAGAACATACCACACTAGAGCGATTAAGCCTTTTAGAAGAACATAAAGACTCTATTAAGAAACAAATCAGAACGTTAAAAGCTGTAGATGAGATGCTTGAATATAAAATTGTGGCTTACAAGGATTTCATCAGTAAACGAGATTAGATGCAGTCTCTATAGGGTGTTATACCAGCAAAACGCGGAAAACATATGCTAAGCAAATTTGTCTAAAAATCTATACCAAAAACGGTGGTTCCGGGAGCTGGATAGTTTTGTTTCGGAAGTAATCGCCAATATGAAAGACGATTTCGTAGTTTCCCATTTTTGTATTTTCTGCGGTTAGGAGCGGGGCATGATGCACAGGTATTTGGAACAATGTGCCCAACTTGCTTGCTGTTTGTTCCGAGTCAGGGGGGAATCAGCCACTCACCTAAGGAGTTTACTAGTGTTCCAGATTTGGAAAGGGGAATCGATGTTTTAAGCGAAATACTATATAGATTAGCCTATTAAAGGGAGCTGAGGAAAATGGCATTTTCAGAATTACATACACCGATGAGGACAATCATGACTCCAGGTCCAGTCGAGGTGGATCCGCGTGTGCTAAGAGCGATGAGCACACCTATATTAGGGCAATTTGACCCCGCATTTACTACAATCATGAATGAAGTGATGGAAATGCTTCGGTTGGTTTTTCAAACGAAAAATAAGTGGGCTTTTCCAATTGATGGTACATCAAGATCCGGCAATGAAGCGATCCTTTGCAGCATCATTGAACCAGGAGATAAAGTTCTGGTTCCTATTTTCGGAAGATTTGGTCATTTGTTTGTTGAAATTTGTGAACGATATGGAGCGGAAGTCCATACGATTGAATGTTCATGGGGAGAAGTGTTTGATCCGCAAGTGGTTATTAAGGAAATCAAGAAAGTGTCCCCAAAAATAACCACGATTGTTCATGGAGAAACTTCTACGGGGTGTATGCAGCCGTTGAAGGAAATCGGGGTGGCCTGCCGTGAATTGGATGTCTTGCTTGTGGTCGATGCGGTTGCTTCCATCGGCGGAACAGACGTAAAGGTAGATGAATGGTGTATTGATGGATTAATAGGCGGGACGCAAAAATGCTTGTCTGTTCCTTCAGGGATGGCGCCGATTACATATAATGAAAGAATTGAAAAAATCATTCAGTCTCGTAAAAAAGTGGAATGTGGGATTGCGACAGAAGAGGACCGCCAAAAGGTCTTGAGCCACCGTCCCATCACCAGCAATTATTTCGATTTAAGTATGCTGCAGGATTATTGGGGCCCGCGCCGCTTGAATCACCATACAGAGGCAACTTCAATGATTTATGCGTTACGTGAAGGGTTGCGCCTTGTACTTGAAGAAGGATTGGAAAAACGCTTCGCTCGTCATAAACTCCATGAATCCGCCCTCGTTGCAGGGGTCAAGGCAATGGGATTAACGTTATTTGGGGATAAGAAAAACAAACTTCCATGTGTAACTTGTATCAGAATTCCAGAAGGTATCGACGGGGAAGCGGTACGAGGTATGCTTTTGAATGAATTCAGTATCGAGATCGCCTCCTCGTTTGGTCCGCTTCACGGAAAGATCTGGAGAATCGGCACCATGGGATTTAGCTGTCGGAAAGAAAACATTCTCTTTGTGCTAGCTTCCTTAGAAGCCGTTCTTTTACGCCAGGGTTTCGAAGTGAATCGAGGAGAAGCTTTACAGGCTGCACTTGATGTATATGTAGGGAAGACAGAGAAAGTGGGTGTAGGTAGGAGTTCTATTTGATTTTTTTATTATGAAGGAGTGATGTTAATGTCAACATACGACCTTATTATCCGCAATGGTTACGTAGTTTTACCTGATGAAGTTAAGAAAGCTGATATTGCGGTACATAATGGGGTGATTGTTAAGGTTGGGAATCAGTTAGATAGTAAAGCTAATGTAGAGTATGAGGCGAAAGGTTAGTACATTTTTCCGGGTATGATTGATGTGCATGTCCATTTTAGTGAACCTGGTCGCGCTCATTGGGAAGGTTTTGATACAGGGTCGCAAATGATGGCTGCGGGGGAAATGGTTAAAAGTGATGGACTCCAGAATTGTAGTTAATAACTAGTCAGAAAACTTTTGGAATCCGTACAACTGTAGCGATAGTCATTTTAAGTATTATTTTTTGAATCCAGTTATCTATTACCCTCCTATATATGTCTTGTTAAAGGCCTATCTATCAGGGAGAAAAAGCCAACCGGACAGGTCGACTGACATGTCCGGTTTTAATAATGCTTTATTCATCTTGTTGAACAAAATAATGATTCTTCCGATATACCATCGCTTCCATGGTTGCGATTAGTTCCTTTTCATTTAGGACTTCGATTTTGTACCATGCGAGTTTGTGATTTTTCTTTATTTCTTTTGCATTTGCAGTTAAAGTCTCACCACGTTTGCCAGCGGATATAAAGTTAACATTGGTTGTGACGCCCACTGCTATTTTGCCGTATGAATTGCTCGCAGCTGCGAATACGTAATCCGCAAGTGAAAAGATAATTGCCCCGTGAACCGTTCCGTGTGAATTGAGCATGCGGTCGTCAGGGATTAATTCAGCTTCCGCTGTGCCAGGCCCAAGTTTTGTCAGTTTCATACCGAGAAAAGATGCAAATGGTTCGTCTTTAAGCACTTGCTTAATTTGATCATAATGTAATTCATGAATATCCTGATCATCTAATTGAATGGTCATGGAAATCCTCCTTTCTTCTAATGGTCTTTCGCTGAGCTTATCCCAAATCCGGTGTTAGATTTGAAAAGTACTTCCGGAAATTTATTTTCCTCTTCTTTTGCTTTAGACAACACTGTCCCTAAATATGCACCAATAAAACCAAGTGGCACGGTGAAAATGGTCGGGTTGCTCATTGTGAAGAGAGGATTCCCTGTGAAAATACCAATTCCAGGTTCCGGATTCCATACATTCGGGCTGAGCATAACTAATATAAGAGAACTGAGTAACCCGAATAACATGCCGGTGATCGCTCCAGTTGCATTAAATCGTTTCCAATAAATTGTACAAAGGATAATCGGCAAGTTGGCACTTGCAGCGATTCCTAATGCAAGTACAGAAAGGAAAGCGACGTTCAACGATTGTGCAAACAAGGCAAGCACGATTGATATAACAGCTACACTAACTGATGCAACACGGGCTACAAGAATTTGCTGCTTTTCAGTTATTTTTCCGTCTTTAATAATTTCACCATAAATGTCATGTGCGAAAGCGGACGCAGACGTTAAAACAAGACCGGATACAACCGCTAAAATAGTGGCAAATGCGACGGCTGAAACGAAAGCGAACAAAAATTCACCGCCCACGGTTAATGCGAGGAGTGGCGCTGCCATGTTTCCAGCAGAGTTTGCTTCAACGATGCGGTCAAATCCTACGAAAGAAGCAGCTCCGAATCCTAGGAAAATAGTCATGATAAAAAATAAGCCTATAAACCATGTGGAATATACTACCGATTTTCTTGCAGTAGCCGCGTCCTTTACTGTAAAGAAGCGGACGAGCAGATGGGGAAGGCCAGCTGCGCCCAGGACAAGTGACATATTAAATGAAATCATGTCAAGTCCATCAGTGTATTTATTGCCTGGATTTAAAAAATTGTTTCCAAGAGGTGTTGCTGTTTGAACATGGTGGAACATTTCAGAGATGTTAAAATTAAAGCGGGAAAAAACAATAAAGGTCAACACAGCGGAACCGCACAGTAAAAGAACCGCTTTGGTGATTTGCACCCAGCTTGTCGCTCTCATCCCGCCGAAAATTACGTAAATTGTCATCAATACACCGACGAGAAGAACGGATAGCCCGTAATCGATGCCGAGCAACAGTTTAATTAATCCACCAGCACCAACTAGTTGTGCAATCATGTAAAAGATTGAAATGACAAGTGTGTTCGCGGCAGCTATCCCACGTACTTTTTTTGATTTGAAACGCGCTGAAATCATGTCTGCCAGCGTATATTTTCCCAAGTTACGCAGTGGTTCTGAAACAAGATACAATAAGACGAGAAATGCAACAAGGTTCCCGATGCTCATATAAAAGCCATCGAAACCGATTAGTGCGATAGCTCCTGTAATTCCTAGGAAAGAAGCAGCTGACATAAAGTCACCGGCCACGGCTAATCCATTTTGCCAGGCAGTCAATCCGCCACCTGCTGTATAAAAATCACTTGCGTTTTTCGTCTTTTTAGAAGAATAATATGTTATTGTAAGCGTTAACAAAATGATGCCTAAAAAAAGCGTAAGAGATAAAGTGCTCATTCGCCAAGCTCCTCCCGATATTTAGTTAAAATATTCTTTGCCATCTTGTCGTACTTCGCTGATTTCTTAATATAGACAATTCCTCCGATCCATACGACAGCAAATTGGAGAAGTGCGTACACCCATGCCCATGTAATATTGAGAAAAGCTTCGCCCTTTAATACATCTGTATAGGCAGCTAAAACAGGCAGGACAAAATAAAATGTAAGAAAGAATAGAGTGACTGGTACAATGAATGCTTTTTTCTTTTGAAGTAAATCTTTGAAATCTTCTGTTTCAATTAATTTACGATACTGAATCTCTCTGTCATTGCCTTTGATTAAATGATCTGTTTTTACTGGCGATTCCATAATAATATCCCCCTTGAAATTATAATACGATTTTTAAACGAGTTTATCTAAATTTGATATATATCAATGTAAAAGTATCATAGTCAGAAAGTTATGTAAATTTAAAATTAAATTTTTTGTTAATTTTGCTAATTTTGTTAATTTCAAAGAAAACATTATTGACAACGTATAAATGGCGTATTAATCTTAAAAATGAAACATAACAATAATTAATATTCCGTTTTTATATCGTTATGAAAAAGGGGTCGGATGAAGAACGAGCAAATAAGGGGGACTGAAACAATGTACAATCCAGAAGTTGAAACAGCTACGCGTGCTGAAATGGAAAGATTACAAGTGACACGCCTTAAAAAAACGATAAGCCATGTATATGAAAATGTACCTTATTACAGAGAGAAATTTGAAGAACTGGGTCTTAACCCAGAAGATATTCAACAGTTAAGCGATATTACAAAGCTTCCATTTACAAAAAAACAGGTTCTGCGCGATCAATATCCTTTCGGTTTATTCGCGGTTCCTATGGAAGATGTAACACGTATACATGGATCATCCGGAACAAGCGGGAAGCCGACAATTGTCGGATATACGAAAAATGATTTGGAGAACTGGGCAACTATCGTCGCGCGAGGAATTGTCGCTGCGGGAGGGCGGAAATCGGATATTTTTCATAATGCATACGGATATGGTCTGTTTACAGGCGGACTGGGTCTTCACTATGGTGCAGAGCAGTTAGGCGTTGCAACGGTTCCTATTTCAGGTGGAAACACAGATCGTCAAATTACCATTATTAATGATTTTAAACCGCGAGGCATTTGTGGTACTCCCTCTTATATTTTGAATATTGCTGAAAAGATGGAAGAGATGGGGATCGACCCAGCTGATAATGGGCTTGAGTATGGAATTTTCGGAGCTGAGCCATGGTCAGAGGAAATGAGAGCTACTCTTGAAAAGAAACTGAACTTGAAAGCGGTCGATATTTACGGTCTAAGTGAGATCATGGGACCGGGTGTTGCTATTGAATGTCATGAAGCACAGGATGGACTTCATATCGCAGAAGATCATTTCCTTGTTGAAGTAATCAACCCGGATACGCTTGAACCCGTAGAGGACGGAGAAGATGGAGAACTTGTTTTTACTAGTTTAACAAAGGAAGCGCTACCAATTATTCGATATCGTACAGGTGATATTGCTTCCATTACTCATGAGCAGTGTAGATGCGGACGTACGACAACAAGAATGTCCCGTGTTAAAGGCAGGACGGACGATATGATCATAGTAAGAGGCGTGAATGTATTCCCATCTGAAATTGAGCGTGTGCTGTTCCAAATGGAGGGGATTGTTCCTCATTATCAGATTCATCTTATTAAGAAAGGTAACATGGATAGTGTTGAACTGCATATTGAAATTGAAAGCGGTTTCTATAAAGGTATAGATGGAGACTTAACACATGAAAATGTACAAAAATTAAAGAAGGCGATTCAGCACCATATGAAATCCACATGTCTTGTAACAATGGATATTGTTGTTAACATCCCAAAAAGCATTCCGCGTTCAGAGGGAAAAGCCATTCGTGTTGTTGACAAGCGGAAAGATGCTGTGATTAATGCATAACTTGATGGAAAGGAAGAAATCAGATGAACCAGCAAAGTAATGTAGTCGATGTCACGATTATTGGCGGCGGACCAGTTGGGCTTTTTACAGCATTTTATGGTGGCATGAGACAAATGTCTGTCAAGATCATAGAAAGTTTGCCACAGCTAGGAGGTCAGTTATCTGCATTATATCCAGAAAAGTATATTTATGATGTTGCAGGATTTCCAAAAGTGCGGGCACAGGAATTAGTTAATAATTTAAAAGAACAAATGAAAGCGTTTAAACAAGAGGTCTGCTTAGAGCAAGCGGTTGAAACAATTGAAAAGCAGGAAGATGGTATTTTTAAGTTAACAACAAATAAAGAAGTTCATTTTTCAAGAACAATCATTATTACAGCGGGTAATGGTGCATTTCAACCGAGGAAACTAAAAATTAGTACAGAAGAAAAATTTGAGGGGAAAAACCTTCACTATTTTGTGGATAACCTAAATTCGTTTACGGAAAAGGATGTTGTTGTGTTTGGTGGTGGTGATTCAGCAGTTGATTGGGCCTTAATGCTGGAGCCTATCGCTAATAACGTAACCATTGCGCACCGACGTGAAAAATTCCGTGCACATGAGCATAGCGTTGAAAATTTAACGAACTCTACCGTTAATGTTATGACTCCTTATGTCCCTGTTGAATTGCGTGGTTCTGAAGAGATTGAATATGTGGTACTTGAGAATGTGAATAATGGTCAAGAATCTATACAAAAGGTAGATGCAGTCGTGGTTAACTATGGATTTATCTCATCCCTTGGACCGATAAAAGACTGGGGGCTTGAAATTGAAAAAAATTCGATTGTCGTTAATTCAAGAATGGAAACGAATATCCCGGGCATTTATGCCGCGGGTGATATTTGTACATACGATGGAAAAGTAAAGCTAATAGCTAGTGGTTTTGGTGAAGCTCCTACTGCAATCAGCAATGCGAAAGTATACATTGATCCATCTTCAAAAGTTCAGCCACTTCATAGTACAAGTTTAATGGAAGAGAAGAAAGAACCAATTACGAAATAAGAATAAGGGGGAAGGCATCATGGCTAAATATACAATTGTGGATCAAGATACATGCATTGCATGCGGTGCATGTGGTGCAGCAGCACCAGAAATTTTTGATTACAATGATGAAGGAATTGCATTTGTTCTTCTGGATGAAAATGAAGGAACTGCAGAAGTTGCGGAAGATTTATATGATGATCTGGATGATGCAATGGAAGGCTGCCCAACAGATTCTATCAAAGTGGAGTCGTCGCCATGTAAGGTTTTGGTTGAATAAAAGAATGGTTCAATCCCACCAATTTCCTATTATTTAGAAAAAATGACGCATTAGTCTTGCTTTTAATATAACAATAAAATATAATAACGTTATATTAACGTTATATATTGGATAAGAGGTGTTTAGATGAACGTTCTTTTAAATGATATGGCAGAACATGAAAAGTTAGATCAATTTATTGCCAGAATCAAAGCAGGAGAAAAGATAGAAGCGGATGATTGGATGCCGGAAGATTACAGGGGCACACTCATTAAATTAATTTCAATGCATGGAATCAGTGAAATCATGGGGGCACTTCCAGAAAAAGAATGGGTACCTAAAGCCCCTACCTTGAATAGAAAACTTGGAATCATGGCAAAAGTGCAGGATGAAATGGGACATGGACAATTATTGCTTCGCGTAGCCGAGGATTTGTTAAAGCCGTACAACAAAAAAAGGGATGACTTGATGCAAGATTTGTTTACAGGAGATTTAAAGTTTCATAATGTCTTCCATATGGAATCTAAATCTTGGGGAGATGCAGGGTTGATCGGCTGGTTGGTGGATGGAGCAGCTATTATTTCCCAAACGAACATGCTTGGTGCTTCATACGGTCCTTATGCTCGTGCTTTGCACAGGATTTGCGCGGAAGAAGTTTTTCATGCCCAGCATGGTGAAGCAATAATCATGGCTTTAGCAGAAGGCACGGAAGAACAAAGAAAAATGGTTCAAGACTCCATCGATTATTGGTGGGAATCGCTGTTACTTTTCTTTGGACCTCCTAGTAAGAATGAAGTTGGCTCTTCCAAACAAGATGTAACGATTAAGTACAGAATCAGAACAAGCACGAATGAAGAGCTTCGCCAAGCCTTTTTTTCTAAATATGTGAAGCGGATCCTTTCACTTGGCTATACCATTCCTGATGAAACACTTCGATTTGATAAAGATACTGAAACGTGGATTTATCAACAACCCGATTGGGGGAAATTGAAGATAATAGCAAGGAATGAAGGTCCCCGTTCACAGCAGCGCTTAAATCTTAGAAGGATTTCTTATGAAAATAATAAATGGGTGCGCGAAGCGTTAGCCCCAAAGGTCATCTAAGGGAGGGGGAAGAACGATATGGAAACTAGACAAAAAACGTACTTTGAAGAATTTGAAGTATTTAGCCGTAAAACTCAGACTTCACCAGTCCAATATCATTTTAGCCTGCTGGCCCCTAATGAGGATATCGCGATCATGATGGCACAAGAAAATTTCATGAGACGTGAAGCGGTTGATGATATCTGGGTTGTAAAAAGACAGAATATACGGAAAATGACGGTTGAAGAAAAGAAAACACTTCAACGTATAGATAATAAAGATTACAGGACAACAAAAGGTTATGGGTACCTAAAGAAAAAATGGCGGAAGTACGAGCAGGAAATGCTCGATGAAAAAGAGATAATGTCTTGGGCAGGAGGCGTGAAAAATGGAGAATAATTCATCATTGGAAAACACCGCAATTAAGGAATTGTTGCTTCAATTGGCGGACGATGACTTTATCCATTCATATCGTGGATCAGAGTGGCTAGGACTCGCTCCACATATCGAGGAAGATGTAGCATCTTCCTCGATAGCCCAAGATACGATGGGTCATGCAGCTATATTCTACAAATTATTGGAAGAACTTGGTGAAGGGGATGCAGATCAGCTAGCCCACGATCGTCCCGCGAAAGAACGTCGTAATGCGATAATTTTGGAAGTGGTCAATGGTCCTGGAAACTATATGGAAGACCCGGATTATGATTGGGCTTTTGCGGTAGTACGAAATTATTTATATACCCAAGCTAAAGCGATTAAGATTCAATCCCTTCATTCAAGTTCATATGAGCCGCTGGCTGAAGTAGCCCAAAAGGTACAGATGGAACTTTATTATCATTTGATGCACTGGAAAACATGGTTCATCCAATTGCTGGGTTCAGGTCACGAAGAAGCAGTTTCACGAATGAAAGCAGCTATTGAGAAAACGTTACAGGATTTTCAAGGAGTATTTTCACTTGGTCATTATCGAGTTGAAATGGTGAAGCAGGGTTTGATAGAAGATGAAGCGGTTTTATTGAATAAGTGGATTCAGGAAGTCACACCTGTTTTTGAAAGTGTAGGGGTGGTGTGCTCTATTGAAGTCGGAATGGTCAAAGGCGATGGACGCACTGGTCAGCATACAGAAGATTTAGAAAAAGCGCTAGAAACGTTAAGCGAAGTATACGCAAGCGATAAAACAGCATCTTGGTGAAATATTAGAAAAAGGGGAGGGGTACTATGTCGACCGTATTGTTAAACACAGAAGAAATATATAAACTCCTGGAAGACGTTAAAGATCCCGAAATCGATACAGTCAGTATTCTGGATTTAGGGATGGTTGAGAATGTGACGGTTTCGGGACCGGACGTTTCAGTGAAAATGCTTCCAACTTTTCTAGGATGTCCCGCACTGTCCATCATTCAGAAAAATGTGGAGACAGCCATTAAACAGCTGACTGCCGTTGGAAATGTAAGTGTGGAATTTCTACGTTCCCCTTCCTGGACATCTGACCGGATTACGGAAAAGGGGAAAGCGGGATTAAAGGTTTTTGGGATCTCCCCTCCTCCTCGACAAATGAAAAAAGATGGATCATGGCATGTAGATTGCCCGTATTGTGAATCTACCTATGTCACGATGGAAAACATATTCGGCCCAACAGCTTGCCGTAGCATTTTATATTGCAAAGCATGTAAAAATCCGTTCGAAGCGATGAAACCTATGATAAAAACTATCTAAATATGGAGGTATTCAAATGGTAAAGTTAATAGCCCTATACAAACAGCCTGAAAATAAGGAAGCGTTTGATGAGCACTATTTCAATGTACACGGTCCAATCACGGAAAAAATCCCTGGTCTTCAAAAAATGGAAGTCACTAAAATAGTCGGAACTCCAATGGGCAAAGACTCTGAATATCACATTCTATGTGAAATGTATTATGAAGACCATGAAGCACTTCAACAAGGAATGCGTTCTCCTGAAGGAAAAGCATCAGGAAAAGACTTAATGGGCTTTGCAGGGAAACTTGTAACGATGATGATTGGTGAAGAAGTAAAATGAATGCGCTTCAATTTATTGAAACGTCAATTGAGGACGGAATTGGCTATATCTTTTTAAATCGCCCGAAGCAATTGAATGCATTGAATCGACAAATGGTCAGCGAAATTGTTTCTTCTATGGAAGCATTTGACCGCGATTCCCAAGTGAAGGTGATTTTGCTGACGGGCAATGGAAAAGCATTCTCTGCTGGAGCAGACATTGATGAGATGGTGAATGACAATCCAATCAGTATGGAGTTAACTAATCAATTTGCTGATTGGGACCGAATGGGTCTAGTTAAAAAGCCCGTGATTGGTGCGGTAAAAAGTTTTGTATTCGGCGGCGGTTTTGAACTTGCTTTATCCTGTGACTTTTTGATCGCCGCTAGTGACACACAGTTTTCCTTTCCTGAAGTTACTCTTGGAGTCATGCCTGGTGCAGGCGGAACACAAAGACTAACGAAATTGGTAGGCAAAACGAAGGCACTTGAATGGATATTGACTGCCGAAAGGATCAATGCAAAAACAGCATTACAATACGGCTTTATTAATAAAATTGTTGCACCAGAATTGTTGATGGAGGAAACGGTTGATTTTGCTAGAAAGATAGCCAAACAACCCCCGCTAGCAGTTAGGATGATTAAAGAATCCGTAAATAAAGCCGTTGATTATTCCTTATATGAGGGAATGCAATATGAACGGAAGAACTTCTATATTCTTTTTGCATCAGAGGACCAAAAAGAAGGAATGAAAGCATTTGTTGAAAAAAGAAAGCCTAATTTTACAGGCGAATAAGGAGTGCTCTATGTACGAAACAATCACATATAGGGTTGAAAACGGAGTGGCATGGCTTACTTTAAACCGTCCTGATAAACTAAATGCCTTTACGTCCCAAATGAATAGGGAGATACAAAAAGCGATCAAAACATCGGCGAGCTCTGATGAAGTACGTGCCATTATCATTACTGGTGAAGGCAGAGCCTTTTGTTCAGGACAAGATTTATCTGAAGTGGATGAAGGTGTAAATTTAGGGCAAATGCTCCGGGAAGATTACAGCCCGATGATGCAGCAACTAGCAAGCTGTGAAAAACCAATTATTGCAGCCGTAAATGGAGTGGCTGCAGGGGCTGGCTTCAGTCTGGCACTGGCATGTGATTTCCGTCTTGTTTCCGAGAAAGCCAGTTTTTTAAATGCTTTTGTCAACATTGGTTTGATTCCTGATTCAGGAAATCTATATTACCTTTCGCGAATTGTTGGTCATGCAAAAGCATTGGAATTATCCGTATTTGGAGAAAAGGTACCTGCAGCTGAGGCGAAAAACATGGGTCTAGCTACAAAAGTAATCAGTGTGGAAGAATGGAACGAGCAAGTGAAAGCCTTTGCAGAAAACATCGCAAGCAAACCTACGAAAGCAATTGGATTAATCAAAAGATACTTAGAGGCATCTTATCACCTTTCATTAGAAGAGTATTTAAAAGAAGAAGCAGAAGGTCAGCGAATTGCTGGCTTAACGATAGATTATTCTGAAGGTGTAACAGCCTTTGCAGAGAAAAGAAAAGCTCAATTTATTGGGAAATAATAAAAAGGGGAGTGGGATTACATGGTTAAAGTTCAAGAAACAGTATTTGAAAAAGCAGAAACGAAGCGTGATTATTACCACCTAATTATTAACGGCGAAAGAGTGGAAAGTTCTAACGGAGCTACTATTGATGCCATTAATCCTGCGACTGGTGAAATCATTGCCAAGGTTGCAAAGGCTACTAAGGAAGATGCAGAAAAGGCAGTACAAGCTGCACGTGAAGCATTTGATAATGGCAAATGGAAAAAAACACCGATCAATAAGCGGTCTCGTGTATTAAACAAAATTGCGGCTATTATGCGTTCACGCTTCAATGAATTAGTAGAATTAGAGGTTTTGAACAGTGGAAAATCCATTTCTGCAGCGCAAGGTCAAGTTATGCAGGCGATAGAAGACTTCGAGTTTTATGCGGGAGCGTTAGTTGGACATCGTGGATCAGTCAATAATGTTCCAGGACAATTCCATAACTATACGGAAAAAGAACCTGTGGGAGTATGTGCGCAAATCATTCCTTGGAACTATCCAATGATGATGGCAGCTTGGAAAATTGCACCGGCCATTGCAGTGGGCTGTTCTGTCATTGTTAAGCCAGCATCTTTAACTCCACTTACTGCCATTGTATTAGGTGAAATTTGTATGGAAGCAGGCGTTCCTTCTGGGGTAGTCAATATCATTCCTGGTCCTGGATCTGATGTAGGGAATTATCTTGTTGAACATCCGAAAGTGAATAAAGTAGCTTTCACAGGATCTACGCCAATCGGAAGAGACCTTATGGGCAAAGCCTCGCAGACATTAAAAAGGGTAACATTGGAGCTTGGCGGAAAATCTCCTAATATTGTCTTTGAAGACGCGGACATTGAAGCAGCTATTGATGGATCCCTATATGGTATTTTCTACAATACAGGTCAATCTTGTGAGGCGAGATCACGTTTATACGTACATGAAGATATTTACGATGAGTTTGTCACTAGATTCGTAGAAAAAACGAAAAAACTGAAATTAGGCAATCCATTAGATAAAGAAACGCATGTAGGTGCAGTCATTGATCAGGGACAATTGGATGTTATCGAAAAATATGTTCAATCTGCTATTGCTGATGGAGCAGAAATCCTAGCGGGTGGAAAACAAGCTGTTATTGAAGGCTTTGAAAGTGGTTATTGGTATGAGCCGACAGTCATTGCGAATGTTAATCATGACATGGATGTCGTTAAAGAAGAAATATTTGGTCCAGTTGTCGTTATCATGAAGTTCAAAGATGAAAAAGAAGCCATTAGACTAGCGAATGATACGGAATTTGGTTTGGGCTCTGCCCTTTGGACAAAGGATGGCGGCCGCGCAACTCGTGTGGCAAATCAAATCGAAGCAGGGATTGTCATGGTCAACTGTCCATTCTCAGCTTTTCCAGGAACACCTTTCGGCGGCTATAAACAATCAGGATTCGGCCGAGAACTTTGTATTGAGACATTGGATCTTTATACAGAAACAAAAAGTATCATTTCCTATCATGGAAGCCGTCCATTAAATCCTTTTGGTATTAAATAAAAACATTGAATAGGAAGCTGGCTGAATAATCTGTCAGAAAAGTAATTCAGGTATAGTTGAATGCTGATCTGATTCATTGCAGCCAGCTTTATCTATTTTAAAGGAGAATGATCGAATGATTAGAAATATAGTGGTTGTAGGTTCTGGAGTTATGGGCAGAGGTATAGCCTATGTAGGGGCAACGGGAGGCTTTGACGTAATATTGGTAGATGTGAATCCAAATGCATTGGAAAGTGCAAAGAAAGAGATTGAAACGATTTTCGAAAAAGGTGTGCGCTACAAGAAAATTACCCAAGAAGAAGCGGCTGCAGCAAAAAACAGATTTTTATATTCTTCCAATTTAGAAGAAGCGGCTGCAAAAGCTGATCTAATTATAGAGGCAGTTCCAGAACAGACAGAAATTAAGAAATCCGTTTTTGAAACAATCGAAGAACATGCACAAGAAAACTGCTATTTTGCTACTAATACTTCCACTATGAGCCCGACTGAAATTGGTTCTTATGGAAAGCGTCCTGAAAAAACGATAGCGATGCATTTTTTCAATCCTGTACAAAAAATGCCATTAGTAGAAATTGTTCGTGGACTTGAAACCAGTGATGAAACGGCAGCGGTAATAAAAGAGGTTGCTGAGAAAATGGGGAAAGAGACAGTAGTCATTAACGAATTCCCTGGTTTTGTAACAAGCAGAATTAGCTGCCTGGTTGGAAATGAAGCGTTCTATATGCTTCAAGAAGGATTAGGTACACCTGAAGAAATCGATAAGGCAATAAAACTTGGACTGAATTATCCAATGGGACCATTTGAACTTGGGGATTTAGTGGGACTGGATGCCCGTTTAAATAATTTAAGATATTTACATAGTAAACTTGGTGAGAAATATCGTCCGGCACCGCTCCTTGAACAGTATGTAAAAGCAGGCCGGCTCGGTCGCAAGTCTGGTAAAGGTGTATACGACTATACTAAAAATGAAGAGGCGGTGGAAAAATGAGAGAAGTTGTGATTATAGATGCTGTTAGAACGCCTATTGGTAGATATAAAGGGGCCTTAAAAAGCGTACGTCCGGATGATCTTGGTGCAATTGTAATAAAGGCGCTAACAGAGCGGAATCCTGGTCTGCCGCCGGAACAAATTGAAGATGTCATTTTCGGAAATGCAAATCAGGCAGGAGAGGACAACCGTGATGTGGCGAGAATGTCTGCACTTTTAGCAGGTCTTCCAGTGAACGTAGCAGGAACAACCATTAATCGTTTGTGTGGCTCCGGACTTGATGCTGTTATGTATGCTGCACGCTCGATAGCAGTCGGGGAAGGGGATATTTACGTCGCAGGTGGGACTGAGAGCATGACTAGGGCGCCGTATGTCATGGCCAAACCTGAGAGTGATTTCCCGCGTGGGTCGATGGAGCTTCAAGATACAACGATCGGCTGGCGTTTTACGAATAAAAAGCTTGAGGAAATGTATGGTGCAGATTCCATGCCGCAAACAGCAGAAAATGTAGCCCAACGCTTTAAGGTTTCAAGGAAGGAACAAGATCAATTCGCGTTTCAAAGTCAGCAAAGAGCGAAAAAGGCAGTGGAAAATGAGCGTTTTGTTAATGAAATTGTACCTGTTCGATATACGGATCGGAAAGGGAATGAGGTCATCATCGATAAAGATGAACATCCGCGTCCAGACACGACAATTGAAAAGCTAGAAAAACTCAATCCAATTTTTAAAGATGGTACTGTAACGGCTGGTAATGCTTCAGGTGTAAATGATGGAGCTTCAGCATTACTATTAATGAGTGCAGAAAAAGCTAGGGAACTTGGGTTAAAACCTCTGGCGAAATATGTTGTAGGTGCAGTAGCGGGCTTAGAGCCGTCGGTTATGGGCCTTGGTCCTATTTATGCAACAAAAAAAGCGTTGGATAGAGCAAATTTATCTATTGAAGACATCGGGCTAGTTGAATTAAACGAAGCCTTCGCTTCTCAATCTGTTGAATGTATTCGCCAATTAAAATTGGATCAGGAAAAAGTGAATGTAAACGGAGGAGCGATAGCGTTTGGTCATCCACTTGGAGCGAGCGGCGCACGTATATTAACAACACTGGTACACGAGATGAAAAAGCGAAAGGTCCGATTCGGGCTTGCTACGATGTGTGTCGGTGTAGGCCAGGGGATATCCGCTATTATAGAAAATATTGAGAATGATTAATAGAAAGCCCTTATTAGCTAGTCTACATAAGGGATAATTTTAAAATAAAGGGGGAGAGAACGTATGTCTAATGTTATTTATAAAGTGGAAAATCATATCGGCTATATTACAGTGAATCGTCCAGACGTATTGAATTGTTTTGACTATGTGACCCTTATTGAGTTGCAGGAAGTCATAAATAAGGTATATGCAGACGGGGATATCCGCGTTGTTATTTTCACAGGTGCAGGAGAAAAAGCATTCAGTGCAGGAGCGGATCTAAAAGAAAGAAAGACTTTAAATGAAGCAGAAGTACGAAGAAACGTTAAAGCAATTCGCGATGTATTTAATAGTATCGCAGGTCTTCCTCAGCCAACTATAGCTGCCGTAAATGGATATGCATTGGGGGGAGGGTTTGAATGGTTGCTGTCGTGTGACTTTGCCATTGCATCCGAAGGTGTATCGTTGGGACTTACTGAAACAAGTTGGGCAATTATCCCTGGAGCAGGTGGTACACAGCGTTTGCCGAGATTAATTGGTGAAATGAAAGCGAAGGAATTAATTTTCACTGCTAAAAAATTGACAGCAGAAGAGGCTTATGAATTAGGGATTCTTTTGAAAGTGGTGCCGCGTAACCTCCTGATATCTGTTTGTGAAGAATTTGCAGCAGATATTATGAAGAACGGGCCGGTCGCAGTCAAACAAGCAAAGTATGCTATCACTCAAGGGATGAATACAGACTTACAAACAGGGATGGCCATCGAGGGAAAAGCATATGAATTAACGATTCCAACTGAAGACAGATTGGAAGCTCTCCAAGCATTTAGCGAACGGAGAAAAACACAATTTACAGGTAAATGATATTGCGGTTTCATTTTAAAAAGATATAATAATAATTATGTGTTCCGTGTGAAATCGGTAATAATGCTTAATGGATGAGGTGAGAAATATAGGTACAAATACACAATCCATGATTTTTACGATATACGGAGACTATATCCGTAATTATGGAAGTAAAATCTGGATAGGTAGTTTAATACGTTTATTAAAAGAATTCGGTCATAATGAGCAGGGTGTACGTGTAGCCGTTTCGCGAATGGTAAAGCAAGGTTGGATTCAGTCCGAAAAGCAAGGAAATAAAAGTTATTACTTTTTGACTGATCGCGGCGTGAAGCGAATGGAAGAAGCGGCAAATCGTATTTATAAGATGAAACCAAATGAATGGGACGGTAAATGGCGTATTTTAATGTATACGATACCTGAAGATAAACGGCAATTACGCGATGATCTTCGTAAGGAATTATTATGGAGCGGATTTGGCAGTTTTTCTAACGGTTGCTGGATTTCACCTAATAATTTGGAGAAAGAAATAAATCTTTTAATCGAGAAATATGACATCGGTGAATATGTGGATTTTTTCATTTCAGAATATAAGGGTCCACAGGAAAATCAGTCGCTTGTCGAGAAAAGCTGGCCATTAGCTGAGATTGAAAGTAAATATGAAGATTTCATTGAGAAATACAGTAAACAATTCATCGTTCATCAAAGCATCATTAGCAGAGGAGAAATGTCAGATGCGGATTGCTTTGTAGAACGAACAAATTTAGTTCATGAGTATCGTAAGTTTTTATTTATCGATCCGGGTCTTCCTAAAGAACTTTTGCCTTCAAAGTGGAACGGTAATCATGCAGCATTATTATTTAGTCAGTACTATCAAGTCTTGGCTGAACCAGCAAGCCGTTTCTTTGAAAGCGTATTTCAGGAAAACAATGATTTATGTAGGAAAGATGAAACCTATGATGCAAAGGATCATCCTCTTATTATTAAGTGAAAAAGAGCTGCAGAAAGTCACTAATGACAACTTACTGCAGCTCTTTTTTGTAATATAGTCTTTAAAGTAAATGGAGAAATCTCAGAGAATGTGGCAGCGCATACAATTAATCAAGAATTTCTTTAAAATCCTTTCCTTTTTGTACATATGTATCAATGGAAAGTTGAATTAATTCTAGATCTTTATCATTCAATTTGCGAACCACTTTCCCTGGAGAACCGATAACAAGCGAACGTGGAGGTATACTTTTACCAGCGGCAATCAATGTATTTGCCCCAATAATACATTCTTCGCCAATTTCGACATTATCCAAAATTGTAGATCCCATACCGATAATAGAACGTCTACCCACTTTACAGCCATGTAAAATAACGTTATGACCGACTGTTACTTCGTCTTCAATAACAACAGGACAACCTTCAAATAAATGAATGGTGGAGTTATCTTGAATACTGCACTTTTCTCCTATGGTAATTGAATCTTCATCGCCACGCAGTACAGAGTTAAACCAAATAGTAGATTCTTTCCCAATCGTAATATCACCAATTAAATGAGCACTAGGCGCTACAAAAACAGTTTCGTCAAATGAAGGCTTTTTATTGTTGTATGGAATAATCATATTATCGCTCCTTGTGAAAAGTCAGAATTGTTTTTCTATTAAATATAGTATAACATTAAATAGATAGGGAGGGTTAAAAGTGAAACATATTTGTGAGTTTTTTTCTATAAAATATCCAATAATACAAGGTGGTATGGGGAATATTAGCAACGCAAGTCTTGCGGCTGCTGTTTCTAATGCTGGGGGTCTAGGCACAATAGGGTGCGGTACAATGAATCCTGAACAGGTAGAAACTATTATTCTTGAAACAAAAGAAAAAACTAATAACACTTTTGCGTTGAACATCCCGATAAATGTTAGTCCATATACAGATGAGTTAATCAATCTTGTTTTTAAGCATGATATACCTATAGTATCTTTATCAGCAGGAAATCCTGCTCCTTTCATACCACTTTTACATAAAAAGAATATAAAAGTGATTGCTATTGTTGCGTCGGTCAAACATGCTCAAAAAGCGCAAGCCGCAGGGGCAGATGTATTAGTTGCGGAGGGGTTTGAAGCTGCCGGAATTAACTCTAATCTAGAATTAACAACATTTACACTTATCCCGCAAATTAGCAAGAATGTTACGGTACCGGTTTTTGCTGCAGGAGGAATTGGCAATGGACAGGGGTTAGCTGCTGCATTAATGCTTGGAGCTTCAGGCGTCCAGTTAGGAACCAGATTGATTGCTACAAAGGAAGCACCGTTTCATCCATCATATAAACAGAAACTACTCAAAGCAATTGATAATGACACGTGCATATTGGGACGATCCGTTGGTCAGGTTAGAAGAGTATTGAAGGACCCATACACAGTGAAAGTTTTAGATTTGGAGAAAAAAGGTCTGTCACCTGTGGATTATCGTGAAATGACATCAGAGGAACATCATATTAATGGTGCAATACACGGAGATGTTAAAAATGGTTTTATGAACAGCGGACAGGTGGCAGGATTGATTGATGATATTCCCACGGTTAAGGAATTACTTGATGGGATGATGAATGATGCGAAAAAACAAATGGAGGACAAGTTGAATAGTCTTTCCATGACCTTTACTCAAATGTAAAGCCATAGAAATCTAGCGGATGGATACCATCATTGCTAGTGGTTGATGTCTCGAGTAACTAGAAGTAAAGGGGAGAAGATTCCTATAAACGACGTATTGATATCACAGGGGAAAATCAAGGCGGAATTGCACTGATTGTCAACTGGTTCATTATGAAGACATGGAAACAAAAAGTAAATCAATAACAAAAAAGGCGCCGTAAGCAGGCGCCTTTTTATTATTATTTATTATCAGAATCCACCGAATCCCCAACTGCAGCCAATGATGATTAACAGGATAAATAACACAATCAGTAATGCAAATCCGTTATCGAAACCGCCACCATCGTCACAACATTCATTTCTGTGTCCACCCATTTAATTGTTCCTCCTCATACATATTATGAATTACATACCTAGTAAAACATCTTTACTGGGAATACTTCATACTATGTATTCTAGGCCGAAGTGTTTGCTTATTCATTGAAAATAGGCGTTGGCGTATGAAAGGAATAAGCCCGAATATTTTTTTGATGGCGTTTGAAATGTTATAATATACCATGTAGATTTTAAGAGAAGGGAGCTGAACTTAGTCATGAAAGTTGCCATTATAACGGATGTACATGGTAATGCTTCAGCGTTAAAAGCCGTTCTTAGGGTTATTGATGAAAGGGATGAGATTGATCATATCTATTGTTTAGGAGATATGGTTGGGATAGGTCCTGATACAAATGAAGTCCTGGATCTTTTATTTTCAAGAAATGATTTATCAATGATAACCGGAAATCATGATGAAGCAGTCCTGGCCATCATTAAAGGGGAACCGCATCCAGATGGTCACATTCATGTCAAAGAGCATCATGAATGGATAGCGGAAAGAATGAATCAAACTTTTATATCCAAACTGGAAAAATTGCCTCGCACCATACAACATATGATTAACAATTACTCCTTTTTCTTCACTCATTATCATATGGACCCGAAGAAACTAGATGAACACATAAGTCAAAATCCATTTAGTAAAATCGTTGAACCGAATCTAAATAACTTAGAAAGACTATTTAAGAATCAGTTTCACCATTTAATTGGATTTGGACATCATCATCCCATACATCATTTTAGAAATGACCAAACTATATACTTAAACCCAGGTTCACTCGGATGTAATAGTGAACCAGTTGCACCTTATGCCATTGTTTCGATTGAAGACAGCGGTATTCAGGTGAATCTTGAAAAAGTCACATATGATAACTCATTGTTTTTATTATCGTATAAGAACTTACAAGTTCCTGAACACGAATTCATTATACGTGCTTTCCATGGGAATCAGAGAGTTTAGGACGTTAATAAATTATAAAAAATGGGAGGATATTCAGCATAAAGGTACATGCATGGGGATACGATAATAGGCAAAACATGATTCTTTTGGAGGTAAGGCTATGAAAGAAAAAGTACGAGATATAAATCTTCAGGGACAAGAAGAGATAGAACAACACAGTCTTGTCTGTAATAATGAACTGTTTAATAAGGACCTTCTAGCCATTGTAGATGATACAATGCAAGAGGAAGGATGACGGGGCGGAACACGCTGAAGGAATTTAGTTTGCAACGTTTATTTAGCTTTAAAATGGCGAAGACCAACTGCATTTCGAAATCAAATAATCTCTCGGATTTTTTCATGCACTATCTCCATAATTGTACAGCAGAAAATGAGAAAGTGAATCATTTGAAACCATTCTGAATTTATCCCATACTATATATAAGCTTTAAATCCGAGAGGAGGGATAGCATGGGACATCAGCATGGTCACTCTCATGATCATGGACATCACCATCATCATTCTGAAAATAAAAAAGCTTTGTTGGCATCTTTTTTACTGATTTCCACATTTATGGTCGTCGAAGTAATAGGAGGATTTATGACAAATAGTCTGGCTTTATTGTCAGATGCAGGTCATATGCTAAGTGATGCGGCTGCACTAGGCCTAAGCTATACAGCGATAAGATTGGGTGAAAAAAAAGCAACACAGACTAAATCTTATGGATATAAGCGATTTGAAATCATTGCTGCATGTTTGAATGGTTTGACCTTGATTGTTATATCAGTATTTATTTTCATCGAGGCGATTAGAAGGTTTGTGAATCCTCCTGAGGTGCAAAGTCTAGGAATGTTAATGATTTCAATCATTGGCTTACTGGTGAATATCATTGCAGCATGGATTTTAATGAGCGGAGATAAAGACGATAACTTGAATGTACGGAGTGCCTTTTTACATGTAATTGGCGATATGCTTGGTTCAGTGGGTGCAATTGCGGCAGCACTCTTGATTTATTTCTTCGATTGGGGAATCGCAGACCCGATTGCAAGTGTTGTTGTAGCGATTTTAATTATTATCAGCGGCTTTAGAGTAGTGAGGGATTCTTTCCATATCTTGATGGAGGGGACACCCGATCAAGTAGATATGGAAGAAGTGAAAACTTCATTGAAAGAATTGCCGAATGTGTCCGATGTCCATGATCTCCATATCTGGACGATTACATCTGGGTTTTTGACGATGAGCTGTCATGCTGTTATTGATGAAAACGGCAATCACGATACAGTTTTAGCAGAAGCGCAAAAGCTTCTTCATGATCAATTTGGTATTGAACACAGTACAATTCAAGTGGAAAGACAGGAAGTGGGCTGTCCAAATCCCCACGAGACATGTAATTGAAAAGAGGTTGGCTCAAGTGTCAGAGCCAACCTCTTTAAGGTGTTAGTAAAAGGGAAATCCTCAGAAAGCACAAGCAACAATTTTATTTCTCAGTGTTAGACTAGAGAGAACGTTTAAAAAAAAGGAAGAGGAGCAGAGGTAATAGAAATACTATGTAGAAAAAGCATCCGCGAATTTTACTGCGAACATAATCCTGACACATTAAAAGGGTATGATGGAGAAAAAATGCCTTGCTGACTTGAATGGTTGGCGAATGCAAAATGATTCCACTATAATTCAGGAAGGAGGAATCCCTTAATGAAGAAAATTCTTGTCGTTGAAGATGAAATTGCCATTTCTATGGTATTGAAAGCATATTTAGAGCGTGAGGGTTTTGATGTAGTCCAAGTATATGATGGGCTAAAGGCTGTTCCTATTTTTGAAGAAACGAACCCAGACCTTGTGCTACTTGATGTAATGCTACCTGGTAAGGAAGGTTGGGACATCTTGAAGGAAATTCGGGAGAACGATATGTGCCCGGTTATTATGTTGACTGCGCTGAACGATGTTGATTACCGATTATCTGGATTTAAGTCAGGCGCAGATGATTATATCTCTAAACCTTTTGTTGCCGATGAAGTCGTGGCCAGGGTACATGCCGTTTTAAGAAGATCCTCGACGATTGTTGGTGAAGAAAATCATATACATCAGTTTGGTAGTTTATCCATTGATGATCAATCCTATATGGTGAAATTAAAAGGGGAAGAGATAAACTTGACGCCTCGTGATTTGTCGCTGCTCATTTTTTTCGCTAAGCATCCGAATCAGATTTTTACTAGAGAGCAGCTACTCGATCAAGTATGGGGCATGGATTATGATGGAAGTGACCGCGCCGTGGACCTGGCGATCAAACGAATAAGAAAGGCAATCGATTCATGGCCTTCTTGTGAAGGGGAAATTAAAACATTGCGTGGATTGGGGTATCAATTTAGTGTCTATGAAAACTAGAAAAAGAACCACTTTGCAGCGCTATTGGACGAAGAGATACGTATTGACCCTGATTTCGGGATTGGTATTATTATCTATTTTTTCATTGTGGTGGATGGAAAAAACCGCATTAGAATATAGGTTAAGCCTCCTTAAGTACTTAGCTGATGAAACATCTGACCGTGCGATAAAGGCAAATGGCCAGATTGTCGTTGGGCCTATCCTTTCGGAAATCGTTGAGGAAAGGGAAAAAATCCTTCACTTGAACCAGCAGCCAATTATCTATATCGTCGATCCCGATGGCAGCATCATTTATACGATGCCTCAATTATATATCGATGCAGATGAAAATAAGCTTCCTAACGTTATTATGAAAAATGCTGAATTAATTCAGAAGGTCAAAATTTCGGACAACAAAGTATATGTCGTCAAATCTCCTATTACCTTTAATGATGAGACTAAGGGGTGGGTAGTCATTGCCCAGGAAGAAGGGGCATTAAAAGAAATCAACCAGGACCATGGCTTGTTGGCAATCATGATTGGAGGCCTCCTCGTGCTGGGCACAGGAGTCATTTATCTACTTTCGAGACAGATTTCGAGGCCAATCCAAGACGTCGCTAACGCTGCTGTTCAGGTTCGTGAGGGCAACTATGACATCCATTTCAAAGAGGAAGAGGAAATAAGGGAAGAAGAAATTTATGAACTAATAGAGTCATTTAAGGAAATGACCAATCGTTTAAAGGTCATGGAAAAATTAAGGGCGGAATTGCTTGCCGGTGTCACCCATGATTTGAAAACGCCGGTTACTTCCATTAGCGGACTAATCCAAGCAGTTAAGGATGAGGTTGTTACCGGAGAGCAAAGTAAGGAATTCTTGGATATTTCCTTAAAGGAAACACAACGCTTGCAAGGAATGATAGAGGATTTGCTTAATTATAATGCTATTTCGGCAGGTGCCTTTAAAATTCGAGTGCAAAAAGAAAATATTAATACATTCATCCAGGAAATCGCCTATCGTTGGCAAGTCACCCAGGATGATCAAGAGTTTAATCTGGACATAAAGGTTCCTGAAGAACCTATTTTTGGCCAAATTGATTCCTTGCGGATGCAGCAAATTGTCATTAACCTTTTAAATAATGCCAGGCATTCACTTGATGGCATAGGGAAACTAGAGATTAATCTTTATGAGAAGGAAGACAATAGGATATGTATTGATGTGCAGGACAGTGGCCGAGGAATTCCTGTACATGAACAACAGTATGTATTCGAACCGTTTTATCGAGGTGAAGACAAAAAGCTGAAGATACGTGGTTTAGGATTAGGACTGCCATTCAGCAAGATGCTTGCCAAAGCGCAAAAGGGAGATCTTGTGCTGAAAGAAAGTAATGAACAAGGGACGACGTTTACAATTATTGTAGAGAAAGCAAATCAGATATAAAAAAGGGTTGTCCGCTTTAATTGACAACCCTCTAATTAAGCACCGATGTGGGATGGTTGATAATCCAGTTGGCTGATTGCGCGCCATAATTGAACATGACGTACATTTCTAGGAAGGAAGCGTCCCATTTCTTCTTCGTTATAACCGGCATGTAAATTCTTATGGTCAAAAATAATTGGTCGGCGAAGTAAATCCGGGTTATCTTGAATAAGCTTACAAAGATCATTTAATGGTGTATTATTTATATCGATATTTAAGCTACTGAATTTTTTAGAACGGGTTGAGATGATTTCATCTGTACCGCCTTCTGTTTTACGTAAAACCTCTTTAATTTCTTCTATAGAAAGCGGTTGTGAATATAAATTACGTTCATTGTAGGGAATTTCGTTTTTCTTAAGCCAAGCTTTTGCTTTACGACAGGCTAAACTGCTTGGAGTAGTATAAATTGTTACCATTTAAAATCGACTCCTTCAAAGTGTTAAAGTTTATGGAATGAATTATTTTTGTATTTGTTATACTCTTACTTTAACGTTTCTTTGTGTCAGCAATATGTCAAGAAAATAAACTTAAAAGTTATTTTAATTCCTGTACATGAACAACAGTATGTGTTCGAACCATTTTATCGAGGTGAAAACAAAAAGCTGAAGATACGTGGTTTAGGTTTAGAGTCGCCATTCAGCAAGATGCTTGCCAAAGCGCAAAAGGGAGATCTTGTGCTGAAAGAAAGTAATGAACAAGGGACGACGTTTACAATTATTGTAGAGAAATCAAATTAGATATAGAAAAAAGGGTTGTCCGCTTTAATGGACAACCCTCTTATTATGCAACTGAATGTAGGATGGTTGATTAAGCCAATTGGCTGATTGCACGCCATAATTGAATATGACGTACTTTTCTAGGAAGGAAGCGCCCCATTTCTTCTTCGTTATAACCGGCATGCAAGTTCTTATGGTCGAAAATGATTGGTCGGCGAAGTAAATCCGGGTTATCTTGAATAAGCTTACAAAGATCATTAAGTGGTGTATTATTTATATCGATATTTAAGCTATTGAATTTTTTAGAACGGGTTGAGATGATTTCATCTGTACCGCCTTCTGTTTTACGTAAAATCTCTTTAATTTCTTCTATAGAAAGAGGTTGTGAATATAAATTACGTTCATTGTAGGAAATTTCGTTTTTCTTAAGCCAAGCTTTTGCTTTACGACAGGCTAAACTGCTTGGAGTAGTATAAATTGTTACCATTTAAAATCGACTCCTTCAAAGTGTTAAAAGTTTATGGAATGAAATTATTTTTGTTTTTGTGATACTCTTACTTTAACGTTTCTTTGTGTCAGCAATATGTCAAGAAAAATAAACTTAAAAGTTATTTTGAAAAGAAAGGGAGAAAATGAAATGCAATCTGCCTTTAATAAAGAAAACAATGATAGTACGCTGCCATATAATTTTGATTCTTTAGTGCGGCAACAGCAGCAAATTTTCAATGTTACACCGGTTAATTTGTTTAATTCAGCGGATGAATCTCCATTTAATTGCATAGTGAATGATTGGATCATTAACGACTGCATTGATTTTATAGGCAATAAAACCATAATGGCATTACATAAGGATGAAGATAATAAGTCGAAAGCAGAGAAGACAGCTACGAGCAACACACCAAAAATTGTTAAAGCCGGGCAATATGTGATGGAATCGTTCGATTCAATGCAAGTAACGAACACAGTCCAAGATACGCTCGTTTTTTCTAAGGATGTGTGGATAGTATCATGACAGCAGATTTTTGGTCACCAGTCAGACTATCGATCCAGGTAGCGGGACTCGCAGGTATCATTGTTTTTATTTTAGGAATTTTCCTTGCACGAATAATGGCTAAAAAGCAATTCAGAGGAAAAATCCTATTGGAAACCGCATTTTTATTACCACTTGTTTTGCCTCCTTCTGTCGTCGGCTTTTTATTGATTGTGATTTTTGGGAAAAACGGAAAGCTGGGTGAATTCATTGAAAGGGTTTTTAATCAGCCCTTAATGTTCACATGGTGGGCAGCGGTTATTGCATCTACCGTTGTCGCTTTTCCACTTATGTACCAATCCGCTAAAACAGGTTTTGAAGGTATAGATGAAGAAATCGAGAATGCAGCAAGAGTTGATGGGGCAGGCGAGTGGAAGTTGTTTCTGCTAGTATCCCTTCCATTGGCGGTTAAATCAATCGTCACAGGTGCCATATTGAGTTCTGCACGGGCTTTGGGTGAATTCGGGGCGACGCTTATGTTTGCCGGAAATATTCCCGGACAGACACAGACAATTCCTACCGCTATTTATATCGCCATGGACTCCGGAAATATGACATTAGCCTGGCTATGGGTCGGTGTAATCATTGCTATTTCATTCATCATGCTCTTTGTCGTGACGTTCATTAAATGAATGATTTTTTTCATATAGGCTAATAAAAAAATGAGGTGCGGCTTCTACATCTTTTGTATGCGTGAAGCCGTTTTTTTCGTACAGTTTTCTTGCAGGCAGGTTCATTTTACCGGTAGAAACGGATAGTTTTTCCCATTTACAAGTAAATTGAAGATGATTCAGCAGTGTTTCTGCTATTCCTTGTCGAAAATAATCTGGATGGACGACAATTCGGCAAATCTCCATATGCATAATTTCTTTTGTATAGGATATTGCTCCAGCTAATGTATCGGCCTTGAAAAAGCCGATAAACGTTTCATTACAATTTAAAAATTGGTCATAAGTTTCTAATAATGGGGGAATATCGGTAAATTCAATAATATCTGCTTCTATCTGATAGGCTTTTTTCTGAAGCATAAAAAGCTGTTGTCCATAATTAGAGTCTAGAACTTGAATTTTTTTTATCAAATAATCACATCCTTTAGTTACATTATAATAGATGATGACGAGGAAGATTATTGTTTCTAATCAGTCTATGTTATAATCGACAAACAATATGAACTAATGAAATGAGGAAGAAATTTGTTAACATTTGAAGAAAAATTGAGCATTATTGAAACTTTTCCTGAATTACAGAGGAAAGATGTTTCACTGGGCCGTGTGAATTTCCACTATCTAGAAAGTGTCCAAGAGAAAAAGATCGTCGTTCAGCACCTGCATCCAAATGGAAATGGATTCGTATACGCAGGGCATATGAGAAAGAAAGAAACTGACCGTAAAGGATTTATCAATATACGTGACTATACTGAAGAGGAATTAAAAGATTTGATTCAAAAAAGCATAGCTTATCTATCCGAACCTCCGATTGAAATCGAAGAAGAAGAAGTAAACGAGTTCGCTAGGTTGGAAGGAACATGGATTGGACTTGAAAAGCAGGAGCTTTCGCTTGTAAGAGAAGATCAACTCTGGAACGTATACTCTGGATCGAATTTGGAGGAGTGTTTCGAGAGCCCGATTGAGGCAGAGCGCTATTTACTGGACGAAGGTTTCCGCCAAAGCAAGAAGAGAAAAATGTAGAATTTTAGGATAATTTGTCGTTGGAATTACAGCGATAATCTTGTTTTTTTTTGATTTTCCATGATATAATATAAGTAATTATTTTTGTTCGGAATAAGTTTGATAGATGGATTTACCGTTATAGGATTCCTCTTGAAACATTATCCAGAACCAAAAATAGTAATAAAATGGATTTTTCCAAACACAGGAGGAACTATCATGGTACAAGGTAAAGTAAAATGGTTTAACGCAGAAAAAGGTTTCGGTTTCATCGAAGTTGAAGGCCAAGACGATGTATTCGTACATTTCTCAGCTATCCAAGGCGAAGGCTTCAAAACTCTTGAAGAAGGCCAAGAAGTTTCTTTCGAAATCGAGCAAGGCGCTCGTGGACCACAAGCAGCTAACGTTCAAAAATAATTGAACGCTTATAAAAAAAGACTCCGATTCTGGAGTCTTTTTATTTTTCCTCTGAAAAGAAAAAATTTTTAATCCCCTTTTCTGTTGGCTATTTCCTTAAGTAATTTATCCAATTTTTCTTTGATCCGTTTAGAACGATTAAAATGCTGGGACAGGTTAATTACTAAAAATATTAAGATTACTGCAAACAATAGCATAAAAAGTATGGGGAGTAACTGAGCGATAGTATCAGCCATAGGATTTCTCCTTTTTTCTTCATTATATACCATTATTATCCTTAGTATGATGCAGGGATTAAATGATGTTCATAATCACGATTCTGTTTTTTACTAATTAACGAATGAAAGGGATATGCATAATCGCATATCCCTTTCATTCAGTTCCTAAATAAAGAGGCGAACTTTTGAAGTCTTGGCAAGTCTGATTCTTGATACATTTGTTCGATTTTTAAAGTCACCAATAACTGGCTCTTTGCAAATAGCATGTCCCGAAAATGATCGACCGCTCCGCAAAAATGATTGTAATTGGTTTCTCCTGTCCCGAAGACGCCTGTCTTTAGATGAGAAATCGGTAATCGCTCTAGTTCCGCATAAAAGGCAGCTGTTTTGGCAGGAAGCTCTCCATTACCCCATGTATAGGTACCGATAATCAATGCATCGTATTCTGGCAATATACCGGTATCAAATTCGCTAGTTCGAAAAAGTTCTGCTTCTGGCAAAAGGGAAGCAAGGGCTTCAGCTAGAGCTTTTGTATTGCCGCCGGCCGAATGATAGACAATTGCAATTTTATAGCTCATCGAACCCATTGCTAGCATTTACTTGACTGTATGTTCTTGATTTTTGTTCAAAGAAATCAGTTTTGGTGAGGCCAATAGATTCGTCGTCGAATGTTTTAATCCATGGCATCGGGTTCTCACTATACTCTTGGTACAAGTTTTCAAGTCCTAGCATACGCAGTCGTTTGTTGGCGATGTACTCGATGTACTCGTTGAATTCTTCCAAGTCGAGATCTGCTTTGGTTTGGATATCCTCAAGCATATACTCAGACCATTCTTTTTCAAGTTCAACTGCTCTTTCAATCGTTGTATAGATGAACTTCGTGTTTTCTTCATTATTTAACTCCGGGTATTCATACATCAAGATTTGTACGAGCATTCCGATGAAATCGAAGTGAACCATTTCATCGCGATGTATATAGGAAATCATTGTAGCCGAACCAGTCATTAGGTTTTGACGCCCTAAGTTGTAATAGAAGGCGAATGCCAGGTAGAAATAAATACCTTCGAGGTTCGTGGAATGGATGAGTGCTTCAAATAAGTGTTGAGGACTAGGATCGTCCACAAACGTTTGATAGGCGTCCACAATCGGTTGATTCCGCTTTATCACTTCAGGGTGTTCTTTAATGCGGTCGAAAAGTTGTTTTTGCTTGCCTACCGGAATCAAGGAAGCAAGGATATAGGAATAAGATTCATTATGAATAGATTCCTGCTGGGCCATGTTGGCCAGGATCGCTTTTGCTGCCGGGTCTTTGATGTAACGAAGGATTTCCACTAAAGTCGGCGTTTGAAGGCTGTCCATTCCTGCAATCATTGTAAGGATATCAAGGAAAGCATCCTGGATATCTTCATCTAATTCGCCCCACTGCTTTTTATCCTGAATCATGTTCACGCTCGAAGGCTTCCAAAAGTTATTTATGAGTTGTGTATACGTATCATAGAATTTTTCATACTGAATATCGTTCCAAAGGAGAAAGCCTGAAGCTTCCCCTTTGAATACGCCCGTTGCTTTAGTTGGATGCGTAGGTTCGAGCATCCGGATTTTTTTGATATGATTGGTCATTCGTAAAACTCCTTTAAAAATAGATTACTGATTTGATCGTTAACTTGAGCAACTTTCGCAGGCATTATCATATTCAGATGAAGTGGAACGAACATAATATGTTGATTTCAATCCGCTTTCCCATGCTGTTAAATGGATATCCAATAGAACTTTAGCCTTGATTGTGTTGTGGACATACAGGTTAAAGCTGATAGCTTGGTCAATATGACGCTGACGGGCTGCATTTTGTCTGATGCTTTCCAGTTGGTCCAAGTTAAATCGTGTTTTTTTATAATACTCATACGTATTAGGCGTCAATCCGGGTGCTGTCACTTTGAATTTGAAGTTTTTCTTTTCTTCATAAAATTCAATTTCATATAAGGGATCGATTCCATCAGTGGAGTTACCGATTTTAGCCGTTGATGAATTAGGTGCAATGGCCATTAAATATCCATTACGGGTACCGTGTAGCTGCACATTTTCTTTTAAATCTATCCATTTTTCATCGGTATAGTCACGAAGTTCGAAATATTGGCCTGTATGCCAATCAGATCCTTCAAAATATGGGTACGTTCCTTTTTCCTTAGCCAATTCATTAGACGCTTTGATTGTTAAGTAAGCAATTTTTTCGTATAAAGTATCAGCATATTGAACGGCCTCATCTGATTCCCAATATATATTCTGGGTGGCAAGTAAATGATGCCATCCAAATGTTCCTAAGCCAATTGCCCGGTAACGCTTGTTTGAGATGGATGCTTGCTTGACCGGAAGACTGTTCACATCAATGACGTTATCGAGCATGCGGATCTGAATCGGAATCAATCTTTCTAATACATCGCTACTTACCGCGCGAGGCAGGTTAATGGAAGAAAGGTTACATACAACGAAATCGCCGCTTTTACGAACTACAACTACATCGCCATCTTCAGTTTCGTATTCATCCGTGATCGTTGAAGGGCTTAAGTTTTGAGCAATCTCTGTGCAAAGGTTGGAACAATAAATCATTCCTTTATGTTTATTAGGATTCTTACGGTTCACTTCATCACGGTAGAACATATACGGTACGCCTTCTTCTAGCTGAGAAATCATAATGCTCTTCATAATGTCCATCGCGTTGATTTTTTCAAAGCTATAGCTAGGAAGTGTGCCATTTTCCGCAGCCTCCACAGCGTGAGCGTAATGATTTCTGAAGCTTCCTTCGCCTTTTTTCTCGTCATAAAAATCTTCGAGTGAGAATCCAAGGGTTTGCTTTACGGTATGTGGGTCGAAAAGATACCATTCTTTCCGATCGCGTACGGCTTCCATGAACAGATCAGGAATACATACACCTGTAAAAATATCATGAGCTTTCAACCGGTCATCACCGTTTTGTGTCTTTAAGTCAAGGAAACTCATGATATCTTTATGCCAGGCATCCAAATAAATCGCGATTGCCCCTTTACGCTGGCCCAATTGATCGACGCTGACAGCAGTCTGGTTAAACAAACGGATCCAAGGGGTCGTGCCTGAACTGTTTCCAGAAAAACCACGGATATCAGAACCAAGTGAGCGGATTTTACCGACATAAAGTCCTACACCACCGCCGAATTTAGATACTTTAGCGGCATCGTAGTTGGATAGATAAATGCCATCAATAGAATCTTCAATCGCGTCAATAAAGCATGAACTTAACTGACCGTGAGTTTTTCCTGCGTTTGATAGGGTAGGTGTCGCGACGGTCATATACAGATTGGACATCGCCCAGTATGCCTCTTTGACAAGTTGCAGGCGGTGTTCTGTTTTTTCCATTCTCATAATTTCCATAGCGATGATCATGAAGCGCTCCTGAGGCAGTTCGTAGACCTTGTCTTTTTTCGGACGGGCTAGGTAGCGGTCGTTTAATAAGTAGATACCGATATAAGAAAATAGTTTATCTTTTTCCGGATCGATCACTAAGCCTAATTCTTCAATTTCTTCTTTGGAGTAAGAGTCGAGTAGTTCGGGTTTATAAATCGGGTAGCGTTCCCCCTCTTGCTGTTGAGAGAGTCCTGCGATTAATTCATAGAACGGTCCGTAGCTCACGCCCTCATAACCGCGATTCGCTTGTGCATCCCTGTACATCGTATTCAAAAGTTCTGCCGCAGCAACAAACGTCCAATCTGGAGCATCTATGTCTACACTTTCGAGAGCAAGCTGGATCAGTTTTTTTGAAGTTTGTTCTTCTGTTGAGTCACTTTTACGATCTAGCCATTTTGTAAAACGCTTTTTGAACTTTTCCATATCTAGCCGGCCTTCGAATTCCTTGGATAACATCTCAAGCTGGATAGAACTTGTTTCTGTGTCATTTTTCACTATAGTAGAGTTATATGTTTGAGTCATGAATAATCCTCCTTGTAAACTTCCATTAAATAAAAAAATCCGCCCAATAAATTGAGCGGATCAAACGATAGAATAAAAGAGCCATGAAAAAATAGCCGTTATACTATCGTTTCATCATCTCAATCCCCGAAGAATAAGAAACGTGAAAAATCCAGGCAGGTCTCCTGACTCATGATCATCCTACTTTGAGTTCTTCCCGTATAAAGAGCTATACAGTGGTTTTCTCATTTCGTCACATTTACAGTTGCGGGGACAGTTCCGGGTTTACACCGGATTCCCTTTTCAGCCATCACTGGCACCTTGGATTACAAATAATTCTATATATAGTTATGTGTGTTGTTTTTAATATCAATATCTAGTATTTCTGCTTATATTATCGTAATCCATATGAGACGATAATTCAACTAATATATTTGATAAAAACCAATCCTTATCTATTGACAAAGTGAGGGGAGAGGGAAAAAGAGTGAAAGAATTAATAGGAAAATGGGAAATTCAAACGCTGAATGTAAGAGATTTTATGTTAAAATAAAGTGTATAGTAAAGGTGGCTCTCCCTTATTGTAATGATGGGGGTTCCCGGAAAAATATTTATTAAAAAGGAGAAATAATCTTGGAAAAAGTATTAGTTTTTGGACATAAAAACCCAGATACAGACACAATTTGTTCAGCTATCGCTTATGCGGATCTGAAAAAACAACTAGGTATCAATGCTGAACCTGTTCGTCTTGGTGAAGTGAATGGTGAAACTCAATATGCATTAGACCAATTCAAATTCGAAGCTCCTCGTCTTGTAGAAAAAGTGGCAGGGGAAGCGGATGGTGTGATTTTAGTCGATCACAACGAACGCCAGCAAAGTGCAGAAGACATTGACCAAGTCCGTGTTTTAGAAGTTATCGACCACCACCGTATCGCTAACTTTGAAACAAGTGATCCTTTATATTACCGCGCAGAACCAGTTGGTTGCACGGCAACTATTTTAAATAAAATCTATAAAGAAAACGGTATTGAAGTGCCTAAAGCAATCGCAGGTCTAATGCTATCTGCCATCATTTCCGATTCTTTATTGTTCAAATCTCCAACCTGCACAGAGCAAGATGTTGCAGCAGCAATGGAATTAGCGGAGATTGCCGGAGTAAATGCTGAAACATATGGCTTAGAAATGTTAAAAGCAGGCGCTGACCTGAGCGACAAAACAATTGCCCAGCTAATTACTCTTGATGCAAAAGAATTCTCTATGGGAACTGCGAAAGTGGAGATTGCTCAAGTCAATGCTGTGGATCCGAATGAAGTTCTTGCAAAACAAGCTGAATTAGAAGCGGCTATTGAAGCTGTTATTGCTACGAAAGAATTAGATTTATTCTTATTCGTTGTAACGGATATTTTAACAAATGATTCTGTTGCCTTGGCTCTTGGGAAATCAACGGAAGCAGTTGAAAAAGCGTATAACGTTACATTGAGCAACAACATTGCCGTCTTAGAAGGCGTTGTATCACGTAAAAAACAAATCGTGCCGGTTTTAACGGACATATTCAGTAAATAAAGATGTGAAAAGGGTGCTCTGAATACTTCGAGCACCCTTTTTATGTAATATTGTGAGGGTCAACAAATTTCAATCATGTCTAAAAAAAAGGACTCAAACAAGCCATTTAAATGACGTTTGAGTCTTTTTTTTAATTCAAGGCTTCCTTCTCTTTTTCATAGGCGATAACAATTAGTTCTTTATTTGCGTCTTGGCCTAGCTTGCTTTCAAAGCTTTTTAGTTCATTCAGTAAATCTTGTGACAGGTTTGCTGCCGTATAATCCTGCTCGGATATCATACTTTTTGCTCCTTCCATCTAGATATATTTCATGTTATCTATTTTGTCGGTTTAAAAAGTTTCTATTCAGCAAAAATTAAACTTAAGATATTTTACCATCATAAGTGGCGAGCTTTTCAAGCAATTGGGAACTTTCATGATCGAGACCAAGCACTTGAACAGATTTACCATGTAGCCGATATTTAAGGACAACCTTATCAACTGCGCCGACTGCAGAAGCATCCCATATTTTTGAATGGGAAAAATCAATGGTGATAGAATCAGCCTTTTCATTTACATCGAACTTGGAAACAAAGTCCTGAACCGAGGCGAAAAATAATTGTCCGGTAATACGATAAATAATTTTCTTAGCCTGAATGTCCTCTGTTTTTTCAACCGACACTTTAGAAATTTTAGCCGAGAAGAAAATCATGCTCAAGAGAACGCCGGCAAATACGCCTTTTGATAAATCATGCGTATAAAGAACAATGATGACAGTTACAATCATCACAGCTGCATCCGTCTTAGGAGCTAGTCTGAGCCTCTTCAAGGAAGACCAGTCGAATGTTCCTATTGAAACCATAATCATGACTGCAACAAGGGCTGCCATTGGAATTTTAATAAGGATGTCATTCAGTATCACGATTAAAACCAACAAAAAAGCCCCGGCAACAAATGTTGAAAGCCGACCTCTGCCGCCAGACTTAATGTTAATTCCAGATTGACCAATCATTGCGCATCCTGCCATACCGCCGAAACACCCGGCGATAATATTCGCAATGCCCTGGCCTTTGGCTTCCCTATTTTTGTTGCTATCTGTATCGGTCATCTCATCGACAATTTGAGCCGTCAATAATGATTCAAGCAACCCGACAAATGCAAGTGCTATGGAATAAGGAAAAATGATAGCCAATGTTTCAAATGTAAAAGGAATATCTGGAAGCATGAACATTGGAAGTGCCTCAGTCAATTGCCCCATATCCCCAACAGTACGTACAGTGGCCCCTGTTGTAACTGCTACAATAGTCATGAATATGATAGCGACCAGTGGTGAAGGAATGATTTTGGTGATGCGTGGAAAAAGATAGATGATTGCAAGTGAAACTGCCGTCATGATATACATAATCCACGTTTCACCCACGAAATGAGTAAGTTGGGCAGTGAAAATCAAAATGGCTAGAGAATTCACAAAACCAGTCATAACAGGCTTCGGGATAAACTTCATTAACTTTCCAATTTTGAAGACCCCTAGTAAAACTTGCAGTATACCAGTTAAAATTGTTGCTGCAAGTAAATAGTTCAAGCCATGATCTTTTACAAGATCAACCATGACTAGCGCCATTGCCCCAGTAGCGGCTGAAATCATACCTGGTCTTCCGCCGACAAAAGAGATGACGATGGCGATACAGAAAGAGGCATATAACCCTACCATTGGGTCGACCCCGGCAATAATGGAAAAGGCAATTGCCTCAGGAATCAGTGCCAGTGCCACGACAATACCGGAAAGAACATCTCCGCGAACGTTGCCGAACCACTCCTGTTTTAATATAGATGTATTCAAAGAAACACTCCTTTTTTCATTATATATGTGTTTTAATTTGCTTTATTAACGCAATAAATTATAGCATGGCTTATTCATTCTATCTATGGATAATAGAAACCACTAAATATGGGCTATTCATTGATTAGCTTTTTACTTTTGAGACAAAAAGTCTGGATGTCTCACAGAAGGGGAAGAAATACTTTAAGTGAAATGTATCGATAAGGGGTATAGTTGTCACATGCTTGATAGGGGATCTAGGGCATTTTTTCGACTTTGGTGAGGTATGAATCATTGGGTTTAAATGTTTGAATTTCCAAAGACTTCTGTTTACCTTTTGCGATATGTTACTATTAATATACTGATTTTTCTGTATTTACTGTGGGTTATTCTTCAACAATGGATAAGAACAGGGGATGCTCCTATGAATAAAAGTGAGAAGAGAACGAAATTAGTAGAAAAAATTGAAACGCATTTAAGATTGACTGCAAGAAATTTAGTGAAATTCGATACAATTCAAGAAACATTAGATTTTACGGTAGAATCATTTCAACTGGAGTTTTCATGGGATTTCGTGGCAATCGTTTTAAGAGAAGATGATATCTTATATCCAAAAGTCTGGAAAGGAGGTTCGCCGCATTTTGCAGATTCCTTTCCAATTCATCTAAGTGAATGCTCTCCGGAGATTCTCGAAGAAGGATGGGATATTAGGAAAGAAGAAAGCAGCCTCAATTGCAAATTTTATAAGTTAATGAAAAATGAAAGAATTTCAACCTGGTTTACTGTACCTTTAAAAGATGATGGAATCAGCTATGGGTTCTGTATTATTGGTTTTCATAATTTCGTTCCTTTAATTTCTGAAGTTGAGCAAATTTTTGTTGAATTTGGAAAAGATGTCGCAGTTGCTATGCAGCTTGCAAAGGAGAAGGAATTTGAGAAACGAAAGTTAAGCAGCATAAGATGGGTCAATGAAAATGTGACCCCGGGTTCATCGATGGAAGAGTTAGTGCAAAAGGTGCTAGAGCTATCATGCCAAGGTACGATGGCAGAGGACGCCTCCATCTATTTGTTCGATGAATCGGAAAACTGTTTTTATTTGCAAAGCCCTTTGATAGGCTCTCCTAAACTGGAAGAAAATATTAGGGTTATAGGAGAGAATGAATTAAGTACATACTTTCCATTTTTTGAAAAATCGGGTGGCTTTCAGTTGTCGGTTCCGTTGGTGGTAAATCTTAAGACTGTGGGAATGATTCATTTAGCCAATAAGGCAATGGGCGCATTCACAGTGGGGGACCTTGAGCTTCTAAAATTTTTATCAAACCATGTGGCCGCATTATTTGAAAACGCTAGATTATATTTAAATGAAATTCATTTAAAGCAGCGGTTACAAAAGATTATGGGCTATCAACAGGAACTGGTCAAAGAGACATTGTACGGGGAAGATTTTGATGTCATCACGGATACCCTCAGCGGGTTGTTGTCCTGTTCAATCATTCTTTTTGATAGATTCTTCAGGTACATCTCTATTCATCTAGAAAACGAGGATGAATATTCACTTCCCGATATATATAGTCTTATTGAGAAAGAGAAAGCGAAAATCGGTAAGGGAAAACGGGGAATATGGCTCGGAGATTATAAAAAGGACTCTACTGCTATTGGTTTTTGGCCTGTAATAGGAAGTGGGGAATTATTAGGCTATTTAGCGATCATCACAAATAAGAATGCTGTGGATGAGGTTACGAATTTAACAATTGGACATGCGCTAAATGTATATGCCATTCAGTTCATCAAACAAAAACTGATCATAGAAACTAAAGAGCAGGTGAAGGACAGTTATATAACTAAACTGTTTGAAGAGAAGATAGAGGATAAGGCTAAAATAGTGGAATACGCGACGCTAATGAACATAGATTTATATCGGCCACACCGGATTGCTGCATTAAAACTGGAAGAGGAATCTTTACTTTCCCATTCGAACCTGATCGAGAGAGAAGCAGAAAAAGCCTCTGAATGGGATCATATGAAAGAACAGCTGTATCTTAAATACAAAGAAATCATCGTGACTAAAAGAGATGATATGATGATTCTCATGATTCCAGTAGAAAGAGAAAAAGACCTGGCTTCCTCTTATTGGGGAGAGTTATATCAATATCTTAGAGAGCAACCGATTTTCAAAAAGCTTTCCTTGACGATTTATATGGGAGTGGGAGGGGCGACAGATAAGCTGGAGGATTATTATTATGCCTACAAACAGGCCATGCATGCTTATAATGTTAGCCGAAATGGCTTCCCGAAAAATGGTCTAGCTATATTTGATGAATTGGGTTCGTATTCTCTTTTAAATAACCTGAAAGACCCTGCACTTGCCGATTTATTTCTGAAAAAGTATTTAGCTCCGTTGATGGAATATGCAAAGGGAAGTGGAGCAGATCTTATGAATACGCTAAGAGCCTATTTATTTAATAACGGAAATCTGAAAAATACCATGGATGTACTTTTCATACACCGCAGTACTCTGCGCTACAGGTTGGAAAGAATTCGTGACATTCTAGACATGGATCTAGAAGACGCAGAAACGCGATTAAATCTGATGATTGCTTATAAACTTCATGATTTATATCAATCCAGCCAGTTATAGACTGACAAAATGTGTCCTCCTCAACATAATCAATGATAAAAGGCCTTGAAGGGGGCTTTTTTTTGTGAAAAATTTTATCTGAGATTCATTAGTAATAGAAGAGTTTATAAGATTCAAGTAGCCTTTTGTGTACTTGCACAAGCTTTCTCTCTTCATCTTACATGATATATGGTGGGATCAAGCAAGCTTTAGAAGAAAGAAGGAAAGAAAGCCAGTGCAGAGGAAAAAGCTACGTGTGAGCGCTTCTGTATCGAAATGATAGGGTGAATAGAATTTAGGTCTATGATCCAAGAAAGAGCAAGCAAGTCTACTCAAAAGTAAGCCCAGAAACTATTCTTTATAAATAATGCTTGATTTACATTCGGGACATGTTACTTCTTTATAATGCTTGAAGCTGATCTTTCTAAGATCCCTTCTGGTTAACATAGTGAATACATTATATCTTGCGCCGCATGCACAAGTATATTTGTCTTTAACTATGTGTCTCTCATCTGTATTAGCTGAATAAATAGTAGGAAAAAACATATAAAACCCTCTTTTATCTAATTTTAGGCAAATTAAAAAGGGGGCAAGAAATAAATAATTAATTAATCTAATCAAGATATATCTTGGCAACCCGGCTGCCATGACAACTAAATTGTTGGTTTAGGCCCGTGGCTTTGCGTCTTTTACTTTCATAAAATTTGCCTAAAATAATCTTAACATAAAAATTAACTCGTTTTGGAAGTCCAGAAAAAATACTTATCTATTAAATGGGAAGAACTAATGAGGGAAAGAACAAGTGATAAGCGAACTTTCCTTTGGTGTGGTTCTTCTCGAAGGGGTTTTATTCCAAGATGTAACTGCCAATTAGGAAAAGATAGATATATATTAATTTTATCAGGTAATGGTTCTCTAAATAAGAGTTAGTATTTCCTAGTACAAGGTATTAGTCAGGCTGAATTATGATCATTGGATAAATGGGAAAGCGGCTGCTCAAATATATTAAATGAGGGTTATTCAAACTGAGGATATGATACACAGTTGGTTTACACTCTGGATCTCGATTGGTACAAAATGTACGAATTAAAGGGATCTGTTTAGTACGCTATGTACCTATAACTGGTTAATATATGGAGATATAATGACAATTATTAGATAATAAATAAAAATTCAGTCAATTAGGAGGGCACCTATGGATTTCAACTTAACAGATGATCAGCAAGCGATTGTTTCGATGGCAAGGGATGTAGTGAATGCTGAAATCATTCCACTAGCAAGAGAGTTCGACGAAAGAGAGGCTTTCCCGGTAGAAATCATGGACAAGTTGAGGGAATGTGGACTATTCAATCTATCTATTCCTGAGGAATACGGAGGTCCTGGAATTGATAAATTATCACATGCCTTAATCGTGGAAGAAATAGCAAGAGGCTGTGCTGGCATAGCAACTTCATTGGAAGCTAATTCACTTTCATCTTATCCAATTTTAGTTGGTGGGGATGAATCACTTAAGCAAAAATATTTGAAACGTTTAACCGAAGAAGGGCAATATGCTTCTTTTGCCTTAACAGAACCGGGCGCGGGCAGTGATGTATCTGGCATGTCATCAACTATTGTAAGAAAAGATGGCGGTTACATATTAAATGGGGAAAAGTGTTTTATCACCAACGCAAGTTATGCTCATTTCTATGTAGTACTCGCCAAACAGACGCTTGAAAATGGGGAAAATTCTTTTACGGCTTTAGTTGTCGAAAGAGATTCTGAAGGTATTACGGTTGGTGAAAAGGAAAAGAAAATGGGGCTTAGAGCTTCTAACACAGCTTCGGTTATCTTCGATGATGTCTTTGTACCCCTTGAAAATCGAATTGGAGAAGAAGGAAAAGGTTTTAAGATTTTTATGAAAGCACTTTCTTTTGCGAGGCCGATGGTTGGAGCACAGGCGGTAGGAATTGCACAGGGAGCATATGAAAGCGCTTTAAATTATGCGAAGGAAAGAAAACAATTTAAAAAGCCAATCGCTAATTTCCAATCCATCCAATTCATGCTGGCTGATATGGCGATGACCATTGAAGCATCAAGGTTATTGGTTCATAAGTCTGTCTTTCTCTTGGAACAGGGTACGCCTTCAGCGAAGCATGCTTCTTTCGCTAAATGTTTCGCTGCTGATACCGCAATGAAAGTAGCCGAAGATGCGGTGCAAATTCACGGAGGTTACGGATTCATTCGGGAATATCCAGTTGAGAAGTATTTCCGTGATGCTAAAATCATGCAAATTTACGAAGGTACAAATCAAATACAACGTGTCGTCATTGCAAAAGAGATATTGAGTTAACTAAAAAGGAGGAAATGAAAATGGCAGAGACAATTATCGGGGTCGTAGGATCAGGAACAATGGGGGGAGGAATCGCTCATCAAGCAGCGTTATCCGGTTTCAAAGTAATTTTATGTGATGTAGAAGATCGATTTTTAGATAATGCGATTAATAGAATGGAAACGTTCATGGATAAAAGCGTAGCAAGAGGCAAGATGAAGGAAGAGCAAAAGCCTGAGGTGCTGGGAAGAATCACAACAACGACTAATTTGGAAGATTTAAAGGAAGCCAACTTTGTTATCGAAGCAATCATCGAGAACTTGGAAGCGAAGAAAGCGATATTTTCCCAGTTAGATAACGTTCTTGGCGAAGAAGCGATAATTGCTACCAATACTTCATCGATGTCGATCACAGTCATTGCAGGAGCGACCAAGCGGCCTGAGAAGGTAGCGGGTATGCATTTCTTTAACCCGGCGCAAATCATGAAATTAGTGGAAGTGGTCCGTGGTTATAATACAAGCGATGATACCGTATCAAAATTAATGGAGCTTTCAAGGGCATTTGGCAAAGAACCAATCGAAGTCAAAAAAGACTCGCCTGGATTTATCGTGAACAGAATCATGATTCCGCAATTCATTGAAGCCATCAGATTGGCTGAAGAAGGGGTAGCTTCTTATGAAGATATTGATAAAGCCGTTAAATTGGGATTGAATTATCCAATGGGTCCTTTTGAATTGCAGGACTTTGCAGGTGTCGATATTGGTTTGCACGTCATGGATTATTTTTATGATGAATTTAAAGACGGTCGTTTTGCAGCTCCTCAACTTATCCGCCAAATCGTAAATGCAGGACGTACAGGTAAAAAGGCAGGTGCAGGATTTTATGACCACGACAAAAAATGAGGGGGCAATAAAAGTGGAATTAGAAGTGTTGAAATATGAAATTGAGCAAGGGGTAGCAACTGTTTATTTGAATAGACCCCCTCACAATCCATTAAACTGGCAGTCTTTTAAAGAACTTTCTATGCTTATGGATCAATTGGACCGTGACAGCAGGGTAAGAGCAGTGATCATTACGGGCAGTGGCGATCGATCATTTGCAGCCGGCGCAGACATAAAAGAGATGATGAACCTGACGGAAATGGAGATTCTGCAGAATAATGAAATTTCCCGAGGAGCTTTTGAAAAAATGGAACGGCTGTCAAAACCTATAATTGCAGCTGTAAATGGTCTTGCTTTAGGCGGCGGTGCGGAGCTTGCCCTTGCTTGTGATTTGATTATTTGTTCTGAACGCACGAAATTCGGATTTCCGGAAATTAATCTGGGGATTATTCCAGGAGGCGGAGGAACTCAGCGTTTTCAGCGTTTAGTTGGCCAAAAAGCGGCTAAGGAAATTCTGTATTTTGGAGAAATGTTCTCAGGTGAAAGAGCCTATGAACTTGGTGTTGTTAATAAAGTCGTTCCTGCAGATCAACTGTTGACTGAAGCGAAAGAATGGGCAGTAAAATTGGCAGGTAAATCTTCGATGGCAATGAAGATGATGAAAAAGGCAGTTAATGCAGGCGCCAATACAGACTTAGATACGGCACTGGATATTGAAATGGCTTGTTTTGGTAACACGTTTGCCTCTTCTGACCGTAAGGAAGGCATGCAGGCCTTCGTAGAAAAAAGAAAAGCTATTTTTAAATAACAAAATGGGGGCGCCAGCGTCCCCTTATAAAAGGGAGGATACAAAACATGGCGGGAAACGATATTGTTTTAATAGAGGGAGCAAGAACGGCATTTACTGAATTCGGGGGATCTTTCAAAGATGTTTCAGCTATTGACCTCGGTGTAATAGCTTCTAAGGAAGCAATGACCCGTTCAGGGATAAAACCAGAAGAAGTAGATCAAGTAGTGATGGGGAATGTTATTCAATCAAGCGGCGACGCTGTGTTCCTAGGTAGGCATATTGGATTGAAATCTGGTATCCCGCAGTCAGCACCAGGGCTTACCGTCAATCGTTTATGCGGTTCTGGATTGCAGGCCATTGTATCGGCAGCCCAATCCATCAGACTTGGTGAATCACAAGTTGCCCTTGCTGGTGGAGCGGAAAATATGAGCCAAATCCCTCATGTTATTCGTGGAGCACGTTTTGGAATTCCTCTTGGGCAAGCACCAATGGCCGATTTTCTATGGGAATCCCTATATGATCCATATGGAGATTGCACGATGTCCATCACGGCAGAAAATATTGCCGCAGAGTATGGTATCACCCGAGAAAGCTGCGATGAGTTCGCAGTAAGAAGTAATGAGCGGGCACTAGCCGCCATTGAAAAAGGTTACTTTGGCAAAGAAATTACCCCGGTAGCTATTAAAACAAGAAAAGGCGAAGTGAATATTGATCGGGACGAACATCCTCGTGCTTCAACGTATGAGAAAATCTCCAAGTTAAAAGCACGGTTTAAAGATAATGGGGTCGTTACAGCAGCCAATGCAAGTGGTATCAATGATGGAGCGGCAGCGGTCATTCTAACATCTTCAGATTATGCTGAAAAAAATAACATTAAACCGTTAGCCCGTCTCGTTTCCTATGGAATCTCCGGCGTTGATCCAAAATTAATGGGATTAGGTCCAGTTACGGCTATTCAGCAAGCGCTTTCAAGGGCAGGGATGGATATTAAGGATCTCGATCTTGTTGAAATAAATGAAGCATTTGCTGCTCAATATCTTGGGTGCCAAAAACTGCTTGATTTTGATCCTGAAATTGGAAATGTCAACGGAGGCGCAGTGGCTTTAGGGCATCCGTTAGGCGCAAGTGGTGCACGTATTTCACTTTCCTTAATTTATGAATTGCAAAGACGCGGGAAAAAGTATGGCGTATCTTCGCTTTGTATCGGTGGAGGTCAAGGGATTGCTGCAATTTGGGAAGCAATTTAATGAATCGTTTTAGTTAGTAAAGGAGGTAAGGTATTTGATAGCCAATCATACTGGGACGAATTCTTATACAGTATCACAGGTCTTTAAACATGCGGTTTTAACAACACCGGAAAAAGAAGCAATATTTGATGGGGAAAATCGTCTTACCTATGGTGAAATTGATGTAGAGGCTGATTTATTAGCCTCTGGATTAGTTCAGCTAGGTATTGAAAAAGGCGATCGGGTCGCGGTCTGTTTACCAAATTGGAATGAATTTATGGTTATTTTTATGGCGCTATCTAAAGTAGGTGCGATACTTATTCCTTTAAATATAGATTTCCGCAAAAATGAAATCATTTATATTTTAGAAAATTCGGGTGCTAAAGCTGTTTTTTTCTCAAACACTTTTGGTAAAGTCGATCAATTCCCACAATTGATGGAAGCCCAAAAAAGCATTTCCACATTAATACATCTCATCTCCGTCCGTTTTCAACATGATTCCATTAACAATTATGATCGTTTAATTCAATTAGGAAGAAATCACAAAATATTAAAGACACCTAAAGTGGAAAATGATGATATCTGTGTGATCCTCTATACTTCTGGGACGACAGGCAATCCAAAGGGAGTCATGCTCGCCAACGAGAACGTGGTGAGTATATCAAGAACAGCAGCTTATAAAATGGATTGTAGTCCTAACGATGTATTTTTAATCCCTGTTCCTTTATTTCATATCATGGGCTTGATGTTCATGTTGCGCTCCATTTCCTGTCAGGGAAGACTCGTTTTAATGGAAAAATTCAAAGCGGAAAAGGCATTGGAATTAATTCAGCATGAAAAGGTGACCATTCATCCGGGAGTGCCGACCATGTTTATCCTAGAATTGAATCACCCTAACTTTTCTACATATGATCTATCGAGCTTACGAACCGGGGAAATGGCTGCAGCACCTTGTCCGATTGAAATTCTTCGTCGGATTAAGAATGAGATGAAATGCAATATCCTAGTGGCCTATGGTATGACGGAAACATCTGCAAGTTTATCGATGACGAATTTCGAGGATGATGACCATCTAAGGGCTGAAACGGTAGGCAGAGCGATGCCGGGCGCAGAAGTGAAAATTGTGGATGATAGCCGGGAAGCAGTTCCGCCAGGTGTAGTCGGAGAACTTGCCTGCAAAAGTGCAGGCCTGATGAAGGGGTATTTCCAGATGGAAGAAGAAACAAAAAAGGCTACGGATGAACATGGGTGGTTTTATTCTGGAGATCTGGCCACGATGGATGAAGCAGGATATATCCGGATTGTCGGCCGTAAAAAGGAATTGATCATCCGCGGGGGGTACAATATCTATCCTCGTGAGGTAGAGGATGTCTATTATCAACACCCGAGCGTAATGGAAGCAGCTATCATTGGCTTACCGGATACGGTACTCGGAGAAATCACTTGTGCTGTAATCCGTTTGAGGCCAGGTAAGCAAGCTTCCGAGCAGGAACTTAAAAAATTTGCCGAACAAAGACTCGTGTCATATAAAGTTCCAAACAAATTTGTCTTTATGGATGAACTCCCTATGACATCATCAGGGAAAATATTGAAACGAGAACTAACAAAGCGAATAGAATCAGAGCTCAAAGGAGAATTGCGGTAATAAGGAAGGGGGAGGAAAAATGAGGGAGAATGAGCACAAGTTTATGATTGAATTCGGGGAGACAGATGGAGCGGGTATTGTTTATTTTCCTAATTATTTGAAGTGGTTTGATAATGCAACACATCACTTTTTTCGGTCCATGAATTTGCCCTTAGCGCAATTAAAAGAAAAGAATATTATTTTGCCTTTGATTGATGTGCGCTGTACGTTCGAAAAGCCGCTTCATGAGGATCAATGGATAGTCATTAAGACCACAGTTGGGAAAATGAGTACAAAAACCATTCAATTCATACATGAAATATTTTTGAATGGCGAGAGGGTCAGTTATGGGTATGAACTTCGTGGATGGGTTTTAAAAGGAGAAAATGGGATAGCGGCTCAGCCGATTCCAGAGGAAATAAGGGAACTAATGACGTGTGATGATGTAGTAAATAAGAAAGAAGTGTTAAGTAGATAAAAGTTGGAAGAGGTCGATCATGGGTATGAATTCTATTCAAAAGCAAGGTGTCATTTCAAAGCAAGGTTGGATTATGATTATCCTTTTGTTTTTCTTGACTGTCATTAGTAACGTGGACAAAGCCATCATTGGATTTGCTTCCGTCCAAATTATGGATGAGCTAAACATCACACCCACGCAATGGGGATTAGTGGGCAGTGTGTTCTTTTGGTTATATTCTTTATCAGCTATTTTAATGGGGGCTTTATCCGATAAAATTGGGACCAAACGGGTCATTACCATCATTGCCATCATATGGGCTGTGGTTCAGTTTTCTACTTTTTTTGTTTATAGTTTTCCATTATTATTGGCAACAAGACTTATTTTAGGTGCTGGAGAAGGGCCTGCCTATTCGTTGGCCATGACTTCTGTTTCTAAATGGCTACCTAAACAAAAGCTTAGTTTTGGATTGACGCTTGTTTCGATAGGAGGACCTTTAGGTGTAGCCATTTCTGCTCCTATCTTGATGTATATTATGCAGAGCTTTGGATGGCGAAGCGGTTTTATAGCAACAGCTGTTGTAGGTGTAATTTGGGTTCTCATTTGGTTGAAATTCAGCAAAGAACAACCAGAAGAAAAGGCTTCAACTATATCCACACCGATAGAAATGGACATGGAGGAAAGAGAAAAGGAAACAAAATTCACAACTTCCCTATTTTCGAAAAACTTCCTTTTAATTGCACTTTGTGGATTTGCAACATACTGGTCTTATACATTTGGCCTTAATTGGTTGCCTAATTATTTGGCTAATGTCCGGCAAATCAGTGAGACCCAATTAAGCTTTGCCGTTACAGTTCCATGGATCTTAATTACTCTTTCACAATTATTCTTCTCTTTCTTGTCTGATCGGTTATACAGTAAGACGAATAGTATCATCCGTTCCAGAGTTTTTGTACTCGGTCCTGTCATGATATTAGGATCTGTATGCTATATCCTGGGGACCATGGTTTCTTCTGATATCCTGGCAGTTGGGTTGCTTTCATTAGGGTTAACCTTTGGTTGTATAACTCTTATTCTTGGACCGACGTTGTTAGTAAACCTTATCTCCAAAAGGCATCAGGGTAAAATCCAAGGATGGTTTATGGCGATTGCCTCATTAGGTGGGATTGTGGGTCCTTATATTACAGGACTTTTTGTGGAAAATTCTGTGTCAGCGACGACGGGATTTCAATATTCCTTTTTCACCTGTGCAGGGCTCTTATTCGTTTTTGGAGTCACGGCCTGTATCGGAATACGTCAAAAAAAGAGTCCGGTTTCTGAGGTATCTACCAATACGGCTATATAAGGGGTTTTGTATGAACATTGTGTAAATATACATTTTACAGAAAATATAAAGAATCCATTTTGAAAAAGTTTGATCAAAATGGATTCTTTTTGTTTAAATAGGACTTTCACTTTTATAAAAACGTTGATTAAAATTCGATTTTTCTTCTTAAAGGATATTTAAAAACTTTCAATTTTAAAGCTTCTTAAGTGTTAAATAAAACCTCATATGAAGGAAAGATTGTATTTTGTATCCCATGATCAAGCATTCATAAATAATGCAGAGCAGATTTACAGTATGATATTTATGATAAAAAATTGCATCAAATGTAATATAAATTTGTTTTCAAAAGCAAAAACGGATGGTATGGTAATTGTGGTAATAATAACCATATCACATTATCCTAATCAGAAATAAATTATACTATTTGGAGAGTGAATTATGTTAGACTTCGATGCGCTGTGGGATTACAATCAACCTGAAGAAACCGAGCAGAAATTTATCAGTTTGCTAATGCAAGCAGAGGGCTCCGGAAACATTGGATACTTAGCTGAACTTTTGACTCAAATTGCACGTTCTCAGGGATTGCAGGCAAAATGCAGAATAGCGCATGAGACGCTGGATCGCGCAGAGAGATTATTGAAAGAGGATTTAGTTGTGGCGCGAATTAGATATTTTCTGGAACGAGGCAGAGTTTTTAATTCCTCATCTCGATCAATGGACGCTATTCCGCTATTTCTCAATGCATGGGAATTAGGAATCCAGTCCAGTGAGGATTATTACGCTGTTGATGCAGCGCATATGTTGGGAATTGCTGAATCGACTCCGGAGAAACGTATGGAATGGAATTTGAAGGCGCTAGACTATGCCGAAAAGAGTCCTAAAGCCAGCCGTTGGTTAGGTTCGTTATATAATAATATCGGTTGGGCACAAGTTGAGAATGGAAAACTTGAGGAAGCACTTGAATTGTTCAAGCGAGCGTTGGAATTCCGCAAGTTGCAAGGCACCCCAAATTCGGTGTTTATTGCAAAATGGAGCGTAGCAAAGGTACTGCGGTTAATGGGACAAGTTGACGAGTCTTTTGCAATACAGATGGAATTACTTGCTGAAACCGAACAAAACAGCGAACCCGATGGATATGTTTATGAGGAGGTCGCGGAGTGTCTTCTTTTGCTTAAAAGAAGCGAGGAAGCACGACAATACTTTTCTTTTTGCTATGACCGCTTAATACTCGATAACTTTCTTGCAACAAAGGATCCGGAGCGCATCGAACGCATTAAGGAATTAGCAGGACGATCAGTCTAGAGGAGAAATGTTAAATACGTTAAAACTACTACACAATTTGGAACGATATTTATATAGGGATTTATATTTTTCTTGAAAATTAATAGAGAAGTATATCCTAGTTTGTTAATCCAATAACCGTACCAGACGATTTGAAATTGTGTAGATAAAGCAATTATATCTTTTATAGAGATTGGCAATAATATTCTGATTGAATAAAGAAAAGCACTGGATTCTTCAAAAATCCAGTGCTTTTTTCTATGAACGTATCAAATATTTGATGCAGTTATAACCGAATTGCAAATGATGAATTCGGTTTACTTTTAGGTATTGAGGAGACCAATCGGTTAAAGCTTTGCTCATTTTCAATACTTCTTATAGAACTAACATACTACCCATAAGTTAAGTAAGAAAGGAGTTAATTAACTCCATTTTTAGAATCCCATACCCCTTGTGCTTTTCTTATTTCCACGATTTGTCCGATATGATATGCATTATGAATATTTATATTAGCAATAACTGACGACCAAGGTGCATCAGATTCCTTATATGCAGCACTATGAAATTTTTCTTCATCGCAGTCTTTAATAGCATCAGCCCAATCAGACATTACTCTAAGTAACTGCAATACTACGGATTGCCATTCTTCATTTGTTTCATTCGGATTCGTATTATCAAACGTAGCGTTATTGTTGACTTCTTCTTGGGAAAGTGGAAGACCTTTGAATCGGTTCAGATACCGTTCATTCCAAAAAATTAAATGGTTAACTATCTGCCAGATGGAATTGCTGTCCCCTGATTTCCAAGAAGCTTGTTCTGCTGAGAGTCCATCTATTGCGATGTTAAGAGGTACAAACCAGTTCTTTTGTTCATAACAAGCACCCATTTGTTCTAATAATACAGCTTTTAGATTCATTCTAAAGCCCCCTTGAAGTAAATGGTTATTATTAATTATTTTAATAAATAGCCCTACAATTCCTTAATTTCGTTATACTGGTCCGTTACTTCAACAAGCTTACCTGGATAGTTCCATAAGAAAAACAGCTGCCGAAGCAACCTCCATTATTGAGGTAAAGCACCCGTTAGCTAAATTTCTCAGAAATTCAATATTTTCTAAGAATAAATAATATTATAAGTTGGTTTTACTACTCCGTTCGTATATTGTTTCATATCAACTAATTCCAAGGTCAAACGAGGTTTAACACTGCCGAATAGAGGAATACCTTCACCAATCATTACTGGATTGACCTTTAACACTAATTGATCAATGAGTTTATGCTTGATTAACGTACCACCTAGCTGGCCACCCCCGCATAGCCACAACTTACCGGATTCAGTAATTTTGAGATTATGTATATAATCTACTGCGTTGCTTTTTATTAGTTCCACTTCATTGTTGGATTCAAACTGTATGGTGTTTGAGAAAATATAATGCTTCAATCCCTTATAAGCACTAGGTTCGCCTGGCTTAAGACCAAATTGAAAGCCGTATTCGTACGTTTTTCCGCCCATTAAGACCGCATCATATTGCTGTATATCGGATATGAAATCTGTAACGTGCTCTCCTTCGGATAAAAAGATTGAATCGTCAGCTACCCCATTTAAATCTGCAATAAAGTTGTCAAGTGTAGTTGCAACATGATAAATCAATTTTGCCATTGAGACATCCCTCCATGAAAACAAACTTCCTTATTAATTCTATAAAATAGTTTAATTTCCTTTAATTGTTATTATGCTAATCTGGTACGGTTAGTTTAATAAGAAAAAATCCTTCATTATCAAAACATGCTCTAAAAATATTCAATTGAATTATTCATATTATATGAAGACACGTTTTAATCATTTATCTATCATTTAAAAGGTGTTTTCTGCTAGTAGAATAAAACAGCCTGCTCCAAATTGGAAGCAGGCTGTTTTGCGGAAATGTGATTAATGTGATCTGGCTAACTCTGGATTGCGGTGCATCGCGGCATAAAGGACAAGTCCGGCGATGAGAAGCAAGGTGCTGGTCGTGATGAAAACAGCTGAGAATCCATAGAAGCCAGCGACCATTCCGCCCATAGCAGGTCCGATGATATTGCCTAAAAAGCGTAGACTCGTATTGTAACCAAGTACTTCCCCCTGCATTGAAACGGGCGCTTCTTGGCGAATGTAGGCAATTCTTACAGGGATGATGCCACCTATGGCCATGCCTAGTATGAAACGTACAAAAACAAGCTGCCAAAAATGATTAATAAAGGCACCAGGCAAGTAGACAAGTGCAGTCAGAAAAAGGAGCAGCACAAGAATCTTCACATGTCCATGCCGATCACCTATCTTGCCCCAGTGCCGTGCCATCAATAAATTCCCAAGGCCTGCTGCAGAAAAGGCGATACCTGAATAAAATCCAAGATTGGAAGTTCCATGCAATTCGCCAACGTATAAAGAAAGAATAGGCTGGATGCTAAAGTGGGCAACTTGAACAAGTGTCGAAATGAGCATGACATTCACTAGGATGGGATTCCGTAAGATATGCGAGAGAACCTCCCTGCTTGTATAGCTCGTCTTTGTTCCTTTTTGTCGTTCCACTTGGTATTCTCTGGTCGCAAAAACGAGAAGTCCAGATATGAAAATCGTAATAGAGGTGAATTTAAAGGCTGTTGAATAGCCGAGAGTGTCAGCAAGTATGCCGCCAATCAATGGCCCGAAGAGTGAGCCAGTTATATTCCCTGTTTGCAATGTTCCTAAAACGCGTCCGGCTATTTCCTTCGGTGTCTGGGTAGAAATGAAGGCCTGCGACATAGAAATGAAGCCAGTGAATATTCCCATGAACATTCTTAAGAGGAATAACTGCCATACATTTTGAACAAAGCCCATTAAGAAAATAGACAACCCCATTCCAAAAGCACAGGCAATCAAGATTTTCTTTCTCCCGTACCTGTCTCCAATCCGCCCCCAAATAGGTGAAAATAAAAAGGCAGTCACAAAAGTAATTCCAAATGTCCATCCGGACCAATGCTGGATATATTGAGTAGAATAATTGCCGAATGTACCAATGTATAAAGATATGAATGGAAGAACCATTGTCATGCTTCCACCAATGAAGAAGTTGGCGAACCACATAATGAATAAATTCCGTTTAGCTAATTTATGATCATTCATTTACAAGCAACACTTCTTTCCTCCGAAATAAACTTCGGGTTCCTAAATAATAGTATACAGAATTATACTAATTTATTAAACGAATTTGATTTTGAATGAGTTTTTGGGATACATGGTTGTACGAGTTTGAAAAACTTGTTTTTTAATGAATGCACCAATGATATAATGAGAAAATATTGATTTTTCAGAAAAATAAGAAAAATGAAAGGAGTCTGTAGATTGCATTAAAAAGAAGTACGTTTACTTTTCAAATTAAAGGAGATTTTCACATGTTATCAATTCTAGGGTTTTGCATGATTTTAACGTTTCTTGTCTTAGTCATCACAAAGCGTCTATCCGTAGTTGTCGCTTTCATCTTCACTGCTATAGCTTTTGGCTTGATTGGTGGGTTTGCTTCCGAAATGGGAGAAATGATGGTGGCAGGTATTTTAAAGGTAACACCAACAGCAGTCATGATTGTTTTTGCTATTTTATATTTTGGTTTGATGATTGACGTTGGTTTATTTGAACCTATGATCGCAAAAATACTGAGTTTTGTAAAAGGCGACCCGCTAAAAATTGTCATGGCTACTGCCATTATAACGATGTTAGTAGGTTTAGATGGAGACGGTTCTTCCACATTTATGATCACCGTTTCAGCAATGCTACCGCTTTATATGAAGTTAGGGATGAACAGGCTTGTATTGGCCAGTGTCGTTGGTTTAGCTGCAGGTGTCATGAATATTATTCCTTGGGGAGGTCCGTTAGTAAGAGCGGCCGCCAGTCTTCAAGTGGAAGTATCAGATTTATTCATCCCACTTATACCTGTTATGATTTGCGGTCTGTTATGGACACTGTTTGCGGCTTATATACTTGGCAAAAGGGAGAGAGAGAGATTAGGTGTTAGTCCGATGGAGACTGCTATGCCTCCTGGAATGAGCGAGCAAGCTGCGGCTGTTGAAGCTTCTTATGGAACATCCAAGTTATTTTGGTTTAATTGGTTCTTAACAATTTTACTTATGGTGTTGTTGGTGATGGAAGTGCTGCCAATCCAAATCTTATTTGCTGCTGCTTTTGCGATAGCTTTATTTGTTAACTTTCCAAATCCACAAGAACAGCAGGAAAGAATTCTAAGTCATGCCAATAGTTTTGTCATGATTTGTACATTAATTTTCGCGGCCGGAATTTTTACGGGTGTATTCACGGAAACAAAAATGATGGATTCGATGGCAGCTTCTATCGTAACGGTTATTCCAGATTGGCTTGGTGCACATCTACCTTTAGTGGTAGCACTTACGAGCATTCCGATGGGCTTCATTTTTTCACCTGATGCCTACTACTTTGGAATTCTTCCTATTATAAGTGAAACAGCATCGAACTTTGGAATTACTCCTGTAGAAATAGGCAGGGCAGCTTTGTTAGGTCATTCAACAATAGGATTTCCCTTATCCCCATTGGTACCTGCGACATTCATTTTGATTGGCCTTGTCGGTGTGGATTTTGGAGACCATCAAAAATTTCTTTTTAAATGGGCGTTTGGGACAACAATCGTCATGACGATAGCAGCCATTACTTTCGGCGTTATCTCATTGTAAAATGTGAGTCTATTAAGCTACAATAAAAAATCTTTGACTGTGAAATTAGTAAGGTGTTTCCTCTCACTAGTGTAATCTATTTACCTATTTATCCTAATCTCTGTTTATTCTTCCATAATAGTGGAAAGTATGTAAGAAGAATATACATAAAAGAGAGAGGGAATGTAGGATGAATTATAAACAAAAACTGATGCTGCCTATGTGTGCTGCCCTTTTACTGTATGGATGTAATTCAGAGGATAATTCAAATGGTGCCGACAAAAATGCTGAAGATGCAAAAACAGTGAGTCAAGATTCGCCAACGGAGGTAGATCCGCAGGTAAAGGCAGAAGTCAAAGATGTAGAGGGGAAAACATTAGGTACTGTCAACTTTTCCGCTGATGAGAATTCTGTAGTGATTGAGACTGCTTTGGAAGGCTTAGAGCCAGGCTATCATGGGTTCCATGTTCACGAAAACGCAGCATGTGACGCGGATGCAAAGGAAGGCCCTTTTACTACAGCAGGAGGCCACTTCAATCCAACTGAAGAAACACACTCCAGTCATGCAGGGGATATGCCCCCTCTTTATGTAAAAGCAGATGGGACTGCAAAATATACGGCAACATTAGATAGCATAACGGTAGACCAACTCAAGAAAGAAGAGTTGGCTGTCATCGTTCATGCAAACCCGGACAATTTTGCTAATATCCCTGACCGATATGGAGCTAATGGAGAAAAGGGACCAGATGAAGATACCTTGAAAACAGGTGATGCAGGTGACAGACAAGCTTGTGGAATTGTTGTAAGTGAAGAGGGGAAATAAGTAATTAGTATGAGCGATTCTTCTAAGGAGGAATCGCTTTTTACATGAAGATAAAACTAAGAGAGATGATAATTAGTAAGAATAGATGCACCCAGACAAAAGATTTAATGATAAGCACAGCCCAAAGGTTCCTTCGCAAGCCAAAGTATAGAGTGGTACAGAAAAGTAATAGACTGATACTTCCACGAAGAATCGGGTAACTTGAATTATTATCCACCAAAAATAGAAAGACATTGACTAACGCTGTTATGATAAATAAAAAGATGTAGGCCTTAAATATCCTTTCTTTTCGTTGAAATTCATGTTGAAATTGGTACATTGGGTTATCCTCCATTTTAATCCTTTTGTTAAAATATAACATACACGTAGTTTACGTTTCCCACTGGATTCTACAAGTCTTCCTGAAACAAGAATCATCCATTAAATCTAAATATGAGTCATCAAGGGAATGAATTCTATCAAATTCTATTGCAAGGTGATTCAATATGAAGTAAATTTTAAGAATATTCAAAATGTAAAATAGCTCGAAAAGATATATTATCTAGCTTTTCTCTATAAAACTCATTATTTTGAGAAACAAATACGAGCATTTGGTTGAATTTTTGAAGTTGAGTATCAGACAAGTTAGTATGTAATCCGGGTTGCTGTTGACTTGCTACCATGAAAAATTCCTCCTTTTTGGTTTTCACTATATTTACAGGGTTAACATTAATTGGTTATAAAATTATGATAATTCTTTCTATAGTTCTAGGATAGTCCTTGATTCCTCTAGATTGAAAAGTCCTAAACAATATTAAAAGTTTATGAAAAGAAGAAAATTGTACTATAACAAAAAAGTCTTTTTTGCTCTTCTTGATTTAAATTATTATTTTTGATTTTTAAAAAGGTTTTTTCTATTTAGATATAGAAGTAAGATTAGGTATAGAAGTACAAGAAGTGATTGCATTTTCGGATAGTTAGTTTAGAAGTTTATTGAATGCCAAAGCAGTAGGGGGAATTTCAAGATGTAGATTTACATCTTGAAAAAAATTTCTGAAGATTAAATAGGAGGATAAAAAAAACCCGAATAGGGACAATCATCCACTGATTCGGGTCTGCTTGATTATTCAGCCGTAACGGCTTCTTCAATTTGCTGTAGTCTTTCTGCTACTTCTTCTTTAGATAAGTTATGCTCAACTATATAGCGGTTACGCGGATGCACCCGGCATTCGTGAGTACAGCTGCGCATATGTTTGTGTTCGTTTTCTTCACTGCAAAGGATTTTTTTGTTGCACTCAGGGTTAGCGCAATTGACATAGCGTTCACATGGTTCGCCAGAGAAAATATCGCGACCGACAATGACATGTTCTTTTTGATTGATCGGAACAGCAATTCTTTCATCGAATACATACATTTGACCATCCCAAAGGTCGCCTTGAACTTCCGGGTCTTTCCCGTAGGTTGCGATGCCGCCGTGAAGCTGACTAACATCCTCATAGCCTTCTTTGACAAGCCAGCCGGAGAATTTCTCGCAGCGGATTCCACCTGTGCAATACGTAAGGATTTTTTTACCTTCAAACATCTGCTTGTTTTCTCGTACCCAATCCGGAAGGTCACGGAAATTTGTGATATCTGGCTTGACTGCGCCTCTGAAATGACCTATTTCATATTCGTAGTCATTTCTGGCATCAAGGACGACTGTATTTTCATCTTGCATTTGCTCGAAAAATTCCTTCGGGCTCAAGTAGTTGCCTGTTGTCTGATTAGGATTGATGTCATCTTCCAATCGAAGCGTGACAAGTTCGTTTTTAGGACGAACATGCATTTTTTTGAAGGCATGGCCATCTGCTTCATCTATTTTAAACACGATATCAGCAAAGCGGGAATCGCTTCTCATCATGTCCATATATTGGTTTGTTTGTTCAATCGTACCTGAAACAGTTCCGTTGATTCCTTCTGATGCCACTAGGATTCGGCCTTTTAATTCAAGCTCTTTACAGGCCGCAAGATGCTCGGCTGCGAATTCCTCGTGGTTCTCGATTGGTACATATAAATAGTACAGTAAAACTCTATAGGGCTTTGTTTCCATTTTTGATTTACCACCTATGTTTTATATTTGCAAGATATAAAGGGTGATCATTAAGACACTTTTCTCTTACAGACAATCATTATACCAAGAAAACGTAAAAATGATAAGAGCATGAAGAAAAATGAAAAGGAGTTGTATCGAATGTTCAAAGATTTAGTGGGATATCCTATCATTCAAGCACCGATGGCAGGAGGCGCTTCCACTCCAAAGCTTGCGGCTGCGGTATCTAATGCAGGGGGATTAGGCTTTCTCGCGGCTGGCTATAAGACGGCGGAAGCCATGAAAAAAGAAATAGAGGAGACCCGCCAATTGACGGATCACCCATTTGGGGTGAATGTCTTTGTGCCAAATCAAGAGGTTGTTGACGAAGAGATACTATCTGCCTATCGTGAAAAAATAGAAAAAGAGGCGGAGAGTGTAGGGGTTTTGATTGGGGAAGGAATCAGCGATGATGATGATTGGGTAAATAAATTAGCCGTATTAAAAGAGTTGCGTGCTGATGTTGTTAGTTTTACGTTTGGATGCCCTAAGACAGATGTAATTAGGGAGCTCCAAAGCGTAGGCTCCATTATTGTCGTAACAGTAACCAACCTTCATGAAGCAAAAACGGCTGCAGGGGCAGGTGCGGATGTTCTATGTGTACAAGGTATTGAAGCAGGGGGGCATCGAGCCAGTTTTGAAAACCGTATAGAAGAAGATTATGGTCTTTTAGTGTTAATACGAATGATTAAAAATGAACTGGAGTTACCGATTATTGCGGCAGGCGGGCTGATGCACGGAATGGATATCGCTGCCGTCCTTGCAGCAGGGGCAACATCGGCACAGTTGGGTACTGCTTTTCTTCGCTGTCCCGAGAGTGGTGCAAGTCCCGTTCATAAGGCAGCTCTTAATGATGCGCGTTTTACTCAAACGGCGGTTACTCGAGCCTTCAGCGGACGCCGGGCACGCGGTTTGGTGAATCATTTTTTAACTGAGTATGATAATGATGCACCGGCGGCCTATCCTTATGTTCATCATATGACCAAGCAAATGCGAAAAGCAGCAGGACAAAAAAACAATCCTGAATTGATGGCTTTATGGGCAGGACAGGGATATAAACTGAGTAGGGAACTTCCAGCATCTGAATTGATATCACTGCTTGTTGAGGAACTAAAAGGAGAGCACTAATGGAGATAAGAAAATTATATCCAGATGAGTTACCTCCCATGCACTTGTTGCTATTAGCCGACCCTTCAAGGGATTTGGTCAATGCATACTTGGAAAAAGGGATGTGCTTTGTAGCTGAAATAGATGAGCAGATAATCGGAGTGTATGTTTTGTTAGAAATAAGACCTGAACTAATAGAGATAGTCAACATCGCAGTGGTAGAACAACTTCACGGAAGAGGGATTGGAAAACAACTAGTCATGCATGCTGTTCACTATGCTAAGTCACAAGGTTACAAAACTATTGAGATTGGTACTGGGAATTCAGGGATAGGGCAGCTTGCCCTTTATCAAAAATGTGGTTTTAGAATCACTGGGGTCGATCGTGATTTTTTTATTATGAACTATCCAGAGGCTATTTATGAAAATGGAATTCAATGTCTGGATATGATTCGTTTATCACAAAGTATTTGAAGGAACCCGGAGACTTTCTAACGATCATCAAATTGGACTGAAAAACTTTACAGACAACAGTGCGGGTTGACGCAGGGATTCAGATGGTTGGAAAACTAGTCGGAATGATTGGCTGGCCTCCATTTCATCGGGTGAAAGACTGCACTTGCTTAGGGGGAAGGAACGTGTTCTTTGGAGATATGATTTATCTTCTTTTTGCTTTATTAATGCCGCTTTTATTTGCAATTGTCGTGTTCATATTCATTCGATCAACGAAAAAGCAAAAGGATTCGTTAACGAAAATCGAGGGAAATCATAGAGAGTCATCTGAAAGATAGTAGCAGAATAAAAAGAGTGTCCATAACAAAAGGCACTCTTTTTATCTATTCTCATCTTTCCAAAAATGCTTCCAACTTTTGCTTCACAATAGGCCATTCGTGCTTGAGAATGCTGTAAATCATGGTATTTCTCCCCCGTCCATCTTTCAGTTTTTTCTCCATACGTAATAAGCCTTCTTCAACTGCGCCAAGCCTAATTATGGCCGCTCGTGAATTTATGTTCAATTCGTCAGTCCTAAATTCAACTCGATTCATTCGCAACTTTTCAAAGGCATGCTGTAAAAGGAGGTACTTACATTCTGTGTTAACGGCTGTCCGCCATTTGGTGGGGTGATACCAAGTTGAACCGATTTCTAGCGTCTGATTGTCAAATTGAATATTTCTTAGGCTAGTGCTGCCGATAATCGAATCATTAGCGTGATCGATAACAACAAATGGATAATGCAGTCCTTTTTCCCTTGTTCGAATCCCTTCCTTTACATAGGACACAGCCTCTTCATATGACAAAATCTTTGTGGCGCTCCATTCCCAAATTTCAGATGGCAGGGAAGCAGCATAAAGCGGTTCGATATGATTTTCCATCATTGGGGTGAGGGTCACATGTTTCCCGATTAGCTCAATGTAATCCATATTTTTCCTCCTATTGGTTGATATCTCAATTATAAAAATATTCTGGTCCTGTAATAAGAACCAAAACTGATATAATTTATAGAACCAGTTTTAAGGGAGGTCCAGATGTTTGAAATCACTCTAACTCTAGAAAAAACAAAAAAAGAGCCGTTATATCTTCAGTTGTATGAATATATTAAAGTGGAAATTCAGAATGGACAAATAAATGCTGGAATTAAATTACCTTCTAAACGAAAGCTTGCCGTTCATTTAGGAATAGGCTTGAATACAGTGGATGCAGCTTATCAGCAGTTAATAGCAGAAGGATATGTGGAAAGTCGTTTAAGGAAAGGTTATTACGTAGCTGATTTAGAACGGATACTACCTATAATGGAACAGTTGCCTGTTTCACAGGGAATGATATACCCTCAACGTGAAACGAGCAAGATAGATTTCAACCATGGACGGGTGGACATAGACTCTTTCCCGCATTCCGTGTGGAAAAAATGTTTAAATAATACGTTGTATCATCAGGAAAGAGAATTGTTTATAAGTGGTGATTCTCAAGGGGAAGTTGGTCTCCGAACTGAGATTGCTGCCTATCTTTTTCAATCAAGAGGAGTTCGCTGTGTTCCTGATCAAATCATAATCGGTGCAGGTACACAGTATTTAATCCATCTACTACGGTTACTTCTTGGAAATGAGCGGATCTTTGGGGTGGAAGACCCTTGCTTTCATCGGGTTAGGGAGGTATTGAGGTTGGGGGGAGCCCATATGACATTCATTCCGTTAGATGAAAGTGGAATGAGTGTTGACACTTTGAAAGAGAGTGCTGCGAATGTTGCCTATGTCACACCTTCCCATCAATTTCCTTCCGGCATGATCATGCCGATAACTAGAAGGGTGGAATTATTGAATTGGGCGGAGAAAAACAACGGCTATATTATTGAAGATGATTATGACGGGGAATTCCGTCATGCAGGCAAACCAATTCCTTCCTTACAAGGATTGGACATAAATGGAAGGGTTATCTACTTAGGTACGTTTTCAAAATCGTTGATTCCAACGATTAGAGTGGGCTATATGGTGTTACCAAAGGAGTTAGCTATTATTTATCATGAAAAGTTAAAAGGTTACAAACAGACCGTTTCTAGAATGATTCAAGAAACGCTCTGTCTTTTTATGAAAAATGGACATTGGGAACGCCATCTGAATAAAATGCGTACGATTTATCGTAAAAAAAATAAGGTGTTACTGAATGCAATTGAAGAGAATTTTAATGATCGTGTAACTGTAATTGGTGAAAAGTCAGGGTTACACGTTCTGTTAAAAGTGAAAAACAGCAGCACTGAGTCAGAGCTCATTCAAACGGCTGCTAGTGTCGGGGTGAAAGTCCATCCAACTTCGGTTTATCATTCAAAGAAGGTAAAAGAGCCGACTATTTTAATTGGGTATGGTGGTTTAACCGAAAGGGAAATCGAAGAAGGAATCCGACTTTTAAAAAAGGCATGGCTTTAGCTCGTTGCTTACTCAAAAGAGGTCAATGGAAAAGGCCATGACTATCACTTCTTTCACAATAATATAAGGCACCAATTCAGTTCCTTATATTATTGAGGATTTTAAGGACCGTCTGGAAAAATAAGTCCTGCTCTTCTTCAGTAATGCCATCCAGGGCTTTTCCTTCAATCTTTTCTGCAATCTTAAGGCATTTTGTATGTACTTCTTTGCCCTTGGGAGTCAGTTCGATTCGCTTTTCCTGTTCATCTTTTCCAGGGACCTGCTTAATCATATTATTCTGTTCCATGCTGTTGACCGAACGTGTGATGATAACACTATCTACATCCAAGTAATTGCAAATATCGGGGATGGTGGAATATCCACAGTTCTTTAAATAATTCAAGATTGTCCACTGATTATGATAAATTTCAAGGGTTGTAATTTGTTCATTCATTTTACTAACTAATGATCTGGATACTTGTAAATATTGATGAAATAATTGAGTAGGGTTCGTCATATGATTCTCCTTTATAATGGTTGACCAATCCATTATATTCTTTAATTCTTAAAAGTCTATTGTAAAGAATCATTCATTTCAGTCAATGTTTTTTTTGGAAGCGAGGGGAGGGAAGAGAAGTATAATAGTAAAGCCTCCCTAAATCATTTTAAATCAATCAAGAAGCAAATAAAAACTGACAGACGAATCCTTATAAAGAATGGCTTTTTTTATTTTTCCATGTAAATGTATACCGTTATTTTTAGATTGAATTTTGATGGACAATATACTTATTATCAAGACAAAAATAAAATTCGGGTAATAAAAAATGAGAATTGTGAAATGAAATGAAAAAACATGATATCTACATCTTGCCGCCAGAAAAGATAGCTGCCAATTGGGGTGACTTACAACATGATTTCTTAAAGAAAAAACCAGCCTTAGATTGGCTGGTTTTTTCTTTAAAATCTTTCGCTGGTGGAACGTTGTTTAGTTTCTTTTTTATTTCGTTCTTCTTCTCGTTCATATTTAATTTCATCAATTGGTAAATCTTCAATGGGCATGACAACTTGGTCACGCTCTAGCTGCTTTTCTTGATTCTCTTTGAATGCCTTAGATTTATTGTTACGCTCTTCAAGAAACTTTTCTTTATCTTTGTTATCCAATGTCAATCCCTCCTTTTCTTTGTTTCTCTTTTTCCCCTTATTGAGAAAATAAAACGTATAAGCGAAATATATGGGATATTGTCTCATAAATATAAGGAGAAACAAGAAAGTGCTAGGAGGGTTTATTTAGTGAATGTTGCTTTGTTTTTTCGCTGGTTTTGGAGGGGTGTTCTCTTATTAGTTATACTATTTTTAATTCCCTACTCATGGGCATTAATTTTGGCGTTACTAACAGCTATTCTTTTGGATGGATTAGTTCGCCTAATTAGTAAAACATTAAAACTACATCGCCTTTGGGCCGTTTTAATTTCTTTTATTTTGTATGTAGGCGGGCTCATGAGCATCACATATTTTTTGCTTTCAGTTTTAATCAAGAGAGTCATTGTCTATTCGGAGAAATTTCCTGGTTTTATTCGTGAGATGTATCTGACGGCTATTCTGCCGGTTATTAGGCAATGGGAGCAATATTCTCAAACATTGCCGCCAAACCTCATTCAGTCGATTGAAAATACGATGGAAAAAGGGGTCAAAGCGCTTGAAGGGTTTACAAAGGATTTTGTTCAGGATATGGTCCAATTTGTTACACTTGTTCCTGGATTTTTCATTGATTTTTTGATTTATTTAATCGCTTTGTTTTTGATCAGCCTAGAATTACCAAAGCTAAGAAAAAAGGCTTTCCTTTATTTAAAGACGTCCACATATCAAAAAATATCACTAGTTTATCAAGATTTAAGTATGGCAGCAATAGGCTTCATTAAGGCTCAAATCTTGTTAAGTTTATTCACGTTTATCATGGCTTATACGGGACTATGGTTGTTAAATGTGAAATATACGATGTTATTGGCACTACTAATAGTTGTAGTGGACATTCTTCCTATACTGGGGACAGGATCTGTACTTGTTCCTTGGGCCATTATTGTATGGGCACAAGGAAACCATCATCTTGGAATCGGCCTAATTATCTTATTCTTGGTCATAACTATCATAAGAAGAACGATTGAACCTAAGGTCTATTCAGCGAATATGGGATTAACTCCATTGGCCTCGTTAATCAGTCTTTATTTAGGGTTTAAGATGCTTGGTTTTATTGGGCTTTTCCTAGGGCCGGCAGTCCTTATCGTTTATAACACCTTAAAAAAATCAGGTGTTATCAAGCCTAACTTTAAAATTTGAAAGATTGTTAGAGGTTTTTTGCATGATTTCTTAAATTAGACATATCTTTTACCGCTTTTCCTTGTCCGTTACATTGATTGCAGTTCCGTGAAAAAAATTGTAGATAGCGGGTTTTCCCTTTCCCTTTGCAGTGCTGGCAAATGGTTATGAGTTTCATAAGTCCTCACTCCTTCATAAAATATAGCTTCTCTAACAGTATGAAACAATAAAGGTTGAACTATACTTAATGTTGTCAATCAAAATAATAAGCTGGGTTTTCTTATATAATATGTGAGATATTTGTTTGATGTACCTAAATCTAGAGGATAAAGTGTTGAGGGATTAAAATACCCCCCGCTCATTTAGAGCGGGGGGGCATTTTATCATGAAACAATTTCAGTTTGCGATATTATCGGAAATTCTTTTACTTCGCCCACGACTTTTGCTGGTTTATATATTTCAATATAGCAGATATGGTGGTCTTCCATTTCTTTTATTTTAAAGTGATAGGGACCATAAGTCAGGATATCACCTTGTTTGGCTTCGTAATTCTCAGTAAGAATCCATCCGCCCATGGTATCAATATCTTCATCGTTGATATCCAGTCCCAGTAAATCATTCACTTCACTTACTAATACCTTTGCATCGATAATATAATGATCTTCTTTTAATTTGCGAACATCCGGTACTTCATCCAAATCGAATTCATCTCGAATATCACCAACAATTTCCTCAAGAATATCTTCAACGGTTACCAAACCTGATGTGCCGCCGTATTCATCCATGAGGATAGCCATGTGAATACGTTCTTTTTGCATCTTTAAAAGTAAATCATGAATCGGAATACTGTCAATGACACGGATAATAGGGCGAACATATCTATTTATCGTTGTCGATGCCTGATTACTTTTATCTATCATTTCAGTGAATAGTTCTTTGATATTCACCATTCCAATAACATGATCTTTATCGCCGTCGATGACAGGATAGCGAGTAAAGTTCTCTTCAGTCATTATGGTGAAAAATTGTTGAATCGTATCATCTTTAGATATCGTAGCGATTTCTGTACGTGGAACCATGATTTCTTTTGCAATTCGATCATCGAATTCAAAAATTTTATTCACATATTTAAACTCTGATTGGTTAATTTCGCCACTTTTGTAGCTTTCGGAAACAATGATACGAAGCTCTTCCTCTGTATGAGCCAAATCATGTTCAGAAACTGCTTTTAATCCGAGCATTTTTGTTAGCGTCCTTGCAGAGCCATTTAGTACCCAGATGAAAGGATACATGACTTTATTGAATGCAATTAAAGGTTTAGCAACAAATAAAGTTACCTGCTCTGCTTTTTGAATCGCCAATGTTTTCGGTGCCAGTTCTCCAATAACTACATGTATGAAGGTAATAAAAGAAAAGGCAATCGCAACTGAGAGTGCATGTGAAGCTGATTCAGGAAGGTTTAATTGATTTAAAAGTGGCCGCAAAATGTGTTCAACTGTCGGTTCTCCAAGTACCCCAAGCCCTAAAGCAGTTATAGTAATTCCGAGCTGGCATGTTGATAAATATTCATCGAGGTTGGATGTGACCTGCCTTGCAGAAACAGCATTTGGCTTGCCTTCTTCAATTAGTTGATCGATCCTCGTGCTTCTCACTTTAACAATTGCAAACTCCGTAGCTACAAAAAATGCTGTTAAAGCAATTAAAATGGCAATAAGAACCAAGTTTATTATGTCCAAATAGTCTCCCTTAACTCGCCTCTGAGACGAATAAGGAGTCCACCTCCTACATTTTTAAAATATACAAGTATATTTTTTTTTGCTTGCTAAATACTGTCGGGAGTCACTTAACGAGCTGCAAGTTTTAAGAAAAGCTATATGTGTATCAGCTCGAATTCCCGTTTTTAAATGATGAAGAGAATACTAGTGTATGTGATTAGCGATGCGCAGACGGGAAAAAGAAGAATTTCTGCTTGAAGAAGTGCACAAGCTTTTCAAAAGTATGCCCTTGTTCGTCAGGCAAAGCAGCGTCCGTCCGTCAAAACGAACATTCTTTAATATCCCATCCAATCACCTCAGTTTAATAAATTTAAATACTTTCATTATAGAAAGAGTTAGTCATTCAGTCAAACAGCTTACGACTCCTTAAATCCGGTATATTCCTTGTAAAGGATCACTTTGATCTACTAATTAGCGATTTTTGACTATTTCCTCTGCTTTATCGCATTTATGATAGAATATTCAGAAAACAAAAGGGCTGTTCTCACAAAAATTGGTTAGTTTCATTATTTTTTAGATTGTATAAACATATTCTATAGAAACTGGACAGGTTTATGCATTTTAAAAGGAGGTGGGGGTCATGAAGATCATAGAAAAAATGACAGCGATTATTGCTGGAAGCATGCTAGTAGGGGTGGGAATCAATTTTTTTCTGATACCTTATCATTTATTAGATGGTGGCATGATAGGAATTGGGCTGATTTTTCATTATTATATAGGGCTTCCAACAGGGCTGGGTGTGATTTTGAGTAGTATTCCATTATATATATATGCATGGTATTTTGAAAAAAAACTATTTGTTAACAGCTTGCATGGCTTACTTTTTTCCTCCTTATGTATCGATATTTTTTCCGAGGCAGTCATTGAATGGAATCTTCCTGTTTATGTTAGTGCAATAATTGGAGGAGGATTGATTGGGCTTGGGATTGGACTCATGCTTCGGTATGGAACATCAACAGGTGGAACGGATATGTTGGCTCAAATCCTTTCAAGAAAGAGCGGGCTAAATGTTGGATTGTTAATTTTCTTTATTGATGGATGTGTTCTTCTTTTCGGACTAAGTGTGGTCGACATTTCTATCTTTATTTATTCATTTTTAACGATTATTGCTGTAGCTCTGCTGACTTCAGTGACCGTAATGCGGACTGCATGATGAAAAATTGTATAAAAATCTGAAATTAGGGAAGGATGGGCAATATGAAAAGGACAGATTTTGGGTCTAATAAATAGTAAAGGAACGTTATAATGAAAAAACTCTATGTGTGTACTGCGTTGTTATTTATGTTAGCCGGCTGTCAAGAGTCTGAAATGCCCGAGGATAAAGAAGTGAATACTGTTATTCCAGAATCAATGGAAGCATCAATCGTCATTAAAGGGAAATTGGTTCCTGGCAAAGAAGTAATCCTTGAAACAACAGTAAAACAAGGAAGTAATTTGGTAAATGAAGCTGGTGAGGTTCTGTTTGAAGTAAGAAAGTCGGGACAGGACAAACGGGAAATGCTGGAGGCGAAGAATACAGGAAGTGGTACATATCAAGTGATGCATACGTTTAATGAACAAGGGAAATATTATGTGGTTGCCCATGTAACAGCCAAAGGGCTGCATGTGATGCCGGAAAAAGAAGTTGTCGTTACGGATCATGAAAGTGAAGGCGCATCTGCTCATCCAAGTACGGATGTTTCAATTGATTTTCAAAGTAACCCTGTGAAGGCAGGAAGCAGTTCGAACTTTGAAACAACTGTAGAATTGAATGGAAAGCCTTTGACAAATGCAGATGTGAATTTTGAGGTGTGGAAAGAAGGTAGCGAAGAAAGCCATTTCACCAAAGCTAAAGAAGAGGAAAAAGGAAATTACCAAAATAAGGTATCTTTTGTTGAACCCGGCACCTATAAAGTTCAGGTTCATGTTGAAAAAGACGAAGTACACGAGCATCGATTGCAAACAATTCAAGTTAATTGACAAGTGTTAACATGACACTGTATGGTTTTTCAATTCAATTCTTTAAATAGGTTTTATATATTCGTTATTTGGGAAGTTAAAGGATAAAGATACAGCAGAAAGGGAGAGTAAGTATGACTAACGAAATAATCAAGAAGTATAAAAATCTCGGGATTCATATTGAAAAAACGAAATCTCGTCAGGAGATTTTCACTAATGTTTATCAAAATGACTCATCCTTACTCACCACAGCTGTTTTTTCTCAATTTCAACAAAAACGGGATCTAAAAGAATATTAATGCAATGAGACCGGAGATAATTCCAACTGGTCTTTTTTTTGTGCTTTCGGGAATGAATTCCTTAATGAAGAAGAGAATACTCCATGCAAAAAATCGAATAGAACGTTATGTGCTGCAATAGGATAGAAGGACAAACATTTTGAAATTAGCCTTAAGGGGAGTCCGATTGCATGATGTCACAGCTTATTATGACGATATTAAATTGGTTTGCAGGAATGGGGTATATAGGTGTTTTATTAGGTTTGATGGTCGAAATCATCCCGAGTGAGCTCGTTCTCGGATACGGAGGCTATTTAGTTGGTCAGGGTAAAATGAACTTTTGGGGGGCTGTCCTTGCAGGTGTAGTAGGAGGGGCGATAGCGCAATTATTTCTCTATTGGGCGGGTTATTTCGGAGGACGGCCATTTCTTTTAAAGTATGGGAAATATATTTTAATAAAAGAAAAACATATTGTAATGGCTGAAGAGTGGTTCCATCGTTATGGGGTTGGAGTGGTTTTTACGGCTCGTTTCATCCCGGTCGTCCGCCATGCTATTTCTATCCCTGCAGGAATTGCGAGAATGTCTGTTTGGAAGTTCATCTTTTATACGGTTGCTGCTGTAATACCTTGGACCATTTTATTTCTAACCTTAGGAAGGATTCTCGGGGAGAATTGGCAGCAGATTAGTGAGATTACTTCTCCCTATTTAATTCCTGTAGCTGGTTTTTCCTTTGTTCTTATCATTCTTTATATTATTTGGAAAAAAAAGAGTACACCTCCAATCGTAACGGTCAAGAAAATGGGCCGGTTTTCTGAAAAGTGATCACTATAAAAAACAGCCTCGTAAAATTTACTTTTACGAGGCTGTTTTTTATTCGTTATCCTTGAGGAAGGTCTTCTTCAAGAGGTAGCTGTTCGACCTTTTTTGTCACTTCAATATAACGAATGGCGTGATCTTCCATTTCAATCACCTTAAAGCAAAATCCGTCTTTTTCCATGATGTCGCCAACATTTACATCATAATTCTCCGTTAAAACCCATCCACCGATTGTATCAACATCATCTTCCTCTAAGTGAATGCCGAGTAAATCGTTCACTTCCTTTACAAGAAGTTTAGAGTCTAAAATATAGTGCCCATCCTTAATTTTTCGGATGGATGCGACTTCATCAATGTCGAATTCATCGCGAATTTCACCAACGATTTCCTCAAGGATATCTTCAACCGTGACAAGACCGGAAGTACCGCCGTATTCATCCATCAAGATAGCCATATGAATGCGTTCTTTTTGCATTTTCAGCAGTAAATCATGAATCGGAATATTTTCCATGACCCGAATAATTGGGCGAGTATAATTTTCAATTGCTTTTGAATGGATTTCTCGATTCTTAATAAGATCTGAAAAAACTTCCTTTAAGTTGACTAAGCCGATAACATGGTCTTTATCACCTTCGACAACAGGGTACCTGGTGTATTTTTCTAGTTTAGCCACATCGACGAATTCTTGTACCGTTTCATCTTTTGAGATGGTAAGAATCTCCGTCCTTGGGACCATGATTTCTTTGGCAACACGGTCATCGAAATCAAAAATGTTACTTACATATTTAAATTCTGATTGGTTAATCTCTCCACTTTTATAGCTATCAGAGAGGATGAAACGCAATTCTTCCTCTGTATGGGCAATTTCACTTTCAGAAGCAGGCTTGAAGCCAAGCAATCCGACAACAAAACGAGAAGAATGATTTAATACCCAGATGAAAGGAAAGGCAATCTTATGGAAAAGAATCAATGGTTTGGCGATAGCCAAAGTCACTTGCTCAGCCTTTTGGATAGCAACGGTCTTTGGAGCCAATTCACCCACAACGACATTCAAAAATGTTATCAGTGAAAAGGAAATGACAAAAGCTAGAATGCTTGTGACTTCGCCTGGGAAATTCAAGGCCCCGAATAAAGGTCCTATCAATTTAAGGATGGTGTCCTGTCCAAGCCACCCTAACCCTAGAGCAGTCACGGTAATTCCAAGCTGTGTGGCTGATAGGTATTCATCAAGATCAGATGTAACCTTTTTGGCCGCAATGGCTTTTCTGTTGCCTTCTTCTATCAATTGATCAATTCTTGAGCTTCGCACCCTGATAATTGAAAATTCTGAAGCCACAAAAAAAGCAGTTACAGCGATTAAGATAATTACTATTATAAAACCTAAAATGTCCAAATAGTGTGGGACTTAATTGAATCGTTTGTTATGTCGAACGATTTAATTTTCCCAGTCACCTCCCAAAACCAATAATGAATGAAATGTTGTTATCTTATCAAATGTTAGATGAAAAATAAATATCGTTTTGTCTAGTATGAAAATTTATGATGTTTTTTATTTTCAATCTATAGGGTCATTCACCTCGATTAGTAGTGGAACCTAACTATTAGTATAAGTAACTATACTCGAATCAGTCAAAATTTTTACACTAATGGATCCATGGATATAACGGATATTATACTTTATTTTGTTTTTATTTGTATTGAGAAAGTCGTTAAGAAATCTGTTGAATGGCATGTTAAGGTTCCTTGATGTTTTAAAACAATCTCTTTACAAACGAATAGTCCTAATCCTGTACCCCTTTTTTTAGTTGTAATAAACGGTTCGAAAATATTTGGTTGAACCTCTTCAGGTATCTTAGGGCCATTGTTTGAAATATTTAAGGATAAAATACCGGATGGTGATTCTGAACCGGAAATGTATATGGATGGTGAAGGCATTCCCGCAACCACATCAAGAGCATTTAAAATGATATTTAGTAAAACCTGACGAAATTCCTCTTTAGAACCAGAAATCACGGTATCATCAGCGATATTACAAGTTATGGAAGCATTTACTTCCAAAATGCTAGGATATAAAAATTCAATCACTTCATTTACTAGCTGGGCAATAGAAAATAGATCCGGTTGTGATTCAAAAGTTTCTTTCTTAGAGATATTAAGAAACTGAGTAATCCGATAATTGAGCTGATCTAATTCTTTTGAAATAATATCTAGGTATTTTATCTCAGGCTGTTCTGCTTGTAATAATTGAATAAATCCCATGATGGAAGTAAGTGGATTTCTGAATTCGTGAACAAAGCTTGAGGTCATTTGGCCTAGGAGTGTCAAACGGTCCTTATGGTTAGGGCTTATAAACTGATAACGTGCTTCAAGCTCCTTCGTTTTCAATTCGGTAAAATAGGATAATGCATATTGAATGAGTTTATCGAAGTAAGCGTTAATTTGATGAATTAGATCGGATACTTCTTCTTTAGTTGCCTCAGAATTTAGAACGTGATCAATGATGATGGATCTACCGATAGCCGCAGTGGCACAGAAAATTTCCATATTTAGCTGCTTCTTAACTCGATCAGATGCAATTTTTTCTCCTACGACCTTCAGTACATCTCCTATGTCAGTATCTGATTTTCCAATCTGATCAATTAGCAGGTTAAAAATATTTTCTACTTCTCCTTTAAAATACCCTATATATCCATCCGGTAAATGCAACAGCTCATCATTCCATTTGGAAATGATACTGCCTTTTTGAGAAGATAAAAAGTGAATGGTCATTTCTCGATTAGATACCATTTTGCCCTCCATACTGTAGGAAAATGAATTTTCTTTGAGCTTAAGATTTATGGTTTAGAATAAAATTACAAAATATCAAAATAATTACATTGTGCTTTTATGATAACAGATTACCGTTCTTTAAACATGCATCAATTGGATAAATATTCGGCAATTAAGTAGGAAATCCCTTTTTTTGACACAGTTTTATTACTGTGAGTAGTGGATTATAAAGATAAAAAAGGCATCCGTAAAATTAATGACGGTTACCTTTTTTTGGGGAATGTATATGGTTCGATATGAACAATCACATGTTGAATATTATATTCTTTTAAAAGGTTTTCCTCGATTTTCACCGTAATATCGTGGCTTTGGATGACGGTCAAAAGTGGGTTTACATGAACGGTAGCTTCGAGTAGAATTTCACTACCATGCATACGAGCTTTAATTTCACTCATGTTTTTAACACCTTCTGTTAATAAAATGGTTTGTCCGATTTGTTGTAGTAGCTGCTCGTCAAAACCATCGGTTAAAGAGATAGAAGCATCACGGAAAATATCCCAAGCTGTTTTACAGATGATGATTCCAACTACTAATGCAGCTATTGCATCTAGCCAGAAAATCCCTATCTTAGTACCTAAAATTCCTATAGAAGCACCAATACTGACCAGAGCATCAGACCGATTATCCTGTGCAACTGCATAAATGGAGGCGCTGTTAATTTTTTTGCTTAATGCTAAGTTGTAACGATAAATCCCGTACATAAAAATTGCGGAGAATATAGCAACATAAGCAGTCAGCATATTGGGAACCGTCGTTGAATCTTGATAGAAGAAAGATTTTACAGCACTAAAAATAACCTGCAGGCCAACTGTAATCATAATGAAGGCAGCTACTAACGAGGCTACAGTTTCCGCTCGCAAATGACCATATGAATGATTATCATCAGGTGGTCGCTTAGATATTTTTAATCCAATCAATACGGCTATGGAAGCGATGATGTCGGTTGTGTTATTTAAACCATCTGCCCATAGTCCCTTAGAGTCTCCAAAATAACCAAATGACAATTTAAGAGCAGACAAGAATATGTAAGCGGCAATACTGATATAGGCGCCTTTTTCAGCTGAAATTGAATGTTTATCCATGTCTATTCTCTCCCCAGTGTAAATTAGCCTTAATAAAGATATCAAAACAAACCTTAGTGAGTCTATAGAAAAATTGTCGTATTAATCCATCTAACTTGGTTAATAGCAGATGTATTGAACAAATGTAAAGAAGTTGGTTTAAAGAAAGAATATAGCCATTGTTAGGGATGGAAAGTTATAATAGTATTTGCATTTTCTTGTCTGCTCATTAGATAGAAACTAGTAGTATATTTTAACCGAGGATTAAAAATTAAATACTTCCAGAAGGGGAGCCAAAAAGGCTGAGAGTGAACCTGTAGAGTTCGGACGTTTTTCGGTTCCACTGCGACAAACAGCCAGTGCCATTTATACTGGGACTTATATGCAATTAGTTTTATTTTATCGGTAGTTGTCGCGCTGATGCTTTATTCGGCAGCTTCGAAGGTATTATTGAAAAAAAGCCGGATTCTATATCGAATCCGGCTTTTTTTGACGAATATCCAAACAAAGCCGGCACAAGAATGAGCCGGCTCCTTTTTACTTTGCAATAAATACCGAACAGGGGGCGTTTTTGGCGATGGAACTACTTGTACTGCCAAGAAAGAATTTTTCCAGCCCGCTTTTTGCGCTATTACCGACAACGATGAGGTCAGCCGCAGTTCTTGCTGCATAGTCACATACGCTATCAGGCGCATGTCCTTCCAATATTTCGAATTTTCCCTCAACTCGACATTCACTTAGCAATCTAAGTGTATTACTTTCTGCGTTTTGAACACTATTTTGGACAACAGAATGGGTATCATTTGTCTCTTGATGATCCGTTTGTTCAACCTCCACAACGGGATGTGTTTGGACAGGGTCTACATAAAATCCTGCAGCTGGCACAAATCCCGGGGCGGATGCGTTTCCTATGATCCGCTGTTCAACTTTTTCATTTAGGACATGAACAACGGTCAGCTTAGCTTCAGGAAAGGCCTTTTTCAATGTTGCACCATATTCTACTGCCCGTTTACTGTCTTCATTTCCATTAAAAGCGACGACAATATGTTTCAAATCTTTCATTAATATCATCTCTCCCCATTTTTAATGTATTTAAAAGTGTTATACCCACTTTTAAATGGCTTCACGCCTATTGATTGTGTATATTGATCACAAACACATGTAAAGAAGAGTTAGTAAGCATACGCGTACAGGCTAGGGTGAATCTCCAGGCCCTTTCAGTTGAGTAGTCTGTTTTTTATAACTTTATAAATAAAAGGAGTAAGGAAGTGAATTTCAGGAGTAACCCGTTATAAGAAAAAAGAGAAGAGACCATTATGTCTCTGCCTTTTAGTCAAACGACGAGTTTTCTTTTATAAAAAGGGTAAAATATTTTTAATGAAGCATGTCTTAGATGGGAAAATGGGGGTTCAAATGAGAGGGTTAGTGAAAATAGGTCTGATTATTATATTGGCAATGGTAGTTTTTGGTGCCGGTTTACTATTTTATTTCAAGCAAGGTGCAGATATAAGTCTTCTACAAAATCATCTTCAGCAACCGACAGAGATCTATGATCTCGACGGAAATCTTGCCAGTACTATTACGGGCAATAAATCTGAAGGTGTTGCAATAGAGGAAATACCAGATCATATGAAACAAGCGGTTGTATCCATTGAGGATCATCGTTTTTATGAACATCATGGCATTGATTATCAAGGAATTTTGCGTGCCTTAGTTAAAAATGCGAAGGCAGGAAGTATTGTCGAAGGAGGGAGTACGCTTACCCAGCAGCTTGTGAAGATTACGATGCTGGAATCGGAACGAACTCTGAAACGGAAGGTAGAAGAGTTTTTTCTTGCTCAGGAAGTCGAAGATAAGTATACAAAAGATGAAATTCTAGAAATGTATTTGAATCAAGTCTATTTCGGGCATGGGGCATGGGGAATCAAAAAGGCCGCGAATATTTACTTTTCCAAGGAGGTCTCTGAATTGACCGTTGCCGAGGGGGCATTGCTTGCGGGTGTCATTAACCTTCCATCCAAACTTGATCCATACAAAAATTTAGACGGTGCAATGAAACGACGTGATTTAGTTCTTTCAAGAATGGCCGAACATGGGTATTTGACGGATGATGAAGAGGCTGCGGCGAAAAAAGATGAAGTGACTCTTCTTCAGGGTGAGCAAATGGCTGATCCATTAAAAGGAAAGTATCCTTATTTTGTCGACCATGTTCTGTCGGAGGCATCCAGTAGGTATGGAATAGAGCTCGAGGAGTTGCTTACAAAGGGCTACAAAATATACACAACACTAGATCAATCCATGCAGCAGGCCACAGAAACCGTTTATGCCAACGATGCCAATTTTCCAGTTGGGACTAGTACAGATGAATTGGTTCAAAGCGGGGCAATCCTCCTTGATCCGAAAACAGGAGGGATCAAGGCTTTAGTCGGCGGCAGAGGTAAACATCAATTCATGGGATATAACCGGGCAACCCAATTGACGAGATCTCCTGGCTCGGCCATTAAACCGCTTGTTGTTTACACGCCAGCAGTTGAGGAGGGTTATGATATCACCACTCCTTTAAAGGATGAAAAAATGAGTTTTGGGGAATATGAGCCAACAAATCTAAGTGGCATTTATAAAGGAGAAGTACCGATGTACGAAGCGATGATGAATTCATTAAACGTACCTACTGTATGGCTATTAAATGAGATTGGTATCGATAAGGGATTGGATTCACTTAAGCGGTTTGGGATTCCATATAAAAAAGGTGACCGAAATCTAACAATTGCTTTAGGGGGCATGGACAAAGGGGTCTCCCCGCTGCAAATGGCAGGAGCCTTTTCCACTTTCGCCAACGATGGAAAACGATTGGAGTCGCATGCCATTATAAAAATAGAAAATATCGAGGGAAAAGAGGTAGGGGCTTGGGAAGAAAAAGCCATCAATGTAACCTCTAAGGGCGTCGTCGACAAAATGAATACAATGCTGCTTGGTACAGTAGAATATGGCACAGCAAAAAATGCAGCTGTTTCCGGTTATGAAGTTGCAGGTAAAACAGGATCCACACAAGTTCCAATCGAAGGAATATCAGGGGTTAAAGATCAATGGTTTATCGGTTATACACCTTCGTTAGTCGGTGCTGTCTGGGCCGGGTATGATAAGACTGATGAAAAACATTATCTGACGACACATAGTAGTGAGGGGAGTGCGATTATTTTTCAAAAAATAATGTCGCAGGCTTTACGAAATCAGGCGTCACAATCTTTTAATACACAAGACATCGGGCCGCTTATAGCGGAACAACAGGCACTTATAGCGGAACAACAAGCAAAAAAAGAAGAGGTGCAAAGAAAGCAATATTGGATTGACAAAGGTAATCAGATTCGGGAAGGATTGAATAAATGGAAAGACTGGAAGGTCCCATGGTGAAAGTCCAAAGGGAGCATGGATTACATGCTCTTTTCTCGTTCATTCAGTCACAATAAAAGACTGTCAGATGTTTGACAGCCTTTCATCATTCTTTAAAAAATAAGATTAGCTATAAAGCCTATAACGACAATTGCGCCGATTACCATTAAAATGGTTCTCATTATATACACCCTCTTCTATACGTAGTTAGAATTTATTAAATGTTAACTGTTTGGTTCGATTGAAAACCGAGTTTATTTGAATCATTCTTTTTGCATATAGTCTGTACTTTTTCGAGCATAGCTTGTACATTCTCGCCTTCAAGTATGACTTTCATAGTTGCACACTCCTGAAGAATGAGTACAAAAGAGACAAATGTAGAGAGTTTCTTGGCTTCGACTAATTTATGGTTGCAGATAAAATAGATATTACCTTTAAATTCTTTTGTAACTTGATATAAGTTCATAATTTGACGCATGGATAATCGTTTATTTGTTTTAATGTCCGAGGAAATTACTTTATTCATGTTGTCTACTCCTTTTGTGTTTTTATACTTTTAGCAAGCATAATCAAAATGTCAGTTTAGCTACAATTTTTTTAAAAAAGAACAACTATCTTTGTCCTTTTATGTAATTGTTAGCGGGTTATGCTGTATATTTACCCGTGTCAATGAATTTAAAACCTATTAGAAAATTTCAACTTATGAAAGGGAGAAGGAACAATGCTTAAACTTATCAAAAATGGAGAGATTTATGGACCGGATTTTATGGGTCAAAAAGATATCCTATTGGTTGGAAAGCAAATTGGTTACATGGAGGATCAGATTGATGTACCTGTTGATTTTGTTGAAATGGAAGTGATTGATGCGGCTGGTAAAATTATTGTTCCAGGTTTTATTGATGCACATGTCCATATCATCGGTGGAGGAGGAGAAGGTGGCTTTAAAACAAGGACTCCTGAAATTCAGTTAACCGATGCAACATTAGCTGGTATAACGACATTAATTGGAGTCATCGGAACTGATGGAACGACAAGAACGATGCCAGGGTTGCTTGCTAAAGCGAGAGCTCTTGAAGAAGAAGGAATTAGCTGTTATGTTCAGACTGGTTCGTATCAAGTACCAGTCAAGACTCTTACAGGGAAAATTGAAGATGATTTAATTTTAGTGGATAAAATTATCGGGGTAGGCGAAATCGCTATTGCCGATCATCGTTCCTCGCAGCCGACTGCAGCGGAATTGGCGAAACTAGCATCACAGGCCCGTAATGGAGGACTTTTGTCCGGGAAAAGCGGTATCGTCAACATTCATGTAGGTGACAGCAAGAATCATGTACGGGTAATCGAAGAAGTCGTGGAGACAACTGAAATACCGATCACACAGTTTTACCCGACGCATATTAACCGCAATCAGCATTTATTCAATGCGGGGATAGAATTTGCAAAAAAAGGCGGCTATATTGATTTTACGACAAGTACCATCAAGAAGTTCCTAGAAGAAGGAGAAGTAAAGGCAAGTACAGCAATAAAACGAGCACTCGATGAAGGCGTTGATATTCGGCAGATCACCCTCACTTCAGATGGACAAGCGAGCCTGCCTGACTTTGATAGCAGCGGAAATCTGCGCGGTTTGAACATTGGTACGTGTATGTCCTTATATGATGCAGTAGTCGATGCGATTCTCGAGGACGGAGTCACAATAGCCGATGCAATCCGTGTTGTGACTGAAAATCCGGCAAATATTTTAAAGCTCGGTAATAAAGGGCGGCTCGAGGTAGCTAGAGACGCCGACTTAGTTATAGTTAAAAAAGAAACATTTGAAATTGATACAGTAATCGCAAGGGGACAAATTATGGTAAAAGAGGGAATAGCGGTCGTGAAAGGTACATTTGAAAAATAGGGATCACTCCCGTATCCTCGAAGCGGAAAAGGAAATAAAACTTTCTTTCTGTTCTGTTAGAAATGTTAAGGTAGGGCTCCTTAACATAATGAACTTTGATTTACGGTTGATATGTTCATCCACGGTCTTTAGCAAACTGGGCCACTCGATACTTCACTAAATGATGTTAGTTCTTACTTTGTTATCCCTCCTTATCTTAAAGTTGCCTTTGGCGGTGTGGCTGAACTGATTTATCAATCTCTTCGATCAATCAAGTTGAAAATAGTTTTATACAACTAAAGATATAAAAAATACCTCCAAAGTCCCGCAATTCTAACACGGTAAATTTCTTCATTATTGAAATCATTTGTTGCTTCGAGTTCAGATTCTCCTTCCCTAAAACTTACAGTATTGATTGGCCGGATTCTCAAATTAGATGCTCGCAAAAGGTAGGAAAGCGGTTAAGTAAAGAATGGAACAAGTTGTACTTGTTCCATTCTTTTTTTTTGTGCACCCGGTATGGATACAATTTATAGGGTACGCGCCCCCGAAACAATCGAAATTAATTCCATCAAGTTGAAGAAATTATAGTAGTTTGATTTGGATTTTTCCATTAATGTTACGAATTTTCAAAATGAAGGTGAAGTATACGATAACACATTCTAAATAAAGGTAATATACAAAAAATTCATTCTATTTAACATATTATTAAAACCCTTGATGTATTATCCTTTTATATAAGCAAATATAGTTTATGAAGAAGCATTTATTTAAAAACATAAAAGACCAAAGAAAATTTTTGGGCTGTTATTTCATGACTGTTCAAATCCTTGGTAAGTTTGCTAATCAAATCTATCTTAAGGGGAGAAATGAAATGGAAAAGACGGAAAACCCAATTTTGAAAGCGTATTCAAAAGAGAATTTACCGGAAATGTATCAGGTATTAGCTCCAAATGGAGAGATAATTGAATCAATTGATGGAAAAATTGATAAATCACTCATGCTTAAGATGTATGAAAGTATGCTATTGCTTAGGATGTTTGACCGTAAATCAGTTAATCTTCAGCGCCAAGGAAGAATGGGGACTTATGCACCCTTCGAGGGGCAGGAGGCATCCCAAATTGGCAGCGCTTTAGCATTATCGGCAGGGGATTGGATGTTTCCCACTTACCGTGATCATGCAGCGGCAATTATTCATGGACAGGAGATGTATCGTGTTTTTCTATACTGGATGGGGCACGTAGAGGGTTCAATCTGTCCGGAAGGAAAACGAACTATGCCTCCTTGTGTTCCTATTGCGACTCAAATGGTTCACGCGGTAGGTACGGCTTGGGCAAGTAAGCTTAAAGGAGAAGAGAATGTAAGCATTGCTTATTTTGGTGATGGTGCTACTTCTGAAGGGGATTTTCATGAGGCACTGAATTTTGCCGGTGTATATAAAACCCCAACAATCTTTTTCTGCCAAAATAATGGCTACGCTATCAGTGTGCCTTTTGAAAAGCAATCTGCTTCTAAGACTATATCTCAGCGTGCTGATGCGTATGATATCCATGGTGTTCGTGTAGATGGAAATGATATCTTTGCAGTTTGGCTGACTGTAAAGGAAGCAGTCGAAAGAGCGCTTAAAGGTGAAGGTCCTACTTTGATTGAAGCTATTACCTTTCGATATGGTGCCCATACTACTGCAGACAATCCAAACATATATCGTAATCAGGAGGATATTTCAACATTCTGGAGGGAAAATCGCGATCCGATTACACGTCTTAAAAAGTTGCTGATTAAAAAGGGATTCTGGAATGAGGAGCAGGAGGAAATGGTGTTAAAACAAATTAGCGAACAGATTGACACTCACCTCCAAAAAGCAGAAGAGTACCCTAAAGCCGATCCGCTCGATATGTTTAACCATGTTTATGCTGAAGAGTCATGGCACATAAATGAACAGCAGCAAGAATTGAAACAAGTCTTAAAGAGGGATGTGAAGAAGTAATGAGCCAACATTTAACTATGATTCAGGCTATTACAGAAGCAATGGACCAAAAGCTTGGTCAGGATGATCGCGTGATGATCTTAGGTCAGGATATTGGAGTAAACGGTGGAGTTTTCCGTTCAACGGAAGGCCTATTTGAGAAGTACGGAAAGGATCGAGTTGTAGATACACCATTAGCTGAGGCTGGAATCATTGGCTCTGCAATTGGTTTAGCTCTTAATGGAATGGTTCCCGTGGTAGAAATTCAATTTCTTGCATTTATTTATCCAGGATTCGAGCAGATTGTTTCCCATGCTGCCCGTATGAGGTACCGTACTCGGGGACAATTTGGGGTGCCCCTTGTTATCCGTACACCATATGGTGCTGGAATCAGAGGTCCTGAGCTTCACTCCGAAAGTGTCGAAACCTTCTTTGCCCACACTCCGGGTTTAAAGGTGGTTGCACCTAGTAATCCTTATGACGCAAAAGGACTACTCATTTCTGCCATCGAAGATCCTGATCCGGTAATCTTTTTGGAGCCGACTAAATTGTATCGAGCTTTTAAGGAAGAAGTTCCTAAAGAGATGTATCGAATACCAATTGGTCAAGCAAAAGTGGTTCAGGAGGGAAGCGACTTAACCATTTTTGCATGGGGAGCTATGTTAAGAGAAGCATTGAATGCCGCTAAAAAGATTGAAAATGAAAAAGGTTGGAAGTGTGAAGTAGTCGATCTTCGATCACTATACCCGTTAGATCGGGATACGATCGTAAAATCCATAAAAAAAACAGGTCGCGGATTAGTCGTTCATGAAGCTCATAAGTCATCCGGATTAGGTGCGGAGATTATCTCTATTATTAATGATGAAGCCCTTATTTACCTTAAAGCCCCTATTAAGCGTGTGACAGGATTTGATGTTCCAGTTCCGCAGTTTTCAGTAGAAGATCATTATCTACCTACTGTTGAACGTGTAAAACAAGGAATAATGGAAACGATTTCATTTTAATTAATGAATAAGGGAGAAGGAGGAACAAGCATGGTAGAATTTAAACTTCCTGATGTAGGTGAAGGGATGCATGAAGGAGAAATTATCAAGTGGCTCATTAAAGAAGGAGAATCAGTAACGCAGGACCAACCGATAGTAGAAGTACAAACGGATAAGGTCAATGCGGAATTGACTGCCCCAGCAACGGGCGTGGTCAAGAAAATACTCTTTACTGAAGGGGATATTGTAGAAGTAGGAACCACTATATTTACTATTCAAGAAGAGAACGATATTTCTGTTCCGGAAACATTTGTTATTGAAAAAGAGCCCCCGGTTATGCAACCTGCTGATGTAAAAGTAAATTCAGAGGATATAACAAGTAAACCACATCTTGAGGCAGCTCGTGTGTTGGCTACTCCATATGTACGTCAAATGGCTAGGGAAATGAAGGTTGATATCCAGCAGGTTAAAGGTTCTGGGCCTGCTGGACGAATAATAGAAAGTGATTTGCAACAGTTTATAGAAAATAATCAATTTAAACAGGCCAATGACAATAATAACAACGATAATAATATACTTCAAGATGCAGCTCCTATTGAAACTGTTCAGGAAAAAGTAATGGAAAAAGGGTTAGAAGAGCGGATTCTGCTTAAGGGTATTCGAAAAAAAATCGCTGAACATATGGTAAAGTCAGTTTCGACTATTCCACATGTAACCCATGTAGATGAATTAGAAATGGATAGAATAAAGGAATTAAAAGATCAATTAAAGACGTATTCAGACAACAAGGATATTAAATTGACTTTTTTACCATTCTTCGTTAAGGCTATTGTTATCGCACTAAAGGAGTTTAAAACATTAAATGCTTCAATTGATGAAAAGACAAATGAAATGGTATTGAAAAATTATTATCATATTGGGATTGCCACGAATACGAACGATGGTCTCATTGTTCCTGTTATTAAAAATGCAGATCAGAAAACAATTTTCCAGCTAGCTGATGAAATTAGACAAATGGCAATCCAAGCTCGAGAAGGGAAGTTGAGCTTAGAGCAGATTACTGGTAGTACATTTACCATTAGCAATGTTGGACCAATCGGTGGGTTGCATGCGACTCCAATCATTAACTATCCCGAAGCGGCAATTTTAGCGTTGCATAAAATGGAACCTCGCATGGTTGTTCGCGATTTGGAAGGTGTTATCCGCTTGATGATGAATATGTCGTTATCTTTCGATCATCGTTTAATTGATGGCGTAACAGCGGTACGTTTTACAAATCGGATTAAGGAACTACTGGAAAACCCAATTCTTTTAGTTGTGGAGATGAGATAAATGGTAGTAGGGGAAGTTGCTATAGAAACAGATGTTATCATTATAGGAGGAGGTCCGGGAGGATATGCTGCAGCTATTCGTCTCGGACAGTTAGGGAAATCAGTTGTTCTAATTGAAAAGGATAAGCTGGGTGGTGTTTGCCTCAATCGGGGATGCATACCTTCGAAGGCTCTAATACATACAGCTGATCAATTTCATAGGCTTAACGATTTTGAAAAAATGGGAATTCAACTACCTCAAGAGAAAACAGCAGTTGACTTAAATGTATGGCAGGATTGGAAAAAGGGCATCATTTCTCAGTTGAACCAAGGTATATCCCATTTATGTAAAGAAAATGGAGTAACGATGGTGAAAGGTCGAGCAACCTTTTTATCTGATGACCGCATCGGAGTAGAAACCGATGGTGATTTTGAAACCTATAAGTTTGAACATGCAATTATTGCGACAGGGTCTAGACCGTTTATTCCTTCGTTCCTTAATGTAGATGGAAGATATATTTTGGATTCGACAACATCGTTACAGCTAAAAGAAGTTCCACCTAGCTTGTCGATTATCGGCGGAGGCTATATCGGTATCGAAATGGGTATGGCTTTTGCAAAGTTAGGTACTCAAGTAACAATTATTGAGATGGCTAATCGTATTCTCCCTCAGGTTGCTGACAACTTGGTCAAGGAAGTAATCCGTAATGCTAAGAAGCTTGGGATAAATCTTAAAACATCTACAAGGGTAGAAAAAGCCATTGTGGAAGATGGACAAGTTCACCTTCATGTTTTTTCGGCAAAGCATGGGACAGAAGTGATTGTGAGCGAGAAGACCCTAGTAACAATTGGCAGGATTCCTAACACTCAAGAGATTGGCCTAAATCAGGCTGGCATTGCAGTAGACGAAAAAGACTATATAGCAGTAGACACGGAATGTCGTACTAATGTTCCACATATCTTTGCTATTGGTGACATCACACCTGGTCCAGCTCTTGCTCACCGAGCGTCTAAACAGGGAATAGTGGCAGCAGAAGTAATAGGAGGTTTGCCAAGTGCCATTGATTCCACTTTTGTTCCCTATGTAATCTTCTCAGATCCACAAATTGCAGGGGTGGGCTTCAGCCGTGAAGAAGCGGAACAACAGGGATATAGCGTTAAAACTGGAAAATTCCCATTCAGTGCCAACGGACGGGCGCTTGCAACGAATGAAACAGAGGGATTTGCAGAAGTGATCGTGGATGCTAAAAGCCACATTTTACTTGGAATGCATATGGTTGGCGCTGATGCATCTAACCTTATAGGTGAAGGAGTACTGGCCCTTGAATTGTCAGCTCGTGTAGAAGATATAGCTCTGAGCATGCATCCACATCCAACTTTGACTGAAGGTTGGATGGAAGCGGCGGAAGCAGTTTTGGGGCATGCAATCCACATTGTAAATAAGTAAGATAAATGGAGGAAATTAATTAATTAGGGGTTACTTATAACAATGTAATCCCTAATTAATAGTGTTCTAGTTAATAGATAAAAGATAGAGATAGAGATAGAGATAGAGTGAGTTTAATGAGCCCATCTTAACGTTAAAAGTAAATCTAGATCCGTATTAAGTTATTAGTTCAATGACCCTATTTCCATAATCAAACTGAAATACAGCATTTATCCAAGTGAAAATTATCAGCCTGAAGCTATCCTTCTTGTAATATTTACGGTAAACTTTAGCTTGCCGTCTTTTCATGTTTCCACTCCTTTGTCATAACGGTTGATAAGTATTAAACTTATCAAGTCGCCTTTCAATAGATGAAACAGAGTGATTAATTTTTTATTCAGAAAATTAACAGAATAAAGGAGGAATAAGTAATGGAATCAAATAATGGGTCTCTACAAAAGAAGTTGTTGCCGCGACATATTAGCATGATGGCAATGGGAGGAGCAATAGGTACTGGGATTTTTAAAGGAAGTTCTGAAACTATATCGTTAGCAGGACCAGGAGTTATCCTTACTTATATTTTTGCAGGATTATTACTTCTTGTGGTCATGGGAGCTATAGCAGAAATGGCAATCGTCTATCCAAATACAAATATGAAGGGTTTTGTTCAGAAAGCGTTTGGTAAACGTAGTTCCTTCATTATAGGCTGGATGTATTGTTTCATGTGGCTGTCCGTATGTGTTATTGAGGTAGTAGTGGCAGGAAGTTTCTTGCAATACTGGCTTCCATCTATTCCACTTTGGATATTAAGTTTAGGCTGTGCTGCCCTAATCATTGGAATTAACATGATGAATGTTAAAAATTATGGAGAATTTGAATTTTGGTTTGCTGGAATTAAAATTACAATGATTATAGTATTTATTCTCTTAGGAGCTAGTATTTTATTTGGAATTATCCCAAGCGGCGGAACTAATTATCTACAAAACTTTACAGAGCACGGTGGTTTTTTTCCTAATGGCTGGATGTCAATATTTTCAGCTTTGCTAATTGTTATGTTTTCTTACGGCGGTTCAGAATTAATAGGAGTAACAGTAACAGAAACAAAGGATGCAGAACGTATTTTACCTAAGGTTATAAAAAGCTATATTTGGAGAGTTATATTATTTTTCACCTTACCGATACTTGTAATATGCGGTTTAATTCCTTGGAACGAAATTAGCGACCAGTCAAGTCCGTTTGTACAGGTATTGTCAATGTCAGGCTTTCAGGGATCTGCCCACATAATGAACTTTATTTTAATTACAGCTGTCTTATCTGCAGCTAACTCTGGAATATATGGTTGTACACGGATGTTGCATTCTTTAGCTGCAGAGGGGGAAGCTCCAAAGTCTTTCTCTTATGTATCGAAAAATGGTGTTCCATTATATAGTTTACTACTAAGTGCCGTTGTTTTAATCGCGGGCTCCATGATTACCTACGTTGCACAGGACAAAGCATTTACCTTATTAATGGCGTTTCCGGGTTTTGTGGTATCACTTGTATGGATCAGTATTTGTTTAGCGCAGCTAAAACTTCGCAATTCATATCCTAAAGCTCCGAGCTTTAAATTGTGGGGCTTCCCGTACGTAACATTGTTTACAGTAATTACATTAAGCATCATTTGTGTCATGTTTGTGTTTAGTGAACAGAATCGGGTCAGTATCATTGCTTGTCTTATTGTATTGGTAGGATTAATCGCGATTTCAATCGTTAAATTTAAAAGTGTGGATGAACAGGAAGCAATTATAAAGGAAAAGAGAATGGTTAAATAAATCCACGTAAAAGATACGACATGGGCAAAGGGCGTCTATGTCGTATCTTTTATGCTTATCAATCCTTGATTATTTTGCAACTATATTTCGATCTGTCATGTACTAAGCGTTTTATTGATTACATTTTGTAAGGATTTTATGAACCTCTCATTTTCAAGTGGAGTACCGATGGTCACGCGGATAGTATTTTCATAGCCAAGTAAATGACCAGATCGGATGATGACCCCTTGTTTTAATAGCTCCTCAAAGACGTACCTGCCAGGATGATTTAGTTTGACCATTATAAAGTTGGCATGAGAAGGAAAGAATGTTAAACCCATCTCGCTTAGTTCGTTTTCTAAATATCTTCTTCCTTCCTCATTCTTACGAGTACATTGTGCTACAAATGCAGGGTCGTCCAGAGAAGCGAAGGCTGCTGCCTGTGCTAAGCGATTGGTATTAAATGGTTCTTTCACTTTAATTAGCTCTTGTACGATGGAAACGTCCATTAAACCGTATCCGATCCTTAATGCAGCCAATCCATATATCTTTGAAAAAGTACGTAAAATGACTAGATTTGAATGGGTATTTAGAAGTGGCAAGGTTTCTAAAAAGTCTTCATCCTCAACATATTCATAGTATGCTTCATCAACGATTAGTATAATATGTTTCGGCACCTTCTCGATAAAAGATCTTAACTTTTCTTTTTGAACGATCGTTCCTGTTGGATTATTGGGATTACAAACAAAAATCATTCTTGTTTTTTCAGTAATGGCCTCATACATACCCTGTAGGTCATGTACGCCATTAATAAGAGGTATCTTTACAGGTGTGCCACCGTCAATCAATACATTCGTTTCATATCGTGGAAATGTAACGTCAGCCATAATGACTTCATCATTATGTTGAATGTAGGTTCGTGTTAACAAACGTATAACTTCATCAGATCCATTACCTAAGATAATATTATCTTGTTTGATATTTAATTTCCTTGCTAACTTTTCAGCTAATGACGGTGCCATTCCTTCAGGATAAAATGAGGTTTGCTCCATTTCGATAAGCATGGACTCTTTTGCTAGAGGTGAGCAACCATATGGATTCTCATTGGATGCCAATTTAACGATACTTTCAAGTCCTAGTTCGCGTTGTACTTCTTCAATTGGTTTACCGGAAACATATGCGCTTAGGTTTTCAATGTTTTTTCGAACAGGAATTTTTGTGAAAGTCAATGCAAGTTCCTCCCTTTGATAAATTCTGAATTTTCTTTTTCTATTAATGATTTTAATGATAGAATAATAACTGTTAAATTTACATACAAAAAAGAATGTATTTTCTGCTTTCCATACACCATTTTAAAGAAATATAAGCTTATATTCCTTCATTATGAAAGGCGGTTGCTTCATGGATGAAATAGATGTCAGTTTACTAGAACTTTTACAATTAAATGGTCGTATCACGATTAGTGAATTATCAAAGAAATTGGCTCTTAGTCGACCTAGTATTTCTGAACGTATGTATCGCTTACAAGAAAAGGGGATTATAGAAGGGTTTAGTGCCAGAGTTTCACCACCGGCAATAGGAAGAGGAGTACTTGTGTTTATTCAAGTAAGTGAACTTAAAGTTTCTGTTCCTGATTTTGAGCAATTAGTCAAAGATGATTTAGACATTATTGAGTGTCATCGCGTAACAGGAACAGTAGGATATTTTTTAAAAGCCGCTTTAGCTGATATGGACAGCATGAGAATTCTTATAGATCGATTAATACCCTATGGACATTTAAATACTTCTATAGTTTTAACATCCCCAGTACCTTCTCGCTCCATTCTTCCAAAGATTAATCAGTTAGAAGATCAAGGTGCAAAATTCTAGATTGAATATAATCTTCAAAGCTATTAGATACTAAAACTATTTCAGGTCAAACAGTACTTATATTAAATGGTCCAGTTGAACAGTTGAACATACTGATGGTTGAGAACAATAACGTTTTGGAATTCAACTGTTTAGTATGAATCTTTTACAGAAAGGAACAAGGCAAATGCCTGTTCCTTTTTAACATTATTTTAAATCCATCAAAGCCCCGAAATATTGCTGTGCAGTTGTAAAACAAATGAAAGCTAATAGTTCCGATATCTCTTCATCGCTTAATGTTTCCTTTAACACATCAATGAATGTTTGCTCCGTTTTCTCGCGTTTTAGGAGAAATACCTCTGCAAAAGCTACTGCATAGCTTTCTTTAATATCGTCTGGTTTCAATGGACGACCTTTTGCTTGACAGTATGCACATCCGTTACCATATGCAAGAACCCTTCTGACATTTTCCTTTAATTCCTTTGAAAGTTTCCCGTCTGTAGATATACACTCTGAAAGGTCCGACCATTTAAGTAAAATATCCTCCGAATGAAATAGTCGTTGAAACGGACTGGACCCAATAGCTGAATGTTTAATTCTTGTCATGAACATCTCCCCTTTGAGATAATCTTATAATAAAAATCCAGGTAAATTAATTGCATTTGTAAAGTATTTAAGAGTAATAATATATAGATGAAAGAAAAAGAAAGGGAATACTAATTATATGAAAATTGATAAAAAAGACCGTAGCATTCTTGATGAATTAACGATAAATAGTCGGGTTTCTATGAGGGAACTGGCAAAGAAAGTGAATTTATCTGCCCCTACTGTTACAGAACGGGTTCGGCAGATGGAGTCTTACGGAATTATAAAAGGGTATGTTGCCGAGATTGAACATAAAAAGATTGGTTTTCCGATTGAATGTATCGTAGAAGCTACAGTGAAAAATGGGGAGTATGACCGATTCAAGAGCTATATTGCCAAACTTCCGAATGTTGATTTTTGTTTTCGAATTGCCGGACAGGCTTGTTATATGTTGAAAATACATAGTGAAAGTCTCCCAAAAGTGGAAGAGTTCATCAATCAGATAATCCCTTATGCTACAACAGTGACACATGTGATTCTTTCCGAGGTAGAGCGGACTCAGTAATAAGAATATTTTTATCGTTAACGAATTCATTCACTTAAACGACATATAAGTATAAATGTTATGGCTAAGAGAGTGGAGTGAGTCCGTACCACAGTTTAAGTGAGAGACACATAACAATAATCAAGCCAATTAATTTGAAGCATTATACGGTTTTTCTTATGCAACTATAGGGGCAGGATAGTTTAAGAAGGAATCCAATTAAGTTTCGTTGAATTAAATACCAATCATATTAACATACCGAGGTGTAACTGGTGGGCAGGAACAAATATGAAGGCAGTTGGATAGAATCAAATTTTATTGAAATTGATTGGATGTTAAGTAAGGAAAACTTAGTTAAACTGTTAAAGAGTGTCGTAAATCGAACAGGTCAATTTACTCATCAACAAATTTGTAATTGGTGTGATAAACATTATACAGATGAGACTGAACTAGATGACGAAAAGTTATACGACGTATTAGAGGATATTTCTGCACAGTGGGATTTATATTTAACAAACACTTACTCACTAAAAGAACTACAACATATGGATTTTTCTAAAGTAAAACTTCCCATCGAATGGTTTGAGAGGTGGTTAGGGGAATTATCTTAACAGATTTTTAATTGGAAGTTTGTGAAGAGTTGTACTTAAAGTAACGGGTGCTTTACTTCAATAAGGAAGGTTGCTTCGGCAGCCTTTTTCTTATTGAACTAAAGGGGCAGAATAGTTGAACAATAATTAATATAAAAGAAATTCTGTCTAGAGGAATACTCTTTAACTGATGCGAATCTATTGTAAGGTAAGCAATAATAAATTCAATCTAGGATTAAATTGGAGGGAATAGAAAATGGATGTAAAGACACTTTTGTTACAACAATGGGCAAGCTGCTTAGATGAAGAAGACTGGTTTCCACCACTTGAAAAAGTGCTAGAGGACATCACTTTTGAACAGGCAATTTGGAAACCAGCTGATGGGGCAATGAATTCCATTTGGGAATTAGTTTGTCATTTACTTTTCTTTGAAAAGAGATATCTGATGCGATTTCTTGGTGAAACAGCGAATGAACCACAGGCAGAAAATAATGACTCTACATTTCGATTACCAACTGAGACGTTAGAAAATTGGAAGGAAACAAAACAAGAATACTTTTATGTTCATCGTGAACTTGGAAAAATACTAGCAAAATCAGAACATGAAGATTTGTATAGACAGATTCCAGGAGATAATTCATTAGTGCTTGAACTGAAGAGTTTAGCAATGCACGACGCATATCATATTGGGCAAATTGTATTCCTTAGTAAAATGCAAGGTGCTTGGGCAGCGAAACGCAGCTTTTAAAAAAGCCTCATTAGCTTTACAGTTATTCCATTATGGGGGCTTTAATGGAATAAGAACGGGAACGTCCAAATCGGACGTTCCCATATTTTATACCTGAAAAACAACAATACTATTTAACAAAGCCTAAGATAAAAAAAGTTTGTGAAGATTTTCACTTAAACTAACAGGTGCGTTAGTTCTATAAGGGGTCCCGCCAACATTTTAACGAAAATATACGCTAAGCCTCCAACGATTACCGGCTTGGCGTTTTTTATTACTCTAAGGGGTCTGCCACATGCCCATCAAGCTAAGGGCAAATCATTACCCCAAAAGAGAAAAAAACGCTATCCTTTCTGTAATATCATCTTACATATGAATTATTTTTAATTAAATTTAAGAAACTTTCATTTTATTTATAAATGGTTTAATCCTATAATTAGGAATAAGAATATAAGTTTATTTTCAAAAATTACAGTCGTAAGTTGGAGGAGATTTCATGACGGATTTCGCTATACGCCTTGCCACCCCCGAGAACCGCAAAGAGATTTTCAACGTTCACCGTCATTCAGTCCGCAACCTCTGCTCAGAGCAATACACGGAAGAGCAGATCAACATGTGGCTGGATGGGAGGGACCCGGACATGTACCTCCCTGCGATAGAACGCGGGGAGCTTTGGGTCGCAGTGTCGGACAGGACAATCCTTGGTTTCGTCGAAGTGGAGGGTAACGAGGTAACCAAACTCTTTGTCTCCGGAGCGGCAGCGGGTTCAGGAGTCGGTAAAGCCTTGATGGTGAAGGTCATCGGGCACATTCGAAAGAATGGGAAGACACGGATCTACTTAGAAGCCACAACCACGGCACGGGATTTCTATCGCAAATTGGGCTTTGTTGAGACGGGAACAGGCACTTTCTCGCAAGGCGGAGCGGCGGTTTCGTTGGAAATCGTCAAGATGGAACTGGTCTGAATCCGGTGCCGGGCCGACGGTGCAACGAGAATTGCACTCACCAATGACAGTATAAGTAGAAAACCACCAATAGGGTCGCTCTTTAGTAGAATAGCCTCTCGGCATTCGCCGAGGCAGGTGGGGCAAGGATTTCCCTGCACCACCAAAATTGTAATCCTCCCACTTTCGTAGGGGGATTTTTTATTCTACCGCCACCCGAACTGGAAAAAGATTGACTTAGGGCTAGTGATAGCAATAATAGGGGTCCAGACAGCATTTTGGCAAAATTGTACTTTAAGGATATAAATGTTGATATAAAAGGGGTGTTCCATTAACGTTCGTTTATGGTACTGATGCATTTAAACTCAATCCAGGCTAAATATTAGTACCAAAAGGTGTTCCAAAATCAAAGTATCAGTTACACCCTTTATGAAACTATCTTAACGTACGTAAATCACCTATTTTCCACTTTGAAAATTTCTTAGCGTACAAAATTTCCAAAATGTTGGCGGTACCCCTAATAGGGGGTAGCATCAGGAAAATGCGTATTTACAACGATAAGCATTCTGATACAAGTCATATGGACATTATGAACTCTATTTTGTAGGTTTAAGGCAACTTTTTCTTATTGAACTATCGGGGCAGGTTAGCTCAAGAAGGACAAGATAAAGAAGAATAACTTTTGCTATACAGAAAATGAAAAATAGAATACATTTATTCGTATGGTAAATTTCTTGATGAATAATTAATAGGAGGAGATTAATTGGAAATTAGCTTTCCCCATGCTAAATTAAATTCTTTGCCGAATATAAACTTATCTCTGAATGAAATTACGGAAATCAACCTTTTCGATAATAATTTTAGAGGGATTCCAGAAGAAATATATATAATGAACAATTTAAAAGTGTTAAATATCTCTGCTAATGAGCTTGAAAAAATCTCTGCTAATATAAAAAATTTGAATGAACTTAGAATGATGGACTTAGGACATAATCAGATTGAAATAATTCCATCAGATATAGAATACCTTGTGAATTTGGAGGATTATTTATATCTTCACAATAATAAACTCCAAACAGTCCCCCCGAAATTAAAAGCCTTAAAAAATTAAAATATTTAAATCTAAGCGATAATAAATTGAGTGAATTACCAAGAGAAATTGGTGAATTAACCAACCTGATAGAGTTACGCTTAATGAATAACAAACTTAATAAGATACCTAAGAGCTTTAGCATGTTAAACAATATTAGAGAGCTGCATTTTAAAAATAATCAACTCACTACTCTCCCAGAAATATTTGAAAATTTGACGTTATTACGGGTTTTGGATTTGGAAGAAAATCAATTAAAACAAGTCCCGAATTCACTCAATCAATGTGAAAAGTTAAGACGATTGAATTTGAGAAATAATCAATTGACAACGTTACCCTATGGAATCGGAAAGCTAGTAAATTTATTAGAATTAGATTTAAGGGGTAATCAATTGATTGAATTGCCGGATTCTTTAATGGAAATTGAGGGATTAGAACGTTTAGATTTAAGATGGAATCCTAACTTGAAAATACCGAAATGGTTAGAAAAAGTAGAAGAAAAAGGTTGTATAGTTTATTTATAAGCTAGCTTTCAATAACATATTCAACTCATTGATAATAAATTATGAGGAGTCGGATTGTGGTTGTTACTAACGGGTGCTTTACTTCAATAAGGGAGTTGCTTTGGCAGCTCTTTTTCTTATGGGGCTAAAAGGGCAGGTTAGCTGAAGAAGGTATTAACTGTTTCGATATATAATAATGTATTTAAGTATCTAAATGATAAGGAGAGTTTTACATGGAATTTTTACCGATTGAAGTAGAAAAGCATCGTAAATATGTCATTCCTTTTCGCAGAGATTCCTTTATTGTTAGTTTTGGAACAGATAAAGACTTCGGAACCGAGGAGGATTACCTTACCTGGCTCGAAAATCAAATTGCAAAATATTCAGAAGGTTTTGTAATAGTAGTAGAAAACGGCATACCAATTGGTCAACTGGAGCTTACAATACGGCAGTACGAAGGGAAGGAGATTGGTTATGTAAATCTATATTACCTAATTCCTGAAAAACGTGGGGCTAGTTTAGGTAGGAATTTACATGAGTATGCTTTAAAGTTTTTTCAAAACAAGGGAGTAACTGAGTATCATCTTCGTGTTTCACCAAATAATCTTCAAGCAGTATCGTTTTATCATAAAAATGGATTAAATGTGCTGAAATCCGAATTAGATGGAAAAGTAGTTAGAATGAAAGGGATAGTAGCATTATTAAGTTAACGTGTTTTTACTTAACCCAAGAGCTGATGAACAGCTCCTTTTCTTATTATTGAACTATCGGGGCAGGTTAGTTGAATAAGATATTTATGGACTTAAAACAAATTGAAATAACTGTATTAAGTTTAAAGAAAGTATATAATGTAACAATATTGTATAGAAAGTGAGTGATTTAATATGATAGTCAGCTCTTTACCTACATCTAATAAACTTGAGGTGCGGAAGTTTTAATACTTCAATTAAAATTCTTCCGCATATAATATCGGAGGAAATGAAATGTTTAGTTATTATGGTGCATTAAGTACGGAAGTGTATGATTTTACCAAACCAGTGGGGTATTCAATCGACGGTGATATTGAATATTATCTTGAAAGATTAAAAGGGACTAAAGGGAAGATACTTGAAGCTGCTGTCGGATCAGGCCGATTCTTAATTCCCTTACTTGAAAATGGATTTATTGTTGATGGCATTGACTATTCAACTGAAATGTTAGATTCTTGTCGAAAACGATGCAGAGAAAGAGACTTAAATCCGAAGCTATATGAAGGTAACTTATGTAGTTTTTCTTTGGAATCAAAATATGAAGCTGTCGTTATACCTACAGGCTCCTTTTGCTTGATTGAAAATTTAATGGATGCAAAAGATGCTCTGAAATGCTTTTATAATCATCTAATGCCAGGAGGACGTGTAATAGTTGATTTGGAATTACCAAGCAATTGGCGTACAGGAGAAATTACTACTGCAACCTTTCCTCTTTCTAACGAAGAAGGCATTTCATTAGAAAGCAAGTCAATTGAAATCAACTGGGTTGACCAATATACTTTATCTTATTTAAAATACGAGAAATGGAGAAAAGGTAAGCTGGTAGACACAGAATTACAGAAGTTTGCAATGAGATGGTACGGAATCGAAGAATTCAAACTTATATTAGAAAGCGTTGGTTTTTCTGATATTACTTGTTCTGCTGATTATACTTACAAAAAGCAACCATCAAAAGATAGCCAACTCATTACATTTGAAGCTGTACGAAAATAATATAATCGCACATTTATGAAACTGGATGTTTGCAAAATAACTGAGCGTTATTTTTCGCTCAGTTCTTTTATTTTATATAAAAAACATTTTTAACTAAACCTGCTAATAGTTTGTGAATAATTACACTTAAACTAACGGGTGCGTTAGCTGAAGATCGGAGCTGTCTTTAAGGCTGACTTTTTCTTTATTCGAAGAAGGATTTCCACTTGCTCACGAACAAATATTAGAAAAAGCATTTAAAGGTGATACTGAAGAATTAATATAAGGATCTTACATATAGTAAAATGTGGCATTGCATAAAGTGCAACGTTTATAAGATATCCCTAAGAAAATATTTATGATGTTGAATTGAACCATCAGGTGATACTGGAATTTTAGAGGACATTAAAAGTTAACATCAAATTCCTAGAGAAAACAAATTAATGCTATTGTATATCTGCTTTTTGTCGCTTGGTGCACGTATTTCGTAGTGGCACCGCCCAACTTTTCTCGAATTTTTAATTCTTTAGGTTCTTACTGTGGCGTAATAAATGAGCTACCATTCTTTGCACTTTTCTGGTTGACTGGTTCAACTTCGTTAGCCTTTATTGAAGGCGACGTTCATTCTCCGGTTGGGTGGATGGCTTTTGGAATAACAATTTTGGCAGTGGGAGCACTCTTAGTGATTATCCATCGGGGATTACAAACTTCTCCTGTAGTCAGTCAAGCCATGGATGATAGTCTGGAGAAAAAGTGGCGTACTACTATTAATCCTAAGATTGAGCGCCGATTACACAAGAAATTTAGTTCCACAGCTTTACTCGGTCCATTCTTTAAAAGACGATACGATATAGAGAGGATTGCAAACATCAACTACGGTAATGCAGGTATGAGAAATAAACTAGATGTTTATCGCCATCGTTCTCATCCGACGGACTGCCCCACGTTGGTGCATTTGCACGGTGGAGGATTTGTAGGCGGTAAAAAGAACAGCCAATCTCTCCCTCTTATTTACCAGCTCGCGAGCAAGGGGTGGGTGTGCATCAGTGCGAACTACCGCTTAAGTCCTGACGTAAAATTTCCCGACCACTTGATTGACATTAAGAAAGTGATTGCTTGGGTACGCGAGCACGGGTCCGAGTACGGAGCTGACCCTACGACGATATTTTTAGCTGGTAATTCGGCTGGGGCTCATTTGACTGCTATGGCTGCACTAACTCCAAATTCCCCTACATTCCAGCCGGGTTTTGAGTGTGTGGACACGTCGGTAATTGCCGCCATTTGTCTATACGGCTATTACGGTTATATCGATACAAAACCTGGATTATTCTCATCTCCTATGGCTTACAGTGGAAAAGAAGCACCGCCATTCTTCGTGGCGCATGGTGATCAGGACAGGTTAGTGCCCGTGGAAAATGCCCGACGCTTCGCGGAGCACCTGCGTGATTCCTCATCTAATCCGGTTGTTTATGTCGAACTTCCTGGTGCTGAGCACAATTTTGATTTGTATCACTCCATACGTACCGAAGCAGTCGTGCATGGCATTGAAGCCTTTACCGCTTGGGTTCGGGCCGATAACAAACATAATTCAAATAAAATCTTTTAGGAGTCTGATCACCTATTAGAGACAAGACCAGACTAATAGTGGTTGTTGCAGGGAACGCCTAAGTGTTTTGTTTTCACAACTTAGGAGAATTGTAAAATTAGAGCTGAATACTAATCTTCAGAGGCCATGAATTATCTGTTATTATCAGACAGTTTTTTGATATTTTCCCTTTTATGTCGTAGTTTGGTCAACTCTATAAGAAAGCCACTAATTTGGTGGCTTTTTGTTGCAAAAAAACAGGATGGTAAAGTTAAAAATTACAAAAAAAGTATGATGATGTAAGAATAAAAGGGGGAATTATTTTGTTGGGGAATAAAGTTAAAAAATCAAATGAGAATTTAATCATTGAATGTGGTGTGAGGTTGGAGGTGATTACTTGAGGAAATGGTTTCTTTTTATTAGCCTATTTTTTGTTTTATTCTTTTTATCAGCTTGTTCATCAAATCCTTCTCTGGAACTAGTAGATGCGAATGTTGATATTGTTAAAGATAAAAGTTTAGTTGGTTCAATTGGGATAACTGAAGGAGAAAGAAAGGGGGATGAGCTGATACCAACAGCTTTATTTTATGAATTTACCATTAAAAATACAGGTAATAAAACAGTAGGTAGTATTGGAGAAGCTGATAAAGGAATTGAACTTAAGATTGAGCCCAAAGACAAATTAAAATCGGTGTCAGAAGATGTAATAGGCTTCAATATTTATAATCCTGAAGATTATAACGAGAGTGGTGTAGGGTTCGGTCAATCTTTTCTATCAGTTCTTAAGTCTGACGAAAAGGGTAAGTATACTTTTAACTACGATTTAGGTGTAAGCGAAGAAAATTCCCAGGTTCCACTACTTGTACCTTCAAAAGAAAAATTAGATGAACTTAAAGAGTGTGCATTTAATGCTTTTTTAGTTGTAACAATAGGAAATCAAGAAATAGCAAGATTTGACTTGAATAAACTTAAAAACTAACTTTCATTTTAAATTTATTTGTTGAACTAACAGGTGCGTTAGCTGAAGATCGGGAGCTGTCTTTAAGGCAGCTTTTTCTTTATGCAACTAAAGGGGCAGGTTAATTGAATAAACAGGAATTGTTTTACGGGTTATAGAAAGTCATATCAGGGAGGAATATATAGATGTCAAACCATGAAAACGAAGAAATGCTAACAGGAGGGAATGTTTCTAATGTTTATCGTTCGGGAAATACTGTGCGACGAGAATTAAAGACAGATAGTCCCAAAATTCATAAGCTATTAAAGCATTTGGAGAACAAAGGTTTCAGTTATGCACCAAAGTTGTTAGGTATTGATGAAAAAGGAAGAGAGATATTATCATATATTGAAGGAGAAGCTGGTAATTATCCTTTAAAAGAATACATGTGGTCTGAGGATGTATTAATAGAAATAGCGAAAATGCTCCGTCTTTATCATGATTCTGTCAGTGATTTTTCATTTGATGATAGCTGGCAATCGATAGATAACACCCCCCAACAATTTGAGGTACTATGCCATAATGATTTTGCAATATACAACATTATTTTTAATCATAAAAGACCAATAGGTATTATTGATTTTGATGTTGCTGGACCTGGTCCAAGACTTTGGGACATAGCTTATACTCTTTATAATTGCGTCCCCTTAAGTAGATTTTATCTTTCTGAAACAGGTGAGAAAGTTTATTATAATTTATTACAGCATGCTAACCGTATAAAACAAAGAGTTAGAATGTTTTTTGAATCTTACGGTGAGGGAATAGAAGAAGATTATTTGGAAATGGTATTGCTACGATTAGAAGGGTTATGTAAAACAATTACAAGAAAAGCCAGTGAAGGTGACATTGCTTTTCAAAAGATGATAGATGAAGGGCATCTTGAACATTATCAAAACGATATTAAATTCATTCGAGAGCATGGAAAAGAGTGGATTTAAGGGCAGGCCTTTGTTGAACTACCATGAAAATTAAACACTAATAATAAGAAAAAAGACCATATTAAATAAAACGCAAGCTTCAATTTTTTTGAAAAAAGCAGCGCCCTATTAGATCTCCTAATAAATCGGTGGTTAGGATGCCTCTGATATATTTACGGTATATCCTAAGTTTTCTAACCTTCGGACCGAATTTCGTACAATGGAAGCTTGCTTTTGCTTATCAAAATAATCTTCGCCTAAGTCTACATACATTTCTTTCCTTGTTAAAAGATAATAAGAAATTCTTAACATGGCGTGGGCAACGACAATTCCAGCTCGTTTTCTTCCTTTTCGCGCAGCTGTCCGTCTGTATAGAGCGCCAAGATAGTTTTTGGAGGCTCCAACTGAGTGAGCAGCCTCAGTTAAAGCAGATTTTAAATATTTATTTCCCTTTTTGCCTCTGGTTGATTTCCTTTTTCCTGCACTTTCATTGTGTCCTGGTACGAGGGCGGCCCATGAACATAATCTGGCTGCACTTTCGAACTGTTTTTCAACGTCCGTTCCGATTTCAGCTAGAATTTGTTCTGCCATTCGAGTGGCAATCCCAGGTATTGAATCCAGTCGTTCTATGTTTTCTTGATACACACTAACTCTTTGGGCAACCTCTTGATCGAGGTTTTTAATCTGTTCAGTCAGAAAATCAATATGAGTTAGAATCGTTTTAAGCATCATGCGTTGATGAGGATTCACATACCCATTCAGGGCAAGGATTAAATCATCTTTTTTCTTCTTCATCGAACGTCGCGCAAGGTTTGCTAGTTTCTCAGGATCATCCTCACCAAATGCGATCGCATGAAGCATGTCCTTTGATGAAACACCCATAATATCCGATACGACAGAGCCTAATTTGATATTTGCACCTTCAAGCACCTTTTGAATTCGATTATGCTGTCTGGCTCGTTCTTCAATAATACTTCTACGATACCGAACAAGCTCACGCAATTCTCGTTGATTTCGATCAGGGATAAAGCTTGCCTTCAATAAACCATGACGAAGAAGTTGAGCGATCCACTCAGCATCCTTGACATCTGTTTTTCGACCAGGGACTGCTTTCATATGTTGTGCGTTAACAACTAAAAACTCCATTTCTTCAGCCTCAATTAAGTTCACGATAGGCTTCCAAAACACACCTGTGCTCTCCATAGCGACATGAGTGCAACCATGTGATTTAATCCAATCCATCAGTTGAATTAAAAACACCGTTTTTGTAGAAAATGTTTGAATCTCCTTTCCTTCGGGGGTCATAATGCAGGCGGTAATGTTATCTTTATGTACATCCATTCCGCATACTCGTTCAATGATTACTTCCATTGAAACCATCCTTTCTATGGCAAAAAATTAGAGGCTGGTGCAAAAACCAGAATAGGATTAATCTACCATGAGTGCTTCCCGTAAGGGAGCGACAGTCTGTGATGCACCGAGGTCGTTGGAGTCAGACTAACGGATGGGCTCTAATGGCACCATAGTTCATCGACCTTCCTCACCCAGCCATAGAATCAGTATGGACGGTTTTCCACCATTTTCATTCTCTGTGGTGCAGCGCTGGTTGTGCGCTGCATGGTTGGCTAACGGGTGCGTTAGCTGAAGATCGGAGCTGTCTTAAGGCAGCTTTTTCTTTATGCAACTAACAGGGCAGGATAGTTCAAGAAGGTATTAGTAAATCTTTTGACGAAAATATAAAGAGCTTAGTAAGAAGTGCTTAAATACTATCTGATATTTAATAAAAAACAGGAAAAAACTAACTGCTAATAACTTTAGGGGGAAAAATATTGAAACAAACATTACTGATAATCGATGCTCAACAGGAATTAATAGAAGGTAATAAAGAAGAACAAGGAGTCTTTGAGAAAGAAAAAATCGTTAATAACATTAATACTGTAATTGAAAAAGCGATAAATGAAAGTATCTCCGTTGTTTTTATAAGAGATTTAGATGTTTCAAATGGAGAAGGACCTGGATTCCAGATACACAGGGATATTAGAGTACCATCAACTGCTATTATATTTGATAAAGCTGCCACAAATTCGTTTTATGGCACTCCATTACACGAACATTTAAGTAAAAACAATGTAGACCATATTGTAATAATGGGATGTAAGACGGAACATTGTATTGATACAGCTGTCAGAACAGCAACAATCAATCATTTTGATGTAACATTAGTTGGTGATGGACATTCTACTTCTGATTCCAAAAACTTATCTGCAAAACAAATAATCCTTCATCATAATGAAACCCTTCACGGTCACTATAATGTAGACAATTTTTCACTTGTTAGAAATACTAATGAAGAATTGTTTAAACCTGTTCACAATAATTACCGATAATAATCATCTTCAACTAAAGGGTGCTTTACTTCATTATCAGGAGCTGATCAGCGGCTCCTTTTCTTATGCAACTATAGGGGCAGGTTAGTCGAATTATATGTTATGATGGAAAAAATGGCTTTTTTTAGGGGGGTTAAAATGGTTACATGCTATTTGAAATATGTTATTGACCCATATAAATTAAATGAGTTCGAGGAATACGGTAAGATGTGGATTCGATTAGTTAATAAATTTGGCGGTACACATCAGGGTTATTTTCTTCCACATGAGGGTGCTAATAATATTGCTTATGCATTATTCACTTTCCCAAGTTTAGCAGCATATGAAGAGTACCGAGTAAAAATGGCATTGGATGCAGAATGTCAAGAAGCATATAATTTTGCAGAAGAGACTAAATGTATTTTAAGTTATGAGAGAAGCTTTATGCGTCCTATATTCGAATGAACATACATTAAAGTTGAAAAATAATCTATACATACCTTGTTAAGCTAACAGGTGCTTTACTTCAATAAGGGAGGTTGCTGCGGCAACCTTTTTCTTACGGAACTAACGGGGCAGGTTTAATTAATAAGAAAGATATTTTACTATGTCTATTAAATTTATATAAAATTTTTAGTATATTTCAAATGGAAGGGGAATATTTATGAAAACTATTGGTCTTATTGGTGGAATGAGTTGGGAGTCATCGTTAGAATATTATCGTATTATTAACGAAGAAGTGAAAACCAAATTGGGAGGATTGCATTCAGCCAAGTGCATTTTATATAGCGTAGATTTTGAAGAGATCGAACGCTATCAAGCTGAAGGCGATTGGGAAAATTCTGGTAAACTATTAGGGGATGTTGCTCAGTCTTTGGAAAAGGCTGGTGCAGAAATTATTGTAATTTGTACAAATACGATGCATAAAGTGATTAGATATATTGAAGAAAAAGTTAGCATACCTATTTTACACATTGCTGATTCAACAGCAAATCAAATTCAAAAGTCCGAAATAAGTACGGTTGGTTTACTTGGTACTAAATATACGATGGAGCAAGACTTTTATAAAACACGAATAGAGTTTAATGGTATTAAGGTTTTGATACCAAATGATGAGGATAGAAAAGTTATAAATAAAGTAATTTATGAAGAGTTATGTTTAGGGAAAATTCAACAATCATCAAGGGATTATTACAAAAAGGTTATCAAGAGTTTAGTTGATGATGGAGCTGAAGGAATAATATTAGGTTGCACAGAAATTGGATTATTAGTAAAACCTGAGGATTCAGAAGTGCCATTATTTGATACAACAGAAATACATGCTATTGAATCTGTTAATATGGCATTAGAAAAATAATTTGATTAGACACTGTACTTCAATTCTAGGTAAATCTCTTTTTCCTTATTCATCTAACAGGTGCTTTACTTCAATACCAGGAGCTGAAAAGCAGCTCCTTTTCTTATGGAACAAACGGGTCAGGTTAGTTGAAGAAGAAAAGTGTTAATAATTTATTTTTCTATAATGGTTCAAACTACTATCATGCAACCATACAGTTGCTTATACTCGATATATGAATTGGGACAAAGACTCTATATTCAAAGCACTTGGAGACTCGACTCGACGGCTAATATTAGACGAACTTTCTGAACGTAACGAGCAGACGTTGTATGAACTTACGGTACGTCTTATTACGAAGCACGACCTTTCCATTACGCGACAGGCGATAGCTAAACATCTTTCTGTACTGGAAGATGCAGGGCTCGTAAAATCAAAAAGAGAGGGAAAATATCGAGTAGTTATATTTAACAACGAACCACTTAAAAATTTGCTAAAAGGATGGATAGAGTAAGTTATTTTAAAAACTTCTGACGAATGTAGGGGTTTTTCTGCTTGGAGCCATTGTTTGCAGAGCACTAACGTGGTAAATATCAAAGGAGGCAAAACATTATGAAAATCATTGTTACCAGTATATTCGTACAAGACCAAGACAGGGCACTGGAATTTTATTCAGAAAAGCTGGGATTTGTAAAAAAGCATGACGTTCCCATGGGGAAATTCAGGTGGATTACGCTTGTTTCTCCCGATGATCATGACGGTACCGAGCTTTTACTCGAACCGGATGAGCATCCTGCCGCAAAGGAGTATCAAAAGAAGATATTTGCCGAAGGCATCCCAGCAACAATGTTTGGCGTTGCAGATATTCATAAAGAGTACAAACGATTATTGGAAAACGGCGTGAAGTTTACTATGGAGCCGACAAAAATGGGCGAAGTCACAATAGCTGTCTTCGACGATACATGCGGCAACCTTATTCAGATATTACAGAAGTAACTTTATGTAGAAATAGATGTAACCTAGTTCTAAACGGCTTTATTGTTATGTTTTAAGTTGGGTGAAGTGTTTTTATCAATAATTAAACAACTTTATGTTAACCCTGTCCTAATTTTAGGACGGGGTTATACATGTTTAAGGTTTAATGATAAATGACATTGTTGTAATTCTCCAATAGATATGTAATATTGTGAATAAGTTCAATTAAACTAACGAAGAGCGATTCTTTAATAAGGATCGCTTTTCTTATTGAACAAACGGGGCAGGATAGTTCAAGAGTGCATATTGATTTGTTCAACAATTGGTCCATATTCTTGAATAACTAATTGTGGAAATAATGGCAATTTGAGATGATTGTTATTAAGTTAAGGCAGTTTAATAACATCAGTAACTTTATTCAGAAATAAATGCTGTAAATAATGAAAATATAAAAAAACTTGGCGGGAGAAACAATATCTAAATGATTAAAGGGAGGAAGAAATTATGTCCAATAACGTAAGACCAAGAAGAATAATTTTAGATTTAGCAATTACTTTAGATGGTTTTATTGAAGGGGAAAATGGGGAAGTTGATTGGTGCATCATGGACTCTGAGATGGGGTTTATTAATTTCTTAAATCAAATTGATACTATTTTATATGGAAGAAAAAGCTACGATTTATGGGGACAATTTACTCCAGAAATTGAAGATATTGATACTGAAAAAGAAATTTGGGAATTAGTTCATAGTAAGGAAAAATATGTGTTTTCCAGAACGCAAAAAGGGACTGATAATAAAGCAATATTCATAAATGATAATATTCTTAAAGAAGTAAATAAATTAAAGAATAAGCCTGGTAAAGACATCTGGTTATATGGTGGAGCAAGTCTTATTACAACTTTTATCAATTTAGGGCTTGTTGATGAATTTAGATTATCTGTTCACCCTGTTATTTTGGGAGAAGGAAAACCGTTGTTTATTGATATAAAACAGAGGTTGAATTTAAAAATGGTTAATACAAGAACGTTCTCCTCTGGCGTTGTGCAACTAATCTATCATTTGAATGGGAATTAATAATATTGCACATTCCAAAGATAAAATACAATATAGGTAATACTCGATAGTAATTGTCACTACTTCAACAATCGGGCGCGATTCTTGAATAAGGTTCGCTTTTCTTATAGAACTAACAGGTGCTTTATTTCAATAAGGAAGGTTGCTGAGGCAGCCTTTTTCTTATGGCACTAACGGGGCAGGATAATTCATTAAGGAATGGTATAATGAAGGAAATTAACGAGGTGCAAAAATGCTTTTAAACGACTTTGTGAATGAGAATTTCCCAAACTTAGAACTTAGACCACCCTTGTTTTATAGTTGGAAAATCGGTATCCGTTTTGAGTTAGGTGTGGACTATGATAGTGAATATGCTTATGAAAATAGCCCATATCTACATCGAGTATATAAAAGGGCTATCACTTTATTTAAGTTCTTGCATTCTCATAACGATGATATTTATATCGTAGTTGACGTAAACGATTATGCAGATGGTTTTAAACATAAATCAAAAACTTTTTCGCGTTATATTAAAGAGAAATCGGTCCTATATGGGTTAAACCAAAAAACAATTCCTTATATTTTTCCTGACGATGATGAAGAAGGAAAATATAAAACTCATAGATTTACTTTAAAATGTAAAACTTCTGACTTCAAATACATTCCAATGTTAAAAGCAATCTGCAATCAGGATATGGGTATAAGACCAAGTATTTATAATAGCGTCTATTTTATAAACATCAACAGGAAAACTATATTTCACGTTTATGATGACAGGGGTTGTGATTTATTGGCAACCACGTCTGAAACAATAAGAGAGGTTTATGACAAATACAACGATTGGATATTAGATTACGACAGAAATGAAATAGACGAGATATTCAAATAAAGGATGTCTTCTTGTTGAACTTACGGGTGCTTTAGCTGAAAATCGGTGCTATTGGTAATTATATATGCTTACGATGCTGTTTAAGGAGTGAGATAAAATATTAAATTTACCAAACTTTTCAGAAGTGAAGATATTAAAACTATCTGTACATGCATTGTTACTAGGTGTTTTATTAACTTTAGTTAGTTTAATTGTTAATGATGTTATTTCAATTGTTTTTCATGAAAGAATTACATTGAATTTATTTTTTATTAATTTAATTATGTTTTTTTGGGTTTTGTGGGCAATGCAAAATACAAAATATCAAAAATAATGAACTTGAGTTTAGTTAAATAAAGTGTTTTTTATTCAGCTAACGGGTGCTTTAGCTTAGGATCGGAGCTGTCTTTAAAAGGCAGCTTTTTCTTTATGCAACTATCGGGGCAGGTTTGTTCAATAAAGCAGTGTATTGAAGCAAAGTGTTAAAATATATATTAGAAAATTAAGAGGTGGTATGGTGTGAAGAGAGTAGATGTTGTATATGCGTTAATTTATGACGAAATAACAGAAAAAGTATTAATGGTTAATAATCAGCATTCAACTTGGTCACTACCGGGTGGGGCAGTTGAAATAGGAGAAACCTTAGAACAAGCTGTTATTCGGGAAACAAGAGAAGAAACAGGTTTAGTAATTGAAGTAGGAAGTATTATTGCGGTTAATGAGGTATTTTTTTCAAAGCAGGGACATCACGGTTTAATGATTACATTTGGAACAAAAGTTATTGACGGAGAAATTACAATTGAAGACAAGAATGAAATTGCTGAGATTAAATGGGTGGACATAAATACTGCTAATAACTTAATGCCATACCATAGAGAAGGAGTAGAAAGATTACTAAAATCCTCGTCACCTTACACTTTTCAGGGTGAATGTTAATAAACAAATTTATAACATAGAATCTTATTCAACTAAAGGTGCGTTAGCTGAAGATCAGAGCTGTCTTTAAGGCAGCTTTTCTTTATGCAACTATCAGGGCAGATTAATTGAAGAAACCGACCAATAAAGGTCGGCTTTTTTCATACTATTTTAGCAGCAACCTCCGTAACCGCCCCCGTAACCATAGCCACCGCCGCCGTATCCACCAACAAAGCTAGCTCCAACAATGATTAAAAGTATAAACAAAACGACTATAAAGGCGAAACCTCCACCAAATCCAAAACCGTCGTCACACCTTGATTCACAACCTGACATACAGACATCTCCTTATTTGTTTTTAAGGAGGAAATTAATTAAATGGGTTATATCACCTTATGCTCTAATCAGGAAAATGACACAAGTTTATTGGATAAAATGTTGGGGGTACCTCTTATTGAATGTAAGCCGCACGGCATATAAACTGTGAGTCACTTTTTCTTGAAAGACAAAACTTAGGTTTTTTTTATCGAAGTGGTTTTATTGCAAATGTGCTTAGCTATTGCTTGTGCTATGGTGGTAACGTCAATAAAGGTAATTGGTATCCTAACTTTTTACGGAGTAATGATATACCTATTAATTAGGACGGGAAAACAAGAAGAATACCCTTTTATAGGGTCTTTTTTAGTTCTTTTCTTTATGGGCTATAGGACAAGATAGAAGGACCATATATAGGACGTAAATAAAATACCCTTTTTCCGTACCTCCTAATACTCGCACCTTCATATGACCCACCCTAGGGCCTGCACAACTGCACTACGCGTAACGGCATACGGCATACAGCAAGACTACTTATCATAGGAGGTATGGACAAGGGTTAAGATATGATATGGTCACATACTCCAATCAGTGCACCTATCTCCACAAAGATATTGACCATCACATACCATCGCACTCAATCCACGTACAATGTAGGAGACGACTTTACGTATAATGAGAAAAAATGAAAAAATTCAATGAAATCAAGGGTTTAAATGTACGATAATATCTAAAATCATACTTTCAATAATATCCTCAAAAACGCCCTTGTTCCACTAACATGGCAGGAGAGAAGTTGATCCGGCATTATCAAAGCTGTTTCAGCGTGGTTTTATTGCCGTTGCGGAGTTTATTTCTGGATCTAGTTAAATACCCAAGAATTCACACGAAGCCTAACATATTATTTATTATTGTGTTTATAAAATAGAGGAGGAATTATGTTGTACACAGAATTACAATACCAATGGAATCAACCTCAACAAATAGAAAATGATGAAAGAATTATATTTGGAGGATTTGGCCCCGGCATGGGAATGGGAATGGGCCCTGGAATGGGAATGGGCCCTGGAATGGGAATGGGCCCTGGAATGGGAATGGGCCCTGGAATGGGATTTGGCCCTGGGATGGGATTCGGCCCTGGGATGGGATTCGGCCCTGGAATGGGATTCGGCCCTGGAATGGGATTCGGCCCTGGAATGGGATTCGGCCCTGGAATGGGATTCGGCCCTGGAATGGGATTCGGCCCTGGAACGGGATTTGGCCCTGGAATGGGAATGGGCCCCGGCATGGGATTTGGTCCTGGAATGGGATTTTGAGGATTTGGTTTCCCGGCATGGGTATGGGTATTGAGAAAGTCAGTTAACCTTAAATTAACGAATTATATCTAGATGATGTTGTCCAAAAGAAAACTTTTGGGTAGCGTTTATGCTTTAATTTTTTTATCTAGCTTATTAAGCTAACGAGTGGCGTTGGTTCAAGAAGAAGACCAACTCAAAGAGAAATATGGTTTAGCGTTTCTTTTTATGATTGTAATTCGAGTGGAAAATAACGAAAAACCCGCAATGTATTTACAGAAAAACATTATAGATTTTGCTAGTTTAATTCAAGCAGAAATCCATTTTGATTTATATATATTTAGTTAAAAGTGAGCATTTATGATTTTTCAGCAAAAGCGTATTAATGGTTAGGAAGTTTCTTTAGGGCAATTTAAAGGTGAGGGACCTTATTATCAATGATATTGAGAAACTTCTATACCTGTAAATTGAAAATAATATTTAACGCTTGGATTTTATTCCAGGCGTTTTATTGTTCATTAAATAGCTGTGTAGTGAAAGAAGGATTTAAGCGGAATGTCCTATAGCCAGTTTAAATAGTATAAGCAAATAGAATAATGGGTAGAGGTAATACAAATGAACAATTATTTGTATTACAAAAGATGGGGTGTCGTTATGGAGGAAAATAAAAAACTGAAATCCGAGCTAGGCAGTAGGGCAGTAGATGTTATTGAAAATGTAGCAGGAACATTTCCTGGGTATCGGCGCGCGCATGCAAAGGGGAATGGCTATGAGGGGGTTTTTACCCCTAACGGAAAAGCGGCTCCAATAACGGTGGCAGCGCACCTTCAGAATGAAGCAGTGCCGGTAACTATTCGTTTTTCAAACAGCTCCCCAATCCCCAGTCATCCTGATGCACTTTCACCTGTAAAGGGAATGGCTGTCAAGTTTCAATTGCCGGACGGAGAGGTAACAGATCTTATCACTGTGACCATTCCGCTATTTTTTGCGAAAACACCGGAAGCGTTTGTTGATATTGTCAACTTTTTCAAATCTGCAAAAGATGGTTTTCCAAACCTAAAAGAGCTTGCAACAATATTTATAAAATACCCAGAATGCAAAGCGAGTCTTCAAATGCTAAAAGAAATGCGGTCACCTGCCAGTTTTTCAACGTGTCAGTACTATTCTATTCATGCATTCTATTTCATTAACGCGGATGGAAGACGTCAGGCCATCAAGTATCAGTGGGAACCAGATGCCGGTCTGAGTATGCTGGCAAAAAAGGAAGTAGCCATGCTTTCGTCAGATTATTTGAATGGAGATATGGAAGAGAGGCTCCAACAAGGTCCAATAGGCTTTAAATTGAACATCCAATTAGGAGGAGAAAATGATCCAACTGATGATCCAACCGTAGTTTGGTCGGAAGATAAACAGGTAATCACGGTCGGGCATTTATCCATTACAAAAAAATTGGATTCTCTTGCAGATAATTTACTGTTTGATCCAACTAATATCACCGCTGGAATTGAGTGCTCGGAAGATCCGATCTTACATTTTCGCCATAGAGTATATGCCGTTTCATATGATCGTCGCAAACATAACCAATGAATGAATTCATGAAAAAGAGAAAATCCTTACTAATGGGATTTTCTCTTTTTTCGTGAGTCTACATTTTCCCTGATCTAAAAATAGTATAGAGCATTAGTAAGAACATCAGGGTTGCAACGACAAACCCGATTTCAATAACTGGTATTTTCCAAAGAAGAAGAGTTTCCCCTCCTATTGCTGAGCCGATAATGAGGCCGACCATGATTATGCTAAAGGCGAGCAAGATAATACTGAAAGACAACCGGTTCGAGATTTGATCAAGTTTATGTAAAAATACCTGAAGCTCGGGGATATTGATATCTAATCGCAATTTTCCTTTTTTAATAATACCGGTTACTTCTCTAATATCCTTCGGAAGTTCGGCCATGGCTTCTGCAGTCTCGACAAATTGATTCCAAGTGTTCTTGGCGATGTTCTTTGGATTATAGCGTTCTTTTAACAACCTCTCTCCAAAAGGTTCAGCAGCCTTCATAATACTGAAATGAGGATCTAATTCCTCGATAATGGCTTCCATGGTAAGCAGAGCCTTACCTAGCATCGTGAATTCGGGAGGGATTTGGACATGGTGCTGATTAGCAACTGTAAACAGGTCATTGACCGCTCCGCCTAAGCTAATCTGACTCAATGGGATGTCATAATATTTAATTCGCAATTCATCAATATCATATCTTAACGCAATCATATCGGTTTCGTCTGTAAGAAGGCCCATATCGGAGAGTGTCTTAATCAGTCCATTGGTACTTCCCCGTTTTAGATTGATGACAAGTGATGCGAACTGAAATTTCATCTCATCCTCCAAACGCCCTACCATACCGAAATCCATGAGTGCGACGATATTCCCCGGCAATATGACGATATTGCCAGGATGAGGATCGCCGTGATAAAAACCATCAATTAAAATTTGTTGAAGCATGGAATTCGCTAATCTTTCCGCTATTTTTCGACGATCATAGCCTTCATCATCAAGCTGCTTATAATGATTGATCTTAATGCCTTGAATAAAGTCCATGGTTAAGACTCTTTTTGTTGAAAATTCCCAATGAATCCTTGGTATCTTAATCCCTTGATTATTCATGAATTGTTTGGCTATTTTTTCCCCGTTTCGCCCCTCGGAGTTATAATCGAGTTCTGCCCGCAGTGATTTAGCGAATTCATCAATCATTTTTCTGATTTGGTATCGTCTCCCCCAAGAAATGCGTGCTTCCATCAGTCTTGCTAAATCATCGAGAATTTCCAAATCCGTTTCCACTGTCGGCAGAATATCAGGCCGCTGAACTTTGATTGCTACCACTTCCTGTGATGGAAGCTGTGCAACATGAACCTGCCCAATCGAAGCAGTTGCAAGAGGGAGTTCATGAAATTCGAGAAAAAGGTTCTCTAAAGAATCACCCAATTCATCTTCAACAATCTTTCTTACCTTATCAAATGGAAAAGGTGTGACTTGGTCCTGCAATTTTTCAAGTTCACGGACAATTTCTTCCGGAACGAAATCACGCCTTGTACTTGCAATCTGACCAAGCTTTATGAATGTAGGACCCAAGCTTTGTAAAATCGTATGCAACCGCTCCCCAATTGAACGAAGGTTCAGGTTTTCATCGGGTTGTAGCTTCGAAGCGGATTTACTTTCAGATAATCCCAAACGGTATATGAAATAACCAAAGCCATTTTTCAAAAAGGCATTAATGATCTCCTGGTAACGTTGTGCGTGTTTCAGTCGCTTGCCAAACATTCAAGTTCCTCCAGATCACGGTTGTATGTTTTGGTTTTTTTGCTCTAAAATTACTATCCGACGTTCTAATTCCCGAACTTCTTCTTTGGTTGCCAGATTCAAACCATTAAGTGCTTGATTGACCTTAGCTTTGACGGACTCATCCAGTTGTTTTTGGGCTTGTTCACCTTTTTCAACCCATTGTTTCATAAGAACTTTAGAGTCTTCTTTACTGATATCCCCTTTTTTCACAAGAGAGTCAACTGCTTTTTCAATTTGTTCTTTTGTAGCAGCGGCAGCACCTAAGCCTAAGGAAAACACATTTTTTAATAAGTCCATTTTTACATTCCTCCAATATAAGATTTTTTACACTGTAAGAAAGATAATAGTGGGTGCTCTTCACCCTAGTTAAACCATGATGTTTCTATTATCATACATCATTAAGGACTACTACTAAAATATAATGGGTCTTATTGATTGTTGATTGTTGATAATAAAGTAAAAAATATGACAAATATTTTAGCGATGTGTTTGAAGAGAAGCTGTTTGGATATTATGATAGGAAAAAAGTTTGTAGCGAAAGAGAGGGAAATATAATGAGTTTTACCAAAAAAACAGTGATTATAACAGGTGCTTCTAATGGAATAGGGAAAGGCGTCGCAAAAGAATACGCAGAAAATGGTGCTTCGGTCGTTCTGGCAGATTTGGACGAGCAGGAGGGTGTACGGTTTGTAGAGGAACTCAAAAAGAAAGGGCATGAAGCGTTATTCGTAAAAACGGATGTTCGGAAGGAGGCTGACATCCTTCATTTGATGGACGTTACTCGAAAAACATACGAGACAGTTGATATATTAATTAATAATGCAGGGAAAGTTTTATTCAAATCTCTATATGATCTGACGATTGAGGAATGGGACGATATGATGAATACGAATTTGCGAAGCGCTTTTCTTTGTTCCCGGGCGGCAGCAACATATATGCGAGATAATGAAATGGGAGGGGCAATCATCAATTTGGCATCAACAAGAGCAATTATGTCAGAGCCGGATTCGGAATCCTATGCCGCAACAAAAGGTGGAATCGTTGCTCTGACTCATGCACTCGCCGCTTCGTTCAGCAAAGAGAATATTACGGTTAATTCGATTTCACCGGGGTGGATTGAAACGGGGGATTATGAAGCGCTAAGTGATAAGGATCATAAACAGCATTTTTCCAATCGTGTTGGCAAACCAGAAGATATTGGAAGGGCCTGTCTCTATTTGACAGCATCAGAAAATGATTTCGTTACCGGTGTTAACCTTATTGTCGATGGCGGGATGACAAGAAAAATGATATACGAGGAATAACCCTATTTTCTTCGATAGAGATATTGCAGTTCAGTTCCGAGCTCCCGGTTGAGAAGCTGTTTCATTTCTTCAAGCTCTTTAGTGCCAATAAGGTAATCTGCAGCTGTCCATTGAATGGTATAAAGAAAATAGTAATCTCTTATTTTTCGGAAAATAACAGGAGAGTTCGGAAATTAATCGAAAATCGCTTTGATATTATAGCGTCTCATGTAGACCCACTTAACAAGTTACATCTAGCTATCCATCCTTTTCAAAGACCGACCTATGACTGTCAAAGTGGCAGCCATAGGTCCAGTTCTTATTTATCGTTGAATAAATTGAATAAACCTTTCGCTATACTGCCTTCGTCAGAAGATCCGCCATTTTGCGGCATAGCAGCAAATACACGGCTGGCAAGACGGCTGAACGGCAATGATTGTACCCAGACGGTCCCTGGTCCTTTTAGAGTTGCGAAAAATAAACCTTCGCCTCCAAATAAAGCCGTTTTTACTCCTTTTACGAACTCGATATTATAATCCACGCCGCTAGTCATAGCCACTAAACAGCCTGTATCAACACGTAAAACCTCACCTGCAGCCAATTCCTTTTTATGGATCGTGCCACCAGCATGAACGAAGGTCATTCCGTCGCCTTCAAGTTTTTGCATGATGAAGCCTTCACCGCCAAAAAAGCCTGTTCCTATTTTTCTTTGAAACTCAATTCCGACAGATACACCTTTGGCTGCTGCTAAGAAAGCATCCTTTTGACAAATGATTTTTCCGCCGAGCTCACTCAAATCCATGGGAATGATTTTACCTGGATACGGTGAAGCAAAGGAAACGCGTTTTTTATCATACCCTTCGTTTGTAAAAGCGGTCATGAAAAGACTTTCTCCGGTAAGAAGTCTTTTACCAGCACCAAAAAGCTTCCCCATCATTCCGCTATCACTACTTGATGACCCATCACCAAAGATAGTTTCCATCTTGATTTGATCTTCCATCATCATCAAACTTCCTGCTTCGGCGATTACTGTTTCTTGAGGATCTAATTCCACTTCTACAAACTGCATATCATCACCATGTAATTTGAAGTCTATTTCATGATTGTTCATTTACTATTCCTCCAATCTTAACTATTTTTATTGTAAAAGATATTCTATAAATCTGCCAATATTTTTCAATCTATAGCTGGGACTTTTCTATATCTTTTATTTTCAGGGATATATCGAGTAAAATGAAAATATTAAAACAGCATGACACTGAAGATGAAATAGATCTTTTTGTGTAGGAGGAGACAACGATGGAGACGTATATATTATCATTGGACCAAGGAACAACAAGCTCTCGGGCCATTTTATTTAATAAAAAAGGTGAAGTTTTGCATATTGCCCAAAAGGAATTCACCCAATATTTCCCGAATCCTGGATGGGTAGAGCATAATGCCAATGAAATTTGGGGTTCTATTTTATCAGTCATCGCTTCCTGTCTATCGGAAATGAATGTAAAGCCGGAACAGATTGCGGGAATCGGTATAACGAATCAACGGGAAACGACGGTGGTTTGGGATAAGGAAACAGGACAGCCTGTTTATCATGCAATCGTTTGGCAATCCCGACAGACCAACGAAATCTGCGAGCAATTGAAGAAGGATGGTCACAGTGATTTATTTTTACAGAAAACGGGTTTGTTGATTGATGCTTATTTTTCCGGGACAAAGGTGAAATGGATTCTCGATCATGTAGACGGTGCTCGGGAAAAGGCAGAAGCCGGGGACTTATTGTTTGGCACGATTGATACGTGGCTGATATGGAAGCTTTCAGGTGGCAAAGCCCATGTAACCGATTATTCGAATGCTTCGAGAACGCTGATGTATAACATTCATGATTTGAAGTGGGACGAAGAGATTCTCGAAATTTTACAGGTGCCTCATTCAATGCTGCCGGAAGTTCGGCCTTCTTCAGAGGTCTATGCGAAAACTGTCACACATCATTTCTTTGGACATGAAATTCCGATTGCTGGAGCAGCAGGAGATCAGCAGGCCGCATTGTTCGGCCAAGAATGCTTTGAAAAAGGAATGGCTAAGAATACATACGGCACCGGGTGCTTTATGCTGATGAATACAGGAGAACAGGCAGTGAAATCTGAACATGGTCTGTTGACTACGATTGCATGGGGCCTTAACGGGAAAGTCGAGTATGCATTAGAAGGCAGTATTTTTGTCGCAGGTTCAGCAATACAGTGGCTTAGGGACGGATTGGAGATCTTGCAAGAATCGAAAGATAGTGAAATGTATGCAAAGCGGGTTACCTCAGCGGATGGGGTCTATGTAGTCCCTGCGTTTGTTGGACTTGGTACTCCTTATTGGGATAGTGATGTCCGAGGAGCGGTTTTCGGGTTAACAAGGGGGACTTCGAAGGAGCATTTCGTCCGGGCAACATTGGAAGCATTAGCCTACCAGACAAAAGATGTCCTTAGCGCCATGGAGGTCGATTCAGGGATTAACTTAAAGGCATTGAGGGTTGATGGCGGTGTTGTCAAAAACGACTTCTTGATGGGATTTCAAAGCGGACTCTTAAATGTACCTGTCGAAAGACCGGTCATTAGTGAGACAACAGCGTTAGGGGCAGCGTACTTAGCTGGACTCGCAGTCGGTTATTGGGGCAGTCAAGAGGAGATTTCTAAGCAATGGGCCGTCGATAAAACATTTGAGCCTGACATGGAAGAAGCGGTACGAAAGGATTTATATAATGGCTGGAAAAAGGCAGTTCAGGCCGCAAGGGTTTTTAAATAGAATATATAAGGGTATTAATAGATAGAGATAAGATATAGAAAGTCAAACCTATGAAAAGGGGTGGTTTTGTGATAGTTCAAGATTTCATGATCAGAGAAGTATATGTGGCCCGTCCGGATTTTACATTAAAGGAAATTTTGCGAATTTTAATAGAAAATAAAGTTGGCGGGGTCCCGGTTGTTGATGAACAGGATAAGCTTTTAGGGATGGTAACAGATGGGGATATCTTACGTTATTTGGCACCTGCAGAGGATGCGATAATGGGATATTTTACGTACATTACGATTCTTCCAGGTGAAAAACTGGATGAAAAGGTCACATCTAAGATGAATGACAAAGTATCGCAGATCATTAAAAATAAGAAAATCACAAAGCTATCCCCAAAAGATCCGTTGGATGAATTAATAAAGGTCCTTTCTAAGCATCATTTCAAGAAAATACCCGTTGTAGACGAAAATAATAAGGTTATCGGCATTATCAGTAGAGGAGATGCACTGCGGGCTCTTTATAAGGAATTCGTTCAAAATTTAGAGTAATAGATTGATGCATATAGGAGAGGCCTGCTCTAAATGGAGCAGGCCTCTTTGTGTACTGTATCTCTAATTAATAAATAAGGAAAATATCACGGAGTATTCTCAATTTCCTTGTCTTTATCAGATTCACCTTTTAATCTTTTTTCCTTTAACTTAAAATAGGCGTCCATTACGTCTCGGCCGATTCGTTTGTTAATATCGTCAGAAGGTTTGCCTTGATATACCCATGGCACGACGACAGAGAATGCCACTTCTGGATTATTGTGAGGTGCATACCCTGCAAGTGTTAGATTGATAGTATCGACTGGTTTACTATATTGATTTCTTCGCGGTCCATCATAAAAGGCTTGAGCAGTACCCGTTTTGGCAGCCGCACGGTAGGATTTACCGCCGAAATATTTATATGCCGTCCCGCCTGGCTCCTGGGCAACCTGCCTGAAACCTTCCTGGACACGCTGAATCCAAACATCCTTACCGCCTAATTCGTTCAGCACTTTGGGGCTCATCGATTTAAAGACGCTGCCCAACTGATTGTGTTCTTCGGAAGGGTTCCGGATTTCCTTGACCATCCGCGGCTCCAGCCTTTTTCCGCCATTTGCAATCGTTGATGCGTATTGTGCCAACTGCATCGGTGTATATGTATCATACTGCCCGATCGATAAATCCAGGAGCAACCCATCTTTTGACATGTCAACGCCTTTAAACCCGACCGATTCATTCGGCAGATCGATGCCGGTACGGACACCCAATCCAAATTGGGCATAATGGTTGCGCATGATCGCATAAGCTTCCCGGTTGATTCCGAGCGGTCGATTGGGAATATAATGCCCGCCGGCAATTTTGATTGCTGTCATGAACATAAATACATTCGACGATTTTTTTAACGCGGTGACATCCGTTACATAACCCAAATCGCTATAAGACCCTTTTGGTTTAGCCCTTGCTAACTGTAGTTTTCGGTCAAAAAAAGCTGACCCCGGTGAAATGGCTCCCGTTTGAAAACCTGTGTAGACCGTAGCCCCTTTAACAGATGATCCCATCGTATAGGAGGTCGTAATGTTTCCAAGGGCAAAATCGTTCATTTCAATTAAACCGGTTTTACTATTACGTCCGTATTGTTTACCGGCCATCGTAAGTACTTCGCCTGTGTTCGGGTCCATTAAAACAACGAAGGCACGGTCTAATAGGTAGGTATTTCCTCTAGCTTTCGTTCGGCGTAATTCTCTTTCAATGATATCTTCAACCGTTTGCTGCAGCTCCATATCAATTGACAGTACTAAGTCTTTTCCACTTTGACCTTCCGTGAGAGTTTCCGTTTTGATGACTTCCCCTTTACTCAGGACATTTTCAACCCGAGTTTTTTGACCGCGCAGGACATCTTCATATTGTTTTTCGATATAACTTTTTCCAACACGGTCATTCCTGGTATAGTCACGGGCTAGATAATAATCAATATTTTCACTTGGAAGACCTTCTTCAGAAGAAGAAACTTTGCCTAGTACCGAACGTAAAGTTTCGTCATACTTGTAGGTTCTTTCCCAATCGGTTGTCACATCCACGCCGGGCAATTCATCCAAATGTTCACTTACCCGGGCAAATTCATTTGTGGAAACCCCTTTATTCTTAACAATGGATGGGGTAAGGGCATAACCGCTATTGAATTCACGGAAGATGGCTATAACTTCCAATTCATCCTTGGTAAATTCCTTGAGATTATCTTCAGTGACTCGCTCTAATTGAAGTTTGTATAGATCTTTTTGTTCTAATTTCTTTTCGACTACTTTCTTCCTTTCGGCCTTGGTAATCAATGCTTCCGCTTTTTCTGGATTTTTTAAAATCCAAAAATCTTTTATATCTGGGTCTCTAACTTTTTTCGTATCCATTTTTATCAATGTAGCAAGAATCTCAGCTGTCTTCACCATATCAGCTGTTTTTGTATTCGGGTATTTCGTGTAAGTAATAGCATTGAGAGGATCATTATCAACAACTGGATTCAAGTTGCGGTCATACATCTTGCCACGGGGAACGGGGGTATTAGCCACATCATTTTCCGTTCGATCAACTTCACGGAGATAATCATCTCCATACACAATTTGGACGATCCCAAGTCTTATTATTAAGCTTGAAAATAAAATGAATATTAAAAAGAACATAAAGTTCAGGCGGAAAGGAATTGGGGTTTTTTTCTTTTTTTCTTTAGCCATTTTAATCATTCCTTTCTAGTAAAAGTAAAATAAAAGAAAATTCCTATCTCTAATGATATATAAAATTAACTATTTTTTCTATGCTTTATCCGTAAAATTATCTATATTACCAAAATATTGTTAAAGATATTAAAAATTCCTTGTATTCTAACAATTAGAAACGTTTAAATATATTAAATGATCTATTAATAATAGGTATAAAGGGTAGTAGAAAGGCTGTCGGGCGAACAGCCTAAAAAATCTGCAGGATGCAGATTTAAACCATTTATGCGGTGAAGAGAAAGATTGGAAAAAGACGTATGCTCTATAGAAAAAGTATGGTTTTTCATGTAATACGGAAGTTCAAATGGGAGGCGGAGAAAAAAAGATAAAGAAGAGGAGAAAATATATACTGTCTCTGGAACCGGTTTGTTCATCAGGGTATTTAAACCTGGTAGATTGCTGCTGTAAATAGACTATGAACAACCAGGATGTTGACTGCGCTTTCAGCGCTTACCACCATCGTGATGTTCGTTCTTTGGAATCAAGCGCATTCATAGAATATGGAACTCGTGATAGAGAATCATTTTATTTGTTGCTGATTCACACCGCCTTAAGTACGTTGATTTTTGTGACTTATAAATATGGCGATACCTAATTTACTTCATTTTTCCTTACAGGAGTTTGGTCTACTACACAGATTATCTCTTTGAAATATCCGCAAAGATCGAGCCACTTTTCAGGGTAGATATAGATAAACCGTTCCATCGTTTCAATAGAATGTAGCACAAGGCAATCAATCGTATCTGCCTTTTTATTTTGTAAATTAGAGAGAAGCACATGTGGGATGGTGTAATAAGGATAGAGCTGATAAGGATTTAGTATGACCGGGGAAATATTTTTTTCTTCTATATATTTGTCAGTCACAATCTTTTGGATTGCAAAGCTTTCATTCGTATGTAAATCACCGATCATGTAGTTTGGATTCATTAGTACAATGCCTCTCATTTCGCTTCACCCATTCTTTTTGCTAACCATTCTTGCCAAATGGAGGATGGGGTATTCAAAGTAAGAGGCGTGAAACTAGATAATTGACTTCAATTTATTGATGTTTTTGAGTTGCTGGATATTTTCGAGCACCTTGTTGGTCAAGTCCACCTTTTTTATAATTGGGAAGGTTTGTAAATCTTCGATGAAGCTTTCCATTGTAAACCAATCGATTGAAGGTAAAGGAAAGAAGGTGTGGTCGTCCCAGGCATCAAGTAGAGTGGGACTGTAAACTTTACATTCTATTGCAGAAGGTGTTTCAGAGGTGAAAATGGACTTCCAATAATCCTCCCGAGAACCGGTATGGTGAACTGCTTTTGCAAATTGCCCCACACCTTGAAAAACAGTTGGATTCTGAAAGAGAAGTTGATATAAGATTTTTCCAGTTTCAATACGCTGCTTCGGATCAGTAAAGCGCTCAACGGTTAGTCCAGTTAAGGAATAGAGTCTGTCTTGCTTTTTTGCATAAGGAAAGATAACCGTCGTAAACCCTAAAAGTTCCTGCAGCTGAAAATCGAGCCTTCTTAGGATTTCACCATGTCGGGTACGGTTAATTACCCTTTCCTGAAGCATTCTTTGTTCATTGATGATAAGAGCGGATGTTAATAGAGGTGAATGAGGTTCAGTTAAAAACGATTCCCATATCGGTGCCATGAATCTTGAAATATGAAAGATTTGTAGAAACTTTCTTAAAGAAAACTTTCTTCGTTTGGAATGTTCATATAAAAGGAGCTGTGGAAAGGAATCTGCAAAGACTGCTGAATTTGCGCGTTCGAGGAAAAGGAAAAATTTTTGCCGATCCTCTTTGCTGAAGAGATGGGTCATGGATGAACTCTTTAAATCAGTCATATGGTATCCACCGTTTCTGGAAACCATATGAGCTAAAAAAGACCAATGAACCTCGGGATTCCGCCTGTAATAGGAAAGATAGGCTTGAGTCCTTGTTACATTATTCCGGTTCATGGCAGCTGTCTCTGTACGTACGCTCTTTACTAGAGCCGTTTCCTCAGGCAAAAATGCTTTGGATTCATCTAAAGGGTGAAAAAGCTCTTTTTGTAATTGGGATTTTAGAGTGCCAAACCTTTCTGCATCAATAATCGGATTAGTTTTGACAGGTGGTTTGCCTAACAACTTCTGCACATATTGCGAGAACATACAATCACCACGAATGTTTTTTAATTATTATATGCAGCGCACCAAGAAAGGGCTTTGCCTTTGCATCGCCCTCAAATTGTTGACTGATGAAGAAATTTTATCGTCATCGATTACTTTTCTTCTTCTTTTCCCGGTTCAATAAAATATAATAAACTATCCAGAAAAGTAACACGGGAATGAATGATAGCGGTCTATACTGGACCGGAACGGCAAATAAGATGAATATGGATGAAAATAAAAGGGTACCGCTAGGAGTATATATTTTCTCCAATGCATATGCTGAACCTCCTTAAGGTTGAGTCGTTCTTATAAGAATAAAGGATTATTCATTAATAATCTAGAAAAGTCACAATTGACAAAAATATACACCCATAGTAATCTTTAATCACAAGGTAAAAATATCCAATAATTTATAATAAATGGAGGCGAACGTCATGACTAAATTAGATAAGCACATTGATGTGATAATCGTATATTTTCATACATCCGCCTGCCTTGAAACTTTGTCTTTATAGACAAAGGGTCGAACGTGCTCATTAATCATTTTTAAGCGCAGGTTGTGGAAGTTTCGCGGCCTGCGCCTTTTATATGTGTTTCTTACGCATCTAAAAAAGCTTCCGCTTAATTAACGGGGGCTTTTTGTTATTTAGGGAATCCGATGCAATAGCATCCTTTCAATATAAAAGATAGGAGGAATTATTAATGAGACAAATAACAATGGTGGTTCTACTCCAACCAGGAGATCCAGAAAGCGGCTAGTAAATTAATGGTGAGAACATAAGGGAGGGGAATTCATGTTTGCGATATTTAAAAAGCTGTCCTGGTACTTTAAAGAGCAATGGCAGCGTTATACCTGGGCCATTTTATTTTTATGCCTAGTGAATATTATGGAGGTTATTCCACCAAAGCTTGTCGGGAATGCCATTGATGACATGAACAACGGCAACATGACGCAAGAAGGAATCATGAAATACGTTATCTATTTGCTCATTGTCCTGTGTGTCAGCTATCTATTTGGGTACTTATGGAGTTATCTTTTATTCGGCGGCGGAAACTTGGTCGAACGAAAACTTAGATCCGGGTTTATGGGGCACTTGTTGAAAATGACGCCGGCTTTTTATGAAAAAAACCGGACAGGAGATTTAATGGCAAGGGCCACCAATGATTTAAAGGCAATCTCGCTCACTGCTGGGTTTGGGATATTAACGCTCGTTGACTCAGTTCTATTTACTATCACGGTTGTGATTATGATGGGTGCAACTATCAGCTGGCAATTGACGATTGCGGCGGTGTTGCCACTTCCAATCATGGCCCTAATGATGCAAATTTACGTGAAAAAAATTTATAAACGTTTTACGGATGCACAGGCAGCCTTTGGTAACTTAAATGACAAAGTGCTGGAATCCATTTCTGGTGTACGGGTCATCCGGGCCTATGTTCAGGAACGGGAGGATGAAAAGCGATTTGATGAAATGACTGAGGATGTATATCGTAAAAACCTCGAGGTAGCGAAAATTGATGCACTCTTTGACCCGACGATTAGCATTATCATCGGTATCAGTTATTTAATCAGTTTGGGTTACGGTGCCTATCTTGTTTTTCAACAAACCATTACACTTGGAGGTCTTGTTTCATTCAATGTGTATCTTGGAATGTTAATCTGGCCGATGATTGCGGTTGGTGAACTAATTAACGTCATGCAAAGGGGAAATGCTTCGCTTGACCGTGTTCAAGATACTCTTTCTTATGAAGCGGATGTGAAAAATTCATTGAAGCCGGAGAGGATTTCTAATCCGGAAGATATTAAGTTTGATCAAGTTTCTTTTACGTATCCATCTTCAACAGTTGTTAATCTCTCCAATATTTCCGTTCAACTTGAGCGTGGGCAGACCCTGGGAATCGTAGGAAAAACTGGAAGTGGAAAAACGACATTCGTGAAGCAGTTACTACGGGAATATCCATTAGGAAACGGGGAGATTGCTTTTTCAGGTATGCCGTTAGAGAAACTGGAGCTTGAAGATATTCGTAAATGGATCGGGTACGTTCCGCAGGATCATTTTTTATTCTCAAAGTCTGTGAGAGACAATATCTTATTCGGTAAATTGGATGCAACGGAAGATGAACTGGCTGAAGCTATCCGGCTTGCGGATTTTGAGAAGGATTTAACGATGCTGCCTAAGCGTCTTGAGACACTTGTCGGTGAAAAGGGGGTCGCTCTTTCAGGTGGGCAGAAGCAACGGATTTCGATTGCAAGGGCCCTGATTAAAAATCCGGAAATCCTTATATTGGATGATTCCTTATCAGCCGTCGATGCAAAGACAGAAACGACAATCATTGAAAATATCCAAAATGAACGGTCGGGGAAAACGACCATCATCACAACACATCGCTTATCAGCCGTTCAGCATGCCGATCGAATTATCGTGTTGGACAGCGGAGAGATTATCCAAGAAGGAACTCACGAAGATTTACTGAAGCAAAATGGCTGGTATAGGGAGCAATATGAGCGACAACAAATTGACGCAGAAACGGAGGTGAGAGCATGAAGGTGGTAAAGAAACTCTATCAATACGCTGCTCTTTATAAAAAATTGATTATTGGTGCCCTAATCATGCTAGCGCTTTCCGTTGCCGCTGACTTAACGGGTCCATTCATCGCTAAAAAAATCATTGATTCTCACATACTTGGTATCGAATCTTCTTGGTATGAAACGGAAAAAGGGAAAGATACTGTCGAGTACGGTGATAATTGGTATAAACGGGCAGATTATTTTACTGAAGATGAGAAGAAAGGAAAAGAAGTCCATGTATTGCAGGTTAGCAATCAATTCGTCTTCGTCAATGAAGCTGTTGCCATCGATGGCGATAGAACCTTAGAAAACCAAACATTAATAATTGAGAAAAACGGAAAAGAGCAAATGGTATCAGTAGAGAAATTAACAAGTCAGGAATTAATGGAGTTTTACCAACCAGAAATTCCGCGAATTATAAAGCTTGTAGCTTTTTACTTTGGTCTTGTTATCATTTCTTCTGTTTTTCAATATGGGCAGAGTTTTTATTTACAGAAAGCTGCGAATCGAATTATTCAGAAGATGCGAAATGATATTTTTACTCATATTTCCCGATTGCCCATTCGTTATTTCGATAATATGCCCGCTGGGAAAGTTGTTGCTAGGGTTACTAATGACACTGAGGCGATTCGAGAGTTATATGTGACGGTGCTCGCCAACTTCTTTTCAAGCACGATTAATATTATCGGCGTTCTCATTGCTTTGTATATTTTGGATGCGCGTGCAGGGCTCATGGGCCTTTTACTTATTCCCATTATCGTTATCTGGACGAAGGTATATCGCAAATTCGCCTCGAAATATAATCACATCATTCGGGAACGAGTCAGTGATATTAACGGGATGATCAATGAATCCATTCAAGGAATGAACATCATTCAGGCATTCGGACGTGAAAAGGAGACAAAACATTCTTTCGAAAAATTGAACCGGGAGCATTACTCGTATCAAAATAAAATGCTCAATTTAAATTCATTAACGGGAGGAAACTTGATTGGTGTCATTAAGGTCATGGCGCTAATAGCATTTGTCTGGTATTTCGGCGGGATGTCGCTTACAGCAAGTTCAGCTATTTCTTTAGGGTTAATGTATGCAATTGTTGATTTGATCAGTCGTCTGCTTCATCCGCTTCACGGGATTGTCAATCAGTTTGCTAACCTAGAACAAGCGCTTGTTGCAGGGGAGAGGGCATTCAGTTTATTGGATGAGCAGGGATTAGAAGTCAGTGATGAAAACATTTCCCGATATAAAGGAAACGTGCAATTCGAAAATGTCTCATTCGGCTATAAAGAAAATGAATATGTGTTAAAAAACATTTCATTTTCTGCGCAACAAGGTGAGACAGTAGCTTTAGTTGGTCATACTGGTTCGGGAAAGAGTTCAATAATGAATTTGTTGTTCCGTTTCTATGATAGTAGTGAAGGACAAATCAAGATTGATGGAAGGGATATTTTAGATATTCCTCACCAAACACTTAGAGAGCATATGGGAATTGTCCTTCAGGATCCATATTTATTTACTGGAACCATAGCTTCCAATATCAGCCTTAATAATAAAGATATCACAAGGGAAATGGTTGAAAAGTCATTAAAAGATGTAGGCGGGGACAAAGTGCTGAAGCATCTGCCTCTAGGGCTAGATGAGCCGGTTATTGAAAAAGGCGGGACATTGTCTTCAGGACAGCGGCAGCTAATTTCTTTTGCACGCGCGCTCGCATTTAATCCGGCGATTTTGATTTTGGATGAAGCCACTGCAAGCATCGATACAGAAACAGAGGCCATTATCCAGGAAGGAATGGAAGTACTAAAGAAAGGAAGAACGACCTTTATCATTGCACATAGGCTTTCCACGATTAAAAATGCCGATCAAATTCTTGTACTGGATAAAGGACAGATTTCTGAGCAGGGGACACATGAAGAATTAATGGAGTTGAAAGGAAAGTACTATCAAATGTATGAACTGCAGGCTGGGTCGCATAAGGGAATGGCTGGATAAAAACCTAGTGGAATAATGAAGGGAGAAATTAAGAATAATTTTTCAGAAAATGAGGGATACTTACGAAGAGGTGATAATAATGAAACAAGGAATTCATCCTGATTATCAGCAAGTAGTATTTATGGATACTAACAGTGGTTATAAATTTATTACAGGCTCTACGAAAAAATCTAACGAAACAATTAAGTGGGAAGACGGTCAAACTTATCCTTTATTAAAAGTAGAGATTAGTTCAGATACGCATCCTTTTTATACCGGCAAGCAGAAATTTGCTGAAAAAGGCGGACGTGTGGATCGCTTCTTAGAAAAATATAATATGAAGAAATGATGTTAAGGCTATCGAGAAATCGATGGCCTTTATTTTTATTTTGGGAGATGGAAGAACTCGTGGGTAAATTAAGGTTTATAATTTTTTTAGTAATAACGTAGTGAATGCCTCATTTAAAATCCTAATAATAGAAAAAAGGGTTGCTCTAGGCACCCTTTTTTTCTATATATTTTATTTAACTGGAATAGCATGCGCTTTTGCACTTTTTACAAGAGCGAGCGTCAAAGTCTTTAATTAAATCATCTGGATTCTCAAGGCCGACAGAGAGGCGAAGCAGGCTGTTGGTGATGCCTCGTTTTTCCCTTTCATCAGCAGGCATGGCAGCATGGGACATTTTTGCCGGGTAGGATAATATCGATTCCACTGCTCCAAGACTAACCGCAAAAACAGGAAGTTCGACAGTATTCACAAATGAGCGGAAAATTTCCTCGCTTTCTAGTTCAAATGATAAAACTGCACCTGCACCAAGGGCCTGTCCTTCCTGGATTGCATGCTGTGGATGATCAGTAAGCCCAGGGTAATACACCTTTTTCACTAATGGCTGCTGTTTTAAGTAGTCTGCAATTTTTTCTGCTCCTTTTTGAGAGTGTTCCATTCGTACAGACAAGGTTTTCAGACCTCTCATAACAAGCCAGGCATCCTGGACACCAAGTACCGCACCAAAGGAGTTTTGAAGGGAACCGAGTCTTTCAGCCAATTCAGGATCTTTTACGACAGCAAGCCCAGCTACGACATCACTGTGTCCGGATAAAAACTTCGTCGCACTATGAAGGACAACATCCGCCCCTAAGTTCAGCGGTTTTTGCAGAGCTGGTGTCAAGAATGTATTGTCGACAAAACTCAATGCGCCGACTTTTTTTGCGATATCACAAACGGCTTTAATATCAGTCACCTTAAGCAATGGATTTGAAGGTGTTTCAATGTATATCGCTCTCGTATTAGGTTGAACGGCCGCTTTAACGCTTTCGAGGTCCGTCATATCAACGAAAGTATGCTCGATGTTGAAGCGGGTCAACACGCTTGTAACCATCCGGAACGTACCGCCATACACATCTTCTGAGATGACGATATGGTCGCCAGCAGAAAGCAGAAGGAATGCTGTTGAAATGGCTGCCATACCTGAAGAAAAGGCAAAGCCGCGAGTACCATCTTCAAGCTCGGCAATGATATCTTCAAGTGCTTCCCGTGTTGGATTTCCGCTCCTGCTGTAATCGTACTTGCCGAATGTATCGATATCAGTTTGATGGAAAGTGGAAGCGTGCTGAATAGGGACGCTCACACCGCCTGTTGTCGGATCGAATTTATGCTGGTTATGAAGTAATTTGGTTTCAAAACTGAAATCATGATTTGTCATCGTAGTGCCTCCCTTTTTACATGTGCAAATGCTTGCTGGAGGTCTTGAATTAAATCGTCGCTGTCTTCGATGCCAACCGAGAAGCGTAGAAGTCGATTACAAACCCCATTAGCAGTTCTAACTTCAAGAGGGATATCGGCATGTGTTTGTGTAGCAGGATAGGTGATGAAGCTTTCAACGCCTCCAAGACTTTCTGCAAATGAAATTAATGAAAGTGATTGTAAAAATGGATTGACCGCTGCTTCGTCAATTATCCGGAAAGAAATCATACCACCTCTGCCGGGATACAGGACGTCCGTTACACATTCATGTTCTGATAAATAATCTACAAGGATTTTGGCGTTCTTTTCATGACGTTCCATCCGCAGTGCCAGGGTTTTCATTCCGCGCATTAACAGCCATGAATCAAATGGACTCAACACCGCTCCTGTTCCATTATGATGGAAGGCAATCGAATCACATAATTCTGCACCTTTAGCCACGATTAGTCCAGCAAGAACATCATTATGACCACCGAGATACTTCGTTGCGCTATGGATTACAATATCGGCTCCAAGCAGGATAGGCTGCTGCAGAAGCGGCGTATAAAAAGTGTTGTCAACAATCAACAGTAAATTAAATTGTTTGGCAAGTGCGGCAACAGCGCTAATATCTGTTTGCTGCATAAGAGGGTTAGTGGGAGTTTCGATAAAGATGGCTTTTGTTTGAGGAGTAATAGCTTTTTCGATATCCTCTAAACAACAAGTGTTTACATAGTCACACTGTAAGCCCCATTTTTTAAAACCTTGTTCTAGCAAACGATATGTACCACCATATAGATCTTCGCTGACTATCCATGCATCACCTGATTTAAATAAGGCTAGTATGGTAGAAATGGCCGCCATTCCTGAACTGCAAGCATATCCTTGGTCACCTCTTTCAAGGTTGGCGATGGATTGTTCCAAAAGTTGACGTGTTGGATTACCTGTCCTTGTGTAATCGAATCCAGTTGATTGGCCAATTCCTTCGTGGCGGAAAGCTGTCGAAAAGTAAACCGGCGGATTGACTGTTCCTGTCGCCGTTTCACTGCGATTACCTAGTTGAGCAAGATATGTTTCTGTTTTATACATAGTTTTCACTGCTCCTTTGTGTTTTATAAAATAAAAAAAAGTCTTCTTTAAGAAGAAGACTTGGTTAAGTATGGACGAGTCATTCTTCTTATCTTCCAAGTTCACAAACTTGTGGAATTAGCACCTTTTCATTGGTTTGAAACAAATGAAGGTTGCTGAGGTGTCATCGGGCCATTCCCTATACCTCTCTCGATAAGAGTTTAGATTATTCAATTTCTTTTGAATTTACTATATATATAAAGTGCTGTCAAGAACATTCTGGGAAAATATTGCTCGATAATTCTTTATTGGTTAATTAGGACTAGCGTTGTCAAAACATGATTGGTCCAATGAAAAACCCCTAAATATTGTGGAAAACGCGATGGTATAAGGTGTTGAGATACTTTAAAAGACTTTGTTTAATTAAATGGATTTTCTGAAATATAGGGAAGGTTTTGTTCTGTTTCTTTGCTTTAAAATAATAAAGTTTGTACAATGTATAGAGAGAAGAATTAATAATATGTCATTATTCATTTCATATACATAAGGTTTTCGGTGGATAGTGCAAACATAGGAGGAGAACACATGGAATACAGAATCGAACGAGATACGATGGGTGAAGTGAAAGTTCCTGCTGATAAGTATTGGGGAGCACAAACCGAGAGAAGCCGTAACAACTTCAAAATTGGTAATGAAAAAATGCCGATTGAATTAGTCCGTGCTTTTGCATATGTAAAGCAAGCGGCAGCTAAAGTGAACTATGACCTTGGTGATCTTTCAGAAGTGAAAAAGAATGCCATCGTTAAAATTTGTGGCGAAATTCTAGAAGGTACACTTGATGAACATTTCCCCCTTGTGGTCTGGCAAACAGGCAGTGGCACTCAAAGTAATATGAATGTGAATGAAGTGGTCGCTAACAAAGGGAATGAATGGTTAAAAGAAAACGGTGAGTCCGAAACCCTTCACCCAAATGATGATGTCAACAAGGCGCAAAGCTCTAATGACACATTCCCAACGGCTATGCATATTGCAGCCTATATGGAAGTTGCTGAAAAATTAGTACCGGCAATTAAAGTACTTCGTGATACTTTTGCAGCAAAAGAAAAAGAATTCTGGGATCTTGTGAAAATTGGACGTACACATCTTCAAGATGCAACACCACTAACTTTAGGCCAAGAAATCTCTGGTTGGAAAGCGATGCTTGATAAAGACTTAGTGATGATTGAAGAAAGCAGTCAAAAACTATTGAATCTAGCACTAGGCGGTACAGCTGTAGGTACTGGGATCAATACGAAAAAAGAATTTCCAGGACTTTCTGCAAAACAAATAGCGGCGGATACAGGACATTCTTTCGTAACATCGGATAATAAGTTCCATGCATTAACAAGTCATAACGAAATTGTTTACGCTCATGGCGCATTAAAAGCATTAGCAGCGGACTTAATGAAAATTGCGAACGATGTTAGATGGCTGGCAAGCGGCCCAAGAAGCGGAATCGGTGAAATCGCTATTCCTGAAAACGAGCCAGGCAGCTCTATCATGCCAGGTAAAGTAAATCCTACACAAAGTGAAGCGTTGACAATGATTGCGACACAAATTGTTGGTAACGATGCAACAATCGGCTTTGCAGCAAGCCAAGGTAACTTCGAATTGAACGTATTCAAACCAGTTATCATTTATAACTTCCTACAAACTGTTAAATTATTGACAGAAGGCATTCACTCTTTCAACAATAATTGTGCAGTAGGCATCACAGCGAATGAAGATAAAATCAAAGAAAATGTTGACCGTTCTCTTATGCTAGTAACAGCATTGAACCCACATATCGGTTATGAAAAAGCAGCTAAAATTGCCAAAACTGCATTCAAAGACAACTCTACATTAAAAGAAGCAGCGTTGAAATTGGAATTCTTGACTGATGATGAATTTAAAGCATGGGTAGATCCTGCTAACATGGTTAATAAATAATTGCCTATGATCACCCTCCCGCTGTTTTTAGGGAGGGTGTTTTAAGGTGTTAAAATAATAGAATAAACAAATACTGAGTATATAAGTTTCTAGAACAGGAGGGAATACAATGGCTTTATGCCCGCTTTGCAACGGCCTCAGAAAAATTCATGTGAATTGCCCGGAATGTGGCAGTGATCTTGATGATAAAGGGAAATTCATGGATTATGCTGATTCATACAGTGCATACATGGATATAGATACGCTTAAGCAAAACGATGGATACCCGCAATCGCTCCAAAAAGGTCAATGTCCACACATCATGAACTGCTCTAAATGTGGACATGATGAAGTGGTACTTGTGCAGGAATAGATTTTATAGATATAGTAGAGTTCAAGACCTTAGCTGAAATATACGCACAAAGACCCATTCATATGAACGGGTCTTTGTGCGTATATGAAATTTAATTAGAAAGTAACTTCAAGCCATACTCCATTTGTGATTCTCCTTCAGCAAAAATGCGCTGCTCGGACCCTTTATCAAAAAAGTGGGCTTTATTCATGTCGAGAGCAAGTTCAATATTATCGCCTGCTTGGATGATGTTTTTTGCATCGATGCGCGCGACGAAGTCCTGGCCAGCGAATGTCGAGTAGAGCATAATTTCGGCACCCATGAGTTCAGCTACATCGACTTGAGCCGTGAATGTAGTGTTTGGAGACTCCTTGATGTAAGCCCCTTCATTATGGAAATCCTCTGGACGGATGCCAAGGATAATTTCTTTTCCGATATAGCCTTGATCACGCAGCGTATTCATTTTCAATTCGGGTACTTCAAGCGTTTGCTCCCCAATTTTAATGATGCCTTCTTTTAATGTTCCGGTAAAGAAGTTCATAGCTGGTGATCCGATAAAGCCACCCACGAAGACATTCACTGGTTTCTCGTACACGTCTTTTGGTGCGCCGACCTGCTGGATGATACCGTCCTTCATAACAACAAGTCGTGTGGCCATGGTCATTGCTTCTGTTTGATCATGAGTGACATAAATTGTTGTAGTGTCCAGTCGTTTATGTAGTTTTGCGATTTCAGCACGCATTTGAACCCTGAGTTTGGCGTCAAGATTTGATAATGGCTCATCCATTAAAAAAACTTTTGCGTCTCGTACAATTGCACGACCGAGTGCCACACGCTGGCGTTGTCCACCTGAAAGTGCTTTCGGTTTCCTATTTAAAAGGTCTTCGAGACCGAGGATTTTTGCTGCGTCATTGACCCGCTGCTTGATTTCCATTTTTGGCGTTTTACGGAGTTTTAATCCAAATGCCATATTGTCATAGACGGACATATGAGGATATAAGGCGTAGTTCTGGAAAACCATCGCAATATCACGATCTTTCGGTGGGACATCATTGACCCGCTTGCCGTCTATATATAAATCTCCTTGGGAAATGTCTTCAAGTCCGGCAATCATCCGTAAAGTCGTCGATTTTCCGCAACCGGACGGTCCCACGAAAACAATGAATTCTTTATCGGCCACACGAAGGTTAAAATCTTTAACAGCTGTTTCTTTTTTATCATAAACCTTAAATATATGATCTAATACTAACTCTGCCATGAAAATTCCTCCTTTTAAACTCCTAATTACTTGTACCAATAACTATAGTCTAATCTATCAAATTGGAAAAAAGTATAGGCACACTGCACAAAAAAGGATAATAATTCCTTTGTTAACTTTGCAAATAGTAGTTAATCATTCAGCAAAAGAATTAAGTAAGCAGCCAAGGCATGCGGAAAGTTTCTAATATCGAGTCCAGTTTTTTCAGTAAATTTATCTATTCGGTATTGTAGGCTGTTTCGATGTATATAAAGTTGCTTTGCGGCATAGGTTGCATTGGAATTGCACTCAATATACGTTTTAATCGTCTTCATTAGTTCAGTATCATTCATGGTTTTACCGAGTATTTCATTGATATACCAAGTTTTACTCGTTGCAGATTGGTCACTTATCAGTGAGTGAGGAATGATGTCGGCCAAATCAGTCACTTTTAAATCTGGCAAATGCAATTGTGCCAGGTCAAAACACTTATTCTCCTGATTTCTGTGATAAGGGAGTTCTTGGTTTACAGAGTGAAAGCGACCGGTAAACATTCGAGTCTTAACATAAAAATCACTCTCAAGCGTGGTTGAAATAGCAAGCAGTTCATTTTTTGATAACGACTCATCTGTGTCTGTTTCAATTAAAATACCCGCCTTTTCATTTTCCCAGATCAAGACTGAATCAGATGGGACAAATGCGAGGAAGGCATCCTCGAAATGGGAGTGCGAAAAATCAGCATGAGTCAGATTAAAGTGGATAAACCGGACATTCTCCCAGCTTGTTAAAGGCAAGGATGCATTCGGTTCGAATAAAAAAGTATTCCATGGTGTGTGAGGAAACGTGTTAATTTTATTTTGGTAAAATAAAGGAGTAAAGAGCAGTTCCAACAAACGGATTTCCTCGGCCGAAATTTCTGAACGGGGAATACCGATTGTGCTCCCAATAGAGTCTTCAAACCAAATATAAGAAGTAATGTTCTTCGTATCTTGTATATTGGAAAGAGCGTTTGGGAATTTTTGTTTAAGCTTTTCAAGCATCGTGTTCACCTTCTTTCTCACTATCTATCTCATTATAGCGAAAAAGAATAAAGTGGAAAAGAAACAATGGTATTACAAGTTATTAGAAAAACAATAGGACAAGGACATTGATTTTCAAGCTATTTTAATAGTTTTTTTCGAAGTAATGATTCTATACCTTAAATTACACCAATAAACCCAAATGGATGGAGGAAATGGTCGTATTGCTTTTATTATGTAATTTGTGAAACACACTGTTTTTCAACGTATGATTTTCTTGCAATCTTGCAAACATGATTCCTTATAAATGTCATATTCAAATCAGAAGCGATCAAGTTACCGGCAAAATTACTTTGACCTATGCAGTCAAAGACGAAGGAATAAGTCGTTCCTTCTTTAATATTATGAGCTATTTTCTCATACCTCTCTGATTTCATAATAAGGATAATTTGATATTTTAATATAATAAATGATTTGCTGGAATTAATGGAATACTCACATGACTAAGGGATTTAGAACAAAAGTTGGATAGTGTAAGATAAAAACTAATAATATATTCCTGAAAGTTCTAAATATTTAAATATTATCTTGAATTAGTATAACAGCAAGGTTATGATTCGTGATATAAGTGTTATAAAAAAGTGGAGGTGGAAATGTAATTATGAAGACGAAGTGGCTAATATCAGTCATAATCCTATTTGTTTTCTTTTTTCCTCAAAATCTAGTTTTTGCTGGGAAGGATAAGAATGAAGGGATCAAAGTAGTACGTGATAATTTTGGAGTACCCCATTTATACGCTAAAAATAAAAAAGATTTATATGAAGCGTATGGATATGTTATGGCAAAGGATCGACTATTTCAGTTGGAAATGTTCCGTCGCGGAAATGAGGGGACCGTTTCAGAAATTTTTGGAGAGGATTATCTTTCAAAAGATGAGCAATCCAGAAGAGATGGATATAGTGATAAAGAAATTAAAAAAATGATTGACGGTCTGGATCGTCAGCCTAAAGAATTAATAGCAAAATTTGCTGAAGGTATTTCACGTTATGTAAATGAAGCTTTAAAAGATCCAGATGATAAACTTTCGAAGGAGTTTCATGAATATCAGTTTTTACCGCAAAAATGGACTTCGACAGATGTTGTCCGTGTTTATATGGTATCCATGACCTATTTTATGGATAATCACCAGGAGTTAAAAAACGCAGAGATACTTGCAAAGCTAGAACATGAATATGGGACAGAAGTTTCCCGGAAAATGTTTGATGATTTAGTGTGGAAAAATGATCCTAGCGCTCCTACAAGCATTGTAAGCGAGGGGAAACCAAAAAGGGACTCGTCTTCTCAATCCCTTCAAATACTGTCTTCAGCTGTAATCAAAGCTTCTGAAAAAGTCGGAAAGGAAAGGGAGAATTTTGTCCAATCATCTGAAGAACTTGGATTACCGTTAAAGATAGGCAGTAATGCCGCCATAGTCGGTTCCGAGAAATCTGCAACAGGAAATGCTTTATTATTCAGTGGACCACAAGTAGGTTTTGTTGCTCCTGGATTTTTGTACGAGGTAGGTTTGCATGCGCCAGGTTTTGATATGGAAGGTTCAGGATTCATAGGCTATCCTTTCATCATGTTCGGAGCCAACAATCACTTTACTCTAAGTGCTACAGCTGGGTACGGAAATGTAACCGATATCTTTGAGGAAAAATTGAATGCGAACAACGCTTCCCAGTATTTATACAAAGGGAAGTGGAGAGACATGGAAAAGAGGAAGGAATCTTTCACAGTCAAAGGAGACAATCGAGAAAAGAAAACAGTAGAAAAGATTTATTATCGGACAGTACATGGTCCTGTAATTAGTAGAGATGAAACAAATAACGTGGCTTACAGTAAGTCGTGGTCTTTCCGTGGAACTGAGGCCCAAAGCATGTCGGCTTACATGAAAGCGAATTGGGCAAAAAACTTAAAAGAATTTGAGAATGCAGCTAGTGAATATACGATGTCTTTGAATTGGTATTATGCGGATAAGAAAGGTGATATAGCGTATTATCATGTAGGAAGATATCCAGTTAGAAACAGCAAAATTGATGAAAGAATCCCTACACCAGGAACAGGAGAATATGAGTGGAAAGGTTTTATTCCTTTTAAAGAGAACCCTCATGTAATCAATCCGAAGATTGGCTATGTAGTTAATTGGAACAATAAGCCTTCTAAAGAGTGGGTAAATGGTGAATATAGTTATTATTGGGGTGAGGATAATCGAGTCCAACAATATATCAATGGGATGGAAGCGAGAGGGAAAGTTACATTAGAAGATATTAATGAAATTAATTATACGGCAAGCTTTGCACAGCTTCGAGCAAACCTCTTTAAACCGTTATTGATTGATGTGTTGGACAAGAATAAATCAACCAACGGGAACTACACCTATTTAATTGAAAAACTGGAAGAATGGAATAATCTAAAAGAAGACGAAAATAAAGATGGATATTATGATGCAGGGATTGCGGCATTCTTTGATGAATGGTGGAATAATCTCCATGATAAACTCTTTATGGATGAATTGGGAGACTTCTATGGAATAACGAAAGAAATTACCGATCATCGCTATGGGGCTTCATTAGCATATAAAATATTAAGCAAGGAATCTACAAACTATAAATGGGTGAACGTAGATCAGGAAAAAATAATAATGGAAAGCACAAACGAAGTACTTGCTAAATTGCAATCAGAAAAAGGGGTAAAAGCAGAAAAATGGCGTATGCCTATAAAAACGATGACTTTTGGTGAAAAATCATTGATTGGTATTCCCCACGGGTATGGCTCAATGACTCCAATTATTGAAATGAATCGTGGAAGTGAAAATCATTATATTGAAATGACTCCGAAAGGGCCGAGTGGCTTTAACATCACACCGCCTGGTCAAATTGGATTTGTAAAAAAAGATGGAACGATAAGTGACCACTATGATGACCAACTAGTTATGTTCGCCGAATGGAAATTCAAGCCATACTTATTTAACAAGAAAGATATTTATAAAGCAGCTAAAAATGTAAGCGCATTAAATATGAGTAAGTAGAAAGTAACGATTTGAATATACCCTATCATTCAAGCATAAAGAGCCTATATTATTGATGCTGTGACCTCGATTTTGAATCGGGGTCATCTTTGTAATCCCCACTTGTAATGACAAAGTAGGTTACAAACAAAATGCCGGGGCAAGGGGAAATCTTACTCCGGCAATATATTAAGAATAATGGGAGAATCGATCTATTTGGGGAGATGCTCAATCATGTGCATGATAGATTCAGTAAGGTATTAAGATATTATCAGCAATTATTTTGCCAGCCAGCTGCTCATATATTCTTCATCTTCTATATCGTGTGCGTCCTTTACGATATACAAGGGACGGAATGTATCGACCATGACGGCTAGTTCCTGTGTTTCTTTTTTACCGATACTTGCCTCAATTTTGCCTGGATGCGGCCCATGTGGCAAACCGCTTGGATGAAGGGTAAGTGAGCCTTTTTCAATACCTCGACGGCTCATGAAGTTACCATGAACATAGTATAGAACCTCATCACTGTCCACATTGCTGTGGACATAAGGAGCAGGAATGGCATCTGGATGGTAATCATACATACGCGGCACAAATGAACAGACAACATAATTATGCGCTTCGAACGTCTGATGTACTGGCGGTGGCTGATGAACGCGCCCTGTTATCGGTTCAAAATCATGAATGCTGAACGCATAAGGAAAGAGGTAACCATCCCATCCTACCGCATCAAGCGGATGAAAATCATACGTATAGGATGTAATCATACCCTGTGCTCGCACTCGTATTTCAAATTCTCCTTTTTCATCTTTCGGCTCCAGTTTTTCTGGTGTCCGGAAATCACGCTCGCAATAAGGTGAATGCTCAAGGAGTTGGCCAAATTCATTGCGATAGCGCTTTGGAGGAACAATAGAGGAATTTGATTCAACAATGAAAAATCTAGCTTCCTTTGACTCTAAAACTACACGATATGTTGTGCCTATTGGAATGACAAGATAGTCACCAGGTCCGAAACTTAAATCGCCGAAAATACTTTCAATCTTGCCCGTGCCTTCATGAACAAACAACAATTCATCACCTTCACCGTTCCGATAAAAATAATCCATCTGCTTATTAGGGCGTGCAACGCCGAGAGCTACATCATCGTTAGCCAGGAAAATTTTGCGGGCTTCTAGAAAATCACCGCCTACATTTGTATTCCAGGTCCGGAAATGACGATGTATTAACGCATCTTTTTCTTCAAGTTCATAATGAACATCACGAATTTTTGCTGCTTTCTTAACTTGTGTTGGCTGATTGATATGATAAATGAGTGACTGAATACTAGAGAAACCTTTTGTGCCCATCAATTGCTCATAATATAGGCTTCCATCGTCCTTACGAAACTGAGTATGACGTTTATGTGGAATGCGGCCCATTTTAACATAATGTGTCATTGACTAAACTCCTTTTCCAGCTGTCATCTTTTGTATATAGGTGCTACTTCTTCACGTTTTGCGTACCTAAAATCTTTGCCTCTGAAAGGGCCGGCAAAACTTGACCGCTTACTTCACCAAAACCAATTCGATACCCATCTCCTTGGCACCAGCCACTGATAGTTAACTTGTCTCCATCTTCAATCCAGCTTCGTTTACCGCCGCTGTTAAGTTTAAGCGGTTCTGTGCCACGCCATGAAAGTTCAAGCAGGCTGCCACGTTCTTCACGGTTAGGACCGCTGATAGTACCAGATGCATGCATGTCACCAGGGCGTAGATTACATCCAGTAATGGTATGGTGAGCCACCTGTTGAGCAATCGACCAATACAGATAGCTAAAATTTGTATTCGTAATTTTGGTTGATTGTTCTGTGTTTTCTGGTGTCAAATGAACTTCAAGGTTAATATTGAATGCGCCGTCTTTTGTTTGTTGTAAGTATGGAAACGGCTCCGGTTCCTGCTGCGGCCCAGGTGTGCGAAAAGGATCTAATGCTTCTAGCGGCACAACCCAAGGAGAGATTGATGTAGCGAAATTCTTAGAATTAAATGGCCCAAGAGGCTGGTACTCCCATGCTTGAATATCACGTGCACTCCAGTCATTCACGAGAACTAGCCCGAAAACATGATCTTCAGCCTGATTAACTGGAATTGGTTCTCCAGGGCGGTTGCCAGGTCCAATAAACCAACCCATTTCAAGTTCGAAATCAAGCTGAATAGACGGACCAAATACTGGATCTGCATCTTTTGGTTTGCGCTGTCCCGAAGGGCGCCGCACCTTTGTACCACTTGGAACGATAGAACTGGACCGTCCATGATATCCGATCGGCAAGTGTGTCCAGTTTGGCATGAGTGCATTATCTTTTCCTCTGAACATAGTCCCCACATTGGTCGCGTGCTCTCTTGAGGCATAGAAGTCTGTATAGTCTCCTATCTTTGCAGGAAGTAGCATCTCTACATCTTTCAATGGGTGGAAAGCTTTTAAACGAAGTTCTTCATCATCACGTAAATCAGGCGTGTTCGCATCCAAAAGGTATTGTAATTTCTTACGTACAGAAGTCCAGGCGGGACGGCCGAGTTCCATAAATAGATTGAGTGAAGAAGCGGAAAAGACATTCTTTTCTTCTGCACCGGTCCCTTTTAACAGCCCGGCATCGTCAATTACAGATAAATCAAGAACATATTCACCAATAGCTGTACCGGCACGCGGGCCTTTGTCTTTGAATTGAAAGATGCCATATGGCAAATTTTGAATCGGAAAATGTGATTCCGGTGTTGTTTCGATAAAAGAATATTTCATCGTGGTGCCTCCCCATTAAAAATAGTCAGTTCACCAAGTTCTTTACGCGGCTCATCAAAGCTACAGCTTCCGTAAGAAGCAGCGAAGACTGTGCGTGCTTTGTTGATTTGAGAAGAACTGACAGATATACTGCGCCAAGAAAGCGTGTCTGGTGTAAACGAAAAGTGTGTTGGATCCTCATCCAACAATATGGTTTCAATGATTTTGCTGTCTATTGAATGGCAGTAGGAAAGAAGGGCTGCTGTAAATACGTTAACAAAGCCATGCATTTTTGTTTCCACTTCATTTCGATACTGGCGGATCGGATGATGCAGACCCGCTGTGAACTTTAAAGTTAGATTTCTTTTTCGGGATTCATGAATAACAATCGCTACTTGTTCGGCAGAAGGAAATAAATCCGATGTAATGCCGCCCATGCGCATTTTAATACCAATACTTTTCAAGGATTTTTGATTGATCAAGCGAATAGTATCCAATGTGTATGGAAGTTGATCAATCGTTCCTGCTATTTCACAATAAATCGGATAACTGGCTGTTTGTTTTTCGAGTTTCTCTAAGAAAGAAGAATCAACTTTTTCTGGAAGCGGAACTTCGATCGCCTCAATGGTACCAGCTGTTTTATATGTTTCTAAAAAAAGGTGAATATCTCCCATAGCCGTTTCAATTTCTAGGGGTTTCGTTAAAATAACAGATAATCGAAGTGGATATTGATCATTAAATTGATCTTTATATGGTTCGAGTTCACTCAGTCGTGAAGCGGGAATAACAAATGGACCAAGCATCCAGCTGTCCGAATCATGGATATATGCATGATAATTTGAAATTGCTTCTGGAAGCGGAAGTGCACTTGGTGGAAACAGGCCTGCATAATCAATAAGTTCGGTCATAAAATGACTGAGCGCTTCCTCTTTCCACATTCCATTTACTTTTGTTAACAACAACCTCACACCTCCTATAATAGGAGGCCATACTGGGTATTACGCCAGATGGCCGGTTCATATTAAATATTTCCACGAAGTTCCTGTTCGCGTTCAATCGATTCAAACAATGCTTTAAAGTTTCCATCGCCAAAACCAAGTGCACCTTTACGCTGAATGACTTCGATAAACATAGTTGGACGGTCAACTAATGGTTTTGTGAAAATTTGGAGCAAGTACCCTTCATCATCACGGTCGACAAGGATATTAAGTTCTTGAAGTCGTTTCACATCTTCATCTATATCTCCTACACGATTGGCGAGGTCTGCGTAATAAGTGTCAGGAGTCTTTAAAAACTCAACACCATTTTCTTTTAGTGTGGCCACTGTGGTGATGATATCGTTTGTTAAAAGGGCAAGATGCTGAACACCTTGACCATTATAGTAATCTAGGAATTCTTGAATTTGAGATTTGCGTTTTCCTACAGCCGGTTCATTTATCGGGAACTTAATGCGTCCTGTCCCATTCATCATAACTTTTGACATTAGGGCTGAGTACTCGGTCGAAATGTTTTCATCATCAAAATGTTTCAGAACAGTAAAACCGAATACTTTTTCATAATAATTTGTCCATTCATCCATTACTTCCACATTACCAACAAGGTGGTCAATACCGATTAAGCCTGAAGGTTGAGCTCCAAAGTTGTCCTCACGAGCTTTAAAACCTGGCAGAAATCCACCTTTATAATCGATTGGCTCAACAAGCGTGTGAATCGTATCCCCATATGTGCCTAAGATTGCTTTTCTTACTTTGCCATTTTCATCTTCTTCCACCCATGGTTCTCGAAGAGCGATGCCACCGCGTTCAATAGCACCCGCATATGTTTTTTCTAGGTCTTTTACGAGAAGGGAGATATCTTTTACTCCTTCGCCATGAGTTTTAATAAACTCAGCCACATCTGTGCTGTCTGATAGAGTTCCTGTTAAAATCAATCGGATGGTGCCCTGTGCCATAACGTAAGATACACGGTCACGGGAGCCTGTTTCTAGTCCTTTATATGCTATAAGCTTGAATCCGAAAGCGTTTGCGTAATAATAAGCAGCCTGCTTTGCGTTCCCAGTATAGATTTCTACGTAATGGACACTCTTAACCGGAAACAATTCCTCTTTCTTTGCTTTAGAAGATCCAACTGTTTTTTTAGTCATATTTACCGCTCCTTAATCGTTTTTTTTACATAAAAAAGCTGAATTTTCTTAATTTTCCGCCTGTGATAGTTCACATCATAATACATAAAAATTCACCACGCAAATATGTGTTTTACCGCGGTTGACCATCATGGTAGCAACATTTTAACGCGATAAAACATTTTTGCGTTTAGGTGTACTCTTGCACATTTTTTGTATATCTACTTAAAATGTTAGCAACTAAATAAAAGGGGAATTAGATATGAAAATTAGTGTAAAGTTCTGCCCTAGTAACTTCGAAGATGAGTTGGAAACTATTAAAGATAAATTAATGGAGTGTAGCGGTCTAGAGGTTATTGAGGATAGATGCTTGTTGTATTGCGGACAATGTTTAATGCAGCCGTTTGCAGTTGTAAATGGTGTAAACATTGTCGCAAACGATCCAGTTGAACTTCTCGAAAAAATTGAACAATATGTAGCTAGGCTTAAACAAGGAGACACTGTGTGAACAACGAGAAAATGAAATTAGTAATAATTGATTATCGCTTTTATTGACAACTATATCATTATATTGTGTCTTCCCCGAGAAACATGCGAACCTTCAGAGAGCATCCATCTATGATAAAATATATGTAAAACCCTACTACAAATGCTTATTAATTGCATTGATTGATATCTTCGCATAGTATGGCGGAAAAATTCAAGGCCTGTTCCCAAAAAGGGAGCAGGCCTTGAATTTTATGGTTTGGTTTCTTATTTCATCCAATCTGGTTTTCCGAAGCCTGCAAACTTGCTATCGATTACTTCTTCAAACTTGTCTGATTCAACTACTGATTTAATATCCTTAGCAAATTGTGCATCTGCATCTTTTGTATTCACAGCAACAACATTACGATACATATCCGGCATGTTTTCTAAAACAAGGGCATCTTGGAGATCCATTTTTGCTGCAAGAGCGAAGTTACCTGGGACCGCTGATAGGTCAACGCTGTCTGTTGCACGCGGCAATTGAGCCGATTCTAATGGTTTGAATTGAATGTTTTTTGGGTTCTTTGTTACATCTTTTTCAGATATTTTTAAGGGATCGACATCTGGCTTGACTTCAATTAAATCTTCATCTACTAGGACTTTAAGTGCACGTGCAAGGTTAACTGGATCGTTCGGTAGGGCTAGTGATGTACCATCTTTAATGTCTTTCAACGATTTATATTTGTTCGAGTATATACCCATTGGTGCTGTCGGTACAATAACAAGGTCAGAAAGCTCTAAATCATTTTCTTTAGCGAAGTTATCCATATACACTTTGTGCTGGAAAAGGTTGGCGTCGATTGAATTGTTGCCAAGCGATTTATTTGGCTGGATATAGTCAGTGAATTCAACGATTTCTATTTTGTAGCCAAGATCTTCTAGGCCTGGCTTGATGGCCTCTTTTACCATATCCGCGTAAGGACCGGTAGTTGCTCCGATTTTCAATTCTTTTTTGTCTTCAGTTTTTGGGGAAGCATCATCGCTTCCGCAAGCTGCCAAGCCAAGGGCTAGTGCGCAAACAGATAATAAAGAAGCTATTTTTTTCATTGGAAATTCCTCCTGTAATATGTTGTATTAAATCATTGTTAAAATGACTGATTCTATCGTTTGTTTACTAAGTATGAGGCCTTGTCACCAACCATTTGAATGATTTGTACAAGGCAGATTAACACGACGATTGTCGTGATCATGACTGTGTTGTCATAACGGTAATAGCCGTACCGAATGGCCAGGTCACCAATTCCGCCCCCACCGATTGTCCCAGCCATCGCTGAGTAACCGATAAGTGAAATGGTCGTTAACGTCAACCCTTGAATGATTCCCGGTTTTGCCTCAGGAAGAAGTACATCCTTAATGATCATCCATGGAGTGGCACCTACAGCAATTGCAGCTTCAATCACACCTTTATCTATTTCGCGTAATGCCGATTCAACGATTCTTGCAAAAAAAGGTATCGCGGATACAGATAGGGAAACAGAAGCCGCTCTTGGCCCTATCGTTGATCCAGTAAGCAAATCCGTTAAAGGAAGGAGGGCGACTAAGAGAATGATAAACGGGATTGAACGGACAATATTGACAGCGAAACCGAGAGATCGATTCACGACGTTATTTTCAAAGATTAAATTCTTGGTCGTTGTAAACAGCAATACTCCAAGAGGCAAACCAATTAGAAGGGCTACCGCAAGGGAGATTCCAACCATATAGATTGTTTCGAGAAAGGCTTTATTAAGGTCAGGTAAAATATTGACGACGGAATCAAACAGTGACATGTTTCAACACCTCCACAGAACTGGTCCGATTTGTTATATAATCCAGTGCCGATTGAACTTCAGCAGCCTCACCAATTAATTCAATGATTAAGATTCCTAATGGAACATCCTGAATATATTCAATTTTGCCGTGCAAGATATTTCCCTTTACTGAATACTTTTGTAGAGCATCGGAAAGAATCGATTCACCGGCGGTGGGCCCTTCAAATTGAATTTGAATAATCGTTCCTTTGCTTTCCTCAATTAAGTGTGAGGGAAGCTCAAAATCCAATACACTGCTGATGAATTGCTTCGTCAACTGCTGCTTTGGTTGTGAAAATATCTCATAAACAGATCCTTCTTCGATAATCCTGCCATCCTGCATGACAGCGACTCGATGGCATAGTTCTTTGACTACTTCCATTTCATGGGTAATCAATACTATAGTGATACCAAGTTCCCGACTAATCTTTTTTAATAACTGTAAAATCGCTTTTGTTGTTGTTGGATCAAGGGCAGAAGTCGCTTCATCACATAATAGTACAGTAGGGTTATTGGCTAAGGCTCGCGCTATGCCGACCCGTTGCTTTTGACCTCCGCTGAGCTGGGCCGGATAGACATCCTTTTTATCACTAAGCCCAACTATGTCCAGCAGTTCTAGAACGCGACTTTTGATGACGCCCTTTGATTTGTGTGCGGCTTTCAAGGCGAAAGCAACATTTTCAAAAACGGTTTTGGAACTGACTAAGGAAAAGTGCTGAAATATCATACCGATTTTTTGTCGTTGTTTTCGAAGCTCTTTGCCTGATAAAGACGTTAAGTCAATCCCGTCAATAATGATTTTTCCTTTTGTCGGACGTTCAAGCAAATTTAAGCAGCGTATTAATGAGCTTTTTCCGGCTCCGCTGTAGCCAACAATCCCATAAACTTCACCAGTCTGAATTGTCAAAGATACGTTATCCACTCCGACAACTCGGGTATTTTTCGATATGTATTCCTTTCGGACTGATCGGATTTCAATCATGAGCCTTCCCCCTTAAACATAAAAAACTGCCTCTATCATTCAGAAAGAGGCAGCGAAATTATTTCGTCTTATCTTTCAGAATGTAATCATTCTGTAGGAAGTAGCACCGTTCCCGATTGGGGCGGTTGCCGGACATCACAGGGCCTGTTCCCTCAGTCACTCTTGATAAGTAAATTATTATTTTGGAATATTACAAGTTTTCTAATATAATCTATATTATTTGTAAATTCACATATTGTCAATCGTTTCTGTAATTTTAGAATAACTTTCTGGTGATTTAATTAATTTTTTTATGGTAAATCTAGAATTGGATAATCATACCTTTTGGAATCGGGGTATTGTCACCATTGATCGTTAATGGTCGTAAAGCCATACTTTTTCATGATTTTTGTAAGATAAGCTTCGTTCTTTTTAGCAGCTTGTCGATTTTTTTTAATAATTACGTGAAGTTTTTGTCAGGAAAGTATTGTTTCAAAGTCTGTATCATGAATGCTTTAGCTTTTTTATCAACCAAGGTAATATTGATAGTTACTCAGCGTTAATGATTAGCCGTGAATTTTTTTATCGCCTAAACTTAAATACGGAGTACCCTTTCTTAACAACTTCCTTTTAACCGAAGCCAGATTTTTGCTGTTTCTTTTCTTAGTTGCATAATAGAATACCTTAAATCAATGACAATGGTTTCAAAAAGTGCCTTGATTCTACCGGAAAATATACTACGGGTCTTTGCTAGGAAAATACTATTTGCTTGTAAAAAGTATGGAGGGATATTACATTTATTGTAATGAACAAGGGGGAAATAGGATATTAAACTATTTTTATACAATTGATGAGGAGGGAAGCCATGCTAGAGATTAAAACGATAAATGATGTGGTTTGTGTACAAGGGACCCCTGAAGGAATAAAGTCGGGGATGAGTGTATATGTTTTTTTAACAGACGGCCTATTGATTGATACGGGAGCCCAAATTTTATTGGAAGAACTTATCCCTTTCTATGAATCAGCCGACTTCGATTTAGTGGCGCTAACGCATTATCATGAGGACCATACTGGCGGTGCGGCCTGGATACAGGAACATAAAAAAGTTCCCATGTATATTCATCCGATGTCGATTGATGTTTGTGCCAAGGATGCTGAATATCCTGATTATCGCAAAGCTTTTTGGGGAAGGAGAGACGGCTTCAAAGCTGAGCCGTTGGGGAGGACTGTTCATTCCCGTACCCAAACGTGGGAGCCAATCTTTACCCCAGGTCATGCTAAGGACCATATGGTGTATTTGAATCACAGTAATGGCATGCTGTTTTCAGGTGACCTATTCGTTACACCGAAAACAAAGCTTGTTTTACGGGAAGAATCTGTCCCTGTTATCATCGATTCCATAAATAGATTACTTCAATATGATTTTGGAGAGGTTTTTTGTTGTCATGCCGGTCATGTCCCTAATGGGAAGGAAATGTTTCAAAGAAAGCTCGACTATTTGGAAAACCTGCGTGGTGAAATTTTACGATTACATAATCAAGGCTTGGCAGTTCATGAAATCCAGCAAATTGTTTTGCCGAATCAATATCCGCTCATCGAGATATCTGGCCACGAATGGGATTCGGAGCATATTATCACATCGATATTAAAAGAAAAGATATTGATTAATAAGGATAATGGAGCGAAATACTAATTAGTGATTTTGTGTAATTGAAGAGGTGCTAATCAATTTCCTTTCAGAAGCACGCATTGTAATTTAAGGGATAATTTAATACATTTAAACTGAAAATTAAATACGTCTAGAAAAAGGTGCAGATAATATATTGAAGATTATCTGCTTAAAAGGGAAGTCCGGTTAGAATCCGGCGCTGTCCCGCAACTGTATATGAGAGCGATTCGAGTAATGCCACTGTCTTCTGCAAAAGGGGATGGGAAGGTTCGAAAAGCGATGATCATGAGCCAGGATACCTGCCTATTTTTAGCACAGCATCATAAACCTACGAGGATAGGAGGTGTTAAGTGCGAGAATTGACAAGAGCATGTTTTTCATTTTTTGAAAAATGGAAAATTCATGTTTGTTTTTTGTTATGTTTTCGTTTGCACTCTAACAACTTCTAATCGGGAAGTTGTTTTTTTATTTTTTTAGATGTAATCAGTTATAATAGTCGATTTTTTAACAAAATCATAAGGAAATCTCGTCTCTCTATGGAATAGGAGAAAAGTTTTCTTTATGAACAAAATTTAAGGGGGGTAATGCATGTTTGGAACAGTTAGATACTTTACGGATTTTTTAAAAGCTCAGATTATGTATAATTTTTCTGGGGAAAAAATGATTTCTTTAAGCGAAAATCATGCAAGGTTGAACAAGGAAATTAATGTGAAGGCAAAAAATTCAAAAGAAAAAGTAGAGTATTTACTTAATCTTGAAAAGGCTTATGGAATAATTAATAAGGAAATGTTCGGTCTAAAGGAGGAGTTGACAGTTTAATAAAAAGGAGCCACCTAAAGGAGGCTCCGGACACTAATTATTTATTCTTGTTTGGCTCGGTTTCATCATAAAAATCATGGGCTTCTTCAATGTTCTGAAGGTCAGCAGCTGCATAAACATTCCCGCCAGCCAGCCCTTCATTGATGTAACGGTCGATGTCTAAGAAAGCAGAGTTCTTGCCTTCATATTCGGTATCCTTCAAAAATGTGAATTCTTCTTTATCCAAAAGAAATCCCTCCTAACCTTTTTTATAGTGTAGGCAAAAGAGGGCTTTTTATTCTGAGTAAGTCCTCATGAATGAAATGAGGAGTTTAGCACTAACTTATTCATATACATGATAGACCATTAAGTCATGTATGATGCTTTTGAGCTTAGCTTCGTCTGTTTCTGAAGGGGGATTGGCAGTCCATTCTATGGACCCGTCTTTATGGTATAAGGCTTGGACGGCCTGCTTGTTAAAGTAAAAGGAAATTTTCCAACCTGGTAAATTTTTATGTAATGGTGCCCATTGAAAATGAGTAATCATATGTATAACCTCCATATAAGCTGTCTCTCATTTCATTATAATGGAAAACGGCAGATGGAGGTTATTTTCTCGTTTGATTTAATAAAGTTAATTCAATAAACAGGTTTTTCAAATGCAAGAGTCGGCTTGCTTCAATTTCTTCTTCATCAAATTGCATGGGTTTAGAGTTTACTTCGTAAATGAAGAGTGATCCTGTTGAATCTTCGCCAATATCAATAGAGAATTCCCCGAGAAAGCCGAATTTCTTCGAAAGAATCAGACCGCACTTTTGAGCAATGTACGCCAACTTCCGGTTTAAATTCCTCGATTGCAAGTTTTTGTAAGGGAAAAGTTTCCCGCCTCTTGGAGTATGGGTTGTGATTTCCTGGGTTTGTGACATCCGTACAGCCTTACCAGTAATTTTATAGAACCCATTTTCATAATGAACGAGAACTCGGTAATCATAACGATGTCCATTCAGTTTCTTTGGTATAACCGCGCGTTGGGCGAGATAGGCTCTTCTCATCAGTAGCATTTTTTTATGCTCCCAAAATGAGGAGAAATTTGGGAAGGATTCACTATGTTTTAGGCTATTAAACTGAAGAGTTTCATCAGGATTCTCGATTAGTGTGTAAATACCTTTCCCTTGGCTTCCTTTAGATGGTTTTAGGTAAATATGTCTGTGGGATTTTAAAAAAGCCCTCAGTCCATCGCAATCACCTAGGATAATTGTTGATGGAAGATGGTTGGTGAGGGAGCCATCTTCCATCAATGCTTCATACATCATATATTTATCTAAAAAACAAGGATTGAAAAGGTTCATACCATGATCTTGAAAGTAGTTGATAAGCCGTTGAAAATCCTCTGATGCCTCGAAGCCCCTTGAGGGAATTCGGTTATAAACTATATCGGGAAGCGGCATCTTAACCTCGATCCATTTGTTTGAAATGGAGGAAAAAAGGAAGCCTTTTACAGGGATGGAATGAAAGGTCTCAACCGTAAATACAAACACTAAAATCCCATGTTCCAACAAATATAGGGATAAATCCTGAAAAAGGGTCAAGTTTCCCCCTATTCCTGATTCCTTTTTGGGATTTGAAGAAGTTAAAATTCCGACGACGAGCATCCGGCTACCTGGAAAAATAGAAATAGGAATAAGTGTTTGATTATTTTGATTCTGTTTATAGTGTATTTCCTCTTTTTCCGCGCCGGCGAATAGTTGCATGCTTTCTTGGTCGTGGTACCAGCTTTCAGTTGGAATATCGTAAAAAATATTCATCTCTGCACACCGACAGCATTTGTAATGGTTTGTTCCGTAAGATAAATAGCATAATCAAGGCTGAGCTTTCTTGTTAGCAGCTCGAACTCTTTGAGTTTTGGATGGGAAAAGATTGAACGTCCTGGTTTAGAATTAGCTTCAAACATCCAAACTTGCCCTTTTTTATCTAATCCAAAATCAAAACCGATTTCTGCAATGATGCCATCTAAGTGCTCTTCAATACTTTCACTTAATATTAGGGCGGCTTCCGAAAGCTTTCGTTCGACTTCTTTCGCCTCATCATCATCACCATATAGCTCGGCAATCGTCTTGATGACACCTCCGCTTTTAATGTGGGTAGTAACGCTTCCAGCGCCGGCTATTTTTGCGGCGATTGCAGTTACCTGCCAAATTCCCTTGCTGTCCTTGTTCGTATGCACTCGGAAATCTACAGGTCGTTTTGAAGAACGAATTAATGGTATGCCCTGCTGCACAATGAGATTTTCAAGCGGTCGATTATGAAAGATGTGTTTAACAATGGATTCTAAAGTAGAAAACTTTTGCAATTTATTTTCCTGAGCATCATTTTTATAACGACAATAGTAGACATTTTCATGTTTATCATAAAGAATTTGGTGAATTCCAAGCCCAAGGCTGCCATGAATAGGCTTTATATAAACTTGGCGGTAATGAGAAAGCAGGGTTTCTACGACGGACAGAGATTGAAAAGGATACGTTTCCGGTAAAAAAGGAAGTGCCCGCTCATCCGCACATAACCGTTCATTTATATCCCATTTATTAAAAAAACCTGGATTGTACCAAGGAATTGTATACTCTTTTTGGAATTTCTGTTTCACTTCCTTAGGGCCATCCCGGTTTTCCGTCAAACGGTTAGGGAGCCGGTCATAGATGACATTTGGAAAAGGAAATTCGTTAATATTCCAGTCATCGTTCTCATAGACATAGCCCTTGATTGTTTCTTTTTCCCAATTGATTACATTTTCACCGAAAACAAAAGGGATACAGCCTGTTGTTTGGCTCAGAGAAAGGAGTTTTGAAAAAAAATCTGAACGTTCCCCGAGCGGTTTGTTTGAAATGCCGGTAAAACCTGATGAAAATATCCCGACGACTGGCCCAATATGAATGCTCTTACCGTATATAAATAGATGTAGAGGCATATCGACCTGAGTAAATATTAAAGATTCCGCGAGACTTTCTGACAGGACGATTGTTTGCTTGATTGCAGGATTTTGTTTAACAATGGCAGGACATGAATGCTGGCCAAAATATATTAATTCAATCTCTGCCAAATCTCCAAGCTCTGATGGATAGAAGAGAACGTTGCCGGGAGTATCGGCAATCTCGGCAGGATAAGTCTTTCTCACTCTCTATTCACCTGCTTTCTGAAGATGATCGGCTAAAAATTGGCTATATTGGAACGGTGCGCGATGGATATCCTTCATCGATTCAGGTTGAAGTGTTTGGATGATTTTCCTACCTGGTTTTGAGTTAATATCCATTATCCATATTTGCCCTTTTTTATCAATGCCTAGGTCGATTCCTAGCTCAAATAGCCTTTCAAAAACGGCTTCGGTTTCGACAGGTAAGGTACGGAGGATATGCTGGATTTTTTGTTCGGCAGCAATTGGAATAGATTCAGGATTTTTTTTGATGAAAGCCTCGAGCGAAATAGCTTCCCCACCAGTGGCTAAATTGGAGGTGATTCCATCTTGTTGTCCCAGGCGAATGCCTCTGCCGCGTTCCATCCACTGATTTTTTTCGTTTTTTTGAAGTAAAATTCGTAAATCGAACGGTTCCTTTTTCTGGTTGCAAAGTTCTAAATAAGGCTGACAAAGGTAACTATATCGATTTAATAAATGCTGCAGCCATTTGTTCAGTTGAGATTTAGAGTCAAATTTACGGTCGTATTTGGTGCCCTTTTTTGTCATGGACACCAATGTGCCGCCTTCGGTTTTTGTGAGAAGATAGATTCCCGTACCACCTGCTCCAAACTCTGGTTTGATAATAATTTTATCCAGACGTTCCAAATGCCCGCTGATTTCTTCAGGTGTGGTAACTTGAACGGTTTCTGGAAAAAATGCCTCTAGCAGGGGATGTTTTTTTAAAATTTGATAAACTTCCCACTTTCCTGGAAGGCCAAGGCCAAGGAAACTTGAGTTAACTTTTAACCAATTGATTTTATCGCGCATTTCCGTCGAAACACGAGATAAGCCATGGAAACAGCGGTCATATACAAAATCAGGGAGATCAAATGATTCAGAGCGCCATGTTTCCTTTTCGGCATCAAAACGTTCTCCTCGAACTTTCTTCACATCGATATCAATATTCTCGGGTGTGAATTTACATACATTCATATTAAATGATTTAGCTGCTTTTGCTATTTCAGTAAAATAATGATTTTCATGTGTATCTGACGTTGCCATTAATCCTATTAACACGTGCCAGCAACTCCTTTTATGGATGGTTTTCTCGGTCAAGAGTAAGCATAAATTCAACAATGGACTTTACTGATGGACGAAAGGTTTCATAGTTGCCCTGAAATTTTTTCGAAGGTTTCGAGTTCACTTCAATAATCCAAGGGTGTGTGTCAACATCAAGTGCTAAATCGATTCCGAGCTCCCCGAATAAATCATCATGATTTTCTGCCAAAGTATGGGCAGTTTTTTTAGCAAGTCTTATAAGCTTTTGGTGCAAACGTGCGGCTTCCTGAGGGTCAAATACTTCCTTTAAAAAGTCTGAGCCGTTTTTCATCATACCGCCCTGTGCAAGATTGGAAACGATATTACCTGGATCTCCTATCCGGGCAACCATGGAGGTAACTTTCCATTGAAACTGCTCGTTTTGATGAAGAAGGATTCGGAAATCAACTTTTCTCTGATCGATTTCAAACAAGGAAATCCCCTTTTGAAGGATGTAGGCTTGTTTTCTGCAGAATTTTTTCAAGGCGTTATACAACTTTTCATTCGTATCCGCAATATGCACATTTTGTATATGTCCGGTTTGCTCGATTTTCCATTTTCCATCTACTTGTGTTAACCTGCAAATATTCCTTCCTTGACTGCCGGAAGTAGGCTTTAAATAGATAACAGAATGGTTCTCTAAAAATGTAAAGAAGGCTTCCTTCTCGTTAAAAAGTATGGTATCAGGCAGATTTGAAAGCAGTTCATATTCTAAGAGAAGAAGCTCATGTACATCGAACTTAGAAAGAAACCCTCCATTAAACATCGGGATTGAATATGATTTTAGTTCATTTGTAAACAGATCGAAGGTTGGCGATTCTTCCATTCTGCGCGAATGAATCCGATTATAAAACACATTAGGGATAGGTAGAGTAAGGGTTTGCCACCCATTTTGCCCTGGCCAATATCCTTCCACTACGCCTTCTTTTAGAGACTGTATTCCTACTAAAAAGAAGGAAAAGCCTTGTTGATGACAGTAGGATTTCATCTCCTGATAAAATTTTTCCATCTCCCCAAATGTCCCATCTTTCAAGGGAAGTTGGTTGATGAGTGCAGCAAAGAAGGGCCCTATATTTATTGATCTATCCTCCGCATGGAAGGTCACGGAAATTGGGTCTGAAAAAGCAGGCAGGGATAAAATTTGGTTTGTATCAAATGAAAGCTTTATTGTTGGCTGGGATGAAGGGAATGGTTGGACGAGTACAGGAACGGAACGGCATCCCGCCATAAGCGTAAGGGGTTCCCCATATTGAAGATCCCACGCCTCGAATAATTTTTCTTCGATGAACAGTAGTGCCTTCTTTCTAGTGATTGCAGGATTTACCGTAATGAAAATTTTTTGAAATTTAAGATTCATTATAATTCCCCGTTTGCACTAAGTTTGATATCCTTTTATAATTAAATGATGGGCAAAAGTGGATAACACATTCTATGTTTTTCCAATTAGAACGTGTCATTAAGCCTTTATTTCAAGCAACAAAAGGAGAAATCCTCATGGATGAGTTTTGGGTAAAAATACTGTTTATGGTTGTTGTTGGTGCTGTAATTGGAGGGTTCACTAATTTATTGGCTATCCAGATGCTGTTTAGACCTTATAAACCAATCTATATTTTCGGGAAACAGCTGCCGTTGACACCAGGTTTAATTCCTAAGCGGCAAGATGAGTTAGCTAGTCAGTTAGGTAAATTGGTCGTTGAACATTTAATCACACCTGAAAGCATTCAAAGTAAGGTTATCAATGATGCCTCTATACAGAATATGAAAATTTTCGTTCAGGCAGAAGTAAAGAAAGCGTTGTCCACGGAAAAAAGTACAGCTCAATTGCTTGATCAATTGGGAATGAAGAATTCTTCCTTCTCGTTAGAACAGAAATTACAGACTTTCGTTCTTGGTAAATACGAAACATGGTTGGACGAAAATAGCGGCAAGAGCTTACAGGACATCGTCCCATTGCACATTCAGCAAAAAGCAGTGGAGTCGATCCCGGATATTTCTCGATTCATCGTAACAAAAGGAAAAGAATATTTTAACAGTGAAGAAGGTAAGGGGCGCCTTGAAGACATGTTGGATGATTTTTTCAAGGAACGGGGTAAATTGATCAATTTAATTCAGATGTTTATCGGGAATGAAAAGTTAATTGATAAAATTCAGCCGGAAATCATTAAATTTTTTGAACAATCACGAACTATTGATATATTGTCAGTGATGATGGTAAAAGAGTGGGAAAACCTCGAGAAATGGGATGTTATGAAAGTAGAAAGCTTGATTGGGAAAGAAACGATAAGACAGTTTATTACCGAAAAAACGACAGAAATGATACCAGTCGCTACTATCATGGAAAAACCAGTTCGTGAGTTGACTGCCAATTTCTCTGATAATATTGTTGAAAAAGGGGTCCCAATTCTTGTGGAAAAAGGTGCCGACTATTTAATTAATCACTTTCAGCCGCTTTTCCAAAAGCTTCATTTGGATGATATTGTGGAAGAACAGGTGGCCTCATTTTCCGTTTCGCGACTTGAGGAAATGGTCGTTTCCATCACTAAGAAGGAATTGTCAATGATCACATACCTTGGAGCATTGCTTGGAGGAATCATCGGTTTATTCCAAGGTTTTGTAACTGTTTTATTAGGATGACGTGTAATTAGCAAAGGGATTTGTTATAGTGGTAAAGGTGTAGGAATACAATGATTACTGGGAGGGGAAAACCATGAGTAACGTATATGATGCAGCATATGAAATGGAAAAGGCAATTCGAGCAAGTAATGAATATGCCGACTTGCAACGCTTATATGAAATCGTCAATTCGGATGAAGCAACAAAAGGAATGTTTGAAAACTTTCGAAATTTGCAGATGTCTTTGCAACAAAAGCAAATGATGGGGCAGGAAATTGCTCCGGAAGAGGTGGAGCAAGCACAAAAAACAGTACAGCTTGTTCAACAAAACCCAACCATCTCAAAATTGATGGAAGCGGAACAAAGGATGAGCATGGTCATTGCTGACCTTAATAAAATTATCATGAAGCCGCTTGAAGATTTATATGGTCTGCCTGAACAACAGTAGTAAGCTGTTGAGAACTCCCTGCCTTTATGGTAGGGAGTTTTTTTGCCGGAAAAGTTAGTGCCAAATCGAGTGTAAGGTGCTCTGAACTTCTATTTGTTCTACTCTTCAAATTTTAGTCATAAATTTGAAAGAGGATACTATAGATGGGGGAGATCAACATGGTATATCGTCTACTTGCGATTAATATTGACGGAACATTGCTCCAGTCGAATGGCCGTTTAAATAAATCAACTAAAGAAGCAATTGATTATGTGCACCAAAAAGGTGTCCATGTTGCGCTTGTGACGTCAAGAAACTATCACTCTGCAAAAAAAGCGGCCAAAGCCCTAAAAATAAATCCGATGATCGTTGCTCAGCAGGGAGCTTTTGTTGGAGCATCAATTGAGAAGCCTATATTGGTGAAAAGAATTTCAGAAGAATTGACTGTGGAACTAGTTCAAATGCTTGAAAAAACTACCTGCCAAATTCTACTCATTCATGAAAAATACTCGCTTGGCAATCGAGTCAACCTTCCAGAGAATTTGCTCGGTAAATCAGTTATGTATTTGAATGATCAAAATATATATGCTCAAAATTATGTGGATGATATCAGTGAAGAGTTAATTGATAAGCCAATGGCTCCGACAAAAATAGATATCATTTTTTCGGAACAAAGTGACCAAACAGATATGCTAAAACTGATAAAGGATATGTTCCCGGAGGTTGATGTTATCTTACATCCAGGATACAAGCTGACGGTTGTTCCAAAGGGTGTATCCAAGTGGAGCGGTGTATTGTATTTAGCAGATCATTTAAAGGTAAAAAGAAGTGAAATTGTCTCGATTGGAGATGGGTTAGATGATATGGAGATGATAGCTGGATCTGGTCTGGGTGTTGCCATGGGCAACGCAGATCAGGAAGTTAAGAAAGTCGCGAAATGGGTGACCCGCTCTAATGATGAACACGGTGTTGCCTATATGTTAAGAGAATTTTTCCGTAAACAACATCCGATTGAGTTTTTGCAGAAGATGAATATGCTTAAATGAATAAGGAGACTCCTTCGATCACGAAGGAGTCCTATTTAGTTATGTCGCTGGCAATGTGATTTTATATAATAATTCTAAGCACCTTTCCATAAACTAAAGAAAATCTGTAAAGGAAAGGAAGAATTCAATGGGTATTATCAATGCGAAAGAAGTACAAGTAGGTGACGAGGTATTTGTAATTTATAATAATCCCCATGTTCCTACTGTTTCGAATGTGAGGGCAGCAGAAATTGTCCCTCATCCAAAAGATCCTAATGCAGTTGCTTTGTTTCTGAACGATACATTTCATACAATTGAAGATGATGATGCTTTATTTTCTTCAGAAGCCGCTGCTGAAAAAGCCTATAACGATTATATGGACAACCAGATGATGTAAAGTTGAAGTGGGGGTCTTTGATTATCATATTTTAATGAGTATTAATGAAAAAAGCCTCACGCTTTGAAAAGCGGGGGCTTTTATTTTTGGGCTGCATTAATCACTCGTAACATCACGTGAATTTGTCCCATGTGGTACGTTTCGTGGAAAAGTGCAAGATTGACCATTTCGCTATAAGTTGTAAAACCTTTGAATGGTTTCTCCAGTTTTTCATTTAAGCGTTCTTCAGGAATGGCCAGAAGGCGATTAAGCTGTTCTTTAAATTGCTGAATTAAAACGTTAACTGATGGAACATCGTCTGTCCAGTCAGCCGGACTTGTACCTTGTGCAAAGAAATTGACATAATTGTCTGGCAAGTTCCCTGCTCGCGGATGATCGAGCAAGAATTTTTCTGTTACGAACAACGTATGGCCAAGATGCCAGTGAATGTTGTTGTTGAATCCTACCGGCTGAATGCTTGCCAGTTCAGGAGTAACACAATCAATAGCTCGTTCGAAAAATTTCCCTCTAATTAGTGAGAATCGTTTCTGTAATGGATTCATGCTAGATCCCCCTTTTTTAGCTCCTGTGAATGATATGTAATTATATAAAAACGTCCTTCGAATTATATCAAGGTTGTTCCTTGTTAAGTAAATCGAGATTTATTTAACAAGAAATTTCTGCCACTCCGGTTTTTATCGAAAAATCGGAATGGCAGCTTGTGGTTTATTAGTTAGGATTGGATGAGAAGTTTCATCGCATGAATTTGTCCAATGTGACTTGCCTCGTGTAGGACTACGAAGTTAATAAACTCTCCTACTGTTTCCATTTCTCTGAAAGGTTGTGCTACTTTTTCGTTCAAGCTTTCTTCCGGAATTTCAAGAAGCCGGCCAAGTTGTTCTTGTAACTGCTGCTTTAAAACTTCAATAGAAGGGATATCGCCTGTCCAGTCAGCTGGTTTTGAACCGTATCCAAATAGTTGTCCGTAATTAGCAGGCAAGTTGCTGTTATTTGGGGAGTCCAATAAAAATTTTTCCGCTGCGGATAGGACATGTCCAAGATGCCAATGGATTGTATTATTGAACCCTTTCGGCTGCACATCCATAAGCTCTGGACTTAATCCCTCGATTTCTTTTAGTAAATTTTCGCGCATAACTTTAAGTTGATTTTTCACATAACTCATTTTTTTGTTCCCCTCTCACTACTTTTTTAGCAAAATAGTTCCTCATGAAATTATATCAAGGTTGTTTGGGTATTATCAAATTTTAGGTAAGCACTTTCAAAACGAGAGGTGTATATTAATTTACAAATAATTTCATTTTTACACTTGAGATTATCAGAAAATTTAATATAATTAGATATATGTTATGTTATATAACGTAAGTGCGTTAGGTAATGACTAATATTGTGTGTTGTATCTTTAATAGACTCTTATTATAAGGTGCTTTATGGTTTTGATTGGCAGAAGGAGAGAGGGCATGCGCTTAACAGCTAGGGAGCAAGAAAAATTAATGGTCGTAGTGGCAGCAGATTTGGCAAGAAGACGAAAAAATCGCGGCTTGAAATTGAACTATCCGGAATCGATTGCCTTGATCACATATGAAATTGTGGAAGGGGCACGCGATGGTAAGTCTGTCGCAGAACTGATGCAGTTTGGAAAGACAATTCTTTCAAGTGAAGATGTGATGGAAGGAATCCCGGAGATTATTCACGATATTCAAGTGGAAGCGACTTTTCCTGATGGTACAAAGCTTGTGACGGTTCATAATCCGATTCAGTAAGGAGTTTTAAGCCATGATACCTGGAGAATATATTTTGAAAAAAGGACCGATTGTATGTAATGTAGGGAAGCCTTTGACAGTCATCTCCGTGACCAATAGGGGAGACCGGCCGATTCAAATTGGCTCACATTTTCACTTTTACGAAGTGAATCTTGGGTTGGAATTTTCTAGGGAAGATGCTTTTGGGAAAAGGCTAAACATTCCTGCCGGCACAGCGGTCCGTTTTGAGCCGGGAGATGCCAAAGAAATAGAACTGGTGCCATTTAGCGGCAAGAGGGAAGTTTATGGATTAAGCAATCAAACTAATGGTCCGCTCGATGGGAATTGGGAAATATGAGTCATGAAATGTCACGTAAGCAATATGCAGACATGTTTGGTCCGACAACTGGCGATTTAATTAGATTGGCAGATACAGATCTTTTCATAGAAATAGAAAAGGATTTTACAAAATACGGAGATGAAGTGAAATTCGGCGGAGGTAAGGTGATTCGTGATGGTATGGGTCAACATCCTACTGCTTCAAGAGACGAGGTCATGGATCTCGTTTTCACCAATTCAATCATCGTCGATTATACCGGAATTTATAAAGCAGATATTGGCGTGAAGGATGGAAATATTGCAGCTATTGGCAAGGCTGGCAACCCGCTATTGATGGATGGAGTGACTATGGTGATTGGGGCTGCAACTGAAATAATTGCAGCTGAAGGAAAGATAATAACAGCCGGAGGCATTGATGCTCACATCCACTTCATTGCGCCGCAGCAAATTGAGACTGCACTATCAAGCGGAATTACCACGATGATTGGCGGCGGAACCGGACCGGCAACGGGATCGAACGCCACGACATGTACGCCAGGAGCCTGGAATATACATAAAATGCTTGAGGCTGCAGATCATTTTCCTATGAATCTTGGGTTTTTAGGGAAAGGTAATTCCTCGGCCAAAGAACCTCTAGCTGAACAAATAGAAGCTGGTGCGATTGGGCTGAAATTGCATGAAGATTGGGGAACGACGGCCGCTGCAATCGATACAAGTTTAACGGTGGCGGATGAATACGATGTTCAGGTAGCGATTCATTCTGACACGCTTAATGAAGGAGGTTTTGTTGAGGATACGATTAAAGCGATCGGGGGCCGTGTGATTCATACATATCATACTGAAGGTGCAGGTGGCGGGCATGCTCCTGATATCATCAAGGCGGCAAGCTACTCCAACATTCTTCCATCCTCGACTAATCCTACCCGGCCTTACACAATCAATACTCTAGAAGAGCATTTGGACATGCTTATGGTCTGCCATCATTTGGATCCATCCGTACCAGAAGATATCGCTTTTGCTGATTCCCGAATAAGGAAAGAGACGATAGCCGCTGAAGACATTCTGCATGACCTGGGCGTTTTTAGTATGATTAGCTCGGATTCTCAAGCAATGGGACGTGTAGGCGAAGTCATATTACGGACATGGCAGACAGCAGATAAGATGAAAAAGCAACGGGGGAAAATGAAAGAAGAAACAGGGGAAGGAGACAATTTACGCGTGAAGCGTTATGTCGCCAAGTATACGATAAACCCTGCCATTACCCATGGAATCTCTGATGTGGTTGGTTCGGTAGAAGAAGGGAAATTCGCCGACTTGGTGCTCTGGGATCCAGCCTTTTTTGGAGTGAAACCAGATATGGTATTAAAAGGCGGCATGATTGCCCACAGTATTATGGGTGACCCCAATGCCTCGATTCCAACGCCTCAACCTGTGTTATACCGTCCGATGTTTGCGAGTTATGGCCAGGCTGTAGCGAGTACGTCCATTACGTTCCTATCAAAGGCGTCCTATGAAGCAGGAATTCACAAAGACCTGGGTCTGAAAAAAATAATGAAGACTGTCTCGAATATTCGTAATCTTACAAAAAAAGATATGAAGTTAAATGGGGAAACCCCCGTCATAGAGGTTGATCCGCAAACCTATGAAGTGACGGTGGACGGTGATTTAATTACGTGTGAGCCGGCAGAAGTACTGCCGATGGCACAACGATACTTTTTATTCTGAGATGATACCATGATTCTGGAAAAGGTATTAGGAAATATAGAGTTTTTTGAAAAAAACACGAAACATATGAAAAGGGTTTAGAAAGTGATGCATTAAGAAAACAATTCTATGAGCGAAAACGGATCATGGGAAAGAAATTGGGATTCGTCTTAAGGAATACAAAGAATTAATGGATGGAGACATCCTTTATGTGGATGAAAAGAATATGATTGTGTTTCAGACGATTGATGACGATATTTAGGCGATAGTGCCTATATCAATTGGCCAGATGGGTGGAAAAGGACATGTTTATTTAAGAGAGGTTCAGTTATGCTTATATAGAAGCCCTTGTCAGTTTTTGAGCTATCACTGAAGCTTTGAAATAAAGTTTGATCAAAGATACCTCGTAAACCCGTATTTTACGATAAATAAAAAGAATTCATTTTGAAAAAAGATTGATCAAAATGGATTCTTCTCCAGCAAATTTAAGTTTGATTTTTATAATAAAGTTTGATCATTTTCTACCTATGTTGTTCAACAATTGCACCCTTTAATGGAATAACATAGATGGAATTTTATAAACAAAACAGGATAATAATCACTTTGTTCAAAAATTACTTTCTTGAAGTTTAAATATGTGTCGGCAATAGGATTAGAGAAATGAGCAACCAAATAATCATATCTTTCTAAATCAAGAAGTAATGATTTATTGAAATGATAGTATTAGGTCATCAGAATTTTTTTAGTTCCTTTTTTTTATCCATTTATCATTCGTACACGGTCACAATTACTCCATCCATATTGTTGCCTGAAATCTCATAATAGAGATTCTTTGGTACTTTAATTGGACTGCTATGAGAAATGGAGTAATAAGAAACAGTATATTTTTTCTCATTAACACTAGCAGAAATGTTCTTTTCTTCTTTTAGATAATCCAAATATTCTTCCAAAGCTAAATTCTTATCCTTCATAATCGCGCTGTGAGGCAAGCCAACATAGCGGATATGCCACGGTTCATATTGAATTCCTGTGACACCAGTTTTATCCTTTGGATAGCGTAAAATAAAGCCGTATTTCCAAGCATTTTCTTCTATCCACTTTCCTTCTGGTGCTTCACTCATCTTCATTTGAGTAGATCCTACATCAAGCGATAAACCCAAATTGTGTTCGCTATAGCCTGCTGGCAAGGAATAGTCAGAGCCCATTTCTTGGTAAAGTACACTTTGCTCATCAAATTCTCGAAAGCCACTACTAATTGAAAAATGACGAACTCCTTCTTTTTCAGCAGCAGTTGTCATCTCTGAAAATTTACGTGCGACATCCTCTGACAATCTAATATCACTATCAAGTAACTCGTATCCCTTTATCAATTCTTTATGCGTAAATAAATTTACGACATCAGATTTTATACTCTCTTGGTGAACAGGATAATCCTTGTTGACCAAGAGTAGATTTCCTTGATAGATCTGATCTTTTGCAATCTCCTTGTTTTGGATACGTTCAGAACTTCCTAGATAATTTATATTATCTTGATGATTTTGAACAATTTTTTGAAACTCTACTTTATCTTGAAACAACGGTGTTATATTAGCGATAGCAAATCCCAAACACAATATTAAAAACAATAAAAATCCCCACTTCTTCATTTTCAGTTTCCTCCTTGATCTTACTTGCTTATATAATAGGAGAAACTATTAAAAAAAGAGTAGGGTAAATATTAAATTTTTCTTAAATCATTTACTTGGGTATTAAATTTGATTATTTGGTACACTGTCCTGTGGTAAACGAACCTCAAATATCGTACGTATTAAACTACTTTCTGCAGTAATCGTTCCATTATGTTGCTCCACAATATTCTTCGCAATGAACAATCCAAGACCTGTGCTATCTTCTTGTTGAGTTCGTGCTTTGTCACCGGTATAAAACATATCAAAAAGATGCGGTAGTTCATTCGGTGGAATACTATTTCCATAATTCACAATCTGAACAACCACTTCTCCTGAATCAATAAAGCCGTTAATATCTACAAACTGGCCATCGTATCCATAACGATTGGCATTGGTCAGAAGATTTTCAAACACACGTGCTAACAACTCTCCGTCACCAATAATAGGTAAATAGGGAGTACTATTCATTCGAGCTATCAAATCATTTTTCTCGAAGATAGGATACAATTCTTCCTTTAATTGAATCAGTAGGTCACTTAAATTAATTTGCTTTTTTTCAACTGGCAGCATGCCATAGTTCATTCTAGTTATTTCGAATAATTCATCAATAAGTCTTTCTAAACGCTGAGATTTAGTAAAGGCAATTGTTAAAAAATGTCTGACTTGTTCTTTAGTCAGATTCTCATCCTTAAGGATTAAATCAATGTAACCTAAAACAGAGGTGAGCGGAGTACGCAAATCATGAGCTAAATTTACTACTAACTGATCTTTACTGCTTTCCGAAAAATCTCCTCTTTCTATGGCTTGTTCCAATTTTTCACTTGCCAGATTAATATCTTGCGCAATATTTCTAAATTCATCATTTGATATGATTTGAACTCGATGTTTAAAGTCACCACGAGCGAGATAATGAATTCCTTCTGAAATCTCTTTGAAATAGGTAGAGTAGGGCTTAGTAAGGACAAAGAAAAAAAAGATTGAAAGTGGGATAAATAGTAGTAAAAAGAAATTAATGTCTCCAATATTGTTTATAAATAAGCGAAAACGAGCCAATGGATCCTCATAACGAACCATCGTGTGATAATAAAATTGAAGTCCTTTAAAGATTAGATAAGTTATGATGCCAGAAAAAAACATACTTAATCCGAATAACACTATCATTTTTGAGCGAAAACTTCTAATGATTTTAACCATTGAATGTATACCCGACACCCCATACAGTTTTAATCCATTTATTTTTCCGTTTATCTTCTTTAAGTTTTTTCCGTAAAGTACGAATATGGACCATAACGGTATTACCACCCTCAAAATAGGCTTCGCCCCACACCTGCTGAAAAATATTTTCCACACTATAAACTTTCTTTGGATGACTGGCTAGTAAATACAAAATCTCAAACTCTTTAGGCGTCAGCTCAATGGTCTCATCATATAGAATAACTGTGCGTTGATCAGGAGAAATAACTAATCCACCAATTTCCAAGATCAATTTATTATCTGTTTTGGGTTGATTCAATTTCATAAAGCGCCGCAACTGAGCATTTACACGAGCAACCAATTCAATGGGGGTGAATGGTTTAGTCATATAGTCATCTGCTCCAATCACTAGTCCATGTACCTTATCGAAATCAGAAGTTTTGGCACTCAAGAAAATGATAGGTAAATTATGTTGTCCTCTAATGTGATGGGTTACTTCGTATCCATCCATTTTTGGCATCATAATATCTAAAATTAGCAAATCAATCGATTGAGTCTGGATAGCATGAATGGCTTCTAGTCCATCAGATACTTTAATGACATGGTATCCTTCTTTTTCTAAATGGATGGCAATCAGATCAGCAATCTCCTCCTCATCATCAGCTATTAAAATCGAAATACGTTTCATCTACTCCACTCCTAATTTCTAATTTCTGGGGGATGGTATCATCGCCACTCATTGACCAATCAATAAATTGTTTAACTTTTTTAATTGGCATCCCAGTATTCTTTAAGCATAAGATCATTTCTAAATATTTCAGTGCTTCTTCGTCAAAAACTCAATCTCCCTTCTCAGTTCTTTTGAGAAAGGGTAACAGTCCTCGATTATCATAGTACCGTAATTGAGAAACATTGTTAGATGATTCATTTTTGCGACTTGTCCAATTTTATAGTTCATATGATTTTTTATCTTTTTACCAAGGATACAACCTAAACCTAAGTTGAGGTCAAGGATTTTTAAGAATTTTTTTTGAAACATAATTATCCAATTCAAAATATCTTCGTTTTTTCCCATCTTTAAGTCATTTCCTATTTAGATATCAACGTTTTTATCGTACCATTTTCAAGATAATTTATGCCACCAAAGAAAAGTTAAGTAATTAGTTTAAATTAATGATGTATTAATAACAAAGACTTTCTCGGTCATACACTTACGCTATTGGTGTTTGGTGTCATCCTGATCCTTTTGAAAAATGAAATCTCGGAAGCCTGGGCAATGTCATTAGAATTTCTTGTAGGAATCATGTTGGTATATCTAGGTATAACGACGATTTTTTCTTGGGAGAAAATGCATCAACATGATCATTCAGACAGAGCTACCTATTTGAAATCGATGTTTGTTGGGATTGTCCACGGACTTGCCGGAAGTGCAGCCATGGTTCTTCTTACGATGAGTACAATAGATTCAGTATGGCAGGGTGCCATTTACTTTATTATATTTGGAGTTGGTACATGTGTGGGCATGCTTCTATTTACAACGATTTTAAGCATCCCCTTTGACACAAGTACTTCTTCTATAAAAGTGAACCACTCACTCATTAGGTTGACAGGTGTGGTCAGCGTGGTATTCGGGATCTATTATATGTACAACCTGGGCGTAAATGATGAGTTATTTACGGTTTGGGTAAACAACGTCTATTATTTACATGGGATATTAGAGTCAGAAACTCTCTAGGTAAAAGCTTGGGAGTTCTTTGCTTTAAGAAAAGATGGTTCTGCACTCTTTTGTCGCCATTAAATACACATTCCTATTACTCTTCTGGTAGACTAGTATAATGAAAATATTGGCTATTAGTCTATTCATGTAAGGGGGATGACAATTAATGAAATGGAGACTATTTTCACTTGCACTTTTCATAGTATCTTTAGCGTTAACTGTAGGATGTTCAAATAAACAAGAACATATTTCGATTCAAAAGCGTGAGGGTAAAATCTACAAATTTGAAGCTTATAAAGAAAGTATAGAAATTGAAAAGACTATAAAAACAAAAGAAATATTAAAAAATATTAACTGGGAAAATTCCAAAATGGAGAAAGATCGTCCTAAAGCGGATTATATCTTTTATTTTAATGATGAAAAGTATGAGGATAAAATAGTCGTTTACTATGTTTGGGTTATTTCTGGTGAAAATATATTGAAATTGACGAAAGGTAAACATAGCAAGTATGTACAATTAAATAAAGCGGATTCTGAAATTGTATTAAACTTGATACAATAAAAGAACAGATGGAATAAGATCTTTTTTGGTAAGATTAGGGGGAAGTATGAAAAATAATCAACCGATATTAAAGATACCAAAAACGATTTATGAAAAACTAATTGATATTTTTTCACTTATTATAATAGTGCTCAACCTGATTTATTTGATTAATGAGTGGAGTACTTTACCTGATCAGGTTCCGATTCATTTTAATGCTAAAGGAGAAGCAGATGGTTGGGGAGGGAGAGCTGTAATTTGGTTTCTTCCGATCGTAAGTATTTTTTTATGGTCAATATTGACGACTTTAGAGAGAGTGCCGTATATCTTTAATTTCTCGGTAAAAGTAACGGGACAAAATGCGGAGCGTCTATACAAAAATGCTCAGGTGATGAGTGTGATTTTGAAGGCGGAAATTATTGTTTTTTTACTTTATACCAGCTGGAAATCTGTTCAAGTTTCTGTAGGTAGGGAAGTTGGGCTTGGTATTTTAGAATTGCCTATTTTCCTAGTTGTCCTTCTGGGCACGATCGCTTTCTTTAGGGTGCGCTCATTTCTGAAAGTAAAATAAACCGAACTTCATTATAGCAAGTTCGGTTTAAATCTATCTTGATTATGAGCAGTTTTCTTTCTCTAAGCAAGTTCAGTTTTCTTATTCGTTGTTCGCAACAGAGGCATGGTGCAGCAACGGAAAGAGCCTCCGGACTTGATGATCTCGCTTATATCGACTTCAATGACGCTATATCCGCGTTCACGAAGCTTGTGATTTACTTTTTTATTGCATGGAAGACTAAACACTTTTCTTTTTCCAATAGAGAGCACGTTTGTTCCTAATGTGAATTGCTCCTCTTTAGTCACTTCAATTATGTCATAACGTGATTCTAATAAGGCTAACTCTTTTTTTGTAAGGGCTTCTGGGAAGATAAGGGCCTCCGTTGGTGAGATAACATTGAATACACAGTCCAAGTGAAGGAATTTTTCAATGAAAGGAATTGGGATGATATCGTATTCTGATAATAAGGTTTGAAGATTCTTGATTGATTTTTTATCTGTTCTATCACTGACCCCGATATAAATGGTCTTTCCATCAATTATGACATCCCCGCCCTCTATTCTATTCCTACATAAGTTGAAGAATGGGACATCATTTTTTTCGAGCCAGGTTTTCAAAATAAGTTCTTCACCTTGCCGGATATCTGTAGCCATCTCGGCGACGTACACGGTATTGCCAAGAGTGAATCCAATATCTCTCGTAAAGACTTGTTCTGGATATGCAGATTGGGGTGGTAGATTTATGACTTCAATTCCTTCATGTTCAAGCGACTTTACAAAATTGGTATGCTGCTCCATAGCAAGTACACGATCAATGTTCTCATCTTTAAACTCTTTTTGTGTTTCGTTGATGATCTCACGAATCTCCATATATTTTGGTTCACATACAATTACCCGTAATAGCTTTGAATATTCGCTCGCGCAGTAAGCCTCTAGTTCTTCGTTTATCTTGTTTACCATAGATGAGCTCCCTCTAAATATCATTGTATCTTTACTATTACCTCTTTTTTCTGGAAAGAAACATAAAAAAAGTCATTTTTTAATATAGTCTTTTGTATTAATCATTGTTGATTTTTACTTGGAAGCTTTCTTCACACAGACAAATCTTAAAAATATACATAAAGCAGTTACTTTTGTTAAAAGTTTTACAATCTATTTTTAAGGTCCGTTTGTATGTAATTTGAAAATTAATAATTCTGAAAAATAAAATTTTACATTTTTGTAAATGTAATTGAATAATAAAAAATAGTGAGTTACAATAGCAAAAAGGAAAGCGCTTTCCCTGAATTTTCTTAATATTAAATATCTTTAAGGTTCGTTGCAAACCAAACATTAAAATTAATAGAAGGAGTGTAAGTAATGGGAAATATCCGTTGGGGAATTATTAGTGCTGCCAATATAGCATATGATGAATTTTTACCGGCATTAATCCGTTCAGACCGTGCAGCATTAGTAGCTGTAGCATCGAAAAGCTTAGAAAAGGCCAAACGATTCAATTCCCCGCACATATATGGAAAGTATGAACAACTAATTGAAGATTCATCGATTGACGCAATCTATATCCCTTTGCCAAACTCTCTCTCTTCATGCAAAATGGGCGGTGAGGGCAATGCAAAAGGGAAAACATGTTCTTCTTGAAAAACCAGCAGCGTTAACAGAAGCCGATATGTACGATGTGAAAACAGCAGCCCAAGAAAATAATGTAGTTTTTATGGAAGCTTTCATGTACCAATTTCTTTGTCAGCACAAACGAGTGAGGGAATTACTGGAATCGGGTATTATCGGGGATTATCTCCATGTTAAAGCTCATTTTTCCTGGATGCTTGAAGACTCAGGTGATATTCGTTTGAAACCTGAACTAGGAGGAGGTGCTATGCGAGATGTCGGATGTTACGGCTTGCATGCGGTGACACAAATTGTTGGCTTTAAACCTGTCCAAATCTCAATGAGCGGTAAAATGGATCAAGACAACGGAGTGGATATAACATCGACTTGCGTATTGATTGATGATCAGAAACGAACTGCTGAAGTAACAGCTTCATTGGAACTCTCGTTTATTAATCGTTATGAAATCTTTGGTCCAAGGGGGTCCATTACTGTTGATTGCGCTTTTCGTCCTGACGTATCAGATGATAAACACGGCAAAATAACTGTTAAAGATTACAATGGCAGCGTGATTCTTTTTGAGAGGTTTAAAGACGATCAATATTTAAACCAGATTGAACATTTTCATGATTGTATTCTAGAAGGGGGAAATCCTGACTACAACGTGGATCATTCGCTTAAGATGGCCCGTTATCTTGAAATAAGTTATCAATCATTGCACAGTAAGTCTGTGGTGACGAATGTTAACTAAAAAGGAGAAAATAATATGACAAAAAAAATTCGAGCAGCTGTACTTGGACTTGGAAGACTTGGATATTGGCACGCAGTAAATGTCGCTACAAGAATTAGAAATGCAGAACTTACGGCAATATGTGATGTGAACATGGAGACAGCCAAGCGTGTTGCAACAGAGTTAGAAGTGCCATTTTTCACTACCAATCCGGATGATATTCTTCAAGACGATACAATCGAAGTAATGATTATTGCCTCTCCAACAAGCACACATTTTGATTTATTGAAAAAAGCGTCTGAATCAGGTAAAGCTATTTTTGTTGAAAAACCACTTACGATAGATTTAAGTGAAGCAAATGATATTAAGAGAATAATAGAAAATAACAATACCATATGCCAGGTTGGTTTTATGCGTAGATTCGATCCGGCTTACGTTGAAGCGAAAAAGCGAATTAATGCTGGTGATATTGGCGATCCGATATACTTCCGTGGTATTTCCCGTGATCCTCATGCACCCCATGAAGCGTTTATCCAGAATAGCGGTGGTATGTTTGTCGATGTTTCCATCCATGATTTTGATATTGCTCGTTATTTGATGAATTCCGAAGTGACTTCAGTTCATGCTCATGGACGAATCTTGAAATACCCGTTCATGGAAAAATACGGAGATGTTGATCAATCTCTTACGTATTTAGAGTTTTCATCTGGGGCTGCAGGAGATGCAGAGGCAAGTCGTAATGCCCATTATGGCTACGATATTCGTGCAGAGGTCATTGGGACAGAAGGCTCGATCTTTATAGGGAATCTTCGAAATCATGATATTCAGATTTTAACGAAAGAGGGTAACCTGCATGATATATTACCGGATTTTCCAACTCGTTTTACGGATGCCTACAATTTGGAGCTCTCAAGCTTTTTCCAGGTAGTGGCTGAAAAAAGAACACCAAGTGTCACAGTAGACGATGGCGTAAAGGCACTCGAAATCGCTTTTGCTGCACGGGAATCTTATCAAAATGGAAAAAAAGTCGAACTTTAGTATATAGAAGGATAAAGAATTCATTTTGTTCACGAGTTTTAATCTGAAAATACTAAATATTCAAAAAATGTATTGAAAAATAAATATAATAAAATTATACTTTAGTTAGGAAAGCGCTTTCTTTAAAAAGAAAAGGTAAATGACGAAAAGAGGTTTGCACATGGTTAATCATTCAGGATATCTCCTCGAAATGAAAGGGATTAAAAAAAGTTTTGGTCAAAACCATGTTTTAAAAGGAATTGATTTAGATGTAATGGCAGGTGAAGTTCATGTATTACTAGGGGAAAATGGTGCAGGTAAGTCCACACTTATTAAAATTTTAACAGGAGCATATGAAAAGGATTCCGGAGAAATTTTTTGGGAAGGTAATTCTGTCCAACTTGATACACCCCTTGATGCTATGAATCTAGGAATTGCTACGATCTATCAAGAATTGAATGTCATTCCTGAATTAAAGGTATATGAAAATATATTCCTTGGAAGGGAATTGAAACGTGGCGGAAAATTTTCATTACTTAATCAAAATGAAATGCGTAAGGAAGCAAAACGCTGTTTGGAGATGCTTGGCCAGAGCCCTGAACTTGCAGATAAGCAATTGGGGGAGCTGGGAATCGGGCAGCAACAACTTGTGGAGATTGCGAAAGCGCTTACTCTCGATGTTAAATTAATCATTATGGATGAGCCGACTTCCAGTCTTAGTGGAACAGAAGTGGAGCAGTTATATCGATGTGTAGAACAACTTACGCAAAAGGGCATTGCGATTGTATTCATTTCCCATCGGTTAGATGAAATCAGAGAAATGGGCGATAGGCTTACCATCCTTCGCGACGGATTTAAAATAGAAACGCTACCGGTCAAGACAACAGAAACTGATTATTGGATTGAGTTGATGGTTGGACGGGCGCTGGATGAGAAATATCCTAAGCAATCATTTACGCTTGGCGGTGAAGGGTTCAAGGTTGAAAACATGGAAGTGGCCGGGTCAAAAGAACCAGTAAGCTTTTCAATCCGACACGGTGAGATAGTCGGCATCTCCGGACTAGTTGGGGCTGGACGTACAGAATTAGCAAGAGCTATTTTCAGTGCAGATGACCGGGGGAATGGAAAGGTCTTCATAAATGGAAAGGAAGTTCGAATCAAATCACCTAGGGATGCAATTGATGCGGGCATTGCTTTTATAACGGAGGATAGGAAAAGTGAAGGTCTCTTACTGGATCAGCCGCTCGATTTTAATATTGCCATGGCTAATATGAATAAATTTACGAATAAATTAAGACTCGTTGATTTAAAAGGTCTACGTGAAGAAGCAATAAATTATATAAAGGAATTGAAAGTTCGCCCAAATAACATAGATCTTCATGCTAGAAATCTAAGTGGGGGAAATCAGCAAAAAGTCGTTATTGCCAAATGGTTATGCACAAAAGCAAAGGTTTATATCTTTGATGAACCTACAAGAGGGATTGATGTTGGTGCAAAAGTTGAAGTCTATCGCTTAATGAATCAGTTAGTTGAAAGCGGTGCCATTGTGCTGATGATATCTTCTGATCTTCCTGAAATTCTTGGTATATGTGATCGGGTCTTAGTGATGAGTGAAGGGAAAATAACCGCTGACCTAGAAATTGGAGAAGCCTCTCAAGAGCGAATAATGAAGGCGGCAACAGGAGGATGAAATTATGAATGAAGCAGTCATACAAAAACCAGAGAATGATTCACCAAAACAGAGTAGAACCATTAAGACTTACGTAAGTAAATTTGGGCCATTAATCGGTCTTATCCTTTTAACGACAGTCCTGACATTTCTATCGGACAAGTTTATGACATTGAACAATATCATGAATATTGCTCGTCAGTCTTCTATTAACGCCATACTTGCAATAGGCATGCTTCTTCCGATTTTAACAGCCGGTATTGATTTATCTGTTGGTTCCATTCTTGCAGTCTCTATCATGGTTATGGGAATTGTTTCAGTCACGATGGGATTAAGTCCAATCTTGGGTCTTCTTGCCTGTCTGTTCGTAGGCGCTGGATTCGGTTTAATTAATGGATTGCTATTAACGAAATTACGTTTGCCCCACCCGTTTATTTCTACACTTGGTACGATGAATATTGCACGTGGAATTGCACTAATCATTACGGCAGCGGCTCCAATTGCTGGTTTTCCATATTTAATTCAATTTTTAGGACGGGAATTTGTAGGTCCCATACCTGTTAGCTTCCTTCTAGTAATCGCTGTATATATCATCTTTCATATTTTCTTGACAAGGACACAGACAGGGCGATATATATACGCAATCGGTGGTAACAAAGAAGCCGCTCGTCTCTCGGGTATCAATGTTGATCGTGTATTGATCATAGTATACACAATTAGTGGTTTAATGGCAGGTCTTGCAGGACTTGTAATGGTTGGACGAGTAAATTCCGCATTCCCTCTTGCAGGTCAATCATATGAACTTGATGCAATAGCGGCAGTCATTATTGGTGGCGCTAGCTTCATGGGAGGTGTCGGTACTGTCTGGGGTACATTAATTGGGGCAATGATCATTGCTGTGCTCAGAAATGGTTTAAACCTTCTGAACGTGCCTGCTGATTTCCAAATGGCAGTAATCGGTTTTGTAATTATCGCAGCCGTTTTTGTTGACGTACTCCGTCAACGCAAAAGTAAAAAAAGATAATCAATCATAAATTCATTTCAAGTATATCACTATAATTTGGAGGTAGAAGAATGAATAGGAAACTAAAATGGTTTGGAGCGGCATTAATGGTAACGTGTATGGCATTAGTGACTGGTTGCGGCGACGCAGATAAAAAAGCGAGCGGCGGTGAAGATGAAAGTGTAGCAGTCGTTTTAAAAACTTTATCAAGTCCTTACTGGAAATATGTAGAGGCGGGAGCAAAAGCTGCTGGTAAGGACCTTGGGGTAACTGTAACAGTGGTGGGTCCATCTGCAGAGTCGGAAGTGATCCAGCAAGTTAATATGCTTGAAGATCAAATAAATCAGTCACCTGGCGCAATCGTAGTCGCTCCTTCACAACCTGAAACGGTTGTACCGGTGTTAGAAACCGCAGCTCAGAATGTACCTGTATTACTTATAGATTCAGATGCTGATTTTGAAGGAAAAACAACCTTTATCGGAACAGAAAACCGGACTGCAGGTTTGGAAGGTGGGAAATTGTTGGCTTCTATGCTTCAGAAAGGAGATAAAGTGGTTTTAATTTCAGGAGCACTCGGCAATCCGGCTACTGATGCGAGGATTAAAGGGGCGAAAGAAGCGCTTGAAGAAGCGGGTCTGGAAGTTGTTGCAGAACAACCTGGAGATAGTGATAAAACAAAAGCGATGTCAGTAATGGAAAATATTTTGCAAAAAAATGGAGATGTTAAAGGTGTTTTCGCAGCAAATGATGATATGGCATTAGGTGTATTGCGTGCTGTTGAAGCAAAAGCACTGGATATTAAAGTTATTGGTACTGATGGAACGGAAGAAGCAGTTGAATCCATTTTGGAAGGCAAGCTGGCTGGCACCATAGCCCAGAGCCCATATAACATGGGGTATCAAGGTGTTGAAAATGCCTTGAAAGCAATAAATGGGGACAAGATTGATGAGCGATTAGATAGCGGGATTGACATCATAACAGTAAAAAATGCAGAAGAAAAATTAGACTTCTTAAAAAGTATTTCAAAATAAGGAAATCTATAGTACCCGCAAAATTCCTTCATGCTAAAATAAAGTAAAGGATATTTTGGAGGAGTTTTGAAAACATATGAAGCAGCCTACAATTTATGATGTAGCAGAAAAGGCAGGCGTCTCAATTGCCACGGTATCAAAGGTGATAAATAAAACAGGACGAATTAGCGATAAAACGAGAAATAGAGTAACGGAAATCATGCAAGAACTTGAATATCAGCCAAGCACTGTTGCAGCTGCGTTGACAGGGAAGAAGACATTCACAATAGGAGTGCTTGTTCCTGATATTTCAAACCCTTTTTTTGCTGAGGTTGCGAGAGCCCTGGAAAATAATGCTCGTGAAATTGGCTATGCCATTATTTTATGCAGCACAGATTATCAACGGGAAAGGGAACACGACTATTTAGAGCTCCTTATAAAAAAACAGGTGGATGGAATTATCATCGCAACTGAACCGAATGATCGGGAGGTTTTTAAGAAGCTTCAAAGCAGGAATTTCCCACTCTTGATGTTCTCAGTCGATCACCCCTCTTTTGTTACAACTAATGTTGTTACGACAGATGATATACGGGGTGGATATCTTGCAGGGCGTTATTTGTTGGATAAAGGACATAGGCATATTGCAGTGATTGCCGAATTAAACCGTGCAAGTGGAAACCTTCGATTAGAGGGCTTTAAACAATCACTGATTGATGAGGGGATTAAGTTGAATGAAGAACAAGTGATTCATTCTAAATCAAAAATTGAAGACGCAAGAATAGCTGCCAAGGTAATTTTAAAATTAGAGAATAGGCCCACTGCGGTATTTGCGTCAACCGATTTAATTGCTGCCATTTTTATGAATGAAGCACGAAAGGAAAATGTAGCTATTCCTAATGAAATATCGGTGATTGGTTTTGATAACACCATACATGCAGAAATAGCATACCCAGGCTTAACGACAATCGCTCAACCTATAGATGAATTGGCAAGTTATGCCATTAATCAACTGTTGCTGTCAATTGAAAAGCCGAATAAATCTGGGCATAGGATCATGCTTGCACCAGTACTTATAGAACGTAATTCAGTAAGAGACTTAAAAGAAATAAAAAGTTAAGCTTAATGAGTCAACCGGTTACAACCCGGTGTTTTATTTATTAGGTTAAGCGCTTAATTAGGGGGATTAGGTCAATGACACTGACTGTTGGAATTATTGGAGCAGGTCGTATTGGAAGATTACATGTAGATAATTTGAAGGTGATTCAGCAAATCCGAATTAAAAGTGTTTCGGATGTTGCAATTGAACATCTTGAAGAGTGGGCGATAGAGAAACGAATTGAAGTATTGACAACGGATTACCTTGAATTGCTTAGTGATCCTGAAATCCAAGCAGTGTTTATATGCTCACCAACAAATACACATGCAAATATTATTAAAGAAGCGGCTAAAGCTGGAAAACATATTTTCTGTGAAAAGCCAATTAGCTTCTCAGTGGAAGAAACAGAAGAAGCACTTACTGCGGTGAAAAGTGCAGGTGTAAAGCTTCAAGTTGGTTTTAACCGTCGCTTTGATCCGAATTTTCGTAAGATTCGAAACCTCGTTCAAGAAGGTGAAATCGGGATACCTCATATTTTGCGAATCACTTCACGTGATCCTCAACCGCCAAGTGCTGATTATATTAAATCTTCAGGCGGATTGTTCATGGATATGACGATCCATGACTTCGACATGGCTCGCTACGTTATGGGCAGTGAAGTTGTGGAGGTGTTCGCAAATGGAGCTGTGTTAGTGGACCCCGCTATTGAGGAAGCAGGCGATATTGACACAGCCATCATAACTTTGAAATTTGCAAATGGTGCACTAGGGGTTATCGATAATAGCCGCCGTGCCGTCTATGGATATGATCAACGTCTTGAGATTTTTGGGGATAAGGGTACTGCACAAGTGGATAACAACAGGGCAACAACTGTTGAGGTTTCAACAAATGATCATGTAAAGAAAGAAAAGCCGTTTTACTTTTTCCTTGAACGCTACACTCAAGCATATATAGATGAAGTAACTGAGTTTGCATCGGCATGTCTTGAAAACCTTGAAGTGAGTTGTAGTGGCTTTGATGGCATACAAGCTGAGCGTATTGCTAAAGCTGCAAAACAATCACTAGAAACGGGAATTCCGGTTCAGTTGAAGCAGACTGACCAAATTGCTACATATTAATTAAACGGAAGAAAGAATAATATGAACCAGCTGAAATAGAAATGGCTTCTAGAGCCGGATGCGAAAATTTTGCCGGGAAATTTAAGAAAATACTTCTACGTTACTAAAAGTGCGCAGGCTTTTTGACTGATAGGTAACACCCGAGGTTAATAGTATTAACAGTCCGAGGTGCAGCAATTGGAAAGCCAGTTAGTGTCAGAGAGAAAAGTTTTACGAAAAACTTTTTTGGAAGTGATCTTACTAACAATAAGGGAGTAATGTAATGAAATTTTCAATATGTAGCTGGATTTTCGGCGATATACCTATAGAAAAGGTTATGCAATTTGTGTCACAAACAGGATATGATGCAATAGAAATTCGAGCAGCTGTGAATGACTATAAGTGGAAAGACCTTTTACATCTTTCCAAAGAATTGTCTTTGGAAATTGGAGGTTTGACAGGAGATTCAGGCTGGCCAAATGAAGAACAAGACCTTGCCAATGCTCACTCGGAAAATCGTCAAAAAGCTATAGAGTATTTTAAAAGACAGATAGAGGCTGTAAAGGAGGTAGAAGGAAAATACCTCGTTGTATGTCCTTCTGCTGTCGGAAAAACTTCGCCGATGGGATTAAATGGAGAGGATTGGAAATGGGCCATTGATTCCGTCCAGAAATTAGTAGAAAAAGCAGGTGAATTAGATATTACACTTGTGATTGAACCATTAAATAGGTATGAAAGCTGTATAGTAAACAGCGGAGATGACGCATTGCTCTTTGTTCAAGAGGTAAGTAATCCGAAAGTGAAAATGCTATTGGATACATACCATATGAATATTGAAGAAGAAGATATGGAAACACCATTTCTGAAAACAAAAGAACACCTAGAAATTATCCATGTAGCGGATAGCAACAGGCGAGCTCTTGGCAGGGGACATATTGATTTTGGACAATTTGCATCCGGTATAAATAAATCTGGTTTTAATGGTCATATTGTTGTGGAATGTATGGCTCCAGGGGTTGATCCTTTCCAAGCAGGTAAAGGATATCCAGCAATGAACCTAATTTATACCTATGCAGAAGAATCCTTGATTTATTTAAAGGAGCTGACCAAGGCTTCTATATAGCATCTTAATTCATGTACCTAGCGGTATTAAAGCTTTAAGGTAGAAGTCAATAAGGGAAAGAATAGTTAATTGACTTTTTAACCTTAAATAAATAAATAAATAAATATTGTAGTTTTTCTTTTAAGGCATTATCTGAGATTCTCTTCCTGACGGTTCTAAGGCCAGCTCATAGTACTGAATATCCATTTTTAAGACGATGGATATTAGGGAATTCCCAATTTTTGACGGCGATTTTCTTTTTTAGGTCCCTCTAGAGTTATGGGTTGTAAGAACTGAATAAGACAGACAAAGGATCAAGTTTAAGGTCCTTTTTTTGTTTAACCAATAATGTAAACCAGAGTCTTAAAATAAAATGTAAAACCGAACCTAGGGAAAAAGGATTATTTTTTTTCTGGTCGAATATATATGTGAAAGCGTTTTCTAGAGAAGGGGGAGATTGTTATGATGGATACTCCATTGATTATGACGCAAATCATTGAGAGAGCTGAAAAATATTTTCCAAAAAAAGAGGTAGTTTCGCGTACGGACGGTGGAATTCACACTTTTACATATGCAAAAATTGCTGAGCGTACAAGAAGGCTAGCGAGTAACCTTGAAAAATTCGGTATCAAGACAGGTGACCGGATCGGAACACTTGCATGGAATCATCATCGGCACTTGGAAGCATATTTTGCGATTCCTTGTCATGGGGCTGTCCTACATACAATTAATATGCGTCTGTCTCCTCAGCATGTTTCTTATATCGTCAATAGTGCGGAGGATCGATTATTGCTAATAGATCCTGATGTCATCCCAATGTTGGAAACGATTAAAGATGAGTTAACAACGGTAGAAGGCTACATCATTATGACTGATAATGATGAACTGCCTGAAACGACACTATCACCTGTTTACCATTATGAAAAGTTATTGGCTGAAGGGAATCCTAAGCAGACATTCATTCAGGATTTAAATGAAAATGCACCTGCCGGCATGTGTTATACATCCGCCACGACAGGAAATCCAAAGGGTGTGGTTTATTCACATCGCGGAATTTTGTTGCATGCGATTGCGCTGGGACTTGCTGATTCTACAGCAATAAGCGAACGGGATGTGGCTTTGCCAGTCGTACCAATGTTTCACGTTAATGCATGGGGAATGCCATTTGCGAGTGTTTGGTTTGGCACAAAGATGGTTTTACCGGGACCGAACTTTACCCCGAAAATTTTGGCAGAGCTTATAGAAACGGAAAAGGTCACAATCGCTGCAGGAGTTCCGACGATTTGGCTTGGGTTGTTGAAGGAGCTTGAAGAAGGTAGCCATGATACGAGCAGTATTCGCGCTGTTTTATGCGGAGGGTCGGCGGCTCCAAAAAGCATGATTAAAACTTTTGAGCAAAAGTACAGTATTCCATTCCTGCATGCTTATGGTATGACGGAAACAAGCCCGCTCGTATTTGTTTCCAAACCAAAAAGCTATCAGGAAGACTTACCTGAGGATGAACTTTATGAGTTGAAGGCCAAGCAGGGGCTTGTCTCGCCGATGATCGAAATTAAAGTTGTCGGGCAGGATGGTGAAGTGAAAGCGGATGGAAAAGAAATGGGAGAATTACTTATAAGGGGTCCATGGATAGCGGATGAGTATTTTAAAGATGAGCGATCCGAGGGGACGTTTATAGATGGCTGGCTTTATACCGGAGATGTTGTCACGATAGATGAGGAAGGCTTTGTGAAAATTGTCGATCGGACGAAGGACTTAATCAAAAGCGGTGGAGAGTGGATTTCCTCTGTAGATATAGAGAATACATTAATGGCTCATGAGGGTATCTTTGAGGCGGCAGTCATTGCAGTGCCTCATGAAAAATGGCAGGAACGCCCAATTGCTTGTGTTGTCTTGAAGGATGCATATAAAGAGCAGGTATCACAAGAAGACATAATAGAATTTTTAAAACCGCAGTTTGCTAAGTGGTGGTTACCGGATGAAGTAGTCTTTTTGGATGATATTCCAAAAACGGGTGTAGGGAAGTTCTTGAAAAGGGCGTTGCGTGATCAGCTTCAGGATAAATATATTAAGAAATAAAAGGTAAAATTGAATAAATATAACTTTTTTCTATTACGATAGTAGAGTGAGCATATATAATAAATTTATAGAATGAAAGAGGAGGAAATAGATTGAGTAATGAAACATCATTAAATTCAGGTACGGTTTTAGTCACATATTCGGAACGAACAGCAACTGTTGCAATGAATCGTCCAGAGGCTATGAATGCATTAAATCCGCAAATGCTAAATGATTTTATTTTTGCTCTTAAAGAAGTAAGTGAGAATGAGGACGTGGACGTCGTCATTTTAAAAGGCAATGGGAAAGCTTTTTCAGCAGGCGGAGATATTAAAATGATGCTCGCACCTGATAAAGAAGATGGTTTTAATGACCTGATGGATGGAATTAGTGAATTAGTAACAACCTTATATTTCATGCCTAAATTGACAATCAGTGCCATTCACGGTGCAGCAGCAGGTCTTGGTTTGAGTATTGCGCTTGCAACTGACCATCTTATTGCTGACTCAGAAAGTAAGGTTGCCATGAACTTTATCGGCATTGGATTAATTCCTGATGGGGGTGGACATTTCTTCCTTGAGCGACGTCTTGGTGAAGTGGGGGCGAAAGAATTAATCTGGGAAGGTAGAGTGCTAACAGCGCTGGAGGCTAAAGAAAAAGGCCTCATTCACGAAATAGCAGATGGAACTTTGGAGCAGGCGGTAGAGAGAAAAGTACAAGGATGGCTGAAAAGTCCTGTTCAAGCGATGATCAAGACGAAAAAGATTCTAAGTGAAAAAAATCGTCCATTATTAATAAAGATGCTTGAAATTGAAAAGGCTGCCCAATTTAAAATGCGCCAAACAGCGGATCACCAAGAAGGAATAAAGGCTTTCGTTGAAAAAAGAAGACCAAATTTTATCGGAAAATGAAACGGAAAAGGCAGTCACGATATTGTGACTGCCTTTTTTTATATAATCAGAAAGAAGATGTATAAAACTTAGTCGACATCTAAATGATCACGCTTCCATTTTTCCAATCAACGATGAAAAAGTAATAACGCGCCTGCGGGTGATGTACAGCGATGTGTTTGATCTTGATAGTTTTTTTCATTTAATAAATTTTGACCTAATTCTTTTGCATGTTCATCATTCTCAGCCGTAAATGATTCATCCAAGAGTTTTTCCCCTGACGGTTCAAATACGGTTAATTTGTATATTCTGCTCATTTTCAAAACTCCCTTTTCAAATAATAGACTGTTTTTTTCGTAATATTTAAACGGTTATTGAAAATTTTATCATTTTCTGTCAATTTTGACTATTACTATGTAAGGAAAATATATTTAGTAAACATTATTAATTTATAGAATATCAATAGATTCCGTTTTCATTCAGGCCGCTTTTGAAAAATCCGACTTCATTTTATCAGAAGCGACGCCTGACTGTGCATAGCCGCATCAGAAACAAGCAGACTTTCAATATTAAGTGGGGAATATATAAGAAACGGGATACATCCTTAGTGATTGAAAAGAAATATATCGAACAAGATTTAAAAGAAATAAAAGCTGGTAAATAATGAGAAAGGCTACTCTATAGCCTACAGGGCTCTATGAGTATGCTTTTTATTTTTGGACACTGATTTGGACAGAATGAAAATTAAACCTATTTATTTAAGCGGAATTCTTTCCTTAAAACAAAAAATCATAAATGATATAATAATGTAGTAGAAAGTGCATAAGCCGAAAGGAGACTTTTTTGAATGACAGTAAAAATCGTAAATAATATTACGGAATTGATAGGAGATACACCAGTTGTTAGAATTAATCATTTAACAGCGGAGGGTGACGCGGAAGTATATGTGAAACTTGAATATTTTAATCCGAGTCGCAGCGTAAAAGATCGGGCTGCCTTTAACTTAATTAGGCAGGCTGAACTGGATGGAATTATTCAATCTGGAGCAACAATCATTGAACCCACCTCTGGAAATACAGGTATCGGACTTGCAATGAATGCTGCAGCAAAAGGCTATCGGGCTATTATGGTCATGCCGGATAATATGTCAAAAGAAAGAATTAACATATTAAAAGCATACGGAGCGGAGGTTGTCCTCACTCCTGCGTCAGAAAGGATGCCAGGAGCAATTCGTAAAGCCGAAGAACTTGCTGCAGAGATTCCTAATAGCTTTATTCCTCAGCAATTTGAAAACAAAGCCAATCCTGATATACATCGAGTAACGACAGCGGTCGAGATCTTAGAGCAGATGGACCGCAAGTTGGACGTGTTTGTCGCAACTGCTGGAACAGGTGGAACGATTACAGGAACGGGTGAAGCGTTAAAAGAACAACTTCCTGATTTAAGAGTCGTCGTTGTCGAGCCTAAAGGTTCTCCTGTTCTTTCAGGAGGGAAGCCAGGTCCCCATAAGCTGGTAGGTACAAGCCCTGGTTTTGTACCAAGCATTTTAAATACCGAAGTACTTGATGAAATTGTGCAAGCGGCAGATGAAGATGCGATTTCGACGATGAAGGATATGGCTGCGAAGGAAGGTATATTAATCGGGCCTTCAAGCGGTGCCTCTGTCTGGGCTGCCCTTCAGGAAGCTCGTCGTCTTGGAACTGGAAAACGTGTCCTTTGCATTGCACCGGATAATGGTGAACGTTACTTAAGTATGGATATTTTTAAATAAATAGTAGAGACCGAATGCTGTGCACGAAACAAAGTGTCTGCCATTCGGTCTTTTTTCTCCTGAAATTGCCGATACTGGTTATCCCGATCCATTACTATAACGGCAGTACTGTAATTCGGATGAGAAAGTATGTTCTATTTATGTTAAAATAAAAGTAAATTGATGTTAGGAACCGAGGTGATTTCAGTGAGCAGTGTGAAGTTCATTCATGCGGCCGATCTACATTTGGATAGTCCTTTTTCCGGATTGAAGGATATGCCGCCATCTTTATTAAAGGAAATAAGAGAAAGTCCTTTTAAGGCCTTTCAAAAAATGATTAATGAGGCAATTTTCCATCAGGTTGACTTTATTGTGTTATCGGGTGATTTATTTGATGGGGAAAATCGAAGTCTTCGGACACAGGTCCGCTTTCGAAGCGAAATGGAAAAACTTCAGCAACACCAGATTCCAGCCTTTATCATTCATGGAAATCATGATCATCTCAGCGGATCATGGGTCACGGTTGAGCTTCCGGGAAATGTTCACGTTTTTTCGGGGCAAACCGAAGTGAAATTATTTCAAAAAAGCGATGGAACGTCTGTCCACCTTTATGGATTTAGTTATCCACGGCGTCATGTAACAGAGCGAATGATCGAAACATACATAAAAGCTGAAGGGGCAGATTACCATATCGGTCTACTTCATGGCAATTTAGAAGGAAATTCTGAGCATAGCCCATATGCCCCTTTTTCGCTAAAGGAACTTTGTGCCAAAGATTTTGATTACTGGGCATTAGGCCATATTCATAAGCATCAGGTTGTATCAGAAAATCCGCTTGTAATTTACCCAGGGAATATTCAAGGTAGAAATCGTAAGGAGTCTGGCGTAAAAGGCTGCCTACTAGTCGAACTGGACGGTGACACTAAGCGACATTCCTTTATCGAAACCTCCGGGGTGATATGGGAAAGTGAAACAATAAAAATTTCTGCAGATTCAAATTTTGATGCTCTGTATAAGGTATGCAAGGATATTCTTGAGAAAAAGCGCTTTGATGGTAGATGCTATCTTTTAGAGATAAAGTTGGACATTGTAGGTTCAGTAAACTATTATGGTGAAATTCTTGAAGAATTGACCAGGATTTTACAGGATGAGGAGCAAGGTGAGTCGTTTGTTTGGCTGTATAGAATCAAAATCATTCAGCCTATATCCGTGGTAAGTTCGAGAGAAAAAATAACGCCGTTTGTGGCTGAAATATCAATGCTTGCTTCTGAATTTGAGGATATTGAGACTGCCCTGTCACCGCTTTATAAGCAGCCAGGAGCAAGAAGATTCCTTGATTCCTTAGAGGCAGAAGAGCAGCAGGAGCTTATGGATGAAGCAGAAAGATGGCTTTTGCAGGTTTTTGAATCAAAAGGATATTTATAAAAAGGAGGAAAATGGTTTGATAATTAAAGACCTCCATGTTTATGGTTATGGCAAACTGGAAAATCAACGTTTTCCAGAAATGAAACAGCTGCAAATCTTCTTTGGAGAAAATGAATCGGGCAAATCCACAATTATGTCTTTCATTCATAGTATTCTTTTTGGGTTTCCAACAAAAGTTCAAAATGAACCGCGTTACGAGCCTAAAATGCATGCCAAATATGGCGGGAGACTCACTCTCATCACAAAAAAGGACGGGGAAATCTTTATTGAACGGGTGAAGGGAAAAGCCACCGGTGATGTGAAAGTGACTTTCGAAAACGGGAGGGTTGGAGGCGAGCAAGAACTGAATGATATTCTCCATGGAGTTGATAAAAACTATTACCAAGCCATTTTTTCTTTCGACCTTCAGGGTCTGCAGGGATTACATACACTCAGTGAAGGAACCATGAGTAAATATTTGCTTTCAGCCGGGCTGATTGGGAACGATAAACTTCTCGAGGCAGAAACGAAGCTGCAAAAAGAATTGGATCTCAGGTTCAAGCCATCAGGTCATAAACCTCTACTAAATGTCAGATTAAAAGAACTCAGAGAAGTTCAAAAAAAGGTGAAAGCGGCAGAAGATGAACAAAAGTCATATACGGCTTTACTGCTGGAAGAAACAAAACTTACAGGTGAACTTTCTGAAATCACGGACCAGATCCAAGAGATAGAGGTAAGCCATGTTAACTCGAGTACTTTTTTACGAATTAAACCGTTGCTTGAGGAACGGGAAGAAATTGAATCAAGACACAGTAAGATTAAGGATGTCAGTTTTCCTGTTGATGGTTTAAAAAGGTTTGAACAGTTACAAGCAGTTGGGATGCCAATTAATGCCCAACTAGCCGCCTTGACTGAGAAGGTAGAGCAACTTGAACAAAATCTAGTACAAATCGAGATCAACCCGTTTATCAGGGATCATAAAGAACGGATCGAACATGCAATCGACCAAGGGTCATTGCTGGATAAGCTTGAGTTGGACATGCGCAAAGCGGAACATGAAAGGCTGATGGAAGAAAAGAATATTGAAAAGGTAAAGCAGGAATTATTCTGGGATGTTTCTGATGAAGAAATCAGGAAACTCGATATCAGTACATTCAATAAGGAAAAGGTAAAAAAAGCAGAGAGGGAGAAGCATCGTCTGCAAAATGATAAAAGACAGCTCGATGAAAAATATGGATTGCAAAAAGGGAATCTAGAAACGACGGAAGCACGCTTGAAGGAGAAAAAGCAACAGCTATTGACAGAAGAAAAAAGAAACAAGCTGGAGTCTTTATATAACAAGCAGAATAGTACCGGTTCTGAAGAAGCTAAAATCCTGCTTCTTGATGAGCAAATTTTGGAGCTTGAAAAACAATTAAAATTACAGAAGAAGAAGGAGGAGAATAATCGCAAACGTTCGCTGCTCATAAATGGCAGTTTAATAGGACTTTTTTGTTTGGGTGCAATAGGAAGTTTTTTCAGTGACCAGATATTAGTAGGAAGTATACTTCTGACAGCGGCCGTTTTGTTTGCAGTTTCTAGGTCTTTATTCAAGGGAGATGATATATTGTCCGGGTTTACCCGTCAACTTGATGAAGCGAAAAGGAAAAGGGCTGTATTTGAGAGTGAGGCAAAAACTAACAGAGAGATTGAAGGAGAGTCGATGGGGCAACTGCTGGAACAAGATTACCGTCTTCAAAGGCAGCTCGAAAATGAACGGTTTAAATATGAAGAGCGAGAGGAAGCCTTCGAAACGACTATCCAGGAATACGCCGCCTGGGAAGCAAGCAGGGACCGACTAAATAAAGAGGTGAGCACCATCATTAATGGCTGGGGGATGCCTTATTCCGGAGTGGAAATCAATCTTGAATCCGTATTTGAATTGCTTGAGAAGTGGAAGGAAGCCGTTGAAAGGAAACATGAAAAAATCAGACAATATCAATTTTTAGATTCAGAGTTTGAAGGTAAATCGGAGGCTTTATTTCAATTTGCTCTAGGGAGTGGTCTGGAGCCCTCCACTTGGAGGGACGCAATCAGCCTTTTGAAACGAGAAATAAACAATACGATGGAAAAAAACGTTCAACTTACACAATGGATGCAGGAACTGAGCCGTTTAACGAATGAAATAGAGCGGCTGTCGATAGAAAAAGACTATCTTGATGTGGAAAAGGAACAGCTTTTTGCCATAGCGCATGTTAAGGGTGAGGAAGAGTTTCGTCAAAACGCGGTCTTGTCTGAGGAGAAAGTCATGTTGCAAAAACAATATGATTTGCTAAACATTCAAATAGGGCAATCCCGAATGCAGTCTGAACTGATTCAAACTCTCTATAAACAGGGAATCAGCACATATACTCTTGAAAAATTGGAACAAAAGCGTAAGGATTTAGTAAAGGAAAAATCACTTTTATTGGAGAAGCGGTCCGATACGAAGCAAAGAATCAAACAGCTTGAGGCTTCAGGTATTTATGACGATTTACTTCATCATTTTTATGAAGAAAAAGCGGCTTTTAACGAGGAAGCGAAGGAATGGGCAAAATTTGCCATAGCCAAAAGCTTATTAAATAAAACCTTAGACCGATATAAACGAGAACGTCTCCCGAAGGTCATCGCTGAAGCAGAACAACATTTTGCCTTTTTAACAAATGGGCGCTATAGGAAGATAAACCTTGATCAGTCAGGTGATGGACTTTGGGTAGAGCGCAGTGATGGCTTGAGTTTCAGTGCTGAGGAGGTCAGCCGTGGAACAGCAGAGCAAATTTATGTTTCCTTAAGGCTCGCGCTTGCTGATCATACTTTTGAGGATGATTCATTCCCACTCATCATTGATGATAGTTTTGTTAATTTTGACGGGGTAAGAACAAAACGGATGCTTGAATTATTGAAGAAGGTGTCGGAAAAGCGGCAAATTTTCTTTTTTACATGTCACCAACATGTATTGGAACATTTCACAGAAAATCAAGTAATTCGGCTATCTAAGCAAGTTTTGCATCAAAATGAGAAGGATATAATTATTTCTGAAATATAATGAAATTTAAATTACTAATAAAGAGAGTGAAGGCATTGAATATGAATGAGTTTGTTAGCCATCATGATTCTTCTCTACAGTTAATCATCGAAAAGGAGTTTCCTGATAAACGGTGTGTTGGGGGGAAGTATTCTGCAGAAGAACATACAATCACTTTATATAATAGAGATATCGAAATTCAGTGCGAAGGTGTCCTAGGCTCGCTTGAAAGACTTGAGGAGTATACCTGGATTATCTTCACACATGAGCTAGGTCACGCGTTAGATCCGAATCTTGCTATGCTGAGTGAGGAGTTATCCTGTACGAAAAATCCAGATATCCTTTATCAAATAGAAGTCAATGCATGGAATATTGCCGAGGAACTAATTCCTTTTATCGATCAGGATTTGTTCTTCCTAATTAGAAATGAATCATTGGTTTATTGCACAAACCGCCTGCTTGTTGGTTGAAAAAAACCCTCTCCCAATATAGGAGAGGTTTTTTGTTTTTTCTTGATTTTACCTATAAATGAAGAAGGGTCATCTATCCTTACTGAAAAGCCCGCATTTATTTCAAGTGGTGGCAGAATTAACATGCTTGCATACTAAGTTCCCGCCTAGTAGAGCTGATACAGGTAGCTGTGCCATGTAACAAGAAGTTGATGGTGGACTATTTAACCGATATGGCAATGCCTTAAATTAAACGATGTAGCTTGTGTGTTATTTCAGCAAATTACCTTTGTCTGAATAATGGACTCAGTTTTTTCATTTTTGATTGGATGATATTAATGTTAACTAAGGATTCTTCATATATTTAATCGAAGGATAACTTTATTAAAGGATAATTATTTTTGTATTCATAAAGAAGAACAGAAACTATGTTTTTTTGTTTTTATCTTTTTTAAAATTGACATTGATAATCATTTTCATTAAACTGATATTATTAGACTAATAAGGGGAGTATTTTAATGCGACCAGCTATTAACACACAGTCTTTATCGCTCGGTTATGGTGAAAAATTAATTATAAATGAAATGAATATAGAAATACCTCATGGGGAGATCACCGTATTCATTGGTGCAAATGGATGTGGGAAATCAACGCTTCTTCGTTCGGTTGCCCGCTTGTTAAAGCCTCAATCCGGTTCAGTTTTACTTGAGGGAAAAGCTATTTCTTCCATGTCATCGAAGGATGTAGCAAGGAAGATGGCGATTCTTCCACAATCGCCTATTGCCCCTGAAGGACTTACGGTCTATCAACTTGTTAAACAAGGAAGATATCCATATCAAAGCTGGTTGAAGCAGTGGAGCTCTTTGGATGAGGAAAAAGTTCAAAAGGCAATTGAAGCAACGAACCTAACAGAATTGAAGGATCAGGCGGTCGATGAATTATCAGGAGGTCAGAAGCAAAGGGCCTGGATAGCGATGACCCTAGCGCAGGATACGGACATCATTTTATTGGATGAACCGACTACATATCTTGATATGGCACATCAAATCGACATTTTGGACTTATTATTCGATTTGAATGAATCTGAGAATCGAACAATTGTGATGGTGCTTCATGATTTGAATCTGGCTTGCCGCTATGCGGATAATCTGGTGGCTCTTAAAGATGGAGCGATATATGATCAGGGACGGCCAGAGGATATAATCACTCCTGAAATGGTTCATCAAGTATTCGGAATGAAGTGTAAAATTTCGTTTGATCCGATTTTTGGCAGCCCAATGTGTATCCCGTTTGGAAAGGGGCGTTATGCCCAAAGTCAGGTAAAAGCGCTGGCAAATGCATAAACTTTCTTCTTCTATAGAAAAAGAGCTGCAAACGTATCGGATTTCCCTCAAAGATGAAGCTCAAGTTTCCAAGTCGTTTGATCATATTGATGGGCTGCTTCAGTATGCACAAGCCCGGACTGGAGCGGAAACGACAAGAGTTGCAGCCTCAATGTGGTTCAGACGTTATGCCTTTTTTGTTACGGCACAATTGTACATGATCAGCAAGCATCGGCTTACTTGGAATGGTACACTTCAGGACATGGGTGTCTTGGATAATCCCGAAGATAAAAATTGGCTGCCAAACTTTTGGCTGAAAAATAACAGTTGGAGAGATGTTTCGGAAAAGGATAGCCCTTTAGCACTCAAATCCATATTAAGCAGGTTTGGTGCGGAAGCTATTCTTCCACTTTCTAAAGCTACTAAAATATCAAAACTTGTACTCTGGGAGAACATTTGGGGCTATACGGTATGGATGTATGCCGAGTTACTGAAACAGCCAGATATAAAAACACGAGTTGAAACGGACATTGAAAGGCTGCTTGAAGATGAGATTTGGATGAATATAGAAAGGCATTCACCATTTAAACGATTCATTGGAGAAAAAACCATTCCTGAGTCCATGAATCCTTATAAACGAGTGACATGCTGTTTATATTACCAGATTGACGGTCAGGAAAAATGCTCATACTGTCCGAATAAGAACTGTTGAATAGATAATCATAAGAAAACCAGGCTTTGACTTCGAGCCTGGTTTTCTTATGGGATGAAAAGTTTCATCTGTCCAGTCTTTTTCTTTCGGGTTGTCTATCACTTATTATAGAAACTAAACGCACTAATCGGGTTGATATGTTATAATGTTGATATTTAATTGAACGGAGGCAGTCGCATGGGAAATGGGATTATTCACTATGGAATTGGTGAAGTAGTAGATATATATATGTATATTAAAACGAGTACAAAGGCGGTTGCGAGTAATGGAAAGCCGTTTTTGACACTGATTTTGTCTGATAAAACTGGGGAGATTGAGGCTAAGTTATGGGATGTCTCCGAGACTGATGAGAAAACATACAGTGCAGAAGCTACGGTGAAAGTTCAGGGGGAAGTCCAGAATTATCGAGGACGAAGCCAATTGAAGATCCGTAATATTAGACTTACTGCGGATGCTGATGGCATCACAAAAGCGGATTTGATTCAAACGGCACCTTTAAGTCAGGATGAAATGATGGAAACGATTACTCAATTCATTTTCGAAATGAGGAACCCAAATATCCAAAGGGTGACCAGACACCTTATCAAAAAATATCAGAATGAATTCTTGACGTTTCCTGCTGCTACTAAGAACCACCATGAGTATATGTCAGGACTCGCATATCACGTTGTGTCGATGCTGGGATTAGCTAAAGCCATTTCAAGCCTATATCCTTCGCTCGATAAGGATCTTCTTTATGCAGGGGTCATTCTACATGACCTTGGAAAGGTACATGAACTATCTGGACCTGTGTCGACTGTATATACGGTTGAAGGTAACCTTCTAGGCCATATCACCATCATGGTAAATGAAGTCGGTAAAGCTGCAGAGGAATTAGGGATCGATGCAGAAGAAATCATGATCCTCAAGCACTTAATATTAAGTCACCATGGTAAAGCTGAATGGGGCAGTCCTAAACCACCAATGGTAAGGGAAGCAGAAGTACTTCATTATATAGATAACATGGATGCCAAAATAAATATGATGGACCGGGCATTGGAAAAAGTAAAACCGGGTGAATTTACGGAAAGAGTCTTTGCACTCGATAATCGTTCATTCTATAAACCAACATTTTAATGAAATATGTTTCTTTCTCAATCGAGAAAGAAGCATATTTTTTTTGTTTCTGCATATTCTCTAGTAAATGACTAGGAGACTTATTTGGGAGGGAAAAGGACATGCCAATATGGATCTGGTTTGTGTTTATTGGAATCATCGTTAGTGCAGTCATGTCAATATGGACAGCTAGGCAAGAACGCCTTATAGATGATGCTTGGATTGAGAAGGAAGGTCAGAAGTATATTGAAAGGATGGAAGAGGAAAGAGAGAGGCGTAAAAAGGATATAAACCAGGGAGCCTAGCCTGAAATAAAAAAAGCGACAGGACATAGTCCTGTCGCTTTTACTATTCAAAATTACTTTTCTTCTTTAGTTGTGCCACCAGATGTAATAGCATCTTTTAAATCTTTATCATTAATCTTCACGTCTGCTTTTTTAACCTCTGCATCCAGAATATCTTGAACTTTAGTTTGGTCAATTTGAGCGACCTTCAAATCATATTCAAGATCTTTTTTCATATCTTTGTATGGTTTCTTTTCTTTTGTATCAAGCAGTTGGATAATGTGGTAGCCGTAATCAGATTTAATCGGTGCGCTGATTTCGTCTTTCTTCATTTTGTAGGCTGCTTCTTCAAATGCAGGAACCATTTCACCTTTACCGAACCAGCCTAGCTCTCCACCTTTATCTTTTGTGCCTGTGTCAGTAGAATACTCTTTAGCAAGTTTAGCAAAGTCTTCGCCTTTATCCAATTTTGCTTTAACTTCGTCTGCTGTTTTTTTGTCTTTTACAAGGATATGCCTAGCTTTGATTTGTGGTTTATAGTCTTCATAAGCTTTTTTTACTTCAGCTTCTTTCACGGTAATATCCGCGATGGCTGCTTTCTCTTGAAGCATGCCGATTTTTAGTGCACGTTTAAGATCATCTTCGCTCTTATATCCGGAAGAGGCTAGAGCTGTTTCGAAATTCTCACCCATTTGCTCTTTAAGCTCGTCCGTTTTAGCTTTAACTTCTTTATCCGTTACGGTATATTTTTCAGAAAGAACTTTTTCATAAACAAGTTCTTGAAGAACTGTATCACCATAACGGTCCTTCATGACATTGTAAAACTCTTCTTTAGATATATCTCCTGCTTTAGTTTCTACGACTGCTTCCTTGTCGCTGTTGCATGCTGTAAGTCCGATCAATCCTGCTGTAACAGCAATCGATAATGCCCATTTCTTCATTAAAAAACAACTCCTAGTTTTAAGTTTCTTGTTTGCTCTTCTTAGTATTTCCACAAAATTAACTATAACATATTCTGGTTACTTTACAAAAAATAATATATTGATGTATGAATAAGAATTTTACGAAAATTGGGTAAATACCTAACCGGATAATAAACCTTAACATATGATAAATCGAGGACAACAAAGGAGGTAGGAAAATGGGTAATGGATTTAACGGAGGTTTCGCTTTGTTAGTAGTGTTATTCATTTTATTAATAATTGTAGGGGCAGCCTTTTGCTAATTATACTCAAAATTAATAATGGAAAGAGCCCACTCCTTTTGCAATGGAGTTGAATAGGATAGGGTAGCCGCTCAACAAGAAATGAATAAAATGCTTATCAAGCTAATGAAAGGAATGATTCCTTTTAGCGGATATAAGAGTGTGCATGAAATTGCTATTACTTAAGAATGGAAAGGAGGAAGATCAATGTCTGGAGGAATAGGTGGAGGCTTTGCTCTAATTGTCGTTCTTTTCATCCTGTTAGTCATAATTGGAGCTTCTTGGTTATAAACTCATAAACAAAAAGGCGAAGCTGCTCGCTTCGCCCTTTTCTTTATGTGGATAATGCCCCGGGTATCATCAATGTATGTAACAAATGATAATCAACATTTGTTGCTCATCTCTACGTATACAAAATTTCAATATAGGAGGATAATAACATAATAGTAATTAATACATTAATGGTCCTGAATACTTTAGGCTGCCGGTCTTCAGCAATTTCCTTTTGAATACATAAAGAATTTGTCATTCTATTAATATTATAAAGAATCAGTATAGCAAAAATAATAAACCAGAACGAGATCAAAACCTAAAATCCCTCCTTACAAAACATCATGTATAAATACGATACCAAATTATAATGAAAAAAGATACCTAAAAATCTGTCAGTCATCTTTTTGAATAAAAAGACAATCAATTACTTTTGGATGAGGATGTCGTATCCTTCTCCATGTTCTTCAATAAAGGAATGCCCTGGCGAACCAACTAGATTTTTTATATAAATGAAATCCGATACACATAATCCGGTGTGCAGGGAAAATAAAATAGTGAAATAATGGATGTAATGTGGATAACTAAGGGCACACCCAATTAATATGACAGACATAATTAAAAAGGGTAGCACTAGCGTCAAGAGATATAGGTGCTTTCGAATGGGGTAATGCACATTTATTTTGCATGTGAGCACGAGTCTCCACTTCAAAGACCAGGATGTTTTCACTTTTTTACATAGTAATCGTAGAGGTAAATAGTGTAATAGTTTGTGAACAGGATATAATAAGAGCAATAGGCTAAAAAATACCATTGTTTGATCGTCATACAAAACGACATGAGTTGAAAAGACACTTAATAATGTATAGATCATAACAAAAGACATCAATATAGTAAAAACTGAAAAAATAATTAAACGGCAACTCCCATATTGTTTTGTTACGTCTATTGTTTTCCACGAATTCATTTTGAAATCAGCCCTCCATAGACCGTTGAATTTACTTACATACATTACGATGAATGAGTTGAAAAAGCAATAGAATTTTTGGATTTAGTTTGAAGATAAAAAACAGTGCAGAATGAAGAAGGCTACAATAAGATAAAATCGAGTTCTAAATGAAGAATAAGGTGGATTTTGGGCGGAATAATGGTTTGGAGTCTTTATGCTAAATAATGATTGATTGGGGATTAATAATGTATGGGAAATATAAATGAAGAAATAGAAATACTCCGTTTTCATCAGCAACTATTATTAAACCTTATACGTAATCCGGAGGCAAAGTTAGACTTTCTTTTTGTGGAAAAAAATTTCACGAAGAAGGAAGCGGAAGAGTTGTTGGAGACATGTGATATATTGAGCAAACGCTATGAAATAGAAAAAGCGGAAGGGTACATGAACTTTCGACCGCTTTTTATTCAATTTGAAAAAAGGTTGAATCCTAAAATAACCATAAAAGAATGTATTAACGCATGCCTCTCACAAGGTTTATATGTATCATTCATGAAGGAAATGAATAGAGTGTGAGATTAAATTAAACTGGCTCAGTTTCTTTCTCTATCTTTTTTTTTGTGATTTTGCCTTCAACGTCAGTAAACTCCTGATCAATGTTATCGAATGACCGTTCAAAGATTTGCATGAAATCTTCCCCGTATATGTTACGAATGACAGCCATCATTTCAATCATATCCGGAAACTTACCATAAAGTTCACGAAGTGGAAGTGCACCTGAGAAAGCTGAGTTTTTACTTGGGTCATATGACTCCATTAACTCAAGTAGAACTCTTTCACCTTCTGGAGTTATCTCAATATACGTATTTCTTTTGTCATTCTCTTTCTTGGAGAATGTTAAAAATCCACGTTCCTCTAATTTTTTTGAAAAGTTAAATGCTGTTGAAACATGCATGACCCCAAATTTTGCAACGTCTGAAATGGAAGAGCCATTAAGATGATAAGCAATCCAAAGAATATGGTGCTCATTGATGTTTAAATCATAGGGCTTAATCCATTGCTGCCAATCTTTTTCAATCGATTTCCATAATGCTTTGCTTAATTGTGCAATTCGTTGACTAAAAATCATTGCTTCTTTCATAGAATAATTTTTATTCTGCATTTTATGGGCTCACCTACTTATCAGATTCTGTATATTTATTATGACAATAAAATAAAAATTAATAAAGATAATATTTGCAAAATTTTTAGAAAATTTAAGGTTTTTTAATAGATTCTCCATTTTTCTCTAATAAACTATGCAAATTATTGGGAAAAATGGAGAATCAGCCTTGTATGATGGTGTTAACTTTTAGTTTTTAGGAGAAGGTAATGCTGTTTCTAATTCTTTCAGAGAATCTTCAATTTCTTGAACATTCTTCAATAATTCCGTTTTATTTGGTTCAATTTCCTGCTTCCAGTTCTCAATGACCACCTGAACATCTGAAATGAAGGTTTTCACCGTTTCTTTGCTGATTTGTGTAGCTTCCATTGTGTCATCTTTAATATTTAACAATTTTGCCTTTAACTCATCAATGACTGCCTTAATTTCTTCCGTGTTTGTTTTGATGCGAGTCCGTAAGTCTTTACCAGAACTTGGTGCAGAAAGTAAGGTTGCTGCTCCCGCTACAACTGTTCCAGTTAAAAAGCCAATTAGTAATGATTTTGCTTTCATTAGGATCACCTCATTTTATAATATTGATTTCGCTTTACATGGTCTAAATCCCTGCTGGAAAAACATCAATTGGAAATTAAGTTATATAGGGATATAAATACTATTGATAACAAAATACCATAATTTTCATCCTTAGGGAAGAGTCTCTACCATTTTATCTTTATATCACAAAAATATTTTTTTAAACTTAGATATTAAATATATAATATTTAAAAATAACTTGAAAATTAATCTATAAATGCTTCATATAAAGAAAAGAACGGCATATAGATAGTAAAAAACTAGCTGTCGGATCATTGATGGCATTGGTGGGTAATAATGAAATTTATATTTTTATTAGGCCTAATATGCCTGTGTGGAATGGGGTATTTTCTAAGGAAAGCAAAAAATCCTGGTATCTATCCTCCTAAGAGGGTGCATCAAACTAGAGCGTTCGCTTTGGGCCTACCTGGGGTCTTTCTGCTTTTTATTTGGTTTATGTGGGTATTGATTCATTAAGCCTCAGAGGATTTGTTTTAATGTCAGAGATAAGTCTAGATGCTGACTAAATCCCAGATTCATAAGGAGAAAAAAAAGCACCGGTCATTCCGGTGCTTTTTTAAGTATGATATTCCTGCTGTTTAAGCATGAGCGGGTATATTTGATTTTTTTACAATGCCGTTCACAATTGGATAAATGATAACCATCGCAACTGTATTTAGCAGTACGGCAGGAAGGACAACAGCTCCGAATAGTGCAACGAAAGGCCCTGGTAGGGAGACGATATAATAAGCCGAACCAAGGAAGGCAGCGCCGGAAATAATTGTTCCTACGGCAGTCAATATACTTACGGTGACAACGGATGTTGAAAACTTCTTAAGACTGATAAATAAAAGATAAAACAGAAAAGCTGTTACCAACTTGTCTATGATATTTGGAATTTGTCCTCCGGGGAATGTTGTTGTCATGGCAGAGATAGCTCCAGCAGCCAAGGCTACAATGAATACATTCTTTTTCTCGGGAAACAGTGCAATCGCCAAAAACATCATCAACAGCATCATGTCCGGTTTCATTCCTAGGAAGAATCCTGGAACAATAAAATGCAAAGCAGCCCCAATCCCGATTAAAAGGGATATTGACACAAGAGTTTTCGTTTTCATTTACTCATCTCTCCTATTCTCATCTCAACTAAAATCTTTTCTTCAACAATGCACTACTGCTTGTTGCAAGAAGTTTAAAATAGTATATCATAAGACCTATTTTTTTAGAAGTCTTAAATTTGCATAGAAACTAGAGGGCTTGTGCTTCAGTTGCTTTATAGGATTCTTGAAACTTTTTCATGAAGTCAGCAAGATCTTGGCAATGTGAAAGCGGTACCGCATTATAAATGGATGCTCTGCAGCCTCCAATAGATCGGTGACCGTTTAGTCCCACAAATCCAGCTTGCTTAACTTCTTTCAGGAATTGTTTTTCAGCTTCTTCAGTCGGAAGTGTGAACGTTACATTCATATGTGAACGGCTGTCTGGAAGGGCATGGCCTTTGTAAAAACCATTGCTGTTGTCGATAGCATCGTAAATGACTTTTGCCTTTTCTCCATTTACTTCGGCAATCTTCTCTACACCGCCCTGTTCTTTGGCCCAATCCAACACAAGTGACAATAAGTAAATCGCTAATGTCGGCGGTGTGTTATATAATGAGTTATTTTTTGAATGAATAGAATAATTCAACATGGATGGGATTTTTTCATTATCAGTTATTAAATCTTTACGGATGATAACGACGGTAATTCCAGAAGGTCCTAGATTTTTTTGTGCACCAGCATAAATGATTCCGAATTTACTAACATCAATTTTTTTGCTAAGGATATCACTTGACATATCAGCTACTAGTGGAACGTTACCTGTTTCTGGGAAATGTTTCCATTGTGTTCCGTAAATTGTATTATTACTTGTAATATGAAGATATGCCGCATCTTCATTCAATTTGATATCCTCAAGTTTAGGAATGAACGTATATTTTTCATCCTTAGATGAAGCAACGACTGCTGTATTACCAACTTTTTCGGCTTCCTTTAAAGCTTTTTCCGACCAAGAACCTGTTAGTACAAAATCTGCGCGTTGTCCCTCATTCAAAATGTTCATAGGAATCATAGAGAATTGAAGACTGGCTCCCCCTTGCAGAAAAAGAACCTCATAATTTTCAGGAATTTCCAAAAGATCTTTTAAGGATTGAATGGCATGGTTATGAATTTTTTCAAATTCAGCACTTCGATGGCTTAATTCCATGACAGACATACCAGAATCCTCAATATTCAACCATTCGTTTTGAGCTCTTTGTAAAACTTCTAAGGGAAGGGCGGCTGGCCCAGCGTTAAAATTGCGTGCACGTTTCAATTTTCTTCCTCCTATACGGCTATGTGTTAAAGTATTCTAGTCTATTTATATCCTACCAGAAAACTAAATTCAATAGGAGGAAAATTTAGAATTTTAGATGGATAATCATTTTGATTTAGGAAGGAGTAGAAGAGGAGGAAATAAATAGGTCCTTCACTGTGAGTGAGGACCTATTTAGGGTATTTAATTGTCACGGTACAACTGAATAGTATTGAACGTAAGTTGTAATCTTCTAAACATTTTGGGAGATAGACAATAACCCTTTACTGATAGCGGGAGTTTCACCTAATATGCTGTGCAATAGAGTCGGCTATTTGTTTCAGGTCATCGGGTGTATAGTCACGTGTATGTGTTTTCCAAACTGCCCCAAAGCCGTCATTTTCTCCGTGTCGTGGAATTAAGTGCATATGAAAATGGAAAACGGACTGTCCGGCTGCTTCCCCGTTATTATTTAAAAGATTAAGGCCGACAGGTTGGAATTCTTGTTTCATGGCACGGGCAATTTCAGGCACGACTTCAAATAGATTTTTGGCGATTTCCGGTGTTAACTCGTAAAGGTTTTCCTTATGTACTTTAGGAATCACCAAAGTATGGCCTTTTGTTACTTGACTGATATCAAGAAAAGCTAGCACATGTTCATTTTCAAAAACTTTCGTACTTGGAATTTCACCATCGATTATTTTGCAGAAAATGCAATCACTCATTAAAAACGCCCCTTTAAAAAAATTAATGTATTTGGTTAATCGTACCATAGCTTGATTCCCTGAGAAAAGAAAAAACCATAAAAACAGGATGCAACGGAAAGTTGCACCCTGTCTGTTTGAAAAAGGGGGTTTTGCTTCAATTCGCATTAGCATAAATTCTCTGCGACAAACACCTCATCTACAGTAAAGTAAAGTAAAATACGGTTATCTGATTAGAGATTTTCCATTCAAAGCAACCATCTCCTATATCTTTAAAGTTTCATCAACTTTCAAAGCATAAATGATAATTATTGAATGATTTTTCTGCTTTTACGTGCAAGCGAACCATCTCCTTGCTCGATACGATTTTTTATGAAGCTTCTGGTTTAATTCAGTTTATACGTCTTTAACTGACACCTCATTTACAATATGATGTGAATCATTTGTAAAAAAACGTTTGGGCATTTCAGTGTAATACGTCTTTAACTGACACCTCATTTACAATATGATGTGAATCACACGTAATGACTAACCCCTTCTTCCTTAATTATGATGGCCATTAAGTAGAAAAAATATAATTGGTTATTTGTGGAAATTTATTTCTGGGGACACTCGACTATATAAAAGCAGAAGAATTTGATAAAATGGAAATAAGAACCTCTATATAGAAAGGATCGTTTATATGTCCTTATTGGAAATTAAGCAACTAGTCGGGGGATACACGAAAACGCCCGTTTTAAAAGGAATAAGTTTTGACATTCAACCCAATGAGCTAGTTGGATTAATCGGGCTTAACGGGGCTGGGAAAAGTACAACAATTAAACATATTATCGGACTCATGGAACCGAAAGGCGGAAGTGTCTCGATTCATGGAAAAACACTTGCGCAGGATCCGGATACATATCGAAAACAATTCTCTTACGTACCAGAAACTCCTATCTTGTATGATGAGCTGACACTTGAGGAGCATTTAAAGTTGACGGCCATGGCGCATGATTTGGAAGAAGCGACATATAAAGAAAGGATGAATGTCCTTTTAAAGGAATTCCATATGGAAAAGAGACTGAAATGGTTTCCGGCCCACTTTTCAAAAGGGATGAAACAAAAGGTCATGATCATGTGTGCCTTTTTAATACAGCCATCTTTATATATTGTTGACGAACCTTTTGTAGGTCTCGATCCGCTAGGCATTCAATCGTTGCTTGATTTAATGAGGAAAATGAAAGAGAGTGGAGCCGGGATCTTAATGTCCACTCATATTCTGGCAACGGCCGAGAGGTATTGTGATTCTTTCATCATTCTGCACAATGGAGAAATTAGGGCAAAAGGTAATCTAGAGCAACTTCGCGAACAATTCTCCATGCCGGGGGCAACACTTGACGATTTGTATATCCAATTAACGAAAGAAGAAATTGGTCATGAATAGTCAAAATCTCTGGACGGAAAGATATTTAGGCTACATCAAGGAAATGCAAAAATATTTGCGCTATATTTTTAACGGCCATCTTGTCTTCGTAATGGTATTGGCATTTGGTGGTTTGGCTTATTATTACAGTGACTGGGTTAGAACATTAGACAGTAACTTCCCGGCTGAATTGATTATGGCCTTTGTTTTAGCAATCATTGTAACCAGAAGCCCAATAAATACATTTTTAAAAGAACCAGATACAGTGTTTTTGCTTCCGCTTGAAACTAAATTGAAGAGCTATTTCAAAAATTCTCTTTTATTAAGTTGGGTTATGCAAGGCTTTATCCTGTTGATTGTCTTAACTGCATTTATACCGATGTATGCGAAGGTTACGGGTGCAAGCGGTGCAGACTTTGGGGTCATTCTTGTTGTTTTGTTGATAATTAAATATTTAAATTTAATTATGCGTTGGCACGTGTTGAAATATCAGGATGCATCAGTGAGTCATTGGGACTCCTACATCCGTTTTTTACTTAATGGTGTGCTGCTCTATTTTGTTTGCACAAAAGCCAATATTCTATTTGTACTTATAACCTTCATATTATTGGTAGGACTGTATAGGTATTACCGTAGTGCAACTAGGGGCTTTGTATTGAAGTGGGAGCGGCTTGTTGATCTTGAAAACAAAAGAATGACTTCCTTTTACAAGATCGCGAATATGTTTACTGATGTTCCTCATTTGAGAGGGAAGGTTGCAAGAAGGAAATGGATGGACTGGCTGTTAGACTTCATACCGTATGGTAAGAAATCAACGTATAATTATCTTTATGCCCGAACATTACTGCGTTCCAATGATTATGTTGGACTTTGCCTGCGATTAACGGTAATTGGCTCAGTTGTTTTAGCTGTTTTTACAAACATATGGGCACATTTGATTGTCACCTTTATTTTCCTATTTATGACAGCTCTCCAACTTCTGCCGGTTTGGAAGGCACATGAATGGAAAGTATGGGTGTCACTGTATCCTTTGCCAGCAAAAATGAGAGAAGTCGCAGTAATAAAGCTTATTTCTTATTTCCTATTATTTGAGGACCTTGTCTTCAGTATAGTCCTGCTTATAAAAGGGGAATGGATGTCTGCTTTAGTCGCTTTGGCGATGGGGCTTGTTTTCCTGTTGGGCTTTAAAAATTATGCAATAAAGAAAATAAAAAACTTTTAAAGATGAAGCTGATTTTTCAAAAGAAAAATCAGCTTCATCTTTTAAAAAGGCTCTGTTAAACGATAGTAAGTTTTTCTTTCACAATCGTGGAAGAAATGTTGAATTACAACATAAAATTACTCTGAACGGGTGCTTTAGTTCATCAAGGTACTTCCAAAAGGACCGGTAACGGCCCTTTTAATTTTTCAAAAAATCAACATGTTTGTTTAACTGAGCCTTTAAGAAAGAAAATTGAAACTAAAAGCCATATCAGGAGTATATACATGAATAGTGGGGGTGGGGAAATGAATGCATACGAACAAATGGCACTTTCTGAACTTGTTTCATGGAAAAAGAAAATTGCTAAGAAATCGGGCATGCTTGAGCGCATGTCCAAAAAGGCTCAAATAAAAGTGAACAGTTATATTCCAAACCGAGTGCATAAAGTAATTGCTGATAGCATTAAAAGTATGGTAGATGCCGTATTATCAGGGTCTAAATATATGTCAAAAGAAAAAAATGTGATGCTGCTATCTTTACAACAAAAAGAAGAATGGGTTGCGGAAACTATAGCGGCCTATCGAAAAACAGCTGTTATTGAAGGTGTAGGAACAGGAGCAGCCGGTCTTTTAATAGGGTTGGCTGATTTTCCTCTCCTTTTAAGCATTAAGATGAAGTTATTATTTGAAATATCACGTTTGTATGGTTTTGACCCAAACAAGTATGAGGAACGCCTTTTTATTCTTCATATTTTTCAGCTGGCTTTTTCAAGCGAGGAAAAAAAGATGGAAACATTACAGTTTATAGAAGAATGGGATTCAGAGAATGTGCACGAAATCAACTGGCAGGAATTTCAACAGGAATATCGCGATCACATAGATGTAATCAAAATGTTTCAGGTGGTACCAGGATTTGGGGCTGCAGTTGGTGCATATGCTAATCATCATTTGCTTGAACACCTTGGCGAGACAGCAGTTAATTGTTACCGAGTTAGACTTCTAACTAAATAAAGGGACGGGGATATCCCGCCCTTTATCTTTATTTATTATGATATGTAACCGCTGCAGTGCCTAATGTCTTGGCGGCAATGAGCATCGCCTTTTCATCGATGTCAAACAAAGGATGGTGATGAGGATAGGTATGGACATCATTTTTGGGTTTGGCTCCTGTAAAGAAGAATGTACCTTTCACTTTTTGTAAATAATAAGAAAAATCTTCTCCTGTCATATCTGGGTCAATTTCCTCTGTAACTAGAACTTCTTTGACTAATTTGGTGCATTCGATAAGAAATTTTGTTTCCTCATTATGGGGGATAACAGCTGGATAACCTTGAAAATATTGATAGTCATAGGTGCAATCGGCAGCTAGACAAGTTCCTTTGACAACCCGCTCTATTTCTTCGCTTATAAATGAGCGGAGGTCTTCCTTGAAAGTGCGGACGGTCCCCACAATTTTAGCTTTATCTGCAATGACGTTAAAGGCATTATCGGCCACGAAGGAACCAATAGTGATAACTGCAGAATCTAATGGGTTAAGACGCCGACTTACGATTTGTTGTAATGCGACCACTAGCTGTGAACCTACAACAATCGCATCACGGGTTTTGTGTGGTTGGGCTCCGTGTCCTCCTTGCCCCTGAATCAGGATTTCAAATCGATCAGCAGCAGCCATTATTGGCCCTAAAGTGTATTGAACCGTTCCTGTAGGAGCCGTAGCCCATAAATGGGTGCCGAAAATTACATCCACGCCATCAAGGCAGCCAGCATCAATCATTGGTTTAGCGCCCCCTGGAGCATATTCTTCCGCATGCTGATGAATAAAAATATACTGACCTTCGAGCTCATCTTTCAGTTCATGAAGGTTTTTTGCAAGGACTAGAAGAGTCGCCGTATGGCCATCGTGACCGCATGCGTGCATGACCCCTGGGACAGTAGACCTATAGGATACTTCTTTTTCATCTTGAATAGGTAAGGCATCGAAATCAGCGCGCAATGCCACTGTTTTACCAGGTTTACTGCCGGTAATCTTTGCAACTACGCCATTACCTCCCACATTTGATTGACAGTCGATACCTAGATTTTGATAATAATCAGAGATAAAGGCTGCAGTTTTGGTTTCTTGAAAAGAAAGCTCTGGATGTTGATGAAGATATCGCCTAATGGAAACCATTTCTTCATAAGACCCTTCTAAAAGAGCGTGTAATTGGTGTATCATTATGCACCTCCTAAATGATTGTTAATTGTAAATAGTATATCATAATCTGAATAATCAAAAGTATTATAATACCACTCCGAGGAGAGTTATATCATGATTAAATATGCAAGGATTACCGTAATTTTGCTTTGCATGATCATATTCATTTTTTTGATGAATGAAGTTCAAAATGGGAAGGTTCTAGCGTTTGATGAATTTATTTTGGATCATTTAACCGTGGTGGAGAATACATATTTGTTTACATTTTTTAAATCGATTACATATTTCGGCAGTTCGATATTTATTGGCTTTGGAAGTTTACTTTTTATCCTTTATTTATGGATGAAAAAGAAGGATTATTTGGCTATAGCCGTTTTCTCGATTGGAGTTGCTGGAGGGGACTTGTTGAAGAGAGGGATAAAAAACCTTATTCAAAGAGAAAGACCGGAAAATCATTTGGTCAATGCAGCTGGCTTCAGTTTTCCAAGTGGCCACTCCATGGTGGGCCTTATTTTTTTCAGTATGATTGCTTACTTTATAATAAAAGAAGTCAAATCGAAATCGGTAAAATGGGGAGTAGGAATTAGTTTCACTCTTCTAGTACTCGTCATAGGAATCAGCAGGATTGCCCTGAAAGTACATTTTCCCACGGATGTCCTGGCTGGTTTTGTGCTTGGTGTTGGATATAGTTTAACGTGTCTGTGTTTGTATCAGTGGCTGGAACGGAGAGTAATATGAAACATTGATTTACAGGTGCGATATTTGTAACTAACAAAATCATTTCCCCGGAAATAAAGAAGAAATTTGTCGTATTTCATAGGAATTAAAACACTCAAAGCCGTATGTCAGTATCATTTTGGAAGGACGCAAGCAGCTAATCTAAATCAAACAATTCGGATTTGAAAGATAAAAAGGCCCATCCTCTTAAGGATGGGCCTTTCAGACTGTAGACAAACTCGATGAAAATCGAGTTTGTCTACAGTTTTTTTGAGGGGTTGTAAAAATTCGACGTTGATTTCCACTCCAGGCACTCGCTTTCCGCGGGCGGTCAGGGAGCCTCCTCGGCGCCTTTGCGCCTGTGGGGTCTCCCTTGGACACGCATTTCCCGCAGGAGTCTCGCACCTTCCGTTCCAATCAACTTTGTTTTAACAATTAGATATAACCACTTTTGCCTACAGTCCTTTTTGTTTTAATATAGAAGTATTAAAACTTGAGGTGATGACGATGCTTTCGAAACATAATTCTATTCAGCGAGATCAACTTGAAATGATTACTTTGGATCAACTGGTGCCAGCTAACCATTTGGTTCGTAAAATTGAGGGGGCCATTGACTTCACTTTCATTTATGACTTGGTGAAAGATATGTATTCAGAGATAGGGCGCCCAAGTATTGATCCAGTTATTTTAGTTAAATTGACATTCATTCAATATACCTTCGGTATTCGTTCGATGCGTAAAACGATTGAAGAAGTTGAAACGAATATGGCTTACCGTTGGTTTTTAGGTTACGGTTTCCATGATAAAGTACCTCACTTCTCAACGTTCGGGAAAAATTATGAGCGTCGCTTTAAAGATACAGACCTGTTTGAACGGATTTTTTATCGTATCTTAATGACAGCTTCAGAAAGAAAGTTAATAAGTGCAGAGCACGTATTCGTTGATTCAACACATGTGAAAGCCAGTGCGAATAAGCGAAAATTCGAAAAGAAAATCGTTCGTAAGGAAACACGAGCATATCAAGGACGCCTTCAAGAAGAAATAAATCAAGATCGTGAAAACAATGGAAAGAAGCCTTTTCCACCGGATAAATTTGATAAAGAAGAAACCAAAGAAATTAAAGAAAGTACAACTGACCCTGAGAGTGGCTACTATGTAAAAGATGAACGAACAAAACAGTTTGCCTATTCATTTCATGCGGCTGCGGACCGCAACGGTTTTGTGCTGGGGACGATTGTAACACCGGGAAATACGCATGATAGTCATATCTTAGAGCCTCTTGTTGAACAAGTGATTGAGAAAGTTGGAAAACCTGAAGCTGTTGCCGCAGATGCAGCTTACAAAACACCAGCCATTACAAGCTACCTTTTTGGGAAAGAAATCACACCAGCTTTACCCTATACACGTCCACGAACAAAAGAAGGGTTCTTTCGCAAGCATGACTATGTTTACGATGAACATTTTGATTGTTATCTCTGCCCATCGGGCGAGATTTTAAAGTACTCAACAACAAATAAAGAGGGCTATCGCGAGTACAAATCACCCAAACACACTTGTGCGACATGCTCATTTTTATCACAGTGTACAGTAAGCAAAGACCATCAAAAAGTGGTGACACGCCATATCTGGCAAAATTATATGGAAGAAGCAGATCATCTGCGTCATCACAAGGATGTAAAACCTATATATGCGAAACGTAAAGAAACAATAGAGCGTGTATTCGCAGATGCAAAAGAAAAGCATGGTATGCGTTGGACTACTTTAAGGGGACTTAAAAAATTGTCGATGCAGGCGATGCTTACTTTCGCTGCCATGAATTTAAAGAAGATAGCCAATTGGACATGGCAAGGTCCAAGAATGGCTTAATAAAGTGGGCTCGTAGAGGCCCAATCTCTTATTCTTGAGCAAAATTCAAAGGGAATTTCAAAAGGGGTCCGGAATTAAAACATTCCGAACCCCTTTTGTCTACAAACTGAAAGGCCCATCCTCTTAAGGATGGGCCTTTTGTTATTGATGCGGGGTTGCGACAAGAATATTTTATTCTTCAGAATCCTTCATCAAAGTATATTGCGTCACATACGCTTCCCCTGAGAACATCTTCTGGCTGGAATTCGTTACAGGAGGCTTAGAATCGCCATTATGTGCTTTTTGAAAAGAACTAGATTTTTTCCAATTCAAAAAGTCCGCTTGCTTTTCCCATATAGTCAAGATGACATAAGTTTCTGAATTGGTTGGTCGCAGGACACGGAGGGCGACAAATCCAGGTTCTTTTTCAATGAAGCCTGCTCTGTTTTTAAAACGGTGTTCAAATACCGGACGTCCTTCTTCACTGACAGGGATATTGTTCATTACCACATATCCATGATTTTGAAGGTCACCCTTTCCATCCACTACTTCAAATTTACGTGGTGAGCTAAAGATTGTTTTCCCTGGTGTTTCATGCAAAAGTACTGCAGTTTCAGAATTTTGCATAAGTAATATTTTTTCATTCGGGTGCTTATCTTTTTTGATTTTTAAAAAATCGTATGTGCCTGATGTAATGAATACATTCATATAGATCCCCTCCAAACACTAATAGTAGGTGTATACCCATTTTACCCAATCAATAGTGTTTTTACCATTTCTAATCAAATATAAATCTTCATGTCCAATTCAAATAGCTTTGGAAATTAGTCTGAGAAAATCCTAAAAACGTCGATTTTCTGACAAATAATTAGCTTGGCTATACTTCTATTATAGAAAAAGCTATAGTTTAAGGAGATTCAATTTGAAATTCAACTTCCATCTGATATTCTATGTAAGTATGAATAAAAAAATAGAACGTGACTGCTTGAAAGGTGGATATTAATGTCTAAGGAAATTACGAATGATACATTTTTAAAAGCTGCGAGAGGTGAGAAAACGGATCATGTGCCTGTTTGGTATATGCGTCAAGCTGGCCGTTCACAGCCAGAATACCGTAAATTGAAAGAAAAGTACTCCCTTTTTGAAATTACTCACCAGCCGGAATTATGCGCCTATGTGACAAGATTGCCTGTGGAGCAATATGATGTAGATGCGGCGATTTTATATAAAGATATTATGACACCGCTACCAGCCATTGGAGTGGATGTAGAAATTAAGTCAGGAATCGGTCCAGTCATATCTAATCCAATTCAATCGGTGAAAGATGTTGAAAAATTAGGAGAATTAAATCCTGAGGAAGACATACCATACGTGTTGGACACTATCAAATTATTAACTACAGAGCAATTGACTGTACCTTTGATTGGTTTTTCAGGTGCTCCATTTACGATTGCTTCTTATATGATAGAGGGCGGTCCTTCCAAAAACTACAATAAGACGAAAGCTTTTATGTATTCTGAGCCGGTAGCTTGGTTTGCTTTGATGGACAAGTTAGCAGATATGATTATCATCTATGTAAAGGCACAAATTAAAGCGGGTGTTAAAGCCATTCAAATCTTTGATTCATGGGTTGGGGCGTTAAATGTAGAAGATTATCGGGTGTTCATCAAGCCGATCATGAATCGCATTTTTGCCTCCTTACGTGAAGAAAATGTACCTTTAATTATGTTTGGTGTTGGTGCAAGTCACTTGGCATTGGAGTGGAATGATCTGCCGATTGATGTGGTGGGATTGGATTGGAGACTTCCTATCTCGGAAGCAAGAAAGATGGGTATACAGAAAACAGTTCAAGGTAACCTTGATCCGGCCCTCCTTTTATCATCTTGGGATGTTATAGAAGAGCGGACGAAACAAATCCTTGACCAAGGTATGCAGCAGGATGGCTACATCTTCAATCTTGGACATGGGGTGTTCCCTTCCGTGAATCCGGAAACTTTGAAGAAATTGACCGCTTTCATTCATGATTACTCATCAAATAAGAAGTAAACCTGAGCGAACTGTTTGCTAAAAAACCTTATGTGGATGCACAATAAAAGAACGGAATTTTTAAAAGAGGTGTAAATTCATGTCAAGAAAAAAAATGGGCCTTTTAGTCATGGCTTATGGTACTCCATACACAGAAGAGGATATTGAAAGATATTATACACATATTCGTCATGGAAGAAGGCCTAGTGAAGAATTGATTGCCGATCTTAAAGGCAGATATGAAGCGATTGGTGGATTGTCTCCCCTTGCAAAAATCACAGCAGGACAAGCAGAAGCGCTTGAAAAACAATTAAATTCAATTCAGGAAGAAATTGAATTTAAGGCATACTTAGGGCTTAAACATATCGAACCATTTGTTGAAGACGCTGTTAAACAAATGCAAGATGATGGTATCTCGGAAGCGGTCAGTATCGTATTGGCACCGCATTTTTCAACTTTCAGTGTGAAGTCTTACAATGGACGTGCGCAGGATGAAGCAGCTAAATTGGGTGGTCTGACCATTACTTCTGTTGAAAGCTGGTATGATGAGCCAAAATTCATTCAATATTGGGTGGACCAACTAAAAGAGACAATTGGAAAAATGACTTCGGAAGAACGCGATAATTATGCTTTGGTTGTTTCTGCACATAGCCTTCCGGAAAAGATTTTACAATTAGGAGATCCATATCCAAAGCAACTTGAAGAAACGGCGAATCTAATCGCTGAAGGCGCAGGGGTTTCCAATTATGCAGTAGGCTGGCAAAGTGCCGGACAAACGCCTGAACCGTGGTTAGGACCGGATGTGCAGGATTTGACTAGAGATCTCTATAAAGAAAAAGGTTATAAGGCCTTCATTTATATTCCTGTTGGTTTTGTATCCGAGCATCTTGAAGTTCTTTATGATAATGATTATGAATGTAAAGTTGTTACAGATGAAATTGGAGCCGGTTACTACCGACCTGATATGCCAAATGTAAAACCAGCATTTATCGACGCCTTGTCTACAATTATTATAAACAAATTACAGGAGAAATAATTTTCAAAATAGGGCGATGAATGGTGAATCATACAATGAAAACGATTGCCATAATCGGAGGAGGAATAACTGGTCTGCAGCTGAGTATTCCTTGCAGGTAGTATATATATGACGGGTTCAGTTTGCCGGACTGCATTGATCAATCTGAGGCCGTAGTCGATAAAGTCGTTGAGTTCATCAAACAAAATAACATCTTCAATTCTAATAAGGTGGCTGTCCAGTAACGAGGATAGCCACTGTTTCTATATACGTTTAAGATGAATACTGTGTATGTTCTGTAAGTTCGCAAAAAATTAATTGAAAAAACAGAAAGATTTTGGTAAGATATTATTGAACTTATTGACTATTCTGTTCGTTTGGTCGGAATTGAGGTGGGAAATGTCTGTTGATCGTAAAAAATTAATTTTAGAAGCCGCGACCAAGTCTTTTTCCCTTTTTGGATACAAGGCAACGACAATGGATCAAGTGGCTAAAATTGCCAATGTCGGAAAAGGAACAATCTATACCTTTTATAAAAATAAAGAAGAGCTTTTTAAAGAAATTGTTCAGCGGATGATAGAGGAAATGAAATATGAGGCTGAACAATCCCTGGATGATCAATTCTCCTTTTTTGAAAATCTTCATCGAGCTGTTTATCGTATTTTGGAGTTTAGACAGGAACATCAATTATCTTTAAAACTTCTTCAGGAAGAACGGGAAATTGGCACACCGGCTGTTCAGGAAATGGTTAATGAAATGGAAGAAGCTATTGTTTCCTATATTAAAGAAAAACTTAAATCAGCGATTGATAAAGGCTATATTCAGCCTTGTGATCCAGAAATAACAGCTTTCCTCATGTTAAAAATGTACCTTGCCCTTATTTTCGATTGGGAGAGGAATCATGAACCATTAGGAAAAGAAGAAATTGCTGAGCTATTCAAAATATATCTATTTAAAGGATTATCTGTTACTTGATAATTCTATTTTTTTGCTTATATGACCTGAAACAGCACATTCAAATTGAAGGAAATATAAAAAGACGATCCAATTAATTGGATCGTCTTTTTATATTTGGGGATAGGTCCAGCTGCGAAACTGGAACTTTATATGGGATCATCCTGCTAATTGGGAAGCGGATGGTGAAACACGTAAACTATTACTTTACAGAAAGGCAATGATCACAGTGGTTTCCATAACATTCGTGCTGTTCTTCAATCTTTTTTCCGCATTCCGTGCATTGTTTAGGAGGCAGGTTTTTAAAGAACTCAACGCTACTTTGAATCATGAACATCATCTCCTGAATTTTTTATTAATTTCTTTTCTATAGTATTCATTGTATTATAACAGAATCACTGTGTCAATGTATGTTTTATAACATGGGTAAAAAAGATGAAAATAGGGGAAGAATAGTTTATATTAATGGGGAAGTCATTGTGAGAAAAAAGGAGTGCCTAAGCATGAAAATCACCGTAATTGGTTGTTGGGGCGGATATCCAGCTAAAAATGAGGCAAGTTCTGGCTATTTGCTTGAATATGAAGATTTTCGCATTCTGCTTGATTGCGGTAGCGGTGTTCTATCACAGCTACAAAATCATATGAAGCCGGAGGAACTCAGTGCGGTAGTATTATCCCACTATCATCCAGATCACGTAGCGGATGTAGGTGTCCTGCAACACGCTGCGCTAATTCAGCAAATACTGGGCAGCGAAAAAAGGACTATTCCTATTTATGGTCATGATTTAGATGCAACCGAATTTGAAAAGTTAACCTATAAAGATATAACAAAGGGGATTGCCTACTCTGCTGATGAGCCTTTAATCATCGGTCCATGCAAATTTACTTTTATGAAAACAAAACATCCAGTTCCATGCTTTGCAATGAGAATAGAGGCTGAAAATCATTCGATTGTATACACAGGGGACAGCTCTTATATGGATGAGTTGGCTGATTTCGCCAAGGATGCAAATGTTTTATTATGTGAAAGCAACTTTTACAGCAATATGGACGGCTCAAAGGCCGGTCATATGACAGCTAGGGAAGCGGGCATACTTGCTGATAAGGCAGACGTCCAGCTTTTACTCTTAACTCATCTTCCACATTATGGTGATCTGAATCAACTGAAAAAAGAAGCATCAGAGGTATTCAAACGGGAAATTGCAGTAGCGAAAAGCAATCTCGAATTTCAACTATAAATGAATCATCAGGGGTATGAATGAAGTCGACAAGGGGGAACAACGGTGCTTTTTATTGATAACAAAGGAATCACAGATCCACAGATTAATCTGGCTATTGAAGAGTATGCACTCAAACACTTAAATATAGATGAAACCTATCTTTTATTCTATATTAATCGTCCTTCAATCATCATAGGGAGAAATCAAAATACGATTGAAGAAATTAATGCCGATTATGTTGAAGATAACGGTATTACTGTTGTCAGACGTCTTTCCGGGGGTGGAGCGGTTTATCATGATTTAGGAAATCTCAATTTCAGTTTCATCACGAAAGATGATGGGGACAGCTTCCATAATTTTAAGAAATTCACTCAACCTGTGGTAGAAACGCTTGAAAAACTAGGAATTCATGCTGAATTAAGTGGACGTAATGATATTCTTGCTGAAGGAAAGAAAATCTCTGGCAACGCGATGTTTTCAACGAAGGGCAGGATGTTCAGTCATGGGACATTGTTGTTTCAATCAGAAATGGACCATATTGTTTCCGCTTTAAAAGTGAAAAAAGATAAAATTGAGTCAAAAGGGATTAAATCAATTAGAAGCCGTGTCGGTAATATCGCTGATTTTCTAAAAAAACCGATGACTGTTGAGGAATTCCGTTCTTTCCTTCTGAAAAATATTTTTAAAGATAGTGGAGAAGTTACGGAGTATGTTTTAACAGAAGAAGATTGGGATAAGATTCATAAAATCTCAGAGGAAAGGTATCAAAACTGGGAGTGGAACTACGGAAAATCACCTAAATTCAACTTGCAAAACTCACATAGGTTCCCGGCTGGGTCTGTTGATATCCGTCTTGAAGTGAATAGGGGAATCATTGAGAACTGTAAAATTTACGGTGACTTCTTTGGAGTTGGCGAAGTTATTGACATAGAACAAAAGCTTACTGGAACTCGTTATGAAAAAGAATCTATCAGCTCGGTATTAGTTGAAATAGATGTTCGACATTATTTTGGCAATGTAACAAAAGATGAGATAGTAGCTTTAATATATTAATTTTGAAAAGCCGTCCGAGCCTATAAGGACGGCTTTTGTGTCTAATAATGACATTAATTGCTTGAATTTGGATAAAAATGTTGCTGTAATCATTTACTTTTAATATAATAAAACTGTATTTAGTTTGAGCTAAAAATGAATGATTATTCATTCATGCTTTTTACAGGGGAGGGAGAACGATGAATTTATCTGAACAGCTTCATCAAACGGCTTTAAGAAAGGCTGATAAGCCAGCTTATTATTTTATGGATCAATCCACTTCATATGGAGAATTGGATGAAGCCGTAACAAAGTTTGCAGACGAACTACATAAGCTTGGTATTTCAACTGGTGATAATGTTGCGTTGGTTTTAGGCAATTCTCCACATTTTATTATTTCGTTGTATGGGGCTTTGCGAGCAGGGGCGACCGTAATACCAGTAAATCCAATTTACACACCTGATGAAATTGGGTACATCCTGAATAATGGCGATGTAAAGGTCGTTGTAGCTTTAGATAAGCTTTTACCCTTATTAGAGAATATGAACCCCATTCTTTCAAGTGTTGAACAATATGTAATTTGTGAAACGCAACCGGCTAATGGGGATATAAGTAAACTGAATATTTACCCTAAAATGAAATCGTTTACAGAGATGCTGAAAAAGGGGGATGTCCACTTTTTAGGACCGAGACTGGATCCTGAAGATACGGCAATCATTCTATATACTTCTGGGACCACTGGAAAACCAAAAGGGGCCATGCTCTCACATACAAATATTTACTCCAATGCACATGATGTCGGCGAATATTTAAAAATCACGGAAAATGACCGTGTTGTTACGACACTGCCAATGTTTCATGTTTTCAGTTTAACAGTCGTTGTGAATGCTCCATTGTTGAGCGGAGGTACACTGTTAATTGTCCCGCAATTTAGTCCAAAGGAAATATTCAGGCTAATCAAAAAATTTAATGCGACTGTTTTTGCTGGCGTACCAACAATGTATAATTTCCTTTTCCAATATCCAGATGGTAAAGAAGAAGATTTGAATTCGTTACGAATATGTATTTCAGGTGGGTCTGCCATGCCGGTTTCGCTGCTGGAATCCTTTGAACAGAAATTTAATATTATTGTTTCAGAAGGTTACGGCTTGTCTGAAGCATCACCTGTCACATGCTTTAACCCTTTGGATCGTCCAAGGAAGGCCGGATCAATCGGAACATCAATCCTTCATGTTGAAAACAAAGTCGTAAATGAGCTTGATGAAGAAGTGCCTGTCAATGGAGTGGGCGAATTGATTGTCAGAGGTCCGAATGTAATGAAAGGGTATTACAAAATGCCGGAAGAGTCGGCTGCTGTTTTAAAAAACGGCTGGCTATATACTGGTGACCTAGCCCGGATGGATGAAGAAGGCTACTTTTTTATTGTAGATCGTAAAAAGGAATTAATCATTGTTGGTGGTTATAATGTCTATCCGCGTGAAGTCGAAGAGGTTCTATACGCCCATCCTGAAGTGGTTGAAGCCGCAGCGATAGGCGTGCCGGATCCTAATCAAGGTGAAGTCGTTCAATGCTTCGTGGTGAAAAAAAATAATGCATTGACCGAGGAAGAATTACTTGCTTATTGTTTAGAACATTTAGCTAAATATAAGGTCCCAACAAAAATTGAGTTCTTAGATGAACTTCCAAAAAATACGACAGGAAAAATTTTACGTCGTTCCTTGAAAACTCATGTAACTCAAAACTAAATATGATTTGTATCTAAGGAGATTATTGCCTATCACATGCAATAGTCTCCTTTTTGTACAAGCAAAGTGTATCGCCATGCATAAAGTATATAGTGGGGAGCTTAAAGTCTTGATTCTTATTTCAAAAAGAGTTATGATTGTCATTAAAAATTTCACTACATGTAAGGAGGGGTAAGATGAGAGATGTAGAGCTTTTAGATATTTTTACACATCCTATTGCTCAAAAATACTTGAACAGATCAGGCCTTGCACACGCGATTGCCGTTGCCTATCATGCGTTTCACCTAGCAAACGAATATAACGTAGATCCTGATATTGCTGCCAAAGCTGGTCTTTTGCATGATATGGGTCATTTCACCTGGTATCGCAATGGGAAATGGGATTATGACTTGTACAAACAAAATGATATCCATCCTATTAAAGGTGCAGAAAGAGCGCATAAACTGTTAATCCGGCTTGGAGAAAATCCGGTTAAAGCCAAGACTATTTCCCTCGCCATTTTATTTCACACCGATTCATTTTTACCTTCAAATGATATTATTCGAACACCGCTTCAGCAAGTCGTCAAATGGGCCGACGAAAAAGATGAAGAAGAAGGTGGAAAACACCATTATCGCAAAATTGATTTCCAACGTGCAAAGGAAAGCATAATCCAACTAGACAAACTCATTGATGAGGAACAAAGAAAAAGGCTATCATCCTGAAAATATACGGTGATAGCTTTTTTTGTGATTAAAAACAGGAGTTCTATATGGAGTATGAAAGGGTTACTACTCAAGAGGGTGTTTTTTTCGCAATTAATCGACTTCTTTCAAAATAGCTTTATACACTGCCTCTTTATCGAAATCAAATTCACCCATTCCAAAAACTTTGACGACACGATTTTCAACATCGAGCAATTAGGTTGCGGTAGTATGGACAAATTCGTCGGTTCCTGAATCTCGAAAAAGAAAATCAAATTGGTCAGTTAGCTTTTTGGTATCTTCGGGTGAACCTCGTAATATCTCCCAGCCATCCGTTTTATTTACTTCAAAGGTATTTGCTTACGCATCTATTTTTTCAGCTGAATCCTTTTCCGGATTAAAAGTGATAGTTAAAAACTCCACTTTACTTCCAAAAATATTTTTCTTAACTAATTGATCTCGAATATTTTCCATTTGAAATGTGGTATTTGGACATAAATCTGGACAATCAATATACATAAACTCCAATAGCCGGACTTTAGGTTCTAATTCAGAGAAGCTGAATGTTTCACCCTCTTGTGTTTTCATCACTATATCATCTGGAAAATACATTTTTGACTGACGGTATTCTGTAAAATAAAAGATACCTGATCCAATGCCCATCACTAATAAAATTGTAAAAATAATATAAATTTTTTTCATCTTTGTTGGTCACCCCAAGTCTTTATAATTATCTATCTTCACTATACAGGACTGAATTCTAAACAATGGAATGAAAACGGGCGAAATGATGAAGATTATTTGAACATTTATTGTCATTATATGATATGGAGACGGAAATACGGTTCTAACCTGTCCATTTTGGATTAAACTATAAGAGGTAGGTTAGATTTAAAGGAGGGTCGTAATGGTTAGGAAATGGGCAGGAAGAGCAGTTCTTTTATATATACTTTTTGTAGCAGTGATGTATTGGTATATTTTCTATGGGGCAGATACCTCTATTCCCCAAGCATTACGTGGTACTGCAGCAGATCCTGCAACATTTCTGAATGCAAGGGAACTAAAGCTTAGCGAAGAGTATTCAGGGTTGCGGAATTTTCTTTTTTTCGTTTCGACTCCATATGAATGGCTAATGTATTTTTTTGTTTTATTATTTGGGTTTTCAAAAGCATTTGAAAAATCGGCTTTGGGGACCTCTAAATGGAAAGTGATCCAAACAGGTATTTATTTATTTTGGCTTTCGGTGGTTTCTTATCTAGCGCTGTTTCCAATCAGTTTCATTGGTTACAGGATGAGTAAAAGTTACCATATCAGTACCCAGAGTTTCTCTTCGTGGATGAAGGATGAAGTCATCGATTTCTGGGTGAACTTTGGGATGATGTTCATCATCGTTTCAGTTTTATATTGGTTAATGAAGAAAAGTGTGAAGAAGTGGTGGCTCTACGCTTGGTTGTTGTCGATTCCATTTTCATTGTTCCTGATGTTTTTACAGCCTGTATTGATTGATCCGCTGTATAATGAATTTTATCCACTGAAAAATAAAGAATTAGAAACGGAAATATTGGCACTTGCCGCACAGGCAGAAATTCCGGCGGAACATGTATATGAAGTAAATATGGCAGAAAAGACAAATGCCTTGAATGCATATGTAACTGGAATAGGTTCGAACTCAAGAATTGTTCTTTGGGATACGATCTTGAACAAACTAGAAGAAGATGAAATACTTTTTATCATGGCACATGAAATGGCTCATTATGTTGAAAAGCATATATATATTGGTATAGCAGGTTATTTAGGAATGACTTTAGTTGGTTTGTGGCTGACATCGAAAATCATGAATTACTTTATTAGACGTTGGGGCCACATGTTAAAAATACATTCGGTTGATAGCATCTCTTCACTTCCATTATTTCTCTTAATTACGGCTGTATTACTGTTTGCCTCCAGTCCGCTTTCCAATTATGTTTCCAGATATCAAGAAACAAGGGCTGACCGTTATGCTATTGAAATGACTGGTGATAAAGAATCGGCAATCACAACGTTCCAGGAACTCACGAGGGCGGGGTTGAGTCAGGTGAATCCCCCATTACTAGTTAAATGGCTGCGTTATTCCCATCCAACGATGCTTGAGCGGATTTCTACTGTTGAAAATGATGATACAAAGGATTATTGAAAGCCAGCTGAAAATCAGCTGGCTTTTTTACTTGCCTTATTTCGGGGAAAGTGGAAGTTTGTAGTTTGTTTTCAGAAAAAACTTTTAATTTATAAATCTTAGGTTCTCTACTATAATAAATTAAATTCCCAGTTGGTTTATAAGGAGATCAGTTATGTATAATGTACTTTTCATCATTATAGGCTCAGTGCTTGTTGCATTAGCCTACAATCTATTTTTGATTCCTCATTTAATTTTGAGCAGCGGACTTAGTGGGCTTGCGATTATGTTAGGAATCATTACCCCAGTTAACACAGGGATATTGAATTTCCTGTTAAATCTGCCACTGTTGATTCTGGGATATATAAAATTAGGAAGACGTTTTATCACATATACGATATTATCAGTTGTCGTAATATCTGTCAGTTTGTATATCATTCCGATTCATGGAGTGTCCACTGAACCAATTCTGTCTTCTTTATTTGGAGGAATCATTTCGGGGGTTGGTATCGGTATCATCTTCCGTGCTTCAGGATCTTCCGGCGGATTTGATATCATTGCAATGCTTTTGGCTAAGAAAAGCGACTTTCCACTTGGTTCATTACTATCGGTGATGAATGCAGTTGTGGTTGTTATCTCAGGGTTCATCTTTGGTTGGGATGCCGCATTATATACATTGATTTCAATATATGCAGCAGGAAAAGTGATCGATACAATTCATTCTAATCACATTAAATTAACATTAATGATTGTTACGAAACAGAGTGACGAATTGAAAGAGAAGCTTCTTACCAACTTATATCGGGGAATTACTGTCATGGATGGTGAAGGTGCATACTCCGGAGAAAAGAGTAAAGTAATGATGACCGTCATTACTCGTTATCAATTAACCGATGTAAAAGCTATGATAAAAGAAGTGGATCCGAATGCTTTTGTAAATATTACTGAAACAGCCGAGGTCATGGGGATGTTTCATAAAGAATGATAAAGACATAGAAAAGCCTCCCGACATTTGGGGAGGCTTTTTGATTATTTAGCTATTTTTAATCAAACATTTTTAATTTCCAAACTGTTTTAGCAAAATGTTCATTTCAGAACTTAGTTTTAGGAATAAAGGTTTGTCTTTAGTATCTAACGCTTCATCAATTTGTTTCGCAAGGATATTCTTTTTGGTATTAAGGACGGATTCTAGAATAATCATATCAATTAACATTTCCTGAACTACAGCATCGTTTTTCATTTCGCTCATTGATAAGGACTTCACTGACTCTGAATAAGATTTTTCATTTTTCAAAGTAACCACCCCTGACCCTTTTTATTAGTATATGGATTTAAGTGGATAAAATCAACAGAAAATTTAAAATATTTGGAAATGTGTCGTTTAGATGACGAAATGACCACGTTTAAAAAGAATTTTTAATTTTTTGTGAACTTGCTTATAACCTATTCTAATTGTGCTATTATAGTGAGGAATTTAACACATATTAACTAACTGTCCTATATTCTATAGCCATATGAGGTATTAGGGAGGGGGACAGGGTAAAAGGTTTGATCGAAATCTTAGCTGTTTTCTCAGTAGAGGGAAAATAATAACCAAATGCTGAAAGTTACACTTTTTAATGCAGTGAGGAAGAGGTGGTTGTAAGTTGAAGGAAAGTTGTCAGGGAATTATCGAAGAATATGAAATCACTCCCTATACTTTAATGGTAATGCCAATCAATTATGGAAGTAAAATATACGCCCAAATCGTTGAATTGGAGGACGAGTTCATTTCCCCTTTCAAACCTTTGGAAATTGTCAAGAAAAGCTGTGAGTACTTTGGATCGAGTTATGAGGGACGAAAGGATGGAACGAAACAGCTTATAAATATCACTCATAAAGCACCGATCGCGATTGACCCAACTAGTTCAATTTTCTTCTTTCCTACTACATCTCCCTTACGTCCTCAATGCATCTGGTTATCTCATGAGCATGTGGTATCCTATGATCGCGTAGATTCAAAACATACAAAGGTTACATTCCGAAATAAACAAACCATCGAAATAGAAGTATCATGCAGTTCTTTTGAAAACCAGCTGTATCGGACATCTTTTTTAAAAACTAAACTAATTCAAAGGATTGAGGAAACAAAAAGGAAGTCTTTCTATTTGTTCACCGATGCAAATGGGGGAAAAGCTTCAGAGATGATGTCAAAGTATAATCCACGCTAGCTAATTATGTTAAGCAAAGCATTTGCAAGAAGTGTTGATTTGTATCAATCAATATTAAAACCTCAAAAAGCGAACTTCCTAAGAGGAGGTTCGCCTATTCTAATTTAAGCAGGTATATAAACTGCCCTAAATTAAAAACCTGCCTTACAAAACTGTAAGACAGGCGTCATTTAGATAGATGTGCCGTAATAAGTATATCTCCTATAATGAAATCAATGGAAAGATATATTTTACAATGATATGAAAAACCCATCAACCTTTTCGCTGAATCAGGAATTGAGCATCCTTTTATATGCATTCGATTGTGGAAAACATCATAACCTTTTTGACATTTCATTAGTATTAATATATAATGAATGACAGTCATTCATTCGCGAAGGAGGTTCATAATATGGCAAGCAGTCCTGATGGAAAATATGAAAAAATTTTAAAGGCCGCCATTGATGTCATCCCTGAAAAAGGCCTTGATAAGACTTCCATTTCAGATATCGTAAAAAAGGCTGGAGTGGCACAAGGAACTTTTTATTTATATTTCTCTTCAAAAAAGGCTTTAATACCAGCTATTGCAGATAACCTTCTTACCATTACTTTAGAAGGAATTAAGGAAAAGATTCAAACGGAAGAAAACTTTTGGGACGTCTTGGAAGTTGTGATTGATGAAACCTTTAACGTAACAGATGCACATAAAGATGTTATTGTCCTTTGTTATTCCGGGCTTGCTATAGATTATTCAATGGAGAAATGGGAATCGATATATCAGCCTTATTATTCTTGGCTTGAGGATATAATAGATAATGCCATTAAAAATAACCAGATAATCAGTGACATTAATGTTAAATGGACGGCTAGAATGATTATAAACCTTATTGAAAATTCAGCGGAACGATTTTTTATAAGTCATGAGCAAGATGATACCCTCGAAGTATTTAAGGGTGAGATATTTAACTTTTTAAAAAGAGCGTTATTTAGAACATAAATAAGTTATTGGATCTTTTCCAATACTTTTTATTACATTAAAAATGACTGACATTCATTCAGTAAGAGAGGTGATTAATATGAGTTGGTTATTAGTGCTTGTTGCTGGTATTTTAGAAGTAGTTTGGGCATCAGGACTTAAGTATGCAGATTCCTTTTTAGATTGGGTAATCACCTTTCTTTTAATTGCAGTAAGTTTCATTTTACTCATTCGTTCTTATAAAACGATTCCTGTAGCCGCGGCTTATACTGTATTCGTAGGAATTGGAACTGTAGGCACATATATCGCGGGGGTATTTTTAGGTGAATCTTACTCTTTTGGACAAATTTTCTTTCTAATGATTCTTTTATCAGGAATTATCGGAATGAAGACATTCACTAAAAAAGATAATGAGAAAACAAGAGGTGAGCATTAATGGCTTGGGGATTATTATTAATAGCTGGTCTTGAGGAAGTCATTGCTACGATTGCAATGAAATACATGGATGGTACAAGAAAAAAATGGCCTATATACGTGATGACGATCGGCTTTTTACTCTCATTTTACTGTCTTTCTAAAGCTATGCAAGTACTTTCTGCTGGAGTTGCTTATGGAGTATGGACTGGTATTGGTAGTGTAGGAATCACTTTAGTCGGTATATTATGGTTTAAAGAACGATTTGTTTTTTCTCAATTTATATCACTTGGTCTTATTTTAATAGGGGTCATTGGTTTAAAGATGACATCATCGTAATAACAATTGAAAATAAAGTGAAAAACGTCATTGGAATAGAATGACAAACAAGAGGTGATAATATAGCTAGGTTCTATTTTTTATTAGAGGAATGTTAGAGATTGGCATTTTATAAGTAAAGAAGAAATGATAAAAACGGCATGGGTCATGTTAATAATGGCAATATTAGCATAAATTAGCGGTGTGATTTCATTGAAACTTACAGATAGCTTTACAAAATTCAACCAACGATTTCTTGTCTTTTTTCGCCGGAATTAGCTTTTATTTATTATCTGTGGCCATACAAACTCTTCCTGTAGGATAGGCTTATGCCATCTGGACTGGTATTGGTTCAGATGGCATAAGCGTTTTGAGTGGAATGCTTTTTTTCAAAAAATTAAAAAATATTAAACGAATTATACTTATTAGTGGTATAGGCATCAGTATAATGGATGTCAATTGTTTCATGATATTAAAGAAAATGATTTTGTTATACTTATAATTTAGTACTCTTTTATTTTTTAAGAGGATTTGTTCGAAATGGTCGTTGTAAAACTACCTTGCGAAATTCACGATTGCATGACGAGTCCTTTCATACACCAAGATGCTGTTTGAATCTGATATTCATTTTAAATGGGGGATATTTATATGCCCCCATTTAAAATGAATATTTGGTAAGGGGTATAAAGAGAGGGACATCCCTTTCCAAACAATACGTATATACTTCGTTTATCTGCCATTTTAATATCTCTTATACTTATGTTGTTAGTTGTTAACAATAGGGGACTTGTGAGACATCGTAGACAGAAGATGACCAATCTTTTTTTAAGAGAACCACCATACGATTAAAACATGCCCTTTTTGAAAAAATCCAGTCAGAAATGCTTCTTTATAACGCACCAGATGGATTTACATAGTTATGGAATAAAGGTGTTAATCCTTTAAATCTTCTGGAGTCATTTTCTTTAACAATATTGTTATTATCATGGAGAACCTTTTTAACCATAATTAAGGTGTTTATATTGACTAAAAGTTATGAAGCAATTGGAGTGAGTGATATACAGATACTTCTTCTGAAGAGTTTGAGCCTATAACACTATTTTTCCAAGAAAAATATAGCCAACAGCGTTCCATTAACCCCTTATATATCTCTCTACGAATTTCTTTGAATGTAAATATTCACATTCATATATAGGAATAAACAACCCCTAGTAAGTGCATGAAGTTTCTGAAATGAATAATAAAACCAAGTAGCCCATCATTTAAATTATTATAACTTTCAATAGGCGGTTTTAAACAAATACATCCCCTAAACTTCCTTGGATCGTTGACTTCTTTCGAAAAAGTAATTACACAATAAGTCTTCGGTTTTGTTGCGAAGGCGAGGATTGAAATAATTATGATGTTCCTCGTATCCTTTATATAAAAAACAATACATCGTAAAGGATTCATCGCGTTTAATTTCACTTACCTTAATATTCTCCTTGCGCAAATAGCGCCGCACCTCGGCAAGCTCTTCCTGAACGGCTTTTAAAACAAGTTCCACTAGTTCTGAATAGGGCCTTTTTAATTTAAACGGACTTATTTCGATGACCTTGAGATCCCGGTTTAAGACTGTAATCACCATAGGAAGGTAGATGGCTTTTTCAATCATATTTCGGTCATCCTCTGGAATGCGGGTCATCATGACCGCTCCTTTCTAAAAAAGCAGGTTTTCATATTAATATGTATGCTTCATATAAATAAGAACATATGTTCTTTAATTCATCTTAATGGATTATCAGTTGATATGCAAGCGGTTTGTTGGAATGATGAAATTTCTGTTAATAAGATTATGTTTTCCTGAGATAGGGAAAGTATGATTATATATGGATAATAATTCTTGCAATTTTTCAGAGGAAAGTGATATATCTAAAATAGAACAGCTTTTTAATAAGTTTATGCTGCTTTAATAGTCGGCATGTCGAGGGAGATAATTATGGACTTGGATACTATACGTGAGTGGTTTACACTTGATAATATATCGGCACTTATTCAGCAATATCGCTCATTCGGTCCAATCCCGGGAATTTTGCTACCGATGCTGGAAGCTTTTTTGCCCTTTTTACCCTTAGTTGTGTTTGTACTCGCTAACGCAACGGCTTTTGGTCTCTGGTGGGGTTTTTTATTTTCTTGGATTGGGGCGGTAGCGGGAGCTTTTCTGATCTTTTTAGTTATTAGAAGATATGGTCAAATGAGGCTTTTTCGACTTTTGCAGAAACATAAACAGGTGCAAAAGCTAATGGTTTGGGTAGAAAATCATGGATTCGGACCGCTGTTTATACTGCTCTGCTTCCCTTTTACACCATCGGCTATTGTGAACATAGTGGCGGGGCTTTCAAAGGTCAGCCCGTTGCAATATGGACTAGCTGTCATAGGAGGGAAAGCGGTGATGATCTTTACGATTAGCTTCGTAGGTTATGATCTTGTATCCCTTATTCATAAGCCTGTGCGTACAATCATCATAGGTATTGTCATTTTTATCTTATGGTATGTAGGAAAAAGACTGGAAGTCCGGCTAAATAAAAGCATGAAGAGAGAAGAAGGGAAATAAGTATTAGAATATAAATGCAGCAGTAGGGGTTGAAATAGATGGAAAAAACAAACAGAAATTCTTTATCCGACTGGGTAAAAGCAGCCATGATTGCTTTTGTTATTTACATCTTAATCCGTACATTTTTCTTTTCAAGCTATGATGTTGAAGGGGAGTCGATGCAGCCGACACTTGAAGAAGGTAACAAACTTGTTGTGAATAAAATTAATTATCAAATCAGGGATATCAGCCGATTTGACATAATTGTTTTTCATGCGAATTCACACGAAGATTATGTTAAACGAGTTATAGGGATTGCAGGTGACCGTATTCGTTACAAGGATGATTGGCTTTATGTAAATGGTGAGAAAGTGAATGAGCCTTATCTTGAGAAGTTTAAGGAGGGGTTCCCGGGGCAGAACTTTACGGGTGATTTTACATTAAAAGAAATCACTGATACGACCACTGTCCCAGATGGCAAGCTGTTTGTCATGGGGGATAATCGTCTTGAAAGTGCGGACAGCCGCCACTTTGGTTACATACCAGTTGAAAATGTAGTTGGTAAAGTTGATGTGCGATATTGGCCAATCAAAGAATTTAATTTGCAGTTTAAAGGTGAATGATTGCGGAAGCCCGAAATTATTGAGGGCTTTTTCTTTTGATTAAAACACGAACGTACGATTGGTATTTTTATTAAGGAAACGGTAAAATAATAGGAAACAAATCGTAACTGGAAACAGAAACCACGTCAAAAAGACGGCAGTATTTCTGGTATGATAGATCTAGATATTATGTTGTATAAGGGGGAAAAAGATGTCACTACGTTTTTTACTAGGAAGATCGGGTGCAGGGAAAACTTCGAATGTTTTGGACGAAATTCGCTCCAGATTGGATAAGGACCCCGAAGGCAATCCAATAATTTACCTCGTTCCTGATCAGATGACGTTTCTATCGGAATATAAATTAATTAAAACGCCAGGCCTCGCTGGAATGATACGGACACAGGTATTCAGTTTTAGTAGGCTAGCTTGGCGCGTTCTGCAGGAAACTGGAGGAATGAGCCGTCTTCATTTGGACAGTGTTGGCGTTAATATGTTGATACGAAAGATTATGGATGATAAAAAAGAAGATTTGAAAATGTTTCGCCGATCTGCTGATAAGCAGGGATTCATTGCTCAAATGGAACAAATACTGGCTGAATTCAAGCAATATTGCATCCAACCGGATGACATTCAAAACTATTTGACCGAAACATCACCGGGAGGCAATGGAATTCAGGATAAACTACATGACCTTGAACTGGTTTATCAGGCTTTTGAGGATGAAATGATTGGAAAATATTTAGATTCTGAAGACTATTTTACTTTACTTATAGAAAAAATGTCAGAGTCTTCATATATAAGAGACGCGGATATATACATCGATGGTTTTTACAGCTTGACACCACAGGAATTATTGATTGTAGAAGAAATGATGAAGCTGTGCAAGAGTGTAACAATTGCGTTGACATTAGATCAGCCCTACAGACAATATGCGCCTGATGATCTGCAGCTTTTCAGGCAAACAGGGAATCTGTATCATCAGCTTTATCAATCGGGATTAAGGGCTGGAATTCCAATAGCAGAAGATCGCATCCTAAACGGTACAGCAAGGTTTGGTGGGAGTCCGGGGCTGAATCATCTGGAAACCTATTTTGCCCAACGTCCTGCGCGAACTTTTGAGAACCCCTCTGAAGTAACGATTGCTCAGGCAGTTAACCGCAGGGCTGAAATTGAAGGGGTCGCCCGGAACATCTTGACACTTGTCAGACAAAAACAGCACCGCTTTCGGGATATTGCGATTTTAGTTCGCAATGGAGAAGCATACGAAGATATTTTACAAACAGTTTTTCGGGATTATCAAATTCCACTGTTCGTGGATTCAAAACGAACTATGCTCAATCATCCCCTGATTGAACTGATTCGATCGACATTGGAGATCATAAATGGCTATTGGCGTTATGAACCTGTATTTCGGGCAATCAAAACGGAGCTACTATTCCCGCTTCAAAAAAGCCACGACCGAATGCGTGAGCAGGTAGATAAGCTTGAAAATTATGTGCTTGCTCGTGGGATTAAAGGAGGTAAGTGGACTTCTAAAGATCGATGGACCTACCGCCGCTTCCGTGGACTAGAGCTCGAAGACCGAGCCCAAACGGATAAGGAAATGAAGCTAGAGCAGGAACTGAATGAGCTGAAGCAATTATTTACTGAGCCCATTTTGAAGCTCTCAAAACGAGTGAAAAAGTCTCAAAATGGTAGAGAAATATGCGAAGCCCTTTATCTATATCTTGAAGAATTACATGTACCGGAAAAATTGGAAAAGCTAAAGCTGGAGGCCGAAGAAGCAGGAGATTTGGTTTCAGCTAGAGAGCATGAACAATCGTGGAACGCAGTCGTCGACCTGCTAGATCAATTCGTCGAGCTGTTAAGCGAAGAAGAGCTTTCTATGAAACAGTTTGCGGTAATCATTGAAGCAGGTCTGGAATCCCTTGAATTTTCTTTAGTACCGCCGGCAATTGACCAAGTCCTTGTCGCTAATCTCGATCTATCACGTCTTGATGATGTTAAGACAGCTTTTGTCATTGGTCTAAATGAAGGGGTCTTGCCAGGAAAAGCTGTATCTGATGGAGTATTTTCCGATAGTGATCGCGAAACGCTTTTGGCAAGTGGACTTGACGTTGCCCCAAGCTCGAAGGTTCGCCTCTTGGATGAGGAGTTTACAGCGTATAAAGCATTTACTACACCGGCTGAAGCGCTCTATTTATCGTATCCGCTTGCCGATGAGGAAGGAAAAGCTCTCTTACCCTCTTCTTATTTAAAGAGGGTAAGGGACGTCCTGCCGCACGTTACCGATTCTTTTTATATGAACGACCCATCGGACCTGTCTGCTGAGGAGCAGGTGAAGTATGCCGCGAATTATGATGTGGCCCTGTCTTATCTGGCTGCCCAATTGCAGTTGAAAAAACGAAACTACCCCATCCATTCACTCTGGTGGGATGTATACAATACCATTATTGAAGATGAAATGGTTGGTCCCGCAGCAGCTAAGGTATTATCGAGTCTTTTTTACCAAAATAAAACGAAGAAATTATCTGAAGAAACAAGCAAGCAATTATATGGTGAAAGCATTCTTACAAGTGTATCGCGGATGGAAATGTTTAATAGCTGCCCGTTTTCCCATTACGCTGCTCATGGTTTGAAATTAAGGGAAAGGCAGATTTTCCGTCTGGATGCACCGGATATTGGTGAAATGTTCCATGGAGCGCTAAAAATGATTTCGGATTATTTAAAGGAAAATGATATTCCTTGGTCTTCATTGACAAAAGAGCAATGCTTGGAATTGGCTAGAAACGCAGTGGAAAGGCTTGCTCCAAAGCTTCAAAATCAGATTTTGTTAAGTACGAACCGACATCATTATTTGCGAAGGAAATTGGAACATGTAATTGGGCGGGCATCAATCGTCTTAAGTGAACATGCCAAGGTGAGCGGATTTGCTCCAATAGGATTGGAACTTGGCTTCGGGAAAAATGGAGAGCTGCCGCCGCTTTCGTTCACACTGAAAAACGGGACGGAAATGGAATTAATTGGACGGATTGATCGCGTTGATAAAGCGGAAGAAGGTGAGGGTGTCTATTTGCGTGTGCTCGATTATAAATCGAGTGAAAAGGAGCTAAACATGAGTGAAGTGTACTATGGACTTGCTCTGCAAATGCTGACATATCTTGATATCGTCGTTACCCACTCCCATTCACTTATCGGCAAAGAAGCGATTCCAGCCGGTGTTTTGTATTTTCATGTTCATAATCCGGTTGTTAAATCAAAGGGTATGCTCAGTTTGGATAAAATTGATGAAGAAATCTATAAGAGCTTTAAAATGAATGGACTTGTATTGGATCATACAAATGTTATTCAGATGATGGATACATCGCTTGATATAGAGACTTCCAGTAAATCTGACATCATTCCAGCTGGATTTAAAAAGGATGGATCGCTTTTAGCAGCTTCCAAAGTTGCGAGTAGGGAAGAGTTTTCACTTTTGAATCATCACGTACGCCGGGTCTATCAGGAGGCTGGTGATCGAATGGTCGATGGTGACGTAGATATCACACCATATAAATTAAAGGAAAAAACCCCATGTACCTTCTGTTCGTTTAAATCAGTGTGTCAATTCGATCAGTCTTTGGAGGAGAATCAATTTAGGAATTTAGCACAGAAGAAACAAAATGATGTTTTGGATTTATTAAGAGGGGAGGGTGAAAGATGAGTAAAACAATAATTCCTGCGCTTCCGGGTGACGTTACTTGGACGGAAGATCAATGGAAAGCGATTTGGGCAAAAAATCAGGACATTCTGGTTGCAGCGGCGGCAGGTTCAGGGAAAACTGCGGTGCTAGTCAATCGGATTATTCAAAAGGTTGTTTCAGAAGATGATCCGATTGATGTTGATGAACTCCTTGTTGTGACATTCACGAATGCTTCGGCTGCCGAGATGCGTCACAGGGTCAGCGAGGCATTAGAAAAAGCGATTAATGAAAATCCGCATTCACAGCATCTGCGTAAGCAGTTGAGCTTGATTAATCGAGCTTCGATCTCCACGCTTCACTCCTTTTGTTTAGAGGTGATTAGGAAGTATTATTATCTGACGGAAATCGACCCAGGCTTTCGAATTGCGGACTCTACAGAGGCACAGTTACTACGTGATGAAGTAATGGAAGTGCTTTTCGAAGAGCAGTATGGTCAGAGTGATAATGAAGAGTTCTTTAATTTGGTTGATGCTTTTACAAGTGATCGAAACGACGATGCACTTCAGAATATAGTCCGATCTCTCTATGATTTTTCGCGATCGAATCCAGATCCAAATCAATGGCTAAATAGTGCCGCTGCCATGTATGATCTGGCTGATGATGCAGGAATAGACGATCTTACATTTATCGAGTCCTTGAAATTCGATATTGGTTTGCAGTTGGATACAGCCAAGGATTTATTGGAGCGCTCCCTCGAACTGACAAAGGTACCAGGGGGGCCAGCACCAAGGGCAGAGAATTATTTAGCTGACCTTGCTCTTGTTGCCAAATTATCGGGAGTTAAAGATCACTCTTGGAACGCTCTTTATGAAGAAATTCAAAACGTGAAGTTTGGTACGGCAAAACGATGCACGGGAGCAGACTTTATCAAAGATATTGCGGATGAGGCTACCAAATATCGTGATAAGGCAAAGAAAATTATAAAATCGTTGCAGGAAGAGTTATTTTCTCGTAAACCCGAAAGTTATCTACGTGATATAAGAGAACTGAAGGGATATGTCGATACCCTGGTTATGCTCGTTAAACAGTTTGACGAAAGATTCTTCGCCGCAAAAGCGGAAAAAAACTTGGTCGATTTCGCTGATTTGGAGCATTACTGTCTTCAAATCTTGACAGAGGAAAACGTAGATGGTGAACGAAAGCCATCAGCAGCCGCTATTGAATATCGGAAACAGTTTAAAGAGGTACTTGTCGATGAATATCAGGATACCAATCTAGTTCAGGAATCAATTTTAAAACTGGTGACGGCAGATGGAGAATATAGTGGAAATCTGTTTATGGTGGGCGATGTCAAACAGTCGATATACCGTTTCAGGCTTGCGGAACCGAATCTTTTCCTTGGAAAGTACACACGCTTTACCCATGATGGGAACGAATCAGGTCTGAGGATCGATTTAAACCGGAATTTCCGGAGCCGAAAGGAAGTTCTCGATGGAACGAACTTCTTATTTCAACAGCTGATGGGGATTACAGTCGGTGAGATTAAATATGATGAGGACGCCCAGTTGAAAAAAGGAGCGCCGTATCCCGAAGACAAACCAAACCCTATTGAACTCCATTTAATTGATGGAGCAGAATCCCATTCAGAAACAGAAGAGTCGGAAATCGGATTCGAGGCCGAGGAACTTGAAAAGGCGCAACTCGAAGCAAGATTGATGGCCAAGCTCATTAAAAAGACTATAAACGAAAAGCATCAGATATATGATATGAAAACCCAACAATACCGTTCTGCGACTTATCGTGATATGGTCATTCTCCTTCGTTCTATGCCATGGGCACCGCAAATTATGGAAGAATTTAAGAAGCAGGGGATTCCTGTTTATGCTAACTTGTCATCAGGGTATTTTGAGGCGACAGAAGTAGCAATCATGATTTCCTTATTAAAAGTGATTGATAATCCCCAGCAGGATATTCCTTTGGCTTCCGTTCTGCGTTCACCTATCGTCGGGATGGATGAAGAAGAAATGTCGCAGGTCCGTTTATTCCATACAGGTAGCTATTATGAAGCATTAGCTGATTTTTACAGAAAGAGTGACTCAGATGAGCATCCTGGGCTTTATGAAAAAGCTTCATCATTTTATAAAAAGCTAGTAAAATGGCGAAAGCTTGCCAGGCAGGAGGCATTGTCCGACTTAATCTGGTTGCTGTATCGTGAAACTCAGTTCTATGATTTTGCAGGAGGAATGCCGGGTGGCAAACAGCGTCAGGCCAATTTAAGGGCATTGTACGACAGGGCAAGGCAATATGAAGCGAGTTCATTCCGTGGTCTGTTTCGTTTTCTGCGTTTCATTGATAGAATGCAGGAACGTGGAGATGATTTAGGGGCAGCTCGGGCTTTAGGTGAACAGGAAGATGTAGTCCGCCTGATGACGATTCACTCCTCAAAGGGTCTGGAGTTTCCGATTGTGTTTATTGCCGGACTTTCTAAACAATTCAATATGATGGATTTACGAAAGCCTTATTTACTGGATAAGGATTATGGTTTTGCGGCTAAGTATGTGAATTCTGAATTACGGATAACGTATCCATCTCTTCCACAGTTGGCTTTTAAGAAGAAGAAGCAGCTTGAATTAATTGCAGAGGAGATGCGTGTCCTCTATGTTGCGCTTACAAGGGCTAAGGAAAAGCTGTATTTAATTTCCAGTATCAGTGATGCAGAAAAAATGCAGCATAATTGGGCAAGTAATGCGACACACGGTGATTGGTTATTAAAGGACTATGTACGAGCTGGTGCAAAAAGCTATCTTGATTGGATCGGTCCATCCCTTGTCCGTCATCGAGACTTTCAGGGGGCAGCTGGTCTTGGCTGGGAAATGGAGTCACATCCATCAAATTGGTCCATCTCTGTCATTCCTAGTGAAGAGCTGGCAGTTCTGGATGATGAAGAGGCACTCGCACAAGAGCAATTACTAGAGCATGTTCAGAAGTCAGAGAAGGTCGAAATGGTTTCCGAGTTTTCTCAGGATATCAAGGAACAGCTTAAATGGGAGTACCCAGAACATGAGGCTTCCGTGCATCGTTCCAAGCAGTCCGTTTCTGAACTAAAACGTCAATATGAACTGAAGGATGAGCAAAGTTCCACAGAGTTGTTGAGAAAATTTAAGCGGCCAATCACGAAGCGTCCGACTTTTATGCAAGAAAAGTCACTAACTCCTGCTGAAAGAGGAACGATTACCCATTTAGTCATGCAGCATATCGACTTATCAAACGAGATTACCATTCAATCGATTCAGCAATTGATGGTTGAACTGATTCAACGCGAGTTGTTAACCGACGAACAGAAAGAAGCTGTGAATCCGGATACGATTGTTGATTTCTTTGACAGTGATATCGGTCAAAGAATGCAGAAGGCTCAAAGTATTCGCCGTGAAGTGCCATTTACAATGTCATTGCCGGCTAAAGAGGCTTACAGTGATTGGGCAACTGGAGAAGAGGAAATTCTGATTCAGGGTGTTATTGATTGTATTTTTGAGGATGAACAAGGGCTTGTGTTGCTTGATTATAAAACGGATACAATAACTGGTCGTTTTGCTAGTGGGTATGAAGGGGCAAAAGAGATTCTTGCCGATCGATACCGGATGCAGCTACAGCTTTACACAAGGGCTGTCGAAGGAATATTAAATAAAAAAGTAACGAGCCGTTATTTATTTTTCTTCGATGGAGCGCATTTATTGGAAGTATAAAGAGAAGTGCGTAAAACCCTGGCAAATAGACAATGAAAAAAAGAATAGATTAAGCTATGGTCTTTTCTCGATATTCAATCGGGGAAAGACCGTTTTGCCATATAAAAATCCCCACATAGGTAGACAGTAGGTGATAATACTAAGGCACTCTTTTTACTTAAAAAATAAACAGAATTGTTTGAAAAATATTGCAAGGTTGCTATATACTAATGTATAAAATACCTTTCTAAAGGAGAAGAGCTGAGTATGACGAGTAAGATGGAGAGCAGAGGATACTTTGGTGAGTTCGGGGGAAGCTTTGTACCGGAAGAACTTCAGAAAGTAATGGATATTTTAGAAGCAGAATTCTTGAAATATAAGGATGATCCGGAATTTAAAGAGGAGTTTCAATACTATCTAAAAGAATATGTGGGACGTGAAAATCCTTTAACCTATGCACAAAATTTAACGAAAAAAATTGGTGGAGCCAAAATTTATTTAAAGCGTGAAGACCTAAATCATACGGGTGCTCACAAAATCAATAATGCGATTGGCCAAATCCTGCTGGCTAAACGGATGGGTGCTAAACGCATCATTGCAGAAACAGGAGCAGGGCAGCACGGTGTAGCGACTGCGACAGCTTGTGCGATGTTTGGTTTAGAGTGTGTTATCTATATGGGCAAGCTAGATACAGAGAGACAGGCGCTGAATGTCTTTCGGATGGAATTGTTGGGTGCCAAGGTTGTTGCAGTTGAAAAAGGACAGGGACGATTAAAGGATGCTGTTGATGAGGCGTTAAATGACTTGGTCCAAAACTACGAAAATACTTTTTATTTGCTTGGTTCAGCTGTAGGGCCACATCCTTATCCATCTATCGTTAAGCATTTTCAGGCAATCATAAGTGAAGAATCAAAACGCCAGATTCTTGAAAAAGAGGGCAAGCTGCCTACTGCCATTATTGCCTGTGCTGGAGGTGGAAGTAATGCCATCGGTGCTTTTACTCACTATATCGATGAAGAAAATGTCCGTTTAGTTGGTGTCGAACCGGCTGAAGCCCCAAGTATTTCACAAGGTGTACCGGCAGTATTGCATGGATTTAAAAGTTTGACGTTATTGGATGAAAAGGGAGACCCGCAGCCAACTTTTTCAATTGCTGCAGGTTTGGATTATCCAAGCGTGGGTCCGGAACATAGCTTCTTGAAAGATAGTGGTCGAGCGGAGTATGTAACAATAAAAGGTGAAGAAGCTCTTGAGGCCTTTCAAATTTTGTCCAAAACAGAAGGGATAATTCCGGCTCTCGAAAGCTCTCATGCTGTAGCGCACGCGCTGAATTTGGCAAAAGAGTTAACAAAGGATGACATATTAATTGTTAATTTATCAGGACGTGGTGATAAAGATGTAGAGCAAGTATTTAAAATGCTTGATAAATAAATGTAATGGGAAAAGCCTCCTGGAAATAGGAGGCTTTTGTTTGGCTAATTATTCCCTGAAATGGGTTGATCGACTCCATTGATATCAAGGATATTGTTTCCGTTCAGACCACTGGCCGTAAAGACGATTCCACCTGTGTTTGCTGAGCCGGATCCAGTGACAGTTTTGTTGGAAGATTTCGGCGAAATGACGGCTGCATCACCGAATAATAGATTTCCATCCGCTACATTGAATACTTGAACTGGGCCGACAATGGCTGGCATATGAATTCCTCCTTTTTCATTTTAAGTTTCATTCGATCCATCCTCTGTTTGTGTCTCTTCATTTTTTTTTTGAACCTGTCGAATGTGATGGACTCTGGATTCCATGCGTATATGGCCGACATTGCCAACACTGATAACGGATGAAGATGATATCCCAATAATGCGGACATTGCCAACACGGATAAAGGGGTTAGGGTTTGAAAATTGTGGAAGAAAAGGTTCATCAATCCTCGGAATATAGAGAGGCCTCTTAAAGATGCTGAAATCGCTGAATTGAAATTCTTGTGGCTGGAAATTATCGCTTTTCTTCTGAATTGCCAATGCTTGTGAATTTCCGTCAATATAAGAACAGTCTCCGATTTGCATGGTGGAACTTAAAATTAACGTCTTGGAAGAAAGGGACTTTACTTTTGAGATTCTTGAAAACATGTCTTTTATGCTTTTGGACCTAGCGGAACAAATGGTCCGACGATAAAAGATTCTGGGGGCGTATCGAATGCGGAAGATAGTTGGACGGTTTGGACGTCCCCAATGAGAAATAAAGCAGAGCTTGCTACCCCGGTAATTTGAATATCGCCAACACATAGTTGGTGATTGGTTACATTAAACTCCATTTGAATTTCCTCCTGTCTCGGCTTGTGAGTTGGTAATGAATTGAATCAAAGCTGCCTGAATATCAGACTTTACTTTTTCTCTGATTTTTTCTTTAACGTTATCCCGCTGCTGCGGTGCGCGTTCTGGAAACGTAAGATTATCAAAATACATGTTGATGCGTTGATGTAGCTGGCGCTCCACATCCTGTCTCATGAAGTCGTGATAGGCAGGTTCAAGAGATATTTTCAATTGTCCTTCCGTATCACTGATCATATTTTCTAAGTCTGAAAGAATCTCGTTGTAGATTTCCTGTGCGACAATCTCCCGGCCAGGAAATAGATAAGGTGCAGGTGGGACCGTTTGGTTATTTACAGCAAATTCATCAATGTTACTTAAATCATTAGGGTTTAAACCGATATTCAGCGTTCCATCTAAAGATTCGACCTTTAATTGATCAAATTTATATTCAATTTTATCAACGTGGATTGGCGGTTTTTTTTTCAATTCGGCAAGTTCATCTGTCAGGCGTTTGAGTTCGTGTTCAAGTTTCATAATCCGCTTATCCTGGGCTTCAAGAAAACGCTGCATTTGTATGGAATATGAATATAAATCATGATTCACGATTCAACACCTCAACTTTACCTGATATAAGTTTCATATATGACAGTATATGAAATTGATGGATGTAGGTGAATGCCTAAGAATTTGGAGGTCTAAATGGGACGAAAGTGGTCTCTGGAACTACATCAGCCTCAATCTGAGGAGCGGCTGTAGTGTATCCCCCGGTATTGGCTAACTCGGAGTATGGTTTAATCACTCCGGCGCTGCCTATTTGAAAAACGGATGAATTGGCTATGCTTTCAATTTTAATCATATTGATTTGAATCGTTTGGTGGATATTGAAGATCATGGCGACCTCCTTTCTAAAATAATACGGCTAGAGATTTAATACCAATGGCTGATCAATACCATCAGAATCATACGTATTAGTGGTACTGTAGGCATTATATAGTGAAACGGATTCCCCTGTATTAAAAGAGCCAGCACCTGCAAATGTTTTTGAAGTGGAATATGGACTTATCTTAAAGACGTCGCCAATATGGACAACTCCACTGCTACCGACGTTAATAACTTGAACAACTCCTACGATAGCCGGCATGAAAAATCACCCTTTTTTTATTCTGTTTTTTCCCGAGTGAATAGGCAGTAAGCCTACCTTGTTATTGGAAGTTTCAATGTATTGTATGTTGTTTCCTTATTGATGTGATTCATCTGTCTATTTCATATTGTTATAGAACAGTGATAAATGTCATTGGATAATAAGATACAGATATGGTAATATAATGATAAATTCGCAATTTTCAAATAAAATAAGAGGTGATGAGATGAACGTACCTTTGGTATTATCGCATTTTTTGGATCGAGCAGCCTTACTATATGGCGATAAGAAAGCTATTATTGGAGATGATAAGCTCTTAACGTACTTGGAGTTAAATGGCCGTGTCAACCAGCTTTCTAATGGGTTAAGGGATATTGGAATTAAAAAGGGAGATAAAGTGGCTTATTTGGCACCGAATTCGATTGAAATGCTTGAAGGCTTTTATGGGGTATTTCAACTTGGAGCCGTAATTGTTCCTTTGAATATCCGGTTAACTCCTGCTGATTATGTATTCATTTTGAATCATAGTGAGTCCAAGGTGCTTTTCGTAGACCAGGATTTGTACCATCTTATTTCATCTGTTAAGGACCAACTTGAATCAGTGGAACATATCATTGTGCACTATAAAGAGGAAGAAATAAATGAAACCGATTACAACAAATGGTTGGAGCATTTTGATAAAGAGAGCTTCGATCGGGAGCAAGTTGATGAAAATGATGTTTCGAGTCTCCTTTATACAAGCGGAACGACCGGTAACCCTAAAGGGGTCATGCTGACTCACCGCAATAACTATTTGCATGCACTAGGTGCGATGCATCATATCAGAGTCAATGATCGCGATACATATTTGCACGTTCTGCCAATGTTCCACGTGAATGGCTGGGGCGCTCCATTTTATTATACGGCCAATGGTGCCACTCAAGTTTGTTTAAGAAAAACTACCCCTGAATTGATATTTAATGCGCTTGAAAAGCATAAGGTTTCCATTATGCATATGGCACCAACTGTTCTTAATTCATTGTTTCAATATTATGAACAGAATGTGCCCACAATAGAGCAGGATATCCGTATAGTTGTTGCGGGTTCCGCTCCGCCGCCTGCATTTGTCACAAGGGTAGAAAAAGAGCTAGGGTGGGAATTTATCCAAATATACGGAATGACTGAATCAACCCCGATTAGTTTGATTTCATTGATACGTTCTGAATTCGACGACCTTTCTGAAAAAGAAAAATACAAAATGAAAGCGAAAGCCGGTTATCCTATCATAGGCAGTGAAGTAAAGGTTATACATGACAGCGGTGAGGAAGTAGCTCATGATGGCGTGGATATCGGGGAGCTCATTATCCGCAGTCACGGGGTAATGTTAGGTTATTGGAAAAATGAAGAAGCGACCATGAAGGCACTGAAAAATGGCTGGTTGCATACAGGAGATATGGCGACAATTGATAAGGATGGGAATGTCGATATTGTCGACCGTAAGAAGGATATAATTATAAGCGGAGGAGAAAACATCTCTTCCATTGAAGTCGAAGGAATACTATATGAACACCCGTATATTCTTGAAGCGGCAGTCATAGCCGTTCCTCATGAAAAATGGGGAGAAACACCACATGCCTTTATTGTGCTAAAATTGGGGGTGGAATTAACCGAAGCGGATATCAAGACCTATACACGAGAAAAATTAGCTCACTTCAAGTCAGTCACCAGTGTAACTTTCGTTAAGGAACTGCCAAAAACGGCATCCGGAAAAATACAAAAAATCCATCTTCGTAATGATTATTGGGAGGCTAAAGGAAAATCAGGTAGATTCGTTAATTAATGCTCGTAAACGCTGCTCAGTGATGGGCAGCGTTTTTTCATGTTCGACGACTAACACTGCTAAATTGTATTATAGATCCAGAGATGTGGAAGTTGGAAAATGAAATAAAATTGGGAGGATCTGCACTTATTTTAATTGTGTTCCCAGCTTGATTATTTGTTTCCTATTCTAAATCGTTAGAGAAGGTGCCTCACAAAAAAATATACATACTCTCTTTCGAATATCAAAATCCCTTTTATAATGTACAGTAGGATTGATTGGCACATATGACCACTTTAGCGGCCCAACATTTCCCTGCATGTAAAAACAATCTTTATATCAGAAAGCTCATATTCAATTAGTAAAGTAAAGGTAATTTTAACCTATTGGCAATTTTCCAAAGTATATTTGTAAACCATTCCTCTAAGCTCATTTTTCTAATATTCTTTATTTTATCAGATATTATCCTTGAATTTGTTCAATAAAAAAGCTCCTGTTGAACTATATAGTGTTAATATTATTAATATTTCAAATTATTGAGAATGTGGGTGTGGCATGAATCGTTTTCATTATAGCTGGATTATTTTAATCATTACATTCTTCTCCATTATCGTAGCGGGAATAGTTAGGTCATCATCAGGGGTATTCATCGTACCATTTGAAAATGAGTTCGGATGGGATCGTTCCGTCATTTCTTTAGCCTTTGCGATAAGTCTTTTTCTATATGGATTATCAGGTCCATTTATGGCCGCTTTAATTGAAGTGCTTGGATTAAAGAAAATGATGGTGTTTGCCATGTCAACTTTATTGGCAGGGGTTATTCTCACATTTTTCATGGAGCATGAGTGGCAACTAATTCTAATTTGGGGGATTATTATTGGATTAGGGTCCGGACTATTTTTAACGGTATTAAGTCCATATGTGGCGAATCGTTGGTTCGAGAAGAGAAGGGGTCTAGCAGTAGGGATATTAACAGCAAGTACGGCTACAGGTCAACTGGTTTTACTGCCTGTTTTAGCCATTATTATAGAGAATTATTCTTGGAGATGGGCGATTGGCTTAATTATGGTCCTTAGCTTAATCATGCTAGCAATCATCCTATTATTTATGAAAAACACCCCGAAGGAAGTAGGCATTCTTCCATATGGACTAGAAGAGGAAAGCCAAGAGGCTATTTTAGTTCAAAAGAAGAATCCCATTGTTATGGCTTTCCAGTCTTTAATTGAAGCAGTGAGAGTAAAGGAATTCTGGTTATTAGCAGGAAGCTTTTTTATATGTGGACTTTCAACGAGCGGATTGATAGGGACTCATTTCATTTCTTACTGTATTAGTTTTGGATTACCTGTTGTTACGGCTGCGTCTCTGCTTTCTTTTATGGGAATCTTTGACCTAATTGGTACGACTGTATCTGGCTGGTTATCAGATCGTTTTGATAACCGTTGGTTGTTGTTTTGGTATTACGGTCTAAGGGGGGATTCTCTCGTATTACTACCTTTTGCGCTACAAGAAGGCTCAATCATCCTACTGATTATCTTCTCTGTGTTTTACGGATTGGATTGGATAGCGACTGTACCTCCAACCATTAGTATCTCAAGACAAGTCTTTGGGATAGAGAAAAGTGGAATTGTATACGGTTGGATATTCGCGTCCCATCAGGCAGGTGCAGCAGTGGCGGCGTATGGCGGGGGACTTATATTTAAAATATTCAGCTCCTATACATGGGCATTCTTTCTTGCAGGAATCTTTTGCGTATTGGGTAGCTTGTTTGTCATACTAATAAAAAAACAAAAATCGGATTTATTGGTTAAAGATGATGCAATGAGGCTATAAAATATTCGTGTACGCTCCATTTCTTATTCTTGTACCTTTTTGCAACAAGGACTGGAGCTAAATCTGAATGAAAGAGGGTGAAACTGTGAAGGACACGATGGTTCCATTGCAGGAAAGTAAACGGATTGTCAGCATTGATATTTTACGGGGATTAGCCATTTTGGGGATCTTTTTAGTGAATATGCCTTCTTTTCATTCTCCGCTCTTGTATATAGATGGTGTTGAACGATGGACTGAAGGTTGGGACCGGATTTTGTACAGATTCAGTGATATTGTTGCGCAAGCCAGTTTCTATCCGCTATTTGCGTTTCTATTCGGTTTCGGGGCAATCATACTAGCGGTACGATGTGAGGAAAAGGGTGTTTCATTTCCTTTCCTATATATGAAAAGACTCTTTTTTCTACTAATGCTTGGGTGCATTCATGCCTTTGCCATCTGGCATGGGGACATACTTATTAATTATGCGATATTTGGATTTGCATTTTTACTTTTTTATAAGGTGCGGGGAAAGAATTTGATTTTGCTGGGCTCGTTTTTTTATGTCATCCCTTTTGCGATATTGGGCTCGCTTTTTCTTATTATAGGAGTTTTTGATAGGGAAGAGATGGAGATTACGACTGATTTGACGATGATGAAACAGTCTCTTCAAATTTATCAATCTGGTACATTTACGGAAATAATAAGTCAAAGGGCACTAGATTGGTATATGGTGAATAACCCATTTAATGCTATTATCCTCTTTTTATCCATTTTTCCGTTCTTTTTAATTGGTGCTGGCGTAGCAAAGCAAGGCTGGCTACATAATCCAGTTCGGTATAAACGACAATTGAAGGCGATATCGATCGTAAGCTTGATATTAGGATTGTCGATTAAGGTTCTGCCATATGTGACCGTATACCATTTTGGCACGATATTTGTGCAGGATTATTTTGGTGGACCGCTACTGACGATGTTTTATATCACTGGGATTACTCTGCTGGCTGAAAAAACCAGAGCTTCTCGCCTGTTCCAAGCGCTTTCGTATGTCGGTAGGATGTCGATGAGTAATTACTTATTTCAATCGATTGTTTGTACGTCCATTTTTTACTCGTATGGCCTAGGCTTATATGGCACAGTCTCTTACACAACAGGGTTCATCTTACTTCTTGGTGTGTTTTTCGTTCAAATTCTACTCAGCCTATTGTGGATGAAAATGTATAGATACGGACCGGTTGAATATGTATGGCGTTTTGTTACATATGGTAAAAAACCAATTATGAGTCGGAGAGGACTAGTGGAGAAGAAATGTAAATGATGTTCATTAAATTGTTGGTTTTAACTATTTAGGCGAAACCTTAGTTTTGTTTTTTTGTAAAAGCCTATGATATGATGAAATAGAAACTGAACGAGGGGGCAAAAAAATGACTCATATACACATTACAGCTTGGGTTATCGGAATCATTCTTTTCTTTGTCACATATTCGATGCTTAAAAGTGGAAATCCGAAAGCAAAAATGGTACATATGATAACACGTTTATTCTATCTATTGATTTTCCTTACTGGCGGAATGCTGATTACAGATTTTGGTGTTTACGCAGTGAAAATGATTGTCGGAATCATCGTTATTGCCGCGATGGAAATGGTGTTGGTCCGTACGAAAAAAGGAAAAGGCACGAGTGCAATGTGGATATTGTTCATCGTTGCATTTATTTTCGTCCTTTATTTAGGGCTCTCCCTACCACAAGGAATGGACTTTTTTTAAGACATAATGAAAACGGGTGAATGAGGATATCTCATTCGCCCGTTTTTTTTATACTCGAAACTGGTGGGAATTGTAGTTATATTTTTTTATTGTGAATTCACTTTTTCTATGATGATCCGTTTTCCTGTGTTCAGGGTGAACTCAAAGCGATCGTGATCCTTTTTACCATATGAAAAATGGTGCTGAACGAGGCAAATTTGGGCTTCATTATCAAAGGTGAAGAAGTTTACCCCGGACTGGTTAGAGAGTGCCCTTAAAAAAGTGAGCTGATTATAGCTATATATACAATCATAAATAGAAAAATCAAGTGAATTTAAGGTCGTTACAAATTGAAAAAAAGAGTCGTCGTTCAATTCTTCCAATAATCTTTCAAAAGAGTAAAGCAGTTTTTTGCGAATCCGGATGGGTTCATTTTCTCTTAAGAAGGTTATTTCTCGATGAAGGAGGATTTTCCCCTCTTCTTCTACCACTCCTTGCTGCCAACGGCCCCCCCTGTACACTTCGATGATACTGTCAATGTGGTCTTCAATAGAACAAGCCTCATCAGTTTCATCATCAAAAAAAATCCATTGTTGATTGATATTTTCCACTGTGCCTTCGGTAAAAGCTCTCGTTTGTCTGTTCATTAACTTAGCTCGTTGTTGCTGACTCATACATATACCTCCAATAGTGGAATCCTCACCTACTTTTTAGTCAAAATCCAATGAAAATATAACTGTATATTTTAAAATATTATGGACAAATAACCAACTTTCCGTCTTTGCATAGGCTATGTTTAAACAGTGGATGCTTTGCTCAACAATTCATTATCTACATGAACGTTGAGGGTAGGGGAGTCCCACGGAATCATGCTAATAAATACTTAAGATTTCTTTGCAATTGGCGCTCAAATTCAGAAATATAGGGACGGTAAATTTCTTTTTGACAGGAGCAATATTTTTTTGATAGACCGGATAGAAAGGATGAAGTGTGATGTGTGGGATTACAGGCTGGGTGCATTTTCAAAAGGATTTACGGACAGAAACAAAAACACTTGAAAATATGACAAAAACGTTGGCAAAGCGGGGCCCGGATGAGGAAAATGTTTGGAGCGAAGCCCATGTTGCTTTTGGTCATAAAAGGTTGACGGTTGTCGATGCAGAAGGCGGAAAACAGCCGATGACGAAAGAACACGAATACGGCAGATATACGCTTTGTTATAATGGAGAGCTATATAACACCGAAGACATTCGAAAACAGCTATTATTAAAAGGATATTCCTTTAAAGGTCATTCTGATACAGAAGTTTTACTAACTTCTTATATAGAATGGAAAGAAAAATGTGTCGACTTGTTTAATGGGATTTTTGCGTTTGCGATTTGGGATGAAAAAGAACAGAAATTATTCATCGGAAGAGATCGGATGGGAGTAAAGCCATTCTTTTATGCGGAAAGAGACGGTGGGCTCATTTTTGGTTCGGAATTAAAGGCAATCCTTGCCCATCCTGACGTCAAAACGGAGATCGACCGCGAAGGCTTATCTGAAGTGTTTGGCGTTGGTCCTTCCCGAAAGCCAGGATCAGGTGTATTTCATAATATCCAGGAGTTAAGACCTGCCCATGCGCTTACCTTATCAAGGAAAGGGCTCCGAATTTGGAGGTATTGGAATGTGAAAAGTGAAGAACATCGAGATACCCTCGATGAGACGGCCGAGAAGGTCCGCTTCCTTGTTAAAGATGCAGTGACGCGACAACTCGTATCTGATGTTCCACTATGTACCTTCTTGTCAGGAGGACTGGACTCAAGCGCTATTACGGCTATTGCAGCAAATGCCTATCAAAAAGAAGGTAAAGGCCCGCTTCATACGTATTCTATTGATTATGAAGATAATGAACGATATTTTAAGGCTAATGATTTTCAGCCTAACTCTGATGGGCACTGGATTAAAAAGATGTCGGATACCTTTAATACGGTGCACCATTCATCGATAATTACTCAAGAACAGCTAACAGATTATCTAACCGAAGCGGTTCATGTCCGTGACCTCCCCGGCATGGCGGATGTCGATTCTTCTTTGCTTTGGTTTTGTAAGGAAATTAAGCAGGATTTTGTCGTGGGTCTATCTGGAGAGTGCGCGGATGAAATCTTCGGAGGTTATCCATGGTTTCATCGTGAAGACGATTTGAGTCGTGCTGGGTTTCCATGGATGAGATCGACTGGAGAGCGGGTATCTTTATTGAAAGCGGGATGGCGTGAGAAATTAAAGTTGGAAGAATATGCGCAAGAAGCCTATTTAACAACTGTTGCTGAAACACCTAGATTGGAAGGAGAAAGTGGTGAAGCGGCAAAGCGCAGGGAGCTTTTCTACGTGAATTTATTATGGTTTATGACGACACTTCTTGATCGGAAGGATCGAATGAGTATGGGAGCCAGCCTGGAGGTTCGCGTGCCGTTTGCCGATCATCGCCTTGTGGAATATGCATGGAACATTCCTTGGGAAATGAAAATGGCTGGAAACCGTGAAAAGGGGATACTGCGAAAAGCATTGGAAGGATTGTTACCGGATGAGGTTTTGTACCGTAAAAAAAGTCCATACCCTAAAACCCATAACCCGATATATACGGACCGTGTTCAAGGGTGGCTGAAAGACTTACTAACGGACAAAAGTTCGGTCCTGCATGAGTTTTTCGATAAACAGAAGCTAACCGATATTGTAGATTCTAAAGGTACTGCCTTTAAGGTACCATGGTTCGGGCAATTGATGTCTGGCCCTCAGTTACTAGCCCATTTGGCGCAAACTCATGTGTGGTTCAAGGAATATGATATTCAGATTATTGAATGAAAAAACGGGGCTGGATGATATTCTTTGCCCCGTTTCTCTTTTCTCAATGATTAAATGCAAGAATTTTATATTGATAGCCATCTATTTCAAATTGACTATCCTTCGTTGTTTCTTTTGTCCTTAAATCTGTAAGTGAACGGCCTTCTAAATCAAAAGGAAGCGTAAATGATTGCTGGACATCCGTCGGATTAATTAGTATCACGACAGAACGAGCATCGTTGTACTTTTGGTAGGCAACTATATTTTCGTTTCCGGTTGTATCAAGGAATTTAAACTTTCCATCATTTGCAAGCAATCGTTCCTCTTTTCTTAACAAAATTAAAGCTTTAATTTCATTAAGAAGCTCGCTATTCTGTTTTTCTTCTTCCCAAACCATACATTTTCGGCAACCTGGATCTTGGCCTCCGGTTAAGCCAATTTCATCTCCATAATATATACAGGGACTGCCATTGAATGTCAGCAAGATAGCGTGGATGAGCTTAGCTCGAGCTACGTCTTCCCCACAATCCGTGAAAATCCTAGGTGTATCATGGCTACCGAGAAGATTGAACATCACGTCAAAAACATTGGTGGGATAACTTTGATAGACAGCTGTCATTTCCTCAATAAACTGGCGCGCATGGATGGTTTGCGAAGCGACCAGGCGGAAAACATGGTTAGTAAATGGGTAATTCATGACGGCATCAAACTGATCGCCGCGTAGCCACGGCATGGAGTCGTGCCAAATTTCACCGAGAATATAAAGATCAGGTTTGATATCTTTCACCGTTTTTCGGAATTCGCGCCAGAATGGTTGATCTACTTCATTGGCCACATCAAGTCTCCAGCCGTCTATATTGAATTCCTCAATCCAATAAGTTGAGACTTCGAGCAGATATTTTTTTACATCCGGATTCGCAGTATTCAATTTTGGCATCGATTCAAAAAAACCGAATGTTTCATAATTAGGTCTTTCCCCTCCTTTTAGAGGAAAGCCGTGAGGATGAAACCAATCCTTATATTCTGAGTTCTCGCCTTTTTCAAGGAGATCCTGGAAAGGAGGAAAGTAGTATCCACTATGGTTAAAAACGGCATCCAGCATGACACGGATATTCCTTTTATGGCATTCCTCGATTAGTGTTTTCAAAGTCTCCTTTGTTCCGAATTGCGGATCAATTTCCCGATAATCAATCGTATCGTATTTATGGTTAGAGTATGCTAGGAAGATCGGCGTAAAATAGATTCCGTTAATGCCAAGCGCCTCTAAATAATCAAGGTGTTCAATGATTCCTTCGAAGTCTCCACCAAAAAAATTATCTACGGTCGGGTCTTCACTACCCCAAGGTTTTGCACCTTCAGGATCGTTGTTAGGGTTTCCGTTCGCAAAGCGTTCAGGGAATATTTGATACCAAATAGTATCTTTGACCCATTCTGGTGCCCCAAATACTTCATTTTGATGAAGATAGGGGATGGCGAAATAGCTCCCGGGGTCATTCGGAGGTTCATTAAAGAATCCCTTTTCCGTGTAAATGACCTCTTCATCTCCAGAGAGAACTTTAAATCCATACCGAATCCTTCTGTAGGGAGGCTTCACATAAATATGCCAATAATCATAATGGTTATCGCTGCCGGAGAGGCTCATTGCTTTTTCTTCATGCTGCCATTGTCCTTTATCCGAAATATATGGGTCTCCAAAAATAAGTCCGGCGTATGAGATATCCTGTTTTTTTGTACGAAGTCGGATATGAAGAGTTTCAGCGTTGGTGGTATAAGCGTAATTGTCATTAGCTCTATGATGGATGGATGAACGTTCCATAGAAAACCACTCCAATTCTTAAAAGAGTATTTGAGGAAATTAATATTGAAAACAGGGAATTTTAGGCTGTTATGAGGTTTTCTATATGTAGTTAAAATTAGCCATTTTTAAGTAGTATTAAATGCTATTTTTCCAATATGGTTATATACCCAATTAATAGAAAAAAGCACCTATTAATTAAAAAATAACAAAAAGTACTCATCACTACAAGAAAATAAATAGATAAAGGAAAATGTTGTAAAAATCGAAGCCTTTCATATAATGATAACAGAAGGATTTGGTGCCGCTTTCATTATTAAAAAACTTTATTCGATTAGATGGGCTGCAAACTGAAGTGTAAACAATCTGGTGCTTTTGGACATGATAGAATAAACATTTTAAAAAGGAGAATGAAAGTGAAGAAGTTGATTTTTCATTTATTCATGTCCATGTTCTTGATTGTTATTGGAAGTGCTTGTGAATCCAGTTCAGAATTGGAAAGTAAAATAGTAAAAGAAAATAAAAAAATCGAAAAAGAAGACACGAATGAAGCGAAACCAGAAAAATTGATCGTTTGGGAGGAAAAAGGTAAAGCAAATGGTCTAAAGCCAGCGATTGAAGCATTTGAAAAGAAATACGGAATCAAGGTTGAGTATGAAGAGATAGAAATGGCTAATGAGATGTATGACCAACTTCGTCGCAATGGGCCAATCGGGAAAGCTCCAGATGTAGTGACTTTTTCGCATGAAAAGGTCGGGCGGATTGTGAAAGAAGGCCTGATTCAGGAACTGAAGGTGAATGAAGACGTACTAAATACCTTTATTGAATCCTCAATCCGAGCCGAAATGTATCAAGGAAAGGTTTTTGGACTTCCAAAGTCCGCTGTAACCTCTGTTTTAATTTACAACAAAAAATTAATGGCTAACGTTCCTGAAACGATGGATGATTTATATAAAAAGGCGAAGGAATTGAGAAAAGGAAAAGTATATGGTTTCTATGCTGAATGGAATGACTTATATGATGCGTATGGAATAATGGCCGGGATGGGCGGTTATGTATTTAAAGAAAAAGATGGGAATCTAGATCCTACGAACATCGGATTAAATAATAAAAGTGCTGTAAAGGGTGCTAAGTATATTCAAAAATGGTATAAAGCAGATGTGATGCCAAAAGGGGACGAAGCAGCGATAGAGAAGTTGTTTATAGAAGGGAAATTGGCTTCCTTCATGAGTAAAGGTAGTACACTTTCTGAGAGGAAGAATACAGGGGTGGCGCCATTGCCTGTATTGCCAAATGGCCAGCCGATGAAAACGTTCATGGATATCAATGGCTGGCATGTAACAGCCTTCACAAAATATCCTTACTGGTCTACAAAGTTAGTAGAATTTTTGACAAAAGATAAATATGCAATGCTCCGCTATGAAAAAACAGGAGAAATACCTCCTGTAAAATCTATCATGAACAATGAAGCAATCAATGAAAATGAAAGAGCACAAGCCTTAAGCATACAATTACAATATGCTGAACCTGTGCCGAATATACCGGAAATGAATGAAGTATGGAAGCCGATGAAATCTGCCATGAAAGAGATAGCTTCTGGAAAATCAAAGCCGAAAAGGACTTTAGATGAAGCAGTAAAGAGGATAAAAAAAGAATATTAATTGCGAATTACTTTTTCCAATTCGACAACGTTCATTTGAATCTCCATTTTGTCCCTTTAGTGTAAAGAATTTTATAATTTGGATTTGACGTTATGGGGGCAAAAGGCTAATCTTAAAGGCGTAAAGAGATAGCTAGGAGGAGAGCGGATATGAGAAAAAGAGTGTTATCACTCGCTTTAATTCCGTTGCTTCTTTTTTACGCCATTCCAGTAGGAGCAGCTGAAAAAGAACAACGAACATGGAAGGACGAAATCGTATATTCATTAATGATTGACCGATTTTTCGATGGTAATACACAAAATAATGGAGATGCGGATGTAAATAATCCTTCTGCTTTTAATGGTGGAGATTTTGAAGGTATTACAAAGAAACTAAATTATTTAAAAGATATGGGATATACCGCTATCATCCTATCGCCGATTTTCGCTAATGAAGAAAATGGCTATCATGGGGATTGGGTTAACGATTTTTATAAAACAGATGAGCACTACGGTACGATTAAAGAATTTAAAAAACTTGTGAATGAGGCTCATAACCGTGATATGAAAGTAATTATTGACTTTCAGGCCAATAATGTGGGACCTAATCATTCTTGGTTAACTGATCCTAATAAACAAGACTGGTTCCATGAAGAAAAAGAGATTTCTAATGACAGTAATCAGGAAGATTTGGAAACAGCCTGGATCGATGGCCTTCCGGATTTGAATCAGGATAACAAGGAAACGCGAGATTATTTGCTTGATGCTGCCAAATGGTGGATTACGGAAACGGATATTGATGGGTACCGTCTGAATAAAGTCCAATACGTAGCAAAGGATTTCTGGAAGGATTTTGTCGAAACAGTCAAGTCTGAAAAATCAAATTTCTATACAATTGGCGATGTTCAAGGTGATGCCGACTTGATTTCCAGCTATAAGAAAACGGGTATCGATGCTTTTATGGCTTATCCGCAAAATGTTGAGTTAAAGGAGACATTTGCTGCGCCCGATAAAGATTTGAATCCGGTGTTTGATGCATTTATGAAAAGTGAAGATGTAAGCGAGAGCAAAGGTTCGCAGGCATTGTTTATGGATACTCAGAACATGCCTCGTTTTACAAAGGCTGCAGCCGATCATAATGAAAACCCCGGTACACGGTGGAAAATGGCGTTATCATATCTTTATACGATGCCAGGAGTACCAATCGTATTTTATGGATCGGAAATTGCCTTAAACGGCGATAAGGCCCCTGATAATCATAAATTAATGGATTTCAAGACGGAACAGGAATTAGTGGATTATATAACGAAGCTTTCTGAACTTAGAGACATGTATCCTGCTTTGACAAAAGGGGATATGGAGCTTTTATATGAAAAGGGAGGAACATCGGTATTCAAGCGCGTCTATGGTGATGAAACAATAGTTGTCGCCATGAATAATACGACTGAAACTCAATCGATAATCCTCACTGATAAGGAACTTGAAAAGAATAAAGAGTTGAGAGGTATGCTGAATGGGGATCTGGTCCGTAGTAAGGACAACAGCTACTCAATCGTAATCGACAGGGAGACGACAGAAGTCTACACTCTATCACCTAAGTCGATTATAAATATTCCTTACCTGTTTGTTATAGGATTGGTTCTTGTTATATTTGGTATATTTATTGCTTTGGTTATTAAACGTTCAAAACGAAACCAGCCAAAATAATCATATACCTCTCGATTTTTGGTAGCTGCAAAACATTGTCCCCTTGGCTTTGTGGAAAACAGAATCGGGAGGTTACAGCATGAATAAGACCTGGTGGAAAGAAGCGGTTTGTTATCAAGTCTATCCCCGTAGCTTTATGGATAGTAATGGTGATGGAGTGGGAGATTTAAGGGGGTTAATTTCAAAGCTGGATTATCTGCAGGAACTTGGAATCGATGTTATTTGGATTTGTCCATTTTATAAGTCACCCAATGCAGATAACGGCTATGATATTAGTGATTATCAGGCAGTTTCTGAAGAGTTTGGTTCGATTGAAGACATTGAACTTCTGTTGAAAGAGGTTCACCAACGTGGCATGAGAGTGATACTTGATCTTGTTTTGAACCATACAAGTGACGAACATCCATGGTTCGTTGAGTCGCGTTCCTCCCGAGATAATCCGAAACGAGATTGGTATGTTTGGAGAGATGGCCAAGATGGCCGGGAACCGAATAATTGGGAAAGTATTTTTTCCGGAAGTGCTTGGAAATTCGATGAATTGACCAATCAATTCTATTTACACCTATTTGCAGAAAAGCAGCCAGACTTAAACTGGAAAAACAAAGATGTAAGGCAGGCTCTGTATAAAATGGTTAATTGGTGGCTCGATAAAGGCATTGATGGCTTTCGAATAGATGCTATCACACATATTCATAAGCGTGAAGGCCTACCGGATATGCCTAATCCGTATTGGCATCAGTATGTACCTGCCTTTGAAATGCATACCAATCAGGAAGGGATTCTGGATTATCTACAGGAATTAAAAGATGAGACTTTTTCTAAGTATGATATCATGACGGTCGGTGAGGCCAATGGTGTCAGGATTGAGCAAGCTGAAGATTGGGTCGGAGAAGTGAATGGAAAGTTCAATATGATTTTTCAATTCGAGCACCTTGGACTTTGGAATCGTGGACAGAATCAGAATGTTGACGTTAATGGTCTAAAACGTACCATGACTAAATGGCAAAAAGGGCTGCAAAACAAAGGATGGAATGCTTTATTTTTTGAAAATCATGACCAACCTAGAAGTGTATCGACATGGGGAAATGATCATCAATATTGGTTGGAAAGTGCGAAAATGATTGGGGCCCTATACTTTTTCATGCAGGGGACTCCGTTTATTTATCAAGGTCAGGAAATAGGTATGACGAATGTCCAATTTGATTCGATAGATGATTATGATGATGTCGGAATGAAAAATTTTTACCGGATTGAGACCTCCAAAGGTCGTTCACATGATGAAATCATGCACATCATATGGCATAGCGGCCGTGATAATTCTCGAACACCAATGCAATGGAACGATAAGAAAAATGGTGGGTTTACGGATGGCACACCGTGGATGAAGGTCAACTCCAATTATCGGGCAATTAACGTAGAACAGCAGAAGAATAATCCATCTTCTATTTATCATTTTTACAAAAAGATGATCGAACTTCGAAAAAAACACCAGGTTTTTGTTTACGGAGAATATGAATTATTATGGGAAGATCATCCTGAACTTTATATTTATACAAGGAATATGAATGGTGATTCAGCTAAGGTTGTATGCAACTTTAGCACAAATTATCATCAAATTGACCTGTCTCATTGGGGGAAAATGGAACTTTTACTAGCGAATTATGATGATTGTCCGGAAGAAACAATGGTTAATTTGCGACCATATGAAACAAGGATTTATCGTTATTAACCTGTAATACCTTTCTGGATTATAAATGGAAATAAGCTTTAAATCCAGTATTGTTAGTCGTCTGACTTCTGTCCTCGCCCAAAGACACATGCTGTTTTTTAGGAGCTGATCTTAAATCAGCTTCTTTTTGATTTTTAAAAGAGAAGTAAAAAACAAAAAAAGTAAGTATTTTCTGAAAATTGTTGAAAACAGTTAAAAAAGTATGGATATAACTATTGAAGTGAGTGTATTATAGATACATACAAATGTATAATTATAAAATAAATTAGAAAAGTGTTTATTGGTTTTCACCTTTTTTTGAATGAAGTCAATAAAGGCTAAAGAGGGGAGAGGGGAAACGCATGGCCGTCACGATAAAAGATGTGGCACAACTGGCGAATGTTGCTCCTTCAACAGTTTCTCGAGTGATTGCTAATAATCCTCGGATAAGTGAAAAAACAAAGGTACGAGTTCGTAAGGCAATGGAAAAGTTAGGATATCATCCAAACTTCATTGCTCGTAGTCTTGCTAATCAATCAACTAGGATCATTGGATTGGTGTTACCAAGTTCGTCAAACGTTTTTTATCAAAATCCATTTTTCCCGGCTATCCTCCAGGGTCTTAGTGAAGGGGCTCAGGAAGAGCATTACTCTCTGTTACTAAGCACGGGGAAAACAGAGGAGGAAGTCTACGAAGGAGTCGTGAATATGGTTCAAGGGGGAATGGTGGATGGAATTATCCTTATGTATTCAAGGATGAATGATCACATTCTAACCTATTTACAAGCAAGGGCTTTTCCGTTTGTTGTCATTGGGAAACCCTATGATTTTATTGAGGAGATAACGTATGTTGATAACGATAATGTCTTGGCTGCCGAACAGGCAACTGACTATCTCATTCAATTAGGCCATGAAAGGATTGGATTCATTGGAGGAGATGTAACTTTTGTGATGACCCTCGATCGATTATTAGGATATGAACGTGCATTGAAAAGGGCTGGTATCGTTCCAATAAGGGAATATACTATACATGAGGACTTTTTACATGAAGGTGGACTAGCAGCAGCGAAAAGATTACTATCGATTGACGAGCCACCAACCGCTCTTGTCGTCAGTGATGATCTTATGGCACTAGGAGTCGTACATTCTCTTCGAGCGATGGGAGTACGGACTCCTGAGGAAATGTCAATTGTCAGCTTTAATAATGTTCTTTTCTCTGAGCTATCACTACCTGCCCTAACTTCTATAGATATTAACATTTTCGATTTAGGACATCAGGCCGCTAAAAGCATCATTCAAAAATTACAGAATGGTGATACTCCGGCAGGGTCCATTATTCCCCATCATTTTGTGGAAAGACATTCTTGCAGACCAATAAAGCAAGAAGCGATGGCTATGACTTATTAAACAAAAAGAGTATTGTGTAAAAGCAATGCTCTTTTATTAAAATTGTACACTGAAGCTTTTGAATGTATGGACACCGGTTCCGTGTTTGGCTAGTTTGTTCTCTTTAAGGTACTGAACGGCTTCCAGGACTTCATCAAAAATCTTTGGTTCGAGACCGAGTTGGTTATGTCCTCCATAGATTTTGGAAACTCCTTTGATCTTAGCAATTTTTTTCAATGAATTAACAAGGTCTACTGGGTTTGTTGAGGGATAAAAGGCGTAAATTGGAGTCTCGGCATAAAGTAAATCACCGGTAAATAAATATCCTGTTTTATAATCTAAAATTGAGATGTGTCCCGGGGAATGCCCCGGTGTGTGAAATATACCTAAGATCCGGTTTCCTATATCAATAGTATCCCCATCTGAAAGGAGCTTATCAGGATTCCCTTGGTATGGCTTGTATGTAAAAGGATCAAATAATTCTGGGACGGGTATGGTGATATCGCGAGACATATCTTTTCTAATTTGTTTCAACGACAATCCTTTAATTCCGTTAATCAGCCAGTCGGCATCATCATTATGAACATAAATAGTATCAAAATCACCGTGACTCCCAATATGATCTGCATGCACATGTGTCGTCAGGACGATAATAGGAAGATCTGTTAACTGGTCTGTTATCCGTTTAATCGTATCTATGCCTAACCCAGTATCAATTAACGCAGCCTGGTTCTCTCCCAACAGTAAAAAGGAATGTACCTTCTCCCAATGACCATATTCACTGATCGCAAACGTTTTCGAGTCTAATTCTTGAACGGTAAACCATGGATCCACAATGTACGTCAAAGAAAATCACTCCTCACTTAGACTTAGATTTCTATATGTTCAGTCAAAATCCTTCGTAAATAATGAAAAAAAACAGTGGATTTCATTTACGAAAACCACTGCTTTTGAAGTTTATTTCATTATCCGTTTACAACGGAACCACCGTTAACATGAATAACTTGTCCGCTGACATAGGATGAATCATCGCTTGCCAGATATACATAGGCAGGTGCTAATTCTTCTGGCTGGCCAGCGCGGCCCATAGGTGTATTTTGACCGAATTTGGCAACATCTTCTTCCCCGAATGAGGCAGGAATAAGTGGTGTCCAGATTGGACCTGGAGCAACACCATTAACTCTGATTCCATCTTTTGAAATAGAATTCGAAAGTGCTCTTGTGAATGCTAAAATTGCGCCTTTAGTTGATGAGTAATCGATTAATTTTGGATTACCTTGATAGGCTGTGATAGAGGTTGTATTAATGATGCTGCTTCCTTTTTTGAGATGTTTCAACGCAGCTTTTGTTAAGTGGAACATCGAGAAGATATTAGTTCGGAACGTTTTTTCTAATTGTTCAGCTGAAATATCAAGGATGCTTGTCTGAACGTGTTGTTCACCTGCGTTGTTGACTAGAATATCCAAACCGCCGAACTCATCGACAGTTTTTTTGACGACATCCTGACAAAAGGCTTCATCGCCAATATCTCCGGAAATGAGTAAACATTTCTGTCCCTCTTTTTCGACCAATTCTTTTGTTGTTTTAGCATCCTGATGTTCATCTAAGTATGCAATTGCAACATTAGCTCCTTCTTTTGCGTAATAGATAGCGACGGATTTACCTATTCCGCTATCTCCGCCAGTTATGATTGCGGTTTTCCCTTTTAATTTGCCGCTTCCTTTATATTCAGGTTTAACCGACTTGGGGTTCGGATTCATTTTTGTTTCCACACCAGGCTGATGCTGTTGATGTTGCGGTGGAAATCCTTGTTTATTTTGGTTTTGATTTTGACTAGTCATTAAAACCCCTCCTGTTTAATTATCTACACTATTCCTATTCCTTGCTTTTGGAATATGAAAACACGGTAAAAATAACCAATAAAATAAATCTGGAGTAAAATCCCCATTACTTTAACTTAAAACAATAGATTAAATCATTTTTTAATAAGACCTGTAGAAAGCCTAGAAGAAGGGCATAATGTCTAAGTAAAAAGTATATGAGATTCTTCGGATATAAGGGAACATGAATAGCATTTCCATATTCCATTATGGTGATTCATTCGGAAAAAGGACTGAGAGCGTCCTAGAACATAAAAAGAGACCCACCCATAGTGGGTGAGCCTCTAATATTAGCGGTAATTTAAAAATTGTACGTCAATGGATAGGTCAGCGCCTCGGATAGCAGAGATAATACCTTGTAGATCATCCCTATTTTTTCCAGTTACACGGATTTGGTCATCTTGTATTTGACTTTTCACTTTAAGTCCGCTGTTTTTAATGATGGTATTGATTTTTTTCGCTTGTTCCTTATCGATGCCTTGAATGAGTTTAGCCCGTTGGCGAACAGTACCACCAGAAGCGCCTTCTAATTTTCCGTAATCCAGGTTCTTAATAGGTACGTCACGTTTAATGAGCTTACTAATTAGAACATCCTTTAATTGATCGAGTTTATACTCATCGTCAGATACTAAAACTAAGTCTTCTTTATCAATGGTAATGCTACTTAAGCTTCCTTTAAAATCATAACGGGTCTGAATTTCTTTCATAGCCATAGTAACTGCATTTGTTACTTCTGAAAAGTCTACTTTGGATACAATATCAAATGAATTTTCCTTTGCCATCACTTACCTCCAGCAGGGTTTATTTCCTTTATTATAGAGAAAGTAGGATAGGAAGACAACCATATAGGCTGTATATGTATATATCGACAACTACATATAAAAAAGCAGGGGACAGCCCCCCGCCTCATTTATGGTCTGTTTTCTTCGAATAAGAGTGCTTACCTGCTTCGAGGTTTTCCTGATAAGAGATATTTCTTTCAGTATTTATAGCTTGGTTATCTTTTGGTTTTTTATTGTTATCAGTTGTTTTTGACATAATAAAACTCCCTTTCATAATCATGATCAATATATATTGTTCACAATTATGAAAGAGAGTATGTATGTTTATGATTTCGCAGGGGTATCGTTTAAGAAGAAGAGAGCAATTGTTCCAGGACCGGCATGAGCACCAATTACGGAACCAATTGAATGAATCATGAACTCAGTTGTCCCAAATTCATGTTGTATGGCGTCCTTCCACTCCAATGCGGTTTCTGCATCGTCACCATGACTGATAGCGATCGTTTGGGTTGTCAAATTTTTGCCTCGTTCATGCATTAATTCGATAACTCGTTTAATTAATTTCTTTTTACCGCGTATCTTTTCGAGTGGAACCAGCTTTCCTTCTTCAACATGCAATAACGGTTTAATGTTTAATAATCCGCCAACAAGGGCAGATGTTTTGGATATACGTCCGCCACGAGCTAAGTATTCAAGATTATCTACTGTGAATAGATGCTCCATATGATGAGTGCGGAATTCGATGTCAGCTAAAATCTCTTCTTTAGAGGCGCCGCTTGCTGCTAGTTCGGCTGCCCTTTTTACGATTAACCCGACTCCCATTGAAGCACATTTCGTATTGACGATTTCAATGTCCAGGTCAGGGTATTCATCTTTTACCTGATTATGAATCATTACAGCTGTTTGATAAGTTCCTGATAACTCAGAGGAAAATGCAATATAGATACCTTGTCTTTTCTCCTTAGCAAACTGTGTGAAAAGTTCTATAAAGTATTCCGGAGAAGCTTGCGATGTTTTTGGAGCTTTTCCGTCAATCATCGCTTGATAGACTTCATGAGAATTAATGGTAAGTAGGTCTTCATAATTCTCCCCATCAAGATGAACTTGTAAAGGGATTAATGATACATTGTTTTCCTTATAGAAAGACAATGGCAAATCACATGCACTATCTGCAAGAATTGTGATAGCCATAATACACCTGCTTTCTTTTTACAATTTTTAGTAAATGGGTTTTACTCTTTTTAGTGTAGCACGTAACGGCAAAATTTCAATCTCTTCATAAATAGAATAAATAATTAAGGGTAAAAAGATAATAGAATTAGGGTGAAATGGAGGTTTTTAGGATGTATAGAAGTGAAATAAGGAAAATTCTCATAGTAATAGTTGGTGCATTATTGAATGCCATCGCGATGAACTTTTTTTTAATCCCGGCTAACGTATATGCGAGCGGCTTTACTGGGGTGGCACAGCTCCTATCAAGGATTATAGGATCTTTTGCACCTTTTAATATATCGACCGGGATTCTATTGCTTTTATTAAATATCCCAGTAACCATCCTTGCTTGGAGAAAAGTTGGAAAGTCCTTTACCTTTTATAGCTTTCTCAGTGTTATCTTAATGTCTCTTTTCATGGAAATCATTCCAATTACCCGCTGGTCACCGGACATATTATTGAACGCGGTGTTTGGCGGAGTTATAGCTGCAGTAGGAGTTGGGATTACCTTGAAATTCGGGGCATCAACAGGCGGGATGGATATTATCGCGATGCTTCTTTCACGGAAGAAAGATAAGCCTGTAGGTACTTATTTATTTCTGTTAAATGGCGTGATTATTGTAACGGCAGGCGCTGTTTATGGACCGGAAAAAGCATTATATACACTTGTTACGCTTTACACATCAACCCGTGTGGTGGACGCGATACATACACGTCATGAAAAGCTTACAGCTATGATTATTACAAAGAAAAGCGAAGAACTTAAACAGGCAATTCATGCTAAGTTAGTTCGCGGTATTACAAGGGTACCGGCAAAAGGAGCATTTACAAACGAAAGTAAGGAAATGCTTTTGATAGTCATTACAAGGTATGAACTGTATGATCTGGAACGGATCATTAAAGAAGTTGATCCACATGCTTTTACCAATATCATCGAAACTTCTGGAATTGTTGGTACTTTCCGAAGGGAATAAGAATATTAACAAAAAGTTAAGGCCATTACACTTCTATGACAAATAGAATTATTGCGGTGTTTTACGTTTATTGCCAGTACAAATCGGCTAATTTTAATAATGTAGCGCCAATATTAAATCTTAATGAGGAGTGATAATAATGGCTAACAACGAAAAAATGAGTAGAGAAGAAGCAGGACGTAAAGGCGGCGAAGCCACCTCGAAAAATCACGATAGAGATTTTTACCAGGAGATTGGACAAAAAGGCGGCGAAGCTACATCGGACAACCATGATAAAGAATTTTATCAAGAGATTGGACAAAAGGGAGGAGAGGCCACTTCCGATTCTCATGGAAAAGATTTTTATAAAGAAATCGGTGAAAAAGGTGGAAAAGCACGAAACAACTACTAATAAAATAAGTAAAAGCCTCCAGAATCCTGGAGGCTTTTACTTATTTTGGGTGGTTTTCCAGTTCCTCTTGAAGTTCGCGTAATTGCTCTTTTTCAGCATCATTCGTATTGGCAAAAGCCGATGAAAGAGCATTTTTAGCGATTTCCTCAGTTTTTTGCTGGTCACCATCATGCTCAGAGTGGAGAGCTTCTTCAACAAATTCTCTAGCTTTCTGGAATAATTTGTTTCCCATTAGAAGCCACCATAGCTTTGTTCTGACATAATTCTCAATCTGTCTTTTTCAGCTTCTGCAAACGTAGTGTGATAAGGGATTCTTTCGGCATGCTTGGCAACACTTTCTTTGCCTTGCTGTACAAATCGTCTGCTTTTACCCATGCTTATCTCCTCCGATTCTGAGCGTTTGACAACATAACAGGAAGCTGTTGTCCCTATTAGTTTGGCTTCAAAAAGAGATTTTATAAAGGTAAAAAATGGCGGATTAGGATTTGGATTTTAAGTTGAATTTTTCCTCAAGAAATACTGCTATGCCATCTTCTTCATTCGTCAAAGTCATCGTATTTGCGACCGTTTTTACAGGGGAAATAGCATTTCCCATTGCGACACCAGTTCCAGCGTAATCAAGCATTTCCAAGTCATTATCTTCATCACCGAAAGCGATAATTCTATCTTTTGGGATGTCTAGATAGTTGGAAACACGTTGCAGACCAACCGCTTTACTTAATCCGCTCTTAATAATTTCGATGATATGAAATGGTTCTGCCCAGCGGCGATGATCAACTAATTCGGCATGAACATCAGATAAATGCTGGCGGATCTGGCCGACATGCTGACTATCTGTATGAATGAGCATCGATGTGGGTGAATCCTCAAGGAAATTACGTAAGTCACCCGTCTTCATTATCGGATTTCCTACATTGAACATGTCCATCAATTTTTCATCATGATAATGGACATATACATCATCACGAACTTCAGCAATTATGTTGTGATATTCAAATTGATCACAAGCTTCTACAATATCTTTCGCAACACTTATATCCAGTGGTGAATGGTATACCCCCCAGCTTGTCTGTAATGGGTGATGCACGAAAGCACCATTGAAATTAACGATTGGTGTAGTCAATCCCAATTCACGGTAATAAAGTTCACTTGAGCGAAACGGACGCCCGGTAGCGATCATAACTTCGTGCCCATTTTCTTTTAGTTTTAGTAGTGTTTGTTTAGTCCTAGGAGAAATTGTTTTATTATCAGTAAGTAAAGTACCATCAAGATCCAATACGATTAAATGTTTCTCATTCATGTACACACCTTCTGTTCTTTTTGATTTCATTATATGCAAATATTGTTAAGACTATTTTAAAGTAATTGTAAATCTTTTTCATTCTTTATGCATTCCTGTATGATATTACTATATGAAGGATTATAATATTTAAAGCATAGTACATGACTAGGAATCAGCAAAGGGACAACGAAAGATTTGTTGAGAAAGCTTCTGAAGCTTCTTTAATGAAAAAACCGACAGTATTTAAATATTCGGAGGGATTATCTTGATAATAATTGAAAAAGAAAAGATTGGACATATTCCTGTTTTACACTTAAGTGAGCAGTCGGCTTTCAATCAAGAACTGCCGCTTATTATTTTTATACATGGTTTTCAAAGTGCAAAAGAACACAATCTTCATTATGCTTATTTAATGGCTGAAAAGGGTTTTCGTGTGCTTCTTCCTGATGTAATTTATCATGGGGAGAGGGAAGTTGGATATAGTGATTCGCAATTGATGCCCCGTTTTTGGGAAATGGTATTACAGACCATCAAGGATTTAGCTTTGATTAAGGATGATTTATTAGCCAGAAAATTAATTGACTCTAAAAAAATTGGTGTAGCGGGTACCTCAATGGGAGGTATTGTGACCAACGGAGCTCTGGCGGCCTATGATTGGATTACAGTTGGAGTTAGCTTAATGGGGAATCCATCCTATGTAGCGTATGCGGAGCTTCAAATAGAGGAGATTAAGAAAAGGAAAGTGAATTTCCCAATCACGGATGAGGAAGTAAATAAAGTGATTGAACAGCTCAAACCATTTGACTTAAGCCTCAATCAAGACAAGCTTTCAAACAGACCGCTTCTGTTTTGGCATGGTGCTAAAGATCCTGTTGTACCATATCAACATGCATATCGCTTTTATGAAGGAGTAAAAGCGGGTTATAATGAAGCACATGAAAAAATTGATTTTATCCTCGATCAGAAGGCTGGGCATAAGGTAAGTAGAGAAGGTGTGCTTCGGACTGCGGAATGGTTCGAGAAACATTTACGACCAGCTGTGCAAAAAGCTTAAGCTCACATGCTAAATCTGGTATGATTCTATTAAGGACATTGTGTAAAGTCTGAATCGGACATTTATTGCCGCAACCGACTATAAACCGATTATTACAAATCGGGGAGTATTATTCATAAAAGGAGTGATTGAAGTGGATCAAGATACAAAAGACATTATTTTTGGAGCTTTAGAGCAGGTCATTGACCCGGAGCTTGGAATAGATATCGTGAATTTAGGCTTGGTGTATGATGTGGATATGGATGATGCAGGACTAACGACAGTAACGATGACATTGACTGCCATGGGCTGTCCGCTAGCTGGAACGATTGTCGATCAAGTGAAACTAGTGCTGGAAGATATTCCAGAAGTTAAAGAAACAGACGTGAAGATTGTGTGGAGTCCGCCATGGTCTAGGGATCGCATGTCCAGATATGCCAAAATCGCGTTAGGAATTAAATAATTAATAGGTAATAGAATATTAAGCCAGTCCAAAAAACAGTGAACCATTGTTATGGAGCTACTTTTTATTGGTCTGGCTTTTTCTAATACGTCCGGTTAGGGGTGGGAAATTGAACCGTCATATAAAGGATTCATTAGACAGGCCGTTAAGGGATTTAAGAATTTCTGTCATTGATCGTTGCAACTTCCGCTGTCAGTATTGTATGCCGGCTGAAATTTTCCATGAAAATTTTCAGTTCCTTCCTAAAAGTGAGCTTTTATCTTATGAAGAAATCGTAAGGATTTCTAAAATATTTGCAAGCTTAGGGGTTAAAAAACTAAGATTGACAGGCGGGGAACCGTTGCTGCGAAAAAATCTTTCTACGCTCATTTCCGAACTTGTTTCAATTGAAGGAATAGAAGATATTGGATTGACTACGAATGGTGTGTTTTTGAAAAAACACGCGGCAGATTTAAAGGTAGCTGGATTACAGCGGGTAAATATCAGTTTAGACTGCCTCGATGATGAGCTTTTTAAGCAGATGAACGGAAGAAATATCGGGACAAAGCCGGTTATGGAGGGAATAGCTGCTGCAAAAGAAGCAGGGCTTGGTGTTAAGGTAAATATGGTTGTTAAAAAAGAAACCAATGAATCTCAAATCCTGCCGATGGCCCGTTTTTGCAAAGAAGAGGGTATTCAATTACGTTATATAGAATTCATGGATGTTGGGCATACAAATGGCTGGCAGTTGAAAAACGTCATAACGAAAAAAGAATTGCTCGAGATGCTGCAGGCTGAATTCGAGCTGGAACCGGTGGAAGAAGATTATTTTGGAGAAGTCGCGAAGCGCTTCCGCTATAAGGGGACGACTACCGAAGTAGGTTTCATAACATCCGTCTCTGAGTCTTTTTGTTCAAGCTGCACCCGTGCTCGTCTTTCTGCTAATGGCAGTTTATATACATGCCTATTTAATGGAAAAGGACATGACTTGAAGTCATTGCTTCGTTCAGAGATGTCAGATGAAGAATTGACTGACTTTATCATTTCACTTTGGAACCATAGAGACGACCGCTATTCAGATGAGCGGGCTGCCGGAACGAGAAAGAAACAGGAAAAAATAGAAATGTCATTTATTGGCGGCTAACTTTCAATGAGCTCAGAAGAACAATGATTTATTTAACTATGTGAAATTATTGTGATTGAAGAGTCTCTAGATAAGAAAATACGGGATGGCAACTATGCCATCCCGTATTTTCTTATGTATAGTTGGTAAGGCCATGAATGTCTGTCCTGATTTGGATTAATTTATCTCAAATGTATTTTTATACTAAATTTATACATTTTTATAATGCTATATCATAATAACTATCCATTTTTATTAAAGTAAAAATAAATCAAATGACCCAGTAAAGAAAGAGATGCAAGGACTTTAAAATGAATCTAATCCATTACATATATATTTAAGGTACTGGTCAGTATATGAAGTATTCTCTGCTAATTATGGAGGGCGGGGGGTTATTCGATAGTACAGATTTCTATTGGGCAATTTTCACAGTCAATTTCCTGCTTTAAATACTCAAGGTTAAGTATCTTAATGCGTCCTTTTTTAATAGAAACTACATTGTTTTTTCTTAATTGAGAGAGCATTCGATTGACTACTTCACGGGATGTGCCGCAAAAATTAGCAAGCTCTTGGTTTGTAAAGGGAAGAGTGATGACTATACCGTCTTCAACTTCAGTACCATAGCTATTTGATAAGCGAATGAGAGTGGAGTAAAATGCGCCTTTCTTACCGTGCAGGAGCATATCGCGGAATTTAGCCTGATTTTTACGATTTTGAGCGGATAACCATGTCATCATTTCAACTGCAAGATGACTATCCGACGCGATTTTCTCTTCTAATAATTCTTTAGAAATAACCGCTACAACACCATCTTCTAACATTTTTGCATTCATCATATATTTAGGGTTCTGAGAAAAAAGGACAGTTTCTCCAACTAGGTCATTCTCTGAACAAATGCGCATTGTCAATTCTCGACCGTCTGGAACAACCTTACTCACTTCAACTTTGCCTTTTAAAATGTAATACAAATCACTAGCAAGGGTGTTCTCCTGAAAAAGGAAGCACCCTTTTTCTATACGTTTAACATGATGTCTATTATCAAAAAATGCATGCATTCGATTAGATAACGTAAATTCGTTCATTTATTACAACCGCCTTTCAGATACCGTTATAACTCAGTTACTACCTTATTTGATTTAAACGGAAAAAACACTAGTAGTCAACAACTTTGGATAAAACTAGAAGTTTGCGCGGTGGAACTTGTTTTTGAAATTTAAGTTTAGAATTTTATAAAAATACATTTGATTTTATTTTTATTCAGTCTTATAATAATAGAATCAAAGAATTGCAGGGACTTAAAATCTAGGAGTTGGTTTTTGTGAACGTATCAATAGTAGGCGCAACAGGGTATGGAGGAGTGGAATTGATAAGGTTCCTGAATAATCATCCTCATTTGAAAATAAAATCACTGCATACGTCATCCCAATTTGGTCGAAGTTTATATGAAGAAAATGCACATTTAATGCATATGAAAGATAAATTAGAAGAAATTGACCCGGAAGCAATTGCAAAAAAATCTGATATTGTTTTTCTTGCTACTCCTTCGGGTGTTTCCTCACAGTTAATTTCGGAATTTTCCGACCTTAATATTAAAGTAATCGATTTGTCAGGGGATCTTAGGCTTCAAACTCCAGGTGAATATGAACACTGGTATAAAAAAACAGCCGCGCCTCAGCATATTATTGAAAAAGCTGTATACGGATTGGCTGAATGGAATGCAGAAGAAATTAGACAATCCACTATTATTGCGAATCCAGGATGTTACCCAACTGCTTCATTACTTGGTCTTGCTCCTTTATTCACTGAAGGATGGGCTACAGCCACAGATGTCATTATTGATGCTAAATCCGGAGTGTCCGGGGCAGGGAAATCACTTTCATCCGATACACATTACAGTGAAATGAATGAAAACTTTAAAATATATAAAGTGAATCAGCATCAACACATACCGGAAATCGAACAACAGCTTGGAAGGTGGTCATCAGATTTACAACCTATAACATTTAATACCCATCTTGTTCCTATGACTAGGGGTATCATGGCTACGATGTATATTAAGGTAAACAGGCAGACTTCAACAGCTGAACTAAGAGATTTGTATGAAACTGTTTATGAGGATCATCCATTTGTACGGGTACAGCCGCTTGATCGCTTCCCGTCTACGAAACAAGTGTATGGTTCAAACTTTTGTGATATAGGCGTCGCATATGATGAAAGAACAGGTAAGGTAACGATTGTTTCAGTTATTGATAATTTAGTAAAGGGTGCTGCAGGGCAGGCCATTCAAAATGCAAATATATTAATGGGGCTAGAGGAAACAGCAGGACTATGGAGCAGCCCACTATATCCGTAAAATTATTGGAGGTAAATAATGAATACACTACAGCCAGTTGAAGAAATCAAACAAATTAAAGAAGGAAACATCTTAATGCCTAAAGGGTTCAAAGCCTCAGGCGCTCATGCAGGGTTGCGCTACTCAAAAAAAGACATCGGCATTATTTATACAGAAACTGCAGCATCATCCGCTGCTGTTTATACACAAAATGTAGTTCAAGCGGCTCCAATCAATGTAACGAAGGATAGCATAGCAGTTACTGGAAAGCTTCATGGCATAGTAGTTAATAGTGCATGTGCGAATGCTTGTACTGGAGAGCAAGGGTTAAAGGATGCTATTGAAATGAGAAAGCTTGCTGCCCAAAAGTTCGGCTTGGAAGATCATTCATTTGCAGTTGCTTCGACTGGAGTTATTGGCGAATTTATGGAAATGGATAAAATTAAAAACGGCATAGATTTATTGGAGCCAACAGATACAGCTGAAGCTGCTGAAGACTTTGGTACTGCTATTTTAACAACGGATATAGTAACTAAAAGCTGCGGTTATGAAACAGTCATTGATGGTAAACGCGTGAAAATGGGCGGAGCGGCGAAAGGGTCAGGGATGATTCATCCGAACATGGCTACAATGCTCGGTTTCATTACAACGGATGCTGTCATTGAACCGAATGATTTACAGGAAGCATTATCTTCTATAACGAATGATACATTTAATCAAATAACTGTTGACGGTGATTGTTCGACGAATGACATGGTGCTGGTCCTAGCAAATGGAGCAGCAAGAAATGAACCTTTGACAAACACGCACCCAGAATGGTCTGTATTTTTGGAATTATTAAAACAGACTTCTGAAAATTTAGCTAAACAAATTGCGAAAGACGGAGAAGGCGCGACAAAATTAATTGAAGTGAATGTCCATGGCATGAATTCCAAACAAGATTCACAAATGATGGCGAAAACGATTGTTGGTTCAAATTTAGTGAAAACGGCAGCTTTTGGAGCGGATGCAAACTGGGGACGTATTATTGCTGCAATGGGTCGAAGCGGAGTAGGGTTCCAACCGGAACAAACAACGATTTCATTTGGTGAAATCATTGTACTGAAAGATGGCGAGCCTATACAGTTTTCTGAGGAAGATGCAAAGGCATACTTGGAAAATGAAAGTATTATCATTAATGTTTACTTGAAAGATGGTAATGAATCAGGAACGGCATGGGGCTGTGACTTAACCTATGATTATGTAAAAATAAACGGAAGTTATCGATCATAAGGGGTGTTGAAAAGAGTGAACATTTTAGTCATAAAGTGCGGCGGTAGTATTATTAACGAGTTATCAGAGTCGTTTTTTACAAGTGTTAAAGAGTTACAAAGCCGCGGTTACCAGATTGTCTTTGTTCATGGAGGCGGCCCTGATATCAATTCGATGCTTGAAAAATATGAAATTGAACCGGTCTTTGAAAATGGTTTAAGAAAAACGACCACTGAAGTATTGGAAGTTGTAGAACTGATGTTGGCAGGCAAATCTAATCGATGTCTCGTCCATAAATTGGAGGCACATGGTATTAAGGCTGTCGGTCTAAATGGTTCGGACGGCGGAATCCTGACTGGTGAGTATATTGATGAAAAGAAGCTAGGGGCTGTTGGTGAGATTCATCAAGTCGATACAGAATTACTTGGACTTCTATTTGAAAAAGGCTATTGCCCGGTATTGACACCGATTTCGACTACAGAAGATGGAAATAAGTTAAATGTGAATGCGGATATGGCTGCAGGTTCTGTAGCGAAGGCACTCTCGGCTGAAATGTGCTTATTTGTCACAGACGTTAAAGGGGTCTTAAAGAATCAGCAGATTATCGAAAAACTGACTGAAACGGAGACACAGGCTTTAATTACAGATGGCAGTATCTATGGCGGTATGATTCCGAAAGTTAACACAGCATTGTCGGTGTTGAATAAAGGAGTGGAGAAAGTGATGATTGTAAGCGGCAAGGATCACTTCTATGAAAACGGGCAATTTATCGGAACGAAATTTCTACAGGAAGAAGGGGTATTTTAATGAGTTCTTTATTTCCTACATATGCAAGGTGGAACATTGAACCGGAAACAGCGAATGGAATGAAACTTATCAGTACAACAGGTAAGGAGTATCTTGATTTTACATCGGGAATCGGAGTTTTAAACCTTGGCCATAGTCATGAAAAGGTGAAAAAGGCTGTTACGGAGCAACTTAATAAATACTGGCATGTATCGAATATGTTTCAAAGTTCTTTACAGGAACGGACAGCAAAAATGCTAGCAGATGCCTCAGGATTAGGTCAAGTTTTCTTTGCCAATAGCGGAGCTGAAGCAAATGAGGCAGCTATCAAACTTGCTCGTAAAGCTACAGGGAAAAGTAAAATTGTCACATGTCTGCAGTCATTCCACGGCCGTACATTTGCAACGATGGCAGCAACGGGACAGGAAAAAATCAAGATTGGTTTCGGGCCGATGCTAGCTTCGTTTGAATATGTGCCATTCAATGACAACGATGCTTTAGAAACTGCAGTAGATGAGGATACGGCAGCGGTATTGATCGAAGTAGTTCAAGGAGAGGGCGGCATTCATGTTGTTCAGCAATCGTATTTGGACGCAATTCAAGCTCAATGTAAAAAATACGGATCACTTCTTATTATCGATGAAATACAAACGGGAATTGGCCGTACAGGCAAACCATTTGCATTTCAGCATTTTAATATCCAACCAGATATCATTACTTCGGCCAAGGGGCTAGGAAATGGTTTACCTATCGGGGCGATGATTGGCAAAGAAATGTTGTCGGAATTCTTTAGTGCTGGAAGCCATGGATCCACTTTTGGCGGTAATCCGGTAAGTGTTGCAGCAGCAGAAGCTGTTTTAAAAGAAATTTTCCAATCGGGATTCTTAAAAGAAGTCGTGGAAAAAGCTGAATACCTTGAATGTGAATTGACAAAGGCATTAAAGGATTCAGAAGAAGTCAAAGAAATTCGTGGACTTGGGATGATGGTCGGGATCGAATGCAAACAAGATGTTCAGTCGTTTTTAATAGAGCTTCAAGAAGATGGCCTACTCGTATTAAGTGCAGGACCTAATGTTCTTCGTTTACTTCCACCTCTGACAGCGACTAAATCAGAGATCGATACTGCAATTAAGAAAATAAAAAAAGTATTAGCAATAAAACAAACAATCTAAATTTAGTGAATTTTTATAGAATAAAATGAATAATTATGCTATTCTATATATAAATATACGTCATCTACAGAGGTGAAGAACATGAAAAACTATCTACATTTAGAGAATGGTTCCGTCTTTGAAGGGGAACTGTTGACTAAATCAATTAAAAAAGCAATCACTGGAGAGATTGTCTTTTTTACAGGAATGACCGGATATCAAGAAGTATTGACAGATCCTTCATATAAGGACCAAATTGTCATTTTCACATATCCTTTAATCGGAAATTATGGAATTAATGAAATTGATTTCGAAAGTAAGAAGCCGCATGTTGCCGGTGTTATTGTATATGAAGGAAATATGAGCCATTCTCATTATCAAGCTAAATATTCCATTGGTGAATATTTAGACAAATGGAACATCCCTCTTTTGAGTCATGTGGATACGCGAGCGGTAGTTAAAAATATACGACAAGAAGGCTCCATGCAGGCAGCCATCACAGCAGAAACTGCATTCACATTCGAATCAAGTTTGAATGATCTAGAAGCGCACGTAGCCGCAGTTTCTACTAAAGAGATTGAAAGCTTCGGGAAAGGTTCTAAACATGTTGTAATGATGGATTTTGGTTATAAAAAATCCATATTAAATTCATTGCTTGAACAGGGGTGCCGAGTTTCAGTCGTTCCCTTTGATACTAAATTCGAACATATCAAGGACTTGAATCCGGATGGTATTTTGCTTTCAAATGGGCCTGGGGATCCAAAACAGCTTGAATATCTATTGGAAAATATTAAGAAAATCATTACGAATTTTCCTACAATGGGCATCTGCCTAGGTCATCAATTAACGGCCCTTGCTTTTGGGGGAAATACAAAAAAAATGCTGTTTGGACATCGCGGTGCGAATCAGCCCGTGGTCGATTTGAAAACGAAAAAGGTGTATATGAGTTCTCAAAATCATAGCTATGAAGTGGATGAGCCAAGCTTACAAGGAACATCACTTCAAGTTCGCTTCCGGAATGTGAATGATAGTACCGTTGAGGGACTTATGCATAAAGATTTACCGATATTTACGACTCAATACCACCCTGAAGCGAATCCAGGACCGATAGAAAGCTCACTATTGTTTAACGACTTTTTACAAATGATAAATGAATATAGCGGGAGAGAAAAAGCATATGCCTAAGGACAACACGATACAGACTATTTTAGTAATTGGTTCAGGGCCGATTGTAATAGGGCAGGCTGCTGAATTCGATTATGCAGGAACACAGGCCTGCCTCGCTTTAAAAGAGGAAGGATATAAAGTCATCCTAGTTAATAACAATCCGGCAACGATTATGACGGATGATATGAACGCGGATGCTGTCTATTTCGAACCTTTAACAGTAGATGTACTGGAAAAAATCATTGCTAAAGAAAAGCCGGATGGCCTGCTTGCTACATTAGGGGGGCAAACAGGATTGAATCTTGCTTATCAATTGGATGATGCAGGAGTGCTTGAAAAATATAATGTCAAACTATTAGGAACACCAATAGACTCCATCAAAAAAGGAGAAGATCGTGAACTGTTTCGTGAACTAATGTTTGAAATTGATGAACCTGTTCCTGACAGTACAATTGTCCATACTTTAGAAGAGGCACAAGCTTTCGCAGACAAAATTGGTTTCCCTATAATCGTTCGTCCTGCCTATACACTTGGAGGTACTGGCGGAGGGATTGCTGAGACCATGGATACATTCAAGGAACTTGTACGAGGCGGACTTCAAGAAAGCCCGATTACACAGTGCTTGATTGAAAGAAGCATAGCAGGGTATAAAGAAGTCGAATATGAGGTTATGCGCGATGGAAACAATACATGCATTACCATCTGTAATATGGAAAATATCGATCCTGTCGGTATTCATACAGGTGATTCCATTGTTGTAGCTCCATCTCAGACCTTATCTGATGATGAGTTTCAAATGTTACGTGCGGCCTCTATAAAAATTATCTCTGCTCTAGGTATCATTGGCGGCTGTAACATTCAATTTGCACTTGATCCGAATAGCAAACAGTACTATTTAATAGAAGTAAATCCACGTGTTAGCCGTTCATCGGCACTAGCATCCAAAGCAACCGGTTATCCGATTGCACGCATCGCTGCAAAACTTGCTATCGGCTATCATTTATCTGAACTTATCAATCCTGTAACGAAGAGTACTTATTCAAGCTTCGAACCTGCTCTTGATTATGTAGCAGTAAAATTCCCACGGTGGCCATTCGATAAATTCACGACTGCCCACCGCAAATTAGGAACTCAGATGAAGGCGACAGGCGAAGTTATGGCATTACACCGTAGCTTTGAAGGTGGAGTCCAAAAAGCTATCGATTCATTAGAATTAAAAACGAATGGACTGCAACTTTTATCATTAAAAGATAAAACTGTTCCAGAACTTTGGGAAAAGCTCGCTGAAAAATCTGACGAACGCATTTTTGTCATTTTTGAAATGCTTCGTAAAGGTGTGACAGTTGAAGAAATCCATAAAGCAACCATCATTGATTATTTCTTCCTTCAATCTTTTGCTTCGCTGATCGAGAAAGAAAATGAAATCACTGCTAAGACAATCGATTTGGTCACCAAAGAAGAACTGCAGCTGTACAAGGAAAAGGGCTTCTCTGACCGTTATCTTGCCTCCGTATGGAAAGTAAGTGAAATCGAAGTGAGAGCACACCGTAAATCACTAGGCATTACCGCCGTTTACAAAACGGTTGATACATGTGCAGCTGAATTTGAATCACATACGAATTATCATTATTCAACATATTTTGGAGAGAACGAACAGAAAAAAACAGATAAAAAGAAAGTATTGATGATTGGCAGTGGCCCAATCCGAATCGGACAGGGAATTGAATTCGATTACTGTTCCGTTCATGGTGTTTATGCACTTCAGGATGAAAATGTTGAAACGATCATGATTAATAATAACCCAGAAACGGTAAGTACGGATTTCGCAACAGCAGACCGTCTTTATTTCGAGCCATTAACCTTGGAATATGTACTGAATGTTATAGAAGCGGAAGGTATTGAGGATGTAATTGTCCAATTTGGGGGACAGACAGCCATAAATCTGGCAAAGGGACTGGAAGATTACGGAATTAATTTGTTGGGTACCTCATTTGATACGCTTGACCAACTAGAAGATCGTGATCGCTTTTATCAGCTTCTGCAAAAGCTGGAGATTCCACATGTGCCGGGTTCGATGGCCAATAGTGCAGAGCAATTAATTGAGTGTGCTGAGACGATTGGCTTCCCAGTTCTATTACGCCCATCCTATGTAATTGGTGGTCAGGGGATGGAAATTATCCGCTCGAAGAAAAGCTTACTGAATAGAATTGAAAATGGAACGGCACTTGTATTTCCTGTGTTAATCGATTCTTATATTCCAGGTAAAGAAGCGGAAATCGATTTGATTGCGGATGGCAAAGAGATTTATATTCCAATTATTGCTGAACATGTAGAAAAAGCAGGCGTCCATTCGGGAGATAGCATGGCATTACTACCAGCTCAATCCTTATCAGAGGATATCAAAAATAAAATGACTATTTTTGCACAAAAGTTAGTAGTAGAGCTTGGTTATAAAGGTCTTATGAACATCCAATTTGTGATTGAAGGCAATGACGTATATGTTTTGGAAGTAAACCCGCGTGCTAGCCGGACGATTCCAATCATCAGTAAAATCACTAATGTTTCTTTAGTACAGATTGCGACAAAAATATTGCTTGGGAAATACTCGTTGTCGAATGTGTTCGAAAAAACAGGGTTAATGGAAGAAATTCCGTATTCAGTCGTCAAATATCCAGTATTCTCAACGTTTGCACTAAGCGGGCTTGATTCAAAAGTAGGACCGGAAATGAAATCAACTGGTGAAGGCATCGCTATCGGAAAAACGATGACAGAAGCATTAACAAAAGTATTTCATGCTCAAAAGGCTAAACATACCTCAGGTGTGTATCAATCCGAATCAGTCCAATTAAGTGAAGAATTGCTTGTACTAATCAATGAAGCTGGGTTGACATTGATGGATTCCGATTTTGACAAATGGCTTAATGAAGGAAATGCAGCTGTTGTTTTAGCTTATGGAACTACAGAAGAAGATAAGAAGCTAAGGTTATTGGCTGCAAAATATCGACTTCTAGCATTTACAGAAGAAGAGACTTTTAAAGCCTATCTTCAATCGTTAGAAAATGCTGATCCAGGCGTTACCGCGCTGCAGGAATGGCTTGTAACATATTCGAAAGGAGTGTCACACGTATGAGTTCACTAACGGCACCGACACAAACGAAGATTTTAAACGGGAAAGATTTTTTGACCATGAAGGAGTCTACACCCACGGCCATTGCAGATCTGTTAAAGCTAGCGCAGACCATTAAAGCCAAATTACAAGCGGGCGAGGAATATACGCCTTTAAAAGGGAAAACGCTGGGGATGATTTTTGAAAAATCCTCCACCCGTACCCGCGTGTCTTTTGAAGTGGGCATGATGCAGCTTGGCGGGCACGCTTTGTTCTTAAGCGGTAATGATTTGCAAATCGGACGTGGAGAATCTATTTCCGATACGGCCAAAGTCCTTTCCGAATATATTGATGGCATCATGATTCGTACCTTCGAGCATGAAAAAATTATGGAATTGTCTGAAAATGCTTCTATTCCAGTCATCAATGGGCTAACAGATCTTGCCCATCCTTGCCAGGTGATGGCGGATTTCTTGACAATTATAGAGTTAAAAGGACAATTAAAAGGCTTGAAAATGAGCTACATCGGTGATGGTAACAATGTGGCACAATCATTGATGGTTGGCTGCGCAAAAATGGGCATGGATTTTTCTATTGGATGCCCGGATAACTATAAACCTGATGTAAATGTTGTCGCCTATGCTCAAAAAGTGGCAAAGGAAAATGGATGTGAAATTGTTGTGACGAGTTCAGCAGTTGAAGCTATTAAGGATGCAGATATCGTCTATTCTGATGTATGGACCTCTATGGGGCAGGAAATCGAAAATAGTATCCGTTTAGAGGCGTTTAAGGATTATCAAATCAATAGTGAACTTGTAAAGCATGCAAAGGATAATTATATATTTATGCATTGCTTGCCTGCACACAGAGAAGAAGAGGTAACCGCTGAAGTCATCGATGGACCGAATTCCGTCGTTTTCCACCAAGCTGGAAATCGTCTTCATGCTCAAAAGGCGGTTCTTGTGGATTTAATGTCTTAAAAAAAAGCGTCTACTCTATGAGCAGACGCTTTTTTTATACCAATACGATTTATTTCCCATGGACTAATTTCCTTTTTGCCCTGAATTTTTCAGACATGAAAGAAGTGAACCCGGTAATAATAAAATGGAAAGCATGTAAAGGGGTGAAATCTATGGGGCAAAATCGTCAATTTAAACCAGGTCAGAAGGCACCTAATAATGGGGCTTACGTAGAAATCGGTGAAACGGGTAGCACGGTATTAAATCCGAAAAAGGTAAAGCTAGAAGCAGGAGATACTTTTCCTGAAACTTCAAATCATAACAGGATATGGACCTATCAGCGAAAGCCATAATAAAATAAAAAGCAGGAAAAGGGACAATTCACTTCCTTTTCCTGCTTTTTTTATGGGAAATAACCTATCCTATTCTTCAGAATAACCGAAAATATTCGAGATTTCTAAAAAACTCTTTCTTAAATATTGGCTTAAGGGATCTTCATAATGATCCGGTATACTTTCAGTGAAGCCAACAGCAGTAATCGCTCCCAATAATTCTGCATTATAGTTAAAAATCGGAATGGACATGGAAGAAACAGAAGGTACTAAAGGCTCTTTTGCAAAAGCAATTTTGTATTTCTGTATCGCTTGATATTCCTTAGTTCCTACATTATTATCTTTTTCTATCCAGTCTGCCGTTATGGAAGAATCCTGGAATACAGTGAATACTTTGCCGGAAGAAGAAGATGGGGGAAGGCGCGTGCCTAGCTGGGCCCCAATATTTAAGTTTTGATTGGAATTCCATATTTTTGCTGTGATTGGTCCATCGTATGTCCAAACGGAAAATAACACCGTGCAGGAGGTATGATGGCTGATTTCTTGTAAATAAGGAGTAATTCGGCTTGTGACGTCCTCATTCCCAATGGCTGCCATACCATATTGAATCAGTTTGCTCCCGAGGGAATACATACCAGTTGTCTTATCGCGATATAGTAACTCGAGTTGGGTCAAAGTATTTAAATACTTATAAAGGTTACTTTTAGTTATTTCTGTAGATTCTTGAATATCAGAGAATCTTAAAGGGTTTCTTTGTGAAGCGAGTAAATCAATAATGCTCATCCCGATTTGCAAGGATTGAATCGTTGAACCAGATTTTACGATTTCCATATGACAATCTCCCTAATCTGTTTTAATTTAGGTCTAGTATATCAGAGTATGTAAAGTTTAAATGAAAATAAATAAAAAGTATGCTCCATAACGTCCGCATAAACACATCTGTTTACTATACTTCTAGTTTTCGATAAGTCTAGTCATATTTGTATTTGTTAAATTTGCTACTGAAAGCCTCATAATGATGTTGATAATATCATTTTCATAAAAATTTTTGCAATACTTTCTTGACAATTTTCCGAAAATTAAGTTATCATGTATATAAATAGTGAACTAAGTTATCTATAAGTGAAAAATTAAAAATTGATGCGAGGTTTAGTTACCATTTGTCCTCTAGTTTGTGAAAGGACATTCTTTTTATAAACAATGCCTTATTTCAGACAAAGACAGGTGCATCGATAAAACAACTAAAAGACAGCTTTTAAAAAATAATGATAAATAAAGGAGAATGAAAAATGAAATTAGTAACTTTTAGCCGTGAAGGATTTACACGTATTGGCGCAATTTATCCAAATAAAGAGATTGTAGACCTAAACTATGCTTATCAAGCACTTCTTGAAAGTGAAGGGAAACTTCGCAGTGAACAAATCGCTGAAGCTTATGTACCTTCAACTATGGAAGCATTTCTACAGGGTGGGAATGAAAGCCTTTCCATCGCAAGAAAAGCTGCGGATTATGCATTGAATAATCGCGATTCATTCAAACGTACTCTGGTACATGCTGTTGAAAACGTAAAGCTTGAGGCACCTGTCCAAAAGCCAGGGAAAATTATTTGTGTAGGACATAACTACCGTGAACACATTGCAGAAATGGGTCGCGAACTGCCTCCATTCCCGGTCGTGTTTGCCAAATTCGCTAATACAGTAATTGGACCTCAAGATGATATTCCGTTTTTCCCCATTTCAGAACAACTAGATTATGAAGCAGAATTTGCTTTTGTAGTGGGCCAACGGGCACGCAATGTTTCTCAAGATGATGCACTTGATTATGTAGCAGGTTATACAATTGCGAATGATGTCACTTATCGTGATATTCAACGCCGTACACTTGAATGGCTTCAAGGGAAAACAGTCGAAGGCAGTGCACCAATGGGACCTTGGCTAGTTACATCAGATGAGTTATCTGATCCTTCTGGATTAAATGTCCGCTTAACTGTAAATGGTGAAGAACGCCAAAAAACGAATACATCTAACTTCGTATTCGATGTGAAATATTTAGTTGAATTTTTATCGAACTTAATGACTCTTGAACCAGGTGACATCGTCCTAACTGGAACGCCGGGTGGAGTAGGAGTAGCCCGCGATCCACAAGTGTTCTTAAAAGATGGTGACGTTGTCAAAATCGAAATCGACAAAATCGGTTATCTCGAAAACCGTGTGAAACGTGCTGGGGAGGGAAAATAAGAATGGCTTATCAGTCAATCGGTACATCGATCCAATCTTTTCAACAATCAATCGATCACATTCTTGAGACAACAGCTAACCTTTCAGAGAAAACAATCCGTTTCAACCCGACAGAGGAAGAGTGGTCAATCATGCAAATCCTTTCTCATATAGCGGAAGCCATTCCTTACTGGCTAGGTGAAGTGGAAACGGTAGTAGCCACTCCGGGCTCAAAATGGGGACGTGGATTGCAAGATCCAGCTCGACTAGCAGCGGTTACTGATACGGAAAAACTATCAGTTGATGAAGTTTTAAAACAAGTGGATGAACTGAAATATAAAGTTGAGAGCGGCCTCGGGAAATTAGATGAAGAAACACTATCTAAAGAATCACCGCACCGGAACTTTGCCAAATTCGGTAACAAACCTGTTTCTTATATCGTAGATCATTTCATCGATGACCATGTTTCAGGGCACTATGACCAAATTAAGCGAAATCTTTCTAAAATTAAGTGATAAAAAATGAAAAAAGAAAGTAGGGAGTAATGTGGCTGAAAAATCAGATTACATGAACAGTGCAATTGTAAAAGATTTTACAAGGGATATTCAGCAGTACAATCTTGGACCCCTATGGGAAGCTATTCCCGCTCTAATGGATCATGAACCTAAACCACATGCCCATGCTTATTTGTGGAAAGAAGAGCTTCTGACAAAAAAGTTGATGGAAGCAGCTGAAATCTTCACACCTGATCGCGGCGGTGAGCGCAGAGCCATTTATTTTCAAAACCCTGGCCTAACTTATCGCCAGCCTTGGGGCTGGGCTTCAACAACCCAAACGCTTTATGCAGCGGTTCAACTATTGTTGCCAGGTGAAGTAGCTCCTTCTCATCGTCACTCTCAAAGCGCTCTTCGATTTATTACGAATGGTGAAGGTGCCTACACAATTGTTCAAGGAGAAAGAATCTTCATGGAAGAAGGAGATTTCTTAATCACACCTAAAAATCTTTGGCATGGACATGGTCATGTTGGAGATAAACCGATGATTTGGATGGACGCTCTTGATATCCCTACTATCTATTCTATTGGCGGTACTTTCTTTGAACCGTATCCAGACCGTATTGAAACGCCGAAACGTCCGGATAATTTTTCGGAACTTCGTTATCAAGGTGGAATGGTTCGTCCGGTATCCGATCGTTATTCACAAGTAGCTCCGCTTGCAAACTACAAGTGGAAAGGCACGAAAGCAGCGATTGAAGGGTTAATGAACTTTGAACCAGATCCATATGAAGGCTTTGCCGTTGAATATATCAACCCATCTAATGGACAAACGGCTAATCCAACGATGGGAGCTTGGATGCAGAAACTTCCAAAAGGTTTCCATTCTAAAGCACATCGCCATACTCATTCAACAATCTATCAAGTACACGAGGGTTCCGGCTATACGGTTATTAATGGAGTACGGTTTGAATGGTCTAAGGGTGACTACTTTGTAGTTCCAAACTGGGCTTGGCATGAGCACGTTGCAGAAGTAGATTCTTACTTATTCTCGGTAAACGATCTTCCAATAATGGAGCGATTTGATTTAGAACAACAACAGTCACTTGATACAAACAATGGTTTCCAAAAAGTTGAAAGTGAATTTAAGGCTGTTTTAGTATAAGAAAAATCAGGTTGGTACTTCCAGCCTGATTGTCATAAATATTACGATAATGCTGGTCGAATGAAAACGCTTACTGTGTTAGTGGTCTACAACTTTGGACTTATGACAACTTATTTTAGGGGGAATTGAATAATGAACACAGAAAAAAAACCATTCATTGTCATCGGTGGAGGAATAGGCGGGTTGGCAACGGCTCTAGGAATTGCGGAAACAAAACAGTATGTAAAGGTCTTGGAGCAAGCTCCTGAATTTGGTGAAATTGGAGCTGGAATTCAGCTTGCTGCGAATGCAACCAATGTTTTACAACGTTTAGGCGTTATGGATAAAATCAACGAAATTGCAGTTTTTCCAAAAAGATTAGTTTTGATGGATGCTTTTTCGGGCAAAGAGCTTTCCGCTTTAGATTTAGGTGACGTATATAAAGAAAGATATGGAGCACCTTATGTTGTGTTACATCGCTCTGATTTGCATCGAGTGTTAGCTGAAGCATGTGAAAGTAGCCCATATATCGAACTTGTAACGAACCAAACCATTATTGAAACGGTAGAAAATGAAGGTCAAGTTACTGTTACTTCTGCAAATGGAGATCAACATTTAGGAACGGCTGTTATTGGTGCGGATGGTTTATGGTCTAATGCCCGTAAATTATTCGTGGAAGATCAACCGGTATGCTCTCAATATGTTGCCTACAGAGGTGCGCTTCCAATGGAAGAGGTAACGAGTCACGGAGATTTAGATGATGTATATATGTGGATTGGACCGAATCTTCATCTTGTTCAATATCCGGTTAGAAGAGGAGAGCTTTACAATCAGGTAGTTGTTTTCAAAAGTTCTCAATACACCGAAGAAAATGAAAAAACAGATCAATGGGGTACCCCGGAAGAAATGGACCGTGTCTTTGCAGGAACTTGTGAGCTTGTTCAAAATGCGATTTCATTCATTCAGCGTCAACGTCGCTGGCCGATGTACGACCGTTTGCCAATTAATAACTGGACAAAAGGCAGGATCACACTTACGGGAGATGCTGCACATCCAATGCTTCAATACTTGGCACAAGGAGCTTGCCAAGCTTTAGAAGATGCGGCTTATTTGACTGATATGCTTCATAAGAATGGGAATAATGTGGAGCAGGCATTTTTGGAATATCAAGAAGAACGCATTCCACGTACAGCGAACGTTCAAACAAGTGCAAGAATGTGGGGAGAAATTATCCACAATACTACCGATGCGGGGATACTGCTTCGTGATACGATTCTATTAAATCGCACGGATAAGGATTTTAAATTTGTTGATGATTTCCACGGTTACAACAAAGCGTTTGTAAAAGCATAATAACCTGCATTTGCTTCATTCATCCAAAAGTTGTGGTTAGCATATTTTTTAAATCAATACTAGATTTTTGCCTTTCTTCCTTATGAAGAGAGGCTTTTACTGTTTATCCCTTAATAACCTTTGTATTTTTTATAACATTTCTTTACAAGGGAAAAATAAAAAGTATAATGAAACCATAAAGGTCAAAAATGGTCAAACGTTGTAAGAGTTCGTTCATGGAATTGATGAATGGGAGGTTTTAAGATGGATATTAATAAAATGACAGAGAGAACCCAACAGGCGTTTATTGGCGGGCAGGAACTAGCCAAGGATAGGGGAAATCCGGAACTGACGGAGCTTCATTTATTAAAAACCTTAATGGAACAGGACGAGAGTTTATTAATTAGAATTTTATCTGATTCCGATAAAACGGTCAGTCGTTTTGAAATAGAGCTAAATAAGGAACTTAATAAATTGCCGGAAGTGAGCGGCAGTGTTGCTCAGGTATATATGTCAGCTTCCCTACAACAGTTATTGACGGTTGCAGAAAAAGAAATGCAAGTGTGGGAGGACGAATATTTATCCGTCGAACACATCCTGTTGGCGTTGTTAAAGGAAAAAAAACCGAATATAAACAGGCTGTTTTCAACTTGTGGAATAGATTACGATAAAGCAAAACAAGTTATACACGATATAAGGGGGAATCAACGAGTGACTAGTCAAAATCCAGAAAGCACATATGAAGTCCTAAAAAAATATGGCAGAGATCTCGTTGCTGAAGTTAAATCGGGGAAGGTTGATCCTGTCATCGGGCGTGATACGGAAATTCGCAATGTCATCCGGATTCTATCACGAAAGACTAAAAATAATCCAGTATTGATTGGGGAACCTGGGGTAGGTAAAACAGCGATTGTCGAAGGATTGGCGCAAAGGATTGTCAGGAAGGATGTCCCGGAAGGACTAAAAGACAAAACAGTTTTTTCACTTGATATGAGTGCTCTTGTTGCCGGGGCCAAATTCCGTGGTGAATTTGAGGAACGTTTAAAAGCTGTACTGAATGAAATTAAAAAGAGTGATGGTAAAATTCTTTTATTCATTGACGAATTGCATACAATTGTAGGAGCAGGCAGAACGGATGGCGCACTTGATGCAGGGAATATGTTAAAGCCGATGCTTGCGCGTGGTGAGCTGCACTGTATCGGTGCAACAACCCTGGATGAATATCGCCAGTATATTGAAAAGGATCCCGCTCTAGAACGCCGTTTTCAGCAAGTTCTCGTTCCCGAGCCAGATGTGGAAGATACTATTTCAATATTGCGCGGATTAAAGGAACGGTTTGAAATTCACCATGGCGTCAGGATACATGATCGGGCGATTGTTGCTGCCTCTGTCCTTTCCAACCGTTATATAACGGAGCGATTTTTACCAGATAAAGCGATTGACCTAGTGGATGAAGCTTGTGCGATGATCAGAATGGAAATTGATTCAATGCCTTCAGAGCTAGATGAAATTACAAGAAAGGTTATGCAGCTCGAAATTGAAGAAGCCGCCTTGAAGAATGAAGAGGATCCTCAAAGTAAAGCAAGGCTAGGTGTACTCCAAAAAGAACTTTCAGAACTTAAGGATCAAGCGAATAGCATGAAAGCAAAGTGGCAAATGGAGAAATCTGCGCTTCAAAAAGTACAGGACCAACGTGAAGAGCTCGAGAAGCTTCGTCATGAACTGGAACAGGCAGAGAATGACTATGACCTCAACAGGGCTGCTGAACTACGGCACGGAAGGATTCCACAGCTTCAAAAAGAATTGGACGCTATGGAAGATGAATTGGAAAAGGAAAAGCAGGAATCACGATTGCTTCGCCAAGAAGTGACGGAAGAGGAAATCGCATCGATTGTTGCGAGGTGGACGGGTATTCCGGTAAGCAAGCTGGTGGAAAGTGAAAGAGAGAAGCTGCTTCGTCTTTCGGAAATTCTTCACGAACGCGTAATAGGCCAAGGAGAAGCGGTGGAACTTGTATCTGATGCTGTTTTACGGGCTAGGGCAGGAATTAAGGATCCAAACAGACCGATTGGTTCGTTTATTTTCTTGGGACCGACCGGAGTGGGTAAAACTGAACTGGTCAAAGCGTTGGCAGAAACGTTATTCGATAGTGATGAACATATGATTCGAATCGATATGTCGGAATACATGGAGAAACATTCCGTTTCCCGACTAGTCGGTGCGCCTCCTGGATATGTTGGTTTTGAGGAGGGCGGACAACTAACCGAAGCTATTAGAAGAAACCCATACTCCGTCGTGCTACTGGACGAAATTGAAAAGGCACATCCGGAGGTCTTCAATATTTTGCTGCAAATGTTGGATGACGGACGTATAACAGACTCCCAAGGTAGAACTATTAACTGTAAAAATACGGTTATTATCATGACATCCAATATTGGCTCCCATTTCTTGTTGCAGTCCAACCGTAGCGATGGAGCCATTGAAGAAGAAATAAAGGATCAAGTGTTCAAAGAATTAAGAGGACATTTCCGCCCTGAATTTTTGAATCGAGTAGATGACATTGTGTTATTCAAACCGCTTACTCAACATGAAATCGTTGGAATTGTAGAGAAAATGGTTCAGCAATTACAAGTGCGGTTAACTGAACAAAATATAAATCTCCACGTCACCGAAGCGGCTAAGGAATTCATTGCCGAACAAGGGTATGATCCGGTATATGGGGCAAGACCGCTTAAGCGATTTATTCAAAAGCATTTGGAAACAAAAATCGCTCGCCGAATTATAGCGGGGACAGTTGAAAACGAAGAAGGAATCACGATTGATTATGTTCATAACGAATTAGTACTAATCTAAAGTTTATGAAATGTAGTTTAATCAAAAGCAAAGAACGGTATAACAAAAAGGACATCCCCAAAGGATGTCCTCTTTTGCTTCTTAATGTTGATGAGAGTCTTTTGTTGGCCCAGCAGGCATAACAGCAGGGATAATACATATTAGAATAGCCGCGACGATTCCTAAAATTGTTCCCTGTGCGACATCGTATGAAACTCCGATCATGGAAGAAACAACATATACAGTCATATGCACTAATAAGAATGTCCAAAAAATTGTCCAAGCATAACGCATCGAATTTCACCTCATTCCACTACATTCATTTTTATCTTACCATAATTAATATACAGTTAAAACGGCTTTTTCATAATAACCATTAAATAATTAAATACAGTATAACAAAGGTAATCTTTTCTGACAGATGGGTTGGGATTGAAAAGAAAAACGATAATATTTCGAGATCTTCACGAAATTATTCCACCTTGATTAATTTATGAAAAGAAAATAGGCGTCTCCCCTGACCTTTTCAATATTTCAACATAAATTAAGTAGTAGTAGTATTTGTAGGAATATTCCTTAAAGGAGTTTAAAAGATGGAACTGGAACAGCGAACTTTTCAAATTGATGACCAATGGAGTATCGTCTATTATCCGGAGCAGCCCAGTGGTTTTTCCGTAATGGTAATCGGAGACCGTAGTCATTTTGTCGAAAAAGACAGCAGCTTTTGGCTCCAGCATCCTGGCAGGTTACGAATATTGGAGTATTTAAAAGAATGCGGATACACACTATTTTCATCCAATTTCCACGGAGCCAGCTGGGGTAGTCCAAAAGCTCTTGATCTTTCCCTTAAACTATATATTCTCTTCATGAAAAAGGAAATAGTCAATCAAAGGTTTCATGTGTTGGCAGAGGGGACAGGCGCACTTCTCGCATTAAGGCTAATGAATGAACTAGGAAGTAAAATACGTTCTGTCGTTCTTATTGATCCGGTTTTTTCATTGAAAGCACAACTGGAAAAAGAAAAGGAAAATAAGTTTTTTTATAAAAAGTGGTTGACTGAGGTTTCGGCTGCTTATGAGATGAACCCAGCCGAATGTGAACAGCATATTCTGGATTCTGAAGATCCGTTAATTGCGGAGAATATCCCTGTAAAAGTAATTCAGGTTTTTGGAAGCTTGCGTAAAGAACAAGCCTCCTTTTATCGGCAAATCCAACTGGCTAGAAAGGCTGACTTGCGACTAACTTATTTATTACCTGAAAAACGCTATAAAATACCTTATCAAATTCAGAAGTTTTTTAATGAGAATGAAGAGTCTTTATAAGAGTGGATATATTTTCACAATAGTTTGCATACGATACAGCATCTAAAAAAACTTGACGTGCCGGATGAAGCGAGCTTGATGGCATACGAGGAGGCTGTATTTATGCAAACATTCATTGTCATTGGCTCTTATCAATTTGTAGGTTTCTATGTGACCCAATATTTATTGAATCAGGGCGAAGAGGTAATCGGAATTGATTGGACAGATTCCCAAGCAAGTCAGTGTATTATAGAAGAAAAGGAACTTGAAATTGGTCGAAGTGCTAATTATATATATTTTCCGATAAATAAACTTAGATTATTAGATATTTCCCAGCAGGACACTGTTTTTATATCTTGTTACGATATTAGAAAAGGTAAAATAGGTAGAATCAATTGTCTTATAGACGATATCGTTTTCTTTCTTGAGAAATGCAAAAAAAATGGCTTAGATAAAACGCCAAATATTGTGATTCTCATGCCTGTTGAAGACGATGTGGAGGATTTTCAGTCAATAATAACCTCAATTGAAGGAATTGCTTCTGTTAAAATCATATTTTTACCGACGATTTATGGCCCCTGGCAACCAGAAAGCATGTGCTTTGAAGCCGGAATCAACCAACTTGAACAATCAGCTATCAAAGCTACGCTTGCTCGTGAATATACCGAGGATGCGCTCTTTATTACTGATTTTGTGAACGCTTTAGAAAGAGTTGCTACCTTATCAGATAGAAACATCCAGCTGTGCAGCAGTATAGATGATCACTGGAATAAATGTGCCAAGTTTATTTTTGGAGAAAGTATTGATTACTTATTTATTCAACCAGCAACTAAGATAATAAAAGGGACCGTCTTTGAGGTGCAAAGTAAAACGGGTCCAGAAGAAGGTGTTTCCTTACAAAGGAAACATAATAAACGATTAAACTTACTTAAAAAGTGGAGAATGCGTGATTAAAGAGAGCCTTTGGTTAAACTCTAGAAGCACTGTTAAAAAGGGTGCGAGTAATTCAAGAAACTAAAAACATGAATATCAAATCCTATTTTAGGTAAATGTATATGACAAGGCAGGTACAGTATCAATAGACATTAATTCTAGGAAAAATCCAAAACCTGTTAATTTGGCCTGTATCTTATATGCCTCATACTTTAATGAATGGAATAAAACTATCAGGAAATTCATTTTTTAATGTCTGTGCCTTTACGAAAGGGCTACGGGGAATTATGATAATAATGAGATATTCTTTAAGTGAAAAAATGATTATCTGGTAAATTATCAAGTAGATAAGGAGGCAACTAAAAATGAGTTCAGATAAAACACTTGAATTTATGGGAATCGCTATGAAATACTTCCCAGAGGCTAAAGCAAAGCTGGAGGCAAATGGAATTCCTTTTTCAATGGATATGGCAGAGCCGTTCATGGACCTGTTTAAAAAAGTTATGCAAGAAGCTTATGAGCTTGGAAAACAAGATGCTCAGCGTTAATTAAGCTTAGGCTGTCCAGTCATGCGGACAGCCATCATTTTTTTCAGTTAATCTTTGTTTAAGAACTTGGTAATCAATGGGTTCATTTTCTGAATGGTTGGTTTGTATTGGTCATATAATCCCATTAATGTTTCTACGCTCACCATCAATTGCATGTAGTCAACTTTTGATTCCTCCTTTTGGAGTTCAGGCTCCGCTTTTCTACCAAACATCAAATCCGAAAAATGATCATCTTGTGTACTTCGATTGTTGCGAGTGAAAATGTCCATAATAAATTCCTCCTTTTTTCTATAATGTATGTCTATAAAACACCTTGGCGTAGGCCCTTGTCCGATTCAAGAAACAGATTCTTTTATACTTTCAAACTGTTAGCTCTTGCAAGGAAGAGTTTTTTTATATAAAATTAGTACCAGGTAATAATAGATGATGATAATTATTTATTAAAATAAATAAGGGGATGGCAAAATGAACGCTGGAATATTAGGGCTTGGACGCTACTTACCCGAAAAAATCGTTACAAATGCGGATTTAGAGAAAATCATGGACACTTCTGACGAGTGGATTCGGACTAGAACAGGTATCGAGCAAAGAAGAATAGCCGATGATAATACAAATACTTCTGATATGGCTTATGGAGCGGCAAACGCTGCATTGATAAATGCAGACATCTCAGCGGACGAGATAGATTTAATTCTTGTAGCTACCGTGACACCTGATCAGTCGTTTCCTTCTATTGCTTGTATGATTCAGGAGAAATTAGGAGCAAATAAGGCGGCTGCTATGGATGTTAGTGCTGCATGTGCTGGCTTTATGTATGCGATGATTTCAGCACAGCAATTTATTCAGTCAGGTGCTTATAAGCATGTGTTAATTGTTGGTGTTGAAAAGCTTTCAAAAATAACCAATTGGGAAGACCGCAATACTGCTGTCCTATTTGGGGATGGAGCGGGTGCTGCTGTCCTTGGGCCTGTTGCAGAAGGAAAAGGGATTCTTTCCTTCGAATTAGGTGCAGATGGAACTGGTGGTAAGCATTTATTACAGGAAGGAGATTATATTTCCATGAACGGACGTGAAGTGTTTAAGTTTGCTGTCCGTCAGATGGGAGAATCTAGCCTGAATGTACTTGATAAAGCGGGATTGACAAAAGAAGATGTGGATTTACTTGTCCCTCATCAAGCCAATATTCGAATTATGGAAGCTTCGAGGGAACGTTTGGGACTGCCAGTTGAAAAAATGACAAAAACCGTTCATAAATATGGAAATACCTCTTCAGCATCGATTCCGATTGCTCTTGTAGAAGAAATGGAAGCGGGCAGGATTAAGGAAAATGACCTAATCGTCATGGTCGGTTTTGGAGGAGGACTCACTTGGGGAGCAATTGCTCTAAGGTGGGGGAAATAAAAATAGAAAACAAAAAAATCGTACGAGTTTTATAAAAGGAAGGAGCCATTTCTAATGACTAATCGCCGTGTTGTTGTAACAGGTATTGGAGCAATCTCTCCAGTTGGTAATGATGCAGAAACTGGATGGAAGAATATAATTGAGGGGAACTCAGGGATAGGGCCATTAACACGCTTGAATGCTGATGATTTCCCTGTAAAAGTGGCTGCTGAAATAAAAGACTTCGATATTGAGACATATATCAATCGTAAAGAAGCGCGTAAGATGGACCGTTTTACGCATTATGCCATTGCTGCATCAGTTATGGCATTAAATGATAGTAAGCTAGAAATAACAGATGAAAATGCCACACGTGTTGGTGTTTGGATCGGTTCAGGTATTGGTGGACTAGAGACGCTTGAAACACAACATGAAAACTTTTTAAATAGAGGCTATAAGCGTGTAAGTCCATTTTTCGTGCCAATGATGATTCCGGATATGGCTGCTGGCCAGGTTTCTATCTTACTAGGAGCTAAGGGAATCAATTCTTGTACGGTAACAGCTTGCGCAACTGGAACAAATTCAATTGGTGACGCGTTTAAAGCAATTCAACGTGGCGATGCCGATGTAATGATCACAGGTGGTGCCGAAGCGCCGATCACGAAAATGTCGGTTGCAGGCTTCTGTGCGAACACGGCTTTATCGACAAATCCTGATCCAAAAACGGCAAGCCGTCCTTTTGATGCAAACCGTGATGGGTTTGTAATCGGAGAAGGAGCTGGGGTAATTATTCTTGAAGATTTAGAACATGCATTAAACCGTGGAGCCAAGATTTATGCTGAAATAGCTGGATATGGATCGACTGGAGATGCTTTCCACATTACGGCTCCAGCGCCTGGTGGAGAAGGCGGAGCAAGAGCGATGAAGATTGCGATTGATGATGCAGGTTTGAAACCGGAAGACATCCAATATGTAAACGCCCATGGAACAAGTACGCCTTACAATGATAAATATGAAACGATGGCAGTCAAAGAAGTCTTTGGTGACCATGCATATAAACTTGCATTAAGCTCTACAAAGTCAATGACTGGACATATGTTAGGGGCGGCAGGTGGAGTCGAAGCAATTTTCACCATTCAGGCAATCAGAGACAGCATTTTGCCACCGACTATTAATATTGAAACACCGGATTCTGAGTGTGATTTGGACTATGTGCCAAATCAAGCAAGGAAAAGTGAAATTAATGCGGCCATCAGCAATTCACTTGGGTTTGGCGGACATAACGCAACTATTCTTTTCAAAAAATATCAATAATTAATGTTAAGAGCAAATCTTTAGAGATTTGCTCTTTTTTTGTTTGTGATGGTCCATGGATCGAAGCGGTTACCTTCATTGATAGAAAGCTTTGTTTCATTCTTAAACATGTATAGGGAAATAATATGTGTCACCCGCAATTATAAAATCATACGATAGTTAAAAGAGGCGGGGGTGTATGGGATGGGTGTTATTTCAACAAATGAATGGTTGAAGAAGGATTTCGACCGCCCGGTTCAGATGATGGACAGACTTAAAGATAAATTCAACAACAATATTAATGGAGATATGATTTATCGCCACTTACAAAAGCACGGCATGTATTCTCCAAATCAAAAAACGAAAAATACATGGGGAAACTTAACAGAAAATAATGTTTGGGAAAAGACACAAAGCCTTTTTACTTCTTATAAGAAGTTATGGGAAGGGCCAGACGTTCCCATTTATATCTTTCCTCTTATGTCTTCAGGTATGTGGAAGCAATCTATTGAAACGAAATCAGGATTGGCCTTTGAAGATAAATTGTTTCTTTTTTATGACAATGGTATAGCGGAAAGGGAAATGGAGGCCCTTTTGATTCATGAATATCATCATGTTTGCCGATTACACCAATTGAAAAAAGAACAGAAAGATTATACACTTCTCGATACGATGATTATGGAAGGGCTCGCTGAAAGAACTGTTTGTAAATATTTAGGAACGAAATATTTAGCGAAATGGACAAAGTTATATCAGGAAGACAAACTCCGGGGATTTTGGAGTAAGCACTTAAAAGAAAAGCATACCATAAAGCGTACAGACCCACTTCATGATGTTCTTCTGCTGGGGAAGAAGGGGTATCCGTATATGCTAGGATACTGTACAGGATACTATCTGGCGAAGAATGCTGAAAAACTCTCTGTAAAAAAATCATTCATTATCCAATCTGAAGAATTCTTAACAGAAAAGAACTAATTTATACGTTCTATTTTTCTTAATCTGTTTTCTAGAATAGGAATAAAATGTCTGGTTCCTGCCTATACTGATTGACAAACAGAAATTTGTTTAAGTGAGGGATGAATGATGTTATATCTTCATGATGTATGGGTTAATTGGTTTGAAGGAGAAGAAAACGGCTATAATATTTGTCATTTTCATGAATGGAGGAAGGATGATGGGATCGAGCTATTAGATCAAGTTCCTCTGTTGAAAGTCTCAGCAACACTCTTCCACTACATAGAAAATGACTTATCAGAATTACCTAAGCCATTGCTTAGCGATGTCTATCAAAAAGCGTATGCAAGGAAAAACCATGAACGAATTCAGCTTGACTATTGTTTTATCGTTACCGATGGAAATGGAATTCTAGCTGTAGATACAATAGGTTATCATATTCCGATTCGGAAAAGCAGAATAATTCCTCGGCAGGAACAAATTGTTTATGACATGATAGAAAACCATGATGAGATGGATTACACTTTTACTGAAAAACCTACATCTGAGAAAGAATATCATATTTTATCGCCGTCACCCTTATTTATGAATGGATTGACAAGAAAAGAAAGACAGCTAAAGCAGCTTCTATTCATGGCCATGGATCAATTATTTACAGCGAAAAACACTGCTGAAATCCGTTATTGGTATACAGAATGGGCTCCAGAAAAATATGAGAGCATTCAAGAAATGGATTTTCAAATAGCTTGGCTTGAGTTATATGAGGAAATGAAGGAAGGCTGGTCAGAGAAACACCTACAACTATGCGAAAACTTAGTAAAGGGGCAGCCATTTTTTGAAAAGCTTTGGCAAGTAGAGACAGGAGATAGTCCATCAATATTATAGGAGCATTTAACATTCTTAAAAAGAAAAGACGATCCGATTAGGATCGTCTTTTTCTTTTATCTTTTTCTGCCAAGCCCCATACCGTTATACATTTTTCTGATCATTTTATTCGCTTCAATGTTCGCTTTTTCTGCACCACGGTCAAGAATTTCATCCAATTCAGGAGAATCAATTAATTTGTAATAGCGCTCTTGGATTGGTAAGATTTCTCCAAGTACTACTTCAGCTAAATCACTCTTAAAGTCTCCGTAACCCTTTCCTACGTATAATTCTTCAATTTCGGGGTAGGTTTTCCCGCTAAAGATGGAGTAAATCGACATTAAGTTGGAAACCCCAGCTTTGTTTTCCTTATCATAACGGACAATACCCTCGGAATCGGTAACCGCGCTCTTGATGTTTTTTTCGATTTGCTTTGGATCATCCAATAGGGCAATCGTGGCCTTTTTGTTAGAATCTGATTTACTCATTTTCTTAGATGGTTCTTGAAGCGACATTATACGCGCCCCTGCCGTCGGAAGGCTGATTTCCGGAATCTTGAAAATCTCGTTGTACTTATTATTGAATCGTTCAGCTAAATCACGTGTTAATTCAAGATGCTGTCTTTGATCTTCGCCGACAGGAACAACATCTGTACTATAAAGAAGAATATCGGCAGCCATCAGCGGGGGATAGGTCAGCAGTGCTGAAGAAACCCCTTCTTTACCGGCTGATTTGTCTTTAAATTGAGTCATACGCTCAAGTTCGCCAATATAAGAGATACTTTGTAATATCCAGCCTGCTTGAGCATGCGCAGGTACCTCTGATTGAATAAAGATTGTATTCTTTTCCGGATCGAGGCCAATAGCCAAATATAAAGCGGCTAATGTTTTAATGTTTTTTCTTAATTTAAGACGATCTTGTGGAACTGTAATTGCATGCTGGTCAACGATACAAAAGAAACAATCATATTCATTTTGTAAGTTAACAAATTGTTTCATTGCTCCGATATAATTCCCTAAAGTAACGGAACCGGATGGCTGAATGCCGGAGAAAATCCTTTTCAACTGCTAGTCACTCCTCTAAATACGTTTATTAAGTAAATGGATATTCGCTCTTCATTATTGTAAAGGATAAATAGAAAATGAAGCCACTTTTTTTGAAAGTAACTGGCGCCTTATTAAGATAGGAAAGCGCTCATTTATATCTCGTGGAGGGGACGTTTTGAAGTGATCACTTCGTGTATCGACGTCATTCCAGAAATACGAATTGTCCACTATAAATGTATTTTAGCATTTATTCATATTAAATGTATAATCGAAACAGCATAAAGACTATTATCGAGCCCATGAAAGGAAATTTTATTTCCTTCTATAACCATTCTGAATTATATAAGACGATTTCAAGAATGTGAGATTGTTTTTTATTTTTCAATGTGTAGACGATTTTGGGGAAGGATACAAGGTAATACGTTTCTAACAAAATTATCGTGTATGACAACGTAATTCAAAGGTACACATAGATTTTATTACCTTTTTTGAGACTAAAACCCAAAGTTTTTTTATTTATTAACTAGATATAGGAGTAAAGTTCAATCGTTGTGGTATTAAAGAAAGGGGTCTGTTGTAATTGTAAAATAAAATTGAAGACTGATGGCGAATGAGGTGGAGAAATGAAACCAATGACTAAATGGTTGATGACAGGGATGTGTATGTTCCTGATTCAGCAGCCTGTTCATGCAGAAAGTATGAACGAGACTAGATATGTAGCACTTGAAAGTAAAGAACTACCTGAGAGGGCCCCGCGTTTTGTATTTAATTCGGGTTTGAAGTTTGACTATCCGGATGCTGTGCGCGGAATTTATGTGACTGGACCTGCAGCGGGCGGCAACAAATTCAACGAACTTATTAAATATGTAGATGAAACCGATTTGAATGCGATGGTCATTGATATTAAGGATGACTGGGGAAACGTTACGTATAAGTCAGAAGATCCTGATTCTCCTTATGCTGGGATTGGTAAAGACCATATAAAAGATCCTAAGGAAATGCTGAGGAAAATGGAGGATAAACAGATTTATCCGATTGCCAGGGTAGTTGTGTTCAAAGATACCCTTCTCGCAAAAGAGAAGCCGGAATGGTCATTTTTAGATGAAAAAAAGGTATGGGAAAATGGTCGTGGAGAATCTTTCGTTAACCCATTCATGAAAGAGGTATGGGATTATAATGTTGGAATAGCTATTGAAGCGGCAAAGATGGGATTCAAAGAAATTCAGTTCGACTATGTCCGTTTTCCGGAAGGGTTTGAAAAAAAAGAAGACGAATTGAAATATAATATGGGTGACTATGATGAAGCAAAAATTAGTCATACTGCAAAAAGGGTACAGGCAGTAACGGATTTCGTCAGTTATGCGAAGAAACAACTAAAACCATACGGAGTGGATGTATCAGTGGATATTTTTGGCTATGCCGCTACGTTACCGGAAGCTCCAGGAATTGGCCAAAATTTCACCAAAATATCTGAAAATGTTGATGTTATTTCCTCGATGATATATCCAAGTCATTGGACATCTTATTTCGGTATCGAGAAACCTGATTTGGAGCCTTATGACCTCGTTAAGGAATATGCAAAATTGGAGAATAGGAAGCTGAAAGAACTGGAAGCACCACCGACTTCTAGACCTTGGCTTCAAGATTTTACAGCTTCTTATTTAGGGGCGGGGAATTATCAAAAGTATGGTAAGGAAGAAGTGGAAGCCCAAATTAAAGCTTTAAATGATAATGGAATTGATGAATATTTATTATGGAATGCAGCGAATCGGTATACCAAAGGGGTAGATTATACGCCGTGAAAAATGGATGACCGTTAGGGAATGGCTTTCGGTCATCCAATTTCTGTAGGAATTACCGTTTCTTATTTCCACCAACTTGATTCCATCCTGACTGAATTCGCTTTGATTGATCGAAAATATGAGAGTGACGTTTACCGCCAAACCATTTTTCGCCGATCCCATTCGTCACTACGCCATTCACGGCTGTAATGCCAATTACGCAAACCGCGACCAAAATCAGGTCTGTAAAATAACTAATCATCCTAACCCTCCTAATATTTTCAAGTTATTTAAGTTCTATTGTAGTGGATAAGAAAAATTGTGGAAAGTAAAAAGTAGTAAAAGAGGAGATTAAATTATGAATTGGTATGAAAAGTTAAATCAGTATTTTCCAATTGAAGAAATGAAGTCAAAAGAGCATATAGAAATTCTTTTAACGGATAAGCAGGAAATTTACAAAAAAGATGAAGGTCCTGACCATGTTTTATTATATGTGGAAGGGGATGAGTTTATTTTCATTGATTACCTGTTTGTTTCCAAGAAATCAAGGGGGCAGGGGTTAGGAAGAAAACTGATTCAAAAGTTGCAAAAAAGGCAAAAAACAATATTACTTGAAGTTGAGCCTGTGCAAGAACATGATGATGATACATTAAAACGACTACGGTTTTATAAAAGGGAAGGGTTCAAGCATGCTTCTTCTATATCATATAGCAGGAAATCGCTTGCTACCAAGGAGAATACACCGATGGAAATCTTATATTGGCCATCTGATTCATCTATAGAAGACGAAGAGGTATTTAATTTCATGAAAGAGATTTACTCTGAAATTCATACCTATAAGGACAATCACCTTTATGGAAAGTCTTATCAAAATGTAGAGGATGTACTGAGTATAAGTATGGGGCATGAAACGGATATATTTGAAGAGATAAGCATGAATAACTAGAGCCGGTATATTACCGGCTCTACAGTCTTTTTTTGTTTTTAAAATTTGACCGTTGATTTCCACTCCAGGCACTCGCTTTCCGCGGGCGGTCTGGGAGCCTCCTCGGCGCCATTGCGCCTGCGGGGTCTCCCTTGGACGCGCTTTTCCCGCAGCAGTCTCGTACCTTCCGTTCCAATCAACTTTGTTTTAACATTTAGATAGAACTCCTTTTGTCTACAAACTGAGAACCGGTAAAATTACCGGCTCTTTTCTTATGTATTTTTTGCTGGGCTACCGAATAAGAATTAACTTCTTGAATATTTACAAATCTCACCCCATTCTGATTCTTTTGATTTACCTTTTTTTTATGTTTATGGTTATATGTGCTAAAAGAATGGTTTTTTGAAAGAAAGGAGGATTTTGTTCTTCATTAAAGAAAATATATTAAAATGAACTTGTTTATTGACAAGGAATGGGGGTAAATAAAAGTAACGAACTAATAAAAAAATATGAGGGCTAAAATGAGAGTTAAATGAGAATGGTAGCTAGGTATTTTCAATTAGAAAAAGTGGATTAAAATGTATTACATAAAAAAATGAATTAGCTATAGTACAGGATAAACAAGAAGTTTTAAAGGATTTTTTCAATTTTGAAAAAGGGTATTCATTTTAAATAAATTAGTGTATAATTAACATTATGAAATACTTATTTAAAATTATTTCAAATTAGAGTGGTACTTATGAATACTAATAGTAGATTTCCCCTCATAGATCACCGATTCTATATTTAGGGAGTGTGAGTAAACATGGTAACATTATATACATCGCCTAGTTGTACTTCATGCAGAAAAGCAAAAGCATGGTTAGAGGAACACGAAATTGGATATAAAGAGAGAAACATTTTTTCAGAACCGCTTACGATTGATGAGATTAAAGAGATTCTGCGTATGACTGAAGATGGTACGGATGAAATCATCTCAACAAGATCAAAAACTTTCCAAAAATTAAACGTAAATTTGGAGAGCCTGCCTCTTCAAGAATTATATAAATTGATTAAGGAAAATCCAGGACTGTTAAGACGTCCAATTATCCTTGATGAGAAAAGGCTTCAAGTTGGATATAACGAAGATGAGATTAGACGCTTTTTACCACGTAAAGTTCGTACGTTCCAGTTACGAGAAGCACAACGTATGGTCAATTAATAAGGTTTTCAAGCTCTGCCGAGAATTGTGCAGAGCTTTTTCTTTATACATAACTGAATTCCCACTTAAATTTCACCTTTTAATCTGGATTTTAGGAAAATGCACCTTTTTGATATTAGCATTCGATTTGGCTACACTTGGTCACCTTTAAAGATAAAAGGTGAATGTAACTCACGATGTTATGTATATAGTAGAGCATTAACTAAAATTAAAGGAAGTTCCGATATAGTTGCATGCGGATGAATTTTTTTATAGAATGTATGGAATATTAGGCAAACAATTGTTTTTTAGAAAAGTAATGTTTTTTATTTCCCTTCTTAAAGGTTTTGTCATAAAATGATGTAAAATAGTCTGTTTTAATGACTAACATGATTTACAGTATTCACTTACGGGTAAAGAGCTTTTAAGAGCAATTTTCGCTTGGGGGTTATTATCCCTTCAAAATGAGAAAGGAAGGGAGAGGGGAATCATGGAAATCGAACGCATTAATGACGATACAGTTAAATTTTATATTTCCTATATAGATATTGAGGAAAGAGGCTTTGATCGCGAAGAGATTTGGTACAGTCGTGAAAGAAGTGAGGAGCTTTTTTGGGAAATGATGGATGAAGTGCATCAAGAAGAGGAATTCATGATTGAAGGACCTTTATGGATTCAAGTTCAAGCTCTTGAAAAAGGCTTGGAAGTTTTGGTCACAAAAGCCCAACTTGCCAAAGATGGTCAGAAACTCGAGCTGCCTCTTTCAGAAGATAAATTAAAGGATTTGAACGTATCAGAGAAGATGGATACACTTCTTGACCAACATTTTCATGATAAGGATGAAGAAAGCGGTATTACCTTTGAAGATGGAATGATTGAATTCATCACAATATTCGAGGATTTCGAAGATGTTATTTCTTTAAGCAAGCGTCATGGCTTGGATAGCTGGACAACGAAACTTTATGTTTATCAAAATAAATATTACCTCTATATCGAATTTTCCGAGGCCGAAATTGACGAGGAAGAAATTGATAATATTTTAAGTCTTTTATTGGAATACAGTCAGGAGTCACCGATAACCGTACACATGCTAGACGAATACGGTAAAATAGTGATAGAAAATGATGTATTCGCAACGGTTGATAAATATTTCGTATAACTAATAACTGTGGAGCCGATTTCAGTAGAAATCGGTTTTTTTCGCCCTAGAATGAATGTTTTTATCTTAGACAGGAAGGTCTTATTAGAGTGTGCCTGTGTTTGTTAATTGGAGGTAGTCTAGGTGAAGAATAAAGTCGGCATTAGTCTGCTTATTCTCTTGTTGGGTAGCACGTGGTATTTTCTATTAAAGGAGATCAATGGAGGGCTCTTCGGTTATTTCAGTCTGATATTGACTCTTTTCTTGGTGATTATTGGATTTATCATCTTCCTCGAAAATCGGGATCCCGCCCATACCATAGCGTGGCTTGTTGTATTTGGTGCTTTCCCAATTATCGGTTTCATGTTTTATTTTTTGTTTGGACGTAATTTCCGGAAAGAACGGATATTTCGTAAGAAATATTTTTTAGATAAGCAAAGTTTCGTAAAAGTAGACAGCGAAGCAGAACTTAATTATCGGAAATTTAAGGAGATGGGGGAGCACCCCCAGAAGTTATTTTCTCTTGCACAAAGGCTTGGGAATAGTCCCATCTCATTTACAACTGAAACTCGAATTTTAACAAATGGAGAGGAAACATTTTCTAATATCATCCAGGAATTAAAAAAAGCCAAACATCATATCCATTTAGAATATTATATTGTTAGGGATGACCATATTGGTGGTGTTCTAAAGGATGTATTGATACAAAAAGTAAGAGAAGGGGTAAAGGTTCGTTTTATATATGATGCGGTTGGCTCTTGGAAGTTAGCCAGATCCTATATTTATGAGCTGAGGAATGTAGGGGTCGAAATTGTTGCCTTTGGCCCGCTGCGTCTCCCTCTATTAAATAATAAATTCAACTTTCGTAACCATCGTAAAATAATTGTGATAGATGGGTCTGTTGGTTTTATGGGGGGACTCAATATAGGTGATGAATATTTGGGACGTAATCCGAATTTTGGATTTTGGCGTGATACGCATCTTATGGTGAAGGGAGAAGCAGTAAGGTCGTTACAGCTCATTTTTTTACAGGACTGGTATTACAGTACCGACCATAGCTTTTTATCTGATGAATATCTCCAAACCAGCCTGCCGCTTCATCATGAACATGGTGGTGTACAAATGATTGCAGGTGGTCCGGATAGTGAGTGGACAATCATTAAGAGCATTTTTTTTAAGATGATTACATCTGCAGAAAAGTCTGTATGGATTGCATCTCCTTACTTCGTTCCTGATGACGATATTTTTCAGGCATTAAAGGTTGCTGCTTTGAGTGGTTTGGATGTCAGGCTGCTCGTTCCGAAGAATCCTGATAAGCGTATTGTATTCCATGCTTCCAGAACATACTTTCCAGAAATGCTTGCGGCTGGAGTCCGGATTTTTCAATATAATGAAGGGTTCATGCATAGTAAAATTGTCATCGTTGATCATCAACTGGCTTCAATTGGGACAACCAATATGGATATGAGGAGTTTTCACTTGAATTTTGAGGTCAATGCCTTTCTCTACCGGACGGAAAGTACACAACACCTGGTGAATGACTTTTTGGAAGATATAAAGGTTTCACAAGAAGTGAATCTAGATGAATTCACCAAACGGAATATGGGGTTAAAAATACTGGAGTCCACTTGCAGATTACTTTCACCACTTCTTTAAGTGCTTGCACCTTTTAATGCCAATCAGGCATTTTTTTTTTGCTTAAATTTAAAAGGAATCCTATGTGATAATAGCGAATGGATATAAATTAAAGAGGTGACGTATGATAACTGCGATAAAAAAGAATGGAACTTGGATTACCCTTCCTGAAAAAATGACAGCAAATTTGCTTGCTGAATTGAGAATGTCAACAGATTATTACTGTCCGTGCTGCAAAGCAGAAATGACAATCAAGGCTGGAATGATTAAAATCCCCCATTTTGCCCACAAAAATAATTCTTCGTGCCGCGCTTCGTCGGAACCGGAATCCGCTTATCATATAATGGGGAAAAGAAAATTGTTTCATTGGTTTTTATCACACCACTATCAAGCTGATCTAGAAGCCTACCTTCCTGAAATAAGGAAAAGGGCAGATATCTTAGTAGCGATAGGAGGTATACGCTATGCAGTAGAGTTCCAATGTTCCGTTATTTCCGAGACTGAATTCATAGAACGAACAAACGCCTATCAAAGTGTCGGTATCAAACCAATTTGGATCCTAGCAGCTAAACACTTGAAAAGAAGGAATCTGCATGAATTCAGTTTATCAGGCTTTCATTGGTTGTTTGTTACTGGCAGCTACAATCACCCGTTTCTTTGGATGTATTGTCCAGAAACTAACCAATTATCAGCTTTAAAAAACCTCACCCCTTTTTCCCCTAGAAACGTGTTTGCCGAATTAACTACTGCTTCATTAGTGATACTTCCACCTAGTCAGATATCGCCTCGAAACTGCTTCAGCTTTCCTTTTCTACCTGCTTGGAGAAGTAAACGAAAAAACTGGTGCCTTAACCGTGTGAAAACTGCACGGAGAAGTGATTCATTTTTCCAGGGACTCTATTCACATCATATTTCGCCTGCGACGATTCCTATTGAAATAGGGGTGCCGGTTAGAGGAATGCTTTTGATCGAAACACCGCCGATTGAATGGCAAGCTTGGCTTTACATGGATGTGTTTCAAAAGAAAAGGCCTGGGGAAAAGATTATTATGAATGATGTTATCTATTTTTTTAAGAAGCGGGCAAAAAACGGGGGAATAAAGTTCAGATCATTGCCCTTGCTTAAGGAAATAGACATAGAGTATCCTGTTAGGCAATATATTCAGCTTTTAGAGCAAATGGGTTTAATATCAGAGTTGGAAGAAGGGGTTTTTAAAATTGTAAATCATTTCTCCCTTCCTTCGACTAGTGATGAAAGTCAAGTGATGGAAAGAATTTTTTATAATGAGCATAAGTTGATGATAGAAAAGGGGAATATCCATAATAATGAGTGATACCAGCGCGATTTACCTTGAATTCAGATGAAAGGGCAGGATTATTTTTGTTAATGGAGAAATAGTAAGAAGAAGGATTTTTATACTTTAAGAAAGCGTGATTGTTGTATATAGTAAATACAACGTTCAATCCGGTTTAAGGAAAGGGTTAGCTAACTGGAAAGTTTTCTATAGAATGGAGAGGAAATTATTATGACACAAGAAACAAAAGTAAATACATTGCCCTCAAGAAGTGAAATTGCAGCTGAAGATACTTGGAGGTTGGAAGATATCTTCGCGACTGAAGAAGACTGGGAAGCTGCCTTCAAAGCTGTAAAAGAAGACCTTAAGAAAGCGGATGCGCACAAAGGAACATTAGGTGAAAGCGCTGAAAAGTTATTTAGAGCCCTGCAATTCCAAGATGAAGTATTTGAGAAGCTAGGGAAAGTTTATTCTTATTCACATATGCGCAATGATCAAGATACAACCAATCCTTTTTATCAAGGAATGGAAGACCGTGCAAAAGCTTTATACGCCCAGGCAGCAGCGGCATTTTCTTATATGGTTCCTGAACTATTGAGTATTGACGAAAGCAAAGTGGCTGGATTTTTAGAAGAAAAAGAAGAATTGAATTTATATAAACATTCATTGGAGGAAATTAGTCTTCAGAGGCCTCATATCTTGTCTGCTGAGCAGGAAGCTTTATTGGCACAAGCATCAGAAGTACTCGATGCATCAGGTAATACTTTCGGCATGCTTAACAATGCAGATTTGAAATTCCCGACCATCAAGGATGAAGAGGGGAATGAAGTGGAAATAACTCACGGAAGGTACATTCGTTTCCTTGAAAGTGAAGATCGTCGTGTACGTGAGGATGCATTTAAAGGGGTATATAGTAAGTATGGAGAGTTTCGCAATACATTTGCTTCAACCCTGTCAGGTGAAGTGAAGAATCATAATTTCAATGCGACAGTTCGAAAATATGATTCGGCACGCCATGCGGCTTTAAGTAACAATAACATTCCGGAGACCGTATACGATAATCTCGTTAAAACGGTCAATGACAATTTGCCGTTACTGCACCGTTATCTTGAATTACGTAAAAAAGTCTTAGAATTAGATGAACTTCATATGTATGATTTATTCACTCCGCTTGTAAAAGAAGTGAAAATGGAAGTGACATATGAGGAAGCGAAAGATTATGTCCTTAAAGGCCTTGCTCCACTTGGGGAAGACTATTTAAATGTTTTAAAAGAAGGATTTGAAAATCGTTGGGTTGATGTGCATGAGAACAAAGGGAAACGAAGCGGTGCCTATTCCTCTGGTACATACGGGACGAATCCTTATATTTTAATGAACTGGCAGAATAACGTGAATAACTTATTTACTCTCGTTCATGAGTTTGGGCATTCGGTCCATAGCTTTTATACACGTAAATATCAGCCATACCCATACGGAAATTACTCTATTTTTGTAGCAGAAGTTGCATCGACATGTAACGAAAATCTATTGAATGATTATTTATTAAATACAATCGAGGATGAAAAGAAACGCATCTATTTATTAAATCATTATTTAGAAGGCTTCCGTGGTACGCTGTTCCGTCAAACGATGTTTGCTGAGTTTGAACATACAATTCATTTGAAAGCTCAAAATGGAGAGGCATTAACAGCAGATATGCTGACGAAGGAATATTATGAACTAAACAAGAAATACTTTGGAGAGAATGTAGCCATTGATGAGGAAATCGGTCTGGAATGGGCTCGAATTCCACATTTCTACTATAATTACTACGTTTATCAATATGCGACTGGTATAAGTGCAGCTACAGCCTTAAGCAAGCAAATACTAGAAGAAGGAGAACCAGCTGTCAAAAGGTATTTGGAGTTCTTAAAATCAGGAAGCTCCGATTATCCAATTGAGGTTCTCAAAAAGGCTGGCGTCGATATGACAAAAGCAGAGCCAGTGCAAGAAGCCATGAATGTATTTGAAGAAAAATTAAATGAGTTGGAAGAACTTTTGGCTAAATAAGAATCGGAAAAAGGACCCGCAAAGATGCGGGTCCTTTTCAGCTTACGTTATAATCCTCTAAAACGATTTCTTTGATTTAAACTGTGAAGAATAATGAAAAAAACAAAAAATAAAATAGGGGAGGTGAAATACAGAGGAATGAGATTCATGATACCGAGTAGCTGGACGAACAGCGACCCTATTAAGAGAATTAGTAAAATAGTGCCTTTCAATTTGGCCACCTCCAACCTGATAGAAGTAGAAAATCTGAAGCCTCCTTATAAGATTTTATGTTTTAGAATAGGCAGTATTCTAAGAATATGACAATAATGTGAAATGACGCACAAAGTGCTTGCGTTAGATAAGTATTATCTGATATAGTACAGATATAGAAGTTATCACATCCAAACATATACCCCTTTGTTTGATCGTCGTGAAATTTCTCCCATCCCCTTTGTTCGTATAAATAGATGAAAACTCGGCAAATTTCGCGATTTGCCGGGTTTTTTTTCATTAGAAAATATATAATTCATACTTTCAGTGATAAATATAGTGAAAAATGCAGGTATTTAAGGGAATTCACTTCTGTAAATTGGTTTTGAGCTCTGTGAATACGTTTGCCAAAAATATTATGTTTTATTAATAAAAAAATATACAAATAAATAAAAAATAAGAAGAAGGGTGGTGTGAATATATTGTGAAATTTTTCACAATATATTCACACCACCTTTAATTATAAAATGAATTTTTAACACTTATTTTGAAAAAGGCTCCAAATCAAGGGTTTATTGATTATATTAATAAGGAACTGCAAATACAGAAAAAATATTTTATGTACAAATTGTGAAATGTTACACAATGTAGTTGAAATATAGGTGAGTTATCTGTTATATTATTTATTGTGAAGTGAATCACAAACAAACTTATACCCCTTTGTTTGATCGTGAAAAGTTTCTCCCATCCCCTTATTTCTTATAAAAAAACCATGCAAAGAATGATTTGCATGGTTTTTCCCTTTTTATAATTAAAAAAGAAGCAGTCATTCTAATGACTGCTTCTCTGTATATCTCCAAAATGTACCGTATTTAGCTGGGATTTTTTCAGCAACTTGTTTTAAAACAAGTTTCTTCATTTCTAACTCGACGTTATTTTTATTCATATTGTAAACCGTTTCGATTTCTTTAGTAGCAACTAGTTTAAAACAACTTAAAAATTCTTCGAGCGATGGCGGTTCAGCAGGGGCAGGAAGACCATTCAGCATGTCTTCCAAAATTTGAACATATACCTCGTAAGAATAGACACCCGAAACTTTTATTCCTTCTTCTTCAATATTTTGATTAAAAAAGACAAGGGAGGGTATTTCTGTTACTTCCATTTCACTTGTGATTTTTAAGTCACATTGAAAGCCCTTTGCTGCACTGGAAGAATTGATATCATGTAGAAATTCCTCAACATCTAATCCTACGGTTTTGGCGCAATCGGTCAGGACTTCTATATTAGAGATATCCCTTTTTCCAATGAATACATGCTCTTGAAGCTGTCTTAAAAAGCGAATCGCTAGTTTTCTGCCCTGTAATTCGGCTGCTTTAATGGCAATGGAAGCTGAATATGGAGAAGAGATTGGGTTTTCTAACCAAAGGCTTCCGTCACAGGACATTCCCGAGCGGCTGGCAGTCTTTTCCCAAACTTGAGCAAGGTTTTCGTAATTTTTATTTTTCCCCATATTAAGAGAATCGATTTTACCGCTTAAAACATGGCGTAAGCTGAATAATTGGCCATATTCTATCTGTAATTTTCTTATAATTGGTTCTAAGCCCCAGCACTCGGGACAAAGTGGATCAACAAAAACATAAATTTCAATTGGCTTTTTTCCTATATCATAACAATGCTGTGTCTTTATCCAATCGGAAATATTGAAAACTGGTTTATGTGCGCTCAACTGTCTTCTCCTTTCCCGTCCATACCGGATGTATTGATCATATGTTGTGCCGTCAAATAGAGGCGGTGATAGAAAAACTCCCGTATTTCACCCTCAAGGCCTACTTCGTCCATAGCTTGATACATGCAGGAAAGCCATGCTTTCGCACGTTCTGGTGTTATTTCAAAAGGTATATGTCGAGCCCGCAACATAGGATGACCGTGTTCTTCAGTATATAAAGAGGGTCCACCTAAATATTGAGTCATAAATTGTTTTTGTTTACGGACCGTTTCTGTTAAGTCGTCAGGGAAAATCGGCTGCAAATCCGGGTGTTGACTAACGTTGGAGTAAAACACATCAATTAACTTGTGTAATTGCCCTTCTCCAATTAATTCATATGGTGTAGGGTTCCCTTGCATCATGCTGATTACTCCTTTTAAAAGAAAGATGGTTGATATTTATTCATATTTTAACAATGACGTACTCATAAAACAATTATATAGCTTGAAGAAAGTTTTACATCTGTATTATGACAAGGGAAAATAAATAAAAAAAACCGCTTTTTTGGCGGTTTTTAAATCTGTGTGAGGTGTAAATATAGCTATATCTTTCCACTAAAAAAAGCTGACCCAATTTAAATTAAGGGCCAGCTTTTTTTAGCTGGAGAATGTGGTGAAAACTTTTTGAACATAGTTTTGTGTTTCTTTAAAAGGTGGAATGCCGTTATATTTATCGACATTACCTGGTCCGGCATTATAAGCAGCAAGGGCAACTTGGATATCTCCGTTATAACGAGTTAGCATTTGGCTCAAATATTTACTCCCACCCATAATGTTTTGTTCTGGATCTGTGATATCATCCACACCTAGGCTACGGGCAGTTGCGGGCATTAACTGCATAAGGCCTGCAGCACCTGCATAGCTAGTAGCTTTAGGATTAAAGTTCGATTCTTGTTTAATAACTGATTTAATTAGTTTTTCTGGGAGATTATATAAAGTGGCCGCCTGGCTGATAATGTCATCATAATTTGTAACAGTTTCGCTAGCTTTATGGCTAGTATTGGCGGTTTTTAACGGATTTATAGATGTCAGGTTGGTGGATTGAAGAATGGATTTTGCTTCAGTTTCCACATTAGACAGCAAGGATCCCAATGACTGCGATGTACCTTTTAAAGTATCACTCGAAACCAGTTCCGACAGCATGTCCTGGAAAATGGATTGAGATGAATTAGTATTTGTGATGTCGCCAGTTGTGAATTTCTGGATGGACAGCAGTTCAATAAATGTCTTGAAATCTTGGATTTTCAAACGCTCCACCTCCGAATTTGGGTTTTGTTAGGATTAGTCCTGGAATTTGGCCATATAAAACCTCTTAACTTTATTTTCGGTTTTTCTTACCGGAATTTGAAGGGTTTCTAGGAGAGTAAGGAAAATTTTTTTTCCAGTTTCAGCATCTGTTACTTCGTATTCAAGCTCAAAGTCTTCCTGATTTACATACGAACTGTGGTCTAAAACAAGAATCCCTCCTTGGTATGGAAATTCAAAACGGTCTGTCTGCAGGGTCCCAAAGCAAGTAAACTCATTAGGATTGAGCCCGCTTTCGAGAATTAGATGCTTGATTGGCCCTTCAGGAAAAGTATTATGGTTTAGAAATAAATAAGCGGTTTCCTTAGTTATATCTTGATTCGTTTCTAATAGTCCTTCTGTTGCCGGTTGTTTTAAAGTTAGCTCGTATCGTTCATTTTTTTCCCTGATTCGAAGTGCAGAGTTTTGATTTTTTAAATTGAATTTCAAAGTATCAAAATAATGATTTTGCTGAGATTTAAAGTTCGAGGTGCAGATTTGAAAATAATCAATTAGTTGACTAAACTCCTTTTCATTTAAAAGGTTTTTAAATTCAATTTCAATATGCTGGCTCATGTGTTTCCTTCCTTTCTGCCTGTTATCTTAGATTAATCATATAAGAACCATTCCTGCTGTCAAATTGAATACAATAATTTTTAGTTATTGTACTTGAATATTTAGGAATCAATTGCCGGATATGATAAAATATAAACGTTAAGCATGATGAAGTGGATTACAGTATATAGAGAAATTATACATATTATTATTTCTGGACGATTTTAAAAGATCCATGTGTAAAGGCAGTTAGCTATAGAGCTGCCGGATTAGAGAGAAGAATCGAAGCGTCCTGCCCATACCAGAGTTGAACAGGCGCTTTTTCGATTGATATAGGTGGTGTGGCAATGGAGAGTTGGGACGATTTCTTGGCGCCTTATAAACAGGCTGTTGAAGAATTGAAGGTTAAGTTAAAGGGATTAAGGAAACAGTTTGAAAGAGAGAATATTCACTCGCCTATCGAATTTGTAACAGGCAGAGTAAAGCCGATTGTCAGCATTTTGGATAAGGCGAGTCAGAAGGATATTCCTATTGATAAATTAGGCACTGAAATACAAGATATCGCAGGCCTTCGGATGATGTGTCAGTTCGTGGATGATATCGAACAGGTTGTAGAGCTTTTACGCGGTCGCAATGACTTCGAAATAGTCGAAGAGAGGAATTATATTTCTCATAAAAAAGCAAGCGGCTACCGTTCTTATCATGTTGTCATACGCTATCCGGTTCAGACAATTCATGGCGAGAAAAATATTCTTGCTGAGATTCAGATTAGAACTTTAGCGATGAATTTTTGGGCGACGATTGAACACTCGTTAAATTATAAATATAAAGGTATTTTTCCCGAAGATATTCAAATACGGTTGAAACGAGCAGCAGAAGCAGCATTTCTGCTGGATGCAGAAATGTCGCAAATACGTACGGAAATTCAGGAAGCACAGCGTCTTTTTTCAAGAAAAAAAGATTCTTAAAAACGATAATAGTGAAATAAGAAGAAATCTAAAATAGTAAGGTGGGATTATATGAAATTTGCGATTACGTCAAAAGGAGATGCGAAATCTAATACTTTAATGCAAAGGATGAGAACGTATCTTCAGGACTTTCATTTGGAATATGACGAAGATCAGCCGGATATTGTAATTTCGGTCGGTGGTGATGGTACATTGTTATATGCTTTTCATCGTTATAAGAACCGCTTAGATAAGACAGCCTTCGTTGGAGTACATACAGGTCATCTTGGGTTTTATGCAGATTGGACCCCGGATGAAATTGAAAAATTGGTGATAGCATTAGCAAAAACACCATTTCAAATTGTTGAATATCCGCTACTTGAAACGATTGTCCGATATCAGCATGGAGGACGTGAAGCAAGATTTTTGGCATTAAATGAATCTACAGTCAAAAGTGTTGAAGGAACCCTTGTCATGGATGTGGAAATACGTGGCCAGCACTTTGAGACGTTCCGTGGTGATGGTTTATGTATTGCGACACCGTCAGGAAGCACAGCTTATAATAAAGCGCTTGGGGGAGCGATTGTCCATCCTTCGATTGATGCAATCCAGATTACCGAATTGGCATCCATTAATAACCGGGTGTTTAGGACGGTCGGATCACCACTTCTGCTGCCGGCTCATCATACATGTATGTTCCGGCCCGTCAATGCCGTCAATTTTCAAATCACGATTGATCATTTAACCCTGCTTCAGGAAGATGTAAAATCGATTCAATGCCGTGTTGCTGATGAAAAGATTCGTTTCGCTAGATTCCGCCCATTTCCATTCTGGAAAAGAGTTCATGATTCATTTATTGCTAACTAAGGAGCTCAGATCACTACATGTCAAATCAAAACTTTTCTTTAACTTGGTCGGTTTCTGAAGAGGATTCTGGCTCTTTACTGCGGGAATTTCTCAGCAAATACGATATCTCAAAACGAGCATTAACGGATATTAAGTTTAAAGGTGGTTTAATCAAGGTGAACGGTTTAGAAGTGACAGTGAGGGAGCGGATTAATACTGGTGACAGCGTCACAGTCATATTTCCTCCGGAACAGGCAAGTGAGGGCCTTCTGCCGGAACCCATCCCACTTCTTGTCAGGTACGAAGATGAATTTGTATTGGTAGTTGTCAAGCCTCCTTCTATGAACACCATTCCATCTCGTGAGCATCCCAATGGCAGTCTTGCGAATGGGTTGGCAGGGTATTATAAGAAGATGGGAATCCATGCAACGATTCATATTGTTACAAGACTTGACCGTGATACATCGGGTTTGGTTTTAATTGCCAAACATCGACATATCCATCATCTTTTAAGTGAGCAACAAAAATCTGGACAAGTTAAACGGCGATACCAAGCAATTGCTGAAGGACTTGTTAACGGACCAAAAGGAATGATAGAGGTGCCAATCGGACGGAAATCGACCAGCATTATTGAAAGGGAAGTTCGGGAGGATGGTCGCTATGCCTGTACTCTTTTTGAGGTATTAGCCCAAACTGAAACCTATACATTTCTTAATTTGGAGCTCCTAACTGGGAGGACACACCAAATCAGGGTGCATATGGCTCATATTGGACACCCGCTTGCTGGGGATGATTTATATGGAGGACACAGGGAAATGATCGCCCGTCAGGCCCTGCATTGTTTCGAATTAAAATTTCTTCATCCTTTTACCAAGAAGGTGATGTTGTTTCAAGAAAAATTACCGCAGGATATGATACATTTGCTTGATGGGAATTAATGGTTGAGAGGTCATTGCATTTGTAATGAAGGTAAAACGTCAAAAATAAGAATATAATTTAAATCTGTCGTCACAAAAGAACTCACCAAAATGGCGAGTTTTTTTTGGTTAATCAAAAGAAGTCCTGAACTTCTCTGCTATATAAGGCATTGTTGAAGGCACATCTTGAAGATCCATTTCAGGATAACGGACAGCAGTTAGTTTTCCACCGAAGACACAGCCGGTATCAATGTTGTATGTATGATTGACTTGTCTTGCCTCCGGAACCGGTGTATGCCCATACACAATCCAGGCTTTCTCTTTGTAGTACTGGGCCCAGTCCTTTCTGACCGGCGAGCCGTCTGGATGCTTGGTGCCATTGATATCTCCGTAAAGGACAAAAGTTTTTACTTTACTTCCATATTGACCGATATAATCGGCCCGAATACCAGCATGCGCAATAATTAAACGGCCCTCATCGATGAGTTGATAGAGTGGGGATCGTTCATACAAATCGATGAATTTTTTTCGGATTTTCTTCTGCTCCCGAACGTTTAAGGATTGATATTCAGCTACTGTAGTCTCTAAACCATGAGATACTTGCACTTTATTGCCTGAAAAATAACGATACAGTTTATTGCAATGATTACCTGGAGCATATAGCGCAATATTTTGGTTAATGACTAATTCATAGACCACTTCAATTACACGGAGAGAATTTGGGCCGCGATCGGTTAAATCCCCTACAAAGCCAAGAATTCTTCCCGAGGGATGGACAGGTATGCCGCTTTCCCAGGTATATCCCATTTTTTCTGTCAGCTGCCTAAATTCGGTGAAACATCCATGGATGTCCCCAATGATATCAATGTTCATTTGTCACACCCTTTGTTTGTTTTGTATATGTTTATGGTATTAGTATAGTATTATTTAAAAAAATAAAATATAAACGAGGAAATTAAAAAATAAGTTTATTGGAGGTGTTTAGTTATGGAAGAGTTGAGGGAACTGGAAAGAAATCAAATGAATAATGAACTATTGCTTGACGCACTTAAAACAGAAAACCTAGATCAGTTCCGCACGGAGTTCCTAGAAATGCATCCATACGATCAGGCTCAATTTTATACAAGCTTGTCGGATGAATTTAGGTCAGTTGTGTACAAATATTTATCTCCGGAAGAAATGGCTGGTCTATTTGAAAACATTGAAATAGATGAAGACGATTACGAAAGCCTCCTCGCTGAAATGAATCCTTCTTACGTAGCTGATATGCTTTCCCATATGTATGCGGATGATGCTGCAGACGTGTTGAATGAGATAAATGATGAGCAGGCCGTTAGCTACTTGACGATCATGGATGATGAAGCAGCTAGTGAAATCCAGGAGCTTCTAAACTATGAGGAATCTACAGCAGGAAGCATAATGACGACAGAGTTCATTGCTATTGAGGCGAACGAAACGGCTCGCTCAGCGATGCAGATTTTGAAACGGGAAGCACCGCAAGCAGAAACGATTTATTATGTATTTGTTACAGACCAAGATAAGAAACTGCTTGGTGTGTTATCGCTCCGGACCTTGATTATCGCTGATGAAGAGGCTTTAATTAGTGATTTAATGGATGACAGGGTAGTATCCGTTCCTGTAACAGAAGATCAAGAAGAGGTGGCCCGTAAAATAAGGGATTATAATTTCCTCGCTGTACCGGTCGTAGATTTTCAAAACCATTTGTTAGGGATCATTACAGTTGATGATATCATCGATGTCATGGACGAAGAAGCATCCGATGATTATTCTAAATTAGCGGGTATATCAGATCTTGACCACGTCGATAAGAGTCCATTTTCAGCTGCAAAAAAACGGCTGCCATGGCTGGTCATTCTCTTGTTTTTAGGTTTGTTGACTGCGAGTCTGATTGGTCGATTTGAAGAGACACTAAGCCAAAAAGCCATTCTTGCTGTTTTTATTCCATTGATTGGTGGCATGGCTGGAAATACAGGAACACAAGCACTGGCAGTAGCGGTTAGAGGAATTGCAACAGGGGAATTAGAACAGGAAAGCAAGTGGAAACTGGTCCTTCGAGAGGCTGGAACTGGCCTTATTATTGGTCTAACATGCGGAATTGCCATCATTTTTATCGTCTTTTTTTGGCAAGATGATTTTATGCTTGGATTATTAGTCGGTATTTCGATTTTCATTACTCTAATCGTTGCCACACTTGCAGGTTCACTTGTCCCGCTCCTCATGCATAAAATGAAGATTGACCCAGCGGTAGCTTCCGGTCCTTTCATTACAACCATCAACGACCTTATTAGTATACTGATTTACTTCGGATTGGCAACATTATTCATGGGGTATTTACTGTAAGCGAAAAGGTTAACCACTCGCTAACAGGATTTCAAAATGTTTAATGCAAGCAGTAGATTAGAAAACGGTGTTTTTCTCACCATAAATTTGTTATACTGTCATTAGTAGCAGGTACTAATAACTTGTATCAAAATAGGAGGTCACATACGATGACTTTTTCATTAGATGGAAAAACGTTTGTCATAATGGGTGTTGCCAATAAAAGAAGTATTGCTTGGGGAGTGGCCCGTTCCTTACACAAAGCAGGTGCCAAGTTGATATTTACTTATGGGAAAGAACGTACAGAAAAGAGCGTCAGGGAGCTATCTTCCACTTTGGAAGGTGAGCCTGCAATCATATTGCAATGTGATGTAACAAAGGACGAAAGCATTGAAAAATGTTTTGCGACGATCAAGGAAGAAGCAGGTATCATTCATGGTGTAGCACACAGTATCGCATTTGCAAATAAGGAAGAGCTGGACGGTGATTTTGTTAACACGAGCCGTGAGGGTTTCTTGCTTGCTCATAATATTAGTTCGTTCTCTTTAACAGCTGTAGCTAAAGCAGCGAAAGAAATTATGACAGAAGGCGGCAGTATTGTCACAATGACGTACCTTGGCGGTGAACGAGTTATGCCAAACTATAATGTAATGGGAGTGGCTAAGGCGTCACTTGAAGCCAATGTACGTTACTTGTCGAGTGACCTTGGTAAGGATAACATTCGTGTGAATGCAATTTCTGCTGGTCCAATACGTACATTATCTGCAAAAGGAGTACGTGATTTTAATACAATCTTGAAGAAGATTGAAGAAGAAGCACCGCTCCGTCGTACGACGACACCTGAAGAAGTGGGAGATACGGCTGTGTTTTTACTCAGTGACATGTCCCGCGGGATTACTGGTGAAAATATTCATGTGGATTCCGGTTACCATATAATCGGATGATAGAAGGGGACCAATCAAGGTCCCCTTTTTATTGATTTTCAATTCCTTTATCCTTCTGTCCATCAAAGATTGGTGTTAATCTTTGTTTTCCGGTATCTTGAATTTCTACATCAATCTGGATAGACCTGAGTGTGTCTTCTTCTAATGGAATTCTCCCTTTGATTTCAATTTTCTTCCAAGCTTTATTATCCTTGCGGTAGAGTGTTTCAGAAAGCCTGAGGAGGTCGATCTCCCTTTTTTGTGTATATTGAAACGTTTTATTTATTTCCTTTTTGATAGAGCGCATTATTTCTTTTTCATATTGTTTACGTGTTATATCCATTATCATCATTTCAACACTAGCTTTAAGTTTCATTTTTACATCAAAACGAACTGTTCCATTTTTCTCTACAACAGGAATTATTTTAGTCTTTTTATCGTAAATAACAACAAATGCGTCATTTTTAGTTTCTGGGAAAATGGTTAAGTTGTCCCGAACGAAATCTTTATTGAACCATCTTCCTCCATTCATCACCTTCTTAGGTAGAATTGTTTTTATTTTATTTTCTGAAATGATAGCTACCCTTTCTATTAATAAATCCTGCTTCTTTTCATTCTGACCGGTCCATTGCTCTGTGATTTTTAGTTGTGGAATCGCCACTTGATGAGCAGGTTCATCAAGTTCAATAATGAGTTCTCTTAAATTAATAGGTGGGATAAAAGAGCTTTGCTTATAGTTACCATCTGGATCGCTTAATTTTGAAAAGGCCATGGAAACATTTTCGATAGGAGAAATGAGCATTGCATCTTTAAGTGGGTCTTTAGCCATAAAAAAGTAAATCCGGTAGCGTGTTTCGCGGTAGCGGTCCAAAAAATCAGCAATATACTTGAGGCCGCCTACTTTCATGGCTTCTTCCGAAAAAATTACAAAAGAGAGATGACCCCAATAAATACGGCGATCGGTCGTATGATACAAATTAAATATGGCTTCGTCCAATGTGTTTCCGGTAGCGCGCCCAACATCTGCTTGGCTAAGTGAACTGAGGTCTCCTCTTGCTTCCGATCTTGCTAACCCTTTCACGTTGATAATTTGAAGGTAAACAATGACCTTCCCGTCTTTGTAATCGATTCCTAAACCGTTTGCATAAACGAGACGTTCAGGTTCATTTGAATCCCAGCAGCCTGAAAGTATAGAAACGCACAACAGTAGGAGGAGTGTATTTTTCATTTTTGTCCATCATCGCCTTTCCTCGTAGGATCTTTTGAAGAAAAGATAGATGGGCGTTTTTTATCCAAAGAGGGAGGTATCTGAAAAAGAGTTTTTACAATATTGGACAAGCTTAAGTTGGCGGTCACTTCCATGTAAGGAACACCTAATATTCGGATATTACATACATACACACATAGAAATAGAGCTACCAGCATAAATGCAAAAAGTCCTAAAAAAGAAGCAGAAATAATAGCTAGGAGCCTTATTAAGCTGATGACGCCATTGATGGATTGATTGACCAATGTGTAAGTAGCGACCGCTGAACCAGCAATGACTACGAGCATGGCGGGACTTGTCAAACCGGAACGAATTGCTGCATCTCCAATGATTAAAGCACCCAATACACTTAATGTTGGCCCGACTGAAGTAGGTAATCGCATGCCTGCTTCTTTGAATATTTCAAACACGATGACCATGGTAATCGCTTCCAATGAAGTGGGAAGTGGCAATCCCCTTCTTGATTCGACTACAGTAGCAAGCAGAATCAGTGGAATTTGGTCTTGATGAAAGGTGGTTAAAGCAACCCAAAATCCTGGCAAAAGCGCAGCGACAAAAATGCCAAATAATCGAAGAGCTCTTTCAAAGGAAGCATAGATAGACGTGTATTCATGATCTTCCGATGTTTTTAACACAATAAATAGGTTGATGGGTGTGATCATTGTGTAGGCAACGCCATCAATTAGAATTAATAGTCGGCCTTTTAAAAGGCATTGCACTGCAAAATCAGGCTTACCAGAATAGTCATGCCTTGGAAAGAGAAAAGAGGGCTGCTCTTCAATTAACTCCATAAATTGATTGCCCCCATATATCCCATCTATATCAATTGCTTCAATCCTTTTAGCTACAGTTTGAACCATTTCAGAGTCAGAGATATCATCCATATATAACAGGGCAACTTTAGTCAATGTTCGCCTGCCCACTTCGAAGTATTTTACACTTAAGGAATTTGTTCGCATTCGCTTTCGAATTAAAGCGACATTAATGGATAAATCTTCAATGAAATTATCTCTCGGCCCTTTTATCGTTACTTCTGTAGTTGTTTCCTCAGGACTACGCTGGGGTCGATTTGCAATGTTTACAGAAACCAAATAGTCGTATCCTTCAAAGTAAATCAATAATTTCCCAGAATAGATATCTGCGAACAACTCTTCCTTTGTGTTTATATCAGCAAGTTGAGGAAGATAAAGAGAGTCCTTTATGTCATTAATAGTTAATGTTCCTTTTGGATGTTTGCGGAAAAATAAAGTTAGCCTTTCAAATACAAGATTATTTAACAATTCAGTATCGACAAGCCCTTCACATCCAATTAATGTGACTTTTATCGGAGACTCATCACGATATAAACTGCTTTGGAAAAATACATCTCCTGAACTATGAAAAATTTCTTTTAAATCGTATTCGTCTTTTATTACGAGCTTCTCTGATTTTTCAATTTTACTATTCGGTTTGGATGGTTGCTTTTTCATTTTTTTGAACACCGGATGAGGACCTCCTTTTTCTACGATTACTGAAGAAAACAAAAATACTTAAAAGTATGGAAACCGCTAAAAAGAACCAGAATGTAATCGGCATAATAAATGTTTTAATAATGTCATATAAAATGACATCACTGAAGCTAAATGAATTGGAAACGATAAGAATAGCTGAATAGATAATGAGCAATTTCGTTTTGTTTCGCTTGTTTTTTATAGATAGCACTTCAAGTGATAAAAACAGGAAAAAGGATACCCTTATGAAGGCTCCAGTTAACCATTGGTAAATCGACAAGAAGTCAAGATGCTCAATGAATCTTCCCAAGGTGACTAATCCCCATTGCTCAAAGGCAGGGTACTTTTGTCTTGAAGCTTCGATTGGACCGAATTCAGTAATGGAGCCAATAAGGGGCCCAAGGATAAGCCAGGTAAGGATAAAGGTATTTATAACAAATACTTTAAATTTTATTTTCCCATGAACTTTTTGTTGCAAACAGAGAAACACGATCAATTCAATAAGCCCAGACAAAGGATAAATAATACCTGCAAAAACAGGAGACCAGCCATGTTCAAGAATTGGTTGCAAAAGTGAATAATTTTTAAATTGAATATTTGTGATTGCTACAAAAAAACCAAACAAGATTACCGCCGATAATACGAACGTATTGACAATAGCAATCGTTTGTATGTTTGTTGAGGCAAGGAAAAGGCATAAACCTGTAAATAGGATTATTTCAAAAATCGGTGGAGTTACGGGCAAGTAGGATACCTTTGTCCAAACAACCATCTCTTTCAATGAAACCGCAGCTAATGAAGTGAAAAAGAGACTCACAGTAATGGATAAAATCCTGCCTGGTACCTTCCCGATATTTTTTTCCACCCATACAAATATATTTGCCTGACCTGTGGCTTTATGGATATAGAATAAGAGCAGACACCAAATCAATATCAGGCCAAAAGCAAATAGAACAGAAATCCAGGCATCCCTTTTGGCAGCCGGTAACAAATGAGGAAGAATCGTTACATGGTTTTTCAGTCCGATCGCAGTCATTACGATTAAAGATAGTTGTACGATTGAAATTTTACCATTTTTAACCATCTATAATATACTCCTTTAATAACCATTATTTTTTTAGGTTACTCCATTAACCCCCAGCTTATCCAAGTTTTAATGAGTGTCCCTTTTTTAGGAGAAGGGCACAACACCAGCATAAAAAAGGGTGAATTTCATATAGTTGATACATAGAGCAGATATTCATTGTTTGGGGAAAATCAGCAGAATCCTGTTTTCTACCTTATTGGGTCGATGAGAAAAGGAGGAGGACATCATGGACGTGAAAAAGGATCGTCTGCCTTGTACTGTTGGTAAGCAAACAGTACACAATACTCCGAAGAGCCAAATAAATTTGAATAGAGAAAACTTCACCACTTCGTTTAGTACCGAAGAAATGGTGGAGTTATTGTCCCGACTTCCAGCCTTTGCACCTAAACCAGTTTGTAAGTTCATCATCAATGGTCGTACAATGTTTGGTAAGTTGGAACATAAAAAAGAATCCAGTCTTTTTATTAGGCATAAATTTGGTAAAAAGGTTGTTCAATACCATATAGAGCAGCTGCAGTCTGTGGATATTCTGAAATATTAAGGAGGATTTGCATGTCAGAGAATAAAAGCGATAAGGACTCCAAACCCCTTTTATATGTCAATCAGGCTAAGATATCGGATCAACGAGGGAATATGCAAAGTGATTACCGAACGAAAAAAGGTACACATCAGGAAACGGTAGAGCATGAATCTGTGGAAACGGAGCAGGGAGAAGAGAAAATAGAAAAAATCAAGCGGGAATTTGGAGTATTTGATGCTATGAAAGAAATTGAATCAGAAATTACGGCTATTAAAAAAATTACTGATCAATATGTTCCAGAGCAGCCATCAGTTGAGCAAACTGAACTTCCTGTACAAGAAGAAAAGGAAAAGGTTGTAAAGAAGAAAAAGAAAAAGGTGGAGAAAAAGGTGGAGGATAAGGTGGAGAAAAAGGAATCCTCAAGTGAAATCATAACTCGTCTATCCAAGCATCAAGGTTATCCAAAGCCGGTATGTGAGGCGGTTATTAACGGAGAAACGCTTAAGTTTCAGGTATTGGGAATGAGGGGGGAATCAGTGAAAATTAAAAGAGGAAATCATATTCGCTTCGTCGGTCTCCCGAATATTATTGATGCCAAAATTATTGAAGAATCCAAGTGAAGGAGCAGAATTGAATGTTTCTCTCACAGCATGAGTTCACCTTAATACTTCTATTAGGTTTAGCTTCATTTAGGCTGACACGCTTAATTGTTTTCGATAAAATTATGGAACCTTTGCGCCGTCCTTTTTTTAAAGAGATAGAAGAAAAGAATGAAAAGGGTGATGTGGAGATTTATTTAATTCCTAAGGAAAAGGGTTTGCTTGGCTGGTTTGGACAATTGCTAAGCTGTTTTTGGTGTGTGGGTATCTGGGTCAGTCTATTTCTGGTTTTGCTTTATCTACAACAGTTATTTATAGGGGAAGTGCTGATTTTAATCCTCGCAGTTGCCGCAGTAGGGTCAATCTTAGAGGTTATAATCAGCAGAATTTTGGACATTTGATTGGAAACAACTTGTCTCTTCAATCATATAGTATGGTATAGAGGGAAAAGGGGGAGTCACAATTGAATAACAAGCAAAGTCCATGGACGTATGCAAAACCGGTGAAAAAGGAACAACCGGTCAAAATAAAAAAAGACTGTGGCTGCAATAATAATAATAAAAATAAGGGCTATTGAATGAAAAAAAAACCTTTCCGAATTGGGAAGGTTTCAGTTTGTAGACAAAAGGGGTCCAGAATGTTTTAATTCTGGACCCCTTTTGAAATTCCCTTTGAATTTTGATCAAGATTAAGAGATTGGGCCTCTACGAGCCCACGCCCACTTTATTAAGCCATTATTGGACCTTGCCATGTCCAATTGGCAATCTTCTTTAAATTCATGGCAGCGAATGTAAGCATCGCCTGCATCGACAATTTTTTAAGTCCCCTTAAAGTAGTCCAACGCATACCATGCTTTTCTTTTGCATCTGCGAATACACGCTCTATTGTTTCTTTGCGTTTCGCATATATAGGTTTTACATCCTTGTGGTGACGCAGATGATCTGCTTCTTCCATATAATTTTGCCAGATATGGCGTGTCACCACTTTTTGATGGTCTTTGCTTACTGTACACTGTGATAAAAATGAGCATGTCAAGTGTGTTTGGGTGATTTGTACTCGCGATAGCCCTCTTTATTTGTTGTTGAGTACTTTAAAATCTCGCCCGATGGGCAGAGATAACAATTAAAATGTTCATCGTAAACATAGTCATACTTGCGAAAGAACCCTTCTTTTGTTCGTGGACGTGTATAGGGTAAAGCTGGTGTGATTTCTTTCCCAAAAAGGTAGCTTGTAATGGCTGGTGTTTTGTAAGCTGCATCTGCGGCAACAGCTTCAGGTTTTCCAACTTTCTCAATCACTTGTTCAACAAGAGGCTCTAAGATATGACTATCATGCGTATTTCCTGGTGTTACAATCGTCCCCAGCACAAAACCGTTGGGGTCTGCAGCCGCATGAAATGAATAGGCAAACTGTTTTGTTCGTTCATCTTTTACATAGTAGCCACTCTCAGGGTCAGTTGAACTTTCTTTAATTTCTTTGGTTTCTTCTTTATCAAATTTATCCGGTGGAAAAGGCTTCTTTCCATTGTTTTCACGATCTTGATTTATTTCTTCTTGAAGGCGTCCTTGATATGCTCGTGTTTCCTTACGAACGATTTTCTTTTCGAATTTCCGCTTATTCGCACTGGCTTTCACATGTGTTGAATCAACGAATACGTGCTCTGCACTAATTAACTTTCTTTCTGAGGCTGTCATTAAGATACGATAAAAAATCTGTTCAAACAGGTCTGTATCTTTAAAGCGAAGCTCATAATTTTTCCCGAACGTTGAGAAGTGAGGTACTTTATCATGGAAACCGTAACCTAAAAACCAACGGTAAGCCATATTCGTTTCAACTTCTTCAATCGTTTTACGCATCGAACGAATACCGAAGGTATATTGAATGAATGTCAATTTAACTAAAATAACTGGATCAATACTTGGGCGGCCTATCTCTGAATACATCTCTTTCACCAAGTCATAAATGAAAGTGAAGTCAATGGCCCCCTCAATTTTACGAACCAAATGGTTCGCTGGCACCAGTTGATCCAAAGTAATCATTTCAAGTTGATCTCGCTGAATAGAATTATGTTTCGAAAGCATCGTCATCACCACAAGTTTTAATACTCCTATATTAAAACAAAAAAGACTGTAGGAAAAAGTGTTTATTTCTAATTGTTAAAACAAAGTTGATTGGAACGGAAGGTGCGAGACTCCTGCGGGAAAAGCGTGTCCAAGGGAGACCCCACAGGCGCAAAGGCGCCGAGGAGGCTCCCTGACCGCCCGCGGAAAGCGAGTGCCTGGAGTGGAAATCAACGTTCGAATTTTTACAACCCCTCAAAAAAACTGTAGACAAACTCGATTTTCATCGAGTTTGTCTACAGTTTGAAACCTTTCAGAATTGGGAAGGTTTTTTTATTTCCTAATCCTACCATTCATAAAAAAACAGTTAAACAAGAAAATAAAAATAGAACAATAAATTAGGATGTGATTCTATGTTCAGACGAGGAAGTTATTTATATGTTATCTGGATGGTTTTTGCAGTAGTTGTGTGTTTGCTAACAGCCTGTAGCAGTAAAGGAGACGGAAAAACAGAAAACTTAGCGTTAATTAAGCGCACGAATCCTGAACCGATGGATATCATTAATGGAATGGATGAAAAGGATGAAAAAGGACTCATTTCAAAGGTCAAGGAGACAGTAGCCAACGAAGACACCATCTATGATGTAATCGTGGTGAAAAATGGAAAAAAGATTATCGTCGCCTATAAAGTTAAGCACTTGAAACGTTTTCATATGAAAAAAATTGAAAAGAACGTGACTGGCAAGTTGGAAGAAAAGTTTCCAAAGTATGATTTTATCGTTTCGAGCGATTATAAAATCTTTTTGGAATCTTTAAGATTGAATGAGTTTCTTAAGGAAAAAGAGGTTCCTGAGAAAAAGGCAATAAAGAAGTTCAAGGAAATTGAAGAACTTCAAAAAGAATTAATATAGAAAGAGAGGTTTCTCAATATGAGCAGCAAGGAGAACACAACCCCCCAGCAGGATGCGTATAAAGAGCTTCAAGAGAAGCATGAAATAAAAAGGCCAATCCTGAAGAATTGTATAAAAGCCTTTTTAGTAGGCGGTATTTTCTGTTTAGTAGGACAAGCTATTTCTTACTTTTATATTTATTTTTTCAACTTTACGGAACAGACAGCCGGAAGCCCAACGACTGCGACCATGGTGTTTCTCGCACTTTTAATGACTGGCTTCGGATTTTACGACCGCATCGGACAGTTTGGGGGAGCAGGGAGTGCTGTCCCAGTAACGGGATTCGGTAACGCAGTTATTTCAGCAGCAATCGAACACCGGACGGAAGGATTTGTTCTTGGTGTTGGTTCCAATATGTTTAAATTGGCCGGATCGGTGATTCTATTTGGTGTATTTTCAGCCTTTGTCGTGGCGTTGATTAAAACGATTTATCAAATGATTGGGGGCTAAGCGGTGTTAAAGGGAAAACAAACATGGACGTTCGCCAATAAACCGGTCATTTTGGAAACAGGGGTAACCGGTGGGCCTTTTGAGGCAAATGGAGAAATCGCCGGAGATTTCGATATCCTGTACAGTGATTTATGGATGGAGCAGGATTCGTATGAGAAGGCTCATCGTCATTTGATGGAGAAAGCGGTGGAGCTTGCATTGGAGAAAGGTAAGATAGACAAGGAAAAGGTACAATTTTTCTTGGCGGGTGATTTAATCAATCAGATTACACCCACAAGTTTTGCGGCTAGAACAAATGGTATTCCATATTTCGGTCTGTTTGGTGCCTGCTCTACTTCAATGGAGGGGCTTGCACTATCGGCCTTCATAACCAATTATGGAGGAGCGAACTATGTGTTAACGGGGGCTTCAAGCCATAATGCAGCTGTTGAAAAGCAATTCCGTTATCCGACTGAGTATGGCGGGCAAAAACCACCCACAGCTCAGTGGACGATAACAGGGGCAGGGGTAGCGCTGGTTGCTCCAAACGGTAGCAAGCAGGGAGTATTTCCCCATATTGTTTCAGCCACTATCGGTAAGGTCATTGACATGGGATTGAAAGATCCTTTCAATATGGGAGGAGCAATGGCCCCAGCGGCTGTCGATACGATTTTAGCACATTTCAACGATACGGGTCTGACCCCAGATGATTATGATTTGATCATTACAGGTGATTTAGGACAAATAGGCAGAGAAACGGCAATGGATCTATTAAAGCAGAAAGGCTGCAAGATCAATCAGGAAAAATTCAAAGATTGCGGTTTGATGATATTTAAAAAGGACCAGCCTGTTATGGCAGGCGGTAGTGGCGCGGGATGTTCAGCAGTGGTTTTATATGGCCATATACTTAATGAAATGATTCAAGGTAAATATAAAAAAATCCTGCTTGTTGCAACAGGAGCATTATTATCACCGCTATCTGTTCAACAAAAAAATTCAATTCCATGTATTGCCCATGCGGTGGCCATTGAGTATGGGATGAATTCGTGAAAAAGGAGAGATTTGGATGTTAGCAATGTTTTTTTGGGCCTTTGTCATCGGGGGCTTGATTTGTGTAGTCGGCCAGCTTCTTTTCGATGTGGCTAAGCTGACACCAGCACATACCTTAAGCCTGTTCGTTGTAATTGGAGCTGTACTTGGAGGGTTTGAATTATATGAACCGCTTGTTGATTTTGCCGGGGCAGGAGCTACCATACCAATCGTATCGTTTGGGAATTCGCTTGTAGGCGGTGCCATGCTAGAAGCGGATAAACATGGACTCGTTGGCGTACTTACCGGTATGTTTGAAATCACGAGTTCCGGTATCTCGGCAGCCATCATCTTTGGATTCATCGGTGCCTTAGTCTTTAGACCTAAAGGATAAAGTTTCAGTAGAATAGGCAGCCTGGACTAGGACATGGCCTATACATATTTGTCCTGACCTACATATGTTATCAGTAAGCTAAGCGAGAGCGAGGTGAATGAGTATGTTTGGTTTCGGTGGCTACGGCGGCGGCTACGGCGGATGTTGTGGCGGTGGCGGTTATGGATATGGCGGCGGTTTCAGCGGTGGATCTACGTTCGTTGTAATTGTTGTTTTGTTTATCCTATTGATCATTGTAGGGGCTTCCTTCTGCTAAAAGAAATGGAATAGGCAGAAGAAGCCTATTCCATTTCTTTTTATTTATATTTACATAATCCTTGCACCATTTTTCTGATACTTCCATAGGATAGGTACAGAAAAGGAGGGGCTTAGGCATGGATAATAACTTTTTTAAAAACATAGAAGGTAAAACGGGCGTAAATATGAAAGATGTATTAGAGTTGGCAAACTCTCTACAGGGTGCCAATTTTAAAGATGAATCTACTGTAAGGAGCGTTATTAAACGTGTTTCGAAAATAGCTAATAAACCTGTTACTAAGGAAATGGAGGATAAAATTGTTCACTCCATCGTAGCTGAAGGGAATAAACTGGATTTCGGGACGATTTCTAATATGATAAATAAAAAATAATCAAAAACAGGGGCCTGCGGTAGATGCAGCCCCCTGTTTTAATATCTAGTTACAGGTTAACCTTGGGTCAAAACTTTAAGAATCGTGAAGGGTGGGCGGTTCGTCCGCGTCTAGTTTGCAGGACGGAAAGGTAAAGATCCTTCTTCGCCCGGGTTGCTGCTACGTAGAGCAAGCGTCTTTCCTCTTCAAGAGGTGCAAGTTCCCCTTTCCGGTATGATTCAAGCGCAAAGTCATGCGGAATGCTGCCATCGACAGCAGCAAGAACGTAAACAGATTGATATTCAAGCCCTTTGGAACGGTGTATGGTCGTTAGTTGTATGGCATCTTTAAAATGTTTTGACAGCTGTTTAACCTCCTGGACCATGGCTGTCATATGGTCGACATGGTCTAGGAAGGAGGCGACGGTTGGAAAACGGTTTGCAGCCACTTTTAGGTCGCGGATATCATCAGAACCTTTTTCGAGATTGGCTTCATTTCCGCGTTTTTTTACATATTCTTGATACCCTAAATCTTTCTCGATGATTTCTAAAGCTACGAGCGGTGACATACTTTTTATAGCACGGATTTGTGTCGGAATCGTCTTTAATTTCCGTTCCTGAAAAGCATGTCCCGTTTTAACAAAAGCAAATGCATCAATAAAATCACAATCCTGAAGTATCGTCTGTGCCTTTAATTCCTGTAGTATACTTTGCTTTAAAAATAATGAAGAAAGGACATCCGATGCTGCCTTGCTATCCTGAGGAAATAGACTCAAACGCATGAAGGCAAGCATACCTCGAATCACTCGGCGCTGATAAAACGAATCCGCATCTTTTTCAATTACAAAGGGCAGATTTGAAGCTGCTAGTCTTTCAAAAATGGCCCGCGACATTGTATGTGTTCTGTACAAAACTGCAAAGTCACCAGGGTTTGCTCCTTTGGCGATTTTTTCCTGGATATCGGATACAATCATCGTGGCCTCTAATTCCTCATCATGAGGATAAAATAACACAGGAGGATTGCCATGATTATGCTGTGCACGCATCTTTTTTTCCATTCTGTGCTGATTGCGCTTAATCATCCGGTTGGCTGTAGCGACAATTTCATGTGAAGACCGGTAATTTTCGGTTAGTTTTACAACTTGAGAACCGGGGAAATCGTAATTGAAATTTAGAATATATTTCGGATCACTCCCACGGAATGAATAGATGGCTTGATCGTCATCTCCGACGGCGCAAACATTTTTTGATTCAGCCGAAAGAAGTTTTATCAGTTCATATTGAACTTTATTTATATCCTGAAACTCATCAACTAAAAAATAGTGAAACCTTTGCTGATACTTTTTTAAAAATTCTGGGTGATTTTTAAAAAATGTATAACAGCCGACAAGCATATCATCAAAATCGTATTTTCCTGTTTGCTCTTTATATTCTTCATAATTCTTATATAAAAATAGACAGGATTTTTCCCATTCGTCATTCGGTTTGATATCGTCTGGAAAAACCAATGAGTTTTTCCAAAGACCAATTTGCTGAAGAGCTTGATCATATGCAAATTCCTTATCATCGAGTTCCAATTCTCGACCAGCCTGTTTCAATATTTTTTCTTTCTCCCAATCCCACTTTAATAGTAAATCCCGTTGCCATTTGGTTGGCTCATGGAAAATCAGTATTTTATAAAAGATACTATGGAAGGTACCACTAACGATTTGAGAAACAAGGGAAGGAGTCATATAAGGGTAGCTTAGCAGGCGCTGTTGCATTTCCTTGGCGGATTTCGCCGTAAAGGTTACAAGCATGATACTTTTTGGATTGATCTTTTTTACCGTTAGCATATAAGCAGTCCGAACAGTTAATACCCGAGTTTTTCCGCTGCCGGCTCCTGATAGGACAAGAAGTGGTCCATCAATCGTCATTACTGCTTTTAATTGCTCCGAATCGAGTACTACTCCTCGTGCGGATAATTCTTGAAAGTAAGGGACTTCTAGTTGTTCTAGGATAGAAGGTTTATCTGTAAAAGGCGGGTTACCTGTAATCGTTCGGCTTTTTAGGTAAGGTTCAGTAATTGTTTTCGTTTCAGTAATGGTCCGTGATTTAGGAATCTTAAACCCATTCTGTTCCATATATTCTAATGGTTTATCCTCATTTATTGGTTCCAAATTTGGCACTTCACAGTCTGACCGTGAAGGGTCACTATGATAAAAATAGGGTGTCTCATGGATCCCGATAAATAATTTTAATGGTTTATGACAAATGATACAAGAAAGCTGGTCACGTTTTCCTTTTTCAAAAAGTGTCTGCAGCTCACCAGCTGAAACAGTATGTAAATGTACGATTTCATTGCCAGATTTTGCTTGATTCATATAAATGGATACCTCTAATCTATTAAAAATATCGGCAATATTCATCATACCAGAAGATTAGTAAAATAAGAATGTGAAAATGATGTTTCAATATCATCCCAGATGGGTAAGTAAATTAAATAACATTATTTCTATTTATAATGGAAAGGGATAACGATGGGATACATAGCACCTGTAACACAATTTGATTATATTCAATACGCCAACCGGATAGTCAAGGCTGCAGAGAATGTAAGAAATGTGAAAGAAACAGCACCCATTCAACCTATCCGTTATAATCAAGTTATGGAAGACGTAACGGAACGTTTTGAAAAAAAAACCAAATTTATTACCAAAACCAGGAAATAACAAATGGAACAGGAACTTATAAGATTCAAATCGGGATGAGGAAGAAAGAAGTACTAACGGCTGAAATAACAGGAATAGGGGGGATTTTAACGAAGTAGTGTAAATCTTTAATAAAAACAAAAGAGGACACGTAAGTGTCCTTTTTGTTCTTTCTTAAAGAATGTCTATTTCTACAATTAAAGCTAACAACAATTGCAGTAAAAGTTGGATGTTAATAGCGATATCTGCATCAGTTGTTGTAATATCGATATCACGGCTGTTTTCAACAATCGTTTTTTGGCGTGTAATTTGTCTTACATTAGAAGATTGAATTAACTCTTGGGTAATTCGATCAGCATTTTCAGAATCTGCAATGGAAATACTTACGATGACCGCAATTGCTGCTTGTAGAGCCGCTTGTAATGAAAGTGCCGCTTTAACATCTGTAGAAGTAACATTTACATTACAAGAATCTTTAATGTAAATTAGTTCTTCAGAAAGTTGAAGTTGAGAATTCTCCTGTCTTGCCTCTTGTTCAATCTGGTTTTCTTCGTTGCAGAATCCTGTTAAGGGATGGCGTGAAGCGGAATCTAGAGCCGACCATGATCTGTCAGAGTCTTCATGAGTGTTACAGTTGCTACGAAATACATTTTGGTTCATGTCGTTTTTTCCTCCTTAGGTTTTATTCCCTATTAAAATATGCTTGGATGGTTAATCTGGTTGGACGAATAAATCAATTCATTCGTCTATTTTTTAATACTTAAGAAAATTATTAGTGAGACGGGGATGAAATTATAACGAAGCTGGAACTTTAGGAATGAAATGTAAGTGTTGCTAGGTCTAGTTTTACTTAATTCTCCAGCAAGTAAGGTTTCTTTAGATAAATAATGGTGAAGTTATTTATCTTTCGAATCCCTATATTTGGTTTGATAAGAATTTGTTACTGGGTTAACATCATTTTCCGTGATTTTCTTTTCTTGGTTTATGAGAATTTGTGATTGTTCCTGTAAATAGCGGATGGTTTCTTTTAAGTTGTTTCTCTCTTTTTCAGACAAATCAACTTTCTCTTTTTTGAAACCATTTTTTCTCAAAGTCCGTGAAACCAGCAGTTCCATTAGTCTTTTTTGAGACTCCTCCAGGTTAAATTCATTGTTACTCATAAAATTTTCCCTCCTTCTTGCTTTCTATATATAGACTATGTATATTTGCGAAGATTGCCATTGAACGGAAACGGTTTTTTTAAAAGATTTAAAAATTAACTCGTGAAAACAAAAAAAAACGCTGCCCATCCAGAAAAATGGATGGACAGCGTTTTGTATTATTAAATGTTTTTCTTCATCGTTTTATGGGGTATGCCAGCGTCCATAAATTCATCGGAAACAATCTGATAACCTAGTTTCGAATAAAAAGGAATCGCGTGTAGCTGAGCATCAAGCTTTAATTGAGGAATTTTATTTTGTTCGGCAAATTCCCCAATAGCACTCATAATCATAGCACCAGCTCCATTTTTTCGTTCTGTTGAAAGTACACATATGCGCTGGACCTTACCAACGCCGTCAATGACCCTGAATCGCCCGGCCCCAACCGGCTGTTCTTGTTCATTATATAAAACGAAGTGAGTGGAGTCTTCTTCGTATTGATCAATCTCTTCTTCAATTGGGACATTTTGTTCATCGACGAATACTTTTTTTCTAATCATATAAGCATACTCACGCTCTTGGGTGTTCTCGGCAATTTTTACAAACACGAAATTATTCAGCTCCTAATCTAAATGTTTCATATACAGTCCATGCCCCATCTTCAAGCTGGTACAATAAGTGGATTCGCTTTACTTCTTCTTCCTGGCTAACATCTAGCATACTAAGTTGGCCTAAAACATCAGAGTGCTCATTATCGGATAAATCCTGAGCAATCGTAATATGCGGAACAAAGGCATGTTCACTTTCACTTTTACAAAATTTCTCATCGTGAAGTGCTACATGCAGCTCTTGAAGTTCCTCGGATAATTCGACTTTAAAATAAATTGTATTGCTCACGGGTTGGAAAGACTTCGCTTTCGTTACATTTAACTTAAAAGGCTGGAATTTTTTTGCAATGTCTTTTAATCGATCTGCAACTGTAGAAATTTCCATATCCGTAGCTTCAAACGTTTGTTTAAGTGTAATATGTGGTGGAATGAAAGCGTACTTCGTATCATAACGTTTTCGATAGGAGTTAGCTAAATCTTGAAGTTTTTTTGAAGGGAAAATTGCAACACCATATTTCATAATTGAAACCTCCTGAAATTTTTAATAGTTGTAATATTGTATTTGGATATGTTTTATAGAAACCTTTCTTAAAAGAAGGGTTTCTAGTTTTGTTAGAACATTTCCAATAGTGCTCTTTTTAAATCTGCCTGCCAATACTTCCAGGTATGATTACCTTCAAATTCTTCATAGAAGCAAGGAAATCCTTTTTGGTTTAATAATTTATGCAATTCCCGGTTAGGTTCTATAAAGTTAGCCCGATTTCCATCTGTCGTGGGAACATCGGTTTCCTCGGTCCCAATTACATGATAAAGTTCTAGGAGATGCGGATTCTCAAAATTACGGACGGCATCCAATACTGCTTCATTTGCAAGAGGAGATTGCATGATGCACTTCCCAAATGTATGAGGATATTGAAGAGCAGCCAATAAAGAAACAGTGCCACCAAGAGAGTCACCGATTAAAGCACGACCATGCCCCATTTGATAGGTTGGAAATTCATCATCTAAAAACGGAACAAGTTCATGGGCGAGAAAACGTATGTATTCAACGTGCTGTTCCCCATCTGGATGATATTTACGTCTGCGGTCAAATCGATCTTTATAAGGAATACCGACGACGATGATATTCTCAATTTCATCGTTCCCTAATAGTTCATCGGCTACGCGACCAATCCGTCCCATCTGAAAGTAATCACGGCCATCCTGAGCAATGACAAGCGAATATTTATATAGTGGAGAAAAATTAGCAGGCAAGTAAACAAGTAGCTCCAATTCTTCTGCTAAAGCTTCACTTTTAAACATGTACTCTTTTATCGTGCCTTTACGTAAACTCATTCTTCCGCACCTCTATAATTAATAATGAAAAACCACTTACTTGGCTATTTTATCACAGCTTCGCATCTTTTTCTCGTGACAAGAATTTCAAATAGAAAAATTTCATTTTATTTTCTGAAAATTTGAAATATAAGATGCTATAATGAAAGGATATAGAAAAATATTACAAAAAAAGAGGTGGCAGAGAAATGACAGATGTACACGTACACAGCAGGGAAGTAACAAGAGCGGCCAAGCAAACATTAATAGAACGTGGTGTCAGTGTGGAAGCCATTGCAGAAATTGTATATGAATTGCAGTTCCCTTACAAAGCTGATTTGAAATTGGAGGAATGCATTCGCGGCGTAGAGCGCGTTCTTTTAAAAAGGGAAATTCAACATGCTATTTTAGTCGGTGTGGAGCTTGATAAACTTGCTGAGCAAAAGAAGTTATCAGAACCGCTGCAATCAATTGTTGAATCGGATGAAGGCTTGTTCGGAGTGGATGAAACCATTGCCTTTGGTGCAGTTCTAGGCTACGGAAGCATTGCTGTGACAACCTTTGGACATTTAGATAAAAATAAAATAGGTGTCATTCACGAACTGGATAAGAAGCAAGAAGGAGTCGTTCATACATTCCTGGATGATATCGTTGCAAGTATTGCTGCGAGTGCCGCTTCAAGATTAGCACATCGTCTAAGAGATGAAGAAGAATCGTTAACTGAGAAAGAAAAGAACATTCAGGAAGAGGAAGAATTAATCGGTTAAATTTTTACGAAATAATACCATATTTTTCATCCGGATCTATCATACCTAGGTTTAATAAGGCGGGCAGAAAGAATATTGTCCATTTTAAATGTTCGTTTTGTCTGCCTTAGAAAACAATAGGCACGAATATGTCCTGGATTTATTTCAAGCACCTGAATTTTCCGCTGGGTAATCTTCCCTTGTTCGGAAAGATAAATAATCTCTAAGGGAATATTTCCCTCCATATGTTTACGAAGAATATATTTCATTTTTTATCACTCCTTAGCTTACTTTTATTATATGCGAACGTATGTTTTTTATGCAAATAAAAAAGAACGCTAGTTCGTATTTTTGGTAGAGAAATTCCTTTAAAGATAAACATAAAATTTTTTTGAAATAATTCGTTGACTTTTTATTAAAAAAACTTATAATAAATTATGTACTTAAGTAGTAGAACAAGCTAAATAATACATACGACTTGTTAGCTCAGTGGGAGAGCACTTCCTTGACAGGGAAGGGGTCGTGGGTTCGAATCCCTCACAGGTCATCCGAACGGCGGAAGCATTGTTAAGCAATGTTTTTGCCGTTTTTTATTTTATCATTTTACTATACAAAGAAGATCGTTACGTATAAACCTTACCCTCGAATATCTTGTTCGGGGGTTTTCTATGTCAATAGAATAGAATGGAACAGTGTCGATAATAGATATTTGAAAATGTAAATTTCTGTAGGAGGAAATGCTAGTTTCGGAGAAAAAATCATGAAAGACTAAAAATTCAATTGCAAGGAAAATATTAAAAAGGTAATTAAATGGTAAAATAACTGTGGGAACAGAGTAGCAAAAATAGATACTTTCATTGTTATATTAAAAGGTTAGCTGGTAGCAGGAAAGGGCAATATATGTGGAAGGATAGTAAAGTGAAGGGGAACCATGTATTTTAATAAAGAAGGAGAGATTACATGCGATTAGTAGGAAAGAAAATTATCAGTCTTGTGCACCATGATTTCGAAGATTTAGAGCTCTGGTATCCAATCTTGCGTTTAAAAGAAGAGGGAGCGATTGTTCACCTCGCTGGAGAAAAGGCAAATGAAACATATATTGGAAAATATGGTGTGCCTGCTGTATCAGATTTTGCATATAGTAGTATTAAAGCGGATGAATATGATGCCATCCTTGTCCCAGGAGGTTGGGCCCCTGATAAAATTCGTCGTTTTCCTGAAGTGATTACACTTATCCAGAACATGGAAGAAAGTAAAAAGCCAATCGGACAAATCTGTCATGCAGGATGGGTCTTAATCTCTGCTAAAATTTTGCAGGGGAAGAATGTTACGAGTACACCTGGTATTAGAGATGATATGGAGAATGCCGGGGCAACATGGATAGATAAGGCTGTTGTAGTAGACGGACATCTTGTATCCAGCAGACGTCCTCCAGATCTTCCAGATTATTTAAGAGAATTGATAAAAGTAATTGAAAAACGTTAAAACATAATATGACAAAAAAAGTGGTTTTTCCTCCTGGAGAAATCACTTTTTTATCAATGAATTTCTGATTAATTTTTAGAAAATATAATAAAGAACGAACCCGAAATGTTAGTAATTATGGTCTCAAAATTGTAACCGACTATACAGTAAAATTCAGGATACAGTAAACAAGGGCCTTGGGCACTGGTTGGGAAGTGTTATTGAGATGTTTGAAGGTAAGGTAAAAATCAGAAGAGGATAAAAAGTATTCGTACCAACTAGCAATTCTTTATTAAAAGAAATAAGTCAAAAAAAAGAAATAAGTCAAAACTCTAAGAAGCGGGTGTAGTTATCGACACCGGCTTCTTTTCAATATGGGGAAAGACTATGGATATGTTTACTTAGTATTGATCGAGACTATTTTTCGAATAATAGTAACAAAAAACTATTTGCGCGGGGGTAAGGTTTGAAAAATATTCGAGAAATTTTCATTGACGATTTAAAAAGTATTTATAGGAATTTGTTTGTCTGTATCGTTGTTGTTTTTCTAATGTTTATCCCGTCTATTTATGCTTGGTTTAACATTGTTGCTTCTTGGGACCCTTATGCAAATACGGAAGGAATCCTTGTCGGTGTTTCCAATAATGATAAAGGTACAGAGTTAAATGGTAAAGCCGTGAACTTAGGCAATGAAGTTATAGAGGGGCTAAAGGGGAATTCAGATTTAGGCTGGAGATTCACAACAGAAAAAGATGCCATTGCAAAGGTGAAAAAGGGAGATTATTACGCATCTATCATCATTCCAGCTGATTTTTCAGAACATATTGCGACCATCATGACAGATGACCCCATTAAAGCGGAGATTGATTACTATGTTAATGAAAAAATCAATTCCATTGCTCCTAAAATGACTGCTGCAGGGGCTAATAGTATTGTGGACAATGTGAGCAAAAGCTTTATTAAAACAGCTAGCGGGAGTATCCTTTCAATCTTTAATGAACTGGGAATCACGTTGCAAAATGAGTTACCGACCATTCAAAAAATGAAGAATATGGTGTATTTATTAGAGGAGAAACTGCCTGAGCTTGAGCAAAATATCAAAACGGTCCAAACACATGTAAAAAGGGCTGAAGACATCATTAAGATGGTTAATGATGGTCTGGATTCAATTGAAGGAATAACGTCACAAAAAGACAAATTAGTGTCAGACGTTTCTAGTTATGTAGATTCAACAAGGCAGGCATTCGAGGGGATCAATCCACTATTAGAAAATGATCTTGCAAATGTAAGAAGCGATAATGAATCTATCTTAGTGCTAGCAAACCGGTTAACGAATCAGGAGTTGCCTAGCGATGAAGTGGATCAGATAGTTGAACAAGGGATAACGAGGATAAAAAAAGAGTTGTACCTGTTGGACAGTATGTATAATTTATTGGTGAGAGTCAATCAATTTAGTGAGAATAACTGGCTTCAACCAGAAATAAAGCTAATGGATAATCTGCGGGATAATGCTTCGAATCAACTTCAAGCGCTGAATAACCGTTCCTTTGGCTCACTTATAGATCTTGGTGAGAACAATGATAAAGTCTTGGCAAGCTTCCAGGATAACTATTCAAAGGAAACAGGACCAAAATTCAATGAAATTTGGAATGAAACGGATTCCATATTGAAAAAAGTTCAGCTCACAATGGAAGAGGGTAGCCAGGTTCTTCCCGAAGTAAGGACACTGTTAAATGAGACCAATCGAACGTTGGAAACTCGCACAGGAGAAATCGATAAGTTACAGAATAAGTTTCCAGAAATCGAAACGAAAATAAAGGCTCTAGCGGCTAAAATGAGAGAAATCGATAAGTCTTATAACATGGAAGAAGTGATTGCTTTCTTAAAAAATGACATCGAGCAAGAAAGCGACTTCTTTTCAGAACCAGTGCTACTCAATAAACACAGTTTATTTCCGATTCCAAACTATGGATCAGCCATGTCCCCATTCTTCACCGCACTTTCACTTTGGGTGGGTGGCACAATATTAATTTCCATGCTAAGCGTGGATGTTTCTCATAAAGTTTACAGCCCGTATCAAATATATATTGGGCGGTACCTAATATTCTTCATCATTGGGTTAATGCAGGCACTCAGTGTTTCTATAGGCAATATTATCCTAATTGATGTATATGTAGCTGATAAATTTGAGTACATCGTGTTTTCTGTCTTGATTAGTACAGTATTTACACTCATTGTCTACACCTTTGTTTCAGTTCTTGGAAATGTGGGAAAGGGAATAAGTGTTGTCTTAATGGTCCTCCAAATATCAAGTTCAGGCGGGACCTTCCCTATTCAAGTGACACCACCATTTTTTCAACATATCAATCCCTTCTTGCCATTCACCTATGCAGTTGGTTTACTTCGTGAATCGGTTGGGGGAATAACCTGGAGTGTCGCTGGCAAGGATATTTTTGTCTTATTTCTCTTTTTAATAATCACTCTCATCTTAGGTATCGTTCTGAAGAAACCATTGCATGCTAGAACGCAAAAAATGAAGGATAAATTATATGGAAGCAGAATTTTTTAAAATAGAAACGAGAATATATGTATGTCTCCAGTTCGTCAAATAGGTAGGGTAGTCTTTGAAGTCTGTCAAGTATGTTTGCGCTAGAAATTGGTCCAACTACTTTTCTTAAATGTGAAAGGTTTGCGCGTTTACAAAAATAATCATTGCAGAATAGTCTGGATCTTTGTTTTATTAAGGGTCTCAGGCTATTTGTCTATTTATGGGTTGGAACTAGAATAATGTTTCTTACGAAATTAAGTAGTATTGTTTTATTTATACAATAAAAAGAGTTGATTGAAAAATACCGATAAATTAGAATTTTTGCATTTTTATAGTTGACAAAAACCATTGGATTAATCATTATTAAGAAATAATGTTTAGTAAATCAATGCGATTTAAAAGTGGGGTGACTTTATGTATTTAACAATAGATGGAATTGAAAAAAGTTTTTTGAATGAAAAGAAAGAAAGCATAAAGGTGCTCGATGAGATTAACATAGAGGTGGAGAAAGGAAGCTTCGTTTCGATTGTTGGGCCATCAGGCTGCGGTAAATCGACACTCCTGTATCTAATTGCTGGTCTGGATAAGGCTGATAAAGGGGAGATCCGTGTAGCTGGAAAAAAGGTGATGAAGCCAGGACCGGAACGAGTCGTAGTGTTTCAAGAGGCAGGGTTATTTCCTTGGTTAACGGTACTTGAAAATGTTACATACGGATTGAAGTTAAAGAAAATGCCCAAAGAAGAGGCGAAATCGAAGGCATTAGACATTTTAAAAATGGTTCACCTCAGCCGCTATGTGGATTCCTATCCACATCAGCTCTCAGGGGGCATGAAACAGAGGGTAGCCATTGCAAGAGCGCTGGTTATGGAACCGGATATTCTGTTGATGGATGAGCCATTTTCTGCGCTTGATGAGCAAACGAGGATGGTCTTGCATAAAGAGCTGCTCGAAATCTGGAGAAAAACAAAAGTGACAATCTTTTTTGTTACCCATAATATTCGTGAGGCTGTTCAGCTTTCTGAAAAAATTATCGTCTTTGCAACCCGTCCCGGGAAAATTAAAGAGACGATTTCCGTCCCATCCATGAAAGATGGAGTTATGCCAGATAGTGTAACTTTGAACACTGAACAAAGGGTTCTATCGATCTTGCAGGAGGAAATTGAAAAAGTGTTGAAGGAGGAAATGGGGAATGATTACAGCTTTAAGACGAATCATATTCATCGCGATGATAGCGGGGATATGGGAAGTCACATCTAGACTTTCCAGTCTTCCAGATTTCATGTTTCCGAGCCTGACTCAAGTGTTGGAAACTCTGTTTAATGGACTAGTTAGCGGACAAATAACCGATGCTATCGGAAAAAGCCTTGGCCGTATCCTGATCGGCTTCACGATTGCCATTATAATAGGTCTGATATTAGGATATTTCATTTGGCGCTTTAAACTGGTTGAAGATACGCTTGGATTCGTCGTGACGGCTTTACAGTCCATACCGAGTATCGTTTGGTTCCCTTTAGCAATAATTTGGTTTGGATTGAATGATTTTTCGATTCTCTTTATCGTCACTATCGGCGCAACTTGGACGATGACAGTTAATGCAACCAGTGGATTCCGGAATGTGCCCCAGCTGTATCAACGGGTTGCCAAAACATATGGATCGACCGGGTTTCATTTTCTACGTACCGTGATTTTACCAGCATCTGTTCCACAAATAATATCCGGGCTGCGAATTGCATGGGCATTTTCTTGGCGTGCATTGATGGCAGGTGAATTACTTGGCGGTGGCGGCGGTCTTGGACAATTGCTAGAAATGGGTAGATCGCTCGGACAAATGGATTTGGTCATCTCCGTAATGATCATTATCGCAATTATCGGAACAATCGTGGATAATGTTGTCTTCTCACGTCTAGAACGAAATGTTCAACTGAAATGGGGAGTAAATCAACGGTAGTTTAATAAGATTATATTTTAAAAGGAGAGGGAAATATGCTGAAAAAATCATTTTTTGCCCTTATTATGTCTGTATTGTTAATCGGAATAGTAAGCGGATGCACACAATCCACAAGTAAAGAAGAGGGAAAAGGCACTGGGAAACAAACTGTGAAAATTGGATATTTTCCTAACTTAACTCACAGTGCAACGATTATTGCACTTGAAAAAGGCTTTTTTGAAGAAGAGTTCGGTGAAGATGTTAAGATTGAAACCAAAACAGTGGCTAATGGTGGGCTATTTATGGAAGCAATGGCTACAAACGCTATTGATGTCGGAACAGTTGGGCCTGGTCCATTACTTAACTTTTACGTTAAAAACCCGGAATACCACCTGATTTCTGGAGCTGTTAATGGTGGGGCCGTTCTTGTGGCTAGTGAGGGCAGCAAGGTAACGGATTTAAAAGATTTAGACGGTAAAAAAGTAGCGATTCCTGTTATAGGGAGCACACAGGATGTCATGCTTAGAAAAGCGCTTCAAGACGTTGACTTAAAACCGACTACTAACGGAGGAACAGTTGAGTTATATGCGGCAGCACCCGCTGACACAACAGCACTTTTTGTCCAAAAATCAGTCGATGCTGCAGCTACCCAGGAACCATGGGGATACGTATTGGAAAACCAGGCAAAGGGAAAGTTAGTGCTTGACTGGGATCAGTTTGCATGGGGAAAAGATTCACCAAACACGGTAGTGGCTGCAAGTCAGAAGTTCTTGGATAAAAAGGGGCTCGCCGCATCTTATTTGAAAGCTCACAAAAAAGCAGTGGATTTTATCCAAAACAATCCTGAAGAAAGCCAAGAATTAGTTATTAAGCATTTAAAGAAACTAACTGGAAAAGAATTAAGCAAAGAAGAAGTTACCTCTGCGTTTTCACGCTTAGAAGTAACGACGGAAGTTAATGAACAAGTTATTCAGGAAATGGCTGATATAAGCAAAGAAGCGGGATATGTTCCTAGCAGTGATATTAAGGGTATGGTTGACTTATCTATTCTTAAAGAAGTATCCAAGTAATTAATGTAAAAAAACGCCTCAGCCGATTTTTGGCCTTGGGCGTTTTTTTTGTGCGCCTTAATAGATTTGAGAAATATTGAATGTTAAATACGGTTTATATAGTAATGTGAAAATGTTTTTGCAAATCATATGAAAGTAATAGATGAATTCGAATATCAAGCGGAGAGGTTTGAAATGAGTCAAAAGAGTAGTCAAACAACCATTGCTGTTAATTTCCCAATAACTTCTTATGATAAATCTGAAAATTTAACATTCTTAGTAGATGAACTGGGTAAAGTGGAGCTGAAGGCAGTTAAAAAATAAATGGTAGAGAGAGCCTCATGCCTTAGACTGATATAGGTTTGAGGCTTTTTACTTTACCTAGGAGCAGGCAATTTTTCTCTAGCTTACTTTGGGCAAACTTGATTTAAGGCCTCAATAACATGATCTACTTCTTCCCACGAATGGATGGTTGCACCGGCAGCAAATGAATGCCCTCCTCCATTGAATTGCCGGGCAATTGAAGAGATAGGGATATTTCTTGAACGAATTCTGACACGGATTTCCGTCGGATATTCGATAAAGAACGCCCAGATTTTGTTTCCTTTAATAGAAGAAAGGGTGTTAACTAAATTTGAAGCTTCTACTCGGTCTACACCATACTTATTTAACAGTTCCTTTGTCATAATAAAGTAAGCTACCCCTTTATCGGTTACTTTGAAGCTCATAAGAATATCTTTTTGAAGCCTTGAAGAATTTTTAGTCTTTGTATTAAGGAGGTTATGGATTCTTTCTGGCTGAAAATTATAAGTTCGTAAGAGCGAAACCGTTTTTAAGGTCCTAGGAGAAGTATTTCCATTCAAGAAACGCCCTGTATCACTAATTATCCCTGCATAAAATGCTTTAGCTGCTTCTTTGTTTATTTTAAAATCCTCTGGAAAATTCAAAAATAAGTCAACAAGCATTTCACTTGCAGAGCTATAAGAAGGGTCAACCCAAGAAAGGTCACCGAATTGTTCATATTCGGGGTGGTGGTCAATTTTAATCAACATGTCCCCAAGTGTATATCGGGAATCACTAATGCGTGAAGTGTTAGAAGTATCGCAAACGATCACTAATGCGCCCTTGTAAGTTTTATCAGGGATAACTTCCATTTTACTAATAAACAACAGGCTATTCACTTCTTCTCCTACCACATAAACCTCTTTGGAAGGGTAGGAATGTTTAATTAGTTGTTGTAGACCGACTTGTGATCCTAATGCATCCGGGTCCGGATTAATATGACGGTGAATGATAATAGTAGAATAGTTCTTGATGGCTTCGACTATTTCGTTTTTAATATTTTCCATTTTGCCATCTCCCTTTGAATCATTAATTACCTCGCCGATCAATATTAAATTTTAAAAAATTTAAATAAGAAAAGAAAGCAAGTACTCTTGAATCATATTTACATATAGAAATAGGTACTCTAATCATCACATGTCACAACTATTAAGGCAATTCCAAACACCATAAAGATGAGTATAGAGAGATTTCAGAGTGTATTAGGAATGTCAATATTTCAAATTCATAATTAAACAGTTTAGAGGGGGTACAATTAAATTAGCTATTATTAAGTAATAAACAAAATTATTGCAAAATTCAATTAATAGTTTTATACTTAATTTACCAAACCGATGACGGCAAGTTACCTTGCTGCAAAGCCGGCTTGGTTTAAACTTAGAATTTATAAAATTGACTTTGTTCACTTGATCTTCCTTTGCCGGTAGACAAGCCATGGATAAGAGTCAGTGAAACGTTCAATGTAATAACATTGTTGGTTTTGCTGGCTCTTTTTGTGTATCCCGAAAGTTAGAAAGGGGTGATAAAATGAATGGAGCTTTGGATGGAGTCCGGATTATCGATGTATCCCGTGTTTTGGCGGGGCCGTTTTGTTCAATGATTCTCGGAGATTTGGGAGCGGATGTAATTAAAATTGAGCACCATGAATCAGGTGACGAAACGAGAGGCTGGGGTCCACCGTTTGCCCAAGGAGAAAGCGCTTACTATTTATGCGCCAACCGAAATAAGCAAAGCATGACTTTGAATTTAAAGTCTGAAAAAGGGAAAGAGATTTTCCGTAAGCTGGTGTCTTCGGGGGATATAGTGGTTCAAAACTTTAAGACAGGTACCTTGGAAAAAATGGGGATAGGTTATGAGGAATTAAAGGAATTCAACCCCCAATTGATTATGGCCTCGATCACAGGGTTTGGTTTAACCGGCCCTTATAAAGATTTACCTGGCTATGATTATATCATTCAAGCGATGAGTGGTTTGATGAGCATCACGGGAGAAACGGATGGGAGTCCCATGAAAGTCGGCGTTGCTATTGCTGACATATTGACTGGTTTATATACATGCATAGGCATTTTATCAGCTTTACATCATAGGGAAAAAACGGGGGAAGGACAGGAAATTGATATTTCGTTAATGGATTGTCAGGTTTCTTCGTTAGTAAATGTTGCCAGTAATTATTTATTCAATGGAATAACTCCTGAGCGAATGGGAAATCAACATCCGAATATTGTGCCTTATCAAACTTTTCATGCAAGCGATGGAGAGTTAGTCGTGGCTGTAGGAAATGATGAGCAGTTCAGGCGATTCACATATGTTTTAGAAAGACCGGATTTAGCGGAGCAGGAACAGTTTAAGCGTAATGAAAATCGTTTGCTTAACAAGGAAGAATTAATACCGATAGTTGAAGATTTGTTAAAAAGAAAGACAAAAAAAGAGTGGAAAATGCTGCTTGATGACGCGGGGATTCCAAATGGACCAATTAATACTATCGCAGAGATGTTAGAGGATCCCCAAATAAAAGCGAGAGACATGTTGGTGAATATGGAGCATCCTACTGTTGAAAATCTGAGAGTAACAGGATCCCCCTTAAAACTTTCGAAAACACCTGTCACGATGAGAAAGCATCCACCCCTGTATGGAGAGCATACTGATTCGATTTTGGCTGGAATTGGGTATAAACCAGACGAAATAATCAAATTTAAACAAAATAAAATTATTTAGGAGGAATTTAGATGATGAATTTCGAATTAACAGAAGAGCAGCAAAGTGTGAAAAAAGTGGTAAGGAAATTTGTGGATAAGGAAATTATCCCATACATTCAAGAGTGGGATCGACAAGGACAGTTTCAACCTCATATTCTAAAGAGATTGGCAGAATTGCAGCTGATGGGTGTTTGTATCCCTGAAGAGTATGGTGGAGTCGGAATGGATTATAATACCCTCGCTATCGTTTGTGAAGAGTTAGAGCGTGGTGATACGGCTTACCGCACTGCAGTTTCAGTACATACAGGGTTGAATAGCATGACTTTATTGCAATGGGGAACTGAAGAACAAAAACAAAAATATTTAGTACCGCAAGCAAAAGGAACTAAGATTGGCGCTTTCGGACTGACTGAACCGAATGCAGGGTCTGACGTAGCAGCAATGAAATCAACGGCTAAGCGTGATGGGGATTATTACATTTTGAATGGATCAAAAACTTGGATTTCTCTCTGCGATTATGCGGATCATTTCCTCATTTTTGCTAAGACGGATCATGATCTTGGCTCCAAAGGGATTACTGCTTTTATTGTAGAACGTACTTTTGAGGGAGTGGAATCCAAAGCCATTAAAGGAAAATTAGGAATTCGCGCAGGAAATACAGGCGAAGTCTTTTTAACGGATGTAAAGGTTCCAATTGCGAATAGACTTGGTGAAGAGGGAGAGGGCTTCAAAATTTCCATGTCAGCATTGGACAGCGGTCGTTTTACAGTAGCTGCAGGTGCTGTAGGGTTAATCGAGGCAAGTCTAGAAGCAAGCTTAAAGTATTGCCATGAGCGCAGTACATTTGGAAAAGAGATTGGTAGGCATCAGCTTGTTCAACAGATGATTGCTAAGATGAGCGCGAATCTAGAGATTTCCAGATTGCTGGTCTTTAAAGCTGGAACATTAAAAAACCAAGGCAAACGTAATACCAAGGAAACATCACTTGCTAAGTGGGTTTCATGTAATGCAGCGAACGAAGCAGCGAATGATGCGGTTCAAATCCATGGTGCCTATGGCTACTCGGATGAATATCCGGTGGAACGTTTCCTACGGAATTCAAAAGCTCCAGTCATTTACGAAGGAACGCGTGAAATTCATACTGTAATGCAGGGGGAATACGCTCTGGGCTTCAGACAAGATAAAGAACTACGTAAGCAATTGCCTGCATGGCCCTTCGAGCAGGTTTCCGTACATTAATTACAGACAGAGGAGATCAGATGATGAACACATATTTTATTGCAGGACATGCAAAACTTCCACAAGGTATGGCAGCGAGGAATGTATATGATTCCATCACAATCACTGTAGAATTGGACTTTAAATATGGTGTTATCGTTGATGCATCCTGTACCCTTGCTACAGAACATGGCAGGGAATACATTCGTCAACTACTTCGCGGTTATTGTCTTAAAGATGGTATCGAAGAATTGATTGATCGTGTGCAAATGTATTATCGTGGTAAGGCAGGTCAAGCGATTCAAGCAGGGCTGAAGGATGTATATGCACAGTTCGAATTGGTCTCCGTTAAATAAGAATTAAAATGGATCGTGCCGGTCTTAAAGCCGGTAGGATCCTTTTTTTGACTGCATTGCAAGGTACGCACTTTCATTGTGCAAAAATAATGAAGGTGGTCCATGCCCCCCTAATTGGGCATGTGTTGAATTGCCGTTAATGCATATGGTAGTAATTCTGATTTCTACATTGGGTGATCGTTCATGAGATTTGACAGATTCTTTAGTAGTTTAAAAAAAGCTAGTTATATTTTTTCATAATAATAGAGGTGATAAAAAAGTATCACCTCTTTAAAAATATTTTCAACGTTCTGAAGTTGCCTCTTCTAAAGATTTCTCCTCAAAACATTCATACAATTAAAAGTTCCATCTACAATTATTTCGGAAGCAAATGGAAGGCCTTCTATGGCATCGCCGATTGTTGGAAGAACGTCGATTTCCGCAAGAACGCCGATTTCTGCTAGTACGTCGTTCAGTCCTGCAGGTAGATCTCCTTCTCCAGCAAGAGCCTAGTTGAGTCCTGCAAGTACATCTCCTTCTCCAGCAAGAGCGTCGATGAGACCTGCAAGTAGAACGGTTCCTGCTGGTGCGTCGGAGAGACCTGCAAGTAAACCGGTTCCTGCTGGTGCGTCGTTGAGTGCTACAAGTAGAGCGGTTCCTGCTGGTACGTCGTTGAATGCTACACGTGGCCCGATTTCTGCTGGTGCGCCGTGGTGAACGACGAGTACTCCGCCTTTTTCTATTCTTTTTCCTCGTAGAACGGGCTCTTGAACGAGGGTCCTGATACATGAAGTCGCTTAACCCAAAAGAATTAGCCCTATCCACCGCATTTTGTATATCACGAGAAATATTTGACATATATTTATCCTCCTTTTCCATAATAAACTATGTTGCTTGTACGTAATGTGCTATTGATTATCACAAAACCTTTTTAAAAAAATTAGTTATTTTTGTGGCATCCTTCGCTTTCTTTCATAAATTAAAATGAAAATGAAAGGGAAGGGTTATATGAATGCTGACAAGGAAATACCTATATATCAGCTTTTTATTCCACCTGTAAATTTAATGGAACTTCGTAGAGACATTTGGTGCAATGATCCGGTATGTGCAAAGTTAACAATAAACAGAAAAAAACTCGATATTGATATCGTTTACCGTGGCTCCCATATCCGAGATTTTCGGAAGAAGTCCTATAATGTAATCTTTTACAAGCCAAATACTTATCGAAATGCCAAAGAAGTGCATTTAAACGCTGAATATAAGGATAAATCTTTACTAAGAAATAAATTATCATTAGATTTTTTTGCAGATATAGGAACTTTATCACCAAGATCCCAATTTGTTTTCCTGAATTTGAATGGGAAGGACGAGGGGATATACCTAGAATTAGAATCAGTAGATGAACATTATTTGAAGAATGGAAACTTGCCTAAAGGATCTATTTTTTATGCAGTTGATGGAGATGCTAATTTCTCGTTAATGAGTGATTTAGACAAAGGAATTAAACAATCTTTAGAATTGGGCTATCAAAAAAAATGTGGGACAGCTCAGGATGAATTATATTTACAAGAATTAATTATCAATATTAATACAATTCCAAGAGTGGATTTTGAAAAGGAAATTGTAAAATATGTAGATGTGGAAAAGTATCTGCGGTGGCTGGCTGGTGTCATTTTCACACAAAACTTTGATGGATTTGTTCACAATTATGCTTTGTACCGAAATGGAGACACTGGACTATTTGAAATCATCCCGTGGGATTATGATGCGACATGGGGGAGAGATGTAAATGGAAAGGTGATGGAGGAGGACTATGTTGGTATTAAAGGTTTTAATACATTGACTGCAAGAATTCTGGATATAGATACATTTCGTCAAAAATATCAACGTCTTTTAAAAGAGATTATGAACAATCAGTTTAACGTAAGATATATGGAACCTATTATTCAGGATATGTATAACCAAATCAGACCGTATGTTCCGAAAGATCCATATATTAGGGATAATATTGAAATTTTCGATAAAGAACCTGATTTCATCCTCAATTTCATAGAGTCACGGGCAAATTATATAAATAGTCAAATGCATACATTAGATTAATTACTTGTTTAACATTCACTTGTTTTTCCAATCGAAGTTGTAAGATATTGCGTATATTTTTTAGCTTTAGATGGAGGAAGGTAAATGGTTAAATTTTATTAAAAACGGCAGGTACGCTGAAAGAAAAGCGTTCCTGCTGTTTTTCGTCATGATTCTATTTGCTTTTCTAATCTTTTAAAGCTATGTTTGATAGAAAGATATAATCTAAAGTATTATGAAGGATGGGAATACATTGAATAATCATAGCCGTTTGCCGGCATATATATATACCTTTACGTGCAGCCCAGATGAACGCTCTTTATGTAATATGGAGATGCGCTCGTTCTTCGGTTTAGAAACATCAGTTAATATTTTGAAAAGTAATATTGAAATTGAACCGAGCAGAAGTCCGTTTATTAAAGGACGGGTCGAGGTGATGTACGAAGGGGAAAGCATATCCGAAATTGTTGAGCAGGTAAAAAATATTCACTTACCACATTCAACATTTAAAGTGTTATTTGTTAAAATTAATGATTTGGATAAAGAAGCAAAAATAGATTATGATGGACAACGTGAAATTGAACGGGAAATTGGCTGGCACATTCAGGGAAATGCCGATGTACGTAATCCTGATCAGGTCTTTGGTATTGTGCCACTTGGTGGTCGTTGGTATTTCGGGAAATATGTTAAACCGGAAGCTGTTTGGTTACATCATATGAAAAAGCCTCGTGAGTATTCAACAGCACTTAGCACAAGAGTAGCCAGAGCCATTGCTAACATTGCGGTTCCACATCCAGATGGAGTGAAAGCCATTGATCCATGCTGCGGCATTGGGACAGTGTTAGTGGAAGCCCTATCAATGGGCATAGATATTGATGGTCGCGATATCAATCCTCTTGTGACAGATGGATCGAGAGAGAATATTGCTTATTTCGGACTCGAAGGTGATGTAACAACCGGTCCAATCTCAGATGTTACGAAAAATTATGATGTAGCGATTATTGATATGCCTTACAATCTATATACACATGCGACTCCGGAAGATCAACTCTCAATCCTTAAACATGCCAAAAGCTTTGCTGACAAGGTGGTTGTCGTAACCATTGATACGATGGATCACATGATTGAAGAAGCCGGGTTTGAAATTGCAGATCGATGTGTGGCCAAGAAAGGCATTTTTTCCAGACAGATTGTTTTGTGTGTATAAGCTTAATTGGGAAGATAAAAAGGCTGAAATCTTTGTGGATTTCAGCCTTTTTGATATTTACTTAACGTAATAATGAACCACATTTTTGATAATTTCCTTGTTGATCTTTTCCTGATATTCTAAGTAATCTAAATGACCAATAATTTCTGACATGACAAGCGGGAACTCTTTTACATATTTTTCTTTGTAAAAGGTTTTCGCCAGTTCATTACCCGTCGAAATTCCGGATTCTATTAAAGCCAAGATTTTTTGTGATTTTGACTCAATACTGTTGAGTCTTTTTTCAATTAAAGAACCGGGGTGTTCGATGATATTACCATGTCCTGGTAAAATGAGATTAATCTGTAATGATAAACACCGCTTTAATGAATCGATATGATCCACAAGCGTCAGCATTCTATTGCCGTTTTCATCAGGTTCAATCAAGGCGTTACTTGAAATATGTTCAATCAATAAATCACCAGCAAGCAGCCGTTTCTCTTTTTGGTCAAGGAAGGCTATTTGATCCGGGGCATGTCCGGGAAATTCGATTACTTCAAAGTTCAGCCATTTTTTTTCCGTGATTTCAATGATGTCACAATTCAGTCTTTGATCTTTATTATTATCAACGGCATTGAATAAATAGGCGACTTGTTTATCACCTAGTTCACCACAGCCCATTTGAAGGTAAAGCTGTTTATAAAATTCAATTCTCATACTTAAGAAGTCAGGATCCCGTTTTAAACGAGGAACGGATTTAGAATGGGCATAAACAGGAATCGGGTGGAGTGCAGTAATCCGGTTAACCAAACCTACATGGTCTCCATGGTGATGGGTTAACAAAATTTCTGTAATATCCTTAATGGTAAAACCATTTTCCTTTAATGTATTCTGTAATGCATTCCAGCAAACATCGTCATTCATACCAGCATCTACTAATGTTAAAGATTCATCCTGTTTTACTAAGTAAAAGTTTATGCTTTTCAATGATAAAGCACTTGGAGCCATAATTGGATAAATTTCAAGTAATGTATTAGTTTTCATGAACGTCGCCTATCCTCCCAAATTGAGATTAACTAAATAGTGATATTACTAATAATGAGCAAGTATATATAAAGGGTTATTAATCTATGATGAGATGAATGAAATGAAACTGTCAAGCGGAAACTTCTAAATGAAAAAGATTTTAATAGAGAAAATAACTGGTAATGGATGGTTTATTTATCTTGTTTATTTTAAAATTGAATAAGCATCTCAATAATTGAGCCAATATTCTTATAATTAATTTTGGCTGTTGAGGTTTCATATTCATGTATATTTTATAACTAAAACTGAAGATGTAATGTATGTTGAGAGAAAGCGTTCTATAGAAAATAGAAAGTGTATAGGAGGGACTAGTTTGAAACCTAAGATTTATATTACAAGGAAATTGCCAGAACAAATAGTTAATAGGCTGAGAGGGAATTATCGTGTCACGATGTGGGAACAAGAGGATATACCGGTTCCTAGAGATGTGCTTGAAAAAGAAATAGAAGAAATTGATGGGCTGCTTTGTTTGTTGACGGAACAAATAGATGAGGCGCTGATTGAAAAGGCGGTTAATCTAAAAATCATTGCCAATATGGCGGTTGGTTATAACAATATTGATATACATAGTGCAATAAAAAGAGGCATCATGGTCACGAACACGCCGGGGGTTTTAACGGAAACAACAGCCGATTTAACCTTTGGCTTGCTGCTTGCAACGGCAAGAAGGCTGATAGAAGCAGAAGATTATTTAAAGAGTGGACAATGGGAAACGTGGTCACCTATGCAGCTGACCGGGCAGGATGTACACGGTGCAACGATGGGAATCATCGGGTTAGGGAGGATTGGTGAGGCACTGGCTAAAAGAGCTAAGGGCTTTGATATGGATCTAGTTTATTTTAATCGAAACCGTAAATATGAACAGGAAAAAGAATTAGGAATTGAATATCAGCCCCTTGAAAAATTGCTCCAAGTTTCGGATTTTGTCTGTGTAATGTTACCGCTTACTCCGGAAACCACTTATATGATTGGCGCAGATCAGCTGGATTTAATGAAAGAGACGGCTGTACTCATAAATACGGCAAGAGGTGGGATTGTTGATGAAAAGGCGTTATATCAGGCGTTGAAAAACCGAGTAATTTGGGCGGCAGGATTAGATGTATTTGAAGAAGAACCAGTTTCATTGGATCATCCGCTGCTAACATTGCCAAATGTGGTTACGTTACCGCATATCGGGAGTGCCAGCATTGCGACAAGATTGAAAATGGCAAGCCTTGCTGCACAAAACTTGATGGATGGCTTAGCAGGTGATACTCCTCGTAATTTAGTAGTATTATGAAAATGACATGTGAAAAAAGGACTCCAAAAAAAATGGGGTCCTTTTTTGAGAGTGAAATATCAACCATAATGCCTTTTTTATTAAAGTCCTCCTGTCTCTAAACCGTCAATTTCTATCCCTCTACTAAAATCACGTGTGATTTTTAATTCATTATTTGTGGTGGATAAGGTTAGTTCTCCTTCTTTCTCATAAACTTTAGATGACTTCTCGTCATACACCTTAATATTGATAGACTGCTGTGTACAGGTTAATATGGTGCAAAGCAATTTGAATCCCCTCTTTATCATTTTAAAAGAGTGCTAAATAGAATTACTCGGATTATCTTTAACTTAAGGAAAGCATACTTATCGTAAATTGACTGGATTTTTTGTAAAATAAAGAAGATCACGTATTTTTTAGTAAAAACAACTTGTTAAAAGGGATAGGGGTAGTAATGATTGAATTGAAAGAAACAATTTCATCAGGTAACGAAATGACTAAATCCAAAAGGCTGTTGATGGCTCTTATGCTTGGTTCCTTTGCAGCGATTGGACCATTGTCACTTGATATGTATTTACCAGGTCTGCCTACGCTTGCTGAAGATCTAAACAGCAGTACGTCTTTAGCCCAGCTTAGTTTGACAGCCTGTTTATTAGGATTGGCGTTAGGGCAGATTTATCTAGGACCACTAAGTGATGCAAAAGGAAGACGGGTACCGTTAATCATTTCACTATCTATTTATTGCGTTTCATCTCTGTTATGTGCTTTTGCTCCATCCATTGAATTGCTTTTATTATTACGTTTTATTCAAGGTATCGCAGGAGCAGGAGGAATTGTCATTTCCAGGGCCATTGTTCGTGACCTTTTTTCAGGAACGGATTTGACAAAATTCTTCTCCATGTTAATGCTGGTAAATGGAGCTGCGCCGATTTTGGCTCCAGTTTTTGGAGGTCAGCTGTTACAGTTCACATCTTGGCGGGGAGTTTTCATAGTCATTTGTGTATTAAGTGTGCTTATGGTTGCCGCAGCATTTTTCGGTGTAAAGGAAACATTATCTCCTAATCATAGAAGTGCGGGAGGGGTAACCGATACACTCCGAACTTTTGGGAATTTATTAAAAGACCGTGTATTTATGGGCTATGCTTTTTCACAAGGATTCGTAAGTGCCGCAATGTTTGCGTACATTTCCGGTTCGCCTTTTGTTCTCCAAAATATCTTTGGTGTCTCTCCCCAAACGTTCAGTCTTATTTTTGCAACAAACGGAATGGGTATCATTATTGCCTCTCAAGTGACTGGAAGGCTGGCAGGTAAGGTAAAAGAGGAAAAACTCCTTCAAATAGGATTATGTCTTGCATTATTTGGAGGGATCCTACTTCTTTCATCTATCCTTCTCGAAATTGGGTTAGCAGGAATCTTGATAGCTTTATTCTTCTCCGTTTCTAGCGTTGGAATTGTCGGTACAACAAGTTTTTCTTTATCGATGCAGAATCAGAAAAAAACAGCAGGCAGTGCCTCGGCCTTAATTGGACTGCTCCCTTTTATATTAGGGTCACTAATGGCTCCCCTAGTGGGTCTAGGTTCAGGTGATTCACCCCTTCCGATGGGTATTGTGATGGTAAGTTGTCATGCCATCGCCATGTTGGCTTATCTAGTTCTTGCCCGCCGTGGGTTAAAGGGATTAGCATAAAAATAAAAATAAAAAGCTGAATCCCTTTTATAGGGTTTCAGCTTTTTACCTTGTTTAGAAAGTACTCCTGATAAAAATCAGGGCTGCTTTTTTCAATTCTTATAACAGTGATTCCGCTCCGTCAATATAAACTTCCGTGCCTGTTACATGGGAGGACATAGCTGAAGCTAGGAACAAGACAAGGTCCCCTGCTTGCTCGGTAGTGCCGGCTTTTTTTGCAAGGGGCTGTGAACCTTCCGGGTATTCAATTGGGATTCTGATTTTTTTTAAGTTTTCATCTTCTGGGAAAGTGTTGTCGTGAATGTTCGTATCGATGGAGCCGGGACAAATGATGTTGACTCGGATTTTATATTTTGCCAATTCGAGTGCCGCCATTTTACCGAAAGCAACTTGACCAGCTTTTGATGAGCTGTAGGCGGAAAAACCAAAATTCTTGAAAAATCGGTTTCCATTGATGGAGCTATTGATGACGATGCTGCCACCTGTTTCCTTCATATATGGAATGGCGTATTTGACAGTGAGGAAGGTACCCTTTAGGTTGATGGTATGTGTTTGATCCCAGTCCTCTGGCTTTATGTCTTCGATGGGGGCTATCACACCGTTGATGCCTGCGTTGGCGAATACGAAATCAATTTTCCCGAAATGGTCAAAGGCTACCTGGTATGCCTTTTCAACTTGATCGGCTTTAGAAACATCGGTTTTGACGATTAAAGCCTCTCTACCAAGGGATTCTACTTCTTCCTTCACCTTTTCGGCATTTTCAACTGTCCGATCAAAAAAGACAATATTTGCACCGTTTTCAGCTAGCTTTAGTGCAGCTCCACGGCCAATTCCTGATCCGCCACCCGTAATTATTGCGACTTTATTTTTCATTAAATCTGTCATAAACTTCACACGCTCCTTTTTAGTTTTCTTTCCCGAATAGGTAGTATGTAGAAACATCATGGCAGTAGTAATATAGAAAGATTATAAAGGAAAATTACCTGAAAAATCCAATTTAAACCGTCGTTGGTCGTCATTTTCCTTTGTTTTTTAGTGAATTGTCTGTATATTGAGGACATAATAAGTTAGCTTGAAAGGGGATATGATGTTGATACGTTTAGGAGTAATAGGAACAAACTGGATCACTGAGCGATTTTTAGAGGCAGCAAAGCTTGTGGAGGAGTTTTCTTTAACCGCTGTTTATTCACGTACAGAAGAGAAGGCTAAGGAATTTGCCGGAAAATATGGAGTTTCTACGATATTTACAAATTTAGAGGAAATGGCCGCAAGCGATGAGATTGATGCTGTATATATTGCAAGTCCTAACTCTCATCACAGCAGGCAGTGTTATTTTTAGATAATAAAAAGCATGTGTTATGTGAAAAACCATTAGCTTCGAATGCAATGGAAGTTAAGAAGATGATTGACGCTGCCCAAAAAAATGAAGTGCTATTAATGGAAGCAATGAAATCAACAGTAATGCCTAACTTTGAAAGTATCGAGAAAAATATTAGTAAAATAGGTACCATACGGCGATTTTCAGGAAGCTATTGTCAATATTCATCACGCTATGACGCGTATAAAAAGGGCACAGTTTTGAATGCGTTCAATCCGGAATTTTCAAGCGGCGCATTAATGGATTTAGGGATTTACGTCATTTACCCACTTGTTGTACTGTTCGGTAAACCAAATAAGATTCAGGCAACAGGAACATTGCTTGAATCAGGGGCAGATGGACAGGGAACCATATTACTTTCCTATGACGAAATGGAAGCGGTCGTAATGTATTCGAAAATTACGGAATCCAACCAGCCATCCGAAATACAAGGCGAACATGGCAGCATTCTCATTAATAAGATTTCCGGACCCGAAGCAGTGGATATCCATTATCGGGATGGTTCTAGGGAAAGTATTTCGGTTAAGCAGGACATGCCTTCCATGTATTATGAAGTTAAAGAGTTTGTTGAATTGATTCATCAGGGTAAAATAGAATCGGATAAAAATTCATTCGCGAATTCACTATTGACTATAGAAATCATGGATGAAGCAAGAAAGCAAATTGGCATCGTTTTTCCTGCTGACCGTTGATAAGCATTTAAATAGACACGGTCTTGGAAGAAGAGTATAAATGGATGTTACAGATATCCTTTAATTGGGTAGAATTTTAGTACATAGATAATATTTATGTTGGAGGAATGGATATGAAATGCAAAATTAACCGTAATGCAGCAAAAGTTTTACAAAATATGTTGAGCAGTGAAGAAGCCGAAGGCAAAATGATTCGAGTATATATCACGCATATGCATGGTGATCATGCTCACTATGAGATGAAACTTGATACGCCGACAGAACATGATGAAATTGTCAAAACAGATAAAGATATAGATATTTTGCTTGATTCACGTGAGGAATTTCTTGATGGGGTATGGATTAAATATTTTTACGTTCCGGAAGAAGGTTTTGAAATTACTAATCCTTCGAAAGAACCTCACGGGCATCACCACCATTAAGAAAAAAAGGGGAGAATGGTATGAATCAAAAATACGAAAAGATCTTTCAACCATATAAATTTTCTTCAGGGGTAGAAGTGAAAAACCGTATCATGATGGCTCCGATGACAACTTATTCTTCGGATGATCATGGCTTTATAACCGAAGATGAACTGGCTTATTATGCGGAACGCTCGGCAGGTGTTGGTGCGGTGATTACGGCTTGTGCTTATGTAATAGCTGGAGGAAAAGGGTTTCCAGGTCAATTTAGTGTAGATGACGATTTATTTATCCCTTCTTTGAGAAAATTGGCTGAGACGATTCAAGCTAAAGGGTCAAAAGCAATTTTACAAATATATCATGGTGGTCGGCAAAGTCCACCCGAATTAGTACCTGATAACCAACCTGTTTCCGCGAGTGCGATTGCTTCCAAACAAGATGCACCGGTACCACGGGAAATGTCGGAAAACGAAATTCAGGACGTTATTATGGCATTTGGAGAAGCGACTAGAAGAGCCATCGAAGCAGGATTTGATGGCGTAGAAATTCATGGGGCCAATACGTATTTGCTTCAACAATTCTTTTCACCACACTCGAACCGTCGTACAGATAAATGGGGAGGAACTCTAGGAAAACGATTGATTTTTCCGCTTACCCTTGTAAACGAAGTGGAAAAAACAGTGGCTGAGCATGCGAAAAAGCCATTTATTATCGGCTACCGCATTTCTCCTGAAGAAGGCAGCAATCCTGGAATCACTTTGAATGACACGCTCCAGTTCGTCGATAGACTAGCTAATCAAAACTTAGATTATCTGCATATATCGGTAGGTCATTTCTGGAATGGTTCATTCCGTGAGAGTGATAGGACAAAATCCCGAATCGTTAAAATTCATGAAAAGGTTGGTAATCGTATCCCGATAGTCGGTGTAGGCTCTCTGCACACACCGGAGGAAGTAGCAGAAGCTATGGAAACCGGCGTGCCATTTATCGCCCTCGGTCGAGAACTGCTTATGGAACCGCATTGGATTGAAAAAATCAGGGCAGGAAAAGAAATTGAAATACGTACGACTCTTTCCAAGAAAGATCAGGATGAACTTGTCATTCCAGATCCACTTTGGGAGAAGTTGATTAATATAAAAGGTTGGCTTCCGGTAGTAGAGTAAGTGTAAAAAGCATTAGAAATATATAATACCTTAAACCCGTCCTCTCTTTATTGAGGACGGGTTTTTGTATGGGCAACTTATGCATAGATGGTCTCAATGGATTGGAATGTTCAGATTCCTTTTCCTGGAAAATGAGCATTCCAATAAGATATATGTTGAGGAAGGCAATTAAAATAGTATTTCGGCTACATTTGAACTTGCCTAAACAAATGATACGGGCATCCGTAGCTCATTTTGTGAATTAACCCAACAATCAGTATCCCTAGAGTTACAGATAATCAGACTTATTCCGTTCAAACGGAAAATATCTCTCTATTGGATAAATCAATTTAATATATGCCGAAGAATAGGCAATTAGTCGAACATTCCAATTCCCTGCATAGTAGTCATTACTTCCGGCTTCAAAATAACTAGTCTGGACGTATCGTCCCAGTTTGTAATATAAACGTAAAAATATGTAAACAAATGTTAACTTTGCTAGTAATGTACAGTTCTACGTTTTACTGTATAATGTTGAACCGTAGTTGATAACCATGTCAAATAACTTTACAAAGGAGAATACAGATGACGATTATTTCTTCGGTTTTATTTGCCCCTCGCATGTTTGTTGTAAACAGAAAATATGTCCGTTGGAAGAAGTTACGTTCCCTCTATATATTTACTTAGCGTATACAATTATACGTATTTGAACGAGTAACTCCTCTAAAAAGCAAGAATATATTCCGATAATTGTAGAGTTCAATCTTAAAAACAACTAAGGATGTGAAAATGAAGAGAATGATAAAAGATACGAGATTCCAAGGATATAACATGAGAGGTTTTCAAAAAGACGTTACGGCAGGATTGGTTGTAGGTATTGTTGCCATTCCTTTGGGATTAGCTTTTGCAATTGCGTCAGGAGTTGAGCCAATATACGGGTTATATACTACGATCATCGCTGGAATCCTCATTTCCATTTTGGGAGGATCCAAGTATCAAATTGGTGGACCGACTGGAGCTTTTGTGCCTTTGTTATTTGGTATTGTTATGCAATATGGATATGATAGTCTGCTAATTGCGGGATTTTTAGCTGGATTGATACTAGTTGTGATGGGACTTCTTAAATTAGGTAATTTGATGAAGTTCATTCCCCGCCCTGTCATCATTGGGTTTACAACAGGAATTGCGATAATTATCTTTTCTGGGCAGATCGCCAGCTTCTTCGGTATGAGGGTGGAAAAACATGAAACGTTTATGGACAACATGAGGGAACTGGTGGTTAAAGCAGATACGATTAATGTTTATAGTGTGAGTGTTGCGGCTATATGTTTTATCGTTATCTTGCTTTCACCGAGGATTCTGCCACGAGTGCCAGGACCGCTACTGGGTCTACTCATTTCCACAATAGCAGCCTACTATTTATTTCCCAATAAGGTTGCTACAATCGGTTCTACGTATGGAGCGATTCCAAGAGGATTTCCTGAATTTAAAGTGCCAGAGCTTTCAATGGAAATCATTATCACACTTCTTCCCGTTGCTTTTACGATTGCCTTATTAGGAGGCGTTGAGTCTTTGTTATCCGCTACCGTGGCAGATAATATGGGCGGTTCCAAACATGATAGTAATAAGGAATTGGTTGGACAAGGGATTGCAAACATTGCTACTCCATTCTTTGGGGGGATACCGGCTACAGGTGCTATTGCCAGGACGGCTACCAATATCAAAAGTGGTGCAGTCTCTCCAATGTCCGGAATCATTCACGGAATTGTCGTTTTGTTGGTTTTGCTTGTACTTTCTCCATATGCAGCGCATATACCTTTGGCAAGCATGGCACCCATTTTGATGTTTGTTGCATGGAATATGAGTGAAAGAAAGGAATTCGCTCATGTTTTAAAAACGAAAACAGCAGATTCGGTCGTTTTGCTAGTTACCTTTCTTGTTACTGTTTTCACTGATTTAATCATGGGAGTCGGAATTGGCTTATTGATTGCATTTGCCACCTTTATTAAAAAAATGAGCCACACATTAAAAATTAGAGAAAGAAATCATGAAGTTCATCATGAAATTGTTCCAAGCGATAATTTGGATTCAAAGATCAATGTGTATATTTTGGAGGGGCCATTATTCTTTGGTTCGATTGATGTCCTGGAGTCATCCATTTTAGCAAACTTGGATAATAAAACGAAAGTTTTGGTATTAAGTATGCGGAGGGTAACATATATGGATACGTCTGCAGAGGCTGCACTTCTGGCTATTGTTAATCGTTTAGGAAAATATAAGGGGAGATTAATCATTTCTGGAATTCAGCAGCAACCAAAGGAATTGCTGATCAGCACTGGATTATACCATAAAATAGAAAAACAACATTTTTTTAAATCGAAGGAAGATGCCCTTTATTTTGCCAAGAAGCAGTTGTATGTTAATTCGGATAAAGTAGTCTAATAGTTTCATCCTCGAAGTCACCTTTTTGGATTGTTATGTTATAGTAACGTTAACAGTAGATTTTAAAAGAAGGTGACTATCTGGGTGAATATATATCGGATTGGCCAGCTTGCTGAACTTGCGAATGTTTCGAAGAGAACCATCGACTATTACACACAATTAGGAATGCTGAACTATGAAAAAAATGGGTCAAGATATCGATATTATACAGAAGATGCTCTCAATCGTCTTCAAATGATTAATCGGTACAAAGAACAAAATATGCCATTGACTGAAATTAAGGAACGGTTACATGTCTGGTCAAAAACCACTGTGGTTTCTGGGCAGGTGCTCGTGAAAGTGGACAAGATATCATCAGATATCAAAGAACTGGAAAAAGAACTGCTTGAATTAAAACCGCTATTGGATCAGCTCGATGATCAGCAATTAAAATTTGCTGCAAAACAGCTGTCCGTTCGAGGAGGGTCTTTATTAAGCATCATTACTATGCTCACCTAAATATTTTGCCTCGATCAACAAAAAAGACCTGAATTGGTCTTTTTTTGTTTTGATTTAATAAATTTCACATCAGGGGAATCATCATTTTGAATAGATTTGTCCATTTTCATCTATCGTTATATGAGTGGATAACTGATTTAACTTGTTTATAATATTTGGTTAAAAGTCTTATCCATGAACAGTGGTTGTCCACTAATAATTTTGGCTGGAGTAATATTCGTGGTCGTATGCCCACTAATAGGAATGTCCACACAATTGCGTTTCTAATCCTTAAGGATGATTGGAACACCGGAATATGAAGTTGACTATGAGTAGAACATTTATTTGAATTATTTTTGGTTGAAATAGCCTTATAAATCTTTTTTCGATAAAGATGAAGGATATAAGGGAATGGAAAAAGAAGAACTTAAGTATCTATAAATATAAGAAGAGGTGAGAGTGTATGATTGGATCAATCGTAACGACGGCAAAAGGACATCTTCAAGGTACTATGGAAAACGATGTATGCGTTTGGCGTGGAGTCAGGTATGCGAAAGCGCCAATTGATGCTTTGCGTTTCCACTCGCCGGAGCCAGTTGAAAAATGGAGCGGTGTCTTGGATGCAGTGGATTTTGGTGCTGTTCCTCCACAGCCGATGGATCGGGCTGTAAGAACAGGAATGGCTGGCAATGAAAAAATGGATGAGGATTGCTTGTTCCTGAATATTTGGTCACCAAGAGCTGATGATAAGAAGCGCCCGGTCATGGTATGGATTCCTGGTGGGGCATATATAACGGGAGCTGGATCTATTGATATGTACAATGGACATTTGTTGGCTAAGAATGGAGACGTAGTCGTAGTAAGCATCAACTATAGGTTAGGTGCACTTGGATATTTGGATTTTACTGAGTTGACAGATGATGGAGAAACATTTGAAACCAACTTAGGCTTACGTGATCAAGTGGCTTCTTTGAAATGGGTGAAAGAGAATATTGAAGCCTTTGGCGGCGACCCTGAGAATGTTACGATATTTGGCGAATCAGCTGGAGGAAATGCCGTAACAACCTTACTTACTGTACCTTCAGCGAGAGGTCTTTTTAAACAGGCTATTGCAGAAAGTTCTGCTCCAACATCTGTTTACGGAAAAGCATTTGCACGACAATTCAGTGAAAAATTCCTGGATATCTTGGGAATTGGCAAGAATGAAATCCATCGATTAAAAACACTTCCAGTTCAAGAAATTGTCGCCGCCTCTTACCAACTCTTACAGGAAAACTCACAAGCTATGCCTGGTTCCCTATCTTTTGGACCTGTCGTTGATGGTGACTTCCTGCCTGATTATCCACTAGATTCGATTCGGTCCGGAAAAGCCAAGGGGATACCCTTGCTTATAGGAACAAATAGAGACGAAGCGACATTATTTGAACAAATGGATCCCCCTTTAATCCCAACTAATGAAGAGATGATTCATAAAATGTTCGAAAATACTGATCCAGAGGCGAAAGAGCGAATTACGAATGCTTATATGAACTTCCCTAAAAAGGAAGCGGCGCTTGGCATTGGCCGCGATGCGACTTTCCATATTCCTTCCGTTTGGTATGCGGAGGCGTACAGTCGTTTTGAAAAAACGTGGATGTATCGTTTTGATTATAAAACGCCGGCACTGCGTTTAAGCAAATTAGGGGCGACCCATGGAATGGAAATTCTATTTGCCTTCCAGACATTCGACTCGGCATTGGGCAAACGGATTACTTCTTATGGATCCAAGACAGCAGCGCTTAAGGTTTCCCAAAGGATTCAAGGTCATTGGGTTAACTTTGCGAAATATGGAAACCCAAATCCCGCAGAAGGGGAAATCTGGCCGAAATATGATGAAAACAACCACTACACTATGATTTTTGATAAAAAGGATTATATTGAAAAAGATCCTAACAGAATGATAAGGTTGGCCTGGGAGGGAGTAGGGATTTACAAGTGAAATATAGTGGATAGGAAGAAAGGACGGACAACATGGATATAAAAAATTTTATGTCTACGAAAGAGTATGCGAGAACTTTGGATCAGCAAGATGCCTTAGTTTCATACAGAGAGGAATTCTATTTGAATCCCGGAATGATTTATTTGGATGGGAACTCATTGGGACTTTTATCGAAGCGGGCGGAAAAAAGCTTAATGAGGTCATTGGAAGACTGGAAAAGGTTTGGGATAAATGGGTGGACGGAGGGCGCTGAGCCTTGGTTTTACTTTTCTGAGAGATTGGGAGAATTGAGTGCCCAATTGGTAGGGGCTGCAGGGGATGAAGTGATAATGAGCGGGTCAACGACAGCTAATTTACATCAGCTTGCGGCAACTTTTTTTGAACCGAAAGCTGGTAGGAACAAAATCATGGCGGATGAGCTAACGTTTCCCAGTGATATTTATGCGCTCCAAAGCCAGCTGCTATTACATGGACTTAATCCTGCGACACATTTAGTTCAGGTGAAAAGCCGAGATGGGAAATTCCTTAAGGAAGATGACATCATTGCAGCGATGAACGAGGAAATAGCCTTGATTGTACTGCCGACGGTCTTGTATCGGAGCGGTCAGATCCTTGATATTGAAAGGTTAACCAAGGAAGCCCATGCACGTGGGATCATTATTGGGTTCGATGGCTGTCATTCTATAGGTGCTGTTCCGCATTGGTTTGACAAGTGGGAAGTGGATTTTGCATTTTGGTGTAATTATAAGCATTTGAATGGTGGGCCAGGTTGTGTAGCTGGGTTGTATGTGAACCGTAAGCATTTTGACAGGAAGCCGGGATTGGCAGGCTGGTTTGGATCGAGGAAGGATAAGCAGTTCGATATGGAACATTCCTTTACCCAGGCAAATTCTGCAGGTGCTTTTCAAATTGGAACTCCCCATATATTAAGCATGGCCCCTCTTTTAGGTTCACTTGAAATGTTTGCAGAAGTGGGAATAGAGCAGGTTCGGTCAAAATCTTTGAGGCTGACGAAATATCTAATGGATTTAATCGACTCGGAACTTACTGATTACGGATTTAAAATTGGTAGCCCAAGGGATGAATCAAAAAGGGGCGGTCATATCATCCTTGAACATAAGGAAGCGGCAAGAATATGTAAAGCATTGAAAAAAGAGGCTATCATACCCGATTACCGTGAACCTAATATGATCCGACTAGCACCTGTTGCTCTTTATACCTCTTTTCAGGAAGTCTTTGAAACGGTACAGGTCCTTAAAAAAATCATGGACGGAAGGTTATATGAAAACTATGAAAATAAACGGGGAATCATTGCCTAGGATGGGAGAACCGTATGGAGAAAAATAAGTTGCATCGTAAGTTATCGTCAAATCAAATCACAATGATTGCCATGGGTTGTGCAATTGGTACCGGTTTATTTTTGGGCAGCGGCCTTGCGATTTCGACCGCAGGCCCAAGTGTATTAATCAGCTATGCAGCAGGTGCATTCATTGTCCTCCTATTGATGGGCTGTTTGGCAGAAATGACTGTAGCCTATCCAACATCAGGGTCATTTGGAACGATTGCTGAAAAATATATCAGTCCATTTGCAGGCTTTGTTGTGCGATATTCATATTGGATAGCGAATGTCCTTGCTATTGGAGTCGAAGTGAGTGCAATCGCCGTGTACATGAAATATTGGTTCCCTGATGTAGCTGGAAGTGTGTGGATTTTTCTTTTTGCTGCACTGCTTATCTATGTAAATGCAACGAGTGTCAATACATTCGGAAATTTTGAATATGTATTTTCAATGATTAAAATTAGCGCTATTGTTATTTTTATTTTACTTGGAGCATACGTGGTGATTGGCGCCGAACCCTCAAGTGGTATTGGGGTAGAGAATTATGTCAATGACGGAGGGTTTATGCCATTCGGGTTTTGGGGGCTTTGGGTTGCAATATTTATTTCTCTCTTCAGCTTTTTAGGGACGGAATTAATTGCAGTGACAGCGGGAGAAGCAAAAGACCCCGATATTGCCGTGCCCAAAGCTTTAAAGGCAACTGTTTTCAGACTTGCTACTTTTTATGTACTGACAATCGGTCTTATGTTGATGATTGTACCATGGCAATCTGCTGGAATCGATAAAAGCCCATTTGTAAAGGTAATGGAAATTTTGAATATTCCAGGAGCATCAGGAATAATGAATTTTATTGTGCTAACAGCCGCTCTATCTGCGATGAATAGCCAGTTATATGCTTCTACAAGAATGATATTTTCATTATCCGAGCAAAAGCAGGCTCCTGCATTATTTCAAAAGGTGAGCCGAAAAGGTGTTCCATTACGTGCCCTACTCATCTCTACACTGGGCATTTTTCTAGCTGCTGGTGTAAAAGTTCTGCTTCCGGATACTTCATATGCGTTCATGATGGGGATTTCGATGTTCGGAGCTATTTTCACCTGGTTTATGGTGTTTATCTCACATTTGTATTTTAGAAGGAATTGGGAAAAAACTGGAGGGCGGAAGTTGCCGGTGAAAATGTATGGCTTTCCATATTTAACGATACTAGGTGCATTTCTGCTGTTTGCTTTGACGGTATCGACTTGGTTCACTGGTCCATTTAAAATCGTTCTCCAGTTCGGTGTTCCTTGGCTGATCTTTCTTTGCATCGCTTATTTGTTAATGATGAAAATAAAAAGAACGTAAAAAGGGGAGAGAGTATGGATAAGGGACCGACTGATAAGAATCGTTTAGAAGAAGGAATGGTTACTGATTTTGAAAAGGATATGTCCTATGGGGACTATCTACATTTAAATCAAATTCTATCGAGTCAGCACCTGCTTTCCGGTCATCATGATGAGATGTTGTTTATTATCATTCATCAAACAAGTGAATTATGGATGAAACTGATTCTTCATGAATTAACAGCAGCAACAGACAATATCAAGGCAGGACGTTTGGAGCCTTCCTTTAAGATGCTATCTAGGGTATCAAGGATTCAACAACAACTTGTTCAATCGTGGAATGTTCTCTCGACCTTGACGCCATCGGATTATATGGAATTCCGTGAGAAACTCGGAAACTCTTCTGGCTTTCAATCATTTCAAAACCGGTTGATTGAATTTGCAATGGGCCAAAAGAATACGCAAATATTGACCGTTTTTCGACATCAGCCTGAACTTTATGAAACGATGATGGTTAATTTAAATAAACCTAGTATTTATGATGCTGCGATTGGGGCCTTGGCTGCAAGAGGTCTTCCGGTTGATGCATCCGTTTTGAAAAGGGATTGGTCTGAAACATATCGAATAAATGCCAGTGTGGAGAGTGCCTGGCTGACGGTCTACCGTGATGTTCATAAATATTGGGACTTATATGAGCTGGCCGAAAAGCTTGTTGATATTGGTAGTCAGCAACAATTTTGGAGATTCCATCATATGAGTACGGTAGAAAGAATCATCGGCCAAAGAATGGGCACAGGTGGTTCGTCGGGAGTGAGCTACCTAAAGAAAGTGGTCGACCAGCCATTTTTCCCTGAACTCTGGACACTGCGAACAAAGCTGTAAGCAAGACTGGAGGGGAAAATAGATGAAACTATGGAGAGATATTTCTCAGCGACTGAACGAAAATACGCCATATTGGCCAGGAGATACACCGTATTCATATCATCTGAATTCTTCAATAGCAAAGGGATCATCAGTCAATGTTGGGGAAATTAGGATGAGTACACATTTAGGAACACATATTGATGCTCCTTTCCATTTTGATGAAAACGGAAAAAAAATCATTGAGCTCGATTTGGATTTATATATTGGCCCAGCACTTTTAGTAAAGATAGATGCTACTAAAAGTATTGGAGTTGAGGCTTTTACAGGTATCGACTTTACAGGCATCGAACGGTTATTACTGGCAACAGGACAGTGGAAGGATCTCAGCCGTTTTCCTGAATGGATTCCTACAATTGATCCTGAATTAGCACCTTATCTTGCTGATAAAGGAGTGAAGTTGCTTGGACTTGATTTGCCTTCCGTTGACTATCTCGACAGCAAAGAATTGCCTGCCCACCATGCTCTGTCAGGTTGTGGTATTCATATCTTGGAAGGTCTAGTCCTAGAAAGCGTGGAGCCGGGACTGTATGATTTGGCAGCACTGCCGCTTGCGTTAGAAGAGGGAGACGGCAGTCCGGTCAGGGCTGTGCTGAAAAGGAAGGGTTAAACGAGGGGGAATAAGAGATGGGCAAAATTGGAGTTTACGGATCTTCCTTCGATCCAGTTACGAATGTCCATTTATGGACAGCATCTACCATTGCACATCGTGCTAAGTTGGACAAAGTTATTTTTTTACCTTGCGCCGATAATCGGATTGATAAACAGATGAAAACGAGTAATGAACATCGCTGGGATATGCTTGGGCTAGCTATCGAGGACAACCCGCTGTTCGAAGTTAGTGATTATGAAATTAATGAACGGGCTGGGACGAGTAAACAGTATACTTGGTATACGATGGAATACTTTAAACAACAGTACCCGAAGGATGATGTTTATTTCATTATGGGTGCCGATCTTCTTGAAGATATTGATAATCAGGAATTACCGGTACACTTACGCTGGAAATTCAGGGAAAAGTTGATTGCCAATCATAAATTTATCGTCATGGCCCGGGATGGAATAGATATGCTGAAAATCATTTCCAAAAGTCCGTTGCTGAGAAATTATGATGATGGCAATACATTTCACCTTATTGATAAAGGTCTCTCCATGGAAATCAGTTCGACATATATAAGAGATGAGTTCGCGATGGGTGGAGAACCGAGATATTTACTGCCTGGTCAATGTTATCAGTATATTGTGGACAATAAGTTGTATCAGAAAGAATCAAAATCTTGAGTTTTTAGTATAAGCGAGAACAAAGAATGCAAAAGAGCTCAATCTAATGAGATTGAGCTCTTTTGCATTGGTTATATAATTCCATTAATACAGACTATATTATTTTAATCTAAATAAGCGTCGCGGAAAAGATAAAAAGAAAAAACATAGTTGACAACTTGGTATACTTTGTTTTATGGTAGTGATACATAAAAACAGAATATTTGCTGATCAGAAAACTGAAGGCATACTATCTCCTTATATATTAATTGAAGGAAATAGTATGTCTTTTTTGTTGGAAAAAGTGAAAAACGGGGGAAGTTTATGAAAAAGTTGATGGTATTTTCAAGTTTGATTTTAGCCTTTGGAGTACTAGCAGGATGTAATTCAGAAAAAACAGAAGGAGAAGGGAACTCTAAGTCTGTGGAGCTTTTGAATGTGTCATATGATCCGACGCGTGAACTGTATCAAGAATTTAATGATGCGTTTGTGAAACATTGGAAAGAAGAGTCAGGTCAGGATGTAACGATTCAGCAATCTCATGGCGGTTCTGGTAAACAAGGTAGAGCGGTTATTGATGGGTTGGAAGCGGATGTCGTGACACTGGCATTGGCTTATGATATTGATGCCATTTATGAAGCTAGTAACTTATTAGCGGAAGATTGGCAAAAACGTTTACCTGAAAACTCGACACCGTACACATCAACTATTGTGTTTTTAGTAAAAAAAGATAATCCGAAAGGTATAAAAGATTGGAATGATTTAATCAAAAAGGATGTTTCCGTAATTACGCCAAATCCAAAGACAAGTGGTGGAGCAAGGTGGAATTACCTGGCTGCATGGGCTTATGCAGAAAAGAGTTTTAATAATGATGAAACCAAAGTGAAGGGTTTTATGAAAAAGCTTTATCAAAATGTTGAAGTTTTGGATTCAGGAGCACGAGGTGCAACGACCACATTTGTGGAAAGGGAAATTGGTGACGTACTAATTGCTTGGGAGAATGAAGCTTATTTAACACTAGAAGAATTCGGTGATGATAAATATGAAATTGTGAATCCGTCGATTAGTATTCTAGCTGAACCTCCAGTAGCTATTGTTGATAAAGTGGTTGAGAAAAAAGGAACGAAGGAAGTAGCTGAGGCCTATCTGGAATACCTTTATACAGATGCCGGTCAAGAAATTGCAGCAAAGAACTTCTATCGTCCGAGGGATGAGAAGGTTCTTGCTAAATACAAGGATCAGTTTGCAAATATTGATATGGTGACTGTTGATGAAAAGTTCGGCGGGTGGAAAAAAGCCCAGGAAACACATTTCAATGATGGTGGTACATTTGACGAAATTTATCAACCACAATAAGCGTTGGAGGAGAAGATGTAAATTCACATTTTCTCCTTCACTAATCAATCAGAAAGAGCTGGGGCGAATCGATGAATATAGCGGAAGTTAAACAAAAGAAAAAAAGAACCATACCTGGTTTTGGACTAACGATGGGGTTTACATTGCTGTATCTATCCATCATCGTTTTGATTCCATTATCCATGGTTTTTTTAAACACATTTACAATGGGGTTTCAGGATTTTTGGGCGACTATTACCGAACCGAGGGTCGTTGCTTCCTATAAACTAAGCTTTCTGACAGCTTTAACTGCGGCCTTTGTGAACGCAGTTTTTGGCGTTTTAATTGCCTGGGTGCTGACTCGTTATGAATTTCCTGGCAAACGAATCATCGATGGTCTAGTTGATTTGCCTTTTGCCCTGCCGACTGCTGTAGCGGGGATTACATTGACCACTTTGTACTCACCGAATGGGTGGATTGGCCAATTTTTCAGCTTTAAAATTGCCTTCACTCCCATCGGGATTATCATTGCCCTGATATTTATCGGTCTGCCTTTCGTTGTCCGCATGGTCCAACCGGTGCTTGAAAATATAGAAAAAGGAATGGAAGAAGCATCTGCTTCGCTAGGGGCGAATCGAATGCAGACGTTTATTAAAATTATCTTTCCTGAATTGATACCAGCGATTTTGACGGGTTTTGCACTTTCTTTTGCAAGGGCGCTTGGAGAGTATGGATCCGTTGTGTTCATTGCAGGAAATATGCCTTTTAAAACAGAGATTTCACCGCTTATCATCATGACAAAACTCGAACAGTATGATTATCAGGGTGCAACTGCTGTGGCCACCGTCATGCTTATTATTACATTTCTAATTTTGTTCACCATCAATATCTTACAATGGTGGACTAGCAAAAGATATACCGGGAAATAGGAGGGGACATGTTGGCAAATCACAATTCAGTGGCTGCAGAGACGAACAAACCAGTCATTTTAACGAGAAACGCAACGAAAGAGCCTAAATCTATACAGTGGATTCTTATTTCCATTGTGTTGCTATTTCTTACTTTATTTTTAGTTGTTCCATTAATCGCAATCTTTGTAAAAGCCTTTGAAAAGGGGGCTGATGCTTATTTTGCGGCCATAGCCCATCCTGATTCTATGTCTGCCATTAAATTAACATTAATCGTTGTCCTAATCACGTTACCGCTTAATGCTATATTTGGGGTAGTGGCGGCATGGACGATTACAAAATATGAATTTAAAGGAAAAAACTTTTTAATAACTTTGATTGATCTACCCTTTTCGGTTTCACCAGTCATTGCTGGATTGATTTTTGTACTTTTATTTGGCTTACATGGGGCCCTTGGTCCATTGTTGCAAAACTATGATATTAAAGTGATCTTTTCGATACCAGGGATTGTCATCGCCTCTATTTTCATTACCTTCCCATTCATTGCACGTGAATTAATTCCGCTCATGCAAAGCCAGGGAACGTCTGAAGAAGAGGCATCGCTCACACTAGGAGCAGGAGGATTCAAGACGTTTTGGTATGTAACGCTTCCTAATATTAAATGGGGCCTTTTATATGGAGTCATTTTATGTAATGCGAGGACAATCGGAGAATTTGGGGCCGTATCGGTCGTATCAGGCCATATACGCGGGATGACGAACACGATGCCACTTCATATTGAAATCTTATACAATGAATATCAATTTTCAGCGGCCTTTGCCGTGGCATCACTGATGTCCATTTTTGCAATCATAACGTTGGTTATTAAAAGTTTCATAGAATGGAAAACAGACTTTAAATCATCAAAAGTAAGTTAGGAGGGAAAGTAATGAGTATCGTCATCGAAAATGTTACAAAATATTATGGGTCTTATCAAGCCCTCCAAAATATCAATCTGGAAATAAAAAGCGGGGAGCTTGTAGCGCTACTTGGCCCCTCTGGTTCGGGAAAAACATCATTGCTACGTATCATTGCTGGACTTGAACAGGCAGAGAACGGAAATATCTTATTTAATGAAGAGAATTACACCAATAAGCATGTGAAAGATCGGAATGTGGGCTTTGTTTTTCAGCATTATGCTCTTTTTCGCAACATGACCATTTTTGATAATGTTGCCTACGGTTTAAAGGTTCGTCCAAGAAAAATAAGACCTAGTAAAACAGCGATTGAACAAAAGGTTACAGAATTGCTTCAGCTAGTTAAGTTGGAAGGATATAAGGACCGTTATCCTTCTCAATTATCAGGCGGCCAGCGTCAGCGTGTGGCATTGGCAAGGGCTCTTGCTGTAGAGCCGAATATTCTTTTGCTTGATGAACCATTCGGGGCACTGGATGCTAAAGTGCGTAAGGAACTTAGGCGTTGGCTAAGAAGACTTCATGATGAATTCAATGTTACGAGTGTCTTTGTAACACATGATCAGGAAGAAGCGATGGATGTTGCTGATCGAGTTGTAATCATGAATGAAGGGAAAATTGAACAGATTGGAACTCCGGAAGAAGTATATGATCAACCCAAGAATCCATTTGTTTACGATTTTCTCGGTAGTGTCAATCTTTTCAAGGGCAAGGTTCATCAAGGGAAATTGGCAACAGGAAATGTGGAAATACATGTTCCAGACAGTGAGGATGGAGAGAGTACTGGTTATGTAAGAGCTCATAACTTTATCATAGAAAGAGAATCATTAGAAACGGATTCGATTGCATCTGTTATTGACCATATTCATACAATTGGACCTATTGTCCGTATTGAAGTGATTCGTCAGGATATAAATGAACCGCTTGAAATCGAACTTACTAAAGAACAATATAATAATCTTGAATTAAAAAAAGGAGAAATAGTGTTTGTCCGGCCCAAAGAATTGAAGGTCTTTGTTGACTATATGGCTGGAATCTAACAGGAAGTCGATAAGTTAACCAAAAAACCGCTAATTAGCGGTTTTTTTATTATCATTAACTAGCGTCAATATCTAATTTTATTAATAAAAAAACATTGACTTCTAAAAGAAACTCTTTTAGAGTGGATTGGTAAACTAAATATCCTCGTTAGGTGAGGCTCCTGTGTAGGAGATATGCTACTGCCCAAAAATGTCGAAAGACGCCAATGGGTCAACAGAAACCATCGACATAAGGTGGTTTTTAATGTAGCTGGCGTTGTCCTATGCCACACAGTGCTAAAGCTCTACGAATGGAGGAACAGGATTTCTGCTATGTATTTGTCATTCAGACAATGTACGTATGTGTATTTGTCATTCAGAAATGTACGTAAATGTACCGTGTGAACACCTCCATTTGTAATGGAGGTGTTTTTATATTTTTCTGGGAGGTGAGGATAGTGGATAACTATTCACGACCTTATACTCGAAGCATAATAAATATCAAATAAATACAAAGATTAAGGAAGGGGAATTATAAAATATTTTTCTTACTTTTAATATATCGTTAAGGGGAAATATTTTTTGCTCCTCAAAAAAGGAGTGGCGAAGATGATAAAAGACATGACTGAAGACCAAATAACTCTTCAAATCATAAAAGCATTAAAAGAAGGAAAAAAGAAAGAATTTCAAGCAATATTAGAAGAACTCCAACCTTATGATATTGCTCGAATTTTTGAGGGGCTTCCAGAAAAACATCATACACGTTTCTTATTGTTTCTTACTCCAGAACAAATCGCGGAACTAATACAGGAACTTGAAAAAGTACATCAATTAAAAATTCTTACTAAATTAGGAATTGAAAAATCAGGTCAAGTAATGGATCTAATGGATAATGATGATTTAGCTTCATTGTTAGAGAACCTATCTCCGGATAAAATTGAAGAACTTCTTTCAGGTATGAAACAAGAAGAATCTAAAATCGTACAAAATATCATGAATTATCCCCCTGAAACGGCAGGACGAATAATGACAAACCGTTTTGTGTGGATCCCTCAACACTATACGGTTCGTGAATCAGTTGAAAAACTTAAAATATTTGCGGAGTTCTCGGGAACGATTAACTATCTGTATGTAATTGATAACGATAAAAAATTAGTAGGTGTAGTCTCATATCGAGATTTAATAATAAATGATGAGAATGAAAAAATACAAGATATTATGTACAGTAGAGTTATCTCCGTATTCGCTTATGAAGACCAAGAAGAGGTAGCACATGTTATTGAGCGTTATGATTTTTTATCAATTCCTGTTGTAGATAATAATAATGAGTTATTAGGAATTGTAACCGTTGATGATATTATTGACGTTGTCATTAAGGAAGCAAACGAAGATATTGAAAAACTTTCGGCATCTGGTAAAGCTATTGATTTTGACACAAAGGCACATGTGGCTGCGTATCGCCGACTTCCCTGGCTTATTTTACTTTTATTTATCGGATTAGTGTCTGGAACTATTATTAGTGGTTTTGAAGAAACATTGTCTAAAGTTGTTGCACTTGCCTTCTTTATGCCGATGATAGCAGGGATGACTGGAAATACAGGTACTCAATCATTAGCTGTTGTTGTAAGAGGTCTAATTACTACTGATACGGATAAAGGAGTTGTTTTTAGACTTATTATCCGAGAACTTAAAGTTGGATTGATAATAGGCATTACCTGTGGAATATTAATTTCCATTATAGCTTTTGTTTGGCAAGGAAATCCTGTTCTAGGGTTAGTGGTTGGAAGTTCATTAGTTATGACCCTAATTATTGGGACTTTAGCTGGGACCATTATTCCTCTAATATTATATAAATTCAACATCGATCCAGCAGTGGCCTCTGGTCCATTAATTACAACACTAAATGATATACTATCGTTACTTATCTACTTTGGCATTGCAACAATGTTTATTTCAAAATTGATGTAGTAAAACCACGATTAAATTCTGTTCTTCGTGGTATTCTTTAAAAATAAATAATTATAATAATTTGAAATAATGGATATTACGCTAAATAGCAGAATAGTAATAATGAATGTTAACATATTCAACCAATTATTTGCAGAAAAATGGTAATAGAAATAATCAAATTATCTCAAGGGGCGATAACTGAATGGACATTGTTACTGTTCTGCTTGTCATTCACATTATTGCAGGCAGTGTTTGTTTATTGACAGGGGCGATAGCATCAATAGCAAAGAAAAAGAAAGGCAATCATACTACCATTGGAGAAGTGTATCATGGTGGGTATCTTGTAATTTTCATAACCTCTCTTGTAATGGCAATCGTGAACTGGTCAGAAAGTGCTTATCTTTTCTATATTGCAATTTTTTCTTATAGCTTAGTTCTTTTGGGATACTTAGCAAGAAAACTACGTTGGAGAAATTGGTTGAAGATGCATATAGGAGGAATGTTAGGGTCTTATATTGGAATTATTACGGCTACTTTAGTCGTTAATGGTTCAAAGATTCCATTAGTGAATGAAATCCCTTCTCTCTTATTATGGTTTATACCTACAATCATTGGAACACCACTCATTACTATAGTAAGTAGGCGTTATAGCAGTCGGACTAAACCAAAAGAGTTTATACAATAATAGTTGCATAAAAATCTTTATTCATCTTTAGAGAATCGAGAATTGAAAAGAAGATTCTGTTACAAAAAAAACGAAGTATAACTGGAAATAAACTCTCTAAATTATGACCCATTTTATACGTATCTCGGCTGAACCCTTACTTTACCATCCGAACTATTCAGACAAAAGAACAACAACATCGTCTAATTGTTCTTCAACAAACGGGCGCATTTCTGGATAAAGAAATGCGCCCTTCCTAATGAATTGGACCAGATTATGAAATAAGGAAATGGTACATATTAGTCATGTATAATATGTACCACCTTTTATTTTTATTACTTTTTACAATATAGGTTCTGTTAAGTTTAAAATTATCAACCTCATAATCTATTTTTTAGCACCGATAACTTTAACATCATCAAATAACACCCTGGATGTTCCACCTGACATTAGAATTCCAACATGAGTTTTACCAAGATTTGTTGGAGAGTGCTGTTTGATCTTTATTCAACAAATGGGCCATATTCTTGAATAAGAGAAGAAATTATTAGACGGTGAATCGAAGTTCTAAGTTATTCAAAAATGGAACAATTTAGTTGAACATGGGTATTCACTAATGTACGTTTATTTAAGGATAGTAATCACTATGAAACTTGTGCTTTTCAATCAATGTGTATTTCAGGAAAAAGTGTTACCTTCTAATAAGTAAAAAGGAGGAAATTATTATGATTAAAGCTGTTATTTTCGACTTTGATGGTTTAATTTTAGACACGGAGACGGCTTGGTATGAGGCTTATAAAGAAACTATGGGTTTTTATAAATCTGATTTGCCTCTCGAACATTTTGTTAAATGTATCGGAACAGATAATACTGAACTTTATAAGTTTTTCCAAGAAAAACTGGGGGAAAGTTGTAATATTGAAGAAATTGAAGCTAGAGCAAAAAGCTTACATAAAGTAAAGATGAAAACATCCCAGGCACGTGAAGGTGTAAAGGATTATTTAGAAGAAGCAAAAAAATTTGGATATAAAATTGCCCTTGCTTCAAGTTCAACAAAAGAGTGGGTCACTCATTATTTGGGTGAACTCGGACTGCTAAACTATTTTGAAGTTATTATCACAGGGGATGATGTTGAAAAAGTAAAACCAGCGCCTGATTTGTATTTAAAGGCAATCGAAGTTTTGAACATTCATTCCACAGAAGCCGTAGCATTTGAAGATTCGTTAAATGGACTTCAATCGGCTCTAAATGCTGGATTAAAGTGTGTAATCGTACCAAATCCCGTTACAGAAGCTTTAGCTTTTGAAAATCATTCTTTACGTCTTCAATCTATGGTAGAAAAGAGCTTGACTGATGTTATAAAACTTATTGAGCAATAAGGTGTTCGGAAAATTACTTCGCCCTAATGTTAATATGATTATGGTGAGGTTTTCATAATAAATCAGTACAATTAGAATGGAACACTATTAAACAAGTGGCTTTAGTAAAAATAACTGAGAAGCCATTTTTACAGATCTTTCGCATTTTTCAATATTCCGCAATCGGGCGCTATTACTGAAAAAGGATAGCGCTCTTTTCCATGTCTCCTAACGATACTTAAAAAACTTATTTACACTATCTTAAACCTCAAAATTATTAAAATACCCACTCTAACCCCTTGCAGACAAAGAAAAATGCCATCTTTAACGATATTATCTATTTAACTCCTTCTCTCAAATGACGACTACTCAGCCTTTTGTCCCCCATCCGTTAACAAAACCTTCACAAATTATAGGTCCAATGAGTGGTTGAGATGGAATTTTATGGGGTATATAATTAACAGGAATGAACATTCATTCCGCATTTAATTAATGAAAGGCTGAATTATTATGCAAACTGCTGTAAATAAACGAGACAGCATAGTATCCAGCGCTTTGGTACTATTTGCTGAGCGGGGATATGATGCGACGACGATTCCAATGATTGCTACATCGGCAGGAGTTGGAGCTGGTACCATCTATCGTTACTTTGAGAATAAGGAAGTGCTCGGGAACAAGATTTTTCAAGAGTACCTGAATATTTTTACTGAAACACTTGAGAATGGATTTCCTTATGATGAATCGATTCGAAATCAGTTCCACCATATTTTTATATCAATGATTCACTTTACAACCGAGCACAGTCAAGCGCTTTATTTTATAAAAACACATAGTAGTGCCCATTTTTTAAATGAAGAAAGTCATTCTAGCTTTCAAGGGCTACTGAATATATTAAAAAGTTTCTTTGATTCAGGAAAAGCAAAAAAAGAAATTAAGGAGCTTCCTTCTGCAGCTTTGATTGCCATTATTTACGGAGCATTTCTTGAGCTTCAACGACTTGTCCGTATTGGGGAGTTAGAACCTGAAGCAAAACTTTTAGCAGATGTAGAAGAAAGCATTTGGGATGCTGTACGATTACACGTTTGAGAAAAATTTGATTTTTCATTCACTTAGCGGAATGAATGTTCATTCCGTTAGCTAATTTATTTAAAGAGGTGCTAAAAAATGACAAATATAACTCAATTTCCACAGCCAAAAACTTATGGACCCCTCGGAAGCCTGCCTGTTATTGATAAGGATAAGCCACTTCAGTCATTCATGAAGCTGGCTAGGGAACTTGGACCGGTTTTTCAGTTTCAATTTCCGGGTCGTATTAGTACCTTTGTATCCAGCGCTGCCCTTGCTAAAGAAATTTGTGATGAAACAAGATTTGATAAGAAAGTCGGTCCTGCCCTGCAAAAAGTGAGAGCATTTGGTGGTGATGGCCTTTTCACAAGTGAAACATCGGAGACAAATTGGAAAAAGGCTCATAACATTCTGCTGCCTAGCTTTAGCCAGCAGGCAATGAAGGGCTATCATGCAAAAATGGTAGATCTTGCTACCCAACTCATCCAAAAATGGGCTCGCTTAAATCCCGCTGATGAGATTGATATTCCTGAAGATATGACACGCTTGACCTTAGATACGATTGGACTCTGCGGATTTAATTACCGCTTTAACAGTTTTTATCGAGAGACCTCCCATCCCTTTGTCGACAGTATGGTGCGTGCATTAGATGAAGCGATGAGTCAAACGCAGCGACTCGGTGTTCAAGATAAACTGATGATTAAGTCTAAAAAACAATTCAGAGAAGACATTCAATACATGTTCTCACTTGTAGATGAATTGATTACAGAACGAAAACTAAATGGTGATCAGGGAGAAGATGACCTTCTTTCCCATATGTTAAAAGGGGTTGATCCTGAAACTGGTGCAGCACTGGATGATGAAAATATTCGTTATCAAATCATTACCTTTTTAATCGCTGGACATGAAACGACGAGCGGTCTCCTTTCTTTCGCCATCTATTTTCTTATGAATAACCCGGAAAAGTTAAAAAAAGCACAGCAGGAAGTCGATGAAGTACTGGGTGACGAGGTTCCTGATTATAAACAGGTGAAGAAATTGAAATATGTTCGGATGGTGTTAAATGAAGCGCTTCGTCTGTGGCCAACTGCTCCGGCGTTTTCTGTTTATGCGAAAGAAGACACCACATTAAACGGAAAATACAATGTGAAGAAAGATGAGGTGTTCACTCTTCTTATTCCAGAGCTTCACCGTGATCCATCCGTTTGGGGAGAAGACGTAGAATCCTTTATTCCAGAACGTTTTGAGGATCCGGTCTCAATTCCATACCATGCTTATAAACCGTTTGGAAACGGACAGCGTGCCTGTATCGGGCAGCAGTTTGCTCTTCATGAAGCAACTCTGGTGCTCGGAATGGTTTTACAACACTTTGACCTGATAGATCATAAAGATTATCAATTGGATGTTAAAGAAACTTTGACTCTTAAACCGGATGGATTAACCATGCGTGTTTCACCTAGGAAGCCGGCGATGTCATTTACCGTTGCTTCTCCAGAACCAGTGTATGCGGATTTAGAAGCAACGGAAGCTTCTATTGAATCTGCACATGGCACGCCATTACTCGTTCTGTTTGGATCAAACATGGGAACCGCAGAAGGAATAGCTCGTGATCTCGCTGAAACGGGGAGTCAACAAGGTTTCTATACCGAGGTTGCTCCTTTAAATGATTACACAAATCATCTTCCTCAAGAAGGAGCTGTTCTCATTGTCTCAGCATCTTATAATGGAAATCCACCAGACAATGCAAATGACTTTGTTTCATGGCTGAAGGAAAGTCAGGATGGAACATTGGACGGTGTTCACTATGCTATCTTTGGATGCGGAGACCGCAATTGGGCCAATACGTACCAACGTATTCCAACCTTCATTGATGAACAACTGGAACAAAAAGGAGCTAATCGTCTGTCAGAAACAGGTTATGGAGATGCAAGCGATGATTTTGAAGGGGATTACGAGAAATGGACAGAAGCCCTTTGGCCGAAGCTTGCCCAAACCTTGAACATTGAACTAAATATAAATGATAGAAAAAACAGCTCGATTATGATGAATTTTGTAAGTGATGTGAGCGACACACCGCTCGCCCGCACTCATCATGCTTTTACAGCTGTTGTGAACAGGAGTGTCGAATTACAACATGAGGATAGCGGAAGAAGTACACGGCATATAGAGTTAACTCTTCCAGAGGGTATTCATTATCAAGAAGGCGACCATGTCGGGGTTCTTCCTCAAAATCCATCGGAACTCGTTGAGCGAGTGCTCAGTCGATTCAATTTTAACGGCCAAGACTATGTCAAACTGACTGGAGATTCGGGAAAAGCTGCCCATCTTCCTACAGAGAAACCTGTAAAATTACAGGAGTTACTATCTAACTATGTGGAGTTACAAGAACCTGCTACCCGTTCTCAAATTCGGACGCTTGCTACTCACACGGTATGTCCTCCCCATGTAAAAGAGCTTGAAAAGCTTCTAGAGGACAGTACCTATAAACAAGAAATTCTGAACAAACGCATTACTATGCTTGACCTGACAGAAAAGTACCTTGCATGTGAAATACCATTTGAAGGATTTCTAGCTTTACTGCCTCCTTTAAAGGCAAGATACTACTCTATTTCAAGTTCTCCACTTCACAAGGAAGGAAAAGCAAGCATCACTGTCAGTGTCGTCCGTGGAGATGCCTGGAGTGGCAACGGAGAATACAAAGGAATTGCATCAAATTATTTAGCAGAACGTTCCGAAGGAGACAAGGTAGCCTGCTTTATCAATACACCGCAATCCAACTTCCAGCTTCCGGAGCAAACAGGGAAACCTATCATTATGATCGGTCCTGGAACAGGAATTGCACCGTTCAGAGGATTTATTCAGGCTCGCCGCGCCCTAACAGAAAAAGGTGAAACACTAGGGGCGGCCCATCTTTACTTTGGATGCCGCAATCCCGAACACGATTTCCTATATCAAGAAGAACTCGTGCAAGCTGAACAAGATGGTCTTATAACACTGCACACCGCTTTCTCAAGATGTCCTGGTCAAGAAAAAATGTATGTCCAGCATCGGTTAGCAGAAAACGCTCAAGACATTCTTTCTTTATTAAAAGAAGGCGGACACTTATACATCTGCGGGGACGGAAGCAAAATGGCACCGGATGTTGAACAAACGTTAATCGAAAGCTATATGCATTTGTATCAATCATCTAAAGAAGAAGCCACAGAATGGTTGCAATCATTAGAGGCGAATGGTCGATATGCAAAGGATGTTTGGGCAGGAGCATAAATGGAGGAGAGCAGCGATCCCGGGGGGATTCGCTGCCTTTTTTAATATTCGCTCTGCTGTAGGCTTTCTAGTAAATTGTGAAAATCAGTAGCTTGATATAACAAAGCTATAATTTAATATAAGCCAAATGTTGAAGGTTTCTTGCTTTATTGCTTTCTATTAAAGTTAAGCGGATATTTTCCATAACAAGACTGAACTTATTTTGGAAATAGCAGCTTTTTATCTTACTTTCAGAATATAGTTCTTTGGTGCTAAACGCTAGATAGAAAGGAAAATGAAGGAACTTGTAAATATATGGTCGTTTTATATCGTGAAAAAGTCGAAATTTTACGTTTGATGTTAAAAATGAAATGTAATTGTAATATTATTATTACTTATTTGACAAAATCTGATGTTATACTACGAATTAGGTGAAATACTTAGTAGAGTTTCAGAATTTATTATTATATTGTTACAACCTTAGAAGATTACATAATGAGTAAAAAAATAGAGAAGAGTTCCTAGTAATTTATTTTGGCTACTATTTTCATAGAAGAAAGAAGTAGGTCAATTGAAATGCACAGGGAGGAAAGCAGGGGAAATGAGTTTGAAGAAAAAACTAATTATATTAAACACGACTATTATGCTCGGCTTAGGAAGCGCTTTTGCGATACCATCAGTAAAAGCTGAATCTATCTCGGAAATTCAATCAGAACGCACAGGAATCCAATCAGATATTTCAGCGGCAGAACAAGTTATTCAGGAATTGAAAAAAGAACAATCGAAAATGAATTCCCAAATTGCACAAATTGAAACAGCAATGAAAGAAAATGACGAAAAAATTAAAGATACTAAACAAGAAATTAAAGACACGGAAAAAGATATAGATTCTTTAAAGAAAGAAATTAAAGCTTTGGAAGAAAGAATCGCAAAACGCGAGGAAGTCTTGAAAGAGCGTGCCCTTGCATTCCAAGAGAGCGGTGGAGATGTTAACTACCTTGAAGTTCTTTTAGGTTCTAGTAGTTTCCGTGAACTTGTTGATCGTGTTGGAGCAGTAGCTGCAATTGTAGAAGCAGATCGGGAGATTCTTAGTCAGCAGGAAGCAGATAAAGCTGAATTAGAAAAAAAACAAGCGACTGTAGAGAAAAAATTGCAAAGCCTAAAGGATATGGACGTAGAGCTTAAAGGTATGCAATCTCAAATTAAAGAACAACAAGCAGAAACCGTTAATATGAAGGCAAAGCTTGAAAAGAAAGAATCAGAAACAAAAGCTCTTAAACAGGCTTTAGAGAATAAAGATGCAGGTTTAGAGGCTAAAATTGCATCCATCCGTGAAAACATCAAAAAAGAAGAAGAACTTAAAGCATCAGAGAAAGCTGATCTTAACCGTGCCGCGGAAGAAGTGAATTCTTCAAATGCTTCAAGTAAAGAATCATCAAATTCGTCTAAAGGCGAAGCATCGGCATCAAGTTCTTCTAAAGGCGAGGCGTCGGCATCAAGTTCTTCTAAAGGTGAATCATCTTCAAATTCATCTAAAAACAGTTCTACTGATAAACCTACAGCTAGTAAAACTGAAACATCAAGCAAGCCAAGTAGTGCAAATACAGGCTCTGCAATTACAGCAGGCTATAAATATATCGGTAACTCAACGTATGTATTCGGTGGCGGAAGAACAGCATCGGACATTGCTAATGGCCGATTCGATTGTTCAGCATTTGTTGCATGGGCTTACAAACAAGCCGGTGTGAATTTACCAGCAAGTACAGGTGCCTTGACAAGTGCAGGACGCCAAGTATCTAAAAGCCAGATGCAACCTGGAGATTTAGTATTTTTCAATACCTATAAAACGGATGGACATGTTGGTATTTATGTTGGTGGCGGCAAATTTATCGGTTCTCAAAGTTCAACAGGTGTTGCTATTGCTAATATGGGAAGCGGATATTGGGCAGAAAAATTCAATGGACGTGTAGTTCGTGTAAATTAATAGCTCATCAATAAGCAGGGGGAGAGCATACCCTGCTTATTTTTTTTGGGATTTTTTTTTGAAGAAATATAGAAAAAAGTGAAACTTATTTTGATTATCAACGTAAATACTATAAGATAAAATAAAGATAGGTGATGTGGACTTTCAGCAAATCTGAAAAGATATTTAATGAAACAACATTCCATACTATTAAAAACGGAGGAAAAAAATCATGATGAAAAAATTTATGGCAGCTCTACTCACGATTACATTAGCATTCTCGCCAGTTGGCACCTACGTATTCAAAGATCACTCGGAATCAGTAGATGCAAGGGGCTATAAGTCTGGAAAAAGAAGTTTTAACAGCAACACTAATAGTAATAAATCGAATTTCCAAAATAAAGAAACGAAAAAATCTGATGCGACTACGAACAAAGCAAAAACAGATACAAAAAGCGGAAGCTCGTTTTCTAAAGGCGGCTTAATGAAAGGGATAATGCTAGGAGGACTAGCAGGTCTACTATTTGGTAGTCTATTCGCCAATATGGGAGCGCTAGGTTCTATACTTGGTCTGTTAATTAACGTGTTAGCGGTTGTTGCATTAGTGGTTGTAATCCGTAAAATTTTCACATATTTCAAAGATAAGAAGAAAAAAGAGGATCCAAACCCATGGAGAGGCTAAGAATTTCCGAACAAGATATCATTAATGCAGTTTGTGTTTACATTGCTCGTAAAAAGCAGGTACAACCTAATGAGGTAGAAGTCGAGTTGATGTTTGATGATGATTACGGTTTTTCCGCTGAAACGTATGTTGACGGCCGGAAACAAGTGTTAATTACCATCAATTTGATTGAGGCTCTTCGCCAATGGTTGGATGAATATTTGAACATAGATCCATATTCAGGCATTGAACTTGTTTTGGATGATGAAGAGGGTATAGTTGCCTTAGTAAGTGAAAGTAATAGATAAACAAAAAGGATGTTCCTAAAGGGAGCATCCTTTTTGTTGTTTAAATACTATATTGATAGTTTTTTTGTTATGTTATTTTCACTGTGTTTAATTTCCATTTGTTGCAAAAAGTGGTTGATGCAAGTAGGATGAATATATACTCATGGTAAAGGAGGAGAGTAAGTGACAGGTTATATAGAAGATATCATTTTTTTAAATGAAAAGGCAATAAAGTTTGGCAATGAAACAATAGAAGCAATACTTGTACCAGTCTTAGGAAGTAATCTTCTCTCATTTAAGTTCAAACAGAATGATATTGAGTTGCTGCGAACACCGAAAACGTTAGAAGACTATAGAGAAGTTCCAATATTATATGGCATGCCAATCTTGTTTCCTCCTAATCGGATTGAGGGTGGCCAATTTACATATAAGCAGATCACGTATAAATTTCCGATTAATGAAATAGAAAAATCAAATCATATTCATGGTTTATTATATGATAAGCCATGGCAAGTTATTAAAAGAGAAGTAAATGGAGAAAAAATCGTAATAACAACCGAGTTTTTAAGTAGTGATTTTCCTTTTCTAAAAAGATATTTTCCACATGATTTTACAATATATATGACTTTTTCTTTAAACGATAATGCATTGGATGTACAACTAGAAATCATCAACAATGGCCAGGAGCCCTTTCCATGGGGAGTGGGTTATCATACGATATTCAATTTTCCATTTGTACCAAGCAGTAAGTTGATGGATTGCAGGATTTCACTGCCTGTAAATAAACAATGGGAGTTGAATGACAGGTCATTACCAACTGGGAAAATTCAAGCAACGCCAAATACGATGGAAATTCAAAATGGGTTCAGCATTGAGGGGCGACAGTTTGATGATATATTTGGCTATGATGAGGATTTGGAAAACGAGTGCGTACTCACCGATCAAGAAGCAGGTCTACAAGTCTGCTATCATGGTGATGACCATTTTAAGTTTTGGGTATTATTCAATCAGAAGGGGTTTGTATGTCCTGAACCATATACATGGGTAACGAATGCTCCTAATCTAGATTTGTCAGCAGAATTAACAGGATTGAGGGAATTAGGACCAGGAGAAAGGGTTCGGCTGAGGACGAAACTAAGTTTGAAGCAGATATAAAGAAACGCCTTGGCATAGTTGAATGCCAAGGCGTTTTAGGTTTATGCTTTCTTTCTCATCCAGAGTGGGTATAGCACGATTCCAAGTACATATAAGGCAATGCCTAGTTTGAACGTATCCATGTCAGCTGTACCTGTCTTAATGACCCAGACGGAGTAAACTAATGCCAGGATAGTGATAATACCATCGCGACTTCTTGAACCTTTCATGAAATCGTATGTTTCCCCAGTTACGACTAATTTCAATTGATATAAGGTTGATACGAGATAAGGAATCAGGTATGCAAGTGTAGCGACAATCATAGAGAATTTATAAGCTTCTAAAATCGTTCCAGAGATAGTGGAGAATAAGAATATTTGTGTCATGATATTTGTAATTGTCATAGAACGAACAGGTGTTCCGTTTTTATTCGCTTTCGCAAAATAAGTCGGGAATAAATCTAATTTCGCTGCCTGGTAAGGAACTTCAGATGCAACGACAATCCAGCCGATTGTTGAGCCTAACAAGGAAATGACAGCAAGAGCGGCCATAAGATACGTACCGTTTGAACCAACCACAGCTTGTAAAGCATCAACAAGTGGCTTTTGTGAAACTTTTAAATCGTCTTGTGAAATAGCACCCATTGTCAATAAGGTAATTCCAATATAAATGACAACAGCGATAAGCAAACCAAGAATCGTTGCTTTTTTTACATCATTTTGTGACTTAGCGCGATTTGAGAGCATCACAGCTGCTTCAATGCCGATGAAGGCCCATAATGTTGATATCGCTGCAGCATTAACTTGAGCACCTAAGGAGATGGATGTCCCAGCTGTATCGTAAAATTCTGCACCGTTTCCAAGATTAGAAGAATCAAAGATGAAAATCGTAACAATAATGAAAAACAAGAATCCAAGCACTTTTGTAACTGTTGCAACAAGGTTTAGTTTTCCTGCACTGTTAAAACTTCTTACTAAAATTGCCTGAATCCCCCAAAGAGCAATGGTACATACTGCAAATGTTAGTGCTTTACCGAGTTCGAGATTGAAAGAACCTGTTGTATAAATCACTTTCGTACTATGCATGACAGGGAAAAACGTCGATAAGTAACCAGCAAATGAAATGATGACAGAGGCTGTTGCAGCCCAGTTTGCAGCCCAATAACCCCAGGCCATACTGTATCCTGATAGCCTTCCTTTTGTAGGAGACTTAAATAATGACTGAGCATAACTTTGGGGACCGGCTTTCAGCTCCGGTTTCCGTACAGCTAAGTTACCAAATACGAGTGCTATTAAAAATACTCCTAGTCCAGTAACCATCCATGCCAAAGTAGCACCTAATGGACTTGAAACCTGTGCCAATTGAGCAGGGAGCATGAAGATTCCACCGCCGACCATATTTCCAATTACGAATGTGGTCAAAATCAATAAACCCCATTTTTTATTTTCCATTTATAATCGAACCTTTCTTAAATACAGTTTGAATTTATATACCGACAACTTATACTAAAATAGTATATCTCGAATCGTTTAGTTTGGTAAAGTGCTAATTAGGTAAAATGTAATACGCAGATTAATCAGAAAATTTAAATGATAATTGACAAAGAGTGGTTATTGGATTATAGTGGTAATACCAAGTTAGTTGGTAAGAATAGTGTAATTTACCGGTGTAAATTGAATTGTTAAAATTTGCATGATTGATTTTTTATGTAACTATTGGACTCATAAAAATTGCCGATTAGTCAACTAAAGGCACCCTTCCATCTATCCTGTTAGATGTAGGGTGCCTTTTATTTTCTTAATATTTGAAGGGAGGAGAATATGGAGTTTAATATGAACTGATTATTTCTTATCCAGAGAGATAAAAGGAAGAAAAAACAGAAGATGAACCAATTTCCTAAAGCAAGTTTTAGAGGTGTGAAGAGTACGTGTGAATTTTTCGTACAATCTCTTTTTATTATTAGGTATGAATGGTGCTTAATTACCATTATTAAGAGGAGGATAATATGGAAAAAAAAGAGGAGTTAAAAATCAGACATATCATTTCCAGCTTGGAAGATCTACAATATGGATCGGTTATTATAACTGTTCATGATGGGGAAATCACACAGGTGGATACCACTGAAAAGAAACGATTCCCCTTAGCAAAGGGACGACCTGCAAAAGCTAGATGAATTAATTCCAGACCACAACGGAGCTTTCGATACGAAGGCTCCTTTTGTTTTTGGGAAGTGAAAACCTTTTATTTGTTCTATAATGAAAATTTAATCAATATAGAATTTGTAGAAGATTGTACTGCTTTTTGCATGATAGAATAAGTAAGGGGAGTTTTTAATAGTTAATTTGTTGAAATCTTAAGGGGGAAAGAGAATCGATGACTTTACAAACTATAGAGCACGAAATCTTAGCATTAGTTGAAACATTTGATGGAAGAATTGCTTATAAAATTGAAAATGCCGATGGAGATACTATCAGCTATCACGATGATGAATCCTTCCAATCAGCGAGTTTGATCAAAATACCAATGATAATCGAAGGCTATCGTCAAAGTGAAGAAAAGAAAATCTACTTAAATCAGCCGGTGACCATTCCGCCTAATGAAGTGACTGGAGGATCGGGCGTCCTGCACGTCTTATCGAATAAAGTATTTTTAACCGTTGAGGATTTATTGACTTTGATGATAACTGTATCTGATAATACATCCACGAATATGATGATGACTTTGCTAGGTCATGATGAAATTAATCAATGCATCAAAGAACTTGGTCTGAAAAATACTATTCTCGGGCGCAGAATGCAGGATTTCAAAGCATTAAAGGAAGGGCGGGATAATACAATCTCGGCTGAAGATACGATTACCTGCCTAAAAGCCATACATACAGGCGACTTTTTAACGAAAGAAAGCCAGGAAAAAATCTTACGAGCTTTTGACAATCAGCAATTAAGAGATAAACTCCCATCACTAATGGGGAAAGGGGTAAAGGTCGCAAGCAAAACGGGCGCAATTCGGGGCGTTGCACATGATTGTGCGATCATTCGTTCAGAATTTCAAACCGTTTATGCTGTCGTCCTTACCGAAGATATGAAATCAGAGGATGAAAGCCGTCAAGTCATCAGTAAAATTGGTAAATTGATTTATGATGACATAATGGCTGAATAGAATAACCTTTATTAGTATTAGAATGTTTGTGGTCTTTGCGATAGAATCGGGTTGAGTAAGCTTAGTCCTTAAGGCCATTCTAAGTGCAATAACGCGGGAAGTCACGTTGATTTCCCGCTATTGTGCGTCTACAGCATTTGGTTATAGTTATGTGGTGAGTTATGGTAAAACATGTTATATAATGGATAGAAAATGAAACGGGGAAGTAGTTTTGAAAAAGGCGGTAAAATTTGTTGTAATTGGTGTTGTTGCTTTACTAGTGTATTTTGGGGTTTTACATATGAAAATTCAAGAGAGCAGTCATCAGCCAATTCCTGAAGATGCCAGTTACCTTATTGTCCTTGGGGCCAGGGTTAAAGGAACAGTTCCATCATTATCTTTACAATACCGGATTGATAAGGCTGCTGATTATTTAAAAGCAAATAAAAATACGATAGCCATTGTATCGGGCGGCAAAGGTCCTGGCGAAGATATTTCAGAAGCTCAGGCAATGCAGCAAGAGTTAATCAATCAGGGAATTGAAGAGGCAAGGATCATTATGGAAGACAAATCAACAACAACCATTGAAAATATTGCTTACTCAAAAGATCTTATTCCGAATCCAACAGCTACAGGATTGATTGTTACTAATGATTTCCATATCTATCGTGCGGTGGAAATGGCCAAAAGCGTAGGCTTGGACATGACCGGGATACCAGCAAAGACACCAAAAGTGGTCCTGGTCAAATCTTATATTCGTGAATATCTGGCCATTACCAAATACTATTTGACAGAGCTGTTTGGAATTTAACTATTCCTGAACATAAATTCTAAATCGAAATCCCTCCCCTGCACGGTGGGGGGCTTCTTAATTGTAGGTTATTCAACATCAGGCACTTCCCAAAATTCTTTCACTTGATAGATTTGCTCAAGTGTCTTGTACAGGGAATGCCTAGTATATGAAACCTCGACTCTTTCATCAGCATCAACTTCTTCTATATCTATATTATCAACAAAACCAATTTGGTCATCGATTTCCTTCAAAAAAAAATCCAAGTGCTTCATAACCGCTATATGCTACGATTACCTTACTGTCAAAACCGCATATTTCATTGATAGACCTCCTAGTTATTTGCTCTTATTGAATGTAAATAGTACTGTTTCCTATACACTGATATGGCCCGTTCATCCTTATCTGAACCATATAATTGGAAGGAAATGAAAAAATGCGATGTCACAAGCAGAAATAGAATGAATGAAATAACTCTTGCGAATTTAAAATATCACCAGATAATTTGCTATCTTTATCATTTCATGTTACTCTAATAAAGAATTGTTTTTGATTGTGGGAGAGCATACTAGTTATTGTCTTAACCAAACGATCAAAAATAGTAATACATTGTGTGTTAAGCACTAGGAGGCAACAAAAATGGAACAAGGTACAGTTAAATGGTTTAATGCAGAAAAAGGTTTTGGATTTATCGAGCGTGAAAATGGAGACGACGTATTCGTACATTTCTCAGCTATCCAAAGCGAAGGCTTCAAATCTTTAGACGAAGGTCAAAAAGTAACTTTCGACGTTGAGCAAGGTGCTCGTGGAGCTCAAGCAGCTAACGTTCAAAAAGCTTAATTTTAAAATTAAATTGTAACCTATATGAACAGACTCCTCGATGGGAGTCTGTTCTTTATTGTGGGAAAAAGACAAAGAAAAACCCTACTAATATGGTAGGGTTTTTTTGTGCGTATTGTAAAATCAAAATCTTACGCCTTTTTTAATTCTTCTTCAAAGAAAAAAGTAGTTGGATGTTCTTTGACAGTATAAGAATATCTTTTCATGTTTTTTACATATGCCCATTTATTAATTGTTACTAATTCATCAGTATCTTGAATAGTTACTGTTTCACCGCTATTATACTTATTGCTTTTCAATATATGCACCCTCTTTACTAATAGTATAACATATTTCACAATAAAAAATGTGTCCAAGATATTCCATGGGATATTATGTGATTCATGTGTATTGACAAAAAAATGAAGTTCTGGTTTAAGCTGATAAACATGCTTAAAAGCGTGAGATTACTGTTAGAACGGAGCTTATTGATTTGAATAAAGATAATTGTAACCAAATGTGACCAGAAAAGGAGAGATAATCTTTATGGTCAACCATTCTATCGTTCACTTACAAAAAACCTCAATACTTAAACTTCCCGTTCTTCTTAAATGAATGCTATCCCCGAAATCGGCAAATTGTGACAAAGGTCGTACTCCCAAACTTCATTAGTAGTTCAGTTTCAGCGGTATGCGTGATAATTTGAGCTTTCGTTTCAACAACTTGGCAGTTTCAAGGCGTTCTTGGATTTTCAGTTTCTCGCTCGTTTCCTTTTGAATAAGTAGCTGAGGTTTTTCTTGAATAATCATCAGATAATAAATCTGCCTCTTTTTTGTGTAGCATGACAAAAGAATGAACCAAGCTGTCTGAAGTTGCATTAAATATATTAACAACGAAAAGAGGTGAATTATATGTCTGTTATTCCTACTACTGTGGATGTAGTTACGATTCTTTGGGAAAGAACTTCGTTAATACCTTTAACTCAGCAAACAATTGTACAAGCTACAGTGATTGGAAGTGCTGCTCCTTGCGATAACACTTTAAATCCTGGTGATTGTTTCATTGCTGCTGTACTTTGTTTACTTGGAAATGGATTTGTACAAGTATTGAACCTTGACTCTGGTCTAACCGGAGTTGCCGTGTTCATCCGTTTACGCTAGGATATTAATTTGAGGACAAAGTATTTTTGATTTAAAATACTTTGTCTTTTTATATATACATAAACCCCACCAGTCATTAAGATTGGTGGGGTTTATCCATTTTACTAATACAGGAATGCTAAGAAGGACGCGGAACATTATCTTAGTGACTATTCAAATTACGTTAGACAAGTGTAGCCACGTGCTTCCTAGTATGTAGAAACACGTGGCTGATGAACTTGATAATTTGTTTCGTAAAGAAATGTGACCATTTCTGTGAGCACTCAAGGTTTTTTTTGACGTTCAAACCCTTCTATATCAATGCTCTTCTTAAAACGCCCAATCCCCATTACGGAAGACAGGTTCGCTTGTGCCGTCCTGTTTGATTCCTTCAATGTTCATTTTATCAGAACCAATCATGAAATCTACATGGGCAAGGCTTTCGTTAAGTCCATTTTCTGCAAGCTCTTCTGGACTCATGGTTTTTCCGCCTTCAATACAGAAAGCATAAGAGCTTCCAATCGCTAAATGGTTAGACGCATTTTCATCAAATAAAGTATTGAAAAATAACACATTCGATTGAGAAATTGGAGAGTTGAAAGGAACAAGTGCTACCTCTCCTAGATAGTGGGAGCCTTCATCGGTTTCAACTAATTGCTTTAGAATTTCTTCGCCTTCTTCAGCTTTTACTTCAATGATGCGGCCATCCTTAAAGGTCACAGAGAAGTTATCAATGATGTTTCCTCCGTAACTAAGCGGTTTGGTACTCGAAACCGTACCGTTTACACCCGTTTTTAATGGAACCGTGAACACTTCTTCAGTTGGCATGTTAGCCATGAATTCATGCCCCTTTTCGTTAATGCTGCCTGCTCCGACCCAAAGATGTTTGTCAGGTAACTCAATTGTTAAATCTGTTCCAGGAGCCGTGTAATGCAATTTTTGGTAATGTTTTTCATTTAAATAATTAACTTTTTCATGAAGCGTGTCGTCGTGCTTTTTCCATGCCTCTACAGGGTCCGTCACATCAACACGAACAGCTTTGAAAATGGCTTCCCACAGTTTATCAATGCGTTTTTCTTCTGCTTCATCAGAGAACACCTTATCAGCCCAAGCCTTTGAAGGCACCGCGACTATCGACCAGCTCACTTTATCGGATTGCATATATTGACGCCACTTTTTCAGTGCAGTACCAGATGCCTTTTGGAAGTTTGCAATCCTTTCAGGTTTTACACTTTTTAATAAGTCTGGGCTCGAGGAGATGACAGATAGATAAGCAGCACCGTTTTCTGCAAGTTCAATCGTCTCTTTTGCACGCCACTCTGGATACTCGTTGAACACCTCATCCGGTGCCAACTCGTATTTGGTGCGTCCGACGATATCGTCATTCCAATTAACAATGACATTACGCGCGCCGCTTTCATAAGCTTTTTTTACAATAATTCGGACAAGATCAGCGCCCTCTAATGTAGTGTTCACCACAAGAGTTTGTCCTTGTTGAATATTGACGCCAACTTTAACAGCAAGTTCTGCATATTTTTCTAAATTTGTTTGAAATTCACTCATCATTTATAAACTCCTTTTCCATTTTCTACATTTATAATTGTACTGATTGTTTATTAAAAAAGAAACTTTTTACTCCATTGTATAGAAAAAACAGTGCGGAATATATTGTAACTCAATAAAGGAGGAGTATATCTTAATTAGGAAGAAGCTGAATTCAAACCCCAGTGGGTTGGACTCAGCTTCATAAGAATATTAATTACAGCTGGTGATGGAGCTAAAGTTGGCCATTAATCTTCTCAGTTAAATCATAGGAGAACGTTATGTGGACCATGATATACTGAAAAATTAATAGCAATTTCAAACTTAGGAAAAAATGCCTCCTTTTTATAACTATTATTGTAAATAGGTAAAGACTCTAAAGTGATTATCCAAATAAAAATGTGTGAACTATAAGAAAGAGGGTCCCCTTTGAGACCCTCTCTTTAAAATCACATAAAAAATTACTTATTTAGATTGACCCAGACGCTTTTTACTTCAGTATAGTTATCAAGTGCATAGGATCCCATTTCACGTCCGATTCCAGATTGTTTGTAACCACCGAATGGGGAAGCTGCATCAAATGCGTTATAACAGTTCACCCAAACGGTACCTGCACGAAGTTTTCCTGCCACATAATGGGCATTGGCTAAATCACTTGTCCATAAACCGGCAGCTAATCCATATTCACTGGCATTGGCACGGTTAATAACATCGTCTAAATCCTCATAAGGCATTGCCGCAATAACCGGACCGAAAATCTCTTCTTTGGCAATTGTCATTTCCTCTTCTACACCAGCGAATATAGTAGGAGAAACAAAATAGCCTTCTTCACCCGGTTTACTTCCACCGACAAGGACTTCTGCACCTTGATTTTTCCCTTTTTCAATATAGCCAAGAACGCGGTTTTGCTGTTCCTGAGAAACAAGCGGTCCAATTTGTGTATTCGGATCTAAGCCTACCCCTTGTTTAATATTTTTAGCATGGCTAGCCATATCGGCAACAACATTATCATAGTGTTTCTTTTGAATATAAACCCGAGATCCGGCACAACATACCTGGCCTTGGTTAAACATAACACCATTCAAAGCACCAGGAATAGCTTTCGAGAAATCTGCATCTGGAAGGATAATGTTTGGTGATTTTCCGCCAAGTTCCAACGTGACACGTTTCAATGAATAGGAGGCAGAGCGCATGATTAGTTTTCCAACTTCAGTAGAACCGGTAAATGCAATTTTATTGACCTGTGGATGATCGACAAGAGCTTGTCCAGCTGTTTCACCAAAACCAGGAACGATATTGACGACTCCATCCGGGAAACCAGCCTCAGCGATTAGTTCAGCCAAATAAAGCGCAGATAATGGAGTTTGCTCAGCAGGTTTTAGAATAACTGTACAACCTGTAGCAAGTGCTGCACCGAGTTTCCACATCGCCATTAGGAGTGGGAAGTTCCAAGGGATGATTTGACCTACCACACCTACAGCTTCGTGTTTTGTGTAGTTAAAGTAATTTCCGCTTACCGGAATAGTCTGTCCAACAATCTTAGTCGACCAGCCGGCAAAATATCTCATATGTTCAATGGCTAATGGAATATCAGCATTGGTTGTTTCACTGATGGGTTTCCCATTATCCAATGTTTCTAACTGCGCAAGCTCTGTTTTATTTTCTTCCATTAAATCTGCTAGTTTATACATTAGCCTACTGCGGGCAGCTGCGCTCATCTTTGACCAAGGACCTTCATCGAATGCTTTGCGTGCTGCTTTAACGGCTAAGTCAATATCTTCTTTATCTGCTTCAAATACATCGGCAAGTTTTTGTCCTGTGGCAGGATTTGGAGTGGAGAAGGTTTTCTTTGAAACACTTTCTACAAATTGACCATTAATAAAAAGCTTTTTAGGTCCTGTTAAAAATTTTTGCAACTTTCCACTTACCTCTAACGTTAGATTTGTCATAATTACCCTCCTGAATATAATGGTTTAATTGGGCAAAACATGCTGACTTATTGATAACGCTTTGATTTATGCCAATTTTTATCATAAATGAAAAAAAAAGAATATTCAATCATTATTATTCGACATAATAATTATCTCAATAAACAACTAGTTATAAGTGTTTCTTCTTAATTTCACAAAGAAATATGTGTTTTTTGTCATGACATCTGTAAATACTATAGCGAAAATGATATTTAATAGTTAAAATTAAGAAGGGATAAAATAAATAGAAGTTCTAAAGTTTTTCAGGAGGATTCATATGGGAAATAATGCGAAAATTATATCGCAACGTAAATTACTTGGTGTAGCGGGTCTCGGATGGATGTTTGATGCACTTGATGTGGGTATGCTTTCTTTCATTATTGTTGCGTTGAAACAGGAATGGAACTTAACCAGTGAACAGGTTGGGTGGATTGGCAGTATTAACTCCATTGGTATGGCTGTGGGGGCTGTTTTTTTTGGAGCAATGGCAGATAGGGTTGGACGAAAGAACGTCTTTATTATTACATTATTATTATTTTCTATTGCTAGCGGTTTGTCTGCAGCAGTCAGTACACTTAGTTTGTTCTTGATTTTGCGATTTTTGATTGGAATGGGGCTCGGAGGAGAACTTCCGGTTGCCTCGACACTTGTCTCTGAAAGTGTTGAAGCGAGTAAAAGGGGACAAGTTGTCGTGCTTCTTGAAAGTTTTTGGGCTGTTGGATGGATATTGGCAGCACTTATTTCTTTTTTCATCATTCCGGTCTATGGCTGGCGCGTTGCATTATTATTAAGTGCTGTTCCAGCTTTATATGCGCTTTATCTGCGTTTGAAACTACCAGATTCACCTAAGTATACGGAACTGGAAAAGAAGCAGAGGCCATCCGTACTCAATAATATGAAAAGCGTTTGGAAAAAGGAATATTCACGTCAGACCCTCGTGTTGTGGATTCTATGGTTTTGCGTGGTCTTCTCTTATTATGGAATGTTTTTATGGCTGCCAAGTGTCATGGTCTTAAAAGGCTTCAGTATGATTCAAAGCTTTGAATATGTCTTGATTATGACGCTAGCTCAGCTTCCAGGATACTTTTCAGCTGCATGGTTGATTGAGAAGATAGGACGTAAATTCGTTTTGATCACATACTTAATTGGAACGGCTGTCAGTGCATTTTTCTTTGGTTCAGCAGAAGAGTTAGCACTCTTAATCGTATCCGGGATGTTCCTATCATTCTTCAATTTAGGTGCATGGGGTGCGCTCTATGCGTATACTCCAGAACAGTATCCAACGGCAGTTCGAGGTACAGGTACTGGTTTAGCTGCTGGAATTGGTCGAATTGGCGGTGTCTTGGGACCATTGCTTGTCGGTTATTTAGTTGCTGCAGGTACACCAATTTCAACAATTTTCACTATATTTACAATTGCTATTTTAGTGGGGGCAGTTGTCGTAGCTTTTGGAAAAGAGACAAAGAATACTATTTTGACATAACATAAAAGAGAGGGACTAAATTTAGTCCCTCTCTTTTTATTACTTAAAGTCTTTTATTATGCTTAAAAGGAATTCAGCGGCATGCTGTGGACTATTTGCATTCATGATTGCGGAAACTACCGCTGTACCAGATACTCCACTTTCTGAAAGAGATGAGATATTTTCGGCGGTAATACCTCCGATAGCTACTGCAGGAATCGATATACTGCGGCAAATTTTCTCAAGTTCTCCGTTTGCCATTAAGGTTGCATCTTGCTTTGTTTTCGAAGGGAAAATAGAACCAACACCGATATAGTCCGCTCCATTTTGTTCGGCTTCGATAGCTTCTTCTAGAGTTGAGACTGATACACCGATAATCATATTGTCAGGCACTAATTGTTTGATGACTGAAAGTGGAAGGTCATCCTGTCCGATATGAACTCCGTCTGCTCCAACAGCAAGTGCTATATCTACCCGGTCATTAATGATCAGCGGAATAGAAAGTTCGTGTAGTAACTGTTTTAATGCAGAAGCTTTTTTATAAAAGGAGAGGGAGGAATTGTTTTTCTCTCTAAGTTGTACGATCGAGACTCCTCCAGAAACCGCCTCTGCTATGATTTTGGTCAAATCTTCTATTGCTATGGACTCTTCTGTCACTAAATATAGGCTTAAATCAATTTGAGACTTCTTCATATAATTTCACCTCATTTATCCAAATTTCCTTATCTATTCTTGATATCGCATCGATTAATCGCACACGAAACGTTCCAGTTCCTTCATCTTTTTGAAGTTTTGCAGCAGCAAGTTCCCCGGAAATGCTCATTGTTGAGATCCCGGCAACTGCCGCAGCATAGAAATTGTCTGTGACTCCGGAAAAAGTTCCGATAAGAGCAGTAGCCATACAGCCAGTACCTGTAACACTCGTTAATAGAGGATTACCATTATCGATAATGGACGTATTTTTACCATCGCTAACAGCATCTTTGGCGCCACTCACTACGACGACACAATGCAATTTATTAGCCGCACGTGCTGCCAGTTCTGCATTGCTAATCGCAAGTTCACCTGAATCCACTCCACGTGTAACGATATCCCCACCCATTAACCGATGGATTTCACTCGCATTTCCGCGGATGATTTGGAAGGTAACTTTCTTCAGGAGCTCTGCCACTTGTTCTGTACGATAGGAAGTTGCACCAACTCCCACTGGGTCCAAAATAACTGGGATATTAAGGGAATTCGCTGTCTTACCGGCAATCTCCATTGCTTCCAAGGCTTTATCATCAATCGTACCGAAGTTCAGGACCAGAGCATCAGCCAATTTGACCATCTCCTCGACTTCTCTTGGGCTAGATGTCATAACAGGTGAACCACCGATGGCAAGAGTGGCATTGGCACAGTCATTGACCGTAACAAAGTTAGTGATTTGGTGAACGAGCGGTTTACTTTCTCTGACCTGAAAGAATAAGTCTGAAACGGAAACATTCATATTAAATCACTCCTTTCTTCTTTTGAAAATGAATAAAAATGATGGACGGGTCCGTGCCCCTTACCGAGTGAAAAGCTATTTCGTATGGCTTCAGAAATATATGTCTTGGCTTGTTCAATGGATTGTCTTAAAGGTAGTCCGTTTGCCAGATTGGATGTAATGGCGGATGACAGAGTACAGCCTGTCCCATGGGTGTTTTTTGTATGAATGCGTTCTCCTTTAATCCAGAAAAAGTCAGTTCCGTCATAAAAAAGATCATTTGGATTCCCTGCTGAATGGCCTCCTTTAAGTAAAACCGCTTTTGCCCCAAGTTCTTTAATTGATATACAAGCCTCGTAAAAATCTTGCTTCGTTCGAATCGACAAGCCAGTAAGGACTTCGGCTTCGGGTACATTCGGTGTTACAAGTGTTGCAAGCGGCAGTAATTCTGTTTTTAAAGCAGAGACAGCTTTTTCATCGAGCAAATGATGGCCGCTTTTGGAAATCATGACAGGATCAAGGATAACGATTGCGGGTAAGAAGGTATTTAGAGACGCGGCGACTGTTTCAACTATTTCTTTTGATCCAAGCATACCTATTTTTACTGCATCGACGTGTATATCTTCAAAAATAGCTGCAATTTGATCCGTTATGATACCTGTATCTATAGCTTGTACTGAACGTACCTCCATTGTATTTTGTGCCGTTACAGCTGTAATGACAGACATTCCAAAAACCCCATGTGCAGAAAATGTTTTTAAATCAGCTTGTATTCCAGCACCGCCCCCTGAGTCAGAGCCTGCGATGGTTAACGCTGTTTTCATAAAAAAACCCCTTCATATAATTATTTTTTAAAAGTATTTTCAGTAAAATGAAAGCTAAAATGGCACCTGCGAATGAACTAAGCATAAAAGCTGGTAAAAAACCAAAAATAGCTGCTTTTTCTCCCAATAGGAGGACAGCAAGGGGATAACAAGCTAGGGATCCAAGAATGCCGGTCCCTATCACTTCCCCTAAACAAGCGAATTTCAAGCTTTGTGTTTTTCGATAAAGGACGGCAGCCAATAGTGCACCGATCATGCTGCCAGGAAAGGCGAAAATTGAACCTGTACCAGACATGTTTCTAATGATGGAAACTAAAAAAGCTTGTGTTACCGCATAAGCCGGTCCCAATAAAACGGCTGTCATGACATTTGCCAGATGCTGAATCGGAAAGATTTTTGCAAATCCGGCCGGGATGAAAATGAATGAACTAGTTATGGTAGTAATGGCCGTGATCATGGCAGTCAACGTCATTTTCTTGATTGGATTCATCATCATGCCAACATCCTACAGTGGCCAATCCTGCTCATTTTGAACCATATCCCAGAATAAATATTCATAACGGGAAGTCACCAAAAAATGCTTCTCTAATCTAAGAAGTTCCTTTTCAGGCATGCCTTCTGTTAACTCTTCCAACAAAGCAATCAGCCATTTGTGTGCTTCACCGAATTCAGGAGACGAATATGATTTAATCCAATCAGCATAGCGATTGTTTTCTAATGCTTCACCATTTTGTTCTTTTAATAGCAAACCGATCTCATAATAATCCCAGGCGCATGGAAGGAGGCAGGCTATCAGGTCGGCCAAAGTCCCATTTTGGGCTGCATTTAGCATGTAACCCGTATAAGCTAGAGTGGTTGGAGTAGGTTCTGTATTTTCCAATTCGATTGAGCTGATTCCGAACTCCAAAGCATAATGTCGATGGATATCCATTTCTACTTGAAGGGTTTCATTCAAAATACTTGCAAACTTAGCCATGGTTTCGAGATTATGAGCTTTGATGACTCCTAACGCAAAGAGTTTGGAATAATCCATAAGATAGATATAGTCCTGCTTTAGGTAATAGGCAAATTTCTTTTCTGAAAGCGTCCCATCTCCAATCGCCTGAACAAAGGGATGTGTATGGTTCCTTTTCCAGATTCCTTTTGCCCGTTCATGAAGTCTATCACTGAAGGTTTCTAATTTTGTATTCTCCATGGTACATCCTCCTTGAAATTTAAAATTTACTAAAATTGTAAAGTGTGCATACACTATCTGATCAACAAAAAAACCGCTCTCTGAAAGAAAGCGGCTGTTACCGAGGAAGAAGCAAATTCCTTCTTACAGCCTGCTTCCCTCCGCTGGTATGACCAGATCAGGTGCAAAGGGTTTGATTCTCAGCAAAAGTGCTCCCCTAGCAGTCTAATTATTCACCTTTTCCATCTGAAAAAAAAAACCGCTCCTGAAATACGGAGCGGGGCAGATGGATAAAGTCATGTGTTTAAAGACGATATCATCCACTTCCCTCCGCCGGTATGATCCGGTTCAGGTTCAAAGGGTCCGGAACAAATTCCATCTCAGTCTTAAAAAGACTCCCCTAGTGGTGTGAATGTATGTAATTACTGACATCATATCAGAAAGCCAGGAAATTGCAACCCAATTTGAATGGGGTCTATAGAGAATACCTATCAAAAAAAGGGAGAACCATGTGATTGACTTTTGAAGAATATTGGGATAAAATCATGTCTACATCATTTATATATTGAATTCTTATCCAGAGAGGTGGAGGGACTTGGCCCAAAGAAACCTCGGCAGCAGACCCATTTTGGGAACTGTGCTACATCCAACAAGCATACGCTTGGAAGATAAGAAGAGCCGAACGGACTACTGTAAGCCTCTTCTTGAATTAGAAGAGGCTTTTATTTTTGTGAAATAACGTTTAGTGACATAATAGAAAAGATATAATTTGGTGAAAATGATACCTGTTACTACAATTTAGCTCATATGAAGGCGGGCTGATGAAGACAAGGAAAGGAGCCATTTACATGGCAGAATTATTTAAGAGAATTGAACAGAGGAAGGCATTGCTGATTGAAGAGTTATTAGCGAATGGAGTTTATAAAACCTCTGATGAAAGACATCTTTATGATGTTCCTTTAAAAGTGCTTGAAGATGAATATAAGATTGTTATAAATAGACCTAATATCGAGTCTCCTTCAGAGTGGATGACATAGTAAGAGTTCTTAAAATACTTTACTATCTTAAAATATTATTTAATCTGATGAATATTATTAAAGCATTCGCAGTGTACATGAGTGAATGCTTTTTTATATTTGTCAAGAATATAAAATGTCACAAAAAATACACAAACAGGGAATAGAATAGGCTTTTTGTCACATTTACCTTGTGGAATAACACATTTTAATTTCCATATATGGTTGATTTTAACTACTTATTTCTTTATCATAAAAGATGTAAGAAAATTGAATAAATAGGAAGTGACTATAGATGCCCCCACAGATAACCGTAGAAAGAATAGAAGAAAAGAGACGGGAAATGATTAAATTGGCAGACTGATTATGGTTTTACAAGCCTTCTAACTGTTCAAGCAAGTCAAGAATTGGATTCGCTGTTAAATGCTATAACAAATAAATGAAAATCACAATATTTTTTGCTTAAGAAAGTTTATAGTGATTTTTAAATTTCGTCAGTGACTTTAAAATAGATTTCTTCATTGAAACTAAAAAAGGCTACTGCTGAATGAAGGCAATAGCTTTTAAATAATGAAATTCAAATATTAACACGCTTACCAAGGATTACTAAATCCCGTTCAATACCATCTAGCTCGGCAACTTGAGGTAAATGCGCCCATTCTTCAAAACCAAATTTAGAAAACAGTCTTATGCTCGGTGTATTGTGAGCAAATATGAAACCAAGTAGTGTCTTAACTCCTAATTTTGGACTCACTTCAATTGCCTTTTGAATCGAAATTTGTCCAATTCCTTTTCCCCGGAAATAATCATCAATATATATGCTGATCTCGGCAGTGGAATCATAGGCTGGCCTACCATAGAAAGATTGAAAACTCATCCATCCAGCAGTTTTTCCTTCGAATGTAATAATATAAAGCGGTCGTTTTTCTGAATGATGTTCCTCAAACCATTTAAGCCTCGATTGCACTGAAACAGGTTCTGTATCTGCAGTGACCATCCTTGAAGCAATAGTCGAATTATATATTTCGACTACTCTTGGTAAATCTGTTAGTTCTGCATCCCTAAAATCTATATACTGATCCATCATTTTAACTCCTATCCTTATTATGTATACAATCTCCAGAAACATGGGATTCCCACCCTATTTATGAATAAAAGGAGGTTGACGAAAATCCGTTCCATTGAATGCTTTTATTGTATCATACACTTTTTACAGTTTATCTGACAATTCATTTTTTTGCATGTTAAGTATGTTCATTTTTGGGGTAATTACAAGATAAAATACTTCATAGTAAATACATTACATAAGGAGAAACAAATGAAAAAAATAGTAGGTTTATTTGTAATTGTACTAGTTATTTGTTTTGTCTGCATATAAGTTTCAGGCTTCAGAGTCGGAAGATGTGATGGCTTTTGGAGATTCGTTAACCTATGGAAAAGGTGATAAGGATGGGGAAGGTTATGTAGAAGGTCTGGAGGATGAATTGAATAACCCTGATTCTGAAAAAAAGGTCCGTTTTTGGAATTACGGTATTAAAGGCCAGGAAACAGATGGTGTCATTGATCAGCTTGAAGATAATCAAATTAACACGAAATTGGACAAAGCCGACACGTTTATTGTTTATATTGGAACAAACGACTTGATTAACAGTAATGGAGGTAACTTGAAAAAAATAAGTGATCAAAAAATAAATGATGGTAAACGAGAGTATATCGACCATCTAAATAAGATTCTTTCTACACTATTAAAGAAAAACAAAAAAGCGGATATACTTGTAGTTGGGCTGTATAATCCAAAAAAAGATGATCAACGACTTGAAAAGCACGTTCATGATTATAACAAATCAGTAAACGAGGTAGTAGAAGAGGATAAAAGAATGATATTTATCCCTACTAATGATTTATTTGAAAATAAAAAGAAAAAAGAGTATTTCAGTGATAAAATTCATCCAAATGAAAAAGGGTATCAGCTCATTACCAATCGGATTTTAGAGAGCTATGATTTCAAATAAATTCAATAAAAGTGCACAGAAGTAATACTTCTGTGCACATGGCTTATTATATATAAATCGGACCCTGTTTCATTGAAGGCGGTTGTGCAGTTGTTATGTAATAGCCGCCTTCAATTGAGGGAATTGCAAGTCATGAAGCTGCCTATATCTGCCGTTACTTGTCAATAACTGTTCATGCGTTCCTTTTTCATGGACACTGCCTTTTTCAAGAACGATTATTTGGTCAGCATTTTGAACGGTTGATAATCTATGCGCAATGACAATTGAAGTCCGATTTACTAATAAACGTGACAATGCTTCCTGGATTAAATGCTCGGATTCCGTATCTAATGCTGCTGTCGCTTCATCGAGAATGATGATTTGTGGATTCTTCAAAAGTGCCCTAGCAATGGCGATTCGCTGCTTTTGTCCTCCTGAAAGTTTGACGCCTCGCTCTCCAATTTGAGAATCGTAACCATTTGGAAAGGCCCTGATAAAGTCATGAGCATTGGCTGCTTTAGCGGATTCAGTGATTTCATCGTCTGTTGCATCAAGTTTTCCATAAACGATGTTATCGCGGATTGAACCATTGAATAAAATGATATCCTGAGAAACAATCCCCATTTGGCTACGTATAGATTTCAACGACACATCACGGATATCAAGACCGTCCATTTTGATTGTTCCTTGTTGTGGATCATAAAATCGGATTAAAAGGTTTGTAATTGTCGATTTCCCTGCACCAGAAGAGCCGACGAGAGCTGTTATTTGACCAGCTTTCATCGTTAGGTTTAGATTGCTAAGAACCGGAACACTTTCATCATAAGCAAAATCAACTGATTGAAATTCAATTTGTTTTTTTATTGAAGGAAGCTCAATTGCATTTCCTTTGTCTCTGATTTCAGGTTGTGTTTCCATAATTTCTGTAATACGCTCAAAAGCTGCAGCTGACTGCTGGACAATGCTGATTACTCGGCTGAAATTGCGAACAGGACTCTGCAGTAATCTCAAATAGGCGAGGAAAGCTACTATTAATCCCACTGTAAATGCACCTTCCATCACTTGCCAAGCCCCAAACACAATAACAGCAACAAGACCAATATTGTTCAATAAATCGATAACCGGACCAAACATGGATCGCAGGCGAACCGATTTAATGTTAGCTACCATGTTTTCATGATTACGTTCTGCGAAACGTTTCGATTCAAATTCTTCATTGGTAAAAGATTGAATGAGTCGCATTCCAGAGATAGAATCCTGTAACTGGTTGCTGACATCTCCTGCAGAACTTTGAACAGACCTAAACGACATTCGAATACGTTTTCCAAATACCCTTGTGATATAGAACATGAACGGGAATGTAAAAAGAAGGACAATGGTCAGTTTCCAATTAATGAAAAGCATATAGACAGCGACTGCAACAAAAGTTACCATGTCTGTTACGACTTGCAGCATGCTTGAAGAGATGAGTTGTTGTAGTAAATTGACATCATTAGTCAGCCGTGACATTAAGTCACCCGTTCGGTTTTTATCAAAGAATTTCATATCCAGCCTTTGAATATGTTCATACATGCTATTTCGTAAATCCATAATCGCTTTTTGACCGACTTTGGAAACGATATAGCTGTTAAAGTAATTTAGTAAAGCTAATAAAATAGCAGCTCCAAGAATTCCTGTGCCTACCCAAATCAAGGAGTCATATTTTTTTTCGGGAATGATTTCATCAATCGTATACTGAGTCAACTGTGGGATGGAGAACTCAAGTAAAGAAATGAACAACATTATACATAATATCAAGGAAGAAAATTTCCATTTAGATGGGACACGATTAAACATTTGCCTTAGCATCGTCCAAATGCTTCCTTTGGAAGGCTTTGCATTAATGACGCTACGTCCTTTGTGGCTGAATGGGATATGTCCTCCGCTCATAACGATCACTCCTATTTTGACTATCTTTGATGAATTTTAAAAGTCATTTGTATTAGGTGAATAGTACCTTTATGACTATCATAGAGCTTTTCTAAAAATAGACAACTTTAAATCGGTTTTCTTCCTATCTAAAAGTGTTTTTATTTTACACCTTTATACAGAACATGGAATAATTGATGGAGTTTAACTAAGCTTTCGGGAGGAGATGCTAAAATGGAAGATAACAAAAAAATTAGGGAAGAACTATTAGAAGCGGTTAACAATTTATCGGATGAACAGCTGAATGCCCATCCAGAAGAAGGCCGCTGGAGCATTATCCAGGTATTGAATCATTTATATTTAATGGAGCGAGTGATAACAAAGAGTATTGCCGACAAGTTAAAAAGCGATGAGAGTATCCCTGCAGAAGATAAACCGATAGAGTATACTCTAAATCGTGAAGTGAAGGTCTCGGCGCCGCCATTTGTCATTCCATCAGAAGCATTTCAAACTTTGGACGAGGTTAAGAATAAATTGTCCGAATCCCGCCAGGCATTTATACAAGTTGTTGACAGCGCAAATGAAAAAGATCTTGAACAAAAGTCATTCCCTCATCCATTGTTTAAAGAATTAAGCTTGAAGCAATGGATTCCGTTTGTGGGTTTGCATGAAAAACGACATTTACTGCAAATAGAAGAATTGAAGTCAAAGTTATAATAGAAGAAAAACTCATCCGCTTTTGGTTGAGTTTTTCTCATTCAGACAGTTATTCGTAAAGGAAGGATTGTTCAGTGAAGGTTAACTGGGTAAAGGCATGTCTGATAATAGGCTTTTTCGGGTTACTGTTAGGGTTCATGCTTAAGCATTTGCTCCCCCCCGATCTAGATAAAATTAAACTGACTGACGAGTTGCATCCGATAGTCGCTGAAAAAAAAGAAAAGCTCATTCAACAGGCTAATGAAAAAGGTATCCTGGTAATCATAACGGCTGGATTCCGTACTTTAGAAGAGCAAAATGACCTCTATGAAAAAGGACGTTTAAAGTCTGGAAGCATTGTAACTAATGCAAGAGGAGGGGAGTCGCTTCATAATTTTGGATTGGCGATAGATTTTGCACTCCTTAACAAACAAGGGGAGGCTATTTGGAATATGGAATATGACGGCAACGATAATGGGGAATCGGATTGGATGGAAGTCGTCTCTATCGCGAAAGATTTAGGATTTGAATGGGGAGGAGATTGGTCAGGTTTTAAAGATTATCCTCATCTACAAATGACCTTTGGCTTGAGCTTACGAGAGCTACAACAGGTAAAGAGCCTACAGAACAGTAAAAGTGAATAAACGTAGAAATATTTTTTGTCGAATAATTCCAACTAAAAGCAGGAAAATAAGCATGTGTGTTGCTTTACAGTGAAGAATTCGATAAAGTTAACTAGTGAGAAATTAGACATAAAGGAGTGCAGTCACCATGGAAGAAATAAAACATTGCCGGGACTCTTTGGTCATAAAAACGAGCCTTGTTCTCCCGCCGGATACAAATAATATTGGCACGATGTTTGGAGGCAAATTGATGGCTTACATTGATGATGTTGCAGCTATATCTGCGATGCGTCATGCGAGAAGTAATGTCGTTACGGCATCAACTGATTCTGTCGATTTTCTGCACCCTATTCACGAAGGAAATGCAGTATGTCTAGAAAGCTTCGTAACTTATACGGGCAGAACATCTATGGAAATCATTGTAAAAGTTATTGCGGAAGATTTAGTTACGGGAGACCGGAACTTATGTGTTATTTCCTTTTTGACCTTTGTTGCCATCAATGAAGATGGAAAACCAATACCGGTTCCGCGTTTGGTTCCAGAGACTGAAATGGAGATGAATTTAAACGAATCAGCGAAACAGCGGGCCCAAGTAAGGAAAAAAAGAAGAGAAGATACTCAGTTCATTGCCAGTACCTTTGGTGTAAAACAGCCGTGGACTGAAAAATCAGAGCCTGGACTATATAAATAAAAAAACCGGGCAGATAATGCCCGTTTTTTTAATCTTCGCTAGATAAAATACCAAAGAAACGTAGGATGTTAATAAAAAGGTTAATGAAATCAAGATACAGATTTAAGGCCATAAGTGGTACTTCCTCTGCTGTAACCCCGTAATGCTTCATTCGATTAAAATCATATAAAATATATCCACTGAATACAAGAATCCCAATAAATGAAAAGATTAGCATTGCTGTAGAACTTAAAGGTGAGAAAAGGTTAAAAATACTAATGGCTACTAAAGCTAACAAGGCGGCAAACAACATTCCTCTTAAGAAAGAAAGGTCCCTCTTGGTTGTTGTAGCATAAATAGCTAGTCCCCCAAATACAACTGTTGTCGTCACCCCGGCTAACATCACAACATTCGCCCCTGCAGTGGCAAGATAGTGTGCAATAATCGGATAGGTGGTAATCCCAGAAATTAACGTAAAACTATACAGGAATGTGTAGCCAATAGATTTTTTCTTCCGCATGATAAAAGCGCCAATTAGCATAGCAATTTCCAGAATCGCTAAGGGAAGAAATAAGGATGGTGGAACTAGAGTTCCAACAGCCATCCCTAATACAGAGATTGCGAGAGAAAGAGCAAAGGTACGCATAACAGATGGCATATATGTGTTTACAGTTTGTGAATACATTCAATCACCTCATTATTTATTGTCTACCGGTTTCTACGAAAGAGTTTTAAAAAGGTTTCAGTGCATTTAAAAATAATATTTAAGGTGTTTTTTAAAGAGATATGAAATATACATGATAGTATTACTAATTTTATGATATTCTTACAATTAAGCTAATTTTTCTGAAATATTAAAATTTTCAAACTGTAACAAAATAAGTACTTTTTCCCTAGGTGAAATTAAGTGATTTAATATTTTTAGTGGAATATTTAATCATTATTTCAAAATAAGAAAATTAAAATGTTTTATTCTATGCTATAAATAGGACTTCATAACTTTACTGTGTAAAAGTTATGAAGGAAACTATTTTTATATTGCAGAAAAATATTCCTAAAGTTATAAAATATGAAAAAAATGTGATTATTTTCTACAAAACTATTGAATAAATGTTAAAAATTGATTAAAATTTTAAATAATTATCAGAAGATTTATTATTTTCCCGAAAAAATAGTTTAGGGGGAGCAGGGATGAAGAAAGCTATATTGCAAATTGAAAACCTTACTACCTCATTTCGAATTCAGAGCAAATATCATGCGGCGGTGGATGATGTTTCGTTTACTGTAAATGAAAATGAAATTGTAGCGGTGGTTGGAGAATCAGGATGTGGAAAGAGCGCACTGGCCCTTTCTATCATGCAATTACATAATAAACAGAGAACGAAGTCAGAAGGTACAATACATTATAAAGGTCAAAATTTACTTACACTGAATGATACACAAATGAATAAAGTCCGCGGAAAGGAATTAGGGATGATATTTCAGGAACCTTTGACAGCATTGAACCCGCTGATGACAATCGGAAAACAGATTGAGGAAAATCTTGACTATCATACTGAACTTTCTAGAGATGAAAAAAAGAACAGGACAATCGAACTTTTAACACAAGTGGGTATCCCTTATCCTGAACGGACGTACAAGCAATATCCGCATGAACTATCAGGCGGAATGCGTCAAAGAGCAATGATATCGATTGCCATTGCTTGCAATCCTGCACTAGTTATTGCTGATGAACCAACGACAGCATTAGATGTTACCATTCAAGCGCAAATACTTGATTTGTTGAAAGATATTCAAAGTAAAACCAAAATGGGGATTATATTAATTACCCATGATCTGAGCGTTGTAGCAGAGGTAGCTGATCGGATTGTTGTCATGTATGCTGGGCAAGTAGTAGAGACGGGAAGTGTTAAAGAGATATTTAACAATCCACTTCATCCATATACTAGGTCGCTATTAAATTCAATCCCTTCGGCTACCAATGAAAAAAACCGTTTGCACGTTATTGAGGGAATTGTTCCATCGATAGCAAAAATGGACAGGAAGGGATGTCGGTTCCAAGATCGTATTCCATGGATTCCTAAACAAGCTCATGAAGAGTCGCCTCATCTTCACGAGGTAGGTCAGGATCACTTTGTACGGTGCACCTGCTATAAAGAATTTTATTTTCAAGCTGAAGGAGATGCATCGACTCATGACATTACTCAAAGTAGATAATTTAAAAGTGCATTTTCCAATAAGAGGCGGTTTTTTCCGAAGAGTAGTTGATCATGTAAAAGCCGTTGATGGTGTGTCCTTTGAGCTGCAGCAAGGGGAAACATATGGTTTGGTAGGAGAATCAGGAAGCGGCAAGTCAACGACAGGTAAGGCAGTTGTCAAGCTGAATAATGTGACATCCGGACAAATCCTGTTTGAAGGCAGGGATTTAGCAGCTTTAAGTAGAAAAGAGATTAAACCATTCAGAAAAGATATCCAAATGATTTTCCAAGACCCATATTCATCATTGAATCCCAAGAAGAGGGTGCTGGACATCATTGCCGAACCGCTGAGGAACTTTGAACGGTTATCACCTGCAGAGGAAAAGAAAATCGTTCAGGACTTCTTGGACAAAGTCGGACTCAGTCCGGAATCGATTCACAAGTATCCTCATGAATTTTCAGGGGGGCAGCGCCAGCGGATTGGAATTGCTAGATCATTAACATTAAAACCCAAACTGATTATTGCTGATGAACCGGTATCAGCCCTCGATGTATCGGTTCAGGCGCAGGTGTTGAATTTTCTTCAGGATCTCCAACAGGAGTTCAATTTAACTTATTTATTTGTTGGTCATGACCTCGGTGTAATCCGGCATATGTGTGATCGGATGGGCGTTATGTATCGCGGTAGATTAGTAGAGGAAGGCAATAGCGATGAAATCTATGAAAATCCCCAACATATTTACACAAAGCGTCTGATTGCTGCCATTCCGGATTTAGAGCCGGAAGTTCGTGAGGAAAAAGTACAGCTTAGAAAAAAATTATCAGCAGAGTATGAGTCGTCTTATTCAAAATTTTTCGATGAAAATGGACGTGCTTACGACTTGAAGCCAATCTCATCAACACATAGAGTCGCATTACAATAAGGAGGTGGAAAGGATATGTGGAAGTTTATCCTCAGGCGTTTTTTAGTTATGATCCCGCAGCTCTTTTTATTGAGCATTATCGTTTTCATGATGGCAAAAGCAATGCCGGGAGATGCCTTGTCTGGTCAAGAAATCAATCCTAGGGCTAATCCTGCTGAGCTTGAAAGACTCAGAGAAGAATTGGGCTTGAATGATCCTTGGTATCAACAATATATAAGGTGGGCATCTAATGCTGTACAAGGGGACTTTGGTATTTCCTATACACATAAAACGCCGGTTATGGATGTTATAGAAGACAGGCTTTGGAACACGGTTTTCCTTGCGTTGGTAACACTTATCTTTACATATATGCTTGCCATTCCATTAGGTATACTTAGCGGCAGATATAATGATACCTGGGTGGATAAGACCGTTACGGGTTATAGTTATATAGGATTTGGCACACCGATATTTATCTTTGCGTTAATTATGTTATTTGTTTTCGGATTTGCCCTGGATTGGTTCCCGTCTGGAGGCAGTGTCGATTCCAAAGTGGATGAAGGTACATTCGCATATGTTGTAAGTAAGATCAATCACCTGATTTTACCGGCTTTAAGTACGGCCTTAATAGCTACAACAAGTACAATTCAATATTTACGAAATGAAATAATTGATAATAAAATAAAGGATTTCGTAAGGACTGCGCGTTCAAAAGGTGTACCTGAATCCAACGTATATTCACGGCATATCCTAAGAAACTCCTTTTTACCAATTGCAGCATTCTTAGGCTATGAAATTACTGGGTTGATCGGCGGCGCTGTCATAATAGAGACTATTTTTAGTTATCCAGGACTTGGACAGCTTTTCCTTAGTTCCGTCAGTTTACGGGATTTCAGTGTAGTGACGGCCATCGTCATGATGACGGGATTTGCCACTCTGCTTGGCACTCTTCTTTCAGACATCATACTAAGTGCGGTCGATCCGCGCATACGGATAGAATAGGAGCGGGGTGAGCGTATGGAAATGAAAGTAGAATCCGGAAAAATCATTCAAACGAAAGATGTGAGCCCATCAGGTATGAAAATCATATGGCAGGAAATTAAAAAGGATAAACTTGCTATGGGCTCATTGATTATATTAGTAGCTATATTGGTTTTCGTTTACGGCGCGTCGTTCTTTATGGATGCCAAGGAAATTGCTAAGGTCGATTTCCTCTCCATTTATATGGAACCATCTTCAGACTACTGGCTCGGAACCGATTATGGTGGACGGGATGTATTCGGACAACTGATCATCGGTACGAGAAACTCATTTACCATCAGTTTGTTCATTACCTTATTTACGGCTATCATTGGTTTATCTTTCGGGCTTCTAGCTGGATATTTTGGCGGGGCCACCGACAATGTGATCATGCGTGTAATCGATTTTGTGATTGCCCTTCCGCAATTGATGTTCATCATTGTTGTAGTCACGATTGTACCAGTATTCAATGTGTATGTTTTCATATTAATCATGACGATGTTTTTATGGACAGGAAAGGCACGGCTGATTCGTTCAAAGGCTTTGTCAGAGCGTGAGTTGGACTATATTCACGCCTCACAAACACTTGGTACACCACATTGGAAAATCATCCTTTTTCAGCTTCTTCCTAATGTCAGTTCACTGATTATAGTTAATTTTATTTTGAATCTAGCAGGTAATATTGGCCTAGAATCCAGTTTGACTTTCTTAGGATTCGGTCTTCCAGAGAGTACCCCGAGTCTAGGGACGCTCATCAGTTATGCTCGAAATCCAGATGTTTTGGAAAACAAATGGTGGATATGGGTACCCGCATCGCTCATGATTTTAGTGTTGATGCTGAGTATAAATTTTGTTGGTCAAGCGTTAAAACGCGCCGCAGATGCAAGACAAAGAAGAGGATAAAAAAGGGGAGTGTATGTCATGAAGATCAAAAGTTATAGCAAGGTATTAAGTGCATTGGCTATATCGTCTCTACTGCTTGCCGCATGTTCAAATGATACGGAAAAATCGTCAACAAAAGAAAAAAAAGGGAAAGATGTCGAACAAGTTGATACATCGCTATTCCCGACAAAAACAACAAATCAGGGAGAGCCGATTGAAGGCGGCCATCTGACTTACGGATTGGTATCAGATACCCCGTTTGAAGGGATATTAAACAAAGTTTTCTATCAAGGAGATCCGGATAACCAAGTTATCACATTCCTTGATGAAGATTTACTGGATACAGACGAAAACTATGTTTTCACAAATGACGGTGCTGCTTCTTATGAAATTTCAGACGATAATAAAACGGTAACACTTACAATTAAAGACAATGTTAATTGGCAAGATGGGAAGCCTGTGACTGGGGCTGATTTAGAGTATGCATACCTTGTCTTGGGGAGCAAGGATTACAAAGGTGTACGCTATGATGAACAAATGGCTTTAATTGAAGGTATGGAAGAGTATCATGCCGGAAAAGCGGATAGTATTTCGGGTATTAAAGTAGATGGTAAGAAAATCACCTTTACTTTTAAGAAAGCAAATCCATCTGTAACAACTGGATTATGGACATATCCGCTTCATAAAGAATACTTAAGTGATGTTCCAATTTCAAAGTTGGAATCTTCTGATAAAATTCGTAAAAATCCGATTGGTTATGGACCATTTAAAGTGAAGAAAATTGTTCAAGGTGAAGCAGTTGAATTCGAAGCGTTTGAAGGGTACCACCGTGGAGCGCCTAAGTTGGACAGCGTTACTTTAAAAGTTGTGAATCCGTCCGTTGCTGTTAAGTCACTGGAAAATGGGGATATCGATGTAGCTAGTATTTCTGCTGATCAATATGACCAGGCAAAAGCATTGGACAACGTTGAAATATTAGGAAAAGTCGATTTAGCTTATTCTTATATTGGTTTCAAGTTCGGTCATTATGATAAGGAAAAAGCAGAAAATGTTATGGACAACCCGAAATTCGAAGACAAACGTCTTCGCCAGGCAATGGCTTATGCCATCAATAATGAAGAAGTCGGCGAAAAGATGTATAAAGGGCTTCGTTTCCCTGCCAACTCAGTTATCACACCAAACTTCAAGTATAATAATAAAGATGTTAAGCCATATGAATATGATCCTGAAAAAGCTAAAAAACTTTTGGATGAAGCCGGATATGTTGATACAAATAAAGATGGACTTCGTGAAGACCCAGATGGAAAAGAGTTCAAAATCAACTTCGCTTCCATGAGCGGCGGAGATATTGCTGAACCGCTTACCAATTATTACATTCAACAATGGCAGGAAGTAGGCCTAGACGTTCAAATGCTAGATGGAAGGCTGCATGAGTTCAATTCATTCTATGATCTGTTGAAAAAAGATAATGAAGAGGTTGATATCTATCAAGCGGCATGGGGTGTTGCTTCCGATCCAGATCCATCTGGTCTTTGGTCAAAATCCGCAGCATTTAACTATACTCGCTGGGTGAACGACAAAAATGATGAGCTTCTTGCGAAAGGAATCTCAGAGGAAGCGTTTGATGATCAATATCGTATTGATACCTACAATGAGTGGCAAGAACTGATTCATGAAGAAGTTCCAATTATTCCAACATTATTCCGTTACACTACGACTGGAGTAAATAAGCGTGTCTCTGGTTATGATTATCTTGCGGAGCGCCAATATAAATGGTTCAATGTTGGTGTCACTGAAAAAGAAACAAAATAATAAATCCAATCGGCTGCCTGTGTAGGTGGCCGGTTTTTTACGTTTCACTATGTGAATAAAGGATATATACAATTAGTAAGTAATTGGAAGGGTGATTTTGATGGAAGTGAGAAATCCTAATGAAACAAAGAGAGAGTTAGAAATATTGTTTACTGAATCGGTTGGTCGATTACTGAAACCTCTTGAAGAGGCAATCATTGCTGACATTGTAGCCTATCCAGACGAAAAGAGAATTGCCTTCTTGGAATATATGAAGGAAATGTCCAACAAGCAAAGACAGATAAGGTAAATTGAAATTTCGTCATGAGGAGGATTTTTCATGAATAACGAAGATATGAGCAGATATAAAGTATGGCGTGATAAGTGGAAAAGGAAAATGAATATGGAAAATTTCGCGATATATGGTATTACTACATTGGTTATGGCAATCTTGCCTGTTCTGGCCCAAATGAGTTAAATCAATCAAAGGACTGTCTCAGGGCGGTCCTTTGTATGTTAAAAGTTGGCATAAAAAGATATAATAAACAAAGAGGAAAGGAGAGATAGGCATGAGTGTTATCAAAGAAAAAGAGATCGTTACTTACATAAAAGAGTTAGTATCAATACCAAGCCCATCTGGTTATACCGATCAAGCAATTAAGTATGCGGCTAAATTCATGGAGAGCAAGCAGGTACCCTATCAAATCACGAATAAAGGAGCATTGCTAGCTACGTTAAAAGGTGAAGATGAAACCAGACATCGTTTACTGACAGCCCATGTCGATACACTAGGAGCGATGGTAAAGGAAATTAAGTCGAATGGCCGTCTGAAATTGACGATGATCGGAGGTTTCCGCTGGAATTCAGTGGAAGGGGAATACTGCAAAATTCATACTGCTGACGGAGCTTTTGTCACTGGGACGATTCTAATCAATCAAACGTCTGTGCATGTGTATAAAAATGCCGGTGATGCCAAACGTGATGAGGAGACAATTGAAGTCCGCATTGACGCAGTTGTGAAATCAAAAGCGGAAACAGAGGCAATTGGCATCTCTGTTGGAGACTTTGTATCATTTGAACCAAGGGTAGAAGTAACAGAGACTGACTTTTTGAAATCAAGGCACTTGGATGATAAGGCAAGCGTTGGCATTCTTCTTCATATCATTGACCTGATTTCTGCAGGTAAGATTAAATTGGCATATACCACTCATTTCTTGATTTCTAATAATGAAGAAATAGGCTATGGTGGGAATTCTAATATCCCAGAGAAAACAGTTGAATATCTAGCCGTTGATATGGGAGCGATCGGTGATGGCCAAACGACGGATGAATACAGCGTTTCCATTTGCGCCAAAGACTCTTCCGGTCCGTATCACTATAAATTGCGTCAGCATCTTGCCTCACTTGCTAAAGCAAACGGTATTGACTATCGCGTCGATATTTATCCGTATTATGGATCGGATGCTTCCGCAGCAATCCGAGCAGGATACGATTTGGTTCATGGCTTGATTGGTCCGGGAATTGACGCATCTCACGCCTTTGAGAGAACACATATCTCTTCATTAAAGCATACAGCCAATCTAATCTTGCATTATATACAATCAGAGCTAGTATGATTGAAAAAAAGCCCACACTCATTATGTACCGAGTGTGGGCTTTTTAGGCAGAAGCAAATCCTTTTTGAAATTTTAGCGATAATCCAAATTTTACTCGTGATTTTAAATCATTTACTCGTGAATTTTGCCAATTTACTCGTGAGTTTTGATCATTTACTCGTAAGTACATGAGATTTACTCGTAAATTAAAATTACCTTACGTCCCGACAATTTTTATAATTGTAATTCTTGTGGAGGTTCACCATTGTTATTCATCAAACGGATGCTTTCAGGCTTAATTTGAAGGAATAGATAGTTTGGATCTTCTGGTCCGTCAAACCAATTTTTAAATGACGTATCCCATAATTTTTTCTTTAGTTCCTGTGAGTCGTTTATTTTCGAGGTCCCTGAGATTTCCACGTAAGAATCGCCGAATCCTTTATCTTCATAGCCGATTAGGATATGAACATTAGGATTCTTTTCAATTTCATCTATTTTTTCTGTGGATGCACTTGTTGGTGTATAAAAAGTTAATTCGTCGTTGAAAAATGTCATATAACGTGAATGTGGTTTGTTATCTTCTACTGATGATAGAACACCTATTTTATGATCGCCGATGATATTCAATACTTGTTCTTTTAATTGGTTTTGGCTCATTTTTACACACTCCTTTTATTATTTTCTCTATTACTTTTCCTCTAATGTCATTAAGTTAAACAAAATTCTACAGTTTGCTAAATTTATGAATGAAGACTATGACAAAAGGCCATACTATTCATTATGTGTTCTGTTTAGAAAAACTTCATGATTTTAATCCATATGTAAAGGTGAGTATGAGCAATGAATTGTGGTGAATTACTTATCATCGGTGGGGCTGAGGATAAGTGCCTTGAAGGTGAAGTATTAAATAAATTTGTCGAACTCGCGATACGCGCTAAAGGTGGAATTGGCATCCTGCCTACAGCGAGTGAAATTCCTGAAGAAGTGAGTAAAGAGTATATCAGGATTTTTAGAGACTTAGGCGTGAGCAAGGTTGAAGTTATCAAGTTGAATTCAAGAAAGGATGCAGAGGAACAGGCCATTTGTGAACAACTGGCCTCTTTTTCAGCTATCTTTATAACCGGAGGAAACCAAAGCCGATTATCCGAGCTTATTGGGCAGTCAAAATTTCACAATACTCTATCAAAGGCCTGGCATAATGGAATGGTTCTAGCTGGGACAAGTGCGGGTGCTTCAATTATGGGTAAGCAAATGATTGTCGCAGCTGACACGATGCTGAATGATGATAAATTAAAAGTGGAGATTGGAAAAGGGTTCGGCTTTCTAGACGGCCTGCTTATTGATCAACATTTTTCGCAGCGTGGTCGCTTTGATCGACTTTTAAGTGCGATAGCAGAAAATAAAGAAATTATTGGTATAGGTATTGATGAAAATACAGCAATATTAGTGAAAGATGGACAATTTGAAGTATTTGGTCAACATCAGGTTTTAGTGCTTGATGGAAGCAAAAGTGATTATATCAATATCACGTCTTCTGAAAATGGCAGTGAAGAGTTGACCCTCTCAGGGTTTCAGCTTCATACACTTACAAGAGGCTATCGTTTTGACTTGCATACAAGAAAATTGTTGATGAAAAAGGGGATCCAATCATGATAATCAATCGAGTCCGTTTTTTAAAAGGGCCAAATTATTTTTCTTATACACCAACGATCTGTATAGAATTAGATATAGAGGAACTGGAAAAACAGCCATCTGATGCTATTCCTGGGTTTAATGAAAAGTTGTTAAAGACTCTCCCTAACCTTGGCAGCCATACTTGTTCACAAGGATATCAAGGCGGATTCACTGAGAGGCTGAAACGGGGTACTTGGATGGGCCATATTTTGGAGCATATGACGATTGAACTCCAAAATATGGCTGGAATCAATGCCATTCGTGGAAAAACGATTATGATGAAAAAACAAGGGCTTTATTATGTTACCTATGACTATCAGGAGCCTAAGTCAGGTCTTCAAGCATTTTTAGCTGCAAAAGAAATCGTAGAAGCTATCCTGAATGATGAAAAACATATTAATGTACAATTATATGTGAACCAAATTGAACAGTTATATTATAAAAATAAACTTGGTCCTAGTACCGAAGCCATTTATCAGGCGGCTCACTCAAAAAAAATCCCTGTCGAACGAATAGGCGAAGAGAGTTTACTGCGCTTAGGAACTGGTTCAAGGCAGAAGTATGTCCAGGCGACAATTTCAAGCCAAACTTCAAATATCGCCGTTGAGAATTCCTGTGATAAATCATTGACCAAGGCTATTTTAAAAGGTTGCAGTCTCCCAGTACCAGAAGGAGAAATCGCCTACTCAATAGAAGGTATATTTGACTCAGCCGACAGGCTTGGTTTCCCGCTTGTTATAAAACCGTATAACGGCAGACAGGGCCAGGGTGTAATAACCCATATCAAAAATAAGGATGAGTTGTTTAATGTGATCCATTGTTTGGATTCTCATGTGGAAAAATACATTGTGGAACGTCATTTTGAAGGACATGATTATCGGTTACTGATAGTCAACGGAGAGCTAACAGCTACAAGTTTGCGGCTTCCTCCCTATGTTATTGGGAATGGAAAAGAGACGTTACGCAGATTGATAGAAAAGGAAAACCTCAATTCGTTGCGGGGAGACGGACATGAAAAGCCGATGTCAAAAATTCCACTTACACATACGGTAACGTGTTACTTGGAGAAATCGAACCGGAACCTTGATACTATTCCGAAACAAGGTGAGCTGGTCCAAGTTGTCGGTAATGCGAACCTTTCAACTGGTGGAAAGGCAATTGATGTAACGGACCAGGTTCATCCAACTATTAGGAATATGGCGATAGCTGCTGCCAAAGCTATCGGATTGGATATTGCGGGAATAGATTTAATCTGTCAGGATATATCAAAACCTTTCAATCATTTAAAAACGGCAATAATTGAAGTGAATGCTGCACCAGGGATTCGAATGCATCATTATCCAAGTGAAGGAAAAAAAAGGGATGTTGGCAAAGCCATCGTAGATTATTTATTCCCAACTCAAGAAGAGGCCACTATCCCGATTATTGCAGTAACTGGAACAAATGGAAAGACAACAACAACCCGATTGGTTCATTATTTTCTTTCAGATGTGAAAACAAAGGTTGGAATGACGAATTCAGATGGAGTGTATATCGGCGAAGAGGTATTGGTACAAGGTGACTGCAGTGGCCCTATTAGTGCAAGAACGATATTGGCCCATCCTGAAGTCGATGTAGCTGTTTTAGAAACAGCACGAGGAGGAATTCTTCGTGAAGGTCTAGCTTTTCGTCAATGTGATGTTGGTATTATTACAAATGTGAGTGAAGATCACCTTGGCTGTGATGGTATTGAAACACTAGACGATCTCGTTAAATTAAAGAGGCTAGTAGCTGAGGTCGTTCAAAAAACGGGTTATTGTGTTTTGAATGCCGATGATCCGAATGTAGCTGCTATGGCAGAGTATACTGATGGAGAGGTTATATACACCTCTACATATGCCACTCAGCCATTGGTGAAAGCCGCGATTAATGAAGGACGTAAGGTTTGGTTTGTTGATGAACAAGGTATAATCAGTTATTCATCAGATGGTGTGATACATCAATTTATGGATTGCACTCAAATCCCAATAACGATTTCTGGCATGGCGCGACATAATATCGCTAATTTACTTCAAGCGTTAGCCGCGGCACATACGCAAGGTATTTCAATGGAAGAATTACGAAAGAAGGCTATTGCGTTTATGCCTGATAAAAAATTGTCTAAAGGACGTTTCAATTTAAAAAAACTAAAAGAACGAACCGTTATTATCGATTACGCCCATAACGTAGCAGGGTTGCAGGCCATTTTCGATACGGTTAGTGCCTATAACAGAAATCGCATTATCACTGTTTTGGCAGGACCAGGAGACCGTATTGACGAAGAAATCATCAGATTGTCAGAGGTCGTAGCAAAACATTCAGATCTGTTCATCATTAAAGAAGACGATGATTTACGGGGAAGAGTACCGTTGGAGGTAGCCGAGCTGCTTCGGGAAGCTGCGATAGAAGAAGGATTACATAAAGATAAGACATATATCGTACCTAATGAATTAGACGCATTCGTAAAAGCGTGGGAAGTATCACAACCGGGTGATCTTTTATTATTCTTTTACACGGATTTCGACTATGTAGATCAGTTTTTCGAAACAGTTTCAAAAAATCTATTGCCGAAGAAATAAAAAAGTAAATTCCGCTCAATCTTGAGGGGGATTTACTTTTTAATTATATAAACTTCCCTTTTTCTATCTATGGAATTAGATAAATGTCCTTTTCAAAGCAGGGAAGATGTGAGGCATTTTATAGAGTCAAAGAAAATTGCACTAATATTTGTATTAAAAAAGCCATGCTTCCGGCCGTTAGGCATAGAAAGCATGGCTTTTGCATTTTACTTTTTAGCGTTAATCCAAAGCTTACCTGCCGCTCTTTGTGTTGTAATATTACCATAGCTATCTGCTGCTTTTACTTCCACAACAGCACCAGGTGCCTTTACATTCGTTGTGGCGGTATAGTAGCCGACATAATGTCCTGAAGATGTTTCTTTCATTGGTAATTCAGTTGCATTCGCAATGCCTCCTGCATTTGTCAGAGGCATCAAAATGGAGAAATTTGCTGCCAAGCCAGGTTCACTGTCGAATTCGATTTTAACCGATTCACCGCTTTTTAAGATTTTATCCTCATTTGGCACTAAATCGGAAATTTCTGGAGCGGTATATTTTACATCGATGGAGACAGATTTAGTGACTTTATTGCCTGCCTTATCTTGAGCAACCACCTTAATTTTATTGATTCCTTTGTCCAGTAGAAGGCGATAGGAGAAGGTGTTATCTTTCACATCGGCCTTCTGTCCGTTTACTTTAACTGAATTAAGATTATCATCCGAAACTGTTCCCTTAACAGTAACTGTTTCACGATTTACTTTGCTGCCATCTGTAGGTGAAGTAATTGCTAGTTCCGGATTAGCGGTATCCAATATCACCTTTACAGGCAAAGAGGCCTCAGTTGAACCTTGGCTTGTCCGAGCTTTTGCTGTCAAAGTATTTTCACCGTTGCTTAATGTGACCGGAACAGCGAAGGTTCCTTTATCAGTAGAATCCGTACTTGCTACTTTCTCCCCTTTGTTAAAAATATCTACTTTTGTTGTAGGTGCAGATGTACCTTCAACCGTTACTTCTTTTTGATTTGAATAAGCACCGTCTTTAGGTGAGATAATTACAGGTTCCTTCACTTCGTAATCGACAGTGGCACGAATCATATAATTTCCTTCCTCAGTTGGGGATTGCGACCATGAATTGCTGACTCCCTGCCAGCTTCGTCCTGCATTTGGTCCATCTTCATCAGTAGCTAATCCTGGTGCATTCGGATTGGCCTTTGTTTGGGTATAAACAATAAAGAAATCACCTTCAACCATGATTCCATGTTCGCTCAAATCAACATGTGTCCATTGACCGTCGCGCAACGCAGTCTCATTAAAAGGACCTGCGATTTTTTTGCCTGGCGACCCATCTGTTCCCGATGCATCATACACCGAAACTTGGAATTCAGTCCCGCCTGGAGCAGGCCATGTGGTATCCCAGAAACGTAAAAGGGCGCCGGTTACATTTGCCGTTTTATTTCCCGAAGCTAACGACATTTTCACAGCCCAGCTATTGCCTGCCGTATTAAAGGCTCGGGCGTTTTCTGCTGTTCCGTCGTCATACTTAATCTCATCTGGGTACCCGATGAACGGTTTCAGTTCAATATCTTTCCTAGAGCTGTTACCGTCCGAAATCGTTACGGATGCTTCACTGCCGTAATAAGAAGGAGCCATGACTTTCAAAGTATATTTTCCTTCATAAGCGGATAGAGTGTATTCACCGTCCGAATTTGTAGTCACTGGCTTAATAGCGGCATCCTCAAGAAAGTATACGGTAGCACCAGAGACTGGTTCGCCAGTAATTTTGTTGGTGATTGTACCGTTGATTGTTCCTTTTGGAATTTCTTGAAGCGTAAAGTTAGCAGTTGATGTTGCATCTTGTTCGACGTTGACTGTTGCTGTTTGTGATCGATAACCGTATGTTTCTGCTTGCAATGTGTATGAACCTGATGCATGCGTAAGTTGGTAAGATCCATCTTGCGGGTTTGTATAAACAGATCTTCCAGTTTCTAAAACACTGACCTGTGCCTGTAATGGAAGAAGTACTGGGGCAGGCTGGTCTTTTTCAGGTGCTTTTTTCACTTTATCTGCAATTGGCTTAATTTTATCAGGGTCAACTTTTGGCTTAGCTGAAACAGAAGAGTCAGACTTGATAACGCCTAGTCCTGTTTTAGCTTTTGCAGCCGGCTGCAGGGAAGTATCAGCCAATTTAACATCATCAATATACCAGCCAGGTTTTTGGACTGAACCATCAGATGTGACATTAAAGGCAATATAGATTCTTTCTCCAGCATATTGGCTTAAGTTAACTTCACCATCGATCCAACTATTTGACTTATCATTAAAACGAGCCGCTTGTACCCAGTTTGTTCCGTTTGTAGAGATAAATACATGTCCGAAATCATAATTTTTTTCAAGTTCGAACCAATGTTTAAATTGTAAATAGCTTGTGCCTTCAGGAACATCGACTGGAGGCATGGATAGGCTCATATTGGCACTATTAGCATAGTTTCCAGCCAGGTTTGTAGCATAAACCTTTTGACCTGATGCTGCAGAGCCAGGTCCACTTGTCGGAATACCCCATTCCCAGTTATTGTTTGTGCCGGAAGAGGTCCATCCAATAGGATCTTGTTCAAAGTCCTCTGTATAACCCACACTGATTCCTGGCAATAGCTCAACGGTATAAGAGTCAGTAGCTGTTACTGAGCCTCCGAAGTCAGTTGCGGTCCATTTATAAGCGACTGAATCTTCAGTCAGCTCTGAGCCTGGAATCGTGGCTTCATACGTTCCTGATTTATAGTCACCGCTCGTTCTCTCAGCCTTGACTTCAACCCAAGTTCCGTCGGCTTTTTGGTAGCTAAGTTTAACGGTAGTGACACTTACATTATCTGACACTTCAGCTTGAAGTGTTATATCCATTTTTTTATACGAATTTTTTGGTGCCTTATGGGAAATGACAGCTGCTTCTGAGTCATCTCCAGCTTTGGTAACTTTACCCTCAATTTTCCCAAGTCCGCTTACAACAGAGGAAACTGCATCAAATGCATTAACAAGGCCATAGCCGTAAGCATGGTTGGGACTTGTCGGATAATTATTGTCTGTCAAAGGAGTGGAAGTTGTAAGTAAGATTTCCTCAAGCTGGTCAACAGTTAAGCTGGCATTTGCTTGTCGTAATAGAGCAGCAACCGCTGAAATGTGAGGACCTGCCATTGAAGTGCCATTCCAGCCGCCTTCATATGCACCGCCAGGAATGGCAGAACGAATGTTAACGCCTGGTGCGGAGATGTCAGGTTTAATTTCTCCATATGGAGATGGACCACGTAAAGAGAAACTGCCAACTTGGTTGTTAAGATCTGTTGCTCCAGTGGCAAAGGCCTCTGGATAGTTTGCTGGATTTGCTACTGAACCAGCACCGCCGGGATTAGACAATGTGGTATTTCCAGCAGAGAATTCAGGAAATATCTCGGCAGCTTTCCATGCTTGTACCATTGGGCGATACCACTCGTCGAGTCCAGCTCCGCCGCCCCAAGAGTTATTGACAACATCTGGTGCTTTCTCAGGATGAGGATTACCAGCAGCATCTTTTGGAGCGATAACCCATTCGCCTGCTTCTAATAAATCAATGTCTGAACCGCCATCGTTAGAAAAGGCTTTAACTGAAATGAATGTGGCACCTGGAGCAACTCCGATTTGATTTGCACCATTTGGTTCAGAGCCCACCATCGTACCAATTGTGTGAGTTCCATGATCTAAATCATCATATGGTGAAGCTTGTCCGCTTACAGCATCAAACCAGTTATATTCATTATTTGGAACATCTGGATTGGCAGGGTTATACCCGCGGTACTTTGTTTTCAAGGCCGGGTGGTTCCATTGGACACCTGTATCGATAGAAGCAATAACCGTTCCTGCTCCATCAATGCCCATGTTCCATACAGCAGGAGCACCGATTTTTTCAATATTCCACTCAATTGAAGAGGTATCGGCTTTTGTTTTGCTCGCTTCTGAGCCTTTAAGGGTCTTTGCAGCTGCAGTCTTACTTGCCGGCTGAATTAGCTGCCTAGTCTCATTTGGCATAATTTTTTCTACTTCAGGAAAAGCAGCGATTTGCTCCATAACATCCTTTGTAGCTGTCACGGCAATCGCATTAACAATATAAAAGGATTGAAAATCTTTCGCCTTACCAGCTTTTTCTTGCTTATCTAAGTAGTTTTTAATATTCGCTTGTGTTTGAAGAGCTGTAGCACGAAGCTCAGATACTACACTTGATCGTTTAAGTAACTTTGAATTACTCGCAGATAACTTTTGTGATTTTGCTGTTTTTGCAGCCTTTGAGGATACGTCTTTGGTGTCTACTTGCTCTTTGAATTTAACGAGAAACGTTACCTGATCATTTTTTTTAAACTGAGTAAGTACTTTTGAGGCGACTTTCTTTTGATTCTTCCCCGTTAATTCATCTTTAGCGGAGGTATGGATTTTGTTTGAAGTTGCTGCGATAGAGTTTGTTGGAATTATCAGCGATCCAATAAGCATGATAGCGAATATTAACGCTAACCATTTCGTTCTTCGTTTTTTTTGCAATTTTTTTCCCCCTATTCTATTTTCAAAGAACAAAAAATTCGACCAGTCTACAGGTACAATGCACCTCCATTCTTTCTAGATGGCCAGTATGTAGAACACTGATGTTCCTTTAATGATAACGAACAGGTAAACAAGAAAATTGTCATATTTTGGGATGTAAAACTCGGATTATCGAAAATGAACATATTGTAGGAATGTATATTTTGGGAAAATAAGGAATTATACCTTTCTTCGTGATAAATATAATGGTAAATTATAGAAAAAATATACTATTATACGAGTGTCAAAAGAACTTTCTTTGTATTAGATTATTAAAAATGGTAATAAAGAATTAAAAATACATGCTCGCAGAAATTTATTGACATGTTTATTATTTTTTATTTTTTTGGAAAGAAAGAATGAACCTACAATTTTTGTATTTATTATGGTTAAATAAACGAAAAAAAGCTAATCCAATTTGGATTAGCTTTTTTTCATAATCGTTTCTTTTACGACAGTGACAGCGGGTTGATCTTTCTTATATACTCGCTGAAGTACAATAGACTGAACAATCATAAATAATCCACCTATTGACCAATAAAGAGGTAATGCAGCAGGCGCAGAGAAAGAAATGAATAAAATCATTGCTGGTGAGAGCAGGCTCATCATTTTCATTTGTTTCTGCTGTTCCTCTGGCATTTGTCTCATTGAAATGACCGATTGGAAATAATAGATGACGCCGGCGATGATTGCCATGGCGATATTCGGTTGGCCAAGGCTGAACCACAGGAAGCTATGTGTCGCAATTTCATGAGAACCTTGAATCGCATAATAAAAGCCCATTAAGATTGGCATTTGAATCAAAAGTGGAAGACAGCCCATATTTAAAGGATTGACTCCATGTTTTTGATAAAGCTGCATCATTTCCTGTTGCAGAGCCTTTTGTTTTGCTGGATCCTTTGTTTCTTTAATTTTCTGTTGTATTGCTGTCATTTCTGGTTTTAGCCCATTCATTTTGGTTTTCATACTGAGCTGTGTTTTATATTGCTTGGCAGTCAATGGAAGCAAAACGAGACGTATGAAAAATGTCATCATAATGATGCTTAGACCATAGTTCCCGTTAAATAAATTAGCATTAAATTCAAGCATCTTTGTCATTGGGTTAACCAATGCAGTATGAAATGGGCCGCTTGTAGCTGCCGAACATCCTGTCAACAGGATGGTTGATAAAAATAGAGCTGAAATAAGTAAAATATTTTTCTTTTTCAAAATAATTTCCTCCTCGAATTGTTTTTAATTAAACAATGGAAAGGAGGCTTGGCTCATCTGAATCATCAGGCGAGTCCTTTTGACGAATATAAGTGAAAAAGCGCTGTGCTCCACGCCAGTCATAAATGCTACCTGTATAAACAGCGGATTCACCATGACCTGAATGAACAGAAGCTTGATATTTATCGTTTAAGAGTGACTGCTTTTTATTTAAGAAGTAAAACGCTGCCAGTGGAAAGACAAAGGTAAACAAGTATCCTGCCCATACCGCATGGCGAACGGTTTGATAATCAAATTCTAACAATAATTCCCACATAGGAATCCCTCGTTTTTTCTAAGATAAAAAAATTGTAAGATTGGTTCTCGGCTAACAAGAGAAACGCTTTAGAGCCAAATAGCGACTATATAATTTTTCAAAATATAAATCACTAGTAACACTATAACAAATTCTAGGCCAAGAATGCTAAAAATATAGGGATTTTTTCAAAAAATAAACAGGTAATTTTTTCTGATATATAATTCTGATCATTAATACATCATTAGAAAGCTGCATTAAGAGAGGTAAATAAAGCACACATGGTCATTCGTCTACATATGGATAAATGAAGTTCAAATATGAGGTGAAAAGGTATGAAATCATACGAACCATCTAATCAACAAAACGACTATAACGGTATTGAAAATAACCTTTATCCAAATGAATATACCACATATATTGACAATGGTTTCTTGTCGGACCCATATCATTTAGGAAATCAGGTTTTAGGAGAAAGACAGCGGCCACCAGGACCACCGCAAGGAGGAGGTCAACCGCCGCCGCGACCACCACAAGGGGGAGGAGGTCAACCGCCGCCGCGGCCACCACAAGGGGGAGGAGGTCAACCGCCGCCGCGGCCACCACAAGGGGGAGGAGGTCAACCGCCGCCGCGACCACCGCAAGGAGGAGGAGGTCAACCGCCTCGACCACCACAAGGAGGAGGACCTCCTCACAAAGCGCCGCCGCTATTTATTCCACAGTTTCCTGGTGGAATGATTAAGGCCATTGACGCTGGTTCAATGAAAGGATGTTTATACCAAAATACGTATGTATGGTTAATAAATGGCCGCTCATTTTGGTTTTACCCTACCTATGTTGGCTATAATTCTGTGGCTGGATATCGATGGAGACCAAGTCAGCAACGTTGGGCCTACTATGGAACGGACGCGAGTGAAATACGCTCTTTTCAATGTTATTAAAAAAACCAATCCACAAAAGTGGATTGGTTTTTTTGTAAACTAATTTACCTATGAGGTTTAATCTATAAAATAATCTGGGAAATCGGATATGATTCCATCCAATTTCATCTTCTTTAACATGTGAATTTGTTTTTTATTGTTGACGGTCCATGTAAATACTTTCATCCCGTGCTCTTGGATTCGCATTTGCAGCTTGGTACTCAAAATGGTTTGTTTTGGATTTAAAAACGAAGCAAACTCTGCTATTTCTTTCAATTTTTGATCAGAAATACGCCGCTTTATCAATACCCCGACTGGAATGTCTGGCATTAATTGATGAAACCTTTTCATGGATTCCATATCAAACGAATGAACCAGAATTCTTTTTTTATCTGATGTATAATCCTCTCTTTTGCTTAATTCTTCTGCAAGTTTCTTTTCAACTCCAGGGTAAAGAGATGGATGCTTTATTTCTATTAATATTCCAACCTCAGACCGGAAATTTTCAAATATCTCGCTAAGTAAAGGAACTCTTTCGTCCTTAAAACGAGCATGAAACCAGCTTCCAGCATCCAATTCCTTTAATTCAGCTACTGTGTAATCTCGAAGGTTTCCTTTTCCGTTTGTAGTTCGATCGAGTGTAGAATCATGATGAACCACTAGGATACCATCTTTACTAAGATGAATATCGACTTCTAGGAAATCAGCGCCCAATTCAATCGCTTTATAATAGGATGCCATCGTATTCTCAGGGCAATATCCAGATGCCCCGCGATGTCCAATCTTGAGGGGGGAATGCTGCATAGTGAAGTTGTCTGGGAAGTTACTTTTCGTTTTTTTTAAGTAGAGCACCAACAGGACCAGTATAGTTACCAAGATAAGAAAAAATGCTATCACCTTGCACACTCCCTTTGCTAACATTAATCAAAACTTTTTGCAATCTTTTACCCCTATGATAAATAAAATAAAAGACCTCTGTATACTGATAACCTCTTTTAATCATGTATTTTAAGTGGTAAGAAATCATGAATTGGATCTGGCTTTCATTATGCAGCTAATTATTGTTTTTTTATCTTAAAAGGATTTTATAGGTATGTATGGAATACTTATAAATTAAGTCTATGATAAGGGGGAAGGCAGATGCAACTGCAATTGAAACCGAATTCTAAAAAATGGAAGGGTAATCTAAGTTTATATTTTTCCCTTCCAATTCTCTCTTGGGCCTTTTACGATTTTGCCAACACGATTTTTTCTTCTAATATTAATACAATTTTCTTTCCCTTCTTTCTTCAGGAACAAATCGGAGAAAATGCTGTTCTTGATCAGATTGCTAGTACCTTCATTTCTTATGCGAATGCGATTGCCAGTTTATTTCTTGTTCTGTTTTCTCCACTATTTGGTGTAATGATTGACCGAACAGGAAAGATGAAGAAATATATCATAATTTTCACATTGGTTTCAGTTGCAGCGACTTTTTTAATGGGGATTTTTGGTGGTCTATCGTTGGAAGGAAATCTTCTTGGTATCCCAATTTCCTTAGTGATTGTCATTATTTTATTTGTGATAGCAAAGTTTTTCTATCATTCAAGTCTTGTTTTCTATGATACGATGATGAGCGATCTAGGCACGAAGCAGCAATTGCCGCTAATATCAGGGTTTGGTGTCGCTGTAGGCTACATTGGAACGCTTGTCGGTCTGTCCATCTATCCATTTATTAGTAAAGGGAGTTCACATGAAGCCTTTATCCCCACCTCTATCTTATTTCTGATTTTTTCCCTTCCATTATTCTTTTTTCTAAAAGATACGCCAAAACAGCAAAAGGTAAAACAACCTTTTTTTTCAGGTTATAAGGAAATTATAGCAACATTTAAAGAGATGAGATCTTATCAATTAGTATTCACATTTATGATTGCGTATTTTTTCTTAAATGATGCAATTGCGACAACAATTGGCATGATGGCCGTTTACGCGAAGACCGTTGTTGGATTTTCTTCAGGTGGATTCATTTTACTTTATCTGGTCTCAACGGTATCCAGTATTATTGGTTCGTTTCTATTTGGGTATATAACTCAGGCAAAGGGCCCACGGCTTGCAGTTACATATGTGGGTATTCTGCTCCTAGTCGCCTTATTTGTGGCGGTCTTTGCCCAAACGCCTCTTTGGTTCTGGATTGCCGGGAGCATGTTTGGCATTGCACTCGGGTCGATGTGGGTAACATCCCGGACATTCATTATTGAATTGACACCAGTGGAGAAAAGGGGGCAGTTTTTTGGACTCTTTGCATTCTCAGGAAAAGTTTCTTCAATAATAGGTCCTCTTATGTATGGAACAATTACGTTAATTTTCCATGACCTCGGCACACTGGCTAGCCGGATGGCATTAGGCTCACTGATTATCATGACAGTAATCGGGCTATGCTTCCTATTGAAAATGAAGAATTTAGAAGGAGTTAAATAAAAAAGAATGAGCTCAGCAAAGGCTGGGCCCATTCTTTTAAAAAAAAATGAATGTTTATACCAAATTCAATGTCACGTCGAGATTCCCACGAATTGATTTTGAATAGGGACAGGTCATGTGAGCTTTTTTTGCAAAGTCTTCTGCTTCTTCCCGGCTAAGATCAGGGATGGAGATATCCAGCCTGACAGCCAATTTGAAACCACCGTCTTCTTCATCTTTCCCAATTGTGACATTTGCGGTCACAGAAGTATCAACTTTCTTTTTTGCTTTCTGCAGGACAAGATTCAATGCACTGTCAAAACAGGCAGCATATCCGGCGGCGAATAACTGTTCCGGGTTGGTTGCTTTCTCACCGGATCCACCTAATTCCTTCGGTGATCTTACATCAAAATCAAGAATACCATCCTCTGATTTCACATGTCCTTCACGACCACCGTGTACAGTAACGACTGCTGTATATAATGGTTTCAATGAAAACAACTCCTTTTTATATTCTTAAATTCTTTAGTTCCCTAATACAAGGCTAATTAAACAAAAGAATGAGAGGTAGGATAAGAATATGAACTATGTAATACTTCAAAAAAATGGTTTTAAATTGGAAGAAAATGTTTTATAATGAACTGTATTAGGAAGAGTAATACACTATGTGCAGAGAGGGGGGTGATGATGTTCGAGTTGGATGTGCAAAGTAGAAAACCTATTTATGAGCAATTGATGGATAAGATTAAGGAACTTATGATTAATGAAGTTTTGCAAGAACATAATCAACTTCCTTCTGTTAGAATATTGGCACAGAAATTGACCATCAATCCTAATACGATTCAAAAAGCTTACAAACAGCTTGAATTGGACGGATATATTTATACATTGCCGGGCAAAGGAAACTTTGTGGCACCTCCTAAAACTTTGAAGAATTCCTTAAAAGAAGAGAAGATAAAATCCGAACTTACAAAGGTTCTTGCTGAAGCACTGTATATTGGAATTGATAAAAATGAAATCTACAAGTTAGTTAAAGAAATTAGTGCTTTAGCCAAGGGGGGAGAGTCATGATTGAAATAAAACAGGTGAGTAAATTATATGAAGGAAAAGAAGCAATCAAGGATGTAACCTTGGTTATTCATGAAGGCTCAATTTTTGGGTTGTTAGGATCTAATGGTGCCGGAAAAACGACCCTTTTAAAAATGCTTTCGGGCAATTTAATTCAGGATTGCGGCGAGGTACTTATTGATCAATCCCATGTCTTTGAAAACCGAGAAGTGAAAAATCGTTGTTTCTTCCTTCCTGACACACCTTATTTCTTGGCTAACTATACTATTATGCAAATGGCAGGCTTTTATAGTCATATTTATAGTGACTGGAATCAAGAACGTTTCTATCAATTACAGGAAGTGTTTCCCATTCCCTTTCAAAATAAAATACATAAATTGTCAAAGGGGATGCAGAGACAGGTTGCTTTTTGGTTGGCTCTCTCAACCATGCCGGAAGTTCTCATTCTTGATGAACCCTTTGATGGGCTGGATCCGGTTATGCGCAAAAACGTGAAACAGTTGTTGATTCAGGATGTATCTGAACGGAAAATGACAATTTTGATTTCGTCCCACAACCTCCGGGAAATTGAAGATTTAGCCGATCATGTGGGAATATTACACAAAGGGGAACTTATTATCCAAAAAGATTTGGACGATTTAAAAGCGGATGTACATAAAGTACAGATTGCCTTCAAAAATAAGATTCCTTACGGGATTTATCGCGGAGTTCAAGTTCTTAATAAGGAGAGGCGAGGCAGCGTGATTGTATGCATTGTTAAGGGTAAGAAATCCGAGATTGAATCCCACTTTAATCAGTTTCAACCAGAAATATTCGATATGCTACCCCTTACTTTAGAGGAAATATTCATTTATGAAATGGGGGATATAGGTTATGTCATCCAGAATAACCTTGTTTAATAGAGAACTGATTATCTATATTTTCAGATGTTCCGGCTGGATAGGTTTCCTTTATTTTATCGGCCTCATCTTTGCGTTGCCTTTAGAAATTTTGACGATTGTTTTAAATGAAAATAGTGAATATGTAAAATTCGAAAATCTTTTTTCCAGTCAGCAGATGATACAATTCGTCTTAGTCATAGGTATCCCAGTGTTGCTTGCCATCTTCCTATTTCGGTTTTTGCAGATAAAACAAGCTTCGGACTTTATACATAGTTTACCGATTACTAGACGCAGCATTTATTTTCATATGATTGGAACGGGAATTGGCTTTATTATACTGCCTATTTTACTTACAGGCTTAATATTGATATTGTTCCACTCGGCAATAGATGTAGAGAGGCTGTATACCCTTGCAGATATTTGGTCCTGGATGGGAATTACATTTTTCATGGAAGCAATGATCTTTTCTGTGGCTGTTTTAGTAGGAATGGTTACGGGATTATCTGCCTTGCAAGGCCTACTAACTTATATCTTGCTTGCTTTACCGGTTGGCTTATTTGTTTTGTTTGTTGCTAATGTGAAGTTATTGCTAGCGGGATTTTCTGCAGATTATTATTTAAGTGCCAATATCAATAGCATTTCTCCATTATTAGCTGCAACTGAGATGGAAAAAATGGAATTTTTTTCAGTTAATATATTAATCTATGGACTATTAATCTTGCTTTTTCTACTGATTTCGCTGTTTCTCTATGAGCGGAGAAAGTTGGAGCATGTCTCACAGGCATTTGTTTTTCCTATGATAAAACCGCTATTTAAGTTCGGATTGACGATAAGCATGATGTTGTTTACAGGATTTTATTTTAGCGAAACTACAGGGAAACTAGGATGGATATTTTTCGGCTATATTGTCGGATCATTGATTGGATATTATCTAGGTGAAATCGTCCTGCAAAAGACATGGCGAATCCGTGTCAATTTGAAAGGATTTGTATCATTTGCGGCGGTTATTATTTTGCTTGCTGTCATCCTAAAATTAGATCCTGTTCATTATGAGTCAAAGGTTCCTGATATAAAGATGATTAACCAAATTTATATTGGAAACAATCCACTACTCTATTATGAAGATAACTCTTCAAATGGTGAGTTCAATTATTTGAAAGAAAAAGAAAATATAGAAGCGCTGAGGTTATTGCATCAGCAAATTATCGAAAAAGGTAAAAAGGCTTCCATTGGTGATTTAAATATAAATCACTCTGTATTTCTTATGTATGAACTTAAGGATGGAAAACGAATAGCAAGAGAGTATCATTTGCAAAACTACGATTCATACCTGCCACTACTGGCGAAAATCTATGAGTCTAGTGAATATAAAAAAAACGTTAATGAGTTATTAAATGTGTCAACTGAGGATGTTTCTAAAATCAATATAACTGCGAGCGGAGAATTGGACAAATCTGTAAACATTACGGACAGTCAGGAGCTTAAAGAAGCTATACAGGCATTATCGGAAGACCTGAAAAATCAGTCGCTGGCTCAAATGACAAATTCTATTGGAGATTATGCGTCGATTGACATTCTTTTGAAGAATAACAATATTATTTATTTGAATTGGGATTCTTCTTATACTCAGTTTTCGAATTGGATGGAACAAACTGGGCAAGCAAAAGAGGCTAGGTTAACGGCTGATGAAATCTCTTATATTCTAGTAGCAAAGACTGATCCACAAATTTTTAATTCGATTTCTGAAAGTGAAGTTGTACAGCGAATTGAGAAGCAGTCAAATCGCTTAAAGCTTGATCAGACCTCGGAAATCGAGTCGGCAATTGATAACGCTCAAATCGATTGGGGAGGAGATTATTTAGCTGCCTTTTATTATAAAGATAGCAGAAATATTGATATCAAGAGCTTTTCTGGTGATCATGTTCCCGGCTTTATTTTGGAGCACTTTAACGAATGAGATGCGAGGAGGAACGAGTGTGAAAGAAAAGCGTTATTGCCAAACGCAAGATTTCACTTTGGTTTATCAATCCTTTTATAAGCGGATTTATTATATAGCCTTAGCGATTATTAAATGTCCTTTTCTGGCAGAGGATATTACCCAAGAAACCTATATAAAAGCCTATAATAAACTTCATACGATCAACAATAGGGAGAAGATAGGAGCATGGCTAGCATGCATCGCTACGAGAACAGCAATTGATTTTTCCCGTAAGCAAAAAAGGGGATGCCAATTAATTCAGCAGGAGATGGTGGATTGGGTAGAGAGCCAGGCATGCAGACAAGTGGTAGAGGAGAACGGTATTGATATTTGGACATTAAAAGAAGATGTCTCCAATCTCTTATGTAAATTGACTCAAAAACAAAGGGAGATATTGCTGCTGAAGGTAAATGGAGGATTAAAAGAACGTGAAATTGCCGCTATACTTGAGATAAATCAAGCAACTGTCAAAGTTAATCTATTTCGAGCTAGAAAACAGTTGAAGTACGCATTACAAATGCAGGCAGTTGCTTAAAAAGGAATGGATGCCGTCCAGGTTGGGCGGCATCCATTTGCATATGGTTTCTATTCTTTATAGTTTAATGACGTTCTTAGCTTGAGGTCCGCGATTTCCATCTTCAATTTCAAATTGTACTTCTTGACCTTCATCAAGAGTCTTGAAACCATCGCCCTGAATAGCGGAAAAATGTACGAATACATCATCTTCGTTTGGTACTTCTATAAATCCAAACCCTTTGTCACTGTTAAACCATTTTACTTTACCTGTTACTGTCATTCGATGAATCCTCCTAATAATTTTAAAAATATTAATGGTGACTGTTTTTCCTTACAGGAAAAAATCAATTTCACACATTATCAAATACCCTCATTTAAGTTGAAATATCATACGAAGATACTTGATAATATGTGAATCTTTACTGGAAGTATTTAGCTGGGGTGTTCTGTATCGGAACCTTCTGGAACAATTTCCAGTTTTTTAGTATATACCCACCTTTATAAAGGATAAAACAAGAGGATGTAATTTATACATATTCATTTGGGGAAATTAATATTATGGTTGTTTTATGGGGGAGAGGTCCAATCCTAATGATGAGGAGGATTATATTGAACTATGAGGTGCTTGAAAATGAGATGAATCTAAGCTTTCCTTAGTCCTGGCGTAAAAAAATTCACGTCAAAATGGTGTAAGCAAAAGCTAGTATTGATTTACTTAAGCTGAAAGAGGAAAAATAACTCTTGGAATCAAAGTTTTTTATAAAGATATTCGGGTATAGGATAAGAAAGAAAGGACTGATCAATAATGAAGAAATTATTAAAAAGAGCTGTCGTTTTTGCTGCTCCTATAATATTCAGACAAGTAAAGAAACGTTGGAAAAACAAACGTAATCAAAAAGCAATGAAGACAGCAAGATAAGTTGGTTAAACTATGAGTAAATGAACGATAACCATATGAACTTGGATAAGAGGCGCTGATATAGCGTCTTTTGTTTTGCTATAACATCAAATCCGCTTAAGGTGATTCATTCACCTCTACATCTTTCCTTCATATCGTGTTAAAATAGTAAGGTTGATTGAAATGAATGCTGAGTAGCCAAGGCTTAAGCCTTATGATATATTTTTTCATACATATATTGTGTATGTTGGTTTACATACAAAGAAAGGTTGACATTCCAATGTGAAAAATCTAATTAGCCTTCCTATAAATATATTTAGTGATGACTCCAATAATGAAAGGAACATTTTATGACTACATTAAAAGACGAGGTTCAATCCCGACGGACCTTCGCAATTATCTCCCACCCGGATGCCGGGAAAACAACTTTGACAGAAAAATTATTACTGTTTGGTGGCGCCATTCGTGATGCCGGGACAGTTAAAGCTAGAAAAACAGGGAAATATGCAACAAGTGATTGGATGGAGATTGAAAAGCAACGGGGAATTTCCGTTACATCTTCAGTCATGCAGTTTGATTATGATGATTTCCGTGTGAATATCCTCGATACACCAGGTCACCAAGATTTCAGTGAAGACACATATCGTACATTGATGGCTGTTGACAGCGCCGTGATGATTATCGATTCGGCAAAAGGGATCGAGGATCAGACGGTTAAATTATTCAAAGTGTGCCGGATGAGAGGAATTCCGATTTTTACATTTATCAACAAAATGGACCGCCAAGGGAAAATGCCGCTCGAATTGCTTGCTGAACTTGAAGAAGTACTGGGCATTGAAACATACCCAATGAACTGGCCAATTGGGATGGGAAAAGATTTTGTCGGCATTTACGACAGGTTTAATAATCGGATCGAACAGTTCAAAACAGAAGGCGATGAGCGCTTCCTTCCATTGAATGACGAGGGTGAACTCGAGGTGGATCATGAACTTAAAGATTCACAGTTGTATGAGCAAACTTTAGAAGAAATTATGCTGTTGACGGAAGCGGGGAACCAATTCTCTGAAGAAAACATTGCGAATGGTAAACTTAGCCCTGTATTTTTCGGAAGTGCTTTAACAACATTTGGGGTTCAGACGTTTTTGGATGCTTATCTGCAGTTTGCACCTGCTCCTCAAGCCCGTATGACAACTTCAGGTGAAATGAGTCCTGTCAGCAATGATTTTTCTGGTTTCATTTTCAAGATTCAAGCGAATATGAACCCAAAACACCGTGATCGGATTGCTTTTCTTCGTATCTGTTCTGGTAAATTTGAGCGTGGAATGAGTGTAAACTTGAGCAGAACAGGTAAACCAATTAATCTTTCTTCTTCAACTCAATTCATGGCTGATGATCGGAACACGGTAAATGAAGCAGTAAGCGGAGATATTATTGGTTTGTATGATACCGGGAACTACCAAATTGGTGATACTATAACGACAAGTAAAGATATGTTTCAGTTCGAACGGTTACCTCAGTTTACCCCAGAACTATTCATGCGGGTAACAGCTAAAAACGTTATGAAACAGAAGCATTTCCATAAAGGAATTAACCAACTAGTACAAGAAGGGGCCATTCAGCTCTTCAAAACAGTTCGGATGGAAGAATACCTGCTTGGTGCGGTTGGTCAACTTCAATTTGAAGTATTTGAGCATCGGATGAGAAATGAGTACAATGTTGAGGTCATGATGGAGCGTATGGGTAGTAAAATCACTCGCTGGGCCGAAGATGAAAAGCTTGATGAAAACCTTCACAGCTCAAGAAGCATACTAGTTAAAGACCGTTTTGAGAAATACGCCTTCCTGTTTGAAAATGAGTTTGCACTTCGTTGGTTCCAGGATAAAAATCCTGACGTGGAATTATATAATCCAATGGATTTGAAATAATGGAGAAGCCCGTGTATATACGCGGGCTTTTTTTATTATCTGGAGCATTATTAAATATCGAAAGATTTTTTGATAGTAGCTTAGCCAAGTATCCATAGCTGTATTTACCTGTTCTTATGTGAAATCACCTAAAGAGCAGATTAATGGAGGAACTTCATGATCAATAATTTATGTATCTCGTGAGAACTGATATTCAATTTTATGAGAAAAGTTCTTTGTATCAGAGGAGCCTTTAATGAATGGAAATGGTTGGTGAAGGTGAACTTGGAAGCTGATTCTGTCAGTCGTTGGGAATGTGGGGTAATTTCCCTTGTTATCTTAGGATATTTATGAACCTGTACTAATCGAAGTATGGGTTTTCGTTTTATGAGAAGAATGTCGATTTTATTAAGAATCAAAATCTACTAAAAAAGATTATTATTCCTTTGACAATCTTAAGAAACTCATTTATATTTATCTAGTGCTTTAGTACTTAAAAGCGTTTCAGCAATTGTGAGGAATTAAAAGGTCCATCCTTACCTCAGAGAATACACAACATGAAAGCGGGGAAATACATCATGCGTCTGGAAGATGCAAAGCTAAAACTCTCCTTACCTGAAGCAATTGGGGTTTTGGCAATTCTTTTCTTAATCATTGCAACTGGTATCATACATTATGGACTTGCCCCCCATATTCCAATAATAGCTGCTATCCTATTTCTATTTGTTTATGGAAAGTTCAAGAAGTTGCCATTTTCGATTATGGAGGCGGCTATCGTCAAAGGTGCAGTTTCTGGTATGGGAGCTATCTATATATTCTTTTTCATTGGAATGCTAATTTCGATCTGGATGGCAAGCGGGACAATCCCTACCATCATGTACTATGGGTTTGACTGGATTTCTGGTGAATATTTCTATGCGGTCACATTTCTGGTGTGTTCGCTAATTGGGCTCTGTATCGGGAGTTCACTTACAACATCAGCCACGATCGGAGTTGCTTTCATAGGTATGGCGGCGGCGATGGATTTATCGTTGGCGATTACAGCCGGTGCAATCATTTCCGGTGCATTTCTTGGGGATAAAATGTCTCCATTATCCGACTCGACCAACCTTGCTTCGGGAACGGTTGGAGTACCATTATTTGAACATATTAATAATATGCTTTGGACAACGATTCCAGGTTTTTTAATATCACTTATTATCTTTTATTTCCTTTCACCGAATGTCAAACTGGCTCGTGTTGAGGAGGTTGAAGCAATGACAAAAGCCTTGGAAATGGAAACGAACATTAGCATATGGAGTTTGATTCCGTTTGTCATCGTTCTAGTCATGGCTTTGAAAAAGGTGTCGGCGATTCCGACTTTGTCAGCAGGAATTGTTTCGGCCGCTGTCATTGCTTTCATACAAACGCCAAGTTTGACCGTTGCAAAGCTAGCGGATATCTTATACGGCGGTTTTGTACTGAAGAGTGGAATGGATCAACTTGACTCAATCCTATCGCGGGGCGGCATTGAAAGTATGATGTTCTCCGTTTCGATGGTGTTGTTGGCATTGGCGATGGGCGGACTATTGTTTGAATTAGGGGTCATCCCTTCTATTTTAAATGCGGTCCAGGATTCATTGACGAGTGTAGCGAAAGTGATTTCAGCTACCGTATTTGCAGGAATCAGCGTGAATTTCCTAGTGGGGGAACAGTATTTATCAGTTATACTGCCTGGGAAAGCCTTTCAGCAGAAATATGAAGATTTAGGCTTGCAGCCAAAAACGCTTGGGAGGGTACTTGAAGATGCGGGAACAGTTGTGAATCCTTTGGTTCCTTGGGGGGTCTGCGGTGTATTCTTGACACAGGTATTGGGTGTTTCAACCTTGGAATATGCTCCATTTGCATTCTTCTGTCTGCTTTGTCCTTTACTTAGTTTAATTGCTGGCTTTACGAAAATCGGGATACACTATAAGTAAAAAAACAGGCGGTCGATTTCGACCGCCTGTTTTTTAGTTGAATTTGATTCCAGGTTATATTAATCACAGACACAGCAGTATTATATATTTAGTTAAATTGCTGTAAATTAAAAACCCCCAACATACTGATAAACAGAATGCCAGGGGATAAAAAACTAGAGTTTTATTTTGAAGAGGCTATCTCTTCTTTTGGGATGGTAGTAATCTTTTCTTTCTGTTCAAGTATATTCATTCGCATTACGACATTTTGGAAGATTCCCATTGAAATCATAAGCAGTAGTAAGGAAGAACCTCCATAGCTGATAAATGGAAGGGTAATCCCGGTAATTGGAATAAGCCCAGTCACTCCGCCAACGTTGATGCCTACTTGAATGCCAATCATGGATGATATGCCGATTAATAGCAGGCTTCCGAATGGATCTTTACATTTGGCAGAAAGCACAAAACCCCTCAAGACGATAAAACCGAGTGTCAAAAGAACGAAAGCTACTCCGAATATTCCGAGCTCTTCCGCAATTATGGCCATGATAAAATCTGTATGTGATTCAGGCAGGTACCCGTATTTTTGTACACTGTCCCCAAGTCCGACACCTGTTACACCACCTGAACCTATTGCGAACAATGAATTCACGAGCTGATATCCGTCTTCTCCTGCTGTACCAAAAGGGTCTGCAAAGCCGGTAAAACGAGACACTTTATTTTCAGATAAAACGGATGAGAAATTACCTGTCACAAGAACTCCTAAAGCAAAAATAGCTACGAACACTAGTGTTATTAAAGAGAGTTTGAAGATGCTTTTAAAAGACATTCCAGAGGAAATGATCATGGTACTTGAAATTAGGAAAATGACGGCTGCCGTTCCATAGTCCGGTTGTATCCCGATTAAAAAACAAATAAATACTAAAAAGAAAATCGGAGGAATAACAGCTTTATCAATACTATTGATTCGATCCTGTCTTTTTCCGTAAATGGCTGCCAGGTAAATAATCATGACTAGCTTTGAAAATTCTGCGGGCTGAATAGATTTTGAACCTAATTTAAACCAGCTTGTGGCATTTCCTGCAGTATGGCCAAAGATGAAGAGCATCAAAAGGATACCTGCCATTCCAAACATCATTAACATTAAAAAGTTTTTGTTTTTGTACATCTTATAAGGAAGAATCATCGTCACAATCATTGCTAAGAAAGAAATGATAAAGGCCATTTTTTGTTTCTCAAAGAAGAAATCCATGGACTGGCCGTATCGAGCAACTGCAGTAATCATGCTCGCACTATAAATCATGACTAAACCAAATAGACAGAGTAATACGACAGCGATAAAAATAGGGAAGTCGTATGCTTTAATTATTCTTTTCACTTGTGCGCTCACCTCAAATATGTATGCGCGAAAAAATCGCCTTCTTATATAGTAACGGAAAATCGCCTATATAGATAATAATTTTTATTCAATATATGAATTTACCCTCTAAATCTTATTATTAAACCCCTAATCTGATAAATTTATAGACAATCTACTAGATTACTCTTTAAAGAAGAATCCTACTAGGTACCTTCGATAGAAAATGCAAATACTCCTTCAAAATGGAAGTATTTTTTTCTATTATATTCCATTTAAATAGTAATAATATGTAAAGTAACTTACAATCAAGGTAGGTAAACTGAGGGGGAATAATCTATGGAGCATGTTTATTTATTCACAGGATTTCCGGGTTTCATCAGTAATCAGTTGATCATGGAGCTTTTAAGGCGTGATGATGCCTTAAATAAAATCTACCTGCTTGTTTTGCCTGAACAAAAGATAAAAGCAGAAGCAGAAATCAAATCTATAGAAAATGAACTGGATGGAGCAAAAATAGTATTTGAAATGGTGATAGGCGATATAACGAAAGAAAATCTGGATATTCCATTTGATTTAATTCATAATCTTCAACAAGAAATTACCCATGTTTTTCATCTTGCAGCGATATACGATTTAGCTGTCCCTGAAAAAATTGCTCAGCTAGTTAATGTCGTGGGTACGAAACATGTAAATGAATGGGTTAAAGGGTTAACTAAACTTAAGCGATATACCTATTTTAGCACGGCTTATGTTGCGGGTAACCGGGAAGGAAATCTGTACGAGCATGAAATGGTCTTTCCAAAAAGCTTTAAGAACCATTATGAACGGACTAAATTTGACGCCGAATTATTGGTCGAGGAGCTTAAAAAAGAGGTTCCGACTACCATCATTCGACCTGGTATCGTAAAGGGGCATTCTCAAACAGGGCAAACAATTAAATTTGATGGACCCTATTTTATCCTTAATTTTCTTGATCGGTTAAGCTTTCTCCCTTTATTTCCATATATTTCTTCAGAAAGGGAAACAGTCGTGAACCTGGTTCCAATTGATTATATTATACAGGCTACTGCATATCTGGCATTATATAAAGAAAGTGCTGGAAAAACGTATCATTTAACCGATCCTAATCCATGTACGGCTACTGAAGTTTATGAACTATTTGTTGGAGAATTATATAAGAAAAAACCAAAAGGTTATGTACCAATGGTATTGAGTCAGGCGTTTTTATCAATTCGTCCGGTGCGGGCGTATTTAGGAGTTGAAAAAGAAGCCTTGGATTATTTTACTTGGAAGGGGCGGTTTGATAGCAAGGAAGCCCAAAAAGACTTAGCTGGTTCTGGAATCGTTTGCCCTAATTTCAGGAAAGGTGTTCCGGCTATGGTTGATTTTTATTTAAGGTATAAAAATGATAAAGAGTATCAGATTAAAATAAGGTAAAACAAGGGGAGAAGTTATGGAAGAATTACATACCAAGTGGGAAGTGTATTCTCCGGCAACAGGTGAGAAGATTGCCGAACTTGATGAAACGCCACTGGAGTCTATTCCTCATTTATATACGAAATCAAGACAAGTGTTTCAGACCTGGTCAAAACTTCCTATCAAAGAACGTCTGCAATATTTAAAGCGCCTTCGTTTACTGATGGTTAACAAAATGGATGAAATAGCTGAGGTTATTTCAAAAGATACAGGCAAAGTTAAAATTGAAGCGCTTGTCGCGGATATCATGCCAACTATTGATGCAATTAAGCATATTGAAAAACATGCAGTGAAAGCTCTTTCTAGACAGAAGGTTCCCACACCATTAATGTTAATTGGGAAAAAATCTTATATTGATTATATGCCCCGTGGAACTGTTCTCGTCATTTCACCTTGGAATTATCCGCTTCAACTAGCAATGGTCCCGATCCTGAATGCTCTTGCCGGTGGGAATACCGTTATTGCCAAACCTTCAGAGGTGACACCTTTAGTGGGAATGTGCATAGAAAATTTATTCCATGAAGCAGGTTTTCCAGAGGGGACCGTTCAGTTTGCTCATGGAGGGAAAGATTTAGGTGCGTCATTAACTGAGCAGAAACCGGACTATATTTTTTTCACTGGTTCTGTCAGGACCGGAAAAATAATTGGTGAAGTTGCAGCAAAACAGCTAATTCCAAGTACTTTGGAGCTTGGTGGAAAGGATCCGATGATTGTCCTGCGTGATGCGAACTTGGAACGGGCTGTTAATGGAGCGCTTTGGGGGGCTTTTACAAATAGCGGGCAGGTGTGTATGAGTGTTGAACGAATATATGTGGAACGTCCCGTTTATAAGGAGTTTCTGTCTTTGCTTAAAGAAAAGTCTAATTCTTTAAAACAGGGGACACGATTAACGGATGATATTGGTTCAATGACCTTCCCGGCTCAGATTGATATTGTTGCTGGACACCTAGAGGATGCGCTTAATAAGGGTGCCATACTTGAATCTGGAACCTCACCGAATGATTGGAAAACGGGTCAGACCTATTTTATTCCGCCGACGATATTGTCCAATGTCAATCATACAATGAAAATTATGAAAGAAGAAACGTTCGGTCCAGTTCTGCCAGTTGTACCATTCGATACGGAGGAAGAGGTCGTCCGGCTAGCAAATGATACTGAGTACGGACTTAATTCGAGCGTTTGGACAATGGATACGGTAAAAGCAAATCGGGTAGCATCCCAGTTAGTGACAGGAGCGGTAACGATCAATGATGTTCTGATTACTGTTGCTAATCATTACTTACCCTTTGGTGGTACAAAGCAAAGTGGTATCGGCCGTTATCATGGCGAACAAGGAATGCGGATTTTTTGTCATGAAAAAGCAATCATGAAAGACAATGGAAAAAAGAATTCGGAAATTCAATGGTATCCATATGAAGGGAAGTATACGAAGTTTTTATCACTGTTCCAACACTACTTTTCTGAAAAAACCAACTGGATTCAATTTGGTAAAGAATATTTACAATTAATTAAGATATCCAAGGAAAAACGAAAATAGAAATTCTAGAATTTTTATCTTATAGAAAAAAAGATTGTAATTTTCACCATTAGCACGTATACTATTATTATACTTAATAACTGATTTTCCTTTTACAAAGGGGAGTAGCGTTAGGGTTCGCCCTAAAACAAAGTCGTCATTACGTGAGTGGAGACATTCATCGGCTTTGTTGACATGTTTTCATGTTCAGCAAGACCTTTGCCTATACGGCAGAGGTCTTTTTATTTTGCCAATGCCGATAGCGAGGGAAATACAAACTATTGGAGGTTGAATGCATGGAAGCATCAATATTATTGGAATATGGCTGGGTCCTTCTTATCTTGGTTGGATTAGAAGGAATACTCGCTGCAGATAATGCAGTCGTTATGGCTGTCATGGTTAAACATTTACCAAAAGAACAACAACGAAAAGCCTTGTTTTACGGTCTGATGGGAGCTTTTGTTTTCCGCTTTGCAAGTTTATTCCTTATTTCCTTTCTTGTCGACGTGTGGCAAGTTCAAGCAATCGGTGCCATTTACTTACTTTTCATTGCTTTTCAGCATATTTACAAAAAATACGCTAGGAAAGGTGAGAAGGAAGTCACTAAACCCAAGAAACAATCTGGCTTCTGGATGACAGTGGTAAAGGTAGAGGCTGCTGATATTGCATTTGCGATTGATTCCATGTTGGCTGCTGTTGCACTGGCCGTTACACTTCCTGCAACAGGTTGGATGAAAGTTGGCGGAATTGACGGGGGGCAATTCGCTGTAATGTTCCTCGGTGGTATGATCGGGTTGATTATTATGCGATTTGCAGCTAATGGATTTGTGAAATTGCTTCATCAGCGTCCTTCACTTGAAACTGGAGCATTTTTAATTGTAGGTTGGGTTGGGGTAAAGTTAGCGGTATACACACTTGCACACCCTTCGTTAGCTGTCATCGATCACCATTTCCCGGAATCAACACTTTGGAAATCGATTTTCTGGGTTGTATTAATCGGTATTGTCATAAGTGCATGGATCATTTCAAGCAAAAAAGAAAAAGAAAAAGAAAAACAAATACAAGAAGCATAAAAAAAATCAGGCGTGCAAGTCGCGCCTGGTTTTTTTAATTGTAAATCAAAATCCATTATATGGGTTTTGGGGTGTGACCCACAAAAATTCAGACCCTTTTACGAACGATATGTTAAAAGAAGTAAATATTAAATTTGGGTAAAAAAAATGACAATTGCCCCATTGATTTGTGAAATAACTAGAAAAAAGTTATTTTACTGTAATTACACTGTAATAAACGAGAAAAAACTAAGTATTTTTTCATGTGGATATATTTTGTGATTTCGATATCATTGAAAAATAGTTCTTTTGGTACTGTCTTTTAGACTCCCTCCGCTTAAGATAAATATGTTGATCGTTTTTCCGTTCAACAGGAGCGAGGTGAGCAAATGCTTGGTTTGTTGTTTACAGCATTCAAAAAAAAGCGTTCTTTAGAAGAAACCGTTTTGAAAATTCAACAAGGCGATATTAGCCTTCGTAACGATATTATAGAATCATTTAAGCCTTTTATAGCCAAAGCCGTCTCGTCAGTATGCAGACGCTACATATACGAATCAGATGATGAATTCAGTATTGGATTGATTGCTTTTAATGAGGCGATAGATAAATATTCCCCGGAAAAAGGCCGTTCTTTGTTGGCATTTGCCGAAACCCTTGTTAAGCGAAGGGTTATTGATTACTTAAGAAGCCAATCAAGAAGCAAAGAAATTATTCTGGATTTTTCTCAAAACGAAGAAAATGATCAAAGCCAAATATATCTGGATAATGAAAATTCCATACAGGAATACGAAATACAAAAGGAATCAGAAAAAAGAAAAGAAGAAATTCAACTTTATATAAGCAATCTACAGGATTTTGGTCTGTCGTTTGATGATCTCGTTGAAAACTCTCCAAAACATGCAGATGCTAGGAAGGGAGCGATAATGATTGCTAAATTGTTAATGGACGATGACGACTTGAAAGAAATCCTGTTTACAAAAAAGCGGCTGCCAGTAAAACAGCTTGAGGGAAAGGTAGATGTAAGCAGAAAAACAATCGAACGGAATCGAAAGTACATCATTGCTGTTGCAATAATAATAAACGGGGATTTTTTGTATTTGAATGATTATATAAAAGGGGTTATTAATGGATGAAAAAAGGAGTTATTCTTTCAATAAATAAGCGTTTTGTAACCCTATTAACCCCCGAAGGCGAGTTTCTAAAAACCAAAAGACAGGAAAGAACGTATGAAGTGGGCGAAGAAATAACTTTTTCACCTTTTAAACCAAAAGTAACTTTATCTTTTTCTAGCTTTCATTTATCTTTCAAAAAAAAGGCGGTGCTTAGTGTAACAGCTGCCCTTCTGATTCTCTTTTCTATTCTGCCATCGTATTCTTCTGAGCATGTCTCTGCATATATGACAATTGATGTGAATCCAAGTATTGAACTAGAGCTGAATGATCAATTAGAGGTTCTCAAACTTACCGGCTTAAACGAAGATGGTAAGCTTGTTATTAATAAGTTGACGAACTGGAAAGGTAAAGAAATTAAGACGGTCACAAACCGAATTGTTGAAACAACAAAGAAACTCGGTTATTTGAAAGGAAATAAACAAATAGTTGTTTCTACAACGTTATTGGATAAAGATAAAAAACTGGATAAGAATTTAAAAGAAGAGATTAAAGAAATTTCAGAGCAGGGAAATGTTTCACAAACAAAGATGAAAGTTATTCAAGCAACGAAAACTGATCGGAAGCAGGCTAGGAAACAAGGCATGTCTACCGGAAAATATGTTGAAAAGAAGTTGAATGAGGATAAAGAGAAAGTTAAAGTGAACACAAGGGAACCTGCAACGGATAAAAATGTCGAGGGTAATACCGAAACCTTGGAAGAGAAGAGAGAATCGCAGAGCAATAAAAACAAGTCGAATCAAGAAAAGGAAAAAGTGAACAATCCAAGTGAGAAAAAGGAAAAAGTGAACATTCCAAGTGAGAAAAAGGAAAAAACAGTTATCAAAGACGAACTAACCGAAAAAAGGGAAATGCAAAAACAATATAAGCAAAAGAAGGAAACATCAGATAAAAAAGAAAAAAATGGACAATATAGACCATATAGACCATATAACGGAAAAAACAAAGAGAAAAATACCTTTCAAGAAAAAAACAAAGAGAAAAATACCTTTCAAGAAAAAAACAAAAAACCGAACGGGAAATCAAATAGAGACCATAGCAACCATTCAAAAGACAAGCAATCGAAAGAGCGGAAGTGGGTCAAATCAAATGAAAAGACTGAACAGAGAATTGATAAGCAAAGACACCCATCAGTCAAAGAAAAGGCAAAAGAAAGTGAAAAAAGTAAAGACCATCGTATAAAGCACGAAACTAAAAAGGGCAATAAGACAGAACGGAATAAGACAGAACGGAATAAGAGGGAAATGAATAATAAAGAAAACGGTAATGAACGGAATATTAAAAAGAGTCCAGCTTAAAAGCTGGACTCTTAGCCATTGATATTCAATTGTAATAGGATTTATTGACCTTTAAGTTGAGATTGAGCTTGCTGAACAAGACGTTTTGTAATTTCTCCACCAACTGAACCATTGGCACGTGCGGATGTATCGGAACCTAATTGTACACCAAATTCTGATGCTATTTCATATTTAATTTGTTCAAGTGCTTGTTCGATTCCAGGAACAAGAAGGTTGTTACTGCTGTTAGCCATTTGAATCTCCCCTTTACGTTTTCAACGGCTTTTGCCGCTGTAATGATAGTATAAGTAGAAAAAGGAGTTTTACTTATGTAAGCAGTATCAAACTTATTGGTAAACCTGCCTTATTGTTGCAAGTAAGACAGTTTCAAAAGAGAATGGAAAAAAGAATGAAAAAAGGGTACACTAGATTTTTAATGGTTATGTGATTCACATAATTATAAAGGAGTAAGAAAGGAAAACTCTGTATGTTTGCTATCAAAAAACTATTAGCAAAATTAACACCAGCACAGCTTATCGTCGGTTATTACTTTTTAGCTGTCAGTATCTCGACCATACTGTTGAGTCTGCCGGTTGCTCTTAAGCCAGGCGTAAAATGGGGATTCATGGATGCTTTATTCACAGCCGTAAGTGCAGTTAGTGTGACAGGTCTAACAGTTGTTAGTATGCCCGAAGTGTTTAATGAGGTAGGCTATTTCATTCTAATGTTTGTTCTCCAATTTGGTGGTATTGGCATTATGACACTTGGAACCTTTTTCTGGTTGATTTTGGGTAAGAAAATCGGCTTGAAGGAAAGACAATTGATCATGACCGATCAAAACCAATCGAATCTATCGGGGCTTGTTAAATTATTGATTCAAATCATTCAGATATTTGTCGTAATTGAAATGATTGGGGCTCTTGTTTTAGGCATTTACTTTCTGAATTATTATCCAAACTGGAAAGAAGCCTTTTTAAATGGCTTATTTTTAGCTGTAAGTGCCACCACGAATGCTGGTTTTGATATTACCGGTATTTCAATGATTCCATTTAAAGGCGATTATTTTGTACAGTTTATCACGATTATCCTACTTACCCTTGGAGCAATTGGATTTCCGGTTTTAATTGAGTTGAAAGAATTTGTATCCAATAGTGCACGTACTTATAAGTTTCATTTTTCTTTGTTTACAAAACTGACATCAGTCACTTTCTTGTGTCTTATAATTGGGGGAACTATCCTTATCTTCCTGCTAGAGATGAACGGGTTTTTAAAAGATAAGAGCTGGCATGAATCATTTTTCTACTCTCTATTTATGTCTTCGAATACGAGAAGTGGTGGCCTAACAACGATGAATGTGAGCGATTTCTCGGAACCAACCCTTTTATTGATGAGCATATTGATGTTTATTGGAGCATCTCCTAGCTCAGTGGGAGGAGGTATCCGGACAACAACCCTGGCTATAATGATTCTCTTTTTATGGAATTTTATGAGGGGAAGGCGATCTATTAAAGTATTCAAACGCGAGATTCATCCTGATGATATTCGTAAGGCGACAGCAGTTATGATCATGGGATCCCTATTATGCATTATGGCAGTATTCATTTTAGCAATTACTGAGAATTTTACTTTGATGCAAATCATTTTTGAAGTATGTTCGGCTTTCGGTTCTGTGGGTCTTTCAATGGGTATCACTCCCGAACTCAGTAATATCGGTAAAATTGTAATTATGATTATCATGTTTATTGGCCGGGTCGGGATTACGTCCCTTCTCTATATCATTGGTCATAAAGAAGTTACGGAGAATTACCATTATCCAAAAGAACGCGTCATTATTGGATAATGTTTTAGCTATATCAGAGACCTTTCCATTGTGGAAAGGTTTTTTGAGTTGTTTGCAGGAATCGAAGTAATTATGTTGAAATGTACCTATAAGATAATTAATTACCATTTTAATGTAAGGTATATGCTAAATTCAAATCCTAACTTGCTGGAATTTAATCGATTATTTTTTTAATTATTTTGGTAAGGAGGTGGAGGAAATAAAGAAATACGTTGGAAGGATTTTTGTTCCTGCACTATTTTTTATATTAATATTGCCATTTATAGGATGGATGTATTTTGAAGTACATAAAGTTTCCACCTTTGCAGGAATATATATAGTCGCAATTGTATCTATAGCTTGGTTATTAGGCGCTACCTATGATAAAAACCGAAAAATGATTGAGTTATTGAAGGATAGTGAAGGGCGTTATCGAATTTTCTCTAAGTACTCGAAAGAATTGGTCAATAGCTTCAATGAAGTTATATTCCAAACAGATGAGAAAGGAAAATGGCTATATTTAAATCCTGCCTGGAAATTGATGAGTGGTACTACTGTTAACGAAACTCTCGGGCTTCACTTTTCTAAAAGTATGGATAATACATCGTATCAAGAAGTTTTGAAAACGTTTGCAGAATCCTTTCATCAAGGAAAAAAATATTTTCGTGTGGATATTAAATTGAATAATTCGAAAAAGGAGACGACCTGGGTCGAAGCATTTGTCAAATTAATTCATGACGAGGCAGGGAAATTCATCGGAACGGCAGGAATATTATCAGAAATTAATGAACGGAAGCATGCAGAGGAAAAGCTTGTAAGTTTGAATGAAAATTTAGCGATTACTTCCAGTAAATTATCTACGGCTGCCCAACTTGCTGCAGGGATTGCTCATGAAGTTAGAAATCCCATGACAGCGATTTTAGGTTTTGTAAAACTGATCAGAGACGGGGGTGCCGATAAACAGGAATACTATGACATTATTTTTTCGGAAATAAATCGAATCGAGCAAGTCCTAAATGAACTATTGCTGCTTTCCAAGCCAAGTGAAGAGGAGTTTCTTAAGAAAGATATAAAAAAACCTGCAATCATGTGATTACTTTGTTGGAAACCAATGCCGTACTTAATAATATTCAAATTCATAAAAATTATAATGAACAGTCGATTTATATATATTGTGATGAAAATCAAATCAAACAAGTACTAATAAACCTTATAAAAAACTCCATTGAATCGATGACAGATGGCGGAAATATTTTTGTGAATATATATGAAAAAGACAATGAAGTTTATATAAGCATTTTGGATGAGGGGGAGGGGATTCCAGAAAACTCTCTTCAAAAAGTTGGTGAACCATTCTTCACTACGAAATCAACGGGAACAGGATTAGGACTTTCAGTATGTTTTAAAATCATTGAGAAACATGGTGGTAAAGTATTCATTACTAGCGAACTAAAAAAAGGTACGAAAATCGTTTGTGTCTTCCCGATAGTTGAACCAAGAGATATGGATGTTCTGAAGCAAGGAAGTGGATTAGCAGGAAATTAATTTATTTAATAATTGAAAAAAAAGGAAAAATAGTTGTATACTGTAAAAAGAAAGTTAACATACTAACCGGTTAGTGAGTTGAAAGGGAGGAATTAATTTGAACTTTGAACATACACAAAAAGTAAAAAATCTGGAAAAGAAGTTAACAGAATTTATGGAGAAATACGTATACCCAAATGAATCGGTGTATCATAAGCAGCTCGAAAAACAGAAAAGCCGCTGGAGTGAAATACCGCCGGTTTTATCTGAATTAACTGCAAAAGCAAAGGAAGAAGGACTCTGGAATTTATTTTTACCGGAAAGCAATTATGGAGCTGGTTTAACCAATCTTGAATATGCGCCGCTTTGTGAAATTATGGGAAGATCGATGATAGGACCCGAAATTTTTAACTGTAATGCGCCTGACACTGGGAATATGGAAGTATTGGTTCGTTATGGTACTGATGAACATAAAGAGCGCTGGTTGAAGCCGTTGCTTGCTGGGGAAATCCGCTCATGCTTTTCAATGACAGAGCCAGAAGTGGCATCTTCTGATGCAACCAATATTGAGTGCCGAATTGAAAAAAGCGGTAGTGAATATGTAATAAACGGTCGGAAATGGTGGTCTTCTGGAGCTGGTGATCCACGATGTAAAATTGCTATTGTTATGGGTAAGACCGATCCAGACGCCTCTAAGCATGAACAACAATCTATGATTCTCGTACCGCTGGATACACCGGGAGTCAAAATTGAGAGAATGCTCCCTGTTTTCGGTTATGATCATGCACCTCATGGACATGCTGAAATAACTTTTGAAAACGTGAGGGTCTCAAGCGAGAATATTCTTTTGGGTGAAGGGAAAGGGTTTGCTATTGCTCAAGGAAGGCTTGGTCCTGGAAGAATACATCACTGTATGAGGCTTATCGGAGCTGCAGAAAGAGCGCTTGAAGAATTATGTAAGCGTATTCAAAATCGTGTCGCTTTTGGAAAACCTTTGGCGAGACAAGGTGTGATTATGGAATGGGTGGCAGATTCCCGTATTGAAATTGAGCAAGCCAGGCTTTTGACTTTAAAAGCTGCATATATGATGGATACTGTAGGAAACAAGGAAGCGAAGGCGGAAATTGCCATGATAAAAGTGGTTGCACCTAACATGGCATTAAAAGTGCTGGATCGTGCCATCCAAGGGTTTGGCGCAGCAGGTATATCTGATGATTTCCCTTTTGCGGCTCATTGGGCAAATGCCAGGACATTGAGGCTTGCCGATGGTCCGGATGAGGTACACCGTTCGCAAATCGCTAAAATTGAACTTCGCAAACACCAAAAGCATGAGGTGAAAATATGAAAGCGACTGATCTATTTGATTTAACCGGAAAGACAGCGATTATTACAGGTGGAGGAAGAGGGCTTGGAGAACAAATAGCGACTGGCTTTGCCGAAGCAGGGGCCAATGTGGTTCTTTGTTCCAGAAAGAAGGAGGCATGTGATGAAGTTGCATCGCATATCGAGAAGCTGGGAGTGAGGGCGCTTTCCATCAAATGTGATATTACCAACCCGGTAGATGTACAGGAAGTAGTGAACGTAACTTACAGAGCATTCGGATCTATAGATATTTTAGTAAATAATAGCGGGGCATCCTGGGGAGCTCCTGCCGTTGATATGCCCCTTGAAGCCTGGCAGAAGGTAATGAATGTCAATGTGACTGGAACCTTCATCATGAGTCAGACTGTAGGTAGGATCATGATCGATCAGGGGTATGGAAAAATCATAAACATTGCTTCTGTCGCGGGACTTGGCGGGACGGACCCAAGGGTCCTTGATACAGTCGGCTATAATACGAGCAAAGGGGCAGTAATTACCTTAACAAAGGATTTAGCCGTTAAATGGGGCCAGCATAATATTAATGTAAATGCGATAGCACCTGGATTCTTTCCGACAAAAATGACCAAAGGCGTTCTTGAGAAAGGAAAAAATCCTATCTTGGAATCCACTCCGCTTAAAAGGTTAGGGAGTGATGATGATTTAAAAGGAGCTGCGATTTTCCTAGCCTCGAAAGCCTCCGATTATGTGACGGGGAATATCTTAATAGTTGATGGGGGTTCGCATGCAATGTAATGAAAAGTAATTAAATATGGCTGGAGGGTATGTAATGATGAATGAAAAAAAGTGGCTGTCAATGTATCCTGATTCAATACCTAAGGAAATAAAAGTTCCTGAGTTTCCGATGCAGCAGATCCTTAAAAACACATTTCAGTCCTATCCAAACAATACAGCAATTACTTTTTATGGTCGAAAGATTTCTTATCAGGAGCTTTTCTTTGCATCACAAGCTTTCGCTTCAGCTCTTCAACAAAAGAGTGTCCAAAAGGGTGATCGTGTAGCAATAATGCTCCCTAACTGTCCGCAATACGTCATAGCTTACTATGGCTCATTGACTACAGGTGCCATTATTACACAAATCAATCCAATGTTGGTTGAAAGAGAGTTGCAGCATATTTTACAGGACTCTGGTGCCGAAACAATTGTGGTGTTAGACGGACTATATCCAAAAGTGAAAAGTGTGCAGCAGAATGTAAATGTGAAAAATATTATAGTAGTCAGCCTACAACCATCTGATGCAGATTTCCAACCTGATATTTCATTTGATCAATTTATAAAAACAGGCGATGGCAACATTACTCCAGTAACAATTGATCCGGGAAATGATATAGCCGTACTTCAGTATACAGGAGGCACAACGGGACGTTCGAAGGGTGCAATGCTGACACACAGCAATATTCTGGCAAACGTAGTTCAATCTTATGAGTTCTTCAAGCATGAACTAAAAATAGGTTGTGAACGAACTCTGACGGTCATACCACTTTTTCATGTGTTTGGAATGACGTCTGCAATGAATTTATCGGTGTATATTGCGGGTGATTCAATTATACTGCCACGGTTTGAAATAGAGGAAGTATTAGAAACAATTAAGCGTGAACAGCCTACCATTTTCCCTGGTGTACCTACTATGTACGTCGCGTTAACGAACCACCCTAAGGCTGAAGAATACGGTATGGGTTCGATTCGGGTCTGTAACAGCGGGAGTGCCCCGATGCCGATGGAACTGCTTCGTGAGTTTGAACGAAAATCAGGGGCGAAAATAATGGAAGGCTATGGTCTTTCGGAAGCTTCCCCATCAACGCATTGTAACCCTATATTTGCTGAAAGAAAGACCGGTAGTGTCGGGATTGGTTTCCCTTCCACTGATTATAAAGTGGTGGATCTAGGAGACGGAACAAAGGAAGTAGCTACGGGTGAAATGGGAGAGTTAATTATCAAAGGACCGCAAGTGATGAAAGGTTATTGGAATATGCCTGAGGAAACGGCGGTGACTCTGAAGGATGGCTGGCTTTATACAGGTGATATTGCCAAGGTTGATGAAGGCGGGTATCTCTATATTGTCGACAGGAAAAAAGATTTGATTATTGCAAGTGGCTATAATATTTATCCGCGTGATGTAGAAGAAGTGCTTTATGAACATCCAGCTGTTCAGGAAGCGGTTGTTATCGGAGTTCCGGATACCTATAGAGGAGAGTCCGTTAAAGCAGTGCTTGTTCTTAAAAGTAATCAGAAGGCAAGCGAACAGGATATCATCGATTATTGCCGTGCAAACCTATCGGCCTATAAGGTCCCGCAACTTGTAGAATTTCGTGAAGTGCTTCCGAAAACAAACGTCGGAAAGATTTTAAGGCGAGCTTTAAGAGAAGAATTTTCTAAAAAATAATATGGCTTGATAATACGAAAGCGTATGATATCAATTCACCTGAAATTTTAAACAGAATGCGAGGATGCTTACATGAAAGAAAAAATGACAGAAAATAGCATACGTTTATTCGAAAAGAAGGGCTTTAGTGAGACGTCTATTCAGGATATTGTTGAATCGATTGGTGTGACGAAGGGAACGTTTTATTATTACTTTACGAGCAAAGAACAGTTGCTTATGGATATTCATCTGGCTTACATAGATGAGCTCCTAAATGAGCAGGAAAAAATCATTCAGGTTCTTGAAAAAAGCTGCAAAGATAAGCTTTTCGAAATGGTTTATATGCTTTTAAAGAGTATCAAAACAAAAAAATCAAGCGCTACGGTCTTTTTTCGTGAAATGAAAAATCTAAGTGAAGAAAAACTGGCTCAGATCCTTCCTAAGCGTGATGAATTCCGTAATAGAATTGAGCAGTTGCTTAAAAAAGGTATCGAGAGTGGAGAGTTTCGCTCCAATCTCGATACATCTATCATCTCGTTTGCGATTTTGGGTGTGGCCAATTGGAGCTATCATTGGTTTGATCCAGATGGGGAAAAAACAGATCAGGAAGTGGCAAGGATTTTTATGGGAATGATTTTACAGGGAATTGAAGAAGGAAGATAAATTACATACTAACTAGTTAGTAGAAGGGAGAATGACGTTATGCCGAACAAGCAAATTAATTCTATAACCGTAATTGGAGCCGGCCAGATGGGGCATCAGATTGCGATGCTTGCAGCACTTGGAGGATTCGAGACAGTTCTCCAGGATGTTCAAGAAAATGCTTTAATAACAGCTAAGGAAAAATTGGAAGATATTTTGGCTAAGTGGGTCCAAAAAGGAAAATTGACTGAAGATCGTAAACTGGCAGCCTTCAGTCGCCTTCAATATACTACCAATTTGGAAAAGGCGGCAAGCCGGGCGGATCTTATCATCGAAGCGATTGTAGAAAAACTTGATGTGAAACAGGAAGTCTTCGCCAAACTAGAGGTGTTGGCACCAGCAGAAACAATTTTTGCGACTAATAGTTCAACTATCGTCAATAGTCTCCTTTCGGGTGTGACAAATCGTCCAGATAAGTTTATTAATATGCATTTCTTTTTTCCACCTTTAGTAATGGATTGTGTTGAAGTTGTCATGAGTGATCAAACATCTGAAGAAACAGCAAAGCTTGCAATGGAAGTAACTCAGAAAATGAACAGGACAGGCATTTTATTACGGAAAGAAATATCAGGTTTTGTTGCCAATCGAATTTTAGGTGCATTACAGCGTGAAGCATTATTTCTGTATGAAGAAGGAATCGTTGATTACAAGGATATCGATTTAATTTGTCGAAAAGCATTAAGCCATCCAATCGGCCCGTTTGAACTGATGGACTTATCAGGTATTGATGTAAGTTATTTCGTCATGCAACAGCGATATGACGAAACTGGAAATCCTGAAGATAAACCAAATGTTTGTATTGAAGAAAAGGTGAAACAAGGACATTTAGGAAGGAAAACAGGTAAGGGCTGGTATGACTATCCAAACAAAGGAGTGAAAAAATGAGAAATTTAGTGAGAGTGGAAAAGGAAAATAAGCTTGCTATTGTAACCATTGATAATCCTCCATTAAACGTAATCAGTAAAAATGTATTTAAGGGTTTGTTGGAAGTATTTACTGAGCTTGAAGAAGATAATGAAACGGTAGCAGTACTCATTACTGGTGCAGGCGATATTGCATTTGCTGCAGGTGCGGATATAAAAGAATTTCCACAAATGATGGGAAATCCGAATATGAAAGAAACTGTAAGGGAAAGTCATGCAATCTTAAATAAAATTGATCATTTTCCTAAACCGACGATTGCTGTCTTAAACGGTATGACTTTAGGAGGCGGATGCGAACTAGCTCTGGCCTGCGATTTGCGGGTAGCCGAAGCACAGGTGCAAATCGGCCTGCCGGAAGTGAAATTAGGCTTATTTCCAGGAGCTGGGGGTACACAGCGTTTGTCTAGACTTGTTGGGAATGCAAAAGCAAAGGAAATTATTTTTACCGGTGATTCACTTAATGCAAAAGAAGCAGAAAAGATAGGGCTCGTCAATAAAGTCGTCGAGCAGGGATGCGGGTTAACAGAGGCAAAAAATTTAGCCTCACGAATGACGAGACATTCACTTCAGGCGCTTTCGAGAATTAAAAAGGCTATAAATGAAGGAAGCGAATCGACACTTGAACAAGGATTAGAGATTGAAACAAATCTTTTTGAAGAAATCTTCCAAACTGAAGATGTGAAAGAAGGAGTTTCAGCATTCTTAGATAAGCGGAAACCTGCTTTCTTACATCGATAAAACAAGGAGGGACATAATGCATGAATTAAAAGTTAACGTCCGCTTTTCAGAAACGGATGCCTTGGGCCATATCAATAACACAAGTTATTTTATTTACCTCGAAGAAGCCCGCATGAAATTTTTTGAAGCGTTGGGATTAGCGACAAATGTCGAAGAGTGGAATTTTTTGCTTGCTTCCACAAAATGCGATTTTATTTCTCAGGGGTACAACCAGCTTTTAACTATTCGGACATATTTGACAAAGGTAGGCACGAAAAGCTGTGAAATGGTCCATGACATCTATTGTTCACAAACTGGAGAGGCCATTGCAAAGGGGAGTGCGGTCTTAGTTTGTTTCAATTTTACTGAACAGAAAAGTGAACCTATTCCTGTAATGATAAAAGATAAGCTTATCTCACATCTTGTTCATACCTAGATTCACTAAAGTGTAAAGGAGTGAAGGAAATTGGTTGATGATACGATTCCTGTTCGTTCCGGTGAGGAACTGAATTTAAGTACATTAGAAGATTTTCTGAGAAAAAATGTTTTGGACCTACCAAATGAACCGTTAGAACTGCAACAGTTTTCTACAGGGTATTCCAATTTGACCTATCAGTTGAAGATGGGAGAGTGGGAAGCTGTATTAAGGAGACCGCCGCTTGGTCCTGTTGCTCCAAAGGCACATGATATGAAACGGGAACACCATATTCTTTCATCAATCAACCCGTATTTTCAAGCAGCTCCTGAACCTATACTGTTTTCGGATGATGATTCAATCGTCGGATCTCCCTTTTTTCTAATGGAAAGAAAACATGGAGTTGTAATAGATTCTAAGTTTCCCGAAGGAGTCGAACCGACTTCAGAGAGGTGTCGTCAGCTTTCTTATGTCATGGTTAATCAGCTTGCTGACCTCCATTCAATTCCATATGAGAAGACGGGATTAGCGGAAATCTCCAAGCCTGAAGGGTTTATCGAGCGACAAGTACACGGTTGGATTTCCCGATATGAGCGGGCAAAGACAGATGAAATCGAAGAAGTAGGGCCACTTATCGATTATTTGCAAAAGAATATACCACAGTATAGCCAAACTTCCATTATCCATTATGACTACAAGATTAATAATGCAATGTTTAACCAAAACCTAAGCGAAATGGTAGGATTATTTGATTGGGAAATGTCCACCGTTGGCGATCCGCTGGCAGATTTAGGAGTTGCTTTGAGCTATTGGACTGAAAGCAGCGACCCAGAATTGATTAAATTCGGTTTGGGACAAGCGTCAGTTACAACCTTGGATGGTTTTCTGACCCGACAAGAATTTATTGAAGCCTATGCAGTGAGAAGTGGCAGGAATGTTTCCAACATCGATTTTTATTTAACCTTTGGATACTTTAAGTTAGCTGTCATCCTTCAGCAAATCTATTACCGTTATAAAAAAGGACAGACCAATGATCTCCGCTTTTCTAAACTTGGAATAACGGTCAAAAGCTTAATCACCCATGCAGCCCATGTTGCGGCGAAGGAAGCTTGAGAATATGGGACATATACAAAACATACATTTGCTATTAAAAAAAGAAGAGATAGATAGGGAAAAGCTTTTAGAAGGAGAGAAAGTGGCCATCATCCTGGATGTTTTATTAGCGACTACAACTATCATTTCATCTCTTCATAATGGAGCCCGACAAGTAATTCCTGTCCTTAACCCTGTAGACGCCCTATTGAGAAGCAAGGAATTGGATCATGAGGATTATTTATTGGCAGGAGAACTTAAGGCTAAGCCGGTTGATGGATTCATGTATCCGAGTCCGACGCTTTTGAGTAAATTAGTTCTCAATAAAACGCTTGTATTATCTACGACTAATGGGACGGTTGCACTGAGAAACTCTGCTGCAGCCAAAAAGGTGTATATAGCGTCCTTGTTAAATAATCCCTCTGTTGCTGAAAAAATAAAAAAAGATCATCAGACCGAAACGATAATTATCGTTTGTTCGGGGAATTCGGGTGAATTTAGTTTGGAAGACTTTTACGGAGCAGGTCATTTGATAGAGTGCTTGATTACTGGAGCACATGGAACGTTCAGTCTGAATGATGCAGCAATTGCTGCTTGCACTTTTTATCAGACGAATACCGACAATACTTTTGATATTCTGCAATCATCACATGTCGGACAGCTGTTTGATAAACATGACTTGATTGATGATTTGAAATTGGCTTCTCAAAAAGGTTCGATAAATCTTGTTCCTGAGTTGATAGATGGGAGAATCGAAGCTGAATTGAAAAGGCAGGAAACGTAATAACATGTTATCAAATCCAGTTGAAGAGGTGAAGGAATGAGGTTTTTACAGTCAATAGCGGTGGTAACAGGTGCAGGATCTGGAATTGGAAAGGCTACAGCAATGCGCTTATCGGACGAAGGAGCAAAGGTTTTATTAGTGGGCCGGACGAAAGGAAAGCTGAAGGGAGTAGCTGCTGAAATCAATGCCCGGCATACAATTCCCGTGGCCGATATTTTTCCTGCAGATGTGACGGAAGAGGAAGATATAAAAGAGTTGGCGCTGTATGTAAAAGAACAATATCGGGATCTTCATATTTTAATCAACAACGCAGGTGGATCGAAATCCTCGAAGCTTCTGGATACCTCTACAGATGATTGGGATATGATTCAAGATGTCAATTTAAAAAGTGTCTTTCTTGTTTCGAAGTACTTAGGAAAAGTGATGGAAGAAGGTGCTAGAAATGGGAATGGTGACTCCGTAAACCGGGCAATCGTGAATGTTGCTTCACTCTCAGGACATCAAGCTGGAGCATTTATCCCACATTACAGCTCCGCTAAAGCAGGAGTAATCAGTTTGACTAAATCTCTAGCACTGGAATTAGCTGGAGTTGGCATACGTGTCAATTCCGTTTCACCTGGGTTTATTGAAACACCCTTAACAGAGGATGGTCTGCAGAATGAAAAATTCGTAAAGTCCATTCAACGGAACACGGCCCTGGAAAGAGTAGGTAAAGCGGAGGAAATTAGTAATGTCATTACGTTTGCTGCTTCGCCGGAAGCTTCCTATATGACAGGAACCGATATTTTGGTTGACGGCGGCTGGTTGATTAAGTAGAAAAGGGGATGGGTAAATGTTAAAAGAACACTTATTAACAGAAGTAAATAATAATGTATTAATCGTGACTTTGAATCGTCCTGAAAGCTTGAATGCCTTTAGCCCAGATATGATCTCAAACTTAACGAAAACGATTACCGATGTTAAGCACAAGCCTCATATAAGGGCCGTTGTCATCAAAGGGGCTGGACGTTCTTTTACTGCAGGAGGAGACGTTAAGTCGATGGGTCAAGCCTCGGCAGGACAATTGTATGATCATGTTGGTAAAATGAATGATTGCATTTTGGCGATGGATTCTTCTGAGGTTCCTATTATTGCTGCAGTTCATGGATTTGCGGCAGGAGCTGGTTTCAATTTGGCACTCGCATGCGATTTAATTGTGGCTTCCGATGATAGTCAATTTGCAATGAGTTTTTCACAGGTGGGCTTGATTTCAGACGGAGGAGGTTCGTACTTTTTACCAAAATTAGTAGGTCCTCATCTTGCAAAGCAGCTGTTCTTTTCGGCTGAACCGATTTCGGCCGAGCGCTTATATCAGTTAGGTGTCATTAATTATTTATTTCCACTAAATCAACTAGAAGAAGAAACGTTGAAACTTGCTGACAACCTTGCCAATGGACCGACAAAGGCATTTGGAATGATGAAAAAACTCGTTAGTCATTCATTTACGGCCACACTAGATGAAATGCTCGAACAGGAACGAATTACCCAAACCTTGATGGCGTCTACAGAAGATCATCTAGAAGGAGTTGCGGCATTCAAAGAAAAACGTAAACCTGAATTTACTGGAAACTAACAAGGGGGAACAGTGATGAAAGCCATTCAATTTGAAGAATACGGTGGACCGGAAGTACTGAAAATGACTGATAAAGAAAAGCCGGTGCCAACTGGACATGAAGTGCTGATTGAAATTGACTGTGTCGGCGTTAATTATGCCGATACAGCAAGAAGGGAAGGGCAATACGTGGTTCCTACACCACTACCTTTCATACCAGGTGCGGAAATAGCTGGAGTGGTGGTGGAGGTTGGTGAAGAAGTAACCAAAATCAAACCGGGGACAAGGGTCGTGAGTCTGATTGAAGCGGGAGGATATGCCGAATATGCCTTATCGGATGAATTCTCTGCAATTCCTCTTCCTGATGTGATTCAGTTCCATGAGGCTGTTGCCTTACCGCTACAAGGGTTAAGTGCCTATCACATTATAAAAACGATGGGACGCCTGCAACAGGGTGAAACGGTACTTGTCCATGCAGCTGCAGGAGGCGTTGGAACGATTGCGGTCCAGCTTGCCAAAATCTTCGGGGCTGGAAAAATAATTGCCACCGCAAGTACTGAGGAAAAGCTGGCGCTAGCTAAAAAGCTGGGGGCCGATATTCTCATCAATTACACCAAAGAAGGTTGGGAGCAGGAAGTGCGTGAGGCCACTGGAGGAAAGGGTGTCGACGTCGCACTGGAAATGGTTGGTGGAGACATATTCAATAAAACACTGAAATGCTTGGCTCCATTTGGCCGACTTGTTGTTTTTGGTAATGCTAGCCGTGAGGCATATACGATGAACCCACAGGTTTTAATGCGCCGTAATCAATCTGTGGTAGGTTTTTTCCTGCCGCAGATTATGAAAAAACCAGATTTGCTGCTACCAAGCATCAAAGAGCTCTTTTCTTACGTAGCGTCTGGTAAGCTAACGCTGACTATCGGAGGTATTTATCCGTTTGAACAGGCTGCTGATGTACATGAAGAAATGAGCTCCCGCCAAACAAAAGGAAAGTTGATTTTGCAGGTTAAATAAGGAAGGAGGGTGTACCGGACTTACCGGGGACACCCTTATTTTATGTGGGTATTACTAGTGAATTTTGGCTATATGACTTGTGAGTCATTTAATCCGTTTTAATACTCACATCTTTATCAGGATGCATGAAAGGGGCTTGTGGGGCTCTTTTTGCCTCTAACAGTTCGCGGTTTTCAGTTGAGTTCCATCCAATATCATTAGTTGGGTGTATCCATTCGTCTCCAGCCATGATTTCTGGGTCTGTATCTTCGCTCCAATTTTCGAGTGGTGAGTTTTCTGATGCATATTTGCTGTCCCCAATGACGACTCCATAATCATTAACAAAAGGAGCTTGCGGTTTTATCCCGGTACCTTTAAAGCTCGGTGCGTTAATTTGGTGAGGTTGGGTATCATCCATTATTGGATTATCCAATTTCCTTTTCATAAAGTATCTCCCTTTCGTTTTAGGGTTATTTTACTCGACTACCCATATATTATCCCTGAATAATTTTTAGCGGAATTACCCCATTCTAAAAAGTAAAACTTTTTAAAAAAGGTGGAATGAACATGAAACGGAAAGCCAATGTAGATGGAGCAATCAAAGCAAGTACGACGCCAAAGAAAAACCAAGCAGTAGAGGAATATTCAAATGAATTCGCAGTTGAAGAAAACGCCATGAAAGGTGCCAACCGTAATTCAAAGCAAGGCAGAAAAGGTAGAAGTTAATGGATAAAAACAAACGCAACTCTCAAGAAAAACGGGTAGAAGAAATAGTACGAACGGAATTCGGAATGGAATTCAGTGGTGATATGAATGCATCCAAGATCTATGAAATATTGTCTACAGAAAATAAAAAACGTGAAAATAAATAGAGAATAAAGGACGGACCCTTTTTGGGATCCGTCCTTTATTCTTATAAAATGATGCTATCAGATTTTGAAAGAGAAAAAATGGATGAGCCTTTTCCGCTCGGATCAAAATAAGCAAGCATAATCGATGGTTTATTAACAATGGTTCCATCTGCTAAATATGTTTCTAAATCAAAGGGAAGTTCTTCAAGTAATGTGTGTTTGTGAATTTCTTTTTCATTTAGTCCCAAGGCAATGAAAGAAGATCCAAGATGTTCAGGTTTATTTAAAATTTCTTCATAAATCTCTTTGCGCCCTTGTTTATCAAGAGAAGCATCCCACCATGGTTTACGTGGTTTGTATTTTTGATTCATGAAATAATCCAATTTCATGAGTCCGATAATGGTTTTTAAATCAGCTGATTCTCTGGAAGATAAAAACTGCTGTAATCGACGGAACAAGTCTTCAAGTTGATGTCCGATTCGTGACCAGCCTTGTTCATCCCAGAAGGTACCAAATTCTTGGAAAAAGTCGAATGGTGAATTAAACACCGATTCAACCAGAAACTCTGTCGTATGATCCATTCTGTGATCGTTCCAGTATTTTTCAAGCACATCTTCAACTTGTTTAATACGGACAATGTCGTCAAAGGACAAAACATTATTCCCAAGAATTTCATAAGGAGCATGATCACTGTAAATATAGTCGTGATCATTGGCACGTATCCGTAGGCCTGTACCACGCAGCATTTTTAAGAAACCAAGCTGCATTTCTTCGGGCCTTAGTTCGAAAACATCATTGAAGGTCTTCCTGAATGAAAGATAGTCTTCCTCAGGCAAACCAGCAATCAAGTCAAGATGCTGATCAATTTTTTGACCGTCTTTGACCATGGTGACTGTCCGTGTTAGTTTTTCGAAATTTTGTCTTCTCATGACCAAATCATTTGTATGATCATTCGTCGATTGTACGCCGATTTCAAATCGGAATAGCCCTGCTGGTGCATGATCATTCAAAAATTGGATAACTTCCGGACGCATGATGTCCGCTGTGATTTCGAATTGGAAAACCACTCCAGGATGATGTTCGTCAATTAAAAATTGAAACATATCCATGGCGTAGCTCCGGCTGATATTGAAGGTACGGTCAACGAACTTAATAGTTTTTGCACCATTTTCCATAAGGTACCTAATATCTTCTTTGATCTTTTCCCGATCAAAATACCGGACACCTACTTCGATCGATGAAAGACAAAATTGACAGCTAAACGGACAACCACGGCTTGTTTCGATATAGGTGACACGTTTGGATAGCTCGTCGCGGTCTTCTTCCAATCGATAAGGGGTAGGGAGGGATTTCAAATCCACCTTGCCATTCTGTGGCTGAATAACTTTTTTTCCATCCTGTCGATAGGCAATCCCACCAACTTTTTTATAATCGTTAGCACCTTCAATTTCAGATAAAAGAGCTTTAAAAGTAACTTCCCCCTCGCCAATTACGATAAAATCAGCTCCGGGAATCTGGTCAAGCCATTCACCAACATCATATGTGACTTCAGGTCCGCCGAGAATGATAACCAATTCAGGATTGATTTTTTTCAGCATTGCCACGACTTTCATTGTTTCCTCGATGTTCCAAATATAGCAACTGAACCCGATGACATCAGGTTTTTTGGAATAAAGGTCGCCAACGATGTTCATAATCGGGTCTTTTATCGTATATTCTGCCAGCTGTACATCATAATCTGGCTGAGCATAAGCTTTTAAATATCGGATGGATAGCGATGTATGGATGTATTTTGCGTTAAGAGTACTGATTATTATATTCATGTTAAAGGGCGTAAAAGAAACGCCTGGCTCCTTTCGTGTACATGTCTTTTTAAGCCAACAAGCACTAACGAGTAATTTTACCATAGCCTGCTCCATTTGAAAAATGCGTTATTATTAATGAAGGGGAATCTATTGCCTTTGCTTTTGGCTTGTAAGTTGGTATGGAATTATGTTTGAAAAAACGGATAAAGCAGAAACTGCTTTATCCGTTCAGTTTGTAGACAAAAGGGGTCCAGAATGTTTTAATTCTGGACCCCTTTTGAAATTCCCTTTGAATTTTGATCAAGATTAAGAGATTGGGCCTCTACGAGCCCACTTTATTAAGCCATTATTGGACCTTGCCATGTCCAATTGGCAATCTTCTTTAAATTCATGGCAGCGAATGTAAGCATCGCCTGCATCGACAATTTTTTAAGTCCCCTTAAAGTAGTCCAACGCATACCATGCTTTTCTTTTGCATCTGCGAATACACGCTCTATTGTTTCTTTGCGTTTCGCATATATAGGTTTTACATCCTTGTGGTGACGCAGATGATCTGCTTCTTCCATATAATTTTGCCAGATATGGCGTGTCACCACTTTTTGATGGTCTTTGCTTACTGTACACTGTGATAAAAATGAGCATGTCGCACAAGTGTGTTTGGGTGATTTGTACTCGCGATAGCCCTCTTTATTTGTTGTTGAGTACTTTAAAATCTCGCCCGATGGGCAGAGATAACAATTAAAATGTTCATCGTAAACATAGTCATGCTTGCGAAAGAACCCTTCTTTTGTTCGTGGACGTGTATAGGGTAAAGCTGGTGTGATTTCTTTCCCAAAAAGGTAGCTTGTAATGGCTGGTGTTTTGTAAGCTGCATCTGCGGCAACAGCTTCAGGTTTTCCAACTTTCTCAATCACTTGTTCAACAAGAGGCTCTAAGATATGACTATCATGCGTATTTCCTGGTGTTACAATCGTCCCCAGCACAAAACCGTTGCGGTCTGCAGCCGCATGAAATGAATAGGCAAACTGTTTTGTTCGTTCATCTTTTACATAGTAGCCACTCTCAGGGTCAGTTGAACTTTCTTTAATTTCTTTGGTTTATTCTTTATCAAATTTATCCGGTGGAAAAGGCTTCTTTCCATTGTTTTCACGATCTTGATTTATTTCTTCTTGAAGGCGTCCTTGATATGCTCGTGTTTCCTTACGAACGATTTTCTTTTCGGATTTCCGCTTATTCGCACTGGCTTTCACATGTGTTGAATCAACGAATACGTGCTCTGCACTAATTAACTTTCTTTCTGAGGCTGTCATTAAGATACGATAAAAAATCTGTTCAAACAGGTCTGTATCTTTAAAGCGACGCTCATAATTTTTCCCGAACGTTGAGAAGTGAGGTACTTTATCATGGAAACCGTAACCTAAAAACCAACGGTAAGCCATATTCGTTTCAACTTCTTCAATCGTTTTACGCATCGAACGAATACCGAAGGTATATTGAATGAATGTCAATTTAACTAAAATAACTGGATCAATACTTGGGCGGCCTATCTCTGAATACATCTCTTTCACCAAGTCATAAATGAAAGTGAAGTCAATGGCCCCCTCAATTTTACGAACCAAATGGTTCGCTGGCACCAGTTGATCCAAAGTAATCATTTCAAGTTGATCTCGCTGAATAGAATTATGTTTCGAAAGCATCGTCATCACCTCAAGTTTTAATACTCCTATATTAAAACAAAAAAGACTGTAGGAAAAAGTGTTTATTTCTAATTGTTAAAACAGAGTTGATTGGAACGGAAGGTGCGAGACTCCTGCGGGAAAAGCGTGTCCAAGGGAGACCCCACAGGCGCAAAGGCGCCGAGGAGGCTCCCTGACCGCCCGCGGAAAGCGAGTGCCTGGAGTGGAAATCAACGTTCGAATTTTTACACCCCCTCAAAAAAACTGTAGACAAACTCGATTTTCATCGAGTTTGTCTACAGTCTGAACGGATAAAGCAGAAACTGCTTTATCCGTTTTATTTCAAAATGCTTGTTTAATATACTCTTTTGTTTTAGTCATGAAACGTTTTGTTTTGGTTGCTTTCAATTCGATGATTGGCTGGGCCATTGTAGCAATCATTTGGCTTGACAATAACACAGTGATCAAGAATGAGAGGCCGGCAAGCATGATAAAACTCTCTGTATTACTGAAGTAGTCCTGTATCGTGCTTTCACGGAAGAAACGAATGAGGAAGCCGTGCAGCAGATACACATATAAAGTTTGTTTACCCCAATTGGTAAAGAAATATTGTCCGCGTGGGATGAAGGATAGAAAGCTAAACACTGAAATTACGCTCAATCCATAAAATCCTAGTCGCTTAAACATGGACACGATTGTCGCATCTTCAAGCTCGGCATAGGGTTTCGAACCGAGCAGCCATTTATAATTTATATCGGTATTTAAATAAAAGCCGATAAAAATCACTAACATGACACCAAGTGAAGCCAAACGAACTTTGGGTGTGAATAACTTTTTTAAATGATCTTTGCTTAAATGGTAACCGATTAAAAACATCGGGAAAAAAACGAATGTCCTTGAGAGACTAAGGTAATTGGAGATATTGTCAATATACCCAATTAATAAAGCGATTAAAATAGATAAACCTATGCCTACTGAAGGCTTTAGCTTTGAAAAACCAAGTAGCATGATGTTCCAACAGAATAAACTGATCAAGAACCAAAGCGACCATTGAGGATCAAGCAAGTCTACTGTGATGGCAGTACGTTCATATAAGAAATAATAGTAAACGGTATATATCAATTGGAAAATAATGTAAGGTAAAATTAATTTTTTTGTAATTTTAGCTAAATACCCTTTTTGATAAAAACCTTTTGCAAAGAACCCTGAAACAAGTATAAAAGCAGGCATGTGAAAGGAATAAATGGTTTTATATAGAGCGTAAATTGTTTCACTGTCGTGTATATACGTATTTAGTAAATGTCCAAAGACGACAAAGGCCATGAGAATGAACTTGGCGTTATCAAAGAAAAAATCACGTTGTTTCATATTTGCCTCCATTAATAAATTTTAAGGTAGCTAGAAAGCATTGTTATTTATATACCCTTAATTCATAGAATTAAATCTCATATTAGTAATTTTATTAAATCATTCTTAAATTAAGCTTAACTCTAAGTATTAGTCGATTCAACATACTATAATTTAAAATAAAGTAAAATTTTGGATTTTGAATGGTGATATGATTTTACTGATTTTTGAAAATACCGAGGAGATTTAAGATAGTTGTCGAATAAGGTTGGGTAAGTATTGGTCTTTGAATAAGGGGTGTAAATATGAATTTAGGTTATGAGAATGAAACGGGATATAAACAAAAAATTATAAAATTAAATAAACAGATTGAAAGATATAACGAAATTTTCAATTCTATGTTAGAGCCCTATATTAGGGTAGATGAGGAACTAAGGTTCACTTATGTGAATGAGGCAGCTTGTACTCTGTTGGAAACACCGAGAGAGCAGCTGGAATTACTGAAATTAACTGATTTTCTTCAGGTCATCCCTTTGACTCATGAAGAATTCGGCTCACAAAGTAGTAGCGAGGAAAGAGAAAAGAAAATGATTCAACTTCATACAGGAGCGCTAAAGCAAATTGAATTTTTGCGTATTGGAGCGCCTTCCGAAGGACAGCAAATTTATCGTTTGGAGGATGTGACATTGGATGTTTCATCCTCCCGGGAAACATTAATGTCACGGCAGATGTTTTTGGACATTTTTGATACAGCCATTGAGAGCATCGTGCTTTTTGATAGCTCAGGAATAATCATAGAAGTGAATCATGCATTTATCCATGTCCTGGGCATTCCGAAAAAGGATATTGTCGGAAAAAATATGACGGATCTCATTTCCCAAAAATATAAGTCATATTGGGAAGAAAGTATTCGAAGAGTCTTCAGTGAGTCGAACTTCAGAGGAGAGGTAGAGATAATAGTCCATGATGAGCCACATCCATTTATTTTTTCACTTAGTTCGACAGTCGGAAATGAATTATATATGTCGGTGTTTCGAAAGCTTACTGAATCGAATTTAATGGAAAAGAAGTTAGAGACGAGCGAAAGGATTTTTGCAGAATTATTTGACCAGTCAATGGATGCGATAATATTTTGGAATGATGACGGTATCATTTTTCGAGTAAATCATTCAGCCTGTAAAATATTTGAGTCTAGTAGGGAAGACTTGATAGGCAGTTATATTTGGAAATATGTCTACAGCAATAATCAACATTTTAATCAGATGATGGATACGTTTGAAAGAGACACCCAGGTCAGGGGAGAACTGATTTATAAAATGCCGAATAATCAAATTAAATTACTTGAATTAACTTCAAAAAAACATGAAGGCGATGGTTATAATGTGACAATCTTTCGGAATGTCAGCGAGCGCTGGCTGATTGAGAAAGAATTACGGGATAGTGAAAAGAAATTCAGGAAAATTTTTGAGGGAACATTAGATGGCTTGATTTTATGGAATGATAAAGGGTTTACAGACATTAATGAGGCGGGACAGGAAATTTTGGGGATTTCGAAGGATAAACTTCTTTCTTTAACTATTAAGGAGTTTATTGAAAAAATACCTGGGAATGCAGCTGATCTGAACGCTCATATTGAAAAAGTCTACAAACATGGGGTTTACTCATCTATCATCCCGATAATGTTTGAAAATGGAAGAGTTAAGCATATTGAATTTTTAACTAGAGAAAATTTATATTCGAGCGTGCATTTAACCATTTTTCGTGATGTGAGTAAAAATCTTGAAATGCAGGAGCAAATTCGGAAATCAGATACCTTAAATGTTGTTGGTGAACTGGCTGCAGGGATTGCCCATGAAATTAGGAATCCAATGACGGCTTTAAAAGGGTTCATCCAATTGCTTGAGGATGGTGTCAAGGGTGATTTCTCTACATATTTTCATGTTATTACCTCTGAAATTAAGCGGATTGAAACCATAATCACTGAATTTTTGGTGTTGGCAAAGCCTCAAGCACTTAAATTTTTCAAACAAGATGTCCATACAATTCTGAAGGAGACGCTTGAGTTGCTTGCCGCTCAAGCTCTACTGGAAAATATTCAATTTGAGACGAACTTTGAAGAAGAAGAGTTTACTGTTTTCTGCGAAGCAAATCAGCTAAAACAAGTATTTATTAATATTATTAAAAATGCATTGGAAGTCATGCCGGATGGCGGTTCTGTTCGTATTAAGACGAGAAGATTTTCCGAGAAGTACGTTTGTATATCAATTATCGATCAAGGGATGGGAATCTCGGCGGAAATGCTGAAAAAGTTGGGTGAACCTTTTTATACGACAAAGGATAGAGGGACAGGGCTGGGGCTTATGGTTAGCTATAAAATTATTGAGGAACATAAGGGCTATATCGAAGTGGAGAGTAAAGTTGAGAAGGGGACTAGCTTTCATATATATTTACCATTCGCGAGTTAAACAGGAGGATGAAGATAGGTTGCTTGCAATTTGAAGAGTAGCAGATGAATTTTCTTCCCCTATTTTGTTATTTTTTCAGAAAGCATAAGTAAGTCTGAATGTTAAGAAGGAATCCCTCTTCAATGGATTCCTTTTTTGAATTTCATACCTCAACGCTAATTTCATTGAAATTAACGGAGGATTCAAATTTAGAATCTAATTGAGATTTACAGGTTTAATGTAAAATCCAACGGTTATTGCTTGCCATTTTGTTAATGAAATTCTATTTTCCTTGAAGTGAATGAATCTCTTTATGCACTCTATTAACTTATTACTTATTGATAATTTCGTTCTAGTTTGCTAAGGTGGTAAACTGTCGAAGTATTTTAGCAAGTAACAAAACAGTGAAAATTAAATATGAATAATATTGGCTCAAGGTCCAGAGTTAGCAGTATGTAAAAACGATTTAAGACTTAGGATCCTAAATCAAAACAAGTAGATTATGATAAGAAATTCCCGTCATATCATGTCCGCTGAAGGGTCAGGCTTTATCGCAATTTAAGAAGTTTTGTCTTTTTTTGCGAATCTATTTACATATAAGGCATATTTTGTAATACTTCATTATTATAATGTAACTTTAAAAGGGCAGGAGTAGTGAGTGTTGTTATGAATTCTAGGAGTACTACGGAAATTTGTTCTGAAATTCGAATGAAGCGTTGGGAAATGATGGAGTTGGCAAAAATGTATGGGATGAGTCATGAGTATACCCTTCGCCAAAGCGAGCAACTTGATAAACTGATAAATGAGTATTTAATCCTTCAACATCATTCGTCAGTTGAAGTGAGAAATAAACGAGAAGAAATGGTTGTTATTGTACAGAAGCCCTTTAATGATGATTTTACATATTAAATGGATCTGAATGAAATGACTTTGTAAATTAGAAATGGAAAAACATAAAAGGGAGTAAACTCTCATATGGTGTATATATTTTTTTTCAATCCTGTTAGTAATGAACTATGGAAACGTAAGAACAAGGATGGAATATAAATATATATATGCGGAGAGAGAAGCCGGGCTGCTTTGTTTTAAGAGATTGATGAACGTTGTGATGTGCTGTCTGCTTATATGATTTCAAAAGATTTGATACAAAGATCATTAAAAATAAGGGGATAGTTTATATTTATTTTTCTCTTAGTTTGGACAACTTGCAGAGGAGTGAACAGAGGAAGACTCTGAGGACATTCTTTGTGTTGCAGGAAAAGTTCAATTTGGTTAAAAAACTAGAAAAGTTCAATTAGTTGGGAAAATAGAGTGTTAGGTTTATATGTCGGAGTAAGTTAACTCAACAGAGGTACATAGTATTCTTTTATGATTGAGGGGTTCAATAACTAAACCACTTTCTAAATATACAGAAAATTACAGGTGGTTAATTGTATGAAGGCAGCTTCATAGGTGTATCTGGCTTAAATGACAACTTTAAAAATATATCATTAGTCTGAGATGCAAAAACTAAAGGCTGACTCATTTTAAAGGGCCAGCCATGAATGCACGAGAATTATAAAATTTCCAATAATATAACCATAAACAATAGGCCGACAATGAAGGAATAGGTGGATGTGCGCTCATTTCCATCCCCATGGCTTTCAGGGATTAATTCTTTATAGACGATGAAAAGCATAGCACCAGCGGCGAAAGCGAGGCCGTATGGAACTAAAAAACCAATGTAAGAAGTTAAATAAAAACCTATTAGGCCTGTGATTATTTCGATGGTACCGGTTAATGTGGCTATGATGAACGCCGTAAACTTTCCGATTTTTTGATTGATTAAAAACAAGGCGACAAGCAAACCTTCCGGAGCATTTTGCAGACCAATAGCAAAAGCAATTAAATTGCCCGTATCAGCTGCATCTGAGGCGTAACTGACCCCAACAGAAAGACCTTCCGGGATATTATGCAGTGTAATGGCTGTAATGATAAGCAAAGCCTTTTCGTCGAATTGAATGCCACTCTTCGTATGACCGAGATCGATATGTGGAATGTTTTTCTCCATAATTGTTAATGTCATGACCCCGAGAAAAACCCCAATAACAAGCTGAATATACCCCCCAGTGGCTAAAGACTCGGGAATCAGGCTCAGTAACGAAGCAGCCATCATAATACCGGCAGTAAATGCCAGAAGCGTGTCTCTAAAGCGATGTGTGATTGAACCTTGAATGAACAAGATGGGTAACGCACCGGCCCCTGTAGACATAGCAGATAGGATGCTGCCTAATAAAACTCCACTCATAAATTTCTCCTTTGTATGGTACTTATCGTTACTTTTGTGTGTTTTCTGAGTGAAACAATATATTGTATTGAGATGATAAAAATAGGTTCCAGGAAAAACTCATTTGGTAGTACTGTAATTCTTTATGTGTTTTATTCTTCGGCATACCATTTTTTTAGAGTGAGATCAGTTGGTAGCAACAAACTGATGATTCCTAACAAAGGCAAGAATCCTACAAGCTTAATCATGGATGCGATTCCGATGACATCTGCAATTGCCCCCAATGAAACAGATCCTATGGCGCCCATTCCAAATGCTAGGCCGACGGTCAAGCCAGCCATTGTTCCTACTTTGCCTGGAACTAGTTCCTGTGCGTAGATTACGGTAACTGAAAAGCTGCTCATAATAATAAATCCCGCGATCAATAATAGGATAAAGGCGGCTGTAGGCGGGACGAATGGCAACAGAGCGGTTATAGGCGTACTGGCAGCGAAAGAAAACAAAATCACGTTTTTACGGCCGAACCGGTCCGCAAGAGGTCCGCCGAAAAACGTTCCTACAGCCCCAGCAGCTAAAAAGGCGAATAGGAAGATCTGTGCGGATTTTATCGTGAATAAATGCTGCTCGATTAAATAAAAACTGTAAAAGTTCGTCATACAAGAGACATACCAGGAACGGGCAAAAATAATGAATAAAATTAAGACCAGAGCTTTGGCCACTTTATGGGAGCGCTCTTTATTAATTACTTTAGCTGCAACCTTTTTTGGCTTGAAGTGCACCAGCTTTTGAGAATACCATTTGGCAATATACAGTAATAGCATAACGGCTGTAAAGGCAACTAAGGCAAACCAAAGTGCACCTTTTTGACCAAATGGAACAAGTACGATGGCAGTAATGAGAGGGGCGAGAGCTTGCCCGCTATTCCCACCAACCTGATAAATTGATTGTGCCAGGCCTCTCCTAGGACCTCCAGCCATGTATGCAACCCGGGAGCCTTCCGGATGGAAAATGGCTGACCCAAAGCCCATTAGAATGACTGCACCAAGGATTATAGTATAGTTTGGTGCAAGTGCGAGAACGATGACCCCGATTAAAGTGCTGGTCAATCCAATAGGTAATGCAAAGGGAAGTGGCTTTTTATCTGTATAAAAGCCAACAGCAGGTTGGAGAAGCGATGAGACGATATTCAAGCAGAATGCAATCATCCCTAGCTGTGTATACGTTAGAGACATTGATTTTTCAAGAATGGGAAACATGGCCGGTACAACGGCCTGAAGGGAATCATTCATTAAATGACATATTCCTATGATAATCATGATCTTCAGTGTCATATCTTTTTTTTGCGGTTCTGGTTTAAATGCAGTGATACTTGCCATATGTATATTTCCTTCTTTCTAAAATAAGAATCTTACATATTCCAATCATTCGCTCGCAAGTGTGCTCTGTATGTATTACACCCTTGTTTAAATCAATTGTTAGTGTTCGTATTGCCCAACATATGAGAAATAAACTCATAAATGATCGTATTACTCCAAGTTGTCATTTAATATGGGTAAACTAATAATAACTGTTGTACCTTTTAAAGGTTTACTTGTAAGCTCGATCGTTCCATTAAAAAGTTCAATAATTCGCTTGCACACGAAAAGACCTAATCCAGTTCCTTCTTTTTTGGACGTGTAGAATGGCTCGAACACTTTACTGATGTCTTTTTCATTCAGCCCATGCCCAGTATCGATGATTTCTATTTTTGCCTTTTCATTTTCTCTGTAAATTTGTATGGTTAGCTTTTTGCCAAGTTCCATTGCCTCCAGGCCATTTTTGGTAATATTAAGAATGACTTGTTTGAGTTGGTCCTTTGTACAATAAACCATGATTGGTTCCTTTACGATGTTCCATTCCAGCTCAATATTTAAGTAACGTGCTTCGGATTCTATTATTGGTCTTAATTCAGCAATAATACTGCGAATATCGTATAAGGATAAAGTATGTACTATGGGTTTTCCTAAAATTAAAAACTCGCTGACAATGCTATTTATTCGTTCAATTTCTTTCATGATGACAGAATAATAAAACTGGTCTTGTTCTTCAGGGTGTTTTTCAACAAGTAATTGGACTAGTCCCTTAATGCCGGTGAGGGGATTTTTTATTTCATGTGCAGTACTAGCCGCCAGTGTACCGACAAAATCAATTTTTTGCATTTCGTTTAATTGCTTTTGTTTTTTCTTCTCTCTACGAACGATTTGTTCCTCCACAACTATATATATCATGTGAGTAATAAAGAATGTGAAAAAGACAAAAATTAAAAAAACATTCATGTTGATGGTGTTAAGCCGGTCGGGCATTTTAACGGAAAAAGTCCAATCTACTTCAGTCAAAGGAACATTCACCCATGTTGAATTTCCAGTAACTCCTTCGGCATTTATCTCCAGAATGCGAGTTTTATTGCTCGTTTCTAGTTTCACCGATTGATTAGGGATAAGCATTTTTAAACCGTTTTCTATATAATCCAACCTAATATGTGCCAATAAAAAACCTTGAACCTTTTTGTCGTTATCCAAAATAGGGGCGAAAATGGTAAAATAATTAAAACTCGAGTTATTTAGCTCCCTCTTCCCAACAACAACGGCTTTTTGGGTTTCAACTGCCTTGTCTATATCATCCTGTTCAATTAAAAAGTAATGGAGGAAATCCTTATTTGTCCCTGAAATAGAAATGCCATCTTGATTTAGCCAATATACTCCTGCGTACCTCGGATCTGTATCTTTAATCCAGTTCATAAGGAGTTTTGTTTTTTTATCCTCCATATATAGAACAGAACTGCTAAGACTTAGCAGTTCCAGATTTTCTTTCGTTTCACTGATAACTTCGTCTATGTATTCTTGACAAACTGATCCAACCCATTCAGCTTGATCTTGTCGCTCTTTATGGATGGATTGTTCTAAGTACATCCAAAAAATGATAGATAGAATAATTAATGGTAAAATAACAATAAGCAGATATGTGGTAAATTTATGCCTAGTTTTCATGATTGTCACTACTTTAGCTTTTTTTTCTAGTATATCAAACTGTATGATTAAACAATAGTACATACTGATTAGTCAAATTGACAAAGAAGCCGTAATGTCATATAATAACTTTTAATTCAAGATATTTTAATTAAAAATTTTAAGGTTGTGAAGTTATGGAGAATAATAACATCCAACAGTCTTTAAAGCTGTTTATTGTGATGTCGAGAGCTCATCGGTCCATTAATGATGTTGTAAATAAACATATAGCTGAAGAGGGTTTGAATCCAACAGAGTTTGCAGTACTAGAATTGCTTTATCATAAAGGTGATCAACCTCTTCAGCAAATAGGTGGAAAAATCCTGCTCGCGAGCGGTAGTATAACATATGTCGTGGATAAGCTCGAACAAAAGGAATATCTACAGCGGATAGCATGTAAAGAAGACCGCCGTGTAACTTTTGCCAAAATAACGGATAAGGGAAAGGCCTTTATTGAAGGAGTATTTCCTGAGCATGAAAAAAGAATCGATGATATCATGAGTGTTCTCACAAAAGAGGAAAAGGCTACCGTGATAGAATTACTTAAAAAAATTGGTTATTCCGCTCAAAAGTAGCTTATTAAACCAGCACCTTTAATTAATAAATTAGGTGCTGGTTTTTTTTTGGTCGTTTTATCGATTTTCTCGCACAAATAAATCAGTGGGTTTACCTGGTTTGGTTAGCACATACAAGGGGAAACATGGCTAGGGAAATCCGTATTTGTTTCTAGGTATAGGCAGGTTTTTCTTTTTACTGTGGCGAATTTAACTATATCACGATAACCATTAAAAGGAGGATGTATAAGACGGCTTCTATTGATGGTAATTGTGGCATTTAGGCAAATGTCTTAGATAAAATGTATAAAAAGGAGTGGACATATGAAATTTAATGAGTATGAATATAGACGTCCTGAAATGGATGAAATCAAATCGAAGTTCACGAAAGTTTTGGAGAAGTTTAGGGATGCACAAGAAATAGACATACAAGTGAAAGCGATGGAAGAAATAAATGAAATTCGAAATTATGTAGGTACCATGTTAAATTTGGTCTATATTCGACATTCCATTGATACAAATGATGAATTTTATAAAGCTGAGAACGACTATTTAGATGAATTCTCTCCTGAAATGGAGGAGCTGACTTCCATATTTTATACTGAGCTTGTTCGGTCGAAGTTTCGTCGGGAGCTTGAGATGAAATGGGGGAAACAACTATTTGACTTGGCAGAGGCCCAACTCAAAACGTTTTCACCTGAGATTATTCCGCATCTGCAAAAAGAAAATAAACTATCAAGCGAATATTCACAGTTAATCGCCTCTGCAAAAATTGAATTTGAAGGAGAGGAGCGTACACTTGCACAACTTCAGCCTTTTATGGAGTCAGCGGACCGTGAGCTAAGAAAAAATGCAAGTGAAGCATATTACAGCTTCTTTGAAAAACAACAGGCAGAATTGGATCGAATATTTGATGAACTTGTGAAAGTACGGCATGAGATTGCGACTATGCTAGGGTATAAAAATTTCGTCGAGCTCGGATATAATCGAATGACAAGGACTGATTATAATGCGGAGATGGCTGCTGCATTCCGTAAGCAGGTGAAAGAGGATGTGGTACCGCTTGTTACCCGATTGAAGGAACGTCAGCGTGAACGACTTGGATTGGAGAATCTATGCTATTTTGATGAAAATTTTCAATTTAGAACGGGGAATGCGATCCCTAAAGGTGATGCTGAGTGGATCATCGAAAATGGCAAAACGATGTACCGTGAACTTTCAACTGAAACGAATGAGTTTTTTAATTTTATGATAGATAACAATTTGATGGACCTTGTGGCGAAGAAGGGAAAAGAAAGTGGTGGTTACTGTACCTTCATAGAAGATTACAAAGCTCCATTTATCTTTTCAAATTTCAATGGGACCTCCGGAGATATAGATGTTTTAACACATGAGGCGGGTCATGCATTCCAAGTATACCGGAGCCGTAACCACGATATTCCGGAATATTACTGGCCTACATATGAGGCTTGTGAGATCCATTCGATGAGCATGGAATTTCTTACATGGCCATGGATGGAGCTGTTTTTTAAAGAAGATACAGAAAAGTATAAGTTCTCTCATTTAAGTAGCTCACTTGTATTCCTGCCATATGGGGTAGCTGTGGATGAATTTCAGCACTTCGTCTATGAAACTCCCGACGCCTCTCCACTTGAAAGAAGACAGGCGTGGCGTAAAATCGAGAAGGATTATTTGCCTCACCGTGATTATGAAGGAAATGAATTTTTAGAAAATGGAGGATATTGGCAGCGCCAGAGCCATATCTATCAGTCTCCATTTTATTATATCGACTATGCATTGGCTCAAATCTGCGCCTTCCAATTTTGGAAAAGATCAGTAGAGGGGGATGTGGCGGCTTGGGAAGATTATTTGAATCTGTGCCAACTTGGAGGCAGCAAGTCTTTCCTTGGTCTCGTAGAATCGGCGAATCTGAAGTCACCATTTGCTGATGGGACAGTTCAGTCCGTTGTCAAGGTGATCGATGAATGGCTTTCCTCCGTCGATGATCAAACATTATAAAAGGTGATGAGCTGAGTTTTAAGTGGAAATAAGTATCACAATAAATTCCATGATGAGCCACAACTTAATCGTTGTGTTAAAACGCTTGAGGATATTTTTCCTTAAGCGTTTTTTTACGTTCCCTGCCAAGTGAACTAACTTGTATCTATTGTTTTGGTCTATTAGATACTATTCATTTCTCATTTACTCAGTGCTGTGTTAAAGGTTAATGTTCTTAGAAAGTTTAAAAGGGGCTGACTCTAAAATAAGTCTACTTTATATATTGTTTGAAAGAGTTTAATATCAACAAGATTATTTTACAGAGCCTAAATCAATAGGGAATATTACTTGGCTTGTCTTAAATGCCTCCACCTGACATATAAATGTAGAGAGGAGGGGAAAGTATGCTGTCAAGGTGGTCAGGGATTTTTCAGATTGCAGCCGTTTATGTAGGTACAGTCGTTGGAGCTGGTTTTGCAACTGGAAGAGAGATTGTCGAGTTTTTTACCCGTTATGGCATTTATGGCTTTATCGGGATTTTAATAGCAGGTTATATTTTTATTTTTACCGGAACGAAGATCATGCTTATTTCTACAAGGATAAGAGCTACTTCTTATGAAGAGTTCAATCAATTTTTATTCGGTAAGAAGTTAGCAGGAATCATCAATATCTTTTTCCTTATCATGCTGTTAGGTGTGACGGCCGTCATGATTTCGGGTTCAGGGGCAGTTTTCGAGGAACAACTTGGCGTTCCTAAAAGTGTGGGAAGCTGGTCTACCATCATCTTGGCATCATTAGTTCTGATGATGGGGATGCGCGGCGTTTTCACAGTCAATTCTTTTGTTGTTCCAATCATGATCTGTTTTAGTTTGATTCTCTTTTTCTCTACTTTGGGAAATGGTGACTTTTTGTCTTTTCTTACGCAAGTTCCTGATGAAGGGATTTCCTTGAAAATGATTTTCTCTCCATTTGCATATACAGCCTTTAACCTGGCTTTAGCGCAGGCCGTTCTGGTTCCGGTTGCCAATGAAGTCCGCGACGAAAAGATTATTAAGCATGGGGCCATCCTTGGTGGTATCTTTCTCACAATAATCTTACTAACTGGGCATTTTTCACTTATGACACTTCCAGATGTAACTAGCTATGAAATTCCCTCGGCGGTTATTATGAGAACTGCAGCTGGGCAGTTATATTGGATGTTTATTTTGGTGATTTACGGGGAAATCTTCACTTCGGTTATTGGGAATATTTATGGATTACAAAGGCAAATTAGCAGCTATGTTAAAGTACCAAGCATGCTAATCATAGCTATTATTTTTTTAATAGCTTTGATCATCAGTGAATACGGATATGGAAGGCTATTAGGATATATCTATCCGGTATTTGGATACATAAGTCTGCTTTTTTTAATGCTGGTCTGGAAAAGCAAGGCAGGGAAGGAGAAATGAAAAATGGAGGAAAAAGAAGGTATGAGCTTTTCCCTCCGTCTGGAGTCAATGAATTATTATTTTCTCATCAGCGTTTTAGCCATCTCTAGAAAGGCATCTCGGTAATCTTGATTCCTCTTAGTGAACATTGTTAAGCGGACAGGGGATTTTTCACTTTTGAGCAAAATGGATGTAATCACATCATCCCCTTTTACGACTTCAAATCCCGACCCGTTATCAACGTCAAGTGCTGGATCCTCAATTGTTTCTGAAAGACTTTTAAGTTGGGTTTGGACATTTTCTTCGACTTCATCCCAATTAACATCACCCGTTAATAATTCAATTCTCATAAAAATGGAGTCATCTGTAGTCAGGAATACTATATCTTTACCTGGTTCCTCAGCACTTAACTTATATTGCTGCAGAACATAGAGGCTGAATGGTTGATTATCGCTATTTTTTAAGAAAGCTGTTTCTTCTTTAGCCTCCCCATTACTTGTATATTGCAGATTTTGTTCCATTAGTCTTACTTTGTTGTTATGGTCGGAACTGCTATCATTGCCATTAGAAGCACCGCCTTTGTTCTCTTCCTTCACTGAATCTTCCTGTGGCTCAGCCGTCTTCTCATCTGTGGTTGTCCCACAGCCAGTCAGCAGAAATGCAGCCAATGTGGCTCCACCTAAATAAGGTGTCCAATTAGTCATCTTTTTTCCTCAACTTTCTGGAATGTTTTCTAATGTGTGTTAAGTGATTTCATGCCTTCCAAAGGTCTGGTGACGAATCAACTTTTATATATAGACGGTATGAAATGAAAAAAAGTTACAAAAAATAACAGATTTGAACGAATTATTAATTAACTAAAGTGAAAACGGAATGGTTTAAGAAACCATTCCGTTTGATTACGTTAAATTACCCTATGATTTTATAGTTCTTATGATTGACGACCGTTTTCTGTTCAAGTTCTAAATCACGGTAATTTTCCATATACGTGACGTCCACGATTACTGAGTTCTCGTTCACTTTCTCGACGATTCCTTGTAAGCCTTCTCTAAATTCAATGATATTTCCGACTTCCGCTTTCTTCATGGTAATCATCCTTTCCCATTTCATTTTCAATGATCAAAAAGTAACTATGGAGTAATTGGATTATTCGAACATCTTGCCGTTTAGATTTTGACCTGGGGAGTGCAAGTAAGAGAATTAGATATCTCTTCGGTCGGCAGAGCAGTAGGTTGAACTTTTAAAGAAAGTAAAAATTGAATAAAGCAGTAGTAATGATATGGCATATTTTGGTATCTTATGTAAGCGCAGCTATGCCAACCTGTATGTAAATAGATGGTATTTAAAATGCCAATCAATTTACATTATGATATTTTACTATACAGTTTGCACTATTTTGGGTGATTCGTAAAGAATAATGTAGTAAAGTAAGGAACAAAAAAATCTGATTTATATTTGGAGTTAGGCTTATGTTAAAATAGAAACGGAATTTCTCCTGTCTGATTATTATTGAAACGATTAAAAATTAAGGAGGATATTAGAATGGATGCTCAAGAAGCGAAAGATGTACTTGATAAATTGGCAAACCGTGAAATGAATGAATTCAGGATAAAAAAGGAAGACTTTTTAGGTTTTCGTGAAGTGCTTGTGAAAAGAGAAGACTTTAAACATTTTCGAGGAAATGCCCAGCATAACGGTGAAATAATTTATACTTATTTAGAAGAAGCGAGAAGTTAAGGGAATGGATATTAGGGGTGGCTCAGTATGATGAGCCACCCCTTTTCCTATTTACCAAGAAAAATCCGTTTTTTTCCTTAATTTAAGGAGGGCGGATTTGCGCCATGATTTAACGGCTGCAGTGGTTACCTGATACATATCAGCAATTTCGGATGTGGTTTTATTCCCAATAAATGTATGGAGTAGCCACCGTTGCTGGTTTAGTGTCAAGGTTTCCGTATAGATTAAGATATTTTCTAAAACGAAAGCCTCTTCATGCATTGTAAAACGGTCCTTAACTTCAAGGATAGCGGAATCAAAGGGCCTGGTATGTGTTTCATATTTATGATGACGCTTTAGCTCGTTAATGATCCTGCCTTTTATTACGGTATAAGCAAAGTTCGAGAATTTTCCGTTTTCTTCATTGAACTTCTCATATGACTCCCATAAGGCAATCAAACCAATTTGAAAAAAATCATCCTTATTTTTATAGATTGAGAGAGAGCGGATAATGTGATGAATCATCGGGGTGAATTCAACCGTTACAGCTGAGAAATCTTCCATTAGGCAACACCTTTGGAAAAGTGCACTTTACATGTATTCCCGGGTGCTTTTACCTTAAGTAATTCTCCCAGCAATAGCGAAATAGCCTAATGGTAAAATGGATGAAATAAAAGATGAGTTTTATGACTTTAAATAGTAACTTAATCAAGTGAAGGGTGAAATTTAGAAGTATTGTAAGGTGTTTTGTATGTTCGGGATGATCAAATAAAAAACACATCCAAATGCTTGGATGTGTTAAATAAATATACTAATTCATTTTCCGACAGGTTTTCAGATCTGGTTGATGACTTTTCATCTTCATTCAAAGTAAAGCCGTAAACATATGAGGCTATTCTTTTCTTTTACCAGATAATTTTCTCACGCAGTTTAATGTCATCACTATTAATTATAAAAGTAAGTAATAGATAGAGGTCGACTTTCTTGAGTAGTTGAAGAGTAGTCTGGAATTTTACATAGCGGGAACTAATACTAAGAACAGATATGTACCCATTTCACCTTTTGTATTTTATGTGAGATCTAGCAAAAATAATTCAGGGTGATGTATTTTGTTAACGCTGCGATTTACGGAATCCAGCATTTAGAGCGTCTTGTTCGGTACAAAAAAGTTCTTCTGGTTTAGTTATTTCGTAATATTGGCCAGTAGGTATGTGATAGATTTTATCGCCCTTAGAATTTATATTACCTTTAATTTCAGGTTTACTGCAAGATGTGCTTTTAGCGTTTTTTTTCTCTGTTACTACTTCAGTATTCGAATCATCAAATCCTTTTGAGGTTGCATAGTTTTCTATCGACCAGATGCCTATTTCTTCTTTTTTGGCTTGTTTCTGAATACCCTCTAATTCATCAATATATTTTGTGTTCGGGGCATAAACATAGGCGACACGGGCTAGTCCTTTTTCAAGCAGGAGTTTATTCACCATTTTTCCATCTACATAAAAATAGGCTAGCAGCCGTCCATATTTATCTCTCTCACTGATGCCGGTTTCTACTTCGACTTCCGAGCCTGCAGGCATTAACTCTTTGGTGAACTTGCTTGCTTCAGGTCCAAAAGGCTGAACAGGCTTAGAGGGATGTACGGTTTCTGGTGTATCTATTAATAGAAGCCTGACCGTTTCTTCATTTCCACTCGGCAGTTTAATTTTTACTGTATCTCCGTCGATGACCCTGACAATCTTGGCCGTGAACGTCTTGCCTTTTTCTTCATTTGAAGAATTGCTGCTGGATTTTGTGTCTGAATTGGACGTCGAATCCTCTTGTTTAGTTGATTCATTAGTTAGGTTATCTGATACCTCCTGGCAGCCAAATAAAGTGATCATGCAGATGGCAATTAGGAGAAGCACATGCAGATAAGAATGAGATAAGGAATTACGGTTCATTATTAAGCCTCCAGTTCAAAGATATTTTCCATGTAGTCATGGATATGTGGGCAGGAATAATACTAACCTATTAAAATGGGAAAGAAAATGAAAACTCATCAAGTTTTTACAAACTTTACTATCTACTATGACGAATGTTTCTTATAATAAAATCGTGGATAATGAAAGGTAGGCTTGAAAAAGTATGTTTAGGCTAGAAAAGATTAGATATAAAGGTATTTTAAATATTGATAGTATGAAAATTTCAGCAAATAGGGTTACGTGTTTGACTGGAGAAAGTGGAGCCGGAAAAACTTCACTGCTCCGATTATTGAACAGAATAAATGAACCGGACAGCGGCTCGGTATTTTATCAAGATCAGTTGCTAGATAACCTTAATCCGATAGAGCATCGTCGTAAAGTCACGATGCTGTCTCAGACACCTTTCACTATACCGGGCACGATTGAAGAAAATCTTCAATTGGGTCTAGAATTGACATATAGAGAAAAGAAATCGAAGGCAGAGTTCGTGAAAGCCCTTGATACGGTTCTATTGCAGAAGTCTTTATCCGATGATGCGGAGATTCTGTCTGGCGGTGAGAAACAAAGGCTGGCACTGGCAAGATTACTTTTGTTAAAACCCGAAGTGTATTTGCTGGATGAGCCGACAGCTGCGCTTGATGAGGAAACAGAATTGAAGGTCATGAGCAGATTTTTAGCAGAAGTGAAGCGAGGAAAAGGAACGGTCATCATGATTACCCATTCCAAACAACTTGCGGACATATGTGCTGAAAAGATGATTATTCTGAAAAAGACGAAGGAGGGGGACTATTAATGGACAGTAACGGGATAATAGATATTGAGTTCTGGCGTCTATGTGCGGCCTATCTATTTGTTGTGCTGCTTCTTATTATCGTGAAGTGGCGCGGCATTTCACGGGAAAAGCAAATCATTCTCGCTACGGTTCGGATGACTGTTCAACTCATTCTCGCCGGTTATGTATTGACGTATATATTTGAAAATCCAAACCCATTACTTTCTATAGGGTTTTTATGTGCGATGTCCCTTTTCTCAATCCATAATATTTTTAAGCAAATATCATTTACGCTTAATAAGAAAATAAAACGAATGGTTATTCTTAGTATGCTGACGGGCCCCTTGGCCGCTTTGTTTTATTTTAATCTAGTCGTCATACATTTCACTCCATGGTATGAGCCGAGGTATTTTATCCCGATTGCAGGAATGATTGTCGGGAATGCGATGACTGGGGTTACATTAGCGTTAAAAAACCTGCATGACGGGATTACTAGTAATCGTGAGAAGGTAGAAGCAATGTTGATGCTTGGAGCCACTCCAGCAAAAGCGGTCAAAAAATATGTCGATGCAGCATTTGATTCAGCCGTGCTGCCCACCCTGAACAATATGCTTGGTATGGGAATTATTTTCCTTCCAGGAATGATGACAGGGCAAATTCTGTCGGGGATCAGTCCACTCATCGCAATTGAGTACCAAATTGCCATACTGATTGGTATTCTCGGCAGTGTTTCGCTAACTGTGATTCTTTTCATTATGCTGAGTTTTAGAGCTTTTTTTACCAAAAATGCACAGCTATCCATTTAAACATTAAAGAACCTGAAAAGTAATAGTTGCAGTTCTATCCATATTTTTGTACTATTTTTTAGGTACTAGATAGTTTTGGTTTGTTTGTTGGGTATGATAATGCTATTCTGAAAAGGAAGAGGGCATTTCTTTTTTCGTTACTTTTTCTAACTGAATAGGGAATACCGCTTACATAACCTATTTTTTGTTATTTTATCTTAAAGGAGATTGATTTATATGGTAGAAAAAACATTTACAGTAACTGCAGAAACAGGTATACATGCTCGTCCAGCTACATTGCTTGTACAAGCTGCCGGAAAGTTTGATTCAGAAATTAACCTTGCACATAAAGAGAAAAAAGTGAACCTTAAGTCTATTATGGGTGTAATGTCTCTAGGTATTGGTAAAGGAGCAGAAATTACTATTTCTGCTGAAGGAAGCGATGAAAATGATGCTCTTAAAACACTAACTGACACATTGAACAGAGAAGGATTAGCAGAATAATGTCCACTTTGATAAGTGGAATAGCAGCTTCTAACGGAATAGCCATCGCTAAAGCCTATCGACTAATTGAACCAGAATTATCAGTTGAAAAAAGAAGCATAGAAGATGTCGAGGCGGAAATATCCCGTTTTAAGGAAGCTATTCAAAAATCAACAGTTGAATTAAAAGTAATAAGGGATAAAGCCGAACAGGATTTAGGAGCAGATAAGGCTGCCATTTTTGACGCACACCTACTTGTATTGGCTGATCCGGAACTTATAACTCCAATTCAGGATAAAATTCAATCGGAAAACGTCAATGCTGAGTTTTCTTTACATGAAACTGCAAGCATGTTCATTACTATGTTTGAACAAATGGATAATGAATATATGAAGGAACGTGCTGCAGATATTCGTGACGTTACGAAACGGGTGCTGTCGCATCTTTTAGGCGTACATATTCCAAATCCTAGCATGATTGCTGAAGAAGTGATCATCATTGCTGAGGATTTGACGCCTTCTGATACAGCTCAATTGAACCCAGTTTACGTTAAAGGATTTACGACCGATATCGGTGGACGTACATCTCATTCAGCAATTATGGCACGTTCATTAGAAATCCCAGCTGTAGTTGGGGCTAAATCGGTAACCGATTCCATTGTAAATGGCGATTTGATCATTGTAGATGGCTTGAAGGGTGAAGTGCATATTAATCCTACTCCTGAACTCGTGAAACGCTATGAAGAGGCCCAGGAAGCCTATGCTTCACAAAAAGCTGAGTGGGCGAAGCTAGTTCATGAACAAACGGTTACACAAGATGGTCATCATGTTGAACTGGCTGCCAATATCGGCACGCCTAAGGACCTAGAAGGTGTTCGCCAAAATGGCGGTGAAGGAATCGGCTTATATCGGACGGAGTTTCTTTATATGGGCAGAAATGACTTTCCAAGTGAAGAAGAGCAGTTCGAAGCATACAAAACCGTACTGGAAGGGATGGCAGGAAAGTCTGTTGTCGTCAGAACGCTTGATATAGGCGGAGACAAAGAGCTGCCATATTTACAGCTTCCTAAGGAAATGAATCCATTCCTTGGATACCGCGCGATTCGTCTCTGTTTAAATGAGCAAGAGATTTTCCGGACCCAGCTTCGTGCCCTGCTTCGGGCAAGTATCTACGGAGACTTAAAGATCATGTTTCCGATGATTGCTACATTATCTGAATTCCGGGAGGCTAAAGCCATCTTGGCAGAAGTGAGGCAAGAATTACTTGATAATGGTGTCCAAGTTGCTGAGAAAATTGAGGTCGGAATCATGGTTGAAATTCCATCAACTGCAGTTATGGCAGACATTTTTGCTAAAGAAGTCGATTTCTTTAGCATAGGCACGAACGACCTGATTCAGTATACAATGGCTGCTGATAGAATGAATGAGAGAGTTTCTTATTTATATCAGCCATATAATCCAGCGATTCTACGCCTGGTTAAAATGGTCATTGATGCAGCTCATAAAGAAGGAAAATGGGCTGGAATGTGTGGCGAGATGGCAGGAGATGAAGTAGCTATTCCAATTTTAATCGGAATGGGTCTCGACGAATTTTCCATGAGTGCCACTTCGATTCTAAAAGCACGCTCCTTGATTAGCCAACTTTCGCTTAATGAGATGAAAAAACTGTCTCAGGATGTTTTGGTGATGGATACAAATGATAAAGTGAAAGAAGCTGTACTTAAAGCAGTAAATATATAATCAAAAAAGTCAGCACTTCATCCACAGAGAAATCCTCGGATGAAGTGCTGTAAAATTTTATATTACTTTTTTAAAAATATGTTTAATGAAACACCATGTGGGTATATAAAAGCAAGCACAGTTGTTTAGCTCGATTAGAGCAGCTGACATTCTCATTTCCCCCTTTGACGCCGGTTGGGCTTCCCAACCGGCAATTTTTTGTGTGTTTTAAGAGAACTTCAAAAAAACACATGAAAAATGATTATTCAGATTTTTCACTTTTCAAATGAAACGATATAATGAAAGTATATTTTAATGAAAATGGGGGAGTTGGAATGGACTTACATTTGCAAAAGAAAAATGCTTTGATTTTGGCTTCAAGCCAAGGATTGGGGAAGGCAATAGCGGCAGAACTAGTTAAAGAAGGAGCCAATGTCATGCTTGCCAGCCGTGATGAAAAAAAACTTGCGGTTGTGCAAAGAGAATTATCACAGCTTGGGGCAGGCAAAGTGGCTTATATGGTAACGGATATAACAAAACCTGAAGATATTAAAACCTTAGTTGAGCAAACTGCAGTAGAGTTTGGGGGTATTGATATCCTTATTAATAACGCTGGAGGTCCTCCAGGGGGTGCATTTTCTGATTTCAATGATGAAGAATGGCAACAATCTTTCGAACTGAATTTACTGAGCTTCATTCGGACGATTCGAGAGAGCCTGCCACATCTAAAAAAACAAGGTGGTAAAATTGTTAATATTGCTTCTTCGTCTATTAAGGAGCCGATTCCAGGACTTGTATTATCGAATACATTCCGGACTGCAATTGTTGGATTATCAAAAACGTTAGCAACTGAGTTAGCTCCAGACCAGATATTAATCAATACGGTTGGTCCGGGTAGAATCGCAACAGACCGCATTCAGCACCTTGATCAATTTAATGCAGAGAAACAGGGAGTCACTACTGAAGAAATTACTGAAAAATCGATAAATAAAATCCCTCTTGGCCGTTATGGGGAGCCTGAGGAATTTGCGAGATTCGTTACTTTCCTTGTCTCAGGGGCTAATACATACTTAACTGGCCAGTCCTATTTAGTTGATGGAGGCATGGTAAAGTCTATTTAATAAAGTAATTAATATAAGTAGAATTGAGGAGATTGGTCTTGACGAAAATGAACACAGTAATCGGATTTATTGGTATAGGAGTAATGGGAAAAAGCATGGCCGGAAATCTACTAAAGGCAGGATATGAGGTATATGTCTATACTAGGACGAAAGAAAAGGCTAGCGATCTAATCTCTCAGGGGGCAAAATGGGCAACAACACCTAAGGAAATCGCACAGCAAACTAACGTAATTATCTCCATGGTTGGATACCCAAGCGATGTCGAAGAAATATATCTTGGTGAACATGGGCTTATCGAGAATGGGAAAAAGGGTACCTATTTAATTGATATGACTACCTCCACGCCTTCTTTGGCCGTAAGAATAGCTGAAGAAGCGAAGAAAAAAGGCATGGAAGCACTTGATGCCCCCGTTTCTGGAGGGGATATCGGTGCACGGGATGCAAAACTTACCATTATGGTCGGCGGAGACATTAAGGCTTTCGAAGCTATTCAGACAATTTTTGATATCATCGGCAGCAATGTTGTCTATCAAGGTCCAGCGGGATCGGGACAGCACACGAAAATGTGTAATCAAATTGCAATTGCATCTAATATGATCGGGGTTACTGAAGCGATCTCTTATGCCAAAAAGGCCGGTTTGGATCCAGACCGCGTTCTGCTGAGCATATCATCGGGGGCTGCCGGAAGCTGGTCATTGTCTAATCTTGTACCTCGAATGGTAAAAGGTGATTTTGAACCTGGTTTTTATATCAAGCATTTTATTAAAGATATGAAAATTGCACTTGATGAAGCGGAAAGAATGGGAATGGATGCTCCTGGATTAACCTTGAGCAAATCCTTATATGAGAACCTTGCAGAGGCTGGCGAGGAAAATAGCGGTACTCAGGCTTTATATAAACACTATAATAAATAAAGTGCTACCTTCTCTTTCTTTTGAATAAGCTGAAAGCGACAGCCTTTACAAAAAGGAGCGATCGTTTATGGGCGAATTCGATGACATTAACATGAAATTTCAAGAATTAGAAGATGGCCGATACATTGTCCGGATTGAAGGTTTTAAACGCGAAAAAACCATTAACCAAACAAAGCCCATTCGATGGGAGTTAAAATTAATGAATGAAAGTCCACTAATTCTGCCGGTGAAATTCAGCCATATTGAAACAAATGCCGGTTTCCAGATTCTGATGCGTGAGTTAAAAAGTTTAGGTCATTCGAAGCCGCGCTCCGCAGAGGAATTTGAAGAAGTGATGGCAGATTTACTTGGATCAATCGTTGAGGTGAGCCTTACGACAACAAATAAGGAAGAAGGTTATCGCGAAATTCGGTTTTTACGGAGATTATATTAACCAAATAAAAAGTTTTGTGGAGAATTGTTAGTAGCATGAAAATTTTTAAGAATAGGAAAGTGGCCTTCAATAGTTCAATCAATTGAAGGCCACTTTTTTGTTCAATTATTCTTAAGTAAAAAAGCTTCAATACGGTCTAAAGCCATTTTCAGAGTTTCCATTGAATACGCATATGAAATCCTAAAGTACCCTTCACCTAGTGAAGAAAAAGCATCACCGGGGACTACAGCCACTTTTTCCTGTTTCACAAGTTTGAGACAGAATTCAAGTGAAGAAGTGAAACCTTCAGGCAGCTTCACAAAGAAGTAAAAGGCACCATTTGGTTTGACTATTTCTAAATTCATTGCTTGTAAGCGGTTGTATACGTATTCTCTTCTCAGGGCATACTCGGACTTCATGGGAAGGGCATCATCCTTGCCAGCTGTTAAAGCAGCCAGAGCAGCCCTTTGAGAAATGGAAGAGGCACAGGTCACATTATATTGATGGACCTTTAGAATATGCTGAGAGATAGCTACAGGCGCAAATAGAAGGCCAATTCTCCAACCGGTCATCGAATGAGACTTGGATAAACCGTTTAAGACGATGGTTTGGTCCTTTAAATAAGTGGCAATCGATACATGTTTTTGATCAAATACGAGCTCGCTGTATATCTCATCCGCCAAAATGAAGATATCTTTGCCCCGTACGAGCTCGGCGATATCCTTTAATTCGTCAGCAGACAATGTGACTCCAGTTGGATTTGAAGGATACGGCAGAACGATGCATCGTGTATTATCAGTTATGTATTGTTCAATGATATCTGCAGTTAAACGAAATCCATTTTTGGTTGTATCCGCATAGATAGGGGCTGCTCCACACATTTTGATAATCGGTTCATAACCTGGATATACAGGGCCAGGGAGTATCACTTCATTCCCGGGGGTGAGAATAGTCCGGAATGTAACGTCGATACCCTCGCTTGCACCTGAAGTCACTATGACTTCATTCGCTGGATCATAGGTAAGCTGGTATTTATCTTTTACATATTCAGATGCGGCTTCCCTTAATTCTAAATAACCGGCATTATGAGTATAAACAGTATAATCATTATCAATAGCTTGTTTGGCCGCTTCTTTAATATGCAGCGGGGTTGGAAAATCTGGCTGTCCTATCGTTAAGGAAATGGTTCCTTCGATATCTGCGACCATATTGTAAAATTTACGGATTCCTGATATTTGAACTTCTTTTACTAGAGGGTTTACTAAATGCTCCATCTATGAATATCCTCCCTTTTCATACTTCATGAGATTATGTACTATGTTTGACGGATTCACTCTATTTTATCATTTAGTTTGGATGGGGGAGAAATACTTTTTGAGATTAATGAAATAAAGGTATAATGAGAATTAAGAAAATTTTGAGGGTTGATACATATGATAAGGACTTGCGCTATAACTTCAGATCAGGAAGTCAATTTTGATTTGCCACTAGTAGAAATGAATAATCCGGATATTGAGTGGTATTGGGTAGATTTTTCAAATCCTACAGAAAAGGAAATTGAACTTTTATCGAGTCATTTTCACTTTCATCCGCTGGCTATTGAAGACTGTCTGGATGACTTTAACCAGCGTCCAAAAATGGATTTTTATGAGGAGTACCAATTTATTGTTATACATGCTCTCAGGCAAAAGGTCTTTAGAGCTGTCGAACTTGATATGTTTGTGGGCGAAAAATGGTTAGTCACATTTCATAAGGAGGAGCTGCTGGAACTTGAGACGGTGTGGAAGGAAATCCATCAAAATAACATGCTAAAGCAGGGTCCTTTTTTTCTAATGCATAGATTGATTGATCGGATCGTCGATGAATTTTTTCCACCTGTATATAAAATGGAAAGCGAATTAAGTAGTATCGAGGATAATACCGAAAATGAAACCATTACAGACTTGATGGATCAGTTATTTGATTTACGTACGGATATGTCAAAACTTCGCCGAACTATACTACCGATGCGTGATTTACTTTACAGGATGATTTCGTCCGAGCGGCTTAATTATTTAAAAGATCAGCATCTGTATTTTAATGATGTTTACGATCACCTACTTAAATTAACGGAAATGTTGGAATCATACCGGGATTTTTCATCTGATATCCGGGATAGCTATTTGTCTGTTAACTCTAATAATATGAATTCGACGATGATGACTTTGACTGTCATTACTACCATTTTCATGCCGCTGACTTTTATAGTAGGTGTGTATGGGATGAACTTTCAATATATGCCCGAATTAAACTGGCACTATGGCTATTTCCTGGTCCTCGGAATGATGGGGGGAATTGCGCTGATGATGTTTTTATACTTTGTTAAAAAAGGTTGGCTGAATCCTAGAAAAAGATCAAGAAAGAGCTAAAAATATCCAGCCAATCAGCTTTTTCAATGAAATCTATATTAATTTGATACTTTATTTTGATATAATTTAAAAAAAGAATAAAATACCAAATTTATGAATATGAGGTGTTTGAATGGAAGTTGGGGTTGTTGAAAGGCCAGCAGTGGAAAGAGGAGAGTATGCTGGATTTTGGCTGCGCTTTGGCGCGAATATTATTGATGGTATTATAATCGGAATCCCTACCGGAATCATATCGGTTATTGTAAGTATTTTTTGGAGTGGCGCGATGATGGAATTACAGGAATCGACAATCGATCCTAATTACGAGGCATCATTGAGTGATATATTCGTTTTCATGGCAGGAGCAATTATCATTCTATTTTTATCTTTACTTATAAGCTTTCTTTATTATACTTTATTACATTCCTCGAAATGGCAAGGCAGCGTCGGAAAAATACTCCTAAATATTAAAGTGACGGATTTAAATGGAGGACGAATAGGGTTTGGTAGAGCTACAGGGCGTTATTTTGCGACGATCATATCAGGGATGATCTTTTATATCGGCTATATCATGGCAGGGTTTACATCGAAAAAACAGGCACTTCACGATATGATTGCAGGAACGGTAGTAGTCAAAAAATGATCATGGAAAAAAGGGGACTCTGATATGAGCTCCCTTTTTTTGTTTGGCTTAAATAGATAATCTCTTCTTGATTCTATTTTTCTTACCATTGCACTAAACAAAAGACGAAAGAAACCGAATTATTAGGTATGAGTTCATTTAAAATATCATCGTAGGTCTATTTGACCAAAAAAAATATTTTTTTAGATAATGGATATATATGAAAAAGTAAGGGAAGGGCGAGATAAAGCAATGGAAGCAAATAAAGGGATTTTACTAGAAAGTGGAACGAATGAGCTAGAGATTGTTGAATTCGGCATAGGAAAGAATAAATTTGGCATTAATGTAATTAAGGTAAAGGAAATCATTAATCCAGTACATATCACGCTTGTTCCTCATTCACATCCAAATGTTGAAGGAATTATTGAGCTTCGCGGGGAGGTACTACCGGTTGTAAATGTAGCGGATGCCCTAGGATTTCCAGCATCGGGAACACCAGAGCAAGATAAATTCATAGTCGCTGAATTCAATCAGCAAAAAGTGGTGTTCCATGTCCATACGGTGACACAGATACACCGCATCTCTTGGACTCAAATTGAAAAGCCTTCGGATATGTATCAGGGATTGGAAAGTCAGATTATCGGTGTAATAAAATTAAACAGTGAAATGATTTTATTACTTGATTTTGAAAAAGTAGTGGTTGAAATCAATCCGGATTCAGGAATCAGCGTCCAGCAGGTTAAAAAGCTGGGTCACCGGCAAAATTCAGAAAAGAGAATACTTATTGCAGAGGATTCTCCATTACTGAGAAAGCTACTGTTTGATACATTGTCAGAAGCGGGGTTTAAACACCTAGTGTTTTATGAAAATGGGCTAGATGCATTAAATTATTTAGAGAGTTTGATCGAATCAGGAAAGCAGGTTGTTGAAGAAGTGCAATTGGTGATTACTGATATTGAGATGCCTCAAATGGACGGTCATCATCTAACTAGAAGAATCAAGGAAAATAGCGAACTTACTGTATTGCCAGTCATTATTTTCTCCTCATTGATTACGGATAGCCTGCGCCATAAAGGGCAAGTCGTCAGGGCTGATGCACAAATCAGCAAACCAGAAATTGCTGCTCTAATAGATTTGATAGACAAATTTGTTTTATAGTATTGGAAAACGGGCCGAGGGTGTATAATCTCTCGTCCCGTTTTTATTATCCAATTTTTACCCTTTAATACTTGGAACCTTTTCCTAAAAAAGAGGAGGGAAATGGATTATGAAATGGCTGTTTGACCGGGCCCCGTCCGTAAGGCCTTTTCTCAGTATTGGTAGAGTTCGGCTGCTTTTCACCTGCTTGTCCAACGTAAGATTGTAAGATTTGCTTTGCCTTGGATAATGACAAGGAGGCTTTAGGGTTCCGTATGGATGCTGCCCTGCTGCCGAGGTGGGGTAGTTTTTTCAAGTCTTCCTTAGTAGGAGGTAGGTGAAAAACATATGATCCGCATTCGACAATTACGTCGGATTGTTGTGCGGCAAAGCGAGGGTTATCAGAGAAATGAAGTCCAATCTTCTTCGCTTTTCCTTCTTGCATTAGCTTGTTTAATGCAAGCCGTTTTAAATTATATAAATTTTTAGGTTCCAATGCAGTCTTCGCATGTTTATTTACAATAAACACGGCCTGGGCAAGGGAGTTAATCGAAAACTCATCCATTTCAGAATGTCCTTTCGTTTGGTTCATTATAGAAACTCCTTTTCTTCATAAGGTGAGAAGGAAAGAAACAGGCTTCCTTCAATAATTTCCTGTTTTTATAGTAATAATAAATAGAGACGGCGTGCTTATTAGCCTGATTATAATATGAAAATAAATGCATTTACATCTCTAGGGTATGACAATCCATTCCCAACACTTTACCATCTATGCATTTCATATTATACCACTTCAAAATATATAAGGAAGTAAAATTCTATTCACACCAATCCTTCACTAAGAATGAAGACAAGAGAAACAGGTTGTACCAACTTTATGGAAAAGAAAAAAGAAGGCGTTTCTTGACGCCTTCTGTGCAATCGTTAATGAGTATATATATTAATATTTTCAGACACTCCAGCCTGTGCGCCAAATTGTTGCGGATAGCCCTGAAAACCTTGATAAGCAGGATAAGCAGGATAAGGAGGATAAGCGGGCGGATAGGGAGGAGGATATGGCGGGTAAAGTGGACGGTTGTTGAATAGCAAGGGGCCTATTGCTAATCCTGCAACAAAAGCAACAGGCGCTAATAAAGGAAAGAAAGGAAAGAATCGTTCGTCATTCCAATGTTCAGGTCCATATTCATTTCCGTATTCATTCGCGTATGCATTTCGGTATTCATTCTGTAGCATTATAGTTTGTGGATAGGGGTAGTAAGGAAAATACTGTGTTTGCATAAATAGCCTCCTTTTCTCAAATTCTTTACATAGTATGGTTTTTTTTCAGAAAAGAGCCTGTATCATCTTAATCTGTTATAATGAATCTACTTGTGAGAAAAAATTTGAGGTGATTACAATGTTACGGTTTAAAAGTGTTTTGGCCGTAGGTTTTGGAGGAGCAGTCGGAGCGTTGCTGCGTTATTTAGTTATCTTGACAACTGCCCACTCCTTCTTCCCATTTGGAACCCTCTTAATTAATATAGTAGGAAGCTTTATACTTGGATTGTTAAACGGCTATTTTGCTACAAAGAAAAATTCGCTTGTTTTTTTAGCCTTGGGCAGTGGGCTATGTGGGGGATTCACCACGATGTCCACATTTTCACAGGAAATAGTGAATCTTTTGCAGATATCATTGATTTATACAGGAATGTATCTGGGAGCCACGGTTTTATTTGGTTTAATTGCAGGTTTTCTGGGACTGAGCTTTTTTGATAGACGAAGAGGTGAGACCGTTTGATTCAGGTTCTTTCAGTTTTTATTGGAGGTTTTTTGGGTGCTGCCTCGAGGTATGTATTACAAATTATTTTTAATAAGCTGTTGCCAACAGGCTCCATTCCTATTAGTATTTTACTGATTAATCTAATAGGCTCTTTTGGTTTAGGAATCATCTTTCCTAATAAAGAAGATTGGGCTTTATCGTTGCAAGCTTTTCTTACAATTGGTTTTTTAGGAGCATATACGACATTTTCCACTTTCAGTATGGAAACGCTCGAACTTATGAGAAAACACCGTTACATAGAAAGTCTTATCTATGTAACAGTGTCGGTTTTAGGTTGTATTGGTACTTTCCTATGTGGTTATTTAAGTATGATATAACTTTTTATTTTGTTTACTCCATGTCTTTCTGGTAAAAAAATCCTGGTTTTTCAATTATTCTTCTAATGCTATAATTCAAAAGGATACATTAGGAATAATGAAGAGTAACCAGTTGTTTTCTTCGCACAGGTTTTGTTAATAAGTCTGGCGACTTTCCTCTGTGAACTTTTCATCTCACTATTCTGCCTGGAATTCATAAATTGTTAACTCAGGACGTGAAAGAAAACGATACGGAAGCCGAGTTGTGCCAAGCCCTCTATTAACATGTAATGTTAACGAATCAATTTCATACGTGCCTTCACGATACTTTTCTGCGTATGGAGGAGTGACAAGGGCTCCTGCAAAAGGAATTTGTACTTGGCCTCCATGACTGTGACCGCTTATTTGATATTTGATGTTGTACTTACTTGATATGTCAGCAAGGTCAGGAGCATGCGAAAGCATAATGACGTACACTTCTTCTGGAATTCCTGAAAGGGCTTTTTCAAAATCTGGTTGTCCAAGCATCGCATCATCTACCCCGGCTATGTAAATTTCTTCAGCCGTTAGTAATGAAATCTTAGTAGAGGTATTTTGCAACATGGTAAAATGGGATTTCTTCATGATATCGCTGTATATCTCAGAGCCATACCCCCCATGATCATGGTTACCGTAGATGCAGAACTTTCCAAGAGGCGCTTTGAGCTGATTTAAAACAGGCGGGATTTTCTGTTGAGCATTGTATTTATTAGGCTCGTCCATTAAATCTCCGGTAAATAAAATAACATCCGGATCTAATTGGTTTATCTTATTGACAATTGCTTGTAAATCATTAAGCTGAAATTGAAAGCCTAAATGAGTGTCACTGAATTGAATCATTTTCATACCATGAAAACCTTTTGGGATAAGAGGGTGGCTGATAATGTTATGCTTGATTTCTAGCCATTTTGGTTCCACATTGTGGGCATAGTACCCTCCGCCAATACTTAATCCGGTTACGGTAGCCAATGTGCGAAGGCCTTTTTTAAGAATGTTCTTCGGGAAATGGATTCACTCAAATTAATCAACCTATCTAATTTTAAAATGTTACTTCCTCATATTAACAAACAATATACATAAAATGAAGAAAATATCTTCTATACGCATATGAAAAACATGTAAACTGGAGTTTAAGAATATCCGGTTTTAAATTGAACATCTATACGGAGGTAACATGATGATCGAACCAATGTTTATTACACTGATTATACTTCTATGCGCAATTGCGCTTTTTATACAAGGAAAATTCCGCGCGGATTTAATTGCACTTGGTGCACTAGCAATATTGGGATTACTGGGAATACTTACATTGGATGAACTTATAGCTGGGTTTGCGAATCAAGTCGTAATAATGCTTGCGGGATTATTTATCGTAGGGGCTGGTCTGTTAAATACAGGAATTGTAGAGAAAGCGGGAAATAAGCTGTTAGGCTTTTGTGGTGGAAGTGAATGGAAATCGCTGTTAATTGTCATGGTGACGGCAGGAATTTTAAGTGCGTTTTTAAGTGGCGCAGGTATTGTTTCCATTTTGCTCCCGCTCGTAATGAGTATGGCTTTACAACAAAAAACTAGCCCGACAAGGTATTTATTGCCACTTGCCTATGCATGTAGTATTGGTGGGCTGCTAACACTGACTGGAACACCCTCCAATATGATTGTAGCTGATGTATTAAAGCAAAACGGTATAGAAATTTTATCTTTCTTTGATTTTACACCTATAGGCTTAATCGCTTTTGCATCGGGTCTATTCTTTATGTTAACGCTTGGCCGTCTGTTACTTCCGGAAAAAACAATTGCAGCCAACAATAGTGTAAAAGGGTTGTCTGCAGGGGAACTTGCTGGTATGTACAAAGTGTATGACCGTTTGCACTATCTGCACATACCTGCTACTTCCGATATTGTTGGAGAAAGGTTGTCCGACCTACAGCTTCCTATTCAGTATGAATTAACTTTGATCGAAATTCAGCGGAAACCAAAAGATAAGCAATTACCGCTGTTGCAAAAACAACTAACGATATCGGCCAGAGCGGATGAAGTACTTCATCCTGATGATATTATTCTGGTGTTTGGAGAGGAAGAATCTGTTGAGAGATTGGCGCTTAACTATGAACTAGAGTTTAAACACTTTAACACTGAACAAATAAAAAAACATTTTCTGAGCAGTAGATTTGGATTGACTGAAATTTTGATTGTTCCGAATTCGGATTATGAGAATCAGACACTAATTGACGTTCATTTTCGTGAAAAATATCAATGTAATGTATTGGCAATTAATCGGAATGGTGAATATATTCAAGCGGATGTTGGTACTGAACGGCTAAAACCTGGCGATGCAATTCTGATACATGGAGAATGGGAAAACATCGAGAGGATCTCCTCGGATTTACAGGATGTTATTGTAATAGGCAGCACCTCAGATGATGGATTAACAGTCGAATCTAAGGCTAAAGCATGGATTGCTTTATGCATTACTGCACTAATGGTCATACTTTTGTCGATAGAGTCTATTCCTGCTGTTCTATCGGTATTGACGGCTGCTTTGTTGATGGTAGTCACCGGCTGTGTCCGTTCCATGGAGGATGCCTATCAAAAGATAAATTGGGAGCCTGTACTATTAATTGCAGCTATGTTTGGAATAACAGCTGCATTGGACAATACTGGTGGCGTGAGAATGATAAGTGATTGGCTGGCAGTGCTATTCAGTAATATCGGTGCACATGGTGTATTAGCTGTTTTTTATCTCCTGACTTTAATTTTAAGCCAGTTTATCCCGTATGGAGCAGCGACAGTGATCATGGCACCTATTGCTTTAACTTCCGCGGTGAATCAAGGAATTGATCCTGTTCCTGTGTTTCTATGTCTTGCTGTTGCAGGCAGTCTGTCGTTATCCACTCCAAGGGTTGCTACGACAAATGCCCTTGTCATGACAGCAGGCGATTATAAGTATAAGGACTTTATCCTGATTGGGATTTCCATACAAGTCTTTATCGGTGTTATTATGGTCATCACGATTCCATGGTTTTTTCCGTTTTAATGCATAAGGCATTGTTCTGTAAATGGACAATGCCTTTTTTCATTGGAAATCTTTTTTTATTTGAAAACAACTAGGAGGCTGAAAATATTACTAAAATAAAAAGGAGTTATTGGGTAGGAATTAAAATTATTTATTATCAACAATAGAAACTAATGGTATAATTTTTGCATATTGGTGTTTCGTAATTAGGAGGAATACATCATGGATGCAGAAAAAATATTAAAGAATTTAGACAGGGTGACACCATTCTTTCAACCGATTTTCAGCGCAGATCAGCATCAAGTTATCGGTTATGAAATTTTAGGACGCTATGAGGAACAGTCAGAATATAAAAGTCTTGGCACGTTTTTTCACGATTCTTCTGTGCCGGAAGAGTATAGAGTGGAAGTGGATAATTACGTTCTAGAAATAGCCCTTGAAAGAATAAAAGACTATGGGGAAGACTTTCTTATCTTTATTAACAGAGATCCAAATATGCTTATGCTAGATCATGGAGAAGAGTTCATGGAGATTTTGCATCGTCATTTTCAACCGGAAGAAATGCATCGGATTGTTCTGGAATTATCAGACACCATCAGTGCGGAAAACTTTGATCCTTTACAGCATGTTCTCGCTTACTTTAAAACATATGGCATCAAAATAGCTTTCGATCATTTAGGGAAAGATACCCAGCTTGATCAAATTGCACAGATTTCTCCGAATATTTTAAAAGTTAACTTAAACCAACTCCGTATTTCAGGTGGAGATGCGTATCAGGTCATCCTTTTTTCTCTAAGCATGCTTGCTCGTAAAATCGGCGCCAATTTATTGTTTGAGAACATTGAGTCTGAGTACCAGCTCCGCTTTGCTTGGAAGAACGGAGGCCGTTATTATCAAGGTTATTTTTTGGCTAAACCGGACGGCGAGTTCATTAATAAAGATTTACTTCGTGAAAAATTCCATCAAGAATGCCAGTCCTTTATTTCATTAGAAACAAAAAAGCTGGAAGCTGTTTATCAAAAGACTTTGCAATTCAACGAAAATATGCAAACCTTTTTAAAACAGCAAAAGCGGGTTGGCTCACATGAAGAATTTCTCGGGATTTTGGCAAAAAAATTAGATTCAGTAGGATTCCGTCTTTATATTTGTGATGAAGAGGGATATCAAAAATCCCCTAATATTCTTAATAAGGATGGGCAATGGATAGTACAGCCTAATTATATGAATAAAAATTGGAGCTGGCGACCTTATTTCCTAGAAAATATCGTCAAGATGCGCAATGAAAAAAAAGGAATTCTATCTGATTTATACAGTGATATTGAAACAGGAGAAACCATTCGAACCTTTTCTTATCCATTGAATAATAAGGAATACATATTCTTTGATCTATCATATAGCTATCTATACGAAAATGAAGCATTGTTATAAAAATAACTATTGTATATAATTGCTCAAAATGTGTAACGATAAGCAAAAATAATGCGCTTGGAGGAGACATATTTTGAGCACGTATATCTGGATTCTACTCATAGTCGTAATAATCATGGCGTTATATCTGCTCTTTTATACATATTCTGTAGCAAAGACACAGAAAGTAAAAGAGAGATATGATTCAAGTATCGATGAATCTGTTAAAGAACATCCTTATTTAAGGAACCCGGTTTTTGTTTCTCTCTTCATTGGAACAATTTTAATTGCCGGTTTTATTTTTTACTATGCATTTCAATAAAAGAGTGAGAAGGGGATTTCAGTACAATGAAATCTTCTTTTTTAATACAAAAAAGTAAGACATGTTTAATTAGGTTTCAGAATGCACTTTGATCTAGTATTTTTTGTAGTTTGGCTTTGTTCTGTTCGGGTATTGAAAAGCATAGACAATAAACATATCCATTCGAAGACAATCTATAACTAGGAGATGATAGTATGAGGAAATACTTAGTTGCGTGCATGGCGGGTACTTTTCTTTTTTTAGGGGGTGGGTTCACAGTTTCTGCGGAGGGCTTACATAGAGAAGAAGTGCTCTCTTTTGTACAGGAGGCACTGGTGAATCAAGGATCAATCAGTGAGGAAGTACGCACGAAAAAAGCGATTAAAGAGAAATTGGATACCCATTTCTCCGAGGATTTCATCGAGAAGTTTGTCGAAGCGAATGTGGTGAAAGTTAATGGAGGGTTTACTGCATATGGATCTGATTTTGCTCCCTATTATATTCCATTTTTTAGTTACGATGAGAATACAAAAGTCGTATATGGTAAGGGCGGTGAATTCATTTATGTTCAGGAAGAATTCCCAGTATCAGAGGATGGACCTGTTTCAACGGGTAAACATGTTGAATCTGTTACTTTGAAAAAAGTGAGTAATGAATGGAAGGTAGCGGACGTGAGGTATGAAAGTGAAAATCTAAAATAAAGAGCACACCAAACAAAAGCTTCTTTTGTAGTCGCCTAAACTATTTGAAGAAGATGGGGGAATATAAAGTAGGTAAAAGTCTAAAGGAGGTTCAGGCCTTCTTTAGACTTTTTGTTGTTAAATATTCAGTTCTTTTTTGATTTCGTCAAGTTCAAAGCCGATAATAGCTTTTCCATCAATTACGACAGTTGGCGTGGAATAAGCGCCATATTTATTTGTTAGTTCTTTACGTGCATTCCCATCTGCTTTAATATCTTTTTCTTTATATTCGATATTGTTATCATCAAAGAACATTTTCATGATCTTGCAGGGAGGGCAATCCGGTTGGGTATAAAGGGTAACGTCTTTCATTTCATTCCTCCAGGTATGCTTAAAGTGAGTACTTTCTAATTATAGAGAATACCCTTCCATTTGAATAGAGATATACATTATATGTCTGCCTATTTATTCTTTTCGCGTTTTTCCAAGTAGTCAATCAAACCCATAGAACAGACCTTAAGGTCCAGGCGAATTATTTCAAAAACGGAATGATCCTTTGTGATGCCCTTTTCTCCTAAATGAGTAGCGACTGTATTGAATATATTTTTGCTGGTTGCGGCGACCTGCTCCTTAAAGCTTGTGTATTCTTTGAAGGCTGTTTCTGCTGTCTCAACAAAAATAGGCAACCAGTAATGAAGTTGCTTATAAACTTCGTTTGGATTTTCCGATACGCCGTAATGGCCAAAATATATCCGTTCAACTCCAATACTCGCATACAGGTCTGCTGCAGCAAGCATCGCTTCAGGATTAAATTGATTTGGTGATGTGGAAGGTAGATAAAATTCAATGCCATCTTCATTTAGCTCACGATAGTAAATACCTACTGTATCACCGGAAAACATACCTTTTGAAACAGAATCGAATATGCTGAAGTGGTGATTGGCATGCCCTGGAGTGTCATAAAAGGTCAATGTAGACGAGTCGCTCGTTTGAAGAGATTCCCTATCTTGTTTAATAATCATTTTATCGTGCGGTATAGGCAAAATCGGGTCAAAAAGTTTGTTGAATTCTTCACCATAGACTGCTTTAGCTCCAGCAATTAATCTTGTCGGGTCTTCTAGATGTCGTGCTCCTTTTGGATGAACAATTACTTTGGCATTCGGGCAATGCTGTAAAAAAAGTCCAGCTCCCCCTGCATGGTCCAAGTGAATATGGGTAAGAATGATATATGTAATATCCTCGGGGGTGATTCCCAGGTCATCAAGTCCCTTTAATAAATGGGGGATAGATGGGCTGGCGGACGTTTCAACTAAAGTTATGTCCTTATCGGCAATTACATATGTACCTGTCCGATTCTTTCTATTCAAATCAAAACCATCGATTAAATAAATCCGATAACCAAGTTCACTAAAGTTTTGCAATAGAATCTACCTCCAGGAAATTTTTTATGTACAAAATCCAATCCTTATTTTATTCTGTTAATAGTGTCATGTAAAGAATGAAGTTTTAAATTATTCTGAATTTATTTCAGCGTGGCTACTGGATAGAAAAGTATGGTATAGTGAAACCTATCGAAAAGGTTTTATTCAGAAAGGAGAGTGAGTATGTCTCAATTACAGGGCATTCTTACCAGATTAAAAAGTCTTCAAGAGCAAGCAAAGGAATCTGAATCTGCTCAGCGTTTTTTTGAAATAGATGGCGTGAAAAAATGCCAGGTTACATATTTCAGCAAAACAGAAATGTTCGAGCTTGAAGTATACAGTGATAAAGGGAAATCATCCAAATATCAGTTCGATAATATTGATATGATTACCATTGAAATCTTTGATCTTCTTCAATCTTAAAAAGATTACGAAAAAAGCCGCATTCCTTTTGGGAATACGGCTTTTTATTATTGAAAAATCAACTCACTTTTTACTTCGTGTATGAAGAAGGGATTTTTACGACACCTTAATAATTGGAGGGATGTAAATGAAAAACCCTATGGTAATATGCCCTGCTTGCGGTGAGGAAAGGGAAATGGCAGATGTATTGACGGCACAGTCCAACCAAAATGTAATATATCAATGCCCGGAATGCGGGTTTAAACAGGTTAACATTAAAACTAGTAAAGGCTAAGTATTTCTTTAGAGAATCCTCAGTTTGGGATTTTATAGGTATTGGAATGAGTCTTTTCTGCTTACATATGTTAAACTAGAAAAAGAGCTGTATATAAAAACATATGGTAAGGGGTTTTAACATGATCGGTACTCATGATGGGGATTTATTGGAATCCAGCGTGAAAGACTTAATGATTTCTTCTGAACGCGTGGCCCACGTGCAGGTAACCAATAATTTAGAACATGCACTATTGGTATTAACAAAGAGCGGTTATACGGCCATTCCTGTGTTAGATCCGATGTATAAACTGCATGGCTTAATTAGCACACCAGTCATTCTTGACTCGATTTTGGGACTGGAACGAATTGAATTTGATAATCTAGAGAATAAAAAAGTTTCCGAAATTATGAATATAGACATACCTCGCCTGCATATTGAAGATACCTTGACTAAAGGTGTAGAATTGTTAATTGACCATCCGTTTGTCTGTGTAGAGAATGATGAACACCTTTTTGAAGGAATCCTAACGAGAAGAGCTATCTTGAAAAAAGTATTTAAACAAAATACATTACCTGAATAAATATGTCAATGCTAAACAGTACAGTTTACCTAAAACTCGCCAATTGGCGAGTTTTCTTGTTTTTTACATATTCTATATAGAGGGCGGTAAACCCTAGAGCTATTACATATTTAGGAAAGGATGCGGAAATTGGTACAATCAGTAAATACTTCGGAAGTACAGAATAAAAAATTGAAACGTCCATTCATCCTAGCTGCCATCATGATGGCTATGTTTATGAATGCAATTGAAGGAACTATCGTTTCGACGGCAATGCCGGCTATTGTCAGTGATTTGGGTGGTTTTTCTCTATATAGCTGGGTGTTTTCTGGATATTTGCTAATGAACGCCGTGACAGTCTTAATTTATGGAAAGCTATCCGATATTCTTGGAAGGAAACCTGTTTTATTATTTGGAATTATTGTCTTCTTAATTGGTTCCATTCTCTGCGGTTTCTCCAATTCGATGACGGAGCTCATTATTTATCGCTTTGTACAGGGTTTTGGGGCGGGGGCAGTAGCACCTGTTGCTTCAACAATTGTGGGGGATATTTATAAAAATGAAGAGAGGGCCCGTGTTCAAGGGTATTTATCAAGTGTATGGGGCATTTCAGCGGTAATCGGACCGGCACTGGGGGGCTTGATTGTTGAATCACTTACATGGAAGCTTGTATTCTGGGTCAACATTCCTCTTGGCTTACTTTCTTTTGTAGGGATTTGGTTCTTCCTTCATGAAAATATCGAAAAGAAAAAACGTGATATTGATTACTTGGGTGCAACGCTATTGACGTTATCGATATCCACCCTTATGGTGGTTCTCGTACAAGGAGGCGTAAAGTGGTCTTGGGCTTCCACACCGGTTGTCTCCCTTGTAATAGTGGCTGTTATAGCCTTTGTCTTGTTTATTGTACAAGAAAAGAGGGCATCCGAACCAATGATGCCATTTGAAATCTGGCAGGAGCGCTCCATCTTAATCGCAAATCTTGTTTCCTTGACAACAGGGGTGATGATGATTGGATTAACGAGTTTTCTTCCGACATTTGTTCAGGGAGTGATGGAACGTTCTCCAACAGTAGCAGGTTTTACACTAACCGCCATGTCAATTGGCTGGCCGATTGCATCTATGGTTTCAGGTAGACTGTTGTTGAAAATAGGTTTTAAAACAACTTCGCTTCTTGGAGGGTGTTCGCTAATTCTCGGAAGTTCGATTTTAGTATTGATGAAGCCTGAGGCAGGGCCGCTTATCGCTGCGATGGGATCCTTCTTTGTTGGTGTGGGGATGGGCTTGACCTCGACTTCCTTCATTGTTGTTATTCAGAAAACGGTCAGTTGGGAACGTAGAGGGATTGCGACTGCTTCGAATATGTTCATGCGTAATTTAGGAAATACGGTTGGAGCTGCTTTGCTAGGGGGAATTATGAATACAAGGCTTCAAGCATATTTAAACGAGCATGCACCAGTCAATTCGGGAGTGACAATTGACACCGCAAATAAGCTATTGAACAGTAAAGAAAGGGCTTTGCTTCCTGAAAATGTTGTGAAGGTTTTACAGGAAGGACTTACATTGTCGCTACACACGATTTATCTCATTGTCCTAGTCTTTTCTGTAATTAGCTTCATATTACTGACGAGACTACGCAAGAAACAGTAGACCTGTGGCAGTCTAACTAAAGAGGCTGCCATGTGTTAAGAAATGAAATTCATAATCAAAGCAACTGTCAAATCAAAAGAAGTGAAGGCATACCAGTTAATCCGCCGCTTCCGGCCAATGTGCCTATAAAGGATGCTGTAAAACTGATAATCAGCAATAAAATGATCGTCATGGGTACCACTCCGTTTCTTTTCTCTTGTATTATAAGCGGACTTTGTTGATAATTAAATTTAAATAAATTTAATCAACAAGATAAGAATTAATTATCAAGAGGCTGGTGTGTATGTCATTTTCAGAATTTCATTTATTATCCGTACTTGCTCAGGAAATGAATATGAGAAAAGCAGCTGAACGGTTATTTGTTTCCCAACCTGCTTTATCTCAGCGTTTACAAACGATTGAAAAGGAATGGGGCTCAAAGCTGTTTCTCCGTTCGCAAAAAGGTCTTTCGTTGACACCTGCTGGAGAAGCAGTTATTCGTTTGGCCAATGAAGTTTTAGAAAAAGAAGAAAAGGTTAGAGAAAGTATCCAGGCGATGGATCATGAAGTATATGGTACTTTGAAAATTGCCTGTGCCTCAATAGTAGGACAGAATTGGCTGCCTCAAGTTTTGAAAAAGTTTGTCCAAAAATATCCGTATGCCAAAATCTCTTTAATCACGGGCTGGAGCAGTGAGATTTTAAAGTCCTTGTATGAAGGCCAAGTACATATTGGTATCATTAGGGGAGCACCAGATTGGAAAGGGGTAAAACAGCATTTATTTACGGATATGCTTTATTTGGTCGACACTGAAATGAAGGAACTGAACCAAGTATTCGAAACAGACCGGCCATTCATTCAGTTTAAAAGCGATTCAAACTATTATCAGGAAATTCAGGACTGGTGGCACCGGCAATTTAAAACGACCCCAAAAAACACCATCGTGGTCGATCAAATCGAAACATGCAAACAAATGGTGTTTAATGGGATAGGATATGCTATTCTCCCAGCAATCACTTTACATGATAAAGATACAAATATATTCAAAATCCCCCTTTTAGATGGGCATAATCATTCAATTGAACGAGATACATGGCTTTGTGGCTATGATTCTGCTTTTCAGCTTAAGCAGGTCCAAGCATTCACAGAAGTAGTGAAAGAGCATATTAGGGACCAAGGAATGTTATAGTTCATTTGCCGAAAATGTCAATGGGGTAGAATAATATATATCAATGACATTCAACTTGTCTTGCCGTCAGTTGTCTGGTAAATTAAAGACGAGTAATGATACATATTTAGGAGGTTTTTCGAGAATGAATAAAATGGATGCAAACGAAATTATTTCTTTTATCTCAAATAGTAAAAAATCAACACCTGTAAAGGTATATATCAAAGGTGAATTAGAAGGCATAGATTTTGGTCAAACTTCTAAAACTTTCATTACAGGTAATACCGGAGTTGTATTCGGTGAGTGGTCTGAAGTTGAAGTGGCTATTGAGACAGCTGGAACAAAAATTGAGGATTATGTAGTTGAAAACGACCGTCGTAATTCCGCTATTCCTTTATTGGACTTAAAAGGCATCAAAGCTCGTATCGAGCCTGGGGCAATTATCCGTGACCAAGTGTCAATCGGAGATAACGCAGTGATCATGATGGGCGCATCGATCAATATTGGATCTGTTATTGGTGAAGGCACAATGATTGACATGAACGCAATACTTGGTGGACGCGCAACAGTGGGTAAAAACTGTCACGTAGGTGCAGGCGCTGTTTTAGCAGGTGTTATTGAGCCTCCTTCCGCGCAACCTGTTATATTAGAAGACGATGTATTAATCGGAGCTAATGCAGTTGTTCTTGAAGGTGTAAAAATCGGTCAAGGTTCAGTTGTAGCGGCAGGCGCAATTGTAACGAAAGACGTTCCTCCATACTCGGTGGCTGCTGGTATTCCAGCAAAAGTGATTAAACAAATTGACGAAAAAACTAAATCTAAAACTGAAATCATGCAAGAACTTCGTCAACTTTAATTTCTAAAGTAAATAGGTGTCAAGAGCGTGGATAACTATATCCACGCTTTCTGTATAGGGAGGGAATAAGATGGAAACAAGTCCGTTTGCCGCCATCCGGCGTGATTTGCATAAAATACCGGAGATAGGTTTTCAAGAATTTAAAACGCAGCAATATCTACTGAATTACATAACGAAATTGGCGTTAGAGCGAATGGAAATAGAGACTTGGCGAACAGGGATATTTGTGAAAATAAAGGGACGGAACCCCCGAAAAATAATTGGCTATCGTGCGGATATAGACGGTCTACCGATTAAAGAGGAAACTGGATTACCTTTTACTTCTAATCATGAGGATTATATGCATGCTTGTGGCCATGATTTTCATATGAGCATAGGTCTAGGAGTTTTGACATATTTTGTGGAAAACCCGATTGATGATGACTTACTATTTATTTTTCAGCCGGCGGAAGAGGGGCCTGGTGGAGCTGAACCAATGCTGAAATCCGAAACGATGAAAAAATGGAAACCGGATATGATTCTTGCTTTGCATATAGCTCCAGAGTATCCGGTTGGAACGATTGCCGTTAAAGAAGGTCTTTTATTTGCCAACACATCTGAATTATTTATTGACCTGAAAGGGAAAGGTGGGCATGCAGCTTACCCTCATCATACAAATGACATGGTCATCGCTGCCTGCTCACTTGTCGGGCAACTGCAAACTATCGTTTCCCGCAATGTGAATCCGCTTGATTCAGCTGTCATAACTGTTGGAAAGATTACCGGAGGCACCGTCCAAAATATCATTGCAGAGACAGCGCGCTTAGAAGGGACAATACGCACGCTTAATCCTGAATCAATGGTAAAGGTTAAGTCACGGATTAAAGCACTTGTAGATGGTATTCAAGCGGGTTTTGAATGCGTGGCAGAGATTGACTATGGCGCGATGTACCATCAGGTATATAATGAGGAGCAGTTGACACAGGAATTTATGGAATATACGGAGCAGTCATCAGAGGTCGATTTATATCGCTGTACCGAAGCGATGACTGGTGAAGATTTTGGATACATGCTAAAGGAAATTCCAGGTTTCATGTTCTGGCTAGGGGTTTCATCCGAATACGGTTTACACCACGCTAAGTTAACTCCGGATGAAAAAGCAATTGAACTTGCCATCAATCATTTAACAAATTATTTAACGTTTAAAGGCAATAAAGCTTAATTGCTTTTCCGTACTAGGATAGGAAGTGTGCTTTAAGGAGCGAGACGCTGTATATCCTAATAGAATGAAAGATGTTGGAGGGCTTACTGTGAAAAAGGAATTTGCAGTGATTGGACTTGGTCGTTTTGGCGGCAGTATAGTCAGGACGCTAGCTGAAGAAGGTTTAGGAGTTCTGGCTATCGATGCAAATGAAGATCGTGTCAATGAATTTGCTAGAATTGCTTCACATAGCGTAGTAGGGGATACGACTGATGAAAGTGTCCTCAGAAATATTGGAATTCGTAATTTTGATCACGTCATTGTAGCGATCGGTGAAAATATTCAGGCGAGCATCTTGACGACGCTTATGCTTAAAGAGTTGGGTGTCAGCAATGTTACGGTAAAGGCGCAGAATGATTATCATGAGAAGGTACTACGTAAAATCGGTGCTGACTTTGTTGTGCACCCGGAGCGAGATATGGGGAGAAGGATTGCCCATAATATCGGGTCTAATAATATTCTCGACTATTTGGAGCTTTCTGATGAACACTCCATTGTTGAAATTGTAGCAAGCCAAAAGATGAATGGGAATTCAATATTTGATCTTGATATCCGTGCTCACTACGGGCTAAATATTGTCGCTATTAAAAGAGGAAATGAAATCAATGTCTCTCCACAAGCAAACGATTTAATTCATAAAGGCGATATATTGATAGTTATTGGAGCAGATTCCGACATCAATCGTTTTGAGAAAAAGATTGTAGAATGAAATTGAGACCTCTTCCATATCGAACAGGCTCACTTCTTTAGGAAGCTTTTAACCTATAGTGTACGTAGAATGTAAGGATATAGTATTAAACTAAAAAAAGCCCCAGCCAGGGTAATGGCTGGAGGCTTTTTTTAGTTTATTGAACCTCCATGATGATCGGTAGGATCATCGGACGGCGTTTTGTTTTTTCATATAAGAATGGAGACAATGTATCTGTAATTTCATTTTTAATTTCGGACCATTGAGTAGTTTTGCGATCCATTACTTTATTCAGGTGCTTAGTGATTAAGGATTGAGCATCGCTAATAAGGTCTCCAGATTCTCTCATATAGACAAATCCACGTGAGATGATGTCCGGACCGGATGCAATTTTGAATTCCTTCATATTAATGCTGACAACGACAACGACAAGACCTTCTTCAGAAAGAATCCGACGGTCGCGTAAAACGATGTTTCCGATATCGCCGATGCCGCTTCCATCAATATAAACAGAACCTGAAGGGATTTTCCCAGCGATTTGTGCTGTGTTTTCACTTAACGAAAGCACTTCACCATTATCCATGATAAAGCAATTTTCTTCAGGAACCCCGCAATCAACTGCATGTCGGGCATGAAGTTTCTGCATCCGATATTCACCATGAATTGGCATGAAGAATTTTGGCTTAATTAAACGAAGCATAAGTTTTTGTTCTTGTTGGCCGCCATGCCCGGATGTATGAATATCATTCAATGGACCTGAAATGACGTCTGCGCCTGCACGATATAATTGATTAATTGTTCTAGAAACACTGATTGTGTTACCTGGAATAGGTGAAGAAGAAAACACAACTGTATCACCAGGTATAATTTGGATTTGACGGTGAGTACCGTTCGCAATCCGCGAAAGGGCTGCCATTGGTTCACCTTGGCTACCTGTACAAAGGATGGTTACTTTGTTAGCAGGCATCCGATTTAATTGCTGCACATCAATAAATGTATCTTTAGGAGCTACAATATAACCAAGGTCTTGACCAATAGCAATAGCTGAATCCATGCTACGGCCGAAAACAGCAATTTTACGGCCATTTGCTACAGCTGCTTCTACTACTTGTTGAAGACGATGGATGTTTGATGCAAATGTTGCAAATATAATCCGTCCGTCCACTTTACGGAAAATGTCTTGAATGGTATCGCCAACGCGGCTTTCAGACATCGTGAAGTTCTGTACTTCACTATTCGTACTGTCTGAAAGTAAGCACAATACTCCTTCTTTACCGATTTCCGCCATCTTAGTTAAGTTTGCAGGTTCGCCTACAGGTGTAAAGTCGAATTTAAAATCACCAGTATGAACAATTTGTCCAGGCGGTGTTTTTACAACGATTCCATAAGAATCCGGGATGCTGTGAGTTGTGCGGAAGAAAGAGACGGAAGTTTTCCGAAATTTAATCACTTCATCTTCACTGATTTCGATCATGGTTGTCTGTCGTAAAAGACCGTGTTCTTCCAATTTATTACGAAGTAATCCAAGTGCTAGCTTACCGCCATATACAGGGACATTCACTTTTCTTAATAAATAAGGAATCCCGCCAATGTGGTCTTCATGGCCATGAGTGATGAAGACACCTTTAATTTTATCTACATTTTTCTCTAAATAACTGTAGTCAGGAATCACATAGTCAATTCCGAGAAGTTCGTCTTCCGGAAATTTAATTCCAGCATCAATAACGATGATTTCGTCTTGAAATTGAACAGCATATGTGTTCTTACCGATTTCGCCTAAACCGCCCAAGGCGAATACAGCTGTTTGATCATTTTTTACAAATTTCATAAATTATAGCTCCAATACTTTATAATCTTCATTTTGTTTTTCATATTCTAAATATGCTCCAGTTACTGCTGTTACGAATTCTACGTTATAAGGTTCTTTTTTTAATTTTAAACGAACGTCACGAACGGATTCACCTTCGACAAACATTGTTTTAGTATTCTCCCTGATGGGAACCTCTGCTATGGTTACTTGATAGTATACCTTAAATACCATTTTAATCTCTCCTCACTTGTTTGCATTGCTTTTTTCATTATATATAAAAACAACAATTTTTTCATGTTTTTCAACATCATGTAAAAATAAACCCAGCTCCGCCATAAAAACGGAAGGGGTTTTAGTTAACTGATTATACCAATGTCTTAAAAGTATATAAAAAATAGTCAGCCGAATCAGGTATTCAATTCATCGCGGCCTTCTCTATTCTTTTATCCTATCCGTTTTTACTATGTGTAAAACTTAAATCGATAAAGAAAAGTTTTTGGTCAACTTTTTTAGGGTGGAAATCAGTTTGACTGCGTTTATTCTATTGTGTTACGAAGTCTTTTTTCGCAACCGATTTCTTGCTTTAAGTGTCTAACCCTTAGTACAGCGTTCCATTAAGAGACAACGCTTCATATTCCGAATGCAATATGTACTTACTTGAAATTTTCAAAGCCAAGATAGAAGAAGGCTTAACAAGAACTTTACAACAAGGAAGAAGCCCTCCGCAAGTTTTTGAAGGGCTGTACGAAAAAAACTCGCATTTGGATGACGGCCAAGGCACAATAGGTACGGCAGTTCATGCGATTGATTTTTTTCTTAAAAGATCATTCCACTGTTTTACAAGCTTTTTACGAAGCTTTTTTAACATGGCGATCACACTCCCTTAATTATTATTGTATAGGATTATTCAATAAAGTAAATATGTCTTTACAAGTACTTGGCCCATTTTTGTAAAAAAAGGCGTAATACTCAGTAGATAACTAGGCTTTTAGAGGTAATATAGAAAAGGTGCAGATTTGGGAGGAGAGAGTAGGAAGAATAAGTTGAGCTTTAATGAATTTTATTTACAGTAGTATATGCTCATTTGTAAATAAAAAACGTAGCAATAAATGTTAATTGACAGGTGTGGGTTACTTGACTTATCTTTATGACAATTATTAAATGGGTACATATTAAAAAAGGAAAACTGAATGAATTGGAAGTGAAGAGTTAGTGAAAATCGTATTCTTTGATATTGATGGAACATTGCTAGATCATGAAAAAAAGTTACCTGCCTCAACGAAAAAAGCTATTAAGCAATTACAAGACAATGGGGTTTTTGTTGCGATTGCTACAGGTAGGGCTCCGTTCATGTTTGAATCTTTAAGGGAAGAGCTTGGCATCGATACATTCGTAAGTTTTAATGGACAATATGTTGTTTTTGAAGGTGAAGTCATTTACAAAAATCCTTTAAGTTTGTCTGAAATAAAAAGGCTTCACGAACATTCTGAAAAAAATAATATACCAATTGTATTTATGAATGAAGAGACAATGAAATCTAGTGTACCGCATCATAGCAGAATTGAGGAGGCATTAAGCAGTCTGAAGTTTCCACATCCAGAACTTCATGCCGATTTTTACGAAGATCATGACATATACCAAGCGTTATTATTTTGCTCTGAGGATGAAGAAGGGAAATTTGTTGGTCAGTATGATAAATTTCATTTTATTAGATGGCATACGTATTCGACGGATGTACTTCCATTCGGTGGGTCAAAGGCAGAAGGTATAAAGATATTAATGGAAAAAGTCGGATTTGGCCTTGAGGATGTTTATGCATTCGGGGATGGGTTAAATGATATAGAGATGTTAAAAGTAGCGGGATATGGCGTGGCAATGGGGAATGCCAGTCAGCTTTTGAAGCAGGAGGCCGACTTTGTAACGAAGGATGTCGATAATGATGGTATACTTTACGGATTAAAAGAACTTGATCTGATCTAGAACTAAAAACTCCCGTCAACTGATGGGAGTTTTTTATCACTTAGTTAGCTCATCTTTCTACCGCAACGGAATTTTCTGGAATGGTAAAGGGATCTTTTGGATTAATATGATCATAAAACAAGATTCCGTTCAGATGGTCGATTTCATGTTGAAAGCAAATGGCTGGGGTCCCTTTTAAGCGGAGCTGAACCAGTGTTCCATCCAGAGTCGTACCTGATACCATTATTCGAGCATAACGTGATACATAACCAGAGATTGGACGATTAACTGAAAGACAACCTTCACCTGTCGTTAAGTAGGCTTTCTCCACTGAATGGCTAATGAGTTTAGGATTGAAAAGAGCGTAGCTATACAGTTCACCATTTTTATCTTTTAAATGAACGGCAATCATCCGTTTTGAAACATTTACCTGTGGTGCGGCCAAGCCTATCCCAGCTCTTAAACCATATTGAGCTGAAATTTCAGGATTCTGGCTATTTTGGACATATTCCATCAAGCTGGTTAAAAGTTGCTTATCTTCATCAGAAGCCGGCAGTGGTACTTCCAACGCGACTTTTCTTAATATTGGATCGTCTTCGTTAACAAAATCATCCATAGTAAGCATAATCTTTCACCCCATTAAAAATTTATAATATATGTATAGGGTTATTTTAACAAAAAAAATACGAAAAGTTAATGGACTGTATACTTAGGCTTTTGGATTGATAAAAGAGAACATGATAGGGATAGGATCAATACTCAAATCCCTATCCCTATCATGATTGTATAAACCGATTGTGATCTTTTTTTAAAAATCATTCATTTTTTTGTGAAATCAGGGTAAATAGATAACATATTCGGGTAAAGGTAGTAGTAATTATCTGTTTAGCAGAAGCAGGCGCCGACAATGATAAGCAGGATGAAAAGGACGATGATTAGAGCAAAGCCGGATCCAAAGCCGCCTCCACATCCCCCTCCACCTCCCCCATAACCATAGCTGGGTGCGGCGGAAACCGGATAACAACAATCCTGGGTGTAACCTCCATACATAATTTTATACCTCCGTTTTTATATTGTTAAAGTATTGACCACTCTAAGTTGAAACGGTCTCTACAGCCTATGCAATACGGTTTAAAGGGTGTAGGCTAAAGCCTAGTAATGGAAAATTCCTGCTTAGAATATGATTAGTACAAGAGTCTGCAATCATCTAAAACAGATGAGTAGAAAAATATCCTACTTCAAAGAACTATCAGGAGGAGCTGTCGATGTTGAAACGTTTTCGTCTATATTTTGTTTTACTTCTTTCCTTAACAATTATGACCGGTTGTTTTAGTAGTTCACCGGAAGAAAAAATCCATAAAATTCTTGAAAAAACTACGGAGAAGGAAAGTGATTTTACCGAGCATCAAGAGCCACTTAATAAATTGGAGAATAAAGAAAAAGAGCAATATGATAAAATTATTAAACTTGGAATGAATGAATATGAACAAATCGTTGAACTTTCAGATGAAGCAACTAAGAATATTGATGAACGCGAGGCTATTATTGAAAAAGAACATAACAGTATGCAGGCCTCAAAAAAACAATTTAATAAGATAGAAGAACAAATTGGGAAAATAGAAGATAAGAAGGTAAAAAAAGAAGCCACTGAAATGAATAAGATAATGAGTGAACGATATAGCACGTACGATAACCTATATGAAGCTTATCAGCAAAGCTTAGAGTATGATCGTGAATTGTATGAACTATTTAAAAAAGAAGATTTGAAAATGGATGAGTTACAAGGCCAAATCAAGAAAATCAATACCTCATATACAAAAGTGTTGAAAACGAATAGCCAATTTAATGAATTAACTGAAAAATCTAATCAGAAAAAAGAAAGTTTTTACAACAGTTCAGGAATAGAAATGGCAGATTCAACCAAAAAATAATTATTTAATGGGCTGTGGGTAATACCCATAGCCTATTTTTTATGCATTCATTAGTTTATTAACTAAAAAATTCTAGAATAATTTTTTTATTCAATATATAAAAGAACTCCTAAATATAAAAAATGAAGAAACTGTACTAAAAAATTCTAAAATAGAAAATCTAACAGCAGAATGAAATGAAAGCGTTTAAAAATTTTCTCGAAATATTATTTTAAAGTCTCAAATGCCTTTAGTTAAAGCAATTTGGGAATCGATTGGATAGTCAATAGAAGTGTAATATTATACTTCAGTACCTATAAATTAAAAAAAGGAAGAAAATTTATAGTACAGTTACAAAATCAAAACTAACACAGTGATGAAGATTTGGCGTTGGAAATTCTATTGAATCTTAAAAATAAGGAAATACAAGTGATTGACTTGACGTGAATGCATCTTGTAAACTAAATTTATAAAAGTTCTTGTATCATTTTTCTTGATTTTTTTTATGGTACAGAATAAGATTGAGACATATTAACCATATCCACGTTTGAGGGATTAGGCTTAAGGGAAAAATAAAAGAATGCATTGTTGAAGAAACTATAAAGCAAAATATTTTTGCTTATAGAATAATAATAGCAAACCTTTTTAATGAAAGGATGAGGTGCCAAATGGCTCAAAAAACTAAACAAGCTAAATTTAATGTTCAGAATCAGCTTAAGAAAGTGGAAGAACAATTTGAAACTTTTCAAATTATAAATGAAGAAGGAGAAGTCGTTAACGAAGCGGCAATGCCTGATTTAACTGATGAACAACTACAAGAATTAATGCGCCGCATGGTTTATACGCGTATCTTGGATCAACGTTCAATTTCATTGAACCGTCAAGGGAGATTAGGGTTCTATGCACCGACTGCCGGTCAAGAAGCCTCGCAAATCGCTTCCCAGTATGCATTGGAGAAAGAAGATTTCATTCTTCCAGGTTATCGTGATGTGCCGCAAATTGTTTGGCATGGTCTGCCGCTTTGGCAAGCATTCTTATTCTCAAGGGGACATTTTAAAGGGAATCAAATCCCGGAAGATGTTAATGTAATTTCACCGCAAATTATTATCGGTGCTCAGTATATTCAGGCTGCAGGTGTAGCTTTAGGTATGAAAAAACGCGGTAAAAAAGCAGTAGCAATCACATATACGGGTGACGGTGGTACATCACAAGGGGACTTCTACGAAGGAATCAACTTTGCAGGTGCATTTAAAGCACCAGCTATTTTCATCGTACAAAATAACCGTTTTGCAATCTCAACACCTGTTGAATTGCAATCAGCATCGAAAACATTAGCCCAAAAGGGTGTGGCTGCAGGTATTCCTGGCATCCAAGTTGATGGTATGGATGCGTTGGCCGTTTATACAGCAGTTAAAGAAGCTCGTGAACGTGCAATTAATGGTGAGGGCCCTACATTGATTGAAACATTAACTTACCGTTATGGACCACATACGATGGCTGGAGATGACCCGACACGCTACCGTACTTCTGATATGGATAATGAGTGGGAATTGAAAGATCCATTGGTTCGTTTCCGCAAGTTCTTGGAAAACAAAAAACTCTGGAATGAAGAATTAGAGAACGAAACAATAGAAAAAGCAAAAGACGATATTAAAGAAGCAATCAAAATGGCAGATGCAGAACCTAAGCAAAAGGTGACAGACCTTATTGAAAACATGTATGAAGAAATGCCTTATAACTTAAAAGAACAATATGAAATTTATAAAGAGAAGGAGTCGAAGTAAGCCATGGCTCAATTGACGATGATTCAAGCAATTACAGAAGCATTACGTACAGAACTTAAAAATGACGAGAATGTACTCGTTTTTGGAGAAGATGTTGGTCTTAATGGTGGAGTTTTCCGTGCAACGGAAAATCTTCAAAAAGAATTCGGCGAAGATCGTGTATTCGATACTCCTCTTGCTGAATCTGGAATCGGTGGATTAGCGGTCGGTCTTTCTTTACAAGGTTTCCGTCCTGTTCCTGAAATTCAATTCTTCGGTTTTATATATGAAGTAATGGATTCCGTAAGCGGTCAGCTTGCTCGTATGCGCTACCGTTCAGGCGGACGTTACAGTGCGCCGGTTACAATTCGCTCACCTTTCGGAGGTGGAGTGCATACTCCGGAAATGCATGCTGATAGCTTAGAAGGTTTAATGGCTCAGCAACCAGGGTTAAAGGTAGTTATCCCTTCCACTCCTTACGATGCTAAAGGCTTATTGATTTCAGCGATTCGTGATAATGACCCTGTCATTTTCCTTGAGCACATGAAATTGTACCGCTCTTTCCGTCAGGAAGTTCCTGAGGAAGAATATACAATTCCATTAGGAAAAGCAGATGTAAAAAGAGAAGGAACGGATTTGTCCATTATTACGTATGGTGCGATGGTACAGGAATCAATCAAGGCAGCTGAAGAATTGGCTAAGGAAGGTCATTCGGTTGAAGTTGTTGACTTAAGAACTGTATCTCCATTGGATATTGATACAATCATTGCATCAGTGGAAAAAACTGGACGCGCTATCGTTGTTCAAGAAGCACAAAAGCAAGCTGGCATAGCAGCGAATGTTGTCGCGGAAATTAACGAACGTGCTATTTTAAGCTTGGATGCACCAGTACTACGAGTGGCTGCTGCTGATACAGTATTCCCGTTTTCTCAAGCTGAAACAGTATGGCTCCCTAATTATAAAGACATTATTGAAACGGCGACTAAAGTCTTGAAGTTTTAACTATCTTGAGTAATCGGAATGGTAGTAACTGCTTGAGGAAGTAATTCGCATTAGAAGAATTACAAGATAAAGGACTTTATTCAAAGCACTAAGTATGATTTAATATAGGAGGTTGAACTCAGTGGCATTCCAATTTAGACTCCCTGATATCGGAGAAGGTATACACGAAGGTGAAATAGTGAAATGGTTTGTTAAACCAGGAGATAAGATCCAAGAAGATGACGTGCTTTGCGAGGTTCAAAACGATAAAGCCGTTGTTGAAATTCCATCACCAGTGGAAGGTACCGTGGAAGAAATCCTTGTTCAAGAAGGAACGGTTGCCGTTGTCGGTGATGTACTTGTAACATTCGATGCTCCAGGTTATGAAGATCTTCAGTTTAAAGGGGATCATGGAGAAGAAGCGAAGGCAGAAGGTGAGAAGAATACGGAGGCCCAGGTTCAAGCTACGGCTGAAGCTGGACAGGAAGTCAAGAAAGAGGCTGCTCCGGTTCAAGAAAATAGTGCAGAAACGGGCGCGGGATCACAACCACAGGTTGAGGCGGATCCTTCACGACGTATTATCGCCATGCCTTCTGTTAGGAAATATGCACGCGAACAAGGGGTAAATATTCGTGAGATTTCTGGTTCTGGGGATAATGGCCGCATCATGAAAGAAGATATCGATGCTTTCAAAAACGGCAAAACGGCTCCACAGCAACCAGCAGCTCAAAGTGAAGCTTCACAACAAAACGATACGGAAACAACCGAAAAACAAAAAGTTTCAATTCCAGAAGGGCAATATCCTGAAACTCGCGAGAAAATGAGCGGTATGAGAAAAGCGATCGCCAAAGCAATGGTTAAATCCAAACAGACAGCTCCACATGTAACATTAATGGATGAAGTCGATGTGACGCTACTAGTTGCTCATCGTAAGAAATTCAAGGAAATTGCTGCAGAAAAAGGAATTAAGCTTACATTCCTACCTTATGTTGTTAAAGCGTTAACAAGTGCATTGCGTGAATTCCCTATGCTTAACACATCGTTTGATGATGAGGCAAGTGAAATTATCCATAAACACTATTACAATATCGGAATTGCGGCAGACACAGACAAAGGACTGCTCGTTCCAGTTGTAAAAGATGCAGATCGTAAATCAACTTTTGCTATTTCACAAGAAATTAATGAATTAGCTACGAAAGCTCGTGACGGAAAATTGGCTCCTAACGAAATGAAAGGTGCTTCATGTTCCATCACGAATATCGGTTCCGCAGGCGGTCAGTGGTTCACACCTGTAATCAATCATCCAGAAGTTGCCATTCTAGGGATTGGACGCATTGCCGAAAAAGCAATTGTACGCGACGGGGAAATTATCGCCGCTCCAGTTCTGGCATTATCACTGAGTTTTGATCACCGCATGATTGACGGGGCTACTGCTCAGCATGCATTGAATCACATCAAAAAGTTATTGAACGACCCAGAATTATTGCTAATGGAGGCGTAAACAATGGTAGTAGGAGATTTTCCAATCGAAACAGATACTTTAGTGATCGGTTCAGGCCCAGGGGGATATGTTGCGGCAATTCGCGCAGCACAGCTTGGACAGAAAGTAACGGTCGTTGAAAAAGGAACAATTGGCGGAGTTTGTTTGAATGTAGGCTGTATCCCATCAAAAGCTTTAATTTCAGCGGGACACCGTTTCCATGAGGCTCAACATTCAGAAGACATGGGTATCTTTGCAGAAAAAGTTACTGTTGATTTTTCTAAAGTACAAGCTTGGAAAGGTACTGTTGTAAAAAAATTAACTGGCGGCGTAAGCAGCCTGTTAAAAGGTAATAACGTTGAGGTTGTAACAGGCGAAGCTTATTTCGTTGATGAAAACAGCATCCGTGTTATGAATGATGACTCAGCTCAAACATATACATTTAAAAACGCAATCATCGCTACTGGTTCATCACCAATCGAGATTCCGTCCTTTAAATATACGAAACGTGTACTTAATTCTACTGGAGCTCTTGCTTTGGAAGAAGTTCCAAGTTCTATCGTAGTAATCGGTGGAGGTTACATTGGTACAGAGCTTGGCGGCGCATTCGCCAGCTTTGGAACTAAAGTGACTATACTTGAAGGTACGGAAGAGATTCTTTCTGCAGGCTTTGAAAAACAAATGGCAGCACTTGTTAAACGTAACCTTAAAAACAAAGGTGCTGAAATTGTTACTAAAGCAAATGCTAAAGGTGTGGAAGAAACTGAAACAGGCGTTACCGTTACTTATGAAGTAAAAGGCGAAGAGAAAAAAGTCGAAGCCGATTACGTTTTAGTAACAGTAGGTCGTCGTCCGAACACTTCAGAAATTGGTCTTGAACAAGTCGGAATCAAAATGACTGACCGTGGTTTAATCGAAACTGATAAACAATGCCGTACAAGCGTGAAAAACATTTACGCAATCGGTGATATCGTTTCTGGACCACAATTGGCTCATAAAGCTTCTTATGAAGGTAAAATTGCAGCTGAAGCCATTGCAGGACATTCATCAGAAATCGACTATCTTGCTATTCCGGCTGTTGTATTCTCTGAACCAGAACTTGCTTCTGTCGGATATAATGAAAAAGAAGCGAAGGAAGCTGGAATCGAAGCGCTTGCTTCTAAGTTCCCATTCGCTGCAAATGGACGTGCTCTTTCATTGAACAATACGGACGGATTTGTGAAGCTAATCACTCGCAAAGAAGACGGATTGGTTATTGGAGCCCAAATCGCAGGACCAAATGCTTCTGATATGATTGCAGAACTTGGTTTAGCTATCGAAGCAGGAATGACTGCTGAAGATATCGCGATGACAATCCATGCACATCCAACTTTAGGAGAAATCACTATGGAAGCTGCTGAAGTAGCCCTAGGAACTCCAATTCATATTATTAAATAATTGATACCAAAAAAAGCGTGTCGCCATTTGCAGTGCGCTTTTTTGGTTTTTATAAATAAAAAATAAATTAAAACTGGTACAAATTTAATGTCTTCTCCCAAATTAGGATATTTTCTTTACTCAATTTAAATGAAAAGTGCAAAATGCGCATAAGCTATACAAAGGTCTTCATACTTTTTTTCTATAAAAGGTTTAAATTGAGTAAAAGAGGAAAAAAAATAGAAAGAGCGATGTACTGAAGAATAAGGATGCCGATTAAACAAAGTGGCTGATTATTCAATTTAAATGGGGTGGATCACTTGAAAAATTATCTGGTAATCCTCTTTCAACTAATCGTTTGGAGCGGATATACATTGGTTGAATGGCTTTCTGTTAATGATCGTTTTGTTTTTAAGGTATTTATGTTTCTGGTTTTTTCTTATTTGGCCATTTACATTGGTAAAATGATTTTAAAATCCAACAAGCGGACAATGCTTGTTACCATAATCAGTTTACTATGTTACGGTGTAATGCAAATTCTTTTGGAAACGTTAGTACCCATTTATTGAATTTTGAATCTTTACAATGACACATGAAAAACACGGAGGAAACATGATCACCAAAGTAGTAGTTATGTTTGTATTTGCTTCACTTTTATTAATTGGTTGTAATAATTCAGTTTCCAATCAAACTGAAAAAAAAGAACCAAAAAGTGTGGAAACAACTACCACTATCCAAGATGAAACCAAACAAGAGCAAGATATGAAAGAAGAAGCTTCAAAAACAATTAGGAATTCAGAGAAAGAAAATTTTCAGGCCGAGTACCGGTTGAACAAAGATAATTGGTCATTTGAACCAATTCAGGATGCAGAACCTAAGGTTGTCTTGTTGACGTTCGATGATGCACCTGATAAGTACTCGTTAGAAATTGCAAAAACACTTCAAAAACTTCAAGTGCCGGCGATATTTTTTGTAAATGGACATTTTCTTGAAAGTGATGAAAAGAAATCGATGTTAAAAGAAATTCATGATATGGGCTTTTCCATCGGTAATCATACTTATTCTCATGTCAATTTGAAAGAGCTGACAGAAGAAGAGCAAAAGCGGGAAATCGTAAAATTGAATAATTTGGTGGAAGGCATTATCGGGGAACGCCCTAAGTATTTTAGGGCGCCTTTTGGATCTAATACCGATTTTTCCAAAAAAGTTGCTGCAAATGAAAAAATGCTGGTCATGAATTGGACATATGGATATGATTGGGAAAAGGAATATCAAGATAAAAAAGCATTGAAAGAGATCATGTTGAACAATCCTTATTTATCCAATGGAGCCAGTTTACTGATGCACGACCGAAAATGGACGAGAGAAGCGATAGAGGATATTGTGAAAGATTTTCATAAGAAAGGATATAAGATTCTTGACCCAAAATTAATTGAAACGCCTGAATGATTTGAAGTTACGGCCACTATCAGTTTTTTATTTTCTTGGATAGTAATACATCACTCGCTTGTTAAAGAGATGGAGCTGTGCTCGTAACTTCTTTGCAAGGAATTTGCATAATTCATTAGCTTTCCCTTTATCACCGAATGTTGCCGTTTCTGGGAGGGTGAATTGGATATAAGATTGAATTCGCTCTAGTCCATCTTCGTCCTGTACGATTTCTTGGTCGACTCCGATTAGTATCATGTGATATCTGTCCACATTGGATTGGAGATAAATTACTTTATCTTTCATCTTTTCAGGCTCTTTCATTTCATAAGGAAAGGCCTTCTTATCATAATCCCAATTGAGTTGTTTTCCCGTTTTAGCGGTGATCATTTGGTAATATGTGAGTAATTCCTTCACGTCTTCAATGGTTACGGCTTCTTTCACAGACTCAGGAACGAGCTTGATATAGGCATTTTCAACCATTTGAATCCCCCTTAGCTCTATAGATTTTAATTGTATTTTAACATTTTATGGTTGTTTTATATACTTATCTATATGTAAATTTAAAGGTAAAATTCCTTTTTCACTCTGCTAGGTTAGTTTGTTAATGTTTTTAAAAATTGTTAAAGTGTGTTGGCTTCCAGTTTTTATTTCGATGTAAAATTTATACAGATGATAGTTAATAAGAGGTGGGAATCATGAATATATTATGAATATACAATTTGATGAAGATATTAATGTTTTACAAAAAGGGGCTGTATCACTTAATTTAAAGCGATAGAGCTCCTTTACTATGTTAAAGGGGTGTAGGGGATGATGCTTACCGGTAAAGTTTTAACAATAAGTCAATAAAAAATCATTTTTAATAAAGAGATGGTCACCCTTTCTCCCAATATCCCCTTATTTTTGATGAAGGAGAAACTGTGATTTCAGGGGAACTTTCATGGTCAACCTCTTGCATTTGCAATGGATTTTTTTAAGATGGGTGTTGCAGAAATTGCTAGTATATCAGAACGGAGGATTGAACGACTCGTAAATCCACAGCTGAATGATCTGCCGCCTTTTTTGAGCGCAAGACCTGGGCTACAGTAAGGTGCAATGATTATGCAATATTGTGCGGCATCGCTCATATAGGAAAATAAGGCGCTGGCCCATCCAGCAAGTGTAGACTCCATTCCATCTTCAGCTAATCAAGAGGACATGTGAGCATGGGTACGATTGCAGCAAGACACGCATACCAGATCATTCAAAATATACATGGCATGTAGTTGGCGATTGAATGTATTACAGCGATGCAGGGGGTCGAATACCGGGGAATCGAACGAATGGCTCCGAGAACCCTTCGTTTCTTTGAAAAGGCCAGGGAGATTGTACCGAGTATTACAAAGGACCGTATGTTTTCCACTGATATTGAGGCATGTGCGTCCTGGTTGAAGACTTACGATTTTGATGAACTAATGCAAGTGTAAGCATGAATTTATATATAGGGTGAAAAAGGTCACAAATGGACAAAGAAGAATTATTTACAGGGGTTTATAAAATAGACAATAACAATCACTGGAGAACTCGTAACTGACATTCTGCCGCCTATGATTATGAGGAGGTTAATTTCAGGGTGTTGACAGATTCAACATCTACTCAGGATACTTTGTATGGATAAATACCATGTTTAGGTTAGACCGTAGAACAAGCTAAACGACTTCGAATAGCCTAACCTTTAACCAGCTACTTTAATATGGAGAATGGAAGAGTCGTTGGATTCGCTTCGTGATAAAATGTATCAGCCTACTGTGAAGCTTTGAGTCTCTGTCCTTCTAACCATTTTAAGGGGGCTTCAATCCAGAGAGAAATAAATCAAAGGCATTGAATGAAATGAATTTAAGGGAATTTTATATATGTTATACTTAATAGCTTGAAATTATAAATGTGTTATATTATAATTCATATAAAGCGGTTACATTTAATGATTAATGCATACAATATAGAGGAAGGGGTTGTAAAAATGGGAACTATCGTATGTCAAACTTGCAATAGCACGATTGAACATTTTGAAGATGAAAAAGTAAGTGTACTTTATACACACAATCACAACTGCCACAGCTGTGATACGGCTGCCTCTGAAAAATAATAAAAAAGATAATCTCAGATATTAATAGAATTCGAGGGTGTTTCAGGAGCTGTAACCTGGGGCACCCTTTTTTTGCTTGTACAGTAGGAACTCAGAATTTGGCAAATCCCTATATTTCTGAACCTTATCTGTGTAAAGCACGGGCAACTGGAATGGGGTGGGCCTTTGGAGTCGCATAAAAAAACCAGAGCAGTTTGTTTATGCTCTGGTTTTTGATATTCAATCAGTTTTTAATAATTCGTAAATATTTAATTTCTGGATCCTCTGGACCTTGAACTGGTAGACCAACCTCGATATTTTTCTGAATGTATGTGATATTATCTTCTGTTATCAGTTCACCAGGTATAAAAATTGGAATCCCTGGCGGATAGACCATGATGAATTCAGCACTGATTTTGCCAACAGATTCCTCGATAGGAACCACTTCAGTTTCTGCGTAAAATGCATCTCTCGGTGATAAAGCAAGAGGTGGTGTATCGGGAAGCAGGACTTCGATTTTTTCATGATCAGCAGCCATTTCTTTAAACTCATCCGATAAGTCTTTAAGGGCAGCGATTAACAAATCTGCTTCTGTTTTAGAGTCCCCTGGTGTGATTAGGCAAAGGATGTTATACAAATCAGAAAGTTCTACTTCAATATTATGTTTTTCTCGAAGCCATTTCTCAACGTCGTATCCGGTAATATTCAATTCTTTAATGGAGATGATTAGTTTTGTCGGATCATAACTATAGGTTGCCTTACTACCTAAAATTTCGCTTCCAACACAGTATAAATAAGGAATCTCATTAATAGCTGTCCGGATATACTCTGCAAGCTTGATAGCACCATCTATCATTTCTCTTCCAACGGTCGCAAGTTGTCTTCTTGCGGTATCGAGAGATGCAAGAAGAATATAGGAAGTTGAGGTAGTAGTGAGCATACTCAAAATTGCCTGGACCCGATTGGCAGAAATTAAACCATTCTTAACATTTAAAATGGAACTTCCTGTTAGTGATCCACCCAGTTTATGAACACTCGTAGCGGCCATATCAGCTCCAGCTTGCATAGCGGACATAGGCAAGTCTTCGTGGAAGTGAATATGAACACCATGGGCTTCATCAACCAGTACAGGTATTTGGTAGGAATGAGCAACTTCTACAATTTTCTGCAAATCAGCAGAAATGCCGAAATAGGTCGGATTGATTACGAGTAAGCCTTTTGCATCGCTGTGTTCCTTTAATGTTTTTTCAACAGCATCAATGGTAATTCCATGTGAGATTCCCAAGTCTTTGTCAATTTCAGGATTGATGAAAATAGGAACCGCTCCTGAAAATACAATAGCAGACATAACAGATTTATGTACGTTCCTCGGGACGATGATTTTATCCCCAGGACCGCAGACTGCCATGACCATCGTCATGATTGCACCGCTTGTTCCCTGAACGGAAAAGAATGTATGGTCGGCCCCAAATGCTTCTGCAGCAAGGTCCTGGGCTCTTTTAATGATTCCCTTTGGCTGGTGGAGATCATCGAGTGGTGCGATATTGATTAAATCTATAGATAGTGCATTTTCTCCAATAAAATCACGAAAATCAGCGTCCATTCCTTTTCCTTTTTTATGACCTGGAATATGAAATTGAACGGGATTTTTTTTGGCATGCTGTAATAAGGCAGTATATAATGGTGTTTCATTCTGTGACAATTCTTTGTGGCCCCTTTTCAATATAATAGGTACGAAATATCCAGGGAAATATACTCCCTTTCTATTTACAGTCGTATGTTTCTCCTATTTGGAGTAACCTTAAAAAACGGTTAGTAAGCTCTTGTGGATAGACATAAAACAAATGAATTATAGCACGTCTTACATATAAATGCCTAGCGTGAGTTTAATGTAAAAAATAACAGCTTGAGTTCTATTGTACATACCTTGTAATAGCAGGAAGGAATATTTACCAGTTCAAGAGTTTATCTTTTAAATCAAAAACAATTTGAACTATGAGTTTTAAAATTGAATGAAAAAACAATATTTGCCATAATAAAGGTGTAATAGAGAGTGTTCATTAATAAAACTCACTCAGAAGTAAAAGGGGGATGAAGATTTTGAATTGGAAAACTCGTGTGACTGATTTGTTAGGGATTCAATACCCGATTGTGCAAGGAGGATTGGCGCATTTAGCTTATGCAGAACTAGCTGCGGCTGTTTCGAATGCAGGGGGCCTAGGGCAGGTAACAGCGATGTCGTTGGATAACCCTGATCAATTGGTAGAGGAAATACGAAAAACAAAATCATTGACGGACAAACCGTTTGGCGTTAATTTTGCAATTGGTCAGCACGGAAGACCATATGAACATATGCTTGAAGCAGCACTAAAAGAGGAGATTGCCGTTGTTTCTGTAACTGGTGGGAATCCAGCGCCATTTATCGATTATGTTAAGGATACTCCGGTGAAAAAACTTGTGCTAGTTGCGGCAAGAAGGCAGGCAATCAAGGCTGAGCAGCTGGGTGCAGACGCAGTGATGGTAGTTGGTCAGGAGGGCGGAGGACATTTAGGACGCGATGATATCGGAACCTCTGTATTAATTCCTCAAGTGGTAGACTCCGTGAAAATTCCAGTCATCGCCTCAGGTGGTTTCGGTGATGGGCGCGGGTTGATGGCGGCGTTGGCACTTGGAGCCGAAGGGATTGAAATGGGCACCAGGTTCATTGCAGTAAAAGAATGTGTTCATGCCCATGAATTATACAAAAATGCCTTGGTTTCCGGTACAGAAAATGATACCGTTGTCATTAAGCGGTCTATTGGTGCACCAGCCCGTGTTATTGCAAATGGTTGGACTGATAAAATTCTTGAAATAGAAAAGGAAGACGGCGGATATGAGCAACTGCAGAATTACATAAGTGGAAAAGCAAACCAGCGTTATATCCATGATGGAGTTGAAGGTGAAGGATATGCTTGGGCTGGACAAGTAATGGGTCTGATTCATGATGTACCAACGACGGCTGAGCTATTCAGTCGGATTATCAGCCAAGCAGAGGCAATTCGCTCAAAATGGGCAGACTGATAATAGTCTCCCAAGCAACAGGAATAACTATCTAGAAGGAGCGTGTAAGCATGGATTATCAATATCCAATGGATCTTGATTGGTCAACGGAAGAAATCGTCGATGTTATTAAATTTTTTGAAGCAGTCGAAAAGGCATATGAAAGTAAAATACAAAAAGAAGCTTTTATGAAAGCATATCGAAGGTTTAAGGAAATAGTCCCCGGCAAAGCGGATGAAAAAAAATATACGGATGAGTTTGAGTCTGTCAGCGACTATTCCGCATATCTTGTTATTAAGAAAGCAAAAGAAATCGAAGACGATGACTGGATACGAATGAAATAATAAAAATATTATTTTTAGAAAACTCCATTGACTTCATGAATAGATTGTTTTAACATAATAATCAAGAAATGATAAAGGCAATGACGAAGAAGAGTACCTTAATGCTGTTCTGCAGAGAGCCAGTGGTTGCTGAAAACTGGTGAACAAATTTAAGCGAATGGACTTCCGAGCCCCAAACCGAAACGGATTGACGGAGTAGGCTTTGGCGATTATCTCATCGTTAATGGAGATAGGCATATAATATTTATAATGCCGTAAAGTGAGCTTATTAAGCTAATTAAGGTGGTACCACGGGTTCCTCGTCCTTTGGATGAGGGCCCTTTTTGTGTTTTTTTAAAATGGATAATTAAATCTATGATTAAGAGTAGTAATCTTTTTAGAGTCGTCACAGAGAGCCGGAACAGGTGGAAACCGGTACGATATAAGAAGGTGAATGGACTTATGAGTGGTTTCTTGAAATAAGTAGGGAAACTCGGCTTCCACCGTTAATGGGTTTGGCAAGAAATGTATAATTTCTTGCTTGAGAGGGAAAAATAATATGTTTTTCCAACTTGAGGTGGCACCGCGGTATACCGTCCTCTGCAGACACATAATTTGTGTTTGCAGGGGGCTTTTTTTATGCATTTACAATTATTGTGAAGATGAACTGGAGAAAGATTTTAGAGAAAAAATATAAACACAACTCCGAATATGTTTGCCTAAAGGTATAGCAATCGGAAGTTTTCATTATTGGATTGAAAATTAGGAGGTAATATTAGATGAATCATTTGGATGAAAAAAAGATACTGCGTTTCAAAATGGAAACGATTGAAGGGGATATTCATACACCGATTGCCATTTTTCAAAAATTGGATGAAGAAAAGAAGTTTTTATTGGAAAGTTCGAATTCACATCATGATAATGGTCGCTACTCCTATCTAGGATCAAACCCATATTTGGAGGTGACGTCATTAGGTAATCAAGTATATGTGAAGGATTCTAATACAGGTGAGAAACTCGTAAGGAACATCAATATCATTGAATTTCTGAAAAATCAATTGTTGGTAGAAATAGAAGATTCCCCAGTTCATCTTCCGCCATTTAATGGTGGGGCAATCGGGTATATGGGCTATGATATTATTCGTCTTTATGAAAACATCGGTCCGGTGCCACCTGATTCTCTTCAAATGCCGGATGCTCATTTCCTTTTCTTTAAGGAACTGTATATATTTGATCATGTACTTCAAAAGATTCATCTTTTGACTGCGGAAGAGGATAGCGAAATAAGCCTAATGGGAATGAAGGAGAAAATCAATCGGCCTAGTAAACCCTCAAAGGAAATATCGTCAGAATCTTTAGAATTTAATTCTAATTTCAGCCAGGATGAATTCGAGAAAATGGTACTTGAAGTAAAGGAAGCGATTGTGGCAGGTGAAGTTTTCCAAGTCGTCTTGTCACAAAGGTTTCAGGCCGACTTTGATGGAGAGCCTTTCGATGCTTACCGCCGTCTCCGCTTAGCCAACCCATCTCCCTATATGTTTTATATCGAATTTGGTGACTATACTATTATAGGTTCCTCCCCTGAAAGTTTGATCAGTGTTTCAGCAGGAATGGTTCATGTTAACCCCATTGCCGGTACACGACCAAGAGGGAAGACGGATGAAGAAGATAAAGGCATGGAAAAAAGCCTGCTGATGGATGAAAAAGAACTCGCTGAACATAGAATGCTTGTTGATCTCGGAAGAAATGATCTTGGGAGGGTTTGTGAAATAGGCTCAATCCACCTTACCGAGGAAATGGAAATTCAAAGATATCAACATGTCATGCATATTGCCTCAAAGATTAGCGGAGAACTTAAGGAAGGATTCACGAGTTTAGATGCATTAACGGTATGTCTTCCTGCAGGTACTGTCTCAGGAGCCCCTAAAATTAGGGCAATGGAGTTGATTAACGAACTTGAAAATTGTAAACGCGGGATCTATTCAGGGGCAATAGGATTTATCGGTTTTGGTGGAGATCTAGATATGGCTCTTGCAATCCGGACGATGATCATAAAAGATGGCAGTGCGTATGTACAGGCCGGAGCAGGAATTGTATATGATTCAGATCCAAAAACAGAATATGAGGAAACACAAAATAAAGCACGAGCGCTCATGGAGGTTAACACAAAATGATTTTATTAATTGATAACTATGACTCGTTTACTTATAACCTTTATCAATATTTAGGGGAAGTAGAAAAAGAAATCATCGTGAAAAGAAATGACGAAATCACCATTGCTGAAATTGAGGAAATGAATCCTAAGGCAATCGTTATTTCACCAGGGCCAGGCCGTCCAGAAGATGCTGGAATTAGCATGGAAATCATACGTTCTTTTTATAAGAAGCTTCCGCTTTTAGGTATTTGCCTTGGTCATCAGGCTATTGGTGCAACCTTTGGGGCAAATGTGATTGGGGCCAAATATATCATGCACGGCAAAACATCGGTTATCGAACATGACGGAACAGGGGTATTTGTCAATCAGAATCCACAATTTCCAGTGATGCGTTACCATTCCTTAGTAGTTGAAAGGGAAAGCTTACCTAATGAATTAACTGTTACGGCGAGCGCAGTGGATGATGGAGAAATCATGGCTTTAAAACATCAAGATTATCCGCTTTACGGTTTACAATTCCACCCTGAATCTATTGGAACGAAAATCGGTAAGGAACTATTACATGAATTTTATAAGATTGCCGAGACATATCAATTAGAGAAGAAAGAATCCATTTTATAATCACAAAAAACAATTGGGGGAGTTAGTAGTGAAGGAGTATTTAGAAAAGTTAGCAGAGCGTCAAACATTGACGGAAGATGAGATGAGTATAGCAGCCCAAGCGTTATTTTCTACAGATATTACGGAAAGCGAGATGGCGGCTTTCATTATTGCTCTAAAAGCAAAAGGTGAAACGGCAGGTGAAATTGCAAGCCTTGTCCGAGTCATGAGAAAAGAAGCAAGAAGTGTGAAAACAAACTGCCTTAATGTGATGGATAATTGCGGAACTGGTGGAGATGGCTCACAAAGCTTCAATATTAGTACCGCTTCAGCCTTCGTGCTGGCTGGTGCAGGTGTTAAGGTTGCCAAACATGGAAACCGCAGCATTTCAAGTAAAACAGGAAGTGCAGATGTTTTGGAAGAGCTCGGTGTTAATTTGTTCTTAGAACCAGAAATGATGAAAGAACTGTTAGAGGAAAATGGAATCACTTTCTTATTTGCCCCTTCTGTACACCCTAATATTGCCCGAATCATGAAAGTGAGAAAAGAATTGAAAATCCCGACAATATTTAATCTGATAGGACCATTAACGAATCCCGTTCAGCTCGATACACAATTATTAGGTATTAACCGCCGTGATATGCTCGAGCTATTTGCAGAAGTACTTCATAAATTAGGCAGAACACGTGCGGTTGTCATCAATGGTGCAGGTTTTATGGATGAAGCCAGCCTACAGGGAGAAAATTCACTCGTGCTTCTGGAGCAAGGGGATATTATCCCTTTTACACTCCATCCTGAGGAAGTGGATTTGCCGATTTACGGAAATGACGCAATCCGCGGCGGTGATGCAAAAGAAAATGCTGATATTATGCTCCGTCTCTTAAAAGGAGAAAAAGGTGCATATCGTGACACCGTTTTATTGAATGCAGGTTTGGGTTTATACGCCCATGGAACGGCAGCGACGATCAAAAAAGGAATTACCTTGGCGGAAGAAAGTCTGGACAGCGGATCGGCTCTGAAAAAATTAGAAAATCTAATTGCCTATGGCAACAGAAATAAGGTGGTAATGTAAATGGATAATATTTTAACGAAAATTATTGAACAGAAAAAAGTAGAAGTAGCACAGTTAAAAGAAATGGGTTTAGATGATGGGGAAATGATCAATACAGTCAGACCTTCTCTTGTAGAAAAATTGAAAACGGCGAAATCAATCGCGGTTATCGCGGAAATTAAACGAGCATCCCCATCAAAAGGAGACATTAAAATGAATGTCGATCCAATCGAGCAGGCTCTTTCTTACGAAAAAGGTGGAGCCGCAGCCATATCGATATTGACGGATGAGGTCTTCTTTAAAGGGTCAATTGCCGATTTAAAAAACGTGAGCCAGGCTATACAAATTCCAAGGTTATGTAAAGATTTCATCATTGATGAAATTCAAATCGACCGTGCCTATCAAGCTGGTGCGACTATCATTCTATTAATTGTGGCAGCTCTTTCAAAAGAACGCCTTCATGATTTATATCAATATGCAAAACATAAAGGGCTTGATGTATTAACAGAAGTCCATGATGAAGCCGAGTTAAAGCAAGCACTTGAGCTTAATGCAGAGCTGATAGGGATTAACAATCGAAATTTAAAAACATTCGAAGTGGATTTGGCGGTTACGGAACGACTTGCGAAGCTACTTGATCCAAAACGTCACATCATTATCAGCGAAAGTGGAATCAAGACAAAAGAAGACGTACAGCGTGTGAGGGAAGCAGGGGCGAGGGGCATTTTAGTTGGAGAAACATTAATGATATCACCTAACCTTCCAAATACGATGGCAGAACTGCAAATGAGTTTATAAGGAGATTAATATGTTTGTAAAAATTTGTGGGATAAAGACATTAGCAGCGGCTCAGACAGCTGTAACATTCGGTGCAGACTTTATTGGGTTCATTTTTGCAGAAAGTAGCCGGAAAGTTCATCCCGAAATAGTATGTGAAATAGCAGGGAATCTCCCTGCACACGTAAAAAAAGTCGGAGTGTTTGCTAATCAAACCGAACAAGAAGTGATACGAATTGCTGAAATTGCCGGATTGGATTATATTCAGCTACATGGTAACGAGTCTGCCAGTTTTGCTGAGAGAATGACTCTCCCGGTTATTAAGGCCTTTGCCATCCAGTCAGAGAAAGATCTTGAAAGCCTTCACGATTATCCGGCTGATTTTCTACTAGTAGATCTTCCTAAAGGAAATTCTGGTAAGGGAATGACTTTGGATTGGGATATGCTTCGTAAAGCGGGCTTACCAAAGGAGAAAATTTTTCTAGCTGGAGGATTGACTTCAGAAAATGTCGGAAAAGCGATTACTGCCGTATCACCATTCGCAGTTGACGTAGCGAGTGGTGTCGAAACAAATGGATTAAAGGATGCTGCAAAAATAAAAGCTTTTATTACTAAGGCGAAAAATACAGCCGGAAAAGAGGAATAAATAGATGAGTACTTATACACAGCCCGACCAAACTGGTCATTTTGGAGCATATGGTGGCCGTTTCGTTCCGGAAACCTTAATGGCGGCAATAACAGAGCTTGAAGAAGTATATGAACAATCAAAAAAAGATCCAGAATTCCAAAAGCAACTGAATTACTACCTTACTCAATATATTGGTCGTGAAACGCCCCTTTATTTTTCAGAAAATTTAACGAAACTTGCTGGTGGTGCCGATATTTATCTGAAGCGTGAGGACCTAAATCATACGGGTGCCCATAAAATCAATAATACGATTGGTCAGGCTTTGTTAACACAGAAAATGGGCAAGAAAAAAGTCATTGCCGAAACAGGTGCAGGACAGCATGGAGTGGCAACGGCGACAGTTTGTGCTTTGCTGAAGTTAGAGTGCATCATTTTTATGGGAGAGGAAGATATCAGGAGACAGAAATTAAATGTTTTCCGGATGGAACTTCTGGGTGCCAAGGTTATATCTGTATCACAAGGAAGCGGGACACTAAAGGATGCAGTCAATGAGGCGTTACGGTACTGGGTAGCTAATGTGGAAGACACTCATTATATTATGGGGTCAGTCCTTGGGCCGCATCCATTCCCTGTTATTGTACGCGATTTTCAAAGCGTGATTGGCAAGGAAACGAAGCGTCAGTATTCCGAAGTGGTACATGCCCTTCCTGATGCCATAGTCGCTTGCATAGGCGGTGGCAGCAATGCAATGGGTATGTTTTATCCATTCATTGAGGATGAAACGGTTAAATTATATGGAGTAGAAGCAGCAGGTCATGGTCTTGATACACCGTTACATGCTTCAAGCTTAACAAAAGGAAAGCCAGGGGTGCTTCATGGGGCATTCATGTATGTATTGCAGAACGAAGATGGCCAGATTCAGGAGGCACATTCGATTTCAGCAGGGTTAGATTATCCGGGGGTTGGACCGGAACACAGTTTTCTAAAAGATACAAATCGTGTGACATATACTTCAGTTACCGATCAAGAAGCCCTAGAAGCTCTCGTTTTGCTTTCAAAGGAAGAAGGGATCATACCTGCATTGGAAAGTTCACATGCCATCTCCTACGGTTTAAAACTTGCCAAAGAAATGGAGAAAGGGACAGGCTTGGTGATTTGCTTATCTGGCCGTGGCGATAAGGATGTTGAAACGGTCCAATCTATATTAGGGGGTAGCGAACATGAATAAATTAACAAAAGCGCTGCAGGAATGTGAATCTAGGGGAGAAAAAGCATTTATTCCTTACATTATGGCAGGAGATGGCGGTCTTGAACGGCTAAAGAGCCAACTTATATTCCTTGAAAAAAGCGGGGCAACAGCTGTCGAATTAGGTATCCCATTCTCTGACCCTGTTGCTGATGGACCGGTTATCCAACAGGCGGGAATCCGTTCTTTGGAGAATGGTACAACTTTAAAAGATATCCTAAAAAAAGTGACTGAAATCAAAGGCGATGTAAACATTCCAATCATTTTAATGGGGTATGCAAATTCTATTATGGCATATGGCCTTAAAGAATTCACAGAAGATTGTCTTCAGGCAGGAATCGCCGGATGTATTATCCCTGATTTGCCAATTGAAGAAGAAGCTGGCTTTTCAACTATAAAAACTGCAGGGATTGTACTGATCCGTCTCGTGACGCTCACGTCTTCTAGAGAACGGATTACTCAGATTACGGCAGGGGCAGAGGGTTTTATCTATGCTGTGACTGTAAAGGGCATTACGGGGACCCGTGATGCCTTTGGAGGAGAACTCGGAGGCTATTTAAAACAGGTAAAAGACCTAAGCCCTGTTCCTGTTCTTGCCGGATTTGGCATCTCTACTCCAGATCATGTCCGCAATACCGTGCAATCCTGCGATGGTGTCATCGTCGGAAGCAAGATAATCGAATGCTTTGAAGCGGGTAAAGAAAATCAAATAAGTGAATTGATACAAGCAAGTAAAGAATTGGTGCAAAAATAAGAAAAGGAGAGCCTTTAATGGCTCTCCCTTTTCTTTATTTATATTAAAGTATGAATGCTCTATTCATCTACTAATTCCAATGCAATACGTGGAATATGTGTTTATTTTAATTTATATAAGGGTAAAAGATGCTCAAAAGCATCATTAATGGTTTTAATGAAATCATCATCATTTAATTGAATGGCTTCTTCGCGAGAAATTCTTATCCCGCAAAGAATTTCAGCTTTCTTTACTGTCTGCAAACGATTAAACATTGAATTCAAATCATCAACCGAAAGGCCATCATGAGGGATTACTTCAGGTTTCGTATGATCCATCGACCAAACATAATGTGAGGGAATATTTTTTATGAATTGCTTCGCATTTTGCTCTAGATGCCTCCCGATTTCAACTTTATTAGGAGCTTCATAAATGACTGCGAACCAAATGAACATATGTGTTTCCCACAAACCAATTTGGAAATGTGGCATCATTTTATAACCTCGGCTGTTGGCAGCAAAGGCAACCCAAGTGTCGTTAGGAGGGTTTACTTTCCTTCTAGCATGCTTAGCAACATGAGGGAACATCTCTTCACCGGTCATCACAGATAATTGTTGTGAAAAGTGCTCACCAAGTGCTTGTAGCTTGGGTTGGATCTGCTCTTTTAAAGCATCCATTCGCGGTTCCAATCCATCAATTTTAAAAACGTTAAAATCATCAGCTGAAAAACTTGCTATATTCATTATCATCTCTCCTACCGTAATATCTGCACATATTGTAGCATAAGTAAAAGTAATAATTGAAAAATAACGATTTAGTTCATTATCGAAAAATTCCTTTAAGTTAAAAGAACAAATTAGTTGCTATTTGTGGTAGGAAGACATATGATAAAATAAAAATAAATTCAGAAAATTAAGTTAATTGACGAAGGGAGAATGTTAATTATGAAACAAGTCATGAACCAAGCATTAAAAGCTAAAGAAGTTGAAAGACATAGAGCTGCAGTGTTAAGAATGGAAATGGACTATGAATTAGCAACCCTTTTTGAAGCAATTAGTGAAGAGAATGATCAAAAGAGGTCACAATGCAAGCAAAGGCTTGAGCGTATCCGGTTAGAATTGCTAAAACTTAAAGCCTTGTAAAATGATAAAGCTGCAGAGATCGTGAAGGAGAATTAATGAACGAAATGAATCAAATTCAATACAAGAAATTCTATTATAGATGATGAACGGACACTTATTTTATAAAAAATAATGTGTCCGTTTTTCGTTAAATGAACAAAATAGTAGTAAAAGCTGGTCTTTGATTTTTAAAATGGACTACTTTCCTGTTAATTAGGAAAAAAATTATCAAAAGTATACAAAAAATGCATGAGGATAATTAGCTTATAAGCTTAAATGGAGTGAAGAATCGTGAATTAAATAACCCTTATTATTCAAAGATATTTTAAAAATTGGTAAATTTATGATGTTAAAAACTTGAAGACTTGATATATTTGCTTTAATCTTTAGTAGAGCATGTTAGTGTAGTTTCTGATTACAAAGGACGGGGATATAATAATGGCATCGGTTAAGGAAATGGATACATATGCGAAATTATGGATGAAAGAAGCAGGGTTGAAGCTGAGAGCGTCCTTTGAAACCAAGCTGAATATTGAAATTAAAACGAATCCTAATGATTTGGTTACCAATATGGATAAGGCAATAGAAACGTTTTTTTGCGATAAAATTACCGAAACTTTTCCCGAACATCGTATATTTGGGGAAGAGGGAATGGGTAATGAGATAAAAGATTTAAAAGGAACGGTGTGGATTCTTGATCCAATTGATGGAACATTGAACTTTATTCATCAACAGCGGAATTTTGCGATTTCTCTTGGGATTTATGAGGATGGTATCGGGAAAATTGGTATGGTTTATGATGTCGTAAATGATGAACTGTACCATGTAATTAAAGGGGAGGGGGCATTTATGAACGATCAAAGACTCTCTCCGCTGAAAGAGGTATCGGTTAGCAAAGCCATCCTTTCCATGAATGCAAGCTGGGTAACGGAAAATCGCCGGATTGATCCGAGTCTTCTAGCCCCGCTTGTGCGGGATGCGCGCGGGACCCGTTCATATGGCTCAGCAGCATTGGAGTTAGCATACGTGGCTGCAGGCAGGCTAGATGCTTATATAACTATGCGACTTATGCCTTGGGACTTTGCCGGTGGAGTTTTACTGGTTGAGGAAGTGGGCGGAGAAGTAAGCAATATAACTGATAAAAAATTGGATTTTTTAGAGGGAGATTCATTATTTGTCTCTAAGCCTGGACTGCACAAAGAGGTTTTTGAGAAATATTTAACAGGTAATACTAGCTTTTAATACCCCTGACCTAAGTCATTGGTAATGTTCAAAAAGGATATTAAAATGGATAAAGTAAGACTAAAGACTTAGGGGAGTGGAGAATATATTTTACTTGAAAAAATTAGCAAAAAAAAACTCGCTGTTTACAGCGAGTTTTTTATATTATAACTTTCCTGCTTCGCGTAATTTTTTCTTTTGAGTAAAACCAAACCCCATAATCCCGCAAAGTACAACGATTGCAGCTAAGATTCCAAGTAAGCTTTTTTCAGCAATAAAGATGCCTATAGAGCCAATACTTGATCTTGCTAGTATCGCTAATATTAAGAAATTCCATTTAATATTCATTAATATCACCCCTAATATATCTATTGTACATAATTTCTGTATTTGTTTCTACTATGTTTGTGATATAATATGTAAGTTAATACTAGTGATACGTTATACACAAACTTTTTTAGGAGTGAATTTTTTGAAATTAAGAGAAAATATTCGTAATATAGCCATCATTGCCCACGTTGACCATGGTAAAACAACTTTAGTGGATCAGTTGCTTAAGCAATCTGGTACATTTCGTGAAAATGAACATGTGGAAGAACGTGCGATGGATTCTAATGCTATTGAAAAAGAACGCGGAATTACGATTCTTGCGAAAAATACAGCAGTTCAATACCAAGATACAAGAATCAATATTTTGGATACACCTGGTCATGCCGACTTTGGTGGTGAAGTAGAGCGGATCATGAAAATGGTTGATGGTGTTTTACTTGTTGTTGATGCATATGAAGGATGTATGCCGCAAACTCGTTTCGTGTTGAAAAAAGCATTGGAACAAAAAATAACGCCAATCGTTGTCGTGAATAAAATTGATAAAGACTCTGCCCGTCCAAACGAAGTTGTGGACGAAGTAATTGACTTATTCATCGAACTTGGAGCTGAAGAAGAACAATTAGAATTCCCTGTTGTCTTTACTTCAGGTATTGCTGGTACAGCAAGCTTGGATTCAGATCCTACCAAACAAGAAAAAGACATGACCCCATTATTCGAAACAATCGTCGAAACGATCCCTGCACCAATTGATAACACTGATGAACCACTTCAATTCCAAGTGGCTTTACTTGATTACAATGATTATGTAGGACGTATTGGTGTTGGCCGTGTATTCCGTGGGAAAATGCATGTAGGTCAACAAGTTTCATTAATGAAACTTGATGGATCAGTTAAGCAATTCCGTGTAACGAAAATCTTTGGTTATATTGGCTTGAAAAAAGTTGAAATCCAAGAAGCTGTTGCCGGTGATTTAATTGCTGTTTCTGGTATGGAAGATATTAACGTTGGGGAAACAGTTTGTCCTATTGAACATCCTGATGCCCTTCCAATTCTACGTATCGATGAGCCAACATTACAAATGACTTTCCTTGTAAACAACAGCCCATTCGCAGGCCGTGAAGGTAAATTCGTAACAGCTCGTAAAATTGAAGAGCGTTTGAAAAGCCAATTGCAAACTGATGTTAGCTTAAGAGTTGAAAATACAGATTCTCCAGATGTCTGGGTTGTTTCCGGTCGTGGAGAGCTTCACCTTTCTATCTTAATTGAAAACATGAGACGTGAAGGTTATGAACTGCAAGTTTCTAAACCTGAAGTTATCGTTCGTTTGATTGATGGAGTGCGTTGTGAGCCAGTTGAACGTGTTCAAATCGATGTACCTGAAGAGCACACTGGTTCTATCATGGAATCCATGGGAGCTCGTAAAGGCGAATTGTTAGATATGACTAATAGCGGAAGTGGTCAAGTTCGTTTACTATTCACGATCCCAGCTCGTGGACTTATTGGTTATTCTACTGAGTTCTTAACAATTACACGTGGTTATGGTATCATGAACCACTCATTTGACAGCTACCAACCAATGGCCCAAGGTCAAGTCGGTGGAAGACGTCAAGGTGTACTTGTATCAATGGAATCTGGAAAAACTACACAATATGGTACGATGCAAGTAGAAGACCGCGGTGTCATTTTCGTTGAGCCAGGTACGGATATTTATGAAGGTATGATTGTCGGAGAACATAACCGTGATAGCGATTTGACTGTTAATATCGTAAAAGCGAAACAAATGACAAATATGCGTTCAGCTAATAAAGACCAAACTTCTTCAATGAAAAAACCAAGAATTATGTCTCTTGAAGAAGCTCTAGAGTATTTGAACGACGATGAGTACTGTGAAGTAACTCCGGAATCAATCCGTCTTCGTAAAAAGATTCTTGATAAAAACGAACGTGAAAGAGCAGCTAAAAGAAAAAAAGTTGCTGTTGAAGAAAAATAAATAGCAAGAGGAGGAGAAAAGATTGGATATCCAAGAGCGATTATCATTTTTTGCAGCTTTGTACAGAGTGGATGAAAATCCTGAAGCAGGAATGTGGTATTTATATTTAACGATTTTTGGATTATGCATCCTTGTCTATCAGCTAGGTTTTGCCAAAAAGTTACCTTTGCTAAAAAATGTGATTATTTACGCGGTAATGGCACTTGGGTGTACCCTTCTTTCTTTCTTTGCAGTGTTTCTGCCAATGGGGGAAGCATTAGTCATCGCATCGCTTGTTCTAGGGATTTATAGAATTCGTCTTCATAATTCGAGAAAAGAAGAACAGGCATAAGATGATGAAATCATTACAAGATGCTTTATACAATTGGTTGACGATTAGAGTTGTCTGTGATGCAAGACCTGATGATTCAGCTGCGCGCGAAACAGAAATGTTTTTCATGCAGATGCTGAAAAATGATCATCAAGTAATCATTGATTCCGTTTCAAAAATAGAACCTTTTTATTTCGTTGAATTTCTAATAGGAGACGAAATGAAAAAGCAACGTTTTCCTATTGAATTGATTGATATTATGTTGGATCAAATACAACTAGAACCAGATAAGTATAAAAATATTGAGTGATGATAAAAAGAACCGTGCGAATTTCGCACGGTTCTTTTTATATTGCTTTTGGAAGAAATATCGCGTAAATAAGATGTAAGAGAGACCACAAAAAGAAAGCAGCCAGATCGAATGGATGGGCAACTTCCGTTTGTGAAAGCAAGGATAATGGAAAATAAAGCAGAATCACAGGAGTGATGATGCAAATAGCAAGTGTGTATGTTTTCCATTTGCGAAATATGCTCCAAGTATGAAGGATATATACATAACTAAAAGTAATTGTAAGTGAGACAAGGAGATGGAAAAGGAACAACGTTGCCTCACTCCAGGGGATTGCCCCGATTACTGGAAGGAAATCTACATTTAATAAAAGCTGATACACTTGTTTTCCTGAATACATTTCCATCCACTTCATTAAGAAGCCGAGCATGATCCCATTAATCAGGCCAATCAAACAGACCTTTTTTAATGTTTTACCATTCATCTTCATTTTTGATAGTGCGGTAAAGACGGAAATTCCCGGTGGCAATCCGTTCGTTTGTACGCTCTTCTATGCGTTGATTGCATGTATTGCACATATAGGTATGTATAGGACGGTTACGAAGTTTCTTTGCTTCTGGACTATCATCTGGTATAGATTCAATTTGATCACATATTACACATTTAACCTTCATATTATTTGAACCTCACTTCAATTTCAATATGCTTTTAAGTATACCAATATTTTTATGGTAAAACGAGGATAAAGTGAAACTTACATGTGAGTGACTAATCATTATTAAGGTTATGACTGTATAAAAGACAAAAACCCGAAGGTCTCTTCGGGTTGGGGTTATTTACTCTTTATAGTGATTAGCTTGATCATTTTGCTCCTCATCAAGCTGTTTTCTTTCCTTTTTATCTTTAAGTTTAGCCTTTTCGTTTTCAATGACTTTTGTGGGCGTTGGGGTTAAAATATCACCTGGAACCTCAGGAATGACTCGACTGGTGATGTCAGCCAGTTCATTTAGTATTCCTCTTACAGGTTTGCCATTATTAATATCCTTAGCCACCTCCCTAATTCGTTCATTTATATCAGGATCAGCGACGATGATAGCATTTGCTCCGTTTGGATCTTTTTTGAAGCTTTCACCAACCGAGTATTTAATCGTTCCTACCTGTGAACGTTCAATGTCTTGGTCAATATCAATTCCGACTATGGCATATTTGCCAAGTACGACTGCAGTGGCATCATTCACCTCGGGAATGGATTTAGCCAGACCAGTGAGTCTTTTTGCTGTTTGCTGACCAGTTTTTCTATCCGTTTCCTGAACAGACGAATTATTAACTTTAGTTAGATTACTTTTTGTGTTATCTTGTGACTGTTCATTATTATTATTCATCGAGCAGCCTGTCATTAACAGAACAGTAGCAAGAGATAAAATAAGTTTCCGCAAATGTCCATCCTCCTTTTAGGAAATTACCTTTCCGTTAATTACAGCCTGTCCACTCCAACTAAGTCTGATGCATAAATTGCAGTAAACCTGCTGTGTTCCATATGATCAAAGCTCACTTTGCAGGAAGTTTTCTTTATAGTCTGTAAATGTTCTTCTATCTTTATGCAAAGGAACATATATTTTATCAACAGTCTCGTCCGCTACATAACTGCTGAGTGCAGTCAATGGTAAGACATATCCGATAAAGAGCAGGCAGGAGGCGTCATATTGGGGAAAAAAATCTATGTTTTAGATACGAATGTCCTGTTGCAGGATCCGTATGCGATTTACTCATTCGAAGATAATGAAGTAGTCATTCCAGCAGTTGTTTTAGAAGAATTGGATTCGAAAAAAAGGTATATGGATGAAATCGGAAGAAATGCCAGGCAGGTATCAAAATTGATCGATAGCTTTCGTGAAAAAGGAAAGCTTCATCAAAGCATTCAGCTTCATAATGGAGGTAGCTTAAGAATTGAACTTAATCATCGTTCATTTCATAAACTTCAGGAAATTTTCGTGGAGAAAACAAATGATAATCGAATATTAGCAGTTGCAAAAAATTTATCTTTAGAGGAAGAAACAAAGGAAGATGGGAAGACGGTCATTCTTGTCAGTAAAGATACTCTAGTGCGTGTAAAAGCTGATGCGATAGGGCTTGAGGCGGAGGATTTTTTAAATGATCGTGTTGTTGAAATGGACCATATTTATGGAGGGCATAAAGAAGTTTTTGTGTCGATTGACAATCTGAATAAGTTTTATGAAAAAAGTCATCTTAAGCTTGAAGAACTGACAAAAGATTTATACTACCCTAATCAATTCTTGCTGATGAAGGATACATTGGGAAGTTCAGCCTCAGCGATTGGGATTGTAGATGAGAACTGCAGATATGTTAAGAAACTAATGTATGAAGGAGAACATATTTGGGGAATTAAGCCGAGAAACGTTCAACAGACGATGGCCCTTGATTTGTTACTTCGTTCTGACATTCAGCTTGTGACGCTTATTGGTAAGGCTGGGACAGGAAAAACGCTATTGGCATTGGCAACAGGATTGATGCAAACAGAAGATTTATCTCAATATAAGAAGCTTCTAGTTGCTAGGCCTATTGTTCCGGTCGGTAAAGATATTGGTTATTTACCTGGGGAAAAAGAAGAGAAGCTTAGACCTTGGATGCAACCTATTTTTGATAATCTGCAATATTTGTTCAATACGAAAAAACCAGGGGAATTGGACGCAATTCTAGCTGGCATGAGTTCGATTGAAGTAGAAGCTTTAACCTATATCAGGGGTAGGAGTATTCCGGATCAGTTCATCATCATAGATGAAGCGCAGAATCTAACGAAACATGAAGTGAAGACCATATTAACAAGAGTAGGGGAGCGGAGTAAAATTGTTTTGATGGGGGATCCGGAGCAAATCGATCATCCTTATTTAGATGAATATAATAATGGTTTGACCTACGTTGTAGAAAAATTCAAGACCGAGCGTATTGCTGGCCATGTTAAACTGATAAAAGGAGAAAGATCCGGTTTAGCTCAGCTTGCTGCTACACTTTTATAAAAAAACGGCAAGGGAAATTTCCCTTGTCGTTTTAAATAATGCATTCAGGCTTCTATAACTATGGTACATGTACTTTTATTTAACAGTGAAAGATCGTACATTCTTAATTGGGTTATTGATATTAGAGGCATCTCCAAAATAAATTTCCATAGGTCCGCCCTCGGTTACTTTAATTGGCTTTCCATCCTTGGAAAAGCCAAGGAAAAATTCAAGCGCTACTTCGAATGGAAATGTAAGCTCTTTTTCATCAGTTGTAACAATAACTTCTGTTACACCGGTTTCAGGTTCGGCGTTTTTCAAAAAAGGTTCAAAAGGAATGCCAAAAGTCCCCTCCATCAATCTTTGCTTCTCAAACTTTCGTTCCGTTTTTAATGTAGGAGGCATGGTAGCGCCCTCTTGAATTTCCTTTTGCCAATGTTTGGACGCTGCAATTGTATACTCTTCTAATTCATTGACTTGAACTCTCTCAGCATTGAAGTATGTATCGATTTCAATTTTACGGTCATCAAAAATCCACACTCCAGGATCTAGAGTAATTGGATATTTCACTTTTCCATTAATAAACACGATGGGTTCCAAATATCTCATTCCTTTCTGTTGCTAACATTCTTATATAAGTATAATCAATTATATAAGAAATGTCACATTATCTAGGATAGTGATTATATCTACTGCCGGGTTTATGAGTATAGAGGCTGATTGTGTTATTTCAGTGTTTGGATTATTCAATTTGTTTGTCAATGTCCTTGCTTTTTCACACAACAAAAGGTAGAATTTAATGATAAGATAAGTTAAGATATAATCGCTCTGAGCGGGGGGATTTAACATGGCATCTGATATGCTTGTCAATCATCGAGAAAAAGCTTATGCTTTATTAAAAGCAGATGCTGACAAGATTCTAAAACTGATAAAAGTTCAAATGGAGAATCTCACTATGCCTCAATGTCCTTTATACGAAGAGGTACTTGATACACAAATGTTCGGTCTATCACGAGAAATTGATTTCGCCGTACGTTTAGGCTTAGTAGAGGATACAGAGGGCAAGTCCCTTTTGGAAACTCTTGAAAAGCAATTGTCAGTTTTGCATGAAGCATCATTAAAAAAATAATATACAAAACATACTAACTCAAACAAATCTCGATGATTGTTTGAGTTTTTTATTTATATACAATACTAGGTAATAGTGTTATACTATAATTCAATAGTGTTATACTAATTAGTGCGATTGAAGCTCAAAATGAGCTTTTTTTATTGGGTATGGAATGTTAATAGAAATAATTTCGGGAAAATCTATCACCACATATTCGAATTCGCATTTTAGTTGATGAACTCTTTTTTCATAAATAGAAAAATGGAGTAAACTTGTGCAGATTGTAAGATGATCTTCAATCAGTATTGAATCTTTAGTTCTAGAACTATAGATATTGAGGGGTCAAAAGACGGAAAATCCCTGTGCTTTTATACGAATATACATAATTTTTTATTTTTTTATTGTATTCAGTTTATTTTAGTATTATGGTTATATTAATTGTTGAAAAAATACAAAGTTAACATATTGATAGTATATTATAATAATTTCAATGTATTTTAACTAATTGGCAAAGTTCTATTTTTGTGTATTTATTTTTCAGAAACGTATAAATGCATAACTGAAAAATATATCGAAATATAATTATGTTGAGGAACGACGATTTTAATAGGACTGTCTCCATTGTTGGAGAAATAAACGTGTGAATAAAAAGTTGTGAAGTTTATCACGCTTTTTTTCTATATATTCAATAAAAATACATATTGATTAGGGTGGTAGCAATGGTGAAACGTATAGAAAAAGTACTTGCGGCAAATCGTGGAGAAATAGCGATTCGGATTTTTCGGGCGTGTACGGAATTAGATATTAGTACAGTTGCAATCTATTCAAAAGAAGATTATGGATCTTACCATCGATATAAGGCGGATGAAGCATACCTAGTTGGGGAAGGCAAAAAGCCGATTGATGCATACCTGGATATTGAAGGTATTATTGCAATTGCTAAGATGAGCGGAGTCGATGCGATTCATCCTGGTTATGGTTTCCTTTCAGAAAACATTGATTTTGCTAAACGTTGTGAAGAAGAAGGCATTATCTTCATTGGACCAGAATCAAGGCACCTAGATATGTTTGGAGACAAAGTAAAAGCAAGAACACAAGCAGAACTAGCTGATATTCCGGTCATCCCGGGTAGCGAAGGTCCTGTAACAAGTGTGGTAGAAGTGAAAGAATTTGGTGAACAATACGGTTTTCCAATTATTATAAAAGCGTCTCTAGGCGGCGGCGGGCGCGGAATGCGAATCGTTGAGAAGGTTGAAGATGTTGAAGAGGCTTATGATCGCGCAAAATCTGAAGCCAAAGCAGCCTTTGGTAATGATGAAGTCTATGTAGAGAGATTTATTCAAAATCCAAAACATATTGAAGTTCAAATTTTGGCTGATACTCACGGGAATATCGTGCATTTATACGAACGTGACTGTTCTGTTCAGAGACGTCATCAAAAAGTTGTAGAAGTGGCACCTTCTGTTTCGCTTTCAGAGGACTTACGTGAAAGAATTTGTGAGGCAGCAGTCAAATTGTCAAAAAATATTGACTATGTCAACGCGGGTACTGTCGAATTCCTTGTTGCAAATGGTGAATTTTACTTTATTGAAGTCAATCCAAGGGTACAGGTTGAGCATACCATTACTGAAATGATTACAGGTATCGATATTGTTCAATCACAAATCATGATTGCTGAAGGACATGAACTTCATGGCAAAAAGATTGGGATTCCTGAACAAGCTGGTATTAAAACACATGGTTTTGCAATACAGTCACGGGTAACAACTGAGGATCCATTGAATAATTTTATGCCGGATACTGGAAAAATGATGGTGTATCGTTCTGGTGGAGGTTTTGGTGTTCGTTTGGACGCTGGTAATGGGTTCCAAGGGGCTGTTATCACACCATATTATGATTCACTTCTCGTTAAACTTTCGACACATGCGCTTTCATTTGAACAGGCTGCATCAAAAATGGTTCGTAACCTTAAGGAATTCAGGATTCGTGGAATTAAAACGAATATTCCATTCCTTGAAAATGTTGTAAAACATGAGAATTTCATTAGTGGTGAATACGATACTTCCTTTATTGATTCAACACCGGAACTATTTACCTTCCCAGTCAGAAAAGACCGTGGAACAAAAATGCTTTCATATATCGGTAATGTTACGGTAAATGGATTCCCAGGAGTGGAAAAAAAGAAAAAACCTGTTTTCGATTTAGCGCCAATTCCAAATGTTGCCGGACTGCCGCTTATCTCGGGTACGAAGAATATTCTGGAACAACAAGGTGCAGAGGGGCTTGTTAATTGGATTAAAGATCAGAAAGAGGTATTGATTACTGATACGACTTTCCGTGATGCACATCAATCTTTATTGGCAACCAGAATTAGGTCGAAAGATATTCTTGATATCGCTGAGCCTACGGCGAAACTTCTTCCTAATTTGTTTTCTATGGAAATGTGGGGCGGGGCAACTTTCGATGTAGCTTATCGGTTCTTGAAAGAAGATCCATGGGACCGTCTATTAAGCTTTAGAAAAAAAGCACCGAATGTGCTTTTACAAATGCTATTAAGGGCTTCAAATGCAGTGGGTTATAAAAATTACCCTGACAATGTCATTCGCGAATTCGTTGAGAAATCAGCGGATGCAGGAATTGATGTTTTCCGGATCTTCGACAGTTTAAACTGGGTAAAAGGTATGGAAGTGGCGATAGATGCAGTCCGTCAATCGGGTAAAATTGCTGAAGCGGCCATTTGTTATACTGGGGATTTAAATGATCCGTCACGTAGCAAATATAATATCGAGTACTATAAAAATATGGCGTTGGAGTTAGAACATGCCGGTGCTCATATTTTAGCTATTAAGGATATGGCTGGACTTCTGAAACCGGATGCTGCTTACCGTCTGGTATCAGAATTGAAAGAAACAACTTCCCTTCCAATCCATCTGCATTCTCATGATACGAGCGGAAATGGAATTTACATGTATTCAAAAGCGATTGAAGCTGGCGTGGATATTGTTGATACGGCGATTGGATCTCTAGCAGGATTGACTTCACAACCAAGTGTACAAACGCTTCAATATGCATTAGAAGGCTCAAGCAGACAGCCTAAATTGGAAGTTGATTCACTAGAGCGGTTAGGCGAATACTGGGGAGAAGTCAGGAAATTTTATCATGACTTCGAAAGTGGAATGAACGCACCTCATACTGAAGTATACAAACATGAAATGCCTGGTGGTCAATACAGTAATCTGCAGCAGCAGGCTAAAGCGGTAGGGCTAGGAGAACGCTGGCATGAAGTTAAAGAAATGTATCAGCGCGTTAATGCAATGTTCGGAGATATCGTTAAAGTAACGCCTTCTTCTAAAGTTGTAGGAGACATGGCCTTATTTATGGTGCAAAATAACCTATCTGAAGAAGATGTCCTTACAAAAGGCCAAACCATTGATTTCCCTGATTCCGTAATAGAGTTATTCGAAGGCTATTTGGGTCAACCGGTTGGGGGATTCCCAAAAGAGCTTCAGGAAGTTATCTTAAAAGGAAAAAAACCTATTACTGTAAGACCGGGTGAATTGTTGGAAGACGTAGATTTTGGCGCTTTAAAAGAAGAATTGTTCAAGGAATTGGGACGTGCTGTCACAGATTTCGATGTACTTGCATATGCCCTATATCCAAAAGTATTCTTAGATTACAATAAAACTATTGAATTGTTCGGCGATGTTTCAAACCTTGATACGGCCACTTTCTTATATGGCATGAGATTAGGGGAAGAAATCGAAGTTGAAATTGAAAAGGGTAAAACGCTTATCGTTAAATTAGTATCAATCGGTCAACCATTGGCTGATGGAACTCGTGTTGTGTATTTTGAATTGAATGGTCAATCTCGTGAAGTAATCATTAAGGATGAAAACATTAAATCTTCTGTTCAATCCAAAGTGAAAGCAGACTCAAAAAATAAAGAGCAAATCGGTGCAACAATGCCTGGTACGGTAATTCGTGTTGTCGTCGAAAAAGGGGATCAAGTTAAGCAGGGTGATCACCTAATAATTACGGAAGCCATGAAAATGGAAACAACCGTGCAGGCGCCATTCTCTGGGACTATTAAAGACATTTATGTTAAAGATGGTGAAGCGATTAGTACTGGTGATTTATTGATTGAAATAACTAAGTAATACCACTGACTAAGGACATTGTTATCGAAGTTGGGCATATTAGTACCCTTGAGATTTCAAGCTGCTGTATGCCCTCCTTTGGGTTAAGTTGGTCACATCGAATTTGTCTTTCTTATACAAAAAAGCCATCATTCTGAGGAAATGATGGCTTTTTTTGAATCTATTAATTGAACAATCAGACATTAACGAGCGGGTATGGTTGGTGTTATTTCTTGTTCATCCTGTCCGTTGACGGTATGTGTTGCACTCCCTTTTTTAACGGCTAATGCATTTTTTTTGCTTCTAGAAGTCAGCAGCATTAAATAGCTCATTACGCCAAAAAAGCAAGCTATGAATAAGGCATGTGCCAATGCAATATATAAATTCTGTCGTGAAAAAATAATAAAGGCTCCAGCGGTAACTTGTAAAAAAACGAGAATGAATGCAGCAATCCAACCGCCATATATTACTTTTTGATGTTTGTAGTATTTATGGGCAATAAATGACACGTAAGATACCCAAATGAATAATGCCCCAGCAATGGCTCTGTGACCCATCTGAACCCATTCATATAGGTTGGAAGGGAGTGCAAGACTGTCATTTACACATAAAGGCCAATCCTTACAGATTAAACTAGATTCTGTATGTCTCACAAGTGCACCCGTATATACGACTATTAGGGTGAAAATTAGTATGCCAATAATATGAAATCTCATCCGCTTATCAACTATAAGTTTTTCAGCTTCGAACTTCTTGTCTACTTCAAAAATCAAAAGTGTTAATAAAAAGACAGAAGCAAAGGAGATTAGTGATATACCAAAATGGAGAGCCAGAACGAAATCAGATTGTGACCAAAGAACCGCTGCTGCTCCAATAAGCCCTTGAAGAACTAGAAAACTAAAAGAAATAACAGATAAAAAGCGTGCTTCACGAATATGCCCTATTTTTCTCCAAGACATATAAGATAAAACTAAAACCATGAATCCTCCAGCACCTGAAACAAGTCGATGGGAAAACTCAATAACTAATTCAAGCGTAATTTTGTCAGGGATCAATTGACCATTACATAATGGCCAGGACCTGCCACATCCCATGCCGGAATCCGTCTTAGTGACTAAAGCTCCACCAAGTAAGATGAAAAGCATTACAATCGTAGTTAAAACAGCAAACCATTTAAGAGACGATTTCACTAGAAGTCCCACCTTTTTCTCTGGAGCCAAATTAGTTAGTTCCATAAATTTCATACTTAAATAATAGCATAAGATATTGCATAAATATTTGTCGAACTTTCTTGATATTACACAAAATAGAATGATTTTACAAGTTCAGTTAATATTATACCTATTAAATAAAACGCCTGAAATAGTTGAAAGTTACAAGAGACTTTGATAGAAATAAAGGGAGTGTAAATCTTTAAGTAGGAGCAAAATAGAGATATAGCCTAGGGGGATGATGATAATAACTGACTATATATGTTATTAATAAATGACATGAAACACCAGCAAACACAGTAAAATTCATGCGACACAAATTGGTCAAAAATTATCCAAAAAAATTTCACAAAAGCTTCCAAAAATGTGTTTTAATATATTGAAGAAATGATTTTACTAAATTTTACTGTTATTAAGCATGATATAAAGAATAAAAGCTCTAGAAGGATTCCATTGACAACGGTCATTGGTAAATAGTTTACTTTTTGTTTACGCTTCTTTGGTTACAAATATCGAAAAGTATGAAATAATGTTCTATAGTATCGTAAGTAACTTTTTTTACATTTGCGTCTTTGGTGAATGATTTAAAGGAGGAAAACAAATGTCAGAAACAAGGGGTATGTCAGAAGCTGTCATGAAGGACAGTAAAGCCGCCCTTCAATCGGATATACCGGAAACAACAGTTTGGAAGGATTTTCTCTCACTTATTAAAGTGGGGATTGTCAATTCAAATATAATTACAGCTTTTACCGGAGTATGGTTAGCCCTTCATTTTTCAGGGCTTAGCTTTTTAAGTAATCTTGATGTAGTGTTTTATACGCTTGCAGGCTCGGCGCTCATTATGGCTGGATCTTGCAGTTTTAATAATTACTATGATCGTGATATCGATCATTTAATGGAAAGAACGAAAAATCGGCCAACAGTAACTGGAAAAGTACAGCCTTCAAAGGTATTGGTGTTAAGCTTTGGCTTGATTGCTGCTGGACTAATTTTACTGGCTTTGACTAATATGACAACTGCCATAATCGGTGCATTTGGCGTATTTGCCTATGTTGTCTTATATACTATGCTTTTTAAGCGGAGATTTGTCTCAAATACAATTATAGGCAGCATTTCCGGTGCCGTTCCTCCACTTATTGGCTGGGCTGCCGTTGATCCTGGTCTTGATACTATGGCGTGGGTTTTGTTCGCTATTATGTTTTTGTGGCAGCCTCCTCATTTTTATGCGCTTGCAATGAGACGTGTCGAAGAATACCGTGCAGCGGGAGTGCCAATGCTTCCAGTTGTAAAAGGGTTCAAGGCCGCAAAAAGATCGATTATGTTATGGATTATTGTATTAATGTTTATTCCTTTCTTTTTAACACCTTTAGGTACTCCGTTAGTTGTTCTGGTCGCTCTATTGAGCACAGGTTGGCTTATTTTAGGAATAAAAGGGTATAGAAAGAAAGATGATGTTAAATGGGCAACATCCATGTTTGTATATTCTTTAAACTATATGACCATTTTATTTGTAGCGATGGTTATTGTCACACTCATTTAGTATTAGTTAAATAATGTATATTGCAGCCTGTTCTTTGACAGGCTGCAGCTTACTTATCAATAATTGTCCACTAACCGCCAACCATACATATAAACTGAGAACGCATCAAGAGAGTACTTCATAAGAGCGGTTACATGAGCCATTTTAATAATTCCTTAGATTAGGGATTCTTTCTTTTTTTAGAAATTGACATAGAGAGAATATTCGCAATTGCGCCCATTTTTATTTTTGTGAGAAAATTTTGACGAAAGAGGGGTTTCTGAAGCTATGAAAAAAAGGCTGCACAAATGGCGCCTAATTGCTTTGCTGGGTATTGTAGGACTTGTCCTTTCGGGCTGCGGCGAACCATTCCTATCCGCGCTGAAGCCAGCTGGCAATGTTGCGCAATCTCAGTATGATTTACTGATATTGAGTACGTTAATCATGGTACTGGTTATTATTGTTGTGGTTATTTTGTTCGTTGTAGTGTTACTGCGCTTCCGCCGAAAGGAAGGCGACGAAACAATACCGAAACAAATTGAAGGAAGTCATAAACTTGAAATTATCTGGACTGTTATTCCTATCCTTCTTTTAATTGTTCTGGCTGTTCCAACTGTCGTCACAACTTTTGACTTAGCTGACACAAAAGCAATGGATAAGAAAGATAAGGATGGAAAGACGAAGGACGCACTTGTGGTAAATGTTAGGGCGAACCTTTATTGGTGGGAGTTTGAATATCCAGACCTTGGTGTTGTTACAAGTCAGGATTTGGTCGTACCAACTGACCAAAAAGTGTATTTCAATTTAACTGCCTCAGATGTTAAGCATTCATTCTGGGTACCGGCTGCCGGAGGAAAGATGGATACAAATACAGATGGAGTTAATCAGTTTTTCTTAGAATTCGATAGTAAAAAGGCAGAAGATTCGAACAATTTATTTTACGGGAAATGTGCTGAGCTTTGCGGACCTTCCCATGCTTTGATGGATTTTAAGGTGGTAACAAAATCTAAATCCGACTTTGAAGCATGGACTAAGGATATGAAGTCTGCAAAAGAACCCACTGTTACTGGTGATTTAGCAAAACAGGGTGAAGACGTCTTTAACCAAAGCTGTATCGGTTGTCATGCGGTTACGCCTAATGACAGTAGACCTGAGGCTGCCCGTCAAGCTCCGAATCTGGCTACATTTGGTGAACGTGAGAAAGTAGCTGGAGTTTTGGATCATACTGAACAAAATGTGAAAAATTGGATCAAGGATCCTGAGAAGTATAAACCGGGTAACACGATGACCGGTACTTACGGTGAACTTTCAGATTCACAAATTAATGCACTAGCAGCTTATCTTTTACAGCTGAAGGTGGAAGGAAAATAGAACATTGATTAAGGAGGTTAAATCGTGAGTACGTACGCTAATAAAAAAGGATTTGGCGCTACGATTTGGGATTATCTGACAACGGTAGACCATAAGAAAATCGCCATCTTATATCTTATTTCTGGCGGATTGTTCTTTGTGATCGGCGGTTTGGAAGCGATGTTTATTCGTATCCAGCTTGCAATCCCAAATAATGACTTTGTAAGTGCCGGATTTTATAATGAAATTTTGACCATGCACGGCACGACGATGATATTCCTGGCAGCCATGCCATTAGTATTCGCTGTAATGAATGCAGTTGTGCCATTACAAATAGGGGCTCGTGATGTTGCGTTCCCATTTTTAAACTCATTAGGTTTTTGGTTATTTTTCTTTGGAGGTATATTCTTAAATCTTTCATGGTTTCTAGGAGGAGCACCTGATGCAGGCTGGACATCGTATGCATCACTTTCTCTGCACTCTGAAGGCCATGGTATTGATTTTTACGTCCTAGGATTACAGATATCCGGACTGGGAACATTAATTGCAGGGATCAACTTCCTTGTAACCATTATAAATATGCGTACGCCAGGTATGACCTACATGCGTATGCCGCTGTTTACATGGTCAACGTTTGTTGTTTCTGCATTAATATTATTTGCTTTTCCTCCACTTACTGTAGGATTAGTGTTAATGATGTTTGATCGGATGTTTGGCTCAAATTTCTTTGATGTAGCAGCTGGAGGTAATACGATTATTTGGGAGCATTTATTCTGGATATTCGGTCACCCAGAAGTATATATTCTGATTCTTCCGGCGTTTGGTATTTTTTCTGAAATTTTTGCGACATTCTCTCGAAAAAGATTATTTGGTTATTCATCGATGGTATTTGCAACCGTTTTAATCGGTTTCTTAGGTTTCATGGTTTGGGCCCATCATATGTTTACCACTGGTTTAGGTCCTATCGCAAATGCAATCTTTGCGGTGGCTACCATGGCTATCGCTGTACCAACAGGTATTAAGATATTCAACTGGATTTTTACGATGTGGGGAGGAAGCGTCAAGTTCACGGTTCCAATGCTTTATGCAGTTGCCTTTATTCCTACATTTACAATGGGTGGCGTAACAGGTATCATGCTCGCATCCGCACCTGCTGATTATCAATACCATGATAGTTATTTCGTTGTTGCACATTTCCACTATGTAATTGTCGGTGGGGTTGTATTAGGTTTATTGGCTGGAATCAATTTCTATTGGCCGAAGATGTTTGGAACTATGTTAAATGAAAAATTGGGGCAGATCACATTTTGGACGTTCTTAATTGGTTTCCATCTAACATTCTTTATTCAACATTTCTTAGGGCTAATGGGGATGCCTCGTCGCGTATTTACATTCTTGGACAATCAAGGTCTCAATACAGGTAATATGATTAGTACCGTTGGAGCCTTCTTAATGGCATTTGGTGTCTTGGTAATGGTCATCAATATAATCATTACATCTGTGAAAAATGAAAAAGTAGGCAATGATCCATGGGGAGATGGTCGTACGCTTGAATGGGCTATTCCATCACCACCGCCATTTTATAACTTCAAACAACTTCCGCTTGTGCGTGGTTTAGATCCTTACTGGGTTGAAAAAATGGAAGGAAAAACGGAAATGACTCCTGCAGAACCACTTGGGGATATCCATATGCCAAATTCATCTATTCTTCCTTTAACGATTGCTTTCGGTTTATTTGTAGCCGCATTCGGTGCTTTATATAATATGGATGATAAGACATGGACCCTACCTATAATCATTGTTGGACTTTTGATTACATTTGGTTCAATGTTAATCCGTTCCGTTAAAGACGATCATGGATACCATATTCATAAAGAAGACCTTATGGACGATAAAGATAAGGGAGGTAAGGCATAATGCAAGCAGATGAAAGATTCACGGATGCTACTTGGCCTGCTTCTCCCGAGAAAGCGACTTTAGAAGGTAAAAATAAGTATTTGGGATTCTGGTTGTTTCTTGGTGGAGAGACGGTATTATTCGCCTCACTATTTGCAACTTACCTTGCTTTAAAGGATAAAGTTCCAAATGGTGATGCAGCCCTAGCAAAAGATTTATTCGAATTACCACTTACTTTTGTTGCGACTATGCTGTTATTGACTAGTTCATTAACTAGTGTGTATGCAATGTATCATATGAAAAATAATCACTTTAAACAAATGCAGGCTTGGCTTGTGATTACGGTTGCACTTGGTTTTGCTTTCCTAGGTCTTGAGATTTATGAATTTAATCACTATGTTCATGAATATCATCATACTTTTACGAGTAGTGCGTTCGGCTCCGCTTTCTATACGTTAGTCGGCTTTCACGGAGGACACGTTGCTTTCGGTTTGATGTGGATTATTTCGCTGATGGTTCGTAATGCAAGAAGGGGCTTGAATTTATATAATGCGCCTAAATTTTATGTTGCGAGTCTATATTGGCATTTCATTGACGTAGTCTGGGTGTTTATCTTTACAGTCGTATACTTAATGGGAATGGTGGGATAACTGATGGCGAATGAACAATCAAATTCAGCGAACCCGAATGTCGATTTAAAATATCGCCGTAAGAAAAATGCTGAAGAGATGAAACATCAAGTGATATCATTTACACTTATGATTTTCTTTACATTAATTGCTTTTGCTGCAGTTGGAATTGAAGGATTTTCACATTGGTTCATTAAACCAGTCATTTTGCTACTGGCAGCCGTACAAGTGGTTTTCCAATTGTATTATTTTATGCATATGAAGCACAAAGGGCATGGTACTATTGCATTGTTTTTATTCTCTGGCCTTGCAGTCGGCTTAATAACTGTCCTTGTTTTCACAACGATTGTTTGGTTATAAACCATAAAGAAAATCGGCTATTGATTAATAGCCGGTTTTCTTATGTCTCATTCATTTGTTAGGAAAATAATCCAAGTTTATCTATATTTGTTACTAATTTTTATTTTAGGTATAATGAAAGTAAGAAAAAGTTTATGACGAGGTGATTTTTTGTCTATTGATATTTTCGGCTTTCGTGCTTTGTGGAGTCCATACTATTTTGCCGCCCTCGTACTTATAACGGTTGGATATTTTTGGTTGGCGACAAAATACAGAGGGAAGTTTCCGGGTAGTTCATCGCTTTCCGTAAAGCAGGTAACTTATTTCTTAATAGCAATGTTCCTTCTTTATATGGTAAAGGGTTCCCCGCTGGATTTATTGAGTCATATCATGTTCAGTGCCCATATGTTTCAAATGGCTCTGCTTTACTTGGTGATTCCGCCATTATTTATCATTGCGATACCAGACTGGTTCTGGAGATCTTTCATAGGTTCAAGGGGAGTGAAACCGTTATTTCAGTATTTCACGAAACCCCTCGTGGCTCTTTTACTATTTAATGTCCTTTTCTCGTTGTACCATATCCCGTTAGTTTTTGACTTTATTAAAACGGGGATATGGTTTCATGCTGGCTACACGGCGATCTTATTTACAACTGCAGTTCTGATGTGGTTTCCTCTTGTTAATCAACTTCCAGAACAAGAAAGTCTATCAGGTGTTAAAAAAGTAGCTTATATTTTTGGCAGTGGTATTTTAATGACACCAGCTTGTGCATTAATCATTTTTGCTAATTATCCGATGTATGATACGTTTACGAATGCGGAATCATGGGCCAGTGCGATGGAGCTTTGCGTGCCTGCTTCAGCATTGTCCAATTTATCACTCAGTGGTCCAGAAATGTTTAATGGGCTGCCGTTACTTGAAGACCAGCAGCTTGGCGGGGTACTTATGAAGGTTATTCAAGAAATCGTTTTAGGATATGTTTTAGGAGTCATTTTCTTTGCATGGTTCAAGAAGGAAAATGGAGAGCAAAATGGGATCGATCCGATTCCTTCAGAATTTCAGACTGTAGAATAGTCGTATCATAAAGGACTTGTCTAGTAACGGACAAGTTTTTTATGATGTCATCGCCATTACGGTGCTGCCTAACGAAGACTTTAATAGGGATAAGAGGCCACCTTTTTTATAAATCGTAAAAGCTAGTGATTAGTCTTAGCTTTTCTATAAAAGTGAGCATTCTGTTAAAAATCCTTGATTTTATTGTATTTTATGATTACCTCTTATAAAATGGTAGTTGATTAATAAATATAGAGAGGACTACAATTCTTATGTCTTTACCAATCCTTCCAACGATAAGTACAGCTTTCATTGTATTAAGTGCCATCACTGTTGCAATAGGCTGGTATCAAATTAAACAGCGCAAAATCGAGACCCATAAGAAGACAATGATGGTAGCTGCAGTTTTTGCGGTAATCTTTTTCACTATCTACCTTTCACGAACAGTCTTTATTGGCAGTACGTCATTTGGTGGACCTGATGACATTAAAATTTACTATACGATTTTTTTGATTTTCCACATAACGCTTGCTACGACAGGAGCTGTTCTTGGAATTATTATGCTTACCACTGGGTTTAAAGGCAATTTTGCTATCCATAAAAAAATTGGGCCTACGACAAGTATTATTTGGTTCTTCACTGGAATCACTGGAGTAGCCGTTTATATTCTGCTTTATGTCATTTATCACGGTGGAGAAACAACATCTTTAATAAAGGCAATTCTAGGGTTTTAAAACAAAGAAAAAGCCTGGTGCAAAAAAGCATCAGGCTTTTGTTATAGGTATTAAAAAAAGAGAGAGCATCTATAGACACCCTCTTTTTTTACTGTATTTTTTGCTAAAGGCTTTTACAGGCCATTAAATTGTGTGAGTTCTTCTTTGATCTGAGCAAGGATTTTTTCACTTTGCTTCACTAATGAAGCAGGGAAGTCCTCTCCTTCGCCGTATTCAACGCCGTGTGGATAATAGTGTTTTCCTAATAGAGGAACCATTAGTTTGATGACGGCTCTGTGAGCGCCTACATCGCCTTCTGTAGCAAAGCCAAGTATTCGCAGATAGAACGTGCCTTCTTTTATTTCAAATTTACGATCGTAACTAACTCTTTCGTAATCCCATTGTTCTGCACGTATTAAACCATATTGCGGCATTAGGTCATCTAGTCGGTTTAAGTCGGCTGTGATGTTCTCGATTCCAAAGCTTTCAAATTTCACGAGTAGTACCTCCTATGTTTACATTTGAGAATTAAAATGACATACCAGGAAAATGTTATGTACATAAAATATTTAAATAATTCTCCAGTATGTTTATAATATACCATTTTATCCTATATTTTATAATAGTACGAAATGGTGGAAGTTGCAATGAACTCAAACATGGTATTTTCATCATTCACAAAAGTTACACTTTTTAAAAATAAATTAAATGGAGTGGCATTCCATTGTAAATTAGAAAATTATGATTGAACAATGATATAATCAGGAAAGAAAGATGTGAGCATTGTATACATAAATTAGATAGAGAGAGGGAGTGTTCCTCTGCGCGGGTTAGGTAAGGTAACGGTATTAATTATTATTTTTTTTGTAATCGGTATTTATCTTAATATCGGCGGTGAAGATGAAGGTAATCCCCTAATTGATGGTAACAAAGGTGTTAACCCTAATGAACATATAAATGAGAAAAGTACTTCTTCTGAAAAAGAGGTGACTGAAGCTACAGAAGGTTTGGCAGTTACAATTGGGAAAAATGCGAAAGAGATAGAAAAAGAATTCGGAGAACCTGATCGAATTGATATGTCCGCTTATGGCTATGATTGGTGGGTTTATAAAAAAGACTATAGTAATTATTTTCAATTAGCCATTGAAAATGAAAAAGTGGTTTCTGCATATGGTATAGGTGATAAGGTTAATGTTGCGCCATTTAAAATCGGACAATCCATTGATGCCATCTATTCTAGTTTGTATGTAGAACCAACTGTTGATATTGAGGTTGGGGATAGTTCCTATCGTTTTGAATTGTCGGAGGAAGATATGAACATGAGGCCTTTGATTGAACTTGGGGATATTCATGTACAGTTGTATTTAGATAAATTCTCAGGAACGGTTTCAAGTGTTCGGTTTTTGAATGATTCTACCCTTTTAAAACAACAGCCTTATGAGTTGACCTACCATGGTAAGCTTGTGAAGGTGGAGGATCTTTCTGAGAAAGACTGGGAAAAGGTGGAGGAAGGCAACGAACAGCAAATATTCGATATTACGAATATCATGCGTAGCAGATTTGATTTGAAGCCTCTAGAATGGGATGATTCTGCAGCGGATGTTGCTTACCTTCATAGCCGTGAAATGAGGGATACTCCTGAAGGGACAAAGGTCCCTGAAACAAAAGGGGATTTGGAAAAGCGTCTGAACGCAGGTCACGTCAAATACAGTGCAGCAGGTGAAAATATTGCTAAAGATTATGTGGATGCAGCGGCAGTCATGGAAGGCTGGCTAAATAGTAAGGGCCATCGGGATGCGATGCTGAATGAGGACTTTACAGGTTTGGGTGTAGGGGTTTATAAAAAGTATTATACACAGAATTTCATAAGAAAATAAAAATGGATCCCTTATGGGATCCGTTTTTATTTTCTAATTATTATATTTTCAAGATGAAAAAGTTGCCTGTCGATACCGCGCAAAGTTCGCCATCATCGCGGTATACCTTTCCTTCGACGATAATCGTTTTATTGCCTCTATGTATTAACTCACACTTACATGTTAAATGATCACCAATAGCGGGTTTTACATACCGAACTTGTATATCTGTCGTTACTGTAGCGTACCCTTCTGGAACTGTTGAGTTGGCAAGGTTCCCCATACACGAATCTATCATGGTAGCAATCATTCCGCCGTGGGTAATGTTCAATTCATTATGTACAAGTGGTGTGTTAGGCATGGTCATTGTAAGTGAGGTATCCTGTTGGCTTACATCCTTATTTAACTGCAATAGGCTTGAAATATAGGAATACTTCTTTTGTTCTCTTTTTACTTGTATTCCTGAGATTATTCCCGATAAAACGGCTAACTCTGTTTCATCTGCTGACTTTGCCAGTTTTTGAAAGTCTTCGACTAAATCCCTGAAATCTATCATGAAAATACCCCCTCATTTTCTAATATTATACTATAAGGAAATGTAATTAAATTCGGAATAGAAATGCCATGCACTTTTTATTTCATTTTAGCATATGGTGAACATAGGCGATGTCTTAGTGTGAGGTGAGAGTAATGGCAAAAAAAAAGCGCCCCTCCGTCGATGGATTTCGGGAGTTTGTCAAGGAGCATCCTTATTTAGTAAATGAAGTGAGAAACAAGCAAGCAACATGGCAGGAACTTTTTGAAGAATGGTACTTACTCGGAGAAGATCATTCACGCTGGCAGGCTGACGGCAGTGTGAATGAATCTATAGTGAAGTCTGAACCTCAATCACAGCCGGTAGAAAAGGGAGATCAAAGTACGGAGTTGATAGGTTCGTTAATGAGTGCAGTTAAAAATATGGATATGGGTCAGATACAACAATATATTACAAATGCCAATCAGGCAATTGGGGCAATACAGGGAGTGCTATCGGCTTTCCAAGGGAATAAATCAGGTGGTGATTCCAATCCGCCCCCGAAGGACAATGGGAAGAGAGCGAATCCATTTATATTTAACAAAGATTAAGTAGTGAAGAGGGGAGGGCTTTTCATGCGCCAGAATGTATATGAATTCATTCAAACAAATGAAGATATGCGTAATTACTTGAGGGTTCAACCTGCATGGTACAAAAGGTTAATGCGGAATCCACATGAAGTGGACGTATTCGAAACGGAAGCGAAATACTATTTTGAGAAGTCGATACCACATCGGGTTTCTAAATTTTCAGAAAGCGTTCAGGTTGCTTCTATGATGCTTCATATGTTTCAAGCGATGAATACTCCAGGAGAATGAAGAAAAAAAGAGTAAATTACTCCTTTTGGCGAACAATAAAGGCAAAAGGGGGACGATGATATGAGAAGATTCATTATGGTTCTAACAGTGTTGATGGCAGCGACAGGTTGTGGAAAGAAAATACCGGAACCTGAAAATTTAGGAGCAGCTCTACAAAATGTTTCTAACTTAAAAGCTGCCACCACTGTATCAACCGTCCAAAATTTGGATGAGAACTTTCAGGTGAAAACTTTTGTGAAAGGGAACTCTGTATATGTTGAATGCTACCTAAAGGATTATGGTTTTTCTGAAACAAATCCTAAACAATTGGCAACTGTGTTGGTATCTATTGATAATCAAAAGAAAAAAGATATGCGGACAGCGGCTTTTATCTTAAAGGATGTTCCAAATGGCATGCATAAGATTAAGCTGGAGATTTTAAATGGTTCAGGTAAAAAAACAGGATTACAAAAAGAGTTTGAGGTACATATCACTTCCTCTATTTAATCAAACCATTAGCATCTGATAGTAAGAAATGTTAAAATGATGGTGGAGGTGAGCTTGTTTATGCTTGCTACTATGGAAATTATCGACATTTTACAACAGGCTGACGGATTAGCTGAAATAATCCTTCATTCTGAAATAGGAGAAGAATATCTCCTTAGTTTATATAAATTACAGAGCGACAAAGAGGCACAGCAGAAGATTTCAAAGTTTACCTCTTTAAAGGATCTGTTTGAAGATGTTCAAAGGTTCGGTAAATATCATCCGGACTACAAACGTATCAATTTAGAGACTAGAGAAGCTAAACGAGATATGGATATGCATTCTACCGTTGCCCAGTTTAAGAGGGCAGAGACGGAATTGCAATCCGTTCTTGACGAAATTAGCGGACGAATTGGCCGGGCAGTTTCTGAGCAGGTTAAAACCCCTGCGGGAAATCCATTTTTTGTATCTTCAGGTGGGTGCTCAACCGGAAGTTGCGGTACTGGTGGAAGTTGTGGATGCTCTGCTTAATAGGAAAAAGCCTGGTCCTTCCAGGCTTTTTTTTATTGCAGTGTTAACTTCTAAATAGAATGCAGTCCGGACAGAGATTCCCACAGCAAAACATCTTTTGTTGTGGTACATAAAAACGGTGGCGGAATACAAATAATTGGTTTTCCTGCCGGACGAAAATGGTTTCGCAATGGAGTTGCTTGCCTCTCATTGAACGGCTTGCTGCTTTTTTTATTAAGAGAAAGAGATTATTTTTTTCGTTTTCCTTAACCTTCTGAGAATAATGAATATATATAAATGGAATGCCCGTAATTTTCTTTAGCGAGGCTTGGCTTATCTCTTCATTATCTACTAGATGTCCGATAAATTGATTCCAGATTTGGTCTAAATCCATCTCTTTTTAGGCTCCTTTCTTATTATTTATATTCATAATAGTAAGAGAATTTAGTTTATAATCTTTTTTTCTTGGTTGAAAGTACAGATTCTGCTATGCTAAACTTAGTTAAAACCTTTATAAAAGGGAGTTATTGATATGCTTGGAGCGAGACAAGGAATTATCGTCTATTTACATACATTAAAACAAGCCAAAATGCTTAGGAAATTCGGGAATATCCATTATGTTTCAAAAAAATTGAAATATGTAGTCCTTTATACAAACATGGATGAAGTCGAACCACTGGTAGAAAAGCTGAATAATTATTCGTTTGTAAAAAAAGTTGACCTATCTTATAAGCCTTTTTTGAAAGTGGAATTTGAAAACTCCAAACCAGATAAAGCGAAAGAATATGATTATAAGATGGGAATTTAAAAAAAGCTGACTCATGCGGAGTCAGCTTTTTTAATTCAGGACATCTATTTTTCTTCAACCTAATGGAGGTAGATATCTATTCATTCGTAATATACCAATCAAATGCTGATAGTATAACTCGATTTCTGCAAAGAGGACTGAAGATTTTACATCGATTTCAATAATGGATTTATCTAGTTCCTCTGCTAATTTCTCAAAAAGCTCATAGCGTTTGTTTACGGTAACATGAGGGTTCGGAATTCCTTCACGGCAAATATAAAGCGGCTGGAATTTCCCTGGATCTGTAGGTTGCATGACAACAACTAATGAAGTTACCTTTTTATCATTTATCGTAGTGTGTAGAGCTAAAAGCCTTGCAACACGATGCTTTTGATTGCGTCCTACTTCAAGCAGCTCATATATATCAGAATAACCTTGTCCAAGTTCAATAAAACGTTGAATCAATTAAACCTCTCCTAACTAACTTATTATTCATTACTTTATCATTATCTCCTTTAAAAGAGAAGGACAATTTCATTGTCTAATCATGACAAAGCCCAACGAGTAATGGAGGTTTATCAAAAAAAAGCCCTGCAAAAATCTGCAGGGTCCTTCTATGTCTAACTTAGGACTAGAAGGCAAAGGGAGAGGAGAAACCGGAGGAAGAACTTATGGGGAAACGTAAGCCTTCTCCGCGGTTGGCAACAACACCTAATAAGGAATGTTGTTATTCACATTATTGCCAAATACAACTTAAATATTCAAAATGTAAGAGATTTATAAAAAGAATGGATGAAGAATAGGTGTTGTAATTGGGTGTAGGAAAATATAATTTGATGTTTGTCTTAGGAAGAAGGTTGGCTTTTATTATTGGCTAGATTTTTCTAATATGTTAGGATAGGAAAGTAACAGAAATTTGTCATAAAATGTGGTGAGAATGATGAGGGTCGTTTCTGGAATTTGTAAAGGAAGACCACTAAAGGCTGTACCGGGAACAGGAACCCGGCCGACTACGGATAAAGTTAAAGAATCCATTTTTAATATGATTGGTCCTTATTTCGAAGGTGGGCTCGTACTTGACTTGTTTGCTGGTAGCGGTGGACTAGGAATTGAAGCATTAAGCAGGGGAATGGATAAAGCCATATTTGTAGACCGAGACTTTAAAGCAAATCAAACGGTTAAGGCAAATTTGGAGATATGTAAGTTTTCAGAACGTGCAGAGGTTTACAAAAATGATTCAGAACGTGCATTGAAAGCTTTGGTGAAAAGGGAAATAACCTTTCAATTAATCTTTCTTGATCCACCTTATAAGAAACAAAAGCTTGTGGATTTACTTGAAGAAATACATAAAAACCGATTGCTAAGCAATACGGGGTATATTGTTTGTGAGCATGGCCATGATGTTACATTGCCTGAGCAAGTTGGTGACTTTACTGTTAAGAGAAAAGAAGTTTATGGTGTCATTGCTGTTACGATTTATCATTGGGGGAACGTAAACGAACAGGGGGAACTATGAATGTCAAAAATAGCGATTTGTCCGGGAAGTTTTGATCCAATCACATTTGGTCATCTTGATATCATTCAGAGGGGAGCGAATGTATTTGATGAGGTATATGTGGTCATTGTGAACAATTCAGCAAAAAATTCATTGTTTACGGTAGAAGAAAGGCTGGAGTTAATTACAGAAGCGACGGCTCATATGCCAAATGTTAAGGTGGATTTCTATCAGGGACTGACGGTCGACTATGCTGAAAGCGTTTCCGCGAATGCGATTATCCGAGGATTACGGGCGACTTCTGACTTTGAATATGAAATGCAGGGAACTTCAATGAACCGTTTCCTGAACAATAACATAGAATCGTTCTTTATCATGACAAAAAATCAATATTCTTTCTTGAGCTCAAGTATCGTGAAAGAGGTTGCGAAATATGGCGGTGATATTTCTGAACTAGTGCCTCCTGTCGTCCAAAAAGCCTTGACTAAGAAGTATGAGCAACAAAAAGAATAGAAAAAAGAGCATTGCCGACCTAGGCAATGCTCTTTTTTCTATTTAAGAAAGTCCTTTGAATAGTCGTTTGGCGAATATCATGATGTAAAGGGTTAAAAAAGCGAGGGTTAACAACGGGCCAAAATCAAGCATATTCTGATAAAGAGAGCTTGCACGTTCACCTGTCGATCCGCTGACTGGGAAGGCATTAAATGGGTTGCCGCTGTAATTATTGCCTTTATAGAATGGCTCCCAAAGCAATACAGTGAAAATGGATGCAAGAAAACCATGTGCTATTCTAGCTAGAAAAAATGGCATGAACCGAATGTCTGTTGCGGCTATAATACTGGCTACTTGCGCTTGAATGCTGAATCCATTGAAAGCTAGGATGAAACTTGTCATTACAGTCTGCTGAAGGAGGCTCGCATTTTCGACTGAGCTGGTTAATTTTGAGCCAAGAGTCATTTCAAACAACCCTGAAATGAACGGGAGGCTTAAAGAATCAGGGAAATTCATAATATGTAATATTCCTCCGACCCACGAGGCTAGCAGTCCGGTAATATTCATATGAAATAAAAGTTTATTGACTACCGAAAAAAGAATGATGAATCCACCAATCATTAGAAGAGTTTGGATGGAGGATAGAACAGCATCTCCAAGCAAACTTCCAAATGGTCTCTTTTCTTTTAGCCGGGTTCGATGCATCTGGCTAAAGGCTTGTCTAATGGAAGGTAGTTTGGTGATTCCTTTTGACTGGGACTTTTCCTCTTTCCAACGGTAAAAGCGCATTAAAATTCCTACACAAAAATTTCCTAGGTAGTGGGAGAGTGCAAGGATGATACCTAATTGAGGATTATGGAAGAACCCTACAGCAACGGCAACAAACAGGAATAATGGATTTGATGAATTAGTAAAGCAAACAAGTCTTTCAGCCTCAATGCGGGTCACCTGTTTCTCTTGACGAAGCCTTACGGTGAATTTGGCTCCGGCTGGAAACCCAGAGGCAAGTCCCATCGCCCAGACAAAACCGCCCACTCCGGGTACCCGAAATAAAGGGCGCATGAACGGCTCGAGTATGACTCCAATGAATCTGACAACACCAAAACTGATTAATAACTCTGAGAAAATTAAGAAGGGTAGGAGAGAAGGAAAAACAATTTTCCACCACATATTCAGCCCACCTTTGGAAGCTTCAAAAGATTCCTGGGGGAAAATGATTAAGCCAATTGTCATTATCGTGACGGTGAGAGCTAATAATACTGTTTTAGATTTTGATTTAAGCAAAGTTCAGCCTCCTCTTGAAGGGATACTAAATAAGGGCAGTTCGTTTCGTCTATATAAAATACGAACTTCCTTTTCTCTAAAAGTAATGCACAGTATGGGTTATCGATTGTAAAAACATGATAAAATGAAGATACTAGGTACTAGAAATGGCTGTAATATTTCAATTTCATTACATTGGGAGTCTTTGTTCGTGCTACCATGCTTGTTTCACTGTCAATATAAACAATATGCTTCTATAAATCTGTTTAAGACCATAACTTTGTATGAGTGTTATTTCAATATTTTGAACTTCTTACAGAGAGGGGGGATTTCTTTGTCAAAACCAAAGATTGGGCTTGCACTTGGGTCTGGAGGAGCAAGAGGCTTTGCCCATATTGGCGTGATAAAGGTGTTGAAGCAAGAAGGCATTCCGATAGATATGATTGCTGGAAGCAGCATGGGGGCGATGGTTGCTGCCTTTTATGGCGCAGGTTCAGATATTGAGAGGCTCTATAAGCTGTCGAGGGCTTTTAAACGAAAATATTATTTAGACTTTACGATACCTAAAATGGGTTTCATTTCAGGTAAACGGACAAAAGATTTAATTAGAGTATTTACATATGGAAAGAAATTTGAAGAACTTGATATTCCTGTAGCAGTGGTTGCTACGGATATAAAGTCTGGGGAAAAAGTCATTTTTCAGGAAGGTCCTATTGCCCCTGCTGTCAGAGCAAGCATCTCAATTCCTGGTATCTTCATTCCGGAAAAAATCGGAAATAGACTCCTTGTCGATGGAGGCGTTGTTGACAGGGTTCCTGTTTCTGTAGTGAAGGATATGGGAGCGGATATCATAATAGGAGTAGATGTCGCTCATGTTAAACAAGATATGGAGATAAACTCTATCTATGATGTTATCATGCAAAGCCTCGATATCCTTCAAATGGAATTGGTTAAAAGCAGGGAATTTGCCTCAGACGTCATGATCCGTCCTAGGGTTGAGAAATACAGCTCGAAATCATTTACAAACATACAGGAGATAATTAGTATTGGAGAAGAAGCTGCAAGAGGAAAGATCGATCAAATTAAGCAAAGCATTGTTACTTGGAAGGAGTCATTTGAAGATGAGCCGTAAAATGTATGTACGCACTTTCCTGGTGGCCGCTATACTACTGATAGCATCTGCTCTTTATTCCCTACCTTATTATGTGTCAAAACCAGGAATGGCTAAAGAATTAGAGCCAATTATTGAGGTTTCCGGTGGTGATGAAGCGGAAGGTAGCTTTATGCTGACCACGGTAAGGATGGGCAAGGCTAATATTTATTCCTATATGCTGGCAAAGTGGAGTGATTATCAGGAAATTTATCCGGAGACATCGATTCGTAGCGAGGATGAAACCGATGAAGAATATAATATTAGGCAGTTGCATTTGATGGATGGTTCTAAAAATAATGCAATCCAAATAGCTTATGAAAAAGCAGGGAAAGAAGTGGATTACGAATACTTAGGTGTATATGTTTTGGACGTGCTAAAAGGAATGCCAGCTGCTAAAGAACTGAAGGCGGGCGACCAAATCATTCAGGTGGATAATGTGAAATTTAAGTCCGCAGAGGAATTCATGGATTACATTAATGGGAAAAAGGCTGGAGACGAAGTTGAATTAGTGTATAAGAGGGAAGAGACAGAGAAAACAGCTCATCTCTCGTTGCAGTCTTTTAAAGATGATCCAAGTAGGGTTGGGATAGGCATTTCTCTCGATGATAATCGAAGGGTCATAACGAAACCTGCCATCGCCATAGATTCTGAACAAATAGGTGGTCCTTCAGCTGGATTGATGTTTTCTTTGGAAATTTATAATCAATTAACAGAGGGAGATCTCACAAAAGGCTACGATATTGCGGGGACAGGAACGATGTCAGATGATGGAACAGTTGGCCCAATAGGAGGGATTCAGCAGAAAATTGTCGCTGCCGATAAGTCCGGAGCGGAAATTTTCTTTGCGCCAAATGAAAATGGAGCAGCTGGTTCGAATTATGAAGACGCATTGGTTGTAGCAAAGGACATTGAAACAAAAATGAAAATTGTCCCGGTTGACAATTTTGAAGATGCGTTAGATTATCTAACGAAATTAAAGGAAAAAGAAGAATAAAAAAAGCGCAAGCAGTTCATCTGTTTGCGCTTTTTTTTGTTAAATTTCGATGTCAAAAACACTGCTGAATTTCACTGCGAAATAAACTGGTGGGACTTGGCGGCCTGGGTCAACCTGTATTTTCTTTATTTGATAATAATTGGTGATTCGTATTCTCGTTTCATTAAGGAAGCTTGATATGGGTCAGGTAAGCCCAATGCATATACCTGTGCCGCCCGTAAGTCCGTTTCAATGCCATGCTTTTGATATGCTGATAGTTTAGAGATGAGCGGAACCGGCAAGCCTTTCTTGACGGTGCGAAGGTACTCCTGCCCCCGGGCATTCATGCCAAGGAGTCTGATATATGAAGGTAGATCATTGTGTATCATTTTTCCCTTTAAGGTATGTGTGAAAATATGGACGCACATCCGCTGGAGTCGTGTCCAGGTATAGCGCTTTGTCTTCATTGCGGCCATGAAGTCTGAAAAGGTTGTAGCTTGTTTTGCCATTTCCTTAAATCGGTGCTCAATGCCTTCTTCGATTTCGTAAATTTCTGCCAACTCCATGAGTGAAGAGGATAGAATCCGGTATTTCAACATAGGCCAATACATTTCCCAGTCATGTAAGGTACGGTAGGTCGATAAATAATGCTCAAGGCCGATTCTTGTTGATTGTGGAATATAGCCAGCAACAGGATCCAATTCCTGTTTTTGTTCCATGATGGCTTTCCGGATTCCTGTTGCACTTGCTATCGACTCGGAAGATAACTGTGTTTCATGGTATCCGGCCGCAACCCGTTGAATCGTATAGGGTTGAATTGAAAAACCGTTTTTTAGGGCAACACTAACATATTCTTTACCAAGAATATTATTTGGCTTCGTCAAATCCAGAACATCATCATTTTGGATTATTGATTGAAAAGCCAGGGAGGCACTTGTCGGATAGCTGTTACCGGCATCCATGGCCGATTTAATGGCTGCATCGAATGCTACAGAATTGTCAGAAAGAATTTTATGTGCCGTTATGAATGGTTCAATTCGGCCATCCTCGCTTCCAAAGCAAAAAGAGTCGCAGCCAAGGTATTCCAAAAGAGAAATCGAGCCTTTTGCAAAGATCTCCGCCTTCTGGGTTGCAAAGGCATAGGGAAGCTCGATGACAAGGTCAATGCCGCCGCGTAAAGCCATTTCTGCCCTTGCCCATTTACTGACAATAGCAGGTTCACCGCGCTGTAAGAATGGTCCGCTCATAACCGCTACCACGACATCTGCCCCTGTATTTTCTCTACTTTCTCTAGCATGTAAAACATGTCCATTATGAAAAGGGTTATATTCGACTACTAAACCGCAAGCTTTCATTCCTTCACCTCAGAGAAAAACTTTGTATTTTTTCAACTTAGTGCTAAAATAGTATTTCAAGTAAAATTACTATAATGATTCTTCGTGATTTTTTGTTTAAAATGAATCATAAACTTGGATAATCAGTTAGGATGACTACATTATAGTGTAAAGAAAAAATATTGACAAACTTATAATTGAAAGCTATAATTATTTTTGTTGCCTTGAGGTGATTTCATTTGAAATGGACGATTAGTCAACTTCAAAAAATTCGGGACAAAGATTTACGGTTTGATGAACTAGTGGATGTCTTAGACATTAAGGAAAGAGACCCGCAAATTCGCGATGTTTCTCCGATTAGAGTAGCAGGAAGAGCTGATATCAACTCGACCGAGATTACTTTTCACTTGCATCTTTCAGGTGAATTAACATTACCATGCTCCCGTACACTGGTAGACGTGAAATATCCGATTGATATTGATACAAAGGAAACCTTTCTTTTAAAGGCAGAAGACACTGATTTCTACGGAGATGATGTCACTGTTGTGGAAGGCGATGTTGTAGACCTTATACCGGTAATTAAAGAAAATTTATTGCTAGAAATTCCGATGCAGGTTTTTTGTGAGGATGTCGATTCGAACGAAGCTGCTCCTCAATCTGGGAAAGACTGGGCTGTTATTTCTGAAGAAGAAAGTAAACATAAGGTTGATCCGAGATTTGCAAAGCTTGCCGACTTTTTTGACAACAATAAAGAATCTTGATTGGAACGAAAAATCGTTAATTCGATTTTTCCAGCTTTTTTATATTTTTTAAGGAGGTGGGAATAATGGCTGTACCTTTTAGAAGAACGTCGAAAACTGTAAAAAGAAAACGTCGTACACACTTCAAGCTTCAAGTACCTGGTATGGTAGAATGCCCAAGCTGTGGTGGAATGACTCTTTCACATCACGTTTGTAAAGAATGTGGAACATACAAAGGAAAAGAAGTTGTCGCAAAATAATTTCTTGACCTACTTGAAAGCTTTGCTTTCTTGATGCAACACGCTAATCAAAGCACAGAGATATTTCTCTGTGCTTTTTTTACTAAGATTTTTGGCAGAATATTTAGAATTTTTTGCAGCTTGACAGACAATTTATTGGAGAAGGTGTTTACATGAATAAGGTGCTAATTGTTGAAAAGGATGTACACGGTTACATGAAGATTTTATTTAATAGACCGGAAAAAAGGAATGCTGTGAATTATCAATTAATGGACGAACTTGAGGCGGTTTTGTCAAAAGCGGCAAGCGACGACGAAGTAAAGATGCTGGTCCTGACAGGGGCAGGCTCTCAGGCGTTCTGTTCAGGTGGGGATTTAAGCGAGTTTCATGACCTCTACACAGAGGAAGAGGCCTTTACCATGTTATCAAAAATGGGTAAGATTCTTTATTCACTAGCGGTTTTTCCAAAACCTACACTAGCACTTCTTAATGGGAGTGCTGTCGGTGGCGGGTGTGAAATAGCGACTGCTTGTGATTTTAGATTGGCAAAAAGTGGAGTGAAACTTGGTTTTGTACAGGGGACACTTGGGATTACGACAGGATGGGGCGGTGCTTCGCTTTTACTTGAGAAAATACCAGAGCAAAAAGCGCTGAAACTATTGTTGGATGCAAAAATACATAAAGCTGAAGAAGCCAGGGAATTTGGTTTCGTAGATAAGATAATCGAAGAAGATACGAATGGATGGGAAGAATTTGTAGAAGATTTACTTCGTCATGAGACAGGAGTACTGATGGCTTATAAAAAATTATTGGTCAAGAAATGGAAGGATAGCGGGATTAAAGGAAGAATGGAAGCGGAAATTCGTGAATGTGCTAAACTATGGGCGACTGATGCACATCATGCTGCAGTCGATCGATTTTTAAACAAGAAAAAATAAATGTTACACCCTCTATATTTCTTCTATCTTTCCTAGCATGTGCATATTATGAAGTAAAACTTGCTGGGAGGTAGAGAGATGTCACTTACGAGACAAGATGCATGGACACAGGATGAGGATTTGTTGCTGGTTGAAGTGGTATTAAGGCATATTCGAGAAGGCAGTACACAGTTAAGGGCATTTGAAGAAGTAGGGAAGCAGGTATCGAGAACATCAGCCGCTTGTGGATTTCGTTGGAATTCTTTTGTAAGAAAGCAATATAAATCAGGAATTGAGCTGGCCAAAAAGCAAAGGAAAGAACAGGCTGTAAAGGAAACCGAATTTGAAATGGAAACTGTAGTAGCAGAATTCAAGACTATTGAACAAAAGACAAACGAGGAAAGGGAAAATGAATCTATTACCCTTCAGGAAGTTATATTATATTTAACGAAAATGGATGAATTAATCCAACTTGATAGTAAGGAAAAAGAACGAATTTCTGAGCACTCACTTTTACTTGAACAGGAAAATGATCGTTTACAGGATGAAAATAGACTGCTGAAAGAAAACTTGAAAGTGGTAGAGGAAGATTATCGTGCGTTAATGCAAATTATGGAGCGGGCTAGAAAGCTCAGTGTGCTAGAAGACGAAAAGGCGAATCCGAAAGTTAGTTTCCAAATGGATAAAAACGGAAATTTGGAAAGGGTTAATAAATAAAAAAAGCGGGTGGAAATATCCGCCCGCTTTTTTTATCAGCTTATTCTTGTGTATCTATGTTAATGTTCTCTTCTTGTTTGACAAATGGGCTCCAAATTAGCGGGTTTTCTCCAAGGTCCCGGTCCATATCATAGGAAACAGCAGAGAAATCCATTTTTTTCCAAAAGTCTTGTGAATGAACTCTTGGGTTCGTTTTGATTGGCATGTTCAGACTTTTAGCGAATTCAACTAAAGCTCTTCCATAACCTTTTTTCTGATAGTTAGGCAAGACTTCAAGTTTCCAAAGAACGAGGAAGTCTCTTGTATTATCAAAATACTGGTCAAAATTAGCACTTTTTTTGTACAGACTCATCCTTGCTACAAGTTTGTCACCATAAAAGATACCGTAAAAAGGTGATTGGCTGTCATTTTCAATGATGTTACCTTCTAAATCATCGAGCATTGACAGTTCCTGTATCCCGTATTCTTTGAATTTTTTGAATTCCTCAAGCGTTTTAAAATTTACAAGTAATCTCTCCACCTTGTATTCCATAAAAAAGCTCCCCCTTAATTCTGATAAACCTCTTCCAACAATACCTTTGAAAGTACCTCAATGCTAAGTTATCATGTGGAATTCCAGCTTAAGGCATAAATCTAGTGTGGCATCAATCGATTCATCCTTGCTGACTAAATGCTTACAGCCGAGTATCCCCCGCCCTTTTTCCTTCGATTTCTCGTCGGCGTAAGATTGGAGGTATCTTTTGTTCCTATAAAGTCAAAAAAATGGCTCGGCTTTTATATCTAATATACCATTAATTTATCTCATAAAGAAGGAAATAAAACTTAGGCTGTCGTATTTATAATTCGCTCCCCTTATTTTTATAGCGAGCGGAAAAGAGCATGGGGATAGCGATGCAGGGGTTTCTTCGATCGAGGGGAGGAATCGCCGCAGGTTAAAAAAGAAAATGTGTTAAAATAGTAAATATATATCAAAAAGTAAGGAAGGTTATTATGAGAATTGGAATCATAGGGGGCGGGGCAATCGGTTTGTTGTTCGCATCTCGTTTGAGTGGGAATCATAGTGTTACTCTTTATACTCGTACAATGGAACAAGCATCCATTATAAATCGTGATGGTCTGTGTCTTATTGAGAATGGGGAAAGCCGGTTGCTGACAGGGATAGTTTCGAAGGCTATGGAAGAAGGTACATCGAGTGAAGATCTTATCATAATAACTGTCAAGCAATATCACCTTTCGCAAATCTTACCCGTTATTGAACGAATACAAGTTCCATTGCTATTCTTGCAGAATGGCTATGGACATATATCTTATTTGAAACAGCTGCAATCACCAGTCATCTATGTTGGGGTAGTGGAGCATGGGGCACTGAAACATGACCAGAATACTGTGGAGCATACGGGACTCGGTATCACGCGGGTGGCATCCTTCAAAGGAAGTCTTGATCAGCTGTCGTTATTAGATGAAAAAATCAATCGTTTTCCTTTTTCTAAGAGTGAGAACTATCACTCTATGCTGATAGATAAGCTGATCGTTAATGCAGTTATTAATCCATTAACAGCGATACTATCTGTGGAAAATGGAAAATTAATCAGTAATCCCTTTTATTATCAGCTGTTTCAGGCTCTTTTCGAGGAAATTTCTGCTATTTTAGAATTGCCAAATAAGATGGGGTCATTTGAACATGTAAGATCCGTATGCTTTGCAACAGCAGAAAACCGATCTTCCATGCTTAAAGACATAGAAAATGGCAGGAAAACGGAAATCGATGCTATTTTGGGTTATATCCTCTCGGAGGCAAAGAGGAAAGAGAAAAGTGATTGCGTAACGGCTTCTCTATATAAGATGGTTAAAGGAAAAGAGTTTCAGGGGGGATGAGGGTGTGCCGAACTTTGTATCAAGTCTTGCTGCGATTTTTATTACCCTGCCCTTTATAGGGTATATTCTATTTTTTATCGGTGCTAAACAATTCACTGGAAACCATAGACGATCCGTTCAATTTGCGATGGATATGAGTACATTGCTTTTCGTTTTATCAGTCCATTATTTAATTATTACAATTTGGGATATACATATTCTTTGGGTGATCATGCTGATCATGATTGTCAACGCATTTGTTGTTGTTCTTGTCCATTATAAGGTGAAAGAAGAAATCATTTTTCATAAGGTTTTAAAAGGTTTTTGGAGAGTGAATTTTGCTTTCTTTTTCTGCGCTTACCTACTATTATTTTCCATTGGTTTGATTACAAGTATTACGAAGATATTGACTACATAACATAGAACATAACATCAATTTTCTGCTGCTGGGCAACTTCTTTTGTTTTCTTAAAACAGAATGTTATACTCTAAAAAGAATTGTAGTTGCAGAGAAAGGGAGAACAGAAATGGAGATGAAAGATCTCGCGTTACCATCTTTAAATCGATTTGCATCGGACTATTTACAAAACCGTCTTGAAACTGAGGAGTATTTTCACTATGACCTGTCCAATCCGGACATATATCGTAATAGATACCTTGAATTGATGAACCGTTCGTTTTTACGAGGGGAGTTATCAGATTACATACAACAATACATGTCTCGTTTTCCAAGCAGTGATGCTGTTAATGGAAATATTGAAAGGTTGCGCAGTAACGATTCAGTGGTCGTGATTGGCGGGCAGCAGGCTGGTTTATTGTCAGGTCCACTTTATACGATTCATAAAGTGATATCAATCATTAAGCTTGCTGAAGAACAAGAAAAAGAACTAGGGAAGTCTGTAATTCCTGTTTTTTGGATAGCTGGTGAAGATCATGATTTAGCTGAAGTCAATCATGTTTATGTGATGAAAAACAGTAAACCTAATAAAAAGACATACCCTTCATATCAGCCATATAAAACAATGGTTTCGGATATGGAGCTTGATACGGAAAAGGCAGAGAAGTGGTTCGAAGAAATCATTGAAACTTACGGAGAAACAGCCTTTACGAATAAACTTCTTATTGATATTAAAGAAACAATCGAGCAATCGAACACATTCGTCGACTTTTTTGCCCGTCTGATTCACGAATGGTTCCATGAATATGGCCTTTTACTTGTCGATGCTGGTGATCCGAAACTAAGGGAAATAGAAACAGGCTTCTTTGAATCGATGATTAAAAAAAGTGAACGGATTGCAGAAGTTGTCGTGGAGCAACAATCATATATGCATGCTCAAGGCTATGCAAAAATGATAGAAATGGATAAACAGGCAGCTAATTTATTTTATTATGATACAGATAAAAAAGATCGATGTTTACTCGAACGGGTAGATGGTATGTTCAGCGGGAAGAACGGAGAGGTTTCATTTTCTGAGCAGGAACTCTTGCAGATAGCCAAAGGTCATCCAGAACAACTAAGCAATAATGTCATTACTCGTCCGCTTATGCAGGAAATGCTTTTCCCGGTATTAGCCTTTATTTCTGGACCGGGGGAAATTGCTTATTGGGCAGAATTGAAACAGGCATTTGAGTTGTTTTCAATGAAGATGCCGCCAATCGTTCCGAGGTTAAACATCACGCTTGTAGAGCGTGGCGTTCAAACTGATCTTGAGGAAACAGAACTCGAGTTGGAAACCGTGTTGACTGAAGGAACCACGAATGCTGTTCGATGTTACCTTGATACTGTGAAGGATGAGACGATTGATCAATTATTCGGGCAGTTGAAATCGCAACTTGAAGATAATCATGAAAAGCTATCAGTGCACGCTGTTTCGTTAGATAGAGGTCTTGAGCCGATGTTGAATAAAAATATCGAATTCATCCAAAAGCAATTGGATTTCATGTATGGGAAAATTGGTGACCGTACTAAGGAACGCCACTCGGTTGTATTGAAAAAGTTTGAACGGATAGCAAATTCGCTGTATCCTCTGGAATCACCACAGGAGAGGATCTGGAATGTTTTTTATTACTTGAATCAATATGGACCAGATTTTGTTCGGGAAATTATGAAACTGGATTATCAGTTTAATAACCAGCACAAATTGATTTTTTTGTAGAAAAACTCACCTGATTGGATGAGAGTGGTGGGCTAATGATTTTGAATAAAGAGACTCACCTACTTTTAGGAAGAATGGGAGTATAAAAATCAGCAGAAAGACAGGCGGCCAGCCTGTCTTTTTTTTGTTGGTGGCCATTTGCATGTAAGCCTTCGACAGTATTAGTGTGACTGTGTCTTAGTGTGCGTTAATTCGAGTGAAATGGTGTTGTCTTTAAATAAATTGGCTAAATAAACTTAAGTAGAAAAGAAGGGAATTTTTACTTATAAGGAGAAAGTAAAAACAAGTGGAGAAAGGTGGGGGAATGTGGTACATTGAGATTAGAATGTGGGGGTTGTGGGTATGTTCATGGGAGAGTACCATCATAACATCGATATAAAAGGTCGTCTGATTGTCCCAGTTAAATTCAGGGACAACCTTGGGGAACAATTTGTACTGACCCGTGGACTTGATCAATGTTTATTTGGTTACCCTATGGAAGAGTGGAAGCTGCTTGAAGAGAAGCTGAAAGCCCTGCCTTTAACTAAAAAAGATGCCCGAGCCTTTACCCGTTTTTTCTTTTCGGCAGCAACAGAATGCGAAATAGATAAACAAGGGCGAATAAATATTCCCACGCCGCTTACTTCATATGGCCAATTGGAAAAAGAATGTGTAATTCTTGGTGTTACCAATCGTATTGAGATTTGGAGCAAATCCCTTTGGGAAAACTATTTTTCAGCTTCAGAGGATTCTTTCGCTGAGATAGCAGAAAATATGATTGGCTTTGATATTTAAGGCTGCCCTCAGAAATAGAGTTACTCAATAACCGATTGGAAGGATGTCTAGCATGTTTCAACATACAACAGTGTTATTAAAAGAGACGGTTGATGGATTAAACATCAAACCTGATGGAATTTATGTAGATTGTACTTTAGGAGGGGCAGGTCACAGTCAATACTTGCTCTCACAGTTATCTGACAAGGGCAGACTTTATGCTTTTGATCAGGATGAGACGGCGATTCAGAATGCCAAGGCTAAATTAGAAAGCTATGGAGACCGTATTGTACTCGTTCCTAATAATTTTAAATACTTAAAAGAAGAGTTGAATGCCCGGGGAATCGAGAAAGTGGATGGGATTCTTTATGATTTAGGTGTGTCATCTCCACAGTTGGATACACCAGAGCGAGGATTCAGTTATAACCATGATGCGCCACTGGATATGAGGATGGATCAGAGTGCTGCTATTTCTGCATATGATGTTGTGAATACTTGGTCATTCCATGAATTGATGAGAATCTTCTTTCAATATGGAGAAGAAAAATTTTCTAAGCAAATTGCCAGGAAAATTGAAGCAGCTCGTGAAATAAAACCGATTGAAACAACGTTTGAGCTTGTAGAGCTAATTAAAGATGGAATTCCTGCACCGGCAAGAAGAAAAGGCGGACACCCCGCGAAACGAGTATTTCAAGCAATACGAATTGCTGTAAATGATGAACTTGGTGTCTTTGAAGATTCTTTAGAGCAAGCTATTTCCCTATTGGATATAGAAGGAAGAATATCTGTCATTACATTCCATTCACTAGAAGATAGAATTTGTAAAACAGTATTTAAAAAAGCCAGTGCCTTGCCTGACCTTCCGCATGGACTTCCAGTTATTCCTGATGAATTTAAACCGCCTATGAAATTAATCACGAGAAAACCAATCTTACCTTCAGAAGAAGAATTGGAAGGGAATAATCGTTCCCGTTCAGCTAAGTTAAGAATTGCCGAGAAACAATAAATATAGAAAAATCAGTAAGGGGGAGCATGAATGAGTTCCATAGCCAAAAAAATACAAGAACAGCAATATGAAGACCAACAGCAACAACAGACACATCAAACAGTGGTCATCCGTAAAGCGAAGATATCCATTGGTGAAGTAATCTTACTATGTGCCCTTGCTATTATGGTTACCTTTTTGGGAGTGAAAATAGTTTCTAACCAAGCGGCCATTTATGAAACGAATAAAGAGATCCAGCAAGTCGAAGTATCAATTGATAAACAGAGTAAAGTGAACGAAGATTTGAAAGTGCAGGTTGATGAACTCAGTACATACGAAAGAATTTGGAAAAAAGCTGAAGAGCTAGGGTTCAAGTTAAATAAGAATAATGTGAAGGGTGTGCAGTGATAATGCAGAAACAAAAAAATATGAAGCATGGAGCAGCCGGATTATTCTTCTTATTCGGCCTGCTCTTTTTTGTATTAATCTGCCGCTTTTTGTATATTCAGGTGACAGGCACAGCCGGTGGTGAGGTATTAGCTTCGAAAATCGACAAGAAATATGAAAGAGAACAGGTCATAGAAGCTAAAAGGGGAAGTATCCTCGATACAAAGGGTGAAGTCATTGCCGAGGATACTTCTTCCTATATTTTAAGGGCTGTACTTAGTGAAAAGGAAACTGAACATGTCAAAGACCCAGAAATGACGGCTGCTAAACTTGCTAAATATATAGATATGGATGAGCAGGACATCTATGAGCGCCTTACGAAAAAAGGGGCATACCAGGTGGAGTTTGGGAAGGCCGGCAAGGATTTGACTCAGGTTGTCAAACAGAAAATAGAAAAATTGGAACTGCCGGGAATTACATTTGGAAGAACGAATAAACGCTTTTATCCGAATGGAATCTTCGCTTCGCATCTAATTGGCTATGTAGAAAAAGATGAGAAAACCGGAGAAATGGCTGGTAAGTTCGGAATAGAAAAGTACCTCAATAAAGAATTGCAGGAAACGGATGGAAAACTGACATATGACAGTGACAAATGGGGAATTCTTTTACCGGATACGAAGGAAAAGGTGGTAGCTCCGGATAATGGTAATGATGTAATGCTGACCATCGACAAGAAAATACAAACTTTCTTGGAAGATTCGTTGAGTAAAGTGCAAGAAAAGTATGATCCCGAGCAAATCATAGCGATTGTATCCAATCCCAAAACGGGGGAAATTGTAGCGATGGGGCAAAGACCTACCTTCCATCCGACAACGAAAGAGGGGCTTACGGATACGTGGCGTAACCTTGCTATCGAAGAATCATTCGAACCAGGCTCAACCATGAAAACGTTCACCCTTGCAGCTGCTGTGGAAGAAGGGGTCTTTAATCCCAATGAAAGTTTTACTGCCGGCACTTACAAGACGGGAGCGGGCTCCATCGGTGATCACAGCGGAATCGAAAGAGGAAAAAGTATGACCTTTCTTGAAGGTGTACAACGTTCTTCCAATGTCGCTTTTGCGACATTGGCAATGGATAAAATCGGTGCAGATACCTTCCGAGAATATTTGACGAAGTTTGGTTTCGATAATAAGACGGGGATTGATCTGCCGAATGAGATAACTGGTAAAATTCAATATAAGTATAAGCTTGAAAAGGTTACAACATCTTTTGGGCAAGGCTCAACCGTTACACCGATTCAACAGATCCAAGCAGCCTCGGCAATTGCCAATGATGGAAAAATGATGCAACCGTATGTGATTAAAAGTATTTCCGATCAGGATACCGGAAAAGTATTGAAAACGACAAAACCAAAAGTATCAGGTGAACCGATTTCAGCAGAGACTGCTAAACAAGTACGTGACTATTTGGAAACGGTAATCTCTGCGAAAAAAGGAACAGGGAAAAAATATGCAATTGAAGGATACGAAGTAGCAGGGAAAACAGGTACAGCTCAGATTGCCGGTCCAACAGGCCGATATTTAGAAGGGAAGAATAACTATGTATTCTCCTTTTTAGGTATGGCTCCAAAAGATGACCCACAACTGGTCATCTATGTGGCGGTCAAAAAGCCAAACTTAGGTGCCACTTATGTAGGAGCGGATCCATTGTCTGAGATATTTAATCCTGTCATGCAAAATAGCCTGCAATATTTAAATATAAAGCCTTCTGATGTGAAAAAACAAACAGCCAATAAAATTGAAGACTATACTAATCAATCTGAGAGTTCTTCTGTTAAGGAGCTGGAACAGTTAGGATATGAAGTTAGTACGATCGGAAGCGGTCGGAAAGTTCTCGATCAATCACCTAAAGCAGGGAGCACCCTCTTACAGGGTGAAAAAATAATCCTTCGAACAGAAGGTGATATGAAAGTTCCTGATATGAAAGGATGGTCCTTACGTGATGTAATGAAATTAGCTAAGGTTGCGAAGCTGGATCTCCAAACTTCAGGAACAGGTTATGTGAGTAAACAGAATATCAAGGTAGGTAAAAAGGTTAAGGAAGGGGACTCTTTCAATGTTGAATTGTCCCAACCCGAAGGCGCTGCCGATAATTTATCAAGTAATGAGAATAAAGGGTCTGATTAAAAAAATAGATATTAAAATAAAGAGGGTGATCCAAATAGATCACCCTCTTTATTTTTTTGATTGTTTTCTTAGTCTAGCATTGAGTAGACAAGCATATATATTGAAGCATGTATGAAATGGAGGTGCCTGTTTTTGCGTGTTTCAAATGTTACGGTCCGAAAAAGGCTGGCAATCGCATTGGCAGTAGGTCTCATTGTGTTTTTTATCATTGATATCCGCTTAGGGATTGTTCAATTTTATCTTGGGGACAAGTTGACCGGTTTGGCTAAGGATTCCTGGAGCAGGAATATTCCTTTCGAGGCCAAACGTGGTGAGATTTTAGATCGGAATGGTGTCGAACTGGCAACGAATATATCAGCACCAACAGTATATGTCATCCCGAGACAGATTGAGAACCCCGGTGAGACGGCGGAACAGCTGGCTTCAATATTAGATATGACGAAGGAAAAAGCTTATCAATGGTTAACGAAACAGGCGATGAGTGTCAGAATTCCGGAAGGTAGAAAGATATCTCATGAAAAGGCGAAAGAAATTAAAGCATTAGGGATAAAAGGCGTGTATATCGCCGAAGATTCAAAGCGTCATTACCCATTTGGGGAATACCTCTCGCATGTGCTTGGCTTTACGGGTTCGGATAACCAGGGATTGATGGGAATTGAATTATCCTATGATAAGGAGCTAAGTGGGGAAAAAGGATTTGTGAAATTTTATTCAGATGCCAAAGGGAAAAGGCTTGAGAATATGGCAGATGACTATAAGCCGCCTGTTGATGGAGATAACTTGAAACTGACGATTGATAGCAGAATTCAGACAATAGTCGAACGGGAGCTCGATAATGCAGAGGCGACTTATAATCCTGATGGTCTTATTGCCATTGCGATGGATCCTAATACCGGGGAAATATTGGCGATGTCGAGCAGGCCGACTTTTGACCCAGCTAATTTTCAAAATGTACCCTCTGAAGTGTATAATCGCAATTTACCAGTTTGGAGTATTTATGAACCGGGTTCGACTTTTAAGATCATCACCCTTGCTGCAGCGCTTGAGGAAGGGAAGGTCGACTTACAAAATGAACACTTTTACGATTCCGGGCATGTGGAAGTCTCAGGGTCCACGTTGCATTGTTGGAAAAGGGGAGGACATGGAGACCAAACTTTTCTAGAAGTTGTTGAGAACTCATGTAACCCTGGTTTTGTAGAGCTTGGTAACCGTCTTGGCAAAGATAAGCTGTTTAAATATATTAATGATTTCGGTTTTGGACAAAAAACTGGAATTGATTTAACAGGAGAAGGAAAAGGAATCATGTTTAATATGGATCGGGTAGGCCCAGTTGAGCAGGCAACAACTGCGTTTGGACAAGGTGTTGCTGTAACACCTATTCAGCAGGTCACAGCGGTTTCGGCAGCAGTTAATGGAGGAACATTATATACACCTTACATTGCAAAGGAACTGGTTGATCCAAAAAATGGCGATGTACTAATGAGAAAGACCCCCCAGGCGAAAAAAAGGGTGATTTCAGAAGAAACTTCCAAGAAAGTCCGTGAAGCACTTGAATCCGTTGTTGCAAAAGGAAGCGGTAAAGGAGCATTCGTGGAGTCGTATCGGGTCGGTGGGAAAACGGGTACTGCCCAAAAAGCGGAAAATGGCCGATATTTAGAAAATAATTTTATACTCTCATTTATTGGTGTCGCTCCGGCGGATGATCCGCAAATCGTCGTCTATATAGCGGTTGATAATCCTAAAGGAACGGTTCAATTCGGTGGCGTTGTTGCCGCACCAATCGTCGGAAATATCATGGAAGATTCATTAAGAGCCATGGGTGTAAAGCCAAGGAAAAACCAGATTGAAAAAGAAACGCTCTGGACGGATCCTGTTATGATCGAGGTACCAAATGTTGTAGGTATGAGCAGGAAAGAGCTGCAAACCCAGCTCATTGATCTTAAACTTGATATAGCCGGTAATGGGGATAAAGTCATAAATCAAGCTCCGGATGCAGGGGTTAAAGTAAAAGAAGGCTCTACAATAAGAATTTATCTTGGCGAAAATACAGAATAAGTATAAAATAATATATGATTAGTTAAGGCGGCTGAAGAATCATCAGCCGCTTTGTTTACGGAGTCGTGTAAACCCCGTATAATAAAAATTGGTTTCTCGACAAGCCAAAGTTAATCACATATAATGAATCCTCAAATTAAGTTGAGAGGGATGGAAAAATGAAGCTTCACAAATTACTATCTTATTTACACTCCTTATTTAAGTATGAAGGAGAAAATCCTGAGATCACCTCCATTGAAAATGATAACCGTAAAGTCAAAGACGGAAGTTTATTTGTTTGTATAAAAGGTTATACAGTCGATGGTCATGATTTTGCCCAATCAGCTGTCGAACATGGAGCTTCGGCAGTGATCGCCGAACGGCCGCTTGACTTGAATGTTCCAGTAATTGTAGTCCGTGATTCAAGCAGAGCCATGGCAGTCCTTGCAGATGCATTTTTCGGCCATCCGACCCAAAAGTTGCGCTTGATTGGAATTACAGGTACGAACGGCAAAACGACGACCAGTCATTTACTTGAAAAGATTTTCGAGGATCAAAAGGAAAAAACAGGATTGATTGGCACCATGTATACGAAAGTTGCTGACAAGGTGTATGAAACTAAGAATACGACGCCAGATAGTGTTACGTTACAGAAAGCTTTTCATGAAATGACCGAAGCAGATGTCTCAACGGCTATCATGGAAGTTTCTTCACATGCGCTTGAGCTTGGGCGTGTCCACGGATGTGATTATGATATTGCCGTTTTTACAAATTTAACGCAGGATCATTTGGATTTCCATAAAACCATGGACAGATATAGGCAGGCAAAATCATTATTTTTCTCCCAGCTTGGCAATGCCTACATAGAAAATCGTCCCAAATATGCTGTGCTTAATGCTGATGATGCTGCAACAGATGATTTCATCAAGGTGACCGCTGCTACAGTTGTTACATATGGAATTGACAAAGAAGCTGATATTAATGCCAAGGATATAAAGATTGATGCAAAAGGCACAGCATTCACCTTGACTGCAGGTAAAGAAGAGCGTGAAGTTCAGCTGCAGCTAATTGGTAAATTCAGCGTCTATAATGTTCTAGCAGCCATTTCTGCTGCTCTATGCGCCGGGAACGATTTGGATGAGACCATAAAATCTATTGAGGAAATAGAAGGTGTTGCCGGCCGTTTTGAGCTTATTTCGGCGAATCAGGATTTCCCGGTCATTGTTGACTATGCTCATACTCCGGACAGTTTAGAAAATGTTTTAAAGACAGTCGGGGAATTTGCTGAAAAGAAAATTTTTGTAATAGTGGGCTGCGGTGGAGATCGTGATAAAACAAAGCGTCCAATCATGGCTGAAATAGCTTGCAGATTGGCGTCTGACCCTATATTCACTTCAGATAATCCCCGTAGTGAAAATGCCGCCCAAATCCTGAGGGATATGGAAGCTGGTGTAGCTGGTAAAGAATATACGGTTATCGAAGATCGCAGACAGGCAATCGATTATGCTGTTTCCAAAGCCAAAACAGGCGACGTTATCTTAATAGCGGGAAAAGGACATGAAACGTATCAACAAGTCGGTGACGAAGTACTTCACTTTGATGACCGTGAAGAAGCAGAAAAAGCGATTCAAAGAAGGTTGGGTTCAGTCTGAATCATAGATATTTGACCCACCGGACAAACATGAAACGACAACAAGTAGAATTTATATTTGAATTGTGTTAGGAATGAGGGAGTAAGGAATGTTGGAACAAGTAATTTTTTATACAATTTTGGTGGCGTTTTTAGTAACCGTTCTTCTATCGCCGATTTTTATCCCGTTTTTAAGAAGATTGAAATTCGGGCAAAGTATTCGGGAAGAAGGCCCACAATCACATCAAAAGAAAACAGGAACACCTACTATGGGCGGACTGGTTATATTATTATCGGTGACCATCGCTACATTAATAATGACTTTTAAATTTTCGGTACCATCTACCGAAACGTATTTATTATTATTCGTTACTTTAGGATTTGGTTTATTAGGTTTCTTGGACGATTTTATCAAAGTGGTCATGAAGCGGAATCTAGGCTTGACTTCGAAGCAAAAACTATTGGGCCAAATCGTGATATCAGTCATTTTTTACTTCGTCTTTAAGCAGACAGACCGTTTTAATCCGGAATTGACGATTCCTGGTACTGATTTTGCGATTGATTTTGGCTGGTTTTATCTCTTTATCGTGATTTTCTGGCTAGTCGGTTTTTCTAATGCCGTCAATTTGACGGATGGGCTTGATGGACTTGTCTCAGGTACGTCTGCTATTGCTTTTGGTGCTTTTGCAGTACTAGCTTGGAGTCAGTCACAATATGATGTTGCTATATTTTCTGTAGCAGTTGTCGGTGCTGTTTTAGGTTTCCTTGTCTTCAATGCACATCCTGCAAAGGTATTTATGGGGGATACAGGGTCCTTAGCTCTTGGGGGAGCGATTGCTACCATTGCCCTGTTAACTAAACTTGAAATACTGCTGGTAATCATTGGTGGCGTCTTCGTCATTGAAACGCTATCGGTCATTTTACAAGTAGGATCGTTTAAAACCACTGGAAAGCGTATTTTTAAAATGAGTCCGCTTCACCATCATTATGAGCTTTCTGGCTGGTCGGAATGGCGCGTCGTCGTGACTTTCTGGACAGTAGGGCTACTGTGTGCGGTACTTGGAATCTATTTAGAGGTGTGGATATAATTGAAAGAGACTGTAAAGTATTCAGAGAAAAAAGTATTGGTATTAGGATTGGCGAAAAGCGGAGTGATGGCAGCTTCGCTTCTACATAAATTAGGTGCTTTCGTGACGGTTAATGACATGAAGCCATTATCAGAAAATCCGGAGGCGCAGGGGCTTCTTGAACAGGGAATCAAAGTCATTTGCGGTAGCCATCCGATAGAACTGCTTGATGAAGGATTTGAACTGATTGTAAAAAATCCAGGAATTCCCTATCGAAATCCACTTGTTAAAGGTGCTTTGGAAAAAGGGATTCCGGTTATCACGGAAGTTGAACTTGCCTATCAGATCAGTGAGGCTCCTTTCATAGGCATCACGGGTACAAATGGGAAAACGACAACGACAACGTTGATTTTTGAAATGTTGAAGACCGGTGAAAAATCACCACTTATTGCTGGGAATATTGGGACGGTTGCCTCTGGTGTTGCTGAGAAAGCAAAATCTGATGACGCGATTGTCATTGAATTATCATCTTTCCAGCTGATGGGGATTGAGGAATTCCGTCCTGAAATCTCAATCTTGACGAATTTATATGATGCGCATCTGGATTATCATAGCTCCAAGCAGGAATATGCTGAAGCAAAGGCTGCGATTACGAAAAATCAAATAGCTTCAGATTTCATGATCTTTAATGCAGATCAAGATGCTGTTTTGGCTATGGCAAATAAGTCCAAGGCCGAGCTTGTACCATTTTCAACTGAAGTAAAACATGAGAATGGAGCATATGTCGAAGATTTTGCTGTCTTTTTCCGAGGGGAAAAAGTGATTGATGTTTCAGATATCGCCCTTCCTGGAAAACACAATTTGGAAAATGTGCTCGCGGCAATTTCAGCGGCCAAACTTAAGGGTGTTGCTAACGAAGCTATTCAAAAAGTATTAAAAACGTTTTATGGTGTAGAGCATCGTCTGCAGTTTGTGGCGACGGTTGAAAATCGTAAATTTTATAATGATTCGAAAGCCACAAACATTCTTGCTGCCTCCAAAGCTCTAACATCATTTACAGAACCTGTAATCTTATTGGCAGGCGGGTTGGATCGTGGAAATGAATTTGACGAGTTAAAACCTGCTATGAAAAATGTCAAAGCCGTGATTACGTTTGGTGAAACGGCAGAAAAAATTGAACGGATAGCCAAAGAAATAGGAATAACGAATATAAAACGTGTCGATAATGTAGAAAAGGCCGTACCGGCTGCTTTTGATTTATCAAATGAAGGCGACTGTATTCTCCTCTCCCCGGCTTGTGCAAGCTGGGATCAATATAAAACTTTTGAGCAAAGAGGAGACATGTTTATGGAGGCCGTGCATAAACTGAAATAAGAGCTTTCGCAGAAGGAAGTGAACCTGCTTCTACGTTGACATCTTGGAAAAAAGCGATAATGAGCCGTTATCGCTTTTTTTTTGACTAAAGTGCTGACAAGCAATCAGCATACATGTTTTATATTCGTACAGGCTCGAAAAACTTCCTAGAGGTGGATGTCCGTGCCATTAAAAAAATCCAATCCTGATCTCATTCTCATTATCGTCACCTTAAGTCTCTTGACCGTAGGTTTAATCATGGTTTACAGCGCGAGTGCCATTTGGGCGACTTATAAATTTGATGATTCCTTTTATTTTGCAAAAAGACAGCTGCTGTTTGCCTGTGTTGGGGTTATAGCAATGTTTTTCATCATGAATGTGGATTACTGGACGTGGCGAACTTGGGCCAAAATCCTAATCATCATTTGTTTCATTATGCTACTGGCTGTCCTGGTTCCTGGTATCGGAATGGCGAGAAATGGTTCTAGGAGCTGGATTGGTGTAGGGGCCTTTTCGGTTCAACCATCAGAGTTCATGAAGCTAGCGATGATTGCTTTTTTAGCTAAGTTTTTATCTGAACGGCAAAAGTTGATCACCTCCTTTAAAAAAGGGATGCTCCCATCTTTGGGCCTTGTATTTTTAGCATTTGGACTAATTATGTTACAGCCCGATCTTGGGACGGGAACGGTCATGGTTGGAACATGTATCGTGATGATTTTTATTTCAGGAGCAAAAATCAGCCATTTTGTTGGCTTAGGGTTAATCGGGGTACTAGGTTTTGTTGGTCTGATTTTGTCGGCTCCGTACCGGATAAAAAGGATCACTTCGTTTCTGGATCCATGGGAAGACCCTTTGGGGAGCGGCTTTCAAATGATTCAATCATTTTATGCAATCGGACCCGGGGGATTGTTTGGTCTCGGTTTGGGCCAAAGCCGGCAGAAGTTTTTCTATTTACCAGAACCACAGACCGATTTTATTTTCGCAATACTTTCTGAGGAACTTGGCTTCATCGGAGGCTCGATGATTATCTTGTTATTTTCGCTTATGCTCTGGCGGGGCATTCGAATCGCTCTTGGTGCACCAGATTTGTATGGGAGCCTTGTAGCGGTGGGGATCATTGCGATGGTCGCCATTCAAGTGATGATCAATATAGGTGTTGTCACTGGTTTGATGCCTGTTACTGGAATTACCTTGCCGCTTTTAAGTTATGGGGGTTCATCCCTAACGCTCATGCTGATGGCCATCGGTGTACTACTGAATATTAGCCGCTATTCAAGGTTCTAACCATAATAAAACATGTGTTATATCAAAAGGAAGCCCTGTTCAAACAGTAGGCTTCCTTTTTTATTCTTTAGCTGAAAACCGTTGTGGGGAAGATAGTAGCGGGTACATTGATGCAATTTAGAAATATCTGAAATGCTACATAAAAATTACCATGTATGAATGTTAGGGATTCTATAATAAATATTGGCAATACGGCTTTGTTTAGACTATAGTATAAGAGGGTTAGGCCGCATTGGCGCTTACTTCTGCTCATATTTCTGCTTTTAAATAAAAGGTGTTATTATTTTTGTATAATAAGAGACCTCGTATGGTGAGGATATGAAAATTATAATTTGGAATTTTTGGAACAACAAGGAGGTTTATCATGAATAAAATGATAAAACAATTAACAGAACTGCAAATCGGCAAAGTTCTTGAACAGGAACCACTTGCGAATCATACAACTATGAAAATTGGGGGACCGGCTGATTTATTCATCGTGCCATCATCCATTGAAAATATAGAAAAAACGATGCAGGTCATCAAGGAACATGCCACACCTTGGAGAGCGATTGGTAGGGGCTCGAACCTCTTAGTCAGCGATGGCGGAATTGAAGGTGTAGTGCTGAAATTGGGCAAAGGACTTGACCATCTTGAGATAAATGGCCCGGAGATTAAAGCAGGGGCTGGTGTGTCTCTTGTTAGCTTGTCTGTACAAATTAGCAAAAAAGGATATGCAGGTCTGGAATTTGCCAGTGGAATTCCTGGCTCAATTGGTGGAGCGGTCTATATGAACGCTGGTGCACACGGTTCCGATATGAGTGAAATTCTAAAGGAGGCGCATGTTCTGTTTGAAGATGGAACGTTGGCCTGGCTTTCTAAGGAGGAAATGGAGTTTTCTTATCGAACTTCAATACTTCAAAAGAAAAAACCAGGAATCGTACTGGAAGCCATTTTTCAACTAACTGAGGGAAATAAAACTGAAATAGTAGAAAGAATGCAGAATAACAAAAACTATCGTAAGGATACCCAGCCGTATAATCTACCATGTGCCGGGAGCATATTTAGAAATCCGCTGCCACATCATGCAGGGAAATTAGTGGAGAATGCTGGCCTAAAGGGACACTCCATTGGTGGAGCACAGATTTCCCCTATGCATGGGAACTTTATCGTTAACACAGGAAATGGAAGTGCAGCAGATGTTCAAGCATTGATACAGCACGTGAAGGACACTGTGTATGACAAGTTTGAAATTGAATTGGAAACCGAAGTGGAAATAATCGGACGGAAATAAAAGAAGATTTATTTTTCATATCCAAATATTGTGGTATAATGTGTTACCTGAAAAGTATAGTAATAAGTTTTTCTTAAATTTGTCATGATTTAATATAGTGTCAAAAACCATCCATTTTTTCAGGAAGAGGTGAAAGGGATGGAAAAGGGGAAAATCGTTTCTATTGAGGACCGCATCCCGAAACTAAAACAATTAAGAAAAAGTAAAGCAAACAGACGACTTGTTCTTTTGCTTTCCCTTTTCTTCATTCTGATTGCTTGTGTGTTATATTTCTTATCCCCTTTGAGCTATGTTCAATCCGTGCAGGTAGAAGGGAATCGTTATATTACATCTAAGCAAATTGTTAAATTAAGTGAAATAAAGAAGGATCGAAGTATTTGGAAGGTTGATACAGGATCAACAGTAGCAAATATTAAAAAAAATCCGGAAATAGCGAGCGTTAAGGTTACACCTATATTTCCCAATTCTATAAAAATTACAGTTTCTGAACATAATAGAATGGCGTATCTATCCAATGATGGGAAGTTTTCACCTATTTTGGAAAATGGTTCTGTTTTGGAAGAGTTAGCAACTGGTGAAATTCCAGTATTTGCCCCGGTTTTAATTGGCTTCAAAGAGGGTAAAGCATTAAAGTTGCTTTTAGAGGAGTTGGACAAGCTTCCTGTCGAGATTCAGAACGCTATATCGGAAATCCATCATGCTCCAACTAAAACTGATGGTTACCATATCGTAATGTTTATGAATGATGGATATGAAGTAAGTGCTACAAGTCGAACTTTATCCGAAAAAATGATTCACTATCCATCGATTGTCAGTCAGTTGGATCCGAAGGTAAAGGGTGTCATTGATCTAGAAGTCGGTTCTTATTTCAAAGCCTATAAACCTGCTGAACAAAAGGAAGACACTAATGAGGAAAATTAATAGCAAACAGGTGATTTTATCCCTTGTTAGTGTTGTTCTAGGATTTATGATTGCCTTTTCTTACAATTTAACGAAAGATGGTCAAGGAGTAGTGAAAGATAAAGCGTGGGATCAAGAATATGAACTCAGGCAGCAATTAATAGAGCAAGAGAAGCAGAACCGGGAACTACAGAAGGAACTCCTTCAAAAGCAAGCAAAAGTATCCAACATAGAAAAAGATTTAGCACAGGAAAAGCAGCTGTTTTTCAATCTAGCAAAGGATACCGAGAAATATCGGATGTACCTTGGAAAAGTGAAAGTGAAAGGTACAGGCCTTCAGGTAACACTTGAAGATGGTTCCGATATTGATTCAGAAGCCAATGTGAATAATTACCTGGTTCATGAACAGCACGTCTTCAAGGTTGTCAATGAATTATACATATCAGGGGCAGAGGCTGTCGCGATTAACGGTCAGAGGCTAGATCATGATTCGTATATAGTCTGTAATGGACCTGTGATTACAATCGATGGTCATCAGCACCCTGCTCCATTTATCATTTCGGCGATTGGGGACCCCGATATCTTAGAGGCTTCCTTAGATATACCAGGTGGTATAAAGGAACAGTTGGTTAATGAAAATGTTATTTTTACTATGGAAAAGCAAAAGAAAATCATTTTTGATCCAATTATTGGAGGGTGAATAATCGCCGGATTCGATGAAAGATTGGTGAAACACTGGAAATGAGAAAAAAGCTATCTTTTAGTTTGATTACTTTGATTGCTGGCTTCATGCTTGCTATTCAATTCAATTTGGTAAATCAGCCAGTAGTTTCTGATACCAGAGATATGTGGCAACTGAAAAATGATTTATTAAAAGAACAGCAGTCCCAGGTTGAATTATTAGAGAGTATTAGTAAGCTTGAGGAGAAAATTGCATCCTATGAAACAAAGAAAAATGAAAGTAAAGAAGAATTATTGCGTGAAACACTTTCTGAATTTAAGACTGACGCAGGTTTGACTGAGATAACGGGAAAAGGAGTCAGTGTGTCTGTCCAACCTATAAAAGAAGGTCTCCTACTTGGTGAGAAGATAGAGTATATTTCCCCTGTATTATTAAGAAGGCTCATTAATGAAATGTATATGTTTGGCGCAGATGAAATTTCCATTTCGGGACAACGGTACATTTCTACATCAGTGATTCGTGATATTAATGGGAAGCCAAAAGTAGACGGATATTCGCTCACTGATTACCCGCTTGAAATACAAGCCCTAACCGTTAATCCCAAAAAACTAAAACAGCGTATTCAAGGTTCTGAACTAATGGATGATTTCTTTATAGATAATTTTGAAGTTCAAATTACAACTCCATCTAGTGAACTGACATTGCCAGCATATCAAAATACGATTAATGTGGAACACATGGAGCCCATTATAGATGGAGGGGAATCGTAATGTGGCTTCCAGTTTTTGGACTGTTAATTGGGATTACCCTAGGCTTTTTGGTGGATTTTGATATTCCTCATGAATATTCAAATTATCTTTCCATTGCCGTCCTTGCTGCTTTTGATACCTTATTTGGAGGAATACGGGCACATTTGCAAAATCTTTATGATGAAGTTGTATTTGTAACGGGATTCTTCTTTAATATTGTTTTAGCCGCAGGTTTGGCTTTTCTAGGTGTACATCTTGGTGTAGACTTGTATTTAGCCGCAATCTTTGTGTTTGGCGTTAGACTCTTTCAAAATATCGCACAGATTAGAAGAATATTAATTGATAAATGGTCGATTTCACGGAAAAAACAGAAAAAAATCTATAATTTTAAAGGGAATTACGTGATAAATGACGAATAGTTTAAGGCAGTATCTAGTTTGGAAATGATATCCGTTTTTTTGAGAAGCGAACAATAACCATCATAAAGAGCTAAACCTACGAGTTTTATCCAAAACATATTAGATAATCTAGTTTATTATCATATTAGCGAGTTGCAATTAGGTTTGTTATTCAATTATGAATAGGTCTTTCAATATAAAAATGTTATTCTACTAATACATGTATAAAACCGAAGGAGGTGCCATGGAATGAACAGCAACGAAATTTACGTAAGTCTTGACATCGGTACATCCAGTGTAAAAGTTATCATTGGGGAAATGGTCAATGACACATTAAATATAATCGGCGTAGGGAATGTTAAATCAGAAGGGCTCAAAAAGGGTTCGATCGTCGATATAGATGAAACCGTCCAATCTATTCAAAAAGCTGTAGAGCAAGCTGAGCGAATGATTGGGATGGAGATAAAAAAAGTAATCGTCGGTATCAGTGGAAATCACGTCACGCTTCAACCTTGTCATGGGGTGGTAGCAGTATCCAGTGACAATAAAGAGATTACTGAGCATGACGTTTTCCGTGTTAGAGAAGCAGCGGAGTTAATAACGATACCATCCGACAGGGAAATTATCGACGTGGTACCGATTCATTACAAGGTTGATGAACTTGATGAAATCAGTGATCCAAGGGGCATGATAGGTGTTCGTTTGGAAATGAGAGGGATATTAATCACGGGTCTGCGGACAATCTTACATAATACTCTGAGGTGTGTGGAAAGAGCTGGGTTAGAAATAACCGATATTGCTCTTCAGCCCTTAGCAGCAGGTGCCCTTGTATTATCCAAGGATGAAAAAGAACTTGGTGTGGCACTTGTCGATATTGGCGGAGGTTCTACAACTCTGGCAATTTTCGAACAAGGCTATTTACAATATACGTCTGTGATTCCTATAGGCGGGGAGACTCTTACGAAAGATCTTTCCATCGTTCTAAGGACAACGATGGAAGAAGCTGAAAAAATTAAAGTTAAGCATGGACATGCCTATTATGATGACGCGTCTGAAGATGAAGTATTCCAAATACCAATCATCGGCAGCGACCAGCAGCAGCCCTGCAATCAGTTAATGCTTTCAGATATTATTGAAGCAAGGGTGACCGAAATATTTGAGCTGATTCAAGATGATTTGAGGAGACTTGGCTTCCAGGATGTCCCGGGAGGTTTTGTGTTGACCGGTGGTGTCGTCAAGATGCCAGGAGTCCTGGAGCTTGCTCAATATGTGTTCCAAAATCGTGTGAGGACGGCAGAACCGAATTATATCGGAGTTAGAGAGCCTCAATACACGACAGCTGTAGGTCTGATTAAACACGCATGCAAGAAAGAGAGAATGCAAAAAAACACCGCTAATAAAACTCCTGTAGCAGCTGGACAAGCACAAGAAAATAATGACCAGCGCAGTCAAAAAGTTTCTCAGAAAAGTAAAGAGAACACGGCTAAAAAACAAGGTGAAAAAGGTGAATCTAAATTCAAAAAAATCCTGGGTTACTTTTTTGAATAACAATCATAAAGAATCGGGAATTTCGTCAAAATAGGAGGATTGTCATGTTGGAGTTTGATTCTAATTTAGAACAATTAGCAACGATAAAAGTAATAGGTGTTGGCGGCGGCGGAAACAATGCGGTAAACAGAATGATCGAGCATGGCGTACAAGGTGTTGAGTTTATTTCAGTCAATACTGACGCGCAGGCTCTTAATCTATCAAAAGCAGAAATCAAAATGCAAATCGGTGGTAAGCTTACACGTGGATTGGGTGCTGGTGCCAACCCGGAGGTAGGAAAGAAAGCCGCAGAAGAAAGCAAAGAACAAATTGAAGAAGCGCTTAAAGGTGCCGATATGGTTTTCGTAACTGCTGGAATGGGTGGCGGAACAGGTACAGGAGCTGCGCCGGTTATTGCTGGTATTGCTAAAGATTTAGGAGCACTTACGGTAGGTGTAGTCACACGTCCATTCACATTCGAAGGCCGAAAACGTGCAACTCAGGCACAAGGCGGTATTTCTTCCATGAAGGAATCGGTTGACACACTAATCGTCATTCCAAACGACCGTCTCCTCGAAATTGTTGATAAAAGTACGCCAATGCTTGAAGCATTCCGTGAAGCGGATAATGTTCTTCGTCAAGGTGTACAAGGGATTTCAGATCTAATTGCCGTCCCTGGTCTTATTAACTTAGACTTTGCCGATGTTAAGACAATCATGTCCAACAAAGGTTCAGCTCTTATGGGCATTGGGATTTCCTCAGGGGAAAACCGTGCAGCAGAAGCAGCGAAGAAAGCTATTTCCAGTCCCCTCCTTGAAACATCCATTGATGGTGCTCAAGGCGTCCTGATGAATATTACTGGTGGAACGAACCTAAGTCTTTTTGAAGTTCAGGAAGCAGCCGATATCGTGGCTACTGCATCCGATCAAGACGTAAACATGATTTTCGGTTCGGTTATCAATGAAAATCTTAAAGATGAAATCGTCGTTACAGTTATTGCAACTGGGTTTAACGAGGTTGAATCTTCAATACGGCCTGCTGGACGTCCAACGCTTGGACAACAGCAGCAACCTAGACCTCAGACACAACAAACGCCACAGTCAAATGTTAAGCGTGAAGTGAAGAGAGAAGAAGTCAATGAGCAGCCTGTGCGTAATACTAATCAAGGTGATGAGGCTCTGGATATTCCAACCTTCCTTCGTAACCGTAATAGAAGGCGTTAATTTCTTAACCATAATGAACCGTTCCCAATGGGAACGGTTTTTTTGTGTTTAAAAAAATCTCTGCTGAAAAGCTGAATTTTGATTGAAATCATCAGATAAGCGCATTAAATACTCTATGGCCTTCAAAAAGGTACTATCAATAGCGTTACACGGTTTCTCTGTATCTGACTAATGGGTTTCTAACTAAGAGTAAACTGAGAAGTGGCTTAGGGTTATTCATTGCACTCAATGCCCTATTTTAAACGTAGTAAAAACAACTAGACATTCTCATTTGAAAAATAGGTGAAGAACGTTTCCGAGCAGACGTTCTATTTGTATTTTGAACTTTCATCATCTTAAGGAGAAAAAGATAACGGGCGGGAAGAAATTCTTTATCTTTTGAAACATAAATCGACAGCAATAAAAGGGAGCAGGATAGTCTCTATGACTTAATTGAAAATATCAATAGCTGTTTTTCTACAAAAAGGGAAAAAATGACTGAAAAACTCTTAAGTTTTCAGTACAAAAAGTGACACACTTTCTAAGGGAAGGTACGCTATACTTTTTGCAAGTGGAAGGTTAGTTCCTAAAAGGAGGGGAGGGTTTTTGACCTTATATTTAGATGTGATCTGGTTGTTGAATTGGTCATTTGACTGCCTCCTTCTATATTGGACTGCAATTATTCTCAAACGAAGGGTTGCTCTATGGCGGGTTTGTGTCGGTGGGCTGATTGGTTCCTTCATTATCGTATTGGCGTTCACTCCTTTTTATGCAATTGCCGACCGAGTTTACATGAAGATTTTAGTTTCTCTATTTATGGTTCTGGCTACCTTTGGGTTTAATAGGTTCAACCTTTTCATGAAGTCGGTAGCTACTTTATATTTTGTGACGTTTTTATCGGGAGGAATCCTTCTTGGCCTTCACTATTTGTTTGAATTTCAAATAGTTTCCAAGGACCCTAGCCAATATGCTGGAATCAATCGTTTTGGTGACCCTGTCAGCTGGATATTTGTGATGATTGGGTTCCCGCTTGCTTGGCAATTTTCCAAGCGCACACTCGAGGGGATGGAGATGACAAAGCTTACACATGAACAAATGGTTTCAGTATCGGTTAAAATTTCAGACTTTGAAGGAACATTTAATGGGCTGGTGGATAGTGGAAATCAGTTATATGATCCGATTACCCGCTCTCCAGTAATGATTATCTCCCTTTCAGGGGGGGAAGAAGGAATCCCAGCAGATATGCTAGACCTGTTTAAAAACCCTGATAGCCTGGTTCAGCAGGAGGAACAGCCTGAGTATTCGTGGACTGGACGAATGCGAGTTATCCCTTATAAAGTTGTCGGTCATGAACATCAATTGTTAACTGCGATTAAGCCGGATTTTATTAAAATCGTTCAAGGTGAAAAAGAGTATCATGTCAAGCAGGGACTCGTTTCGTTTACCTTTCAGCAACTTTCTCCCGACAATAGCTATCAATCTATTGTTCATCCAAAAATGTTAACCGGCATACCGGTGCAAAATGCCTCCTGAACCACTGATTCATTCAAAAATTTTACCCATTAACCGTTTATTTAGAAGGGAGAATTATTTTGAAGAAATTCATTCTTCGACTCACTTATTTTTGGTACAAACTATTGTTCAAGCTCGGATTGAAAACGGACGAAATATTTTATATAGGAGGGAGTGAGGCGCTGCCACCGCCGCTTTCAAAAGAAGAAGAGGCAATACTGATTAATAAATTGCCTAAGGGCGATGAAGCTGCACGATCGATTTTAATCGAACGAAATTTAAGGCTGGTTGTCTATATTGCAAGGAAATTTGAAAATACAGGTATCAATATAGAAGACTTAATCAGCATCGGTACCATAGGTTTAATTAAGGCTGTAAATACATTCAACCCCGAGAAAAAAATTAAATTAGCTACATATGCCTCTAGATGCATAGAGAATGAAATTTTAATGTATTTACGAAGGAATAACAAAATACGTTCTGAAGTGTCTTTTGATGAACCACTGAATATTGACTGGGATGGAAATGAGCTCCTGCTATCGGACGTCCTTGGTACTGACGATGATATAATTACGAAGGACCTGGAGGCAAATGTGGACCGTAAGCTGCTAACGAAGGCTCTAACGCAGCTCTCCGAACGTGAAAAACAGATAATGGAGCTTCGTTTTGGACTTGCAGGTGGAGAAGAAAAAACCCAAAAAGATGTTGCCGATATGTTGGGAATTTCCCAATCTTATATTTCACGTTTGGAAAAAAGAATTATTAAGAGGCTTCGAAAAGAATTTAATAAAATGGTGTAAAAAAAATGATGGGCGCAAATACCAATTAAATCAATGCTTTGAATGCAATAATGAAAAATAATGGTGATTTTCTGTTCAAGCCTTGTGCATATTTTTTTCTCCCGCGGAAATACTGTTTTTTGTACAGCGCTCCTGTGAGGAGGGAATAATTTTGTCTCGTAATAAGGTTGAAATCTGCGGTGTGGATACATCAAAATTACCGGTTTTAAAGAATGAAGAAATGAGAAAACTCTTTAAAGAACTGCAAGATGGCGATATTTCAGCAAGAGAGAAACTGGTAAACGGGAATCTTCGACTCGTTTTAAGCGTTATTCAGCGCTTTAACAATCGGGGAGAGTATGTAGATGATCTATTTCAGGTAGGCTGTATAGGGTTGATGAAGTCGATAGATAACTTTGACTTAGGTCAAAATGTTAGGTTTTCAACGTATGCTGTACCAATGATTATTGGAGAAATCAGAAGATATCTCCGTGACAATAATCCGATTCGAGTTTCCCGTTCTTTAAGAGACATTGCTTACAAAGCTTTGCAGGTTAAAGAAAAGCTCATTAGCCAAACTCTTCGAGAGCCGACAGCTGAAGAAATCGCCAAAGTGTTGGAGGTACCTCATGAAGAAATTGTTTTTGCATTAGATGCAATACAAGATCCAGTTTCCCTTTTTGAACCGATTTATAATGATGGCGGGGATCCGATTTATGTACTCGACCAGCTGAGTGATGAGAAAAACAAAGATAGTACTTGGATTGATGAAATAGCAATAAATGAAGGCATGAGACGGTTGAATGACCGGGAAAAAATGATTCTTCGAAAACGGTTTTTCCAAGGGAAGACGCAAATGGAGGTAGCTGAGGAAATCGGCATTTCACAAGCGCAGGTCTCCCGATTGGAAAAAGCAGCAATTAAGCAAATGAATAAAAATATCCAACAGTAGAAGCTGAGCATGAGAAAAAGTTGGCTGAAGCGGGTAGGGACAAAACGTCCAACTACCCGCTTATCAGCAACTTATCCATAGCGGCTTTTTTATTATGTTTAAAAACTCTGAAGAAGTACTTCACAAACACCATGAAGGTACGTTTATTTATTGTAATCTTCATCCTTAAGTGAATCATGTCATATACATAGAAATAGGACCTTCATTTATGATGAAAATTTGAGGAGCTGAGTGAAATGACTAGAATTTCTGAATTTCAAATTAAGGATATCGTCAATATAGCTGATGGGAAGAAATTAGGTAATATGTCAGATCTTGAAATCAATACAGCTACAGGGAAGATTGAAGCGATTATAGTCTCCAATGGCACCAGGTTAATGGGGTTTTTCGGGAGGGAACAGGACATCGTGATTCCTTGGCGTAAAATAAAAAAAATCGGTGCGGATGTCATTCTTGTTGAACATCAGACAGTATTTCAAGCAGAACTGAAAGATGAAAGGTTTTAGAGGGTGCAGGGTGCAAATATATGATACACTAGACTAAAAATAAAGAGGTTTAAATCATGAAAGAACCATTTGTTATAATAGAAGACCAATATTTGCTCATTGACAGCTGGAGACATCAAAACCTCCAGCTTGTAGCGGGCTTCTCCACGAAAGATGGGGGAGTTAGTTCTGGAAACTTTAAAACGTTGAATACCGGTTTTCATGTAGGGGATAAGCTAGATGATGTCCAGGAAAACCGCCGAATTTTAGCAGAAAAGCTATCTTTTCCGCTCGATGAATGGATAGGAGCCGAGCAAACGCATGAAACATATATCCAGCAAGTGACCAGTCTCGATGCCGGGAAAGGCGCAGCAGATTATGCTTCAAGCTTTAAGGCTACCGACGGGTTTTATACGAAGGATAAAAATGTTTTATTGACCCTTTGCTATGCTGACTGCGTGCCCTTATATTTTCTGGCTCCAGCACATGGTATGATTGGAGTGGCGCATGCTGGCTGGAAGGGTACCGTTAATGGAATTGCACGAAAAATGGTTGAAGCTTGGCAGAGTAAGGGTATAAAGTCAACGGAGATATTTGCTGTAATTGGACCATCGATTTGTTCAAAGTGCTATGTTGTTGATGATAAAGTGATAGATTTGGTGCAGAATTTGCTGGAAGATAATGACGAAAAGCCCTATAATTTAATCAGCGAAGGACAATATCATTTAGACCTTAAACAGCTTAATGCAATGGTTCTTCAAAAATCGGGAATTCCAAAAAGTCAGATTGAAGTGACATCATATTGTACAAGCTGTAATCATGACTTGTTTTTTTCGCATCGCCGTGATAACGGAAAGACAGGTAGATTGATGAGTTTTATTGGTTGGAAGGAGGATTTAGGGAAGCAGTGAAAGTAGTAGATAATTTAAAAAACATCGAAGAAAAGATAAATAAAGCATGTGAAATTAGTGGAAGGAACCGTGATGAGATAAAGTTAATCGCGGTGACGAAATATGTTTCCATTGAGAGAGCAAAAGAGGCCTTGGAAGCAGGCATATTCGATTTAGGTGAAAATCGAGATGAGGGTTTATTGAATAAATATGAAGTGCTGAAGGATGAACCAAACTGGCATTATATTGGCTCCATGCAAACACGCAAAGTAAAGAATGTCATTGATAAAATTTCGTATATTCATTCATTGGATCGTATTTCTTTGGCAGAAGAAATACAAAAACGGGCAAATGAGCCGATAAACTGTTTAGTCCAGGTTAACGTTTCAGGTGAAGAATCTAAACATGGAATAGATCCTGAAGCGGCACTTGATTTTATACAAGGGCTATCGACTTTAGATAAGGTAAATGTTGCTGGATTAATGACAATGGCGCCTTTGACAGATGATGAACAATTATTGCGCAGATGCTTCCGAAAATTAAAGGGACTTCAAGTGGAAATCCAAAAAGCTGGCTTAAGACATGCTCCATGCACTGAATTGTCCATGGGGATGTCCAATGATTTTACGATTGCGATTGAGGAAGGCGCTACAATGATTCGCATTGGTACAGCACTGGTAGGCGAAGAATTATAAGGAGGTACGCATAGATGACGTTCGTATCAAAATTTAAATCTTATTTCGCGCTGGATGATGAGTATGAGTACAAGGAAGAAGTGGTGGAAGAAGAGGAGGCTGAACAAAAAGTCGTGAAATCAGGTAAACAACAGCAGCCCACTTCTACAGGAAATAACTCCAATAAGAATATCGTAAGTTTGCAAAGCGTACAGAAATCTTCTAAAGTAGTATTGTTGGAACCTCGTGCTTATGCAGAAGCCCAAGAAGTTGCGGACCATTTGAAAAACCGTCGTGCCGTTGTTGTGAACCTTCAGCGGATTCAACATGACCAAGGAAAGCGAATCATTGATTTTTTAAGTGGAACTGTCTATGCAATCAGCGGGGATATCCAAAAAATTGGAACAGATATATTCTTATGTACTCCGGATAACGTCGATGTTTCGGGTAATATTACCGGTTTCGCCGCCGAAGAGGAGTATGAAGAAGCGAGGTGGTAATGTTTAATGGGTTTAGTGCTTCAAGGTTTATATTATTTAATTGAAATTTATTCAATGGCATTAATCGGTTACATATTAATGTCATGGTTCCCTAATGCTCGGGAAACATCGATTGGCCAATTCCTGGAAAAGATTTGCGAACCTTATTTAGAACCGTTCAGAAAATTTATACCACCCCTTGGCATGATCGACCTTTCACCGCTTGTGGCCTTGTTGGTTCTTAACTTTGCCAGCGGATATGGAATCTATTATCTGCAAACTTTAATCGGGTGATTAACTTTTAATCTGAAAATGCGTATTTCTTACTACACAGTTGGATAATGCCCCACTGTGTAGTAGCGCAACGAAGAAGTCAATATTTATATCCTGATGAGCGACCATTAATTAGACAAGTAAGGAGCAATTATTCAATCATGAGTATTTATCAGCATTTCAGGCCGGAGGAAAAGGATTTTATCGATCAGGCAGTGAATTGGATTGACCAGGTGAAAAATTCTTATGCTCCAAAACTTTCTGATTTTCTCGATCCGCGTCAGCAGGAAATCCTTTCTTCCTTATTAGGGAATGATTCGGATGCAAAGCTGCAATTTTATGGCGGGAGTGATTTCGTTGAACGAAAACGTGTGCTCATTTACCCTGATTATTACTCTCCTGAACCATCAGATTTCAATATCTCCTTATACGATATCTCCTATCCAAAAAAATTTGTTACATTAGAGCACAGGCAAATACTTGGAACCTTGATGTCTCTGGGGGTAAAACGTGAAAAATTTGGTGATATAATAGTGACAGAGGAGCAAATTCAATTTATCGCTGCCGAAGAGATGGATTTATATCTCGTAGGAAACCTAGAAAAAATCGGTAGCGCTTCCGTTACGATTAAAAGGCTTCCCATCGAGAATATCATCAAGTTGAAAGAAAATTGGGAAGAGCAAGTAACTACTGTTACTTCTTTAAGGCTTGACAGTGTTTTATCGTCCGTCTTGAATATTTCTCGTCAAAAAACACAAGTGCTGATAACATCGGGAAAAGTAAAGGTGAATTTTAAGCAAACAGATAATGTTTCGGAAGAATGCCGCGAGGGTGATACACTTTCTATCAGAGGTTTTGGTAGATGTAAATTAGCCTCAATAGATGGAAAAACCAAAAAGGATAAGTGGAGAATCTCATTAGGCAGACAAAAATAATTCAATCGCAAGCAGGATTCATACATTTATTGTCGAATATAGAGTTTTAACATACTAGAGTAGAAACCGTTCTGGAGGTGCCGTAATGCCCTTAACCCCGATAGATATACATAACAAGGAATTTGGTAAAGTATTTCGAGGGTATGATGAAGATGAAGTAAATGAGTTTCTCGACCAGGTCATTAAAGATTATGAACTGATTTTGAGAGAGAAAAAAGAACTTGAAGAAAAATTAAACGAAACTTATGATCGTTTAGGACATTTTACGACCATTGAGGGTACACTTAATAAGTCGATTATTGTCGCACAGGAAGCAGCAGAAGAATTAAAGCGCAATGCTCAAAAAGAAGCCAAGCTGATCATTAAGGAAGCTGAGAAAAATGCTGATCGGATCGTCAATGAGTCGCTTGTGAAAGCAAGAAAAATAGCGATGGATATTGAGGATTTGAAAAAGCAGTCAAAAGTATTCCGGACACGTTTTAAAATGCTTGTCGGAGCACAGCTTGATTTGCTGGACAATGACGATTGGGATCATCTTCTTGATTATGAAGTAGATGCGACTGAAATAGAACTAAATGAAAGAGTGGAAGAGGAAATTTAAAGGTTTCCTTGACTTTAAACACTTTTTTCGCATATAATTTTTTAACAATACTATTCATGATGACATTAGACGATGACAGGGACAGTAGATTCTTCAAACACTTATATTTAGCGAGCCGGGGATGGTGCAAGCCCGGAATAAGCGAAGAATTTGAATATCACCCTTGAGTTCTGAGTTGAACCTGCTGTTGCAGTAAGTAAACGATGCGTTTCATTCACGTTACGAATGCTCGAGAGGATGGATTCGCTTTATTGTGAATCTTTCTAGCCAGGGTGGTACCGCGGGAAGCAAAGCTTTCTCGTCCCTTTTTTAGGGATGAGAGGGCTTTTTATTTTGTCCGGATATCAAGTCATCGGTTCGAATGAATTTGTGTAAAGACGGATGGAGGATTTTATAATGGAATATAAAGATACCTTATTGATGCCTAAAACTGAATTTCCAATGCGTGGTAATTTACCGAAACGTGAGCCAGAAATCCAGGAAAAGTGGAAAGAAATGGACATTTATAAAAAAGTGCAAGAACAAACTGAAGGACGCCCTTTATTTATTTTGCATGATGGACCTCCATATGCAAACGGCGATATCCATATGGGCCATGCAATGAATAAAGTTTTAAAGGATTTCATTGTCCGCTTTAAATCAATGAGCGGTTTTCAAGCACCATATGTACCGGGCTGGGATACGCACGGACTACCGATTGAAACGGCACTAACTAAAAAAGGTGTAAAGCGGAAAGAAATGAGCGTAGCTGAATTCAGAAAGCTATGTGAAGAGTATGCGTACGTACAGATCAACAATCAACGTGAGCAGTTTAAACGTATTGGGGTTCGCGGAGATTGGGAGAATCCTTATATTACCCTAAAACCTGAATATGAAGCACAACAGATCAAGGTTTTTGGTGAAATGGCGAAAAAAGGCTATATCTACAAAGGAAAAAAACCTGTTTATTGGTCTCCTTCAAGTGAATCAGCCCTAGCGGAAGCTGAAATTGAATATCAAGACAAACGTTCTGCATCTATCTATGTTGCTTTTGAAGTCACAGATGGAAAAGGTGTAATTGAAGAAGGCGTAAAAATCATTATTTGGACAACAACACCTTGGACGATTCCAGCTAACCTTGGAATCTCATTGCATCCACAATTAAATTATGTGGTGGTATCTGTCGAAAATGAAAAATATTTAGTAGCTGAAGCTCTTCTTGAATCAGTTACAGAAACTCTAGGCTGGGATAACCCAACTATATTGAAATCGGTAAAAGGTAGCGAACTGGACCGTGCCGTTGCTAAACACCCTCTTTATGACCGGGAATCACTTGTGATGTTGGGCGAGCACGTAACAACTGAGGCTGGTACTGGTTGTGTTCATACTGCACCTGGACACGGGGAAGATGACTTTATCGTCGGGCAAAAATATGGCTTGGATGTTCTTTGTCCTGTAGATGAAAAAGGTGTCATGACAGAAGAAGCAGGGGAATTTGCAGGATTATTTTATGATCAAGCAAACAAACCAATTACGGAAAAATTAACAGAAGTGGGCGCACTATTGAATTTGACGTTCATTACCCATTCTTATCCACATGACTGGCGGACGAAGAAACCGACTATTTTCCGTGCAACGGCGCAATGGTTCGCGTCAATTAAAGACTTCCGTGGTGAACTGCTAAAAGCGATTGAAGAAACGAAATGGGTGCCGGCATGGGGTGAAACACGCCTGTTTAATATGGTCCGTGACCGTGGAGATTGGTGTATTTCCCGTCAGCGTGCATGGGGCGTGCCAATTCCAGTATTTTATGCAGAAAATGGTGAACCAATCATCACGGATGAAACAATCAACCATATTTCAGAATTATTCCGCGAACAAGGGTCAAACATCTGGTTCGAACAGGAAGCGAAAGATCTTCTTCCAGAAGGGTTTACCCATGAAGGCAGCCCGAACGGTATCTTCACGAAGGAAACGGATATCATGGATGTATGGTTTGACTCAGGTTCTTCCCATCAAGCAGTACTTGAAGAAAGAGATGATCTGCAGCGTCCTGCTGACCTTTATTTAGAAGGTTCGGATCAATACCGCGGCTGGTTTAACTCATCTCTTTCAACAAGTGTGGCTGTAACAGGAAAAGCACCATATAAAGGTGTGTTAAGCCACGGGTTCGCTTTGGATGGTGAAGGCCGTAAAATGAGTAAATCGATTGGGAACGTTGTACTTCCATCTAAAGTCATGAACCAACTTGGCGCAGATATTTTACGCCTTTGGGTTGCTTCTGTGGATTACCAATCAGATGTAAGAGTTTCAGATCCGATTTTAAAACAAGTTTCTGAAGTGTATCGCAAAATCCGCAATACATTCCGCTTCCTGTTAGGTAATTTGGATGGCTTTAATCCTGATACTGATAAAGTGGTATTCCAAGAATTACGTGAAGTCGATCAATATATGCTAGTAAAATTGAATAAGCTGATTACTCAATCGAAACAAGGCTATGAGAATTATGAGTTTGCTACAATTTATAATATGGTCAATAACTTCTGTACGCAGGACTTAAGTTCGTTCTACCTTGATTATGCGAAAGATATTTTATATTGTGAAGCACCTAACGGTAAAGATCGTATGGCGATCCAAACGGTTCTTTACGAATCATTGGTCGGCTTAACGAAATTGGTGTCACCAATTCTTTCTCATACAGCTGATGAAGTATGGGCGTTCATTCCAGGTGTAACGGAAGAAAGTGTACAATTGACATTGATGCCCGAAGCAATTTCAATCGATAATGCTGAAGCCATTGAAGAAAAATGGACGGCATTTATGGATGTCCGTGATAATGTCTTAAAAGCATTGGAAGAAGCTCGTAATCAGAAAGTTATCGGAAAATCACTGAACGCAAAAGTGATGGTATATGTAAATGAAGAAACAAAGAATCTGCTTGATAGCATCGAAGAGAGCTTTGAACAGTTATTCATCGTATCCGAGTTTGTAATCGCTGGCGATGTGGCAAGTGCCCCAGCAGAAGCGGTAAAACTTGAGGATATTGCTATTCTTGTAACAAAAGCAGAAGGTGAAACGTGTGAACGTTGCTGGAATGTTTCAAAAGAAGTAGGCCAAGTGGAAGAACATTCAACACTTTGTCCACGCTGTGCAACTGTAGTGAAAGAGCATTATGTGAATCAATAATTTAAAAGGAGGGCCGGTTCCCATTAGATGAGGGGACCGGCCTTTTTCATGGGAAATGGTATCTAGTGTGTGAAACAACCAAAATCATTTGCGAAAATAAATTGTTTCCTAAAAAAGGAAAAGAGCACCTTGTCAGCCCAAGCTTATATTCTCCACGTGCTGATTGAGGTCTTCTGTTTTTCGTATTAGTCATTATTTCTAGTTTATGCTACAATTCAAAAGTGAAGATTTGATTAGTTTGGGGGAAAAAATGTGTTTTATTACTTAATTGCCCTTTTGGTCATAGCTTTCGATCAGCTGACAAAATGGATGATTGTGAAAAAAATGGAGTACGGAGAAAGCATTGAAATTATTGAAAACCTTCTATATATCACCTCGCATCGTAACCGTGGGGCCGCATGGGGAATTCTACAAGGTCAAATGTGGTTTTTCTACATCATCACCATCGCTGTCATTATTGGACTTGTCTATTATATTCAGAAAATGGCGAAGGAAAGCCGTTTGCTTGGAGTTTCACTTGCGCTCATGCTAGGCGGTGCGATTGGTAATTTTATCGACCGTGTTGTTCGTCAGGAAGTAGTCGATTTCGTTCATACCTATATATTCAGCTATAGTTTCCCGGTATTTAATGTTGCTGATGCTGCGCTTTCAATTGGTGTCGGACTGCTCGTGATTCATATGTTTTTAGAAGAAAAAAACGCTAAGGAGTAAGATAATGGATAAAAGGTTATACAGCATCGATGAAACACTAAAAGGCGTTAGGATTGATAAGGCTCTTTCTACATTAAATGAGGAATGGTCACGTACTCAAGTCCAGCAATGGATTAAAGATGACCACGTTTTAGTTAATGGGTCTGCAATAAAAACGAATTACAAATGTATTACAGGCGATACAATTGAAGTAACGATTCCTGAACTTGAGGAATTGGATGCAGTCGCTGAAGAAATGAATTTGGATATCTATTATGAAGATGCAGATGTGCTGGTTGTTAATAAACCGAGCGGTATGGTAGTCCACCCAGCGCCAGGACATGTATCTGGTACCCTTGTAAATGGATTGATGGCTCACTGCCAGGATCTTTCTGGAATCAACGGTGTAATGCGTCCAGGTATCGTCCACCGAATCGATAAAGATACATCAGGTTTATTAATGGTTGCTAAAAATGATATGGCGCATGAAAAGCTTGTTCAGCAACTGGTTGATAAAACTGTTACCCGTAAGTACCAAGCTGTAGTTCATGGGGTTATCCCGCATGACTTCGGAACGATTGACGCTCCAATTGGCCGTGATAAAAAAGAACGCCAAAGCATGACGGTGACAGACTCTAACTCCAAAAATGCTGTAACTCATTTCCGTGTCATCGAACGTTTCACTGCTTTTACTTTGGTGGAATGTCAGCTTGAAACAGGAAGAACTCATCAAATCCGTGTTCATATGAAATATATCGGATTCCCGCTTGCAGGAGATCCAAAATATGGTCCGAAGAAGACGTTGAAGTTAGATGGACAAGCATTGCATGCCGGTTTGCTTGGTTTCGTTCATCCTCGTACAAATGAGTATATGGAATTCGAAGCACCAGTTCCGGAAGAGTTCGAAAATCTTATTAATCAATTACGTAGAAGTAAGGATTGACAATAGAGTTTTTATGATATATTATAATAATAACTTAATGAGAACCTTTAACACAGTCCAGAGAGACTGAGAAGGAAACGGATACGCTAAATGGGATAATTGTACCCATAGCGATGAAATCCTCACGCCTTCTGGGTGTGAGGATTTTTTGTTAAAGGGGACCAATCAGATGAAAGAATTCGGGGTGGCCAATATGTTGAATGAGAAAGCAATAGTACTTGATGAACAGGCCATTAGCAGAGCCTTGACGAGAATTGCCCATGAGATTATTGAGAAAAATAAGGGGATTGAGGATTGCGTCTTAATTGGGATTCGTACACGCGGGATTTTCTTGGCTGACCGACTTGCAAAGCGCATCAATCAAATAGAAGGTAAAGAAATTCAGTTAGGTGAACTTGATATTACACTTTACCGCGATGACCTATCGAAAAATACGAATGATGGTGAACCGGTCGTAAAAGGTTCAGACATTCCAGTCAATATTAGCGATAAGAAAGTGATTTTAGTAGATGATGTTCTCTTTACCGGTAGAACCGTTAGGGCGGCAATGGATGCACTTGTGGATCTGGGAAGACCTTCACAAATCCAGCTCGCAGTATTAGTTGACAGAGGACATAGAGAGTTGCCGATCCGTGCAGATTTCGTTGGGAAGAACGTTCCAACATCACAATCGGAAAAAATCACCGTTACTTTAACAGAAGTAGATGAAGTAGATCAAGTCACTATACTAGAAAAATAAACAACAACATGAAAATTAAATAAAACCCTTTTAAAGACAGTCCAGAGAGGCTGGCAAAGGGGAGTGAATTGGGAGATCTATGCCTATGTATAGGTAATGATCTTCTGAGAAACCCTCTTTGTGTAATACTGCAAAGAGGGTTTTTGCAGTTTTGATGCAATTTTCATGAGGGGGATATGAAAATGGAAGAAATAAAAAGTGACGTCGTACTTGATGTTGAAGACGTACCTAGAGTTGGCCAGTGGATAACATTAAGTATCCAGCACCTATTCGCAATGTTTGGTGCAACGGTGTTAGTGCCATTCCTAGTAGGGTTAAGCCCGGCTGTGGCTTTGGTTTCAAGCGGCTTAGGAACATTATCCTACTTGTTGATTACCAGAGGTCAAATACCTGCTTATCTCGGTTCATCCTTCGCCTTCATCACGCCAATTATTTTGGCAAAGGCGTTGGGCGGACCGGAAGCGGCCATGATTGGCTGCTTTGCAGCAGGACTCATATATGGAATAGTAGCCTTGATTATCCAAAAAGTCGGTTTACGCTGGTTAATGAATTTGCTGCCTCCGGTTGTGGTTGGACCAGTTATCATTGTAATCGGGTTAAGCCTCGCTGGAACGGCTGTAGACATGGCGATGTATGATCCGCAAGATAAATACAGTGTCACATATATTATAATAGCGCTAATAACTTTAGCGGTAACCATTATCTGTAACGTTTTCTTTAAAGGATTCATTAACTTGATTCCCATTTTAATGGGAATTATAGTTGGCTACAGCTGTTCAGCAGTTGCGGGAATTATAGATTATGAACCAATTAAATCTGCACAATGGTGGGAAATGCCGAAATTCATGTTTCCTTATATAACCTATACACCAATCTTTTCATGGGAAGTCATTGCTATCATGGTCCCTGTGGCCGTCGTCACATTATCAGAACATATCGGCCACCAGATGGTACTGAGTAAAGTAGTTGGCAGAAACTTTTTGGAAAAGCCCGGTTTACATCGATCCATCCTAGGGGATGGAGCCGGAATCATGATCGGTTCCCTCATCGGTGGGCCACCACTAACATCATATGGTGAAAATATCGGCGTTCTGACGATGACAAAGGCATTTAGCGTGTATATCATCGGCGGAGCTGCTTTAACTGCAATCGTCTTTGGCTTTAACGGTAAGATTTCAGCAGTCATCAGCTCGATTCCTACAGCTGTGATGGGTGGAATATCAATTTTACTTTTCGGTATCATCGCTTCAAGCGGATTAAGGATGCTGATTGATAATAAAGTTGATTTTGATAAAAAACGCAACATGATGATAGCTTCAGTCATCCTGGTACTTGGAATCGGCGGAGCGTTTGTACAATTATCGGATAAGGTATCGCTATCTGGAATGGCCCTTTCAGCGATTGTTGGAATCTTGCTTAATTTGATATTACCGGACAGAGAAAAAATTTCCGGAGACATCTTTGAAAAATAAGTCAAACTGTATCACACAATATATCACCTTTTAAAAGAAGTCCAGAGAGGCTTGAAAGGGTGTTGCTGTAAAGACAAATGAGAACGGGAAATAAACAGCCCTAGTTCTTGCAAGTCTTTATTACCTACACCCTGTCCTTAATGGCGGGGTGTTTTTTTACCCCGCATCACAACAAATTGTGAAAGGAGCAGGATCAATGAAAAAATTATTGACGATGAATGAATTGACCATAACTGAAATTGAAAAAATTCTACAAGAAGCAGAGGGGTTTGCTAATGGAACGAGCTGGAACCCTAAACAGCAGACCATGGTTGCCAATCTATTCTTTGAACCAAGTACACGTACGAAATCAAGCTTTGAAATGGCTGAAAGAAAATTAGGTCTTGAGGTCATTCCTTTTGATGCCGGGACATCATCCGTTTTAAAAGGAGAAACCTTATATGACACAGCAAAAACGTTTGAATCAATCGGTGTCAATGCCTTAATTATCCGCCATGAACAGGATAATTACTTTGATGAACTAAAAGAAAAACTCAACATTCCAATAATCAATGCAGGTGATGGTTGCGGAAATCATCCAACGCAGTCATTGCTGGACTTATTGACGATAAAACAAGAGTTTAATAGTTTTACCGGTCTGAAGATTGCAATAATTGGGGACGTAATGCATAGCCGGGTGGCAAAATCGAATGCAGAAGCCTTAACTCGTCTAGGAGCGAATGTCGTATTTTCAGGTCCGCCTGAATGGTTTGATAGAAATAACAGCTTAGGGAGATATGAAGACATCGATCAAGCGATAGCGACATCAGATGTGGTTATGCTACTTCGGATTCAGCACGAAAGACATAATGAAAAATACAATCAGGCAAATGGGGATTATTTGGAAAGATTCGGTTTAACCAAACAACGTGAAAAAAATATGAAACCGGGTGCGATCATCATGCATCCTGCACCAATAAATCGCGGCGTTGAAATTGACAGTGATTTAGTCGAATGTAGCCGTTCAAGAATTTTTAAACAAATGCAAAATGGTGTGTTTATTAGAATGGCCGTATTAAAAAATGTGCTAGAACAATTTGAGGGAGGAATTATCCATGAAAACTGTCATCAAAAATGGAGTATTGCTAGATAATCAAAATTCATTCAAGAAAGCAGATATTGAAATAGAAGGAAAAATCATCACGAAAATCGGAGAGAACCTGGCAACAGAAAATTGTGAGGTAATAGATGCCAAAGGGTTACTTATTACACCAGGATTTATTGACCTGCATATCCATTTACGTGAGCCAGGCGGCGAGCATAAAGAAACAATAGCAACTGGAACGCTTGCAGCAGCAAGAGGCGGTTTTACCACTGTAGCGGCGATGCCTAATACAAGACCTGTTCCTGATACAATTGAAAATCTTGAAGCACTTAACCGGAAAATTGAAGAAACAGCACATGTTCGTGTACTGCCTTATGCATCCATCACGATTAGAGAGGCTGGCAAAGAATTGACTGACTTTTCTTCTTTAAAACAAACTGGGGCTTTCGCCTTTACAGACGACGGCGTTGGTATCCAAGAAGCCGGAATGATGCTGGCTGCGATGAAACAGGCTGCCGCTCAAGATATGGCTATTGTTGCTCATTGTGAAGATAATAGCTTAATCAATAAAGGCTCTGTACATGAAGGAAGATACTCCAAAGAACAAGGAATCAATGGAATCCCATCTGTATGCGAAGCTGTACATATAGCCAGGGATATCCTGCTTGCGGAAGCAGCGGACTGCCATTATCATGTTTGCCACATTTCTACGAAAGAATCGGTGAGAACTGTAAGAGATGCCAAACGCGCCGGTATCCGGGTCACCGCGGAAGTTACACCTCATCACTTATTGCTGTGTGAAGATGATATCCCAGGACTTGATCCGAATTATAAAATGAACCCGCCTTTAAGAGGACGAGAAGATCGTGACGCATTGATCGAAGGCCTGCTGGACGGAACAATCGACTTTATTGCTACAGATCATGCTCCGCATACAGCTGAGGAAAAAGCTCAAGGGATGAAGCTAGCTCCTTTTGGAATTGTGGGACTAGAAACGGCCTTCCCGCTGCTTTACACAGAATTAGTCAAAAAGGATGTAATCACATTAAAGCAATTGGTCGACTTCATGACAATCAAACCATCTGAGAGTTTCTCACTTCCTTATGGACAGCTAAAGGAAGGTGCTACGGCTGATATCGTATTAATCGATTTGGATACGGAAAAAGAAATTAATAAAGAAGAGTTTGCTTCAAAAGGTAAGAATACACCTTTTAATGAAAAGAAATGCTATGGCTGGCCAGTTATGACGATTGCAGAAGGAAAAACAGCTTGGGAAAAAGGACGTGTTCAAGGATGAAAAGACAGCTTATTTTAGAAGATGGAACGGTATTCCTCGGCGAAGCATTCGGAGGGGACGTAGAAAAAATAGGTGAAGTTGTTTTTAACACAGGGATGACAGGGTATCAGGAGATTTTATCTGATCCATCTTATTGCGGCCAAATAGTTACGCTAACTTACCCGCTAATCGGAAACTACGGAATAAACCGAGATGACTTTGAATCTATCAATCCAGCGATATCAGGGTTCGTCGTTAAGGAAACAGCTGATCTTCCTTCCAACTGGCGCAACCAATTATCTCTTGATGAATATTTGAAAATGAAGAACATACCTGGCATAAGTGGAATTGATACGAGAAAGCTGACAAGAATCATCAGGAAATCAGGTGCACTTAAAGGAGCGCTCTGCAATATCAATAAAGATGCTGAAGAGATTGTTTCCCAGCTAAAAGCAACGGTGATTCCTTCTAATCAAGTGAAGCAGGTTTCAACAAAAGCTGCCTACTCAAGTCCTGGAAGAGGCCCACGAGTCGTTCTTGTTGATTATGGCATGAAGCATGGTATTTTACGCGAATTGACGAAGCGTGGTTGTGATGTTGTGGTTGTACCTTATAACGTTACGGCAGAGGAAGTGCTGCAATATCATCCAGATGGAGTGATGCTTTCAAACGGTCCTGGAGATCCGAAAAGTGTTCAGGAAACGCTTGAAATGATTCGTATAGTGCAGAAAGAAGTACCGCTATTTGGAATTTGCCTGGGTCATCAGTTATTCGCGCTGGCTAACGGTGCAGATACAGCAAAATTGAAATTTGGTCATCGAGGATCAAACCATCCGGTTAAAGACCTTCGTACTGGAAAAGTATCCATCACTTCTCAAAATCATGGATATACAGTCGAGGAGCTTTCTATTGAAAACACTGACCTTGTTGTGACACATACAGCATTAAATGACGATACAATTGAAGGCTTACGCCATAAAAAATATCCGGCTTTCACAGTTCAATATCACCCGGAGGCTTCACCTGGTCCGGAAGACGCCAACTACTTATTCAATGAATTTTTACAAATGATTGAAGCTGCACCTACGAAGGGGGAAAAAACATGCCAAAACGCACAGATATAAAAAGCATCCTAGTAATTGGTTCTGGTCCAATCGTAATCGGCCAGGCTGCTGAGTTCGATTATGCAGGAACTCAAGCATGTATTGCCTTAAAGGAAGAGGGGTACCGAGTAATCCTAATTAACTCAAACCCTGCCACAATCATGACAGATAGCGAAATGGCGGATGCGGTATATATCGAGCCGATCACTCTGGAATTTGTTAGCAAAATCATCCGTAAAGAGCGCCCTGATGCTCTGCTTCCGACTCTAGGAGGACAAACGGGTTTGAATATGGCTGTTGAACTAGCCGATGCAGGGATTTTGGAAGAATGCAATGTGCAGATTCTTGGTACGAAGCTTTCCGCTATCCAACAAGCAGAAGACCGTGATTTGTTCCGAACCCTGATGAACGACCTTGGGGAACCTGTTCCTGACAGCGATATTATTCATAATTTGGATGAGGCTTATACGTTCGTGGAACGAGTCGGCTATCCAGTTATCGTACGCCCAGCCTTTACACTAGGTGGAACAGGCGGCGGGATTTGTGATAACGAAGAGCAGTTAATCGAGATTGTTGAAGGTGGCCTAAAAAGCAGCCCGGTTCATCAATGTCTGCTTGAGAAGAGTATTGCCGGTTTTAAAGAAGTGGAATATGAAGTAATGCGTGACTCCAATGACAATGCGATTGTCGTTTGTAATATGGAAAACTTTGATCCTGTAGGAGTTCATACAGGAGACTCTATTGTTGCGGCACCAAGCCAAACGTTAAGTGACAGAGAGTATCAAATGCTTCGAAATACGTCATTGAAGATTATCCGCGCCTTGAAAATTGAAGGCGGATGTAATGTTCAGCTTGCGTTAGATCCAAACAGCTATCAGTATTATGTCATCGAAGTTAACCCAAGGGTTAGCCGTTCGTCAGCACTTGCTTCAAAAGCGACGGGATATCCGATTGCAAAGCTTGCGGCCAAGATAGCGGTTGGTTTGACACTTGATGAAATGATGAACCCGGTTACAGGTAAAACATATGCCAGCTTTGAACCTGCGCTTGACTATGTAGTCACGAAAATTCCACGCTGGCCTTTTGATAAGTTCGAAAGCGCCAACCGTAGACTCGGTACACAAATGAAAGCCACTGGAGAAGTCATGGCAATCGGTCGTACATTTGAAGAATCAATTTTAAAAGCTGTGCGCTCCCTTGAAGCAGGACTTTATCATCTCGAGTTGAACGACGAGTTCGAGGATGAAAAAATAGAAAAAAGGATTCGGAAAGCAGGAGATGAGCGGTTATTTTATATCGGTGAGGCACTAAGAAGAGGCAAAACAATCGAAACCATTCACGAATGGAGCCAGATCGATTTATTCTTCCTGCATAAGCTGAAAAAGATTATCGACTTTGAAAAAGAGCTTCGTGAACATTCATTCGATTGTGAAGTCCTGAAGAAGGCTAAGGAACTTGGCTTTTCTGATAAAACGATTGCAGATATATGGGAAGTTACTGAAAAGAAAATTTATGAGTATCGGAAACAACAAGGAATCGTGCCGGTTTATAAAATGGTCGATACATGCGCAGCGGAATTTGAATCGGAAACACCATATTTTTACGGAACATACGAAGATGAAAATGAATCAATTGTTACAGATAAGAAAAGTGTCATTGTGCTAGGATCGGGTCCAATACGGATTGGACAGGGGGTAGAGTTTGACTACGCGACCGTCCATTCAGTCTGGGCCATCAAAGAGGCAGGCTATGAAGCGATCATCATCAACAACAATCCGGAAACGGTTTCGACGGATTTCAGTATATCTGACAAGCTTTATTTCGAACCATTAACACTTGAAGATGTGATGCATGTTATCGATTTGGAAAAACCAGAAGGTGTTATCGTCCAATTTGGTGGTCAGACTGCCATTAATCTTGCAGATGGTCTTGTTGAAAGAGGAGTGAAGATCCTAGGTACTTCTCTAGAAGACTTGGATCGTGCGGAGAATCGTAATAAATTCGAAAGTGCTCTTAAGGATTTAGGAATTCCGCAACCAAAAGGTAAAACGGCCACATCTGTAAATGAAGCTATCGTCATAGCTGAAGATATCGGCTATCCAGTTTTAGTAAGACCTTCGTATGTTCTCGGAGGAAGAGCAATGGAAATCGTCTATAAACAAGAAGAATTGCTGCATTACATGAAAAATGCGGTGAAAATCAATCCGGATCATCCTGTCCTGATTGACCGTTACTTAACGGGGAAAGAGGTCGAAGTCGACGGGATTTCTGATGGCGAAACGGTCGTTATTCCTGGAATCATGGAGCACATCGAGCGCGCAGGCGTCCACTCCGGTGATTCGATTGCCGTCTACCCTCCGCAAAGCCTAACGGAAAAACAAAAAGAAGTGATCATCGATTACACGACTAGATTGGCAAAAGGCTTGAATATTATCGGTCTCTTGAACATTCAATATGTCATCAGTGATGACGAAGTGTATGTCATTGAAGTAAATCCGCGTTCTAGCCGCACGGTTCCATTCTTAAGTAAGATCACGAATGTGCCGATGGCGAACTTGGCTACGAAGGTCATTTTAGGACACTCTCTTGAAAGCCAGGGCTACCAATCCGGTATAGTTCCGGAACAAAGCGGAGTCTTTGTAAAAGTGCCGGTCTTCTCCTTTGCAAAATTAAGAGGTGTGGACATTTCACTCGGACCTGAAATGAAATCGACTGGTGAAGTAATGGGGAAAGACAGTACACTTGAAAAGGCTTTATACAAAGGGCTTGTTGCTTCCGGCTTCAAAATTCAAGGTCACGGTTCAGTCTTGTTAACGATATCGGATAAAGATAAGCAAGAAGCACTATTGCTGGCAAGACGTTTTCATAATATTGGCTTCAAGTTGATTGCCACAAGCGGAACCGCCGCCCTGTTGGAGCAATCTGGTATCCCAACTGCGGTTGTTGGTAAGATTGGTGAAGAGGGAAGAAACCTTTTGGATGTTATCCGAAATGGGGACGCACAATTCGTGATCAACACTTTGACGAAAGGGAAACAGCCGGAACGAGATGGTTTTAGAATACGTCGCGAATCTGTTGAAAATGGAGTGACATGTCTGACATCCCTGGATACAGCAGAAGCTATTTTAAGAGTGATTGAATCAATGACCTTTTCGGCAGAAGCCATGGGGAAAACGGAAAAAAGTCGTGAGGTGAGCTATACATGATCAAGAAGGAAACGATGAAGGTGTTGACTCATAAAGAACTGGCTCCATCCATATTTGAACTTACCCTACAAGGTGAATTAGTTTCAGAAATGAAGCAACCGGGCCAGTTTGTACACGTAAAGACAACTGAAGGCAACGAGCCTTTGTTAAGACGCCCGATTTCGATTTCTTCTTATAACAGTAGTGAAAAACAGTTCACGATGATATACCGGGCTGAAGGGAAAGGAACGACACTGCTGTCACAGTGTAAGCAGGCAGAAGGTGTAGATATCCTCGGTCCGCTTGGCAACGGCTTTCCGGTTCATGAAGCAAATAAGGGAGAAACAGCTCTATTGGTTGGTGGTGGGATTGGTGTCCCACCTCTGTATCAGTTATCGCAGATGTTGGTTGCTAAAGGAGTTAGAGTAATACATGTACTAGGCTTCCAAACGAAGTCTGCCATTTTTTACGAAAAAGAGTTTAGTAAATTAGGTGATACCTATATTGCCACAGTAGATGGATCGTATGGAACAAAAGGATTTGTTACGACAGTAATTGACAAGTTGGATACGGAGTTTGAAACAATCTTTTCCTGCGGGCCGACACCAATGCTAAAAGCATTGGAAGCGGGATATCGTGAAAAAAAGCTTTACCTGTCTCTTGAAGAAAGGATGGGCTGCGGAATTGGTGCGTGTTTTGCCTGCGTGTGTCATACAGGAGATGATCCGAATGGTTTCAGTTACAAAAAAGTATGCAGTGACGGACCCGTATTCCGGGCAGGAGAGGTGGTATTATGAGCAGACTTTCAGTTGAGTTACCAGGATTACACCTGAAAAATCCGGTCATGCCAGCATCTGGTTGCTTTGGATTTGGTCGTGAATACAGCCAGTTTTTCAACTTGGATGTACTGGGAGCAATTATGATTAAAGCGACAACTCCTGAGCCGCGGTTCGGTAATCCAACCCCGCGTGTTGCGGAAACTTCTTCGGGAATGCTGAACGCGATTGGTTTACAAAATCCAGGTTTGGCTAAAGTCATCAATGAAGAACTGGACTGGCTAAGTGGGTATGATGTTCCTATTATCGCTAACGTTGCGGGATCTCAAATAGCTGATTATGTAAAGGTAGCTAGTAACATCAGTAAGGTGGGAAATGTGAAGGCTCTTGAGTTGAATATTTCTTGTCCAAATGTAAAAGAAGGTGGCATCGCTTTTGGTACGGTCCCGGAAGTTGCCAAAGAGGTAACCAAGGCAGTCAAGGAAGTCTCCTCTGTGCCTGTTTATGTGAAGCTTTCTCCAAATGTCAGCAATATTGTGGAAATGGCCAAAGCGGTTGAAGATGGCGGTGCCGACGGGCTGACAATGATTAATACATTAGTCGGTATGCGTTTGGATTTAAAAACAGGTCGACCGATTCTATCGAACAAAACTGGTGGGTTATCGGGTCCTGCGATTAAACCAGTCGCTCTCCGGATGATTTATGAGGTAAGCCAGCAAGTTTCGATTCCAATCATTGGAATGGGAGGAATCGCTTCAGCGGAAGATGTCATTGAGTTTTTCTACGCAGGTGCGAGCGCTGTTGCAGTGGGAACCGCTAACTTCGTGGATCCGTTTGTATGCCCAACAATCATTGAAGAATTACCCAATCTGCTGGATGAGCTAGGATTTGATCATATTTCACAATGTACCGGAAGGAGCTGGAAGCAGAATGAAGCAGTCGCTAATTATCGCGCTTGATTTTCCCAACCTTATACAAACAGAACAATTTTTAAAACAGTTTTCATCTGAAAAACTAGCTGTAAAAGTGGGGATGGAATTATTTTATCAGAATGGACCGTCAATCATTTCTTACGTAAAAGAACAAGGCCACGATGTGTTTTTAGACTTAAAGCTTCATGATATTCCGAACACAGTCAAAAAGGCAATGACAGGTCTGGCAGCTTTAGGCGCTGACATGGTAAATGTCCATGCGGCAGGTGGCCGAAATATGATGGAAGCAGCTCTGGAAGGTCTAGATAGTGGAACAGCTGCAGGAAAAAAACGTCCGTTATGTATAGGGGTTACACAGCTGACAAGCACGTCACAGGAACAAATGAATCTTGACCAAAACATTGCCGGCTCTCTAGAGGATTCGGTGCTTCATTATGCAAAGCTTACTCAGCAGGCCGGATTAGACGGCGTTGTTTGTTCGTCGCATGAAGTAAAGACAATTCATGAACGTATTAGCCCGGAATTTTTAACGGTCACACCTGGTATCCGTAATGCAGGTGGCCAAACACACGATCAAGAAAGAATTGCCACGCCTGAACAGGCAAGAAATTTTGGAGCTGATGCCATCGTTGTAGGTAGAGCGATAACTGGGGCGAAAGATCCATTAACAGCATACTTAGATATGAAAGCAGCCTGGGAGGGAATATCATGTTAAACCAAACTATAGCCGAACACCTATTAGAAATTAAAGCAGTGTACCTACAGCCGAATGAACCATTCACATGGGCATCTGGAATTAAATCCCCTATATACTGCGATAACCGCTTAACCCTTTCTTACCCTGAGGTTCGCAAGGAAATAGCAGAAGGATTGAAAGTATTAATTGAACAGCATTTCCCTGAGGCTGAATTGATTGCCGGTACTGCAACGGCTGGCATTCCGCATGCGGCTTGGGTGAGTGAAAAATTAGATGCACCAATGTGCTATGTTCGCTCCAAAGCGAAGGAGCACGGTAAGGGCAATCAAATCGAAGGTCGCGCTGTTCCGGGACAAAAAGTTGTGGTTGTGGAAGATTTGATTTCAACCGGTGGAAGTGTAATTACGGCTGTTAACGCGCTTAAAGAAGCTGGCTGTGATGTCCTTGGGGTCGTTTCTATCTTTTCTTACGAACTGGAAAAGGGAAAAGAAAAGTTCCTTGCTGAAGGCATTACGAACTATTCATTAAGTGACTATTCTACCTTAATCAAAGTCGCTAACGAAAAAGGCTACATCACAGAAGGCGAACTGGAAAAGTTGAAAAAATGGCGGGAAAACCCAGAAGATACAGCGTGGATTTTAGCATAAAAAAGTGTGTCCCAATCTTGTAGATTGGGACACACTTATATTTTTGTATTTAAATCAATCCTTTACAGCTTCTGCTTCTTTTAAGCGAATGACTGTATCTGCATCTGGTGTAATATATACGGTTTGCTGCTGTTCATAGATGACAAAGCCGGGCTTCGAGCCATTCGGCTTCTTTACATGGCGAACTTGTGTAAAGTCTACGGGCACCGAACTCGATTGCTTTGCTTTACTGAAGAAGGCTGCTAAAACTGCTGCTTCTTTTATGGTTTCTTCACTCGGTGATTCATTCCGAATCACAACATGTGACCCAGGGATGTCTTTTGTATGAAGCCAAATTTCATCGCGACGTGCAAATTTATTCGTTAAATAATCATTTTGTTTATTGTTTTTCCCGACAAAAATGAGATCTCCATCTGTGGAATAATATGTTTCAAGTTGTGGTTTTGCATTGGAAGGCTTTTTCATGCCTTTTTTCTTTTTTTGACGAATATATCCTTCTTCCTGAAGTTCCTCGCGTATTTCCTCAATATCTTTAGGTGAAGCCGATTGGAGTTGCTGATGTAACGCTTCAAAGTAGGCTAATTCCAATTTTGCTTTCTCGATTTGCTCTTGTACGACACCGACTGCATTTTTGGACTTTTGGTATCTAGAGAAGTACTTTTGCGCATTATCAGATGGGTTTTTTAATGGGTCAAGAGGGATTATGACCATACTTTGTTCATCATCATAATAATTGACCACTTCAATTTCCTTCATGCCTTTTTTCATTTGATATAAGTTAGCTGTCAGCAGTTCACCGAACAATTGGTATTGTTCTCCGCGTTCCGTTTCCTTTAATGTTCGTTCGAGTTTGCCGATTTTTTTAGAGTTCTTTTCAATTTCATTCGCAATGAAACGGTCTACATCCTGACTCTTTTGCTTTACCCGATCTCGCTCTGCCTTTCCAAAGTAATACCGATCAAGCATCTCGCTTAAGGAAGAAAATGTTCGGTATTTTCCAGTCAGGTGCTCTAGCGAAAGCATATAAAACACTTCTTTGTTGCCGTCTTGTTTTATAGTTGCGGAATATTTTTGTTCCGATATTTCCTTGATAAGACTTGAAAAGGCCGATGGAAGAGTGGTACTGTTGGCCAACCCTGCCCGATAAACGGCCTCCTTTGCAACTAACGGAGAAACTCCAGAAAATTGGGCAACAAGTTGACGATCGAGTTTTCCCGCATTAAAGTCGATATTTTTCCTTATATCATCCTCAGTAGCATCAAAGGGGTTATGCTTTTCTTGTGCGGGGGGCACTTTGTATTCCTGCCCAGGTAATATCGCCCGATAGCTGTTCACAGCGTAGGAGACATGCTTAATGCTGTCTAATATCATATTCCGTTCTTTATCAACTAAAACAATATTACTGTGACGACCCATGATTTCCACGATTAACTGCTTTTGCGAGACATCACCAAGCTCGTTACGACCCTTCACCTCAAAAATAATCATCCGATCTAGTTCATATTGATAAATATCTTCAATCGTATAGCCTTCGAGATGCTTTCGAAGCAGCATACAGAACATTGGCGGCTCTTTTGGATTTTCATAGCTTTCTTCTGTCAACTGTACTCTTGAATAGCTTGGATGGGCTGATAATAAGAGTTTATGGTTCTTACCTCCAGCGCGAACAACCAGGATAACTTCATTTTTATAAGGCTGATGAACTTTATTGATGCGTCCACCTTTTAGTATAGAAGCGATTTCTTCCGTCATCGCTTTCGTAAATAATCCATCAAATGACATTCTATTTTTACTTCCTTTACATAAGATTTTCTATGACTTCATTGATTTTAATTGATGTTAGTTACAGAGAGTTTTTCGTCCTATAATTAACTCGCAAAAGTGGCATTTGCAAGTTTAGAAAAACTCGATGAAGCGAGCTTTAAAATGTTCAGGTAAATTGAATTGATCAATTCTTATATGTACCTAGTTTAAACTAGCCAAAGTTTACCTTTTAAGGTGGCCCATTTTTATACGCAGTTGTTCGTCCAATTTTGGATAAGGTTCGTTCATCTTTCGCATTTCTGTTTAATTATAGCATTTTTTTGGACGAGTCTGAATAATCATGGAAGAAGAGCAGGTTGTTTTATGTATTTAGTATGCGGACAGGTGTTGGATAAGCAGAGCTAGAGCGCCTGTTTGGTTGTATACAGGGGCCTATTTCATTCTATTCAAAGGGATGTGTGATACTTGATGGAGTTCAAGGAAATGAATAAGCAAGAAATGGAGAGAGCGCTTCAAACAAACGTTACACACGGTTTGGACGATGATGAAGTAAAGGACAGGCTGCATAAGCATGGTTTTAACGAATTAAAAGAAGGAGAAAAACAGTCAGCCATCCTTTTATTTTTCGCACAATTTAAAGATTTTATGGTCATTGTTTTACTTGCGGCGACCTTGGTCTCCGGTATTTTGGGTGAATATATCGATGCGATTGCCATCATGGCGATTGTTTTTTTGAATGGAGTGCTAGGCTTTTTTCAAGAACGAAAGGCCGAAAAATCCTTGGATGCCCTGAAGGAAATGTCAGCGCCACAAGTCCATGTTCTTAGGAATGGGCACTGGCTGAAGATTCCATCTAGAGAAGTCGTGGTGGGGGATATCTTGAAATTTTCGAGCGGGGATAGAATTGGCGCCGATTTACGGATTGTTGATAATTCAAGCCTTGAGATTGAAGAGTCGGCACTTACCGGTGAGTCGCTCCCGGCTGTTAAATGTTCTGATCCGATAATTAATGAGTTAGAAGGTATCGGTGATCAGGAAAATATGGCTTTTATGGGAACCATGGTTACAAGAGGGAATGGAGTCGGTATTGTTGTCGCTACAGGCATGAATACTGCGATGGGGAAGATTGCCGACTTGCTTCAGACAGCTGAAACAAAAGAAACACCTTTACAGCGCCGTTTAGAGCAGCTAGGTAAAATTTTAATCGTCACGGCGTTGATATTAACGGTGATCGTCGTGCTGACTGGAGTCATTCAAGGACATGATCTCTATACAATGTTTTTAGCAGGCGTTTCTTTAGCAGTTGCGGCGATTCCGGAAGGATTGCCAGCAATTGTGACTGTAGCCTTGTCGTTAGGCGTTCAGCGTATGATCAAACAAAAAGCGATCGTACGTAAGCTTCCAGCAGTCGAAACGCTTGGTTGCGCAACAGTGATTTGCTCAGATAAAACAGGTACACTGACGCAAAACAAAATGACGGTGACTAAAATTTGGAGTGGAGGTAAAACCTGGGATGTCAGCGGGACTGGATATAATCCTATTGGGGAGTTTTCATTAGGTGGAGTTTCCGTTGCTCCGAAAAACCACAAAGCTTTGCTTCAAATGATGACATTTGGACTGCTCTGTAACAAAGCTGAACTAAACGAGAAAGGAAAACAATATGTCCTTGACGGAGATCCGACAGAAGGGGCGATGTTGGTTGCCGCAATGAAGGCAGGTTTGACAAGGGAATACTTATCTACTCGGTTCACGATAGTGAAGGAGTTTCCATTTGACTCGGGCCGGAAAATGATGAGCGTTATAGTGAAGGATGATAAAGAGAATCATTTCGTCATCGTAAAAGGGGCCCCTGATGTATTGCTCGCCCAGTGCGACACGATTCTATGGGAAGGGAAGTCGGGCCCGCTGAATCGGGAAAGTAAGGAAAGAGTTCAACAAGACATGAGTGAGTTAGCTTCACAGGCACTGAGGATGATTGCCGTTGGTTATAAGCCCCTTTCAAAAGGAACAATTCTGCTCCATGAAACAGAAGCTGAGCGCAATTTGACCTTCATGGGACTTCAGGGCATGATTGACCCTCCGCGTCCAGAGGTGAAGCAGGCGGTTAAAGAGTGCCGTGATGCGGGAATCAAAACCGTCATGATCACTGGTGACCATGTAATAACCGCAAAGGCGATAGCTAAAGAACTTGGTATTTTAAAAGGGAAAGACCGCGTACTAGAAGGCAGACAATTATCAGATATGGAAGTCGGAGAGCTTGAGGAAATAGTAGAAAGTGTTTCGGTGTTTGCTCGTGTTTCCCCGGAACATAAGCTAAAAATCGTAAAGGCATTGCAAAATAAAGGACATGTAGTAGCGATGACAGGAGATGGAGTCAATGATGCACCAGCAATAAAATCAGCGGATATTGGTATATCTATGGGAATCACCGGGACAGATGTTGCCAAAGAGGCTTCCTCCTTGATATTGGTTGATGATAATTTTGCAACAATAAAATCAGCCATTAAAGAAGGCAGAAATATCTATGAAAATATCCGAAAGTTCATTCGTTATTTGCTCGCATCCAATGTTGGAGAGATTTTGGTTATGTTTTTTGCGATGCTATGCGGCTTGCCTTTACCATTAATCCCGATCCAAATTCTATTCGTGAACCTCGTTACGGACGGTCTTCCTGCGATGGCTTTGGGGCTTGATGCGCCAGAAGACGATGTGATGAAGAGAAATCCTAGAAATGCAAATGAAGGTGTATTCGGCAGAGGACTTGGATGGAAAATTATCTCTCGTGGTTTTCTAATTGGAATTTCAACACTGATAGCGTTTTACGTGGTATATCGAGCGAACCCTGATAATCTGACTTATGCACAAACGATCGCATTTGCTACCCTTGTTCTTGCTCAACTAATCCACGTTTTCGATTGTAGAAGTGAACGATCAATCTTTTCGAGAAATCCATTTGGTAATCTATATTTAGTGGGAGCTGTGCTGTCTTCCCTTTTGTTAATGCTCGCCGTCATGTATGTTCAGCCCTTGCAAGCGATATTCCATACCGTTCCGATTTCGGGGAGGGATTGGCTTTTAGTATTAGGAATGTCGTCCATCCCAACTTTTTTACTAGCAGGAACTTTTTTAGCAAGAAAAGCACAATGAAATATGATATAATCTTTAAGGTGGTAGAGTCTTGCTCTATTACCTTTTTATTTTTATAGCCTTTTATTTATAAGCTCAAGCGTTTGTGCTGAAGCTGATATATAATTAATGTAAACGCCAAGTTACTACATTATGCTTGATAGGAAGTGAAGCCATGGTTACCAGTATGACGGGCTATGGAAGAGAAGAAGCAGCAAACGAACAGGTCAAGATTTTTGCCGAAATCAAGACGGTGAACCATCGTTTTTGTGAATATACGATTCGAATGCCGCGCCAACTTTTGGTTTTGGAAGAAAAAGTGAAGAAAAAGGCGAATCAATACATAAGAAGGGGACGGGTGGAAATCTTCATTACAGTAGAAGGTGATAGCCTAGTTTCCAAAAAGGTCAAGATCGATTGGGATCTTGCTGATCAGTATGTGAGTTTGATGGATAAGGTTAAAGGGAAGTACAACCTGGAAAGTTCCGTTACATTACAGGATATGCTACAACTTGAATCAATTTTCGTGACGGAAGAAGTACCGATTGTTCCCACCGATTTGGAAGCCTTACTCATGGAGGCTGTTTCGGGGGCATTGGAAAACTTGAAAAAAATGCGGACTCAGGAAGGTCAGGAGCTGGCCCAGGATCTGCAACATCAGCTGAAAAAGTTTGGTGAGATTGTAGTGGGGGTTAAAAACTATGCGCCTTCAGTTGTCGAGAAATATAAAGCACGGTTGGCAATCAAGCTAGCTGAGTTGACAGAAGGATTGATTGAGGATAGCCGTATTGTGACAGAAGCGGCCATTTTTGCTGATAAATGTGATATAAATGAAGAGCTGACGAGACTTGAAAGTCATGTACAGCAATTTTCAGAAACGCTTACACATGGTGAACCAATTGGTAGAAAACTTGACTTCCTTGTTCAGGAGATGAATCGAGAAGTCAATACAATTGGATCAAAGGCAAATGATTCGACCATTACTAAAGAAGTGGTTGAAATGAAAAGTCTGCTTGAAAAATTAAAGGAACAGGTTCAAAATATCGAGTAGTCGGTTTATGATGAACCTATCAAGGTGACAATAGAATATGAATGGGGGACAAAAATGTCAATAAAGCTCATTAATATTGGATTTGGGAATATCGTTTCCGCAAACCGGATCGTATCCATCGTGAGTCCTGAATCAGCTCCGATTAAAAGGATTATCCAGGATGCTCGAGATCGCGGATCCTTAATAGATGCTACATACGGTAGAAGAACAAGGGCCGTTATTATTACAGACAGCGACCATGTTATCTTATCAGCGGTTCAACCAGAAACGGTTGCAGCAAGACTTCAAGATAGAGATGACAGCGTAGAAGAGGGGTAACTAAAAGAATATGAGAGAAAAAGGTTTATTAATCGTTTTGTCCGGTCCATCCGGTGTTGGTAAAGGAACAGTAAGGAAGGCGATCTTTTCTCAGCCTGGTACGGCATTTGAATATTCAATTTCGATGACGACACGACTGCCACGCCATGGTGAAGTGGACGGAGTAGACTATTTCTTTAAAAAACGTGAGGAATTCGAAGCGTTAATTGAAGAAGGTAAACTGCTTGAATATGCTGAGTTCGTCGGCAATTATTATGGAACACCTGTGGATTATGTTCGTGAAACAATCGACTCTGGAAAAGATGTTTTTCTGGAGATCGAAGTTCAAGGAGCCAAACAGGTAAGGGAGAAATTTCCTGAAGGGCTTTTCATTTTTCTTGCACCCCCAAGCTTGACTGAACTCGAAAGCCGAATTGTAACACGCGGTACAGAGACAGAGGAAGCGATTAAAGGGCGGATGAAAGTAGCTAAAGAAGAAATAGAACTTATGGATCTGTATGATTATGTCGTTGAAAATGATCATGTGGATGCTGCTTGTGCTAGAATTAATGCAATTGTAATTGCCGAGCATTGCCGTCGGGAAAGAGTTGCTGTTTTATATAAAAAAATGTTGGAGGCGGAATAAACTATGTTATATCCATCAATTGATTCCCTATTACTAAAAATCGATTCAAAATACTCACTTGTATCAGTGGCAGCTAAACGTGCCAGAGAAATGCAAATTAAAGATAATTGCCTCATTAATAAACCAGTTTCTCATAAATCTGTTGGTCGTGCCCTTGAAGAAATTCATTCTGGTAAATTGACTTACGATAATTCTTACGAGGAAAACTAAGCGAACACATAAGCTTGACCTATCGGGCCTGACACCCTAAAGCAAACAGGATGCGTTACATTTGAAAGTTGCTTCCTTCCTGCGGCCAAGGTGTCAGGCCTGTTTGTTTTGATTTTTATAAATGCTCCTTAAGCAGACGGAAAGCATTGAAAAAGCAGGCATAGACATCACGATAACGCAAAAAACCATATGTTACTGCGCATATCAAATGAAATTTCTTCTGTAATCCTTCATAATTAAGAAAAATAGAATATATAGTTAGGGGAAATTTGCATGCTTAACGATAAAAAAGTTCTTCTTTGTGTCACCGGCGGAATTGCTGTATATAAAGGTCTGCTGCCCTGACCAGTAAACTCACACAGGCAGGTGCCCAAGTTAAAGTAATCATGAGTGATTCGGCACGTCAATTTGTGACGCCGCTTACCTTTCAAGCACTTTCGAGACATGATGTTTATACTGATACATTTGATGAAAAAGATTCTTCAGTTATTGCCCACATTGACCTGGCTGATTGGGCAGATATCATCCTTGTGGCTCCAGCTACGGCAAATGTTATTGGCAAGATAGCCAATGGAATCGCAGATGATATGGTCACGACGACAATTTTAGCAACTGAGGCACCTGTTTGGGTGGCACCCGCAATGAATGTCCATATGTACGCACACCCAGCGGTCCAAAAAAATATAGAGACACTACGTACGTTCGGGTATCAATTCATTGAACCAGGTGAAGGTTATTTGGCTTGCGGATATGTTGGTAAGGGTAGATTGGAGGAACCGGAAACGATTGTAAAACACCTCAATCTATATTTCGGTGAAAGAAAAGTACAACCTCTTAAAGGAAAGAAATATTTGATAACTGCTGGACCGACTCGTGAAGCAATCGATCCGGTTCGTTATGTGACGAATCATTCCAGCGGGAAAATGGGCTATGCCCTTGCTGAGCAGGCAGCTGAGCAGGGGGCTGAGGTGACATTGATTACCGGCCCCGTAAGCTTGACACCTCCTTCAAAGGTCAAGGTCATCCATGTGGAATCAGCAGCAGATATGTATGATGCGGTTTTTGAACAATATGATACTAGTGATGTCGTGATCATGACGGCCGCAGTGGCAGACTATAAACCGAAATTATATCATGCTCAGAAAATGAAAAAGCAGCCGGGTGAAAATGTGATTGAATTTGAACGGACTAAGGATATCCTTAAGGAACTAGGTGAGAATAAAACCCATCAGATATTGGTAGGATTTGCAGCGGAAACGAATAATGTTGAAGAGTATGCAAGAGGGAAATTAGCGAAAAAGAAAGCAGATATGATCGTTGCCAATAATGTCACCGTTGCCGGGGCAGGCTTTGGCACGGACACAAATATCGTGACGATTTTCAATAAAGATGGACGTGCTACCGACCTTCCTAAAATGAGTAAAGTGGATATAGCCAAAAGCATTCTGTCAGAAGTATCTCGCATGCAAAAGGAATGATGTCTTATGGATATTGCATCCGTTATTGTGGATGTACCTGCAAAACAAACAGATCGAGAATTTGACTATCGCATCCCTGAAAAATGGAAACAAGTCATCAAGCCTGGAATGCGCGTCATTGTCCCATTTGGCCCGAGAATGGTACAGGGCTTCGTGACCGGATTAAAATCCAAAAGTGATTTTGCGAAATTACGCAATATCAAAGAACCAATGGATTTGGAGCCAATTCTAAATGATGAATTGCTTAAGCTGGGTGACTGGTTGACCAAAGAGGCCATGTGTTTTAAAATTTCAGCGCTTCAGGCAATGCTTCCTGCTGCAATGAAAGCAAAATATGAAAAAGTGATCAATATCATTGAAGATAAAAAGGAGCAACTTCCACCTCTCATTCAAAAGCTTTTCGGAAAACATGATTCATTATCCTGGAAAGATGTGATTGAAGGTGAGCATGCCTCCCTTTTTCAAAAAGAAGTACAAAACGGCAATTTAGAGCTAATGTATTATGTGAAAAACCGCCTCAATAAGAAGACGGTCCGTATCATTAAACCGTTACTTTCCCCAGAGGAATTGAAAGAAATGGCTTCTACACTTTCCGGTAATGCAAAAAAACAACAAGAACTTCTTCAATACTTTATTGAACATCCAGAACCAGTCTCGCTTAAGGAACTGCTTGAAATGGTTAATGCCTCAAGCGGCACGGTAAAGTCCCTTGTATCAAAAGGGGCTTTAGTGGAACTGGATCAGGAAATATACCGCGACCCCTATGAAAATCGTGTGTTTGAAAAATCCAATCCCTTTACTTTAACGGATGAACAAGCAGCTGCCTTGAAGCCCATTCAGGAGAAAATAAAACATGACGAACATGAAGTTTTCCTTTTATATGGTGTAACAGGAAGCGGGAAGACTGAAGTGTATTTGCAGGCGATTGCCTCTGTCATGGATAAAGGTAAGGAAGCCATTATGCTGGTTCCCGAAATCTCCTTGACGCCACAAACGGTGAAAAGGTTTAAGGAACGCTTTGGTGAGCAGGTAGCGGTCATGCATAGTGGTTTGTCTGTGGGCGAAAAATATGATGAATGGCGGAAAATCCACCGAAAAGAAGTAAAAGTAGTGGTAGGGGCCCGTTCAGCCGTATTTGCGCCTTTTGAAAACCTGGGCCTAGTCATCATTGATGAGGAGCATGAATCCAGTTATAAGCAAGAAGAAACGCCCCGCTATCATGCGAGGGACGTTGCAATTCAAAGAGCGAAATCATATTCATGTCCGGTCATTCTCGGTAGTGCCACTCCGACTCTTGAATCCTTTGCACGTGCCAAGAAAAACGTCTATCAGTTATTGACTCTTAGTCAGCGGATGAATAAAAATGCGTTGCCGGCAGTGGATATTGTTGATATGAGGGAAGAATTAAGGACGGGAAATCGATCGATGTTTTCAGAACTGCTCTTTACGAAGTTGAAAGACCGGCTTGAAAAGGGGCAACAGGCGGTGTTGATGCTAAATAAACGAGGACATTCCTCCTTCGTGATGTGTCGAAGCTGTGGATTAGTCATCAACTGTCCAAATTGTGACATTTCACTCACCTATCATCGCTTTAATGATATAATGAAATGCCATTATTGTGGATTTGAGGAAGGAATGCCTTCTGATTGTCCTGAATGTGCTAGTGAACATATCCGATTCTTCGGTACAGGTACGCAAAAAGTGGAGGAAGAACTTGCAAAAATTCTCCCAGATGCACGAGTAATACGAATGGATGTCGATACAACAAGTAAAAAAGGTTCACATGAGCGGTTGCTGAATGCCTTTGGTGAGGGAAAGGCTGATATATTACTCGGCACCCAAATGATTGCCAAGGGACTTGATTTTCCCAATATCACTTTAGTTGGAGTCCTTTCAGCTGACACAATGCTCCATTTGCCCGATTTCCGTTCATCGGAAAAAACGTTCCAACTGCTGACACAAGTAAGTGGAAGAGCAGGACGTCACCAACTCCCAGGAGAGGTAGTCATTCAAACCTATACGCCTGAGCATTACAGCATCGAGCTTTCAGCTATGCAGGATTATGATTTCTTTTTTGAGCGAGAGATGTATCTCCGCAGGCAAAGTCATTACCCTCCCTATTATTATGTTGTGCTTATAACTGTTTCACATGAAGACTTAATGAAAACAGTGAGTGTCACGGATAAAATCACAAATTATTTAAGTTCACGATTGAATCGGGATTCTATCGTACTCGGTCCTGTTGCTTCGCCCATTAGTCGAATCAACAATAGATATCGATACCAATGTCTGATAAAATACAAACGAGAGCCGGATCTTAATCAGCATTTACGAACACTTTTAGAGCATTATCAAAAAGAAACGGCCCAAAATCATCTGCAGATTTCAATAGATTTAAATCCGCAGATTATGATGTAATTGTTTTAACATTGGATGATTACCGCGAGCTGTTCAGAGCTTGCGTTTTTATATAGTGAAGTTTTGGTTTTTATATTTAGGAGGGTACCTTTAATTTTGGCTATTTTACCGATTGTCTTGTTTCCTGAAAAAATTTTACAACAAAAATGCGATAAAATAACAAGTTTTGATAAAAAATTGGCTAAGCTGTTAAATAACATGTACGAAACGATGGTTGAAGCTGATGGCGTTGGCCTTGCTGCACCTCAGGTTGGCGTGAAAAAGCAAGTCGCGGTCGTTGAAATAGATGAAGGATCTGGTGTAATCGAACTGATTAATCCAGAAGTGCTAGAAGTGGAAGGCGAACAGACAGCCGTTGAAGGCTGTTTGAGTTTTCCAAGTATATACGGGGAAGTATCGCGCCCATACCGCGTCAAGGTGCGGGCACAGGACCGAAAAGGATCCTTTTTCGAAATAGAAGCGGAGGATTTCCTGGCTAGAGCGCTCCAGCACGAAATAGATCATTTGCAGGGAGTGTTATTTACAAGTAAGGTTTTACGCTATATTACGGAAGAAGAGTTAGAAAGGTTTGAAGAAGAATGACAAAAATTATTTTTATGGGAACACCGGACTTTTCAGTACCGGTACTTAAAAGAATCCTTGACGAAGGCTATGACGTGATTGCGGTTGTTACACAGCCTGACCGTCCAGTGGGTCGCAAAAAGGTGCTAACACCTCCGCCTGTTAAGGTTGAGGCTGAAAAACAGGGAATTCCCGTTTATCAACCCGAAAAAATCCGTGAAAAAGAAGATTTAGAAAAAATCATTGCATTGAAACCTGACTTAGTGGTGACGGCTGCTTTCGGACAAATTCTCCCGAATGAATTGTTGGAAGCTCCAAAATACGGATGTATTAATGTACATGCCTCCCTGCTTCCTGAACTACGTGGAGGAGCACCTATCCATTATTCCATATTACAGGGGAAAGAAAAGACAGGAATAACTATCATGTATATGGCCGAGAAACTTGATGCTGGGGATATATTAACGCAGGCAGAAGTTACCATAGAAGAAGAAGACAATGTCGGCACTCTACATGATAAATTAAGCAAGGTCGGTTCGGATTTACTTGCAGAAACATTGCCAAAGCTTATAAATGATGAGTTAAATGCGATTAAGCAAGATGAAGATAAAGCAACTTTCGCACCTAACATTAGGCGGACGGAGGAAAAAATCGACTGGTCGAAAACAGGGGAAGACATCTATAACCATGTACGTGGCCTGAATCCATGGCCTGTTGCCTATACACTCTTAAATGAATCCATTTTAAAAATTTGGCAGGCAAACAAGCTTGAACATAACAATCAGGCAGTGCCGGGGACGATTATTGATGTACGTAACGATGGTTTCGTCGTTTCGACAGGCAATGAGACGGCTATACTAGTTACGGAACTGCAGCCTTCAGGAAAGAAAAAAATGCCGGCGAAAGATTACTTGCGCGGAGCCGGGTCGTTCATTAAAGCAGGCATGAAGTTAGGAGAACAGAATGAAGCAAACTAAAAAGGGAGTACGTGAAATTGCTCTCGATATTTTGGAATCTGTAGAAAAAAACCAATCCTACAGCAACCTTTTACTTAACAACTTGATTAAAAAGCACCAGTTATCCGGTGTGGATAGTGGGTTGCTAACAGAAATAAGCTACGGTACGATTCAGCGGAAAATGACTTTGGATTACTATTTGAAGCCATTTATTAAGCAACCGAAAAAAACGCTAAGCTGGGTCATCAACCTACTTAGGCTCTCCGTTTATCAAATGATTTATTTAGATAAAGTACCAGATCACGCGATTATTTTTGAAGCTGTCGAAATCTCGAAAAAGCGTGGCCATAAGGGAACGTCTTCAATGGTCAATGGTGTGCTTCGTAATATTCAAAGAAATGGTGTAGCTCCTCTTGATGATATCAAAGATGAGCTTGAGCGCCTCTCAATCGAGGTAAGCCATCCTGCTTGGCTAGTCAAGCGTTGGGTAGAGCAATTTGGCTATGATAAAACCAAGGAAATGTGTGAAATTAACTTAACAGCTCCACTGCAGACGGGAAGGGTTAATTTAAAGCAGATTTCTCGCAGTGAACTAATCAGCATTTTGACAGAAGAAGGCTATGATGTTGAAGCAAGTGATGTTGTTCCAGAAGCAATTGTTAGCTATAAGGGAAATCTTGCTCATTCAGAAAGCTATAAATTGGGGTATCTATCGATTCAAGACGAAAGTTCGATGCTAGTCGCTCATGCGTTAGGAGCCAATGACAATGATGCTGTTCTCGATTGCTGTGCTGCACCTGGAGGTAAGACAACTCATATCGCAGAAGGCTTAACCACAGGACAAGTATATGCCCTTGATCTTCATGAGCATAAGGTTAAACTCATTAAAGAGCAGGCAGAGCGGCTAAAGCTAAGAAACAACATTAAGACAATGGCCCTTGATAGCAGAAACGTCCAAGAACACTTTAATAAAGAAGGGTTTGACCGGATTCTTATAGATGCACCATGTTCAGGATTAGGTGTTATGCGCCGGAAGCCGGATGTAAAGTACACAAAAACAAAAGATGATATAATGAAACTCTCAAGTATACAAAAACAGTTATTGGAATCAGCTGCCCCGCTAGTAAAACAAGGCGGACGGTTAGTATATAGTACATGTACGGTGGATAAAGAAGAAAATGATAAAGTTGCTGCAGCATTTTTGGAAAACCATCCGGATTTTGAAAGTGATACGACATTGGCCACAAGAATGCCTGAAAGTGTTCAGCCATTTATTGAAGGCCATACGTTGCAAGTGTTCCCGCAATATTTTAGCAGTGATGGATTCTTTATTGCGAGTTTTAGAAAGAAGGTGCTGTAAATGGCAGAGATTACTAAATCATCAAGAGTAAAAAAAGACACAACACCAGAAAAACCATCGATTTATTCATTAGAGCTTCACCAAATTAAAGAATGGCTGGTTGAAAACGGCGAGAAAGCATTCCGTGCAGATCAAATTTATGACTGGCTTTACAAAAAGCGTATTTCTAGTTTTGAAGATATGTCCAACCTTTCGAAATCTTTACGCGATAAACTGGAAGAAAAGTTCACATTCACTACATTAAAAACATTGATTCAGCAAACGTCAAATGACGGGACCATGAAGTTTTTATTTGAACTGCATGATGGATATTCGATTGAAACGGTATTAATGCGCCATGAATATGGAAACTCTATCTGTGTTACAACACAGGTGGGTTGTAGGATTGGTTGTACATTCTGTGCATCAACTCTTGGCGGCTTAAAACGAAACCTTGAATCAGGAGAAATCGTTGCCCAGGTCGTTAAGGTACAACAGGCACTTGATGAAGTGGAAGAACGCGTTAGCTCAGTCGTAATCATGGGAATCGGTGAACCGTTTGATAACTATGATAATATGATGTCTTTCTTGAAGAATATAAATCATGAAAAAGGCTTAAACATTGGAGCACGTCATATTACCGTTTCAACAAGTGGTATCATTCCAAAAATTTATAAGTTTGCTGAAGAGAGCATGCAAATCAATTTTGCGGTTTCCCTTCATGCCCCTAATACAGAATTGAGAAGTAAATTGATGCCAATCAACAAGGCCTATAAACTGCCAGACTTGATTGAAGCCATCAAATACTATACAGAAAAAACAGGGCGCCGGGTCAGTTTTGAATATGGTCTATTCGGAGGCGAAAATGATTCAGTGAAACACGCCGAAGAATTAGCCGATTTAATAAAAGACATTAAATGCCATGTCAACTTAATTCCGGTTAACTATGTACCGGAACGCGACTATGTACGTACACCTCGGGACCAAATTTTTGAGTTTGAAAAAACATTGAAAAAGCGTGGTATTAATGTAACGATCCGAAGGGAACAAGGCAGTGATATTGATGCAGCCTGCGGCCAGCTTCGGGCCAAGGAGCGCAAAGAAGAGACGAGGTGACCCTATGAGGGCAATATTTAAAACTGACCGTGGAAAAGTCCGCCAGCATAATGAAGATAATGGCGGAATCTTTAAGAATTCGGAAGGCGTTCGCCTTGCCATCGTTGCAGATGGCATGGGCGGCCACCGAGCCGGAGATGTAGCAAGTGCAATGACGATCGATCTTTTGAAAAAGGGCTGGGAGGAATCCAACGGGATTGATACAGCAAATGATGCAGAGGATTGGCTGAGAAAGAAAATTTTCTTGGTTAATCAATTGCTTTTTGAACATGCCGAGGCGAATACAGAATGCAAAGGCATGGGGACAACCATTGTTGCAGCCATTTGTACTGATAAATTTTCAACTATTGCCAACATCGGGGACAGCCGATGTTATTTGTATAATGAAAGTGGTTTTAAGCAGGTCACTGAAGATCATTCGCTTGTTAACGAATTAGTCCGTTCAGGCCAGATTTCTAAGGAAGACGCCGAGAATCATCCACGGAAAAATGTTTTATTACGAGCCTTAGGTACAGAAATGCAAGTGGAAATGGACATTACGACAGTCATTTTTGAAGAAAGTGATTTACTTTTGCTTTGCTCGGACGGTTTAACGAATAAAGTGAGTGAACAGGAACTTGAAGAAACAGTTACCAATGAGCAATCACTTGAAGAAAAGGCGAATTCGTTAATAGATAAGGCCAATCACTATGGTGGAGAAGATAATATCACCCTTGTGCTTGTTCAATTTGTCGATGAAAGCGAAAGCAGGTGAACTCAATGTTGATTGGTAGAAGAATCAACGGCCGTTATAAACTGATCGAGATGGTCGGTGGCGGCGGTATGGCGAATGTTTACCTTGCAAGGGATATGATTTTGGACCGTGATGTAGCGTTGAAAATCCTTCGCATGGATTTTAATAATGACGAGGAGTTCATCAAGCGTTTTAATCGTGAAGCACAATCAGCAACAAGTCTAGCTCATCCGAATATTGTAAGTATTTATGATGTTGGTGAAGAAGATGCTATCTATTATATTGTCATGGAATATGTGGACGGTTTTACACTAAAGCAATACATACAAAAATATTATCCGATTCCGGTTGAAAAAGCCTTGGATATCATGAAGCAAATTACGGCAGCGATTTCCCATGCCCATCATAACGGGATTATCCATCGGGACATCAAGCCACAGAATATTTTGATTGATAAAGAAGGAACCGTCAAAATTACGGACTTTGGTATTGCATTGGCCCTAAGTGCAACGAATATAACTCAGACGAACGCAGTCTTAGGCTCTGTTCATTATTTATCTCCAGAACAGGCTAGAGGCGGAATGGCCAATAAGAAATCTGATATTTATTCACTTGGTATCGTCATGTTTGAATTGCTAACGGGGAGATTACCCTTTTCAGGTGAATCTGCCGTTTCGATAGCTCTTAAACATTTACAATCAGAAACTCCTTCGCCAAAACGCTGGAACTCTGAAATACCACAAAGTGTGGAAAATATTATCTTAAAAGCGACAGCAAAAGATTCATATTACCGCTATGAAAGTGTAGATTCAATGGAAGATGATATTCGAACGTCGCTTAATCCAGAGCGTTTAAATGAATCTCCTTTTGCTATTCCTGAAGATCATGATGCAACAAAGGCCATACCAATCATCACGGATGATCAACTTTCAAGTATTGATGAGACAATAGTAAGGGGCCCGGAAAAAAACACTCTAGTCTATGCGGATGATGAGGATAGTGAGTCAGAAGCGGACACTAAAACAAAAAAGAAACAGAAAAAACAAAAAACAAAGTCAAAACAAAAAGATAAAAAACGAAAAAAATTGTCTACCATTTTAGTTACCATCTTTTTAGTTCTTGCCCTGCTTGCTGTTTTATTTATAACTCTTGCACCGACGATGCTTGATTCGAAGGAAGTTACCATCCCTGATCTTAAAGGGAAAGAGTTGGATGATGCTATTACTGAATTGGTTAATTTGAAACTGGTTGTTGGAAATACGATTGAGATTGAAGATGAAGAGGTCGAAAAAGACCTAGTGATTAAAACGAACCCTAAGCAAGGCAAGACGGTCAAGGTAGGTGCGAAAATTGATATTTACCAGAGTGTTGGTAAAGAAACGATTTCGTTGTCTAGCTATGAAGGCAGAAAGTATTCAGATGTCGAATCCTTCCTTGAAAAAATGGGGTTCAAGGACATTGTCGTGACCGAAGAGTATGATGACAGTGCAGCAGGTACGATAATAAAACAAACTCCTTCGGGAGGTACCGAAATCGTACCATCCGAAACGGAACTAGAGTTTACTATAAGTAAAGGTGCAGATCGATTAAGCTTAAAGAACCTAACCGGTTTCAATGAAGCTGGCCTAAATGATTACTCTAATGACAGTGGAATAAAGATTGAGGTGGAAGATAAAGTCTATAATGATTCCATTGCAGAGGGGCTTGTCATATCTCAGTCACCTGAACCGGCTACTAGAGTCGAACAAGGTAGTACGGTGAAAGTAGTCCTTTCAAAAGGGAAAGAAGAAATCCCTCCAAAAAAGGTAACAGAGGAAATTACGATTGAGTATGATCCAGTAGAGCCAGGCAAAGCGCAAGAGGTCCAAATTTTCATTGAAGATATCAACAATAGCATGACGGAGCCTCAAGAATCATTTTTAATCGTAGAAACGGAAAAACGAAAGATTGATCTAATGGTATCTCCAGATAAGAAAGCCGGATATAAAGTCATGCGGGACAATCAGGTCATTATCGACGAAGCCGTCTCTTATCCAAATTAAATATATTAAATTAGGAGTGTGGCTATGCCCGAAGGAAAAATTATTAAAGCATTAAGTGGATTTTATTATGTTCTTGATGGAGAAGAGGTTTTTCAATGCCGAGGCCGTGGAGTATTCCGAAAAAATAAGGTAACACCTCTTGTTGGTGATTATGTGGTTTATCAGGCGGATAATAAAACAGATGGGACTGTAACCGAAATAAAGCCACGTAAGAATGAATTGATTCGTCCTCAGATATCAAATGTAGATCAAGCCATTCTTGTGTTTTCGGCCGTTGAACCTGATTTCAGCCCAGCCTTGCTTGATAGATTTCTCGTTCTTATTGAAGATAACGAAATCGAACCCATTATCGTTGTAACGAAGATGGACTTAGTGACTGCTGAGAGCAAAGAGAAATTGTCTCAGTATATCAAAGACTATCAGAAGTTGGGCTATACAGTGCTGGAGACTTCTTCAGTTTCCACTGGTGGTATTGAAGAGCTTGTTCCTTATATAGAAGGAAAAACAAGTGTATTTGCCGGTCAGTCAGGGGTTGGGAAATCTTCATTGCTGAATGCAATCAATCCTGAATTGGCTTTAAAGACAGATGATATATCGTCCCACTTAGGACGTGGAAAGCACACCACGCGTCATGTAGAATTGATTCATATTGGTTCTGGACTTGTTGCGGATACACCTGGATTTAGTTCACTTGAATTTATGGAAATGGAAGCTGAACGCTTATCCTATTGCTTCCCAGAAATGCATAAGCATGGAGAAGACTGTAAATTTCGGGCTTGCTTGCATGACAAAGAGCCGAAGTGTGCTGTGAAGGAAGCGGTTGATACAGGAGAGATTCCACGGTATCGTTATGAGCACTATATGCAGTTTTTAGAGGAAATTAGAGATAGAAAGCCGAGGTATTAGAATGGTTAAAATTGCACCATCTATTTTATCAGCTGATTTTGCAAAACTTGGAGAAGAGATTCTGGATGTGGAAAGGGGCGGGGCGGACTTTATCCATGTGGATGTCATGGATGGTCATTTCGTGCCCAATATTACGATAGGCTCATTAATTGTCGATGCTATCCGACCGGTGACAAGGCTTCCGCTTGACGTCCATTTGATGATTGAACACCCTGATCGTTATATCGAAGCATTCGCGAAAGCGGGAGCTGATTATATAACTGTACATGTTGAGGCATGCACGCATTTGCATCGCACGATTCAGTTAATAAAATCTTTTGGTGTGAATGCAGGCGTTGTGCTTAATCCGGCTACTCCGGCTTCCTTAATTCAGCCTATAATCGAAGATATTGACATGGTGTTGTTAATGACTGTTAACCCAGGGTTTGGCGGGCAAAAGTTCATCGCATCCGTACTACCGAAAATTGCTGAAGTGAAGGCGATGGCAGACAAATATAATCCAAAGCTTGAAATTGAGATTGATGGCGGAGTAAATGAAGAAACGGCTAAACTTTGTATCGAGCAAGGGGCAACCGTGCTTGTGGCCGGATCTGCCATATATAATCAAGAAGATCGCCATGCAGCTATTCAAAGGATTCGTGGAAACTAAAAGAAAAAAGCCGACATTATCATATTCGTATGATAGTGATCGGCTTTTTTTACACAGAAAGTATGTGCTAATAAATAAAAACGATGTTTCTGTAACGATATGAGCGATAAGAATATTTTATGAAGAAGGATGATTTCATGATTATTAGTATAATGGCTGGAGGCCCTGAGAATTTGTGGCCGGATTTAACAGTATATAAAGAGATGACAGATTTATGGGTTGGAGTCGATAGGGGAGTGTGGGCGCTGCTTGAAAATGATATAGAGCCTAGGTACGTATTCGGCGATTTTGATTCAGTTTCAGAAGATGAATATATGAGTATTAATCAAAGACTGGAACATATCAATCTATATCCTTCTGAGAAGGATGAAACAGATCTAGAAATTGCTTTTAAATGGGCTGTAGAACAAAAACCAAGTGAAATTCATATATTGGGTGCTACAGGAGGGAGATTGGATCATTTTCTTGGTAATATCCAGTTACTTCAGAAAGAAAGCATCCTTCCTGTTCATAAGGAAATAGATATGTACATAGTTGATAAACAAAATATATTTTCAGTAAAGACACCGGGCTCTTATAAGGTCACTGCATTGAAAGACAAGAAGTATGTGTCTCTACTCCCTGTTACAGCAGAAATCACCGGCATTACACTCTCAGGCTTCAAATATCCGCTAATTGACGCAAGGCTAGAGATAGGGTCGACACTCTGCATTAGCAATGAACTAATTTCTGATTGTGGGAATGTTTCATTTGAGGAAGGCATATTAATGGTGATAAGAAGCAGTGATTAAAATTCATGCTTAGAGCAGATTCGGATATATACGATCATCCTATATCCGCTTAAAAGCTTATGTTGTAATAGAAAAAATTCCACTTCATCTTATTTGTGGGATGCAAAGAGGAGGGGCATGATGAAATTTTATACGATTAAATTGCCAAAAGTTCTGGGCAGTTTGGTAAGGGCTATGCTCGGAGCGTTTAAAAAAGGCTGATACTTATCTCCATAACACCTCTCTATTTAGGGGGGTGTTATTTTTTCGGAATGATTGGAGGACAATGAAAAGAATAGGCAAGCCATTAATGGGTGATGACTTTATTGAATGAGGACTAGGCCAAATCAAATAAAGCATACCCATTAAAAATGCAGCCATTTCAAATAAAAAGGCATCCTGAGAGGATGCCGTAACATTATACGCGTTCTACTTTGCCCGATTTAAGAGCTCTTGCAGAAACGTATACACGTTTAGGTTTACCGTCAACTAAAATACGTACTTTTTGAAGGTTAGCGCCCCATGTACGCTTGCTAGCGTTCATTGCGTGAGAGCGGCTGTTACCAGAACGAGTTCTTCTTCCAGTGATTACACATTTACGTGCCATGTTAAATTCCCTCCTAACTACAACAAGCTTAAGTTTTTCAAAGTCGTCTTAAGTCTTTGTAAAATACTTTAATAATTTATCATACCTACCGTGAGAATGCAATACTTCAGTTAATTACTTTCAAGAAAAAAACCTTGACATACATACTTTAAAATTGAATTATAATAAGAACCGTAAGACATTTACTTTTAAAACAATAGACATTATAGTAAAATGTCTTTAGTTGATTTGATTTTTGGGAGGGAAAAGAAAATGTCTATCGAATTACAAACAAAATATGGACAAATTGATATCTCTAATGATGTGATCGCTACTGTAGCCGGCGGCGCAGCTGTGGATTGCTACGGAATTATAGGAATGGCTTCCAAAAAACAATTTAAAGACGGCATTGCCGAAATTTTAAGAAAAGAAAACTTTACAAAGGGTGTAATAGTGCGTCAAGTAGAGGAAGAAGTTCATATCGATATGTATATTATCGTGAGTTATGGAACTAAAATCTCGGAGGTTGCACATAATGTGCAATCAAAGGTAAAATACACTCTGGACAAAACTGTCGGATTAGCTGTTGAATCCGTTAACATTTTTGTACAGGGAGTTCGTGTGACGAACCCTTAAGCAATAGGAGGAAAGTTTTGTGTCAATTACAAGTTTAAACGGAATGCGCTTTGCAGAAATGATCATTCAAGGAGCCAATCATTTAGCAGCTAATGCCCAAATGGTTGATGCATTGAATGTTTTCCCTGTTCCGGATGGTGATACTGGAACAAATATGAATTTATCAATGACTTCCGGAGCGAAGGAAGTACAAAATAATGTGCAGGAACATATCGGGAAAGTGGGTACTTCTCTTTCAAGAGGCCTATTAATGGGTGCACGCGGTAATTCTGGGGTTATCCTTTCACAACTTTTCCGAGGTTTTGCTAAAGCGATTGAACATAAATCGGAAATTAATAGTGAAGAATTTGCCCAAGCTTTTGATGCAGGTGTTCAGACAGCGTATAAAGCCGTTATGAAGCCTGTTGAAGGTACCATTTTAACGGTTGCGAAAGATGCTGCCAAGCAAGCGGTTTCATCGGCAGCTAAGCACCAGGACCTTATTCAGGTAATGGAAGAAATCGTAGCTGAGGCAAATGCTTCACTAAAACGCACACCTGATCTTCTTCCTGTATTAAAAGAAGTGGGAGTTGTTGACAGTGGCGGACAAGGGTTGGTTTTCGTGTATGAAGGCTTCCTTGCTGTATTGAAGGGTGAAGCTCTTCCTGTCCGATCAGCAAACGGTCCAAGCATGGATGATTTGGTCAGTGCCGAGCATCACATGAACGTGCAAGGACATATGAACACTGAAGATATCGTGTTTGGCTATTGCACAGAATTCATGGTCCGATTGGAAAGTGACAAGCTGGCTAACAATTCGTTTGATGAAGAAAAGTTCCGCAACGATTTAAGTGAATACGGAGATTCATTATTAGTCATCTCTGATGATGAAGTTGTAAAAGTACATATTCACTCAGAACAGCCTGGTAACTGTCTTAATTATGGACAGCAATATGGTAGTTTAATCAAGATGAAAATCGATAATATGCGCGAACAGCATACAGCGATTGTTGGTGAAACGAATGCGTCGCTTCAAACGAAGCCAAAGTCGAAAGAAAAATACGGTGTTGTGTCGGTAGCTATGGGCACAGGTATCAGCGAGCTATTCAAAAGCATCGGTGCTAAATCGGTTATTGAAGGCGGACAAACGATGAACCCTAGCACAGAAGACATTGTTAAAGCAGTCGAAGAGGCGAATGCCGAACATGTCATCATCTTACCTAATAATAAAAATATTATTATGGTCGCCAATCAAGTCGCAGATGTTCTGGGAGATTATGTGACTGTTATTCCTACGAAGACAGTGCCACAGGGCATGGTCGCATTGTTGGCTTTTAATCCATCACAAGATGCTTCTGAGAATAAAAAGGCGATGATTGAAGCCCTTTCACATGTGAAAACGGGTCAGATTACTTATGCTGTCCGGGATACGAACATTGATGGCCTTACAATCAAGACCGGAGACTTCATGGGAATCGATGAAGGAACCATCAAAGTGAAAGATAAAGACAAATCTCAGGCAGCAAAGGACCTTCTTTCTGAGATGATCAATGAAGATTCCGAAATCCTGACCATTTTATATGGAGAGGATGCAACTAAAGAAGAAGTAGAGGACCTTGTTGCATTTTGTAATGATAATTTTGAAGACGTTGAAGTTGAAGTCCATAACGGAAAACAACCGTTATATTCTTTCATTTTTTCAATTGAATAATTAAGGCATCATTAAAATAAGGGACTGAACCGTCGCTTTGTTATGATACTGTAAGAATAAAAGGCAATAAACTGCATATGTCATTAGGCTATGCAGTTTATTTTTGCGATATAGGATAATAAACAGCTTTGATGGAGCGACTGTAAATCTGGGTACTATATAAATAACTCCCAGCGTGTTCCTTTGAGTTCAGTTCTAAAGAAGGAGGAGTAGATCATGAAATTTAGAAGTGTATTTGATATCATTGGCCCAGTAATGATTGGTCCTTCTAGCTCTCATACAGCAGGAGCTGCAAGAATCGGTAGGGTAGCCAGGAATTTATTCAACAGGGAACCAAAATGGGCCCGTATTTCCTTTTATGGTTCATTTGCCCAAACCTATAAAGGCCACGGAACAGATGTAGCCATTGTAGGAGGCCTGCTTGATTTTGATACATTTGACGAGAGAATCAAAGAATCTCTTGAAATAGCTCGTAAAAAGAAAATGAAAATTACTTTTCGGGAAGAAGAAGCCGTCCCGGAACATCCTAATACTGCGAAAATAACGGTGGGAGATGATGATGGTGAGCTTGAGCTTGTCGGAATATCGATTGGAGGGGGTAAGATCGAGATTATCGAATTGAATGGGTTTAAATTGAGGCTTTCTGGCCATAACCCTGCAATACTGGTTGTTCATGATGACCGCTATGGTGCAATTGCCAATGTTTCAAACATTTTAGCTAAGCATCAAATTAATATTGGCCAGATGGAAGTGTCCCGCAAAGAGAAAGGGAAGATGGCTTTGATGACCATAGAAGTGGATCATAATCTAGAAGACCTTGTCATCGATGAAATTGCAGCACTCCCTAACATTACTCAAGTGGCAAGGATTGTTGATTAATAGGGCAATCGTTTCCACTTAGGAAGGAGAGGATAATATGTTTCGAAATGTAGCGGAATTAGTAGAATTAGCAGAATCAAAGCAGAAAAAAATATCAACTCTCATGATTGAACAGGAAATGGAAGTAACGGGTAAAAGCCGTGATCAAATTATCGATCAAATGGGAGTTAACTTGGATGTGATGGAACAGGCTGTTGAAAAGGGACTGCAAGGTGTACGTTCTGTTTCAGGCCTTACAGGTGGAGATGCAGTTCTTCTTCAGAATTACATTAAATCTGGAAATGCTTTATCAGGTGAACTGTTGTTGGATGCGGTCAGCAAAGCTGTGGCAACAAACGAAGTGAACGCAGCTATGGGGACTATCTGTGCAACACCCACTGCAGGTTCTGCTGGTGTGGTACCTGGCACCCTTTTTGCTTTGCAAAATAAATTAAAACCGAATCGGGAACAGAAAATTGAGTTTTTATTTACAGCAGGTGCGTTTGGTTTTGTTGTAGCGAATAACGCATCCATCTCTGGAGCGGCAGGAGGCTGCCAGGCGGAAGTCGGCTCGGCTTCGGGTATGGCGGCTGCAGCAATCGTTGAATTGGCGGGAGGGACGCCAGCACAAAGTGCAGAAGCGATGGCAATTACTCTAAAGAATATGCTTGGTCTTGTGTGCGACCCGGTTGCTGGGCTCGTGGAAGTACCGTGTGTGAAGCGAAATGCAATGGGTGCAGCAAATGCAATGGTTGCCGCTGATATGGCGTTAGCAGGGATTACAAGCCGGATACCGTGTGATGAAGTCATCGATGCGATGTACAAAATCGGACAAACGATGCCGTCAGCTCTGAGAGAAACAGCACAAGGAGGTTTAGCGGCTACACCGACTGGACGGGAGTTGGAAGCAAAGATCTTTGGCTTGCCGCTAAATAAAAAGTGAACGTTGCTTTACAGGAACCCATAACAGCAGTTAAAGGCATTGGGGGTGAAACGGCTGCGGCCTTGCAGGAAATGGAGATCCATACCGTCGTAGATCTCCTTGAACATCTTCCTTATCGCTATGAAGATTATCGATTGAGAGATTTAGAAACGGTTGAACATGATGAGAGGGTTACTGTAGAAGGGAAGATTCATACGGTTCCGACTTTAGGTTACTTTGGGAAGAAAAAATCCAGGCTGACGATCAAATTACTTACAGGCAGATATTTGATAAATGTCATTTTTTTTAATCAGCCTTATCTGAAACCGAAGCTTGCGATTGGCGAAACCGTCACGGTGACTGGAAAGTGGGACCGACATCGCCAAACCATTACTGGCTCCGAATGTCATGTCGGGGACCATAGTCGGGAAAAAGAGTTCGAACCCGTGTATTCAGTAAAGGGAAATATTACTGTAAAAGGGATGCGTCGCTTTATCGCCAATGCTTTTTCTCAATATGGGGCCATGATTGAAGAAAATTTGCCACCACAGCTGTTGGCCACATACAAACTGATGCCGCGTAAAGAAGCTCTTCGCATGATGCATTTTCCTATATCGGCTAATGATGTCAAACAGGCCAGACGCCGTTTTGTGTATGAAGAATTTTTATTCTTTCAATTGAAAATGCAGGCGCTTCGTAAAATACAGCGTGAGCAGTCAAAAGGAACTGGACAGGACATTGAGGGAGAGCAAGTGAATGCATTCATAAAAACCCTACCTTTTCCTTTAACAAACGCTCAAAATAGGGTCGTCGAAGAAATTTTAAATGACATGAAATCTCCTTACCGGATGAACCGTTTGCTTCAAGGGGATGTTGGGTCAGGAAAAACCGTGGTTGCCGCTGTTTGCTTAAATGCAACGATTTCAGCTGGTTTCCAAGGCGCACTTATGGTCCCAACTGAAATTTTGGCTGAGCAGCACACTCAATCATTGAAGGCAATGCTAGAACCCATCGGAGTAAAGGTAGCCTTGTTGACGAGTTCAGTGAAAGGCAAGAAGCGCAGAGAACTATTACAGAATCTTGAATCAGGGGAACTAGACCTTTTGATAGGAACTCATGCATTAATCCAGGATGAAGTGAATTTTAGGAACCTCGGTCTTGTCATAACCGATGAACAACATCGTTTCGGGGTGGAGCAGCGTCGTATCCTTCGTGAAAAAGGCGAAAATCCAGATGTTCTATTTATGACGGCAACACCAATTCCGCGTACGCTTGCGATTACTGTGTTTGGAGAGATGGACGCTTCGACCATTGATGAAATGCCGGCTGGACGCAAAGCTATTGAAACGTATTGGGCGAAGCACCAAATGCTTGATCGGATTTTAACTTTTGTGGAAAAGGAACTTAAGCAGGGTAGACAGGCATACGTCATTTGTCCTTTAATTGAGGAGTCGGAAAAGCTTGATTCTTTACAAAATGTTCTTGATGTTCATGCAATGATGACACAGTACTTTGCGAACCGTTATAAAGTAGGGCTTATGCATGGGCGTTTGCCAGCGGATGAAAAAGACGAAGTAATGCAGCAATTTAGTTCCAATGAAGTGCAAATTCTTGTCTCGACAACGGTTGTCGAAGTTGGCGTAAATGTCCCTAATGCAACGGTGATGGTCATTTATGATGCTGAACGCTTTGGTCTATCCCAGCTACATCAGTTGCGAGGGCGTGTAGGACGGGGAAGTGATCAGTCTTTTTGTATTCTTCTGGCTGATCCGAAGACAGAAGTCGGCAAAGAACGAATGAAAATCATGACCGAGACAAATGATGGCTTTGTCCTATCCGAGAAAGATTTAGAACTTCGAGGCCCCGGGGACTTTTTCGGCAAAAAACAAAGCGGGCTTCCTGAGTTCAAAGTAGCCGACATGGTCCACGATTACCGGACCCTAGAAGTTGCTAGGACAGATGCCGCAAAATTGATTGCCTCACAAAGCTTTTGGCATTCACCAGAATATGCACCTCTAAGGGCTTATTTAGAGAGAACAGGCGTATTAACTGGAGAAAAGCTGGATTAATGAATAATAAAGAAAGCCATTAACAGATTGCGAGAATTTCTACAATATCTTGCAATCTGTTTTTAAAATATATATACTACTATTAGTACCTAGTCATAATACTACGGATGGTGACCTTCAAATGCGAAGAAACAAGAAGGAACGCCAGCAATTATTAATCGAAACGATTAAACAGAATCCTTTTGTAACGGATGAGGAGCTGGCTGAAAAGTATTCGGTGAGCGTCCAAACAATTAGGCTCGACCGTCTTGAATTATCGATACCGGAGCTTCGAGAACGTATTAAAAGCGTGGCCGAGAAAAAATTCAGTGACGAAATTAGAGCTTTGCCTTTGGATGAAATCATCGGGGAAGTAATTGATCTTAATTTAGATGAAAATGCAATTTCTATTTTAGATATAAAAAAAGAGCATGTCTTTAAGCGGAATGGAATTGCAAGGGGACATCACCTTTTTGCCCAAGCAAATTCTTTAGCTGTCGCGGTTATCAATGATGAACTGGCATTAACAGCGAAAGCATCCATTTTATTTACTCGTTCTGTTAAAGAAAATGAAAGAGTGGTAGCTAAAGCGAAAGTTAAAAACGTGGACCACACTACAGATCGTTCCGTGGTGGAAGTCAGAAGCTACGTGGGAAATGAACTGGTTTTTAAAGGCGAGTTCGATATGTATCGCTCTTAACTTTCTAGAAAAGGATGAAAGAACATGAAAATAACGATAGATGCAATGGGTGGCGATAATGCTCCCAAGGCACAGGTGTTAGGGGCAATGAAAGCTGTCGAGGCCTTTTCCGATGTAGAAATAACCTTGGTAGGCAATAAAGCTGAAATTAGTCCATACTTAACGGAACATGACCGGATAAGTGTTATACATACAGAAGAAAAGATTTTAAGTACCGATGAACCAGTTCGTGCAGTTCGCCGCAAGAAAAGTGCTTCGATGGTATTGGCAGCTCAACAGGTGGCTGACGGAGAGGCAGATGCATGCATTTCTTCCGGTAATACAGGTGCATTAATGGCTGCAGGCTTGTTTGTTGTAGGTAGAATAGAAGGAATTGAACGTCCTGCATTGGCTCCGACCTTACCGACAATCGATGGAAAAGGTTTTGTTCTTCTTGATGTAGGTGCGAATTCCGATGCGAAACCGGAGCATCTGCTTCAATTTGCCATAATGGGTTCTGTATATGCAAAAAAAGTACGAGGTATTGAAAAGCCCCGCGTCGGACTTTTGAATATCGGGACTGAAGAAAAAAAAGGAAATGAACTGACGAAGCATGCTTTTACATTGCTGCAGCAATCATCAGAAATTTCCTTTATCGGTAATGTAGAAGCAAGGGATCTCCTTAACGGACCTGCAGATGTAGTCGTAACGGACGGCTTCACTGGCAATATGGTATTGAAGACCCTTGAAGGTACGGCTATGAGTGTCTTTAAAATGGTAAAAACAGCGTTGATGAGCAATCTGAAGAGTAAGATTGCTGCAGCGCTAGTGAAACCGGAACTAAAAGGCATTAAAAATAAAATGGATTACTCGGAGTATGGTGGTGCCGGCTTATTCGGTTTGAAGGCACCTGTCATTAAGGCGCATGGATCTTCCGATGCGAACGCTGTCTATAATGCAATTCGCCAGACACGTGATATGGTTAGCCATGACGTCATTCCAACCATTGCGAAGACGATAGAAAAAGATCAATAATTTATAGAGGTAGGGGATTAACTGATGGGTAAAATTGCTTTTGTCTTTCCAGGACAAGGTTCACAGTCAATAGGAATGGGTCAGAACTTATTTCAGGAAAACGAGCGAGCTCAGCAAATTTTCCGAACAGCGGATGAAAAACTTGATTTTCCACTTTCTGAGCTTATCTTTAATGGAACACAACAAGAATTAACGGTAACCTACAATGCGCAACCCGCATTATTGACTACAAGTTATGCCTTTGTTAGGGCATTAGAAGAAGAAGGCATCAAACCCGATTTTACGGCAGGACATAGTTTAGGAGAATATACTGCATTAGTAGCGTCAGGTGCTATTTCTTTTGAAGATGCCGTTTATACTGTCCGTAAGCGTGGCGAATTCATGGAAGCTGCGGTACCGAATGGTCAAGGCTCAATGGCTGCGATTCTAGGAATGGACCGTGAAGCACTTACTGAAATAACTGCTGAAATTACTGTAACAGGGGAATCTGTTCAATTAGCTAATATAAATTGTCCGGGGCAAATTGTCATTTCAGGGACTACAGAAGGCGTAAAGCTGGCTAGTGCAAAAGCAAAGGAAAATGGAGCAAAGCGGGCACTTCCACTTGAAGTAAGCGGGCCGTTTCATTCAGAATTGATGAAACCAGCGGCTGAGAAATTACAGAATGTACTTGATGAAGTGAGCTTTCAACAAGCGGAAATACCAGTGATTTCAAATGTAACGGCAAACCCTATTACCGCTCCGGCAGAAATTAAAGAAAAATTAATTGAACAGCTGTACTCACCTGTACTTTGGGAAGATTGCGTAAAAAAACTACTTGAATTAGGTGTTGATACGTTCATCGAAGTAGGTCCTGGAAAAGTATTAGGCGGATTAATAAAGAAAATTGATCGTTCTGTTAACATTTACTCAGTTTCCGATCTAGATACTCTAACTAAAACAGTTGAAGCATTGAAGGGGGTATAAGCATGATCTTAGAAGGTAAAAAAGCACTTGTAACTGGAGCATCCCGTGGTATTGGAAGGGAAGTTGCTTTAGAACTTGCTCGACAGGGAGCAGATGTTGCTATCAATTATGCTGGCAGCGAATCGAAAGCCAATGAAGTGGTAAGTGAAATCAAGGCATTGGGCCGTAAAGCATTCGCGATTCAATGTGATGTTGCAAATAGTGAATCGGTAACAAGCATGATCAAAGAGGTCATCGAACAGTTTGGCCGAGTAGATATTCTAGTTAATAATGCTGGTATCACACGTGATAACCTACTGATGCGGATGAAAGAAGAAGAATGGGATTCAGTCATTAATACGAATTTAAAAGGTGTGTTCCTTTGCACAAAAGCAGTCACTAGACAAATGATGAAGCAACGTAGCGGAAGGATCATCAATATGGCATCAATCGTCGGCGTTAGCGGAAATGCAGGGCAGGCTAATTATGTAGCGGCCAAAGCTGGTGTGATCGGCTTGACTAAAACTACAGCCAAGGAACTTGCATCAAGAGGGATTACGGTCAATGCGATTGCTCCAGGCTTTATCTCGACGGATATGACAGGGGAATTGCCTGAAGATGTCCAAAAAGCGATGCTGGATCAAATTCCACTGGCACGTTTTGGTGACCCTAAAGACATAGCTGCAGTGACGTCTTTCCTGGCTTCAGATGCAAGCAAATATATGACTGGACAAACACTTCATGTTGATGGCGGCATGGTTATGTAGATTTTCTTGATTTTTTTCAAAATTAATTTATAATGTTTTGAGGGGAGGTGAACACATTGGCAGATGTATTAGAAAGAGTAACTAAAATCGTTGTAGATCGTTTGAACGTTGAAGAATCAGAAGTGAAACTTGAAGCTTCTTTCAAAGAAGATCTTGGTGCCGATTCCCTAGATGTAGTCGAACTAGTTATGGAATTTGAAGACGAGTTTGATATGGAAATTTCGGACGATGATGCTGAAAAAATCGCCACAGTAGGTGATGCTGTGAATTACATAAAAAGCACTATGTAATGAAATGTCCTTTGACTAAAAGCTCCGTTTTTTAACGGAGCTTTCTCTTATACTTAAAGAAGCCTGAAGCAGCGGCCGATTTTAAGGGAATAAGTATACATCCAACTGAGCCTCCGTCTGCCTAGCTGTAAGCCGGCCGGCTAGTTTTCATTAAGCGGATTATACTGTATGATGGTACATAGGAAGGCTTGACAGGAATTCCTGCCAAGTTTCTTTTTATATATTGGAAAAATATGTTTTTTTTGAACCGTTGTGGAGGGTTTTGTGTGATACGTAGGAACGGAAATAATCGTAAACCATCAATCAAAGATAATAAATTTAAACAGTTACAAGAAAGTTTAGGTTTCTATTTTCAAGATGAAAATTTATTGAAACAAGCTTTTACACATTCATCTTATGTGAATGAGCATCGCCGTAAGCCTTATGAAGATAACGAAAGGCTTGAATTCTTAGGAGACGCTGTACTTGAACTGACTATATCTAAATACTTGTATCAAAAATATCCGATGATGAGTGAAGGGGAGCTTACAAAATTAAGGGCAGCCATTGTCTGTGAGCCATCACTTGTTGCCTTTGCCAATAGTCTTTCTTACGGGGAATATGTATTACTCGGAAAAGGGGAAGAAATGACAGGCGGAAGAGAACGTCCTGCCATGCTTGCGGATGTATTTGAAGCTTATATAGGGGCTTTGTACCTCGATCAAGGATTAGAGCCAGTTGTGCAGTTTTTGAAAAATGTTGTATTTCCGAAGATAGACGAGGGTGCTTTTTCTCATGTGATGGATTATAAGAGCCAGCTTCAAGAGCTCATACAGAGAGATGCTATCGGTGTCCTGCAATATAAAATTTTGCATGAAAAAGGGCCGGCCCATAATCGTGAATTTGTTTCGACTGTCTCTTTGAATGGAGAAGATTTGGGTTCTGGAGTAGGAAAATCGAAAAAAGAAGCGGAGCAGCATGCTGCCGAGCACGCATTGATCGTTTTAAAAGAAAAAAGCTCAACAAGATAGTTGAACAGTAGAGGAGGAAAGGTCATGTTCCTCAAACGCTTGGACGTTGTAGGATTTAAATCTTTCGCAGATAAAATTTCGATTGATTTTGTACCTGGTGTCACGGCAGTGGTTGGACCAAACGGAAGCGGTAAAAGTAATGTGACCGACGCAGTCCGATGGGTACTTGGAGAGCAGTCTGCAAAATCGCTGCGTGGTGCAAAAATGGAAGATATCATCTTTTCAGGAAGTGACACGAGAAAAGCGTTAAATTTTGCAGAGGTGTCCTTGACCCTTGATAACGAGACCAATACCCTGCCGATTGACTTTCATGAAGTCAGTGTGACAAGACGGGTGTATCGATCGGGTGAAAGTGAATTTTTCATTAATAATCAAGGTTGCCGACTGAAAGATATCATTGAATTGTTTATGGATTCTGGTCTTGGTCGCGAAGCATTTTCTATCATTAGCCAAGGGAAAGTAGAAGAAATCCTAAGCAGTAAGGCAGAAGAAAGACGTGTTATCTTTGAAGAAGCAGCCGGCGTCTTAAAATATAAAACAAGAAAACGTAAAGCTGAATCGAAGCTAACGGAAACACAGGATAACTTAAACCGGGTCCATGATATTCTCCATGAATTAGAGGGCCAAGTGGAACCGTTAAAAATTCAATCTTCCCTCGCCAAGGAATATTTGGAGAAGAAAGAGGAGCTTGAACAAATAGAAGTAGCTTTAACCGTTTTTGAAATAGAAGAACTTTATGCAAAATGGGAAAGCTTGTCCCAAGAGCTTGAAAAACATAATGAGATGGAGCAACAAATGGGTGGCCAGCTTCATGAGCGGGAAGAGCATCTCAAAAATGTCCGGGGCGATCTAGCCACACTTGAGACATCAATTAATGGACTTCAGGAAATACTGTTGAATGCGAGTGAAGAGCTTGAAAAGCTTGAAGGCCGTAAAGAAGTATTGAAAGAACGAAAAAAAAATGCTGCCCAAAATAAGTCACAGCTTGAAAAAGCGATCGTAGAAGGCGAAGCAGCGGTTGAGCGTTTGTCTTCACAAAAGGAAAGAGAAACGGAAATTCTAAATGCACTCAACTCCGAAGTAAAGGGCATACAAGAAATTTTACATGAAAAGCAAAAAAGCCTAGGCCTATTCAATAGCGATATCGAAGCCATGATCGAAGTGAAAAAGAGTGACTACATCGAGTGGTTGAACAAGCAAGCATCGGCAAAAAATGAAAAGCAATACCTGCTTCAGCAGCTTACACAGCAGGAACATAAAAATGCCAAGCTTGATCAGGAAAACGAAAAGTTTTTAAAGGAAAGAACAGATATCACCGCAAAAAAAAAGGAATATACACAGCTGATGGAAAAGGTGACCAAGCAGCTTGAAGACCATGTTTCTTTTTTCCGAAATCAGCAGAATAAACTAAATGCAGCAAAAGATACGTATCAAAAACAAGAAACGACACTATATAAGGCCTATCAATTCCTTCAACAAGCAAAATCACGCAAAGAGCTGCTTGAAGAAATGGAAGAGGATTATGCAGGCTTTTTTCAAGGTGTTAAAGAAGTTTTAAAAGCGAAAGAAACCCTTCGAGGCATTGAAGGGGCAGTTGCAGAATTAATTAAGGTTCCAAAGGAATATGAAACGGCCATTGAAACGGCACTGGGTGGAGCGATGCAGCATGTGGTTGTAGAGCGCGAAGAGCATGCACGTGAAGCCATCTCCTTCCTGAAGAAAAATCGGTACGGCCGAGCGACTTTCTTGCCTTTATCAGTCATAAAAGGAAGAGAGATTTCACCGAACCAATTATCGATGCTGAAAAACCATGCTGCTTTTGTCGGGACTGGTTCATCATTAATCCAATATGATGAAAGACATGCAGCAATCGCGGCAAACCTACTTGGCACCGTCATTATCACGACAGATTTAAAGGGTGCTAATGACCTGGCAAAAATGGTGCAGCACCGTTTCCGCTTTGTAACGCTTGAAGGGGATGTCGTCAATCCAGGTGGTTCAATGACAGGTGGAGCGCTTAAGCAAAAAACAACCTCTCTGCTTTCAAGGAAAACTGAATTGGAAGAACTGCACCAAAAACTTGCCGCCATGGAATCGAAAACGAACCAGCTTGAAAAGCAGGTCAAACAGTTTAAAGTGGATGTTGGTGTTCAAGAGCAAACGCTTGAACAAACCAGAAAAGCAGGTGAAACCCTTCGTTTACAAGAACAATCTCTAAAGGGTGAACTTCGTGAAGTGGAGCTGCAGGAAAGAAATGTGAATGATCGTCTGCATCTTTATGATTTGGATAAAAATTCATATTTAGAAGAGCAACAGCAAAAAACAGCTAGACTGGAAGAATTGGAAGAGCTCTTGGATTCATGTAAAACTGAAATTGAAGAGCTTGACCGATTAATTGCTGATATGACGAAACAAAAACAATCTCAACAAACCTCAAAAGAGAGCCTTTCTGAAGAAACAAATGAGTTAAGAGTTACATTGGCCTCTAAACGTGGACAGCTACAAAACCAAAAAGAAAAGATGGAGCGCCTTGAATCTGATCTTGAAAAAGAAACAAGCAGACTTGCTGAAAATAAGGATGATTTGGGACTCTTGACTAATGAAATGACTGACAGTTCGAGTGGAGAAGAAACACTTGAGGATATGGCACAGCAGAAATTGCTTGATAAAAATAGAGCAATTGAAGAAATTTTTGTGAAAAAACAAGAAAAAGCCGAAATGCAATCGCAGGTTGAAGCGTTTGAAATATCCTTAAAAGAGGAAAGCCGTCTTTATAAGGGTATCGTTGAAGTGATTAAGGATGAAGAGGTTAAACTAACCCGACTTGATGTGGAATTAGAAAATCGGCTAGACCATTTACGCGAGGAATATACGCTATCCTTTGAAGGGGCTAAAGAACAGTATCCATTGGTGATGCCTGTAGAAGAAGCTCAAAAGAAGGTGAAGCTCATCAAACTTGCCATCGAGGAATTAGGGACGGTTAATTTAGGGGCTATTGAGGAATACGCGCGTGTGGCCGAACGCTATGAGTTCCTTCTTAGCCAAAAGGAAGATCTTCAGCAGGCGAAAGATACATTATTCCAAGTTATCGATGAGATGGATGATGAAATGAAACGCCGCTTTGCGGATACCTTCTATGCGATTCGTGAAGAGTTTGAGCAAGTCTTTAAAGCGTTGTTTGGCGGGGGTAGAGCTGAGTTGAAGCTGACAAATCAAGATGATTTACTTAATACGGGAGTAGATATCATTGCTCAGCCACCGGGGAAAAAATTGCAGAATTTAAGTCTCTTATCCGGTGGAGAACGAGCGTTGACCGCGATTGCACTTTTATTCTCCATTTTAAAAGTTCGACCAGTGCCTTTCTGTATCCTTGATGAAGTCGAGGCAGCTCTTGATGAGGCGAACGTAGTACGTTTCAGCCAATTTTTAAAGAAATTCAGTAGGGAAACACAGTTTATCGTGATTACTCATCGTAAAGGTACGATGGAGGAGGCAGATGTCCTCTATGGCATTACGATGCAGGAGTCAGGTGTCTCCAAACTCGTTTCCGTCCGCATGGAAGAATCAGAGAACTTTGTAGAAGTATAAATTCATGAATTAGAGGAAGTGGGACAATGAGTTTTTTCAAGAAGCTAAAAGAAAAATTTACGACCCAGGAAGAAAAAGAAGTAGAAGTATCCATTGGCGAAAAATTTAAGCAAGGTTTAACTAAGACGAGGAATTCCTTTACTGGACGGGTTAATGAACTCGTTGCCCGTTACCGGAAAGTGGATGAAGACTTTTTTGAAGAACTTGAGGAAATCCTTATCCAGGCTGACGTAGGCTTCGATACGGTAATGGAATTAATCGATCAATTAAAAATGGAAGTGAAACTCCGCAATATCTCTGATACGAGAGAAGTGCAATCTGTTATTTCCGAAAAACTTGTTGAAATCTATCAAGGTGATGAGGAAGAGACATCAAGCCTGAACATACAAGAAGATGGTTTAACTGTCATTCTGTTTGTCGGAGTGAATGGGGTAGGTAAAACAACGACAATTGGTAAACTTGCTCATAAGTTTAAGGCAGAAGGTAAATCGGTTGTATTAGCAGCTGGTGATACATTCCGTGCCGGAGCGATTGAACAGCTCGAGGTATGGGGAGAACGTGTTGGTGTCAGTGTAATCAAGCAAGGAGAAGGTTCTGATCCTGCCGCGGTTATGTTCGATGCCATTCAGGCTGCTAAGGCACGTAAGGCGGATATCCTGATTTGTGATACAGCTGGACGTTTGCAAAATAAAGTGAATTTAATGAAGGAATTGGAAAAGGTGAAACGTGTAATTGAACGTGAAATACCTGGTGCACCACATGAAGTGTTACTTGCTCTTGATGCAACAACAGGACAAAATGCGCTTATTCAAGCGAAGACGTTCAAGGAAGCGACCAATGTTTCTGGAATAGTCTTAACGAAGCTTGATGGCACAGCGAAAGGTGGAATTGTCTTGGCAATCCGCAACGAGCTATCTATTCCCGTTAAATTTGTCGGGCTTGGTGAAAAAATGGACGATCTTCAGGAATTCGATGCTGAGAAATATGTATACGGCCTCTTTGCTGATATCATTGATAAAGAAGAAACTTAATATTTTTTGGTAGTCCGGAAGGGATTTTCTCTTCCGGATTTTTTTGTCAATTTTTTTTGCGCATCTCCATTACTTTTTGAAATTCGCTTTACTTTTTTCCTAAATACTGTATACTTTTTCGGTATTTGGTCGTCTATTTAATTAAAGAAAAGGGGGAGTCAGGTTGTTCAGAAAAATACAGGGAATAGCTGCTTGTTTATTACTTTTCAGCATATTTTTACATATGTTGGCGCCACAGGCAGAAGCAGCTGACCCGAAGATTAAAATATCGATTGAACAAGGTTTTGATGGATACATAAAGCGTTCAATGGCAATGCCAATGAAAGTGCAAATTGAAAATAAAGGAGAGGCCTTTAGCGGTACGCTTATGTTTCAATTTCAATCCACTTATGAGTACGGTGGGGCACAGGCCCTAAAAGTAGAGTTGCCAAAGGGAAGTTCGAAAACCTATTCGATTTCACTTCCGGGCTACACAGATGATAATTACAATGGAAACGTATTGAATAAGTCGATTTATCTCTATGAGGGAGATTGGCAGAATGGTAAAGAAGTAGACTATTCAGGTCCAAAGATATTAACACCGAAATATTATGATGAAAGTCAGGACATAATTGGTGTATTAAGTCAAAAGTACGACCGGTTGACTGAATTAAGGGTTTTGCCATCAACAGACTCCACGATGATTGAACTGACAAAGGAAGAACTACCAAGTCGTTCTATGGGCCTTGAAATGTTAAGTTATTTGATTATTGACGAATATGGAATAGCTGCTTTGGATGCAGCGCAGCAAGAAGCGTTAAAAGGCTGGATCAAATCCGGGGGTATTTTAATTGCTGGAGCATCACCAAATGGAGCACAGCAATATGGATCCATTTATGATCTTCTACCGATGAAAATGGATAAAGAGGTTAAGCTTGAAACTGCCCTTTTTGCCAAAAAGGAAAAGGATAGGCCTTCCTTTAGCTATATACCTGGCTTTATAGGTGATGTAGAGAAGGGAGCGGAAATTCTCACAAAAAGCGGTGAATTTCCGGCAGTTGTGAAAAAACAGTACGGCAACGGGGTAATTGTTCAAACAGGCTTTTCACTTGGAGACCAGCCGCTAGCTTCATGGAAAGGGTATGGTACCTGGCTTGAAAAGATTTTAAATCAGGCAGACATAAACTCATTTTCTTCAACGGAAAATTTCTTGGAGCAGGCGCAATGGGAATTGAATGAGCCCAATAGCTATTTTGATGATACTACCTTATCGATCGGACAATTATTATTTCTACTGTGTGCTTATATCGTAATTATTGTACCTATTTTATATGTAGTTTTGAAAAAAATCGACAAAAGAGAGCATGCATGGTGGATTATTCCTTTGATTGCCTGCATCACGTCAGTCTTGACTTTTACTGTCGGGGCGAAAGACCGTCTTGCTCAGCCGCAACTGAATCAACTCGGAATCTATCATTCTAAGGATGGTCAACTTGTCGGGCTTCAATCTGATGTCCTCCTCTCCAATAAAGGTGGGGATTATGCACTGTCTTTCCCAAAAAATGAGATGACAGCTTTGCCAATGACGCAGGAAAGCTTAGGAGGAAACATTAAACGGTCACCAATCCTTGAGGAAAAAGCGGTAGATACAGAACTTATCTTTCCAAACGTTGAATATTGGTCAACTCGGTCATTACTTGGAAAAGTTTATAAAGGGAATGTTGGTCAATTCAAGACTGATTTGACAGTTGAAAATAAAACCTTGACCGGAACGATTCATAATGAAACACCATATGACTTTAAAGAATTGCTAATCATGTCAGGCCAAGAAAGAATTAATCTTGGTAAGTTAAAAAAAGGGGAAACGTTAACGGTTAAAGAAAAGTTGAAGGGAGACTTCTTGATTGAGCCTTATGCTGTGACATCAGGACCGATGAATAACTGGAACGCAGGACAAAAAATAGACCTCGATAAAATCCGAAGAGATCAATTGCTTTATGTAACGGAAACTTTTTTCTTTAGCGGGGTAAATGCCGGTACCGACCCTGTCATTGCTGGGGTGACCAGTGATTCAATAGTCGATATTAAAGTATCGAAAAAGCCAAAAAAGAATATAGATAATCTTATTTTTCAAACTTTCGAACCAGAAACAATTTTTTCTGGTGATGTAACCCTGTCGAAAGAAATGTTCAAAAGCTGGGTGGATGTCATCCGCGGTTCTTATGATGAAGAAGCAGGAATCGGAGAACATTGGTTTGAAATAGGTGAATATGAATATATCAGTCAAGTTCCTTTAATCATGAAAGATCATTCGTTTAAAGCGAAGCAATTGTCGATTAAGTTCAGTAAACAAAAAATTCAATATGAACTCTATAACTTTTCAACTGAAAAATATGAACCTATACCTGCTGAAGAACGGTCTATTTCGATTGAAGGACAAGAAGAGATCTCTTCTTATATTTCAAAAGAAGGAGATATTCAAATTAAGATAATTAAAGAAAGGGAAGACGATTCAAGTTTAAGGGTGCCGGAAATCAATGTAAAGGGAGAAGTGACGAAATGATAGAGATTTTACAGTTAACGAAGAAGTATGGCAATTTCACCGCATTGGATCACCTGGACCTGCAAATTGACAAAGGAACCGTGTTTGGATTCGTCGGACAAAATGGTGCCGGAAAGTCAACGACCTTTTCCATCTTGGCTACCCTTCTTGCTCCAACGTCAGGTACCGCCTATATTAATGGCTACAATATTTCGAAGGAGCCAAAACAAGTGCGCAGCCAAATCGGTTATATGCCTGATTTCTTTGGGGTGTACGATCAATTGAAAGCTGAGGAGTATTTGGACTTTTATGGTGCTAGCTATGGAATTCCCCTGTCGGAACGGAGTAAACTGATTCCTCAGTTACTTGAACTAGTTAATTTATCCGATAAACGTGAGTCTTATGTTGACTTGCTTTCGCGTGGAATGAAGCAGCGACTATGTTTGGCACGGAGCCTGATCCATGACCCGGAGGTGCTTATTCTTGATGAACCGGCGTCGGGCCTTGATCCACGTGCTCGGGTGGAAATGCGTGAGATATTAAAAGAGTTAAAGAATATGGGGAAAACGATTTTGATTTCATCACATATTTTACCGGAGCTTGCTGAGATGTGTGATGTACTTGGCATTATCGATCAAGGGAAATTGAAAGCGCAAGGAACTGTTGCAGAAATTCAGCATAAACTTCAAGGCGAAAAGAGTCTTATCGTAAAAGTACATCAGGATGTTGAGCGTTCCATTGCTTTTTTTGAAGACAATCCTGACATTAGCCAAATCAGCGTCCATCTTGATGGGGAAACGATTCAGTTTTTATTCAAAGGAGATGCATTTGCCCAACAAAAACTGTTGAAGTCTTGCATGTTACAGGATTTGCCCATTGTCTCATTTGCTGAAATTGAGACGGATCTTGAGGACGTATTTATGGAAATTACGAAAGGGGTCGAACTGTCATGAAAAGCTGGCTGATGAATCCTGTCTTAAATAAAGAATTTAAACTGCGGTTTCGCTCTTTCAAAAGTTTTTTAGGTGTTTTATTTTATGTTCTTGCTATTGGAGCTATCGTCATTGGCATGATCTTTATCCAATCGCTATCCAATATAGGGGGGCATATTGATCCTGATTCAAGCCGGTCGATGTTCATATTTTTAGCGGTAGTTCAGTTAGCTTTGATTCTTTTCATTACACCAGGGCTGACAGCTGGGGTCATTTCCAGTGAGCGAGAGCGACAGACCTTGAATATTCTATTGACGACGTCGCAAAGCTCCGCGGGTATTATTTTTGGAAAGTTAATTTCATCCATTTCCTATTTGTTATTGTTAGTGGTTGCTAGTTTGCCGCTATATAGCATCGTGTTTTTATTTGGCGGAATTTCACCCGCACAACTTTTAATGGTATTAGGGTTCAATGTTTTTACTGTCATCGTGTATGGCAGCATAGGCGTACTTTTCTCTACACTCGTACGTAAAACAATAGCCGCGATGGTAACCACTTATGGGGTCACATTGTTTTTAGTCGGGGGAACAGCCCTATTGACTTTGCTTTTCTCCAGCATGGCTTTAGGATTGCAGGGGAATTCTGTTACACCTACAACAAACCCTCTGCCTTATATAGCGGCTATGCTTAATACACCAATTGTCATGATCGGTTTCATCGAACCTACATACTCCGAGGAAATCCAGAAGTTAGCGGGCATTGATTTCCCCCTATGGGCTGCACATTTGATCTGCTATACCTTACTGTTAATCGGCGCGGTTTTACTTAGCGTAAAGAAACTTCGGGTCGGTATGAAGGCTAGACGATGAAAAAGGAAAAAATAAGTGATGAAAGTCAGTTTCTCAAACTTCTAAAGCCAATTCAACAGCAACTTTTAATACAGTTGTTGCTGAAAGAGGGGCAGCTTCTGCTCCTTGCTGTGGCTGTATGGTCATTTTTGCTGTTGTTTATAGCTCGCATAATGGTAATTCCGTTTATTTTACGTTACTTTTTCATAGGTTTAATATGTCTGTTAGCATTTTTTCTATATAGAGTCGTAAAACGGAAACCAGACAAAAAGATGGCAGCTTTGTTGTTTAATAAATTTGTTCCGGATGACAGAGTCGTAACAGGGTTTGCTTTTTTAGGAAACGCTGGTGAACTTGAAACGCTGCAACTTCGAGATGCAATCCGTCATATGAAAATCCATCAAGAGAAAGTACTAAGCCGGAAGAAAAGGTGGTTCTATCCTAAATGGTTGACGTCAGCATTGTGCTTAGCGGTATGTGTGCTTCTGTTCATTTTTTATCCAAACAAGGAAATGAAAGAAGCACAGAAGTTGGAAAAAGAAGTGAAGATTGTTGAAGAAGTGAAAAAAGAGCTTGAAAAAAAAGCGAACGATTCTAAAGAACCGGCAGTTGAAAAGGCATTGAAAGAGGTAAAGAAAAAAATGGCCCTTGAGAAAGATGGCGAAAAGGCGCTTGAGGCCCTCGCTAAACAATCAAGTGAGCTGCAATTAAAAGAGGTGAAGCAAAAAGAAAAGCAAAAACTGCGACACCAAAGACCCAAAGCTCGCTACTTGAGGCAATGGGTGAGAAAACTGTGACCGTGATGGGAGAAACGAAACAGCTTGAACAGCCGTTCTTTGTGCTTGCGACCCAGAATCCGATTGATATGGAGGGGACATATCCACTTCCTGAAGCACAGATGGACCGGTTTATCTGCAAAATTCATGTCAGTTACCCATCAAAGGAGGAATTGAAGCAGATTGTTCTTAGAACGACTGGCAAAGAAACCATAAGGATTGAAAAAGCAGCTTCAATTGAGGATGTCATATTTTTGCAGAAACTCGTAAAAGAGGTACTTGTCTCAGATGAAATGCTAGATTATGCGGTTTCCATTATTGCCAGTACTCATCCAAATACAGAGGAATCTCCGGAAGTAGTCCAAAAGTATGTGCAATTTGGAAGTGGCCCCCGTGGACTGCAAAGCTTAATAAAAATGGCAAAGGCAAGAGCTCTGTTTGCAGGACGCTATCATGTTTCTGCTGGAGACTTAAAGCAAACGGCTTATCCTGTATTAAGGCATCGACTTTTACTCAACTTTGAAGCGGAAGCAAGCGGGGTGCTGGCCGATTCCATCATTGCTGAAGTCGTTGAATCGGCTTACAAATTAGGGAAAGGACTTTCAGTGTGATGGGTTCTTATGCTTTTTTAGAAAGATTGCAGAAAAAAAGATTACTTGTGAAAACACGGAGACGTGGGATGCATAAAGGTTCAAGGAAATCGAGTGCGTTTGGCACCTCCCTTGAATTTTCCGATTTCCGGGCCTATCAACCAGGAGATGACGTTAGGCAAATTGATTGGAATGTCTATGGACGAACACAAAAGCATTATATTAAACGGTTCCTCGATGAACAAGAGTTGTCGGTAGCTATATATTTGGATGTGACCTCGTCGATGCGTGCTCTCCCGGATAAATGGGAGCTGGCACGCCAGCTTGCAGCTTCGTTAAGTTTTGTCGTCCTTGCTGGTGAGGACCGGCTGGCCTTTATTCCAGTTGCGTCCAAGACTGCCCATCCGATTCGCCGAAAGGGAGCGGTTCACCGAAAAGGCGTTTTTCGGGAGATTGCTGGTTTAGAAGATACCGAGAAAAGTGGTCATTTTTATGATCAGTTGGGCAAGGTAATGTTGAAGAATCATCAGCTGTCAATCATTATTTCCGACGGTCTTGAGCCCCTTGATAAAGTGGAGGCGACCTTGAGGAAAATGCGTTCTGCAAAACAAGAAATCTGGTTCATTCAATTGTTGGGAAAAGAGGAACTAAATCCTGCTTTTAACGGAGACTTAAAACTGGTCGACAGTGAAATGGATACAGCAGTCAACGTAAGCATCCATCCTTCGCTCATTGGAAACTATCAGACTCGTCTTAATAAACATAACCAAAAGCTTGAAGGGGTATGCCGAAGTTTTGGCTGCCATTACATTCTTATCAGTGCTAAAACTGATATACAGACGATTTTATTTCAAGACTTTCCACGCCATGGGCTAATGAATTGAGGTGAAGATATTATGCATATTTCTAATCCGCTCTTTTTTCTATTAATAATCTTTATCGCTGCCGTGATTTTGTTCTATTTTTTCCGGAAGCAATATGAAACGACAACGATTTCATCCAATTTATTATGGGAGCAGGTCCTGAATGAATGGCAAGCTTCCCCATGGCTTCATAAATTGCAGCATAACCTTTTATTCTGGCTACAGATTCTTGTGCTTCTTCTCCTCATGTTTTCGTTAGTCCGTCCCTTTTGGTTTCAAAAAGGAATTCCGGGCGATCACCTTATCCTTATAATCGACACATCCGCTACAATGAGTGCAAAAGATGGGGAACTTACCCGTTTTGAAAAGGCTAAACAAGAATTGATGGAGATGCTTAAAGAAGTAGATAATTAAGAAGTGACTATCATAGAAGCTGGTCAAAAGCCCATCATCCGTGCTAATCATGAGACTAACCACGCTGTACTGAAAAAACAAACAGCAGCATTAGAGTTAACGTATGATCATGAAAATATTGATAAAGCACTGAAATTAGCGGACTCACTTTCCAACGGAAAAGAAACGGTCATCCATCTTTTTTCTGATAGGGTTGTGAAAGATGACCTTAGCGGGCTATCTGAAAATATACCGATTGATGTACATAATTTTAGTAGTCAAAATGACAATCTGTCATTACTTTCATTTGGTACGGCCAACCGCAAAGAAGGCATTACCGGAGTGGCTGTCGTTGAAAATCAAACCAAGAAGGATAAAACCCTAGAATTCCAAGTTACGAATGGAAAAGAAGTTCTTTTTATCAAAAAACTGTCTGTTAAAGCCAATAGTGAGAAAACGGTCGATATTCCAGTACTCAAAGAAAAGCCTTATTACACGGCTTCCATCAATGCGAATGATAATTATTCCGCTGACAACGAAATGACGGCTATTCAATCGGCGATTTATGAAAAGGTTTATGCAGTCGGAAATGTGAATGCTTTTCTCATTAATGCTCTTGAAACAATAGGGCTTGACGTCATCCAACTTGAAGATAAAGAAAAAGTTAGAAAGGATGGGGTTGTGATTGCTCAAGGGATGGAACTAGAAGAACTTGGTTCATATCCGCTGCTATTTGTGAACGAGGCTAAAAAAGGAAAACAAAAATTAACAGAAAAGCTGTTAGGAACGGATGATCCCTTGATGGAGTATGTTCAAACAGAGAAAATTTATATTGAATCAACATCCCCTCCTATCAATAAACAATGGACAAATGTACTCGTAAGCGGCGACCTTCCACTCATTCAAAAAGGAACATATCAAGGCCAACCAATCATTGCCTTGAACTTTTCTGTTGCTGATAGTGATTGGCCGTTGCAGCCGGGTTTTCCAATCTTTTTATATAACTCATTTCAATGGCTGACACAGCAAACGAATTTTCTGGGGTACTACCAGCCTGGTGAAGAAAAGTGGTTGAACCTTGGGAAGGATACACAAAAACTAGCTATTTTCTCTGAGTCTGGAAATAATCTCTATTCCGTAGACTTACAGAAAGAAGGTTTTAAGGCTCCAAGTATGCCTGGTACATACGAAGCAGTATCAGGAGATCAGGTGTTTTATTTTTCCGTGTTGCTTGACGAACGTGAAAAAGAAATCATCTCTGCTCCTTCATTCAGTATAAATTCAAAATCGACCGAAATGAAAGTGGTATCCGATAATAAACAGAATTTTTTATGGTATTGGCTAGCATGTGTGGCCCTTCTACTGTTGATGTTCGAATGGGAGGTGTATCGTCGTGGGCGTTGAGTTTACCTATCCTCTGATTTTTCTATTACTCATTCCCTGTGCAGGACTTATTTATTTTTATCTCCTTAAATCCCGACATCAGGCTAAGCAAAAGGAAACGACGGTGGTTGCGGTACTGCGGTCCTTGATCTTTTTACTCATCATCTTAGCTCTTACAGTTCCGCAAATATTACTGCCTCTCAAGGGATCTACGGTCGTTTTTTTAGTCGATCGTTCTGCAAGTGTCAAAGATTCGGAAGCTAAAACGCTTGCCTGGATTGAGAAAAGCACGGAGGAAATGGATAAAGATGACTCGTTTGCGGTGGCTGCATTTGGTGACAGTGCTGTTGCCGAGCAGTCAATGACGACAAAACATTCATCCACTACTCAATATAGTGGCAAAGTTGATGAAGATGCAAGCCGTTTAGAGTCTGGAATTCAGTTTGCCTCATCGCTTATTCCGAGTCACTCAAGCGGCAGGATTGTGCTTTTTTCGGATGGCAATGAAACTTCCGGCAATGCCGTGGAAGGGGCAAAATTACTAAAGAACAAAAACATCGAACTCGATGTGATCCCTTTAATTGAGGAGGCTGGCGAGGACATTGCTCTCAGGAATTTAACGATACCTCCTTCCTTATATCAAGGAGAAAAAACGGAGCTCTCTTTAGAAGTGGATAGTAATTCAGCAAAAAAAGCGACCGTTCGTATTTCACTGAACGATCAGGAAATTATCAAAAAAAACGTGGATGTAAAGGAAGGGTCCAATTTATACACATTTAACCATACTGTAGATGATACAGGTTTACAGGTATACAAAGCTGAAATCATTGCCGAAAAGGACACCTTTACGGAAAATAATCAGCTACAGGCGATTACGAAAGTAAAAGGGACGCCAAAAATTCTGATTGTCGAGGCAGAAGGGACCGGTCGAATTGAAAAAATTCTGAAAGGAAGCGGACTGATTGTTGAGACGACCGTACCAGAAAAGTTGCCGACTACATTATCTGGCTTTTTACAGTATCAATCGATTGTGTTTAACAATGTTTCCGCAACCTCTGTCACGGAAAATCAGATGAAATTAATCGAACAATCCGTCAAGGAATTCGGCAATGGGTTCGTGATGACTGGAGGAGAAAATAGTTTCGGACTTGGAGGGTATTTCAAGACTCCAATTGAGCATCTGCTACCAGTGGACATGGATATCAAAGGAAAAAAAGAAATGCCTTCGCTCGGATTAATGATTGTTCTCGACAGGTCAGGCAGTATGGTTGGCAACAAGCTTTCATTAGCAAAAGAAGCCGCGGCCCGGTCCGTAGAGCTTTTACGTGAGAAAGATACCTTCGGGTTCATTGCCTTTGATGACCGCCCTTGGGAAATTATCGAAGCCGGTCCACTCACGGATAAGGAAGAAGCCATGGGGAAAATCCGTTCGCTTGCTCCAGGAGGTGGTACGGAAATCTACAGTTCTCTTGAGATGGCGTATAACAAGTTAATGGATGAAAAGTTACAGCGTAAGCATATTATTTTGTTGACGGACGGTCAGTCAAATACTTCTAGCGATTATGAAGCATTAATCGAAGACGGGAAGGAAAAGAACATAACACTTTCAACGGTGTCCATTGGCAGCGATGCCGATAAGAACTTGCTCGAGGACTTGGCCGATTTCGGAACGGGGCGTTTTTACGATGTCACGGATGCCTCCTTAATTCCGAGCATTTTATCACGTGAAACGGTGATGGCAAGCCGTACATATATCGAGGACAATCCGTTTTATCCATCCATACAGGATACTCCTGAATGGAATGGCTTGTTTAATGATGGAGTACCTAAGATGAATGCATACATCGCGACAACGACGAAACAGCGTGCTTTCCTGCCGTTGGTCAGTGAAAAAGAAGATCCAGTCCTCGCTCAATGGCAATATGGAATGGGGACAACGGTGGCCTTCACTTCGGATCTAAGTGGCAAATGGTCTGGCGATTGGCCTGCTTGGGGTAAGTGGGGCTCTTTCCTCAATCAATTGGTCACAATCACGCTTCCTAAATTCGAAAGTGAGCCATATACTCTTACACAGGAAAATAGTGGTGAAGAAACCGTGATTATGCTAGAATCAGCCTCACAAAACAACTTGCCTTTATCTGCAAATGTGGTTTCGGAAAATGGACAAATAGTTGATGCGAATACAAAACTCGTCGCTCCCGGGAAATATGAAATTATTATTCCGAAGCAGTCTGGTATGTATTATATCAGTGTAAAACAGGAAAACAATGAGGGTGGTACGAACCTGTATCAAACAGGTTTCACTGTGCCCTATTCAGAAGAGTACCTGCAGCAAGGTCTAAACAAGTCGCTTATCAAGGAATTGTTGGCTGTTTCGGGTGGCCAGGAGTTGAAAACGGAGGCTCAGGCATTCCGTGATTTACAGACCACATCCAGACAAAAGCAAAGCATTAGCCATTGGCTTCTATTAACGGCGTTCCTACTTTTATTTGTAGAAATTACAATACGGCGTTTTGGCTTGCATAGAGTTATGCACCTATTTGCAGGAATTCCTAAAAAGACAGGAAGTAGATCATTAAAATCGGCTGAAACAGTCAAGAAACTGAAAACTGTGCAAGAAGCGACACATAAAACACGTATAACAGGGAAGGCAAACCTGAAATCAGAGTCTAATAATCAATCTGTAAGACCAGTGACAGAACGCAGGAAACAGAACCAATCTGAAAAGAAATTAACCGAATCAGAACGAGAGAGCCAGATGAAACGCCTTCTGGAAGCGAGAAAACGAAAAAAATAATGCTTTCCAAACAAGTGGTAAGGAGTTTAGCTTGACATCAAATAGGCAACGCTATACAATATAAACTTGTAAAGGGTTTTCACTTAACAGCAGGGAGGCTTGCTAAGATGCTTGAAAAGACAACGCGGATTAACTATTTGTATGACTTTTACCAATCGTTGTTAACAGAGAAGCAGCAGAGCTATATGTCCCTCTACTATCTGGATGATTACTCTCTTGGGGAGATTGCCGATGAATACGAAGTGAGTAGACAGGCAGTCTATGATAATATAAAAAGAACAGAAGCAATGCTTGAGGAATACGAAGCAAAGCTATTGTTATTTCAAAAATTTCAAGAGCGTAACCAGTGGATTGCGAATATGAAGGAACTCATAGAAAAGGAATCCTTTTCAAAAGAGAAGCTGCTTGACGCAATCACAACGCTTGAGAAGTTGGATTAGGAGGCGGCAATATGGCATTTGAAGGATTGGCCGACCGACTGCAGAGCACGATGCAAAAGATCCGCGGAAAAGGGAAGGTCAACGAAGCAGACGTTAAAGAAATGATGCGTGAAGTTCGATTGGCCCTACTTGAAGCGGACGTTAACTTTAAAGTCGTGAAGGAATTTGTAAAGCGTGTAAGTGAACGTTCGGTAGGCCAGGAAGTGCTAAAAAGCTTAACCCCCGGTCAACAGGTAATTAAAGTAGTTAAGGAAGAATTGACGGAGCTGATGGGCGGCGAACAGAGCAAGATAGCCGTTGCCTCGAAACCACCGACTGTCATTATGATGGTAGGGCTTCAAGGGGCAGGTAAAACGACAACCACCGGAAAGCTTGCCAATCTTCTTAGAAAAAAATACAACCGCACGCCATTGCTCGTTGCGGCTGATATTTACCGTCCGGCGGCGATTAAGCAGCTTGAAACACTTGGCAAACAATTAAGCATGCCTGTTTTTTCCCTTGGGGATCAGGTCAGTCCTGTTGAAATTGCCAAACAGGCGATCGAAAAAGCGAAGGAAGAACATCATGATTATGTGTTGATTGATACCGCAGGTCGTCTTCATGTTGATGAAAACCTGATGGGCGAACTGAAAGATATCAAAGAATTGACCAAACCGGATGAAATCTTCCTCGTTGTTGATGCGATGACCGGGCAGGATGCTGTCAATGTGGCCCAAAGCTTTAATGAGCAGCTTGGCCTGACTGGGGTCGTATTAACGAAACTTGATGGGGATACACGTGGTGGTGCGGCACTTTCGATTCGTTCAGTTACCAACACGCCGATTAAATTCGTCGGTATGGGTGAAAAATTGGATGCACTTGAAGCATTCCATCCAGAACGGATGGCTTCAAGAATCCTCGGTATGGGTGATGTATTAACCCTTATCGAAAAAGCACAGGCCAATGTAGATGAAGAAAAAGCGAAAGAATTAGAGAAAAAGATGCGTACCGCTACTTTTACCTTTGATGATTTCCTTGAGCAACTTGGTCAGGTGCGTAATATGGGACCGCTTGATGACATTTTGAAAATGATTCCTGGTGCGAACAAAATGAAAGGGATGGATAACCTTCAAATCGATGAGAAACAGATCGGTCATGTTGAAGCTATCATCCGTTCAATGACAACGCAGGAAAAGGAACATCCAGAAACCATGAATGCATCCCGCAAAAAACGGATTGCCAAAGGAAGCGGCAGATCTATTCAAGAAGTGAACCGTTTACTAAAGCAATTTGAAGAAATGAAAAAGATGATGAAACAGGTTACAAACATGCAAAAAGGGAAGAAAAAGGGATTCAAATTCCCGTTCATGTAAGGTTTATTTTAGGTCGAAACGAGGCGTAAATACAGGCTGAAGCCATGTATTTCAACACTTTTTTTACCTGTTAAGAAAAAAACCTTTACAAACATACAAGACATTTGATATTATACTATCTTGTGTGAAACTATTCGGAGGTGCTTATTTAAAATGGCAGTAAAAATTCGCTTAAAACGTATGGGAGCTAAAAAATCTCCTTTCTATCGTATTGTAGTTGCAGATTCTCGTTCACCACGTGACGGACGTTACATTGAAGTTGTAGGAACTTATAACCCGGTGACTCAACCAGCTAAAGTTGACATCAACGAAGAGCTTGCTCTTAAATGGTTACAAGATGGAGCTAAACCATCTGATACAGTTCGTAACTTATTCTCAACACAAGGCATCATGGAAAAATTCCATGTTGCAAAAAACAGCAAGTAATCGACGGTAGTTGATGAAAGCTTTAATTGAAACAATTGTTTCAGCACTTGTGGATTATCCGGAAGAAGTCATCGTGACTTCGAAGGAAGAGTCCGACCGAATTGTTTATGTCCTCTCCGTTCATAAAGAAGACATGGGCAAGGTCATCGGTAAACAAGGGCGTGTTGCTAAGGCGGTTCGGACTGTGGTATATGCAGCAGGATCCTCACAGCAGAAGAAAATCTATTTGGAGATTTCCGAATAAGGAGGGCTAATACCCCTCCTTTTTTTGTACTTCAAGAAAGTTGAATTCCGACTTTAATCATATTCAAATACGACTCGGAGTTTAAACTTTACGCCTTTTTAAGACGCATCTTTTACCGATTTACGTTATACTTAAGAGAATGACCCCCATTTTTCAAAAAGATTACCCTATCATACATATTTTTTGAATGAAATAAGAAATCATAGATAATAGGAGGTGCTGGAATGAAAATTCTCCAAAATGTAATCGTTAACCAAGTATTAACGGAATCCAGCAAGAATCAGCTCCTCGAGAAGTACAAATCAAAACGTCTACAGCTTCAAAAAGAGAGTGAACAGCTTCGTTTTGAACTGAAAAAACTTGAAAAAACTAGGAACCTTCAGCCCGCTAGTCTCCGTGCTCATTTTGAAAAAGAAATAAACCAAAGGCAAGAAAAAATCAAACTGCTTGAATTTCAAATGGAACAGTTGGAAATCCTTCCTACTGGAAGCGAACTGAAGGAACGGGAAGTTCAAAGTATCATTGAGGTAGAAATTGGGGCAGATTGGGACGAACTTATGACAACGAAGACTATTGTCATTAAAGATGGAATCGTCTCGGAAATTCGTTAGAGGTGAAAGAATGGAAAATTGGTTTAATGTAGGTAAAATTGTCAACACACATGGTCTTTTAGGTGAAGTCCGTGTTATTTCATCAACAGACTTTCCGGAAAAGCGTTTCAAAGTAGGCAATACGCTGTATTTATTTAGAGAAACAGAGAAAAAGCCTTTGCCACTTATTATCAGGTCGCATCGCAACCATAAAAACTTTAACTTATTGACGTTTGAAAACTACTACAACGTCGGTCAGGTCGAGGCTTTCCGGAATGGAGTCTTGAAAATTAAGGAAGCTCAGCTAGGTAAATTGGATGAAGGTGAATTCTACTTCCATGAAATCATCGGCTGTTCGGTGTTTACAGATGAAGGTGTAGAAATAGGGGAGATCATTGAGGTTCTAACGCCGGGCGCCAATGATGTTTGGGTCATTAAGAAAGCTGGCAGTAAGGATATTTTAATTCCATATATTGATCAAATTGTGAAAGAAGTAGATATATCTGCTAAAAAAGTTATCATCACACCGATGGAAGGGCTTTTAGACTGATGAAAATCGATGTACTTTCGCTATTTCCAGAAATGTTCGAAGGGGTATTTGGCTCGTCAATTTTAAAAAAGGCCGCAGAAAAACAGGCTGTCAGCTACAATGTGACCAATTTTCGTGATTATGCAGACAATAAGCATTCGACAGTAGATGATTATCCGTATGGTGGCGGTGCAGGGATGGTATTGAAGGCACAACCCATCTTTGACGCCGTAGAAGCCCTTAAAGGGCACGCTGAGCAAAGGCCACGAGTTGTCTTGCTATGTCCACAGGGAGAGCGTTACACGCAGAGAAAAGCTGAAGAGTTTGCGAAAGAAGATCATCTTATTTTCATTTGCGGACATTATGAAGGGTATGATGAGCGCATCCGGGAGCATATTGTCACAGATGAAATATCAATAGGTGACTTTGTGCTTACAGGTGGTGAATTGGGTGCTATGGTTATTATAGACAGCGTTGTTCGCTTGCTTCCGGGCGTGTTAGGAAATGTAGACTCCCCGATTCTTGATTCATATTCTTCTGGTTTGTTAGAGCATCCCCATTATACTAGACCTGCAGATTTCAGGGGAATGAAAGTTCCTGATACGCTTATATCCGGTAATCATAAAAAAATCGATGAATGGCGGATGAAAGAGTCATTACGCAGGACGTGGAATCGACGACCGGATTTGCTCGAAAGCTATGAACTTTCGAACGTTGAAAAAAAATTATTGTCAGAGATTCAAAAAGAAGACTGATGTCTATTGCATCAGCATCTAGAGTATGATAGGATATACCTTGTGACTTGGGCAAAATGCTCAGTCTTATAACGATGTTCCGCTGCAAACAATTAGTATTTGTAAGAGCGTCCAGGAGGAGTTGAAATCGATGCAAAATCTTATTAACGATATCACAAAAGAACAACTTCGCACAGATCTTCCATCATTCAGACCTGGTGACACAGTACGTGTACACGTAAAGGTTATTGAAGGAACTCGCGAACGTATCCAGTTGTTTGAAGGCGTTGTAATCAAACGTCGTGGCGGCGGAGTTAGTGAAACTTTCACAGTACGTAAGATTTCTTACGGCGTTGGAGTGGAACGTGCTTTCCCTCTTCACACACCAAAAATTGCGCAATTAGAAGTTATCCGTCACGGTAAAGTACGTCGTGCGAAACTTTATTACCTACGCGAACTTCGTGGTAAAAAAGCACGTATTAAAGAAATTCGTCGTTAATTCTTCGAATATCTCTATGCGGGTTTGCCATGATTCACATATGGTGAGTAACCAAACAGTATTATGCAAAAAAGGAGCTTGTTTAACAGGCTCCTTTTTTTGCACTTGAAGAAAAAATAATCGCTCATCAGGGTGAAGACTATAAAGAATCCTGCTCGCTATAGCGTCCGCGACATGTTAAAATAATTGTTGATATGCTTTCTAAAAGGGTGGGTAAGGATGACGAAAAAGAAAAATGAATTGTGGGAATGGACTAAGGCGGTCATAATCGCGGTTATAGCAGCCACGCTGATTCGTTATTTCCTCCTGGCTCCGATTGTCGTGGACGGCAATTCCATGATGCCGACATTAAAGGACACGGACCGCATGCTCGTAAATAAAATCTCCTATTCAATTAGTGAACCGAAAAGATTCGATATTATTGTTTTTGAAGCCCCTGAAGGCAAGGATTATATAAAACGGGTCATTGGGTTACCAGGCGAAAAAATAGAATATAAAGATGATACGCTTTACGTGAATGGAAAAGCCTATGCAGAGCCATACTTGGATGAATATAAAAAGCAGTTGATTGATGGCGGGGCTTTGACAGAACCATTTACATTAAGCGATGTTATAGAACAAGAAACCGTGCCTGAAGACCATCTATTTGTCTTAGGAGATAATCGCCGTTTTAGTAAGGACAGCCGCCATATTGGCGTTGGTGTTGTTCCTTACAATAAGGTGTTAGGTAAAACTAAATTAGTTTATTGGCCGATTGAAGATTTTCGATTGGCGGAATAGTAGGAAGGTTGATTCCATTGACAATACAGTGGTTCCCTGGCCATATGGCCAAAGCAAGAAGGGAAGTAACAGAAAAATTAAAACTGATCGATATCATCTTTGAACTTGTGGATGCCCGGATTCCTGCATCTTCACGAAATCCGATGATCGATGAAATCATACAGCATAAACCAAGGGTTATCCTTTTGAATAAGGCTGATATGGCTGATCCGGTAAAAACCAATGAGTGGCTTGAGTATTATAAATCACAAGGTAAAACGGCAATCGCTATTAACTCACAGGCAGGAAATGGCTTAAACCAGATTACAGCTGCCTCTAAGAAACTTTTAAAAGAAAAGTATGATCGGATGGAATCAAGAGGAATTAAGCCGCGTGCGATTCGTGCTATGATTGTCGGTATTCCGAACGTAGGGAAATCTACTTTAATCAATCGTCTTGCTAAAAAAAACATTGCAAAAACAGGGAATACACCTGGTGTTACGAAAGCACAGCAATGGATAAAAGTAGGAAAGGAATTAGAACTTCTGGATACTCCGGGGATCCTCTGGCCTAAATTTGAGGATCAGGAAGTTGGCTTAAGACTAGCGCTAACAGGAGCAATCAAAGATACGATTTTAAACTTGCATGAAGTTTCTTTATACGGCCTTCGCTTTTTGGAAAGAGAATATCCGGATCGTTTGAAATCCCGTTATAATCTGGATGTAATTCCTCAAGAAACGCTAGAACTATTTGATGCAGTTGGAAAGTTCAGAGGTTGTCTAGCATCTGGGGGCTTTATTGATTATGATAAAACCGCAGAATTGGTCGTTCGAGAAATCCGTTCTGAAAAGATGGGGCCGCTCACGTTTGAGCTACCGATAGAAAAAGAAGAAGAAAATACCCCCGAATAACTTCTTTTGAGGTTAGAGAACACAGACATGATTCTTAAAAGGAATGTCTGTGTATAGGGTTGATACGGAGCTGGAGGTAGATGTCAAAAGGTTTTTTTACCTTTTGATGTCTCTTTTCCGCTCCGTATTTTTGTTTAAGCTGTAGAAATGAAACAAGACTGCCGATAATTAAAATGATAGGTGATAAATGATGAAAACTGCCATGAGTATAAAAGAAATCTCTTCAAAATTAAAAACAGTAAGCGAGCCAGAAGATTCGTTCTTAAAAGAATGCCAGGAGGATGGACGAAAAGGAGTAACAGACTTAGTAAGTAAATGGCAAAGAGCCTATGAAAAAGAGCTACAGGTAAAGAATAATTTTATGAAAATGACGGAGTTTGAACGGGAGTTGCGAAAACAGGGATTTTCAGTTCTTGCCGGTATCGATGAAGTAGGAAGAGGGCCGCTAGCGGGACCGGTTGTGACTAGTGCAGTTATTTTACCTGAATCTTTTTATCTACCAGGGCTAAATGATTCTAAGAAAATTCCTGAGTCAAAGAGGGAACTATTTTATGAGACTATCTTAAAGGAAGCTGTATCCATCGGGGTGGGCATTGTACATAGCGAAGAAATTGATGAAATCAATATATATCAAGCTACGAAAAAAGCCATGATTGCGGCGGTGAACAATCTTTCAGAACTCCCGGATCATTTGCTGATTGATGCGATGGAACTTGAAGTGCCGATTCCTCAACTTTCACTCATAAAGGGAGATGCAAGAAGTATTTCTATCTCTGCTGCCTCTATTATCGCTAAGGTGACACGTGACAGGATGATGAAGGGATATGGGGAAGCGTATCCAGAATACGGATTTGAAAAGCATATGGGGTACGGGACTAAACAACATTTAGAAGCACTCGATAATCACGGGCTTACACCTTGGCATAGGAGGAGTTTTGCACCTGTAAAGGAAATCGCCGCACGAACGAACGATTAAGAGAGAGGGCGAGAGAGATGCAATCGATAACAAGCGGTCAATCCGTGTCGTCACCCATTGAAATAAAGGGAAGTACGAGTTTGAAAAACGGACAAATCCTTTTCGGAAAAGTGAATAGGATTTATCCTAACCAAATAACGGAAGTGCAGATTGGCCATCAAAAAATGATTGCCACACTCGATATCCCACTTCAGGCTGGAGAAATGTATTGGTTTCAAGTACAGCAGCCAAATGAGGGGAAGGTTGTGTTAAAAGTACTGGATTCTCCGAATGTGAACTTTTCTAGTTTAAAAGGAGCGGCTGCACAATTGCTCTCTCATCTTGGCATATCTCCAGAACCGGAGGCAGCCAGCCTTGCCGAGTATTTACTGAAAAATCAACTCCCAATTACAAAGGATACTTTTATGTCTGCTTTGCAATGGGTAAAAACTGCTGATGCAAAAGAATATGGCCTGTCTATCATCAAAAGAATGTTCCTTCAGCAATTACCTTTTGTTGAAGAAGTATTTGTAGCGTTGTTAGCACAAGCAAAAGGCGAACCTTTTCACAAATTGCTCAGTGGCCTGCAGCAACAATTAAAGGACAGTGATTCGGAAACATCAGTAAAACTAAAAGGCGTATTAGACTCGTTACATGTAGCTAAACAGGATCAGCTTCAACAAACTGGTCTACAGAAACTTGTTACCACTTGGATCGATTCCAGTGCATCACCTGAATTGAAAACCGGGGCATTCTCCCTGCTTCAAAAGACTGGTTTCATTCCAATGGGGATTACTGAGGCTGGCTTTTTGGAGAAATTAGTTGTCGAATCGGCGGAAATATCAGGATCTACTAAGAACTCAGTGACTGATAAACTACAACAGGGACTGCAATTGCTATCTGATGCAAAAAATGGAACGTTGGGGAAAGTTGAAAAGGTCGAATATAGTCTAAATCGGTTATTGAACGGTCTTGATTATGTAGAAGCAGAAACGTCTACTGATACGAAATCAATTCAGCAAAAAACCATTTCTACAGAAGAACTGTCCGCTCTTGCTTCCCGCTTGCTTGAGCGTACGTTTGCAGAAGCATCAGTCGGAAATAGAATAGCGGGTGCCGAAATAGAGGTAAATGACCTAATAGCCCATTTAAATAAGGATACAGAGAAAGTTACCGAGTCGAAGGGGAAAGTGACAGAACTGTTGATTCAATCGCTTAAGCGACGTCCTGAGACGCTCTCCGTTACGAATGCTGAGAAACTAGTGCTTACACAAGTGCTGGAAACTGAATTTCAAACAATCGATTTCACGAATGGTGCCTCTGTTGCGCAACAACTTAAAGAGTGGACGAAGATGCTTGGACTACAGTTGGAACATGCTCTTGCTAATATGCCTGGAGATGGTTTGGAAGATTTAATAAAGGATTTAGAGACCCTCAAACCGTTGCTACTTAAACTTCTGAACGAGCAAAATCCGGCATCCGTTAAGGAACTGGCAGAACAAATTTTGAATCGAATTACTGCTCAACAGGTTTTTTCGCAGGAAACGGGCCCCTTGCAGAACTTACTCCTTACATTGCCTCTTAATCTTGGGTCTTCTCAAACGGACTTAACGTTGCAATGGAGCGGAAGGAAAAAAAAAGATGGCAAGATAGACCCCGATTATTGTCGAATCCTGTTTTATTTAGAGTTAGAACGTCTTAAGGAAACGTTCATTGACATGCAGGTTCAAAACCGTGTCATAAAAGTGACGGTCATTAATGAGTATAGTAAAACAATAGAAGCAGCCGCCGACAATTATCTTACACTGTTGAAGGCGAATCTGGAAAAAATGGATTACAGATTATCCGGAGTTTTATTTGAAAATCCAGTGAGCAAAAAAAATACTGACACGAAATTTAAATCCGCCCTTTTTTCAGAAAAAGAATCATATAGTGGGGTGGATATTCGGATATGACGAATGAAAAACGAAAAGAAGCGATCGCTTTAAAATATGACCCGGAGATTTCGAAATCCCCTGTCATCTTGGCAAAGGGGAAAGGTAAAACTGCAGAAAAGATTCTAGATAAAGCAATGAAACTGAATATCCCTGTTCAAAAAGATGAGTCGTTAATCTCCCTTTTGGGGCAATTGGATATTAATCAAACGATTCCGGAAGAATTGTATGAAGCGGTTGCAGAGGTATTTGCGTTTGTTTATAAAGTTGACCGGGACTTGAATCGGTAAGATTCAAATTATTTGGGTTGATTTATGTGAATTTATGGTTGGTTTATGTAGAATTTTAGGAAATGCACTTAAAAATTTTTATTATATTAAAAACATACTAAACTATCAGAAAAAGGATAAAGCTACGGTTTTGTCCTTTTTCTTTTTCTGAAAATTTAAAATTTTTTAGAAAGATAACTATAATGTTTCAGAAAAAGATAGATGAAAAAAATGATGAAAAAAGGCTTGTAAACAAAGTGTTTATACTAAATGAAAAATGGAATGGCTATTTTTAGAATGGAGATTTCGGACCGGGATAAATACTATTTTTAAAAAATAAACATATTAATGGACTATGTTTTTTCCATTTTATACACCGACCTAGAAGTATATTGTAATAATTTTTTTAAAATATTACGAAAGAAAATCATGCACGAAGGAGAATTTTGTTGTAATATGATAGAGAAAACACGCATTAAATATAAATGTTGTTTTTTGGTAGTTGGTTTTTAGTAGATAAGGAGGATGGGAAATGAATATCCATGAGTATCAGGGGAAAGAGATTTTGAGACAATACGGGGTATCTGTTCCGAATGGCCGGGTTGCCTTTACTGTTGATGAAGCAGTAGAAGCAGCGAAGGAGTTAGGTACAGATGTTGTTGTCGTCAAAGCTCAAATTCATGCGGGCGGCCGCGGGAAAGCCGGCGGAGTTAAGGTAGCAAAGAATCTTGACGAAGCGCGTACATATGCAGAAGAGATTCTTGGTAAAACGCTGGTGACCCATCAAACAGGACCTTCAGGTAAAGAAGTTAAGCGTTTACTTATTGAAGAAGGCTGCGACATTACGAAGGAATATTATATTGGACTGGTCCTTGACCGTGCAACAAATAGTGTGGTATTGATGGCTTCTGAAGAAGGCGGAACGGAAATTGAGGAAGTTGCTGAAAAAACTCCAGAGAAAATTTTCAAGGAAGTGATCGATCCGGTTGTTGGTTTAACTGGCTTCCAGGCACGAAGAATCGCTTTCAATATCAACATTCCGGCTTCACTAATAAATAAGGCGTCTAAACTGATGGTCAACTTATATACAGCATTCGTTGAAAAGGATTGTTCAATTGCTGAAATCAACCCATTAGTTGTGACAGGCGACGGCAATGTAATGGCACTAGATGCAAAATTGAATTTCGATGATAATGCGATTTACCGCCATAAAGACATTGCGGAGTACCGTGATCTAGATGAAGAAGATGCTAAAGAAATTGAAGCATCCAAACACGGTCTTAGTTACATATCGCTTGACGGAAATATCGGTTGTATGGTTAATGGTGCGGGGCTTGCAATGGCAACGATGGACATCATTAAACACTATATGGGAGACCCGGCTAACTTCCTTGACGTTGGGGGCGGAGCTACAGAGGAAAAAGTTAAAGAGGCTTTCAAAATCATCCTATCTGATCAAAAAGTAAAAGGTATCTTTGTAAATATCTTCGGAGGAATTATGAAGTGTGACATCATCGCGACAGGTGTCGTAGCTGCTGCAAAAGAGCTAGGCTTGGATGTCCCTCTTGTGGTCCGTCTTGAAGGAACGAATGTGGATCTTGGGAAAAAGATTTTGAAAGAGTCTGGTTTAAATATTACGGCTGCTGAATCAATGGCAGATGGAGCACAAAAAATAGTATCACTTGTAGGATAATAGGCAGGGGGGAACATAATGAGCGTTTATATTAATAAAGATACGAAAGTGATCGTTCAGGGAATCACTGGCTCAACAGCATTATTTCATACAAAACAGATGTTGGAATACGGCACGAAGATCGTGGGTGGAGTAACTCCGGGTAAAGGTGGAACAGAAGCGGAAGGGGTACCTGTATTTAATACAGTTTCCGAAGCTGTCACTGAAACCGGAGCAAATGCATCTGTTATCTACGTACCTGCTCCATTTGCAGCAGATGCCATTCTTGAAGCGGTTGATGCAGAACTTGATCTTGTAATTTGTATCACGGAGCACATTCCTGTCCTTGACATGGTTAAGGTGAAGCGATATATGCAAGGCAAAAAAACTCGTTTAATTGGACCAAACTGTCCGGGTGTTATTAGTCCGGAAGAGTGTAAGATTGGTATTATGCCAGGGTATATCCATAAAAAAGGTCATGTAGGCGTGGTTTCTCGTTCTGGAACTTTGACGTATGAAGCCGTTCACCAATTATCACAAGCAGGCATCGGACAATCATCCGCTGTCGGTATCGGTGGGGATCCTGTTAACGGAACTGATTTTATTGATGTACTTAAGGCATTCAATGAAGATCCAGAAACTCATGCGGTGATCATGATTGGGGAAATCGGTGGCACAGCAGAAGAAGAAGCAGCAATCTGGGTGAAAGAAAATATGACGAAGCCAGTTGTCGGGTTTATTGGTGGCCGCACGGCTCCAGCGGGTAAACGTATGGGACATGCTGGTGCTATTATTTCAGGCGGTAAGGGAACAGCTGATGAGAAAATCCGCGTTATGAATGAATGCGGTATTAAAGTAGCCGAGACTCCATCCGTTATGGGCGAAACTTTGATTTCTGTCCTTAAAGAAAAAGACATGTATGAACCTTGCAAAACACACTAATCTAAGATGGGCCGACCTGTTTTTTGGGTCGGTCTTTATTTCACTTCAATCTCCCCGAAACACATCTTAACAACCGCAATTAATCTTCTTTTAAAAATTTCCGATTAGGGGTGCTTCTAATTGAACAGGAAAGAAAAATTAATCCACCTCCATCATTGCCGTGGAGCAGGATGGAAAACGATCCAAACAATTCTGGCCTATAATCCATCCCTTTCTTCTCTTTTCACAACCACGTACACCGAATGGGCTGAAATCCTTCCTATACCTTCAAATAAATTAAATCTCTTTCTGAAAGATTTACATTCTCTTAATACGATTAAAAAGGTAAAGCAATACGAATTTAACCAAATTAAATGTCTAACTATGTTTGATGAAGATTACCCGTTTTTGCTGAAGCAGATATTTGATCCCCCGTGGGTGCTTTATTTTAAAGGCGATAAACAGCTTCTAGAGAAGAAGAGTACTCTAGGTGTCGTTGGAACACGTAAGCCAACCTGGTATGGACTGGAGGCCTTAAAAACGATTTTACCGCCACTTGTGCAGAAAAACTTTGTCATCATCAGTGGAGTGGCAGCTGGAATCGATGCGGCTGCACACAAAGTCACATTGGATAAAGGTGGAAATACGATTGGAGTTTTGGGCGGGGGACTTTTGCAAATTTATCCAAAATCTAATATCCCGCTTGCAAGAGAAATAAGCAATAAAGGGTTATTGCTTTCTGAGACTCCACCGGCGATGAGGGCGGAACCTTGGATGTTTCCGCTGCGCAATCGTATTATTAGTGGATTATCCAAGGGAGTATTTGTGGTAGAAGCTAAAGAAAAGAGCGGTTCCCTAATAACTGCACAGGCAGCTCTTGATCATGGCAGAGAGGTATTTGCACTTCCAGGTAACGTATTAAGCCCAGAATCATTAGGGGCCAATCAATTAATTCAAGATGGAGCCAAACTTGTTTTGAGTTCGTTACAGATTGAGGAAGAATTTTGAACAATATAATATAGAAGATATACGGAAAAATTGAAGGGGAAATAGCAAAAAAGATGCTTTTTTAGATGAATAGGTTGAAATTTTAGTCAAAAAGGTTGAAAATATTGTAAAACTGTTATAAGTTTTGCAAATGACACCTCTTGTTAAAATACCTAAAATTAAATAAATCAGCATGCTTTGAAAAATAAAGAGGTGTTGACAAATGAAATTTGAATGATTAATAATAGTGAAGATTTATATTACCTCTTTGAGGAGGATTTATTGGATGTCAGAATATTTAGTGATTGTGGAATCGCCCGCAAAGGCGAAAACAATTGAACGTTACTTAGGAAAAAAATATAAAGTAAAGGCTTCCATGGGGCATGTACGCGATTTGCCTAAAAGCCAAATGGGTGTCGATGTTGAAAATGAATATGAGCCTAAATATATAACTATCCGCGGCAAAGGACCGGTTCTAAAAGAATTGAAAACAGCTGCAAAAAAAGCAAAAAAAATCTATCTCGCAGCTGACCCCGACAGAGAAGGTGAAGCGATTGCCTGGCATTTAGCTCACAGTCTCGATGTCGACATTAATTCAGATTGCCGTGTGGTATTCAATGAGATTACGAAGGAAGCGATCAAAGAATCATTTAAATCACCAAGACCCATTAATATGAAGTTGGTTGATGCACAGCAGGCAAGGAGAATATTGGATCGTTTGGTGGGATACAATATCAGCCCGCTTTTGTGGAAAAAAGTGAAAAAAGGCTTAAGTGCAGGACGAGTTCAATCGGTTGCTGTTCGGATGATTATTGACCGAGAGAAAGAAATCAAAGACTTTGTACCGGAAGAGTATTGGACAATCAGGGCAGATTTTGTTAAAGGAAATGAACAGTTTGAAGGTTCCTTTTTCAGCCTTGGTGGTGAACGGAAAGAATTAAACACGGAAGAAGATGTCAAGAAAGTACTTGCTTCTTTAAGCGGCGGCGAATTCACCATTGGTACCGTGACGAAAAAGGAAAGAAAGCGTAATCCAGCTGCACCTTTTACGACTTCTTCCTTGCAACAAGAAGCCGCGCGGAAATTAAATTTCCGTGCCAAGAAAACCATGATGCTTGCTCAGCAGCTTTATGAAGGAATTGAGCTCGGAAAAGAAGGTACAGTCGGGCTAATCACTTATATGAGAACGGATTCGACCCGGATTTCGGATATTGCCAAGCAGGAAGCCCATAGCTTTATTCAAAACAGTTATGGTGATGATTATGTTCAGGTTGAACAGCGCAAGGAGAAAAAACAGACAAATGCTCAGGACGCGCATGAAGCGGTTAGACCGACAAGCACATTACGTGAACCAAGTTTAGTGAAGGAGTTTTTATCTAGAGATCAATTCCGTTTATATAAATTAATTTGGGAACGCTTTGTTTCAAGTCAAATGTCTTCGGCTGTAATGGATACAATGAGCATTGACCTTCACAACGGTGATGTCATTTTCCGGGCAAATGGTTCTAAAATTAAATTTCCAGGTTTCATGAAGGTATATGTTGAAGGTTCGGATGACTCAGTGGAAGAAAAGGAAAATGCCCTTCCAGATGTAAAAAAAGGAGATCAATTCTTTTCAAAAGATGTCGAACCGAAGCAGCATTTCACACAGCCACCGCCACGCTATACAGAGGCGCGTCTTGTCAAAACACTAGAGGAACTAGGCATAGGCCGGCCGTCTACATATGCTCCTACATTGGATACGATTCAAAAACGTGGCTATGTTACGCTTGATAATAAGCGATTTATCCCGACTGAGCTTGGTGAAATTGTCCTTGAATTGATACGTGAATTCTTTCCGGATATTCTAGATGCAGAATTCACTGCCAAGATGGAACAGGAATTTGATAGTGTCGAAGAAGGAAGCGTTGAATGGATTAAGGTCATTGATGAGTTTTACAAAGATTTCGCTATTCATTTGGCTAAAGCGGAAGTCGAAATGGAGAAAATTGAAATCAAGGATGAGCCTGCAGGGGAAGATTGCGTAGAATGCGGACATGAAATGGTCTTTAAAATGGGTCGATATGGAAAGTTTATGGCTTGCAGTAATTTCCCGGATTGCCGTAATACAAAACCAATCGTTAAAGAAATCGGAGTGAAATGTCCGAAATGTAAAGAAGGCAACATCATTGAGCGAAAAAGTAAAAAACGCCGACTGTTCTACGGTTGTGATACTTATCCAGGATGTGACTTCATTTCATGGGACAAACCTCTACCTCGTAGTTGTCCAAAATGTGAAGGTACGCTAGTTGAGAAAAAACTCAAAAAAGGCGTGCAGGTACAGTGTATGGATTGTGATTTCAAAGAAACACCTCAAGCTTAGAAAAGGTGGACTAATTACTCCCATATTTCTAGGTTCAATTGAGAAACTCAGAATAAAATGTGGACTCGGCATCTGCCGAGTTTCTTTATGTTCATGGATGTGTGCTATCATCATAATAAGAGGATTTTATTTCCAAGAAGAAATTGGATAAAGCCTGAAACTTTTTTATTTGGGTCATGTAATGTAAAATTCAGTGGACAAGTGTATTAACTTAAAGATATAATTCCTCTTTGTGTCCGTTATCCATCTTAGGAAACTTAGGTTGTAGGAAGAATGCAGGATTGATGGCATAGGGTTTATAATTGTTGTCAGCAGGAACGAGTATTTTATGGGTAAAATACATACATATCGTTAAAAATGAAGTCTTTTATAAAAGCAATTTTAATGATAAATGATCCTGTCTTATCATATCTATACATGGAGGTTCGAAAAATGAAAGAAGCAAAAGTAAGTGTAATCGGCGCTGGGCTTGCAGGAAGTGAAGCGGCGTGGCAATTAGCTAAAAGAGGAATTAAAGTAGATTTATACGAAATGCGTCCTGTAAAACAAACACCAGCACATCATACCGACAAATTCGCTGAACTTGTTTGTTCCAATTCACTTCGGGCAAATACCTTAACAAATGCTGTAGGTGTTTTAAAAGAAGAAATGCGGATTTTGGATTCTGTTATCATATCTGCAGCAGACGCCTGTGCTGTTCCTGCCGGAGGTGCACTTGCTGTCGATCGTCATGAATTTGCCAGTCTTGTTACGGAAAAGGTGAAAAATCATCCAAATGTTACTGTCATTAATGAAGAAGTGACAGAAATTCCTGAAGGTCCTACTGTCATTGCCACTGGTCCGCTTACAAGTCAGTCTCTATCTGACAGCTTAAAGCAGATTATGGATGAAGAATACTTATATTTCTATGATGCTGCTGCTCCAATTCTTGAAAAAGAAAGCATCAATATGGATAAGGTTTATTTAAAATCCCGTTATGATAAAGGGGAAGCAGCCTATTTGAATTGTCCGATGACGGAAGAAGAGTTTGATCGTTTCTATGAAGCATTGATTTCTGCTGAAACTGTTCCTCTTAAAGAATTTGAAAAAGAAATCTTTTTCGAAGGGTGTATGCCAATTGAAGTGATGGCATCACGTGGGAAGAAAACGATGTTATTCGGACCATTGAAGCCAGTTGGTTTAGAAGATCCGAAAACAGGAAAACGACCATTTGCTGTAGTCCAATTGCGACAGGATGATGCAGCTGGTACTCTTTACAACATTGTTGGTTTTCAGACACATTTAAAATGGGGACCGCAAAAAGAAGTACTGCAGCTTATACCAGGATTGGAAAATGCTGAAATTGTTCGTTATGGAGTAATGCACCGCAACACTTTCATTAACTCTCCTAACGTTCTAAAACCTACGTACCAGTTCAAAAATCGCGATGACTTATTCTTTGCCGGTCAGATGACGGGTGTCGAGGGATATGTAGAGTCAGCTGCATCAGGATTAGTTGCGGGTATCAATGCCGCGAGAATCATCCAAGGGTTGGAGCCTGCCATTTTCCCTGCCGAAACGACAATGGGTAGTATGGCAAGGTACATTACATCGACAAATGGGAAGAGCTTTCAGCCGATGAATGCCAACTTTGGCCTGCTTCCAGACCTTGAAGTAAGAATCAAAGCGAAGAAAGATCGGAATGAAATGCATGCTAAACGCGCTTTAGACACAATTCAGAACTTTGTGAAAACTTTGTAAAATATTTGCCTGCTGTTTTAAAGTATGATACTATTTATTAGCCTTTGCGAGGTGTTTCCATGATTAATCAAAATAAGGCATTATCATCCTTCATTGAATATTTACAAATAGAAAAAAACAGTTCACATTACACCATTGAAAATTACAAACGGGATATTCACGAATTTTTTTTGTTCCTGAATGAACAAGGGATTACCGATGTCACGTCTGTCGAATACTTTGATGTCCGGTTGTTTTTAACGAATTTATATGAGAAAAAACTTTCTAAGCGAACTGTGGCAAGAAAAACATCTTGCCTGCGGAGCTTTTATAAATTTTTATTACGTGAAGGTGATGTGAAGGATAATCCTTTTTCTCTTGCTTCTTTACCTAAAAAGGATCAAAAGCTGCCACGTTTTCTTTATGAGGAAGAAATGAATCAGTTATTTTCTTCTTTAAAGAAAGATTCACCGATAGGAATAAGGAACACTGCACTATTGGAATTACTGTATGCTACGGGCATTAGGGTTAGTGAGTGCTGTGAAGTTAAACTGCAGGATATCGACTTGTCTCTAGGTACAGTACTCGTCCATGGAAAAGGGAAGAAAGATCGCTACGTTCCAGTTGGAAGATATGCTCAGGAAGCGATAGATTTATACATACGTACAGCTAGGATGGAAATGACTTCGTCTGACGCTAAGGCGCATGCTTATTTATTTGTTAATTCTCGTGGAGACCCTCTGACAGCTAGGGGAGTTCGCTATATTTTAAATGAATTGATTAAAAAGTCAGCCGCAGAGGGAAGTCTTCACCCCCATATGCTAAGGCATTCCTTTGCTACACACCTATTAAATAATGGGGCGGACATACGTACAGTACAGGAATTGCTTGGTCATTCAAAAATTTCATCAACGCAAGTGTATACGCATGTTACAAAAGACCAATTAAAAAAAGTCTACAATGCATCACATCCGCGAGCTTAAATGTTGAAAGGGGACTCTTTATGACAACGATATTTGCAGTACATCATAAAGGTGAATGTGCCATGTCCGGTGATGGGCAGGTTACTTTAGGAAATTCAGTAGTGATGAAGCATACGGCAAGGAAAGTAAGGAAGATCTTTAATGGTAATGTCCTTGCAGGTTTTGCAGGTTCGGTTGCAGATGCATTCACTTTATTTGAGATGTTCGAAGCTAAGCTGGAAGAGTATAATGGCAATCTTCAACGTGCTGCCGTCGAAATGGCGAAGCAATGGCGAAGTGACAATGTACTGAGAAAGCTGGAAGCGATGTTAATCGTCATGGATAAAAATGATCTGCTTCTCGTTTCTGGTACCGGAGAAGTAATTGAACCGGATGACGGGATTCTTGCAATAGGATCAGGAGGAAATTATGCACTGGCAGCCGGCAGGGCATTAAAGCGTTTTTCTAGTGAGTATTTATCAGCCAAGGAAATCGCCCAATCATCTTTACAAATTGCAGCGGAAATTTGTGTGTTTACGAATACGAATATAATCGTGGAAGAGTTGTAAGGAGGAGCGCATAATGTCAAAAAAAGCTAATTTAACACCGAGGCAAATCGTTGAAAAACTGGATCAGTATATCGTGGGACAGCGGGAGGCAAAACGGGCAGTGGCAGTGGCTCTCCGGAATAGATACCGCCGTTCCCTTCTATCGGATCAACTTCGTGATGAAGTCGTTCCGAAAAACATATTAATGATTGGACCGACCGGCGTTGGGAAAACAGAAATTGCTCGGAGAATGGCTAAATTGGTTGGTGCTCCTTTTGTGAAAGTTGAAGCAACGAAATTTACCGAAGTTGGATATGTCGGGCGGGATGTAGAATCCATGGTGCGTGATTTGGTAGAGACATCTGTCCGCCTCGTGAAGGAAGAAAAGATGGCCAGCGTAAAAGAACGGGCAGAGGAAAATGCGAATCGCCGGTTAATAGAATTATTAGTGCCATCAACAAAAAAACAGAGCAATTTTAAGAATCCACTTGAAGTTTTTTTTGGAGGCAGTAACAATCAAGATGAGCAGGATCCGGATGAAAATTCCGAAGATTTAAATCTGCAGCAAAAAAGAAACATTGTAGCTGATAAACTGGCTAAAGGTGAGTTAGAGAATGAAATGATCACGGTTGAAGTGGAAGAACAGGCCGCTTCAATGTTTGATATGCTCCAAGGTTCGGGAATGGAACAAATGGGGATGAATATGCAAGACGCGCTAGGAAGCTTGATGCCAAAGAAAAGTAAGAAGCGCAAATTGAAGGTCAGTGAAGCGAGAATTGTTTTAACGAATGAAGAAGCGGCAAAATTGATTGATATGGATGAAGTTACTTCGGATGCTGTGTACGGTGCTGAGCAGAACGGGATTATCTTCATCGATGAAATCGATAAAATCGCCAGTAAGCAATCTGGGGGTTCATCAGCGGATGTGTCGAGAGAAGGGGTTCAAAGGGATATTCTACCAATTGTTGAGGGTTCAACAGTTGTGACTAAATATGGTTCGGTTAAAACGGATCATGTGCTGTTCATTGCGGCCGGAGCCTTCCATATGGCTAAACCATCCGATCTTATTCCTGAATTACAGGGAAGGTTCCCGATCCGTGTAGAATTGAACAAATTAACTGTAGACGACTTTGTCCGGATTCTTCATGAACCAGATAATGCTTTGTTAAAACAATATGTAGCTTTGTTAGAAACTGAAGGTATAGAAATTGAATTTTCTGACGATGCTGTTCGTAAGATAGCTGAAGTGGCCTTCGAGGTAAACCAGAACACAGACAATATTGGTGCAAGACGACTTCATACTATTTTAGAACGGCTTCTTGAAGACTTGTCGTTTGAAGCTCCAGAAATCACGATGGAGAAGATTACAATCACTCCTCAGTATGTCGAAGAAAAACTGGGATCAATCGCCCGAAATAAAGATTTAAGCCAGTTTATCCTTTAAGAATGAAACAAATGGCAATATGTTTGCCCATGCAATGAACATAAAATTACGGAAATACAACTTCATAGTCTATTGTGAACCATGGTATTTTTAGGAGGAACAAATCAAATGAACTTATTAGCAAAAACAAGAAAAATTAATGCAATGCTCCAAAAAGCAGCAGGAAAAGCAGTTAACTTCAAAGAAATGGCAGAAAGCTTAAGTGAAGTTATCGAAGCAAATGTGTTCGTCGTCAGTCGACGTGGAAAATTACTCGGCATAGCAGTAAGTCAGCAAATCGAGAATGAACGTATGTACAAAATGTTAGAAGATAAGCAATTCCCTGAAGTGTATACTAAAAACTTATTTAATATTCCAGAAACATCTTCTAACCTGGATATCGAAAGTGAGTACACTGCTTTCCCAGTAGAAAACAAAGAGCTTTTTGCAACTGGATTAACAACGATCGTACCGATTATGGGTGGAGGAGAACGTTTAGGAACATTGGTTCTTGCTCGTTTACAAGAGAAATTCCACGATGACGACTTAATCTTAGCTGAATATGGTGCAACGGTAGTCGGTATGGAAATCCTTCGTGAAAAATCCGAAGAAATCGAGGAAGAAGCACGTAGTAAAGCGGTCGTTCAAATGGCCATTTCCTCATTATCATATAGCGAATTAGAAGCTATTGAACATATTTTTGAAGAGCTTAAAGGTAATGAAGGTCTACTTGTAGCATCGAAAATTGCAGACCGTGTTGGTATCACTCGTTCGGTAATCGTAAATGCGTTGAGAAAGTTAGAAAGTGCAGGGGTTATCGAATCACGTTCACTTGGTATGAAAGGTACGTATATCAAAGTATTGAATGATAAATTCCTTCTTGAACTAGAAAAACTGAAAAATAACTAACAAAGAAAAAGGCAGTCCTTAAAAAAGGGCTGCCTTTTTTGTGTGTAATTTGAACGACAAGCTAGCAAGAACTTCAAAGCTAATCGGTATGAAAAATGCGTTATGCAAGAAAAAAAGGCAATTCGAATTGAGAATTTAAATTTGAAATGTGAGTATTTAGATATTATTCTGATGTCACTGGAAATATAGTGAAATTCTTCAAAATAAGAGTAATTATATTACTATAACTATAGTGATAATGTAAAAAATAACTTGTAATGAATTCCCTCCCTTCTTAATCAAAGTGTTACAAAATATCTGTTGATATTAGTAGCGGTTTTAAGAGTCCTAATTATGAAATAAGATGCTGAATTTGTCGAATATAAATTCACTTTAAAAATTTTCATTTTTTTAAAAAAAATATTAATATAGAATTTTAAAGAAACCGTTATAAAATAAGGCTAAAAAAGCAATGTTGTATAAAATCACTTATGAAAAAATATTGTAAATTAGTTCTAAAGTATCAGGTATATAGATTCGTTTTTCGGTATGATAAATAAGGAACTAGAGATAAATTTTGACTAAAATGTCGAAAAAGTATGTAAAATGTAATAAATCGTAATAATTGAACTGGAATAATACTAAAAAAAGCAGTAAATTTGAGCAAATTGTGACATTTTTCGACAATAATAGGTCTAAAGTCTTAAAAATGTTTGTGGACATAGTTATAATGTTTCTTTAGAATTAAACCATGAATACGTTGGGTTAATTTATTTCTTAAGTTATTATCTGTTTAAAATGGAAAGAGGTGAGCGATAATATGGAATTATTTTCAAATACTTTTCAATCACTTGAAAACGCTCTGAATTATTCTAATACAAAACAAAAGATTATTTCACAGAATATTGCGAATTCAGATACACCGAATTATAAAGCTAAAGATATCTCCAAAAAACAGTCGTTTCAAGCAGAGTTAGAATCTTCCATCCAATCATACCGTACCGATGAAAGACACCTAAGTTTTAAATCAGAGGGCGGTGAATCCTCTTCAATCGTGACGCAGAGGAATGTGCAATACAACAATAATGGAAATAGTGTGGACATTGATAAAGAAATGACTGACCTTGCTGCAAACCAAATTTATTTTAATGCAGTATCCGATCGACTTTCAGGTAAATTCAAATCATTGGAAACTGTAATTAGGGGAGGTAAGTAATGGGGATTTTCCAAAGTATAAATACGACTGGCTCAAGCCTAACTAGTCAAAGGTTAAGGATGGATGTGATTTCTTCCAATATGGCGAATGCAGATACGACCAGAGCGGAATATGATGCAGAAACAAAGGAGTGGAAACCATACTCGAGAAAAGCAGTTGTGCTACAAAGTAAGGAAGGTAGTTTTTCAAGCTTTTTAAACGCAGCCACTGGGAAAAACAGCGGGATTGGAAACGGTGTAAAGGTTACGGAAATAGTAAAAGATGAAACGCCTTTTGAGTTGGATTATAATCCAGAACACCCCGATGCCAATGATGATGGATATGTGGAAATGCCAAACGTCGATCCGCTTAGGGAGATGGTCGACTTAATGAGTGTCACACGATCATACGAAGCAAATGTGACAGTTTTGAATGCATCAAAGGGAATGATGATGAAAGCATTGGAAATCGGCAAATAAACTTGAATGGGGAGTGGAGATATGGAGGGGATTTCTCTTTCGGCAGGGAGCAATACATTTAATGTATTGAAAAATGACCAGAGTAATACAAATACACCATACGAAGCACATCGGAATTTTGCGTCCGTATTAAAAGAATCGTTGAATAAAGTTAATGAAACTCAAGTTGCATCAGACAATCTGACAACTAAACTGGTTAACGGTGAAGATGTTGAGCTTCATTCAGTGATGATTGCTTCACAAAAAGCCAGTGTTACAATGCAGGCTACACTAGAGGTCCGGAATAAGGTGGTTGAAGCCTATCAGGAAATGATGAGAATGAGTATATAGCATTCATTTTTTAAACCTCATTATATAAAGAAAAATGGCCAGGGGGAAAAAGATTCCCCCTTTCATAAATTCATAGACTGACCGGGGGATTTAAATGAATGATGTACTAGTGAATTTGAAAAATAAAATAACTGCTTTCTGGACTAGTCGCAGTAAAAAACAAAAAGTCCTCATGATTAGTGCAACCGCATTGATTATCATCGTCATTATGGTTGTCTCGGTTTTTGCCTCCCGTACAACACTGGTACCCTTATATTCTAATTTAACGCCATCAGAAACGGGAAGTATTAAAGAGAATTTAGATAGTCAAGGAATTAAGAACGAAATTTCAGACAACGGTAAAACGATTAAAGTTCCTGAAGAAAAGTTGGATACACTTAAAGTGGAGCTTGCAGCTGAAGGGATCCCGGACTCAGGAAGCATCGACTATTCATTTTTTAGTCAGAGCGCTGGTATCGGAATGACCGAAAATGAATTCAATGTTATTAAATTGGATTCGATGCAGACGGAACTAGCCAATTTAATAAAGAAGATTGACGGGGTTGAAGATGCGAGTGTGATGATTACACTTCCGGATAAAGGGGTTTTTGTAAGTGATACAGCAGGTGAAGCGTCAGCATCAATTGTTTTGAATACGAAATCCGGCTATAAATTTGAAGAAAATCAAATTAATTCACTTTATCATCTTGTATCAAAAAGTGTTCCGAACCTGCCTACAGATAATATCGTCATTATGAACCAAGATTTTGAGTATTATGACCTTGAAAATCAAAATTCTAATTTCGCGTCTGCTTTTGTTACTCAAAACGAAATAAAAAAAGAAATTGAACGCGATATTCAAAGACAAGTACAAAATATGCTAGGAACAATAATGGGCAGAGATAAAGTTGTCGTTTCTGTCACAACAGACATTGATTTCACTCAGGAAAACAGGGAAGAGAATATAGTTGAACCGGTGGATGAAGAAAATATGGCAGGAATTGAGATTTCTGCGCAAAGAATCAATGAATCGTATAGTGGGGATGCAGCTGGGGCTGGTGGCATTCCGCAAAGTGAGGACTCCTCTGATTCATTAGGATCTAGTTATAAAGAGGGAACAAACGGATCCGGTGATTATGAAAAAGTTGATGAAACAATAAATAGTGAAGTGAACCGAATAAAGAAAGAAATAGTGGAAAGTCCATACAAAGTAAAGGATTTAGGTATCCAGGTAATGGTCGAGCCTCCTACGGCAGATGATCCAAACTCCTTATCTCAGCAGAGTGTAGATGATATTACACGAATCCTTAGCACAATAATCCGTACGACAATTGAGAAAAAAGCTGAAGGGGAAGAACTTACAGACGATGAGCTAAATAAGAAGATAGCGATTTCCGTTCAACCTTTTAACGGAAAAATGACAATTCCAGAATATGGAACGAGAACTTCAGTGCCCATTTGGGTTTACATTGTAGGTGGAATATTATTATTAGTCATTATCATTCTATTATTCTTATTTTTCCGGTCAAGAAGGCGATTAGAAATGGAAGAGGAATACGTGGAGGAAGAGGAAGAAGAAGTCGTATTCGAGGTTCCAGATTTAAATACAGAGAAGGAAACAGAGGCATCGTTAAAAAGAAAACAACTTGAGAAACTGGCAAAAGAAAAGCCGGATGAATTTGCAAAATTATTAAGAAGTTGGATAGCAGAAGATTAGACTAGGAGGCTGTGCAAGTGACAGAAAGAAAAAAAAAGGACGGATTGACTGGCAAACAGAAAGCTGCCATCCTCCTTATTTCCTTAGGCCCGGATGTTTCTGCATCCGTATATAAGCATCTTTCTGAAGAGGAAATTGAGAGATTGACTCTTGAAATTTCGGGAGTTAGAAAAGTAGATTCGCAGGACAAAGAAGAAATTTTAGAGGAATTTCATAATATAGCTTTAGCACAGGATTACATATCACAGGGTGGGATTGGATACGCGAAGCAGGTTCTTGAAAAGGCGTTAGGGACTGATCAGGCGGCGGCAATCATAAACCGCTTAACATCTTCCTTACAAGTTCGTCCATTCGACTTTGCAAGGAAGGCAGATCCTGGACAGATATTGAATTTTATCCAAAATGAGCATCCGCAGACGATTGCCTTAATTTTATCTTATCTTGATCCAACACAGGCAGGCCATATTTTGTCTGAACTTCCCCAAGAGGTGCAGGCCGATATTGCAAGAAGAATCGCTTTAATGGATAGCACTTCGCCGGAAATCATTAATGAAGTAGAGCAGATATTAGAAAGAAAACTATCTGCAACTGTTACCCAGGATTATACCCAGACTGGCGGAGTCGAAGCGGTTGTTGATGTATTGAACGGAGTTGATCGCTCAACAGAAAGAACTATCTTAGATGCACTTGAAACCCAAGATCCAGAACTTGCAGAAGAAATCAAGAAACGGATGTTTGTCTTTGAAGATATCGTGACTCTTGATGGAAGAGCCATTCAGCGTGTTGTACGGGAATCTGAAAATGAAGATCTCAAACTTTCCCTTAAAGTGGCAAGCGATGAAGTGAAGGAAATCGTTTTCCGTAACATGTCGAAACGAATGGTCGAAACGTTCCAGGAAGAAATGGAATATATGGGTCCTGTACGTTTGCGGGATGTAGAAGAAGCACAATCCAGAATTGTTGCTGTTGTTCGCCGCCTTGAAGAAAAGGGTGAGATTGTAATCGCCCGCGGCGGAGGGGATGATATCATTGTCTAGAATTATTAAGTCCCACCAAGCAAATCAGGAGAAAAGCAATAAGATAACGATAAAAATTCGCTGTTTGGACTCACTTGAAACAGAAAGCGAGGATGAAGGGCAAATCGTTCATTATTTTCAATCAGATGAATTTCTAAACCAAGCCAAGCAGGAGGCAGAATCTCTATTAATAGAAGCAAAACAAAAAGCCAAAGCGGTTGCTGATGAAGTCCAGCAAGCCCGCGAACATTGGGAGAAGCAAGAAAAAATAATGTATATCGAACAGGCTCAAAAAGAAGGGTATCAGCAGGGAATCGAAGATGGAATCCAAAAGGGCTATAACGAGGTTGCAGGGGAGATCGCTTTTGCAAAGAAAGTGGTAGAGTCCTCTAAAAAAGATTATAAGCAACATATCGAATCATCTGAATCAGTTATTTTGGATCTTGCAATGAAAGTGGCGGGGAAAGTTATTGGCCGTCAGCTTGAAAATGATGAAGAGTCTTTTTTATCCATCGTAAAGAAAGCCATTAAAGAAGCGAGGGATTATCGGGAAGTGCAGCTGCATATTCATCCGATTCAATACCAATCGATTCTTACTCATAAGGAAGAGTTGATTTCAATCTTTCCAAAAGAAACAGAATTGTATATTTATCCGGATGATGATCTAAATGAAAGTAGTTGTATCATCGAGTCGGAGAATGGAAGAATAGATGCCAGCGTTGATAGTCAGCTACAGGAAATTAAAATGAAACTAACTGAGTTGCTGGAAGGTGAGTAAAGATGAAAGCGAAGGATCTCTTACCCTTAGTTGATGAAGTCGATCCATTTAAACACTATGGACGAGTCAAACGTGTCGTAGGGTTAATGATAGAATCCCAAGGCCCTGAAAGCTCTGTAGGCGACGTTTGTTATATCTATACAGGTATACAAAAAAAGAAAAAGAAAATATTAGCGGAAGTTGTCGGTTTTCGTGATGAAATGGTCATTTTAATGCCGTTTACAGCGGTAAGTGATATTGGACCAGGATGTATTGTTGAAGGAAGCGGACGAAGCCTTGAGATAAAGGTAGGCAGTGGATTAATAGGTAAGGTTGTCGATCCTTTAGGACATCCAATCGACGATTCGCTGCTTCCAAAAGGACTTGCTACGGTTCCGGTGGATCAAGATCCACCCAGCCCTATGGAAAGGCCTCCGATTGATGAACCGATTGATGTAGGTGTACGTGTGATTGATAGTTTATTAACAGTAGGGAAAGGCCAACGTGTTGGCATCTTTGCTGGGAGCGGTGTTGGAAAAAGTACTTTGCTTGGCATGGTAGCACGGAATACCACGGCTGACTTAAACGTGATTGGCCTTGTTGGTGAACGTGGTCGGGAAGTCCGTGAATTCATTGAGAAAGATCTTGGTCCGGAAGGATTAGCAAGATCAATTGTTGTTGTAGCGACATCTGATCAGCCAGCGTTGATGAGAATTAAAGGTGCTTTGACGGCTACTGCCATTGCAGAATATTTTCGTGACAAAGGATTGAACGTGATGTTAATGATGGACTCCGTCACAAGGGTTGCGATGGCCCAAAGGGAAATCGGACTTGCTGTCGGAGAGCCACCCACCACAAAAGGCTATACGCCATCCGTTTTCGCTATCCTTCCAAGACTACTAGAAAGAACAGGCACAAATCAGTTAGGATCCATTACAGCTTTTTATACGGTTCTTGTCGACGGTGATGATATGAATGAACCAATCGCCGATGCAGTCAGGGGAATATTGGACGGTCATTTCATCTTAGACAGAAACTTAGCCAATAAAGGACAGTTTCCGGCTCTCAATGTTCTAAAGAGTATAAGTCGTGTCATGAATAATATTGTTGAGGAAAGGCATAAAAAGTCAGCAGAAAACTTACGGGCAAGTTTATCAACCTATATTGAGTCTGAAGATTTGATTAATATAGGTGCCTATAAAAAGGGTTCTTCAAAGGAAATTGATAACTCCATTAATCGATATCCGGAAATCATTTCATTTTTAAAGCAAGGCACTCATGAAAAAGCACCCAAAGATAAGAGTATTATCAACCTCGTAAAATTGATGGAGAAAGGTGATTAGCAATGATTTATCAATATAAATTTGAGAAGATCCTAACCATCAAGGAAAAAGAAAAAAGGGACGCACTTTCTAAATATAATGCTGCTCTAAAAACTTTTGAAAAAGTAGCCGAAAAATTGTATAAGCTCTTAAAGAAAAAAGAAGACCTTCTGGAATTCCAGCAGGAAAAGCTCCGAAATGGATTATCCGTTCAGGAAATTCGCCATCATCAGTTATTTATGGACAATATGGAAAAGCTCTTAAGCCATTGTCAACAGGAAGTCATTGAAGCCCGTTACAAAATGAATGTCCTGCAGGAAGTATTATTGGAAAGAAATATTGAAGTCAAAAAGTACGAGAAAATGAAAGAAAATGAGTTTCTTAAATTCCTGGATGTCATAAAGGAAGCTGAGAATAAACAAATGGATGAAATATCTATCCGGCAATTCTTTAGCAAAGGGCGTTAGGTGATAGAATGCGTAAAAAAGTTGAATCTACTGGATTAGATGAATTAAAAGAAAATAAAATAAGCAAATTTCAATGGTTTCTTGTAATCTTCATCCCTCTAATCTTTGCGGTAACTGTAGCCATGGTAGTTTTCTCAGTTGCGGGGGTTAATGTAGTGGAAAAGGCTAAGGAGATGTCCGCTAAAATCCCCTTCGCCGAACTTATTCAAAAGGATGAGGTAAAAGAAAACTCAGCCAAAGACACTGAGAAAGTTTCAAGAAAACTGGCGAAGTTAGAAACCGAAATAGAAAACAAAGAAAAAGAGATAGAGAAGCTGGAAGGAATAATTGATACACGAGACAAGGCCGTTGAAAAGGCTGAAGCAGAAAAACAGCAGCTTCAGTCTGAAGTGAAACAGCTTAGAGAAAGTCAGGATGGGAGTAAAAAGGCTTTCAAAGATATAATACGCACTTATGAAACCATGGCACCAAAGAAGTCAGCTCCTATCATTACAGAAATGAGTGATGAAGATGCTGTTAAGATCTTGGCAAGTATGAAAGCTGATACTTTAGCGAAGGTATTAGAGCAAATGACAACAGCAGATGCTGCCAGGTTAACGAAGAGACTATCGGAGCAAAGTTCTTAAGGGGAAGCTTTAAAGGAGGTGAATAATATATGAATTTGGCCATTAATTCTTTATTCCCCTTGGCAGCAGTAAGTCAAACTGTTCAATTAAAGCAAAACCAGGGGATGAAATTGGGGTTTGGTTCAGTCCTTCAATCCGCCGTAGGGGTAGATTCAGGCAGTCCATTAGATACTGAATCCTTTCGTCTTTCCAATGAGGGGTTGTCAACTCTAAAGGATTTACTAGATATTTTGAAACTTAACAGTCTAAGTGACCTTGAGGAAGAAAGTGTTGCTGAAGATCCTTTAGTAAACAATCAAGGGGATGTTAGAACCCTCCTATTCCAGTTACTAAAAAGGCTTAGCGGTAATAATGAAGAGACTCTTACAGAATTCTTTACGACTATAGAGGAAATCAATTTAGATCAAGAACCGGAAGACTTGAGGTTGGATTCACAAAGCCTGTTATCAGCCAATGTCATGGAACTATATACAATCCTAAAACAGGTTGCTTCGTTGAGTGAAGAAGAGTGGAAACAGCTCCCGTTAGAGGGGACAGCGAATCTATTAAAGTTGGTAAAACTTCACGATCTTTTATCAGAGAATAAAGATATGACACAAGATGAAGCAACCATCCATAAGCAAATGAAAAATCTGCTTGAAGAGATATCAGGAAAACTGGAAAAATGGCTGCCTAATCAGCATCAGAAAACAAATACTAACCTTGATTTTTCTCTTCTTTTGGAAAAAGGGCAAAATAAAACATTGGAAACTGTGAAAAGCGCATTCTCACAATTAACTGGAAGCGACAAGGAAAGTAAAGATGGAACAAATAGTACCGGTCTGACTTTAAAAACAGCGGATAGTAGTTACTATCAAGGTTCGGGTATGTCATTTCTAATGACAAAGCTTGAACAATTCGTCTTGACGGCTGCTAAGGGTGGACAAACTGTCAGTCAGGAAGAGTTTGTTAAACAGTTTGAAAGTATCTTGAGTAAAGCAAATTTCACAGGGGCTAACGGTGTAAATAAACTGTTAATAAAATTGAATCCCGAACACCTAGGGTCACTTAGAATTGAGTTGATTCAAAAGGATGGCATGATGACAGCAAAAATTTTGGCCACATCGGCGCAAGCAAAAAATATGCTGGAGAAACAGATTCACGGGTTAAAGCAAGCCTTTAACGGCCAAAATATCCAAATTGAAAAAATTGAAGTATCACAGGCTTACAATGCTTTCAACTCTGAGAAATTCAGCCAGAAAGATGCGGATGAACAAAATAGACAACAAGAGAATAAGAGGGAAAGCAATGACGAGACGGAAAGTGAATTTACAGGCTCCTTTGCAGAAGCTCTGCTAAATCTAGAAGTGTAGGTGAAGAAATGACGACCATTGATACGTCACTATTATTATCAAGCTATCAATCAGATAGAAAAACAGGCGATTCACTCGGAAAAGATGATTTCCTGAAATTATTGCTTACCCAGCTGCAAAACCAAGATCCTTCCAGTCCGATGGACAATACAGAATTTATAGCCCAAATGGCCACTTTTTCTTCTTTGGAACAAATGATGAATATAGGATCCCAAATAGATGAACTAATTGGGTTAAACCAACAAAATAGTCTAATGAACTATAACTCATTCGTTGGTAAGGAAGTAACTTGGCATATATTGGATGAAAGCGGTGAGAACCTTGCGATAGAAGAAGGTGTAGGTATCGTGGAATCGATTCAATATAAAGGTGACAATATTTATTTCATTTTAGAAGATGGCACAAAACTTCAACCAGCAAATATTTCGGCAATGAAACAATCAAGCACGACATCTAACAGTTTGACTAATGCAAGTGAATTAATAGGCAAACGTGTCACATGGAATGATGAAGAAAATGGAGACCTTTCTGCCGTTGTTACATCAGTATCCATGAATAAAGGCAAGGTGCAGATAGAAGTGGATGATCAAAGCGGCACAAAACTATCATTAGATCAATTGATCAAAATCGCTAGTGCTTAAGGAGCGGAATAATGGATAAACTCGGTTTTCAAGCAAATTCCGCTCAGATGATTCCACAAACAAAAACTACTCCCTTAAGACAAAGGCAAATGATCCAACAAGGATTTCAACAGCATTTTCAAGAAGCCATATCTACTAATGAAAAGCTGACAATTAGTAAACATGCACAAATGCGGATGGATCAAAGGAAAATAGTAATAGAGCAACAAACTTGGGACAAAATAGCCGATAAAGCAAATGAGGCCAAAAAGATGGGTGTGACAGAATCTCTTATTATTATCGATAACGCGGCACTCGTAATCAGCACTAAAAATAACAAAGTCATTACTGTTGTGGATCGAGAGGAAGCCTCGTCTCAAATTTTTACGAATATCAATGGTACCATACTATTAGATTAATAGGCCGGACCTAGTATAGGAAGCCTAGGCTGTGGAATGACAGAAGCAGTCACGATATGAAAGGGGAGCTTATAATGCTTCGTTCAATGTACTCAGGAATAAGCGGATTGAAGAACTTACAAACAAAATTAGATGTTATTGGGAATAATGTGGCTAATGTCAACACCTATGGTTTCAAAAAAAGTCGTGTAACATTCAGTGATACGATGAACCAAACAATATCTGGTGCTAGTGCCGCGACAGCAAATAAAGGTGGTACCAATTCTAAGCAGATTGGATTGGGGTCAACTATCGCAACAATTGACACCATTCATACTCAATCAAGCTTGCAAACTACTGGACGCGATCTTGATTTGGGTATATCTGGAGATGGATATTTCGTCGTCAAAGAAGGAGATGTATTATCTTATACACGTGCTGGTAACTTCTATTTAGATGATAATGGCACGCTTGTAAATTCTAATGGAATGAAAGTGCAGGCCTACAAGGTTGATGCAAACGGAAAACCATCAAAAACAATCGGAGATGTATCTGTAAACGTTAATGCGGTTTTACCTGCTGTAACAACTACAAAAGTATCCGTAAGTGAAAACTTGGCAGCGGACGCAATTGAGGGTTCCGTATTCAGCCAGCAAATAAAAGTTGTTGATGAAAAAGGTAAAGAACAAACAACAACTATTTATTTCAAGAAAAATGGTGAGAATAATTGGGGAGTTTATGATCAGGATCCAACTTCGGACTCTGAACTAGAGCCTTTAACTACTCTTAGTTTTACGGATGGTAAATGCGATGTGACAAGCGATGTTAACCTATCAATTGATATTAGTAAAGGTGATGACAGTGATGATAGTAAAAAAATAAAATTAGATTTCGATTTCTCTACTCTCACCCAAGATAAAGGAACAACTACAGCTATGGTCAACCCGAATGGTAATAAAGAAGGGAAACTGGAGAGCTTTAATTTTGGGCCATCAGGTGAAATTAGCGGTATCTACTCAAATGGGAAAATTGTGACTTTGGGTCAACTGGCTATTGCCAAGTTTACAAATGCATCCGGATTGACTAAAACAGGAGGCAATATATTCCAAGAATCAATAAACTCTGGTACAGCAAACATCAATGTCGCAGGTGAAGGACGCGGAACAATTGCATCAGGTTCTTTGGAAATGTCCAACGTCGATTTATCAGAAGAGTTTACGGAAATGATCGTCGCGCAACGTGGATTCCAATCGAATTCAAGAATTATCACGACGTCGGATGAAATTTTACAAGAGCTGGTTAACTTAAAACGATAAGTTAAGGGAGGGAGGAGCCAGGTGCTTATTTGCTCTGGCTCCTAAATATTATTATTAAAGTCACAAGGCTGAATGGCAAAAGCTTTCATATCAATGCATTGTACATAGATACGGTCGAATCGTTGCCGGATTCGACTATTACGTTTACAAATGGGAAGAAAATCGTGGTGCTCGAGAAGGAAGAAGAAATAATTCAAGCTATTATACAATTTTATCGTACCGTGAATGTTCTGGGATTGCGTGATGATGAGGAGGAAAGGTTATGAAAAAAAAACTATTGACGATTATGTTGATTATGCTGGTGGCAATTACTCTTGTTGGCGTAATAGCGGTCGTGGTTGTTACAAAGTTATCTGACCCCACATCTGCAGAGGGTAAACCCTCCATAGATGAAATTATCAAATCATCTGTTGAAATTCCTGAAATTACAACGAATCTTTCGGGTAATGATTATATCAAAATCTCATTTATGGTCCAAACAGAAAATAAAAAAGCAAAAGAAGAGTTGGAAAAAAGAAGTTTTCAGGTGAAAAACATTATTATTGCCGAACTGTCCGAAATGAAAGCGGCAGAGTTAACTGGTAAAAAGGGCAAGGAAAAACTTCAGGATACGTTAAAGACTAGAATTAATGAATTAATGGAAGAAGGAAAAGTTGAAAAGGTTTATATAACCTCCTCGATTCTTCAATGAGAACATCCTTGCTTCATTAAATAAGAAGGGGAAGCTTTGGAGGTGAGTGCTAATGTCCGGGGAAATATTATCGCAAAATGAAATCGATGCTTTGTTATCGGCCATTTCTACAGGTGAAATGGATGCAGATGATTTAAAGAAAGAAGAAGTAGAAAAAAGAGTGAAGGTGTACGACTTTAAAAGAGCACTTCGGTTTTCAAAGGATCAAATCCGCAGTTTGACTAGGATACACGAGAACTTTGCAAGATTGCTTACAACTTATTTCTCTGCTCAGCTGAGGACATATGTTCAAATATCCGTAGCATCTGCAGATCAAATTCCATATGAAGAGTTTATACGTTCAATACCTAAGATGACCATTTTGAATGTGTTTGAGGTACCGCCTCTGGATGGCCGTATCATTCTTGAGGTCAATCCGAATATCGCTTATTCCATGATGGATAGAGTTTTGGGAGGACGGGGTATCAGCGTTAATAAAGTCGACAGCTTAACTGAAATAGAAACAAAGATCATGTCAAATCTATTTGAAAAGGCTTTTGAAAATTTACAAGAAGCTTGGGGGACGATTGTTGATATCGAACCGGTAATGACAGAGTTTGAGGTGAATCCGCAATTTTTACAATTGGTTTCACCAAATGACACAGTTGTAGTCATATCTCTAAATACGCAAATCGGTGAAACGAGCGGAATGATTAACATTTGTATTCCTCACGTCGTTTTAGAACCAATCATACCGAAGTTGTCTGCTCACTACTGGATGGAAAATTCTCAAAAAGAAAGAATTCCTGAGGAAATCAAGGTTTTGGAAAATCGTATTAGGAATGCAGATCTCTCAATTATTTCCGAATTAGGAACTACGGATATCGCTATCCAGGATTTCCTTCTGCTTGATGTAGGTGATGTCATCGATTTAAATCATGCTATCGATAAGCCTTTAACAATTAAAGTAGGGGGAATTCCGAAATATAGTGGACAACCAGGCAAAGTAGGTAAAAAACACGCCATCCAGATTCTTAATATTTTGAAAGGGGGAGACGAAAATGATAAGTGATGAAATGCTTTCACAAGACGAGATAGATGCCCTTTTAAAAGGTACAAGTGATATAGAAGATGAGGTGAACTTTCTTTCGATAGAAGATTATTTATCAATGATGGAACTGGACGCGCTCGGTGAAATTGGGAATATCTCTTTCGGGAGTTCGGCCACTGCTTTATCCACTTTGTTGAATCAGAAAGTGGATATCACTACCCCGGCGGTTACATTAATTGAAAGGGGTAAGATTGCGGAAGAATTCCCGCATCCCTATGTAGCCATCCAAGTGCAATATACAGAAGGTTTTACAGGCATTAATATGCTTGTCATCAAACAAAGTGATGCGGCGATCATTGCCGATTTGATGCTTGGCGGTGATGGTTTGAATCCTTCAGAGATGCTAGGAGAAATTCAACTAAGTGCGGTCCAGGAAGCAATGAACCAAATGATGGGTTCGGCTGCTACATCAATGTCGACCATTTTCAGTAAAAAGGTAGATATTTCACCACCAAGCATCGATTTACTGAACTTTTTAAATGGTGAAGGTGAAAGTGCAATACCGGATGAGGATTTATTTGCAAAAATTTCTTTCCGTTTAAGAGTGGGGACATTAATTGATTCCAACATTATGCAACTGTTGCCTTTAGAATTTGCAAAAGGGTTAGTCAGTGAACTATTAAATGGAACAAGTGAAAGTGAAGCCGATGAAAATAAAATGGAACAGATACAAACCAACCCAACACAGAGCAATTCTCTTCAAGAGCCGGTATCATTCCAAAATCCTGTATCGAATCGGCCGACAAATGAGAATTATGGACATAGTGGTTACCAAACAAAACCGACATACAAAATACCGAATGAACCGCAACATTTTGGAGTTTCATCCGTTCCAACAGGACAACCGGTAAATGTTCAGCCAGCCAGTTTTTCCAGTTTTCAGCCGTATCAGCTTCAAGAGTCCGAAACGAAAAATCTTAGCATGCTGATGGATATCCCATTGCAGGTAACCGTAGAGCTTGGGAGAACAAAGCGCTCTGTCAAAGAAATTCTAGAGCTGTCATCTGGTTCTATAATTGAATTGGATAAATTAGCTGGTGAACCGGTGGATATCCTGGTAAACAGCCGCTTAATTGCAAAAGGCGAGGTTGTTGTGATTGATGAAAACTTTGGAGTTCGTGTTACGGATATTATGAGTCAGAGCGATCGACTAAAAAAACTTAGATAAATTTGGAGGACAAAAAAATGGCAAATAAAATTTTAATTGTTGACGATGCAGCATTTATGAGAATGATGATAAAAGATATCCTTTCTAAAAATGGTTTTGAAATTGTTGGAGAAGCAGCAGATGGTGCTCAGGCAGTAGAGAAATATAGAGAAACGCATCCGGATCTTGTAACGATGGATATTACTATGCCTGAAATGGATGGAATCACAGCATTAAAAGAAATTAAAAAGGTAAATCCGCAAGCGAAGGTCATAATGTGTTCTGCAATGGGGCAACAAGCAATGGTTATTGATGCAATCCAGGCAGGGGCAAAAGACTTTATCGTGAAACCATTTCAGGCAGACAGGGTATTGGAAGCCATAAATAAAGCATTAAGTTAATGAAGTAAGAGGGTGTCTTCATATTGTTTTTTATTAAAAAATGGCTTCAGGTCTCACTTGTGATAGCAGTTTTCTTCTCAGGGGCCATTCAGGCGAGTGCGGAAGATCTTGATAAAACAGTTAAGGATGTTTATGAACAGCCAGATGATTTGAAAACGGATAAATCAAAAGACTCCCAAACTACCAAACAAGCTTCAAATCCCGAACAAGTGGGGATAACTATTTGGGAGTTTCTAAGGATGATCTTTGCGACCATTTTTGTGGTGGGGCTTTTATATATCATATTAAAGTTCATAAATAAAAAAAGTAAATCGTATCAAAAAGCAAATTCAGTAGAGAATTTAGGCGGCACAAGCCTTGGAGCAAATCGATCGGTTCAGCTTGTTAAAGTGGGCGGTAGAATATTAGTAGTCGGAGTTGGCGAAAACATACAGCTCTTGAAAGAAATAGATAATCCCGAGGAATATGAGCAGTTAATGAAAGATTACAACGAAAAAATGGATCAAATGATTCAGCCAGGAGAATTTGCCACGAAATTGAAAAATAAGTGGCTGAAAAAAAGAGAAATCGAAACTAATAGTTTTTCCTCAGAGTTCAAAAATCAGCTCGATCAAATGTCTGATAGTAGGAAGAATCTGTTAAATGAGCTTGAAAGGAAAGGAAGAGACAATGAATGAGTTCATGGAGTTTTTTAATAACAGCGATCCCACTAATGTCTCTACTTCCGTCAAACTTGTTCTCCTGATGACTGTTTTATCGCTTGCTCCAAGCATTTTGATTTTAATGACATGCTTTACAAGAATCATTATTGTCCTCAGTTTTGTGAGAACGTCGCTTGCTACACAACAGATGCCGCCGAATCAAGTCCTGGTTGGTCTAGCTCTTTTTATGACATTTTTTGTAATGGCACCGACTTTTCAGGAAGTGAACGAAAAAGCATTAACTCCTCTATTTAATGAAGAAATAGATTTAGAAGAGGCGTATGAGCAGACTGCGATTCCTTTTAAGGAATTTATGAGTGCCCATACAAGGCAGAAGGACTTGGCCTTATTTCTAGAATATGCCAAGGTCGATAAGCCGGAAACGATACAGGATATTCCCTTGACCGCATTTGTACCAGCTTTTGCAATTAGTGAAATCAAAACAGCCTTCCAAATAGGTTTTATGATTTTCATTCCATTTCTGGTTATTGATATGGTCGTTGCAAGTGTCCTGATGTCGATGGGGATGATGATGTTACCACCAGTCATGATTTCCTTGCCGTTTAAAATCCTCCTCTTCATTCTTGTTGATGGTTGGTATTTAGTAGTGAAGTCTTTATTACAGAGTTTTTAAGCAGGTGAGAAAAAATGAGCGCAGAGTTTGTTATTGATGTAGCAGAAAAAGGAATTTATATGGTATTGATCATAGCTGGCCCCTTGATGTTGATAGCTCTTGTTGTAGGACTATTAGTAAGTATCTTTCAGGCGACCACACAGATTCAGGAACAGACCTTGGCCTTCGTTCCAAAAATTGTGGCTGTCTTATTGGCACTTATTTTACTCGCTCCATGGATGCTAAGTCATCTATTATCATACGCAAATGAAATATTCGGTAACTTGAATCGATTTGTAGGGTAGAGAATGGAGGATATATTTCCGTACTTTCCTGCATTTTTATTAATAGTGGTCAGGGTTACAACCTTTTTCGTGGCAATGCCGATTTTTTCGTATCGATCTATACCGATACAGCATCGAATCGGACTTGGGATTTTCCTTGCTTGGATTATGTACTATACCATTGAAGCGCCGGTTCTAGCTTTGGATGTCACATTTTATTTATTAATCATAAAGGAAGCATTTGTAGGGCTTTTCATCGGGTTTGCTGCCTATATGATTTTATCAGCGGTTCAAGTTGCAGGTGGGTTAATTGACTTTCAAATGGGTTTTTCAATTGCCAATGTCATCGATCCGCAAACAGGGGCTCAAAGTCCATTAATGGGACAATATCTATATACGATTGCCTTATTATTTCTTTTAAGTACAAACGGTCATCATTTGCTTTTGGATGGAATTTTTTATAGCTATCAGTTCATCCCGATTGATCAATTATTTGTGCCCTTTGGGGACCAGGCATTAATAGAGTACTTGGCCAAAGCATTTAGTAAGACATTCATGATTGCGTTGCAAATGTCAATTCCAGTAGTGGGCAGCATTTTTTTAGTGGATGTCACGCTTGGAATTCTGGCAAGGACAGTTCCCCAATTAAATGTATTTGTTGTCGGAATTCCAGTGAAAATTATAGCAGGTTTAGCGGTTATAGTGATAGTCATGGGAATGATGATGACGGTTGTTACCCAACTTTTTAATTTCTTACTTGTGACGATGCGTCAGTTAATGCAGCTGATCGGAGGAGTATAACATGGGGTGGATTCAGCTGGATTTACAGTTTTTCGCTGGTGAAAAGACGGAAAAGGCGACTCTAAAAAAACGTCAGGATTCGAAGAAAAAAGGACAGGTAGCTAAAAGTCAGGATGTAAATACCTCTGTGAATTTAATTGCTGTGTTTTCGGTGCTATTGATGATGGGACCTTATATGTACAATCATCTTCTCGGTCTCATGAAAGAATATCTGCAACACTTTACGATTGCAGGATTCAGTGAGGAAAATATACAAATTACTATGATAGAGGTTTTGAAGGAGATGGGACTTATCCTCGGTCCTGTTTTTGCAGCAGCGGTGATTGCAGGAGTTTTGGCTAATGTGATGCAAATTGGGTTTATGTTTTCTACTGAGTCAATTCAGTTTAAACTTGAAAAATTGGATCCTATTAAAGGGTTCAAACGTATTTTTTCCTTGAGGGCCATTGTTGAATTATTGAAATCCATTCTTAAAATATCATTTGTAGGTTTAGTTGCCTTTTATGTACTTTGGCAGCGTATGGACGAGATTATGATTTTATCCCAGATTTCTGTGGAAGAAGCAATGGCAACATTGGCAGATATTACGATAAAGGTAGGGTATTATGCTGCCGTGGCTTTATTGTTCATTGCTCTATTAGACTATTTGTATCAAAAATATGACTTTGAAAAAAACATCCGGATGTCCAAACAGGATATTAAGGATGAATATAAAAATTCCGAAGGTGACCCGTTAATTAAATCAAAGATTAAGCAAAAGCAAAGGCAGATGGCAGCGCAGAGAATGATGCAGGAAGTGCCAAATGCTGATGTCGTCATCACAAACCCGACGCATTTTGCGATTGCTTTAAAATATGATGAAAATAAGGCGGAGGCTCCGTTTGTAGTGGCAAAAGGCGTTGATTTTGTAGCTCAGAAAATTAAATATATTGCTAAAGAAAACGATGTGATCATGGTAGAAAACCGTCCTTTGGCAAGGTCCTTATATGATCAAGCGCAAATAGGCCAGGCGATTCCTGAGGAATTTTTTAAGGCAGTCGCTGAAATACTCGCCTTTGTTTATAAAACGAAAGGTAAGCTGTAAGGAAGTAAAATGTGACCCGCTAGTTAGGAGAGAAGAACATGCGAGCAAGAGATTTAGTTGTCATATCGAGCGTCATCATGATTGTTGCCATGTTGGTCATTCCATTACCAACATGGTTGTTAAGTATTTTACTTCTTTTAAATATATCTCTTGCGCTGTTGGTTCTATTGACTACGATGAATATGAAAGAGCCTTTGGAATTTTCAATATTTCCTTCCTTGCTCCTTTTACTGACATTATTCAGGCTGGGGTTGAATGTGTCGACGACACGTGCCATTTTGACATATGGTGATGCTGGCGGTGTAGTCGAAACCTTTGGCTCGTTTGTAGTCGGAGGGAACGTGCTTGTAGGTTTAGTTGTATTTATCATTTTGGTTATCATCAATTTCATCGTCATCACGAAAGGTTCTGAACGGGTGTCAGAAGTGGCAGCAAGATTTACGCTAGATGCGATGCCTGGGAAACAGATGGCCATTGATGCAGATTTGAATGCTGGGATGATCTCAGAAAATGACGCACGTACCAGACGAGAAAAAATCAGCAATGAAGCTGACTTTTATGGATCCATGGACGGAGCGAGTAAGTTTGTTAAAGGAGACGCCATCGCCGGTATTATCATTGTCATCATCAATTTGATTTTTGGAATGATTATTGGTGTCATGCAATTGGATATGAGTTTTGGAGAATCTGCTGTTCATTTTTCCATGTTATCAGTTGGAGATGGAATTGTCAGTCAAGTGCCTGCCTTATTGATTTCAACAGCAACAGGAATAGTCGTAACCCGGGCAGCCTCGAATGGTAATCTTGGATCAGATATTGTTGAACAGTTATTTCAATTTCCAAAGATGCTTTACTTGACTGCAGCAACAATTTTTTTGCTAGGTTTATTCACGCCAATTTCAGATATATTTACGTTTCCAATTGCAGCGTTATTAGTCATAGGAGGGTATACGATTTCTAGGATACCACAGCCGAATGAAAGTGAAATACAAGAAATGGAAGAAGTGTTGGAAACAGATGAAATGAAAAGTCCAGAAAGTGTCGTTAACCTTTTGAGTGTCGATCCAATCGAATTCGAGTTTGGATATGGACTAATTCCCCTTGCTGATGCCAATCAAGGGGGAGACTTACTAGACCGTGTCGTCATGATCCGCCGACAACTGGCAATTGAAATGGGACTTGTCATTCCAGTCGTCAGAATACGAGATAATATCCAGTTGAACCCTAATGAGTATCGGCTAAAAATTAAGGGAAATGAAATTGCAAAAGGGGAATTGCTTCTGAATCACTTTTTGGCAATGAGTCCAGGAATAGAAGATGAATCAATAGAAGGAATCGATACGATAGAACCATCATTTGGTCTACCAGCTAAATGGATTACGGATGATATGAAAGAGCATGCAGAGATGATGGGCTATACAGTTGTAGATCCTCCAAGTGTTGTATCCACACATTTAACGGAAGTCATAAAAGCGAATGCTCATGAGCTTTTGGGCAGGCAGGAAACGAAACAATTGATCGATTATCTTGGTGAATCATCACCAATTCTTGTAGAAGAGGTCACCCCGAATCCCTTGTCGATAGGTGATGTACAAAAGGTATTGGCAAAATTGTTAAAGGAAAAAGTTTCTATAAGGAACTTATCAATCATTTTCGAAACACTTGCTGATTATGGTAAGTTGTCGACGGATACAGATTTGCTTACTGAATATGTACGACAGAATTTAGCCAGGCAGATTACTAATTCCTTTATCGTAGAAGAAAATCGAATAAAAGTCATCACGTTATCGGGAAAAGTAGAAAAAACCATTGCAGATGGAGTGCAACAAACTGAACATGGAAACTTTTTATCACTAGATCCAAATATATCTCAGTCCATATTGGAGGCAATTGCGGCCAAATTGGATGAGCTGACGTTAATGGAACATCAACCAATCCTACTTTGTTCTCCAGCAGTACGGATGTATACCCGGCAGTTAACAGAACGTTATTTTCCTAATGTACCGATTCTTTCATACAATGAACTCGAATCGAATGTAGAAGTACAAAGTGTAGGGGTGGTGAATATCGATTGAAAGTAAAGAAATATATGGCACCATCAATGGCCGAAGCTATGAAGCGAATAAGAGAAGAATTAGGCAGTGATGCGATTATTTTAAGTTCAAAAGCTGTCTATATTGGTGGTTTCCTAGGATTATTTAAAAAACGGAATATCGAAGTCATTGCAGCCATCGATCCAGTTTCACAGCCCAACCAAATGGTAACTAAACAAAAAACGAAGAAGTTGCCTGTGAAACAAGAAATATCGAGTAATAGCACTATTACACAGGAAGGTAACAATGAAAGTACGGATCTATTAAAAGAATTAGAAGGTTTAAAGGATATGATTAAAAGTATACAAATCACATCTGATAGACACTATCCGGGAAAACTGCAGAAAATCAATGATTATCTCACAGAGCAGGAAGTGGATGTACAGCTTCGCTCGCAAATCATGGATGAATTACTTGAAAAATGGTTTGCTCTCAAACAACAATCCACTGACGAAGAAGTACAAGGTTGGTTAGAAGAAGCCTTATTTGAAATATTGGAGAAGGTTCAAAACGGGAAACCCGGTCTGCAAAAAAAATATATTAATATTGTTGGACCAACAGGAGTTGGTAAGACAACCACCCTCGCTAAAGTAGCAGCAGAGACCATGCTTAGGTATGGTAAAAAAGTGGCTTTCATTACGACAGATACATACAGGATTGCAGCAATAGATCAGCTTAAAACGTATGCAAAGATTTTAAATGTTCCGATTGAAGTAGCGTATAATTTGGAAGATTTTAAAAAAGCAACGGAACGTTTTTCTCATTATGACTATGTATTTATAGATACTGCTGGAAGGAATTTTCGCAATCCACAGTATGTTAAAGACCTTAGTGAAATTATTGATTTTACAGATGAGATGGAAACATATTTAGTTTTGTCATTGACTTCGAAGCAAAAGGATATGGAAGATATTTATCGGCAGTTTGCTAGCATACCAATTAAACAGGTCATTTTTACTAAAGCTGACGAGACATCTACTTTCGGGGCTATATTTAATTTTATACACGCTCATAAACTAGGAGCCGCTTATATTACAAATGGACAGAATGTACCAGATGATATTGAAAAAGCTACATCATTACAGCTATTGAAAATGGCTTTTGGGGCTAAAAAATATGAAAGATCAAGCTGAGAACTTACGAAGAAGACTGGAAACCCACCAAAATCAATCAGTGGCTAAAACTCTTGCCATTTTAAGTGGTAAAGGTGGCGTCGGAAAATCTAACTTTTCTTTGAACTTTTCCCTCGCTTTATCTAAACGAGGAAATAAGGTCCTGTTGTTCGATATGGATATCGGGATGGGAAATATAGATATTTTGATTGGTGAACATTCATCTTACAGTATCGTTGATTTCTTTGAAAGTGGTCGTAGCTTGATAGATATTATGACGACAGGCCCAGAGAGTATTTCAATCATTACGGGTGGAACAGGGCTGACAAGCCTCTTTTCCCTCGATGAAAACAAGTTTATGCGGTTTAATGAAGAATTTAGTTTGCTGTTGACGGATTATGATTATATTTTGTTTGATATGGGGGCAGGTATAACTCAGGACTCGGCAAAATTTCTGTTATGTGTTGATGAGTTAATCGTTATTACGACGCCTGAACCGACTTCCGTAATGGATGCCTACTCTACAATGAAATACATACATTCCGTCAAAAAAGAAATTCCATATTTTCTGGTTTGTAATAGAGTTTTCACAAATAAGGAAGGCAAAGAAACGATTATGCGGCTTCAAAATGCACTTAAGAAATTTTTGGGGCTGGAAAGTGTAGCACTTGGTTACCTGCCGGACGATAGAACTGTTTCCAAAGCTGTTTCAAGACAAATACCCTTTATCCTTTTTGATTCTGAAGCTAATGTATCTAAAGCTCTTATGGATATTGCATCGAGATATACAAGCCATTCATTTGGTGGAGAATTGACTTTACAAAAAAGCAACTTCCTTAGCAATATGAAGAGATATCTTCTTGGAAAGTAGGTCTCCTTACATGGATAAAGTTAAAGTGCTGATTGTGGATGATTCTGCGTATTTGAGAAAGTTCGACACCTTAGATGTAGAGATGCAGGTTATGAATGGAAGAGAAGCATTAAATCGGATTATGGATGAATGTCCAACTGCTGAAATCATGTTTTCAAGCACGATGAAAGAAGGAATGGAAAATACCTTTGCTTCTATGTACAGTAGAGCCTTTGACTTTGTGGCTAAACCTTTAGGTGCCATTTCACTGGATTTGTACAAAATTAAGAAAGAACGGGTTTGAAAAAGTTATGGCAGCCAGCCGTGAGAATGTTCACAAACTACAAAAAAATGCAATAAATATTGAGGGAAATCCATCGTTTTGGGGAAAATATAGTAAAAAAGATACAAGAGAAATATTAGAAAATGAAAAAAATAAAAATAAATGGTCCAATTGGAATAAAAAAATTATAGTCATTGGTACATCGACTGGAGGACCAAGGGCTCTTCAGACAGTATTGACGGGACTCCCAGAAACAATTGATGCACCTATTCTTGTTGTCCAGCATATGCCCTCTGGTTTTACAAAATCCTTGGCTGACCGTCTAAATTCATTATGTAGGATTCAAGTGAAGGAAGCAGAGGATGGGGAACTGATCCAAAAAGGAGTTGCTTATATTGCCCCTGGAGGTCTTCACCTGAAAGTGAGAAAAGTGGGGATGAGCATTGCAGTACTTTTGGATCAATCCGAACTGCGTAGCGGACACCGCCCTTCAGTAGATGTGCTGTTTGAATCAGTAAGTGAAATTACTGATTTTGCGAAAATAGCTGTCATCATGACCGGGATGGGGATGGATGGTTCAAGTGGGATGATTAAGTTGAATCAATCGGGTCCTTTAAAAGCGATTGCAGAGTCACAGAAGACATCAATCGTATTTGGAATGCCGAAAGCGGCGATTGCTACCAATTTGATAGATAGCATAGAGGATGTAGAAACAATAGCTAACGCAATAATTAGCTATTGTTAACAAGTGGAGGTGGAGATTGCATGGATATGAATCAGTATCTAGAGGTATTTATTGAAGAAAGTAAAGAACATCTTCAAACGTGCAGTGAACAGCTGTTGGTACTTGAGAAAAACCCGGAAGACCTTTCAATTGTTAACGAAATCTTTCGTTCCGCTCATACTTTAAAAGGGATGTCGGCCACCATGGGGTATGAGGATTTAGCGAACTTGACCCACAAAATGGAAAATGTGTTGGATGCGATTCGAAACAGTCAAATTATTCTTACCCCTGAATTGTTTGATGTGATATTTTTAGCCGTTGATGATTTAGAAGCAATTGTCATGTCTATTGCTGAAGGTGGCGATGGAAAAAGAGATGTGAAGAATGTTGTTCGTCAGCTGCAATTGATTGAAAAAGGGGAGTCGCCTGTTTTCTCTTCTATCGCAGAGACTGCAGCTGCATCTACTGTTCATGAAAAGGAAGAAGTGACAAGTGGTGAGTACGATGAATTTGAATTGACAGTCCTGCAGCAGTCCAAAGAACAAGGATTCGACAGTTATGAAATTTCGATAGATTTGCGTGAAGACTGTCTTTTAAAAGCAGCGAGGGTATTTATGGTATATGAGGTGCTTGAAAAATCAGGTGAAGTAATCAAGTCCAATCCACCAGTTGAACTTTTGGAAGAAGAACAGTTTGATCGGAAGTTTACAGTTACGGTGGTAACAAAAGAATCGAGTGAAGAGCTTCATAAAAAAGTCATGAAGATTTCTGAAGTGGAAAAAGTTGATATAAATGCTCTTAATCTTGACGATCTACGACACACTGCCAATGCTAAGGAGGAAAAAAAAGCTGCAGTGGATAACCAGGCCCAAGAAAGGAACGCCTTGCTTTTAAGTGAGAATAAGGAGACTAAGAAGCAGGCACCTGTTAAGCCGGCCTCAAGTAAGACTATTCGGGTAAATATCGAGCGGCTTGATATATTAATGAATTTATTTGAGGAACTTGTAATTGATAGAGGTAGACTCGATCAAATTTCAAGCGATTTGGATAACCAGGAACTGCATGAAACAGTTGAAAGAATGTCCCGGATAACCAGCGATTTGCAAACAATTGTGTTGAATATGCGGATGGTTCCTGTAGAAACTGTATTCAATCGTTTCCCTAAAATGGTTCGTCAATTAGCAAGGGATTTGAATAAGAAAGTAGATTTGGAAATCATCGGAGCTGAAACAGAACTTGATCGTACAGTTATAGATGAAATTGGTGATCCACTCGTCCATTTATTAAGAAATGCAATGGATCATGGAATTGAAACACCTGAAGAACGTCTAGCGAAAGGGAAGAATGAAGAAGGGAAAATCCTTTTAAAAGCGTATCACAGCGGCAACCATGTTTTCATTGAAATTGACGATGATGGAGCGGGAATAAATAAAGATCTTGTCTTAAACAAGGCCTTTTCCAATGGAATTTTGACAAAGGAAGCTGCTGCTACTTTAACAGATAAGCAAATCTATGAATTAATTTTTGCTTCAGGGTTCTCAACAGCTGAAACCATTTCAGATGTATCAGGACGTGGTGTAGGGCTGGATGTGGTTAAAAATACGATCGAGTCATTGGGTGGGTCTGTAACGATCGATTCAAAAGAGAACGAAGGATCTATATTCCTTATTCAACTTCCCCTTACATTATCGATAATTTCTGTAATGCTGGTTGAAATCCAAAAGGAAAAATATGCTATTCCACTTTCTTCTATTATAGAGACTGCGATTATAAAAAAAGAAGATATCATGAATGCTCATAATCAACAAGTTATTGACTTCAGGGGGAAAGTTCTACCGCTCCTGTTCCTGAAGGAAATTTTTGAAGTGCCTGTGCATCAGGAAGAAGAGGAATTTCTCTCTGTGGTTATTGTCAGAAAAGGTGATAAATTGGCAGGATTAGTTGTGGATTCATTTATTGGACAACTCGAAATCGTCTTGAAATCTCTTGGTAATTATTTAACATCTGCTTTTGCGATATCTGGGGCAACGATATTAGGTGATGGTCAAGTTGCTTTGATCATTGATTGCAACACATTGATTCATTGACCGATAGAGAAATAGAGAGGAAACGACGGTCAGCAGGGTTTAACCGTGGTTATGCAATGGGCGGAAGAGTTCTGATTTAAGTGGTTGTTCGCATTCAGGCATCGTGAAGGCTACTCTCTGCTATCATCATAAATTTAAGAGGAGGAGAATAGATGTCGACTACAAATCTCGTTCAAGATATGAAAGTAATTGTATTTCAAATTAAAGATAAAGAATATGCCATTCCAGTAGATAAAGTTAGTGGAATTGAAAAACTTTTGCATATAACAAGAGTTCCTAAGGCTGTTCAGCTTGTTAAGGGAGTCATAAATCTAAGGGGTGTAATTACCCCAATTATTGATTTACGGGTCCGTTTTGGTCTTGAAGAGTTAGAATACAACGACTCTACAAGGATTATCGTGGTCATTTTAGATGATATGGAAGTGGGGTTAATAGTAGACTCTGCCAATGATGTATTGGATATTCCAGTTGATAGTATCGAACCGCAGCCGGAAGTTGTTGGTCATTCGGCGTCAGAATACATTAGCGGCGTGGCTAAAATTGAAAAACGACTGCTCGTGTTAATTAATTTGGAAAAGGCTTTAAGTCTTGAAGTAAATGAAAATATGAGAATAGAAGGATAATCATATGTCGTTTATTGAGAAAATTAATCCCCTTCAGCTCGATATCTTGAAGGAAATTGGCAATATTGGCGCAGGGCACGCAGCCACTGCACTTTCGGCAATTCTTAATAGGAAAATTGATATGAATGTTCCTAATGTCCGAGTGGTTTCCTTTGATGAAATGATGGAAATGGCTGGTGGGGCTGAACAAGTTGTTGCTAGCATTTTCTTGCGAATAGTAGGCGATGCTTCCGGTAGCATGTTTTTCATCCTTTCTCTACCTGTGGCTGAATACTTCATTCAACAGATGACAGGAGATGAAACCTTTTCAATAGATTCCACTCCATATACTGATTTGGCGCTTTCTTGCCTTCAGGAATTAGGGAATATATTGTCGGGATCCTATCTAACTTCTCTATCAGATTTCACCCAATTGAATTTATATCCATCTGTTCCGTCATTGAGTATTGACATGGTAGGAGCAACAATCAGTTATGGATTATTGGAATTGTCACAAGTAAGTGACACGGCCATTGTCATAGATACTGTACTTGAAAAGGATCAGCTATTTGCGGAATCTATAGACGGACATTTCTTTCTGTTACCCGATCCTGAATCTTTTGATATCATTTTCTCCTCTTTAGGAGTGACAACAAATGACTGAATTATTACAGGTCAAGGTTGTAAAAGTCGGCATAGCAGATATGAATATTGTAAAACCTCCCTATTCGATCCGTACTTCTGGTCTAGGATCATGTGTTGGAGTTGTGATTTATGATGAAAAAAAAGAGATTGCCGGTTTGGCTCACGTCATGTTGCCTGACTCTTCACTCGCTAAATCGGGACATATTAACGTTGCCAAATTTGCAGATACGGCGGTAAAGGAATTAGTGCAGCGCTTAGTAAAAGAAGGGGCAAGATTGATTTTTTTAAAAGCAAAGATGGCTGGTGGGGCACAAATGTTTCAATTTGCCTCTGGAGGGGATTTCATGAGAATAGGGCCCAGAAATGTGGAAGCCGTCCGGAAAGAATTAGCAGACTTGCACATCCATGTTGTTGCTGAAGATGTGGGTGGGAATAGCGGTAGAACAATAGAATTTAATTCGAAAGATTGTATGTTAAATATCCGGACCGTGAATAAAGGGACAAAAAACATATAATAAGGGATTACGACTTGTCAGAAAAAAGTGCAACTTGAAATGACAGGAACACTTGCAATCAAAATATTGTTGCATCTAGAGCCTTCGAGGGCCGTTTTGATTACAAAATGTATACAATGTTAGGAGGAAGTCCTATGTCTAATCTGAATATCGGAGAGGAACAGTTATGCTGGAAAAATTGGATTGACTGCAGAGATCAACAAGCCGGGGACATTTTGGTTAAGAAATATATCCCACTTGTATCTTATCATGTCCAACGTATTTCAGTGAGCCTGCCTAAAAATGTGAGCCGTGATGATATAAGGAGTTTGGGGATGATGGGGTTATTCAATGCCCTAGAACGATTTGATCCAAAACGTGATCTGAAATTTGACACATATGCTTCATTTCGAATTCGTGGCGCGATACTAGATGGATTAAGGAAAGAAGATTGGCTCCCGCGAAGTGCTAGAGATAAAGCCAAGAAAATTGAGTCTGCGATCGAAAAATTAGAGCAGAAATACATGAGGAATCTCTCGCCAAATGAAATTGCATCTGAATTAAATATTCCGGAAGATGATGTATATGCTGCATTAAATGAGAATTTCTTTGCCAACGTTTTATCAATGGATGAGAATCCTCAAGAGCAAGATGATAAAGAAGGCACAAACTTTCATATTAAAGATGAAAAAGCAAATCTACCTGAGGAACATCTGTTAAGGGAAGAACTGTATGTGGAATTAGCCAAAGTTATAGAAACACTTAATGAAAAGGAACAGTTGGTTTTACAACTTTTTTATAAAGAAGAGCTTACTTTAACCGAAATTGGACAAGTAATGAGCCTATCTACTTCGCGGATTTCTCAGATCCATTCTAAGACGATATATAAACTAAGAAACGCGATGCAGGATAAAAAGAATTAAGCAGTAATATAGAGAGGGTAAAGGGGCATGGAGGCTGGGTTTCATATCATGCTGTTAAAGAGTTCCTTTCCATTTTCTATCCGAGAGATGGAATCTGGAAACGGTTGAGGGTTTCTTCCCTAAGTGCATAATAAATAATATCACCCAGATTAAATCGTCATGTGTTCGAAAATAGACCCTGTACAAGGTATATAAATTACATAGTATTCTATATTGGTGCCTGAAAGTGTAGTTCGAGTTGTGTTTTGCATCCCAATTGTAGAGTAAACCAGCAATACTCTTCAAATCGCCAACAAAAAAATCCACTGCCCAGTTCAGGTCCATCCATCCAACTTAATTGGTTACGATGACGATAATACTTGCTAGTTCCTTGTTCAGTATTTTGAGTTAAGGTCAGAAAGAGTACTGTAAATGCCGTTTTTATAGAAAGGGGTGGGTTGTCATGAGTTTTAACGCGATAGAGATGCAAATTGCTCTTTCAAGAACCCAAGATGCAGGGAAAATCCAAGAGCAAAATCAACAAAAAAATTTAATCCAACAAGATCATGCTGCCCATCAAGTTCGAGAGAATCAAGAACGGAAACAAAAGACTGTAGTAAGTGAAGAACAAAAGCTTCCCGCTCATTTTTATGAAAAAGAAGGGAATGCCGATAAATGGCAGTTTCTTAAAAAAGATAGGCAGAAAGAAAATAAGAAAAAAACAACAACAGTGAAAAAAGATTCTCATCCGTATAAAGGAATCAGGATTGACTATTCGGGTTAAGAGGAGGCACCATGTTAGTAATTTTTATGTTTCTACTGTTTCTTTTAAACATACTCACCATTTTCGCCGTTGTCGTTTTATATCTCCGTCAAAATCGTTTATGTAAGCTCGAAAAAGACCAAAAAGCCATCATAAGTGAGATGGAAGAACTTTTGTCTGGTTATTTAATGGAAATGAAGGAAGATAACGAGACGTTGGTAAAGACTTTTACGAATTCAGTTGCATTAAAACCCAAGCGTGAGCATGAAGAACAAGAACGTGCGGTAGTGAAGAATTCCACGAGAGATAACGAAATCAAGCGAGAGAAAAAAATGTTGCTCGATTACAAAGAAGGGCGGCATATGGGAACAAAAAAGCAAGCTACCGAAGCCTTTAAAAAACAGCCAGAAGATAATGAGGAGCATAGATTTCTCTTAAAATCGGAAGATAGATTGGACCTTTCTTCAGAAGCCCCTTCTCTGTCCAACCAGGAGTATGAAAAAGAATTTTCAGGCATGTTACAGGTTGGATTAAATGAATTATCATTAAATGAACAAGTAGAATATTTAGCGGATCAAGGCCATTCTATAGAAAAAATCGCAAAAAAATTAAATCGCGGCAAAACAGAAATTGAACTTTTATTAAAGTTTCGCATGAATAGATAATTTGTGCTTGATTGTGTCGTATCATTATGATATATTATGAAATGGTGTTAATACACACGCCCCGTGATTCTAACAGATGGTGCTGTTTAGACAGTTTCTGTATGAAAATGATCGGTGCGGAGGAAAAACAAAACCATTTAGGAGGAACTAAAATGTCAGTCATTTCTATGAAACAATTGCTTGAAGCTGGTGTGCATTTCGGACACCAAACACGTCGCTGGAACCCGAAAATGAAGAAATATATCTTCACTGAGCGTAACGGCATCTACATCATCGACCTTCAAAAAACAGTTAAAAAGGTTGAGGAAGCTTATAACTTCGTTAAAGAACTAGCTGCTAACGGTGGAACTGTTCTTTTCGTTGGTACTAAAAAACAAGCTCAAGAATCTGTTAAAGAAGAAGCTATCCGTTCTGGTATGTACTATGTAAACCAACGTTGGTTAGGTGGAACTTTAACAAACTTTGAAACAATCCAAAAACGTATTACTCGTCTTAAAGATATCGAAAAAATGGAAGCAAACGGAACTTTCGAAGTACTTCCTAAAAAAGAAGTTATCCAACTTAAAAAAGAATGGGATCGCTTAGAGAAATTCTTAGGCGGTATTAAAGATATGAAGACTCTTCCAGATGCGATCTTCGTTATCGACCCTCGCAAAGAGCGTATTGCTGTTGCGGAAGCACACAAATTACACATTCCACTTGTTGGTATCGTTGATACAAACTGTGATCCGGATGAAATCGATGTAGTTATTCCTGCGAATGACGATGCAATCCGTGCTGTTAAATTATTAACAGGTAAAATGGCAGATGCTATCTTAGAAGCTAAACAAGGCGAAGAAACAGCAACTGAAACAACAACTGCTTAATAGGCAAAAAAGGTTGCTTAATTAGTAAGAAAAAAAGGTGATAAGAGGATAATGCCTTTTATCCCTTTTTTTTGCACTAAATAAGCATACATAAATCCCGGGCGAATTTTTTAAAAACGTTACGGTTGATTTTCAGGGAATGAAGATAATATGACATCAGGGTTTTGTCCATAAGACTGACCGGTTGATGGTTTTTTGAGAATTTTGCTATAATTTGTTGTTTTTATTGATGAAAACAGGTATTATCTGGCAAAATGGGTAAAGACTGAATAAACTGCATTTAATTTGAGGAGGATAAATATTATGGCAATCACTGCACAATTAGTTAAAGAATTGCGTGAAAAAACTGGTGCCGGCATGATGGACTGTAAAAAGGCGCTAGTACAAACTGAAGGTGATATGGAAAAAGCAATCGATTTCCTACGTGAAAAAGGAATTGCGAAAGCTGCTAATAAAGGAGACCGTATCGCTGCTGAAGGTTTAACTTCTATCGTTGTTGAAGGAAACCAAGCAGTTATCCTTGAAGTGAACTCAGAAACAGATTTCGTTGCTAAAAACGAAGGCTTCCAAGCTCTTGTTAAAGAATTGGCTGCATTCCTTCTTGCTAACAAACCTGAAAGCGTTGAAATTGCTCTTGAGCAAACAATGGAAAATGGAGCAAAAGTTGCAGATCATATCAATGCAGCAGTTGCTAAAATTGGTGAAAAATTAACTCTACGTCGTTTCCAAGTTGTTACAAAAACAGATAATGACGCATTTGGCGCATACCTTCACATGGGTGGACGTATCAGTGTGCTTTCTGTTCTTGAGGGTACAACTGATGCAGAGGCAGCTAAAGGCGTTTCAATGCATATCGCTGCTATTAACCCGAAATATATTTCACGTGACCAAGTGGATGCAAGCGAACTAGACCGCGAACGTGAAGTTCTTACACAACAAGCTCTTAATGAAGGTAAACCAGAAAAAATCGTTGCGAAAATGGTTGAAGGACGTATCAACAAATTCTACGAAGAAATCTGTGTGAACGAACAAGCTTTCGTTAAAAATCCAGATCAAAAAGTTGGACAATTCGTAGAATCAAAAGGTGGAAAAATCCAATCATTCGTTCGTTATGAAGTAGGCGAAGGTCTTGAAAAACGTCAAGAAAACTTTGCTGAAGAAGTAATGAACCAAGTTAAAAAAGACTAATTGCAAGAAAATGATTGAATAGGGAACACTCTAGTGTTCCCTATTTTTTGAAATGTCATGAACTTTTGGTAGCAAGAATAACAGGATGAACGAACGAAAAGATTACATAGTTGGAGGTTTTCATGAGTAACGCTAAATATAAACGTGTTGTACTAAAACTCAGTGGCGAAGCATTAGCCGGTGACGAAGGATTTGGAATTAACCCTGCAGTAATTAAATCAATTGCTGAACAAGTTAAAGAAGTAGCTGAACTTGATGTAGAAGTTGCTGTAGTTGTCGGTGGCGGAAACATTTGGCGCGGGAAAATCGGAAGTGAAATGGGCATGGATCGTGCTAATGCCGATTATATGGGTATGTTGGCTACAGTCATGAATTCATTGGCTTTACAAGATAGCCTTGATCAACTTGGAATTGAAACACGCGTTCAAACTTCCATTGAGATGAGACAAGTGGCAGAACCATACATTAGACGCCGTGCGATCAGACATCTTGAGAAAAAGAGAGTTGTAATTTTTGCAGCTGGTACAGGTAATCCTTATTTTTCAACGGATACTACTGCGGCCTTGCGTGCAGCTGAAATTGAAGCTGACGTTATCTTGATGGCGAAGAATAATGTGGATGGCGTTTATAATGCTGACCCGGTTAAAGACAAAAATGCTGTGAAGTATGATGAACTTTCTTATCTTGATGTGATTAAAGAGGGATTAGAAGTAATGGATTCGACTGCGTCCTCACTTTGCATGGACAATGATATACCATTGATTGTCTTCTCGATTATGGAAAAAGGTAATATTAAACGAGCCGTTTTAGGCGAAACGCTTGGAACAATTGTAAGGGGGAAATAAAAGATGCCGAAACAAGTTATTTCAAATGCGAAAACGAAAATGGAAAAAGCCATTGGAGCTTACACACGTGAATTAGCCAGCATCCGTGCCGGCAGGGCGAATGCCTCGTTGCTAGATAGAATATCTATTGATTATTATGGTTCTCCAACCCCGATTAATCAGCTTGCTGGTATTTCTGTACCGGAAGCTAGACTTTTAGTGATTCAGCCTTATGACAAAACCGTCTTAGGTGAGATTGAAAAAGCGATTTTGAAATCTGACTTAGGTTTAAATCCTTCCAATGATGGATCAATCATCCGTATTGCCATTCCTGCGTTAACTGAAGAACGTAGAAAAGAGCTTGTGAAGGTTGTCAAGAAAGAAGCGGAAGAAGCGAAAATAGCAGTCCGTAATGTTCGTCGCGATGGTAATGACGATTTGAAAAAACTTGAAAAAAATGGTGAAATCACTGAAGATGATTTACGCGGCTATGCTGATGACATCCAAAAGATGACTGATGGCAATATCACGAAAATCGATGAGATTACGAAAGATAAAGAAAAAGAAATTTTGGAAGTATAATCTCTTCTTAAAATATAAAATAAAGAGGGCCGAATCCATACTGGTCATGTCTTAGTTCTAACATATAGGTGTGCTAAAAAGAGAAAACTGTTATAATAAGGTTTCTCCGATAATGATTACGCCTTGAGTTAGTAAGCTGCATGCAAACGTTGGAGGTGGTCCTTTTTTGTATTTTTCATTGCAAATGATAAACTGTTTTTAGAAAAAAGAAGTGATAATTTCTCCCCTTCTGACTTCTAATTAAGAATTTTTTTTCATAATAATATGAGAACAAGTTTTTTTTGATATTATAATAAAGATTCTGTTCTTTTTCGCAGAAAGCTTGATATACATAGAGCGCGAATATTTTTAACTTTGTAGAGAGATAAGTACAACCTAATGGGGGACTAACATATGTATTCACTATGGAAGCGTTTCGTTAAAAAAGATGCTTCTTCCGATGTAACAAATAGGATTCAGCATATTAAGAAGTTTGATGTTCCTCAACATATTGCCATTATTATGGATGGAAACGGCCGTTGGGCCAAAAAGCGTGCACTGCCACGCGTGGCCGGTCATCATGAAGGAATGAAAACCGTTCGTAAAATTACGAAAGTAGCCAATAAATTAGGAGTAAAAACATTAACCGTCTATGCGTTCTCCACTGAAAATTGGAAACGTCCGAAAAGTGAAGTCGACTTTTTAATGAAGCTTCCTCAGGAATTTCTCGGGACCTTTTTACCTGAGCTTATTTCTGAAAATGTAAGAGTAGAGACGATTGGCGACTTGTCTCTCATCCCGTCACATACTCAAAATGCCGTTAAACGGGCAATGGAAGATACTAAGAATAATGATGGGATGATTTTAAACTTTGCTCTAAACTACGGAAGCCGCGGAGAAATCGTAACCGCAGTGAATAGCATCGTTCATGATGTTAAGAATGGTATAATAAAGGAAAATGTTTCGGAGGAAATACTGACAAGTTACTTAATGACTAAGCATTTGTCAGATCCAGATTTACTAATTCGCACAAGCGGTGAAATCCGTTTAAGTAATTTCATGCTATGGCAGGCGGCTTATACAGAGCTATGGTTTACAGATGTATTATGGCCGGATTTTAGTGAAGAGCATTTATTGCAGGCAGTTGAGGAGTATCAAAAGCGTTCACGAAGATTCGGTGGCGTTTAATGTAGAAGGCGAGGAAAATGGAATAATGAAACAGCGAATTATTACGGCGGTCGTTGCTGCCGCTATCTTCATTCCAATAGTTATTTTAGGGGGAATTCCCTTTTTACTGCTGGTATATCTGCTAGCGTCCATTGGTTTGTATGAACTGATGAAAATGAAAAATATGCGTGTGGTCTCTTTTGAAGCGATTCTTTCACATATCTTGTTGTGGGTACTTTTACTACCCAATGAAAATACCGCTTTTTTAGCCAATATTAATTACGATAAAGTCCAAATTTTCTTAATGGGCGTTTTACTGCTACTTCTTTATACAGTCGTTTCAAAAAATCGTTTTACTTTTGATGACGCAGGCTTTTTAGTGATCACGATCCTATACCTAGGCATGGGATTCTACTATCTATTTGAAACACGTGATTCGTTGGGTCTGGGTCTGATATATATATTGCTTGCATTATTTACGATTTGGGCAACCGATTCAGGAGCATACTTTATCGGTAAGTCACTAGGTAAAAGAAAGTTATGGCCTGAAATCAGTCCAAATAAAACGGTGGAGGGATTTTTCGGAGGGATATTCTCCGCGTTGATAGTGGGTGTGCTATTTTATGTTTTCTCTTCCCTCGACTATACATTATTACAATTGTTATTGATTTCTTTAATCATTGCGATTTTCGGCCAATTGGGAGATCTCGTTCAATCGGCTTATAAACGTCATTATGGGGTAAAGGATTCAGGGAAGCTTCTTCCAGGTCATGGAGGAATTTTGGACAGGCTTGATAGTTTGATATTTATTTTACCGATTTTGCATTTATTGCATGTATTATAATACAAATAAAGGCATAGGCAAGTGTTATATAAATTAGGAGATGAACAATTTGAAATATATCAGCCTTTTGGGTGCAACAGGTTCGATTGGCCAACAAACAGCGGATGTAGTGAGGGCTCATCCTGATCAATTCAAAATAGTGGCGCTTTCAGCCGGGAAAAATATAGAATTGGTCAGAACTTACATACAAGAGTTTGAACCGAAACTTGTTTCAGTACAGACTAAAGAGGATTATCATGTTTTAAAAAGTGAATTCTTCAGCAAAAAAGATATCGAGTTCATGTACGGAGATGAAGGACTGACCGCTGTTGCTGTTTATGATCAAGCTACAATATTAGTCAATGCCGTCATCGGAAGCGTAGGACTCTATCCAACTTTACAGGCAATAAAGGCTAAAAAGGATATTGCAATCGCCAATAAGGAGACACTGGTGACTGCAGGTCATTTGGTCATAAACGAAGCTAAAAAAGCTGGAGTTAGATTACTCCCTGTTGATAGTGAGCACTCAGCGATTTTCCAGGCGTTACAGGGTGAAAAGGAAAAGAATATCGAACGTCTAGTCATTACTGCATCAGGCGGAAGCTTCCGGGATCGTACCCGAGAAGAATTGAAAGGTGTAACGGTGGAAGAGGCCCTAAACCATCCGAACTGGTCAATGGGTGCTAAAATTACGGTAGACTCCGCTTCGATGATGAATAAGGGGTTGGAAGTCATTGAAGCCCACTGGCTATTCGATCTTCCTTACGATAAAATTGATGTATTGCTACATAAGGAGAGTATCATCCATTCCATGGTTGAATTTCATGATTCCAGTGTGATTGCCCAACTGGGCACACCCGATATGCGCGTACCGATTCAATATGCACTTACTTATCCAGACCGTCTGCCACTCGTGGGGCGTAAACGTCTGAACTTGGCTGATGCAGGGAAACTTCATTTTAGCGATATGGATTTCACCAGATATCCTTGTTTGCAATTTGCCTATGAAGCAGGTAAAATGGGCGGAACAATGACAACGGTTTTGAATGCAGCCAATGAAGCAGCAGTAGCTGCATTTTTATCTGGAAAGGTATCATTCCTGGAAATTGAGACTTTGATTGAAAAAGCGCTGAATCAGCATTCTGTCATAACACTTCCGGATTTAGAAACCATTCAGGAAGTAGATTTAATGACAAGGCAGTATATAGAATCTCTAGTGAAAGATAGGTGACCGGAACATGCAGACTTTAGAAACGATTATAGCGTTCATTATCATATTCGGTGCTCTTGTATTTTTCCATGAGCTTGGACACTTAGTGTTTGCAAAGCGTGCCGGAATTTTATGCCGTGAGTTCGCAATCGGTTTCGGACCAAAAGTATTCACGTATAAAAAGAAGGAAACCGTTTATACGATTCGCCTGCTTCCTCTAGGTGGGTATGTGCGTATGGCTGGCGAAGATGCTGAAAATATTGAGCTGAAGCCGGGTTATCGCGTAGGATTAATTTTTGATAATGAAGAGTATGTTACAAAAATCATTTTGAACAATAAAGATAAATATCCTGATATCCGGCTTGTTGAAGTAGAAGTGATCGACCTTGATCACAAACTGATTCTTACAGGTTATGAAGAGGGAGAGGAAGATACGTTAAAAACCTTTACCATTCATAAAGAAGCGGTAATCGTTGAAAATGGTGTGGAAAATCAGATTGCACCTTATGACCGACAATTTGCCTCAAAGTCGCTTGGACACCGCTTCCTTACGATTGTAGCTGGGCCAGCGATGAACTTTGTTTTGGCGTTTGTCATTTTTGTGTTGATTGGTTTGTTTCAAGGGGTTGTTGTGGATGAAGCAAAACTCGGTGAACTGACTGCAGATGGTTCGGCTATAAATGCCGGGTTAAAATCTGGGGATGTTATTCAATCGATTGAGGGAGCAGAAGTCTCATCTTGGGGAGATGTTCAGGAAAGCATACAAAAAAACCCTGGACAAGAAATAGAGTTTGTCGTTGATAGGGACGGGAAAACATTAGAAGTACCCGTTGTTCCTCAAGAAGTGAAGAGAGATGGCAAGAAAATTGGAATTATCGGTGTCTACCCTCCAGTTGAAAAAGCACCGATTAAAGCAATACAATACGGTTTTACCGAAACATATTTTTGGACAAAACAGATCTTTATTATTCTTGGTGACCTTGTAACGGGCGGCTTTACGATCGACAGTCTATCAGGCCCTGTAGGAATCTATAAATCCACAGAAGAAGTTGCAAAACAAGGTATATTCACGTTGATGAAATGGGCAGGACTGCTCAGCATTAACCTAGGAATTATGAACCTTCTTCCATTACCAGCGTTGGATGGAGGAAGACTGCTATTCTTCGTGGTAGAATTCTTAAGAGGAAAACCAATTGACCGCCAAAAAGAAGGAATGGTTCACTTTATCGGGTTTGCATTGCTGATGTTGTTAATGATTGTCGTTACTTGGAATGACATCCAGCGATTCTTCTTATAAAACATGTTCGAATAAGGTATAACAGGCCAGCAGAATTATCTGTTGGCTGTTTCTAATCATGGGAATGGAAATCACCATTTTCTTAAGTTTTTTAAACGTTTTGGGGAAATAGTTTGTTTTCTAAGTAAATCGTAAGTATAATCGAGAATGAGTATATTAAATCAGCTTTTCTGAATATCTCAGAAAGTCTTTTTTTGTATTATATGACCGTATAAAAGCTACGGTATGTAATTATCCGTGGCGGCAGTTTAATTTAAAGGAATTATTGAAGAGGTGCAGATATGAAACAAAGTATGACGTTAATCCCTACATTGAGAGAAGTACCTGCAGATGCAGAAATTAAAAGTCATCAGCTTTTATTACGTGCAGGATTTATGAGACAAAATTCCAGTGGGGTATATAGTTTCATGCCGCTTGGGAAAAAGGTGCTTCAAAAGGTTGAAGCCATTGTTCGGGAAGAGATGGATAATGCTGGTGCAGTTGAGCTATTAATGCCTGCTTTACAACAAGCGGAATTCTGGCAGGAATCTGGACGCTGGTATACATATGGTCCAGAGTTGATGCGTTTGAAGGACCGCAACAACCGTGAATTTGCGCTTGGTGCCACACATGAAGAAGTGATTACAAGCCTAGTTCGTGATGAAGTGAAGTCTTACAAGCGTCTTCCTTTAACAGTATACCAAATTCAAACGAAATTCCGTGACGAAAAGAGGCCTCGCTTTGGATTGTTGCGTGGACGTGAATTTATCATGAAAGATGCTTATTCTTTCCATGCTAATCAAGAAAGCCTTGATGCTGTTTATAAAAAATTATATGCGGCGTATGCAAATGTATTTAGCCGCTGCGGTCTTGATTTCCGTGCGGTCATTGCCGATTCAGGAGCGATGGGTGGAAAAGATACACATGAATTCATGGTCCTATCTGAAATAGGGGAAGATACAATTGCCTATTCAGATACGTCTGATTATGCAGCTAATATTGAAATGGCACCAGTAAGTGTGAACTATGAAAAAAGTTCAGAAGCACAGGGTGCACTTGAAAAAATTCATACACCTGGGCAAAAATCAATCGAGGAAGTAGCAACATTCTTAAAAACGGATGCTACGAAGTTGATTAAATCGTTGTTGTTTAAAGTGGATGAAAAATATGTGCTCGTATTGGTGCGTGGTGATCATGAAGTCAATGATATTAAGTTGAAGAATTTCTATAACGCATCAGTCGTAGAAATGGCAGATCCAATCGAGACGAAAGAGGTTTTAGGCTGTGCAATTGGTTCTCTTGGACCAATCAATGTCACTTCTGACGTAGAAGTGATTGCGGATGTTGCTATCGAAGTAATGGTCAATGGAATCTGTGGTGCAAATGATGAAGACTACCATTATGTGAATGTAAATCCAGACCGTGATTTTAATGTAGCCAACTATTTGGATCTTCGTTTTATTCAAGAGGGTGACCCATCACCGGATGGAAACGGAAAAATTCAATTTGCTAAAGGTATTGAGGTTGGTCACGTATTCAAGCTTGGGACAAAATATTCCGAAGCGATGAACGCGACCTTCCTTGATGAAAATGGACGATCACAGCCGATGATCATGGGTTGTTACGGAATTGGTGTATCTCGCACACTTGCAGCTGTAGCCGAGCAATTCAACGATGAAAAAGGATTGGTTTGGCCAGTGAACTTAACGCCATACCAAGTTCATTTGATTCCAATTAATATGAAGGATGAAGCGCAGTCTGCACTTTCAGAAGAATTGTATAATGATTTTAAAACACAAGGCTTGGAAGTTCTGATGGATGATCGTCAAGAACGTGCCGGTGTTAAATTTGCTGATTCAGACTTAATTGGACTTCCTGTCCGTGTAACAGTCGGTAAAAAGGCTTCAGAGGGAATTGTCGAAGTGAAAATCCGTAAAACTGGTGAGGTTCTTGAAATTGAAAGAGCTGAACTAACTCAAAAACTTCGCGAAATATTAGGATAATTATTTTGAAAAATAGCGAAGGGAGGCATCATTCAATTGAATGATGCTTTTCCTTTTCCTACATTTAGATACTCGTGAAAGGTACGTGTTATGTTATAATAACCACTGATATTAGAGTGGAAATAATAATGAATAAAATCTTAAGAGATAGTAGATAAGGGGAGAGAGGAAATGGATCAAAATCCTAATAGCGGTAGAGAGAGATTTCAACTCTTGCTCCAGCAGATGGACTTGACTGAGGATGCCTTTGTGAACTTTTTCATTGGTGCCGAAATTGATAAGCTCTCAATTGAGAGAGAGTCCAAAACATGGCATTTTGCCTTTAATATACCTGCGTTAATTCCTTGCAGTGTTCATACAAGACTTGCTACTCAATTAGCAAGTACCTTCGCCCATATTGCGAAGGTCTCATTCACTTTGAATGTAGCTAACCCGCAAGTGACCGAACAATTAGTTAAAGAGTATTGGAAAAACTGCATAGGCGAGCTTCAAGGCATGTCTCCAGCTCTATTGTCACTACTAAATGAGCAAGAGCCTACAGTAAACGGATATAAAATTATCGTAAGTGCACGAAATGATACTGAGGCCGGTCAGTTGAAACGAAAATACTCTGGACTCATTTCGAATATCTATCAAACGTTTGGTTTCCCTCCACTGACTCTTGATGCGGAAGTAAAGGAAACAGTTTCGAATCCTGATTATCAGAAGTTTTTGGAAGAGAAACAAAAGGAAGACGCGGAAAAGGGGCTTGCTGCCCTAGTGGAAATGCAGAAGAAAGAATCGGAAAAAGGTGGAGACGATGGCGTCTACGAAGGACCTGTTAAGATTGGTTATACGATTAAAGAAGATGCTGATTTCCGAAGAATTGAACAGATTATCGATGAAGAGCGGAGAATTGCAATTGAGGGCTTCGTATTTGATGCGGAAGTCCGAGAGCTTCGCAGTGGCCGTAGCTTACTGACGTTCAAAGTGACGGATTATACCAGCTCAATATTAGTCAAAATGTTTTCACGTGATAAAGAAGATGCCGCAATTCTTGCCCGTGTGAAAAAGGGAATGTGGGTACGTGCTCAAGGTAGCATTCAAAATGATACATTTGTACGGGATTTGGTTATGATTGCAAATGATATAAATGAAATCTCTAAACAGGGTCGACAGGACAAGGCTCCTGAAGGGGAAAAGCGGGTCGAACTGCATATGCATACTCCGATGAGTTCTATGGATGCGGTGACACCGACTTCTGCCCTTATTGCCCAGGCAGCCAAGTGGGGGCATAAGGCTGTTGCCATCACGGATCATGCAGGTGCCCAATCATTCCCTGAAGCTTATAGTGCCGGGAAAAAGAATGACATTAAAATTCTTTACGGCGTCGAAGTGAATCTTGTAAACGACGGCGTGCCGGTTGTCTATAATGAGGCGCATATTGCATTGGCTGATGCCACCTATGTCGTGTTTGATGTAGAAACGACAGGACTGTCTGCCGTTTATGATACGATAATTGAATTTGCTGCAGTAAAAATTCGTGATGGGGACATTATTGATCGATTCGAGTCATTTGCGAATCCTCATCATCCGTTATCCAATACGACCATAGATTTGACGGGAATCACTGATGATCTTGTAGAAAATGCTCCAGAAGTCTCGGAAGTACTCGAAAAGTTCAGGAATTGGGCAGGAGATGCCATACTCGTTGCTCATAACGCGACATTTGATATGGGCTTTTTGAATATAGGTTATAAAAACATGGGATATCCTAAGGCAGCGAATCCAGTTCTGGACACATTGGAACTAGCCCGATTTTTATATCCGGAGTTTAAAAACCATCGTTTAAATACATTATGTAAAAAGTTCGATATCGATTTGACTCAGCATCATAGGGCCATATATGATGCCGAAGCTACAGGCTATCTTATGTTGAAGATGCTAAAGGATGCGATGGAAAAAGACATTACCCATCATGATCAGCTAAATGACAATATGGGTAAAGGAAATGCTTATCAGCGTTCCCGTCCGTCCCATTGTACGCTGATTGCGCAAACACAGGCTGGTTTAAAAAACCTTTTTAAATTAATTTCGATATCACATATTGATTATTATTATCGTGTACCTCGGTTACCGCGTTCCCAACTTAAAAAGTATCGTGAAGGAATTCTCGTTGGATCCGGATGTGATAAAGGGGAAGTTTTTGAAGGGATGATGCAAAAGGGTTTTGAGGAAGTCATAGATATCGCTGAATTTTACGATTATCTTGAAATTCATCCGAAGGAAGTATACCAGCATTTGATTGAGCTTGAATATATCAGGGATGATAAATCGTTAGAAACAATCATCACAAATATCGTCAAGCTTGGTGAGAAATTGGATAAGCCTGTCGTTGCCACAGGGAATGTTCATTATTTGGACCCAAACGACAAAATTTACCGTAAAATCCTTGTGAATTCACAAGGTGGAGCGAACCCGCTGAATCGTCATAAGCTGCCGGATGTACATTTCCGGACAACTGATGATATGCTGAGGGCCTTCTCATTCCTTGGTTCTGAGAAAGCCAAAGAAGTTGTGGTAACTAACACGAATAAAATCGCTGATATGATAGATGAAATCAAGCCTATCAAGGATGAGTTATACACGCCTAAAATTGAAGGCGCAGAAGAAGAGATGCGTGAGATGAGTTACGGCATGGCAAAGAAGATATACGGAGAGAACCTGCCGGAAATCGTAGAAGCTCGTCTTGAAAAAGAATTGAAAAGCATCATTGGCCATGGATTTGCCGTTATTTATTTGATTTCTCACAAACTAGTTAAAAAATCTTTGAATGATGGATATCTCGTGGGATCACGGGGGTCGGTGGGATCTTCGTTCGTTGCAACGATGACTGAAATTACTGAGGTAAACCCACTGCCGCCGCATTATGTGTGTCCAACGTGTAAAAAATCGGAATTCTTCAATGATGGTTCTGTGGGTTCTGGATTTGACCTGCCAGATAAAGACTGTCCAGATTGCGGCATTGCTTATACAAAAGACGGACATGATATCCCGTTTGAAACCTTCCTTGGCTTTAAAGGGGATAAGGTTCCTGATATTGACTTGAACTTCTCCGGTGAATATCAGCCGAAGGCCCATAACTATACTAAGGTCTTGTTTGGAGAAGAGTATGTTTACCGCGCTGGAACGATTGGTACGGTAGCTGAAAAAACGGCGTATGGCTATGTAAAAGGTTATTCTACCGACAATAATATCCATATGCGGGGAGCTGAGACTGACCGTCTTGTTGCTGGATGTACAGGAGTAAAACGGACTACTGGACAGCATCCAGGTGGAATCATCGTTGTTCCGGATTACATGGATATTTATGATTTCACACCTATTCAGTTCCCAGCGGATGACCGAACTTCCGAGTGGAAAACGACTCATTTTGATTTCCATTCAATTCACGATAATATTTTAAAACTTGATATTCTTGGTCACGATGATCCGACTGTGATCAGGATGCTTCAGGATTTGAGCGGCATCGATCCAAAAACGGTTCCGACAGACGATCCTGAAGTAATGAAAATATTCAGTAGTACCGAATCATTAGGAGTAACCGAAGATCAAATTATGTGTAAAACTGGAACGCTAGGTATTCCCGAATTTGGTACGCGTTTTGTTAGGCAGATGCTTGAAGACACGAAACCTACAACATTTTCCGAGCTTGTCCAGATATCCGGATTATCTCATGGTACCGATGTATGGTTGAGTAATGCACAGGAGCTGATTCACAACCGAATATGTACACTTAGCGAAGTTATCGGTTGTCGGGATGATATTATGGTCTATCTGATTTATCAAGGGCTCGATCCTTCTCTGGCGTTTAAAATTATGGAATCAGTACGTAAAGGGAAAGGGCTCTCCGAGGAATTCGAAGCAGAAATGAGAAAAAATGAGGTGCCGGAATGGTATATCGATTCATGTAAAAAGATTAAATACATGTTCCCGAAAGCCCATGCTGCAGCTTATGTATTAATGGCTGTCAGGATTGCTTATTTTAAAGTGCATTTACCTTTATTATATTATGCCGCTTATTTCACAGTTCGTGCCGATGATTTTGAAATCGATGCGATGACGCGGGGATCTCAGGCGATCAAAACTAAGATTGAAGAAATCAATGTAAAAGGATTGGATGCTTCTACTAAGGAAAAGAATACATTGACGGTTCTTGAACTTGCCTTAGAAATGTGTGAGCGCGGATACAGCTTTGCTAAGGTGGATTTGTATAAATCTAGTGCAGACCAATTCATAATTGAAGGTAACACGTTGATTCCACCATTCAATTCAATACCAGGTCTTGGAACAAATGCGGCCATCAATATCGTTAATGCACGTAAGAATGGAGAATTCCTCTCGAAAGAAGATTTACAACAGCGAGGGAAAGTATCCAAGACTATTCTTGAATACCTTGATAAACAAGGCTGTCTAGAGTCTCTGCCTGAACAAAATCAGTTATCTTTATTTTAAAAGAGAAGCTGATGATAAAAAGGAAGAAACAGACATGATATTTGCATAAATATCTTGATTATGGTATATTTTTATTGGAAATACTAAGAGGAACCAATGGCAAGAGTGGGGAAACCCACTCTTTCGTGTTGTATTGACCATTTATTTTGAATCCGAAACCAAGCGCATACAACGCACGTATGGAGGAAACAAATGAGTAAAAAGGTAACGGAAGTTGTAGAAGAATTAGCATTACCAATTCTTGAAGAATTGCAGCTTGAATTAGTTGAAGTGGAGTATGTGAAGGAAGGTAAAAGCTGGTTCCTTCGAGTTTACATTGATAAAGAAACAGGCGTAGATCTTGAAGATTGCGGAAAAGCGAGTGAAAAGCTCAGTGAAAAGCTTGATGAAGTTGATCCAATTCCACAAATTTATTTTCTCGAAGTTTCATCTCCCGGAGCTGAAAGGCCTCTGAAAAAAGAGAAAGATTTCCTTAATGCTATCGGTAAAAATGTTTACATAAAAACATACGAGCCCATTTTAGATGAAAAAGAATTTGAAGGAATCTTAACCAGCTTCGATGGGAACGAAGTGACGCTTGAAATCAAAATCAAGACAAGAAAGAAAACAATCGTCATTCCATACGAAAAGGTAGCCAAAGCAAGATTGGCGATTACCTTCTCTTAAGTCAAGCAAATCAATAATTAAATATCCGTAAGGGGGATCACCATGGGCAATGAGTTATTGGATGCTCTCTATATTTTAGAAAACGAAAAAGGAATTTCCAGGGAAGTTTTAATCGATGCGATTGAGGCTGCTCTTATATCGGCATATCGTCGTAACTTTAACCAAGCGCAAAATGTGCGTATCGATTTGAATCTTGGTAAAGGAACAATGCGTGTATTTGCCAGAAAAGACGTTGTAGATGAAGTATTCGATTCACGTCTGGAAATTTCTGTTGAAGAAGCAAGAGCGATTGATCCCAACTACCAGCTAGAGGATATTGTCGAAATGGAAGTAACGCCAAAAGATTTCGGCCGCATTGCTGCACAAACAGCGAAGCAAGTTGTTACTCAAAGAGTGCGTGAAGCAGAGCGCGGCATCATTTATGCTGAATTCATTGATCGCGAAGAGGATATCATGACAGGGATTGTTCAACGTCAGGATTCTCGATTTATCTATGTGAGTCTAGGTAAAATCGAAGCATTGCTTCCAGTCAATGAACAAATGCCTAATGAGCAGTATAAACCTCATGATCGTATTAAAGTTTTTATCACAAAAGTTGAAAAGACGTCCAAGGGGCCGCAAATTTTTGTATCCCGTTCACATCCTGGACTTTTAAAACGTTTATTCGAAATCGAAGTGCCTGAAATTTTTGATGGAACAGTAGAAATTAAGTCAGTTGCTCGTGAAGCAGGTGACCGTTCAAAAATCTCCGTGCACTCTGAAAACGAAGAAGTCGATCCGGTCGGTTCCTGCGTAGGCCAAAAGGGACAACGTGTCCAGGCCATCGTCAATGAATTAAAAGGTGAAAAAATCGATATCGTTAAATGGTCGGAAAATCCGGTTATCTTTGTTGCGAATGCTTTAAGCCCTTCAAAAGTACTTGAAGTTATCGTAAAAGAAGAAGAAAAGGCGACAACTGTAATCGTTCCGGACTATCAGCTTTCACTTGCAATTGGTAAGCGTGGACAAAATGCTCGCTTAGCTGCCAAACTTACTGGTTGGAAAATTGATATCAAGAGTGAAACAGAAGCCCGTGAAGCGGGTATTTACCCGGTTGAAGAACAGGAATTCCTTTTAAGCAGGGATAGCTATGTGAATGAAGAGGATATAGATTTCGAAGAGGATAACGAGTAAATTTAGAGGTGAAAAAAGATGAATAGCCGAAAAAAAATCCCGATGCGTAAATGTGTGGCCACAGGCGAAATGAAGCCGAAGAAAGAACTCATACGTATCGTTCGATCTAAAGAAGGGGAAGTCAGCCTTGATCCGACCGGAAAAAAATCGGGAAGGGGAGCTTATTTGACTCTTGATCGGGATGTTATCGAGCTGGCCAAAAAGAAAAATGTGCTGGCTAATCACCTTAGTACCCAAATCGATTCCTCCCTTTATGAACAATTGCTTGAATTAGTGAATAAGGAGAAATACTAACACCATGACCCAACAACAACAATGGATGTCTCTATTAGGTTTGGCCAATCGAGCACGCAAGCTAATTTCGGGTGAAGAATTAGTGGTTAAAGAGATTAGAAGCGGTAATGCCAAAGTTGTTATTTTATCCGCGGACGCTTCAAAAAACACTGAAAAAAAAATATCTGATAAGTGCGCATTTTATCAGGTTCCTTTAAAAAGAGTCGAAAGCAGGTCTATGCTCGGCCATGCGATTGGTAAGGAAGCTAGAGTTGCCGTCGCAGTTCTGGATGAAGGTTTTGCACAAAAACTCCGAACGCTGCTCGATTAAATTTTACGGGGGTGAACGTATGACAAAATTGCGTGTATATGAATATGCAAAACAAAAGAACGTTTCAAGCAAGGAAGTAATAACTAAACTTAAAGAAATGAATATAGAGGTAACAAACCATATGACAGCATTAGACGATTCAACTGTAAATAAATTAAACGATTCAATTAAGCCTAAAAGCGAAGATAAAAGCCCAGCTACTGAACCAAAAGCTAACGCTACGGTTGCAAAATACGAAGCTGAAGCAGATGAGAAGAGTACAGTTAATAAAGAAAAGCTAAAGAAAAAACCTCCCGTTAAACCTGTAGGTACGAAAAAACCAGCAGGACAGTTTAGTAGAGGTAGAAATAACCGAAATAAAAATAATAAACAAAGACAACAAGCACCACAGGCTCCTGTTACTAAACGTAAAGAAAGAGAACTTCCAGAGAAAATTACGTTTTATGAGTCTTTGACTGTTATGGAACTTGGTAAAAAACTTCACCGTGAACCGTCTGAAATCATTAAAAAGCTTTTCATGCTTGGTGTGATGGCTACAATTAACCAAACATTAGATAAAGATGCTATAGAATTAATCTGTACAGAATACGGTGTATTGGCTGAAGAAGAGATTCGGGTTGATCTAACTGACCTTGAGTCATTAGTGACTGAAGATGCTTCTGAAGATTTGATCGAACGTCCGGCTGTTGTAACGATCATGGGACACGTTGACCATGGTAAAACGACATTGCTTGATTCTATTCGTCATACTAAAGTAACTGAAGGCGAAGCAGGCGGAATCACTCAGCATATCGGTGCTTATCAAGTTAAAGTTAACGACAAAAAAATTACATTCCTTGATACACCAGGACATGCTGCGTTTACAACAATGCGTGCTCGTGGAGCTCAGGTTACAGATATCACAATCCTAGTTGTAGCAGCGGATGATGGTGTTATGCCTCAAACGGTTGAAGCGATTAACCATGCTAAAGCAGCAGAGGTTCCAATTATCGTCGCTGTTAATAAAATGGATAAAGAAGCCGCTAATCCAGACCGCGTTATGCAAGAATTGACAGAGCACGGTTTAGTTTCTGAAGCATGGGGCGGAGATACAATTTTCGTACCTATTTCAGCTAAAAATGGCGAAGGAATCGATAGCTTGTTGGAAATGATTCTACTAGTTAGTGAAGTAGAAGAATATAAAGCAAATCCAACTCGTAAAGCAAACGGAACGGTTATCGAAGCACGTTTGGATAAAGGGCGCGGCTCTGTAGCAACATTGCTTGTTCAAAACGGAACGTTGAAAGTCGGAGATCCAATCGTTATTGGTAATACATTCGGCCGCGTTCGTGCAATGCTTAATGACCTTGGCCGTCGTGTTAAGGATGCAGGTCCTTCTACACCGGTTGAAATCACAGGTTTGAATGAAGTTCCACAGGCTGGGGACCGTTTCATCGTCTTTGAAGATGAAAAAACTGCCCGTCAAGTTGGGGAAGTTCGTGCGCAAAGACAGCTTGCTTCACAACGTAATGAAAAATCTCGTGTAACGCTTGATACATTGTTCGAGCAAATGAAAGAAGGGGAAATTAAAGAATTGAACATCATCTTAAAAGCGGATGTTCAAGGTTCTGCTGAAGCAGTTGCCGCTTCCCTGAATAAAATAGAAGTAGAAGGCGCAAAAGTGAAAATTATTCACACTGGCGTCGGGGCTATTACAGAGTCTGACATTATCCTAGCTACGGCTTCTAATGCAATCGTCATCGGATTTAACGTCCGTCCTGATGTGAATGCGAAGCGTGCGGCTGAATCAGAAAATGTTGATGTCCGCCTTCACCGTATCATTTATAAAGCTATCGAAGAGATCGAGTCGGCTATGAAAGGGATGCTTGACCCTGAATTTGAAGAAAAAATTATTGGTCAGGCTGAAGTTCGTACGACTTTCAAAGTATCTAAAGTTGGTACGATCGCTGGTTCTTATGTTACAGAAGGAAAAATCACACGTGATAGCGGCATTCGCTTAATTCGTGAAGGTGTCGTCATTTACGAAGGTGAAATTGATGCATTGAAACGTTTTAAAGATGATGTAAAAGAAGTGGCAACGAACTATGAGTGCGGTATTACCATTAAAAATTACAATGACCTTAAAGAAGGCGACGTAATTGAAGCTTATGTAATGGAAGAGATAGAGCGTAAATGATCGTTGGCTCTGTCCAATGTGAGTGCATCATCTATGACACCCATTCTTTGAAAGAAAAACGAGCCGTTTTGCAGCGTGTTATGACACGGCTTAAACAGAAGTTCAATATATCGGTAGCAGAAACGGATTTTCAGGATCTATGGCAACGAACAAAGATTTCTATCGTAACCGTTTCATCTTCAAGGAAGGCTACTGAGAGAGAACTTCAAAATGCCCTTAAATTTCTAGATTCTTTTCCGGAAATAGAGCGAACAATAACAGATATAGACTGGCTTTAGGCTAGCGAGGTGATATTATGAGCCTTCGTGCAAATCGTGTTGGCGAACAAATGAAAAAAGAGCTGAGTGAAATTATCGGCCGAAAAATTAAAGATCCAAGAATCGGATTTGTAACAGTAACAGATGTTGACGTTACAGGCGATCTACAACAGGCAACTGTTTATATTTCCGTGTTGGGTGATCAGGAACAACGGGAAAAAACTCTTCAAGGCCTTGCAAAGGCAAAAGGATTTATGCGTTCAGAAATTGGGCAAAGAATCCGTCTTCGCAAAACACCGGAACTGTTTTTTGAATTTGATGAATCGGTTGATTACGGAAATCGAATCGAATCGTTAATTTCACAAATCAATTCAGAGGAAAAACCGGCTGGAAAAGACGAATAATAAGCAAGCAGAAAAGGAGGTCGACTCAATAAGTGCTTTGCACTTCTTGGGGTCGACCTCTTTTTTTTGAAATGACAGGAAAGCGTAGCAAAAAGTAAAAGACACCTTTCGAATTTAAGTTCATATTGTTTGTGCAAGCTGACAGAGGTGCTTCCACTTTTAGAAAATGAGGTGAAAGTGTGAACGGTATTCTACCATTATGGAAACCAAAGGGATTGACATCCCATGATTGTGTTTTTAAATTAAGGAAGATATTAAAAACAAAAAAGGTTGGGCATACAGGCACTTTAGATCCTGATGTCACAGGGGTTTTACCGATTTGTATCGGTAGGGCAACAAAAGTCGCCGAATATTTGACAGAGGCAGGTAAAGCGTATGAAGGGGAAGTGACCCTTGGTTTTTCAACGACAACGGAAGATGCAAGCGGCGATAAGGTAGCTGAAAAAAGGATTACTCAAGTGATTCAGCGTGAACAAATTCTTGAAGTTTTAGAATCATTAACAGGAAAAATTGAACAGACTCCGCCGATGTTTTCAGCTGTTAAGGTAAACGGGAAAAAGTTATATGAATACGCTCGGGCCGGAATCGAAGTGGAGCGACCGACACGGGAGGTTACCATTTACGAAATCACCCTTCTCGATGAACGTTCTGAATTCAAAGGAGAAACCATTTCTTTCCGTTTTCGTGTTAAGTGCAGTAAAGGAACATATATTAGAACGCTTGCTGTCATGATAGGTGAAAAATTGGGATTTCCAGCACATATGTCAGACCTAACGCGGATTGAATCAGCTGGTTTTAAGCTTGAAGACTGTCTGACATTCGCTGAGGTGGAAGCATTCATGGAAACCGGACAAACAGATGAGTTTCTGCTGCCCTTAGAGCGAGGATTATTTCATTTGCCCAAAATTCAGATTAGTGATAAAGTAGCAAAGAAAGTACTTAACGGTGCGGTATTGGAACAGGCTAAGGATGTTGTTGTTGAGAAAGGTCAGCCTTTTGTAATGGTTGATCCATCTGATAAGGCTATTGCCATTTATCAAATACATCCGACAAAAGAGGGATTAATTAAACCTGTAAAAGTTTTGGCACAAGAATTATAGACCGTTTTGCCGTCGGAAAGAGGAGATTGAAAGGTGAAAGTGATCGCAATAGAGCATCCTCATCAATTTAATTCGGATGATTTTCCGGAGCTTGTAATGGCGCTTGGATTTTTTGATGGCATACATAAAGGGCATCAAATTGTTATTCAAACTGCCAAGCAAAAAGCCGATGAAATGAATCTTAAGTCAGCAGTTATGACATTTGACCCGCATCCTTCCGCAGTATTGGGGAGGAAAACGGAAAATATTCGCTATATTACACCACTCGAAGATAAAATAGATATCATAGAATCGATGGAGATAGATTATCTGTTTATCGTTCATTTCAGCAAGGAATTTGCTTCGGTGTTGCCGGAACAGTTCGTTGACGAATATATTGTCGGGCTGAATGTCCGTCACGTTGTAGCCGGCTTTGACTATTCATATGGCCGCTACGGTCAAGGATCGATGGAAGATTTGCCTGTATACGCACGAGGAAGGTTTACGCAGACGGTTGTTGCGAAACAAACACTTGAAGATGAAAAGGTAAGTTCGACCAGAATCAGAGAAACACTTAGTAACGGTAACTTTTCCGACTTTTATCATTTGGCAGGCCGCCGTTATTTAACGAAAGGGCATGTCGTTCATGGTGAAAAACGAGGCAGGAAGTTGGGTTTCCCCACTGCTAATATTGAAGTGAGTGACGATTATATATTCCCAGCTGCTGGGGTATATGCTGTCAAGATTAATATAAGCGGCCAATGGTATAATGGGGTTTGTAATGTCGGTTATAAACCTACGTTCCATGAAGAAAAGCCGAAATATCCAACCGTAGAGGTTCATGCTTTGGAGTTCTCGGGTGATATTTATGGCAATCAAGTTTCGGTAGAATGGCATACTAGGCTGAGAAGTGAGCAGAAATTTTCTGGACTTGAAGCGTTAGTCGCACAGATTGAAACTGATAAGCAAAATGCGTTAGCTTATTTTTCAAAACTGAAAGTATAAACGGTTAGCAATAGACAATACTTGCAATTTTAATGAAAAACATGTATTCTATTGTATGTATGAAAATAACCATTGCTTGGCTAGTCGAGACTCCGACGCTGGCTCGGTAATAGGTGATTTTACAGAATTTTAGGAGGAATAATAACATGGCTATTACACAAGTACGCAAAAACGAACTTATCGCTGAGTTCAGAACTCACGATACTGACACTGGATCTCCAGAAGTTCAAATCGCAGTATTAACAGAAGAAATCAACAACTTGAACGGTCACTTACGCACACATAAAAAAGACCACCATTCACGTCGCGGTCTTCTTAAAATGGTAGGTAAACGTCGTAATCTTTTAACTTACCTACGTAACAAAGACGTTACTCGTTACCGTACACTAATTAACAAATTAGGTCTACGTAGATAATTTTTTCAGGAAGGCGGGAAATTTCCCGCTTTTTTGATGTTAATCAAATGATTTGGACGTGTTCTATTTTTAGGCTAAGCCTTCGTCCTTGGGACTCGGCAGGAGCCGGGTCTTTTTCTATTTATAAATGATTAGGATATACATAATTGAATGAATGAAAATTTTATTCATTTTACTGTTAATGCTTGTTTTTTTCGTGCATAATAGGAATAGTTTGGTTTTAACTTGAGTTCAGTTACTTTCACATATAATGATTTAATCCAATACAGGTTTAGGTAAACTAAGCCTCTAAGTGAAGATTCAGAGAGGGGTTTAATAAATGGGACAGGAAAAACATACGTATTCATTTGACTGGGCCGGCCGTAATGTAACGGTAGAGATTGGCCAATTGGCCAAACAAGCGAACGGAGCAGTTTTAGTCCGTTATGGAGAAACAGCTGTATTAAGTACAGCAACAGCTTCAAAGGAACCTAGAAATGTCGACTTCTTCCCTTTGACAGTCAACTACGAAGAAAGACTGTATGCAGTCGGTAAAATTCCAGGTGGCTTCATCAAACGTGAAGGCAGACCGAGTGAAAGAGCAATTTTAGCAAGCCGACTAATTGACCGTCCAATCCGTCCGCTATTTGCAGATGGCTTCCGGAACGATGTTCAAATTATCAGTATGGTTATGAGTGTTGATCAAGATTGTTCTTCTGAAATGGCAGCGATGCTTGGTTCATCCCTTGCACTTTCAGTTTCCGATATTCCGTTTGAAGGTCCAATTGCTGGAGTTGTAGTCGGAAGAATTAATAATGAATTCATTATTAACCCTACTGTTGACCAACTTGCAAAAAGCGACATTAACTTGACAGTTGCCGGTACGAAAGATGCTATCAACATGGTTGAAGCTGGAGCAAATGAAGTACCAGAAGAAACTATGCTTGAAGCAATTATGTTTGGTCATGACGAAATCAAGAAGGTTATTGCATTCCAAGAGAAAATTGTTGCTGAAATCGGCAAGGAAAAGCTACAAATCTCTCTATACCAAGTGGATGCAGATCTAGAAGCAGAAGTAAAAGGTCATTGTGAATCAGACCTTAACAAAGCTGTACAAGTTCAGGAAAAACATGCTCGTGAAGATGCTATTAAAGAAGTAAAAGATCGCGTGTTGGCTCATTATGAAGAAGAAACTGATGAAGCTAAACTAAAACAAATCAAAGAAATCCTAAATAAATTGGTTAAATCAGAAGTCCGTCGTTTAATTACGGAAGAAAAGGTACGTCCAGATGGCCGTAACCCGGATGAGATTAGACCATTATCATCTGAAGTAACTATTCTGCCTCGTACACACGGTTCTGGTTTGTTCACACGTGGACAAACTCAAGCACTTTCTATCTGTACATTAGGTGCCCTTGGCGATGTACAGATTTTGGACGGTCTTGGAACCGAAGAGTCGAAACGTTTCATGCATCATTATAACTTCCCTCATTTCAGTGTTGGTGAAACAGGCCCGATTCGTGGTGCAGGACGTCGTGAAATCGGACATGGTGCACTTGGTGAAAGAGCATTAGAACCGGTTATACCGAATGATAAAGACTTCCCTTATACAATTAGACTTGTGTCTGAAGTTCTTGAATCTAATGGCTCAACATCGCAAGCAAGTATCTGTGCAAGTACGCTAGCAATGATGGATGCTGGTGTTCCGTTGAAAGCTCCAGTTGCAGGTATTGCAATGGGTCTTGTTAAAACAGGTGAGCACTACACGATCTTAACAGATATTCAAGGCATGGAAGATCATCTAGGAGACATGGACTTTAAAGTTGCTGGAACGTCAAAAGGTGTTACAGCCCTTCAAATGGATATTAAAATTGAGGGTCTTTCAAGAGAAATTCTTGAAGAAGCATTACTTCAAGCTAAACATGGCCGGATGCACATTTTGGAATCAATGATGGCAACAATCAATCAACCGCGTGAGCAATTATCCAAATATGCTCCGAAAATCGTTACAATGTCTATTAATCCAGACAAAATCCGCGATGTCATTGGACCGAGCGGTAAACATATCAATAAAATCATTGAAGAAACTGGCGTAAAAATTGACATCGAACAAGATGGAACGGTATTCATTTCTTCTACAGATGAAGCAATGATTCAAAAAGCGAAGAAAATTATCGAAGATATCGTGCGTGAAGTCGTTGTAGGCGAACTATACTTAGGTAAAGTTAAACGTATTGAAAAATTCGGAGCGTTCGTTGAAATCTTCAATGGTAAAGATGGTTTGGTCCATATTTCTGAACTGGCTGAAGAAAGAGTCGGTAAAGTGGAAGATGTCGTTTCACTTGGCGATGAGCTATTAGTTAAAGTTACTGAGATTGATAAGCAAGGAAGGGTTAACCTTTCCCGTAAAGCGGTCCTTAAAGAACAAAAAGAGGCAGCTAATCCTTCTCAGTCATAATAGAAATAAAAATTCGGCATGCGGTTCCTAGTGAATCTGCATGCTTTTTTGTTTTAAAGGATACATCGTTATATATGGAAATTCGCAATAAAAGTATGTAATGTTCTACCTTGTCCGTTTTCTTCATACATTTTTGTATGAAGGGGGCGTAAAAAATGAATAATAAATGGAAGCAGATAGTTGCGATAAGTGCCATTGCAGGTATATCATGGTTATTAGTGCAAAATCCATATACACATATTTATTTGACCCAATTAACAGATCATTCAGTTGCGTCAATGAAGCAGGAAGATGAGCTTCTTTTACAAATAAAAGAATCAACAAAAAAATATGAGATTGCACCACAGGATGCACGAATAGATTCGGTTTGGAAAACCGTTCCTGCATATAATGGCCTAAAGGTAAATATTGATGATTCGTATAAAGCTATGAAGAAGGAGGGCGGATTCGATAAGGATAAACTGGTATATCAACAAGTTCCAGCAAAGATTCATTTAAACGATCTCGACCCGGCTCCGATTTACCGGGCCCATCCGGAAAAGCCAGTGGTATCATTTTTAATCAATGTGGCCTGGGGTAATGAATACTTACAGGATATGTTGGCTGTGTTAAAAAAATATAATGTCAAGGCAACATTTTTCCTTGAAGGTAATTGGACTAAGAAGAACCCAGAATTGGCGAAGATGATTAAGGGTGGAGGACACGAAATCGGAAACCACTCCTATTCACATCCGAATATGCAAAATATTTCCTCTCAGGCTACACGTGAGGAAATTCGTAAAACGAATGAAGTCATTGAAGCGGTGACAGGTGTGAAGATGAAATGGTTCGCCCCTCCAAGCGGAAGCTACCGAGACGAAACGGTAAAAATCGCGGATTCTCTCGGTTTAAAGACTGTTATGTGGAGTGTGGATACGATTGACTGGCAAAAACCAAGTCCTGAAGTACTTCAACAGAGGGTGCTTTCTAAGGTTCACCCGGGAGCATTTATTTTAATGCATCCTACAGAATCTACCGCGAAATCATTGGAAACGTTAATTATTAATATAGAAAAGAAAGACTTAGATGTTGTTACCGTTTCAGAAGCAGTAGATGAAGAGCGGTTGAATCCATAACGTTATGGTTACGAAAGCAGCATAGAATGATTGGGAGGAATGTTAGTTGATTAAGAAATACACTTGTCAAAATGGAGTAAGAATTGTATTAGAAAATATTCCAACAGTACGTTCAGCAGCAATTGGAGTATGGATCAAAACAGGTTCACGAAATGAAACACCAGAATTGAATGGGGTTTCCCATTTCCTTGAACATATGTTTTTCAAAGGAACAACTACGAGGAATGCACGTGAAATTGCCGAGTCGTTTGACAGTATTGGCGGACAAGTGAATGCATTTACTTCAAAAGAGTACACATGCTATTATGCAAAAGTTATGGATAACCATGCTAGCTATGCGCTTGAAATCCTTGCTGATATGTTCTTCAACTCCACTTTTGATGAGGAAGAATTGAAAAAAGAAAAAAATGTCGTCTACGAAGAGATTAAAATGTATGAAGATACACCTGATGATATTGTCCATGATCTCTTAAGCAAGGCGGTATACGAAAATCATCCCCTTGGCTATCCAATACTAGGTACGGAAAGTACACTTGAAACATTCAATAGTGAGACATTAAAGAAATATGTTCACGATATGTACACGCCTGATAAAGTCGTCGTTTCCATTGCAGGAAATGTGGATGAAAAATTAATTCAAGAAGTCGAAAGCTACTTTGGCTCGTACCAAGGAGGGGAAGAGCGTCTTGAATTGGTGAAGCCGGCATTCCATGAAAATAGGATCACGCGTAAAAAAGAAACTGAGCAAGCCCATCTTTGCCTTGGTTTTAAAGGGTTAGAAATTGGTAATGACAAAACATACAGCTTGATTACCTTGAATAATATTCTTGGTGGAAGCATGAGTAGCCGTCTATTCCAGGACGTTAGGGAACAACGCGGTCTTGCATATTCTGTCTACTCTTACCATTCCAGCTACCAGGATACAGGTTTGGTGACAGTGTATGGAGGGACAGGCACAAGTCAGCTTGATAGTTTGTATGAAACCATTCAGGAAACACTGGATACACTTAAAAAAGACGGTATCACGGAAAAGGAATTGCGCAATAGTAAAGAGCAACTTAAAGGAAGCTTAATGCTAAGCCTTGAAAGCACGAACAGCCGCATGAGCCGTAACGGGAAAAATGAGCTTATGCTGGGTGAGCACCGCTCTCTTGATGATATCATTATCAAGATTGATGAAGTGACAGAGAATAGCGTCAATGAAATGGCAAACCAAATCTTCAAGGAACATTCCTTGTCATTGGTGAGCCCGCTGGAAAATTGGGACAAATAAAAATTCACAAGCCTGAACTTCTGTTTATTATATAGAAGAGCAGGCTTTTTTTTTAAAAGCTTTTGAAAATACAAGGACCTTTCGGTAAGTACAATTTTTAGATAAATGCCTTCTAAGTTCACCTTTTTCGGATATAGATTGAATAGAAGGTGAAAAAAGGGGGAGCTTGTATTGAGATTGAGTGAATTAAGTGGTAAAGAAATTGTTGATGTGAACAGAGCGGAGAGATTAGGTGTTCTTGGTCAGACGGATTTGGAAGTAGATGAAACTGGACAAATTACCACGTTGATTATTCCTTCAGTTAAGTGGTTCGGACTCTTAAGAAATGGCAGTGAAATTCGCGTCCCATGGGAGCATATTAAAAAAATAGGAACGGATATGCTCATCATCGATTTTCAGGAGGGACTTCCCATTAAAGATGGCGAGCATATGGACGGATAAACCAATTTATAGCATGGATGGTTACTATTGAAACTATTCATCAATATAATAAACGCCTTAGCAGGCATTTGCTAAGGCGTTTTTGCTTTTCTTATCACCGTTTTTTAAGTAAAAACATAAGATGGCATGGTAACTAGAGAATGTAGCAAAAACCGAATTGCTTCTTGAGGAATATTTACCAAGAGGCGAGGGATGTTAGGATCTTTTATATAAAGAAGGTGACGGTTTTAATGCTCACAGGCATGCAAATCGCTGTAATTGGTGGAGATGCGCGTCAACTTGAAGTTGTCCGTAAACTGACAGAGCTTGATGCAAAGCTACTATTAGTAGGTTTTGAACAGCTCGACCATGCTTTTACAGGAGCGGTTAAGGAAAAAATGGAGGATATAAATTTTAATGAATTAGATTCGGTTATTTTACCAGTCCGAGGTACTGATACAAATGGTAAGGTGGAAACGATTTTTTCCAGTGAAGAAGTTGTTTTGAGCGAAGAAATGATAAAAAAGACCCCAGCCCATTGCGTTTTTTATTCAGGGATTAGTAATGATTACCTTGATGGAATATTTAAGAAAGCGGACCGCAAACTCGTACTACTATTTGAACGTGATGATGTGGCTATTTACAATTCGATTCCTACTGTTGAAGGAGCAATCATGATGGCCATTCAGCATACAGATTTCACAATCCATGGCTCGAATGTATCTGTTCTCGGACTGGGGAGGGTTGGTATGAGTGTAGCCCGGTCATTCCAAGCCCTTGGAGCAAAGGTAAAGGTTGGAGCAAGAAAAAGCGAAGATATTGCGAGGATTTGTGAAATGGCGTTAACCCCCTTTCATTTAAATGATATTGCTGCAGAAATGAAAAATGTTGATATATGTATTAATACGATCCCTTTTCCGATTATTACGGCCAAAGTAATTGCAAACATGCCCGTCCATACATTAATTATCGACCTTGCTTCAAAACCGGGGGGGACGGATTTTCGTTATGCTGAAAAAAGGGGAATAAAGGCACTTTTGGCACCGAGTCTACCGGGGATAGTTGCCCCAAAAACAGCGGGTCAGATCTTAGCGAATGCACTTGGGCTTTTGATCCAAGGTGAGTTCATGAAAAGGAAGGGGAAAAAAATATGAGTCTCCAAGGAAAACGGATTGGTTTCGGATTAACAGGGTCGCATTGCACATACGATGAAGTGTTTCCGGAAATAGAAAAGATTGTAAATGAAGGGGCGGAAGTAATACCAATAGTAACATCGACAGTTCAAAACACGGAAACCCGCTTCGGAAAGGGCGAGGACTGGGTTGAAAGAATCGAAAAATTGACGGGGAATCGTGTCGTTGATACAATCGTCAAAGCAGAGCCTTTAGGACCTAAATTACCGCTCGACTGTATGGTAATTGCTCCTTTGACAGGTAATTCAATGAGTAAAATGGCTAATGCTCTTACCGATTCGCCTGTACTTATGGCTGCAAAAGCAACGATGAGAAATCACCGTCCTGTTGTGGTCGCCATATCAACAAATGATGCGCTTGGATTAAATGGTGTCAATTTAATGAGGCTAATGGCCGCAAAAGATATTTATTTTGTTCCTTACGGCCAGGATAACCCCATTGGTAAACCAAGTTCCATGGTTGCCAGGATGAGCATGATTCGGGATACAATCATTGCAGCTATAGAGAGAGAACAAATTCAACCAGTTATTGTCGAAAGGTTTAAGGATGATTTAAACTGATCATGCGCTCTAAGTAAGCTCCCAGTCCCTAAAAACTGTAATATATGCATAACTTTGTAGCGGTAGATGCAGAATATTTTGTTAAAGTGCGACCCTTTGGAATGTTAATGTGATAAAATAAATGATATTCTGAACAAGAAGAAGTAAATCTAACAACCAACTAACTTTTAGAGATAGAAAAGGAGTATTGACAAATGACTGAGACACAGGGATTGCATATTGCAGTTGTGGGAGCAACTGGAGCTGTAGGACAACAAATGATTTCAACACTTGAACAACGGGACCTACCGATTAAGAAAATCATCTTTTTATCATCGGCTCGTTCCGCAGGAATCAAACTTTCATTTAAGGGCGAAGAAATCGAAGTGCAGGAAGCAAAACCTGAAAGCTTTGAAGGTGTCGATATCGCTTTATTCAGTGCTGGAGGAAGCGTGTCTAAGGAATTGGCACCAGAAGCAGTGAAACGCGGAGCAATAGTAGTAGACAATACGAGCGCATTCCGTATGGATGAAAATGTGCCGCTTGTCGTACCGGAAGTAAATGAAGAAGACTTAAAACAGCATAATGGGATCATTGCCAACCCGAATTGTTCAACTATCCAAATGGTTGTGGCATTAGAACCTATCCGCCAGACTTATGGCTTATCAAAAGTTGTTGTTTCTACTTATCAGGCTGTTTCTGGTGCAGGAGTTGCAGCAATAAACGAATTAAAAGAACAAGCTCGCGACTTGCTGGATGAGAAAGAAATCAAACCGAAAATTTTACCGGTAAAAGGAGATGAAAAGCATTATCAAATCGCTTTTAATGTCATTCCCCAAATCGATAAATTCCAGGATAATGGATTCACTTTTGAAGAAATGAAAATGATTAATGAAACAAAGAAAATTATGCACATGGAAGAACTTCCTGTAGCCGCAACATGTGTAAGGCTTCCTGTTGTAACAGGTCATTCAGAGTCTGTTTATATTGAAGTTGAAAAAGAAGGCATATCTGCTTCTCAAATCAAAGATTTGATGAAAACAGCACCTGGAATTGTATTAGAAGATGAGCCGGAACAACAAGTTTATCCAACACCTGCTTCATCTGTCGGAAAGAATGATGTATTCGTTGGACGGATTCGCAAAGATTTAGATGAAGATAAAGGCTTCCATTTATGGGTGGTTTCCGATAATCTATTAAAAGGAGCAGCTTGGAACTCTGTTCAAATCGCTGAAAGCCTTTTAAAATTAGGTTTGGTAACAGTTAAGTAAGAAATTATATATTCTTAAAGAACTGAACAATACATGATAGAGAGTTTTTGTCAGCTTCCCGAACCGGGAAGCTGGCTTATATTTGGGGTGTATGGATTATGAAAATTATCGTCCAGAAATACGGAGGAACATCTGTCCGTGATGAGGAAAGCCGTTCATTTGCCAGAGGGCATATTGAAAAGGCAATCAAAGAAGGCTACAAAGTGGTGGTTGTGGTTTCAGCCATGGGAAGAAAAGGCGATCCCTATGCAACAGATACCTTACTATCTCTAGTAAATGGAGCGAAAGCCAGCCTTTCAAAACGAGAACAGGATTTACTTTTGTCAGTAGGAGAAACGATATCTTCTGTCGTATTTACGAACATGCTGTTAGAACATGGTATTAATGCCGTGGCTTATACAGGGGCTCAGGCGGGATTTTTGACTAATTCCGACTATTCTAGTGCCAAAATAATGGAAATGAAATGTGACCGTCTCGTGAAAGAACTGGAATTGAAGGACGTTGTCGTTGTTGCAGGATTCCAGGGTGCAGCTAAAAACGGGGACATTACGACTATTGGCCGTGGCGGAAGCGACACATCAGCTGCAGCATTAGGTGCTGCTTTACAAGCTGAAAGGGTCGATATTTTTACGGATGTGGAAGGAATAATGACTGCCGATCCACGTATTGCCGAGCAAGCTCGTCCATTATCAGTCGTTTCTTATACAGAAGTTTGCAACATGGCTTATCAAGGTGCCAAGGTCATTCATCCCCGTGCTGTTGAAATTGCCATGCAGGCAAAAGTTCCGATCAGGATCCGTTCAACATACAGTGATGGATTAGGAACACTTGTCACAGGTGTAAATAAGGGAAGCCAGGGTAGTGACATACGGGAAAGACTAGTTACAGGAATAGCTCACGTTTCTAAAATAACCCAAATTAAAGTACGAGCGAAAAAAGACCAATATAATTTACAAGCAGAAGTTTTTAAAGCGATGGCCAATGCCTCCATTTCCGTTGACTTTATCAATATTTATCCAAATGGCGTTGTTTATACGGTTTCGGAGGAGATGACAGAACTTGCTCTTTCTATTTTGGCCGAGCTTGGTCATGAACCTGTAATTGAGCGGAATTGTGCTAAAGTTTCTGTAGTCGGTGCAGGCATCAACGGAGTGCCAGGCGTTGCAGCGAAGATTGTCACAGCGCTTTCTGAGAAAGAAATTGCTATTCTTCAATCTGCTGACAGCCATACGACTATTTGGGTTTTAGTAAAAGAAGAAGATTTAGTAGAAGCTGTTAATTCACTTCATTATGCATTTCATTTGCATGAAAGTGAAGCATAATAAGCATACAAGTTTTATTAATTAAAGAGGTGTTATATGATGATATTTGGTAGAGTATCAACGGCAATGGTCACCCCTTTCGATAGCAAGGGAAATGTTGATTTTCAAAAAACGACTTCATTGGTCAATTACTTATTAACGAATGGAACGGATTCACTTGTGCTTTCGGGCACAACTGGGGAGTCTCCAACTTTATCTTCGGAGGAAAAAATCGCCTTATTGCGTCATGTTTCGAAGGTTGTAGAAAAACGGGTACCCGTCATCATGGGTACGGGAAGCAACAATACGTATGCTTCTATTGAGTTGACAAAAAAGGCAGAACAAAACGGTGCAGATGCGATCATGCTTGTGGCTCCGTATTATAATAAAACGAATCAAGAAGGTCTTTACCAACATTTTAAAGTAATTGCAGAAAGTACGACGCTACCTGTAATGGTATATAACATCCCAGGTCGTGCTTCTGTTAATATTGAACCGGAAACAATTATCCGTCTTTCGAAAATTCCCAATATCGTAGCAGTAAAAGAAGCGAGCGGGGATTTAAACGCGATGACTCAAATCATTGCTGAAACGGATGATGATTTTGCGTTATACAGCGGGGATGACGCATTAACGCTGCCAGTACTAGCGATTGGCGGAGCAGGAGTAGTTTCAGTTGCTTCCCATATTGCCGGTAATGAATTACAAAAAATAATAGAAGCTTTTATCGGCGGGAATACGGCCGAGGCGGCCAGGCTACATCAGGAGCTGTTGCCACTTATTAAAAGCTTGTTTGCGGCTGCCTAGCCCTGCCCCAGTTAAAACAGCTCTTCAGTTATTTGGAATTGACGTAGGTTCAGTCAGGCTACCAATCGTGCCATTGACTGAACAAGAGCGCCTATCTTTAGCCTCCGTATTAAAAAAATAAATAGTTTCTGAACAAGCTGATCGATTTATGATTGGCTTGTTTTTACATAAAGATGTATTTGTTTGGAAAATAAAGACGATTTTCTTTCCAGTTATAGGATAAAAGTTTATACTTTTAATTATCTTTCGATTAGAAAAGGATAAAAGTCATGTGTTCACCCTTAGTACAGGGAATGGATGCCTTCTACATAAATGCAGGACTATTTTTAAAATAGGAAATAAAGTAAAAAAATTCCTTAGAAAATGGTATGTGTTGTCATGTTTTTTGAACATCGGTTATAATGAAATCATTGGGAAATTATGAACGGCGATTTTTTAAGGAGGATATTCGATTGGGTAAAGATAAAAATAATGGAATAAAAGTTATTTCTCTTGGAGGACAAGGGGAACTTGGTAAAAATATGTACGTCATTGAGGTAAATGAAGACCTCTACCTTCTTGATGCAGGATTAATGCTGCCAGAAGAAGAAATGTTGGGAATTGATGCGGTAATTCCTGACATTTCTTATTTGATGGATAATAAAGAACGGGTACAGGGTATTTTCATTACCCATGGTCATGAAGACCATATGGGTGCGCTTGCTTATGTATTAAAATATTTACCGGTACCTGTTTACGGTACAAAGCTTACACTTGCTTTAATCAAAACAAAATTAAAGGAAGACGGCTTTAATGGCAGGGCAACATTTACTGAGATCGATTCAGATTCTCTTTTAAGTTTCCCTCAAGCAGCCGTGTCCTTTTTCAGGACAAACCATAGTATTCCCGATTCTGTCGGAATTGTAATCCATACGCGTGATGGAGCCATCGTCTATACAGGGGATTTCAAATTTGATCAAGCTGCAACCGATCTTTATAAACCAGAAATCGGTAAAATGGCAAGTATTGGAGAAGAGGGTGTCCTTTGCTTGCTATCTGATAGCACAGGCGCGGAAAGACCGGGTTATACGCCATCTGAAGCAGTTGTGTCAAGGGATATTACAGAAGCCTTCCATGCAGCTTCTGGAAGAATTATTGTTGCTTGCTTTGCTTCAAATATTAATCGAATTCAGCATGTCTTCAATGCAGCGGCGGCTAGTCGAAGGAAAGTGGCTGTTGTGGGTAAAAGCTTGCAACGTGTCTATGAAACAGCCTTAAATCTTGGATACTTAAAGGTCGAGGAAGAGCTGATTATCCCGGTCAATGAAATTAACAAGTATAATGATCGTGAAATCGTTGTATTATCGACTGGGCATCAAGGAGAGCCTATTGCAGCGCTTCAAAAAATGGCGAAACAAACTCATAAGCAGGTAACGATTAAAAAGGGAGATACAGTCTTGATAAGTGCATCCCCCTTACAGGGCGGCGAACTTATTTTATCGAAAACGGTCGACCTACTTTACCGGGTAGGTGCAGAGGTAGTATCTGCTAGTAAATATAAAGTGCACGTAACGGGTCATGGCAGTCAAGAAGAACTGAAAATGATGATTAACTTGATGAATCCTAAATTCCTTATCCCAGTACACGGAGAATACCGTCATTTATATGCCCATCAAAAAGTAGGAATTGCTGCAGGGATAAAACGGGAAAATATCGTGATTGCTGAAAAAGGTGATGTCATCGAATTAAAAGGTGACAAAATGGGCCTCTCCGGCAAAGTCACTGCAGGAAATATCTTAATTGACGGGAGCGGTGTTGGAGATGTGGGTAATATCGTACTCCGTGATCGTCGCTTGTTATCACAGGATGGCATTTTAATCGTCGTTGTCACATTGAACCGTCAAGATAAAAGTATTGCAGCTGGCCCGGAAATCATTTCACGAGGTTTCGTATATGTACGTGAATCAGAAAAAATGATTGGGGAAGCTACTGAGATTGTAAGTGAAATCGTGAAGAAAAATGGATCGCGCCAACCTTTCGATTGGTCTACTCTGAAACAGGAAATGCGTGATGCCTTAAATCAATTCTTCTATGAAAAAACGAAACGCCGTCCAATGATTTTACCAATAATCATGGAGTATTAAGTAAAAAAAACCTGACGAATTATTGTCAGGTTTTTTTTATCTAAGTGAAACCTCTTTATCTTGAAGAATGAAGTCTGAGACTCGTGACATAATAAAGCTATAGGCTTTAGAGAAAGGGGTTGGCATAGTGGATAATGCACCATTACCAAATGAAAATGAAGGCCGGCAGGAAGGTAAAAATTCGACTTTGATTGAAAAAATCCAGCAGCTGGGAACTACAAACGTCCCGCAACTATCACAGGACTCAAAAATCCATTGTTTGACGATCATTGGACAAATTGAAGGACATATGCAGCTGCCGCCTCAGAATAAAACGACCAAATATGAACATGTTATTCCACAAATTGTGGCAATTGAACAAAATCCTAATATTGAGGGACTACTAGTTATTTTAAATACAGTAGGAGGAGACGTTGAAGCGGGACTAGCCATTGCAGAGATGTTGGCATCCCTATCCAAGCCGTCCGTGTCGATTGTACTTGGCGGGGGCCATTCTATTGGTGTTCCGATTGCTGTTTCCTGTGACCATTCCTATATAGCTGAAACAGCGACTATGACTATTCATCCTATACGTTTGACAGGTCTTGTCATAGGAGTGCCGCAAACCTTTGAGTACTTGGATAAAATGCAAGAACGAGTTATTAAATTTGTTACGAGGCATTCCAACGTCACGGAAGAAAGTTTTAAAGACCTAATGTTCGCTAAAGGAAATCTAACCCGAGATATTGGCACGAATGTGATTGGTGCGGAGGCGGTTGAAATTGGGATGATTGATGATGTTGGTGGAGTCGGTCAAGCCATGAGAAAACTAAATAGCTTTATGGATGAGAGAAGGCCAAAAATAGCAGGGGAAGAGGGGCTTCTACAATGACACTCTACACCATTGTTCCTGAAGAAATCATTTTCCCTCATCATCATGAGAAGACTGCGAATTTAATTGAAATGATATATAATGGGGTTCATGTGATGGTTGAACATGACGGAGGGAGAATGTTTCGTATCGATCGAATTGTGAGCACAAACCCTGAAGATTATATGAATGTTCACATTCAGCCGGGTGCTGTCATCAATGTTTTCGACCAGTTGAAAAGCTAGAAAAAACGCTAATATAGGTAAATTATGATATACTAAGAAAAAAATTGGCAGCCGCTTGGCTGCTTTATTCATTATATGAAAGAATTGTCATTATGAGTTGTAATTTAGCTGTATCAAGGGACAAGGTCATTTTTATTTGGTATAATTAGTGAGCGAACATTTGTTTTGTGAAGGGAAATCACTACAGGATGTTGAATAGGATGGATAGAATAGTTTCATGAAGAATCAGGTGATGTTATGGCAAAGAAGAAACGCAGGAAAAAGAAAAGTACAGAGAAATTAAAAATTACGCTGAAATATGAATTAATTGGCTTGACTTTAATAGGGTTGGCAGTCATCGCAATTGCAAAGCTTGGGGCAGTTGGAAAAGGGACGGTCTTTTTAATCCGCTTCTTTATGGGAGAATGGTATATCCTCTTTTTACTGGGAGCGATTGCAGCCGGATTCTATTTGATGATTAAAAGAGAAGTCCCTTACTTGCTGAAACGACAATTAATAGGAATGTATTTCCTTATCGCGAGCATGCTGTTACTTAGTCATGTAACTCTGTTTAATATGCTTGCAGATGGAGGCCCATTTACGAAGCCGAGCGTCATTTCGAATACATGGGAATTATTCTGGATGGAAGTGACCGGCAAGACAAGTACCAAGGATCTTGGCGGTGGAATGATCGGTGCGATTTTATTTGCTGCTTCTTATTTCTTATTTGATGAAGCGGGATCAAAAATAGTTTCATTCCTCTTTATCATTGTAGGGGGCGTGTTATTGACCGGCAAAACGTTAGGAGAAACTCTTGGTAAATTTTTCATGGGTCTTGGCGGCTTTTTTATAAAGCAATGGTCCGCTTTCAGAGACGATATGAAAACATGGAATGATGACAAAAAAGAAAAGAAAAAAAATCCAGTTAAAAAGAAAAAACGTGAAAAAGAATCGGTGGAAGAAACAGTTCAGGCCATTCAGTCGGAAGATGAAACACAGCAAATGGCAACGGAACGGATCATTTCAAGCTTTGCTGATAAAGCCTATGGCGACGAACCGGAAGTACTTCCGGTTAAAGCGACACCTTCAGTTGAAAGTACAGAGGAGCAGGATGATGCTGTTCCGCCTATGAATTTTACAGAAATAGAAAATAAAGAATATCTTTTACCGCCGCTCTCTTTATTATTGCAGCCCAAAAAAACAGACCAAAGCGGGGAGTATCAATTAATCCATGAAAACGCGGCAAAGCTTGAACGCACTTTCCATAGCTTTGGAGTTAAAGCAAGGGTCACACAGGTTCATTTAGGCCCAGCTGTAACCAAATATGAAGTACATCCGGATGTGGGTGTCAAGGTCAGTAAAATTGTCAGCCTTTCCGATGATCTGGCCCTGGCTCTAGCAGCGAAAGATATCCGTATTGAAGCACCAATTCCCGGTAAATCGGCGATTGGAATAGAAGTCCCTAACTCTGAAGTGGCGATGGTGTCACTACGGGAAGTTTTAGAGGCGAAAGAAGTTGACAAGCCTGATGCGAAACTGCAAATCGGTTTAGGACGGAATATTTCGGGTGAAGCGGTTAAGGCGGAGCTTAATAAAATGCCGCATTTACTTGTAGCGGGAGCGACAGGCAGTGGGAAATCCGTTTGTATTAACGGTATTATCACGAGTATCTTGATGCGGGCAAAACCACATGAAGTGAAGATGATGATGATTGATCCTAAAATGGTGGAGCTTAATGTATATAATGGAATTCCCCATTTACTGGCCCCAGTTGTGACAAATCCCAAAAAAGCTGCTCAGGCTTTGCAAAAAGTGGTCAGTGAAATGGAACGTCGCTATGAGCTATTTTCCCATTCTGGTACGCGTAATATTGAAGGTTATAACGATTATATTAATCGGTATAATATTGAGGAAGATGCCAAGCAGCCGCTCCTGCCTTATATCGTAGTTATTGTGGATGAATTGGCTGACTTGATGATGGTCGCCTCAAATGATGTGGAGGATGCCATCACACGCCTTGCTCAAATGGCACGGGCTGCTGGTATCCATTTAATCATTGCCACTCAGCGGCCGTCTGTCGATGTTATAACAGGGGTCATAAAAGCGAACATCCCATCCCGGATTGCTTTTAGTGTATCATCGATGACAGATTCAAGAACAATTCTGGATATGGGGGGAGCCGAAAAACTGTTAGGACGAGGTGACATGCTATTCTTGCCTGCGGGAGCTTCGAAACCGGTTCGGGTCCAAGGTGCCTTTTTATCCGATCATGAAGTCGAGGAAGTCGTCACATATGTTATTTCGCAACAGAAAGCTCAGTATAATGAAGAAATGATTCCGGACGAAATACAAGAGACTTCTAGCGGTGAAGTCGAAGATAGTTTGTACGGGGATGCTGTGTCCTTAATTATAGAAATGCAGACGGCATCTGTCTCGATGCTGCAACGTCGTTTCCGGATTGGCTATACCCGTGCTGCCAGATTAATTGATGAAATGGAAGCAAGAGGAATTGTCGGTCCATATGAGGGCAGCAAACCACGAAATGTATTGTTATCTAAAGATGAACAGGATGAAGCTCATTTATCATAGGTAATTAAAAAACCGGGCAGGCGCCCGGTTTTTTAATTGATCATTGCTTCGTCTAAATGTTTAAGGCAGAAGTCAGAAATCATTGCTTCTTCCTCTTCCTCTAAATCAAAATCGAGTACTTCGTCGTTCCCTTTTTCATAAATATCATATTTAATCAGCTTGCCTACTTGTTCTTCAACAACAAATAGTACCCGGATATATAAACCATTCTCTGAAAAGAGCTCGTCTTCTTCCGGTACTTCAATATCCAAGAAATACTCGAAACGCTCTCCGGATAAAATCCCGAATGGATCATTCAATTTTTCAACGCTGTATTCTGTAATGTTTAACATCATGTGTTCATCCCTTCAAAGAAGATAAATACTATTATACAGGAAAAAAGTATCTTGAAAAGAAAGCTACCGATTTTCATTTTGCATTTATAAAAAAAATATTTTATCTGATTTAGGAGAATAATCGTACAACTTCTACGGCCTTTACTAGAGTAAAAGGCACAGGGGAGGGTAATTTATCCTAAATTCTTTTATGTTAAATAGTAAAACACTATTTATTTATATCGAAAAAAATGTTATATTATTTTCGATTAGTAGGAATGATTCAACATCAGAGGTCTGATGTCTTAAGAAACTAGCTGGGGGAAACTGTATGTCAATTAAATCAGATAGTCGACATTTATATTTGCAGGTCATTGATTACCTGAAGCAGGATATTGAAGCAGGAGTTTATCAGGAAAATGAAAAATTCCCTTCTGAATTTGATCTTGCAAAAAAACTGGGAGTGAGTAGGGCGACACTTCGAGAAGCGCTGCGGATTTTAGAAGAAGAAAACATTATCATTCGCCGCCATGGAGTTGGAACTTTTGTCAATCCAAAACCTCGGTTTACTTCTGGTATCGAGCAATTAAAAAGTGTCACGAACATGATTGAAGAGGCAGGGATGAAGCCGGGTACGATTTTCTTAAGCTCGACGGCTCAAGAACCTACAGACGAGGATATCCGCAGGTTTTCTTGTTCACCAGTTGAACGCATCGTGAGTATTGAACGTGTAAGAACAGCAGATGGCGAGCCGGTTATCTACTGTGTCGACAAAATTCCTGAATCAATTCTTTCAGAAAATTTTGACCGTAATGATGAGTCTCTTTTTGATATATTGGAAAGAGATGCGAATCGGAAAATTACGCATGCCGTAGCAGAAATTGAGCCGATCGGGTATCATGAGAAAGTTTCTCCTATCCTGAAATGTTCGTCAGAAGCCGCATTACTCGTTCTGAAGCAGATGCATTTGGATGATTGGGACCAGCCTATCCTATATTCTGTAAACTACTTTAAAGCCAATATGTTTAGTTTTCATGTTCTTCGGAAGCGAGTTTAGTTCAAAACTCTTACATACGGATGAATGCAAGCGTTTGTTTCGATTCTTAAAAATTGATCAAACGTATGTAAAAAAAATTTACCGAGATGTGAAAACGCAAACATGAATGACTTTTCAGAACATTCCTGCTGAAAAATTATAAATCTTAGGGGGTAAAAAATTGAAAAAGCGCAAATTAGGTCTAGCTCTTTCACTTGTTCTTGCTGCTGGTACGCTTTTAGGAGCATGTGGTAATTCAGAGAATGATGATAAAGAATCTTCAAATGGGAAAGAAAAGAAGGATAACTTCACAGTAGCTATGGTTACCGATACAGGCGGCGTCGATGATGAATCGTTCAACCAATCAGCTTGGAAGGGAATTCAGGAATTCGGTAAAGAAAATGATTTGGAAAAAGGTAAAGATGGATACAACTATCTTCAATCTAAATCGGATGCTGACTATGCTAAAAACTTGAATACGCTTGTTCGTGAAGATTACAAACTTATCTACGGTATCGGTTTCCTTTTAGCCGAGTCTGTTGGTGAAGTGGCTGACCAACGTCCAGATTCACAATTTGCTATTGTGGATACAGTTGTAGATAAAAAGAATGTAGCCAGCATTAATTTTAAAGAACAGCAAGGATCATTCCTTGTTGGTGTAATTGCCGGTCTACAAACGAAAACAAACAAAGTCGGTTTTATCGGTGGAGTTGAATCTGAATTAATCAAGAAATTCGAAATTGGCTTTAAGGCTGGGGTTTTATCTGTAAATCCGGATGCGAAGGTAGAAGTTAAATATGCCGGAGATTTCAATAAAGCTGACATCGGGAAATCTACTGCAGGATCTATGTATTCTTCAGGTATTGATATCATTTATCATGCTGCTGGCGGAACTGGAAAAGGTGTATTTACTGAGGCAGTCGAGCAAAAACAAAAAGATCCTAAGAGAGAAATTTATGTTATCGGTGTAGACAGTGACCAAGCTAAATTAGGAGCAGTTCCTGGAACAGACGACAACGTTACTTTAACTTCTATGATAAAACGTGTTGATGTTGCAGTTAAAGACCTTTCTACGAAAGCCAAAGAAGGAAACTTCCCAGGTGGAGAAGTTATCGAATACGGTATCAAAGAAAATGGTGTAGGCATTTCTGATACAAAAGATAACGTAACTGAAGAATCTTTAAAAGCGGTTGAAGAATGGACAGAGAAAATTAAATCAGGTGAATTCGTAGTTCCTGGTACGGATAAAGAATTCAAAAAACTTGGTTTATAAGCTGTGATTTTAGAGAGAGTAGGGAGGCATAATTGCCCTCTATTCTTTCTTTTCTACATATAGTTCCTGGAGACTGTAAAATATCGAATGAAAAACTATGATAGAATCGTAGTTTTTCATTTGGTTTTTTCAAAAAAACCAAATTGGTAAGGAACAGCAATTTTTAATTAAGAATCATTTACACTCATTTTAGGAGTTGATAATACGTGGAATATGTAATTGAGATGCTCAATATCCGAAAGGAATTCCCAGGCATCGTCGCTAATGATAACGTAACCCTTCAAGTGAAAAAAGGGGAGATTCACGCATTATTAGGTGAAAATGGTGCGGGTAAATCTACATTGATGAATGTTTTATTCGGCCTATACCAGCCAGAGCAGGGAGAAATCCGTGTAAATGGCAAGCCAGTCAAGATTACCAGTCCGAACATTGCCAATGAATTAGGGATTGGGATGGTGCATCAGCATTTTATGCTTGTTGACCCTTTTACAGTAACAGAAAATATAATTTTAGGAAAAGAACCTTCCAAAGGAGGTAAAATCGACTTAAAAGAAGCGAGTGAGGAAGTTAGGAAACTATCAGAACAATATCAGCTTCGTGTCGACCCTTATGCAAAAATTGCAGATATTTCAATAGGGATGCAGCAGCGTGTCGAAATTCTAAAAACGCTATACCGTGGTGCAGAGATACTGATTTTCGATGAGCCAACAGCTGTGTTGACTCCTCAAGAGATTAAGGAACTGATTTTTATAATGAAGGCTTTGATCAAAGAGGGGAAATCAATCATTTTGATTACTCACAAACTTAAGGAAATTATGGAGGTTTGTGATCGGGTAACTGTCATCCGCAAGGGGCAGGGGATTGGGACAGTGAATGTCAATGAAACGAATCCTAACGAATTGGCCAGCTTAATGGTTGGTCGGGAAGTTCTATTTAAAACGGAAAAAACGGCAGCCTCCCCCTCTGATGTTGTTCTTGATGTTAGCGGACTAGAAGTCAAGGATTCACGGGGAGTTTCAGCTGTCCGGAACTTGGAATTAACGGTTCGTGCAGGGGAGATTGTCGGGATTGCCGGTGTAGATGGCAATGGTCAATCGGAATTAATTGAAGCATTAGCAGGCTTAAGGAAGACGACAGCAGGGTCCATAAAATTAAATGGGAAAGAAATTAGGAATCTAAAGCCGCGCAAAATTACTGAATCAGGCGTGGGTCATATTCCAGAAGACAGGCATAAGCATGGCTTAGTTCTCGATTATAGCATTGGAGAAAATATCGTCTTGCAAACATATTATCAAAAGCCCTATTCAAAAGCTGGTATTTTAAATTCAAAGAGAATCTTTGAAAAAGCGCGTTCATTGATTAAAAGTTACGATGTTCGGACTCCAAGTGAATATACGCCAGCTAGGGCCCTTTCTGGCGGGAATCAGCAAAAGGCAATCATAGGAAGGGAAGTTGATAGGAACCCAGATCTATTGATTGCCGCTCAGCCAACTCGCGGACTCGATGTTGGGGCGATTGAATTTATTCATAAACGCCTGATTGAACAGCGTGATGCAGGAAAAGCGGTACTCCTCATTTCATTTGAATTAGATGAAATCATGAATGTGAGCGATAAAATTGCCGTTATTTATGAAGGAGAAATCGTCGCCATTGTCAATCCTAAAGAAACGACTGAACAGGAGCTTGGTCTTCTTATGGCTGGCAGCAAGCGTATGGAAGCAGGTGGAAAACAAAATGTCTAAGTATTTTTCTAAATTAACAAGTCCAGTGATAGCGGTTATTCTTGGCTTAATTGTTGGGGCTATCATCATGTTAGTAAGTGGCTATGATCCAATTGCAGGGTATGGCTCCATGATTGGTGGAATTGTTGGAGATTCGTATTATGTAGGAGAATCCGTCAGGACAATTATTCCTTATATCCTCGCTGGTTTGGCGGTAGCCTTTGCTTTTCGTACTGGTCTGTTCAATATCGGAGTCGAAGGGCAATTAATTGTTGGTTGGCTGGCCGCAGTATGGGTAGGGATTGCCTTTGATCTTCCAAGAATTATCCATTTGCCATTAGCGATCTTAGCGGGAGCAGCTGCAGGTGCTTTGTGGGCATTTATTCCGGGATATTTAAAAGCTAAGTTTCGAGTACACGAAGTAATCGTTTCTATTATGCTGAACTATACAGCTTTATATGTAACGAATTATTTAATTCGGAATGTAATGACAGACAAGCTTGATAAAACTGAAAGAATTGCTGATACAGCATCACTACGGTCGCCTTTCTTTGAAAGCATTACGGATTTTTCCCGTATGCATTGGGGAATAGTCGTAGCTATTATTTGTGTAATCATCATGTGGTTCATTCTCGAAAGAACAAAAACGGGATTTGAACTGAAAGCGGTAGGATTCAATCAGCACGCATCAGAGTATGCAGGGATGAGCGTTAATAAAAACATCATTCTTTCCATGGTTATTTCTGGTGCATTTGCAGGCCTTGCTGGTGCCATGGAAGGCTTAGGAACCTTCGGTTATGCTGCGGTCAAAGGTGGATTTACAGGTATGGGCTTTGATGGGATTGCAGTAGCCTTACTAGGAGCAAATACGGCTATTGGAGTAGTTCTTGCTGCTTTATTATTTGGCGGTCTGAAGGCAGGGGCCTTAAATATGCCGCTCGAAACTGGCATACCAAGTGAAATTGTGGATATTGTCATAGCATTGATTATTTTCTTCGTCGCATCCAGTTATTTTATTCGTTGGATTGCCGCTCGATTTAAGAAAGGGGTGAAATAAGTGGATTTTTACCAAGTATTACAAATTATTATTCCATCTATGATTGCTCTAGCTGCTCCACTTATATTCACTTCACTCGGAGGAGTGTTTTCTGAACGAGCAGGTGTCATAAACATTGGTTTAGAAGGATTAATGGTCATTGGTGCTTTTACGGGAATTGTTTTTAACTTAATGTTTGCAGATGTTTTCGGGCAATGGACTCCATGGCTGGCTGTTTTAGCGGCAATGATTGCTGGATTGTTATTCTCAGTTCTTCATGCTGTGGCGTGTATAACTTTTAGAGCTGATCAAACGGTAAGTGGGGTTGCAATCAACTTATTGGCTGTAGGCCTCACTATGTTTTTAGTGAAGCTGATTTATGACAAAGGCCAAACAGATCGAATTACAGAAACATTCCCAAGGATTGATGTTCCTTTATTAAGTGATATTCCATTTATAGGTCCTATCCTTTTTTCAAATGGTTATTATATTGTCTATATAGCCATTTTGATATCTTTTGTCGTATGGTATGTACTTTATAAAACCCCATTTGGTTTAAGGATTCGTGCAGTAGGGGAGCATCCTATGGCTGCTGATACGATGGGTGTCAATGTTACGAAAATCCGCTATGCAGCGGTTCTGCTATCTGGTGCATTTGGCGGAATCGGCGGTGCGATTTATGCTACTATTTTTTCGAATGAATTTAATCATGCGACAATTAATGGTCAAGGATTTATGGCCATTGCCGCTATGATTTTCGGTAAATGGCATCCAATCGGTGCGATGGGGGCAGCGCTATTCTTTGGATTAGCCCAGAGTTTAAGCATTGTAGGATCGAGCCTTCCTTTCTTCAAGGACATCCCATCCGTTTACCTATTAATCGCGCCTTATGTACTAACAATCATAGCATTAACAGGCTTCATTGGCCGCGCAGATGCTCCAAAAGCTTCTGGCCAGCCATATATTAAAGGGAAAAGATAAGTTATTAACCGGTCCGCTTTATGTGCTGACCGGTTTTTCCTTGTGAAAGAGAGGAAAGATTTTAAGCAATATGTGGAGTCCTTGTTGAAATAAAAAAAATAGCTGTAACTTGCATGATTTTTCCTTTCGCATGTATATTTTAAGTAGATGTTTAAAAGGTTACCTATCTACAAACAATAAGCTAATAAAGTTGAATTATATATTGAGGAGGATTATTCATGTCTATTGCTTCCGATACAATTACGGAAAAAAGCGGCTACAGGCTTCACGTGGTCCGCACGGATAAATATAAAACGAATACTCTCGTTCTGAAAATGAAAGCACCGTTGACAAAAGAGAACGTTACATATCGTGCATTACTGCCATATGTGCTACAAAGCAATACAAGTAAATATCCTACAACACCCGAGCTTCGATCTTATCTTGATGATCTTTATGGAGCAGGGTTTTATGTCGATGTCGCTAAAAAAGGAGAATACCAAATCCTAAGCTTTACAATCGATATCGTCAATGAAAAATTTCTAAGTGACCCGACGCCGCTTCTTGAAAAGGCTTTTATGTTGTTATCCGAAGTGATATTTCATCCAAAGAAAAATGGTGAAGCCTTTGACCACAAAACGGTCTCTAATGAAATTCGGTCATTAAAACAGCGGATTCAATCAATTTCCGATGATAAAATGCGGTATTCTGCTACACGTCTTGTTGAAGAAATGTGCAAAAACGAACCATATGCTCTAGAAGCGAGCGGGAATCTACAAGACTTGGAGACGATTACCCCTGAGTCCCTTTTTACCTATTATAAAAAAGTATTAACTGAGGATGAAATTGATTTATATGTGATCGGAGATATCGACGAAGCAGAAGTTGAAGTCTTAGCTGACAAATATGTCTCCCTCCTTCCAGATCGTGTGGCGGCAAGGCTGCAGAGGGATACAGGTAAAGAAGTAGGTAAGGAAAAAGAAATCATTGAGAATTCTGACGTGAAACAAGGAAAATTGAATATAGGTTATCGAACCTATGTCGCGTATGGTGATTCGGATTATTATGCATTACAGCTATTCAATGGGATTTTTGGTGGCTTTTCACATTCAAAGCTTTTCATCAATGTCCGGGAGAAAGCTAGCCTTGCCTATTACGCAGCCTCTAGGCTCGAAAGCCATAAAGGCCTTCTAATGGTTATGGCAGGTATTGAAAATGCCAACTATAAGCAAGCACTAGATATTATTAATGAACAAATGAATGAAATGAAGCAAGGGAATTTTTCTGAAGAAGAACTGGCACAGACAAAAGCGGTCATTAAAAATCAACTTCTTGAAACCATTGACGTTTCGAGAGGTCTGGTCGAAATTTTATATCATAATGTGGTTTCCGGCCATGATATCTCACTCGACGAATGGTTTGCAAAAACAGAGCAGACGACAAAGGAAGAAATCGTCGCCGTTGGTCAAAAAATTCAGCTTGATACGATCTATTTCCTAACAGAAGCGGAGGTGCAAGGGTAATGGAGAAAATAGTATTTAGTCAATTGAAAGAAGAGCTTTTCCATGAAAAATTGGAGAATGGCCTTGAAGTATATATTCTCCCGAAAAAAGAGTTTAATAAATCCTTCGCGACGTTTACAACGAAGTATGGTTCAGTCGACAATCATTTTAAACCATTGAATCAAAAAGAATTCTCGAAGGTGCCTGATGGAATTGCACATTTTCTAGAACATAAGCTTTTTGAAAAAGAAGATGGTGATGTTTTTCAGCAATTCTCAAAGCAGGGAGCATCTGCAAATGCCTTCACTTCGTTTACCCGGACAGCTTATCTATTCTCAAGCACTTCCGACTTTGAAAGGAATTTAACGACGTTGATCGACTTTGTTCAGGACCCATATTTTTCGGAAAAGACTGTAGAGAAGGAAAAAGGAATCATTGGGCAGGAAATTAATATGTATGATGATAATTCTGATTGGCGATTATATTTCGGGACGATTGCAAACATGTATCATCAACATCCTGTGAAAATTGATATTGCCGGTACAGTGGAATCTATTGCTGGTATTACGAAAGACATGCTTTACGAATGTTATAATACGTTTTATCATCCAAGCAACATGCTGTTATTCGTTGTAGGCCCGGTTGATGCTGAAAGTACCATGAAGTTGATTCGGGATAATCAAAATAATAAAGAATATCAGGAACAGCCGGAAGTAGAGCGTAAATTTGAAGCAGAGCCGGAAACGGTTGCTAAAGATAAGGAAATATTAAAAATGAATGTTCAGACACCGAAAGTGATGGTGGGAATCAAGGCTACCGATGTTTATCAATCCGGTGTACAACTATTGAAAAGGGAGTTGGCGACCAATATTTATTTAGAAATGTTGTTCGGCAAAAGTTCTCCTCTGCACGAAACAATGTACGAGAAGGGTTTGATTGATCAAAGCTTCTCTTATGACTATACGCAGGAACAAGGTTTTGGGTTTGCATTAATTGGCGGGGATAGTACAAAACCTGAAGAACTAACAGAGTCTTTATTGGAAATTCTGCAAAAGTCCAAATCTGGAACCGGCTTGAGTGAAGAAAGCCTGCAGAGGACGATTAAGAAGAAAATCGGTTCTTTCCTTCGTTCTCTGAATTCACCGGAATATATTGCGAATCAATTCACCCGATATGCTTTCAATGATATGAACTTGTTTGATGTGGTATCGGTATTGGAAAAACTTACGATTGAAGATATAGGGAAGGTCGCCAAGGAATTTATATCCGATGAACGGATGACAGTCTGTCATGTACTTCCAAAATAATATATAAAGGGGGCGTAAATGTGGGGAAGCGTTTTGCCCTTATTACGGGAGCTAGTGGAGGAATCGGCAGGGAAATTGCTTTAAAGCTCGCCGAGGAGAACTATTCACTTTATCTACATTACAACAGCAACGAGGAAGCGATTCTGAAGTTGATTGAAGAGCTTAAACAATATCAGGTTGAACTTATTCCGATTCAAGCAGATTTAGCCGCAGCGGACGGATACAAGAAACTGGCGCAAAATATTTTTGCCCTTCATGCCATCGTTCTTAATAGTGGCAATAGCTATTATGGACTCATATCCGACATGGATGAGCAAATCGTTAATGAAATGGTTCAGTTGCATGTAACGAGTCCTTTCCAATTATCAAAGGAACTACTTCCGAAATTAATGTATCAAGAACAGGCTGCCATCGTGGCCGTCACATCCATTTGGGGACAGACGGGTGCATCTTGTGAAGTGCTATATTCAATGGTCAAGGGCAGTCAAAATGCTTTTATCAAGGCGTTAAGCAAAGAGGTATCCCTTAATGGAATTAGGGTCAATGCAGTTGCTCCCGGGGCGATTTCCACTTCTATGCTTGAGTCTTTCAGTGCCGAAGACTTGGAAATCATAAAAGGCGATATTCCTATGGGACGTATGGGTAGTTCGAAGGAAGTAGCCGAGGCCGTGTTTTATTTACTGTCTGACAAGGCCTCTTATATAACCGGGCAAATCTTAGGAGTAAACGGTGGCTGGTACACCTGATTTTTTTAATACTATGTATAATTCTTTCGTTTCCTTCACAAAATATCTATGTACTATTTTGAAGGAAAGGGTGACCATTCATGTCTGTACTAGACAATTGGGATCAATGGAAAAATTTCTTAGGCGACAGATTAAATCAAGGTGAACAACAAGGTTTGTCAGAAGGTGCTGTTAACAACTTAGCTTTCGAAATTGGTGATTACCTTGCTCAGCAGGTTGATCCTAAAAACGATCAAGAGAAAGTACTTGCTGACCTTTGGTCGGTTGCAAGCGATGATGAAAAACATGCCATGGCAAGCGTTATGGTCAAGTTAGTTGGAAACAATGGAACAAAGTAAATTTTCAAGCCAAAGGCCCTGTTATTTAAATAACAGGGCCTTTGGCTTGAAGATAACTACCTGATCTATCCTCTAATATAAAAATGAACACTTTTATAGGGTTTTTCCTTTTAACTTATCACGAAATACTATATTATAGAAGCTAGACAATAATAATTAATGGTTACAGACCTTGAAATTTACGATGGATAAGTTTTGCTCGAATGTTGGGTAAAAGCTTCTAGGCTTAAGGAGTGTTATCGTGGAGAAAAAAGAATGGTATTTTGAATATGAAATTCAAGTCAACCGTCCAGGTTTATTGGGGGATATTTCATCCCTGCTGGGTATGCTATCCATCAATATCATCACTATTAACGGTGTCGATGAAGGTAGGCGAGGTTTACTTCTAATGGCAGAAGATAGCCGGAATATAGAAAGATTCGAATCAATCCTCCATACGATGGATACGATAAAGGTCATTAAGCTTAGGGAACCTAAATTACGTGATCGTCTTGCTGTCAGGCATGGGCGTTATATTCAGCGCGATGCTGATGAAAAAAACACGTTCAGGTTTGTACGTGATGAACTAGGGTTGCTTGTCGATTTCTTGGCCGAGTTATTTAAACAAGAAGGTCATAAGTTAATCGGGATTCGAGGCATGCCCCGCGTAGGGAAAACCGAATCTATCGTAGCCTCGAGTGTATGTGCTAATAAAAGATGGTTATTTGTGTCATCCACCCTTTTAAAGCAGACTATCCGCAGTCAGCTTATTGAAGATGAATATAACAATGATAATTTGTTTATTTTAGATGGGATTGTTTCAACTCGCCGTGCAAATGAGCGTCATTGGCAGCTAATCCGCGAAATCATGAGGCTTGATGCTGTCAAAGTCATCGAACATCCTGACGTTTTTGTACAAAATACGGAGTATACTCTCGAAGACTTTGATTATATTATTGAATTGCGAAACAATCCAGATGAAGAAATAACATATGAAGTTGTCGACCAAAAAGACCAGTTTTCAGGGTCGGAATTTGGTTCCTTTGACTTTTAAAATGGCAGGTGTTTTATTTGACTGAGTTAGGTAATCGATTAAAGGAAGCTAGGGAAGCCAAAGGGCTTAGCTTAGAAGATTTACAAGAATTAACGAAGATTCAAAAGCGTTACCTCATTGGAATTGAAGAGGGCAATTACAGTATGATGCCTGGAAAGTTTTATGTACGGGCATTCATTAAGCAATATTGTGAAGCGGTCGGACTGGATTCAGAAGAGATTTTTGAACAGTACAAGAGTGAAGTGCCTTCAGTTTATAGTGATGAACTACCTGAACAACTTTCGAGGGTCCAATCCCGGAAAACGATTCCTGCTGGGGACTCCAAAGTTGTAGAAATGTTACCTAAAATCCTGGTTGCCGTTTTAGTTATTGGTGTTGCTATTTTAATTTGGGTGCTAGTATCCAGTAATATGAGTAAGCCTGATAGTGACGATAAAAAGAACGATAAACAGAATGAAGTGGGATACAATAAAAGTGATGAGTTTAATAATAAAGAACAAGAGAAAGCAGACAAAAAGCAAGATGAAAAGAAAGAAGATACATCTGACAAGAAAGATGATGCAGATGACACTGTAGATGAAAAGACACAGCAGGAACTTGCCGTTGTCAGCACTAGCGGTAAAAATAGTACGTATGAATTGAAAAATACAGATACCTTTAAATTAAAGGTGACTTCTAAAGGCTCACCGTGGGTTGGCATTAATAACGGAGAAGGGAAATTACTATTCCAGGGCACAATTAATAAAAACGAAAGCCAGGAAATTGATTTCACTAATGAAAAAGAAGCTGTCATTAATGTAGGTAGAGCGTATGAAACTGAAATTTTTGTGAATGATGAGAAGCTGGAGTATTCCATTTCGCCGACTGAAATGGCTACGCAATTGGTTACGATACAATTTACGAAAGCCGAATAGTCATCTTTAGATGACTATTTTTCTCTTTATATTTCAAAGGTTGAAAATGGTTTGCCCGGCATATAACATTGGCTTTTGAGTTAAATTATACATAGGAAATATCTTGGCCTTAGGCCTCATATTATTTAGATTGAAAACGCATTGCCCAAAAAGCAGGCGTAAATTTTGGAGGTTAAAAGTTTGAATCTGCCTAATAAGATTACAGTAGCAAGAATCTGTTTAATACCAGTTTTTTTAATCATCATGCTCGTACCTTTTTCATGGGGGACTCTTACCTGGGGAGAGTACAAATTACCAGTTGCGCATTTAGCGGGAGCTATTCTCTTTATTATCGCTTCTACTACGGATTGGATTGATGGTCATTTTGCCAGAAAATATAATATGATTACTGATTTAGGGAAATTTTTAGATCCATTGGCTGATAAACTTCTGGTTTCGGCTGCATTAATTGTATTGGTTGATCTAGATTTAATGTACGATCAGTCTTGGATTGCTATCGTTATCATTAGCCGTGAATTTGCTGTGACTGGATTACGATTGGTATTAGCTGGTACAGGGGAAGTAGTTGCAGCGAACCAGCTTGGTAAAATCAAAACATGGGCACAAATAGTAGCTATTTCAGCATTATTGTTGCATAACCTACCATTTGCCCTCATTTCGCTGCCGTTTGCTAATATCACTTTATGGATTGCATTAATCTTTACGATATGGTCTGGTTTGGATTATTTTATAAAAAACAAAGAGGTATTTGTTAATTCTAAGTAAACGAATGGGTGGTTTGAAAATATGGATGCAGAAATCATTGCAGTAGGCTCTGAACTTCTTTTGGGACAAATTAATAACACAAATGGAAGATTTTTATCACAACAGTTTGCCGAAATGGGTGTCAATGTTTTTTACCATACTGTCGTCGGAGATAATGACCGACGATTACAACAAGCCATAGAAATCGCAGAATCCCGGGCAAACTTGATTGTATTTACCGGTGGACTTGGTCCTACTAAAGATGATTTAACGAAGGAAACGATCGCTCGCCATATAGGAAAAAAACTTGTTTTTAATGATGAAGCACTTCAATCCATTGAAGCGTACTTTGAAAAACGCGGCCGGACGATGACGGAGAACAACAAAAAGCAGGCTCTCGTCTTAGAAGGCAGCGAGGTCTTGGCAAACGATCATGGCATGGCTCCGGGGATGATCTTGGCGAAATCCGGAATCACGTATATGTTGCTTCCTGGTCCTCCGAGTGAAATGGAACCAATGTTTTTAAGCTATGGTTATGAATCGATTATGAATAAACTTGAAAAGCATGAACGGATCGACTCCAAGGTTCTTCGGTTTTACGGGATAGGGGAAGCTGAACTGGAAACAGTGATTGAAGATCTTCTTGTCAATCAAACGAATCCCACAATCGCTCCACTGGCTGCTGAAGGGGAAGTAACGTTAAGGATTACCGCTAAAGACTCTTCTAAAGAAAAATGTGAGGAGCTTATTTTAGAAGCGGAAAAAGAAATTTTAAACAGGGTCGGCAAGTTTTATTATGGAAGTGATAATACTTCGCTCATAAAAGAACTTGTTAAAGAATTAACGGTCCGAAAGCTTTCAATAGCGGCAGCGGAAAGCTTGACCGGCGGTATGTTTCAAGAGCAACTTACAACGATACCAGGCGCCGGAAAAGTGTTCAAGGGTGGTATTGTCAGTTATACAAATGATGCGAAGTCGAATGTTTTGGGCATCAGTGACGCGACAATCTCGAAAAATGGCGTAGTCAGTGGTGAGTGTGCAATGGAAATGGCTTCTAATGCCCGGGAAAAGTTCGATGCGGATGTAGGTATCAGTTTTACGGGTGTTGCAGGGCCTGATGAACAAGAAGGCAAGCCAGTAGGTACGGTCTTCATTGGAATTTCTTACCGTGATGGAGACACTCACTTTAAAGAATTGAGTTTATCTGGAAGCAGGGCGCAAATCCGTGTTCGTAGCGTGAAGTACGGCTGTCATTATTTATTAAGAGACTTATAAAAGACGAAGCAGAGCTTTTTAAAGGCTCTGTTTTTGTTTGATTTAAGAAGTTTCTTTCATGTAAAAAAAGGGAAAAGAAAAAACAGTTAATTCTATAAAAATGCTTTTTCAAAGACGTTATTGAATGAAAATGATGATTTTCTTCAGGAGAAATACTTTTTTGTAAAGAATATTCCAATAGAAAAAAACGAATGAATGTTCGACTTTTTGCTTGGCAAAATAGTAAAAAGAGTATATAGTAAAGATAGGTTTTGAGACAAGATACAAACCTTGTTCTCAAATAATTGCTTACGTAAGAACATCTTTAATCGGACAGCCGATTATTTGAATATAGAGGAGGAAATTGAGTGAGTGATCGTCAAGCGGCTTTAGATATGGCGTTAAAACAAATTGAAAAACAATTTGGTAAAGGTTCTATTATGAAACTTGGAGAACAGTCTGATCGAAGAATCTCAACGATTTCAAGCGGTTCTTTAGCATTGGACGTAGCATTGGGAGTAGGCGGATACCCAAGAGGCCGGGTCATTGAGATATACGGACCTGAAAGCTCAGGTAAAACGACTGTTGCATTGCATGCAATTGCAGAAGTACAAAAGACTGGAGGCACGGCTGCATTCATTGATGCTGAGCATGCTTTAGATCCAGCATATTCAGAAAAACTTGGTGTGAATATTGATGAGTTACTGCTTTCTCAGCCTGATACGGGTGAACAAGCACTTGAGATTGCTGAGGCGTTAGTGCGAAGCGGCGCGGTAGATATCATTGTTATCGACTCCGTAGCGGCTCTTGTTCCAAAAGCTGAAATCGAAGGTGAAATGGGAGATTCCCATATGGGTCTTCAAGCCCGGATGATGTCACAGGCGCTTAGAAAGCTGTCTGGTGCCATTAATAAATCAAATACCATTGCTATATTCATTAACCAAATCCGTGAAAAAATCGGGGTTATGTTCGGGAATCCAGAAACGACTCCAGGTGGCCGTGCATTGAAATTCTATTCAACTGTTCGCCTTGAAGTACGTCGTGCTGAACAATTGAAACAAGGTAATGAAATTGTCGGTAATAAAACCAAAATTAAAATCGTAAAAAATAAGGTAGCTCCCCCATTCCGTCAAGCAGAAGTCGACATTATGTATGGTCAAGGGATTTCTCAGGAAGGTGAAATCATTGATATGGGTGCAGATCTTGATATTGTCCTTAAAAGCGGCTCTTGGTATTCATACAATGAAGAGCGTGTCGGACAAGGACGGGAAAATGCGAAAATGTTCTTGAAAGAAAATCAGGATATTGCTCTGGAAATTTCACAGAAAATCAGAGATCATTATAACCTTGATGGAGAGCATGAACTACCAGAAGAGACAGAAGAGGAACATTTTGAATTACTTGATTAATGATAGAAAAAGACCTAAGCTTGTTTGCTTAGGTCTTTTTCTATATCTTGTGAAGTCAAGTAAAATGAAAAAAGTACAAAATTTTCAGCGAATTTATCGGTCGTGAAAACAGGTTTACAGTCTTTTTCCATAATAATGTTGTACAGAATAGCGATTGATATTAATAAAACTTGAATAATCATTGATACATAAGGGACAAACGCTTGACAATAAAAATTCTCAACTATACAATTAATATGTATATTTTACAATTTTTCAAACTAAAATTTTGAAAATTAAGTGCTGTATATTGAATTTATGTGCAATGTACTTGCCGACAGTTCAACATTTTATGTAAAAAGTTCATAGCAAGGGGAGGTGAAACGATGGAACCCATGACAATCATCTTCACTTTGCTTGGCCTAATCGTCGGTGCAGTTGTTGGTTATTTTATTCACAAATCAAAATTTGAGAGTAAAATAGCAGGGGCAAAGGGCTCTGCAGAACAAATCCTTGAGGATGCAAAACGTGAAGCGGATGCTCTTAAGAAAGAAGCCTTGTTGGAAGCAAAAGATGAAATTCATAAAGTTCGCTCTGATTCTGATCGAGAATCTCGTGAAAGAAGAAGCGAATTACAAAAACAAGAAAATCGGTTATTGCAAAGAGAAGAGAATCTTGACCGGAAGGATGAAACGTTAGACAAACGTGAAAGCCTTTTGGAGAAAAAAGAGGATTCTCTAAACCAAAGACAACAGCATATTGAAGAGATGGAAAGCAAAGTGGACGAGATGGTTCGTAAGCAGCAAACAGAGCTTGAACGTGTTTCCGGCTTAACTCGTGAAGAAGCTAAAGCAATCATTATAGACCGAATGGAAAACGAGCTTGCTCACGATGTAGCGCTTATGATTAAAGAAAGTGATACCCGTGCCAAAGAAGAAGCTGATAAAAAAGCAAAAGAAATTCTTTCTCTTGCCATTCAGCGTTGTGCGGCTGATCATGTCGCAGAAACCACCGTTTCTGTAGTAAATCTTCCAAACGATGAAATGAAAGGCCGGATTATCGGACGTGAAGGCCGAAATATTCGGACATTAGAAACGCTAACAGGTATTGACCTTATTATTGATGATACTCCTGAAGCTGTCATTTTATCTGGATTCGATCCAATCAGACGGGAAACGGCACGCTTGGCTCTTGAAAAACTAGTTCAAGACGGTCGGATTCACCCGGCACGTATTGAAGAAATGGTTGACAAAGCAAGACGTGAGGTAGATGAACATATTCGTGAAATTGGTGAACAAACAACATTTGAAGTTGGTGTTCACGGGCTCCATCCAGATCTCATCAAAATACTCGGTCGTTTGAAATTCCGTACCAGTTACGGTCAAAACGTGCTGAAGCATTCAATTGAAGTGGCCCAGCTTTCAGGGTTGCTTGCTGCTGAGCTTGGTGAGGATGAAGTTCTTGCCCGCCGTGCAGGTTTATTGCATGATATAGGGAAAGCAATTGATCATGAAGTAGAAGGCAGTCACGTTGAAATTGGCGTGGAATTGGCAACCAAGTATAAAGAGCATCCAACTGTCATCAACAGCATCGCTTCACATCATGGTGATACAGAACCAACTTCCATTATTTCAGTGCTTGTGGCAGCCGCTGATGCGTTATCAGCTGCAAGGCCAGGTGCAAGAAGTGAAACGCTGGAAAATTACATTAGAAGACTCGAAAAACTTGAAGAGATTTCCGAATCCTATGATGGAGTGGAAAAATCATTTGCAATTCAAGCCGGACGTGAAGTGCGGATTCTAGTGAAACCAGAACAAATAGATGATCTTTCGGCACATCGACTCGCACGTGATATCCGGAAAAGGATTGAAGAAGAGCTCGATTACCCAGGTCATATAAAAGTAACGGTTATCCGTGAAACAAGAGCAGTAGAATATGCCAAATAATATTTGGTATTGAAAACGAAGTGGTGAAAACCACTTCGTTTTCATTTTGCTTATAAAGAGCTATTATGGGGTGTTTTTACAAAATTATAATTCCATATTATGTTACAATACATACATTGAATATTCTTATCATTAGAAATGTGGATTTAGAAAGGGTTTTACTATGAAATTGCTATTTATTGGAGATGTTGTAGGGTCTCCTGGCCGTGATATGGTCCAAGAATACCTTCCAAAATTAAAAGAAAAGTATAGACCGCATATCACGGTTATTAATGGGGAAAATGCTGCAGGTGGCAGGGGGATTACGGAAAAGATTTACCGTAGTTTTCTACAGTGGGGAGCACAGGCAGTAACGATGGGGAACCATACATGGGATAATCGCGATATTTTCAATTTTATTGATGAAGCGAAATATCTCGTCCGTCCAGCGAATTTTCCAGAGGGAACTCCCGGAGAAGGAATAAAATTTATTAAATTGAACCAGCAGGAAATTGCGGTCATAAATTTGCAAGCGAGGACATTCATGCCTGATTTGGATTGTCCGTTCAAAAAAGCGGAAGAACTCGTGTTGGAGGCTCAAAAAAGGACACCAATCATCTTTGTCGATTTTCATGGTGAGGCTACAAGTGAAAAGCAGGCGATGGGTTGGTTCTTAGATGGAAAAGTGACAGCCGTTGTAGGTACACACACACATGTCCAGACAGCCGATAACCGGGTTTTACCCGAAGGGACCGCTTATATATCAGATGTAGGTATGACAGGCCCGTATGATGGCATTCTCGGCATGGAGAGAGGGGCAGTCATCCATCGCTTCTTGACCAGCCTTCCTGTTCGTTTCGAAGTACCTAAAGAAGGGCGTACCCTATTAAGTGCAGTGCTCATAGATATTGATGATAAGACAGGCATGGCTAAAAAAATAGACCGAATACTCATCAATGAAGATCATCCGCTTTACACATGAATTGAATGGACAGACAGTCAAATGACTGATTGTCCATTTTTTTATTCAATAATAAATCGATTGGTGGACAATCCCTGTTTTCTTTGTCATACAAGTTTTACTTCCTGAATATAGTAGCAGTGGAAAGTGTTATAACTATTGAGCCATGTTATAATCGGCAGGGAAAACAAGGAGGACTAGGAATGGAAATATTAAAGGTTTCAGCAAAATCTAATCCTAATTCTGTAGCAGGCGCACTAGCGGGAGTGCTCAGAGAAAGAGGAGCAGCCGAAATTCAAGCAATCGGTGCAGGTGCGTTAAATCAAGCCGTCAAGGCAGTAGCAATCGCAAGAGGGTTTGTCGCACCTAGTGGAGTTGACTTGATTTGTATTCCTGCCTTTACAGATATACTTATTGATGGCGAAGAGAGAACGGCGATTAAGCTAATCATTGAACCAAGATAATTTCATATGTGGGTGCCTGTTTGTCGGCTGGCGAGCAGGTTCTTTTTTGTACTAAAATTCCAATGACGAAAAACCTTAGCCATTTAATAATAGATCATATTAGCTATGAAAGTTAAGCAAGGGAGGAGGATCATTTTGGCGATTTTTGATGCGCATTGTGATGCGTTAATGAAGATGTTTATAGATCCAGATATTTCTTTTTTGGACAGTGAAAAGTTACATATAACAAAACGGGGATTATTGGATGCAGGAGGAAAGGTCCAATGTTTTGCAATTTATATTCCAGAAAAAGTCCACCCAGATATGAGATTTCAGGCAGCCTTAGCGATGGTTGATATTTTTCATGAAAAGATTTTATCAGAGCCGGAAATGAAATTTATACGGAGCAAGACTGACATCGATAATCTAAAAGAAAAAGAAATCGGTGCTATGCTTACATTAGAAGGCTGCGATTGTATTGGAAATGATTTATTAAAGCTAAAAACACTTCTCCATCTTGGTGTTTCTTCAGTAGGGCTAACATGGAATTATGCCAACCTTGTGGCTGATGGAGCATTAGAAACAAGAGGAAGTGGGTTGACACGATTTGGAACAGAGGTTGTGACCTTATTAAATGAGCAATCGATTTGGTGTGATTTATCCCATTTATCTGAAGCTGGTTTTTGGGACACATTAAAAAGAGCGGATTTTCCAATTGCATCCCATTCGAATGCTAATAATTTATGTTCGCATCCGCGGAATTTAAAAGACAGCCAGATAAAAGCCCTTTTACAAAAAAATGGCGTGATAGGGGTAACCTTTGTTCCACAATTCCTATCCAGTGGTTATTCGGCTTCAATAAAAGATATCCTGAACCATATAGACCATATATGCAGTTTGGGCGGGGAAAAACAAATTGGGTTTGGGTCTGACTTCGATGGAATAGAACATATGGTAGACAAATTAGCATCCTTTAATGATTATCATAACTTAATCAATGAGCTGAATAGGCTTTATTCTGCTGAGTTTGTAAAAGGACTCCTTTTTGAGAATTTCACTCGGAATTTTCCACGTTAAAAGGTGATAAATTTAATTCTGACTATATAGATATGAATAAATATTCTGAAAATATAAAAAATGGAGGCAAAAAGGTTGCAATTTAATGATTTAACCGATAGAATTGAAAGCGTTTAGTACACCTTTCCTAAATAGAACGATTTATATACATAGTCTAATGTTCTGGCGAGAGGTGCGGTTAAATGCATTTATATACGAACGTTCTAAAGGAGTGTAAGACATGATCAATCAACTTTCATGGAAAGTTGGCGGACAACAAGGTGAAGGTATTGAAAGTACAGGAGAAATATTCTGTATTGCCCTCAATCGCTTAGGTTATTACTTGTATGGCTACCGTCATTTCTCATCCCGAATTAAGGGAGGACACACGAATAACAAAATTCGTGTAAGTACTACCGAAACTCGTGCTATCTCTGATGATTTAGACATCTTAGTTGCTTTTGACCAAGAAACAATTGACGTCAATTATAAAGAATTACATGAAGGTGGCATCATAATCGCTGATGCAAAATTCAAACCTGTCTGCCCAGAAGATACAAAGGCAGAATTATATATTGTTCCATTTACGGAAATCGCTGCAGAATTAGGCACATCATTAATGAAAAACATGGTGGCTATCGGTGCGACATGTGCTGTACTTGGTATGGAAATTTCCGTATTCAACGATGTTGTTGATGAAATCTTCGGTCGTAAAGGCGAAGAAATCGTTAAAAAGAATATGGATGCCATTACTGCTGGCTACAAAGCCATGGAAGTACTGCTTGGAGAAAAGCTTGGCGCAATGGAGCTAGAAAAAGCAGACGGACAGAAACGTTTATTCATGATCGGAAACGATGCTATCGCTCTAGGAGCTGTTGCAGGCGGATGTCGCTTCATGGCAGCATACCCAATTACTCCTGCCTCTGAAATTATGGAATATCTAATCAAAAAACTTCCACAATTGGGCGGTACTGTCATTCAGACAGAAGATGAAATAGCTGCAGCCACAATGGCAATCGGTGCAAACTACGGTGGTGTTCGTGCTATCACAGCTTCTGCTGGTCCAGGACTTTCCTTAAAAATGGAGGCAATTGGCTTAGCGGGTATTACCGAGACGCCTATTGTCATTGTTGATACACAACGTGGCGGTCCTTCTACTGGACTTCCTACGAAACAAGAGCAATCTGATTTAATGGCCATGATTTATGGTACACACGGTGAAATCCCAAAAATCGTCATGGCCCCAAGTACTGTTGAAGAAGCATTTTATGATACGGCAGAAGCGTTCAATCTCGCGGAGGAATATCAATGTCCGGTTATCATTTTATCCGACTTACAGCTATCGCTAGGTAAACAAACGGTTCAGCCGCTTGATTACAGCAAAGTAGAGATCAGACGCGGTAAATTGGTAGATTTTGAAATTGAAGAACCAGAAAACAAATCATACTTCAAGCGTTATAAAGTAACGGAAGACGGCGTTTCACCTCGTGTTGTTCCTGGTATGAAAAATGGAATTCACCATGTTACTGGTGTTGAACATGATGAGACAGGGAGACCTTCTGAGACTGCTGTGAATCGAAAAGCGCAGATGGATAAACGGATGCGTAAGCTGAATAATTTAGCTAACACATTCCATACACCTGTATACAAAAACACACCGCATGAAGAAGCGGATTTACTAATTCTTGGTTTTAACTCTACCCGTGGTACGATTGATGAAGCAATTGGTAGACTAGAAACGGATGGGGTAAAAGTGAATCATGCGCAAATTCGTTTGATTCATCCGTTCCCAACCGATGAAGTTCTATCTTTAGTACAATCGGCTAAGAAAGTAGTAGTAATCGAAAATAATGCGACTGGACAATTGGCTAATATTATCAAGATGAATGTCGGACATGTTAATAAAATTAAAAGCATCCTAAAATATGATGGCAACCCATTCCTCCCGCATGAAATTCACACACAATGCAAGGAGATGTTCGAATATGGCAACGTTTAAAGAGTTTCGTAATGATGTTAAACCTAACTGGTGTCCTGGCTGTGGAGATTTCTCCGTTCAGGCTGCCATGCAGCGTGCGGCAGCCAATGTAGGATTGGAGCCGGAAAACTTAGCTGTTGTTTCTGGTATCGGCTGTTCAGGACGTATTTCCGGTTACATCAAGTCATATGGCTTCCACGGAATTCATGGCCGCTCTCTGCCGATTGCCCAAGGAGTGAAAATGGCCAACCGTGAATTGACCGTAATAGCTTCAGGAGGAGACGGAGACGGTTTTGCAATCGGGATGGGACATACTATTCATGCAATCCGTCGTAATATCGATATAACGTATATTGTAATGGATAACCAAATTTATGGCTTGACAAAAGGTCAGACTTCTCCGCGATCAGCTGTTGGATTTAAGACAAAATCCACTCCTGAAGGATCAATCGAGCAGGCTGTCTCACCAATGGAATTAGCGTTATCGGCTGGTGCTACATTTGTTGCACAAAGCTTTTCGACTGACTTAAAAGACTTGACTGCTATCATTGAAGCAGGGATCAATCATAAAGGGTTCTCCTTTATCAATGTTTTCTCTCCATGCGTAACATATAACAAGATTAATACGTACGATTGGTTCAAACAAAACTTAACAAAATTAAACACGATTGAAGGATATGATTCTTCAAATAAAGAACAGGCCATGCAAACATTAATGAAGCATGACAGCCTTGTGACAGGGATTATTTATCAAGATTCTTCACGCCCTTCTTATCAGGAGTTAGTACCAGGATATGCAGAAAAAGCGTTAAATAAATCTGATCTAACTCTAGATCAAGCTCATTTTGATAAACTTGTTGCAGAATTTATGTAAAAGTGAAAAGGTTCACCCCTATAGATGGGGTGAACCTTTTTTGTGAAAAATTAAGCGCTCCAGTAATTATGCCTCATGCTAGAACGCTTACTGGTAGCTTAACAATCGTTATGGCATCCGCCGAAGTTACGGTTAAAAGAAACCGCGACCGAAACCGCCACAAAAACCGCCACCGAAACCGAAGCCACAACGATTCCTTCTTCTACAACAACAACGGTCATTGTCGTGATGATGATGATGATGATGGTGACGTTCACAATCGCGGTCACGATCACGATCGCGGTCACGGTCACGATCGCGTCTATCACAGCGTCTCACTCGACGACAGAAATCGTCTTCGTTCCTTTCATGGTGATGGTGGTCACGATTATTATTTTCAGAACATGACATATAAGTCACTCCTTTAATTATTTTTGTTGTACGAGATATCTTATTCAAGAGCGGACAGGATGCTATGGGATCATGACCTTATTAGTGAAAATGTACGATAGCCCTAAGATTATGATTAGTCAGTAAAGGTAAAATGGCCCGTACATTAGGAATACTGGTATTTTTTTAATCGGTTTTTCATACCTTTAATATATTCAGGAAAATGTAGCCCTATTTCAGGGGGAGTGTATATGTTGAAAGGGAAAATGAAAGCAGTTGTCAAACATCACCGAGGATATGGGGCACAATTGCAAGCTGTCGACATTCCAGATATTCGTGAAGATGAGGTGTTAATTCGAGTCAAAATGGCTTCAATCTGTGGGACGGATATTCACATTTTCACCTGGGATAAATGGTCACAGGGAAGAGTGAATCCACCATATGTATTTGGGCATGAATTTGCCGGAGAAGTGATTGAGGTAGGGGGGAGGGTGAGTAATGTTTCAGTTGGTGATTACGTTTCCGCCGAAACCCATATCGTGTGCGGTACATGCCGGCAATGTTTAACGGGACAGTTACACATTTGTAAAAATACAAATATTATTGGTCTCGATACACAAGGGTGCTTTGCTGAATATGTAGCTTTGCCAGCCAAGAATCTTTGGAAAAATCCGATTGACATGCCACTTGATATAGCTACGATCCAAGAACCGATGGGAAATGCCGTCCATTCTGTGCTTGCTGGTGAAGTGCTTGGTAAAACGGTGGCGATCATTGGTTGCGGACCAATTGGGCTTATGGCAGTGGCTGTAGCAAAGGCTGCAGGTGCAGATAAAGTTATCGCTCTTGATGTTAATGATTATCGACTTCAGCTGGCAAAAAAGATGGGGGCTTCGCACACAATTCATTCAATCAAGCAAAATCCTCTGGAAATCACGGCAAGACTCACAGATATGGATGGGGTGGATGTGGTCTGCGAAATGAGCGGTAATCCTACGGCCATCGATCAAGGGTTTAAAATGGCTACAAATGGCGGGAGGATATCAATTTTGAGCCTGCCAGCTCAGCCGGTCACGCTTAATATAACGGAGGATATAGTGTTCAAGGGTCTTACTGTCCAAGGAATAACAGGAAGAAAAGTGTTCTCAACCTGGCAGCAGGTTTCGAGCCTGCTAGGGAGTGGAAAAGTTGATGTCACACCGATGATTACGCATCGTTTTTCGCTAAGTGACTTTGAAAAGGGTTTTGAACTGATGATAAAGGGACAGTGTGGTAAGGTACTCTTAATACCTTAGCCAACTTAAAAGGAGGAGAAATGAAGGGTTTTGAATATTAAAAGAAGAAGTAGATGCTTTAAAAAAAGCCGGAAAGGAACTAGGAATATTTTAATTAAGTAAAAGGAAGAGGCTTAGTTCGTCACATGGAATGTGGTGAATTGAGCCTTTTTTAGAACTTATAATTACAGAATTTGTGAAATTTTTCTTACAAATGAAGTAGGCACGACAGAATGATTGTTTCTTGCTGGTAAAAGCTTTATACTATGTTAATGTGGATATATCACACTTAAAAGCTAATATTTACTGGTAATTTTATAAGGAAAATACGTATAAAAATCTTTAGAACAAGACAGGTCTTGAAATAGTTAGGGAAACAAATAAACTAACTATTTTGAAAGGAGATTAACATGAACGAGAAACAACGATTAGAATCACAACAAGTACACGCTGAAAATCCAGCGGACAAAAAATCCGACAAGGACTACAGTAAGTACTTTCAGGCCGTTTATATTCCACCGTCCTTAAAAGATGCGAAAAAACGAGGTAAAGAAGAAGTCGAATATCATGATGATTTTGCGATTCCAGAAGATTTCCGTGGAATGGGAGAAGGCAAAAAGTTCTACATTCGTACATACGGTTGTCAAATGAATGAACATGATACAGAAGTCATGGCTGGTATCTTCACGGCCCTAGGCTATCAACCGACAAACACGGTAGATGATGCTAACGTCATTTTACTTAACACTTGTGCGATTCGGGAAAATGCAGAGAATAAAGTGTTCGGGGAACTCGGCCATTTAAAATCATTAAAATTGGAACGACCTGATTTATTGCTTGGTGTTTGTGGTTGTATGTCTCAAGAAGAATCAGTTGTAAAAAGAATCCTTGAGAAACATCATTTTGTTGATATGATTTTCGGAACTCACAACATTCATCGTCTACCCCAAATTCTAAATGAAGCTTATCTTTCAAAGGAAATGGTCATTGAGGTTTGGTCTAAAGAAGGCGATGTAATTGAGAACCTTCCGAAAGTGCGTAAAGGCAAAACGAAAGCATGGGTCAATATCATGTATGGCTGCGATAAATTTTGTACTTACTGCATCGTGCCTTTCACGAGGGGAAAAGAAAGAAGCCGCCGTCCGGAAGATATCATTCAGGAAGTTCGTCATTTAGCGGCACAAGGATATAAAGAAATAACACTGCTTGGTCAAAATGTGAATGCATATGGTAAAGATTTTACGGATATTAAATACCGTCTCGGTGATTTGATGGATGAAATCCGCAAGATTGATATTCCGCGTATTCGTTTTACAACTAGTCATCCACGTGACTTTGATGATCACTTGATTGAAGTCCTAGCAAAAGGTGGTAATCTTGTAGACCACATCCATCTTCCTGTTCAATCAGGAAGTACGGAAACGCTTAAGATTATGGCTCGTAAATATACGCGCGAACAATATTTAGAGCTAGTTAGAAAAATTAAAGAAGCGATCCCAACTGCATCTTTAACAACAGACATCATTGTCGGCTATCCGAATGAAACGGAAGAGCATTTTGAAGAAACAATGTCTTTATACCGAGAAGTTGGTTTCGACGCTGCTTATACCTTCATTTATTCACCACGCGAGGGAACACCAGCCGCGAAAATGCAGGATAATGTACCGATGGAAGTAAAAAAAGAACGCCTGCAACGCTTGAATGCCCTTGTTAATGAAACGTGTGCGTTAAAAATGAAAGAGTATGATGGACAGATTGTAGAAGTCCTTGTAGAAGGAGAAAGCAAGAAGAATCCGGATGTGTTAGCAGGTTATACAACGAAAAATAAGCTTGTGAACTTCAAAGGACCAAAATCTGCCATTGGCCAAATCGTAAAGGTGAAAATCACTGGAACGAAAACATGGTCATTAAATGGGGATATGGTTGAAGAAGCTACAGCAATTGAGGTGGAGTAAAATGACGAAATATACAAAAGACGATATTTTAACAAAAGCGGCAGAGTTGGCTGAAATGATTGCCAGCACAGAAGAAGTCGATTTCTTTAAACGGGCGGAAGCTCACATCAACGAAAACCAAAAAATCCGTGAAATGATCGCGAGCATCAAAAGCTTGCAAAAGCAGGCTGTTAACTTCCAACATTATGGAAAAGAGAAAGCATACGGCCAAGTACAGGCCAAAATTGATGCACTTGAAAAACAATTAGACGAACTTCCGATTGTCCAAGAATTCAAACAATCCCAAGTTGATGTAAATGATCTTTTACAAATGGTCTCCTCACAAGTTTCTAATAAGGTGACGGATTTAATTATTGAATCAACCGAAGGAGACATCCTTCGCGGTGAAACAGGTTCGCAGGTACAGGCTGGCGGCGGAAGCTGTTCATAAACTTTTCTAAAACCCTTCTGATTTCAGGAGGGCTTTTTTATACTCGTAAATCCTTATACAGTGCCCATTCGTGACACATATCCCAAAACATGCGCATAAAATAACCTAGGTTTAAAACAATACAGCAGTTTTCAAACAATAAAAATTCTACGCACACTAGACTTTTACCACGCATAGGATGAATGGAAACTGTATGAGGAGGGTTCGCTAGCATGTCACAATATAGAGAGATAATTACTAAAGCGGTGGTGGCAAAGGGACGGAAATTCACAAAGTCCTCACACACCATTTGCCCGGCTCATCATCCTTCTAGCATTCTAGGTTGTTGGATCATCAACCATAAATACGATGCAAAGAAAGTCGGCAAAAAGGTAGAAATTCACGGCAGCTACGAAATCAACGTTTGGTATTCCTATAACCATAATTCAAAGACGGAAGTTGTTACTGAAAAAGTACAATATACCGACGTGATTTCGCTGAAATACCGTGATCCGGATTGTCATGATGACCATGAAATCGTTGCACAAGCTGTCCAACAGCCTAATTGTTTAGAAGCTTGCATCTCCCCATGTGGACAAAAAATCATTGTCCATGTGGAAAGAGAATTCTTTGTAGAAGTCGTCGGCGAAACAAAAATTTGTGTCGCTGTAAATCCAGATGGCCGCTGTGAGGATGACTGGGGCTCTGATTTCGATGATGAGGAATTCGAAGATTTAGATCCGGATTTCCTAGATGAATTCGAAGACGAATAGACGAATAGAATATAGAAAGTCACTACCGGATGACATTCCCTTCATCCGGTTTTATTTAATTTGAAGAGGGACAGGCTTTATGCAGGCATATTGATATACCAGTCCCAATAAGTTTACGGATAAAATGTTAAGTTTTACTTGTTAATACCTGTAGAGAATTAGTGAATTTATCGGCTTTACTCACAGGTTCAGGGATTTACCATGCAATATCGAATACAGGCAATGTTGCTTTCCCATATGTTATAATAAAAGACATATGTGAGTAATAGATTTTAGTTAGGAAAGGTTTTGAAGGAATGGCTGGATATACTCCGATGATTCAACAATATTTAAAAATTAAGGCAGAGTATCAGGATGCCTTTTTATTTTTTCGTTTAGGCGATTTTTATGAAATGTTTTTTGATGACGCGCTGAATGCGTCACAGGAGCTCGAAATAACATTAACGAGCCGAGAAGGTGGAAGTGAAGACCGAATTCCAATGTGCGGGATTCCGTATCATTCGGCGGCTAATTATATTGATATATTGATAGAAAAAGGATTTAAAGTGGCGATTTGTGAACAGACAGAAGATCCTAAGCAAGCCAAAGGGGTAGTTCGCAGGGAAGTTGTCCAGCTGATTACGCCGGGAACGAAAATGGATAGCAAGGGTCTTCGTGAAAAAGAAAACAATTACATTGCGACGATCACTCATTTTTCTAATGACCAGTTTGGTTTTGGATACAACGATTTATCGACAGGTGAAAATAAGGTCACTTTGATTGAGAACTTTGATGAGGTACTGAATGAATTTGCCATCCTTGGTGCGAGCGAAGTTGTTATTGCTGCTGATTTTAATGAAGAATGGAAAAAGAAACTTCAGGAACGGGGCGCTGCCGCTTTATCATTAGAGGACAATTTGGAACATAGTGAGTCGTTCGTTCCTTTACTGCATCTATTAAAGGACGAAAAGCAGATGACAACGACCTCTCGTTTATTGAATTATTTATATCGTACCCAAAAACGAAGTCTTGATCATTTGCAGCCGGTTCTTGCATATGAGACGTCACACTATATGAAAATTGATTATTATAGCAAACGAAATTTGGAATTGACCGAAACCATCCGTTCCAAAGGTAAAAAAGGATCATTATTATGGCTTCTTGATGAAACGAAAACAGCAATGGGTGGACGTATGCTTAAGCAGTGGATTGACAGACCACTCATTAATAAAAAACAAATTGAGCGGAGACAAAGTCTTGTTGAAACACTGAAAAGTCAATACTTCGAACGTCAAGACCTCCGTGAGCGCCTGAAGGAAGTGTACGATTTGGAGCGGCTTGCCGGACGGGTCGCCTTTGGAAATGTTAACGCGCGGGACTTGATCCAGTTGAAACGTTCGTTGCAACAGGTGCCTGTCATCCGTGAAATTGTAAAGTCAATGGCCTCTAATCAGGATATTTCTGTTCTTGCCGATAAATTGGATCCATGTGAAGAAGTGACAGATTTGCTCGAAACTGCGCTTGTTGAAAACCCGCCGTTGTCCGTTAAGGAAGGGAATATTATTCGAGATGGTTTCCACACTGAGCTGGATACATACCGAGATGCCAGTAGGAACGGAAAAACTTGGATTGCTCAGCTTGAACGAGAGGAACGGGAACGCACAGGGATTAGGTCATTGAAAATCGGTTATAACCGTGTGTTCGGTTATTATATTGAAGTCACCCGGGCTAATCTGCATCTGCTTGAAGAGGGGCGCTATGAACGGAAGCAGACTTTAACGAATGCTGAACGTTATATCACACCTGAATTAAAAGAAAAAGAAGCGTTAATTTTACAAGCCGAGGAAAAAAGCATCGGTTTAGAATATGACTTATTCCTCAATCTTCGCGAAGAGATAAAAAGCTATATCCCGCGTTTACAAGATCTAGCGAAAGGCGTCAGTGAGCTAGACGTTCTACAGTGCTTTGCCACTATTAGCGAAGAGCGTCATTATGTGAAGCCGGTCTTTTCAGAGAATCGAAGAATTTTTTTGAAGGAAGGACGACATCCTGTAGTCGAAAAAGTGCTTCAATCACAGGAGTATGTCCCAAATGACTGTTTTATGGATAGCGAACGAGAACTACTCTTAATTACAGGTCCGAATATGTCCGGGAAAAGTACGTATATGCGTCAGATTGCGTTAACATCTATTCTGGCACAGATTGGCTGTTTTGTATCAGCAACTACAGCTGAATTACCTATTTTTGATAAAGTGTTTACTAGGATTGGAGCGGCCGATGATCTGATTTCCGGCCAGAGTACGTTTATGGTCGAGATGCTCGAAGCAAGAAATGCGATCACTAATGCGACTGAAAACAGTCTGATTTTATTTGATGAAATTGGACGTGGGACCTCCACTTACGATGGTATGGCACTTGCTCAGGCCATCATAGAATATATTCATGAAGAAATTGGAGCAAAGACACTCTTTTCAACACACTATCACGAATTGACTGTACTCGCATCGGAGCTACCTAAATTGAAAAATATCCATGTTAGTGCAATTGAGCAAAATGGAAATGTTGTCTTCCTTCATAAAATAAAAGAAGGACCAGCAGATAAAAGTTATGGAATTCATGTGGCTAAGCTTGCTGATTTGCCGAAACAGTTAATTGACCGTGCAGCAGATATTTTAGCACAGCTAGAAAATGAAAATGGCCAAGCAAAGGAATTGCCTGCACAGCCAGCCGTTGTTTCAAAAGAACAAATTACTGAAACTGCTCCTAAAGCTGAGGTCAATGAGGCACAGCTATCCTTTTTCAGAGAAGAGGCTCCTAAAGAAAAAATAAGTTCTTCTCCTAAGGAAAAAAAGGTGCTCGATGACATTAAATCGCTTGATATCCTGGAAATGACACCACTCGAAGCGATGAATATTCTTTATAAATTGCAAAAGAAACTAAAATGAAATATTGAAGTGAGGCGATGAAAATGGGAAAAATCATACAGCTTGACGAGGCTTTATCGAATAAAATCGCTGCTGGCGAAGTTGTTGAACGCCCTGCCTCAGTCGTGAAGGAACTTGTGGAAAATGCCATAGATGCTAACAGTACCATCATAGAAATCGAACTAGTGGAGGCTGGACTTGGTTCTATCCGAATTGTAGACAATGGAGATGGGATATTAGCTGATGATATTGAGGCAGCTTTTAAACGTCATGCTACAAGTAAAATAAAAGATGAGAATGACCTTTTCCGGATTCGGACGCTTGGTTTCCGAGGCGAAGCTATGCCGAGTATCGCTTCAGTTTCCCGTTTCGAACTGAAAAGCTGCACAGGTGAAGGTGTAGGAACACGTATACTTCTTGAAGGGGGCATCGTTAAGGAACTCGAAGCTTCTTCCAGTCGGAAAGGTACGGATATCATGGTTTCCGACTTGTTTTACAATACACCTGCCCGGTTGAAATATATGAAAACAATTCATACCGAACTCGGTAATATTACGGATGTCGCTAACCGGCTGGCACTTTCCCACCCGGATGTTTCGATTCGTTTATCACACAATGAGAAGCGTATCCTGCATACGAATGGTAATGGGGATGTGCGGCAAGTACTAGCAGCAATCTACGGTATGAATATCGCGAAAAAGATGATTCCGATTCAGGCAAGCTCTTTGGACTTCACTCTATCTGGATATATCGTTATGCCCGAGGTCACTCGTGCCTCACGGAATTATATATCAACGATGATAAACGGTAGGTTTATTAAAAACTATGCACTTGTGAAAGCAATCTTGGATGGATATCATACGCTTCTTCCTATTGGACGTTTCCCGATTGCTTTATTAAATATTGAAATGGATCCAATTTTGGTCGATGTCAACGTTCATCCATCTAAAATGGAGGTAAGGCTTAGTAAGGAACAGGAATTGTACAATCTTGTGTCGGAAACAATTAAATCTGCTTTCAAAAAACTGTCTTTAATTCCAAGTGGATATACACCCTCACCAAAGCTGGAACAGGTAAAAAGTGAGCAAACTACGCTAGATTTAGATCATGTCGTGGAAAGCGGGAAGCGGGTCCTTGAAGAAGCAAAGAAAGAAGCCTCACTCCTGAAGAATACCTTGATTCGAGAAAATCAGGAACAGAAGAACTATCAAGATCCTGTTGAAGAAATCGTGAATATCGAACCAATAGAGGAATTAGTTTACAGAAGTGACGAACAGCAGCAAATGGAAGACACGTATATCCCGGTCATTCCGGAAGACGAAAGAAGACCATATTTCGAATCCGCAAAAGGGTATACAACATATACAGTCGAACAAGAGGAAGAGATCGAAATCGATGAATCGGCAAGCCGCATCCCGCCCATGTACCCTATAGGGCAAATGCATGGTACGTATATTTTCGCCCAAAACGAAAAAGGCTTGTATATCATCGACCAGCACGCTGCCCAGGAACGGATTAAATACGAATATTTTAAAGAAAAAGTCGGACGTGTCGAAAACGAGCTACAGGATATGCTGGTTCCCATCACACTTGAGTTCTCGACCGACCAATGTATCCGAATCAATGAATACCAGCATGAACTAGAAAAAGTAGGCGTCTATTTAGAGGAGTTCGGCTATAATGCCTATATAGTTCGGTCACACCCTCAGTGGTTTCCTAAAGGTATTGAACAGGAAATCCTTGAAGAAATGATTGAACAATTGTTATCTATGAAAAAAGTCGACATCAAAAAACTCCGCGAAGAAGCGGCGATCATGATGAGCTGTAAAGCCTCTATAAAGGCAAACCGTCATCTGCGGAATGACGAAATTCAAGCACTATTAGATGAACTAAGACAAACAACAGACCCATTCACCTGCCCACACGGAAGACCTATCATCATCTCATATTCGATTTATGAGATGGAGAAGATGTTCAAGCGGGTTATGTAATTATAAACGCTGGAGAACCCTTTATTTACAAGGGATTTCCAGCGTTATTTTGGTGAAATGACCACTAAATGACCACATTTATTGGTCTATGCTCTTTTTACCTAGAGCTTTTGAAAAGTTCTCTGCTGAAGAGTCCTGTATATTCTAAGTAACATGACTATATTTATCTAAGGTTATAGAAACATTTGAATGTCCTAATCTTTCTGATACCACTTTAGAATTTTCTCCGATCTCCAACATTATAGTTGCATGTGTATGTCGTAAATCATGAAATCGAATCCTCTTCATTCCTGCAAGCTTACTATCATAAAGAAACTGCTTGAGTATCGTATTGGGATTGACTGGTTCTCCGCCAAAAGCAGAAACGACAAAGTGATCCTCTATTAACTTCAACCCCACTTTTAATAGTTGTGCCTGTTTCTTATTCCTTTTTCCGTTATGTGTTTTAGGTGTTTGTAAAACAAGACCTTGACCTGAAATATAATAAAGGGAATGCTGCACAAAAATTTTCTTTTTGTTAAAATCCATATCCTTCCATTTTATCAATGGAATACATGTGGTGGTGTTCCTATGCGACTAAGGATGGAAGACCAAAACAAGTTTCCAATTTGGGTAAGTGTATTTGGAAATTAAAAAATGCTGTATATGGCAATATTTTTTTGTATGTAAAATTAGCCGAAAATATATAAAAATATGTATATTTTTCGACTTATAAAAATGTTCAATTAGGTACTAAAGTGCCAGTTCACCGTTCGCTAAACAAAGACATCATCTCAACTTGTTCTATATCACTCTTTTATTACGATATCTTGCTTTGAAAAAGCGTACTCCAATCAAATAATTTTTTAATTCTGTGTACTAACAACTGTACTTGAACTTAGGCTCTGTCTGAATATAAAAGGCATTTCTTACTTGTGCACTCCAATTTGCAAAGGCTGATCTCCATTCAGGAGTGTTAAAGAATTGATCTACAGTTTGAGTTTCAGAATGCCAAACTATAAATAGGTTGAGTGGGGCAATTCCTCCTGCCCAAATTCCATTATTTGCGTCAGTATTTTCTTCCCTTACTAATAATAAGGGTAGACCAAATTGAAAAGCCATTGAAGGTTCTACTTGTGAATAAACTGATCCTTCCCAGAACGGAGTGGATGGTGGAAGGGGTCCCTCATTGACGCCAACTGTCTTAATTTGAAAACGACGGAGGTTTACTGCCAACATTCCATAGCTTGATGAAACTAACCGACGAATATCGGTTAAAATGGCTTCGGGATAACTTTCGCTTAAAGGTAATGTACGTGGAAAAAGCAAAGCATTCTCAATCTCAAAAATTAGACGGTTTAGAAACTGTCGTTGGTTATCATTTAAATGAGTTGTCGTACTTAAAAATATGGGAATACGATAAGCACGGTCAATACACTCTTGGTGTGCCGATGATGAATATACTTCTTCCTTTAAAGGTTCATTTTTAGAATTGCTTGAGGAATCTGTACCTTTATTATCTTTATATTTATCTTTATCTTTATATTTATTTTTATCACTACCCACTTTTCTCATCTCCTTTTTTAATTAATATATGGGAAGGGATTAAGTATTGATTGGACATAACAATCTGACTTCTATCCCTTTTTTTGATAAGGACTTTAAAGAACAAAAACTAATAATTTATGCCTAAATTTGATTTTTTTGTTTTAAACCTACAGACTGATTAGTATTTGTACTATCAAATCAGGGTGACGATGGAAAAGGAGGATTATAAGATTTTCCGATTAAACCAGCAGGAATCTATTTTGGATTAAATAAAATAATGAAGACCACAATAAGTGGTCCCTTTTATTTGTTCAAAAATCAACATTAATGTTTAACAAAGCCTAATAACGAAGGGATGTTTTGAAATGGCAAATTTAAAAAGAAACATGATCGAATTGGTAAAAGAAGTGAAGGAAGCTGAAATTGAAACGGTAAAGTATCTCACACCTGAATTTATTCCTTTTTCTGTAGTTTATGAAGCAATCGATATGACACAAGAAATTGATAAAAGCGAAGAGGCTAAAAGTGCTGCATCTTAAAAAGAATTGATTGATAAACTGTTAGATTTTGTAGCAAACAAGATTTATAACAAGCAAAAGAAGAACTATTCAATGGCCTTCATGCCCCAGATGATATCCAAACCCTGCAAGAACAAATTATTTTTGTGCACAGGGCCGTCAAAATGATGAAACAAATAAGTTTTTGGCGGTGAGAAGCACCCATAAGCCGAATAGTTCTTTTTATTTTGTATACAAATGGGGTGAAAAAGATGAATGTTTCAATTGGGTTATTGATCACTCTTATTGGTTCATTATGTACGGAAACAGGGGCTGTCCTAGGATTGTTAACATATAGCCGAAATAGAAAAAACGATATCAAAAGTAATGTCAAAAATGATGCTACAGAATCGGCAATCATTAGAACAAAGTTAGACAATATTGGTCAATCAGGTGATTTAATTAGGATAGATTTTAAAGCATGTGATCAACCTTGGACTGCATTATTAGAAAGTTAGTTCTTTGATGAAGAACTAAATAACTTACTAAAGCCCCTATTGTATAAAGTATTTTGAATATGTTGTGAGAAATATCTCATTGAATCAATTTGAATTTGTCATACAAAGCTTGTAATTTTTATAACCTTAGAAAGAAGTTAATTATGATCAGAAAGGAGCGGAAATATGCTTCTCTCTAAATTTGTAGATGAACTTCCTATCCCACCTATTTTAAAAGCTCGATGGAAAGATCAATTTCATACTTATTATGAAGTGAATATGACAGAATTTAAACAATCACTCCATAGTGAGTTAAATGATACAACTGTATGGGGCTATGAAGGCAGCTATCCAGGACCTACAATTGAAGTAGAGAGCGGAGAAAAAGTGTTTATCAAATGGATCAACAATCTTCCAGAAAAACATCTTTTGCCGGTAGACTATACGGTACATGGTGCCCATTTGGATGTACCAGAAGTACGAACGGTAGTACATGTTCATGGCGCTAGTGTTGAACCGGAAAGTGATGGCTACCCGGAGGCTTGGTTTACAAAAGGATTCAAACAAGTGGGTCCATATTTTAGAAAGCAAATATATCAATATGATAATAACATGCGGGCTTGCAACCTCTGGTATCATGATCATTCACTTGGTATCACAAGACTCAATGTATATTCTGGATTGGCAGGGTTTTACTTTGTAAGAGAGCAACGGGAAAGGTTATTAAATTTACCAGCTGGTCAATACGAAATCCCACTTATGATTCAAGACAAAACCTTTAATTATGATGGTTCTCTTTATTACCCAAGAAAGCCAGAAAAACCAGTTGTGGAATTAGAAACATCGATAGTTCCTGAATTTTTTGGGAATACAATCCTAGTGAATGGCAAAGTATGGCCCTTTTTAAAAGTGGAACCACGTAAATATCGATTTAGGCTGCTTAATGCATCTAACACCCGTTTCTATAGGTTCAAGCTTGATTCGGGACAACTTATTTATCAAATCGGAACGGATGGAGGATTAATGGAATATCCGATAGGAGTCAAAGAAATCATATTGGCACCTGCAGAAAGAGCAGATGTCATCATTGATTTTACCAATCTTGAGGAAATGAATATTATCGTGAAAAATGACGCTCCCGCACCTTTTCCAGATGGGGATCCTGCAAATGCAGTAGGTATAGTGATGGAATTTAGAGTCTCTCTTCCTCTTACAAGTATTGATACCAGTGTTATTCCGTCGTATATGGAGCCTTTTCCAAAGATTATTGAACAGTCGGCTTCAAAGGAGAGATACTTAACTTTAAATGATAATATGGATCAGTACGGACGGGAATTCATGTTATTAGATAATAAACCGTGGGATGCTCCTATTACAGAAAATCCAAAATTGGGATCAACCGAAATATGGTATCTAATTAACTTAACTACAGATACTCACCCTATTCATCTTCACTTAATTGATTTTCAAATATTAGACCGGAGAGATTTCGATGTAGAAAAGTATAACAAGGAGAGAATTATCCATTATACGGGCCCCGCGTTGCCACCCGAACCACAAGAACGAGGAGGGAAGGATACAGTTAGAGCTAATCCTAAACAAGTAACTCGAATTATCATGAAGTTTGGTCCCTATACAGGATTGTATGTTTGGCACTGTCATATATTGGAGCACGAGGATTATGAGATGATGAGACCATATATTGTTATCCGATAATAGACTGTATCCTGTCAATCCTCAATGCACGCTAGGGTATATTTTGATACAGAGCATGCGATTTTTTTGAATGTATTCAAGGAGATTTGAAGCGTAATATAAAAACTAGTGATAAAGTTACTTTTTACTCATTTATTTAATTTTATCAATCCTATGTATTCATGACTTTTCATTTCCGAATAGAAAACTTGTGGTCATTTTTGTGGTCATTCATATTATGGTGGTCACCCAATGTGGCAAATAAGTATTATTAAATCCAGCACATACTTGGATACGATTATTCAATACTAGGATTTATCTTTTTCAAATTTCATATTCCGACTAGTTTCTTCTATAATATATGAGAATTTAAAATTGATTCCTCTCTATAATTTAGTGGAGTATAGCGAAAATATATGAAATCGACTTTTTAAAAGAGTCATGTAATTAATAGCAATGGAGAACCCTTTTTATATAGGGTTCTCCATTGTTTTTTGAATGAAAAAATCATTTAATAACACCTATTTATTTTTCTAAACCTGTCTTTCAAATTTTTTTAAAAATTATCAGAAGATGAGTAAACTTTTAGTAAAAATAATACTGAGGATTAGATGGAATTTGATAGTTATATGCCGGAGTTGTATACATTTGGTTTTCATAGTGATTTATATACTGCTGCGGATATTGATGTGTAACCCCTTCACTAGCTCTGTTGCAGTTAGCAGGTGGACCAATAAATGTTGCTGGTTTGACTGGTGCAATTGCTTTTTTCCATTGGTTTTCATCCATGCAATAGGTATGCGCCATAATATCCGGAGGTGTCAATTTCAAGATATCCGAACCAAGAATTACTTCGGGCGTTGGTGCATTAAAAATAGCAAGTAGATGTGTGTCATCAACAGTCGCCACTTCATAATGCCACCAACCTTGTGGAACGTTGGCTACTTGACCAGGTGTAATAGGATAATTCTGTATTTGTTTTGTAAAAGGATTCAGTAATGAAACAGTTGCAGCTCCAGAAATACAGTAAACTAGTTCTGCAGCATTTTGGTGATAATGCGGTTCCACCACATTGTTGACGCTCAGGAAAATATCTAGTAAAGACGTATTTTCAAGTGTGTTCAATTGTTTGACACCTAATACATTTATATAATTTTGATTATCTTTTTTTACGAGGAGACTTTTATTTATATCAAAAGTGAATTGTGTTGATGGTGAAGTGTAGTCCATATATGAAACCATAGTATATCATTCCTTTTAAAAATCGAAGTTTAATGCAGGATATGTATATATTCATTTTAATGTGCAAATGCCTAGTTAAAAATAAATTGTTGTACAGTTTGTAACAAATGCAAATGGGAATCCGATGTAAGAGTAATATAATAATTAATTCACCTAAGGTGTTTATAAAATAAAAGCACTTCAATTTAATACTATTAATTTAAATAATATAAAAAGTTCAGGCGTATAATTTCAAACGTCTGAACTTTGTTTAATTGGTTATATTAAATAGTAATGCTTAATTTTATTGTGCGAGAACTAGGAAGTTCCTTGACCCAGCTAGGATAAATTTCGATTGTAAGTTAGATATATATTCCATTTTATTCTGTGGCAAACAGCTCTATAAAAATCCAAAACATTAATTCGTATCAAGGCCTGTTGGCATATACCTTACTTTTGATAGACATTGAAGAATAGATGTACAAACCAAAGCAGTGATTGACTTTATTGCATATCAAGTAATGAAAATCAATCGTAAAAAGAAACGGCAATTCAGTTTTAGATTGCCTAGATGAGACTCTTTTTGTAGAGATTAGCCAGAGTTTGACGATATGGGTACCCATATTAGTTTTGTATTTAACGCTAGAAGATAGAAGGTATTAATTGAGCATTATTCTTCTATAATATTGAAATGAAATGGCTTATCTGAATTTTCACTATAGTCTAATTTTAAATAAGCAGAATTTTCCCATTGCGTGTTATGAAATTACAGTGATATAATGTTTCCTATGATTTTAAAAGTTTAACATAGGAAGTGGCTAAATTGTCGAACAATTCAAAAGAAAGTAAATTCGTCCCGTACGTATCTGCATCTAAATCTCTACCAGAATTAACTGTAACAGCTATAATTCTAGGGATTATTCTTGCCGTCGTATTTGGGGCAGCAAATGCATACTTAGGCCTACTTATTGGATTAACTGTCTCTGCTTCAATACCCGCAGCGGTAATCTCCATGGCTATTTTAAGAGGGATTTTTCGTAGGGATTCAATTTTAGAGAACAATATTGTGCAAACGATGACCACAGCAGGTGAGGCCATTGGTGCCGGTGCTGTATTTACTATTCCAGCATTATTCATGTGGGATATCGAAGTGAGTCAAGCATTTATCATTTTCGTTGTATTAACTGGGGGATTCCTAGGAGTCTTTATGATGGTTCCCCTTCGTCAACTTTTAATTGTGAGAGAACATGAAACATTACCTTATCCTGAAGGTACGGCATGTGCTGAAGTACTGAAGTCAGGTGAAAAAGGTGGTACAAGTGCCAAGTTAATCGGAGCCGGATTAGTAATCGGTGGAGTTGTTAAAGCGCTTGGTGATGGATTTAAGCTTTTCAAAACAGAAGTTGAAACAGGAATTTCGAATTTTAAAAATGCAGTAGTTGGTCTTGATGCCTTTCCTTCTCTTTTGGGAGTAGGTTATATCATTGGACCACGTGTTGCTGGTCAAATGCTAGGTGGAGGGTTATTAGCCTGGGTCGTTCTTATACCAGCAATTAGTTTCTTTGGAAGCACCAATACAACAGCTATTTTCCCTTCTGATGTACCAATCGGTGAATTGGACGCATGGGGAATATGGGATAACTATATCCGTTATATTGGAGCTGGTGCAGTTGCTACTGGTGGATTAATCACTTTAATTAAAACATTACCTATTCTTTTCAGTTCAGTTTTTGATACTCTTAAAGGCGTAAAAGCTAATAAAGGACATCTTAAATCTGGTTCTATACGTACTGAAAAAGACATACCAGCTAAATACGTTTGGTTGGGAACAATCATTGTTATTTTAATCATTGCTTTCACACCTATAACAGATGTAGGAATCATCGGTGCGATTGCAATTGCGATTTTTGGATTTTTATTCGTAACAGTGGCTTCAAGGGTTGTTGGAATCGTCGGAAGTTCTTCTTCCCCTGTTTCTGGAATGACTATAGCCACACTATTAATTGTAGCGATTGTTTATAAAGCTACTGGTTTTACAGGTACAACGGGAATGGTGGCCGCTTTAACCGTGGCTGCAATCATTTGTACAGCACTTGCTGTTTCAGGTGACGTTTCTCAAGATTTAAAAACAGGTTATATCGTAGGTGGAACGCCATGGAAACAACAAGTTGCTATGATGATTGGTGTTGTCGCTTCTGCATCAGTGATTGGGTTTATCCTAGTTCTTATGGATAATGCCTATACAATGGGATCTGCAGAACTTCCTGCACCTAAAGCGGCACTTATGAAAATACTTGCTGAAGGTGTTCTTGGAGGAGACTTACCTTGGACCCTTATCTTTATCGGTGCGGCCATTGCCATCACTTTAGAGTTTTTCGGTCTAAATTCACTAGTTGTTGCAGTAGGTATTTACTTGCCAGTTCATACTAGTGCCCCAATTATGATTGGTGGATTTGTACGTTTCTTCGTTGAATACTTCGCGAAAACAAAAGAAGCACTAAAAGCACGAGTAGATAGAGGTACATTATTTGCATCTGGATTAATAGCAGGAGAATCATTAATTGGTGTGTTTATTGCAATATTGATTGCAGCAGGAGTTCAAGTTCCAGCTGCTGCGAAATTAGCAAGCAATCTGATTCCATTCTTACTATTCCTTGCTCTAGCTGGATTGCTCTGGTTCATATCTAGCAAAGGGAAAAAAGAAGATGCTTCGTAAACGCAAATCACAAAAGAGGAATCTGTTAACAATGGTTCCTCATTTGGAAAGACGCGTCACTTTGGAACATGATTCTTCGGAAGCAACCTTTTTGATCATTCAACGGACCAATTTTGTGGAAAGAATAACGATTCGTTTTTTCAAACAGCCTTCAGTTCGCCGAATCAAGCTAGATAAATTTGGAGCATTTGCTATTCAACAAATGGAATTCCAAAGAAATGTTAATCAGATTTCTGAAGCTATGAGCGAACATTTTGGTGAGGAAGCAGAACCAGCCCTACCACGGTTAATGAAATTTTTGGAAATTCTTGAGGTTCATGATTGGATCATATGGGATGCAGATGAAGAGAAATGAAAAACAAGCTGAAGCATATTTTGATGCTTCAGCTTGTTTTTTGCTGTTTTGGAAAGTCTAGTATAGAGAAAACATATAGAATAATTATTCGAAATGATATCAAGGTAGTCAGGAATTTTATTTCATTATTTCAAGTTACACCTATTTATATATTAAAAAATGAACAACGAGTATAATTATTTGTAATCTATTTATTGTAGGTGTATTCTAGACATGTTGGGCATAAATAAAAAAAAGTAAGAACGTTATATTCATGAAAAGCAGGTGGAGAATTATGGGGAGAGTACAAGGTAAAGTAGCGTTAGTGACAGGTGGAGCATCTGGTATTGGATTATCTATATCCACATTAATGGCTAAAGAAGGCGCAAAAGTCGTGATAGCTGATTTTAATGAAGCAGGAGCTAAGGAAGCGGCAGAAAGCATTAAAAAACAAGGTGGAGAAGCAACCGGAGTATTTTTAGATGCTGGACAGGCAGATTCGATTAAGGCTGCTGTTGACTTTACAATAGAACAATACGGAACTATTACAGTACTAGTTAATAATGTTGGCTTAACTAACTTACATAAAGATCTTGATGTCGTGAATTTAGATTTGGATGAATGGGATCGACTTATGGATGTAAACTTGAAAAGTGTACTATTAGGAAGCAGATTTGCTATTCCACACATGATTAAAGCAGGTGGAGGTTCCATTATCAATACTGCATCAATGGCTGGGTTTGCGGGCGATGCCGTACGATCAGCTTATGGCGCGTCAAAAGCAGGTGTTGTGAACCTGACTCGTTATATCGCTGCACAATATGGTAAAGATCATATTCGTTGCAATGGAGTGGCACCAGGCCTTATTTTAACTCCTGCAGCAAAGGATAATATTCCTCCAGCTGTACTCGATATATTTGCCAAGTATAATGCATTGCCATACCACGGTGAAGCGGATGATATCGGATATACCGTTGTATTCCTTGCATCTGATGAGTCAAAATTCATTACAGGACAGACGATCCAGGTGGAAGGCGGCCACTATATGGCCAACCCAAGTATCTCCGATTTCAATGAATTTGTAGCAAAAGCACAGTCGAAATAACGATAGAGTAGATATTCATATAATAAACTTTACCCCGAATAGCACTTTTATCATTCGGGGTTTTTAACATTAGCTAGAAGGCATCTTATGAAAATAATAATGAAAAAATACAATCCTCGACATAAACAAGGGCTTACGATTAAATTAATTTTTTTATATAATAAACCATGAAAAATCACAATTCCATTTAAGCAGGTGTGTCTAAATGAAAGAAACATATTATGATGAATTGCTAAACATCAAAACAGTAGGAGAACAAAAGGAATTTAATAAGTCTTTGCATTATCATCGTTATGAGCCAACGCCATATAGCGCACTAGAACAATTATTCAAGAAGTATCAATTAAAAAGTAGTGATCGCATTGTGGATTTTGGTTGTGGTAAAGGGCGATTGAATTTCTTTATTCATTACTTATTTCAAGCTTCTGTTGTTGGAGTAGAAATGAATAGAACTTTCTATATAGAAGCTATTGAAAACCGATATAGGTATATGAAAAAAACGAATAAAAACAAAGATAATATAGAATTTCATTGTTGTTTGGCAGAAAATTACGAGATTGATTTGCGAGACAATCGTTTTTATTTCTTTAATCCGTTTTCCGTGCAAATTTTCATGAAAATCATTAATAATATATTGCTTTCATTCGAAAAGGAACCACGGGAAATCGAATTGGTTTTATTTTATGGATCAAAAGATTATATCTTTTTCTTAGAAAATCAAACCGCTTTTGAAATGAAAGAAGAAGTAATGTTACCAGATTTGTCTGAGCATAATCCTTATGAGAAATTTGTCATATATCAATTGTTATAGTAAACAAAACTCTTTTTGGAAGGTAATAAACTATTCATAAAAAAAGTTTCAAATCGACATGGATATTTTGCATTGAAGGAAAGGTAGTTTCTCCTTAATTATCCAAACTCCAAAAAAACTTGTGAAATTTATCTATTTATTACTATTTTTGTAGAAAGTTCACTTAATTGTGATATTTTATATCTAGGACAGAAATCTGTTACTTTACCAGTAAAAGTGCACTTCATTGATATGAGGATGTAAACAGCGGTGATCCTGCTGGTAGTTAACCGCAGATTTTGTCACTGGTAGAAAATCATTTGCGGTTTATTTTGTAAGGGGGATGATGGAGAAATGGGAAAAACAAAGAATCGGTGGCTGATTGCTGCCTCGGCAGTTGGGATTCACCTGTCGATTGGTTCTGTGTATGCTTGGAGCGTATTTACGAAACCACTTGCAAGTGAATTCGGATGGGATTTGACTGATATTAGCTTAACATTTAGTATTGCAATTTTGTTTCTTGGCCTATCCGCGGCATTTCTTGGACATTTTGTTGAAAAGTATGGTCCTAGAAAAGCTGGCATACTCTCAGCCGTTTTTTTTGGCTTAGGTATTTCGGGTGCTGGTGTAGCGATCAACATGGAATCATTGCCTTTACTTTATATTGCATATGGAGTTTTCGGTGGAATCGGACTTGGCGTAGGGTATATCGCCCCTGTATCGACTTTAGTGAAGTGGTTTCCAGATCGTAGGGGGCTAGCGACTGGTCTAGCCATTATGGGCTTTGGATTTGCGGCACTGATTAACTCACCAATCATTCAAAGTTTGATTGGTTCTATTGGAATTGCTAATACCTTTTTTACTCTTGGAACCGCTTACTTTATTATAATGATAGCTTCATCTCTTTACTTGGAGCCCCCGGAGAAAGACTGGCTACCTGATGGGTATAAAGAAAAAATTAAAATGGGAAAAGTGAAGCCATTGCAGGATCTTTCGCAACTAACGGCAAACGAGGCAGTAAAGACAAAACGTTTTTATTATCTCTGGCTTATGCTGTTTATTAATATTACCTGTGGGATTGCTATCATTTCAGCAGCATCTCCACTTGCTCAGGAAAGTATTGGATTGAGTGCCGTTGCAGCAGCTGCCCTAGTTGGGGTTCTTGGTGCTTTTAATGGCCTTGGACGTATAGGTTGGGCATCTGTGTCAGATTTCATTGGTCGCCCGAATACGTATACCGTATTTTTTTCCATACAAGTCATCGCATTCCCACTCTTGACAGTTACGGATAATCCAGTTGTTTTTCAAATTTTATTAGCGATTATTTATACCTGCTATGGGGGAGGGTTTGCTTCGATTCCAGCGTATATCGGTGATTTGTTCGGAACAAAGCAGTTAGGTGCTATTCATGGGTATATTTTAACGGCATGGGCAGCAGCAGGTCTTGTTGGACCGATGTTCGCTTCATGGATTAGAGAAACAACAGGTAGCTATTCCCAAAGCTTAATCGTTTTCACAGGTTTTTTCGTGGTTGCTTTGATCATCTCTATATTGATTCGCTTGGATATAAAGCGCTTGAAAAATATCAAGACTAACGATATTAAACAAATCGGTGTTTGATAATATCCTGACAAGTCTATTAATTGAATGTAAACATCTCCGAAGGATTGAGAAATCATAAATAAGTATGAATTGGAGTTCAGCAATAAACACCTTTTTATATTAAAGCTTTGTAGAATAATCTTGGTAAAGATTATATTATTAGCCACAGCAATCTTTATAATGATTGCTGTGTTTTTGTATTTGAAAAACCATGATTAAATAAAATATTGAATTAACCTTTTTAAATGAATTAAAAATGAGAAAACTTCCATATGGCACAATATAGGGAACATTATATTCCTTAGATTAAGAGAATTACATATAAAAAAACGAATTGCCTTATTGAAGCAAGTATCAGTCTTTTTTTAGTGTTTAAATATTTTAATAGTTTCGTTCAATAACAAAGTGTGCACGGTCGCCTCTAAAGAGGGTCTTAGAGAATTCAATAACCGATCCATCATTCTCATATGTGTATGTTTCTAACGAAAAACAGGGTGAACCATTAGGGACTTCTAACTTATCTGAAATGGAGTCATCGGCAAGGGAAAATTCCAAGTGTTCGACTGTTTTTTTTACTTTTAAACTAAACTGTGTTTCAAGCACATTAAAGAGTGATTTTTCACAGGCTTCAATATTCAGCCCAGGCGTTTTGTACCAAGGGAGATAGGCTATTTCATATTGAAGTGGGACATCGTTCACGTAACGCACACGCTCTAGCTTGTTGACAGGATCACCTACGTTTTGCTTGAAAAGATTGGCTAGGGTAGCGTTTGCTTCGATAACCTTTAAGCTTATGACCTTTGTAGAGGGGTTTTTCCCTTGCATCGTGACTTGCTCAGAGAACTTTTCAACCGTGCTTGTAAGAAATTGCTTCACTTTATTTTCCGAAACGAAAGTCCCTTTGCCTTGAACACGATAGATATAGCCTTCGACAGTCAATTGCTGTAAAGCAGTGCGAACTGTTGTCCTGCTTACTCCGTATATTTTACAAAATTCCGCTTCAGTTGGTAATTTTGTATTCGTTTGATATTCGCCGTTTTTTATTAGATCGATAATTGATTCCTTAACTATGGAATGCAATGCCGCTTCTTTATTCATGGTTTCCAAAGTGATTCCTCCTTAACTCTTTCCAATATATACATTAAGATTATCTCGGATAAGTTCAATAATCAACATTAAATAATAAATTTGTAGTAACAAGTAAAAATTTGTGTTGATATTTTCTATATTTGTAACTACAATATAAATACAGAGGCAATAATACCCAGTTTAGTAATTATCTTTTAAGGAGAGTGATGTGAAAAAGACAAATCATTGGTTGAGCAAAAAATGTGTGATTTCATTTATTGTAAAAATACAGAATAATCAATTATTAAAAAGGGGGGTAATTTCAATGAATATCTTATTATGTTGTTCAGCCGGAATGTCTACAAGTTTGCTAGTTACCAAGATGGAAGACAGTGCAAAGAAACAAGGAGTAGATTGTAAAATATGGGCTGTTGGTTCTGCAGAAGTGAACAACGAAATGGATAAGGCTGATGTCATTTTATTAGGTCCACAGGTTCGATATCTTCTTTCTAAGTTACAGGAAGCAGGAAAAGAAAAAGGAATTCCAGTCGCAACCATCAATCCAATGTTCTATGGTCTATGTAATGGTGAAGAAGTACTAAAACAAGCCACTACTTTAATAAAAGGAGAATAAGGATATGATGACTTTTATTGATAAGTATATTATGCCTGGAGCTGTAAGGGTAGGGAATAACCGTCATTTACTTGCAATTCGTGATACGTTGATTGGAATGATAGCGATTACAATGATCGGGTCGTTTGCTGTCCTGTTTAATAACCTTGGGCAAGTCATCAAGCCTTATGGAAGAATGATGGAGGCCATTTTCGGCCCTGCATGGAATACGCTTGGCAGTGATATTTGGTTTGGAACCTTTGCGTTTATGACGGTATTCGCTGTGTTCGGTATTTCTTATAAACTAGCAAGATCGTACGGGGATGACGGTTTTGAAGCAATGTTGGTTTCTGCAGCCTGTTTTTTCTTATTATTGCCTCAAATCGGCAATGTCACTTTAACCATCGATGATAAGGATGTTACAGGTGGAGCGTGGGGATTCGTCAGCGTAAATTATTTTAATGCAACAGCCTTATTTACAGGAATAGTCGTTGCCCTTTTAGCAACAGAGATATTTGTTAGACTTTCAAGAGTAAAATATTTAGTCATTAAATTACCTGATGGAGTACCACCAGCAGTAGCTCGTTCATTTGCAAAGTTAGTGCCGGGTATGGCAACAATCTTTTTTGCTGGTGTGTTCGGACTACTTTTCCGTAAAGTTACAGATGGACAGGTATTAAATGACTGGCTTAGTAAAGTAATTGTCTCCCCCTTACAAAGTGCTGTAGATTCACTGCCATTTGCCATTTTACTAGTATTTCTTGTTCATTTATTATGGATGATTGGTTTACACGGACCAAATATCCTTGGTGGAATTACAACACCGCTTTTTGAAAGTTCGGGAGTGAAAAATATTGATTTATACGCACAAGGTGTCAAAGATATGGACCAATACGGAGTACTGGCAGGTTCTTTCCTAGATGCATTTGTTTATTTAGGTGGATCTGGAGCAACATTGGGTCTGATCATTGCAATGGTCATTGCCGGCCGAAAACGTTATAAACAGATGATTGCACTTGGAGGGGCACCAGGGGTGTTCCAGATTAACGAACCCATTCTATTTGGATTGCCTATTGTTCTGAACCCAATGTGGTTCATACCATTTGTCCTCGGTCCAGTAATTACAACAGTTATTTCTTATATAGCAGTAAGTAGCGGAATGGTTTTTCCAATTGTCGCTAAGATACCTTGGGTTACACCACCGATTATTGGAGGATTTCTTGCTACAGGGGGACATATGTCGGGAGCGGTATTAGTTGCTATAAATTTAGTCATTTCAACAGTGATTTATTTACCATTCGTTTATGCCCAAGTGAAGATAGACACAAAAAATAAAACAGAGCTTACAAAAGATTCAGAAACGCTAAACGTTTAAGAAAGTAGTGATAAAAGTGGAAAAAGAAGAATTATACCAATTATCATTTCAACTGATTTTATATAGTGGAAATGCGAGAAGCTTCGCAATGGAAGCCATGCAAGAAGCGAAGAAAAAAGAATTTAATTCTGCTAGATTGAAAATCGCTGAGGCAGAAACAGAATTATTACAAGCCCATAAATTTCAAACTCAATTAATCCATGCAGAAGCAGGGGGAGACCAATTTGACCTTCCAATTCTCCTCGTACATGCTCAGGATCATTTAATGACAGCCATGACGTTAAAGGATCTTGCGATAGAAATGATTGATCTGCGTGAAGAGTTTTTAAATGCAGATGCTGTGAAGGAGGGGACAGCAGAATGAGTAAGGGGTTAAAAATTGTCACAATTGGCGGCGGCTCGAGCTATACGCCGGAACTGATTGAAGGTTTTATTAAATACCATGAAGAGCTTCCTGTAAGCGAGATTTGGCTTGTGGATATCGAAGCGGGAAAGGAAAAGCTTGAAATTGTTGGGGACTTGGCAAGAAGGATGGTTGAAAAGGCTGGTGTAAAGATTGATGTTCATCTAACATTAGACAGAAAGAAAGCGCTTAAAGGAGCTGACTATGTAACAACTCAGCTACGTGTTGGTCAGCTCGCTGCTAGGGCTCTTGATGAAAAGATTCCACTGAAACACGGAGTTATTGGACAGGAGACGAACGGACCAGGTGGACTTTTCAAGGCATTTAGAACAATTCCTATTATTCTTGATATAGCTCGTGAGATGGAGGAAGTTTGTCCGGATGCATGGTTGATTAACTTCACAAACCCTGCTGGTATGGTAACGGAAGCTGTGTTACGTCACAGTAATATTACCAAAGTCATCGGACTTTGCAATGTACCGATTGGTATGGAGCGTGGAGTAGCCGATTTAATGAACGTGGAGCCCTCAAGAGTGCGGATCGACTTTGCTGGTTTGAACCATATGGTTTACGGCCTCGATGTATTCGTTGATGGGAAAAGTGTGAAAGATCAAATCATTAATCTGATAACAGATCCAGCTAAAGCCGTTACAATGAAGAATATTCACGCAATGGGCTGGGAGCCAGAATTCCTTAGAGCTTTAAATTTGTTCCCTTGTCCATACCACAACTACTATTACAAAACAGGAGATGTGCTTGCTCAAGAGTTGAAGGATGCTGAAAAAGGAGAAACACGCGCTGAGGTGGTTCAAAAGCTTGAAGAAGGATTATTCGAGCTATACAAAGACAAGGGGCTGGCTATTAAGCCACCACAGCTTGAAGAGCGAGGAGGCGCTTACTACAGCGATGCAGCAGTGCGTTTAATTTGCTCGATGCATTCGGATAAGTGTGACATTCAAGCGGTAAATACTATCAACCATGGTGCAATTGAGGGAATTCCGTATGGTTCGGCTATTGAAATTAGCTGTGTGATTACTAAGGATGGTCCGAAACCAATTAACGTAGGAGAGCTTCCAGTGGCGATTCGTGGTCTAATCCAGCAAATCAAGTCATTTGAAAGAGTGTCCATCGAAGCTGCAATCTCAGGTAACTATGATACTGCATTGCTTGCTATGACGATTAATCCTCTCGTTCCAAGTGACCGGGTTGCGAAACTTATTTTAGATGAAATGCTTGAGGCGCATAAAGATTTCTTGCCACAGTTTTTTGAAAAAAAGGAATTGCAGGATAACCTATCATGATTGAAGTTCTTGTAAATGCAGATGATTTCGGGTTAACTAAATCAGTAAATTATGGAATTTTGGATAGCCACAAATATGGAATTGTCAATTCAACAACAATCATGATGAATGCAAAAGCAACGGAGCATGCGATTGAAATCGCAAAGAGGACGCCCTCGTTGAAAGTCGGTATACACTTGGTATTGACATGGGGGACACCTTTGTTGAGCGATGTGCCGAGTTTAATTGACGATTCCGGACACTTCAAGAAACAAGGGGTGGTATATGGTGAACCAGCCGACATTTCTTTGCTTGAATTGGAAAGAGAGTGGTCAGCTCAGATTGAAAGATTTTTAGAATTTGGTCTTTATCCGTCTCATTTAGACAGCCATCATCATGTACACGGGATTGAAAATTTTCTGCCGGTTGTAAAAAATCTGACAGAGAAATATCAACTTCCTGTGCGTAATGCTGGAAAACATTTTGCTGGTGTCCAAACCGTTACAGATGTTTTTCTTGATGATTTTTATGGAGAAACGGTGGTTGAAGATTATTTTCATAATCTCAAGGGTCGGGTAATCGATGGGCAAAGTGTGGAAATAATGACTCATCCTGCTTATATGGATGAAGATTTGATGCAAGTATCTTCCTATAATAGTAATCGCTTAAAGGAGACCAGGATTTTGACAAACGCAAGATTGCCAGAGGGTTTTATCCTTAGATTTGGCATCAACCAAGTTATTTAGTAGGTTCTTTTAGGGGCAAAGATTGTTTCTATATTTTATCGACTTTCAAAAAGGGACCATTCATCTCAAGGATGAATGGTCTCTTTCTATCCTTAGATAATGTATGGAATTTCTCTAAATGGGGGGGGTTTATGTAGGTATCTTCTGTTCAGGATTTGTGAAGTAGGGGAGGAAAGCCAAGAGACTTGGGTTGAAGTTTTTGGTGTAGTTGCAGACGTATCAATGAAAAATCCTTAATAATCTATATGAACTGGACCACGGGACTGAGAAAAAATATCTAGAATAGCTATTGTGAGTATGACCCTCGATCAAGCAATCATTTATTTTACTTCACGTTCCCCTTGTTCCAGTTCATGGAATACTCGATTTCCAAGCTTCCATTTAAAAATAATCATTTAAAATGGAAGCTTTCAATCATAGTGCAATATTACATTTCTTTAGTTCAACATTTCACTTAATAAGCAAGGCTGAACATTGCCTTAATATGAGACAGGTAACGAACATTACTTGCTTCTTTCATTAATGAAGCTGGTAGACCTTTAAGTGGGGTGTTATTAGCTCCAACTGTAGCAACAGCATCCTTACGACCAAGGCTAGCAAGTGTTCCTGAGTTTACAGGTGAAAATTCTTCTAGTTTTTTGCCTTCTAATGCTGCATATAGGTTGTAACCAACAAGTTCTCCCATTTGCCAAGCATTTTGTGCAGTTGGTGCGTATGGGCGGCCACCTTCTGGAGGGAAAGCAACAGCACTATCTCCTACAACAAATACGTCATTATGAGATTTAGATTGTAGATACTCATTAACAGTTGCTTTACCACGATCTACTTCAAGACCTGATTCACCAACGATAGGAAGAGCAGCAACGCCACCAGTCCAAACAAGCGTATTAGCAATGATAGTTTGTCCATCTTTCAAAGCAATTTCATTTCCTTTAACACCCGTTACAGGCAGACCTGTTAAGAATTCAACGCCACGTGCTTCTAAGCTTACCACTGCACGTTCAATTAAAGGATCAGGTAATACTGGAAGGATTTTTGGACCAGCTTCAACAAGCTTGATTTTCAAGTCTTTGAAGTCTACGCCAAATTGTTTAGCGATTTTAGGGAAATGATCAACGATTTCACCAACTAACTCAACGCCAGTTAATCCACCGCCGCCGATTACAATCGTTGCATCTGCTTCATTTTTTGTTTGTGCATATTCACGAATACGATCTTCGATATGTTTGTAAATTTTGTTAGCATCATTTACAGATTTTAGCACCATGCTATTTTCTTCAAGTCCTGGAATACCAAAGAATCCTGTTTGGCTACCTAAAGCTACAACAAGAGCATCGTATGATAAAGTAGAACCATTAGAAAGTTTTACTTCTTTTTTATCTACTGAGAAAGATTCCACTTTCGAAATGGTAAGATCGATATCTTTTCCTTTGAAAAGTTTCTCTAAAGGTATTGAAACAGCTGGTTCAGAAATTGATCCGCCTGCAAGACGGTGAAGTTCTGTGATGATTTGGTGTGTTGGGTATTGGTTCACCACTGTTACTTGGACTTCATCTTTATTAAAATATTCACGAACAGTTAATGCAGATAGTAATCCAGCATAGCCTGCACCTAAAATGACGATTTGTTTTGACATATTAATCCCCCGTCCTTACTAATTGAAAGTTTAAAGATTTATTTTTTTAGACTATTTCGTTCTGCTGAAATTTCAAGAAAAGCACTCGCGAAACGGAAAAGCTTTTGTGCTTGTGGGTCTTTCATCATTCTTAACAAACCGAAAAGACCGATTACATCATTGTTTTCTTCTGCACGATCTTTAGCTTCGATTGCATTAGCTGCAAGCCCTTTCACTGAATCAACTACAGGTACAGCGATTTCTGTAATCGCACTAACCGTATCCTTTTTTAATACTTCATCAGTTGCTACTGATTGAGCAAAATCATAAGACTTTGTCAAGATACTTACTAGTTCAGTCAATTTTGGCAATTGCTCAACTAAAGTATTCAATGATTCCTGAACCTCAGGCTTTAAAAGCTGATCCAGAATATCCAGTTGTTCTTGGTTTGCAGTGAAATTAAATGATTCTTGTTCAGGCTTTGTTTTTGAAGCTACATCTACCATATCTATTTCCCCTTTACGTTAAACTTAATTTACTTTGTATTAAATTTAAATCTTCACTACTTATCATACGACTCTAGACACTTAATTTCAAATATATTTTTTATGTTATGAATATAACTTTAAAGTTATTAATTTAAGTTAGTATTTGGGATTTATCATTCATCTTAATATTTCAAGAAAACATTAGAAGTATTCTATGTATAACACTTATTTCCATGGGGATTTAAATAGACTTCTTCCTCCTCAGTAACAGCATTTTACACCAAAAATAGGAGACACTTTACTTCCTTGAAATAATGTTAGTACCAAACAAATAATAATTGGACGTTTTCACGTGTACTCCATGTCATTAGGATTACTAGAATTTATAGTTGTTATTCAGGATTTTTTAGAAACTAATTATTTTGTTCATATGAGAAAAAAGTCAAAGAGGAACCATGAACTTCTTGCGGCTTTTGCTGACCAGTTGTTCAAGACGAAAAGATAAGTAAATGAGGCACAGATCCTTACTTAATAAAGTTTTTTTCTTTTCTTATCTTATCGTTGATATATTCAGGAAAGGGATTTTATTAATGCATTTCTAAATATCAAAAATACATTTTGAGGTAATCTTGGATCCGCAAGTGAGAGGAATGAGGTAGATAGTATAATTTTTACTTCATTAAATTGTTTTTTATTTTGGATTATCGTTTATGCTTCATTTCTAGGGAATTAAATTTCGAATGTGGATATTACTTACTTCCTTGTGCTTTTGGTTTAATCTTGAGTGTCAAAAGCGTATAAAAGCTTTCAAACACGAAAACTTTTCAAAAAAATCTCTGAGGTTAAAGTTCTTCAAACGGATCTAGGCAATTTAAAGCAGTGAGCTCAGTGAGTATATTCAAATCCAACTGAAATTAAAAGTAGGAGGGACCACTTGAGGTAAATACCGAAGTTAGGTGCATGGTGGATGCTAAAGCCTATCTAGGATAAGAAACTTGGGTAGGAGCATCTTTGGTTTTCGACGGAGGTAGGGATAAGGCTGATTTAAACATACTGTGTTAAATCCTCCAAGGAAAAATAAAGTAGTTTGGAGGAAGTGTGGACCGTTGGTGAATGAATCATTCCATTTGAAACAATTGAAGAAGCGATTAAAGTAGTTTAAGTATTTTCTTCTTCAATGTAGTGTAGTACTTTGAGAAAAACGCAATATTTAAACAAAGAAAAAATCCCTGTTTGCGATTAAAAAGTAGGGATTTTTTTGCATCATAATGAATAAGGGAAAAGGATTCGGATTGGTGTTTATTCAAGAAAAGCACCCGTTAGCTTAATGATAGCTTGATGTTATCTTAATTGAAAACTCACTCTTGTGTTTCAATGGTTTCCTAACCCATAAACAGATTCCATTGCCCCAATCATTGATAGAATAGTGCTCCATTTATTAGGATTTGCTATTATGTTCCACAGTTATGACGACATTTCCCTTCTTGTGTCCTTTCTCGACATATCTATGAGCTTCAACTATCTCTTCAAACGCATAGTATCTGTCAATGACCACTTTTAACTTCCCCGTCTCAACAAGTTCTTTGAGGAAGTTTAGAGCTTCGGAATTTTCAGGTGAATTTTGACCCAAAATTAATTTCCTGTTGCTTGTCAATTTGGTCCATAGCATTCGCACACCAGGTAATGGTACAGTGACGTTTATATAGGTTCCGTCCTTCTTTAGGGATTTCATACAACCTGAAAACGAACTTTTGTCTACCGCTTCAAAAATAACATCGTAAGTCTCGCCCTTACTCGAAAAATCTTCTCTAGCGTAATCAATTACCTGATCGGCTCCCAGAGATTTTACCAATTCTAAATTCGTGGTACTGCATACCCCTGTAACATCTGCTCCGAAATACTTGGCAATCTGTACTGCATAACTTCCTACACTTCCTGAAGCACCATAGACAAGAACCTTTTGACCACTCTTAATGTTAGCTTTTCTAAGATAAAACAATGCTGTTCGTGCCCCAATTGGAATGGCAGCGGCTTCTTCAAAAGATAAATTGTTGGGTTTAATAGATACTGGTCCATTTTCAGGTAGACACTTATACTCGGCATAAGCACCATAACCAATTTGGGAAGCTGCAAAAACCTGGTCACCTTCCTTAAACTGCTTGACATCTTTACCTACTGACTCAACTTCCCCAGATAACTCCAAACCCAATATAGATTTTTTGGGACGTCTAAAACCAAGTGTTATTCGAGCAGGCAGCCAAACAGAAAGAGGAACTGTAAAACTCCTTGACCGAATATCTGCTACTGTTACGGTAGTCGCTTTTACTTTTACCAGTATTTCATTTTCCTTAGGAGTAGGTTTTTTTACCTCTTTCAACTGAAGAACGTCGGGTGGACCGTACTTTGTATACACAATTGCTTTCATTTATCCTCCTCCACTTCGTTCTATTCATTCATATCTACGAACACGAATAAATAGAACGAAGTTTTCACTCTTTATTATCAACTGCTGCCTTCCAACGAGATGTTCAGTATTGGGCATAACTTCTACTAGTGTTTCTGCAGCCTTCTTCGCAACATTTGTTGCACCTGCTTTTGATATAGCTTTGTATAATTTCTCTTCAGTCGATGCTTTCGTGTGTAACCCAATAGGATATTCTAAAACTATTTCATAACAGAAGGAGAACCCAATTTCTTGAAAGCTTTGTTCAAAACTGGGTGAGTAACCTATAATAATTTTTGAACTTGATTTTTGCTTCGAGTAAGTTGAATATTTAAATACCAATATCGCATAACGGTTCTAAATAGGGATTGTAATACCGTTTGTGGTCTAATAAGGGTAACGCCTTGCATGAAGATGTAATAGCTTATGCCATCCCTAAAAGACACTACCTTTGCACCCATTGAATTTGAGTTTCATTGATCCCTAAATTATTTTTGCGAAATTCTCCAACAGATTTATTTTCAACTTGGAACAAATCATACCCTTCATTTAGTAAAGCCTGTTGAACCAAATATGAATAATGTCCACAAGTGGGCTCTAGTAAAATCAAAAAATCCTCTTTTGTTATACTAAACTGTCTTTCTATTTGTCTTAGAGCTTATAAAAACTGAGCAATTCCAGAACTATCGATGTTGAATTTCATGGTTTTAGTGCGTTTCCAAGCTATCCTTTCGGGTGTAAAAAAGCATATAATTTAATACAAGAAGCGACATGAAAGCTAGCTCCTATATTAATGTCAGGATTATATTGAAGATGAAAACAAGAGTAATTGAACAAGAATGAGTCTTTATGAGCATCTTCTAAACCCAAAAATGCCCGCATTTCAAGTGAAATGTGAGCATTTTTTTATCTACCTTAAATTAATTAATATTAAATATCTTATGCTTCATTCAATAAGAAACTAACTATGAAGGACATCATATACGTTGGCTATTTTAGAACTTCTTTAATGAATGTCGTCAGGATAATAGATAAGTATGTAAAAACTAACTAGTTCTTTTGAAGAGTTTATATAGCTATGTTCAGTACTAGAACTAAAGTTAATTGTTTCATTAGTAGTTAATACAAACCCCTTACCATGTATATCAATTGTAAGTTCACCACTTTTTATCAGTATATATTCTTCACCGAGATGCTTTTCTGATATATGACTATATCCAGGCTTTAAGTCTACTGTAAAAATTTCGAATTTTTTTCTGGATGATATGGAAAGATAGAATAGACAAGATAATTTCCATTATTATCAATTACTGGAGGTAGTTGATTAATGTTTATTTTTTCAATTTGTGGCTTTACAGCTTCCTTCATAAAAACAGAAAAAGATACTTGCAATCCATTTGCAATTTTCCATAGAGTAGTGACGGTTGGACTAGACTTCCCTTTTTCAATTTGAGCTAACATCGCTTTGCTAACTCCCGTAAGATTAGCTACTTTATCTAAACTCAATCCTCGTTTTTTTCTTAAATTGACAAGATTATTGGCTATAACCTCTTCAATAGGTTCCATAAATAATCCTCCATTAAACTTATTGTTGTTTATTATAACATACAAATGTACAATATAACAAACAAGGAGGTATTAATGAAGTGTTAAAAGTAATTGATATGGACGAAAACATTCTTACATTTCATCAAGGGGTAAAAGATTGCATTCCAACCTTAATAGGATACATCAGTATTGGAATTGCAGCAGGAATTGTTGGAGTATCTTCAAATCTGAGTATTTTAGAAATTGCTTTATTATCAACATTAGTTTATGCAGGTGCATCTCAGTTTATCATTTGTGCATTATTAGTGTCAGGAAGTCCAATTTCAGTCATTATATTAACGACTTTTATTGTGAATTTACGAAATTTTTTATTAAGTATGACCCTAGCTCCTCACTTTACTAAATATTCTTTAATGAAAAATATTGGTATTGGAGCACTTGTTACAGATGAATCATTTGGTGTTGCCATTAACAAAATTATTAAAGGTGAAAAGATTAATGATCAATGGATGAATGGATTAAACATAACAGCCTATATATCCTGGATCATATCCTGCGTTTTAGGAGCGATCTTTGGTAAATGGATTTCTAATCCAGAAATATTAGGATTAGACTTTGCTTTAACAGCAATGTTTTTGACATTACTTGTTTTACAATTACAAAGCATTAAAGAAGGCAAACTTAAGCTTTACATATCTCTAGTCCTGTATGTTGTAATAACAATGTTCCTTCTATGTATGTTTGTTCCTTCTCATATAGCTATTATTTTAGCGACTATTATTGTTGCAACAATCGGGGTGATGAGAGACAAATGAGTTTTAACTTAACCATTATTCTTGTAATTTTGGGATGTGCAATTGTAACCCTTATTCCAAGAATTATTCCATTTTTGGTTGTAAGAAATATTACTCTTCCAATGCCCATAACTAAATGGCTTTCATTTATCCCTATTTGCATTCTTACAGCACTTGTCGTTGACAGCATTATCATTGAAGATGAATCTCTAATATCAATTGATTGGAGTGTACTTACTGTTATTGTACCAACTCTAATTATAGCCTTATGGACGAAGAGTTTATCAGTTACAGTAATAGCTGGAATAGTTCTTATGGCTATTGTAAGGTATATATTCAATTAACAGTTTTAATAAATGCATATTAGATTAGCTAATATTTAATTAATTTCATATTTGAGAATCAAAGGTGTTTATTCAGTTATCGGGAGCATGAGTTTAAGAATGGGGGTCGCCACGCCATAAAATCGTCACATTCAACCTTTTAATAGGGGTGTGGTGATTATTGGCATTTTGGATAGGATACAGAACTTGAATGTTGAAAACCAATACCTGTGTTTTTGCTTCTTTCATTCTAGCTATATAGACTAAATCTTTTGTTTTATGTTCTAGTTTTAAGACCTTCTTCTACACATTTTTTCAAAATTTATATTCGCTCTAAGCGGGGAGAAATCCTTTTTTAACAACGTTTGTTCTTAAGTTGACATAGAATTGTAATAAAAAAATATCAGAAAATACTGAAAAAATTAGTAAAATTATGTTAATATATTTAAAAAAAGTATTTTTCAAGGGTCTCATCGAGAGAAGAGCTAGGGGGCGTTGTCAAAGCTTTAATGGTCGCCAGGACTTATTCCGTGAATTATCATCGTAAAGAATAATCAACTTGGCTATTTATTTTAGCAAAAAGACTGAATTTTGGCTGAAAGGTAATAGGTAAGATACCTATATTGTTAAAAAACCTCAAAAATAGCCCCTAATTTGAAATTTCGAAGTGAATATTTCTTGAAGAATCAGGATTAGCATGTAGTGAAGAGTAATATATTAATAGTATGTTGCTACACATAAAATTGAAATGGAGTTGATAGAATGGTAAATATTACTGGATACGGAAAAGGCTCGCAAGATGCAGTAAATAACTTTGAAAAATATGTGGGTTTTGAAATCCCTGGGGATTATAAACAATTTCTCCTTGAATATAATGGTGGTACCACTACTGTACAAAACTGCAAGTTTTTTGTGGATGCGTTAGACACCCTCGTTTGTTTAAATGTATTATATGGATTGGATCTTGAGGAAAAAGAGCTTGATTTACAGAAATGGCATGAGGAGAATAAAAAAGACTTACATAAGAATTGTATAATCATAGGTAATGACACGTATGCTGGTAAAATTTTGCTTATATATAACGAAGAGGAAAAAGGAGTTTATTTCTGGGATCAGGGTTGGTATTCGGATCCATCAAGCCAGGATGAAAATATATATAAGGTTGCAGAAAGTTTTAAATCTTTCATTGAGGGACTGAAGATCCCAGAGGAAATCTAATTTTATTTGAATCCCCTTGATTGGCTCTGACCTTTCAAGGTTTTTTATTGTGAATTTACAAAGAAAGCACAGATTGATATGATTTCTGAGTAGAAGGGAAATTATTACATAAACAAGAGATGCATTTTCGAATAGGTATATTAATTTCGCAACTTGTAAAATTTGGTATTGCAAACTATTCGTTAGAGGAGGAAAAGATGTATAAAATCTTTTTGGTTGAAGACGATGTCAAAATAGCTGCAATTTTAATCAATTATTTAAAAAGATACGGGTATGAAGTTTCTGAAGCTAAGAGATTAGACCATGTCTTTGTCGAGTTTAAAGAGATGAAGCCTGATTTGGTTTTAATGGATATTAATCTACCTTTTTTTGATGGCTTCCATTGGTGCCGCCAAATGAGGACGATTTCAAAAGTTCCCATTTTATTTATCTCAGCAAGGACTGATGAAATGAACCAAGTCATGGCAATTGAACATGGTGGTGATGATTATATTACAAAACCATTCCATTTGGAAGTCGTACTAGCGAAAATAAAGAGTGCTCTTCGACGGGCATATGGCGAGTATGCGGGAACATCATCACTCCATCAACAGGTAAAAGAAATGGATGGATTAACCCTTTATACGGAAAAGGCGATGATTGAATACCAGCAAAATCAGGCGATATTAACCCAAAATGAGTTTCGTTTATTGAATTGTTTAATTCGACAGTACGACACCATTGTTTCTCGTGAAGATTTACTTGAAGCCTTATGGAATGATGATTCATTTGTTGATGATAATACTTTGACAGTCAATGTCACAAGGGTACGGAGAAAACTCGAAGACATTGGCGTCAAACATGCCATACAAACCAGCAGAGGAAAAGGGTATCGGCTCAAGGTAATGCAAGGTGAAGATAAGTGAATCTACTTTCCTTTATAAAAGACCGTCTTTATTTTATATTTTATACCATTCTATTAGGATGTTTGCTTATTCTTACATATGTATTAGTCATTCTAGAAGCGGGAAATCAGATATCGATATCTAATATCTTCTATATGATTGTTCTCTTCATTTTTATGCTGTTACTATTTTTAGCGATTGATTACATAAGGCATTACCGTTTTCTTAATCAGTTAGTAAGGATGAAGCAAGAACCGAGTTTGACTTTTGAATTTGTCGAAATCTTTATGAATCCTGTGACAAAGGAACAAAAAACATGGATTGAGCTTTTTCACCAAATGAACCAGGCTACTATTACGCAATTACAAGAACAAATAAAAATGAAGGAACAATATGAGCTTTTGATTCACCAATGGGTTCATCAAATGAAGACGCCTGTTTCAGTCATTTCTTTACTAATTCAAGAAGGGAAAAGGACATTTTCGGATGAGTCGATGAAGGGTTTTCTTAAAGAGCTTGGAGAGGAAAATGACCGTTTTCGCAGGGGGCTGGAAATTATTTTACACGGAGCAAGGCTGCAGCGTTTTTCTGAGGATGTAAAGGCCGAGCCGATTGATTTAATAAATCTAGTCAAGCAAGTAATTAACGAGGAAAAAAAACAGTTCATTCAACGGACCATTTATCCCAAGCTTGAAACTGAGAATGAGAATTTTCAAGTGCATTCAGATCGTAAGTGGCTCCACTTTTCCATCAGTCAAGTTGTCTTTAATGCATTGAAGTATTCAAGGCAGGGAGTGGGGGATACTATTACGTTCAGCATTACAGAAAAAGGTCGTGATATTGTCCTTTGCATTACGGATCAAGGCATAGGAATTGCCCCTCATGACTTAAAACGAGTGTTTGATCCATTTTTTACAGGAGAAAATGGACGAACACAACAAGAGTCGACGGGAATGGGATTATACTTAGTAAAGGAAATCGTTAACAGGCTTGGACATAGGGTTAGCATTCAATCGACTGTTTCTGAGGGATCTACAGTGCAATTTCTCTTTAACACAAATACCTTACATGAAAGATGACAAAATTGTAAGGTTGTTAGGCGGTTATGTAATAAACATCGATGTGAGCCTCCTGCTTTATTCTTTATACTTTACTTTAGAAAGAGGAGGTCATATAGATGGCGATATTAAAAACAGAGCAACTATCCAAAACCTATTTTCAAAAGCAAGGAAATTTATTTCATAAAGCGTTAGACAACTTTACCATGGATGTTCAAAAAGGGGAGTTTGTTGGGGTGATGGGACCATCCGGGAGCGGAAAAACAACTTTGCTGAACCTAATGGCAACCATTGATAGGCCCACTTCTGGGAAAGTCATTTTAAATGAAAAAAACCCTAATGAATTGAAAAACCGTGATCTTGCTTTGTTTCGCAGGAGGGAAATTGGTTTTGTTTTTCAGGATTTTAACCTTCTTGATACACTCACAGTTCGTGAAAATATTCTTCTTCCTTTAGCGTTAGATCATTATAAACAGCAAGAAATGGAAGATCGAGTAAATCAGTTGGCACATCTTCTTAGTATAGAGGGAATTTTAGATAAACGGACTTTTGAAATTTCTGGAGGTCAACAGCAACGAACCTCATGTGCAAGAGCAATGATTCACGAACCATCCATTATTTTAGCGGACGAACCGACAGGTAATTTAGATTCCAAATCTGCCAAGCAGGTGATGGATACCTTCACAACGCTTCAGAAGGAAAAAGGGGCATCCATACTAATGGTCACCCATGACCCAACTGCTGCTAGTTTTTGTGATCGGATTCTATTTATTAAAGATGGTAAGTTCTTTTCTGAGGTTCACAATGGAGGGGTAAGACAGAGCTTCTATCAACGGATTTTAGATACGTTGAGTGTACTGGGAGGTGGCTATCATGAACCTTCGACATCTCGCTAAGAGAAATATCCAAGGAAATACCCAACGTTATCTTGCCTATTTTTTCAGCATTGTCTTTTCCGTTTCAATCTTTTTTATCTATGCATCCTTTATCTTTCATCCTGACATAGTCAATGCAAATATTAGTGGTGGGCAGATTGTGCGTGTTGCGCTTATTGCGGCTGAAATAGTAATCATTGTTTTTTCCGTTTTCTTTATCTCTTATTCTAATACAGCTTTTATACAGCCGCGAAAAAAAGAGTTTGGTTTGCTCACACTATTTGGAATGTCTAAATCTCAACTTAGAAGACTAATTTATATGGAGCAAACGATTGTGTCTCTTGTATCGATTGCGATTGGGGTAGGTTTGGGATTTTTATTCTCAAAGTTGTTCCTAATGATTGTTTCGTCTTTATTAGCGGTCGATGAACCATTAGCATTTGTCTTGGTCCCTAAAGCTTTTGTTTATACGATTGTTGGTTTCTTTTTATTATTTCAGTTATTATCACTCCTATCTTTGTTACAAATCGAAAATTTAGAGGTAGTCGATTTACTAAAAGATAAACAAAAACCAAAAAAGATGCCATTCGTATCCAAGTGGTTAATTGCATTATCCGTAATTTGTTTAAGTATTTCTTATTATTTGGCAGCTACTATGACACTAAACAATTCATTACTACGAGTATTGCCGATTTTATTTTTCGTGCTGATTGGTACTTATTTTTTATTCAGCCAAAGTATTGTTGCTATGTGCAGAAGGCTGTATAGGAAGAAGAAAAGCTTATATAATGGGACGAATTTAATTACTCAAACTAACCTTATTTTTGATATTAAGAATTATTCGAGATTATTCTTTTTGACTTCGATTATTACTGCTGTCATTTTGACAGCAGCTGGAACGCTTTTTATGTTCACTGCAGATTTAAAGAAGCAGGGGATGGATAACATTCCACAAGCAATCGGCTGGATAGAAAATGATGCTTCTGTTTATTCCGTTATTGAGCCTTCAGAAGTAGAGAAAACCTTAAAGAAAGATGGATTTAAGGTACCCTACAAAGTCAATGTGACAGGTGTGCCGGTTACAACTATGATTCCCCAAATAGGTACAGGAGAACCTAGTGAAAATCAGTCATTATTAATCTCGGAAAGAGACTATAACAAAGTCGCAGCATTTCGAAAGCTAGACCCTGTCGAGTTGTCGGGAGATGAAGCATTATTTATTTTTCCTTATGCAACACTAGATTCTCAATTCGTACAACGAGGTGATCAAAAGGAACTTCATTATGGAAAAAATATCATACAGGTAACTATGTTAGGGCAGCGGAATCAAACCGTAATAGCCCCAATCGGATTAGCAACTACTCTGATGGTTGTCGATGATAAGTTGTATACTGATATTACTGATAATGTGCCTCTAAAACAAAAGGTAAGGGTGCGCGGGTACGAAGTTAAAGATTGGGAGGATGCATTAGAAGCATCTGAGAAAATCGAAAAAATAGCTATTAACCCTGAACAGAATAAAGTGCAAACAAGAGCACCGATTTATGAGAAAGTGAGGCAGGGAAGTATGTTAACTCTATTTATCGGCCTGTTTGTCAGTTTATTATTCTTTATCGTCCAAGGAAGCATGATGTATCTTCGTGTGTTTACGAATTTGGAAGATAAAAAAATCCAAATTAATGCTCTGCATCGAATGGGGTTAACAGGAAAAGAAATCCGCAAAATCCTAAGTGCTGAGATACGCATTCTATTTTTTGTTCCTTTTGTAATTGGGATGATTCATGCGATCGTTGCTTTCATCGCATTAAGTAATTTATTGGGCTCTAATTTGCTCGGCTATTCGGCTATAGTTATCGGAACCTATTTTCTTCTTCAGCTACTATATTACCAAGTAACAAAGATAATGTATGAGCGGGCAGTTATTAGTACGATTAAATAGAATAAGGTGCCAATTAAGAAGGAATCAGACGCTTATTCTCTGATTCCTTCTTGTTTGATATTAAGATATTGAATCCAGAGGTTTTTTCTGGTGTGAGCTACGACTATGAGTGGGAACCTTTGGTGTTCCCTTTCAAATGTTTCTATCCTCATTCTTAAGGAACAGGCCAAATTCAATTTGATTTTTTCAAAATCTATAAGTAGTTCAATAGTGCCAGCAAGAGTGAAACAGACTGTTTTTTGGTTTAGCTAGATAATATGTTACTAAAAGGTGAATGAAATAATGTGAAAATTGGTATGTATTGTACTCATAAAACCTTTTCATTCTTGAAATATTTTCATATAAAGGGTAAAATTATTTATTTCAAGAGGCAATAGAATATTATTGGCTTTTTTGAATGTTAATAACATAGTTTAGGTGGGGGAACGTATAGTTAGATGTTGGATTTTATTAGTTTATTTGTAAAATATAAGGAAGTGGAATGGTTTTTTTAGTTTATAAAAATTGGATTTAAAGTAGTTTGAAATGTAAAGAGTTTCAGGATCATAGCAAGTTGAGAAAAATTCAAAAGAACGAAGTGAATTATCTGGTAATTATTTGATTAAATATAGTCTTATAAGCCTGCTATTATAGAGGTGATTTGATTTTTCTCTATTTCTTTGTCCCTTTATATAGTAAACTCAGAATGGGTTCGTTAACTTTTAACTGCTAGAGATGAGGTAAATTTAATGCTATGAAAAATAAAAAGTTAAGGGCATTTCTTTATTTGACCATTATTTTATTAATACTATTTATTCTTCTAAACATGTTTTCTACTTATTTAAGTATTAAAAATTCTGTTCAGAAATCTGTTGCGAATCAAAACTTGGTAGCTGCTAAGTCTATTGCTGACTCAATGGATATAGAGGCGTATAAACGTTTCCTCAATAACCCAGTAAAGAGCCAAGAATATACGGATATAGAAACCTACTTAGAGGATGCACGTGAAAAAATTGGGGCTTTGTATGTATATACTCTGATGGTGGATAATCCGAAAGAATCGAGAGCTATGATTACCGGGTTTTCTAAAGATTCTAAAAAGGAATTTCCTATTGGAGGGGTGTGCACGGTTCCTAAAAAGCAGGTCAAACAAGCCTATGAAGGAAAAAGCTTTATTACTGGAATACTGAAGGATCCAGCATATGGCGAATATTTGACTGTAGGGGTGCCAATAAAAGATCATGAAGGCGCCATTATTGGTTTTTTAGGTATTGATGTGGGCGCAGAGGATATTAATACCATTAACGGAAAGGTATTAAAAAGCAGTATTGCCATCCTCGTTTATAATGGGGGCTTTGTTATTATGCTGTTAGTTACCTTTTTTGTGATTCAAAAATGGTATCAAAAAGAATTGAAACGGGAAGTGGGGGATACTGAGGATACGTATCAATCAGAATTTCAATCACTTATCGCTTCTGTCCGCTCATTAAGACATGATTTTTCAAATCATATTCAAGTTATACATGGACTTCTCAAGCTTGGTGAAAATGGTAAAGCATTAGATTATTTAACCGGTCTCTCAAAAGAAGTGCGATCGATTGAATCGATGAAATTGGATGTGAATCATCCTGGCTTATCTGTACTTTTAGAGACGAAAAAGCTCTCAGCCCAGAATTATAACATCGATATTACACTTGATGTTTCTCCTAATTCTTTCAACATGGTCAAAACAATTGACTTGATTAAAATGTTATCGAATGTAATCGACAATGCTATTGAGGCAACGACTGAATTACCTGAGCAAGAACGCCGAATGAATATAATCTGTAAAGCCAACGAAGAAAAGTATACGTTTGAGGTTACCAATACCGGACCTATGATTTCTACTATAGATCGGGAAAATATTTTTGTCAGCGGCTTTTCTACCAAAAAGGCACAAAAGGGGGAGGTTAGAGGACAAGGCCTGTTTATCGTAAAAGACTTAGTTAACAGGTATGATGGTGACATTACCGTAAAGTCTAATGAGACAGGAACCACCGTTACGATGATGATACCTGTATATGGAAGAATGAGCTAGTTCCTTTTGTAATAGAGAATTTAATGATAGGAAAGTAAATAGACCGGTTTGATACGGTCTATTTTTCTTTTTTTATTATAGAATGCATTACATACAGATTTAGGTGGTTAATAATATGGTTTGTCTCTTATTTAATCTCTCAAGTTTCATTCCCTTATTCATAATAATTTTAAGTATCCCATTTATTCAGAACCTTCTTTTAGTACCTTTAATAACTATGTTGCTAGGAGCCTTGATACGACTGGCCTTACGAAAGATTACTTATGAAAAATACAGACATCCGATAAGCGGGCATCATCAGTAACCTTTTCGAATGGATTGGTAAATTACGAAACACACTACTATAGAAGAAACTATATTTTTTACAATAGAGGTCTGTTTTACTTTGAAGTCAAGATGGCCGGTCAAGCAAGTCTGAATATCTATTTCTTTTCACCATTACTTTCAACGGGAATGAAAACCTTATGTTGATTGTTCGAAAGTTTTTTAAGTGTTTGATATAAATATTTTTTGTTGTGCCTATTCCTGGAGCCATTTGATGTAAAGAACGCTGAACAACACCCTCCCAGTCGATATGTAATAGCGAATATAAGCAAGTATCGAATTCAGTAGAGGATACATTACGTAATAGATAATGGTATGTTTCTTCATAAATCATTTTTCTCGACTCCTTTTAGGGTGCGTAGTCATCTTTTCTTCAGAGAGAAAAGCACCTTTATCGTCTAAATAAACCTTTTAATGAAAAAAGTAGCATCACTTAAAAAAATATTAATCACCTTGTTTTAGTGAATATTATTCAGGGTGGTTTCGATAGAAGATGTGAATAAACTAATAGCTTTTGGACATAATGGATAGATGTTTGGCTGCTTTCCCCGAGATTATGATAAGATAGGGAAAAATCATATAAGGCAGTGAGAATGTTGAAACAACAAAAAAGAAAACTTCTCGTTATCATCGGACCGACTGCTGTTGGTAAGACGAAAATGAGCATTGAGTTGGCTAAACAATTTAATGGTGAAATTATCAGTGGAGATTCCATGCAGGTTTATAAAGGGATGGATATAGGGACTGCGAAAATCAAGAGAGAAGAAACAGAGGGAATTCCTCATTATTTGCTTGATATTAAGGAACCGGATGAACCATTTAGCGCGGCTGAGTTCCAGGAGCGTGCTAATGCATGTATCGAGGATATCCAAAACAGAGGAAAACTCCCTATTATCGTCGGTGGTACAGGTCTATACATACAATCGGTCATTTATGATTATCAATTTTCAGAAGCGCCATCTGATCCCAGTTACAGGGGTATGTTGGAAAAACAAGTTAAGGAATTAGGAATCGATCCTGTTTTTGAACAATTACGGAGTGTTGACCCAGAAAGTGCAAAACGTATTCATCCTAATAATGTAAGAAGGGTAATCAGAGCACTTGAGATTTTTCATTGTACAGGAAAAACGATGAGTGAGCAGTTGGATGAACAGCCGACAGAAATGAAATATGATACGTGCATCATTGGTTTGACAATGGATCGGGAAAAATTATACCAGCGTATTGATCAGCGCGTCGACGGGATGATAGAAGAAGGGCTGATTCAAGAGGTTCAGTCATTTTATGATCAAGGTTTGAGGGATTGCCAATCAATACAGGCTATTGGCTATAAAGAGATCTATGATTTTATTGATGAAAGAGCATCATTAGAGGAAGCAATAGAGGCTTTAAAGCAAAATTCTCGCCGATATGCTAAAAGGCAATTGACTTGGTTCCGGAATAAAATGGATGTAATTTGGTTTGATATGACCAATCTAGAAGATTTTTCAAAAAAAATACATGAAATATCTGGGTTTATAGCAGGAAAGCTTTTCAATAAAGGCGAATACATAAATTTAGAGAGAAAAGAGGAGGACTAATACATGAAACAATCAGTAAATATTCAAGATCAGTTTCTTAATCAATTACGAAAAGATGGTACGTATGTAACGGTATTTTTATTAAACGGTTTCCAAATTAGAGGACAGGTTAAAGGGTTCGATAATTTTACTGTTTTATTTGAATCAGAGGGCAAGCAGCAATTAGTCTATAAACATGCGATTTCTACATTCGCTCCACAACGTAATGTCCAAATTGATTACGAAGTGAAGGAATAATCATATAAATGGATCAAAAAGACAGGCTTCGCTTATAGCGACCTGTTTTTTTTTTTTGAGCCTACTCTTGTATCTTTTTCAAGGATTCGATTATTTTACGCACACGTTTTGAATATATATTAAGGGACGGATTATTTTCCGGGAAAGCGCAGGAAATGACATTTTCAAAAAAAGAATTGATGAAATGGAGATAAAATTGTCGTATTTATATTCTAGAGGTGAGAATCCTGTTTAATTAAGTCGCCGTTTGAAGAGGGAATTAGCTAATTATTCTAAAAGCTTAGGAAATCATGAAGAGTAATAAGGGAATTTCCCGATTGGTTTAGTTTAAAGGCTGTGCTCATTACTACGGCATATGGCCATCATAAATCGAATGAAAATTGTGGCGTCAGGGGTCCAAGATGGAGAGGTGAATGCATTGGAACAACCGATCCGTATGAAAAATAACGGGCAAATCAACATTGTGTTTAATGCGGAAAATAGAAAAGCGCTACAAAAGGATCTGCCGATAAAAGAAAAAGAAATTTTAGTGCAAGAAATTCCCCACCAGCATGTAGCATTAAAGGAAATTGAAGATGAATTAAAAGCGCTAGTTGGCATGGAAGAAATGAAACGGATGATAAAAGAAATATATGCCTGGATCTACATCAATAAGCAGCGGGAAACAAGAGGGCTGAAGACTGGTCGTCAAGCGCTCCATATGATGTTTAAAGGAAATCCTGGAACAGGGAAGACCACTGTTGCACGTTTAATTGGAAAGTTGTTTCAAAAAATGAATGTACTCTCGAAGGGGCATTTAATTGAAGCGGAGAGGGCAGATTTGGTCGGAGAATATATTGGTCATACGGCCCAAAAAACGCGTGATTTAATTAAAAAGGCCATTGGCGGGATATTATTTATTGATGAGGCCTATTCCTTGGGGAGAGGAGGCGAAAAGGACTTTGGCAAAGAAGCCATAGATACGCTCGTGAAACATATGGAGGACCGACAACACGAATTCATTTTAATTCTTGCAGGATACTCACGAGAAATGGATTATTTTCTCAGTCTAAATCCTGGCCTTCATTCCAGGTTCCCGCTTGTTGTAGATTTTCCAGATTATACGATTGATCAGTTGATGGAAATATCTGATCGAATGCTTCAGGAACGTGAATATATTATGAACAGGGATGCTGAGAGAAAATTAAAAGATCATTTAATCATATTACGTTCGTTTCGTGGACCTATATCGTTTTCTAACGGCCGCTATATCCGAAATGTTCTTGAAAAGTCGATTAGGGCGCAGGCAATGCGGCTATTAATAGAAGATTCGTTTGAAAAAGTCGATTTACTCACTTTAACCAGCCAGGATTTAATTTTTGAGGATGATGAGAAAGAATGACATACGAAAGCCCACCAAAAATGGCGGGCTTTCAGATTTATGTTTTTGGTACCCATTTTTTATTAGGAAGGTGCCAATTATATGTGTAGGAAAGGACGCGCAATAAAGTGATAGCGGTAAAGAGCGTATATAGCTGCCATGACTGAGATAAGACTCCGCTGCCTAACGCTAAGCCTGCAATGATGGCCCAGACTGCGTAGATTTCTTTTCTAAAGACTAATGGTTTTCTTCCGGCCAGCACGTCACGGACTACCCCGCCGCCGCATCCTGTTAACGCAGCTGAAACAATAATGGCGCTTATGGGATGATTCAGATCAACCGCATACATGGCCCCTTGTATAGCAAAGGCAGAAAGACCAATCGCATCACTTAAGTTCCCCCATCTGTCCCAATGCTTTGATAGAATGGTAGGAAAAACAAAAACGATGGTGATAGATACTAATGCAATGATAAAATAGAAACTTTGATCCCATAATGTTGATACAGGTACACCAATCAATAAATTTCGGATTGCTCCTCCACCAAAAGCGGTTACGATTCCTAAAATATAGACTCCTAAAATATCATACTCTTCTTCCATGGCAATAATGGTCCCGCTTATGGCAAATGCAATTGTACCTATGAGGCTTAATACTTCCCATGTCATATGTTTTTCCCTCTATGTCTTTTCAATTTGATGTTAAAGTCAAATTTGATTTTAGCATGTTATCGAATAATTTAAAATGGTTAAAATCTTTGTTTTTACGAAAGTTTTATAAGTTTAATTTTTTTTGTTATGATTAACTGAAATCTTTCATAAAGGTGGTGCCGATTTGGATGAATCAATGAAGGAAACGGCTGTATTAATAGGATGCCAAACAACAGAGGCTGACGAGCGTTTTGAATATTCGTTGGATGAGCTGGCTTCGTTAGCGAAGACGGCGAATGGCGAGGTGCTAATGACAATCACTCAGAAAAGGGAAAGGGTTGATCCGTCTACATATATAGGTAAAGGAAAAGTGGAGGAACTTCAGAATTTAGAAGAAGAGTTGGAGCCGGATCTATTTATCTTTAATGATGAATTATCTCCAAGTCAGATTCGTAATCTTTCTAAACATTTGCAAGCAAGGATCATAGATCGGACACAGCTTATTTTAGATATTTTTGCTCAGCGAGCGCGCTCAAGAGAAGGGAAGCTGCAGGTTGAACTGGCTCAGCTTCAATATTTATTGCCGCGTTTGGTGGGGCAGGGTACGGCAATGTCCAGGCTTGGAGGCGGAATCGGTACAAGAGGACCTGGAGAAACGAAGTTAGAAAGCGACCGCCGCCACATTCGTGGGAAAATTGATGAAATCAAACAACAATTAAGCGGGATAGTTAAGCATCGTGAACGGTATCGCGACAGAAGGAAACGAAATAAAACCTTTCAAATTGCCCTGGTCGGATACACGAATGCGGGTAAATCAACGCTGTTCAACCGTTTAACTGAGGCAGATTCTTTCGAGGAGAACCAGTTGTTTGCTACACTTGATCCGATGACTCGAAAAGCCATTCTTCCTAGCGGATTTACCGTGCTACTGACGGATACTGTTGGCTTTATACAAGATTTGCCGACTTCTTTAATCGCAGCATTTCGCTCGACACTCGAAGAAGTGAAGGAAGCTGATTTATTGCTCCACGTTGTCGACTCCTCAAGTTCGGATTACTTTAATCACGAGAAAACGGTACACGATTTGCTAAATGACTTAGAAGTCCCTTCCATTCCACAGCTAACGTTGTATAATAAGAAAGATAGGATTCACACTGACTTTGTAAGGTCATCTAGTAATGCTTCATTATTAATAAGTGCCTATGATCATTCAGACCTGAATCAAATCATGGAAGAAATTGAAAAGTATGTGATTGATGAAATGATCCCGTATAATGTTTTCCTCCCTTCAAGTGAGGGTAAACTATTATCACAGCTGAAAAATGAAACCATATTGCGCACTCTCTCCTTTAATGAAGGATCGGAAAGATATGAATGCAAAGGTTTTTGTCTAGCTGATCATCCATTAACCGGCCAGCTAGAGAAATATTCATTATAAAGGGGAATTTAGATGTATCAGCAGTTAACACATGGAGAAGTGTTAAAAAACATTGCCCAGGAAGTAGAAGCAATGATTTCTCCGTTACATAAACAAGTTGATGAACGAATTGAAGAAAATCAATTTCGTGTGTTACAAAGTTATCAAGCACATCGAGTGAGTGATTCTCATTTCATCCCTACGACAGGGTACGGATATGATGATATCGGCCGCGACACTCTTGAATTGATTTATGCCGATGTCTTTGGTGCAGAAGCGGGATTGGTGCGTTCACAAATAATTTCGGGTACACATGCGATTTCAACTGCTCTGTTCGGCATATTACGTCCAGGGGATGAATTGCTGTACATAACTGGAAAGCCATATGATACATTGGAAGAGATTGTTGGTATCCGAGGCTCGGGTATCGGATCTTTGCGTGATTTTCAAATTAGTTATAAGTCTGTTCCGTTATCGGGATATGGAACAGTTGATTTTGAAGCCGTTAAACAGGCAATTCAACCGAATACGAAAATGATCGGAATCCAACGCTCAAAAGGGTATGCTACACGTCCTTCCTTTACGATTGATGAAATTAAAGAGATGATTTCTTTCGTTAAAGAGATAAACCCTGAAATCGTCGTGTTCGTAGATAATTGTTATGGGGAGTTTGTTGAAACTCAAGAGCCGTGTCATGTAGGGGCAGATTTAATGGCTGGTTCTCTCATTAAAAACCCAGGTGGCGGAATAGTAAAGACAGGTGGATACATTGTCGGTAAAAAAGAATTGGTCGAAGCTTGCTCTTATCGTTTAACATCACCAGGAATTGGTGCGGAAGCTGGTGCCTCGCTTTATAGTTTGCAGGAAATGTATCAAGGATTCTTTCTTGCGCCCCACGTCGTTGGACAAGCCGTTAAAGGTGCCATGTTCACTGCTGCCTTTTTAGAAAAAATCGGTATGAATACGTATCCTAGATGGGATGCGAAACGCACCGATTTAATTCAATCTGTCCAATTTGATGACCGGGATAAAATGGTTGCCTTTTGTCAGGCCATTCAATATGCATCACCAATCAATTCGCATGTGACACCATATCCTGCATATATGCCTGGCTATGAAGACGATGTGATCATGGCAGCAGGAACCTTTATTCAGGGAGCAAGCATTGAACTGACAGCAGATGGTCCGACAAGAGCTCCTTATGTTGCCTATGTTCAAGGTGGATTAACATATGCTCATGTTAAAATCGCCGTGTTGACTGCTGTGAATTCTTTAATGGATAAAAAACTGATCCAATTGTAATAAGAATACTAGCTGAATTTTTTCAGTTTTCGTCTCAGAATCCAGTTTAACTGGATTCACAGAAAAAATAATAGTCATAATATTTGATAAGTTACAAATCATTTTGCTTTTCTAAAAATATCACGTCATAAAATGTAACATCATCTTGACAAGTTTAATAACATGTAATATGATTATATCAGATAAAAAAAGGAGGATGCTAAGAATGAGTGGCAACAACATTCGGCGTTCGATGCCTCTTTTTTCCATCGGAATTGTGATGCAGCTAACTGAATTGTCTGCGCGTCAAATTCGATACTACGAAGAGCATCAACTAATTACTCCTATGAGAACAGATGGAAATCGTCGGGTTTTTTCTTTAAACGATATTGATCGACTACTTGAGATTAAAGATTTAATCGAACAAGGAGTCAATCTGGCCGGCATAAAAAAAATTTTCACTGTAAAGGAACAGAACTTACCTAAGACTCAAGATTTAGAACAAGCGGAAAAGATAAGACAGGACCTTAGTGACGAGGAGCTTCGTAAGCTTCTACGTACTGAGCTTTTACAAGGCAGTAAGCATCGAACATCTCTTCGACAAGGGGATATGTCCCGTTTTTTCCAATGAAAAATATGATTTATGAATTATTATTTAGGGGGAATTAAAATTGGCAAAGTTCACACGTGAAGACATCACTCGTTTAGCAAAAGAAGAAAATGTTAAGTACATCCGTTTACAGTTTACTGACATTTTAGGAACGATTAAAAACGTTGAAATCCCAGTTAGTCAATTAGAAAAAGCTCTTGATAACAAAATGATGTTTGACGGATCTTCTATTGAAGGCTTCGTACGTATCGAAGAATCTGATATGTACCTATATCCTGATTTAAATACATGGGTTATCTTCCCTTGGACTTCTGAAAAAGGTAAAGTTGCTCGTCTAATTTGTGATATTTATAATACAGATGGAGCTCCTTTTGATGGAGACCCTCGTACTAACTTAAAACGTGTCCTTGCTGAAGCAAGAGAAATGGGCTTCACTGATTTTAATCTTGGACCTGAACCAGAATTCTTCTTATTCAAACTAGATGCAGCTGGAGAGCCAACTCTAGAATTGAATGATAAAGGCGGATACTTTGACCTTGCACCTACTGACCTAGGAGAAAACTGCCGTCGCGATATCGTTCTTGAACTTGAAGAAATGGGATTTGAAATTGAAGCATCCCACCATGAAGTAGCTCCAGGACAACACGAAATTGACTTTAAATATGCAGATGCAATTTCAGCATGTGATAACATCCAAACTTTCAAATTGGTTGTTAAAACGATTGCTCGTAAACATGGTTTACACGCAACATTCATGCCTAAACCATTGTTCGGTGTTAATGGATCAGGTATGCACTGTAACGTTTCTTTATTCAAAGGAAGCCAAAATGCCTTTTACGATACAGAAGGAAAATTAGAACTAAGTAAAACAGCAGAGCAATTTATCGCAGGTATCATTAAGCATGCTCCTAGCTTCACAGCGGTAACAAACCCAACTGTTAACTCATACAAACGTCTAGTGCCTGGTTACGAAGCTCCTTGTTATGTTGCTTGGTCTGCTAAAAACCGTAGCCCATTAATTCGTATCCCAGCTTCACGCGGTGTTAGTACTCGTGTTGAGGTACGTAGTGTCGATCCAGCAGCCAATCCATACTTGGCACTTGCTGTAATATTGAAAGCTGGTCTTGACGGTATCAAAAACAACCTAACTCCTCCAGCTCCAGTTGACCGTAACATTTATGTAATGAATAAAGAAGAACGTGAAGAAGTAGGAATCGTAGATCTACCAGCTACTTTATATGCTGCATTGGAAACATTAAAATCCAATGAAATCATCAAAGAAGCTCTTGGTGATCACTTGCTTGAACACTTCATCGAAGCAAAAGAAATTGAGTGGGATATGTTCCGCACACAAGTTCACCCATGGGAACGCGAACAATATATGTCTACTTATTAATAGTTTAAAAGCCTTGGCATTACTGAGTTTCTCAGTTGCCAAGGCTTTTTTTTATTTTGATGATATGAGAGGAAATTAGATGATTGACCACATTTTGACCACATTTCATACTATTTCATATTTAATTGTTCATAATCCATGTATTTTGAATATCCAACTACACTTTTTTCTTCGAGTTCCTTTGACATGTGAGCGTAGACATCTGCTGTTGTTTGAATTGATTTATGTCCTAAGCGTTCTTGCACATCTTTTAAACTTGCCCCGGATTCAAGAAGTAAAACAGCGTGGGTATGACGTAAACCGTGAATGGTTATATGTTTTGTAATTCCTGCTTTTCTACATATGCGAATAAAGGCCCTGTGTAAGGTGGATTTTGAATAGGGAGGCCATTCCCGCGTTCGAAAACAAGATTTGTTTCTCTATGATACCTATTTGCCAATTTTAATTTGATTTCCTTTTGCTTTATGACATGACGCGATATCAAAACAGCCAGGGTGTCATCTATTAAAACTTTTCTATAAGATGTTTCAGTTTTAGGTGGACCGAACATTTTATCTATATCCAAAACATCATAATTTAATGTTTTGTAGATTTTAATTTTATTATCAGTGAAATCTAAATCCAGTACCTGGAGAGCTAGAGCTTCACCCTTTCTTAAGCCAGTATCGATTAGTGTTTTAAATAAAATAAAATAGCTCCAATTTTCTTTTAGAGCGACATCTAAAAATCTAATCACTTCATCTTTGCTTAGATATTCTAAATCATCATCTTCTTTTATTTGGTTTATTGTCTTATTAGGGATAGTAACTCCAGAACAAGGGTTTTTAGATAACATTTCAAGAGAAACGGCTTTATTCATTGCGTTAGAAAGAGTGGTGTGGATTATTTCTACTGTTCTTTTACTATTTTCTTTATCAGCGAGTTTATTAATGATTTTTTGATAATGTGTTGGGGTTAGATCTTTAATTTTCATATGACCAATTAACGGAATGATTTTCTTTTGGACATTTCGCTCATGAAGCTTATATGTATTTTCTTTCACTGCGTTTTTTTTATAAGTGATTAACCAATCAGGCAAGTAATCTTTAAAAAGGATATCTTTGTTATAAGCCTGTCCGTTATTTATTTTAATGTCTTTAAGGGCTTCCTCTACCTTAAAAGCAGCTTCTTTTTTGGTATCTGCACGTCGTGTAATTTGAGTTCTTTTACCAGTAGCGGGATTGCGGGGACCTTCTTCAGTACACTTCCATTTGTAGCCCTGTTTATTTTTAGCAGGGACTTTTTGATAATAAGCAATAACGATTCACATCCTTTATTGTTTGTCGGTAATCACTGTCTACAGTATTAATACGTATACATTTTTGAATTCTCAGCAATTAATTGAGAAGTGTAAATTTGATTTTGATATCGATCAAATCTTTGTGCAGCAAATTCATTTGTGACATTAAAAGTATTAGCTAAATAATAAATTTCTTGATTACGATGGTTTGGCATATCCAGTTTTAAAAGCATGAAAGTAGGAATGCAAAAATGATAAGCAAAATAATTTGCCTGATTTTCCTGTAACTCTAAAAACTGTTTAGGCATATAGATTTGATTTCCTTCATGTCTTAAAATATGGCAAAGCTCGTGAGCAAATTCTTGCCACTGTTCCTGAGACGTTAATCGTTCATCTATGATAATATCTTGCTCGAAATAACAACTTGTAATATTTTTAAAAGTAACAACCATACCTAGCCTTGCAGCAATATCTAAAAAATCAAGCTGATGTGGATGGTATATATCCAAACTGTAGTAAAAATTCTTAATCCAATCTTCTAGCAAAGAAGAATGATATTTCATGATGCACCTCCAATAAGGGAATGTATGTACCGATTACTAATGGACTCTAAATTAATCACTTTTTATTCAAAGATTTTATTCATGCTCACCCCCCTAGGATTTATAAATAATAGGTAATACGAAATGGGATAAAATAACTATATAAAGTGCATAGCTAGCCCTTTAGAAAGGCTAACTAAGGAATTATTTTTTTCTATCTCTTTCCTGAATAAACTCCCAAAATCGAATTAGCTCTTCGATCTTTTCCTCTGGCGCGTCTTGAAGATCCTTGAAAAATATTTGAGTTTTAGGGTCTAGGAATTTCTGCCACATTTCATCAGAAGAATTGCTTTGCTCGTTTCCTGTGATTATGTAATCGATTGTAACTTCATACAAATCTGCAAGTTTCTTTAAAGTTGTAAAATCTGGTTGCCTTTTAGCTGACTCATAGCTGGATAGAGTGTTATTCTTAACCCCAATTTTTTCTGCTGCAAATTTTTGAGTAAGTCCAGACCTTTCACGCAACAACTTCAATCTATCGCCAAAGTCCATAATTAGCCCTACTTCCTTCTATACATAATAATCAATACCATTTTATCACCATTTCTCTATTTGAGAAAATAAGTTCACAAATTGAGAATAAAATACTTTACATTCACAAAGAGAGAATTTATACTACGAATATAAGGTTCTCAAAATGAGAAGTTAGGTGGTGAAACTTATTGAAAGAAGACCTTGGTATTCGTATTAAAGAATTGCGTATTAAACAAGGACTGACGCAAGTTGATTTTGCTAATAGGCTTGGTTATAAACATCCTTCTATCATCAGTGAGATTGAATCTGGTAAGAAAGGATTAAGTGCTAATAAGTTACCTTTAGTTGCCCATGTCTTAGGTGTAGATATAAATTCGCTTTTTTTTACCAAAATAGTTCACAAAACGAGAACTATTAAAAATTTAACTTAAGGAGGCGTTTCAAATGATTCAAGTAAACCTTGATTTTGCTGATGAAAACTTTCGAGAAGTGCTTCGTCAAGAAATAAAAAATGCCATGGTCGATGTAGTCCAGCAAAATCAATTACCGCCAATGCTCACAAGAAAACAGTTGATGCAACTTTTCAACATCGGTGAAACAAAAACATCTGAATTATTAAACCGTCCAGACTTTCCGGTTTTCAGAGAAGCTGGTGTATTGATTCCAACACATTTACTGTTCAAGTGGATTGAGCGAAACACCCGCTGGATTGATGAAAACACAAGCTATTTCAATAAGGAGGTCGTTTAATGACACAACTAAATCATGGCGAACAGCGTCGTCTTGAAAAAGGTGTAGCACGTCGAGTCTATGGATTCACAGATGACAAGAAAGAAGCTGCCAGGCTTTTTAAGGAATTGTATCGAGAAATCAAAGATAGATTCGGCGTGCCTACTTACAAAGATGTGAAGAGCAAGGACCTTCAATCTGTTATACAACTCATTGAAAACTGGTCACCTTCATCTTAGCAAGTTTCACCAAGTTGAAGTATTCCGATTTGGCATATAAAGGTGGTGAAAATAATGAAATTCGGATCTGTTCTTCAAGCATGTAGGGAGCGGGCCGGTCTATCACAAGAAGAATTAGCCCACCAACTGAACCGTACACAGTCTTGTGTTTCTAAATTTGAGAAAGATCGTAAAGTTCCCGACATAGGGACGTTCATGCAATGGGTTCAGGTAACTAATGCACCTGAATTAGCAGTAGCTTACCTTTATGGTATGGACGGTATAAATATGATTCATCAGCTATTACCGATGATTGGAGGATAAATTTTAGGAAGAACTATCAGTATTTTAAGAAAAATAAATTGGGGGGAAATAAAGTGAAGATTATCGCAGGGGACTGGTTGAAATTATCTCTTATGCAGAAACACAATCTATTAAAAAACATCATAAAAAAAGAGCAGTGAGCTACCGACTCAACTACTCAATATTTCAATTTAAATATATTTTAGCAGATTAGTTCTGCTGAGGCAAACGTTCGTTCTTGCTTTTAATTCTAATAGTGGGTTTCCACTGAAATGTGAGAAGTCAAAAAAATGGGAGGTTAATTAAGTGGAAAGAACAATTAAATCCTTCGAAGTAGCTGCTGAAGCAACTAATCCTTTTATTTATACATTTAAGGTTGGTAAGGAATTTGGTGGTGAAACTGTGGATGACATTATCGAACATGATGGAGTGTTCAAATTGTTTAATCGAAAGGATGAGTGTATCACTGAAATTAATTTACCTGTTGTAAATGTGAAATATGAGTACATGGAGGGATATTAGGTGCCTAAAAAGAATCTTGAACATTCGAAAACTGGTTATTCCAATTTGGTAGCACAAACAGAACATGGCGGGATTGATTATTTTGGTAATGAAATTCTAGTAGGTGATTCAATTATCATCAATAAAAATAATGGTGAAGTCTTTCTTGAAAATAGTTTAGAAGATTATCTGATTGAAGTATTAGGTTTTCAATTTACTACTGCGGAATGAAAAATGACCCCTGTTCGCAGCAGGAGTCACTAAATCGTAAAACAATTTTATTACAGTCATTCTAGCATAAACCCTAGTGAAGGTAAACGAGGACTATTTATGTCAATGAATATGAATACAATACCAGAGATATATGAGTTGAATAAAAAGTGACTGTGCCATCAGCAGTAAATCTTTAAAGATGAGGGGGATGAATCTTGCAGGGGTACATCAAGGATTTTAGAAAAGAGTTGGATAGCGCTATTTGGATGATGCCCCCTTTATATCATAGGGTTTGGCAATATCTAAAATATCAGGTCAATCATCAGGATAAAAAGATTCCTATGAATGATGGAACCTTCCTAACGATAAAGGGAGGACAGCATCTAACTTCTGTCAGAACGATTGCTCATAATATCGGTTGGTATGAGGGAGCGGTATATAAAGAACCAAATCCCAAAACGATTTCTACCATTCTAGCTTGGTTAGAAAAGCAATCGATGATCAAGATAAATCGGGGAAAGGGTAACAGACAATACACACTGATAAGCCTAATAAATTGGGATTTGTATCAAGTAAAAGAGTTTGAAGGTAACGGTGAGGAAACAGTGAAGAAACAGCTAACGGATATAAACAAGAATGAAAAGAATGATAAAGAACTTGCTGCTGTTGATAACGTGCCGACGCCAGAAGAAAGTGACGGGGTGCCTACGACCGGTCCAAAGGATGATCCCATGTTTGCGGGAGAAATATTACAAACTTCTGAACAAGCAGTGCAATCTCTTTTAAATCGATTCATTCAACTTAGAGCCTACGGTTTTGATTTTTCACCAAAGGATGAGGATGCTGCCAGAGAAATTGTGGCTGGTGGGGTTCCTTTACACGAATCATTAGTTTACCTTACCGATTGTTTTGAACAGTACAAGCCTAAGCACAGTCGTGATCGGATTAACAGTTTATCTTATTGTGCTGGTTTTATTTTAGATAGGCATCAGAAAGAATTAGAATCTCAGAATCTTGCGAAAAGGAGGATACCCGATGGCAACAAAGTCGATAGAGGAAGCACTGTCAAAACTTCTTCAAAGGAGCAAACCATTACAGGGGGCCAAACCGGTTGGCTTGGAAGAAAAAAAGCCTGATTGTCTCAAGTGTAAGGATCAGCAGATTATTATATACCGGGTTCATGAGAAAACGAAATGGCTTGTAGACACAAGATTCGTAGAAGGCCAAGAAGTGGCTAAGCTCACACCGGAAAGCATGGTCTTAGAAAAGGATTATTTTGCTGGGAAAGTTTGCAGTCCTAAAGAAGCAAAGGAATGGCATACAACATTTTCTAAACGTTGTGATTGTGTCCAAAAGAAAAAAGCAGAGCGCCTCATGAAAGCCAGCGAAATTACGGAAGAATTTAAAAAGCTTGGCTTTAAAAATTTTCTTATGAGAGGTAAGCCACAGGTTATATCTGATGCTTACGAATGTTCTTTAGCTTATTTTCAGAGTTTCTCAGAAATACGGAAAGAAAGAGCTAATAGTATCTCTCTACTTGGACAGCCTGGAGCTGGGAAAACGCATTTACTAACGGCGATATCTAATAATCTGATTAAGAAGCTAAACGTGCCAGTGTTATATTTTCCCTATGTGGAAGGGTTCAACGATTTAAAGGACGATTTCGACAAATTGGAGGCCAAGCTGGAACGTATGAAGCAGGTGGATGTCCTCTTTATTGATGATTTGTTCAAGCCTGTCAAAGGGAAGCCAAGAGCTACAGAATGGCAAGTTGAACAGCTATACGCAGTGATTAATTACCGATATCTAAACCATAAACCCATTCTCGTTTCTTCTGAATTGATTGTGGACGAACTAGTGGATGTGGATGAAGCGCTAGGGACCCGGATTTATCAAATGTGTCAGGATTTTACGGTTGTGATCCAGGGAGATAGAAAAATACTTAATCATAGATTGGCAGGGATTTAAATGAATTTACTAGGCTTTGATGGACCGGCCCCGCATTCAATAATTTATTGGCAGTTGGAAGGAGTGAACCAATCGAAAACGGTTTGTTATTCCGATAAGGAAGAAAAGCTGTCATTAAAACGTTTCCATACAGCTGGTGACTTTTATAGCACTTATGACAAGGCTATTGTGAAATACGGAGAAAACAATATTGAGTATGATCATGTAAATCAGCATATAAAAGGAGCTTGAAGGTGATACAACAAAAGTATGGCAATAACTGTGTAGATGGTCACAATGAGAAGAACTAAACGGGTCCTTTGATCATAAAAAAATTATTCTACTGGTCAATTATTTTAAAAATAAAAAAACCAGGATTTCTCCCGGCTTTTGGTTCTTGTTTGGTAGCAATATTATACCATAGGGGGAGAATGAATGGGCACGAAATTATCTTTCTTTCTAGATATAGATGAGAAAAAGGTTCGCTCTCTTGTGGCTAAGGAGCTTAAGCTATACAAGGCTCTTAAAATACGTCAGCAGAATAAAAGGGAATTAGACGAGAACGGCATTACCAATCATATCTTCCCTAAACTTTTGGATAATGACGCCGAGAATGAATTCAAGGTCATACATATGGAAAGGACCTTGAATAATAGTCTTGACCAGATTGAGCAACAAATTATAGAAATGAAGTATCTTGGCCAGGAAAGACAGAATGACATTTATATATACATGGAGCTTGGGTTACAAAAAACACGCTATTACGAGAAGAAAAAGCAGGCCATCTTTATGATTGCCCAAACATTAGGTATAATATAAGTTGCTAATTCACTATACAAAAATAAAATCATTTGGAATTCACTTGACGATTTCGAGAAAAAATGTAAAAATAATTACAAATAATCTGAAATCTGAAAGAGAGTTGAAGGCAGTGAGTACAGTTTCTATTCAGTCTACAGAAGAATTCAAAAAACAACTTGTGCAGAGTGTTCATTATGGAAGTTTTTATGATTATAAGGAATATACAGATTCAAAAAAGACTACCATTAAAAACGGAAACCCTTATATTCGAATGGATTTTGTATATGAAAATCTTATTCAGACGTTTTCAGGTAATAGATACATTACAAGACCTATTACTTCTGGTAATTGGCAAAAACATCTTCAGATTATAGATACAGAAACTAAAACTTTGTACATCATTGCCAAAGATGAAAGAGTGAATACCGTCCGTTTAAATACTGATATAGATAAAAGTCCACATTACTTTGACTCATACTGCCTTATTAATGAAAGTCTTGGCAAACGCTTTGTGTTTAAAGAACTAAAAGAGAATGAATATGAGCAGATGTCTCTCTCTTTGGGTTTTTCTAATGAAGAGACTGAATCAAAAGTCGTTGGGGAACTATACAATAGAAAAAAGAAAATCTTTTTAAGTTAATTGGACAAATTGATATCGAATCTTTTGTTTTAATCCCAATAAACTTTAAAGAAGATAAACTAATTGACATTCGAGCTCATATTCCTAGAATGGAATTGGCTGACCCGTATTATTACTCAGAAGACTGGACCATGTATATCCCTGTCGAGTTTTCAGAGAGTGTAGATACAAACACAGATGACATCGAAAATAATGAAATTAAAATCGGGATTAAAAAACATATTTTGGAGAAAGATTCAGTTGAACTGCCACTAAAAAAAGAAAAAAGAAATATGGACAGTGAGACCGAATAACTTCTCTCAGGAGGAGTAATTAGATAATGAATAAAATAAATCGTTTTAATCCTTCTAGATTAAAAAATGCTCGTCTATATGAAGGAATTACTATAACAGAGTTATCCAATCTAACAAGTGTTTCTAAACAGGCAATTTCACAGTTTGAACATGGAAAAAGTCAACCAAGTTTAGAGACTTTATTTGAATTGATGAGGGTTTTAAACTTCCCTAGGGACTATTTTTTTGGAAAAGATGATGATGGAATAGAAATCGGAAGTACTTATTTTAGATCTTCTTCTACTACGAATAAAAAAAGTTATTTGTCACAAATTCAAAAAATGATTTTATTTTCTAAAATACATTCTTTCTTAGAAGAATATATAGATTTCCCACCCTTGAACCTACCGTATGTAGAAATGAATAAAGATAATTACCAAGAAAATGACATCGAAAATTTAGCTGATTTGTGCCGTGAATGCTGGGAGTTAGGTGATGGTCCTATTCAGAATATTGTACATGTTCTTGAAAAAAATGGTATCATCGTAACCTCATTATCGACAAATGAAGGGAAGGTAGACGCTTTTAGTCAAAAGCAAATTGTAAATGGCGATGAGAGATATTATATAGTGCTAGGAAATGACAAAAAGTCGGCGGCCCGTAGACAATTTAATGCAGCACATGAATTGGGACATTTGTTGATGCATGGCTGGATTACAGACATAGAGGAACTTTCAAAGGAACAATATCGTGATATTGAAAAGCAAGCAGATTATTTTGCAGCTTCGCTTTTATTACCAAGGGAAAGCTTTACTTCTGATTTACATTATCCAAATAAGTTAGATTTCTATGTTGAGCTTAAGAAAAAGTGGAGAGTATCAATAGGGGCTATGATCGTTCGTTCATATCACTTAAAAGTAATTAATTACAATCAATACCAAAACTTAATGAGACAAATGAGTACTAAGGGTTACAGGAAAGCAGAACCACTAGATGATTTAATTAGTATTCCAACTCCAAGTATTCTAGAAAAGGCCATTAAACTATTGCTAACAAATAATATATTAACAACAAAGGAAATTTTAGATAAGTTGGAATTACCTAAAGAAAAAGTGGATGAACTTTTAGATTTAAGTTCTGACACTTTAAGGTATGTTAATTCATCTATACAGCCAGTAGTAAAGCTTAGTCAAAATAATACAACTAGAAACAAACATGCCTAAATTAAACTAGAGGTAAAATATAGGGAAATAAACAAGGACAAAATCAAGAGAAAAAGGCTGCTAAACTTGCGGCCTTTTTTTTCTTGCAATTTTTATAACATTATCTCAGGGAGTCATTCCTGGGAGACACATCTGTCCCGTATCAATGGTGTACTCGAGTGTATCGAATGACTGAGAAGGTTGCCAGCTAATAAGGGGGAACAACTGGAGTCTAGCTGAATTGCGAACGATAGCTACGGGGCTACAAAGTGTGAAATTCCTTTGTAAAGACAGACTGTCATTTTGTACAGCGACCGTTACTGCAATCCCAGCCATTCTCCCAGGTGATTGATAAGAACGGGAAAATCTTTTTAAGCAATTAGCATAATGAGGTGGTAATTCTAAGGGCATTCCTAGGAGTGCTTTTTCTTTTTTCTCAAAAGAAGATTAGAGTAGGTGAGAAAAGGTGAATATTGTACAACCAATTCGCAATTTGAATACAATCCAGGAAATTAAGGAGATGTTAAAAGATCGAAATGAGCGAAATTATATTCTGTTCTTATTCGGCATACAAACCGGCTTGAGAATATCCGATATATTAAAACTGAAAGTGAAGGATGTTCAAGGTTTGTCTGTTTTTGTAAAGGAAGGTAAGACAAAGAAAACAAAAGAAGTCAAAATGCCCCCAGAACTAAAAAAAGCCATTCGGCAATTCGTTCAAGAGAAAAATAAAAATGAATTTCTTTTTCAGAGTAGGCAAAGAGGCAAAAAAGGAAGAGTAAAACCTATTTCAAGAGGTATGGCTTATATTATATTGCAAGAAATAGCAGATGAATTTGATCTTGAACGGATTGGCTGCCATTCGTTGAGAAAAACATATGGATATCATCATTACAATCAGTACAAGGATGTTGCCGTTCTTCAAGAAGCATTAAATCATAGTCATCCGGAGATTACCATGAGGTATATTGGCATCACTCAGGACAAGCAGAATAAATACCAAACAGGCTTAAGAATCTAAAAAAACTTTTTTTAGCCAAACAGTTAGACATAAAAACACTATTGTTCAACTCGTTTTTAAAAGGGGTCTGAAAGCTTCATATAGCAACGTTTAGAAGGTGGTGGCGAGTTATACTCCCTATGTCTTGAAGATAACTCAGAAGGATGTTTTTGGCTAGATTTTAAGCACGATTGGAACGTAGTAATTCGGTTGCCAATGATGGAAAGGTTCTTGATTGAAGAGCGTTATATGTGCCAAGAAGCAGAATACTTAACAGATTTTAATGTATATTGTCATAAATTCAAACCTCCAATCAGTCATGTAACATATGGGAAATATCGATGGAAAGCCTTTTATCGTTTAGCCCTAAATATGAATATTGCTGTCACAAAAATAGTTTAAGCCACATCACTGTGGCTTTTTATTTTTGTATTCCATAAAAGGTAAGTCTTCATTTTCTTCAATACTTTTCCGCAAATCATTATATATTTCCATATAGGCGTTGGCAATTGCAGAAAAAGCATCAATATTATATTCTCTTATATTTATAGGCTCTGTTTCACCTGTGAAATTAATAATATTATTTTTTATTTTATGACCATATAAATATCCGAAACTATTTGGGTGAGAAGTTTCAGATAAATCGTCATAAATACCTCTATATGCTTGCTTTTCTATTTTCTGTTCTCTTCTTCTCATAACACTATCTATAGCGTCGATTAATTTCATAACATTAAAGGGGTCCTTAGCTTCCGGAATTAAACGTTTATCTTTTACACCAAGATATAAGGTTTCTAATATCTCATCTAAATTATGTTCATCTATCTCACCTTTTTGATATTGTAAGTATTTTTTCTCGAATAAAGCCAGGGCTCCAGTAGTTTCGACCAGTGCACGTGTAACAAGTGTAGTGGTGTGAAAGTTTTGATTGTTTAGTCCATCAAAAACACCACTTACTAACTTGTTTGCTCTAAATAAATTTGACTGTATAAATATAATTGCATTTTGTCCAATCAAAGATTTGGGTTTAGGTCCAATAAGAGTTAATTTTTTTATATGGTTTTTGGAGAAAAATCTTTTCAACTCAATTAAATCTTCAATTACAAATGTTTTATCATCATTTGTTAACTGAGTTTTAATGGTTTTTTTTAAATACATTACATAACACCCTTCCGAATAAAATTTCAAAACGTTTCTATTATTTTACACAATATATGAAATATATTTTATAAATTATTAAATAATTCTTTGTGTCATTAGCTTTTGATCCTGTTAAATTTATATCATCGAGAATAAAGAAAAGGGCGGCACTTAATTGAGTGTCGTTTTTTTATGTCATAATTTGACGAACGATAGGGATTGTTCAGTTCTTTCCTTTTGTCCATAATTAGGGCGAAAGGGTGATGCTCGATAATGAAGAAGAAAAATGATTATATGTTATATGTTGCTATTTTGCTCTTAATATTAGGAGATTTATTACTGCTAGGATATATTCTTAATTTAATATTTAATTGGGATACTACGATTATTGCTGGAATAATTAGTTTTATTGGGTCAATCTTTGGGGGAGTAATTACTTATTTTGGTGTAAACAAGACATTAAGACACAGGGACAGGGAATTGTTTTTAGAAACTGCAACAGAAAAGCTGATTTTATCAGATGATTTGATTCAAAAACATAAAAAGTATCTTAATTCTGCATTTCTTTATGAAAACACAGGAAATGTAGGAAATATGGAACCTGATGCTATTAATAAAGCAGTTCAAAATTTACTTAAAGAATTTTATGAGTCCTTAGAACTAAGAAATAAAGATTTTTATAAAACTATGGATTATGACGCTTTAAGGATATTGATGTTTCATCAAAAAACCATGAGTTTTTTAGTATTAAAAACTAATTTCAATGAAGAAGATAGAAAAGATTCTATAGAAAAAATAAGGTCAGTCTTTAATATTTTTAATGATAATAAAGAAAAACTCGAAGAATATTATTATAAAAATAAAAGGGAGATATAAGGCATCCAGAGGGTGCTTTTTATTTTGGAGAAAGAAAGGTGAACTCGATGAAGTTTGCTGACCATTTATCTAAATCGGATATTCAGAAATTCAACCAACTTAGAAGAGGCAGCAAGCAGAGTAAACCTAATCCAGGTCAAAAAGGAAAGAAGAATAATTTTAAAAGATTTGCTGGGAATTAATTGTGATACTTACAAAAGAGATAGTGAATCTATAAAGAGGAGGTAGTTTATCACCTTTTGTCGAAGTATAGTGATGGGGGGATAATTTATATGGATTTAGATAATGAAAATTATATTAAACAGGATGAGAAAAGGTGGAGAGAACAAGACTGGTACTGGTTACTAGGAATATTAATAGGAATAATTATTTTACTAATCGCTTCAATATTCGCTAAGAGTGCTAAGATCGAATTGAATTTTTCTATAATCTCTAGTGCTGTCTCAATTGCTTTAGCATTGGTTGCTATATTTATTGCATTAAAACAGGATAGTGAAAACCAAAAAACAAATCGTAATATGAACGAAGCACTTGTTCGAATGGATGGGAAATTAAGTAATGTTGGTGAAAAGGTTTCGGAGATTAGTATTGAAGAAATAAGAAAAATATTAGATGCAAGAATACAATCTACTTCTGATTCTATTCAAGAAACACTGAGTGAAGAGGAAGGTCTTTCTAAAGATGAGGTAATTACGATAATAAAAGAAGAATTTTCGAATTTTAGTGCTTCTATAGGTAATTTAGCCAAAAGTAAACCTGAGAAAGATTTAATGAAAAGTGTTAGTAATTATCTGCATATGCAAGAAAAAATAAAACAATCTTTAATAAATATATTTTATGGTAAATACTTAGGTACTGAACTAAGTTTAATTGAAGTAAAGCATATCCTTTTTACCGAATATAATACTTCTTCTCAATTATCAATCATAAGAAGAATATTAGAGAGCTTGGTAAGTGAAAATAAGTTAGAACAACTTATGATTGAAATGCCAGATGAAAAAAAGAAATATCATATTAGATATAAAGCAGCTAGCACCTAAATTAGGTGCTTTTTTTTATGAACAATGAAACAATACGCAGAGAAATCCTATAAGTTAATGACTGGGGGAACAAGCGAATGAATAGGAATTGGTACTAGCTTGGAAGAGTACAAGACAGTGGAGCAGAAAAAGAAGTTCTATAGGACAGTTGACTGGAACAAGCTAAGGCAGCAGGCATTGGAGAGAGACAACCATGAGTGCCAGCAGTGTAAGCGTGAGGGCAAGGTTCATGTGGACTCAATCAAGGTGGAAGGTGAACGAAAGAGTGTAGAGCTTAACGTCCATCATAAGTATGAGATTGAACACTATCCAAAGTTAGCATTGGTATTAGATAACCTTGAAACCTTATGTCTTCAATGCCATAACAAGATGCATGATCGTGTGTTTGGAGCGACAAAGAAGAAGAAGTGGGATGATGAGATGTGGTAAGGCCCCCCATAAAAGGTTTCATCAAATATTTCAAACCCGGGGACCGGGGAGGGGCTCTGCCGTCCAAAAAAAATCAAAAAAACCATTGCTATATTAGGGGGGTAAAAAAAGAGGGGGGGTGTTTTTGTGAGTGGAGTTGTAAAAATTTCAGAATTGGAAAACCAATTGATGAACCGAATTGATAGAGACGATCTAATAGAAGTTGATAAGGTAATGCGGTATATAGCGATTGTTAAGCAAATTAGAAAGCTTCAAAGTGCAATTAATAAAGGCGGAGTGATGGCAACAACTATTAATGCAAATCAGGAATTCACTAAAGCAAATCCTGCTATAAATGAATTAAATAAGCTCACAAAAACATTAATCGCTCTTGAAAAATCCATTAAATTTGCGATGTTTGATGTATCAGATATACCTAAAAATGATAAGAAGGATAATGACGGACCAGAAGTCAGTGATTTATACTGATACATCAAAAATATGTAGATGTTTATATTGAGGCGTGGCGAAAGGGTCGTATTATATTAAATCAAGAGCGAATTGATTTAATAAGACAATTAGAAACCGAAGTACTTATTCGTGACGATATATATTTCGATGAAAAGCAAATTGATCAATGCATAAATTACATTGAAAAATGGTACTTCAAATTAGAACCTTTTCAAAAATTTATTATTGCATTTATATTCCTTAAATATAAAGAACGCGACAAGCTATTTTATAAAGATATCGTGATTGTTATTGCTCGTGGGAATGGGAAGAATGGTTTGATTTCTGGACTTGCTGATTACTTCATCAGTCCTGGTCATGGAATTGAAGGATATAACGTAGATGTTGTGGCCAACAGTGAAGATCAAGCGGAAACGTCCGTAAAAGAAATCTATAACATGAAGGAGAAGAACAAGAACTTCATGAAGAACTTTTTCTCTTGGACTAAGACAAAGATTACTGGAAAAGCTACTCTTGCTGAATTCAAGTTCCGAACATCCAATGCCGACACAAAAGATGGTGGCCGTCCCGGATGTTTGATTTTTGATGAAATTCACATTTACGAAGATACAAAACTAATAAACACGCTAAGCTCAGGATTAGGTAAAGTAAAGCATAGAAGAAGAATTTATATATCCACCAACGGTCATGTCCGAGGTGGATTTTTTGATAGGTTTATTGAACAGTGTTTAGAAGTCTTAAGAGGCGGAAGTAGACGTAAAAACCGTTTTGTTTTCATTTGCAAAATGGATAGTAAGGATGAAGTCGAAAATTCAGAGTTATGGGAAAAGGCAAATCCTATGTTTAGTCAGCCAAGGAGTCCATATGCTGATGAACTGTTCGACACAATCATGGATGAATATTTAGATTTGGAAGATGACCCATCAGGGCGACCTGAATTCATGGCCAAAAGGATGAACCTTCCTCAAGAAGATAATACGGTTAAGATAGCATCCTGGGAAGATATCCAAGCGACTAATAAGCCTATTCCATATGATCGACTAGAAAATAAAACATGTGTAGGTGCAATTGATTTTTCATTCATAAAAGACTTTACAGCATGCGGTGTTTTATTTAAGGATGGTGAAAATTATATATGGGAAAGCCATCAGTTTGCAAGACGTGATTTTATCAAAGAAGCAAAATTAAAACCTCCAATATTTGAGTGGGAAGAGGATGGGTTGATTACATTATTGGATGAACCCGTTATTGATATCAGTTATATGGTCAATTACTTTTGTGAAATGAGAGATAAATACGGGCTAAATACTATTGTTGGAGATACGTTCCGTCTGGATATTGTAAAACAAGCATTAGAGGAAGCGGGGTTCAAAGTTTTATATATACAAAACCCTCATGCAATCTATGCAAAACTTGCTCCTAGAATTGAAATGCTCTTTGCCCAAAAACGTATTATTTTTGGAGATAATCCATTGATGAGGTGGAACACAAATAACATTGTTGTAAAAGTTAAAAATGATGGAAATAAAGACTTTGTCAAAAAAGATGAAGTTAGGAGAAAGACAGATGGATTTTCAGCTTTTGTCTACGCTCTGTGGCAAGCTGATGAAATACTAGTCGATGATGTGGACTTTTTCTTGGATGATATAGAATTTTAATAGGCTCTGTAAAAGGATGTTATTGATTTTCTTGTTGAACTATCGGGGCAGTTTAGTTAAGGAAGAACTTAGATTATTCTAGAGATTGAAGAGGAATTTTTGTTAAAATTAAAGGATGAAGAATTCGAAAGGATATCTAAGCTAATGATGAAAACAATTCTTATATATTTCGCAGGATTATTAGTTTATCTTATATTGATAGCTAATTATGAATCTCGATTTGATAATCCATCTGCCATAATCTCTACTTTAATTTTTATAGTTTCAATTTTTATCATTGATATTTTAAAAAGAATATTTATCAAAAAAAATAAAAGACTTACTTCAACTAACGGGTGCTTTACTTCAATAACAGGGGTTGCTTGCGGCAACTTTTTCTTATGGAACTATCGGGGCAGTTTAGTTGAAGAAGAGGTATTTTTAAGAACGTGTTGAAATAGTTAATAAATGGAGATAATTCGATTTAACATTTTTTGGGTGGAGAGTTGATTCGAAGAAAAAATCTTGAATACATACAGCTTCTCGTTGAAACTAGAAATGAATCTGCATTAAAACTTTATAAATCTATTGGATATGAAATTGAAAAGGAAGAAAAAAGATATTGGATTAATTAATAGGGGGATTCCTAGGCGAATGAAATACTTAACCGATTTTGAAAATAAACTAAAAAAAGACAAAGTTGATAGCGCCCTTGTTCAACTCAATAACACTGTGTTATTTGAATATTATCGAAACAATAAGATGAAAGAAAAACAACATAAAATATATTCTGTCACAAAAAGTATCTTATCCGCACTGATCGGGATTGCGATAGACAAAGGGTATATCGAAAATGTTAACACACCTATAATTAATTACTTTCCGGAATTTAATAAAGATAAAGAGAATCAGAGAATCACAATCAAGCACCTGCTGACAATGACGTCAGGTTTACATTGGCCGGGTAATAGTGGTATGATACCCAGCAAAAATTGGGTCAATTTTGTACTTCATCAGGGCATTGATAATCCCCCTGGAAAAGAAATGGTCTACAGTTGTGGTTCTTCACACTTGTTAAGTGCAATAATACAAAAGACAACTGGATTAAATACAGAAGTCTTCGCCAAAAAGTATTTATTTACGCCTCTTGGAATAACAGATTATAAGTGGAACCATGATGCTCAAGGCACAGCCATAGGTGGATTCGGATTAACGATGAAAACGGTTGATATGTTAAAAATCGGTACGCTATATTTAAAAGATGGAGTATGGAAATCCAAACAAATCGTACCCTTTCACTGGATTGAGGAATCTACAAGTCCCAAGGTCAAAACTGATGAAAATTATTCATACGCATATCACTGGTGGAATATAACATTCGACAATCAAATAGGTAGAATTTTTTTTGCGTATGGATTTGAGGGACAGTATATTATTGTCGCACCTGACTATCAATTGGCAACGGTTTTCACTAGCAGTATTAAAGATGATGAATTAAGACCTTTATTTTATTTAAAGGACTATCTATTGCCTTATGTCATCAATCAGTAAGTGCTTTTTCGGTCTCGTCTCTTTTTTTATTTAACTAACGGGTGCGTTAGTTCCATAGGATCTAATAAAGTAGACCACAATAAGTGGTCTCTTTTATTTGTTCAAAAATTAACAATAATGATTAACAAAGCCATTTTAAAAAAGGAGGTGAGATATTGGGAATATTAGATCTGGTGAAAAGCAGAAATAAAGAACTTGAATTCATGTTTGATTTTGATTTAATCCAAGATACTTCCAAGAAAATTCACATGAAACAATTGGCTATCCAAACATGTATTAATATGATTGGCCGCACCATCAGCCAATCTGAATTTTATGTGAAGAAAGATAAAAAGATTGTGAAGGATGAAATGTATTATCGATTAAATGTAAGACCCAATCCAAACATGTCAGCAAGCCAATTTTGGCAGACGGTTGTTCACAAGCTGATATATGACAACGAGTGTTTGATTATCCAGTCAGATACCGAAGATCTATTAATTGCTGACTCATTCACACGAGTCGAATATGCCCTGGTCAATGATTCATTCAAAGATGTAACCATTAAAGACTATACATTTTCCAGGACATTTCAAATGAGTGATGTTATTTATCTGGAATATAGCAATAAAAAACTCTCGACTTTATTCGATGGTTTATATTCCGATTATGGAGAACTATTTGGAAGAATCATAGAATTTCAGAAACGTAAGAATCAAATTCGTGGCTTCGTAGATATAGAGGCTGTCACTGATAAATCAGAAAAGAAGCAGGAACAACTACAGACTTATATCAACAAAATTTACAATGCTTTCACCTACAAGTCAGTAGCTATTGTTCCACAACAAAAAGGCTTTAAATTAGAGGAACTGAAAAACGCTACTCAGCTTCAAAGTGTGGATGAAGTCGCAAAAGTAATTGATGGTTTTTTAGATCAGGTTGCCAAAGCCTTAGGTATTCCAGTTTCGTTACTTCACGGTGATATAGCTGATGTAGAAAAGCCTACACGAAATTACATGACGTTTTGCATTGATCCTTTTTTGAAAAAAATTAGGGATGAATTGAATGCCAAGATGATTGATAAAAAGGAATACCTGGCAGGTAAGAAGATGGAAACTAAACGGGTTTCTTACAGTAATATGTTTGATGTCGCCACTGCTGTCGATAAGTTAAGATCATCCGGTACTGTAAACGGAAATGAACTGCGTGAGGAACTTGGTTTGGAAAGGGTGAACGATCCTATGATGGATAAATACTTCATAACCAAAAACTATCAAGAAAGTTCAGAAGCTCTTAAAGGAGGTGAGAATAAAGATGAAGCATAAAATCAAAGGTGACATTATTAACTGGAATTCGAGTATCTGGGATTTTAATAATCGTATGAGAGCCATAAAAGAAGATGAGGACATTGAACTTGAAATCAATTCATATGGTGGTGACGTGTTTTTAGGTATCGACCTCTGCAATACTTTACGATCTCATAAAGGGAACGTAACTGTAACTATCACCGGTCTTGCCGCAAGTGCTGCGTCAATTATCTGTATGGGTGCCGATAAAATCAAAGCATATTCTAATACTCAAATGATGGTCCATAATGCTTGGACAGTTGTAGCTGGTAATGCAAAAGAGCTTAGGAAGGCTGCTGACGATCTCGAAAGCATAGGTGAATCTGTATTAGCCTCTTATACACACAGAATTGACGCTGATACGGCTAAAAAACTATTAGACGAAGAAACATATTTATCGGCTTCAAAAGCGTTAGAACAGGGCTTAATTGATGAAATTATTGATGCCGAGCCAGAAGAAGTCGAGTCAGAAATATTCGAGAACAAAGCAAAAGCATTTAACAATAAAATTACGGCTGCTGTTGCACCGAAGCAACCTATCTCTGCATCAGCATCAGGCATCGACGAAAACACATTAAAACAAATGTTTGCTGAACTTAAAATTGAAATAAAAAATGAAATAAAAAAAGAGCCTGATCAAGACCCTGTTGAACCAAAACAGAACTTGAGCACGCTCTTTTTACATTTATAGGAGGTATGGATAATGACGATTAAATTTAATAATTTTGCAGAGAAAAAACAGGCATTTGCTAAAGCAACACAGGAGGGTAGTGCTGATGAACAGTCTGCTGCGTTAAATAATATGCTGGAAGCGTTGGCTCAGGACGTACAGGGCGATATTATGAATCAAGTTAATACATCTATGCTTGACCGTTCCATCATGCAAGCCAGGGGCGCTAATGTCCTTACGAGTGAAGAGACAAAGTTTTTCAATGTCGTGATTGAAAAGGGTGGGTTTAAAGATACAGAAACACTTCCTAAAACAACACAAGAACGGATTTTTGATGATCTAGTTGAAGGGCATCCATTACTGCAGCAACTAGGTATTCAAAATCTTGGTGCGGTTACAGAATTCATTTATGGAGATCCGGAAGGTGCTGCAGTATGGGGCCCATTATTCGGAGACATCCAAGGGCAACTAAATGCAACGTTTAGAAAAGAGTCTATCAGCCAACTTAAGTTAACAGCTTTTATTCCTCTATCAAACGACATGCTAAAACTTGGACCTGTATGGGTGGAACGCTATGTTCGGACTATGATTTCAGAAGCAATGTCCGTTGGTCTTGAGCGTGGATATGTTGCAGGGACAGGGAAAGACATGCCGATTGGATTGTTAAAAGATTTGAAGGGATCTGTTGTGGACGGTGAATATCCTGACAAGAAGTCTGCTGGCATCCTTACATTTGAACCAGGTAGGGCGACAATCAATGAATTAAAAGGTGTTGTAGAAAAATTATCTATTCGTCCAGTTGGAAAAGATGAAAAAGAAAAGGTACGCAATGTGGCTGGAAAAGTTGTAATGATTGTCAATCCCTTTGATAACTTTAGCATCCAAGCTAATGCGACCGTCCAAAATGCTGCGGGGATTTATGTGACAAGCTTGCCATTTAATCCAAACATTACTGAATCCATGTTTGTGCCAAAAGGCAAAGTTGTATTCTTTATTCGTGGTGAGTATATTGCAGCTGTCGGTGGAGCGATGGAAGTGAAGAAATTTGATCAAACATTAGCGATGGAAGATGCAACACTTTATATTGCAAAACAATATGCTACTGGTAAGCCAAAAGACAATTACGCAGTACAAGTTTATGACTTAGACTTAGACTTGGAAGGCGGCCTTGAGGGGTGATTTAATTGGTCACAGATGAACTATTAAAAGAATTTAAAGAACGTATGCATATTTCCCATTCGAGTGAGGACGACAATTTAAAAAGATTGTTGTCCTTTTCTATTGAAGACTTGCAGGATAAATGCGGGTATTTTGATATAGAAAAGAACGGAAGGGCCAAGGAGCTGGTTTTTGAACGTACTCGTTATACCTATAATGATGCCCTTGAATACTTCGATGATAATTTTCTTAGTCAGATTACTAGTTTGGGATTATCGATAGCATTAAAAGAAGGTGATCCAGATGAAGCCGTTTAAATATAAACCACCAAAGGTTAATACAGGAGACTTGCGTACTCCCGTTATTTTTTATGAGTATGCAGCAAATGAAGGACCTGAACCGGGTGAATCCGAAAAAAGGGTTCTCTATCGTACTTGGGCCAAGATTGATAATGTTTGGTTGAAAGACTTGGAGATTGCTAAGGCTAACGGGACTTTATCTGATATCACGATCAAGATACGAGACCCACAAGCAGACTATATCCCAAATAATAAGCATTATCTTTCCATTGATGCTCCTGAATACCGAGACAAGCGATATAATGTCAAACACGTTCAACCTGACTTGCAGAATAAGGCGTTTATCACAATCGTAGCGAGGCTAACCGAATGAGTGTAAAGATCAAAGGTGAAAAAGCACTGGTTGCAGAACTTGAAAGACGTATTGGAAAAATGAAGGCGCAGCAATTAAGTGATAAAGCCTTAAAACGTGGTGCCCAAGTATTTATAAAGGAACTAAAAAGTCAATTTGCATCCTTTAAAGATACCGGAGCATCCATTGAAGAAATGAAAATATCAGAGCCGATGTGGGTAGCTGGTGTTAGGACTGTTAAAGTTTATTGGCGTGGTCCGAAAGAACGTTATCGAATCATTCATTTAAATGAGTTTGGCACCGTACAAAACCCAAACCCAAAAGGGAAGGGTTCAATTGCAAGAGCAATGAGAAACGCTGAAAGGGCTTATCGTGAGGCAATTAAACGATCAATAAGGGAGGGAATTTAATGGATGTATTAGGGATGGTCTATAATGAGCTGATTGCTGACCCATATATTAAGGAGAAGGCTTCTGGAAGGATTAAATTTTATGATTTTCCTGAAACCAGCAGCGTGACAATGGCTCCTAATATCATCATAGATCCATTAGATGTACCTCTTCCTAAAGATTTCGCTGATGATACCTGGCTAACTTATGATTGTCTTTATCAAATTGAAGTGTGGTCAAAGAACAGGACCAATTCAAGAGAATTATCTGAACAAATCGGAAAAGTTATGTGGAATTTTGGTTTTCATCAAGGTACTGGTCCCGATGAATGGGATGAAGAAACAGGAATCTACCGGGACGCCAGAAGGTATCGGGGAAAATTATACAGAGACGATCTAGACACTTTATAAGGTGTCCTTTTTATTATTTAAAATAGGAGTGATTAATTTGGCAGAAGAGAAAAAAAGCTATAGAGCATCAACCGGTGTAAATGAATTTTATTATGCGGTTTTAACAGATGACGATGACCATTCATTTACGGCTGGTGAAATTACCCGGATTAAATTTTTACAAAATATTGAGGTAGAAATGCCGCAAGAAGCGATGAGGGCGTATGGGGATAATGGTACAGCTGAAATTGCTATTTCAGGTGGAAATGTAACAGTATCCACTCAATTTCACAAAGTACCGATTCAGGATAAGAATATTTTATTTGGTTTAGAAAAAGTGGATGGTCTTTCTTCTATTGGCGGTGAGGATGTGCCACCTTATGTGGCAGCGGTATTTACCAAGACATTTGAGGACGGTTCTAAAGAGTGGGTGGGGCTTACAAAAGGAATGTTCATGCGTTCTAAAATTTCCGGTAAAACCAAAGAAGAAAACAAAGAATTTGATAATGAAGAAGTTACTGGAGAATTTATGGAGCGTTATGTTGAGGGAGCCTCTTCTGAAAAATCTGTTCTTTTCGGTGCTGACAAAAAAGGAGAAACAGATAAGCGTGATTCTTTATTTCAAAAGATATTTGGCAAGCCTTATCCAGGAACAAATGATGGAGAGCAAGGTGGTGTTGAAGGATAATGACAAACTTTAAAGCTTTTGTAGTTGAAGATATCCAGGTCAACAGATTAGTAGTATTAGCAGTCAAAGAAAAAGAAAATGAAATAAATATTCGTTTAGCCCAAGAAGGCGAAGTCCCTGACTTTTTAGCAACAAGAGCGATCACAGAAGGTGAAGAGGTTTATGTGACCATTAAGAATAGAGAAACGTGGCAGGTCGAAGCGGGAGAAGACATTCAAGCAGGAGTTTCTGTTGGGACTGGTAAAGATGGAAAAGTAGTTGAAGCTCTTGGAGAAGATGCACTTCCTATCATCGGATATTCCATAAATGCGGCAAGTGCGGGGGAAGTTGTTAGCTATGTCCGTAACGTAAAAGGCGGAGGAGAAGGTGTTCCGGGCCCAAAAGGCGACAAAGGCGCTACTGGTGCTAAAGGTGACAAGGGTGTTGATGGATTCCCGACGGAAGAACAGTGGAGCGAATTATTAGCAAGAGTAGAGACACTAGAAGGATAAAGAGCAAGAATATTCTTGATTTAAGGCTCTGTTAAAGGGTGTTGTTGATTTTCTCGTTGAACTAATGGGGCAAGTTAGTCGAGTATGGATATATTTTTAGAAACAAGATTTGTTTTATAGAAAAAAATTAAGTAGTAGCCCTTTCTAATTAATGACTGAGCACATTTTACTGTAATTCCACCATTATCCTGAACATTTTTTTAATAAAATCATTAAATAATGAGAGGACAACCTCAAAGAATGGGAGGAATGATTTATGTGTGGTTCTAATGGTATGGGCGGTTGTTGCCCTCCAGCACAAACGTTTCAAGAACAAATTTGTGGTAATTTTAATAATCCAGGTATTGGGGTAATAGATCAGGTGGTATTTAATGCTCCAATTGGCGATTATATCGAAGGGACTTTTGAAATTTTTAACTCTGCATCCAGCTCAGGAGTTGTAACAGGTACAGTCAATACTTCAGTCGGTCCTTCTGTTGGTGTAGGACCCGTTCCACCAGGAAATACCTTTGCAAGTGCAGTGAGAAATCCGATTTCTTTCAGCCTTGATATACCAGCAGGATCAAGTGGTACGTACTGTATTACTCTGTATAAGCGTGTATTAGCATAGTTTAGTTAAAAGTAAAAAGGAGTTCTCATTTTGTATAGAGGACTCCCTTTTGTTGAGAGCAATACTGGGTGATATTTGAAACGAATGTCTGAAATTGTAATAGTGTATAGAGTTGTCCGTTTACAGAAATGAGGAATCATTTGTGGGAAATGAAAAGAACAAGAACAAGAAATGTAAATGTAAATGTAAATGTAAATGTAAATGTAAATGTGAATGTAAATGTGAAAAAAAGAAAAAAAAGAAAAAAAAGAAGACCAGGTCACCTGAGAAAAGTTGCTTTCCTATACCAAATTGCGATAAAAAAATCTTCTGTACGGATATTTGTGGAAATATTCATTTAGATCAGGATGTTCACGATTTGGAGATTTGGAAAAAAGAGCTGAATGAAAAAGCGATGGTCACCGTTTCCGTTTTCAACAGTGCCTGGAGTATTGGTTCTCTTCAAGTTTTCGTGGTTTGTATGGAGGGAAGTCCTGTAGTATTAAATATACCAAAAGGAAACACACTTTCCGCAACCATAGAAGATGTTATTTCTATTTTCGTGGTACGTGAAGAGGGAGGAAGAGTCGAGGGTAAATTCTGTTTAGAAATTTGTTTTCCTTTCCATGACAAAAAATCCTTCTTCAACTAACGGGTGACATCCTATTAGCTGGTTTAGTTGAAAAAGAAGCACTAAAGAAGACCACAATATAAGTGGTCTCTTTTTATTTGTTCAAAAATCATCATAAATGTTTAGCAAAGCCTAATTTAAAAAACGAAGGGATGTTTTGAAATGGCAAATTTAAAAAGAAACATGATCGAATTGGTGAAGGAAGTGAAGGAAGGTGAAATTGAAACGGTAAAGTATCTCACACCTGTATTCATTCCTTTTTCAGTAGTTTATGAAGCAATCGATATGACACAAGAAATTGAAAAAAGCGAAGATGCTAAAAGTGCTACCTCTGAAAAAGAATTGATTGATAAACTGTTAGATTTTGTAGCAAACAAGATTTATAACAAGCAATTCACAAAAGAAGATTTATTTAATGGCCTACACGCCCCAGATGCTATCCAAACCTTACAAGAACAAATTATGTTTGTGGCTCAAGGCCACCAAAATGATGAAACAAAAAAGTTCTTGGCGAAGAAGGGTTAACGGATGAAGACTTTTCCCCAGCCAAGCAAAAAGAATATATGGACAAACTCATCCTTAATCTCATGAAAGATGGTAAGGATATCAACGAAATATTGGGTATGCCTTACTATTTTTTACTTGAAATATTAAGAGAAGAAAATAAACCAAAACAGGAGAAATCCTTAATCGCCGCATTCGGAGGTTAGGGATTTTTTTATTGGTATGAGAAGGGAGGGGGATTGATGGAGAAAATAGAAGGCCTTTCGATTGAACTTGACCTTGACTCCACAGCCCTCAATCGTGGTCTAACTGGGGTAAAAGATAAGTTAAGGACTGTAAACAGTGAAATGAAGGCAAACATGTCAGCTTTTGACCGTGGTGATCGTTCTATTGGGAAATACGAAACACGTTTATCTGGATTGAATAGGAAACTAGAAGTACAAAAAGAGGTCACGAAACAAGCCAAGGCTGAGTACGAAAAGATGGTCAGAGAGAATGGAGAAGGGTCGAAAAAAGCGGATGAAGCAGCCAAAAGCTATAACAATGAAGTTGCTGCTCTAAACAACTTAGAACGCTATGTTGGTGGTGTAAAAGAAGAACTAAAAAAAATGAAAGAAGAACAACGAATTGCTTCTTCTGGATGGACAAAAGCTGGCGACTCTCTTATTAATTTCGGAAATGGTTTGAAATCTATATCAGACAAAACAAAGGATTTAGGAAAAAGTTTAACCAAGAAACTTACTTTACCTGCTGTAGGGGCGGCATCGGCACTAGCGAGCATAGCGCTGGTTAAAGGGTTTAATCGCCTAGTCGGAATAGATACAGCCAAAGCAAAATTAAAGGGGCTGGGTCACGATGCTAAAGGCGTAGAAAAAATAATGGAGTCAGCCCTCGAATCCGTTAAAGGGACATCATTCGGATTGGACGAAGCTGCAACAACGGCAGCTAATGCTGTGGCTGCTGGAGTTGAAGAGGGGACGGAATTAACAAGGTATTTATCCTTAACTGGTGATGCGGCAGCAATAGCCGGGGCAGGGTTAGGTGAGATGGGATCTATCCTAAATAAAGTCCAGACATCTAATAAGGCTTACAACGGGGAATTACAGCAATTATCTGACAGGGGATTGCCCGTTTATCAGTGGTTGGCAAAGGAAGCAGGAGTGACCGGAGAAGCGGTATTTAAAATGGCTTCCGATGGTGAAATATCCTCCGAAATGCTGATGAATGCCATTGAAAAAAACATTGGCGGAGCAGCTGGAAAAATGGGTGAAGAATCATTTACTGCTGGGATCGCTAATATGTGGGCGGCTGTTGGTCGCCAGTTGTTGAAAAGAGGTTTTATATGATTAGTTCTGTATCTACTAATCAATTAAATTAATCGATAGAGTTGCAAAGGGATTATTTTAAATCTGAAATTTTGAAAATGAATTATTTCAAAACTCCTGAGGGTCGACAATTATATGAACTTTCCTTATCCGAATTAGAAAGCATTTTTGATACTGAAAAAGCAAAAAGCCAAAGCGAGGAAAATACATGACTCTTAAAGGAAAACGTCGGTTGAAAAAGTCTCTGGTAAAGAGAAAAAAGGATAGGTTGACTCGTGCATTCAGAAACATTTTTGTTATGTCGGGTTATTTGGAAGAGTAGAGGAGGACTGTTATTGATGGCAAAGAAAATTCAACCGGTTATCATTCGTCGTCAAAGGAAGTATGAAGCTGAGCAAGCTATCAATGATTTAGAGGCGAGAGGATTTGAGGTTATTTCTCCTCTTAAACAGCAAAATCCTCAATCTGAAGTGCTTCATAATCTTTCATTCGAACAGAGGAGATTCAAGGTAGAAGATTTTTCTTCTCCTTGGATTGCTAAGTTAAGAAGAATCGAAGAGTAGACACAAACTGTGATTGTTACAGTCCGAAAAAAGTAACTATCCTCGGACGAAATAGCTACTTCTAAAATCGGTTTCCTATATTTAAGGGAGATATAGGTGTTCTGCTCATTTTAATATATGTGTCAAAGATTGAAAGATAAAAATATTATCTGTTTTGATGGAAAGTCTGTATAAAATGTTCATATTCCAACATTCCCAGTTTGAAATATTACTTATTACACAGTATTTAATCTTATAATCGTCAACGAACTGTAAAACAATTTTTCACTTGATAGGCTTCTTTCCTCTCTCTTGTTAGTGGTAATCAGACTTTAAGTGCCTGTCATTACAACATAGTAGGGCCTGACTAATTCAATTTTACTAGTAAGGCAGATGGGAAAAGGTAGATTATTTAAGACGTTTGGGATAAGATGAGTCCCCTTCTTTAATTTTGGAAAAAAGATTTAATCTTGTTTCATCAGGTTTATTTTCTGATTGCATTTTCGAATTAATATTTAATTTGGTGGAGAGTTGTGTAAGTGCATGCTGAATTTTTTCTATATCTTCTTTGGTTGCGAATTTCTTATTATTAGTGAGTAAATATCCTAATTGTCCACTGGGTTCGATAGTGGCCCATTGTACATCTTTTATATTTTCTATCCCATTTTGTCGTAGGAGCATTTCAAGTGCATCAACAGAAAGTCGAAGTTTTATTAAATTTTTTTCATTTATTGAGCCATTCTCGATAACAATCTTTGACTTGCCAGTTAAAAAAATTTCGGCAACATCCCATTTCATTTGGATGTATTCAATTAGTAGTAAAGTTCCAATGAGAATGGTTGCAATCGCAAAAGTAACCCAAAGATTTTCGCCAATAACAGGGTGTATTAAAAGGGTCCCTATAAAAATCATGATAACAGTTGTTTCAGTAGTCATTTTGGAGACAGACCTTCTACCTGAAATGCGTATTAATAATATTCCAAAGATGACAATTAACATCGTTTTCCATATCCAACTTATATCCATAATTTAGCACCGCCACGTTACTTGGTGCTATATAGTCTTTGATTAATAGTTAGTTGATATACAGTTTTGATAAAAATAATGCGGGACACAGACGAACGATATCGCAGATCGAGGGAAAGGAAGGTATCAACGATATGGGCTATTCCCGAGAAGAACAAGAAACTTCGTTGATTGATTTTTGACAACAGTACAGGCAAGTGGAGCGTTTACTCTATTGTTCCTAAACACATTCGAAAACTCTCTAATTTCCGTCTTTATGTTCAAATGCGTAATAAAAGGTCTTGATATATATCGTAAGCCTGTTTTAACTTAGGGCTGACAGAAAGGCACTTATTCAGCACTTCTGATTCAGTGCCGATGAAGCGGTCGCAAGAATGAGTAAACAATTGGCAACCATTGCAACTGATATGAATCATCTATATAATTAGATGAATTACGTATAAATGGAATCCCTAATAAGGGCCATTTACTAGATTTCCTAGATGAAATTAATATGATGGCTGTGCATCGGCGAATCAGTTTAAACTCGTAAATGTGAATGATGACAAATTCAAAACTTAACAAAATCGGAGGAATAAAAATGGCAAAACCAAACATGTGTCAAAGCTGTGGAATGCCCATGAAAGTGTCAAGTGACTTTGGAACTGAAAAGGATGGGACACCGTCAGAAAAATACTGTCACTATTGTTACGAAAATGGTGAATGGATGCATCCTGATGTAACATTCGATGAATTTTATGCATTCAGTTTAAAAAGGTTTCAGGAATCAGATATGAATCGGGTTGAAAAATTTTTTCTCAATAAAATGTATACAAAAAAATTCTTAAAAAAATTAGAGCGCTGGCGCTAAAACACAAAATTGTGCAGGTGATGAATATGAAAACGAAATCAGAACCAAAATCAGGTGGTTGGAAGCCATTTTATTACCTAATCAAACAATCCCATCCGTCCGAGAAAAAAACTCGAATCTTAAATTATTGGAATAACGCAGGAGTTGTAATTCTCTAAGGTGCATGAGTGTAGTTCTAACTGCCAATTGGAGGGCTTTTTTTTATTTCACTAACGAAGAATTTATGTAAATTACTTCAACTAACAGATGCTTATCTTCAATAAGATAACTAAAAGATATTTCATAATCGGGCGCTTTAATGAAGTAACTAAAGCCTAATTTCTCGGTGTTAAAAGTGAGAAATTAGGCTTTTTATATTTGGATTGCTTTACCGTTGTAAATCTGTATTTTCCTGATGTTACTCCCTTAGCGTATGTTTTTCGAGTTTTGTTGGTAGGACCCCAGTAGGAACAAACTGTGCGGTAACTAAAAAACTAAATCGCAACAAATTTCAAGTCGTCTCTAAATTTTGAAACGGCTTTTTATTTTAGGCTCTGTTAAAGGATGTTGCTGATTTTCTTATGGCGGAATAGATAAAAAAGGCCGACCAATAAGGGTCGGCTTTTTTTTATACTATTTTTAACAACATGCGCCATATCCGTAACCGCCGCCGTAACCGCCGCCGTAGCCGCCTCCACCAACAAAGCTAGCTCCAACAATGATTAAGAGTATAAACAAAACGACTATAAAGGCGAAACCTCCACCAAATCCAAAGCCGTCGTCACACCTTGATTCACAACCTGACATAAAGACATCTCCTTGTTTGTTTTTTAAGGAGGAAAAACTTAAATGGGTTATATTACCTTATGCTCTAATCAGGAAAATGACACTTAATCTTTAACAAAGCTTTATTTAAATAAAAAGGAGACGATGAAAGATGATCTTTTCTAAACTACCCCAATTAGTCGATATGAGAGGGGAATTAAAATCAAAAGGCATGTATTCAAAACGTACGAAAACAATCACTCACCGTGTATCACCATTCACTTACAAAAAAAATTTGCAACGGAAAAAGGGCTATGATTGTATATGCGAATGATATAGACAAACTCACTTATCATGTAGGGAACAGCAATCAATTTTCGCTTGGTATCTGTGTTGCTGGAGACTATCGATATGACGATATAGATGAAGCCACACTTGCAAATATTGCAGAACTTCACACTGCACTTGTTAAAAATGGGATAGGGAAGTGTGATAAAGCCCATAATGAAATGCCAGGTTATAGTTGGAAAGCTTGTTGTGAGTATAACTACAGAGAAGTTTTTGATTGGAAAGGTTCAAAGACACCAGCTAAACCATCTCCAGCACCTGATGTTTACACTATCCAAGAATGTAAGAAAAGGCGGGGCATGTGAATTATACACAATCTGGATTATAACTAATTCAAAGGGGTATTTTAACCTTATTTTGCATCGGAAAGGCAAATAAAAGTGGATGAATTAATGGCTCTATTTTAGAGGGAAGGATTTCCGAACGATAAACGGACACTGATTCATTTTGCATGTGATAAAGTAATAGTATGGAAGTTTTGAAGAAGACTTCTAAATAAGGCGTGATGGTTTTTAGCTGTTGCACCTTTTCCCTTTTTACCTGAATGGTTTATTATTCGTGGTTGCTTGGAATATGGCCGAGCGACCCTTCTTTTTGTTCACTGTAAACCAGACAAAATGTGATGATTACTGTTCTTTTGAAATATTATTATTCCTTTTCTTTTTTACTAAAAGAATGATAGCAATGATAAAAGCTATTACGCTATATATCCAGGTAAACATAAAAGCAATGCCCAATCCGATATTTGCATCCACATATTCGCTGTTCACATGATCTATGGCTAAATATAGAAGCGGCGCACCTCCAATGATGAGCAGGATGACCAATAGAACATTCTTTTTCGTATTCCTGGTTGATAAAAAAATAATAATGAAGGATAGCAAGAGAAACGCTTCTGAAGCTATCGTCAAAGTTACCAGATTGCTCATAATAATTCACTCCTAATCATAGTTACATAAATGGAATACATTTTTTTAGATGTGTTCCCTTATATCTATGTTCCTTTTCGTCCCTTTTTCATAAATCCCAAAATATTTTTTATTTACCTTTGTTTACTGCTGATTATTGAAACTACTGCGGCACATACATAACTACATGATCGTTTAACAAGTGACCCGGTTAGTGTAGCCGTGGTGTCTGGTTTAGAGTGAATATTGGCATCACTCAGGACATGCAGAATAAATACTAAACAGGGTTGAGAATCAAATAAACCTTTTTTTTTGCCTAAACAGTTAGACATAAAAACTTTATTGTTCAACTCGATTATTTAAGGGGCCTGAAAGCTTTATAAAGCAACGGTTTGACGATGGTGACGAAGTTAAACTCCTTATGTCTTGAAGATAACTCAGAGGGGTGTTTTTGGCTAGATTCAAGCGAAATTCGATATGGAATAGTAATGTTTATACATATTAAATCGAAACAATGACCGTACGAAACTTCCATTAATTTGGGTGCTAAAGATTAGCCTAAGTCATAACCGAATTTACAAAGTGACTCGTTTGAGTCGCTTTTTTGTTTGAAAAGAGAGGCAGTCCAAATCAAAGAAATGGAAAATGTGCGCTAGGAGCATCACCCTCAATTTTTAAAATCCTATTAGTAACAGCTGAATGGATTGTTTATTGGTCTTAATTACAATATCTTACCAATTAGCTCCGGTGATGAAGTGAATCATTTGAAAATTAACCACTTTTCATATAATCTTACACATAATGGTTACTAAAAGTTAGCTTTCTCAATAAATAAGAGGTTAACAGGAGGAATTCAAATGAATCAAATAAAAACTAAGCTTTTTGAACCTGTAACAATTGGTGCATGGGACTTAAAAACAAGAACAGCAATGGCTCCTATGACACGGTCGTTTGCTGATGATAAAACTGGTGTTGTGAATGACCTAACCGTAGAGTATTACCGAAAGCGAGCTCAAGATGCAATCGGACTTATCATTACGGAAGGTGTTGTAATTTCACCAAGAGCAAAGGGTAATCCTGGCGTTCCTGGGCTCTACACTCAAGAACAAATTAATGGTTGGAAAAAAGTTACCGAAGCTGTACACGCTGAAGGCGGAACCATTATTGCGCAAATCTGGCATGTCGGCCGTGCAAGCCACCACGAAATTGCAGGAGGACTTCCACCACAGGCTCCTTCCCCTTTTGCTGCTGAAGGAAAGGTTTCACGATTCGGAAAACCTTTTGATATTCCTGAGGAAATGACAGAGACAGATATTGCAGAAGTAGTCAGCCAATATGCGCAAGCTGCAAAAAATGCGATGGAAGCCGGCTTTGACGGCGTGGAAATTCATGGTGCACATGGCTACTTAATCGACCAGTTTAACTCTGACACTTCCAATAAAAGGACGGATCGGTACGGCGGTGATTTAAAACAACGCCTGACATTTATGAAGGAAGTGCTAACAGCAGTCATTGATACGGTTGGAGTAGACCGTACCCTTATTCGTTTCTCGGCTTTAAAAATTGACCAGCCATCTTACATGTGGGAAGATCCTGAATCAGCGATTCAAACGTTTATTGAAGCTTTTAAAGAAACAGGCGTCAAAATGATTCACCCTTCTACAATGGAATTTACCAAACCGATTGCCAGAGGGCTAACCATGCATGAATTGGTACGTCGCCACTGGGATGGAGTTATAGTTGGTGTAGGCGGGCTTGATGCTGAAACAGCAGAAGACGCACTAAAAAAAGGCACCATTGACGTTGCCGCGATTGGCCGTCCGCTTATCGCCAATCCGGATTATCTTGCACGAATTAAGCAGGATAAAAAACTTGTTGATTACGAAGCAAAAAAACATTTAATTCAATTGGTTTAATAGAGAAAAAACAGGAAGCTTACTTGTTCATGTCAGCGTACCTTCTTTTCGGGGCAGGTTAGTTTTGAAGTTAATTAGGGGATTTGCAGGAATGGGAGTAAGTATGGTAGGTACAATTATACTTGGAATAATCCTAATTTTAATATTAATTACAGATTCAAATAAGTAAGAAAATTGAAAAGAACCATTTGATTGATTAATGATGTTCTTCTTAAACTAACGAGAGCGATACTTCAATAAGAGGTATCGTTTTTCTTATTGAGCTAACAGGTGCGTGAAGGATTCCTAGACAAAATGAAAGAACGAGCTATGAACATCCTTGAAGGAAAAGACCTGGTTGACCCTTTATTCCCTTTCATCTGTAAAATTGGATGACCCTAACGAGTTTTGGGAAAAGGCGAATCCTATGTTCAGCGAACCAAGGAGCCCATATGCCAAAGGATTATTCAAAAAGGTATTAACTCAATTTAAGCAACTTGCTAATAATCCAGCTAACCGAGAAGAATTCATGACCAAAGGGATGAATCTTCAGGAAGTGGACTTGGCAAAAAGTGTAGCAAGCTGGGAAGATATCCTGGCCACAAACAGACCATTCCCTGACTTATCGCACCGAACCTGTGTAGGCGGTTTGGATTTTGCCAGTATCAAAGACTTTGCTGCAGTCGGGTTGCTTTTTAAAGTCGGTGAGGATTACGTTTGGAAATCCCATTCATTCATTCATTCGTAAAGGGTTTTTGGATATCGTTACGCTAAAGGTACCTATCAAAGAATGGGAACACCTAGGGCACATCACCATTGTGGATGAGCCTTTTATTGATATCCGTCATATTGTTAATTGGTTTGTAGAGATGCGTGGGCAATACGGACTGACGAAAATTGTAGCTGATACTTTCCGTTTGGATTTAGTAAGAACCGCATGAGAAGCAGAGGGATTTGAATTAGAATTTATACGTAATCCTAAAGCCATTCATTCCTTATTAGCGCCGAGGGTAGAAACATTGTTCGCTAAGAGTAATATCATCTTTGATGACAACTCACTCATGCGTTGGTATACCAATAATGTCTATGTTCACATTAAAAAGGATGGGAACAAGGAATATTTGAAAAAAGACGAATTTAGAAGGAAAACAGATGGTTTCCAGGCGTTTATCTACTCTTTATTTAAAGCAGATGAACTTTTAGTGGATGACGTGGACTTTTTCTTGGATGATATAGATTTTTAAAAGGCTCTGTTAAACGATGTTGTTTATTTTCTTGTGGAACTATCGGGGCAGAATAGTTGAAGAGTCGCTGTTTGATCTTTATTCAACAATTGGGCCATTTAGCTTAGTAAGAGGTTGAATAAAACCCCACTTTTTTATGATCATCCTTCCTAGAGATTCCTCCAACTTATACAAGCCTTACCCAACCAAATATTTCTGTTCCATATCCTATGATCATTGTTATTAATCCTATTAATATATCCCCAGCATTATCAGTCTAGGTTGCATATTTTTTATTATTTACATTAAATATGATGTATAGGTACATTTTTTTGAATTTTAAACGAAGAAAGAAAAATAGGGAATTTGGAAAATGAATTGTTTCATAGTTTAGCCCGAATACTAAATTAAGGTTAGGGGTTGAATTGATGGTATTAAAAATACGACTGACAGGACGAGTCATCTTTAAAGGAGAACCAGGATATGAACAGGCACGCCTAAACTGGAACCCGTACGTTGATACCTTTCCCCTTGTATTTGTTTTTGCTCAAAGCACGAAGGATGTTACAAATGCTATAAAATGGGCACGAATGAACAATGTGCCGATTCGGGTTCGGAGCGGACGACATGCATTGGACAAAAATCTTTCAATAGTTAAAGACGGTATTGTTATCGATGTGAGTGATATGAAAAAGGTGCAGTTAATTAGGGAGAAAGAAGTAGCTATCGTCCAAACTGGCATCAATGTAGGTCCACTAGTAAAGAAATTAGCACAGGAAGGCTTCATGGTCCCATTCGGAGATAGCCCAACCGTTGGAATTGGCGGAATCACCTTGGGTGGAGGGATGGGGCTACTTCAGCGATCAATTGGCTTTATCAGTGACAATCTCATTGGATTGGAAATGGTTGACGCCAATGGAACAGTCTTAAACGCAAACAAAAACAACAATTCAGACCTTTTATGGGCTTCTCGCGGTGGAGGTGGGGGTAATTTCGGAATTAATACTGAATATAGGTTCAAGGTACATCATGCCCCCGCTGAAGCAACAGTATTCGAAATTATTTGGCCATGGAACCAACTAGAGAAAGTTTTCAAGGCGTGGCAAAAATGGGCTCCTTTTGTTGACAACCGACTAGGTTCTATATTAGATATTTTCTCTAAAAATAATGGGTTGCTTCATGCAACAGGACTATTCCTGGGTTCAAAAACGAAACTAACTAGCTTGTTAGAGCCTTTAACGAGCGTAGGTACTCCAACAAAGGTGTTTATCCAAGAATTGTCCTATCCGAATGTTGTTGAACATCTGATACCAGATGAACCAATCCCTGGAAGAGCAGACCGGAATTATAAATTTTCATCGGCTTGGGCGACATGTCTGTTTCCGGATGAAGCAATCAAGATCATGCGCAGTTTCCTAGAAGAATCGACCGGAACCGAATCCAGTTTCTTTTTTCTGAACTGTGGTGGCGCTGTAAGTAGAATCTCTTCTGAGGAGACTGCTTTTTTTTGGCGCAGTCCGAAGTTTTATTTGGAGTGGAATACAACCTGGACACAAGACTCTGAGGCATCAAGGAATCTTGCATTGGTTGCAAGAACACACCAGCAGTTGAATCCTTTCGTTGAAGGGGCCTACGTAAATTCTCCAGATCAGAATATTATAAACTTTGGACCGGCTTATTATGGAACCAACTTTGATAGATTACAAAGAATAAAAGCCAAGTATGATCCCGAAAATGTATTCCACTTTCCGCAAAGTATACCTCCTAAATTTTAAATATATCTTTTGCATTTATCATTTTTTATGTATTCAGATATCTAGAATTGTTAGTAGGAAGTAACAACTTCCAATAACTGGCATTATAGTGCGACTAAGATCAACATTAATGTTAAAAGCCTTAAAAAAGGGAGGTGAGAAATTGGGATTTTAGTGAAAAGCAGAAATAAAGAACTTGAATTCATGTTAGTCTTTGATTTAATCGAAGACACTTCCAAGAAAATTCACATGCAGCAATTGGCGATTCAAACAGGTATCAATATGATTGGCCGAACCCATCAGCCAATCCGAGTTTTATGTAAAGAAAGATAAAAAGTTTGTGAAGGATGAAATGTATTACCGGTTAAATGTCAGACCTAACCCGAACATGTCAGCCAGCCAATTTTGGCAGACTGTTGTTCACAAGCTGATATATGACAACGAGTGTTTGATCATTCAGGCAGATTCGGAAGATTTATTGTTTGCTGACTCTTTTTCACGAATCGAATATGCCCTAGTAAATGATTCATTCAAAGATGTAACCATTAAAGACTATACGTTTTCCCGTACATTTCAAATGAGTGATGTTATTTATCTGGAATACAGCAATAAAAAGCTATCTCCATGTTGGATGGTCTGTATTCCGATTATGTGGAACTATTTGGTAGAATCATAGAATTTCAGAAACGCAAGAACCAGATACGTGGCGTTGTTGATATAGAGGCTGTCAGTGATAATACGGAAAAAGGGCAGGAAAAACTACAGAATTATATCAACAAGATTTATAAAGCTTTCTCCGGAAAGTGCATGGCTATTGTTCCTCAACAAAAAGGCTTTAAATACGAGAAAATGAAGAATAGCCAATCACAAAGTGTATACGAGGTAAACAAGGTTATAGATGGTTTTCTCTTGCGGCTTTTTTTCGGCGGATCGAGTGTGGGAACCTCTCAAACGCAGTGGGCATAAGCTGATAGTATATGTCGATTTGAAAGGATGTCTTGTACATGTTTCCTTATCTTCAAGAAATTCATCAATTCCCCTATCCCGATTATAGGTCTATGCCCCACGGCTATTATTACTCCCCTTATTCTGAAGGATGGTGGCTCTGGAGCGATGGTGCCCCCGAATCGGATGAAAGATACCGTTTACCCGCACAGCAACGGCTTACCTTCGTACTTGTGCATGGTTCTTGGGCTGACGCTCACTTCTGGGACGACGTTGCGGCGGTTCTGCGCAGTCGAGGGCATGCCGTCTATACGCCGGAATACGCAGGTCACGGCAAAGATCCGAACAAAGATGTCACGCATGAGATGATCACGAAGTCCGTCGTTGATTTTATAACGAAACTGGACCTACGCAACTTTGTTCTCGTCGGGCACAGCTTCGGCGGAACTGTCATCCAAAAGGTTGCAGAACAGGTACCGGATCGCATAAAACGCCTTGTCTTCTGGGACGCGTTCGTACTGAAAGACGGCGAATCAGTTGCCGACGAGTTCTCGCCCAAAATGAGGCAAGGTTTCGAGCAGCTCAGAGCCGGCTCGAAGGACGATACGATCATGCTTCCGTTTCCGCTGTTTCGGGATTTGTTCGTCAATACGGCCACTTTGGAGGAAGCCAAACGGATGTATACAGGCATCACTCCGGAACCGGCTAAGCCGCTTTTCGAGAAGCTAGATCTTAAAGCGTTCTACGCGCTGCCTACGCCCAAAAGCTATGTCTATTTCTACCAAGACAACGCATTGCCACGAGGAGAGGGCTTCGGCTGGCATCCGCATATGTCCATACGGCTCGGCCAGTTCCGCCTGATCGTCAGCGACGGCGACCACTTTACGGACACGCGTACAAGGCCGGATATGGTGGCGCAGAAGTTTTACGAGGCGGGCCGGGACTGACGTGCTGTAAGAGCATTTTATTGTGTGGCCAGAGCAAGATCGATCCGTAATCCGCCAAGATTCGGGAATTGATCGAAAAGGAAACAGGAGGTATTTAAAAAGGCCATCCTTTGCAGGGTCCCTCTTTAAGTATTAGTAGTATCTAATTAACTAACACTTGAAGTGTTTCCAAATACTCAATATAGAATTAACGGAAGTAGTAGGAACAACTAGGCAGTGATTATAAGCATGAACTTTCTAACAGCGATTGTTCCACTTGGTTTTGCTTTGTATGGAGTATATAAAAATCAGTATTTAGTAACCAAGAAAGCTCAGAAATAAGAAGAAGTTTCGAAAAAACAAGGATTAAAATAAGCTGCCCACTGGGTGGCTTTTTATTTTAAATTAAAAGGAGACGATGGGAAATGACTATCAAAAACAAAAACGAAAAGTGGCTATCCTACACGAAAAAATTTCAAATGCCCGAATGGATTACTTACATAAAGTTTCTACCGAAATCATCAAAAACCACGATGTTATTGGAATGGAAGACTTGCAAGTGTCGAATATGATAAAAATCACAAACTAGCTAAAGCTATTAGTGAAGTATCTTGGTACCAATTCAAAAAAATGTTGGAATACAAAGCAAAATGGTATGGCAAACAAATCGTGACCGTATCTAAAACGTTTGCTTCTAGCCAATTGTGTTCTAGCTGCGGTTACCAAAATAAAGAGGTTAAACATCTGAATCTTCGTGAATGGGAGGCCCTTTTTGTTCTACTCACCACGATCGAGGTATTAACGCAGGACTCAATCTAATGAATGAAGCCATAAGGCTTCTAACCGTAGGAACTACGGGAATAGCCTAATTAAAAATTGGCCGATAGGCTAATGTTCTTAGGAATCCCCAACTTCAATCAGACCGTAAGGTCGATAAGTGGTGGGTAGTTCAACCATGAACTAATGAATTAAATATCTTTTTTAATTTTGTTCAACAATCGTGCCATTTTGTGGAATAACTCTTTTTAGAAATTGGATATTTATGTGAAAATTATGGAGAAGAATGTGGAGAATTATACTTAAGTTCCAAATACAGGAGAACCTTGTCTAAGAAGTCGCGGAATATAACTTCTTCAAAGACGACGAGTAATTTCAAGAGGACAAGCAACATAATATCTGCTCTATTGTAAGAGAAATACAAATATTTGGGATGAAATTAAGATGTTCGGCTTTTAAATTTCCTGAAAAATAAACAAACGAAGGAACATGATTGCTCTCTTGTTTGTTTTATATTTCAATTCAATTAAATCCAAGAAGGAGATTTATCTGGTATTAAGTAGAATTTTATAGTTATAAATCATGGAACAATTTCAAAAACAGTACCTTGGTGAAAATCAGTCACTTTCATAGAGCCATAAACCCCTAAATATAGTCTTGTTTGATCCAGATTCGTTCCCAAATTAACATAATAAGCTGATTGAGACCCAAAATTATAATCGGTTTCAATAACACTAAAATCATTTAGTTTACAATCTGTACCTACCCTGGTATAAGCTAAAACCCCTCTAACCGGTGGCTGAGATTCTTTATCCTTGGCAAGATCGGTAAACACAACGCTTCCCGTTAAATTGGGGATTCCATTCCCCATATATGGCTGAACTCCCGTAAGTGCAGTTCCTCCAAACTTATCGGGTCGGGGATCTTTATGAAAATAACTAGTTATAGGCTGAATACGCTTCACTGAAGAATTTATTGCTTCATTGTAATAAGCAATTGTTTTCTCATCCAAAGTTGGATTTGCAGAGCAGCCCCTTATAAACGAAGTAGGAAAAGCACCTTCCCATCCTCGCCAGCCAAAGTTAATAATTCCTTCTAGGTCAGGTTTAGATTTCATTAAAGAAGCTTGAATAAGCTGAGTAACCGGTATTGGTTTATAATGAACGAATGAAAAAATCGACTCTACCAAATCCTGTCCGACATTTCCCACATATTTGATATACTGATTATAAAACTTTTGAAATGAAATGCCTGGTATATTGCGAACCCCTTTGGCAATTACCGTAAGCGTTTCTTGAATAGGTGCGGGAAGTTCATTAAAACGTGTGATTACCGGTGGATTATAGATAAATGTATTCTTAACTATATCAATTTCAATTATTTTACCAGCAATTTCCATATCATCCTGACTTAAATTAAATGGATCATAGCCTGATCCACCATCTCCGGTTGTTAAAACAAGGTTTCCGGTTTCAGGTGAAAAGTTTAAGCTATTGACACCATTATGATTGAAAAATGGTCTTCTTAAGTTAAGTAATGTTCGTCGTTTTTGAGGTTGACCATTCGATTGTAAAATCCATTCTTCAACTGTATCAATATGATCATATTGATTTTCTCTATTTATCCATCTTAGGTTTAAAGTTCTGGGATCACACGGGTTAGGCCTAAAAGGTTCAGAAAGAGCACCTGGACCTTGTGTTCCAGCTACTGAATAATGAAGATAAAACAGACCGTTATAATTAAATTCTGGATGAAACGCTAGCCCTAGCAGTCCTCGTTCATCATATCCTCCACGAGAAACACCTAGTTCAGAATCACCAAGTTTTATGATTCGGGGGCGAATATCTAAAAAAGTCCTTATAACCCCGTCCCCTATGTAAAAGATCTCTCCTACCTGAGTTACAATAAATAATCTTTCAATTGAGTCACCCGGAAGTATTGCTGTTTTCAAAACAGTGGGTAAATTTATTTTACTTACAATGGGCCGTAAACTAACCTTAACTTTTATCAACTAACTTTACACTCCTTCTTATTGTTTTCTTTTATAAGAATATGATTAGAACTGTTCTATTAGAATCAAATTAGGGCCGGGGAATTTCGGGAATTTACTTAATAATATAAACATATATAGAACAATCTCTTTCTAAACATCTTCAATAAGAATTTCAGCTTGAATCCGTATTTTTGTCGGTTGTCCTTCATAAATAACATCTACGGTTCCAATTTCTTTTACTTGGTTGTCTTCTTTCATTAAATAGTATTGATTTCGTCTTAACTAAAACCTGAATCCAATATTGAGGATGATAACGGTTTAAAAAAAGTTCTACCTCTTCAAGACCAAAATTCATTCCTGCTGCATATGATGCTTCTTCGTAGTCATTTGTATTATTTTTTAGTTAACGATAAAAATAGCCGGACAAACGTTGGCTCGTTTTGAACGTCACAGTTCATCAAATATATTCGATTTTTCAACTCAACAGTCATTCGGCCATGTCGGTGAAATGTCTATCGACCAAACCAGGGATATGGACTTTGTATCCGCGGAAAGAACTTTGGCTTTAAAGTCGTACGAGTCAATCTTAAAACCGGCAAATTAGGACTTCCTTGTGAATAAAAAAGGTGAGGAGAATTCCCATGGTTGTATTCGTCCAGTTCAAGCAAAATTTAGTCCGAAGGAAAAGTCTTTATATATTGTCGATTTTGGAATCTTAGGAATTCGGACTATTGGAAAAAAACGATCCCTAAAACCGGTTCTATATGACGCGTTAAGAAGGATAGAGGACTTGGACTTTAATTGAAATGACAGCTGTTTACTCTGAATTACCACTCGAAATATGATTGATTTTCTTTTCTTTTTTAGTGATGTTAGTAGGTATAAGTGATGTAATGATGGCGATTGCATAGATAAATGCGTTTTATGTGAAGTTTCTTATGTACCGAAAAAAGGATGGAGTAATAAAGCTTATGTGCTGTAAGAAGAGAAGGAGGAACTCATGAATTGGTTTAGCATTTTATCACATGAATCATACATGCTCCACCATTATTTTAAAACGTTTTCTTATTCTGAAAAGCTCGTATTAGCCGCCCTTTTTTCTGCACTTGCAGCTATCCTGCAGTCAACCGGAAACTTTCTCCCAGGGATCGGTTATTTAATCAGTCCTTTTGCCACTCTCCCTATCTTGATTTGTACCATTATATCTATTCCCTTTGGGCTTCAAAGTTATGTTTTAACGTTTCTTTTACTGATTCTGATCCAACCTGGCGAATCTTTTGTTTTCCCGTTTACAACAGGGATAGTAGGTTTAGGACTTGGAATAGCTCTTCTTATTTTAAAAAGACGAATTGGCATCATAGTTTTTACGTCTATATTATTAATGGGTGGAATTTGTTTTCTTTTATATATTGTCCATTTCCCTGTTTTAGGACCAATCGCCAGTACATCTCTTTCATTAAAGGTTATAGGATTTATTTACATTTTTTCTTTTATATATAGCTGGGTATGGGTTGAATTAAGCAGGTTTATCTTTAAGAAATGGTATAAATTGATGGGGGAAAAATAGGTAAGCAAGTTTAGGGCACATTGCTAGGAATATGACATGCACTCTTTCTTTGTAAAGGTTCATATAGTTTAATAAGATGTTAGTCACAAAAGAATTTCTTGTTAAAAGTATACTCATATTAGGATCATTTTCGCTACTCCGTTAACGGGCGCTTTAATGAAGTAACTAAAGCCTAATTTCTCGGTGTTAAAAGCGAGAAATTAGGCTTTTTATATTTGGATTTCTTTACCGTTGTAAATCTGTATTTTCCTGATGTTACTCCCTTAGCGTATGTTTTCCGCGTTTTGTTGGTAGGACCCCAATAGGAACAAACTGTGCGGTAACTAAAAAACTAAATCGCAACAAATTTCAAGTCGTCTCTAAATTTTGAAACGGCTTTTTATTATGCATAAATAGAGCGTTCAAAGAGGTCATGTTTTGACAATTGAAATCGGTGTAATCAACTGCTAGTGTTATTATTGATTTCTTTACATTTAACAGAAATAGGGACAAGGATGTTAAAAGTGATGCTACAGAATCGGCAATTATAAGAACAAAATTAGACAATATTGGTCAATCAGTTGATTCAATTAGGATTGATTTTAAAGCTAGTGACCAACGTTGGACTGCATTGTCAGAGACTGTTATACGTATAGATGAAAGTACAAAACAGGCACATAAACGCATTGATCAAATCGAAAAAAAAGGAGATGTTTAATATAGAAAACGAAGTCATGCACCAAGTATTAATTTTTAAAACTATTTTAGCACCAATAGTAGCAGCAGTGGTTCAAGTCGTTAAGCAAACCGTTACTATACCAAACAATATTTTTACCTAACTTAAGCTTGGTAATCGGACTAGGAATAGGTTCAGTTTCTTTTCCATTCACAGATATGGATATTGTTTTGAGGTTATGGGCTGGTGCATTCGCTGGTCTTGGTGGAACAGGGCTATATGAGTTAATAGCAAAAAGAGAAGGAACTTCAAAATAAGCTGCCCGTTGGGTGGCTATTCTTTTAAAAAAAGAGGAGGATATTAATATGACAACTATAAAAGGAATTGATGTTTCACATTGGCAAGGTGTAATTAATTGGAACAAAGTCGCAAAAGATGGTGTGAAGTTTGTATTTATTAAAGCAACCGAGGGAACGAGTTATTCTAAGCTTTCCTACTTTAAAGAAAATGCTCCTAAAGCTTTGTCAGCGGGATTAAAAGTGGGGGCCTATCACTATGCTAAGTTTGCTACTGAAGCAGAAGCAAAGGCTGAGGCTGCGTATTTTATAGATTCTATCAGTTCTATTGGTTTAAATTACCCTGCTGTTCTTGACCTTGAAGAAAACAAAAAAAAGGCAAAGAAAAAGACGCTAACTGACGCCGTTATTGCATTTTTAGAGGCCATTGAAGATGCAGGACATACTGCTATGTTATATACAGGTAAATCCTTTCTTGAAAATGCTTTAGATGAATCAAGATTGAAGAAGTATACTTTGTGGATTGCTCGATACAACAGCACATTGGGACGTAGCGCAGATATTTGGCAACATTCTGATTCAGGTAAAATAAATGGTATTAGCACAAAGGTAGATTTAAATGTAGCCTATAGGGATTTCACGGACACAGAAAATACTGTTAGCCCGCCCAATACATCCAGTACATCCACAACAACTTATACTGTAAAAAAAGGCGACACACTTAGCTTGATTGCAAAAAAATACAAAACAACCGTAAAAGCCCTAGTAAGTCTTAATGGAATTAAAGACCCAGACAAAATTAATATCGGTCTGAAACTTAAAGTCACTGGATCAGTATCAACAAATAGTACCAAAAAGTAACATACTGTTAAAAGTGGCGACACCGTATCAGCATTAGTTAAAAAATACGGAAGTTCCACAACCCAAATTAAAAATTGGAATAGTTTAAAGGATATCGATAAAATTTATGTCGGTCAAAAATTACGTGTGAAATAAGTAAAAGTCCTTCTCTTAATTTAGAGGGGACTTTTTAGGATTTAAGTCTTATTCAACTCCCCGTTATTTAGGAACTTTTACTACCTTTTAAGAGATATATTACTGAATGTGGTTTGCCCCCGTTAGCATTCGTGAGAAAAATTAACCTAACCGAGCGAGTTCAAAATAATTATTTGAACTTCTTCATTTTCCTCTTTTCAATATATATCCAACTATAATAGAACAGCCAGAAGACCAAGGGTACTAAAAGTACATAAGGTTTAAATTCTTTTGAATGATGATATTGATATATTATTAAAATTATTCCTATAATCAATGCTGGCGGTAATAGAATAAAATATTTTTTCTTATCCAATTTACCTCTCACCAGTACATCGTTTTGTCATTCAAAACACTCCTCTCACTAAAAATGCAATCAATCCATATATTAACATAAATTCATTCCTCTAGTTTTGTGAGTTATAGGATGAGGTGGTCCAATTACGACCGATTCTTTAATTGGAGTTAATACATCGGCTATTTTTGTAGCATCAACACCATATGCTAGTTGGAAAACTTCTGGAGGTGTTAGTCGTAACGTATCAGAACCTTCTGCTGCTTCACGTTGGTCATTGTTAAAAAAGAGGTGGAGATGCAATTTTTCTGACTTAGGTATAATCCAATGCCACCAAGCCATCGGAATAAAAACAACTTGACCAGGTTTCACCATATAGGTATGCAATTTATTAGTATCTGGGTCAATAAGTGAGATTTGGGCTTCACCTGAAACTATAACATCTAACTCCCAAGCGTTAGGATGCCAATGTGGTTCCCGAATATGTCCCTTTGTAAGATAGAGGTCTGCAAAAGCACCACCCACCATTGCAGGAATTTGGGTCGAGGTTATCTCATATAAAACATTTTCAGGGTCTCTTTGGTGGAAGATACTATTCTTTGAGTCAAAAAAGAGATTAGGTGTTCCGCTTGTTTTTTTTATGTTTGTATTGTCAGGGACAAATCCAGTGTTCCTGTTCAAAGGTTGGTGAGTTATAGGAATAGGCGGTCCAATTACGACTGATTCTTTAATTGGATTTAATGCACTGGCAATTTTGTTAGCATCAACACCGTATGCAAGTTGAAAAACCTCTGGTGGTGTTAGTCGCAACATGTTAGAACCCTCTGCTGATTCAAATAGGTCATTGTTAAAGAACAGGTGCATATGCAATTTTTCTGACTTAGGTATAATCCAATGTCACCAAGCCATGGGAATAAAAACAACTTGACCAGGTTTTGCAATATAGGTATGCAATTTATTAGTATCTGGGTCAACAATTGAGATTTGGGCTTCACCCGAAATAACAACATCTAACTCCCAAGCGTTAGGATGCCAATGAGGTTCCCGAATATGTCCCTTTGTAAGATAAACGTCACTAAAAGCACCATTGCAGGAAGTTGTGTCGAAGTAACCGTAAATACAACATTTTCAGGGTCTCTTTCGTGGAAGATATTATCCTTCGAGTCGAAAAAGAGATTAGGAGTTCGACTTGTTTTTTTTATGTTTGTATTGTCAGGTACGAATCCAGACTTCCCCATGAATCTTCCTCCCATTGCCTAAGAATTTTTATATAATGCGAATAATAAGGTATTACTATAATGTTATATGGGATAACGACATGCAATATGAATCAGATAAGTACCTATAGGCAACTGAAACCTATTACATAAAATGAACATAAGGTGAAGGTTGTAATAGGGAGCCTCTTATCTTTTTCGTTTACACTACAATAATTACTGGCGGAACAAGTCACAAAAAACTTAACCTAGTTAAAAGGATGCTTTTATTAAACAGGGGGATGATCGCGACGGCATCTTTCTTTTCTTTTGATTAAAGGGGCGGGGCGTTGAATATGATGCCGTAAGTTATGAGGAATCGTATACATAAAGCCTGTTGACATAAAAACATCAATTTTCATATACATAGGCTATAACCTAATAATAGGTTGGCGGTGTGAAATGAATAATGAAATTTAAAGAGATCTTTGGTTCTGTGATAGTAGTTGTGGGAACAATTTCTGCTGCGATTGGAGCTTCGCCACTGTACTTCATAAAAACTAATTTGCGTGAAGACCTAAGTTTGTGGAGGAACGTCTTACAGTCAGGGGGTAATGCTTTACAAGCTGAAGGGCAAGGAGACGCCCTTCGAAAAATTGGGAAGGAATTTCAGTCAATTGGGAATACTACCGTCATTACTGGGTTGGTTATTAACTTAAAAAAACAAACAGCACAGAAAATATTCATTACCGGGAACTGGATACAAGCGTTAGGTGGACTTATTAACGTGGGACACGGAATCGAGCTCAATCCCCTCCCAGGCCATTCAGAAAACATTATTGGAAACCTATTACTATCTACAGGGAACTCATTACAGGCTATTGGAGGAGTATATGAATAAGAAAAGAACAGAAACACAGATAATAACTCAAATCAGCTCAAGATTAATCGGGCATTTATCGGGTGATTATCGGGCAGTATTTTAATTCTAATGGATTTACCAGCTTCCCGATTATTGCCCGAAAAAAAGTTTCCACTAATCAATTAAATAAATCCATAGTTTTGCAAAGGGATTTTTATAAATCTGAACTTTTGATAATGGATTATTTCAAAACTCCTGAGGGTCGACAATTATATGAACTTTCCTTACCCGAATTAGAAAGCATATTTGATACTGAAAAAGCAAAAGTGAGGAAAATACATGACTAATAAAAAGAAACGTCATTTGTGTAAATCTTTACTACCGGGCTTGTTGCTTTCTCTTGAAAATTAGACGGAACCAAACAAACTGTATCAAAACTGCAATAATTACACCGACCAGAGTATCTGTCATTCTATCTATGGCATAATGTTTCGTTTGGTGTTCAAGTACAAAGACAAATAATATCGTGAGTGCGACTTGATGAATTACTGTTTTGTTAAATTTTAACCACTGTGTGATATAACATCCTAAAAGAATTAATAGTCCTAAATTCCATCCATTTATACTCATATGTCTTGCAATGAGTACAATTACGGAAATACCAATCATGGTTCCAATTACACGTTGTATGGATCGTTGGACCGTTATGTCAATTGTTGATTGAAGGCATAGGATGACCGTGAGTGGAGCTAAGTAAGGATGATCAGAACCCAATAGTTTTGATAATTCCCAGGACAGAGTAGAACCTATTGCCATTTTCCATATTAGAATTGAAAAGTTCTTATTTGGAACTTCGTGTTTTTTTGTTTTCATATTCACCTCGGTGTAATATTCTACCTTTTTATAGAATCCTTCCTATGGTGAATTTTTATGTATATAGATTAATTGTTTTTTTATGTAGTTGAACAAGCCTAAGAAGAAAAAGAAGGTGACCAAAGTATGACGCTGAAAGGGAAACGTCAGGAAGAAGGGTATTAATGTCCAGGCATATGCAGCCGATTATTATACGTCGTCAAAGGAAGTATGACGTTGAACAAGATATCAAGGATTTAGAGGCGAGAGGATTTGAGGTTATTTCTCCTCTTAAACAGCAAAATCCTCAATCTGAAGTGCTTCATAATCTTTCATTCGAACAGAGGAGATTCAAGGTAGAAGATTTTTCTTCTCCTTGGATTGCTAAGTTAAGAAGAATCGAAGAGTAGACACAAACTGTGCAGTAAAAAAGCCAATTAGAATTTTCCAATCAGCTCCTGTTTTTTAGATTTTTACCGGTTTCAGTACCCGCATTGAAAATAGATACTACCATAATAAAGAAAAAAAGAATTTGTATTGCTGAGTTGGCTTTCCAATATCCCAAAAAATTCATGAACACAAGAATGACAAATAAAAGAGCAGTAACTATGGTTATAAAAAGGCGTACGTTAAGAGACATTTTATTCCCTCCTTATATATGTAAAATATATTTATAAAAAGGTTACCATGATAAAGTTGGTTTTAAAACCATTAATTGATTTTATTACTGCACAGTTCGAATAAGCCATGCATTAGGCAATTAAGGAGGGTGCTAAATTGAAGTACATTTGCAATGATTGCATATTAATTATTGAAATCCATGGGAAACTAGCTCCTCGTAAGAAGGCCCATTGTCCAAATTGAGGGGATAATGTTGCTACGGAAAATTACATTACGCCTTTAAATAAAACAGCAATTGGAGAGCAAAAACATTATAGAAATTATTATTGGTAAACAAAGAAATGGTCCCATTGGAACCATATCACTTGCATTCATCAAAGAATATGGGGTGTTCCTCAATCTGGAGCGCAGACATGACGGTTTGAGAGCTTTATCATGAGTCCGTCAAAAACAAGCATACATCACTCCGTTTGTTGATTGAATTTCTGGTATACGAAAAAAACACGGTCAACTTTACTGACGATAAATCAGTACTCGATCTTTTTTTAAAGGAGAATAATAGGCCGAGAATGAATGAGTTGTTGAAAGAATATCAGAAAAGTATTTATGGGTCAGCTATATGATGCTGCACAATCTCAAAACCAAATGAAACGGAATTTTGTCTTGGGAAAGTTGATAGCACTTGAAGTGACTAACTCCCATCACGGACAGTCCATTGAATTACTGGATTATGATGATTTGAAATATGAGTTAGTTCTAGCAGAGTATAAAGAAATCAATGCAACCAGTGACGCTAATAAGTGGTTTTAGGAGGAAAAGCAAATGTTAAAAATTATTGATTTAAATACTTTCGCAAAAGAAAGATAGGGGGTGGATCAAGTGGCATAGGAAGCGAAAATTAGTTTAGAAGCAAATATGATTTATATTGTGAGCAACCGAAAACTCACTCCGATGATTCTACCAATTGGAGTTTTCGGGGAAACAATGATTATGTGGCAAAACGATAATGCTGTTCCAAAAGAGAGCATCGGAAAATCAAAGAACCAAATCGATTAAAAGAATGCTTGGATTGCGTTAAAGTGGCTGAAGAATAGTGGACAATGACTGTGAAGGAAGAATGTAGAAAAAGTAACTTCCGGAATATAGGATCAGTTTGATATGGATTTTTGATATTTGTACAACCACTTATCTAACTCTTGACTAGATTTAATCGTTTCGGGATGAGAAAGTCCTTTTAAGGTTCCAATTTCAATCAAATGGGCTCTCAAGCAATCAATATTGCTTTTCATTTCATTAAGGGATAACACTTCAGTTTTCAAAACCTTTCTCTTGTTCATTTGTAATAATCTTCAAAAAATAAAATCAATAGGTAATATTATAGATAATATTTAACAAAGAGACAAGAGTTTTACAAAATCTTATCAAACAACTATTAACTAGACCCTTATCATTATTGACTGGACCTCATAAGTATAGGGATAAAATTACCGTACAGTATGAATAAGCGACCCATATTCCTCATTTTTGAATTAATAAAATATGAAAAAGAATGTAACGAAGTAGGTGAATTGATATATTCAAACTGTGAGAGAAGGAGAAAATTAATAATAAAAGCCCCAAATAGGGGCTTAAATTTAATATCTGAATGGCATCGGCGGACAACAAGGATTATGTGGCATTCCACAAATAATGTTTTGAGTGCAACACTCATTCACCACAGATTGTGTATGCGGGAAATAATGTTTATACGTGTTCACATGCTTATTCACGGTTGTAGTATGTGAAGGATGAACAACAGGTATCACCGTGTTCGATACATTCGTATTAACAAATTGCTTTGTAGGTGAAATTTGAGGTGGATCATACTGAGTAGGAAAAGTTTGTGGCGGACAATATTGTGGTGGACATTGGCCGCAGTTTGTAGAACCCCATGATTTATTATACATTTCAAAACCTCCAATTATTATTTTATAAACCTTTGATAGTTTATGAACTGCAATAATAAATGGACTAGTATTAATGCCTCTTTTCAATACACCTACATTGAAAAAGCTAAATTTATATTGCACATATACAATTTCTATATGATAATATTGCGCAGTTCGAATTAACTATGACGATATGTAACAGCATTCCAAATGTATCTAATCCAACATTTTGATGCGTTTAAAGCTAGACCACACTTATGCAGACAAAATCTGTGAGATAAAGTAATTCAGTTTTCCGGCCTTTATGCGTCTCTGATAATTAATCACAAATAAAAATAACATCAGTTAACAGTAAGATATCGCACTGTATTTTTTCTAACCGTTAAATCATTGCATTTGTAATAATCATCTATATTTATTATTGGTTTCATTTTCGGTAAAATAGCTATTTTTTTCTTACTAAATTAACAGGTGCAAGAGGTTAATAGGGGGCTGCTGATGCACTGACTCTTTTACACGAATCGAATATGCGATTTTTGAGGATACTTTCACAGATGTGACCGTTAAAAATTTTACTTTTAACCGTTCCTTCAAAATGAACGATATTATTGACCTGGAATACAGTAATAAAAAGCTATCAACTATGCTTGATGGTCTATATGCCGAATATGGGGAACTATTTAGTAGAATCGTAGAATTTTAGAAACGCAAGAATCAGATACGTGGTGTGGTTCATATAGAGGCTGTCAGTGATAAAACGGAATAAGGGCAGGAAAAACTACAGAATTATATCAACAAGATTTATAGAGCTTTCTCCGGAAAGTCCGTGGCTATAGTTACTCAACAAAAAGGCTTTAAATACGAGGAAATGAAGAATAGTCAATCACAAAGTGTGGACGAGGTAAATAAGGTTATAGATGGTTTTCTCGACCAAGTTGCAAAAGCGTTGGGCCTTATGTGGCAGCAGTGTTTACCAAGACATTTGAGGACGGATCTAAAGAGTGGGTGGGCTTACAAAAGGAATGTTCATATGTTCTAAAATTTCCGGTAAAACCAAAGAAGAAAACGAAGAATTTGATAATGAAGAAATAACTGGAGAATTTATGGAGCGTTATGTTCAAGGGGCTGGAAAATCCTGTTCGGAGCTGACAAAAAGGTGAAACAGACAACCGTGATTCTCTATTCCAAAAGATATTTGGCAAGCCTTATCCAGGAAAAAATGAAGGAGAGCAAGGTGTAGTTGAAGGATAATGTCAAACTTTAAAGCTGTTGTAGTTGAAGATATTCCCGCTAACAGATTAGTAGTATTAGCAATCGAAGATAAAGAAAATGAAATTAATATTCGTTTAGCTTAAGAAAGAGAACCTGACTTTTTAGTAACAAGAGCGATCAAAGAAGGCGAAACTGTCTATGTAACTATTAAGAAAAGAGAAACGTGGAAGGTCGAAGCGTGAGAAGACATTCAAGCAGGTGTTTCTGTTGAAACTGGTGAAGATGGAAAAATCCTTGAAGCTCTTGGAGAAGAGGCGCCTCCTATCAGCGGATATTCAATAAATGCGGAAATTGCAGGGGAGGTTGTAAGCTATGTCCGTAATGTAAAGGACGGAGGAGAAGGTGTTCCGGGTCCGCAAGGCTCAAAGCGACAAGGGTGCTGATGGATCCCGACGGAAGAACAGTGGAACGAAATAGTAGCGAGAGTAGAGACACTAGAAGGATAAAGAGCTGGAATACTCCTGCTATATCTTTATTTAATTTAATGCTCTATTAAATGATGTTGTTGAATAACTTGTCCTCAAAAGGGTTTGTATATTCATCTTCTGTCAATAATGGTTATGAAATCACAAATGAGCTGAGTAAGCTAGAAAAAAGGAAAAAAATTTTGCTCTTCTTTGTTTTTTTACCGTTTGTATATAACTTACCGTTTTGTCGTGAAAGGAACTTATCAAAATGCTCGAGAAGGGTAAAATCGGAAGCCGTCAACTGACGATATTAGTGATATTATATACGGTTGGTGATTCTATTTTAGTTATTCCCTCCATTGTCGCTTCTGAAGCAAAACAAAATGGTTGGGTTTCTGGTATTTTTAGCGTGGCGATAGCACCGTTATTGGTTGTCTTTTTATATGACGCTTTAAGGAAATGCTATCCTGATTTAACATTAGTGGAATACAGCCAAAAAATTTTGGGTAAGTGGCTGGGAATAGCGATTTCGCTTCTATTTATAAGCTACTTTTTTATAACCACAGCGACTTACCTGAGAGAAATTGGTGATTTTATGACAAGTCAGATTATGCCTGAAACTCCAATTCAAGTGATCATGTTTCTTTTTATGAGTATCGTCCTCATGTCCGCACGTCTCGGTTTGGAACCTTTGGCCCGAAGCGCGGAAATATTGTTTCCTTTTGTTGTAATACTTTTATCATCATTGATGATTCTTCTATTGCCTGAGATTAAATTTCAAAATCTGCAACCCGTCTGGGAGGGAGGAGTGAAACCAGTTATACGGGGGTCTATACCATTTATTGTCTTTCCCTTTATAGAACCGGTTGCGGTTCTGATGATCCTCCCGTTCGTGAGTCAAAAAGACAGAATAAGAAAAAGTCTGTTTGTCGGTCAATTGTTGGCTGGAAGTGTTTTGATCATAATAACAATGTTAGCCATTCTTGTTCTTGGTGTCGATTTAACAGCAAAAGAAATTTATCCAAGCTATAAATTGGCTCAGAAAATCAATATCGCTAATTTCCTGACGAGGCTGGAAGCAATACTAGCCATAATATGGTTCATCACAATTTTTATTAGATTTAGTTTGTTTTTTTATGTGACCGTTTTAGGTCTGGCACAAACGTTAAAATTGCAAGATTATCGTCCTTTGGTTTTTCCATTTGGTATGATTTTGATTGTCTTTACATTGATTATGGCACCCAATACCGTCTATTATAGTAACTTTATTTCAGACATCTGGCCTTTTTATGCAATGACATTCGGGTTTCTGTTACCATTGTTATTACTAACAATCGCCAAAGTTCACAAAAAATGATGGACCAAACTAAGATTGGGTATTATTTGTTAAGTAACTTCTGTGGAATTCTGTAATTTTTACACAAACCATCCATGAAAACCTTTATAGTTATCTTAACAATAAACGCTATTAGAAGATTAGGTGTTATACCATTAAAGGGCGCAGTTCTTTAATAAGGCATGCTTTCCTTATTGAACTAACAGTTGAAATAGTTCCACAGGATGAACTAAAGAAGACCACAATAAGTGGTCTCTTTTTATTTGTTCAAAAATCAACATCAATGTTTATCAAATCTTTAAAAAACGAAGGGATGTTTTGAAATGGCAAATTTAAAAAGAAACATGATCGAATTGGTAAAGGAAGTGAAGGAAGGTGAAATTGAAACGGGAAAGTATACAGAATGTATTAATACTTGGGGAGGTGAACTTAGGGACCGTGTGGAAATTGAGGATAATAGGATAACTGGTCGATTTATCGACATCCTGCCTAGAAGAGGGGAAGACATAGGTAAACGGTGGGAAATCGATAAAGACATCCTATCTATTACGGAAAACAAGAAGCAGAATTCCACGAATGTACATATCTCTAGGTAATGAACCTAAACATCCTACTTATCTTTACATAATCTAAATCAAATAAAGAATTGGGGGGAATTACTAAAAATGTATGATTTAATAATAAATGAAGATATAAATGCAAATTATTTAAGAAGAATTGCTGTTGGTGTTGGTGGTATTGGTCACATCGGAGGTTTTGGTCATGTCGGAGGTTTTGGTGGTGTTGGTCACGTTGGTCACGGTAGTGGTGTTGGAGGTAGTGCTGGTGGAGCTCCAGTTGGAGGTGGAATTCCTTTTGAAGAAGGTCTTGCTGCAGGAGCGTTGTTTGCAGGACCCTATTATGGTGGCTATGGATATGATGGTTATGGATATCCAGGATATGCTCCCTACCCATACCCATACCCATACCCCTACCCATACTCATACTACCCTTATTGAGAAAAGAAGTTAGTGGCTAAGAGCAACTATGAGAGAGCGAATATGAAATTGTATAGATACTTCTAATTTTAAGGCCCTTCTCATTAGAGAGAGGCTTATTTCTGTTTAAAAAGGCAAATCATCCTCAATTATAGGCCTACCCTTCTTAATTAACTCCGTAATATCATTGTCTCCGTTATAAACCACTTTATCTATCCTGAAATCTTTACTAGAACCAAATTCATTTTGAATCTGTTGAATCCACTCGTAGGCTGCAATTGCAGCGGCCCAATCAGGAGCTTTCTTAAATCCCGAATTAGCGACTGGGGAATCCTCCAAATCTGCAAAAAATTAGTTTCTTTTGTATGTAAGTACCATCTATATTTAACATTCATATTCCCATCAATCAATGGCCTGTAATAACGCCAAGTAATAAAATTAAATAACCATAAATAATGTTAAGTTCAATGGAATGCAATTTCCTTAATTGGGGAAGAGATTTTTTTACTTTCTAAAGAACGTGTGCTCGTTTGTAATGATTAAAAAGGGAGGTCCTCTTAAGATGTCTATTCGTGACCGAGGAATTCTAAAGTGGCAAGTAGCCTTAATTTTACCTGAGCATAAAGCATTTCAAAAGCAAATGAACGAAGACTATTTTAGACAAGAAAAACCAATTCTTGATGATTATCAAAAAGAAGAATATGAAAATCAAATTCATTACTCGATGGAAAACCATTTGCCGATAAAGTTTCAATTATATAATAAGAGGTTTCCTAGAGAATTACAGGGTCATAGTGTATACATAAACTCAATTAATAAATTGTTACATATTCAAAAGAAAGATAATTCATTTGAATATATTCAGTTTGATGAGGTTATTGGTGTGATCGTAGAGGATTAAAAAAAGTCCTTCTCATAGTTGAGAGGAGCCTGTTTTTCTGTTAAAGAAGGTTGTGAATTTTCTGCTTGACCATTGGCGCAGATTCTTCTGTAGCTCTTTGAAATATAGGTTAAACAAATTTATGCTATAACTCTTGATAAACGTACAAAAGCATGTTTTGAGAAAAGATTGTTTATTTTTGTGTTCCTTCATCAACTCGAACAAATCATATTTGCACCAGAACCCATTTGCTAGTGAGGATATAGCAATTTTAGTAGGTTGATTAACTGATTATGAGTCTGAATTTCCTGGGGCAGCACTTAAAGTGTTTTAAGCTAGAATACACTTGTATAGCGTCAGACTGTATGTCCCACTTGTTCCTGCGGGCATTTGAATAACAAAAGAAATCGGATTTTGTACAGTTTTACCAATCGTATTTCCTGGTGGTACTGGCCCGATCGTAGTTGTAACAGGAGCTGTTGATGAATTGACTGTACCTGTTACAGTTGAAACGCTTGCAGCAGAATTAAAAATCTCAAAAGTCCCTTCAATGTAAGCACCAACGGGAGCAGTAAATACCGTCTCATCTACTACTCCAATTGTTGGACCATTAAAATTACCACAAATGCTTTCTTGATATCTGAGCAGGAGGACAACAAGAGTCACTAAAACACATTGTATATTTCTCCTTTCGAAAAATTTTTTCCAGATACGTTTTATCTGTGCGATACTTAATCTTCATTCCTGTAATAGAGTATGAAAGATTTATAGAAATTTCTTATATATCTTGTCCGTTTTAAAAGATATAGAGTAATAACTTAGAAAAAGGTATTCCTTTATATCTTTATTACGCTAGAACACGCTTATACAAATTGATACAATATGACCCACTATCTCCAGCACCTGCTGTAATAGTAAAACTAGTAGGTTGATTAACTGATTGTGAGTCAGTATTTCCTGGAGCAGCACTTAAAGCTATTGCTGGAGTTGATGTCCCCGTAGCCGTTACTGTAGCCGTACTAGAAGCTGAGTTGAAAATTTCAAAAGTTCCTGAAGAATAAGCGCCTGCTGGAGCAGACCATATTTCAACACCTGCTAAAGGTCCGTTAAAATTACCACAAATTTTTTCTTGAAACACCTGTGCAGGAGGGCAGCAACCTCCGTTAATTCCATTTGAACCACACATTATGAATTCCTCCTATTTACTATTAAACAGCTTGTATTAGCCATTCAGTATTATAGAATGTAAATTTTGCAATCTTGCAACTGACATGAGTGTAACATTTGCTGAATTATTTTTATTTCATTAAAAGAACTAGAAAAGGTGGAAGGCAATTTCCCTTAAAAATGAGGAATACAGGGGAAGGATAAAGAATAGAATAGAACCCCTTGAGGTCTTATTTATCTTTTTTATGTTTACGTTGGTCATCACAAATAACAGGAAAGCATACTTCCAAAAAATATTTCCCCTCAGTTCTCCCTGTGTCTATCCTAAATACGATAATCGATTCGGCAGCATCTACTGTTGCTGAAAGCGTATTGCCAGAAGGAACGGAGAATTCAACTGGGCTTCCATCATTTCGAATCACGAGAACCTGAACCGATGCAGTGCTCATAGCGCTATTGAATACAGAGATTGTTACGGTAGCGTCCATCGCAATTCTCGCTTTCCAAATTTCTAGACTCGGAACCTGCTCGGTCAATAACAGATTACCACATGTGCTATTGCATACAATTGGTACTGACATTTCTGTAGGTACATTTACTTTCACTTTGATTTTTTTCTCGACTTTGCATTTGCATTTTTTGTGCCCACAAACTCTACATTTTTTATGCTTGCATCTGCATTTACTGTGCTTGCAATCTGAACATTTTTTTTGTTCACTCAAATTACTAGCACCTCCTAATTCAAGTTACTATATTTCTATTAACATACTGGACAAGTTGCCTGTACTTATAGCTCGAACAATGGTTTTATGATTAAAAATGGGACTACTTTTGGCGTATTTATGGGAATCACGTTACTTCATTTAAAATGTTTGCTATTGGATTAAGTGATTTGCTTCAAAAATGGAGGTTGCTGAATTTATAAAAACAAATCATGAAGACCTATAGGTGAACCCATAAAAAACATTAGGTGATCCGAAATATAATTGACAACCATCTGACCACATAATAAAAATTAAAAGGTGAAAAAACTTAATGGGAATTTGTATACAATCTATCTAAAACCTTATTAAATAAGCATATATGTATCATTCTGAAAAAGTAAGAAAGGCGAAGATATGTTCCGCACATAAGTTCACCCATGAGAACGCGAACAATATATGTCAACTTATTAATAACTAAAACCCTTGGCGCCTTTCGTGTCAGGTTTTTTTATTTTGTGGGCAGATTTTCCGGAAATATATTAAATAGATAATTGCCCATCGATTGCCCACCAACGTGAGCAAAAAAAATACATCAATTATTCTATTGATGTATCAGTTTGTAGACAAAAGGGGTTCGGAATGTTTTAATTCCGGACCCCTTTTGAAATTCCCTTTGAATTTTGCTCAAGAATAAGAGATTGGGCCTCTACGAGCCCACTTTATTAAGCCATTCTTGGACCTTGCCATGTCCAATTGGCTATCTTCTTTAAATTCATGGCAGCGAAAGTAAGCATCGCCTGCATCGACAATTTTTTAAGTCCCCTTAAAGTAGTCCAACGCATACCATGCTTTTCTTTTGCATCTGCGAATACACGCTCTATTGTTTCTTTACGTTTCGCATATATAGGTTTTACATCCTTGTGATGACGCAGATGATCTGCTTCTTCCATATAATTTTGCCAGATATGGCGTGTCACCACTTTTTGATTGTCTTTGCTTACTGTACACTGTGATAAAAATGAGCATGTCGCACAAGTGTGTTTGGGTGATTTGTACTCGCGATAGCCCTCTTTATTTGTTGTTGAGTACTTTAAAATCTCGCCCGATGGGCAGAGATAACAATCAAAATGTTCATCGTAAACATAGTCATGCTTGCGAAAGAACCCTTCTTTTGTTCGTGGACGTGTATAGGGTAAAGCTGGTGTGATTTCTTTCCCAAAAAGGTAGCTTGTAATGGCTGGTGTTTTGTAAAGTCTGCATCTGCGGCAACAGCTTCAGGTTTTCCAACTTTCTCAATCACTTGTTCAACAAGAGGCTCTAAGATATGACTATCATGCGTATTTCCCGGTGTTACAATCGTCCCCAGCACAAAACCGTTGCGGTCCGCAGCCGCATGAAATGAATAGGCAAACTGTTTTGTTCGTTCATCTTTTACATAGTAGCCACTCTCAGGGTCAGTTGTACTTTCTTTAATTTCTTTGGTTTCTTCTTTATCAAATTTATCCGGTGGAAAAGGCTTCTTTCCATTGTTTTCACGATCTTGATTTATTTCTTCTTGAAGGCGTCCTTGATATGCTCGTGTTTCCTTACGAACGATTTTCTTTTCGAATTTTCGCTTATTCGCACTGGCTTTCACATGTGTTGAATCAACGAATACGTGCTCTGCACTTATTAACTTTCTTTCTGAAGCTGTCATTAAGATACGATAAAAAATCCGTTCAAACAGGTCTGTATCTTTAAAGCGACGCTCATAATTTTTCCCGAACGTTGAGAAGTGAGGTACTTTATCATGGAAACCGTAACCTAAAAACCAACGGTAAGCCATATTCGTTTCAACTTCTTCAATCGTTTTACGCATCGAACGAATACCGAAGGTATATTGAATGAATGTCAATTTAACTAAAATAACTGGATCAATACTTGGGCGCCCTATCTCTGAATACATATCTTTCACCAAGTCATAAATGAAAGTGAAGTCAATGGCCCCCTCAATTTTACGAACCAAATGGTTCGCTGGCACCAGTTGATCCAAAGTAATCATTTCAAGTTGATCTCGCTGAATAGAATTATGTTTCGAAAGCATCGTCATCACCTCAAGTTTTAATACTTCTATATTAAAACAAAAAGGACTGTAGGCAAAAGTGGTTATATCTAATTGTTAAAACAAAGTTGATTGGAACGGAAGGTGCGAGACTCCTGCGGGAAATGCGTGTCCAAGGGAGACCCCACAGGCGCAAAGGCGCCGAGGAGGCTCCCTGACCGCCCGCGGAAAGCGAGTGCCTGGAGTGGAAATCAACGTCGAATTTTTACAACCCCTCAAAAAAACTGTAGACAAACTCGATTTTCATCGAGTTTGTCTACAGTCTGATACATCAATTATTCTATTGATGTATTTTTCAAACTTGTCCATGTTTGTCTTTTCTATCTTTTTGCTTATATGTGCGTTAACATCAGAAGTTATAGCAAGGCTGCCATAACCTAATCTTTCCTGAATATATTTCATATCTGCTCCAGCTTTAAGTAGGGGCACCGTATGTGTATGACGTAAGGATAGGCAGAGAAGGCAACTCAGATTTTTTTAATATACGACTGAATGCATTAAATAAAATAGACTTTGGCATGAAGCTACCACCATCTATGCAAAGTACTAGATTTAAATCATGGTGGTGTAAATGATTCAAGGTTAGTTTTTATTGATTTTGATGCATATGATGATGTTGAATTACTTGAGTAAGTGTTTGGCTAATTTTTGGTTTACCCCTAATATAGTAATAGCATAGAAGTTTTGAAAGAGACCTCTAATATTATGGGGAATTATGAGATCGGAAAAGTGGGGATAATTACTAAATCTTTAAAAAAATCTGGGGGGCAGGTTAAGAACTGATATAAGAAGTCCACTATCGTGGAACCGTTTTTCTAAAAATACTAATTTGTTAAAAATGAGGTGATGAGATGATGAAGCACATATTATTATTTGTTGTTTTATTAATGGTTTCCTATTTTATTTTAGACTTCACTTTTATTAAGGCTGTTCTTTATTCAATTATTATGGTGATTATTGTTAGTTTGATTTATTTTTTTGATAAGCATAGAAATATGGATTCGCATTAAAAAAATAGAAATTGAGATTAAAAGTAAAAATTTAGAGGGTGATACAAGGCATAGATAAACTTGTCTGTCCAAAATCCTCTAGCCATTGAAAAAACCCCGATTTCACAATTTACCTAATAAAGATTCTCCATTCACTCAAACATATTTGCTTAAGTGTGAACCGACGACTGGAAAACTATAACACACTGTAAAAAGTTATTTCTCTTTGCCTGTAAGTTGACCTCAATTAATGATCATGTTCTATCACCTAAATAAAATTCAAATAACTCCTCACATCTATTTCTCAATCAAGGGTTAAAACTAACAGGACCTCTCCTACCGAGAGGGGGTATTATATTTCTTGATAAATGTAGTTAGTAACAAGAAGTAAAACTCCACGAATGTACATATTTCTAGGTAATGAACCTAAACATCTTCTTTATCTTTACATAATCTAAATCAAATAAAGAATTGAGGGGGATTTACTAAAAATGTATGATTTAATAAAAAACGAAGATATAAATGCAATTGATTTAAGAAGAATTGGTTTTGGTGGTGGGGGTCACTTTGGAGGTTTTGGGAGACCATTTGGTTTTGGGAGACCATTTGGTTTTGGGAGACCATTTGGATTTGGGAGGCCATTTGGATTTGGGAGACCATTTGGTTTTGGATTTCCTTTTCTAGGAGGTCTTGCTGCAGGAGCGTTGCTTGCAGGGCCCTATTATGGTGGTGGATATGATGGCTATTATGGATATGATTATGGATATCCAGGATATGCTCCATACCCAGCCCCATATTCATACTACCCTTATTGAAAAAGAAGTTAGTGGCTAATAGAAACTTTGAGAGCGCCTATATGAAATTGTACAGATACTTCTTATTTTAAAGCCCTTATCTTTTAAGAAGGGCTTATTTTTATTTAAAAAGGTAAATCATCCTGAATTATAGGTGTAACCTTCTTAACTAACTCCGTAATATTATTATCTCCGTTAAAAACACTTTTTTTCCTGAAATCCTAACTAGATCCGTATTCACTTTGAATCTGCTGAATCCATTCGTAGGCGGTAATTGCAGCTGTACAATCTGGATCATTCTTGTAGTGTGAACCGACGACTGGAAAACTCCACTCTGTAAAAAATATTTCCCTTTGCGTGTAAGTTGACCTCAATATTAATGTTCATGTTCTATCACCTAAATAAAATTTTAATAACTCCTCACATCTATTTCTCAATCTAGGATTAAAATAATTATGTATTTCTTCGTATCCATACCGACTAATTAGACTAGTGATCTTACGAGAGATATAGCTATTTATAATGCTGATCAGTAATTTGATAGAGCTGTCAGGAGGAAATAAGCAGGAAATTATCTCCTAATATCGAACTGTTAGATAAAGGAGATGGTAAAAATGAATCTGAGAGTTAAATATAGGCTTTTTATTCATGTTGACGGAGGTCTTACTCCCGAGAAATATGACCGATACGAGATACTAAACGTCAGAGAAGATATTGATCCTGATGATACTAAGGATTACCAAGAACTTAATATAAAGTTAGGAAAGTCGATTAATCGGCCTGTAAATGAATTTAAAATGAAAAGCTTTGAACCAATGTAGGAGCATCCTTGCGATGGTGTTTTTTACTTGCAGGAAATTATCTCCTTTAGTCGAAATGTTGTTTGATTAAGGCATAGAAAATTTATAATAAGCAAAGGGACGGCACTCATGAAGAGAGAGTCGTCTTTTTATGGATAAAGAAGGAAATAACCTGTCGTTTGGAGAATATGACGAGAGGGGGTGGGATAATTGCGACAAAATAGTGAACTGGTTTTAACTAAAGAGGATATTTTAAGAATGATTGTTAAACACCTTGATGTATTCCCGTTAACTAGTCTAGAGGCTATTAGAGAAGTGATTAGGAGTTCTTTAAAACAACAAGGCTTAATATTTGGGGTAACTGAACATTCAGGTGGCGGTACTATAACCAATAGAGAAAGAATATCAGATGAAGATACCCTTTTAATTAATGATTGTATTTATGACCTTTTATATACTCGTGTTATCACGCCTGGTATTAATGATGATAATCTTGATTTACCTTGGATTCATGTTTCTGATAAAGAGAAACTCAAAACATACCTAAATGAATAGTAATCATTTTAGTTCAAAGCACTCATTTCATTGGGTGCTTTTGCCTTTTTTAATAAAAGGGGATTATCTCTTTTGTCAAATTGAGTAGGCGACAGGAGTTGATGACACGAATACATTGAAACTTATTTATGTAATATTAAATGATCTTGAAAAAAACGAGGAGGAACGACCAAACTTAATAAATTATTAATGTTGCGTGAATCAGTAATAATCAAACTTGGTGTCGGTTTGGGCTGGGCTATACCTACGTTAAAAGGATGCAAGTCTAGAAGAGAATATTTAATAAATTTAAAATTATGGCTAGAGAAATGAGAGACTTTTTAAAATGATAATTCGAAAGCATAATAATGGGTGCTTTTCATTTGCAGGAAATTATCTCCTTGTGCCGAATTTATAGGACAAAGGGAGTTGATAAAATGGATAGTAGTCAATTATCAATTTTTACATTGGAAACACTAAAAAATCACAAAACAAGTACAGGTGTTAGTGTAACCCAATTTTTAAAACAAAAACATCCTAATGGTGATTGGGTAGTAAATAAGGATGAAATAGGTTATTACGTAAAAGTAGCACATTTAACAATGAAATATCGATGGAAAATAGTTGGTGAAGTTATAGAGGCTATTAATGGTAGAGCTGTACAACTTACACCAGATTTACATCCAAATAAAGTTAATATAGACGCTATAAGAGAAAAGGTCCAATTAATGATCTATGATTTTGTTAGAAATACCTTTGGAGAGATTGAAAGCATGGAAGAATCCATTAAAAAAGCTTCTGTAAAATTCAATCTTACTGAAAAAGAGGTTGAGGCAATATATCTATCCAGAGAGGTTTAAACTTAAGTTATACTTATACCTTTTAGAAGCAAGTGCAATTATAACTAAATAAAACTGCTCCCTAAGTAAGGGAAGGTAAAAAGATGTAGGATGATTTAGTCTATGTTTTCACAAACTTTTCTAGGAACCACTTAGAATTACAAGGTGCTTTGTAAGTACTAGCTAAGGAAAAATCGAGATTGCAAAAGCTCTAAATTCAAAGGGGATTTCGAAATAGTCAATGGATTAAACCAAGTACACTAGAAGTCTTCTTAGCAACAATGAATCTAATGTGAAATGAGATTCACAAGCAGTTCGCAGCTCATACATCCCGATTTCATTTATAAGCAGCCATACTAATTGGGTATGGCTGCTACTATTCCCTTTTTATTTTTTCGGGATTGTGAAGGGTGGTTAATGTTTTGTAACCCGTAATAATTCTTAAAGCTCTTCAATTTCCACTTCAGAGTAACCTCTAAAGATTAAAAATCTTCTTTTCTATTTGAATTTTTACAAGTATCTAATATCGGCTTTTTCCTTTATAGCAGGTTTTCAATAACTCTTTAGCGCGTTTAGCAGATATCTCATATTCAAATTCACATACATCAATATCATCTTCAATGTGTTCGTAGAGGTAATTAATCATTTCTATGAAAGACCTAAAGATTACAGTTGTTTTATTCGCTTCGATGTCTTATAAAAGTTATTTCTGGTTTAATTTTATTTTTTCTATACAATCCACGTATGTCTATCTCCCGAGATGGTAAAGAAATTTTCTTCTTTTATCTCCCATTTGTTTAATAAATATTTTGATTCATATATTCCTTCATTCTTTTAAATTCAGTATAAAAAATCAATGGCAATATGATCATAAAAATATACGAATTTGCATGACTATTATTCATGGAGGTATCAAAATATGGAGGGAATTACCACTTAAAAGAACTACACTAGAAGACTTTCCCTCTACTAAGTAAACAAAGCTTAGGTCTTCTCGTTCTCTAAAGTCGAGGGTGATTTTTTAAGAATACTAAATTGTATTCCATCATAATATGCATTAGTTAAAAATATGGAGTAGGTGGCCATGTAAATGGGTTTTGTGGAGATGATACCAGGACGATTGTACATTGGAGGACGAATTTCTTCCGATGATTGGGGTTTTGTTCAGAGAAATATATCAGTCATCGTGAACCTACGTACGAAACCTGATCGTCCTCCATTTGATTTTTCAAGAAGAATAATGATATGGGTTCCTATTACTATATGGGTAACTCCTAGTTTAGAATTGGTCGATAACTTGATCAAACAGCTTAATCAATTGTTTGACCAGGGCTATCGAATATTAATTCACGATACTTTAGGAATACAACGATTGGGCTTTATCATTACTGCATTTTATATGCAAAAATATAGATTAAATCGAGAAGAGGCCCTTTACTTGGTTAAACAAAAAAAACCTGATATAAAACCCACTGAAAACTATCTGCAATTGCTAACTCAGTATGAAAATTATTTAAACCTGTAAGAAAAAGACCCATGTATGTACTTATCACTGTCAAATAGACAGTTATAAAAAAAGACTATATTCAATCGGAGCTCGATCATTTAGTCGTTTTTGGAACTTGTATGATAAAAAACTAGAAGCTCTTGGTATTATCCGCCAGATAGCAATGAGGAGAAAAAATATGCTGCAGATTGCTAATGCCATTATTATTCAACCAGTGAAAGTTGAAATGTCCGGTCTTTAAAACAACTACACTTGTGAATCTTAATTTAGATAAATCTTTAGATGCAGCTTTTTTCACACTGAAGCTGCCTTATTTACTGTTGATTTCCCATGCTTTTTTATAGCGTTTTGTATATCAATCAGGCAATTGCAAATGAAAACTAAAGATCTTTCATAAAAGTTGAATAAAATATAGGGATGGGATTTTTTTTATTCATAAAAGAACGTTTGTTCGTGTGTGTATTTGATGAAATTCAGCATTTTTTCATTAGAGAAAAAGAGCTAAATAGCAAAAACTCCTTATGAAAGGAGTATAATAATTTATTAAATATATAAAGGTTTTTTAGGGACGAAATATAATTGCTATATACAAAGGGAACTGCCCATTATGTCGAATATTCATTATAAATTTCCTACAAACTGATAGCTATTTATATTATCACGTTTTGTTGAACACAAAATGATTGTTATTGGTGATAATTAGGATAGATGACGTTTTGTAAGAAAATCACTTCTCTTTTTAGGGATTCGGAAACTTGGAGTAATGAGTTCACATCCTTTTGCAATGAGGTGATTTGATTTTCCATTTTCCTCATTTTCCTACTTTGTTCCTTTGCTTCTTGTTCTTCTTTTTTTTCTAATATAGCGGATTGTTCTATTTCAATCGCGACACCACTTGATGAAACTAAGTCACCAATTGTAATTATAATGGCACCTATTAAAGCTAATGCAAAGCCTACATTTGATTCTGAACCAGAACCTGAATCTGAATCTGAATCTGAACCTGAACCTGAACCTTTTCCTTTTCCTTTTCCTTTTCTTGAACTTGTTCCTGAACCTGTTCCTGCTCTTGATGTATCGGGGTTTTCTAAACCCTCTACTTCTTCAATTTCTTCTACCTCTTGAGCTTCAACTGCAATCCCAAGAACAGTAAGAATGTTTCCTATGTTAACAATCAATGAACCAAATAAATCAATCTTATCTCCAATATTAGTAGGTAAGGAATTTAAAATATGATCTTCTTCGGGTTTCCACTGGTTCAAAACTTCTCACCTTCTTGGCTGTTACTTTATTTTTTTAAATAAGCTCAATGTTGCCACATTTAGCTCTTGTTCGATGTCTTTTAATTTGGAAATTGCATTTTGTATATCGTCTTCATTCAATTCTGTTAGGGTTTCATTATCAATTCTCCATAATAAATTATTCAAACAATCTAAAATTTCCTTGAATGATTTTATTAATAACCCATGTTCCCCATCCAAAATATATGGGGGAACAATAGTCTCTAGAGATTGGACACTACACTGTCCTACACTAATCGCATTTTTTAAATCTATACAGTACTGGTCATAATCAGAAATTATTCCATCAATATAAGTAGGATGTACCATATTAGAGATATAAACTAAATTTCCTCCCACCAATTGTAGAGTTTGCCCGTATTTCTTTAAATTTCTTCTCATATAATTTCCTCCTGATAACCAAAACACATTGGGCTTTTATCTTTGATAATGTATGCGATGGAAATAAAATGGTTCAAATAAAAATAAGGGTTCATTTGTATAAAATAATGATAAAAACTCTTCTCATTTGTGAGGGCTATTTATGCTAATGTTCCCCTGTAAAAATGGGGATTTTCCCCCTACAGCATGTTAATACCTTTCATCACTGTTTGAAACATGGATGGGGAGTTTTCAAGGAATCGCGACAAAGTATTCGGATAACTGCTCCTATTGATACCGTTGGCCCGAATTGGGTAAGAACTTGGTTTTCATCAGTTAGCTAATGCAAATTCAATGGGGTATGTTCGTTGATGCGATAAATAAATAATATTGGGCACTGGTTTAGATACATTTAAGAAAATAATGAATATTGGATGTATACGATAGGTGGCAAATGAAGTATTAATTCATTTGAACGAAGCTAAAGAACATTGGGAAAAAAGTAGTTTTTGAGACAATTCTTATTCAGTTAACGGGTAGCGTAATTAAATAAGGAACACGAAAATTATCAATCTTTTTTATTAAAGAATATTCGATTAAATATTATAAGAGCAGGTTTTGAACAATCATTTTTCAAAACACGCTCTTTTCTATGTTCGTTTATTAAGGGAGCATTAATTTAAAATAAATTTTATTTCAAAACTAAAAATTTTACTCACTTACATTAGTAATATATGGTATTATTTAAAATGGTATTATTTTCTAAAATATGCAATCTGGGGTGGAATTTACATGGAGTTTTTTACTAAGTGGTCGTTTAAGAACAAGGCAGCTGTTTCATTAGTAACCATTTTTATTTTGTTGATAGGAGTTGTTAGTTATTTTAAACTGCCTATGGAATTTTTACCATCTGCTGATAATCCACAAGTTACGATTGTCACAATGGGGCAGGGCACTGATTCGAAAACGATGGAAACGCAAGTTACAGATCCGATAGAAAGGGTTGTTACAGGAGTAAAAGGAAAGAGTTCAGTATACTCCACTACTGGAGATGGATTTTCAAAAGTAGATCTATTCTTTGAATCGGGATCTGATATGAAACAAGCAAAACTTGATGTTCAAGAGGCTTTAGACAATGTAACATTGCCTCAAAATATTGCAAAGCCTACTGTTACACAGCTTAATACCTCAATGATTCCTATTTCATTTATTGCTGTGACTTTTAAGGAAGGATTAACAGCTGAAAATCTAGACTTTGCTAAGAAAGAATTAGAGCCTCTATATAAAGATATTAAAGGAGTTTCAGATGTACAGACATTTGGAGTTTCTCAATCTGTTCTTTCAGTTAAAGTGGATAATAAACAATTGGCTAAAAAGAAAGTCTCCATTCAAGATGTAATGAGCGTCCTTAACGGTCAGAATACAGCTCTAGCCGTTGGCGAGAAGGTGATTGATGGGAAGACAAGTAATATTAAGGTTATCGGTGATTTAACGAGTATTGAAAAATTAAAAGCGCTAAAGGTCACTTCAAAGGTCACGCTAGGAGAGATAGCAAAAGTTGACGAAGCGAAGAATGGTAACCTCATTAGTCGTTTTAACGGAAAAGAAAGCATTGATATAAGCATTATTAAGGACAGCCAATCAAATGCTGTCACAATCAGTAAAGAAGTTGAAAAAGTATCAAAAGAAATTAATGAAAAGTATCCTGACCAGAAATCAACTATCTATTTATCTACAGCTGATATGGTGGAGACTTCTGTTCAGACGATGGTTAAAGAAGTGCTACTTGGTGCACTATTCGCCACTATTGTGATTATGGTCTTTTTACGAAATGTACGGTCTACATTTATTACAATCGTATCCATACCGTTATCTCTTGGCTTCACGTTATTTTTGCTGTCATTGTCAGGAGTGACGTTAAATATATTGACGCTAGGCGGTGTCGCTGTAGCGATTGGTCGCTTGGTGGACGATAGTATTGTTGTTATTGAAAATATTTTCCGGAAAATGCAACAAGAGAAGATTTCAATCCAATTGGTTATGGATGCAACAAAAGAAGTAGGAGTGGCGATAACAGCTTCAACACTTACTACTGTAGCCGTCTTCTTGCCAGTAGCTTTATTGAACGGAGGGCTTCAAGAATTTCTACTGCCTTTTGCTTTAACGGTCACTTATTCTTTGCTAGCTTCTTTAATTGTAGCATTAACTGTTGTTCCGTTAATGAGTGCAGGATTGCTGAAGAAAGCGAAGTTGCCAAAACATCGACCAGCTAAGCGTTTTACTAAGTTGGTTACTTGGTCATTAAACCATAAATGGATGGTCTTGATTGTTGCATTGCTGTTGTTTGTCGGTTCAATTGGCACATATTTTGCTATGCCAAAAGGAGCAATTGATAATTCTTCAGCTGACTATGTCTCCGTGACGTTAACTTATCCAAATGATCAGCCCTTTGATAAAGTAAAAGAAAAAGCGATTGAACTCGAAGAAACGATTCAAGATATGAGTGAAGTGGATAATGTGTTCATGCAATTAGGAAACTCTGCCGAAGCGGCTCAATATGGCGCTGTCACATCACCTACAGAAGCGACTTTTGGTATCTTAGTGAAGGATAAAGCAAACATAGATACAATCTTGGGGGAAATCGAAAAGCAAAAAGAAAACTATCCTGATGCGAAGCTTACTGCCACCGCTTCTTCATTTATGATGGGGGCATCAAAGACGAACATTACGATAGACGTGATTGGCAGTAATGTTGAAGATTTGGAATCGACAGCCAATAAGATCAAACAAAATATTCAAGATATTAAAGGAATTGAAGATGTTACAACGAACCAAGACGAAAAGAAAACCATTTATTCATTCAAGGTAGATCCGGCTAAAGGCAACACAGAACAAATAGGGCAACAACTTGGTATCATGCTTAATAGAACCCCAATAGGCAATATTACCTTGGAGGATAAGCAGACACCTGTAGTCCTTGAACCAATCTTAGATCCTAAAAAACCAAAGGATTTAAAGAATATTCCTATTATGACAGATGGTGGTTTAGTCCCGGTGTCAAAAGTTGCTTCTTTAAAGAGTGAAGAGAGTGCAACTACCCAGTTCCATAAAGACGGAGAAACGTATCTTCAATTAACTGCAACCGTAGATCCGGCTAAGCTTTCTGATATTGCAAGCAAAATAAATCTTGAGATTTTTGGAGACAAGGAGAACAAAGGCCTTGCTATTCCGAAAGATGTAGATATATATGTTGGAGGAGCTAGCGCTCAGCAAACAGATGATTTTACTGATTTGTTCCTTACCATGTTAATATCTATAGGCATTGTCTTTCTAATCATGGTTATAACATTTAAATCAATTAAAGCACCGGTCGCGATTTTATTTTCATTGCCGTTCGCTGCTATTGGAGCAGTGTTAGGATTGGTTATCAGTCGAATTCCAGTGGATATTACAGCACTGTTGGGTGCGCTTATGTTAATTGGAATTGTGGTGACAAACGCGATTGTGCTTCTGGATCGAGTCAAACAAAACGAACAAAAAATGATTATTCGTGATGCAATTATTGAAGCAACGGCTACAAGATTCCGTCCGATTATTATGACGGCTGTAGCAACCATTTGTGCAATGCTGCCTCTTTTATATAAAAAGGCAGAAACAGGAAGTCTGGTTTCACAAAGCTTAGCCATCGTTGTCATTGGCGGGCTAGCTGTTTCTACACTGCTCACACTTATCGTCATTCCATGTATATACGAATTGCTACACTATAAAAAATCGAAAAAACAGAGAAAGAAAAAGAGAGAACCCGTTAACGAACACATCGAGATGTAAGGAAGCTTAATAAAAAAGTTTGTAGAGAAAGCGACGCTTTCTTTACAAACTTTTTTTTCTGTAAAATGGATATAAAACTTACAGTTACAAGAGCCAGTCAAAGAATAGGGAAGATGGCCTTTAGATTCTTTGTCTGTTTTTCCTGTAGTCCTTTAGATTCAGCGTAGATATATATCAAAATACATATGATCATCTCATGCTTTTTAAATTTTATTTAAAAAATAGTTGACTTCCGTTCAACCTGTAACTAAAATAGTTACAGCAGAGGTGATAAATAAAACAACCGCAAGAATCAATGGAACAAGTAGTTACATCACTACTAAATCAAATAATGCTTGCACAGTGAATGTGTAGTTAATCAATTGCATTCTATATTGTAGAGAAAGCATATTTTTTTACCTTTATTGTAACTAATTAAGTTACAAGTGGAAACTATTGATAAAAAGAGAGGATTATAATATGACTGTAAAAATTAAAGCTTATTCTGATTTCATTTGTCCATTTTGTTTTTTAGGAAAAGGTCCTTTAGATGAAATCGTAAAGGAAAAAGATGTAGAAGTAGAATGGATGCCATTTGAATTGCGTCCGAGTCCATATTCCAAAATTGATCCATGGCAAGAGCCTGAAAAATTGAATTCATGGGATTCTTATATTCTTCCTACTGCGAAAAAGCTCGGAGTCGATATGCGTTTACCACGTGTTTCTCCACATCCATATACACATTTGGCTTTTGAAGGGTGTCAGTTTGCAAAGGAGCATGGAAAAGGGAATGAGTTCCACAGCAGAGTGTTTACGGCATTTTTTCAAGAGGAACAAAATATTGAAGATATTGAAGTATTAACAAAATTAGCAGGTGAAGTTGAACTGCCTGAGGATGCTTTTAGAGAAGCGTTAGTGTCACGTAAGTATCGCGAAGTGCATCAAGAAGCTCTAAAGCATGCTTACGAAGAAGCTAACATTATGGCTGTTCCAACGTTTATTATTGGTGATGAAGTTATTCAAGGACTAGCTAGCAAAGAAAGGTTAGCACAAGCCATTGAGAACGAAGCAGAAAAAAATAAACAAAATGAATTTGATGGCTTGCAATGTGATATGAAGGGAAATTGCTAATAACGGTTTAAACTATTAGAAAAAATCTATGAATATATAATTTTAAAATTAAACATAATTTGGAGGAATCAAAATGTCAGTAACTAAAACAAATTTAAAAGACGCAATCATCAATCGTCGTTCCATTCGAAAGGTGAAAAAGAACGAAAATATTACGAAAGAAAGAATCAATGAAGTATTAAAAACCGCAATACATGCACCATCTTCATTTAATATGCAAAGTGGACGTATAGTGGTAGTGATGAATGACGAGCATGAAAAGTTTTGGGATATTGTAAAAGAAACACTTCGTTCTCGTGTTCCAGAAGAGAACTTTGGAGCGACTGTAGAACGATTACAAGGATTTCGTGATGGAGTAGGTACAATTCTATTCTTTGAAAACCAAGAAACAATAGAGCAAATGCAAGATAAAGCACCATCATATAAAGAACAATTTCCATATTGGTCCCATCAAGGAAGTGCAATGTTGCAGTATGCAATATGGATGTCTTTATCAGCAGAAGGTATTGGGGCATCTTTACAACACTATAATCCAATTATTGATGAAGAAGTAAAGAAAACTTGGGATATTCCAGGAAAATGGAGTTTAGTAGCCCAAATGCCATTTGGTGAGCCGAATGAACAACCGGGAGAAAAAACCTTCTTACCTTTCGAAGATGTTGTGAAATTTTATTAATACAAGCAAGTATATGAAGGAGAAAACATGTCAAATTTACAATTTGAAGTCTTTACAGAATCTACGTCAGCATATCAAGCAGATTTTGGTACATGTTTAGGAACTTCAAAATAAGAAAATAGTGAAATTTAATCAATATGTGGATAGTCATGTTGTTCAAAAGGCTATTACAGTCTAAAAAGATCAAGTTTCTTAATGTAACATTCCAACCATTAAATAAAAAGAGCCTGTTTACTTTTAACGTAGTAAAAACTGGCTCTTTTTTTGGCGGCATTTGCTAAGCTGGATAGTAAATTAGTAAGGAATTTTAAGAACTGGTGATCTATCAGCTGAAGAAAGGCATCTCATAATTAAATTAATTGTAAACAGACCACCATTTAAATTTTAGATGGTGGTCTGTGCTTATCATTGATAAGAGTTATTATCCAAATTTTATATAGTTAGTTTCAATTGTCTGCGATATATCGTATGGCCCCTCATCTTTATTTGAAGGTATGACTGTTGTAATTCCAGACTGCGGATAATAAGAAGAGTTAAAACTGACACCTGGGTCATAACCCATGACATGATATTTACAAATTGTATTATCCTTCTTACTTATCCAAATCCCGTATCCATAATATTCTTCGTCCTCCTCACAAATGTGAGGGGCCAAAAGTAGATGGGTTGTCTCTTCTTTTAAAAGTTTATAGCTAAGTAGAGCTTCCCAAAACTTCATCATATCAGGTGCCGTAATAAATGCTCCTCCATCTGCCCCACCTTGAATTGGGACGGCATAATTATTGGTTTTCCATGTTCCAGCGTCCTCTAAATGTATATAGCCAATTGCGGTATTTTTAGGTAGTCTATCTAAAGAGAAATAACCAGAATCATGCATATCACACTTTGCAAAAAGATTCGTTTCTATATATTTAGTAAAACTTATACCTGTTTGTTGCTCAATAATTAGTCCTAATAGAATATAGCCAGCATTATTATAATGAAACCTTTCTCCAGGAGTAAACATCATCTTATTATTTTGAAACATAGGTAAAAAATCAGATAAACTTGTTAGTAGGTACATCGGTTTTTCTTTCCAAAGGTCTTCAAAATTCTCTATTACAGCTTCATCAAAATAATCAGGTATCCCTGAACTATGTGTTAGAAGATGGTGGATCGTTATATTTTCATCAAAATTTGGAAAATCAAGGTCTAAGCAATCTTTAAGCCTTGTTTCGAAAGCAATATCTCCTTTTTCTACTAACTGACAAATCGCTACAGCTGTAAACAATTTACACCCAGAAGCGATTCCAAACTTAGTGCTAATTTTATTTTTTATTTCATCAGCTCTGTTAGAAAAACCAAAGGCTGACTTCATAAACGCAATTATTTTTATTCTTTATTAAAATAACACCAGAAAAGTCTATCTTACTTGTTAAATCTACTATATCTTTATTTATATTTATCATAAAAACACATCCTATATCTGATTTACCAATCTTTTTTACTGAGTAATTATTAGCTACTATTTTAATTAACTGTTCCAGGACTCCTAGTAATTTTATCACATTATTTTTATCAAATGGAATTATTTACTAAATCGATGAGATATCCTAGCGATTTAACTAATACTAATAAAGGAGGGGTTATTGAAAAGTTCAAGTGAAAATCTACTAGGATTGCTTGAGGTGGTTGAGTCTTTGTTGCACCTTGATAGTTGAAGCCAGACATATTTTTAGTTGTTATCGTTGTTAACCTATTGTCCATTGATGATACTTTGGCAAAGAACCTTGAAGATCATGGAGTGTTATGTCTTCCTTTTTTTGTTGTAGAAATATAATTTCAGTTTTGATGTTCTTTCTGCATAGAATTAGTTTGGAGATAAATAATTGACAATGAGAATCATTTTCATTTATATTAAGTGTATACTGAAAGTGATTCTCAATTAGGTGGGTGATATAGATGAAGGTATTCATTGGCTACGTTAGTTTATCCGGTAATACCGAGAAAATGGCTGTAATCATAAAGAATAGAATGAAGGCTGCAGGCTGTAAAGTATATATGGAAAGATTGGACACGCTAGAAGTAGATACCTTAAAGGATTTTGATTTGGCCTTTATTGGATTTTATACATGGAATAAAGAAGATTTGCCATATGAAGCAAACGAATTTTATGAAGAAATAGAACAAGTAGATTTTCAAGGAGTAAAAGTCGCATTTTTTGGTGCCGGCGACTTGACCCATACAAAACCTTGTGCAGAGCAATAAATATTCTTTCCGATAAAATGAAGGAATATGGTTTTCATGTATTTGAGAAAATATTAAAAATTCATCAAGAAAGCTCTACATATGATCAACTAAAGAAATGCGAAGATTTTGCAGTTTATGCTCTTATATGGGGAAACAAGAGGAAAAAATGGCGATTTCTCTCGTGGAATCGGGTGCTAAGCATCCCGAAATGCTAAAAGTTTGCATATTTGTAAAGGAGGCCGCTTGATGAATACGCAATTAAGTATAAAAGGAGAAGTAAAAAAAGATCAGCTTATACAAGAACTTCTGAAATTTGGGATATTTAAAAAATATAATAAACAACTATATGAACTTCCAATTGTTGTCCTCCAAAAAGAATTCAATCACTTAAGAGGTGAATAAAAAATGTCTAGAAAAAGGAAATCTTTTAATGAACTACTCAAAGAAAACCGCGAACATTTGTTGCATGACAAAAGTGAGTTGGAACGAATTTTTACAAAAATAGATCAAAAAGCGATTGTTGAGTTAAAAAAAGATCAAGTACAATCATAATAGACAATGACTTAAACATCGTTTGATAAATAGTTAAACAGTTTATAAAAATGATGAACCGAAATCAAAATGTGATTTCGGTTTTTTTACTTATCGTGCATTTTTTCATGAATCCTAATACATATACCAACTGCTCGATAAATCTCCGGAAAAAATCCTCTATAAATTATTTAAGGGCTAAATGAGTATGTCGTTTAGGATCTTTTTTAATTACGTCTTAAGTACGTCGTTAAATCGAAAAATCATTGTTTAAGCCTATCTCTTTATAGAAAGCGTTCCTCTCCTACGAGCACAAAGGGTGACTTCATCCTTGCATATGTAAAAAGAATTGCAAAGTTAAAAGAGTATAAAAATGTGTAAGTGGTTGTTAAATTTGAAGATGAATAGAGAATAAAAACTGTGAGAAAAGAATGAGAAAACTAATAAAAAACCCCAAATAGGGGTTTATATAGTTAATATCTGAATGGTCTTCGCGGACAACAAGGAGGTTGTGGCACTCCACCAACAAACCTTTGAGTGTAACACTCATTCACTACAGATACATTATTTGGAGAATGATGTATATACTTTTTCACATGTCTATTAACGATTGTAGTATGTGTCGGATGAACAACAGGTATTACTGTGTTCGTGACATTGGTTTTAACAAATTGTTTTGTGGGTGAAATTTGAGGTGGACTATGCTGAATAGGAAAAGTTTGTGGCGGACAATATTGTGGTGGACATTGACCATTGTGTGCATTAGCCCATGTTCTATTATACATTTCAAAACCTCCGATTCTTATTTTATAAGTCATTGATAGTTTATGAAATGCAATAATAAATGGACTAGTATAAATGCCTCATTTCAAAACAATAACATCGAAAAGGTTAACTTTGAAAATTATCAAAAATATATAATTTTCATCTTGGTAATATTACTCAGTACGGCTAAAGCATAATAAAAATAACTATTCCGGATAAGAAATAGTTACAAAAGTTAATCGGGGTCTAAGGGAAATGCAAAAGAAAATTCTATCTATTGTCAGTATAAGTAGAGATCCAAAGGCGGTTCCAATGAACACGATAGACCAACTAACATCTATACTTTTTAAAAAAGCAGCCGTTTTGCATCTTTGGTTCTAGAAACAGAGAACATGTACATCCACATCTGTTTATTATGTGCCTAAAATGGAAGGGGGTATCGATTGAAGAGACGTAGTTATAAGAGGGTGAATTTGTGTAGGATTATCAAATCTAGTCTTTTAAGTTTAATCCACCTATAAGCGCAATGACATACGGAAAGCTATTTATTAGGCTAGCATTTAATTTGAATAGTGCCCTACTAAAACAGTAGACTAAGTTTCGAAACAAGTTTACGAATATGTAGAGCAAGATGCTGATATGGACACCTGGCCCCTTTTAATTTTTAGGTAATGTATGTAGGTTAAGGTGACCGATTTCTTGATTAATTTGTGGAGGGAACCAAAGAGGCAGTAATACTGTTACAGGTTTAAGCAATAATATACATCTTGCCTAAATTTTTCATGAGCAATCTAAAGGCTGTGGAATGGCTTTGAGCGAGTGATTAGCGCAAGCTTGACCCTATCCGTGTTGATGTGGTCACTTCTACATGCGGTACATTAATCAAACCCCACAGGAAGTCATTGATCGACTTCTAGTGAGGTTTTAATCTTTTGTTTAGCTTAAAAAACAAAAATTATGAACAAATTATCATTTAAATATATTTATACTGATAATTGGCAAAGCAAAAACATAAATTAGAAACGCACCTACTATAGGAACGATTAAGAGCGCTTTACTTGAAGGCCCATATTTAGCAGAGATTGATCTCGATCTCGATGGTCATATTATTATTTCTTGTCTACGCACATGAATACTTCATTTATTAGGTTAGCAGCTAGTTTTACCGTGCGATTATCATAATCTAATGATGGATTTACTTCACAGATATCAAATGAAATAGTTTTCTTATGTGAAGTAATTTTGCGAATTAATTCTCTAACTATTTTTCCAGAGAGACCAAATGAGGAAGGTGCACTAACACCTGGTGCTTCAGAAGCGTTTATAACATCCATACAAAGTGTTAATATAATACAATCATTTTGATTCATAAAATTTTGAATTTTCTCTTCATTTTCATTGGAAATCTCATTTACTAATTCTTCTTCATAAATCCAGGAACAGTTAAGTGAGGTAGCGGTGTTAAATAATTTTTTTGTGTTTCCATAACGTTGAATCCCAATAGGTAAATAACTTGCTTGACTATCATTGTCCAATATTTGTTTAAACATTGTTCCAGAAGAAGTCATTTGGTCATAAGAACGTAAGTCAAAATGAGCATCAATGTTAAGGATCCCTATTTTAACATTTGGTCCAACATACGACCTTACTCCTAGATAATGTCCATAAAAGGTTTCATGTCCGCCTCCCAAAATAACCGGAAACATATTTTTAGTTAATATTTTCTCAACGTGACTTCCTAATTCAGCTTGAGCTGCTTCTAACTGTTGATTTTCACAAATGATATTTCCAAAATCAACTAGACTATCTGTTGATTGGCCGTGCCAAGATAAAGAAGATAAGGATTTACGTATTTCATTTGGAGCTTCTTTGCTTCCAAGTCTTCCTTTATTCCTGCGCACGCCTTCCTCACAAGAGAATCCTATTATCCCGCATGAATCATTTGTTGATGTTTTTGAATGATCACTAACTATTTGATGAATTCTAAATTCATCTTTATCTATTAAACTATCTGTTCTGCCTTTCCATAAATCCATATTTGGTACTACATACATTTATTATCCCACCCTAGAAATTATTTATTTATTAGAGTATATCTGCTATTATTTATAATATCCAATACGTATTTTCAATATATTAATATAAAAAAACTATAAATGGGGTGCATTTTTGGATATTAGGCAACTAACTTATTTCATTTCTGTAGTAGAAAATAAGAGTTTTTCAAAAGCAGCAAAAAAATTGCACCTTTCTCAACCCTCGTTAAGTAATGCAATTACAAAATTAGAACATAATATTGGATTTCCTTTACTTGAACGGTCTACTCGTTCTGTTCGACTATCAGATTCAGGAGAATTATTCTATCAAAGGGCAATTGAAATATTAAAAAAATTCCAACAATTTGAAATAGAATCGGCAGAAATACAACAAGTTGGAAATAAGCAGCTGTCTATCGGAATTATTGAATCAACAAAACATTGGATATCTCAGGTAATTAGAGATTACAATAAACATCAATCAATAACTCATTATCAATTAGACGAAATATTAAGTAAAGATAATGTAATTAACGCATTACTAAATTATAAAAATCATCTTGTTTTAACAAATCAAGAAATTACTCACCAAGAATTAAATGTACAAAAATTATATTCTGAAAAATTATGTTTAATTGCAAATGTTAATCATGCACTGTTCAAGATACCGAATATTTCATTATCGGATATTCAGCCATACCCTTTTATTATATGTTCAGATGGATTTGAAACGAGGAATAACATTTTCAAAGCCTTTGAGGCCGAAAATCTTTCTCTAGATGTACAATTTTCCGTCGAACGCTTTGAAACAATTTGTGAACTAATTTCAAATGACTTAGGCATCAGTATCTTACCTGAACGATATTGTGAAAGTATAAATGATTCTAGATTGCATTTTGAATATTTGGATTCTTCATATTTTAACCGTACTGTGTATCTAGTTACATGTAAGAATCGTTTTGTTGCTCCACATGTTAACTTATTTATTAAACATATTTTTGATTTTCACAATCTCGAAGTCCCAATAGAGTAAAGCCTATTGAGGCTTTTTTGTCGTAAGAAAGCTATAATCCGAGGGTCCCATATGAAGTTCACATAATAGGGGTGGAGGATTAAGCACCTATAGAAGTATCTCGTTTGTAAAATGTTATTCCTGAAAAGTATGATTATTATCCCAAGTGATCTTGAAAAACACCAGTTTCATGTTTCTTTATATCATGAAACAATAATCCGAAGGGGGTAACTGGGATTTTTCGTATGTTGTCTCTAACAGCCCAAAATTAAAAGAGTAGCAATTGCTAATCTTTTAATTTTTAACCAGTCCTATTTTAATTTAATTCTAATTGAATTGTAGTAAAAATATTAGCATCATCGATCCATAAATAAACATTCTTACATTTGTGCGTGAAATATCTAATAGCAAAAGTATCTTTTAAAGAATCTTCTAAAGTCCAACTTGATAAGGCAAGAGAAATTATAGGACCCTGTGATGTGTTTTTTAAACAATCTAACACCTCATCGAACTCCATATCTTCGTATTTCTCTATAAATTCAGATAATATCTTGTATGATTTTTGAGGTCTCCATTCATATTGTGTGTTGTTAATTGTCCCATATAGATTTTTTATTATTGGATTTAAATTATTCGATCTGATCAAAGAGAGAGATTCTTGATTCGGCTTACTTAACATTATTTCTGATGGTAATTCATTTTCTAATACAATTTTCGTGTTGTCAAAATGCATAATAATTTCTTCTATTACTTGATTATCAATTCTATTATCGACAAATAACGAAGTAACACTCTTATCATCTTGAGAACCCAACAATAAAAAGAATTGAGTTAATAGTGAATATTTTTTTTGGATATTTGATTCGGGAATACATTCCCTGATCTTGAAATCTAAAAGACTGTTTGTATTGTCTTCAAACTGATTATTTGCTTCAAAAGGTTTCAACCATTCCAATATAGAAAACCACCTAGTATGTTTTTATTTTACCTCAAAATAACTATAACCATTTGCAATCGCTGAATAATGACCATTTTTTACTGTCATGAACGTTCCATCTAGTTTTGCACGATATTTTCCAGCAGACAATCTGTCAGATGATATTGTTTAGTAGCTTCCAATAAGGTCAATTATGTTAATTAGAGTTGCAAACGTTATTCAGAGTGGATTTATTCTATTCGAATATTAAAGAATCCCCAATATTATATTGTTTTTTATCAATAATTTTATCTTTTTTGTAAAAAATAACCTTGACCTCTTTTTCTTCAAAAGCTTTTATGATGGTATCTTCCGTTATCCCCTTAGAATAGAATATAAATTCGCTCTTGTATATATCAGAATTATCACTTTCTTTTTCGAAGGAATTCCCGAACCAATATCTCTGCTGATTATCAATTGTATTAATTACTTTCTTAAAGTCTGGTATATTTACTCTCTTCTTACTAGAACCATCTATCTGGAAGGTAAGAGAAAATTTTCTAAAGTCATCTTTTTTTTTAGGGTCTTTAAGGTAATTCACCTGTACTTCTTTAAATTCATCATCCGTTAATTTATCTATTTGAACATTCAAATTTACATTTTCCTCTTTACTAGTACTTTTATTACTACAAGTCCCCATAATAGCAATAATTAAGATTAATAAAATAGTTTTAATAAATAAAGCTTTTTTCATGTGATATCTTCTCTTAATTTATTTTTAACCATTATAAATAATCTAATGAACTGTTTCCCTTTTAAAGGGATTGTAAATGGGGCGAATTGTTAAAATGTCTGTGTCTTAACTTTCCTCTTTAGAAGGTACTAATTTTAAAGCTTTTATATTATCAAGGACACCATATCCATATTCATGAGGATTCCCAATTTTTCTGTTGCACCTGCAACATATGGTGTCGCCACAGAAGTTCCGTTTATATATATAATTATTGTCAATATACGTACTATAAACATTTTCACCTGGAGCCACTATATCCAACTCTCTACAGTATGCTTCTTGATAAAGTAGGATCAGCTGACAATAAATTAAGGCTAGCTCGGTGGAATGACGCGGTTCAGATCATTTAATAATCTATACAATTAGCATATGTCAATGCCACATATGTTAATTGTATAAAGAGTAATCGAAATGATAATTAAGGAGTATCGAAATGTATCCTTCCAGCTTGTCTTCCCCGGTAAGTGATGGAATAGGCTACCCGTTTATTTTGATTGGTGTTGTTTTCATAGTTTTTCGATTCATTCCATCTTATTAATACATTTAGGACTAAAGCTGATTCACTAAACGTGATTAGACCCTAATTGTTAAATTATATTTTTAACATCTTTATGGATGGATTTCCAAATATTTAAAGCTATTCAAATCATTGTTTCCAGAAATAATAAGAAAAAACATAATGGAGAAATCAAATGAAAAACAAAAAAATTTATCAAGTAGTTATTGTTACTTTTTTATTTGTGTTAATGATTAATCACACTGTTTATGCAATTGAATGGGAAGATGAAGATGTACCTATAAGCTTTAAAATTGAGATGTTGCCTTGGGAGATTGTAAATAACATTATTCCTAATAAAACAAATTTCACCATTATAGATATTGAAACTGGTTTATCATTTAAAGTACAACGAAGAGCAGGTAGCCATCATGCCGATGTACAGCCACTAACCAAGGAAGATACTCAAATCATGAAGAAAATTTATAATAATAAATGGAGTTGGAATAGAAGAGCTATTATTGTATTAATCAATAATCAAATGATTGCTGCATCTATGCATGGAATGCCACATGGCGCTGGTGCTCTTCAAAATGGTTTTTCAGGTCACTTCTGTGTTCATTTCTCTGGAAGTATAACGCATCGTTTGAAAAACGAAGATCTTTCTCATAAATTAATGGTATTGAAAGCGGCTGGTAAGCTTGACGATTATATAGAAACGGTAAGTCCCTATGAACTTATTCGTATTTTTACCATTTCCATTAATCAAGGAAATCAGAAATTATTAGCACTGACCTTATCAAATCCGAGTCATCTTAATCGTGTCAATAAACTTGTTGAAGATATTACATATTTTGGTGTGGTTGACCCTTTAAGACAACCACCTGAGCAACTAAATGGGGTATTTCTCGTGGATGTACCCGTTCAAGTAGCTATCTATAAGAAGAGAGAGGGCAAAGAAAAAAAGGTTATGCATTTTATGATCCGAAGGGACAGTTTGACTGATCGTTGGTTTATTGATCAAGATTCGCTCTATGAAGACTTAAAATAGGTTATGTAAAATGAGGAATACATGAAATGATAAATTCCAACCCATATTAAATTAATGTGGGGGTGGTTTCACTGAGATTAACATGGATTGCCGGCCTTTTACTATTCGTTCAACAAGTGTATATTCCTGACAGCTTATCGGTAACCCAGCAAGGGCAAACGATTGCTGTTGTCAAACGCGCTGATGTTTCTATGCCATTTCTTGATGTTCCTATGATGGACGTGGATAAATACAATCAGCTTATCGAAAAAATAGACCGTCATGTGTATCAAGAGCCTGTAAATGCCACAATCGACAAGAATGGTAATATTCTTCCTGGGCGGGTGGGTTACAAGTTATACCATCAAGCATTTAAAGAGCAATTTTTTTCCTTTCTATACGGACGTAGAGAACAGAAAGTTGAAGTTCCCTTACTTGCCATTCATCCAAAGGTTGATAACGAACTACTTGCTCAGATTCGTGTAAATAAGATTGGTGAATATAGAACCTATTTTAATGTGAATAATAAAAATCGTTATAATAATATTTCGCTCGCTACAGACGCCATTAATAATTATGTCGTGTTTCCAGAAGAGACGTTTTCTTTTAACCAAGCCGTTGGTAAGAGAACAGTGAACAAAGGATATTTGCCCGCTCGCGTTATCGTCAAAGGAGAGTTTTCTGAAGGGGTCGGTGGAGGGATTTGTCAGGTTTCATCCACTCTGTATAATGCCATCGACAATTCAGGGTTACAAATTATTCACCGCTATTCCCATACTAGGCATGTTCCTTATGTTCCACCAGGCCGCGATGCCACGGTAAGCTGGTATGGTCCTGATTTTAGCTTTAAAAACAAGTACAATCAACCAATCCTAATCCGAGCTACAACGCAAGAAGGCACTGTAAGTATCAGTGTTTACTCTTCAGATATGATAAATAATGAGACACGGAAAGTTCCCTATGCTTCAAGTCAGATATTAAAGGAAGCTTTGGATTATACGAATGTGAAAATTGTTGATTAAACAAGGGGCCCACCAATCTGTGCGGCCATATTATCTCGTTTTTTTTAGCGGTATGGAAGTAGCGGAAAATGGTGATCTGGCAAACTGGATGATCCCAGACAAGGTCTTCAAAGGACTTGAGTGGAGCGATGGATCTTGTCAACGGAGCGAAACACGTTATCGGAACATGTGAGTAAGCATAGCAAAAATACACATTGAACAAATGAAAGAAGCAGTTGGTGATGGTGTTGAATTAATAAGATATCGAGACATCAGCTTTTGTTTATTTAATAGCTTGCGCTGTTTTTACCATCATTGTAGCAGCGGGACTAGGTCTTTCCTTCAAAGATCCATTGTAATTAGCAGCGGAAAACAAACGTGACCAAACAATAAAGTAATGAATATGTATATCAAACTTTCAACTTTGTTATTCAAGCGATGTTACGAGGCAATTCATCATCAATTTATAGCTAATACCTTTATACAGTAAATTCTTACTGAATCATGGTATTAGTGTTTATTCAACTAAAATTAAATTTTATAATCGATTAATAAAGAGCTGATAATAATAGATGAAACAGAAAAATTCTGAAACGTTCGAGGAAATACTGAGTGGAGGAACGGAATAGTTTAACCAGATTTTTCTTTTCATTATTCGATTTTGTGGGTATAATATATTAAATCATATTAGAAGGGATGATGGGTGGCCGATGAAGTTCTAATCTTATTTCAAACATTTGAGAAAATTTTTCAAATTAAAAAATAGGATTAGTCTGCCCATTTTCCATATAATTTTTTAAGCTATTCATTAAATAGCTTATTTTCATTATGAAAAATGCAACTAATCCTTCCAAATTCATTTGGGAGGATTTTTTTCTCCCTTGAAAAAGAAAGGGTGATACGATGAAAGAAATCGTAAAATTAAATCAAATAAATTTAGAAATTATGGACCGTATTATATTTAAAGATCTTAACGCAACGATTGGTCGTGGAGAAGTGATTGGTCTAGTTGGCCGTAATGGTAGCGGAAAGTCCACGCTATTACAAATTTTACTTGGACATGTAAAACTATCTGAGGGACAGGTTGAATGGGAAAATAACAAAACCGAAGTCTTTTTAGTGGATCAGGAGAAACAAACATACGCATCTGAGCATGTTACACAATTAGAAGCTACTCTAATGGCGAAATGGCATATTCCAGATGTTCCTTACGAAGTGTTAAGTGGCGGAGAAAAGCTCAAAATTCGTCTTGCAAAAGGTTTCGCGTTAGCACCGCATTTACTCTTATTAGATGAACCAACAAACCATCTAGATATAGAAAGTACGGAGCTGTTAGTTAATCAAATAGAAAATTATACGGGTACAATCATTGTCGTTTCACATGACAGATATTTTTTGGATACTGTAGCGACGAAAATTTGGTCGATTGAAAATACGAAATTATTCGAGCAAAAAGGAAATTATACACATTATATAAAGATTCGAGAACAAAGAAGATTAACTCAACAAAGAGAGTACGAAAAACAACAAAGAAAAATGGAACTCGTAGAAAATCAAATAAACGAACTGACATCGTGGTCGCAAAAAGCGCATGCACAATCGACTAAGCAAGAAGGATTTAAAGAATATTACCGCCTAAAAGCGAAACGAATGGATTCTCAAGTCAAATCTAAGCGTAAACGTCTTGAGAAGGAACTTGAGAAGACAAAGGTTGAACGTGTTGAGGAAGATTATCTTGTTCGATTTTCGTTAGAAGCGAATACGAAGGTCGGCAAAAGATTTTTAGAGGTGAAAAACTTAAAAAAGGATTTTGGGGAACGAATATTATTTGAACAGACGAATTTTACAATTCAACACGGTGAAAAAGTAGCACTTATTGGCCCGAATGGTAGTGGGAAAACGACATTTTTAAATATCGTAATGGGCAATGAGTTTGCTGAAGGGGACATTTGGGTTTCCCCATCTGCGAATATTGGTTATTTAACGCAGCAAGTATTTGACTTGCCTCTAGAGGAAACGCCTGAACAATTATTTAAACGTGAAACATTTAAAGAACGGGGCAAGGTTCAGAATTTAATGAAGCATTTAGGATTTACAGCAAGTCAATGGTCTGAGCCAATTGAACAGATGAGTATGGGAGAGCGCGTGAAGTGTAAGCTTATGCTATATATACTGGAAGAAAAAGATGTACTAATTTTAGATGAACCGACAAACCATTTAGATTTGCCTTCGAGAGAACAATTGGAAAAAACGTTAGCGGAGTATATCGGTACGTTGGTCGTTGTTTCACACGATCAATATTTCTTGAGTAAAACGACTTCAGTTCAGTTGATTTTTGAAAATCACCGTATACAAAAGAAATTAAAGCAGTCAAATGAAAAGGTTGATTCACTTGCAGAACAGCGCTTAAAGCTTGAAACAGAACGACAAGAAGTATTAGGGAAATTGAGCTTTTTATCATCCAAAAGCCCAGAGTATATAGAACTCGATCAAAGATTCAATGAACTTACAAAAAAGATTAAGGGATTAGAAAATCTATAATTCAGTAACGAATGCACTTTAGTGGAAATTAAACGAATTTGATTTTAGTTTTATTAATTGTATTTACTCTGAACGAATCATATTAAAGAGCTTAAAAAGGAGGTACTACGTTTTAGATAGTATCTCCTTTGGGTTTCTTAAAGCAAAATAAAAGACTTTATTATCTCTATACAGCTGCCAGTTTATCTGCTATTTGTATTGCCATTCAGTTAGCTCTCCTTTATTAGGTCTTGATAATTTCAAAATGGAGTAAATTTATTACTTAGGGTACAACTTTGTATTACATCCACAACAGACTCTTTTAAATCCAAAAAAACCTGTAATCCTTGAGAGACAAGGATTACAAGGTTTATATAAGGTAATTCTGATTTGAACTAGCAACTGTCAATCCTTCCAACCTATTTGGAACAATTAAGAAGCTAATTTAGCTGATTTTGAAACTTTTTCAGGAAACCATAAACTCACTACAATACCAACAATAAGACAGATAAAGAAAGTGGCCGCTTTAGCAGTCACGATGGCTTCTAAAGGAGAAGTGGTCCACAGGATGGCACTGATAAACCCTGTAATAATAGTGGCTACTACGCCTGTACCAGATGTTTTTTTCCAAAAGAATATAAGTAAAATGACGGCAGAAAATGTATTGCCGACTCCTGCCCAAGCAAAACTGACCATATTATAAATAATGGAGCCAGATGCTAACGAAACAACAATACCTACAAGACCAGCTACAATGGCAATGCAACGAGATAATTTCACTAAGGTTTGACTCTTTATCGTCATACCCATTGCTTTATGAACAATATCTTCACTTACTGATGTTGTAATAACGAGTAATTGAGAAGAAGCTGTTGACATGATAGCAGCTAAAATTCCTGCAATGATGATTCCTGCAACCCATGGTGGCAACAAATCGAATACCATATGAGGCAAAATCATTTCAGAATCTTCAATCGTTCCTTGTTTATAGATAACGGAAGCAAAAATGGCAGATAAAAAGGCACCGACGTAGACAATTAATGTCCAAATAATCGCAACAATTTTTCCTGTTTTTAGTTCTTTTTCATCCTTTAACGCCATAAAGCGAGAACTTAATTGCGGCTGTCCGCCAAGCCAGCCAAAGAACCAAGAAAGGTTTGTAAATAGCATGGCTCCGATGGCTAGTCCAGATAATCCTCCGATCCAACTATCTGCACCACTTCCCATTGAACTTAAGGTATACGAAATCGATAAATCATTTTGTTGAATTTCAAAAAATCCTGCAATTGGAACGATAATAAACGCTAAAACCATTAAAAAACTTTGAATTGTATCAGTCCATACAACTGACATAAACCCACCCATACAAGAGTAGGCAATAATGATGAGGGCAACTACAATGGTTCCTACCGTAATATTAAGTCCAGAAAAAGAATAAAGAGTTTTACCAACACCGGAAAATTGAGCTGCTAAGTAGCAAGTAAAAAATATGACCATAATGATCGATGACAACCAACGAATCAAATTAGTGTGATTAGGAAATTTCACAGCTATATAGTCGGTTAATGTATACACTTTATATTTTTTTGTTTCATTCATAAATCTTTTGGCTAAAAAGAGCCAAGAAAAGAGGACGCCTATAAACATTCCCGATAAGATCCATATTCCTGACAAACCTGTTACATAAATAAAACCTACTGCCCCTAAGAACATATAGGCGGATTCACCTGTAGCTCTTTCAGAAAAAGCTAGTGCCCAACCAGGTAACTTATTTCCTCCGAGAAAATAATCAGCGTGGTCCAATTTTTTTCTACTAAAGAGCACACCCACTCCAAGCATTAAGAGAAGGTAAATGATGATTTCGGCAAAAACAATCGAAGATCCTGAAAAATTCATTTTATTATCTCCTTTATAAATTATATTAAACAAAGTTGTATAGTGAGAATAAATACAAAATTTTTTTCCCATCAGGGATTATTCATGGTTAACAACTAATTTCAAAAACATGATTTAACCCTTGATTTATATAAATAACAGAGCCAGATTTTGAAAGAGTATAATCATAAACAGGCTCTGAACATACTACAATGATATATTCTTTAGTTTTGGTCTAATTGTAGAATTGTTAAATATAAGACTTTAGCGGCTTTTTCAATATCTTGCTCTGAAGAAAATTCTCTTGGATTATGACTGATCCCATCTTTCGATCTAACAAAAATCATACCAATTGGGAATCGATTTTTAAACTGCATGGCATCATGTCCGGCACCACTAGGTAAAGAGACGATGGATTCACCTAATTCTTGAATACTTTCCTTTATGACATCTTGAATGTTGTCTTCACAACGAACAGGTGCAACACGTTGTAATACAGAGATTTCTAAGTGTAATTGTCGATCATTAGCTATCTTTTTCGCGAATTTTCTAATCTCTTGTTCGACTTGATCTCTGGTTTTTTCATCGATATCTCTAATATCAATTGTCCATTCCACCTCACCAGGAATGACGTTCACGCCGTTTGGTTTTACAGAAAGTTTGCCCACAGTAGCTACAGATGAAGGGGACTCCTTAGCTATTTTTTCAACCTCTGCAATAATTAAACTTGCTCCTACTAAAGCATCTTGTCTTTGATTCATCGGTGTTGCACCAGCATGCTCTGACAGTCCTGTTAATTTGAACTGAAGCCACACTGGACCAGCGATACCAGTTACATTACCTACTGCTGCTTCATTATTTTCAAGAATCTTTCCTTGTTCGATATGTACTTCTAAATAGCACTTTACGTTTTCTATTTTCGCACTTTGGAGATGCTGCTTTTCTAATCCATAATCCCTCATGGCTTGTTCAATCGATATCCCTTGATTATCTACTTTTTTTAAATCATTGGATGTCAATGTACCTGCGACAGCTCGGCTCCCAATCATACCAAAGCCAAAACGGGTTCCTTCCTCATCCTTAAAGGCAACAATTTTAACGGGATGTTTCAGTTCAATTTCTTTTTCTTTTAACGAATGTATGACTTCAATGGCGGTTAAGACTCCTAAACTCCCATCATACTTTCCGCCATTTGGAACGGTATCAATATGTGAACCTATTAAAATAGTGGGTAAATCATCCGTAGCCTCTTGACTCCCAATCAGATTGCCCACTGTATCATAATGGACGGTTAAACCAGCAGATTCCATATATTGTTTGACTCGTTCATTTGCTCGTCTCTCATCACTTGTATAAGAAAACCGATTTATGCCACCTTCCATTGTTTTTCCAATGATAGATAACTCTTCTAAATGGGTATTTAATCGCTTGATATTAATCATTTTTTTTCTCTGAATCTTTTAATTGAAAACGAAAATGACATTGTCCTTCTTTTAACACAAATTGATCATGTACGACGTTAAATTTATTGTTAAAACCATGAGCAATTGCATCATCTATCACCCTACAATAAACAAGTCCGTAAGAATGCATATCGTCATCAGCCCATTGTTGGCCTAATGGACATACTGTAAATGTTTGCTCGATTTCCTCAGGTTTATTCACCGTTTCAATGGTAAACAAATCACTTCGCCCCATATCGTAGTTTGTTAAGTATTGATCAATTGTGTTGTCTGCCCCATTCACTCTGGCTCTTTGTGCAATACCACGACCACGCTTTTCACCAAATTGCCATATACCTTCTTGAATAGCTTCTTCTCCTTCATCGCCATAAGTATCTACTATAGCTTTCGTAATTTGGGCAAATAATCTTGCAAATAGGGCAAAGGGTGTAAGATTTCCATACTTATTTTGACTGTTATGATCTTTAGGAATATAGTCAAATAACGTATGGTTTTCTCTTTCTGTCGTTGCTTTTATCGCAATCTCTTCCGCGTCTTTATATCCAAAATTATCAATTCCTTGTTGCAGTAATGCCTTTCCATTTTCTTTATATTTCGAAACAATGATTTTTTCTATTTCTGTAAATAATTTAGCTGTCATGACTTCCATGGAATATGGTGGGATAACATGATTCGTTTTACTCAATATAAACACTCACTTTCTATTTTTCATTTTTTAGTATAATCCTAGCTTTCGTTTAAGTTAGTTTTCTAAATTTATAAAACCGATAAATTTACTAGCAATTGATTAATTGTTATTATAAATTCAATTCTTTATATAAATCAAATGAATAATTGTAATATAAAATATGAAAAAAATTAATAGTTGGAGTGACTATGAATGACACTGATCAAATATGAGATCTTTAGAACCGTTGTAGAAACAGGAAGTCTATCGAAAGCAGCGGAAGTAGTTGGATTAACTCAATCAGCTGTAAGTCATGCAATCGCAAGTCTTGAGTCCGACTTCGGTTTTTCGTTGATTACTCGGGGACGTTTAGGTATTCATTTAACCAGCAATGGAGAAAAAATGCTGCTTTATATGCGAGAAATATTAAAATGGAATGAGCTGATGATGCAGGAAGTATCTAAAATTAATGGACTAGAAACAGGTATCGTACGAATCGGTACACTTCCGAGTGTGTCTATTCAATGGTTGCCTATGATTATTAAGCAATTTAATAAAGATTTCCCGTACATTGAAATAAAACTATTTGAAGGAGATTACGATGAAATTGATCAATGGATCTCGGATGGAACCATTGATTTTGGTTTTATGTCCTTGCCAGTTTCAAAGGCATATGAAGTGATTCCGTTAAAAAAAGATAGACTATTGTGTATTTTACCTGATACGCACCCTCTAAATCAGCAGGATATCATTTACTTAGATCAACTCAAAGATGAATCTTTTATCATGCCTAAATCAAGCATCGATAAGGATGTTCGAAGAATTTTGAAAGAACACAAAATCAAACCAAAAATCAAATATGAAATCGCTGAAGATCAGGCGATCATTTCCATGGTGCAAAATGGTCTTGGAATCAGTATCCTCCCTGAAATGATACTGTATCGAATCCACGAGAGTATTCGAATAATCCCTTTGGAAGGTAATTATTATCGCTCCATTGGAATTGCAGCCACTTCCTTACGTTATATGTCACCAGGATCGAAAAAACTAATTGAGTTTATTCAGGAATGGTTAAAATGAAAACAGCTCTTTAGCACATAAACAAACTATTTGTCGTTGTCACACTTGTATTAATTGTATATTTTCAATAAATGAACAGAAAAGGTTTGCGGAAGCATCTTATATCAACTGAGGATCATGATGTTTTCATGATTCTTTTTTATTAATTAAAAGTTAATAGATGGTAAAAAAATTGTTTAATTGAATGATGATAAAAATATTAAATCTTTTATTATTATAGAGTCGATTCTAATCTACCAATCACATTAATGGCTAAATAATGATTATTTATTGGTTAAATGAGTGAATTGTTTCAGAATTACCTCTTTATCATGGGATTTTTCTTATAGGAAAATTTAAAATCTTTTTATAGTTTGTTTTAGTAGATGAGTAAAAAACTAAATCGATTTGAAGGAGTAGGCAATGTACAACACCAATCAGATAAGGTCTCGTAAAGCACTGGATAAACTTAAGCCGTATACACCAGGTAAACCATTATGGGAAGTTCAAAAAAAAATTAGGGCTGAAAAGGGTTATTAAATTAGCTTCTAATGAGAATCCTATTGGACCATCACCCAAAGCAGGTTTAATCAAAAACGTTCAACAAACTTATATTCTACGGCACATAAAAGAATCCATTTTGAAAAAAGGTTGATCAAAATGGATTCTTATCTTTTTGAATGAATATTCCGTTTTATAAATAAGTTTGATTAAAAATCACTTAGAATTCTTTATTCGAAAAGGAATGAAACGCCAAAAAGGTTATTTCAAAATTAAAAGAGCCAATGTTATTTTATATGCTAATGACATAGATAGAAAAAATGGCATGTACAGAGAATTCGAGATGAAGATTGATGGGGGAACAAGATATTTTCCTTATTGGGTGAATGTAACCAATCCTTCATATGCCCCATGAATCCTATACAATGACTTAAATCAAGATAAGAAGAAGGATTTAACTATTGTATTAACAAAGGGTTATGGCACAGAGGCTTTAGATAGTGAAGTCCATGTACTAAAAAAACCCAAACCAATATAGGCGAGATTTATGAAGAGGTTCTAGTAGACAATCCTATAGCGATTATTTTGAAAAATTAAAACAAAACTGACACAACATGAAGCTGTAGTGTCAATTGGCGAAAAGAAAACGGTAATTAATATCGAAAAGTTTCAAATCCCCCAGACCATTTGTTTAATGATGTTGCTTTTGGCAGTATCGTCAAATTTGATGTGGTTGATAATCATTTGGTGGCTTCTGTAGGTGGTCAAATTACTCCCGCCATGTTCATTGGTACGATTGAAATTTCTTATGAATTTCAAGATAAAATGTATCAAGCATAGAAGATTGAGTATAAATCAGAACAAATAAGTTGATACGAACTTTTTCAACTAACAGGTGCGTTAGCTTAAGATCGGAGCTGTCTTTAAGGCAGCTTTTTCAATAATGATAAGTCGAAACTCCGCCTTAGTGAAAGGATGTTTACATCAACAGAATATTAAACAGTAAAAAGGAAACCTTAATGTTAATAAATTGAAATTAATAGTAGGATTATTATTTTGTTAAGACGCAGGTAATAAAATACAAGATTTTTATATTTACTAAGGAGGAAAGGAAAAGGATGAAACAAACAATAGCAGATTTACTGATTGATTCTTTGCTGAACGCTGGAGTAAAACGGATTTACGGGATAGTGGGTGACTCACTGAACGCTGTTTTAGATTCCATTCGCCGTTCGGGGAAGATTGATTGGATATCGATGAGGCATGAGGAGGTTGCAGCCTTCGCTGCGGGTTCTGACGCATTATTAAGTAACAGTATCGCAGTTTGTGCAGGAAGCAGTGGCCCGGGGAATCTTCACCTAATCAATGGACTTTACGATTGTCATCGAAGTCGAATACCAGTGTTGGCTATTGCGGCACATATACCAAGTAATGAAATTGGAGGAGACTATTTCCAACAAACAAATCCTGAGCATTTATTCAAGGAGTGCAGTCATTTCTGTGAGGTTGTGACAAAACCTGAACAGATGCCCCGCATGGTTACGATGGCTCTACAACATTCCATTTCACGAAAAGGTGTCTCTGTCCTCGTTCTTCCTGGAGATGTTGCTTTACTCGCTGACAATGAAAGTGTTCCTGAACAGGTAATCCACATAACACAGCCGGTTGTTCGGCCATCTGATGAAGAGTTAAAACGCCTGTCAGAATATCTTAATAGTGGTAAACGCATCACATTATTGTGCGGGGCAGGATGTGAAGGAGCCCACGCTCAGTTGATGCAGCTTTGTGACAAACTTAAGTCGCCAATGGTCATTGCACTTAGAGGGAAAGAACATCTTGAGTATGATAATCCATATTTGGTGGGACTAACGGGTCTTATTGGATATTCATCTGGATATCATGCCATGATGGATTGTGATGTATTATTAATGCTTGGTACCGACTTCCCGTATAGGCAATTTTTACCCAAAAAATCTATTATTTTACAAGTTGATATTCGAGCGGAACATTTAGGCCGCCGAGCAGCTTTAACCTTTGGACTTTGTGGAGACGTTAAATATACAGTTGAATCACTTCTTCCTCTTTTAAGTGAAACACATGACACTCATCATCTAGATAAATTTGTTTCAAATTATCGGGATGTTCGCAGGGGATTGGATAAGCTTGCAATAGGGAAGCCAGGAAGGATGCCGATTCATCCGCAATTTCTTACTAAAGTAATAAGCAATCTCGCCAGTGAGGGCACAGTGTTTACATGTGATGTAGGTACACCAACTTTATGGGCTGCACGATACCTGGAAATGAACGGAAAAAGACGACTTCTGGGATCTTTCAATCACGGAACGATGGCAAATGCTTTGCCTCAGGCAATTGGAGCCCAGGCTGCGAGACCGGAAGTTCAAGTAGTGGCACTGTCTGGAGATGGAGGACTCTCAATGTTAATGGGTGATTTATTGACGCTTCGGCAGCATAAATTACCGGTAAAAGTAGTTGTATTTAACAACAATGCTCTAGGTTTCGTAGAACTCGAGATGAAGTCTTCAGGCTACCTAGAAACAGGGACAGGTCTTGAGAATCCAAACTTCGCTGATGTTGCCCAGGCGATGGGAATAGAAGGAATTCGTGTAGAAGACCCGGCAGATCTTGAGAATGCGGTGAAACGAGCGTTTTCACATAACGGCCCAGTTGTACTTGACGTGGTAGTAAACCGCCAGGAGCTTTCACTTCCGCCTAGTATCAAATTAGAACAGGCACAAGGATTCACTCTTTGGATGCTTAAAGCTGTGCTGAATGGCCAGGGTAATGATATTGTGGAGCTGGCTAAGACCAATCTCATCCGATAGTATGTAAGTAAGAGGCAAGTGTTAATAGAAAGCAAATAAGGTGAAGGTTAAAACATAAAAAAATGCAGGCAGGTTGAACATTAGCCTGCTCTGATACTGTAAAATAAAAGGGCTGTGTAAATCTGCATGAGCACAAATAGGGCCTCACATTCTTTTTTCTATGTCTTCTTAAAATAGAAATTATTTCTTTTGTGGGTTCTACGAGGGATGCCGAAATAATAAACGAGTCGCTACTTTTGGTGGTAAAAGAACCACATGATCATTATGCCTGATGCTGATTTAGATCAAACCGTTAATGCCTTCCTAGGTGCGACTGGTATGGATTTAGCTAGCTTCCCAATTTTAAGACCTTTTGCTAAAGTGGCATGATATATATTCCTATAATATCTATTTCAAAGAAAACCTCGATAGAATATATGAATAATCTGTAATCCGTAAATATCTGTCCAACCCAATTTTTGTTTTTTTAAGACTTTCAAAAATTAAGGGTTAAAAATGAAGTATAGATAGACAAAGGGAAACGATCATACTGATGGAAATTAAACATGAAGATTGCAAAAAAGACCGCCTATCTGGCGATCTTTTGAATCTACGTATTAAAAAACTAAGCAGCATCTTTTATCTCTCTTGTTTTGTTAGCAAATAGTTTTTCTATAAGAGTTGTCATAATATACCATACGCCCCATATCTTCCTGCATTTATATCAGAAACTAGTAAATACAAGGGGAGTAATTTATTAGTAATTTTTATTGGAGTCCTAATATGAGAGATAAATAAACGCATAGCACTAATAGGATACACATAAAAAAAGAAACGACAGCAGGGGCTTTCTTGGTGAATGAAAAAATGGTTAAAACTAAGAATAAAAGGGCTAACAAAATAAGAGACATACTTGTTGAGTTTAGAACAAGTTGAACAGTCATTTCTGGCTGAAACTGCCCTTGATAAAACATCGTAAATAATTTAGAAACCACTTCACTTGTTACAGTTGTTTCGTGTGGTGGTGATTGTTGTCCTAATGCTGCAGTTGCTGAAAATATAAGCAGAATTACGATACTTTCTACTCTTGCCCAAGGTTTTGGATTAAAGTTTATATCTTTCTCTAATTTCCTTTTCATAAGAATACTATTGATTAATGCGTAAACCATTAAAGGAATAATCAATATATGTTTAAACAATAGGGCTTGTCCATAAGGAATCATCCAAGAATTGGGATAATCCTTAAACTCAACAACAAAGGTCATTAGTATAAGACCTGTCACAATAGTACTTGCAAAGCAAACAATAGCAACAGGTGTAAACCATTTTAAGAAATTCAACCAATTAGAATGATTTTTTGAAAACCAACTAACAACGATTAGTATCCCTGTCCAAACACTAACAGCAGTAAAATGGGCTGATTGATTTAAAAAGCCCTTCACCTGATCATACGAACTGGCATGACTTGACCAACCAAGTGCAAGAATTAATATGAGCGTGAAGATAATCCCAATGTAAGAATAGAGAGCCCTTTTTCGATAATCAAACCAAACCACTAAAATAAATAATAAATTTGAGAAAATGTAAGTAAAAACCCACGCTTTTCCTACTTCAAATGTAAAAAGAACAGACTGAAAAGTTTGTGCAAATCCAATATCCTCATATAGGTATAAAATCAATTGTAAAACGGGGATAAACGAAAAGATGGCTATACCCCCTATAGCCATCATTAAATAACCCTTTGGTACGTTTATATCCGGTCGATAAGAGCTTGGCACAAGATATAAGAGAAAGCTACCGATGAGAAGAGCAAAGCAAAGATATAACAATGCCTCACTAATGATTCCTATTAAAAACATTTTATTTTTTCCTTCTCAATACCCATATGAAACTTCCAACAACGATCACAATTAATACACCAATGATAGATGGAATTATATAGGAGGGCAATTTGTTTTGTTCAATTTCTTCTTTTGGTTCATTTGCTGTTTTTGGTTTATTTTCTTCTACTTGTTTCGCATCTTCTTTTTTTGGTTCCTTTTGTACTTCTGCAGGAGTTTCAGTAACAGGCATATCTACCGAGAAGGAAAAATCTCCATCAATAGGATGCCCATCTGCTCCGATAATCTTCCATTTCGCTTGATATTTCCCATTCTCTAAAGGATTTGAAAAACTACCTATCATTTTATTCTCTGTTATAGAGATATTTTTAACAGGTATTGAATCTCCATTTAAATTTTGAATCTCAAATGTACTGTTCTGTTCTATCTTTGATTCAAAAGTTAATGTGATTTCTTGCAATTCCTCTTTAACGATAGCTCCATTTTGAGGAGATGAGCTTTCTAAACCAGTGTGAGCCAAAGCATTGTTTACAAATGCTAGGAAGAATATAAACGTAAATAAAAATAACTTTTTTATCATAATTAACCTCCAAATAGTAATAACGCACTCATTGTATCAGAGTGGGTATTATATTCAAACCATCATTACAACAAATTTTCGACAAATTGGCAAACTCGGCATAAACAAAATATTTGAATGTGGTGGAACAATAGGAGTGAAAAGATTTTATTTTCAACTCAAAATGACAATAGTGAGGACTTTTTGATAGGACGAGGAAAAGGGAAATCGAGTAAAAGAGGAATTGAAAAAAATTCTATCAACCTTTAATTGCACCCTTTTTTCAGCACCCCAATTCACTCACTTTTATAAAAATTTAATACTCGTTAACATCGCAATGTAAAAGGGAAACACAAGCAAAACACCTCAAAATAATCCCATCCATGCGCTTGTTTTTCGATAACTAACGAATAGATAAATTAAGAAAAGTATCGATAAATAGAAATATTGCTGATACAATTCTACAACTCAAATGTAAGAGTAACTATACATGCAATTTGGGAGAGAGAAGGTTTATCCCCTTATTCTTCAGAGGTCTTTAATGGATTAATTGATAACAGTTGTATCGCTCGTGGGTATGAATTTTGTTCAATAGTTGAACCAGCAGGAACTGTAATTACTAATTGCCCTACACCTGCACCTCCAGGAGTATAGGTTAATAGATCATCCATCTGCAGTACACAATTAACATAACCATTAAAGTAACTATTATGTGTTGCTAAAGCTGGTAGTGTAGAAGCATCTGCTCCTGTGTCAGTCCAGAAGTCTTCAACTGCAATTCTTAAATTCCCTGCACCTGTAACAGTGGCAGTAACTTCATTGAAGAACCTTACAACAGATGGAAACAACGCAACTTGTGCAATAGGAAGTGAAAGCCTCTGACGGGATTCGAACCCGCACTCCTTTCGTAAGCATAGGATAGGGGAGAACACGCTTCCCTACGGATTTTCACCGGCAGGAATTGCACCTGCCTCAGCTTATTTGCTTTTCGGTGCTTCTGAAACCCTTACCTTGCGACCCGGTGGCTACAATGTTTTCCGGCGCTCTTCCCTTCTAGAGCTACAGAGGCGAAATATAATACTCTAATTTTACGAATCTTATAAGTGGTTGTGAACGATAGTATAACCGAAATTAAAGAATGAAAAACCTGACTTGTTAAATATTAGAATCCTACGATAAAAAAGGGTTCTTCTTATTGTGCGGTAGATTTTGTGGGATTGCTGCAAAAATTAATAATGGTCCAACCTGGTTGATAGATGAAAATGACCAGGGCTTCCTTGATAGAGAAATAAATTAAATGACAAAACATCTAAAAGAGGGTGAACCTTCGCCCAACTTTAAATGCTCACGATTGGAATTATCAATCGTATATTTTTATTGCTTGAACTACTTTTCCTAATATTCGAACCCGATCTTTGTTGATATTATAAGTTTTTTCTTCATAAAATGGATCTGTGCTGGATGGAATCAGTGTGATGTTTTCTTCGAAAATGTTCACTTTTTTGACTGTAGCATCATGACCATTTACTAAGACCACACCAATTTTACCGCTTTCAACATAGGTTGTTTTTTCAACTAGGATAAGTGAACCGTCGCTGAATTCTTTATTCATGCTGTTGCCATTTACCTTAAGATAAAAATATTCTTTGTTTGTTTCAAGCATAGAATTTAATGTCGGCATATATGCTTCTATATACTCTCGGGCAAAATTGGGTTCACCAGCAGGGATATTGCCGTAAACACCAATTAATCTGACGTTCTTCTCGTTTAAATATTCCATTGAAGGATTATCTTCAACTGTAGGTGATCCTTCAATGAGGTGGGAAAGCGGTATATCAAAGCAAGTAGACATCAGGCTTAATTTATCCATTAAAGGTTTGTTACGCCCCGATTCCCAGGCTGATACTGCTGTAGGAGCAACTTTTAATATTTTTGCTAAATCTTCTTGGGTCATTCTTCGTTCTTTTCTTAACTTTTTAATTCGTTCTCCAATGTGCATATTTCTTCACCTCTACCTTGAATATACACTATGAGTGAATATGAGTAAACTTAAAGTGTGTGAATTTTACAACAATTTGTTGTTAACTATACTTCAAGTGTGATATTCTTTTTTTAGACAGGAGGTGACAAGATGTGACAAATGTAAAATTTACAATCAAACAGGCGAGAAAGTATAAAGGTTTAACACAAGAAGAAATGGCAAAAGTGCTAGGAATGGCCAAGAGAACCTATATCGATTACGAGCAATATAAAATTCCTTTACGTATTGATAAGGCTTTTTTGTTTGCAGAGTGTGTTGGTTTTTCGATTGACGATATCATTTTTTTTGACCCTAACATACACTTTAAGTGTAGTTAAGGGGCAAGTTTACTATCTGGCTTAACAACAAGTGATTGAGCAACCCTTTTTGAATGGGGTAATAAAACCACTCAATTATATGGAACAAATGCGAACATTTTAGGATACAAAAGAACATTGCTTCAAACATCTTTGGGTGAATGGACTATCTAACAGTTCGGAAAATAAAACACTTGTATAACAATATGGCTGATGGTCGTTTTAAAGGAATTAAGTCATATGAGTGATGTTATCTTTTGGTTAATGACTGAAGAAGCCGGCTTTATTATATTGAAAATCATCCGAACGTGCCACTGTGCCACTGGAAAACCAGACTAAAAATAGAGTTTTCTCAAAAATCCATACTTATGATGATTTGAGAAAACAATTGGGAGGGTGGATAAAGTGGAAAGAGAAATTAAATCATTTGAGGTAGTTTCAGGAGCCGTTGTTAATACCATTTCGATTGGTAGAGAATTTGGTGGAGAAGTTGTTGAGGACATTATCTTACACGATGGAGTATTCAAATTGTTTAATCGCAAGGACGAGCTTATCACAGAAATTAATTTACCTGTTGTTGGTGTGAAATACGAGTATAAAGGAGGCGAGTTAAGTGCCTAAAGAAATCAAACATCCAAAAATTTCTCAGACTCTAAAGATAGGTTTTCTTAGCTTTAAAGCGCAACCAGAACATGCAGGCATTGATTATTATGGCCATGGAATTTTATTGGGTGATTCAATTGTAATGGATCCATCCACAGGTGAAGTTGTGTTGAAAGTAAACCTAGATAGTTACCTTAGTGAAGTTTATGGTTTTTCATTTAAAACTGCTGATTAAAAAAGAACTCTTGGATCAAATCCAGAAAGACAATCTATTTGTTTTTGGAAGGCAACATGAGTTATCGAAAAGAAAGGATTTAATTACAATCTATGAAATGAATTATTTAGTACACTAAGACTAGGAGCAATTGGACAGTGGCGCATTCGAAGAAATTGCAAATTAAATTAATAAAAATATTTGAGCCCTCTTTCCTTTGTAGGAGATAGGGCTTGTTCCTTATAGAAAGACAAATATGAAGGAATGACAAAGTATTACACCCGTCAACTTGTGGAAAAGCACAAAGAAATTCATCAAAAAATTGAAGGGCTGAGGTATCCAAATGAAAGCCCAGTTGCGTTCCGTGGGAAAATTTAAAATCTCGACGAGCGAACGACACAACAGCTCTCAAAAGGTTCAAGGCGCTATTTAACGTGGGAAGCAAATGGAAAGAAAGGGGTTGGAATTTGCAGTGATATAACGGAATGCAATCGAAGGGAACTTCTGTACATATTGAGTGTTATGCTTGTGATTGGTTTGTGCCAAAACTTGAGTATTATGACGACTATAAAGCTGAGCAAACTCATTGGAAGAATGTTATAGATCAAACATCAAAAGATCCAAATCGAGCAGCTCATTTTGAAAATGCGGTACGCAATGCCAGTTATTTAGAGAGAATTATCAACATATGTGAAAAGGGTATTGAAAAATCCAAGGAAGAGAAACTTCAAAAGCAGGTCAGCCACCTGCTTAGACCACCTGAATGGGAGTGAAAATATGGCTAATGAAGGATTATTTGAAAAGCAGCAGATGCGTGAAGACAGTATTGAGGGTGTCAAATGGTAAGTTCAGTACTTGAGAGATTTAGAGGATACTAGAATTAGAGCATAGAAAATCGCGGATATTTCTGGACTAAGTCGTACGGTTTTATATAAATCTCATTTGCGCCCTTTATGGGGTAGAACGTGGAGCAAAAGTGAAAAAGAACGGCAAAAAGTAAACACGATACAAATCGTCAACTTCGGGTACAAAAGAAGTTAGAGGGCCAGATTGTTCTTTTAGAACAACAACTGCAGAAGAATGAACATCAAAAAGAACGCCTCTTAAATTCTCTAGAAAAGGAGAAATCACGTTCCAGCGTATATCGTCAGGATTATGAAGAACTTAAAGAGAGACATGCTAAACTCCTCCACCATAACCTGCGCCTCCTTCGAAAGCTACATCTTCATGGAGTAGACACAGATGAATTTGATGATAAAAAAAATGCTACTTTCGAGCCACAATAATTTTATCAGACAGTCAGTTCTTAATTACTGTCATGGCTGCTCTCAATCAATTAGAACAAGATCTTATTCTTATGTGACAACGTGAAGGAATTGTGCTTGCTGAGAATGGAGGACTGATATTGAGATTGTGAAGGTTGCTACTTAAACTGAGGGAGTGTTAGAAGAGGAATGAAAATACCTTTCTCTTTAATATCGCATTTGACCCATACTACGTAGTAGATAAGGAAGCTCATAAAAAAAGCGTGAAATACCACGCTTTTATGACTGTCGTTTTTTTAATTGTAAATTGCCTTTATTAAACATAATAAGTCCATTAATTCTCTCGTATATGGCATACAAAGGATATAGCAGACCAATAAACACGATAATGGAAGGTATTTTATCAATGACAGGTATTATGCCAGATAGCAAAGTTATTAATGTTTCTGTTAAGTAAATAAATAAAGGAATTATTGCGATCAAACCAATTAAAAGAAATGGGGTTACTTTTGTTTCTTCGACAATTCCAGCTCGTTTTCTTCCTTTTCGCGCAGCTGTCCGTCTGTATAGAGCGCCAAGATAGTTTTTGGAGGCTCCAACTGAATGAGCAGCTTCAGTTAAAGCAGATTTTAAATATTTATTTCCCTTTTTGCCTCTGGTTGATTTCCTTTTTCCTGCACTTTCATTGTGTCCTGGTACGAGGGCGGCCCATGAACATAATCTGGCTGCACTTTCGAACTGTTTTTCAACGTCCGTTCCGATTTCAGCTAGAATTTGTTCTGCCATTCGAGTGGCAATTCCAGGTATTGAATCCAGTCGTTCTATGTTTTCTTGATACACACTAACTCTTTGGGCAACCTCTTGATCTAGTTTTTCAATCTGCCAACGAAGTGAATACAATGAATGCACGTAGTCCGTCGGTATTTCTTCTAGCGACGTGTTCGTGATATATACATTCATGCCCATTAAACGTTTACTTTTATCTTTCATGACAATGCCTTTCTTCTTTTCACGTATCGCTTGATTTTTCAGGCGTGTTTGCGTTTGATCGTCGGTTAAACGATGGATAATGACACGTGCTGGAAGCTTCTGATTTTGTTCAATGTATGCCTCGGGTATTTTCATCGTGTCACCAGGGGTTAGACCAGACATCATTTGTGTCATATCAAGCTGGATGTATTCTGTTTGCTTTTTTAACGTGCTATTTTTGAAGTATTCTGGCTCAGGGTTTTTAATTTAAATGCGGGTATTCAGCTTCAACCGCGAGATATAGTAAGCCTCTTTATCATGAATGGCTTGTAAGTCTCCTAAATCGAAGTAACCAAGATCACGCAAACATAAATCGCCAGCCCCTACGGTTTCAAGACAGATGGTACCGTATGTTTTATCAATTCTTTCCTGGTCCAAGTTGCACGTTAAGAAATTGACCACTTAGTAAATCATATTCCAATTGAATTTTCACGCCTGCCGTATTACTACTCCCACCTGAACCTTGATAGTCAGTGGGAAAGAATCAGGTAGCTGAAACACAGTCGCATCTAAAATCCGAATACGTTCGAATGATGAAATCATGTGTGAAGATAGCGATTGTGTCGCACAAAGTTTTTGTGTTAGGAGTGAAGTAAAGACTTCTCGAAGGAATGCGACAGCTGCTGGATTAAAGCGTTAATTGAGTCCCTCTTGGCTCATTAGTACACCCGTCGAAGCCTCTAACCGACTACATAGTTGCGTAAGCGATGTACTAGCGACTTCTTGGCTGAGCCAAACGCAAAGGGCGATGAGTTCATTTGCTTGATACTTACTAGATCGTTGCACAAAATCAACTTGTTTGGCAGTTTCTTGTAGGACTATTGGAGATAGAAAGCGTTGTAATTCTTGTGCGAAAAGTGTCAGTTCACTGGAGTTGATAGGATTCATAAAAAACACCATCCTTTCTCGTAAACTTCTTATGATAAGCATAGCGTTTTTTCATTTATTTATCTCGATGCATTTGAAAAAGCATAGAAGAAGACAAAAAAAGTGGATATTGATATTTGGACATTAGAAGATCGAACTGCCACAGCCTTTTAGGTTGTGGCAGTTTTTTGTTTGTAACATTGCTGTCACAGAGGATTGTTACTATGTAAATGAAAGGAGGATACGATGGTTTTTTCAAGTCTTTTGTTCATTTATTTATTTCTACCAATCAATATAATACTGTATTACTCAGTGAAAAATAGAAGCTTTAGAAACATCATTTTGTTAATAACATCATTATGTTTTTATGCTTGGGGTGAGCCAGTATGGATTGTCCTATTACTTATTAGTAGTTGTGTTGATTATTGTCATGGATTGTATATTGAAAGATTTCATGGAACGAAATGGGCTAAATACGGTGTTGTTTCTTCCATTATATTAAATCTTTCTTTGCTAATAGCATTTAAATATAGTGCTTTCATCTATGGAAATATTAATCTTATTTTTAATACGTCGTTCCAAATACCCGATGTTGCATTACCAATTGGTATATCTTTTTATACCTTCCAAACAATCTCTTACACAGTGGATGTGTATCGAGGAAAAGTACAGGCACAAAGAAAATTTTCGACTTTCCTTTTGTATGTGTCATTATTTCCACAGCTAGTGGCGGGACCGATTGTTAGATATGCGGATATTGCCAAACAAATAGAGCATCGAACTACAAATATTAGCCAAATTAGTGATGGTGTGAATCGATTTATAATTGGATTAGGAAAAAAAGTATTGCTAGCTAATACAGCTGGTAGTTATGCCACGATGTTTATGGATCGTTCTTCGGAAAGTTTAACCGTAACAGAAGCATGGTTTGGTATTGCGATGTTTACGCTGCAAATCTACTTTGATTTTTCCGGATACTCAGATATGGCTATAGGGTTAGGAAAAATATTTGGCTTCGAATATAAAGAGAATTTTAACTATCCATATATTTCACGATCTGCTACAGAATTTTGGAGACGTTGGCATATATCTTTAGGTAGTTTCTTTCGAGACTATGTGTATATCCCACTTGGTGGAAACCGAAAGAATGAATTTTTTAATTTGATGATTGTATGGTTTCTAACTGGAATTTGGCATGGCGCTAGCTGGAACTTTGTTGTTTGGGGACTATATTTTGGGGTTTTAATTTACTTAGAGAAAAAAATGATAGGAAGAGTTTTAGAAAAACTGCCGAGAATTGTTTCACACTGCTATTTACTAGTGGTTGTAATTATAGGATGGACTTTCTTCTACTTTACTAACATGAATGATGCTTTCTCTTATTTAAAAGTTCTCTTTGGTTTTGCTAATCAAAGCTTCGCTAGTACTGAGTTATATATTATTGTCACTAATAATATTTTCTGGATAGTGATTGCTATTTTATTATGTACACCACTAATCAAAGTCATTGGGAAAAAGGTTTTCAAAGGTGCTATGTATAAAGGTTGCTTGATTACTGGGAATGTTATGATTCTAATCCTGTGTACAGCTGTTCTGATTAGTGAAAGCTATAATCCATTTCTTTATTTCAGATTTTAAGGAGAGTAATGAATGAAAACCGGTAATAAATTCGAGATAATCCATATCGGTATTATGGTTGGAATTGTAATAGTGGGCTTTACATTATTCATTATATTACCAACAGATAACATTTCTGAAAATGAAAGACGTCAATTAACATCCTTCCCTACTTATTCAGCGGAAAACTTTCTAAATAAAAGTTATTCCAAACAAATAGATGTATATGTGAATGATGCATTTCCATTTCGTGAGCATGCTGATTGAGTTGAATTCCCTTTATAGTAATGCAAAAGGAATACGATTAGGAACAGATGAGATACAAATATACAATATAGAGAAATAAACAAAAGGACATTTAAAAACAATGAAAAAATATATGATAGTTTCAGCAATTGCGACCCTACTAGTTGCAGGATGTGCTTCTAAAGACATAGAAAATGAAAGTAAGGGGAGCATTGTTGAAGATAATAAACAAGAAGTTCCAGAGAATACCACTGCTGAAAAATCCGGCACCATTATTACACTTGGCGATCGAGCAGTCGAAATTTTTTACGGAAATGAAGAAACTGAAAAGCGATATTCCAATACTATTTCAAGTATGAAACAAGCTCTAGGAGAGCAAGTAGAAGTATATAATATGGTAGTTCCAACAAGTGTAGAATTTGCGCTACCGAAAAAGTATCAACATATGTCCAAACCGCAAAAACCTGTTATTGATAAAATTTATGACAATCTTAATAGTGAAATTAAGACAGTCGATGCGTATAAAGCATTAGAAAAACATAAAAATGAGTATTTATATTTTAATACGGATCATCATTGGACATCACTAGGTGCATATTACGCTTACGAACAATTCGCGAAAGAAGCAGGATTTAAAGCGAAGTCATTAGATGAATACGAAAAATATTCTAAGAAAGATTTTTTAGGTACATTATTTACACAAACTCAAGATACTAAACTAAAAGAGAATAAAGATGTTATTGATTATTACAAGATTCCCGTTGATTACAAGGTATTTCGTTATGAAAAAGGGAAAGAAGATACAGCAGTACCTTCAACGTTATATGCCGATTATGCAAATGGTGTAAATGCTTACTCTATATTTTTACATGGAGATTTTCCAATGATTAAAATTCAAAATAATGATAGTAATAAAGGGAGAAAACTAGTCGTTGTAAAAGAGTCTTATGGAAATGCATTTGTGCCATTTTTAATACCTCATTATGACGAAATATATGTAGTGGATTCTAGATATTACAATAGTAGTTTAACGAAATTAGTAAATGAAGAAGAGGTAAAAGAAGTATTATTCATCAATAATATATTTGCTGCTAATACGGAGAAAATTGTGAAAACACTTGAAGGATTACAGTGAAAAAGCAGAAGCCTATTCCAAGTGAGGAAACCATGTACGTCTTTGATTGCGGATGCGTAGATTACAAACACTTAAAAGATCGAACTGCCACAGCCTTTAAGGTTGTGGCAGTTTTTGCTTGTAACATTGTTGTCACACTGAGAATGTATGGTAGTAGTTAGTCTTCATACATAAGAGAGGTAGTGTGACTTTGAAAAGAGTAATTTGGAGAGTTATCAAATGCTTGTTCATCCTAAGCATAGTCGTAATAGGAATCATTGTTTCTGCATGTAAAATAGAGCCAAAACGTTTGGTGACAAGGGAATTTGAAGTAGAGCTGTCATCGGAAAGTCGGGAATCTATCAGAGTTGTTCAGTTTTCAGATGTGCATTTGGGTCCTAATTATTCATTACACCAGCTAGAGAAACTGGTCGATAGAATAAACGAGCTTGAACCTGACATCATCGCTTTTACGGGCGATCTCATAGATGTAGTATCTGAGTTCGAGGGAAGGTCAGAAATAAGTGGCATATTGGGTAAACTAAATAGTAGATATGGCAAATATGCTATTTGGGGAAACCATGATTACGGAGGTGGCGGGGTCAGGTTTTATGAAGACATTATGATAAAATCAGGATTTAAGCTACTTAAAAATCAGAATAGTGTCATTGAACTTGACGGTGGACAGTTAGTAACGATTATAGGGTTGGATGATGCGATGCTTGGACACCCAGATATTGAAAAATCATTTGCGGGTGTTAACAGCCAGGAAGCCAAATTGTTACTGCTGCATGAGCCGGATCTTGTAGACGAAATAGAGGCAGATCGTTTCGATTTAGCCTTGGCGGGACACAGTCATGGCGGGCAAGTGGTTGTCCCGTTATTTGGTCCTCTGGTGACACCCCCTTTTGCGAAGATATACACAAAAGGGATGTATCAGTTAGCGACGGACACATATCTGTATGTAAATAGAGGAATCGGCACGACGAAGATAGCTGTGAGATTTTGGAACCCTCCGGAGCTATCAGTGTTTGACTTAGCTATGTAAAACTTAATGCCGAAGGAGGAATAAGAAATGGATGTTTTAATCGCAGATGATGAGCCGCAAATGGTTAAGATACTTTCAACCTATTTCAAAAAGGAAGGCTTCAATGTCCTGACGGCTAATGATGGGCAGGAAGCATTGGATATATTTGAATCGACCAAGATCGAGTTAGCTATTTTGGATTGGATGATGCCGAAAATTGATGGTATAGAGGTATGTAAATATATCAAGGATAATAGCCAGACTAAAGTTCTGATATTAACAGCGAAAGGTCAAACGGAAGATGAAATAAAGGCCTTACATAATGGGGCTGATGAATATATTAAGAAGCCATTTGATCCACAAATACTACTATTAAGAGCTAAAAAACTTATGAATAATAGCGAAGAAATTAAAGTAAGAGATATTAGGATAATGGAGCATGAAAAAAAAGCATACAAGCACGAAGAATTATTACAGCTTACCAAGATTGAATATGATTTGTTGCTGTTTTTCAGTAGAAATAAAGGTGTTATTTTATCGAGGGACAGGCTGGTTGATAGCGTTTGGGGCATGGATTATGATGGTGATCTTCGAACAGTCGATACGCATATCCGGAGACTAAGAACTAAAATCGGTACTGATATTATCAAAACTTACCGAGGTGTGGGCTATTGTCTGGAGGTGAAGGAAGATTAAAATCGGGAGCAAGTTTTCAGTTGGTGTGTCATCCATTGTTATTTGCACTTTTATATTTTCGATGGTAGCAAATATTTTCCTGGTAGACAGATATTACATCTATGAGCAAAGGAAGATTTTAGACAAGATAGCGAGCGATATACGTAGTGTATCTGAAAATAATTTTGTGAACGACTTGGAACGCATAGAAGAGGAACACGCCGTAACCATAGTGTATTCAGAAATCGGTGGCAATTTGGATCGACTGAATGACAACATAAAATCAGAATTTGAAAGGAAGAAATTAAAGCTAAACAAATTTTGGATTACGGAAAGTACGTTACATACTTTGCAGAACAACAGTGTGAATAAAATCTATGACCAAGGCGTAAGCAAATATAAAGTTCTAACTAAATTTATCAAGATAGATCATTTTATTATTGCCATAGCATTGCCATTACCACATATGGAAGAAACAATTTTAATCATCAATCGATTGAATATATTTCTAATGACTATTTCAGTACTATTGATTGTTTCTTTAGTAGTCATTCTATCTAAAAAAATTACAAGACCTTTAGAATCCTTGAAAGTTTTGTCTCAGGATATAGCTGATTTGAAATTCAGGAAAGAAGAGATTAACACCAATGATGAGGTAGGCGATCTTGCAAAAAGTATAAATAGTATGAGTGAAAAATTAGAGAAAGCCCATGATGAAATCAATGGTCAAAATAAGCGATTGAAAGAATTAATGTCAGATGTGTCCCATGAGTTAAAAACGCCACTATCCATAGTGAAAGTGTATGAACAAGGTATAGTGGACGGTTTAGATGACGGAACATTTAGAGATATAATTGAAGAACAGATTGAGAAAATGGATGTCTTAATTGAAAAGATGTTGTTTTGGACAGAATTAGAAAGTAGCGCATATACCAAATCTAATTTTGATTTGGGTAAAAGAATGGTAGATATTATGGAGAAATACATGTTGATTCTAAAGGAAAATGATATTGATTGTTCCTTGCATTTTGATGCGAGTGAAGAATATTTTGTTAGTGCAGACAAAGAAGGAATAGATGTTGTTCTCGATAATTTAGTTACGAATGCAATTAAATATTCCAATGATAAGCGAATCGACATTACGTTAACTAGAGAGGCTAATGGCGTGAAGTTGACAATTGCTAACGGGGTTGGCGACATGGAAGAAAGTGATTTGGACAGTATATGGAGACCTTTTTATGTATTAGAAAAATCAAGAAGTAAGGAGCTTTCTGGCACAGGTTTGGGATTACCGATTATCAAGACCATCTTGGATCATCATAATTTCGATTTTGGATTTGAATTAAAAAATAATAGATTAGTGTTTTTTGTAACATTCGTGTAACACACCGGGATTACACTAGTTATGGAGGTGCAATACATGAAAAAAATACTATCAATCATGTTAATCGCTACAATTGCAACGAGTGTCCTTACCGGCTGTGTGAAGGACAAAAATATACCTAGCAAAGAGGTCCATTCACAGATAGATAATTTGGACTTTAACTTTAGTGTGGATCCAGAAACTTTAGCGTTTGAGGTAGAGTCCAATGGAACTATTGAAAGAGCATCGGAACCACTGGAGAAAATGGAGGTTTCAAATTTAGAAGACAGTGGAGATACTATTACCTGGAGCTATTTAGAAAAGGAAATTGATGTTGAAATTGAAAAAAAAGATGAGTATGTAGATGTATCCATAATATCTAACAAAGATGGAGATAACATGTTCGCGTGGCCGAAAGTGAAAGGTGATGGATATATGCTCCCGTTAAATCAAGGGAAGTATATTCCAAGCAATGATTCTATTTGGAAAGAATATTTAAGTGAAGAAAAAATGAAGGTGATTGAGGCTTTCTCTATGCAGTTTTTTGCAGTTGAAAAAAGTGAGTATTCACTAGTCTATATAATTAAAAATCCTTATAATAGTGAAATTAATTTTAAGACAAAAAATGATATTGAGTTTACTTTTAATCATGAATTTCCAGCTATTAACGAACAGAAGGAATATGGTTTTAGAATATATGTAACGAAAAAAGATCCAGTAGATGTTGCAAAGACTTATAAAAATTATTTGGTTGAACAAGGGGACTTCAAAACCTTGGGCGAAAAGACGGGAGAAAATAGTAATATTGAAAAGCTTTATGGTGCCCCACATGCTTATTTTTGGAATAGAACTGTGATTTCAGAGGAAAATATAGAATGGGCTATACTGAGAGACGCTATCCCTGAAAAACTGAAATTATGGATTCAGAGGTTACTAAATACTAAAGTTGAGGATGGTTCAGAACTTTCATCGGCCTTTAATGATTTAAATAACTTAGACTATGTAGACAAATATACTAAAAATAGAATTGTCAAAGGCTTAAGTGCTTTAATTCAGCTAAAAGAATTCTATAATCCAGAAATTTTTACTGAAGCAGATAAAGAAACACAGGAATTATTGAACAAAGGAATAGACAATATAAATGCTGTTGAATTAATTGACCTAAATAAGAGATTATTAAAAAGCGTACTTGGAAATGCAGTTGACCCAATAGAGCAGTGGGCAGATGCAAATACTGTAGAAGTGATTAAGGATATGAAGGATTCAGGGCTAGAAAAAATGTGGATTGGTTTGGATGACTGGCAGGAAGGATTTATTAAACCGGAGCTAGTAACAGAAGCCGAAGATATGGGCTATTTAATTGGTACCTATGATTCGTATCATTCAATCCATGAACCAGGTAAAGAGAAGTGGGAAACTGCTAAGTTTAAAGATACTTCACTTTATGAGAATGCAACTGTAACCAAAAAAGATGGGAATAAGATTGAAGGATTCCAAGGTGAAGGTAGAAAGTTGAATCCGACGCTTGCAATGCCTAGTGTAAAAGAAAGAGTAACTTCAATTTTAAATACTGGTTTAGCATTTAATTCATGGTTTTTAGACACGGACGGCACTGGGGAGATCTATGATGACTATACGCCAGAACATGTGACTACTGAAGAGGAAGATATTCATGCAAGAATTAAGAGAATGGAGTATCTGCAAAAAGAATGGAATATGGTAGTTGGAACTGAGGGCGGCAATGATTTTGCTAACAAAAATGTTGCTTTTGCACATGGAATAGAAACGCCATCATTTTCTTGGATGGATAAGGATATGAGCAAAAACAAAGAAAGTGACTACTATGTAGGGAGATACTATTCGAGTACTGGTGGAGTTCCAGAATTGTTTTCAAAACAAATACCTTTAAAGAATAAGTACAAGAAGTTATTTTTGGATTCAAACTACACAATCCCATTGTATAAGTTGGTTTACAACGATTCAGTGATCACGACTTATTGGTGGGGATGGGGAACCTTAAAAATAGAAGATGAAATATCAAATAGGATGTTGTATGAAGTACTTTATAATGTACCTCCTTTATATCATATAGATAAACATGAGTGGGAAAAACATAAAGAAACAATAGTAAGACATTCTAAGGTATGGTCAAATTTTAGCAAAAAAGCAATAACTGAAGAAATGACGGGTTTTAAAATTATATCAGATGATAGGCTAGTTCAAATGACTGAATTTGGTGAAGCATTAAGTGTAGTAGCCAATTTTTCGGAAGATGAGTTTAATTTTCAGGGTGAGACAATACCAGGAAAATCATTGTTAATTATTGATGGAAATAGTAATACTATCTATACACCGAAAAAGTAAGCGTGAAATCGGCAACATTCTAATTCCTTATTTTTCATGAGACAATCTTCCAAGAGACTGAATCCTTGGTTGGCTGCTTTTACCACAACTTATCGCTAGTTTAAAAAGCATATTACCAGCTTAAATGTAAGAGGCCATTGGAAAAGTCCATGTGAATCAAAAGGCGTTGTTTACTCATTTTTTTGAGCGAACGATGCCTTTTTTAAAAAGTAAATTACTTTCTACACAGTTAAACCCATTTTGATTTATTAGGGGTCCAGTCACATACCCATCAAGCTAACAACGGAAATGACTAGATATAAAATGCCCATTGTCGCAAAACGAGCGAGTGATGGAGAAGTAGGCACGCCAAAGAAGCCTACTAAAATATGATTTTTTTGCTAGGCAGCTTGTCTAGGCTTCACCGTCTTTTCATACACAACCCCTAGATTATCAAAAACGGTCTGCTTCTTATATCGATGACATTTACGACCGTTCTTTTTGAGTAGCTGATAAAGGCGATGCAGAATCGTTACAAGTTCATTTGGGTCATCTTTCATTGCTCGAAACAGTAACGGAAAGTAATCTTTAATCATGTAAATCGCTTTGTATTCACTCAGCTCTTGCTTTTTCTTTTCAAGTAGAAGCTGTCGCATTTGAAACATCGTAGAAGAACAAAGGAGAATACCGATGAGTTGCCCATATAAATGGCATTCTAGGCGTTCTTTTTTGATATTTTTACACTAGTCGATTTCAAAGAACGACTTCCATGTTTTAAATAACATTTCAATCTGCCAACGTAACTAATATAACGGATGTACATATTCTGTTGGCACTTCTTCCGGTGATGTGTTCGTGATGTATACGTTGATTCCCATTAGCCGCTTACTTTTGTCCTTCATGACAATACTGTTCTTTTTCTCACGTACGGCTTGGTTTTTTAGTCGTGTTTCGGTTTGATCATTCGTTAATCGGTGGATGATTACATGTGTCGGTAATTTCTGAATCTGGCCAATGTAAGCTTCCGGGATTTCAATGGTCTCACCTGGTTCCAGTTCCTCCATGATCTGTACCATATCGAGCTGAGTATATTCTGTTTGCTTTTTCAACGTGCCATTTTTGAAATACTCTGGTTCCAGATTTTTCACATAAATACATGTATTTAATTTCAAACGAGATATATAATAGGCTCTCAACTCATGAATCGCTTGTAAATCTCGCAAATCAAAATAACCTAAGTCACGCAGGCATAAATCACCTGCCTCGACACTTTCAAGGCAATCCGCATCATATGTTTTGTCGTTATTTTTTCCTGGCCCTAGCTGCACATTTAAGAATTGGCCACTAAGCAGATCGTATTCAAGTTGGATTTTCACACCAGCCGTGTTACTACTCCCTCCAGAGCCTTGATAATCAGTGGCGAAGGAATCAGGTAGCTGAAACACCGTCGCATCTAGAATCCGAATACGTTTGAAAACAGAAATGATACGTGAAGTTAGCGATTTTGTAGCACAGAGTTTCTGTGTAAGGAGTAAAGTAAAGACTTCTCGAATAAATGCGACAGCTGTTGGATTAAGCGTTGATTCAGTCCTTCTGGGCTCATGAGTACGCCCGTCGAAGCCTGTAATCGACTACATAGTTGCCGTAAGCGATGTACTAGCGACTTCTTGGCTGAGCCAAACGCAAATGGCGATGAGTTCATCTGCTTGATATTTACTGGATCGCTGCACAAAACCAACTTGTTTGGCGAGATCTTGTAGGACTATTGGAGATAGAAAGCGTTGTAATTCTTCAGAAAGCGAGAGGTCCATGAAAAAACGTCATCCTTTTCGAGTAGTTTACTGAAAGAATAACGCTTTTTTCATTTTGGGGGAAATTCGTTTCATTAGCTTGATGGGCATGTGACTGTACCCCTATATGGTAATTGCATTACAATATTTCCTACTGCACCGTTATCACCTACATAAGAATCTTTAAATTGAAATATATCCTCATTTACATTATTTGAATTACATCCGTTTAAGAAAAGTAATATCAATAGCGAAAAGAAGAAAAATTTTGTTATTTTCTTCATTTCTTATCCCCCTTAAATTCAATATTTAAATTCACCTCCTACAATGCCTTCAAAGTCGTCAATTTCCATCTTTTGAATTCCCTGACCATTGCTGATCCTAAGCCAAACAACTATACCACCTCTAGCAAAATAATTAACATATCATATTCAAGAAAGGTTAGTTAGCTAAAAGCATATGTTTTATTGAAAGGATGTGATCGAATTATGGATCGGAAGAAATGGGGCGTTGGAGGATTAGTATTCGTTGGCTGCATGTTTCTTGGTGGAGGAGTGGGAGATTTGTTAGGAAGTTCCCACAACGGATGGCTGATAGGAATGGGTGTTGGATTTCTTGGGATAGCTTTAACGAGACTGATTGGAAAATGATCTTCTGCAATTTGGCCCTTTTGCTGAATAAGGTTTCTAAGGAACACATGAATGCTCTATACTAGTTAACATAAAGTCAACTATAAGAAGATAGCAAAAACGCCAAACCCATATGGTTCAAGAGTTTGGCGTTTGTGTGTTTTTTATCCTTTATTCAGGATTTTATACAACCTTGATGTAGCAAGGGTTTGCTAGATGATCGATAAAAAGCCCTAGATTTACCACTAGAGCTTTTTCTATTTCATCTTTATTTATCTAATTATGAAAGCTGTAGGTTCGTAAAAGTAGACAATTCTGAACGGTGCTATTTCTTTACAAAACAGCCAGCTTTAGTGTTCGTTTTAGTAATAAAACAGTTTGCGAACGTTCGCAAATTAACATTAACTTTTACGAACTATGAATAAATAAAATTAGGTGTTGATTTCCATGAGTTTGCAGGAACATTTTCATCTAAATAAAAGGTACCCAACCTCTTTTGAAATGGGTACCCATTTTATCCGAAGGTACTCAAAAGATTACACCTTTTGGAGACCTCTTTAATTTGAATATTTTATAATTATAACAGGCGATTTTTTTTAAAGTATTTCCACATGCCCCAGGTTAAAATGACTAAGATCCCTAAAATGATAATCGTTGAGAATGGAGAATCTTGATAGGGTAAAGGAACATTCATTCCAAAAAAACCGGTTACGAAAGTTAATGGTAACATTACGGTTGAAATGATGGTCAAAACGTTTAACTTTTCAGAGGATTTTGCGTTAATAATGGAATAATACGTCTCCAAAGCACTGTTTACAAGATCTCTGTACGTTTCAGTAGAGTCCACTATCCTCTCGAGATGGTCAATTAAATCCACATAAAACGGCGCATTTTCTTCCCGTATTTCAAACTTCCACTTTCCGTCCACAGTCATGAAGATCCTACGCTGAGGAAGGATGACGCGTCGAATTAAAATGATTGTTCTTTTTAGTGCAAGGAATTCTTCTGTCACTCCCCTTATTTCTTCATCGTAAATCTCATCTTCTAGTTCATCAATACGGATGTTAATGCGGTCAAGAATCGGAAAGTATTCATCCGTTATGCCGTCTACAAGAGCATACAAAAGAAAATCTGCACTCTTATCCATGTATTTTGTGTTCTTAGAACAAATCACATCCATCTGGCCAAGCCATTTCAATTTTTCTTTATGGATTGTCACTACGTAATTGGGGCCGACAAATACGTTTAACTCTAGGGTCGTAATTTCCTTATCTTCTTCCTCGTTATACCGAAGGGCATGTAAAACGAAGAACTGGTAATCTTCGTAGTTGTCAATCTTAGCCCGAGGACTGTCATGCAGGCAATCCTCAATTGCTAAAGGGTGAAAATCAAAAATCTTTGCCACTTTATATAATTCAGGGGTTTTTACATCGTAAATATCGATCCACAACAAATTATTAGGATGTTTTAAATGCTCTTGCACGTTAGATAGGTTAAACTCAGTGGTCATCTCTTGGTTCTCATGATCGTATAAATACATTTTAATCATATTACATTACACCTCGCGTTATAGATCAAGGCATTAAAGGTTATGAGTCTTCTTAGTTGTTACAAGAGGACATGAACACCTTCGTTGCCTCTTTCTTGTTGTCGACTTGCGTTTTTCCAACGAATTGGGGTCGTCAGTGCCCATGCATTCCTCACCTCCAAAATATAAAGGCTCCTTTCACACAGAAAGGAGCCCATAAAAAAACAAAAAAAATGCTTAAATGTTCTCCCCTTGTTGAGTTTTAGCATTGTATAGCATAGGTTTTACCAGCTACATTAAGAAAAACCATAATCCGATTTTTCCTGTTGACCCATCGGCGCCTTTCGACATTTTTGGGATGCAACGTATCTCTATACAGGAGCCTCACCTAACAGAAGACTATTCAACTAAAGTTAACCCTAAGGTTAGAAAATAACCATTAAAAGATGAGTTCACTCCATTTATAGAGGTAATTGTTTGGGTAAGACAAGATTGCTCAATGGATTTGTTTTTCGATGTTTCGCAGATGATAAGGAGTTTCAAGCGTTATTTAGTGATAAAGAATACTATTAAGATGAGTTCCCCGGTAACATGATGGCTGCTAAAAAGGTTGGTCCTGTGTCTTCAGTAGCTCCAGTCGCTTGAGGGGATAAATGATAATAATACTTTTTTATTTAAATCATGTTTGCGTTAGAAGAGGTTATATCACCAGTTTATGTAAAAGGATGAAAAGAGTTTGGACAAGTACCTAAATAGAAAAATTCATTGGAATCGAGGGTTCCAATGGATTTACTTCTGATAAGGTGGTTTATGTAAACTAGCTTGCTTGTTTGAATGACTTATTAAAAACAGCGAGACTTTGTTAAATAAAAGATTGGAGGAAGATTAGCTATCGCACCTCCAACCTTATTGATAATCACTTTGGAACTAATTGTTTATTAAGATTTAAACAGAGTATTTGCAGATATTTTTTGAAGGACGGGTTATGGTACTAATTCAGTGCCGTTTAAAAAAGAGGTTTATTTTTTTCTTTAAGGGGTAGCGTCAGGAAAATGCGGTTTTACAACGTTAAGGAAATTACAATATTAAAAAGGCTAATTTCTCACATTAAATTGAGAAAATAGCCTTTTTTCATTACTCCATTGAAGCGATCTATTATGAAAGAACAATCCTAGCACACGGGAGTTGCAAATAGAAGAAAGATAACATATTAATTGTTAACTTATTAATTTGGCTCTACATGGACATGAACACGATACACTCCGTAATCTTTAACTATTATTTCCTCCACATGGGGTGAAATATCATGAGCTTCTTTGATATCTAACGTAGAATTAACAAGAATGACAACATCTATCACTTCATTATTTCCGTAGTTTCGCTCTTTAATTTTTTTATGCAACTAACGGGGCAGGTTAGCTGAAGAAGCCGACCAATAAAGGTCGGCTTTTTTCATACTATTTTGCAGCAGCCTTCGTAACCGCCGCCGTATCCTGAATAATCATAAAGCAGAAATTCAAAGGCTCAATGGTGAATTGGATTATTCGTCTTAACTAAGCGCATTTTACGCAATAGTGCAAATCTAATACTAAACTTCCTGTTGCGTTGGCTTCAGGTGTTGCTCCTGTAAGACTTTCGATAGTAATGGTTTTCAAATCTTCAACGAAGATCGTTTCCGAGCGACCAGGTGTAACAACGATGGTTGATGTCGTGACTCCCGTTGTATAGTCAACATTAAAGACGGAAGAAGTACTGGTATTAACTACGGTAAATGAACCATTTATTACTAACCCCGTTGGATTAGTAAAGTAGGTAAGAGGAGTAACGCTCGGAGTAGGTTGGAAAATGGGATTACATTGTTGAATGTTGACAATTTGCTTGGACACATTATTACAAAAATTAAACACGGCAGAACTTGATGAATTTCCACACATAATATCACCACCTCTTTTCATAGTATGTAAAGCCTGTACATTTTTAACTGGTACAAGGCCTATTTTCCCGAAAAATGGATGTTTGTTGTGGTGCATTCGGCTGAATTCCTCATACAAAGTTATATGGGGGGAGCTGGCTTTATGGGAAAGAAGTGCAAACGAAAAAAAAACAAAGATTGCGAATGTATCTGTCACTCCAAAAAGAAAAAACGGAGTAGAAAATGTCCCCGGAAAAAGCTTATTTGCATACACAGATGTGTTCCCATTAACCAAAAATGTGATGACGTTACGACACAAACGTATTTTTGTGCCTCGTCGGATTCCAATATAAAAAATCCTTCGGGAACCATCACAATAATAAACACTAGTAATTCATGTGCAATGCAAGTTACCATAACAAAATTGTCCAATGATCATGAGGATATTGATGTTGCTCCGAATTCATCGTTTACTGCAATTGTCGCTAATCTAAAATCCGTAAAAATCTTATGTAAAAGTCAATCCAATAATGATATATATTGTACTGGTTCTATGGAGTTGGATATCCATTACACTTTAATGTTCTAATTTTCTACAGCCGGCTGCAAACTACTGATTGGAAAGAGAATTTTACCAACTTTGACTAAAGTGTTTTTTTAGAAAAATAGTTCAAGAACTCGTTTGTATCTTAAATTTCAAGCTTTAAGTCTTAGTGAAAGACACTAAATATGTTTTCTAGGCATTATTCGTTTCTTCTTCGGTAATGCCGATATACCGCAAGGTAACAGAAGGATGGGAATGATGCAGGATCCATTGCAACATGGCAATATCCTTCGTGGCTCGGCATGGGACTTTGAGGATTTGGTTTCCTCGGCATGCGTATGGGTATTGAGAAAGTCAGTTAACATTAAATCCTAATAATCTACACCTACTTTCCTTGTCCACATTTCAATGTATTCAAGGAAAAGAATGTCGTATAGGTACGCGTAATGGATAAGCTAAATATACTTGTGTTGTTGAACTAACGGGTGCGTTAGCTGAAGATCAGGGCTGTCTTTAAGGCAGACTTTTTCTTTTTGGAACTAAAGGGGTAGTTTAGTTTAAGAAGGATTATCTTAAGATTAAAGTGAATTACTTATTATAAAAATTTTTTATAACTCAATAGGAGAGAAATAATGGAATTTCCAGAAGAATTAGACCTAATTTCTGTATTTGGAGCTATTCCTAAGAGGAAAGATGAGACAGATGCTTTTTATTACGACACATCAACTTTTGTTTTAGAAAATGAAAAAGAAATATATGAGATTATCCTTTCCCCTTTTTATCACGAATTTACTTTAAGTGTTAAGGAAAAGAAAACAAATAAAGTATGTCATATATTGAATTACTTTCTGTTAATAAAATTGAAATTGTGGAAGAAAAAAGGAGCATTCAAAAATTCGTTTGTTTCACGGTGATTCGGACAGATATGTAAATATTATCGAAATAACTTTAAAGCCTAGATTCAATATGATTTTCAGAGAACAATACTGTTAATTTTTTTCACTAACGGGTTCTTTACTTCAATAAGGGAGGTTGCTGTGGCAGCCTTTTTATAATGGAACTAGAGAGGTAGTTTAGTTGAAAAAGCTTAGTATAAACGCACAGTGAATGACGTTTGCTTTCACAATAGGGCTGTATGGATATGTGTAGTACAGTCTCTCAGTTTATTCGTACTATGCGGTAATGCGATATCATCCTAAAGATGATCCATTAAAAGTCTGTTATCTTTAAAAGATGCTCTTTACAGTTGCATTATTAGGATCAATCATTAATATCTCTTTAGCTATTTCATTAGCTGCCTCTTTACTTAATAACTGTTCTGGCAAGTCATAAAAAAGCAGTAAATATTCCTTAAAACTAATATCGTCAGGAGATAATTCTGCAGCCTTTCTCGCATGAAAACAAGCTGTTTGATATGCCCCCTTTATATTGTTTAGTGCCATACTAAGTAGAAATGATGCCAAATGATGTAATTCTGAGGTCTCCTTATCAAGTAATAAGTAATTCACAAAACTATATGGTGAGATATTTTCATCATCGTAGGCAACAATAAAAAGAATCTCTTTAAGATTTTCCGCGTCTATATTCAAAGCAATGTGTTTTGCTTTAACAAAATCACCATTAACTATTGCTTGCTTAAAGTTATCCATTAAAAGTCTCCTCTATCACAATCTCTTTTTAGTTAATTAAATAACTTCATTTCTTCTTCAACCAACCTTCCCAGGAAGTTTTACCGCACAGTTTGTGTCAACTCTACAATAAGTCATAATGAACTCCCTCAGTTTAACCATCGTGGTGTCTAGGTTTTTCATGTGTTTTAGTTCCTTGATCCAGTTTAGTAATCTAGTAAAACCCTCTTCGTTATTTTCAAAAGACAAAGGTTTCCCGATCACAATGCCCCGATAGTTTACAGCACGGGCCACGTGTACGTGTTGGGCGATATCCACACCAACAACTAGATGTTGATCCGTAATTCTTTCAATTAGTTGATTTTGTTTGTTTTGTATTTTAAAATTCATAGTAGGGCTTCCTCCTTAAGACTTTGAGTTAGATTGGACTCTATACTCGTATCTTACTGAGGGGCTCTATTTTTTTCAAACCTGTATAACTTATAACAGCAACTCAATTTTTATAAAAAAGATTGATTAAAAAATTTATAAACGTTGTTAAATCAACGTTTCACATCAAATATAGCCCATATTTCAATCAATCTTTTTTCAAAACGATACAACTTTATTAGGGGCACGGAAACGATTCGAGGATTAAGGGGCCACATTCCAATTGTTATAAATCGAACCAAGTAATCGAATTAACAAAATTAATGCGGATTCTACCATATTTCAACAGGACTTAAAAATGCTAATTGAACCTTGGCTAACTGTTAAACAATATGATGAAAAAGATATTAAAGAAAAAGTGTGATCAACAATAAGATAAGTCTTTTCAAACAAAGCCCTGAATCTTCTACTTAGCGTAGAAAGTTCAGGGCTTTTTATTCCAAAAATTGTCTTAGCGTATTCGCGTTTTGTCGGCAGGACCCCTATTAATAGTATCCAGTAATACCATAAGCTTCAAAAGGATTCGAGCTTGTTGATCGATATCCTTCTGCTTTCGCATAATTTCCCACTGGATCATCAACCATGGGGGTATAACATGATTTTTGTCCGGAAAGTACTTTTCCATTTCCTCCAGAACTATTACAATCATATGATCGGAGCTTTATTGAATGATCGGAATTAAACTGGTGAATAAAGGCATTCCCTGTATAACCGGATGGCAAGGCAGAATTAAATGTAGTTTTCGCCCAAGCAGACTTACAGGATGGACTATATTTTACCTGAATTGTTCCAACAATGGTTCCATTATCCTTCTTCACACTCGTAGAAACTGCCGTGTAGGCATCATTTTGACAACCAGTAGAAACTGGACTCTTCCCGTTATAACTTGCAGCCTCTACATTGGGAATAGAAAATGACATTGTGGTTAACGCCAAAAATGAAAGAAATACGAACAATTTTTGTTTCATTATAATCCTCCCCTTAATATTATTTTTTAAATACTCTGAAAATTTTAACATTATGCGTATTTATAATCTATATAACTAAACTACTATCTTATTTAACAATCTGGCCCTTTAACGGAATCATTTTATTGTCATGAAACATCTAATTCTTTATTGAAGAAAAGGGACTTGGACATTGGACTATTACACAATTACTTAATTATCTTCAGGAAATGAACGCTAACGGTTAATTTACATTCACTTATACATAGTATGAAATAATAAAAAATACGATTCTAAGGTAAGAAGAACCTTCCTTTGTTGAAAGTATTCATAAACCACCTGAATCTTGTAACGAAGTTTAAATATAGATGGAGTTCATCAACAACGAACTCTTCTGGTTCATTGCCTCTAGTCTCTCATCATAACTAGATAACTTAAACTCGTTCGATTTTTTACCCCTAATTTACGATAAATATTTTGAAGGTGACGCTTCACTGTATTTACGCTAATGAAAAGCTCTTTTGATACTTCCTCATTGGTATATCCTTTAGTAATGTATGCTAGAATATCTCGTTCTTTAGTGGTTAGTTTTTCTTCGATTAGATGGTGTACTTCTTTTTCATCACTTAGACTTAAGTAAGCTACGTAATGATCTTTTGAGATGTCAGCCTTCATAATATAAATCGTAACTTCTTGCCGGGTAGGCAATAGAATCTTGCTGATTAAGCCTAGTTTCCAGTTTTCTTTCCATATCACTTCCTGCAAAAATTGCTGAACAGGGTTTCGAATAACTTGGGATGCAAAATGGATAGAGCAGATTTCCTTAGCCGCAGAGTTTGCATGATAGATAGTCATGGCGGAATTAAAAAGAATTTGACCAGTGGATGAGGCGTTGGAAAGCATTTCTAGTGTTTTCTTTTGAGCCCCTATTTCTTCTAGTGAAAGAAAGTTCGCTAAAGAAAATGATATGGACTTAGCCAATATCTCTAATATAAAAGTATCCTTCGCATTAAATGGCTCTTCGTGCTCATATCGAACAAGGCCGATTGCACCTAACAGTTTTGCTTGATGGACTAGATATACGCCTAATTCGTCATAAAATCCGTACTCCTTCATAAAGGACTGATAGTATAAGCTTTTCTCGTATTTAAAAGTGCTCATTACATCATTTATGGTAATAACTTGTTTGCATCTCATTTTTTCTTTAATATTCATTGGATATAAAATATCCATTTGGTAGTACTGACTACAGTAAAGATCTATAATATGGTCGTGAATATTATGGTTTGTTGGGTCAACCAAATGTCCATTAGATTCTGATATCCAGAATATAGATTTGTCATATCCAAACGTAAGGGATAAAGCTTGAAGAACCTGTCTTCGGTATATGTCAGGTGATACCATGGTTTCATGAAGGACACGATGTATATCTTCATAATCTTTACGAGACAACTTTTCCATTTTGATACCCTCCACACAAATCAAAATATTCCAACTCCATTATATTGAATTTTGCAACCGATTTCACCTAAAAGTAGTACATTCTCCTCCTTTTTTGGTCCTTTTAGGTAATTGGCGAGTTCACCTCGCTTAATTATACTGAAAATATATAATATTTTAAAAAAACAGGAGGGATTTTTGATGAAGTTTTCGGAGTATCTTCAGTATGATGGTGTTGGTTTAGCAGAGTTAGTAAAAAGTAAGGAAGTCACCCCTGAGGAGCTGATAAAAACAGCCTTACATGCTATAGAAGAAATAAATCCCAAGCTGAATGCTGTAGTTAGTATTCAAAGGGAAAACGCGAAACGTGACCTGGAAGCTTTACCAAATGGACCGTTCAAAGGGGTTCCCTTTCTCATCAAGGAAATGGCTCTTCATGCCTCTGGCATCCCTTCCCGAATGGGGAGTAAACTAGCTGATGGTTTCGTACTCCCTCATGACACAGAATTAATGGCACGTTTCCGCAAAGCTGGTTTTGTAACCATCGGGACGACAGCCACACCTGAATTTGCATTTAATGCGACTACTGAATCTATTCTCTATGGCCCTTCACGTAACCCTTGGAATAATGAAAGGAGTTCAGGAGGTTCCAGTGGTGGATCGGGAGCAGCTGTTGCGGCAGGAATTGTACCTCTTGCTCATGCCAACGACGGTGGTGGATCGATTCGAATTCCTGCCTCTTGCAATGGACTCATTGGGTTAAAACCTACACGAGGTCGTATACCAACTGGTCCGGATATGGGAGAGGTGCTTTGTGGACTTGGTATTGAATTTGCGCTCACACGAACCGTGAGAGATACGGCAGCACTACTTGATGCTGTAACAGGCCCAGATCTAGGCTGCTATGCTTGGGCTGAACGCCCTACCACTCCTTATCTTAAGGAACTCTCTACACCACCTCAACGTCTTCGAATTGCTTGGACAGACAAACCACTTTCCGGTGTACCTGTTAATCCAGAATGTAATAAAGCTTTATATGAGACTGTGAGACTTTGTGAAGAACTGGGACATGAAGTAGTGGAAACTACTCCATACATTAATAACGAACAGCACATGCTGGCAACAGTTCGACTATGGACAAGTAATCTGGCAAATATGATGGATAACGTGGCCCAGTTTCTGGGGAAAAATCCATCCGAGGAGAATTTAGAAGCTACAAGCTGGGCTTGCTATCAGCATGGAAAATCGATGACAGCTGTCGAATTGTTGCAAGCTTTGGATATTATGAATATGGTGTCAAGAACAATCGGAGATTTTTTTAAAGACTATGATGTTTTACTAACTCCTACCACGGGACAACCACCTCTTCTTTTGGGTCAACTTAATGCCAATGCCCCAGGAGTAAGTGCAGAACAATGGACGGAGCAGATCTTTACTTACGCTCCATTCACAAATGTTTTTAACACCACCGGACAACCAGCTATCTCGCTTCCGCTTGCTTGGAGTCATAATGGTTTACCTATCGGTATGCAGTTTGCTGGTCGATTTGGGGAAGAGGCCACTCTCCTTAAGCTTGCTCGCCAAATCGAAGAGGCTCGACCTTGGAAAGACCACCGTCCGCCTATGGTAAAAGAGTTCGTAGAATCCCAAGGGTAACCTTCACAAATAAAGGTTCACCACTAAAATATAGTCCATCGGACTGTCGAAAATGTCTCGACAGTCTTTTTTGTTGGAAACAAAAAACTGATTCTTCTAGTTCGTTTATTCCCCTATAAATCCCCGTTTGCATTCCGAGAAGGGAACCCACCAACTAAAAGCTCAAAACATACGCAAAGTGTTGTACAGAAAAGGAAAATGAACCATACATTGAAGACCTTTCATATCTTTTGAAATGGGCTTCAAAAACCGTCCTATAATTGATTTAGCCTGTGGAACAGGCAGAGCAACAATTCCTTTAGCAAGTAAAGGATATAAACTAATAAGTTGAGCCCTCAAGTCTTATGTAAAGAAGAATAAATTTCTTTTTTTTGCACCTCAAAACCGAACCCGTTACTGGAATTTGAAGATTTTTTCTTTTTTTGGACGAGAATCAACAAAGAATTTCAGTAAAAGTGCATAGTGTAAGAGAAACCAGCTTCAACTTTCTATATATTAATTAGCAATTCACGAAATGTTGGGGTACCCCTTTAGAGGTAAGGGCCAGGATAACTCTTGCGCAAAGTATCTCGTTTAGTTTTCAAATCGTAGACAAACACTTGACAAAAGAAAAGAAGAGCTTATCACAGAAATTAATTTACCTGTTGTTGGTGTGAAATACGAGTATAAAGGTGGCGAGTTAAGTGCCTAAAGAAATCAAACATCCAAAAATTTCTCAGACTCTAAAGATAGGTTTTCTTAGCTTTAAAGCGCAACCAGAACATGCAGGCATTGATTATTATGGCCATGGAATTTTATTGGGTGATTCAATTGTAATGGATCCATCCACAGGTGAAGTTGTGTTGAAAGTAAACCTAGATAGTTACTTTAGTGAAGTTTACGGTTTTTTATTTAAAACTGCTGATAAAAAAAGAACTCTTGGATCAAACCCAGAAAGACAATCTATTTGTTTTTGGAAGGCAACATGAGTTATCGAAAAGAAAGGATTTAATTAAATCTATGAAATGAATTATTTAGTACACTAAGACTAGGAGCAATTGGCGCAATCGAAGAAATTGCAAATAAGATTAATAAAAATATTTGAGCTCTCTTTCCTTTGTAGGAGATAGGGCTTGTTCCTTATAGAAAGACAAATCATCCTGAATTTCATGTCAAATATCGATAATAATACACTAATTTCAATTTAATAATTTTCTCTAAGAAATTGTACTTTAATCTTTTGGATACATTCGGATGTGCAATTGTAACTGTCCAGGGAGATATTTACCTAATAAAGTAATATCGAAGAAGGTAATAAGTACATAAATAAGTATAAAAATGTTAAATTCTCTAGCGCAGGTTCTTTACTAATTGTTCCTATCTGCTTCTGTTCAATAGTTGTGTGCTATATTTGAAGTTGAGATGCTGTCACCCTATACTTTGTATGGGAATTAATTCGACAAATCATAGAAAACTTCTATACTATCGGGAATTCACTACTCCTAAGCAAAAGAAAAGTTGAAGTTGTGAAAAAAAGACTTTGGGGAAAATACAAAACAAATGGCTTTTTTATGAAGAAATCTTATTCTGAAAATAGGCAAATATACGATCTAACTAGAAGAACAAAATAAGAATCAGTATAGGTCAATCTAATTATTGTTGGCTTTTTTGTTCGATAATGGGATGATGCCACAAGTTAGTAAGCTGATAATGCAGTGATTTAAGAATAATCTAATTAATAATTTAAAGTAATATATTCTATTAGAGGTGTTGGATTATGAGGTCGTTCAAATATACAGTTTGTTTTATTAAGCAAGGGAGTAAATTGCTCATGCTTAATAGAGAAAAAGCGCCAATTATGGGGGTTTGGAACGGTGTGGGAGGGAAAATTGAAAGAGGAGAATCACCAGAGGAAACTGCTCTGTGTGAATTAGAGGAAGAAACTGGTATACACTTAGAAGATTTTTTCTCACAAGGTACAATAACATGGGAAACTGCAGAGGGTGTAATCGAGGGGCTTCATGTTTTTTTAGGTGAGTTAGATAGCAGTCATGTATATGAGACACCAAAGAAAATGCGAGAAGGTATTTTAGATTGGAAGTCAATTGACTGGATACTCGACCCTCAAAACCTTGGAATTCCAGAGAAAATACCTCACTACCTGCCAGTATTATTGGAAAAAGAAGGGGTTCATATCTTCAGCTATATGGATGGTAATATGATACATGAGGCTAATTAGCTATCATTAAACTAGAGCTTTGATAAGTTTAATATGAAAAATGATAAAGTCAGCATAAATATTGTTGGCTTTCTTATTGTGGGGTTGTATTGATTAATTCTATAACATGTAACAAAAGTAAGATTAAATACACTTATCAAATCGGAAATGAATTTTTTAGAAGCGGCTATAAGTAGCACCGAAATAAAACCTATGCCGACCTTTACCTTTATAGCTGAATAATGTTAAGTGTTGTATTGATTGAGTCGACATTTTATAATGTTGGCTTTTTGTTTTCCCATCCTGATGCCGATAAAAATGTTGTAAACTTTTTTTGAACCAAAAATTGGCCGAAGTGCACCTGCTACAGATTTTAGAGATTTTATTTATGAGAGTACCTCTTGAATGAGATGGACCTATGTTTATTAATAAGATATAGATATACTAGTCATACTTTATCTCTACATTGTTGAAGCATCTCTAGTTTTTTTCACTCATTTTTAGAAAGATTGCAGGTAATAGATTGCTAAAGCACAAATATAGACTTAATAAAGACTTGTAAAATGAGAAAAGGAGGTTTTGGATATTCGGAAAATACAAAAAAAGGTCTAGGAGGAGAAAATAATTGAAAAGAAATTTAATTAAATATATCGTTTTTCTAGTCCTCATTTCAACAATATTAGTTATGGTTAAGCCAAACATTACCTCGGCAGGGAAATTAAAGCCGCCATCTGAAACTTTCACACCAGGGGATTGGTTTCTAGGAGATATCCCACCTAATCTAGATGTAAATAAACCACCAATCGTATTTGTTCAAGGAAAAAATGGGAGTTCAACTAGCTGGTACGGAGAAACGGAATATCATGGTGTAAATGATATGTATACAAAAGCATATGAAGCGGGTTACCAAACTGTTTTTGTTCAGCTCTATGATGCGGCTGGAAATGGTTCAGTAAGCCAATATACTAATGGTAGGCTTTTAGCATCAAAACTTGCTGATATCAGTAACCATTTTGGGGGAAGAAAAGTTAATATTATAGCTCATAGTAAGGGAGGGCCAGACACTCAAGCAGCCCTTGTTCACTATGGAGCACATCTTTATGTTGGAAGGGTTATAACTCTGGCTTCTCCTCATCATGGTTCTAACTTAGCTGATTTAGCTTATAGCTGGTATGCGGGTTGGCTGGGTTCGTTGCTTGGTCAAAAAGATGATGGAACATACTCTTTGCAAGTAGGAAAAATGGCAGAATTTCGTTCAGTCACAGATAACCATGTAAACTCTCGAAAAAATAAGTATTACACCGCTACAGGAATGAATAGAGGTCCAGCTCTTTCCGCTTTATCAATGGGAGGACAATATTTATCTTCTTATGGAGAAAATGATGGTCTAGTAAATGTATGGAGTGCAAAATTACCTTATGCTTTCCATTTGTTTACTGATCCAAACTTAGATCACGACAACATACGCATAGGTTCTGCTGTCTTTTCAAGAATTGAACCATACTTAAGAAGTGATTCAATTGCTGGAGTTCCAAGTTTAAATACTAAGTCAACACAACAAGTTCAAGATGAGATTATTAAAACTGATATTTCTCAAACAGTTCATGGAGGAATGCTGCAACAACATGCCTGGATCGAGCAAACCTTCAATGTTAATGAACCAACCTCTGGTAATGTAACGATATACACAGCCTCAGATGATGTAGAGGTGGAATTAATTTCTCCATCTGATCAAACATATTTACCCTCCTTACAAGTAATCTCTACTGAGAATAAATCATCCTTTTTTTCTGGTGCAACTATCCAAACATTTAAAAGAAATAGCCTTGAAGTTGGAAACTGGAAGGTACGAATGAAGACTAAGTCACCAAAAGATGCATTCCTGTTAACAGCACAATTTAATGAAATGGATCCCATTACATTAAGTATGTCCGGGAAAGTAAAACAAAAGGATGCAAAATTCTTAATAAAGACTCCGATGAAAAATAAATATAAGTCAACTAGCACCACCTTTACTGTTCATCTTATTGATGAAGATGGAAATGAAATTGCTAAAAATAGCTCAATAAAAGAAATTGATACAGAGAATTTTTCGGGTGCCTTTCCAGAAGTGCCTAAATCAGGTGTTTATAATATAACGATTGATGTAAAAGAAAAAAATATAGATGGTACTGAAAGAACTCGTACTTTGATTCGCTCAGTCTATATTGAAAAATAGAATAAAAAAATTAGGAAATAGCCCTCTCTTTATTGAGAGGGCATCTTGTTTAGGGGATACAGGGAGAAGAGCGTTATGCAGAAGCAATAAGGCTCTCTTTATTTTATTTAAAGATTTCTACTTAGGAAAATTTGTTAATAAAACAATTCGATGTGTGTATTTTTAGGAATTAACTATGTAGCTTAAACTTGAATTCAAAAGGAGAATAAGGTTTAAGAATACTTGCATCTGCAGAAAAAGCTGCAAACCGCTGTTTACTTAATCCTTATTTTGATTAGAATCTCTATATGACAAAATGGCAGTTTTGAGCGCAGCATAATTGCCTATGCTTGCGTAACCATAGAACCAGCCCATGAAAATGCCTGCTACAAAGTGATGACGATGGCTAATGAAAATGGAAATGATTAATCCTAGAACTATAGCAATTGTAGGTATGAATTTTGGAGGGATATGAAACATGATCTTCAAAATTTGAGTCAAGATTATGATAGTTGGGATGGCTATTACTGCATCCCAAAAGTTTGTATGGATGGTTGGGAAATCCAAATAATAACACCACTTTCACGAGAAAGTAAAGGAAGGTTTATTTAATTAATTTTTACCATCAATAAAGTATTTATACCTTAAGATTTAGACCGATTAAGAGGAATGTTTAAATGCTCTTGATTTGACTTGGTTTGAGGGTTTTTCATGGTTCAAAATAAAAAACTTTGAATCCATTACATAATGGTGGATTCAAAGTTTTTTTTGATGTAAGTCATCCCAAAGTTCTTCCATTAAACCATCCATTTCTTTTCTTTATTTATATTGTTCTTCCTAGGATACCTCGATAGTAATACCTTCAAAAGTCAATACGTCTCCGACTTGAGTATTTTTCGGAAGTGAGTTTCTGGACAGTCTTTCCTTTCCCCGTTTACTTGAGCTAGTTCACCTACAAAACGTTCAATTATCTCATAAATCATCCTTTTTCACCGTCTTTACTCTTAAAGATTTAAAGATTGCCCGATACACCTTTTGGACAGTTATTAAACGTTTAACTACAGTAGAAGTAGGAGAGCAGTAAAAAAATGAGTAGGGAGCAAGATTTGGTTTTATGAGTAAAAACTTTCCTTAAGCACTTTCATCCGTACTGAAAGATCGAAACGAGGTATTTTGCCTTTTTAATACATAGGTACTGTTAACTGAAATATGAAGTCAAAGATCGCTTGATAGATTAAAGAGAAAAAGTAGATACTCCTATTAAAAACGATTTCTACTAAAAAATAAAAAATTCACAAAAACATAGTCTTCCATATGCATATTGATGGAATATGGGACATAAATTAGACAAACAAAAAAAGCGCAGTTAGCGCTTTTAGTGTATTTGTCTATACAGGCCTATTACTTTTCCAAGTATCGTGACACCTCTTAAAATAATTGGTTCCATATTTGAATTTTCAGGCTGAAGCCGTATGTAATCCGGTTCCTTAAAGAATCGTTTTACCGTGGCTTCATCATCTTCAGTCATGGCTACTACGATATCTCCATTATTGGCATTGCTCTGTTGTTTCACGATGACATAATCCCCATCATGAATTCCTGCTTCAATCATACTTTCTCCCATGATTTCGAGCATGAATACATGATCATCATGAGGAACCATACTTTCGGGAAGTGGGAAGTATTCTTCTATGTTCTCAATGGCGGTTATCGGCATGCCTGCTGTTACTTTCCCAAGCAACGGCACGTTAACGACATTAGTCTTAGGTATAGTGTTGGCTTCCTCTATGTTTAAGATTTCAATGGCCCTCGGCTTAGTAGGATCACGTCTGATTAGTCCTTTACTTTCCAAACGAGATAAATGTCCATGTACCGTTGAACTTGATGCAAGTCCCACTGCTTCGCCAATCTCTCTTACGGAAGGTGGATACCCTTTTTGGCGAACCTCTTCTTTAATGAAATCAAGAATATCTTGCTGCCGTTTTGATAGTTTAGTCATATGTGCACCTCTTCTCCAAAGTTCTTTGCTTTATTATAGCATGGCCCCTATTTCTATACAAACATAAGTTCGAATTTTGTTGTTGACTGAAACAAACGTTCGTACTATAATCTGGGTATAAGATACGAACGAACATTCGCCTTGGAGGGATATTTATGAAAAAGTTGTACAAAAATTATATTTATACGATTCTATTAGCGGGATCAGTATTTATCTTTTCAATTTTATTCTCCTGCACATTAGACAAAAATCAAAAAAATAATTTTCTTTCAATAGAAGTAAATGAAGGTGATACCTTATGGGAGATTGCAGAAAAATATGAAGAAGCTGATTTGACAAAAAAAGAATTCATTGGTTGGATAGAAGAGCACAACGAAGTCAGTGCAGATTCAATTAAACCTGGTCAAGTCATCGTCATTCCGGTTAAAAGTGAAAAGCTTGTTCAGAATTTGGCAAGTCAGCAGTAAGTAGTAAAGGTAGGGTATTATGAAAGCAGTAATTTATTGTAGAGTAAGTACGGAAAAAGAGTCGCAGGAAACATCGTTAGCTAGGCAGGAAGATGAATTAGTCAAATTGGCTGAGAAAATGGATATGGATGTAGTATCTATTATAAAAGAGCAAGCAAGCGGTTACGAATTAAACCGTGATGGTATTTTTGACATGCTGGATCTATTTAAAACTAAAGAGGCTGAAGTTCTATTAATTCAAGACGAAACGAGACTAGGCAGAGGAAATGCAAAAATTGCTCTGTTTCATGTTGTTCTTAAAGAAGGCGTTAAAATCTATACACTTTCCCATGATGGGGAACTTGAGCTATCGGATTCAGATGCTATGGTTATCCAAATAGTCGGCATTGTAGAAGAATATCAAAGGAAACTACATAATTTAAAAATTAAACGCGGGATGTTACGAGCAGTGGAAAAGGGATATCGCCCTCAAAAAAACCTTCAAAACCAGAGTAATTCTACTGGAAGAGACCGTAAGGAGATACCTATTGAAGAAATTGTTAAACTTCGGGTAAATGGATTGACGTTTGCAGAAATCGCAGCCACGTTAAGGGGCTTTGGCTATAATGTATCCAAAGCTACAGTTCACAGGCGCTTTCTTGAATATCAACAGAATACACCTGAAAGTCAATCATAGAACTTGTAATTTCGCTTTTTTTTTAATACGATGTCAATATCCGTACATTAGAAGGAGCGAAATTATGCTATCAAAAGAAAAACTAGCCCGTATTAATGAACTTTCTAAAAAGGCTAAGGCAGAAGGCTTAACAGAAGTTGAGTCTAAAGAGCAAACCCAATTGAGAAGTGAGTACTTGGAAACATTCAGACGTTCTATGTCCGATACGCTGGAACATGTGAAAGTTGTTGATCCGGAAGGAAATGATGTCACACCTCAAAAAATTAAAAATATAAAGGAAAAAAGAAACTTACATTAATGAATGGGGCTATCTGATGGAACTTTTCATTGGCGGGCCTTCTTATGGTCTTTAGAATTAAAAGGAGAATGCATTCATGTATGTATTCTCCTTTTTAGCTTAACCTAAATAGTGGACTTCTCTAGTTACTAGAAAATTGAAATATTGGGGAAGGATTTAGTGATTTTAGTTGTGATATTAAGCAGGTCACTATAATATAAAGAGGTACATTACAGGAAGGGATGTTTTACAATATGTTAGATAAATTAGATGCACTTTCTATCAATACAATTCGTACATTATCGATTGATGCAATTGAAAAGGCTAATTCTGGTCATCCGGGAATGCCAATGGGTGCAGCCCCGATGGCGTATAAACTTTGGACTGAATATATGAATCATAACCCTAAAAACCCTGATTGGTTTAATAGAGACCGTTTTGTTCTTTCTGCTGGTCATGGATCTATGCTGTTATACAGCCTTCTTCATTTGTCAGGGTATGGCTTATCCATCGATGATTTGAAGAATTTCCGCCAATGGGGTAGCAAAACTCCTGGACATCCGGAGTTCGGTCATACAGCTGGAGTTGATGCGACCACAGGACCACTAGGACAAGGGATTGCAATGGCAGTAGGGATGGCGATGGCAGAACGTCACTTGGCTGAAAGTTACAACCGTGATTCTTATAATGTGGTTGATCATTATACATATAGCATTTGTGGAGATGGAGATTTAATGGAAGGCGTATCTGCAGAAGCCGCTTCATTAGCTGGACATCTTCAGCTTGGAAGACTTGTTGTTTTATATGATTCAAACGATATTTCACTTGACGGCGATTTAAGCCAATCATTTAGTGAAAGTGTAGCTAACCGTTTCAAATCGTATGGCTGGCAATATCTGCGCGTAGAAGATGGAAACGATCTTCAGGAAATTGCGAAGGCAATTGAAGAAGCAAAGACTGACGATGCACGTCCAACATTAATAGAAGTGAAAACCGTAATCGGTTATGGTTCACCAAACCGTTCTGGTAAGTCTGCTGTTCATGGTGCGCCGCTTGGTGCAGATGAGTTGAAACTGACTAAGGAAGCATACAAATGGACATTTGAAGAGGATTTCTATGTTCCTGAAGAAGTGTACTCCCACTTTAATGAAGCTTGCGTCGAAGCAGGCAGTAAAAAAGAAGAAGCTTGGAACGAACTGTTTAAAAATTACAAAGAAGCACATCCTGAGTTAGCTGAACAATTAGAGCTGGCTATAAAAGGTGAATTACCTCTGGAGTGGGACCAGGAAATTCCGGTCTACGAAGAAGGAAAAACATTAGCTTCCCGAGCTTCAAGTGGAGAAGTCTTAAATGCGATTGCCAAAAAGGTTCCTAGCTTTATTGGTGGTTCAGCAGATTTAGCCGGATCTAATAATACAGCCATTAAAGGTGAGACAGATCTATTACCGGGTAATTATAGTGGACGTAACATTTGGTTCGGTGTTCGTGAATTCGCTATGGGAGCAGCTTTGAATGGGATGACCCTTCATGGTGGTTTAAAAGTGTATGGCGGAACTTTCTTCGTATTCTCTGATTATTTACGCCCGGCTATACGTATGGCAGCATTGATGGGTCTTCCTGTTACGTATGTATTTACTCATGACAGTATTGCTGTAGGGGAAGACGGACCGACACATGAGCCTATTGAACAATTAGCTTCATTGCGGGCAATGCCGAACCTTGGGGTAATCCGTCCGGCTGATGGTAATGAAACAGCAGCAGCTTGGAAAGTGGCGATGGAGTCAACTAACAAACCGACTGCCCTTGTTCTAACACGTCAAGGATTGCCAACGATAAAAAACACTTCTGAAACTGCTTATGAAGGTGTTTCAAAAGGGGCTTACATTATATCTGCTTCTAATAAAGATGAAGCGGATGCATTACTTCTTGCGACTGGCTCTGAAGTAAACCTGGCTGTTGAAGCACAGAAAGCATTAGCATCAGAAGGAATTGAAGTTTCTGTTATCAGCATGCCATCATGGGATCGTTTCGAAACTCAATCTAAAGAATATAAACAAAGTGTAATCAACCCGGCTGTTAAGAAACGTCTAGCAATCGAAGTGGCTTCACCGTTTGGTTGGGATCGTTATACTGGCGATGAAGGCGAAATCTTGGCAATTAATCATTTCGGTGCCTCTGCACCAGGTGGTAAGATCATGCAAGAGTTCGGATTCACTGTAGAAAATGTAGTTGCTCGTGTGAAAGAAATGCTTAAATAAAATTCGGAACTGACACCAAACTAGTTTGGTGTCAGTTTTTTTATCGAATCTTCTTAAAGCATGTTGAAAGTGCCCATTATTTACGGTAAATCTTCTATTCGACAAAAAAAGAAAAATATTTCTCCAGCAAACAACATATCTTGTTGGTTTGTCAATATATAATAAGAATAAATAATTTTCGTTTAAATATGTCAATTAAAGGGGAGTAGCCATTATAATATAGAAAATAATGGCGGGTTATCGAAAAATAAAAATGTTCTGGTTTCCAAAATAGGAATGCTAGGAGGCATTGGCTAATGAGAACCTATCAAATTTTTTTAATCGAAGATGAATTTGCCCATCATTATTATGGAAGAGAAAAGCTATTTTTCAATTTGTTTTTGGAGTATATTCAAGCAAGGGGCAGACTGAAGAGTATTTTGCAAAAACAAATCGAATTTGTCACCAAGACAGTCCCTATTATCCAATTGCAGGTAGCCATTGAACAGCGTTTGCAAAAAAAGATGAATTTTTGGTCTCAGAATGGAAAATACTATCTAGAAAAAACGAGTGGATCAAGCAAAGCAGTATTAACCATCCATGATGATTCTATTACCCTTAAAGCTGATGGAGACTATGAAGCGGAGACAGCATTCTTTGAATGTATTCGCAAATACGAAGCGAGTTTTCTGGCCATTGATTTTGAACACGAAAAATATGGTTGGTTAAAACCGATAAAAGAAAGAAAATTTGTCTAAATGGGGGACTTTTCAGTAGCGGGTATTGTATAATAACCTTTGGTCTAGTACACTGATGTTAGACAACATGAAGGAGGAAATAGTATGTGGGTTTACATTCTAGTTGGCGTACTGGCATTGATTGCTGGAGTAGTGCTGGGATTTTTCATCGCTCGTAAATACATGATGGATTACTTAAAGAAAAATCCGCCAATTAACGAACAAATGTTGAAAATGATGATGATGCAAATGGGTATGAAACCATCCCAAAAGAAAATTAATCAAATGATGAGCGCCATGAATAAACAACAAACAAAGTAAACCTTTAGCTTTAGGGTTTATCAATTGATTGATAGCAATTATAAGATAAGCAAATCATAAACTACCTTATAGAGTGAAACTTTCATCATAAATGGCTATTGTTTTTGCTTTATCTTTTATCAGACTAATTCGAAACCTCTTTCTCTGACTGAAACTAAACCAGAGAGAGGGGTTTTTTGTGTTGTTCGTGGAATATGCCAAGAAAGGGTTTACCGAGAAAATCTTGAAGAACAAAAAGCAAGAGATTAAACAGTTGAAGAATTTCCTGTAAAAGAGCTATTACTGAATTAGAAAGTATAACTACTCATGACTTAAAGGCATATATAAGGGTGAAACAAAAAGCAGGTTACAACCTCAAAGTATCGTTTCTATGTTTAAGATGATTAAGGCATTTTTGAGTTGGTGTGAGCGAGAGGAATATATAAAGGTAAACGTTGCGACAAAGGTTGAAGCTCCAAAAGTACCACGGAAATTGTTGAAGGGTTTCACTGCTAAAGAAATGGAGGCGACGATGGAGGCCTCTTTCTATAAAAAAACTATCTGGAAACTAGAAACAAAGCCATACTAGCAGGCTGTGGACTGAGGTCAATGGAGATTAAAGGTTTGCGGTCAGAGAATGTACGAGAAACATTTATCTTAGTTAATGGTAAAGGGCAAGGAAAGAATGGTTTTGATCAGTCCTAATCTTAATTAAATACGAAAGGATCAAGAAGGAATAATTCGATGATAGTGATACCACTAATATTTATTTTTTATCCTACACAGGGGTGTCTCATGTGGCTTTAGACAATGTAAATGGAGATAGTGATACAACTTTTAAGAAACTGAAAATTATTATTAATGAAGGAGCAACCATTGTTAAGCCAACCTCATGCAAGGGATGTCTACTAACTGATGAAAGTAAACCTATAAGTGTAACCATTTCACTTTAGGGGGAGTTACAGGTTGCATTTCATGCTTTCAGTCTCAATTTAAAATTAGTTAATCCTAAAATAATCCAAATTTCATCAACTGTATTTACACTCAAGTTGCCTAGCAAAACAACATACGGTTGTCAGTCTATCAAAATTCTTAAAAAATGAGATGCCCAAAGAAACTTATTTAAGTCTGTGGAGAAAAAGCTAAATGAGAGCATGATTCAGCGGGAAGGGAGTATTCGCAAGGCTGCAAGGTATTGGGCGTTACTATAAGACATTAATCCGCAAAATGAAAAAACACGGTCTTAAACCTCTAGTCAGGGGGGAAGTCTCGCCTGCAACCCTGCCATTCACACTGAAGAAAGCTAGTTCCTTATTTGGACTATAGCTAATATCGATTTCATCTTTGCAACTCAAAAATATTATCCAGGCAATAGCTTCAACACAAGATGATGGTAAGGCTAAGAAAGCAAGAATGTATGCGGGTTTCCTTGTAATTACCCATTGGTATCATTGCAGCCTTGATTGGGATGAATGCCTCAATCGTTTTTCAAAACATCTCGCTAACAGAAGAAACGCTGCTGTCTTTGGGACAGTTGCAGTTTCAACAATTTGGTCGGCAATCCCATTTTTAATAAAGATAATAATGACAAGGAATCTCTGAATTTTCACGATTTGCTACAATTTTTATGGGACTGATTCCAATCCCATTATCGATCTTTGCACGAGAAATATTAAGTACGATCTTCATTGCTAGACTCTGATTCCAACAATTCGGTAAACAATCACAATGACATATACATCAAGGGGATTTGAAACGGTTTTGCCATTCATTAGTACAGCCAATTTCATATAAAAATCAAGTCACTCATTTAGATATACATCTTTTAAATGACCGGAACGTACGACTTTAGTTTCTAAATATTTTTCATTATACTCGGAGATATCTCCCCATAACGGAACTCTCCCTGCAACATTGGCACCTGACTTTTGAAGGGCTGCTAATTTTCTCGGATTGTTGGTGATAAGAGTCACTGGATTGGACCGCAGTTTTTTTAACACTCGAATGGCGTCATCATAGTTACGAGCATCATCAACAAACCCAAGCTCCAAGTTCGCTTCCACCGTATCCAATCCATTTTCTTGAAGAACATAAGCCATGGCTTTACTAAATAAGCCGATGCCTCTTCCTTCGTGATTCGCTAAATAAAATAAAGCACCGGTTCCTTGAGCCGCAATCATTTTCATAGCCTGCTTTAATTGAAATCCACAATCACACCGTTTGCTGCCAAAAATATCGCCAGTATGGCAAATACTATGCATACGGATAAGGGCATCGGCAGAATGCTGAAAATCTCCATACAGTAACACACTGGATTGCTGCATTTCCGCTAAATTGGAAGAGGCCAAAGTTTCAATGATCTTTTCCGTATTATAAGAGCCGTCATCACAAAAATGACCTGCCATATTCTCACAACGTAACCAGCAATACCATTGGAATATGGTTGTTTCGCCTTCTAAGTTAACGGGTAATTTGATAGGGCCTACTAAATAAATGGATTTTTCACCACTTTTAATAACGTTAATTTTATCTTCTAATATCAAAGCCACTTTTTCATTAATCATATAAACTTCCTCCTGATGCTTCAAAATATTATTTTGGGCAATTTATACTACGCTTAACAGTTCTGTTCATATTGTACCCAATCCATTCTTTTGTGAATCTTTTGTTTTAATAAGAGGCAGGAAAGAATAATCTAACCGTTTAAAAGGTTTTTGGATGCTTTCTTTCCGAATTGTTTGAGCATATAGGCATCATCTACAAGTTGAAATAAACCCACGGGGCTGAGAAATAGAAAGAACACCTATGCTACGTGTTCAGACATGTAGTTTAATTTTGCAAAGAATGCTTATTTCGGAATAATAATACATCCATGGATTTACTATGGCCACTCTTTTACAATTAGAGAGAGATGATCTTCTTTGAGCTTTGAATCCTTCCGACTTTTGCGCGGAGTGAAGGATCCTATTTCAGACATTTCCATGACAGTTTCCCTTACGGTATATGCTCTAATCATGCCTTTTTCTTATCCAGGCTATGCCCTACCGGTAGTAGAGAAAGTATCTAGAGGTGAAATGGATTGTGATTTTAGTTAGTTTATAAACAATTATCACTTAAAGTAAAAATGGGCGATCAATTCCCCATTGATATAAAATCTTTTCTGGGAATATAATCCTAAAAATAAGAATAAAGATTGACAATCATCCATCATCATAATACGATATTTTACAGAATAAAAAGAATTATTCGTTTATTTTTTGTTGCAATTCCAAAACCGGGTTTTATATTATAAAACAAAAACCTCCTTGTATATACATATTATCCAAGCGTTAGCTCTGGCTTTTTCTTATTTTGGAAGCGCTGCCAATTATGGCGTTTTAAATATCAAGGAGGGATAAGGTATGGAAGCAAGAATAGAAACAAAGCAAGAAAAGCCATTAAATATTGGCCGGAAATTTCGCTGGACCGTCGTCATCTGGTTATTGATCGGAGGAATAATAAACTATCTAGATCGGGCTAACCTCTCCATTGCAGCTCCTGAAATGATGAAAGAACTCGGACTAAGCGTAACCGAAATCGGGTTATTGGGAACCTTTTTTTCTTGGAGTTATGCATTAATGCAGCTTCCTTCCGGCTGGCTGATCGATCGGTTCGGTACAAAAAAGTGTATACAATCGCGCTTATTTGGTGGAGTGGTGCGACCATTTTAACGGGAGCTGTTCATAAAATGAGTTCATTTATTGCTGTACGGATTTTACTTGGAGTAGGTGAAGCACCTTGTTTTCCGACGATGGCTAAGATCACATCGTATTGGTTCCCTAAAAAGGAACGAGGCTTGGCGACTGGAATTTGGGATTCTTCGTCCAAATGGGGCCCAGCCATTGCACCGCCACTGCTCGTTTTCATTATGGTGACTTTTGGGTGGAGAGCACTGTTTTATATAACTGGTGTGATCGGTATTATATTCGCGATCGGTTTTGTGATTTTTTATAAAAATCCTGAAAAAAGTCAAAGACTTTCCAAGGAGGAATTTGAATACATTAAGTCGGAAGGAGGTGGAGTGGAGCAAGGCATTCAATCATCAAAAATCAAATGGGGTTCGTTATTTAAATATCGAAGCGTATGGGGAATGATTCTGGGCTTCTTCTGTACCATCTGGATCTGGAATATTTTCCTTGTCTTCTTGCCCCTTTATTTGTTCGATGTCCATCATGTCTCACTAAAAGAAATGGGTATATATGCTGGTATCCCCTGGCTTGGCGGAATCTTTGGTAATATTTTCGGAGGATATCTTACTAAAAAATGGGTGGACAAGGGAATTACTACACCTATTAAAGCAAAGCGTGCCTTAATTAGTATATGTGCCATCTCGGCCGCCATTGTTGTATGTGCAGTTCCTCTTGTCAAAGGACTCGCTATTACCTTAACATTACTGACCCTTGCTCTTTGTTTTATTTCTGCCATTACAGGTAGTGCGTGGGCACTTGCTGGTGACATTGCCCCTCCTTCTATGGTTGCTTCCGTAGGTGCCATTCAGAATTTTGGCGGTTATTTTGGTGGAGCCTTTTCCCCCGTTGTGGCAGGCATGATTGTGGATGCAACTGGATCTTACTCCCTTGCCTTTATATCTGGCGGTTTAATCGCCGGATGCGCCGCAATCTGTTATTGGTTTATTGTAAAACATCCTATTCAAGAATAGTGTAACGAAGGAGGACATAAATTGATTCCAAAAGTGTATATAGCAAGACAAGTACCGGCTGAGGTGGAAGCATATATTTCGCAGTATTGCCAGTGTGAAAAATGGAATGGCCCTGAACCGATTACCCGAAGCCAGCTGTTAAAGCAAATTTCCGATGCTGACGGACTGCTCATCACCGGGGAAAAAATTGATGATGAATTTCTGGACCATGCACCAAACCTAAAGGCTGTCAGCAATATCTCAGTAGGCTATAACAACTATGATCTAGAGGCAATGAAAAAGAGAAACGTAATCGGTACGAATACACCGGATGTGCTCGATGAAACCGTGGCCGATTTAGCTTTAGCCTTAATGCTCTCAGCAGCCCGCCGCCTTCCGGAACTGGACAAGCTTGTAAAGGACGGCAAGTGGGGAAGTAAAGGCGATGAACCCCTCTTTGGCGTTGATGTTCATGGAAAAACATTGGGCATCATAGGTATGGGTAGGATTGGAGAATCTATTGCAAGACGAGGGAAATTCGGTTTTAACATGGAGATTTTGTATCATAACCGGCGAAGAAAACCAGAAGTAGAGAAAACGGTATGTGCAACCTATGCCTCTCTAGAGCACCTTTTGCGGGAATCAGATTTCGTTCTTTTAATGGTTCCTTATACCCCTGAGACGAAGAAGCTAATAGGACGGGAGCAATTCGCACTGATGAAAAAATCTGCAATCTTTATTAATACATCACGCGGCCAGACGGTGGACGAAAAGGCCCTAATCGAAGCACTGCAAAATAAGGAAATCCTTGCAGCTGGTTTGGATGTATTTGATCAGGAACCCGTAGCGCCTGACAATCCGCTCTTAACCATGCCAAACGTGGTAACACTGCCGCATATAGGTTCAGCTACTCATCAAACACGATATGATATGGCTATGCTAGCAGCGAAGAACCTTGTAGCAGCGGTTACAGGAAGGGAGATAGTGAATGTCGTTCCTGAATTGAAAGGACTTCAGTCACTTAAATAGTAAAATTGGTGCAAGGCACCAAAATGGAAATAGGAGATGTCCTCACAGGTATCTCTCATACCATTTATTATCCAATCTATTAGGCCACTTGGGATTTTTGAAATATATCCAATTTATTACGCATCGTTTTAAACGATCTTCCCGGCTCTTTATTACATGTAAGGATCGCGGTAATGATTAATGAGAAATACTGTTTTTCTAAGTTTCTCGAATGTTGGAACAAATTGGTCCACCTTGAAAAAATCGATAAATCAGCAAATAATGAGAAGACTTTAGATGGTGTTATAAAATGATTTTTTCTGATTGGACAGAGGAACCTTCCAGCTACTAATCTATTCTAGTAGGTAAATAATTGTAGTAAAGCATTAAAAGAAGATATTTGCTTATACACCATGATTTATTAATGGTGTATTTTTTTGCATGAGTGCAATATTAATCATTGATTAAACGAAATTAATAAGAGTAGGTTTGTCTGTTGCATCAAGCATTATTCTCAAAAATAACATAGAAGATTTCGAAGGAGATGATCAATGAAAAGAATGAAATACGTAGTAGACAAATTCTCTAATTCCATCATTAGTTATTCGTAATAGTTGCGGATATTGAGAAAAAAGCTTATATCTCTAGATCAGGGAGTGTTCCTTCAGGGGAAAAATGGCTTGCAAACGCAAAAGTCAATCCAAGCATCCCAGCTAGTTGCGAACTGAAGCCGCTAGAGCCAAATAACCAAATCGGAATGTTTAAGCCATTTCCCGGTATAGCTTTTACATACATTTTTTCAGAAGCTAAAGCTGGATTACGCTGCCAGTTGTTCTGAAAACTCTTGACCATTACTTTGACGGACACGTCTTAGAGCATATGCAGTACGTTGATCAGTACCAGGAGCTCGCCCAAGTCCCAAATCAATTCGACCAGGAAACAAGGATTCGAGCGTTCCAAATTGTTCTGCAATAACTAATGGAGCATAATTCCTCCTGAACCTACACGAATCTTTGAAGTACCTGCTGCTACATGTCCAATCACTACCGATGTAGCGGAACAAGCGATAAAGGGCATATTATGATGTTCAGCCAGCCAGAAACGATTATACCCTAAGTTCTCACATGTCTTGCAAGATTAAGTGTATTTCTTTAAGATTGAGCAGTATTTCCTCCAAGTACAATGGGAGAAAGATCGCATGGAAAAGGGAATATCTTTTATTCGTTTCGAACGAATATTATTAGAGTCACTCAATAAATTCAACTTCTTTCTATAAAAAAACTTGATGTTACGGAGGATGGAAGGGTGTTACTCATTCAGCCCCCCGAAACAAAAAAACATTCTAACAGTTATTCTTATTGTTTCAAAAAAAAACGATTTGATTAAATAAAAACCTGATAAAATAAAGTTAGGCATAAAATAGAGATAATCATTAGTGAGTTTTTTAGTTGACATAGTTAACTGTAAATATTAAAATTACAGTAATCTTCTTGAGGAGGATGCGAAAAAAGTGAATAGTGATTTTACAATAGCTGTGCATAGTTTAGTCTATTTAGCATATTTACCAGATCATATGGCAAGCAGTGAGTCTATCGCAGAAAACGTTTGTACAAACTCAGCTAGAATACGTAAAATGATGAGTTGCTTACGAAATAATGGATTTGTTAAGACAAAAGAAGGTGTGGGCGGCGGCTATATTCTTGACTGTAACCCTCAAGAGATAAGTTTGGCTGATATTTATATTGCAGTCTCACATGGAACCCTGAAACCAAATTGGTGTACAGGTGATCCGAAAAAAAAATGTGTTATATCGTCTAATACCCAGATGGTTATGGATCAAATATTCGATGAAGCTGAATTATATTTTGAAAAATATTTAGAGAATATTACCCTTAGCACTTTTTTGGAAAAAATTAAACAATGTCCTTGATATTGATTTAGTTTTTTCTTTTATGCTTACTGTATATTTTATTTTTACAGTTAAAAGCTTTTAAATTGAACTGTGACTAAACATTTAAGGGGTGTATTTATAGAGATGGCCGATAAAATTCGATTTGAAAATGGGGATTGGGTACAGGGAAGGTCCAGAGAAGGAGAACTTATCCACGGCTTTGTTGAAATAGTTAACTCTAATCGAGAAATTGTAAAAGTGAATGTGGTGGAAAGTGACAATGAAAAAGCGGTTGGAAAATCGATTTGGATTCCAAGTAAATGGACTGAAAAGCTTCCCGATTTATCAATTAGTAACGAAGCTCATCTTTTAACATTAATTGATTTGGCCTTACTTTCAAAAGATGAGGCGTGGTTTATGGAATTGTCCGAAAAATTAGCATCTATTAAAAAACATCCAAAAATGATTACTAGAAAATCTGAGGTTCTTATCCCAGAAAATAGGATTGGAAATCTGGATGTAAATAGATAAAGTAATTAAAAATATAGATTGATATTTTAATGGATAATATTAGAGGGGGAAATGATTATGTCAATAATGCATGTAACAGATCAAACTTTTGCTAGTGAAATTAAAGAAGGTTTAGTGTTAGTTGATTTTTGGGCTCCTTGGTGCGGACCTTGTAAAATGATTGCGCCAGTGCTTAATGATATCGATGTTGAAATGGGTGATCAAGTTAAGATTGTTAAGCTTAATGTAGATGAAAATGGAGATACTACAAGAAAGTATGGAGTCATGGGTATTCCAGCACTTATTCTTTTCAAAGATGGAGAAATAGTGGATCAGGTAGTAGGCTATCAGCCTAAAGAAGCTTTAACAGAATTAATTGCAAAGCATGCATAATTTGATTCTGATATACAAGTTATTACCTGGATCTGTTCATTCCACTGCACAAGAAAAAAATATAGCCAATCTTAACCAATACCTGTCACATGGTGAGATAACATAATTAAAATGGAGGAATACAACTAATGAATTCTAAATTTACACCATTATTTGAATCGTTTAATTTAGGAAAAGAGGTACATTTAAAGAATCGATTGGTTATGGCACCAATGACAAACTTCTCTTCGAATCCTGACGGTACAGTTACCGATGCTGAAATTAACTATTATGAACGCAGGTCAAGCGGCGTGGGTATGGTTATTACAGCATGTACCTATGTCACGGCAAATGGTAAAGGATTTCATGGTGAATTTGGCGGTGATCGGGATGATTTGATTCCGAGCTTACGACGCTTAGCTACAGCGATTAAAGCGAAAGGGGCAAAAGCAATTTTACAAATTTTCCATGGCGGCCGCGAGGTTCCACGTGAATTAGTACCAAATGGCGATGTTGTAAGTGCCAGTAATATTCCTTCACAAGGCGATGGTAAACCTGTTCCACGTCCACTATCTGAAACAGAAATTAAATCGATTATTACTGATTTTGGAGAATCCACTCGACGTGCTATTGAAGCAGGTTTTGATGGTGTCGAAATTCATGGTGCCAATGGATACTTACTTCAGCAATTCTTTTCACCGCATTCTAACCGTCGAGAAGATATGTGGGGTGGAACTCTAGAAAAACGTCTAACTTTTCCAATAGCGGTTGTAGATGAAGTGAAAAAGGCAGTTGCTAAACATGCCAAAGAGCCGTTCATTGTAGGATATCGCTTTTCACCAGAAGAGCCAGAAACACCTGGAATCACTATGGATGATACACTGGTATTAATAGATGCCCTCGCAAAAAAAGATCTTGATTATCTTCATGTTTCATTAATGGATTTCTGGTCAACAGCTAGACGAGGAGCCGAGGCTAACCGTCCTCGAATAGAAATCATAAAAGATCGTGTAGGGGATCGAGTTCCTGTCATAGGTGTTGGTTCCATCTATACAGCAGATGATGCGATCAAAGCTCTTGAAACAGGTGTTCCTTTAATCGCATTAGCCCGTGAACTCATTATTGATCCTGAATGGGTTCAAAAAGTGGAGCAAGGCAGAGAAACAGAAATTGTTACTAAAATAAACAAGAATAATCAGCAGCAACTTGATATTCCAGATCCATTATGGCAAGTGATTATCAATTCTCCAGGATGGTTTCCAGGTGTTGAATAAAGCATAGTGGTATACCGAGTTACCAATTCATATAGCTAAACAAAAAGGCTGTCGTAAATACACGACAGCCTTTTTGTTTAGCGGAAAACCAGATGAGAGTAGGGATTTTTATACAGAAATTATCCCCAATACATTATTGAAATTGTGCCAAAAAGTATAGTGTGGACAAAAAATTAAAATTAATATAAAAATAAGAATAACTCAAAACAAACAATCTCCTCAGGCTGATGTTATAGCGGTAGGAAATAAATATTGGCTATGGGAAGTTAGTTCTTATGAGTTATCCTCATATTTGATTAATTGAAATTAAATCTCTCTTTAAAATGGAAATCTAATTCAAATAGATTGTTTTCATCTGTTAAATATTTATAATCGATATAGGTTTTTTCTTTCTTTGGCATTTCATCTACAAAAGGCGAGTAAGTACGGAAAAACATTTTGTTTTTCTTTTCATCGAATTCTACAAGTCTCAGCCAGCCATTTCCTCCTCGGTAATTTGCTTGATAATTGACTAGCATTTGAATGACATCGTTCCCCGCTGCGTTTTGTTTGACTTGGTGTGCTATCCCAAAATAATGTCCATTAACCGTCATAAACACTTGGTTGTAATCCTTTATAAGTTCATCCCAGATCAGTCGGCCGTTAGTCGACTCAACGGCAACAGTTTTATTATTTTCAACCTCAGGATAAATAACATCATGAGAAACGATAATAGTCGGTTTATCTTTATGTTGATTTAAAACATCTTTTGACCATTGCAAGTCTTTTTGAAGATTTTTCATATCAACTATTAAGACTAAGTATTCATAGCTTCCTGCTTTAACAATTGCATAAGAGCCATATCCCGAATCAGAAGAGCCCTTATAGTATTTTTTATTCGCAAAACGTTGCGGTCCATAATATGTTAAGAATGGATCTCCGTCAGCATAGTCATGATTCCCTGCAGCCATCATATAAGGAATTTCTTTTTTATCTATATAGGAAATGGCTCTGAGGGAATTCTGCCATTGCACTTTTGAATTACTATCGACAATGTCTCCAACAAATGTGTTCATTACAATATTGTTCTTCTTAGTGTTTTTTGCAATCCAATTCATTTGGCTATTAAATATCTCTGGATTCTGGCTAGAATATTTTTGCGTATCTGGGACAAAAAGAAAATTATAATTATTTTTGTTTGTTAGAAATGGAATTCTATCATTTGTTCCTTTGAATGGTTCATCGTCTCGAGCACCTTGAACAAGCCATTCTTTTTCAGTCAAAGCCTCATTAGCAATTCGTATTTCTTGGATGTTACCTGCAAATAGTGCATCTAATTCATTTCCCCACTCAGATGCCCCGATATTCCAGCCTTTACCTTCTACAGCTGCAATGCCTACTACCTTTTCTGACTTTCCATAATCACTAATGCCATTTACAGTTAAAGTGGTCGTTTTACCGTCATTAACAACCGCCAAATGATACCATTCATCAGCATTTAAAGAACGAGACCAGTTTCCCACGTTATAGTTTAGATTAGAGGGATGACTTGTCCATTGAATTTCTTTATCACTAGATATAGATAATGTAGTAAGGATTTCTTTCTCGCCTTCCACTTTATTAAGATCAGCAGCCTGCCCTTGTCTTGTTAAAATTCCCATCCAGCTATGTAAACGGTCTTCAAAATTATATGGTAATTTAATTACAGCCTCGATTGTAAATCCTTTATCAAATTGCTCCTTATTAATAGGTGCTTCCTTTATTGTTTTGAAATATCTTCCTGAAGGGGCATTTTTGTAATTAGCGAATTGCAAGCTATCAACTTTTTCTTGATTATGATAATCTTCTTCAGACCATTTAATCATATTGTTTAATTCTGGCGTGGCTTGATCTCCAATCGTTACTAACTCTAAATCATTTCCTTGTTTACTTGCATCTTCAATAATTAAATTGCCTTTATCGATTGAACCGCTTTTCACATGTTGTTTCGAAAATTTCCAATCTGCCACGATATTACTTCGATCTTTTTCAGCAACAGAATTTGAGGCATTGCCGAATTAGCAAAACCAGGAGCAATCATACATAAGAGCGATAAACCAATAAATGCTTTTTTCATTCTCATAAAACATTCACCTCATTAAATTTTTATAACATAATAAAGGATATCAATTATAAATTTATTCTTTTATGAAAATAAGTAAACGTTTTGTAAAAAAAAAGCTGGTTCAGAAGGTTCTGCTTTTTACTGCCATCTGTGATAGTCCACTTAGTTCTTTATAACTTATTAGATGGAATGAATAAAATAATGAAAACTATAGGATTAAAAAAGACAGGTGATGAGAAGAAAGTCAAAGGAGACAAGGAATTATAAAGAAATATAGAGAAATTTAATATCAAATTTAGTTGCGACTTTGGAAGAAAAATATAAGAAGTCAAATTAGCATTTGATTTGATTTTTTATTACAAAATAAGTAAGTTTAATGGCTAAGATGCACCAAACTGCCATCTATCATTCAGGGATATAAATAATATAAATAAAAATAATTAGAAGCAAAAACAGGGAGCGGGTTATTCCCCCACTCCGTTTTCTTATTGTAAAGAATGAATAGTGCATAGCCTAGAAGTTCAATGCATTATGGATTCTCTGCTTAATTCCTATATCCTTACAATTTCTATACTCTTAATCGTTCAACTTCTTTAATGGAAAAAGGTATTCATTGTTATATATATCTTTGCAAACCCTCTTAATCATAATTGTTAATATAATGTACAAAAAAAGCAAAATAACAATTGGTTATTTTTTCTGCTTCAGGTAACAAGCGTAATGTCGTATCTAAACGAATTGGTTTGCAACATTATTGATCCATTAAGCGAGGAAGTCGAGGGTAGTCCAATAGTACAGTTAGCGAATGACACTTTTCTAGAATTTATTGAAAAGATTGTGATACATAGTACACGTTCGAGAAAAAGAATAATGGTTAAATACAAAAAGGCCATAGAGTGTATTACATAATCAATGAATGATCTGTTTGTAATCACTAAACAAAATAAATGAAGAGGAGGAGATGACGGGATGCAGCCATTCAAACCAGGAACGAAAGTTGAAACAAATGAAGCTTATTACAATCATTTAAAAGAAAGGCTTTGTTAAGTAGTATTGTTTTTCAGGTATAAAATATGGGAACGTCCGATTTGGACGTTCCCGTTCTTATTCCATTAAAGCCCCCTATAATGGAATAACTGTAAAGCTAATGAAGCTTTTTTAAAAACTGCGTTTCCCTGCCCAAGCTCCTTGCATTTTACTTAGGAATACAATTTGCCCAATATGATATGCGTCGTGCAATGCTAAACTCTTCAGTTCAAGCACTAATGATCTTTCTCCAGGGATCTGTCTATACATATCTTCATGTTCTGATTTTGCTAGTATTTTTTCAAGTTCACGATGAACATAAAAGTATTCTTGTTTTGTTTCCTTCCAATTTTGAAACGTCTCAGTTGGTAATCTAAATGTAGATTCATTATCTTCTGCCTGGGGTTCATTCGCTGTTTCACCAAGAAATCGCATCAGAAGTCTCTTTTTATAGAAAAGTAAATGACAAACTAATTCCCAAATGGAATTCATTGCCCCCTCAACCGGTTTCCAAATTGCCTGTTCAAAAGTAATATCCTCTAGCACTTTTTCAAGTGGTGGAAACCAGTCTTCTTCATCTAAGCAGCTTGCCCATTGTTGTAACAAAAGTGTCTTTACATCCATTTTCTATTCCCTCCACTTTAATCCCTTTAATAGATAATCCCTTTGGTCAAAATTCATTTGAGGCGTGTTGTAGATAGCTCACTAATTAAGGTGTCATGCCAATTCCTTGTTCAATTAAACTGGCCCTTTAACGGAACAATGAACGTTCTGTTATTTGGAAAATTCTGATAATCTTAGTTTATCATAAGTTGTGTTAACTGAGAAAGAACAACTGTCTAAAACCATTTTGGTTATCGTAAAGTTATCTTTTATATGTTTGATGGTGTCTAAGAATTGGAACCAGCTCAAATAATGGTCTAGATATTTAGTCGCTACACCATTAAAACGCTCCATCCAGCTCTTTAAACGGCTGTGATAACTATTTACATTCTGGATGTGATAAATCCCTTTAACTCGCTCCCTACCATTTGCTTTAAAGCGATGATGCTCAATTCCTTTTTCTTTGGCATAAGTCATAACGCCCACCAAACATCCGTGCATAGAACATTTTGTATTGATAGCTTGGAACCTAACGCTTCGTCCAAACTCTTTATTATAATACGCCCTTTTCCTATTGTTTTGGAAAACGTTCTCTTTTGGCGGTCTCTGGCTACAAGAACGCATACTTGGTCCTTACTTATTCCTCTAAACTCCGAACTACCACCGCGTAACCTTGGTTTTCGACCTTGGATATTCCGTTTTCCTTTCTCTGAATAGAGGAAATAGGTTTCATCCATTTCTACTATGCCTTCGAAAAGTTCAAAATCCATCTGTTTCATGCAGTTAGAATTTTATGCCTCCAATAAAAAAGCGTCACATAATGAGCACCAATGAGTTTAGCTGATTTCCGAAGGGAATACCCTTCAATCATACATTCGATGAACTGAAGCCATTTACTAGGCATATGAGTTCTTTGAAGAGGAGTGTTCGTCATATCTGTGAATGTTTTACCGCACTCTTTGCAGCGGTATCTTTGACGTTCAATGGTATTGATTGTAGTTTTTACCTGATATTTACCGAAGCGAATGACATTAGTGGATTGACAATGGGTGCAGGTGTAGCCGTCTTTGTGTTTCTGTTCTGATACATCAGTGAATACAGACTCTGTTTCTCCCGCACTCCCTAATGAGTTTGTCAAGAACTTCAATTTAAAGGGTGCTTTATTGGAATATATTGACTTGATTTTAATGTGAATGTTATAGTAATATGGTAAAATATTCATATAGAAAAGAGGAACAATATGATACACGAAATAGTATGGGGCAGTCCAGGAAGCCTATTATGTTTAGGCTTTTTCTTTGCGGGTCTTGGTGTTTTTATTAGATTATCGAATATTAAAGGGAAGAAGTGAAAGCTACTACTTCAAAAGATCATTAGTGTTTCGGTCTCTTTTAATCTCGCTTATACTTTGTGACCATTTACGGTAACAAAATGACTCTTAAACTATATACAATTTAACTAGTTAAAAAGAGCATCGAATATACGATGCTCTTTTATTTTTCCATCTAATACCTGTACTTATTAGGAAACACTTTATCGGTAAGGCTTTTCTGTTGACAGTATCTTGTTGATAATTACTTTTCTCGTTATCTTACCTTTACATTTACTTAAAACTTTAACAGAAGCTAAAATAATAGGGCATCAAGTGAGTATTGGCCAGCTCCTGTAATCGCTACACCAATCGCAACGGCAAGGATGGCAAGATTATATTCATAGCCATTTTGAGTTGACCAGTAGCCATTTGCTCCGTGAACTTTAACGATAGCAACCAGCATTGTAAGGGCAATTAAAATACCTGCGAGCGGTGTAAAAAGACCTAAAGCAAATAAAGCACCGCCAATAAGCTCTGATAGACCAGCAAATAGAGCCATTGTAACTCCCGGCTTCATACCAATTGAATCAAACCAGCCGCCGGTGCCCTTTAAACCATAACCTCCAAACCAGCCAAATAGTTTTTGTGCACCGTGTCCTACAAACGATAAACCAATTATTACCCGTATAACTAATAAACCTATTCCAATCATATTTAATTCCTCCTGGAAATATTTTTAGATATCTTTGATTCGAGATATATATGAAAAAAATATTTACATTAATAAATAACGAATCTTTGGACATTATCTCGAATTAAATTATCTTTAATTAAAGATAATAGTTTATTATCTTTTTGTCAAACATAATTTTAGCGCGATAATATTATTTACTAAACTCAAGGGGGCTATTTAGAAAAATCTTTTATCACACTTTTTTTGCTGTATTCGTTAACTAGTCATTATTAAATAAAACCATAAACTAGTTGTTCCAAAGCCTCGAAACAGCTTGTAGGAAAAATTGTTCAGGAACGATGAAAAAGAATAAAGGATAGTAGATAGTAGATAGAGGGGAGACTTTGTCAATCATTTTCAGTTCTAGTGAAAAATTGATGGAAATATTGAATGCTCCCAATAATATAATGTATTCTAGATCTTTCTTTAGCAGGGGTACTATAACAACATCATGAAAAGGAAGATATAGTCTAAATTAAGAATTAGATGAGAATTGTGAGGAACTGCTGAATCATTAGTTCTTAAAAGCGATACCATCTTCACCAGGGGAACAGGGGTGCATCATCATAGGCATACATCGTTAGAGAATCCTAGCGTATTTTATGGAATGTGAAAAGAATGAAAAGCACTAGAGAAACAAAAAGCGTTATCAACAGTATCGAAGTAATTCAGACGGTTAATTAGCACAAGCCAAGGTGTTTGATTAGAACTTCTTATAAGAATAAAAGAAAATTTAGATCACCAACTTGTAAGCCCTTTTCTGGTACTCGTTTACCTTGTTTTACGAGTGTGTCTGTAATTTCTATCGCCCACATGATACCATTCGGTCTGAGCATGGCATATATGAATCCACTGCAATCAAAATGACCTTTTTCAATATCTTCTGGTAATCGACCTGCTCCACATATTCGGAAGGATCTTATTCAATAGGAAAAGTCCTAAATAAACCGGGTGAGCTATTATTTGAGCGAAATAGCAAGTCAGATACCGTTACACATTCATAGCCATTTTTATATAAATAATCCAAAGTTGTTTCTAGTGCTTTTACAGTTTGGGGACGATCGGTCCAATCATGCAAGAGAATGATGTCACCTGCTCGTAAGGATTTAATAATATGATTCGAAATTTTATTAGCTGCAGGTCTTTTCCAGTCTTGTGGGTCTTGACTCCAGGACCAAAGAACAACTTTAAACCCTTTGTTAACAGCTGTATTAATGATTAAATCGTTATGATAGCCTCCTACAGGACGATATAGAGAAGGTTTATATTTGGCAATTTCCCAAATCACTTTATCTGTTTGATCTAATTCAGAGGATAATAAAACAGCACTCATATTTTTGTCATAAATATGATTATAAGTGTGATTAGCAATTTCATGACCTTCTTTTACTTCTCTCTCTAAAATATCGGGATAACTTTTCACTTTATTACCAGAAACAAAAAACGTTGCTCTAGCATTATATTTGGCCAGTATATCAAGGATTTGAGGGGTGTATGAAGGATGAGGGCCATCATCAAAGGTTATTGCAACGATTTTCTCCTGGGTATTCCCTTCCCAAATAACATTTCCTGTTTTTTCGTAAACTTCCCGACTAGCGGTTGTAGCTTGAATGTAATTACAGTCGTAAAAGTAAAAAAGCATGAAAACTGAAAAAGCCAAAAATAAAGTTCTCAAAATAATGCCCTCCTGTACATGTATTTACGACATAGTATATGGAGTTCAATTTTTTTTATTAAAATGAGCAAATTACTTCTTGGAAAGAGAAATTAGGGGAAAACAACAATTGTTTCATGATTCCTGTACCCGAAGATTCATCTATCTTAGCTGGATCCTCAGTTATTCTTGTTGTGGCAATCCTCGAATTGACTTCCATTTCGATATAGAAACATGAAAGTATGTAATATCTTATAATGAAACAAAAAATAGGCCTTAGCTTACAAAGACGGTTGCCTATTTTTTTATGATAATGGTTATAGAAAATGTTACTTAAGTGATTATTTACTAAGTGGAAATTGGAAGGGGAACACATAAAAGAGGGGGGAGAATGACTGCTAGCAAAAAGCATATAATGAAAGAAGTATTATTAATAGGAGATAAACTGGTAAGAAATTAATGGGATAATTAAAAGTCTATACCAGTTTTATAAAAGAGCTCATTATACTTATTTAATAATTGATCAAGCTGCTGGCTATATTCTATCGCAACCTTAGAGTTTAAGCCGTCTTTAGCGACAATATTGATAAGCTCATTTCTCTTTAATTCAATCTGTTCGAGAAACTCATTTTTTTTCGCCATTTATATATCCTTCCTGTACCCAACTATTCTTAAGGTATCCTTTTATGAGCTAGTTGTAAATTTTGTATGAATATAACAATTATATAGGGTTGGTCTAATGAATTCAAATAAGTTACCTTAATGGTAATAAACAACAGTTTAACCTAATTTTTGTAATTTGGTTTTGAGTTTGTCATGAAATATTCACAGTTCCAAAAATGTATTTTTTTATCTTATTTGTTACAATGTTTATAGGTACTTACATAGGAGTGAGGGTTATTGAATGATATTAATATTTTCTTAGCTTTTGGAGCCGGTTTTTTGAGTTTTATATCTCCGTGCTGTTTACCGCTATACCCAGCTTTTTTATCTTATATCACTGGTATGAGTGTTGGTGAGATTAAATCAGAGAACGCCATGCTCCAAAGAAGGAGCATGTTGCATACTTTGTTCTTTCTACTAGGTTTTTCTTTGGTTTTTATTGCAATAGGGTTTAGCACTACATATCTAGGTTCTTTCTTCTCAAATTACAAGGAATTAATTCGTCAAATTGGTGCCATTTTAATTATCATTTTTGGGTTATTTATTGTGGGGGTCTTTCAACCAAAGTCCTTAATGAAAGATAGCCGTTTCGAGTTTAAAAACCGTCCTAGCGGATATATTGGTTCGATTTTGATTGGACTTGCTTTTGCTGCTGGATGGACGCCGTGTGCAGGTCCTCTTTTGGGTGCTGTCATCACTTTAGGTGCAACCAACCCAGGCGCGGCCATGAGCTATATGACTGCTTATATATTAGGATTTGCCATACCATTTTTCATTTTATCCTTCTTTGTCGGAAAATTGAAATGGATTAAAACATACAGCCAATATATTATGAAAATTGGCGGATATTTAATGATTCTAATGGGCGTGATTTTATTTTTTAATTGGATGACCAAAATTATTGCAGTCCTATCTAGACTATTCGGGGGATTTACTGGGTTTTAGTCCATGGATAAGTTAATTTTTAAAAATATTTTAATAGGATATTCTGTCTGTGGTTCTTTATACCTATTCGTGTGTAAAATTACTTAAATTATCACATTAAATCATTTGATTTTAGGTCTTAAGTCAGATATCCTATACTTATTATTGAAAATTATCATTACATTTCAATACGATTAGATTTCGCTTTCTGTTGTTTGAAATGAGGAGGAACGGCTATGGCCCGAATATTAGTAGTTGATGATGCTAAGTTTATGAGAATGACACTTTCGAATATATTATCAAAAGCAGAACATGAAGTAATTGGTGAAGGTGAGAACGGGAAAGAGGCAATAGAATTATTTCGTAAACTAAATCCCGATCTTGTTACAATGGATATAACAATGCCAATCATGAGCGGGCTAGATGCGGTTAAAGAAATTAAGAAAGATTTTCCTTACGCAAAGGTTATAATGTGCTCAGCGATGGGACAACAAAAAATGGTTTTCGAAGCTATTGAGGCAGGGGCAAAGGACTTTATTGTAAAGCCGTTTGACGAATGCCGAGTAGTAGATGCTATCAATAGGGTGCTTGATTAAAACACTCTCCTTGTTTATCTGATTTAGGTAATATATACTTTGTTTAATAATTGAAGTGATATAATTTTTCATGGTACTTACCTATTTTAGCTAAAAGGATGATAAAAATGATGATATATATATCAACAGGTATAGCGATTGTGATGGCTATGGGTGTTTTCATGTTTCGAATGAAGGAAACAAAAAAACCAGTGAATGAAAAAAAAATCATATTACCCCCACTCTTTATGAGTACGGGTGCTTTGATGTTTCTTTTCCCAATGTTTAGGGTCACTAGATACGAATTTCTAGAAGCTCTTGTAGCAGGGATGGTATTTTCTATCCTCTTAATTAAAACATCCAAATTCGAAGTTCGAAATGAACAAATTTATATTCTGAGGTCTAAAGCATTTATATTCATTTTAGTTGGACTAATGGTGATACGACTTGTTGCAAAGCTTATTCTGGGAAGTACAATTGAAGTTGGCGTGCTTAGTGGAATGTTTTTCCTTCTTGCTTTTGCGATGATTGTTCCATGGCGAATAGCGATGCTATACCAATACAAAAAAGTCAAAGCGGCTTACTTAAGCGAAAGTAATATGGTGTAAGTTTTAATTAAACTAAATATAACAAAAAACAACACCTGCCATTATGTCGGGTGTTGTTTTTGTACAATGGATTAGAAAAAGGAAATTAATTCAAAGAAACATGTCAGGTTTTCCTGTGCACGTTTTTTTTGATATTTTCAAGGCTGAATCGTTGGCGTGGGACGCCTGAGGTGATAACATAACTTTAATCACAAATAAAGGAGATGTTTAGTAAGATGGTAGATGAAGTCATTTTGGACGATGTATCACTGCATGTTACTGATTTTCATGCAGAAGTTATAAAAGATTCTGAAGGTGGAGAATTCAGAAAAGTCAGTTTTAATTTCGAGGTAACTAATAGTGAATATCATGATATAACAACACTTCTATATCAAATGGTATTTGATATAAAGATCCCTCAGTCAAACGAGGAATTTCGCGGAGAGATTTTTAACTATGCTACTTCGGTTACGAATCTTTATGAAGAAAATGCTGTGGGAGATTTTTCACTGGTCTTATTGGAAGTAAACGAACAAGAATGATTCTATTGCCAGCCTTGTAAAGAAATGGGTTACTGTCTATAATACATAGTAACAATTATTCTATACATATGAGGTGGTTCTTTGCTTGGAGGCTGGTTTTTATGGTTTATTCTATTTTGGGTAGCCCTATTAATAATTTTGATGAGCATCGGTGGCTTTTTCATGTTTCGGAAATTCTTAAAAAGGTTTCCTAAAGAGGATGGAAAATCCGATATGGATTGGGAAGAATATTATTTGGACCAAACAAAGCACTTATGGTCAAAGCAGCAAAAGGATTTACTTGAAGATTTAGTGAGCCCTGTACCAGAACTTTTTCGTGATGTTGCACGACATAAAATTGCTGGTAAAATCGGTGAATTGGCGTTAAAGGAAAAAGCGGGAGATATTACAGAAGATTTAGTAATTCGTGGCTATATCATTGCCACGCCCAAACGTGATCATAAATTTTTACAAAAAAAATTAGCTGAACGAAAAGTAAATATGAGTCCATATGAACATTTATTTAGCTGATATTAGGAGAAGGTAGACTCTTTAGAGTGTGCCTTTTTTTTGTTTGAAAAAAGATGTGCTTCAAATCATGGTAAAAATTAGAACGTTTGTACCCAATCCATGCTATCCTTTCAATTTTTGATATAATAATAGTAAGTAAAAATGAGGACGGAGTGAAACTATGAAATTTATCCATACGGCTGATTGGCATTTAGGGAAAATTGTTCACGGGGTACATATGACAGAAGATCAAAGACATGCACTCCTGCAATTTATTGAAATAGTAGAAGAAGAGAAACCGGATGCAGTTGTGATTGCCGGTGATTTATATGATCGTTCTGTTCCACCGACGGAAGCGGTAGAGCTTCTTGATGAAATTCTTTATACCATTAATGTGAAAATGAATACACCGATCGTTGCGATATCGGGAAATCATGATTCGGCGGAGAGGCTGTCATTCGGTTCATCATGGTATCGTCATAGCCAGCTATACATTCATGGGAAATTGACAAAAACATGTGAACCGGTCCGTATTAAGGGCGTGAATTTTTATTGTGTCCCATATGCAGAACCTGGTACCGTTCGCCATCTTTTTGAAGATGAAAGTATTCATTCTCATCAAGAAGCAATGAAACGAATAACTGGAACTATTGCGGAAACATTCAATCCGAATGAACCAAATGTTTTCGTTGGACATGCCTTTGTATTAGGTGGTAAAACGAGCGATTCAGAACGTGTTTTGTCAGTAGGCGGTTCTGGGTGTGTTTCATCTGATTTATTTGATGCGTTCAATTATACGGCACTTGGACATTTACATAGCCCAGATGCGATACGCCATCCAAAGGTATATTACTCCGGCTCACTATTGAAGTACTCTTTTTCTGAGGCAAAGCAAAATAAGTCGTTATCCATTGTCGAGATGAAAGAAGATGGCAGTTTCGATATGCGATATCGATCTTTGATGCCTAAGCTTGATATGAGGGAACTGGCAGGCACAATGGAAGAGTTACTTGACCCTGCTTTTTATCAATCACAAAAAATAGATGACTATTTAAAAATAACACTAAATGATGAGGGATCACTCATCGATCCGATTAATCGCTTACGTCAGGTCTACCCGAACGTACTTCACCTAGAGCGGAAATGGGATTTGGCTGACCTGAGAAGAAAAAAATCCTTTTCTTCTGTAAAGGATGAACGAAAGTCCGAATTGGATTTGTTTGAAACGTTTTACCAAGAGATGACAGATCGAGACTTTGATTCTCAAAAGCAAGATTTGATGGTTTCGGTAATTGAAGCTGTGAAGAAAGAGGAGGCTTTAAAATGAGACCTCATATTTTAACGATGCAGGCATTCGGCCCATATGCCGGAAGAGAAACTATTGATTTTAATACCCTTGGAGAAAGAACTATGTTTGTCATTTCTGGAAAGACGGGTGCAGGGAAAACAACGATTTTTGACGGGATTAGCTTTGCGATATATGGAAAAGCAAGTGGTGAAGATCGAAGTGGGCAAGATTTACGAAGTCAATTTGCCGAAGATGATATGTTGACGGAAGTCTCGCTACAATTTACACTGCGTGGAAAAACTTATTTGGTAACTCGTTCACCACAACAGGAACGAAAGAAGAAATCGGGCGATGGCACGACGACAGTTGGTGCGAAAGCTGAATTATATGAGCTGTTGCCAGAAGGAAAAAAACTGCTAGGTGCCAATGTACGCGAGGTTGAAGAGAAAATCAAATTACTTATTGGACTTGATGCCAATCAGTTTCGGCAAATTCTGATGATTCCTCAGAATGAATTCAGAAAACTGTTAACATCCGACAGTAAGGATAAAGAACAGATACTTCAGAAATTATTTCATACCGAACTTTATAAACGAATAGAAGAAAAATTAAAAGAAGAAGCTTCAATTCTTAAAAAGAAAAGTGAAAGAAGTGCACAGCGGCGAATTGAATTAATGAAAGGAATCAAGCCGGGTAATCATGAAGGACTGCAGGAACATTTGGAGGCAGAAGAGCCAAATGAACAACAGATTTTGCCGCTCTTACATTCTGTTATTTCGGCAGCAACAGAAAGAAGTCAGTATGTTAGCAAGCAAATACAGGAAAAGCAAGAAGCTCGAGATCAAGTTAACCAAGAGCTTTCAAAAGCGGTGGATTTGTTAAATAGGTTTACTGAAAAAGAAAGACTGAGAAAGGAAAAAGAGATCCTTGAAGCGAAAAAACCTGAAATAGATGAAGTAAAAGAACAAATTAAAATGGCGCACAAAGCGGCTTCTCTAGAAAAGCAAGAGCAATATTATTTGCGGATTGGTAAACAAGTACAAGATGTAACTACAGAACTCCAAAAATTAAGTGAGCAGGAAGAGAAGTTAATGGCTGAGCGGATTAAGAAACAAGATTCCTATGAACAGGAATTATTGAAGGAAGACGAAAGGGAACGGGCGGTTCGAAATGTGCATCAACTTGAGCAGGTAAAAGATGCTGTGATGACATACGCGAGTTTAAAAGCGCAAGTTCTTTTAGATGAAAAAGAGTGGCAGACTAGTAAGCAGCTTCGTGAAAAAAATGTATCAGAGCATAGTTCAATTGAAGCGGAAGCAGAAAAAGTTGGTCTTGAAAAATCAGAAGCGGAAAATGCAGCTTTTCTTTATAGTGATATGGAAAGAGAAGTCGAAAAAAATCAGCATTTGTTATCAGAAATGAAAAAGCTTCAAGATGTTCTTTCAGAATCACAGGGCACAAAGCGGGTGTTAGATGAAAAGAATAACCGGTTCCAAGAGCTTCTTAAAATTCAGCTTCAGGAAAAGGAAAAACTAGAGGCTCTTAATGAAAAGTGGCGCGCTGGTCAGGCAGGGATGCTAGCGTCCATGTTGCACACTGGTGAAAATTGTCCTGTGTGCGGATCGGTGAGTCATCCTAAACCCGCCAAAATGCATGATGAGATGCCATCGGATATGGAATTGAAACAGCAGGAAAACTATCTGAAGTCTGCAGATCAACAAAAAAGTCTAGCTGAAAGTGAATATTATCAAGCAGAATCTAAGTTCAATGCACTAATAGAGTCCTCTCAAGAAAAATTGGCTGACTTACAACAGGGTTTGCCACAGCTTTCTTTCGATCAAATTGATGCTTACTTGAATCAGTTCGAGCAAAAAGGAAAAGAGCTGCAAGAAAAGTTACGGACATTGAGGCTTAAGAAGGCCGCGTTTAGTGAATTGGAAAGCAGGTTGCTTGAATTAAAAGAGAAAGCAGTCCACCTAAAAGCGAATAGAATATCTTTAGAAGAAGTAGAAGATCAAGTCAAAACCAGGTATATTGAAAATTCTACAAAGCTTAAAGGATTAACTGATTCTATGCCAGAAGGAATCAGGACTGAGGAAGAATATACTGCAGCATATCAAGCGGCCGTCAAAACGCAGAAACGTTTACAAATTGCATTAGAAGAAGCACAAAAGAATCTTCAAATGGTTAAAGAAAAAGAGTCGGGCATCAATGCGAAAAAAGAATCACTAACTGGAAATATAAAAGCCTTAAATCGTGAATTAACAGAGGAACGGGAAAAGTTGATTACGGATATGACCAAACAAGGATTTGCCAATTATAAAGAATATACAACAGCCAAAAAGTCAGAATCGGCTCTCGAATATATAGAGAGTCAAGTTCTGCAATACAATCAAAGTTGGCAAAGCGTTCTAAGTCTATTTCATGATTTGGAAATGAAATTAAAAGATGTGGTCAAACCGGACCTTGAAGGGTTGAAAAAGACTTTTGAATTCATAGATCGTGAATTGGAATTGTTGCGCAGAAATCAGAATGAATTACTGGCTGACAAGCAAATAAACGAAGAAATTGAACGAAAACTGGAGCTAATAAGGGAAGAGCAGAAAAGTCTAGATGAAAGATACAGTATCGTTGGTCATCTGTCCGAGATTTCTAAAGGTCAAAACTCCTTCCGTATTACTTTTGAACGGTATGTATTGGCGGCCTTTTTAGATGATATCCTAAAAGAAGCCAATCTAAGATTGTTGAAGATGACTAGCGGTCGTTATCAGCTTTTACGAAAACTGGACCCAACGCGAAGGAATATTCAAAGCGGTCTTGAGTTATCTGTATATGATCAATATACAGGCCAGGAACGGCATGTCAAAACGCTTTCAGGAGGCGAAAGCTTTAAGGCGTCGCTTGCACTTGCTCTAGGGCTTGCTGATGTTGTCCAGCAGAATGCAGGTGGCATATCACTTGAGACCATGTTCATTGATGAAGGTTTCGGTACGCTTGACCCTGAATCACTCGACCATGCAATTGAAGCATTAATGGATATACAGAGCACCGGAAGATTGGTTGGCATAATTTCTCACGTTCCAGAATTAAAGGAACGAATCGATGCCCAGCTTCAAGTCATTTCTACACAAAAAGGAAGTCGAACTTCATTTTACTTTGCGGGCTAATCAAGATAAAAAAAGAATGGCTAAGGAAGCAGGCAGCTTCCTTAGCCATTCTTTTTATTATGAAGAAAGAAAACTACTCAATATTAATATCGTCAGCTGTTTTTCCGGGGGAAAACTTATGGATGCGAATCACCAATAACGGATTTGAAAATTCCGCGGTAATCCTACGTGAGCAAATTGAAAAGGGGAAGGGGATTTTCCTCTGTGTGGGTAATGTATCCGCTTTATTTTCAAGAAAGGGTTTATGAGTATCGTCAACGATGATCGATAGCTCATTATCACTTAGGCATACTTTAATATCTTTAACATCATGATTTTCTAAAACCGCTTCCACCATATACTCATCTTCACTTTCGTATATATCAATTGAAAATAGTTGATGATCCAACGCACTTGTTTCCGGGTCCAGAAAAAACTTTTTCACCCATTCATCAAACTTTTCAACCTCATTCATTTGCGATCCATGTAAATTGTCTTGCATGTTGATACCCCCGGTTTTTCCTTTGTATGTATTATATGTTTGAAGTATGAAGAATGGTGATTGAAAAAAATAAAAAGTGATGACATAAAGTTCACAATCTGAAAACGATTTAAACTATAAATATATCCTGTTGGTCTGTTGTTAGAGGACAACTTAGTGTGAGTATAAAAGGGGTAACTTTAGAGAGATGCGAAGTAAAAAATCAGGTAAAATGAAATAAAAAGCATACCAACGAAATTAGACTACTTCAGTCTCAAGAAAACAGAGATAAAGTAGCCTGAAATAATTTTTTTGTATTTTTTCTTTATACCCCTCGATTACTTACTTTTTTAAATAAAATACCATGATTTAGAAAGAACGATTCATTGCCTTCGTATGTTCAGACCCGTTATATCCTAATTTTGCAGACATGCATTGACTCGTTTCCATCACATTTTTAACGAGGATATTGAGTCTTTCAGGTGTCAAATTAAAACTTACAAAACCAATACTTATGGCACCTGATACTTCTCCAAAAAAATTCAAAATTGGGGCAGCGACGGAAGATGTCCCTTCAGTTCTTTCACTGTGACTAATCCCATATCCTTTGGAATTCATATCCTTTAAAACTTCTAAAAACTCTATTTTTTCCTTTTCAGGTACAAGGGTATCTATAACTTTTTTTGCCTGTTTTTCTGGCATGTAGGCAAGCATCACCTTATTGGCAGCACCGACATGAAAGGGTATCCGTGAACCAAGTTGATCATAGACTCGAATAGGATTTCTTTCACTATCAATCCGTTCAATAATAAGGGATTCCAATCCCATCGGACGGTAAAGAAATACGCTTTCCTCTACTTTATGCATAAGCCTTTCTAATTCTGTCCTTATTATACTAATATAATCCAAAGTGTCATACATTTTCAGACCATATTCCATCCAAATATCTCCTAATCCGTATCGTTTAGATTGCTCATCCTGCTTAATTAAATCGTGCTTACTCATCGCTTTTAATACACGATGAATGGAACCAATAGGAAGATCACATTCTTGAGAGAGTTCTGTAATAGATAAACCGTTTTCTGATGATTTAGATACCAGCATGTTAACTACATTCATAGCCCTATCAATTGTTTGCATGTATATACCACCATTCTTCAAGGGGTTGATTTCAGATAATTCTTAATATATTGACATTATACCATTTTAAAATTTATAATTTAATAAAATTTCCATTTCAAGAAATATAATTCCATTATGCGGAAAAGGAGGAGGTAATAATTTATTGTTCATCTATGAATAAGCCCATAAAACGAGTAATTATTAAACATCCAAAAGAAAGATCTATCAGTCAAGAACATTTAAGGAAAGAGTGAGGGGGAAGGGGAATTATCAATGTACAAAAATGTAATTGTAAAATTACCAAGCCAAAGTTATGTAAATGGACTAACAACATCCAATTTAGGAACTCCGGATTATGAGTTATTACTAAAACAGCATGAAAGTTATGTAGAGGCTTTGAAAAGCTGTGGTGTCTCCGTTACATGTTTGCAGAAAAGTGAAGAATTTCCTGATTCAGCATTTGTTGAAAATGCAGCGGTCTTAACTCCAGAATTCGCTGTTATTACGAACCCGGGAGCAGATACAAGGAATGGAGAAATAGTAGAAATAGAATCTGTGTTAAAGGATTTTTATGAAAAATTCCACTACATAAAAACACCTGGAACATTAGATGGAGGGGATATTCTTCAAATTGAAAATCATTTCTATATTGGTATTTCTGAACGTACAAACGAGGAAGGAGCACGCCAACTAAAAGAAATAGTAGAATCAGAAGGTTATCAAGCAACGATTGTTCCACTGCAGAAATTTCTCCATTTAAAAACGGGCATTGCTTACCTTGGTAACAACGCTATTATTGTTGCAGGCGAATTTATTAATCATCCTGAATTTGATCAATATAAAAAAATTATCGTTCCAGAAGAAGAAGAATACACCGCTAACTGCATTTTAGTAAATGGTTCCCTTATCATACCGAAAGGATATGAGAAGACAAAGCGACAAATTGAAGAGGTAGGCTATAAAACAATTGAATTAGAGATGACAGAGTTTCAAAAACAAGATGGAGGCCTTAGTCGCTTGTCCCTGCGTTTTTAATCCAAATTAAAGAGATGAGTTTTCAAACCTTGAAAAAAATAAATTCCAGATTTTATTTAAATTGAAAGAGGTGATATTTAATGAGCCATTTATTATGGGGATCAAAAGAAACACTTCGAAATCTGTTATGTGAACTTGTTAGTTGGGACAGCCGGACACTCACAGATGGAGAACGGAATTTTGCGTATAGATTAAGAGATAAATTATACGAAATTGAATACTTCCAACAAAATCCTAATTACGTATCCCTTCATGAAGTGGACCTGGGGAGAAACTATGTCACAGCCTTTTACAGAAATCCAAAGGTAAAAGATACCGTTGTATTGATAAGCCATTTTGATACGGTCCAAACTGAAGAATATGGTGATTTAGAACCTCTTGCATTTTACCCGGAAGAACTCACGAAGGCACTTCGTACGCGAAAAGCCGAGTTGCCAAATGAAGCATGTGATGATCTTGAATCAGGAGAATATTTGTTTGGCAGAGGAACAATGGATATGAAAATGGGGCTTGCCCTTCATATGTCAATAATAGAAAAAGCTATTTTCGAACAATGGCCTCTTAATCTTATCCTCCTTACCGTTCCTGACGAAGAAGTAAATTCTTCAGGAATGAGAGCGGCAGTTTCGAGACTTGTCCAGATGCGGGATGAATATGACCTTTTTTATAAACTGTTTTTAAATGGCGAACCTTCCTTTTCACAGAAGCCTGGCGATTCTAAATCGTATATTTATTCTGGAACAATGGGTAAAATCATGCCGGCTGCTCTTTTTTATGGAAAAGAAACTCATGTTGGTGAACCTTTTAAAGGAATAACAGCTCCCTATATTTCAAGTTTCCTTACTCAGCTCATGGAGTGGAATGCCCTTTTTAGGGAAAAGGATCTAGGTGAAACTACCCCGTTACCAATTGTATTACAACAAAAAGATTTAAAATCACAATACTCTACACAAACGCCTTATAGGTCCGTTGCGCTTTATAATGTCTTTGTCATGAAGCGAAGTGCCTCTGACATAATGAATCTGTTTGAGAAAGTTGCACAAGAAGCAGCCGCAGCATGCAATGCATCCTATAAAACATTGTGCCAACGTGAACAATTGAATGGAGTAGGCGAGATCCAAGTATTACGCTACGAAAAATTGATAGTATATGCAGAGCAGAAGTTAGGAAAGAGACTTGTAGAAGAAATAAAGAATGAGGTGAAGGCGAACTTTCATTGGGATGAGCGGGAAAAGTCTTTACGAATTGCCGATAAATTGTTGATTCAATGCCAGGAACTTGCACCAGCGATTGTCATATTGTTTGCGCCACCTTATTATCCTCCAGTCAATACATCACATGATCCGCTTATCATCGATTCTATTAAAAAAATAAAAAAAATGGCAAACAAAATTTCTATGGAAATCAATCATATTCACTATTTTAATGGTGTTTGTGATTTGAGTTATGTCCATTATAACAATCACGATGATGGTTGGTCTGCTTTTGAACGAAATACGCCCGTTTGGGGAAAAACCTATAATATTCCCTTTAAAGACATGATGAAACTTCAAGCACCCGTTTTTAATGTAGGGCCTTTTGGAAAAGATGCACATCAACGTACGGAGCGACTTCATATTGAAAGTGCCTTCGTTCAGACCCCGATGATGATTGAGTGTTTACTGAAAAATATGTTTACAGATGCTAATACCATTTAATGAATCTTGCAATCTGATTGCACAAGTCTATAGTGCATTTCCATTAGATAGACGGAAAAAGAAAGTAGTAGATTTATTTTAAACTTTAACTGGGGGTCAAATATGAGTAATTCAACTATTCAGCAAATCACATCCAATTCTCTTGAGCATCAACCTATACCAGACAAACAACCAAAAAAAGCGAAAGGAAAAGAAATCAATCCTTTTGTCTTAATGTTCATCGTCATTATCATTGCCACCGTTCTAACCTATGTTTTACCCGCAGGTCAATATGAACGAGTTGAAAAAGACGGTCGTACAATCGTGAATCCTACTTCGTTCGAATTTGTTGATTCGTCACCAGTTGGACTACTAGATATGTTTAGCAGTGTACATTTAGGCATGATTGAAGGAGCTTCCATTATTCTTTTTGTATTTTTGTTCGGAGGCGCTCTTGGAATAATGCAAGCAACTGGTGCACTGGACTCCTTAATAAAATTTGTTGCAGCACGATTAGGAACCAAAGAAAAAGTGTTAATTCCGTTAATGGTATTAATATTTGCTTTATTAGGTACGCTGATCGGTTCTGCGGAAGATGCCTTAGTGTATATTGCAATTGTCGTGCCTATGAGTATAGCGTTAGGGTTCGATGCAATGACAGGTTTCGCGATTGTGGTGCTCGGAACTTTATCAACGGGTTTTACTTCTGGTATAACAAATCCTTTTAATGTGGGCATAGCTCAAAGTATTGCTGAATTGCCCATGTATTCAGGTATGGAATTACGAGTTGCCATTTTCGTCGCTTTTTATATCGTAACTGTAGTATATATTTATTTTCATGCGATGAAGGTAAAGCGTAACCCGACATTGGGTGAATTCGGTAAATTCAAATCTAGTGCGCATACGGAAATTGATTTGAATTTCAAATTAAGTAAAAGACATCTTCTTGCGTTACTTCTTCTATTGGTAAATTTCATTGTGTTAATTTATGGCGTTATTAAATTAGGTTGGTATATTAGCGAAATTAGCGGGTTATTCTTAATGTGTGCAATCATAATGGGCTTTATTGGAGGGCTGTCACCTTCTAAGATGGCTAATGGTTTCATTTCAGGAGCGAGTGACATGGTTTCTGGAGCACTTATAATTGGTGTCGCACAAACAATCTTGGTTATTTTCACGAATGGTGGTCTACTGGATTCAATTTTATATTTTACGTCTGGATTAGTTGAACAATTGCCCCCTGCAATTAATGCTTTAGGAATGTTTATTTTACAAATGCTCATTAATTTTGTTGTACCATCTGGAAGTGGACAAGCTGCACTCACCATGCCAATTATGACACCGTTAGCAGATTTAGTCGGTATGTCAAGACAAACCGCTGTGTTAGCATTCCAATTAGGGGATGGCTTATCTAATATGATTTTTCCTACTTCCGGAGTACTATTGGCCGGTTTAGCAGTAGCAGGGATACCTTTTACCAAATGGGTGAAATGGATCTTTCCGTTTTTCCTAATTCAAATGGCCGTATCGATAATCTTTTTAATTATTGCCCAAGCTATTAAATATGGTCCTTTTTAACGGAAAATATGAAATAATAAATAAATATATATATATAAGGAGGTCTTTCATTAATGATGACAATGGAAAAGGCGATTATGAATCAGGTAATCTCATGGAGGCGCCATATACATGAAAACCCCGAGCTTTCCTATCAAGAGCATAATACATCTGATTATATTTACAATCTATTAAGTACATTTCCAGGATTAGAAGTAACGAAACCAACAGAAACAAGTGTATTGGCAGTATTAAGAGGATCGAAGAAAGCTGATCAGAAAAACTATACCATTGCGTTTCGTGCAGATATAGATGCATTGCCTATTCAAGAAGAAGCTGATGTGGACTTTAAATCGAAAAATCCAGGAGTTATGCATGCCTGTGGACATGATGCACATGCTGCCATGTTATTGGGTGCTGCAAAGATTCTTTCTGAAAAAAGGGAGGAGATTTTTGGGGAAATCAGATTTATCTTTCAACATGCTGAAGAATCCTATCCAGGAGGGGCATCAGAATTAGTGAAAAGCGGTATCATGGAAGGAGTTGACTATGTATTCGCTCTTCATGTTTCACCCTATGAACGAAAAGGGACAATTTGTATCAGAGATGGGGTATTCTGTGCGGCTGCTGATGACTTTGAAATTAAAATAATTGGCCAAGGAGGACATGCTTCTACTCCTGAATTAACAATCGACCCATTAATCATTGCAGCTGAAATCACAACCAATCTTCAACATATTATCTCTAGAAAACTTTCTGCACTTAAAGCACCCGTGATTTCCGTTACTACATTTCATGCTGGAAGTGCTCTAAATGTAATACCAGAATATGCAGAGCTTGGCGGGACAATTCGATCTCTAGATGGAGATAGTCGCGTAAAATCTAGAGAATATCTAGAGAAAATTGTAAAAGGGATTACTGATGCACATGGAGCAAACTATGAAATGAATTGGTTATTAGGTTATCCTGCTGTGGTCAATAACAAAACAGTAGTAGACATCTCTCGGGAAATTGTAGAAGAAATTTGCGGGAAAGATAACCTGATAAACGTCGAACATCCAATGTTTGGGACTGAGGACTTTTCTGCCTACTCCGAAATTGTTCCAGCTTCGATGCAATTTATAGGTGTTCACAGTGATGAAATAGGAAAAGCGTATCCGCTGCATCATCCTAAATTCAAGATTGACGAAAGTGCCTTGCAATACGGAGTAGAATATTTCGTAGGGGTTGCAAAGAAAGTGTGTGGACACTAAATAGGAATCAATAAGTAGAATATAAGCTATTAAAAATGACCAATTCATATTTGAGTTGGTCATTTTTTTGATTAATTAGCCATTTGATCTTAATCAAATATTCCATCACAAAGAATTTAAGACCTAGATATTATCAATTGAAATAGCTGTACTAGTGTTTAACCTGAAGCAGTCTATTAAGATATTTAATTATTGAAAAAACAGTATAAATATCTTAATAAATATATTAATTTAAAAAATTTACCAAAAATAATTGCAATTCTGAAAATTCCATAGTATATTATGTAATATAAACGGAAGTAAATAAAACATAATACTAAAACTAAGGAGTGTTGATGAATGAGTACAGCAGTTGAAACTAAGAGAACGCTTACAATCCAAAAAAACAAAGAAACTGGGGTTGCAGAGGTACATCTTCATATTAACAAGACGAATGCTTACACACTTGATTTTTACAAAGAGTTAAATGAGGCAATTGATGATATTCGTTTTGATCCAGATATGAAGGTAGCTGTGTTAATGAGTGATATGCCTAAATTTTTCTCGGTGGGGGCAGATATTAATTTCCTTAAAGCTGCTGATCCCGTTTTTAAAACACAATTCTGCTTGTTCTGTAATGAAACACTTGATAAAATTGCTCGTTCACCGCAAATCTGGATTGCTTGCCTAGAAGGCCATACAGTAGGTGGAGGTCTGGAAATGGCGATGGGCTGTGATCTACGCTTTATGGGTGATAAAGCAGGGAAAATTGGTTTACCAGAAGTTAACCTTGGGGTTCTTGCTGGGACAGGCGGTACGCAACGTATGGCTAGGTTGGTTGGACACTCAAAGGCAATCGACTTGAATATCACAGGAGAATCGATTCTACCTCAGGAAGCTAAGGAAATTCGTCTGGTTGACCGCGTTTACCCACAAGAAGAAATTCGTGAAAAAACATTGGAATATGCAAAAAATGTCGCCAGTAAAGCAAGTTATTCAGTCACTAATATCAAGCTTTCGATTATGAATGGTAAAGAAATGCCATTAAACGCGGCGATTCGTTACGAAGGAGAAATACAAAATCTGTTATTCCGTTCTGAGGATGCTAAAGAAGGTTTGGCTTCATTCCTTGAAAAGCGTGAACCACAATGGAAAGGTAAATAATAAATTTATCCTTTGAAAAAGCGATATCGGTTTCTGCCGATATTGCTTTTTTAATACCAATGCTAAAAGGAAGCTGGTGAAATATATAATGGAAGAAACTCATTTAAAAAGACGCATAAACGAAACAAAATTTCAAATCCAATGGGGTGATACAGATCGAGCAGGGATCGTCTATTATCCCAATTATTATAAATGGTTCGATTTAGCAGGTCATAATTTTTTTCGCTCGATAAATATGAGTCCTAAATATTTAGAAGAAGAAAAAAAAATTATCATTCCTTTACTAGAAGCAAAGTGTACATTTGAAAATCCCCTTTACTATGACGATGAAGTGACAGTGTACACCCATGTGGAGGAAATGAAAACGAAGACAATTCGTTTTCATCATGATGTATTTTGTGGAGAGAGAAGGACTGGCCATGGCTATGAAATTCGCGCTTGGACTTCTATTGAGGGCGATAAGTTTAAGGCGGTGCCAATTCCTGAAGATATTAAAAGATTATTGAAAGTTAGATGATAGTTTAATATTGGATAATCCTCTAACAAGTTTGAAAATTGAGCTAATTTAGATTACATTAAGAAGAAAAGGCTTTATGAGAACAGGAGAATCAACATGAAACCAAGGTCATTATTGTATACTCTTTTTGGTGATTTCGTTCAATTTTATGGAGGGGAGGTATGGATTGGCACCCTTATTAAAATGATGAATCATTTTGGTATTTCTGAATCATCTGTACGCGGTGCCATTTTACGACTCGTACAGCAGGATCTAATAATTGGGCGGAAAATAGGCAATAAAAGCTATTATTCATTAACACCAAAAGGAAAGCGCAATATGGATGATGGTGTCAAACGTGTTTATACAATCAGAAATCATCAATGGGATGGTTTATGGAGAGTGGTAACCTACTCAATTCCTGAGGAAAAACGTGTGCTTCGAAATCAAGTACGTAAGGAATTGAGTTGGACTGGTTTCGGGCTTATGTCTAATAGTATTTGGGTCAGTCCTAATCCATTAGAAAAACAAGTGCTAACCCTCATGGATACATATGATTTAAAGGACTATTTAATTGTATTTAGTTCGAGCCAAGTCATCACTCATACTAATGAAGAGATTTTACGCACTTGTTGGGATTTAAAAGAAATAAACAAAAACTATTTAACCTTTATACAGCAATATGAATCGAAGCTTCATGACATGCAGCAGGCTGTTTGGGAAGATACCATTTCCAATGAGCAATGCTTTTATGAACGAACCAAGATTGTACATGAATACCGGAAATTCCTTTTCCTGGACCCCGGTTTTCCGCTAGATTTGCTGCCTGATGATTGGCATGGAATAAAGGCTAGGGAGTTGTTTTGGAATATCCATCAACTGACTTCAGTCAAAGCAGTGAAATATTTTGAATCGATAATGGAATATCCGCCTGATAAAGCAGGCTATGTTAATCGTGAGAAAGCAATCAACCCTTTTTCAGAAATCTATCATGATTAATTAGGAGGAGAGGTTTTATGCCAAAAGTTTATGTTACAAAAATAGAAAGTATCGCTTATGTCATATTAAATCGACCTGAAGAGTTAAATAGTCTTGATTATGGGTCGTTAAAGGAATTGAATGAAATTGTTCTGAACTTAAGTACCGATTTAACAATAAAAGCGGTGGTTTTTTCCGGAACTGGTATGAAAGCTTTTTGTGCTGGAGCTGATTTGAAAGAGCGAAAAACATTGTCAGAGCAAGAGACACGTAGAAATGTTTGTCTAATTCGAGATGTTTTTAATAGAATAGAAGACTTGCCGCAGCCTACAATAGCGATGATTAATGGATATGCACTTGGAGGTGGCTTGGAATTAGCCCTTGTCTGTGATTTTAGATTTGCGGTATCGGAGGCGCAGCTTGGTTTAACTGAAATAAACTGGGCTATCATTCCAGGTGCAGGCGGAACACAGCGTTTACCGAAGCTGATTGGCATTTCGAAAGCCAAGCAACTTATTTATAGCGGTAAAAAGCTTAATGCCATCGAGGCGAAAAATATTGGATTAATTGATGAAACCTTTGATGACCAGGAGTCACTTGAGGCCTATACACTTGAATTCTTGGAGCCGATATTGCTAAAAAGTTCGATTGCACTCCAACAAGCAAAATATGCAATTAATAAAGGGCATGCTACTGATTTGCGAACAGGGATTGCCATCGAATCAAAGGCCTATGAGTTAACAATAGGGACTGGGGATCGAAAAGAAGCATTACTCGCCTTTCAAGAAAAACGGGACCCAGTTTTTAGGGGGTCCTGACAATGGCTGTGCTTTCAGGAAATCATCAACAAATAACAGATTATTTAACACGTATCGGGATACCTGTACCGTTCCCTATGAAGTATGTCTATTGTTATATATTCCGCACGAGAGAAGAAATCATATTAATTGATGTTGGTTTTCCAACAACAGACGCGAAACAGTATTGGGAAGAAGTCTTTGAAGAGTTGTCTATCAATCCAACAGATATATCAAAGATTATCCTGACTCATTTTCATCCTGATCATTCAGGATTAATTAGTTGGATGCAACAAAAAACCGGTGCACATGTTTATATGAGCAAAGAAGAAGCTAAGATGATTAAAACTGTTTTTGGCGGCAGCACGAAGCAGGCTGAGGCAACATATGAATTATTTCAAAAGCATGCTGTTCCAGAGCCATTGTTGACGAAAGTTAAAGAGAACGTATTGTTTCTTTCAAGTAAAGTAAATCCACTTCCCGAAATTAATAATTTCAATGAATCGCAATTAGATAGTCCTGATGGAAGATGGGCCGTCCATAAATATAGTGGACATGCTGAAGGACATCTATGTTTTTATCATGAAAGTCAGAAAATTATGTTAATAGGCGATGTTGTCTTGAATCGAATCACTCCGAATATTAGTCTTTGGCCCAACTCTGATCAAAATCCCTTAGCTAGTTACTTTTCAACTTTGCATTGCCTTGTTGATCAAGATATAAGCATTGCTTATCCAGCCCATGGAACACCTATTGAAAATCTCTCACAGAGAGCTAAGGAAATCATTGTACATCATAAGGAACGTTTAGCGACTATTTTAACCATTTTGGAAACGAATCAAGTAGCTTTTGAGATTACAGAGAAGCTGTTTCATCATAAAAAGCTTACTGATCATCAGTGGCGATTCGCCATTGCGGAAACATTAGCACACCTGGAGTATCTAGTGGAATCAGAGAGAATTCATAAAATCTCAACAAATGGTACGTTCCAATATAAATTATAAGGAATAAACGAGATGTATTTATGTACATCTCGTTTATTTGTTTTCTGAAAAATCTGATAAAGTCTTGACTAACCATATAAAGTAAATTATTATATTACTTATATAAGACGATAGTTCAAAAAACATAATATGATAGGAGAGGGAGATATGGCAATATCTGCGAATGATTTGATGAGCAAGGTCCAATCTGGGTTTGTGGTGGAGAGATTAGAAGATATGGATGAAAATTATAAAAAGGCATTGAAACAAACTCTGATGATAGTTGGGGATACAGAGCTACTAAGTGTGCCACCACTTCTGACTGTTTACAAAGATGCTCCTAATTTAAATTACAAAATCACAGCACTTGCTGTTATGCAGGATGAAATTGGGCATGCGCATATTGCCTACAGGTTATTAAAGGATTTAGGAGAAGATGTTCAATCTTTGTTATACAAACGTCCGCCAAATAAGTGGAAAAACCCATTTGCCTTTGATTTTAAATTAAATAATTGGGTTGAACTCGGTGTGTTTAATGGATTGTTTGACCGTGCAGGTTACACCCTGTTGGGAGATGCACACCAGCATACATCATACGGACCATGGAAACGTGCGTTAGTCAAAGTAGATAAAGAGGAATTATTCCATTTGAGAAACGGCGAAATTATCATGAAGGCAGCTATGAAAGAACCGGAAACGGCTAAGCAGGTCCAAGAAGCAATTGATTGGATGTTTATAATGTCACTGGAGTTCTTTGGTGTAGCGGATAACTTAAAAAGTCGTTCATCCCAGCTTGATTATAAGTTGAAAGGAAAAACAAATGATGAACTAAGGCAAAAATGGATGTCAACGGCTGTTCCTTTCTGTGAATCTCTTGGACTTAATGTTCCGGCCCAATACAACGAAGAGACTGGGAAATATGATTTGCTTGTTCCCTTTCCTTGTAAATTCGATGTTGAAAATAAGCGATGGAAATATGATGAGCCAGATACATGGGATAATGTCATCCAGCGCTTTAAGCAGAGAGGTCCGCAAAATCAGGAATTTGTTAATCGAATTCAAAAAGGATATCAACAACTTGAAGAATATCGAAATGAGGCGATCTAGATGGAAAAGGTTTTTTATAAAGATCCCGTTCTTATCAATGCGTTACAAGACGTTACTGATCCTGAATTTCCAATAAGCATTGTTGATATGGGATTAATTTATGGGGTAGAAAAACAAGAAAATAAGGCGCTTGTTACGATGACCTATACTTCAACAGGCTGTGGGTGTATGCAATGGATTGAAAGCGATATCAAAAATCGACTGCTTCAAGAAGAGAATATAAATACAGTGGAAATTGAAGTGGTTTGGAGTCCTGCCTGGACGGTCGATCAAATGAGTGAAGCAGGTAAACAAAAATTAAAGACTTGGGGGGTTAGTTCTAGATGAATAATAAAGCAGTTAAACAGTTTGAATATAATGTGTTTTCCAGAATTAATCGAGGTGATGATTTAATGCATATTGGAACCGTCGAGGCCAGCAGTGATGAGTTGGCGCGTGTTTATGCAAGATATATTTACGACGAAGAAAAATGGGTGGAAATGTATATAGTCAAGAGGGAAAATATGATTTGCATTAGAGAAGTAGAACCATTTTTTAAGAAAAGGGTGGTTTAATATGGTGAATTCCACAAATGTCAATTATGAATTAATTTCTTTAATAGAAACGATTGCTGATAACAAATTTATCCTAGGAGACCGTCTTGTCGAGGTCGGTGTGAGCGGACCTGACTTAGAAGGAACACTTGCAGCGATTGCGATGGCACAATCAGAGCTTGGACATGCGCGCCTTCTCTATAACTGGGGAGCGAATTTAAAAGGTGGAAAAGGTAACAAAAATGATGTGAAGGAACAAACAGGAAAAGCATTCGATAGCATAGTTAAAATCGAGGAATGGATATCACTTATTGCAGGACTCTACTGTATGAACACAGCGCTTAACATATTGATAACCGCTTTAACCAGTCATCAGAAAAGCAGTGATATCGGGCTGCAATTTAATAAATTAGTAAAAGAACAGGAAGAACATATTTTGTACTCAAAAAGCTGGGCACTCAAGTTGCTAAATGATGGCGGATCTATACCAGCTCGATTCGTTAATGCTTTTAAGCTTTGTGAACAAGAAGTCATTACATGGTTGAAGCAAGTGGAAAACAATATTGTTCTTGTTGAGAGTGATGTTCTTCTTAAAAATAGTAATCTAGCTGATTCGTATAAGAATGCATTGATCCCAAGCTTGAGGGATGAGGAAATTGTAAATGCTCAGTGAAAAGGAAAAACCAACTTGTCCTTTTTGTGATGGAAAAAATGTTGAGTTATATTCATCCTTCGGCACTGCACAGCTAGTTAGGCAGTACTATTGCCAGAACTGTAAAACTGTATTTGAAAGTATACGTTGGAGTGGAACTGCTGATGCATCTCCTGAGAAAACTCAAGGAATCCAAACAGTCGGTGTAGTTGGTTCGGGGACAATGGGAAGTGGAATTGCCCAAACTTTTTTACAAAGTGGATTATCAGTTACTTTATATGATATAGAAGACGAAACCCTTGAAAGAAACTCTAGAAATATTATTACTAATATCGAAAAAATGAAAGTAAAGGGTAAAATTACCCCAGAGCAGGCAGAGTCAGCAAATCGAAACCTTAAGGTGAGTACAAAACTCACTGATTTATCGGGTTTAGACTTAATTATTGAAGCTGTACAGGAGATTAAATCTTTAAAAATAGAATTATTTAAGAAGTTAGATGCAGTTTCCGACCCTGAAACAATTCTAGCAACCAATACGTCATCTTTTTCAGTTACAGAATTTGCAGCCAATTTAAATCATCCTCAAAGAATGATTGGTATTCATTTTTTTAATCCAGCACCTCTAATGCCACTCATTGAAATTGTAAAAAGTCAATTAACTGATCAAACCACCATCGATAGAACTAGAGACCTTTTCCTCCTAATTAAGAAAAGGCCGGTAATATGTAAAGATACACCAGGCTTTATCGTCAATAGAATTGCCCGTTCTTTTTATAATGAGTCCCTTAGAATTGTCGATGAAGGTTTAGTTACACATGAGAAAGTTGACCGAATCATGAAAAAGGCTGGCGGGTTTAAAATGGGCCCATTTGAATTACAAGATTTAATTGGTATTGATATTAATTACAATACGACTCAATCATTATTTGATAATTTTCAAAATGAGAGTAGATTTAAACCCCATTATTTACAAAAAGAAATGATACTAGCTAACAGGCTTGGACGGAAAACAGGAAAGGGGTTTTACAAATATGAGTAGCTTCCAGAAGGTGCTCATTGTTGGCTCTAATCAATTGGCCGCTAGACTTCATAAAATTTTTGAAGGTTCGACAAAAATTAATACTGCTGATCACTTAGCCGATTGTGAAACAGAATTTTTTGATTTCATTTGGGAAACAGAGCATGGTAATCTAGAAAACAAGAAAAAAACAATTCAGGCACTTGAAAAATTTGTTTTAAATAAACATTCAATTGTTATAACGAGTGTACTTTCTGTTACTTGCACAGAAGTATCTAATTGGACAAATGGACATTTGAAAATTGTAGGATTTGCTTGTTTTTCAGACTTGGATTCTCAAAATCTAGTTGAATTAACTTTGCCGTTAACTGGGGAAACGAACAATTTGGAAGCGGTTACTAAACAACTTGAAAATGTAGAATTAGAAACGGAATTTGTTGAAGACCAAGTAGGACTAGTTTTTCCAAGGGTGCTTTCAATGATTATTAATGAAGCATTTTATGCTTTTACGCAAAAAATAGCTACTAAGGAAGATATCGATATAGCGATGAAGCTTGGAACAAACTATCCCAATGGGCCGCTAGAGTGGGGAGAGCGTATTGGGCTTGATGAAGTGTATTCTGTCTTACAAGGGTTATACAATAATTTACAGGAAGAACGATATCGGCCAGCTCCATTGTTAAGAAAGTTTGTTATTTCTGGTTGGAACGTTGAGGCATTTGCCCGGTATGAAAATTACAAACAGAAGATTAAGTCATATAACTTGTCACAAATAGAGAATAAAGAACTTCCTTTTACCACCTGATAATCAATGAAAATGACAGTGTGTGAGATTTATGGGGTAGATGAAATGGAGTCCTTTGACAGTTCGGAATGCTGTGACTGAGATATGAAATCGAATTGGTTTTTGAATCTCCGCGCCAATATATATACAAGATAGTAGGAGGAAAGTTACATGCTGAAAGACTATTACAAACTTTATATAAATGGGGAATGGGTTGAAAGTGAATCAGGAGAGTTTTTTGAAGCATATAATCCAGCAACAGGTGAAGTATTATCAAAGGTAGCTAAAGCAAGCAAATCTGATGTAGATACCGCTGTGACTGCAGCAAGAATTGCATTTGAAACAGGGAAATGGAGTCGCTTTTCACATAGTAAACGAGCACAGGTATTAAATAAAATCGCTAGTATCATGCGCGAAAGATATGATGAACTTGTAAAAGCAGAAATTTTGAACACAGGTAAAAACATTCCTGCGGCTAGAGGTCAAGTTACTCAAGCCATTGAGGATTTCGAGTTTTATGCAGGAGTTGCTTTAACTACAGGTGGACGCACAAATCCAATGCCGAATAATTTTTTTAACTATACCTTGAAAGAGCCTGTAGGTGTCTGCGGTCAAATTATACCTTGGAATTATCCATTAATGATGGCGGCTTGGAAAGTAGCCCCAGCACTCGCTGCGGGTTGTACAGTGATTCTTAAGCCTGCTAGCTACACGCCAATTACTGCGTACCTGCTTGCTGAAATATGTACAGAAGCGGGAGTTCCTGCGGGAGTTGTGAACGTAATTACTGGAAGTGGTTCGGAAATTGGACCATACATGACAGAGCACGAAGGCATTAATAAAATTGCCTTCACAGGTGAGACGGAAACAGGAAAAGATATCATGTCTAAAGCATCTGGGACATTAAAACGCGTTACTTTAGAATTAGGAGGGAAGTCACCAAGCATCATCTTTGCTGATACAGAAATAGAAGATGCGGTAAATGGATCTTTATACAGCATCTTTTATAATACTGGACAGTCATGTGAAGCCCGCTCTAGAATTTTTGTAGAAGAATCGATTTACGAGGAATTTTTAAATAGATTCGTAGAAAAGACGAAGCAACTAAAAGTCGGTGATCCATTCGACAAAGGAACACATGTAGGGGCAGTCATATCCTCAAGTCATGAAAAAGTAATAGACGACTATGTAAAGCTTGCAGTAGAAGAGGGAGGAACCGTTCTTTGTGGAGGGAGCAGACCTGAAGGTAAGGAGTTTGCAAACGGTTATTGGTATTTACCGACTGTTATTAGTGATGTCACAAATGAAAGCAGAATTGCTCAAGAGGAAGTATTTGGTCCAGTTGTTGTTGTCATGAAATTTACAAATGAAAAAGAAGCAATAGAAATGGCAAACCACTCGATTTATGGTTTAGCATCTGCAGTTTGGACAACAAACCATGCAAAAGCGAATCGGGTAGCAGCAAAAATTAACGCCGGGATTGTGATGATTAACAGCCCGATTTCTGCATTCCCTGGAACTCCATTTGGAGGTTATAAGCAGTCAGGCTTTGGTAGAGAACTATCTCTTGAAACCCTTGATTTATATACTGAAACGAAAAGTGTAGTCTCCTATGTAGGTGAAAAGCAGTTAAATATGTTTGGTCTGTAATAGAATAATAGGTGGGGAAAATTTTTATCAGAAAATAAAGGATTTTAGAAAAAGGCAGGAAATTTATTAAGGTTATTGGAGGGAAATATGTGTGATAAAAACCGAGCATAAAATTAGAGGTTTGGGCGCGAGGTATAATGCTTCTTATAATTTCTTTCAAAAAAATATAGAAGTAGGCAGAGGTGATAAAGCGGCGATTTATTATGAAGATCGTTTTTACACCTACCAAGAAATCGATACATCTGCTAACCAATTTGGTGCTGCCTTAAAAGAGTTAAACATAGAGATGGAACAGCGCGTTTTACTATTATTACATGACTCTCCAGAATTCATAATTAGTTTCTTTGGTGCAATTAAAGTTGGAGCAATTCCTATTCCTGCCAACACACTTTTACCGTTAAAGGATTATGAGTTTCTATTGAATAATAGTCGTTCAAAAGTGTTGGTTACAACTTGTGAGCGCTGGGAAGAATTAAAAGTTATTAAGAACCGTTTACTCTTCTTAAAACATGTAATCCTAGTTGACGGGGAAAATCAACCCTTGAAGGAAGCAGATGAACACTCCTTTCGCGATCTAATAAAAGGCAAAGATAAAGAATTGCCTCCCTGTTATAGCAATATTAATGATCAAGCGTTCTGGCTTTATACATCAGGCAGTACGGGTGAGCCAAAGGGTGTGATTCATCTTCAAACAGATATGGAAGAAGCCTTTAAAAATTACGCCAAAAATATTTTACAGATCACTGAAAATGACATTACTTTTTCTGCTTCGAAGCTTTTCTTTGCCTATGGTTTGGGAAACGGGATGTATTTTCCGCTTGGAGCCGGAGCTACTACTGTTTTAATGCCGGACCGACCAACTGCAGAGAAAGTGTTTGAGACGATTGAAAAGTATCGTCCTACCATCTTTTTTGGGGTTCCTACCTTGTATGGATCTATGCTCAATTACCTTGAGAAGACGAAAAAAAACTATGATCTCTCTTCGATAAGACTTTGCGTATCTGCTGGAGAGGCGTTGCCTGCCTCTTATATAGAACAATGGAAGAATGTTTTTAATTTAGATATTATCGACGGAATAGGCTCAACGGAATCTCTTCATATATATCTGTCTAATCAAGTTAATCAAATTCGGCAAGGGAGCACGGGAAAGGTTGTTCCAGGTTATGAAGCTAAAATTGTGGATGAAGATGGTCAGGAAACAGCAGTGAATGAAGTAGGTGATCTTTTAATTAAGGGTGAAAGTATTGCGGCATCGTATTGGAATCTTAATGAAGAAAATAAAAAGAAATTTATTGGTGATTGGCTTGTGACGGGAGATAAATATTTTAAGGATGAAGATGGTTTTTATTGGTATGCCGGCAGAATTGATGACATGATGAAAGTGAATGGAATCTGGGTATCGCCAATAGAAATTGAAAACGCTCTCTTATCCCATCCTGATATATTAGAAACTGCTGTTGTCGCGGTAAATGACGAAAATAATTTAATTAAACCAAAAGCCTATATTGTATTAAAAGCTGGTGTCGAACCGAAGGAAGAACTGAAACTTGAATTTAAAGGATTTATCAAAAAGGTGTTGGCACCATATAAATATCCCCGTGTCATTGAATTCGTGAATGAGTTGCCAAAAACTACAACTGGAAAAATTCAAAGATTTAAATTAAGAGGCTGAAACAAGTTAATTATTAAAGTGTAAAACCTAAACAGAAAAAAGTAATGATTAACCTTTGATAAAAGCTGGTCAAGTTTGCTCTAGAATAAGGGATCAACGCAGAAGCGTATCATTGTGTGTTTGATATTCAACCGTAGTTTTCCATTAGCAGAATTATTTTAAACGAATCTAAAGAATCTTAAAATATGGATGGGGGGCGAAGAATAGTGAAAACAAGAGCACTGAGAGATGAATTAATTGAAGTGGCGCAAGGGAAACGCCCCGCTGATATGTTAATTAAAGACGGAACAGTGATTAATGTGTATTCTGGTGAATTCCTAAAGCAAAATATTGCTTTGTATAAAGATTGCATTGCATATGTCGGGGAAAATGAAGTAACCATAAATGACGACACCACTGTAATTGATGCCAATGGTTTGTACGTGTCTCCAGGATTTATCGAAACTCATGCACATCCATGGGTTGTATACAATCCGGTAAGTGTTACAGAAAAGGTATTGCCGTTGGGAACCACGACGACTGTAAATGATAATTTGTTTTTTTATTTACACATGGGTGCCTTAGGGTTTAAACAACTTGTAGACGATTTAGAGAAATTGCCAGGGAACTTTTTTTGGTTGATTAGATTAGTTTCGCAGGCCATATTCCCAGGGGAAAGAGAATGGTTCAACCAAAAGGATATTATTGACCTACTTTCGCTAGAAAATGTCCTTGGAACAGCAGAAGTGACTCGCTGGCCGTTATTATACAATGGGGACCCAGTCTTATTAGATATTATAGATGCAGCGAAAAAGATGGGAAAAGTATCTGATGGACATAATGCCGGGTGTTCTTATGATAAATTAAATTCGATAGCAGCTTCTGGAATTAGTGCCTGTCATGAAGCTATAACAGCGGAAGAGGCTTTGGACCGTTTACGTTTGGGATTGTGGACAGTACTTCGAAATAGTTCGCTGCGTCCAGATTTGTCAAATATAATCAAGCTGATTACAGAGGGAAATGTAAGTACGAGCAGAATCTTAATGACAACAGATGGCCCGCATCCATCTTTTATTGAAAAAGAAGGATTTGTTGATGGACTAGTAAGGCAAGCGGTGGAACTAGGAGTCCCGGTTATGGAAGCAATTCAAATGGTAACCATTAATGCAGCTACATATCTCAAACAGGACGATTATATTGGGGGAATAGCTCCAGGAAAAAAAGCTGATATTTTATTGTTGCCTGACCTCGACCAGTTCCGTCCGGATTTAGTAATCTCAAACGGAGAAATAGTGGCTGAAAAGGGTAAATTAACCATACAGATGCCTGATATTGATTGGAGTAAATATTTATCTGAAAAACCATTTACATTTCCAAGAGAGATTTTAGAAAACCCAGATCTGTATATTTACCCAGAAACATCTTCAAGCAACTCAGTGCCGGTTATTTTTTTTCGAAGTAATGTAATAACTCAACGAAAAGATTTGGAGCTTCCAACTAAGAATGGATTTGTAGATCTAACAGATCAAGAAGGTCTTATGTATGCAACTCTAATCCATAGAAATGGGGAGTGGGTGACAAAAGGAATATTAGAAAAGTTTGCGATTAATTTGGATGGGATGGCCTCAACCTTTAATACAACTACTGACTTGCTTACCATCGGTAGAAACCCTGAAGCTATGGCTAAAGCTGCTGCACGTGTTTATGAAATGGGTGGTGGTGTGGTAATAGTTGATGGTGAGGAAATCATTCTTGAAATCCCTTTACAGCTAACCGGTATGATGACCACTGATCCCTCCTTTGATAAGGCAGTAGAATTTAATGATAAATTATTATCGGCACTCCAAGCACGAGGATTTCCTTTCCATGACATTTTATATACTTTATTGTTTTTAACTTGTGATTTTCTTCCGGGGCTCCGTTTAGTTCCCTTTGGGTTATACGAAGTAAAAACCGATAAAATCTTGGTACCTTCCATACCCATGACTTACTTATCAAACGAAATTAAAGCTTAAGTTAGACAAGATGATAGTAACTTAATTAAATGGAAAGCAGAATTCATTTACCCGTACAAAAGGGCGCCATTGTTAAGAAACGAAAGCCGGATTTCTCAGTGATATCAGTGAGGAATTCGGCTTTTTAATATTTAGGTATTGTTAACGTTATAAATTCTCGTATCAAAGAGTGATATAAAGCTCAATCTTAGAGCTAACTATAAAACTAAAAGAAGAAAAGAGGATAAATGATGATTAACATGCTACATCAAATTATGATAAACGCCCCTGCTGAAAAAGTATACGAAGCCATAACCACGACTGAAGGATTTAAGGGGTGGTGGACAACAGATGCTAAAGCTGGACCTCAAGTAGGAAGCATTGCTGAATTTGGCTTTTACAATCGTAAAGCTATTTTCCCAATGCACATTGATCAGCTTGAACCAGGTAAGTTGGTAGTATGGACAGCTCAACATGATATGCCAGGATGGAAAGGTACAAAAATTCGTTTTGATTTGAATGTAAATGAAAACGGAGTGACGATTGTAGACTTTAATCATTCTGGATGGGAGTCAATGGAAGGACCATATGCGATGATTAATACAACTTGGGGTTCACTTATGTACATTCTTAAGCATGTGGAAGGAAAAAAACCAGGTGTGTGGCATCAAGGATAAATAAGATATAACACAGAAAATGTATTTTAATAGAAGGACAGCAGAAAACGTAGCAGAAACATATCATATTTCCCGTAAAGCTCAAGATGCATTTGCATTGGAAAGCCAAAGGCAGGCAAATACTGGTGATTGATTCTAGAGATTTCAATTCACAAATCGTTCCATTGCTTTGTTTTGTGATTATTCTAAATGTCGGCGGTAGTTGAGTAAGTATCACTATACCAATTTCAGGTTCAGCCTCAGAATAAGACTTCTATATTGCCTCATTCATTATTCAAAAGCAATTACAGGTATAATCAGTGCTTGCTATAGAATTGTATGCTTTCTAGAAGATTGAAAATCCCATCTCCGAAAAATCCCATCCTTATCTATTAAGAATTATTCTTAACTCTATTAAAAATTCAAAAATGAATTATTGGTTTTAACATGAATCCTTAAAAGTAAGGCTTTTTAAGAGAATAAAATTCATTAATGAATTGACTCATTTCGTAAAATCAAGCTGTTTACACCTATATATGTCTTGGCATGCAAGTTGCATTGATAAATAAGTATAAATCGAAAATGGAAAAATATGAAGATTTGTTACTAAGAGGAGGGATAAATGGTGCGAAAAACAGTAACTCAGCCATGGAAGCAATGGTATGAAGAAAGAATGAAGTTCTTACAGCTACCGGAAATATCCGTCTATACACTACTTGATAAAACAGCCAAAAGGTTTCCTGATCATACAGCCATTATTTTTGAAGACAATTTAATAGACTATAAAAATCTGAAATTGCAGGTAGACAAACTTGCAGGGAAATGGAAAGAGTTGGGTTTCGTGAAAGGAGAACGAATTGGTCTGATGATGGCCAATCATCCTTATTTTATTGTCAGTTATTACGCTGCTCAGGCGCTTGGGCTTATTGTTGTACAGCTGAATCCAATGTATAAACCGAGAGAACTATTGCAAATTTTAATAGACTCAAATGCTAAATATATTGTGTTTGATCAAACTGCTGCGAAGACAGTTGAAGAAACGAAAGGGATATATGACTTTGTAGCTTGCATTAATACAGATGACGAACAAAATGACTCTCATTCTCTTCGTTCAATGATTGAATTTGGAGAAGCAATTAAAAAGCCTGAATGTATAAATCCCTATGAAGATACTGCTGTTATTCAATACACCGGTGGTACCACTGGGAAGATGAAGGGGGTTATGCTTACTCATTATAACTTGACCTCCAACGTTGTACAGAGCTTTGAAATGTATGGGGATTCAATGATACCAGGTGAAGAAATCGTCTTGGCATCGACACCTCTATATCATGTTTATGCAATGACAAGTGCAATGAATCTAGGTATCTATATTGGAGCCTCTATTCTATTATTTCCTAAATTCGAGGTCCAAAATGTACTTGATAACATTAAAAAGTATCGTCCTACTTTTTTTCCAGGAGTTCCAAAGATGTATAACGCTTTTGTCAATCACCCGGAAATCGAAAACTATGGACTGGATTGTTTAAGAAATTGTTCTTGCGGATCAGCTCCACTTCCAGTTGAGGTAATGAAGCGATTTGAGGTGCTGACCGGTGCCAAAATTGGTGAAGGCTTTGGTTTATCAGAAGCTTCTCCATCCACTCACCGTAATCCACCCTTTGGGAAAAGGAAAATAGGAAGCATTGGCATTCCCTTTCCAGGCACAGACTGTTTGATTATTGATGATGATAATAATGAAGTTCCAAACACAGGTGTTGGAGAATTGCTTATAAAAGGCCCACAAATTATGAAGGGTTACTGGAATAATGAATCTGAAACAAAAAAGGCATTACAAAATGATTGGCTATACACTGGTGATCTCGCAGTGATGGATGAAGAGGGTTATTTCTACATTGTCGGGAGAAAAAAAGAAATGATTATTGTTAGCGGGTTTAATATTTATCCCCAAGAGGTGGAAGGAGTGCTATATGAACATCCGACTATTAAAGAGGCTGCTGTGGTGGGTATACCTCATAAAGAAATAGGTGAGGTAGTAAAAGCATTTATTGTACCGAAAGAAAACGCCTCCATTGATCTTGATGAAATAGAAGGATATTGCTATTCCCAGTTGACCCCCTACAAGGTGCCAAAAGAATTTGAAATTAGAACAGAACTGCCGCGGAACACAGTCGGAAAACTTTTAAAAAGATTGCTTATTAAAGAAGAACTTGAAAAGGAGGAGAAAAGTGATTAAGGAAGAATGCATAGTTTGAAAGAGTAGCAGAACGGGATCCAACATGCATATTTTGTATACTCCCACGATTTAAAGTCATTTTATAAGGTATTCATTCAGAAAGATAGGGGCAAGAAGAAGTTGTCATTGGGTGAACAGATGATGAAAGTAGTTTGTTTAGTATTAATTAAAGAATCAATTATTAGATTAAATTCGAAGTGTGTGAACACACAAAAAGAAAAGAGGAATTCAAATGCGTTGGGTTGTTCTCATTCTATTATTCTTTGGTGCCGTTATTAACTTTGCTGATAAATCAATCATCGGACTTGCAGCTGTACCTATCATGAAAGAATTTGATCTTTCTTATGCTGAGTGGGGACTTGTCGGAAGTAGTTATTATTGGTTATATCCAGTAACAGGTATTTTCGGGGCAGCGTGGGCGGATCGGCTTGGGGCAAAAAAAGTACTTGGATTCATCATGCTGACATGGACGGTTTTGCAATTCGGGGTTTTGGCCATTGCAGCGTTGCCGTTTCTGATTCTCTACAGAATTTTACTAGGTGCATTTGAAGGGCCGTATAGCCCAGTTGCTTACAGTCATGCGGATAAGTGGTTTCCTCCCAAACTAAAAGGGTTTGCTAATTCGGTAGTGGTTGGCGGGGGAACTGTTGGGGCAATGATTGTTGCACCAATCCTCGTTTCTTTAATTACCATTTTCGGATGGAAGGTTGCCTTTGCCGCTCTTGGTGTAGCAAGTCTTGTTTGGTTCTTCCTATTTCAATTTTTAACAAAGGAAAATCCTGTTGAAGTTTATGAAAATGTACAGAAGAAAAAGAAAGAAAAACTAGAGAAAATTAAAGTGAAAGATTTTCTGGTGCTTCTAGCGTCACCTACTGCTTTATTTACTACCCTCGCTTACTTTTCAACCTATATTCTTGTTGTTTGGTTCTCAGTGTGGCTGCCTATTTATTTAGTGGAAGCCGTTAAGATGACACCCGGTCAGATGGGATCGAGTGTGGCAATAATCGGAGTCGTTTCCGTTTGTATTTATATGGGTGTTTCTATGCTGTCTGATTATTTATTTAAGAAAAATCAAAATTGGCGGTCATCAAGAGTATTCGTTGTAGCTGGTGCAATGATCTTGGGTGCAATATTTTTTTCATCAATCATGGTTTTTCAAAATCCAATTTGGGTGATTCTTGCGATGTGTTTAGCAAAGGGCCTTACATATGCCATATTACCAATAGGCCCAACGATTATGATAAATGAGATGCGTGAACGCGGTGGATTGATGACAAGTATTTTAACTTCATCAGGTAACATAGCAGGGATTATTGCTCCTCTTTTAACCGGATATATCATAGGTTTAGCTGGAGGAAATAAAATATTAGGCTATAACTTATCTATTTTGTTCATGGCCATACTTGTTTTGGCTTTTGGCATACTATTTGCCATATTTGTAAAACCGTCTAAATCAAAAGGGAATAAAGATGAACAGAAAGACTATAATCTTAAATCCTCATAAGCTTGGTCTCAATAGCTGATTATAAAATGATACTAATGAAAATAAATGACAGGTTATTTTCTTGATAGCCTTGATATGAAAAGGGTTGAATTACAAAGAAAAAGGAGCGGATGGAGAAATGAATAGAGATGCGGTCATTGTTTCAGCAGTACGAACAGCAATTGGGAAACAAGGAGGCGAACTAGCGTCAGTTCCCGCCCACGTATTTGGTGCTGAGGTGATAAAAGAAGCTTTAATACGAGCGAATGTAAATCCTGAAATGGTCGATGATGTTATTTTGGGGAATGTTTTAAGCGGCGGTGGAAACATCGCCAGGTTAACCGCGCTGCAAACAGGCTTTTCTATTCAGCTGCCGGGCCTGACTATTGACCGTCAGTGCGGATCAGGAATTAATGCTGTCAATCTAGCTGCTCAGGCAATCTGGGCTGGTGATGGAGAAGTTTATATCGCAGGTGGAGTTGAAAGTATGAGCAGGGCGCCTTACTTGATGGATCGTCCAGAAAGAATATATAGTTCAATGCCCCCGAAGTTCAGAAAATCACAGTTGTCTCCAAAAGATATCGGTGATCCGCCAATGGGAATAACCGCTGAAAACTTAGCTGAAAAATATGAGGTCAGCAGAGAAGAACAAGATGAATTCGCTTTCCAAAGCCAGAAAAAAATGGCCAGAGCAATGGAAGAGGGCCGTTTTAATGAGCAAATTGTTCCAGTGAGCATTCCAGTTAGAAAGGGAGAGCCTATCGAATTCAAATTTGATGAACATCCACGACCTCATATAACTAAAGAAGGGCTAGCAAAATTATCTCCAGCGTTTTTAGAAGGTGGATCCGTGACAGCTGGCAATAGTTCAGGGTTAAATGATGCCGCATCTGCCCTGGTCATAATGTCGAGGGAGAAAGCAGAAAAATTGGGGACTAAGCCGTTAGCAACAATTAGAGCACATGCTGTTGCAGGTGTAGATCCAAACATTATGGGAATCGGACCTGTTCCCGCTATAAGAAAGGTAATGGAAAAGTCAGGACTTTCGTTAAATGATATGGACATTATTGAAATTAATGAGGCCTTTGCAGCTCAAGTGATTGCTTGTAACCGGGAGCTTGATATGAATCCTGCAAAAGTGAATGTGAATGGCGGGGCCATCGCTCACGGACATCCACTTGGTGCTACAGGTGCAATCCTAATTACGAAAGCGGCCTATGAATTGAAGCGATCTGGCGGAAGATATGCTCTTATTACAGCTTGCATTGGAGGTGGGCAGGGAATTGCTACGATTATTGAAAGTGATTGATGATTTTTTGCTTATCACTATCCAGGAAAAATTCGTATAAAATGTGATTGTTTCGATCTTAATCTTAGTAGTCAGTTAAGTGAGCAAACCTAAGGAGGAGCATGAATTATGACGATTACTTTAAATAAAGAAATGCTGCAAATGAAGAATATGATTCGTAATTTTGTTGAAAAGGAAGTAGAGCCTTACATACAACAAATTGAAGAAGAAGATGCCATCCCGCAGCATTTAGTTGAAAAATCCAAAGAACTCGGTTTATTCGGGATAAGCATTCCTGAACAATACGGTGGAATTGGCTTAAATGCGGTAGAAAAGGCTACCGTTTTAGAGCAGTTAGGAAGAACACATAATGGTTTTGTTTCATTAATTAGTGCTCACACCGGGATTGGAAGCACAGGTCTAGTTAAGCTTGCATCCGAACATTTGAAAAATAAATATTTGCCTGAAATGGCAGCTGGTAACAAAATTGCCGCCTTTGCTCTATCTGAACCCGGAGCAGGATCGGATGCAACAAATTTGGCAACAAGCGCAGTGAAAAAGGGAGATTATTGGGTTATGAACGGAACGAAGCATTTCATCACTAATGGGCCGATTGCTGATGTCTATACGGTATTTGCCTTAACCGATAAAGAAAAGGGTGCAAAAGGCGGAATTACTGCATTTTTAATAGAAAGAGATTTTCCTGGCTTAACTGTCGGTAAAAAAGACAAGAAAATGGGATTAAGAGGATCGTATACATCCCAAGTTATTTTCGAAGATTGTATTATTCCTGAAGAAAACGTAATTGGTGAAGTTGGAATGGGGTATATGTCAGCACTTAAAATCTTAGGTGAAGGGCGTGTCGGTCTGGCAGCAAGAGCGGTTGGATCATGCGGTAAATTAATTGAATTATCTGCTAAATATGCGAAAGAGCGTATTCAATTCGGCAAACCAATTGCAGACAACCAGGCAATTCAATGGATGCTTGCAGACATGGCAACGGAAACAGAAGCGGCAAGAGCGTTAACGATGATGGCGGCGCAAAAGATTGATGAAGGGAAAAAGGTGATTAAGGAAGCATCAATGGCAAAACTATTTGCTTCTGACGTTTTTAATCGAGTAGCGGATAAGGCTGTTCAAATTCACGGGGGTATGGGGTATATGGCGGAATATCCAGTTGAGCGTTTTTATCGGGATGCCCGCATTACGAAGATTTATGAAGGAACAAATGAAATTCAACGTTTAATTATCGCTAGGAATATATTGGAAGTGTACTAAGCGTCTTCTGTCTCGGAAACCATGGACTTAAGCATTAAAGAGTAAGGAGTTAGGGGTTCTGCTAAAACGGTAAAAGTATATTACTGAAGCCAATGAGAAATACGGATGATGCGTAGTGGCAGATAAACCTGTACATATGCACATTAAAATTTCAAGGGGGAGAATGAAATGGGAGAAGATATTGTAATCGTGAGCGCTGTCCGAACACCAATTGGACGATACGGAGGTGCGTTTAAAGAAATTAGTTCGGGTCATTTGGCGAGTATTGCCATCAAAGAAGCGATCAAACGGGCAAATATAGAGGCTGAACAGGTCGATGAAGTTATCTTGGGAGAGGTTAGACAAACGACCGAATCGTCCAATGTCGCGAGAGTGGCAGCACTTCGTTCAGGAATCCCTGATTCTGCACCCGCTTTTACAGTGAATCGATTATGTGCATCAGGAATGCAGGCCATCACTTCAGCTGCACAGCAAATAAGGTCTGGTCAAGCTAATATAGTCGTTGCAGGCGGCACGGAAAATATGAGCCGTTCACCAATTTATTTAAGAAGTGCTCGTTTTGGTGGAGACCGGACTAAACTTGTAGATTCAAATACTGAAGCTGGACAGCAACCTCAAGAAATTTACGGAGAAAACTTAGGAATGGGGATCACAGCTGAAAATGTCGCAATACGATACAAGGTCTCTAGGGAAGAACAAGATGCTTTTTCGGTTGGAAGCCAACGAAGAGCGGCTAAAGCGATGGATGAAGGAAAGTTTAAGGATGAGATAGTTCCTGTCCAGGTTATTGATAGGAAGAGTACGATTACAATTGAAAAAGATGAATATCCTCGCCCTGACACCACTAGGGAAAAACTTGCAAACTTAAAGCCGGCATTCAAAGAAAATGGAACGGTTACCGCTGGAAATGCATGTGGTCGAAATGACGGAGCTTCGGCATTGGTATTAATGAAGGCGAGTGAGGCTACACGGTTAGAATTAAAACCAATTGCAAAGATTGTAGACTGGGCGACTGCGGGGGTTTCTCCTGAAGTGATGGGAATCGGTCCGGTGCCAGCCGTTGGGAAACTATTGGAACGCACCGGGAAAAAAGTAGAAGAAATTGGCCTTTTCGAATTAAATGAAGCGTTTGCCTCACAGGCATTGGCAGTGATTCGGGAGTTAGGCCTTGATGAAAACAAGGTCAATGTTAATGGAGGCGCTATAGCACTCGGACATCCAGTTGGATCAACGGGTGCCCGTATCGTGACAACATTAATACATGAAATGATTCGCAGGCAAGAAAGATATGGAATTGCTACCCTTTGTGTAGGCGGCGGCCAAGGAATGGCCATTTTGATCGAAACGATTTAAAGAATGTCCATTAAAGGAGTAGAAACTCATTATGTTTTTTCTCCTTTCGGTACATAAGTTAGAAGGATGTAATAGCAAGGGAACTAGAGAGGAGAAGTGACATTTTGCCTGTTAAAGTGGAGGATATTCGCAACCTATTCGAAAGTAGTTCATTCTTTTCACATATAGGGTTTGAAATCGTTCGATTTGAAGAAGGGAATGTTCTTTTAAAGCTTAATATCGAAGAACATTTACTCAATGTAAATGGAACACTGCACGGAGGTATTCATGCTACCATGCTGGATACTATTCTTGGAATGGTGACTCGTACTGTGACTAAATCTAAAGTTGTGACGACAAGCTTAACCGTCCATTATCTAGCCAGTATGTCATCAGGAGAATTATTTGCGGAAGCAAAAGTCCTTCAACAAGGGTACAAAATTGCCTTTACAGAGGGAGAAATTAAAGATTCCAAAGGCAATATTATTGCAAAAGGCACTGGGGTATTTAAACTAATTCGTGATAAATGAAAATGGGTTGTCCAATTGTCAACGAAATTCAGGTTAAAGTGATAGTCAAGAATCACTAATAAAGGTTTAATAAAGAAGAGCCAAAGAATGGATTGGTTCTTACATAATTTGCAGAGTTCTACTTTTATTTGTAGAAAAAGTAATAGGAGTGAGGGAATTGATTAGAACTTGGCATGAATTTTATCCGAAAGAGACTCCTTTAGAAATCGAGATCCCATTATTGTCATTATACGATTTATTAGAAAATTCGGCTCAACAATACCCAACTAATAAAGCAGTTATAGATGGTGAGAAGGAACTAACTTATTTGGAATTGAAGAATGCATCAGATCGTTTTGCTGCGGATTTATACAATAGAGGGTTTCAAAAGAACAATCGTATAGCACTCATGCTACCAAATTGTCTAGAATATATTATCGCCTATTATGCAATTCATCGTTTGGGTGGTGTGGTTGTTCAGGTAAATCCCTTGTATCAGCCAAATGAATTAGATTATATTTTACGGGATTCCGAAGCCACATGGTTTATTGGGCATGATAAACAAAAGAAAAAGTTAGAGCAAATCGGTTTGACTGACGAGTTTATGATTATTTCAGCTAATAATATGTTGGAAAACAGCCTTTATTCTTGGAGCGCGGCAGGAAATAAGGATCTTCCTGAAATGGATATTAATCCTAAAGAAGATCTAGCTGTTCTTCAATATTCTGGAGGAACAACAGGGAAGTCTAAAGGGGTCATGCTCACACATTTTAACTTAATCTCCAATGTCCATCAAGACTTTACATTTACGGCAAATGCCCTTCAACTCAAAAGACCTGGTGAGCGTATGCTTGGATTGACACCATTATTTCATGTTTTTGGTAATGGCCGTTTGAATAGTTCTGTTTATGCAGGATCGACTTATATCACTTTAGAAAAGTTTGAATTAAACAAGGTGGTAGATTTAATTCGGAAACACCGGCCAACCATTTTCCCAGGCGTTCCGACTATGTATATCGCTTTACTAAATCATCCAGATTTGACTGCTGACGATTTAAGTTGCTTTAAATACTGTAGCTGCGGTTCAGCTCCTCTCCCGATAGAAGTCATTAATCAATTTGAAGAAAAATTGGGTATTTCGATATCTGAAGGATTCGGTATGTCGGAAACTTCACCTACCACTCATCGGAATCCTGTGATAGGTCAAAGAAAGCCAGGAAGTATTGGAATCCCGTATCCTAATACCGATGCTAAAATTGTGGATATCGAAACAGGGATACATGAATTGCCAACTGGTCAGGTTGGTGAACTGATCATTAAAGGCCCGCAGGTGACGAAGGGTTATTGGAAAAATCTTGAGGAAACTGCAACGGCTTTGCGGGACGGTTGGTTATATACTGGAGACATCGCGAGGATGGATGAAGAAGGATATTTCTATATTGTAGGCAGAAAGAAGGATATGATAATTGCTAGCGGCTACAATATTTACCCAATTGAAGTGGAAGATATCATCTATCAGCACCCGAGCGTAGAGGAAGCATGTGTTTTTGGAGTACCAGATAAATATCGAGGGGAAACAGTCAAAGCGGCTATTGTTCTAAAGAAAGGGATGTGTGTAACGGAGCAGGAAATCATGGATTTCTGCTATAAACGTTTGGCCAGATATAAGGTGCCGCGTAGATTTGAGTTCAGGGAACAATTGCCGAAATCTACCGTAGGGAAAATATTGCGGCGAATATTATTGGAAGAAGAAATGGAGAAGCAAACTACAATAACTAAAGGTGAAAGGTAAGCGTACTTGTTATTAAAAAACTTTGGGTCTGTAATAAGTGATTCAGAGCTTACTATTCATATAAACATCAAGAAAGTACCCTAAATAAGGGGAATTTAAAAAAGGTTAACCTTTTTTAGGGTTTTCTATCGTTTTTCTACCAATCTATTTTCCTTTTAGAGAAATCGTAAACGAAGTCCCCTTAACTAATAATTCATGAGAAACACCATCTGCTATATCATCTGTAGTAAATGAAAAGGAAGTGAGCTCATCAATGTTTTCTTCTGAATCAATTAATAAACTAATTATGCCTTTTCTTGTTTCCCCTGGTTGGTAATCTGAGCGACTGACTTTTTTTGTCCCAATTAAAGTATCCCCGGAGTGGATGAAATTTTTAGACGGCACATTATATGTAAGTTCATTATTAAATGTAACATTTTCCATGCTGAAAAATTGGAGCTCTTTGGAGTCTTTATTTTTCACAGAATACGTTATTTCAAGATAAGAAACCTCTTCGCCTATATCCGTTTTAGACCACGCAACCTGTTGATCGATTTCCTCCATGCTTAAATTTTCTTTATAGTATATTGAATAAGCTTCTTCAAAACTTAATCCCGTATAGGACTTGAGCTCTTCTTTTGCCTCTTCTTCGAGGGAAGATAATTGAATCCTGCGGATATCCTTGATTGTGATGACCATAGGTGCTAATTCAAACGACTCATTTATTGACTTTGATTCTAGTAAAGTGAAAGTTCCCCAATTTTTTTGATGGACCTTATCGCCAACTTTATCGAGATGGGTCCCACCATATTCCTGCACCTCAGGAATATTGACTTCCTTAGCTTCTATATTTTTCCGTTTTTCCGATTTATTTTGGTTGTCAAAATAATAGAAGGTTAATACGCTTACTAAAATAAGTATAAATCCTGCAATTGTTGATATGACCCATCTTTTATGGATATCTCATCCCTCCTTGTCTTAAACCCTTGATGTAACAAACTATAATATATCATTTTTTCGCCAATGGTGGGATTAAGCACCTGAAAGTGACAGGTTAGTTTAATATGAGTTTATATTATGTGTTAAAATTTGGATAGTGAAAAAGTCACAGAATAATTAAGGAGGGTTGTCTATGTAAGGGTTGGATGTATTTTCCTTTTTAATCTGATGAATTGAGTTTAGCAGGAGACGCTACATCCTTCTACTTGTTTCTTATAATTTTAGGATTGAGCATAATCAATTCATTTATTTTTTTAAAAATAAAACAGTAACGCTAATGTGAGATAGATAATGAGAGAATTACATAGTAATAATAAAGAGTTTTTTTCTTAAAGTAACGGGTGCTTTACTTCAATAAGGGAGTTGCTTTGGTATCTTTTTTCCTATGGAAATAACGCACCCGTTTGATCAATAAGGTTAAAATAAAGTAAATTGAATTTGGGTAAAATAATCTCTTTCTACTTTGTACTTTTGTTTAGGTAAATCCCATGAGGTCTTTCACATGATGTGCATTTTCTTTAGACGTCAGCATTTCCAGCAATAGAAATGCCACATCAAAAGCGGTACCTGGATTTGAAGATGTAATAATATTGTCGTCAAGAACAATTCTCTCATTTTGTATGTTTGTGCAGAAATGCTTTAACTGCTCTTTTCTTTTGCTCGTTGGATGATCGTAGGTTGTAGCTTTTCTATCAATGAGAATGCCACTTTTACCAAGTGCTAACGATGCAACACAAATGCTAGCAATAGGTTTTTGTCCAGCGTGAAAATGCCGGATAACATTTAAAAATGACTCATTGAATGCGTCTTCATAAAAGCCGGCCTCTTCAAATCCACCAGGAATAGCCAGTGCATCGAAATCATCTAATTGAATGTCATCAACTGTTTTTTCGGGTACGACGGTGAAATTCCATGTGCAAGTTAACTTGTCCCTAAGACCGACTGTCACAACCTCAGTCGAACCGTCCCCTTCCCATTTATTCCAACCAAGCACATCTGTAAATACGCTAGCCTCCACAGCTTCAAAGCCATCAGCTAATAACAATAATATTTTTTTCATCCTATATCTCCTCCGATGTCTTTATTATATGAGCATACAGAGTTATATTACATAAGTTCAAAAAGGATATTCGTTTATTTTCATTTAAATAATAAAGAATTTAGTTTATTCTATTTAATAAAAAAAGGTGAGGGGAAATATGGATCAAGTAGATAAAAAAATAGTGAGGGAATTGCAATTAAATGCCAAAATTTCTATGAAGGAATTAGCAGAAGTCGTTCATTTATCTTCTCCGGCAGTTACAGAGCGTGTTCGAAAGCTAGAAGAGCAGCAAATTATTGAAGGTTATCATGCACATGTCGCATTGAAAAAAATGAATCGACCAATGTGTGCTATTATATTGTTCGAGTCGAAGGAATGTAAAGCATTAGCGAACTTTTGTCATAACCATCCGGATGTACTTGAGTGTTATCGAGTAGCAGGAGAAATTAGCTATATTATCAAAATAGCAACACATTCTGTCGAGAGTTTAGAACAATTTATCGATGCGTCAATGCAATATGGTACACCTTCAACAAACATTGTGTTATCTTCCCATAAAAAAAAGATAATTGATCCTTTTTTAGCGGAAGAACAATAGTTTGAGCTATGTTGTCATGAGTAAAGAATATATTGAACAAAGCAATTATTTTTAATATGGACAGACGATTATTCAAACAAGTTTAATTAAAGAACAAGCATTGGAAGGGACAAATAAAAGGTCACTTATTCAAAATGTATCTATATTCTAATGGAGATTTCATGTGAAGGAACCATTAAGATAGTTTCTCATTATACCTAGGATTTTGAGGACTAATATTTGAAAGTAAGCCTATAAAGGGTGGTGGAATATTATTTGAAAAATCGAATGGTAATAATTATTTTCCGAACAAGTAAAGAATCCTAATACTTCGTAAGCGTAAATCTTCAACTAAAGAGGTATTGATTGGGCTACCCAATATAATAATCGCATCGGTTAGTTATTTTTTAATGCGATAAAAGGAAAAAAGAGTTATATGCGCTTCCTCCATTACAAGTTAGGCAGGTGGTTTCTGAATAAGGGGAATTGCCGTTAATTCTTGCATGGCACGTTCCGCCAAACTTTTAAACATATCTGCTTCTTCATTATATATCTGACATAGCGGCTATACCTCCCGCATTTTACTCAGATGGAGAGTATAACCTGTTTTTTGAAATTCGTATTGGTATGTTGGTAGATTATTCTTTCATTTTAGTTTCCTTTCTAAAACGTAGTTGTCTTTTATAAAAAAAGAAAACGCTTTCAATTGATGCTGATTTTTTGTATAGTTGAATTAGGAGGTGCTTTATGGAGGAAGAAAAAAGTTCTCTTTACGATAGACTACCTTTAGATTTATTGGCCGGATTCTTTTATGAAATAAATAAGAACATAGAAAAAGGAATCTTATCTAATGCTATGTATCATGAAATTAGATTGATTGAACAATCAGCCTTAAAAAGAGGTATCTCACTTGAATATTCACATGATAAGGCTTATTAATAAAGTATAAAATTTTAACTCCTAGCATGTATTATGCTAGGAGTTAATTTTATTTTTGAACATTAATGTATAGTACAGTCAGAGTGAAATCAGGAAAAGGCGGATTTGCCTTGATAATGCTTGTATCGAATCTTGCTTTTCGCATCTCAAAACAGAGACAGCGCATTTTTCTTCATATCAAACAGAAGAAGATCTCGTGAAAGCCATTGGGGAATACAGCTGGTTTTACCACCACGAACGTTTCTAGGGAAAATTACACGTTTTTGAACACATTTTCTAAAAGTGGATGTTCCAAAAGTATAACTTTTGGGGCATCTCTTTTTATTATAGTTAGGTTCTCTAAAGATTATCAAATAAGGGTTGTGAAGACTTTTACAAGTTGTTATTGACAATGATAATCATTCTCTTTATATTATTGATTATCATTCATAATTTCATACTACTTTTGGAAAGAAGGCATTTCTATGAAAACACGTAGAATCATCGCAAAAATTCATTTATGGCTTAGTATGCTAGCAGGAGTTTTTATAGTACTGATTGGCTTAACAGGAAGTTTGCTTGTCTTTGAACCTGAACTAAACAGCATGCTGCATCCTAATTTGTATAAGGTAACAGAAGGAAAAAAAGTTACGTACCAGCAAGCCTTGCAGGTTGTATCAGAATCACATCCAAAAGGTCAAATTGACCGTGTATACACTCCAAGTGAACCTAACGCTCGAGGAGTTTACCTATTCCGCCTTAAAGAAGGAGAAGAACAAAAAAACATATTTGTCGATCCAGGAACAGGATACATAAACGGAACATTAGGGGATAAAGCATTATTTAATCTAATAGCGGAGTTTCACGAACAGCTGCTGTTAAAAGATTTCAATGGTGAGAAAATCATCGGTACGATTGGAATTATTTTCCTTTTTATTACATTATCAGGATTATATTTATGGTGGCCGGGGATTAAAAAATGGGCACGTGGGTTTATTTTAAGACGTAATGCTAACCCTTATGTACGGCAATATGATCTACATAAAGTCATTGGTGGAGTTTCCATTCCGTTTTTATTGGTTGTTTCGTTAACAGGAGCACTTTTTGTGTATGATGAAATGATTTTTGGTTGGTTTGGTGCAAAAGCAAAGGTCATGCCTCCAGAAGAGCAGCTTATCTCAAAAGACCTTCCCACTGGAAAGCTTCCACTTGATGAATTGATAAGTAGGGCTGAAAAAGCAGTACCTCAGGGAACACTTATGCAAGTTAGAATGCCTGATAAGGTGGAAAGAGGAACTCCAGAAGGCGCAGTGGAATTTCGTCTCAGCGGTTCATTCGATCCAGGGAATGGAAATGTAAAAGTATGGTTAGATCAGTATAGCGGGAAAGTAGTGGGCAAGCTAGATCCACGTGTTAATAGTGGGCTTATGTATCAAACATGGCACCTTCCATTACATACCGGTAGTTTTGGTGGCTTATTTACTAAAATTTTGTATGCTATCGGTGGTCTTACTCCATCTATACTGATGTTCACTGGTGTCTATATGTGGTGGTATAAGAAAAAGAACAAGAACAAACGGAAACAGAAAATCGACTCGAGAGCCGTAGCATAAACTCACGGCGATTTGAAAGCCCTTGTTATCTTATCGCTTATATCCCTGTCAAGTAAATTGTAAGAAAAATTATTTACTCAAAACGGGAGAGTTCAAAGATGTCGCTTAATTAAAAAAAGATTGATGGATGATAGGTTTGTGAACAGTTTGATTGGATTCTTTTCAATTTTAGATCATGCCTTTTATAGTAAAGTCGTTTGTAAAGGTACATTTTTACAGGAAAAGCCCTTATTTGAAGAAAAAAGGGCTTTTTCGTATTTTGTTCGTTTAAGAGTGTTTATGTAAACTAGCTTTCTATTTTTGCTTTTTTTAGAACTAAAAGGGTAGGTTAAGAAAAAAGTGATCCTTAGAAGATGTCGTAATTGACTCAAGGAGTATGTAAAACAGCCAAAAAAGAGGATATTTCCCGGCATTAAACATCAAAGGGTGCTATTCATTTGTAATTTGGAGTTAGCTAATTAAGTTAGATCTACTTTATCAGTGATATCGTTGGTTGCTTAAGCATCTGCTTGCTGTTGAAATTGATCATGTAGAATAGCTTTTGTTTCAGCACGAAAGTTTTTTTCTTTTGATATGAGGATCGAGGTGTGTTCGAATTCTAGTTTTAATTCTTAACACTATCTTTAGTTGTTATCGCTGGAAGACTATTGTCCAATGCTTATACTTGGGCAATGCACTTTGAAAATCGTTCAGTTTTAGCCAACTAATAAACCAATATGGTACTTTATTACAGATAAGAGGGATGGCTAACGTCAGAAAACTGACTCTCAAAGTTTCTAGGAAGTAGTTTTTACACCAGCCTTTTTATGACCTTCTTCTAAAGTCGTACACGTCCTCAAAAAAGCTAACTCTTTTAGCTTTCCTTGTCTTGTTCAAGTCCGCTCCTCACTTATTAACTCCATAAGATCCGGTCCTAAAAATTGTCGCTCCCGAACATCTAACTCTTTTTGTTCTCCTTTTTGAACACTCAATTATTGCGAATAATGAATTTATTGTATTTTCAATATTTACAGTTAATATTTGAAATGGTAGTATAGCAATATCTATTAAGAGTTATCGAATTATAGGGTTTTTTTAGATAAATCATTTTTTTATAATAATGAAAGTTTATCTAACTAAAATATTATTATTATAGTAAGAATATTTTGTATATATTTTTCTTTAGGGGATGATGATGATGAGTATCAAAAATCTTTCAAATTCATTAAAGCCAGCTGAAATAGTAGAGCAAACATCTGGAATATTTGAAGAAGCTGTGAGATTAAGAAGAATGATCCATGAAAATCCTGAGCTTGGATTTGAAGAGCATAAAACGGCTGAAATTATTGCGAATTATTTAAAAGGGCTTGGAATTGAAGTGACAACGGGAGTAGCTAAGACAGGTGTTGTTGGTATTCTTCGTGGAGAGAAAGAGGGTCCTGTGCTTGCTTTACGAGCGGATATTGATGCTTTACCTATTCAGGAGAAAACAGATGTAAGCTACATATCTAAAAATCCTGGGGTTATGCATGCTTGCGGACATGATATGCATACTGCAATGTTACTATCTGCCGCTAATATTTTATCTCAAAATAAGCATAATATTTCGGGTACGATAAAATTCATTTTTCAACCTGCTGAAGAGATGAAGGGCGGTGGAATAATGATGGTTGAGGAAGGTGTATTAAATAACCCTCCCGTTGACCATGCTTTTGCTTTTCATGTTTGGCCTGAGTTAGAAACTGGAATATACGGTTTTAGAAATGGTGCGATTATGGCAAGTATGGATTCTTTTGATGTTATTTTAAAAGGTAAACAAGGTCACGGGGCAGCACCTCATCAAGGAGTAGATGCTATTGTGGGCGCTGCTCATGTTGTAACAGCTCTACAAACAATTGTTAGCAGAGAAACAGATCCAGTAGATTCTGTTGTTATTACAATCGGAACAATCGAAGCGGGAGATGGCTATAATATCATTCCTGAAAAAGCTAGTTTTAAAGGAACTGTACGAACACTTAATGCGAACACTCGTAAGGAAGTTGCTGAAAGTATTCAACGAATTATCGAGGGAGTAGCTTCCGCTCTAAAATTAGAAGTTGAAATAAACTATAACTTTACAGTGGGGTATCCTGTTACAATGAATGATCCAAAATTTAATGAACATACTGCTTCTATTGCTACTGAATTATTTGGAGAAAACTCAGTGCAGTGGTTGAGTAAACCAAGTATGGCAAGTGAAGATTTTGCTTTCTATCTAGAAAAAGTTCCGGGTACATTTGTATTCTTAGGAGTAGGAGAAAATCCAGAGGATCCTATGAAGCTACATAGTGACGTATTTTTACCAGATGAAAAAGCGATGATCCAAGGGATTTCTCTTATCGTTGGACTAGCATTAAATACTACTGAAAAAATTCAATAAGTTAAAAAATAATAAGCAATAATAGTGTTGCTTTTCCCTTTTAGAATCAGCACTATTTGTAGAAAAGGAGTGTAAAAAAAGTGCAAGAAAATTCTCTGCGTAATTGGAAAATTCATTTATTTGTTTTGATATTAGTCTGTGTTACAGAATTTATCGGCGTAAAAACGTTTAACATCGGGATTGGAGCTATTGCATTATTTCCAATGTTGTATGCATTAATTATCGGAGCGGTTATTAGTTTACCTTCTTTAAAAATTTTAAAAATGAAAGAAATGAATGTAGCCGCCAATATTTTAGGAATTTCATTCATGCTTTTTGTAGCCAAATTGGGAATGTTAATGGGGCCATCATTGCCGAAGATATTTGATGCGGGGATTTCTTTAGGATTACAAGAAGTGGGGCACTTTGCAGGGACAATCCTATTAGGTTTACCAATTGCTTTACTTCTTGGAATGAAAAGAGAAGCAGTCGGTGCTACTTTTTCAATTGATAGAGAACCTAACTTAGCTATTATTGCTGAAAAATATGGCTCTGATTCACCAGAAGGACGGGGAGCACTTGGAGTATATGTTTGTGGTACTTTGTTTGGGGCTTTATATCTGTCAGTGTTAGCAAGTTTTTTGGCTCAAACTGGTTGGTTTCACCCAATTTCACTAGCCATGGGTGCCGGTGTAGGTTCAGGTAGTATGATGGCTGCCATGTCTGGAGCATTAGCCGTTATATTCCCAGAATCCGCAAAGGATATCGCAGTTTTTGCTGGTGCTGCTAACTTAATTACAACAATTTTAGGAACGTATATTTGTGTATTCTTTTCTCTTCCTTTTACAAACTATTTATACAACAAATTTGAACCTATTTTAGGGCGAAAGTCAAAAAAAGATCAAATGAAAAATATTGGAGCATAGGACATAAAGGGGAGATTTTATATGAAAGATAAAATATTGACTTTTATTATTATTGGAATAATAGCCATTATGGGAAATTGGGTTGGATATAATGTTTCACCTATTGACGCATTACCAGGTATGATGATCATTGTTGCTGTTACGATATTAGGGTTCTTTTTCGCAAAAATCATCCCTATTAAACTACCAATTGTTGTTTGGGTTTCAATGATAGCATTATTGATTACAACGCCGATTTTTCCAGGAAACGCATCAATCATAAAAGTAACGGAACAAGTTAATTTTATGGCCTTGGCAACACCTATTTTGGCGTATGCCGGCCTATCTTTCGGGAAAGATTTGAAAGAGTTTAAAAAATTAGGATGGCGTATAGTTGTTATTTCACTAGTTGTATATACAGGAACATTTTTACTGTCAACTCTTGTTGCAGAAATTGGTTTTAGATTAACTGGTAAATTTCATTAAGTATTCGTGATTGTGCTGATCCGTATTTGACTTAAAACCAAGGAAACGAAAAATCGAAAGAGTTTATGGCGACTTTTTAACGTATATTGAAGGTGTCTTCGCTGTATGAGATGTCAAAAGAGCAGCACAGTTTTACCTTAACTTTAATAAAATGCCCGATTCTAATGTGATGGAATCGGGTATTTTTTATGCAAAGGAAGTAATAATTTCTCCAACAAGAACTGATGTATTAGCTTCCTGCGTTTGGTATCTAATTCCCAATGGATGTGATATATGAATAGCAGAATATCATTCGCAATATAATCTTTTAAACATCAATGTAGACAGAGGTTTGCGACTGTTTAGTTATGTATTTTCCTAAGAATATTTCATATTATTAAAGAAAAAACCCTCTACAAAATAAAAGCAAAGAATCAACTGCAGAAATTAAAAAGGGGACTGGGAAAATGGAGAGTAAATCTTCGTTAAAAGAACATTTGTGTCAATTGGAGGAGACTTTGTTAAAACCTGAAATCCGTACATCTCCTGAAGAACTTTCAAAATTGTTGAAAGATGATTTTTTTGAGTTCGGAAGTTCAGGTAACGTATGGTATAAAAGGGATTGCTTTGGAGACGAGGGGATTGGCGTTGGAACAATGACATTAAGTAATTTTGAAATACATCAATTGTCTGAGGATACAGTGTTAACTACCTATCGAATTTATAATGAAATAAAAATGGAACATGCATTACGAAGTTCAATCTGGAAATATAGAAATGGTAGATGGCAAATGTTTTTTCATCAAGGTACAAAAACAAAATCACCCCTTTAATCTTATTCAACTAAACGGCGCAATTGTTCAAAAAAGAGCTGTGAGGATCACTCTATTTCTAATGCAAAATAAACGGGCAGGAAAGCTGAATTAATGGAAACTTCCCCCTTTTTAATTCATATAAAAAGTAATAAGAAATAAAGTTGTCCTTGGGAGGTCTGAGGGCGGATTACGGATTACGGATTATTGGTATAGCTCTTTTACTTGTGTCGTACTTAGTAGCTGTGAAAAAACAAACATGGTTTTTAGCTGGATTTAATGAAAAAATGATTAAAAACAAGTCTTTGTTAGGCACAATAATAGGTGGAGTTTTTTTTCTACCCTTAGGATTGTTAGTAGTCATCAATAGTTTTATTGACTATCCTTATGAAGTAAAGGTTCTTATAATTGCTATGTTGGTTTTATTAACAATTGTGTACGTATTTATCAATAGAAGATTACTTCATTAATTCAACTAATGGTGATTTACGTCCTTACCAGGAGCTGTTTGGCAGCTCCTTTTTTATGGAACTTAAGAGACAAGTTGGCATTAAAACAATATTTTGTGTTCTTGCAGTTAAAGAACGTTGATTAATGGTTTAATTAAGTAATGATTGAACCAGTTAAAGAATAGATAATAGTTTCATTGTTTTTTTTACGATTTGCTCTATTAAAACTTGAGAGGAGGGAAATTCAATGGAAAGAGAATTTCCTATAATTGAAACAAGAAGATTAATCTTACGAGAAGTAATAATAGAGGATGCTAAAGATATGTTTAAATATCTATCCGATAAAGATGTTGTGAAACCTATGGGGTTAGTACCTTGCCAAACAGTAGAGGACGTATGGGATGAAATTAGGTGGTACAAATCTATATACGAAGAAGGTACAGGAATTAGATGGGGAATTACACTAAAAAATTCTGGTAAGGTAATAGGAAGTTGTGGTTTTCTTAATATGCTTACCAAACATTATCGAGCTGAAGTTGGATATGAATTAAGCAAAGATTACTGGGGAAAAGGGATAGCTAGTGAAGCATTGGAAGCCGTTGTTAAGTATGGTTATCGCCACTTTCAGTTAGAAAGAATTGAGGCTCTAATTGAACCTGCTAATCTCCCATCACAAAAACTAGTAGAAAAGCAAGGCTTTAGAAGAGAGGGCTTGCTGAGACATTATGAATTTACATGTGGTAAATTCGATGATTTATATATGTACTCAATCATAAAAGAAGATCTCACTCTTATTTAAAATAGGCTATGTTAATGAGTCATGTTGTTTTTATTTTTAAACAAAGACCTTCGTAATTGAAGGTCTCCTAAAATGTGTAACGTATTCAACTACTTCTTCTTATAGACCCAGATAAAATAATATACTGCAAGTGAAGTTAATCCAACATTCGTATATATGAAAAATATTCCACCATACCATATATTTTTTTCAGCAAGTGGGTCGAAAATATAATGTAAAAAATGATATATTGCCACATACAATATGCAAACATACCAGAATACTTGCTCTTTTCCTGAATTGAATTTTTTACCAAGTTGAAGAATAACAACCCAAAGCACGAGTATTAATGATATGCCAATTAAATTGAAAGGGTAAGTTACAAAATAAAAAATGTATGCACTATAATAAAACGCAATAATGGACAACAAAAGCATTAATAGTGATTTTCTGGATTCTTTTCGTGTAATAAAAATATATAGACCGACTAAAATACCAACACAAGAATAAATGTAGTGAAATAAATTTTCCATTTCAAAACCTCAAATTTAGCAACAAATTTTTATTTTTTTCGATAAATAACGACATTCTTATACTATTATAGGTTAAACTGCTCGGAAATAAAGAACTTTCAACAATCATTTTACTCACTGTTTCGTTATCTCTACGATGTTTAACAACATCTAAAAAATGAAACCAACTCAAATAATTGTCGAGGTATTTTGTAGCCACGCCATTTAATCGTTGCATCCAACCTTTTAATCGGCTGTGATAATTGTTTACATTTTGGATATGATAAAGTCCTTTAACTAGTTCTGTTCCGTCTTTGGTTTGAAATAAATCAATTGTAAAACTTCACCTAAGTTGGAAGCCTCCTTTTTTTCCTATATGTTTAATTATTATACAGAACTAATGTTCGTGAAGCGATTTTGTCCAATAAGGTAGACTCTCTAAAATGATTATTTGCACCCAATTGGTTGAACTTCTTGAACTATAGGGGCAGAATTAGTTTAAGAGGGTTAATGAGGACGCTTATGATAAAATTATTAATAAAATAATAATGCAAGGAGTTTTGTAAGTGCTTAAAAATAGAAAAATAATAGTAACAGGTGCGGCTTCTGGAATCGGAAAAGAAATTGTCAAGCAATGCTTATATGAAGGTGCTTCAGTAATAGCGTGTGATATTAATGAAGAATCTCTATATGATTTAAAACGGTCAATGGATGACCGAAATGTTTTACATACATATCAGTTAGATGTAAGTAAATATGAAGAGGTCGCAAATTTTTTTGAATATGTTGAAACAGAACATTCCAACGTAAATGGTTTAGTTAATAATGCAGGAATTTATTTGGCAAAAAATATAGTGGACTATCAAGTTGATGAAATTGATAAAGTCCTAGATATAAATGTAAAGGGATTCATTTATTTCTCGCAAATGTTTGGGAAGAAATTGTTACAAACTCAACGCAAAGGAGTGGTCGTGAATATGTCGTCAGTTTCAGGCATAGAAGGCAGTTCAGATGCGGTTTATGGGTTATCAAAAGCTGGCATACTAGGATTAACTAAAAGTTGTGCAATGAATTTTTCGCCATATATCCGAGTTAATGCTGTTGCTCCTACTATGGTTAACACTCCAATGATGGGATCTATACCTGATTGGAGAAAAGAGGAGTATTTAAAGCACGGACTCATCAATACACCTGTTATGCCTGAAGATGTTGCTGATACTGTTGTCTTCTTATTATCTGATAAATCCAAGCATTATACAGGTGCAACATTTGATATTAATAATGGAGGATATTTAAGGTAGCTTTAGCCCTTATTAAACATTCGAGCAAATTTTGTTAAACCTGCAGGAAGTTATAAGAAGAAGCGAAATTATTTAGCGGCCAATACCAGGGTATATTCGTAATTTATGGGATAACTATTAGACTAGTTAAGAACAGCAGGTGTACATAGACAAAAAATAAAGGATTGTATTTACTTAACTCCCAAATTCCTTGGTTCAATACTGTTCCCGAACAATAAAGTTGTTTAAAAAACAATGAAGTTATTTGAAAATTTCGTGTATTTAATCCGTGCACTTATCCTCAAATGACAATAAAGTTTTTCAAGGTTTGTTGTGACATTCTTGTAACATAGATTTACTACAATATGTTGTGAGGTGATCATATGAGGAATGAAAGTAAGATAAAAGTATCAAAGAAGATTTATAGAAGTGTGATGTTTTTGATTTGTATATTCGTTCTATTTGTTTCAGGGTGCAGTGCGTGGGAAGAGAAAGATGAAAAAGATGTAAAAGGAATTACAAAAATTGCTTTTTGGGATGAGCAGAGAAAAGGAACAAATTTTATGAATTCCACATCTTTACCGGGTAATTATGAAGCAGCTAAAGAATTTAACATTGAATACATTCGTTTAGCTCCGGATAAATGGGCGAAGGATAGAGACTTTTTATTTAATGATCAGGCTGATGCTAATCCTAATAAGGATTTTTTAATAGGGAATGCCGATCAATATGAAGGTATCGTTGAAGAGGATTTTACTAAGTTGAAAGCGGACTTGGATGCGGCTTACGAGCGTGGGTCAAAAGTTGTGCTGACGGCTGAGTCTACCGGGCAATCGATGGAGACAGTTTAACGATTATAAAAATGATGATCGCATCTGGCAGGATTTCAGTTACCATGAACAATCAGCTCAGTTTTGGAGGGACCTTGCGAATAGGTTGAAAGATCATCCAGCTATTATTGGTTATAATCTTATCAATGAACCGCATCCTGAAACGGCTACAGGGTTTAATGATTTTTGGACAGAGGACTATCATGCATGGTACAGCAAAGTTGAAAACACAGCTGCGGATTTAAATAAGTTATATGAAACGATTGTGCAATCTATTCGAACAGTAGATTCTGAAACGCCAATCATATTAAATTCAGGTCTGTATTCGACTCCTTGGGCATTTCAATATTTGAAACCAATGAAAGACGATAAAGTGTTATATGCTTTCCATATGTACGAGCCTTACGAAATGACCAGAGTACCCTGGCAAAGTAAAAGTTGGTGAAGAACAGACAGAAAAAATGTTCAATAAAGAAGCACTGCAACAATTTTTAGAACCTATTGAAAAGTGGGCGGAAGAACATAATATACCGGCTAATCGCATCATTGCAGAAGAATTCGGCATTAATCGGATGGTAAAAGGATCGGATCAATATTTATCAGACTTAATTTCCATTTTTGATGAGTATGGCTGGCATTGGGCTTTCTATGCTTTCCGTGAAGATACGTGGGAAGGCATGGATTATGAATTAGGTGATCAGCCGCCAAAGTGGAAATACTGGGAGGCATTAGAGAATGGTAAAAGACCGAACCGAGAAGACATACAGGTAGATAATCAGATTTGGAATACATTAAAGCAAGAACTTAAGAAGTAATAGGCATCATAATGAAATAGTAGGTGAAACCTATAAAATGGTTTTCACCTTTTTGTTTTGAATGAAATAAAGTGGATTTGTGAGGAGAAAGGAGATAAGCGGCTTGAACATTTTAATTGCCGATGATGAGAAGCAAATGACATTCATCTTAAAGACATATTTTGAGAAAGAGGGATTCACTGTTTTTGCCGCCAATGATGGAGAAGAAGCGCTCGACCTTTTTTTCTCCGAGAAAGTCGATCTTGCGGTGTTGGATTGGATGATGCCGAAGATAAGCGGCATAGAGGTTTGTCAAGAAATCAAGAAAACAAGTTTGGCAAAGGTTGTTATGCTAACAGCGAGGTCTTCCAACGATGATGAATTCAGTGCTTTGGATATTGGAGCGGATGAATATCTCAGAAAACCATTCGATCCCCGTATTTTGATTCTTAGAGTCAAGAAAATATTACGCATGGAGAAGTTGATCGAAATAAGGAATTTAAAGATAGATTTACAAAGGCAGAAAGTCTTTAGAGAGGGGGAAGAATTGACTCTTTATAAAAAAGAGTTTGATTTACTGCGATACTTATACGAAAACAAAGGACAGGTTTTGTCTAGGGAAGTTTTGTTACCGTCAGTCTGGGGCATGGATTATGTCGGCGAAGAAAGGACGGTTGATACTCACATCAATAGGTTGCGTGACAAAATTGGAGCGGAGCATATTATCACCCACAGAGGAACAGGATATAGTTTTTATGATAAAAATGAATAAAATAAGCAAGAAACTATTAATGATGGTAAGCATCATTATGTTGTTAGTCTTCGGTATATCTTATTTATTGAATAATTATTTCTCGTCTGATTATTACTTGTATAAAATGAAACAAAGGCTCACCTCCATTTATTTTGAAGTGCAGAACTTGAGTATAGAAGAATTAGTAGAAGCAGAACAAAGCATTGAGAACAATAATAACGTTACAATTGTTATGGTTGAGAATCATGGTAGCACGGAAGAGATCAATGATAATGTTCAATTTGCTTTGTTTAAGGATAAAATCGTACTGAATAAATTTTGGATTACAGATGAGACTTTACAAAAAGTAGCTAAAGGGCAAACGGTCAAACTGTTATTCAATCAAGGGAAACTGAAGTCCAGCTTATTAACAGTATTATATGAGCAGGAGAATCAGTTGATCTTGCTAGGAACAGTGGTTGTGCATAATACGGATGCTTTACAAATTGTAAATCAATTGAATTTATATTCCATTCTACTAGGCATTATCATTAGTTTATTGTTGGTCGCATATTTCTCTCAAAAAATTATTACACCATTAGAGAAATTAAAGAGTGTAGCGAAGGACATTTCCAATCTGAATTTTAAACAAGTCGAGATTAAATCAGGTGATGAAATTGAGGAATTGTCTTATAGCATTAATGAGATGAGTAATCGCTTGAAAAATGCCCATTCTGAGCTAGTAAAGAAAAACCAAAGCTTGAACACGTTGATATCTAGTATATCGCACGAAGTAAAAACACCGTTATCATTAATACAAGCCTATACGATTGGGATAAAAGATGGGTTAGATGATGGAACATATACGGATGTCATTCTGGAACAAGTAACATATACCTCTGAAATGGTCGATTATTTAATAAAACTGTCTAAAGTGCAAGCGATGAAAGTGAACAAATCAAAGTTTGATTTAAGAGAGCTTCTTCAAAAAGTTATAGCCCAATATAAAATTACTTTGCAGAACAATCATTTACATGTAAGGAGCAATCTTGATTCAATTGAGAATTTTAGTATTGAAGAAGATATGAGTCAAATGGAGATAGTATTTCATAATTTGATTAGCAACGCTATCAAGTACGGCGAAGAAGACTATTTCGAAATATTACTAACGAATGATAGAGATAACGAACTAAAATGTACAATCAAAAATAAGACAACCCGTGTACAGCAAGAGCATTTAACTCAAATTTGGGATTCTTTCTATGTGATAGAAGAATCGAGAAACAAAACATTCTCAGGAACTGGACTAGGCTTATCTATTGTGGCTACTATTTTAGATGAAAACGAATTGTCGTATGAAGTGAAGCTAGAGGATTCGTATATTAGTTTTAGTATATGGTTTCATTTGAATTTAGCTTGAAAGCATCACCTTTTTAGGGATGCTTTTTTTGTTTGTTATATTGCTGTGACATAAGGCAGTTATGATAATGAATGAAAGAAGAGTGCAGCATTAAATAACAAATATATAAATGATGTTAAATGGGAAGGAGAGACAAGATGGAAAACGGAAAAGTAGCATTTGTGGCAAGTATCTTACTGGTGGCGTTGATTTACTTCGCGTCTGTTAAAGAGATTGCTATTCCAAGAGAGAAAATAAAAGAAATTCAAATGATTGTCGATGAAACAAGCCATGGGAAAGTACAAGTAGATTGGCGAAACGTAGCCGCGGTCGTACATACTGAATATGGTCTTAATTCTGTATCTAAAAATGAAATAAAAAGCATTACAGCTCGTTTTATAGGAAAAAGGGAGAATAACTATATATTAAAGGATATGCAACAAGTGACCAAGGATATGAAATACAATCAAAAGCAAAAAAAGCGTGTTAGCTCGTTCCTGAAGCAATTATCTAGTGAAGGGGACATAGCAGCGAAAAACAAAAACAATAGTATGCAACGATATTTTATCGAGAGTATTGAAGAGGCAGCGATCTCTAATTATAAAGCGTACAAAATCCTGCCTTCTATTACAATCGCACAAGCTATACTGGAATCGAATTGGGGAAGATCACAATTATCAACGAAGTATCATAATCTTTTTGGAATCAAAAGCTATAATTGGAACGAGAAAACAGCGAATTTAAGTACGAATGAGTTTTATAATCAGACCATTAAAGATGATTTCAGGGTGTATGAGGATGTATATGAATCCATAGAAGATCATGGTTTATTCTTATCTGAAAATCCTCGTTACAGAAAGCATGGATTGTTTTCTTCCAACACATATATGGAGCAGGCTCTGGCTTTACAAGAAGCTGGGTACAGTACGATAGAAAATGAAGAAGGTGAGAGAATATATAGTAAGCAATTAATAGAATTAATTCAGCAGTATCAGTTACAGTTGATCGATAGTAATGTTCAGCTTAAATATGCATGATTTCTTCTTTACGTAGAAATGGGTGAGTTGGATATTATCCCCTATAGGTAGATAGTGTAAAAAGACCATAAAAAAAGATGTAGGTTTTCAGTTACCTATAGAATTATGTAGTTTATGTTAATATCTTCTAGACATATTTTGCAATTCCTTGTTTAATTTTAAATGACTTTATTGTAAATGAAACATTTTTATTGTCACTATACATAAGGGAGTTGCTTTGACAGCTCTTTTTCTTATGGTGCTAAACCAGCTAATAGTTTGTCAACATTTTTCAATGAACACTTAAAATATTTCATGCTATTTAGTTATACTTTTAAACTATGCTAGATCTTGGAAAGTCGCTTATTTAAAGGGCTTTCCTTCTTTACGTTTCTTATCATAGAACTCTCGTAATCCCTTGTTCCGAGGGATGATTTCATCTTTCGTTCTCTTCTTGCGACAATCACGAATGGTACAACGAACTGCCATAAAATGAAAATACACTATTTTGTTGTTTTAGTTTTATCCTCAGTTTTATTGTTAGGGTGTACTTCGAAGCAAAAGAATTACAATGTTACGAAAGCAGAAGTACATAAAGGCCCAAAGGAAAAAAGTAATAAATCAAATTCTAGTTCTAAAATTATATTACCTAACAACAATTCAAAACAAACACCATCATTCACTGTAAATGAAAAATAAAAGATGTAATAATGCTATATGAAATAAGGGGTGAAAATCGGAAATTTGATTTTTTCGAAAAGCCTTTGTAGGAATGGCTTTTTTGGACAATGGATGAACAGCTTCCGCTAGGCGAGTTAAAAGTAAAAGCAGTTCAAGATGAAAGTGGTAAGAGTATAACAGCAAAAGGAGTGATAGTAAAAGAAGAGACACCTATAAAAGAATTATCTAAAGATTATACCCAAAAGCCAGTTACTATTAATAAAATAGTGAAAATATGTTGACGAATGATATGTATCCGCTTACAATGATACTTAGTTATTAGTATATTTAGAAAATTAAAAAGAATTATCAGCATGACAATGGTATTCGACAAAAGAATCGGGTGTCATGCATCATGTACGGATTAGCGGGAGAAGTCTTATTAACAAGCGATCTAAAACGAATGAATTGGCATTATGGAAAAGGAAAAGTCGGTTCAATGGAGTAGAAAAAATAGTAGTGGCCATTGAGACGTCAGCAATAAGACTGGGATTAGTCAATCCCGATATTTATCGTGATATGCATGTTCTGTATCATGCGATTATCGAAGCACTGCATGGAGTGACACGCGGCCAAGTCGAGCTTGGTGGTCTTTTGAGGACGGCGGGACTTCGGTTTGCTATCGTTCGAGGCAGGCCGTTTAAAAACGGGGACGAAGGAATGGATTGCTGTCGCCGTGTATGGAACGATTGGAGCACAAGTTCGGGGATTTGAACATGAACCGGTTAGCTTGGGAATTAACCACATTTAAATAATTTAAAGCCTATAGTTATTTAGTGAAATAGGGGGCTGTATTGACGACTGGATAAGTCTGTCAATATAGCCTCCTTTTTGTTTGTTTTAAAAAAGGAATAAGGGGTGTAGGAAATGATTATGTTAACGGGCCAATCTTTAACAATTGAAGAGGCGAAAAAAGTATTGTATGGTAATGCGTTTGTCACGGCTTCAGCCGATAGTGTTAAGAAAGTGGAAAAAAGTAGGGAAGCTGTTGAAAATATCGTGAAACAAAAGAAAGTAGTCTATGGTATTACAACCGGTTTTGGAAAATTCAGCGATGTGTTGATTGATGCAGGGGACGTAGAGCAGCTGCAGTGGAATTTGATTCATTCCCATGCATGCGGAGTAGGAGAACCGTTTCCTGAATTGGTTTCAAGAGCTATGGTTCTTCTCCGCGCCAACGCGCTATTAAAAGGGTTTTCCGGCGTTCGTCCTGTTGTCATTGAGCGTTTGCTTGAGCTTTTGAATGCGCATATCCATCCGGTCATCCCTCAGCAAGGCTCTCTAGGGGCGAGTGGGGACTTGGCGCCTCTTTCTCATTTGGCACTTGTATTGATGGGAGAGGGCGAAGTGTTCTATAAAGGGGAGCGAATGGAGGCCATCATAGCTTTATCGAAAGAAGGCATTCTTCCGCTGACACTTAAAGCAAAAGAAGGTCTTGCTTTGATTAACGGAACGCAGGCCATGACGGGAATGGGACTCGTCAATTACATCGAAGCTGAACAGCTGGCCCATCAAACTGAGGCGATTGCTTCAATGACGTTAGAAGGGTTACGCGGCATTGAAGACGCCTTTGATCCGGATGTTCATCTAGCTCGCGGTTACCGCCAGCAATCAGAGGTCGCGGAACGGATCCGCCGCATGATCAACGGTAGCCAGCTCATCACCAAGCAAGGGGAACTACGGGTACAGGATGCGTATTCTCTCCGCTGCATCCCGCAAGTGCATGGGGCATCATGGCAAACTCTCGATTATGTAAAAGAAAAATTGGAAATCGAAATGAATGCTGCAACGGATAATCCGCTTATTTTTGATGATGGTGAAAAGGTTATTTCAGGAGGCAACTTCCATGGACAACCGATTGCATTTGCGATGGACTATATGAAAATCGCTGTGGCCGAGCTTGCGAATATTTCAGAGCGCCGTATTGAGCGACTCGTCAATCCTCAGCTGAATGATTTACCACCATTCTTAAGTCCGGAACCTGGCTTGCAGTCGGGAGCGATGATCATGCAATATTGTGCCGCTTCACTCGTCTCTGAAAATAAAACACTCGCACATCCTGCAAGTGTGGATTCCATACCATCTTCAGCGAACCAAGAAGATCATGTTAGCATGGGAACGATTGGATCCCGACACGCCCATCAAATCATTCAAAATGTTCGTCGCGTTTTGGCGATTGAACTCATTTGTGCCTTGCAGGCGGTGGAATACCGTGGAACAGAAAAGATGGCTCCATTTACAAAAGAGTTGTATACGGAAGCAAGAAAGCTTATTCCAAGCATTACACATGATCGTATCTTTTCAAAAGATATTGAAGCAGCGGCAAGCTGGTTACATCAAATCGATTGGAATTCATTTATTCATAGGAGCTTACCCACCAAATAATAGTATGTGAGGGAGTAACCGAATTTTAAAAATGCATGCGAAGCTTTTTCTATAAAGGTTAGGCTAATAAGATCAAAAAGTAGTCCTTCACTGGGTTTTTATGTCAGCTATTCTAGTTGCGTAATGCTACACAGACCCCTATATTCCAAAAAAGTTAATAATATGTTTTAATAACGGCCGTGATAAAGAAAAATCGGAAGAATTAAACCTATTGATAGAGTGATTTCCTTTGCTTTATTGATTCAAGATAAAATTGCATTATTGGAGGGGAATCTAATTTGGAAAATCAGCAATTGCAACTGCCTGCTAAAAATGAACAAAACCAGCCGTCAAATACTTTACAAAGAAAACTAAAAGCGCGCCATCTAACGATGATTTCGTTGGGCGGTGCGATTGGAACAGGGCTTTTTCTCGGCAGCGGGCCGGCCATTCACACTGCAGGACCTGGAGGGGCTTTGGTCGCTTATGCCGTTATTGGTATAATGGTTTATTTTATTATGACAAGTCTCGGAGAACTAGCATCATTTATGCCTGTAAGCGGAGCTTTCAGTACCTACGCAACGCGTTTTATTGATCCAGCACTTGGGTTTGCGCTTGGTTGGAATTATTGGTTCACTTGGGCGATGACGCTTGCCGCAGAACTATCTGCCGCAACGATGGTTATGAAGTTTTGGTTTCCTCACAGCCCGTCATTGTTATGGAGTTCTTTGTTTTTAGTTTTGATATTCTTGTTGAATTACGTATCCGTTAAAGGGTATGGAGAAGGGGAATATTGGTTTTCGCTCATTAAAGTGGCGACCATCATAATTTTTATCGTTGTCGGTATATTGATGATATTCGGGATTATGAATGGAGAGGCGATTGGTTTTAAAAACTTCACAGTTGGCGACGCTCCGTTTGCCGGTGGTTTTTTAGCAACATTGGGTATTTTCATAGCTGCTGGTTTTTCTTTTCAAGGGACAGAAATAGTTGGTGTTGCAGCCGGCGAGAGTGAAGATCCGGCAAAAAATGTACCACGTGCAGTTCGCAGCATCTTTTGGAGGATTTTCCTATTTTACATCCTAGCGATATTTGTAATTGGATTGATAGTTCCTTATACGAATAGCAGTCTGCAGGGACATACGATCATGGTTAGTCCGTTTACGATGGTGTTTGAAAAAGTGGGACTGGCATTTGCTGCTTCCGTGATGAATGCTATCATTTTAACAGCCGTACTATCCGCAGGTAATTCGAGTCTTTACGTGACAAGCCGAATGTTGTACTCAATGGCAAATGAAGGGCTGGCACCGCGTATTTTTGGGAAGCTCAACAAACGCGGCGTTCCCATTTGGGGACTGGTTGTAACTTCACTTGTAGGGATGTTGGCATTTTTTGCTTCCATTTTTGGTGATGGAGTAATATATATTTGGCTGATGAATGCAGTTGGAGTCACTGGATTTATATTTTGGCTGGGTATAGCTGCCAGTCATTACCGGTTTAGAAAAGCATACATTGCTCAAGGTTTTTCACTGGACGATCTTCCTTATCTTTCAAAATGGTTTCCTTTCGGACCGATATTTTCATTTATCCTTTGTTTTTCGGTTTTATTGGCGCAAAACTATCAAGCCTTTATCGGAGATCACATTGAGTGGGCGAGTGTAATTGCTAGCTATCTTGGTATCCCATTATTTTTGGTGATGTGGCTTGGCTATAAATTTATTAAGAAAACTAAAGTAATTCCGTTAGAAGAATGTCAAATTGATTTCGATGAACACAGGAATGCAAAATAGACATAAGATCCCTTTTAAGAATTTATTCGAATTAATTATTAAATAAATATAACTTTCGTTGTTAAGAAAAGTTCCCGATGATTTATACGATTTGATGCTTTCAAATACAAATTATTTACTTATTGGCTTTTAAAAAGTGCAAGAGTTTACAAAAGGGTCGCTGATGCAGTCCTTTTTTTGTATAGCTAAATGGGGAGGAAAGTTCCTAAATATTACATACACTAATATAATAGTATAGAGGAGACCCATTTATCTGGACAGCTTTTATAAACACCATGCAATTTGATTTAAGTGAATTATTCCGTGAATACAGAACATTAACAAAAAAGTGAGCAGGTTTAAAATCAAGGATGTGAAAAGGTGTCTAATTTAGTGACAGTTAAAATTCAAATTGTTGTAGTGGGTTTTTCAAACTATTTTTCAATCCATGTTTTTAACCTTTGGCAAAAAGTTCTTAAAAATAATGATAAAGTTTTAGAAAAAATAGAAGCAAAAGAACATTAATAATAAAAAGTGACATTGACTCAAACAATTCAGCTATAAAAACAAAAGAATTTGAAATAAGAGTGGAGGAGTTGCTGAGGCAACCAATTCTTATGGAGGTGCAGGATAGTTAAAGCGTGCTGTTTGACCTTTTTTCAACAAATGGGCGAGATTTTAAAAATGGTAGGAATTCTTTCTTAGTCTCTTCACACATATAAACATATATTTACCTTTGTTATCATAAAGCTTTATAAAAAAAGAATGAAATACAAATAAAGGGAAAAGGTACCTCGATATCGTATAAAACATATGTAATTCGTTTTTTTACTAACTAGTCATTTGTTGCTTAAGCAACATCATTAATAGGAGTGAAGATAATGGAAGCGGCGGTAGAAAGTATTTTTACAAATGAAATGGTGGAATTGGCCGGGCGTTTTTTTCAAGTGAGTGCAGAGAGTCCAGTAAAACTTGGGGATGCAGAAAACTATGTATTTGAGGTTTACCGGGATGGAACACCATTCATCTTGAGATTGACACACCAATCACATCGTACAAAAGAGCAAGTGCTTGCTGAGTTAAAGTGGATTGAGTATTTACAAAATGATGGAAGTGACATTCCGAAAGTTATTCCTTCAACAGAAAATAACTTAGTTGAAATTGTAACGGGTCTTGATGGGACAAATTTTTATTGTTGTCTGTTTGAAAAAGCACCTGGAGTAAGGATGAAAGTAACTGATGAAAATTTTAACGAACATTTATTTTTTGAATGGGGGAAAACAATAGGCCAACTACATAAAAAAACAAAAAGTTACAAGCCTGGAACAGAATATAAAAGATTGAATTGGTATGAAGAAGAATTATTGAATGCAACACTCTATCATGTTGATGTTCCAGAGCAAGTGATACACCAACAAGAATTAATTATTAAGAAATTAAATGCTCTTCCAGTTCATCAAGATAACTTTGGATTGATTCATTCTGATATTCATCACGGCAATTTCCATTATCATGAAGGTAAGATTTATGTTTTTGACTTTGATGACTGTTCTAATCACTGGTTTGCAAGCGATTTGGCAATACCTCTGTATTATTTTATGTGGAGCTTAGAACGTGAGGGCGTAAATGACCTCGATGGATATGCTACCGAATTTATGAGGGAATTCATAAAAGGATATGAGACAGAAAATCACCTTGCACCTGAAGATTATGAAACAATACCTCTATTTTTAAAGTTAAGAGATCTAACTTTATATAGTTTTTTCTATAAAAAGTACGATATAAAGAATACAGATAGTCAATTAAACAAAACAGTTCAAAAAATTGAACGGAGAATAAAAGAAAGTCGTACTATTGTTCACTTCGATTCGAACGTGATTTTTTAAGAGATTGAAGGTTCGCATGGAACAAATAGGAATAGTTAGGTAGGGGAAATTATGCAAATTAGACAAACTACAGATTATGAAAAAATTGCAAAATTAAATCGATATGTTCACAATTTGCATGCAAAGCTTTATCCCAGATATTTCAAGGAATATAACTATAGTGAAATTAAAGATACATTCAAAAGTTTAATCAACAACAACAGTTTTGTTTTCCTTCTTTTAGAAGATAATGAAGAATCAATTGGTTACGTGTGGATAGAGATTAGAAACTATCCAGAAAATGTTTTTAAAAATGGTTATAATTCTGTATATGTGCATCAGATTAGTATAGTTGAGAATCAAAAGAAAAAAGGTTATGGAACGAGGTTAATGGAAGAGGTATATAAAATAGCGAAAAGGAACGATATAGATTTAATTGAATTAGATTATTGGTTTGAAAACGATGATGCAAAAGAGTTCTATAAAAAACATCATTTTATAAAGTACAGAGAATTTGTTTATAAACAGTTATAGTTTATTGTTTAACTAACAGATGCGATACTTCAAATATAGGAAGGTCGCTTTTTCTTATTAAAGAAATGAGGGAGTTTAAGAAGAACTTCATATTGTATCCCTTTTATTTATATTTAAGATTTTAATAAAATGAATGATACTAGGGGGACTATTATGAAGGTTAATCAAAGAACAACATTTATTAATGAAAAAGAAGTTCAATACACACATATTGAAACCGGAAGTCCGGTTGTTTGTTTTATGTTTTCTGGAGCAGGTTACACGTATGAGAAGCCTTTATTTTATTATTCGACAATGACAATGCTTCAGAATCAGTATGATGTCGTTCATATTCATTATTCATACGGCCAGGATGTAATCAAGTTTCCATTGGAAGATATCACAAAAATCATTGTTAATGATGTCAATCACATCATTACTGAGGTGTTTAAAAATCAACGATATCAAGAAACGGTATTTTTAGGAAAATCACTTGGTACAATTCCTATCATCAACGGACTTATGAAAATTGATATGAATATGAATTCTAAAATGATTTTGCTTACACCACTTTTAAAGTTTGATTCAATTTTTGAAGCATTATTAAGTAGTAATCATTCAGCCCTTATTGTTATAGGCGAAAAAGACCCTCATTATATTTCTAGAAAAATCCAAGAAATTGAAAATAAAACAAATATAAAAATTGAAAAAGTCCCCAATGCTAATCATTCTTTAGATATTGAACCATTTGATACTTCAAAGTCCATTACAGTCTTAGAAAATGTAATGAAAAGAATAGACAAGTTCTTAAAATATAACTCTAGTTCAGCTAACGGGTGTGATTCTTCATAAAGTAGGATACACTGTATTCATTGATCAGTGCGTTAACCATCCTGCCCGCTTATATTACTCTGTTCAGTAAAAATAAAAAAAGTAGCCATCCATGATGTGGATTGGCTACTTTTCTTATTGTCTTATTGATTTAGAGCTGATATATAACGTTCATAATAATTTTTTACTCATGTTGTACCAAATTACTCTTCCATGCTCTGAGCTTGAAACACCGCTGTTGAGGTATCCATAGTTTTCATAGAAGCGAATTAAGTTCTCTTTACAAGTAAGTGTAATCGTTTCACGTTTGTTCGCTCTCGCTTCTTTTTCAAGATGAGCAAGTAACGCGGATGCCACGCCTCGTTTTTGGAAATGCGGGGACACCGCTAACCCTAAAATAGTTTGATAACCACCAGACCCTGGGTTTACCTGTATCTCACTAAATAAATCATCTGTAATGAACGCTGTGTCAATGACTGGTCCATTGATTAAACCCGCGAGCACACCGTCCTCCTCCGCTACAAAAAAACTATCCGGGATTAATTGAATGCGCTTTTCGAACGCTTCTTTTGTAGCTGCTTCTTCTTTTGAAAAACAAAGATGTTCAATAACTACAAGTTCAGGTAAGTCTTCCATTTTTACTTTTCGTATGTTCAGCATATCTACCTTTCCTCCAAAATAAACCATATTCTTAAATTAATTATAATATTTTATTAAATAAATAGAGATTTAAATGTACATCTTCATCTCCTAACAAGATTTTCGTACATGAGTTTATTGTAACAAAAACTAGCATAGGTTAGGCCACTTGACTTTTCTAATTCAGCTTTTGGGGACAGCTGCATAAGGAAAAAGGTATAATTTAACGAAAACCTAAACAGGCAGGTGAGACAAATGACCTTGGAGAATTTTAATGAAATGCAAGAACGTGTAGAAAATGGAGAAGAATTTAGTTTTGACTATAAAAATGAGGAATACTGGATAAGTCAAAATCCAGATGAGTACTACCTTGCACGAGTTAGGGGTTCGATAACTCAAGAATTTGATACTTCCAAAGCTCTTTTTGAAAATGGAACGATTAAGGGAAGAAAACTTTTCGAAATTTATATGGATATTGATTGGAACTAATAGTGATTTTCTAAAAGGAGTACATTTTATGAAATTTACATGTCCATGCTGCGGTTATAAAACACTGAATGAAGAACCACCAGACACCTATGAAATTTGTGAAATCTACTTTTGGGAAGATGATGGCTATCAATATAAATATCCAGATGAAGACGACGCAAACAATATTTCCTTTAGAGAAGCACAACAAAACTTTATTAAATTAGGAGTTAGTGAAGGAGCCTTTTCGAAGAACGTAAGAAAACCAAAAAGGTCCGATATAAAGGATAATAATTGGAAACTATTAGGAAGGCTTGAGTAAAAAAATAGAAATACGGAGATTTCAGTTATTGAGGAGTGGGAGATATTCGTAGCTTGTGTTCACTAATAATTTTTTTATTCATGATCGCGGGATGTTCTAAGAATGAAATGGAATATTATTCGAATCCTAATATGGTAAGCGTAAACGATTTGATTTTACATAAAACAAAAATTGGTGAATATCAGGTGTTTGAATCTGACAGTAAATTGTCTATTGAAGGAAATGGTGAACCAATAGAGATTGATTTGCCTGAACATAGTCATCTCAAAAGCTTGCACTTATCCCATGATGAGCGGTATTTAGCCTTTGATAGTCAGGTTCAAGAGAGAGTGGAAATTTTCGTCGTGAATTTGCAAACAGGTGAATCTAGCAATATATCAGATTCATACGATTATGCTGGATACGAACAACCATATGGAATAGCTTGGTCTCCTGCTAAAAATATAATGGCCCTGATCGGTGGTTATCCTGATTCCGCAAGAATTGTCCTATTTGATATGGATTCAGGTGAAGAAGGACACGGGGGCTCAGAAATATTTAAAGACATATATGGTGTGAAATGGGATAGAGATGGAGAGTCGATTCATTACCTTGTGGATTCGTTTGATGGAGATGGTGATTATACAGAGTATCAAACAGAAATCCAATCTGACCATGAGTTGCTTGGGGGAACGATTAACAAGATCAAGGCATTAAATCAGGAAGAGTATGAAGAATGGTTTATTGATTAAAACACTAGTTAGGGTTGCTTCGGCAGCTCTTTTTCTTATGAAGTTAACGGGCTATTTTACTGGAAGAATAATACTTTTGATATAATTGGTATATTAGTTATTTGTGATGGAGGTAATAAAAATGTTCAAATCGATTATTATATTTATTGTATCGTTATTTATTCTATATTTAGTAATTGAAAATGCTGTAAAAAACGGTATTAACCGTTCAAAAATTGGTCAACTCCTTGAATCGAAGTATGGTATCGAAGAAACTAAAAAGTCATCATTCTTAGATGATGATTTGGACAAAGAATAATAAGTTCATTCAACTAACTCGTGCAACTAATGTTATGTAAAATATGTGTAGAAAAAATAGTATTAGTCTAAAAGAAAGCATGTCCTCATATTTTTCATGGTAAAACTCTTTTTAAAGGAGAGGACCTTAAATGAGCGAACAAACTATCAAAGTGAATGGAATTACTATTTTTACTGAAAGCTTTGGAAATGTAAATGATCCAGCGATTTTACTGATGATGGGAGCCACTGCATCTATGGTATGGTGGGAAGAAGATTTCTGTCAACGCTTAGCAGACCGGGGCCTATATGTCATCCGGTATGATAGTCGTGATGTTGGCCGTTCAACTACTTATCCACCAGGAAACCCAGAATACTCCTTTGAAGATATGGCTGACGATGCTATTCATGTTTTAGATAGTTATGGTATTGAGCAAGCCCATATAGTAGGGATGTCAATGGGCGGCATGCTTACTCAAATGATTGCATTAAGGCACCCTGAAAGGGTTTTGACAGTTACCCTTATTGCGACATCAAATTTTGCACCAGAGTTACCTCCAATGGAGGAGAAAGTGACAAAATTTTTTGGTCAAGCAGGTGCAATAGACTGGACCAATGACCAATCCATTATTGAATTTATCGTGGGCAAATGGAGAATAATCTCTGGATCAAGACATACATTCGATGAACAGCGTATACACCGATTGGCAATCGAAGAAATAAGAAGGTCTAACAACATAGCTAGCATGAATAACCATGGTCTAATATCAGGAGGTGAGTCATACCTAACGAGAACGAAAGAAATTACTGTTCCTACTTTGATCATCCATGGTACTGAAGATCCAATTATTCCATACGAACATGGGAAGATGCTTGCTAACTTAATAAAAGATGCAGACTTATTCACATTGAATGGTACAGGGCATGAGCTTCACTATAACGATTGGGATGCATTGATTGATGTCATTACAAAACACACTCTACGGTTATCTTAATTATAAAAAATACTATTTTATTAATGTTGTTAAACTACTGGGTGATTTACTTCACTATGAGAGGTTGCTGAGGCAACCTTTTTTGTATGAAAACATATTCGTGAAAGGCCATACAAAATAAGCCCACCATATTTTAATTTTTTGAAGGACGTAAATGTGCTATGTCGTTATATTAACTGGTTATGCAGTTTGTTGTTCAGATGGAGCGATTGTATAGCCTTTCTTTTTTAGGAATTCGATCTTCGTTAATTTGTTTTTCTTCAAGGTAATTTGAGCCTAGATATGAGAGGGTTCTCCTGTTTTTAAGATGTTGTAAGCAATCGTCAATAGTAAATGAGCAGAAGCAATTCGTCCTTTCATTTTTCCCTGCCATTTGGTAATCCTTTTTCGATGTGAAGTAATTCGATTATCGATTATTTTGCCTTGACGTCGCTAGTACACACGCTACAACCATCGTTTTCAAAGCTTTGTTTCCTTGTGTGGTTTTACTTGTTTTTTTTACCAGCACTTTCATAATTTCCGGGACTCACACCCATACAACCCGGTGGCTACAACGTTTTCCGCTCTTTCCTTCTAGAGCTACAGGTGAGTTTTTTAATTTTAATCACTTCCTTAATTTAATTTAATTTTCTATGTATATAATTCTTAACAATATCAAAACCTATGAATAGCAACACATTACATTCATAGGAGCTGACAACATGGCTAGAAATAACAACAGTAATCAATTAGTAGTTAATGGTGCAGAGCAAGCTCTAGAACAAATGAAATACGAAATCGCTAGTGAATTTGGTGTTACACTTGGCGCTGATACAACATCGCGTGCAAACGGATCTGTTGGTGGAGAAATTACAAAACGTTTAGTGCAAATGGCTGAACAACAATTAGGTGGAAGAACTCGTTAATCGAAATCATAAGTAATGTTAGGGATAGTGATTGGGCTATCCCTATTTATATTAAAAAGGTATTATTCTACATGACCTTTAATAATCTTAATGTAGTCATCTTCAAACACTGTTTTTTGAAGTTTATTATTTGCATTAGGCTCCTAATCAATCTAAAAAATAATTGAGAAATAGTCACTGTTCTTTATACCTGATGGTGGGATAGAGGATAATGAACAACACGAAGAATGCCTTAGAAGAGACAGGTTATTCAATATCAGACCTCTCTTATATATTAAGTTAAAGTGATATTACTTAACCCAAATTTGGAAATTCCATCATCTCTAGATGAAGGTGTTATATATGAAAGACACTACACTCTTAATTGGCTAGTAAACCCTTATATGGAACAAGAATGGGGGGAAGTACGTACAGATACATAAAAGTTGAAATACATACTTTTATGCTCCTTTATCAGAGGCGAAAGATCAGGGTTCGAACTGACGCAGTTGATTATTTTTGTTAAATGTGAAGTTATATACTTAAACTAACGGGTGCGTTAACTGAAGATCAGAGCTGTCCTTAAGGCAGCTTTTTCTTTATGCAACTTTCGGGGCAGTATAGTTGAAGAAGGAACTTAAATTTAAATCTCGAATATCTAATGTAATCGGATAGCTAAAAATTTGATGAGATAGGAGTTAGATACGATGATAAAAGGTTTCGGAGGAATATTTTGGAGAACTAAGAATCTTGAAGTTATAAAAAAATGGTACAGTGAAGTGTTGAAGATAGAAATAGACAATTGGAATGGGACTGTGATAAAACCCCAATTAGGAAATGAGACTATCTTTTCTTTCTTTACCGAGAATGACAGTTATTTTCCAACAGAACAACAAGTGATGTTAAATTTCCAAGTATATAATCTAAACGAGACTATTAAGCATCTTGAACATATTGGTGTACCTCTTGCAAAGAAAAAAGAGATTAGTGAATTTGGAAATTTTATTTGGATTGAAGATCCTGAAGGTCGACTGGTCGAGCTTTGGGAGAAATAGCGGGTTGTAATCATTTGCTATTAAGCTAACAGGTGCGTTTGCTGAAGATCGGAGCTGTCCTTTAAGGCAGCTTTTTTTTTATGCAACTATCGGGGCAGGATAGTTGCAGAGTGCTGTTTAATCTTTTTTCAACAATTGGGCCGGATTGTAAACAACAACTCTTAAAAAATTGAATCACTGAAAGGTAACTTTCTGAAAATTATGAAATTTTTTATTTTATGGTTGTTTTTACCTGTTATTAGACATATCATAATGATATATCAATTTGATATATCATTGTGATATGTGGAAGGGGATTGTTACATGTCAATTGAAAGTTCTATTCTTGCTATATTAAGCTTTTGGCCCAGTACAGGATACAATATTAAAGCAGAGTTTGAGCATAAAGCTGCCGGCTTATACTGGGGAATGAGTTATGGGAGTATTTATCCGAAATTAAAGAAGCTTGAAGAAGAAGGACTTGTTTATCCTATTGAACAAGAGGAAGAGGGACGTAAAAAGAAACTTTATGAACTTACCCCAAAAGGGTGGGAGGAATTTGAAAACTGGCTTCGACTCCCTCCTGCCTACCCAATTATTAGAGACGAATTATTAATGAAGATGTCCACTTGGCACGAAGATATGGAAAGCTCAGTATTAATCAGTCATCTACTAAAAAGAAAAGAGACAACCGAAGATTTACTTGAATTTGTAAAAGCCTGGCCAACAAACGGAAGCTCTTACATCAGTAATGTGGGTATGCTAACCATCCGCTATGCCGAATTACGACTGGAAGCTGAGTTGAAATGGATTGAAGAATCGATAAATGCATTGGGAAATAATCAACTTCCAAAAGGGCAGGATCCAAATGGGAATACAGAAAAACTGCTAGCAAGACGAAGAGAGGCAACCCAAGGAGAAAAGGAGAAATAACTCATGAAAGCTGGAATATTTGAGCCTTTAAAATTCCGTCCATTTCGTTCATTATTTGGCGCGCAGCTATTTTCTGATCTGGGTAATTGGCTCGATTTTATTGCTTTACAGGTTATTGTTGCTTACCATTGGGGGCTAGATGAAACAGCCATTGCCGCAGTGATCATTGTATTAGGGCTACCTTGGGTCATCATAGGTCCCTTTGCAAGTGTATTCGTGGATCGACTTCCAAAAAAGCAAATGATGATCATTTGTTTATTTTTAAGGATCATGTTTGTAGGAGGGCTGTTTTTTGCTCCTAACCTTTATATCCTTTTAATATTTGTGTTTTTGAAGGGAACAGTCGCAGCAATTTACGACCCAGCAAGACAAAGTATGATTAGGTTTACGGTCCCTGATAACCACCTTCCAGAGGCGGTAACACTTAGTCAGCTTTCCGTTAATACGATGAAAATTGTTGGTCCTGCACTTGGAGGAGGCGTCATAGCTTTATTTGGAGCAAAAAGTCCATTCTTATTTGAAGCTGCAGGTTTTTTCATCGCTATATTAATTTTATTAACTCTTCCCAACATGGATGAAAAAGAAATGAATTCTGACATTAAATCTGAAAAGAAAAATAGGAATAATGGTCACTATTGGAAAGAACTATTAGATGGCATTAAGCACATTTCATATACCCCATTATTAAAAAGCTCAGTTATCCTATCCTCTGTAGCGTTTTTTATTATTTTCCTGTACGATGGACTATTCGTATTTATTGCCCAAAACCTTGGCTTCACGCAAGGGAATTTTGGGTTACTGATTAGTGCTGTGGGTCTGGGAAGCGTGGCAGGCTCACTTTTAATGGGCAACTGGACTCATTGGAAAAGAAAACCTATTCATTTTATGTCAAGTGCATTACTTTTTAGCGGTTCATTAATCATTGTAATGGGACTTGGTAGTATGGAGATTGTAAATCTACCTGTATTAGCCTGGGTGATTGGCGCATTTTTCCTTGGTTTCATGGGCTCCGGTGAGTCGGTCCCTTATGGATTTATCTTGCAATCGGAGACACCCAAGCAAATGATGGGCAGAGTATCTGCTGCGGCCACATCATTACAAACCTTTTCTATGCTTATTGCACCTGCTTTGGGATCCCTTCTTGCCAAATGGCTTGGAGTTTCATTCGTCTTGATAGGAGCAGGAGGGGCAACCTGCTTATTGGGTGCAATTGTCCTCATCTTTATCGTGAGAAGAATAAACGTTCAAAAAGATATTCAGGAAAAACAATTCCAAGTTTAAAAAGTTACATGACGATACAATTTATTTTGGAACATGAACGTTGAAGTTGGGAGGAGGTTTTTAACAACCGTAATTTATTGGTCATAAAAAGTAAAGCAAGATGAAATTAGTATGATTCTTGAACTCTATCAGATTGCATTCCACAATTGGGCGCTATTCTTGAATAAGGTTCGCTTTTCTTATAGAACTAACGGGTGCTTTACTTCAATAAGGAAGGTTGCTGAGGCAGCCTTTTTCTTATGGCGCTAACGGGGAAGGATAGTTCCATAAGGTAATATGGTAAAATGACATAAACCTAGCCTTTAATATTGGCTATGTTAAAGGAAATGGTTGCTTTATCGTTAAATAATTTGGATGATTCGATTTTCTTACACTAGTCTGTATTGTTCAACATACTAAGACCAATTGTAGAACAAAGATCAAACAGCACTCGTGAAACAACCTGCCCCTTTAGTTCCATTAAAATAAGGAGCTGCCGATCAGCACTTGTTAGTTTAACAACATAGTCATTCTTCTCTATCAATTAATTTTTGGTCATGCACCTGTTAATTTAAAACCTAATTTTCTTCTTAGGTAGTTTATTTGGTGTTTCTATTAGCTTTGCAACTTTTTTATGTTTGTTGAACCTTACATTGTTAAGCCAATATACGAAAGCCTCTCCATTAAAACAGACTCCAAAAATTTTTTCGCCTTCCTCATCTTCTCCTGCGACTTCCCAGTATGAATGCTTGTTTTCTCTGTCATATAACCATTTATCAAATTCTCTCTGCAACTGATGTATATTTCTCCCTACTTTTGCAAGACAACTTATATATTCAGTATCCTCTTCGTACATAAATTCGACTTTCACAATCATAAATATTTTTTCCTCTCTTGCTTTTTAAATTTTACTAGACTGCCCAATCTCATATTTATCTTAATATAAATCTCCTGGTATCTTTAGATTTAAAATCAAGATTGAAAATTAATAAAATACTTTGATCATTTGCAAAAAAGATAGATAAAAATATTCGTAAAAGACCATCTCCTAGAAAATCAATTTTTAAGAGATGGTCTTTTAATTTTCTGGTAAATGCTGTTTTTAAGGATGAATAATTCAATAAAATACTCATTAATATGTTCTTCACACTATATTTAACCAAGCGTCTGCTAACTTTTCAATTCCTTTACGTATTTCACAATCCTCTAAGCCGGCAAAACCGAGCTGAATAGTGGGGTGACCTGGAAAATTCTCTACGTGAAATGGGGAGCATGGATATACTTTAACGCCGTTTTTGAGCGCTTCTTTGACGAGCCACTCTTCTCTTTGCTTTGTTGTAACTTCAATGACAATATAGAGACCAGAGGAGCCACCTATAATTGTAACAGTATCTTTAAAGTACATTTGAATGGTGTCACATAACACCTTCATTTTACGTTTATATATTGTTTTCATTTTACGTAAATGTGCATACCAATATCCTTCTTCTATAAAATGATGGATTGTACGTTGGTGAAGTGTTGAAGCTGTTTGCTCTAGTAATGGTGCAATTTGATGATATCTAACTAGTAATTCTTTTGGTAGCACCATATAGCTCAGCCGAATGGAAGGCAATAATGCCTTAGAAAAAGTACTCAAGTATATGATATGCTCACTGTTTGTTAAACTTTGTAATGAAGGTATAGGCTGCTGTTTATAGCGAAATTCACTATCATAATCATCTTCGATAATATACCCATTTACTTTTTCAGCCCATTCAATTAAATTATATCTTTCGTTGATAGGCATAGTTATCCCTAGTGGAAACTGATGTGATGGTGTTACGTAAACTAACCGAGCATTACACTTATCTAAGTGTGTGATGTCAATGCCGTCCTCTTTAACAGGTATGGGCACAACTGAATATGATTGTAATAAAAAAAGTTCTCTGGCACCATTATATCCGGGATCTTCTACAGCGATTTGATTATGTTCTTCTTTTAAAAGGATTGATAAAATCATCAAAAGTTGCTGTGTGCTACTACCAATAACAATTTGTTCACTGGTTGCTCTCACCCCTCTTGATTGAAATAAATACTTTGCTAAAGATTCTCGTAATAATAAATCCCCTTGATTCGCTCCATATTGATAAATCAGATTATCTTTTAGGACTTTATTCGAAAGAGAGCGCCATTTCGCTAGAGGAAAGTTGTTTCCATCTACAGCTCCAGCTTGAAAATCAATTGTAGGATTTACAATACTCTTAGATGATGCTTTGGTATGACGTATTATCTCGGAAATAGGTAATAGTTCCGAAATAGAAGCTTGTACATAATAACCTTTTTTATATTCACTGCGAATGTAACCCTCTGCTTGTAATTGTTCATAAGCCAGCTGTGACGTATTACGGCTCACTTGTAACATCTCTGCAAGCTGCCTAACAGATGGTAGTTTCGAATTCTCTACAATTTTACCTGAGACAATTTGGGCTTTAATATAGCGATAAACTTGTTGATACATAGGTAGAGTGCTGTTTCGATCAACATTAAATACAAGTTCTTTCATTCTACGCACCTCATCTGTCATTTTTAAATATTATAAACTGTACCTTTTCGAAATGACAATGAAAGTGAATAATAGTATTATATATAATTCGTTGAAAAGGAGAATGTAACATGGAATTTTATAAAGCAAATAAGTTTGACGTTGAAGGAGTAGCACAACTTTTTGATTTATACCGTCAATTTTATGATCAGTCAGAGAATTTAACAGAGGCACATAAATTTATTGAGGAACGTCTTTTAATTGGAGACTCGATCATTTTTGTGGCAAAAAAAGAGGAGCAATATGTAGGATTTGCACAGCTCTATCCAACCTATTCATCAATTTCAATGAAGAAGGCATGGATTTTAAATGATTTATTTGTAATGGAAACTGAAAGGCACTCTGGTGTGGCCCAGCAGTTATTACAATTATCCATTGAATTATGCCACCAAACTGATGCCAAGTATTTAACCTTAGAAACAGCCTCTACTAATGTAAAAGCCAAAAAATTATATGAAAAGAACGGATTTGTTCGTGATGCTACTTTTGAACACTATACTTTAAGCTTGGCGTCAACTGACAATAAAGTCCTTTAATAATATACGTTCCTATTATGGGGTAATATAAAAGTTCAATTTATTTTAGGAGGAATGGAAATGGAACAACGCATTAATTATCTTGAAGTAGCACCTGAAGCACTTAACATTATGATGGAAATGGAGAAGTATACTAAATCTACTGGAATAGACCGTAAACTACGTGAACTAATTAAAATCCGTGCTTCTCAAATTAATGGCTGTGCTTTTTGTCTTAATATGCATACCTCTGACGCTCGAAAAATGGGTGAAACGGAACAGCGTTTATACTGCGTCAGCGCATGGAGAGAATGCGATTTCTACACAGATGCTGAAAAAGTGGCATTAGAATTAACTGAACATGTGACGTTAGTTCCAACTAAGCGTGTACCTGATGATCTTTATAATCGAGTGTGTATACATTTTAATGAAAAAGACTATGTAGATCTTGTTATTTTGATCAATCAAATTAATAGTTGGAATCGACTTTCCATTTCAATGGGGAATTTCGCAACTGGAGCAAAATAAGAAATTTTTATCCCTATATTAAGAATGAATTTTCAGCAATCGGCGCTTTAATGGAATAAGGATCACAGAAATGATCAAACTTTTTTATAAAAGAATGATTCAATTGAATATATTAAAAGCGTGTTTTGATCAATCTTTTTTCAAAACAGGCTTTTAATATTTGCTCTTTTATAAGGTTTATAGAGTTAATTTAATCAAACTTTTTTACAAATCTACAGAAGGACACAATATATTGTTGCTAAACTTTATACAAAAAACAGCTGTCGACTTTGTCGACAGCCTGAGGCATCATATTAAATATGGTGTCTTTTTTATTATTTTAAGGGGATTTCGAAATCTCCAATATCAAAGTATTCCCATCTTCTGTTTTGTAATTTTTACGATATAATTCTATCATAATATCGCCAGCTTGATCTGTGCTATCTTTAAATTCGGATTGAGGTTTATAAGTAGAAGGGAATTGGTCATAACTGTAAAATTAGAAGCTCCATAAATACCCCAACTCAGCATAACTGCCCCAATTCTTAATGCTTCCTTCTCCTTTGGAAGATTGCGTTTCAAGAGCAGGGCATAAAATACCGTTTCTAATTCCTTTTTAATTTTTTGTTCTATTATCGCACTAATAGACTCATAACTCTTTCTGCATTGTGTACTTAATTCAGGCTGAAAGTTAGTCACCGCAAGAAATATTTTTATAATTGTAGCTTCGTTTAAAGTATCATGAGAATTTAACTTATCCTGGATAATTTTTACTGTTTTTTCTGATATAACAGCATCGAGCAAATCGTATTTATCAATGAAATGAGCATAAAACGTTGCGCGATTAACGGTTGCTTCATCTGTAATTTCTTTTATCGTAATATCTTTAAACACCTTCACTTGTGCCACGGTAATAAAAGAAGCTATTAAAAGTCTTCTTGTTCGTAAAACACGTGGGTCTACCTTCGTTATTTCCTTTTTGTTCAAAAGGCCAAGACTCTTGTTCATACATGCCGTCAACAAGGGATACCTGTTATTTTCACTCGACATATAAGTAGAGGGATGCCATAGGCCAAGTAAACAAAGAACCGTTGAATAAATAAGGGGAACCTATCTATTATGACTCTGATATGGATTCTTTTGAGATTACAGATGAGATAAAACCTCACAAAAATGACATCACTTAGTGAACTTTTCATCAAAAAGGCTATTGATAAACAACGTGTAAAGGATGGAGTATAGACTGTAAAGAATTTGTGAGAACAAGAATTTAATCCTGAATTAAACTGTAAATTCTAACTTAACGATATAAAATAAATGCAGGAGGTTGATAATATGAAAGCAATTCAAGTTACACAGTTTGGCGGACCTGAAAAATTAGTATATACAGACGTAGAGGAAGTAGTAGCAGGTAAGGGAGAGGTATGTGTTCGTTTATATGCAGCCGGTGTCAATCCGAGTGATGCCTATACATTAACAGGTACATATGCGTTTTATATACCTCAATTACCTTATACCCCAGGCTTAGATGGTGCGGGAATTGTGGAGGCGGCTGGAGAAGAAGTCACAAATGTTCGTGTTGGTGATCGTGTATTTATTGCGTCCTTAATGCGAAGTAATAGTACGGGTACTTTTGCACAAAAAATAGTATGTGATGAAGCTTTGGTTCATTTATTACCAGACCATGTATCTTTTGAACAAGGTGCGGCATTAGGGGTACCGGCAATGACTGCATATCGTGCATTATTTCAACGTGCCTGTCTGAAGCCTGGTCAAACCGTGCTTATTCATGGAGCCAGTGGTGGGGTTGGATTACAGGCTGTGCAAATGGCGAAATCTCATGGTGCTAAAGTGATCGGAACAGCTAGTAAGCCAGAAGGTAAAAAAATGGTTCAGCAAGCTGGTGCAGATGTTGTCATTGATCATGTGACAGAAGCAACGATTGAAGATGTGCTGGCCTTAACAAATGGCGATGGGCCAGATGTAATTATTGAGTTTTTAGCAAATATTAATTTAGAAACAGATTTAAAGCTGATTGCATCATTTGGTAAAATTGTAATTATTGGAAATCGCGGTTCAGTTGAAATAAATCCACGTCTTGCAATGCAAAAGGAATGTGATATTTTAGCAACAGCTCTTTGGAACGCACCACAAGATGAATATGAGCAAAGTATTCACGGTGTAAGAGGCATGCTAATAAGCGGTGCGCTTCGTCCGATTATTGGTACAACTTTGCCGCTCCAACAAGCGGCGCAGGGCTTTGAACAGCTAGCAAAAGGTATAGGTAATGGTAAACTTGTTTTAATAATTGAATGAATATTCTACAACGTAAAAGCACTCATACAATTACAATGAGTGCTTTTACGTTGTAAAGAAGGAATTATAAATTGATTTATAAAATGTATCTCCATACAAAACGCTTTAAGGGGTACAGAAAGTAAAAAGGAAGAACTGCCGGTTTTTGCGCTTTATGGATGGCTAACGGGTGCGTTTCTGAATTAGCAGCAACGTTTTTTTTACTATCGGGTTAATGGAAGAAATATTGGAGTTTTTCTAAATGGAATTGTATTTCATTTCCAATATGGCTAGTCAAAATCTTAATATATTTCTAAATGTTAAGTCATATGAGTATTTTAAAAAGATATGCATGTACTGGGTTAATTTAACAATTATTATATTAAATATAACAAAAAATTACGATTCTTTAATACGGATTTAAAATCCCAGAGTTATTCTAAATTTACATCTAGAGGGAGGGATCGGAAGTTGTCAAAATTTCAGGTCATATCTTCTTTGCTCATCTTGGTATTTATCATTTTCGTAATTTATGAAATCACAGCATTCTCACCCAATCATTCCACAATGAATCATTCCACATCGAACCGCTCCATTCAAGTACAATTGTTAGGCGTTAATGATTTTCACGGCCAACTAAACAAGTATCAAAGGGTTTCAGGAACCATGGCAGGGGGTGCTGAATACCTGGCTGCCTATTTAAAAAAATATATACAAGAAAACCCAAATACACTACTTGTTCATGCTGGTGATATGGTAGGAGGAAGTCCTCCAATCTCTTCTCAATTTCAAGACGAACCCACGATTGAATTTATAAACCTCATGCACTTTGATGTTGGGACACCTGGAAATCATGAATTAGACCAAGGCGTAAATGAAATGAAACGCCTTATTTATGGAGGATTTAATAAAGAAACAGGTTATTTTCAAGGTGCCAATACTTCATACAGTTCTGCAAATATCATCGATAGAAAGTCGGGTACTCCCTTGTTGCCACCGTATGTTATTAAACAAATTGACGGAATTAATATTGGATTTATCGGTGTGGTCACAAAAGAGACCAACCTGTATGTGACCCCTGAAAATCGAAAAGAAGTAGAAATTACTGATGAAGTTTCAGCTATTAACCGAACCGTTAAGCTTTTAAAGGAAAAAGGGATCAAAGTTATTGTTGTACTGGCACATGATTCAGCTAAATCAGATCAGACAGGAGCAAATCCCAGTGGAGCTTTAGTGGAGATGGCTCCAAAAATCGATGATGAGGTCGATGTCATTTTTGCCGGTCACAGCCATGAATATGCCAATACCGTTGTAGCGGGTAAACTGATCGTTCAAGCTTATTCTAATGGGAAAGCTTTTTCTCAAGTAAATCTTGAAATTGACCCACGTACTAAAAATATTGTTAAAAAACAAGCAAAGATTATTGTCACTTCACATGATCATATAAAACCAGATAAAGAAACGGTTGCTCTTCTTAATAAATATAGTAAAAGATTGGGGAGCTATTTTAATCAGATAGTAGGAGAAATGCCTGAAGAAATCACACGAAATCAAGATGCAAACGGTGAATCCCCATTAGCGAAAATGATTGCAGAATCTGAGCGGGAAGCGATGGGGGTAGATATAGCTTTTGTCCATCAAGGCGAAATGCGGAAAAATTTTAAAAAAGGGGATATCACTGTAGAAGACCTTTATACAGACTTGCCTTTTGGTCATAGTGTCAGTAAGTTAATCTTAACAGGAGACCAAATAAAACTTGCTTTAGAACAGCAGTGGACGAAAGATTATGAAAATAGGTTACAGACGGTTGGTTTAACGTATAGTTGGGACTCCAATGCTCCAATTGGCAGCCGCATTGTTGCGATGAAAGACAGGAAGGGTCAAGAGATTCAGCCAAACAACGAATATGAAGTAGCGGTTAGTAATTATTTAGCTTCAGGCGGTGATAACTTCACTGCATTGCAACAAGGTAGACTCGTAGAATCCGGTCCACAAGTTGTCACTGCACTTATACACTATATCCAACAGAAGCATCCCCACGAATAGTTACTTTTTTGATTCATGGTTTATTCGAACTCTGAAATAACTTTAAAGGAATTTTTTGAGATTTGTTGAATTTCTTTAGGTAAGATTCAAAGAAAGGTGGAAAAGTATGAAATCAACAAGTTCTCCTATTTATCGCAAAGTTAACAATGTCTTTATCCATGTTACTGATTTAAAAAAAATCAGTTGAATGGTATTGTAATCTCCTTGGAATCCCTCAGAATAATGACCCTGTAGAATCGCTTGTCTACAATATTCCTGTAACAAGCGAAACTGGATTAACTTTAGATGACCATACATTTGTACCCGGATTTAAGATTCGAACCATCCAATAATGTATTGTTTAATTTCTATGTAAAAGATATAGACGAAGCATATAAATTCATTAAAGGTAATAACATATTCATTGTTAAAGAATAGAGCGTATTGGTGAATTTGCTTATTTTAACTTTCAAGACAAAGATGGTAATGTACTTATGATTTGTAATTGTTAATGATAAAACGAGTTTGTTAGCTATTATATACCTAGCTCTTTTAATTTCTTGTTGCGCAGTTTATGTCAACTCTACAATTAGTCTTTTTCAACTTACAGGTGCTTTACTTCAATGCAAGGAGCTGATCAGCGACTCTTTTTTGTATGGAACTAAAGGGAATTAGGTATATGTCTACATAGTAAAGAAAAGAATTGGAGTGAATTAGTTTGGAGCTGACACACACACGATTATTAGTAAATAATTATAGAGAATGTTTTTCGTTTTATAGAAATGTTTTAGGGTTTGAGGTTACTTGGGGAAATGAAGATTCTTTATATGCTGAATTTAAATTTAGAGGTTGTACCTTAGGTCTGTTTGAGAGGAAACAAATGCTTGAAGCAATAGGTGCTGAGAGCGTCTCTTATACTCATAATACTGATAAAATTGCTTTAATTTTCAAGGTTGATAATGTTGAAGAGAAATATAAGGAATTAAAAGAAAAGGTTGAATTCATAACAAAGCCTTCTGCACAAGAAGGCTGGGGAATTAAAGTAGCTCATTTTAGAGATCCCGATGGTTCACTGATTGAAATCTATGAGAGTATTGAATAAATTTTATAACTGTTCGATGCCTTAACAAGGCATCGTCTTTTTAATGGATTAGAGGAATTTTGTAAAATATATCACTTAAACTAACGTGTTTGTTATTTCATTAATAGGGATTCTTTGCGGCGATACTTTTTCTAATGGAACTAAAGGGGTAGATTAGTAGAAGAAGGACTATTACATTAATAATGGATTATAACGAATGGAAAAAATTTCTGTAAGGTGGTGTTTTGCTATTACTAAGCTAAAAGGACAGGTTGCCATAGTTACAGGTGCAAGCCATAGCTAAGGAATTGGTTCTAAATGCCGCAAATTAGAAAAAGAAGGTGCTGATATCTTCTTTACATACTGGGATTCTAAATCCGGTCGGTCTTAGTGGTTCCTTAAAAATTGCTTGATTTTAATAATTTTAAATTAAATGCATAGTAAGGAGAATTTTAGTATGAAAATAAAATGGTATGGACATTCTACTTTTTTACTGACATCCGAAGGAGGAACTAGGATTCTCATTGATCCATATTATCGCTTTATCCGCTACCGTATGCCGATTGTTGAACCAGATATAGTTGCCGTTACACATAATCATTTCGATCACAGTAAAATTCAAGCTGCAACAGGTGATTACTTGCTTGTTAATGAGCCGAAGGAATACATCCGAGATGATGTAAGAATTAGTGGATTTAAGACATTTCACGACAAGGTAAATGGCGAGAAGAGAGGCCCCAATATTTTATATCGTTTCCAAATGGACGGTCTAACTATCTGTCATTGTGGAGATTTAGGGCATCTATTATCAGAAGAACAAGTAAAGGAAATTGGAAAAGTAGATATTCTCATCATTCCCGTAGGAGGTACATTCACGATTAATGCACTAGAAGCTACTCAAGTAATGCATCAATTGAAATCTACTATTACAATTCCTATGCACTATAGAACAAAGGCTTTGTCGGTTGTTGGCTTGATGTTTTCAAAGGTAGATAAGTTTCTTCAGATTTCCGGACAGCGAACAACCGAAGTTAAGACTTTGGATATTTTCAAAGAAAATTTGTCAGAATATGCTGGTGTCGTAACTATGCTGTATGAATGAATACAAGGCTGAGCTGTGGATTTAAAATAAAGTCACGATGTTAATAAAAATGTTGCGACTTTCTGAAGAATGAATTGATAAGATATCCTGTTTATGCAGGATTTTTTTATTTCACATCAGCAGCTCTTTTTCTTATGGAGCTAACAGGGCAGGTTAATTGCATAAGAACTGGCATAATTTAGAGAAAATTAGAGTGTAGAGGTGAATTATGGATTTCCTTATATTAGCAATGTTGTTAATGCTTTTATCTGACTTCACAAAAATGAGAAATCAAAATCAAACAATAATTAAACAGAATGAAAGGGCTATCTCTCTGTTGAACAGGTTGATAGAATAGAGAAGAAATAGACTGATTTTATATGATAGATATTTTAAAATGGCAAATCAAAATTCATGGAAATTTTGATTTGCCATTTTATTTTATTCAACAAGTAGCCCAGTCAATATAACTTGTAAACCATATAAAAATTGTTGCTCAAAATCCAGACTCATTTCATATTGTTCCCCAAAAATTAATCCAAACTGTTTAGCTTCTTCTGGAGAAATATGTTTTGCGCGAATTTCATCGGCAACAAATGATAAAACATAATTATTTATAATATTTGCGAGCACTTATGCAGTTTTTATCAGAAACTCCGTACTTTGTTAATGTAGCTAAAATAAATTTTATAGCTTTAATTCTGCTTGGCGTGCTCGGAAAAGATAATGCAAATATGTCTACCGCATCTCTGGTTTTTAATAAAACTCTACGAATTTCTAAAGCAAGGGTTGTTAATGCTTCTTTTGCATCATCTAAAGTTTCAGGTAATGCTATTTCTTGGTTAATGTGTTCTGCTATCAAATCATATAAATCCTGTTTACCTTTAATGTGCCAATATAAGGATGCTGCCTTGATATTTAATTCCTTTGCTAAAGCACGCATTGATAAATTACTTATTCCATCACGATTTAGTATATCAAGTGATGCTTTTATAATTGCATCTTTTGTTATAATACTTTGAAGGAGAAGTTTATTTATGATGAAAAATATGAGAAAAAATAAAGATGTTGGTATTTATGGCTTAACAGCAAAATGGTATGATAAAAATTCTCGCAAAAGCAGAATGGCTGAAATGCAAAGATATGCGCTTGAAGTTGCATCTCATGTTAGCAAAAATGCAAATATATTGGAAGTCGCACCCGGTCCGGGTTATTTGTCTATTGAACTTGCTAAGGAAGGTTTTAATGTAACAGGAGTCGAGATAAGCCCTGATTTTGTAGAAATTGAAAAAAATAATGCAAAAGAAGCAAATGTTTCTGTTAATTTTAAAGAAGGTAATGCTTCAAACCTCCCTTGTGAAGATAACTTTTTCGATTATATTGTATGCAGTGCTGCATTTAAGAATTTCAAAGATCCTGTAAAGGCACTATGTGAAATGCATAGAGTGCTAAAACAAGGCGGAACATCTCTAATAATCGACATGAATTACGAGGCAACATCTGAAGATATAGACATTGAAGTGAGAAAATCAGGAATGAAGGGGTTTGACAAGTATTTTGTGAAATTTGCTTTTAAAACTTTCTTGAAAAAAGGCGCTTACACAAAAGAAGATTTTGAGACATTTTTAAGAGGAACACCTTTTAAAAACTACAAAATTAAAAAAGAAGGTATCAGTTTATATGTTTATCTTTATAAATAAAGTGGTTTCCTCTTCCGATCAAAAGTGAGAAATAGATTAAGTCAAAGGAGAGTCATCTTTTAATATTGTTGAACGATCTTCCGTAATCGGGCGCGATTCGTTAATAAGAATCGCTTTTCTTATAGAACTCCCTCAGTTTAATAGATAATGCTCACGAATACTCGCTTATTCGCAGGATTTCAAACCACATGGTATAGGTTGCTTTAGATGAACGAAAGAGATAGGACCGTTTTGATAAGATGAGGGCAGGTTGAAATAGGGGATCCATTGAGAATCCCATATTATTACATATCTTCGCACGCATTTTCCACAGTCGCCCCTGGAGGCTTTCCCTCCCATGTCTCAACGGGTCATAATCATATGCCCTTTCATTCCTTCGTCATGCCTATCCAAGGGGTGGAGGCTGGTTTTGCTAACGGAACGGGTCATTGCCCTTTTGTTCTATATATCCAGTACTTCGTGCTTTCTTTGAAATCCTACGAATAAGCCAACTTTCGTAAAAACAATGTGAATGTAAATTTAGGCTGCTAGTTGTTCAAGAGGGAATACCATTTCCGGTTTATAGACAGAGCCATTACGAGCAATCCCTACTAGGACACGGGCGAGTTTTCCACATAGTTTCATGATGGATTTCATTTTCTTAATCTTCTTCACCTTAACATTGTTCGAGTGTAGGGCTTTAAACTCAGGGTTATTCATCACCAGACTCATGGTCGCAAGGAAGAGGTAACGCCGCAGGCGTGATCTTCCACGTTTGGAAAGAACAATTTGGCCTTTCCACTTCCCAGAGCTTGCCTCAGCGAGATGCAATCCTGCATGACGAAGGAGCGCATTCCCGTGAGCGAACCCACTCAGATCTCCAGCTTCTCCTAAGATGCCCGCCAGTGAAATTTCGCTGATTCCTTTAATGGCAAGTATTTGCTTAACGAATGGAATCTGTTCCAAGACGTTTGTGACTTCTTGCGTCACTCTTTCGAGTTGGGATGAAGCGAGATTATATTCCTCTAATAACTGTTCCAAGTGAAGTTTATACGCATCAAGGGCTTGTTTCGTACCAATTGAACGCTTGGCCAATCTAATCAGGGAACGGGCTTTTTTATGCCCGGAATGTCGCTTCATACATGATTTCCACCCGGTTACGATATCTTGAGGCTGTAAGGAACATATTTCAGCTGGGGTAGGAAAGAGGCGTAGGGTTGCGATTGCCCCTTTACATGATACGTCTTTAAACACTTGCCGGAGCTCGGGAAAGACAACATCCACCCAGCGATTAATCTGGTTGATGGAGCTAACAAGGCGCTTAACGATCACATCTCGGTTGGCCATAAGGACACGAAGTTTTTCAAATGATTCTGAAGTGGAACGAACGAAGGCATAATAGCCATTCTTCACCATATCAGCGATGACAAGGGCATCTTTTTTATCACTTTTGGATTGCGTATTATCACGATTTTCTTTGTTTCTTTTGACATGGTGAGGATTGACCGTAACGACATCAATGTTTTGTTTGACTAGCCACTTTGAAAGGTTTATCCAATAATGACCGGTAGGTTCCATTCCGACTATCGTGGTGTCTAGGTTTTTCATGTGTTTTAGTTCCTTGATCCAATTTAGTAATCTAGTAAAACCCTCTTCGTTATTTTCAAAAGACAAAGGTTTCCCGATCACAATGCCTCGATAGTTTACAGCACGGGCCACGTGTACGTGTTGGGCGATATCCACACCAACAACTAGATGTTGATCCGTAATTCTTTCAATCAGTTGATTTTGTTTGTTTTGCATTTTAAAATTCATAGTAGGGCTTCCTCCTTAAGACTTTGAGTTAGATTGGACACTATACTCGTATCTTACTGAGGGGCTCTATTTTTTTCAAACCTGATATTTAACGATCTACAGGAATGCTAACGGGTGGGTTAGTTCATTAAGGAACACAATAATGATCAATCTTTTTTATAAAATATTAATCCAATTAAATATTATAAGGGCATGTTTTGAGTATTCTTTTTTCAAAACATGCTCTTTCTATTTGTTCATTTATCAAGATTTCTTGTATTAATTTGATTAAACTTTGTTTCAAAGCTAAACCTATGTTGGAAGTGCATTTATTATTCGTACACGGGATTAATAATTAATTCTTATAACTTTATAGAAATTCATTATTTTACTGAATTACAAAAAAATGATACAGTATTTTCTATATTTACAAATTTATTTACATTGGAGGTTATCTATGAAATATGGAGAAACAATTTTTAAAAGCTATTTCTTCTTTCTCATTAAATAGTCAAAAGTGAAAGGAATTATCTATTTATTGATATAATCTGTGATGATGCTATTAATCTTGCGTTCAGGGAGGGCTGACCTATGAAAAAGTTTTTTGCTTTTCAAGTGTTAATTGCATTGTTTATTGGAGCACTTATCGGACATTTTTTTCCTGGTCTTGGCCAATCCTTAAGACCAATTGGTGACGCTTTTATTCATCTCATTAAAATGATTGTTGTGCCTATTGTTTTCACTACTATTGTCATTGGATCATCAGGCGACGGAAACATGAAAAAAATGGGTTCATTAGGACTTAAAACAATTATTTGGTTTGAATTTATTACCACCCTAATTCTAGGTATTGGTCTTTTACTTGTTAACATTTTAAAGCCTGGTGCAGGGCTTAATTTGTCTTATCTTGCACAGAAAGATATCTCACAACTAAATGAAAGCGTTTCCAAAGTTGTCGATTTTAAAACGATGCTTGTTAACATCATTCCAAGCAACATTGTTGATGCAATGGCAAAAAGTGATTTATTAGCTGTTATATTCTTTGCTATTTTATTTGGGGCAGCTGCAGGAGCAATTGGCAAAGCGTCAGAGCCGGCAATGAAGTTTATGGAATCAGTTGCAAATATTATGTTTAAACTGACACAAATGGTCATGGTAACCGCACCGATAGGTGTACTCTCTCTCATGGCAGCCTCTGTAGGTCAGTATGGTATCGCCCTTTTAATCCCTATGGCAAAGTTAATTGGGGTTGTATATCTTGGGCTTGCTATTGTTATTTTCGGTCTGTTTCCAGTAATTGCTTGGTTCTTGAAGATTTCTTACTTTAAAGTGTTTCGAATGGTATGGGATTTGTTCCTTATAGCTTTTTCTACAACAAGTACGGAAACCATTCTGCCTCAGTTAATGGATCGAATGGAATCATACGGCTGTTCGAAACGTGTTGTTTCATTCGTTATTCCTTCTGGGCTATCACTGAATTGTGATGGTTCGACATTGTACCTTTCTGTTTGCTCTATTTTCTTAGCACAAGCATATGGCATCCCGATGGATTTTGGCCAACAGCTGATTGTAATGGGGGTCCTTGTTGCAACCTCAAAAGGAATTGCTGCTGTTCCATCCGGTTCGCTGGTTGTCCTTTTAGCCACCGCCTCAGCAGTAGGGCTTCCTGCAGAAGGCGTCGCAATTATAGCAGGTATTGACCGTGTGTTGGATATGGCACGTACTGCTTGTAATACTCCTGGACATGTTCTCGCTTGTATTGTGGTTTCGAAGTGGGAAAAAGAGTTCCGTCAGGAAGAATGGATTAAAGCTCAAACCGAACAGTCAAGCATTCGACAAGCATAAGATAAAAGGAGCATTCATGTTTTTGTTGTTCTCCGTCAAATGTTGAGGTGATGGTCTTCGGACCTCACCCTTTTCCAATATGAATCCTCATCCTTCTTAACTTTAAAGAATATTGTAAATAACATTAATTTTTGAAATAATTGTTATTAAATTAATAAGGCGAATAGTTGATTTATCAATTTATTATTGTTGAGGTGTAGTCTAAATAAGCCTATTCGGGGGGATTAATTTTGATTTATGATAGCCAAAGTAAAACAATTACTACTAAAAGGTTATTGTTAAGACTGTTTCAAACATCAGATGCATCAGAGGTTACTAAACTTTGTAATAATTATAACATTTATAAGAATACTTTATATCTACCATATCCATATTCCATAGAGGATGCTTTATCCTGGATAGAAAATCATCTTGATAATTTTAATAATAATAAGTCATATGAATTTGCTATTACAGATAAGGTTACAGGAAAATTATATGGAGCAATAGCATTATCTAACAATCAAAATTTTAATAATGGTGAAATTGCTTATTGGATTGGAGAAGAATTTTGGGGAAATGGTTATGCCACAGAGGCTGGCGAAGCTATACTCGAATTTGCCTTTATTGAAAAGCAATATCATAAAGTATATGCTCGTCATTTTAACTCAAATTCGGCCTCTGGCAGAGTAATACAGAAAATAGGCATGAAATAAGAAGGTGTATTAAGAGATCATGTCATGAAGGAAAACCAATATGAAGATCTTGTTTATCATGGAATTATCAAATAAAAGATTTAAATGTTATATTACATAGTTTAAAAACAAGGCTAGGCATCTCCTTGTACTTGGCTTTGGGATGGGCGAAACATATAAACAATAAAGCTGATTTGTTCAACTAACAGGTGCTTTACTTCAATAAGGGAGGTTGCTGAAGCAACCTTTTTGTTATGCGACTAAAGGGGCAGGTTAGTTGAAGAAGAACCTACCTAAATTTGTAGAGTTAACTTTATAGAAGCTTTATATACTCCTGCAATAATATACTATATACCATTTGAATTTAAGATGTACAGTTATATGAGGATATCTTGAAAGGAGTTTTCCTCATGAATATTACATCTTTTATCATGTATTGTTTTATTGTTACTTTTACTCCAGGACCTACTAATATCGTCATATTATCCACAGTGCATAATTCTGGGACAAAAAAGGCAATGGAATATACGTATGGAGCAACTATTGCTTTTGGTTTATTACTTGTTATTTCTGCTATGTTGAATACTATACTTGTAACGATAATACCCAAAATTTTAATTGTTATGCAGATAATCGGAAGCTTTTATATATTGTATCTCGCTTATCAAGTTTACAAAACGGATACAACAAAACCAACTGTAAACCAATCTGGTACGTTTATGTCAGGCTTCCTTACGCAGTTTTTAAATCCAAAGGTGGTAGTATTTACAATGACTGTAATTCCTACCTATGTTATGCCCTACTATGTCTCAAAGCCTGCGGTTACAATAAGCGTTATTGCTATAACTGTTATTGGATTTTTAGCATTTATAACATGGGTATTTTTCGGTGCAATCTTCAAGGAGTTTTTACAGAAGCATAAAAAAACTGTTAATGTAATGATGGCATTGTTTTTAGTTTATGCTGCAATAATGATATGGATGTAGGTAGGCTAATTAAGAGGTGAATTTAATGGACAAATTTATCTATAAAAAATCAGCAGGTATTACTGCGTTGTCAGCAAGTATGACTGATTTTACGTATAAAAAGCATTCTCACAAGGAGTATGCAATAGGTGTAACATTGCGTGGTATTCAACATTATAACTTGGATGGCAGTTTACAATTATCATATCAAAATGGTGTTATGCTTTTTAATCCAGAACAGGCACATGACGGAAGGGCACATGATGAGACAGGCCTTGATTATGTGATGCTATATATTGAGCCGCAATTGCTTTTAGAGGTTATTGAGAAAAAGGATAAAGTACGTTTTTCAAACCCTATTGTGTATGATAATAGACTTGAACAAAGAATATTAAATCTTTCTAATGCAATATTGAGTGGAAAGGATGAGGCTTTGTGCAGTGAATTACTTTTATCCCTCACAGATAGCCTTAGTCAAACTAATCTTTCTACAGACTATAAGAAAGATAACGTTCTAATTAGAAAAGCAAAGGATATGTTTCATACCAACTTAGAAAATGTACTTAAACTTGACGAGATATGTAAAGAGCTTAATTTGTCAAAATTTAAATTTATCAGATCATTCAAGGCCCATACTGGAATTTCACCATACCAATACTTTCTTAACTGCAAGATAGAACGTGCAAAGCAGTTAATAGAAAAAAACGAGATATTTATTCAGCAGTAGCTGAATGTGGTTTTGTTGATTTAACCCATTTAAATAAACACTTTAAAAGCGTATATGGAACAACAGCATTTGAATATATGTCACATTTAAATTGAGATAAATAGATTTAAAATAAAGGGGGAATAAAATTGTCTTTAAAAATAGGCGACATTATTACATTTAAACGGACTTTCACAGCAGAAGATGTTGAATTGTTTACTAAAATCTCAGGTGATGAAGGCTCTCACCATGTTACTCCTGATGAACAGGGAAGACTTGTAATACAGGGATTACTAACCGCTACCTTACCAACCAAAATAGGAGGCGATAACAACGTACTATCTCGTACAATGAATTTTGAGTTTTTAAGACCAGTATTTACTGATGATACAATAATTTGTGAAGTAACAATTGAGCAATTTGAAAAACAGGTTAATAGAACACATATTACTGCCTGCTTTTTGTGCAAAAATCAAAATCAGAAGGAAGTGCTGAGAGGGGATTTTTCAGGAGTGATACTATAATTTCTTCTTGAAGTTCTACAACAAACGAAAAAGAACTTGGAAAGTGAAGTGAACCCAAAAAGTTAGACACTTTATTTAATTAGGCAGCCTTGAGGGCATGAACCCGGAATTCTACCGGGCTCATGCCTTTTAATTTTACCTTGATTCGTTGATGATTGTAGTAATGGATATATTCTTCTAATTCTTGTTTGAAATGCTCCATGCTTTCAAATTCTTGAAGATAAAGTAACTCTGATTTTAATAGGCCAAAGAAGTTTTCTATGACCGCATTATCGAGACAATTTCCTTTACGGGACATGCTTTGTGTAATGTTATGTCTTTTCAAATCATGCGAATATTGTTTCATCTGGTAATGCCAGCCCTGATCTGAATGAAGAATGGGTGAATCTTTCGATTCCAAGCGGTCAAAGGCTTTCTCCAGCATTTTGGAAACGAGGGGATAAACAGGCCGAGATTCGACATTATAGGCGATGATTTCTCCATTAAACAGATCAAGAATGGCCGATAAGTATAGTTTCTCCCCAGCTAGATGGAATTCTGTGACGTCTGTCACCCATTTTTCATTTGAGTTTGTTGCCTTGAAATCACGTGCTAGAATGTTGGGTGCAATCTTGCCGATTTTCCCTTTGTACGAACGGTATTTCTTCATGCGAACTAAAGACTTCAATCCTAGTTCATTCATCAATCGGAGAACTGTTTTATGATTGATGCGAGCACCTCTGTTACGTAATTCTAGGGTGATACGCCGATACCCATAGCGCCCTTTATGCGTATGGAAAATCTCTTCGATAAGGGATTTCATTTCTGTGTATTTATCCTCACGCCCGAAGGCGTTTACCCAATAATAGTATGTACTCCGTGCCATGTTAGAAATGGATAGAAGCAGATTTAAATCAAATTGTTTCCTTAGTTCATGGACTACTTTCGCTTTGTCTTTCTTTGTAGGGCTTCCTTTTCTTGAACTAAGGCATTCAACTTTTTTAGATAGGCATTCTCTGCACGTAAGTATTCTAATTCGGCAAGAAGTGCTTCTTGAGAGCCTTTAGCTGGTGATGTTTTTTTGGTTTCTTTTTTCATGGATAGACGCCCCTTTTTCTTTGGTTTAAGGGCGTCTATACCTCCTTCCTTCAACTGATTTGACCATTTCAAAAGTGTAGAATCGGAAGGAAGATTATAGTGTACAGCGGTCTCGCTGATCGATGCCCCATATTCGTTCATATAATTAAGTACCTCTAGTTTAAAGGGCAGAGTGTAATTTGTATAGGATGAAGCAATTCCTTCCATCCCATGTTCTAGATAGCGAGCGACCCATCTCTTCAGAGGGGATAAACCTACATTTCTTTCTTGTGCGATGGATTTATAGGATTTTTTCCCTTCCAAGTACTCTAAAACTGCATGTAATTTTTCGTCTATCGTATATTTAGTCAAAAAACTGCACCTCCAATTGTTAGATGTTGTCTAACAATTGGGGTGCAGTTCAAAGTTTCCAAGTTCTTTTTATTAAAATTTTATCTAGTCTTTAAGTCATAAAGTAACATTCCATTAATGTAACGAATGATTGAGAACAGTTTCACTTAAACTAACGGGTGCGTTAGCTGAAGATCAGAGCTGTCTTTGAGGCAGCTTTTTCTTTATGGAGCTATCAGGGCAGGTTAGTTGAACAAGGATAATGGATTTTTGTGGTGAAATGGTAATGCTGAATGGGAGAGGTAACTATTGAATATAAAAACTGATTCTCTTGTAACTTTTATAATTATGTGGGGAATACCAACTTTTATGGTTGTTAGAGGTTATTTAAAAATGATTACTGACGATAAAAAATCAAATAACAAGGTTCTGATAGTTTCCGCCATGAAAGGCTATTTTCGCAAGGATTGTAAAACGGGGCAGAATAGTTAAATAAAGATTGAGACCTTGCTGGTGGATTAATTTATGAAGTAAAGGAGGAAGTTTTATATCAAACCATATATTTATTACAACAAAGAAAATTGGATTATAATTTAAATAAATATTGAGTTATTAGGAGTTAGAAGATGAAAAATAAAAAAAGAAAAAAAGTAAGGCAGAACGGCTATTTTAAAGAAGGCCTAATTGAGCTCTTATTTGAAGTGGCTTGGAACATCTTAATGTTTATACCAAGAATGATGATTCGCTTAATAAAGGACATTTGGTGAAGTGGTTAGTTCAAAATAGAGCTAACGGTTGCTTTGGTCAAAAAAAACAACATTCTATACGAAGACAGCCAAAGTAAAAAAGCCCAGCCCATTACAGGCTAAGCAGGTTTCTGTTTTGATGTCTGTGTACCCCAATTTCAGCTTAGACTGTTGGGGTTGGTGGTTCGGGTGGGATTGGAAGCTGTGGAGGACGCTGATTGTAGCTTTTGTTATACCTCCCATATAAACAACACTCCTTTTTCTACTATATATATGGGATGAAAAAATACATGCTTGTCCAAATTACCTAAGTTCAGTGCTTTTATCTTATCGAGTCTTCTATTGAAAAAATCCCTCTCAAAAATTCGTTACAATAGAGTACACCCAATAGGAACGTTTTCGAAATCCATTTAAATCAAAGTTACAACCTTATCTGTCACTTTAGACGTTATTTTGCACCTGTTTAAATCGCTTTTTTGCATTATAAATAAATATAAAAAAGCTATCATTTAAGGTGATAGCTTTTTCATATTTATTTGATTCCGATTACTAAACTATCCCGTGCAAACAAATACCTATGTATTTATATTTAATACACGCATCACAAAGATCTCGGTTGATGCAAATTTTAAATTACAAGGTTAATTAAAAGTTTGAGATTTTAAAATATTGTACTATGATAAATTTAATTCCATTATTTAAGTTGAGCAATTGTATGGGGCAGTGACCCTTACTCTTACACAATTTAGAGAACATTTTACCTAAGGAGTGGTTATAATGGCACGTGTTTTATTTATTAATGGTGGATCAGAAGGACATCTCAATCCAACTATTGGAGTTGTGCAAGAGCTTATTTCGCGTGGTGAAGAGGTAGTGTACTTTACGATAGAAGCTTTTCGAGAACGTATTGAGAAGACGGGAGCTACTGTACGAACATTCGACGGTGAAAAATTTATAAAAGCTTTTATCTCAGGTGGAAGAAATTATTTACTCGAAAGAATCAATGGTCTTTTGCTTACGGCAGATATCATAATACCTGGTGTTCTGGAGCAAATCGAAGGGGAACAATTTGATTATATCATTCACGATTCCATGTTTGGTTGTGGACGTTTACTTGCACAAATACTAAAACTTCCGGCAATTAATTCTAGTACTTCTTTTGCACAGACAAAAGCATCATTTGATAAAATGTTGGAACATCTTTCACAAAATATCCCAACAGAAATTGTTAAAACGATAAATGATGATTTTCAAAACTTGACAACAAAAATTAAAGAAAAATATGATGTTGAAATCCGTTCTCCTTATGAAGTTTTTTGTAACCCTGCACCACTTACAATCGTTTATACAACTAGGGAGTTTCAACCCTTTGGAGAAACATTTGACCAAACTTACAAATTTGTAGGTCCATCCATCTCTTTACGATCAACGCAAGAAACCTTCGACCTTACCGCAATCAAGGGAAAAAGCCTAATTTACATTTCTCTGGGTACTGTCTTTAACCAAGCAATTGATTTCTATAAGCTTTGTTTTAAGGCATTTGGGAACACTGATCATACTGTTGTCATGTCTATTGGGGAAAAAGCTCAAATATCTGATTTGGGGGAGATTCCTAAAAACTTCATTGTAAAAAATTATGTTCCACAAATTGAGGTGCTGAAATATACAAAATTATTTATCACACATGGTGGAATGAACAGTACCAATGAAGGTCTCTATTACGGGGTACCGTTAATTGTAATCCCACAAAGCGCTGATCAGCCTATAATTGCTCAACAAGTTGCCAATATCGGAGCCGGTATTAAATTACAAATGCAAAATTTAACAGCAAATCAACTACGTGAATCCGCAGAGCATGTGTTAAACCACCAATCTTTCCATAAAGCTGTTGTAAATATTAAGGAATCCTTTCAAAAGTCGGGTGGGTATCACCAAGCTGTTGATGAGATTTTCGAATTTAAAAGTGAATATGATATCTAAATACAAATATTTCTCAGCTACGATCATTGTTGACTTTTTCTTAGTGGACAGCAACTTCTTTTTTAATTGCAGTAATGCAACAATATCTAGATTGTGAAGTTATACACGGTAAAGTAACTGGGGCGTTAGTTCAACAAGACATTGTAATTAAGATCTTCCACAATCGGGCGCGATTGTTGAACAATGAGCAATCGCTTTTTTATTAAACGGATCAGAATAGTTCTATAAATGATTCGATGTAAATAAATAAGAAACCCAGCTAATCTTCTCATGTGAAGGTAGCTGGGTTTTTAAAGGTGGATATGCAAAATAACACTTAAAATATGCGCAAATTATCGGTCAAAGTGACACCATTTAATTGAACAACGCACTTTAAATCAAACAAGATATTTATGTTGAATTATAGATATAATTGTGTACGATTATACTTATTCTAATGCCCAGTATGGAGGAAGAAAGATGAAGATAATAGAATTACCAATTGAATTTGAATTTAATGGACAAAAAAATTACATTTATCCTAGCTTAATTATATTAGAAAATGAACTTACCTTGGTCGATACAGGGTATACAAATTTTTTAAATTTAATCGAAAATGAAATTTTAAAAAATGGATATGAAATAAAAAATTTAAAGAATATAATCATTACTCACTATGATGATGATCATATAGGTTCCTTATATGATTTCAAAGAAAAGTATCCTTGGATTAACATTATAGCTAGTGAAATTGAATCATAATACATTAGTGGTGAAATGAAGGCAGAGAGATTGGTTCAAGCCGAAAAAATGCTAGAAAATATGCCAAATGAAGATATGGAATTTGGTAAATGGTTTATACAGCAATTAAAGAATTTGAAGCATGTTTCAATAGATGAAAAGCTACATGATGGTGATATGATTTTAGATAACAATTGTAGAGTAATAGCAACACCAGGGCATACTTCAGGGCATATTTCATTATATTTTCCAAGTTTAAAAAGTGTAATTACAGGTGATTCAGCTGTTAAAGAAAATCATGAATTAGTCATTGCTAATCCACACTTTTGTTTAAATCTTGAGAAAGCAAAACAGTCTTTGACAAAGGTTAAAAATCTTAAAGCTGAAAATTACTATTGTTATCATGGTGGAAAATTCACTTTATAATTGGGGGCTGAACACTAATATTCGGCACTTGAATTAAACAACTTTATTATCTCTACACACAAGCCGGGTTTAACAACCTTTGATATTATATTACATCTTCCGTAATCGGGCGCGATTGCTGAACAATGAGCAGTCGCTTTTTTACTAGGCGGATCCGAATATTTCTATAAATAATTAGATGTAAATAATTAAGAAACCCAGCTAATCTTCTGATGTGAAGGTAGCTGGTTTTTTTTAGCTGGATGTGCAAAATAACACTTAAAATATACGCAAATTATCGGTCAATGTGACAGCCACGCTACGAACTGCATCTTAAAATTCACCAAAAACGAGGGTTTATATGGTGAAAAATATCCTTCCTTAGCGTATAAAAAGCCTGCTTTTTCATTCCAAAAAATGTATTACCCTATGTTTTCCGCGAAATGTTGGCGGGACCCCATAATGTATTTTAACGGAAGTACTAAAAACAAAAACCCCTTGCCGCACAAGGGGTTTTTGTATAGGGAAATAAAATCGATTGGCACCAGAATTTATTTTGTTTGATTATGTATTCTATTTATGGCCTCTTGTCTATTCATTATTTTCATACCAACATATTTTATAGTAAGAGTGTTAAAAGGAGGGGATATGAATGTTTTTTTGTGATAGAAGACGCCGTTGTGATCGATTTGATCGTTGTGACAGATTCGATCGATTTGATCGTTGTGACAGATTCGATCGATTTGATCGTTGTGACAGATTCGATCGATTTGATCGTTGTGACAGATTCGATCGATTCGATCGTTGTGACAGATTCGATCGATTCGATCGTAGAAGAAGGTGTTTTTGGTAATTTAACCTTCAACTCAAATTACAAGCTTTGGTTGAGCTAATGACTGATCTAAAATCTTTCAAAAAAACTACCTGATATAATTATCTCGGTAGCTCTGGATGAACACCTATTTCACAGCTTAATCCTGTTCTTGGATGGTTATCTAATACCTCTTGCAAATGACGTTTCACGTCATCTATATTTATTTCACTTAGCAGGCACCTATGTGTCTGTTACATTTTTTTTTAGAATACCTTTTTCAACGAACTGGCCAGTTCGTTAAAGAACCTAATCAATTAGTTTACATAAGAGATCTTAGAAGAAATAACCAATTAAAATTCGTTCGTAAAAGTACACTTTTACGAACTTTTTTGATTGTTACTTCTTTAAAATAGACTCTCTTAAACAATGCTTTTGATTTTTCTTCATCAACTAACGAAAAAACGCTAGTTCACATAATCACGCTTATAGGTAAAGAAAAAGGATCCTCTAATTAAAGATCCTTTTGTTAAACACAGATACCACTGTTTTAAAATGGTGTGGTGTTGAAAAAATAGTTTTTCTTCATCCTATATCCATTTTCATCAAAATAAACAACAATAAAGTCATTTATAAACGTACACGGAAGATGCATTATTATTTGCCGAAACACCATTGCTAAATTTGTAGTTGGATAAGTTTATTGTTTTTCCCCAATAGTAAGCGTTGTTAAACCTAATATAGCCTCCACTTGCATACTCATGTTGATACAAGTAAGTACTTCCTGTATTAGCTGTACTAATTGAGGATATAACGTCATTCCAAGTTCTCCCCAACGAAGAAGTGATATTAGGGATAGAATCTCCTACCCTAACTTTAATGTAGGGCCCCCATTTATTTGCATCCGTATAAAAATCAGTACAACAAGTACCAGATCCCCCAATACCAGATCCCAAAGTTTCAAAGTTACTGGATACACTCGATTCTTTCTCTACTTTCTTTTCATTTTTGATATAATCATCTACTTTTTGCTGTGTTGTAAACCCTAAACGAACTTCATTCCCCTGTTCGTCCCCTGTATAGTAAATATGTTTGACATTGGGATCAGTTGCATTTGTCGATACCTGTTTCCCATCAATTAAATCGTACTGACTTTCCCCGGCCGCAAAAGATACATTAGAAAAGGAGAACATCGCTAAAAAGGTAACAGCAACCGTAAACATGAGACTGTAAATCGTTTTCACTTCAACCACTCCCTATTTATAAATTACACACCAGTTAAATATAGTCGAATTCATTTTTTCTTTTAAGGTTCGAAATAATTAATCTGACTAGTTAATGTCATTAACAACCAACTCCTTTATACGTGTTATTTTTTTAATACCAACTAGTCGGTATTAATCAATTTATTATATGATTAGTAATGTGTTACTATTAATGAAATATTCAGTTTTTTAAAAAGGGGGTTTTTTATGTTAAATCATCATCAAAAACAATCAGAAGAAACCATCAACAAATTAATGCGATCAGGAATTGAATTGTTTTCTAAGCAAGGCTATTCTAGTACAAGCATTGATCAAATTGTAAAACATGCTGGTTACTCTAAAGGTGCTTTCTATGCTCATTTTTCCACCAAAGAGGAGTTCTTACTGAGGTTGATAAAAGAAGGTATTGATTTCTATTTTGAGGATTTAAAGGAAGCTCTTACTCAAAAAGATTGTGATTTACTAAATACATTTAAAGAATATTCTATGCGTTTAGTGAATGAGGCTTATGAAAAGGGGTCTTCTCCTATGCTTCTCCAAGGATGTATGGTTTCGAATGAATTACCTCAGATAAAAGAAAAGCTTATTCTCCAGATGGAGGAATGGAGGTCATTCCTTACACATTTATTTCAGAAAATGAAGGACGAAGGTATTGTCGGAAGTTCATTGGATGCTAGAACTTTAGCGACGGCTAGCATGGCTCTTTTTAATGGATTTAATCTGCAACATTTTGTTGATAATCGAATTCAAATACAGGACATGTTAAATGTTTTTGTTGAATTGCTTCAAATACAAGAACCTAATAAGAAAGGTTAATAACAACTAACATGGATGCTTTATAACTATACTGAATCATTTATAAATGTCTCTTTAATTTGGGGGTCAATTTGTTTATTGTCTTATGCAACTAACGGGTGGGTTAGCTTAAGATCGGAGCTGTCATTAAGGCAGCTTTTTCTTTTATCGAGGCAGGTTTGTAAAAGAATGCAGGTACAAAGATTTTTCTGAAACTGAAAAAATTAAAATCTTGAGGGAGAGTAAAATGAAAGATATTCATGATGAAAGCACATGGCCCGTTTGGCCTAATGAGACAATAGACATTGTCGAACCAAATCCCAAGTGGGTAGAAAAAGGTAATCAGGAAAAAGCACTTCTTCTTAATCTTCTTTCAACTTTCGGCATAACGGAAATTCAACATTATGGAAGTACATCTATTCCTAATTTACCAGCTAAACCAATCTTTGATTTAATGGCTAAAATTGATTCATTTCAAAAAATAAAAGAAATATCTTCATTGTTAGCTAATCACGACTGGCATTATGTACCACCTAACATAGACAATCGACCTTGGCAAAGATTTTTTGTGAAAGTAATTAACGACAAACGAGTAGTACATTTACATATTTTACTTGAGGGAGAAGAACGGTGGGATAATCAGCTACTTTTTCGTGATTTATTACGGACTAATCAGCAGTTTATTGATGAATACGCTATTCTTAAAAGAAATTTAGCAAAAAAATATAGCAATGATCGTGAAGCGTACACTAAAGCAAAAACAGAATTTATCAATTATGTTCTTAAATCTTAGTTGCGAACTAATATAAGTTTGTGAAGAAATGTACCTAAACTAACGGGTGCGTTAGCTGAAGATCAGAGCTGTCTTTAAAGCAGCTTTTTCTTTAACTAAACCAGCTAATAGTTAGTCAACATTTTTCAATGAAAACTTAAAATATTTCATGCTATACTAAATTTGTGCATGCTAAATAACCTTCCAATGAACTATATTTGGAAAGTTTTGTGCTATTTAGTTATATTTTTAAACTAGGTTAGATCTTGGAAAGTCGAGTTATTTTGTAATAGTGCATAAATCCATTGTAGAAGCTTATTGGCACATGCTATCACAGCTACTTTAAAGGGCTTTCCTTCTTCACGTTTCTTATCATAGAACTCTCGTAATCTCTTGTTACGAGGGATGATTTCATCTGTCGTTTTCTTCTTGCGACAATCACGAATGGCACAACGAACTGCCATATATAAGGCATGTCGTAGTCTACCAGAACCTCTTTTGGTAATCCGATTTACTGAGCCTTTAAATTTACCTGATTCAAAGATACTTGGATCAATTCCGGCAAATGCCACTAGTTTTTTAGGGTGATTAAACCGATCAATCTCTCCAATTTCAGAAATAATCGTTGTAGCGATTTTTTCACCGATACCAGGGATGGATTGGATAATCTTATATTCTTCAATTTCTTTTGCCAAAGCATTTATCTCTTCTTCAAATTTGGATAAGTGCTTTTGGTATTCTAGAAGCATTTTTATATACATCTCTAGGCTTAAAATGTGACTCTGATATAAAGTTCTCTGAAAAGGATTTCGAGCTGAGGCAGCCATAAGTTTCTCTGCCTGTGTATTCGCCCACTTTCTAGAACGACTTGGACAAAGTTCATTAATCCTATTTGCTACAGTTTCTTCATCGACTGCTGATATGTCTTCAGAAGTAGGGAATTCTAATAGAGTAAGCAAAGAAACAACCGAATACAAATCTCCAAAAACCCCTCTATATTCAGGAAATACTTGATCAAGAACAGCCTGAAACTGTAGTTTTGTTTGTACATAGATACCTGTTATATTTGCATGTTGTCTTGAAAGATTACGAAGATTTAAGAGTTGTATCCCTCGTTTTTTATAAGGCTCTAAATCCTCTTTATAGTACAGCTCGCAGAGGTGACGTGCATCGATTAAATCTGTCTTTACTTTCCGTAAACTAGAGCTCTTCGCACGATAAGAAATGAGTGGGTTAACGATAATTAATAAGTAACCTCTCTCCTCAAAATACTGTACAACGGGCGTATGATAATGCCCAGTAGACTCTAAAACGACCGGAGGTCGAATTCCTGTTACGTTTTCTATCTCTCTAAGATATTGGTGTAAGCTCTCTAGTCTTTCAATGGTATGTGCTACTTTAAAACTTCTTTTATAAGGCTTCTTTTTATTCAAGAACGCTTGAACCTGACTTTCACCTTTAGCTACATCCAGACCAACTACTGGATTCATTTATTATCTCCTCCTAAAGAATATTGCCGGTACCCCTAAATCCTTCTTGTAGTATCATAGCTTCGCTTGTTATACGAGATCTAGTCCCAACCAGCCTAATCATGTTTCTACAAGTAGGGGGCGAACTGTTTAGTTGACGGGGTCCAAGCCCCACGGGCAGGAACGTTCTACCCCGGCTACCGTTATCATATATCGATATAAAAATTGTTCAACCAGAAATAGCTGGCTGACCTTTATAATACTATCGGGGCAGGATAGTGGAAGAAGGTATTTATTGTTCAGATAGAGAATAGTATTCGAAAAAGGTTGATTTTTAAGGATTAAACAAACTTAATATCAGCAGGGAAAAATGGTTGATAATAGTTATGAGAAACAACAACTGAAAAAACTCAGGACTTATATTTATATCACGATAGCATTACTTTTTTCAATGATATTTATATTTGTTAGCATTTTATTTTTGTATTTTCCTATGATAGGCATTTTAGACGTTGTGTATTTTCCACCAAAACTCGCAATTTTTTCATTCTTAATTTCTATTGTATTTTCTGTTTTAGCCATAAAAAATCTCTTTGGTAAGATATTGTTAGTTTTAAACATATTTCTAATGCTATTTATGATTTTTTATGGACCATAAATAGATACAAGAAGACTAACTTAGGGTGTAATAGTCAGGCTGTTGTATAGACAGCCTTTTCTTAAGTAACAACGAAAGCAACATTTCTGCAATAAATGAACTACTTTCTCCATTTGTAAATCGTTCATTATTGTGAAGTAATTCACTTAAACTAACGGGTGCGTTAGTTGATTAATGAACACAAAAATTCTCAATCTTTTTAATAAAAGAATAATCCAATTAAATAGTATAAGGGCATGTTTTGATTAATATTTTTTCAAAACATGCTCTTTTTATTTGTTCAGTTATCAAGGTTCTTGTATTAATTTGATCAAACTTTGTTTAAAAATTACAATAACACTTTATTTACTTGAGATTCTATTGGTCTATTGGGCAAGACACCTTACCCAATAGACCAATAGATGAAGGGATTTAATAATCGATACCGGCAGCTTCAGCTAAATATTCAATTAGATGAAGGGCGCGCATTGATTGTGTGAGTCCTTCACGATCAATACCAAGTTTCATCTGTAATAGGCAGCCAGGATTTGTTGTAATAATAACAGTTGCCTCTGTGGCTTTCGTGTGCTTCATTTTCTCATCAAGAATCTGCATGGATGAATCATAGTTTACAATATTATAAATGCCTGCAGATCCACAGCACATATCAGCCTGATCCATTTCAATAAGTTGTATTCCAGGCACTTGTTTCAATAATTCGACTGGTTCTTGCGTTACCTTTTGAACGTTCGTCATATGGCAAGAACGCTGATACGTAACTCTCTCGCCAGCTCGGGCTGCTATCTCTGGTAATCCGCATTCAACAAGAATTTGGCTGATATCTTTTGACTTAGCTGAAAAAGCTCTTGCTCTGTCTGCCCATTCGCTGTCATCCGAAAGTAAATGACCGTATTCATATAACATGGCGCCGCATCCTCCAGCATTATTGACAACAAAATCAGCTTCCACTTTTTCAAAAGCCAGAATGTTTTGTTTCGCAAGATTGCGTGTTTCATCCATTTCTCCAGAATGGGCGTGCAGTGCGCCGCAGCATGTTTGTTTCGGTACAACGACAACATCACAGCCCGCTTCTGAAAGAAGCTTAATGGATAATTGGTTAATGTGGTGGAACATCGCATCCATAATACAACCGGTGAAAAAGGCAACTATATATTTCGGATTCAATTTTGCTTTCACTTCTATCAGGGCACGCCCTCGTTCCACCGGTGAAACCGGTTCCGGCATGATTGCTTCGAATGCACCAAGATTATAAGGTAACTTTTTCATAATACCTGATGAACGAGTCGCTTTTTGCAGCCCACTTTTTTTGTACAGCCAAATGGAGTGCCCAGTGACGTTCATCATCTTCCTACTTGGGAAAACCTTTTTCAGCATTGATTTTCGAAGTAGTCGCACAGGAATAGAAAAGGTTTTGCGTTTGACAAGTGCTGCGCGAGTGGCTTCTAAAATGGAACCATATTCTACACCTGTCGGGCAGGCTGTTTCGCACGCCCTGCAGCCTAAACACAAATCGAATGGTTCTTCGAGAACAGATAAGTCTGTAATTTTTCCTTCACCGACCATTTTCACTAAGTTAATCCGACCACGTGGTGAATGTGTCTCTTTTCCGAATGTTGTATAAGTCGGACACACAGGCAAACAATAGCCGCATTGGACGCAGTTATTCGTTTTGTCGTATTGAAATTCTTTTCTTAACTGTTTAAGTGATGTTTCCATGTTAGCTCAACTCCAATTTTTGTCCCGGTTCAGGGAAAATTTTCCCTGGGTTCATAATGTTATTTGGATCCCATACTTCTTTAATCCGTTTCATAATATCGAGGCCGGCTGCCCCTAGCTCCATTTCCATAAAGGGAGCTTTCATCATTCCAATGCCATGCTCGCCGGACAAGGTTCCGCCAAGCTCAATGGCCGCCATAAAAATATCCGCTACAGCTAGTTCAACGCGGCTCATTTCTTCTTTATCCGTTTTATCACAAATAATGTTAGGATGAAGGTTACCATCACCTGCATGCCCAAAAACAACGAGATGAACACCATACTTGTCTCTTATTCTCTGCAGTCTTTCACACATTTCAGGAATTTTGCTGCGAGGAACGGTGGCGTCTTCTGAAATTTTCGTTGGCTTAATCCGAACAATGGCCGGAGATACGAGCTTTCGTGCTCTCCATAGTTCCGCTTCTTCGACTTTGTCCTTTGGAATTCTAACTTCTCTTGCTCCTACGGCACGACATAATTTAGATGCCTGGGCAACTTCTTCTTGCAAAGCAAGTGGATGGCCATCCATTTCAATTAAAATAAGTGCGGCCGCATCAACAGGTAAGCCAAGTGGCTCAAACTGTTCAACTGCTACAATGGATGCCTGATCCATCAATTCCATTTTTGAAGGGAAGATACCGGCAGAAAGAATTTTGGAAATCGCACTTCCTGCATCTACTAAACTATCAAAAATAACCATTATTGTTGCAGTAGCCTTCGGTTTAGGAATGAGTCTGAGCACTGCTTTCGTAATGATGCCGAGTGTCCCTTCTGATCCGACAATCAGCTTTGTTAAGTCGTATCCGGTCACATTCTTAACGGTACTCCCGCCTGTTTTTATGAGTTCTCCTTCAGGTGTAATCACTTCAAGGCCAATAACATAATCTTTCGTTACGCCGTATTTCAGCCCCCTCGGCCCTCCAGAGTTTTCAGCTAAATTGCCGCCAATTGTCGAGACGTGAGAACTGCTTGGGTCAGGTGGATACATAAATCCTTTTTGTTCAGCTGCTTTATGTATATTCGATGTCAAGACCCCAGGAGAAACCACTGCTACAAGGTCCTCTTCGTGAATTTCCAGAATATCATTCATCACAGATAAATCGAGGACGATGCCCCCTTTAACCGGAAGCGGCCCGCCACTTAAACTAGTAGACTGGCCCCGTGGATAAAGAGGGATTTTCTCCCGATTCGCAAACTTCACGAGGGATACTAGCTCTTCTGTACTTTTTGTCTGAATGACGAGGTCCGGCAAATACGTCCCGAATGAAGCATCGAATGAATAGCTAAAGCGGTCACTTTCATCTATATAGACTTTTCCCGTTTTTATAATTGCATCGATTTCCTGAATGTGATTGGCGGTTACTACTTTCATTTCATTATCATCCTTTCTGTTTTGCTATACTGTATAATCCTGTAAAAATAAACTTAATTTTTTCTCGGCGTTTCTTAGATGAATCTGGCATTGAAGTTTAGCCAATTCGGGCTCTTCTGCTTCAATTGCCAGAAGAATGCTTTGATGTTCATCGTAGACTGCTTTACGTTTTCGTTTTAATTGTTCGTTTGGACGAAGAGTAATGTTTAACGCTTTTTCATAGAGAGTAGATAAGCTTTCTAGCGTTTGAATCATAATCGGATTTTGCGTAGCCTTAATAATGGAACTGTGAAATTCTATATCAGAATGGATGGCAGTAGTACCTTTTTCAATAGATTCTTCTTCCATTCTTTTTAAAATATTCTTCATTTGGTCAAGGCATTTTGGTGTACGTCTTAGGGCAGCTAAATAGGCCGCTTCAGGCTCCAGAATCTTTCGCATCTCAAATAGATACTTAATATTTTCAACATCATCTCTTTCTACTTGTATGCGATGTATGAATGTTGAACTTGTCGTTTCTTCCACATAGCTTCCGCCTCCTTGACGGGAGTTAATGACACCAGCAGCACGCAGCATGCTTAATGCCTCGCGTATGGGTGCTCTGCTTACAGAAAAATGAGCCGTTAACTCCTTTTCCGTTGGTAGCTTAGAACCTGGACGGAACTGCCCTGTTTCAATCATGTTTAATAATTCACGAGAGATCATTTGAGAAACATTTTCTTTTTGGGACAAAATAATCTATCACCTTTCATGTTTTATCTTAATAGAGAAGGATAAAAGCTAAAAATTTGTATTATGAATTTAAATTTGTATGACATATTTATGGGATGTATTGAGATTTTATTCTAATTTTTAGAAATATTAATTAGAAAGCGCTTTCAATTTGTTTATAATAAAGAAAAACCTTTAACTAAACTACAAAAAACGAATATTTGTATTACAAATATTGTATAAAAAACTGTTGAGTTAATCAAGAGTTTTCTTTAATGAATACAACTTGGTTTCGCAAACTGTAAAAATTTATATTAAAAGGGAAGTACTTTTGAAACTTTACTAATGTAAAAGGTTACTTTTAAGTTGCTTTCAGTCCTCAATTAATGGAATGTTATTTAGCTTATTCTCATTAACAAATAATTGAGGTTTTTGTTTTTAAATATTTGCATTTATGAGTGAGCGACATGAGCAATGCAACTATGTTTAGAAAGACAAACGACTAAAAAAGTGACAAGACGAATTGTACCATTTCTTATTGTCTTGTATGTAATCGCATTCATTGACAGAGCGAATTTAGGTTATGCGGCTTTGGACATGAACGAAGCACTGGCACTGACAAGCAAGATGTTTGGAATCGTTTCTGGTATTTTCTTTATCAGCTATTTCTTGTTTGAAATTCCAAGCAATGTGATGCAGGAAAAAGTCCGGGGCGCGAAAATGGATTGCACGTATTCTCGTTACGTGGGGAGGCGCCGTAGCGTACATAAATATTAAAAACATTTCTTTGCATAAAAATACAAAATGTTGTATTTTTATAATAAACATTCTAAATCTAAAAAGGAGATAAGATATGGATATTTATCATGCAGTAACCAGTGATGTTAAATATATTTATAATTTAATACAAATTCACGCTGAACAAGGAGTAGTTTTGCCTCGTACAAAATTATCACTATATCAACATTTACAATGTATGTATGTCATGAAAGAGGATAATAAAATACTTGGGGTTGCCGGATTACATGTTTTAGGTCAGGACCTGGCAGAGGTACGTTCATTAGTCGTTGCTCCAAATCATTCTGGTCAAGGTATAGGTCGTAAATTAGTTAATCATATTATAAATGAAGCCTCACGACTTGAAATTAGCAGATTAATATCATTAACATACGAAACGGAGTTTTTTAAAAAATGTAATTTTGAAATTATTTCAAAGGATACTTTGCCTGAAAAAGTATGGATTGATTGTATGAATTGCCCCAAGTTTAACTCTTGTGATGAAGTTGCAATGATTAATTATATTGGATAAAAAATTATCATCGAGTCCATTCAATTATGGCTGTCATGAATAAATGCGGATTACACATTACCATAAAGACCGTCCATGGTATTTTAAGGAGATAGCACCTTATGGTAAGTGGTTAGAAAGAGAGGGTGGCATACGGGAGTGATGAGTATCTTTAAGTACAATATGTATTTATAGCTTTAAAATATAAAAGTAAAGGTTACGATAGAAAGAGAATGTCACCCTAACGATGGTGCCATTCTCTTCGTCCTTAAGGAGAGAAGTTAACGCCGAAAAAACAAATTTGGAATAAATTTTAAATAAAGTACTAGCAATTGAATTAGTTACTACAGATTATACACGTATTAAAACAAAAAAGATTGACAGGAATAGTACCTGACACAACCTGAAAAATAGTTTACTATATAGATTTTTAAAAAATAATAGACTAATAATTTTGGTTTAAAACCTTAATTCCATCCCTTATTAAAGAATCGCACCCTAAAGATAATTAACGAAGAGAGTTAGTGGTATCGACTTTTTATGTTGGAATTCTCTTTAGGTATAAAATTTCCGAAATGGGCGGTATAGCATTGTTGCTACCGTTCGTAAAAGTACTTTTTGAAAAGTGAACAAAGAACCCATAGGCCTTGCCTAGGACCACAACATAGGTGATAACAGTTTTTCCTTATGCTATTTCTTTCTTTATTCATTCCAGAACTTCATAGCCTTTTTATCAGAGGTATAGACGGTAACTTGTTTGGTTTTGCTAAGTGTTTATAAGGTTCTCCTTCTTCATTTACTTTACGAAGCTCTTCATGCTGTTTTTCAACCCGATTTAACAGCTTATTTACTTCAAGGAAATCAGCGTTTCCCATCTTCATATCTTCACTCACTCCTTTTTTTATTTCGAATTAAATAGATGACATATCCAACATACCAAGATCCACGACATTAAATCCCTTATAAATAAATAGGGCGCAATTATACATAGATTAAAATCTACGTTTTGCGAACCAAACTTTTTCTTTAAGAGTTTTTCGGGGTTGTCCAATCTAGTATAATACCAGACTCATATAATATCTCAGAGTTAATAAAGGGGGGAGGATTAATTTGGGGAAGGATAAAAAATGTCCAGATTGCGGACATAAGCAATGTAAATGCAATCATAAAAAATGTAAGGATTGCGGGCACAAAAAATGTCAATGTGAATCTAAACAAGAACAAAAGGTAGAGCAAAACATTGAAGTGTATGTAAAAGTACCTGCAGGACCTCAAGGAGCTCAAGGTGTTCAAGGAGCTCAAGGTGTTCAAGGGCCTCAAGGTGCTCAAGGACTTCAAGGTGTTCAAGGAGCTCAAGGTGTTCAAGGGCCTCAAGGTGTTCAAGGACTTCAAGGTGTTCAAGGACCCCAAGGTGCTCAAGGTGTTCAAGGACCGACGGGAGAAAATGGATTGTCAAACCAGTTTGTTGTAGGTCTTAATACTACTCCTTTTCCTACATTGGTTTCATTAAATCCGTTGCCAGAGGTTCTTTCAACAGTAACCATTACTATTGATGATCCTGGTGATACCGTCAGATTAATGGCATCAATTCAGTCAATAACTTCTGCATCAAGCGTAAATTCTAGCCCACTCCGAGCAAATGTGATAGCGTACAGAATTAGACGAACTGCACCTAATCTGATCATCAGATCTGTGCAAGATACGGATTTTGATTCTCTAACTACTGCTTTTACAACTCTTGATAACCCTGGATTAGGAACATTTACCTATGTTTTAGAAGGATTGTTGATCAATTCAACTATTCCTGTGCAGAACGAATTTATAATTAGTGTTGTCTTTACTGCCGAGGAAATTGAACCTAATTAACTACCAATAACCCTGATAATGTGAACTCAGATAAAGAAGATGGCTGCCAATTGGCCGCCATTTGAATGTACGATTCTTAAACAAATCATACATTCAATTAAAAGAAAGAAAAGTACAAAAGTAAAGATATGTATTGAGTTTTAAATAAACGGTGTGAAAAGAGAGTTTTTAATAATGGACATCCTTAAATGTCCTTCTGAGGTGGAAAAAATCTATTATGGACCTAAGCCATATTGTGTATGGAGAATGAGAAAAGCCGCCTATTTGCATTATGATAGGAGGCTTTAAAGAATCGGTCATTTTGTTTTTCTTGTTATTCAGCAGTGAATGTAAATGTTACTTTTAACGGCCTGCCTTCGCTCCCCTTTTGTGTCCAAATGATTTCCACTTCGAATTCCGTTGCTTTTTCAGCCAAAAGGAAATTTTTAAATTGATAAGGCATTCCATCATTCAATTGTTTTGCTAAAAAAGTAGTCTCTTCAAATTGGTTTTTATTACATTCCTCTTCACCAGGACAACCAAAAAGTGAAAACTTCGTCGGGAATTTTATTCATTTTGAATATTCTATTAAACCAAAAATATTAGTAAAAAAGAGAGCATACAACACCTGGACCATATAGGAAATGGCTTCGTGAACAAGGATATGACATTAAAACTTGTCTACTATAAGAGACGTTGAGTCAGAAAAACTAAATATGCAAAATGCTTTAGAATAAAGAAGAGAGGGTCATTAAACTCCATCAAATTTCGCGGATGGTGAGTGGGGTCGCAGGGAGCAACCCACATGGATAGGGCAGACTGTGAGTTGCAACCCGAAGCGAGTTGACTATTTACCAAGATACAGAGTTTTCCTTACGAGGAAGGCTTTTTTTCATTCTTTTTGAAGACATTCGAAAGTGTATAAAAAGTTGACCGGGTGTAATATCGAAGAATTGTTTTTTTGCCAGGTCTAATATAGCTATGACTTCTTCCCGTTTGTTTATTGTCTCTACTTACTTCAGCTACATAAACATCTGGAATGCAAGAAAACAATCAACTACAGACCTCTACGCTGCCAGCGTGGGGAGTGTAATTCCGATAGCATACTAAAATGTCCAAAATCGCTTTAGATCAAGGTTTTCGATGTGTGTGTAAGGTTTAGGATGAACTATGATTTCCGTCAGTTTTCTATAGTTTGTGACCAAAATGTTAACAGAGTGCGACCAATATTTAAGTGTAAAAATTAGCTTTTTGTTTGGGAATCAATAGGGTTGTGAGATGTGATGGTATGCTAAATTAGGTTTATCGCAAGAGAGTATTTTTCTGTAGGAGTAATAGTTGAACAGACACTCCCTATTACCTCCGTCTTCGTAGTAAGTCCTGCACTTTATCAAATGTTTCTTTTTCAATAATGGCTTTATGAGTATTTTCAATAATAATTAGATTTTCTGCGTCAATTTCTTTTCTTTTTGAAGAGGTAACAGAGATCATTTCTGACCGTCCTTGTACTAACTCTCCAATGTAGTGTCTATTACAAAGAATACCTTTAATGGTGGAACCATGCCATTGTTTAGAGGCATTTGATTTATTTGCAATAAAAGGTATATTAACAACTAAAACAGATTTGATTTTAGAAAAAGATTTGAAAGCAATTGAAGAATCAATTAAAGTATTACAAAAATATGTAGAGCTAATTACAAATCCTAAGAAAAGTAATTATCCAAGATTAAAAGTCGTTAAAGTTAAAATATAATGATCGGTTTGAAATAACTAGATTTGGAAGGGAATTTATTGAGTTTATTATTAATACAAAATTAGTTCGGAAAAGATTTCATATTCTTGTCTATTAGAAAGCTTGTATTTTATTGTTTTAAAAGATGCTGGTTTATAGGAGGCGTTATTTGAAAGTTTATTACGGAGGTATAAAATGAATAACTATAAGAAATTTATTGTAATATAATTAAAGAACTAAATTTAGATGAAAAACCAAATCAGCAGGTTGATTCATATATTTATGAGGAATTTAGAGATAAAACTCAATTTATTGAAAATAAAATATTGAATTTAATGGGTGATATGCAAAGTGACTATATTTCGTATAACAAATTTAAAAGAACACTTGTAAAACGAAACATTGAAGTAAAACAATTAATAGGGAAAATTTCAGAAGAATTATCAAAGTTGCTTAATGAAATGAATACTATGAGAAACTGGGGACTGCACGAACCAGAATCACTTAAACGCACATTTAGAAAATATCAAAGAATTTTGGCCAAAGGAAGAATTAGATTGGTATTTTAATAATTTCAATCCTATACACGTACCCATATTTGGAAAATATGAAGGTAAATGGATTATTAGTTTATATGAGAGTTGTAAAGGAAACTTAGAATATTATAAAGCCATTTACGAATATATTTTAAAAGACTATAGGTTATTATCCGGTGAAGAAGATATAAAAATTAATTTAAAGAAGATAAAAGTGCGTCCTTTTGAATTAGAAATAAAATTGTCTAATACATCTCTTGAAATGCAAAAAAATCAATATAATCTAAAATAAAGTATATTGAGAAGAATTTATAAAGAAACGAACACATGTCCCTTTCAAAAATAACCATAGGAAAGCTCTATTTAGAAAATATAGTAACTGTGGCTCTTATTTAAATGGAAAATCAATAAATTAAGTGATCAAATAGTAACCTGATTTGTTTCTGAACTCAACCAATCAGGTTACATAAACCCAGCAGCATCTCTTGTGTTGCCACATACACTCCGTATTGTGAAGCGGTCGCGTGGTTGGAGTTGGTATAATAGAAAATCAGTTGATATAGAAAAAATCTATACCATCTGCTTTTTTGTTTATAAAAATACCATTCAGGACCGATTTTAGTTAAAATAAACATTGCCGATTTTCACAATAGTTTTTCACAAATTATAAATGTCCAAATGTACTTGATAATAAGTTATTAAGCATGATATAAGTGTAAAAGAAGTGGAACATTTGGCTTTATATTTTTTGATCGAGAGTTTGAAGATGTATCCATATTGAGAGGATTTGAGTTTGAAATGATAGATAATTTTTGGCGTGATTTACCACGACCATTTTTTGTACTTGCACCAATGGAAGATGTGACAGATGTTGTTTTTCGTCACGTAGTAAGTGAAGCCGGTCGACCGGATGTATTTTTCACAGAGTTTACAAACTCGGATAGCTATTGTCATCCAGAGGGCATGAAAAGTGTGCGTGGCCGTTTGATTTTTACAGAAGATGAACAGCCAATGGTGGCACATATTTGGGGGGATAATCCCGAATATTTCCGTCAAATGAGTATTGGCATGGCAGAGCTAGGATTTAAAGGCATAGATATTAATATGGGCTGCCCTGTACCGAATGTGGCATCGAGAGGGAAAGGTAGTGGCCTTATTCTGCGTCCAGACGTTGCGGCAGAACTTATTCAAGCAGCAAAAGCGGGCGGACTGCCTGTCAGCGTGAAAACACGACTTGGCTATAATGATGTAAATGAGTGGGAGGAGTGGCTAACGCATATTTTAAAACAGGATATTGCGAACTTTTCTATTCATTTACGTACAAGAAAGGAAATGAGCCAAGTAGATGCGCATTGGGAGCTAATTCCGGAAATCAAAAAATTACGTGACCGTATCGCACCAAATACGCTACTAACAATCAATGGAGACATTCCTGACCGTCAAACTGGGCTGCAGCTTGCTGAACAATATGGTATTGATGGCGTTATGATCGGGCGAGGTATTTTTAAAAATCCTTTTGCTTTTGAAAAAGAGCCAAAAGAGCATAGCAGTAAAGAATACCTTGATCTTTTAAGACTGCAGCTTGATCTTCAAGATCAATATGCGGAAGCACTGCCACGTTCAATCACAGGGCTTCATCGCTTTTTCAAAATTTATGTCAAAGGATTCCGTGGAGCTGGTGAATTAAGAAATCAATTGATGAACACGAAATCAACAGATGAAGTGCGTGCATTGCTTGATAACTTTGGAAAAGAATGTTGATGGGACGGGGACAGTGAAATGATGTAACTCTCAAAAAGTTAGAGAAAAAATGAATCACATCAACTCATGTGTACTTATTTTATTCAGTTTCAAGTTCCATTGCAGCCGGCTTTTTGATAAAGTCTGTTTTCTAGAATGTAAAAAACCCACCAGCACTCTTGTGTTGCCACATACACTCTGTACATGAGGAGAGTGCTATTTGTTTCTAGCGAATGTTTTTCCACTCGAACCGTAAACCTCTCTGCAAAATTGAAGAAATAAAGAATAGAAAATTATTAGGATTCTATCTCAATTATAGGATTTTTTGGATTAACTAGGTGGAACCGTACCATAAATATCGATTCTTAGATCAATATTTCCTTTAATCAGAAACATTGTTCTTGATAAGTTCGTTTGCAATTGTCCGCTTGATTTTTAGAGGTAAGCACCTAGTCCTATTATTAAAAGAAGTATCAAAGAACAACTCAACGTTTTTGATACTTCTTTCTTCAATTTTATTTGAAAGATTAACTGTAATCTCGTTTAATATGACATGGAAAGATTTTTGTTTTTTGTTCTATTGGAGGTACCATAGGAAGCATACCAAGGCGTTCGTAGCTTCTCTCTTAGGCTGGTTTCTTCTGTTTTTGGTCCAAGCGATAACTTAGGAAAGTTAGAAGACTTGCAAAGATAGCAACCAGCCCACCGACCCATGTCACATTCAGTAAATTTCCCTGATGGTAAACAACTCCGCCCAGTGCGGAACCAAAGGCGATACCGACATTGCTTGCTACTGGCATTAGTGAAGCAGCTAGCCCTGTAGCTTTTGGTTGATAAATACCGGCAAGATCTATCAAATAAAGCTGGGTTGATGTTGTTAAAAGAATGGCCATTAATGACATCAAGCCAATGTTAATCAATCCAAAGAGAAAATGACTTGTCGTCCAATATAAACTGATCAGAACGACTGCCTGCACGAGAAAAACAAACCGGAGGCGTCCGATAGCATTGTAGCCGGCAATTTTACCAGCGAGTATGTTGCTGAAAATGGAAATGAATCCGTAGCCAAACAAGATCAAACTGATTGAACTGCCTGGTGCTTCCATTCCTTTTAGGATCGGAACAAGATACGTATAAACGGCATACGTTGCCCCAAATCCAAGAGATGGAATGAAAAAAGCCATTAAAATTCGCGGGTGTGTTAACAAAGAAAATTGATCACGCATCGAACTGCGAATTGTACTTTGCATGGCAGGCAATACGAAGAAAGATGCCAAAAACGCAATAGCTCCGAGAAAAGTCGTTAACAGGAAGGATGCATTCCAGTTGTACCATTCAGCAATGACAGTGCCTATCGGTACTCCAATCACGTTTGCAAGCGTAAAGCCACCGAAAACGAATGATATAGCAAGTCCGCGTTTAGCGATCGGCATGGTTTCACTTGCAACAACCATGGCAAGTGAAATTAAAACGCCTGTTACAACCGCCGTCATCATTCGAAGTGTAAGGAGCATGAGGTAGCTCGTCGAAATCACGCACAAAGCATTCAGAATGATGAACGAACCTAGCAGAAACAACATCCATTTACGCTTTGGAAAATGGCTCGTTGCCGACATCACGAGCGGTGTGGCAATGGCAAACGTAAGCGCAAACGCAGAAACGAGTGTGCCTGCTTTGGCATTTGTAATATGGAGACCCGAGGAAATATCGGTTAAGATTCCGACGATAACAAATTCGCTTGTCCCGAGAACGAATGTTAATAAAGTAAGTGTTAAGATGAGCAACCAATGTCGCTTAGTTAATTCTGTGGTGTGCATAAATACCTCTTTTCTTTCTTAGATGAATGTAAATGTGTCACAGGAAAGATAAACAATTTACCTATCATACCACAAAACATTTTTACGAGGAAAATCCTTGCTTAGATATCGTTGATTATTTTTTGCTAAAAAGCTTGTACCTGAATCATTCACTAATTTTACCGTAACCTGTTTTTTTATCAAACAAAAAAAGAATCAAAAACGGATTAATAAGGAAAAGCATAAGGGTAACAAGATGATAAAAATATAATACTCTAATATCAGGCAGAAAACATAAATCAAACAAAAAGGATGGGATCCTGATGGTTGATGAAAATAAGCAAAATAACAAACGGGAACAATGGAAAAAGAATGTTATGGATAATCTGAAGAGGGAAGCTGTCAAAAATATCATAGCAAGAACGGGAGACCTAGCAAGATTAGATGCTAAAGTCAATAATACTTACACTGTATACATCAAGGATGGAAGGATGATAAAGCAACCTACAAATGGGAAGTGTGTTGTTATTAATGGAAAAATCCAAAATTAAAATTTGTGAAGGAATAGAGAATACAAATTATAGAAGGCGAAGGTATATAGCGGTTGGACCACAGTAATTGGTGCAAGGCCATAACAAAGTTCATAGTGCTAACGTGCATGGTAAGCTTTCTGAAGCCAAGATAGTGTAATAGAATTCGAGGTCCTTACTTTTATGAAGCTCTAATTTGATTAGATTTGGTACATTTGAAGTGTGCGACGAGCAGTTCGAACTAGAAACCCACATACAGGAGAAGAAATACAAATTGCTGCTTCCAAAGTTTACTGCTTGTAAACCGGATAAGGAAAAGAGGCGGTTAAATAAAAAAGTAGTATAGCGTAAAAAAATACTCTGGGATGAGATATTCTCCAGAGTATTTTTTTCTTTATGTAAAGTTAGGTTTTATACTTTCGCATCTGTTTTCACATAGATAAGTGCTACGGGTAAAATGCAAAACACTCTTAAGTGAGCTTGTGAGATGCTCCTATTTTTACAGAATGAGAGGAGGGAAGGGATGTAGTGGGAGGGGATGTTACTGAACCCTTTTTTTCGATAAATGTCGAAAAACTTTGCACCACAAATAACTTTGGTGTGGAAGGTGATCACTTTGTGATATCAGCCTTTATGAAGAAATTCCAATATAAAAGTTAACTCTCGAACTTCATTAGCTACATAGTTTCAAAAACCAAATTGTAAAAATGTTGTCTCTAATAATATAGAGTCCCATTAATACTTTAGAAAATTTTCTCTGTTGAGTACAAAATCATTAAAAAACATAACTGATTGTATAACTTGAATTAATCATTAAAAGTAGTATTATGATTTAGGTACGAATGTTAAGGAGGCACAACTATGAAACAGATTTCTCGAACAAATACAGCTTTACTGCTTATATTTCTTGTAGTTGTATGGGGCGTTAATTGGCCATTGTCTAAAATGGCGCTGAATTATACACCACCAATATTATTTGCGGGAACAAGAACTATATTGGGTGGTCTGATTTTACTAATTTTTGCTCTCCCGAGATATAAAAAACTTCGCTTTAAAAAAACATGGCATTTTTACCTAATTTCTGCTTCTCTAAACATTATTCTCTTTTACGGCCTTCAAACGGTAGGTCTTGGTTTTGCACCTGCGGGATTATTTTCGGCCATCGTGTTCATTGAGCCAGTTTTACTTGGGATTTTCTGTTGGATTTGGCTAGGGGAATCGATGTATGGATTAAAAATTATTGGATTAATTCTTGGCTTCGCAGGTGTTGCTATAATAAGTGCAGGAGGATTTACAGGCAATGTTTCAGCGATTGGAATTATTCTTGCCCTTGGCTCTGCTTTATCCTGGGGATTAGGTACTGTTTTTATTAAGAAAACTGGTGATCGTGTAGACTCAATTTGGATGGTTACATTACAACTTATTATGGGAGGCATTTTTTTATTAAGTGTAGGTTCCAGCGTTGAAAGCTGGTCAAATATCCAGTGGGAATTTCCATTTATTATAAATTTATTATTCATCTCTATCTTTGTAATTGCATTTGGGTGGCTTGCATTCTTTACACTTGTAGGTTCAGGAGAAGCGAGCAAAGTAGGTTCATTTACGTTCCTTATCCCGCTTATTGCAATCCTTTGCAGTTCTTTTATGTTGCATGAAAAAATTACACTAAATTTATTAGTTGGCCTTTTATTTATCTTGATTAGTATTTTGTTTGTAAACATAAAACTAAAATCACAGACAATACCCGACTCAAATTTATAAAATATGGCTGTTTTCTAAAATATTATAATTTGATTACGATCTAGATCGGTCGCTTTATACATATAAAATGCGATTAGGTCAAATATCGTTATGGACACATATCCGAGTTTGATTATATGGATGACCAAACCAGTTTAGTCTTATTTCCTGTAGTATTATTTGCAGACTTGGCTAATACTTTCCCATTTATTTCTTAGGGTGGATTATGTAAAAAGTTGGAGTTATCCGAGCTATTGTTTGGAAAAACAACAATAAAGATTAAGAATTTTTATATTATAAAATAAACCTCGTTAGAATATATGTAGTTTTCTTTAACCATATTTTGCTAAGAAAATGTTAATTATACTAATCATTAATATAAAAAAACCACTCTTTAAAAAGGAGTGGATTTTTTATATTTATTTGGTTTATTGCGTAAATCTGTCACTTTTATGCTCCCTACAATACATTTCATGACTAAGGTCTGTTTTTCTATAGCATCTTTATGATTTACAAACAGAATCTCTTCCAATTATAAGGGGATCTTAAATTGTCCCTTTTGCTTCCGATCAAGATTAGCGATATAGGAACTCATCAGCTTCATGGAAAACTGGAAGATCGGGCTTTGAATAAAGGTATAGGCAAACGTCATAATAAACACTGGACCGCCAAGGATGAAGCCGATAATCAAGATGAGGCTCTCGACAACGATTCTTGCACGGCTGACAGATAACCCGGTTTTTTCCGAAACGGAAAGCATGAAACCATCCCGAGGACCGGCCCCGATTCCCGCAGCCACATAGATTCCTCCGCCAATGCCGGATATGATGATACCCATCAACAAGATGAATAGATTTAACCACCAATGCTCCGTTTCATGAGGAAGAATGTTGAGATGCAAGAAGAAATCCATAATCGGGCCGATTGACAAGGCATTTAGAAAGGTACCAATGCTAATATACTTCCTATCAACGACGCAGGCGATTAGCACAAGTACTAAGCCGCATATGACACTCCACGTCCCAATCGTGAACCCGAACCGTTGGAACAGGGCGACGTTTAAAACCTCCCATGGATGCAGCCCCAAGGATTGAACATTCACCGCAATCGCATTCCCTAATCCAAAGAAAATTAAACCAAGAAAAAAAATAAAATACCGTAATAAAAGAAATGTCATCTCTTCACCTCTACATCATATATATCTATCTACTTTAGATGAAGAAGGCCTAACGAACAAGATGATTTATTAAATTCAAAGCGAGAGGACCATGAAAAAACGTCATCCTTTTCGAGTATTTTACTCAAAGAATAACGTTTTTTTGTGTTTGAAATTGTTTCGTTTTCTTGATAGGCATGACGAAGGAATGAGAGGGCAATTGACCCGTTGAGACATGGGAGGGAAAGCCTCCAGGGGCGGCGTAGAGATGTGTATTATATGGTAAAATATGGAGTGGTAGCTGGCTCCTTTATTTAACTATGCCTTCACGAAGCCTAACTGATCTGAACTCATTTCATTTACCCGTAAGTCTAATTACAAGGGTTATGAAATCCTGCGAATAAGTGAGCATTCGAGAGATATTCGCATCAAACTGAGGGAGTTGAAGAATGGTTTTTCCTCTTATTTAACAATTATGCATATTGTCAAGGATGTAGTTTAGGATTACTAGTGATGAACCGTACCATAAGTAAATGAGGTTTTTAGTACGGTTGGAAGACACCTTCAACAAAGAAAGCTAGCCAAGGGCTGGCTTTTTTTTCAGTAAATAGATCTGTGCCTAATAACTCCTCGAATATTCTTGTTTTAAATATAGTTTCAAAGGTGTTTACATCTCGGTTTATTATATTACTATGAATGTTTACTTGTAGTAATTTGTGATATTTAATCCAATCAAGTAGTAATATATCATTCTATTATTTATCCATACACCGCTACTAGTTAAGTCTGCTTTAGTTTTTGTAACTTAGATAAATCTGAAACAGGACTTTGAAATTATTTAAAAGTCATGACACTAGGTAAAAACGATTATTTTCTGATAATTTACATGAAATTAACATGGAATTAACCTTCTATATAAATAACCAGATTATTATTGGGGAATAATAGGAGGAATGAAATTTTGAGAAAACTATTTTGTAAAAGATTTATTAATTTACTAGTTATTGCACTACTGGTTCTACCCATCTTCTCAAGTCTTGCCATTCGTGCGCATGCAGAAGATACCGTGTCGGTTAAATTACTTTCGGTGAATGATTTACATGGTAAGATTGATGTAACAGCAACAATTAATAATGTAAATTACGGACGTGCTGATTATTTGGCTACTTATTTAAAAGCCCGTAAAGCAACCAATCCAGATAACACGCTAATTATCCATTCTGGAGATATGATTGGTGGCAGTTCTCCGGTTTCAGCTTTACTTCGAGATGAACCTACTGTTGAAATCATGGAAGCAATCGGATTTGATGTAGGAACTGTAGGTAACCACGAATTTGATAAAGGTACACAAGAATTCCTTCGGATGGTAAATGGCGGTGACCATCCGAACGGCACACAAGGATATAACGGGATGGACTTTCCAGTTATTGCTGCAAATGTGGAATACAAAGATAGCGGAAAGCTCATATTAGATCCCTATGCCATTAAAGAAGTAGATGGTGTGAAAATTGGTTTTATTGGTGTAGCTACGGTTGAAACACCTAATATGGTGATGGCCTCAGGTATTCAGGATATTCGTTTCACGGACGAAGCTGCCGCTGTTAATAAATATACGGAGGAGCTAAAAGCACAAGGAATTAAGGCAATTGTCGTTTTAGCTCACGTTCCTGGAAATCAAAGCGGTGAAACGGCCACTGGTCAAATTGCAAGTTTATCTAAGAACGTAGATGACGAGGTAGATGTCATTATTGCTGCTCATAACCATGTGAAACTCAATGCGATTGTAGACAACAAACTTATTGTCCAAGCTTGGGAATATGGAAAATCCTTTGCGGATATTGATTTGAATATTGATCGTGTTACAGGCGACATTGTTGAAAAACATGCAGAAATCGTTGATGTTATTCAAGAAGGTGCAACTCCTGATCCAGAGGTTAGTGCCATTCTAGCCAAATATAAAGAAATGGTTGGAACAAAATTGAATGAAGTCATGGGTTATGCTGCCACTCCAATGACTGGCGGATACCCTATCAAAGGCATCATTGGTGACAATGCTCTTGGAAACTTGATTGCAGACGGAATGAATGATGAAATGAAGTCTGATTTTGCCTTAATGAACGGTGGAGGAATCCGTGACGTTCTAGCCCAAGGCGAAATTACTTGGGAAAATCTTTTCAATATCCAGCCATTTAATAACACATTGGTTACGGTCACCATTCCAGGATCAGCATTAGAACCTATATTAAATGCTCAGATTTCATCCTATGGGCCAGACGTCTCCATTAGTGGATTCTCATATATATGGGATAGTGCGACAAGGAAAGTAGTGAATATCTATCTTCCTGATGGAACACCAATTGATAAGAATGGGACCTATACGCTTACTGTCAACAATTATATGTATGAACATGAGACTGATAAATATAAAATTCGCCAATATGGCAATGATCCAGTTCAAGGACCTGAAGATTTACAAGCTACTGTAAACTTCGTGAAAAGCTTTAATGGACCAATCCATTATGTAGCGGAAGGAAGAATCTCGGAAGACTTCAAGGCACCTGAACTGGCGGATGTGGTATTACATGAGGCTGACTTGAGAGACGGATCGTATCTTCATGAAGTTAAGGTATCCTTGGAAGCAACAGATGCAGGTATCGGGATTTCGCATATTGAGTATAGTCTAGATAACTGTGTCACTTGGAAACGTTATGATGAGGGGCTAACTATTAATAAAGAAGGTAAAAACTCTATTCAATATCGTGCGATTGATAAAGTGCATAATGTTTCAGAGCCGAAAGCTCTTGAGGTATTCATTACACCTGCATCAGTCGAAAATGCGATTTCTTTAGTGAAACAAGCAGAGGGAAATAAAGGAATCAAAACATCGCTTATTGCTCAATTGGAGAACGCAATTAAAACTTTTGAAAAAGATAAAGAAGATAAAGCTTATCAATCTTTAGAAAAAATTTACTCGCGTATTAGCGAGCTCCCAAATAAGCATTTAGGGGAAGTGGACAAAAACGAAATCATGTTCATGCTTCAATACATCATTGAACATAGAACAGAAACTAGCGGGAATGAGTTCCCAGCCTTATTAGCAAGTTAGTTTTCGATTCGAGTCTTTTATAATAAATAAAATGATGGCAAGGATAAAAACATGAGCTTTCGAAAAAGTAGGATGGTAACCAGAAAATAGGAACTGAAAAAACAGATAGAGGCTTGTTTTACGCGCACTCTATCTGTTTTTTTAATTTACTCTATTCAACGTTAGAGTGAACCGTACCATAAGTAAATGAGGTTTCTAGTTGAAAGTTAAAAAGTATTTAATTCTTTGAATTCATTATTATCTAAATAAAAATAAGCACTCAGTCAAAAAAGAGTAGAATGCTGAAATTAATCTTAGCATTCTACTCTTTTTTTGTCTCTAATATCACCAAAATCTATTTGATGACCGCCGCCAAAGTTAATCCACTCCATTTGTGATTACCGTGGCCAAAAAGTAAGTTTTCACTTTTTATAAGTTTGTTTATTTTTGTTAGTAAATTAATATAAGGAAAAAAGACTTCAAACCATATGACAATCGCCAGCTACTTTCAGAAAAAGATTATAAAAATTCAAAGGCAAGTGGGGAAAACAACCTGTTTTTCTTCACTTGCTTTATTTTAGGGACTTATCGGACAGCCCCCTTGTGGAATTAATAATATTAATATAAAAAATTAACATTATATTTATATAGTTTTGGTTTAATTGAATTGTAAAATATAAATCTCCTTGGAGGAATCATTAGATGATTAATAAGAAAATTGTGAAAACAGGAGCTACTTTAGCACTTGCCTTAGCTATTACAGTTCCAGCACTATCACCGACAGCAGCTACTGCGAAGGAAAATAGTAAAATTGAATCTGTTAAATTTAATGGAATGAAAGCACCAGCTACTATCGATGAAATGGTAAAAACGTATACAACTGCAACCGTTGATGTAAAATATAGCAATGGAAAAGTAAAAACATTTCCGTTGTCCTACAACTACCTATTTAAATCGGAAGATAAGGTAGCAACCGTTAAAGGTGAAAAAATTCCTGCAGGTACACCAATTGATGTAAAAGGAAATCCAATTAAGGATCCAAGCAGCACAGACGGAAAATATTTTGTTTCAGATGCTCCGGATTCAAATAGCTTATTAATGCCAATTGACGGCAAACTTTATATGGTTACACATTATGAATATCAAACAATTGATGCTGCTGGTCAATCAGCATACGGTTTAGTCCCAGCATCTATGTCTTTAACTGAGTTGGAACAGGACAAAAAAACAGGTGAACTTAAACCTGTAAAAGTAGAAAAAATCGATTTTTCGGCAGTAAATGGACTTTGGATTCCATGTAATGGTTCTTTATCACCATGGAATACACATTTAGGTTCAGAAGAGTATGAGCCAGATGCTCGTCAATTTGCGGACCCTACATCAAAAACAAGAAGTCAAGTTGAAACATTTGCTCAATTCTATTTTGGAAATAAAGCAAAGGCTAATCCTTATTTCTATGGCTACACTCCTGAAATTACAGTAGATAAGAAGGGGAAAGCATCGGTTGTAAAACATTACAGTACAGGGCGTTTCTCCCATGAGTTAGCTAAAGTAATGCCTGATAACAAAACTGTATTTTACGGTGATGATGGTGGTAATACAGGAATGTTTATGTATATAGCCGATAAAGCAAAAGATTTATCAGCGGGTACACTATATGCAGCTAAATTTAAACAAACAGGTACTGAAAATGGTGGTTCAGGAGACTTAGAATGGATTAATTTAGGACATACAACGGATAAAGAAGTGGAAAAAATTATTGACAGCGGCATTACATTCAATGATATTTTTGAAACTTCTGATGTACCAAAAGAAGGTTTTACAGCGATTAAACAATATTCATATGGTAAAACAGAATATCTAAAACTTAAACCTGGTAAAGAAAAAGCAGCTGCCTTCCTTGAAACACGCCGATACGCAGCAATGCTTGGTGCGACTACTGAATTTAACAAAATGGAAGGTTTAGCGCTAAACGAAAAGGATAAAAAAGTATATATTGCTATTTCCGATCAAAGTAAGAGTATGGAAAAAGATTCAACAGGAAAAGACCCAGAAGACCATATCCAATTACCAAAAATTAAAGCTGGTGTAACCTATCAATTAGATTTACAAGGTGGTCAAAAGGATAGCGAAGGAAAGGCTATTCATAGCTCTTATGTAGCACCATCAATGTATGGATTGGTGGTAGGAGAAGACCTTCCTAATGCTGATGCATATGGAAACACTGCAAATGTAGACAAAGTAGCTAATCCCGATAACTTAAGTTATTCTGAAGCAATGAGAACCCTCTTTATTGGTGAAGATAGCGGTGCTCACACAAATAACTATGTTTGGGCATATAATGTTGAAACGAAAGAATTAAATCGTATTCTATCTGTTCCAGCAGGAGCCGAAGCAACTGGATTATTTGCTGCTGATGACCGCAATGGATTCTCATACATTTTCAGTAATTTCCAACATCCTGGTGATGAACTAGATGGTAAGTCAATTACAGCTGTTAACAAAGATGAATTATTTAAAGCTGTTGACGAACAAATTGGCATTAATAAAACAGGTGGGATTGGTTATATCTCTGGTATACCTTCTTTAACAAAATATAATAATGGTAAATATCAAAAAAGTTTAGAAATTGATAAAAAATGATAAGTTTAGATTAGGTAATGAACCTGAATGAAGGAACACAAATTTACGTAACGGCAACTGATGCAGCCGGAAATATAAGCACTGATAAAGTTACTAAGTAATGGATAAACTGGCTCCTAAAATTCCTTCAGTAAATGAAGTTATTGTGCTTATAAAAATGAATAGGGCTGTCATAAAAGTGATTAAAAAATGACTTTTGTGACAGCCCTCATCCATTTTAATTTGGCTCTGTATTATTTGTTGGGGTTATGACACAATTTTGAAGCAATAAAAAAACGTAGGAATCTTATTTTAGAAATGAGATTCGTGTCTCACCTCAAGCAGTGGCAGAACAAGTAGGGATTTTGCTAGAGAGAAACCTATAGGTGGGAAATAGAATGAGATTGTGAAGGATTGTACGTAAACTTTAGCCAATGTCGATTGTGATTATAAAGAATCTCTTGAACCAAAAACCAGGATGATCCCAAGAAATAAAATTATAAATATTGTTTTATTAATCCTGTACGTAAAAGTACACATTTATAAACATAAAAAGTCCTTAGAATCTATTAAATCTAAGGACTTTTTTGATTGCCTCTAATCCTAATTATGTTAAGTAGGGCTGGCGTACGCTGGTTCTTCTTATTTCACATTTCACATACTATTTTTTGAACGTATTTTTATGTTTTGTTGCTGATAGGTCGAACACGTAAGTGACATTTCTGTCATTCTTATTTATTTATTGTTAGGTAAATCGATGGAAAGAAATTGAAATGATTTTTAAAATAGATATAAACTCTGTTGTAGAAAGGAATAAGTCCAGAGAACCCTTTACAATCACCTTATTAGTTTGGTTGACGTTGTTTGTAATTTTTGTACTTCATGGGAGAATAGATACACTTTATCTTAAAGTAGATACTTTATAAAAAAAGCCGCCCTTCCAAATATAGAAAGATAGCCCCTTTGGCGTTTTAAGGAAAGGACCTTGTATTAACCTGATAGATGGCGAGACCCGTTTTAGAGAATGTACGGTTAACTTAAATGAATTTTAAAGTTCTTATATTAAAACAAAAAATGATACTACCAAGAAAAGGAAAATGACTGATGAATCGAAGTTTTGTTGATCGATACAATCAATCTATCATTTTCTTTAATGGAGAGTGTAAAACTTGAAAGGAGAAGTCTATGAAAAAAGTATTCGAAGTATTAAAGAAAATATTTGTTTTATTTATTGCCTTTATCTTGCTCGTATCAGTATCTGTTTTTATTTACCATAACTCTCAATTAAGTAAGGAAGCAAGACTCCTTAAAAGTGAGGGAACAGTCGTTAAGTTTAATAATAAAAAAATTAATGTCTATAATGAGGGAAGTGGTGAGGATACATTTGTATTTATGGCTGGCTCCGGGATCAGTCGCTCCTGTTTATGACATGAAAGGACTATATAGCAATTTTTCAAAAGAAAATAAGATAGCTGTCATTGAAAGAGCTGGATATGGGTACAGTGACGTTTTTAACGATGACAGAGATATTGACAAAATACTAGAGCAAACTAGAGAAGCGCTAATAGAAAGTGGAAATAAACCTCCGTATATATTAGTGCCTCACTCATTATCAGGGATAGAAGCTATTTACTGGGCACAAAGATACCCAGATGAAATAAAGGGAATTATTGCTTTAGATATTGGTTTACCTCAACAGTACGTAACACATAAAATGAACCTAGTTGATTCATTGACAGTAAGAGGAATAAATATTTTAACGAAAATTGGTTTGCACCGACTTGTTCCTTCTTCTACTTATAATCCTGAAGTGATTCGGCAATCATTTTTAACTGAAGAGGAAAAAGAAATTTATAAAGCATTATACTATAAACAATTTTTTAATGATGATATGAAGCAAGAACTTTTACAGGCTTATGAAAACGGTAAAAAATCAGTTAACCTTCCGATACCAAAAGAAACACCTATTTTATTTTTAGATGCAATTGCTGACCAATATAAAAACTCAAAATATACAAAACAAAAAAACAAAGATTATGAGGAATTTGCAGAACAATTAGAAATAGCAGATGTCATAAAAATTAGAGGTACACACAGCATTTATTTATACGTGCCTGATGAAATATATAAGCTTTCAATGGAATTTATCAATAAAGAAGTTGAAAAAAATGAAATCCTACGTGATGAAAGGATATAACATTTTAATAGTAGAAGACGATTTGATAATTGGCGATTTACTTCAAAAAATTTTGTAACTCAAAGCGTACTATGTTTGTTGGAAAACGGATGGAAGAGTAGTTCTGGATATCATCCATAAGATAGATTTAGTCATAATGGATGTTATGTTACTAGGTGAAGATAGCTATCAAATCACAAAGAAAATAAAAAACTAGGATTAAATATTCTCATAATTTCTCTCTCTGTCCGAAATGATAGGGTAAATCCTTTTGATTCTAGAGAGTTACATTACAAACTTTTTTAAATTGCGGGGTAGAAAATACAATTGACTAAGAACATAGGGTCGTTGAATTATTTGCAGAAATTATAGATTAAATATTAGTTGAACTTGATTAAAAGTTATACCATTTTTGGTGGAATCTTTAATGTTTCAGGAGGGGGATTTGGAATTATAGAACTTTTAAGGTCAAGGCTTAACTTGGATACAGCTTAGCTCATCTATATAGGAAATCCAGGATAGTAGGTGGATGATTATGAGTTAATTGGTTAATTGACTGGGCGGTAAATAAAAAGAAAAGGTACTAATTCCTTTTTTGTACGGAATCAGTACCAGGTATAGATATTTAATAATCTTACTTATTAGGGAATCACTTACCGGTTAATTAAGCAATTCCCTTCGTCATAACGAACGATAATGACGAGCTTGTGTCTATCCCCATGGTGTTCCGATCACGACAAATATTAGCCAAGCAAGTCCAGGTCCGATAACAACAAAGCATGCGGATGCAATTAAGAGTTTTCTAAAAAATTCATTTTGGTTCATACCTTGAGCATTTGCGAGCAACATGGCACCATTTGTTGAGAAGGGACTTATATCCACAATGCTCGATGCAAAAGAGATGGATGATATGACACCTATGGATGATACAGTCGGATCCTGAAGAATTGGAATCGCGAGTGGAATAATGGCTGCCAAGAAACCTGTTGTTGAGGCGAAAGATGAGATAATTCCTCCAATATAAGATGCTGTTAGAGCTGCCATTACAGAATTATTCATGCCAGCTATTAACTGGGTCATATATTCGATAACACCGATTTGTTCTAGTACTCCTACATAAGTCACAATCCCTGTTACCATAAGGATAATTGGCCAAGGCATACTCTGTAAGACGCCTTCTTGCCTTTTTGGAGCCACCAAGAAAAGTGCCAACCCTACTCCAAACCCGGCAAAGCCCATGTGTACATTGTACCCTAGAGCTAGGACGACTAGAAGAGCTATTCCAAGAAGTGTGAATCCTCTATACCAAGTTAAACGCCCTTCTGATTTTCCTGAATTATCTTCTGGATTATCTACTTGATTTACATTTATATCGATTGTTTCTACTGTTTCTACTGTAGCTGCTGTATACAGGTGAACAGAATCTTTCCTAAAAAACCTAAGTCCTCCAAAAAGAATGAATACTATAATCGCAACGAATACACATAAGATAAAGGTGTTTAAGAAAAGCAAACCTGGTGAATGTGGGAGGTTTTGTGAATCCATCATACCGTTCACAATCACACCAAAAAGATGAAGTGGTGAGAAACCACCCGCAGTCACCCCTATAAGTAGCATTAAGCCCATCATAAGAGGATTAATCTTGTATTGAAAGGCAACTCGTAACGCAATTGGACTTAAGATAGAAGCAGAAGCAATGGCAGATGTACCGATACTGGTCAAAATAGCACCCAGGGCGAACATAATCCATGGAATTAAGCCGGTGTTACCTTTAACCAAAAGGAGTCCCCATCTACTAATTAAGTCGATGGTTCCATTTTTTTGGACAATGGCAAATAAGAATGTGACTCCTGCAAGTAGGACGAATAGATCTGCAGGAAATGCACTAAAGATCTCGTCAACGCTTAGCCCACTGACTAACACACCCATGATAAAAGCAGCAACAAAACCAATAATACCGATGTTTATTGGAAGAATAGCTCCAATGATAAACATGAGTAAAAGTAATATAATAGCTCCGATTTCTATGCTCATAATATGTCCCCCTAAGTTTAATAAATTGCTCATGTGTGACCTGAGCCATGTGCTGAACAAATCCATTTGCTTGCGTCTTAGAGGTAGGGTCGCACTGTAACAGACTCATAAGAAAAATACTCTATTAAAAATTTAAAACTTTGATTCACAAATCTGAAAACGCTTTCAATTAGAAGTATTATGAATGCCAATAAATATCCTTATTAGGGAATTATTTTTTTGAGTTTTTCAAATGAAGAGTAATTGTCAACAATTTATTAATATCATCAAGAGTAATTGCAAAATACAAGACACGTTTAATTTCTGTTTAACCAATTGTAGAGTAGCTTCATTTCTTTAACCTCCTTTCCTTAGTTCATTTTTGTATAAAAAACTAATGGCGATTGTCGACAAAATTATGCTGATGTTTGTAATTCTAATGAAATTAGAATTTTCTGTCAATGTTTTTTTATCAATTTTATTAAATTCCCTTAATCCAAATAGGAGGGTGTAAATTCAAGAAGTTTTGTTAAACCAGAAGTTGGTTTTTGTACCCTATGTATTTGAAAGAATAAACCGCATTTTGGGAAAGGCAAATAAGCCTGCTCGTAGAGATAGGCTTTTTCACTTTTTTCAATTGCTAAGTTTTCATGTTGAAAAAACAAGGGAAAGTGTTTTTAGGTAGGAAACTATGGAATATGGTTTTCTAATTTTGTTTTTCAACGTCCTTTTCTTCTGGTGTCATAGTTCATACACTAATACAGTCCTCATCAACATTCATACCACATGCACGTTCAATAACTACATTCATTGAAAACACCCGTTTTGGCTTCAATAATTGGAATTGGTAAGATCAACTTGACCTTTGTTCTGCATGGATTGTTAAGGGAAATCTAATTATTAATACCTTTAATGCTAGGTTGTGATTTACCTTTAGGGTTAAAGACATTTTGGTTATGCTGTATTAAAACTTTTTTTGCTTCAACAAATTGTTTTTTATGTAAATGATTTAAAATAATATGGTGTTCTTTAAGTGATTTATTAATATTCTCTACCCATTCAAAAGAAAGTCGTTGCAATGATAGTAGCGGTAGTCCTAATCTAGAATACATATTGGCGATAATATCACTTTTACTCATTTCGATAATCCCCAAGTGGAACTTTTGATTCAACATCGCGTATTCCAAACGGTCACCATCAACCAGATCCATCTTATTAACAAGCTGTTCCATATGAATTAGAGATGATTCAGGTGTATCGAGCTCTGCAATCCTCTCTATTGCCAGGCTTTCGAGCATCATTCTTATTTCTAACAGATCAATAATATCTCTTTCTGAGTAGCCCTTTACAACGGAACCTTTTCTTGGGATCCGTTCAACTAAACCATCGATTGCTAATAAATAAAAAGCTTCTCTTATTGGGGCTCTGCTTGTCCCAAATTCTTCAGCATAATTAGCTTCTATTAATTTGTCTCCTGCTTTAAGTTTCCCAGTAATAATTTCTTCAGTTATTTTCTCGGCTATCAGCCTAGATAGTGAGTTATTATCAAAAATGTTGTTATCAACCATTATTTGTCCTCCTTAACCTGGACATGAGTTTTGAACTTTTATTAATGTATACAATACCAGAACTTTTAGAAAAATCGAAGTAAACTTTTTGGGAAAATCCTACTCATTTTAAATTTTTTTTAAAAAGCAAAATATTGTCATCAAACTAAATCAATTGAAATGAGAAAAAGGGTGAAGATTGCCACTCTTTTTAGAAGTAAATACAACCAATGTTATCGACAAATTGAAAATACACGTAATAAGCCTGAAAATAAATAGTCAGAAAATTATATAAATTAATAATTATTAGTTGAATTTACATTAAAAGTATATTAGGATGTAATCATTCACAATAAACGATTGTCGACAATATACTATTTTAGTTTCGGTACATGATAATTTTTTAAAAAAAGCAAGTAAAGAAGTCATCAAATTCAAATTTATTAAAGGGGTGAATTCAGCATGAAAGTTACGATTAACCGAACTGAAACGAATGGGAAGATTACCTTACAAGAAAGCGGCGGGTTTGCGATAGTGACCATACACCGTCCAGAATTAAAAAATGCACTGACAAATCGAATGTGGAATGATTTAGCAGAGATGGGGAAAATGATAACTCAAAATCCAAAGAATAAAGTCGTAATATTGCGTGGAAGTAAAACTCATTTCTCTGCTGGCTCCGATATTAAACAATTTAATGAGTTAACAATTGCTGAGGCAAATGAAGCATTTCGATTAATGGAAGAGGCCATTTCTACTTTTGAAAAAATAACATTACCTACAATAGGCGCCATAAATGGTCCTGCGTTAGGTGCAGGTTTTGAATTGGCCTTAGCATGCGATATACGAATTGGCACGCCACACACACTAATGGGAATTCCAGTTGGAAGACTAGGGATTACTTTGAACCAACCATTTGCGAAAAGAATAGCCGACATGATCGGAAAAAGTAGAACAATGGATCTAGTTTATACGGGTCGTTTATTAAATCCAATAGAGTGTTATCAATTGGGCCTAATCAATTATCTTCTAGATGATGAAGAAGATATTAATCATTTCATTATAAATCTTGGCAAAAGGATCTTGGAGCAGTCACAAGCCTCCCTTTTAGCTGTAAAACGGTCAGTTGCTTATAATTATCCGACTATTTCAATTCCATGGGAAACTGGCATTCAATCCAGCGTTGACCCCATTGACTTTCCAGAAGGTGTTCGATCTTTTGTAGAAAAAAGAAAACCAAACTTTCAAAGGAGACGATAATATATGCAACCACTAAAAGGAATTAAAATAGTAGATTTAACCCGTATTTTGAGTGGTCCATACTGTACAATGACACTTGCTGACCTAGGTGCAGAAGTAATCAAAATAGAGTCCCCAAAAGGTGACGATACAAGAGAGTGGGGTCCCCCTTTTTTACAAAATGAAAGCGCTTATTTTTTAAGCGTTAATCGAAATAAAAAAAGCTTGGTACTCAATTTAAAAGAAGAAACAGGGAAAGAAATTTTTTTAAAGTTAGTTAAAAATGCTGATGTTGTAGTTGAGAATTTCCGTCCAGGTACTTTAACGAGACTTGGTATAGGTTACGAGGTCCTTAAAGAGCATAATCCAGGAGTTATTTTAGCTTCAATTTCCGGATTCGGCCAAACGGGTACATATTCAAAGAAACCAGGATATGATGTTTTAGCCCAAGGTATGGGCGGGTTAATGTCAGTAACAGGAGAACTCGGGAAAAGACCAGTGAAAGCAGGATTTTCCATGGCGGATGTCGGTACTGGAATGTGGGCAGCTTTTGGCATTTTAGCAGCTTTGCATGAACGTAATCATTCTGGCGAAGGTCAGTGGGTAGACACATCCTTACTGGATACCGTCGTTTCGTGGCAAACTTATTTAGCAGGCAGTTATTTTGCTTCTGGAAAAAATCCAGAACCACTGGGAGATGCTCATCCAAATATTGTCCCTTATCAAGTATTTGAAGCATCTGATGGATACTTCATACTTGCTGTTGGGAACGATGGTTTATGGGATAGATTTGTTGAGGTGATGGATTTACAATCCATAAAAGATCAAAGGTTTGTAACAAATCCAAAGAGGGTGGAAAACCGAGAGATACTTATTCCTCTCTTAAATGAAGTATTTCAGAACAAAACAATTAATGAGTGGATTGCATTATTTGAATCAGTGAAAATTCCGTGCGGTCCAGTAAATAAGTTTTCAGACATTCTAAATGATAAACATATGTATGAACGCGAAATGATAATTGAGAGGGAGCACCCAACACTTGGGCCTATTAAAATGTTAGGAATTCCAGTTAAATTTTCAAGAACACCAGGGGAGGTTAAAACTGTGCCACCACAATTAGGGGAACATACGACCGAAATTTTAGAAGAGTTAGGTTATAGTGATGAAGAAATTTTACGCTTTGTTGAATTAAATATTACAGCTCCAGAAAAAGCTAGTTTAATAAAAAAATAGATGAAAAAAGTATCCATTATGGAAACCCTGGAGGATAAAGATGTTTATAGACCCGGAGACGCTAACACCTAAGGAAATATATAAATTGCTCATTGGTTCAGTTGTCCCAAGACCGATTGCATGGGTTTCTACGGTTAGTAGAAATGGAGTATATAATTTAGCACCTTTCAGTTTTTACAATGTTGTTTCGCGAAACCCGCCAATGCTCGGCATTTCAATAGGTCCAGGTGTCGGTGAAAGAAATGGAACAGAAAAGGATACGTTGACAAATATACGTAGTGAAAAAGATTTTGTCATCAATGTAGTGTCCAATAATGTTGCAAATCAGATGCATTTAAGTTCTGGTAATTTTCAACCTGAGGTTGATGAGTTTAAGAGTGTAAATGTAACACCAATGGAAAGTAAGATAGTAAAATCTCCATTAATAATGGAAGCAGATATAAAAATGGAATGTCGATTAGAGAAAATTATCGAACTTGGATCAGATCATCTCGTAATTGGCAGACTTGTTCAATATCATATTATTGACGATTTATATTGTGATGGGAAGGTCAATATAGAAGAATTACAACCAGTAGGTCGACTTGCTGGAAATTATAATCTTGTTGAAAATATTTTTCTTCTCCCCAGATAAAAAAGGGAGTGATAATCTGATGAAAGCCATTTATGTTAATCGATTTGGAGGTCCAGAGGTATTAGAAGTAATAGAAACAACTGTGCCTCTCATAGCTCCAAACCAAGTTCTAATACAAGTTGCCGCAGTGAGTGTTAACTTTGCTGATATAAAAGCAAGATTAGGTAAGTATCATGGAAAAGGCAACCCGCCTTTTATACCAGGATTAGATGTAGCTGGGATAGTAGAATCTGTAGGTAATTCAGTGAAAAATGTAAAGGTGGGGGATCGGGTAATTGCCTTTCCAGCCAACGGTTCTTATTCAGAATATTGTGTGGCATAAACTAACCTATGTCATTCCTGATAATGTTAGCTTTGATATTGCAGCAGCATGCCCAGTTGTTTCAGTAACTTCATATAATCTACTGTCACAATCTGCGAATGTAAAAAAGGGAGAAATCATTGTTATTCATTCTGCCTCTGGTGGAATAGGTACAACTGCAATACAAATTGCAAAAGTATTGGGTGCAAAGATGATCATTGGAACAGTGGGAATTGATGAAAAAATTGCAACAGCTAAAAGTGCAGGTGCAGATGCTGTGCTTAATTACAATACAGAAAGCATGGAGCAAAGAATCCTTGAATTAACAAATGGACAAGGTGCTGACGTTATTCTCGATTCAATTGGGGGGAAGATTTTTGAAGAAAGTATGAAATATCTTGCTCCTTTCGGAAGAATTGTCTGTTTTGGAAGCTCATTAGGAGAATCAGGTGTAGTCAAAACCAACGATCTCCATAAAACATGCCGTTCCGTATTAGGATATAGTTTAGGAACCCAGTTAAAGGCACGGCCAGAAGCATTAGCTCAACCAGTTTCAGATGTATTGAAATTAATTGAAAACAAGGAATTAAAAATAGTCATAAGTAAAAAATTTAAATTAAACGAGGCAGAGAGAAGCACATAAATGGATTGAGAGTAGGAATAGTGTAGGGAAAATTCTATTAATTCCATAATGTGAAAGAGGATGATTAATGAAGGAGTGAGGTTAACGAGTCACTTCATATTTTCATCCTCTTTTCTATTAATCTTTTTCTAAAGTAAGACTAGAAATATAAACATCGATTGAATCTAGCTCAATTTCCAAGACAGAAAGGAGAATAAAGGTGATTTTCTCTTGAATCATTTCGATCATTTTTATAATATTTTGATCAATTGAGGAAACGAGTTCGACCTGTATTTGTAGTTTAGGGACATTGGAGAAATTATATCTAATGTTGCTAACTTTTGACACCTCGACTATGTTTTTGCAACTGAAAATTGTAATATCTTTTAAGGCAGTTTCAGATATGAAGATAGTACCTTTGTTAAAGTTTGGCTGAATAATTGTTGTTTCACCAATATATATTTTTTGATTAGAAAAGATTTTCTTACCCTTTAAGATTATCTTTTTAACCATGCTAGGTTCGATTTGAATATATGGGATCGGTATGACATGTTTTTCTTCTGTCTTTCGTACAAAGAGTGCCATTTTAATTTCTTTACTGGAACGGATATCAGATACATCAGTATATTGGTCAATTTTCCCTAATTTTAATTTTTGGGCAATTAAATCAACCATCTTGATTGAAGTACCTACTATTAAAATTTTATCAATCGAAGCTCTATGAATAGCTTTTATTACTTCTTCTTGATGCTCGTCGTAATGAAATATAGCACGCTTAACCGCCTTAATATAATTTTTTTCGTATTTTGCAGAAGTTCCTGCAATTTTCCGGCCTTTAACAATTAAAAGACCATCGTCAATAAAGGCAGGAATCCCTTTTTTATGGGTATATTGAAGAACAGAAGTGCTCTTTCCAGTACCACTTTTTCCAACTAATGCAAAAACTTTCAAGAAAAATCCCCCTTAACTTCCAGTTTGTATAAAATTACCTTTTAAAGATAATTTTTATATTCTAGCAAATATCGAATTGAAAGAAATTACTTTTGATTCAGTTCCCTTCTAATCCATTAATAAAATAAATAAAATAGTTAACAAAAAATGTGATTAGAAAAACTGATTAACATAAAATCTTTTGAATAATAAGGTTTTAATCTTAAACGCATACTAGATTATTGGAAAATAAGTATAAATTGTTAACAATTTGTTGAAGGGAATTTAGAGATAACATATAATATACTCAAAGACATTATATCATTCTTAAGTGGTTGTTCAAAAAGGTCAGGAAAAGTTCCGCAAAAAGAAAAAAGATTTTTCTTATCGCGAAGTTATTTCTAGGAAACTGACCCTAGTATTGTGAATCTCTTCATTGATTCGCTTTTTTCCTCCTTTTTGAGCATTCGCTTAAAGTTATTTGTAAAAGAGGTGTATTATTATGGAGGTCGATAAGCATCTTCCAAAAATTATTGCAAGTCAAATCGTTACTGATATTATAAATAACGTTTTGGAATCCGGGGAAAAAGTAATTGAAGAGCGATATGCGAATAGTTTTGGTACTAGTCGAGGTCCAGTTCGAGAAGCACTTTATATATTAGAAAATGAAGGGATGATCGAGAGAATTCCCAAAAGGGGTTCATTTGTAAAAAAATACAACAAACAGGATCTTTGTGATTTATTTGAAGTCAGAGGATCTCTAGAAAACATGTCACTAAGCCGCCTTAAATATCCATTACAAGAGGATCAGGTAAATGAAATTGATCAAATAATTAGTGATATGGCTACTGCAAATATGGAAGTTTATGCACAACTAAATAATGATTTTCACTATAAAGTCTTGTCTTTATCAGGGAATGAGGTTTTTAAAAATATTTTTTCTCGTTTGGGAACACCATTGATAACCTTACAAAAGATAGTTTTAGAAACTCCTGAAAGTGTAAAGCAATCGTATGAGGAGCATAAAATGCTTTGGAATGCTATAAAAGTGGGGAAAATTAATCTTGCAAAAGCAGTGTTAGAAGACCATATTGAAAGTGGTAAAAGAAGGTTTTATGAAGCAGTTGAAAAAAATAAAAAATAAAGGAATGTATCTTTTATTTTTTGTCATAAATTATCAAAATATTTAAAATAATATAAAAGTGTGGATTGAAATGATTCTTCATTAAATGGACATTGAATAAAAAAAGGGTTGTAGATGGAAACGGAAACATTAGAAGGTTTTAAACTATTAACATTTAGCAGTCCTCTAGTACGAAATGCTATTAATATGAAAATGATTGAGGGGGAGTAGAGGTATTGAGCTGTTTTAGAAAAATGATGATATTGACATTCTTATGATTTCGGAACAGGTAAAGCTTTTTCTCTGGAGAAGAAGATACAACGAAATTCTTAAGTGTGATTATGGAGGAAAATGGTGACATGGTTAAAAGCATGTAGATCCAACGATACCTGTTATTGGTGTAATTAAGGAGTAGGCTGAAGTATTTCTGAACGAAGAGAACTTGAAGATAAGTCCAATCAATGTAAAGTTCACCATACTAATAATTGTGAGACTTTTGAATTATTTGTAGAGAAAGAGAAAATTAGACCAGTAAAAGGGTGATATTGGTGTCGTTAGGTTACCCGAAGAATCTACTATATTTAAAAAAGAAATAGAAGGGACGTAGAAGAGATGGCTGAAAATCTAGAGGTAGTGAACAAAAATAGTATTAGTAATGAGCCACTTTATCTCCAAATAGAAGGAAATATAGCGTTTATCAATTTCAACAGACCCGAAAAACGGAATGCACTTAGTTACGAAATGTGGACGAAAATACCTGATTTAATAGAAGAATGCGAAAAAAATTCACAGGTTAAAGTAATTATTTTTAAAGGTGTAGATCATAGTGCGTTTTCGGCAGGAGCAGATATAAGCGAATTTAAAACATTACGTTATACAGCTGAAGGGGCTGATAAATATAATAGGGCAACGCTGGTCGCAGAAAAAGCCATAATGGATGTTTCCAAACCAACAATCGCCATGATTCAAGGGTTTTCTGTGGGAGGGGGCTGTGAAATAGCAGTTGCATGCGATTTTAGATTTTCTGATGAAAATGGAAGATTGGGCATTACCCCTGCCAAGCTTGGATTAGTTTATAATACGCCTGGAACAAAGAATATTGTCGACCTTGTAGGTCCTGCAAAAGCAAAAGACATTCTATATACAGGCCGTTTATTAGATGCTGAAGAAGCTTTTCGAATTGGGTTAGTGGATCGTGTATTTTCCTCAGACTCAATTGAAAAAGAAACTTTGGATTATGCAAAACTAATTTGTAAAAATGCTCAATTGTCAGTACGGGGGACAAAAAAGATTATTAATGAAGTATTAATGGGAGCTACCGAGGATTCTCAAGAGACAGCGCAACTTGTAATCGATTCTTTTGTTTCAGAGGATTATAGAGAAGGTGTTCATTCTTTCCTAGAAAAACGCAAGCCGAACTTTAAATATTCTTAATATGCAAATGAGTCATACTGAGAAACTTTCTTGAGGTGTAAGTATAGATAAGAAATAAAAACGTTGAATGAATTTTAGTTTAACTGACACACACCTTAAGAAAGGGGATTTTTACATAAAGGCTTAAAACGATATAAATGAAGTTAAAAAAAGGGATTATAAAAGGGCATTCTATATAAAATCGGCGTATTGTGTGATAACGAAAAACGAAATGGCTGAGAGTCTATAAGACAGATGGGGGATAAAGATGAATCAAACAAAAACCAGCAACAATGTCATCTCACTTAAGAATATTAACTGGAAACGCAATGGGAACCAAATATTAAATGGGGTTTCATGGGAAGTCCAAACGGGGGAACACTGGGCGCTTCTAGGTTTAAATGGATCAGGTAAAACATCTCTTTTAAAAATGATTACGGGATATCAATGGCCCAATAGTGGTGGCGAAGTTTCTGTTTTAGGAAACATTTTTGGAAAAACGAATATACCTGAGCTACGGAAATCCATAGGCTGGGTGAGTTCCTCCTTAGATCAGGAATATCAATCACGGCCGAATGATACAGCACTTGAAGTAGTCTTAAGTGGTAAATTTGCTTCTATTGGATTATATGAGGAAATTACAGAGAATGATGTAAAAAAAGCAAATAAATTACTAGACCAATTTAGAATCAAACATTTGTCCAACCAATTCATCCAATCTCTTTCTCAAGGTGAAAAAAGAAAAGCGATGATTGCAAGGGCTCTAATGTCTTCGCCTCGTTTATTAATTTTAGATGAGCCTTGTAATGGATTGGACATTTACTCTAAGGAAGAACTATTAACCACTATTGAAGATATGACTGCTGCACCGAACGGCCCAACCATTTTATATGTTACACATCATATCGAAGAAATCGTTCCATCAATAACTCATGCTTTGTTAATCAATTCAGGGAACGTTATTGCAAAAGGCGATAAAAAGAACACATTAACAGAATCATTGTTAGAAAAGACCTTTCGTGTTCCTATAACTTTAGAATGGGAAAACGATCGTCCTTGGATCCGGATTAAATCGATGTTAGCGACTGTAAAAAACTAAAACTTCTGGAAAGCATTCTGCATGAGTAGTATAATCAATTCTTCTATAAACTTTACATGAGTTTTAGGGGATTTTAACTCTTCTGAGAAGGGTGTCAACTGTTATTCATAGAGATTCAATGGGAGCAACGTTTTATAGAACAACACCCTTATGTTAATCATTAATGACCCGTTCGCGAAAGCTGACTTTTACGAGCGGGTATTTTTGTTTTGACAATACCTTTTTCTCATTCACCTTAATAGTGTGTCTGGTTGAGTGGTTGACAATGTAAGGAATATGGTCTTGCAAATATATGATACGATGAAAGTAGCCCTCCGTTTTTTGATTTGGGCAGGCTGGGTGAAAAAAGTGAATAAACAATCATATTAGGTCAATTCTATATACAAGAATGAAAATAAAAAGGAGATTAGATCGTGAAGCCATATGAAATAAAAAATATGATTATTGATGACGAGTTTGATGGTGAAGAAACGGTTACAGCTGATTTTACTCACAATTATAAAGATTATAGCATTACTTTTAATAAAGCAGATCTTGAAATAATTAATACATGGGTTTTTGAGGATGGTTCATCTCTTCCATCAAATTTATCTGATACTATCATTGAATCAATAAGGGAAGATATTAAAAAGAGAATCTAGTCATATGAACTAGATCTTTTTTATGGTCATTTTCTTGATCGAAGAAAAGTTTAGCCTAGTTAGAAGAAGTAGAAATTATTTGGCTTTACCGACAAACGTCTTAAACTCGGAACCGAATTGATGACAAATATGATCACTTTAATCCCTGCTGAGATGGATGATGAGACCTTTTTTATATCTCTGGTTTTTATACAATACTGGCTCCAATTGAAAATAGAAAACAGGTAGTATAGGTGTTTGTTCTAAGTCCCAACCCGTGGGGAAGAAAAAAGGGCTTTGCGTATTTTATTTCCTAAAGGATCCATTATGTTAACTAATGATGAGTCTTATTTATCCACGATTAAAGATGGTTCAACCAATGAAATACTTGCCTATAATGTGTCTAGCCGAATGACATTAGATTTAACTACAGATACATTAGTAAAGTTAACGAAGAATAAACGAGTAAAAAGGGGCCTCTATTCACTCTGATCACGGAGTACACTATACTAGTCCACTTTTCAAAAAAAACTAGGACTTGGGCAATCCATGTCGAGAAGAGGGAACTGTTAGGATAACGCTCCACTAGAGTCCTTCTTTGGTCATTTTAAAGATGAAGCCTAAATTAAACCCTGCAATACAATAGAAAAACTTAAAAAGGAAATAAGAAGTTATATGACGTACTATAACAATTTCAGATATCAATGGAACTTAAAGAAGGTGACTCCTGTTCAATACAGAAATCACCTTCTCCAAGTGGCATGACCTTTTTTTATAATGTCCTTTACATAGGGTTCAGTTTAATAATTGGCTGACCTTATATTACGAATGGGGCAGGTTAGTTCCAAAAGGAATTCTGAATTTTATGGTAAAGTAAAGGAAATTATTGATTATTAGTTTGGGGGATTTTTAGTGGAGGCTCATACCTAATGTTTTTTATATTTTTGGGTTATTTATTCTATATATAGTTATCGAAACAGCAGTAAGGAAAGGTATTAATAGTTCAATTATTGGTCAATTTCTTGAAAAGAAGTATGAATTTAAAGGAAGATAAAAAGTCTTTTCTTGATGATGAATTAGATAATGATAAACAATAAAACGGATTATTAAGCTAACAGGTGCTTTATTTTATTAAGGAAATTGCTTTGGCAGCTCTTATTCTAATGGAGCTAACGGGGCAGCTTTCCTATGAGTCTTTTTCTTCAAATGTCCAGTTATATCCTTTTTTATTGAGGGAGTTTAGTTACATAACAGCAGGAATGGGGCGAATACGTAGCCGCTAATGCTTAGCTTGATATACCTATGATGTTATTACTTCTTAAGTAATCCATTGAAAAGTTGGCAGAAGATAGACTGCTAAAAAATTCTTGAGAAAAGGAGACATTAGAAATGACAACTTCAAAGAAAAATGTAAGGACTTGCAACAAAGGACACAAATATTATAAGGGTAGCGACTGTCCGACCTGCCCTATTTGTGAGCAAGAGCGCAAACCTGACAACGGATTTCTTTCACTACTTTCTGCGCCAGCCAGACGAGCAATGGAAAACAATGGGGTAACTTCACTACAACAGCTATCAAAATTTAGTGAAAAAGAGATTTTGCAATTTCACGGTATGGGACCAGCTTCTATACCTAAACTTAGGACTGCTTTGGAGACAAATGGGTTATCATTCAAAAATTAAACACCAAGAATGATTAAACTTAAGTAATGCATTTTATGCCTACTGGAGCATAATTTTTTATTCAATTTCTTCCTCAAGTCACAGGGGCTTTATGTCAATAAGGGATTAGAAACATCGATGGTTCCTGAGTTTTTTTGGCCACCATCCTTGTTAAACTGAAAGTAACTCTAAAAAGTGAGGTAACGAAAATCATGAGTTCCTATACTCCCTATTTTGAATTCAATCGAAAAAAGTGGGCATCTTTACGAAATCATACTCCTCTTCCTTTAACTGAAGAAGAATTAGATAACTTAAAAGGAATAAATGAAGAAATATCTATTCAGGAAGTAGAAGAGATTTATTTGCCCTTGACTCGTTTAATTAATTTATATGTCGAAGCTTATCAGCAACTTAACACAGCTACTTCTTCATTTCTAAAAAATAATGCTAAAAAAGCCCCTTATATTATTGGAATTGCAGGAAGTGTTGCTGTAGGAAAGAGTACAACAGCAAGGTTACTTCAGACATTATTATCTAGATGGGATAACCATAGAAATGTAGGTCTAGTCACAACAGATGGTTTTTTGTACGCAAATGAGATTTTAGTAGAAAAAGGAATGATGAAAAGAAAAGGGTTTCCTGAAAGTTATGATACACAAAAATTAATTAATCTTATCGGAGATGTAAAAGCTGGAAAAAATAAAGTGGAAGTTCCAATCTACTCACATTTGACGTACGATATTTTGCCGAATGAAGTACAAACTATCAGTAATCCAGATATTTTAATAGTGGAAGGTGTTAATGTTCTTCAAGTTGACAAAGAAAATCAAGTATTTGTCAGTGACTTTTTTGATTTTTCACTTTATGTTGATGCAGAGATACATGACATAGAAAGGTGGTATGTTGAAAGGTTTCTTCTACTTCAAGAGACAGCATTTCAAAGTCCCGAATCCTATTTTCATCGGTACATTAACTTGTCTAAAGAAAATGCTATTAAACAAGCGACTCAAATTTGGGAAGAAATTAATTTGAAAAATTTACATGAAAATATACTACCGACAAAAGGACGTGCCAATCTAGTTTTAAAAAAAGGATCAGATCATAAAGCTGAAAATATCTATTTACGAAGATAATATAATTTAAAACTTTTTAAAAAAATAAATATATCTAATTCAACGAACAGGTGCGTTAGCGCCATAAGAAGGCCGCCAATTGGCGGCCTTTTGAAAGTATGTTTCTTAGTATTATAGAGCAATCAAATGTCTAATATAAATTAGGACGTAAAGGTTCCAAGAAAACTAATCAGTATCAGCTAATACCTGTAAAGTCTTTTCTCTAATATTTATCCTGTTTTTATAATCTTTTGCTACTAACTCTGTATATATTAAATCAAAAAGTAATAAGAGCGGAAGTAAGGGAGAAATATTCTGTCCCATATGCATGCTACTTTTACTGGTTACTAATAATGATAAGTCACCCAGCTGTGAAAGCTCAGAATTTTTATCACCTGTAAAAACTAATATGAGTGAGCCTTGTTTCTTTGCAATTTTAACAGCACGAATGACTTCTTTTGTTGCTCCGGAAATGGAAATGCCAATGACAACACTATTCTGGTTACTTAAAGCCGCATCCATCATTGCCTGGTGAGTATCCGTAACAGCCTCAACATGTAAACCAATTCGGAAAAACTTGGATTTAAACTCCTGGGCGGCTATACCCGAACTCCCTATTCCATAGACATGTATCTTATCTGCCTGAGTAAGGAAAGATACCGCTTTCTGGATATCGTCATAAGTAGCTATACGAAAGGTGTTGTCAATGATTCCTAAGTGATCTTGGTACAGTTTAGCGAAATAATCTACCTGCTTAATGTTTTTCATGCTTATCGGTGTATTTTGCAGATCAACGAACCTTTTTAACTCATGTCTAAACTCATTAAATCCTGAAAAAGCTAGTTTCTGGCAAAAACGCGTAATGGTTGCTGGCGAAATGTGAAGATTTTTAGCAATTTGACTTATTGTCAACTGGCTAACTTCATCAGGGCGTTGAAGAATATATTTGGCTAATTCTTCTTCTGTTTTTGTGAATTTGCTCATACTGCACTCGATTCCATATATGAGATTTTCTGCTAGATATTCCATTTGACCACCCATTTCAGGTTGAATTTCTTAAATGTATGCTTTCTTTAGTATAGTTTAATGTAACCATTAAGAACGTCTATAACCGATAGTTTTAAATAAAGTTGCAGCTACAACAATATTAATCGAGAAAAAGACCCAAACTGCTGATAGTCTGAGTCTTTTTCATTCTTTTGTTATGTTCGGTGCACATCTACAAAGTTTCTATTTTTGCATAGCATCTACAAATCTTTTTGTGATTTGCTGTGGCCTGGTAATAGCGCCACCTACTACTACTGCATGGACATTCATATCTAATATAGAACGAGCAATTTCTGGTGTTATGACATTTCCCTCTGCAATAACTTTTGCATTTTTCACTGCTTTTATTATCTCTTTGAGCACAGCGTAGTCATCTTGATAAATTTTCTGTCCCATTGTTTCATTTGTATAGCCGTAGAGTGTAGGTGCTACAATATCAAATCCTAAATGGTCAGCGTATACAGCCTCATCTATGGTCGATACATCAGCCATTAACAGAACATCTGGATATTTTGCTCTTATATCACAATAAAACTGCTCTAAAGTTTTACCGTTCGGTCTTATTCGAGCAGTAGCATCCGTCGCAATGATTTCCGCTTTAGTTTCCATTAAAGCATCAATTTCGACCATGGTCGGAGTAATATAGACATCGTTTTGTCCATACACCTGTTTAATGATCCCTATGACTGGAAGGTCCACATTTTTCTTGATTTCCATTATGTCAGCTACAGAGTTTGCGCGAATGCACGTTGCACCGCCTTCTTTGGCAGCAATGGCCATGCGTCCCATAATAAAAGAGCTGTGCAGCGGCTCATTCTCCAATGCTTGACATGATACAATTAAGCCTTTGTGAATTTTATCCAGCACCTGTTGCATGTTTAACACGTCCTTATCGTTATCTATGTTCTTAATGACCCAAGTATTCTTCCACTTCATTTTTGATGATCGTTACTTGGGGACCGTATACTATTTGAATACCATTTCCTTTTTTCACGATACCTTTTGAACCAGTTTGCATAATTAAGTCATCTTTTACCAATAATTCATCCTTTACAGTGACACGTAGACGGGTTGCGCAGCAATCGACTATATCGATATTTTCCTGTCCGCCTAATCCATTAACGATGGTCTGGGTTCTCTCTGATGCCGTTACTTGTGTAACTGCGACCTGTTCATCATCTTCACGGCCGACCACTTTCAAATTTTTCTTCCTGATCAAGAATTTAAAAGTGAAGTAGTATAGGAAAAACCACGGAATGCCGACTAGAAGTACATAAATCCAGTTTGTTTTACTGATGCCCTGGAGTATCCCGAATAAAGTAAAATCAATAAATCCTCCAGAAAAGGTTTGACCGATCGTTATATTGAATATATCTGCCATCATGAAGGCAAGTCCGTCAAACAAGGCATGAAAAACATAAAGGATCGGGGCGACAAATAAGAAACTGAATTCAAGCGGTTCGGTGATGCCTGTTAAGAATGATGTTAAGGCAGCTGAAAGAAGCAAGCCGGCCACGACTTTCTTATTTTTAGGTTTAGCGCAATGATAAATGGCCAATGCCGCGCCGGGTAAACCAAACATCATCGTGATGAACCTTCCGGACATGAACCGGGAAACACCCTCATAGTACTTGACGGTAGTTGGGTCGGCCAATTGCGCAAAGAAGATATTCTGGGTCCCGCTGACAATCTGCCCTTTAATCTCCATCGTTCCGCCTAAAGCTGTTTGCCAGAAGGGAAGGTAGAAAATATGGTGCAACCCTAACGGCCCGAGCATCCGTAATATGAATCCGTAAAAGAAAGTCCCAATCGTACCTGTGCTCGTTACCAGCGCACCTAATTGGTTTATGAAAAGTTGGAAATAAGGCCATACGATAAAAAGCATGGCTCCAACCAAGATGGACGCGAAGGAAACGATGATGGGAATGAAACGGGAACCACCGAAAAATCCTAACACTTGCGGAAGCTGAATTTTATTATATTTATTGTGCAAAAGTGCGGCAACGATACCTACTACGATACCGCCAAACACACCAGTCTCCAGTGTTTGGATTCCGACCGCCATTCCCTGTCCGGCACCTGCCAAATTCTCTTTGGCAAGTTCCCCGTTTATTTGAAGCAGTGCATTTATGGAACTGTTCATGACGAAATAGCCAATCATGGCTGCCAGTGCAGCGGTCCCTTTATCCGAACGTGCCAATCCTACTGCAACACCTACGGCAAAAATGACCGGCAAGTTACCGAATACGATGCTTCCTGCAGAACTCATGATCGTGAAAATGGCCTGCAGCCAGGCAAAGTCTAAAAAAGGATAGGCCTCAACTGTATTTGGATTAGAAAGAGCACCGCCAATTCCCAGCAATAAACCGGCCGCTGGCAAAACGGCAATCGGGAGCATAAAAGATTTACCGAACTGCTGCGCTTTCTCAAAAGCTTTCTTCATAAAAATTCCTCCCTCATTTAACGAGCCTATAATGTTCTCTATATTTTGATTCTCTATTAATAAGGGGTATCTCTTCCCTATAGCTATATATTAAATCCCTATAAAAGCGTTTTCAATACGAAGCAAGAGATATCAATTGTTTTCACCTAGGAGCTGATTTTTTTGAAAAAGTTTTCAAAAAAAAATAATCTCTGAAAATCTGATTGCAAAAAAAGTATTTCCTATTAGCTGGTTTAGGTCAAGAAGACATACAAAGGACTAAATTAATTTCCTTTTTCTTTTGTTTAACTATCAAAATTAATGTTTAAATGAGCCTAAATAAAAAGATCCTCTCATGGTGTATTGCGGTTGTGATTGCTGTCTTAAATCTTTTCACAATGTTTTTTGATAAGAGGTCTCTTTAAAAAAAGCAACTTGTATGAGTGATACTAGTTGCTTTTACTATTTTACGGACAGAAATAAGGCTAATTTGTAATAAAGTTTTTAATTTCAAATAAAAGATATCTTCACAATAGTTATTATTCATTTTTGTGACAGAACCATATTTTTTACCTTATGCAAAATTTATGGTATAAGAAAAACCTTTTAGGATAAACTAATGCTAAAAACAAGAAGTTTAGTAAAGAGAGTGTGTGCATGAATTATATTTACAGTTTAGCGTGCTTGTTCTTAGGATTATTTCTGATAAACCTGATTTTTTCTTATCAAAGTAAACACATTGATTCAGCTTTTTGGGAAACACTCAAGTTCCATCTTCGTGTCTTACCTTTATTTTTAACTGCTAATATGCTGATAGGTTATGGAGTAAAGTTTGGATTTAAAGCTATACATAACCTGACATATGTCTTAGTTACTTCTAAGGGGATAGAAATTTTAATCGCATTGATAATGGGGTACATATTTTTAAAGGAAGTGCCTACTTGGAAAACTTTATTGGGATTTTCGATTATTGTAGTTGGATTAATTGTCTCAAAAATAAAGTAGGGACAGTTCAATCCTGGTGCAAAATCTAATGACTATTAATGTTCAAGATGATTTTCATCATGAAGTATTAATTTTGAATAAGTTTGACTCATATACTTTGTTAACAATGAGATGGTACCTGCGGTGCAACTTGAGCTTTCTTAATGTAGTGGAGATGAGGGGAAGAACGTGGCTTATCGATGGCTCATACAACGATTTATGCGTTGGGTCATCAATATTGATTGACATTAGGTGAAGGAATACAGCGTCATCTTAATACAACAAATGACTCCTGGAGAGTGGATGAAAAGTATATCAAACTAAAAGGTCAATGGATGTAAATCAACATGGAGGAATAGCCACTAGACTCTTGAAGAGTCATTTAATCATGCAAGGCCAATCTTAATCGGTTGATAAGGTTCTCGTAAGACTAAAAGATGTTTAATTCCCAAGGGAGTCACCGACTTATTGAAACTGAAGAAATGAGGCATAGTTAGTATTGCAATGCTCAAAAGTATTAATGGTCAAATTGAATTGGGTTAGTTGAAGAAGCCAAAGCTTTTTTTCATTACCATTACTTATCAATATTTCGAGTGATCATAAAAATATTAATATATTGCTAGAATTGGAACAATATACAATTGATTACACTAGAAAAAATGGGGGGGAATATGAGTTTTTTACTAAAAAAAGTAATGTACTAATGGGTGCTTTACTTCACTGAGAGAGTGGCTGAGGCAACCTATTTTTATGCAATTAACGGGGCGGTTTAGTGGAAAAAGGGATTTTTTTTCCCTTTGACGAATATATAACTTTGAAGGCTCAAAAAGGAAGGTGTTACTACGATAGTGGTACGCCTTTTTTAGTTAATCGAAACGATTGCTTAAGTTTAAGAAAAGGGGTTATAACATAACAATGCCTGCTTCTTATTGTGCTAACCGGATAGTTACGAGGATGGGAATGAGGGGGATTTATGGACTTAAGGAAAGCTACTTTGAGCTTTGGGAGAGTCAATTGTGTTGATGGAAGTAAGTTAACAACTGAGTCTGCAACTTCAAAAAATGTTGATGATGTAACACTCCATGCCGAGGCAGGATCATTTGTGAATTATGGTGGCTTTCATGGAGATATCACTTGTACAAACATAGTCAGCAGGCTTCGGGCCGCCGGTTGTGTTTTCGCCGAAGATGAGGCCCGGTTGCTCCTCTCCGCGGAACGGACTCCAGCCGACCTTGCCGCCATGGTTGACAGCCGAGCCGCCGGTTTGCCCCTCGAACACGTCATTGGCTGGGCGGAGTTCTGCGGACTGCGAATAGCGGTGGACCCTGGAGTTTTCGTACCCCGTCAACGCACCAAATTTCTCGTCCGACAGGCCGCCGACATCGCCCGACCAGGAGCCATCGTGGTTGACCTGTGCTGTGGATCGGGCGCGGTGGGCGCCGCGGTGGCCGCTGCACTGGAACGAATCGAGTTGTACGCCACCGACATCGACCCGGCGGCGGTGCGGTGCGCCCGCCGCAACGTCACTGTCGCAGGTGGTTACGTGTACGAAGGTGACCTCTACGAGTCGTTGCCCTCCACACTTAGGGGGCGCGTCGACGTTTTGGTCGCCAACGCACCCTACGTACCCACCGAGGTGATCGGACTGCTCCCCCCGGAGGCCCGCATACACGAGGCACGGGTGGCGCTCGACGGGGGAGAGGACGGGCTTGACGTCCAGCGACGGGTGGCGAACGCGGCCCCAATCTGGCTGGCACCGGGTGGCCACCTGCTGGTCGAGACTAGCGAGCGACAGGCGCCGAAGACCGTCGAGATTTTCACTCGCAACGGGCTGGTACCGAAAGTGGCCAGATTCGACGAACTGGACGCCACCGTCGTCATCGGAACCAAGCCCGACCTTCAGAGCAGTTCGGACGGCTAGCACTGTCTGCAAATGAGAGTGATGTTTGCTTGATAGCCTGTGATGGAAGTCAAAAATATGGCCCAATAAAAAAGTCGCGTAAATAATATAAAGGTTCATGTCATAGTTCGAAGTTAAAATAGGACTAATCGAACAAGTGCTTTACCTTTATTTGAGAGGGTTGCTGAGGCAACCTTTTTTGTATGCAACAAACCGGGCAGTTAAATTTAACAAGGGTCCTGAAAGAAATTATAAGCCTTAATATCTGATGTCGTATTAAGGTGGATGCAGTTGCAGCTACGCTACCCCTATAAGGTTATATCACCACCGGCCTACATAACAACTGTAGGCAAATCTTTTTTCATTTAGAAAAAATATGGCATAGTTAAAGGTTAAGGTTGATATAAAAAAAGATAAAATATAAACTCGTTGATTGATATGGATGGTCGTTTCCCATGCATTTATTTGAATTGTGAAGTGTTTAAAGGGCCCTTTGGGTATCTATGTTAAAGTGAATATGAGATATGTAATTTTAGGAGGAAGAAAATGAAAATTCCTTATTGGGGTCTAGCTTTACAAATAATATTTGTTCTATCAATAACAATCTTTAATTCCTTTAGAGTAATTATTATGGAGCATTATTCTGTGTATCCAGTAGCACTATTTGAACTATTTATAGGTGTTATAAGTATCCTATGTGGTATGTATGGGATTATTAAAAAGATTAAGCCATTCCTTTCTTTATTCATTATTATTTTCGGTCTTTTAATTTGTTTCTTTTTCACTTTTGTTTATCTTTTACCTGAAGCTGGTACCCCCCACCGATCCCTTGGCTTTATTCTGAATAAGATTTCTATCGGACTAGCGAGTGGCCTAGTAAAAAATCAGACAGTAAAACAAATAAGCTTGGAGATACTTTTCCAAGTTATTTTTATTGGGAATAATATTATAAATTCATCATTGAGGTGTTCTTTATAAAAATTCTTGTTCCCTTTTGTCTCTTCAGTAATTCCATTTATCATTATTTTAAATAGCACCTACATTTGAACCTATAAATCAACCCTTTCCTTTAACATAGCCAAAAATATACGATGGATCTTCTATATCCCCGGTTAGTGGTGATTGAGGAAATAGGGTTGTTACAGTCATTGATGTGGCAAATAGAAATGTTTTCTCCAATATCACACGATTAACGTATGATATGGATAATTTATCAATAAGGGCCCAGGTCTATTAATGAACTGAATGTACAAAAATATGTATCCTCTAGTGGAACGAATAGAGAAAGACCAAATAAATAACTGATTGCTCAAAAAAATCGTATTTCGGTCCATTAACAGACATTTACTTTTAATAGTTAGATAGTTAATGTTATAAGTAACATTAACTATCTAACTATTCAGTATATTTTGAAAAAAGCAGGAGGATGAATGAATACAAAAGTATTAGTTATCGGCCCTATGGATTTAGTAGAACTAGTAGTCACTATCGGCCAATCATACTCCGCTATTACCATGTTACCTGCTCCTTACAATCATGAACAGGAAACATTAGATGTGATAAAAAAAAGAGCCGACGAAGCGGATGTTTTATTATTTGCAGGCACTATCCCTTATCAGATAGCTAAAAACCAAAACATTACTAAGCCAATGGTTTTTATTCCATCAACAGGAACATCTTTGTATCGTACTCTTTTTAAAATTATTACTGAAACTGAGTTTAACCCAATCAAAGCACCATTGAGGATTAGTATAGATACATTGCCGAATAGAGAAGTAAAAGAGTGTCTAGAGGATTTAGAGATATATCCAGAAAAGATTTTTCTGAATACCGATCAAAAAGCTGAGGAAATGGTTCAATTTCATTATGAACTGTGGAGTAACAATCAAACTCAAGTAGCCATTACTTGTGTTAAATCCGTATATGAATCGTTAAAAGGGCTAGGGGTGCTAGTATTCAGGGTTCTCCCTACTAAGTCTGCTATTCGAACCAGCCTGAATAATGTTCTTTTAGAAGGGAAGGCCTTGCTCCAAAGCGATACCCAAATTGCGATTGGAATACTGCATTTTAATAATTTGCTTTCGTCTTTACATAAGCCATTATCAGAGTATGGAGAACAGCGTAAAAAGGCTGTACTACAAAATCTTCTTATAGATTTTTGTGAAGAAGCTCAAGCTATTTTTGATTGGTCAGAACGGGATGAGGTGCGATTTATAACCACTCGCGGTGCAATTGAGAGGACGACCCAAAAATATAAAAAAGCTCCGTTATTAGATGAGATAGCCATGAAAATTGATATAGAGACCACCATCGGAATTGGATTTGGACATACTGCAAACGAAGCAGAAGTGAGTGCTCGTAAAGCACTTACGAAGGCAAAAGTGAATAAACCCAGTTGCTTTGTGGTTGACATGGATGAAACAGTTTATGGGCCTGTTGGAAAAGATGGAAGATTGAAATATTCCTTACGGAGTGATGACCCACATCTAATGGACTTAGCAAAAAAAGCTGGACTCAGTATTGCAACCATCAATAAATTACTTTCCTTTTGTGAGTGCTTCGGCAGTAAATGCATCACGGCAAATGATCTTGCTAACGGTCTAGGTTTGACCATTAGGAGCGCAAGGAGAATTCTTAATACACTTGAAAATACTAATTTAGCTGTCATTGTTGGTGAGGAACAGCCTATACACCGCGGTAGACCGCGACAGCTTTATGAATTTCAATTTTTTATGGAGTCTGTTAGATAGAGTTTTTTTTACTATTGAAGAAAGGGGTTATTTTATGAGGATAGCAATCGGTCAGTTGGCCCATGAAACGAATACGTTTTCTCGAGTAAGAACGACTGTCGACTTATTTAAAATATGGGAATGGACCCAAGGAAAGGAACTTCTCGAAAGGCATACTGGTGTCCTAGATTATTTGGGTGGGATGATTGACCGGGGAGAAGAGCTTGGGATTGAAATTGTGCCGACCTTCGCAGCCATGGCCAATCCTTCAGGAACGATAACACAGGAAGCATTTCAAATTGCAAAAAATCTATTAATATCTAGCATAATGAATTCTGGCAAACTTGATGGTATTTGTCTGTTTCTTCATGGAGCCGGAGTAGCTGAAGGAATTGACGATATTGAAGGTGAGATTTTATCGGAATTAAGAAGCGTTGTGGGTTCCGAAATCCCTATCGTAGCTGCATTGGATTTGCATGGTAATATTACCGAAACCATGGTTAAAGAAGCAGATGCACTACTCGGCAATATAGATTACCCTCATACGGATTCCTATGAAAGGGGGATTGAAGCGATTGATGTAACAGCTTGTATTATTCAAGGGAAAGTCAACCCAGAAATGGCCTTAACTAAATTACCATTACTTATTCCTACTACAACTTCTTACTATTCTCCAATTAATGAAATCAATGACTGGTGCCAAGAATGGGAAAGTCATCCTGAGGTGCTTGATTGTACTGTATTTCACGGCTTTCCATATTCAGATATTCCACATGCAGGTGTTTCGGTTATTACCATTACGAATAATGAACCCTCTTTAGCACAGAAAATTTCAGATGATATAGCTGCTAGAATTTTTGAGAAAAAAGATGAATTTTTTCCTATCTTGCTTTCACCAAATAAAGCAATTTCATATGCTTCCACTCGGAATGAAATGCCCATCGTCATTAACGAAGCTTCCGATAACCCTGGTGCAGGTACACCAGGTGATGGCACCTTTTTATTGAAGGAAATGATTGAAGCAAACATTCCAAATAGTTGCTTTGGATTTATTTTTGATCCAGGAGTAGCGGAAATAGCCCATAAAGAAGGTGTGGGTTCCCTGATTCAAGTGGAATTAGGAGGTAAAACAGATACATTACACGGGAAACCTCTAAAAATATTAGCCTATGTAAAAAGTCTGTCTGATGGCAAGTTTATTCAATCCTCACCGATGTGGAATGGTAGCAAAGTAAACTTGGGGAGAAGTGCAAGATTATCGGTCGGAAAAGTGGATATCATCGTATGTTCTGTAAATTCACAGACATTTGATGAACAAATATTCCTCCTTCATGGAATAGATGTTGAAAAATCAAGTATTGTTGGTTTGAAATCAGCTCACCATTTCCGAGCAGCCTTCATGCCTATTGCTAAAGAAATTATAACGGTTGACTCGCCTGGGTTAAGCAGTGTCAAGTTATCAACCTTTGACTACAAGAATATAAGCAGACCTATATACCCTTTTGATTCTATAAGAAATCATCTATTAGTCTAACTAAACTTATAAAGGATGTGGCAAAATGCTAGACGTGATAATAAAAAATGGAAGAGTTTATGATGGAACAGGAAACCCATGGACGAAAACGGATATTGGAATCAAGGATGGGAAAATTGCTTTTATAGGAAATTTAGGCAGAGAACAAGCTGTACAAACTATCGATGCTAAAGGATTGGCGGTTTCACCAGGATTTATTGATCCTCATGTCCATTCTGATTTACTATGCACCGTTCCTGAAGTTCATAAAATAAAGGCACTTCAAGGTGTGACTACAGAATTATTTGGACAGGATGGTATTTCTGTCGCTCCTGTATCAGAAGAAACAAAGCCGTTATGGCAAAAGCAATTAAGCGGACTAAATGGCGATATAGGGGAATGGCCATGGAATAGCATTGATGAATATTTTTCATTTCTCGAAAAGTCAAAAATGGTAGGCAACGCTGCTTACCTGGTACCTCATGGAGCTGTCCGTTCCTTGGTCATGGGATTTGAGAATAGAACCGCTACTAAACAAGAATTGAAAAAAATGCGTTCGTTAGTCGAGGAAGGAATGCGTATGGGAGCAGTAGGGTTGTCCTCCGGATTGGTATATCCCCCAAATATTTTCTCGAATAAGGAAGAATTAATTGAAATATGTAAGGGTACCGCCAAATATGACGGCTGTTTCGTTGTCCATATTCGCAATGAAAGCATTCATTCTTTGTCAGCTTTGGATGAAGTCATAGATGTCTCCAGACAATCCGATGTAAGACTTCATATTTCCCATTTTAAGATAATAGGCCAGGGAAATCGGGATAAATTTAAGAAAGCACTAGACAAGATGGACGCCGCAAGACAGGAAGGAATTGAAATTACCTTTGATCAATATCCATATTCAGCTGCTTCAACCGTTTTTCATGCCATTCTTCCACCTTGGATGCACTCAGGAGGAACGGAAGAGACGCTGATTCGATTGGGTATTCCTGAAGTCCGAAAAAGAATATCCAATGAATTTAAAACTAACACAGAGTACGAAAACTGGGTTTTAAATTGTGGTTGGAAAAATATCATTATTACATCCGTTCAAACGGCTTCGAATAAATGCTTTGAAGGTAAGAATATGATTGAAATTGCAGAAATCAGGCAGCAGTCCCCTGAAGATGCCGCATTTGATATTCTGATTGAGGAAAAAGGAAATGTAGCCATGGTTATTCATTGGGGCTTTGCGGATGATGTTCTGTTGGGTATGTGTCATCCACTGCAAATGGTAGGATCAGATGGAATTTTTGGTGGCAAGCCGCATCCTCGATTATATGGGACATTTCCGAGAGTATTAGGCAAGTACGTAAGAGAAGATGGAGCTTTGACGCTTGAACAAGCAATTCGTCGAATGACAGGTGCACCTGCGCAGCTCATGAGATTGAAGGATAGGGGATTAATAAAAATGGGATATCAGGCAGATATTGTTATATTTGATCCCGAAAAAATTAAAGATCGGGCTACATTTGATGATCCGCTATTAGAGCCTGAAGGCATACTTATGGTTTATATAAACGGAAAATTAACCGTTCATCATGGGAGATACACAGGTGCACGAGATGGGCATGTAATTAGAGCAGTCCGACATTCAAAAATAGATTTAGTTGGAAAAATGTAATTTTTTATAAATACTTCACTATTAATTAGTCTGTTGAAAAATGAAAGATTAAAAGAAAAGGGAGGAATAAGATGAATCGTTACATTGGAAGGTCCCAAAACAAGCACTTTATACTATTTTTGCTGTTCGTTGGTTATCTGGTTGATTATTTGGATCGGATGGTCATGAGTGTAGCTGTTGTATCTATTAAAGAAGAATTTAATTTGGATGCTGCTGCAGTAGGGGCAATCTTGAGTAGCTTCTTCTTATCCTATGCAATCATGCAAATACCAGGAGGATGGCTGACAGATAAACTGGGTTCAAGAAAAGTGTTAATATGGTCCATCATTGTGTGGTCGGTTTTTACCGTATTTACTGGTTTTGCCTGGTCTCTAATCTCGTTACTTGTCATACGATTTCTTTTCGGGCTTGGTCAAGGAGGATATCCTTCCGCTTCGCAAAAAGGTATTGCGGATTATTATCCCCGGGATGAAAGGCCAAAGGCTTCTGCTTACTTAATGTCATCCAATTACTTTGGGATGGCGCTTGCTCCGTTAGTAGCTGCACCGATGATTTTATTTATGGGCTGGAGAAACATGTTTTATGTAATCGGATTGCTAGGAATTTTGTTAACAATTGCTTTCTGGGTGTATTTTAAACCAAAAGAAAGTACTGCCTCTAACAAAACATTAAAAGAGAATAGTGTTCCTTTGAAGGAATTGTTGGCGAATTCTGGATTGTGGAAAATAACTGTCATGTGGTTTGCTGCCGGAATAGTCAACTGGGGACTTTCCTCCTGGATTCCATCCTATCTAATGGAAGATAGGGGAATGGATCTTTTGTCCATGGGTTTTTATGCAGCACTCCCGGGTCTCTCTACAGGAGTTGCTATGCTTTTTAGTGGATGGCTGCTTGACCGCTTTTTTAATAATTTGGAAAAGTATTATGCGGCATTTGGCATGCTGATGTCTGGAATATTCCTATACTTGATGTTTACCTCGACCTCCATTGTGGCAGCAATGGTATATTTGAATCTTTGTATGATCTTTAAGAGCTTTGCCTTTACAGTTGCTTTTGCTTTGCCGCATAAAATCATGTCCAAAAAGGTTATCGGTTCTGCAATGGGTGTAATTAATATGGGGGCACAGGCGGCTGGTTTTATATCACCACTCGTCATGGGCTTTATCATCAGCCTTACAGGTTCTTTTAACGGAGCGTTTTGGTTCTTAATTGTATGTTCTGGAATTTCAATAATCGCAGCACTTTCTATTAAAAAGAATAATCAAATAGCGCAATCAAATGATGTTGACTTATTAGCATAGGAACGATAAGCAAAGACTTTCTCTTAAATAAATCTCTTGAGGTTTTAACTAAAACTAAAAGTATATAGTGAAAATAAAAAAAACTCGAATCAGGCCTATAGAAACCAATTCGGGTTTTTTTATCTTTAATTTTAGGCAGCCATTTGTAGAGTCCACAATTGAAAGAATCAAACATGCAAGAAAAATAGTAAACAGTATATTACTTATCGAGCAGATCTACGACGTGGACAGATCCATTGTTTTTTGCTCAATAGGTTTTGTTGAAGAAATGTTAAAAGTCGACTCCTTAAAGGAAATCGGCTTTTTCTAAGTCATATTTTGTTTAACAGACAATAGTTGATGTACCAAATGTTATTTTGGGTATACCCTTTTAAAACAGATTAGAGCACAGGAAATGCATGTGCGAAATTATTCGATTAGGGTTGTTCAAGATAGAAGTTATTTACCCGGTCGTAAAAGTACACTTTTAAATCAGTACAGACCATCTTAAAAAATGGGTTGTACTGGATTTAGGTCAATGTTTTTCATCCTAAAACTCTTATCATAACTAAATATTCTAAGAGTTGACTTAATACATAACCTTGATAATAACGTTAAGATTAAGTTCTATTTGATTGTATAAGTTCTCTTTAATAGATGGAATAGTACACAAAGAATGTTCTGTGAAAAAATGTATAATTCCCCTGTTGTATATTGTCTCAAATACTATTTTAAAAAATATAATGTCTTTACACCTATAAAAAAGTAAAATCTTTCGAAGTTTATTAAGTATGGAAATCTGAAAATAGTATATGCAATAATGTTTTTAATTTGGTTTATATAAAATACAAAAATAAATGTATTATGACTATCAATAACGGTCTTTGTAAATATTCTGAAATAATTTGATATAGGAAAAGAAAGAAGTGATTCATTTATTGATAGAATTCAGTGTTTGTTTACCCTCGATACTGATGTGAAATGAGAGAAAGTAACAAAATGTTTGGATGAAAAATCAGAAGACGTTTTACTAGAGTTGCTAAAAACGATTGAAAACATTATGTTTATAAATCTGAATAACGACAAAGGTAAGGATATATTTAAGGTCGCTTTTATACGTTATGTACGTTTGATTAAAATGATATTACTTATATTTTTAACTTTTGGATAGGGTTTAACTCCATTTTCCTGAACGATTATATTATTCTTTTATATTGATTTTATTTAAGGGCGGTTACATAGCATGGGGAGAATGGATAAGAGACAACAACGAAAATTTGCATTAAGAAAGATATGGAATCAGAGGTATTCCAAAAAGCTTCTATTAAAGATAATGGCCATAGTTACAACATTTACTATATGCGTTTTACTTATTCTTAATATGTTTATTTGGACCACTGATGTAAGTAAATTAGAGAATCCTGTACCACAACCGACAATTATCTACGACCAAGCGGGAAGCGTTGCAAGTAAGATTTCGACTTCAAATATTGAGGGAGTTAGTATTAAACAAATTCCTAGCGATTTGATAAATGCAGTCATTTCAACTGAGGATCAGCGTTTTTACGATCACCATGGTATTAATTACGTAGGTATTGCTAGAGCTATGGTTAAGAATCTATTTAGTGGGGGAATTGTAGCGGGGGAAGTACAATAACACAACAGTTAGCTAAAAATGTATTTCTTACCCAGGAACGTACATATACAAGAAAGTTCAAAGAGCTCATTTTTACTAAAAAAATTGAACGGACATACTCTAAAGATAAGATTATGGAACGATATTTAAATCAAATCTATTTTGGAGAAGGTGCTTGGGGAATTCAGCGGGCTGCTCAAGTATACTTTGGAAAAGACGTAAACAAATTAACATTAAGTGAGTCCGCAATGCTAGCAGGACTTATTAAGGCACCTTCTATCCTGTCGCCATTTAAAAATTACGACAAGGCAATTCAGCGTAGAAATATTGTATTGTCACTTATGAAGAATGAAGGCTATATTAGCGAAAGTGATTTAGAGAAAGCCATGCAACAATTGATAGTGTTAGAAGGAAAGAAAACAGAAGACTATAAAGGGAAATATCCTCATTATGTAGATAACATTATTGATGAGGCAATTAATAAGTATCATCTCACACAAAACGAAGTGCTTTCAGGTGGTCTCCGGATTTATACAGAATTAAATCCTAGGATGCAGAATGCTGTTGAAGAGGTATATAAAAGTGAAAATATGTTTCCAAAAAGTCAGCCAGATCGATTGATTCAAAGTGGGGCAATCTTAATTAACCCTTCGACAGGAGGAATCAATGCTCTTATTGGAGGAAGAGGAGAGCACAGCTTCCGCCAGTATAATCGTGCAACACAATTAAAAAGACAACCAGGGTCAATAATGAAACCATTGTCAGTATACACCCCTGCGTTGGAACAAGGCTATGACATCTTTGATATGTTACAAGATAGCCCCCTTAATATTGATGGATATCAACCTCAGAATTATGACAAACAATTTCGCGGTAGCGTTTCTATGTATGATGCTGTAGTTCATTCCTATAATGTACCAGCTGTCTGTTTGTTGCAAAAGATAGGACTAGAGTACGGGGGCAAGGCAGTGGAACGTTTTGGAGTCACATTGGAACAAAAAGACTATATTCCCGGTCTAGCTTTAGGGGGTATGAACAAAGGAACTTCTCCATTGCAAATGGCACAAGCCTTTTCCGCTTTCCCTAACGATGGAATTATGGTAGAAGCACATGCTATTCAACGCATCGAGAACGCCAGTGGCGAAACACTCGGAAAGTGGAATAAAAAAGAAAGTCGAGTAACAGAACCATCTGTTGCCCAAAAAATCACTTTTATGCTGAAAGGTGTTGTAAACGAAGGAACAGGGGTAAAGGCTCAGATTGAAGGTAGAGAAATTGCCGGTAAAACAGGAACTACACAACTGCCATTTTCTACGCAAAATGGAGCGAAGGATCATTGGTTTGTAGGGTATACTCCGCAAGTTGTAGGAGCCATTTGGTTAGGATACGACAAAACAGATCAAACCCATTATCTCTCATCGTCCAGTAGTGGAACTGCTACCGTTATTTTTAAAGAGATTTTATTGAAATCTGGCAATGAGGTCCCTACTAAAGGGTTTGACCTATCATTACTTGGAGGCAACTATATAAAACAATTAGAAAAGAAAGTAAAGGCTAAAGAAGAAAAGAGAAAACAAGATAATGAAAACCAAAGTGGAATCAAAGCACCAAAAATTGAAGAGAACAAAAGCCATGAAAATAAAAAACATTTAAAAGAAATAAAAAACAAAAATAAAGAAAACAAAGATAAGAAAAAAATAAGGGAAAAGATGATAAAAAAAACAAAGTTAAGAAAGAAAAAAAGGAGAATCATGGATAAGGAAGGGGGAGTAATTATAATGACTGTTTTGTTCGGTACGGTAGAATACTTTGAACAAGAAATGCTAAGACACTTAGAAATTAGTCGAATGGGAAAATGGACTAAAGAAGATGAAATCTCATTAATATATTCAAGATTAGAAAATGAAATTTTATACGACTTTGTATGTGACGAAAAAGTTCGAATAGAATGTTTGAAAAATCTTGCCTATGCAGATAAAAGGTTAAGGATAAAAGACTATCAACCTATAAATGTCAATGAAAAATATAGTGTAGTGTAACCATTTGGATGAGTAACACTAGCTATAGCTATTGAACCTTACATGCGGTTTGCTTTTTGTAATAAATGTAATAGATACCGTTAGCTCATAAAATTTGGAAAATGTAATTTTACCTCATTCGAAAAAGTACACTTTTATGAACAAAAAAAGCCCTTAGTAGATGAAAAAAGGGCTTTTTTGTATTTTTAATTGATGGAAACCATTGGATACCTCATATAACCCAACAATAGAATGTAGAAAAAACATGAAGGACGAGAGTCAGGGAGATGAAGTGTTGGGAGCCCTGAACGTTTCGCCCTTCAAAGTTAATGTTCTCCATTTCGTAAAAGATATACAATGATGGTTAAAATGACTGAATTGTAGGAGCAATGATCTGGGATAAAAAATGTAGCACGGTTTCTTGTATGTACTTTAAATAACCAGAAATTTGTTGTAATAATTATAAGCTAGAAGAGCGAAAAAACTGAGCATTATGGAATAACGAAACCACCATGAAGCATATAAGGTCTTTACAAGGAATAAAATGAATGAAATATATGAAGGAAAGCGGGGCAGTGCATTTGAAAATCCATGTGGTGAATAAGGGGGATTCCTTGTGGAAGATTTCCCAGCAATATGGTGTCAGCACCAACCGAATAGTTAGGATTAATGGCCTTGAAAATCCCGAAAAGTTAGTGATTGGCCTAGCACTTTTGATTCCTGAACCTTATCTTCAGTACAGAGTTCAACCAGGGGATACTCTCGAAAAAATCGTGACTCAGTTTGGAACAACCTTACAGGAAATTATGCAAACGAATCGCATCACAAATCCTTCTAATATCTATCCAGGACAAAGACTCACCATTCCGGTCATTTTTCATACAGTAAGGGAACGAGATACACTTTATGACATAGCAAGACGTTATGGAACAACAGTTCAATCCATTATGCAGACTAATCGAATTACAGACCCTTTTAGTATTTATCCCGGACAGATAGTAAAGATTCCCCAGAAACCGAAACCCACGATTGATGTGAATGGTTTTACAAACGTTTATGGGCAAAGTGGTGCGGTGCAGGTACGTGAAGTAGCCTACGATTTGACATACGTAAGTCCGTTTGGTTATAGAATGAGGCAAGATGGGAGTTTAGAAGTCATTGATGACAACCCGACCATACAAGCGGCGCAGTCAACTGGAGTTGTACCCATGATGTGCATAACGAATTTTTCCGCGACTGAAGCGGGAACAAAGCTTGCACATACGATACTTTCTGATTTAAGTTTAGTGGAAAAATTATTGACCAATGTCATAAATACGATGAAAAATAAAGGTTACCGTGGATTGAATATCGACTTTGAAAGTGTAGCATCAGAGGACCGTGATGTCTACAATCGGTTCCTCCAAAGAGCAGTGGATCGATTGCGTCCTGAAGGCTACTTTGTGTCCTCCTCCCTTGCCCCAAAAACTAGTGCCAATCAAAAGGGATTATTAGTTGAAGCACATGATTATCCAGTTCACGGACGGCTGCTCGATTTCGTTGTGCTGATGACATATGAATGGGGTTACCGAAAGGGACCGCCACAGGCTATCTCTCCCATTAATCAAATCAAGCGGGTTCTAGACTATGCAGTTACAGTGATTCCAACAAACAAAATCTTTATAGGCTTTCAAATTTATGCACGTGACTGGCTTGTTCCTCATATAGAGGGTCAAGAAGCAGAGACTTTCGACATGCAGGAAGCCATCAGGCGTGCCACCCAATATAATGTAGAAATAAAATATGACGAGACAGCCCAATCACCTTATTATAGATACAAAGACAGTCAGGGACGCACACATGAAGTTTGGTTTGAGGACGCACGCAGTGCTAAAGCCAAATTCGACCTGGTGAAGAGTTACAGGGCAAGGGGTCTCAGTTATTGGGTACTTGGTTATCCTTTCCCTCAGAATTGGGAATTACTTGGAGATACATTTATTGTACGAAAATTGTAAGGTGTTTTTTAATAGCATTGAAATTGCCCGCCCTAGAAGTTCATCATTGCTTTTTGCCTGACATGGGGTCAACAAAGTGAGCGTTTTTGGCAGAATAAGAATCAAACAATCATTATATCCTCATTTATAATCACAACTATTAAATCTTAATGCCCTTTTTGTAAAATGTGGATGAGAAGAAGCAAAAGTTACTTCATATGTCCATGCATTGCAGGAAGTTGCTGCCATGCCCAATTTTCAGGGTATACACAGACAGCTTATTTAAGGGGCGAATCTTTGGGAAATTAACGACTGCGATGGAATGATTTTTGCTGAACAAAGGTTAATTTTTAACATGTAAAGAGGTTTGAGAACAAAAATTTATCCTCTATTATGTTTTTATTGTTAGCAAAATGCTCGGAACTTATTAATACCCATTAAACAATTTGCTGGGAATCAGCTACAATATGAAGAATGCTTTAAACAAGCCGTATAAGAAATTACTGAAGCGCAAACATAGTAAGGTGAATATCAATGTCTCTTTAGGCTATTTCTACAAATTTAAATAAACGTCAAACTGAAAAACGCTGACTATGGTCAGCGTTTTTACATTTTTGAAAACAAACGGTATTAATACTTATTGCTGTTTACTTATTTAAATTATTATTCATCTTTATTATCTGGGTCAGTTGCATCTTTAGGGTCTTCAATCGGATCTTCTGTATTAGTGCCCCCATCATTATCATCGATATTATCTGGGTCAGTTGCATCTTTAGGGTCTTCAATCGGATCTTCTGTATTAGTGCCCCCGTCATTATCATCGATATTATCTGGGTCAGTTGCATCCTTAGGATCTTCAACTGGTTCTTCTTTATTAGGAGGAGCTGGATTATTATCCTTATTTGTAGTATTACAACCCATTAACATCATGGCAGAAAGAAAAACAACTGATAATAGTCTTAACCACTTTTGATTCATTTTTATCGTCCTCTCTATTGGCTTTTTACTTTCAATATTACCTTCTCCTTTCCACTTTTTTTTATACAAAAAATGTACTGTATCAACTTCATCTTCAATCACAGATAAGCTCACGATGTTGTTGTAAAGCAGCGAAATAAAATGGATGTAGAGTCACAGCAGATTTTTGCACTCAATATTTTTTCCAATTTAATCTAAACACCTGTTAACCGTTCTCTCAAATCAGGAGGGTTTAAATCAACAACGGTGTTAATCGAATTAATTTAGAACTACAACGTCAAACACAAACACAGTTAGTGTCATAATCATTTTTGAAAATGGACTCTGAAATTCTAAAGTTTTATGTCGCGTCCCTATGAATTGATTCAATAGTTAAAATAACGAATAATTAAGATTGTTTTGTATAAAAAATAAAAAAGGAGGAAGAGTTATGCGGTTACGTGAAGACTTTTAAAAGTTTTTAGGAGTAAATCTCGCTATGCATAAAACAATAGGGTTAAGTTTAGATCCGTGCTTATCACATCATAAGGTAGTAAGGTATATGGGGATAAAGTGTTAGTACCTATTAGTTTTAAAGAAAATTTGGAATTTATAGCAATGAAAATAGGAACCATTTGGATATAAAACGGTTCCTATTTAAATATTACCTTGTTTTAAAACATTACTTCGTAATAATGAGTTTTGGTTATAAAATATGGAGATAAATTGAAGGTATTATAAAGCTCTGTTTTCACCCTTCTAAAAGAGTAATAAAGGATGCCTGCGTTACAAATTGGTTTCATTTGTATTAATATGCCTTCTATTCGATTGCCCTCTTGGCTTGTTAAATTTCCCTCCATGTTTTAGATGATTTCTCCTTCCTTGAAAAATACCTATCTTCACAATGCAACCCCAGCTACTTCTCGTTTTAGTATCAAATATTCTTTCCCATATAAATAACTAAAGGGTAGTCCATAGGCAAATTTTATGTTAATTAAATTAGTTAATAAAATATTTAAAATATTTTGACTAATGTAATTTTCTGGTTTATAATTACGGTATTCCATGGTCAGACCAACTTAGCAGTGTAAATTATGGATTAATGCAAACGGTTTCATTTTGAATTTTCACCTTGAGAGGAGTTGATATATTAAAGATATGATAACTTTAACAATGAAGAGGGTGGAAACGATTGGATGTATTATCAAAGGAGAACCAAAGTACCAATTTTGATGTAAAGAGTTCTTTTAGTTTAATTGATTGTGATGTTCACCCATTTTTGTCTTCACTTGATGAATTAGTTCTATATCTTGATGAAGCATATCAAAAACAACTTAATATTGGTAAATTTAAGAATGATAGGTTAAAAAATCAAAATAATGGTGGGTTTGAATTTCCAAAGGGCAGATATGGAAATCCGGGACATGTACTTCGGACTGATGCGATACCTCCTTGTGGAGGTATACCTGGGTCGGACCCTAAATTTTTAACAGAGGATTTATTTGATCGTTATAACACGACACACGGTATTCTAAATATTGGTCATGGAACTATGGGAGCTTATCATAATGTTAACCTTGCAGCAGAATACACAAGAGCAACGAATGACTGGCTTTACGATCGTTGGATAAAAAGTGACAAAAGATTCAAAATGACTATGGAAGTAATCCCTTTAGACCCACAACAAAGTGTTAAAGAAATAGAAAGAATTGGTCGTAAACCTGGAATAGTCGGAATTAACTTACGCGTAGTTAACATCCCGTTTGGTAAGCGTCATTTTTGGCCCATTTATGAAATTGCTGAGGAGTACGGACTTCCTATTGTAGTTCATCCTGATGCAGAGAATACGGCAGAATACTCTCCTGATCAGGCGATTGGTCCTGCATCAACATACATCGAATGGCATTCTACTTTGCCAATCATTGCAATGAGGCAGATCCCGAGCTTAGTTTTTGAAGGAGTTTTCGAGAAGTTTCCAAAATTGAAGTTTGCTTTTATTGAATACGGTGTTAGCTGGTTACCTCATTTAATGTGGAGGTTAGATAAAAACTGGAAGGGGCTAAGGCAGGAAGTTCCTTGGTTGAAAATACCTCCAAGTGAATACATCAGAAGAAATATTCGTTTAGGCACACAACCAATTGAGGAACCATTTAAGCCAAATCATCTTCTAGAAATGATTCAAATGGTAAATGCAGAGGACATGCTATTATTTTGCAGTGATTATCCTCATTGGGATGGAGACAATCTCAAAAGAGTTTTTCTTCGGTTCCCAGATGATTTAAAACGCAAAATATACTATGAAAATGCTTTGGAAACATTTAGGTTTTAATTTTTTTTAAGGGAGGTAAATTATTCTTGGAAGTAGAAAATACACAAAGTCAAAATCGTGTTGTTTTATTTCCTTCTGATCAACTAAAACCTGGAGAAAGAAAACTAATTAAAGTAGACCAGTTAGAAATAGCAATCATAAATGTAGATGAAAAAATATACGCTTTTCGAAATGAATGCCCACACCAAGGGATATCCATGGTTTACGGACCAGTAACGGGTACAATGGTGACCTCTAATCCTCAGGAATATAAATATGGGTTAGAAAATGAAATAATTAAATGTCCATTACATGGATGGGAATTTGATTTGAAAACGGGAAAGTCCTTTTTTCACCTAATCAGGTTTCCCTTCTAACCTACGATGTAAAAAAAGAAGAAAAGGATATTGTACTATATCTAAAAAGAAAGCCTGAAAACATAGTACTTAAAGACTGTCATTTCACTCATATCTGTTAATAAAAGTTTCTCAAATTAGTAGAGAAGTTGGTAAGGGGGTGATAAAGGTGTTAATAGTATATCCAGATGCAGATCCGCAATTTAAAAAATTACTAACGGATGAACTTCTCGATCCATTACAACAGTTTGCCGAAATTCGTGTTTATGAAGGAAGACCAGAAACTCAAGAAGAGTTTGTTAACAGGGTAAAGGATGCCGATGGGATACTTCTGGGATGGTTAATACCGAATGAGGTTATTGCTAAATGCCCTAAATTGAAAATCATTTCATTTACCGGGATTGGTGCATCTAATTTCATTGATTTGAAATTTGCAGCGTCTCGAGGTATTACAGTTACAAATACCCCTGGATATGCAGATAATTCAGTTGCAGAACATGCATTAGGATTAATGTTTTCGCTAGCAAAAAATATTAACCAGAACCACAAAAATGTAACAAGTGGGATTTGGGATCAGTCCAAGATGATCATGGAGATAAAGGGAAAAACAATCGGTTTGATTGGATTGGGTGGAATAGGGCAGAGAATGGCTGAACTATGTAAGGTACTTGGTATGAATGTCATTTGTTGGACTTTTAACCCAAATAAAGAAAGAGCCCTAAAATTAGGTGTAACATTTACTAGCTTAGAAAAGCTTCTAGAACAATCAGATTTTGTTTCACTTCATCTGCCCTTAACTGAACAAACGAGGAAACTATTAGGCGAAAGGGAACTTTCACTGATGAAACGAGAGTCATATCTAATTAACACATCAAGAGCAGAATTAATCGATACAATTTCATTAGTTAAATTTCTTTCTTCATCACGAATTGCAGGCGCTGGTATTGATGTTTTTGATGAAGAGCCTATTTTGAAAAATAACCCGCTACTATCAATATCAAATGTAGTTCTTAGTCCGCATATTGCATTTAATACACCCGAGGCTTCAAAAGAAATTTTTATTATAGCAATAAATAATCTAGTTCAATTTTTTAAGGGAATCAATCAAAATGTTGTTATTTAATTTATTGAGAGAGGGGAATTAAGATGAAAATTATAGTTATTGGTGGAGCGGGAATCCAAGCATTAGGGACAATTTATGATTTGTTAGAAAATGATGAAGTTACAGAGGTTATGGTTGCTGACATTTTAATAGAAAAAGCAGAAGAAAGAGCTAAGAAAATCGGAGATCCACGTTTAACAGCCAAGCAGATTAATGTTCTTAAAGAAGAAGAAACTGCCAATGTCATTAAAGACTTTGATGTTATTATCAATAGCGGTCCAGCTTTTCTATGTCCGAATGTAACCAGGGCAGCATTAAAGGCGGGAGTCAATTATGTAGACCTTGGTGCTTGGCCAAAAGAAACTGCAGAACAACTAGAATTGACAGAAGAATTTGAGGCAAACGGGATCACAGCCGTCCTTGGAATGGGAAGTGGTCCTGGAATTTCAAATATGATGGCATTAGCAGGGGTAGAACAGTTAGATACAGTATCTGATATTGATATTACAATTGCCATGAAGGATTTTACAGAATACTCTTCTCCGTTAGTTACACCATATATGCTAGATACTATTATCGACGAGTATACATTAAATCCAGTGATTGTAAAAGATGGTGAAATAACGAAAATTGATCCACTTATTTCTAGACCTGTTGAATTTAAGGAACCGATTGGCCTTGCAAATCCTGTATATACAATTCATCCTGAGCCCGTTACACTCTATGATTCATTTAAAGACCAGGGTTGTAAAAATACTACCTTCAGCATTGCTCTTCCAAAGGAGTTCCATGAGAAAGTGGAGTTTTTAGTTCAGCTTGGATTTGGTAGTAAGGAACCTATTAATATGGGTGGGGTTGAGGTATCTCCAAGGCAAGCATTACTAACTGTTGCTAATCAACTTATACAACCAAAAGTGGATAAAGATCAGTATAGTGTAACTCGTGTTGACGTAACAGGTGAAAAAAATGGTCGGAAAGAGAAAGTTGTAGTTGAGGTTTATGTTGGGAGTGAAAAGAAATGGAATATTCCTGCTGGAGCATTGAAAACCTCTGTACCTCCATCCATTGTGGCTCAAATGCTTGCAAAGGGCCAAGTTAAACGAAAAGGTGTATATCCTCCGGAAAAATGTATTGAAACCGCTGCATTCTTTAAAGAATTAGCGTTAAGAGGTATGGAAGTATACTCGAATAAGGTTGAACATACTTTGTAAAAATAAAATATTTAATACAACGTGGTTCTATTACGTTTTACGACATTAATAAAAATGATTTACCGGCAGACAACGTATTTAATTTGATGTCCTGAAAATCGCTTGCTTTGGTTCAATATCATTAGTAATAATTATTTGTGGGGGCTCAGTTTAGTATTTTACCATTAATTCGTGATATTTTATGGATTTTCGTTAAAAATGCGATTTTGTTTGTCAATTTAATAACGAAAATCCTTAATCCAGTAAAGCATTACTTTTCCTTCTTAGTTCTTCATAATGTATTTCTTAATCATACAAGCTATTGAGAGTGTTATAATTTTTGGGCTATTTGCAAAATTCATTTTACCCACCTTTCATCCAGACAGATTTTTGAAAAATGGGAACAAAATAGAAATGAAGCGCAAATTATTATGAAGAAAAAAAAGAAACCTTTTAATCAAAGGGGGAAATAGTAATGTCAACCAAAGCGCGTAATATTGTTGATGATTCACCATTAACGAAATTCCACATGAAATTAACAATATTTACAGCAGGTGGTCCTTTTCTTGATGGTTATATACTTAGCATCGTTGCAATGGCTTTAATCCCATTAAATCAATCATTTGAAATCAACGGTTTATGGAACGGGCTACTGGGTTCTTCTGCTTTAATTGGAATATTCATTGGTGGAATAATATTCGGTTATCTAACGGATAGGGTTGGCCGAGAAAGTATGTATCGTTTGGATCTAATAGCATTTCTTGTTCTATCCATACTTCAAATATTTGCAACAAATGTCGAACAGCTATTTATTATCCGAGTGTTGTTAGGTATAGCCATAGGGGCTGATTATCCAATTGCCACATCGTTGTTAACTGAATTTGCACCTAAAAAATATCGAGGAAAAATGATCGGATTCCTTACTATATCTTGGTATTTGGGTGCAACTGTCGCTTACTTTGCAGGCTACTTTTTATTAAACTTAGGACCAGATGCTTGGAAATGGATGTTAGGATCAAGTGCTATACCCACAATAATTGTTATATTAATGCGTTTAAATACTCCTGAATCACCAAGATGGCTTTTAAGCAAAGGACAGAAAGAAAAGGCATTACGAATCATGAAAAATATCTATGGGGAATCCACGACACTAGAAGATATTCCTTCAGGACCAGTTCAAAAACCAAGTCTTATGAAACTCTTTTCGCCCGCCTATCGAAAACGTACGATTTTTGTCATGTTATTCTGGAATTTTCAATTAATCCCGATGTTTGCGATTTATACATTTGCACCAACTTTGTTAGAAACCTTTAATTTAAATAAAGGGGATTTGTCCCATATTGGATCGGCATTAATTTCATTCATGTTTTTAATTGGATGTACGGTCTCTATGTTCTTTATTGATCGCATTGGACGGAGATCTCTCTGTATCGGGGGATTCTTTTTTACCACAATCGCCCTGCTTGGTCTGGGGTTAGCACCTGAAGCAAGCAGTTGGATCATCGTTAGTTTGTTCTTTATGTATGCATTTTTCGCAGGAGCTCCTGCTATTCTTGAATGGGCTTATCCAAATGAACTATTCCCGACAGAAATTAGAGGGACTGCAGTTGGATTTGCTACAACAGTAACTAGAATTGGTGCCTCAGTTGGAACATTCGGTTTACCAATTGCTTTAGCAACATTTGGAGTTGGACCCACGATGCTAATAGCAGCAGGATTGAACGTTATCGGATTACTAGTATCCGTCTTTATGGCACCTGAAACAAAGAACCTTAGCTTAGAAGAAGCGAGCCAAGATAAAGCGAGCAAAATGGATGAAAAAGAGGATGTATCAAACTATTAAAAGAAAACGTAACTTAAAAAAAATTTTTTGAAAGTGAAAAATGAAAAATGAAGTTACATTGGCAGACTATAAAAGAAGTCTGCTTTCTCTTTTTTTTATAAAGATAGATAACACTTTATCATTATTCAAAAAAATTAGGAGTCTTCTTAACATAGTAGCTATACAAAGCTATTTTATAAGTTTAGGATGACTTCTTTTTATATAAAAAATTTGATTGGGAAAGATACTCCCTAAAAGAAGGGTAATCCTGGTTGTAAAGGACTAACTAAAGCGACATTCGTTACCGTGGTATGCTCAAGTTCTGTTAAAAGGGGTACGTTATAACCCTCCCACTTAGGCTTTTTGGTAAACGCAATTATTATTAATAAAACCAATGTTAATAACCAACGTGCGAAAGTGGTCCAGATTGGTGACATCTACGAAAAGATATAGGTTCCAGAAATAAAATTACCTGACCGAAAATAGTTGGCCAGTATTAGGTAGATTCAAACTCTAATATTCCTCACAAGTATCACATCCTAACATAAAGAGAAGTTATCTCAATAGTTTTGGGGTTGGTCATCTCAATAATAGGAGTATTAGTTATATTGATACAGGGAAACTTGTCTGGATTTTTTATACTAAATATAATAAAGGTGCCCTACTAATGGTAATAGCCGTTATTCTATGGACATTTTTGCCCCTTCGCGTTTGTTGGAGGGCTAGAAATTTTTAAGGCAGAATGTATCAGTTAGGGAAATCGGACTAAAAGAGTCAGGAGTTTCTTTTGAATTTAAATCCTACCTTTACTGCAATTTCTTGCTTTTTTATTGGGAGGGGAAATAACGAATGAGCAAATCTTTGGCGGCTTATTTGTGCTTTTGGTGTTTTTTTTAACTGTAGGAGTACTTAATCAGAGGATTAAAATGATCAAGGAAAACAGGCAAAGATAATATAAAAGTTATTTCATAAAAAAATCTAGAAATAGTTTGAATAATATAAAATACTTTGAAATACCACTAGAAGTCCCGTATAATAATTGGGAATAACTACCTGGTCTGACCAAAAGTTGAATTAGCTTATTAGCTAAAAACTATAGAAATATATTTTATTAAGAGAGTAAAAGGGGGTACTGAAAATTAAACTAAGTAAAGAGTCTTCAGTAAAGTCGTACGTAAAAATAATGGAGGAAATTAGACACTTAATTCTTGAAGGTGGGTTATCACCAGGAGATAGATTGCTATCTGAACGCGAATTGTCTACACAGTTAAAGGTTAGCCGGACAGTAATAAGAGAAGCTTTAAAATCATTAGAAATGCTTGGTATGGTTGAAGTGAAGGCTGGTGGTACCTTTATTAAGGAACCTGAGTTGAAAGGGATATATCATACCCTATCCTATACAATGGCTTTGGATAGTGTCACTATATTTGATTTGTTAGAAACTAGGAAAATCATTGAGGTTCAAGCAATAAAATTAGCATCAATCCGGAGAACAAGTAATGACCTGGCGATCATATCTGTAATATTAGAAGAAATGAAACAGGCATTCATTGAAAATGATTTTCAGAAGAGTGTAGCTGCAGATCATAAATTTCATTCTTATATAGTAAAATCCAGTCAAAATAAGGTTCTCTCAATAATGATGGAAGCGGCATCCGATTTATTTATAGAGGTCTTATCTATCACAAGAGAAAAATTAGGGCAATACAGTGGAATGGATAAGGCAATTTATGCCCAACATTTTTCAATCTTTAAAGCAATTAAAGATCAAGATGTTGAATATGCAGAGAAAATCATGACAGAACACTTAGATTCATTAGAAAATGAATTGAAAATGATTTTCCAAGGTATCGAACCAGAACTTCCAAGAATAGATGAAGATGATTTAGATGATCTTTAAATCTTTAAAATAATTCTAATTGTGTGCTTTTCATAGTAAATATGCATTTTTACTGCTACTACCTTTCTAACTCCAGTGCTGCCAAACGTCGGAGAGCTGTATTATCATAAATTAGCTATTAGTGTGGGCTCTTATAAAAGCAATATGAGGGAATTTCCAGAAGCTCTCTTTTCGCAAAGCAGAACACTATTATATTGATTCTGAGCATGGGAAGGAATTTAGTGGTGATAGAATAGATCATCATTGGGTAAGCGAGGAAGGGGAAATTTTACTTTCAGATATTCCTAGCGGAAAGAAGAAATAAAGGGTGATAATTCTTGGCCAATCTTATTTAAGCATGTCAGAATTTGAACTCTTTGATGTAGCAATCGGTAACTATGTTTACTATCTTGACATTTTAGTCTAGGAGCCGGAAACACAGCCATAAAAAGGGTCTCCTTTGAGTGACCCGATAAAGATAATAGCAATTAAGCTTAGAAAGGGTAACCTAAATGGTTACTCTATTTTTGGGAATCTTAGGGAGTTAGACGTTAAAAAGACGACCTTTAATGAAGCAATACGAAAGTAGTTTAAAATTAGTACTATTTAATTAAAGAAGAAACTCGTCAAAAAAGTAGTCGGGAGAATAATTATTTAGTGTTAATGGAATTTTTATTAATACTATGGCGATACTTCAACTAAGGCTCTTTTCCATTACATCTACATGTAATTTTTGTTATAAAGTGAAACTAAGTTTGATAAGAAATTCATGAAAAACATTGATAAATCAACTTTTCATCAAAATCAAAGTGTTTAAGTAAACTTCATTTTTATAAAAACTATAAAAATTCATTAAAAGCTAACCCTTATTCAAAACTTCAAAATATCATAGGTAGGATATGAGGTAATTTTAGGTACGAAAAAAGGCTACACCTAATAGGTACTAGCCCTTCCTGAAAATTGTACTTTAAACGGAAAACACAATATAGTATAGCCGAATTTTTTTGATATATTGATGGGTATCAAGACGTTGAAATCAAGATTCCAATGAAATATATTCAGCACCCTGTTCTTTTGCCCAATTATGTATATAACTGAGCAGCCTATATCCAAGGCCACTAGGGCGATGATTTACATCAGTAACCAAATCTTGTACAAATACATAGCGTTCATTATACAAATCTTCATGCCAGCTAATACCTGCTAAAGCTACGATGCTTGTATCATGATATAAAGCAAATAACTGTTGACCATCCTTACGCATATCATTTAATAATTCTAGATATTCCTCTAAAGTCAAATCAGTATGTAACTGATTTATTATCGGATAAGCCTGTAAGAATTGATGTTCTACAGTTAACTCTACAATATTTTCCACTGGTATTTTCATATTAATTTCTCCTATCTTTTTTAATTTTTATTGCTTCGCCTTCCATAAATAGATGCAGATTGATTTTCTGACATATAGACCTGTCCAAAATTTTTGTTAGTTAAAAATGCTTCTATTTCAGTTGAATCTTTATCAATCTAGAGATTCATCACCCACTTAACCTACACTCGCTCACGAATTGGTTCGTTTTGAAAATGAGGGCCTTATCGCTAGCTGATAAAAAAGAAGCGGAACATAGTTAAGGTTCCTGCTTCTTTATGTTAATGTCACAAGATTCTAATAACAATATTATGAATGATTTTGGGTTGATTTTTCTAGTTCTTCTTCTTTTATCTTTAAGGCTACTAAACTAGCAAAGTCATGAATGATAGTGGCTGCCAATAGTGATGTGATTTGTGTTGGATCATAGGGGGGGAGGACTTCCACTAGGTCGAATCCAATAAAGTTAAATCCCTGCAGAGAACGAATCATCTCTAGGGTTTCAAAGCTGTTTAGACCGCCGACCTCTAGGGTGCCTGTACCAGGGGCACAGGATGGATCCACAAAATCTATATCAAAGCTCAAGAAACATGGTGTATCCCCAATGGTCTTCTTGACTTCTTTCAATACATCCTCGATTCCTCTTTCCTTCAGTTCAGGCGTAGTTATCACGTTGTATCCTAGATCCGTGCTGGAATCTATATCTCCTGGATGATTGAGCGTCCCTCTAATTCCAATTTGGAAAACTTTATCCGTTTGGAGCAAACCTTCCTCATATGCACGGATAAAAGGGGAACCATGCCAATATTTCTCTTCATAATAGGTATCCCAGGTATCAGTATGTGAATCAAAATGGAGCATTGCAACAGGTCCATGTACTTTTGCGGCAGCTCGCAGGTTTGCCAATGTTACAGAATGATCCCCGCCAATACCTATTGGAATGATTCCTTCTTTCATTAAGTCTGTCATCGCACTTTCAATTAACTCATAGCTTCGGTGTATATTATGGGGAATCACTGAAATATCCCCAATATCAATGGCATTACAATCGTCAAATGGGTACACCTTGTGTATCGGATGGTAAGGAAACAAGGTCATAGATGCCTGGCGGATTGCCTGTGGGGCAAATCGTGCTCCTACCCTGAATGAAGCAGCTGTATCAAAAGGTATACCTAATACTGCCAATTTGGCATTTTCTCTTGAAGCAGGTAAGCGCATGAATGATCCGGTCGTACAAAACTCTGGTTTTACGTCAGGAGATAACGGATATTTCATTTTTGTATTCCTCCATTTTCTTATTTCTTTCATAGTAGAGAAACAATGCAAATATCATGCCAAGTCGCTATTAAGTGATATCTATATGTTCTAACTAGATATTATTTGCAGGAGTTATGAAGGAGCGCATAATCTATGAAAAATTGAATCGCTTATCGGAAGGCGATGTACTACTTCATTCTCGTGAATAAAATCCAATACGCTGTCCAATATTGCATAATTTAAAAGCTTATTATTGCGAAATTCATGTATTTAAGTAAACAGGTAACCATTTGGCACAGAATTTGCATTTAGATATATTTGAAAATTTGAAAAATGGGGAGGTCTTTAAATCTATTAAAGATGTGTTAATCCTAATAAATGAAAGCGATTACAAGGAGGAATGATAGGTGGAAAATGGTGCTAAACTGAAAAGAACTCTAAAATTATGGCAAATTGTTATGATGGGGTTAGCTTATATGACGCCCATGGTCGTATTTGATACATTTGGTATTGTATCTGGAATTACGGGGGGGCACGTCCCAACAGCGTATATCGTTGCATTGGTGGGTATGCTTTTTACAGCCGCAAGCTATGGGAAACTTGTAAAAGTTTTCCCGACAGCTGGTTCTGCCTATACTTATACGCAAAAGGCAATTAACCGACATTTAGGATTCCTGGTAGGTTGGTCTTCGTTGTTAGATTATCTATTTTTGCCTATGGTAAATGCATTGTTGACCAAAATCTATCTCACAGCATTATTTCCAGAAGTTCCAACATGGATATGGGTAGTATTGTTTGTAGGGATTGTCACCATTCTCAATCTCCGGAGTGTTAACGTACTTGCTAACTTTAATACCCTTTTTGTTTTAATTCAGATTGCCATCATGGTGGTGTTCATCATTCTTGTTGTCAAAGGCTTGTATAATGGAGAAGGTACAGGCGAAGTGGTTACAATTCAGCCTTTCATAAATGGAGGAATGGACTATTCGGCTATAATAACTGGAGCAACCATTCTTTGTTTTTCCTTTTTGGGGTTTGATGCAGTAACAACACTTTCAGAAGAAACACCAGATCCGAAAAAAACGATTCCGAAAGCGATCTTTTTAACAGCCCTTTGGGGTGGAATTATTTTCATCACCTCTTCATTCTTTATTCAGCTCTTTTTCCCGGACATGTCCCGTTTTAAGGAACCAGATGCTGCTTTACCGGAAATCGCCCTTTATGTAGGTGGGAAGCTGTTCCAATCCATTTTTCTTTGTGCAACTTTCGTCAATACGCTAGCATCAGGACTAGCTTCACACGCCAGTGTCTCACGTCTTTTATATGTTATGGGCCGGGATAAAGTGTTTCCGGAAAAATGGTTTGGATTTATCCACCCTAAGTGGAAAACACCAGCTATTAATGTTGTCATAGTTGGAGTCATTTCTTTGTCGGCTTTGTTTTTTGATTTAGTGACTGCCGCATCACTGATTAACTTTGGTGCATTAATGGCATTTACTTTTGTAAATCTGTCAGTGATCAGCCATTTTGTCTTCAGAGAGAAGAAGCATCGAACTATTAAAGGATGTATCAATTATTTAATTATGCCTTTAATCGGAGCTATTTCAATTGCTATTCTCTGGATTAATCTTGAGACTAGCTCACTAATAATGGGGTTAGGCTGGTTTATAATTGGTTTTTGTTATCTATTATTTATCACGAAGGCATTCCGAACAGCTCCACCTCAATATCAAGTTGAAGAAATTCAGTTATAGAGTTTGAAAGGAAAAACGCATTTTAAAAAGGATGCGTTTTTTTCTATTTGTTTATTTCATCATCATATTTTAACATTATGCAAATTTGAATTGCTTATGAATGTATACATATGGTCTGGATGAATGAAGCGTGAATCCATGTAGGAAAGTGGCGATATACTACCAACCAGCAACATGGTTAAAGCTGGCACGGAAATTGCTTTATACATTTATAAGAATAAAAAATGAGGTGCTAAAATGGCAGTTAAAACTGAGGGGATTAAAAAACGCGAAAAGGATAATTCTCTGCAAGAATTCCAGGATATCTTAAAAGAAGCAATTGATGTTTTGGACTACCCAGATCAGGTTTTTGATTTTTTAAAAACACCAATGCGCTTTTTAGAAGTCTGTATTCCTATCCAAATGGATAACGGTGAGACAAGGATGTTTCAAGGGTATCGGGCTCAACATAATGATGCAACCGGTCCAACGAAAGGAGGGATTCGGTTTCATCCGGATGTCACTCCTGAAGAAGTTAAGGCTTTGGCGGGTTGGATGAGTTTGAAATGCGGAATAACAGATCTTCCATATGGAGGAGCAAAGGGTGGCATTGTCTGTGATCCCAGACAGATGAGTTTGTCTGAGCTAGAACGATTAAGCAGAGGGTATGTCAGGGCAGTCAGTCAAATAGTTGGGCCGACCAAGGACATTCCTGCACCGGATATGTATACAAATTCTCAAATAATGGCCTGGATGCTAGATGAATATGATCATATCAGGGAGTTTGATTCACCCGGCTTTATTACGGGTAAGCCATTGTCATTAGGAGGATCGAAGGGCAGAGAAACAGCTACTTCCAAGGGAGTATTATATACTCTTCAAATGGTAAGTGATTTAAAGAAAATGCCTATTCAGGGTATGCGGGTAATTATTCAGGGATTCGGGAATGTTGGAAGTTATTTGGCAATGTATTTGCATGAATTAGGAGCTAAGGTTGTCGGGATTTCGGATGAGCTTGGCGGATTATATGACCCAAACGGCTTAGACATTCCTTACCTTTTGGAAAACAGGGATTCTTATGGAGTCGTTACGAACTTATTTAAAGATTCATTATCCAATCAAGAATTATTGGAAAAAGAGTGTGATGTGCTAATTCCCGCAGCTATTAGCGGAGTGATAAATAAAGATAATGTCGAACGACTGCAATGTGAAATCCTAATTGAAGCAGCAAATGGACCGACAACAAAGGAAACAATCAAAATTCTCGATGAAAAAGGTATATTACTAGTCCCGGATATTTTGGCGAATTCAGGAGGAGTGATTGTTTCATATTTTGAATGGTGCCAAAACAATCAAGGATATTACTGGACAGAAGAACTTGTAGATACACGTTTAAAAGAAAAGATAACAGCCAGCTTTTTGAATGTCTATCATACTTCTCAAAAATTTTCCGTGAACATGAAAATTGCTGCTTATATAGAAGGGATTCGTAAAATAGCAGAAGCATCCCGGCTCCGAGGGTGGGTCAGGTTCTAAACTAATTAGGGCTTTACAAGAAAGGAGGCAATCAGTTGAATTTTGATATTATTTCTGAAAATAAAGAAAACCAGGCTATTCATCATTATTGCTTATTGTCAAAAAATTATAGATATGATGTGACTATTGCCTACTCGGCTCAGTTTTTAGGTAAAGCAATGGTCACCTCCCTTCAAAGCGGGAGAATGATCCTACTGTGTGCCGATGATATTCATTTAGATCAGTACTGGGCTCCGAAGCTTGGCATAGAACAAGAAGATATTTCTGAATTTCAATACTTTCTCAAGTCAGTCTTACAATCCCAATTTCATTTTGAACAATATTGAAGGAAGGAGTGATATATATGTATGTTGATGTGATTCTTAGTCCTTGTCATGGTAAAGTTGAAAAAGTTTTAATAACCAAAAATTCCGGATTCTACGAATGGGAACCATTGTTCCATATTAAGACGGCAGATGGACGTGAGGAAATCATCCATATTGGTGTCAGCGGTGAGATAGAATCATTGGAGGTACTAGAGGGGGAACAAGTGGAAACTGGCATGGTCCTCGCCTATTTTAAAGAAGATTTATTCGTGACCGGTAGCGATTAATATATAGAGAAAAGAAGATGAACTGAATCATCTTCTTTTTTTTATCTGCTTTCTGGATAAGGGCAGTTTGAAATTACATATGAAGCAATAATGGGGGTGGACAAATGTTTGCAATTTCTTGAAGTACTTTCTTTCTGGAAGATAGTCTATCTGGATGGTGCGGACCAGTAAAACAACCAAACTCCGCCCAGTCGTGTCGTGATTTGATACGACGGACATATAGGATTAATTATTCTAGTGTTATTTTAAAATTTGATACCTTTTCGTTATCCTTCTGTGATATCTGTCATCTATTCTTTATCTGTTTGTTCTTTGTATAGCAAATAACTATGCTATTATTGAAAAAATTAGCTAACTTACTAGCTTACAAGGAGGTAACAACATATGAAAAAATCAATCTTATCGTTAGCGGCAGCGGCTGCAATATCCGGTGCATTCACTATTCCGGTACAAGCAGAAGATGTCAATGTGAAAGATGGAGACACATTATGGGGGATATCTCAAACATATAAAGTATCAATAGAAGATATTAAGGATTGGAACCATTTGTCTTCAGACACGATTTATTCAGGAGAAACATTACATATTTCTCAAGAAAAGCATTATAAGGTCAAGTCCGGGGACACGTTATGGGAAATTGCAGGCAAATATCAAGTATCAGTAAATGACCTTAAATCTTGGAACGGTTTAAATTCAGATACAATCCATCCAAAGCAGGAACTAGTTATTAAACCTGGGACGTACAAAGATGAGGCAGCGAGTGTTAAGCCTGAACAGCCAGCAGCGCCAACTGAGCAAGCGAAACCAGCAGTACCAGCTGAGCAAACGAAACCAGCTGAGCAAGCAAAGCCAGCAGCACCAGCTGAAAAAGCAGAAAAAGAAAAAACAGTATCTAACAGTGAATTTACGAATCAATCAGGCATAGAAAAAGAGATTACTGTAAGAGCAACTGCATATACTGCTGATTGTCAAGGTTGTAGCGGCACTACAGCTACTGGAATCGACTTAAAAGCAAATCCGGATGCAAAAGTAGTAGCTGTTGACCCATCTGTCATCCCACTTGGATCAAAAGTGTATGTGGAAGGCTATGGCTACGCAACGGCAGAGGATACCGGCAGTGCTATAAAAGGAAATAGAGTAGATATCTTTATTCCTAATGAGCAGGATGCTTTAAATTGGGGCGTTAAAAACGTGAAAATACAAGTCTTGAATTAACTCAATCATATAATTGATTGTTTAGAAAATATCTTTTTCTTCGTTGCGGCGAGGTACAAAAAACGACTCGTTTTTTCTAATAGTCTAATATCGCTCAATAAATAACATTACATGCGTAATAAGAGTGAAAGGGGGAACATCGTGAACACAGATCAAGCATTTGACCTGTTAAAGGATGCAGGAGTAACAGAAAGTATTAGCATTCAAACTGTTAGACGTTGGATGCGTGAAGGTAAAATTAAATACGAGGGGGGAAACAAGAATAGAAAAACTGGATACATAATTGATGACACAGATCAAGCATTTGACCTGTTAAAAGATGCAGGAATAACAGAAAGTATTAGTATTCAAACTGTTAGACGTTGGATGCGTGAAGGTAAGATTAAATACGAGGGAAACGGGAATAGGGAAACTGGATACATAATTAATGATACAGTCTCAAAGGTGTCAATAAATGATCGTATTGATCAAAATAAGGACGAGATCATTCACAGATTAAAATTAAAAATACAAGCACAAGATAAGCATATAAAAGGAATTGAAGAACTTCATGAGTCTGCAAAAAAAATATTAATCCAGCAAAGAGATAAGTTTAAAAAGGAAGTTGTAATACTAAAGAATGAGAAAAGTAAATTACAAATTGAAACAAAGGATTTATTAAAAGAAAATATTGAATTACGTAATGAATTGATAAAAGTAAAAGAAAACAAAAGAGACAATTACAATTTCGACTCCAATAATCAATCAAATGATTATAGTGAAAAATTGGGACTTGCAAAAATGGCGAGTAATAAAGACGTGATAGCAGAATATAAAGGGTTATTAAAAATAACTCATCCAGATCATGACGGCAACGCAAAGGTATTTCATTACATTAAGACTGATTACGATAATTTCAGAAAATTTATCAAAGGCAAATGATGAGTAGTGTAGTAGTGTTTAATTTCCTAACATAAATGTTGAATAGGGAAAAGAAAAGAACTAAGTGAAAGTTAATCAGAATTTGGATTTCCATGCTGTTGGATGACAATAAATCTGTTACTTTTAAGTTCTTTATGAAACAGGTGGCGGTTAAAAGAAGTCCGATTTCCTTAATAAAAAAACACCCGATTATTCGGGTGCATACTTAATCATTCCATGTAAATAAACCGAGCATTCTCATTGAATACATCCTCTTAAATTAATTTTTCCTTCACTTTCTATTTCTTTAACCAATTCTTCAATATTATATTAGTATCTTTAGGAATCTCTATTGAAAGAAGCATTCAAAGATGTTTAAATAGTCTATTTTTATTCATTAGACCATCTCTCTTTATCTACTTTCTTTACCATAGAGTAGTATTTTTCTGTGAATTCCCATTGATTATGTAAAAATGAACATAATATATCAGCATTGGTGACTTAGTAAACATAGTAGAGGGACCTTGCTATTTAATGAATTATTTTAATAACATTTAACAAAACCTTGTTAATATCTATCTACCAAGTAATAGACGTATAGAAGAAATGTTTTGTTGTTATCTCCACATACTATATATGCATATTGGATGAGGTTTTTGACCAAGAACAAAAATGAACTAGTCATAAATAAATCGATAGAGTAACGCTTGTCCAAACATTTGCATAATTTATATAAGACGTGAGGAAGCACCTGACGTCACATTAGACTGGTTTTTTATAGTCAGTCTCTTTTTTTTTGAACTAACCTTACCCAAAACATAAAAGTATAGGCCACCCGTTTTGATAGTGTAGTAATGGTAAGGTATTGTATGGTGACATAATTTAGGGTCATAAATAAAGTGTAAAAGTGGGATACGCCAAGAAATATGGACATGCTAGGGTAAGTACAATTAGCTAATATTTGGTAGTTGACTTCGAGAATTAGAAAAAATCAACTCTGAGAAGTTCACATAAAATTGAATTTGCTTGATATTCAAGTCAGTCTGTCTGAAACCTTTGACTACTAGAGATATAGAAAATCAAACAATTAACGAATACATTAACAATGATGAGGAAGGAAAGCCGCCATTTATGATCTGAACTCTAAATAGTAAACACACAAAGAAAAGCATATTTAAGCAGTTACATGATAGGGCTGTTTATGGCTTGCTAGGAGCCATAAAATAGATATTGTTAAGTAGTTATTTGTATTTGTTAATTAAATCTAATATGGCAAGTTCTATTATGTCGGATTTATTAAACTTCTGTTGATCTGCGAACCTATCAAGCAAAGTCCCAACTTCTTCGTTTATGACAATCGTTTTTCTTACTTTGTTGCCTTTTTCTAAAGTGACTACCCTTTGATAAAGATCATCTCTTTGACTATCTTGCTGATCATCAAGAACATATGACTTTATCAGTTCCTTTAATATCGTAACTTCTTCAGGTGTGAAAACGGTGTGAATATATTTTTCACCATTTCTTACACTCTTCACATCGAGTGTAATAGGCTGTGAACTTCTTGGTAAAGTAATATTCAGGTCGGGGGAACTTTGTTTAACATTAGGTAAACTATTTTTTGATTCAATGAACTCAAACACTGACTGATAAAGGGGCTCTTTCCCTTCCTTTGCATAAAACCAGCCTTTCGGATTTTTGTTCCTGTATTCATATCCTGCATTGTGTAACGCATTCTTTAATCGTTTCTCTCCAATGCCAACCTTGTCCTGTGCGATTTTTGCTATTGTATTTCCAGTTACGGATAGTTCATCTAATAGCTCTTTTATTTTCATATTTCACACTCCATTACGACTATTATTCACATATTCTCCATACTTGTGTGAATTACCTCCATTTTTTTTAACTTCTCCTGTAAATGAACGGTGTACGTTAAACTAAGGAAAATGAGTCGTGAACGGATAGTAAAGGAATCCCAAAGTGGGATATGATTTATAGCTAGGATCTTCTTTTAAAGCTTTAAGGGTTGTCTCTATTGTACGTACAACTTATACTATTCTGTGGTCCTTCTGGTGACTATTTTTGTATAGCAATTTCAAAATAAACAGGACATTTGTCGGAAGGGGAATATAAAATCCAAGGGGAATTAGTAAGGTGGATTGAATAAACAAAAAAGAGGGAGATGGAGCTATGAAGAAATTACTTACTGGTTTGGTAGTATTATCAATAGCCCTGGGTATATCATTTTCCACCGCTTCAGCATCTGCTGGAGGATTTCACCACCCGCAAAGCTGGGATAAAAACTCGATTTTGCGGAAGGACACTCTTGGGGTGGAAGTCAGAAATATGCAGTATATCCTCAATGTAATGGGTTTTTATACTGATTCAGCAGTGGTTGACGTTGATGGGGTTTTTGGGCCGAAAACCGAAGCGGGTGTAAAGAAATATCAAAAAGAAAACCATCTCCAAGTGGATGGTGTTGTTGGCCCCAAGACATGGGCCAGTTTTTCACAATATATTAAAAAGAATGGCGAGAACACATATGGAGCAGGCGGGAACATGGGTCTCAGAATCAAATGGAAGTACGACAATTCTTCCTATACATCCGGCTCAAAAGCCTATATTTACGGTAATGGAGATACATTAAGTGACCAATATCGCTTGTATGCGAATTAAAAACCCAGGAAGGAGGCCCTTTTTAGTTAAATGAAGATAAAACGATGGGGCAGCCTTGCATAAATGATTTACTAAGCGTAAGCGATCCAGTATCAAAGAAGGAGAGAGGGGATAGTTCTATTAAATTTCTCCTTTTTATTAGTTTCAGGTTAATTGTAAAAAGCCGATGATTCCTAGGTAGGAATCATCGGCTTTATTCATTTAGAAATATGTGTTTTCTGCGTTTGTGAATTAAAACCCCAAATAATTAAAATCTTTATAAAGAAAGGGCTTCCATGCTTAACCACTCCGAGGATTATACCTCAACAGAGTTGAAAATTGAGGTAAATTAAAATAATGCTCATTCGGGGAGTGAACATCACTGAGCACCACCATTCTAGTATAACCTGACTGTTATAATCTAATATAAATGAGATTTATTAGGTTAGCGTTTTAGTTCAGATTCTTTTTTCTTTTAGGGAGCTTGATCTCGAGTTTCAATAGGTATATGGCATCAATCGCTAACGTCTCAAGTGTTTTCCTGCTTAGATTCCTTTGTAAATAGGAGAAAAACTCGTCAAAAAAAAATAGTATGGCTTTGAATAAACGTTTTTAAGTAGAGGTCCACATGCATTAAGGGATGTTATCATTTTTGTAGATTCTTCAGAAATTTACATATCCTGATAAAACAGTTGCCCATGTGCGAATAAAATTTTGGGACAAGAATAAGTTTCTAACCGTTTGATAAGTTGTCTCGAGGGGGAGTAATTATGAGTATCAGGAGGTTCAAAAAAGAATGAGAAAAAAATGATAGAAGAAAGTATAAGGGGAAGGTTCAGTAGGGACTAATATTATTCGTTTCCAGTATAAATTTCTCCCATATAACTCACAAATATAGAAAAATATTTAGGAACTGATATATCGACATCGCAGACAATCATTTTAGAAGTAAGTTTAACTAGCTTGACAACATACCCCCATAGGTATAATATGAGGTTATAAATTGAAACACAGGTGGTGGATTTGATTTTTTATTTGCTTCTATTAACTGTCGTGATTTTGGTCCCTAGTTTGTATAAACGTTATGTTCCTGTTAAAAACGTTCCTTGCGAAAAGAATAATAGTAAAAATCATAGCGCTATTTTATTAGATATAAGGGCTTATAATCAAAAACAGGATGATATCAATAGAGATGCTTTGAATATCCCTTATGCATATTTGAAACGTTTTAATAAAGAAATCCCACATGAAAACATTCATGTAATTGCTTCCGATAAAATAGAAGTGAACTTGGGGCTGCGCTTCTTAATTGGAAAAGGAATTAAGGTAACCAGTTATGAGATAAGTGATTGTGTTTGTAAATAGATGGGTGGGTAGAATATGGAATACGATAAAAGCGTCATCAATCGGTTAAAGCGAATTGAAGGACAAATTAAAGGAGTTCTAGGAATGATGGAGCAGGGAAAAGACTGTAGAGATATCGTCACACAGTTGTCTGCTGCACGAAATGCAATTGATAGGACTATGGGCGTTATTGTAAGTGCAAATCTAGAACAATGTGTTCGGGAAAACATAGAGAAAGGTGAAGGCACTGAACATCTTGTAAAAGAAGCTGTTAATTTATTGATAAAAAGCAGATAAAAGAAGTAAAGTAAGCTGTCATCAACGGTAAATTTAGGTGATATTCTGGAAAATGTACAAGGTAGTGTCGTTGTACCTCGATTAACACAAAATCTAAACAAAACGAATTTATTAGTTATTTAAAAAGGAGTGTTAAAAATGGCTTATATTTTACAAGTGGATTTTAAAATGGATGGACCATTTGGTAATGACATGGTTGAACAATTTACTGAATTAGCAAAAAGCATCAATGATGAAGAAGGGGTGATTTGGAAAATTTGGACTGAAGATAGCGAGGCAAAGGAGGCTGGTGGTATTTATCTGTTTGAGTCAAAAGAATCAGCTCAAAAATACTTAACTATGCACACTGCTCGATTAAAAGGATTTGGTATTGAGACAGTTAACGGGAAAATATTCGAAGTGAATGAAGGATTAACACAAATCAATCATGGTCCGTTTAAATAAGAGGTGTCTGTTAATCTAATCAAGATAGTTTACCTATATGTATGGTTTAAAACATACAGGAGGATGTGGTTAAGGAGCCTATCCTTCTGTATTCAGGGATCTCTCAAAAAAACCTGGTGTATCCAGTTCCTTTTATAACATTTCAAAAGAAGAGGGTTGACGAAATAAACTTTTTACCATAACATATACCCTACTGGGTATTTTAAAGTATTTGAAACTAAACTAATAAAGTATACATTTAAAAGAATATTTTTTTAATGAAAAATATACCCATACGGGTAATTAGGAATCAAGGGGGAAAAACCAATTGACTGAAAAGAAAAAAACAACGATCATTTTATTTAGTGGTGATTATGATAAGGCCATGGCGGCCTATATTATCGCAAATGGTGCAGCGGCTTATGATCATGAAGTAACCATCTTCCATACTTTCTGGGGATTAAATGCTTTACGAAAAGATGAGCCATCGACATTAAAAAAAGGCTTCTTTGAAAAAATGTTTGCAAAAATGATGCCTCGAGGTTCTGATAAGATGGGGTTATCCAACATGAACTTTGCTGGAATGGGCCCTAAAATGATTAAACATGTAATGAAAAAACATAACGCCATGTCACTGCCTCATTTAATTGAGTTGGCTCAAGAACAAGAGGTCAAATTAATAGCTTGTACGATGACAATGGATTTATTGGGCTTGCAACAAGAGGAATTATTAGATGGAATAGAATACGCGGGTGTGGCAGCTTATCTAGCAGACGCAGAAGATGGTAATGTAAACTTATTCATTTAAGTAATAAAATGTGAAATAGGGTAAATTTCATGGTAAGGAGGGGAGGATATTAAAATGGGAACAGCATTTAATGTCATAATAATAGGGGCAATTGCTTGGTTTTTATTTCAGCGCTTTGTCCCGGCAAAGGGAATTAAGAATATTAATACGAGTGAGTTAAAAGCTCAATTAAGTAACAAAGGAAGTAAGCAATTTATTGATGTCCGTACACCTAATGAGTATAGGGGCAATCATATTAAGGAGTTTAAGAATATTCCCTTATTCGAACTTCATAAAAGAGCACAAGAACTTTCAAAAGATGAAGAAGTCTTTGTCATCTGCCAAAGTGGGATGAGAAGCAGTAAAGCAAGTAAGTCATTAAAAAAACTTGGATTTAAAGAAGTTACCAACGTAAAAGGCGGCATGAGTGCTTGGCACAATTAAAAGGAGGTATTTCAATCATGAAAGAAATCTCACCAAATGAAGTGAATGCATTATTAAAAGGAAACTCGACAATTAATATTATAGATGTTCGGGAAGTAGATGAAGTAAAGGCTGGGAAAATACCCAATGCTACGCATATCCCATTGGGCCTCGTGGAATTTCGAATGCAAGATTTGGATAAATCAAAAGAATATATCATGGTTTGCCGTTCAGGAGGCAGAAGTTCAATGGCAGCAAAGTTACTTGAAGATCATGGATATAAAGTGCTAAATATGACAGGCGGTATGCTTGAATGGAACGGTCCAATAGAATAATTTTTAAATTCTTAAATACCCCCATCTGTATTAGCAAATAAGGAGGAAAAAAACATGATTGAAACAAATTCCGTATTAGATGCAAAAGGATTAGCATGTCCAATGCCGATAGTAAGAACGAAAAAAGTAATGAACGGCCTGGAAGCAGGAGAAGTGCTAGAAGTTCAAGCGACGGATAAAGGGTCAACTGCAGATATGAAAGCTTGGGCAGAAAGTACAGGTCATCAATATTTGGGTACAGTTGAAGAAGGAACCGTTCTTAAACATTATCTTCGGAAAGCAAGTGGTGAAGAGCATGAAGTAAAAAAGCATGAAAAAGTCATTTCAAATGAAGAACTTCTACAAAAAATAGAAGAAAATCAAAACACGATAGTACTTGATGTACGTGAATCGGCAGAATATGCGTTTAATCATATTCCAGCTGCTAAATCCCTTCCAATGGGTGAATTAGAAGAACGTTTTAGTGAACTGGATAAAGAGTCTGAGATTTTTGTCATATGCCGAACCGGTAGCCGAAGTGACCTGGCTGCACAAAAACTAACAGCTGCAGGATTTAAACAAGTGGTTAATGTTGAACCGGGCATGAGCCAATGGAATGGTCCTACACAAAAATCAGTGAATGAATAACATATAATCCTAAAAATGGAGGGGCATATCATATCTAAAAAAGTAGCGATAATAGCTAGTAACGGTGGTTTATTTGACGCATATAAAGTATTTAACATTGCAACAGCAGCAGCAGCAACGGATCAAGAAGTAGCTATTTTCTTTACATTCGAAGGCTTAAATTTAATCCATAAAGTAGCGAATCAGCAACTACCGATGCCAGAAGGTAAGGAACATTTTGCAGAAGGATTTGCGAGGGCTAATGCACCTTCTATTCCTGAGTTACTTTCTATGGCACAAGAAATGGACGTCAAGTTTATTGGATGTCAAATGACCATGGACGTTATGGGCTTGGAAAAAGAAGCCTTCATTGACGGCATCGAAGTCGGTGGAGCTGTTACATTTTTAGAATTCGCGAAAGATGCGGATGTAACTTTAACCTTTTAAGTCAGGTAAAAAATTTTGAAACGCTAAATACTATAGGGGGTATATTTTATGGCGTTAAATGAAATGACAGCCAAAGAGGTTTCAAAGAAAGTAATCAATAAAGCTGAATTATTTATTTTGGATGTTCGAAATGAAAGTGATTTTAACGATTGGAAAATTGAAGGAGAGAACTTTGAATTCCTTAATATTCCTTACTTTGATTTACTGGATGGCGTTGAAGAAATCATCGATAAAATTCCAGCAAATAAAGAAATTTTAGTTGTCTGTGCAAAAGAAGGCTCATCTATTATGGTTGCTGAAATGCTATCTGAAGCAGGGCTGGATGTTTCTTATTTGAAGGGCGGAATGAAAGCATGGAGTGAACACTTAGAACCAGTGAAAATTGGGGATTTGAATAATGGCGGAGAAATCTACCAATTTGTACGTCTCGGTAAAGGTTGTTTATCTTACATGATCATTTCTAATGGTGAAGCAGCCGTTATTGATTCCACAAGAATGACTGATATCTACGTTGATTTTGCCGATAGTATTGGAGCGAAGATCACTCATGTATTTGATACGCACTTACATGCTGACCATATTTCAGGTGGAAGAAAAATAGCAGAAAGTGCAAATGCAACTTACTGGCTACCACCAAAAGATGCAACAGAAGTAACTTTTGAATATCAGCCATTAGAAGGCGGTAAGGTGGTTACGATCGGTCACACAGCTATCAATATTCATGCTCTATACTCCCCGGGCCACACGATTGGTTCCACTTCATTTGTAGTCGATGAAAAATACTTGCTTTCAGGAGATATTCTATTCATCGATTCCATTGGTAGACCGGACTTAGCCGGATTAGCTGAGGATTGGGTAGGAGACTTGAGAGAAACACTTTATACTCGCTATAGAGAATTGTCAGACGAGTTAATCGTACTGCCATCTCATTTTATGATCATTGAAGAATTAAATGAAGACGGCAGTGTTGCAAAGAAATTAGGAGAGTTATTTACAGAAAATCATGGTTTGAACATTGCTGACGAAAGAGAATTCAGAGAGTTGGTTACAGGAAACTTACCTCCACAGCCAAACGCATATCAAGAAATCCGTGAAACGAATATGGGGAAAATCACCCCTGATGAGGAAAAACAGCGCGAAATGGAAATTGGACCAAATCGTTGTGCGGTTCGATAAACTTAAGAAAAGATTATAAATACTACGAAAACAGGAGAGATGTATGATGAATTCAGATAAAATGTTAGATGCTAAGGGACTTGCTTGTCCGATGCCGATCGTTAGAACAAAGAAGGCTATGAATGATTTACAATCTGGTCAAGTGTTAGAAATACATGTGACAGATAAAGGCGCTAAAGCAGATTTAGCTGCTTGGTCAAAATCTGGTGGCCATGAGCTAGTAGAAACTGCAGAAGAAAATGAAGTTCTAAAATTTTGGATTAGAAAAGGCTGATAATGATAAGGGAACCCTATTGGTTCCCTTCTTTTCAAGGAGGCAATAAAAATGGATATTACTTTTATCATAACCATCTTTTTGATAGGATTTATAGGTTCATACATTTCAGGAATGCTAGGTATAGGCGGATCCATCATTAAATACCCAATGCTTTTGTATATACCACCACTTTTCGGTTTAGCGGCTTTTAGTGCTCATGAAGTCTCAGGAATAAGTGCAGTACAAGTATTATTTGCATCCATAGGTGGTGTCTGGGCTTATCGTAAAGGTGGCTATTTAAATAAGACGCTCATCATCTATATGGGTGTTAGTGTACTAATAGGTAGTGTCATTGGGAGTTTTGGGTCGCAATCCATGTCTGAAGACGGGATAAATATCGTATATGGCCTACTTGCTCTAATAGCAGCTGTCATGATGTTTATTCCTAAAAAAGGAATAGATGGCGTTCCTTTGGATCAAGTAACCTTTAACAAATGGCTTGCAGCAATTTTAGCCTTAATTGTCGGTTTGGGTTCAGGGATTGTCGGTGCAGCCGGTGGATTCTTATTAGTTCCTATTATGCTAGTTGTCTTGAAAATCCCAACAAGGGTAACAATCGCCTCTTCCTTAGCGATTACATTCATTTCATCGATTGGCGCAACGGTAGGGAAAATCTCAACAGGGCAAGTTGACTTCTATCCTGCCTTGATCATGGTTATAGCAAGCTTAATAGCGTCTCCACTAGGAGCGATGGCTGGTAAAAAAGTGAATACAAAAATACTTCAAGTCATCCTAGCTTTATTAATTTTGGCAACGGCTGTGAAAATTTGGATGGGGATTTTGTCATAAGATTTTTGGGGATATTGGACCCTTACCTTGACAGGGTTGGGGTTGTGGGGTTGAGCCTGTCACAGGTTATCAGAATAAAAGTGCTGAAACACTTGGTTTATCAAGGGTTTCAGCCTTTTTTTGTATGTTAATTAAATGTATAAATTATGTGGGATTTCCTTTATTGGGGGCGGCTTGGGGGCGGATAGAGAATTATTTAAAAGTATTACAGGACATTATCTGGCATCTTTGTATAGATTATTTATCCTTGTCGGACGACAGAATAAAATGGGAATACTTGCACCAATTTTTATTCGATTAATGCTGTTCGATAAGGAAAGTATTTCATCAAAGTTGGTATGAAAACAATGGAACGTCAACGTTATAAGCGTAAAGATTGTCGCTAAAAACAGATATAACAAATCCACCATTATTCAGAAATCACCTTCTTCATATGTGGTGGATTTTGTCCAATGTATGATTGATGTTATACTCTACGCAATGTATCTAAGGTGATTGAGGTCCACTTCTTAAATATGTTCTATTGGAAAATACTATCAGTCTAAAATAAATGGATTTTGAACAATTTTAATGACTCGTGGAAATGGGTGAGACCTATTTCCACGAGTCATTAAAGTAATAACCCGATTGCACCGAAACTAAACCATGATTTTTTCGGTTTTGATTGTTTCAACAATAAGTAACTCCTAAAATAATAAGAAAAAATGAATTCATCTTTAGTAAATATGGAATGCTTCTGTTCACCTTATAATTCTTAAACTCGTGATTCCATTATATAGTATTTCGAGCTAATTTTTGTTTTTCATCAATAATTATTTTTCTGGATTCTGCACTATCTTGAATGAATTTTTTCTATAATCAAGATATAGTGAAATCATTAAGTGAAGGAATATTAATTATTGAATTTCGATAAATTGAAGATTATTATTGACATTGAATTCTATGAAAAACTAATTCAAATCGATAAATTGATTAGAAAAGATTACACATGTATTAGGGAAAAATGATGGTTGTACCACCAAATTATATAGATGGTGACTATGCACAAGTCGCATTAGCAGAAGACCTTATTTTGTTGATAAACTCTTTCATAAAATTATTATGCAGACGATATCATCCTATCAAATAAATTCCTTGCCAATACATCAAAAAAATATTCTTCGCAAATATTGGATTCAGAAAGGAACAAAGAGAAGCATTAGGTTTATTTGAGAACTTATTAAACGTAGAATCGGATACTTATTTACCAGAAATGTCTACTGGCGAACTAATCGAGTTCATGCAAAGTAATGGCTATCGCATTAACCTGGATAATACGATTCCAAGTTCAGTGACTGTACCTAAATTAGAACGAGAATTTGCGAACGGGTTTTAGTTGACGCTTTGAAAGTGGTCAACGAATAAATATCTGTTTGTTTAATTCTGACATGCTGTTTTTTACTTGTAATATATACAAGATTAGAAAAGGTTTTTAGTATTGGTTATTAATTAGAAAAGATATGAAACATTAAGTGAATAAAAATAATTACTAATTTTTATTCAGTGGATAGAGTAAATACCATAAGTAAACACTTATTGGGTTTAATTCTATTGTATTAGAAGCTGAAACTAGTATTAGTGAAATCAACAAGCAAGCTTTAGAAAGACTTATTGCTAAAGTGGAATAGCCACTTTAAATAAGGGTGAAAAAGGAGAATGAATATGAAAGATTTAAAAATTATAAAATTTGATTTATTCAAAGCATGACTACCACAAAGACGCATGCTGTAGAAGAACTGAACAAGGAAATTGATGCGATTGCTCGCTGAAATGCTTGAAACAAAATAATGAGCAAATTAATAGATTCCAATCAAGACTTTAGAGCCTAACTGATAAGGAGATATTTAATGCGGATGTTTGTTTTTATTATAGATGACAAGATGACAAAGAACACTTTAAGATAAAATGCTATAACGAGTGGGAGAGAGATTTACATCGTTTCAAACCAAGTACATTAAGTGACGAACATAAAGTAGAAAGCACTATTAAGCGATAAAAAACTACAAAATAATATTCGTTTGAGATTTCATATCAACCGAAGTTTTAAAATAGAATGAAGAAGTCTATAATTCACTTTTTATTGGATGATAGATAAAAAATGGCTGAAGAAACGGAGAACTTATTGTGTTAGCGCATAAAATTATTTTATTTTTAGTAGCAACAAGCATATTATAATAAGTAAGATAATTCTAATAATTATTTTAGGTAATATTTCTACATTAAAATTAAAATTACTGTTCCACTTATTATTTCATGAAAAGTAACACTATATATGAAAGGAATGTTTTCTAATGTCTGTACCTAATATGGGAGATTTACTATTCCCAATACTTAAATATATTGATACTGGTGCAATATATAGTTCTAAAGAACTTAATAATTATCTAGTTAAGAAATTTGATTTAACTAAAGAAGACTTAGAACAGAAAACTGATGGAGGTAACCTAAAGTTTAAAGTTAATGTAAGTTGGGCAAAAACTCACTTAAAGAACGCAGGATTACTGGAGTATCCATCTAGGGGATTAATTAAAATAACTGAAGTTGGTAAAGTATTTTTACTAGAGTATCGCAATGGTTTTAAAGAAAGAGAATTAGCTCAATTTGAAAGTTATAAAATATTTAGAAGTGGAAACAGGAACATAAAAATAATAGACATTATAGCAAGTGAGATAGAGGACATAAAAGAAATATTTTTTGAAAGTGGAGATTATAATATTTTTTCGATTATCGACCAAATAGGATTTCTCATATTTTTAAAATACATAGATACAGCAAAATTTAGTTTTCTTGCTAAAAAAGATGACGTATATAATTGGAATAGTTTAACTAAATTTGATGGTATACAAATTATTCAACAAATTAATAAAATAAAACATTCTCTTGATGATATCGTAGTTGATGATGTTTTAATAAATAATATGAAAACATCACCAAATATAAAATTAAATGATGAGCAAATTAAAAAGGTGATTTTTAAAATAGAATATATGAATCTAACAGCGTTAAAATTAGGAGTACCAAATGTTGAGAAATTAATTATACAACATTTAATAGAACAATTAGATTCACCAAACCTCAGTAGTAGTAGGGATACCGCCCAAATTCCAATTTTTATATCAGAAATTATGGTACAAATGCTAGAACCAACAAGGAAGTCACTAATAAGCGATTTGAACTGTGGGTATGGAAATTCTTTATTAACAATAAATAAGTCTCTTTTATACGAAGGGCATCCTCCACAAAATGCTACCTGGGAAATATATGGTTTTGATACAAACCCGGTAATAATTAGAATAGCAAGCTTAAACTTAATGCTGAATGAAGCAGAGAATATACAAGTTTATCATTTAAATCCACTCTCATCTGAATTTAAGGTTGATAACCGAATTCCCAAAAAATATGATTTTATAACGTCTTTTCCTCCAGTAAATAAAGTAGATACTTCAGATATAGCGGATAACTTATCGTTACTTCAGACTCGCAATATAACCATTATGTATTTGGAGAAAATCTTGTCACTTCTTTCGAAAAATGGAAAATGCGCTGTTATAGTTCCAAATTCTTTTTTAAATAATAATGAATCGAAAATTAGTGAATATAGGGAAAAGTTAGTAACATCATTTTATATTGAAGGGATAGTTAACTTAAATATCCCTAGTTTTAATGAACTAAGTGACAACGGTTATTCAATTCTTTTACTAAAAGAACAAGGTTCCAAAAGTGTGTCTGACATAAGGGTTTGGTTTTTTAACTTACATAAAAAAGAAGATATGGAAAACTTACTTTTAGAATGGCGAAATAGGGAAAGTTTATGGGAAAAGTGGTATAGAAATACTAATAAAAAACAGTACAATGATGAGATTGAATATTTCACTCCTCCAGATAATTGGGATAAGAAGAAAACATGGTTTGCCACTTTACAACAAATGAAAATAAATAATTTTAATTTGGATGGAAGGCGCTATAATCCATTTACAAGTGAAAATATAAATTCTACTAGAAATGGTGCCGGTAAAATAATGGATACTATTTATAGGAATATGGAGGACAAAAGAAGATATAAATTAAATGAAATTTTTGAGTTAATACATCCTTTAACCCCTTTTCAGATGGCTTGCAAAGCAGTAAGTAAATTAATGCAGGAAGGAAGAATATCGAAAAATAAAAATACCAACGGCGATATCGTTTTTCTGAAAAAAGGGAAAGAAGTAAATAACTATAACGTTGACTTGAATTTTTGGGAAGAGGATAAACAAAATATTTACTCAAATAAAAATCGGAGTGTAATAAATCAGGGGAGATTTTTAGAGGCAAAACGATTATTACAAGATAATTCAAACCTTAATGACGACATTATTGAGCATTTAATCCAATTGAGTACGAATTATGAAAAAATGGGTAACCTTCATGAGGCTAGGGAGCTTTTAGATAATGTGTTGAAAATTGACGAAAACAATTCATTAGCACAAATAGAAATGAGCAAAATTTATCAAAGGCAAGGAGAGATAAAAAAGGCAGAGCATTTATTAAATACTGTAATAGCACGTGAGTCAGATAATTTAGAAGCAAAAATAGAATTAAGTAGAATTTTCCACAGACAAGGACACTTAAAAAAAGCAGAACAAATCTTAAAATCGGTGTTAAGCAAAAATGCTAATAATTTTGCAGCACAGGTGGAATTGAGCAGTATTTACCTTAGTGAGGGAAGTCTTAATAAAGCAGAACAAATTTTAAAAATACTAGTTAAAAAATCTAATGATATACAATTGCGTATTGATTTGGGTGAAATTTATAAAAGACAAGGGAAATATATTACTCTAAAACGGCTATTAAAAGAAACACTAGAAATTGACATTCAAAACATTCAAATTCGGTTGATGTTAAGTGATGTCTATCAAATACAGGGTGATTTAAAAAGGGCTGAATCGGAATTGCTCGAAATACTAAAAATTAATAATTCTAATCTTGAGGCAAGAATAGAACTTGGCAAGATATACAGAATACTTGGGGATATTAATAATTTAGAAAAAATATCTTTAGAAATTTTAAAAATAGATAAAAATAATCAAGTTGCACAAATAGACTTAAAGTATATTAATAGCAATAAACAGGAAAGAAGTTCTAATTATGATAACATTTTTGCAGAAGAATTAAGGCAGGTAATAAATAAGTTTTGTCCAGCTGTCTTACAGAAAAAACTCCTCGAAGAGTTTATTATTCAAAGTAAACCGTTAGCTATTCATGAAGCTGCCAAACTTGTAAATACTCGGGTAGTATCTCAAAACGAATTAAAACTTGGGGTTCAAGAGGCTAAGCAAACAATAGAGTTGTTTGTAAATTTGGGGATATTGGAGAAGTCAACGAATTCCTTAAATCTTGGTAATACTGAACTAATAATGGAAGGGAATAAATTAAAAGATAGAATACAGGGAATATTAAGTATAGATACATATTCTCTAGTAAAAAGGGGTTAGCAAATGCATGAGACTGAAGTATGTTTATATAAAAAATTATAAAATTATTAAAGAAATGAAGATAGAATTCGATAAGCAAAATGATTTAATTAGTCCGGTATCTTTGAAGTTTTTTGTTGGAGGCAATGGTTCTGGTAAATCATCATTTTTTGAGGCTATTGGACTAATATTCACAAGGGTATTACAGGATGAAACACCAGGTTTTATGTTCGATATCGTATATAGTATTAAGGTCAGTGGGATTGAAAAATTCGTTCGGATAACACCCAATGAAGATAAGGAGAGTATGTATAGGCTTAGTGTTCAAGTTAGCAAAGATTACTCTAATATAAGGGATGTTAAGAAGGAAATAGGTTTCTTCAGCCAAATGTCTGAGTTACATCCATCTAGAATAATTTCTTCAGCTTCTGGACCAACAAACAACTTAGATGATATTTTTATTCACTCACCATTCTCTTCATTAGGTAGTGATGTATATGATATTTTATATCCAACCAATTATAATAAGAAAGACATCTTATCAAGAACAGAAGAATTAAATAATATTGTTGTTAATCTCAATCAATTATTATATAATCCTAAGTTTCTGTTTATTGATGGACAAACATCTAAATTGGTTTTAATAGCCTTGTGTGCGGTTATATTATCTGGCGAGAAGTATGGAAAAAGGTATAGAGAATTACGCGAGCTTTTGTTTAGTTCTTTGACAAATTTCACTCCTATAGCATTTTCTTTAGTTGTTGATGAAGAAAGGTTACTAGAGGATTCAAAAAATGAAAAGGATTCAATCGCATTACAACGATTTAAAGAGATAATTACACCAGAATTTAACAAAGAGGGATTGGAACAAACAATATATGATTGGGAATCAATTAAACTTCAACAATCGGAAATGGAAATAGGATTAAAAAGACAGAAAGTTTTCGTTTTTAACATAGAGTCAGAAGGTCACTATTCTTCTGGGAACTATCAAGCCCCTAAATTAAATAATATACGAAGCCCATTAGATTTTTTAATTTCTCTACTGGTAGCCTACAGGGATGGTTTGTTAGTTGATGCACATTTGATTTTCAAAAATGAAAATTCAAATTGGCTACATTATGAGAATTCCTTTAGTGATGGGGAATATTTCTGGTTAGCAAGAATGGGTTTAATACTTTTATCAAGCGATACATCACAAGATAATATACTATTCTTATTTGACGAGCCAGATGTACATCTTAATGAGTCTTGGTCTGCAAAGTTCGTTTCTACAATGCATGATTTGGTTAGGATTGATGATGACATATATCTTAATCATGAGTTCTTGGTCGCCACACATTCGACATTAATATTGACAGATGCTCTACAGAGTCAAATTTATTTGTTTGACAAGCAAAGAGGCATTTTAAAAGGTAATGATTTTTTAACGTCTACTTTTGGTGCTGACCGAGATGAAATAAGTAAAAGAGTAAACAAACAAAATTCCTTAAACACATACTCAAAAAAATTCTTAGATGAAGTAATAAAAAGAGCAGATATAGAGGAAATAGAACAAGTAATAAATGAAGTTGGACCTGGATATAGCAGGTATCAATTACGTGAATTACTGTTTGATTTAAAATTGAATCATTACAAATAAGGTGGTACAAATAAATGCTCTTGGAAGTTAAAATGCCAATTGAATTTAAAAAAAAGCTCGAATTAGGAATAGAATATATGATTGCGTTACTCCAGTATTGTGATGATGAAAATATATCGCCTGGTGGATTCGATAAAACTACTTTTGAAAATAACAACACTTCACTAAAGGATTGTTCTTTTTCTTTTTCTCCTATTAAACCAAAGAAAAGGGTTAAAGAGTTTCATAAAATTTTTCCTAGTAAGACCGAAAGAGTATCATTTTTAAATAGTATTAAAAATGATATAAATTTTATAGAACATATTGATAATGCTTCTTTTAGCTTTTCAGCGTATATTCACAAATTAGATAATGAAAATGAGATTAACAAACATTTTAATAGATATTATTCGGACTTCTTTGATTATGAAGTGGGTGGGGGAAATAATAGACATCATTTCAAGGAAGAGTATAAAAGAGTTAACCCTATAAATTTCCATATGTGTCCAGCTTGTTTAGGTGAGATGAATTTAAACAATGCACAATTAGACCATTATTTTCCTAAGTCAACATTTCCTTCTTTGGTTATTCACCCGTACAACTTAGTGCCGTTGTGCATTTCTTGTAATACTGCGATTGGGGGTGGGAAAGGAAATAGACCCCCAACCAACCCGCTTAAGCCAGAAGATGCAAACGAAGCTGGGAGCTTAGGGAAAGTTTTTATTCCATATAAAATAGCTGGGATAAAAACAATAAATCTAACTTTTGAAGGTAAGAATGGTAAGAGAGTAAAAACTGTTGCAAAAGATATTCAGAATAAACAACATGTACAAAACCATACTGATACCTTTAATTTGGAATCTGTTTGGACCGAACGATTAGTTAATACACATAAAAATATTGTACATCAAATAGTGGAACATTTTATCTCTTTGGAAAAACCAACAAGGGAAGAGGTAGGTGATTATATATGGAAAAATATGTTATCTCATTCCGATATTAAAATTAATATTATGGATAATTACTTTTTGCGTGCTAGTTATTTGAAGTTCTTAGGTAGTAATATTGTCCAGTTTAATACATTGTACTGCGAGGTACTCCTTCAACTTAAAGAATACGGATTTGGCTATGCTATTACTTAACAAATAATACTTTACTTGAATAACCTTGCGAAGGATTTCGATAGCGTGAGTAATTATCTAACGTGACCTAAAATCAACTACATATTAACAATTATTAACAAATATTCAAAATCGAGAATAAACAGGAATTTAAAATGAACTAATAAAAATAAAGTTGATAGGTGTATTAGGAAGCCATTTTTTAACGAGTGTATGTATCTTGAGTAAATGTGGAACAAATGCAACATAAAAATAAGACGAAACAAATTTTAGAGTATTTAAAAGATGAACCGGTCGTATTCTCTTGAGGATAAAAAACAAAAAGCAATACAAGAGAGAATTTAAAAAGATGTAAAATGGATTTTTAAAGCCGGGGAATTTTAGAAAAAAGAATTGAGGAAATAGAAGAGAATATATAGAAACAAAAAGAATTAAAAATAAACAAGAAGAAGAGTCTGTTGTTCATAAAATACATGACTTCAAAGGTTATAATCCAAAAATTGAAGGAATGAATCTCTATAAAATCACCTCAAGCAGTGGTTTATATGTTATTAGGTAGCTTTTAAAAATCATGAATTTTTTAGAGAAGGATTTAGCTTATAGTGTAGATTATTAGATTAAAAGTCATTGGAAAAATAATGACTTTTAATTTAATAAGAATAAACAACTATTTCTCAATACCTAGCCTTTTAGAGGTTCGGTTCGTAAAGTGTATTTTTCTTTTGGAGTAATATTGGTGAAAAATCCCAATAAACCAAGGTTTTTATTGTCTATAAAAATCTATCATCGGACCAATAGTTCTTCATTATTCAAGAAAACTTTTTCTTACAACAAACACTTTGCCTGCTTCTGTATTATCACCTAAGTTTGGTGTTGATTTTCCATAAATTAATACTATTACAATATAAATTAATGTAATTAATCCTATTAACAGCATATTAAATCCTTTAAAGGGTTCGAAAATGTTGAATAAGCTACTAATAGAACGGCAACCTAAAAATATCCAGACGATACATAAAAATAAACTTAATATTTGATTTATTTTTGAAACAGAAAAAGGATATTCATCAAATATATGTATCATTTTGGGATGCTTCATATTAATAGCTGTTTTATATAAAGGACCGATTACCTTATCTTCGAGCATATCTACATGTCTTTCCCAATTATTTTGCCAAAACTTACTTCCCCTGTTTACTAAGTACCAACTAAAAGTAAAAATAAATCCAAGACAATTAACCAAAAAAATAGCCTCTTCCGGAATATTTTTCGCAGCTAAAAGAGCAAAATAGCCTGCAAAGGCTACACCTATAAAAGTCCAAAAATAAGTTGCTCGTTTCCAGTATAAATCTATCTCAAACTTACGTATATCTAACGCATATTCTAAAGCTTTTTCTCTATCTACTTTGAAGGTCCTATCGTATGCAGATGTATTTTTTATTAATTTTCTATATGCTTTAGCCATATCTTCACCCGCCCATAATTTTTCTGCTAATAATCAGTAAAGTGTTTTTAGTTTTTAAAGTACATTAATAGAGAAAAGGTTTACGAATGTGTCCTATTGTTTTTCATTATAAGTTCTTAATTTAGAATGGACAGAGATATTCATCCGTAATTTCATGTGAGTGGGTTGGGTAATAAGATTTTAGTAGCCCTTGTTCACCTTTCTTCAAAATCTCTATTCAGCTTAAAAATTTCGAAGGAACCTTTTCACTGTCAGCAGAGTGACTCCATTTAGTTCTTTTGAAATATTGTTTATTCACTTAAAATGACTAGGTAATTATCGGCAAAAATCATTTCATCGATATATCGGTACTTGTACCCGGGTAAATTGGAAAAATACCCATCGAAGCGTTCCATAAATAAAATATTTTGTACTTTACCCAGAATTCCTTTTTCTTATCGAGTTTGTTTTTGTTATTTGACAAAAGATATTGCATCCAACGTATGTTTTGGAATACTTTTGTCATTAGTAAGGGTTGTAAAATGATATCGGTTTTGAAAAGAAATAGATAGGTATGACCTTGCCTTTTTGAGAATTTTTAATACTAATTTAAAGGATTTAAAAAAACTTAGAATTAGGCTTCATTATCATCCTTCTTTCATTCCACGAACGTATGTTCTATAATGAAATAAGGATAATGACAATAAATATTCCCTTCGGGTTAATATGTCTTCATTGTACTATGTAGCAACTTTATGTGTATAGGTGTGTACTAGTCATTTTAAATAGAAAAGATGTATTTCTAGAGTAAAAAAGGTGGGGGCATAATAAAAATTAATAAAACAAGTTTTATTAATAGGGAAGAAAATTTAATAAATACAATAACCATCAACATTTATAAGGTATAGTTCTTTTTTTTGTCCAAAAATATATATTTTTTAGGGAAATTGGTAGATAATTGATGTAAATTAGCTGAAAATGTTAAAATCATGTACCATAATTATTATATATCAATTTTACTAAATTTTTTAGATAAGTGCGGAGGGTAATTATGCTCAAAACACCTTTTGGGACATATAACGGGGACAGTTGGGAAGAACATTGCCAAACTTTATTAAAAATGAAATATGAGAATGATGGTTATCAAGAGATGACGGCTCATACACATGGTGATTTAGGAATTGAAGGATTCACAAGAACTGGAATCATTTTTCAATGCTATTGCCCTGATGATGAATATGATTCTTCTAAACTTTATAATCATCAACGGGATAAAGTGTCGGCGGATTTACAAAAACTAAAAAAATATCAAAAACAGTTACTGAAGTTCTTTCAAGGCGTCAAAATTAAAAAATGGATTTTTTTGACTCCAAAAGTAACCAATAAAGAGCTCGTTGCACATTGCCATAAAAAAGCAATCGAATTTAGGAATGATGAAACTCTCAATGATTTATTAGATGGTTCTTTTGATGTACTGGTCCATGATGAGCTGTTTTATGGTAAAGAAATTATTAAGGCAAAGCAAATTCTTAATGAAAAGATAAGTATTGACGTGCCTGTTCCTGACCAGGAGGAAATTATCAACTGGAAAAAGTGTCAAACATCATCAATTGGAATTTTAGACAAGAAAATCGGGAAATTGTTTGACCATCTAGAAGAACATGATAAAAGAAAAAAAACCAATACATTTATCGATTATCAGGTTCGTAACTATATTAAAGGGCAAGAAATTCTCACTCATATGCAGCAAACATATAGTTCAGCATATGAAAAACAGGTGAAAATAAAAAGCTCCATTGCAACTCATTTAGAGGCTGAAGTATTACTAACAGATTTGACTCCTAAGGAGTTGTTGAAAGACACTCTAGAAAAATACAAGAATGCCTTAGTTGGAGAAAAGTTTCATGATATTTTTGAATTCTCGGTATATAACGACTTATGTCATGAAGCAATAGCTAGTTGGCTAATTGACTGTCCATTAGACTTTGGAGGGTGAAATAAAATGGATTTACCATTAGATGAGATAAAAGAAATTAGGTTTAGCAAAAAAAGAATACCTATTTCACCTGAGCTTCGACCCATTTATAGGATTTCGCTAATCATGCTAATTCTTTACTTATCCTCGACTCAACAAAAAGCTTCTCTATTAAAGTTACAATTATTCAATTGGGCTCTAAAGAATGAAAGTCGTTATGATAGGTTGCTTCAATTAAAAAAAACGAAGGATTTCCCTATCGTTCGATTTGACCCATTTTTAAATAGAGCCTTGAACTACGGTGTGGCAATGGGATTTCTTTCATTCAATAATAATACAGGGAAATTCTCTTTAACTGAAAAGGGAGTAGAGTTTGTGCTCAAGATTATCAGTGAAGATATATTTGATGAAGAAAAGAGATTTCTAAATAGTATAAAAAAGAGCCTATCCGATAATTATATTTTGACATTATTCAAAGAGAGGTACCCTTCATGAATCGAATAAATATAAATCGTTTGAAAATTACCATCGATACAGAAGATGGAGTGTTTGGAACTGATATCCCTTTCTTAGATGGATTTAATATTCTAAGAGCCAGAAATACAAGGGGAAAAAGCTCGACACTTAATGCAATTTTGTACCCATTAGGGATTGAAGAATTGCTCGGTGGGAAAAATGCCAAAACCATGAAACCGGCACTTAAAGATAAGTTGATATATAAGGAAAAAGAAGTAGCTATCTTGGAGTCAAAAGTGCAACTTGAAATTTCCAACCAACAGGGAGACATTATTACACTAACTAGATGGATAAAGTCGTCTGGTATAGATGAAAAATTAATCAGGGTTCATTTTGGACCTGCACTTACAAAAGTCGAAGAATTAATTTCTAAGGATTTTTATGTACATATGAAGGGTTCAGCAGTTGAGGAAGCAGGATTCCATACTTTCTTAGCATCGTTTTTAGGATGGAATTTACCTGAAGTATCAACGTTTGAAGGTGGAGACAGATTATTATACATACAGACCCTCTTTCCCTTATTTTTTGTTGAACAAAACAAGGGGTGGAGTAGTTTTTATGTACCTATATCAGGAAGCTTTGGGATAAGGGATTTATCAAAACGTGCTTTTGAATTTATGTTAAATATGGATATAACCAAAAACGCAAAGGAACGAGAAGAATTAAAGGTTTTAAAAGCGCTATATGTAAATAGATGGATAGGATTAAAGAGTTCTTTACAAGAAATAGCAGAAACAATAAATGGAGAGGTTACTTCACTCCCAGATAAACCAATCCTATTAGAAGTAATATCTCTAAATGTTTATGATAAGAACCGAAAACTCATATCTATTGTAGATAGAATTTTTGAATTAGAGAGCTCAATAAAAGAAAGAGAAAATTACAGCGTGAAAAGAATATCTGATGTTGCTGGAAAATATGAAAAAGAGGTTAAAGAACAGGACCTTCTTGTGTTGACATTACAGTCAGAAATAAATTCTATTAGGCAAGATTTACATTTAGAAAAAAATAACATGCAAACCATGAGCGAAAATTTAAAACACTTGGAAATTGATTTAAAAAGAAATCAAGAAGCTGAAAAGCTCTATAGACTGGGGGCGGAAATTGACTCGACTTTTTCACATGGAATTTGTCCAACTTGTCACCAACATGTTGAAGATACGCTCATGCCTCCTGAATCAAGTATTCAGCCTCTGGATTTATCTGAAAACATAACGTTTATTAAAGAACAAATTAATACCTTGATATTCGGTGTTAAACAATCAAAAATGGTAATACAATCAAAAGAAACCAAGTTAGATACGGTTACAGAATTTCTTAATAAAGCCAGAAGAGAACTAAGGCTATATAAAGCTGAATTAAGTGAGAATCCTAAGTTACCTACACAAGAAAATTTAGAAAAGCTGGTAGAATTAAAGGTTCTTTTGAGCAAATTACAAGAAGCAAGTAACTCGTTCGAAAAAATAGAAAATCATTTTGAACAATTTAAAAATGAATGGAGGATGTATTTATCTCGATTAGAAAACTTACCAAAACATTATTTTTCAGAATTAGATAAGAAAAAATTATATTATTTTGAAAAAGAATTTTTAAAATTATTAAGAGATTTTAGTTTTTCCAGTATCAATACTGAGGAAATCTCTATTTCTCATGATAAATATACTCCGATTGTTAGTGGTTTTGATATTAAATTTGATTCTTCAGCAAGTGACAATATCCGTTTAATATGGTCATATGTAATTGCTATGTACAAAACAAATTTAAAGTTTGCAGGAAATCATCCAGGACTGATGGTTTTTGATGAGCCAGGACAACAACAGATGGCAGTTAAGAGTCAGAAACAACTTTTTCAGGTTTTATCAGGAACAAAAGGACAATCGATTGTGGGAACCTCCCTTGAGCCAGATGAAATAAAAGAAATGACCAAGAATTTGACTGTAAATATAATAGATTTAGGAGAAGACTATATTATAAAGCCAATATCTTAGAAAGCTCTGAATGACCTAATTGCAGAGACACCATCATTTACTTCCTCGCTTTACGAAAGGTGGGGTAGTATGGTGTTTTTTAAAAATTAGGAATTACCTTTTGAACAAATTTACATAATGATTGGTATAATAATGAAAAAAAATATTTTTTTGCTAAAATTTTATGTGTATTGTCACAGTGTGAAAAAAACACATTTTCGTGTTTTTTCTGTGTGGAAGGAGATAGGTGAATTTGGAAGCAAAACTCTTGTTGATTTGATTTTTTTAGCTTAAATACGATTATTTGCTTCCTCTTTATTAGTTTTGTATACCAATACTGTTTATGAATTTTGGAATAAACTTCGATGGTAAATTCTATAAATTTTTAGAATTACAACTGATGCTGAAAACATGTTGTCAGTAGCAGAATTGCTTAAATATTATACCCGCTTTTTTGAATATAGTTTTAATGTTATTTTCAATATAAACGACGGTAATAATAATCCGATTGTACTTAGCAAAATCATTTATTAATCATTTATTACTTAGAAAACTGGATTTATTTAAGTGGGATTATCCTAGCAATACTTAGGGCAAGGTAAATATATTTCTTTCATTAATAACCATGCTGGTTTGTAACCAGAGACTAATCATGGTGAAATCTTATTATGTAGTGGCTACCTAGATGAAGAATTATACCGGGTGCGGTAGAAGAACAAGCAGGGAAAATGACACTTCCTGTTAAGGACAAAAAATATATAGGACTAGGGTTGATGTGTAGTCCCGATAGAGAAAGAGTAGACGGACATTACGATAAGAAAAACATAGTATTGTGCATGAATAAAGTAAATACTATGAAAACTGACTTGACTTCAGCTAAAGAGTTTTACGAAGTATGTAAAGCCGTGACTAACCATTTTGAAACATTATTTCCCTCAGTCCAAAATTTAAAAAAGGAAGAGGTGGATGAACTAATAAAAGCAGCACAAGAACACGGAGATGCAATGGAGTAAAAGAAGTAAATACAAAAACAAGAAGAGAATTTGCTCAATGTTTTTCGAACGATTTATTCCAAAAATAAACCAAGAACTTTTACATAACCAATATAAACAGACTTGGGATTATATAACTCAATCCCAAGTCTTGTTTATTTACCCCATAAGTAATTTAATGATTCCGCTGCTTCCGATTGTAGTGAAGGAACCAAGTGAGAATATCTATCCATGGTAGTTGATATTTTTGTGTGTCCTAATCTTTCTGATACAACTTTCATGTGAATGTTTTGTTGGAGAAGAAGTGAAGCATGAATATGACGCAAGTCGTGAAATGTTATATTAGGCACCCCTGCTTTGTTTATTAAACTCTTCATATTACGGAGAAGATTTCTAGGGTGTACAGGTGTACCAATTCCATTGGGAACAACCAAGTTATATTCCTTGGATATATGGTCTTTTTTCTCTAGTTCATTTTTTATTTCAGAAAGTGCCATTAAAGTTTCAGTCGGAATATCAACATTCCTTCGAGAACCCTTTGTCTTAGGTTTCATAATGAGTGTTTTACCATCCGCACTTAAAACGTTCAGTACAACTAGTTTCTTTTTGGTAAAGTCAATTTCAGACCAACTGATGCCAAGCACCTCCCCACGTCTTAGACCACAAAAAATTCCCAAAAGATAAGCTGGGTAGTATATTGAACCTTTTGCGACATCTAGAAATACCCTGATATCATCATCTGTCCATCCAATGGTTGTTTTAAGTATTTCCGGTGGTTTTTTTATCTTACTAGCAGGGTTTACTATTATATATTCTTGTTCAACAGCGTAATTCAAACTATTTTTTAATACAGATATAATCTTACTAATATAGTTATTGGACAAGTATTTATCATGTAATCCGGTTTTGAAGTTATTTAGTAGTCTAATATTTAAATCTGTTATTAAATAATGACCAATCAGCGGTTTTAAATAATTACTTACAATATTTGAATATGTTGAAAATGTAGAATCAGCAACTGAATGTTCAATCTGTTTTAACCAAATATCTAAGAAATCACAATATGTATATTTTGCAGTGCTGATAAACTTTCCTTTATTAATGTCATTCAACACTTCATTTAATGATTTTTGTGCTTCTTTCTGAGTTTTGAATCCTCTTTTTTTCTTTTTAATTCGTTTACCATCCGGTGTTTTACCAATATCAACTGTATAACACCAAGTTCCTCCATCTTTTTTTACGCTTCCTCTCATTTTAAACACTCCTTTGTTGTTAATAGTTTTATAGATACAGTATGTTTGTTTTCTTTACATCTTATACATGTTCTTAGTTAACTTTTTAACCATTCAATAAATGTTGGTTTGTAAATTATTATTCTCTTTCCAACTCTTCTTACAGGAAAAGAATCGCTGCTAGCTAGTATATAAGCTTGTTCTCTGCCTATCCCAAGGATTTTTTGTAATTCGGTAACAGTAATGACATCTGGATATTTATCAAGTGTATTCATGTTTGTCATGCCAATTTCTCCTTTCCTTCTAACCATTTAATAAAGTGCTCTTTAGAATAGCGATGTCTAGTACCAAGTCGTATTGCCTTGAAATCCTCAGTTTTAACTAAATCATACGTTTGTCTTTGTCCGATTCTTAATATATTTTGTATATCCTTAACTTTTAATATAGAAGGGTACTCGGTTGTTATCACGTTTATTTTCCACCTTTCAAAACTCTACACGCTGATATTAACAAATAGATTTTATTAAATGTGAAAATATCAGTTTTATTTTTGATAAGATAAAAAATAGTTCTTTGTTACTATTTTTAATTTTGAATTTCAGATAGGATATTGTTGATGTCACAATTACAATTTGGTTCCTTATGTGTAGGATTCATTATCTATTAAATTAACAGGCTCATATAATAAGTAAGAAATTATTTCTGTCTCTGTTAATAGGTGGTTATTAGTTGTATTTATAAGTTCCTTTATAACAGCGTATCAGGTACAGCTGAATCAGAGTCCTTGATTAGAGTAAAAGAAAGCACGACTGTAATAGGTTATGGAAGGAGCATAGATATTTTTTCATGAAATACTAATTTATTGACAATATGGTAAATATATATTGTTGGTTCATATGGGTAAATAGTACAATTAAATAGTTCACAAGAATCATGTATGAAAAAATAAAAAGTGTATGAAGGAGATTTTACATGTACAAACGTTCAATAAAGATTTTATTAGTTTTTGCTATATTTTTTCTTTTTCATTAGGCAACTCAGTCGCTGATTTTAGCAGCAACTGATAATACCCCTCCTACCGTAAAAAGCATTAGCTTTGACAAAGAGGTTGCACAACCAGGTGAAAAGGTGTTTATACAAGTGGAAGCGGAAGATTTGGAGTCAGGTATAAGTGAAAGCAAAGGAGATACGGTAATCTCCCTAAGAAAAGCAGGAACCTCCAATTCTACCGACACAGTTTATTTGACCTATAACCTAACAACAAAAAAATACGAAGGGAGCTATACGGTACCTAGTGATGCAATAAATGGTACTTGGACGATTTATTACATTAACATCGAAGATAAACTAGGCAATAGTTTCTTCCACATTCCTAAAAAAGGGGATTACTTATATAAATCCTTTGAAGTAGTCAATGGAAAAAATGATACAACTCCTCCGACCGTAAAGAGTATCAGCTTTGACAAAGAGGTCGTACAACCAGGTGAAAAGGTGTTTATGCAAGTGGAAGCGGAAGATTTGGAGACCGGCATAAGTGAAAAGAAAGAAGATACCGTAATCTCCCTAAGAAAAGCAGGAACCTCTAATTCTACCGACACAGTTTATTTGACCTATAACCCAACAACAAAAAAATACGAAGGGAGCTATACGGTACCTAGTGATGCAATAAATGGTACTTGGACGATTTATTACATTAACATCGAAGATAAAGTAGGCAATAGTTTCTTCCACATTCCTAAAAAAGGGGATTACTTATATAAAACGTTTGAAGTAGTCAATGGAAACAATGATAAAACCCCTCCGACCGTTAAAAGCATTAGCTTTGATAAAGAGGTCGTACAACCAGGTGAAAAGGTGTTTATGCAGGTGGAAGCGGAAGATTTAGAGTCAGGTATAAGTGGAAAGAAAGGAGATACTGTAATCTCCCTAAGAAAAGCAGGAACCTCTAATTCTACAGATACGGTGTATTTGACCTATAACCCTACTACAAAAAAATATGAAGCTTTGTATACGGTACCTAGTGATGCAATAGATGGTATTTGGACGATTTATTACATTAACATCGAAGATAAAGTAGGCAATAGTTTCTTCCACATTCCTAAAAAAGGGGATTACTTATATAAAACGTTTAAAGTAGCAGCTGATGTAATTCCTCCAGTAGCACCAAATGTAAATGAAGTGACGAACAAATCATCAAGTGTAACTGGAAAAGCCGAAGCAGGTTCAACCGTAACCGTTAAAACGGCAAATACATTACTTGGAACAGCAGTCGTTAATGAAGACGGAACGTTTTCTGTATCTATTGATTCACAGCCAGTAGGAACATCATTGGAAGTCACTGCAATGGATAAATCTGAAAACGTAAGTGAAGTAACCAAGGTTACAGTAAAGGAATCTAATATAGTTGAATTTGTGGATGACAATCTTGAAAAAGCGGTCCGCAAAGAAATAAATAAATTAAATGGAAATATTACAAAGGAGGATATGACGAGACTAAACGAATTAAATGCTCAGTATCAAGGCATAAAGGATTTAACCGGATTAGAGTATGCGACTAATGCATATTCGATAATCCTTACTGGAAATGAAATTGTGGATATTTCTCCTTTGAAGAACTTGAAACAATTAGGCATTCTGGGTCTTCATAATAATAAGATTAAAGATATTACGCCTATAAGTAATATGACAGGTTTATATAATCTCAATCTTATGACCAATCAAATTACGGACATTACTCCATTGGTAATAAACAGTCAAAATGGAGGGCTTCGAACAAACAATATAATAAACCTTACATTTAATCACATTGATTGGACAGATGAGAATACTAGTAATAGTTTACGTGTGTTAGAAGAAAAGTATTTTTTGCGGTTTGATAGATTTCCACAAATGGATGTGAAATCACCACCTGCACCTAAAGTGAACAATGTTGATAATACTAGCACAAGTGTAGATGGGGAAGCGGAAGCAGGTTCAACCATCACAATTAAGGTTGGCGATAAAGAATTAGGTACAGGAGTAACCTCAGACAATGAAACATTCTCAGTAAAGATTAGTGCACAAAAAGAAGGAACAAAACTATCCGTTACCGCTACTGATAATGCAGGAAATAAAAGCGAATCCAAGGTGGTTATCGTAAAAGATGCTATAGCACCTACAGCTCCACATGTGGATGAAGTAACTGACTTTTCTACAAGTGTTTCAGGAACAGCGGAAACCAGTTCAACGATTACAGTAAAAGTCGGTTCGACTGTATTAGGTACAACGACAGCGAAAGATGGTAAATATACGGTTACGATACCCAAACAAAAAGCAGGGACAAAATTAACTGTCACCGCTACGGACGAATCCGGAAACACAAGCGTAGGAAAAGAGGTAATGGTTAAAGAAGTAATCATTAAGGATGAAACACCACCTACCGTTCCAACAGTTGATGAAGTAACAGAAACATCTACAAGCGTATCAGGAACAGCTGAATCCAGTTCCCTTATTAGAGTAAAAGTAGGTACATCTGTAATAGGAACAACTACTACAAGTACCGACGGTAAATTTACCGTACAAATATCCAAACAAAAAGCTGGAACAAAACTAACGGTCACAGCTACAGATAAAGCAGGAAACACAAGTGCAGGAAAAGAAGTTACGGTTAAAGATGCAACAGCACCTACCGTTCCAACAGTAGTTGAAGTAACAGATACCTCTTCAACCGTTTCAGGAACAGCCGAAGTAGATTCCTTAATAAGAGTAAAAGCCGGTACATCAGTAATAGGGACTTCTACAACAAATAACGATGGTAATTTTACAGTCCAAATATCCAAACAAAAAGGTGGAACAAAATTAACCGTCACGGCTACAGACAAAGCAGGAAACACAAGTGCAGCAAAAGAGATAACGGTTAAAGACACTACAGCGCCGTCCGCTCCAACTGTCAATGCAGTCTATGATAATGCTACCGTTATTACTGGCAAAGCTGAAACCAATGCAAAAGTATATGCGATGGTGGGAAGTAAAAAAATCGGGGAAGCAACGGCAAAAAACAGTGCTTATTCCATTAATATTGCTAGACAAAAAGCCGGGACATCCATTGTTGTTTATGCGGTTGATGTAGCAGGAAATAAGAGCGCAAGCAAATCGGTTAAAGTAATCGATAAAACAGCTCCATTGGTTCCAAGTGTCAATACAGTCTATGATTATTCGACTGCTATTACTGGAAAAGCCGAAACCAACGCAAAAGTTTATGCAATGGTAGGTAGCAAGAAAATCGGAGAAGCAACAGCAAAAAATGGTCAATATACGATTAAGATTGCAAAACAAAAAGCAGGTACAAGCATTATTGTTTATGCAGTAGATACAGCAGGTAATAAGAGTTCGAGTAAAACAGTCAAGGTAATAGACAAAACAGCTCCACCTGTCCCAACGGTTGATAAAATAACGAGCAAGACCGTAACGGTTACTGGTAAGAGTGAAAAGGGAGCATCTATTTATATATACAATGGAAGTAATAAAATTGGGCAAGGTGTAGTAGATACCCGAGGGAGTTATAAAGTGAAAATCAAGGCGCAAAAGAAGGGGTCCACAGTATCGGTATACGCTCAAGACAAATCAGGCAACAAGAGTAAGAGTAAAACGGTAAAAGTGAGTTAGTTTCTATATTCGGAGAGTGTTAGAGTAACCACTAATAGGCTTTACATTCGAGAGTTAATACTTGTATGAGTATTAACTCTTTTGTTTGTTCTGATTTAACTTAAAATCTAGTGATGTTCCTTGATTGTGTCTTTGATTATCGTCTTCATTCTTTAAACAAATAACATAGTATAAATATATCAATAAAAACTAACTATGGTAAAATATAGCTAGATTGTTAACTAAGTAGAATGGAGAATGGAATAATGAAATCTATCTTATTGAGAACAGGATTATTAACATGTTTATTACTTGGCTTGGTCACTGAAGAAACCTCTGCCGCTTCAGAATTGTCTTCCAAATGCACAAAGTTTGGTGTAATTAAGAAAAATGACAATCCCGATTTTCAGCACATTAACTGTTTACTGACGAATGCAGCATTGGATGCTCAAATCCCTCCAGAAGTTGTAAAAGCAGTGGCTAAAAAAGAAAGTGATTATTTACAATTCATAGGGGAGAACAAACCTAATATCACTTCTGATGGTGGAATTGGTATTATGCAGGTTACAGACATACCAAAGGAGTACAGCAACGATGAGAAATTAAAATACAAAGAGAAATTAAAATACGATATTGCCTTCAATATCGAGGAGGGCGTTAAAATTCTTAGTAAGAAGTACGATTACGCAGTTCCCAAAATAGAAGGTGCAGGAAAAGATGAAATAGAAAATTGGTACTTCCCTATAATGGCGTACAATGGAACAAAGTCCACTAACGGTCCTGTAATTCAGAGTAGTGGAGTGAAAAATACAAAAGCTTATCAAGAAATAGTCTTTTCGTATATTGAAAATGACAGTTTCTTAGGCCATACAAAATTGGCACAATTTCCTTTTAAGAAAGAGCACTTCGCATACGACTCTAACAACAACATTGTTTTTAGGGAAAAGACATTTACATTAACTGACCAGTTGCATACTTCTGTCTACCTATTGAAAAAAGGGGACGATGTAGTTGTAACAGGAGGGAATGGGAATTTAAGAGCACACCCTGCTACTTCCAAGGATGAAAATAATCTAGCTCCAAAAAATACCATATTGGAAATCACAGGAGAATATTCATATGACATTAATGCAAAAAGTGCAAATAAATTTGTCTGGTTTCCTGTTAAAACGAAAGATGGAAAGTCAGACGGTTATATTTCCTCTGCTTATATTAAAAAGCTAGATTCCTCTTGGACACCACCTGTAGATGATGTACCTCCTACAGTACCAAGTGTGAATGGAATAACGGATAAATCGACGAATGTCACAGGAATAGCCGAAGCAGGTTCCACCCTTACAGTAAAAGTAGGGACGTATGCAATAGGAACAGCGAAAGCAAGTACCGAAGGAAAATATACGGTCTCCATTCCCAAACAAAAAGCAGGAACAAAAGTAACCGTTACGGCTACAGATAATGCTGGAAACACAAGTGCGGCAAAAGAGATAACGGTTAAAGATGCAACGGCGCCATCCACTCCGACTGTGAATGCAGTCTATGATAATGCTACCGTTATTACTGGTAAAGCTGAAACCAATGCAAAAGTATATGCATGGGTAGGAAGCAAGAAAATCGGGGAAGCAACAGTAAAAAACAGTGCTTATTCCATGAATATTGCTAAACAAAAAGCCGGCACATCCATTCTTATTTATGCGGTTGATTTAGCAGAAAATAAGAGCGAAAGTAAATCGGTTAAAGTAATCGATAAAACAGCTCCAGCTGTCCCAAGTGTCAATACAATTTATGATTATTCGACTGCTATTACTGGTAAAGCTGAAACCAATGCAAAAGTATATGCATGGGTGGGAAGCAAGGAAATTGGAGAAGCCACATCAAAAAGCGGTACGTATACCATTAAGATTTCGAAGCAAAAAGCCGGAACACCCATTGCCGTTTATGCCATAGATGCCTCAGGGAATAGAAGCTCCAGCAAAACAGTTAAGGTGATTGATAAAACAGCTCCACCTGTCCCCACGGTTAATAAAATAACGAGCAAGACCGTCACGGTTAGTGGTAAGAGTGAAAAAGGCGCATCTATTTATATTTACAATGGAAGTAAGAAGATAGGGCAAGGTGTAGTAGATAGCCGAGGAAATTACAAAGTGAAAATCAAGGCACAAAAGAAGGGTTCCACAGTATCGGTATACGCTCAAGATAAATCAGGTAACAAGAGCAAGCGTAAAACAACGAAGGTAAGCTAATTTTAATCAAAGAAAATATAAAAAACGGTAATACTTCCCCAAGTATTACCATTTTTTTGAATATTCTATTAAACAAAAAGGCTGGTGGTCTAGCTCAATAAGAACCCTTCAATGCCTAACACAAAAAGGAGCTGCTGCTTATAATTCTAATCATTCATCTGTAAGGATATATAAATTAGAACGACGTCTATTCCTCCATTTGGTAGACGATAACTTTTTATTATTTCCTTTGCCCAAAAAGCGGGTTCCGTCTGTTGTGACCAAACCACCATCGATTTTCTTTTCAATTTCTGAACCAAATATCGTTTTCTTGAAATGTCTACGTTTACATTAAATACATCCACCAAACAATCTACTATTTGATTCTTGAAATCTGGACTTCCCACTTTTATTTACCTTGCCTGTTTCCATTTGTGAAAACAACTATTGAATAAAATGTTGTTACAAGCGATAATAAACCGTGCTAAAAGCGACACCAACAGGGGGAAAGTGATTAATGAAGTTTTTAAAAGTGTTAATAATAGGTTTATTGTCCGTCATTCTTTTATCGGCATGTTCTGATAGTTCAAACGGAGATGTAAAAAAAGTAGAAGAACCTAAGAAAGAGCAAAAAGAATTCTCAACTATCGAAGATTTTTCTAAAATAGATTTTGAGAATCCAGATAAAGAGGCATGGGCTAAAATTTATATGCCTAAAAAAGATTTCAAGACCATTTTAAAACAGATGGCTGGTCCTGATGATGAAGGAACTATCACTTATAAAAGCATTGAATTAAAAGACTCTAAAACGATAGAAATGAAAGTAAATAACTCAGACGGTGGAAGCTTTGAAAACAGCATGCAAGCAGCTATTATGGATGCCTACATACGAGAACTATATAAACACTCTGAGCTTTACGATGATAAGAAAGAACCAACTATCCGTACCGTTGATTTGAGCAACACAGTTATTGCGGAAAACAAGAAGCCTATTGAATTCGATGAAGATGGTGAGGATTCCGAAAAACCTAAAGAGCTTGGAACCTTTAAACTAGGTGAAAAGGTAAATGTAGAAGGTCATATCATAACATTAACAAATGCACATTATACAAAGGAAAGAAACGAATTCGAAGAAACACAGCCCAAAGAAGTATTGGGATTTGATATTGAATACCAAAATGGGACAAAGGAAGAACAACTAGCTAGCGCAGACGATTTTGAGGTGTATGACAGCAAAGGTGAAAAGATGGAGGTATATGCTCTCGATACTTTAACCGAGACTGTTCAAGCTGGTAAGCACGTTAACGGACCTGCCGCTTTCGGAGTAACCGGTAATGCCCCTTATGAAATCTTCTACACAGATTATACGACGGGAAGCAAAGCAAAATGGATTATGGAAGTGAAATAATCGTTTTCATGATTATTTTTTCGAGCAAAAATTTTAGGCGAAAAGGTACTCACAACAATGGTAACGGGTTCTCTTTTGGGGTGCAAAAATCAATTTCACAATACATTTTTAACGTGAATTCACACATGAATTCACGTTTTTTATTTCCTTGATATTACTACGCTCTTTGATGTTTTTATTAAAATTAAAGCAGGATTTCGCATACCAATTATCGAATATGGAAATAATTATTGTACAGTGTGAATTTAACTGTGAATTATCATGTGATTTTTACTGTGAATTATGAAGGAGGAACAGATATGGAGTTTATTAAACCCAAGAAAACCCAAGGACGAAAGGTTAATTGGATAGTGTCTGAACACACTAGAGCAATCGTTAAATACTATGCTCAATACACTGAATATAGTGAAGATGAAGTTGTGGATACATTTTTAAAGAATTTACTCAAGGACGAAGATTTTATGGAGTGGATTCAGAAGAAGCGTTTTAACAAACGAATTACAGACCAGCTTTTAATCAATGTTGAGGAGGAAGAAGAACAACTTGTCTAAATTGAAAAGACTTGCTACCAAAGAAGATAATATTGTTGTTATTGAAAGTCCCATTACTAGCACCGTGTTGTCGGAGCGTGAAAAAGATTATCCTCTCCTTTTCCCCTCAGACTTTGCAAAAAAATATCGTGACCTGCTGTTTCAACCCGTGAAATTTCACTTCAAAGGTCAACCCTTCCATCATGGGGCGGTGGCGGTTCGAGCGATGAAGCATCCATTACAAAGTTAGCCATTGCAAAATTAATTTCTATCCTCCGCTATCATGAGTTTTATGAAACAGTCAAGAAGGATGGTAGCCAACATCGAAAGCGGGCTAAGAATCCTATCGAACATCCACTTCCTTCAATTGACCAAGGAAAGCGTTTGGTTGATTGTACTACCGATTTATCATCTTATGAAATTGAGCATGTGGCTAACATGTTGGTTAAGGTAAATGACAAGGCTACAAGTGCATTCATGCAACAGATTAGACGCAGACTGTCTATATTGGAGCGTCCGTTGGGTACTGCAAGAGGGGAAGGAAAAAGCTATATATATGCTAATTTTAACCCTAAGTATGCCCAATATGCTTTAACCATCCTTCGTACTTTCTACAACTTCTGTTTGCCATACAATTCATGGGATAAAGTGAAGGCTACACCAGCTCAAAGATTGGGAATTGCCGATAAACAATTTACGATGAAGGATATTATTTATTTTAAGTAGGTTCTGTTATCTTTCGTTGTTGATTTACTTTATTAAACTATTGGGAAGTTTTGTTTAACAAGTTGTAAATTTAACATTTTAAAAAAAGAGCATTTCTTTGTAATGAGAAATGCTTTTTATTTTTGTCAAAATTAAAAGGATATAATAATAACAATAATAATATAATTAAAAACGATATTAGTTTATTGTAAAACAATAAATCATGTGTTATAGTCATTTTATTATTAAATCAATGAGGTGCTTTAAATGAATGTTAAACAAGGTTCAACCACTTTCTTAAAGGTAATTATTTTTCTGATTGGAATTGCGATGCTTGCTTTATGTATCTATTGGTTGCCTGAGATAGCCATTAAAGATGCAAAGGTACATCCAGATACGGCTTATTTCCTAATCCCCTTTTTAGTATGTGCATATGGATTCTGTATTACGTTTTCTGTTGCGTTGTATCAAGCATTTAAACTACTAACCTATATCGAAAAAAACAATGCTTTCTCTGAATTATCCCTTAAATCTTTGAAGGTTATAAAAAAATGTGCTTTTACAGTCATTTTCCTCATTCTGTTAGGAATAGTAAGCTTAAAGGTGCTTGCTAAAATCACAGGAGACGACCCAGCAGGTCCTATATCACTAAGTCTAATGGGTATTTTAGCAACAAGTATCATCGCAGCCATTGTGGATGCACTTCAAAAGCCATTAAAAAATGACCCAGATATTAAGTCAAAAAATGATTAACGGTTTGAGAAAATTTAATTAACGAGGTACTTTTTATGAAACAAGTTACGACACTCTTTTTAAAGCTAGCTGTTATTTTTATAGGAATCCCAGTTCTTGCATTGTGCATATTTTTAGTGCCCCATATGGCGAATTTCGCAGCAAAATTGTATCCAAATATTGCCCCAATGAAATATCTCGTTTTCATCGTGATGTATGGAGCGGCTGTGCCTTTTTACTTTGCTAACTATCAGGCTTTCAATCTTTTACGGTACATTGACGAGAACACAGCGTTCTCGGAATTATCTGTAAAGGCGTTAAAGAACATAAAGTGCTGTGCGATTACAATCAGTGGTTTGTATGTATTAGGTTTGCCACTTAATGGGACTCATCATCATTTTTGCTTCGTTGGTTATCGCCGTTTTTGCTGCTATCCTCCAACGGCTTCTACAAGAAGCGATTAACATAAAATCAGAAAATGATTTGACGGTCTGAGGTGGAGGATATGGCGATTTTTATTAATATTGATGTGATGTTAGCAAAACGAAAAATGAGCGTAACGGAGCTTTCTGAGAGGGTTGGAATTACTATGGCGAATCTTTCCATTCTGAAAAATGGGAAAGCAAAAGCGGTTCGTTTTTCAACATTAGAAGCGATATGTAGGACTTTGGATTGTCAGCCGGGTGATATTTTGGAGTACAAAAGCGATGAGGACACTCAATAAAAAACAGACAACAAACATATTTAACTAACGGGAGTCGATAGAGAATTTAAGGGATAGCCATTAAGCTATCCCTTCTTTGCGTTTATTGATGTTATTTACTCAGAGAATTCCATTGAGAATTTTATTGATATTAGTGACAAAAAACATGATGTGATTTGCAATGTTTGCACCTCAAAAGGGAACCCGTTACAACAATGGTGAGTACCTTTTTTTGTTATGCCTTTTATGTTTCAATCTTCTATATAAAAATATCAATGCATTGTTCTACCGTTGTAGCAGTGGCTAACTGTTTAGCTTTTGCTGCCAATACATCTGTCGGTTCTGTATCGAGTATAACACCAAATAAGCTTTCTATTTCATCCAAGCTTTTTTCTAAGCGGGTAGAGATGATTGAAATCGCTATTCCTTTGACAAGTCTGTGTTCTGCCATTTTAATACTCACTTGAATCACCCCATCTAATAAACTTAAATACCTATATTCGCTTATCTAAGTATTGATTCCTTCCTTTTAAGAAAAGAAAATGTCGAAAAATAAATCGACACCATTTACTAAACAATTGGCTATGTTAAAGTTATTGTTTGTTTTTGAATAATACAGAGTCAATTTTGATATCCTGATTGCATCAAAATAAAAGGGTTAATCTAATATGACTGTGGCGACTATACTATCTGATAATGCTTCATTAAGCGAGGGAAAGAGAATATATATAGGGGTGTGGACTCGCTATTCCGCGCCCTCTACTTCTCAACAAGAAAATTCTTAAAATAAGAAAAGGCTACGAAAATGTTGAGTTTTACATACGTTTTTTTGTTGATTTGGTTTTTAACTTTTTTTGCTCTATTGAAGATTTGAAGAAAATATAATTAATGTAAGATTTTAATTGAGGTGTTGAAAATAATGAAAAAAGAAGAAATAAAACAAATTATTCGGGATACCGGTGACAAAGGAAACCGGTCATAAGCAATTATAAAATTACCTAGGTGCTCGAACAACGAGGTATTAGCTGTTAGCTCTTTAACCGATAATTAAATTTTTACCAAGTAAAAAGGACCCTTGCATGGTCCTTTTCTTATGTCTTGTCCGTTCAAAATCAGCAATGTTATACAGCCTTTAAAATATTAATTAACCCATCCTCCTTTAAACCATCTACATATTTTATATATATCCCAATCTGAATATCATTTTTTTAAAAACTATCTAGTATAGCAAATTAAGTCTCCTATTTGTTGTTTTTTCTAATTAGATTTTTTCTGAAAAAATAAATCCTGAATTTAGAAATAAAATTGCGATTTTCCATCCATTCTATTTTTTAATTTGCTACTATGACCTTACTGAAATGATGCTTACTAAATGGATGATAGAGAGGAATAGGAAAATGAAAATTCAAGTAAGGAAACCTAATCGAAGGATAAGAACAATTACCCAACAAAAAATAAACGTATTTACAAATAAAATTGGAGAAGAATCAAACTATGAATGAGCATATCCCTGAAAACCTATTGGAAAGTCTTGAGAAGGCATGTAAAAAACATAATGTTTCTTCTACCATCGTTAATAAATATTTAGCTTTGATTACGAGCAGAAGAAGGAATAAATAATGAAAAGTATATTCGTGCAACTTAAGTTGCCAGGCTCAAATACATATAAGGTTGTCTTTAAAAGAAAAGATATTGCTGAAGTAACTGAGGCGATACATCAACTAGAATTTGACTTTGACAGTCTAGAAGACACGTAAGTATATTAAAATCGTTTTCAGTCAATTATGTATATAAGACTAGACTAGGAGGCGGTAATATGAAAGATAAAAAAATCCAATTTATTATTACACAAGAGCAAAACGAGTTGGGAACGATTTGGATAGAACGGCTGATTGAAAAATTGCTTTTTCAGGAAATCGGTATTTCCGTCACAGAACAAATTCAAATAATTAATAAGCGGTACCAAGGAAAGGAAGATAACATTGAATAAATTAATTAATAAAGACAAGTTGATACTATTTCTTCGGAGAGTTAGTACGGAAAATCAAAGTCTAGAAATGCAAGTAGTCGCTGATAAAAAATATAGAGATGTTTTGGATGAAGATGAGTATCTAGAAGTTAATGAACTGGGAGTTTCAGCAAATAAAATTAGCCTGAAGGACAGAGAGAAAATGGTGGAGGTCATAAGATTAATTAAACAAGGGGAAATTGCTAAGGTATATGTTTATGACAGGAGCCGGTTAACTAGAAACTTCTATGAATACCTTGAATTAGTAGATTTATTTATTGCTAACAATATTGAAATTATTTTCACAACAACTGATGCGAGCTATTCAAATTTCAGTTCTAATTACTTGGTTGAGGGGTTTAATGGGATTTTGATAGAAGAAGAAGGCAAAGGCATTGCGCGCAGGGTGGCGGATAATAATCGAAAGCTCCCCAGCAGGAAATTCGGCTTTATAGTTAATAAAAAGGATAACATGAAAAAATACGCTTTGGTTTCAGAATATAAAACTCAATTAATAAACCTTTTCGAAAAAGCAAATCAAATTAAGAATACTAAAGAATTCATAGAATTAATTACAGTTTTCTCAGGGGTATTCAACAAACCGCCGATGAAAATCGTAAAGATATTAACAGATTGTTTTTATGCCGGATATGAAAAAATTGGAGAACGTTACGCTTTACTATCATATGTTGAACCAGTAGTAACAATAGAGGTTTTTTCTGAAGTTCAAAAAAAAGTAGAGCCCTTTATTAGTAAGCTAGAGGGGAATCTAGACGAACGTTCCTCAGAAAGTTTTTTTATACCCTTTTGTAATATGTGTAAAAACAAAATGGTATATAGAAAGAATAAAATTGGTGATACAGGATTATATACTTGTTCAAGGAAACACAAAAAGATTTCAATCGAAGTGAGTGAATTTAACAAATCATTAATCAGTTACCTTTCTATAGTATTTAGCTCGGTGAATAAAGATGCCTTGGAGAAACAGGCTTTAGTTATTCTAGAAAAAATTTTAGAAATTAAGAAAAGAGAGCATTACACTACTGAAAAAGAGATTGAAGAAAAAGAACTTAAAATCGCTACTTCACCTAAAGAGCAGTTTTACAAAAGTAATCTCGAAAAAGATATCGAAAAATTAAAAAAATTAAAGACTACAAGAAAAGAAGTAAAAGAACAAATTTTAATATGTAATAACTATAAAAAAAATTTGGAAGTGTTGATTGAAAAAATAGATGTTGGTAGTTCTTTAACGGAAAACGAAATCATGAACTTCGTAAAACTTATTGTTAAAGAATGTTTTGTTGGTAAATCAACTTTAACCTATCACTTCTTTTTTAATGAATATCTAGATAAGGACTACATAGAGAGGATGAGTAGCGTTGTTTAATAAACCGGAAACATTAAATTCTAAAAAGTTGGCTGTCGCTTCTATTAGACGTTCATCAACCAATCAAGAAGGTAATAACTCATTTGAAATTCAAAAGTTAGCAATCAAAGATTTTGCTAAAAAAAAGGGTTATATATTACCAGATGAGTTTATTTTTTATGATGATGCAGTGAGTGCTTTTAAAATCAAGGCTAGCAAACGGGTCGGTTTAAATAAAATGAAAAGAATAGTATTAACAGAAGATATAGGAGCGGTTATTTTTTATGACTTCTCAAGAATTGATAGAAAAATTTATTCATTTGTATCTGAGTTTTATTACGAGGTAATTAATAAAAAGCCAAATCTTGAATTTTTCACTACAACCAAAGAAGAAGCCTGGACACCTGCCGATTTGGATGTTAAGTTGCAACTTATTATAGCTAATGCAGAGTCTATCGAAAAATCAAGAAGAGCAGTAGATAATCAAAAGACAGATTTGAACTCAGAACTTGTTAAAAGACCGGGTTCTACTATTCCATTTGGATATAAGCAAATTAACAAGCAATTAGTACCCAATCAAGATGAAGCAATTGTATTATTCATCTTTTATTTAGCATCTTGGGGACATTCAGTACAAAAAGTTGCTGATATTTTAAATGAAGCTGAAATTCCTTCGCCTTCCAAAAAAAGATGGCAAGCAAGTACCATAGATAACATGCTAAAAAATCCTGTTTATCTAGGTCACTTAGACTGGAATTTCAAAGGAGAACAAATCCTTGAAAAGAAATTTTATAGAGAGCACACTCATGAACCAATAGTGCCAAATTCCTTAATTCGATTAATTGGAATTAATCGTTCATTGAAAAAAAAGTACAATAAGTTTGAAACTCCATTTTTATTCGGCAACCTATTGTATTGTGAAAATTGTGATAGTCAGCTTAAACATCGGAATTGCTCTACAAAAAAGAAGGGTATTAAGTATACCTATTTAAAGTATTACTGCACTATTTGTCCGTTTGAAATTGAAGCTGAAAGTTTAAACCAACTATTAATTGATTATGTCCAAAAACAATTGTCAGTTTCTTTTAAGATTAACTCTTCCACAGTAACTAGCTCATTACTAAATTACTCTAATACTTTAAAAGATTTTCTTGAACAACTTAAAGGTAAAGAAGAGCTTATTCAGGACAATCAAAAAAGTCAAATTGAAATAGGGCTAAAATTGGACAGCGTATTTCGAAATGTTGAAAAGAGGATACAAAAGCAAATTCATAAAGTTAAACAAACAATAAAAGATATCGAAATCCTCTTAGAACCAGATAATATAAATGTATTTTTACACAATTTTGAGCAGACTGGATTTAAAAGAATTATCACATACAGAACAGAGATTAGTATTCCTTTATTTTATTGATAGTATAAGGATTAACGATAGAAGGGGAACAGATTTGAAATTTAATGTACTTTTTAAAGTTAACCCAGTTGTACTGCTTGAAAATGTAGTAGGATAGAAAATCGAACTTTCTACCGGACACTTGTATGAAAAATCGAACCAAATTTTTTTGAGAGAAAAAGCTTATAAACATATGGCTTAAAATGCTTATTTTATAAGCTTTTTCTTATTATTGGTTCGATATTCAATTCAATTTGGTATACCTTTATGGTTGTTAAATCGGAAATCTAGTAACCATTATGGACATTAAATCGAAATTACATACATAAATATAATGACTTCTTTGGGGGAAAACATCGTGAAAATTTCACGAAGATTTGATGAAAATGGGGACTCATTTGAAAAAATGTTTCAAGACTTAATTCTAAAGTCGATGACTTTGTAAACATAAAATACATAAAAAATAATGCAAGTTTTGAGAGAGGGGATTAAAACATGTATAGAGTTGGCGTATATGCTCGTGTTTCCACTGGTAGAGAAGAACAGGATACCTCATTGGTAAACCAAAAATTGATGTTTGAAAAATATATTCAGGACAAAGGGTGGACATTTGAAAAGTATTATCAAGACAGAAAGACCGGAATCAAAGCTAAACGACCGGAACTGATAAAATTATTAATTGATATCGAACAGAAAAACATTGATATTGTATTGGTGAAAGACTTATCCCGTTTGGCTCGTAACGGTGAGCTTTCCTATACGATTGCTAATCTTGCTAAAGCCAAGGGTGTACATATCATTTCATTGGATGGAATGGTAAATACAATAGAAAATAACGTAGATATGCTTGGATTACTTGCTTGGATGTACGAAAAGGAATCCCAGAATTTAAGCCAACGTATAAAAAGCATAAAAGAAGTCGGCGCTGCCTCTGGAAAGTATCAAGGTTCCACACCACCATTCGGTTACTACCTTGAAAACGGGAAGTTACCCAACTCCTGCTCAGGTAATTAATAAGAAAAATGCGGGAACCGAGTGGATGAGCAATACTATTAAAACAATACTATCTAACCCGCATTATATTGGTAATTTAGCCCAATGCCGGACCACTACAATCAGTGTTGTTAGTACGAAAAGAAAGTCTATAGATACGAACGAACAAAAAATTGTAGAAGGTACTCATGAACCTATTATTATGAAAATGTCTTTGAGGCTGCACAAAAACAAATGGTACAAAGAAAAAAGAATTTAACGGCACTGCTTTCTGCGCTGATTGCGAGAAAGGAATGTGGTTCCGGTCCGACAGAAAAGGTTATATTTGTGGCTCATATGGCAGATATGGGAATGAAAAATGTTCTTCCCATGCAATAAAGGAAAACAGGTTAACAGATGCTATTATTCATGATTTTAACGAATTTTTAAAGAAAGTAAATCTTGAAATGTTATCAAAACATTTTCAGCAGAAAATTTGAAAAATCTTTAAAAAAGAGCACAAAAGAATTAGAGAGAATTGAAAGCAAAATAAAAATCCTGCAAAAACGGAAGTTAAATTACATTCAGATGAGAGCAGATGGGGATTTGACAGCGGAAGATTTTAAGGCTTCCAACAGCATTAATAATAAAGAATTAGAAGAGCTACATGCTCAAAAAGCGTCTCTTGAAGCAAATGCAAGTAACCATAAAATTGACCTAGGTTGTATTAAAGAAGATTTCTTACAGTATCTTTATTCACCGGATATCTTGCCGGAATTAATTCATAGATTTATTTCTCGGATTGATATTGAAAAAGATGGTACAGTAAAACCATGAGTAGTTAACTATTCATGGTTTTACTTTTTAGTATTAATATATTTTATTTTACGTTGATTCTTTATCAGACCCAAGGCACCCGTATTTAAAAATTCATGTTAAAAACTTCTTAAGGTGCCAATGTGTTATAAGATTTGAAATAATGCCTGAAATAATACCAATAATAAATTCGATTATATAAATCATTATTCTCATCCCCATGGAGTTTCGAGAATTTTACCGGCATCTGAATAAAATCCTGATGGAGAAGTTATTCCATAAATTCTATCTACTTGTTTCTCAAGTATACAAATCATATCCTGCATAAACAGGGGGATTAATTTCATTTTGTAAATTCAGTTGAAAGCTATATCGAACACTTTTCCGTCTATCTCTATCCAGGAATGGTCAAAAATAAATCGCTTCCATATGTAACTTCGCCAATACATAAATCGTATTCTGTTCCTTGTTTCGTTAACCTACCCCTAACAATTTTTGGATGGGTTATTAGTCATTCCTTTTTTTCACTTTATACTATTTTTATGTATTTATGTGGTGAATAGCGGCACTTTGGATATAGTTCATTTTACTTATTGGAATCTAAATGTAACTAATGGTACAAATACGATGGTTGAATTCTTTTTCTATAATTTGATGGAGATGATATTTGGGGATTCACTTTATTGGAAGATTCTTATATATACCTAAGAAAATAATACATTGACAAATTGGTAAAAAATGATTAATTATACGTTAAGGCTTCATAAAAACTAAAAAAAACATAATCGGAGGTGGTAGTTTATTATGAATCCCTTAAAAACTGATTTCACTGAAAAACAATCCAAAATTACAATATCAACTGTAATTACAGTAATTGGTCTCGTTGTATTATTTGCGGTTAGTTTACTTTTCGCTTTGTATAAAGGTTTCCCTGTGTGGGTGACTACTTTAGCATCAGGTTTGTGTATCACTATTATCGTCACATCTTTGCAGAAAATTGACATCTTTAATAAGGAGAAAAAAGTGTCGACACCTTATAAAATATTTCTTTGGGTTGCAAGGATAATAGTAACCATATTAGGATTTTTCTATATGGTACAGGGAGCGGGCGTTGATTTGGGTCCGTGGTCTTTTGAAGACGACCTTAATGAGTTTAATATTGGAACGGTTTTTGCGGTTACGCCGGTAATTGCTTGGTTCCTAGCTAAGTTTGAAATGAAATGGGAAAAGAATTGTTTCAACTGGAAGCATTTTTGGTTTTTTTTAATAAATATAGCCGTTTCAATTCTATTGAGTTTTTTTCCAGGAATCTTTGCTTTTGCTAATATAAACAAAGACTTTATTTTGCAAGTAACTATTGTTCTGTATTGTATATCTTTGCAATCACTTACTGGTCCTATTTTAAATCCCGTTGCAAAGTCTTATCTTAGACCACAGGATGGAGATAAACGAGCGAAAAACAAGCGGAAATTTTTCATCTTAGTAGGAATATCGTTTGTGGTCATTTTTTTAACTTATCAAATGACTAACAAATTATCTGAGTTTTTATTTAACTTTTTTTCGTTTGTCTTTTTTACTGCATTATTTAATTATTTTATAAATCTGTATATTGCGAAGCAACAAAAAGAATATAAACAATTCAGCAATAAAAAGAAATAGGTTTTCAGTTTTAAGTGCAATAATTACTCACAGTAATAATAAAAAAGGTGTTCCCTCGGAATACCTTTTCATTTGATAATAAGCTTGTATTCGTAAACTATTGATAGCTCTGAGTTGTTAGAAAAAGAGTTTGATTATCGTTTCGAGGATTGGCAAATCAAAGATGGTCATAGAGAGAGGGATTAAATTGGAATTAAACGTTCAAATTGAGCCTAGAAAGTATATACGTTCAATCAGAGTGAATCCAGGTATGCGAAAGTTTCCTAACTTTAGAGATATTATGTCAAAATGGGAAGACCTTCTGATGAACCATTATCAGGGATATATACACTATTATCTTGAAGCAGCGCAATCCGGTATAGAACCCGACTTCGAGGATTACGGATTAGAGGTGAAATTCGGTTCAGGATACTTCACATTTATTTGGAACATCAGTAAGATGGCAGAATACATCACAGAAAATAATATGAAGCCAGAAGAAATTCCTGCTAAGGTTATACTAGATGCAGTTTATGAAGAAGCGTTGCACAAGAATTTTACTCCGAAGCATCCTGAAAACCCAATTATTTTCATAGCTGATATTAACAACAAGTTAAAACCTTTGTGTATAAACGGAAACCATCGTATTAAGAAAACTGCTACAGAAAATGGCAATCAGAAACTTGGTGTTTACAGTTTCAAGGAAGATTCTCATACACAGTTTATGCTCACTAAATTTCAAGAACTGTTCTGGAAGTTTCTTATTGATATGAAGCGAATCGAATGGTTCGTCAATCATCCGAATCCTCCGTTTCAACCTGGAGAAATAGCAAACAATTTGTATTTATATAGAGAGGCTTAAATAAGGTCGTGTCGATAGTTTAGTCGAGCTAGTCTTCGAAAGTGAAAAAATGATGCAATTTTGAAGGGCTATTTCAGGATAAATGAGAAAACGGTCCATCTTCAGCAATTTCATGAACGAAAGCGAACAAAACTGGAACAGCAGGAATTGAGTAGGGATATTTTTGAACAGGGAAAAATGGAGGCTTTGAGGGAGCTGTTGCTGAATATCTTGAGAAGCAAATATGATATAACCAGTGGAACCGAATTCTAGCTCGTAAACAAAATAGAAGATTATAGCGATATTCGGATATTGCTGCTGCTCATTATTCGAGAGAACCCTTGGAAACGAACGGCTAAGGAATACATAAGAAATACTTATACAATCCAAGAAGAGAGAAAAAAATTAAGATGAGTAATAAACTCTTCCTATAAAGACAAAGCCATCCAGTGAGATTATTCGGGAACGTTCAGAAAAAATAAGGAAGAAATATTTCAATCGCAAAGATTGGGGATATGATAAAAAGAGTTTGAGATGGAAAATTCTCAATCTCTTTCTTGTGTGCGCCCGGCATGGGCTATAACTTGGTGGTGAAAGTCCACTACAGGCTTGGCAGTACCGAATACTTTACTACTCTCCCTCAGAAACCTGATGGTAAGTGCGTTCTCAAAGGCTTATATCACACTCAAAATGTCAATGGTCTCCATTCTAGTATGAAACAATGGATAGACCGATTTAAAGGTGTGGCTACCAAATACCTCGACAATTACCTCGCTTGGTTCTTGTTTATTGATAGTCGTAGTAACGAAAGTACGAGACATAATATCAAAGAATTTTTATTAAAATCATTTGTATTTGAAATGACAGATACTTATGATAGTTTACGCTTGTCAAAATTCAATTTGTAGTCCATATTCGACTAACGAAGTACATTTGGAGTGGTAAAGTGGAAATATATATTAGAGAACAAGTGTATTCTTTTAATCAAGAACACGACTTTTTGGTAAATCCTTCACCTAAGACAGTATACGAAATTGATGCAGAAGACAATGGGATTGAGGAATTCTTTATCCTGTTTTTCTCCTGCTTAAATCAGTTTCCGTTGTTTATTACCTTTGAATGGTATGACTGGGATGTTGATGGAATGAGAGACCAGTTAGATAAACTTGGGGTAATTTATACGCATAAGTTCGTCCCTCAAAAAACAGCATATAGAATGACCGAATATGGAGAAATCCATTTCGATATATTGATTTTTAGTGTCGAGGTTAAAGATAAAAATCAACTATCTGAAATTATTTTTAAATCCCTTATTCCATATCATCTCTTTATAATTTCAAATCAGAATAATGTAACATTTGGTGAAAGGTTTGACCAAGAGGACGGCGTAATGTTGAATATGAATGAATCTACAACTTTTTGTAAATTGGAATACGATATCCCCTCGACCTATTTGGTAACAAACCAATTGAAAAATATGGATGAATTGATTGCTGTTCTTCCTGAAAAGTTAAAAGTTGTGAAAGAAGATTAAGTTATCTTGTTAAACTATCGCACCCGTAGTTTAACAATAAAAGGGCCAAGCCTGATAAAAGGGGTTCCCCTATTTATTATTCAAATTTCAACATTAACATTTAACAGAGCCTTGTTTATAAAAATATAGTTCATTTTGTATTATTTACTCAATTGGTGGCGGATAGAGAAGCATTTAAACGTATTACAGGACAATTACTTGTTATAATTAATATTTCAAGGAACTGTAGGTAAAGCTTTTTGCTACCGCTGATTTTTATCTTTTTTGATTCCAAAATGTGGTACCTTATCAACAACTTGACGTCAAAGTGTTCGTCATCTGGTATCAGGATAATGGGTGCTCAAACATGATTGACGTATTACGATTTCTACTGATAGCTTCAAACATAAAAGATATCGAATTTCTCAAGTAACAATATTAAACCCTGTCTTTAAGATTAGCCGTTCTCTTTTGGGGTACCCGCAGGAATAAAAACACATATAAAACAACAACCCGGTTCAAGACTCATATTCTTCAGAAACCATACTATTAAAGCCATACGAAGATAGAGTGTATCTAACCAAACAATAAATAACCATACTTATCTCATACTCGCATATGTTGGGATAAATAGCGAGGCACTAGAGAAAAGACTACGTTTCATTACGGAAACGTAGTCTTTTTGGTTATGAAAACAGTGTAGTTCGATAAGAAACCAGTCTACCAATTTAGATGATGCTGTTTTCTTGCTAATTCCGCTATGTGTTCTTCATTGTATAAATCAATGCCTTGTAAATCTACATCCTGTAAATCACCTTGCTCACTATCCGAAGTTATTATCATTTCGGTCGTTATTTTATTTTTTGGTGGATAGACAATAAATATATCTTCTGTAGGTATTGTTTTATTTTTCTTAGCTTTAGTGATTAAAAAATAACTGGCAAATAGGACAAGCATTGAAATCAATACACCTAATTTATTTCTCACTTTTTCACCTCTATTTTTTATTTTTATGGCTATGTTAAAGTTCTTGGTTGAATTTGAATAAATCATAATCATCCTGTGTATTCCTGATTTTAATTAATACAAAAGAGGTAATGCAAATGACCGTGGCAACCATTTTAGCTGTTATTTCAACTTTAAGCGATAGTGATAAAGAACATAATTAACTCAAAAAGATAATACTAGGTTTTATAATAGTCTGACACGTTATTCGAATAACATAAAATTCTTATGCAACTAATCTGTCCCGTTAGTTTAAGTTGAAGCCTTCACAATCTCATATTTATTTTAACATAAATATCCAAGTGCCTTAGAAACCCAATTAAATTTACATAAGAAATAGGAAACCCCGTCATCCATATTATTTATTATTAATCAACCTTAGCTTTAACATAGCCTTTTCTTTAGTATTACTTCTAAACACTGACTGCCATATATGGTATCTCCTTGACAATCCGCTTCTCCAGGTTCTGTCTCCTCCAAAAAGTCATTCGAATCGTTCTCCCAATATTTCGCAGTTATTATTCTTTTTCTCGAACCTTTTAATAGTGCCAATTAATTTTAAACTGCTTGTTTCCTTAAAGTTATGATATGATTTTTAATGGAAGTGGTTTCCATTTCAGTTATATGGCTTATACCTTAATTGGGGGTAGTGTTAATGAAAGCAAATGAAATAATTACCGTACTAAATCATTTTAATCATTCAAGTTATCAAAGGGTATTGATAGACGGTGCTTGGGGTATTGGGAAGACAAAATATGTTTTAGATTTTAAAGATGCATATTCCGATGCATGTTATGTATCCTTATTTGGGAAAAAAGATATAGATAGCATAATTCAAGAAATATATTTTCAGATTGTTGATAGTGTACCAAACGGTAAATTTAAGAAATACTCTAGGAAGGTAAGAGAAATATTTAATAATGTCAACATCGAATTTCATGGATTGACTATTTCTGTTCCTCTTATTGAAAAATTGCATTCAACCTTGTATAAAGAGTTAGGTAAGAAAGGTACATATATAATTATATTTGATGATTTAGAAAGAAAACATCATGACTTAGATATAAAGGAAATATTAGGATTGATTGATAGTCTTGCTAAAATAGAAAATATAAAAACGGTTCTAATTGCGACTACTGACCAGCTCGAAGAAGATGAAGAAACCTTTAAAAATTATAAGGAAAAAGCCATTGATAGGACTTATACAATAGAGGAATACGCAGATGAAGCACCTGTAGAAATCCTGGGTGAAGAGATATGGAAAGTCATAGGTATTACCGCTGAAGAATTTGAATTTAATAACTTGAGGACATTTGAAAAAACCAGTCTGTTTATTAAAGAGGTTATAGAAATTCTTGGTGAAGAAATTTTTACTGACAAATTTACAAAAGATGATGTTTACCGAATGTGTTTTGCAACTGTATTCTTCAAAATTGAACATAAAGGCGATATGAAATTATTAGATACTAAAGAAGAAAATAGTGTTATAAGGAATGCTTTTTATACAACCGATGATAATGGAGTAATTGAATATTTATATAATTACATTCTAAAGAATTCCTTGGATAATGTTATGTGTAAAAGTGTTTTTCATCATATAAGAAAATGGTTTGAAACGGGTTCGTATTCTAAAGAAATAATAATTAATTTAATTGAATCTATTAATAGCTATAAAGAGAAGCCAAAAAGTTTCTATTCATCAGAACAGGAAATACTTGAAATTATTGAAAATACTAGAGAATACATTACAAATCTAGACGGGACTGAACCAATGGATGATATTATATCCAAATTAAACACTGCATTTGCTTGGTGTGAAGTGTTATCCGTTAATTTTGGAATTAGTAGTGAAGAGATAGTGAAATTGGTAGGTGAAAATATACCTAATAAAATCGATTTAACAAAGAGTAGTTATCAAAATAAAATTGATTTATGGGATTTTCATGTTGAAAGTGAAGAAGCAAGAAAAGTAGTTAACTCCATTAACGAAGCTTTAAAGATTGAATATTATAATCTATTGGTAAAACAAATAAGAGAATGTTTTATTCAACAATCATACAATGAGTATCTAAATTTAAGACAACTCCAAGACTCAATAATTTCAACTGCAGATATCCCAATTAGAGATATCGTTGTAAAAAGCATAAGTGATAACCAATTCTTTTTTCCTATCCCTTCAGGGAGAATTACCGAAGAACATTGGTACTGGTGTCGTATAATTAATAGATTGATAAAAGATATTGAAGAACATTGGGGAATAGAAAATTATCATGAAGATTTAAAGTCTTATATTTACGGCTTAGAAATTACTAAACAAGACAAAATACTTCAACATAGATTAAGACACCTTTTTGAGAAAAATTAAGAATCAGTTGGGAGGTTTTGTACTTTGGGGAAAAGTAATGGTAAATCTAATAACCGAAATATCGAAAAAAGAGAATTACACTTTCATTTATACTTACGCCCAAGTTTAAAAGAAGACTATATACGCATTTTCGATGTATTAGCAGATAACCATGCCCGTATATATAAAGCGGTATATGAAAGGTTGAAGACTAACACAAATGAAGTAGCAGACGAATTTAAGGAAGAGGCAGTAAGTGGACAAAATACCAATATTCCGCAATACATAGATTACGGTGATTATATGGAAGCAGTTCAAGATTATGTTTTTGAACGACTTGATGAACAATTCCTTATGCACTATCAATTTGAACTAATGTCTTTAAGTAATCTATTCCAAGTATTTGAACAACAATTAAGGCAATATCTATTTGAAGAAATGACTCATAATGAAAATCAGTCTTTAAATCAAGTTAAATTTTACCTTGAAAATAATAAGGGTGAAGATGTCTATAGTGAATTTTACAGTAATTTCGGGAAACTCACAAATTTACTTAGAGAATTAAAGTTAACATTTACGGATTTGTTTGGAGATGAAGAACTTATTGTACAAACGGATGTTTGGAAAACTATTCGGGAATGTAATCTTATATCAAATACATATAAACATGGCAGTGGTGGTTCTGCTTCGAATTTATATACTCTTTATCCCCAATACTTTGAAAAAGTAGATAAAACTCGACTTATGGATTTGTACCGTACAACTAACTTAAAAAGGGTATTGGCTGTAAACAAAATATCCTTTGAAAAATATTGCAATGCCATGAAAGAATTTTGGGAGAACATGAAGGAACATCAATATGGTAAACTGTTGGTGGACATTGATATTTCTTCTGAAAAAGAATGATATTTAAACCCTCTAGGTTTTTAACGCCAAAAGATATTTAACTAGCTTCCTTCGGGAAGTCTTTTTTATTTTACCGTTGTCTTTCCTGTGTATTATTAAAAATATTGGCTAAGTTAAAGGTAAAGGTTGATTTATAAAATATATAATTGTGAAAAATTTATCTTAAACTAACGGGGCAGGTAAGTTTAATAATAAAAAAACAAACAAACAAGTAAATAATAATAATGGCAATTAATGAATTGTAAAAGGTATAAGGGTTCCTTCTTTATGCAACGCTATTTTGACATGTTGGCTTCAAAAGAAAAAAGAGTCGCCAAAGCAACTCCCTTATTGAAGTAAAGCACTTATTAGTTCTATAAGACTTATAGTGAGTTGAAAATGAGATGATTTTTGTGATTTATGAGGTAAGGTATGCTTAATTTTTATTAATCAATTTCAATTAGTATTTCATCTATAATTTCTGCTAATAATTCAACGCTCCTATTTTCTTCTTCAATTGTATTTTCTACCCCTCCAATTTGAAGGAGGAGTGAGTTCGCAAATAAGTCTTGATTATAAAATTTTTGTTTATAAGGATTTCTTGTTTGTGATACTTGCAGTAAGACTCCCCTAGAAAGTCCAGGATACTTCTTTTCTAATTTTTGATGAAAGAGATTTGCGATTTTTCGGTTTTCTTTAAAATTAGGACTGTTTTCCGAGACAACAAATGACACACTTGCTACATCTTTTCCATCTATTCTAAGGGTTGTAGCATCTTTTAGTTGAGTATCTCTGTGAATATCTATAATTAATTTTAAATTTTTATTTTTATCAAGAACAGTTTGTACTTCTTTCCCTGACATATCGTATATTTTTGAGTAATCTAAATCACGGTTACGAACTATTTTGTCAAAATCCGTGGTGCTGTGCAATACATTAATATTTTTTTTCTTTAATTCACTAGTTAGTTCTGCACCTACCATCGTAATATTTTTATTCTCATCGTATGCTTCATCTAGGTTTTTATTTTCAAGTAACGGCGTAAAGGATTCCGTAGTATGGGTGTGGTAAATAAATACAGAAGGATTTTTATTTGAAGCAGTTATGCTTTCCTCATTGTTTTTAGGAATGGCAGACATTACATTATGAAAAGACTTTAAAATGTACTGATTTCCTCCAAAAAGGGAAATCCAAGCTGCTACTGCCACTGTAGCAATAACTAAAGACCAATAATAAGAAAGTTTCTTTATTTTTCTTGCTTTGCTTATACGGTTAGCTTTTTTAATTAATAGGTGTCTTGTATCATTCACAAATTCACTTCTTGGATTTAAATCGAAAGAGTGTTTAACCTCTTCAAAAATTTCATTATCATTTTGCATTCTCGAAAACCTCCTCTATTGAAACATTAAGTTTCTTTCTTAACACTTTTAAGGCTCTATGGTAATCGACTTTGACTTTTGCTTCGTTACATTGCAATATTGTTGCGGTTTCCTTAATGGAAAATTCATTTATTCCCCTTAAAATGACAATGCTTCTATACGTAGGTTTTAATGACTGTATAGCCTGTTGCAATACTTTTGTACGTTCATTATCTTGTAGAATCTCATCAGGAATTTTCCTATTTGAAACAAGTTGTTTAAAAAAGCTATCTTTAAATACAGAGTAAAATCTTTTTTTCCTGTGGTGGTCAATTGCAGCGTGTTTGGCTATGGAAAGAATCCACGTTTTTAATGTACATTGCTTGTTAAATTTAGATTGAGATTGTAGTAACCGTATAAAAACATCTTGGGTTAAATCTTCAGCATCGTTTTGGTTCCCAGTAAAACAAATCAAGAACTTATAAACATCTCGATAATACTTGTTGTAGATTATCTCGATACTCTCGTCTAAATTATCTTTATCAAGCAAAAATACCCCTCCTTTTTTGTGTTCATTTATTAATCGAATAAGAATCTAAAAAGTTACAATATTTAGAAATAAAAAAAGATATTAATTTAAAGTGTTTTGGAATTAATTATAAATAAGTGCATAACGTTGAATTTTTTCGGAGAATAAATGTACTAGTAACAAACCATTCTATAACTTTAATGAGCTAACCTGCTCCGTTATTAGAAAACTTCACAATATCACATCAACATAACAAATATTTCCATGCTAAACCATCATCTTTTGAGTTTATATCTTGTCTACTTTGTAAATCATTCTTTACTTTTAACATAGCCAAAGAAAAAGAGAAGAGAGTTATCAGGAATCTAAAAGGTTAGAAACAGAAACAAATCAGCAATAGATGATTTAAAGAGCACGATTACTAGAGCTGGTCGCAATATTAAAGTGGAAGTAACGGATTCCTTCGTAAAAAACTTAACTTCAAGAACTGTCTTTGTGGCAATCAACCAACATTGCGTACCGAAATACACGACATTTGCGAAAAGTGTCATTGGCAGGATGACCCAGCTGCTTGGGATGATATAGACGATGACAATAATGCTAATGGCATTATTCTTCGAGAAGCCCACGTCAATTAGAATTATCCGGAAATTGTGATGGTGTTGAGCTATGATGAAAAACTATAAGGAAATAATTAATAAAAAGAGGTTGGAACGAGAGGCAAAACGTAAGGAATCGAAAGCAAGAACTGCTGAATTTCAAATAAAGCTATAAGAAGAAACTAAGACCGATGATAGACCGTAGGGAGCTTTGAACAATGATTGAGGACGAGCGTAGGTTTAGTAAGGAACGAAGTGATAAAGTAATACAGAAAGCAAGGTCAGTTTTCGGGTTATTCAAGCCGCTGGAGAAGGTTTATACTGATGGGAGATTTGTGAAGGAAGAATCAGTATCGACCGAGGGTGGTCAAAAAATCAACGTGGTTACAGTTCAAAACAGATGGGAATTTCCAATTATCCAGATAAATAGGAAATAGGCATGAGCTTATTTCCTATTTTTGTCCTGGACTACAATTATGATTAATAACAAAAAGATAATAACATTGGTCGGATTCCATAGAAGCAACAATCCTTGCTACAGCAGCCCTGCCTTCAATTAAAGTCCTGTAGTTTAATAACTTTGTTTATAACACTTATTTAATATTACTTTCTTCTTGTTTGAACAGGTATTCCTTTTTCTATACTACTTATTGCCCCTCTTATATAAGACTGGATATTATTATAAAAGGCTATGTTAAAGGTAAAGGTTGAAAAAAAGTAAATAATATGGATGACGGGGGTTTCTTATCCTACGGGAATTTAGAAGGGGTTCTAACAGTCGGTTGGATATTTATGTTTTAATAAACATGAGATTGTAAACGTCTCCACTTAAACTACCATGAAAATTAAACACTAATAATAAGAAAAAAGACCATATTAAATAAAACGCAAGCTTCAATTTTTTTGAAAAAGAGCAGCGCCTTATTAGATCTCCTAATAAATCGGTGGTTAGGATGCCTCTGATATATTTACGGTATATCCTAAGTTTTCTAACCTTCGGACCGAATTTCGTACAATGGAAGCTTGCTTTTGCTTATCAAAATAATCTTCGCCTAAGTCTACATACATTTCTTTCCTTGTTAAAAGATAATAAGAAATTCTTAACATGGCGTGGGCAACGACAATTCCAGCTCGTTTTCTTCCTTTTCGCGCAGCTGTCCGTCTGTATAGAGCGCCAAGATAGTTTTTGGAGGCTCCAACTGAATGAGCAGCCTCAGTTAAAGCAGATTTTAAATATTTATTTCCCTTTTTGCCTCTGGTTGATTTCCTTTTTCCTGCACTTTCATTGTGTCCTGGTACGAGGGCGGCCCATGAACATAATCTGGCTGCACTTTCGAACTGTTTTTCAACGTCCGTTCCGATTTCAGCTAGAATTTGTTCTGCCATTCGAGTGGCAATCCCAGGTATTGAATCCAGTCGTTCTATGTTTTCTTGATACACACTAACTCTTTGGGCAACCTCTTGATCGAGGTTTTCAATCTGTTCAGTCAGAAAATCAATATGAGTTAGAATCGTTTTAAGCATCATGCGTTGATGAGGATTCACATACCCATTCAGGGCAAGGATTAAATCATCTTTTTCTTCTTCATCGAACGTCGCGCAAGGTTTGCTAGTTTCTCAGGATCATCCTCACCAAATGCGATCGCATGAAGCATGTCCTTTGATGAAACACCCATAATATCCGATACGACAGAGCCTAATTTGATATTTGCACCTTCAAGCACCTTTTGAATTCGATTATGCTGTCTGGCTCGTTCTTCAATAATACTTCTACGATACCGAACAAGCTCACGCAATTCTCGTTGATTTCGATCAGGGATAAAGCTTGCCTTCAATAAACCATGACGAAGAAGTTGAGCGATCCACTCAGCATCCTTGACATCTGTTTTTCGACCAGGGACTGCTTTCATATGTTGTGCGTTAACAACTAAAAACTCCATTTCTTCAGCCTCAATTAAGTTCACGATAGGCTTCCAAAACACACCTGTGCTCTCCATAGCGACATGAGTGCAACCATGTGATTTAATCCAATCCATCAGTTGAATTAAAAACACCGTTTTTGTAGAAAATGTTTGAATCTCCTTTCCTTCGGGGGTCATAATGCAGGCGGTAATGTTATCTTTATGTACATCCATTCCGCATACTCGTTCAATGATAACTTCCATTGAAACCATCCTTTCTATGGCAAAAAATTAGAGGCTGGTGCAAAAACCAGAATAGGATTAATCTACCATGAGTGCTTCCCGTAAGGGAGCGACAGTCTGTGATGCACCGAGGTCGTTGGAGTCAGACTAACGGATGGGCTCTAATGGCACCATAGTTCATCGACCTTCCTCACCCAGCCATAGAATCAGTATGGACGGTTTTCCACCATTTTCATTCTCTGTGGTGCAGCGCTGGTTGTGCGCTGCATGGTTGGCTAACGGGGCAGTTTAGTTTAATAAGTTCAAATGATAAGATAAAGAAATAATGGCGAATATAGGGGAGATTCAAAATGGATAACTGGAGAAATAATACGATTTGGTTTGAACAAATACCAGATAATCTTCAGTCTTACTTAAACTTAAAAGAAGATAAGTTTAATGAGATGCAGCTTGAAAACATTAAGTATTTAACTTTTTGGCATCATAAAAAGAATAAGCTGGGCAACTTTGTTGGTATTCCTGAAAATCTCCTCTAGCTAGAATTAAACTGGTCTAATATACAAGATTTCCTTGGGATAGAAAAAATGAATAAATTAAAGCGTTTAGAATTACATTATTGTACTAAATTACAAGATGATTTTGGTTTGTCTGGCTTAGGCAATACGCTAGAACATTTACATATTAGAAATTTGTACCAAATGAAGAATTATTCTCTCTGAAAAATCTTCGGGTTCTGTGCCTTAATTCTTGCGGTAATCTTGATAATTTGAAATTTTAAAATCAATTTCCTAACCTAATTGACTTTAGATTTGTTGATACTAATGTACTAGATGGTGACTTATCACCAATTTTAGCCCATCCAACAATCCGAAGTGTAGGCTTTCTGAATAAGAGACATTACAATATTAAAGATGATAAGATGGATGCTTTGTTAAATGATAAAAATGGTGGAGAAGAATTTAAAACTGTTATCAAGTATGGAAAATATGAGACTTTTAGATATATTTATTAACTCAATTGTTAATGAACTAACAGGTGCGTTAGTTCAACAAAAAGACCGATTATTTCGGTCTTTTTGTTTTCTTGTTATTCAGCAGTGAATGTAAATGATTCTTTTAAAGGTCTGCCTTCGCTACCCTTTTGAGTCCAAACGATTTCCACTTCAAATTCCGTTGCTTTTTCAGCCAAAACGAAATTGCTAAATTTATAAGGATACCCATCATTCATTTGTTTTGCTAAAGAAATCGCTTTTTCAAAGCTGTTTTTATTGCAATCCTCTTCACCAGGACATCCAAAAAGTGCAAACTTTGTCGTAGAATTAGGTTCATTTCTAAACATATAAATTTTGGCAGATAATACATCCTTACCAATGTTATCAACCTCTAAAGAGTAAGTATGAAATTTTCCCTTTTCGGGCTTTGCTAACCCCTTACCTTGTTCAGCTTCGCCTACTTGAACTGACCATTGTTTCGATGTTTGTTTGGTTGGTAATTCACCAAAGGTTAAAGCTTTTGCCTCTAGGGTTGGTGCGACTATGTTCAAAAGAAATAATGTACATATAGCAAGTATCGTTTTCCTAACCATCACTACCTCCTTGTTTTAGTTACAGTTACTTTGCCCAAAATGGAATGAAATATGTTTTGAACTAACAGGTGCTTTATTTCAAAAAGGAAGGTTGCTGCGGCAACCTTTTTTCTTACGGAACTAAAGGGGGAGGGTAGTTGAAGAAGCTTTTGGGAAAGATACCTACAAAATTAAAAGTAGGTGGTTCTTATTGAAGAAAAAACTCTATGTAATTTTCTGTATCTTGTTTTTTATAAATAATACTGCTGTTTTTGCAAAGCAAGAAGCACCAAGTCAAGAATTTATTAATAAGTATTATTTCGATATTGATTTAAATGGGGTTAAAGATATATATTTCTTCAGAGAATTTCCCTTCTATAATGATAAAGGACAAGTTTCACTTCTAGGTAAGGCAGTATTATCTGTATTACAGGGTGATATATGGACATGGGTTAGAGAGCCAAGGATTTATGTTAAAGAAAACATTGCTTATATACATGCAGTCAAGTTAGATGGACTAAATCTGTTATATACACTAAAAAAAGAAAATACCGTTTGGAAAGTCGTTAAAACTGAGAAAAAGAAACTTCCTAGGGTCGGTAGTGAAGTTATACTCGAACAGACATTTTTGAGGGCTATTGGAACAGAGATACTCAATGCAACAAAAAAGTATTATGGTGAATCAAGGCTTTTTGATTCGGAAAGAGTTATTGATATAGCCCGTGATGAATTCGATGATATATACGATATAACAATTCAAATTGTTACTTATGAAGGACCTAAAATGCCACCTTACGGTTTCGATACAATTACTTTACGAATCCCAGGTTTTGAAGTGATAAAATACCAGCATAAGGACGTTTCGGATATTGGAAAAATACCATTAGAAGCCCATTAAAATATAAAACACCATATAGAACTAACAGGTGCTTTACTTCATTAAGGGAGTGCTTCGGCAGCTCTTTTTCTTATAGAGCTAAAGGGGCAGGTTAGTTCCATACAACAAAGAGCTATTACACCTCAAAAACTGGACTATTTTTCTTAAAATTAGGAAAGATAACTTTTGAGGTAATTTTTATGAATATATATTGATAATTACCATTCCGATGTTGTTTTTTGGTTCAATTCAAGGATACGCTACCACATAAACAAAAATGACTTGTCACTAATTATTAGTGATTCATATCCTTCAACAATTATTAATTTATGTATTAAAAATCAACCTTTGCCTTTAGTATAGCCTTTTTTAATTAACGATAATTTTTTTTCCTGTACAAGGTTCACTTTAACGTATCTCATAACAGGTAACAGTTTTAGAGTAGATACGGAGTTAACATTTCAATATGATAATGAAGAAGAGCAAAATTTTATATTACTCTAGAAAGAATTTTTCTACTTCTTTTGCCTACAAAACGTAACTATAATATGGATATGTTTACTCTTGAGGAGGCTCGTAGAATTGACAAATAAACAAATAAAAGACTTTTCATATTTGGACAAGATTGTTGAAAAAGCAACTGGTCAAAGAATTAAATTCTTAGTGCAGAGAGCGGGTTTTTCACAATCACAATTAGCAAAAATTATGGGAAGAGAAGTAAAAACAATTTCTAATTATTATTGTGGGAAATCTTTTCCTGATAAAATTGACTTAATCATACTCTCCAGGATTTTAGGAGTTCCATTTGATGAACTTTTGATATTCAGAGGCGATGTAGAATGTTATCAAAGATTAGACAATTACATAATTGGCTATCATGGTCATGAAGATGAAACAATTTTTGAAGAAATTGAAAGGTCGAAAACGGAGAGTAAATTATTTGACCCGGATACAAAGGGACTAGCCAACATTCGAAATTTAGAAGAAGCGGGATATTGTTTGCAATATCGTCTTCCTGAAATACAGCAGGATATTCGTAATAGAATAATGGATGAATTGTTTTCTGGCAGGGGAATTCATAGTCAATATATACAACACATTTTCGAGTTCTATATTTGGCGGAAATTAACAGACGAACAGAAAGCTGAAAGTAAAAAACAATTTGCTATTTGGCGTGGCGAAAAAAAGAGTGAAGATACTAATTGATTAATTTAGCTATGAATAAAAGAGGAGTTACTATATGGAACAGATAGAAATATTAAAAAATGTAATCAAGTCATTTTCAAATTACTATGAAAAACAAAAATCATTTAAAAAGGTTTTTTGAATGAACCAGTAATGTCGAAAGCTATTGAAGTTTTTGATGCTGAAATGAATGAGATGCTGGACCATGTTTTCGATTTGATTGGAATACCAAACGAAGAGTCTTCGGATAAATACGATAGATTAAATTGGACAAGAAATGTTTGTACCAATTTAATAGAAATAGCGACTAAAAATGAAAAATATATCGAACCAGCTATTGAATTAATATCTGATTGGGGAAATTTAGAAGATTATACATCAAAAGTTGAAACACATGACTGGTTCCGTTATTATCAACTTCTTGATGAACACATTACTGGATATAAAAAATGGCACGAAAAACAACTAGTGAAGGAAAAAGGGAAGGGAAAAAGTAAAACGGCTTAGTTCAATAAATTAAGAGAATTTATGAATCTTTCTTATAAACTTTTGACCATTCCAGTTTCTAAATAAGGATACACCACCATCATAACAAAAAATTGATAGTGAAATAAATGAGCTTGGAGATACTTTTCCAAGTTCATTTTTAATGGAATTATGTGGTGAAAAAGGGCTGAAAAAAATGAGGTTAGCAAAGCGAAAAATGGTGAGAAAAAGTAAAATACGGTCCTAGTATTATATAGTGGAGTTATAGATTCTACTGCTGTAGAAGACTTTCCATCATACAAAGGCTATGCTGTGGAACCTGCTAGAATGTAAAATACAGCATATTCCAAAATTGGAAAGGGTATTGAACTTATTTTTAATAACTCATATAAATTTAATTGGGATATGTACGAACCGCCAAAACGATTATATTTTCTTTCGGTAGTTATATAAGATACTTCTATGAAAAAGGATTTAATGAAAATACTTTAAAATGATAAACATGGATAAAACAATCCATCTTGAACTATTTTAATCCCAATTATAGATGTGGCGAAGCGCTCCTCCGTATGTTTGAAAGGCAAATATGCGGTTGTAATATGACGTAAAAGCTTTCCGTTGGGTATCCCGTCTGCCCCGGCTACGATTTACTCTCGTAGTGTCTCCCGTTAAATGGGAATAAACTTCCCCAGAAGTTGACCGTCCTCATAGCGAAAGCTAGGCAGAATAAGGTGTACTCGTAGTAGAGTGCTTGGTAAAGTGAGACCTGGGCAAGTCAAGAGTATGAGTATCATGCTCTTGGCACCTTAAATAATCCATACTCGATTGAAGCGCCAAAAGTTTGGTTGTTACAATTTTTTTCATATTACAATGGAATTCTGTCCTTAATATTAAGGGCATTTTTTGTCCTCCTCTCCTTCACACCAAAGCCATCAATTCATATGCTTTATTAAAAGGTTATTTGAAAAATAAATAGTTCTACTACATAAATAAAAGGCGTTTCATAACTAATATTTAAGTAACACTTCTTTTCAATCAGCATTAATAAAAAAATAATTTATATATCAATAGGTTCTTTCTGCTTTGAAAATCTAATTCGTGCATCGTTGTATTGATTAAGCATCCTTACTAGGTCATCCCTATCAAGTAAAGTAACCCCATTCCTTTTACCGGTTATCTTTGCAGCATCTGTATAATAACGATTGGTAATTACAATCTTTTTAGTTGCATTATAGTATCCGGCAGCTCCAACCACTTCGTTTATCGCATATACACCAACCTTCTTGTCTTCCCCATATCGCTTGGCTTGTACCACAGATTTCTCTTTTCCTTTTTTTAATATTAAATCTCCACCAAAATCACCAGAGGGGCTAGTTACTTCTACGTTGTAGCCTTGACTTCTAAAAAGTGGTGTTAAAAAATGTTCAAATTCAAGACCACTCATTTTATCTACATCTTCTATAGGTTCAATTAAATTTGTTGGCTTAATATTTAATAAAAGAGCTTTACAAACCCGGTATAACCAACGTAACCCTAAGCCAATTGAACCAAAGAAAATACCAATGAACAAAAGGTTAAATACAAACCTTAACACAGGATTTGAAGCTGTATCACTTAAAACCACAATTAATAAATATAGTGCAATTCCTAAAATAATTTTGTTTCTTCGCCTCCAATATCTTATTGTTGATATAATAAAAAGATGGTCTTTGACTTTAACAAAGTCCCTATTGTATCTCTTGAAAGAAATAAGGTAGCGGTATGTTCCCACTAATAAAGCAACTATTACAATGAATGATGCTAAAATTGGGTATTGAATCATTATTAATATCGAGAAAATAATTGCTACAGTTATATACTCACCTTTTGTATATTTAACTCTTCTTTTACTCATTGGAAGTCCCTTCTTATGCTTTTTCGTTAATTTTTAACAAGTTGGACAATGATTATTCCAATTACTTAAAAAAGGACTTAAGCAAAAGAGTGCTGTCATGTGAAAAATAAATTGGTTGTAATTGCTTTTATGGATAATTTGTTATCTGATGAAAATAGGTAAAGACCACTACAGCTTTAACTAAAAAGTGTCTGAGACCTAGTGTCAAATTAAATGAAGTGAATGAAATATGGTTTTAGTACAATCACTATTTTATCAGTAATATACGGTCTGATTGGGGGCGAAATGGGGGCGGATTGCAAAGAATCGGAAAGTATCAGAGGGTAATTTTATTGTGAAAAAGAGCGATAATCCCTTACGTATCAGTATTTCTGGGAATAATAAAGAACTAGAGGAAAACAATGAGATAGTCTTGACAGGGAAGGGGGCGTGGGTTCGAATCCCTCACAGGTCATCAACTAACAAAGGCTTAAATCCTTGATATAACAGGGATTTGGGTCTTTTTTTGTTTATAAAGACATAGTTCATTTTGTATTATTTACTTAATTGGTGGCGGATAGAGAAGGAGTAAAACGTATTACAGGTCAATTATTTGTAATAATTAATTTTTCAAGGAACTGTAGGTAAAGCTTTTTGCTTATTCAGCTAACGATGGAGGTTAAAAATAAGACCATCTTTTTGGCTTTTCTGCGAATGGTATGTTCAATAAAATCAAAAAGCGTGGTTTCTCTATAGTAATAATCGTGTGCTGTTAAACAGCTCTCACTAAGTAACTTTGTTTAACTAGCGGGTGCTTTACTTTAAGAAAGTAGGTTGCTGAGGCTGACTTTTTCTTATTGCAGTATTGGGGCGGATTTGTTTAATAATGTTAAAAAGAACTATATAATTAAGTGAAGAAAAAATGTCTAAAAGTCTGTTAGAAAGAGAGTTAATTTCTATGATAAGATATTTTTCTATAATTATGTCCTTGTTATTGATTGGAGGTTGTTCGCACCTAGAAAAAGAAACAAATGAATTGTACCTTATTCCTAGTGGTTTCGAGGGTTCTATTATAGTTTTTTATGATGTTCCGAAAAAAACAATGTTAGAAAAAGAAGATGAGTATTCAGTTATTCGAGTGAAATTAGAATATTTAAAGGCGTTGGAAGGTACCAAAATCCATCCATATGGTGTTTATTTTACTTCAACAAAAGATATGAACTACGGTACTGTGAACAATAAATATTATTACATAAACGAAAACGGGGATAGAACTTCTATTAACGAACAATGTACACATGTTGTAGGAAATGGCAGTTTTACAGGAGAAAGTGGTACAGAAATTAAATACAGCACTATTCAAATAACAAAAAAACAGTGCGGCGAGGCATTCTACCTTGATGGCAAGGATGATTATTATACACAAAAAAAAGAAGTGATAAGATACTGGATGAATTATTTTGATTAATGAGCCTAAACAATGATAAATTGGACAAACAAAAGGGACCTTCATAAATTGAGGTCCCTTTTTCATAATGTATTACGGTAATAAAGTTTTATATTGTTCCATTAAATCACCTGCATATAAGCTTGTTATCATTAAGAAAATGGCAAGCCCAATGTATAATGAGAACCAGATGACTTTTGTTTTGAGACTCGATGAGTAATAGGATTTCTCTTTATCCCTAATTTCAGTTTGTTCTTGCACTTCTTTAAAGAACGTTGCTACTATTCGTTCATACGTGCCTATATTTCCAAAATCGGTCGGTCCGTACTGGTATTCATTCGAATTAGCAGCATCAACTAATGAGTTATATATATTTTCTTTTAACTCGTTCAGTTGTCTTTCTTTTAGCTTATTATCTTCTAGGAGTGGGATATGCCAAGTCTTCGTTTTGTTTAGCTTCTGACTTAGTTGATTTAATTCCACATTCCAAATATTAAACAGGCGAATTTTTTCTTCTTCTGTCGCACCTGCATATTCCTCTAGCTGCTCTAAACCAAATTGATTGAATTCAATAACACTATCTCTTTGATTTCTAGTTATCTCACTTCGGAATTCTTTCCACCACTTAGAAATACCCAATAATAAGAAAAGAATTAAAAATGGATTTGGATGGAGAAACAAATATACAACCATCCCGATAATCCCTAATACCCAAAGCTTTGTGGAGATGACTCCCACTATACGTCCTCCATCAAGAGGATGTACAGGCATTAGATTAAATAGGTTAATCATGGCTCCAAGTGTAATAACTAAAAGCCAAAATGGATTTTCCGTCATCATAAATAGGGGGATGGCTGGTAGAAATGCTAATGTACCTAATAAAGGACCTCCGAAGGCAAGATAAGCTTCTTGGTTAGCATTCTTGGGTTCTTCTTTAAGGGCAATTAACGCTCCGACAAAAGGGATGAAAATGGCATTGGATGTTTTGATGCCTTTTCTCTTAGCAGCAAGTAAATGCCCCATTTCATGGATGTAAATTAGATAGACTAGGGCTACGGCAAATTTCCAACCGTAAACCAAGGCATAAGCTCCTAAAGAAACGAAAATAGAAATCAGAGAACCTACTTTTGCTATTTTCAATAGCGCAAACAACCATTTCATTTTTCCCAGGAAAAATAACCCGATTGCTCCCAAACTTAACCATCCTTTATTCGATTTAGATTCTTTCAAAATGTACCTCCTAGAGTAAATGGGAAAACAGATGACCCCAGTGACACTATGTCTATCTGAGCTCCTTCTTGATTTATCATCTTGCTAATATCCTTATTATATCGTATTCGATAATCCTTTTCTTTTCCTTTTAGGAATATTTTTCTAGAATATTAACTTTCAAGTAATACATTTTTTAATAATTAAGATAGAGTGCACCTATCACAGAAATACTAGATGGAGGTTATTATTTAGTGGAGTTATAGATTCTACTGCTGGAGAAGACTTTCCATCATACAAAGGCTATGCTGTGAAACCTGCTAGAATGTAAAAGACAGCATATACCAAGATTGGAAAGGATATTGAACTTATTTTTAATAACTCATATAAATTTAATTGGGATATGTACGAACCGCCAAAACGATTATATTTTCTTTTGGTAGTTATATAAGATACTTCTATGAAAAAGGATTTAATGAAAATACTTTAAAATGATAAACATGGATAAAACAATCCATCTTAACTATTTTAATCCCAATTATAGATGTGGCGAAGCGCTCCTCAGTATGTTTGAAAGGCAAATATGCTGTTGTAATATGATGAAAAAGCTTTTCGTTGGGTAACCCGTTTGCCCTGGCTACGATTTACTCTCGTAGTGTCTCCCGTTAAAAGGGAATACACTTCCCCAGAAGTTGACCGTCCTCATAGCGAAAGCTAGGCAGAATAAGGTGTACTCGTAGTAGAGTGCTTGGTAAAGTGAGACCTGGGCAAGTCAAGAGTATGAGAATCCTGCTCTTGGCACCTTAAATAATCCATAATCGATTGAAGCGCCAAAAGTTTGGTTGTTACAATTTTTTTCATATTACAATGGAATTCTTTCCATAATATTAAGGGCATTTCTTGTCCGCCTCTCCTTCACACCAAAGCCATCAATTCAGATACTTTATTAAAAGGTTATTTAAAAAATAGTTTTAATGCATAAATAAAAGACGTTTCATAGCTAATATTTAAGTAACACTTCTTTTCAATCAGCATTAATAAAAAAATTAATTTATATATCAATAGGTTCTTTCTGCTTTGAAAATCTAATTTGTGCATCGTTGTATTGATTAAGCATCCTTACTAGGTCATCCCTATCAAGTAAAGTAACCCCATTCCTTTTACCAGGTATCTTTGCAGCAACGGTATAATAACGATTGGTAATTACAATCTTTTTAGTTGCATTGTAGTATCCGGCAGCTCCTACCACTTCGTTTATCGCATCTATACCAACCTTCTTGTTTTCCCCATATCGCTTGGCTTGTACCACAGATTTCTCTTTTCTTTTTTTAAATATTAAATCTCCACCAAAATCACCAGAGGGGCTAGTTACTTCTACATAGTAGCCTTGACTTTTAAAAGGGGTCGTGGGTTCAAGTTCCTCACAGGTCATCTTCAAAACAGAGTTCAAATCCTTTTCAAGGGTTGGGGCTTTTTCTTTTTTTTGACCTCTCCATTTTATCCCTAAATTTTAATACACCATACTTTACCTACTTTTCTGACTTAAAAACCTCCATGTAAGGGTGTGTTAAATAGTATGGGTCTGCAAAACTGTTTTCTTACTAGATGTATATTTAAATTAACTCAACAAATCTGTTTAGGAGTATGATAATATTTAAAAAAAGAAAGAGGTTATCATATGAATTCAACATACTTACCGACAGAAATAACTAAAACAAGAGCCTTAGTCATCAATGCACTTTTCATCGCACTTACCCTTGTAGCCACAATGTTTATCAGCATAAAGCTACCAATAATGGGTAACGGAGGCCTAATCCATCTGGGTAACGTTCCTCTTTTTATAGCAGCATTCGTTTACGGCAAAAAAACAGGAGCCATAGTAGGCGCCATCGGAATGTGCTTCTCCGATCTTATCTCTCCTTGGGCAGCATGGGCACCGTTTACATTCATCATCGTAGGTGCAATGGGCTTTTTAGCCGGACTCATCTCCGAAAAGGTACCCGGCAAAAGAGAACTTGTATACACACTGGCAGTTGCCGTTGCACTGATTATAAAAATCGTGGGCTACTATTTTGCCGAAGTTATCCTTTACGGTAACTGGATACAGCCAATCGGCTCCATCCCCGGAAACGTTATGCAGGTCGTAATAGCCGGTATAATTGTAGTACCACTTGCAGGACGTTTAAAGAAAAGAGCTGGACAGATATAGGAGTGAAACATATTTTGGTTTCTTCTTTTGGTCTTTCAGCTGTGGATCAAACTGATTCCTTTTTTCCTAATTATTAATTATTTTTCTCTATTTTCTATACCTGTTGTTCTGCTATATGATAGTACCCTTTAGATGATGAACCACGCCCTAAATTTCGGACAGTTTAATAAAAGTCAACCTGCTAATTAAGCGACGATTAAATGAATTCAGTATTGTAAAAAGTACCCTATAGAGTATACACTTTGAAAAAAGGACTACTCTATAGGGTACTATTTTGTATTAAGAGTTAAAAATCGAATTGGGGAATTTCAAATGAAAAACACTTTACTGAAAAAGAAATAAATATTTTATCGAATAACCCTTTACTGAAAAAGAAATAATATTTTATCGAATAACCCTTATGTTAAATCTGTTAGTTCAAAGTCAATTACATATACAGATGAGTTTATAAGAATATTTATCGCTGAAAGTGAAAAAGGAAAGCTACCACATCTTATTTTTGAGGAGTATGGATTTGATATTGAAATCATTGATGTTGACAGGGTTAAAAAAGCAGCCTATAGAAGGCGTACTGCTTATAAAAAATCAGGTGTTTTGGGATTGAGTGATTCACGAATAAACCATTCAGAAAGGTCTCGTAAAAAAGAAGAAACATTGGAAGAGAAAAATGTTAGATTAGAAGCTGAAGTACAACTATTTTAGCATTATATGTTTTTCAATTTCTTGTAGACGTTCATCAAGTTCTCCAGCTTCTATAGCTTTTATGAATAACAAACAAAAAATAGTTTTTTAATGCACATTCTGTTGATAGACAAAGAGGGCCACTCACTTTGATAATTTATTCGGCTCGAGAGGTATCTAACAATATTTGAATGTCTCGTTCGTTGCATGACGTCAGCCTCTTTGGTACACTATGCAGAAGTACTTTTTACTTTGAGTGCTAGGATTTATTATGGAATGGCATAGATTATATGTGTGATCTTCATAAATCATTTATTAAAGTCCTTGTAAGGTTCTTCCAAAAGAAACCTGGAAATGTGGAGCATTTTATCCTGTTATTACATTCACTCTAGACTTGTGAAAGTAGTAACGAAGGTCAGTTCAACCCGATTTATAGGGAATTAAAGGGATACAGCTTTATAAAAAGAAACACTCCATGTATCACCACATACACTTCGCACATGTGGAGTGTGTGTCAAAGTTAGTTTTAAAAGTATAACCCAATAATAACCGTTTCCGATTCTAACTCTAATTTCGTGAAAATAGACATTTCCGATTTTGGGATTTTTTTTATGTCAATCCCTTGCCATTCCTATCTTTTCTTTCTCTCCTCTCTCAAAAAAAGTCTTTTGAAATAAAAAAGGAGCAAAATAGGGGTTCAGTCGGAAATCTTTATTTTAATTCGAACGGTGGGAATCGGGGAACTTGGGAGACATATTTTTTGTTTGTACAAAAACACATTACAATATAATACAAAGACCAATAACACCTTAACAATTTGTTGTGTTTTTAAGAAAAACTGATATGTTCCCTCATACAGCAGGAGTTGTATGGGGACTTGTATTTTATCAAAAATTTTCTGTTTAGATGACTGTGAAGTAATAAAATTAGGAGGAAGAAATGAACAATTATAAATTGACAATTCAATATGATGGCGGGCGCTATAAGGGCTGGCAACGACTCGGTAATAGTGATGATACGATTCAAGGAAAAATAGAAAATGTATTAACGGAAATGGTAGGGGAAAAAATTGAAATCATCGGATGCAGCAGAACAGATGCCGGTGTACATGCTCTTGCTCAAATCGCCAATTTTAAGATTGGTGAAAATCTGACTGAATTTGAAATTATGAATTATTTGAATAGATATTTACCCCAAGATATCAGCATTGTAGAGGTTATGCTAGTACCTGAACGTTTTCATGCCCGTTATAATGCTAAGGATAAAACCTATTTATATAAGATCTGGAATGAGCAATATACAAATCCTTTCATGCGAAAGTACAGTATGCATGTTGAGAAAAAGCTAAATATCACAAGAATGAAAAGAGCATGTCAATATTTTATAGGTGAACATGATTTCACTGCTTTTTCAAATGCAAAGTCTAAGAAAAAATCCATGGTTCGTGAAATATATTCTATTGATATAGAAGAAAATGCCGGCTTCATCCAAATTACAGTGCGAGGGGATGGATTTCTTTATAATATGGTTAGAAAGATTGTCGGAACGTTGATAGAAGTTGGGTTGGGTGAAATAGATGCTGAAAATATACCAAGTATTTTAGAGTCAAAAGAAAGAATCCAAACGGGTCGTATGGCGGAGGCAGCTGGGTTGTACTTGGTAAAGGTTGATTTTTAGACCAAATATAAATGCACCGCCTATGCAAAATGCGCCTGGATTGATGTTGTAAACCATAACCGATATTCCGTGTGTTGTAACATACCCTCTGGATATGTGGAGTGTTTCGCAAAAAAAACATACCCTCATCTCAATTATTATTCAATGATAAAAAATTGCACAGAATTTCTAGAAACAATGGAATTAAGAGAATCTATTTGCATAAAAAACATTGTGTACTTGAATTATTGGAATTAATGTATTCTATTCTTGCAAAAATACTGTTTAAAAGATAGTTCGGAAAATTGATAGGGGTGAGGTTGGGGGTTTAAATCCCTCACAGGTCATTAACTATCAAAGGCTTAAATCCTTACAAGGATTTGAGTCTTTTTTCATGTTGCATGCATCGGGCGATTGCAGTTGATTAATGATCTGCTCACATTGTTATTATTAATTGAAAAGCTATTCGCGAATAAAATTTTTATATTAACTTATTGAAAGCTGAGCAGAGTCTATGAGAATATGTGGGGTTTTTTAGTAGATATGTTCGCAGTAGGCAGATTAGCATCACGTCTAGATTCCGGGCGTTTTTTCGTTAATTGGCCTATGGACCAGTTGACAGACTAATGTGTATTTTTTTCATGTTCTTCCTTTTTGCAAAACCTTAAGTATCATGAATTTAGTTCAATTAATTAAACGAAAAATATATTTTGAAAATATTGAAAAATATGAATATAAATGATTTAATTTAAATATGTTCTTTTTGCTGGTTCGGACGACGTGATGTTGATGGACGGTAAAGATGCTAGTAAGAATGAATGCGCATGTATGGTAGTCTAAAACTTCTCAATTCATTTAAGAAAGGATGTGTTTTATCATTTCCCGCCAGAAGACTCCCTCTTCAAGCGTGTGAAGGGCGAGAACCCAACGGTAAGGGGGAGATGAATGGCGGTTGGGATAAGCCAAAGTAATCTTTTGACAAACATACGTTCTGTGGTTGATAATAACTATAAGGGGGTGAAACCAATGGTCGTAAACAAAGCTTATAAATTTCGAATCTATCCAACTAAAGAACAACTAGTTCTAATCAATAAAACGATCGGCTGCTCCCGTTTTGTCTATAACTTCTTTTTAGGCAAACAAAAGGAGAAAGATGCCTACTGGTATATTTGTGAAGAAATGAAGCAGAACGGCAAATTACCCTCTAATGAATGGAAAGGTTCTTTTCTGAATAAATACGCAACAATCAAAGAACTTCCAGCTTTAAAGAAAGAGTATTCTTTCCTGAAAGAAGTAGACAGTATTGTCTTACAGAAATCAGTGGAAAATTTAGCAGATTCCTATAGTCGATATTATAAAAAGCAAAACAAGTCACCACGCTTCAAATCGAAAAAGAATCCTATCCAGTCCTATACGACTAAACATACGAATGGGAATATTGGAATTGTTGAAAACAAAATCAAATTGCCAAAACTCGGTCTAGTTCGTTTTGCTAAAAGCCGCGAAGTCGAAGGGCGAATCATCAATGCCACAATCAGGCGGAACCCTTCGGGTAAATATTTCATTTCCGTTTTAGCCGAAACCCATGTACAAGTACTTCCTAAAACGAATCGTTCGTGTGGTGTAGATGTTGGTTTGAAGAACTTTGCTATTCTTTCAGATGGTACGGTCTATCAAAACCCAAAATTCTTCCGGTCGGTCGAAAAGAAATTGGCCAAAGCACAACGGATTCTTTCAAGGCGACAAGAAATAGCCTCGAATCAAAATAAACCATTGGCTGAAGCCAAAAACTATCAAAAACAAAAACGAAAAGTGGCTATCCTACACGAAAAAATTTCAAATGCCCGAATGGATTACTTACATAAAGTTTCTACCGAAATCATCAAAAACCACGATGTTATTGGAATGGAAGACTTGCAAGTGTCGAATATGATGAAAAATCACAAACTAGCTAAAGCTATTAGTGAAGTATCTTGGTACCAATTCAAAAAAATGTTGGAATACAAAGCAAAATGGTATGGTAAACAAATCGTGACCGTATCTAAAACGTTTGCTTCTAGCCAATTGTGTTCTAGCTGCGGTTACCAAAATAAAGACGTTAAACATCTGAATCTTCGTGAATGGGATTGTCCTTTTTGTTCTACTCACCACGATCGAGATATTAACGCAGGACTCAATCTAATGAATGAAGCCATAAGGCTTCTAACCGTAGGAACTACGGGAGTAGCCTAATTAAAAATTGGCCGATAGGCTAATGTTCTTAGGAATCCCCCACTTCAATCAGGCCGTAAGGTCGAAAAGTGGTGGGTAGTTCAAGACCACTATTTTCCCTTGAAAAAAAATTCTCCCCGCCAGAGTAACTGATTATGTTACTGCAGACCATAGTGTCATTGCAATAGAATCTTAACGGAATGATGAAATATTTAAAGAATAGAGGGATTTTTTATGATTAAAATCGATCTTTTATTTAAAAATGCCAATGTACTGACTTTAGATAATAGGAATCGTCGTGCTGGGTCTGTGGCTGTAGCAAATGGCAAAATTGTTGGTATTTGGAGGGAGTGCGAGCCTCCTAAAAGTGCCGTCGAAGTGACAGCAAGTACAAATGTTGTTGATTTAAAGGGATCTGCTTTAATTCCAGGATTTATTGATACACATAATCACATTTTGGCGTATGGCCAAATAATGAGACAGGTGAATTGCGGCACACCGCCTAATCAATCCATAAAAGATATATTGGAGGTAATTGGAGCAAAAGCAAAAGAAACTCCCAATAGGGAATGGGTCAAGGGATATGGATATGATGATACCCTTCTGTATGAAAAGCGTCATATAACACGGGAAGACTTAGATAAGGCTTCGCCAAATAAACCTGTTATCATCACACACACCTCAGGACACATATCCGCAGTTAATTCACTCGCTTTACAATTATCTGGTTTAACAGATGATGTTTCTGACCCTCAAGGCGGCCATTACGGGCGGGATGAGAAAGGGAGACTGAATGGCGTAATCTATGAACCAGCAGCTATGATACCGATTAATAAACAGATTCCTCAAATGACAGTAAAACAACAGATTGACATGCTAGGGAAGGCTTCAAAAGATTATTTAGCTCAAGGGATTACAACGAATACAGATGCAGCTGTAGGCTTCACTAGTGATTTGCAAGATTTAGAGATTCATCTTAAAGCGGCTGAGCAAGGGATTAATCCGATGCGTACACAATTAATGATTATGCACCAGCAGCTTCGTGAAGGACAAGCTTTCGGAGGATATTCTCCTGCTCAACTGGACAAAGAGTTCCAAGAAAGATCTGGAGGTCGGGCTAAATTAGATAGCGCCAAAATGTTCCAGGATGGCTCCATTCAAGGCTTAACAGGAGCATTGCGGGAACCGTATTATCAAAATCCAGATGTTTATGGAGAACTCATCCATCCGCAAGAAGCATTTAACGAAGAAGTTTTAGACCTGCACAGTCGAGGATTTAGAATCACAACCCATGGAAACGGGGATCGTGCCATCGGATCGATATTAGAGGCATACGGATATGCTTTATCCAAGAGCCCACGTGCAGATCACCGCCATCGAATCGAACATGTCCAAAGCGCCACCGCTGAAGATGTGGTGAAGATGAAAGAACTTGATGTAGCAGGATCCTTTTTCAACAATCATGTATATTTTTGGGGAGACAGGCATAAACAAATTTTCTTGGGGCCAGAGCGGGGAAGGCGTATTAGCCCTTTAGCTGAGGCTGTAGCTCATAATTTACTGTTTACCCTGCATTCTGATTGTCCAATTACTCCAATCTCACCGCTGTTTTCTGTGTGGGTAGCAGTAAACCGAATAACGAGAGAGGGCCATGTTTTAGGCCAAGAGCAGCGTATTGATGTCGAAACTGCATTAAAGTCCATGACTATTTATGGAGCAAAACTAAATTTTGATGAAGCGTGTTCAGGAAGCATCGAAATTGGAAAACATGCAGACTTTGCCATTCTCGAGGCTGATCCTACAGCCATTCATCCGGAAGAAATTAAGGACATTTCAGTTCTGGCTACTTTTATTGATGGAAAGCCAGTATATGGTCAAGAAACGGTAAGGACTTCTTAACTTTTAATTGCATCTTTAAAAGGCGTTAACAATTGAGCTTAATGTTATAAATACCAACATCTATAATTATTTGAAGAGTGCGTCATTCTAATTTTCCTTCCATTATCAATCCATTATACCTATATTTTCAGCGGCATTATCTACTATTATTTTTAGCTTGCCACTAAAATGCTTACTAGAAGCAATAGGGGGTTCTGCGGTAGGGGTTGGTCAATCTAGGGATGCAGGTAGCTGGCTTTATTGCTCCTTTAACTCTTGGTTTTGTTATAAACGCTTTTGGCGGATCATTTAAAGGAGCTGTTTGGTTATTGGTTTCATTCGGGGGTGTTTGCTTTATCGCTTTTATGACATTAAATTCGGGTAAGGAAAATTATACTACTGAAAATCCTCAAATAGTTCCTGCTGTAAAATAGAATGATATGAATGAATGCTTGATTTTAAAGTGGAGAATTCATATAAAATGTAATTCTTCATATTTTTTTTGTTTTTTTAAAAGGCTAGATTATTCAGGAGGCATTTTTCACTACAGGCAATCTGAAGGGCCCTCATTCAACTTCTTCCACTTTTCGGCACTGTTGCAGGCATCCAGACCTAACAATAGTAAGGCGGTAATACATTCTTCAAATTCTTCCTCCTAAAAAAACAGGTAAAATAACTTATTCCAAATATTTACAAGACAAACAGTTTTTTATCGGGTTTTATAAATAACAACTTTGATATCATTTAGGTGTCTCGGTTAATCATTCACAGTTCATGTCTAAGTGAATTAAATTTCTGATTAAACAACTTCAAGGGATGACGATATGCTTGCAAAAGAATTGCATGCAAACGTCTTCTGCCCATACGATAAGTGATAGGTAACTAGTAATCCATCGCATTAGAAGTAGCGATATGCGGAATCGTCACAATTAAAGCCAATCTGAATATTCGTTATAAGCTACTCTTTACTTCTTTAGTTAGGCAATTAATTATTTAATTCTCTTTGCATCCCCTGAACGGCCTTTCAAATGGAAGAATGTAATAAACCCTAAACAATGGCCGGGAATCTTCCAACTACGAACAACAATACCATCCGGCCGTACCTATCCAGTTAATACGATTCAAAAAGTCCTTAGTGCAAATAGATGCAGATATCGATTTTCGTCGTTCAGTTATTTTTGCTACACATATCCGATTATGATTCAACATTGTAGAACCAGACTTCTTTTTATAAAAGAGCATAAGAGATTACTTTGTCCTAACGTATTCCTGAAGCAAAAATGTGAAGCGGTTTATTCTGAGCACAATAATATTTTATTGGTAATCGCAGAATAACGAGAATTGGCCAATTCACGCCCAGTAATATAAGAATACGAAAGCACAATAGAGTACCTTCTTTTTATAAACTCATTTTATAAAAAGAAGGTATTCCTTTTAACAAGAAGAATTATATATAACGAAAAATATTAAGGATCTATGCCTTACTAAACAGGGGGAGGAAGATGGGGAAATCGATCCTTTTTGAAGTGCAAGAAGAAGTGAATTTGGTAGCAGAAGCAATTAAGTCTGTATTGGATTTGGAAGTCATTGTTTATGATCAGAATAAAGTGGTGGTTGCTGCTACAGGAGGTGGTCATCATGCTGTTGTGGGTGAGCCGGTTCGAGGACATATTATAAAAGAAGTGATAAAAACAGGAAAGCATGTTTATAACTTTGAACCAGGTTTTCATGATGTTTGTCAAAGTTGCATTCTCCATGGAAACTGCCCTGAAAAAGCAGATGTGTCCTTTCCTCTGAAACATGAAGGGAAAAACGTAGGGGTGATTAGCTTAACCGCATTTTCTGAAGAACAGAAGGCAGAATTTAAAGAAAGGCACCTTGTTTTATCGAATTACCTTGGGAAAATGGCTGACTTAATAAGCAGTAAAATAAATGCAAAATCGCTGTTGGGAAAATATTTACACATGTTTCAAATGCTTCAAGTGGCTATACAATCGATGTATGAAGGTATTATCGCAGTAGATCAAAACGGGTATATCTTAGAGCTAAATCGTTCTGCAGAAAAGACACTGCAAATGAAAAGAAATGAAGTCCTAACTCTTAATGTATCCGATATCATTCCTGATTTACCTATTTCGAAAGTTTTATCAACAGCGAAAGGATATTCAGACATTGAATTTTCACTTCAAATACATAATAAAAAGATTCAGGTAATCGGTAGTATTATTCCACTTGTTCATGATGATCGTATTATAGGAGTTGCTATTTCATTTAAAGACTTAAAGGATGTGCAAAAATTAGCATATTCGATTACATCAGAGGTAGATGATTCAACCTTTGACATTATCGTAGGGAAAAGTAAAGCCATTCTACAAGTGAAAGATATAGCTAAGCAAATAGCAACCTCTGACTCCACCATGATATTTTTGGGGGAAAGTGGGACGGGTAAAGAACTTTTCGCAAGGGCCGTGCATCAAGAAAGTCAAAGGGTAAACAAACCCTTTAGGGCGATTAATTGTGCTGCAATTCCAGAACATCTTCTAGAGAGTGAATTATTTGGATATAACGAAGGAGCATTTACTGGGGCGAGGAAAAAAGGGAAGCCTGGAAAGTTTGAGATGGCCAATGGCGGAACTATTTTTCTGGATGAAATCGGTGATATGCCTCTTCATCTACAAGTTAAAATTTTGCGGGTTTTAGAAGAAAGAAGGGTTGAAAGGATAGGTTCTAATTCTTCTCTAGATATTGATGTGAGGGTGCTGGCAGCAACCAATAAAAACTTAGAGCAAATGGTAAATGATAGAGAGTTTAGAGAGGATTTATTTTATCGTTTAAATGTTATTCCTCTTCACATTCCTCCATTAAGAGAACGAGTGGGAGATGTAGCCGTCCTTCTTCACCATTTTGTTAATCACTATGTGAATATTACAGGAAAGCAAGTAATGGGCTTTACTCCAGAAGCTGAAGCATGTCTATGTTCTTATAATTGGCCAGGAAATATTAGAGAGCTACAAAATACAGTGGAGTACGCTATCAATATGGCAAAATCTTTTTGGATTACATTAGAAAATTTACCCACTAGAGTTAGGGTCAAAACTAATCAAAGTGTTTTAGACCAAGGGTTAACCTTAGCAGATATGGAAGAAAAAATGATTATCGAATCTTTAAAAAAACATGGTGATTCATTGAATGGAAAGAAGAAGGCTGCGAAGGATTTAGGAATAAACGTAGCTACTCTCTATAGGAAAATCAATAAGTTTGAAATTAATCGCAAAATGCAAATGTAGTTTGCATTTTGCGATTAATGAAGAAATCGGTAGTAGGTTAGTCCTTTTTAAGATTTATTAGGGCTAACCTCCTTTTTTAATTTGCATTTTGCGAAAAGAAAAGAGTCTTGCTACTGACTATTCTCTGAAAAGTAAAGCTAAATTCGTCTAGAATAAGGGTTTGTTTAATTTTTTTGATATTCCTAACAACTTGGTACAGTAATTGCATTAGTAATAGTTGAAAAAGATAATGAAAGGTGAGGGTGATTTATGAAAAACTAATGTATTTTCGATTTCCATAATCTTTCGAAAATTGTAAGCGCTTTCTACGAAAATTCCATTTGGGAGTGATGTTATGAGGATCAAGCAGAGGATTGAAAAAGTACCGGGGGGGCTTATGGTGATCCCACTCATGTTGGGGGCACTCTTTAATACGATTGATCAGCTTCATATTCCACTTGTAATGGAGTTTCTTAAATCATTAGGAGTTACACCTGTCGAAGAAGGCATTTATGAGTTTATGAGAATAGGAGGGTTTTCGGAAGCTCTCTTTAAAAACGGGACATTGACACTTATCGGTTTATTCTTGTTCTGTGCAGGTAGTCAGATGAATTTACGAGTGGGTGGAAAAGCCTTAAAAAAAGGGATCCTTTTAACTTCTAGTAAGTGTTTGACTGGAATAACAATTGGACTTCTATTCGGTTACTTTTTTGATCCTATGAACGGGTTGCTTGGCTTATCCACTCTTGCCATTATTGCTGCAATGACAAATGGAAATGAAGGAATGTATGCCGTTCTCACCGGACAATATGGTAACCGTTCAGATGTAGGAGCAATTTCTGTTTTGACCTTAAATGATGGTCCATTCTTTACCATGATGGCATTGGGAATAGTAGGAATTAACTTCCCTGCTATCGCATTCATCGCGGTATTGTTGCCAATTGCTTTAGGGATGTTATTAGGAAACTTGGATGAGGACATTAGGGAATTTCTAAAGCCAGGTGAAACGTTACTTGTTCCCTTTTTTGCTTTTTGTCTAGGAGCAGGAATGAATTTCATGAGTTTCTTTAATGCTGAAGCTGTTTGGGGCGGTCTTGTCTTGGGTTTTGTAACCGTCATTTTTACTGCTCTAACAGGAGTCCTCGTTTATCGTATATTTGGTGAGAAAAGTACAATTGGTCCCGTTGCCGAGGCATCAACCGCAGGGAATGCAGTGGGAACACCAGCAGCCATAGCAGCTGCTGCTTCTGTTGCTGCAGGAGCAGGACTTATGTCATTAGACGAGGCACAAAGATTTCAACAAATAGCTAATCTAGCTACAATTCAAATTTCTATTTCTACTATTACTACTTCCATTCTTTGTCCAATTGCTGTGATTTTTTGGGATAAATTCCAGAGAAGCAAAGGGATTGACGGTCGATTAGAAGATTCCTCTAACCGAAGTGAGGTGCCGGTAGAAGTGGATCAGCAAATTTAGAAAGGTGAGGGGACGAATGAAGTGGATAAAGCCCAATATTGAAAACCAGATTTGCACCATAACGATAAATAACCCACCAATGAATATTTTGACGAAGGAATTTCGTGAAGAATTTGTGCCGTATATGGAAAATCTAAAGTCCCGTACTGATGTTCGAGTCATTATTTTGACAGGAGACGGTGACCGGGCATTCTGTGCAGGAGCTGATTTAAATGAAGAAGGTGAATTGACCCCTGAGACTGTACGCTACTTTCTCGAAGAAGATTGCCGCATTTATGATGTTGTTAATGAAATGCCACAACCAGTGATTGCTGCTGTTAATGGATATGCTTTTGGTGGGGGATTTGAACTGATCCTAGCATGTGATATTCGAATTATGTCCGATCGAGCAAAGCTGTGTGCAGCAGGAGTTAAAGTAGGATTAGTTGTCGGACCTACCCGACTTGTAAGGTTGATGGGAGAAGCTTACGCAAAGGAAGTCATATTAACTGGGAGAACCGTATTAGCTAATGAAGCATTTCAACGTGGTTTGGCTAGCAAAGTTGTTCCTCATAATACATTAATGAATGAAGCTTTAGATTGGGCAAAAATGATTGCCTCACGTGCACCAATTGCAGTCAGGAATGCTAAAGAAACAATTCAAAAAACAATGGATGTAAATTGGCAAGAAGCCATGGCATTTGAGTTAGATGCTTTTATTACTTGCCAGGATACGCAAGATCATAAACATGCCATTGAATCTTTTTTTAATAAACAAATACCAATTTTCCAAGGAAGATGATAAAGAGATTTATAGACCAAGAGGAGGATTCACAAGTTATGAATGAAGTTATGATGTATCCAGGAGCCTATGCGTTGATAAAAGTTTTGGCAGGAGTTGTAGAAGGCGAGAAAGTGTTGATCTTAACTGATTTTCAAACAGAAAGTATTGCTAAAACATTGGCAGATGTAACCTGCTCTTTAGGTGCTGAACCGATTACGATGTCCATGCCACCAAGAAAGGGGCATGGTGATGCTCTACCCGATCCAGTTGCCGCAGCTATGAAAGAAGTAGATGTTGTGATTGCTCCAACTACTTATAACATCGCACACACGAATGCTCGTCATGAGGCACAAGCGGCTGGTGCTAGAGTTTTAGTCTTGCCAGAATCCCATGAAAACATTTTGTTGAGTAAAGGCTTACAAGCTGATTTTATTTCACTTAGACCCCAAGTGGAACAAGTAGCAAATTTATTAACCAAGGGTGATGTAGTTAGGGTAACGACTACTCAAGGAACGGATTTACGACTATCCATTAAAGGAAGGGAAGGGCGAGCATTAACAGGTTTTGCAAATACCAAGGATATATCTGCTGTGCACTGCATTGAATCCAGTATAGCACCTGTTGAAGGATCTGCAGAAGGGGTCCTAGTAGTAGATGGAAGTATACCAGGAGTTGGTCTTATAGATACTCCTGTGGTTGTTGAGTTTAAGGCTGGGAAGGCTGTTTCCATTACAGGGGGAAAGGAGGCAGATTTGTTTAGAAAAATATTAATTGAACGAAATGATGAAGATGGGAACATCTATTATGCAGGTGAATTTGGAATTGGTATGAACCCGGAATGTGAGTTAGAAAATAGTATGTTAAGTGACGAAGGGGTGTTTGGCACCATTCACGTTGCTTTAGGTACAAATGCTTATATTGGTGGGGTAATTAAGGCAAAAGGTCATTACGATATGGTTGTTAAAGACGCTATGGTGGAAATAGACGGTGTAACTATTCTTCGTAACAATGAACTTTATTTATGAGTTTGATGGAGGATACTGTGTTGATAGATTAATAAATATTTAGTAAATGATAGAAGGGATTGATTTGATGAGTGCTTTGAATGGTATCCGTATCGTAGATCTCAGTCAGGTAATGGCAGGTCCTTATTGCAGTATGTTACTAGCCGATATGGGAGCTGATGTAATAAAAATTGAACCACCCACTGGTGAGAATACTAGAAGGTGGCCACCTCACATCGATGGAGAAAGTGCTGCTTTTATGGCAATTAATCGAAATAAGCGCAGCATGACGCTGAATTTGAAAGATGATGAAGACAAGAAAATATTTTATAAATTGATTGAAACAGCAGACGTACTAGTTGAGAATTATCGTCCCGGTGTAGTTAAGCGATTGGGTGTTGACTATGACACCCTAAACAAGATTAGTCCTCGTTTAGTTTATTGCTCTATTTCCGGTTTTGGTCAATATGGACCTTATTCATCTCGCGGGGGCTATGACTTAATTGCGCAGGGAATGACGGGAATCATGAGTGTGACCGGAGAAAGAGGCGGAAACCCAGTAAAGTGTGGGTTGCCTATCACAGATTTGGGTGTTGCACTGTTCGCTGCCTATGGAATATTATCTGCTTTGTATGCACGTGTTCAATCAAATGAAGGTCAATTTATAGATGCTTCTTTATTTGATACCGGCCTTGCTTTATCTGTTTGGGAAAGCACGCAATATTGGGTTAATGGTGAAACACCAGAGCCTACTGGGAGCGGACACCGATTGTCGGCACCTTATCAAGCCTTTCAAGCGAGTGATGGCTATTTCACTGTAGGAGCAGATACGCCACATCATTGGCCTGTATTTTGTCATATCATAGGAAGACCCGAATTTCTAAATGACGAAAGATTTGTCGATGATCCTTCACGGATCAAGCATTTAAAGGTTTTCATACAATTAATTGAAGAAAAAACAAGTAAACGCCCAAGAAGTTATTGGCTGGAGAAGTTTGAAGAGGTAGGGATACCTGCCGGCCCAATTAATTCTTATCCAGAATCATTAACTGATTCACATACCATTTCCAGGCGAATGGTTGAAGAGTTAGAACACCCTATTGCTGGAAAAATTAAGGCGTTAGGTATTCCTATCAAATTATCAAAAAATCCTGGTCAAATAAGAAATGCAGCTCCTTTGCTAGGGCAGCATACAGAGGAAATTTTAAAAGAATTAGGATTAGAAAAATCTGATCAATCTTATAAAGAGTTAAATATATAACACCTAATATTAATTACGAGAGTGATAGGGGGATGGTGTTGGTGATTCATCGTTTAAGAGGAAGAGTTCCATCCATTAATTCTGAAACGTTTATACATGAGTCAGCGCAAATTATTGGAGATGTTAGGATTGCAAAAGATGTGAGCGTCTGGCCACAAGCCGTGTTAAGGGGAGATGATAAAAATTTCATTGAAATAGGGGAAGGAAGCAATATACAAGATGGTTGTATCTGTCATGTTACACCCGATTTCCCTTTACATATAGGGAAAATGGTAACTGTTGGACACGGAGCTATCCTACATGCCTGTAAAATTGAGGATGGGGCTTTGATCGGCATTGGAGCGAAAGTTCTAGATGGGGCTACCGTTAGAAAGGGAGCACAAGTAGGAGCTGGAGCAGTTGTACCCCCAGGCAGGATTATTCCAGAAGGAGCACTAGCTATAGGAATTCCTGCTAAAGTGGTTAGGGAGCTAACGGAAGAAGATAAGAATGAAAATGTTCATAATGCGATGGAATATATTGAACTTTGGAAACGTGATTATTACAAGGAAAGGGATGAAATTTGAGTTACGAAAGCTTAAGACTCAATAGTAGAGGACAAAAATGGGAAGAATTATTTGGATTTTGCAAGTGAGTAGGCGTCAATAATGTTTTACAAACCTGCGTCTGTAGGAATCTATTCTATGTTCATCATGAAGTTGCCGCCGAATTACCAACAAATTTGTAGAAATAGTAAAACGATTAAAAGTTAGGAAAAAAAGAATATTTAGAAGAGAAAATTGTATCTACAAATATTGGTTAATCGATGGAGTCAGTTAAAATGGACTTAAAATTGAATGAAGTAAAGGAAATCATTCCTTCTAACCAAATTTTACGAGTATATCTGATAGACATAGTTATAGTTACAATGCTTCTTTTGGTAAGTTCCTCCCTGATATGGTGATTCAGGTGAAGAATAAAATAGATCAGCAGGAATTTACAATTTAGTTAATTACGAAGTATCCATGGATATTTTAGATTTGAAGATGGAAAAAGCAAAGGATACTAAAGCCTCTATTATCGTAACGACAAATCCCGGTTGCTTGTTACAAATGAAATTGGGTATAAAAAGGGAAGGTCTAGAGGAAAGTATAAGGGCTCTACATCTCGTAGAATTACTAGTTGAAGTAGGAGCAGTAACAAAATAGGAAATTTAATCTGCACTTTAATTGGTCGATTATTCACTGTTATGGAAGAATTTAATCAAGTATATGATCAATGGAAGTCAGCAGAGAATGAATTCCATTGCATCCTATCCAGTTTGAAAACTCTTTGTTCAAACTGGATTTTTTTTATGCGATATTCCTATTAAAATTTTTACATTCTATTATTAATAGAAAATTAACAAATCGCCTCAAGTACATTTTTAAATTGTAAAATATTGTTCTGCTTACTTTCGTTCTTCTTATAAATGAAAACGGTATTAAGGACATTGTCAAAATTTAAATTGTAATAGTGAATGTTTGTATAGTTGTATAAGTCAATAAGCTTAGTATTTAATACAGCAATGGTATTACTGATTTGTAAAAAATCTTGAATACTACTAATAGATTTTATTTCCTTTAATTTATATTGTAGTTGATTATCCATAAGCCAATCAACTACAGCTCTTGTATACATACAACCTTTACTCAAAACGAGCAATGTAATTGGTGTTTTCTGATCGAAATTGATTATATGATCATTACTTGTAATAATCTCAAATGTTTCAGTGGCAACAATATCGTATGCTAAATCGGGGTATTTTTTAATAGGTTCGCTAATTAGTGCACAATCCAATTCGGAATTGTGTACTTTTTGATTTATGGCATTACTAGAATCTACTGCGAAGTCTACATCCAATTGAATGTCTTTCGTATTCAACATATTGGCGAGGGGGGCTCCGTAGATTTTTAAGGTTGTATGTGATGTGCCAAAGTTCACTTTAGAGTTAAGCTGATAGGCACCAATGGATTGTAAAAATTCTTCATATTCTTGAGTAATAAGTTGAAGATAGTTTTGATACTGGGTACCTACGCTAGTAATCTTCAATCCTTGGGGTGTTCGTTTAAAAACGGGTTTTCCAATTTCTGACTCCATTTTTTTCACTTTAGCAGTAAGTGCGGATTGAGTATAGTTTGTGATTTCTGCGGATTTACTTAAATTTTGTCGATTTAATATTTCAATTTTTAATGCAATTTCTTCGATGTTCATTTTGTTTGTCACACACCCTATAAAAAAAATTTATGGATCCTATCATTTTCCTCCATTTTACGCTTCTCAGTAAGGAGAGTAAACTCTAGTTAGCTAATAAATAAGGAGTCGAGATGATGCTACAAGCTAATAATAGATTACGAGACTATTCACTCTATAATAAATATCCATAGCCGAATTTTACTGATTGAATACATATGTAATAGCAAGATATTGGAGGGGCATTAATGAATACATATTATAAATGGTTAATCGTATTAGTGGCTACACTATCACAAACTGCAGCAACATTTGTGACATATGGCATGGGACCTATCGCTACATTCTATCAAATTGAATGGAACTTAACACCATTGCAAACAGGCTTTATTGTTTCAGCTGTAAATATTGGTCCGATGTTTTCAATGTTAGTGTTTGGTTACTTAATGGATAAAAAAGGGGAAAAACAAATTATTGGATGGGGGACAATTTTATTAGGGCTCTCAGCATTAACACTCGTTTTTGTTAACAATTATATTGTATTGCTGCTTTTATTATTATTGGTTGGGATATGGTACGGCAGTGCTCAAACTGGTGGTAGTACTGCTATCGTAAAATGGTTTCCCAACAAACATAGAGGTCTAGCTTTAGGAATAAGACAGACCGGTATACCAATAGGAGGGGCTTTAGCCTCTGTAATGTTAACCTATACATTTTATCATTTCAATTTGTCAGTCGCGCATGTTGTACAAGGAGTTGTAGCAATTATAGGAGGTCTACTCTTTTTATTATTTTATCATGAGCCAGAAAATACTAGTCCTCCAGAATCGAAATCGGTGTCCTTTAAGGAGAAAATGAATCTTATCAAAAATAATAAAGAATTATATCCGATGTACATTGTAGGTGTTGTAATGATGTCATTACAAATGATTATCATTGCACATTTTATGAGTTATGTTCATCAAGAAGGTAGCTATTCCCTAACAGAGGCAGGGAAATATTTAAGCCTTGTTTTAATAGGTGGAATGATTGGGCGGGTAGTCATCGCATGGATGAGTGATCAATTCTTTGAGCATAATAGAGAAAGATTATTGCTTATTGTGATGGTTTTTACAGTAATTCTTACATTGATGTTGCCACTAATCATTCATGTAGAAATAAAAATATTGATGCTGCTATTCTGTTTTCTATTAGGGTTTGTAGCAATTGGTTGGTATTCAATTTTTATTGCTTGTGTCACAGAGCAATCGGATCCCCGTTATATAGGCTTAACGGTGAGTTCAGCTTTGACATTAAATCAATTATTTATTGTTATAGCACCTTCGTTATTCGGTTTAGTCGTAAATATATTGAATAGTTATCAGCTAGCATTATATCTTGTTGGAATCGCTGTAGCTTTAGGAGCGATTAATTTATACAGAGCAAAAATAAAAATAGAATGGTCAAAGGGTCATCGCAAAAGTGCGATTTTTGAGCGACACAGGTAGAAAATATTTAAACTTTTTATAAAAGAATCATTTAATTGAACATGCTCTTTCTATTTGCCCAAAAATCAAGCGGTTTATTTCTAATAATGTGACTTGTTCTTCTTCAATCTGTTGCTCTTTTTTCTTTAAAGTTAACGCCAGGAAAAGAGAATTTCAAGCAAATACTAGTGCTACATAGTACACAGTTTGTACACCTTTAAAATAAATTTGAATTTTGGAAATGTCTCGTAATGTGGTGTATATAAAGAGTTGAGAGGAGTAATTGGGGTTAAATAATATTAAATTCTGAAAAAAGGGCTTGACCATCGGATGTTATCATACTATAATTTCGTTTATTATTCAAAATATTTAATGAGCGAAGAAAAGAACATTATTAAGCCGGTCTCCCTGTTAATAGAGAATCAGTGGTTGGTGCAAACTGATACAAAGACTTAGGTGAATTTCATTCTTGGAGCTTTTTTATACTACAACATTGAGAAAGTAGTATAAAACGGATTAAACCGTTATTTTAACAAGTGGGAAACATGTATTGTTTCCAATTAGGGTGGTACCGCGTGAACAGCCACGTCCCTATCGTTAACGATAGAGACGTGGCTTTTTTTGTTCTTTACTTTGTTTTGTAGAGGACGTAATAAAAATAGATTGGATTGATTAGCATTCAAACATCAGAGCAATGGTCATCGAAGATTGGTTTTATTTTATCAGCAGCAGGATCAGCTATAGGAGTAGGCGCAATATGGAAGCTTCCTTATGTAACTGGAATAAGCGGTGGAGGCGCATTCTTTCTTCTGTTTATTTTATTTTCTTTGTTTATAGGTTTTCCATTGTTATTAGCAGAGTTTGTTATTGGTAGAAGTACACAAAAGGAAGCAGTTAGTGCTTATCGCAGTTTAGCTCCTAATAGTAATTGGCATTGGATTGGTAGGTTAGGGGTATTTACCTGTTTTCTTTTATTGTCTTTTTATAGTGTAATTGGTGGTTGGATTGTTATTTATTTTGCAAAAGGTTTATTTGGTGGAATAATTAGTGAGGGCGCAGATTATGGATCTGTCTTTAACGAGACGATTGGAAATCCTATCTTGGTGATTGTAGCTCAATTTGCATTTTTGGCGATTACCGTTTTAGTTGTAGCAAAGGGGATTCAAAATGGCATTGAAAAAGTAAATAAAATTTTGATGCCCGCTTTATTTTTACTATTTTTTGTTCTAATCATTCGCTCACTAACACTCGATAACGCTATGGAAGGTGTGAAGTTCTTTCTAGCACCTGATTTCTCGAGTATTACATCTCAAAGTATTCTGTATGCGATGGGTCAAGCGTTTTTCTCCTTAAGTGTCGGCGTATCAGTAATGGTTACTTATAGTTCATATCTTTCAAAAAAAGAAAGCTTAATTCAACCAGCCATTTCAATCGTTACAATGAATTTATTCATTGCTTTATTAGCAGGATTAGCAATCTTCCCAGCTGTATTTTCACTAGGTTTAGAACCAGCTGAAGGACCTGGTTTGTTGTTTGTTGTACTGCCTGCTGTGTTTAATCAAATTGTTTTTGGAGAAGTTTTCTTATTAGGTTTTTTAGCATTATTTTTATTTGCCACATTAACTTCGGCTTTTTCTATGTTAGAAATAATTGTCGCATCACTAATTAAAGGAAAAGTGGAGAAGCGAACAAAATATGCATTTATTATTGGTGTTTTAATTTTTGCAGTAGGAATTCCCTCTGCATTATCCTATAGTGTTTTTGCTGATATGTTAATCTTCTCGAAAAATTTATTTGATTCAGCCGATTATTTAGTTAGTAATATATTAATGCCACTAGGAGTGTTTTTAATCTCTATTTTCGTACCACTTAAGATTAAGAAAAGCACTTTGAGAGAGGAACTATTACAGCATTCTCGTTTAGGGGCTTCTGCATTTAATATATGGTTTTTTATAATGAGGTTCATTATTCCTTTAGTTATTATCATCGTATTTCTTGATAGTACTGGAATACTTGATAAAATAGTTGCGATTTTTTAGTATGAAACCACTCACTTTTTGAGAGCTTATTATGAGTGAATCAAAAGCTCTGAAAGCTAGCAGAGATTCTGCCTAACTTCAGCACTTTTTTATAAAAAAACGGATAAATAAGTGGTATGGCGAAGCCAAAGTGATATGGGCATCAGAAATACGGAAAAAAGCTTAAAAAAATGAAGATGGGAAAGATGGGCTTGGTTATAAGATCGACAAGGTTGGGGTCGGCGGTTCGAGCCCATCACAGTTCATTTAATTGGAAAGGTTGGAATCCTTGATTTATCAAGGGTTACAGCCTTTTTTGTTTGTACTTTTTTGTGGAGGAAATGAGATAGAAAAACTACAATTTTAGATTGTATAGCAGGTTTGTTTAATAGAAATATAAGAACTGTTAGGGAAAATGTGTGTTTTGATAGGGGAATTGGTCAATCTATGGCATAGACGATGATGGCGAATTATTCCAGACCTTTCAGATAAAGAACGTGCTTCAACTTGAGTAGAAATCAAGAATCTTGGGTCAACAAACCATAGGGCTTCTGTTAACATGCATATGGGTTTTCCCTGTAATAATTCCGTGCTGATGCAGTCCTGCTCATTGTAAACTTTCAGCTGTTTTCCAGTGTTACTTTGATTTTCATCCGTGTCCTGCATAGCGGAAAAGGAACCGAATATTTTTGCATAAATATGATAAAAACAATCTCTGCTTACCTCACGTATTTTCCAATGAATGGTTGGGAATAACAATTTCGTTCCCTACGATTGAAGGAACGGCTGCTCATTTTGCCATCTTTGAACCTGAACTTTAGCAAGTTTTGATCTAAATCGTAAGTTTTTGTTAAAAGATTTACGACCTCAGTTAACTTTGGTAGTTGCTCCACTAAAGTAGTTAGTGATTCTTGAACTTCAGGTTTTAATAATTGATCAAGTAGATCCGTTTTACCTAATGCTTGTTGAGCTTGAGTCAATTCTTCTGACATATCCAATTTTCCTTTTTATCTGTATTTCCGCTAAGCTTATTTGTTTAAATAACTCTTGTAAAACATATTCCGACAATCGATTAGGATTAGATATTAAATTTTTTCTTCCAAGCCATAGTAGGAACGATGACAGAAGAAAGAACCAGAAATCATATACCCTAATCAAGTCGATGAAGAAAAGAACGACATATTCAGGATTGGAGACTGAATATCTCAAAAACCTTATTATGCTTTAGCTTAAGCACTTTGAGATGGCTTTAGCTGTCGACGTTTATGTCCAAATCCACCTGCTTTAGCATGTGGTTGTTTATGGCGTGTTAGGGTTACATTATGATACCGACATTACTAATTACCTAATTATTTCATTTCTTTGAGCAAAAACGTTTTAACCGCTTTTGGACCGTTCAAGACACGCGGGAAGCCTGTATATGGAATCAAGCGCACGATAGTTCCAACAATTTCATTTGGATTGATCCAATGGAAGTCCCGACGCGTTTTTTCCATGTTATTTCATCCCAAATATTATTTGTATTTGACAGAAATAAGTATAACGCAGTTTTTTAAGTCGTCAAATACATATTATTCATTCAAAGTTATTTTTCATGATTAAAAGGTAAATCTGCAGAAATATACTGGATAAATTCACGAACTGCAGGTGAAGGGTGTTTCTTTTTTTTCGATATCAATCCTAAATTCCAAGGTAAGCGAGGATTATCGATGGGAATGGCCTTGATTAAATCTTGATCGAATTTTTTTGCAATGGGTTTTGGGCAAATCGAAATCCCTAAGTTTTCGCCAATCATTCCATTAATAAAACCCCACTCAGATACTTCAAAAGCAATTTTCGGACGAAAACCGGCTCGTAGGCATTCTTGAATAATAAGGTCATGAATAAGCTCTTGCTTAAATAGAATGAAAGTTTCGTTTTGTAACTCTTTCATTTCAACTTTATCCCTCTGCGCTAATGGGTGGGAATGATGGACGAAGAGCGACAATTCTTCATTCACAAAGGGGACAGCATCAAACTCCTTTTCATCCGCCGGCAACATAACCACACCAAGATCTAAAATCCCGTCTTTGACGTCCTGTTTCACCTTTTTTGAATCATCTTCAAAAATTTTTATTGTGATATCGGGGTATAGATTATTAAACCCCTTAATGATTTTGGGGAAAAATAGAAACCCAATAATTGGAGGTATGCCAATTTTTATCTTTCCCTTTTTTAAGTTCATTAAATCATATAGGTGCATCGATAAATCATTTAGCGATTCCATAATTATTTCCCCTTCGGCTAAAACAATTTCGCCTGCGTCCGTTAATTCAATTTTCTTTGCGGAACGGTCAATCAGTTCTACATTTAATTCTTCTTCCAAACTTTTAACTACTTTACTTATTGTAGACTGCGACAGATGGAGGGATTTGGAAGCCTTAGTAAAACTTTTGTATTTGGCTACTTCTATAAAGTAAGTGAGGTGACGTATATCCATAAAGGTAATCTCCATTCTATGAAGTTTATATATTATTTTTATTCCTTTTATTCATTTTACTCATACTAATTTGAGATGTATACAAATAAGAATACATTTTAATCCATCTTTTTTCAAAATGGATTCTTTTTATTTCTCTTAAATGCTGGCTTTTGGATATTTTTGTTGTTTCGTTATTCCAAAGCGACACTAGCTACCGCAAGTACTTGCGCTTAAAATGTGAATTTATCTAGTATGTTTCAGCTGAATTACCTTCTTAATCATGAAAAAAAGGAATGTAAGTCATGAATTATATATATTGTACGAATGATGAAGCCTGCGTTATAGTTGTTTCTGTCAAGTGCACTAGATATTATTTCAATATATCTATATTTATTATTAAAGAAAGGGTATACATGGTGTAACTAAAGCTAGGAAAAAGAGATGAAGTTTTAAGGTTAAATATCACTATAGGTATCTTTGGTTATCGTATATTGAGAAGAAACCTTCCACTAAACAAATAGAGAATAAAGAGGTAGAAACGAAATGGATATATTGGGTATATTTGGGATATTGTTAGGTGTATTAACAATTATTCTCTTTATTATTAAAAAGTTCAATATCATAATTGCTTGCACCCATAGCGACGATTGTCGTGTTGCTGTTTAACGATGTACCTATACTAGAAACAGTATTTGGCAAAGAAAATTCTTATATGACGGCACTTGCTTGGTTTGTTGCATCAAATTTCGCGATATTCTTATTAGGTTCTATATTAGCGAAATACATGGATAAAAGTGGGGCAACTATTTCAATTGCAAATAAAGTATTGTCGGTGGTAGGAACCAAGAACCCGTACAACGCATTAGTGGCATTATTTATTATTTCTGCAATTCTTACTTACGGTGGTATTAATGTATTCGTCATAATATTCGCATTAATTCCAATGGCTAAACCTATCTTCAAACAACTTAATATTTCTTGGAAATTAGTTACCATTCCTGTGTTTGGTGGGACTTCAACGTTCACTATGACGATGTTGCCTGGGGCACCTTCATTACACAATATTGTGCCTTCAACGGCTTTGGGCACCACATTAACTGCTGCACCGCTTATCGGAATCGTCACTTCCATCGCAGCAATTGTCTTCTTACTAGTATTTATGAAATTTTCGTTGTCCAAAAGCTTGCGTAATAACGAGACATTTAATGTGGATGAGAAGGTTGAAAGTAGTGATGCGACATCTAAACGGAAGCTCCCATCATTCATTATCAGTTTAATGCCTATCATCGTGTTATTAGCCATAATCCTAATATTTAGTTCTGTGAGCAACATTATCATTTTCGCTTTGATTGTTGCGATCTTATTGAGTGCGATATTATTCCGTAAACAAATCGCTCAGCAAAAAGAGGTATTAAATCAAGGTGCTGCCGAATCGGTATCATCAACAATTACAACTGGTAGTACGATTGCATTTGGTAGCATTGCAACAAGTGTACCGGCGTTTAAGGGTGTATTTCAATTGATTCAATCAATTCCTGGACCTCCCGTGCTCTCATTAATGATTGGTACAGGTCTTATAGGCGGTATTACTGCTTCAGCTGTTGGAGCAATTGGCATTTCTGTTTCAAATTTTGCCCCGTACTATTTGGAAATGGGACTAGATCCGGAAACGGTTCACCGCGCAATCGCAATCGGATCTGGAGCTCTATCAATTGTTCCTTACTCTGGATTCTTGATTATATTTAACAATTTAACAGGATTAACTATGAAAGACACTTTCAAAAATGGATTTATCAGTATAAGTGTTACCCACTGGATCGTAATGGCCGTTATCGTTATCATGGCCCTCTTAGGTTTAGCTTAACTATGTAACTGTAGCAAGTTTTCATACTTGTTATGAATGAAACAACTATAACGAAACATTCAAAACTTTATGCTAAAGTTTTTTATGTGATAGATGTAATTATTACGATTAAAAAGTATAAAATTAGGAGGAATTTATTATGAGTAAAAAAATTGGATTTGTAGGATTAGGAACAATGGGCTTCCCGATGGCCGTTAATTTAAAGAAAGCTGGTTTTGAAGTAATCGGTTATGATGCCTATAAAGGTGTTTATGAGAAAGCAATTGCTGCTGGAATAACAATGGTAGAAACTTTAAAAGAAGTGGCGGAACAAGCTGACGAAGCGATTATCTCAATGGTTCGTGACTATGCCCAAAATGTTGACATTATTTTTGGTGAGAACGCTATATTATCTGCCCAACCTAAAAATAAAACAATTATTGTTATGAGTACACTTGACCCTGATACAATGAATCAATTAGGCAAAAAAGTCGAAGAAGAAAGTGATTTGAGATTAATTAGCGCTGCGGTAAGCGGTGGTGCTTCAGGTGCTCAAGCTGGAACATTATCGATTATGACATCAGGTTCAGAAGACATCGTGAAATCTTTCCAACCATACTTTGATGCTATTGGATCAAACACATTCTACTATGGCGAGGAACCAGGCAACAGCCAAGTAGCAAAATTAGTTAATAATATGATTTTAGGTATTAACATGAATGCTTTAGCTGAAGGACTTAAATTAGGAAAACACTATAACTTACCTAAAGAAGAGGTATTAAACCTATTACAAGTTAGTACAGGTGATAGTTGGGTAGTTAGAAATTGGAGCGATATTTCTGAATGGACAGCAGACACTGCCTTAGCTGTTTTACTTAAAGACTTAAAAGCGGCTTATAACGAAGGGCTTAAACACAATGTAACTTTACCATTCAATGCCTTATCATCTACACAATTATTTGACTCAATGGGAAAAGAGAAACCAAAAGCCAAATAATCGAATAAAGTTACCACTTAATTGGTTTATTATACATTCTCTCTAAAAGGAAAGTGTTCTGTGTTAAACAGAATGCTTTCCTTATTTATTTAGCGTGAATATAAATGAAAAAATAATTAACATTGCCTTTTAGAAGCAATATAAAAAAATGTCTCTTATGAGATGCTTTTTTTATTAAAAAGTTCAATAGGTATGCTTTTGCCATGCCCTTTTACATGGTAAAGAGCATTAAAAGAAGATAGAATAGGCCTCTCGGAAAAGTATTTCTACCTGTATAGTAACAAAAAGAAGTTAAGGTAGCGTTAGGATAATGGTTTGACTCGAAAAAGAAGTAACTTTGAAAAACATTTGGGCATGTTTAAAGTCAGGGTTACAAAGAAGTGATATACACCGATTTTGTGTAGATAAATTCAAATATGACAAATGGTGTTATTCATTTAGGAAATCATTGTGATTCGATTTTAAACTTTAATTAATGTTTGGTAAAAACACCACACTTCTCCATATAGCCTCCTCTATATCTCCATATAAACTCCTCTATATCTCCATATAGACTCTAGATTAGTCCTGTACATTAGAGATATCAAGGAGGTAAAAAAATGAATTTTATCAAACGCGCATTTTTAAGTGTACGAGCAAGAAAGGGAAAATCCCTTATCTTATTTGCGGTATTTTTAGTTGTGACGAATCTAGTGTTGGCAGGATTCGCGATGCAAAATGTCACGGAAACAGCGAGTGATCTCGCTAGAAAAAAATTGGGAGTTGACGTAACGCTAGGATTAGATCCTGAAAAGTTTCAAAAAAAGATGGAAAAACAGATGGAAGAAAATCCAAATGAAAGAATAAAGATTCCGGAAATTTCTACAGAGGAAGCAGATAAGTTAGCTAAATCACCCTATGTAAAAAATTTCAACTATCTAAAAGAAGCTTATGGTTTAGCTGAGGGCTTTACTCCCATTGAGCTTGAAGAAAGTGAAAATGCAAGCTCGTTTGCCATGGTTGGAGGCCAAGATGATAGGGAAATGCCCAATATATCATTGGTCGGCGCAAGAACCACTGATTTATTACAAGGATTTACAGAAGGAACGGAGGAGATCATTAAAGGGCGTGGCATAACAGCAGAAGACAAAGGTAAGAAAGTAGCACTGGTAGAAAAACAATTAGCTGAAGAAAACAAGCTAAAAGTTGGTGATAAGGTAAAAATCAAAAAAGACGATGGGAAATCGACAATAAAGGTAGAAATAATAGGGATTTATGAAGCATCCGACACAGGTGGCCAAAAAGCACCAATAGCTTTCTTGGATCCATCTAACAAAATATATGTTTCGCTCGAATCATTAAAAGAATTTTCGGACAATAAGGATATGAAGGGCACCCCCATTGATAAAGCCATTTATTACTTAAATGATCCAGAGCAAATCGATGCTTTTAAAGCAGCGGGAAAGAAAACAGACATTGATTTTGACCTATTTAAACTAGATGCTCATGATGAATTATATAAGAAAATGGTAGGCCCTATTGAGAACATGGCAGCCACTTCAAAATGGATCATCTACCTGGTTTCCATTACAGGGTCCATTATCTTAGGTCTTATCATTATGTTGACCATAAAAGAACGACGGAAGGAATTAGGGATTTTACTGTCGATTGGCGAGAAAAAAGGGAAATTAATAGGACAACTTTTAGTAGAAGTATTATGTATTGCTGTTTTAGCCTTTAGCCTCTCCATATTTACAGGTGGGACAGTGTCTCAAAAAATGGGAGACAGTTTATTACAGAAAGAAATTACGGCTTCTGAAGAGCAAGAAAATAATCCTGGACAAAGAGTAGGGGTTGCGGTTAGAGGCGCGGGTATGGGTAGTGACCTAGATCAAGATGTGGATCCTATAGATAATATTGATGTAAGTGTAACATCCCAAGATGTGATGAAATTAGGGGGATTAGGCCTATTAATCGCGATCTTATCAACCATTATTCCAGCATTATCCATTCTTCGATTGAAACCAAAAGAAATATTATTAAAAGATGAATAGGAGGAACACACATGGACACGATTTTACAATTTAAAGATTTGAATTACCATTATCAAAGCAATAATAAAAAAATCACGATATTAGATAATGTAAACTTTGCGTTTCTATCCGGACACTTTTATACCATTTTAGGACCATCGGGATCAGGAAAAACAACGACCCTTAGTTTAGCAAGTGGGTTAGATATCCCAAGTAGTGGGAATGTCGTATACAAAGAAAAAGATTTACAGAAGATCGGTCTGGATACCTACCGAAACCAACATGTCTCGATTATCTTTCAATCATATAATCTGATTACGTATATGACGGCCCTTCAAAATGTAGTCACTGCCATGGAGATTACACGAGTCGATGTGAAAGACAAAAAAGCAAGAGCACTTGAGTTATTAGAAAATGTAGGGCTGACAGAAGTAGAAGCAAAAAGAAAGGTATTACAGCTTAGCGGTGGTCAACAGCAGCGTGTAGCGATTGCTCGTGCATTATCTTGTAATGTAGATTTATTAATTGCTGATGAACCAACTGGGAATCTAGATCAAGAAACTTCCATGGAAATTATCGAGTTATTTAAAGAACTTGCTCATAAAGAAAATAAATGTATCATTGTCGTCACTCATTCACAAGAGGTGGCTAAACAATCAGATAAAGCTGTATATCTCGAAAAAAGAAAGTTAGTAATCAAAGAGTTAAAAGGCAAATGAATAGAATGGTAACACTGTTAGATAGAAAAAATGACATATCACTATATTAATTTAGTATAAGTAAATGTTTCAACACAAAAAGGACTGAGAAATTTGTGGAAAAAAGTGTGGATAAAAATAGCAGCCTCAATTGGGTTAATAACAATCGGCATTTTAATTGGTTCGATTACAAACTTGATAGATTTAGGGGATTATCCAGAATTGAATGAAAAAGATAATTATCAAGATTTATTTCAGGATAATCCAGAGGTGTTTTTCCCTTCCAATCAAGATGAAATGGGACCAAATCAGGGAGACGTGTCCCCTCCTAATCAAGGAGGGTCTGAGGAAGGCTCTACAAAGGGGGAAGCAAAGCCCTATTAAGGTTCAGAAGATAGGCAAAAATGAAAGAAGAGCATTAGGAAATATTCAGAAGGCAAAAATAATGCAGTCTCCAATGAATGAGTATGAGTAAAAAAATACATGCTTAAAGATTCTATATTTTAAAATATAGAATCTTTTTTGCTATGTACTTCGGTTAGTTAATCATTTACTTTGTTTCTTTTCGAGTATATGAACAATTTGGAAATTTAATTCAACTAGACATAACATCACTCATATTTAGTTATAAGTGTTTATGATTATGTAAATTCATAGAAATTAAATAAAAGTCTGAATCTCATTTCATCCTATAGAAATGGGATTCAGACTCTTTTTTTGTTTACTTTATGGATAATGGAATGGTAACTAAAAATTGTACACCCTGTTCAGTATTATTCATAGAATACGTGATAAAAAGGGCTTCAAAAATTTGCTTTACAATATATAACCCTAAGCCACTCCCTCCAGTATTTCGATTTCTTGATTTTTCAATTCGATAAAATGGTTTGAAAATATGTTGTATATCCTCTTCTTTAATTTTTACACCCGTATTGATGACTTGAAATTGGATGTGGTGTTGTTTTGAATCCTGAGTTAGCTTTATATATACTTTCTCGCCATGCGGTGAATACATAATCCCATTATGAATAATGTTTTTACAGGCTTTTTCTAAAAGAGCACGATCTGTAAAAACAGAAAGGTGAGAACCAATCTGTTTTATTATTTGAATGTCTTTTTGAGAAGCAAAAAAACCGAGATTTTTTGTGATTATATTAATTAATTCCGCGAGATTTACTTCTTCTAATTTTAGTTTAAAGGTATGTTGTTCCAATTTGGATATACCTAGAATCTCACGAACAAGTTGTTCCATATCCTGAACGGTTTGAAAGTTTTTTTGTAAATATGTGTCCCGGTCTTTATAGGGACCGATATTATACATCATTCCTTCTAAGTGTCCTTTCATAACAGTGAGAGGAGTCTTTAATTCATGAGCTACAATTGAAAAAAATTCCCTGCGTTTTTTTTCTATTTCTCTTTCTTTTTCAATGTCGCTTTGTAATTGCTGATTCGCTTTCCGTAAATCAAGCATAGTTTGTTGTAAATTAAGTGACATATCATTTAAACTATTGGATAATTCCTCTAATTCATCATTGGAACGAACCTCAATTTTTTCGGAAAAATCCAAGTTCGCCATCTTTTGTGCCCCTCTATTAATATAAATGAGTGGTCTTGTAATAAACCTCGAATATAAATAAGCACTTCCGACACCAATAACAACTACAATGATACTGATATAAGGAAGGAAACGTACCAAGACCTGTGAAGCTTCATTAATAGGTTGAAATGTTGCGGATACTACGAGCGTTAAGTTACCATCTTGGAATTGGATTGGCATGGCAACATCAAATGAATTGGAAAGGTTATTTGAATTTCTTAATGGCTTTGTATTATCGAATTTTACACGTGGTAATGCTTGAGCACTACCTTGAATAAAAGATAAAAAAGGAGAATAAATTATTGCTCCTTCATTATTTTGAAGGTAGATGATTGCATTATTTTTTTGAGCGTATTCATCAAAAAGTGGTATTGCATTTTGAAAAGAAAGATCCTTAGATTTATCAATTATTTCTTCTATTCCTGTTTGAAGCTGGTCTGTTTTATACTGCTCATAAAATGTAGGGAGAAAGAAGTATAAAGTTAAATAGATCAGGACTGCAAAGGCTAACAAAATAAGGGATGTAATCAAAAAGAGTTTATAGGTAATCTTCTTCATCTTCATGATTTTTAATATCTTATTCATCGATTTTGTAACCAATTCCCTTTACTGTTTTAATGTAGGGTATTTCTAATTTTTTTCGTATGTTTTTAATATGTGTATCGATAATTCGTGTTTCTCCGTAGTACTCGTATCCCCAAACTTTTTCTACGATGCTTTCTCTTGTGAGTACTTTTTTCTCATTTTGAAGGAGTAGTTGCAGCATCTCAAATTCTTTTGTTGTTAAAGGTATTTCAACCTTATTTACATATACTTTATATGCATCACAATCAACATGCATTTCTTTAAAAACTAAATGATTAGCTGTACTTTGATCATAGCTTCTCCTCAGTACTGCTTCGACTCGTCTAATCAAAACATGAAAAGAAAAAGGTTTAGTTATATAATCATCGATTCCAAGATCAAAACCTTTCATTTGATCTTGTTCTTCTTCTAAAGCGGTTAGCATAATAATTGGTACATTTGACTGGTTTCGAATCATTTTGGCAACTTCAAATCCGTTAAGGTTTGGCATCATCACATCCAAAAGAATTAAATCAAAGGATTGCTTATTATATTGTTTCATTCCCTCTAATCCATCTGATGCAACCTCAACAGTATAGTGTTGTGTCATTAAAAATTGTTTAATTAATTCCTGAATCTCATGATCATCCTCTACTACAAGAATATGATAGTTCCTCATGGTATCACCTCTTGTATCATTATAACCGTGTTATATGGAGTTAATGTGGAGAAGCATTCGATATTATACATAGAATAAATAAGGAGACTTAATAGGAAAACTATATTTATTTTTTACCAGCTAAATTCTTTCTTTATTAAATGCAAAGCTGCTGTTGATGGCTCATCATTCAGATGAGAGTCGAATAAGTAGAAAAAATCAGCACCGTATTTAACTAAAGCACTCAATTGTTAATAGGAGAATGCAAAACAAGTTAGTAAATATTAATGAAGAAACTAGGTTCTTAACTCCATCACCACCATAGAAAGGATATGTTTCTTTTCTATTATTCATCAGCATTATAAGGATGGATAAAGCCAGTACTTAAATCAGCTTTCTTTTTTAAACAAACGGGTGCAAGAGTTTAATAAGTCGCTGCTGATGATCCCTTTCTTATCGAGCTAAAGGGGCAGAAAATTAATTTCATCAAATAACCATTGATTTTAATTGCTGGTTAATATAAAATAATTCGAAATAATCTAATTTTTAAAATTCTATGAAGAGAAAGAGTACGTTATAGTTTCTGTTCCAAAGAGAGCTGGTGTTTTGCTGGAAGCCAGTGTCCAGATAATAACCGAAAATCATCTCTGAGAAGTAAAGCCGAATGTATTAGTAAGCTTTATCGGTTTCCTCCGTTACAAGGAACAACGTATGATTGTACGTTTGTAAGGGTAGTAAAGTGCTTTCGAAGCATTTTATTAAACAAGAGTGGTACCGCGAGTTAAAATCTCGTCTCTTAATGAGACGGGATTTTTTGTTTTTTAATCCTTTTTAAATCAATGAAAATAAATGTAAAGAGGTGAAGGTGTAATGAAGACACTATTATTCGTAACAGATTTATACTATGAAGCAAAAGGAAGAAATTATTATGAGGAGGATTTGCTCCTTACTTCGAAGCTTAGAGAAGATTTTCAGGTGGTCATTTGTCATCCTGAAGATACCGAAACGTTTGAAAAAGATTTTGACTTAATTGTATTTCGAAATGCTGGTCCAGTAGCGAATTTTAAGGATAAGTATCAAGCATTCCGAAATAGAGTAGTTTCTGGTTATTTGAAAACATACAATTCATTTAACGGAATGGCTGATATGAACGGGAAGGAATATTTAATTGAATTAACGAATGCTAAATTTCCTGTTATTCCAACTATCGATACTCTTGATTCTTTAGATAAACTCCCTAATGTAAAAACGTATATTGTAAAGCCGAAAGATGGTGCAGATTCTATCGGTATGGAATTTGTCACGAAAGATGAATTGAGAGATAAAGTTGATTCAGAATCAAAAAACACATTGGTACAACCATTTATCAACTTTGAGTATGAGGTTTCATTTTATTTTATCGATAAAGAATTTCAGTATGCTCTTTATGCACCAGATAAAGAGCAAAGATGGGAATTAAAAGATTATGGGCCTACTGAAGAAGATTTAACTTTTGCTAACCGATTTATTGAATGGAATAATCTTGATTGGGGGATTCAACGAGTTGATGCTTGTCGGAATGAACAAGGTGAACTTTTATTAGTTGAATTAGAGGATTTAAATCCCTATCTTTCCTTGTTAGAATTATCTGTTGAAACACGTCAGAACTTTGTAGAAGCAATGAAAAAATCATTACAGAAAGCTCTTCAAGCTTAAATCAAGATGTTTTACCAAGGGACCTTATTAATATGGTCCTTTTTTCTTTGTGAAAAATCAACAGTATGTTATAACAGGTCTTTAAATAAAAAAATTCTTCTCTTACTCCACTACTGAGTGTTTTCGTATAAAAGCACTTTATGGGTGGTGTTCAAATATGTGGCAAGAGTATAAGATTGTTTTTGCGGATTATCAAATCAGAGCAAATGACACTGTTTTATGTTATGAAGGCCAGATTTTTCCCCTGATGTCCCTGATAAAATTACATAACTCTGAAAAGTATCCGTGAAACACGTTTTGCTTAGGGGAGGGGTCTCGGAGTCATTTATTAATAAGTTCAGTCGAGTATATAATTTAATTCATACTTGACATATGTGTTTAATATAATTTAGTATAAACTTAAATATTCAAACTAATAAAATGTGCTGACTAGATTACTAGAGGCTCTCTATTCAAGATGAAGTGTATCTTGGACAGAGGGCCTCTTTTGGCTATAGAAATCAACGGTATGGAAGGAGGTGGAACAGGAAGAAAACGCGTTTTACAACTAAAATTAACAATATAATTCTTTGCTACATACCACTATTCAACGAAATGATTTGATTATAAAAGGAGGCTACATCTTGGGAAAATTATTACGTAATGCTCTAAATAATAAAAAGGTTTTCCTGATAAACAAGTTAATTGAAGAAGGGGTTTATAAGAAAAATAACACTCATTTATTTGAAATGACTTTATCTGATTTACAGGAAGAATATAATAAAATTAGTGATAAAAAAAAGATGAGCGTTTGAAGCATTAAACGTATTCCGATAATAACCCAGGGTAAGATCATCTAATTTTAGTTAGTTTTAAAGATTATGGGATATCTACCTTTTGAATTTCAATTAATTTAGTGGAGTATTTTTTCTTAGGAGTTGTTTGTTTACATGAATTTACTTTGTAAAACTTATTCAGAGAGGTGAAGGAAAAGGGCCTTTGAAACTTCTAGCAAAGATTTTTTTAGAATTCCGTGCTACCACAATCTAGTTTAATGCGGACCTCTCATTCTTGAAGAAGGTTTTTTAAATCCTTTACAATTCTACAAACGATGAAAAGGAGAAGGTCATATGGGGTATAAAATTTGCGAAGATATGGAAGAAATAAGGCGAAAATTAATTAATAAACTGATTGTCTTTAATGTATATAAGAATAAGGAACAACTGTTGAACTTATCTTTAAAAGAGTTAGAAAATGAATACAAAAGAATTCAATTAGATAGTCATCCTCATTGTGATACGGGTTCGATACATTGGACTAATAAAAAATATTAAATGAAGCTGTCGGGTAACAAAGGCAAAAAAATAAAGAACTGTATCAAAAGATAAAGAGAACAATCCAAATGAATGAGATTTTATTAGTCCTTTCGATGGAAAGTCGGATTTTCTTTGATGGTAGTACTGTACCAATGATTTAGCTTGTTCGCTAATTTTACTATTAGAATATATGATTGGATGTTCATTAGGACTTGTACTTGTTGTTGTTCTATTTGATATGTATCCTTTACATGTTGCTCAATGGTTGTCCGGAGTTATGTCTATAGTTGTTAATTTTATATTGTTGGATTTTAGGGGAAATTACCTTTTATATGTGCAGCAAAAAGTTGAAGAAAAGTGCATAAGGTGTATTGACAACGTGAAGTATGCCCGCTAATATAAAACATAGTAATAACATAGGAATAGTTAATATATGGTTTGCCGGTCAACCGGAGACAATTTCTGATTTTGTAGAAGATGTCTCTGGTTTTTTGTTTTTTTAAACCTTTTACTATCAAATATTTATTGTATTATCAGTTTTCAAAAAGTAAGAAAAAAGGAGACAAAAAAATGAACAAAAAAAGAATCTTATTAAATGCATTTGATATGAATTGTGTTGGCCATCAATCACCAGGTTTGTGGGTACATCCTGAAGACCAATCACATCGCTATAATGAGATTGAATATTGGGTGGAGTTAGCGCAAACATTGGAGAAAGGACGGTTCGATGGTTTGTTTATTGCGGATGTAATAGGGATTTATGATGTGTATGGTAGAGATAAAAAAACTACAGTTCGTGAAGCAACACAAGTTCCGGTAAATGATCCAATTCTGCTCGTTTCAGCAATGGCTAATGAAACTAAACATTTAGGATTTGGAATCACATGCTCGACAACGTTTGAACACCCATATACGTTTGCAAGAAGAATGTCTACATTGGATCATCTAACTAACGGGCGAATTGCTTGGAATATTGTTACTTCCTATTTAGAAAGTGGAACGAAAAATATCGACATCGGTAATAAATTTCAACATGCGGAAAGATACAATATAGCCGATGAATATTTAGAAGTTTGCTATAAATTGTGGGAGGGTAGCTGGGAAGACGATGCAGTTGTGAAAGATAAAGAGAAGCGAATCTATACCAATCCAACAAAAGTTCACGAAATCAACCATCATGGTAAATATTTCGATGTGCCAGGCATTCATTTGTGTGAGCCTTCACCACAAAGAACTCCTGTTTTGTATCAAGCTGGTGGATCTGCAAGAGGCCGACAATTTGCAGGCAAACATGCAGAATGTACATTTATTTCTGGTCCTGGAAAAGAAGCGATTTCTTTATATGTTAAAGATGTTAGAGCACAAGCTAATTTGCAAGGAAGAGATCCAAAAAGTGTGAAAGTTTTCGCATTACTTACACCAATTGTGGGACGAACAGAAGAAGAGGCATGGGCAAAATATGAAGAGTTATCGAAATATATAAGTTATGAAGGAGCCCTTTCCTTACTAAGTGGGTGGTCAGGAGTTGATTTCTCTGAATATGATCCTGAGCAAGAAATTGAATATATTGAAACAAATGCAATTAAATCAATGCTCGAAAGTTTGACAAAAGCAAGTACTAATAAAAAATGGACAGTACGTGAGTTGGCGAATTTTGCTGGTATAGGTGGAATGGGTCCCGTGGCAATCGGAACACCAAAGCAAATTGCTGATACGCTAGAAGAATGGATTGAGGATACGGATATCGATGGATTTAATCTTGCATATGCGATAACACCAGGAACTTTTAAAGATTTTGTTGAACTTGTCATACCAGAACTTCAACGAAGAGGATTAGTGAAAATGGAATATGAAGAAGGGACTTTCAGAGAAAAGCTATTTGGAAAAAAAGCTCGTTTACCAGAAAACCACGTAGGGAACCAATATAGAAAAGTTGGTCTTCAAGAGAGCTCAAAATGATTTACTACATAAAAAGTATTTGATTAAACAAAATGATAAACGTCATCCTACTGCATGTTATTGATGCTTTTGTCATGAAAGGAACTACACAGTAATATGAGCAAGCTTAATACTATTTAATTATTTTTTTATAAATAAATACGACTAATATGATGTGAATAATTGTATTTAAAATATAATTAAAGGAGTTATTTAAAAAATGTCTAATCAAAAACAATTAAATTTAGGTGTTAACAAAGATCGTTTAACTTCACTAACTTTTACTGAACCAGTAAAAGTTGGCTCTGCTGAATTAGATCAATTGATTACAGATATTGCAATAGATGCTGAGAACCGTCGGAGTTCTGGTAGCGAAGCACGCCCTTATTATGCAATCGATTTAATCCGACGAACCCGACTTGGTGCTCTTCGTTTACCGGTTGAACTAGGGGGTGGCGGTGCTAGTATTCGTGAACTTTTCCATGTCATCATTCGATTAGCTGAAGCCGATCCAGATATCGCGCATAGCCTTCGTTCTCATTTTTCCAATGTGGATGAATTACTTCGAAATCCTGCAAGTGAACAACGTGATACGTGGTTACAAAGAATAGCAGATGGAGTAATCATTGGCAATGCTTTTACTGAGCTTTCATCGAAAAATGTGGGGCATTTGGCCTTTGAAACAACTTTGTCCCCTGAAGGTGAGGGTTACCGATTGAACGGCACGAAGTACTTTAGTACAGGTACCATGTATGCTGACTGGGTATTTGTTACGGCATCTACCTTAGATGGAATACCTGTATCCGTGATCATCCCAACTGATCGTGAAGGTGTCATAATAAAAGACGATTGGGATGGAATCGGACAAAGATTGACTGGGAGTGGCACGACACATTTAAACAATGTTTTCGTCAATAAAGGTGAAGTGACTGTAATCCGTGATGACAGGACGCCATTCAATTCATATTTACAGCTTTATCTCCATGCGGTTATTTCAGGCATATTGCGTAATGTAGTGGCAGACGCATCAGCTTTGGTTCATAAACGAACTCGAACATTTAGTTTTGCTGCTGCAGACACTGCATCTGCAGACCCGCAACTACAACAGGTTGTTGGACAGCTCTCAAGTAGTGCGTTCGCGTCCGAAGCGATTGTTCTCGCTGCTGTAGATGCACTGGACATTGCTGTGAATTCAGCGGTCGACGGCGTGATTGACTATGATTTAAGTCATGATGCTTCACTTCGGGCGGCTCAGGCTAAGGTTATTGTGGACGATCTTGCATTGCAAGCTTCTACGTTACTTTTTGAAGTGGGAGGAGCATCTGCAACGAGAAAGTCAGCGAATCTCGATCGTCACTGGCGTAATATCCGTACCATAGCTTCTCATAATCCAACTGTCTACAAAGCACGTGCTATAGGTAATTACGTTGTGAACGGTACTAAGCTTCCGCTGAAGCAAATTTACTTTTAAGTAGATGGGTTGCTATGGACATTAAGCGATCTACTAAAAGTTTTCTCCTTGTATTCATTATCATATAGAGTTTGATATAGATAAGTCTATAATTGTGAGTTTTCTATCTATAAACAAAAAGTTGGAGGATATAAAAATGAGCAATGCAGCATTAGAAAAAAATATAAATTCAAGAGCGTACATCCAGGAAATTAGAGAAAAGATTAGACCGATTGTTGAAAAAGTAATTAAACCAAATGCAGATATGATTGATAGAGAAGGCATGTTTCCACGAGGGAATTTACAGGCCCTAGCAAAAGAAGGCTGGACTTCGGTAACGATTCCTGAGAGATGGGGGGGCTTAAACCTAGGTTATGTAGGTTTGTCCGTTGTGGCAGAAGAAATTGGCAGGGTAGATGCGTCTACAGGTCTTGTATATGCGATGCATGTTGGTGCAGCTCAAGTAATTAATATTTTTGGTAATGATAATCAAAAAGATCGGTGGTTATTGCCTATTCGTGAAGGTGCTATCGGTACTTTTTCAGTAAGTGAAAAAGCTACTGGGGGGCATGTTTGGTATAACTTAAGTCAGGCAGAACGAGACGGTGAAGATTTTATTCTAAATGCTGAGAAGTCATTTACTACAAGTGGAGGACAAGCGGACTTTTATGTCGTTCAAACCCGTACCGCAAATAGTGACGACCCGAGTGATCATAGTTTTTTTATTGTGAATGGTCATGATGAAGGGATAAGAGCAAAACCTTGGAAAGCATTAGGTGTACGCGGAAATCATAGTGGACCACTTACGTTTAAAAATGTGAAAGTAAGCCATCGTGATTTATTGAACGCTGCTAGCGGAGATATATTGAATGGCACCGGTACTGTCCTCGGTTTAAGCGCAGTATGGCTTGGTGTGGCGCAAGGTGCTCTAGATGCCGCGGTAGCACATGTCACAAAAACGATTCATAAAGGTTTCAACAAAAGCCTAGCAGAATATCAAGTAATTCGTCAAAAATTGGCTGAGATTAAAATTCAAATTACAGGACTAAGAGCTTGGCAACTTGATTTAGCTAGACATTATGATGAGTTACTTGAGACCAACCAACCTTTAACTCAACTTAATACTGAGGTAACAGAACTTAAAGTTCAATCCACAGAATTAGCAGATTCTGCAGCTCGGGTTGCAATGGACGTAGCAGGTGGTTTTGGTTACATCGAGGGGGTTTTTGAACGAATTTACCGCGATGCTAGAGGCGGAATCCCGATGGCTCCTTCAAATAATTTGGCCCGCGAACAAATAGGTAGGGAGTTAGTTAATTTACCACTTGAGCTGTGGGGGGATGGAAAATAAATTAAAAAATTAGGTAGAAAGAATATGTATTCTAATAGTAGAAAAATCTGCTATATGGATAGATTTATTTCTTGATGTTTTTAACAACTACTAAATTTGGAATTTAATATTTTGTTTACTGGATAACCAGAGACAGTTTCTAAATACGGAATTCGTCTCTGGTTTTTGTTTATTTTCTTCCCCAAATATGCAAATAGTTTGGCGGATGAATGCTTTATACCAACATAAAACCATTTATTAATGGCCAGATGAACAACATTTGATTTGTAATAATTATCTAAAGAATTGGAGGAGCGATAATGGCAAAAGTCCTTGATCGAGTTTATACAGTGAAAGAAGAAATAGTCAATGTACGAAATAAAATTGAAGCTAAGTCAATTGCTTTTGATTATGACGGTGTAGAAATTCTAAAAAATATAGATCTAACGATTAAAGAAGGGGAATTTGTCGTATTTATGGGTCCTAGTGGTTCTGGAAAAAGTACTCTTCTTCGCTTATTAACAGGGTTAGCTCAACCAAAGAAGGGTGAAATACTTGTCAACGGACATTCAATAGCAAAATCCTTACCAGATAGTGCAGTTGTATTTCAGGATTATTCTTTGTTCCCTTGGCTAACGGCAGAAGAAAATATAATTCTTGCTTTAAAGCAGAAATTAAAAAAATCAAAAACAAAACAGGAATTGGAGCACTTAGCCCAAAGTTATCTTCTATTAGTCCAGTTAGGTCATGCGTTTAAAAAATATCCAGGAGAAATGTCAGGTGGGATGAGGCAGCGTGCAGCAATTGCGAGGGCGCTATCTTTAGGATCAGATTTAATGTTCATGGATGAGCCTTTTGGTGCCTTAGATCCAGTAACAAGAATTCAGCTACAAGATCTGATTCTCCAAGTAAATTATGAACAGCAGCGTACTATCGCATTTGTTACACATGATGCTGAAGAGGCTATTATTTTAGCGGATCGAATTGTGATATTTTCACCTGGACCACCTGGAAGTCTTGTTGAGACTATTAATGTACCTTTTCCTAAGCCGAGAAATCGTAAAAAGTTAATAGAGAGTTTAGAGTTTATTGAATTAAGAAATTATATTTTAGACATTATGAACAAAGGAATCTTTGAAAAATTAGAACAAGGTCATGAAATCCGTTCAGCAGGAGAAGGAATATAAATAATATTAAAAATGATTAGGAGGATGGTTGCGTGAGAAAGCGAAAGTGGTTATTCGGTATTGTGATGTTCTTTGCTTTAACGTTAGTAGCTTGCAATGGTGATGAAGAAAAAGCATCTACGCAAGAGAAAACATATAAATTAAAGGTTGGATATGGTCAATTATATGGAGCTCCTCTAGCAGATATTGCTAGAGCTGAAGGGTTTTTTGAGGATGAAAATTTAGAGGTAGAAATGGTTTCCTTTACTAGTGGGGGATTGGACGCTTTACAAGCTGACAAAATAGATATTGCATTAACATTTGGTACAGCAACACCTTTAAACTATATTGCCCAAGGTGCAGATTTTAAATTTGTTGGAGGTCATATGGAAGGTGGACAGCCGGTTGTCACAAAAAAAGAAAATGCAAGTAAATATAAAACATTAGAAGATTTCAAGGGAAAGAAAATTGCGACTATTCGTTTAGGAACACTTGATGTTGTCTTTAAGTCAGCGCTAGATGATGCTGGAATTGATATTCATAAAGATGTTGAATTTGTAGAAGTAAAAAGTGTGGCAGATGTACTTGAAGCTGTTAATTCTGGAAAAGTAGATGTTGGACTTTCCAATACAGGGCATATGACAAAAACGGAGGCATTAGGATTAACCCCTATTTTTTGGAGTAATGATCTAAGTCCAAATGATCTTTGCTGCCGAGTTACCGTAAGAGGCAATATAACTGGTGATAAGGCAGTTGCTTATAAGAAATTCATGAAAGGGCTAATAAAGGCAGAACGTGTAAAATTAGAAAATCCAAAGAAAAATTTAGAAGCCTCGAAACCTACTTTTAAACAATTACCTGAAGAAAGAGTGAACGAAATAGTTAATGAGAAACATTTAATCAATTCTGCAGACCCAAACAAAAGGGAAGTTATTAACACATGGAAAAAAATGCAAGATATTGGGTATATTTCAGACGTAGAAACTATTAATCTAGAAAATCACTTCGATCTTTCTATGTATGAAGAAGCATTAGATGAGCTGATTAAAGGGAATCCAAATGATGAATATTATAAACAAGTATTACAAAGATATAATGAGCAAAACTTAGACTTCAAATGATAAGGAGAATATGATGAAAAAGTTTTTTTCTATCTATATATATACAACGATAATTACAATTGCTTTACTCGCCTTATGGTTTTATATAACAAATTTCACGGGATGGTTAAGCCCAATTATCTTCCCATCTCCAGAAATAGTTGTTATGGCATTCTTTAAAGCATTAATTGAACTATTTCAAGGATTTGTAAGTTCTATGAAATTATTAGTCCCAAGTTTTGTGCTAGCTCTAATACTAGGAATTGGAGGGGGACTGTTCTTTGGACTTCATCCAAAATCAAGGAAAATCTTAACACCATTTTTTAATGCTTTTAGCCCACTGCCTTTAACATTATTTATTCCATATGCTATTGCGTTGTTACCAACATTTGAATTAGCGTCTATTTTCATTCTGTTCCTTGCAGCTTTTTGGCCTATTTTTCTAGGCACGATTCAAGGTGTGTTATTGGTTGATAATCATTTTTGGGATAATGCAAAAACAATCGGGTTACAGCAGAAAGATTTGATTTTAAAAGTAATCATTCCAGCAAGTTCGCCATTTATATTAAGTGGTACAGGAACAGCACTTAATTTATCTTTTCTAATATTAATGACCGCAGAAATGTTTGGAGCTAAATCGGGGATGGGCTACTTTATCCAGTTCTACACTGATTTTACTCAATATGATTATGTTTTAGCTGGATTAATTTTTAATAGTATCGTTATCTTATTGGTTATGTTTACTTTTGAAAAAATCAAAAAACGTATTCTTTTTTGGACAAACTTGAAAAATGAGGCCAATTAAGAGAAAAGAAAAAATTCTAAGAGGAAACGAAGAAGACTAAGAAGTGTAGTTAAAAGAATGATGATGAGGTTCTCTCTGCAATTTTAAATTTAGAAGATTATAGAAGAGAATTTACTTTTGATAAAGGAGCTATTTTGTGAAATCGATAATATTTATACTATCAATTTTTTTGTTAATAGGATGTTCCGATTCAGGTAATAAACAACAATTAGAGCAACCGAAATCATTGAAGGTATTATTGGAAAGTAATCCTAAAAAAATTAAGATCAATGAAGCTGTCGCTTTTACTGCAGAAGTGAAATATGGGACCGAAAATGTTAGCAAAGAGGCTGAGGTTCAATTTGAAATTATTGAAAATGGAATATCAATTGGATCGGTCTTTCCTAAAAATAAGGGAGATGGAAGGTATTTGTTAGAAACAAAGTTTTTTGATCAAGGACAGAAAAAAGTGATTGCACATGTTAGCTATAAAACTTTGCATGAAATGCCGGAACTATCTTTCCAGGTAAGTAATTGAGAGGGGCCAGGTCATTCTAATGAGTATAGAAAAAAAGCCAGTGAACTTCTTTATAAAAAGTTTAGTGACTGCGATTTTAGTGTTAGGACTTGGTTATACAATTTTACACGAATTTAATTATTAAAAAAGAAGCAGTAACTATAGATCAAAGTAATCTTGCTCCTGATTTTACTTTGCAAGATTTAAAGGGTAATGAAGTAAAACTTTCGGATTATCGTGGAAAAGGTGTGATACTTAATTTTTGGGCGACCTATTGTCCACCGTGTGAAAAGGAGATGCCTTATTTGAATAACGTCTATCAAGAATATGAAGATAAGGGAATTGAAATTCTAGCTGTAAATGCGCAAGAACCTAGAATCATAGTCAGTCCATTTGTCTTAGAAAAAAAATTGAGTTTTTCCATTTTACTTGATCGGACTGGGGAAGCTATTGAGCAATATAAGGTTAATAATCTCCCCGTTACATATTTAATTAATGAAGATGGTGAGATTACTCAAACCATTTCTGGAGAACTGACAGAAAAGAAGGTTCGTAGTTATGTAGAAAGCATTATTCCGAATTAATGACTAGAGAGATTGTATTGATGCAAACCAAACACGTGTTTTTATGGCTTGTGAAAAATGAAATTGTAAAAAACGAATAAATAATTTGAATAATTAGATAGTAGTGGGTAACAAAAGAGAAAAAGTCCCAGAATTATAGATTTCAAATATAAAAGGGCGTTTTGAAAATAAAAAAATGAATTTATTTCATAGAATGGAGACGAAATAACATGACTAAACCCCTATCATTTTCTGCTTTTGTTATGAATACAGCATCTCACATCACTCACGGAATGTGGCGTGATGAAGAAGGTCATCAGTTGAACTTTAACGATGTAGATCTTTGGGTATCTTTGGCTAAGAGGCTTGAGGAGGGTGGTTTTGATGCCATTTTTTTCGCAGACGTAATCGGTTTGTACGGTGACCACCGTGGCGGTTGGGATTTTCATGTTGAAACCGGTTTGCAAATACCCAGTAATGACCCAATAGTATTAATGTCCGCTCTTGCAGTGAATACAAAACATCTAGGATTAGCTTTTACTGCAGCTCCACTGCAGGAACCTCCCTTTAATTTTGCTCGCCGAGTTTCAACGCTCGATCATATCTCTAAGGGGCGTATTGCTTGGAATATGGTTACTAGTTCGTTGGAAAATGCTTTTCGAAACTTTGGTTACGATGAACTTGTCCCACATGATGAGCGATACAAGTGGGCAGATGAATATGTAGATGTATTGTATAAACTTTGGGAAGGTTCATGGGATGAGGGAGCGCTATTACAAGATCGAGAGAGTGGAATTCATGCAGCTCCAGCAAAGGTTCATAAAATAAACCATGTTGGTGAGCGCTATAAAGTCGAAGGTCCGCATCTTGTTTCACCATCACCACAGCGAACGCCAGTGTTGTTTCAAGCAGGATCATCGCCTGCCGGCCGAGACTTTGCTGCTCGAAATGCTGAGGCTGTCTTTATTGTAGCCCCTGATCCTGAAAATGCTCGTAAGCTAATCAATGATACTCGACGTCTAGCTATTCAAAATGGTCGGGATGGTAATGATATTCACTTTTATCAAGGGTTGTCTTTCGTCGTTGGGGAGACCGAAGAAGATGCTCGGCGTAAAGAATTTGAACTAGATAATAAGGTTGATTTCGATATGATGATCGCTCATATGGCAGGGGGTATGGGGGTTGACCTAGGAAACGTTGGGCTTGATACACCGCTTGAAAATATCGAAACTGAGGGAATAAGAAGCACATTCGAATGGTTAAAGCAAAGCACACCAGGACGTACGCCTAATGTTAAAGACATTGCCCAAATGCGTAGTAGAACGACACGTATCGTAGGAACTCCTGAAACAATTGCTGACCAGCTTGAGCTGTGGAGCAATGCAGGCGTCGATGGAATCAATGTAATAAATGCAACCATTCCAGGGTCTTATGAAGAGTTTATCGATCAAGTAATGCCTGTTCTTCGCCAGCGTGGTTTAGCTCGTGCTGAGAACGGTGAACCAGCTACACTTCGTCATAAGCTTTTTGGAGTAAATCGTCTCAGCGAGCGTCACCCTGCTGCACGATATAGAGGTGCTTTTGCCTCTAAAGAAGGTATTCAACAGTAATTAAGGAATTTTCAGATGACAATATTGCTCAACCGGATGACGCATAAATAAATAGATAATATTAATTTATTGTCTGAAAAAGGTATGAGGGCAATCACCTCATACCTTTTTTGATTTTATAGCAATTGTTATTATGCTGTTTTTTTGGAATCCTATTTATTCATGTTAACAACATTATTGTGAACATTGACATGAGTTTAAAAAGGTGGCACAAAAAAACCTTGAGTAAGTAGGCGATGAAACCTTACATTGATACGCCATTTATTACTCCCAAATCAGAGCAGATATATAAATATTGAACCTGCTGTTAATCAAATTTGCTTATTTTACTAGTAATAAAAAGATAAACAGCAATGCCTCCAAAACTAATAAGTGTACCTACTATTAATTGGGAGTCACCATGAAGTGCAAATTGACTTAGCAAATAATCCGGTAATGTTAAAAGTGCTAAAATAATAATGGCGACCCATGATCTAGCCCACCACGAGATTGCAATAAGAAAAACAAAAGTAATAATTGCTGTAATATTCGTCCACGTAGTCCCAAATTGAATCACAGGTGTTTCAATATTTCTATTAAAGAAAATCAAGCCAATATACAGACCAAGCGGAAGCATCCCAAGTACATAATAAATTGCAAATTCTTTTCCTCTGGAAATATTATTTGCAGAAACATACTTAAACGCACTAAAGATGCCCAATATGAAAATCGCAGCAATACATACATGACCGATTAATTCCAGTAGTGAATAGGAAAGGTTTCCTTTGAATAAATCATTAATAATTGTGAAAGAAAAAGCACCAAAAATGATAATGACGATATATTTAAACCAAGATCGGTAATCAGTAGTCATCTCGTTTGATATCTGATCCATGTATTCTTTAGGTGATTGGCCAATAATGTTGTCGATTGACTTCCCTTTTTTCTCTGCTTCCATAAGATGAACCTCTAATTCTTCCACAATACTTTCAATTCCATCTGAATTCTTTCCACTGGAAAATAAATAAACTCGAAGATCCTCTAAGAAAGATTTGCTTTTAGAAGATAGATTTACAGCTGTACTTTTCAACTCTTCATCCCCTTTTTGGATTATTTAAACTAATCATTTTTTGCTTCATGGTTTAAAACCCGATTGACATTGCCCTTCAAATATTCCCATCGTTCCATAAAGTTTATTAATTCCTGTTCTCCTTTTCGGGTCAGGGAATAATATTTTCTTTTAGGCCCAGCAGTTGATTTTTTTAATGTAGATGTTACCAGTTCTTCTTTTTGCATACGCATCAATAAAGGGTAAATGGTTCCCTCACTAAATGAATTAAATCCATATCCCTCTAATTTTTCAGCTAACTCATATCCATATACTTCTTTATCTTTGATGATTGCCAATAAACACCCGTCCAATATCCCTTTCATCATCTGTGTAGTGGTCAAATGAATGTCACCTCTCTCCATGTCTTGCAATACAAGGTATATAATTATTATGAAGATGAATACCTTGTAATGCAAGATAATATTTAATTATTTTTATGTGAATTGCGGTGAGTTACAAAATTACTTACACGCTAAGGGTTATTTTATAAGTGGTTTATAAGGTAGTATCGAAACGACCATTAAGGGATACTCAACAATGATATTGTCGTCTGATATAACCAAAATTTTTTTTGAAAAATAATTAATTATCCGCATTGTACTCATTAAGAAACAGGATTACCTGAAAGTGATTCACTAGGTACGTAAATATTAGATGTGAGGGGATCTTTTGCATTGAAGTTAATTGAAATTTCTTAATCCCCGAATTCGAAAGAAATGAATAGTACTAAGAAATCTTTTTACACTAGTACCGTGTTTTCTTAATATTCCATATAAGTGTATCAACACCTTTAGAGAAATGAAAAATTGGTTTGACTTCAGTAAGGTCAAAATTAAAGGGAGTAAAAAGTGTATTCCTACATATCTCTGCCTCTACTGTTTGTAACGGCCAAGGACGATGGTGTATTTCTCCGCAATAGATATTGACTCCATTATCCGTACTATACAAGCAATATCGCTCAGTGAGCCAATGTTCTAAAGTTCCTTTTTTAGGAAAAAAAACTTCTGGTAAAGGAGTGTATTTTACATTAAATCTAATTGGAGTATTTGTTTTTCCTTTACGAATACTTTGACAATGAAAGGTTTGTCCTTTTTTTTCAAAAGAAATTTGTGCAGAATAATAGGGCAAACGAAACCATTTCTTGGCTATTGTATAGGAGGCCCAGTCCTCGACGTCAAGAGACATGAAAAAGATACCGGGTTTACCATCACATTGAACATACGTTCTTACATTGATTTCTGAAAATTTAGGGGTTAGTGATACAGATGACAATCCACGAGGATAAATTCCCTCCATAACGAAAAGAATAACTCCCAACCAGGCATATCCATCAAAGGTGTCAATTTCTAAATGTGGAGGAATATGTGGTCTCAGTGTTTCAGCTGGAATAGGCCAATGGGAAAACAAGAGATTTCTCCAAGGTTGTCGCATAATCCATTTTTTTGAAGGTATTGGCCACGGACGGTGAGCGTTATCATCTAGTAAGTTCATGAAAAGTATCTCCTTTATCTTTATATTAACTTAGCTTAGGGGACAAAAAATTCAGAAAATCATTTGGTGTAGCTTTTAAAACTACAGGTATTTTTCAATTGCTCGTGACTTACCCCCTACAAAGCGGTGAGTGATATCATTATAAAAAACACAATTTACCTTTTTTCGGAAATAACAACAATATTGAACCGTTTAATTAAATTGAATGTGGAGAAGTGAATATGTCGAACATTCTATCCTATTTATCTTTTGTTATGATTGCAATAATATTTGTCCTATTTTTATTTATGCTAGTTGGTTGGCGTTGGATTATGAAACGTATAGTTAAGAAGATGGGAAAAATCATTTTAACCGACAGCTATCAAGAAAATATTATGGAGTTGATGCCAGGCCTAAGGCATATGGGCGTTCAAAATATGCTTGAAAATAGCTTGCGTGCAGAAACAGGCGACTTACTGCATCGCCCGCTTGGCTCTTCAAAAAAATGGCCACATTTGGATCCAATTACCTTTATCCCTGCACAAACGACACCGTTTCCTATTGATGGTGAAGAAGACGTTGATGTCAAGGTAACCATTGGACCAAAAGCAAAAAAACCAATGAAAATAAAAATTCCTCTTATGATTACAGGGATGGCCTATGGTATCGCACTTAGTGAACAAACGAGGCTTTCTTTGGCGGAAGCAGCAAAAAATGTAGGAACCGCGATTAATTCCGGAGAAGGCGGAGTAATACCTGAAGAATTAGATAAAGCAGGAAAATATATTTTACAATTTTCAAAAACAGAATGGTCAAAGGAAGAAGATCTTATTAAGCGTGCCGACATGATTGAAATTAAGTTCGGACAAGGAGCATTATTTGGGATGGGTGGGAAAATTTCACCCAAAAATTTAACAGGTCGGGCTCGTGAAGTGATGGGGCTAAAAGAAAATGAGGATGGAGTCATTTTTGAACATTTTTTTGAAAATCAAACATTGAAAGATATTAAAAAACTCGTTAACGAACTTCGGAGTATAACTGGTGGTGTTCCCATTGGTGTAAAAATGGGGGCAGGGGGGAAAATTGAAGAAGATATAGATCATTTAATTGAACTTGGTGTTGATTTCATAACGATTGACGGCGGCCAAGCAGCCACACATGGTGCACCACCGATTTTATCCGATGACATGGGAATACCAACATTGCATGCAGTTGTCCGGGCTGTTAATCATTTAGAAAAGAGAAAAATGAAGGGACAAATTAGTTTAATTGTCTCAGGAGGGCTATTAGTACCTGGGCACTTTTTAAAAGTACTTGCCCTCGGTGCTGATGCTGTTTATGTAGGATCTGCTATATTATTTGCTGTCTCCCATAATCAAGCATTGAAGTCTCTTCCCTTTGAACCACCTACACAAGTTGTTTGGAATCAAGGTAAATTCAAGGATCAATTTAAGATAGAAGATGGAGTAAAAGCAGCAGAGAAATTCTTTACAGCAAGTATAGAAGAAATGAAAATCGCATTAAGAGCGATGGGGAAACGCTCTTTAAAAGAGTTGTCAAAAAAAGATTTAGTTTCCTATGATGAATTGACTGCTAAAATGGTTGGAATTCCATTTTCATTTGAACCTTGGGAAGACAAACAAGAGAAATAAGTGAATACGTGCCTACGTACCTATTAGCAAATTTACGAAAAATAGCAACAGAATTATTTATACCAACTTGTTTCATAAGCTTTTTGGGCAGAGGGATCCAGAGATGCTAAGTTTATTATTCCTTTGGCAAATCCAAATACCTTTGTAAATCATAAGGCTTTAAAAAGCATAGTTCTTAAAAAAGAGTTTGTTTAGTCATCAATTATTCCACCTTTACCTTGTCCATATTTTTATATGCATGATAAAGGTAAATCTATGTTGGTTATTATAATGGAACACCAAAAGCTGCCGAGGAGGCAGCTTTTTTTTCTTTCCGATAAGGTCGTTCATGTAATTACTATTTTTACTAAGGTTCTGACTGATTATAGATTTTATTTCTTTTTTTCAACTATCTTATTAAGTAATTGTAAGCGGTGATATATCTACCTCATCTCACTAATAGGTTTTTGATTAAGTAAACTAAAATATCAAATTAGACTAAGGTTTATAGCAAAAGCTTGTCTCCATTCATAGGATAAAGAAAGGCTGAAATCAATGTTATTGGATTCAGCTTTCCCAAACGGGTTTTAAGTGTGGTTTCCCTTATTTGTCATGACAAAAAAAGGCGATGCTTCCGCCCGTTTTAGGGTTAATATGAAGGGAGAGGCTAGAATTGCCAAATGTTCAGTTAGTACCCTTCCAAGTAGAAGGAATAACAGAAATCACTTCGGAAGTTCCAAGAGGTATTAAAATGATTCGTGCACGCTCTATTTGGAGAGAAGGGTTTAAGGGTGAGAACATAGTAGTAGCCGTAATCGATTCAGGATGCCAACCAGATCACCCTGATTTAATTGGTCAAATTATTGGAGGATATAATTTCACGGAAGATTATTATGGTGATCCTTTCAACTTTGCCGATAATAACGGACATGGGACTCATGTCAGCGGAACCATTGCAGCAGCAGAAAATGGTTTTGGAGTTGTAGGTGCAGCACCTAAAGCGAAGTTGCTGGTACTTAAGGTTTTAAATGGATCAGGAGAAGGAACAACAGAAAGCATTACTTCAGCTATTAATTACGCTATCAATTGGACAGGCCCTAAAGGTGAAAAAGTACGGGTTATCTCTATGTCATTAGGGGGACCGGATGATGACCCGGCCTTACATTCGTCGATTATAAACGCCGTTCAATCTAATATAATGGTCGTGTGTGCCGCGGGTAATGAAGGCGATGGAAATGCCGAAACAAACGAGTACAGTTATCCAGCTGCATACCAGGAAGTTGTGGCAGTAGGCTCAGTTAACCTGCGTGAACGTATATCTAGATTTAGTAATTCTAATGGTGAAGTGGATTTAGTGGCCCCAGGGGAGAAAATTGTATCAACCTTTCCTGGTAACCAATTTGCCGTCTTATCAGGTACATCCATGGCTGTACCACATGTGTCAGGGGCTGTTGCGCTTTTGATAAATAAATTTGAAACAAAACTTGGCCGTAAATTAACAGAGGTAGAAGAATTTAATGAACTCTTAAATAATACAGTTTCGCTGGGCAAATCAAAGACTCAAGAAGGGCATGGAATGCTGAAACTAAATCACCAGAAATTAGAAAATATAAAAAAGGCTTTAAGGGAGTTTAGGTAACCTTACAGATAGAGAAAAGGTAAGTATATGATCCTAATTTCATGTATATTGGGTTAGAAACTCAAATAAAAAGAGATACAAACCAACCCTCTGAGAGTAACTAAGGGTTTTTTTTTATGTAAATTTTTTGCTTATTGAACTACCATGAATATAAAACTCTAGGTGTTACAAGTGGTTTAGAACTATTATTAAACCTAAAAAGCTACTTCAAAGATTGAACTCTGAAGTAGCTCCTACTTTATAACTTTCTATACTTCTCTGGTACTCTGGAATCGAATATAGGGACTTCTTTTCTTATTTGCGGTACTTTCTCTAAATCTAAAGTGGCCTTTAATTCACCCACTTTCTGATCTAATTTCTGAACAATGTCTCCCCATGGATCTACAATTTGTGAGCAACCTGCGAATTCCACTCCTAACTTTGTTCCCGCCACATTTGATGCAACAACATACATTTGGTTCTCAATTGCGCGCGCACGAAGTAATATATTCCAATGTGTTTCCCTTGCGAGTGGCCATTCTGCTACGATATGTAACACTTGAATACCTTGTAATGCTAAGTCACGAATAATTTCAGGAAATCGTAAATCGTAACAAATAATAATCCCCATCTTCACACCTTCAAGTTCGAATACTTTAACTTGATTATGACCTCCCGTTAAAAACTTTGGCTCATCTAACATCGGAACAAGGTGCATCTTGTCATATGTGTGAACAATCTCACCCATTCGATTTACAATAACCGCACGATTAAAGATACCTTTACCGTCTAATACGGCAATCGAGCCACCTACCAAGTTTACATTAAACCTCTTACCCAGTGATTGTAAAAATTCAATTGATTGATTACCATCCTCTTTGCAGATTTCTTTCAATTCTTCTAACGCATAACCCGTAGACCACATTTCAGGAAGTACTACAACATCCAAATCATCACTGTAGTTAGCTTCTAACCAGCGTTCAATGATTTTCCTATTCTCTTCTGGATTCCCAACTTCTAAATCCATTTGAAATACTAAATAATTCATATAATTCACTCCTCAATAGTATTTAATAATGAAGTATCTGGTTTCACAAACAACCATAAAATAGTTGCAAAAACACAGGGATTACAGTTACTCCTAATGTGATATGCCAACTAAAATTTTCTGTTAGCCATCCACATAATAACGGTGATACAAATGCTCCTAGATTTCCCCACAAGTTCATCCAACCTGATATGGAACACTCTAACTTTAGCGGTTTCGACAAGTTCTCTGTCTTCAAGTATATATTCTTTTTCTTGTTCATTCACTAACTATTAGTACAAACATGAAAATTCAGTCAATTTAAAGTAATAAGATTGTTATACATATCCTTCTTTACATTTATTAAGCAGTTAAAATATATCTTGATCAATTTATGATGCAGTTTCTCTCTTTTGTAGGCTAAGGGGTGGTTCGTATTATAATGTTAGAACGTTTTACTTAATGAGCTTTTTAAACCGGTATCCATATCAAATATAGAGGAAATATACATTTTTGATCATCACTTTGAAGACCATACCTTTAAGATTTTATTAAGTCACTTATATTAAAAGATGAAGAAAAGAATGTAAAAATATATGTTGCGTAAAAGGGAAATAAAGGGAGATGGAGGGATATGGCGTTTACATGCACTGAATGAAGACCAATCGTTTAGAAGCCCGATTATCAGTAAATATAGGTCCAGAGCAGACTTTGCATGTTTTCTCATTCAATGATAGGATGTGTACGATATTAAATATAGAAAGGATTGATTCTTCATTAATTTTCTCGATTTAACGTACACGTTGGCAATGGAAAAAGCTATGTTTCGGGCTCATGGGATCGGTTATGCACAATATGCTCAAAAACTGGAGCAACGTATAAAGGTTGAACAAGAACGGGAACAAGATTATTTACAAAGCAGACGTATATTAGAGGTAATGAGAGCCAATCTTTTTATGAAATGAATAGGTTTATATACAAACTCAGTTTGCAAATAGAATATAAAAACTCATAAACAAAAGAGAGAGTAATCTTAAGATTGCTCTTTTTTGTCTTGTACTAAATAGATTTTGGATAACTTTTCCTAAAGCATAGACCATTGTTGATAAGTACAACTTCGTTCAAAAAGTGACTAAAGCATTGGATAAGAACGAAAGAAATCTCCGGGATTAAAGAAAGCTCATTTTATCCTCTTTAAAGGCTATTTAAATCTAAAGGGAAAACACAGGGATAGAGATATTAAATTACAAAGCGAAGATTTGAGTAATCTGTTGTATCTTTATAGGTTTTCACCACAAAGAAAGGTAATGATATCGTATCCTTACCTCAGACTGTAGACAAACTCGATGAAAATCGAGTTTGTCTACAGTTTTTTTGAGGGGTTGTAAAAATTCGACGTTGATTTCCACTCCAGGCACTCGCTTTCCGCGGGCGGTCAGGGAGCCTCCTCGGCGCCTTTGCGCCTGTGGGGTCTCCCTTGGACACGCATTTCCCGCAGGAGTCTCGCACCTTCCGTTCCAATCAACTTTGTTTTAACAATTAGATATAACCACTTTTGCCTACAGTCCTTTTTGTTTTAATATAGAAGTATTAAAACTTGAGGTGATGACGATGCTTTCGAAACATAATTCTATTCAGCGAGATCAACTTGAAATGATTACTTTGGATCAACTGGTGCCAGCGAACCATTTGGTTCGTAAAATTGAGGGGGCCATTGACTTCACTTTCATTTATGACTTGGTGAAAGAGATGTATTCAGAGATAGGGCGCCCAAGTATTGATCCAGTTATTTTAGTTAAATTGACATTCATTCAATATACCTTCGGTATTCGTTCGATGCGTAAAACGATTGAAGAAGTTGAAACGAATATGGCTTACCGTTGGTTTTTAGGTTACGGTTTCCATGATAAAGTACCTCACTTCTCAACGTTCGGGAAAAATTATGAGCGTCGCTTTAAAGATACAGACCTGTTTGAACGGATTTTTTATCGTATCTTAATGACAGCTTCAGAAAGAAAGTTAATAAGTGCAGAGCACGTATTCGTTGATTCAACACATGTGAAAGCCAGTGCGAATAAGCGAAAATTCGAAAAGAAAATCGTTCGTAAGGAAACACGAGCATATCAAGGACGCCTTCAAGAAGAAATAAATCAAGATCGTGAAAACAATGGAAAGAAGCCTTTTCCACCGGATAAATTTGATAAAGAAGAAACCAAAGAAATTAAAGAAAGTACAACTGACCCTGAGAGTGGCTACTATGTAAAAGATGAACGAACAAAACAGTTTGCCTATTCATTTCATGCGGCTGCAGACCGCAACGGTTTTGTACTGGGGACGATTGTAACACCAGGAAATACGCATGATAGTCATATCTTAGAGCCTCTTGTTGAACAAGTGATTGAGAAAGTTGGAAAACCTGAAGCTGTTGCCGCAGATGCAGCTTACAAAACACCAGCCATTACAAGCTACCTTTTTGGGAAAGAAATCACACCAGCTTTACCCTATACACGTCCACGAACAAAAGAAGGGTTCTTTCGCAAGCATGACTATGTTTACGATGAACATTTTAATTGTTATCTCTGCCCATCGGGCGAGATTTTAAAGTACTCAACAACAAATAAAGAGGGCTATCGCGAGTACAAATCACCCAAACACACTTGTGCGACATGCTCATTTTTATCACAGTGTACAGTAAGCAAAGACCATCAAAAAGTGGTGACACGCCATATCTGGCAAAATTATATGGAAGAAGCAGATCATCTGCGTCATCACAAGGATGTAAAACCTATATATGCGAAACGTAAAGAAACAATAGAGCGTGTATTCGCAGATGCAAAAGAAAAGCATGGTATGTGTTGGACTACTTTAAGGGGACTTAAAAAATTGTCGATGCAGGCGATGCTTACTTTCGCTGCCATGAATTTAAAGAAGATAGCCAATTGGACATGGCAAGGTCCAAGAATGGCTTAATAAAGTGGGCTCGTAGAGGCCCAATCTCTTAATCTTGAGCAAAATTCAAAGGGAATTTCAAAAGGGGTCCGGAATTAAAACATTCCGAACCCCTTTTGTCTACAAACTGAGGTAAGGATATCGTATCCTTACCTTTTAATGGCTAAGCTCCTAATATTGTCTATATACATATGGATCCTTAGGTTCAACGGTTTTATTATATGATGATACTTTGAGTATCGGAATGGTCTTCTTAAATGGCTGATAATAAATGGTTTCTAATTCTCCTGTCACGGAATACCACTCATCATTTTTAGGATTCATCCCTTCCGGAAATTCGATTAACATACCGAATGCCCCAGAATCTGCGACACAGTGAATGATACCGAAACGAAACAGAAATACTTGGTTTTTGGCTACATCCTCTGAATTGTAGGAAAATCCGGTTAACGTAATTTGTTTACCGGTGAACTTTCCAGGAGAGTAATAGATGGCTTCTAAATCGGTAAGGTAGTTTTCGTCGGTTAAATGAAGACTATTATGTTCGACTAAGCTTTTGAGCGACTGGTCCATTAAAGTTAAATAGTCATCCTTACCATAATAAAGACTCGTATCAGGCTGCAGAAATTGATGCTGACTATATTCATCTGTGTCATCGTATACTGGGAAATGAAATCCTTTTTTTTCTACGATATTTGAATCCATTGTGGCAACAGGCAGAAAAAGGCCGGTGAAAATGGGAATCAAAAATAGCGAGTAAGTAAGGATTTTTTTCCATACCTTGTTTTCATGAGAGTGATCATGTCCTCGATGACACTCTTCACACTCTTCTTGATCTCCTTCTTTTAAATAAAGGTAAGAGCCCATTAACGTAAAAATAGCAAGTATATAGATAGCAATCTGTGAAACATAAGAGTACTCCATATTAATATATTTCGATATATTCCCTGAGGCGTGTAAATGCATAAATAAAAAAGTAAGTCCAAGTAATATAAATAAACGAACCATATATAACACCCTCTTTAAGAAATAAACAATAAAGTTAAGCCAAGTACGGAAATAAAAATATAGGCCATCAAGCATAAAACAAATTTTGTTTTAAACGTACCTAAAAGCATTATCGTATTTTTGATATCGAACATGGCCCCAAATACAAGAAAAGCAACTAGAGAAGAGGTCGAAAAGGTACTTCTAAAAGAACTTGCAACAAAGGCGTCTGCTTGAGAACACAAGGACATGACATAAGACAAAGCCATCATTACTACATTCCCAGATAGATTTCCTTGACCAATTTCAAGCAATAGGGATGTTTTCAAAAAGGTTTGAATGGCAGCTGCCAGAAGTGCGCCAATAATTAAATATTTTCCTACAGAAAAGAACTCTTCAATCGAGTGTCTAAACATTCCTTTTACTTTGTCTGTAAATGTATGAGAATGGTGATATGTATGTCCTATATGATCATGTTTCAGTTGATTAGTTTTAAATTGAAAGGATAGGATGAATGCAATAATAATGACGACCAAAAATGCAATTCCGCCACGATAGAAAACCATACTCCAACTATTCCCAAACGCAATATAAGTGGAAAACAGAACAATTGGATTAAGAATAGGTGCAGAAAGCATAAAGGCAATGGCCGCTGAAAGAGGAACACCTTTAGCAATTAAGCGGCGGGTAATCGGGACAATTCCACACTCGCATGCAAGAAATAAGACTCCTGCACCTATTGCGTATAAGACAGACAAGACTGGGTTTTTCGGTATAATCTTTGCAATCATCTCTTCAGACACAAACATTTGGATTATTCCAGATATAAGGACTCCCAATAGGATGAAGGGAAGGGATTCAATTAGGATGCTAATAAAAATGGTATTCATTTGCAAAAGTGCCTGATAGTTCATCATAAACCACCTTCCATAAAGCTGACTTATCCATATTAGTTTTGTTATACAGGGAAGTCAATTTTTTATTTCTGGAATAACAATCTAGAAGTTGATTTTGTAAGAGAATATAGGTAAAGTAGGAAAATTTACGGAATGTATCCAGGTTTTAAAGTAAGGTTAACAGGTATATGAGAAAAGCAACTTTTTACCGCTGGGATGCCAAAAGTGGTATTTTCTATACCAAAGCATGATTTTGCAAAGTTCTGTAAACATTAGGATCAGTCACGCAGAGCCATTTCAACAATCTATGAATCGGGAGGATTATAACGTTGAGAATGTATAGAAAAGCTATAATAAAGACGGTAGCTTTTTATGAAGTCTAGACCTACTTTAAGGAACTCTATTTATTCAATTCAACTATAGGACTACTTATTGGAAAGGCTGAAATCCTTGATGTATCAAGGGTTTTAGCCTTTTTTTTGTAATATTTACTTTCAGCTGATTGTTGCTGACTTTGCTCCTTAGAAGTAACTAACAACTAATATTATTGATTAGAATAAGTAATAGACATTAATGTAAAGGAGAAGTTGTAATGGGTAACATACTGTAAAGGAGATGAATTGATGGTGGAACAATAAATTTCCTTCGTTAATTATCTGAAAAAATATATTAATATAATAATTCGGATTATTAGAAAGTGTATTGTATTTACAAATAAATTAATTTACAATGTTACTCATTCCTATAAAACGCGTTAAATTAATATCCTTGTATAATATCAGTGTAAATGGTCTGATAGTTTCTACCTGGCTGCCTTAAAAATGCCGGACTACAGGGAAGTATGAAATAAAAGAGGCCTAACAGGTATTTAGTCACTCGTTCCCTAAGTAAGTTTGATATTGCTGCTTATAAAAGGTTCTTATTTGACTCAAGATACATTGTTTTTAAAAGCTCTTATTTTTCATTCTTTCTGTCCTGTGGCTGAAAGTGTGAAAAATAAGGGCTTTTTATATTAAATAATGCTTTTTATATTAAAAAAATTGGAAAAGATAAATCAAAGGGGATGATAGCATGTATTTTTTGTTGAATATACTAGGTGTTTTAGTTGTGATGGGCATCGTTTACCTTTGTTCACCTAATAAAAGAAATGTTAATTGGAAAGCCATTCTTAGCTTGTTAGTGTTAGAGTTACTTATTACTTGGTTTATGTTATCGACTAAAATAGGGGCATGGGTCATTAATCAAATTGCATCTTTCTTTACTTGGTTGATTTCATGTGCAAATGAAGGGATTTCTTTTGTCTTTCCTTCTGTTATGGCAAATGAGCAAGTTGATTTCTTTTTCAGTGCCTTAATGCCAATTATTTTTATTATAACGTTTTTTGATATTTTATCGTATTTCGGTATACTCACATGGATTATCGATAAAGTAGGATGGCTCATTTCAAAAGTGTCTAGATTGCCAAAACTTGAAAGTTTCTTTTCCATCCAGATGATGTTTCTTGGAAATACAGAGGCACTTGCCGTTCTCCGGATTCAACTCGCTGCGATTAAAGATCAGCGTTTATTGACATTTGGAATCATGAGTATGAGTAGTATCAGTGGTTCCATTATTGGAGCATATTTATCCATGGTACCTGCAACATATGTATTTGTCGCCATTCCTTTAAACTGTTTAAATGCCTTGCTGATTGCAAACATGCTCAACCCAGTCAGTGTCAGTAAAGAAGAAGATGTCGTTTATGTTCCTACTAAAGAGGAACGTAAAGATTTCTTTTCCACCATTTCTAACAGCATGCTAGTGGGAGCCAAGATGGTTTTCGTCATCATGGCAATGGTTATCGGTTATGTGGCGTTAACAGCAAGCTTGAATGGGATATTTGGTTTCTTTGTGGATGGCCTGACCATTCAAAAAATCTTCTCTGTGATTTTTAGTCCATTTGCATTCCTGCTTGGATTAACTGGACATGATGCCATGTATGTCGCTCAATTGATGGGAATCAAGCTTGCCACGAATGAGTTCGTTGCCCTGCTCGATTTAAAGGATAAAATCAGTACACTACCCCCGCATACAGTAGCTGTTGCTGTCACTTATCTGACGTCATTTGCCAACTTCAGTACAGTAGGCATGATTTATGGAACATTCAATTCCATCCTTAATGATGAGAAATCGAACATTATCGGTCGGAATGTTTGGAAGCTGTTGCTTAGCGGGATGGCTGTTTCCTTGTTAAGTGCTATGATTGTAGGATTATTTGTTTGGTAATCAATAAAAAACAATGACTTTTTCGTGTAATCAGCTAAAGGGTAAGGAGTAAGTCCACTCTTTATTTGAAAACAAATATATCTATTAATTTCGGTGTGTTAACTACAATTTTAGAACAGACAACGAACTTGCAGGTGAAAAATAGAAACCCGTTGAACTTAATCGGGATTATGCCAGTCTAGTGTGGTAGGACCTAAAAACACTCATTTCTCCGGAGATGAGTGTTTTTATTTGCATCGCTAAAAGACTCAGTTAGTTCAACCTTTTGTTTAGCTTCACATGGGGTATTTTGTGTGTGGTTTTGTTAAACAGATTTCTAAGGAATAGATATCCTTCAAAAGCAAAGAATAAAGAAATATTGACACATAAGCTTCTCTCTTTACATAGGATAGGGGGGTATGGTATTATGATTTTAAGGAGGGGTGAGAGATGGATAAAAAAATAAATGAGCAAGGTTCGTTCATTGAAGATGAAAATGGCGAATGCTGTATTACCTCTTCCCACGGCCGAAAAAGTCATCACTCTGAAGTAGTGAAAAAGAATTTAACGACCCGCTTAAATCGTATCGAAGGTCAAATTCGAGGTATTAAGGGTCTTATCGAAAAAGATACTTATTGTGATGATGTTATTACCCAGATAGCTGCGACACAAAGTGCCATGAATAGTGTGGCAAAGATTTTATTAGAAGGTCATTTAAGAAATTGTGTAGTAGACCGACTGAATGATGGGGATACCGAGGTCATTGACGAAGTGCTAGTAACGATACAAAAATTAATGAAAAAATAAAGGAGAAGTGATTAGGGTGGAAAACGTAACATTGAAGGTAACTGGAATGTCATGTGGTCATTGTGTGAATGCAGTTGAAGGGAATGTAGGAAAGCTTTCGGGTGTAGAAAGTGTAAAAGTATATTTAGACGCAGGAAAAGTAGATGTTGCGTTTGATAATGAAAAAGTATCACTTGAAAAAATAAAAGAAACCATTGATGATCAAGGCTACGATGTTGAATAAGGAATAAGGGTGCTTTTAAAGCACTTCTTTTTTACAATACATTATACCCCATGGTGGTATAAAGGGGCGGGGATAAAGTGAGCAAACATATAAAAGAAACAAGTATGCAAATTTCAGGAATGACCTGCGCGGCCTGTGCAACACGAATTGAAAAAGGGTTAAATAGAATGGAAGGTGTTGAAGAGGCCACTGTTAATTTGGCCCTTGAAAAATCAGTCATTACTTATGATACAGAAAAGTTAAGTACCCAGGACTTTGAAAAGAAAATTCAAGATCTTGGCTATGATGTGGTAAAAGAGAAAAAAGAGTTTACCATTACGGGAATGACCTGCGCGGCCTGTGCAACACGAATTGAAAAAGGGCTAAATAAGATGGATGGAGTATCCAAGGCCAATGTAAACCTGGCACTTGAAAACGCGACCGTTGAATATGATCCTTCTGAAGCTTCCCCAATTGATATTATTCAACGAGTTGAAAAGTTGGGCTACGGGGCGATCATCAAGGATGATAACAAGGAATCGGTGGATTTTCGCCAGAAAGAAATTCAAAAACAAAAGAGAAAATTTATTTTTGCCGTAATTTTGTCATTCCCGTTGTTATGGGCGATGGTAAGTCATTTTAGTTTTACTTCGTTTATTTATATGCCGGATTTCCTCATGAACCCATGGGTGCAAATGGCGTTCGCAACGCCTGTGCAATTCATCATTGGTAAGCAATTCTATGTAGGGGCATATAAGGCTTTGAAAAACAAAAGTGCGAATATGGATGTTTTAGTTGCAATGGGAACGTCCGCTGCCTATTTTTATAGTGTCTATCAATCGATCATCGCCATTGGAGTCCACCACCATACTGCACAACTATATTTTGAAACTAGTGCCATCCTTATCACCCTCATTCTTTTAGGGAAGCTCTTTGAAGCAAAAGCAAAAGGACGTTCATCAGAAGCCATTAAAAAATTGATGGGACTTCAGGCCAAAACAGCGTTGGTGCTGAGGAATGGTGAAGAGCGCGAAATACCTCTAGAAGAAGTCATTGTTGGAGATACAGTTTTGGTGAAGCCAGGTGAAAAAATCCCGGTGGATGGAGAGGTCATCGAAGGGAACTCTGCCGTCGATGAATCCATGTTAACAGGAGAAAGCATTCCAGTAGATAAAAGCATGGGAGATACCGCGATTGGTTCAACCCTGAATAAAAATGGTTTTCTCAAAATGAAGGCCACAAAAATCGGAAGAGATACCGCTCTTTCGCAAATCATCAAGGTGGTAGAAGACGCTCAAGGGTCTAAAGCTCCAATTCAAAGGCTCGCTGACCAAATTTCTGGTGTTTTCGTACCCATTGTTGTCGGAATCGCCCTTTTAACTTTTCTCGTATGGATGATCTGGGTTAATCCTGGTGAATTTACACCAGCTTTTGAAGCGATGATTGCGGTACTTGTAATAGCTTGCCCGTGTGCTTTAGGTTTGGCTACTCCAACATCAATCATGGCCGGGTCAGGGCGTGCCGCAGAGTTCGGTATTTTATTTAAAGGCGGAGAACACCTGGAAACTACTCACCATATTGATACGGTTATTTTAGACAAAACGGGAACTGTTACTAATGGTACACCAGTGTTAACCGATGTCCTCATCGAAAATGGAATGGGTGAACAACACTTTTTATCTCTTATCGGGGCCGCTGAAAAACAATCTGAACACCCACTTGCACAATCAATTGTTCAAGGAATTCAAGAAAGAAAAATATCACTTGGATTGGTTCAGGAGTTCGAAGCTATTCCAGGTTACGGGGTAAAAGCTGTAGTGGATCAAAAAGTGTTACTGGTGGGAACACGGAAATTAATGAAGCAAAATAACGTGGATATTACAAATGCACTACCGGCCATGGAAGACCTTGAAGGGCAAGGTAAAACCGCGATGCTGGCTAGCATTGATGGTGAATATGCAGGTCTTATTGCTGTGGCGGATACCATAAAAGATACTTCTCAAACAGCCATAAAAAGGTTAAAAGAGATGGATATTCTGGTCATCATGATAACGGGTGATAATCAAAGGACTGCTCATGCCATAGGAAACCAAGTTGGCATTGACCAGGTCATTGCGGAAGTACTTCCTGAAGGGAAAGCGGAAGAAGTGAAAAAACTTCAAGCAGCTGGAAAGAAAGTGGCTATGGTTGGAGATGGAATCAATGATGCACCAGCACTTGCCCTAGCTGATATTGGTATGGCTATCGGGACGGGGACAGACGTGGCCATGGAAGCTGCGGATATTACTTTAATTCGTGGGGATTTAAACAGCATTGCAGATGCTATTCACATGAGTAGAAAAACCATGCGAAATATTAAACAAAACCTGTTCTGGGCCTTTGCCTATAACGTAATAGGAATACCGATTGCGGCTATTGGGCTACTTGCCCCTTGGTTAGCAGGTGCTGCCATGGCATTTAGTTCTGTATCCGTTGTAATAAATGCACTTCGACTGCAAAGGGTAAAGCTTAAAAGATAAAATTAATATTTTGGAGAAGCATTGGTACTCGTATCAATGCTTTTTTTTACGTTTTGGCTCTGATAAAGGATATTGTTGATTTCTCATTCAAAAGAGATTGATGTTGGGTGATAATAAATTTGTTTAAATTATAATGAAGTCATTTAATTTTCTTTTCAGAAAAATAAAAAATAAATAATGGAATAAATGTAAAAAATATGGTAACATATTTTTAAATGGTATGGCGTACCAATTAACGGTACATACTTTGCATGTTCGCTAGGATAATTAGTATTTATGAATGGGAGGAATACTTTTGAATCTACCATTAGAAGATATTAAAATTCTAGATTTATCTAGGATATATGCAGGTCCTGCAGGTTCGATGATATTAGGGGATTTAGGTGCAAATGTGATTAGAATTGAATCTCCAAAAGGAACGGATAGTATGCGTGATTGGTCACCTTTTGTTGAAGGTGAAAGCACTTATTATTTATCAGCGAATAGAAATAAAAGTTCCGTTACTATTAATCTGAAAAGTGAAACGGGGAGGTTATTGTTTTTAGATCTAGTAAAAAGTGCTGATGTAGTTCTTGAAAACTATAAAACAGGTACATTAGATCGATTAGGGATAGGCTATGAGACTTTAACACAGCAAAATCCTAAAATCATTTTGTGCTCTGTTACAGGTTACGGACAAACGGGGCCATTCAGCAATGAGCCTGGTTTTGACCCGGTAATACAAGCGATAAGTGGATTAATGGATGTTACAGGTTCAGCTGAAGGAGATCCTACTAGAGTTGGGGTTCCTGTCGTAGACATTTACAGTTCTCTCTATGCTGCAATAAGTATTTTAACAGCATTAAGGGTTAGGGATAAGGGGGGAGAAGGCCAACACATCGATATATCCTTGTTAGATGTGCAGATCAGTTCATTAGCGAATATTGCTAGTAGTTATTTAATGTCTGGTTATATTTCTAAAAGGTTAGGTAATCAGCATAATAATGTCGTTCCATATCAGGTGTTTCAATGCAGTGATAGGCCAATGATGATTGCAGTAGGGAATGACAAGCAATTTAATAAATTTTGTGAAGTGCTTAACCGCCCTGAATGGCTATCTGATGATAAATTTAGATTCAATAGTTCAAGAGTTGAAAATCGTGATGAACTTACAGAACAAATTCAACCAATATTCTTAACGAAAAGTGCAGATGAATGGTTCCAAATCCTTTCTACAAATGGGATTCCTTCCGGTCCAGTTAACAACATAGAACAGGCTTTTAAGCATCCACAAGTTAAAGCGAGAAAGATGGTGGAAGAAGTTCCTCACCCTACATTAGGCAAGGTTAAACTAGTAAGAAATCCAATACGTTTTTCAAATACCCCAATGACTATCAGGAAGCACCCTCCACTACTAGGTGAACATACAGTGTCATTTCTTCAAGAAGAATTAAAATTGGATATGAATGAAATAGAACGATTAAAATCTGAAGGAGTAATCTAAAACACAAAAAAGTAAACGCTTTCAAAAAATTGAAGTTTGTAAAAAAAGTGCGAGGAAGATGTCGATATGCAAACAATCAATCGAGCTATTGAAGTATTAAAATCATTTTCACCAGAAGAGAAAGAGCTTACATTAGCTGATTTTCATCGAAAATTAGGGTTATCTAAATCAAGCCTGCAAAGAATATTAAATACATTGGTATCACAAGGATTAATTGATAAGAATGAGGAAAGGAAATCTTATCGACTAGGTATTGAACTGTATTTTTTAGGCCATCTGGTGGAAAAAAACTCTAATCTCATGTCTGTAGCAAAATCAGAAATGAAAAGCTTGTCTGAATTTTTCGGTGAAACAGTCTGTTTAAGTATCATCCATCAAAACATGAGGAAGTGTATTGGATATGTGGCAAGTAACCATGAATTAAGGTCTCTCACATATATTGGTCAATATTCACCATTGTATGCAGGTGCATCTGCTAAGTCGTTATTATCTTTACTTTCGGATTATGAAGTTAATAAGCTATTAGACAGCATGACTTTAGAGCCCATAACCAAGGAAACGATTACGGATAAAGAAAAATTAAAACAAGAAATTCAGGTCATAAGGGAACAAGGCTATGCGATGAGTAAAAGTGAACGTGTAGTTGGATCATTTTCGATTAGTGCCCCAATTAAAGAGCGGTATAACAAAGATTTTTTATCTATTTCCTTGGTTATCCCAACAGCAAGAGTAGATGAATCAAAAATAGAATTGTATATAAAACTTGTAAAAGAAACTGCATTTAATATTTCAAAAAAATTATCTTAAATAATTATAGGGGTGACGATATGACTGATTTGATTTTTAAAGTACAAGAAGGTGTGGCTACAATTACATTAAATCGACCGGATGCAAAGAATTCATTCAGTATACAGATGATTAATTCATGGATTAAGGCTTTAGAAGAAGTAAGGGACAACGATGATATTCGGGTTTTAGTTTTGACTGGAAATGGCAGTGCTTTCTGTGGAGGCGGCGATCTTAAAGCAATGAAAGAAGGGCTAGGATTTTTGAATCTTGATGGGGATAATGAAAAGGATTTTTCTACTACAGGATTAAATCGGAAGAATAGTTTATGGAAGTATGTTCAACGAATTCCACTTCTAATGGAAGAAATAGATAAGCCGACAATTGCTGCGATTAATGGTGATGCCATAGGTGCAGGACTAGATATGGCTTTACATTGTGACCTGCGAATAGCTTCATCAAGGGCAAGACTTGGCGAAGGTTACGTAAGACTAGGGCTTGTACCAGGTGATGGTGGTGGTTATTATTTACCTCGACTGATAGGGTTGGACAAAGCACTTGAACTATTATGGACAGGAAGAATTATTGATGTAGAAGAAGCTTTCGATTTAGGAGTCATTACACGACATGTCCCTCATGATTCGTTGATGGAGGAAGTTTATCAGTTGGCGAGTAGTCTTGCCAGAGGTCCGCAACAAGCGATTCGGTTGATAAAACGAACGGTGTATCATGGTCAAAAGACAGACTTAAGAACATCGCTCGATATGGTTTCCTCCTTTATGGGGATAGTTACCGAACATCCAGATTATCAAGAGGGTATGAATGCAATGATGGAGAAACGTAAGCCAAACTTTAAATGATTCAGATAATATTAACGTTGTGAGCAAATTAAATGAGGTATAAAGGCGAAAAAATTGTGAAATTAAATCATTCTTTATTTCTTGGAGCAAATAATAGAGGAAAGCAATTTAGTTTAGGCGTTTAGAAAGAACAGTAGGTTGATAATCTATGCTAAATAACACTTTCAGGGGTGAAATTGTATGGTAAAGCGTTTAGAGTTACAATCAGTAGATTTATCAGGAAAGACAGAAGAGCTAAGAAATGAAGTTCGTAGTTTTCTTAAGGAGGAATTGGAAAAGGGTTCTTTTGTGCCCCATTGTGATTCATGGCTAAGTAAATATGATCCTGAATTCAGCCGTAAGCTTGGTCAGCGTGGATGGCTTGGGATGACTTGGCCTAAAAAATATGGCGGACATGAACGAACAGCATTAGAACGTTATGTTGTCACTGAAGAATTGTTGGCTATCGGTGCCCCTGTTGCAGCACATTGGTTCGCAGATAGACAGTCAGGTCCTCTTTTATTACGTTATGGAAATGAAAGTCAAAAAGCAGAGATACTTCCAAGCATTGCTAGAGGTGAGGTATACTTCTCAATCGGACTGAGTGAAGCAAATTCAGGTTCAGATTTAGCATCAATATCAACAAGTGCGAAGAAAGTTGATAAAGGCTGGCTACTTAATGGAAGTAAGGTATGGACAAGTGGAGCTCATTTCTCGCACTACATGATGACACTATGTCGAACCTCACCTAGAACAGAAAATAGACATGAAGGTTTTAGTCAATTAATTGTAGATTTATCATCGCCAGGTGTAACGATACGTCCTATTCGGTTAATGACAGGGGAACATCATTTTAATGAGGTCATCCTAGAAGACGTGTTCATTCCGGATAGAATGGCTGTCGGAAAAATTGGAGATGGCTGGAAACAAATTTTGGCTGAATTGGCTTTTGAACGAAGTGGCCCAGAGCGCTTTTTAAGTACATTTCCATTATTTGTTGAGTTAATTCGTGTCTTACAACAGGATACATTAGATAAGCACCGTAACATCTCCATTGGAAGATTGGTGGCCCATCTAACTACATTACGTGAGTTATCTTTAGGTGTGGCACGTTTACTTCAAAAAGGTATTTCTCCCGACATTACTGCTGCTTTAGTAAAAGATTTAGGTACCCAGTTTGAGTGTAAAGTCGCAGAAGTCGCGCGTTTACTTGTCTCATTACCATCACAGAACTCGAATCCACGTTTTAATTCTTTGTTAGCTACAGCAATTTTACACTCCCCTGGTTTTACACTTCGTGGTGGTACAACAGAAATATTAAGGGGAATTATTGCAAAGGGGGCAGGAATAAAGTGATTGACTTAAGCCAGATTATAGAGGATACATCTCGGAAATTGTTAAAAGACTTATGTACAAAAGATCTTATTGATGATTCTGAAGAAGGTGAATTTCCAGTTAAATTATGGAAAATGTTAAATGAAACAGGCATGACGACTATAGGGATATCTGAAGAATCCGGTGGTTCTGGCGGTAGTCTAACTGATGCATTTAACTTCTTAAGAATTGCAGGAAATTTCTCTGCTCCGGTGCCTATCGCAGAAACTTTTATAGCGAATTGGATTTTATCCAAAGCCGGTTTACCTATATCAAATAAGCCTATGACACTAGTATTAAGTTCAAAAGAGCAAAAAATTAGTTTTACAGAAAAATCAAATGGTTATATTATATCTGGTTCAGCAAAAAACGTTCCATGGGCTCGTACGGCTCAAACAATTGTAGTTTTAGGAGATTCAGATGAAGGAAAAATGGTATTTATTGTAGATCAAGATGCATGTCAAATTGAGCCAGGAAAAAACCTCGCAGGTGAATCAAGAGATCACCTGGATTTCAAAAATGTATTTGTGGAAAATAAATCAGTTTCGGGGTGTGTGGAAATTGATGAAGATAAGATATTGTATTTAGGTGCATTAGTTCGTTCCGTTCAAATGACTGGGGCGCTAGAAAGAGTTTTAGAACTTAGCGTTGCGTATTCAACTGAACGAGAACAATTTGGAAGACAAATAGCGAAATTTCAAGCCGTGCAGCAACAGATAGCAATTTTAGCAGGTGAAGTTTCCGCAGCAAAAGCGGTTACTGATTTAGCAATCAAGGCGTTTATAGCAGAAGATGGAGAAAAACAAATCATGATAGCTAAAATTAGAGTAGGGGATGCTGCCAGTCTTGGGGTACCCATTGCACATCAAATTCATGGTGCAATGGGTTTTACGGATGAACATTCTTTGCAACATAGCACTAGAAGACTTTGGTCATGGCGTGATGAGTTTGGAAATGAGGATTTTTGGTCTCAAAAACTGGGTGAGGAAGTTTTAAGTTCAGGGGCGGATAATTTATGGGCGTTAATTACTTCGATGAACAGTAAGATTGTTTAACAGTGTAGTAGAAATGATATAAATGAAAGCGATTTCAAAAAATTACTTTCGACTAAACATCCAAAACAAGGAGGAATGAAAGATGAAAAAGATTCTTAGCTTGCTTGTAGTATTGATGCTGGCTGCTATGTCTGGCTGTGCCCCCACACCACAAAAATCAACCGGTGCCTCAGGGGAAGGAACTACAAAAAAAATCACTATTGCCGGCAATGGTGGAAAAATCGAGAAAATAATTCGTGAAGAAATTGCACCGAAATTCAAAGAAGAAACTGGCATTGAAATCAATTATATTGCTGGTTTATCAGGTGAGATTCTTTCAAAAGTAGAATTACAGAAAAAAGCTCCTCAAATTGATATTGCTTTCTTTGTTCCATTAGATGTACCTCGTGCAAATGAAAAAGGGCTTGTTGAAGTCATTGATGAAACAAAGGTGCCTAACTTAAAAAATGTTGATTCTCGTTTTATAGCTATAGATAATGTTGCCGCACCTGCATTTGGTCTTGTTAATGCTCCTGCATACAACACAGAATCTTTTAAAAAGAATAAAATCAAGCCAATAGAATCTTGGAATGACCTAGCGAGTCCTGCATATAAGGGGAAAACAGCATTTGCTGATATTTCTAACGACTGGGGCTTTAACACCCTATATTCTTTTGCGTTGGCCAACGGAGGTAGTATAGATAACTTAGAACCTGGGTTAAAAAAGGCAAAGGAACTAGCCGGATATTCCTCTACTTTTTATAAAAATTCTACTCAGATGATGCCCGCTATTCAACAAGGGGCAGCCGATGTTACTGTAATGGGAAGCTATGTAATTGCTGACCTAGCAGTAAATTCTGGTTTACCTTTGAAAATGGTCGTGCCAAAAGAAGGAGTATATATGCACGCCTTTAGTGCAACGTTGGTGAAAAATTCTCCAAATCAACAAGAAGCAATTGATTTTATTAACTACTTAATTAGTGAGGAATCACAAAAAACATCTGCAGAAGCAGGATTCTATCCTGTTCTTAAAGGTATGAAGCTACCTGAGAAATACGAAAGCGTCATTGGACTAAAAGAATCAGATAAGACATATAAGCCTGATGTTAAGAAGTTAGCTGAAATCCGAAGTGAATGGACAGACAGGTGGTCAAAAGAAGTAACGCCTGAACTTGGAAAACTATTAAAATAAATGTTTTAAGAGGCTCTCTATATTTTCGATAGGTTTCTAGTATGGCAATAGGCAACCTTGTAACGTTTGAAGCAACTCTAGCTAAGGTTCTTCAATTAGAGATTTTATTTATAATCACTTTTCTTAAATATGGATAATGGTGTGCATTTCCTAATATTCAATTGTATTCGCGTACTCTATCCAATAAAGGACCTCAATATGCAAGCTAAGCTCTCCTCACAAGAAAAGAGGGGAGTTTTTGCTTTCTTCCAGCTGCACTACCACTACCTTAATGAATGATATTTGCATATGTTTTTTATGTACGGATGATAGATGATAAAACGTATAAATCCGTTCTCTTCAGTAGGAGTTAATATGTTTTAAAAAACAGAAAGGAAATCAATTCTTTTCATGAACTTTTTAAGTAGGGATCCAACTGTTTTCCCGCTATTGAACCATGAAGCCCTATGGTAGAAAGGAGAAAATATGATCAATCAGGCTTCAAGCCTACTCTTAGTGGAGAAGCACCCTTACATCTTATTGAAGGCCTATTGGAGTTAGCGACTCCTGTTCATGCACAAGTATATTCAAGAGTTCATCAAGTTCTTGGCTCAAATGTAATGTTTTTGGTGAGGTGAATCCATGTTTCAAGGCTGTATTTATTAATTATTTCCTCATTGTATCTATTTTATTATGTAGCAGTTCCATACTTTCCAACGAAAATCCCCTCAAAACCTTTCCTTTATTGTAGTATATTTATTATTACATAAATTAGGATGATTTTAAATATTATAGTAAGTATTTACTTATTAAAAGTAAACAAATTCTGGCGGGAGCAATACAAATCTTCCTCACTATCATTCGATATATGTAATTACAGATAACTATTCATATAAAATTATTACTTCCATACATAACGAGCCGTTAAAAAACATCAGGACTTTAATTTGATATAGCATAAATTTGCAATAAAGAATATAATTTGTATTAGGTAAACTTTTTTTGATTTTATTTTCATATAGTGAATATCTCCATTTTGAGAGAGTTGTATTCGTAAAACTGTATAATTTAGGAGAATTTAATATTTGTTGAATTTTAAAGAGAACCTCTTTATTCTCCTTTTTACTAACTGTATTTCGTTTATTGCTAGATGGATAGGATTAGTAGCTGGGTTTATCAAAAATTACTTAGAGATGAAACTAATAAAGTGTTAAGAAGTAACAAATGGTTTCGACAAAATAATTTTAGGATAGACAAGCTCTATTATTTACTATGAAGATGAGGGAAAATTTCATATAGTATTGGAATGGGTATATTCGTTTAAAAGCGAATATTTAAAAGGGAAGCCGGTGCAAAATCCGGCACGGTCCCGCCGCTGTAATGGTGAGTCCTATGCAAGAAAGTCACTGGATAATATCCGGGAAGACGCATGGAGATGATGAACCTAAGTCAGAAAACCTGCCCGTTCTAAAAATGCTGTTAAACCTACGGGAGATAGGGAGGTGTTAGAGTGCTAGAAGACGAATTTGTTCTTAAATTATAAGCATTTCTGACCGTTAAATCTGGTTGGAAATGCTTTTTTATATTTCGTGATTTTTCAAATAGATAAAATTCCATAATTGAAGGTGAGAAAACATGTTTTTACTACGGTCTAGTTTATTCCATTCTTTTGTTGGACTACTAGTAATTTTCACAATTTTTGTTACTGGTTGCAGCAACACAACAATAGATCAAGAAAATACATCAAATAAAGATAAACAAAAAGTTGTTACTTTTTCATGGCCTGGGGATATAGGTGACTTAAATCCACACACATATTTTCCGAATGAGTTTTTTTCCCAGGCTATGGTATATGAATCCCTAGTTTATTACGGTGAAGGCGGAGAAATTCAGCCTTGGCTTGCAGAGAGCTGGGATATATCGAAAGATGGAAAAGAATATATATTCCATCTGAGGAAAGATGTTAAATTTTCCGATGGTTCCCTCTTTAATGCTGCAATCGTTAAGAAAAACTTTGATACCATTTTAGATAATCGCAAACAACATGAATGGGTGGAATTAATTAACCAAATCAAAGGTACTGAAATAATAGATGAATATACATTTAAACTTATTTTGAACAACGCGTATTATCCAACTCTTCAAGAACTAACTTACATCAGACCGTTGAGATTTGTAGGAGAAGCTGCTTTTCCTGACAGTCAAAACACATTTAAGGACGGACTCAAGTCTCCGATTGGCACAGGACCGTGGGTATTAAGCGAATATAAGAAAAATGAGTTTGCAGTTTTTAAAAGGAATGAACAGTATTGGGGTACTAAACCTAAAGTAGATAAGGTGGTTGTTAAAGTCATTACTGACGGTGAGTCAAGAGTATTAGCTTTTGAGAAAAAAGAACTCGACTTTATTTTTGGAAACGGAGTCATAAGCCAAGATTCATTCCAATTTTTGAAGAATTCAGGGCAATATGAAACCAAATTGTCAGAACCTACAGCTACAAGAACGCTTCTTCTTAATTCAAACAGAGAAGCGACTAAAGACCTTAAAGTTCGGTTAGCTCTCCAACATGCTTTTAATAAACAGGCTGTTATTGATAAGATCTTTTATGGTATGGAAAAAAAGGCTGATACTTTGTTTCCACCTACTTTGCCATACACGAAAATTAATATAAAGCCATATGAATATGATGCAGAAAAAGCAAAACAGTTATTGGATGAAGCCGGATGGAAACAAGTGAAGGGGAAACCATTTAGAGAAAAAGACGGAAAAGAATTGCAATTGGAATTACTGTTTAATAGTACAGACAACATCCAAAAGTCAATCGCAGAATTTACCCAAGGTGATTTTAGAAAGCTAGGAATAGATGTTAAGTTGACTAGTCAAGAAACTAATACTTTTTGGACAAATGCATTTCAAGGTGAATTTGATTTATTATTTACATCTACTTGGGCTGTACCATTTGATCCACATTCCTATTTAGCTTCTATGACGACAAATACGGAAAATGGTGGTCCAGATTATAACGCTCAATTAGGGTTGCCAGTAAAAAAAGAAATAGACCAGAAAATTAAGAAAGTATTATTAACTACAGACGAAGAAGAGAGAAAAATACTGTATTCAGAAATATTAACGACATTGCACGAACAAGCAATTTATTTACCGATATCTTATCAGTCTAATATAGCAGTGTATCAAAAAAACATTAGTGGAGTAGATTTTTTACCTCAAGAAGCTGAGGTCCCTTTAACTTCAATTGACGTTAATTGAAGTGGGGATACTTAAAAACAACTTAAGGAGTGCTACATGAGTTGGTTTATTTTTAAACGTCTCACAAGTTTAATTCCAATTTTATTAGGAATTTCGCTCATCACTTTTATCTTGCTTCACTTAATTCCTGGAGATCCGGCAGTAGCTTACTTAAGGGCGTCACATATACCTCCTACGGATGAGACAGTGGCAGCCCTTCGAGTTGAGCTTGGATTAAACAAGCCTTTATATGTCCAGTATTTTGAGTGGCTGGGAAAAGTGTTGCAATTGGATTTAGGGATGTCTTATGTGTCCAATAACTCTGTATGGGAAGAAATTGTGGTACATTTCTTCCCAACAGTTCAATTAACAATTGCTTCGCTTATCTTTATTGTTTTTATTAGTTTACCCTTAGGAATGATTTCTGCTATTTACAAGGGGAAATTTGTTGATCAGTTTAGCAGAATACTAGCCTTTGTAAGTGTCTCTATGCCAACCTTTTGGCTTGGCTTTCTCTTGATCTATTTTTTATCAGTAAAGTTAGATTTATTTCCTGTATTGGGAAGGGGGACTTTGGCTCATCTAGTGCTTCCTTCCTTGACATTGGCTTTTGCGTATATAGGTACGTATATGCGATTGCTTCGGGCTAGCATGCTGGGAAATTTGAATGAGCCATTTGTTGTTTATGCTAGAGCGAGAGGGTTGCGTCAAAGACTAATCGTTATCAGGCATGTCTTAAAAAAGTCCTTACTACCTGTGGTAACTGGACTTGGCATGAGCTTCGGTAACATGCTAAGCGGAGCGGTTATTGTTGAAACAATTTTTGCTTGGCCCGGCATGGGACAGTTATTTGTCACATCTATATTAAATCAAGATTATCCGATGATTCAGGGGTGTGTATTATTTATGGGCGTGATCTTTGTGGTCTGTAATCTTCTTGTGGATCTTACATATTCTTTCCTGGATCCTCGTATACGCTGGGAGGGAGAGAAATAAGAGTGGTGCAAAACGTGAAACGAAAGCTGATGACACATAAGCTCATGATGATCAGCATCATGATTATTTCCTTCCTGACAGTATTGGCTCTTTTTGCTCCTTTTTTGGCTCCTAATGATCCGAACTTGATTGATATCGTTCAGAAGCTGCAAGGGCCCTCCTCTCAGTTTCCATTGGGGACTGATCATTTAGGGAGATGTATTTTGTCCCGATTAATCTATGGAACACGAACCTCGTTGGGAACAGCTTTCCTTGTCATGGGATTAATGATGATTATTAGTATCCCACTTGGTATTTATGCAGGCTTTATAGGGGGGAAGGTTGATTATCTCTTCATGAGAATGTGTGACATACTCATGGCATTCCCAAGCTTTCTTCTGTCCCTTGCTTTAGTCGGAATTTTAGGACCGAGTCTTGGCAATCTGATTTTGGCGATGGTGCTTGTCCAATGGGTTTTTTATGCACGCGTCATTCGAGGTATGGTACTTAGTGTAAAGGAGCAAAACTTTGTCTTAGCAGCCAAAATATGCGGGACACCAAGGAGTAGCATTATCATCAAACATATCTTACCTGCCATCATCTCTCAAGTTGTTGTATTAATCTTTATGGACATCGGAGGAGTTATTTTGGCAATTTCTGGTCTCTCTTTTCTAGGTCTTGGCATACAGCCTCCAGATGCAGAGTGGGGAATGATGATCAATGATAGTAAGCCATTTTTTAGAGAAACCCCTTCATTGATGCTGTACCCTGGGATGATGATCTTCATCGTTGTGATTGCTTTTAACTTGTTTGGCGAAGCTTTGAGGGATGCTCTAGACCTAAAAAAGGAATAGAAGGGAGGATGGAAGATGGGACAAGACCCCATTCTAACTGTAGACAAATTGAATGTTATTGTAACAACACCGTATGGAGTGACTCAAACTGTCCATGATGTCAGTTTTAAGCTGGAGGCTGGTAAAGTGTTGGGCCTTGTCGGAGAAAGTGGATCAGGGAAAACGATGACATGCATGTCTTTGTTAAATCTTTTACCTGAAAAGGCAAAGGTGGTACAAGGGAGTATCAAGTTTAAAAATATTGATCTTTTAAATGTTTCCACAGAAGACTTAAGGAAAGTACGGGGTAGTGAGATCGCTATGATTATGCAAAACCCTATGATCGCCTTTAATCCTGTGAGGACGATAGGGCGGCATTTTATTGAAACACTTAGAACTCATTTGCCCATAACGAAGCAGCAAGCGCGGAAAATGGCTGTGGAGAATTTAGAAAAAACGGACCTGCCTAATCCAGAGAATGTCTTGAAGCAATATCCGTTTCAGCTAAGCGGCGGGATGCTGCAACGGGTTATGATTGCGATTACCATGTCTTTAAGTCCATCTATCATCATTGCTGATGAGCCGACGACTGCACTTGATTCGACAAACCAACTCCAGGTTTTGAAACAGTTGGATAAGTTAAGGAAAGAATACAATACATGCATTTTATTAGTATCACATGATCTAGGGGTGATTGCTCAGTTAGCTGACGAAGTAGCTGTAATGTATGGCGGCTATATCGTTGAGAAAGCACCAGTGTTGAAGTTGTTAAATCGCCCAATGCACCCGTATACCAAAGTCTTGTTAGAATCCAGACTTGGATTAACAAGAAGAAAGATAAAGATTGAAAAACGTGCCAGCGTTTCGCGCCCCAATTTAATAAATAGTGAAAAAACATGCCCTTTTTTAGAACGATGTGAGGACGCAGATTATACATGTTCTAGTTATAATCTTGAATTTAAAGAGTATGAAAAAGACCATATAGTACGATGTGTAAAATCAAGATAATGAGTTAGGTGGATGAAGAGTGAGCTTGCTTGAGTTGAAAGGAATAAAGAAAACATACTTGTTGGGGAACCCTGTTTTTGGGAAGCGTAAATCAGTTGAAGCCATTAAGAGCATCTCTCTAACTATGGAAGAAGGAGTATGTTTAGGCATCGTTGGAGAAAGTGGATCTGGAAAGAGTACCCTGGGCAAAATTATTCTGGGACTGGAAAAGCCGGATCAGGGAGAGGTATGGTTCCAGGGGAAGAGTCTTTATTGTTTAAAAGCAAAAGAATTAAAGGAGTTACGGCGAAATCTGCAAGTTGTCTTTCAAGATTGTTATAGCGCTGTTAACCCAAGACTAACGGTAGGGGAGATCATTGCTGAGCCGTTAAGAAATTACGAAAGGCTTACGTCTGTTCAAGAGAAAAAGAAAGTACAGGAGCTTTTGGAGATCGTTGGGTTATGCCCGGAAGATATTCGTAAATACCCATATCAGTTCAGTGGAGGACAGCTACAAAGAATCAATATCGCAAGAGCGATTGCCTTAAAGCCAAAGTTAATTATTCTTGATGAGGCTGTAAGTGCTTTAGATGTTCTTGTTCAAGTACAAATATTAAATCTTTTGGCACAATTAAAAGAAGAGTTTCAACTTTCATATCTCTTTATTTCCCATGATTTACAGGCAGTCAATTACATCGCAGACCGTCTAGCGGTAATGTACAATGGTGAGGTTGTTGAATGGTTAGATGATTTGGAAAAAATTGAACGATTAAAACATCCTGTTTCTAAAAAGTTATTGTCTTCTGTGCTACCTCCATATCCGGGAATATTGTGATGCGTTAATTATAGGTTTGTGATGTGGGAAATTAGGTTAGTATCGGAATATTTGAAAAATCAAGTGTTTAAGCTCCGGCGTAAAGCCATTCCATCTCTTATACTGGTATATCTATATAGGATTCCGTTCTCCGTTGTTTTTATCAGTAATATAAGTGCCGATTTATTCTTTAATGGGGTCTAAAGTGAAAAACGCGATAGCGTATAATATCTGTGTTTTGTCGGCAGAATCTATCACCATCAAGTTAAAATTTTATGAAGATTATAAACCAGTACCTTATTCGAATAAAACAAAAGCCACCTATCATTAGAAGGTGGCTTGAATTTTTTGGGATTTTCTTCAATAATAGGAAATCACTATTAACAATCTTTATTCAAAAACAACAGCTTATTCGGTTTGGTATAACGGTACTTCATTAAAAACGTTCAGCAATAAACTGTTCAGCTTTTTTTCAGTCTTTATATAAGGGGTCTCGGCAGTTTTTGCGGAAAACATGCGCTAAGCAAATTCTAGAATAAAAAAGTGAAATTTATTATACTTTAGGATCAATTTTGTGTAACAAAAACTATTTTTCTTTTATTTTTCATCTGCTCAAATATGAACGGTTTTATGAGAGATTTCTAACTTTTTATACAAAACTAAACGTAATTATTCCTCAAAAACCTTTTTGCCTAAAACAAACCAGACATTATTGACGCCTTGTCCATTTATATCACCGGCCTGCTTATCTTTCACAAAGTAATAAAGTGGATGCCCTTTATAAGTTGTTTGCTTTTGTCCGTCATCTCTTATGATAGGTTTAAATTCTTTTTTGTTGAATCCTTTAGCGGAGAAAATGTTATCTGCATGGAAAGGTGGCCAAATTTCACTACATTGACCTTTGCAATTACTAACGCCAGAATCATCTTTTGTGAAATAATAAAGGGTCATTCCTTCTTGGTCTGCTAAATATGTCCCTACTTTGTCTGATCTTAGCCTTTTAAGCTTGTACTTTTTTGACTCATCCTGAATTATATCCGTGATGGAGAAGGTCTTAACATTCACACGTGCAATAGAGAGATCCCGATTTAATACATAAGCCCGGTCCCCGTCGTGGCTAAAGACAATTGCTTGTCTTGGTTCATTGAAACCGTCAATTGTTTTAACTACGCGGTGATCAGCGACATTGATTACGTCAATCGTATTGTCAGCTTTATTACTTGCAAAAAGGAGCTTGTTATCAGGCGAAAGAGAAGCACCATATGGCTCACGACCCACTTTGATTTCACTCTTTATATTGCCGTCAAGTGTATCAACTGCGGAAATGCTGTTGCGTCCGCTGTTCGCGGCATACAATGTACCTCCATCAGCAGTGATCGAAATTCCGCGAATCATAGAGAAACCTGATATTTCACGAATGATTCTCTGTGTTGGGGCATCAACGATGGATACTTTATCTCCTTGAAAGTTCGTGACAAAGATGTATTTTCCATCTGGAGAGACTTTTATGCCTTGTCTTGGTTGGGCGAAACCGGTAATGACGGCCATCGGTTTTCGTTTTTCCAAATCCACGACAGTGACAGAATTGTGTGCTTGATTGTTCACATACAATATCTTTCCATCAGGGCTGACAGCAGTCCCGAATGCACCTGGACCAACGACGACTTCATCTTTCAAGGTGAAGTTTTTTGTGCTGTAAAAACGAAGCGTACCGAGCGTGCTGTCTGAGACGACAAACTCGGAGCCGCCATCAATAAACACGATGTTTCTCGGTGAACCAAAGCCGTCGATCTTTTTGCGCAGCTTACCTTTTGTAAGATCATAGACTAGGACGGATTGTTCACGGCTATCTGAGACAACTGCTATTTGCTCATCCGGACTTACGGCAAGGGAATTGTTGGTGATGTGGGTGTCAAAGCCTGTCTCTGACACTGGAATTTTACTTTTAGTAGAAGAAGCACCAATTACATTTGGTAGAATAACCACAGAAAGTAAGGCTATAATCCATACACTTATAAACTTCATTTTTTTCAACATTTCTTCACCCCGTGAAATTATTTTCTTGTTAAATGTTAAAATACGATTCTTTAAGCCTTAAGCCAGATTGATAAGCAGGAGAATTAAATATATGTCAATTTGCAGCAGATTCTTAACCACCTTCCTTCGAAATTTTTTAATCGAGCTGTAATTTTGCTCCCTTTACTATAAATAAACGTATAGAGGAGGATATTGGTTTGATTATTATTAAAAAATTTATGATTCATGTTTAGAGTGAATTGTATAGGATCCAGTTTAATTGCGATTTTGATATGTTGATAGACTCTTTCAGGAAACGTTTTCTTCTACACTTATCTGGAAGGGGAAAATAAAGTCACGTACATTTGACCTAAAAATGATATGTGAGCCTGCAATTCTGGACATGGACTTAAGTTAATGTCATTAAGCGAAATAAAGAAAAGCAGAAAGCTCAGATTTTGTCGTTTGGGGTGCGAAAATGATTTGCAGATCGAGGGGAATGAAACTTCAAAGACGACAGTATCCTTCGGTTTTTGAGATACGATTATCACATAATATGAAGTATTAATAGATGCAACCTAATCGAACTGAAACCTATTTGTAACGATTAAATAAAGGATTTATAAAGAAAATTAGGAAAAAAGACTGTCAACTTATCTAGAATATTATGGGAATTGATTAATGAATGGTTAAGTCATATTGTTTTTTTGTTTATGGGGTTCCAAAGTCCCGTATCTAAATACCTGATTGGGAAATTAGTGATTTACATTCCTTAATATGTCTTTTAAAAAGTCCCCCTATACTAAAACCAGATTCAAAGAATTATATAGGAGGGGAAAGATCAATGAAGAATGAAAAAGCTATGGATGAATTGATTAAGAATTGGAGCGAAGAAAGCTTAGGCAAAAATATGGACCGCCGGAATTTTATCCAGGGAGCGAGTAAGCTTGCCGGACTTTCATTGGGTCTTGCCCTTGCGCAATCAATGGGAGGGATTGAGGTAAATGCTGCCCCAAAATTCAGCGATTATCCATTTACTCTTGGTGTATCATCTGGTGATCCACTCTCAGATAGTGTTGTTTTATGGACAAGGTTGGCTCCAGATCCGTTGAATGGCGGGGGAATGCCTCATGAAGCTGTTTCAGTTAAATGGGAAATTGCAAAGGATGAGCATTTTAGAAAAATTATAAAGAATGGCAAGGAAATAGCCAGGCCAGAACTGGGTCACTCTGTCCATGTGGAAGTAAGCGGGTTAAAACCTGACAAGGTTTATTTTTACCGTTTTAAAAGTGGAGGGGAAGTAAGCCAGACAGGGAAAACGAAAACACTTCCGTTATTAGGTTCCAGTGTTTCTAGTCTGACATTCGCTTTTGTTTCATGCCAACAATTTGAACATGGCTATTATACAGCATATAAACATTTGGCAAAAGAAGATCTTGATCTTGTCTTTCACCTTGGCGATTACATATATGAGTACGGTCCAAATGAATATGTTTCATCTACGGGTAATGTCCGTGTACATAACAGTCCGGAGATTATTACACTTGAGGACTATCGAAACAGATACGCTCAATACCGTTCTGATATACATTTAAAAGCAGCGCATGCTGCATTCCCATGGGTCGTGACATGGGATGACCATGAAGTTGAAAACAACTATGCAAATGTAATTCCGGAAAAGGGACAATCAGTGGAGGCATTTATCAAACGCAGGGCAGCTGCTTATCAGGCTTACTACGAGCATATGCCACTTCGTAAATCGTCATTGCCAAAGGGGGCTGATATGCGTTTATACCGGAATTTCTCATATGGTGACCTGGCTTCTTTCTTTGTACTTGATTCACGGCAATACCGTGATGATCAGGCAAACGGCGATGGTAGCTCACCGCAAACGCCAGAGTCTCTTGATCCGAAGCGTTCATTACTCGGACCAGAGCAGGAGCAGTGGCTAACTGGGAATCTTTCGAATTCAAAAACAAAGTGGAATGTGCTTCCTCAGCAGATATTCTTTGCACAGCGGAATTATGGAACACATACTGCTCCAAAATATAGTATGGATTCTTGGGATGGTTATCCGGCTGCACGCGACCGTTTGATAGATGTAGTAAAAAGCAAAAACATTGAAAATCTGGTCGTATTGACCGGTGATGTACATGCTAGCTGGGCTTCCAATTTAAAAACTGATTTCAATGATCCAAACTCAAAGACTTTCGGTGTGGAATTTGTCGGTACATCCATCACATCTGGTGGAAACGGGGCAGACAAACGAGCAGATACTGACAAAATATTAAGCCAAAATCCACATATTAAATTCTTCAATGATTACCGTGGGTACGTCCGATGCAAGGTAACACCAGAGCAATGGAGGGCGGATTACCGTGTGGTTCCATTCGTAACAGAGCCTGGGGCAGATATTTCAACAAGAGCATCCTTTGTTTTTGATAAAGATCAAGCTGGACTCAGAAAAGTATCATCAGCCATAGTTGCTGAAGGGGTTCAAAAAACTAATGAAGTCGAAGAAGATCGTACGCGCGCCCATAATCGTGCACATGAAAAACAAAGGATGAACAAGAGGGGGAAAGTCACTAATTAATAGTTATCCAGAGTGATACTTGAAGGTTAATAATAGTTAACATATATAAAATGGAAAAGTATCTAAAAAGGAGTGGGTCTGAGAATGCTTTCAAATATCGGAATTCCTGGGTTGGTCATCGTGCTCGTTATTGCTCTAATCATTTTTGGACCCTCCAAGCTGCCGGAAATCGGTCGGGCTTTTGGACGCACTTTATCAGAATTCAAAGGTGCGACTAAAGGATTAGTATCTGATTCAGATAAAGAGGAAGAAAAAGAGAATAAGTCTGAAGTGACAGTTGTTAAAAAAGAGGGATAAATAGGAATGATGAGATAGCGGGCGGGGAGACTCGTCTGCTTCTTTGTATGCCAATATTGTAATAGTTGTTGCCAACAAGTTCAAAAGAAATTCAGACTAGACGGAGCTTAAATAGTATTTCCGCGTTTTTTTCTTCAAGCTATATTATTGAAATACTTGCCACCACTCGGGGGGCTATTGGTTTGTACGCAAAGTGACCAAAAAAGGAGGAGCACAAATATGGAAAGCAAGGATTCGCACGTTATTGAGCATATGGAGGAACTCCGAAGCAGAATTATAAAAACTCTGATAGGTTTTGTTGCTTTCTTCATATTGAGTTTCATATTCGTACAGGATATATATGAACTGCTTATTAAGGATTTAGAAGGAAAACTTGCAGTTCTCGGTCCAAGTGAGATCCTGTGGGTCTATATGATTATCGCTGCTGTATGTGCAATAGCTGCAACTATTCCGCTAGCTGCATTTCAGGTATGGCGCTTTGTAGCACCTGCATTGAAACCCGAGGAGAGGAAGGTTACATTTCGTTTTATCCCTGGGTTATTCATCTTATTTATCATAGGAATCTCTTTTGGATATTTTGTGTTATTTCCTATTGTTTTAGGGTTTCTGACTTCACTTTCCGCTGGGCAGTTCGAGATGATGTTTACTGCGGAAAAATATTTTCGGTTTATGATTAACTTGATTTTACCATTTGGTATTTTATTTGAAATGCCGCTTGTGGTCATGTTCCTAACAAGATTAGGAATATTAAATCCTACAAGGCTGAAAAAGTCACGTAAGATTTCTTATTTTGCCCTGGTTATCGTATCAATCCTGATTACGCCCCCGGATTTAATTTCGGACATTTTGGTTATTGTCCCTTTGCTTGTTCTTTATGAAGCTAGTGTACAGCTGTCTAATATTGTTTATCGAAAAAGGCTTTTAAGAGAGCAATCAGCGTTTCCTGTTACATGACAGGGAAATTCAGCACGTCCATTATTGAATGGATCATCTTATTCCCATAGTCTCTTAAACCAGCAGGGGAATTCCTAGCTTCTTAGGAAACAGAAGCTTTTGTTGCTGACAAACCAGAACCTGTTGGTGCAGGTGGCTTGGGCCTGCCTATTATGGAGGAATGGGCAGCATGATGTAATAGGGTTTTAAATCCCTTGATATAAAGGAGTTTAACGAGTGTTTAGAAATAAATGCTCACCTATTTGCTCACCTAACATGTAAATATCTTTTAAAGTTGAAGGTCTTCCATCAGTTTACTGAACTGATGGGAGGCCTTTTCTTCCATGTTGTCAGTCATATGAGCATAGATATTCATCGTTGTTTGAATATCTGTATGTCCTAATCGTTGTTGAATTTCTTTCAACCCCACCCCTGCTTCGATCAGTAAGGATGTATGCGTATGTCTGAATGAATGCAACGTAATTTCCTTGTTAATATGCGGTAACTTCTTAAGAAGACGTTGTAATCGTATTGCTGGCAGTTTTTGCACCAATGGATATCCCTCTGGTGAAGTGAAGACAAAGTTTTCATCCAAATAATGATGCCTATTTTGAATTTTCATTTTATTTTGCTGTAGTAGATGCTTTTTTAGCAACTTCATGATCTGATCGTCCATTTTAATCGTACGGATAGATCCTTTTGTTTTTGGTGTAAGCAATGTGTAATTCACCTTGTTGTTCGTGGGATTATATAAAGTCTTGGAAATTCTTATAGATCCACTCCTAAAATTGATATCAGGCCACTTGAGAGCTAACGATTCACCTATCCGAATGCCTGAATAGGCTAATAGCGAAAACAGCGTATAATCATTACTAAGTCCTTCAGTACGAGCAAGGGATAAGAATCCTATAAGCTCGTTTTTTTCTAGGAATTTCTTTCTGAGATTCTCCTTCTCAACTTCTTCAATAGTAGCTTGTTGTTTAGGAAGGCTATAGTTTTCTGTCGGATTCTGTTGTAACCATTCAGACTCAACGGCAAATTTGAAGATCATTCTGCCTGTTGTATGAATCCCATCCATATAGTTCTGTGAATACATTTTGCTCAGCTCATTTAAATATTCTCTATAAACAGACTTACTAATACTTTTTATTGGTGTGTTTGTCCACTGTTTAAGTAATACGTTTGATTCTTTCGTTCTAGCACGTACACTACTTACTTTAGCTTGTGTTGAATAACTTTCAAGCCACTTTTCTGCTAACGTATGAAAGTTCATATTAGAGTCTTGTACAAATTCTCCTCTAGAAATTTTGAATTCCATTTCTTTAGCTGCTGTTTTTGAAGGAAATCCTGATTTTGTAATCTGTTTTCGTTTTTTTGTAATAGTGTCTATGCCTAGGTTGACGGTGTAACTCCACTTATCCCCCCGTTTACGGAAGTAAGCCATTATGTGCCTCCTTTAATTAGTCATCTTCCAATAACAATTTCAGCATCGTCTTTACTTTTTCTATTTCAGATTTTGATAACACTTTATCTTTATATAAAACATCGTGTACTTCTTGGTTGAGTATATTATCAAGGTTAAATAAATTTCTTTTTAATTCTTCCTCTGTATAGGTAATATAATAGCCGATTCCATTCTCATCTGTTTTTTGATAGACAGATGGTACACTGATTTCTATTATTTCGAGATCACTTTTTGTGTGAGCACCGACGATTGTTGATACAGGCAAAATTTTTATCAATGTTGAAGCTACTAATTCTAGCCAGTCTTCAAAATTTCCAACACCTAATATTTCTCCGAGCTTTTCTCCATATTCTTTTAGAAGTGCTGAATTACTTTTGAGGTTTTCTTCAAGTGACTTATATGTCTTACTATCTGTATTTAAATGTTTAGCCATTTCGGTGATGTCTTTATTCTTATGCAATCTCAATATTTTTAAAAAGTCACCTGCTGTGCCATGTAACGCAAGGAGAAATATAAATTTGTCATGAACCATGTACTCAAGTTTAGATTGAAATCTCTTTATATCGGATCTAAGGGGCACCTGATTTTCATGTTTATTAATATAAGGTTCGTTATCATCAGGACATGGAATATTTTCTTTCTTTTCAACAATAAATTGTTTTTTATATTCAATGGGTAAAGTAATCAAAAGCTCTGAAATGTCATCTGACTCTTTTCGATCTGGTGTCATGAAACCGGCAATTCTCATTAATGCGAAGTAGTCTACACCTAAGCCGGTTGCTATTTTTTTGATTAATTCTGGTTGTGGTGTATCTCTGTTTCCATTTTCGATTTGAGAGATATAAGAATGAGAAACTCCAGATTTCTCACTTAAAAACCTTATAGACAAGCCTCTCGATTTTCTAATACGCTTTATTTCCTCTCCAAAGGCACTAACCTTTTTCATTTTCACACCTACTTTCACGTCTGTTTTCATTATAATAACACAATTGTGAACGATTTTGTTAAAGTGGTTGCAAAAATTATGGTAATGATTTACACTGTGGTTGTAAACAATTGCAACCATATGAGTTTCTGTTGTAATCAAAAGATAGAGGGGGAGAATATATGATTAGTTTTGAGATTGATCAAGAGCTGTTGAAGGAGCTTTACATTCAAAAGGTAGAGGAACACCTAAGGGAGATTGAACAAGAGGTATTTTTTATGGATTCAAAACAATTGGCAACTTATTTAAACATGTCCTGGAATACCATCGTATCGAATCTTTTATATGATGAAGATTTTCCGAAAGTTAGGTTAGGTTCAAAATGGTTGTTTAATAGAAAAGAAGTTCAAGAGTTTATGAAGAAATATTATGTTGAAGTCCGTAACAATGGCGGTGATATTTTAAAGTATAAACGGAAGGGATAATTAGGGGATGGATGTGTTTTTGATGGAGAAAAGATCACAAAAAAACCCCTATTAACTCATAGGCGTGAGTTAATAGGCGTAAAAAAACATTACACTCTTATTTTATATTCGAATTTAGGAATAAGCAAATGCAAAAATAAAAGGGGGGAGTGCTATGGATAATGGGAAATCAGTCACTCAATGTGTAGAAAAAGTTCTCCCAGGGGCGAAAATTATTAAATGTTTAGGCTATTTAAACGGCAATACAAACTATAGTGCAGCCAAAAGACCATTTGAATCGTATAAAAATAAAGAAAGTTTATCTGAAGAGGATATCCAAAATCATCTATCAAAGGGTGGATGGATTGGAGCATTAATCCCAAAAGGCTTTATTGTAATCGATGTAGATATTCTAGAGCATGCTTCTTATCTTGTAGAGTTGCTCAGAGGAGAAAAAGTCCATCATCATCTAATCAAAACACCAAGAGGCTTTCAATTTATTTTTAAGGCAACTTTTAATGAGAACGTGCAAGTGAAAATGATTAGTCACTTCTTTTCGTCCATAGGGATTGTAGTAGACACTCGGGTTGGCACAACTAATAGTTTAATAGTGTTTCCGACTTATAACACAGAAGGTAGGTTCATATCCCAAATAACGGATAACCCCAATGAACTGCCTTGGTTCTTAAGACCAGTTTGGAATGCTGAAAAGACAAAAGGTTATGAGTTTTCAATCCCTATGCAAAGTGGATCACGTAATCAATCGCTCTATGATTTTGGAAGAAGGTTGAAATCAACGGGAGTACCGATGGAGCAAGTTGAGAAAAGCATGCTATTAATCTACCAGTATTTCTGTATTGATAAAGACGCTAGCTACACTATAAATGATGTAAAGGCCTCTATTGCTAGTATTGGAAAACTAGAGTCTACTACAAGAAAAAAGCAGTTGGTACAATCAGAATCAAGCAACAACGACTTTGATAAAGTATCGGGATTTGTTATACCTGAGCCATATCGTATTAAGCATGATTCACTTTATAGAATAGAAGTGAAAAAGGTCTACGGAGAATTTCAAGACATTGAAGTCTTTGTAAGCAGGAATGTTCCATTCATAACTAAATACTTGGAACATATTGAAAAAAGCGAGATATATTATGAAATTAGTTGGCGTAACAAAGGAAAGGACTATAAGGAAACTGTTCCTGCGGGTATGTTAGCTTCAAGGCGTGAATTATTGGCACTTGCAGATAAAGGGTTAAGTTGCAATGATTCAAACTCTAAACACCTAATTGAATACTTTGATTTGTTCATAGGACTAAACGAAATACCGACAGTCAAAATGGTAAATCGGCTAGGGGATGTAAAGGGAAACTTCATACATCCAATTTCAACGAAAGATATACATATAGTTCCGAGCGATGGGGGGGAACAACAACTACTAGAATCATTTCTAGTAAAAGGGACTGTTGAAAGTTGGATTGAAAATGTTTTTAACTTAGTGAAGGATCACCCAAAGGCAGTTTTCCCTTTACTTGCATCTTTTGCTTCGGTTATTTTGCATGAGTTTGATATGAAGCCCATAGTTGTAGATGTATCAGGAGAATCCAGCAGTGGTAAAAGTGGTTTACTTCTACTCTGTGCATCGGTATGGGGGAGTCCTAAAGAGTATATTGGATCTTTTAACTTAACCAAAGTGGCTGTTGAAAGAAGATCTGCATTCCTGAATTCTTATCCTCAGATACTTGATGATTCAAATGGAGTAAACGACATCAAAATGATTCAAACTATGATCTATCAGTTTGTGAATAACATAGGGAAGCTAAGAGGAAGTATTACAGGCAGCCAACACACCGCATCATGGAGATCCTTTATGATAACATCTGGTGAAAATGAAATCTTGGCCTATGCAGAAGCTCAAGGTGTAGCAGCAAGAGTAATTCCCATTACTAAGTTCTCGTTTGAAGGTGAAGACAAAAGCTTTTCAGGAAAACTTTACACCTCATTTACTGACAATTATGGTGCAATTGGAATTGAGTTCTTAAATCGTTGGAAAGATAAACGAACTATTTATTTACAGGAATTTGAAGAGTACAGAAAAATGTATATGGAAAAGTCAGTTGAGAATGATGTTGCTAGGAGAATTTCTCTTCATTACTCTTTTATAGTGTTTATTGGAAAGGTGCTAAATGACCTGTTTAATCGTGAAGGATTAGATGTGGATCTAAACGCTCTGGAGGCACTTTTCTACAATATATCAAATGAGAACAAGGCAGTTGATAGACCTTTATTAGAGTTGGAACAGTTACTTGAAGAGATTGATTCAAATCGTAACAGATTATATGTAGAATATGAACCTACTCAAACTATTAGTGCTCTATATCACAATGGGGAATTGTATTTAACCCCTGCTTACATTAAAGAGAGATTAGGGGTAAATGCAAAACAAATTCGATCTGCCTGGTTGAAGAGAAATGTCACAGTCACTTTTAAAAACAAGGATTTGGATGTTGATTACACAACTATTAATAAAAGAGGAAGGGCACATAAAGGAATTCTAATCAATAAAGATATTATTAAAAAATTGGGATTTGACTTCAGCACAAAAGAGTTTTGAAATAAAAGAAGGGTTACATGAGGATACACAATTTGTATTCTTTTGTAACCCTTAAAACGTTGATAGGCTAACCTTTTTAAAGATATAAATACAAGAATACAAAAAATACAAGTGTTGTTATATTTTTATATAGATTTTGTTCTTATTAGTGCTTGCTAAAATATAGTATATTACCGTTTCTTTTTTTCTTGTATTTTTGTAATTTATCTAAAATATAGCAAAAATAGCGTTGATATATCAATGTTTTAAATGAATACAAAGTAGTGGATTACAGTCTGCTTTTTTGTAACTGCAAGTAATTTAATCCTATAATAAGGAGTTTTTTCAAACACGACGACTAATCGGAATATAGTATTTCAGATAATGATTCGTTATATAAAAACGACTTCAAGAATAAAATTATTGTGAACTCTCTTTACTTTTTTCTTAATGGGGAGTTGCGCGAGTAGGTATGTGAGTAGCAAATTGTTAGGTGGGTTGCTACTAGATAGTCATTCTTGTTACACCTGATTTTAAATTTTAAATTTTCAACTTATTTTTTATTTTATAGTTTAAAATTAAATAACAAATATTTCTAAAAGAAAGGTGATTAATTTGTTAAGATGCATTACATCTAATGAGGATACTTTAATAGCATCAAATTGTGACGTTGATACTACTAAAATACTCTCTACTAAAAAGGAGCTGCTTTGCCCGAATTGTAAAAGCACTGTTATTTATAAGCCTGGAAAGGTAAAAAGACCTCATTTCGCACATCATAATTCAGAATGTGTTACAGATTATCATGAGCCAGAAACTGACTCTCATGTAAAAGGAAAAGAGATTCTATATAAATTACTTAAGAGTCGATTTCCAAGAGCTGAAATAGAATATGAAGTATATATTCCAGAAACCCAACAAATTGCAGATGTATTTATAAAGCACACTCATGGGGATTTTAAAGGATTAAGGTGGGCTATTGAATTTCAGCATAGTCAACTTAGTCTTACTGATTGGGAAAGTAGGCATAACCTTTATAACACTGCTGGAATACAAGCATTTTGGATTTTAGATAAAGCTAAGTATCTTAAATTTTCTAGAGCCAAGGATCATACCGGCGCAAGAAAAAGAAACGAATTAGAGAAAAAGCTTTATGGTGAGGTTGGGCTTTGTTACTTCTTGGATGTAGAAAAAGAGGAGCTAACAATCGATTTTAATTTTGAAACAGTAACAGAAAATAATGTCTTTAATCGAAAAAGGGTAACAACAAATTATACTTATCATCGTCCTGAAGAACATGCTGCTCCTATAAACAAGATTAGATTTAGAATGAACGATGAATTTAAATATAGTGTGATGCTGTTTGATGAGATTGAGGACAAAATGAATGATAGGCTTGTATGGATTATTAAGAAACTAAAGCGTGAACACGAAGTGCTATTAGAAGAGGAATTACAATTACGAATTCCTGAAAAAAAAGGTTTTGCCAACACTATTTATCAAGATGGTGAAGCGCATATTGCTCGCAGATTTATTGAAGATAATGAGAGAGACATAGCTGAAGATATTAGGGATTTATCAGATAAAGATTTCTTTGAAAAATATAAAGGTCTTATTGATAAGCTAATATTAAATATTCAAACGTTTAACGCATTGGAAAAAAGCCAGCAATTAAAACATAAAATAATTGTTGATCTTAATCATTCATGGGATATGTATAAAATATCCTTCCTAGTTGCTCAAGCAACTCATTCTTTAGAAGGGTATTTAACAATGAAAACCCAAGATAAAATTTCGTTAGTTGAATATGCATATAACACATATAAAGACGTTTTTGAAAAACTTGCTTCTCGTCATACCGAATTGACTAACATTGCCTTAAAGAAAATAAAGTGGTTTTTAGTACCATATGACAAGAACCCTAATGCCATTGACTATGCACTTGTTTATCGCCACTGTAAAACAACGAAAGAAATTGACGAATATTTATATCAAATTGATGAAAAGATTATAAATTATAATCCTTTTTATTAAGAAGAGCGTGTTTAAAACATGCTCTTACTTCTTTTCTTAATGTTATAGATTGTCATTCTAGTTACACCAGTTCTTTCACTTATATTTTTCACTGATTCATTTTCATTAAACAAACGGAATATTTCATTGGAACTACTTGATTAAATATTTGAATATTCTGAAAACTGTTGGTATAATAGAAAAAAGGTCAAGGAGTTGGTTTCCTATGGAAAAGAATTTGGCTAATACATCACCACAACCTGAAATAAACGTCATGGATTCTGAATTTGCTGAAATGGTGTTAAACAAAGCCCTTCTTAATTTCCGAAAAGAGCAAATCCGAAAAGAGATTGACCAGTCATTACAGGATCAAAACAAAGAAGAATTCCTACGATTAACAGACGAATTGAAAAACATTTCTTAAAAGGTTGTTTATAAAATGAACTTAACTTATTTGTAACTTTAAGAAGTACGCCAAAACGCTGTCACTTTAGGAGTTATTTTGCACTATAAGTAAATAGAAAAAAGCCCAATTTCTCAACATTTTATTGGGAAATTGGGCTTTTCGTTACTACGGAAAAACGCTCGATTATGGAATATTGGTCATAACGAAAAAATGGATAAAAATTGAACCTAAGAGATAGCTTGATGAAGTTTGAATAGGTGTTATCCTGGCAAAAATATGATAGGCTATCCAGGATGGACTTAATTAATATTCTCTTGGAATTCTAACGCTTCTTCGGCAGGTAATTTCTTTATTATTTCTTTTTCAATAAATTTTTTATAATCCCCAACTTGAAAAATAATATCTTTATTTCTTAAAAACTTCTTTGATTTCCTACTTAATCGCTTTAAATTAATATTTTTTATTATTAAGTCCTTATGTTTAAACACTAAATCAGCAGTATTTATGTTTGTCCCTGTGAATAAAAAGAACCACATAACACATAAACCTTGTAACAAAGTAATATCTTTTCTTGTCTGCTTATTTAATATTTTTATTCTTTTGCAATATTTCTTGTATTCTTTTAAAACCACTAAGCAAAGAGCTATTTCATCTGATTTAACTGCTCGTAGATAAGGCGAATTGCTGTCTATTTGTGTAAAGTGTAATGAGAGATGTAACTTTACCTCAGCCAATTGATTAATTACATTAGGAGGAGCATACTTAATGTTGTTTTCCATAAAACCTAATATATCATCATATAAATCTTTTGATGTGTTCCCATCTTTAATAAACCTGTAGGGTAAACCCTTTACAGTTAAAAATCGTAGAGTTCTAAAGTATGCTGGAGATATTAAGTTTTGAAAACACTCCAAATAAAACTTACTTCGTTCTCTTCTAATTGTAAGTGCGTGAGCCATTATTGCTCCAACTATTGCAATGATTATTGGTAAAGCCAATTTCCAATCAATACTTATCGATTTCAAATAAATGCTTAACGATTTCAAATCCACTTTCTGATTTCTCCCCATCTCATTCCTTTTTCTCAAAACTCAAATGTTCTTTAAGACAAAACTTAGTTACTAAAAGCTCCATGGCAATTACCCATTTTATGGATGCACTATCACCTAAAAAGAATACAGCTAATTTTATTATATGGGTTAATAGGGTTATATCAAAGAGTAATATACATATTTTTGCATCCAACTTGTATGCAAGAGTTTCTATCCCACCGCATTTTATATTCTTATAGAGATACAATTGATTTGGTACTGGAGTTGTTATATACAATGCATCAGTGAAGGAAGAAGTTCAGTGAGCGTTCGTGATATATGAGAATAAAAGATAATAATTTCAAGAATACAATTTCTAAAAATACTGAAGGATAGTGTCATCTGATACAATATTTTATTTATTAATGTAATGTTATTTCCCTTTAGAAGAGAAAACGTGTTTGTTTCAATCACAAGTATGATAGGGATACCAGTTGAAAATACAAATTAGGGGATGTTACATTGAATGGGCAGAATGTCCCCACCAATCATTTAATAAATAGGTTTGTAACAAGTCTGCCTGCTTACTTTAAGTACATTTTTTTACAAAGCCATCAATAATGAAGTTCTTGTTGCGCTGTATCAGTCTAATACGCAAAATAGAGTTGCTAGTTCAACTAAATGGTCCGATTGCGGAACAAAATTAAAAAAGCGCTCTTTATCAAAAAAGCAACCTGTCAACATTTTTCAAACCCAATATTTGTTCCAAAACTCGTCCTTTTCTGAACACACCAATGTTCGATTTGAAAAGGACGTTTTTTATTGCCTTTATCGTAATAAAACTCTGTTCATTATTCTATGTTCAACAACCTATCTCTTTTTATCTTATGTACAATATATATAAAGGAAAAATAAGAAAGAGTGATTTGAGTGTTAATTGGATATTCAGAGTGTGTCGACGGGATTACAAAATTTAGATTTACAGATGGACGCTCTTACGCAATATGGCTGTTCCAAAATTTTTCACGATAAAATGAGTGGGGCAAAAAGACAGCGTCCTGGATTAGAGGAAGCACTTCAGTATGCACGTGAAGGCGATACGATTGTTGTTTGGCGATTGGATCGATTAGGATGCAATATGCAAGATTTAATTCAAATTGTGAATAGCTTAAATGAACGTGGTGTGGGCTTTCACAGTCTACAAGAAAATTTAACAATGGACAAAAGTAATGCCACAGGCCAATTGATGTTTCATTTGTTTGCGGCATTTGCGGAATTTGAACGTAATTTAATTGAGGAACGTTCGGCTGCCGGACGAGCTGCAGCTAGAGCACGTGGTCGACTTGGAGGACGTCCTGAAAAATTTGGACCGAAAGATATTGAAATGATGAAATCACTAATTGAAAATGGTACACCGATTAAAGACGTCGCAGAAAAATGGGGTGTATCTCGAACAACGATTTATCGGTATTTAGAAAAGCAGGAATAATGAAGAAACCCAGCTAATCTTCTCTTATGAAGGTAGCTGGGTTTTAAAGTTGCATGTGCAAAATAGCACTTAAAATAAGTGCAAATTATCGCCTAAAGTGACATTCTTTCAATCTACTTATCTAATTCATTTATTATACAACTTAAATTTTACACACAAAATCCACTTAAAATAGCATTTTTAATAATCTACTATGAGTGTACTCAAAATTTACAAGGTCCGGACTGAAATCTGGATCATCAGTGTTAAGAAAATATACATCAGTTATCTCAATCATTAACAGTCCTTCTTTGTTTAGTTTCAATCTTTCAATTCCTTTAACATTTTCACTAATTCACAAGATTTTCACATGGATAAATCTTGAAATGCAAGAAAAGGACTCTTTCTTTACTTAGGAAAACGACTTATGGAATATCATTTTTGCACACAACTGAAAAACTGTTGTTTTTGATAGATTTTTATCTGGTTGCTGTGTTAAATAGCTCGAAACTTTGTAATATCTGCATTAATAATTTGAATGTTCCGTTTCTTTTCGTACAACAATCTACAATTCGTTGACAGAAAAAAGTAAAATTATTATATTTAAACCACCGGAAAATTGTATACAAAAATTTAATAAAAACAAATTTTGTATACAATATTAGGGGATAAATCTAATAAAAATGGAGGATTGTGTAAATAGATGGAGATTAGTTGAATTAAAAAAATCTTTGTAACCATTAAAAAAAGAAATCTATTAAGGGTGGAGGAACGTGTATTGAACGGAAGAGTAGCGGCAATGACGGGCTTAGAAGAAATGACCATTAAGGAATATGAATTGCCGAAAGCAGAAAAAGGGCAAGTCATACTAGAGATTATCAAAGCTAATATTTGTGGATCAGATATTCATATGTGGGAGGGCAAGCATGTCCTGAAAAATCATGTACTAGGACATGAAATGGTTGGAAAAATAGTCGAAATTGGTGAAGGTATAACAACTGACTATGCTGGTCAAAGCATAGCGGTAGGAGATAGAGTTGTTCCAGTCTATTATCTGACATGTCAAAAGTGTCAAGCTTGTTTAAGTGGTCACTTTAATTTATGCGAGAATGGAAGCGATTTTATGGGGCAAATTTCAGAAAAGCATCCACACTTTACCGGTGGTTTTGGAACTCATTACTTTATTCATGCTAACCAGTATTTTTATAAAGTTCCAGATAACATCCCTGATAATGTAGCAGCAGGTTCCAATTGTGGGATTGCTCAAATTATGTATGCGATGGATAACTCCAATTTAAAAGTAAACGATTATTTTGTCATTCAAGGTGCTGGTGGGCTTGGGCTTTTTGCATCAGCAATCGCAAAAACAATGGGCGCAAATGTCATTGTCATTGACGGTGTAGATACACGACTAACCGAAGCTAAAAAATTCGGTGCCGATTTTGTCATAAACATGAAGGAATATGACACAGTTGATAAAAGAATCGCTCGTATTAACGAAATTACGAATGGACACGGAGCAGACGTTGTTCTGGAAGTTACGGGCATACCTAAAGCTTTTGATGAAGGACTTCGGATTGTAAGGATGGGCGGTACCTATCTGGAATTAGGGAATGTTCTAGTAGATGAGTCGCTTAATACGACCATCGTTCCCGGATTAATTACGAGAAAGTGTATCACCATTAAAGGAATTCTTCGTTACCAACCATGGTATCTTCATAAAACACTACTGTTTTTAGAAAAATATCATGATAAATATCCATTTAGTTCTCTTACAGATCGAACGTATTCCCTTGATGAGGTACAGCTTGCTCTTGAAAAAGCGGCATCAAAAGAAGTACAAAGGGCTATCATCGAGCCGAATAAATAGGGATGGGTGATATGATGAGGAACCATTTCTTAAGACGATCCTTGCTTTACGTTCCGGGAAGCTCCCTTAAAATGATGAATAGGGCATTGGAAATGGAAGTGGATAGCGTTATTTTTGACCTTGAAGATGCTGTTAGTTTTTCAGAAAAGGTTGAAGCAAGAAAAAGTATTTCAGAATTTATCGCTACTGCCAAACAAACGAATAAAGAAGTGATCGTAAGAACCAATCCAATTGATACTTATTTAGGAATCATGGATTTGATGGCGATCGTGCCGAAAGGACCCCATACGCTGGTGATCCCTAAGGCAAGTGTGAAATCAATATTGACGGCAGATGTCATCATTACTGCGATTGAAGCGGAATTAGGTTGGGGAAAAAATACAATCAAACTGATCCCATTAATAGAAACAGCTGACGGAATTACAAATGTTGATGAAATTGTAAGCGTTGCAAAACGTATAGACGGCGTCCATCTCGGAGGGGAAGACCTTACAAACGAATTAGGTGTTACTCGGACAAAAATTGGTGACGAACTGTTATATGCAAGAAACAAGGTGGTTTTTGCTGCCAAAGCTTTCGAACTGGATGCCATTGACTGTCCATATGTGGATTTTAAAGATACAGAGGGATTGACCTTTGACATTAACAGGGCCAAATCTTTGGGGATGACAGGCAAAGTTTGTATACATCCAGGACAAATTGAGACAATCAATAATACTTTCTCACCTAGTGAAGAAGAAATTAAAGAAGCTGTTACAATTATTGAATCATACGAAAAAGCCATTCAAAATGGTATAGGCGTGTATTCACTGAACGGAAAAATGATTGATGCTCCAATAGTAGAACGAGCTAAAAATTTAATTAATAAAATGGAAAAAATAACAAAAAACCAATAATAAAAGGAGATAAATATTATGTTAAAGGTACTAACAATTGAAGAAATTATTCAACGTGGTAGACAAGCTATGGAAGCAATTTCCCATTTAACTCAAGAAGATGTTCGTGAAATCGCAAGAAAAATTGCATATTTAGCAACTTCTCGAGCTGAAGTCTATTCAAAAGGACTATTTGAAGAAAATGGTGGAAGTGGAAGACTTGAAAGTAAATTAACGAGAAATACAGATCGACCATTAGGCTTAGCGGCACAATTAGATGGTGTTAAAACGGTAGGAGTTATTGAAGAGGATCCAAAAGGAAACTTAGTTAAAATTGCAAAACCTATTGGTGTACTTTCTTCTCTAGTACCAATGACGGTTCCTGAAGGATTAGTCTCTGCTCAATCAATCTTTAGCATTATGGCTAAGAATGCAATCATTTTTTCTCCACATCCAAGAACAAAAAAGATCACTAATTTGGTTGTAAATGATTTTAGAGAACTCTTAGGCCGTTTAGGATTACCTAAAGATTTAATCCAGTGTATCGAGAAGCCTTCTAAAGAATTAACAGAAGAATTAATGGCTAAATCAGATTATGTTATTGCTACTGGAGGAGCCGCTATGGTTAAGGCAGCTTATTCTTCTGGAACACCTGCATTTGGAGTAGGTGCTGGAAACTCTGTATCTTTTGTAGATGAAAGTGCAGATTTAGAAGATGCTGCTCTAGGAATTATGAAAGCAGAAACAAATGACTGGGGAGCAGGATGCTCTACTGAGAACTCAGTAGCAATTCATGAAAAGGTCTATGAAGACATGATCAATGCTCTTAAAGCACAAGGTGGATATATGTGTACACCAGAAGAGCGTGATTTATTGGTTGCTGCTTTATGGAAAGATGGCCATTTAAATGTAGATTGTATCATTCATTCACCACAAGATATTGCTAAAGTTGCCGGATTTAAAGTAAACGAAGATACAAAATTTCTTATGGCTGAAGAAACTGATCTAGGCGCTAATAATCCTATGACTGGAGAAAAATTGGCCCCAGTAATTGCTGTCTGGAAAGTAAAAGATGTGGATGATGCTATTGAATTAACCAATACGCTACATGCAATTTCAGGTTCAGGTCATTCATGTGCAATTCAAAGTCATAATGAAGAGAACATTAAAAAGTTCGCATTTGGAACGAAAACAGCTCGTATTGCTGTTAATGCAAATACTGGTGTAAATAATGGCGGTGGTAATAACAATCCAATGCCATGGACTTTCACATTAGGATGTGGAACATGGGGAGGAAATGCTTATTCTGAAAATAACACTTTCAAACATTATTACAATACAACTTGGGTTTACCGTACCCTTCCTGATTCAGAAGTAAAAAATCCGCAAATTGATGAAGTCTTTGCAGGGTTAACAGACATTGATGAATTATTCAGTGGTTATCCTAAAAAGTTGGAACTATAAAATATGTGAGCGATAATATCACTTGACGATAGGATTAGTGAAATAACGACATGCTCATTAGAGTTGATCTTGAGCATGTCGTTTCTCACCAACTAATTTTAAAATTTTGAAAGCGCTTATTTAAGGGAGAAACGAGATTGAGAATACCCTATTAGGCGGCACGACTCTCGAATATAAAGTCAGTACTCAACACGAATTAGGTTGATAGGATCGATCAATGCAAAAATATTGCTAGACAAAATAGGAGAAACAGTAGATTCAACCATTATCTCTAAACTTATTTTACTGGGGGAATAATGTATGGCAATAAGAGGTAGCCTTGCAAGAAGAAAATACCTACACATTATATTACCGCTTTTTATTGGTTCGTTACTAGCATATCTTGACAGACTCAATCTTTCATATGCTGCCTTAACCATGAATGAGCAATTAGGCTTTTCTGCTGAGGTTTTTGGAATGGGGGCAGGAATTCTATTTGCTGGATATGTATTATTTGAAATACCAGGCTCTGTATATGCTGAGAAAAAAAGTCCAAGCAAATGGCTTGTAAGGATCATGGTTACTTGGGGGTTGTCATGTGCCCTTATGGCATTTATTAAAACACCAGGTCAATTCTATATTGTGCGCTTTCTAATCGGTGCAGCAGAAGCTAGTTTTTATCCGGTTTGTTATTCAGTTATTATCCCGCGTTGGTTTAACATGAAAGAAAGACCTGCAGCACTTTCCATTATGGTCACTTCTCTGATTGTTTCTAGCATTATCGGTGCACCTCTAGCTGGTCTATTAATAGGATTGGATCTAGATTTTGCATTATTTACGCTTCATGGTTGGCAGATATTATTCTTGTTAGAAGGAGTTTTAGCAGTTGGTTTTGGAATTTTCCTTTTATACTGGTTGAAAGATTGGCCTAAAGATGCTAAATGGATGACGGAAGAAGAAAGAAAGGCTACTATGCAAGAGTATGAGCAAGAAGTAGCTGCAAAAAGCTCTGTAAAGCAATATACGATATGGCAAGTGTTTGCCGATAAAACAGTAATAAAGTTATGTCTCATTTACTTCTTGTGGATTAGTGGATTCTGGGCTTTTGGATTCTGGTTGCCAACGGTTTTACGATCCGTATCTGGATTAAGTAATTCAGGTGTAAGTTTCTTAACGCTTGTTCCAATGACTATTGGATTAATTGGTTTTATTATTAATGGTGTAACGGCTTCTAAGTCTGGTAAATTAAAAAGACATATCGCGACCCCATTGTTTATTGGTGCGTTTGGTATGGCAGCAGGTACATTTACGAGTAACCCAACATTAAGCTTAATATTTATTAGTATCACTTGTTTAGGTGTATATATTGGTCAAGGTTGTTGGTGGTCAGTACCAACTACATTCTTATCAGGTTCAGCAGCAGCTGCTGCTACTGCCTTGATTAATTCAATTGGAAACATTGGTGGTTGGGTTGGGCCATATTTAGTTGGATTTAGTCAAACAAGTACTGGCTCCTACCAAATGGCGTATTTAATTTTGGCTGCTTCATTGGCTATTGCAGGTGTCTTGACGTTAACACTTAAGGATAAAAGTTCAGCTGTTAGTGGTGTTAATATAGAAAAAGAAAATGCGATTTAGAGAAAAATTAGTTGCGATCATCATTGAACAAAGTCTTAACGTATTATAGTTAGTGAATGCAGAGAAGTGCAGCTGAAACATTTTCTGCATTGCCTTCACTAGTACCGACTATTAAGAAACATTTCTACAAGATTATATTACCCAAAAAATACCCTATAGAGTAGATTGTGAAAAAAATATACTCTATGGGGTATATTTGCTATAAAAAAATAAAATTTCTATATATCATACTGAGAGTTAAGTGAGTAGAGAAGTTAAGGTGAATTTAAAGATAAGATTTACAGCACTTTAGCTTAAAAAACATATACAGTGTTATTGAAACAACATGTTTCAAAGTTTAAACGGGAAACTATTTAATATATAGTTTGACATACAGTGTTTTGCTTATCATCTTTTTTAAGGCAAATTCACAGCAATATAAAAATTTTGACAGTGATTATTTAAAGTTATATTATGTGGTATAATTGTATACAAAATTTATATAAACAATCATATTGTATACAATATGATTGTTTATATAAATAGGTATATTAAGGATTAATTAAGAGTAATTAACAATAATTTAAATAGGAGGCTGTTTATGCTTTCAAATATAGAATTTAATAAGGAAGCAAATATTTCAACTGCTGAAAATTTAGCTTCTGAGATCCGCAAACTCATACTTAATGGTACTTTGAAACCGGGAACAAAGTTGAAAGAAGAAGATATATGCAAACAACTGCATGTCAGCAGAACACCATTAAGAGAGGCATTTCGAATGCTTCAAAGTGAAAGTCTGGTGTCATACACTCGGTATGTAGGGGTTTCCGTTGCAGAATTATCAGCGAAATTCGTGGAAGACAATTGGGATTTAAGGGCTTTGCTGGAGTGCTATGCTGCAAAGCAGGTAGTTTTTAATGCAACAAAGGAAGAGATTGAAGAATTATATAAGCTCAAAAAAATAATGTTAGAAATTAAACCAAATGAAATTGAAAAGTTTGAAGAAAATGATAAAAAGTTTCATCTTACGATAGCACGTCTTTCGGGAAATTCGGAACTCGAAAATTTAATAATAAAGATGTGGGATAACGCATTGTCATTAAGGATTATTGCTGTTCAAAATAAAAATAGAATCACTAGTGCATGCAAGGAGCATGCGGCTGTCATTCAGGCGATATATGAACGGGATGCAAAAAAAGCAGTAAAGTATATGCAAGAGCATCTTAATAAAGCAAAAGAGGATATATTTGAAAGCCCTATTTTTAAAGATTGAACTTCAGTATTTTTCCTCCAAGTACTTTCTTTACTTTTTCTGTAAATTTAGCACCTTGTTTATTATGTTCTTCTTCCATTTTAATTAATTTGGAATTAATTGAAATGGAAAAACAGATATTCACCATTAGTCCAATTCAATTCAGGTGGTTTTTTATTAGATTCATATACTAGACCGGTAAATGAAAGATATTCCTGAGATTAAAGGTGGACAGACATTTTGGGTAAATAAGACGATAAGGATTAATGATCCTTCATATATTATAGCAGTTGGTAGAGTAGCTCATTAATATATTTAAAATCTAGTAGCTTTAGTTATTACCATATATATGCTTATTTTATGACTACTCTTTGTCAAAGCACGAGATTGTGAAATTTCCAACTTAAAAAAACGGGTGGCTTTAATTTAACAAGCCAAACTAAAAAGTCGGTTCCTTAGCGTTGAGGTGAATGACTTTTCAGCTTGGAATTCTCTTAGCGTAGAAAATTTCTGAAATGGGCGGTATAGCATTGTTTCTACCGTTCGTAAAAGTACACTCCTAAACACACAGTGTCAAACATAAATATTCTTTTTTCATTGAAATATTAGGGGCTCTATGTAAACTAAATTGCTATATTCTACAACTCCCTCAATTTTTAAAATAAAAAAGAGATAATCTATAGCAAAGGAAAAAATCTATGATAAAAGAAAATTTCCAGATTAGCCATACGTTAGCCCAAATGATTGTAGATGCGGCAAAAGAAGTCATTGGAAAAGATATAGACTTTATACATCTAGACGGGAAGGTTATTGCCAGTACGGACCAAAATCGAATTGGCTCTTTTCATGCTGCTGCCCTTCAAGTACAGGAAAAAGGAAGTGTTGTAGAGGTTTTGGGGAATGAGGCGTTTAAGGGCGCAAGAAAAGGCATTAGTTATCCAGTGATAATCGATAAAAAAATTCTTGGTGTTATCGGCATATCTGGAGATCCAAAAGAATGTAAGTCACTAGGGTTTTTACTGACCAAAATTACCGAAGTGTTAATAAAGGAACAAATGATCGTTATTCATTCCTTAGACGAATTGCGTTCTTCTATTGTTCGCATGCTCATTTTTGAAAATGAAAAAGGGGATGCCTTCATGAATGAACACTTACAGCAACTTCAACATGAATTAGAAGACAGAGTATTTGTTGCTATTATTCATTTGCAAGGTTTGAATAATAACTCATCACTCGCTGCTAAAATGAAAGAGATTTTATTAGAACAGGGTATTAAACTGTTCACTTACTTATTTCCTAATCAAATAGCTTTAATTATTAATGAGTCACAGTATAAAATAATGCTGAAAATATTTGAATCGAATAATAGCTTTAAGTATATGAACTGTTCGATAGGGATAGGAAGCATCGGTATTATAGATGAGCTTTCAAAGTCCTATAAGCATGCAAAACTTGCCTTAAAATATGCTCTTTCCAAAAAAGTGACGGTATGTATTTATGCAAAGCTCGATTTAGAAATGATCATGGAAAATATTGATTACCATATAAGAAATGACTATGCGACTAAGCTGATCGGTGTACTTTCAGAAGAAGAGATAAATCTCTTGCATACTTATTATAATAATAACCTTTCACTGAAGAAGACAGCTGAAGAATTATTTATCCATAAAAGCACCTTGCAGTACCGTCTAGATAAAATCACTCAAAAAACAGGGGAAAATCCAAAAGACTATCATGATTCTGTGAAACTTTACATTGCGCTTATACTTCAAACTCTTTAGGTTGAAGTTTTATACTTGCTCCTATTGTGGCTCATATCCTAATCAATTTAGTCATTGAACCTTGGCTGCTTATGCATACTGCTGTCAGGTAAATGGGACAGCGACAAACAGCATTCTAATCCTGCTAAATTGAAAGAGCACTTTATGATTCATCTACCCTACAGAATGCATCAAATACGTATTATTGTTTTATTATACTATAAGTAAGATCTGGAGGAATTATTGCTATTATTGGTTTCTTCATTATATTAGGTCGAAGGATTTCAGAACCGAAGAAAGCACTTCAACAAAGAATAGATAATCTCGAAGAAGAGGTTTGGAAATTAAAAAATCAAAAATAGTAATTTAAGCTTCTAACAGGTGCTTTACTTCAATAAGGAAGGTTGCTGAGGCAGCCTTTTTTTTATGGCACTAACGGGGCAGGTTGTTTTAATAAGAAAAAATTTAATCTCGCCATTTGATGTTATTGGGATTATATTCTTTCGTTATTTCGTTAAATAACGATGTGTACTAGCGAAAAAAAAGAGAGTAAAACTGAAATCCTTAACATACTTATAGGGATTTCAGTTAACTCCTTTACATCATGCTCAATCATCTCTTTGGGGTACCGTCAGGAAAATGCGGATTTACAACGGTAAGCCCATTTTCAAGACGAATCCCCCATTTTTAACAACGTAAAGAAAGTTTCAATGGTCTTAATGAATCTAACGAGACCATTTTCTCCGAATTAAAATGGTATTCTCCTAGTAAATTAATATGTTCCCATCCTAAAGGTGACATATGGTGCAATAAATCCTCATTAAAACTACCTGTCCGTTTTTGATATTCAACTGCTTTTGTTAGATGTAGAGTATTCCAGACACTAATGGCGTTGATAATTATGTTTAAAGCACTGGCCCTTTGAAGCTGATGCTGTATGGTTCGTTCCCTAAGCTCTCCTTGTTTTCCGAAAAAAATAGCTCTTGCCAGCCCATTCATGGCTTCTCCTTTATTCAATCCTCTTTGTATTTTTCTTCTTAGAGATTCATCTGAAATGTAATTCAGAATAAAGATTGTTTTTTCTATTCGCCCCATTTCTCGCAAGACTGTAGCTAAGCTGTTCTGTCTTGCATAAGAACCTAATTTCCCCATTATAAGGGATGCTGAGACTGTTCCTTCTCTTATTGAATGGGCTAATCGTAAAACATCCTCATAATTTTCTCCAATGACCTTTGTATTAATTTGTCCACGTAAAATAGTTTCTAGTTTTGGATACTCACTTGCTTTATCTATCGTAAATAATTTTGAGTCCGATAAATCTCTTATTCTTGGAGCAAATTTAAATCCTAATAAATGGGTCAATCCGAATATTTGGTAGATCCGTCTCATGATGTAATAAACCATCCAAAACATGAATTGCATCCCTTGAATTTGTATGAATAATCTTTGTGTAGTAAGAAGAGAATTGGTCGCTCGTAAATCGATAGATGGACAATCTGGCCCGATTGTTGAACAAAATTAAAAAAGTCATTTAATTCATTAGTTATGGATAAATGACCATAAACGACCGTTTTTGGTTAAAAACAGAGAACTTCTCTAAACCTCAAAAACTGTCACTTTGACCTATAATTTGCGTATATTTTAAGTGTTATTTTGCACATCCAACTTTAAAAACCCAGCTACCTTCACATGAGAAGATTAGCTGGGTTTCTTCATTATTTACATCCAATCATTTATAGAACTATTCTTATCCGCCTAGTAAAAAAGCAACTGCTCATTGTTCAGCAATAGCGCCCGATAGTTGAAGAATTAACACGTATATTTATTGAGATAATACGAACAGAAAAATGGCAAAAAAAAAAATACATCCTAAGAATTTTTCTTTATCCATTAACTGAAAAGATTAAGAATTATCTTCGTTTACCACTTGAAAAAGAAGTCTTAAACTCCAAATCTTGAACATTTTGATCAATACTCCAAAGCTACTTAATATTTTTTATTCAATTAAGCTTGACTTATTATAAAAAAATTCATATTATTTAGATAATTAATAAATTGTATACAATTTTTAAAATTGTATACAATTTATTAATTGTATACAATAAAATTTATACATTATTCTATTAAAATGTGAAGAGGTGGAGTTCATTGAGTACAGAAAAAACAGTTAGTGATTTAGTAGAGAGAGCAAAAGTAGCACAAAAAATTGTAGAAGGTTATTCTCAAAGAAAATTAGATGAGCTAGCAGCAGCAATTGTTTATACCCTATCAAGGTATGAAGTAGCACAAAAAATAGCAAAATTAGCTGTGGCAGAAACGGATATGGGTGATGAAGAATCTAAAATTAAAAAGCTCACTAAAAAAATGCCGGCAGTTTTTTATCAAGTAAAATCAGTAAAAACAGTTGGAGTAATTGAAAGAGATCTTGAAATGGGAATAAGGAAAATTGCGAAGCCAGTAGGGATTATCGCAGCTTTAGTTCCAAGTACAAATTCAGAAGCTACTCCAGTTTTTAAAGGCGTTTTAAGCCTTAGAGCAAGAAATGCAATCATATTTGCACCACATCCTAGAAGTAAAAATACAACTAAGAAAGTTGTAGATATTATGAGAAATATTCTTGAGAAAAATGGTGCCCCAAAGGATTTATTTATTTGTATTGAAACACCATCTAAGGAAATATCCCAAGAGTTAATGAGTCAATGCGATTTAACAATGGCCACTGGTAGTGGAGATATGGTAAAAGCAGCATATAGTTCTGGTAAACCTGCTTATGGAGTTGGAGCAGGGAATGCTGTTGTTGTAATTGATGAAACAGCAAATTTAGCAGATGCAGCAGAAAAAATAAGAATAGGTAAACTTGGTGATTTGGCATCTGGCTGTTCTGCAGAAAATTCTTTGGTAATTAAAGAAAGCGTTTACAATGAGATGATAGATCTTCTTAAAACAGAAGGTGGATATCTCGTAAATCAAGAAGAGAAGGAAAAGTTGAAAGATACTATGTGGGTGGACGGTCACCTTTCTAGAGAAATAGTCGCAAAACCAGCCTCAAGAATTGCGGAAGCTGCTGGTTTTTCAATTCCTAATAAAGCTAAATTTATAATGGTTGAGGAATCTGGTATTGGCCAAGGTTATCCATTCTCGGGAGAAAAAATGTCCGTAGTAGTAACCATTTATAAATATAATGAATTTGACGAAGCTATAGAAAAAGTTAACAAAATAACTGCATATTCTGGATACGGCCATTCTTGTGGAATTCATTCTAATAACGATGTGCATATCATGCAATTAGCTTTAAATACAAAAACTACTAAAGTAATTGTAAGACAACCTCATGGAATGGCCAATAGTGGTGCGTGGTTTAATGGTTTAGCTAACACGTTCTCTCTAGGTTGTGGTACATGGGGAGGTAATATCGTTTCGGAAAATGTTACACAAAAACATTATATGAATACAACCTGGGTTGCCGAGCCAATTGATAGAACAGAAGCTTCCGAAGAAGAGATTTTCGGAGATCTTATCAAAAATGCAGTTTTAATTTAAAAATTTGGAGGTGAAGGATCTTGGATCAATTTAAAATAGGGCCATCTATTTACGAATTTAAGACACTAATCGAATTTATCGATCAATTCAATGTATCTTCAATGGATACTATATTTACAGAAAAATTTTTATATGAAAAATACATGAAAGATAAGGTAGATTGTAATTTCATCTTTCAGGATGATTACGGTCTTGGAGAACCAAGTGATATTATCATTGATAAGATTTTAAAAGATATTCATGGACAACAAATCAATAGGATTATTGGGATTGGTGGAGGTACAATCTTAGATATAACAAAGTTGCTGTGTATTCAAGATGCAACCTCCACAAATGAGATTTTTGAAGATAAGATACCACTTGTGAGAGATAAAGGGCTTATATTAATACCTACTACTTGTGGAACAGGTTGTGAAGTTACATGTGTATCTGTAGTAGATGTTACAAAAAGGAAGACTAAAATAGGAAAGAGAATTGAAGCTAACTATGCTGATTCTGCAGTGCTTATTGAAGAATTACTTGACAATATTCCACCTAAAGTTTTTCTTTATAGTTCTGTAGATGCTTTAATTCATGCTCTGGAAATTTTTGTAGCACCAACGGGAAATCCTTATAACGATGTCTTTTGTAAGGAAGCTATCAAAATAATTATTAAGCGCTACAAAGAGCTTGTTGAGAATGGATTGGAAAAAAGATTTGATTATTTACAAGAGTTTTTAAGGGCAAGCACTTTTTCTGGCATTGCACTTTCTAATACTGTATGTGGAGCTGTTCACGGTTTGGCCATGCATTTTGGAAGCGTTCACCATGTTCCCCATGGTGAATCTACTGCAAGATTTTTAATGGGAGTCTTTAATAAGTATGTTGAACTTTCACCTGAAGGCAAATTAATAGAAGTTTCTCAAATTATTAACGAAGCTTTAGGAATAAATGCTGATTTAAAAGGTTCATTTCTGGCCCTTGAAGAATTAATAAATACACTTATTCCAAGAAAACCATTACGTGAATATGGTGTTAAAGAAGAGGATATTGAAAAATATGTCGATAAAGTTATAGAAAGTCAACAAAGACTTCTTATAAATAACTTTATAGAGTTGTCTAAAGATGACTTAATTTCAATATACCAAAATGTTTATTAATCCCCAAATATTCGAATGACAAGGATCACGAGATCAATAGCTTCTAGTACAAATATAGTCATAGCAACTACCGAATAGATAGGAAGGGAATCGCAAGTATTATAATCTAATTTGCTACCTACTGTATGACACAATATTCTAGAACGGATTCAATGGGGAGGGTTATAAATGAGCCAGAATAGTGCATTAGAGAAAAGAACTCTAAAGAAAGTGTCACTGAGAATAATTCCTTTTATTTTCATATTATATATCATTGCTTTCTTAGACAGAGTAAATATTGGCTATGCTGCACTTGATATGAATCAGGAATTAGGACTAACAGCTAAAACTTTAGGATTTATTACGGGGATATTTTTTCTAGGTTACTTTATTTTTGAAATTCCAAGCAATATTTTCATGAATAAGTTTGGGGCGAGAAAATGGATTGCTCGAATTATGATAACTTGGGGGGCGGCAGTTGTTATAACTGCTTGGGTACAAACTGCTACGCAATTAACTATACTACGATTTTTGCTAGGGGTTGCTGAAGCTGGATTTGCCCCGGGTGTATTTTTATATATAACTTTTTGGTTTCGACCTAAGGAGAGAGCGCGTGCCTTTGCTTTATTTTTGGTAGCGATGGCAGCCTCGAATATTATTGGTGCTCCACTCTCAACTTGGATAATGGATAATATTACATGGGTCAATATGGCAGGGTGGCGATGGTTATTCATTTTAACAGGAGCCCCTGCAATAATAGCTGGGATCGTTACCTACTTTTACTTAACTGATCGTCCACGAGATGCTAAGTGGCTCACTGATGAAGAAAAAGAGTGGTTAATTTCTGAAATAGAAAAGGATAATGGTACGGATAATACGAATAAAAACCATACAAATTTAGGTGTCGTATTTCGGGATTGGAAAATTTGGCGTTTAGCATTGACATACTTTGCCTGGGTTACTGGTTTATATGGTATTGGATTATGGTTACCAACTATCATCCAAGCTTTTTCAAGCGAATTAACAACTACACAAGTCGGCTTGATTGCGACTATTCCTTATATTCTAGGTGGAATTACAATGATTTTGTGGGCTTTTCACTCTGATAGGAGTGGAGAGAGAAAAATGCATACAGCTATTCCAAAGTTACTAGGTGCTATCGGATTAATTGGAGCCGGGGTGTTTACTTCCAGTCCAATTATGTCAATGATAATGGTTTCCATTGCTACAATAGGACTTTATAGTTTCATGGGACCTTTCTGGTCGCTTGCCTCAGCAACTTTATCAGCTTCGACTGCAGTAGTTGGGATTGCTGTAATTAATTCCTTTGGAAATCTAGGCGGATTTTTAGGACCATATGTTGTAGGTTATTTAAGCGATGCAACAGGGAAAATGGAAAGTGGATTGTATTTTCTAGGTATAGTTCTTGCTATAGGATTTTTCTTAATTCTTACTATTAAGAAAAAGGATGTTAATGATTCAATAAAAGTTAATCCTGAAAATAGCGTAAAGAATAATATAGTTTAAAAACTATATATCTCACTAACTAATTCTAAAGAATATTGGATTAACTTATGAAAACTAAAAAGGCGTAAATCACAATCTTTGGCTACCTGGTTTATTGCTAGGTAGTTTATATTATTCGAAATAGTCGTAATAATGAGCGAATTTATATTGAAAATTATGTAGGGGGTAAAGTCATATGGAAATGCCCAAGGAGATAAAAATCATTGAAGTAGGTCCTAGGGATGGTCTGCAAAATGAGTCCAAGTTTCTAGATACAGAAAAGAAAATTACTTTAATTCATAATCTTGTTGAGAGTGGATTTAAAGAGATTGAAGCAACATCCTTTGTTAACCCAAAATGGATCCCGAACCTGTCTGATGCAGAAAAGGTAATACAAGAAGTTCGTGATCTACCTGCTACATTTTTTGCATTGGTCCCTAATGAAAGAGGGTATGAAAGGGCAGTTAATAGTGGTGTAGACGGGATTACCTTTGTCCTTTCTGCTACTGATTCACATAGTAAAAAGAATTTGAACTCCACGACGCAAGAATCGCTTAAGCAACTAGCACCACTTGTTCAACGAGCGAAAAAAGATCAGCTACAATACAGGGCTTCCCTTTCTACGGTTTTTGGATGTCCTTTCGAAGGGAATTCAGGTATAGTTAAAATCGTTGATATAGTTAATGAATTAAAGGATATAGGATTTAAAAGAATCGGTCTTTGTGACACAATTGGTGTAGCTAATCCATTACAAGTTTTTAAATGGATGGTACAATTTAAAAAAACCTTTCGTGATATTGAATTTGAATTGCATTTTCATGATACCTATGGGAGAGGATTAGCAAACGTTCTTGCAGGGATTCAAGCAGGTGTATATTCCTTCGACAGCAGTATAGGAGGATTAGGTGGATGCCCGTATGCACCTGGGGCAACAGGAAACATTTCAACAGAGGATTTAGTCAGTCTTTTATCTGAAATGAATATTGATACTGGGATCCATCATACAAAAATGCTTGAAACTTCAAATATACTTAGTAATCATATGGGTAAAGATTTAGATAGCCGAATTTGGAAAGTGAACAAATCAACCTCTACAATTAAATCATAATTTTCAAATAGCATAGATTAAAGTATTATCTAAAGAGAAACGCAATTTCTTTAAAAAATATACCGTTTGAATATTTCTCTTTTCAAACGGTTTTTTATATATTAAGAAAAAGGGTACAGTAACGAATACACAATCTTAATAGATGCTACTATTTCTTTCTTTGAAGGCATCCACCTTATTAATCACATCTAACAAGAAATTGACAATATTAATAAGCAAAACAACTAATATGGAGGTGACTGAAATGCCTTTAACTAAGGATGAAAAGAAGATAAGCCTATATGAACAAGTTTACTTAACAATTAAAGACCATATCATTAAAGGTGTATTTAGTCCGGGACAAAAATTGGTAGAATCTAAATTAGTTAATTTGTTAAATACCAGTAGGACGCCTATACGAGAAGCCTTACGAAGATTAGAAATGGAAGGTTTATTAGTATCTCGGCCATCTCAGGGAGTAGAAGTAACAAATTTTACTAAAGAAGCAATGAATGACTTATTTGAATGTAATTCAGTATTAGAAGGATTAGCCGCAAGAAAAGCAGCAGAAAACATAGATCATGAATCGATTGTACAGTTAGAGGAATGTCTCATTTTGGCTAGAAAATATTTCGATCAGGATAAATTAGACGAAGTAGTTGTAAAAAATACTCTTTTTCACGATACTATTTTAAATTCTAGTGATAATCCTACGGTAGTTCACATGATGACACAAATAAAATCACAAGTCCTTGCCTATCGATCATTTATCAGTTCATATAAATTTCGTTCAACTTTTATGGATGAGCATTGGGGGATATTTCAAGCAATAAAGAACCGTGAACCTGACAAAGCAGAAGAATTAATGAGAAAGCATATAATGAATGACTATATGGCAATTGATTCTCAAATAGGGAATTATTTTAATAGCAGTAATTAAGTGACAATAATTGGATAAACTTGATGTTCTATGTACTTTTACAATAGTACCGGGTCCATGCACGCTTAAGACAGCCATGGAAAAACCTCAGCAAGTGTTTTACCTAAAATAATTCCGAAAATTATTACTCATAAAGTTGAACGGTGTTATCTGTGTTTAAAGTATTAAGATTAAACAACTTTATTGTAAGTGAACAGATGTGCAAAATAGCACTTAAAATAAGCGCAAATTACCTCCTAAAGTGACATATGAAATCAATCACTAAATGATTCTAGTAAATGAGCCTAAAAGAGCCCCTCTCTATATGAGAAGGGCTTTTATCCGATATCCAAAGTGGTCACATATGATTGGTTCCCATTTTTAAAATTAGCCATTCGTTGAACAGTGACAAGTTAGCTCACTTCTAGTAAGTCTATTCATCATTCGCTTCGTTCGCGATTGCGATTTGCTTTAAGTATCCTTTTGGAATGGACTGCGTCAAACGGAAATGCTTTGTAAACGACTGATCCTTTGTCGTAGTGATTTCAAGGAGCAGCTCATCGCGTGAGCTAAGTTTATACCGGCTCGTGAATGAAGACATCGACAGATTGTCCTCTTTTAAGAGCTAAGGGGAACACAGCTTCTTCAAAGGAAATCGTCGCTACGCTGTCAAAGCAGTAAAAATGTAAATTTGTCATGATTGACATTTTCGGCTTACTGATTTTATCCCGTTCGTAAAAGTAGACAATTACGAACGGTTCTATTTTTTACAAAACAGCCAGATTCATCGTTCGTTATAGTGAAGAAATTGTTTACGAACGTTCACAAACTTACATATACTTTTGCGAACGTCCGAACGGAACAACAAGTCCAACCCAAACCCTCCTACACCCAAGATGGACAATAAAAGTGGGCTGGCTATTGACAAAATTACTTATTATCCTTTTCTTCCTTTACTCTTAGAAATTCGTAGTAAACTAATTTATCCTGATCTTTTATCCTAATCTGTATTTTAGAATACTCCTCTATATACCCAATTGCTATTCCCTTATTTTTAAAACCTTTTTCATCTTGTGCAATACTTGGATACGCATAATCCATTTCATAATAATTTAGAGACAGGTAGCGATTATTTATTTCCCCTTCAAGTTTATACTTCCTAAAATTGGTCCAACTAATTATTACAATGTTTTCTCGAATTTCGATCTCAGACTCATATTTGGCATCCATTCTCCATTTCCCAATTAGAATCGATGGTTCTTTATCCGATGTTAATTCAAATTCAGCTGATGCTAATTTCCTTTGAAACATCCGTTCATCTTGAGCTTCTTTAAGTTTTTTCTGTTCTTCTTCTGTTTCTCTTTTTACTTCTTCCTGTAGAGTTACAAGAGCTTGTCCGACTAATTCATGAACTTGAACGTCTTTTTGCGAGTTAGCCTCTTCTAGGATGCTCCTTGCTTCTCCTTCAAAGCCAGCTGCTATATATACTTGCGCCAAGTTTGAAGCAGCTAATGTGTTATCTAGCTCAAAAGCTCGTTTGTAACTTTTTATTTTGCTAAAATTTAATTTTAATCTCCCATAAGCAACTCCTAAGTTGTTTAATGCACCTTTATGAGTTGGATCAATATTCACTACGCTTTTATAATGTAATAGTGCTAAATTAGCTTGCTTATTCTCTGAATAAGCATAGGCTACATCAAATAGTATATTTATATCATTTGGTTTAATTTCTAAAGCTTTTTCTAACGCAGAGATTTCAGAATCCAGGTTATTATCCATATTATATTGTTCTGCTAGTTTCTTTAGATACTCAAATCTTTCTTCTAGATTATTTGTAGAGTTTAATGCTGATATTAGCAATCTATAAGCCTCTTTTTTATTACCAGACATAAAATTAGAATGAGCTAATCCTCTTACTATAGCTCCGTTTATGGCAGTACTATTTTCATGGTTTTTTAACCCTTTTTCATAATATAATATGGCAATATCATAATTATGAGTTTTTTGATAAGCATTTGCAATTATGGACATTACAACACCAAACACCTCAGTGCCTTGAGCCTTGTTTTCAATAGTTTCAAAATTACGGGTTGAGTCTTCTCCTATTCGATAAAGTAAACTGTAATATATCGCTTCGTTCTTGATTTTATCACTACTAATTGTCACTTCGTTTTGTAATTCCTCAAAAGCAATTTTCATTCTGTCTTTATCCTTGTCAACCCAACTTCGAACGAGCTTGTCTATGCTACTATTTTCTACCTCTTCTTCAACTTTATCCTCTATTATTTCACTTTTATGTTCATTATCTTCATTATCTTCTTTGTCCACCTGGTTAGTCTGTAATTCTTCTTTGATCTCCCTCAGTAAAGTTTTGTCTCGGCTTGTACCATTAACTTTAGCTATTTCATCATTTAACCTTTGCATTTCTTCTTTGTTTTTTTCCACTCTTTTTTGATATAGTTAACTAGGGCATAGCTTCCGTAAAATATTAGGAGAACTATCCCAATCCAAAAGGTAGTTAACTTATGTAGGTAGTACCATTCATCTTTTAATTTAATATTTGCTTCAATACCAATAACTATCGTCATAAAAGAAGCGATTGCGGAAAAAACCCATTTCATTTATTGACTTCTCCTTTACTATAAATTGAATTTACTTTATTTTTCACCAAAATAAAGAGGGATTGGATCACATAGGAAGAAACAAAAGCTTTGTTTTACCATCATAAAACTATTTCCCCAAAAGCTACCACGCCTGTAAATCCGCATTTTCCTGATGCTACCCCATAAGAGATTCATTAAGGTGTATCAACTAATTTATCTACTAAATTTCCATTTTCATCAAAAATGTAAAGGGATGGAGGCCAAGTTGTCCAATCTTCGGTCACGGGAATTAAAAATACTGCACAGATAAGGATTAACGATAACCTTGATAAAATTTTCATTTACATCCCCCTATTTAATAAAAATCTTTTATTTTATATTTCTTTTCCACGTTTTCTAGGTATTGAGTGGTATTCTTGTTAAATTCTTTTATCATTTTGTTACAATACTCCAACTCATCAATAAGAGGTTTAAATTTTTTAAGATTGCTAGGTTCCTCCATGAGCACATCATATCCAACAATGACCGAGTTAATGGAACTTGTGATTGTGAAGTACCTGCTTGTAAAGTCATAAGGAATATTTGCTCTCTCTTTTTCTAAAAATGTATGACTTTCTTCGAAAAAACCTTTGCTATCTGTAAGAAGTACTAAAAGTTCTTCACCTATTTCTTCGCCTTCGAGCCTTCTTCTTAAGACTTCCACTGTTATATCTTCCGCATTAGATAGTTGAATTAACCGAGCATTAATCACTTTCATTGTGCCGTAGCAACGAAAATTAAATTCCTTGTTTTTTTGCCAGTTGTTGTAAATCAATATTCCTACTGCTACCGAACCTGATATAAATGAACCGATTAATGAACCATAAAAACTGGCTGGCAACCCTGAACTTTGAACTGCTGCTCCGATTAAGAACATATCTTCCCCCCGAAATTAGCTTTTTTTCTTCTTATTATCGCATGTAAAAAAATTAATGGAAATGAATACAAATAAAAGAACTCCCGGAAGGGAGCTTTCTAATACCAAAACAAAATCCAATCTTTCCTAATCCACGTTTTCCTTCCATCTCTAAACCTTACTATGTAATATTGATCATTTCCGATACCAACGATTATTCCTACTGTGAAACTGTTCCACCTGTTCTTAGCCTTGCCAACATAAATTTTCATATTTAACATTTAAATTCCCCCTCTTACTTAATGAAGTGGAGTATATTCTATTAAATTAAACTCCCCTTACTTATTCAGGTGGAATTTATTCTATTAAACTAAAACGTTTCTAGGGTCTAGCCCATAAAATTTTTAATTATGAACAAAAAAAGAACCCCTTTCTATTAAAGGAGTCCTTTTTCATTTTTAATTATAATAAACGGTTCCAGAATTAAGGCTTATTGATGCACCGTTCGTATTCGCATCTCTGGAACAGGCATTTTTTTCTAGCTTACGCAAGAACACTAGTTCGTATATAATAAATAAAAAGGAGGGATCTTTCTAATGGGTACAATTCGTGATAGAGGAATCATTAAATGGAAAGCAGCATTGATGTTACCAGAACATAAAGCATTAAATAAAAAAAAGGTTGAGGACGATTATTTCTTAAATAAAAAACCTGTCCTAGATGAATACCAGGTTGAAGAATTTGAAAACAACATTCATTATGCGATGGAATATCATTTACCGATTATATTTAGATTGCATAACGAGGGAAATCCAATTGAACTGCATGGATACTGTGTGTATATTGATCCTGTCACGAAAGAGTTAAGTATTCAGAAGAAAGATAGTTCCTTCGAGAAAATTAAATTTAATGAAATTATTAGTGTGATCGTTGAGGATTAAAAAAGGCACTTCTTAAAATTCAGGAGGGCTTTGCAGTTTTTGAAGAATAAACAAAAAGGCACAGAGATTTAGGAGTATACAAATGGAGATTCAGATTGAGGTTCAATTGTTTGCGAACGGTGCTAAGTTCTTACAGTCTGGTAGTTGTTCAGTAATAACAACTGACTTTAGAAAAGAACCGGAATGGACTGCTGCTCTATCAGCTTATGAGTGGATACAAAAGATAAATAACACCGTTCGCTATCCAGACGACTTTCAAATTGTTAGAGTTGTTTACAACAGAGAAAATGATATTACAGATTTAGTAAGAAAAGTAAGCCCTATAATAAAAGATGATTTACCTTTTTAAAAATAATCAACTAAAAATATAATTTAGGGATCTCTTTAGAGGTTCTTTTTTTGTATCTTATACAATGTTCAAATTGTTTTCGGATAGCTTATGGTAAAATATAGAAAAATATTAAATAGGGGGATGTAAATGAAAATTTTACTAAGGTTATCTATAGTTTTAATATTTTCATTGTTTTTGATTCCTGCAAGTGAAGATTGGACAACTGGGAAACCCTTTCTTGTGATTTATGATGAAAACGGAAATGTAGTGGATAAATTAGTAGATACACCTTAATGAATCTCTTATGAGGTTCTTTTTTTATTTTAGTAGCCGTTAAGTATCAAAGGACATTTTCAAAGTTTGGGAAAGTGTCTTTTTTATTTACACTTTTTTAATTGTGTTATTGCGTTATTGTGGTTTTGTGTTATGAAATCATTAAATGACTCTAGTGTGTATTTTTACTTCTTCAACTAATGGGGCAGGTTACTTGAAGAAGAGCTATGTTAAAAGTTCAACTGATTTTACTGATTTATGGTAACGTTAAATTAATGAATTTTATTAGGGGAGCTAAAATTATGGGTATTATAGTTTCAATCTTTTACGGCTTTGTTGGTTTAGTTATTCTATTTTTGGTTCTGGTGCAAAAATTTCAAGACAATTGCCAGTAATCTATAAATCTTGGACATACTGATACTATTACTCTAAAAAAGGGGTGTAATTGGTATGGAAAAGGAAAATTTATTCAAATGGAAACATTATCAGCCTGGCATTATTTTGTTAACAGTGAGATGGTATCTACGGTACAACTTAAGTTTTCGTGATTTGGTGGAAATGATGGAGGAGCGTGGCTTATCCATGGCTCATACAACGATTATGCGTTGGGTTCATCAAAATGGACCTGAATTAGATGAAAGAGTAAGGCGTTATCTTAAGCCAACAAATGATTCCTGGAGAGTCGATGAAACGTATATCAAAGTAGGGTCAATGGATGTACTTATATCGTGCAGTCGATTCAGAAGGGAGTACCATTGATTTTTATCTAAGTGAATCAAGAGATAAACAAGCAGCCAAGCGCTTTTTCAAGAAAGCCTTGGCTACTTCTCATGTTTGTAAACCACGTGTCATAACAGTAGACAAAAACCCAGCCTATCCCGTAGCGATTCAAGAGTTAAAAGAAGAGAAACATATGCCTGAAGGCATACAAATAAGACAAGTGAAATATCTCAATAATATGGTAGAATAGGATCATCGTTTTATAAAGAAGCGAGTTCGTTCGATGTTAGGATTAAAATCATTTCGTACAGCTACTTACATATTAAGTAGTATAGAAGCGATGCATATGAATAAAAAGAAGGAGGTTCATCCAGGGGTGAAGTCTGCCCAAAACCAAAAAGAATTCATCCATAAATTATTTGGATTAGCTTCATAAGTTAGCCATTCGAAGGAAATTGATATTCTATGTTTCTAGCGAGTAGTTTTTGCACCAGAACCCGTTATTGTGTATTTGTAAGGGGGAGAGCTTGTGTCCGGGCGCCAATACAGGTAAAGCCTGTTCAAAGGCGTTCAAATGGGAAGACAAGTGTGCCCAAATCCATAAAATGCTCTAAGGGGCCTTAGATGATATTGGATAGGTATGGGAGGAAATCGACTAATTTTGTAGAATTATAACAATAGAAAAAATGAGGAAACGTTTCCAAAAGGATGTGATCATGATGGCAACTATAAAGGATGTCGCTAGGGAAGCTAAAGTTTCAATTTCTACTGTATCGAGAGTACTAAATATGAGTGGGTATACTAGTGAAAAAACGAAAGAAAAAGTTCTTAATGCAGTTAAAAAACTTGATTATAAAGGGAGTCTAGTTGCTGCTGCAATGATCAAGAAACAAACATTAACCCTTGGTTTAATCATACCCGATATTAAAAATATTTTTCATTCGGATCTGACTAGAGCAGTAGAAGATGGAGCAAATAGTCATGGGTTTAACATTTTTTTATGTAATACTGATAACAATTTACAAAAAGAAGCAGAGTATATACACCTATTGATTGCAAAGGGAGTCGATGGGATTATTTTTTCATCTCCAGAAGTTAAGGATAAAAATATAAAAGAAGTGAAGGAAAAATTTCCCCAGCTTCCTATTGTTATTTTAGGAAGCAAATTCCACACCTTAACTGTTAATGAAATATTAGTTGATAATTTTGATGGTGGATATAATGCGACGAGACACCTTCTGGAATTAGGGCATAAGGATATTGCATTTATTTCTGGGGGAATTGATTCTTATTCATCAATTCAAAGGCATAAAGGATACAAATTTGCATTGAATGAAAGTGGAATTCCTATAAATGACGATTTTGTTATTTTTGACAGGTTTTATATTGAAAGTGGGTACAAAAATGCATTGAAATTGTTACAAAAAAGCAAAAGACCTACAGCAATATTTGCTGGAAGCGACAGTATTGCTGTGGGGATCTATAAAGCTGCAAGGAAGCTTAATATTAAAATTCCCGAACAATTGTCAATTGTTGGTTTTGATGATTCTCAATATGCAGAAATTTTGTCTCCTATGTTGACAACTATTCACATACCTATTAAAGAAATGGGACAAAGGGCAATAGAAATCATTGTTAAATCAATTAAGGAAAAGCAAATATTTAAAGAAACGCTTGTACTTTATCCAACTTTTATCGAAAGAGAGTCAACTATGGCGGTTCATAGTAAGTAATGAGTTAAAGAATCTGAACATAGATGCTTCAGAATAATTTTTCATAGAATTGATTTGGAGTTTCTATAAATATATTTATGTGAATTTTCAAAAAATTCTTGTAAATGATTTGCTACGTATGTATAATTTGGTTTAGATAATGGAAACGTTTCCACTTAGTTTAATAATCTTACCCACGTATTTGCTTAATTTTTTTATGAAAGCCAATTACAATGTGAAATATTAAACCAAATGAAGAATCACGGCATATGTGCAGTTGGCCAGTCGTTGGAAGAAGCCTATAATGTAAAATTGATTTGGAATTTCTATAAATATATTTTGAGAATTTTCAAAAAACCTTGAATATAATTAGCTAAGTATGAATAATTTGTTGTAAATATGGAAACGTTTCCAGTAGTTTTAATAATCTTAACCATGTATTTGCTTAAGAAGCCTATAATGTAACAGACCTTCATGAAGCTACAGCAAAACAGTATTTCATTGTTTCTCGATTAAATGTAAATGCAAATCGGGAAACAATGAAAAATTGATTGGAGGTGAGTTGCATTTTTTGTTCAGGATTTAAAGTAACAAAACCTCGTACTCTCCATTTAGTTTGAAGATGGATCTTTAAAATTGATTAATCAGCTAAAACTCCCATTTTATGAAGAAATATGGGGGACATGCCCTATCCGTCATTTGGAAGGCTTTTGAACAAGGAAAGTAAATTCATGACTATATATGTGAAACTAGGCCATATTTGCAGGTAGCTAGAATTACCGCATTAGAACAAAAAGTTTGGTATTCCTCATACTTTAATTACGGATGGCATGTCAGGTTTTTTCATGAACAAAGGGTGTCATTTAAAAGTTGTTTTCTGAAAATTCATATAATTACAACATTTATGAAATAAGAATAGGGTAAAAATTTAGTACTAAGGTGAAAGGGGATAGTAATGTTTGACTACAACATATTTATCCAAGGATTTCCCGGAAAGTCTTCAACCCATGGAGGGCTTGGATGGAGTACGGTTACCTTGTTGTCCCAAAATGACCAGAATATTATTATTGATGTCGGCAGTTTTGGTGTCAGGCCACTTTTATTAAGGAGGCTACGTGACAAAGGTTTATCTCCAAATGATATATCAATGGTTTTATTGACCCATACACATTGGGACCATTGTGTAAATTGGACTTTGTTTCCTAACGCGACCATTGTAGTGGGTCGAGTGGATATGAATTGGGCATTAAATGAACCACCTGGGGGATGGCATGTACCTGAACTGTATATTAAGGAATTAAATTGTTCCTCACAAATAAGGTTAGTCGACAATCTCGAAGAAGTTGTTCCTGGTATTGTTGCTCATCAAACTAAAGGACATACACCAGGTCACATGGCATACAGTGTAGACAATGGTGATTATGATTTGTTATTTAGTGGGGATGCAGCTAAAAATATGGCTGAACTTTTATCATGCAATGTAGACATGACGTTAAATTTATTAGAAAGTCAAAGTTCAATTGATTATTTATGGAGTTTATGGAAAAGAAAGACAGGTAGTATTTTGGTGCCTGGACACGATATACCTATGAAACTTGTTAACGGGAAGCCAATGTATCTCAATAAAAGGGAAGCCGATTTACAATATTGGTTTTCTGATACGTTGGATGATTATACCACTATAACATTGGAGTAGGGATTAGAATTCACTATATATGGCAAATGGTAATAACTGGTTATTTTAAGATATAAGGAGCTGGTGAAACATTGGATATTTAAAGATATTAAGGGAGGTGATTCAAATGGTGTTTAATTCAATTCAAAGAACAGGATCGAAAGGTTTTTGATGAAAGTCGACTTTTCTTGTAACCAATTGAAGAAGCATATCGACCAGAAATGAATTGATTAAGCCTTGTATTAAAGGGGAATGAAAAACCTAGAAAATTTAATTTCCTATATTCTCTAATCAAGGTAATGAAAAGGCTTACATACTAGAATCTCATAAGTTAGCAGATTAGCGTTTTTATTAGAGTGAAAGTGGAAGAAATCATGGTGAAACAAGTAAGTCGTTTGTCAACCGAACTTTGCCCAAACACATTAATAACTGAAATTAGATGGGGTGTGAATAAAATTGAGTAATAGACTAAAGCAGCGTGTTATCGTGACCGGTGGTTCAAAGGGACTCGGCCGAGGTATCGCCCTAACTTTCGCTGAGATTGGTGCGTCGGTAGTCATCGCTGATGTTGACGCTGACGCGGGTGAGCGATGTGTGCAGGAGATCGTCGATTCGGGGGGGGAAGGCCTATTCGTATATACGGATGTCTCGTCAAGCGACGATGTGAAAAGACTCTTTGAGGAAGCCCACCATTTCCAAGGCGGTATAGATGTGCTCGTTAACAATGCAGGCATTGGTCACGGCCCACTCTCGGAAAGACACTTTCTAAAAACAGACTACGGTATGTGGGAGAACCTAATGAATATACACATTAATGGTCTTTACCACTGTAGCCAAATGGCGGCAAAAGTCATGGTTCACCAAGGTGAAGGCGGGGTCATTATCAATATGAGTTCTGGAGGAGCTACACGCGCACATCGAAATCGTGTCGCTTACGACGCGACGAAAGGTGCGATCGAGGCTGCTACCCGAGCAATGGCACTTGATCTGGCTCCATGGAAAATCCGGGTTAATGCCGTGATGCCGGGTGCCATCTGGGTTGAAAACCGAACCGCTGTAGGGGAAGAGTCCTCGCCCGACCATCTCATTCCACTTGGTAGGCTCGGAATGCCTCAAGACGTTGGTCAGGGTGTTCGTTTCCTGGCGTCACCGGAAGCTTCTTACATCACAGGCCATGTCCTAGCCATCGATGGTGGACTCACAGCGCAGCTTCGGGCGCCAAGTATGGATGCGGATGTTGCACTGCCTATCGACGAGATCGAATTAGGTGTGGCTTCAACTGGCATCAAAGAATAAATGCGTGCCCGTATGAAACTCAACATGCATCAGTAGAAGATTCATAGGAATGTGCAAATGATTGGGATATTGGGATCTCAATCAGTATGACCAGAAGTCAACCATGATAAATACATGAAAAAATATAAGATAAAAATAATAAGGAGGAATTTGTTATGAGAACGTCATTTACTAATATTTTCGGTGTAGAAAAACCAGTATTGGGAATGGTTCATTTAGGACCTCTACCTGGATCACCACTATACGATGGAAAAATCGATCAAGTTTTAGAAGCCGCGATCCGCGATGCGAAAAGTCTGGAAAAGGGCGGAGCCAGTTCCGTTATGGTAGAAAATTTCAACGATTATCCGTTTTACCCTGAAACGGAGGAACCTGAAACAGTGGCAGCGATGACAATGATTGCCCACGAAATTCGTCGCGAAGTGAAACTTCCAATGGGTATTAATATACTAAGAAACTCTTGGAAATCTGCGCTAGCGGTCGCTGGAACAGTCGGAGCAGATTTTATCAGACTCAATGTCCTAACCGATGCGTACGTGACCGACCAAGGTCTTATCAATGGTACAGCCCACTTAGTAGCGAGATATCGCAAATATCTTGGTTTGGAGAATAAAGTCAAGATTTTCGCTGACATTCAGACAAAACATGCGGCTCCTTTGGCGGCTCGACCTATAGATGTCTTGGCTCGGGATACGGCCTATCGTGGGATGGCGGACGCAATTATTCTTGCGGGTGAGGAATCGGCACAACCACCTTCAGTTGAGAATTTAGAGGCGGTAAGGCGTGCAGTCCCTGATGTTCCTATCATTATCGGCAGTGGAATGAAAGTCGAGACCGCGAATCTTCTCAAATATGCAGATGGTGCGGTCTTTGGATATGGCGCCAAGATTGACGATATCATGACGAACCCGGTTGACGAGGAGAAAACACGTCGCTTTTGCGAGGGTGTAGAAAGGGAAAGAATATCTCTATTGATTAAGTAGTAAGAATATACTCGTAATTTAAACATTACCATAGTATCGAATGCCTCGGGTCTCATTTATCAAATTTAAAAATAATAAGGAGGAGTTTGTTATGAAAACTTCATTTACTAATATTTTCGGAGTAGAAAAACCAGTATTGGGTATGGTTCATTTAGGACCATTACCTGGATCACCCCTTTACGATGGAAAGATCGATCAAGTTTTAGAAGCTGCGATCCGCGATGCGAAAAGTCTGGAAAAGGGCGGAGCCAGTTCCGTTATGGTAGAAAATTTCAACGATTATCCGTTTTACCCTGAAACGGAGGAACCTGAAACAGTGGCAGCGATGACAATGATTGCCCACGAAATTCGTCGCGAAGTGAAACTTCCAATGGGTATTAATATACTAAGAAACTCTTGGAAATCTGCGCTAGCGGTCGCTGGAACAGTCGGAGCAGATTTTATCAGACTCAATGTCCTAACCGATGCGTACGTGACCGACCAAGGTCTTATCAATGGTACAGCCCACTTAGTAGCGAGATATCGCAAATATCTTGGTTTGGAGAATAAAGTCAAGATTTTCGCTGACATTCAGACAAAACATGCGGCTCCTTTGGCGGCTCGACCTATAGATGTCTTGGCTCGGGATACGGCCTATCGTGGGATGGCGGACGCAATTATTCTTGCCGGTGAGGAATCGGCACAACCTCCTTCGGTTGAGAATTTAAAGGCGGTAAGGCGTGCAGTCCCTGATGTTCCTATCATTATCGGTAGTGGAATGAAAGTCGAGACTGCGAATCTTCTCAAATATGCGGATGGTGCGGTCTTTGGATATGGCGCCAAGATTGACGATATCATGACGAACCCGGTTGACGAGGAGAAAACACGTCGCTTTTGCGAGGGTGTAGACAGAGAAAGAAACCCTCAATTGGTATAGTAGCACGAATGTACTCGCAATTTTAATAGAATCAGAGTATCGAAGGCTTTTGGGGGGCCAAGTAGGCCCCTTTTATATACCGAAACCTCATTCAAATGAGGGGTTGGTGCTAATGCATCTCACGATATTTTTTCTATAAAAGGCGTTGTAAATTTAAATTTAAGATACAAGGAGGATTAGAAATTATGGTGGAACGAGTAATTATCGACACTGATCCGGGTGTCGACGACCTTGCGGCAATCTATCTTGCGCTCGCGTCCCCTGAGCTCCAAGTTGAAGCTTTGACGACAGTATATGGGAATATCGAGGTTGAAACCTCGACACGCAACGCACTGTCATTACTTGAACTAGCCGGTAGAACAGATATTCCTGTTTACCGGGGAGCTGGCAAACCCATCTTACGTCAACCGTACTTTGCCAAGCACATTCACGGAAACAATGGTTTCGGTGGCGTCGAGGCCCCCAACCCCACCGTATCAGAGGCCAAGGGGTATGCCGCGATGGAGATCGTGAGGCGCTGTAACGAGGCCCCGAACGAAATTACCATTATAGCATTAGGTCCTGTAACCAACGTGGCACTCGCCCTCTCCATCGACCCCGGTCTCGCACATAAGGTGAAAAAAATCATCGTCATGGGCGGCGCAGTCCGTGTTGCCGGAAACATATCCCCTGTGGCGTCCTTTAATCTAGCTAGTGATCCGGAGGCTGCACGAGTGATGTACGAGTCGGGTGCGCCAATCGTTCAGGTGGGTCTCGATGTATGTACAAAGGTGCGGATATCACAAGAAAATCTTGATCGCATTAGGGTATCGGGTACTCGTCCCGGAGCTTTTCTCCTAGAGGCGACCGAATTCCGTCGTAAGGCATACATCGTCTCGCTGCAAACCCCAGAAACAGAGACAGGCGTCTATTACAACGACGTGCCAGCCGTGGCCTATGCGCTGTGGCCCGAACTCTTTGAGGTGCAGCAAGCCTTTGTTTCGATTGAGACGACGGGGGAGCTGACAGCTGGTCAGACCATCGCAGAGTTTACGGGGCAGTGGGGTAATCCAGAACCCAATACCTCGATCCTCATGGGAGTTGACGGGGAGAGAGTGGCAAAACGGTTTGCCGATTGTATTTCTACCTTAGAAGCACAATAGGTCATGTCTTTTAAATACAGGAGATGATTCTAGAACAATTAAAGAAGCGAGTAGGAATATACTATTTTTATTCATCTTTTTTTATTTTTTAGATATTTAGTCCGCAAATGAGTGGCATTAGGTTGTCACTAATTAAAAGTGCCACTATTATCACGATGGACGATAACGTAGGTACTATCCAGGGCAGTGTATTGGTGGAAGATGGAGTCATAAAAGAAGTTATCCCACATTACCCTGAGAGTGAACCACCAATTCGAAATTCGCAAGCAACTGGGGGCAAAATCTCTGTAAAACCATGTAAAAAGGAGGAAGATGTATGAAAAGGATAAAAAAAGATTTTACACTTATTGCAATTTTGCTCATTCCTATTGGTGTAGCCGTCAATGTAGTTGCTGGAGAACTGGTCGAATTGTTAAAGATACCTCTCTTCTTAAATCAAATTGGTACGATGATTGTCGCGATGGTAGCTGGCCCATGGGTTGGAGCGATAACAGGAGGGGTCTCAAAACTAATTTTTGGGATATTTAACCCTACTCAATTGGCGTTTATGCCGGTTTCCATGGCTTCAGGAGTTGTAGTAGGTCTCCTAGCTAAGAAGGGAATGACAACAAAAGCTTGGAAGGTTGCGGTTACTGGTTTTATTGTGGCACTTGTTGCGATACTAATCGCGACTCCGACAACAGTTATTGTATTTGGAGGAGCATCCGGAACTGGATCAGATCTCCTTACTGCCATTGTTTTAACTTCAGGAAAAGAAATATGGACAGCCGTCTTTACTCAAAAGATATTTGTCGAAAGTATCGATAAAATACTTTCTATATTTGTTGCCTATATGCTTGTTCGGAAGATGTCAGATCAATACCTTTCTAAACAAAACTATGGACACCTATATATTAAAAATAAGAAGGCATCTTAAAAGAATATAGTAATACGTCAAAGAGTGAAACTGTTTGCCACTCATTAACGGAGTTCACCCAATTTTTTAGCCTTGGTGGTGCGAAAAAAATGAACCTTTAAATGAAAGGGGAGATACACATTTGGAAAAGCTAAGAACCTTTATTCTAAATCTATACCCAACAACGAAATTTTTTATCGCACTATTTTTGATGATAACACCGTTACTTTTACCAGGATATTTATATTCATATTTGGTCCCCGTGTTGTGCTTATTCATCGCTATGATAGCTGGAAAAACAAAGCTATTTGTAGACATCGTCTTTAAGGGTTTGCTTTCTATCGTTTTCATGATTTTTCTTTTGCAAGCATTCTTCTATCCGGGAGATACAATATTATGGTCATGGAATATATTCTCAATTAAACAAGAAGGAATTGATTTTAGTTTACAATTAACATCCAAAATTTTAGCGATAGGATCATCAGTTGTTTTATTTTTCCAGATCACAAAAATAAATGATTTAACGCGGTCTTTAGAAATATTAGGGATTTCTCCAAAAGCTACCTATGTGCTTTCATCCGCACTTAATATTATTCCGGAGATGAGACAACATTTGTTAAGAATTATGGATGCACAAAGAACTCGCGGTGTGGAAACGGAAGGAAATTTTAGAATACGAATGAAAGCATTTATACCAGCATTAACCCCTTTGATTTTATCGTCATTTTCAAGCACAGATGAGAAAGCTATCACTTTAGAATCAAGGGCTTTTACAGCCCGGACCAAAAAGACAAGTTTACATCAATTGGAAAAGACTAAGAGTGACACATTAACTATTGCCATACTATTGTTTCTATTAGTTTACATCTTGATCTGGAGGTTTTTCTTATGAGTGGAATACAGATAAGAAATCTATCATACAAGTACCCTACTAATAGTGATGAGGTTTTGCATAATATTAATCTTGAAATTGAGAGCGGAAAGCTTTATGCCGTAATTGGTGTCAATGGCGGAGGAAAGACCACACTTTGTAATGTCATTCGAGGATTTATTCCACACTTTTTTAAGGGAGATATTAGTGGTGAAGTGCTGATAGACGGAAAGGATGTTCGTGATTGGGATACAAGTGATCTTGCGCAAAAGGTGGGTTTCGTCTTCCAAAATCCTTTTACTCAAATCAGTGGAGTGAAAGAAACCGTTTTTGATGAGATTGCTTTTGGCCTTGAGAATTTAGGGGTTGAAGTAAGTATTATTAAGGAGAAAGTTCAAGACATAATAATGTTGTTTGGCATAGAGTATATACAACACAAAAATCCGAATGAACTCTCAGGCGGACAAAAACAAAGAGTGGCTCTAGCATCTATTATGGTTATGGAGCCGGAGATTCTAATTTTTGATGAACCGACATCACAATTGGATCCGCAGGGTACGGAGGAAATATTTAAGGCAATAGATATTATGAAGAAAAAAGGGAAAACAATTATTTTAGTAGAGCATAAAATAGAATTAATTGCTGAGTATGCAGACTATGTTATCGTTCTTCAGGATGGACGGATTAAGAAACAAGGAAGAACGGAAGATGTACTATCTGACGAAGATACACAGTACTATGGCGTAGGATTAACTCAGTTTACACTATTAGATTTACAAATGCGGCAACACAATATGAATACCGAAAGAATTCCCATTACTGAAAGTGACTCCATTAAAGTGATGAAAGAATGGATGGCATTACAAGGGGTGAAATCATGAGCTTTTTAACGTTAAATGACGTTACCTATTGTTATCCCAATGGTTTTACGGCTGTTGAAAATGTAAGCATGTCTTTCGAAAAGGGTGAATCGGTAGCCATAATTGGACAAAATGGTGCCGGGAAAACAACAACAGTGAAAATGATGAATGGATTATTAAAGCCGACACAAGGTGATGTCATTATTGGAGGCTTAAATACAAAAGAATATACAACGGCTCAGATAGCTAAAAAGGTAGGATATGTATTTCAAAACCCTGATGATCAAATTTTTCATGAAAATGTAAAAAGCGAAATAAGGTTTGGTCCTAAAAACCTTGGATTTTCGGAGGAGAAGATTGAAGAAAACGTAATGAAGGCAGCAGAATTAACGGGAATTGTGCCTTTTTTAGATATACATCCGTATAATTTGCCTTATTCCCTGAAAAAATTTGTAACAATTGCCTCGGTGATTGCAATGGATACAGAGACGATTATCTTAGATGAGCCAACAGCTGGTCAAGACTCTCTTGCAATTAAAAGATTAGGTTCTATTATTAATTCATTAGTTCAAGAAGGGAAAACCATTATTACCATTACACATGATATGGAATTTGTCGTTGAAAATTTTGACCGTGTCATAGTAATGGCAAATAAGAGAGTAGTCGCGGATAGTAATAAGCAAGAAATATTCTGGGATCTAGACATCTTGGAAGAAGCAATGCTAAAACAGCCCCATATCAGTCGATTAAGCCATACACTAAATTTTAAAGAAAAAATATTAAATATTGATCAAATGATAGATACTCTAAAAAACATCAGATGAATTAAACTCTATTACTACTAAAATATGAGGAGAATAGATATGAAAATTGGTATTATTCATGCAACCTGTAATGCTGTACCACCATTAAATGCAGGCATTCAAAAAGCTAGCCCCGGAAGTAACTGTATTAAATTTTGTTGATGAAAATATTCAGTACTATGCAAACCAAATTAATGGGATCGATGATAAATCATATCGAGATTTTATAGATATTACAGTTAAAGCACAGGACGCAGGTGTTGATGCAATCATTGTAGCATGCACCGTGCTGACACCTATTGTAGATTCTGTGAAGCCATTTATCAAAGTACCGATCTTTGCGGTTGATCGTCCGATGTTAGAAAAGGCAGTCAATCATTATAAAAAAATAGGCGTTGTTGCAACGACTGCACCATCTGGACCAGCAACAAAAGCCCAATTGGAGAGGATAGCCAAAGTGTTGGGTAAAGAAGTTGAAGTAGATACACAAATTAATACGCAGGCTATGACTGAATTGAAAGCCGGAAATGAGGAAGAACATAATCGTCTTAATTGTCTTGCTGCAGCGGAATTGAAAGAAAGAGGATGTGAAGTGATCGTTCTTGCACAGATCACACAGGCATCTGCAGAAAAGGAAACCAATATCTTAGGACTACCAGTGTTGTCTAGTCCGAAAGAAGCAGTAAAAGCGGTAATCAGTGCATTAGAAAGCGCAAAAGTAAATAATTGGTAGTGGTAATTAATGATAAGTTATTCAAAAGTTAGAAATAGTCAACTACTATACGAATTTCGATTAAGAGCCTTGAAATAATTTAAAAACAAAAGGAGTGTTTTTCAATGAAAGTAAGTTATATTGGATTAGGCGTAATGGGCATGGGTATGGCATTAAATCTTGCAAACAGTGAAAAAGAAGGTGAGATTGATTATCTAGTATGTGACGCAAATCCAAATGCATTGGAGCAATTCAATGAAAAAGGGATTAAAACCACAACGAATATTACAGATACAGTAGATAGTGATTTTATATTTCTATGTTTACCAGACTTAGAGATTGTAAAAGAAGTTGTATTTGGCGAGAACGGTCTATTAAAGCATATGAAACCAGGTCAGAAGATTGTTGACTTTAGCACAATTAGTTATTTAGGTGCAATCGAAATTGCAGAAACCTGTAGAACGAATGGAATTGAGTATCTGGATTGTCCTATTTCTGGTCAACATGCAAAAAGTATGGAAGGAACACTTAGTATCATGTGTGGTGGGAATGAAGAAATATTTAATACAATTAAGCCTATGCTCGATAGAATGGGGACACAGGTACTCTACATGGGAGAGAACGGGGCTGGACAGCTTACGAAGATGATTAATAACTGCGCGTTAAATATTTGTTGTGCAAGCTTTAGTGAACTATTGCCAGTTGGTGTTAAACTTGGTTTAGATCCCGAAAAGCTCAGTGACGTATTAATGACAGCTACAGGGTCCAGTTTTGCTTCAAAAACATTGCTTCCTAAGGTTTTAGAAGGGAATTTTGAACATGGATTTTCACTTGAAAGAGCATATAAAGATATGCAAAGTATGTATGAAGTATTAGTGAAATACCAGATTCCGCTTCCAACATTAAACGGGACAATGCAAACCTATCAATTAGCATTAAATAATGGTCAAGGTGATTACTACAAACATGCAATGATTTGCTACTATGAAGATTTGTTAGGTGTAAAGGTTCGTAAAAAAACTTTGAAGAAAGGTCAATCGATTAAATAACACTAAAAATTATTACCGCATAAGAATGAATTATAATTTTCGTATATGTAAATTGTTATTATCTTCTTTTTATATTGAAGATGTAAAGTTGACAAGAGTTTCTTAGATTGTCAGAATGCATCATTATAACATAACAGGGGGTGAATCTAGTGCGCTTTGGTTGTATTGCAGATGATTTTACCGGTGGTAGTGATATCGCTTCTTTTTTTGTGAAAGGTGGACTTAGTACTATTTTATACAATGGAGTACCTAAAGTTGATGAGGCTCCACAGGCAGAGGTATGTGTAATTGCCTTAAAAACCCGTACTCAGGATCCAAAAGACGCTGTCAAAGATTCCCTCGAGGCAATAAGGTGGTTAAAAGAGCAAGGTGCACAACAGTTTTACGTAAAATATTGCTCAACATTTGATTCTACACCTAAGGGTAATATTGGACCAATTTGTGATGCTGTAATGGAAGAGCTAGATGTTCCCTATACTATTCTTTGTCCTGCGCTTCCGGTAAATGGGCGTAGTGTTAAGGAAGGATGTTTATATGTAAATGGAGTACCATTGCATGAGAGCCCAATGAAGGATCATCCGCTTACACCAATGTGGGATTGTGATCTAGTCCGTTTAATGAATGCACAAAGCAAATTCCCCAGTGTGAAAATTTCAGACTCTTTCTACAAGGAAGAAGTAGATGAATTTATTGAAAGAATAACAATAAAAAGTAAGCATTCACAATTTTATATAGTACCTGACTATGAGAAGGATGTAGATGCGGAAAATTTGGTACAGTTATTTGGAGATCTTAAACTTATTACTGGCGGTAGTGGTCTAGCATACCCATTGGCAAAAATGTATAAGAAAAATGATGAAGCAGATAGATTTGAACGTTCTGAGTCACCTGCGTTAATATTATCAGGAAGTTGCAGTGAAGCGACTCGAAACCAGATTTTAGAATATCAAAAATCTGGTGGTAAAATTTATTTTATGGATCCAATGAAATTGATATCAAGCGAAGAATCGGTAGAGAAGATCTGGAATGTGATTTCTCAAAACAAAGAAGAATCTATACTAGTATATAGCAGTGACACACCCAATAATGTAAAACGAATTCAGGAAAAAGGTAAAGAAGAATTTGCTGAAAAATTAGAAAATGCAACTGCAGATTTAGCAGAACTTGCTGTTCAAGCTGGGTTTCAAAGAATAATTGTTGCTGGCGGAGAAACGAGTGGAGCAGTAGCAAAAAGGCTCGGGTACACTGGATACCATATTGGAAAGAGTATTGTACCTGGAGTACCCATTTTGATACCTACAGAAGATAATCGAATTCGAATGGTGTTTAAAAGTGGAAACTTTGGAAAATCCGATTTTTTTCTTCGCGCTTTATCCTTAACATAATAGAGAGAAGTGGTAAGTATGGATAAAACATTAGATAAAAAGCTTGATAATGCTATTTGGGTTGCCCATAGTCTCTTTCAACGTGGTAAAGCTAGTGGAAGCGTTGCTAATTTAAGCTTTGTACATGAAGGTAAAATTTATATTACTGCTACTGGAACATGCTTTGGAACTCTGAAACCAGGTGAGTTTGCTGTTATGGACATTGATGGAAATCAATATAATGAATTAAAACCAAGTAAGGAATGGCCGTTACATTTATCAGTATTCAAAGCAAAACCAGATACAGGTGCAGTTCTTCATGTTCACAGTACTTATAGTGTGCTCTGGAGTTGTGTACCTGGGCTAAATGAATCAGATTGTATGCCGGATCATACTCCATATCTGAAAATGAAATTGGGAACTGTTGGCTTAATTCCTTATGAAAAACCAGGAAGTCAAGAACTGTTTAACGTATTTGAAAAACGAGTAAAGGCTAATAATGGCTGGCTTTTGAGCCATCATGGCCCGGTTGTACCAGGAAAAGATGTCATGGAAGCATTTTTTGCATTAGAAGAATTAGAGGAAAGTGCGCAGATTGCATGGGAGTTACGAAAAAGACTATAGCTCGTATTATGACTTAAGTTTCGCACCCTGAAATACAGTGGGAATCAAGTATAAAATATACTTGATTCCCCTTGTCCCTATTATGTTTTATGTCATTCCACTTTGATTAATTAAGAAACATTATCCCATCCAAATAGCTGATTTCCTAAAAAAGACGCCTCAAATTCTTTTACACTTCAATATGTGACCCATATGGCAAGAGTAGGAATGCTTGGGTACAGTGGCTTTATGTCTTTAGGTGCTCGGTCTTTGAGATTTTCGTGGAGTAAAAGTTGGTTCAGGACCAAGGACTAGTCTTGAATAAACCCACCATCCCACTTCTTTTCTAGTTCTTGAATGCTTAAATAGAGGACTTTAAACAGGGTATTTTCATTTGGAAATGCTCCTTTTTTGTAACCTTCCGAAATCTAGAATGGATACTTTCTACTTTGTGGTATACATGACTTTACGAATAGCACTTCCATAATCAAATAGTTGTTCCACATGTCTGAAGTTTCGAACCCATACATCCACAGGTCCTGGATAGGAAGACCATTGTTTTTGAAAGGCTTCGAAGGCACTATGACAATCCTTAAGGCATGGTGCTCCATACACCTTCTGAAGCTGTAAAGGCTTTATACTCTTTAGTAGGAACATACTTGATGGAAATGCGAATCAAATGGACCATTTACTTTCTACTTGTTTATAAGGATATCTGATCATTCGTAGCTAAGAAAATATCGTCTTTATGTCAAAATTGCTTATTGTAAAAAATTCACATATGTCACTCTCGAACCCAAATAATTTTTAACCAATCTCTTTTCTTAACCTTTAGTTACAAACTTATTAATATCTTTTATTATTCTTAATTCTAGTGACAAATAAAGTATTCGTGATCTACAAATTACAGACAAATGATATTGTCAATCCATTATTACCAATAAAAAAGGATTATGAAAAAGTCTATCTGTGATTTATTTTGGAGACTATGATTTTTTTATGGTTTTTTCAAAATCACTTGTATTATTTGACCAAACTTTCAAACTTTTTTCAAAGCTACTCAAAAAAGAAGAAAAATATGTCACCAATTTTAAAGAAGCAACATATTTTTCTTCTTCAATAAACAGGTGTATTAGTTGAGCAAGGAACACCATTTGATCAACCTTTTTTATAAAAAATGATTCAATTGAATATATTAAGAGCCTGTTTTGATTAATCCTTTGTTCAAAACAGGCTCTTTCTATTTGTTCATTTATCAAGGGTTATTAGTATTAATTTGATCAAGCTTCCTTTCAAGGCTACAGTAGTTGACAAAAAGTAAAAGTAAGATCACTCTTCTATTGTGTAATTATTGTAAATTTGGGATATGAATAAATAAAAAAGCTATGTTTTTTGGAGTGGTTAAATGAAGAAAAGTCTAGCAAGTGAATATCCAGAATTGGCCAATGAATGGGACTATGAATTAAACGGTGATATAAAGCCAAGTGATGTCCCTCCAAAAGGAAGACAGCATGTATGGTGGAAATGCAAAGAAGGACATCCAAGTTATGAGGCTAAATTAGCATCTAGATCTAATGGAACAGGATGCCCATATTGCAAAGGTTCAGAGGTGTGTTTCGAACGTTCATTATTAGGAAGAAGACCAGATCTAGTAGCCATGTGGGACAAAGAGAGAAATAGCTCATTAACTCCAGATAAAGTACTTGCTGGATCTAATATTGTATGTTATTGGATTTGTAAAAAAGGTCATTCGTTTGATATGTCAATTAAACAAATGACTAGAAAAAGAAGGAGTAGTGGGTGCCCATACTGTCGAGGTTTAAGGGTGAATGAAACAAACAGTCTAGCTAACCTCTATCCGCATATTGCAAATGAATGGGTTGAATGTATTGATAATAAAAGTAAAACTGCAAAAGATGTCCCACCTGGTTCATCTTACAAGGTTTTATGGAGATGTAAGAAGGGACATGAGTGGAAAACAACTCCAAAACATCGGACAAGTGGTGGAACAGGGTGTCCAAGGTGTAATACAACGAAGAAAGTGTCAAAACAATCATATGCACTCTTTTATTATTTAAAAAAACATTTTGATGATGTTGAGATGGAAACACCACTTTTAGGAACACGTATGGTTTTGGATATTTACATTTCTTCGATTAAGTTAGTAATTGAGTATGACGGAGGTCTATATCATAAGGATTATAAGCGTGATGTAAAAAAAGACATTGCGTTACTAGAAAAAATGCCATATACAAAGCTAATTAGAATCCGAGAACCGGAATGCCCTCCATATAAATCACCAAATCCAAATACTTTTTTTTATGATCTTAAAAATCATTCAATGAAAGCATTTCAAACGTGTCTTGAAAAGATATTTACTGATCATATTCAACAAAGTCCGGATATAAATATGGAAAGAGATAATGTGTCAATTTTAGATTTAATGGATAGTTGGGAATATGAAAATTCATTAGCTACTGTTAGACCCACACTTTTAAAAGAATGGGATTACCATAAGAATGGGTATTTAAAACCAGAAAATTTTAAAGTTGCAAGTCATGAAAAAGTAAATTGGATTTGTATTCATGGGCATCAATGGTCTGCTACAATTGCAAGTAGAACACAAGGAGGCAACAACTGTCCAGATTGCGGGAATAGAAGGTTGCATACGGATAATAATTTAGCTGCTGTAAATCCAGAACTAGTTAAGGAATGGCACCCAACTAAAAATGAAAAAGGCCCGCAATCTTACTTTGCAAACTCTCATTTTAAAGTTTGGTGGTTATGTAAAAAGTGCAGTCACGAATGGGATGCACAAATATACAATAGAAATGGTAATCGTAGTGGATGTCCGAATTGTTATGAGAACAATCATAAATATAAGCTTTGTTAAAATCCCTTCCCTCCCCTAAGGCACAGTCCATTGAATGTTTTTACTTATAATGCCTGCTAGCATAACAATTTGAATACCTAATAAATACGCGTTGGTGCAATCAGTGAAATCAATATGTATGCTAAAGGGTTTTTACATTCGATGAAATCCCTCTAAAGTGTATCGAAAAAAGTCCTAAAAAATACGGTCTTAAAGGCGCACGTCATGACCTCAGTTCTCAAAACGTTAATAGAGTTGTTGATATACCAACGCTTACGAACCTTTATTGGTTCAAGTTGGTTCAAATCAATAATTATTATTACAAAGAATTCAACAGATTTAAAGCATCGGCATCCTGCTGGTGCTTTTTTTCTGGCATTAATTCGAGGTAATAGTTTTGAGTCGTTTGAATATTGATATGCCCCAGTCGTTGAGAGACATAAGCAATATCTATATCTTGAGAAAACAGAAAGGATGCGTGAGTATCTCTTAAGCCAAGGGCGTTTTTTGGATCTCTAAATGCGCTAATAAGTCTGAAAGTAGTTCAGATTGTTTAAAGCCGCTAAAGCCAAAAATATAGCCATTATCTTTAACAGGAACTTTGCTAATAAGATACTATTAAAGCTTTTGAAACTATTGCTTTAGCATTGGGTGTGAAAGTTGAAGAGGATGTTTATAATAAGAGAATTCCTATCACTCAATATAATAAAAAACAAGAAGAAAGATATCCTACTATGACAAAAGAAGATGTAGAAAACGTAAGAGACCAGTTGCTACAGATTGTGATTAATCAGTTGATTGATATGGAAAGACTTAACTATGAGGTATCCCAATACCTAGTTTCTGGTTCTTTAGAATATGGTTTTGCCAACCCTCTTGAAATGATTGGAGATATAGGTGGCTATCCCTTAGGCTTTAGAATTGATACAAAAAATTACTTAAAAGAAAGCGTAAGAAACGAACTCGTTAATCTTTGTATAAAGTAAAAACTTTTTATTTTAATAATAATAAGAATCCTTGTATAAAGATTTCTTTTGTGTCTGTTATAATATTATTAGTAAAAATGTCAAATTTTACAACAGAAAGAAGTGGTTGTTTGGGAAAGTATAAAAATATAATTTCAACAATCGGTCATGATAACAAGTTAAGTCGATGTGCGGATGCTGAAGGTAGAATCTTCAATCGAGAAGAAATTATTAATAGTTGGAAAGAGTCATATCATGAGAGGGTTTCTCGAAATGAAGATGAGATTGGTTTACGCTTGCCCCAATTTGGAGCATTATCTGCAATTCGTGCACATTGGGCAACATCAAATTCTCCAGCAACTATTGTCTTACCTACTGGAACAGGGAAGTCTGAAACAATGTATACTACGATTATTTCTGAGAGAATTACTTCAACGCTTATCATTGTACCGTCTAATCTATTGAGGGAACAAATTTTTGAAGGAGCGAGGCATTTTGGTATACTTCCAAAATTAAAAATGATATCAGAGGAAGTTATTTATCCAACGACTTTTCTTTATAAGTCAAAAGTAAAAGATGAGGATGAAAATATTCTGATTGATGCCCTTGAGGAGGCTAATATAATTGTTTCAACTCCTGGGATGATTAAAAATATGACCTCTTCAGTTTGGGATAAACTGCTTGAAAAAGTAGAGGTTGTAATATTTGACGAAGCGCATCATCTTGCCGCTCCCGATTGGGGAACGGTGAGAGAAAGATTTATAGGAAAAAAAATTCTACAATTTACTGCAACTCCATTTAGAAATGATGGAAAAAAAATTGATGGTAAGATAATTTTCAATTATGGTTTGGCATTGGCGCAAAAAGCTGGGTATTTCAAACCTATCGATTTTTATCCAATTCAAGAATTTGATGAGCGAAAGTCTGATGGTGAAATTGCAAAAATTGCCATCAAGCAATTAGATGAAGATTTAGAGAAAGGATATGAGCATGTACTTTTAGCGAGAGCAAATAGCCGAAAACGAGCTGATGAGTTGTATGAAAAAATTTACTCTCAATATAAAAAGTATAATCCAGTTGTTATTCACACTGGCATTCGCCCTGCCCAGAGGAAAGAAAACTTGCAGCAAGTTAAAGATGGTAAAGCAAAAATTGTGGTATGTGTAGATATGTTTGGCGAAGGCATAGATATTCCGACACTAAAAATTGCCGCAATCCACGATAAATATAAGTCGCTTCCGATTACACTTCAATTCATTGGACGTTTTGCTCGAACAAGTGGAAATAAGTTGGGTAATGCAAAGCTCATCACGAATGTGGCAATGGACGATTTGAAGGAAGCGATTGAAGAGTTATATCATCAAAATTCTGATTGGAATCAACTTCTTAATATCCATTCAAATCAAGCTGTCAATAAGGAAGTTGAGCTTGGTGAATTCATTGATAGGTTTGAAAAAGGCCATGTGAAGGAGATAGATTTATCCCAACTAAAGATGAAAGTGAGTACCAGGATGTTCCAACACCCTTCAAAAAGAATTTATGTAAATGGGTGGAAACAAGTTTTGGATCCAAATAGAACTACATCATTAATAAATGAAAAAGATATTGTTTATGTTTTCATTGAGGAAATTGAAACAAAGGTTGTCTGGTCAGATCAAAAGGATATTGTTCAATATGATTATGATTTCTTTGTGTTGTTCTTTGATGAGGATAATGGAATTGTTCATATAAACGAAACTGATGCTGGAAAAGGAAATCGGCTTGTGGATAGTATGTTTTCAGAAGCATCAGCAATTAAGGGAGATTCAATTTATCGAAGCTTAGATGGAATTAATCGATTGATGATTGGAACGCTGGGATTAAAGCAAAAACCTAGTGGAAGGATTAGCTTTAGAATGTTTGCTGGTGCAGATATTAAGTCTGGAATTAGTGAGGCAGTTGCATCGGGTTCAACTAAGTCTAATTTATTCGGTTATGGCTATCAAGACGGAGGACGAATTAGTATTGGTTGTTCATATAAAGGGAAAGTTTGGATGCGCTGGGTAGAGCGGATAAACTTTTGGACAGACTGGTGTAAGAAAATAGGGAATAAGGTATTGGATGATACTATTAGTACGAATAATATATTAAATAATTCCCTTACTTTAGAAGTTATTAAGGAATTTCCAGAGGGTGTCCCTTATAAAATATCGATGCCAGAAATAATTGAAGTTTCTAATGCTTTCGCTAAACAGTTATACATTTCTAAAGAACAAAAGGAATTTCCGTTCTTTCAAACAGATCTAAAGAATCCCGGTTTAGTTAATGAAAATCTTCGCTTTGAATTTTGGATAAATGAACGAAAATTTATCTTTGAACAGATTATTAATGAGACTTCATATAGTTTCAAGCAAATCGAAGGTGAAGAGCTAATAGTGAAATCCGGTAATAGAACTGTTAAAATGACTGATTATTTGCATGAAAACTCACCGGAAGTTTCGTTCATACAAAACGATGGAACTATTGTAGTAGTCCAAGAAAATTTAAAAACAGTTATCAAACCTAAAAGTGACATTGAATTGCCACTAGACTCTTTTTTTGATATCGATTGGGATGAATTTGGAGTCGATATTAAATCTGAATCTCAAGGAAGAGGAAGAAAGACTGATTCTATTCAATACGCTACAATACATAATATTGTAGATCAGACATCAGATATCATTTTTGATGATGATGGATCGGGAGAAATTGCAGATGTCGTTTCGGTCAAAATTGATGAGGAACATTCAAAAGTCATATTTCATCTGTATCACTGTAAATACTCAGGCGGAGAACTTCCCGGTGCTCGTGTTAAAGACTTATATGAAGTATGTGGTCAGGCTGAAAAATCAATTATGTGGAATGATAATGTCTTAAAGATTGTTCAACGAATGATTGAACGAGAAAGTTCGAGACAGAAAGACTATGGTGAAACTCGGTTTGAAAAGGGTGACTTACAAATTCTTCAGATGTTAAAGAAGATGGTGAAATCTGGTTTTGAAACAGAATTTGAAATATCAATTGTTCAGCCAGGAGTCTCGATAATGAAAATTACAGATTCAATGAAACAAATTATTCTGGCAACTGATACTTACCTAAAAGATACTTATGGCTTACGTCTGACATGTTATTTTAGTAATTAGATAGAATGGTTGTTTCTATTGCTGTGTTAGAAAACAATTGCACATCTGGTAAGCTCTGAAGACAGGTAAGCAATTACAACCGAACCGCCTAAACCAGAGGATGCGAAGGTGCTAGGCTACCAAGATGTGTGTGTATTTCTAAATCCTACGACATTAAAAAAGTACCCTAATCAATTATATAAATGAAGAACTCAAACATTATCTAAATTCTATGTAGCTTGTACACGATTAATGCTTATCGATCAAAAAAATAATAAATAAGAGGAGGGTAATATGAGTTCAATTTATGTAAAAAATTTAATTAAAACAGTCATTGAAAAATCGGTAAGTAAGTCATGGAATACTGCTGTATTAGAATGGGAAATTGATGATGTTATTGAAGATGAAGATAATGAATCTTCTTGTATATGTGGTAAAGAAAATATTAGATATTTATTTACAATTAAGAATATCAATAATCAAAACACACTTTTTCCTATTGGAAGTTCTTGTATTAAGAAGTTTGATCGTGAAGATTTAAATGAACTTACATTAGTTAATGAAAAATTGTTTAAATTATTTCATGGTGTTAAAGCAAATGAATTTATCACATTAAATTCTGAATACTTCTCAAGAAAAATATTAAAGTATATTTTTGATCAAGGTGCATTCACGCCTAATAAGTACAATAATTTTAATGGAGATAATGATTACAATTTTATGCTAAAAATGTTTAATATGAGAGGCGAGCCATCTGAAAAACAGTTAAAAAAAATAAGAGCTATTATTGTGACTTCTATAAAACCATACCTTATACAATTACTTAATGATAAGGTTGTGAAAAAAAGCTTTTAGATTAAAAATTAATATGTTTATTTAAAGTGCGAATTATTTTTTATAACGTAACAACATTAGAAAAATAAAAAGAAATGTATTCAACTAGCATCCATCATAATTTTGGTTCAAGTTGGTTCAAATTACATCATTTTTTATACAGTTTCATACTTCTATATCCATTTATAACTTATAAATTCATTGATATTAAAGGATGTTGATGGATTAATTTTACGTGAAAACTGTACTCGTATTTCTCAAAACGTTAATCAATACGTTTTCAAGCCCTTTCTTGGATTAACGAGGAAGGGTTTTTCATTTGTAAAAGACCCCATTGAATACCTCTCTAAAAAATCCATATATAACTTTGAAATAAGTTTTCTGTTTTTCTTTTGCTGTGTTTGTCACGTGAGTAATGTAAATGGGGGTTCAGCCTCGACTGAAGCAAAGGATTGACAGTTTTAAAAGTTTGGCTACAAAATACTTAGACATTTCCCTCGCTTGGTTTTTATTTATGTAGATAGTCGCAGTTAAAAGTACAAAACAAACATCAAAGAATTCTACTAACATCATTCGTATTTGAGATGACTGATACTTACGATCGTTTATTATTGTAAAAATTTAGTATGCAGGTTATTCTTTAATCATCTAATTAATCCTTAAACTAACCTGGTAGCGTTAGTTCAAGACGGAAAAGGGTATAGGACCTTTAAGAGGTCCCTTTTTTAGGATCATATTTTTACTTTCATTAAAATTGGGAATAAAAGATATATATTAATGGATGGAAGTAGGTGATTTAATGGACATTTTTAATGAGTATTTCCCCCTTTATTAGTTGTTATAATTGGTGCTTCATTAGCTTACTTTTTATGGAAGGAAGAATAATAATTATGTTAATTTTCATAGTAAAGCTAAAGAAAATATTGAGGATTTATTAGAACCTATGTACTTTCGATTAAAAGATATAATTAGTATAGATGATAAGTATGAAAGAGAATTAAAATTGGACAAATGGTTAAATGACTACACGCCTTATGAAGTTCCTATTCATAAATTGGGTGATAAATCCCTCATAGAAAAGTTCCTAAAGATAAGGGAAATGTTCCAAAACCTAAGTGAAAAAAGATTAGAGACTGAAGAGGAGTTTTATAAAGGTTTAAAAGACTTCCATAATAATCTTGAGAGACAGTATTGGTCTATTTTTAATTCTCTTTATAAGGATTATATTTGGTATAATCGTATTTTAAATACCCATTTTACATATAGAGTATTTCTAGAATGTATTAGGTATATAAGAAACTTTAGTCAATTTCTCCTTATTATAAGTGGAATAACTATATTTCTAGGCATGTATTTTAGAATCTTGAAGGAATTTAATCATTTTGATGATTTATACTTAATACCTTATGACTTAATGGTATTAGCTGTATTTACTGTTGGCCTGTCATTAGCACTTATGGTGTTTATTGAATGGTTTATTCCAGGAAAATTGTCGTTTTTAATGGAAAAGAAAATAGGAGAAAGTGTTCTTAAAACATCTAAGAAATTGTTGAAATTTTTTAAGGGGATATTTAAAAATTGATTAGAGGGAACAAAATAAGATTATCTTAATAAATTATAAAAAAACGATTTTGGATTTTTTTCAATCTTTTACAGGGGATGATGTGCTGGTGGCTAGTTTCTGTCCATGTTGGGATTGTTGTGAACGCATAATAGGATAATGTTTCAATTTTTAAAATCTTGTTTTAAGAAAGAATTATAGATTTCTATCTTGTTGGTGATAAAACTACCGAAACAAATTACTTCGTAGGAGTTGCTCATAATCTTGTAATTTCTACGTCATGGTGTTGCTTGTGGATTTCTCCGACCTACAGGGCACTCTATCGAGGGAAGAAACGTGTTTTATCGGAAATAAAATCCGACGGAAAAATTATTTGATTTGACGATGAAAACAATTGCGAGTTTAAAAACAGGAAGAAACACCAATTAACTTTAAAAAAAATAGTTTGGATTCTTATTGGATGCCTTTAATGAAATCGTGGTGGAATGTAGGCCTAAACAGAAGTTATACGTTGGTTATCAAAAAATAGAGTTTTAAGAGTGGGTTCACAGGGAGCAACCCCTATAGATAGGGCAGACCGTGAGTAGCGACCCAACAAACGATTTGACCAAAAGTTTACCGTTATTTTAACAAAATACATAGATGTAAGGCTCTTCAATTTTTGTTAGTTCCGGAATTTATTCGGTACTAACAAGTGAAGTGTTTTAAAAGTTTAATGGAAGATATATGGTGGAAACTAAAGAAAAAACTTTACTGTAAATGATATTAATAGCTGCACGGAAATCAAAGCAAAGGCAACATTATCGAATATGGGCATAAGACACCACTAGACCAAGAAGAAAAAGCAGCAGACTTTAAGAGCGCTGGTAAAAAGTATAAGAAGAATGGGTTTACGCTAAAGACTCCTTGAGTATTCTCAAGGAGTTATTTTATTTTAGAAAAATACCTTGCCACATTTCACTAATCATACACAAAATATTTCAGTTATAAGTACGAATAAAAATGGTTATGAACCATGAAATTACTCCACCAAACAATACAATTACTCTTTTGTTCAATTTGTTTATTCCTCCATGAGTTCGTACAATAAATTCTCTAGCCTTTCAACAGCCTCTGTCATTTTTTCCATGACTATAATGTTTTTTGAAATAATCATTTCATTTCGCATGTCTTTTTCATTTTGTTCCTTTTCATATGCTGATTTTTCAATGACAGCTTTTAAAAGTTCTTGTCTCGAAATAGATTTTTTCTTTGCCATTTCATCAATTTTTTTTACTGCAATTGGGTCTATGTTTCTTAAAAAAATATCCATTGTTCAACGCTCCTTTTAGGTAGAAAACGAAATTTGGATTTAAAGGCTATAGAGCTAGAAAGAGCATAAGGAAAAACTGATATCACCAAGGGTGATATCCTAGGCAAAGCCTAGTGTTTTATATGATATCGTTATTTTCTTTCAAGTGGGCTGACGTGGGAATCCTGATTAATATAGGTGGGCTGACGTGGGATACCTGAACTTTCTCAGATGGACTGATGTGGGTCTTAAATAATAATTAAAAAGCAGTTATTTAGTGATATCACTAAATGTTAATCAATGTCCCCTTTATGTCCCCCTATTTTCGACCAATGTCCCCTTCGCGTCCCCCTATTTAATTGAATGTTATTTAAAAAAAGAGAAGGAAACCTTCTCTTTCATTTCACTTTTTTATTGGTTTTTTCGACGGAATTTAGCGATGTTGTTTCTTAGACTTTCGCCTGTATTTTGACCAATTTGATAGGTGCGTTTAACCGTTTTTACTGATTGACTGTTCCGTACATTATCAGAAATTATGCCTCCAACATGACGAGTTTCTCGATCATTTCTTTTTTCTTTAAGTGGTGTTTTCATATTAGATTCTCCTTGCATTTCAGATGAAACCGAAGGGGAATTCGATTGTGAAAAGAAAGGTCCGGGACTTTCGTAGTCCCCTGACATTTTCTCATTATTTTGTATATCACCATTGTTCATTTGGCTTGGAGAACCAGATGAAATGGAGTGTGAACTGTTTACAGCTGCACTCCGTTTTCCATTACTGAAGAAACCATTCAGAGCCATTTGATCATGCAACCCTATTACTTTCCCTATTCCTTTGTGTCCTTCTTCTTGTTTTTGTTGAGCCATTTCTTGTTCAATTGAGGAAGCAACTTCTTGCGTTCCAGTTTCAATTTCGCTGAACCCCTCCGAACCATTTGGACTTTGTTTTTCTTGATTTTGATCTTGTGCCTTTAAATCTGTAGAATGACCACTTTCAGAACCGTTCGAAGTCTGTTCTGTGGATTGGTCCTGTCCTTTAGTTCTAAGCCCTTGTGCCATTCCTGCAACTCCTGCAATACCACTTACACCCTTCAATGCAGCCGATTTACCTTGACTTGATATTCCTATCAAAGTATTTGCAGTACCCTTTGTTGCACCGGTTACACCTTTTGCAAGAGCATAACCACCAGCTACGGCTCCCCAGCTAGATTTCAATCCTGCATCAATACCAAATAACCGTTCAACTATATTGGGACCATCAATTACAGCAAGAGAGAAAGCGAATAAAGCAATTAAATAGGCGACACCATCCAATTTATCGGTAATAAACTCTGTACCAATCAGATAAATTTTCATTGATAGGAAAATCATAATTGTCACTAAAAAAGTATTTAAGATACTTTGAAGGATTTGCTTTGTCTTTTGCCCTGAATGAATATCAGCAGGGGCTATAATGATTGCTAATACATAGTTGAATGTTAACTCAAAGAACAGTTTTGCTAGTTTTATAGCGATTGTCAACATTGTAAAAGCCGTTATGCCTAAAGTGATTGCAATTGTCCAAAAGTTCCAGTCCCAACGGTAATATTTTTCTTTAAAGGCAGTAAAGAAACCATTATCTAATTTAACTTTCTTGGCATTACCAAGATCGTCATACTCCAAACGATGAGAGTAAACCTCACGCCCTGTATCTGTCATTTTTTTCCCTGTAAGTTCAAAATCTTTATCAATAGATTGTGTGATATTAATTTTTAAAATTCGATCTTTTGGAATTCGGTTTGGGTGTTTTAGTTCAGTTGTATTCCAACCCGTTACGTCAAATTGAGCAAGGTCAGTCATATTGTCTTTAATAACTTTTTGACTAATTGAACCTTCTTCAACAACATCAAGAGCATCAATAGCTTTATCTGTGAATTGATTTGCCTTTTCCATACCTTCTTGTATCAAAGCGAAAAAAAACATTATCATAAACACATTCACTATAATGGCTTCACGATCCAACTTTTTTTGAAAAATGAGCTGATATCCTGTGTAGAGAAGCGAAAAACCCATCAATATCACAGAAAGGGGAATAAGAAATTCTACAAAACTTGTAATTTCTACACTGTCGTAAAACATTTTTAATCCCAGGATTGAATCCGTTATGTTTGATAGGGAATCAACAAGCCATGCAAGCCCCTTAATAATGACCCATCCCATCCAACGAAGCATATAACTAATTGGATTGGTTACTTCGAGAAAATCAGAGAATTTTTCAAGTATCCTTGCTACTTCTTCATCCATGCAATCTCCCCCTAGTTAACTTAGTTTATTTTAGGTAACCTATTTCGAATGTTTTTGCTGCACACTTTGAACAAATGTTTCTACTTTAAAATAAATATCATCTTCTGAGAGATCGATAAAATCTAGTTTCTCTTTTACTTCACCATCTTGATAAAAAGCAAATGTTAACGAGTTCTGTTTTAGGCCAAGTTTTGAAGTATCTTCTTTAGCATGATAAATATTTAAATCAATGTTTTTTGCTTTAGCTACACGTTCAATTTCCTTAATTTTAAAATCTTCTTCTTTTTTTCTACTCTCAAATGGTGACCTTATATATAAAAAGCCTGTTTCAAACTTCTTAGCTTCCTCTAGACTCAATTCAGTTGTTTTACCATTTCCTTTTACACCATCACTCCCACAAGCTGAAATATTCAATACAAGGAATAAAAAAGACACGCATTAAGAATCTTTTGAAATTTCATTTATAAAATCTCCTCTCAATTTTTATAATAAAATTGCACCTTTCACAGTTTTGCAGGGAGATTTATAGACATAGAAAATCATATCTTCTGTTCCTTCTAAAATGAAAGCCTCAGTTAAAATGCCATCTTTTTCTTCAAACTCATTTATATGTTTCTTTAATAATGCAGTTTGAATTCGATTTAAGGATTTTTTCATTTTCATGATAATTTTTTCTCCTTCCGGTAAATATAGGATTAGGTTTATGCTTCCTCTTGTAATAGGGGGCTTTCAGGTTCTTCATACCAGTTACTTATAAGAATATAATTGAAAATGCTCACCTATTTGCTCACCTGACATTGAAATATCATGACACTAAGTGAAGTTATTTTAGGTGGCTTTGACCAAATGTGTTGATATTATTACCTTGTTACTTCCTATTAAATTATGAATTGAATGGGCAGCATGATGTAATAAGGGGTTAAAAACCTTGTTATATCAACGTCTAAAATGATAATATGCTATTCTTGTCCTCGGATTTTAAAAAACACGGCAACCTGTGACAAAAAAGCTAACTATAGGAGAAGGTCTTTCATCAGTTTGCTAAACTGTTGGGAGGCCTTTTCTTCCATATTGGCGGTCATGTGAGCATATATTCATTGTAGTATTAATATCTGTATGTCCAAGTCGCTGTTGTATTTCTTTAATGCCAACTCCAGCTTCAATCAATAATGAAGTGTGCGTATGTCTAAATGAGTGTGGAGTAATGTTCTTTTCTATTTCTGCTTTTTTTTAGAAGCCTTTTTAGCCGGGTCTCAATAACTTTTCTTAATTGTGGATGCACATTCTCTCGAGCGAAAATAAATCCGTTATCTTGGTAAACAAGGCTGTTTTTTAATTTCATTTCATTTTGTTTAAGCCGATGCTTCTTTAACATGTTGATCAGCATTTCATCAATCCTGATTGTTCGGACAGAGCCCTTTGTCTTTGGCGTTAAAAGCTGATATTTTTCAAAATGATTGTTAGGGTTATAAAGAGTTTTAGTAACTCTAATAGAACCTTGCTTTTCATTAAAATCCCCCCATTTTAAGGCAATAATTCACCTATTCGTAATCCGGTATAGGAAAGTACAATGAAGACAAGATGATCCATTTCAAGCCAGTCTGTATAGGATAATTTAAGAAAATGGGCAAGCTTCTCTTTTTCAAGAAAGACAATATCCTCTTCTGCTTTCTCCAGTTCTTCAACACTTTGCTGCTTTTTGGCATTTTGAAATCCTCAGTAGGATTATTTTTTATCAGGCCTTGAGTTAATGCTTTCCGAAAAATCATTTTTCCACAAGTATGAATACCATCCATATAATTTTGGCTGTATTTTTCGTTTAATTCCAGAATCCTTTCTTCATACATTTTCTTAGTAATGCGGCTGATTGGATAAGGACCCCAAACAGAGGTTAAAATGCTTCATTTCCTTTTCTCGGGCTTTTACGCTACTAATCTTGACGCCAAGAGTGGCAAGATAGAGTTAAAAGGCATGAAGAAATGGAAAGCCTTTCTCCCGCTATCGAAGAAGGAGATTTGCAAGCTTGCATTCGCTATTGCCAGCTGTGTGAGGAGAGTGTTGTTGACAGGACATTTTCTTACCGGGATGTTTATATTAAGGTTGCAGCAATGAACCAAGGATATGAACCGAGATATGAGGGTGAAACAGGGATCGATGTTTGATATCACAATCTAAAGGCGACATATAGATATCTGGAAGAAAAGGGGAAGGTTACGAATACGAAGGAGCCTGTTTTAAAAATTTGGAAACCATAGTATTTCTATATAATTACAGTTGAAAAGTGCGATAATTTGTACTAGGGTTATCGCCTTTAATCCTATTAAGCTATGTGACAACGGGTTTGGAATAGCAGAAGCATTTGCTAGAGGTTTGTTGATTTTATGGCCACCTATTAAAGAGGCTGAAATATAAAGAAGGCTCAATATAATAGAAAGTCTATCAGTTCAAAGGTACCAATGAAAAAGGAGTTGACCCCGTAAGGCCAACCCCTTGCAAACCGTTATTTTATTGTAAGCGTTACAGAATTATAGTTTTTCCCATTACCAAGTGGATTGTAGTTTTTCTCAATGTTTCCTGCGGCGTCCACAGTGAAATAATTGATGGTTGTTGTCTTTTCAATTTTTAATGTTTCTGCAAATTCACGGGTGCCGCTTAATTTAATTTTAGCTGATTGGAAGGTAGGGCGGCTGCCGTCAAGCGTATAATAAATGGTGGCTGGCTCACTTGTTTCAATCTTAACATCAACCGGACCTGTGTATTTACCGTTTCCAGGTGTAGCTTTTGAGGAAGGCGGCTGATGGTCTTTTGCACTGTTGTAGGCTACTTTAATTAAGCCAATCAACCCATTGGCAAATTCCATTGCTTCTTCATGACCTTCTACAAAGGCTGGCTGGAATCCAACTGCCTGCCATCTTTTTGTATCCTTATTCCATAAATCTGCCCCTACTTCGAAGTTCCAGGCATAAATCCCCTTTTCATACCATAGGTAGTCCGCAGAGTTACCTGCAGCAGAGTATAGTACGTCAGGAATTGGACCTGTACGGCTAGGTAGAATGACCGTTCCGCGGTGGTCCTGAATATCATTTAAGATGTTATCAGAAGCTGCCCAGTAAAACGCTTCTTCACCAGCTGATGGGCGTGGCAGTGTTGTACGTTTTGAATCGTAAGCACCAGGGGACCACATGAAGTAGCCGCCATAACTATGAATATTCATTGCAAACTTAATATTTGGGTTTTTGTCAGCAAGCCAGACAAGGTTTCTTCCTTCAGGCTCAGAGTTTTCAGCTGGTCCAGCGTAAGTTTCTCCCGTACAACTTGTACCTCCGCCAATATAGCCATCAAAAACGGAACCAACAGAATGGTTGCGGTTAAGGTCAACTCCCCAATTATTACGGTACCCAGGGTCAGAGGCAGTGGGACCACAGTGATTGGTCATATTCTTACGCTGCATATTGTAATCATTGAAGCTGTAATTGGCACCATCAGGGTTTACTGAAGGTACAAGGAATATATCAAGATTATCGACAAGCTTTCTTGTCTCACTATCTTGACTATAGTTTCGCAGTAGTCTTTCCGCCGTTTCGATTGTTACGAGTGGGGTCACCCATTCACGGGCATGCTCCTGAGCATATCCAAGAACACCTGGTTTAGAACCGTCACGATGCTTGCCGATTCGGATCGCTTTTACTGTAAAAGGATCACTGGAAACGTCTGCCCCTGCTTTCAAGCCGTCAGTTAATATCGCAGCATTTGTAGTTGGTGCGACAACACCAGCACCAGTATTACCGCGGTATGTAGTCGCAGTGACAAGTTGGCTAGCATTCTCATTCAGTGCTTTAACCACTTGTGCGGCAGTACTTGTTGCCTTTCCTGACGAATCAGTAGCTAAATCTACTAAAATCTTGGTACCATCCACAGTCACTTTTAGTGGTGCATTATTGGTTCCCGGATTCTTGAATTCTACCGAGACATCATTCCCGCCTTCATGCCCCCATGCTTTTGAGGAAACAACAACTGCGAGATTGGTCGTGCCGCCGATAGTTGCTTGGGCAAGACGTCTGTAACCATTTGTTTTATTTGGCATATCAATGATTTCTACCAAGTTCGGGAATTCTTTTGCAAGTTTTTCGGCACGTTCATATAATTCATTTGGTGCCATATAGTGGTCAACAAAATCCGTAACATAATCTGTTTTTGGATGTTTCGGCTCTTTCCCTAACCATTCAGTAATGGTGCTCGTAGCTGTTCCTCCAAGATTACTTTCAATTTTAACAGATGAAGGAATGGCGCTAACTGGTAGAAGCAAATAGTGATATAAATATTCACCGTAATCTACCAATCTAGAAAGTGTAGCAGATTTTTCCTCACCGTTCTCGGTCCAAGTTGCTTTAAGTGCTGTGCTAGCAGTCGCACCGGCGCTTGATTTCACTTCGAGATATAGGAAGGTTCCTGATTGATTGGTAAAATGGTTTGCCCTAAGGACTTTAAGTGTATCCTCGGAAGCTGCCAGACTGGCTTGCAGCTGGACAGTAGATTGCCGCTCTGCCACGCGTGTGTTCCATTGATTTTCGGTGATCAGGGTCTCTTTTACATTGATGCCAAAGGTCTTTAACATGGCAATTTCTGTTGGTGTGACAACGGCATCCACTTCATAGACTCCGTCGTGTGCTTCGATTCTGTGGGTAAGGTCAATTCCAAGCTCAAGAAGCTTGTCCTTTGCCTTATCATTTGGTACTACAAGTTGAACAATTGAGACCGATTCCTCCTTAGGAATCGGCTGGTCAGGCTGTTCGACCGCTGCAACCGGAATACTTAGGCCTGGATAAAATGTAGAGAACCCTAGTCCGGTTATGGCAGTCATCACCACTAAATTCCTTTTCCATTTCTGTTTTTTCTGTTTTGTCAAAAACTGTCCCCCCAAAATGCTAGAAATTTTAATACAAGTTTATTGTAAATTGAATGTACTTAATATCTTGTCGTAAAATCAGGGGCAGTTAAAAATCCGCTCTACAAAAATTTTATTGAGAAAATATAATACTTTATTTTAGAAGATTAAATTTTAGGTTGTTTTTCCTATTTAAAAAGTACTGTGCTACTCGAAAATTCTAGTAATTTTAGGAGCGCAAAATTACTAGATTTTATCCCATTATAATTTCTATAAACTGCATATTGATAATCAACTGTTTTTATTGTTTAATATTGTTGCTTTTTGTTTAATTTTGTAAAAGGAAATTTGTAATATATTTCATGTGAATTGCGGCTCTATTGTTAAAAACCATTAAATGCCTATCAACCTTTGTGCCAGTCCAACATTTAATAAAGAAACAAGAATTATTATGAATAGGAATGATGGGGAATGGCAAAAAGAAACCGAGGAAAAACAATCAGCTACTTGCCTTCAAATGGCAGAGGGACATGCCCACTGTGTGAAAGAACAGGAGTAAAGCTTCTCTACCCGCACAAAACTGAAACAAACCAAACCATCAAAGTCTGCAAAAACTGCCGCCATAAATAAAAATCTCATAGTATAAAAAATCACATTCAGATGACTGTCCACACCGCGTGGACAGTGTATTTTTGTGGTGCCTGTCACCATTGATACTACTATAGTATTGCAGGTTCTTTCGTTCGTTGCTGAAAAAGAAAGAGAGGATATTAATAGGAGGCAACGAGAAGGAATTCAATCGGCCAAAGCAAAAGGCAAACATCTAGGCAGACCGAAAATAAGCCTAGTAGCATTAAATGAGAAACAGAAAGCAATTTTAATAACTAAATATGAATCATGGAAAGGATTAAAAGGGGATAAAATTTAATATGGAGAGAAATTCAATGAACAATATTTCAACATACTTTGGATCAAACTTATTTCAAACCGACAATCATATCTAATAATTTGTTAAAGGAGTAGCCGCAACAAAGATTTTGGCTTAGGATGTTAAGGAATGTTTAAACTAAGACATAGATTAAAAAATAGAAAAGTATCGAGACATTGTATCATGATACTTTTCCATTGTCATTTGTTACCAAAATTCAAATTAGATTTGGTTAAAATGAAAAACTTGTATTAATGTTTTCTCCGAGTTCAGTATTATTGATTTTATTACACTTTAACCAATATTTTGATTCATTTATCATTTTGGAGGATATAGTGTTCTCCTCATTGTAAAATGTGTAATTAAGATTAGGATAACAATTTTCAATAATAAAGGCGAAAAATCTATATAGACAAAGCGAGTATTTGTGAGAAAATCGTATTAAACTGAGGGAGCCAATAAGAAAATGGTAAGATACTATTCAGTGATGTTGAATCAATTGGACTTCCCTTTTACGTTATAAGGGAATAGAATATAAATAAAAAGGTGATTACAATTAAAAAAGTAAAAAGTATCCTATTTTTGCTTCTTGGATTCATATCACTTGTGATCGGTGTTGCAGGGACTGTGTTACCTGTTCTGCCGGGCGGTCCGTTTTACTTATTCGCTGCTTTTTGCTTTGCGAAAAGTTCCAAGTCGATTGAAAACTGGTTCAAAAGCACCTCATTATATGAAAAATACGTTGAAGCATTCCTGCAAAAAAAAGGTATGACCCGAAAAGAGAAAATCAGAATCAATTTAGTTGCTGATTTCTTCATCATAATTTCTGTATTTTTTGTGGACATCCTTTTAGTGAAAATCCTGTTGGTAGTGCTCGCCCTCTACAAACATTATTATTTCATTAAAAAAATTAAAACAATTGACCGAAACAGTACGAAACAAAGAGATTCTTGAAAATTTTCTTCAAATAACGGGTGCTTTACTTCAATTAGGGAGTTGCTTCGGCGACTCTTTTTCTTATGGAGCTAAATGAGCAGGTTTTGTTGAAGAAGGTGTCTCAGTAAAAATAGAGAAATATTATATGAAGCTACCTATGCCATGGTAATACTGAAATGAGGGGTACCTATTCTTTTTTTCAAGAAGATTAATTGGACAAATTGACCATTTAAGTCGTGTTTGTCTAAAATGATTTACTTGACCTTTGCAAATCCAAAATTTCCGGTTTAGATACGAATTAAATTTCTAATACTAAAGATATCTTTTATTCAGTTAGTACGTTTGATAGAAGTTGAGAATTTTTATAAGAGGTGATGCAAAATTGGAAACATTTTACCGTACATTCTTGATTTTTGTTGTAGGATATTTATTTTTAAGGTTGAGTGGAAAAAAAGCAGTAGCTCAAATGCACACTTTCGATTTATTGTATATTCTTGTCCTTACCAATATCATCAGTTCCCCAGTAGAGGATAATAATTTGGGAAAGGCTATTACCTATGCTGGAATTACAGTAATTTTATATAAAATTTTTATACGTATATCCTTACATAATAAATTAAGATGGGTCTTATATGAAAGTCCAACGGTATTAATTCAAAACGGGGATATTGATATAAAGGGGTTGAAAAAGGTACGTATGCCAATAAATGAATTATTGTCACATTTAAGAGTAAAAGGGTATACCGATACTCAAAACATTGCCATTGCAGTGATGGAGGAAACAGGAAGTATTAGTGTTATTCCCAAGTCAGAATACCGACCAGTTCAACCTAATGATATAAATTTAAGTGTCAAGAGAGAATATCTTCCTATCCCACTCATACTGGACAGTCAAATTGTTTACCATAATTTAAAATATCTACAATTAAACCAAAGCTGGCTAATTAACGAGCTCGAAAAAATGGGTGAAAAAATAGAGAATATTACATTAGCAACTTTTTTAGAAGATGGAAAGTTATTTATAGATAATAATGAAATTAAGGAACATAAAAGCGATCCTTATTACTACAAGCCAGGGAGAGATAATTAATTACAGAGAAGCCTTAATAAAAAAGAAAAGGTGTTTGGAACAGTTGAATTACTTTACTTGTTTCCTGGAGCTGGCTGGCCAACGCTCTTCAGCCGATGGCGATGTCCATTGGCTTCTGTTGTATTAAAATCATAGTAATGAACATGCATACCATTTCCTACAGGAAAAGCAGGGCCGGAGTATGCCTGGTAATAGTGAGTATGGCCATCTTCATAGACAACAAATCCTTCCGTGTAATGCACATGGTTATCATCTTTACTCATAACAGGAGGAGAAGTTACATCTAAACACTGATGAACATGGCCAGCATCAACAGATGTATAGTAAACGGATCTATGATTGTGGTTTGGCACAAATCCTTGAATAAAAACATTCTTTCCTACCATTAATCCACTCCCAATCATCTCACTTTTTCAATATATATAGATTTCGGTTTTTTTTAACTGTTCACTCATATTCATACGTTTTTCCAATACCTTAATCATGTAAAAGCCATGTTCACTTAATACCTCATCATGAATCTGGCATGTTTGAATTAACACTAATGTTTGGTCTTGATATAGTGTTTTTCCCATCTTTTTCCCTCCCTAACATAAATATAATCATATAATTGATTCCAATTGTGAAAATATAGAAAAAATACAATATACCAATATAATTTTTATCATTCTAAGAAGGGAAGGACAACCAAAAGGGTTGACTTCTTATATATAACGCTTTATGACTAGTATCCCAATTAGCAAAATTGACATCTCTTAAAACTTACCGCTTGAGTGTGTAAGCATCTTTCATGTGAGCTGTATTTTGTACATGCCTGACTGAGGTAAACTTATTTCATACAGTTGGAAATAGGGAGTGCATATCTCTATAAAAAACGAACATATCGTTATAAAGAACACCCATTTGAGAAAGTGACCTCTATTTAATCTCTAGGTGTCATTTTTTCTTTTTTGTTTAAGGAGTTTGTCATTTTTTCTTGGTTTTTTTATGAATGTCTTCTCAATTTTTTATCAAGCCTCAAAAAGTTTAGGATTCAGTACTATTGATTTACAGATGCAAGAATTATGCCGAAGTTTGAATGCACGAAATATTTAGATATTATATATCAACTTATATAATAATGATGTTGAATTGTCACCGACCTGGTAATAAAATGACTACAAAAGGAGAGTGGATAATGGCGAAAATAATTGAACCTGATAAAGAAATTGAAGCAAAACAAAGAATTAATACTTCACAAATTGTTTATAGAAGTCAGGAAATGCAAAATTAAATGGAAAAGGCAAAAAAAGGAGGGAAGGCTGGTCTTTTTGAAAAAGCTAATACAGGCACCATACTCTTAGATGAAATTGGTGAACTACCATTGTTGATGCAAGCTAAATTGCTTCGTGTTCTTCAAGATCAAGCAATTACTCGAATAGGTGATTCGAAGCTAATTCCTCTTACGTTTCGGTTAGTTTGTTCTACCAATAAAGACCTCAGGGATCTTGTTAATAAAAAACAATTCAGAGAAGACTTGTGGTACCGAATTAATGTGATTCATTTGAATATTCCACCGTTATACAAGCGGAAATCCGACATTTTACCTCTTATTGATGTTTACCTTACAATGCTTTGTGAGCAGTACGGATAAAAAAAACAAATCATGCCTGAATCTTTAAAGATTATGGAAAGCTATCAATGGCCTGGTAATGTTCGTGAATTAAAAAATATTATAGAGTTTTTAGTAGTATCAACATCAGTACCATTCATAACCCCTAGAGACTTGCTAGAACATATAAGAGATAAATGGAATTTAGAAATTCCCCAAGAAATATTCCGCGATTAAAAGTCAGATATTAATCTATTATCCACAAATAATCTTAACCTAAAGGAAGCCATGACTCAATTTGAATCTCAGATGATCTTAAATGCCCATCAATCTTCACAAAGCCTTAGAAAAGCTACCATTAAGCTCGACATTGACCATGCAAATCTGATAAGGAGAATGAAACGTCTCGGAATCCAATTTTCATACAAAAGATAAGATTCATAATTTTAGCAATAATATTCTTCAATTGAGTATTCACTCAAAATGGGTTTGGTTTGCTTTAATATACTCCTAACCGTTCTCGAGCCTATTGGATTGTTCGGGAAGAAATGATGCTGACTGCCACTTGATAATTCTACGATCTTTTAATTTGTCTGCCAATATTATTACTACTTTTGATAATGAATGAATCAGGTTCTGAGAGTAGGACTATTTCAAAATAAGATTCCTTTTAACTTAAGTAGGAGGCTTAATACAATTATTGTCAGATTGCATGAATATTACGGTGATAAGGAGGGAAGAGAGCTTCTAGCAAGGAATTCATTCTACTTATATCAAAAAGCAGTGGCGGTAAAGACTAAATGTAACTTGAACGAATCTTGAATATTTGAACTTACAAATGAATGTTGTTCATATAGTTCAAGTATAAATATATATATATCGAAGGAGGAGAAAGCTCTACTGGCTAATTTTTAGACTTTTTCTTAAATTGTAATAGGAAGGTGACAAAATTAATGAAGGACTTAATTAAAATTATTGTGGGAAATATTTCAATGACCTTTGCCTATGCTTATTTGATCGTACCAAATGAAATTATTAATGGTGGTGTGACGAGTTCCGCGTTACTATTAAATGCCTTATCTGGCTATAACATAGCCATGCTTGCCAATTTTGTTACAGGACTATTATTAATTATATGTTTAGTTTTTCTAGGAAAAGAGTACTTTTTCAAATCAATAGTAAGTTCCCTTAGTTATATGCTTTTTTTAACCTTTTTTATTCACTGAATATAAGCATTGATGTAAACATCATTGTAGTAATTATTATTTCGTCGATTTTGATAGCACTAGGATACTATTTATGTATAACAGCAAATGCATCCACTGTGGGGTTTGATGTTATAGCTTTAATTTTACATAACAAAAATAAAAAAATAGATATAGCAGCGACAATCAGGATAATTAATCTTATTGTACTATTATTGGGTCTGCTTGTTTATGGTTATACTTCGATCATAAAGGGTGTTGCGTTTACGTTGATCTTTTCGTCACTTTTAAAGAAAATGCTTAATAGAAATCAGAAGGCAGTAATGATAGATACCGAAGGGCAATTGGACAAAACAGCTAAAATGGAAAAATAGAATTACGAGATCAGGAGTCAGTCTGGTGTTTTGTAAACATTAAAATTATGTTCTTATAATGATTCTTGAACGGTTGTCCGAATATTCTGATTTTTAAATTGACTTTAAAAAAGTCAGAGTGTATTATACACATAGAAAGTGGTACTAACATCATGACGTAGTGATGTTAGTTCCATTTCAATTGTCATAATAAACTATATGGAGGAGGAAATAGGATAACAGAAAATCTAGAGCTTCGTCTCTTCGGTTGTGAATAATATTAAGCAATAAGCTGAAAAGACCTATTCTTATGTGTCTACACACATAAGAATAACGCTAGTGTTTGTTTCGGAAATGTCTATTTATTGGTAAATCTGCACCGTTTTATGGTTATGTATGATTTTTTTTACTATTTTGTGAGTATGTAAGGGAAAGGTAGTTTATGTAGTTGTGTTAGAGTAGCCTGGCTTTTTAAGTGGATGTAAGCGTTATCAATAGGTGGTTCCCCAAATTACTGAAAGTTGGTGGAGGTTATGAAACATCAACAAGAAGAATTGAAACCTGGTCTTAAACAAAGACATTTAACAATGATATCTTTGAGTGGTGTAATAGGAGCTGGTTTATTCGTAGGAAGCGGTATTATTATTGGTCAAACAGGCCCCGGAGCGATTTTATCATACGTATTAGCAGGCTTAATCGTTGTTTTAGTCATGAGAATGCTCGGAGAAATGGCTACAGTAAACCCTAATACAGGATCTTTTGCTGTTTATGCAAGAGAAGGGATTGGTGAGTGGGCCGGTTTTACTACAGGTTGGTTATATTGGTTTTTTTGGGTTATTGTAATTGCACTAGAAGCAACAGCAGGGGCGACGATAATACATGAGTGGCTTCCTTCAGTTCCAGTATGGTTAATAAGTCTCTCATTAATAATTCTATTAAAACTAACAAATATATTTTCTGTTAAATCATTTGGCGAATTTGAATATTGGTTTTCTATTATTAAAATAGTCAGTATTATTCTATTCTTATGTCTAGGAGTAGCGGTGATTCTGGGTTTAATACCAACGATAAAGCCACCTGGCGCTTCTAATCTTTTGAACTTTGGTGGTTTTATTCCTAACGGGATTAGTTCAGTTCTTGTTGGTGTAGCGATTGTTTTTCACGCTTTCGTTGGAGTTGAGATTCCAGCCATTGCAGCTGGAGAGACTAGTGATCCAGTAAAGTCTGTAAGAAGTGCGTTAAATAGCGTGGTATGGCGAATACTTATTTTTTATATCGGTTCAATAGCTATACTAGTGACACTTTTACCTTGGAATTCAGCATCCTTGCTTAAAAGTCCTTTTGTTGCTGTTCTTGAAATGATGGGAATTCCTTCAGCTGCTTTAATTATGAATATCGTAGTTCTAACCGCTTTGCTGTCCTGTTTGAATTCAGGACTTTATACGAGCTCTCGGATGTTATTTTCTCTTGCACAAAAGGGTGATGCCCCAAAATTATTTTCAAAAGTGAGCAAGAATGGGGTCCCAGTTTTGGCGGTAATTGCAAGTACACTGTTTGCCTTTATTAGCACAATTTTTAGTTATATTTCTCCTGACAAAATATTTTTCTTTTTAGTAAATTCTTCTGGTGGAATTGGAATTCTTGTCTATCTAGCCATTGCGATTTCTCATCTCCGTTTGAGGAAAAGAATGGAAAAAGAGAATCCTGGGATTTTCAAGATTAAAATGTGGTTATTTCCGTATTTAACTTATGCAACCATTATTTCTATGATTTCCGTTTTAATATTAATGGCATTTATAGATTCACAGCGTCCACAGTTTATTTTTACGATGCTATTCAGTTTTATAGTTATAGGTTCTTTCTTTTTATTTCGACGAAAAAAAGCGAAGTATATGGAGAATGAATTAAATATTGTTCCTAGCCCCCTAATTCTGAGAAATTCTAAATATAATTAATCTAAACTTCTACGCGATCAATAGACATTGGTAATATGACAATTACAAAACTAGTTCGATTCAACTTAACCAATTAAAATCAGAATATTTATTGCTACGATTACTTCTATGGATTTCCTCAGATGAACATTCTTCAATTATCTGCATTTTTTAGCTAGACTATAGTGATTTCCTTAATATTTATCTGTAAAAAGTACTTAATAGAATTCAGTTTCAGGTAAATCATATTGTTTTACTCTTTAATAAATGAGACATTCCTTCATTGTCAGTCCACAATTACCGCAAAGTCTTAAGAGGACTTTACGTGCTTTTTTAGAATAAGCCCCTTTTTGTGAGGGATCAATAAATTGGGAGGGGGAAACAGCTTGGAAAGTACAAATGAACTGAATGGGAAGGTTCAGGCAGTTATATTTGATTGGGCTGGCACAACGGTTGATTATGGTTGTTTTGCACCGGTCCAAGTGTTTGTAGAAGTATTTAGTAAAAGGGGGATTGATATTACCATTGAGGAAGCAAGAAAACCAATGGGCTTATTAAAAATTGACCACATAAGGGAACTCCTGAAAATGACTAGGATCTCGAATTTATGGGTTACAGCATTTGGGAAAGAACCAAATGAAAAAGATGTAAATGCTCTATATAGGGACTTTGAGGATTTGTTATTCAAGGTTCTCCAAAATTACGCCAAGCCTGTACCTGGTTTAATTGAACTCGTTAGCGGTTTAAGACAACGAGGAATAAAAATCGGTTCAACAACTGGCTATACTCGTGAAATGATAGATGTTGTATCAGGAGAGGCAAAAAAGTGGGGCTATCAACCAGACTCTATTGTCGCGTCTTCAGAAGTGCCTACAGGACGTCCTGCTCCTTGGATGTGTTTTCAAACAGCTATTAACCTACAAGTATATCCACTAAGTAAGATTGTAAAGGTTGGTGATACAATCAGTGACATCAAAGAGGGGATTCATGCTGGAATGTGGACTGTTGGTGTATTAAAAGGCGGCAGCGAAATAGGCCTTTCTGAACAAGAAATCAACGAAATGGATCCGTATGAGCTCAAAAAGCGAATGAAGAATGCTGAAAATCGTTTTCTAAATGCAGGTGCCGACTTCGTTATTGATGAAATAGGAGATTTATTAGAAATAATTGATAGAATTAATTACAGATTGACAGAAAAAAAGAAACTTTTATCGGGGGCTAAAACAGATATATTAATAAAAAAATGTGATATTACCACTCTTATCTGTATGTGCAAGGATATTAATTTTAAATAAATTCAAAATATTCAATTTATTCGTTGACTGTTCGATAGAATGGTAGTATTATACATCTTATAACTGGTACGGACGTTGCAACGTCATTATCAGAAATACATTAAAGTTAAGGAGAATGTGCAATGGTCGAAACAAAAATGTTAAGAGGAACGAAAGTAAAAATGACACCAAGTGAAGCTATTGTTGAGACATTAGTGGCAGAGGGAGTCAAACATATATCGGGAATTCTAGGTTCTGCTTTTATGGATATGCTTGATTTATTGCCAACAGCAGGCATTCGATTTATTGGAGTTCGACATGAACAAAGTGCTGCTCATATGGAAGATGCTTATTGTCGTGTCTCAGGTGTTGCTGGGGTTGTTATCGGTCAAAACGGACCTGGAATGACCAATATGGTAACCTCTGTAGCAGCGGCCAATCAAGCTCATACTCCTATGGTAGTAATATCTCCTTCAGCAGGTACACCAACTGTTGGATGGGATGGTTTTCAGGAATGTGATCAGGTTTCCATTTTCAAGGCCATCACAAAAGAAACGGTGAGAGTGACCCACCCAGGTCGAGTCGCTGATTGTCTACGGACAGCATTTCGAATTGCTTATGCTGAAAGAGGACCTGTATTATTTGATATCCCTCGTGATTATTTCTATGGTGAAGTGGAGGATCAAATTCTTCAACCACATCAATATCGCGTAGATTCACGAGGATGCGGGTCATCTGAATCCTTGGATAGAGCAGCTGAAATTTTAGCTGAGGCTGAGTATCCAGTTATTATTTCAGGTAGAGGGACAGTTGATTCAGATGGTATTGAGGAAATTAAAAATATAGCAGAACACTTGACAGCTCCGGTAGCTGTATCCTATATGCATAATGATGCATTTCCTGCAGATCATCCGTTAGCTGTTGGCCCAATAGGATATATGGGATCAAAAGCTGCTATGAATACACTAAAGAAAGCAGATGTTATTTTAGCGGTTGGTACAAGATTATCCGTATTTGGTACATTACCATGTTATGACATTGAATATTTCCCTAAAGAGGCAAAAATAATTCAAATAGATATTAATCCAAGGCAAATCGCTAGAACCCACCCAGTTGAAGTTGGTATTATCGGTGATGCTCGTGAAGCTAGTCGAGAAATTATGAAACGGTTAAAGGAAATTAAACCTAGCCTAAAACAAGAAAAAGCGCGGATGGTAGAAGTAACAAATGAAAAACAAAAATGGGAAGAAGAACTAGTAGAACTTGCGATGATAGATGGGACACCAATTAACCCGCGTCGCGCCCTCTTAGAATTAACAAAAGTGTTACCTGAGAATGCTATTGTTTCAACAGATATTGGTAATGTATCATCAACTGCAAACGCTTACTTGAAATTTAACCAGAGCCGTAGACACATCGCTGCCCTAACATTCGGAAACACCGGTTTTGCTTATCCATCTGCACTTGGTGCCAAATTAGCTGAGCCGAATACACCTGTTTTAGCAATCGTTGGAGATGGAGCATGGGGAATGAGCTTACATGAAGTAAGTACAGCAGTTGAAGAAAACATTCCAGTCATCGCGTGCGTCTTTAATAATAATGCATGGTGTGCAGAGAAAAAGAACCAAGTCGATTTTTATAATAATCGTTTTGTTGGGGCAGATATCCAAAATCCAGATTTTGCAGAAGTTGCTCGTTCGATGGGAGCAGTTGGAATTAGAGTGGAAAAACCTGAAGAATTAGGACCTGTCATAGAAGCGGCAATAAAATCAAACAAACCAACCGTCATTGATATTCAGGTGGATGGAACCCAATTAGCGCCTCCATTTAGAAAAGACGCTTTAAAAATGCCTACTAGATTATTAGAAAAGTACGCTCATTTAGATCATAAAAACTGGGATAAATAATTTCTAAAAAAGAATGTTATAACGGACGCGATACTTAATGGATGTATTTTGAGTTATCGCGTCTATTTACTACTTAACATCAATATTTTCATACTCTTGTTTTCTATTTTGAGTTGGATCGGTATAGGTAACTTAACTAAAATTCATTTCAATAAATAAAAAGGGGGTTTTAATATTGAAATTAGAAACTGAAACGAAAGACCTTGTTCAAATGGATAAAGATCATTTATGGCATGCGATGCATCGTTATAACGAAAAGGAAAGTCCCATGATTGCAACGGAAGGAAGCGGCTCATGGTTTACCGATACAAAAGGGGATAAATATTTAGATGGGGTTTCTGGATTATGGTGCTTGAATTTAGGACATGGACGAAAAGAAATTGCTCAAGCAGCGTATGAGCAAATGGTGAATTTATCTTACTTCCCATTAACTTTAAGCCATAAGCCAGCTATTGAACTATCTTCTAAAATAAGTGAACATTTAAAAGGTTCATATACAACTTTTTTCACTAACAGTGGATCTGAAGCGAATGAGACCGCTTTTAAAATTGCTCGTCAATATCATTCTCAAAATGGAAACCCGGGGAAATACAAATTCATCTCTAGGTATCGAGCCTATCATGGTAATACTTTCGGTGCTTTAAGTGCAACAGCTCAGGCGAATCGGAGAGTGAAATATGACCCAGCGGTTCCGGGTTTTCTGCATGTGCCACCACCATATAGTTATCGAAGCCCATTTGGAGAAAACGCAGAGAACTCTGACCTCCTTGCAGCAGAATATCTTGATCAGGTTATTAACTTTGAAGGATCAGAGACTGTAGCTGGCGTTATACTTGAACCATTCATTTCAGGCGGCGGGGTCCTTATCCCTTCAAAAGAATACTTAACAAAAGTTTCGGAAATTTGTAAGAAGCATGATGTTCTTTTAATTGTGGATGAAGTGGTTTCAGGTTTTGGCAGAACAGGAAAAATGTTTGGCTTTATGCACTCTGATGGGGTTCAACCTGATATTGTAACAATGGCAAAGGGATTGACCAGCGGTTATCTTCCACTAGGAGCAACAGCTGTGAACTCTAGGATTTATGAAAAATTTAAGGAGAACGGAAATTTAAATCATTTTAGACATGTGTCAACCTACGGAGGTCACCCTGCATCTTGCGCAGTTGCTCTCAAGAACATTGAAATTATCGAAAATGAAAATATTGTTCAACGAGTATCTGAACTCAGTGAATCAACACTAAGTGAACTCTTTGAATTGACTGCTCTAGAAAAAGTTGGAGAAGTGCGTGGAATTGGATTTTTATATGGAATTGAACTAGTAGAAGATAAAAAATCAAAAACACCTGTATCTGAAGAGCTAATGGGAAAGGTAATTGGGGCTTGTAAGAAAAAAGGCCTGATTATTGGCAGAAACGGAGATACAGTTCCTGGATACGGGAATGTATTAATTATTGCACCGCCTTTATCCTCAACTGTTGAAGATTTACACTTTGTCATAGAAACTGTTAAATCTGTTTTGTATGAATTGTGTTAACCCTTAATGTAGATAAAGGCGTCAGATAACTTTATTGGTCACGATTAAAGTGGGCATGATATGTCTAACTGTTTTGACATCCATGTCCGTTTTTTTTATATAAATGCTGATAGACTAATACAAAAGCGGAGGTATTATGGTATCTCAAAAAAAGTTATTGGTAATACTTGCGCATCCTGATGATGAGTCATTTCTTTGTGGAGGAACGATCGCCAAAATTTCTAAACTTGGTGTACAGGTAACCTTACTTTGTGCAACAAAAGGTGAGATGGGCAGGCGTATGGGCAATCCCATTCTTACAACGAGAGAATCATTGCCGATATTACGAGAACTAGAGTTAAAAAACGCATGCGAAGAATTAGGGATTAACGATCTGCGGTATTTAAATTTAAGGGATAAAACAATTGAGTTTGAAGATATAGATTTATTAGTAGAGCGAATTGTAAAAGTGATTCGAGAAATTAAACCTCAAGTAATAGTAACGTTTAATGAGAAATATGGGGGACATCCAGACCATTGTGCAATTGGTCGTGCAGCGACATTAGCATTTTCAAAATCAGGTGATTCAGATTTTTATCCAGATTCTGTTTTCTCTGCCTTTAAGGCTCAGAGACTGTACTTTGTCCTTTGGCATACATATTATGAAAAATGGATAAAAGAGAGCATGCTGAAAAGTGTGACTAAAGTAAATATCTCAGAAACTCTGCAAAAAAAGATTCGGGCTTTAAGGTCTCATCGTTCCCAAACTTTAGCCGTTCCTGAATTATGGGATAATCAAAAACCTACTTTACCTTTTTTAACAGAATACGAGTATTTTATTAAAGGAAATCCTCCCTATATTATAGATGAAACTGATCTTTTTCAAACAATAGAAATGTAGCGATGATCCATGATTTTTAAAGTAAACCGGGTTACAAGTGGTCTTAATTTATCTGGAAGGGGGAAGGAATGAATGCAATTAGAAAAATATAAGCCCCTAGAGGAAACAAGTGAGGGACAACAAAATTCAAAATTACCTCTACAAGAAAAGAAATCAAGCTTACTATTGTGGATTGGTGGTATTGCTTTTACATTTTTTATCGCACTTTTAGGTTTGGGGCTGTCTAAAATTACAGGATTTGATCGAATTGGACCGCTTGCTTGCTCAATTATTATTGCGGTCATTTATCGCCAAATCGCAGGCTATCCAGAAAAATTCCGTAAGGGCATTGAATTTTCCGCTAAAAAACTTCTCCGTTTTGCAATTATTTTATATGGTTTGAAATTAAATATTGATGTGATTTTTAATCAGGGTTTGCCATTATTGGTTCGTGACATAGGAACCGTAGCTTTTGCGATAATCGTAATGGTTCTGATTGCAAAGTGGTTAAAAGCTGACCCTTCAATTTCGCTACTTCTCGCGGTAGGAACGGGTGTGTGCGGTGCAGCAGCTATCGCAGCAATTTCTCCTATCGTAAAAGCAAAAGAAGAAGATACGGCCATAGGTGTAGGGATAATCGCTTTAATGGGGACACTTTTTTCCATAATTTATACCCTAATACGTCCTATCCTTCCAATATCAGCGTTGGATTATGGTATATGGTCTGGAATCAGTCTTCATGAAATAGCTCATGTTGCATTGGCAGGAGCCCCAGCAGGTGAAGATGCGCTAGCTATTGCGCTATTGGCTAAATTAGGTCGTGTCTTTTTACTCATCCCATTATGCTTCATTTTTATGTATTGGATGAAAAAACGTTCATCGGAAAAAACGGGTCAAGATGCAAAAATAGATTTTCCATGGTTCCTCGTTGGTTTTATAATTATGAGTTTAATTGGAAGTTATGTGTTTGGAACATATATCTCAGTTTCTCCAATCGTAATGGAGGGTATTTCTAAAACTACTACATTTATTTTGACAATGGCCATGATTGGTCTCGGACTAAATGTCAGCTTGCAGGCGCTTCGTACAAAAGCCATGCGTCCACTTTTGGCAATGACCATTACCTCGTTGCTTCTTTCTATAATCTCGTATTTTATAGTCTAAAGGTAGAGGATCTTATAATTTTTGGTGGAGCCTTCCAGTGTTGTCTATAAAATCACTAAGGAATTATTTAATACAGATAACATAATCCAGATGTAAGGGTATTTTTTAAACGTAAACATCCCCCACTTTGAACTGTATCCTGAATAGTTGTCACTATTCAGGGTTTTCTATATCCATGGATACTCGTTTAATTCATGCGAAGAGTATGAACATAGTAAATTATTTTTAATAATCATTGGAACCGTTTAGAGAGCAATCACTGTACAAAACTTTTCTGATTGTTCGAAAGTGAGAGTTTAATAGAAAACAAGACAGGGAACATCTCACGTTTATTTCTAAACTAGACGAATCAATTGATACCGATTTATTTGAATATTATTACAATTTGGTTTACAATATAATCACTGATACGAACATCACAATGTCTTTTTCTGTTTGGAGGAAATTTTATGGAGCTAGACTTTAACAATCCAATCCCATTACATGTTCAATTAAAAATAATATTAGAAGACCAAATTTTACAAGGTTATTATAAGGACAAGATCCCAAGTGAAAGAGAACTCATGGATATGTATTCTGTTAGTAGAAGCACTGTAAGAGAAGCTGTATCTATTTTAGTTCGTGATGGGATATTAGAAAAAAGGCATGGTAAAGGGACCTTTGTATCTCTTAAACCAGTTCAAGAATGGCTTAAGATGATTAGTTTTACTGAGACGACTAAAAATATGGGGATTAAATTACTAAATCATGGTCGTGTATTGACTCCTGAAAATATAGCCGATGCAAATGGGTTTGAGGATGAATCATACCATATTAAGAGGCTACGGTTACAGGGGGATTTACCAATCGCAATTGAATTGCATTACTATTCTTTAGAACTTGGACAAAAATTAACGAAATTTGATTTAAGTACTACTGTTTTGTATGATGCACTCGAAGGTGATCTAAATATTAACTTTTGTGAAGCAGAACAAATTATAACATGCGGCTTTCCAACTAAAGAAGATGCTGAACATTTAGGTATAACAGAAGCTATGTGCTTGCTAATTACAGAACGAATGATTTTTGATTCTGATGGTAATTTAGTAGAATATTATAAAGGTTTATTCCGATCAGATATGTATTCATTTGCTATGAAAATGTCCCGAAAGAACAACTAATTTTGTAAATGTACTAATAAGTATTACCGACTGGATAAAATACCCTAAGCCTTTCTAAGAAAGTAGAGAGGCTTAGGGTATTTTTGGTTCTCTAATCGTTAATGTAGATTCTGATGGTTTTGAACAGATAAAAACGCCAGTCAAGTTATTCCTATAAAGGGCTTGATTGACCAACCTGAGGTGCTTATTATACATTTGAATTTCCACCCAAGCATTTAAGTTTGTTTCTAGGGTTTTAATTGTTAGTATAGAATTGAAACTTCATCAAGAAAGGACAAATTTTAAATGTCAAATATACAAATACCTGTATCGGTCTTAAATTTGGCCCCTATTCGCAAAGGGCAGGGGGCAAAAGAAGCCATTGATGCAATGGTTGATTTGGCGCAAGCCACTGAGAAAATGGGTTATAAACGATATTGGGTTGCAGAGCATCATAATACGCCAACACTAGTGAGCTCAGCTACTTCGATTTTAATTAAACATATCTTGGAACATACAGAACACATACGAGTTGGGTCTGGCGGAATTATGCTACCTAACCATTCTCCTTTGGTAGTAGCCGAACAATTTGGAACTATGGCAACTATCTATCCTAATCGATTGGACTTGGGTCTTGGCCGGGCTCCTGGTACAGATATGATGACCGCAAGTGCATTGAGACGTTCTCAAAATGATTCAGTCTACACATTTCCAAAAGATGTAAAGGATTTGCTTGCTTATTTTGGGCCCGAAGAGCTTCAAGGTTATATAAAAGCTTATCCAGGTGTTGGCACGAATGTTCCGATTTATATCCTCGGTTCATCAACGGATTCAGCGGTTTTAGCAGCTAAATTAGGTTTGCCGTATGTATTTGCTTCCCACTTTGCACCAAGGTATATGGATGAAGCCATTGCAATTTATCGTAATCAATTCCAGCCATCAGAATATCTGGACTCTCCATATATGATAGTATGTCTTAATGTGATTGCAGCAGAAAGTGATGAAGAGGCCAAATTTGAATCGACAACGATGCAGCAATTTTTCTTGAATGTTGTGCGAGGCTCACGAACGCTGTTAAGTCCTCCAATTGAAAACATGGATCACATTTGGAGTCAGCCAGAGAAAGAAATGGCTACATCGATGTCCAGTGTGACTTTGTTAGGAAGTAAACTTTCGATACGAGAACAGTTAACGAGTTTTCAAGAGAAGTATAACGTGGACGAAATCATGGCTGTATCTTATATTTATAATCCTGACAAACAAAAACGTTCTTATGAACTTTTAAAAGAAGTGGTTGATGGCAATTAACGAATGAAAGTAAAAAGTAAACCCTGTCTAAGCGATAGGGTTTGCTTTTTATTAGAAGGACCATATCGTAGATTGGACTGTAATTCAACAATCGGGGCGCTATAGTTGAAGATTATTGTATAAGCTAACTTCCTATGCGAAATACCTTTTGTTTACATAGAACAGAATATTGGCAATTAAAAAGTTTTTATACTCAAAATAAATAGTTTGAGAATCAACTTCTGTTAATTAAAGCTATTTTAGTTTTTCTTGAGGATTAGCATTCAACTATCATTATAATTTTATATTACTTTATTGATATTCTTAAGCAAATGCCATAAATGACTCCTGGAGAGTCGATGAAACGTATATCAAGTAAAAGGTCAATGAATGTATCTGTATCGTGCAGTGGATTCCAAAGGAAACACGATTGATTTTTATCTCAGTAAAACAAGAGACAAAAAGGCTGCAAACACTTCTTCAAGAAAGCTTAACGGTCTTTTCATGTTTCTAAACCTCGCGTCATTACGTAAAATGGGGTTTAGGTGGATAAATTCAAGGTTATACATACTCTATACTTTCGGATTCAATAGTATTTTGCTTGAGCACCAAAACAGATGGTGAGTATAAGGTTAAGGCGAATGAATATCACTGATTTACTTATTTTTTCTGTGGTTTTAGGTTGTCTTTAAGGCAGCTTTTTCATTATTAAACTGAGGGAGTTCAAGAGTGCATTTTGATCTTTGTTCATGCCAGATTTGTGGACTAAAGATTATTGTGCAAACTAAAGGATAATTCTTTGCAAATAAAAACCATTCTATATCGAATGGTTTTTATCTTTATCTCTATTTGCTGTTGGATTAGGGTTATTTAATAAACTACCAATTAATGGGATGAAATAATTGAGAATTGGCCCTCCTAAACAAACGGTTAATAGAGTTCCGATACCAATTGGTCCATTGAATATGATTGCCATTACTAAGAAAACAAGATAAATTAATGTTTTTGAAAACAGTATATTCATTCCAGTTAAATCTTGAATGATGAACATCAAACGGTCTACAGGAATTGGAGCAAAATTTGCATGTAAGTAGATAGCTGTTCCTAGTCCTATAACAACTAATCCAACCCCTAAACAAACAAGTTTAATGAGTATTTGTTCTGGCTGAACCAAGTTATGTAATAAAAAAAGCCATATATCAATTCCAAGACCTGTTATAAAAGCTGTTAGTAAACCAAAAAATTCTGGTCTTTGTCTTTTTAAAAGTGAATTACAAAATATCATGATAAATGCTATTATAAATTCCCAGCTTCCAACCGTTAGTCCGACTTGTATAGAAAGGCCGACCAAAAGGGCATCAAATGGTGATGTTCCAAGGTCTGATTGTATGGTTAAAGAACAACCAAGGGCTAATAGTATGATTCCTAACACATAGAGGATAAATTTCGTGTTACTCACATTTAACACATTTATTCATTAGCTAATTCTTTTATCATTAAAATATGTGGACTACCATCTTCCATAAAAACATTTGATGAAGTTTGATAGCCGAGTTTTTTATAAAAACCCTCTGCTTGTGTTTGCCCATGTAATTTAACCTGGGATATTTCCTTTTCTTTTGCGATTTCTTCTAATGTTTTAATAATTATTTTTCCAAGACCAAATTTACGGTAAGGCTCTAAGATACAAATTCTCTCCAATTTACCTAAACCATCAACAACTCTTAACCTTCCAGTTCCGACAGGTTTTTCATTATAATAGACTAAAATATGTTCTGATAGTCCATTAAGTGTATCAAATTCATCAAATTCATCTTCTAATGAGAAACCTTGTTCCTCAACAAATACTTCTTTTCTGATATGAAAAGCATTTTTTAAATCGCTATCTACTGTTATTCTCTTTGAATCCAATGATCTTCCTCCCTTTTCTAGATTTATTTAATTATACAAGTCATAATAACTTTATGACCTTTTATTAGTATAAATGAAATTATTTTTGTTGTAAATACAACAAAAAAGTTAGGGGTTTTTTTAATGATGGAAATACTTCGTGAAATTGGAATGATAGCAAGAGCATTGGACTCTATAAGTAATATAGAATTTAAAGAATTTGACCTTACAAAAGGGCAGTATTTGTATCTTGTTCGAATATGTGAAAATCCTGGAATCATTCAAGAAAAGGTAGCAGAAATGATAAAGGTTGACCGCACGACAGCAGCTCGTGCAATTAAAAAACTGGAGATTCAAGGTTTTATTGAAAAGAAAAATGATGATAACAACAAAAAAATTAAAAAGTTATATCCAACTGATAAGGGCAAAAATGTTTATCCCTTTTTAAAGAAAGAAGGAGAGTATACCGACAAGGTTGCATTATCTGGATTTTCTTTGGAAGAAACAGAAACAATATTTCATCTTCTTCAAAAGGTCAGAAAAAATATTGAGGTAGATTGGGAATTCGTAAAAAAAGGAAATAAAAGGGGGTATTGATATAGGCTTATATATTATCCCTGCTTCATAGATGACTAAACGGGGCATTAGTTGAGGCAACATAAGCTAATTTGCATCTGTACTTCTTAAATGAGAAAGATATGTAAAGTGAATAATGTAAAAACCTCTAACACCCATAACCCGTTCTAGAAATTAATTTGGATAATCTTTGTGTTGTAAGGATTGATGGAGTTGTTCAAAATTTTATATAGTTGTGGATATGAATTTAATAGAAAGAGGCTCGAATTTCTATTTGAAATTGAGCCTCTTTCTTATTATCCAGCTACATTTTCAGTGAACTGACTATTGTAAAGATCTGCATAGAAACCATTTACCTCTAAAAGTTCTGAATGTGTTCCTTGCTCAATCACCTTTCCTTGATCCATAACAAGAATCAAATCTGCATCCTTAATCGTTGAGAGACGATGGGCAATTACAAAGCTAGTACGTCCTTCCATCAGTCGCTTCATCGCCTTTTGGATAAAGACCTCGGTCCTAGTGTCCACACTCGACGTCGCTTCATCCAATATCATGATTGGTGGATCTGCAAGGACAGCTCGTGCGATTGTCAAAAGCTGCTTTTGACCTTGTGAGATGTTCGAGGCTTCTTCGTTTAAGACTGTCTCATAACCATCTGGTAGTGTCCGAATGAAATGATCGGCATGTGCCGTACGAGCAGCTGCGAAAATTTCATCATCTGTTGCTCCATTTTTTCCATAAGCGATATTGTCTTTAATCGTACCATTAAAGAGCCAGGTGTCTTGAAGCACCATCCCAAAGTTCTTTCGAAGGTCATTCCGAGACATATTCCGTGTATCTAGACCATCAATCTTAATCTTTCCGCCATTGAGTTCATAAAATCTCATCAAGAGATTTATCATTGTCGTTTTTCCAGCACCAGTCGGTCCAACAATTGCGACCGTCTGTCCAGACAAGACATCAATGTTCATATCTTTAATTAACAAGTCTTCACCGTATCCAAAATCTACATGTTCAAAAGTTACATCGCCATTTGCTCTCATTATACTAGCTGTCGTTTTTTCTTTCATTTCCTCTTCTTCATCGAGTAGTTCAAAGACACGCTCAGCTGCAGCAACCGTCGACTGAATAATGTTTGCAATGTTAGCTGTTTGTGTGATCGGCTGGGTGAACTGCTTTGAATATGTGATAAATGCTTGAATATCACCAATTGAGATCGAACGTTGCGTTACCAATATCCCGCCGACAACGCTGATAAGGACATAACTCAAATTTCCGATAAAGAACATCATAGGCATGATGATACCAGATATAAACTGTGCTTTACTTCCCGCTTTATACAATTCTTCATTAACCAAAACAAACTGGGCGCTTGCCTTTTTTTCATGTCCGAATGCTTTAACGACTTGATGGCCAGTATACATTTCTTCAATGTGCCCATTTAATTGTCCGAGTGTGCGCTGTTGATCGGCAAAATGTTTTTGGGATCTTTTTAAAATGGGCCGGATTGCAAATATTGACAAAGGTAAGCTGACAATCGAGATTAATGTCAATAACGGGCTTATCGAAAGCATCATAATGATAATCCCCAAAATTGTAACAATTGATGTGATGAACTGCGTTAAGCTTTGTTGAAGGGTGCTCCCGATTGTATCAATGTCATTTGTCATTCGGCTTAGTGTTTCTCCGTTAGGACGTCCTTCAAAATATTTGAGAGGAAGTTTCTCAAGCTTTCTATTAACATCTTCTCGAAGATCATATACTGTATCTTGTGCAACACTAGACATAATGTATTGTTGTACATAGTTGAAAAGACTGCTTAAGGCATACAGTCCAGCAAGTAGTAGAAGAATCTGTCCAATTTTATCAAAGTTAATAGTTGCTCCTGGTATTCCTTGGAATTTCCCGTAAGCTCCTTCGAATAATTCTGTAATCGCCGTTCCCATGATTTTGGGCCCTACAATCATAAAAATTGTACTCATGATTGCAGCGAAGAACACGGCAATCAATTTGTTGCGTCGGGGTTTTAAATAAGCCAAGAGACGTCTTAGTGTTCCTTTAAAATCTTTTGCTTTTTGACCCATCATCATCATGTTACCGCCACCAGGGCCATGCCCCATTTGCCCGCCGCTTTGAGGTTTTTTTTGATTACTCATGCAATTTCCTCCTCTGAGAGCTGTGATAAGGCGATTTCACGGTATACGGCGTTTGTACTAAGCAACTCTTGGTGTGTACCCATGCCTACAATGTGTCCTTCATCTAACACGATGATTCGGTCAGCGTCTACAACCGTACTAACACGCTGTGCAACAAGTAATACCGTCGCATTTTTTGTTTCATCTTTCAGGGCTGCACGAAGGTTGGCATCTGTCTTGAAATCAAGTGCAGAAAAGCTATCATCGAATATATAAATATCTGGTTTTCGAATGAGTGCTCTTGCAATCGAGAGTCGTTGTTTTTGTCCACCTGATAGGTTTGAGCCGCCTTGTTCGATTTCTGCATTATAGCCGTCTTTCATTTTGCTTATAAAATCTTCTGCTTGCGCAATACGAGCCGCATGCTCAATTTCCTCCTGTGTGGCTGTTTGTTTTCCAAAGCGAATGTTGTCAGCAATAGTACCCGTAAAGAGGATGGCTTTTTGTGGCACAAAGCCAATTTTTGAACGGATTTCATCTTGTGATGCCATACGAATATCAACACCATTAACGCGAATAGATCCACTTGAAATATCATAAAAGCGAGGGATCAAATTGACGAGCGTTGATTTTCCTGAACCTGTTCCACCGATGATTGCGGTGATCTCACCAGGTCTTGCAGAAAAACTAATATCCGATAATGCAGGTTCTTCTGCTCCTGGGTAACTGAACGATACATGTTCAAATTCAAGTGTACCGTGTTCACGATCTGCCTTATCTGTTCCCTCATCTAGGAATGAAGGTTTCATGTCAAGGACTTCGTTTATCCGAGTTGCCGACACAGCCGCACGAGGAACCATAACGAACATCATGGATGCCATAACAAGTGCGAACATAATTTGCATCACATATTGGATAAAGGCCATTAAGTCCCCAATTTGCATACCGCCGTTATCAATTCGAACTCCACCAAACCAAATGATACCAACAACCGTCAAGTTCATGACAAGCATCATTATAGGCATCATAAAGGCCATAACTTTATTTACTTTAATCGAGACATCTGTCAATTCTTTATTAGCTTTCTTAAGGCGTTCCTTCTCTTGGGTTTCACGATTAAAGGCACGAATGACGCGAATCCCAGTTAAATTTTCTCGTAATACAAGGTTCAACCGGTCTAATCGTTTTTGCACCGTTTGAAAAAGAGGCACACCTTTATATAGAATAAGCAGGATCGAACCAATCAACACAGGCATTGCGACGACAATAACAAGGGATAATTTGGCATCCTTCGAAACGGCCATAATCACTCCGCCGACTAGCATAATAGGTGCACTGATAACCATACGAAGCATCATAATAACCACTTGCTGGACTTGTGTTATATCATTGGTCGTCCGTGTAATTAGTGACGCGGTACCGACTTCGTCAAATTCTTGTAACGAAAATTTTTCAACATGATTAAAGACTTTCAGGCGGACATCGCGTCCCATTCCCATTGCTGCTTTTGACGAATAGTAGCTTGCGATAATGGAAGCACAAGCGCCAAGAGCTGAAACTAACAACATCAAACCACCAATTTTCCAAATGTAGGAGGTGTCTCCAGGAACGACACCTTTGTCAATAATATCGGCCATTAGTGTAGGCAAAAAGAGGTCCGACATTGATTGAACAAAGACTAGACCGAAAACTGCTAAAATAATCCACTTATAAACGGATAAATTTTTCAGTATTTTTATCATTTTGTACACTCTCCTTGTTCTGTTGCTTGTGCTTCCAAATAGTTTGTAATTTGAAGATGCGTTTCAAGTAACTCTTCAAACTGTTCTTCAGTAAGTAATTCAATGACCGTTTGAAAGATTTGGTGAATACTGCCTTCATGCATATGAATCGTTTTTAACAAATTTCTTCCCTTTTCGGTGATGGACAACTGGATTTCACGCCGGTTGCCCTCCACATGCTCACGATGGAGCATGCCAGCTCGAACGAGACCATCGACCGCTTGGCTCAGTGTGCTTTTTGGAAGAAATGTTTTCTCCCCAACGTTTTTTTGAGTCATATCCTCGTGAAGAATAATGGCCATCAAAATAGAATATTGGGGAACTGTTAATCCATTTTCTACTGCTGTTTTTTGAACGAATCGCATGATATTTTTCTGCACGTTCGAAAATGAACGTAATAGTTGTACTGAACGCATTAATTCTTGATTTTCACTCTCCACTCAACTTCACCATTCTTCCTATTTTGAACTGTTCCATAACGAACAGTTCATTTTATGAATTATTTAAATTTACATCTATTTTTCCGCTTAGTCAAGCAAAAAACAATTGCATCATTTCAGTGTGTATCTTGCTCTTAGTGCTAACCTAAAAAACAAGTTTTAAACTTCAGTCAAGTACTAAACTTATTCAACAAAGGAGGTAAGGGGTTTATCTATGCGGCTCGATTATTCGGTTAGGTATATGGACAACTAATTCAATAATTGAGTTCTGGAATACAAACTAAAAAAATTGATTAATTAATAAGGAAATCTTCGAATTTGATAGAGCTTGGGTGCTTTACTGTTTTACAATATTAAACTGCGTAGAGTGATTTTTTTATAGTATATAGAGTTCTCTTTTGACTAAAATCCGTTTGCTACCCTAGAAAGCGTTATGAGAGTGGAAGGAAGAATAGTGATAAAGCAGTGCTCTTAACGATGCCTTGTGGATTGTTTGATTTGCTCTTAATTCAAAAGACAAGAAAATAATCTGATTACCAAAGTGGAATTAGTTGAAAATGTGAGATAGAAAGTGTTAGGATAATATTACTAAAGTTAGTACCAGGTAATAACACTAGATGATAACGTAAATGAGAATGGTGTTAAATAGAAAGCATGTATTACATAATAGGAACTTTTCATCCCTGGTGGATACATAACCAAATTTAATTTTGTCAAAATCAGTTAAAGAGAAAGTATTGTGTTTCAGGTTACAGCGTTCCGTTTTGTATTTAAGGGTGCGAGTATGAAGACTAACATTCGGTTTTAAAAGAAAAATGTACTAATTATTAGGAGGGATGATGACGTATGGTTGAAAACCGTCATCTACAGGCAGGTCTCAGTGATGAAAAAGTGCTTGAGATGTATAAAGTGATGTTATTAGCAAGACGTATAGATGAGCGGATGTGGTTATTAAACCGATCAGGGAAAATTCCATTTGTTGTTTCTTGTCAAGGACAAGAAGCCGCTCAAGTAGGGGCTGCGTTTGCATTAAATCGTGAAAAGGATTATGTACTTCCCTATTATCGAGATCTTGGAGTAGTGCTTGCGTTTGGGATGACCGCTAAAGATCTAATGTTATCCAGTTTTGCAAAAGCAGAAGATCCGAATTCAGGGGGGCGTCAAATGCCTGGCCATTTCGGGCAAAAAAAGAATCGCATCGTGACGGGTTCATCGCCTGTTACAACTCAAGTACCACATGCGGTTGGAATTGCACTAGCTGCAAAAATGGAAGGGAAAGATATCGTTTCATTTGTTACTTTTGGAGAAGGTTCATCTAATCAAGGTGACTTCCATGAAGGAGCAAATTTTGCTGGCGTTCATAAACTCCCGGTTATCTTGATGTGCGAGAATAATCAATATGCCATTTCCGTTCCAATTGAAAAACAGTTAGCGTGTACAAAAGTATCGGATCGGGCCATTGGTTATGGAATGCCAGGTGTAACGGTTGACGGAAATGATCCGATTGAAGTATACCAGGTGGTAAAAGAAGCCGCCGAAAGAGGCAGACGAGGCGATGGGCCAAGTTTAATAGAAACTGTTTCATATAGGTTAACACCCCACTCAAGCGATGATGATGACAGTATGTATCGCTCACCTGATGAAGTGGCAGAAGCAAAAAAAATAGATTCGATTATTACATTTGGTGCCTATTTAAAAGCAACAGGGGTCCTAGATGATCAACTTGAGAAACAAATTAATGACGAGATAATGGACGTTGTGAACGAAGCGACTGATTATGCAGAAAAAGCTCCATATGCAAATGAAGAAACGCTCTCGAAATACGTTTATGCAGATAAGTAAGGAGGAAAGAAGATGGCTGTAATTTCTTATATAGATGCAGTGATAATGGCTATACGCGAAGAAATGGAACGCGATCCGCGTGTATTTGTACTAGGTGAGGATGTAGGGAAAAAAGGCGGGGTTTTTAAAGCAACAACTGGTTTATATGAACAATTCGGAGAACAACGGGTTATTGATACTCCGCTTGCTGAATCGGCTATAGCTGGGGTTGGCATTGGTGCGGCTATGTATGGAATGAGGCCGATTGCAGAAATGCAATTTGCTGATTTTATCATGCCTGCAATCAACCAAATTATTTCAGAGGCTGCCAAAATACGTTATCGCTCTAATAATGACTGGCAATGTCCAATAGTCATTAGAGCTCCATACGGCGGCGGAGTCCATGGGGCGTTATATCATTCACAATCCGTAGAAGCCATTTTTGCCAATCAACCAGGGCTGAAAATTGTCATGCCATCCACGCCATATGACGTGAAAGGGTTATTAAAAGCAGCTATTCGTGATGAAGACCCAGTTCTTTTCTTTGAACATAAACGTGCTTATCGCCTAATTAAAGAAGAAGTACCGACTGATGATTATGTATTACCTATTGGCAAAGCAGATGTGAAGCGTTACGGTGATGACGTTACCGTGATTACTTACGGCCTTTGTGTTCATTTTGCGCTTCAGGCAGCTGAAAAATTGGCCAGTGATGGGATATCTGTTTATATTCTTGATTTACGAACCGTTTATCCATTAGATCAAGAAGCCATTATTGAAGCAGCATGCAAAACTGGAAAAGTTCTATTAATTACAGAAGATAATAAAGAAGGAAGCATTATTAGTGAAGTGTCAGCCATTATTGCAGAAAACTGTCTTTTTGATCTGGATGCACCGATAATGAGACTCGCCGGTCCGGATGTTCCAGCCATGCCATATTCTCCACCATTGGAAAAATCCTTTATGGTGAATCCTGAAAAAGTAGAAAAAGCTCTACGGGATCTTGCAGCCTATTAAATTATCGGCAGGGAGGGTATGAAAATTGAAAATACAACAAATGAAAATGCCTCAGCTAGGGGAAAGTGTTACGGAAGGAACAATCAGCAAGTGGCTCGTTAGGCCTGGAGACCATGTGAATAAATATGATTCAATTGCGGAAGTGATGACTGATAAAGTCACAGCGGAAATCCCTTCGTCTTTTACCGGAAAGATTATAGAAATTTTTGCAAAAGAAAATGAGACAATGGTAGTTGGCGAAGTGATTTGTGCGATAGAAGTGGAAAATGTCAGTGAAAAGAAGGAAGACAGTGACCAACAATTAGTCGAAAGCCTGAAAACGATTGAAACAACAACTAGCACTAATCACCTTAAAACAAGATATTCACCAGCCGTATTAAAAATTTCACAGGAAAATGGCATTGATTTAACTAAAGTCAAAGGATCGGGAAGAGACGGAAGAATCACCCGGAAAGATTTAGTGAAACTTCTTGAAAAAGGAGTGAATAAAATTGAAGAAAATCAGGAGTTGGCACCAACAGTTATTGCTTCAAAACAAGATCCTGTTGAAAAATCGTTTTCTTCCATTGAGACATCAGTCCATTCAGTTGGCGATATAGAGATTCCTATTACAGGAATCAGAAAAACAATTGCAGCCAATATGGTGAAAAGTAAACATGAAGTCCCGCACGCTTGGATGATGGTCGAAGTGGATGCAACAAACCTTGTTAAGAATCGCGATTCATTAAAAGCTGAATTCAAGCAAAAAGAAGGCTATAATTTAACATACTTTGCATTTTTCATCAAAGCAGTATCACAAGCTCTAACCGAATTTCCGGAGATGAACTCTATGTGGGCTGGTGATAAAATTATTCAAAAAAAGGATATTAATATATCAATTGCTGTAGCTGCGAGTAATGCTCTTTTTGTTCCAGTGATTAAACATGCGGACGAAAAATCAATTAAGGGACTAGCCAGGGAGGTTCATGAACTCGCTCAAAAAGCGCGAACAGGAAAGTTGAAACCAGAAGATATGCAGAATGGGACATTTACGATTAATAACACGGGGGCATTCGGATCTATTCAGTCGATGGGAATTATTAACCATCCACAGGCAGCCATCCTTCAAGTTGAGTCTATCGTCAAACGTCCAGTAATCATTGATGATATGATCGCGGTAAGGAATATGGTGAATTTATGTTTGTCGATTGACCATCGGGTACTTGATGGTTTAGTATGCGGTAAATTTTTAGCTAGAATAAAAGAAATTATTGAAACTGCCTTTCAGGAAGGTGCCTCCATTTATTGAGAAAATATACCTTACACATAAGGCGTGTTTAATTAACTGGAGGTAAATGTATGCGGACTGAAGCTGACATGATTGAATTAATATTAAAAATTGCAGAAAAAGATGATAGAGTCCGTGCTGTGGGAATGAATGGTTCACGAACGAATACGAAAGTTCCAAAAGATGTGTTTCAGGATTATGATATCGTTTATATTGTGACCGAAATGGAATCTTTCATACGAGACCATAAATGGATTGATGTTTTTGGTGAACGAATCATTATGCAAAAACCTGAAGAAATGTCATTTTTTCCACCAGAATTAGGAGGGCGTTTCTCTTATTTAATGCAGTTTACAGACGGAAACCGTATTGACCTATTATTAGTTCCTTTCGATGAAAAAGATGTTTATTGCAAAGAGGATAAACTTACGATTATTTTAATGGACAAGGATAATTGCCTTCCTTCAATTCCTAATCCGACCGATGTAGATTATTGGATTAAAAAACCTTCTACCGAATTCTTTGATGATTGTTGCATTGAATTTTGGTGGGTATCAACTTATGTAGCAAAGGGTTTATGGAGAAAGGAAATTCTATATGCACAAGAGCATCTTAACAATGTCAGATTAATGCTTATTCAAATGCTAGAATGGCAGGTAGGTATTGAAACGAACTTTTCAGTAAGCGTTGGTAAACACGGCAAATATTTGGAGTGTTTTTTGACTGAAAAGAGTTGGCAGAAGCTTCTTTCCACTTATGCAGATGGAAGTTATGATGGTGTTTGGAGAGCTTTATTTTCAATGTGTGATCTTTTTGATAGTACAGCGATGTATGTTGGAAAACATTTGAATTATGAATATCCTTATGAAAATGAAAAGAGTGTTATTACATACCTAAAACATATCCAAAACTTATCGCCCAATGCTACTGAAATTTTTTAAGCTTTTTTAGCAAACATGTAAGTTCAAATGAATTGGGGAATATATGATGTATTTCTAAACAAGTGAAGTATAAGGTAATTGGAAGCGGATTTTTCCGATACTAGCGACATCTCCAATTACCTGTTCCCAAAAAAACTGAACCTTCATGAAACTAGCCACTTATTAATTCAAATTAAGCAACTTCTCAATTTATCCCATATACAATCACTCATCATTTATAGCCCAGCCTCGGATAAGCAGGCATTACTAAGGACTTCTCAGAAGAAACGACAGCCTTTTCCTATCAGCAATACAATTAGATCAGTATGAAATGTTTGACATTATTTTTTTTATGTTTAAAATTACTTTGAAATAAAGATATATGTATTCGAGATAAATATAAAGAATTCTGGAGGGAATAAACGTTATGACAAAAGATTTTTACACGGCAATTAAAGAAAGACGTTCTTATTATGGAATCAATAAAGAAGTACAAGTTTCAGATGACAAAATAAAGGACATTGTTGAATTTGCAGTAAAATACACTCCATCAGCTTTCAATTCTCAATCAGCACGCCTTGTTGTGTTAACAGGCGAAGCACATGATAAATTATGGGACATCACGACTGAAACGTTGAGAAAAGCAGTTGGAGAAGGAGTTTTTACAGGTACTCAACAAAAAATGGATTCCTTTAAATCCGGTTATGGAACAGTATTATTCTTTGAAGATAAGGCGGTTGTGAAATCTCTTCAAGAACAATTCGCTTTATATGCTGATAATTTCCCAATTTGGTCACAACAAGCTTCAGGTATGCATCAATTAGTTGTGTGGACAGCATTGGAAACAGAAGGATTAGGAGCAACATTACAGCATTATAATCCACTAATTGATGATGAAGTGAAAAATGAATGGAACATCCCAAGTAACTGGAAACTAATTGCTCAAATGCCATTTGGTAATCCAACAGCTCCAGTGGGAGAAAAAGAATTTCAACCACTTGAAGATCGTGTTAAATTTTTTAAATAAAATTGATTAGGAAGAAATAACTTTTAGTAGCTGCATTACGTATTAGCGAAAAGTTATATATCTAAGAAGTTCATGACCCCCTAATGGCAGCGACACTAAAAAAGTCTTCTATTCGGGTTTTTCTTTGCCAATAGATAGAGAACTATTAATAAATGGATTTTATTATGATGAGTAACAGCGAGTAAAAAGATTGAGTTCAAGTAAGGTCATATTAACAAAGGTTGCATAATTGTAATCATAATCCATATTTGTTGACAGAGAATGATATCCATGATAAATTATCTTTAAATGAAGATATATTAATTCGAGATAATTGACTGAAGATAAAACTCTAAACACAATATCACTTGAATAGACAATCGACGTTAAAGGAAAAATGTAGTAACCGATTACGAATGAGTGAATCAGCAAAAAGCAGCAGTACCCAATAAGCCAAATTGTCGATTTTAGTAGGAGGAATATAAATGAATGAATTAAAAGGAATCCACCACGTAACAGCCATTACAAGTAGTGCAGAAAAGAATTATGAATTTTTCACTTATATTTTAGGAATGCGTTTAGTCAAAAAAACGGTAAACCAAGATGATATTCAAACATATCACCTATTTTTTGCAGATGATGTTGGTGGTCCAGGTACAGATATGACTTTCTTCGACTTCCCTGGTATTCCAAAAGGAGTACATGGCACTAATGAAATTTCAAAAACATCTTTCCGTGTACCAAATGATAAAGCATTAGAGTATTGGGTTAAACGTTTTGATCGTCTAGAGGTTAAAAATACCGGAATTCAAGAACAATTTGGTAAAAAAATCATTTCATTTGTTGATTTTGATGACCAGCAATATCAATTGATTTCAGATGAAAACAATGAAGGCGTTGCTGCGGGGATACCATGGCAAAAAGGACCTATTCCTTTAGAATATGCTATTACAGGATTAGGCCCCATTTTTATACGGATTGCCAACTTTGATTATTTTAAAGAAATGTTGGAAAAAGTTTTATTATTTAAAGAAATAGGGAAAGAAGGATCATTTCATTTATTTGAAGTTGGAGAAGGTGGGAATGGTGCTCAAGTAATTGTAGAGCATAATGCAATTCTTCCTCAAGCACGGCAAGGTTTTGGTACTGTTCACCATACTGCATTCCGTGTTGAAGACCGTTCTGTTTTAGAAGAATGGATTAAAAGAATGGAAAGCTTCCAATTTCAAACGTCTGGTTATGTAGACCGTCACTTTTTTGAGTCACTTTACGTAAGAGTGGCACCGCAAATTTTATTCGAATTTGCAACAGATGGCCCTGGCTTTATGGGAGATGAGCCATACGAAGCGCTAGGAGAAAAATTATCTTTACCGCCATTCTTAGAACCAAAACGTGAACAAATTGAAAAATTAGTTCGTCCAATTGATACAGTAAGAAGTACAAAGGAATTCATTAAAGAATAATTGATGTGAATTACATCTTTAAACGAATTATATGCTGGTTTGTTCCTAATACTAAAACAGGTAGAAATAATATGAAAAGAATGATTCAAGATACATTTTAAAAATAGTTCAGGAGGAAATGAGTTATGACTAAAGATTTTTATACAGCTATTAAAGAAAGACGTTCTATTTATGGAATAAATAATGAGGTAAAAGTATCAGATGAAAAGATTAAAGAGATTGTTGAATTTGCTGTAAAACATACCCCATCGGCATTTAATTCTCAATCTTCCCGTCTTGTTGTGTTAACTGGTGAAGCACATAATAAATTATGGGATATTACTACTGAAACGTTAAGAAAAGCGGTTGGAGGGGGAGATTTTACAGGTACTCAACAAAAAATGGATTCCTTTAAATCTGGATACGGAACAATATTATTCTTGGAAGATGAATCTGTTGTGAAATCGCTTCAAGAACAATTTGCAACATATGCTGATAACTTCCCAATCTGGTCACAACACACCTCAGGTATGCATCAACTGGTTGTTTGGACAGCACTGGAAGCAGAAGGATTAGGAGCAACTTTGCAGCATTATAATCCACTAATTGATGATGAAGTGAAAAAAGAATGGAGTATACCAAATAATTGGAAACTGATTGCGCAAATGCCATTTGGTAATCCAACTGCTCCAGCGGGAGAAAAAGAATTCCAACCACTTGAAGACCGTATTAAATTTTACAAATAAAGTGGACTAGGAAGAAAAACTTTGTTGAGAGCCAATACTAAATTGGCTCTTTCTTTGTACTCATTTTGCACATGCTTTTTCAGAATCACAAATTTAAATGTTATCCTGAAATGATATTTCAAAATGTAAAGCTGCATTTTAAGTTAGTTTATAGGTAATAGTTCTGTTTGTTATTCAATTCTTTAAAAATGAGAGCTATTCCTTGGTCTAGCTTTTGTATATTTGTATTGGACACATTTAATTTTAATATTTTTTCTTGGTGAAAGCCGTCTATATAATTTTGACCTATCGTCTCTACAAGTACTTGTTGATTCTGTAAGTTTTTTATGAGGTGAGCACTATTTAAACGATGAGGTAGCACGATATGAGAATTCATACATATGGATGCTGGGCGATAAAAGCCTAGGGTAGAGTGCTTTTCTAGAGCATCATATAGCAAGTTTGCACGCATTAAATAGGACAGACGTACTTTGTTTCTATGACGTTCAAACATGCCGCTTTTTATGTAGATTTCCAAGGCTGCTTGTGAAATCATTGAACTATCAATATCGGCTGTTCTTTTATAAAGTTGGAAGCTGTCTACTAATGATTTAGGCAATACGGCGACACCTATGCGTAATCCTGGAAACATTATTTTAGAAAAACTTTTTAAATAAATGACCATGTGATGAGTATCCTCGGAAAAAATAGGGTCTACCTTCAAATTTTCTTCGAAATCTGCTAAATAATCATCTTCTACAATATAAACACCATACTTTACAGCAAGTTTTAGTATCTCTTCTCTGTCCTTTTTAGAGTAAGAAGTCCCTAACGGATTATGAAAACGAGGCATCGTATAAAAAAATTTAATATCCTGACTTCTAAAAATCCTCTCTAATTCCCCTAAATCAATACCTTCTGCTGTTCTTTGAATTCCTAGCACGGAAATCTTGTACGCTTTCAATTGTTCCACAAATAGATGATAGCTGGGCTGTTCCACAAGTATATGAGTACGCTCATTTGGAAAGGGGATGAACGTTAATAAGGAAAGTGCTTGTTGCACGCCAGAAGTAATGAAAATCTGTTCTTCTTTTGCGAATACCTGATATTGCTCTAATTGTTTTTGAATCACTTTAATTAAAGAGGGTAGTCCTTTTGGAGTGCCATAGATAAACAATTCTTGCTGATAGGTATCGATGGCTTTGTTGATACAATGTTGAAAGTCATGATACGGAAATTGATGCCAAGCAGGAGCGGAGGTAACAAAATCGATTTCCGAAGTTGGTTCACTTTTAGCATCAAATTCTTTTTGCACGACATAATATCCACTTTTAGGAACCGAGTAGATTAAATGCCTCTTTTCCAATTCTTGCAGGGCTTTCAAGACTGTACTTTTACTACATTGATGTTTATCGCTTAATTGACGAATAGATGGGAGTTTAAAGCCCGCTTTGAGCTGTCCATTCTGGATGAGAGATTCAAATTCATTAAACAAAGCTACGTATTTTAGCATGTATACCTCCTATAAACTGTACCGTTACAGATGCTTCTTATTTGTATTGTATCGTAGTGGAACTTTTAATACGATACTAACAACCGGACGGGTGATGAAAAGGAGGATTTACGCATATGTCAGAACAAAAAAAAGCCTATTTTGCGGCGATAGTATATGCCATTATTATTGGATTTTCATTTATCTTTACAAAAATATCATTAATAGAAGCGAGTCCGCTAGATACTTTAGCACATCGATTTACGATGGCTTTTTTGATCGCTATAATTTTAAAGCTGTTGTATAGGAGGACTTCAGTGAAGATGAGTGCAAAGGATACTTTGAAAATTCTTCCGTTGGTGTTCCTTTATCCAATTTTATTCTTTACATTTCAAGTGTTTGGTCTCGTTTATACTTCATCTTCAGAAGCGGGTATTATCCAAGCGACCATACCAATTTTTACGTTATTATCAGCTTCATTATTTTTGAAAGAATATGCTGGTAAAGGTCAAAAATTTTTTCTTTATTTATCTGTGATGGGGGTTATCTTTATCTTTGTCATGAACGACTTGCAACTTGAGGCTCATAGTTTGAAAGGAACGATACTGATCTTATTATCCTCAATTGCTGCAGCTTTCTATAATGTGGTAGCAAGGACATTAACAAAGCAATATTCACTATTTACGTTAACTTATGTGATGACGTTCTTTGGTTTTGTTGCTTTTAATAGCATGGCCATCATCAACCATATAATTAACCAATCAATTAGTAGCTTTTTTTTACCCTTAGTAAGTAGTTCATTTCTCATTTCAATCGTATATCTTGGTGCATTATCGTCACTGCTTACTGGGTTTTTATCAAACTATGCATTATCTATATTACCTGCCTCTAAAATGAGCGTTTTTAGTAATTTAGCAACATTGATTACGATCATAGCTGGGGTGATTTTCTTACATGAATCCATTTACTATTATCACGTTGTAGGTGCGATGATTATTCTTGTTGGTGTAATTGGCACGAACTATCTTGGTAGTAATCGGTCAAAGCATATTAATAAGACTATTGCCGATCCATTGATGAAAAAGGGGAGTAAAGTGAATGAATAAATATGTTTTATTACTCTTGATTAGCTGTATATGGGGATCTCAATTCTTCTTTATTGCATTAGTTATAGATGATGTTGGGGTTATTACTTTGTCAGCCATCAAAGCATGTATAGGTGGTATCTGTTTACTCTTCATTGGCTTTTTTTTATCGAAAGAAGAGCGAAGAGTAAATAAGAGTTATTATAAATGGTATATAATCATTGCGGTTTTCGAGGTTGTACTGCCATTTGCATTCATTGCACAAGGCCAGAAAACGGTGCCTAGCAGTGTCGCAGCGATGTTGATTGGAATGGTTCCTGTTTTTACTATCCTCTTTTTAATAGTATTTTTCAAAAGAAAAAGCACAATGCCGGAGATTACAGGTATCCTATTCGGATTTGCCGGTATTGTCGTTCTTTCCTGGCCAACACACGGTTTTCAAGATCTTTTCAACAGCATTCAGGGTAATATCCTATTGATATTAGCGACTATGAGTTTTGGATTATCATTGATTATCCTGGAGAAATTAAACGAGGGATCTTCCGTTATTCATATGAGAAATGTATTACTGATTGCCAGTGCAATGCTCATCCCAATGTCCCTTGTGTTTGAGCAATCTTTCGAATTGGATTTAGAAAGATCTCAATCTATTTACTTAGTCATTTTAGGCATTTTCCACGCTGGTGTTGTTTATGCATTATTTAATAGGCTGATTCGGCAAGAAGGCGCGTTATTTACGTCATTTAGTAATTATATTGTGCCAGTCATAGGAATGATTTTAGGCTTTTTCTTTTTACATGAAGCGTTGTCTATTCAACAGTTGATTGGAATGGGTGTTATTATGATGTCATTAGTTTTATCAGACGAAAAAATAATAACCATGTTGATAAGAAAGTAGTTTTTTATATTATTTGAGCTCTGGTCCGTTATCTTTATACTTATAAACAAAGTAATTTTAGAATTCGTATATTTAACGAAACAAATTGAGAAAAGGGGAGCAGGTTTAATATATCTTTGTAAGATCATTTTTTGTTTTTTGATCCGCAAATGATTTATATAGTAGAAGAAGCATCTGCTGAGGTTAATGCAGATGCTTCTTCTACTAAAGGGGTAACTGATTTATTAGCGCTAACCAGTAATAAATCCTTATATTTTTTATTTATTCTACATTATATAGTGAAGTGTTTTTCTCCATCTTCATTATAATAAATCCACTCCAGGCAAACATTAAGGATGCAAGGTAAAAGATGCTGCCAATCGTTAAAAAGTCGACTAAATATCCGGTTGCAATCACCGCAGCTGCAGCACCTATGGATGTCCAGACATGGTAGTTTCCAATTTCCTCACCCGCTGTTGTCTTCGTAACATATCTTGCAAGTACCGTTTTTTCAGTGTTTTTTTGTACAGCTCCAAGGAGCCCCATTATGATCTGCAGGAGATAGACATGCCAAATTTCATATGCGAGAGGAAAGGCAAGAAGGATTAGTGCCATTCCCCATGAATAGAAAAGGAGAAATGCTTTGTCACCGGCTTTGTCAGTGAATTTTCCGATTAAAGGATAGCTAAGCGCTGCAGTCAGTGAGAATATTCCATATGCCCATCCGAATTGCGAATAACTGGTGCCTACATTTTTAATTAGTAAAATATAAAAAGGGAAAATCATGCTGGCAGCCATTCCAACAGTGCCTTGGTAAAAAACAAAACGTTTATAATTCATGGATGATACTCCTTATAGAAAAGATTCATGAAGCGATTATCAGGATCATATTTCTTCTTTAATCGAAAGAATTCATCGGTACGCGGATACGCTTCAAATAATTGTGTCTTTGTTGGATACCCATAATAGGGCAAATAGTAGCTGCCGTTATGGTCAAGCGTCACATTAATCATGTTACGGATGACCCTTCCCGTATTTTCCTTACTTTCGTTATCTGTACCTTGATTGATGAGCATTACAAGAGCGAACATATCATCCTTGGCATAGGACATGAGTGATTCATCATTATGTTCCACATAACGAATGGTAATATTTAATAAATTAAACTCTTTTTCATCAGATAAGGTTTTTCTTAAATCATCGATATAATCAGCAAATTGATCAATCGGAACGAAATATTCTTGAAGAACTTCAGTTTTGGAGGGGTGGCTGTAATCCATAAAAGCAGAGTCAGACCGCATCACATTATTTCTGGAAATCAAGTTACCATCAATATTGGCCGTGTAGGTTTCTTGAGTTTCCCAAAACCTTTTTTTACCCCAGTCATTATAACGGGAGAGGCCAAGAAAGAATTTAGGCACGGCGATGATCGTTTCCCGTTTGAGAGTATTGTAGTTAGATAGCTGTGTTTGGTCAGTTGCCCTATAATAATCCGTTACATACATTTCATCCAAATAGGAGTCAGGAGCAACGGATATTCTTGCCAGATGCATTTTAACATCATCGTTTTGAAGAACATCTCTTTTAAAGTACGACGTATATTCATTATAATGGAGTGATTTAGTTTTAATTTTATAAAGTTCGTCATCGGTAAGTTGGAGTGTCACGTCGAGTATTACTCCAAACAAACCATACCCGCCAATAACCGAATAGAAGAGCTCCGAATTTTCTTTGCGGCTCACTGTTAGGATTTGTCCTTTTGCGTTTAGCAATCTAAAAGACTCCACAGTTTCTATCAAGGCATGATGCCGAATATCGCGGCCGTGGACATTAACGCTCAAAGAACCGCCTATGGTAAAAATATTTTGAGATTGACTGACCTTCAGTGCAAGTCCATATGGGTTGATATATTCCTGGAGAACAGCCCAGGTTGCTCCGCTTTGGACCGTGATGCGTTTTTCTTTTACATCCAAATCAAGTATTTTATCATATTGTTTCATATCTAGCAGAATACCATTTGGATATAATGTCTGTCCTCCTTGGCTATGTTGCATTCCGGCAATGGAAATATGATCATCGTTTTTTCCGGCTTCTAAAATGACCTTTTTGATTGCTTCTTCACTATCTTCTGCCTTTATCGCTTTCATTTTAACGGGCATCAGCCGGCTGATATCTTCTGCAATAGGGTGGTCAAGCTTGAAATTAAAAGCCTGCAGTGATAATCCAAATAAGATTGCATATAGGATGATAAAGAAAAATCGTTTCATAATATCTGGCTTTAAACTCCTCGTTTAAAATGTCTGACACTCAAGTGAAATAATGAAAATGTATGAACTTTATAGATTAATGGAGTTACCCTGACCATTCAATGAGATTGGGGTTAATATTGAATTAAATGTCAGATTTTTTGAAAATGAATCTTTTGATTTATGTATTTGTTCTTTTCAGCCCATTAATGATTGTTTCGGTTAGCGGTATGGATAGTGATTCCAAGCTTTGTTCTGAGTTGTTTAATCCCCAATGATAGATGATTCCCATCAGGCTTGGGTGATAAGTTGTGAAATTTCGTTAACTGATTGGTCAGTGCCAATGTCGTTTTGTTCTTTCGCCTCTTCAATTAATGAACGAATAATTTGGACGAGTGAGCGATTTGAATTTAAAAAGTAAGTATGTTCTTTTGAATCTAAAGCGGAACTGTAAATCACTTTCATTAAATCTTTGCCCATTTCTTCTTCCAGAAAACGCATCAATTTGCGTATGAAAATAAACAATTTCTCGGTAGGGTCCATATCGACTGGGAACGAACGGAAGACTTCGCGATAGTAATCATCGACTTCTGTGAATCTCACTAAAAAGATGTCCGATTTCGCTGAAAAGTGTTGATAAAATGACCCTTTTGATGTGCCGCTTTTTTTCACGATTTCGTCAACGGTAACTTTATCATAACCTTTTTCGCTAAATAGCTTTAAAGATATTTTTAAAATTTTTTCACGAGTCTTTTCTCCCCTAAGCTGTTTCTTTCTGGGTTCAATCATAAAAAACCTCCAAATGTAAATTGACAGAATATTCCTATATAGTTTAATATCAGACTACAGTCTAGTTAAAGGATTGTTGGTCTATTTAATCTAACGTAGATCATGAATAATCACAACGCTTTCTTAATTGCATTTTGCACATTTAGAAGGCGTTTACAAAATTCAAGATAAGTATGGGGGAGGTTCATTCAGTTTAAATAGGAGGTTTTTCAAAGTAGAAGAATTTGGTGATAAGGTTCGTTAGATTTTTCTGAAGATTCCTATACAATCAGTTACTATCATCTAGAAAGGCTTATTCCTCTTTAGCCCTGAGTATATGGATTGTATTTATAATATTGTTGGATTCAGTATATGTAAATGGAGGGAGGTGGTATCAGGATAAATTGATAGTCCTAGGAATGAACCAGAGAGTCGGGAAGCACGAAAAGAGATGTGCAGTAAACGGATTATTTTTTGGGAAATAGTAGCATGAAAAGGGAGGAAATAATCATGAATCATTCCAGTGGTGAAATAGAGAAAAGAACGATCAGTAAAACGATGAAACGGATTCTTCCATTTATCTTGATCCTTTATATCATTGCTTACTTGGACAGGGTCAATTTAGGCTATGCTGCTTTACAAATGAATGCTGAATTAGCCTTATCCGCTGAAGTTTTTGGATTGCTTTCTGGTATTTTCTTCATAGGCTATTTCTTTTTTGAAGTTCCAAGCAACATGATCATGCATAAAGTGGGAGCTCGGATGTGGATTGCCCGTATAATGATTTCGTGGGGACTCGTGGTAATATTAACAGGTTTTGCACAAACAACGATGCATTTATACATTCTCCGTTTTTTATTAGGTGTCGCCGAAGCGGGTTTTTTTCCTGGTATAATTTTGTATTTAACTTATTGGTTCAGGGCCCGCGAAAGAGGACGGGCAACAGCGGTTTTGCTTTTAGCCTTACCGATAGGCGGATTGATTGGTGCGCCTGTGTCGACGTGGATTCTTGACAATATTTCCTGGTTTGGTATGGCAGGCTGGAGATGGATGTTCATCCTTGAGGGCATTCCAGCCATTATTATTGGAATTGTTGTTGTTTTCTATTTAACTAATAGACCGACTAACGCTAAATGGTTATCTAAGGAAGAAAGTGATTGGTTAGAAGGGGAATTGAGTGCGGAAAGAAAACTAAGCTCGAAAATAAATAAAGTCACAAGCTTGATATGCTGAAAGATTCGAAAATATGGAAGTTGGCACTTTTCTATTTCGCAGGGTACACATCTATCTATGGATTGTCATTCTGGATTCCAACCATCATAAAATCTTTATCGGAAAATGCAACAACCAATTTAGAAATTGGATGGTTAGCGATGATTCCATCGTTAGTCGGGATACCTGCCGTTATGTTTGTAGGCTGGAATTCAGATCGGACCAATGCACATAAATCACACTTGCTCGTTTGTCTCATGATAGCAGTTATCGGTTTTATTGGGTGCGGCTTTTCTGATAGTGTCTTTATGATGGTGCTTATGTTAACGATTACATCTTTCGGGTTATACGGTTTCAGTGGATGTTTCTTTGCATATATGACCTTTTTCTTCACTGAATCCACTGCACCAGTTGGAATAGCCCTAGTCAATTCATTTGCGGCTTTAGGCGGTTTTGTAGGACCGATGATTCTCGGAACTGTTGCTTTTACTCAAGGTATGTTTATCTTATCTGGATTACTTGTAATAGGAGTCATCACCCTATTATCATTAAAATTGACAAGTGCTTCAGATGAAAACATCGTAAAAGAAGTTGAAGTCAATATTAATCAATTATAACTGATTTAAATGAAAATTAAATTGTGTGCCTTAAAAGGGATATAAAAAGAAACACCATTGAAAAGTGTAAGATTTTTCTCTGGTGTTTCTTTTTATTTTTTAATATAGTTGTATCGTAAAGAAAGAACAAGCTCTTTTACTGCCCCACCCATTTTTTAGAAAGCGTGAATTGAAAACTTGGAAAGACAGTTAATATACTAAGAATAAGAAACTCATGAACGAACAATGACTCGTATTTAGATTAATGGTAAGTCTTTGTAAGATAGCAGTTATCTTCAGTGGTTGCTCTTAATGTTAGTTCCTTCTGTAAAAACTTTTAATAAATCCGAATGGATGAAGCTGCTCAACAAGACTTGTTCTTAACATTCTGTGTGGAATAGAATTGAAGGAAAGGTGAAAGCTTCTTAGAAAATAATTGTATTATTCATTTTCTTTTAAAGGCGACTTTAATGTATAGGTACGTTTCCTTGATGAAAGTAAATGCAAGAAGAGATGAGGGAATAATGTGGAAATCCATTTGGTGGCAAAAGATGAGATAGAAGCTCAAGGAATCCGGTGGATAGTGGAGTCTCATCTTACTGGAGTTCGATTGATTCTGTGGAAAACAATTGAGGAATTTGAAGTGGGTATGCAAAATCAACAACCAGAATTCGTCATTTTGGATATGGATTTATGGACGAGTGAAAGTGAGATGTTGGGTGTTAAGTTAAAGCAACGAGGTATTCGATGGTTAGGAGTTTCATCTGAGCGAATCTTTCAAACTGCATATCGAGCGCTTCGTTTTCGTGCGGAAGATGTTTTATTCCGTCCTTTTTCTTCTGTAGACTTAGTAAAACATATTCAACAATTACGTTATCAATTGAGAAACGGTCAAGGTTATCTCTCAAATAACACAATGGAAGTAGAGAATACGTTGGCCATCGGTTACCCTGATTTCTTTTTGACAGAGCGGAGACATAACAGTAGGTTAACGATGGTCGCATTTTTGACACCTCATCATAACACGCTTCCTTTAGTTTATGATGAATTACAACGTTATTCTTTTACCGGCAATAATCAAATATTTGCGTTATCGGATTTTATTTTATGCGTCCAGGAAACTAAGGAAGTCGATGTATATAAGGAAGAGTATCAAGCGTTTCTTGCTCACTGGAAAGAACGTATGGATGAGCCTCTTGCCATAATAATCAAAGTAGCAACTTCAGATGATTCGTTAAAAAATACATACCAGCAAACTCGTGAATTGACGAGGCGAATTTTTTTCGAAGGTTATGATATTATTTTAGCAGAAAGTCAACAAATGTCCTCTCAAGAGATGGATCCATTTCTCACTCCTCTGGAACAACGGCAATGGATTGAAATGCTTGAAAGACGAGATACGAAAGCGATTAGGAATTGGGTCGAGCATGAATTTCTGACTTTTCAGCAACCATACCCTGACCCTGAAATAGTTCGCATTCGCCTTACAAGTGTTCTTGCACAAATCAGGAGACATATGAAATCATACAACCTCCAAAACTCTTCTTTAGAAGCAATCTATCATGAAGTTTTTCAGCAAATAGTACATAAACCAGTTATTTATCAAATTGTTAAAGAGCTGCTTATGTTTACCACCCGTTTGCTTCTTCAGGACCATGAGCAATTACAAAATGGGGCGCGCACACTTGTGGAAAAAGCAAGGGAGTTAATTGAGTCTAACTATTGGGATGCCCAATGGAGTTTATCAACATGCGCTGATGCGCTTCGTATTAATAAAAGCACTCTAAGCCGTCGTTTTGCAGCCGAATCCGGTCAGTCTTTTCGCAATACCCTGCATCAAGTTCGAATTAGAGAGGCTAAACGTCTATTAAAGGAATCGGATTTATCATTGGAAGAAATTGCACAATTAACGGGTTATTCACATCAAACATATTTTAATGCAAAATTCAAACTGCTTGAAGCGTGTACACCATCTGCTTATCGGTCTGGATTATGAAAAAAGGCGATTCAGCTAATACTGAATCGTTTTTTTTATTGGGCTACAAATGAAAAAAATGAAATTGTTTATAAAAATATAAAACAAATAAAAAAATATGAAAACAATTCATAAAAATATCATTAAATTATAATAAATTATTTGAATTTTTAGTTTAAAATGAAAATATAACACATCAAGGAGGCTGTAAAAAATGAATGCTAATACAAAAAACAAGGTTATACGATATGAAGGTACAGATTTGAATACAAAAGGGTGGCAACAAGAGGCCGTTCTTCGAATGTTGATGAATAATTTAGATCCAGAAGTAGCTGAACGCCCAGAAGATCTTGTGGTATACGGTGGAATTGGAAAAGCAGCTCGTAACTGGGAGTGCTTTGATGCAATTGTCAAATCACTGAAAGAACTGGAAGACAATGAAACTTTACTTGTTCAATCTGGAAAACCGGTGGCTATTTTTAAAACTCATACCGATGCACCACGTGTACTTATTGCAAATTCGAACATTGTCCCGGCTTATGCAAATTGGGAAACATTCCATGAACTCGATAAAAAAGGGTTGATGATGTATGGACAAATGACAGCTGGCAGCTGGATATATATCGGTTCTCAAGGAATTGTACAAGGAACTTACGAAACATTCGCGGAGCTAGCGAAGCAGCATTTCAATAATACTTTAAGAGGCACTATCACAGTAACTGCGGGTCTTGGCGGTATGGGTGGGGCACAGCCGCTAGCCGTAACAATGAACGGCGGTGTCTGTATCGGAATTGATGTAGATGAAACAAGAATTGACCGGAGAATTGAAACTCGTTACACGGATGTGAAAACGGATTCATTAGAAGAGGCTATCCGTTTAGCTATAGAAGCAAAACAAGCAGGAAAAGCTTTATCCATTGGTCTGATTGGGAATGCTTCTGACATTCTTCCTGAAATGATTGCTAGTAACTTTATCCCGGACGTGTTAACCGATCAAACATCTGCACACGACCCACTAAACGGTTATACACCTTCAAGTATGTCATTTGAAGCAGCAGCTGAATTGCGCAAATCGAATCCAGAAGAGTATGTAAAACGCTCTAAAGCTTCTATGGCCAAACATGTTAGAGCAATGCTTGAAATGATGGAAAAAGGTGCAGTGACGTTTGACTATGGTAATAACATTAGACAAGTGGCGAAAGATGAAGGGGTGGAAAATGCATTTGACTTCCCTGGATTTGTTCCAGCTTATATCCGCCCACAATTCTGTGAAGGAAAAGGTCCTTTCCGTTGGGTAGCACTGTCTGGAGATCCTGAAGACATATATAAAACAGATCAGGCGATTTTACGTGAATTTGCAGATAATGAACATTTATGCAATTGGATTAAAATGGCTCAGGAAAAAATTCAATTCCAAGGCCTCCCTTCTAGGATTTGCTGGCTGGGGTATGGCGAGCGTGCCCGTTTCGGAAAAATTCTAAATGATATGGTCGCGAGCGGAGAATTAAAGGCACCAATAGTAATTGGGCGTGATCATCTGGATTCAGGCTCTGTTGCTTCGCCAAATCGTGAAACTGAAGCTATGAAAGACGGATCAGATGTGGTAGCTGACTGGCCAATTTTAAATGCCATGGTTAACGCAGTCGGTGGAGCTACCTGGGTATCCGTACATCACGGCGGTGGAGTAGGAATGGGTTACTCACTTCATGCAGGTGTGGTTATTGTGGCTGACGGTACAAAAGAAGCAGGGGCTCGCATTGAACGTGTATTAACAACAGACCCGGGTATGGGTGTAGTGCGACATGTGGATGCAGGATATGAATTGGCAGAGAAAACTGCTCGTGAAAAAGGAATTAATATCCCAATGCTTGATAAAGGAAAAGATAAGTCATGACAAAACCAATTTGGATAAAATATGCAGCAAATCTCGCTACTCTTGCATCAGTAAAAAAAGGTCCCCGTTCAAAAGAGGCTATGTCTGACCTTGGATTGATCGAAGATGGCAGCTTGTGGATGGAAAATGGTTTGATTCAAGCTGTCGGTACGACTAAAGAAATAGAGGAGCTTTATGCAGATAGATTGCATGAAGCTGAAGTTTTCGATGCGTCTGGCTACCTTGTAACACCGGGTCTAGTGGATCCCCATACGCATGTTGTATATGGCGGGAGTCGAGCAAGTGAATTTGAAATGCGTCTTGAAGGTGCAACATATATGGACATTATGAATGCGGGTGGCGGTATCCATGCAACCACCCGTATGACAAGGGAAGCAAGTGAAGAAGAATTGATGGAACAAACCATACGTCGACTTGATTCGTTTCTCGCTCATGGTGTGACAACGGTGGAAGGGAAAAGCGGTTACGGTATGAATCTGGAAACCGAGTTGAAACAGTTGCGTGTGATGAAAAAGCTTCAGGAAAAGCACCATATTGATCTTGTTCCAACTTTTATGGGAGCACATGCGGTGCCGAATGAGTTTAAAGGTCGTGAAGATGACTTTGTCGATCATTTGATTAATGAAATGCTTCCCATTGTAGCAAACGAAAAGCTGGCAGAGTTTAATGATGTATTTTGTGAAAAAGGCGTGTTTACACCTGAACAATCGGAGCGGATTCTAGAGGCGGGAAAAAATTACGGTTTGATTCCTAAAATTCATGCTGATGAAATTGAGTCTTATGGTGGCGCAGAATTAGCTGCGAAAATAGGAGCTATTTCAGCCGAGCATTTATTGAAAGCTTCAGAAGAGGGCATTCAAGATATGGCCAAATCAGGAACGATTGCCTGCCTCCTTCCAGCAACAGCGCTGTATTTACGTGAAGAGGCGGCTGCAGGAAGACGGATGATAGATGAAGGTGTAGCGGTGGCCATTTCGACGGATTGCAATCCCGGGTCCTCACCGACGACTTCTATGCCCCTGGTTATGAATCTAGCATGCATCTCGATGCGGCTCACCCCAGCAGAAGCATTAACGGCGGCGACATACAATGCTGCCTGTGCGATCAATAGGCAGGAAAAGGTAGGATCGCTGGAAGTCGGAAAACAAGCAGATGTTGTTTTATGGAATGTAGAAAACTATCAGGAATTGCAATATTTATTTGGAGTTAACCACGTTAAGTCCGTATGGAAAAAAGGCGTACAAGTGGTGAAATAATATAGAGAAAGAATGGCTTCAAAAGCCTGATGATCTTGGAATGTACCAGAAGAAGATACGCCTTACCTTATCCTTTATGGAGCACCCATTTCACGGTCCTCAATCAGTGTATCAGGAGCCTCTTTATATCCGCTGGAATTTCGGCGGATATGAAAAGGCTTTGTTGCCTACAACTTGGATGAAAAAGTGGATCTAACAGAATTCCGAATTGTCAATGCAGGAGATATACTTGATATTTTAGCTGCGCTGGGTGTACATGCTTCTACCCATGGTGGAATGCCAGCTAATGAGTTGATTGATATTTTACTAGATATTGGCCAGCACCCGATTGTCATGCAAATTGATTTCGTCTGTCTTGATCCGAGCAAAGCCTATAAGGGTGCCGAAACAGTCAAAGTCAGGGTATGCATGGTCGCAATTTATTACAGGTTGCATAATACAGACTAGATAAAGGGTCTTATGATTACTGTTTTTATGTTTAAAATCAGTAAGTATTCGTCACTTCTCTATCACACATCAAGGGGGAACTACATGTTGAGAAATAAATATCGTTATTTTATTATTTTTATGATTATTCTTATTACAATCATAAATTATATTGATAGAGGTGCACTTTCATATGCCCAAGCTGAAATCATCAAGGAGTTCAATTTAGATCCAGTAAGTTGGGGAGCAATCTTAGGATATTTTGGATATGGTTATATATTCGGAGCGCTATTTGGTGGTGCTTTAGCAGATAAGAAAGGTCCTAAATTTATGTGGATCATTGCTGGAACTACATGGTCTTTTTTTGAAATTGGGACAATATTCGCAGGTCATATAGGTGCAGCATTATTTGGAGGTTCTGCATTGGCAGGATTTGCGGTGTTTCGTGTTTTATTTGGGTTCGCTGAAGGACCTACCTTATCAACAATGAACCGAACTATGGCAAACTGGGTATCTCCTAAAGAAAAAGGGTTTGCTGTAGCACTTGGATTAGTTGGGACGCCAATTGGAGCATTAATTACTGCACCCATCGTAGTAGGTCTTCTAACATTCACTAACTGGAAAGTAACATTTGTTATTCTCGGTTTATTAGGTTTTATTTGGGTAGTAATTTGGAACAAAGTATTTACAAACCTACCTGAAGATCATCCAAGAGTCTCGAAAACCGAACTAGAAGAAATTCGAAGAGCAGATATATTAATTAAAGGCGAAACGAAATTAGACGAACAAATAAATGTACCGTGGTACCATTTTTTTAAAAACCCTACGTTAGTAATGAATGCCATTGGATATTTTGCCTTTTTATATGTAAATATTTTATTACTTACATGGACTCCCAAATATCTGCAAGATGAATTTAATTATTCACTTTCATCTCTTTCATATATTGGTATGATTCCCTGGGTAGGAGCTATTATCACTGGATTATTAGGTGGTAAAATCTCGGATATATTACGTAGAAAAACAGGGAATTTACGTATTGCTAGATCTTGGTTCACAGTAGTTTCCTTATTTTGTACAGCTGTTTGTTTTATGTTGATCCCAACTGTTGAGAGTGCAGCGGCAGTACTTGCATTAATGTGTATAGGCAATGCCTTTAATTATTTACCAAATTCTATCTATTGGATTGTTGTTCTTGATACAGAGCCAAATAAAGCAGGAACTTTTGGGGGAGTAACTCATTTTATTGCGAATCTAGCTACTATTATTGCACCGACCCTAACAGGAAGTCTTGTAGCAAAACATGGATATAATGCAATGTTTATTGCAGCATCCATTGCAGTAACAATAGGAATGATAGCCATGGTTTTTGTGAAACCAGGTAAACAAAGTAACTCGTCTAAATCAACCAATGATATGGTCAGTTAAAAACATAGTCTTTCTAGGAAATAGGGTTTCAACAAAGAAAGTAAATTAGAAAGAAGAGATTAAGACCAATAAATAAGAACTTACAGCTTAAAAGGAGCAATGGTTACGGCGATTGCTCCTTTTTTGTAAGATGATGCTAAAAGAGAAACAATAAATATTGATATAAGAGAGGTTGGATTAGCTTCTTAATCCAAGATAAGTGGATGTTGCATTGGATGGTTTCTTTTTTGACAATCCTATACACATCCTTTCTCTTGATTTCCGCTTCATGGATTAGTACGAGACATAAAGCAAATGTTCTATTTGTATGATGCGTCTCAAAATTGTTTTTCTAAATAGGTTTAATCCTCCACTGCAATAGAAAAGACAACGAGGGATAAATTTAATTACTAATAATGGGGTGGATATCATGTCAATTATAAAGACTTCGGAGAGCTTATCCGAGGAACAGAAAAAGGAAAATGAATCACTCGATTTATTTCTTTCAACACAAACGGTCATCAAAGAGGCGCTGAATAAACTAGGTTACTCAAACGAATTATTTGAATTATTAAAAGAGCCTCTTCGAATGCTGACAGTTCGTATACCTGTCAAAATGGACGATGGTTCTGTTAAAGTTTTCACCGGCTACCGTTCTCAACATAATGATGCTGTAGGACCTACGAAAGGAGGCGTTCGCTTCCATCCAGAAGTAAATGAAAATGAGGTAAAAGCATTATCCATTTGGATGAGTTTAAAGTGCGGCATTACTGATCTTCCTTACGGCGGGGGAAAAGGTGGTATTATTTGCGACCCAAGGGTAATGTCGTTTGGAGAACTTGAGAGATTAAGTCGTGGATATGTTCGTGCTATTAGCCAAATTGTTGGCCCTACAAAAGATATACCAGCACCTGATATGTATACGAATTCTCAAATAATGGCGTGGATGATGGATGAGTACAGCCGCCTTCGAGAATTCGATTCTCCTGGATTTATAACAGGAAAACCGATTGTATTAGGAGGGTCACAAGGTCGTGAAACGGCTACTGCACGTGGCGTAACTATTTGCATTGAAGAAGCGGGAAAGAAAAAAGGCATTGACTTACATGGTGCACGCATCATTATTCAAGGCTTTGGGAATGCAGGGAGCTTTCTGGCAAAATTTATGCATAATGCAGGAGCTATGGTGATCGGCATTTCTGATGCAAATGGTGCTCTTTATGATCCAAAAGGACTTGATATTGATTATTTGATTGATCGACGTGATAGTTTTGGAACAGTAACGAACTTATTTACCAATGTTATTACGAATCAAGAATTACTTGAAAAAGAATGTGACATTCTTGTACCGGCAGCTATTTCAAACCAGATTACAGCACAAAATGCCCATCGTATTAAGGCATCGATTGTGGTGGAGGCAGCAAATGGGCCAACAACCCTCGAAGCAACCAAAATATTGGATGAAAGAGGAGTCCTCCTTGTTCCGGATATATTGGCAAGTGCCGGTGGGGTAACTGTTTCTTACTTCGAATGGGTTCAAAATAATCAAGGGTATTATTGGTCAGAGGAAGAGGTTGTTGAAAAACTGCGTAAAGTAATGATTGATTCTTTTGAAAATATATATCAAAACGCACAGGTTTATAAAGTGGATATGCGTTTAGCCGCCTATATGGTTGGAATTAAAAAGTCGGCTGAAGCTTCGTCTTTCCGTGGCTGGGTATAAAATGTGAAAATCTCTATTTAAATAGGAAAATAAGGGGTTTAAAATAAAATCTTCTAAGGGGAGGGAATTTTTATGTGGATAATCACTGTCCATGCGAAGAACAGTATAAAAATGTTTGAGTATGACACTGAAAAGGAAGCACGGGCAAAATTCGAGAGAATACAAGGGTGTAAAATCCTTAGTGAAGTCATTTATTTCAATGATTATTGTTTAGCTTAATCATGATAGTTTCGGTTCCATAGGTGATTTGGTAGAAGACTCTTTTATAGAAAATTGAGGATAGTTGAAAGTATTTGCAAAATGATGAAATCTATAATACTTGAGTTACATTAGTTTGGCACAAAAGAGATAATACTAGCGAAATTTTCGTTATAAGTGTTTATATTTATAAATGTTTTGTGTTTTTTAATAAAAATACAATAGAAATATAATATTATAATATAAATAATAAGATAATCATTAATTTATAATATTTTTTGTGAGATTTTCATAATAAAATTAGGTTCATAGCTAGGAGGTAAAAATATATCAAAGCGATAACAAATGGTGAAATAATGAATGTATAGTACAGCATGCTGGAGTTGGCATTTTGTATATAGATTATTCATTTTGAATTAGTTGTTGCGGAGGCCGGAAAATTTAGTGATTTTGTTGGAATATGTCCTAACTGATATTTCATTGTAAAGTATTTTTTTAAGTTGATATATCTGAAAAATCTAAAAATGGAGGGGATTCTTTGAGCGAACAAAAATTCACGATTGACGATGCACCATTTAAAAAGTTTCATTTTCGTATTGCTGGCCTTACTTTTGGATCAAGCTTCTGTGATGGTTATTCACTTGGAATCATCGCGATGGCTCTGACAGTACTTGGTCCTCAATTGGAGCTAAATGCAATGTGGACGGGATTGATCGGAAGTTCTGCATTAGTCGGTCTTTTTGCGGGAGCTTTGGTACTTGGAAGGCTTTCTGATCGTATAGGCAGACAGAAAATCTTTCTCGTAAACTTTTTACTTATCACGATTGCTACTATTTTACAATTTTTTGTTAGTAGTCCAGAAGAGCTTTTGATTTTACGGTTACTAATTGGTTTTGGACTTGGAGGAGATTACGCTGTCGGTACGACTTTACTCGCCGAGTTTTCACCAAAAAAGTATCGCTCCTCGCTCCTCGCGTCTATAAACGTAGTATGGACGCTTGGATATGTAGCATCAAACTTTGTGGGTCATTACTTGGGACAGGTTGGTTCAGACTCATGGCGTTGGATGCTTGTTAGTGCTGCTATTCCCGCTATTGTGGTTTTAATCTTACGGATAGGAACGCCTGAATCACCAAGATGGCTTGTCAGCATGGGGCGTGTCGAAGAAGCTCGCCAGATTGTAAAGAAACACCTTGGATCGAACGTTGAAATGGGAGAAACGACTACTAGTGCTGAAAATCAAAAGACTCTAGGATTTCGTGGGCTTTTCAGTAAAAAGCTTCGTAAGCGTTTGGCTTTTGGTGGAATATTCAAATTAACTCTTGTTATTCCGTACTTTGCAATCTACACCTTTCTACCGTCCATACTAAGTACAATGGGTTTTGAACAAAACTTTTTTGCCGATACAATGTTAAATCTATTCTTGCTTGTTGGGGCAATTGTTGGTCTTTGGTTGCTTGCGAAATTTTCACGTAGAGGATTTACCATCGGGGCTTTTACAATCCTTACTGTTTCATTGTTTTCACTCAGCTTCTTACACAATGGTTCTCAGTTCTTAATGTTGATAGCCTTCTTGATCTTTACTTTTTTCATGTCAGCAGCATCAAACCTTACATTAGTATACCCAGCAGAGCTTTTTCCAACTGAGATTCGTGGATCTGGAATAGGTATGGTAACAGCAATTAGTCGGATTGGTTCTGCAATTGGAACATTTCTGCTGCCTATTAGTCTAAATTCATTTGGATTGGGTACTTCAATGATTGGTATGGCTGTAGTTCTGCTAATCGGTTTGATTGTATCGATTGCCTGGGCACCTGAAACGAAGAATCTTTCCTTACATGAAGCAAGTGACCCTTTGCTTGAAGCGGGTAACTCTCCGAAGGGAACTAATATTCTCTTTACAGAAAATAAGAAAATAACATAAGATTATTTTCTAGTAAATAATTGAGAAAAAGCGTTACTATCGTCTCCTTGTTTAATCTTGAATATATTTTCGAAAGGAGAGGAGTTTTGAATCATGACAACAATAAATTGTATACGCCCTAAAGATATTAAAGAGGTTGTACTTGGGGATGGTGCTATCTCAATCCAAGAAGTGATTGCGGTTGCTAGATATGGGGCGATCGTTTCCTTTACTCAAACATATTGTGATAGGGTGGATAAATCCCGTAGCCTAATAGACAAGTTTTTAGATGAAAATCGATTGATTTATGGTGTAACAACAGGATTTGGCAGTAATATGACAGAGATAATTTCTTCTGAAGATGCAGAAACTCTTCAACGAAATATTATTCGTTCTCATGCAGTTTCTGTTGGACCGCCTCTAGAAAGAGAAGTAGTGAGAGCCATTCAATTGATGATTCTTGTGAATTTAGGTCAAGGTTTTTCAGGAGTCAGATTAAAAGTATTAAATCTAATTGCTTCACTTTTAAATCACGATATTATTCCGTTTGTTCCAGGTGATGGGTCAGTGGGATATCTTTCTCCTGAAGCTCACATGGCCTTAGTAGTGATTGGAGAGGGGAAGGCATGGTATAAAGATGAGCTCATCCCTGGAATAGAAGCGTTAGAGAAAGCTGGATTAGCACCTGTTACGTTGGGTGCTAAAGAAGGATTGGCACTTACAAGTGGAACTACTTCTGTCACTGCGATGGCTATCTTGGCCTTATACAATAGCATGCAAGCAGCGAAAACTGCCGACATTACAGGGGCTATGTCCTTAGAAGTGCTAAAAGGTACAATTAAAGCATTTGATCCTCGTTCCCACACCGTAAAGAAACATGAGGAACAGGCTAAGACAGCCAGAAATGTAACAAGAATACTTGAGGGCAGCCAAATCATTGATACATACAAGGAACATAGATTACAAGATGCGCTTAGCATACGATGTATTCCACAAGTTCATGGTGCCATAAAGAGAGTATTGAAGGACGCTGCGGTTACTATTGAGAATGAGATGAACTCTGCAAGTGACAATCCAATTATATTTCCGGAAGAGGAAGATGGAATTGCACTCATGGGTGGAAATTTTGATGGTTCCTACGTAGGAATCTACGCGGATACGATGTGCATTGCCTTAGCGAATTTAGCGAAAATTACCGAACGAAGAATTGATCGTCTAGTAAACCATCACCTTAGTGAACTTCCTAATTTCTTAGTAGTTAATCCAGGGTTAAATAGCGGCTACATGATTCCACAATATACAGCTGCGGGACTATTGAATGAGATTAGAGTTCTTTCACATCCTGCAACCGTAGATAATGTCCCAACATGCGCTAACCAAGAAGACCTGATAAGTTTTGCCTATTATGCTTCGAAGAAAGCATATCAGATTTCAAAGAAACTTGAATATATTTTAGCCATTGAGCTTATGACGGCCACGCAAGCAATGGATTTTCATCACCCCTTGAAACCGTCGCCGATTACGGAAAGTGTGTACCATTTAATACGCGACCAAGTCCCAATGGTAAAAGAAGATCGATTTTTTTATCCTGATATCGAAACCGTTTATGAGCAAATTCACGAAGGAGAAATAGTCAAACTAGTCGAAATGGCGGTTGGTGAAATTGAGTTCTAAAACTATAGTGGAAGCTGTTTTACTCTAACCAATCTAAGTAAAGCGGCTTCCTTTTTTATCTTTCATCAAGTTAGGAATTTATTATCATCACGCTTATAGCAGAAAGCATAGTTTTTTCCCAACTATACTATCTAAAATGCTTAATCACCTAATATAGGAGGAGTAAAGAAAAAATGCATTATGATGTAATTGTAATAGGAGCTGGATCTATGGGAATGTCTGCAGGATATTTCCTATCTAAAAATGGACAAAAGGTATTATTATTAGACTCTTTTGTTCCTCCTCATAATAAGGGCAGTCATCATGGAGAAACAAGAATTATAAGACATGCTTATGGTGAAGGGGAAGAGTATGTTTCTTTGGCACTTAAATCTCAAAAATTATGGAATGACTTAGAAAAACTTACGGATAAACAGTTATTTCTTCCAACAGGTGTACTGAATGCAGGCAGTCAAAAATCCACATTTATTAAGCAAGTAATCGCAAGTTCAAATAAATTTAATTTACCTTTAGAAATCCTAGATTCAAATCAAATCCATAAAAGATGGCCAGGTATTTCACTACCAGAAGATTATATTGGTTGCTTTGAATCGACTTCGGGTGTGTTAAAAAGTGAAGAGTGTATTCGAGCGTATCAACAACTTGCCGAGTCACATGGTGCTAACATCATTGTGAATAGCCAAGTAAGGAACATATGTGTTCATAGAAATGGGGTCACGATTAAAACTGATGAACAGACTTTCTACGCAGAAGCATTAGTTGTTGCAGCGGGAGCATGGTCACCAAAACTTTTAGCGATGTTAGACTTAAATGTTCCTCTAGCCCCTATCAGAAAAACATTTGCATGGTTTGAAGCAAATGAATTATATAATTACAAAAACTTTCCGGCCTTCACTTTTGATACATCTGTAGGTACATACTATGGCTTTCCAAGTATAAATGACAGTGGTTTAAAATTAGGGAGACATGATGGGGGAAATTACATTAATCCTGATGATTCTATAGCAGGGTTTGGTGAATTGGATGAAGATGAGGGAGATTTGGTACAGTTCCTACAACAATTTATGCCTACCGGTCAAAAAATAAAATATGGGAAAAACTGCATCTATACAATGACCCCTGATGAGAACTTTATAGTGGATACCCATCCTAATTATCCACACATTGCTATTGCAGCAGGTTTCTCTGGGCACGGGTTTAAATTCAGTAGTGTTATTGGAGAGATTTTAAGTGACCTAATTATTTCAGGTAAGAGTGAGAATGATATCTCAGTATTTTCTATAAATCGATTTAATTAAAAATGAGAAGACTTGAAAAAAATATTTTGCTATCGGGATGAAAATACAAAGTCGCAAGTTTAACATGAACCTACATATAGAATGAAAATCCAAGTCGTTGATTCCTTATCTTAGGAAAAAACGGCTTTTTTTATTGGAAAATGCCTTAGCATTTGTTTTTGTTGGTTAATTGTTATTACACTTATAGATTATTTTTTTACTTTAATCTATATAGAATAATCTTCTGTATCAATTGAAGAATATATCAATATATTCAAGGTTAATTAAAAATACAAAAACATATGTTAGGTTAGCTAACAAATTATATTGTCGAAATAAAAAAAACATGCTAGAATAAGAATATTCCGAAATATGAAACACTAATTCCGAATTTCGGGATTTGTGAAATTGAATGAAAGTGAAATACAGATTTTCTACATATTTATAAGTTTTAATTTTCGAAATTTCTGTAAATAGGAGGAGTGTTCAATGAATACAGTTGATTTGAATTGTGATTTAGGAGAGAGTTTTGGCACATATCGAATTGGGAATGATGAAGAGATTTTGGATTATGTAACATCTGTCAATGTTGCTTGTGGCTTTCATGCTGGTGATCCGACCGTGATGAGAAAAACGGTTCAACTTGCTTTAGAGAAAGATGTCAAAATTGGTGCCCACCCTGGATTACAAGATTTAATAGGTTTTGGCCGACGCAATATTAATATTTCTCCACAGGAAGCTTATGATATTGTTGTATATCAAATTGGTGCATTAAATGGCTTCTTGCAATCAGAAGGCGGGAGTATGCAACATGTTAAACCACATGGTGCTTTGTACAATATGGCGGCAAAGAATAAAGAGTTGTCTCTTGCCATTGCTGAAGCTGTATACAAAATTAATCCTGAGCTCATTTTATTTGGCTTGTCGGGAAGTGAACTAATAAGTGCTGGACAGACCATTGGATTACAAACTGCTAGTGAAGTGTTCGCGGATCGAACTTATCAGCAGGATGGTTCATTGACTTCTCGAATGGAAAAGTATGCATTGATAGAAAATGATGATGATGCTGTTGCACAAGTTATTCGAATGGTTAAAGAAGGAAAGGTTTTGTCACAGCAAGGAACTGATGTGACTTTAAAGGCAGATACAATTTGTATTCATGGGGACGGAGAACATGCTTTAACCTTTGCTCGTCATGTAAAAAAATCCTTAGAAATATCTGAAATTACAGTTAAGTCTATTTCTATATAAAATCATATCTAGGGGGTAGATTCCATTGGAGCCAATCAAAAATACAACAACTGACCAGAAAAAAAATCATTCTAAGCCAAAAACTAACCGGACATTATTGCTAGGTGCAGCATTTCTTATGGCAACATCAGCCATAGGACCAGGTTTTTTAATGCAGACAACTGTATATACCCAAAGTCTTGCAGCAAGTTTTGGGTTTGTTATTCTTATTTCAGTTATTCTTGATATTTTTGCACAAACAAATGTATGGCGCATTATTGCTGTATCTGAAAAACGAGGACAAGAGATTGCAAACATGGTTCTTCCGGGACTAGGTTATGTTCTAGCGGCACTCATAGTTATGGGGGGGCTAGCATTTAATATAGGGAACATCGCAGGAGCTGGACTTGGTCTAAATGCGATGACTGGAATTTCCCCAACTGTTGGGGCGGCAATTAGTGCCGTCATTGCAATATTAATTTTTGTTGTAAAAGAAGCAGGTAAAGCGATGGACCGTTTTACACAAATTGCCGGCGTGTTCATGATCTGTTTGATGGTGTACGTTGCTTGGACAACATCCCCTCCAGTTGGTGAAGCAGTAGTAAGGACATTTGTACCCGATAAGATTGATATTATCGCAATTGTTACTTTAGTTGGAGGATCTGTAGGTGGGTATATTACATTTGCTGGTGGGCATCGTCTATTGGATGCAGGCGTGAAAGGTGTCGGAGCACTGCCAGAAGTCACAAAGAGTTCAGTAATGGGTATTTTAATAACAACAGTTATGCGAATTGCTTTATTTTTAGCAGTTCTAGGTGTTGTATCTAAAGGCTTGCAAATTGATTCTGAAAACCCTGCAGCATCCGTTTTTCAACTTGCTGCTGGAAATGTTGGTTATAAAATCTTTGGTGTTGTTATGTGGGCTGCAGCAATCACATCAGTAGTTGGTGCTGCATATACTTCTGTTTCGTTTATCAGAACATTCAGTGAAAAAATAAATAAAAAGGCGAACTGGATTATTATTGCCTTTATAGTCGTTTCAACAATTTGCTTTTTGTTAATTGGCCAACCAGTTAAAGTACTACTTGTAGTGGGGGCAATTAATGGTCTGATTTTACCAATTGCACTTGGTACACTTTTAATTGCGGCATATAAGAAGAATATTGTGGGTGATTATAAACATCCTTTATGGTTAACGATATCAGGTGTATTTGTGGTAATTGTTATGGCGTTAATGGGTGGATATACATTAATTTCTCAACTACCATCACTATTTTAATAACTATAGATTCAATCTAATTATTACGACTAGCAGTTTGTGAAAAACTGCTAGTTACTTATAGGAGATGTATAATATGATTAATCTTTCGCAAGCAACCCCGGCTGAATTGCGCGCAATGATCCGCAACAATGAATTGATTAAACCGACTGCTGGAATGGCAAACGGCTATGCACAAGCAAACTTAGCCATCTTAAAAAAAGAGCATGCTTTTGATTTTTTATTATTTTGTCAGCGTAATCCTAAGTCTTGTCCACTTCTAGACGTAACAGAAATTGGTTCTCCTATTCCTAAATTTGCTGCTCAGTCTGGTGATATACGTACAGATATTCCAAAATATCGTATATATAAATATGGTGAATTAGTGGAAGAAGTAACGGATATTTCAGATTATTGGGAAGATGATATGGTTGGATTTTTAATCGGTTGCAGCTTTACATTTGAACATGCCCTTTTAAACAATGATATTTCCATTCGTCATATTGAAGAGGACTGTAATGTACCGATGTATAAAACGAATATTTCATGTATTGAAGCAGGGATATTTCACGGGAAAATGGTAGCAAGCATGCGTCCGATTCCTCAGCAAGATGTGGTGCGAGCGGCTCAAGTTACATCGCGTTTTCCTGCTGTTCATGGTGGTCCAATCCATATTGGAGATCCGGGGGCGATTGGTGTTTCTAACATACAGCAGCCTGATTTTGGTGATGCAGTAACGATTCGTGAAGGAGAAGTGCCAGTCTTCTGGGCTTGTGGAGTAACGCCTCAATCTATCGCAATGGAAACAAAACCGGCGATTATGATTACGCATGCACCAGGACATATGTTTATAACGGATATTCGTGATGAAAAATTAGGCGTTTTATAACTAACAGAAAGAGATGAGTTCTATGCCGGAAAAGCTTTTGAATAATACTACATGCGTACTGTCTCCCTTAGGCGATTCTGCAATCGTGATTACATTTGGGAATGAAATTAAATACGACATTCACAAAAAAATTAAAATGTTTATGGATTTGCTTGAAGATGAACCTTTTGTTGGATATATAGAATGTGTGCCGGCTTTTACAAATTTGACAGTTTTTTATGATCCTCTAGTTATCTATAAGAAACAAAAACAAAGCAATAACGATGAATTAATTTCTCCATATGAAGTGGTTCGTTCTATCCTGGAAATGAAACTACAGTGGTTAAAAGAAGATAAAAAGCTGACACATCGAACAGTTTCTATTCCTGTATGTTATGGGGATGAATATGGCCCGGATTTGGAATATGTAGCTCGTTATAATAATTTATCTACTGATGAAGTCATCCATATTCATTCAAACGGTGAGTACCTAGCCTATATGATTGGATTTGCACCAGGTTTTCCATTTCTCGGTGGACTATCAGAAAAAATTTCAACGCCTAGACGATCTTCTCCAAGAATGACCATACCAACAGGGGCAGTTGGAATTGCAGGTATGCAAACGGGTGTATATCCTATATCAACACCTGGAGGGTGGCAATTAATTGGACAAACGCCAACCAAACTATTTTTACCAAATGTAAATCCTCCAAGTTTATTACAAGCAGGAGACATTGTGAAATTCCATCCAATTTCTAATCAAGAGTATAAAGAAATTATTCTAAAGGAGGGGTTACAGTGAGCCTGCGTGTAATCAAGCCGGGATTATTAACTAGTATTCAGGATCTTGGAAGAAAAGGATTTCAGCAACATGGAGTGATTGTAAGCGGGGCAATGGATGCATATTCCCTACGAATTGCCAATATGTTAGTTGGCAATAAAGAAGGTGAAGCGGCCCTGGAAATTACGTTAATGGGTCCGACTCTTAAAATAGAAAAAAATTGCTTGATCGCGATAACAGGTGGAAATTTATCACCTACTATTGACAGTCAAGCTGTTCCAATGTGGAAGCCTGTTTATGTAAAAAAAGGCACGATTCTTCGATTCGCTGGATGTAAATCAGGTTGTAGGGCTTATTTGTCTGTAGCGGGAGGATACGCTATTTCTACAGTTATGAATAGTAAAAGTACATATTTAAGAGGGGAAATTGGCGGCTATAATGGAAGAGCATTAAAAGTAGATGATGTTGTGGATTTTAATGAAACTTCTACTATTCTAGATAACCGGAAGTTTAAGGAAGCGTTTACCGCTCCAAAGTGGTTTGTCAATGAAAAGGAGTTTATGCCAAGTCGCATGCCAGTTATTCGTTTCATAGATGGAAGCCAGTACGATTATTTTACGGCCTCTAGTAAAGTTAGTTTTACAGAGAATTTGTTTAAAGTTTCAAACCAATCTGATCGTATGGGCTATAGAATATCAGGCCCTTTGCTGGAGTTACAAGAAAAACGTGAGCTATTGTCTGAAGCAGTAACAAACGGGTCTGTTCAAGTTCCTCCTGATGGAAACCCTATCATTCTTCTTGCGGATAGCCAAACAACGGGAGGGTATCCTAAGATAGCTCAAGTGATAACTGCAGATTTACCATTAATTGCTCAGGTCAAACCAGGGGAAGCTATTCAATTTTCACGAGTATCCTTAAAAGAAGCTGAGCAGCTTTTTCTTCAAAAAGAACAACAATTAAATGAATTAAAGGTTTCAATTTCATTAGCTCTAAAAAAACAGCATATTATATAGTTATTTCACATCAAGAAGTAGCAAAAAGGAAGAGAGTACTCTTATTAAAAGGGCACTTTCTTTTTTTTGTTTATTCTCCGAAAACAGCCTAACATCAAGAAAAAATTCCATCAGTATTTCCTCCTATATAATATAAATTACAAAAAACTGGAAAATAGGAGGTTTGTAATAAAGTACAGGCAGTTCTGCACATCAGAGCTGTTTTTTTATTTTCAAAGATAGGGGAATTTTCCCCTTAGGATAGGGAAGTTCCCCGATATGGAAAAATCGGGGCACCTCTTACAATAAGGGTATGGTAATTGTTTGAATGAGGAGGAATAGTAATGCAGGCAAAAGTCGCAGCAAATCAAAAAACAGGAAAATCAATTGATAATGCATTTGCATCACATTTTGCTAAGTCTATGTTTCTAGCAGTTTGCGGACTTGTAACCTTATCGTTTTTTGGCACAAGAATGTTTACACACGTAGATTTAAACCTTTATGGCTATATGGTGGGGACGATTATTTTTATTGGGGGGTTCTTTTACAGGTATATCGCATGGGGAGAAAGGCCGCCAACAAAGATTTTTATAAAAAAAGGCATCAAACTTCTATTTAGAAAATCAACGCCTAAAACATCAGTTGAACATTTAGCAACATACAATTTCATCTGGAATAGGGGAATTTACCGATGGACTCAGCACATTCTAATCGGATGGGGATGTATTCTTTCCTGCTTCGTGACATTTCCTCTAGTATTTGGATGGATGTACTTCACCATGGACGAAAATGGCTACTACAACATTATCGCAATGGGGATCCGGGTAATAACAGTACCAGCTAATGGGATCATTGCGAACTTATCATATAACGCTCTGAACATTACAGCTGTGATGGTTATCGCCGGAGTATGCATGGCTCTATACCGCCGTTTGAAAAATATGCAGGCAAGAGCAGAACAAAAATTCATGTATGACTTTCTTCCATTATATATGCTGTTATTAGTTAGCATTACAGGCTTGTCACTAACGTTTATGAACATCTCTTTGCACGGTGCAGGTCAGCCAGCTATGTCCCTGATTCACCAGTGGTCAGTCATTATTACATTGATTTATCTTCCGTTCGGAAAACTTGCTCACATACCATTCCGCCCAATGAGTGTATTTGCAAGAAACTACAGAGAGCATTATGCGGAACAATCCATGAAAGGATGCAAAGTGTGTGGTGATGAGTTTGTTTCAACAGAACAATCAAAAGATGTCGTAGAGGTTCTCGGCGTGAACGATATCGAATTTCAAACGAAGGAAGGCCATCATCTCGCTGAAATGTGCCTACCTTGCCGAAGAAAATACCGGATTGCTCAATTTTCCGGTTTCCCTATCCATGAGCTAAAAGTTAAGGAGGCAAACCAGAATGCAAAGGGATAAGTTTTTTAAAGAAGTAGAGAATGTGATACACCCGAATGAAACATTGGTCAAAACGCATTGTGCATATTGTGGAATGCAGTGCGGAATGAATTTAAGGGTAAATAGAGCGACAAATAAAATCATTGGGGTTGAACCACGTTATGACTGGCCTGTAACGGTTGGAAAAATGTGTCCAAAAGGGGTTACAGCTTACCAGCAGACGAACCATGATGATCGTATTTTAAAACCGCTTATTCGTGATGATGCATCATTAAAGGGAACAAAGGAAGGCTTTCGTGAAGCAAGTTGGAATGAAGCATATGATTTAATCGTGAAAAAGTTCAGTGAGCTTCAAAATAAATATGGAAAAGATTCATTATCCGTTTTCAGCGGCGTATCAATGACAAATGAAAAATGCTATTTAACAGGGAAATTTGCACGTGTGGCTCTTGGAACGCGCTACATTGACTATAATGGCCGTTTCTGTATGTCTAGTGCGGCCGGGGGATTCCTTCGTTCTTTCGGCGTAGATAGAGGTTCAACATTACCCTGGACAGATATTCATGAAACGGATTGCTTATTTATTGCAGGAAGTAATACAGCAGAATGTCATCCAACTTCTATGTTCCGAGTCTGGAACGTTCAAGAAAGAGGCGGATACATTATCGTGGTGGATCCCCGCGAAACGCCAATTGCGAGAAGAGCAGATGTGCACCTTGACCTGAAACCGGGAACGGATCTTGCCCTTGCTAATGGAATCTTAAATTTATTAATTCAAAAGGGTTATGCTGACAAAGAGTTTATTAATAATCATACAAACGGATTTGAAGAAACAAAAGAGCTTGTAAAAGAATTTACACCGGAATATACGAGTGAGCTTACAGGTGTGGCACCGGAAAAAATCATTCGCGCAGCAGAGATTTATGGAAAAGCACCGAATGCAGTTGTCATGTTTGCCCGTGGAATTGAACAGCAGCATAAGGGTGTTGACAATGTATCTGGATATACAAACATGGCGCTTGTAACGGGTAAGATTGGCCGTCCGAAGTCTGGTGTAGCAACATTCACAGGTCAAGGAAACGGACAGGGTGGACGAGAGCATGGTCAGAAAGCGGATTTATTGCCAGGATACCGAAAAATTACAAATCCTAAACATGTAGAAGAAGTTTGTAAAGTATGGAAAATCACTCCGGAAGAAATGCCTCAGCCGGGTGTTTCTGCTTATGAAATGTTTGAACTAATGGAACAAAAAACGATCCGCGGATTGTATCTGCTATGTTCTAATCCTGCAGTATCCGCGCCGAATTTAAATTTCGTCAGAAGCGCGATGAAAAACCTGGATTTTATGTTGTGTTCGGATTTCTATCTTTCTGAATCAGCAGAGTTTGCGGATGTGATCCTGCCGTCTGTAACGTGGTCAGAAGATGAAGGGACAGTTACAAACCTGGAAGGAAGAATTATTAAGATAAATAAGGCACAAGAACCAATCGGTGAATCTAAGCCCGATTGGCAAATACAAGTAGAGCTTGCAGAACGTCTCGGAAGAGGAAAATATTTTTCAAATTTGAAAACAGCAAAAGATATAGCTGATGAATTCAGACTGGCTAGTAAAGGCGGATATGCCGATTATTATGGAGCTACATGGGATAAAATCGACAAACAGGACGGTGTATTTTGGCCTTGCAAGGATGAAAATGATAAGGGAACGCCGCATATGTTCCTGGATAAAAAATTCTATCACGCAGACGGCAAAGCGAAAATTTGTGCGCTTCCTTACCGCCCTCCTGCTGAAGAGCCAGATGAAAAATATCCGCTTCGTTTAACAACTGGACGTGTCGTTTACCACTACTTATCAGGGAACCAGACGAGAAGAATCCAGTTCCTGCGTGATATGTGTCCGGAGCCATACGTCGAAGTACATCCGGAAACAGCAAAAATATATAATATGGAACATGAAGAAAGAATCCGCCTATTTACCCGAAGAGGTGAGGCAATCTATAAAGTGAAAATTACAGAAGCAATTCGTAAAGATACTGTATTTGTTCCGTACCACTTTGGTCACGAGCAATCTATCAATCTATTAACCATTGCAGCACTGGATCCGATTTCCCGTATGCCGGAATATAAGGCATGTGCTGCTCAATTGGAAAAAGTAGAAATAAAGAAGGTGCAATAAATGGAAAAGAGGCTGTACTTAGAAGTTGAAAACTGTATAGGATGCCGTTCATGCCTTGCAGCATGTACACAATGCGGAGGGCATGAAGAGCGGAACAGAAACTACGTTTACGATGTAAACCCTATGGTTAATCGGCAAACCATGCCTCTTATGTGCCTTCATTGTGTGAATCCAGCCTGTGCAAGAAGCTGTCCAGCCCAGGCAATCCAAATCCATGAAACAGGGGCCGTATTATCAGCTCTCGTTGAAAAATGTATCGGCTGCCAAAACTGTACGATTGCTTGTCCATACGGAATACCAAAATTTGATACTGAACAAAACTTAATGTACAAATGCGATTTATGTATCGACCGGACAAAAGACAGTATCCCGCCAATGTGTGCAAGTGTTTGCCCGTCTAATACACTTCAATGGCTAACAGATGAAGAAATTGAAAATAAGAAAAAACAATTTAATCTAGATAATGGAAAATGGGTGACTAGCATACCGTATCTTGAAGGTGAAACGAACGTTAAAGTAAATTTGCCTGGTATTTTACAGGGGATAACAAAGCTATTTTAGGAGGGATTAAGGTGCCGTCAGATAAAAATAATAAAATTCCCTTTAATGAAGATAATTACACTCATAATATTGAACGGAATAATGAAAGAAAGCTTGACAGACGTGGGTTCATGAAAACATTAGTGGGGGCTGCTGGCGTATTCGCAATTTCCTCCCTTCCTTGGGGGGCGGTAGCGGCTAAAGAATTGCTGGGGCTTGGGGAAAAGGAGTATCCTCACAAAAAAATCACAGATGTAAGCAAACTTGCAATTGGTGACGCATTAGAGTTTAAATTTCCAGGTGATCATGATGATGCTCTTTTGATCAGATTGTCAGAAAAGAAATACGTAGCTTACCAAAATGCATGCACACATCTTCGCTGTCCGGTTTTCTGGGTGAAGGAAGAAGGAGAGATGATTTGTCCTTGTCATCATGGAAAATTTGATGTTGAAACAGGTGCTCCAACTGCCGGTCCGCCAAGAAGGCCGCTGCCTGAGATTCAGGTGAAAGTTGAAAATGGCGCGGTATACGCAGTAAGGGTGAAGCGTTATGAGGCTTAAGTTTATTGGTGTCGCGTGCGCTTTGTGCCTTCTTTATGATGAATATTGTATTTACCCAATTTATGGTTCACCAATATTATTATGAAAATTATGTAAATGTATTAATATTTGGGGGATTAAACATTGTGGTGTTTCCCTTAGCGTTATTTACTTATAAAAAAACGAAAAATGAAAAGGCGTGAATCAAATGAACAGTGAAACATACCTTGATTTTTGTTTTATAAAAGAAGCATCTGGAAATTTTGCTACTGAAATCGATAAGCTCCTTTCAGACCTTTTTAAAGATGTCCGTCTTAACTGGTATTTAGATGAAAAGTCAATAGATGGGGTTGATATTGTAGTTGCCGAAGTAAAGGGAATGAGCAGATGGGAGTCTGAAGAGGAAACAATGGAATTTATCGAGAATTATGCAAAAGATACATTCTGGAAATATTTGCAGGGTTATCAGATGAATGTTTACATGGCAAAGAGAGGGTGCAATACCTGTGGAACAAATTAATGTAGAAGATATACAACCATTAGTATCGGAAAAAGCAAGAGTAGCCATCTTCGATGATCATGGCCAGGATAAAGCTCCTTTCGTTTCTATAACGATTGTTAAGGTGGAGCTTTGTCCTGACAAAACACATCTGCGTATTTATTTTGACGACATTAACTTTTTCGCTGTCCCATTGATATCCAATGTGACTAAAAATGAAAATGAGTGGTCAGCTTTTGATGAAAATTCGGGTTTACAATATATAATTAGAAGAGAGAGTGGTCAGGATGTTTAGAAAAATTCAGCTTCCATTACAAACCTTAAATCTCGTTGTAGGATTTATGGTGTGGGTATTAATTTCTTCCCTGCTGCCTTTTATTAAAGAAGATATCGCTATACAGGATGGTCAGCTTGCACTGGTAACAGCTGTTCCTGTTATTTTAGGATCTATTCTTCGCATTCCCCTTGGCTTTTACGCCAATCAGTTCGGGGCTAGGAAAATTTTCCTGATTAGCTTTATATTGCTGTTATTCCCTGTTTATTATATCAGTATCGCGGACTCTCTTGCTGATTTGTTGATTGGAGGGCTTTTTCTTGGTATTGGGGGAGCCGTATTCTCTGTAGGAGTAACCTCTTTACCAAAGTATTATCCTAAGGAACGCCATGGCTTTATAAACGGAATTTACGGTGCAGGAAACCTTGGAACGGCTATATCAGCGTTTGCAGCCCCTGTTGTAGCTACGAAGTTTGGCTGGTCTACAACCGTGCAGCTTTACCTTGTAATTTTGGCAGTCTTTATTGCAGGTAACTTCCTATTAGGAGATAAAAGGGAACTGAGAGTTAAAACACCGCTTTTAGAACAAATTAAGGGTGTCTACAAAAATGAAAAACTATGGCTGCTAAGCTTATTTTACTTTATAACATTCGGTTCTTTTGTTGCATTTACTATTTACCTGCCAAACTTTCTTGTAGCGAACTTTGGATTAGATAAAGTTGATGCCGGTATAAGGACAGCAGGCTTTATTGTCCTTGCTACTCTTATGAGACCAATTGGCGGGTGGCTTGCCGACCGCTTCCATTCTCTTATTCTGCTCATGTTTGTTTTTGGAGTTTATACGATTTCAGCAATGATCCTATCCTTTGCTCCTTCAATTAGCTGGTACACATTTGGCTGTTTAAGTATTGCTCTATGTGCTGGAATGGGAAATGGTGTTATTTTTAAGCTAGTGCCGATGTATTTCCAAAAACAGGCTGGTATTGTGAATGGAATTGTGTCCGCAATGGGCGGTTTGGGAGGATTTTTCCCGCCGTTAATTCTATCCTTGTTATTCAATATCACAGGCCATTATGCAATCGGGTTCATGGCATTGTCAGAAGTTGCTCTTGCAAGTTTGATTTTAGTCGTCTGGATGTATTTCCAAGGTAAAATGGAGCTTGCCAAAGAAGTTATTGACCATACAATAGAAGGCATTTTGATCACCGATACCAGTGGTAAAATCATTTCAGTAAACCCTGCGTTTACAAGTATTACGGGCTATCAGGAAAATGAAGTAATTGGAAAGAATCCTAGTATACTTAAGTCAGGTAAACAGCCTCAAACTTTTTATAAGGATTTATGGAAATCTATTGAAAAAAATGGTTTCTGGCAAGGTGAAATCTTGAATAGCCGTAAGGATGGACAACAATATCTACAATGGCTGACAATTAGTGCAATAAAGAATAATGCTGGGGATGTTGTTCAATATGCCGGGATGTTTAGTGACATTTCAAGTAATAAAATGAAAAAATCATAAAAAATCAATGTAAATCATTGAATCCCAGTTTTGAAGCGGAGTTTTCGACGTACAAGAAGTACTAGTGCAAACTTTCCCTAAGGACAGAAACTCTTCATCAGCTTTTACATCGCTCGACCGAAAGCGTAACTTTTGGGAGGACGTCTCGTATTAGTCGGCCTGCCCGATAATTTGCGACAAACGATTAAGGAGGGTGGGAATGAATACTCAGCCACTCAAAAAAAACATCAGTTCTTATATTATTCAAACTCATGAAGAAGAGATTAAACGAATTGCAATGGAGCTTCATGAAGGCGTGGGACAGTCCCTCTACAGTCTTTTTACAGGTATGCAGCTCATTGAAAAGGCAATCGAACAGCCTGCCATGAAAAGCTATGCAGGTGATATGAGCCAGCTATTGGAAAAGACAATTCAAGAAATCAGGCTCTTGGCTGTAGAATTGCATCCTCCTACCCTTACAACTCTGGGGCTAATTTCTGCTATGAAAAGCTATATAAAATTATACACTTCAACATATGGCATTGAAGTTGAGGTAGAGAATCTGGGTGTTGAATCGCAAATCTCTGATAGAGATAGCATTACACTTTTCAGAGTCTGCCAGGAAGCATTAGTGAATATAGCAAGGTATGCTGATACGATGAAGGCAAGTATAATATTCAAATGGAAAAAAAGCAGGTTATTGATTATGATTAAAGATTCAGGAAAAGGGTTTGAGGTGGAAACGGCTATGAATAAGTCGAGCGGGCTTGCAGCCATGAGTGAAAGAATGCATTTGATTGGCGGAGAATGTACCATATTTTCAAAAATAGATAAAGGGACTTCTATAGAGATTTCTCTTCCATTATATTAAAATGGACTAAACAGGGGGTTTGCTAATTGAGCAATCCCCGTTGTTGTTTCAAATTCATTTATAACAATACATATACGAACAAAGCTAAGGGGGAACAGCTTTGATAAAAATTTTGCTTTGCGATGATCACGCCGTTGTAAGAATGGGCTTAAAGATGCTATTAAATAATCATTCTGATATGGAAGTGATAGGGGAAGCTTCCGAGGGGAACGAAGGAATACAGCAAGCACTAGAGCTCCAGCCAAATGTGGTAGTCATGGATTTAAGCATGCCTCATGGGAAAGATGGCTTATCAGCAACTTCAGAACTGAAAAAACTAATGCCTGAAGTAGCCATATTAATACTTACTATGCATGATGATGAAGAATATTTGTTCAGAGCTATTCAAGCGGGTGCTTCAGGCTGTATTTTAAAAACTGCACCACATGAAGAATTATTGGTAGCTATTCGCTCTGTTTCGACCGGAAATGCTTACCTTCATCCATCTGCAACTAAAAGGTTAATGGAAGTATACATAGGCAGTGTGAAGCAGGGGACCTCTGATACTTTCAATCTGCTTTCGGACCGTGAAAAAGAGGTCCTGACCTTGATTGCGAAAGGATTTTCCAATAAAGAAATTGCCGGACAGCTTGTTATAAGTGTGAAAACGGTTGAAACCCATAAAGGAAACCTGATGGAGAAGCTTCAGATGAAAACAAGACCTGAACTTGTTGCATTTGCTTTAAAAAAGGGGTTATTAGGGTATGGAATTTAACGTGTGCAATAAATCGAGAAAAGATCAACCATTTAAACAAGCGTGTGAACAAGTATTAGAAGAATTGAACTGTGATTTTGTTGGACTGGCTTTACAAAACAGCATCGGTCCAGACGTAAGCTGGCATTATGCCGCCGGGAACAGAAATGATAAATACAAAAGAATAACAGTTCGATATGGAAAAGGGATAGCAGGTAAGGTAATATCAACAGGCAGACCGATGGGAATTGAAGATTTTCCTAATAATATTCTGGGCAAAGCACTAGAATATCCTATCATGCTCGCGGAAAATCTCAGCTACGCTTTCGCAGTTCCAATTCAATTTAAAGGTGTTCTCAAAGGTGTATTATTAGTAGGTAATAGAACAAAACAGCCTATTTCTGAAAGTGACCAGCATACGATCCTTGATGCAGCGAAAAGATTGGAAAAGGAATTAAACAGCTCAATTTAACGGCAACAGGAGGACTATGTATGGACTGGAATAATCATTTGGAAATGGAAAAAGAGAATTCTTTTGGGTCCAGCGAAGCGACAATTCTCGTTAATGAATCAGGCGTCATCTCATTTGCGAATCAACAGGTATATGAAAATTTTGGCTATTTAAATCATGAATTAATAGGAGAAAAGCTTTTGAATCTTATGCCAGGAGCAAATCTTCAGGCCAGTGGGGAAGGGGAAATAATCCACCAGTTCGGAATCCACAGGGATGGACATACTTTTTCACTTTTTTTCAGGGTAAATGCCTTTTCGCTTGAAAAAGAGGTCTATTACTTAGTCGTGTTCCATAAAGTGAAAGACCAATCACGACTTAATCAACAGCAAACCTATCCCATAAATGAGCTGGTTGATTTAATGTACGCACTCGATGAATCAACGATTGTCGCTTTTACAGATGAAAAAGGCAAGATACAATCCATAAACAAGAAATTTTGTGCTGTATCCCAATATTCAGCAGCAGAACTTATAGGGAAGGATCATCGAATTATCCATTCAGGTTATCATTCAAAGGAATTTATGCAAAATCTTTGGATAACAATCTCGACAGGAAGTGTATGGAGGGGCGAAATTAAGAACAGAGCAAAGGATGGAACCTATTATTGGGTAGATACCACAATTGTCCCTTTCTTAAATGAAATAGGGAGCCCTTATAAATACCTGGCAATTCGGAAGGAAATTACCGAATATAAACGAGTTGTAGAGGAACTGAAAAAGTCCGTAAATAAACTTGTCGATTTTCAATTTGCTTTGGATGCTTCATCAATTGTAGCTATAACCGATCAAAGAGGGACCATCAAATTTGTTAATGATCAATTTTGCCGGATTTCGGAGTTTTCAAAGGAAGAGCTGATTGGACAGAATCATCGAATTATTAACTCGGGATTTCATTCTAGAGAATTTTTCAATGATCTTTGGAGAACAATTTCATCGGGGAAAGTATGGAAAGGTGAGATTAAAAATAAGACCAAGGGTGGAACCTATTATTGGGTAGATACGACTATAGTTCCGTTTCTTGATGAGCACAATAAACCATACCAGTATTTAGCGATTCGCTATGAAGTGACCAAGAGGAAGATTGCGGAAGAAGAGATTCAGAAAATGACGGGAAAAATCATTGATGTTCAGGAAGATGAAAGGAAACGCCTTTCTCGAGAGCTTCACGATGGTATCGGACAAAACTTATACAGCCATCTCATCACGATTAACAGGCTGCAGACAGAAATGAGTCATCCTCTTTTAGATCAGATGCGAGATGAAGCAACTGAAATTATCGAAGAACTCCGACACCTATCATGGGAACTGCGGCCATCAGTACTTGATGATCTTGGTTTGTTCCCAGCCATTCGCTCTTATTTGGTCCGGTTTTCAGAGCATCACCATATCAAGATCCATTTTGACTGCTATTTAAATTGCCGTCTGAATACAAACAAAGAAATTACCATTTACCGTGTAATCCAAGAAGCATTAACGAATATTCGTAAATATGCTCAAACCGAAGAAGCAACAGTGACGATTCGGGAAATAGATGACGAAATTCGTGTGGTTATAGAGGATAAAGGAAAGGGATTTGATTTAGAAAAGGTTACCCGTGGAGTAGGCATATTCAGTATGGAAGAGAGAGCCAAAGCTGCCGGTGGAAACCTTTCCCTTCATTCTGTTGAGGAGAAAGGGACAAAAGTATTTTTGGAAATACCTTTGTAAAGAAATTTTTTTTGTAACGATCAGGTAAATTTAGCTCCCAAGGAATTCCTGATAGCTTTACGCATTAAGATAATATTCCCATTAAAGATCCTCTAAGGGGTCTGTTAAGCTTATAACCCATGGCGAAAGCTTCCAATTTACAAGCAAACAAAAGTTGAAAGTTATGAAGAAAACCGCTACGAAGCTAATATGAATATGTGCTCAGAGCATTTATGCAAAATAACAATATATGCTAAAACAGTCTTATTCAATTACAACTTTTGTGCTTTGTTTTATAATAAATTGATAGTATAGGTGAACACCAATTTCTATCTTCTGCACTAATAAAAATACTAAAATCATGAAAGGAGCCATGTATGCAATCACAAAATAAAACCGTTATAAAGTCAATGCAGATTCTTAACCTTTTCATAAATCATTCCAGGCTCACTTTTAATGAAATGATGGAACTTTCTGGCCTCCCAAAAACCTCTCTGCACCGTATGATTGGATCATTAGAAGAAATGGGGTTTTTAACAAGAGATGATGATGGTTATTATTCACTTGGGCTAGTATTCTTGCAGTTTGGACAACTCGTAGGGGAGCGTTTAGATATAAGAAAAATCGCATACCCCATTATGAAAGAACTTCGAGATGATGTTGAAGAAGCTGTGAATCTAATTGTGAGAGATACTAACGAAGCCATGTATATTGAAAAGGTAGATACGTTGCATCCTGTTCGTTTATATACTTCAATCGGAAGGCGTTCACCACTGTACGCAGGTGACTCTCGAATAATACTCGCCTATTTGTCTGAAGAAGAGTGTGAAGCATATCTCGAAAATATAGAATTAAAACCAATTGCTATTGGAACGATAACAGATAAAAAAATACTCCGTCATGCTTTGGAAGATGCAAGAATGAAAGGTTATACGATTACTTCCTCTGAATTAGAGGATTATACAAAATCCGTAAGTGCACCAATACTTAACGGTAAAAATCAAATTGTAGCAGGTATAAGCGTAGCTGGAATTGATGCAAGATTTCAAGAAGATCGCTTGCCGGAATTAATTGAAAAAGTAACGAATGCCGCCAGACGAATTTCATTGAAACTAGGTTCTCAAACTTCGTAAACTAAAACCGAAAAAGAGGTAGCAGATTAATAAACTTTGTATGTCCCCCAATTCAATTCAGTACTATACTATCTGATTTTTGTTTCCATAAGATTTACTTGGAATTTCTAAAAGTTGAGGGATAGGACTATGGAAAGCCATTCCCGAACGGAAACAACCATGAGCAGACCTTTCTTTGATATTTCTTAGGAGAACCTTTTACCACTTGGTTCCTTGAAGGTAGTGAATGCTTCATCTCAACTAAGGGAATAATTTGTGTAACCACTCTAATCATTTACGATTAGGTGGTTTTTGGGGTTTTTGTTATCATTTTACTAACAGTTTTTATCCTCATTGAGTTGTTAAAACATCTAAGCATATAAATTGAGCTCTCCAACCTTTTTCAGTATCATAGTCACCTATGATAGTTTTGATACCGTCTTCCATAACATTTTTGTTGAATAAATATCTGCTTGTGAAGAAGCTGATTTTTTTTATACGGCGTATGCCTCAGAAAAATAAAACAATACTTTATTTTATAATTTAATCTGTCCACGTAGACTGTTAAAATACGATATTTACTCTTGTAAGGGAACAAATAAAATGAACTAAAACATAATTGGTAATAATTAGGAATTTCATCGAATAAGAAACGAAACGTGTACGGGAATCATCCTATTTTCAAATCTAGAATTCTCGTACACGTCAAGGAAATATAATAAACTATTGAAGAAATGAACATATTCTGTGTTGTCTATTTTTTTTAAGCCATTAGAGCAGGTTACACTTCGCCCCAGTGATGCTGTTTCTGCATTTAAATACGTGCAAATTCGGATTGATATATATTCCTTGGTACTCCAATGTCAGCCATGGTAAGTAACCCTGGTTTGCGAATGGCATCGATCTGCTTAGCGGTATTGATAACCATTGCAGCGGTCGCAGTATCTCCAAAAATACCATTTGGAATGATCAATCTTTGCGTTTCGTTTCCTTCAATAATAATTTCATCTTCTTGATTAATTCCAACAGACATAGTCAAATCCAAGCATATTTCCCTTCCATTTGAGGTCTTGCCCTTGGATACTTGATGAAGGCCATTTACATCTCCTGGTTTTAAGGAAGTAAGTGGAACGGTAATATTTTCTCCAGCAATCGTCGGTTCAATTGTATTGTTTACACTTGCAAGGTTCCAATTGAGACCATAAGCGATTAATCTGACAGATTCTTCAAGCCCAACATGCCCAATTTTATTCTGTTCAGCTAAGGATTCAAATTCTTCTTTGGGCATACCGATACCGACTTTTTTTTGTAAGGGAATGCGTCGTTTTGAAACATCTACCCTACGGTTGACAATTATTTTATTGACCGTTGTTAATACTGTTGAAAAACAGATGACCAATGTATCCATGATGAATCCTGGATTAATGCCAGTCCCAATGACACTAAGCCTTTTAGCCTTAGCGTAATCATCTATTTCCTTGGCAAGTTCAGGGTAACGGTCCCAGGGGAAAGAAAGCTGTTCGCAGGTAGAAACGACTGAAAAACCATGATCTAGAAGTTCTTTGATTTGTGGCCATACTTGTTGTAAGTTAGAACCGGTTGCATGAAGGGCGACAAGATGATCTGTGTTCGTTTTTACTTCTTGTATACTGGATACTACATTTAGTCCTGTTTGTTTTTCATTGATTAATAACCCAATATCATTTCCAATCTTTTCAGGATCAATATCTATAACACCAATAATCGAGTGTGGATTAGTTTGGTATGCACTGCGGAGAATTTCTATACCAATAGGGCCGAGTCCGAATACTGAAAATTTCGAATGTTGTTTAGTCAATAATCTCTCATCCTTTCAAATATCGTATAAAAAAATGCTAACATGGTAAGATAAATAATAAAAATAGTAAATTTTTATATACTTATAAATATTGGTTATAGAAGGGAGTACTTAAAGAAAGGGGGAATTATCAAGAAACGTATTTGTTCAAAGCGGGAAAATTATTTGGATTATAATTGAAATTGAATAATCAATATAAATTTATGTAAAAGAGGCTCTACCAAAGGTTTTACTTTTGGTAGGGCCTCTTTTTTAAAAATAACCTAATGTTTATTCTGGATCAAAATAAAAAACTCTTATCTATCGTAAAACGTTGGATCGTTTTGTAGAGTATGCAAAATTTGATTAGTTAATAATGACGTATCATCGTTGTTTTTCCATATCGCTGAAATGGAACTAGTTAATTCAGTGTTATCGATGTCTAAAGCTTTAACGTTACTTGTCCCTAACAAACCAATCATATCTTTGGGCATGAGAGCAACGCCTAGGTTATTAGAGACCAAATTAGCTATAGTTAATAATTCCGATCCTTTACATAATTCTTTCGGAGAAAATCCAGCAGTTAAACAAGCCTTTTCCAATAGAAATTGAAGGGAGTGTGCTTGAACCGCATCATAATGAATGAAAGATTCATCCTTTGCTTCGTATAAGTGTATAGAATCCTTTTGAGCTAGTGGATGAACAGTTGAAACCACTAATTGTAATGGAAATCTTTTGAATTCAATCATGTTCAATCCTTCATGGGCAATTATGTTATTGTGAATGGGTGTTCGGATAAACCCGATGTGATAATTTTGTTGATTAACTAGTTTGACAGCCCTTGATGATGTTGTTTCATGTAGATAAAATTCAACATCAGGATATTCCCCAAGAAACTTTTTTAATAGCTTTGGTATATAAATGCTAGCTGCAGAGGGTACGGTAGCGATTTCTATTTTAGGTTTGGGGATAATCTTGTTTTCAACTATGTAATTGATCGTTTTCTCAATATCATCGAAGGAAGGAGCGAGTTTTTTATAGATGTACTCTCCCTCCTCTGTTAATGTGATTTTTCTTGTTGTTCGATTTAAAAGTTTAAAACCTAGTTGTTTTTCAAGGGAAGAGATTTGTTGACTTAGCCCGGGTTGGGAAATATGCAGGGTTTTGGATGCCTCACTGAAACTAAGATGGTTAGAAATCTCTATAAAATAGCGTAGAGATAGAAAATTCATATGATCACTCACTTCAGTTGGATTTCAAGAATCACTGCCAAAAAGGTAATTTTTATAATGAACACTTATAAGTTTATAACAATAATATATTTCTAATATAGAAGAGTCAATATTATCCTTTAATAAAGGGTGGAGCTGTATAATTAGGGATTTCCACTCACAAATGATTGAATTTTCTTATTTATTTGCAGTATTTTGACCCATTTACGCCTTGTATTTTACTGATTTTGTAATAAATAATAATTTATTCCTAGAGATTTTTCAGTACTAAGGTCTAACTGGAAAATGAAGGGAAATCAAGGTGGTCGGTAGAATATTAACAATATCATCTATTAAATGGTGATAAAAATGCAAAAGGAGGATTTTAATGAAAAAATTATACAGTGGCTTTCTATTAGTTAGTATCTTGATGCTTATCGGAATCATGACAGCATGTAGTGGCAGTAAAGAAGGTGTCTCCGGCGGTGGAAGCCAAAACTTAAGTCTATTGACTGGCGGAACTGGCGGTACATATTATCCACTTGGTGGACAAATTGGAAATATCATTTCTGATAACACAAAGGCGAATATAACACCCCAAACATCCGGTGCATCAGCTGAAAACATGGAAACCTTGAGAGTGGGAGAAGCTGAAATTGCTTTCTCGCAAACAGATATCGGAGCATATGCAATTGAAGGAAAAGAAATGTTTGAAGGAAAACCAATTGATAATATCCAAGCAATCAGCTCTTTATATCCGGAAACGGTACAACTTGTAACGACAGCTAAAAGTGGAATTAAATCAGTTAGCGATCTAAAAGGAAAAAAAGTATCAGTGGGCGCACCTGGATCAGGAGCATACATTAATGCCATGCAAATTCTAGAAATTCATGGATTATCAGACAAAGATATTAAAGCACAAAATCTATCTTTTGATGAGTCAACTGACGGAATCCAGGCAGGTAATATTGACGCAGCATTTATAACTGCAGGCACACCAACTGGTGCGGTTGAAGCGTTATCTGTACAAAATGATATTGTCATTATTCCAATGGAAGACGACAAAGTTCAAGCATTGGTTGACAAATATCCATACTATGCAGAGGATACCATTCCTAGTGGCACTTATAAAATAAAATCTGACATTAAAACGGTGGCTGTTAAAGCAATGTTAGTTGTATCAAAGGATCTTGATGAAGAATTAGTATACGAAATGACAAGAGCTATTTATGAAAATACAGACAAAATCACACATGCAAAAGGTAAGTTCATTACACCTGAAACGGCACTTGAAGGATTAGGGGATATGGAGCTTCATCCTGGTGCAGCTAAATACTTTAAAGAAAAAGGTGTAACTCAGTAAACACTATAATGGTCGGTAGTACGCTATATGTGTTCTATCGACTTTTGTTTTCTGGAAAATAGATTCCTAATTTTGAAAGGGGTATCTATGAGAGTGAAGAAATTTACGATTTATTGTATACCTCTACTATTGTTTAGCGCTTTTCTATTCTTCTTTCCATATAAACAAGTCATTGCTTTTTCTTACCAGGATCAAGAGGAATTACTAGCATATTTACCGTTGAAAAAAGAAAAAACTGTTCAAATAAAGTATACACACTCTATTCACTTATCAGAAGTACTCGAAACTTATCACTTATCCGACAAGAAAATGAAACTAACCGAGCTTGCATATAAAGATTTTGCAGTTGGTATGCCTTCTAATGCAGAAGGTGAGGAAGTATTTGAAGAGAAAGACGGCACTTATTATATAAAAAATATGAATCGCCAATTTGCATATATTGATTTAAGAATAGGGAAAGTTAGAGCAAATCATCGGTTAATTTATAAGGGGTGTACATACACATTTTCAAGTTTTATTAAGCCAGGCACATGGATCAGAATTTCTCCAAAAAAAATTTCATTTTGGGAACAATTGAATGGAGTGAATATAAATGGCTGATGATAACGAAATAGCGAAGTATTTAACGGAAGAAGAACAACAGGAACTATTAGAAAAATACGATCCTGAAGCGGGAACAAGGAAATTAACAGGTATTTTGGGATACATTGCTTTTATCGGTCTCTTAGCCTTTTCATTATTTCAATTATATACGGCTGTTTTTGGTGTTTTTACAGCACAAATTCAAAGGACGATACATTTAGGTTTTGCACTTTCTTTAATTTTTTTACTATTCCCCGCAAACCGCAAGAAACGTCAAAAGGGAAAGTTCCAAATTGCCTGGTACGATATTATTTTAGCTGTTCTTAGTATTGGAGTAGGCGCTTATTGGCCATTATTTTTCGAGGATCTCGTTATGAATGTTGGTCGTTTAGGCACTTTGGATTTTGCAGTTGGTTTATTAGCGATTCTACTTGTACTTGAGGCTACTAGGCGTGCAGTAGGTCTTCCCATTATGGTTATTGCCATAGTATTTGTTCTCTATGGACTTTTTGGACAATATATGCCTGGGTTCTTATCACATCGTGGTTTAACCTTTGAGCGTATGGTACAAACGATGTTTTTCTCTACGGAGGGGATATTAGGCACACCATTAGCGATTTCATCTACATTTATCTTCCTGTTTTTATTGTTTGGTTCTTTCCTTATTCGAACAGGGGTTGGTCAATATTTTAATGATCTTTCAACAGCGATTGCTGGTAGAAGAATAGGAGGGCCTGCAAAGGTTGCAATTTTTTCAAGTGCTCTTCAAGGAACGATAAGTGGAAGCTCTGTAGCTAATGTTGTTACTTCAGGAGCATTCACGATTCCGATGATGAAAAACCTTGGATATAAAAAGGAATTTGCTGGTGCAGTAGAGGCAGCTGCTTCAACAGGTGGTCAATTAATGCCGCCAATAATGGGGGCTGCTGCATTTTTAATGGTTGAGTTTATTGGTAACGGGATTACGTATTGGGATATAGCTAAAGCAGCTTCCATTCCAGCCATACTTTACTTTTCAGGAATTTGGATAATGACACACTTTGAAGCGAAGAGACTTGGATTGCGTGGGTTAACCAAAGAAGAAATGCCTAGTAAGAAAGAAGTATTTGGTAAGATTTATTTATTAATTCCGATAATCGCCATTGTTTTATTACTCATGTCAAATATAACGGTTACACATGCTGCACTGTACTCAATTGTCATTTCTGTCATAGTGGGCTTTATTAACAAAGATGTACGTATGAAATTCATTGATATTATTTATGCATTAGTTGATGGAGCTCGTACAGCACTTGCAGTAGCAGCTGCCACTGCATCAGCTGGTATTATTGTAGGAATTGTGACGAAAACGGGATTAGGGCTAAAGCTGGCAAATGGTTTAATCGATTTGTCTGGTGGATATTTAATACCAACACTTATGCTAACGATGGTAGCAGCACTTGTTTTGGGAATGGGATCACCGACAACTGCAAACTATGTAATCACATCCACAATTGCGGCGCCTGCAATAATTTTACTAGGTGTACCGGATTTATCGGCACATTTATTCGTTTTCTACTTTGGAATAATTGCAGACATAACACCACCAGTTGCATTAGCAGCTTTTGCAGCTGCAGGAGTTTCTGGTGGAGAACCGATAAAAACTGGGATAGAGTCATCAAAACTGGCAATAGCCGCATTTATTATTCCATACATTTTTGTACTTTCTCCGCAAATGCTTATGATTGATACAACTTGGATGGAAGTTGCATGGGTTGTTCTTACAGCAATGACGGGTATGATCGCAATTGGAGCCGGTGTAATTGGTTACTGGGTGAGGGGGATGCACTGGTTAGAAAGAATCCTTGCTATCGTGGTTGGGCTGCTATTAATCTATCCTGAAACAATTTCGGACATTATTGGATTAACTACGTTTGTAATATTACTTGGTTTACAATATTTGAGGAATCGAGACAAGGATAACAGTTCTAATATATTGGAACATAAACAAAATATGTAGAAATCATACCTGCAACGATATTATATGGGCAGCAGAGGGTGTAAGGTATGTGTTTGTACTCTTTGTGACTATAATCGTAAGGACAACGAATGGTATCAATAAATACTAGAGTTGAAGAAAAGCAGGTAATGGTTTTTTTATAGCATAAGAAATCTAAATCAAATTTTAATTTTTGATTTTAAGGGGTGCTTTAATGAGGTAAAGTTTCCAATTCATATTTTGACAAAAAGAGAGAATAAAAGAATGTGCTTCAGTCAGTTCAAACTGCTTTTATATAGTATAGAGTGCATCACGCACATTCCGTCTGATAATAGTGAATTGTAGTCGAATCCTGTAACAGCCCTTTGTGAATTTGTGTAGATCAGTAAAAGTTTCATTAGTTATCTCATTTGTTTTAGAAACAATAATCATTTTGAAAGGAGACTAATTTATGAAATTTATAAAAAGTTTTATTTTAGTTACTTTCAGTTTCTTTTGTATGATTACACCGGCTTTTGCAAGTGTGCCTGGGGTAGATAAGTCAATGAAAAAGGGGACAACAAAAGGAATAGTATCCGTTGCTCATCCGTTAGTCTGCTGAGGCTGGTATAAAAATATTAAAACAGGGAGGAAACGCGGTCGATCTTCGCAATTGCCATTCAATTGTCGTTAAACGTAGTGGAACCAATGATGTCTGGAATTGGTGGCGGTGGTTTCATTATGATTTATAGTAAAAAGGAAAATAAAATTACGATGATTGATAGTCGTGAAATGGCCCCGCAAAATGTAACGCCTGAACTTTTTTTAGATGGAAAAGGAAAACCAATTCCTTTTAGTAAGCGTCACACTACTGGAAAAGCAGTAGGAGTTCCAGGAACGTTAAAGGGTGTCGAAACAGCTCTTGAGAAATATGGAACGTTGGATATATCTCAAGTAATAGATCCAGCAATTAAACAAGCTGAAAAAGGGGTTAAAGTCAATTGGATCACTGCTCAATACATCGATGAAAATGTAAAAAAACTTCAAAATAATCAAGCGGCAGCAAATGTGTTTGTTCCTAACGGCCAACCCTTGAAAGAGGGAGATACCCTCGTTCAACCAGATCTGGCAAAGACGCTTAAATTAATTAAAAAACAAGGATCGGAAGTATTTTATAGTGGCCAAATTGGTAAAGCACTTACCAAAGAAGTGCAAAAACGCGAAGGAACAATGACTACAGAGGATTTAGAGAATTATGTGGTGAAAGAAAGAGAACCGATTAGATCGGAATATAGAGGATTCGAATTGGCAGGGGCAGCTTCACCAAGTTCTGGCAGTTTGACTGTCCAACAAATCCTGAAATTAATGGAAGGTTACGATGTACAAAAGATGGGAGCAAACTCACCAGAATATCTTCATTATCTAACTGAAGCAACGCATTTGGCTTTTGCTGATCGGGCAGCGTATATGGCAGATGAAGATTTCTATGATGTACCTAAAAAAGGACTTTTAGATGACGACTATATAAAAGAAAGAAGAAAACTTATTAAGGCAAATAGATCAACCGCTGATGTAAAAGAAGGAGATCCATGGAAATATGAAGGCAAAGAACCTACTTCTAGGGTGAAAGTAAAAGAAGAGAAGACCCCAATTGGACAAACGACTCACTTCTCTGTCATGGATAAGTGGGGAAATATGGTTTCTTATACGACAACGATTGAACAAGTATTTGGATCAGGTATTATGGTGCCTGATTATGGATTTATGCTTAATAATGAAATGACAGATTTTGATGCGACTCCGGGCGGCGTTAACCAAGTAGAGCCAGGAAAAAGACCGAGAAGCAGTATGTCTCCAACCTTTGTATTAAAAGACGGTCAGCCATTTATGGCCATTGGTTCTCCGGGGGGAGCAACGATTATCTCATCGGTGTCTGAAACAATTATGAATGTGATTGATCATCATATGTCGATTCAAGAAGCCATTTTAATGCCTCGTATTTATTCCGCTAGTTATCCGACTGTGAGATGGGAACCAGGAATTGAACAAAATACAAGATTGGAGTTAATGGCAAAAGGGCATGTATATGAAGAACAACCGCAGCATATTGGAAATGTGCAGGGTGTTATTTTTGATTATGAACATGGGAAAATGTATGGAGGAGCCGATAATACGAGACAAGGTACAGTCCTTGGGGTAGATAGGATATCCTATAAATCGAAAAAGCCAAAAGAAATAAGAGAAGAGAAGAAGGGACCGTTTACCTTGAAAGTGAATGGAGCCGTATATCCCTATACAGCCAATCAAATGAAAATCATTAATGGAAAACCTTATATTCAGTCAGATAAATTGCTACTTGGTTTAGGTGTAATTGGCACAGCGGATTTAAAAACATATAAACCAGATAATAAATCGTATTTACCAGTTATAAAAGTCGCGAAATCATTGGGATACAAAGTAGAATGGGACGAAAAAGATAAAGTAGTACTGTTAGAAAAAGACAAAACTGATGTGGAAGATCCTGATGATGATGGTACTATCACCAATTAATTTTTTTACTCTAAGTTTTAGGTCTATTATCGTTGAAAAATACTCTTAGAGAACGAAGAGAAAGTGATGATAGTCATAAACCTAATTGAATGATAATAATTCCCCTTGTGCTATGTGCATAAGGGGAATTATTTTAGCCAAAACCCACCTGTGAAAAAGCCGCCAAGGATGTCACTTGGGATGTGTGCACCCAATCAAAATAAAGCCCGCGAGCGAAAGCAGACTTAGAAATAACGCAAGTGAAGGGTGAAGCAGCTTGATCATAAAATCCCTCTCATTCAATATAAGTAAGATTAACTATACGACGAATTAAGCTAAATCCGGTTTAAAATTTTAAAGAACCTGATTTAGCTACATTATTATTTATGGAGGGGACAGGCTCTCTTACCCCAAAAAATACTTTGATGGTGAAGGATAACTAAAATTAGATTTCTCCTGTTCAATTGCAGATAATGCTAATTTTTTTATTGTTACATCATCCATTGGAGGATTGTGTAAACCGGCTCTTACATCTCTATAGTACCTTTGAAGAGGATTGCTTCGTTGAAGGCTTTTTGCACCGACTATTCGCATAGCTTTATCTACAATTGTAATTGCTGCGTTTGTAACAATATGCTTAGCAGCTCCAAGCTCATTGGTGATATGAGCTCTTCGTGATTCATCATCATAAGCCTCTGCAACGCTATATAAGAAATGCCTTGCTTTCAATAATTCCAAATCAATTTCTCCTAGAAGTTGTTGGACATTTGCCAGCTGGCTAATAGGTCCATTTAGACTATTTGGCGAATAATTATTAGCAAATTGTATAGCGTAATCTCTTGCAGCTTGCGCAATGCCAAGGTAACAAGCTGGAATATGAAGAATCCATGCATTCAATTGGCTGCCACTTGGTATTTCAGGAAGTTCGACAAGTTTTGAATCATCTACTTCTACCTCTTTAAGAACCAGATCATGGCTTCCAGTTCCCCTCATTGAAATTACGTCCCATGTTTCATCTATGGTTAGTCCTACTAAATCTTTATGTAGGAGAAAAAATCCAACCTTTTGCTTTTCTTCAATCCATGCAGATACTAGAAAATAAGTTAATACTGGGGACATGGTTGTAAAAGTTTTACGTCCTGAAATAACCCAAGAATTCTCTTTTTTGACAGCTTTTGTTCCAGGACGGCCTCCCCGGGTTGGACTTCCTGTTTGTGCTTCACTAACTGAACGATTCACTAAGGCGCCATTTAGAACTTCATGAGCAAAAAAGTTTATGTTCTTATCTGTCCAACTCTTTTTTTCAAAAAGTTCGCCTATCACTCCAAGGTTCCAGCCAATGGAAAGTGCTGTTGTTGCATCAAAACTAGCCAATGTTTCTTGAAGGAGTATCATGTCATATATTTTTAAACCTCCGCCACCATAGGCTTTGGGAAGAGTTGAACTTGTATATCCCATATTAATTAAATCTTGAATGTGTTCTGTTGGGAAGGTTGCTAATTCATCAATTTGAGCAGAATTATTTTTGAATTTTGATTCTAGTTCATATAACTTTTGTAACCACGTTTTTTGACTCTCTGTTTTAATAAATAAGTTAATCACGTTTTGCCCTCCTGCTATTTTAAAGGTTTACCTATTAATTTAACAAAACAATCCCTATTATTCTTATTGGTTTAAATGATAATTGTGACGGTTTAAGTTGTCAAGGAATTTATATCCAGTAAATTATAAGTTAGAGATTTCCAAAAAATACATTGACTTTAAAATATTATCAATCTAATATTTAAATTATCAGTTACCTCACTTAACCTACCAAAATAGTTGGTATTCAAGGGCGACAGGTGGATCTACTATATGAGGATAGTTAAAGGTATGTAATAAGCATTATACAAATAAACAAAAGAAGGAGATTTTTTATGAAAAATAAAAAGTTTTTCAATGTGGTAGCCACCGGTTTAGCATTAGTAACCCTTTTAACAGGATGCGGTTCAAGTACATCGTCCGGAAAAGAAGCAAATACAAATGAAGGTAGTAGCGACACAGAAGTAAAAAAGGTAAAAATAGCATATGACCAAGCGTCAAAACCAATGTCTTGGTTAGATGAGAAGGGAAATCCAACTGGTTACGATGTAGAAGTTATGAAATTGGTTGATGAATTACTTCCAGAATACGAATTTGAATATATTGGGACATCAAGTGATGACTTATTAGTAGGCATTGAACAAGGTAAATATCAAGCAGGGGTTAAAAATGCTTTCTGGACACAGGAAAGGACAGAGAAGTTTATCTTTCCTAAAGAATTCCTTGGGTTAAGCAGTGCAGGACTTGTGTTAAAGAAAGAAAATGAAAAGATAAAAAATCTAAAAGACTTTGCTTCAGCTGGTTTTTCTTTAGCACCAATTGCTGCAAACAACGCGCAATATACAATTGTTGATGAATATAACCAGGCCAATAAGGACAATAAAGTAAAATTAAAAGCCGGAGATGCATTCACAGTTGATGTAGTTCAATGGGTAAACGAAGGCCGTGTAGACGGTGGAATAGCAATTGAGGGAGCTTTTAAGAAGCAAGTAGCAGAAGATGGTCCATATCATAATTTAAAAAATGATCTCGTTTACAATGAATTCGCAGTAATCAAAACTTGGCCATTGTTTAACAAAAAAGAACAAGAATTTGCAGACGCTTATGATGAAGCAATCAAAAAGTTAAAAGAAGAAAAGAAGACAAATCAGTTAAGTACAGAATTTTACGGAAGAGATTTGTTTGAGGTATTGGAAACTGTAAAAAGATAACAACACTCTAATCTACCAGAGCCTAAAAAAGTCAATCACTGAGGCTATACTTGTCACTTTCTTATTTTAGGTTGTTGAGTGGGTAACCTCAATTCAAACCAAAAAAGTAAAGGAGTGGCAAGTTTTTGTATATATACCTCTAATATTGAAGAATGATTACGTTTTGAATATTGAACCTTTTAAATAGGAAAAAGAAGATGGATGTGAAACATGGAGAAATACTTTGATGTAAATTACATAGTTGAATCAGTACCAATGTTAATTCCTTTTCTAAAAGTAACATTAATGGTTGCTGGTCTTTCGGTCCTATTCGGGACAATCTTAGGTTTCATCTTAGCAGCCATGAAAATAGGAAATAGTAAAATTGCTAAGAAAATTGCCTATGGGTATACAACAATATTAAGATGTACACCATCTATTGTTCTCCTATTTCTAACTTATTATGGGATTCCAGCAATTGCAGATAATTTTGGCGTAAACCTAAACGACATTGACAAAGCGGTATTTGTTGTTATTACCTTTTCGCTTCAATTTGCAGCTGCCATGTCTGAGGTTATCAGAACATCGTATGAATCTATAGATAGAGGGCAATTTGAAGCTGCAGTAAGTGTAGGATTAAGTAATACACAAGCGTATTGGAGAATTATTTTACCGCAAGGTTTTGTAGTTGCTTTACCAAACTTCGGTAACAGCTTACTTGAGTTGATGAAAGAAGGAGCCCTAGCATATACAATCGGATTGATAGATATCATGGGGAAAGCAGAGCTTATAATCGCTGGGAATTATAATACTCATGCATTAGAAATTTATCTTGCTTTAGCTGTTATTTACTGGATATTATCGATTGCTATTGAACAACTATTCTTAAAATTAGAGAAGGTATTTAGTAAAGGAAAACAAGTGATAACAACTACATAGGGGGTGACAGAGTGTCAGAAGGATTGGATTATAAATTTTTAGTGGAAACCTTTTTTGTAGCATTATCAGGGGTGCCCACGGCGTTATTCATTACAATTGTAGCTTTACTTGTTGCGCTTCCGTTAGGATTTTTGCTTGCTTTAACAAGAATAAATCAAATTCCAGTTTTAAATCGTGTAGCACAGATATATGTTTCCTTTGTAAGAGGAACTCCTGTCATAATTCAAATTTTTATTATTTATAGCAGTGTACCCTTACTGCTAGCTTCGATATTTGATAAGTATAACATCGAAATGAATGTATACGATGTAAATCCAATTTGGTACGCATTCATTGTTTTTTCATTGAATACGACAGCTATTCTAATAGAAGTGTTTCGTTCAGCAATAAGCACAGTGAGTAAGGGACAACTAGAAGCTGCTTATTCAGTCGGATTAACAAATGTCCAAGCATTTAGAAGAATTATCATTCCACAGACATTAGTTGTAGCATTACCAAATATTTGTACAGCAACAGTCAATCTAATTAAAGCAACATCTCTCGGATATGCATTGTCATTGCAAGAAATTACTCTAAGAGCCAAGGTAGCTGCCAATGTAGGCTACAATTATGTTGAGGCTTATATTGATATCTTTCTTGTATACCTGATTTTATGTAGTTTAGTAGAGTATTTATTTAAGCTGTATGAAAAACGTTTAAGTAGGTATAGAGCAGTAGGTATTTGAAATGAAGCAGGAGGTGGACATGATGTTAGAAATTACAAATATCCATAAATCATTTGGAGAAAATGAGATTTTAAAAGGTGTAGATTTAAAAATAGAAAAGGGTGACGTGGTAGTAATTCTGGGCCCAAGCGGTTCAGGAAAGACAACATTACTTCGATGCATTAACTTTCTTGAAAAAGCAGATCAAGGACATGCAATTTTTGGGGATATTGATGTAAATCTTAAAACAGCATCAAAAAAGGCGATTCATGGAATTAGGCAAAAGATAGCTTTTGTATTTCAAAATTATAATCTGTTTAATAATAAAACGGCATTAGAAAATGTGACAGAAGGTCTTGTTATTGGAAGGAAGATTGCGAAAGCCGAAGCAAATGAGATTGGTAAAAAAGCATTAGATAAAGTAGGTCTGTCAGAAAAATACAATGCTTACCCTATTGAACTATCAGGTGGTCAGCAACAAAGGGTTGGCATTGCGAGAGCAGTAGCTTTAAATCCTGACATTATTCTATTTGACGAACCAACTTCTGCACTTGATCCTGAACTTGTCGGTGAAGTTTTAACAGTAATGAAGCAAATAGCAAAAGAAGGAACAACCATGTTAGTAGTCACGCATGAAATGTCTTTTGCAAAGGATGTAGCAAACAGAGTAATATTTATGGATGCTGGTGTCGTAGTAGAAGAAGGATCACCTAAAGATATTTTTGTGAAACCAAAAGAAGAAAGAACAAAGAAGTTCTTAAAAAGAGTCTTACCGGAGGATTATATTTTTTACATTTAATTTTTAAATGAAATTAAGAGTTAATAAGAAAAGGGTGAATTTTTGAAGCTGATCCAGAGCGATAGATTAATAGCGATCACTCTATACATATAAGTAATTAAAACAAACGCATAGTAATCCATACTTGTGTTGAAATAAAAAATCATTCTTTTCAGTAATAATCAATGAAATTATGGGCTTCAGTGTAGCCTATATGAAGTAGTCAAAAAACGAATTACCTATGAAAACCTGCTTGGGAATTTCGTGTAAATAACTAGTGATCCTACGAGATGAAATTAACTCTTCACTTTATCACTAGATTAAAAAAATTGCATAATTGAACGTATGTTTTCAATGCTTTTCTCCTTGCGTTTAGTTAATTGATGACGGTGCTCTTTAGTTTTTACAAGTGTGTTTTTGGTTTATAATAACAATTATCAAGCCATATCAGGGGGTGAAACTTTGAATGAATATAATGTTACAGTTAAGAATGGCAGCACAGTAATTCTGTCAGAAATTATTAAAGCTGAAGATGAAAGAGAAGTCCTTGGCACACTATTGATTACTAGCGAATTATTTAATCAACCTTTTACTGACATTAGGATTTTAGAACGCTAATTTGTTACTGAACTCTCCATTTGTTACAATCATAATAAATCTTAAAACAGTAGGCGATATTATGTGCGGGCGTTTCACCCTTTTCACAGACATTGAAGAAATAATTGACAGGTTTGATATTCAAGCGCCATTTAATGCCGAGTACCAATTCAGCTACAACATAGCACCTTCTCACTCTGTCTTATCCGTTATTAATGACGGATCTAGGAATCGACTTGGATATCTTCGTTGGGGACTCATACCTTACTGGGCAAAAGATGAGAAAATGGGCTACAAGATGATTAATGCCCGAGCGGAGACCATTGCTGAGAAAACAAGTTTTAAGAATTCGTATAAGAAGAAACGGTGTTTGATACTTGCCGACTCTTTTTATGAGTGGAAGAAGACACCAGAACGTAAAATACCTATGCGAATAAAACTTAAGAGTAATGCCCCATTTGGAATGGCTGGTCTCTGGGAATCATGGAAATCACCTGAAGGTATCACGATATATTCCTGCTCAGTTATTACCACTACTCCGAATGAGCTAATGACTAGTATTCATGATCGCATGCCAGTTATACTTAAACCTGAAGATGAAAAGACTTGGCTGGATCCTTCAATTAATGATACTGCATATCTACAGCAATACTTAAAATCATTTGATACTGAACAGATGGAAGCTTTTGAGGTATCGAATGATGTGAACTCACCTAAAAATAATTCACCTAAGTTAATACACCAAATTTGCTGAGAGGTCCTAGGACCTCTTTTTGTTTTTCTCTTTTCAATTAAAGGTGAAGTACTTTATCATCATTCATAAGTTCCTCTTTACTCATTTGAAAAAAACCTCTTTATAAAATACTTTAGGCTACACCTTGCGGAAATACATAAAATACTGTACTCTTATATTTGCTTTTCGATGCGGGTATCGATGTCACTTTCCTAGAGTGAATGGATGAAAAGCTAGGACTGCAAAAAGACAACTTAGCAATCGAACAATGCAGTGCACTTGTTAACCTGCCTGATTCTTTACTCGTAGACATCGGAACATTTGATAATATCATTACGTAATTTGGATCTTCTTATCAAGAGAGACGGAGGGACTGGCCCGAAGATGTCTCGGCAGACGAGACTTAATAGGAGTGCTGTGCCAAATCCAGCAGGCGAATACGTCTGAAAGATGAGGAGGGTGTTTTTTATAGATTAAAAGACCTCTTCTTATTGTTTAATAGAAGAGGTCTTTTTTCACGTTCGATGGTTTAGCTTTAGCTTCGTATTGGCTATTATGCTTTTGGAGTCATGCTTACAATAATATGAAAGAAATGTTGGATCTTACTAGAATTTTTTACCGAATTAGTTCAATGAATAAGGGCTATGACATATTTGTCATGGGAAAAATAAAAAGAGGTGTTCATCATGAGTACAAACAATAAAGGGAATCCTTGGGCTTTAGTCCCATTTGTCGTTTTTTTAATTTTATTTATAGGTTCCGGGGTTATTACAAGAGATTTTTATTCATTTCCGGTGATTGTGGCGATTGCGATTGCATCAGCGGCTGCATTGGCAATGAATCGAAAAGAGTCTTTCAATCAAAAAGTTGAAATCTTTTGTAAAGGTGCCGGGGACTCCAATATTATGTTAATGGTTATCATTTTCCTTTTGGCCGGTGCTTTTTCAGAAGTGGCGAATGGAATGGGTGCGGTAGAATCAACGGTGAATCTTGCGTTATCGGTATTTCCGCAAAATCTATTAATGGTAGGTATTTTCATTATCGCTTGTTTTATTTCTCTATCTATGGGGACAAGCATGGGAACAATCGTAGCGCTAGCACCTATAGGTGTAGGAATTAGTGAACAAACCGATATTTCGCTTGCCCTTTCAATGGCCGCCGTTATCGGTGGTGCGATGTTTGGTGACAACCTATCTTTCATTTCAGATACGACAATCGCAGCTGTTCGAACGCAGGGAACGAAAATGAAGGATAAGTTTAAAGTGAATTTTTTCATTGTTTTACCTGCGGCCATCATCACATGTGTCATCCTTGGCTTTTTAACAATGGGTGAACAAGCAGCTATCTCTCAACATTCCTATAATTGGGTGAAGATTCTACCTTATATTTGCGTTTTGATCACTGCATTAGCTGGAGTCAATGTGTTCCTTGTCCTCTCCATCGGTATTGTGTTTGCCGGAATTATCGGGTTAGCGGATGGTAGTTATCAACTGATGGGCGTCATTCAAAAAATGGGGGATGGAATGGCGGGAATGTATGAGATCTCTTTTCTTGCCATTTTAATTGCTGGTATGGTGTCAGTCATCAAACATAACGGCGGCATCGATTATCTTCTCCACGTCGTGACCCGTAATAGCAAATCAAGAAAAGGTGCTGAATTCAGCATTGCCGGTTTAGTCGGTTTGACAAATCTATCTACGGCAAATAACACGATTTCTATTATCATTGCCGGTCCGCTAGCCAAAAATATTGCGGAAAAGTATGGCATCGATCCCCGTAAATCGGCGAGCTTGCTTGACGTTTTTGCTTGTTGTATTCAAGGGTTAATTCCATATGGGGCACAACTGCTTGTTGCGGCGGGGGTAGCACAAATTTCACCTGTAAGTATTTTACCCTATTCTTTTTACCCAGTATTAATTGGGATTTGTGGAGTCATAGCCATTTTGATTGGTTTTCCGCGATTTTCAGGGAGCGAAGAGAAGAAACATACTTCTTGAAAAAGTGAATTAAACAGAAAAACACCCTGAATCTTTAGATCTAGGGTGTTTTTTTATATGCGTCCATTTTAATAAATATATATTTAGCTTTTATTCATGGAACTCTTTACAATTTTGATCTTAGAAGGGTTCAATTGAAAGTATCAGAAAGCGTGGGAGAATAATTATTTATATTTAGAAATGATACAGAATATTATATCATTCTTATTCTCGATGGGAGTTTCCCGATTCATTCCTCAAATTTATGAATGAAATAAATTGAATGGTAGGATATAATAGATTATTGTATTGGGGATTCATTCTTGAATCTCCCTTTTTTACTATGGACTTCTATCGTTTATCTTACCGAGAGAATGGGGAAATAAACAATGGTTGTCAATTGCTATCATATATAAGTTAATAATTAGAGGTGGTTTGTTTTTAATGGAGATGTTAGGAAGTTTTATTAGTGGAACAAATGATTTACTGTGGTCAAAAATACTGATTATTATGCTGATTGGATTGGGTCTTTATTTTTCCGTTCGTACGAAGTTTGTCCAATTCAGAATGGTAGGGGAAATGTTCAGGCTTTTGGGAGAAGGTGCCACAGCGGATAAAAAAGGTGTGACATCGTTTCAGGCTTTTTGCATCAGTACTGCTTCACGGGTTGGAACAGGTAACCTTGCAGGTGTTGCCATAGCCATCACAATGGGTGGTCCAGGAGCCGTTTTCTGGATGTGGTTAATAGCACTTATCGGGTCTGCCTCTGCCTTCATTGAAAGTACACTTGCACAAATTTATAAGGTCAAGGATGGCGATACATTCCGAGGTGGCCCTGCTTATTATATGGAAAAAGCATTGAATGCCCGTTGGATGGGTATCACGTTTGCTGTATTGATTTCGCTTACATTTGGGCTTGCTTTCAACTCTGTACAAGCCAACACGATCACAAGTGCGTTCAATGAATCGTTTGGGATCGATAAGTGGGTTACGGCAATCATCCTTGCTCTTGTTACGGCTGTCATCATTTTTGGAGGCATTAAAATGATTGCAAAAGTATCTGAAGTCATCGTACCGATTATGGCAGGAGCATATGTGATAGTAGCATTGATTATCATTATCATGAATATTACCGAGTTACCTGGTGTTTTTGTTTTAATCTTTGAAAGTGCTTTTGATGGATTAAGGGAAGTTGCTGGCGGAGCACTAGGCGCTGCCATGATGCAAGGAATCAAGAGAGGTCTATTTTCTAATGAAGCCGGGATGGGTAGTGCCCCTAATGCAGGTGCGACAGCAGATGTCAGTCATCCCGTAAAACAAGGGCTCATTCAGTCTCTTGGTGTATTTGTGGATACGCTTGTCATTTGTAGTTCGACCGCCTTCATCATTTTGTTCTCAGGCCTGTATACATCGAAGGAAACAGATGGTATAGTCCTTACCCAAAATGCACTTGGTACGGCATTAGGATCTTGGGCTGGCATTTTCCTTGCCATTATCGTACTGTTATTCGCCTTTAGTTCCATAGTTGGTAACTACTATTATGGAGAGTCGAACATTGGCTTTATTAATGAAAATAAAGTTTGGTTAAACTTATATCGTATCGCAGTCGTTGGGATGGTGATTTTCGGTTCGCTTGCTTCACTCAAGTTTGTATGGGGTCTAGCTGACTTGCTGATGGGGTTAATGGCCATTATCAACTTAATCGCCATAGCCTTACTTGGAAAAATTGCATTTGCTGCACTAGCCGATTATCAAAAACAAAAGAAGAGTGGAAAAAACCCAGTTTTCCATGTAAACAATATTAAAGGTTTGAAGAATGTGGAATGTTGGGGTGATCCATCCGATAATGTGGATGAGAGTAAGAGCAATCGAAAGTTAAAGATAAATTAAGGCATTTCAGCTTGTAGAAAAGTCCCTTTTTTTGGGACAAGTCTATAAGCTTTTTTTGTATAGGCGATGTTAAATCTAAATGTTGATATGTATACATTAAGAAAGGGAACTCTTGATACATATTAAGTTCCCTTTTTAATTCAACTAACGCTACCCTTTACTTGATTAAGGATTACTCCAAAATCAACGTTATATTTTTATTATCAAGGATAATTTCTTCTACCCAATTAAATATAGTTGAACCAATGTTCATTTTTGCATCCCTTATTTCTTTAATTACTTTTTCTTCATTACTTGGATGGCAATTTTTCAACATCTCATTCAGTATGGTTATTGTTTCTCCGTACACTAAATCGATTTTAGATTTGACAGAATTTCTCCAAAAAATTGTATATTCTTCTTCAACTTCTATATCACCGAAACCACCAAATAAAATATCATTAAATGCATCGAGACTTCCATTCCACTTGTATTTTCCAGAGAGAACTACATTCGAAAACTCGTTACAGAGTCCATTAAAGTCCGAAAAATTTTCACCATCTAAGACAAAAACTTTGTTAAATTTAATCACCTCTAATACATCATTTTCGTTATTTTAATTAAATCGCCTTCTTCAACTCAATACTTCTTTAGTGAAATAAGAATTAACTCGTCAAACTGAATTTTGACATAGGACGTAACTTCTATATATATTTTAAACGAACTTCAAGTTTTAGAGATAGAAAAAAATTATTAAAAAAACTCCTTCCTGAATTTAAGAGTTTAGACTTCAATTCGGCTAGTGTTAAAGGGTTAGAGAAAAATAGTTCTTGCCACTTCTTATGAGGCAATGGGAGCTAAAATAGTGGATAGCATGTTAACTAACATTGCAGATGATAACTTAAATTATTCGTTTATAGGTGGGAGAATATCAGCATATAAAAAGCATATGTCCTTTCTTATTCCACTATCGGGGCAGAAGAGTTGAATAAGGAAGTGGATACGTTGAGACAATATTGGAATAAGAAAAAGGCAAACTTTCTTTAATATGGGCTGGGTGAAATATAATACCGATAATACAAAACGTTATTAAACTCATGTAGCATACTTATACTGGCTTATGAAGTGATAATTTATAGGGGGATAATATGGAACTTTCTTTATTATTAGAGTATGGCTGGGTATTAATTATTTTGATTTTTTTAGAAGGTTTATTATCTGCAGATAATGCTTTAGTTTTAGCTATTATGTCAAAACATTTACCAGAAGAACTGCAAAAAAAAGCGATTAATATTGGGTTGCTATTAGCTTTTATATTTAGGATTGGTGCAATCTTTATTATTTCGTACCTTTTCCACGTTTGGCAAGTTCAAGCAATTGGGGCTGCTTATTTAATTTTCATCTCATTAAAACATTTACTAAAAAAGGACCACGGAGAAAAAGAGAAAAAAGGGAAAAGCTATCGTATGACTATTGTGCAAATTGCATTAGCTGATATCGCCTTCGCTGTTGATTCTATTTTAGCAGCGGTAGCTCTTGTCATTGCCCTGCCAGATACACCAATGGGGGAAATTGGGGGGATGGATGGCGCACAATTTATAGTTATTTTATTAGGAGCAATTGCTGGTTTAATTGTTATTAGGTTTGCAGCAGGCTACTTCGTTAAGATATTGACAGAACGCCCTAGTCTTGAAACTGCAGCAATGTTACTCGTTGGTTGGGTTGGGGTTAAGTTATTAATGCATACTCTTGCGCATCCAGCCTTGCACATTATTCCTCACGAGTTTGTTGAAGGACCTATTTGGAATACAATCTTTTGGTCAGTAATGCTGCTTATTGCATTAGGTGGATGGTTTTTATCTAAAGGAAGAACAGAAAAACAGTGAAGCAAAATAAATATATTTGTCTGTAAAAAAATAACGATTTTTAAATTGACAAACGTTCATTCCGTTTACTAATTTTGAGTTATTTGATAATTAAACGAAAAAGTTTTGTTCAACTAAGGGGTGCTTTACTTTAATAAGGGAGGTTGTCATGCGGCAACCTTTTTTTCTTACCTACTAAAGGGGGAGGTGAGTGGTGGAAGGAAAAGTTCATCTAGAAGTTGCATATCTTCTTTCTAAACTCTGAAGAAGAAATTGATGATGAAGAATAACAGAAATTCTTATTAAGCAAAAAGGGTTATTGGTGAAGGAGGACTTATAAAAAAGCCGATTCCTTAGTGTTTTAGGGAATTACTTTTCATTTGGGAATATCAAAGTCACCATTGATCAAAATGGAAGATAGAATGAAATATGAGAGAAATCATAATAGAACTATGCTTTTGAGGAACAATAAATTGAAAAGATATAAAAAGGATACAAAGCGAGGAGTTTTATGAAAAAGATAGCAATGTTTTTCCTATGTCTTCTTATCTTAATTTTTCCATCTCAAGTTATTGCTCAACGAAAAGTACCTATTTTAATTTATCATTCGATTGACGAGTTTAATGGACACGGTTCTATGGAGTTATATGTAACCCCAAAGAATTTCGAGAAACAAATGATTTATTTACGAGACCATGGCTACACATTATTAACTTTTGATCGATGGCAAGACATTAATAAAGTAAACAAACCCATTTTCATTACCTTTGATGACGGATACAAAAACAACCTGAATGCATTTGCTATCTTTCAAAAATTGAAAAACGAACGTTTTAAACCATCTGGTACCATGTTTGTTATATCTGACTTTATTGGTCGCTCAAACCGATTATCGAAATCGGATTTGAAAACGATGGCTGATTCGGGTATGATCTCAATTCAGTCTCATACTGCTACACATCCTGACTTGACGAAAATTAAAAATTATGAATATGAAATGAAAGGGTCCAAAGATAAAATTCAAAAAATAACGGGCAAACCAGTTTATGCACTTGCGTATCCATACGGGAATTTCAATGACAAAGTCGTAGCAGAAACGAAGAAATATTATTTGTTTGGACTTACGACAACTCCTGAACCATTTTCTGAGAAGGGCATTAAAGACGAACTCTATCTTTTACCACGAATCTATATCAAATATTCAACTAGCCTTGACGACTTTGCAAAGATTGTTGACAGAGAATGAAGGCGGTTCCTATTCCAAGTAATTGCTTTTTCTATTGGACCTAAGGGAAAAGTAATAGTGCTTATAAGCTAATGGATCAGAAACAAGGAAAATTTCAAATAAAAAAGGAGGATGAAATTAACCTCATTCTTCAACTTCAATTGGGCGCTTTTTTGAAAAAATAACATTAAACGGAGTTCATAAAAATGGATAGGAATGATGGATATGGATACTGAAATACCTCCATGTTTCCCATTCAAATAAGATTGAACCCTCTGGTTGTTAAATCAGTGATAAATCATTTTTTTATCTTTATTGAATATTGGATTATTTTTTACGCAAAATACCATTGTTATTACTTCATGCTGTCAATCTATATGAGATGACAAATGAAACCAAGTTTCCCTGTTTTAATAAAATAGGCAAGATAAAAATAATTCGAAATAAGGAGTGAATTCTATGGATAGCAAGGAATCAAAAAAGGATTCTTTAGATATAGCTGGAAGAATTTATGACGTCAGTGATTATAAACGAAAGGATACATTGTCCTATGGGCTTGCTAAAACCCACGAGCAAGTTTCGGATACCTATACGGAAGGTGAAATGCAATCTATAGTTGATGATGTAGACGGAAAGAATATAGAGATAAAAGGGGAAGAGGCTGAAGAAGAAAGCCAATAAAATAATTAGGGATAAATACCAGGGCATTGCATGAGCTTTCAAGAGTGATACTTTGCAGCTACTTGTGTTTCTCTGAGGTTAAAACTATCCAGGTATTGGGGTACCGACTCAATTACCTGGATAGTGAAGAATATCTCCATTTTATCCCCTAGTTTGTTTTGACCTAATGAAACAGGCTAGGGGTTGCTTCTTAATTAACCTTTTCAATCTCCATTTTTTGAAGTAATTCTTCTTTCGTTCTAGGGGCAGGGTCTTTTTCTGTGAATATCTTTGATTGAATAAGTGATTGAAACATTTCAAATATCCATGGTTTTTCTAAATGTGCTTGATACAAAAGGTCTTCATGATGAAAAATAGTGACAGGATCTCCTTGATATATGACCTTTCCATCGTTCATGACAATGATTTCGTCAGCCCATTGATAGGCTAAGTTAACATCATGGGTTGATAAAATGATTGTTTTATCAGGGAGATGGATGTTATCCAAAAGAGCCATAATCTGTTTGGAAAAATAAGAATCCAATCCCGCCGTAGGCTCATCTAGGATCCAGACTTCGGGTTCCATGGCTAACACACCAGCTATGGCAACACGCTTCTTTTGTCCTAAGCTCAAAAAATGGGTGGGCTTATCTTTCAATTCTGTTACTTCTGTTTGGGCCATCGCCCATTCAACTTTCTCCCGCACGACATCTCTTTCCCAACTTAAGTTCATCGGTCCAAACGATATATCCTGTTGAACATTAGCGGAAAAAAGTTGTGAATCCGGGTCTTGAAAAACGATTCCAATCTGTTTTCGTAATAGTAATAATGTTTTTCTGTCATATTTTAATTTCTTTCCCTTAAATTTGATGGATCCTGTTGTTGGCTTTAATAGACCGTTTAAATGTTGGAATAAAGTTGACTTACCGGCACCGTTATTGCCTAATAAAGCAATTTTTTTACCTTGTTGAATAGTAAGAGAAAGATCTTTTAATGCGAACGTCCCATCTGCGAATTGATGGGTGAGGCCATCTATATTAAAAATATGTTCTTCCATTATCGAACTGCCCCCAATTTATATATATCTATAAATAAAGAATAAGCTTACTAGAGTTACAATGGTAATCAGCCAATTACGAGAGGAATAAGTGTAAGAGTCATCGATAAATGAAATATTCTCTTGATACCCTCTTGCGTTCATTGCCATCGTTAATTGTTCAGAGCGCTGAAACACTCCTAAAAACAGGGAAGATATGAGTAACCCGAGAGATCGAATTCCCTTCCTCACTGAACTATACCCAAGCCGTGATGACTGTGATTGATGAATGGCCATAGCTGTATCTAAAAAAATAAAGATGAAGCGATAAGTTAATTCGATTAAATCAATCAGCAATGAAGGCAGTTTCAGCTTACGCAATACATATAGTATAACTGTGATGGGAGTAGTTAAGGTTAGGAAATATAAACAGCTGATACTGCTTAATACAACAACGATTAGACCAATTACCGTTTTTATACTGTCTTCGCTGATAAATATTTGCCAGCTGCCGAAATTCCAGGACCACCATACATTTGGTATCGAAGTGAATTTACTTGCGAATGAAAAAAGGATGGTAATTGTACCTGATAGTACAAAAAATCCAGGTAATAAGAGTAATTTTAGATAATAAGAGATTGGGATTTTTGCCCCGAAAATGATTAAAGCACTCATCACGGTAAAGGTGATGAGTGAGACGGTCGTATCCCTCACTGCTAAAGAAAACAACAAAAGGGAGAGGGCAAAAATCATTTTCTCTAAAGGATGTACATGCTTTAGCCGGTTGAAATAGGCGTATTTATCTATGAGTAACATGTTTTGCCTGTTCGTCCTTTTCTTGAACGGACTGTTTATTTTTTTGTCGCATAACGCCGATGAAGTATCCTATGAATCCGGCGCCAATCGCGGCTTGGAGAGCAAACAATAAGCTTTCGGTTTCTGCACCTGGCGGCTCCCAGATACTGTTGAACCAAGGCTTATATTCTGGTTGGATTTTAGTGATGGCTTCTTCCGCCACTCCATCAGCTCCACCAAATTCTGTTCCTTGTTGGGTGATTAACGGAATTATAGCAAGTATGACGACTAGAAAAAGCAACAATAAACTTTTTTTCATGCTAACGAGCCTCCTTAGATAACACTCGCAGTAATTTCAATTCGCCTAGATTGTATTTCTTCAAGAAATTCATGACAACGACTGTCAATAAACCTTCACTGATTGCTAAAGGTATTTGGGTAAGGGCAAAGATTCCTGAAAATTTAGTGAATGAGGCCATGAATCCACCTACCTCCGATGGGAAAGCTAAAGCAAGTTGTACAGAAGTTATCACATAGGTGCCCAAATCTCCGAAAGCTGCTGCTAAGAAAACAGCAAGAGAGAAGGACCAACCTAATTTAGTAGCGCCTTTGAATACAAAATAAGCAATGAACGGCCCGCAAACAGCCATGGAAAAGGCATTGGCTCCTAGCGTAGTTAGTCCTCCATGAGCTAGTAATACAGCTTGAAATAACAGAACAATAGAACCGACGACACTCATGGCCAGTGGCCCAAACAAGATTGAACCTAAACCGACGCCGGTAGGGTGTGAAGAGCTTCCTGTAACGGAAGGGATTTTTAGGGCTGATAAAATAAAAACGAATGCGCCAGACAGACCCAGCATCATTTTTGTTTCTGGGTTTTCCTTCACTTTAGACCTAATAGAACGGTAACCCAAGATTAAAAATGGAAGTGTCACAGCCCACCAGAATATCGCCCATTCGATCGGTAAGAAGCCCTCCATAATATGCATGGCCATTGCTTTCTTTGGTACGAAGAGTAGTAAAATGACAAAATAAAGTATTTTCCAATTGGCTTTTTTCATTTTTTCTCCTTTCAACGCTTTTATTTTTAATGATTAAAGCTGAGAAGAGAAGTGGCGGGCAACATAAAAAGCACTTCTCTCAAAAAGAAAGAAGTGCGTAATGAACAGTAAGTTTGCAGCATAATACAAATATTAGCTTAGCTGCCTGATCCGCACACCCATCCTCGTAGGTTGTAAACAGTTTCACGCTTCATGGCAGGTCTCCTGGCTCTGGATCATCATCCTCATACATCCTTCCCATCGCGTTTGACAGTGGATTATTCATTACGTATTAGGACTTCCCTTTACAGTGGCGGGACCGCGCCGGATTTACACCGACTTCCCTATTAAGCTAAATTCCGAGGAATCTAGCACCATAAAACTTATGTAATTTTTTGAAAATTCTCGTTTATTGTACCATAAAGCAATGATTCCATCTACACTCTATTCATATTTTTTTTGAGAAGGATAAAATCGCAGTGAGGATAGGCATGAAGCTGGATTTTCACCATTAAACTTTTCAAAACAGTCGGAATAAACTATTGAATTTTAAAAAAGTTGTTATATGATAGATAAAGTTAACTAGAAATATATTATTATAAAACCAAATATTTCAATTTAAAAGTGCTCTTGTATGAACACGCAAGGGATAATAGGGAAATCGGTGAGAATCCGATGCGACCCCCGCTACTGTAACGCTGATGAAATTGTCGATAACCACTGGCCTAGAGCTGGGAAGGGACAAAAGTAAATTGAAGCGTAAGCCAGGAAACCTGCTTTTAAAATTGTGTGATACTTTTCGGAGGGAAAGGTAGAAGGACTATGGGGATTTTGAGAGTTTCACTTTGCTTGCTGGAGGCTCCCTTTTCATATAGTTTTTTTAAAACCTTAACTCTAACAGTTAAGGTTTTTTATTTTGCCTTTTCTCAGATTTAGGAGGAAGAAGATGACAACTTGGAACTTAAAAGGCACAAATTCGCATCTTTTGATTTGTAACGGCAGCAGTTGCATGAAAAAAGGTGGCGAAGAAATAACGCAAGCAATTCGTGATGAAATTACTTCACAAGGTCTGAATCAAAAAATTCATACTACTAGAACTCGCTGTAACGGAAGGTGTAAGGATGCCTGCGTTGTGATTGCTTATCCTCAAGGGACATGGTATCGAGTGGATTCACCTGATTTTGGACGAGAGATTGTCAGTAATCTCGATGATGAGAAGTTCATTCCACAGATGATTTACCAATTTACTAATGGAGAAATGACTCCTAATCCAGATTTTCCAGCTCAAACAGGAATTTCAAAAGACAAGTTGTAAAAGGAGATGTCTAAATGAGTACAAACGGTAAATTATTTGTCGTTGGCTTTGGACCAGGGAATTTTGAACATATTACCAAACGTGCTGTAGAAGCCCTTCAAGAAAGTGACTTCATCATTGGTTACAAAACATATGTGGAACTCATACAGGGCCTTCTTACAGATCAAACGATTATAAGTACAGGTATGACTGAAGAAGTATCACGTGCACAAGAAGCAGTGAAACAGGCGGAGTTGGGAAAGAAAGTGGCTGTAATTTCGAGTGGTGATGCAGGGGTATACGGAATGGCAGGGCTGGTTTATGAAGTATTGATTGAAAAAGGCTGGAAAGAAGAAACGGGAGTAGCCATTGAAATCATTCCTGGTATTTCTGCCATCAATTCATGTGCGTCTTTACTTGGTGCACCTGTCATGCATGATTCCTGTACCATCAGCCTCAGTGACCACTTAACGCCTTGGGATCTGATTGCCAAAAGAGTGGAGGCTGCAGCAATGGCTGACTTTGTCATTGCACTTTATAATCCTCGAAGCGGTAGACGGACTAGGCAAATTGTTGAAACACAGAAAATTTTACTGCGTTACCGCTCACCCGAAACACCTGTCGGATTGGTGAAAAGTGCTTATCGCGATCGTCAGGATATTGTGATAACCAATTTGAAAGACATGTTAAATCACGATATAGGGATGCTAACAACCGTCATTATTGGAAATTCATCTACCTTTTTATATGATGACAAAATCATCACGCCACGTGGATATCAAAGAAAGTATACATTGAATTCGGAAAAGCAACCATTGAAGCCGCATCAACGCTTGCAAAAAGAAGCAGAACCTTGGGCATTAGATCAAGAAACAGGTTCTATGCAGGAAGCGTACACCGAGTCGACTGGCGGAGTTGGATTGCTTACAAAAGCACCAGAAAAAAAGAGCACTTCTTTTGAAGTGGCAATGGAAGCACTCACAAGAGTTAAGGGTCAAACAGTTCAGCAATCAATTACGCCGATTGTTCTGCAAAAAATTGAGTCGGTATTCGAGCTTGCCGTTAGCCCAGGTGTGGCGAACAAGCAATTTACTCCGAAACAAATGATGACACTTGCAGAAGTTGTTGGAGAAAAGGGAACGATGGAATACACGCCAAATCATAAAATCGTTTTAAAGATTCCTACAACAGATCCAGAAGTTATTACTGGAAAATTGCAATCAGCAAACTTTTTATTATCGCCAATTGGGGATGTATTGACTTTAAAAGCCTGTGATTTCTGTGATGGTGAAAAAGTGGAATCCATTCCTTACGCGGATGAAATACAGAGGGTGCTTGGTGGGATTGATATGCCTAAGGAACTGAACATTGGTTTTAATGGGTGTGGAATGGCTTGTTATAGTGCAGTGATGGATGATATCGGGATCGTTTTCCGAAAAGGGAAATTTGATTTATTCCTTGGAGCGAAACCTGTTGGCAGAACGGCTCATCCTGGTCAACCAGTTGCAGAAGGAATTGAACCGGATCAACTAGTTGAATTAATTACAAACATTGTCAACGAATATAAACAAAATGCTCATCCTAATGAACGACTATTTAAATATTTCAAACGGGCGAAAAAGATACAGGGCTATTTATATCAAGACATTGCTCCCAAAATAAAAATAGAGCCTGCGCCTTGTGAAGACTAATCAAGAGGGGGATAACAAATGAAAGCAGTATTATTCGTAGGACATGGAAGCAGACTAGCTTCTGGAAACGAAGAAGTTATTCATTTTATTAAAAATATGATTCCAATAATGGACGACTCTTTATTAATTGAAACATGCTTCTTGGAATTTGCCACGCCAAGTATATCCCAAGGCATTGACAATTGCATAAAAAGAGGAGCCACTGAAGTTATCGTCATTCCGATTATTTTGTTGCATGCAGGACATTCAAAATTACATATTCCAGCTGAAATAGAGGATGGAAGGAATAAGTATCCAGCGGTTACATTCACATATGGACAAACGATTGGGGTTCACCAGGAAGTATTAACGATTCTGACAGATCGCCTTGAGGAAGTTGGATTCGATACATCTTTGGAACATCCGGAGACAGCAATATTGCTGATAGGTCGAGGTGGAAGTGATGCTGATGCAAATAGTGATATTTATAAAATTTCACGATTATTGTGGGAAAAATTAAATGTGAAGTGGGTCGAAAATGCCTTCATGGGTGTTACGGATCCGTTTGTTGATGAAGGCATTGAACGCTGTATTCGGTTAGGTGCCAAAAAAATAGTGATGCTTCCATATTTCCTCTTCACAGGTGTGTTAATGGAGAGAATGGAGAATATGCTAACAGGCTATCAAGACCAATATCCAGAGCATGAATTTGTTTTGGCGAAATACTTTGGTTATCATCCAACATTACAAACCATACTGAAAGAACGTGTAATCGAAGCTAGCGAAGGAAGGTCAAGTGGTACCCGTGATCTAGAAAACTATCGTAAACATGTGGAGGAACATGGCCATGCCCACCATCACCATCATCATCATGACCACGATCACGACCATGGGCATGACCACCATGACCACGATCACGGTCATGAAACAGACCATGGACATGACCACCATGACCATGATGAGCAAGTGGTGGGGACGACAAAATGATTTTGTTCTTAGCGGGTACAAGCGATGCAAGGGAATTAGCGATTGAAATCCAACGGGTTGGATTCCAAGTTTTGGCAACGGTAGTAACCGAGTCGGCAGCAAAAAGTTTGCAAGATGCGAAGATAGCAACTCAAATTGGACGATTAACTGCAACAGATATGGCATCTTTAATCATCGAAAAAGGATTTCATGCGGTAGTTGATGCAAGTCACCCATTTGCAGAAGAAGCATCGAAAAACGCTCTTCAGGCAGCAAAGGAAGCAAATGTTCCTTATATTCGTTATGAACGTGAAAGTCAACGATTCCAGAATGAGAAATTGATTATGGTTCGTGATTATGCTGAAGCCGCCAAGCTTGCTGCTACAAAGCGGGGAGTTATTATGCTAACGACTGGAAGTAAAACCTTAGCGATTTTTGCTAAAGAGTTAGTAGGTCTGGAGAATACAAGAGTGATAGCGAGAATGCTTCCGCGCATTGATAATATGGAAAAATGTGCTCAGTTAGGCATTGAGCAAAAAAATATAGTCGCTGTTCAAGGTCCATTTTCAAAAGAATTGAACAAAGCGCTATACAATCAATATGGTGTCACGTTAATGATTACAAAAGAAAGTGGCAAGGTTGGATCTGTTGATGAGAAATTGGAAGCAGCATTGGAATGTGGAATTGAGACGATTATGATTTCTCGTCCTGATGTTGATTATAAAAATGTTCATTCCAGTTTTAATCTGGTCATTGCCGATTTGAAAAAACAACTAAACGAAAAATAGGAGGAATGTACGATGGATTTTAAAACAGATTTTAAACCCCTAACGGTTGATCCAGATAAAATATATGATTATAGTTTTTCAATTATTGCTGAAGAAATGGGTAATCATGATTTTTCAGAAGATGAGTGGAAGATAGTTCGCCGTGTAATTCATGCATCAGCAGACTTTGAATTAGGAAGAAGTGTCATTATCCATCCAAATGCCATTCAAGCTGGTGTGGAAGCAATCCGCAAAGGAAGACATGTTATTGCCGATGTTCAAATGATAGAAAGTGGAACGGGGAAAAAACGTTTTCAAAAACATGGCGGGGACGTGCATTGCTATATTTCAGACCCAGATGTAATGGTTGAAGCAAAACGATTGAAAACGACAAGAGCCATCATTTCGATGCAAAAAGCCGTAAAGGAAAATGAAGGCGGGATATATGCCATTGGTAACGCACCAACAGCATTATTAGAACTCATTCGTCTTATTAAAGAAGGGATTGCTAAACCCGACTTAATTATTGGTATGCCTGTTGGATTTGTTTCTGCCGCGGAATCAAAAGAAGAACTAGCAAAAATTACCGAAGTGCCATTCATTACAAATGTTGGCCGAAAAGGCGGAAGTACTGTCACGGTTGCGGCATTGAATGCGATTTCCCTTTTAGCTGATTAGGTTAAATCATGGAAAAGAAAGTCAAGAAAGATCCCTCCCAAATGCGGCATGGGTATACGACCGGAGCCTGTTCAACAGCAGTAACTAAAGCGGCATTGATCGCATTGATCACTGGTGATGCACTTGAGGAGGCAACGATTTCTTTGCCTATAGGTAGAGATGCTACTTTTACAATTGAGAAATATGATATAACGGAAAATTCAGTTAGTGCAGAAACAATTAAAGATGCTGGCGATGATCCAGATGCCACTCATCTGGCACATATAATTTCTACTGTCAGCTGGGTAGATACACCTGGCATCATCTTGGATGGAGGGATTGGTGTTGGTCGCGTGACCAAAGCTGGTCTTCCTGTTCCTGTCGGAGAAGCGGCAATTAATCCTGTGCCGCGCAAAATGATTTTAACAACCGTGCAACAAACATTAGAAGAATTTAAGGTTAATAGAGGTGTGAAAGTCGTTATATCCGTACCAGCAGGTGAAGAAATTGCGAAGAAAACATTAAACGGCCGGTTAGGGATTGTCGGTGGCATTTCCATTTTGGGAACAAGGGGCACCGTCGTTCCTTTTTCCAGTTCCGCGTATATGGCAAGTATTGTTCAGGCGATTAGTGTTGCTAAAGCTGGTGGCTGTGATCATCTTGTCTTAACGACAGGTGGTCGAAGCGAAAAGTATGCAATGGGTCTTCTTCAGGGGTTACCTGAAGAAGCCTTTATTGAAATGGGTGACTTTGTAGGGTTCTCGCTAAAGCAATGCAAAAGACAGGGAATTAAAAAGGTATCTCTTGTCGGTATGATGGGGAAATTTTCGAAAGTTGCACAAGGTGTGATGATGGTGCATTCAAAAAGTGCACCAGTCGACTTCGGCTTTTTATCTGAAATTGCCCAAAGTGTCGGAGCAGATGATAATCTTGTTTTTGAAATTAAGAACGCAAACACCGCATCGCAAGTCGGTGATATGATGGCCGAGATTGATAACAAAGAATTCTTCAATAAACTTTGTGAAGCCTGCTGTCACTCAGGATTAAAGCAAGTGAAGGGCGGCATTGAAATGGAAACAGCGATTTATTCGTTGAAAGGACAATTACTAGGAAGGGCTGTTGGAATTGACTCAATCGATTAAATTAATCGGGATAGGAGATAACGGTCAAGAAAGCTTACTGCCTCAATATGCACAATGGATTGAAGAAAGTGAAGTGCTTATCGGCGGTGAGAGGGTCTTGTCCTTCTTCCCGAATTATCAAGGAAAGAAAATTGTCATAAAGGGCGGCATGAAAGCAGTTGTAGAACGACTACAGGAAGAGACTCGTCCGACGGTCGTTTTAGCTTCTGGTGATCCGCTATTTTACGGAATTGGCGGCTATCTTTCCAGCAAGATGAATATAGAAGTATACCCATATTTTAGTTCAATTCAACTCGCTTTTGCCAAAATGGGTGAAAGCTGGCAAGATGCTTTCCTTGTTAGTGTTCATGGTCGAAGTATGAAAGGGTTGGCCCAACGGATCGATGGGAAAGCAAAAGTTGCATTGCTTACTGACGTTGAAAATAGTCCTAATCAACTTGCTAAATATCTTCTATCATTTGGTATGACAGAATATCGGGCATTTGTGGCGGAGAATCTTCAAGGAGAAAATGAACATTCAGGCTGGTATGAACTTGAAGAAATGATAGAGCGGAAATTCTCTCCGTTAAATGTCGTCATTTTGAAAAAGATATCTGAAGGACCGAGCTGGTCTTTAGGCATTGAAGATGAAGAATTTTCGCAGCGGAAGCCAGATAAAGGTCTCATTACCAAAAAGGAAATTCGAGTATTAAGCCTTCATGCGTTAAAACTTAAGAAAAGCAGCATAGTCTGGGATGTTGGGACGTGTACGGGCTCAATGGGGATTGAAGCTGCGAAGCTCTCACCTGAAGGTCAAGTTTTTGCGATTGAAAAAAATGAGCCGGATTTAGAAAATTGTTTACAAAACCAACGTAAGTTTCGTACCGATTTAACGGCGATTCATGGAAAAGCACCGCAAGGCTTAGAAACGTTTCCTGATCCGGATGCCGTTTTTATCGGTGGGACAGGCGGAGAGATGGTAGACCTCATCAATACTTGCTGCAATCGGTTGAAAAAAGGCGGAAGGATTGTCCTTAATGCCGCTACGATAGAAAATCTTTACCGTGCGAACGAGGCATTTGCAGAAGCAGGTTTTCAAACCTCCATCATGCACGCTCAAATTTCACGAAGCAAGCCTATTTTAGGAATGAACAGATTTGTTCCGCTGAATCCGGTTTATATCATTACTGCACAACGAAAGGAAGACATGAATGAGTAATCTTGGTACATTATATGGTCTTGGCGTCGGTCCTGGAGATCCGGAGCTTATTACAGTAAAAGCGTTTCGAGTCATTCAGGAATCGCCAGTTATTGCGTATCCGAAAAAAAGAAAAGGTAGCAAAAGCTACGCCCATCGTATCGTAGAAGTATACATTCGGCCTGAGGAGAAGGAAATGCTCGGACTTGTTTTTCCGATGACGAAGGATCAAACGATTTTGGATCGGGAATGGAACGAAACAGTTGAGAAGGTTTGGCAAAAGTTATATGAAGGTAAGGATGTTGCTTTCGTTACAGAAGGAGATCCGCTTTTATATAGTACGTTCATACATATGATGAAATTGATGCAGGAATTGCATCCTGAAGTTGAGATTAAGACGGTACCAGGCATTTCTTCGTTTAACGGGTCAGCTTCAAGATTGGGCATTGCTTTGGCAGATGGCGATGATCATGTCGCGATTATTCCTGCAAGAGATGATTATGAAGCGATGAAGAAGGCGATTGAAGATCATGATGCTGTAGTGTTCATTAAAGTCGCAAAAGTAATCGATTTAATGATAACTGTATTAAAAGATTTAGATTTGCTTGAAAAGGCTTCAGTTGTAACCAAAGTCACTTCCGATGAAGAAGTAATTTGGAACTTAAGTGAATTGGAAGGACTTGAACTAGAATACTTAACTTTGATGGTGGTGAGAAAGTGAAAATATATATTGTAGGTGCTGGTCCAGGAGATCCGGATTTGATTACGGTAAAAGGATTGAATATTCTCCAAACAGCAGACGTTATTTTATATACGGATTCATTAGTAAATGAAGAATTGATTGCAAAGGCAAAACCTGATGCCGAGGTGCTGAAAACGGCTGGAATGCATTTGGAAGAAATTGTTGATGTTATGGTTGATCGTGTTAAAGCAGGAAAAATGGTAGCCCGTATTCACACAGGAGATCCTGCTATGTACGGTGCAATCATGGAACAAATTGTTCTATTGAAGAAAGAGGATATTGGCTATGAGGTGATTCCTGGTGTTAGTTCAGTATTTGCTTCAGCAGCAGCAATTGGCGCCGAGCTGACGATTCCCGATTTAACTCAGACACTTATTTTAACGAGAGCTGAAGGACGGACACCGGTTCCAGAATTCGAAAAATTACGAGATTTAGCGAGTCATCATTGTACGATTGCCCTTTTCTTAAGCGCAACCTTAACAAAAAAAATCGTCAAAGAACTCCAAACAGCGGGGTGGAAAGATGATACGCCTGTTGCAGTCATTCAACGGGCAACATGGCCGGACCAAAAAATTGTTCGTACTACCTTAGTGAATTTAGATGATGATATGCGTAAAAATGGAATCCGCAAGCATGCAATGATTTTGGCTGGATGGGCGTTAGACCCTAATATCCATGATAAAGATGAATACCGTTCCAAACTATATGATGCGAGCTTTACCCACGGTTTCCGAAAAGGTGTCAAGCCATGATTATTGAATTAAAAGAAGAGGAACTAGCCCCCATAAAACAGTCTCATACTTATGCAATCGTAGCGATTACAAAGCATGGTGTAGAACTAGCAAGAAAATTACACACTGTTTTTTCAAATTCTGATCTATATTACATGAGCAAGTTTGAAAAAGGGGATGAAGAGCACAGACAAATCCAGCTTTTTTCGGGAAGTGTCCGTATGCTGTTACCCGCTTTATTCAAGGAATATAAAGGAATCATTTTAATTATTTCACTCGGTGCCGTCGTCCGGATGATAGCTCCAATTTTGAAGGATAAAAAAACGGACCCAGGAGTTGTTGTCATTGATGACAAAGGGGAGAATGTTATCAGTGTTTTGTCAGGACACCTTGGAGGAGCAAATGAACTTACCAAGGAAGTTGCAGCAGCGCTTGATGCAAATGCAATTATTACAACTGCATCAGATGTACAAAAAACAATTCCTGTCGATTTATTTGGCCAGCGCTTTGGCTGGGTTTGGGATTCTGCGGAAAAATTAACGCCAGTCAGTGCGTCCGTTGTAAATGAAGAGCATGTTGCAATCGTTCAGGAGTCGGGTGAACGGAACTGGTGGACGTATGAAACAGTATTACCTGAACAAATAATCGTTTATCCGTCAATTGATGACGCCCTTAAAGCAAAGCCTCAAGCAGCCTTAGTAGTTACTCATCGGGAGCTTAGGCAGACTGAAAATAAGATCCTGGACAATGGTATTGTATTTCGTCCAAAAGTCATTGTTCTTGGAATCGGCTGTAATCGAGGAACATCAGCCGTTGAAATTGAGCAGGTAATTGTGGAAACATTAGCGGAATTATCATTTTCAATAAAAAGTGTTAAAGCAATATGTACAATTTCAATAAAGAAAGATGAAATTGGTTTGCTCGAAGTCGTTCAAAAACACGGTTGGGAATTTGTGTATTTTGAACCGGAAGAACTTAATCAGGCTAAAATTGAAGCTCCGTCAGACACAGTATATAAATACACAGGTGCTTATGGTGTGAGTGAGCCAGCTGTTAGAATTTTTACAGGAGCGGAACAACTGGAGCTGGTTAAGAAAAAATCGGGAAATGTCACTATTTCTGTAGGGATTATTCCTTTATAAGGAAGGGGGGATATTTATGAGCGATAGAAGATTAGTTATTGCTGGCACCGGAAGCGGGGTCGGAAAAACGACATTGACCATCGGAATTATGGCAGCCCTCCAGAAGAAAGGGTATACCGTTCAGGGTTTTAAATGTGGTCCTGACTATATTGATCCAACCTATCATACAGCCGTTACAGGGCGAACTTCACGAAATCTTGACAGCTGGATGTTTGAGCACGATATCGTCCGAGAAATACTTAACAAAGCAAGCGTTGGAGCGGATATCTCGATTATCGAAGGAGTCATGGGCTTTTTCGATGGAAAAAATCCTTTATCGAATACGGGGTCAACAGCTGAAATCAGCATGATTACTGAAAGTCCTGTCTTGTTAATTGTCAACTGTGCGAGTATGGCGCGTAGCGCAGCTGCGATTGTTAAAGGGTTTCAAGCTTTTTCTAGGGGTCCGAACATTATTGGAGTAATTGCCAATCAAGTGGGAAGTGAGGGGCATTACAAAATTGTCAAAGCAGCCATCGAGCAGGAATGCGATGTTCCAGTGATGGGGTATATGAAGCGAGAGTTAGATATTGATATTCCTAGCCGTCATTTAGGCTTAATTCCTGCCATTGAACGAGGTGAACTTGAACCATTTTTCGATAAACTCGCTCATTTAGTTATGGAAACGATTGATATCGAACAGCTGTATCTCTTGGCTAAGACCAGCACCATTTCCAGTGGGAATTCAGGAATCTTTCAGTCTAGTAGCAAGAAAGACGTGTGCATAGCCGTTGCAAAAGATGCGGCCTTTAATTTTTATTATCAGGAAAACCTTGAGTTGCTTGAAGCAAAAGGAGCGAACATCAAGTATTTTTCTCCATTAAAAGGGGATGAAGTTCCGGTGGATGCGGATGGCTTATACCTTGGAGGCGGTTTTCCAGAAGAATTTGCAGATGAACTTTCTCGCAATGAAATTGCTATAAAATCCATCAGAAATGCCATTGAAAAGGGTTTGCCAACTCTAGCAGAATGTGGTGGATTCATGTTTTTGAGCAAATCTATTGAAACAACTTCTAGAGAAATGTATCCGATGGCAGGATTGATTCCAGGTAGGATCAAAATGCAGAAAAAGCTTGCGGCACTGGGATATCGTGAAATAACTGGAACCGAAAGCAATTTTTTAATAAAAGATTGTGAGCAGGCAAAAGGTCATGAATTCCACTATTCCACATTTGAGTCAGATGATGTGCTTCCGCATGCCTACGAGGCGAAAGGAAGATTTGGTTCAAAGAAAGAAGGGTGCATAATAGGTAATCTGGTTGCTGGTTATACCCATTTTCATTTTGCTTCCAATCCTAAACTTGTTGAGAATTGGATAGGTGCATGCTTAAAACAAAAAAAACTGATGGGACACGAAACATATCAACAATGAAAAGTTGTTTTTTTGATAAATAAGAGGAGGCAAGAGCATGAAACCGGGAAAGGTACATCTGGTCGGTGCGGGTCCCGGAGATCCGAAACTAATTACGGTATATGGAATGGAATGTATTCAAAAGGCTGATGTCATAGCTTATGACAGGCTCGTCAATCCAAAACTATTAACCTATGCAAAAGAAAATGCGGAGCTTGTATATTGCGGGAAATCACCCGGGAGACATCATCTCATTCAAGAAGAAATTCATTCACTTTTGGTAGAAAAGGCCTTGCAGGGGAAAAATGTTACCCGCCTAAAGGGAGGAGATCCGTTTGTCTTTGGTCGGGGAGGAGAGGAAGCTGAGGTCCTGGCGGCTAATGGGATAGAATATGAAATAATCCCAGGAGTAACTGCGGGCATTGCAGCTCCAGCTTATGCCGGTATACCGGTTACCCATCGTGAACATGCGTCGAGTTTTGCGATTGTGACCGGCCATGGACGTGATTACAAGGGTCAAGACAACCTGAATTGGCAGGCATTGGCTCAAGGAATTGATACCATCGCCTTTTACATGGGAATTGGTAATATGCCATTTATCTGCGAACAATTGATAGAGCATGGTAGGGACGAAGAAACACCAGTGGCTGTCATTGAATGGGGTACTACAGATAAACAAAGGACGATAACTGGAACCTTGAACACGATTTCTATGCTTGCTTTGAAAGAGGAAATTCAAAATCCGGCAATCTTTCTGGTAGGTGAAGTCGTTCAATTAAGAGAAAAAATCCAATGGTTTGAAAAAGTGATTGAATCAGAGTCTACGAGTGAAGGGAACGAGTCTAAATGTCTATCATTCAAGAATTGAAAGACCGCAGAGCTATTCGGAACTATGAAGAGCAAGAAGTAGAAGATGAAAAAATCAGGCAGTTATTAGAAGCAGCTACATATGCCCCTAATGACCGACTACGTGAACCTTGGGGGTTTTATGTAATAAAAGGAGACGCGAAGCAGCGCTACGAACAGTTGGCAGAAAAATATTTACATGAGCGTTTCCCGACCAAGCCGAAATTGATTGATAGTTCACTAGAAGTTGTAAAAACCACACCGCTTATCATTGTCGTAACCTCTGATATTTTGCCTGACGATCCGGAATCAACCGAGGACAATGTGTTTGCCTCTTGTTGTGCTGTCCATTCGATGTGGCTTGCAGCAAAAGAACTAGGTCTTGGCTTTGTATGGCGCACTAGAGGAGTAGGCCTTGTCAGAGATGAACGACTGCACGAATTTATCGGTTCGCCGGAAAACAAAAAAGTAATCGGTACTATTTTTATAGGCTATCCTAAAAAGGGTCAACCTGTTCCTGCTACTAAAAGAACTTCATACATAGAAAAAACAGTTTGGCTATGAAGGTAGGCGAATAAGATGGCTCGCAGAGGATTGTTTCTTATATATACCGGAAATGGGAAAGGGAAAACGACTGCCTCGCTTGGTGTTACTTTACGGGCGATTGGGAGAGGCATGAACGTTAAATTTCTCCAATTTATAAAATCTCCAGAGCGTACATATGGAGAGGCATTGGCTTTAAAGAAATTAGGGGTTGAAATGGAACAACTCGGGATTGGTTTTACATGGACCAAAACACCACAAGAGCATCGGGAGGCACTAACGATTGCTTGGGAAAAAGCAAAACAGGCCCTTTGTGATTCAACCATCGATTTACTGGTTCTGGATGAGTTAAACAATGCGTTAGCCATCTCTAAGTTCCCGATTGAAGATGTCTTGCCACTAGCAGAAGTAATCGATGTGATTCGTAATCGACCCGCTCATATGCATCTAGTCGTTACTGGCAGAGATGCCAAACGGGAACTGATGGATTTGGCGGATTTAGTCTCTAATATTGATGCGACTAAGCATTACTATGAAGAGGGAATCGGCGCTGTCAAAGGATTAGAGTTTTAAGGGGTGAGTCGAATGAAGGCAAGATCCATTATGATACAAGGGACGTCCTCTGATGTAGGGAAAAGTTTGATTTGTACGGCACTGTGCCGGGTTTTTTCCAATAAAGGATTACGAGTCGTACCATTCAAATCGCAAAATATGGCTTTAAATTCGTATGTAACGTTGGATGGCGGTGAAATCGGCCGTGCTCAAGGAGTACAAGCCGAGGCTGCACGTATTACAGCAACCACTGATATGAATCCGATTCTATTAAAACCGAAGCAGGATATGGTTTCAGAAGTCATTGTGCATGGAAAACATTTTCTTGATATGGATGCAAAAAGCTATCGATATCAATTTGTCCAAGAGGCCATGCCCATCGTTCGTAAATCGGTGGAAAAACTTCAGGACGAATATGACATTATCGTTCTTGAAGGAGCAGGAAGTCCAGCTGAAATCAACCTGAAGGACCGAGATATTGCAAATATGCGTATGGCCAAACTTGCAGATGCCTCGGTCATTTTGGTAGCTGACATTGATCGCGGTGGAGTTTTTGCGTCAATTATTGGAACACTTGCCTTATTGGATAAGGATGAACGCGAATGTGTAAAGGGGATTATCATCAATAAATTTCGTGGGATGCGTGAGCTATTGGATGACGGCATTGAATGGGTGGAAAAAGAAACAGGGATTCCAGTCCTCGGTGTACTTCCTTATATAGACGTGAATATTGAAGCGGAAGATTCATTAGCACTATCTTCCTTGCGGTTTAAAAAACCTAAAAAGGCGGAATTTCCAATCGATGTCGCCGTTTTAAGATTGCCTCGTATCTCCAATTTTACAGATGTGGATCCTTTCTTTGATGAACCGGGTGTAGGCGTCAGACTTGTAGGCAGTGTGCACGAATTAGGGAATCCTGACCTGCTTATCTTGCCAGGTACAAAAAACACGATGGAAGATCTAGAGTGGCTGAGAAGAGCAGGACTGGATAGGGCTATCCAAGATTTGCGTGAAAAAGGGACATTAATATTTGGGATATGTGGTGGATTTCAAATGCTTGGTACGAATCTTTTCGATCCTGATGCTGTCGAGGGCTGCGGAGAAAATGCAATAGGACTTTCTCTTCTTCCAGTACAAACCGTTTTTAATGCAGAAAAGAAAACGGTCCAAATGGAAGGTGTTCTTTCTTCAGGGATCATGGAAGGAGAAATGAATCTGACCGGATTTGAGATCCATTTAGGGAGAACATCATTGGACTCTGCACTAGTAAGGCCATTTCTTTTATTGAAGGATGGAAGAGAGGATGGGGCTATTTCTGCAGACAACAAAGTCATTGGAACCTATCTTCATGGGATTTTCCATAATCGCTTGTTTACAAGAATGCTAGTTAATCAAATTCGAAGGTCAAAAGGATTAGATGAAGTGAAGGAAAATGTTCAAAGTGACTTAGAGCGAAGAGAAGAAGCTTATAACCTCTTAGCTTCACATTTGGAAGAAAATATAGATATGGATACTATTTATGAATGGCTGCAGTTTGAAACCATGGAAAGTTGAATAGTAGTCTCACCTTATCCATCAAGCTATCGTGAATTATTATCCAAAATAAAGCGCAATTCTTTCCATGTATCATGGAAAGAATTGCGCTTTATTGTATATCGTAAGGATTCAAATGAACTAATATTCTTTCGTTTTTATATGATTTACTTTCGTGAAAATCACATTCACCATTAATTACAGGGTTAAACTTTCTTTTATTTAGTCATATTAAGTGACAGACATATACAAGATATGTTATGTTGGCTTCTCTACATAATTTATAGAATTAAAAGGATGAGGTGTTTGATATGAACAAAACAGAACTAGTGAGTAGTGTAGCAGCACAAGCTGAACTAACAAAAGACGACGCTAAAAAAGTAGTGGATGCATTGTTTGAAACAATCACAACTACGCTTGCTAAAGAGGAAAAAATCCAATTAGTAGGATTTGGAACATTTGAAGTGCGCGACCGTGCAGCTCGTACAGGAAGAAACCCACAAACAGGTGAAGAAATACAAATTGCAGCTAGCAAAGTACCCGCTTTTAAAGCAGGTAAGGAATTAAAAGAAGCTGTAAAATAAAATAAACATGTAGTGAAAAAAACTCTGGAGATGAGAAAAGTCTCCAGAGTTTTTTTATTTAAATAAGTTTCATTTTAAAAGTTTATTCTTTTATTTGCGTTTAATTTAGGCCGTACTAACATTTAGTTATATTGCGCTGAAAAAGGTAGCTATTGAAGTTAAACAGATTTAACAAACGAAGATTTTTAATAAGTACTTATTAGTAAGGTTTATCTCTAGTATATGTTAGGCTATAACAATAAAACAGTAAGCGCTAGAAAAGAAGAAAAGAGGTGAAAAATATGTTTAAAAAAATAATGAAGAAAATTAAGCTGACTTTCCGAAGGCAGTGACGAGCGAAGACATAGCCATTATCGCCGAGGCTGACAGTAGCAGTAGCGAGCAGGGGTATAAACGGTCTCCAATGAGTGGTAGTAACCGCTATAAACGAAAAGGAGGGAGGAGTAGCAGTTAATACCCCTCCATGAATTAATTTATTTTTCTTTAGATATAAGTGCGACATGAAGATCTGCTGAAAGTTCACTGATATCTGAATAAGGTTCTTGAATTCTTAATAACCTTTTTAGTAAATGTACGGTTTCTTTTTCTAAAGAAAGTTCTTCTGTCCAAGGAAGAACTTTTTTATTGTTGGAAGAGTAAGTCGTATAAAGTAAATATAAAAGTATGTCTCCTAAATCATAATAGTCCTGCTGTTTCATTTCTAATTCTTTTGATGATGAACAAAATGGGTCAACCGAGACAATCTGTTTCGACAGACCAAAGTCGATTAAAAAAGGCTCTTTGTCTTTTAGTAAAATATTTGGAATTCGTAAATCTTGATGGTACATACCATTTTTGTGAAGATAAGCTACTAATTCTAGCAGGTGAGCAAGTAAAAGTAGAGACTCTTTCTCTTTAAAGGTTTTATGATTTAAGAAAATTTGGTCTTCCAAATTGTCCCCTTCAATGTAATTCATTACATAATAAAAATATCCGTTATTTGAAAATTCATCATATAACTTAGGCATACTTTTGTGGTTTAACAAACGCAGAATAGAGATTTCATTTTCAAACAGCTTAATCTCTTTTTTGATACGGCGTTTACTTGGACGAAGTTGTTTGACTACTCTATTCACATTTGTTTTCAAATCTTTGCAGAGATAAACAATGCCGTAACTTCCAGTTCCTATAACACTTATGACCTCGTATCGATCATACAAAACTGCACCTTTTTTAATAGGTTTATCTACAAAAAACTGAAAGAACTTTCGAATGGAACGCCAAATTGAAACTTTCCTCACCTCTTCATTTACATTGGAGTCATACACACATAGGACAATTATGATTTAAATTAACATTATATTTTCTTGATGCTTTAAAAAACAAAACAGTTTGGAAAAAGAAGCATTATGGTTATTATTTACTTTTCTGATAGTATTTGCTGTTTATGCCTTGTATAATAATAAAAAGCTTATAAAAAGGAGATATCTGATGACTATGAGGCCACATTTGTCTTTACCTAAAGAATTAGAGAAATTCAGGAAAGACATTGAATCAACTATGCAACCGACTATAAAAATCTCGACATCAACGAACAAGCCGACTTTGTTTGCAAGCAAGTTTGCAGGCTATCCTTATTTACCTAAAAATTTTGAACACCCAATCGATGGAAAAGGGAACTATATGAAACTATTAGCGCAAATCAATTTTGAAGATTTACCACGTGTACTAAATGATATGCCACAAAAAGGTATGTTGCAAATTTTCCTTTCTGGTGACGATGATGTTATGGGGCTTGATTTTAATAATCAAACCAACCAAAAGAATTTCCGGGTCATCTATCATGAAGATATCTTGAAGGAAGGCGAGGTGACAACTGATTTCTCATATATGGCCACTTTTGAAGATGAGCATTTTCCAATTGGAGATGAGGTTAGTCTATCTTTCTCGGTAAATTTTGAAGCCGTTTCTACCTCTGATCGAGCTTTTGATGAATTCTATGGTGAATTAGATTTTGAGGAAATAATAGGAGAAGATGAAAATGGAGATGAAATTACTCTCTTGGAATTGTATGAAGAAAACCTATCTAATGAGGGTCATAAGATTGGTGGATATGCTTTTTTTACGCAATCTGATCCAAGGGAAGATAGATCTTATAAGCATTATAACGTCTTATTACTACAAATTGATACAGACGATGATAATGAGATTATGTGGGGAGATTGCGGCGTAGCTAACTTCTTCATCAAGGTAGAGGATTTAAAGAAACTTGATTTCTCTAACGTTTTATACAATTGGGATTGTCATTAATACTGGTATTAAGTGTAACGAGTAGAATATTTATTAGATCTCAGGTGTACATATAGATAAATCGTTACTCTGCTATCAAAAATTTAATAGATTGAGATATAAGATATTAATCTAGGAGCTGTTTATTAGTGGAAACACTACTCATTTTTAAAGACGCCACATCACATAAGTTCTGGAAAATTCATATTGCAGGAAACACATTTACCGTGACATATGGGAAAGTAGGTACTATAGGTTCGGTGAAATCAAAGGAGTTTGAATCAGAAGAAATCTGTAAAAACGAAGGAGAGAAACTGATTCAATCCAAAATTAAAAAAGGGTATGTGGTGACCCAATTGTCAGATCAGGTTGTAAAAGATAGTTCGATGACAGAAGATTTGTTTTGGGGATTACTGGATAGATGCAAGGAAAAGGGAAACGATGCTGATGAACAGGTCGAGTGGTTAGTCGCTCAATTGTCAAGAAAACCTGTGAAAGATATAATTATGTTTGAATCGATTTTTAAACAATACTATTACAAGTTGCACACATCCAATTTATGGGCAGCTGCCTATATTGTCATGGGTGGGTGTTCAGATGATTGCTTTGACTATTTCAGAGCATGGGTTTTATATCTTGGAAAAGACCCTTATGAAGCGGCTATACAAAATCCTGAAACACTGCTTCCCTATTTTATATTATTGAAAGAGCAAGAAGAAATACCCCAGCTGGAAGAATTGCTTTCTGCAGCATGTATGGCCTACGAAGAGAAAACGGGGCTGGATGATGATAGGTATGATAAATTATACCATCAATTGGCGAAAGATGATTATACCGAACCAGAAATAGAATTTGATTGGAATGAGGATGATGAAGAGGGGTTACGTCAAAAGTTTCCTTTGCTATGGGAAGCATTTGGAGAAAATCCGTTAGATTGAGCAAAAATCATTCTTTTGAAGGAGTATTAGGTGGCATCACAAAAACAAGTGATGCTGCTTTTCTTATGAGCACTCTTATTTTTTAAAAGGTTACTTTCCATATTTGATGTGTTGTAATTGTCCACGCTACACCTTTCATTTGCATTGAATATTATGTATAGTTAGTATTATATGCAAAATAGTTAGAATATTCAAAATAGAGAGAAGGGAAGTTATGAGCTTAACAATCACAGATTTGTTTATCGGACAGATTGCTAGTCTTCAGCGTACTTTTAATGAATCAGATGTAAGGTTATGCAGTGAATTAACAAAAGATTATAGCCCGATTTATCAAGTGAATAAAGAGGAGTGGAGAAGCAATTACAGCAAGCCGATTGTTCCTGGTTTGTTAACAGAAGGGCTTATTACTCAAGTAATAAGTGAAAAACTCCCTGGCAGTGCCTGTATTTTACTACAAAAGGAATTAGTGTTTTACCATCCTGTACATATAGGAGATATGATTTCGGCTGAGCTGGAGGTTATTGACATTAATTTAAATAGAGATTGGGTGACACAAAAGGTGACTTGCTATAATCAAGCAGGAATTGAAGTTATTAAAGGACAAGTTGTGATATTAGTTTTAACTAATCAAGATGTTAGGTGATGTGAATGGAAAACGTCAAAAACGTTAAAAGAAATTGGGGATCAATTGAAGTCGATGAAAACGGAAAAGTTATAGGCGCCAGTGCTGATTTTTATGAGCATTTCACTATAATACCGACTGATTTGATAGGGGAGTCCATTGCGAAGGTCATTCACACTTCTACGAATAATTCTTTAAAAAATCCTGATAAAAAACATGTGTTTCCCGGTGTGATCTCAGGACACTCTTGTTTTATTAGAACTATTCGAAAAAAAAGCATTACCATTTATAATGTAATCATCCGACAAGAAGAGCTTGAATACGCTGATTTAGTATATTATGCCAATTCCTTGGATAGGCATAAAGCTAAGAAAAAAACTGGAAGTCAAAGTCGATATGGCTTTGAAGAGATTGTTGGAAAAAGCCAAGCGATTGAACGGATAAAAGAGCTGGCAGCTAGAATTGCTACCAGTAGTTCAACAGTGCTGCTTACCGGAGAAACTGGAACAGGTAAGGAACTGTTTGCTCAAGCGATTCATGGTTTGAGTACAAGAAAATCACACCCGTTTGTTCCGGTCAATTGTGCTGCAATACCAGATGAATTATTTGAATCGGAGATCTTTGGTTATGAAGCTGGGGCATTTAGCGGTGCGAAAAAAGAAGGTAAACCTGGGAAAATAGAATTAGCTCAAAATGGTACCCTTTTTTTAGACGAGATTTCTGAACTGCCTTATCAGGCTCAGGGCAAGCTCTTACGTGTCTTACAGGAAAGGGAAGTAGAAAGACTCGGTGGAACAGGGAGTAAGAATGTCGATATCCGTATTATTGCGGCGACGAACAGAGATCTAAAAACCCTTATTCAAGAAGGAAAATTCCGGCAAGATTTATATTACCGTCTTTATGTTTTTGAATTGAAAATTCCTTCATTAAGGGAACGGCCGGAAGATATTCTTCCGTTAGCTTATTATTTTATCGATTATTTTAATAACAAATTAGGGTGTAACGTTAGAGAAATTGAGCCTAAACTCCAAGAATGGCTTTCAAATTATAGCTGGCCCGGAAACGTTCGTGAATTTAAAGCAATTATCGAACGAGGTATGAATATCGTAGAGGGACGGACTTTAACATTGGACTCTTTATATTTTACACCTAATTTAACTTTGCATGATGAGGTAGAGGAACTGGGAATTTCTTACTCAAGTAGCTTGGATGAGGTGGTCGGGAAAGCTGAGATATCTGCTATTCAGCGTGCGTTAACAGAGTCGGATGGAGATCGTTCTTTAGCCGCTCAAAAGCTGAAAATTCATATTGCGAGCTTATATAGAAAAATTGCGAAGTACAAGCTGAAATAACGTTACTATAAAGTTGATAAGTGAAATATAAATCAAGTTAGCCTTTGAACACACTTTAGAAGTGTGTTCTTTTTTTGATTTCGCATATTTGATTTGCAAGATTGCGAAAAAAATTAAAAATGCGAAAACGATATTAAATGAAGCCTGATATGCAGCAAAAATAAGTTGGCACACAACTTGCAATAATAGATTGACAAAGGATGAAGTTACTTAACTTAGATCATAAGATAGCCCGTGAATAGATTGTTTTGTAACTTCGTTAAACATAACAAAGGAGGTAATAATATGTTGAATTTTTCCTTTACAGAAGAACAAGATTATTTTCGTAAAATGTTGAAAGAATTTGCGAAGGAGGAACTGCTTCCTCACTATACAAAGTGGGATCGAGAAGAGATTACTCCAAGACACTTGTGGAAAAAGCTTGGGGAGTTAGGCGTAAATGGCCTGCGGATTCCAGTTGAGTATGGCGGTAGCGGTGCCGACTGTGTGACAACGGGGATTGCTGCGGAGGAGATAGGACGAGGTGATTTCAATCTAACCTATGCTGTGATGTTGAATGCGTTAATAGGTGAAATTATCAATAATCACGCTAGAGAGGAATTGAAAAAAGAATGGCTTCCCAAAATTGCGAGCGGGGAAAAAATTGTCGGCATCGCTATTACAGAACCATCGGCAGGGACGGATGCAGGCGGGATTAAAACAACAGCAGTACATAAAGGGAATGTATATGTTCTTAATGGAGAAAAGTCAGGAATTAGCGTAGCTACATGTGGAGATGCCTTTGTTATATTTGCAAAAACAGAACCTGAATTAGGAAATCGGGGAATTAGCGCTTTTATAGTTCCTGCCAATCTTCCAGGAGTTGAATGCAAAGGTTACAAAGACATGGGTAATATTCCAATTAGCAGAGGTTCTATCTATTTAAACGATGTAGAAGTTCCAGAAGAGTATATGATCGGTCTTCAGAATAAAGGCTTTTCCCAGGTGATGAATGGGTTTGATCTAAGCCGGCTCTTAATTGGATTGCAATGTGTTGGGGCTGCCTCACAAAGTATTGATGAGACCATCGAACATGTGAAAGTTAGACATTCTTTTAACAAGCCGTTGGCAACGTATCAAGGAGTTTCATTCCCAATAGTGACTCACTATACTCAGTTAGAGCTTGTGAAGTGGCAAGCCTATCGAGGACTTTGGCTTCGTGATCAAGGGTTGAACCATAGTAAAGAATCAGCTTCAGTAAAATGGTTAGGTCCAAAATATAGTGTAGATGCCATTCATGAATGTTTACTGTTGAACGGCCACTATGCTTATACGAAGGAAATGCCGCTAGAGCAACGTTTACGTGACGTCATTGGTTTAGAAATTGGTGATGGAACTGCTCAAGCCAATATGATGGTCATTGCAAAAGACATTATTGGAAAAGAATTCCGATCATATTAAACTAGAGGATTGTAGTGTATGGAAAAGGTAAATTGCTATTTTATCGGTCAAATTGCAAGAGTGCAAAGAACCTTTACAGAGGATGATGTGAAGCGCTGGAGTTTGTTAACGCAGGATTTCAATGATGTCTATGACCCGGAATTTTTCAGTAAAGATTTAGGTCGCTCACTGGTCCCAGGAATTTTAAGCGAAGGTCTCCTAACAGAGGCAATCAGTAAAGAGTTGCCAGGTGGATCATGTGTCATTATACAAAAGGAATTAGTGTTCATACATCCAGTTCAAATCGACAACACGATTACAGCAGAGATAGAGATTATTGATGTGAATGTACAGCGAAATTGGATCACAATAAAAGTTCGATGTAGGAATGAACTTCGTATTGACGTGATTCAAGGGAAAATTATTCTGAAACTATTATGACAATGGAGGGATTAATACGATGGAATTAACAGATGTTTTATATGAAAAAACCAATGGGATTGCAAAGATTACAATGAATCGGCCTAAAGTCTACAATGCTTTTCGTGCAAGAACAGTTCAAGAATTAATTTGGACCTTCCGTGATGCTTGGGACGATAACCGTATTGGCGCGGTAATCTTGACAGGAGCTGGAGAGAAGGCATTTTGTGTCGGTGGAGATCAAAAAGAAAAAGGAGAAGAAGGTGGATATGATTATTCTGGAGGTTTAGGGGGAGGGATGGGGTTGGAAATTGAAAATCTACACCAAACAATCCGCAATATCCCAAAGCCTGTTATTGCAGCGGTTAATGGATTTGCTATTGGAGGTGGGCATGTCCTTCATGTCGTTTGTGATTTAACGATTGCATCTGAAACGGCAAAATTCGGCCAGAGTGGGCCTAAGGTAGGAAGTTATGATGCCGGATTTGGTTCTGCTTATCTAGCCCGAATTGTCGGTGAAAAGAAAGCAAGGGAAATCTGGTATTTGTGTGAACAATACACTGCACAAGAAGCAAAAGAAATGGGACTTGTGAACAAAATCGTTCCCGCAGAACAACTGCAACAAGCAGCAGAAGAATGGGCGGAAAAGATTCTCGAGAAGAGCCCGACAGCGCTTAAAATGCTTAAATACTCCTTTAATGCTGATAGTGCAAACATCCAAGGGATTTCTCAGCTATCGATGGGCAGTCTAGCGATGTTTTACAACACGCAAGAATCGGAAGAAGGAAAGAATGCTTTCCTAGAAAAGCGGCCAGTAGATTTTAAAAAGTTCAGAAGGTAATGAGGGGGATGGAAACTAGTGAAATTGGATACGATTTTGAGTCAAGAATATGTGGAAAAATATCAATGTATTTGGCCAAATCGAACGATTTTAGATTATTTAAATGATGCGATAGAGAATGATCCAGATAAAATAGCGATTATTGATAAAAAAAGCCGTTTTACTTACAAGGAACTCGGTAAGTTGGTTGATCGAATCGCTTTAGGCCTTTTGAATATAGGATTGGGAAAAGGAGATGTTATCTCTTTTCAACTGCCTAATTGGAATGAGTTCATTATCCTTCATTATGCGGTTACAAGGATAGGCGCCATAAGCAATCCCTTAATTCCGATTTATCGTGATCGGGAAATTGGCTATATGGTCGAAATGGCAGAGTCTAAAATGATCGTTGTTCCAGATAGTTTCCGAGGTTTTTATTATCCTGCCATGATTGAGAGGCTAAGCCATAAATGGCCTTCATTAGAACATATTTATGTGATAGGGGACGAAGTGCCGAATGGGATGAAATCTTTCTCTTCTTTGCTTGAGGAACCTTGGGAAGAGCGGATGGATGCATCCATTTTGGATGAAATCATACATGACCCAAATGATGTTACCGAAATTATCTTTACATCGGGAACGACGGGGAGTCCAAAGGGAGTCATGCATACACATAATACTCTTTGTGTATCAACGAATTACTGGATTGACCATTTACATTTAACATCCGATGACGTCCTATTCATGGCGTCAACATTTGCTCATCAAACTGGATTTGGTTATGGGGTGAGGCTACCAACTCATTTTGGGGGTACAGGTGTTTATCAAGACATTTGGAATCCGAATGAATTTATTGAATGGATTGAGAAGGAGAAGATAACGTTTACAGCGGGTGCGACTCCCTTTCTGCAAGATATGATTCAAATGGAGGGAATAGAAACGTACAATCTTAACTCATTCCAAGTCTTTGTAGCTTTAGGCGCCCCGATTCCAAGGCAGTTGGTGAAAGACGCGGCAGAAAAAGTACGGTTCAAAATATTGTCAGGATGGGGACAAACAGAAGATGGCCTAGTGACCTTGACGAGACTTGAAGATTCAGCAGAAAAACTGACAAATACCGATGGGGTTCCATTTCCGGAAATGGAGTTGAAAGTAGTGAATTTTGAAGGAAAGATCTGCGCTCCAAATGAAGAAGGTGATTTACTTGCTAGGGGTCCTGCCCTATTTGTCGGGTATTTGAAGAGGATTGATGACACCATTGCAGAACATAAGGACGGATGGTTCATTACCGGTGATCGAGCAATTATGGATGAAGAAGGATATATCAGGATTTCTGGAAGAAACAAAGACATTATCATTCGTGGAGGTGAAAATATACCAGTCGCTTACGTAGAAAACGTATTATATGAACACCCGGATATTTCAAGCGTGCAGGTCATTGCTGTACCAGATGTTAGGCTTCAGGAAAAAGCATGTGCATGTATCAGCGTAAGACCAGGGAAGAGCCCGATTACAATGGAATCATTAAAGAAATTTCTATATGAAAAAGGTTTGGCCAAACAATATTGGCCAGAACAACTTGAAATCATGGATGATTTTCCGCGTACTCCTAGCGGGAAAATCCAGAAGTTCCATCTTCGGGAAATGATAAACGAAAAGATACAAGACAAAATATAGGACCAGTTAATGTAACCACATAGCAATTTCATGATAAAAATGGAGGGATTTATGATGAATAACCGAGTAGCATTTATCACTGGAGCAGGAAGCGGAATTGGTAGAGAGATTGCTAAAACATTAGCCTCTCGAAATATGAACATTGTTGTGGCCGATATCAATAGTAAAAACGCAGAAGAAACTGTTTCTTTAATTGAGCAAGCGGGTTATGAAGCTAAGGCCGTCTATTGTGATGTAACGAGTTTAGAGAGTGTGAAAAAAGCAGTTGAAGAATCAGTGAGCCTTTATCAAAAGATTGATGTATTGGTTAATAATGCAGGATGGGACAAAGTAGAACCTTTCCTAAAAAGTGATCCAAGCACTTGGAAAAGGATTATCGATATTAATTTACTGGGTCAAGTTCATACTTGTAAGGAAATTTTACCGCTTATGATTGAAAACGGTTACGGAAAGGTAGTCAATATTGCGTCGGATGCAGCAAGAATTGGATCTAGCGGTGAGGCCGTCTATTCGGCTGCTAAGGGTGGGGTCATTGCGTTCACGAAAACAATAGCAAGAGAAATGGCACGTCATAAGCTTAACATCAATTGTATTGCGCCAGGTCCAGCCGACACGCCTTTATTTCAAGAAATTGGTTCTTACAATGAAGGAATAGCTGGAGCTTTGGAGAAAGCGATTCCGTTCCGTCGTTTAGCTCAACCAGAAGATATTGCCGGTGCTGTGGCCTATTTTGTTTCGGAAGAAGCAGGATATGTAACTGGGCAAACTCTTTCCGTCAATGGCGGCTTAACCATGGTTTGACTTTATGAAACTGATTAAATGGTAATCACAAAAAGTAAAACTATAGCCTGAAAATATTTCTTAGGATTTTTAATCACCCAGTGGGTCAAATAGGTTGATTTTGTTTGATTTGATAGCCATTTGTATTATTTCGAAGCTTAGGAGAATAGTATCCTCCTATATGTAAAAGAAATCGGGTTAAGGAATTAAACCTAATACCAATAGAAGGGGGAGAAAATACCGTGAATTTTGAATTTTCAGACGATATCAAAATTTTAAAACAAGGAATCCGAGAATTTATTGATAACGAAGTAGAACCACATGCCATGTTAATTGAAGAAAGCAATGAAATCCCAGAAATCATTATGGGGAAATCGAAAGAAATGGGACTGTTTGGCCTTAGCATTCCTGTAGAATATGGTGGGTTAGGCATTGATATGGTAGGGAAATGCGCCATTCTAGAGGAGTTGGGAAGAACACATAACGGTTATACAACAGTAATAGGCGGACATACGGGAATTGGCGGCGTTGGAATTGTAGAGATGGGAAATGAAGAACAAAAACGCAGATATTTACCTGACATGGCATCAGGTGACAGAATTGGCGCTTTTGCTTTAACTGAACCAAGCGCAGGTTCACATGCCTCAAATCTGAAAACAACAGCGGTTAAAAAGGGTGAAAAGTATATCCTGAATGGAAGCAAACATTACATTACTAATGCTCCAATCGCAGATGTGTTTACAGTAATGGCTGTTACAGATCCTTCTAAGGGTGCAAAAGGAATCACATCTTTTATCGTCGAAAAAGACTCCCCAGGATTTCAACTAGGAAAAATCGAACGGAAAATGGGCCTTCATGGTTCACATTCTTCTGAAATTTTCTTTGAGGATTGTGAAGTTCCAGTTGAGAATGTATTGGGTGAAGAGGGGCAAGGGTATATGAATGCCCTGAAAATCTTGGCGAATGGACGTGCAGGAATGGCAGCACGAAACCTAGGGTCGTGTGAAAAATTACTTGAGATGTCGATTGATTTTGCTCATATGAGAATTCAGTTCGACAAACCAATCTTCGAACAACAAATTATTCAACATTACTTGGCAGATATGGCATTAGATACAGAAGCCCTTCGATCCATGACCTATCGCGTTGCGTGGATGGTTGATCAAAAAAAGAACGTCATTAAAAATGCGGCTATGGTCAAGTTACTTGGTTCAGAAACGTATAATCGTGTAGCTGATAAGGCTCTCCAAATTCATGGAGGGATTGGTTACATTTCTGAATATCCCATTGAACGTTTTTATCGTGATGCACGTATTACGAGAATTTATGAAGGTACATCCGAAATCCAAAAGAATATCATAGCGGCTCAGCTTCATAAACAGTACCAACGATAATTAGGAAAGCAGGATTAATAGTAAAATAAACTTTGCTTAAGGTTAATAGAGAATATTTTTTATGTGATTAAGTTCGATTTCCAAAGAGTATGTTAGGCGATTTTTTATTTAACATATCGTTGGATTTTATACATTACTAAAAAAACTTTATTTAATAAGTTTGACAATTAGATTGAACGTGTTAATATAAAGGCAAATGAACTAAATATACAATTTGTACCACTAGGGGTGCTTTACAGGTAAAAGTCAATTTTACCGCAGAAGCTGAGATTAAAGTATAACTTTAAGACCCTTAGAACCTGATCTGGTTTACACCAGCGTAGGGAAGTGGGGTCATGAAACAATACGTTTATGTATTATTTCAAGTACAACCACTTTCTTTACGTCGGTAAAGGAAGTGGTTTTTTATTTGCTCAAAAGAGGTGATTATAGGTTACCAATCATTATTTATCCAGTTTCATTGCTTAATAAAATACAAATTTGGAGGTATAGAAAATGAAATTTTCAGAGGTCATTCGTAAAGAAGTAGATCATATTTGGGAAGCAAGCTTCAATCACCCGTTTGTTAGAGGAATTGGAGATGGCACATTGCCAGTAGAGTGTTTTCGTTTTTATGTCATGCAAGATGCATATTATTTATCTCACTTTGCTAGAGTTCAAGCTTTAGGTGCAGTCAAAGCAACAGATTTACATACAACTAGTCGACTAGCAAGCCATGCACAAGGAACATATGAAGCTGAATTAAAGCTTCATGAAAATTTTTCTGAGAGATTAGGTATTACAGAAGAAGAAAGGAAAAACTTTAAGCCTGCTCCTACTGCCTATGCCTACACATCCCATATGTATCGTGCCGCGTATTCTGGCCATTTAGGGGATGTGATTGCGGCCATCTTACCGTGTTACTGGCTGTACTATGAAATAGGTGAAAAACTGCAAGGGTGTATACCTGATGAGCCAATTTATCAAGAGTGGATTGCGGCATACGGAGGAGAATGGTTCCGTACGTTGGTAGAAGAACAAATCGCGAGACTTGATGAGATCGCTGAAAAAGTAACGGAAGAAGACAAAGAAAGAATGAAAGAGCATTTTATCCTTAGCAGTCAATATGAATACTCATTTTGGGAAATGGCTTATCGCTTAGAAACTTGGCCAGTGCATAAGGAAACATTAGAAGTATAAAGGAGATTGACAATGAGAAAAGGGTTGAAATTAACGGATATTTTAGTCACAATCGTGATTGCCGTCGCATTTGGAATAGTTTATATCCTTTGGGGATCGATATATTATTCCGTTAAACCATTAGGGTTACATGTAGATCAATTAATTTATGGAATGTGGTTTATAGCAGGGCCCGTTGCTTTTTTAGTTATGAGGAAACCGGGTGTGGCTCTGTTGGCAGAAATCGCGGCAGCGTCCGGTGAATTCTTTTTAGGTTCACCGTGGGGATTAACCGTACTCTTATATGGAGTTGTACAAGGAGTATTCGCGGAACTGGTGTTTATGGCGTTCAGGTATAAAAAGTTTAATATGTCGGTTGCTGTATTAGCGGCGATAGCTTCATGTGTAGGATCGGTCCTCATGGATTTTGCATACGGAGAAATTGGTGCCCTCTCTCTTTGGAATTTACTATTATTTATGATTGCAAGATTTATCGGGTCAATTTTCTTTGCTGGTGTATTTGCTTACTATCTAGTAAAAGTATTAGAAGCAACAGGAGTAACTAATCTAGTTCGTCCAGTATCAAGTAAGGATTATGCTGCACTGGATCAAAAGTAGAGGTTGATAAGTATGGAACGAATAGCTCTTGTTGAAAAGTTAAGATTGAAGTTTCCCGGTGATGAGTCCTTGATATTCAAGGACTTATCCGTCTCGTTTGATAAAGGTGAAAAAGTTCTATTGTTGGGACCGTCCGGATGTGGAAAGTCTACACTTTTGCAAGTGTTAAGTGGGCTGATCCCACATTCCATTGAAGTCCCGATGAAAGCGAAAGAACTGGAGAGCCCTTCTTCATGGGGATATGTTTTTCAAGACCCAGATAGTCAGTTTTGTATGCCATTTGCAGATGAAGAAATTGCCTTCGTCCTTGAAAACCTTTCCGTTCCTAAGCAGCAAATGAATGAAAGGATTCACAATCATATCCGGCAGGTAGGATTACACTTAGATGATATCCATACAAGTATTGATACATTATCAGGCGGGATGAAACAGCGTTTAGCGATTGCGTCAGTATTGGCACTTGAACCTGAAGTGATATTTTTAGATGAACCAACCGCTATGCTTGATCCGGTTGGAACAAAAGAAATTTGGGGTGTTTTAAAGGAAATTGGCAAAGACAAGACCGTTATTATCGTTGAACATAAAATTGACCATGTTTTAGAATTTATCGAACGAATAGTGCTTTTTAACGATAACGGTCAAATCATTGCTGATGGTCCCAAAGACAACATTCTTTCATTATACAAAAACAAAATGAAAGAACATGGAATCTGGTTCCCTGGTGTTTGGGATGAGTATATTCATGACCATGCACCCATTCGTGAACAAACGGAAGTTAATGATGGCGGTACCATTATGCAAATGCAAGGTTTTAGAGGTTTCCGAAAAAAGGAAGAAAAAATTATGGTTGAAGAGCTGCAGATCCACTCAGGGGAATGGATTGTCATCAGCGGAGAAAATGGAGCGGGCAAGAGTACGCTTTTGCATGCACTGATGCAGTTCATTAAAACGAATGGTTATTATGATTTGATGGGAACCTCGATTAAAAAGGTGAAAAATCTAACAGATTACATGACGTTTGTCTTTCAAAATCCTGAGTTTCAATTCGTTGCGAATTCTGTATATGAAGAAATCGCTTATTCATTACGAATTGACAAAAAGCCTCCAAAAGAAATAGAAGAGAGAGTTCATGCACTGCTTGAAGTGTTCCACCTTACGGCCCATCGCGATAAACATCCTTTTCAATTATCGATGGGTCAAAAGCGGCGATTAAGTGTAGCGGCTTCAATAGTGAAAGAAAAAAAGATCATTCTTTTAGATGAGCCTACCTTTGGCCAAGATTCGAAAAATACCTTTGCCTTACTGGAATGGTTCGAGGAATATCGAAAGCGGGGTATTACAGTGATTATGGTAACCCATGATGATCATATTTCAAAAAACTTTGCAACTAGGATCTGGACGGTTAAGGATGGGAAAGTAATTAGTGATGAAAAGATTAGCAAGCAACTAGCGTTTATAGAGACCGAAGTTTTATCACTATAGAAGGGGTGTCATGTAAGTGAATGTTTCGAGTGCAGAAACATGGCTCCATAAGATTAATCCAAGCCTTAAGCTTTTTGTATTAATTGTGTTATGTATGGTGGCGTTATTTATTAAAGACCTAAATTATATGATTAACGTTACCATGGGTGTTTTACTCTTATTTTTGTGTTTTTCCGGTCATCCGATAAAACGTATTTTACTCCTATCAATTCCTTTTTGTTTCATTTTTTTATCTACTTCTTCTGCAATGATATTATTCGGACAAGGGGAAACACTTTGGTTTAAGTGGGGACTCATTTCGATTACGGAAGAGAGTTTCATGAGGGGATTATTGGTTGGCTTTCGAGCCTTGCTTTTTGCGGTACTTGGATTAACTTTTTCGTTAACGACGAGACCTGTCAACCTGTTTTATTCCTTAATGCAGCAAGTTAAGCTTAAACCTAAATATGCTTATAGTTTCATGGCGGCGTTAAGGCTTATTCCTATCATGTTGGAGGAATTTCAAACGATACGGAATGCGATGAGGGTACGTGGCGTCGAAAGGAAAAAAGGAATAAGATCCGTATATTTTAAAATGAAAGCCTACTCCATTCCGTTGTTATCCGGAAGTATTAGACGGGCTCACCGGATTGCGGTTGCGATGGAGGCCAAACGATTTTCAGATACCAGGAATCGAACATACTATTATGAATTTGGGTTTTCTAAAAATGACCATGGGTTCATTCTGTATTTTGTCATCTTGTTGTTGGCAGGGTTTTATCTATCTGTCCAATTTCCGTATTTATCAATTTGATTAAAGAAGAATTGATTATTATCGTTAAGGAGTTCTTAGTATGAATGCACAAGAATTGCATATTATTTCTACTGGGAAACAGCCAATTGAAAAGTTTGTTGAGATTGCTTCAAACATTCAGGATTATGTTGATTTCTTTTATCTTAGAGAAAAGCAGATGAGTGCGTCACAACTCTATAAAGCTGTGACCTTATTACATGAAAAAAAGATTCCGTTGTCTAAAATCATTATTAATGACCGAGTGGATGTAGCTTGGGCTATGAAGGTTTTTGGTGTGCAATTGGCTTTTCATAGTTTAGATGTCAGAGTCGTAAAGCAAGCATTTCCAGAAATCAGGGTTGGGAGCTCTATTCATTCCTTTGATGAAGCAAAGGCTGCTTTCCATAATGGAGCCAATTACGCGATTTATGGCCATATTTTCGAAACAAACTCAAAACGAGGTCTCGCTCCTAAGGGAGTAGAGGAGCTTCAAAAAATCACGATGAATATCAAACTACCTATTATTGCAATAGGTGGAATAACACCATCTAATAGTCAACTTGTACTAAATTCAGGTGCACAAGGGATCGCGGTTATGTCAGGTGTTCTAGAAGCGGAAAATCCAATAAAATCTGCAAAAGAGTATGCAAGGTCTTTAGGAAAGGAGATATAAGATGAATTCCATATATGATGCGATCATTGTAGGTGGTGGTGTAATTGGAGGGTCTATTGCTTATCAATTAGCTAAACGAGGTAAAAAAGTCCTTTTATTAGAGAAAGATAGACTTGCTAGTAAAGCATCTAGTGCAGCTGCCGGGATGTTAGGAGCGCAATCCGAGTTAGAATCTGATAACCCGCTTTTTACATTAGCAAGACAAAGCAGGGGGATGTTTCCCGAGCTGTCGGAAGAATTAAAAGACATAAGCGGGATTGATATTGAATTAGTTAACAAAGGAATGTTTAAGGTAGCACTTACTAGTGAACAAGAATCAGATTTGAAGAACATGATCAAAATCCAGCAAAAAGCCGGGCTTGAGGCGGAATGGTTTACAACTGCTGAAATAAGAAAAAAGGAGCCTCTTCTTTCTGATGAGATTAGAGGTGGTATGTATATTCCAAAGGATGGACAAGTTTCGGCCTCTAGGTTGTCGCTCGCTTTTACTAAATCTGCTGCTGCTCTAGGCGCTGATATAAAGGAATATGTACATGTCTCTGATTTGATTATTGAAAACGCGTGTGTAAGAGGTGTGGTCACTAATATAGGAGAATTTTTTAGTGAAAATGTAATAGTAGCAAGTGGAGCATGGAGCAATTTTCTTCTAGAAAAGGCCGAGGTAAAGCTTGATACATATCCCGTAAAAGGCGAGTGCTTTTCAGTTTTGACTAATCGTCCATTGCTTGAAAAAACGATTTTTTCACATGGGTGCTATCTTGTACCTAAAGTTGGCGGGAGAATCATTGTTGGTGCGACGGTTAAAGCTCACACTTTTGACCAAAAGGTAAGTATCGAAGGAATTTCAACATTAATAGAAAAGGCAACACATCTGCTTCCAGCACTTAAAGAAACGGAGTGGGAAAAAGCATGGGCTGGAATACGTCCTCAAACAGGAGATGGCCTACCTTACTTTGGAGAACATCCAGCATACAATGGACTTTTTATTGCAACGGGTCACTTTAGGAATGGAATTCTACTATCTCCTATTACGGGTGTACTTATAGCAGATATAGTTGAAAGAAAGGCAAATTCTGAATGGTCTGCTTTTCGAGTGGATCGTTCGATAAATACAATTTTTTCATAATAGAGGTGAATGAATTGGAATTAATTATTAATGGAGAAAAAATACAAATTCCTGCTAATGAGTCAACTGTTGCGGAGTTATTGCAAGCATTTTTAGCTTACATCAGAAAGTCGTGATTGTGGAATTAAATGATGAAATTTTAGAAAAAGAATATCAGAATGAAACGCGTTTGTCAAATGGAGACAAAGTTGAGATTGTACATTTTGTAGGAGGCGGATGATATGTTAAAAATTGGTTCTTATGAATTTTCTTCAAGATTACTATTAGGTACTGGGAAATATTCAAGTTTCGATGTTCAGAAGCAAGCAGTGGAGATTTCAGAGACTGAAATATTAACATTTGCAGTTCGGAGAATGAATATTTTTGAAGCTAGCCAACCAAATTTTTTAGAAAAGCTTGATTTGAAAAAATATACACTTCTTCCCAATACAGCAGGAGCTAAAACGGCCAAAGAAGCTGTCCGAATAGCTCAGCTTGCCAAGGCGTCTGGGCTTTGTGACATGATAAAGGTAGAAGTGATTGGTTGTCAAAAAACACTATTGCCTGATCCGATTGAAACACTAAAGGCAGCAGAGGAATTAGTAAAGCTAGGTTTTATAGTGTTACCATATACTTCTGATGATGTGTTACTTGCTAAACGTTTAGAAGAAGTAGGATGTCATGCGATTATGCCTGGAGCTTCTCCAATTGGATCAGGCCAAGGTATTATAAACCGACTAAACTTACGATTTATTATTGAACAGTCCAATGTTCCGGTAATTGTTGATGCTGGAATTGGAACACCATCGGATGCAACGATTGCCATGGAATTAGGGGCAGATGGTGTATTGCTTAATACAGCTGTATCGGGTGCCAAAGATCCAATCAAAATGGCGAAAGCAATGAAGCTTGCTATTGAATCAGGGCGCTTAGGGTATGAAGCAGGGAGAATTGAAAAAAATGAGTACGCTATAGCAAGCAGTCCAGTTGAAGGAATGAGCATTGGATGAATGAACGTTATTCACGCCAAGAACTCTTTTCACCAATTGGAGTCGAAGGGCAACAGAAAATTTCTAAGAAACACGTTTTGGTGATTGGAGCAGGGGCTCTCGGTACGGGAAGTGCTGAAGGACTTGTGCGAGCAGGAATTGGAAAACTGACCATTGTTGACAGAGATTATGTGGAGTGGAGTAATCTTCAAAGACAGCAACTTTATTGTGAGGAAGATGCTGAAAAAAGAATGCCAAAAGCAGTGGCGGCGGAGAATCGATTGAAAGCGCTAAATTCAGATGTAATTGTAAAATCACATGTGTTGGATGTGTCAGTGGAGGAACTGGAGCGACTCGTTGACAGAGTCGATTTAATATTGGACGCCACCGATAATTTTGATACAAGGATGCTGATTAATGATATATCACAAAAATTCAAAATTCCATGGATTTACGGAGCGTGTGTGGGGAGCTATGGAATAAGTTACACAATTGTCCCAGAAGTAACTCCATGTTTGAATTGTTTGCTGGAAACGGTTCCAATTGGTGGATTAACCTGTGATACGGCTGGAATTATTAGTCCCGCCGTTCAAACGGTTGTTGCTTATCAACTGACTGAAGCATTAAAAATTCTTGTGGAAGATTATGATTCCCTTAGAAATAAAATCGTTTCATTTGACCTTTGGAAAAATGAGCATACAGCCATAAATGTAAAGAAATTAAAAAAAGACAGCTGTTTGTCATGTGGGTCAAAGCGAACCTACCCACACCTTTCTTATCTAAATAAAACAAAAACAGCGGTTTTATGCGGGAGGGAGTCTGTCCAGATTCGCCCAGCAATGAAGTTTGAAAGAGATTTAGTGCAACTTGAAAAAAATCTGCTTGCTCAAGGTGGTAAAATCGTTCGAAATCCATATTTACTTTCATTCACAATCGGGCCTCATCGATTAGTTGTTTTTAAAGATGGTCGGGCCCTGATTCATGGAACAAAAGAAATCGCAGAAGCAAAATCGTTGTATCATCGCTATTTAGGCTAAATTATTGCAGTCAGTAAAATGAAAATTCACACTGAAAGAGTGTTAGGCAAAGATGTGCTATCCGTTTATTTCAAGCTATCAATCACCCATAAAACTAGCATATATTTACCTCCGATATTATTGCTTAGGTGGTCAAGTAGGGGATGGAAACCTTGTTAAGCGTGAAAAGCCTACGTCTTTGTCTGACATCAGTGTGCCTTTTTCAGGTTCATTGAACCAAAGAAATAAAAGAGTTTCTGCATAACAAAACGAATTTAGCAGATATCCTTTTTCTCCTAGTTTTCAACCTATGCTAGTCCTACTTATTTAAAACCTCTCATATCACTGCTGACTAATCCTCTATACACTTGCCGTGTACCTTTCTTATATAAAAAAGCTAGGGAAAGCTGGTTTACTTTCTTCTATTAATAAGACGCAAAAGGAAATCTTATTAGATGAGATGCATGTAGAAGAGGAAACAGCTAAAGTATGCATAACTACAGCTTTTTGTATCTGGTGCCACCTTGCTGCAGTTACGTATATCCGTAACTAATAATGAAGTGATAAAAAGTAAATTGGTGTCATCTTTTGAGAATGGGAACTGTTAGGTGCAACAGGACAGTCTATCTTGTTGAAATATTAAGCAGGGCTTGAAAAGCTGAACTTAAGCGCAGAACCTACAGAAGGCGGCTATATTCTTAAAGGTGTTCTGGCGTCTGTTTCAAACCTTGGTATAATCATTGGTTCGGATTAATAGCAGGTGTCAACGAAAATAATCGTATTCTGGGTGTTATCTGAAGATGCTGATACATTTGTGGAGCAGATTCGTCCGGCATTCATAGCTTACCAAATTCCTCTCGGTCTGGGGGTTACCCAAGTGCTAATATCCGCCTTAAAGCGGAATACTTAACAATTAAAGCCGTTCAATCAAGTATGATGCATAACGGGAGTGCCGGTTATTTAAAAGACAGTGCACCATCACGTCGCCTTCGTGAAGCATATTTCTTCGCTAACTTGACAGTTGACACCAACAGTGAAACATTTGGAAAAAGTCCTAAATGGATAACGAAATCCCCCAAGATTATAGCCTTATACTCAAGTGCAGAGATATATCTGGGTAATTAATGCGTACCCAAAAAATATTAAAAGATTAGTCCGGACTATTTTGAATCCAGCATTTGGTCATTCTGTGAATTAGAAAAAGTATGTAAACAAAAGCGATGTCGACCCTTTAAGGCGGCACCGCTTTTGTTATGGAACGAATATATAAGCAGAACCGTTTACATATCGTGACTGCTATTATGTTTCTGACGGGAGTGCTGTCTATTTTTTACCTTATGAGAACCGCTTAGCGGGGCAGGTTGACCTGGGTTATTACCTTTAGGTGCATTTTTTCGAATATCTTTACCATCATTTTTGTTCATGTGCGATCCCTCCTACACCTTAAGATAATCAATCGGTGAAAAATTATTCATATACATATATTTGTATACCTCGTACATGCTATGGATGGATACTAATTAAGGAGATGAATCTAATGCAGGATAAACAAGATAAGCGGAGGACTTTTCAAGAAGCTCAGCAAAGCCATCAACAAGTAACTGATATGTACTCAGCCATTGAAAAAACGGCGCCGAATTACGGAACAGAATTGAAACATGTGAAGCAGGAAGTAAATGAGGCCTTTCAGCAAATACAATCAGCTTTAGTCACCGCTTCTGAGCATCAGCGAGAACAATTAAAACAATTTGAACAGGATATTCAGGCAATTGTAAATGAAGTCAATTCAGACGATTATTGATTTCTATACCTGAAGGCACTAGTAGAAGCGCTTTTTCCCTGTTTTTAGAATAGAATAGGCTTTTTGAAGAATGCAGTTCATCTGCATTTTCAAAAAGCCTTTACTATTTAATGCTAGAATAAGGAAATTATTGGTTTTTCTTTCGTTTTTTATTATTTTGCCTTTGGATCTCGGTTAACGGTGGTTCATTTCCTAATTCATCATGGTAACCCGCTCCATTACCCTGTGCTTTTGCAGCGTTCATTCCGGGTATTACATGATTAGCCTTTTGTTTTGCCATTTCGACACCTCCACTCATAGAGTGTGATAATGGTGAATGATTATGTATGCATTACTAATATGTTTTATTGGAATAATTTATCAGGTATATAATTAGAACATTTTAGAAAAACAACATGCAAGTAAGGCTTCCCAAAAGCACTTTAATAAATAAAGGAGATTTTTCTATAAGTCAAACTTATCAAAAACAATAACTTTCTTGTTATTTACTTATACTCAATTCTATATTAGTATTAAGTCGAAGGAAGAGTTAGGGTGGGAGAACAGAGAGAAAATTCGACAAACTAACTTTTTTACTTATATTTATAGTAGACATGGTTTCAGTGAACCAGGTTTTACTTTTATGTGCAGAATAAGTTCTGACAGTTTAATAGGGGGTAATATTCATGACGAAAAATGACGTATACCAAGCGCGTAAATCCTTTGAAATTGAAGGGGAACGCTACAACTACTACAGCCTAGACGCTATTGAAAAAGCAGGGGACGGCCAAGTATCACGCCTTCCATATTCCATTAAAGTCCTACTTGAAGCAGTACTTCGCCAAGTAGACGGAAGAGTAATCACAAAAGAACACGTTGCGAACCTTGCTAAATGGGGAACAAGCGAGCAACAAGATATAGATGTTCCGTTCAAGCCTTCACGTGTTATCCTACAAGATTTCACTGGTGTTCCAGTTGTTGTAGATTTAGCTTCTCTACGTAATGCATTCGCTGCACTTGGTGGAGATCCTGATAAAATCAACCCGGAAATTCCAGTTGACCTTGTAATTGACCACTCTGTACAAGTTGATAAAGCAGGTACAATTGATTCTCTTGATGCCAATATGGATCTTGAATTCGAACGTAATGCAGAGCGTTACCAGTTCCTAAGCTGGGCTCAAAAATCATTCAACAACTACCGTGCGGTTCCACCAGCAACTGGTATCGTTCACCAAGTTAACCTTGAGTACCTTGCGAACGTAGTACATGCGGTTGAAACTCCAAACGGCGACTTTGAAGTATTCCCTGACTCTGTATTCGGTACAGATTCACATACTACAATGATCAACGGTATTGGTGTTCTTGGTTGGGGTGTCGGCGGTATCGAAGCAGAAGCAGGTATGCTTGGACAGCCTTCATACTTCCCAGTACCAAAAGTAGTTGGTGTGAAACTAACTGGTCAACTTCCTAAAGGAACAACAGCTACTGACCTTGCATTGAAAGTAACTCAAGTTCTTCGTGCACACGGCGTAGTTGGTAAATTTGTTGAGTTCTACGGCCCTGGAGTAGGATACCTTCCACTTGCTGACCGTGCAACAATTGCTAACATGGCTCCTGAATACGGTGCTACAGTTGGTTTCTTCCCAGTTGATGCAGAAGCCATCGATTACATGCGCTTAACAGGCCGTGATGAAAAACAAATTAAAGTTGTTGAATCTTACTGCAAAGAAAATGGATTGTTCTACTCTCCTGAAAACGAAGATCCAGCTTACAATGATGTTGTGGAAATCGACCTTTCAGCAATTGAACCAAACCTTTCAGGCCCTAAACGCCCACAAGATTTGATTCCACTTTCTCAAATGAAACAATCTTTCCATGATGCTATCAATGCACCTATGGGTAACCAAGGTTTCGGCATGGACAATTCTGAATTAGATAAAGAAGTAACTGTTAAATTTGCCGATGGTAAAGAAACGGTAATGAAAACAGGCGCGATCGCAATTGCTGCAATCACAAGCTGTACAAATACTTCTAACCCATACGTAATGCTTGGAGCAGGTCTTATTGCTAAAAAAGCAGTTGAAAAAGGCTTGACTGTTCCGGATTATGTAAAAACATCATTAGCACCAGGTTCTAAAGTTGTTACTGGTTATCTTCGTGATGCAGGTCTTCAACCATACCTTGATCAATTAGGATTCAACGTAGTTGGTTACGGATGTACAACATGTATCGGTAACTCAGGTCCATTAGCGGACGAAATCGAAGCAGCAGTTGCTGAAGCAGATCTACTAGTAACTTCAGTACTTTCTGGTAACCGTAACTTCGAAGGTCGTATTCATCCACTAGTGAAAGCAAACTACCTTGCTTCTCCAACTTTGGTTGTGGCATATGCACTTGCAGGTACTGTGGACTTCGATCTTAACAATGATTCACTTGGTAAAGATAAAGACGGCAACGATGTGTATCTTGCTGATATCTGGCCATCACAAGAAGAGGTTAACGCTGCTGTTAAAGCAACAGTTACACCGGAATTATTCCGTAAAGAATACGAAACAGTATTCAACGATAACAAACGTTGGAATGAAATCCAAACAAGCAACGAAGCAATTTACGCTTTCGATTCTAAATCAACATACATTCAAAATCCTCCATTCTTTGAAGGATTATCACCAGAACCAGGTTCAGTTAACCCACTTTCTGGCTTGCGCGTAGTAGGTAAATTCGGTGACTCAGTAACAACTGACCACATTTCTCCTGCAGGTGCTATCGGTAAAGATACACCAGCTGGTATCTACCTTCGTGAAAACGGTGTGAAACCACGTGACTTTAACTCTTACGGTTCTCGTCGTGGTAACCATGAAGCAATGATGCGTGGAACTTTCGCTAACATTCGTATCCGTAACCAAGTTGCTCCAGGTACAGAAGGTGGTTACACTACTTACTGGCCAACAGGCGATGTAATGGCTATCTATGATGCTTGTATGAAATACAAAGCTGATGGAACAGGTCTTGCAGTTATTGCTGGTAAAGACTACGGTATGGGAAGCTCTCGTGACTGGGCTGCAAAAGGTACTAACCTTCTTGGCATCAAAACAGTTATCGCTGAAAGCTTCGAACGTATTCACCGTTCTAACCTTGCGTTAATGGGTGTTCTTCCTCTTCAATTCAAAGAAGGCGAAAACGCTGAAACACTAGGATTAACTGGTAAAGAAGCGATTGCTGTTAAAATCGACGAAACAGTTAAACCACGTGATATCGTAACAGTTACAGCTACTGATGAAGCTGGAAACGTAAAAGAATTTGATGTACTTGTTCGTTTCGACTCTGAAATCGAAATCGACTACTACCGTCACGGTGGTATCCTTCAAATGGTATTACGTAATAAATTAAAAGGCTAATTTAAGCTTTTGAGAAGCGGCAAACCTACATGCTAGGTTTGCCGCTTTTTTTGTGTCAAGATTATGAAATACTGGAATAATATATAGTGATTTTTATTAATAACGCTTTTCTGAATATGCATTTATTGATAAGATGGAAGAGGTTAGTGGAAATGGAAGTAAGTTGTTCTATTTCTGGAATTGAACAAATATTATATTGTAATGGGACTAGGGGGACGAGTATGCTTAAAAAAATTATTGCCTCGGTGGTCTTACTGTCACTGTTTACGATAGCAATCGTGCAAGCGATGGATAATAAACCGGATAAAAATGCTGAAAATGATTCCCTGGGCGGACTTAAAATTGGTGCAGCGGCACCAGATTTCTCCCTAAAGACGCTCGATGGCAAGCAGGTTAATTTGTCGGACTATAAAGGGAAAAAAGTAATGCTGAACTTCTGGGCTACGTGGTGCCCGCCTTGTAAAAAGGAAATGCCAGATATGCAGAAATATTCGCAACAGGCAGGAGAAGATGTCGTCATTCTAGCTGTCAACATTGATCCGGAAAATGATGTACGAGCATTTGTTGAGGATAATGGTATCACTTTTACCATTCCTTTAGACAGTCAGAGTGCAAAAAACCCGGTAAATGAGCGTTATAAAATTCTTAGTATTCCGACGACGTACTTTATCGACAGTAAGGGTATTATCAGAAATAAAGTTATTTCAGCGATGCGACTTAAAGATATGGAACGAAACATCAATAGCATCAATTGACGGAATCCTTATGGGGTTCCGTATTTTTTTATATAGTGGTTATTGATTTAGCTTATATGTAACAAATTTGTCATAAATTAATTGAAAAATCAAAAAAATATTAAAAATAAGGTTACTGCCTATGAAAAATGGGTTAAAGTATAGAGGGTGATATAAAGGGGTGTTTATAAATATAAATAACTGATAATTATGACAATTGAAAGAATTCGCACCATATAGTCATAATTTTACGTTAATTGGGTAATGCTGAACATTATATTATGAACAAGTAGGTGAAAAACATGAAAAAAAGAAAACGGACGTTTGAAGAATTGATTAAAGAAAATAAAAAAGAATTGTTGATGGACGTTAAACAAATGGAAAGACTTGAGGAACGACTTGAGAAAAAACATATGCAAAAGGCTGAATAACCTTTGCAAGGGCTTTCTTTCGAAAAAAAAGAGCCAGTACATTGAAGTTTTCTTCAAAGTGCTGGCTCTTTTTCGGTTTAGTTTAAAAAATATAGTGCCTTTTCAAAAACTGGCACTCATGAATTTCAGCTTTTTTAACAATGATAAGGTAAGGAGGCGATTAAAAATGGGTAATCCTAAAAAAGATTCTAAACACTTCAGACCAAGCCATCTTGGTACACAGCCGAGAGCGGCAGGAGGAAATAACGGAAAGCAAATGCAGGACAAATCTGGTAAGCATGCTCAGGTTATTCAAACAAAAGGCGAATAAACTGCTTTTAATTAAATACTTGTAATAATATTATGTAAACTATTTACAAAAAAATAACATGATTTGAGGCGATAGAAAATGGGCTCATTTAAACACAATCAAGACAACAGATTGGATAATGTTGAAAAACTTCAGGATGCAATTCAGAATACAGAAGAGAACATAAAGGCTGCAAATGAAACAATGTCACTCTCTTCATCAGCGGATAAAGAGGCGATAAGGGCCAAAAACGACCGAAGGAAAGAGAGTATTGCTGGCATGATGTCAGAAGTAGAAGATGAACAACAAGCTCGTGAAAGAGGTTATAAAACCGATAATCAATTAGAATAAATAGAAAGGGGGAGAAAGAAGGTTCTTTCTCCCCCTTCTTTTATGATTTTTCGTTTTTAGATGAATGGATAAAGAATGGAGAGTAGGAGATTCGCTTACATGAAAGTTAGCCGGAAGTTATGGTAAAATGTATATTGCAATAGAAATGAAAGTGGGGAAATATGATGTTGATTGCTGAAAATGAAATTGAGGTTCGATATGCAGAGACAGATCAAATGGGTGTAGTGTACCATGCTAATTATTTTGTATGGATGGAACTTGGCAGAACGAAATTAATCAATGATTTAGGGTTTTATTATGCTGATATGGAGGCGGTTGGTATCCTCTCTCCTGTTATGGATATCCAGGCTTCATATAAAATACCTGTCCGCTATGGTGATAAAGTAAAGGTAAAAACTTGGATTGAAAAATATGATGGTCTGCGTGTCATTTATGGATATGAAATCATTAACGGGGAAAATGAAGTGTCTGCAACCGGCCAGTCTTCACATGTTTGCGTTAAAAAGGACAACTTCCGACCTATATCTATTAAACGTATGTTCCCTGATTGGCATGAGGCCTATGAGCAAAATAAAAAACAGGATTAACTAATGTAATTACATAATTTGAGGTGAATTAAGGATGGCGTTTGGGATAAAACGGGTAGACGTAGTAGCCTGGAAGCAGCAAATTGATCAGGGACAAATTGCATTTCTGACTCATTATTGGCTCGATGATCGCTTTCCTGGTTGTAAGACCGTGACAAAAGTTGGGTGCAATGATTTAGAACGATTAGCAGAGTGGGGCAAAAAATACGGACTGAAAAAAGAATGGATTCATCACCGGAAGGATGGCTATTCTCATTTTGATCTATTGGGGGCTAGGCAAAAGGAAATTCTTAAAGCCGAGGATATTAATGAAAGGCTGGTCAATTGAATAGGGAATTTTGCAACAGCAGTCTACACCGCTGCTGCATGTATCAAGCACTTTTTTCGTAATGAAATTCTGGCTCAGTTAGTTTTTCATTAAAGGTGATAAGTAAATCGTGACCATCGAAGTACCAGATATCTTTTTCTTCCACATAGAAAGTAATCTTATTCAATGTAGTTGCCGCTGCCACAGCTTCAGGTTCTTCTATCATGATACCTAATGAAAAGCCGCTTTGAACGGAACTATGTCCTCCATATCTTACATAAAAGCGCAAATGAGAGCCTTCCTGAAGCTCTAACTCATCGCTATACCACTTAGCAGCTTGTTCGGAAATTGTTAGTTTCATTCAAATTCTCCTTCCCAGAGGTTCGCTATTTAAGTATAAAGTAATTATATAGCAGATGCGAATATTGTGCGCTATAGAAAGGAAATCGCTATGGAGATTATATACAATATTTGTTTTATTACTCGAAAAAAATCTGGCAAAAATGAAGTCTTAATGCTTTTTCGCAAAAAAGAGCCAAATAAACATAAATGGAATGGTGTAGGCGGGAAAATTGAACCAGGTGAAACAATCGATGAGTCGATGGAACGAGAAATTATTGAAGAAACTGGTTTGAAGGTAAAAGGACTGACCTTTCGTGGGATTGTGACATGGAATCAAACGGGAGGAATGTATGTATACCGAGCCGAAGATACCGGGGGTGGACTTCTAGCTTGCGATGAAGGAGAACTTGCCTGGAAGCCATATCAATGGGTTATGGAGGCAGATGAAGTTGTGCCCAACATAAAGTATTATCTAAGCGATATTTTACTGGATGACCCTCCATACGAATTTGCTTGTACATATGAAAACAATCTTTTACTCTCCGTTAAAAAGAAGCCATTGCCTAACATGAAAAAAAGTATTTCTCCAACTAAAATCCGCCTTTGAGCGGTTTTTTTTTGAATTCAACGGAAGTATTTATTATGTCCTTAGCTATATAACATAAATTAGCAGATGAATATTTGGAATATTGGTATTATAGTGAGTTAAGCAAGCTTTTTATAGTTCCAATAGAATATTTCGGAAACTATACAATGTGAAGATATAGTGATAGATCATCTAATTTAGAGGGGGTAGCTGATTTGCGGAAAACAGAGCTGCTAAAAGGGAGTACGGAGATGGTGCTGCTTTCACTATTAGCTCAAAAGGATATGTATGGGTATGAAATGATTGAACAGCTTAAACAGTTAAGTGATGGCTATTTGCATTATAAAGAAGGTATGCTATACCCCGCTTTAAAAAGGCTAGAAGGCAAAGAGTATCTAATAAGTTATTGGCGAGATTCTTTAGAAGGTCCTAAAAGAAAATACTATTATGCGACGAAATTGGGTGTTGCTCAATTTCAAGTTCAATGGGAAGAGTGGAACGCCTTTCAAGATGTAATCGGTAAGGTTGTTTCACCTATCTATGATCGCACACAAAAATAGCTGCAATGTCTGCAGCTATTTTGTTTTTTCTTTGGCTTCAGCCTCAGCCAGCTTTTTCAGCAAGATGGGCGTGGGCATATGCATGATTTGCTCTAATGGCATGTTGAGAGATTCGGATAACTTTAATGCAGTTTCAGTTGATATTTGTAATGGTTTCATGGCTCTTCTCCTAAAGACGATTTTTGGTTAGTTCTAGTGTAGCCTCAATGCTTCAATTATTCAATCCTTATGAGGGCAATTTGCATGAATCAATCAGTCAGTCTTTTGCTTCCGCTAGTAGGTAGGAGATTAAAAGGTGAAACGTAATACTGCTGAACATATTTAATATTAACAATGAAGTTTGTTAAAAACATAATGATTTAGAAAATTGGGAATTATTCGGAAAAGGTGTTAGGACATGCCAGGATTCTGAAGCATATGGCCAATTAATTTTAGAATAGAAATAAGCCCGTAAAGACGGGCTTTTATTTTTGTTTAAAAAAGCCAATGGCCTCCTCTTACAACCATTTTACTTTTGGTTCAGTTTTATCGATTATTCGTTTGATGTTCGCACGGTGGCGGTAAAAAATGAAAATCGTTAAAATGCCAATTACAATAATAAGAGCCCAATCATCGGTATGAAACACTAAGCTGTAAATGAGAGCTAGTAGACAAGCAATCATGGAAGATAGTGAAACATATTTGGATATGTATAAGGATATAAAGAATATGATAAGGACAATAAGAAAAAATAATGGTTCATATGCAAGGATAACACCAGCCGATGTTGCGACTGCTTTCCCACCCCTAAAGTTTGCAAAAATAGGGAACATATGACCGATTACTGCAAAAACTCCGGCTAGCAATAGATTCATTTCCACGCCTAGCATTAACGGAAGAAAAGTTGCTAGAGTCCCTTTAAGTATATCCATGATAGTTACGGTTAGCCCTGCCTTGACACCAAGTGTCCGGAAGGTATTTGTCCCGCCTAGATTTTTACTGCCATGCTCCCGAATATCGATTTTGTAAAAGGTTTTTCCGATTATTAGACCGGATGGAATCGAACCAATCAAGTAGGCAGACAGTAAAGTGATAAATGTAAGCATTCTATGACCCTTTCTTTAAAGAAAAATCTTCTTATTTTATCTCGGTTAACAGGCTGAATGTTCCTTTTATCGATATTGGACGTGGAGGAACAGCTAAAACAGCCTTTAAATACCTGATAAGCTCCTCTTATTGTAACATTTTCGTGACAAAATGGTATGGCTGTCCAAAAAAAAATCCTCTAAAAAAAGATTTTTCCTTGATGAACATACATCATTTGATATACGTTTATGTTCATATAGGGTGGAGAGGTTTATGAATTCGTTTTTTCGTAAATATAAGATATGCGGGTTACCTATAGTGTATAAATTGATGCAATCCGTGGTAGTCTGTATGAAAATAAAGGAAGTTAAGAGAGACTTACCTTTTCGAAGCAAGTTATTTCTTGTATAATTGTTTTTCTTAATAATGGTAATAGTCAGCTTTTCTCTGTAAAATATCCATGTTGAGGAATACTTTATGCGTAAGAATACATTTTATTATAAAGGGGATTGATAAAAATGATAGAAAATCCAAGCAGAGAAGAAATGGGTCAGATGTTAAAAAAATCGAAGCGCATTGCTGTTGTGGGATTATCAAATAACCCCGAGCGTACTTCTTATATGGTATCAAAAGCAATGCAGGATAGCGGATATGAAATCATCCCGGTAAATCCAGCTGTATCTGAAGTGCTGGGCGTTAAGGCCGTAAAAGCACTTAAAGATATTGAAGGACATGTTGATATCGTCAATGTTTTTCGCCGTTCTGAATTCCTCCCGGGGATTGCAAAAGAATTCGCAGAAATCGATGCTGATATTTTTTGGGCGCAGCTTGGGGTTGAAAATGAAGAAGCTTATGATTATCTAAAAGAAAAAGGTTATACTGTCATCATGGATCGATGTATAAAAGTTGAACACGCCCTTACGAAGTAAATTGGAAAGAGCGGATTTTCCGCTCTTTCTTAAAGGTATCGAAAGCTTCATCCGAAGAAATCCAATAATGCCTAGCTATGACTGGATTTGGAGAACGTGGGGGCATATCGATCATTTTAAAGAATAATTTAAGCGAAATAGTAAAAGTGTATTTGCCAAATGAAAAATTACCGCTACAATTAGAACGGTAGCTAAGATACGTTTACAAAACTAACAAGTTCTAACGGATGGTGCTAACGCTAATAAAAGGGACTAAAAAAATAGAACACTTGTTCTTTGTTCGTGAAAGTATTATACTTTTTGTATGATTATCAACGTATGAATTATTTTGTAAGAGCTAGAGAGTCATTTCATTGCAGTATGATTTGGCCCGGAAATTGTGTTTAGTAAGGAAAGGGGAATTTCTGTGGCAAAGAAAGTAAAAACAATCGAGTACAATGATGATGCAATTCAGGTACTGGAAGGACTTGAAGCGGTCAGAAAACGTCCCGGTATGTATATCGGCAGTACTGATGCACGTGGACTTCATCATTTAGTGTACGAGATTGTAGATAACTCCGTAGATGAGGCTTTGGCTGGATATGGAGACCAGATTAGTGTGAAAATACATAAAGATAACAGTATAAGTGTGACAGATAAAGGGCGTGGGATGCCCACTGGAATGCATAAATTGGGGAAACCAACACCTGAAGTCATTTTGACGATTCTTCATGCAGGCGGTAAATTTGGACAAGGCGGATATAAAACGAGCGGTGGCCTTCATGGTGTGGGTGCCTCTGTCGTTAACGCATTGTCTGAATGGCTTGTCGTGACGATTAAAAGGGATGGCTTTGTTTATGAACAACGGTTTTTCAAGGGAGGAAAACCGGAAACGACCCTAGAGAAAATTGGAAAGACCAACCAAGTTGGGACGAAAATCCATTTCAAGCCAGACCCGAAAATTTTTTCGGTTACGACTTTTAATTATGATATCCTTTCTGAACGTCTACGCGAATCAGCCTTTCTTTTAAAAGGCATGAAAATAGAATTGACGGATGAACGTAATGACCTGCATGAGACTTTTCATTATGAAAACGGAATTGAAGCCTTTGTAGCCTACTTAAATGAAGAAAAGGAAACCCTTCATAGTGTTATTAGCTTAGAAGGAGAACAGAATGGGATAGAAGTCGACCTGGCTTTTCAATTTAATGATGGGTATTCAGAAAATATTCTAAGCTTTGTAAATAATGTTCGTACAAAAGACGGCGGCACCCATGAGATTGGCGCAAAAACGGCTATGACACGGGCATTTAATGATTATGCTAGAAAAATGGGGCTGCTTAAGGAAAAAGATAAAAACCTCGAAGGTACCGATATACGAGAAGGCTTATCTTCAATTATTTCTGTGCGTATCCCTGAAGAACTTTTGCAATTTGAAGGACAAACCAAGAGCAAGCTTGGAACAAGCGAAGCCCGTTCGGCTGTTGATTCAATCGTGTCGGAGCACTTGGCTTACTTTTTTGAAGAAGATCCGACTACTAGTGCACTGCTGGTGAAAAAATCAATTAAAGCATTCCAGGCACGTGAAGCTGCTCGTAAAGCGCGTGAAGATGCAAGAAGTGGGAAGAAACGGAAAAAGTCGGATGCCATCCTTTCTGGTAAATTGACACCAGCTCAATCTAAAAATCCTGAGCGGAATGAATTGTATCTTGTGGAAGGGGACTCTGCAGGAGGATCCGCAAAACAAGGCCGCGATCGCCGTTTCCAAGCGGTACTGCCATTACGGGGTAAAGTTATCAATACAGAAAAGGCAAAACTAGCGGATATTTTTAAAAACGAAGAAATCAATACGATTATCCATGCTATCGGTGCAGGCGTCGGGGCCGAGTTTAATACCTCGGACACTAATTATGATAAAGTGATTATCATGACTGATGCCGATACGGATGGCGCCCATATCCAAGTGCTGCTGCTAACATTCTTTTACCGCTATATGAAGCCGTTAATTGAGGCAGGTAAGGTGTTCATAGCCTTGCCGCCGTTATATAAAGTGAGTAAAGGGACCGGGAAGAAAGAAGTCATTGAATATGCATGGAGTGATGATGAACTTCAGGGAGCGATAAACAAGGTGGGGAAAGGCTATATGATTCAGCGCTATAAAGGGCTGGGTGAGATGAATGCCGATCAATTATGGGATACGACAATGAACCCGGAAACCAGAACATTAATACGCGTGAAAATCGATGACGGTGCGCGTGCAGAAAGACGTGTGACAACGTTAATGGGAGACAAAGTGGAACCACGCCGTAAATGGATTGAAACCAATGTCGCTTTTGGTCTCGAAGAAGAATCGAATATTTTAGATAATGAAAATATGTCGATTGAAGAGGAGGTCGATAACGATGGTATTTGAGGAAACGTTTCGTGATTTGCCGCTTGAAGAGGTTATTGGAGACCGTTTCGGGCGTTATAGTAAATATATTATTCAGGATCGAGCACTACCAGATGCACGGGATGGGTTAAAACCGGTACAGCGCAGGATATTATATGCGATGTATGTAGAAGGAAATACACAGGAAAAAGGATTTAGAAAATCTGCAAAAACAGTCGGAAATGTAATTGGTAATTATCACCCTCATGGAGATTCTTCGGTTTACGAGGCGATGGTACGGATGAGCCAGGACTGGAAGTTGCGTAAAGTCATGGTCCAAATGCACGGAAACAACGGTAGTATTGATGGAGATCCGCCTGCTGCAATGCGATATACAGAAGCAAGGCTTTCATCAATTGCATCTGAGATGTTACGTGATATTGAAAAACGAACTGTTGATTTTGTCCCGAATTTTGATGATACCTCAGAAGAACCTATCGTATTACCTGCGATGTTCCCTAATTTACTTGTTAACGGCTCGACAGGAATTTCTGCAGGCTATGCAACGGAAATCCCTCCGCATCAATTAGGTGAGGTCATTGATGCTGCTATAATGCGAATTGATAATCCAGAAGCAACAGTAGCAGAATTAATGACGGTCATTAAAGGTCCGGATTTCCCTACAGGTGGTATCATTCAAGGAATTGAAGGTATCCGTAAAGCCTATGAAACAGGTAAAGGGAAAATCATAATTCGTGGCTTGGCTGAAGTGGAAACAATCCGTGGTGGTAAACAGCAAATCGTCATCACTGAAATCCCTTATGAAGTCAATAAAGCGAACCTTGTTAAGAAAATGGATGAATTCCGTCTTGATCGGAAAGTAGAAGGCATTGCAGAAGTACGTGATGAAACTGATCGTACAGGTTTACGTATTGTAATTGAACTGAAAAAAGAAGCAGATGCAAATGGTGTCCTGCATTATTTATACAAAAATTCAGATCTTCAAATTGCATACAATTTTAATATGGTCGCGATTTATAAAAAACGACCAACGTTAATGAGCCTTCCAAAAATGCTCGATGCGTATATCAATCATCGTAAAGAAGTAATTGTAAACCGTTCTCGTTATGAATTGCAAAAAGCACATGACCGGGCACATATTGTCGATGGTTTAATGAAAGCACTGTCAATTTTAGATGAAGTTATTGCTGTCATCCGTGCGTCTAAAGACAAACGTAATGCTAAAGATAACCTTATCGCTAAATTTTCTTTTACAGAAGCCCAAGCAGAAGCTATTGTATCCTTACAATTATACCGCTTAACAAACACAGATATTACGGCTCTTGAAGAAGAGGCAGCGGAGTTGAACAGCAAAATTGAGGAATTGACCAAAATCCTAGGCAGTGAAAGGGTACTTCTTCAAGTAATAAAAAAAGAATTACGATTCATTAAAAAAGGGTTTGATGACGGACGCCGCTCTAAAATTGAGAAAGAGATTGAAGAAATCAAAATCAATCTTGAAGTCTTAATCGCGAGTGAAGACGTGATGGTGACAGTGACGAAAGAAGGATATGTCAAACGGACGTCCTTACGATCGTATTCAGCATCAGGCGGGCTTGATTTTGGAATGAAAGATTCCGATCGAATGCTCCAGCGGCTGGAAATGAATACAACAGACGTTCTGTTGCTGTTTACTTCCAAAGGTAATTACCTTTATTGTCCAGTTCATCAGCTTCCTGATATTCGCTGGAAGGAAACCGGCCAGCATATCGCGAACATCATTCCTATTGATCGAGAAGAACAAATCATAAAAGCGATTCCAATCAAAGACTTTACCCTGCCGCAATTCTTAGTGTTCGTCACGAAAAACGGTATGGTGAAAAAGACTGAACTAGCTTCCTATAAAGCACAGCGGCATTCGAAACCGCTAGTTGGTGTCAATTTAAAGGGCGATGATGAATTGGTTGATGTCCATCATACAGATGGTCAGGCCGAGCTTTTCCTAGTCACTCATAATGGCTACGGTTTATGGTTTGATGAAGAAGAAGTAAGTGTCGTTGGAGTCCGTGCAGCAGGAGTTAAGGGGATTAATTTAAAAGAAGATGACTATGTTATTGGCGGCAAGGTTTTAGCTAAGGATAGTAAAGAATCAATTCTGATTGTTACCCAGCGCGGAGCCATCAAGAAAATGAAATTAACCGAGTTTGAAAAAACTGGCCGTGCAAAACGCGGGGTCGTGGTCTTGAGAGAATTGAAATCGAATCCACATCGGGTCATTGGATTTGAAACTGTCAATAAAACCGACAGTCTTTTCATTCTTTCTGAAAAGGGCATAATTGAAACAATCCATGCTGCTTCATTAAAAAATCATGATCGTTACACGAATGGATCTTTTGTTTTTGATGAAACTGTAAGTGGAAAAGCGAAAGAATTGTGGAAGATATCTTTAGAGGATGAATCTGCTTTAGAGTCGTAAACAATTTTTTTATAAAAAGGGATGCTGACAATAATCAGCATCCCTTTTATTTAGTTTATTATGATGAAAAACAAACAAAACAAATAAACGGTAGGGTGCCGGTTATGTATCATGTTCATCGACCAAATAATCTCCTGATAATATCCCATTATTTGCAACTACTACAATTATTATTTTTTCGGGCTATATTCTTAAATCAAAAATGAATTATTGAGTCAATTTTAAATCCTTGTACTAGCAAGCTAATAATCTTATCCAAACAACAAATAATTCAATTATGAATTCTAATGCTGATAGAATCTATGCACCAGTACGATTTATTTTTGGCACACTCCTTGCATATTATTAGCATGACTTCTTTATTTTTTGAATGAAGAAAGGGGAGGACTAATGGATAGACCTTGGAACAAGCATATCCCGTCCGGAAATCCAATGGAAATTGATATACCTGAAATATCTCTAACAGAATTATTTTACCAATCAGTTGGACTGTATCCGGATAAAACAGCGATTACGTTTATGGATCAAACGTATACATATTCTGAGTTTGGGCAGTTAGTGAAAAGATGTGCCCGGATACTTGCTGATGATGGGGTTAAAAAGGGAGATCGTGTGGCTCTTATGCTGCCCAATTGTCCTCAATATCCGATTAGTTTTTTTGGAACACTTTTGAATGGTGCGATCGTTGTTCAAATCAATCCAATGTATAAGGCGAACGAATTGATACATGTCCTAAAAGACTCAGGTGCAAGACACATCATTGTGCTCGATAAACTTTATCCCACGGTAGAAGCCATATTACCAGAAACACGTGTTGAAAAGACAATAAGCGTGTCTATGGAAAATGGCAGGTGTGAGCTGACAAAAAGGCTTATGAAAATAATAGAGGAAGATTTTACTGTACCAATTGAACCTGATGAAGATGTTGCTGTCCTCCAATATACAGGAGGAACGACGGGGCGTTCAAAAGGTGCGATGCTAACACATCGAAACATCGTGGCTAACACCTTGCAAAGCGCGGCTACTTCACAAATCAATACTCAAAAGGCGAAGGAAAGGGTACTTGCCGTTTCTCCTCTATTTCATGTATATGGTATGACCTCTGCTATGAATCTGACGTTTTATAATGGAGGTAATTTAATTATAGTACCTAGGTTTGAGGTGGCTGAGATAGTTGATATTATTAATAAGCTCAAACCGACTATTTTCCCAGCTGTGCCGACGATGTATATTGCTTTATTACAATATTACCAGTCCCATCCTTTTGATTTGCATTCTTTGAAAACATGCACTTCGGGTTCGTCGCCATTGCCTCTAAATGTATTGTCACGTTTTAACGAAGTAAGCGGATCAATGATTGCTGAAGGATATGGTTTGTCTGAGGCTTCACCAGTGACGCATCGAAATCCAGTTAGAGGCCTGCAAAAACCCGGAAGTATTGGTATACCTATCCCAAATACAGATGCCGCCATTATTGACAGTATTACAGGTGAGCCGTCCCTTTTGGTTGATACACCTGGCGAATTGGTTATTAAGGGACCTCAGGTGATGAAAGGGTATTGGGGCATGCCAGAAGAAACGTTGCAGGCGATTCAAAACGGATGGCTATATACCGGTGACATCGCAAAGATGGATGAAGATGGTTTCTTTTACATCGTTGGACGAAAGAAAGAAATGATTATCGCAGGCGGATTTAATATTTACCCTATTGAAATTGAAGAGGTTTTTTACAGCCATCCAAAGGTACTTGAAGCAGCGGTATTCGGTGTTCCCGACCAATATCGTGGTGAAACCGTTCATGCAGCCGTTGTTATTAAGCCGAATGAATGGATAACTGAAAAGGAACTGAATGAATACTGCCGAAAACAGCTCGCCGCCTTTAAAGTACCGGAAGTTATCACCTTTCAAAGTGAACTTCCCAAAACTGCGGTCGGTAAAATTTTAAAACGAAAGCTTCAAGAAAAATATAAAGCTGCTTATCCGGTAATGAATGAAAACGCTAACAAATAATTCATAGGTAAAAAGGGGAATGCAAATGGACTTTCGCTTAGATGAAGACATCCTACTTTTAAAAGAAAATATACGGCAGTTTATCGAAGAAGAAATTGAACCATATTCAATGCAAATAGAGGAAGATGATCATATTCCAGAATCCATCATCAAATTATCGAAGGAAATCGGGCTATTCGGACTCAGTATCCCAGAACAGTACGGCGGGCTAGGCATTGGGATGGTAGGGAAATGTGCTTTATATGAAGAAATCGGTAAAACACATAATGGATATACCACTCTAATTGGTGCCCATACTGGCATAGGGACGGTCGGAATCGTAGAAATGGGCAATGAAATGCAAAAGCAAAAGTACCTGCCAGATATGGCAAGCGGAAATAAAATTGGCGCATTCGCTTTAACTGAGCCTGCTGCCGGATCTCATGCGACGAATCTAAAAATGACTGCTGTCAAAAGAGGAGATAAGTATATTCTTAATGGGACTAAGCATTATATAACGAATGCAGATGTGGCCGATATTTTTACTGTTATGGCGGTAACGGATAAGGGAAAAGGAGCAAAAGGAATCACGTCATTCATTGTAGAGAAGGGGTTCCCAGGTTTTCAAATTGGTAGCATTGAAAGGAAAATGGGACTTCGGGGCTCACATTCTGCCGAACTGGTTTTTGAAGATTGTGAGGTTCCGGTGGAAAATGTACTAGGGGAAGTTGGGAAAGGCTATGTCAATGCATTAAAAATCCTTGCAAATGGCCGGGCGGGACTTGCCGCACGAAATTTGGGATCCTGCCAATACCTGCTTGATTTATCAATCCATTATGCTACTGAACGTGAACAATTCGATGTTCCTATTATCGATCATCAAGCCGTATCTCATATGATTGCCGAAATGGCGATGGAAGTAGAAGCGCTCCGCTCATTCACATACCGGGTTGCATGGATGGTCGATCAAAAAGAGAAAATTATTAAAGAAGCGGCAATGCTGAAGCTGTATGGTTCGGAAGTATATAACAGGATCGCTGATAGAGCAGTTCAAATTCATGGAGGGATGGGATACATGAAGGATTATCCAGTCGAACGTTTCTATCGGGATGCACGAATTACTAGAATTTATGAAGGAACGTCCGAAATCCAGAAAAATATCATTACAGGACAATTAAAGAAAAATTATCAAAAATAGTTTAATGAGAAAATGGAGGGGTTATAATGGATTTACGTTTATCAGATGAACAAAAAATGGTACAAAAAACAATACGCAAGTTCGTGGAAAATGAATTAATTCCTTTGGAAAATGAAGTACTTCGCAACGAAATAGCAGGAAAACCTAGTTTACCTGAAGGGAAATTAATAGAATTACAGGAAAAAGCAAAAAAAGCGGGGTTCTGGGGCATTAATACGCCGGTGGAGTTTGGCGGGGCCGACTTAGGGCAGATGATGATGGCAATAGTCTTGATGGAAGTATCAAAAACGTTTGTACCTTTCAGCTTTGGCGGTTCTGCGGACAATATTCTTTATTATGGAAACGAAGAACAGAAAAAGAAGTATCTGATTCCTACGATTAATGGGGAGAAAAAATCCTGTTTTGCGATGACGGAGCCGGGAGCTGGGTCCGATACTCGAAATATTAAAATGACTGCGATAAAAGATGGAAATGAGTGGGTGCTGAATGGAGAAAAAACATTCATTACAGGTGGAAATGATGCCGATTTCGTCATGGTCATTGCTGTTACCGATAAAGAACTTCATCAAGAAACTGGTACAAAAGGGGTCACCTGTTTCATCGTAGATCGGAGCATGGGCTGGAAATCTGAGTATATCAACACGATGGGAGAATGGGGACCGGCTGGTTTAGTTTTCGATAATGTTCGGGTACCTGAGGAAAATATTTTAGGAGAAGTGCATGGCGGTTATAAACTTGGCCTTGAATGGATTGGTTTTGCAAGATGGATCGTGGGGGCACGTGCTGTCGGTTCTTCAGAAAGATTGCTGCAAATGGCTATAGATTATGCAAAAGAACGCGTCACATTCGGTAAACCAATCGCTGAGCGCCAGGCTATTCAATGGCAGATTGCTGACTCGGCTGTTGAAATCGAAGCTGCAAGGTGGCTTGTGTTAAATGCCGCCTACACACTAGATCATGGAGAAGACAATCGTCATCTAGCTTCTATGGCTAAACTCTATGGAGCAAATATGGGGAATCGTGTCGTTGATCGCGTGTTGCAAATACATGGGGGCATGGGTTATACGAAGGAACTTCCAATTGAGCGCTGGTACCGTGAGGCAAGACTTTGGAGAATATATGATGGGACCGATGAAATACAGCGCATGATTATTTCACGGAATTTAATTAAAGGACATGTTAAATTAGGACAATTTTTATAATAGATTAGGAGGAAAAGATTATGACAGGAAGATTTTCAGGGAAAACCGCTTTAGTTACTGGTGGAAGCAGGGGAATTGGACGGGCAATCGTAGAACTATTTGCAAGTGAAGGAGCAAAGGTTGCTATCATAGATATAAATGAGGAAGTTTTGACCTCAACAGGAAATGAACTAAGGGATCAAGGCTATACCATTTTTACAAGGGTCGCCAATGTGGTGGATTCAGAAGAGGTAGAAGCTTCAGTAAAAGAAATAGCTGATACGTTCGGTTCGCTAGATATTCTCGTGAATAATGCAGGTGTCATTCGAGATAATTTACTATTTAAAATGACCGATTCAGATTGGCAGACAGTAATGGACGTGCATTTAAAAGGTACCTTCAATGCGGTTCGTGCGGCTCAGAAGTATATGGTTGAAAACAAATATGGGAGAATTATTAATATATCTTCCACCTCGGCACTAGGTAACCGCGGTCAGGCTAATTATGCAGCGGCAAAAGCGGGGTTGCAGGGGTTAACAAAAACACTTGCAATTGAACTTGGTAAATATGGAATAACGGCTAATTCGGTAGCACCTGGTTTTATTGAAACCGAAATGACGAAAGAAACAGCACGGCGAATGGGAGTGAGTTTTGAACAATTTATCCAGGATAGGGCAAACAGTATTCCAGTTGCTAGAAGCGGTATGCCAAGTGACATCGCTAATGCTGTTGCATTTTTCGCTGATGAAGCATCATCTTTCGTTAGTGGGCAAGTTCTATATGTTGCGGGTGGTCCAAAAAATTAAGAGTAAAGGCGGGATGATATGTTCAATGAAAGTATTGGAAAACAATCTAAACCGGTTAAAAATCTGGTTGAACGGGGAGCCGTTAAAAAATTTGCGTTAGCGATTGGTGACCCGCATCCGATTTTCATCGATGAAGAAAAAGGTAGGCAATCGAGGTATGGTACGAATATTGCGCCCCCAACTTTTCCAAGAGTTTTTGATTTTGGAACGATTGAAGGCTTAGACCTCCCAAATAAAGGATTGATACACGGTGAACAGAAATATCATTATAACCGTCCGCTGAGGGTTGGAGAAGAAATTACCTGTTATACAGAAGTGAGGGACTACTATGAGAAAAAAGGGAAGCAAGGGGAAATGGGATTCCTAGCCTTGAAAAATTACGGGACAGATGCAAATGGAGAAATTGTTTTTACCGCTGAACAACTTGTCATTATCAATGAAACGATAAAAAGGATGGTGATGAGCAAGTGACTACATTAACTGAACTGCATATTGGCGACTCGTTGCATTCGATAGAGCTTGGACCTGTAACACGTTTGGATCTCATTAAGTATGCAGGGGCATCAGGTGATTTTAATCCCATTCATACGATTGATGAAGAAGCAATAAATGCTGGTTTGCCTGGGATTATTGCACACGGAATGTGGACGATGGGAAACCTGGCAAAGATTTTCAGTAATCTATATGAAATTGGGTACATTGAAGAATACAAGATTCGTTTCAAAGGTATGGTTTTCTTGAATGATGTTATAACCCTTCAAGCAGATTTAAAAGAGAAAAAGGAAGATAAGTATTATTTCAATGTAGCAGCAATCAACCAATCAGGTAAGGAAGCGATCAGTGGTGAGGTTATTTTTAGGACCTACTAAAGGAAAGTAGTGGTGAAATTTATTTCATCACTACTTTTTTTAGGATTAAAATTCGACAATATTAAAGGAGATTCGAAATCTATCCAGAATTGTACTAAAAAAGAATTCTTTTTGCGGCGGTGAATATTATTAATGAATCATGTAAAACAGGATTCTCAAATTAATTTGCTCAAAGAGTGGATCTTTCCTGCTCTAGTCGTTGATTCTGAATACCGGATTAGGGATTGGAGCAGTTACCTAAATGATCGGATAGGACAGAATGGGAAGAAACTACTTACCGAACAATTTGAAGAGTGGCAATTTCTCGATAATAATAGATTGGCAGCTGCACGCCTGCATGACAAACGGTATTTATTTATATTTCTGACACAATTGGATAATGGCGATATTCTTTATGTAGGCAGTGAAACACAATTTTTGGATAATTTATTGGTTGATGCCCATGAAACGGAAAAACTGAATCGCGCTCTAGATGCCATTATTGAAAATTCCTATGATGGGATTTATATCACCGATCAAAATGGCATTACACTTTACACAAATTCAGCGATTGAACGGATTACTGGCATTCCGAAAGAGTATTATATCGGCAAATCGGTGGACCAATTAATAAAACGAGGTATTTTGAATACTTCGGTGACACATAAGGTAGTGAAGCTGCGACGAACGGTTTCAGTCGTACAGGATAATTTTGCTGGAAAAGAAACATTAATTACAGGAAGTCCCGTTTTTAATGAAGAAGGTGAAATTGAGCAAGTCGTTACGAACATACGTGATTTGTCAGATTTAAATGAACTGATGCATGAATTGACGAAAGTTAATGAATTGAATAATCAATATAAGCAGGAAATTGAAAAACTTCGAAAGATAACAAGTCAGGATGGGGTTGTTTTTGTCAGTGATAAGATGAAAATGATTTATGAGATTGCCGAAAGAATCTCGGATATTGATGCGACAGTACTGATCTTAGGAGAAACGGGCGTTGGAAAAGATGTACTGGCCCGTAATATTTACAACCGGAGCATCCGATCTAAAAAAGGAGACTTCGTAAAGATAAACTGCGGGGCAATTCCGGCGGATTTATTGGAATCCGAACTCTTTGGATATGAAGGCGGCGCGTTTACCGGAGCTAATCAAAAAGGGAAACCAGGGATGTTTGAAGTGGCTGAGAGTGGGATTTTATTTTTGGATGAAGTGGGGGAGCTTCCTCTACAATTGCAGGTAAAGCTACTTAGGGCACTTCAGGAAAGGGAGATTCAAAGAATCGGAGGAACGAAGCCCAAAAAAATTGATGTTCGAATAATCGCAGCCACGAACCGCAACTTATTGGAAATGGTTAAAGTAGGTGAATTCCGTGAAGATCTTTATTACAGGCTGAATGTCATACCAATTACGATTCCCCCTTTAAGGGAGAGAAGAGAAGACATTCTAGCATTGACGGATTTATTTTTAACAAAAGCCAACGAACAATATAAATTCTCGAAAGAAATAGATTCGAGATTGAAAGAATATTTTTTTCAATATGATTGGCCAGGAAATGTCCGTGAGTTGAATAATATAGTGGAAAGGCTCGTCGTCCTAACAAATAATCAATTACTTTCACTTAGCGATCTTCCGGAAGAATATCAGCAGGTAAATCAGAATCATTCCAACCTTAAAGGCACACTTACTTTAAAAGAAGCGGTAGAAAGAGCGGAAAAGGAAATATTGACGAAAGCGGCGCAAACCTACCAAACTACATATGAAATCGCAGAAGCCCTAGATTCGAGTCAGGCGACAATTGTGAGGAAACTTAAAAAATATCAATTAAAGGTCAGTGAAAAGGATAGGTAAGTAAGAGGGGATTTCCGTTTATCGGAAATCCCCTCTTACTATTTATCGCTACCCGTTGAATAACAAATATTTTAGGTCTTCATTCACGAAACTAACTTAATTCAGAAATGATTTTTTCAGTCAAAAGTGAATGATGACTATCCTATATAGAACCCCTTTTTTTCATTTATATGATTCAATAATGAATTTTCTGGGACTTTGAAATAGCCACAGTAACTGTGTTTAACTATGGCACAGCACTTGCATATTAATAAGGAATTAATCTACGGAATTTCCATGTAGAAAGTGTGAGGTGAGATAGTTGATTGATCCAGGTGATCGACCATGGGAAAGCGGTTATATTCAGACGATGAAATCTACGAATATCCCTAAAATCAGACTATACAGAATGCTTTCCGTAAAGAGGTTTTGGGGACCGGGCGCCCATTTATTATGAAGAACAAATGATTACTTATGCGAAATGTGGATGGTCTTGCAACTGCTTGTTATAAGGCTGGGGCAAAAAAGTGTAATAAAATTGGTTTCTTGCTAGGTAATCAACCCGATTATCTAATCGCCTATTATGCTGCTATTAAACTAGGAATGATCATTATACTAATCAACCAGTTATGTATGGTTAGAGAAATGTGAGAGATTCAAGAAGACGTACAATTGCAATACTTAGTCACTGGAAATGAAAGCGCTAACAAGTTGGGCGTTTTATCAGCTACTTCAAGACCTCGTATATATGTAGGTGGTGATAATAAAGAAATAAGACTCACATTGCCTTTTGAATATCTTGATGACCTTATCCATGCCCCTCCGAAAGAGGTAGGGGAAGCGACTATAAGTCCAAAAGTAGATATGGCTGTGATTAGTATATAGGCGGGACTTCCGGACAGAGAATGGGTGTGGAACTAACCCATTTTAATTTAGTTGCCAATGTGATTCAGAACCAAAGTTTTCTTCAATCGAGGATTCAGTTCGGTGAGGAAGTAATCATGACGGCTTCTCCGCTTTATCATGTGTATATGATGACTATCACGATGAACTTGGCTGTTATGCTTGGTGCAGCGAATGTCATCGTGCCCGTGTTTTAGGCTAAACGGGTAATCGAGTTGAGCGAGACTTGCAAAGTGACCATTTTTCCTGGCTTACCACAAATGTAAAACTCTTTAATCAAAGAACTCGGTGATACTCATAATGCTTTGCATACATTATAGCTCTGTTTATGTGATTCAGCCCATTTGTCTCCTACGATGTTACATCAGTTTGAAAAGCTAACAAAAATAAAAATCATTGAAGGCTACGGTTTATCGGAGGCTTCTTCAACTGCTTGTCGCAATCCATTATCGGGCGAGCGTAGGGTAAACAGTATTAGAATTCCGTTGCCGTTAACAGAATCAAAAATCGTCAGTTTGATTAATGTATAGATGCCTCTCACTTTTTTGAATGGCTGGTTTTCTAGGCATGCCTTTGATTGTGAAGCAGGAATAACCAAATAGCATGATAAAAATTCAATAATTAAGAAGGAGGAAGTAAATGGATATTTTAATCCAGCAGCTTTTTAATGGTTTGACAATTGGAAGCGTTTATAGTTTAGTTGCCCTGGGATTGACGCTTGTATATGGAATTTTGCATATCCCGAACTTTGCCCACGGAGCTCTCTATATGTTGGGAGGGTACATCACATTATCAATGATGACGTTATATGGCGTTAATTATTGGTTTGCTATGTTTGTATCCGTAATCGTTGTTGGTTTGATGGGTGTTCTATTGGAACGTTTCGTGTTCCGCTTGTTAAGGGAGGCACCGCCATTGCACGATAAAATTGCGGCAATCGGGATTCTTCTTTTTCTTGAAGCCTTTGCGCAATTTGTCTGGGGCGCCGATTTCCATACAATGAATTCTCCTTACGATCAAGTCGTCAACATCATGGGGTTGACGTTTACACTGCAGCGCTTGTTGATTATCGTTTCGGCTATCGTGGTGATGATTTTGCTTTATCTTTTCCTCAAGAAAACGTATACCGGTTCAACGATAATTGCGATGTCCCAAAGTCGTGAAGGAGCTTCACTTGTAGGGATTAACATCAACAAAGTCGCTATGCTGACCTTCATGATATCTGGTGGCTTAGCCGCCATTGCCTCATCTCTTGCTTCACCGATTAACCTCGTTTTCCCCGGCATGGGACATCTCGTCATCTTGAAGGCATTCGTCATTATCATTCTGGGAGGCATGGGAAGTATTCCAGGGGCGATTGTCGGCGGTTATATCCTTGGTTTCAGCGAGAGCCTGGGCGCAACTTATATTTCAAATGATTATAAAGACATCATTGCATTCGTTCTTTTAGTTGTAATTCTAACAGTGAAACCAACGGGACTTTTTGCTAAGGGGGAGAGGTAGCATGAAGATTTTGACGAAACGAAATGGAATTATTGCTCTTATCATCTTAGCTTTTTTATTCCCTATTATCGGTCAAAACGACTATTATCTTCATATGTTAACACTCTCATTCATTTGGACAATTGCTGTTTACGGAATCAATTTGTTATCAGGCTATACTGGTTATCTCTCGCTTGCTCATGCTGGATTTTTTGCAATTGGTGCATACTCACTTGGGCTGCTGACAGTAAAATCTGGAATGAATTTTTGGCTGGCTCTTGTGGGGGCCTGTTTGATCACATGTGCGATTGGATTTGTAATCGGATTAATAGCATTGAGGACAAAGGAACACTTTTTCGCCATATACACATTATGTGTAGGCTATATCATATATCTGGTCATTGATAAATGGGAGGGGCTGACGGAGGGAGTTAGAGGATTGATTGGCATCCCTGCCCCAGGTAATATCGGTCCAATAACATTCGATACGGCAACTTCACAATATTATCTTGTCCTTGTGTTTCTGCTTGCGGTGATCATAGTCATGTATCGGATTATCCATTCGTTAACAGGTAGAACGTATATGGCCATCAGGAATAGTGAGGACCTTGCTCAAACGATTGGTATATCCACGATGAAGAATAAACTGACGGCCTTTGTCCTTTCTACATTTTTCGCAGGTTTGGCTGGAGCCCTGTATGCTTCATTCATTCGGTTTATTGGACCTGATATCGGCTCCACCTCCATTATGTTCGACCTATTGATGTATCTCTTAGTTGGTGGAATTGGGACACTTTCGGGACCGTTGGTGGGAACGTTACTGCTCGTAATACTTTCGCAAAATCTGCAATTTCTTCAAGAGTACCGAATGTTGATCTTCGGACCTTTGCTTACATTAATCATCATTTTTTATCCACGTGGAATCGCAGGTGCCATCTTTGATTGGAAAATCAAACGAAAAGATAAGAAGCCGCCTGTTTTGAGAAACGATGTTTCTATTAAAGTGGGGGAGGGATGAAAATGATTATTGAAACTAAGAATTTGACAAAGCGGTTTGGCGGCTTAGCAGCAGTCAATAATGTGGATTTTTTGATTAAAAAAGGAAAAATCAATGCTATTATCGGACCGAATGGGGCGGGGAAATCCACTTTTTTCAACTTGATTAGCGGCTTTCATCGTCCAAGCACTGGAACCGTCATTTTTAAAGGAATTGATATCACCAAGCTTCCAGCTAATGAAATAGCAGCGCTAGGAATTTCAAGGACCTTCCAAACAACCAGTCTTTTTGATAAATCGACCGTATTGGATAATGTCATTGTTGGGCATAGACTACGCACCAAATCGAATTTGGTAGACGCCATTCTAAGAACAAAACGCTTAAAACGAGAGGAAGCGGCATGTCGGGATAAGGCTATGGAGGTGCTGGAGATTGTTGGATTAACGGATGTGGCTGACAAAATAGTCGCTAGTGTTTCGCAGGAGGAAAAGAAACGGACAGCCATCGCCCTTGCTCTTGCAACGGACCCGGAAATTATCTTTCTTGATGAACCCGCTGCAGGAATCAACCCGGATGAAACGGAAGGACTGACAGTTCTGATCAAGAAGTTAAATCAATCCGGTCTTACGATATGTTTAATCGAGCACAAAATGCATATGATTATGAACTTGGCTGACCACATCATGGTTTTGAATTACGGAGAAAAAATTGCCGAGGGTACACCTAAGGAAATCCGAAGTAATGAAGCGGTTATTAAAGCCTATTTGGGAGGTAGTGCTAGTGCTAAAGTTATCTAATGTTGCAGTCAGTTATGGAAGTTTTACTGCAATCAAACATGTGAATATCGAAGTTGCCAAAGGGGAGATTGTCGTTTTATTGGGGGCGAATGGAGCGGGTAAAAGTACGACTTTTCGTTCCATTAGTGGTAACAGTAAGCTGTCTCAAGGAGAAATTTATTTTCAAAATAGTCCTATAGGCGGTCGGGCCCCGGATAAGAATGTTCAAGCTGGAATTGTTCAGTGTGCCGAAGGACGTAAACTGTTTCCGCAAATGACTGTCCAGGAAAATTTGAGGATGGGGGCATATGTGCATCGAAAGAAAAAGGCGGAAATCAAGCATTCTTTGGAAAAGGTATATAATTTATTCCCGATTTTAAAAGAAAAGAATCATAATGATGCAGGAAGTCTGAGCGGTGGGCAACAGCAGATGCTTGCCATAGGTAGGGCATTAATGTCTAAGCCAAAGCTGCTGATGCTTGATGAGCCTTCGGTTGGACTCGCACCTTTGATTGTGGAACAGATGTTTAAGGTTATCGAAGAAATAAACCGGGAAGGAATCACCGTTCTACTTGCAGAACAGAATGCGAATGCTGCCCTCAGCATTGCAGATAAAGGTTATGTTTTTGAAAATGGGGAAATTGTCGTTCAAGGAACAGCAGATGATTTATTGGCTAATGGTGAAGTACGGAAAGCGTATATTGGAGCATGAAAAAAAGAATGGGGGATTTATTTATATGAAACAACTGAAAGTGTTATTTGTATTCATGCTGGTAGTAGTAACTGCATTGGTTGGCTGTAACAAGGGAGACAGCCCCGCATCAAGTAGTGGTAAAAAAGGTAAAGGAGGAAATGTCGTTAACATCGGTTTTAGCGGTCCGTTAAGCGGGGCTGCAGCATTGTATGGGAAACGAACGTTAAATGGTGTGGAAATGGCCGTCAATGAAATCAATGATGACGGAGGGTTTGAAGTAGATGGGGAAAAATACACGCTTAATCTCGTTTCTTTGGATGATAAATACTTACCGAATGAAACAGGTTCGAATGCTAAACGCTTAATTCAGGAATATGATACACCGATTATATTTACGCCGCATAGCGGCGGTGTCCTGGCGCTGCAGGTTTTTAATGAACAAGAGAAATTTATCATTGGCGCCTATACGAGTGAGCCTTCAGTTACCGAAAGCGGAAATTCATTAACCGTACGAATTCCACCGAATTATGAAGGATATATCGAACCGTTTACAACGTATGCCATGGAACATTTCGGCAAAAAAATTGCAGCTTTGCCAACCTCTTCTCAATACGGAAAAGACTGGACAGAAGCGGTTCTCCCTCATTGGAAAAAGCAAGGTGGTAAAGTCGTTTATAATTCCTCGATTGATTTTGCTAAAGAAACAGATTTCTTTACGATTGTTACAAATGCATTGAAAAAGGATCCTGATGTGCTGTTTATCGGAGGTGCGTCTGAACCGACGGCAAAAGTAGCGAAGCAAGCTCGTGAGTTAGGGTTTAAAGGCGGTTTTATTATTATGGATCAGGCGAAGCTGGATCAAATGAAGCCGATTGCAGGATCATATGAAACATTGGAAGGCTCAATCGGTGTCCTACCTCTGATTAACTCCGATGAAGAAGCAGTGCCAGCTTTTATTGAGAAATATCAAAAAAATTATAAGGAAGATCCAAGCTCCGAAGTCGGTTTGAATTACATCGCGATGTATGCTTTTGTAGAAGCGATGAAATCAGCAGGAAGCGTGGATGACGTCAAGGCGATTCGCGAACATATGCAGGACGGGCTGACTAATATTTCTGCTGAACAGAAAATCTACGATATCCCAACAATTGATGAGAATGGAGGATTCGCATCTACAATTGTCGTTGGAGCGGTTGAAGATGGAAAAGTAGTTCCCATTCGTTAAGGTGAACAAAGCCAGTGCTGGTGTCACGAAAAATATCCCTGATAATCAAGTAAACAGTAATAAAAAAAGTAGGTAGTGTGCGGCAGAATTCTACCAGTATGTACTGATAGAGTAGATTGTTGTATTTCTTGGACGTGTACTGGAATCCTTCAAATGAAGGATTCCAGTACACGTTTCTTTTTTTTGTTTCTTCCACAATGTATCCATTACTAGGGTAAGATTCATACTGTCAGGTACTTTCTAGAAATGATAATATTCTAGTAAAGGCCTGAACGATAGAAAAACAATAATAAAGGCGACAATAGCAAAATGTGAGCTTCGTGTAGTTATTTCCAACTCTGGTAAAAGAGTAGATGACGGATCCTTACTTTCCTAAGTAACGATTGAAAAAGATTTTTATAAGAAAGTAAGGTCTACTCTAGATATTATGGGAAAAAAAAGATATGGTAAGTATGGATATTCTAGACGTGTAGGACCATTAGGTAGTACAGCACCTATAATGGTATCAAACAAGGAGAGCATATTTTTGAATTATTAGGTGATAATGGAATCCTTACTTTAGATTTCATGTATTTAAAAATCAATCTGAAAATTCAATAAATTGTCATTACCATACATAAGATGATTTGTCTGATTATAGGGGGAATATTAGATTAAATAATAATTCATTGCTGAAATGGGGCTAGAAGTAATTGAAAGACTATTTTTTATTTACCTTTGGATGTAATCTTGATCATAGCAATATTGAATATTTAGTAAAAGAAAGGCTAGAATCTTTTGTACGACCAATAATGGTAAATAACAATTGGACCGACCAAAATCCTAAGATAAGAAAAGATTCAAATATACATTTTACGTATGATGTGTATGATGTGAATGACAAAAAACATAATGAAAATTTGTATTACATCAAAGATTATTATATATCGGAAGAACAACTTTTTGGTTTTGAATACTCTTTGAGAAAACTTAAAGGAAATCATATATGGTGCCGTCCTAATACCCGAGGTCACTTTAACATGAAAATTGAAGAAATCGAATATACTGGTCATATATATGTAACTATTAATAATGATATAGAGATACGTTTATTGGACAGGGAAGTGCCAAATTCATTAAGGGGGCAGATTCATTTAGTCCCTGAAAAAGATCAATGGATAGAACTCCCAAGAAGTCTGACAGAAGAGGAAAAAGATAAACGGACACTAAATTGGATAGTAGAAAGTCTGATTAAAGTTGAAAAAATGTAACGATAATTCAATTATCATTAACAAAGCCTTCCTCATAAAGAGAGTGGCTTTTTTAATTTAATAATTGTGTATATATTAATGAATAGTGAAGGACCAAATACATTTCGACCAAATTCTTCAGAGAAACCACTAATACAGTTACCTAACTTACCTCAACAATTCAATTTAACTACAAGCCTTCTCAGCAACAATGAACCCAATATGAAATGAAATTCACAGGCAGTTCAAAGCATATTCATCTCGATTTCACTAATAAGCAGCCATACTAATTCATTAAGTATGGCTGCAACTATTCCTGTTTTGTTCTCTCGGGATGTTATGGGTGGATAATGTTTTATTACTCTTTATATTTCTTTAAGCTCTTCAATACCGACTTCTGACCTTTCCTCTAATGGCCCTCTTAGATGTACAGTAGCTGTTCTTCCATCTTCATTTATATTATCAATCCAAACTGAAGTGCCATTATATCTCACCTCAATGTCAGATGGTGAAGAAAGAATCTGTTTTACACGATTAACATCCACAAAAATCCCTCCCTTATTATTTGTCTAATTATTATTTGAAAAGGTAAATGATTTTATTCTTTTTTAAAAGAAATGCAGATGATAATCTAATAACACCGTCTACAATATAAGAAAATTCCGAAGTATTCATAAGAGTAGATATTATGCTATCAGGTTTATCCTCTAAGAATCCATCTGATGGCTGTGGTATTACATACTCCATAATATGACGTGGTAAGCGTTCTTTTGAAATAATAGAATGATTTTCTGAAATCAGGTATTAAAAAGTAAAATGATACTAAACTTACAAAAAAATCTTGTTATTTAGTAATGAAAGCGCCGCCATTTAATATAATATAAAATATAATTTCAAGATAATTGAGTATAAATTGAAATTATATTTAAGTAATTGATAATAGGAGGATCTATTTGTCTATGGAAGAACGACTGCGTTCATTAACGACTGAATTACGCAATGAAGGTACCATGAACATCGACAGTGTAAATACACTGGAAATTATTACTGCTATTAACAACGAAGATTTAAAAGTGGCAGTAGCCGTACAGGAGGTTTTATTAGATATTAAAACGGCGGTTGAATTTGCTTATGAATCGTTAATGAAAGGAGGAAGACTCATCTACATTGGGGCTGGAACGAGCGGTAGACTTGGTGTTCTTGATGCAGTGGAATGTCCACCGACTTTCAGCACATCACCGGATAAGGTGCTGGGAATAATGGCTGGAGGGGAAAAGTCATTTGTTCGAGCAATTGAAGGAGCAGAGGATAAAGAAGAGTTTGGGAAAAGAGATTTAACAAACGTGGATCTTACAGCTAATGATACGGTTATCGGCATTGCAGCAAGCGGTCGTACTCCTTATGTGAAAGGAGCTTTACATTATGCAAGAAAGGTAGGAGCAAAAACGGTGGCTTTATCGTGCAATAAAAACTCCATCATCACGGAAGTCGCTAATATTGGAATTGAAGTTGAGGTCGGACCCGAAGTTTTAACAGGGTCTACGAGAATGAAAGCGGCAACTGCACATAAAATGGTACTTAATATGATCTCAACAGCTACCATGATTAGAATGGGAAAAGTGTATGAAAATCTGATGGTAGATGTAAATGTAAGCAATCAAAAACTAAAGGATCGTGCAATAAGCATTATACAAACTGTTACGAATGTTGAATATGATATTGCAATGAAAATGCTCGAAAAGGCGAATAATCAGGTTAAACCAGCGATTGTAATGATAAAGACTTCAACAACTTATGATCAATCAACGGAGTTACTAGAAAAAGCGGATGGAGATGTCAGAAAAGCCATCTCGATGCGCGTGGATTAAGGAGAGAAAGCAATGGTTACTGGAGGATTATCCATTATACAGACGATGCTAAGTAAGCTTCCACAATCAGAACAAAAACTAGCAGAATATATCCTACAGAATCCTCATGAGGTAGTGAATAGCACTGTACAGGAGTTGAGCACTTCTGCTCATACAAGCGGGGCTGCTGTGATAAGGTTGTGCAAATCTCTCGGTTTGAAAGGATTTCAAGATTTGAAAATGCGGATTGCTGGGGATTTAATGAAGTCTGTTGAACAGGGTTACCGAGATATTGAGCCTTCAGAATCACTGTATCGGATTGTTGAAAAAACAACCAGTAATACGATTCAGATTATTCGTGACACTTCTGAAATTATCGATCACGATAATCTCAACAATGCAATTAAATTGCTGCTGAACGCTAAAACAGTTCACTTTTGTGGAGTGGGGGCTTCGAATATTGTTGCCGCAGACGCTCAGCAAAAACTGCTTCGAATCAACAAAGGGGCAACTGCCTTTACTGACATGCATTTAGTTGCAACTCTGATTGCCAATGCGGATGAAAATGATATCGTTTTTGCTATTTCATTCTCAGGAGAAACACCTGAAGTTGTCAATATATTAAAACTTGCTAAAGATCGAGGAGTCAAAACGATCGGCCTGACTCATTTTGGTCAAACAACGGTATCTTCTTTGTGTGACGCTTCGCTGTATACATCCTTTTCAAATGAAGCTCCGTTTAGAAGTGCTGCAACATCTTCCCGATTGGCACAGTTATATATGATTGATATTTTATTTTTAGGAATGGCGTCAGAACAGTACGAAGAGACTGTCCAATATATTGATAACACACGGGCAGCCATCCAATCGATGACAGATCGTTATAAATGAACATTCATTTGGAGATTTTGACAAAGGGGGCTTTTGAATGGGCAAGGGGGATAAGTACGCCGATTTAGCACGAGAATTATTAGAAAAGTTAGGTGGGGCATCAAATGTTGTAGGATCTGCACATTGTATGACCAGGCTGCGGGTATCACCAATCGATCGTTCAAAAGTAAACATGGATGAAATTAAAAAAACGGAAGGCGTTCTTGGTGTCATCGAAGAAGAAACGATTCAAATCGTTCTGGGTCCAGGAGTAGTGAACAAGGTGTACGCTGAATTTGAAAAGTTTCTCGCATCATCTGAAGATTTTAATTTAAAAGAAACTGCTACCAAGAACAAATCAGAGATTGATAGGAAAAATGCAAAACCTTTTAAACTATTTTTACGTAGAATTGCGAGTATCTTTATCCCGTTAATTCCTGCATTAGTAGCTTCAGGCCTGATTACAGGGATTACAAAAGCGGTCGTTCAAGCGGGCTGGCTTGCGGGAGATTCACAATTAGCCATTATATTAACTGTTATTGGATCTGGATTATTTGCTTACCTTGGGATTTTAGTTGGGACTAATGCGGCAAAGGAATACGGGGGATCACCTGCACTTGGTGCACTGGCTGGTATCTTGGTTATCAACCCGGCAGTAGGCGACATTTCATTGTTTGGTGAAAACTTGCTCCCAGGACGTGGAGGGTTAATTGGAGTCCTTTTTGCCGCGATTTTTATAGCATTGGTAGAAAAGCAGGTAAGGAAATTCATTCCTCAATCACTGGATATAATGTTGACTCCAACCATCTCTTTACTTATTACAGGGATAGTCACTTACATTGTATTTATGCCGGTAGGAGGATTTTTATCGGATACAATTACAACAGGTTTATTAAATATATTAGATTTCGGTGGAGTTGTAGCTGGATTTGTGCTTGGAGCAACATTCCTACCGCTAGTCATAACTGGTCTGCATCAAGGTTTAACACCTGTTCATCTTGAATTGATCAACGCGATTGGAGACGATCCTCTGCTTCCCATTTTGGCAATGGGTGGAGCTGGCCAAGTAGGTGCGGCATTTGCCATCTATTTCAAAACGAAGAAAGCAAGCCTAAAGCGAGCGATAGGTGGAGGTCTTCCATCAGGAATGCTTGGTATCGGCGAACCTCTTATATTTGGAGTGACATTACCACTCGGTCGTCCTTTCTTAACCGCATGTCTAGGGGCAGGGGTAGGAGGCGCATTTCAAGCTCACTTCGGAATTGCGACCACTGCAATCGGTGTATCTGGATTACCACTTACCTTTTTAGTTCATCCAAACCAAATTGTGCTTTTCTTGGCAGGGTTATTCATTTCCTACGCAGCAGGATTTATTTTTACGTACTTATTTGGATTTAAAGATGAAATGGCGGTTGAATTCAAGTGATTGGAATCTCTTTTTATCTACAAGACCCAGATGCAGAAACACAAATCATTCATGCAGCAAACTTAGGTGTGAAGCGAGCATTTACCTCGCTTCATATTCCTGAAGAAAAAGGTGATCACGTACAAAGAATGGTTGAACTATTAAAGCTTGTAGAGTCATATGAAATGGAAATCCATGCAGATGTCTCATTAAACACGCTTAGTCATTTGGGAATTAGCAATTTTGAGGAGTTATCGTCATTAGGGGTTAAGGGAATTCGCTTGGATGATGGGTTTGACTATGAAACGATAAGATCTTTATCTGAGGTATTTTCTCTTTCGCTAAACGCAAGTACGTTAAAGGAAGATGAACTAATGGCCGCACTTGGGAGCGGAATAAAACCTGATAGACTCATAGCCTGGCATAACTTCTATCCAAGGCGTGAAACGGGTCTCGAGGAAGAATTCTTTCAAAATCAAAATCGAATGTTCAAGAAATATGGGATACCTATTGTTGCTTTTATCCCGGGTTCAGGAAGTAAGCGAGGACCCCTTCATGATGGCCTTCCAACGCTTGAAAAACACAGGTTTATGAATCCTTTTGCTGCCGGAGTTGAACTGTTTCAGCATGTGAATGGAGTATATATTGGAGATCAAGGTGTGGAAAACGATTTGATTGAGAACCTATCCGCGTTTAATGATCGGAATATTCTATCTATTCGCGTGAAGTCTTCCGTTTTGCAAAGCGGTATTTACGATTTGCGGCCAGATGTTTCAAGGGATGTGTATCGGCTACAACATACCCGTGTCACAACACAGGTTAAACCGCAAAATACTGTCGAACGCTACCTTGGTTCCATTACGATGGACAATGATGCATATGGGCGATATCGGGGAGAGGTCCAAATTTGCAGGCGAGATTTAGAAGCAAATCATCGAGTCAATGTGATAGGGCTAGTTATAGAGGAAGATCTTCCTTTGTTAGCACTTCTGGAATCTGGTCAATCCGTAAACCTACAATGTGAAGAATTATATATATAGATTTAGAAATACACAGAAAATAGGTGATCATTTCACTCACTTCAGTTCTTACACTCTATTACACTCACGAACTAAAAGCCCTTGCCCACGAAGTGTTAATTAGCAACTAATGATACAACAAAAGGATTTTCTGTCATTAAGAAAGCTAAGATCCCAGAAAAAGAGCTGGATTTTCCTTGGAAAATAAAAAAGTGAATGAGAAATTGAAAAAGGTGGCTACTGGGATTTCAAGGTGCTGCCTTTATTTTCATAAGAGAGTAGAAATTTGTAAAAAAACGATCATAAGGCTAACAACATTTAGTACACATCATCACACACTTAAGAAGCATTGAAGATAGATGAGGATTCACTGACTTCTTTAGACAGATATTGATTAAAGCTCTTGGAAACCTTTTTACCTACTACTGCTAAGAAAGCCTTTTGAGATTAAAAAGTAAAAAGGAGAATGCCAAAATGAATAAAAAGATATGGGCACCTGCTGGGTTAGCTTTTTCCTTGGCTTTATCCACTCTTGGTGGAATTACATCAGCAAGGGAGTTTGCGGAAGAAAAACCAGTGCCGGATGTTCAGACAACCGTAGAAAATATGTCCATTGAGGAGAAAGTCGGTCAAATGCTCATGCCAGATTTTCGTAATTGGCAAGAACAAGGAGAAAGAAAAGCAACAGGTTTTATAGAAATGAACTCAGAAGTTGCAAGCATCATTGAAAAATATCATTTAGGCGGAGTGATCTTGTTTGCTGAAAATGTTGTAGATACCGAGCAAACGGTACGGCTGACAGATGGTTTACAGAATGCGAGCAGGGATCTTCCACTATTTATAACTATTGATCAGGAAGGAGGAATCGTAACTCGCCTTCAAACAGGAACGAATCTTCCGGGAAATATGGCGCTGGGTGCAACTAGAAATAAGAATTACGCCTATCAGTCTGGAGAAATCATCGGCAAGGAATTGTCCTCTCTTGGTATAAATGTAAATTTTGGACCGGCTGTTGATGTCAATAATAACCCTGGAAATCCAGTTATTGGCGTCCGTTCCTTCAGTTCTGATCCAGATCTTGTATCAAAACTTGGGATTCAAACCATAAAAGGATTGCAAAGTCAGAATATGATAGCAACGACTAAGCATTTCCCTGGTCATGGAGATACGGCGGTTGATAGTCATTATGGTCTTCCCCTTGTCTCGCATAATAAAGAGCGCTTACGTTCTATCGAGTTAGTTCCTTTCCAAAAGGCAATCGATGCTGGAGTAGATATGATGATGACCGCACATGTTCAATTTCCTGCATTCGATGATACTACTTATATCAGTAAAAAAGACGGACAAGAAATTATGGTCCCGGCAACACTGTCACAGAAGGTCATTACTGGTCTTTTACGTGAAGAAATGGGATTTGATGGCGTAGTGGTTACAGATGCATTGAATATGCAAGCCATTGCGGACAATTTTGGACAAGAAGATGCTGTTGTTTTGGCCTTGAAATCGGGTGTTGATATTGCATTGATGCCTGCACAAGTAAACTCGCTTCAAATGGAAAAGAATATAACCTCTGTATTCGATGCAGTGAAGGAAGCCGTGGAAAGTGGTGAAATTCCGCTTGATCAAGTCAATCGTTCTGTAACAAGAATACTTGAGCTAAAAGTGAAAAGAGGGATTCTAAAGCTGGGAAAAGTCGCTGCCGACACCCCAATTGATAAAAAAATATTAAGGGCTCTTCAAGTGGTCGGTAATAAAAATTCTTTGAAAAAAGAAAGGAAAATTGCGGAAGATGCAATCACTCTTTTGAAAAATGAAGATAAAACATTGCCCTTCAAACCTAAGAAAAATGAAAATATTTTAGTTCTTGCTCCTTTTGCCGATCAGATTGAATCTATGTCAAGGAGCATCAATGAATTAGTTGATCAAAAGAGGATAAAGAAAGTCCAAGTTACAGGTATGAGTTTTTCAGAAAAGTCATTCACTATTGAAGTGGCAAGACTCATTGATGAAGCCGACTATGTCATTACTGGGTCCTATATTGTAAAAAACGATCCGGCCGTAAATGATGGAGTGATTGATGACAGTATTCAAGATTCAAGCAAGTGGGCAACAGCCTTTCCAAGAGCGGCCATGAAATATGCACAGAAAAAAGATAAAGGGTTTGTGTTAATGAGTGTAAGAAACCCTTATGATGTTGCCAATTTTGAAGAAGCAAAAGCCGTGATGGTTGTATACGGATTTAAAGGATATTCAAATGGGCGGTATAGGCAGCCAAATATACCGGCAGGCATCGCGACGATCTTTGGAGAATCAAAACCGAGGGGGACGTTGCCAGTGGATATTCCATCCGTGACAAAACCATCCGAAAGCCTTTATAAATTTGGGTATGGATTAGATATTAAATCTGGCAAGCCTATTAAAAAGTAGAGGGGAAACACAATGAAAAGAATTCTTATTATATTCACCATTTGTCTGTTGGCCTTTAGTATAGTTTCCTCTAAAAGTGTTACTGCCGATAAGGAAAAGAAAAAACAAAAGGTCATGCCTGGTATTGAAGTTCTTTTAAAAGATGAGAAGGATGTACTAAAAGGAAAAAAGGTGGGGTTGATTACAAATCCAACAGGAATCGATTCCAAATTAACGAGCATCGTTGATCTGCTGTATGACGATCCGGATATTGAATTAACTGCGTTATATGGACCCGAACATGGGGTTCGTGGAGATGCGCAGGCAGGGGCAAGCGTTGAATTTTATATAGATGAAAAAACAGGATTGCCCGTTTATAGCTTGTATGGTAAAACGAAAAAGCCAACGCCTGAAATGTTAGAAGGTGTAGAGGCTCTTGTCTTTGATATCCAAGATGTCGGAACGCGTTATTACACCTATATTTATACGATGGCCTATGCAATGGAAGCCGCGAAAGAAAATAACATCCCGTTTATCGTGTTAGACAGGCCGAATCCGCAAGGGGGGATATCAGTAGATGGACCAGTACTTGAACCGGAATTCTCATCATTTGTTGGTTTGTATCCGATTCCGCTTAAACATGGGATGACAGTCGGCGAACTCGCTACATTGTTTAATAAAGAGTTTAAAATTGGTGCAGATTTAAAGGTCATTAAAATGAAAGGCTGGAAGCGCTCGATGGATTATGACGAAACTGGGCTTCCATTTGTCTTGCCATCGCCAAATATGCCAACAGTGTCCACTACATTTGTATATCCAGCTACAGGGCTAATTGAGGGAACAAATGTCTCGGAAGGCAGAGGGACGACTAAGCCATTCGAATTAATCGGTGCACCCTATATCAACAGCGATGAACTTGCGGGGAAATTAAATGGACTACGTTTGCCCGGTGTGAAATTTAGGGCTGCCTCTTTTACACCTTCGTTTTCAAAGTATGCAGGTAAACTTAGCCATGGAGTTGAAATCTATGTAACTGATCGTGATGAATTTAGGGCTGTACCAACTGGACTGCACATTATCAAGACCATTCATGATCTTTATCCAGATGATTTCGAATTTCTCGCAGCCAATAATTTCAGTCTATTAATAGGTAATGACTTGGTGAGAACAATGATTAAAGAAGGCTCATCTGTGAATGAAATTATGAAAGAATATCAGCCAGAGCAAGATGCTTTTAAAAAGGTTCGCGCACAGTATTTACTCTATAAATAACCGGAGGAACTTAGAAAAGTCTGTAAGGGCTTTTCTTTTTTTAAATTAAAGGGGTATAACGTTAAGAATTCCCTAGAAATAGACAGTTTATAAAAGAAAAGAAGTTCTAAAAAAGAAGAAACCGCTGTCTAATAGGTGTATAGGGTTATCCTAAATTAATAACTGTCAGGGGGAAAGTGGGATGAAAAAATATCTTCAAAAAATTGGCCGTTCATTGATGTTGCCAGTAGCCGTATTGCCGGCAGCTGCCATTTTAATGGGGATTGGTTATTGGATAGATCCAGCAGGATGGGGAGAGGGAAGTCCGATAGCGGCTTTCTTAATTAAAGCTGGTTCTTCCATCATTGGCAATATGTCTATCTTGTTTGCTGTCGGGGTTGCATTGGGGATGTCGAAAGGAAAAGATGGTTCAGCCGCTTTGAGTGGGTTGGTAGCCTATCTAGTCGTAACGACATTGCTTGCCACAGAATCAGTAGCTATGCTGCAAGGTATTGATGTAGAAAGTGTAAATCCAGCATTTGAGAATATAGAAAATCAATTTGTCGGAATTCTCTCGGGCCTTATAGCTGCTGCTATGTATAATCGGTTTAGTAAGGTCGAGCTGCCGGATGCCCTCGCTTTCTTTAGTGGTAAAAGGCTGGTCCCCATACTGACTGCGGTTATTATGTTACTCGTTTCCCTTATATTATTTTTTGTATGGCCGCTCATCTACTCTTGGTTAGTTAATTTCGGTGAAGCGATAAGTGGATTAGGTGCTGCAGGTGCAGGACTTTATGGATTCTTCAATCGGTTATTGATACCAACGGGTTTACATCATGCATTAAACTCCGTGTTCTGGTTTGATGTAATTGGGCTTAACGATATCGGTAATTTCTGGGCAGGAACTGGAACAAAAGGAACTACAGGCATGTATCAAGCCGGATTCTTCCCTGTCATGATGTTCGGATTGCCTGCCGCGGCACTTGCTATGTACCATTCAGCAAAATCTAAAAAGAAAAAACAAGTGGCGTCATTAATGCTCGCTGCAGGATTTGCTTCATTTTTTACAGGAGTTACAGAACCTCTTGAATTTGCCTTCATGTTTGTAGCACCCGCTCTTTTTGTTGTTCATGCTTTATTAACAGGTATTTCGTTAGCCATTGCTGCATCTTTTCAATGGACAGCAGGTTTTGGTTTTAGTGCAGGCTTTGTTGACTTTGTTTTAAGTTCAAGATTGCCATTGGCAAATGAACCTTATATGCTCCTTCTTCAAGGGTTAGCTTTCGCTGTCATTTACTATTTCTTATTCCGCTTCTTGATCGCAAAGTTTAACTTAATGACTCCAGGGAGGGAGGATGATACAGATGAAGAACTTAATGGTGGAGGAGTAGAGGCAAATGCAAGCAACCATGCTGAGTCAACAGGAAGTAAATTCTTTGGGATGGCTGCTGCGATTTATGAAGGCTTAGGTGGAGACGCTAACGTAATGTCTGTTGACAACTGTATAACCCGTTTGAGAGTAGAAGTGAAGAATATGGGAGCAGTTGATCAAAATAAAATTAAATCCACAGGAGTCGCGGGAATCAATATCGTTGGTCCACATAGCATTCAAGTCGTTGTGGGTACGCAGGTACAATTCGTAGCGGATGAAATTGAAAAGATTCGTAGACAATAGAGCTCCCATTATTAGTTGTTCGAGTAATCCTTCATCTTTCATCTAGAACTGCAAGAACAACTAGTTTACTTGCGAGATTAATAGACAAGGATTATACTCAATGATCAGGAATGAGATCCCGTTCCATACCTGATCGTTTTAGATTATTATAGAAAGCGTTTTAGTAACGAATTATCAAGCCTGAGTACACTTTGATCAAAAAACATTTATTTTGGCTTTTTTAATGAACACTGGGTAGAAATTAGAATAAAACAAATCAATGTTCTATAATATATTAAGGATATTTGTTTGGAGGGTATTGGATGACGTTCGGAGAATAAATTAAGAGATTTAATAATATAATCTCACATAAAATCATTTGAAAGAATTCTTTATTCATACTCTTGCGTAATTTTCGGCTAAAGATGGCTTCAATTGCCAATAACTTCACCAGATATAACCTCCACGTCGTTATACCGCACCCGTAAGCCTGGTGAAACCATAAATATACCTGCTAAAACAAATGCAATTGTGCTTATCAAATGATCTGAGTTTTAAGCATATGTTATCTTTGAAAAATATATATTAAATCCCTTAGTATAGGAGAGATTCTAATGTACCAACCAAAAACCAAAGAAACTGACAGCAGTGTTATCGAGTTTATTGAAAATGTCGACAGCCCCAAAAAGCGTGAGGATGCATATCAATTATTAGATATTTTTACTGAAACGACAGGTTTTATAGCAAAGATGTGGGGACCGAGTATAATTGGATTCGGTACATATCATTATAAATATGAATCTGGTCATGAAGGTGATGCTCCTCTTGTAGGTTTTTCACCTCGAAAAGCAAAAATCAGTTTATATTTTGCTACGGGTGACACAAAACGAGAGGAATTATTAAAGGGCTTTGGAAAACATACTTCCGGAAAAAGTTGTGTTTACATAAATAAAGTAGCAGATATTGATCTTAATGTTTTAAAAGAGTTAATTAACCAATCTGTAAAATTTTTGAGAGAAACCTATCCGAATAAGTAGAGTGAACGTATGTGGATGATTATCCTTTAATTGTTTCAGAAGATCAAGAAAGTGAGAGGAAGCAAAATGAGAAAAATTAAAGTGGGTATAGTTGGATACGGCCTTTCAGGTGCTACATTTCACGCGCCTTTGCTAAGTGTTTTAGAGCAGTTTGAAATAGCGAAAGTAGTAAGCTCTAAAAAGGAAAAAGTGCAGCAGGATTTGAAGCACGTGGCAGTAGTAAGTAGCTTAGAAGAAGTTTTAGAAGATGTAGCGATTGATTTAGTAGTTATTACGACACCAAGCGGTTTGCATTATGAAATGGCTAAACAAAGTTTACTTGCTGGAAAACATGTTATCTTGGAAAAGCCGATGGTAGTAGAAACATGGGAGGCAGAGGAGCTCATACAGATTGCTGAGGAAAAGGAGCTTCTTTTAAGTATCTATCATAACAGAAGATGGGATAATGATTTTTTGACAATTAAAAAACTTATGAATGATGGTGTACTTGGAGAAATCAATACATATCAGGTCCATTATGATCGCTTCAGACCAGTGGTTAGAGATAGGTGGAGAGAAAAGCAGGGTCCAGGAGCTGGCATGCTATATGATTTGGGCTCACATCTAATTGATCAAGCCTTACATTTATTTGGTTGGCCACAATTCGTATGGGCAGATGTTTTTGCGCAAAGAGAGAATGCAGAAACGGATGATTATTTTCATGTTATTTTAGGGTACGAAAAGCTGCGAGTGATATTGCATTCAGGGTCAATCGTTCCGATTAATGGACCGCGGTTTCAGGTACATGGAAGTAAAGGAACTTTTATTAAATATGGGCTTGATGGACAAGAGGCTGCGCTAAGTGAGGGGAAAAAGCCTATAGATAACTCTTGGGGTGCAGATAATCCTCAATTCTATGGTCAGTTGGTTACGATTGATGGAGAAAAAGAGAAACATGAAACAATACAAACTTTACATGGATCTTATTTAACATATTATAAAGAAATTGCAGAAAGTATATTTGAGGGGAAAAAGGCTCCTGTCACATCGGAAGAGGGGCTATCCGTCATTAAGATCATTGATACAGCGTTGGAAAGCAGTCAAGGGAAAAAAGCTATATATGTTAATTGAAATACTTTGTTGTCCCATTGAATTCTTTTTCTCTTTTTGCATCAAAATGAAATCAGAAGATGAAAATAATAGGCGACCTTGTTTTTCCAAAAGGAATAAACAGGTTGCTTTTTACTGCTGTCGATAAAGCAGGAACTTTAGGTTAGTGTTAGTTCCAAGGGTTTTAATTTCCTAGTGGTCCTTACATATCAAGATAAAGTTACATGAAGGGAAATCAATTTTGGGGAACATTTTTCAAAGTGTATTAAATTATGGAGGTATTTATGAATTCTTATATTCAAGAACTGGTTAATGTATATTCAAAACACACTGATGTGGAATATGCAGAATGGTCTAAAAAATATTTGAGGAACCAATTTGAATTTTTGGGGATTCGATCCCCTATTCGTCGAACATTAACTAAACAGTTTCTGAAGGAACACGGATTGCCAACGGAAAGTAATCGTAAAGATATCATTCTTATGCTTTGGGACCTCCCAGAAAGGGAATACCAAAAAGCAGCCCTTGATATTCTTGAAAAGGAAAAAAAGAACCTCTGCCCTGAGGATATGCCTTGGTTAGTCAATTTGATTGTAAGTAAGTCATGGTGGGATACAGTAGATGTACTTTCTCCTCATATCATGGGCTATATGTTTTCAACTTATCCTAAACTTATTCCTCAATACTCCGATTTGTGGATTGAAGATGAGAATATTTGGTTGCAAAGATCAGCGATATTATATCAACTACAATACAAAGGCGGAACGGATGAAGAACGTCTATTCCGTTACATAATAAGACGAGCAAATAGCGATGAATTCTTTGTTCAAAAGGCAATTGGTTGGGTGTTACGTGAATATGCAAAAACTAACCCCGAGAGCGTGAAATCATTTGTTTTAAATCATCAATTAAAACCTCTTAGCAAGAGAGAAGCGCTAAAACATCTAACTTAAAATGAAATATTTTTGAATAATAAAGAGAGACTTCAAAGGTGAGGAGCTTCCCTTATTTTCAATAATACATAAATTTAACAATACCCCGAATAGTTGCTACTATTCGGGGTATTGTTAAAAATATATACATTATCTTTTATCGTAGCTCTACGATAATGCCTTCGCATGAAGGGATTTCTTTTGCCAAGCCATTGTAATCATTAAAGTTAGGATCAAGAGTAAGAGTCCTAAAATGAAAGGATAGGTAATTTGAACATCATACATCATTCCGGCAAGAGTGGGTCCAAGCACATTTCCAATGCTCATATATGCATTATTCATACCCATCGCAAATCCCTGCTCATTCCCCGCCATCTTAGAAATCAGTGTGTTTAAGACTGGTCGAAGGATGGAGGTAGAAAGGAAGATGATGAGAGAGATTCCAAAGAAAATTAGGTAACTTGAAGCAAAAAGTGAAAGAAGGAATCCTATGGCTGCGACGCTAATAAAGATAATTAGCACACTTACCTCCCCAAAACGACGAACAATCCGGTCGACAACAAAGAGTTGAACGATTACGCTGACGATACCAGTAGCTGTAACCATTGTTGCGATGTCCTTAGGTGTTGAATTAAATTGATTGTCAAGATAAAGGCCGATAACAGATTCATATGCCATTAATCCAAAGCTCATCACAAGTGTAATGATAAGAGGAATGAAATAGGGCATTTTTACAGACAAGGCAATTTTGCGAACCATCGATTCGTTATTTGCCATGTCCATACCTTGTGAAGCTTGTTTCGTTTCGCTTTCCTTTAAAACAAAAATAGAAAATATTACTGCGACGAGTGATACTAGCGCAGAAATCAAAAATGGAAATTTTAAGCCAAAGTCAGCTAAAAATCCACCAATTCCTGGGCCAACAACGATCCCTAGGGACATGGCGACAGACACTAAACTATTGCCTTTAGCCCGTTGATCGAAAGTGGTGATATCAGCAACATAAGCAAATATTGCTGGTACAAGCAAAGCAGCCCCGACCCCACCGACAACCCGAGAAGCATACAGTAGCCAAATGGAATTAACAGCATAAAAAATAAACATGGAAATAGTCAAACCAATTAATCCATATATAATCATTTTTCTACGACCAAATTGATCAGTCCATTTTCCGGCAATTGGCGAAAAGATAAGTTGTGCACCTGCGAAAATGGCAATCATTAGCCCAGCAGCAGTTCCACCTTGATTAATGGAAGCCAGGTATGCAGGTAAGATTGGAATAATAATACCGAAGCTTCCTATTGCAATAAACATATTGATCATAAGGATAATTATCTTTTTACGTTGTTCTGCTGACATAAACAGCCTCTCTTTCTCTTTTAAATATCAATAACCAATTTAATTCGTATGGTTAATTTTTTGACACGTTAATTATGTTATAGTTTTAGATAGATAGTTGTCAATAAGAAAGGATTGTCTAATATGTATTCGAGTGAATTATATAATTTACATAATGCGATTAAAGAGCTTAGTAGTCTCTCACAGGAATTAATTGAGCCGTTATTAGTTAAATACGATTTAACTTCCGTGCAATATCACGCATTACAATTAATTGTCTTAAAGGAATCCATAGCTGTTAAAAATGTTTCAAATCATTTGAAAATTAAGCCTGCAGCAGGGACAGCGTTAATTGACCGGCTTGAACGGAAGAATCTAATTGAAAGAGTTCACAGTGAGGATGATCGACGTGTCGTTTATATTAAATCCACCGTAAATGGTAGAGAAACCTATCATTCTATCAATAAGTGCTTCGCAAATATTTTTCAAGATTTTTATAGTGTATTAAATGAAGAAGAAACCCAACGACTTAAACAAATCGTGGGAAAACTAACCGAACATGTATCGTCACGTATAGAGAACAACCTATAGAAAAAAGTCAGAGGAAAGTTGAATGGTTTTTTAGTAGCCTCAACTGAACAATATTATGCAAGCTTAGTCAACTTGATGTCATCATCATCTTAAGCTTTGTACAAGAAAAACCACTATAAAAGCAGTGAATTTCGCAATAATCTCACTGCTTTAACTATTCTATGAGATGTCAGCGGATAATCGGCGATCAATCCATTGTTTACACCGAGTAGAAAAACAATTAAAACAAAAACCCTCTAGACTTTCTTCACCTCTCATCTGCTTCTAGTAACAACTGAAACTTCTCCTTGCAGACTCATAATCTGTTACCTCTAAGAATTTTTTTACTATTAAGCCTAATGTAGCAATAGAGAAAATAATCCCTTATAAATCGTTTTGTTAGTAAGCTTTCAAATAGAAAAGACTAGTATAAGATTCTCTTTAAATGCTTACTGATTTGAAGTGAGTGGCTAACTATTTATGGAAATAATTTTTTTGTTTTGTCGGGTGACATTTCTTAATTAGAACATTGACGAAACTAGTAGAGGTAAGTATACTGAATTTTACAAATATTCAGGCAAATAAATGTTAAAAAAAGGAGTTGTTTATGATGTTTTCCCCATTAACCCCAATGGACTGGAAGCGTAGGGCGGTGAAATATTATCCGAATAAAGTGGCTGTCATTGATGATGAGAAGGAGTTTACATATAAGGAATTTGGGCAGCGAGTAGATCAACTTTCTATGGCTTTAAATAAAGCGGGTATAGAAGAAGGTGACCATGTTGCAGTGATGTTGCCAAACACTCATTATATGTTGGAATGCTTCTATGGTATTTGTCAAATGGGTGCGGTAATGGTGCCTTTGAATTACCGTCTCTCAGCTGAGGACCTGGAGTATATTATCAGTCACAGTGATTCAAAAATGTTAGTCGTCGATGAAGAATTTATTGCTCCGATTGAGAAGATCGTTCATAAACTTGCCTTGGATAAAATCATTATGGTATCTGTTACAGGGCATAAAACATCTTTAAATGGTATAGATTATGAGAACTTTATTCAACAAGCTAAAGATTTTGATTTTGAAGCACAGCCAGAGGTTGTAATCGATGAAAATCAGCTTCTGACTTTAAATTATACGAGTGGAACGACTTCAAAACCAAAAGGGGTTATGTTAACTCATCGTGGAAATTACATTAACGCTGCAAATTTCATGTATCATCTTGGAGTAAAACATGATGATGTGTATCTTCATACCTTACCAATGTTTCACGCAAATGGGTGGGGGGTGTTTGGGCGGTTACGAGTCGCTGGTGGTACTCATGTATGTTTAAGAAAAGTTGATCCTCCTCTTATTCTGGACTTATTTGAAAATCAAAATATTACATTGTTATGTGGAGCACCTACTGTCGTCAATATGCTTGTGAATGATCCGAAAGCAAAAGAAACTAATATCAAGATGCGTCCACGTATGGCGACAGCTGGTGCTCCTCCAGCTGCGGCTCTTATTCATAAAGCACAAGATATTCTTGGTTTAAATATGATCCATGTGTATGGATTAACAGAAACTTCACCTTTCATTCTTTATAACGAGTGGAAGGATGAATTTGAATCTAAATCGCTTGACGAACAAGCAACAATTAAGGCAAGACAAGGAATAGAATTGGTTTTTAACGGGGAAACAAAAGTTGTTAATCAAGATGGAGAAGAAGTCGCTTGGGATGGGAAGGAATTAGGAGAAATCATTACCCGCGGCAATGTTGTGATGGATGGGTATTATAAGGATCCGGAAAAGACTGCCGAAGCAATTAGAGGTGGATGGTTTTATACTGGGGATTTGGCAGTAACCTATCCTGATGGATATATTGAAATACAGGACAGGGCTAAGGATTTAATCATTTCCGGAGGAGAAAATATTTCTTCTACAGAGGTTGAAGGGGTGTTGTATAAACATCCAGATGTATTAGAAGTGGCTGTTATTGCCGTTCCAGATGAGAAATGGGGAGAAACTCCTAAGGCAATCATTGTGCTGCATTCCAATGCGAATGTGACTGAAGAAGAAGTTATTAATTACTGCCGGTCTCAAATGGCTCACTTTAAAGCACCTAGATTAGTAGAATTTGTGGAATCTTTACCAAAAACAGCAACTGGAAAACTGCAAAAATATCGTTTGAGAGAAATACATTGGAAAGGATCGAAGAAGGTAAATTAAAGGCTTTCTCACTTGTTTTTCAGATAAACGGTTATTATCAACTGTTTCTAAATACTAAGATTATTGTATGTAATATAGCGGTTCTAAAAGGATCTTCTAATTGAAGATCCTTTTTTAGTGCTTTTAAGACCTGTTAAGACACCCTAATCTAACATTTTAGAAACTTCATTCACATTCCATGAAATAAATAGAATTGGTACATTGAAATTTTTTTCTTGCGTTGGGGAAATTCAGTTTTTCATAAGGCAGGAATTGAAAAAACGTCAGCAAAGTAAATGGGTTAAGTTAAGGAGTCCAACAATGGCTTAAACCACAAATTTGTATTTAGCTCCATCAGTTTAAACAAATATGTGGTTTTCACTGTTTATGGGATTTAACTTCCTTCTGCATTAAAAAGCCCTGTCAAACCTTCGTTATTCTTTATACCTAATTATTATTAATAATGTCCACTTATAGCTAGGGACCTATGTTTAAGAGAAAAAATTTTTTTCAAGTATTATCAGGCGACAACTTACGCATAATTAGAACTTGAAAATGCCTCCGAAAAAATATAAAACTAAACATTATAACGTTATATTGATTAATCCAGAAAAATGTGATAATCTATTTTTGTAAAGTGAAATAAATAACTACTTATAAGAGTTGTAAACGTATACAAAATCGCTATTTAACAATCTTTAGGGCGTACCGAAAAGGATGAGTGAAATGACAGGTAGGTTCGTACTACAAAATGTAAAAATGGTAGAGGGAAATGCTGCAGATATCATATTGGAAAATAGAAAAATTGTAGAAATTGTTCCGCCCGGAACTGGAATCGGCGAAAAAGTAATGGACTACAAACACAAAGTATTTGTTTCCAGCGGCTGGATTGATATGCATGTACATGCCTTTCCCGAATTCGATCCGTATGGAGACGATGTTGACGAGATTGGTTATAAAACAGGTGTAACAACGATTATAGATGCTGGCAGTACTGGAGCAGACCGCTTACCAGACTTGGTTAGTAGTTGTAAAAATTCCAAAACGAATGTATTCGCCTTCCTAAATATTTCACGAATCGGATTGAAGCGAATCGATGAGTTATCAGATATATCTTGGCTAAACGAAGAAAAATTAAAAAAGGCCATTGCCGAAAATAGAGACTTTATCATAGGTCTTAAAGCAAGAATTAGTAAAAGTGTGGTTGGTACAAATGGTGTTGAACCATTAAAAATTGCTAGAAAATTTTCTGAAGATACTGATTTACCTCTTATGGTCCATATCGGTTCAGGACCACCTGATATAAAAGAGGTCCTTGAATTACTTGAGGAAAAAGACATTATTACACATTACTTAAATGGGAAAGCTAATAATTTATTTGATGATAAAGGAAAGCCTCTACCTGAGTTCAGTCAGGCTATTGAACGGGGTGTTCATTTAGATGTTGGTCACGGAACTGCAAGTTTTTCTTTCCCAACAGCAGAAACTGCGAAAAAGTGTGGTATCCACTTCAATACAATTAGTACGGATATATACCGGAGAAATCGATTGAATGGCCCTGTTTTTAGTATGGCAAATGTTCTTTCTAAATTTTTGTATTTGGGATATCCGCTAAAAGAGGTAATTGATGCGGTTACTATTAATGCATCAGAGTGGTTAAAGAAACCAGAGCTGGGAAGGATTTCTGTGGGAGATATCGCGAACCTCACATTATTCTCAATTGAGAATGAATCGACCCCTTTACTGGATTCCGAGGGCGAAAAGCGAGTAGCAGAACAAAGAGTTGATGTAAAAGGAGTGGTTATAAATGGAGAATTCATTGAATGCTAAATATGGTTTGAAAAGAGTTATTAATGCAAGCGGAAGAATGAGCATATTAGGTGTTTCTGCCCCTACAGATACGGTAATGGATGCCATGAAAACTGGCGGTCAAAATTACGTTGAAATCTCAGATTTGGTTGATAAGGCAGGACAACATATTGCGCAATTGCTTCAATCTGAAGCAGCGGTTGTCGTAAACTCAGCATCAAGCGGAATTGCCCTTTCAGTAGCCGCTATTGTAACAGAAGGAAACAGAAGGAAAAGCGAAAGACTTCATCAAGAACCTATTCAAAAGAATGAAGTCATAATGCTGAAAGGCCATAACGTTCAATATGGGGCGCCGGTAGAAACCATGATTTACCTGGGTGGAGGAAAATTGGTTGAAGTAGGGTATGCAAATGAAGGGAAGGCAGAGCATATTGCGGATGCCATTAATGAAAATACAGCGGCCATTTTATTCGTAAAATCACATCATGCTGTTCAAAAAAATATGATTTCAGTTGAAGAAGCCTGGGAAGTGGCCAAAGCGAATAACGTACCACTAATCGTTGATGCTGCGGCGGAAGAGGATTTAGGAAAATATGTAAAGGTTTCGGATTTAGCCATTTATAGCGGATCTAAAGCGATTGAGGGTCCGACATCAGGTATCGTTGCTGGGAAGAAAAAATATATCGAATGGTTAAAGGTTCAATTACACTGTATTGGACGGAGTATGAAGGTCGGTAAGGAAACAACATTTGGATTGCTTCAGGCATTGGATGAGTATTTTATCAAAACAGACAATAGTGAAAAAGAAAAAGCTAGTTTACAAGTTCTCACATCACTTGAATCAATTGACGGTGTAAAAGTAGTGATTGTACAGGATGAAGCTGGACGAGCAATCTATAGAGCACGCATTCATATTAATCCTGTGATTACGGATACAACTGCGAAGGAAGTTAATGATAAGCTGAGAAATGGAGTTATTGCTATTTATACCCGTGATTACGGAGTTCGCCAGGGCTTTTTCGATATTGATCCACGACCATTGCAAGGTGATGATATATTCGTCATTGAAGCTCAATTAAAAGCCATCTTAGGAGGAAACAAAGAATGACTAACATAAACAAACGTTTTCTAAATAATCGTGTAGCTTTAAATGTTCTCGCTAATAGTGTAGAAAATGCAGTAGAAGTTTTTGAAGCTGCCGAAGGGCATGTATTAGTTGGGGTACTTTCGAAAGATTATCCTACTGTAGAGGCTAGTGTTACAGCGATGAAGGAATACGGGGCTGCTATTGATGAAGCTGTTTCGATTGGATTAGGTGCTGGAGATAATAAGCAGGCAGCCGTCGTTGCTGAAATTGCCAAATACTACCCTGGTAGTCATATTAATCAAGTCTTCCCTGCCGTAGCTGCGACAAGGGCCAATTTAGGAGAGAAGGATAGTTGGATAAATTCCCTGGTTTCCCCAACAGGTAAAGTAGGTTACGTTAATATCTCTACCGGCCCTGTAAGTGCTGAAGCTAGTGATCTTGCGATTGTACCTATCAAAGCTGCGATTGCCTTAGTCCGTGATATGGGAGGAAATGCATTGAAATACTTCCCGATGAAAGGGCTAAAGCATGAAGAAGAGTATCGTGCGGTTGCAAAAGCTTGTGGTGAAGAAGGGTTTGCTTTAGAACCAACTGGTGGTATTGATTTAAATAATTTTGAGACTATATTAGAAATCGCATTAGAAGCAAAAGTGCCTAAAGTTATTCCTCATATCTATTCTTCTATTATTAATAAAGAGACTGGAAAAACAAATGAGGAGGATGTACGGAAATTATTAGCCATAACAAAAAAATTGGTTGATAGACATGCGTAAACAGATTGTAGCTTTCGGAGAAGTAATGATGCGTTTGCAGGTGCCAGGATATGAATTACTGACACAGGCTAACACCTTACAATACTCTTTTTCAGGCACAGGAGTTAACGTTGCTTCTGCGATGACAAAGCTTGGGCATGATGGATACCTTGTTACAAAACTACCTGATAATCCTCTAGGAGATGCAGCGATTTCTTCCTTGCAACGCTTAGGAATTAGCCGGAATTTCATTACTAGAGGCGGCAAATACTTGGGAATGTACTTTTTGGAAAATGGCTTTGGACAACGAACGAGCCGTGTCACTTACTCCAATCGTCTGGAAAGCAGCTTTAATACAGCGTCATTGTCTGATTATGATATTGAAGTGATTGCAGAAAATACAGATATCATCCACTTTTGTGGGATTACCCTTGCAATGGCGGATAATGTGCGTGAAAGTATGAAAGTGCTTGCTAAAAAAGTAAAAGAAAAAGGCGGAATAGTTTGTTTTGATTGTAATTACCGCCCCTCCTTATGGGAGGGTGGTTACAATAAAGCAAAATCTCATTATGAAGAAATGCTTGCGTTGTCTGATATTGTCATGATGAATGAAAAAGATGCCATTTATGTTTTAGGGATGGAGGCAGTGAGTACCTTAAGAGAAGAACAGCTTAGAGAGCTAATTCCTAAAGTTGCTAAAACCTTCAATATTCACTCGATAGCTGGCACTCATCGTTCGATTAATAGTGACAATACCCATTCTTTACGCGGGTACATGTATAAAGATCAAATGTTTTACTTTTCTGAAAACAACTCTTTTTCTGTATATGATAGAATTGGTGCAGGTGATGCTTATACCAGCGGGATCTTACATGGCCAATTGGCAGGCTTTTCACCTGAGAAAACTGTCCGGTTTGCAGCAGCAGCAGGAATGTTGGCATGCACGATTGTCGGGGATACCCCAATGTCAACGGAAAATGAGATACTGTCAGCTATGGCAGGGGAAATGGAAGATATAAAGAGATAAGGGTAGGAGATAAGGAATGAATGTGAATAGAAAAAAAGGACCATTGTATTTACAAATAAAAGAAATATTGAAGGATCGTATTTTACATGGTGTTTATGCTATCAACACAAACATTCCCTCCGAGCCTCAATTAGAAGAAGAATTTAATGTGAGTAAAATTACTATACGCAACGCAATTAAAGAACTTGTTCAAGAAGGCTATGTTGAAAAGAAAAGCGGTAAAGGAACAAAGGTAATCGCGAATGCTTCGATTGTGAGGCTTTCCAAAGGAAAACGCTTCACAGAGTTATTAGTTGAGGAAGGTCACTACATTATAAAAAAAGTGCTAAGCGTAAGAAAGATTGAATTATCTTCAGAGTCAGACCTCTATCCTTTATTTGGAGAAAATTGCATTCAGATTGAGCGAATATACTTATTGGACAATGAACCATATATTTACTTTACACATTATATTTTATTGGACATAAACGAAGAAGATTTAAAAGAAATTCAGATAAATTCATTGTATGGTTTTTTGGAAGATCAAAACATTAAACTTGAAACATTTAGAGACGAGTTTGCCGTTGCTATTCCTCCTAATCACATTTGTGAAACACTGAAAATGGAAAAAGACAGAGCAGTACTAAAGAGGATCCGAATTTCTAGTGATGGAGAAGGTAATGTAATGGAATATAGTGAAGGGTATTACAATACGGCTAAACAGAACTATATTGTGACCTATAACGAGCCGATACAATAATTCTGTTTATTGTATTGGTTTGATTGTAAGCGATTTCTTAGGGATGGGGAGAATATATGGATCTATATTTATTAGGAATCACGCTGATAGCAATCGTAATTGTTATTTTGGGAGTATCATGGTGGAAATGGCATGCATTCATAAGCTTAACTGTAGCCAGTTTATTTTTAGCAGTTTTTTCAGGGTTGCCTATGGACAAGATTGTAGGTGCTTATGAAACGGGTGTCGGTGCTGTCCTCGGTCATCTTATTGGTATCTTGGCATTGGGTACCATCTTAGGAAAGATGATGTCGGACTCAGGAGCTGGTATGCAGGTAGCAGACTTCTTCATTAATAAATTCGGTGTGAAGAATCTCCCATGGGCTATGCTTCTCTCTGGGTTCATTATCGGTATTCCGGTATTTTTTGAAGTTGGTTTAGTAATATTGCTACCTTTAGTCATTTCCATTCGTAAATCAACCAAAGTGAACATCTTATTAATTGGTATTCCAGTATTAGCTGGTTTATCGATTGTCCATGGTTTAGTACCCCCGCATCCGGGAGCCATGACGGCTATAGGCATTTATAATGCAAACATGGGACACGTATTACTTTACTCATTAATCATCGCATTCCCAACAGCTATAATTGCTGGTCCTTTATTCGCAAAATGGATTCATAAACGGGTTATTCCTGTGGGAGAACCGGAATTAATCCGAGTAGAAACAAAGTCAAGTGGTTTACCTGGGACTGGAGTTTCGTTCTTTATCATCCTTTTACCTGTATTATTAATGGTATTAACAGTAGTGGCACCTTATTTACCACTACCGGGTTACTTTGAAAAATTCTTATTGTTTATCGGGAGCCCGGTCATAGCCTTACTAATTTCTTGTTTTGCAGCTTACTATTTCTTAGGATACCGACAAGGGATGGACAAATCGTTAATTAAAAAACTAACAGAAGAATGTTTATTGCCATTAGCCTCCATAATACTTATTATCGGTGCGGGTGGCGGATTCAAACAAATTTTAATTGATAGTGGAGTAGGGACTGCAATTGCTTCCATGTCTGAAGTAATATCATTATCACCAATTGTCTTAGCGTTCTTGGTGGCGGGATTAATTCGGATTGCCACTGGATCTGCAACAGTCGCTTTGACAACTGCAGCCGGAATTGTTTCTCCAGTTGTTGCCAATATGACGGGTGTTAACTTAGAATTACTTGTTATTGCCACAGGGGCTGGATCACTTATGTTTTCTCATGTTAATGACGCAGGTTTCTGGTTAGTAAAAGAATATCTTGGATTAACCGTAAAAGAAACGTTCAAAACATGGACAGTTATGGAAACCATACTTTCTTTTGTAGCATTTGGTCTGGTTTTAATATTAGATATATTTATTTAAAGCCTATTAAAACTTAACCTCTAACCTCCGTGAAACGTCTAGTTCAAGGACATATCACGGAGGTTTTTTGATGAAAGTTTCGGATCTTATATTGCTACTTTGCGAATTCGATTCATCCATGTTATAAGTTAAGGGCATTATAAATAACTGAAAACGTTTCTCGACTGGAAGACTTAGCATTAGAAGTGGAAGTAACCTTTAGTTCAATTATTGATTTAGTGGAAAGGTTCATACAGAGTTAGTTTGTTTTGCCCCTCGAAAGTATAAATCCTTACAGAGACTTCTATATTGAAAAATTGACAACTTACCGCTCACATATTCTTGCTGAATATAATCTAATAATTCATTTGCATGGCTAGGCTTTTGACGTTTTTCCTGAATATAATGGAGTATTAAAACTTCAATTGTCACACACTCACCTTACATTTCTTGATTAGTATTTTTTCATTAACAATATAACATGGGTAATTAAGGAATTGTCATTTTTTGAATATTTTAACTATCGACATTTTTATACAAAAATATTCCCCATAAAATTATGGATTAAGAAGATATAGAGTTACTCTAAGTAGGGGTAAGCAGTCTTTATTAAAAGATGATGATTTCGATTACTTTTTTCTTTTTCGAGGTGAAGTAGAGAAAGCAAATGGCTTATATTAACGAGTTTTTTTCCTTTTCTTGGGCCATATTAACATCATCCAACTGCAGCCTGGCAAGCGGTTTAGATGCAATGTCGGTTCAAACTCTGGGATTGTACTTTGAAGAGAAGTGCAAAAATTTGATTTGCTTTTCTAAAGCGTACTATCAACCTAACAATGAAAGCTGCCAAGGTACAAGAGTATGAAAACTCAAAGTACTAGGGCAGCTTCATGAAATAACAGAATAGGGATATTGGCAATTGCACATATTCCTGCTCAAGATAATAATATCCTTGATATATCAGGGTTTAGAAAATCTATGAAAGAGGTCGGAGACTAGGAGCCTCCGACCTCTTTTTATAATTGAATTTTTTGTGCAGACAAGGGTGTTAAATGAAGTTCAGCTGCTTCCTTCTTGATTGAGAATATATAAGCACCTAAACCTAAAATAGCTGCAAAAATCAGCATCGCAATTGATGTACTGAAGTCCCCGCCTGATAAGTCACGAAGCCAACCCATGATATAGCTTGAAAAGCCACCCATAATATTTGTAAATCCTATTAGACCAGCTGCCCGGCCTGCTGTTTCGGGTGTTGAGTATTTTACCATGAGCATATTACTTAGATGGAACACACCGCCTTGGCATCCCATTGCCAGTCCCATACAAATCCCCGCTATAATTGGATTTGGGATGAAAACTGCTACTGTCAAAAAGACAGCAGTCATTGAAAATAAAATCGAGGCCATCAAACTTGGACGCCTCGTCTTGTCGGCCAGAAAACCGCAGGCTAGGACAAATCCTAAAGCAAATAACCAGGAGAGGGAAGTAATGCTTGACATCCCTTCTTTTTCGAATCCTTTAGCTTCGATAAGATAGGTAGGGAGCCAAATACTAATTCCAAAGAAAAGAAAAGAACATACAAGCATGCCAAACCAGACAATCCAGAAACGATAATCCTGAGTGAAACTCTTATTCACAGAGGAGTTTCCTTCCTTTTCTTCATCATCGGATTGACGGATGAAAGCCAGTTCTTCTTTACTAATTCGCGGGTGCTCTTCTGGTGTATTTCTTGTCATAAATATAAACATCGGGATATTAATAAATAAGTTGAAGGACGCAAGCATAAAGAAAGCAGCTTGCCAGTGGAGAGAGGAAATAACAAGCACCAATACAATGGCTCCAATCGCCGGTCCTAAATAGTTTCCAGTAAGCCATGATGCCTGTGCACGTCCTAATTCGCGTTTGTTAAACCAGCTAGAAATGAATTTACCTGATACAGGAATCATCATCCCTTCGCCAAAACCAAGAATAACGCGGCTTACTAAAAACATTTCATATGAATTAGCGAGGCCTGACACAATCATGGTAAGTGTCCATACGAATAAACCGGCGATGGCTGTTTTTCGGGCACCTAATTTGTCAATGATGAAGCCCCAAAAAAGATTTGAAACTCCATAAGCAATGGTGAATACAAAAGAAAGAAGACCGATCTTTGCATTTTTGTCATCGCCTGTCATACCGAGTGCATTCAAGAATTCTGGATCTGTTTGAATGATGGAAATGCCAACCTTATCAATTTGTCCGAAAAACCAAAAGAAAAAAATTGGAACGGCAATATATAACCATCTTTTTTGCCCATTTAACATAATACCATCTCCTTGTCGATTTTTAAGCATGCTTAAAACACTTACCATCGAGTATAAGTGAATTACGGTTGCCCTAATCAAAGTAATTTTGTATATGTACTAGTTTTGATTTTCTCGTTAATGAGCTGTATCCCGCCTTTCCTCACAATACTGACCGATAAATATGCACTGGTGATGTTTTGCTAGGAAAACAAAGTTTTACTTTCTTAACGATAAAATAAATAGAATTGATTGTCAATTTAATATTTTAATAATTTTATATTTTTTGAATAAATAAACTTTTGTGATTTTAACATTTTTATAAAGATGTTTTTTATTTGAAAAAGTAAAAAATCACGTGATTTGTAAACGGTTTATTTCCATGGGCACAATAAGTCTTTCTAATTTGTACTTGAAAGGATTGCAATTCTTGGACCGTGAGAATATAGGTAAGAAAACATCTATTGATGTAGGGGAAGAGTGCTTTCTTAGTCAACATGCAGAGGGAAACTTTCTGTTAAGGAAGAAAGTTGAAATCTTAAAAAGACCATAACAATTTAAGGGAAATCACTGAGAAAGATTTTAAGGGATTTATCGAGGTACATAAGAATTAACATCCTGAATGGAAGAAGTTACTTGCCCTGATATTAATACTGCCAAACAAAAAAACTAGTATTGTCCATTTCTTTGGGTGATACAACAGAGACTAATTAGAAATGTGTATATGACTTTTTTGCGTCCAAAAAGGTTACTCAAACTTAAATCGAAAGATTCTGATTTATTCATATTGAATTTAAATTAAGAAAAATCTATAATTTATATATTAATAATGTTTTGTATATGAAATATTTATTACTGGAAATGATTAGATAAATAGTAGAAAATGTTACTAGATACACTAAATCAATATTTTACCTTCAGTGTATTAAATTTATATTTTTAGTAAAGTTTGTGTAGTTAACTGTAACTTTGGGAATAAGAAGTTCTTCCCTCATTTACGACAATAAAACTGGGCCCCCCAATTAGTTTTATATACGGAAATATGTTTTAATTAAAAATATACATTAAAATCTATTTATTAGTGAAAGTGAAAAGATTGTGAGGTTAAAAAGGATGCCAATTTGTCAATTAGAAGAATACTCGATTCATTATCGGGAATCTGGTGAAGGAAAAGCGCTTGTTATTCTACATGGATTGGGAAATAATTCTCAATCTTGGGGACATCAACTCAGTCAGATGAAGGAAGAATTTAGAGTAATTGCTTGGGACGCACCTGGGTATGGTGAAAGTTCCGATCCAAAAGAAGAATTTCAAGAATTTTCCCAGTTTGCAGATGTATTGAAAGAATTCCTGGAGAGTCTGAGGCTGCACTCAGTTTACCTACTCGGGCATTCAATGGGATCGGCAATTGCAATCGATTTTACGAACCGTTTTCCAGAAATGGTAGAGGCGCTGATTATATCAGATGCGACACGTGGAGCAGCCGGAGTAAGTCCGGAAGAAAATAAAAGAAAGCTTCAGAGTAGATTACACTCTATCGATACGTTAAAGCCTAGTGAACTTGCGAAAAAAAGGGTGAAAGCGTTAGTGTCGCCAAATGCACCAGTTGAGGTAGTGAAAGAAGCAGAACGAATTATGTCGCAAGTGCGACCGCCTGGATACCGGTCTGTTTCCTACTCTTTATCAAATTTAAACCAAATGGAGATACTTTCTTCTATATCTATTCCGACACTTGTTATGTGTGGAGAGCTGGATCAGGTCACACCGGTAAGTGAATCAAAGATTTTTCATGAATTGATTCCGAAATCAGAGTTTGCCATCGTTCCGAATACAGGTCATTTATGCTATCAAGAAGATCCTGGAGTGTTCAATAAATATGTCACTGAGTTTTTACAGAAACAACCGGTAGGTCAGAAATAAATGCTTACAAAAACAAAAAAGGAAATAAATAAAACAAGAAAATTTTCTAGGAAAACTGCAGAGAACGGTGGACATTTTACTGCATGTCCTTTTCTAAGTTTCAGGTGATCTGTGATAAAGCTATGTTGAAGTCGGGAATTACATTTTTCTACTTTTTCTTAATCGATGAATGGTTGCATGAAGATAGATTTCTAAATTGTCTCTATCTTTTTTTATTTCAGTGTAGAAAAGATTAAAATAGTTGAAGGTATCTCCTCTGCATAGTTTTTTGCGACGCCGAAATGTAATGAATTTACAACGGGAGGAATACTTGAATGGCAAGCGAAGAGAAAGAGAAGTATAGTGCCAATTCATTAGTAAGAGGATTGGAAATCATTAAGCTTTTTAATGAATCACAGCCGAGTTTATCGCTTTCAGAAATAGCGAAACAACTGGGAGTAAGCAGAACGGTGCCATATCGTTTATTATTTACACTACAAAATATTGGGTACCTGTCTCAGGATGAACATACAAAACGTTATAATTTAACGCCAAAAGTGCTTGAATTGGGTTTTAGTTATTTAAACAGCTTGAAATTCCAGGAAATTGTCCAACCTTATATGGAGACGCTGCGTGATGAAATCGGAGCATCTTGTCATTTGTCCATCTTGGATGGTCAGGAAGTGGTATATGTAGGTAGTGCCCCAATCAGAGGTGTATCAGCTGTCAATGTGAACATTGGTTTGCGACTACCAGCACACGCATTAGCCAATGGGAAATTACTGCTGGCCTATCAGCCAAAAGAAATGTTAATGCAAATGTTCCAAATCACTAACCTCACTCCTTATACAGACAAAACCCTTACAGCGCCGGGGGAATTCCAGAAGCAGTTGGAAACTATTCGGCAAAAAGGATATTCGATGACAAGCGGGGAGTTTCACCCTGGTATCCGTTCTGTAGCAGCGCCGATATTTGACCGGACTGGAAAAGTATTGGCTGCTTTGAATGTGGTGGCAACAGAATCTGCTTATCAGGAAGATTTTATCGATAAAATTGCCTTGCCGAAATTACTGGAAGTTTCTCAACAGCTATCCTCTCATATGGGATACAGTGGAGGAAATATGTTTCATCATAAGGACGTCTAAAAAGCTGGATTTTTAATCTGAAAAATGAATAACCTTTTTCAAAAGTGTGGGTACCCAGTCTTTATGGGTATCCGCACTTTTTTGTCGTTTTAAAAAAATTTATGAATGTTATAGTTCCAGCCCCCTGTTGAATAAGGCGCTTGAACATATGTTCATAAAAAGGGTTGTTTTGATTATAAACAAAGTTTCAAATATTCTAAAAACTTATCTTGACAATGAAGGGCTTTCATTTTAGAATTAATTCATAGATAAAACAATGTTTTGCTTATGAAACAATATGAGATTTAGAAACAACAAATAAGGGAGGATTTTTAAAATGACAAATGAAACTTTTTCGGTGAAAGAATTTGAAAAAAAATATGTTGCACGCTTGGAAGACCGTACACTCGATTGGAACGTCTTAAAGTTCCAAGAGGAAATTGATCCAGCTTATAGACGTGCTCAAATGAGATATATTGGACGAGGTGCCACAGCGAATAATGATACAAATGTAATTGCAGGGGAACATTTTACACTAAGTACAATGGTGCTTCCTCCGGGATGTGTCGGGCCGTTACATCTCCACGATGATGTAGAAGAAGTATTTTTCATTCTTGAGGGAGAAGTTACAGCGTTGATTCAAGAAGACAGCTACAGCGAAGTACATGAGATTAAATTGAGTGCAAGAGACTGCATAAGCAGCCCTCCGGGAGTGTATCGGGGAATTAGAAATGATGGGAAAGAAGAGGCGCGCATGCTTGTTATGCTTGGAGCGGTGAAGCCTAATTTGCCAACATATCCAGAAGGTAGCGAGCTTGAAGAATTACGAAAACAACGGTCCAAGGAAAGAGAAGCCATCATTAAAGACTGATCAATTAAAAGAAGAGGGGCACCTACATTATGAAAAATAATGAGGCGCCCCTTTCGATTAGATTGTTAAAGGTGAGCAAGACAATCTATCAAAAAAGCAATCTATTTAATGGGAGGCATAAAAAGATGCTTGGAATTACTCATTTACGGCATATTAGTTTGATCACTCCGAACTTTGAAGAACAGGCAAAGTTTTATGAGAAGGTTTGGGGCTTGGATAGAGTGGATGTTCCAGAAGAAGAGAATACAGTATATTTTCGCGGGGCTGGCCCAGAACATCATATTTTAAGCCTTTACAAAGGAGAAAAGCGTGGTTTGCACCACATCTCATTTGGAATGGTCGATAAAAACGCAGTGGATCGTGCAGCTGAAATATTACAATCAAAAGGCGTGCGTATTATCGAACAACCCGGGTATTTGGATGAAGCTGGTGCTGGTTATGGACTTCGATTTATTGATCCTGAAAACCGTGTTATTGAGCTTTCAGCATGGGTGGAAGTTCAAACGTCAATTTGGAACAAGAAAAATGTAGATCCTGTGAAATTGAATCATGTCGTCATGAATACAAAAAACTTAGATATGATTGTAGAGTTTTATACAAATGTACTTGGTTTTAAAGTTACTGATTGGAGCGAGCACCAAATGTCTTTCTTAAGGTGCAACCGGAAACACCACTCCATAGCATTCAACCAAGATGAACATGCTTCAGTCAATCATATTGCTTATGAGGTTGATTCTGTCGATGAACTAATGCGTGGTATAAGTAACGTTCGAAAAGCAGGACTGTCAGAACTTTGGGGACCTGGACGTCATGGGCCGGGAGACAATATTTTCTGTTATTTCCAGGATCTAGGCGGTTTTGTTATGGAGTATACATGCTATCTCGAAACGATTGAAGATGAATCTGAGTGGAGAGCACGTGTTTGGAAACGAGTACCTCACTTAATGGATCAATGGGGTATTGCAGGACCCCCGAAGCCTGAAGCCCGTAAAGCAATGGGGGGGGAACCGGATCTAGGCTGGGTAGATTCTAAAGTTGATGTTTCGTTAATTGGAGGGAAATGAGGTCAAAGATGAGTGGAAAAAGATATAATTCGCGGAATTCTTTACCTCCCATTGTCATCGGGCAGGACGTTATAGATTCACTTGAGATGTAACATCTTGTTCTTTTTTAGCCCTATATCGTGTAAGAAAAACCTGTTATAAAAGGAGTGACGAGATGGATTTAGGCTTGAAAGGGAAAGTTGCTGTTATTATGGGAGGCACGTCTGGTGTTGGATTAAAAACAGCAGAAATGTTTCTAGGTGAAGGTGCAAAAGTAGCTATCTGCGGAAGAAGCAAAGATCGTATGGAAAATGCCCAAAGTCACTTGCTGTCATTTGGGGACAAAGAAAATATTTTGGCATCAACTTGTGATGTTACTTCTAAATCGGATGTGGATTCATTTATTAATGGTACTGCAGAAAAGTTTGGCGGGATCGATATATTGGTGAATGCAGCTGGACAAAGCGTGATGGGTTACTTTTTTGATATTACAGATGAACAGTGGCATGAACAAATTCAATTAAAGTTTTTTGCTATCATATATGCCGTTCGTGCTGCGCATCCACATCTAGTTAAACGGGGTGGCGGGCGGATTATCAATATTAATGCAACGCTTGCAAAAGAACCTGAGCGTCACATGGTAGCGACGGCAGCAGCACGGGCGGGTCTTTTAAATTTAAGCAAAACGCTATCTCAGGAACTAGCCTTTGACAATATTTTGGTGAACTCAGTTAGCCTCGGATTGATACGGACTGATCAATGGGAGCGCAGAAGATTGAAAAATGCACCTGATATGGATCCGGAAGAATATTATGGAGATCTTGCGAAAAAACGGAATATTCCACTTGGCCGTGTAGGTGAGGCGGAAGAAGTCGCTAGTGTTATTGTATTTCTTGCTTCAGATAAAGCTAGTTATGTAGCTGGATCGACGATTGAAACTGCAGGAGCAATCGGTAAAGCGCTTTAATAATATTACTTAAAAAAGGTAGGATAACAATATGAAAAAACAAGAAGAAATAGAGTTTACGACCGCTGATTCCATCGTAAAAGAGCTAGTGCAAGCTGGCGTAGAAGCTGCTTTCGGGATTGTCAGTATTCATAATATGCCTATCTATGATGCGATTCTTAGAGAAGGAAGCATTAAACTCATCTGTTCACGTGGAGAGAGCGGTGCAGTCAATATGGCCGATGGTTATGCACGTGCGACTGGAAAACTAGGTGTAGTAATTACTAGTACAGGTACAGGAGCAGGAAATGCAGCAGGTTCATTAGTAGAAGCTTGGGCCGCTGGTGTTCCCCTTCTTCATCTTACCGGCGAAGTCGCTTCAACATATCTTGGAACAGGTAGAGGATACATACATGAATGTAAAGACCAGCTCTCGATGATGAGCGGTGCTTGTAAAAATGCTGTAAGGCTTAGAAATCCGGCACAATCAGCTGCGGTTGTAAGAAAGGCGATTCAAGAAGCGTTAACTGCGCCAACTGGACCAGTTACATTGGAAATTCCAATTGACTATCAATCGGCAATTATTGAGGATATTTCTCTCGATGGAATACAAGTTGCAACATCTGAAAAACAATCAACGGCATTTATTCCTGAACAAGCCGTGGAAAAAATGGTTGAAGCGCGCCGTCCAGTGATTTGGGCCGGAGGTGGTGTCATAAGTGCTAATGCTTCGCAAGAGCTGCAAAAATTGGCGGAACTTCTTGGTGCAGCAGTTATAACAAGCCAATCAGGAAAAGGTTCGATTCCCGAAAACCACGAGCAATGCATAGGACATTTCGCGGCTTATGAGTCCACAAAAGAGTTTTTGCAAAATGCGGATTTGTTAATCAGCGTAGGTGTTCGTTTTAGAGGGAATGAAACGTCCAACTGGAAAGTACCAGTACCTGAAGAGCATATTGCAATCGATGCAGATTTGCAGGCAATTAACCGTAACTATAAGTCGACAATAGGTTTGGTTGGCGATGCGAAAGATATGTTAGCGGCCCTCATTCAAAAGCTTGAAGAAAAGTCAGTTTATGCAGATCCTTCTTATGTAAGTGAAGTCCGTTCACTTAGAAATGAAGTGCGCGCACAACTGCGTGCAACGCTTGGACCGTATGAGCAATTTGTAGATGGCATGAGAGAAAATTTGCCGAACGATACCATTATTGTTCGAGATGTTACTGTTCAGGCAAACGTTTGGGGCAGCCGTTTATTTGAAATTTATGAACCGAGAACCTCAATTCATGCATCTGGTGGCGGAATTGGTCAAGGCCTTCCAACAGCTATTGGCGCCCAAATGGGCTGTCAAGATAAAACAGTTGTGCTGATGGCTGGAGATGGTGGTTTTATGGTTAATGTCGGGGAAATGGTTACTGCAGCTGAAGAAAATTTACCTGTTATCATTGTATTATTTGATGACTCAGGCTACGGTGTTCTCCGCAATATTCAAGAAGCTGCCTATGGGCGCCAGGTAGCAGTTGATTTATTGAGTCCAGATTTTGTGAAACTTGCTGAGTCCATGCACTTTGATGCTGTACGGATTGGTTCTGGGGATGAATTTGTAAGCGAACTGAAAAAAGCAAAAGAAAGACGTAAGCCTTCAATGATCGTTGTTGATATGGAAGCTGTGGGACCAATGGCAAAGCCGTTTGGTGGACCTCCAGGAGCAGCCGAAGCATTTAAACCAAAAAAACTTTAATGGAGGATTGAGAATGATTTCGACATATCCGGTTGTTTCAGGTAAATACCTTGTTAATGGAGAATGGAAAGAAATAACAGAAACAGTTGATGTAATCAATCCCGCAAACACGTCAGAAGTAGTCGGCCAAGTGGCAATTTGTTCTGAAGTAATCGTAAATGAAACGATAGAAGTGGCAGTGAAGGCTTATGAAACCTGGTCTCGCTCTGATGTAAAGGACCGGGCTACCCGGATGAATACAGCGGCAGAGGAACTGGCTAAAATAATTGAGGAAAATGTCACAGTTTTTGTTCGAGAAAATGGAAAAACGCTTGTTGAAGCTAAAAAGGATTTACTACGTTGTGTTGAGGTCATGAAGGGTTGTGCAACAGAGGTACTTAACTGGTGGCAACCAGAAGTGCTCCCAGGAAATCAAAATGTACAAGTCAGAAGAAGAGCGAGAGGTGTCACGGCAATCATCACACCGTGGAACTCTCCGATGATTTTGACATTTAAACGAGTCATACCAGCGATTTTAGCAGGCAATACTGTTGTTGTGAAACCTGCTACAAATTGTCCGTTAACGATAATGACTTGTTTAAAAGTGGTAGCTGAACATTTTCCGCCAGGAGTCATTAATATTGTGTCTGGTTCAGGAAAAGCAATCGGAGACACACTTTGCTCTGATTCTCGTGTGCGTACCGTTGCTTTTGTCGGCAGTACAGAAACTGGAAAAGAAATTATGAAGAAATCAGCAGGAAATCTACAAAAAGTTTATATGGAACTTGGAGGTAATGATCCTGCTATTATTTTGGAAGATGCCAACATGGATGAAGCAGCAATCAAACGTTTGAGAATGGGTATTTTACGAGCTGCAGGCCAAGTATGCTCTGCTGTTAAACGAGTGTATGTCCATGAATCACGCTTTGACGAAGTTGTGAAAAAATTAACCAAAGAGTTTGGCCGAGTCGTGGTTGGTGATGGCATTCAGCCTGATGTAACAATGGGGCCATTGAATAATAAAGCACAGTTTGACTTTGTGAATGAGTTGATCGAACGTACGGCTAAGTCTGGTGGAAAAGTTGTCACTACTGGGATACAACTTAATCCAGAAACATGGGATCAAGGTTATTATATGCTTCCTTCTATTATTACAGGAGTCGATCAGCAAAGCGAAGTGGTCCGGGTCGAGCAATTTGGACCAGTCATCCCTATTTTGCCTTTCTCTGATGTTGATGAAGCGGTAAGGTTAGCGAATGATAGTGAATTTGGTTTGCGTGCGTCTGTTTGGACTGTGAATGAAGAATTAGCTATAGCGATGGCCGATCGTCTCGAAGCAGGAGCGGTTTTCCATAATAACCATACCGTTTTCAACGAATTGGCCCTCGATTTTCCTGGTTTAAAAGAAAGTGGTGTTTCCCGCGAAACGAGACATTGTGGACTTGAATTCTTTGCAGACTCATATGGGTTTGCTGATTGAGGAAGGATGAAATTACATGAAACTAGGGCTAATTGGATGCGGTAATATCGGGAAATTTCTGCTTCAGGCAATAAATAAAGACGGACTTCTTCCAGGAGGGAAAATCGTTTCGATTTATGCACGCCGTGAAGAAATAGCAGCTCAACTAGTTGAAGAATTTGGGACACAGTCGTATAGTGATGTTGACTCTCTCCTTAATTCAGATGTGGATTTAGTCATAGAAGCAGCGACAATTGAAGCTGCTGAAGAGTACGCATTGAAAGTGATAAAAAGCGGAAAAAATCTTTTATTAAGCAGCATAGGTGTAATGGCCGATGCTGCTTATGAAGACAATATTAAACGCCTCTGCCAAAAAAATAACGTTAATATTTTCCTCCCGTCCGGTGCAATCGGAGGTCTCGATGTACTTAAATCGGCAAAAGCAGTTAATGGACTTGAATCCGTGAGTATTACAACGAGAAAACCGCCTAGCGCGTTGCCTGCAGGTTCTTCATTAGAAGAAGAAACGGTATTATTCGAAGGTTCTGCTGCGGAAGCAATTAAGCAGTTTCCGAGAAATATTAATGTTGCTATTGTATTGTCTTTGGCTGGTCTCGGGTCTGAAAAGACGAAAGTGAAAATCATTGCCGATCCATATGTATTGAAAAATATTCATCTTATTGAAGCGTCAGGTTCATTCGGAAAACTTAAACTTGAAGTAGAAAATGATCCAATGCCAAACAATCCGAAAACGAGTTACTTAGCTGCGTTAAGTGTATTGGCTACTCTGCAAAACAAAGAGAAGAGTGTTCAAATTGGGTAATAATTGATTTAAGTCATTTCATGTTCATAGAGGGGAGACTAAAAGTATGCTTAAAACTGATAAATCCATAGAAGAAATGTCGAAACAGCAAGTTGTTAGCTATTTGAACGAAACGGTCAAACCAGAGGAAGGAGTAATACCTGCTTACCTCCTAGGCAATCAAACGGTTTACGATATAGAACATGAAAAAGTATTTTTGAAAACATGGGTCTTTGTCGGTCATGAATCTGAAGTCCCGAACAAAGGAGACTACATGACACGTGACCTCGCAGGATATTCGCTCATTATTACACGTGATAATGAAGGGGGAATTCGTGCTTTTTATAATATGTGTACCCATCGTGGAATGAAACTTTGTCGGGCTGACAAAGGTAACAAGACTTTATTTACGTGTCCATATCATGGATTTAACTTTAAAAACACAGGAGAGCTTGTGGGTGTGCCACTTCAAAAAGATATTTATGGCGGGACGCTTGATCGTTCACAAATGGGGCTTCACCAAGTGAAGCTTGAATCCTATAAAGGTCTTTTATTTGGAACATGGAATGAAGATGTAGAGCCGCTTGAAGAGTTTCTAGGTGATATTAAATGGTATTTAGATATCCTTGTAGGACGGGCAGAAATGGAAGTAATCGGGGTCCCTCAACGATTTGTTGTTAGTTCTAACTGGAAAGTAGGTTCTGATAACTTTGTTGGTGATTCCTATCATACGATGGTCACACATGGTTCAATTGCAAAACTAGGAATGGTACCTAATGCAACGTATTCAAAGCGTGGTTTTCAAATTCATACGGAAAACGGACATGGACTAAACTTAGGAACACCTAACCCTGATTTTGCTTTCCCGGAAGAATTGAAAAATGAATTTAAAAGTAATTTGTCAGAAGAACAATATGAAGTATTATCAAACTTAAAAAATATGATTGGAAACGTTTTCCCGAACTTATCATTTTTAATTTCTCATACAAAAATTAAAGACCAGTTTATCTCTAACACTTCAATTAGAATGTGGCGGCCAATTGGTCACAATAAGATGGAAGTAATCGCTTGGATGCTCGTTGAAAAAAACGCCTCTCAAGATTGGAAAGATCGTTCAAGAGATTCGTTTATCTTGACGTTTAGCCCATCTGGCATTTTTGAGCAAGATGACACGGAAGTATTTACGGACATTACTGAAGCCGCCCAGGGTCCGATGCCTTTTCTAAAGAATTTAACTTATAATTATACAATGGGTCTTCATCGCGAACCTGTTGATTTTATCGGACCAGGTGTTGCTTACGATGATAAATTTACAGAAGCAAGTCAACGGAATTTTTATAAATACTGGTTGGAATTAATGACGAAATGATAAGCGGGAGGGGGAAGAAAAATGAAAGTGGAAGAAATGCTTGTTAAATGTGAATTTGAACAGTGGTTGTATGATGAAGCACAATTACTTGATGATATTGAATTTGATGAATGGTTCGATCTAATGCATTCGAGTTTGTGTTATCAAATGCCTGTACGTGTCAATAAGGAAGGAGTTGAACGTCCGGATTATTCAACTAAAATGTTTACATTTAATGATGATATTGAATTACTTAAGCTCCGCGTAGATCGTTTGAAAACGGATTATGCATGGGCAGAAATTCCTCCTTCCAGAACGCGGCGTTTTGTCAGCAACGTGCGTGTTAAAGACTTTGTTGAAGGTGAAAAGGCGGTCGTTAAGAGCTATCTACTTATCTATCGAAGCCGTAGCACTGATATTCAACACGATTTGATTTCGGGGGAACGAAATGATGAATTCATATTCGAAGATGGTAAATGGAAACTTTCCAAACGGATATTCATTGTTGATCAAACAACAATAAATACAAGGAACCTCGCTATCTTCGTATAACAGTAAGTATCGTAAAAAAGATAACAAGGAGGTTGGTTACAATGGCAATGGCCTTAAAAGATAAAGTAGTGTTGATTACTGGTGGTAATTCGGGTATAGGAGAAGCTGTCACTCGACGTTTTATACAAGAAGGGGCAAAAGTCAGCATTATCGGCCGCTCTATAGAAACGCTAAAGAAAATGAAAGAGGAATTTGGTGAAGAAATTCTCATTAACCAAGGAGATGTAAGTAAATACGAAGACAATGAGAAGGCTGTACAGGCCACTGTTAAGCAATTTGGGAAGTTAGATGTTCTCGTCGCTAATGCAGGAGTCTTCGATGGATTTGCTAAATTTGCCGACGTAACTCCCGATGCACTTTCCGAAGCATATGATTTCCTGCTCAATATTAACGTTAAAGGCTCTTTCTTCGGTGCGAAAGCAGCACTTGAAGAACTGCAGAAATCTAATGGCAATATTATTTTTACTGTATCTGGTGCAAGTTTCTATCCTGATGGAGGTGGCGTTTGGTACACAGCAAGCAAGCACGCTCAAATCGGATTAATGCGCCAACTTGCGTTCGAACTCGCTCCAAATATTCGGGTAAATGCTGTAGCGCCTGGTGGCACACTGACAGCATTATCGGTCATTCCACCTCTGAGCCCATTTGTTAAAGTCGTGGATAATGATACAAAAGCAAGCAGCATTAAAAAAAGAAACCCACTTCAACTTGCCCAGTTGCCAGAAGATCACGTTGCTGCGTATGTACTGTTAGCTTCTGACGAAGCGCGCGCGATTACCGGTGAAGTCATTTCTAGTGATGGTGGATTGTCAGTGAGGGGACTTGGCTGAATGAATGTTTAGAATAAATAGACTTTAGAAAGAAGGTTTATAAACATGACTGAATCACTATTAGGCAATAGAAATATTAATCAGCTTGCATTTGTTGTAAAAGATATTGAATCTGCTAATGTAGCTTTTACAAAATTGTTAGGCATTAAGAAGGTTGAACCATTTCTAACTGGTGACAGTACTGTTTCGAAGGTGATTTTTAAAGGTGAACCAACAGATTCAAAATCTAAACTGGCTTTTCTTAATACACCAACCGTCCAATTCGAACTCATAGAACCGGATAAAAATCCAGGAACAATGCGTGAGTTTTTGGATACAGTAGGTGAAGGAATTCATCATATTGCTTTTGATGTTGACTCTATCCAAAAGAGGCTTCCTGTGATGGAGAAAAGTGGATATCCAGTATTGCAAACAGGTGAATTTACCTCGAGTGACGGCCGGTACGTGTATGTAGATACACTAGATGATCATAAAACGTTAGTTGAACTGCTTGAGAGTGCAGAACCGAGGCAAACAGTGTGGGAAAAACCGGAAGATGATAGCGTTCAGCCGCTTTTAGGGACTAACAAAGTAGAACAGCTTGCAATTGTCGTTAAAGACCTTGATGCGGCTGCGGATGCCTACTGTAGATTACTAGATATGGAAAAACCGTCGATCATTCACTCTGGTTCCCCTGAGGTAACAAATGTGATTTACAAAGGAAAGCCTACCGAAGGAAAATCAAGATATATATTTTTCAATACGCCATTAATTCAAATTGAATTGATTGAGCCGGGCGATTCTCCGAGTACTTGGAAGCATCATCTTGAAACGTATGGGGAAGGAGTTCACCATATCTCGTTTGTCGTAAAAGATATGGATGAGAAAATGAAGATGTTGGAAAAAATGGGTTATCCGGTCATTCAGACAGGTAACTTTTATAACGGAAAAGGACGATATGCATATATGGACACGACATCGACATATAAAGTGATTATTGAATTGCTAGAACGTTTTGATACGTAAACGAATGTCATTCAATTACCAGCTAAAATATGTGTTCATATTAAAGTGTCTGAACACTTAGGACTTACATAATGAGTAATTATCAATACTCAGTGAAGCATTAATTTGGAAACATAGAAAATCTGAACAAGAATGAGTAAATAGAAAAAGCATAGGAAATAGCCAGATTTCTACAACCAGATTTGTATGAGCCTTGGGTAGAAACTGGAACTTAGAAAGGAGAGAAAACGAGGGGAAATGGCTAATTATACGATTGTTGATAAAGAAACTTGTATTGCTTGTAGAGCATGTGGAGCTACAGCTCCTGAAATTTATGATTACGATGAAGAAGGTATTGCATTTGTTACATTAGATAATAATGAAGGAACAGCGGTCATCCCTGATGAATTAGAGGAGAATGTGCTAGATGCTTTAGAAGGATGTCCAACCGAATCTATAAAAATAGCCCAAGCTTCTTTTGATGGCAATCCTTTTAAACTGGAGATATCTTAAAATGGTCTCAACTAGTACCAGGTTTATATGATTCCTTAGAATCATGTTATTTTTTAGTAAGGAAAATAAAGTCGCTAGTTTGACATTATTTATTATTGCTACATTGAAAAGCATAAGCCGGATATTTAACATTTTTGACTCCTTGTATTTTGTTATCACTTATCAGGTAATGAGAAATATCACTAGAAATATGGCAAGTCCGCCCTTCAAGATTTATAGATCCATGACCAGAAAGAAGAACGATTGATTCTAATAGGGTATAACTCGAGGTGATTACTGATGATAGAAGAAAAGAAGATTGATGATATTACAATTATTGGTGGCGGTCCAGTAGGTTTATTTACAGCTTTCTATGGTGGAATGAGGCAAGCAAAGGTGAAAATCATAGAGAGTCTTCCACAATTGGGAGGACAACTCACCGCTCTTTACCCTGAAAAATTCATTTATGATATAGCTGGATTTCCAAAAGTACGGGCTCAAGAATTGGTAGAGAATTTAAAAGAACAAATGAAGGTATTCGAACCGACGATTTGTCTTGACGAAGCGGTTAAACTGATTGAAAAGCAAGAAGATGGGACATTTAAAATCACTACAAACCTAGATACTCATTTTTCTAAATCAGTTATTATTACTGCAGGGAATGGAGCTTTTCAGCCTCGTAAATTAGAACTAGAAGATGCAACACAGTTTGAAAACAAGAATTTACATTATTTTGTGAATGACATGACTCGATTCAAAGGAAAAAAAGTAGCGATTCTAGGCGGTGGAGATTCGGCTCTTGATTGGGCACTTATGCTTGAGCCTATCGCTGAAAAAGTAACATTGATACATCGAAGAGATAAATTTCGTGCTCATGAACATAGTGTAAACCAATTGATGAATTCGTCTGTTGAAGTCAAAACACCATATGTTCCTTCAGAGCTGGTAGGAGCAGATCAAATCACTAAAATTGTCTTAGAACACACTAAGACTCAACAAAAAGAACTAGTTGATATAGATGACCTAATTGTTAACTATGGTTTTATTTCCTCTCTTGGCCCAATTAAAGAATGGGGTCTAAAACTTGAGAAAAATTCAATTATAGTTAATTCCAAGCAAGAAACAAATATTTCAGGCATATACGCTGCCGGGGATATTTGTACGTATGAAGGAAAGGTTAAATTAATTACAACAGGATTTGGTGAAGGTCCTACTGCAGTCAATAATGCTAAAGCCTATATTGATCCTAAAGCCAAAGTTCAGCCAATGCATAGTACTTCCTTATTCGCATGATTTGCTAGTAGTGCATTAAATTGTAGTCTTAAAAGTGATTTTCAAGGGTAATGGTAAAGTAGTATTTTTTGACCATACCCTTGAATGTTTTCCTGTTCCAATTTTCTCAATGCTTCACGAACCGGTGTACGGCTACAGTTAAATTGTTGGGCGATATCATCTTCCGTTAAACGATCCCCAGGTAAAAATACCCCTTCTATAATTGCATTCTTAACAACGTAAAATATTGCTTCCCTTAAGGGTTTAGATGAATAATATTCAATTTGCTCTTTAATATACTGATAATGGTTTGCTTCCATGGTGCTCCCTTCGAATATACAATTAATATACATGTATATTAATTGTATATTAAAACTCATTTGAAGTCATTCAAAGCCTCTGGTATAAGTTACTATAACCAAATGCCGATACGTATATATGGACACCCAGAGCCTTCTTGTTACTAGGAATCGCATCATAATGTTGTTTTTTTGTCTCTGAATTCTTTTCTTCTTTTTCATTATGGAGGTCCTTCAGGAAAAAATGGTATTTTTCCTTAAATTATTCACAAAATATAATAGCTACACAAAATAATGTAAAAAAAGACAATATGAACATGGAGAGTGATTAGTAATGGAAGAAATATACGAAGAAAGATTTTGTAAAACTTGTAAAAAAGAGACAGTTCATACAGTGAGAGAAGATGCATTAGAAATAGAATATATCTGCAATGAATGTAGTCAGCACCAAGAGATTTTTAAGACGTTTTTTTAGAAATTATTCCAATTTAAATTTGAGAACTTCTTAAATTTTTAGGCACTCTCAATCATAACTTTAAGATTAAATAGTATGAATTTATTTTGTACCTATGAAATTGAAATCTACGGAGTGAGTGGTTAATGGCTACTAACTCTTTTTTCTTTCTTTTTTGTTTGGATATGACCTACCATTTTTAATGTCAATAAAAAATAACACCTTATTTATTATTTGTTTCCTTCGTAGGATAAAGAAAACCCAGATAAAGGGCGCTTTATTAAGTGTCCTTTATCCGGGTTATAATCCTCTGGTAGGAGCTCTTTTCTTTTTATTGAGCTGTATAACCACCATCCAACACAACAGCCTGGCCGGTGATGCCTCGGGCTTTGTCACTTGCTAGGAAAATGGCATAGTCGGCGATTTCGCTTACGTCGAGTAAGCGGTTTTGTGGGACGAGCGGATAGATAACTTCTTCCAAAACGCTTTCTAGTGGCACTTGTCTTGTTCTTGCTAGATCTTCCAGTTGGCCGCGTACGAGAGGTGTGTCCACGTATCCTGGGCAAAGGGCGTTTACTGTTATTCCCGAAGATGCGCTTTCAAGGGCGGCGACTTTCGTCAATCCAATTACACCGTGTTTTGCACTATTGTACGCTGCTTTATTAGCAAATCCAATCAGTCCATTAATGGAAGAGATATTAATGATTCTGCCGAATCCTTGTTCTTTCATAATGGGCAAAACGTTTTTAATTGCTATGAATGGAGCGGTTAGCATAATTTTGATCATCTGTTCGAATTTTTCAGTTGGGAACTCTTCAATCGGAGCAACATGCTGAAGTCCAGCGTTATTAATGAAAATATCAATTCGGCCATATTTCCTTTTGGTCTGTTTGATTAGTTGAATAATATCTTCTTCATTTGTTACGTCTGCTTTAAAGCCGGTGACTTCCAAGCCTTTGTTTCTTAAATCTAGAGCTGCATCTTCAACTGTAATTTGATTAAGGTCTGAAAGAACGACCTTTGCTCCATTTTCAGCAAAGATCTTTCCAATTTCAAAACCGATTCCTCTAGCAGACCCCGTAATGATCGCCACTTTATCTTTAACCATATTACATTCCTCCAAAAAAAATGTAACGGTCTAAATCTGTCAAAAAGTTTAGTTTGATATATAGGGAATATTCATATGAAAGCAAATTTAAAATATCAAGGGAAGGTAATAAAAATATGGGGGGATGGTTATTGATTTAGAGTCTATCATAATTTTTAAAATAACAAAAGATTTTTATTTTCTCTTAGTGTTGGCATGGATATTGCATGTATATAAGTTGAGTAAAATGTAGGAAATATCATGGATAAGAAAGGAGAAACGAGATGATCAAAAATATAGCAATTATCGGTTCAGGTGTAATGGGGAGTGGAATCGCTCAGTCATTCGCAGTTAGCGGGTATTTCGTCACTATCAACGATATTAAAGAAGAGTTTCTATCGAAAGCTCAAGATCGAATATCTGAGAATCTATCCCTGCTCATTGAAGAAGGTGCTATGACTGAACAGGAAAAGCAGGGTGCTTTATCTAATATTACATATAAGGTTGACTTGAAGGAGGCCGTCAAGGATGCTGACTTTATAATTGAGGCTATTCCGGAAGTCATTGAATTGAAGTTGGACCTTTATCAACAATTGGAGCAAATAGTGAAAGAGGATGCAATTATTGCTTCAAATACATCCACCTTCCCGATTTCTCGATTGATGGAGACTGCTTCGTTTGCGGACCGGATGATAATCGCGCATTTTTTTAATCCTGGGCATCTGGTTCCTTTAGTTGAAATTGTTCAGCATAATGTAACAAAGCCGGAAGTCGTCGAGGCTACACTTGATTTAATTCGTAAAATAGGCAAGTCTCCGATTCTTTTAAAAAAAGAAATAGCAGGATTCATTGCCAATCGTCTGCAGACTGCCTTGATGCGGGAAGCCTTTTATCTCTTAAAAGAGGGCGTAGCCACTGCTGAGGATATTGATACAGCCATTACAGCGGGACCTGGATTTCGCTGGGCGTTTACTGGGCCAATCGAGATTGCTGATTTTGGGGGACTTGATACATGGCAGCGCGTTTTTGATAATGTTGCACCAGAGTTGGACCAAAGTAAGCAAGCCCCGATCATTATTCGGGATTTAGTGGAAAAGGGGAAGCTTGGGGCGAAGTCAGGTGAAGGGATTTTCACTTATGAGGAATCTACCGTTTCTCAGAAAATCAATGAGAGGGACCGTAATTTTATTAAACTAGGAAAATTAAAAATGGAGAAGGAGGAAGTATTATGAGAGAAGTAGTGATTGTAGGAGCAGCAAGAACACCAGTTGGTACGCTTGGAGGTAGTCTTGCCAATGTTTCAGCGGTTGAACTGGGAGTGGTAGCAGCTAAAGAAGCAATTAAGCGGGCCAATATTTCGGCTGACATGATCGATGAGGTATTGGTTGGGAATATTCTATCGGCCGGGTTAGGGCAAAATGTGGCACGTCAGGTTGCGATTCATGCAGGGGTCCCGGAAACAACACCAGCTATGGCCATCAATAAGCTTTGCGGGTCGGGGCTCCGTACGGTAATTATGGGGGCCCAATTCATAGCACTTGGTGATGCCGATGTGATTCTTGCTGGGGGTATTGAAAGCATGAGCAATGCCCCGTATTTACTTCCGAATTACCGTTTTGGACAGAAGATGGGGAATGCAGAGGTCGTGGATTCAATGACTTATGATGCCTTAACGGATGTTTTTAATCAGTATCATATGGGTGTAACTGCCGAGAATATTGCGGCACAGTGGGAAATCAGTCGTGTAAAGCAGGATGAATTTGCTTTACATAGTCAGTTGAAAGCTGAAAAGGCCCAAATTGAAGGTCGATTTGTAGATGAAATCGTCCCTGTTGAATATAAACGCAGAGGAAAAACGGTCTTAGTAGACCAAGATGAACATCCACGCCATGGGCTAACGATAGACCAGCTAACGAAACTTCGACCTGCTTTTAAGGAAAATGGAACGGTTACGGCCGGAAATGCGTCTGGAATCAATGATGGCAGTGCGATGCTGGTATTGATGTCTAAAGAAAAAGCTGACGAGCTGGGACTGGAAATTTTAGCATCTATCAAGTCATATGCTAACGCTGCGCTTGATCCAAAAATCATGGGATACGGTCCAGTACCTGCGACAAAAAAAGCTTTAGCAAAAGTGGGATTGAAAATTGATGAAATTGATTTAATGGAAGTGAATGAAGCCTTTGCGGCACAGTCACTCGCTGTGCTGAAGGACCTTGAACTGGATCCAGAAAAAGTGAATGTTAATGGCGGTGCGATAGCACTTGGCCATCCTGTAGGTGCTTCTGGTGCGCGGATTTTAGTTACATTATTGTATGAAATGAAGCGTAGAGGTGCAAAAACGGGCCTTGCTACTTTATGTATTGGTGGCGGGCAGGGTACAGCGCTGATTGTTGAACGGTAAAGGTGACTTGGTCTTATTTTCCTATGATATAATGGGTAAACATCAGATGGATTAAGGAGAATAGGTATGGCCAATGATAATAAAACGGTTCAATTAGAATTAGTAAAAGCGATATTGGAAGAATTACCTTTTGGGATTTTGGTAACGAAAAACGAAAAAGAAATCGTCCTTTACAATCGCGTATTATCTGAGGGGTTTTCAGAGGATCAATTTGATCAGCAAACAACGTTGATTATTAAAAAAAATCTATTGTCAGCTGTAAATACGCCTATTTATTTGAACGGTAATAATGTGATTGTTAGAAAAGAGATTGTTCAAGTGGCTGATGAGGAGTATCAATTTTATTTCCTGTTATTTACGAACAATAAAAATGATTTTCTTAATATTGATAATCATGAAGAAATCCTTTTTAAAGATATTATTGAATTTGCCTATGATGGTTTGGTTATGGTCGATACGGAAGGGTATGTACAAATGTTGAGCCATGCATATGCTGATTTTCTTGGGGTCGATCAGGAAAGCTCAATTGGGAAGCATGTAACGGAAATCATCGAAAATACCCGTATGCATTTAGTAGCCAAAACTGGCAAACAGGAAGTCGCTGAATTACAAAAAATTAAAGATAATTACATTATTGCGACCCGTTCCCCGATTCTGAAACAAGGTAAAATCGTAGGGGCGGTCGGGAAAATATTATTTAAAAATGTCGGGCAATTTACGGCTCTTTCCAAACGGGTAAACTTATTGGAAATAGAGCTAAAAAAGTATAAAGGTGATTTTCGCGAGAGAAATAAAGCATCCTATACGTTTGATCATATTATGGGGAAAAGTCCTGCTCTTATGGAAGTAAAAGTACAAGCCAGAATTGCAGCTAAAAGTGACTCAAATGTGTTGATACTGGGTGAAAGCGGAACAGGTAAGGAGCTGTTTGCCCATTCCATTCATAATGAAAGCAGACGAGCCATGGGTGTATTCGTTAAAGTGAACTGTGCAGCTATCCCAGCAGAATTGCTAGAGTCAGAGCTCTTTGGCTATGAAGAGGGTTCTTTCACCGGTGCAAAAAAAGGCGGGAAGGCAGGTAAGTTCGAAGCAGCTGATGGCGGGACAATTTTTCTTGATGAAATCGGTGAGCTACCACTGCATATGCAGGTGAAATTACTTCGTGTTTTACAAGAAAAAGAAATTGAACGGGTCGGTTCTACGGGCAGTGTTCAGATTGATGTACGGGTAATCGCGGCAACGAACCGCAATCTAGAAGAAATGGTTTCAAAAGGTGAGTTCAGGCTTGATTTGTATTATCGGTTAAAGGTCATGCAAATTCACGTTCCGTCCTTAAGGAAGCGATTAGAGGACGTTGAAATTCTGGTGAATTATTTTGTTGAAAAATACCAAAACCTTATGAAAAAGCGTGTACAGGGTATGAGTGATCAAGCTTTACGGCTACTTCGTTTCTATAAGTGGCCGGGTAATATTCGTGAGCTGGAAAATATCATTGAACGCGCGTTGAATATAGTTGATGAAGAGGAAATGATAGATTCCAAGCATCTTCCTGAAGAAATAACGGGTCACAAAGAACTAGCCCCAATCCGCACTTTAGCCGAAGTAATGGAAGAAACCGAACGTGCTACAATATTTTCTTGTCTGGAAATGACTTCAGGTAATAAATCCGAAACGGCAAAGCGGCTCGGAGTGAGTCGGACGACACTTTATGAGAAGATGAATAAGTATGGTTTATGAATTATGATTGTAGAAAAGTACCCTTGCATTTGCAACGGGTACTTTTTTATACTTTTGAACAACCTCTTTTAGAGGATTAATATAGATGTTTCGTAGTGGTCTTTATTAGGAACCTACGACACTTGTGTAAGTCGGCGAGTTTTCTTTGTTTGGATTTTTTATGAATGTGTTAAGAAATCCGTTCATTAAACGAGAGGTAATTTGAAAAGTGTATGAAAAGGCTTACACTTTTTTTGAGGTTATAAATAGAGTGTAAAGAAACCTGAACAGTTTTAGAGGATTTTAGCTTCTACAGTTAATAAAAAGGGGAAGGAAAATGATTTGAAATGCTTTAATAGATGAGTGATTTTAAATTTTAATTATGTTGGCACGAATATTGCATATGTATTTTACTGAATGGTCCATCTGTCATTTTACAAAGGGCTACGATTGGGAAAATGGATAGGGAGCAATTTTAAAGTTTCATAGTTTGTTGAAAGCATTATCAATTGGGGGAAGTAGTAGTATAATCATTCAGCTTGACTTGGGGAAGGCAGGCTCGAATTGTAAAATCCGATTGAAAATGTGAATTTGGGGGCATAGGGAGAAGAGAAAAGGGGGAATTGTATTGGTGATTCAAATTTTAGCCATTGTTGTGGCTCTTGGACTTTTAATCTTTTTAGCTTATAGAGGTTATCCGGTCATTATTATAGCACCGCTTGTTACATTATTGGCGGTCATTTTATCTGGTGGTCATTTGTTACCGAGCTATACAGAGACATATATGACATATGCAGCAAATTATGTAAAATCATTCTTCCCAATATTTCTATTAGGTGCTATATTTGGGAAAGTAATGGAGATGAGTGGTGCAGCAGCATCTATTGCCAAGACCATCGTTAAATCACTAGGTTCAAAGCGGGCCATTCTTGCTGTAGTCCTAGCCTGTTCAGCGCTGACATATGGTGGGGTTTCACTGTTTGTTGTAGCCTTTGCAGTTTATCCATTTGCTGCAGCGATTTATAAAGAGGCGGATATTCCAAAGCGGTTATTGCCAGGAACCATAGCACTGGGTGCTTTCACTTATACGATGGATGCGCTTCCTGGAACACCGCAGATTCAAAACATCATTCCAACGAATTATTTTGGAACAGATACGTATGCGGCACCATTAATCGGAATCATTGGCGCAATCATGGTATTCACAGGTGGAATGATCTGGTTAGAACATCGTCGTAAACAAGCGTTAGCAAAAGGTGAAGGTTACGGGGAAGGACATACTAATGAACCCGAAAGTGGCGAACAGCAAAACCTGCCTAACTTTTGGCTGTCCATCGTACCACTTGTGCTTGTAGTTGCGTTCAACTTCGCTTTCAGTCGCAGTGCTATTTCCGTAAAGAACTGGTATGATGGCACGATGTTAAAGGAAACCTTCAATATCGCTGATGTAAGCTCCGTAACTTCTTCTTGGTCTTTAATTGTTGCACTGACAATCGGGATCCTAGCAGCGATGCTTCTGAATGTTGGGCGCATAAAGGTCAAACTGGCAAGTGGTTTAACAGCTGCTGCAATGGGATCTTTGCTAGCAATCTTCAATACCGCTTCTGAGGTTGGTTTTGGAAATGTTGTGAAAACGCTTCCGGGTTTCTCTGTGATTCAAAATTGGGTGTTCAACGCAAGCAGCAATCCACTCGTTTCGGAAGCAGTCGCTGTCAATGTGCTATCAGGAATTACCGGATCTGCTTCTGGTGGACTTTCCATTGCATTAGAGGTAATGGGAAGTCATTACTTGCAGGTGGCACAAACTGTTGGGTTCAGCCCGGAAATGCTTCATCGTATTGCTTCCATGGCATCCGGAGGGATGGATACGCTTCCACATAACGGTGCCGTTATTACATTACTTGCGATTACAGGATTGACACATCGGCAATCGTATAAAGACATATTTGTTATTACGATCTTGAAAACGGTTACAGTGTTCATCCTTGCTTTTTCAGCATCACTGTTTATTTAAAAGAATAAACTAAGAAATGGAGATGGAGAAAATGGGAAAATTATTGTCTTCTTTGGATAGTGCCATTCAACAAATTGAGGATGGAGCAACGATTGTTGTTGGCGGTTTTGGATTAAGTGGAATTCCAGAAAATCTAATTCATGCTTTGCGTGATAAAGGAGTAAAAGATTTGACTGTTATCAGCAATAATTGTGGAGTCGATGATGCAGGTCTCGGACTATTGTTGGAGAATAGGCAAATCAAAAAAATGATTGCTTCTTATGTAGGTGAAAATAAACTGTTTGAGCAACAATTTTTAAATGGAGAACTGGAGGTTGAGCTAGTTCCTCAGGGGACGCTTGCTGAGCGTCTAAGAGCGGGTGGAGCAGGTATTCCTGCTTTTTATACAGCTACTGGAGTTGGGACAGAAGTGGCTGAAGGTAAAGAACATAAGGAATTTGATGGTCGCACATACATTATGGAAAAAGGGCTAGTCGGGGACTTCGCCTTTATCAAAGCATGGAAGTCAGATCCGTTTGGTAATCTCATTTATAGAAAAACGGCAAGAAACTTTAACCCAGTTGTAGCCACCGCGGGGAAAATCACGATTGCCGAAGTGGAGGAGCTTGTTAATATTGGAGAGCTTGATCCAGATGAAATTCATACTCCTGGGGTTTATGTACAAAAAATCTTTGTAGGAAACCATTATCAAAAACGAATTGAAAAACTTACAACCACTAACGTATAAAAAGGGGGAGTTTTCGAATGTCAAGACAACAAATATTAGAACGGGCCGTAAAAGAAATCCAAGATGGTATGTGTGTGAATTTAGGAATCGGCATGCCGACCTTGATTGCTAACATGATTCCTGGTGACCTCAATGTCATGCTTCAATCAGAAAATGGCTTACTTGGAATTGGGCCTTATCCAAATAAAGATGAAGTGGATCCGGATCTGATTAATGCAGGAAAGGAAACAGTAACGGCAAAAGCCGGGGCTTCCTTTTTTGATAGTGCTGAGTCGTTCGCGATGATTCGCGGCGGACATATCGATCTTGCCATTTTAGGTGGAATGGAAGTTTCCGAAAAAGGGGATTTAGCTAACTGGATGATCCCTGGGAAGATGGTAAAAGGAATGGGTGGGGCGATGGACCTCGTCCAAGGGGCAAAACGAATCGTTGTCATTATGGATCATGTGAACAAGCATGGGGAATCAAAAGTGAAAAAGAGCTGTACACTGCCATTGACGGGAGAGAATGTCATCCATTGCCTGATTACTGACTTGGCTGTTTTTCAATTTTCAGAAGCAGGTATGGAATTGATCGAATTGCAGAACGGCGTTACACTTGATCAAGTGAAACGCAATACAGAGGCTGACTTTACTGTAAGCTCGTCTTTAGAAATAAAGGGGTAAGTAAAAAAGTCAATTTGAACTATGGTTTTTTCGTTCCATGAAGATCCTCATTTTTCAGAGGGTGATATCTCTATTTTTAGAACAGAGTGAAATTTTCACTCTGTTCTTTTACCTTTTGTGAAATATTAATTTAGCCCTATCGGGTCATAAAAGTATTACCTTTATCAACTCCTTTGAAGGAATAAAGAGGTTGTAATTAGATGCCATTTACTTCATCTATTAATTGACCTTATTCCGAAACGCCAGTTTGAAGAATGTGAACTTCAGTTTCTACTTTTATCGTCATATTAGGATAAATCTTTTTCCATTCTTCATATGTCATTCTTTTATTTTTGGCATGATATTTCTCCTTTAAGCCAATCGGATCAATGTTTTTTTTCTGAAAATCATTAATAAGTTTGTTAGCTTCCCTAGTTAAATCCTGTTTCATTGCCATTTCAATTTTTTTAATCATTTTTCTATTTGTTAGGTTTTCACTTCTCATGGATTCCTTTACTTGACCTTCAATTTTGATTTTAATCGTGATCGAGGGGTCACTCCCTGAGTTTGAAACATTATAACTTGAACCACTTCGGATACTCTCTACCACAATTTCGCTTTTTTTCTTATCTTTTAAACTGAATTTATAAATTCCTCGTTTATGGGATTGAACTAAAGTCTTAAATACAAACATATTTTGGGTTTTCACTTTACTCACTATTTTATTTTCGTGTATCAATGCTACTCCAGAAACCATAATATCGTTATTACGTTTTTTTAATAACGGAAGAAACGCATCTCCGCCATCTGCTAGAGCGTCCTTTAAAAAAATATGGAGATTAGTATCCGGTCCGTTACCAGATTCTTTTTGTTGAGTAATTAAATCGGCTAAAAAAATGCCAATATTCACATTGCTATTAGGAGATTTTGTATAAATGACATCTTTAACCTTCCCTTCGGCAATTGCCAAAATAACCCTGTTCCCAAGTTGGGGTTCACGGTAGATATAATCGGTTAGCTCTGTCATTCCAATTTGTTGAACGATTTTCTCACTAAAAAAAACGATTCGTGTCTGTCCAAGGAGCACCGGCTTATTTGCCTTTTTTGATACAATAGCTTGAACATCACTCGTTGTCGTTGATTTTCCACTTAAGATTTGATATTTCCCCATCTTTTCTTGTTGAAAGATGGGGATGACGAACATTCCTTCGATCATATCATCCTTTGTTAAATCGTAGCCAATAGCCTGGGCCATATTCACTTCGTCGACTACTTTCTGTTGTGCACAGTCGCAAAGAAGTGAATAGATTAGGATAACAGGAAGTACTTTTCTCATAAACGTTTCCTCAATTTCTTTGTATAGATGATTAACAAAAGAAGAGGCAAGTATAAACAAATGAAGTACAGGCCATATGGATTGATAATTTTATTCAAAATATAAAGGGAATCCATATCAAAAACAAAAATATTGATAAGCAGAATAATAATACTCATACACCATAATGGATACTTTTGCTGAACATTAAATAAGCGTTTAAATCCCCTGCTGGCAGCCCATAATGAAATGGTCATATTGGGTATGATAACTAAGGCCCACCAAGAGATCTCAATATATTCGAAACGTTGAATAAAGGGCAACTCGACAACGCTAGTCATTGTCAGTGTCGGCCAAATAGTCAGGACTAACTGTTTTTGTGAATAAAAGACCAGTGAAACTAAATAAATGAACACGGTCAGTAACGTAGTTGTTAAGGCACCTCCATGGGCATATTTTTGTGAAGTTTTAGCATCTTTGATAAACGGATAAAATATCAGAATCATTTCAAATCCAATCATGGTTAATGAATTATCTTGTACTCCTTTAAGTATATCTAAAATGCTGTGGTCAAAAATAGGAAGCAAATTCGTAAATTCAGCATATTTCATAGCATAGATGAGGTCAAATAGAAGCCAGTATGTCAACAATACGCTTAAAAAGGTAACGCCGGTAACAGTTCGGAACCCCCCAGAATTTATGTAATAAATCAGAATTAGAAACACTAGAGCAAATGCCCAGGAAGGTACTTCTTCAAACATCCAAACATGTACGACATTTATATAGCTAATTATTACTGTCATCCCAAGAATCAAAAAGTAAATGATGAATAACAGACTGAAAAAATTCCCAAGCCATTTCCCTAATGCCTGTGTATTGGCGGAAATGATATCCCCTGGAACGATACTGAATATTTTATAGATGATCCAAATCATAATATGAACAATTAGCCCTGCTAGAATTATGGAGATCCAGCCGTCCGTCCCCGCCGACTTCGCTAAAACTCTTTGGAAACTCAACACACCTATGCCTGTTTGCATGGAATGTACTAAAAAAAATACATAGAATGGTGATACTTTATATTTATCATTTACACCAGCTTGGTTCATACAGCACCCTCATTTTTTATCACTCATTAAAATCATTCTTTCTTTTTTTTGATGTTTTTTGCTTTTGTGGTTGTCTTGTCACATTCTCTGTTCGTAAATTTACAGGTCGTGACTGGAAAAAATTAAAAGGAAGCCGAACAAAGCTGTCTTTCCAATCTTTAATGCGAAACGGGTATATTGGTTCTAGGTAAGGATGTCCCATTGAAGTCAACTTAATAAGATGTGTCATTAAAAACACGGAAGCAAGGGTTATCCCAAGCAAACCCCAGATTTGTGCCCCTAGTAGAAAGGGGAATCTAAGTAATCGAATAGCATTTCCCATTTTATAAATTGGCGTTACAAATGATGCTAGTGCCGATAAGGCGACAATGATTAATAAAATATTACTGGTAAGTCCAGCCACAACAGCAGCCTGACCGATAACAATACCGCCGACGATACCTAATGTCTGACCTACCTTTGTTGGTAACCTGGCAGCGGCTTCCCTTAACAGTTCAATTGAAATCTCTAAGAATAAAGCTTCAATTAAAGGAGGGAAAGGTATCAAATTCCTTGAAGCAACAATCGTCTCCAAAAGGTCTTTAGGAATCAGTTCATAATGAAAGGTCAGCACGGCTACATAAAGAGGTGTAGCGAATATAGAAAAAATGACCGCGAATATTCTTAATAATCGGAAAGCGGAAGCTGGAACCCAGGGCATATTATAATCTTCCATGGTAATAAAATACTCCAATAAAATGGTTGGAGCAATTAGTGCAGAAGAAGACCTATCTATCACCATGGCTACCTTACCTTCAGACAAAGCACTTGCAATCCGATCGGGTCTTTCCGTATGTAAGAAAAGTGGGAATAGAGTATTTGAATCATCATAAAGCATTTGCGCTAGATTGGATCCATCCAAAATTTCATCGAACTCTATTTCATTGATTCGTTGTATAACGGTATCGACATTTTCCTGTTCAACAATTCCTTCTATATATATAACAGCTACTTTTGTTTTAGATAAGGATCCTACAGTTAATTCATTTACTTGTAACTCTGGGATAGGCAGTCTTTTTCTCACTAGATTCAGATTGATATCAATATCTTCGACAAAAGCTTCTTGAGGACTAATGATTCCAAATTCAAGCTCGGGTTTACCAATTTGTCTTCCTTGTTTGGAGGCAATATTTATCAACAAACACTCATCGAGGTTGGTATCTAAACGAATGGCAATTTCGCCTCTCATTATCCTTTCTTCAATTACCTTCCTAGTGCAAGTGATTAGAGTATTCTCTATGGGGATATTTTCTTTAATTTGTTCCAAACTAATCGTTTCTAAAGTTGGTATTACAGATAGTACGCTCTCATGTAGTTCTTGCCCGTCAATTAAAGAGCGATAAAAAGATACCCAATAGCCAATTCCTTTTAAGTTGCCTTGATGGTTTATAAAATCATTTGATGACGAAAGGGAATTAAATAGGCTTCGTATATCGGAAACCTTATTAAAATCGTCTTTTTGATTTAAGTTTTTTTGGGAATTTCTGCGGTTAAACAACATTTCCACCTCTAAACTTAAGCTTATTATCCTATTATTCCAATTACATCCCATATTAACCTTATTAGAATATAATTGTAACTTGTTTCGTAAATGGTACATTACTTGCCACAAAGCCGAATAGAGCCACTAGGCCCTATGCGTAAAGTGTGTCATTCGGAAATCATTTTATTCTAAAGAAGGATTATTAATCGACGAAAGGATGGGTGAATGTTTTGAGGTGTAGTCAAGATTGATTTTCAGCATGATAGAAAACTGTGTAAGATATATCGATTCAAAATTAAGAGTTAAGAATGTGTCTTTTATCGTTGTTCATTTTAAGAGATTTTTTCTTAAGAAAACAATAACTAAAATACAATCTGACATTTGGTATCATGGGCATACTCCAAAGGAAGAAGGGGAATGTTGTCTTGAAAATTGATGTTATTGTAAACGCCTTAAAACTAGGGTCTAAATGATTGCACGCTTTCGTATATAAAACTGGAAAAAGAGGAACTAGTTTTAACTCGATTAACCAAAGGAGTTCACCATGAGAAGCAAAACCTTGCATATTAAATTGGATCAAAAGCTGGAAAATCTAAAATCTCTAATGGTTATGCAGGATGATGTAGTTGGTGGTGTCATTATCGGACAAGCAGCTGTTCAAGCGAATCTGCTGCAGTCTCCAGATGATTATTATGAAAGGTGGGTAGCGGGCTGGCTAGCACTTCAAAACTAGCCACACCTATAAAGTAAATTGGTGAATGATATTAAAAAGTAAGCTGCGCATTCTCGGAACACTAGGCTACGTAGGCCGATAGTGTTTAAAGGATAAAAAGCTCAAAATTGTATCATAATATAACCATATACTAAAAGTTTACATAGGTGATTTTAGGTCCCATGTTTAGGAGGACGGGTTTATAGAAGCTAAATATTGCAGAGAATCAAGGGTGATAAGAACAAGTCGTATATTCCCAAATAATGTGAACAATCATAATACATTATTTGGCGGCCGGTTAATGAGTGACGTAGATCAAGTAGCATCGATTTCTGCAGCACGTCATAGCCGAAGAGAATGTGTAACTGCTTCAACAGATTCAGTTGACTTTTTACATCCCATTCGTACAACAGATTCAGTATGTTTTATATCTTATGTGGCATGGACAGGCACATCTTCAATGGAGGTATTTGTGAAAATTATTGCTGAAGATTTAAAAAGCAGTGTACGTAGAATTGCAGCGACTGCTCTATTAACATTTGTTGCACTTGATGAACATAAACGTCCAACACGTGTTCCACAAGTTATTCCGGAAACAGAAGAAGAAAAAAAATTACATGAAACGGCATTAGATCGAGCAAGTATGCGGAAACAGAGAAAACAAAAAAGCAAAGATGTGGCTACGTTTTTAAATGTAGATTATCCTTAACTTTCATATAGAAGATAAAACTTATAACCTACGAGGTGCAAAGACAATAAATCAAAATGTAAGGAATGAAAAAATGTTAATTCAGTTACAGGATGATTTATTATTCACAGGAAGTGATTGATAAGAAGGTTCAAAGGGTATTTAGGATCCTGACATATAAAATACATATATAGGCTAGTACCCGTGCTTTTAATCTGATGTTTGTGAAAATCCCTCCTAAAATTGGGCAAATGTCAATGCCGACCGCAAATACACACATAGACTACTATAATGTAGGGTATGTGTGTATTTTTATGAGAAGGAAATATTTATTATTTGCACAGCTATAATAAAATCGCCGTTCGTACATGCAATCTAAGCTAGGTTAAGAAGCGATCAACTGGAAATAATATATCCCAAGAATAACCTCGACAGAATAAATATATTCTAATACTCAAAAGACGGTAAACAGGCTACAAAATTCCGACAAAAACTCAGGAAACATAGTATGTGGGATTTTATTAAATATTTTCCTTTTATGCGGAGATACTATCAGGAGACAAAGGTTAGAAAGGAAGACAGTATGGATCATATACAAATGGCCCGTGCGATGTTCGGGACGAATATGGCTGTACATATCATATTTGCAACGATTGGCGTCGGGTTGCCGATGATGATGTTGGCGGCAGAATTGATGTACCAAAGGACAAAAGATTTACAGTATGTTGTCATGGCGAAACGATGGACTAAAACATTAGGGGTGTTGCTTGGGGTTGGGATTCCGACTGGTACGATTGCGGGTGTACAACTGTCACTTTTATGGCCTGGATTCATGGAAGTGATTGGGCGAGTTATGGCGCTTCCGTTCCAGATTGAGATTTATGCATTTATGATTGAAGCGTTGTTCATGTCCATCTACGTGTATGCTGCTGAAAAAATCAAGCCATGGGCTCGTGTCGTGAGTTTATTCTTTGTTGCTTTTGGAGCTATGGCATCAGCTGTCTTGATTTCTAATGTACATGCTTTTGAGGGGACACCGGCTGGGTTTCGGTTTGAAAATGGGGAAATTGTCGATGTTGATCCTTGGGCGGCTTTTTTTAACCCAAGTTTCTTAGTAACAGCAGGACATACTGCACTGACAGCTTATACGACAGGTGCTTTTGTCGTAGCAGCAGTTGCAGCCTATAAGATGTTGAAGAATAAATTTGGTACTACTGAATTTAATTTTCACCAAAAAGCATTAAAGCTCAGCATTGTATTAGGATTGGTCTTCTCTTTTTTGACGGCACTTAACGGTCACGCGACGACCCAGCATTTATATAGGGAACAGCCGGAAAAATTGGCGGCCGCAGAAGGCTTGTTTGAAACAAAGGACCATGCAGGACTTACTTTATTCGGCTATACCGACAGGGAAGCTCAGGAAGTGAAGTATGGGATTGAATTTCCATGGGTATTAAGCTTCTTATCAGGCAATAGTTTTGATACAGTCGTTACCGGTTTGAACGATTTTCCAGAAGAGTATTGGCCACCGCTTTATGTCCATATTTTATTCAATGCTATGGTCCTTATTGGTTCAGGCTTAATCGCTTTAGCCTTGTTCGCTTTAGTCTGGAATAAGTGGTTGAAGAAGGATACTTATCCCAGATGGGTTCTATGGCTGTTTGTTGCTGCAGGCCCGTCATCGGTGATTTCGATAGAATGCGGTTGGATTTTTGCTTGTACAGGCAGACAGCCGTGGACGATATACAGGATGCTTTCCACTGCGGATTCAGTAACTTCATATGAAAATCTAGGGTTTTTATTCACGATGTTCATTCTTGTATATATCATTTTATACGTATCCGTCGTGTTTACACTTTTGTATTATTTCAAACGTCATTCTGTGATGGATGATATATATATAGCCGAACAGAAAGATGAGAGGCTGTTCGATTCTAATTCATAAAAGGGGGGAAAGCCAATGAGTGATGCACTTCTTGCAATAACGCTAGTGTGGGGTTTTATTTTTCTTTATGCAATTATGGCCTCGATGGATTTTGGAGCTGGTTTCTGGGCAATGACTTACATTAAAAAGGAAGAAACGAATGCTACAAAGATAGCAAACAGCTATTTATCTCCTACATGGGAAGTGACTAATACCTTCGTAGTTGGCCTTGTCATTGCCATTTATAGTTTGTTTCCGGGGGCAGTTTTTACCATTGGGGTAGCATTAATTGTTCCCGCCAGTTTAATTTTAGTGCTTCTTTGTATTAGGAGTGCGTTCTTAGTTTTTTCACATAGTGTCGACAAGTATGAAAAAGCATTAACGTATATATCGGGGTTAACTGGATTAATCATTCCCGGGCTATTAATCAGTGTTTTGCCGATTACCCATCTTGGGTTTGTTGAAGGAATGCGAGGAAATGAAGAACTTAATCTTTTCAAGCTTTTCACAAGTCCAAATGAATATGCCTTTATGGGGTTCGGAATTTTGAGCACGCTGTTTTTATCATCGTTACTTCTATCTGATTACTCAAAACAGGCTGATGAAATGAAAGCATATAAAATATACCGGCGGGACGCGATGATAACGGGGCCGCTTATGTTAGTCATGGCTATGATGGTAATGATTACATTAAAAAGTGAAGCGAATTGGCTCTACGAGGGGATGATGAAAAACTCTGCATTATTACTCGTTTCGTTAGTCTTTTTTATCATTAGCGGAGTGGCTCTATATCTTCCTTATTTTTCCAAACGGGAGGTTAAAGGAATGCCGCGAATCGCTGTCATAGCGATTATCATTCAGTATTTGGTCGGCAGCTATGTTTATGGGATTGCTCATTTGCCATATATCATTTATCCGAATGTAACAATCCTCTCAGGTTTTACCGACCCGACGTCATTCCGGGCAGTGTTTGCCACATATATTGTAGGCTTTGCGATTTTAGTTCCAGGTTTCTATTATTTCTGGTCCATCTTTATGAAAGATCAACGTCGAAAATTCAAACGGCGACAAATGACGAATTAGTATATCTTCTAAAAGCGAGGTTATCACTATGAAAAAGTTAGATTTGCTAAAATATGCGGTTTTAGTCATCTCACTCTTTTTAAGTTATCAAGCAGTTGAAGCACATGATAAAAATTTTCAAGTTGATGGGACCTATATTTCGACAAAAAGAGATGTCACAGGTGACCAAAAAATAGATATCATCCAGGTTCAAGGATTGCCGTATGAGAAAGGAAGCAAGTTTCTTAAAAAAATAGAGCTGAGTGTTGAAAGCAACCGCCGTACAATTAGCGTACCTCTAAAAGCAGGGTATAATCCCGACCTCATGCTTGCTGACTTGAATAATGATGGGGTTCAGGATGTTTTAGTCACGGTTTTGATGGAAGGTACTGATCGCTTACTAAATAGTTATGCCTTCACGTTCAAAGATGGAAAAGTTCAGGAATTAGAGGTTCCGCCATCTGTTCCTGTAATGGCTCAATTTCTTGACGGCTACAAAGCGGAAATCATTATTGAAGGGCAAAAGCCTGTGGTGATAGATGTCAGTTCAAGAAAACAAGATTATGAAGAATTAGGTATTTATCAAGATGGAAAGTTGAATGAACCGACCGAGCTTTTGGTTGATCCCTACTCGTCATTGAACCTCAAGACCGTTTTTGGAAAAGGAAAGGGCCTTGTGGGGGTTCAATATGTGAAAGGGGCTGACGAGCGTGATCCGTTGATGGAGATTAAATCAGTATGGACCTACAACGATGGGTGGAAACTTGTAAAGGCCCAGGTTAAACCAATCAAGGTAAAGAAGAAAGAGTAGTTAGTGCACAAGGCTTGAGGCGGAGTGGGATCTTGAAACACTAAAGGAGTTAATTCCACTCAACTTATTCTGAATTCAAACATCTTGTTTGCTATGTATCACCAAGGCATTATTGGCTTGAATAAAATAGGAGACAGCTCTTAAGTATGAGAGCTGTTTTTAGTTTGTAATTAAAAATTGACAAATATAAAATATTTGGTAAAATCTAAATAAATCCAGTTTATGTATAATCATACTATTTATCTTAATATTACTGGATAAAATGTAAGCGGATACAACAGGAGGTGCTGTCTTACGGAGTTAAAAGAAAAAATAATCGAAACATCGCTGGCACTCTTTGAACAGCATGGTTTTCATGGCATCTCCGTTAACGAAATTGTAAAGGAGTGCGGAACAAGCAAAGGTGGTTTTTATCACCATTTTTCTTCTAAAGACGAACTCTTATTTGTCATTCATGATTACTTTATTTCATATGTTTTAACGAAAGCACAGGAAGCCATTTCAGCAAGTACCCACCCAACAGAAAAAATGCAAAAGATTATTCAATCATTTGTTAAAGTTTTTGACCTCTATAAACCACACATCTCAGTTTTCTATCAAGAAAGCATTTACTTAAAACCACCTTATGTAGAAGCAATCAAAAAGAAGCGTCAAATGTATAAAGAAATCATATTTTCCGTAATTCAAGAAGGAATAGACAAGGGTGAATTCCGCAGCGAACTGCCGGTTGAAATCACCGGAATGTCTATTTTAGGCATGGTGAACTGGTCCTATAAATGGTACAAAAGGGACGGGGGAAAAACAATTGAGGAAATTGGAGAAATTTACGTCGATTTAATATTACAGGCATTATTAACAGATAAACAAAAAAAAGACGCAATAACCCAGCCATATTTACTAAAAAATCAGATGGTTGTGGATTAACAATAAAAACGCTTGCATTTCACAGACCAACTAGTCGGTCTCATTAGAAAGGGGAATAAAGAAATGGATTTCTCACTTACAAAAGAACAGCAGATGATTAAGGATATGGTAAGAGATTTCGCTGAAAAAGAAATAAAACCAATTGCGATAGAACTGGATGCAAAGTCCATGTTTGCAGCGGATGTATTCAAAAAAATGGGGAAGCTGGGGCTACTGGGGATTCCATTCCCTGAAGAGTATGGTGGTTCAGGCGGAGACACGATTTCCTATGCTATTGCTGTTGAGGAGATTGGCAAGGCCTGTGGAGGCACTGGTTTAAGCTATGCAGCAGCTGTTTCACTTGGAGCAAGCCCGATTTATTATTTCGGTACCGAGGAACAGAAACAAAAATACCTTATTCCAATCACGACCGGTGAAACATTGGCAGCTTTCGGGTTGACCGAGCCGAATGCGGGCTCTGATGCGGGCGGTACAAGAACGACCGCAGTATTAGAAGGTGATGAATATGTGATAAATGGCGAGAAAACATGGATAACTAATGCAAGTTATTCCAGAACTGTCACCGTAACGGCTGTATCGGGAAAAGACAGTCGAGGCAAGAACATCATCTCTGCATTCATCGTCCCAACGGATACACCGGGAATAACAATTAATAGTAATTATGAAAAAATGGGAGTTCGAGCTTCAAATACATGTGAAATCATTCTTGATAATGTTCGAGTGCCAAAGAAGAACTTATTGGGGGATCCAGAAAAAGGATTCAAACAGTTTTTATTCACTTTAGACGGTGGAAGGATTTCAATTGCCGCGTTGGCGGTCGGTATTGCGCAAGCAGCCTTTGATAAGGCTTTAGCTTTTTCAAAAGAGCGAGTTCAATTCGGTAAATCTATTTCAAATTTTCAAGCAATCCAATTCAAACTTGCTGATATGGCGATGGAGATTGAATTAGCAAGAAATATGGTATATAAAGCAGCGTGGTTAAAAGACAATAAAAAACCTTTTGCGAAAGAAGCGGCGTTCGCTAAGCTTTTTGCAAGTGAGACTGCGTTCCGAACGAGCAATCAAGCCATTCAAATCCATGGCGGGTCTGGATATATGCGGGAATATGAGGTGGAACGCTATTTAAGAGATGCTAAATTACTAGAAATTGGGGAAGGGACATCAGAAATTCAAAGAATCGTAATCGCCAGACAATTGGGCTGTTAATCTTTTTAGAACGCAAATGAACCAAAATGCTTCTGTTCATTTTGGTGAAAGGCAGATTATTTCTATACAGCAAGAAGCGTACATACTTACTTTTACTTATTGGGAGGAGTTTGATGTCTGATTTGCTAGATGTTACTATCGGAAAACTGCTTGAAAAGACAGCTGAAGAATACGGTAATAATGAAGCGGTAGTTTATCACGAACTAGGTCTTCGTTATACGTACAGTGAATTTGAAAAAGTTTGCCGGAAGGCGGCCCGCGGTTTCATGTCACTTGAGATTGAAAAAGGGGAACATATCGCCATATGGGCGTCTAATAAACCGGAATGGCTGATTTCCCAATTTTCAACTGCAAAAATGGGCGGTGTGCTGGTTACGGTCAATACAAATTACCGCACAAGTGAACTCGAATATCTGCTTCATCAATCGGATGCAACGACGATAATCCTGATGGAACAATTTAAGGATCATTCTTATATAGATACGCTTTATGAGATAGTTCCTGAATTGAAAACGGCTAAACCAGGAAAGTTACAATCTGAAAAACTACCAAAATTAAAGAATATCATTATCTTAGGTGAAACGCGTTATCCTGGTACGTTTTCGTGGGAAGACGTCATAAGTGGAAGCGAATCGGTTTCGGAGGAGATGTTGGACATCCGAATGAAGGACCTTGCTCCTGAGGATGTCATTAATATGCAATACACTTCAGGGACGACTGGATTTCCAAAAGGGGTCATGCTGACACATTCGAATTTAGTCAACAATGGGCTAAATATTGCAGCTTGTATGAAGCTTACAAAGAATGATCGGCTTTGTATCCCCGTCCCACTGTTTCATTGTTTCGGCTGTTCCCTTGGTACAATGGCCTCTGTTACTGTTGGAGCCACAATGGTGCCAATCGTAGAATTCAATCCACGTACTGTGCTTCAGACAGTGGAAGCTGAAAAATGTACGGGGCTTCACGGGGTGCCGACTATGTTCATTGCTGAATTGAATCTCGATGACTTCGATCAGTATGATTTACGTTCATTACGGACTGGAATAATGGCTGGCTCCACTTGTCCGATAGAAGTTATGAAAAACGTGGTGGATAAGATGGGAATCTCTGAAATCACGATTACCTATGGTCAAACGGAATCGTCCCCAGGAATTACGATGACCCGTACCGATGATCCAATTGAACTTCGTGTATCCTCAGTGGGAAAGGCTCTTCCGAATGTGGAAGTGAAGATCATTGATCCTAATAGCGGAGAAGAAGTCAAGCGGGGCAGACAAGGAGAACTCTGTTCAAGAGGATACCATGTCATGAAGGGGTACTATAATAATCCGGAAGCGACGGAGCAAGCGATTGATTCGGAGGGCTGGCTCCACACAGGTGATTTAGCGGTGATGGACGAAAACGGTTATTGCAAGATTACTGGCCGACTGAAAGATATGATTATACGCGGTGGGGAAAATATATACCCGCGCGAGATTGAAGAATTTCTCTATCAGCATCCTGCTATAGTCGATGTCCAAATCCTTGGTGTTCCCGATCAGAAGTATGGGGAAGAGGTAGCGGCATGGGTCATTTTGAAAGCAGGAGAAACCTTGACGGAGGAAGAATTGAGAGAGTATTGCAAAGGGAAAATATCTTTTCACAAAATTCCTCGATACTTTCAATTTACTGATGGATATCCAATGACTGCATCTGGGAAAATTCAAAAGTATAAGCTTCGGGAGCAAACTCTTGAACTATTAACGGAACGTACCAAATAAGGGGGATATCGAATGATTCGAAAAATTCTTATCGCAAACAGAGGAGAAATTGCATCACGTGTAATCCGTACGTGCAAGAATTTGGGAATTAGTACGGTCGCTGTCTATTCCGAGGCAGATTCGGAAGCACCATTTGTAGAATATGCGGATGAGGCCTATTTATTGGGAGGGTCCAGAGTTCAGGAAAGCTATTTAAACGTCAAGAAGATTTTAGAAATAGCTAAAGAAACCGGTGTAGATGCCATCCATCCAGGATACGGATTTCTAAGTGAAAATGCAGATTTCGCTCGCTCATGTGAAGATGCTGGATTGATTTTCATTGGACCCAAACCTGAAGTTATCCAGCAGATGGGCAATAAAGTTGAAGCGCGAAAAAAGATGGAGCAAGCAGGGCTTCCATTAGTGCCAGGATTCTCACGGCCATTAATTGATAGCGCTGAAGCAGCGGCAGTTGCCGAAAAGATAGGGTATCCAGTTATGCTGAAAGCATCAGCCGGCGGCGGTGGTATCGGTATGCAGGCAGTTGCAAATGCCGATGAACTGTTAAAAGCATTCGAAGGGAATCAAAAACGTGCTCAATTATTTTTCGGTAATGGAGACATGTTCATTGAAAAATTGATTGAAAAACCCCGTCATATCGAAATTCAAGTATTAGCAGATGGATTTGGAAATGCTGTTTACTTATGGGAACGAGAATGTTCCATTCAAAGGCGCCACCAGAAGGTCGTAGAAGAAGCCCCTTCTTCATTTCTTGATGAAGAAACAAGAAAGCAGATGGGGATAGCCGCTGTAAAAGCGGTGAAGGCTATCGGGTATTGTAATGCGGGTACCCTTGAATTCTTAGTTGATGCCGATAAAAACTTCTATTTTCTAGAAATGAATACACGCCTTCAGGTCGAGCATCCGGTCACTGAGGAAATCACAGGACTTGATCTTGTTGAACAGCAAATTAAAATTGCTTCAGGCAACAAACTCGACTTTACACAAGAAGAGGTGAAAAGGGAGGGGCATTCTATTGAAGTGCGCATTTATGCGGAAGATCCCAAAACCTTTTATCCTGCACCGGGGAAAATTAGCGGTTTGAAACTTCCTGAAGGTGAAGGAATTCGTCATGAACTGGCCGTTCAGAACACATCGGTCGTTTCACATTTTTACGATCCTATGATCGCCAAATTGGTAGTAAGCGGTGGTTCGAGGAATGAAGCCATCGATAGATTAAGAGAAGCATTGAACACCTATAAAATAGATGGAATTAAAACGAACCTTCCTCTACTTAAGGAAATAATCGTCCATGAAGCTTTTTCAAAAGGCGATACAACAACGGACTTTATTGATAAATATATTAAAAAAATTACTGTATAAACTGTTTGTCGGGGATCGGGAGGGAAAACCGATCCGTTACTAAAAACTAAAATTATTTGGAGGAATATGATATGGCAGAATTAAAAGCAAGTATGGCAGGAAGCGTATGGAAAATCGTAGCGGGTGAAGGTCAAAGTGTTACCGATGGACAGGATATCATAATCTTAGAATCCATGAAAATGGAAATCCCCATTGCTGCTGAGGAAGCGGGTACTGTTAAGGAACTTAAAGTTAATGAAGGGGATTTCGTAAATGAGGGCGACGTTTTGGCCGTCATTGAATAAAGAGACGGAGGGGTAAAATGAATTGGCCTGAAAAAGTAACCATTAAAGAAGTGGGTCCGCGTGATGGGCTTCAAAATGAAAAGGTCATTATACCGACGCAAAGAAAAATAGACTGGATCAATCAGCTTTCTGATACTGGTCTTTCCTATATTGAAGCCACTTCTTTTGTACATCCAAAATGGATTCCTCAATTGAGTGATGCTGTGGAGGTAGCCAAGGGTATCAATAGGAATCCAGATATCACCTATGCGGCTCTTGTTCCGAATCAAAGAGGATTGGAGTCGGCCCTAGAAGCGGATATTGATGAAATTTCAGTTTTCATGTCATCAAGTGAGACCCATAATCTAAAGAATATAAATAAAACGATTTCAGATACCTTTCCTGTATTAAAGGAAGTTATCGATTCAGCAGCAAGAAGCAGGAAATCAGTTCGAGGCTATGTTTCAACTGTATTCGGGTGTCCTTATGAAGGCGAGGTTTCAATCGAACAGGTTTTCAAGGTTTGTGATCAGCTGTTTGAATACGGAATCAACGAGCTATCATTAGGAGATACCATCGGTGTCGCATCTCCTAGACAGGTAGCCTTATTCCTTGAACAGGCTGTAAAAAGATACGATATAGACCGAATTGCTCTCCATTTTCATGATACAAGAGGCATGGCTCTCGCTAATGTCCTCAAATCACTAGATTATGGGATTAAAACTTTCGACTCCGCGCTCGGTGGTTTAGGGGGATGCCCATATGCACCAGGTGCGAGCGGGAATGTAGCTACGGATGACCTGATTCATATGCTACATAATATGGGGATTCACACGGGAATCGATCAAGGAAAACTTATGGGTGCAGCGTCTATGATGCAAAGCTTCTTGGAAAAACCATTGCCTAGCCATCAGATGGCTGTCTATAACGCGCAATAAAAAAACATGAGGTGAAACTATGACATCGATAGTAGAGATTAGTCATGAGGAACAGGGAATTGCCATTGTGACCTTAAATCGGCCGGATGCTGCCAATGCGTTATCCACAGAACTACTTCATTGCTTATACGAAGGACTAAATGAATTGAAATTACAGTCTAATCTGCGGACAGTCATAATAACAGGAGCTGGAGAAAAGGCATTTTGTGCTGGTGCAGATCTAAAGGAACGAGCAGGGATGAATGACGAGAAAGTCAGGGAGACATTAAAGCTAATTGGTGACACGATTACAGCGGTTGAAAATCTTCCAGTTCCAGTCATTGCTGCAATTAATGGCTCCGCTTTTGGCGGAGGACTTGAGCTGGCTCTTGCCTGTGACATTCGCTTAGCATCTGAAACGGCAAAGATGGGACTGACTGAAACTGCGCTTGGAATAATTCCAGGCGGTGGAGGTACTCAGCGGTTGCCGCGGATTGTCGGAATGGCGACAGCGAAAGAACTGATTTATACGGCAAGGAGACTGGACGCTAAAACGGCACATGCCATGCAAATTATCAGCCATATGTACCCGCCTCAACATCTACTTGAGGAAGCGAAAAAACTGGCTGGAGAAATTGCTGTCAATGCCCCTTTAGCACTAAGAGCGGCAAAAGCTGCCATGAATCAAGGGGCAGATACAGACTTGAAAACTGGATTGCAAATCGAGAAGGACTGCTATCAGACAACACTGCAAACCCGTGACCGACTGGAGGGGCTGTCAGCATTCAAGGAAAAACGCAAACCGGTATTTACGGGTAATTGATTTCAATTGAAGGAGGAACATAGATGGTAACGACGGATAAACTTACAGAAACGGTAGAAACGATAAAAAAAGGCGGCTTAGAAAAATATCATCAAAAAAATGCTGAAAAAGGGAAGCTTTTCGTACGTGATCGGCTACAGCTTCTATTTGACGAAGGAGTTGAAATCGAGGACGCCTTCTTCGCAAATTGTGCGAGTGATGGGCTGCCTGCAGATGGTGTCGTTACAGGCATCGGCAAAATCAACGGACAGAGGGTCTGTGTCATGGCCAATGATTCGACTGTAAAAGCAGGTTCTTGGGGAGCGAGGACTGTCGAGAAAATCATCCGCATTCAGGAAACCGCTGATAAGTTACAATTGCCACTACTATATTTAGTTGATTCAGCTGGTGCCCGCATAACGGATCAAGTCGAAATGTTTCCTGGACGCCGTGGGGCAGGCCGGATCTTTTACAACCAAGTGAAGCTATCTGGAAAAGTGCCTCAAATCTGTCTATTGTTCGGTCCTTCCGCAGCAGGTGGGGCATATATCCCTGCTTTTTGCGATATTGTTGTTATGGTTGATGGAAATGCATCCATGTATTTAGGTTCACCGAGGATGGCCGAAATGGTCATTGGCGAAAAAGTGACCGAAGAGGAAATGGGTGGAGCGAAAATGCATTGTTCCGTTTCAGGATGTGGTGATGTACTCGTTAAATCAGAAGAAGAATCCATTGCCTTTGCTCGCCGATACTTAAGCTATTTTCCAGGAAATTATCAACAAAAGCCGAAAGCTACCAAACCTGAGCTACCTGCTGAATTTGAAAAAACGCTGGAAGAGCTGATTCCAAAAAATCAAAATGCTGCATTTAATATGTATGACCTCATCGACAGGATTATAGACCGTAATTCATTTTGCGAAATCAAAAAATTATTTGCCCCTGAATTGATTACTGGTCTTGCAAGGTTAAATGGCCATACGATTGGAATTATAGCCAACCAGCCGCGTGTCAAAGGGGGGGTTCTGTTCCATGATTCTGCTGATAAGGCCGCCAAGTTCATCAATTTATGTGACGCTTTCCATATCCCACTTTTGTTCCTAGCGGATATTCCAGGATTTATGATTGGAACTAAGGTCGAACAGGCAGGCATTATTCGCCATGGTGCGAAAATGATATCTGCAATGAGCGAAGCCACGGTTCCCAAAATTTCTGTCGTTGTTCGTAAGGCTTATGGTGCCGGATTATACGCGATGGCAGGTCCTGCTTTTGAACCGGATTGCGTTCTCGCCTTACCAACTGCTTTGATTGCTGTTATGGGTGCGGAAGCAGCGGTTAACGCAGTCTATGCTAACAAAATCAGTGCAATGGACGCAGTAGAACGACCTGCTTTCATTGAGCAGAAGCGAAATGAATATAATGAAGATATTGATATTTACCGCTTAGCCTCAGAGATGATTGTTGATGCTATTATCCAGCCAAATGACCTGCGTGATGAATTGAGCGCTCGGTTTGAAGCATATAGTAGCAAGCAAATGACATTTACTGAGCGTAAACACGGAGTATATCCCGTATAATAAATATAATAAACAGCCCGGTCATGTTGACCGGGCTGTTTATTTTGCAGTACGGAAGAATATGATGAATGATTTTACTAATAATATGAAAATTTTACTAAGTTAAGTGTTGCAATATTAATCAAGGAAGAGTACTATAATTAGTAATTAATGATTTACTAATTACTACGTTTTCAGTCTTAGTAAAAGAAAGTGAGAGTTGCCATGGTTCAGCAGGAAAAAAAGAAATATATTACTCCAGATGGATACACAGCAGATATTGCGATCTTTACGATTACCACCAAGAAGACGGCCGAGAAAGCCCCGCCTGAAATGTTATTAAAGCTATTATTAATCAAACGTGCTACAAAAGATAGGGAAGGAAGCCCGAATGTTGAAGGTGATAAATGGGCTTTACCCGGTGGCTTTGTGAATGCTGGCGAGACAGCCTATGAGGCAGCCAAACGAGAATTAAAAGAAGAAACAGGTGTGACAGGATTTCATGTGAAGCATTTTGGTGTATATGACCATCCGGGACGTGATCAGAGAGGGTGGATTATCTCTAATGCTTTTTATGCAATTGTTCAGGAAGAATTTCTTCATCAAAGAAAAGCGAATGACGATGCAGCTGAGGTGGAATTGTTCACGATACAGGAAGCTTTAAAATTAGAACTTGCTTTTGATCATTATACAATTATTAATGAAGCGATAAATTTAATGAAAAAAGAAATGGTGCAAACAACGATAGCTCAAAAGTTTTTACCAGAAGAATTTACACTTTCAGAACTCCAACGTGTTTTACTAACAGTTAGGGATGATGCGAAAATCAGTGCAGATTCACTTTTTTTTGCAAAAGCCCCAAAGCTCCCGTTCTTGGAGAAAGTATTGGATGAAAAGGGCTTACAGAAGAAAACTAAACGTAATTCATTTCGGCCTTCACAACTTTACCGATTTAATGCAGAGATTGTCATGGACTCTATTTATTATTAGGAGGAATGAGTGAAATGGGTAAAAAGGCTTTAATCAATATTGATTATACATATGACTTCGTGGCAGACTGCGGTGCATTGACATGTGGAAAGCCTGGACAGGAAATCGAAGATACACTGGTCGGTATAACTAAGGAATTTATCAAGCAAGGGGAATACACGGTATTTGCGATTGATCTTCATGAAGAAGGAGACCGCTTACATCCTGAAACGAAATTGTTTCCACTACATAATATTAGCGGTACAATGGGTAGAGACCTTTATGGTACGTTAAAAGAGGAATATGAAACAAATAAAAATCTAAAGAATGTTTATTATATAGATAAAACACGTTATTCGGCTTTTGTAGGAACGGACCTTGATATCAGACTTAGGGAACGGGGCATTACCGACGTATATTTAGTCGGTGTTTGTACCGATATCTGCATATTACATACTGCAATTGACGCTTACAATTTAGGCTATAATATCTTTGTTTACGAAAATGCAGTGGCCTCATTCAATAGTGCGGGTCACGAATGGGCACTTACACATTTTAAAGGATCACTTGGAGCAACCATTCTTTAATATCTATTCACGCAACAGAATAGAAGAGAGGCGGCCGCTTCTCTTTTGGGAGGAACTATCCATGGAAAAAAAGTACAACGACGACAGTTACGCACTACACACAGATCTTTACCAAATCAATATGGCTCAAACTTATTGGCAAGACAAAACACATAACCGAAAGGCCGTATTCGAGGTTTTTTTCAGAAAGCTTCCATTTAACAGCGGATATGCAATTTTTGCAGGACTAGAGAAAATTGTTCATTACCTACAGAACTTTTGCTTTTCAGAAAGTGATATCAACTATTTAAAATCGGAATTACATTACGATGATGAATTTTTGGATTATTTGCAGAACGTCCGTTTTACTGGAACGATTCGTTGCATGAAAGAGGGCGAGCTTGTTTTTGGCAACGAACCGATTTTACGTGTAGAGGCACCTCTTGGTGAAGCGCAACTCATAGAAACAGCGCTGTTGAACATTGTGAACTATCACACACTCGTTGCGACAAAGGCTTCGCGTATCAAACAAGTAATTGGCGATGAATCTGCACTTGAATTCGGCTCAAGACGAGCACAAGAAATGGATGCCGCAATATGGGGAGCACGCGCTGCCTACATTGCAGGCTTTGACTCTACAAGCAATGTCCGTGCAGGTAAGCTGTTCGGTATTCCGGTTTCAGGGACACATGCTCATTCCATGATTCAGGCCTATAAAGACGAATATACGGCATTTCATAAATATGCAAGCTCTCATAAAGATTGTGTATTTTTGGTGGATACTTATGATACGCTACGTTCCGGCATCCCGAATGCAATCCGTGTCGCCAAAGAACTGGGCGATAAAATTAATTTCATTGGCGTCCGTCTTGATAGCGGCGATTTGGCTTATCTGTCAAAAGAAGCACGCCGTATGCTAGATGCTGCAGGTTTCCATGATGCGAAGATTGTCGCTTCAAATGATTTGGATGAATATACGATTATCAACCTGAAGCAACAAGGAGCAAGAATCGATATTTGGGGAATCGGGACCAAATTAATTACGGCTTATGACCAGCCTGCATTAGGTGCCGTTTATAAGATGGTTTCAATTGAGGACGAAAATGGGAATATGAGAGATACCATCAAAATTTCTTCTAACCCTGAAAAGGTAACGACACCTGGCCTAAAACGAGTATACAGAATCATTAATAAAGTCAACCACCATGCAGAAGGCGACTACTTGGCTATGGAATATGAAAAGCCTCAGGAACAGGAAAAATTAAAAATGTTCCATCCTGTCCATACTTTCCTAAGTAAATTTGTCACTGATTTCGATGCGGTGGACCTGCATGAGGATATTTTTATGGACGGAAGTTTAATCTATGAATTACCATCCATTGATGAAATCAAGACCTTTACGGAAAAAAATCTTCAAGTATTATGGCCAGAGTACTTACGTGCACTCAATCCTGAAGAATATCCGGTCGACTTAAGCCAGGACTGTTGGGATAATAAAATGAGAAATATAGATGAAGTAAAAGCCAATGTTGAGAGAATGTTTACGAAATAACGAGTCTACTTTATAAGGAAAGAGGGGCTATGCCAATGCGTCCATTACAAAATGAAATCGTAAAAAAATTACTTGTCCAACCAAAGATTAATCCTGAAGCTGAATTCAGAAAAAGTGTCGATCTTCTAAAAGATTATATGAAGAAAAACGCTTTTCTAAAAAGCTTTGTACTGGGTATTTCTGGAGGTCAAGATTCAACGCTAGGCGGCTATATTGCACAAACTGCTGTCAATGAATTGAATCATGAAACGAACAGCAAAGAATATAAATTTGTTGCTGTGAGCCTTCCATACGGTGTACAGGCTGATGAAGATGACAGACAATTGGCTTTGAAATTCATTAAGCCAAGTCAAACGGTAACAGTTAATATTAAGGAAGCAGTGGATGCATCGGTAAAGGCTGTTGAAGACGCTACAGGTGAAAAACTATCCCATTTCTTAAGAGGAAATGTCAAAGCACGTGAGCGGATGAAGGTGCAATACGATTTAGCCGGACTATATAAAGGTGTCGTGCTTGGTACAGACCATGCAGCGGAAGCAATCACCGGTTTCTTTACAAAACATGGTGACGGGGCAGCGGATATCATCCCGTTATATCGTTTGAATAAAAGGCAAGGAAAAGAAATTCTGAAATTCGTCGGAGCACCTGAGCGTCTATATACGAAAATTCCAACTGCAGATCTAGAAGATGACAAACCTCTGATTCCTGATGAAGTGGCTTTAGGAGTGAGTTATGATGAAATCGATGATTACCTTGAAGGTAAGGAGATAAGAACGAAAGCGGCCGAAATCATCGAAGGCTGGTATACAAAAACCGAACATAAACGGAATGAAGCCATTAACGTGTACGATACTTGGTGGAAATGAAGGAATAATGGAGAAGCTTAGTTAAGATAGGACTTCAGCATGTAATTGAATGATAAACGCCAATCACTGTTGAAAATGCAGGATTACGATTCTATTATTAGAGCCCATATTACTAGAAGATGCAGTAGAATACTATGGTTATGGGGAAGCAAACCAATCATGAGATTTTCAAATATTCCCATTTTGGGCCAAACCCAGCAGTAAAGAATGGAACCTTTCCTAAAGTGAAAGGTTCCATTCAGACTGTAGACAAACTCGATGAAAATCGAGTTTGTCTACAGTTTTTTTGAGGGGTTGTAAAAATTCGAACGTTGATTGGAACGTAGGGAACTCGCTTTCCGCGGGCGGTCAGGGAGCCTCCTCGGCGCCTTTGCGCCTGTGGGGTCTCCCTTGGACACGCTTTTCCCGCAGGAGTCTCGCACCTTCCGTTCCAATCAACTTTGTTTTAACAATTAGAAATAAACACTTTTTCCTACAGTCTTTTTTGTTTTAATATAGGAGTATTAATACTTGAGGTGATGACGATTCCTCTGGAACAAAACCCTTACATTCTTTCTAGTACTACTATTCTTTCTATTAACGCAGAAACTGAAAACCAGTCAGCCGTCACAGAAGAGATTTCAACATGATGGATATCAAATCTTATGCCAGCCAACTGGCCTAAGTGGCACAGAGAATGCTAAAGGGAGAATAATATGAACAATAAAATCATCGCACACTTTGAGAGGTATGCGGTGATTTTTTTAGTTGTAGACTATAATTCCATTTATAGGAAGACTCTTTAATATAAAGGGATTCTCCATATACAGGTACCAGACCGCTTTTTGCATCGGAAAATGGTAAACAAAGTATTTGTATATTTAGATATCTTGAAGTAGAGTATATTTAATATATATAATTTTAAATGGTTTTCCGATGGAGGTTCTTTTTACGATATGAAGGCAAGATATGAACTCGAAAACATGAACTTAACACTTAGCAATGTTACTTTACGCAATGCGACTGACAGTTATGTTCTTTTGAAAGCGGCAGATGATAATAATAATGAAATAACGATTAAGCTTTCACACGGTCAAGCAGAATTTCTAGAAGCGGAATTAAGAGAAGTAAACCGCCGTCGTAAGGAAAATAGCTCTGAAATATCTGGACATAATCAGGAAAGTTTAAATGACGACGATTCTTTCAATTTGTTTAGCATTGATTTATTTAATGAAAATGAATCAAAGTAAATCTGAAATTCTAAGATTGTAAAATCTATTACTCCACATAATGCCAGCTTCTCTGTAACTACTCCCTTTTTCCATTCTAAGATATGCTACAGAGAAAGTTCTCATTATAACCTCTTATATAACTCCAAAGCTAAATTCCGGATAAACTAGCGTAAGTAATGTTAAGAGCAAGGTGATCTCTTGTTACCTTTTTTTTGATTGTTTGAAGAATTTTTTAATCAATAAATACAGTGAGGAAATTGCAGCAAAAACTAAGAAAAATACGATGAAGCCCCAGAGGCCTACTGCAGCATCTTGAAATTCCATATTTCCTCTACTAGTTAGAGCTTGTTGTATTTCAATTGCAAATACTAAGACAACCATGACAGTAAAGGTATATAGGAAAGAAAGAATGGTAATCCCAAAACGCATCCGGGATATTAAATTAGATAAAAATAACACAAACAAAAATATAATAATCCCTATAATCCCCATTATCCAAAAATGTAGATCTTTGTCCGTTGCATTTGAATTTAGAGTGTCGCTTACAAATAATAGTATAAAATCATGAATGTTGTTTACGATTTCCGCTAATATCTGGATGAATTCTTTCATGAATAACACCTCCAATCCCTAAATTATAGCAGGTTATAATTTTATATAGAAGGGATAAGTTATTAGGTTTATTCTGCATCATTTTACATAGATGTCATAGAAAATATAGCTAGTCTGATTGAGAAGGAAGGATAGTTGAAATGAATGCAATAGTTTAACGATTAAGCTAAGACACTCATTAATATCGAGTGTGTTTTTTGTTTTTCAGTTATTTTTAGCTCAGCACAATGGTTGATCTTTTTTAGGGCAAAACTAGGAAACATTTAAAGAAGAATTAAATGCATGGTATGAATGAAAATGGAGTAATTCGGAAAAGAAGAAGACCTTATCCGTAAAACTTAAGCAAGGATGCAATGGCAGCTAAATAAAGGTATAGTTAATATATGAAGTCTAGCCGGTGGCTATACAACATTCGATACATAGAAAAGATAAAGATCAAGTAGAAAATGAAAGTAACAATTTTAGCCTTGATTGTATTGATTGGCTTTTTTATTTATAAGTTGTTTAAAATAACAAAGAGCTAAATTAGTGATTACGAGCCTAATTATGTTCTAGTAACAGCAGGTATATTGGATTATTATTATAAGTTAGATTTTTAACAATACGTAAAGGCTATTTGATTTATCTGGTGGAGGAAAAAGTATGCAAAAAGAACATAATCACATGTTAACAATAATTGATTTTATGAAAACTGGTCACAAAACTTACTTTGTGAAAATAGTAGGTTTTGATGCTGATGCTGAAAGGGAATTTGAAGGTGAAATCAAATTTGTCCAGAATATGCCTTTTGGAGATTTGATTCACCCTCAAAGATCACATTTATCTTCTACTTGCAGAGAATTTGTTCGTGAAAATTTGATAAACAGATATGATTCTGGTGAATTTAACTGAATTTAGGAAACCATGAGTTCTATTTGAATGAATATCTCCTTGTTTGTTCATAGTTTACCTAGCTTTTCAATATGTCTGATAATAAATTTTAGACATCATATTCTAAGATAATTTTGTGTTTCAGTAGAGGGTCCATCTTTCCATTCCTTAGTAGATGGAGTGTTTTTTTGTTGTTTAATTTTGGTAAAAAACAGGGTATAAAGAATTTGTTGTACTTAATTATAATTATGTCAATTTTCTCTGTTTACAGACAAAATAGCATATTATTCCCTATTTAACTCTCAGACTTTAATCCTTATAATAGAAAATATGAAAAAAATGACAGTTATAATAGAAATATACTATTTTTGAGGTGAGTCTTTATGGTATATGCAGACATATTGAGTAACATGCACTCTGCTATTTCCAGTAAAATAGCTAGTTTAGACGAAAAAATTGAACGTTTAGTGAATGCGAAAGACGGTATTATAAAAGAACAAAGTATGTGTCTTAACGAGATTAGAAATATTAAAAATCCGGAGATGGGTAGTAGTTGGACAGGAAGCCGCTCAGATGATTTCCAGGAAGCCCGTGGTGATGCTTATAATTTGATGTATAGCATCATCCATGACGACTATGACGACTATCAATGGAAAATTGAAGCGATGATTACAAAGCTAAATGCCGAGAAAACTCTTATGAATATAGCTGGAAATATAGCCCAAGAAGCCGATCACCTTTTAGACAAAGGTGAGGAGGCACTTGGGCAGCTGGAAAGTAAAATATCAGATTTAAAAAGGCGGTTGATTTAATGGCGACAATCAAACTGAATCATCCTGCAGTAACAAAGCAAGTTAATCAGGTAAAGACTGCTCTTGGTACAGTAACGCTTGGAAATCTGCCGGCCGACGAGCTTGGGAAAAATAAGCTTGAATTTACCTCAAAGTGGATCGACCGTGAAGCAAACCTCGAAAAAGTATTTGAGCGATATATCAAAATCGTTCAAAAAAATGTGGAAGATACCCAGGCGAACATTGATCTATTGAAAGAACAGGACGATGCCATCACCCATTCGTCTTCAAATGGGTATCAGCCGCGATGAAAATATATGAAGCCAAGACATTGACGGCCGCAACCAAGTCGCGTGCCAAGCAATATGAAGAACTAAAGAAGGAAGTCGTTGCCCTAAAAAAGGAATTTCAGGGTATCGTCAGCCTGGATCACGAGTTTCAAGGCGCCGGGGCCGCGGCCATCAAAAGCTTCTATGAAGCACAAATCGATGTGGCGGACGCCTGGATCGAATTATTCACTACCCAGATCAGTTTTTTGGAAGGTATTCCTGCCAGTCTGGAAGAAGCGGACCTTTCCGGAGATACGGTGGTCGAGGTTCCCTTTTTAGATGGCGAAGTTTCGAATGGCATTAATCAAGCGAAGTCGCTTGTCGATGAACAAGCGAGTGATCTTCAAAGGTTCCTGAACAGCATTGACGATATCCTTCCTCTTCATATGTTCGATCAAAAAGACTTTAATGAAAAAATCACGCTGGCCGGACAAAGACTGGATGACACCATGACAAAGGTCGAAAATGTCGACCGGCAATTGGTGGAGGAATATGATGTCTCCGTCGGGCAGGAAAACGTGGCTGTTGGCCTTTTCCGTGCCTTGCTTGATGCCACGAAACAGGATGGCAACGTTTCGCCGATGACTTTTAACCAATCGGCCTTTAAGAATAGTGACGTCTATCAAGTGAAGGATGAAGTCGCCGGTCAGATGAAAGACTATCAGACCTTCAAAAAGCAACAAGCGGAAGCCAAGGAAATCGAACGCGAAATGGGAAGAACTCGAAAACCGCCCATGGTATGAAAAGGCCTGGGATACGATAAATACCTTTACATGGGAATTGATCATTCAATCAGGGCATCAACCGGAGTCGAACCAGTAACGGGCCGCAAGTTGTCCGAAGCCGAACGAATCGCCGCCGGAGCCATGGCCGCCGCTGGATTTATCCCTGTAGTCGGCTGGGGCCGGGCCATCAGAGGCGGCAGCGCCATCTACAAAACGGCCAAAGGACTCAACGCGGGGAATCATGCACTCGCTGTCTATAAAACGACAAAAGGCTGTAGCCTCCTCCAGAAAACCGAATACGGCCTGTACGTGCTCACCGCAGCCAACGGACTAGGCGAAGCGGTCACAGGTATAGACATGTTTGGAAACCATCTAACCGAAGAACAGCGCCAGAACGGGCTGATGATAGCCCTTGTAATTGGCGGTGTGGCAGATGCTGCGAAGGTCGCTGATAAAGTAGCAAGTGGTACAAAGTTCATCCCTTACAGTAAGGAATCTGCGCAAAAGCTGGTTCAGAAGGTCCAAGCCTTTGGCAGGGAGATCGGCAAAGTGAAATTGCCTCTTTGTATTAGGGTCGAGGAATTAGCTACTGCGTATGGAAACAGCTACAAGAATGTCACTTTTGATAATATGAAGATTAAGGATTTCGTACAGAAGTTTGCAGTCAAGAGTGATTGTGTTAAGGGTACGGGTACGGGTATGTAATACCATGTCCAAAGAATCTCAGAAATAGAAGTCAAGTTCAAGAAAAATCCTAAACACGATGCAGAAGAATTCGAAAGTCAGTTAAAACCAAGAAAAAGGGTTGTATGTTTCAATAAGTCTTTAAAACCAAATTATTTATGAGTGTTTTTCTGTACTTGTCCACACCTTCTTTTTGTCTATGCATATACAATATTAAGGAGGGTGTTAGGATGAATTGTTTTATAGAAAAATGCTTTGAGAATAATGATCCAAGTACAGTTTGGGTTCCTAAAAAGCGTTGCAAATGTAAGAACAGGCATCGTTTTTATTAATCACTTAAAAGTAAGAAGCAACCGTTTTAGAAGGTTTTTTACAGTTTAGAAGCAAATACGTAATAAAAAGCCTGATGATAGTGCGTGTATACTGATTAATAGTAATATTTTTTGGGGGCAGTCCTAGAGACTGCCCTTTTATATGATAAAAATCTAAATGGGAATAATATGTATAGTAATAGGCAAGAAAAGGATTGAACAGGAGTTATATGCTGGATGTATGGAGGAACTGTGGGGATATTTTAAAATAAAAGTGATAAACATATTGATTAGTCTTTAACTACCAGGCTCCAAATAGTCATATTATGACTTAATGTCATGGAAAGTGAAAATTTGATAAAAGTGATGTGTGTAATAATAGAAAAAGCACTAAACCTTAATGGTAAGTGTTTTTTACATGGAACTATTCTTTCTTTAAAATTTGTCTGCTTTGTAAGATAATCTCTTTATTTTTATTGATTGCTTCAACATTGTTAAACTTAACATGGTCATTAATTAATTCGTTATCTTCCATATATTCAAGTAATAATTCGACAGACTTATCCAACAACCTTTCCAGTTGGATATTCCTTTCTTCGGCTAAACGAGTGAGTCGCATGTTTAAATGAGAAGCCAGAGTTACATCTATTGGATCTCTATCTCCGCTCAAATGTATTCCTCCTTCAGCTGTATTACTTCTATTATATGATGGAAAGGATTGGATGGCAAAATTATTATATGTTTTTGTGAACTGATTGCAACAACTTGGCTTTCACATTTGGGCTAGGTTAATAACTTCTTTTTTATGATATATACTACCTTTTAATAAACAGTGAGAACAAACTGTACGGTATTTAAAAAATAATAAGTAACAAAATACGAGTCGCCTCTTAATTAGGGGTGGCTTTTTATTATGCAAAGAGCAGTTAGGTGTACAAGCATTTGTGATTAAATAGCATAAAAATAATATGAGGTGAATAAAATGAAGGCAAAATTACAAACGTTATTAACCAGATCCGAAAAGAATATGGGCAGTGGTATACATCCAGTGGTGAAAGAATCAGCATTAGAAATGATTAAACGCGCCTATAAAGAAGGTATTTTTGTTCAAATCAGCGCAGGCTACCGTTCTATGGAAGAGCAAGCAAAGTTATATGGTCAAGGTCGCCTAGGATATAGTTATAAAGGGAAAAATTATAGTGATCTATCGAAACCAAAAGTGACAAACGCTCAGCCAGGTCAATCTTATCACAACTATGGACTAGCCATTGATTATATCATAGTGAGTGATGATGGGAAGAATGCAATATGGACAGTTGATTCAAAGTGGAAACGTGTAGCTGCTATTGGTAAAGATTTGGGTTTTAAATGGGGTGGAGATTGGGCTTCGTTTAAAGACTATCCTCATTTGGAGATGACGGGTGGATTATCCTATTCACAATTACAAGCAGGCAAAAAACCCAATTTGGTATCAAAAGTGCCTACTGGTAATCAGATTGTAAAACAAATCCAAAAAACATTAAACAGTAGGTATAATACAAGAATCGTTGTGGATGGTTTTTATGGACCTAACACTAAGACGGCGCTGATAAAGGGGTTCCAAAGGGAGCTAAATAAACAATATAGAGCAAAGCTTAAGGTCGATGGGAAATGGGGTCCTAATACAAAGGCAGCTTCACCCATTATTAGAGAAGGGGCGAATGGGAATATCACATATATCTTACAAGCTGTACTTTATTCTGAAGGGTACAATCCAAATGGGGTAGATGGTATATTTGGAAATGGCACAAAATCAGCGGTAAAAGTATTTCAAAAAGCTAACGGATTACCAGCAGATGGTATCGCTGGTGAAAATACATTTGCTAAGTTGTTTGCATGACATAAAATTGTGTGCATGAATATGCAATAATTTTATGGGTGAATTATTGTATAGCTCCCAGAATCACACCACGTTAGAAGCCCATCTCTAAATCGAGAGGGGCTTTTTTTCTCTATCTATTCAAACAGAGTATATAATCGAATCGGTTTTTGGTTTCCAGAAGAATCTAATCCGGGATTTAAACTTAAAAATACAGTCTCTACACTTGAATTATTTGGATTATTTTCAACTTTAATTCCTTCTGCTTCAAGATTGCCAACATAACTTCCTGTTATTTTTATGGTGTTGATATGCTCGGCATTACCACCGTTAGTATAAGAATATTTATAGAGTGTAGGTGTATCACCTGCTGCACCGCCATACAGATAAAGGAATTTGTTACCAGAACCTATTCCAGTGATATCAAATCCTTGAAAGGAATTATTGGGTCTTGTGAGTCCTGTGAAATTTGTCAACTGCAATGAGCTTAGATCTTTTATGGACATTTTATTATCTGATGAAGCCTTTAATGCCTTTGTTACGTCACTTAGTTTATATACGGCGTAGTAGGTATTAGATGCTGAAGTTCCAATTTGAATTCTAAAACAAATACGATCTTTGCCATCTGCTATTGCAACAGCACTTCTATAGGCACTACCACTTATTTTTGATGTGACTTCTTCTAGATTTGTTATCGTTTTTACATTTACTACTTTTGCGCCCGTTGGTTTTGCAGGGTTAACTTTATACTCAATAAGTGATATATCAGTAGACCATTTATTGCTATCACCACTATTTACGGTATTCCCTACCCATAATAAAGTTTTTCCATTCTCTTTTATCACTTCTAAAGACTCTCCGTGTCCATAGTCTCCAAGTATTACATAATCTTCTACTTCACATTTTTCACCTTTTATAATGCAGCGTGAAAGCACTGTAGCCGATTTAACTCTCTGAGTAATAAAAACTTCATTTTTATCACCATAATCAAAGTTTTGTATAGCATTTTCATATTTCAGGCCTAAATATTCAAATACCCGGTCTATAGTAGTCGTTTTTGTTGGGACTGTGTTGGCGGCGCTAGTAGTAATACCGGACATATTTAAGAGTATGAGGCATCCCAAAAGTGTTATAAAAGTTTTTTTAAAAACTATTTTCATTTTATAATCCCCTTTTTATATTCTTATCATTATTATTTGCAGATAATATCATAACATGTTAATTATGTTTAATTTTATCTTAAAAGTTAAAAAATATAAGGAAGTAAAAGAGGATTAAAAGGTGTCGTTTATTTGGATGTATTTATAGTATCTACTACAAATTCAGGAACTGATTTTACTTGAAGAATATAGACCAAGCGTTCTTTGAACAAGTTTTTTCTCAAGGAAAAACTGCACGATCACTACATCTCGAATGGTTAAAACAAAGGGTTACCTATAGGTAGTACTGGTACAGTAACTGATCATGTTATAAGTTAAGTTTAAAATGATTCGATGAACAGAAGGAATCAACTGTGTAATATTAGCTAAAAGATAATCCCCTGAATTGGAACTAGAATAAATGACCATAATGACCATAATAGCCATAGATAAAAATATAAAGGATGTAAGGATGATATCATGATTTATATCTATAATGACTATGGTGGGACACATACCACGGCTCTAGCAAATTGCCTATCATTTAAAAGAAATTATCCAATCAGAACGAAAACTAACTAAAGAAGAAATATTAAATGTTAATTACTTCAATAAATTAACAAAAGATGATTCAGGGAAAATTATTTTCCATGGGATAGATGAAAATGGAGACTCGGTATATACTCTAGGACGGCGATCATCCAAAATTGTTGTTCCAGCATTAAAAAACTTAAGCTTCATACTGCAAAACAAACATCAATTTCATGAAAAAATAATATTCTCTAATACATCACCAACTGTACCGTTTGTGATGTCAATTGGGGGTTTTTTATCAAGACAATTAAAAATTGATTTTATTGGTGTACCATTATTAATTATAGGTGCCAAACAATGCTGTGATAATATTTTTCGGTTGGTTGAAAACACCAAACAAATAGGGAAATTCTCAAGTGAGGAAAAAGTGATTATTTTAGAAAATGAAAAATATAAATGATAATCGTTAGTATTTTATCTAGGTGAGAAAAGAGATATCCCTAGCACAGGAAGTCGGTTTTTACATAAAAAAACTAAAATGTTAAGCAAGATACGTTGAGTCAACCATAAATGTTGGCACTTTGTTGTTACACATCTTAAAGAAACTTCATGTTAACGAAATTATGTAAATTAACACTCATTTTTAATTAATAAAATCGAAAGTTTTTTGGAATCTATGTAAATTTTGTAATGAATATACGTGAATTTCGTAAATTTTTGGAATCCTAGGTAATTTCCTGATTTTTAGTTGTATGATTGTGAAAAAGGAGTTTATTGAGATGAAATTTTCAGAAACTATTGTAAATTTTTTTTCAATCAAACAAAAAGAAATACCTGACACACACTTTCAATGTCATGTCTGTGACGGAACAGGTGCCTATGATATATATACTGACTGTCTTACTTGTAATGGAAAAGGGCTAATAAGTAAAATTGAGTATTTTAGTAGGCTTGAAAACGGTGAAATCTAAAAGTTTTAATGTTGACTGTTACTATGCCTTATCGATTTACAGATAGTACTACAGAAAAACCTAAGAATAGGGAAAATATATAAAATTGTTTAGTTACACAGTTAGATTTTATTTTTTATCTGTCATTAAATAGGTAGGATTACATGAACCTTGTCAAATATATTAGTTACAATCATTGATAATGAATTCCCTAGTAGTCCTTTTAATAGGAAGAAACTGTGGGTATCTTGAAAAATAAATAAGAAACAAATCCAAAGTCGTCCAAAAGGTCGGCTTATTAATTTCGAAATGGGGAGACAAAAGATATTCGAACTTGGATTATCAGCTTTGTTTATTGGTACCCTGTTACCAAACTATTCAAAGCATGGACACCATGTTTGGCTATTTTAAAGGAATTAGACAACGGAAATTACGCCTTTAAACATGTGGATTTAGGGATTGAACCTAATGCGCTTAATGATCCTGTTGAATTCCTACAAGACGAAGGGTATATTGATGGTGCTGAAGTATATCTTACAGGGAATTATGATATATCCAACGCTATGATAATTGAAAAGGGAGAAGATTATCTAGAGGATAACTCCCTATTAATGAAAGCGTACAAAGGATGGAAGGGAGCGAGAGATTGGATAAAAATTTAGTAACAACGTTAAAGCATCCAATCATTGGATGTATCTTTTTTATCATAAATCGGAACAAATGTTCTATAATATAACTTATAGAATGAATGGAGTTGTTCCTATGTCACTTAAAGATCGCGGAAATATTAAATGGAAATCAGCTATGTTTTTGCCTGAGCACGTTAAATTACTAAAAGATTTAAATAAAGATTATTATCGGCAAGTAAAACCAATATTAGATGAATACCAAATAGAGGAGTTTGAAAACAAAATACACATTGCTATGGAGTTTAGTTCACCAGTAAAGTTTACTGTTTGGGAAGACGGCTTCGATTGGGAGTATACAGGATTATTACATAGATTAGACCCAATAACTAATTTGATTCATTTAGAGTTGGAGAAAGAAAAGGGATATATTATAAAAATAAAATTTGAAGATATTGTAGAGGTTGAAGTTAAAGAGTAAAGAAATTTAAATGGAAATACCACTTTGTTATATTCATAATTTTACATGTTACTCATAGAAAAGTTAATAAATGTGAATTTAAACTTAAAGCAAAATAGAGGGAAAAATTAATACTACAAAATCAGAGGTAAAAGATAATAAAAAAAGCTAGTGACAATAATATTACTAGACTGTGTTTGGATAAATTGTTGCTCAGGAACACAGTCAAAGTCATAAGAAATGTTGGTGAAAAGAGATATGAATACACAATCATACGATTTGTTTTTTTGCTTGTTTATCAAGCATAATAATAAGTATTTCACTTGCTTTCTTTTTCTTAATCATCCTATTAATTGACTAGCGTTGTCCTATATAGCCACGAATTTGTTTGTTATGATTAAAAAGCCTAGTATATTTAGGGTTGTAATACAAAGTAGTAAACCAATCGTATTCTTTTAACATATCAAGGTGTTTATCCGTATGTTTTGTACTATTATGTAATGACATTAATGCAACGAATAAAAAATCTAATGCTAATGATAATAATTCACCCATAATGAATGAGTCTCCTTATATTGGTTAATTTTACCTTAAAAGGATACTTAGGAGAAGTGTGATTTATTATTTTTCAATAGTCTGCATTTTTTCAAAACATAGCTTTTTGTTTACATAAAATGAATAATCCAAAAAAACCACCAGTCGGTTAGGATTGATGGTTTTCTTTTGTTTCAATAAACTCAACAACTTCCTCAATTTTACACAGATGTAAGGGACGGTAGCAAATACGTAAAGTTCAAAGGGAAGGATTCATCATATAAAGGTTCTTTTGAATTGAAGGACCATTAAAACAGTCTGCTCAAAGAATTGTGAATAACCATACTAGAATCTATTTGTATAGAAAACTGCTGAAGTGACTTAATGAGCAAAGTCGAGAGATTAATGACTCTCATTTGAAATGTATTTTTATGTGAAAAAATATATATAGAAACATATGGTAATTCAGGTACATATGTATTAGGATAAATATAGTAAATGGTTCATTATAACGAATTCAGGGGGAGAAAACGTGCGTAATAAAGGTATTTTGTCATTGGTTGCTGTAGGGTTATTAGCTTCCACAGTGTCCGTGGGTATTGTTAAGGCTGAAGGAAACAAGAACGAGTTGGTTAGGAAAGCTATAGAAAGTCAAGTAGAAAAACCTCTCCAAAAAGGTGCTATTGATCCTAAAACATTTAACCAAATTGAACAAGCATTAAAAGGTTCACAATCATACTCAGTAAATAGTTTCAATAAAATGGGTAGGATGAGTAGTGGCAATTCTGATGAAGATTACTTGATTGAAAGTGAATATAATGACGACTTTAATTCAGCAAATATATCATCATATGAAAAACCGACAATCGGTCAACTACTTCCTTTGTACGATGTTGATTTTTATAAAGTAAAAGTACCTCAGAGTGGAATTTTATTAGTAGGAGGAGAAACTAACACATACTCCATTGATCTTCTATTTACTGCCGTACAAAAAGATTTTGTTGAGAGTAGCAATTTGGAATATTTGGGTAGTGAATATGAGGATGATGTTGAAGTACAAGCGTATCAAGCTAAAGCTGGCACATATTATGTGGGTGTTATAGACACTGATAATGACTACATTGACAATAATACAGAAGAGGATTTATATGCTATCTCAACTGGATTTGTAGATAATGTTAAGCCATCTAAGCCAAGTGTTAATAAGGTTGACAATAATGACAAAGTTATAACAGGGAAAGCAGAAGCTAATTCTACGGTTACTGTTAAAAGTGGAAGTAAAGTGTTAGGCTCTGCAAAAGCAACATCTAAAGGAACATTCTCTATTAAAATAGCCGTGCAAAAAGCGGGAACTAAATTGACCATCACAGCTAAAGATAGTTCAGGGAATGTAAGTTCAAGTGTTGCTGTAGCTGTTCTTGACGTTGTTCCACCAAGTAAACCTACCGTAAGTAAGGTAGATAATAATGACAAAGTAGTAACAGGGAAAGCAGAAGCTAATTCTACGGTTACTGTTAAAAATGGAAGTAAAGCATTAGGCTCTGCCAAGGCAACAACTAAAGGAACATACTCTATTAAAATAGCCGTGCAAAAAGCGGGAACTAAATTAACGGTCACAGCAAAAGATAGTTCAGGGAATGTGAGTTCAAGTGCTTCTGTCACAGTGTTAGATGTTGTTCCACCAAGTAAGCCTACGGTAAGTAAGGTAGATGATAATGATAAATTTGTAAAAGGGAAAGCTGAAGCATTATCGACTGTGACCGTAAAGGTAGGTAGTAAATCCCTTGGTTCAGCAAAAGCAACGTCTAAGGGGAGCTACTCAGTTAAGATAAAAGCACAGAAAAAGGGAACTACCCTTTCAATAACTGCAAAGGATAAAGCAGGAAATGTTAGTTCAAAGGCAACTACTAAGGTTGTAAAACATTAAATTCACGGTGATATTACATCTGTTGTTACAGATGAATCATTAAAGACAATGGACATTCTAATAAAACTAAATCAAGTAGGAGTACTCAATATCCGTTATACTTCAAAAACTTGGAGAGAAGAAAATGAGTATAAAGAAAAGTCAAACATTCGTACAGTTAGATGTAAGGAATTGGGATAATGCTGAATTAGTAGAAAGTTTATATGAAATTTGCGAGACTAGTAAAGAGTATGAAAATGATGTAGTAGAGGTTCATCAAGTTGTAGACTTAGGTAAACTTAAAAATGAATGGAGATATTTAATCATTCTAAATATTTCACAAGACCTAGATAATCTGGGTGCGCAAATAGATCATTATTAAAAACAAAAATTTCACTTAATAAAATCTTGAAACCACCAGTCCAATTACTGGTGGTTTTCTTCTGTTTGAACTAATTCAATTACATCTTCTATATTGCATTCAAGGTATTCGCACAAGTTAATTAAAATGGATAATACCACATTAATGTGGCTCTAGAGTCACGTTTCCGAGTCACAAATCATCCTGTTTTTTTTAAACCCCTTTAACGAACTGAATCGTATTGGCTTCTATAAAGAGGGAGAGAATACCGTTTAAATGGATAAGGTTTTTATAAATACAATTCTAATTCAAAGCTGCGTTCATCCAATACAAGAAACAAATACATCGCTTATAAAGATATTTTGGAATATTTATAGAAACAATGTTATAAGATGTTTAAAATAAAATTTACTATCTGTTATTTAACAATCGGGTAGGAAACATGGTTTGTTGGTTAGGGTTAATGTATTGGAAGGAAACTATGATGAGGCCTGTGAAGGGCATTTGATTTTATCAATAATAGTTGCTATTGGTTTTATTTATACAACTTTTTCATACATTGAGTTTACTAGTAAAGCAAGGTTTTCTAAAATATTCTTTTACTTTGGTTTGATTTCAGTCGTATATGGTACGGGTATACTAACTCAAAAATATATTCAAGAAAAGATAAAATAATCTATTAAGCTTAAGCGGATGTTTGGTAAAAAAGAGCGATTTTAACTATATTTAATTCTTTAAAAGCTCGTTAAATTACCTGGAATATGGTAAAATAGTTAATTGTAACTAATTCAACAGGAGGAACATATATGAGCAATTCAGTAGGGTTTTGGAAACGATTTTTAGCAGAAGTTCTAGATGGCATTATAATAGGCATTCCATTGGCGGTAATTTTTGGTTTGATCACTGGTCAATGGGAAGATGATAGTATTTCAACCTTTGTCGTCTTTCTTTACACAATGTTCGTACCAATATTTTGGTATGGATATACAGTAGGCAAAAGAATGATGGGTATACGTATAGTAAGGGTTGACGGTAAAAAATTAGGTATAGGTACTATGCTTTTAAGATGTTTAGTTGCTGGAATAGTTTATGGAATCACATTAGGAATAGGATTTATTGTTAGCGCGTTTATGGTTGGTTTAAGAAAAGATCATAGAGCAATCCATGATTTCATAGCTGGTACATACGTGACATCGAATAAACCTTGATTATAAGATAGGCAGCTTAATAGCTGCTTTTTTTGTTAGGAAATTTCAGTTGATCCTTTATTAACAGAAGCACTTGATAAAGTTAAACAACTGAAAAATGTTGGATCTTTCTCGTTAAGGATTTATTTAAAGGCTATTTATGGAGTGGAAACAATATGAATGAAAGAAGTTTATAAGGAGCTATGATTTTAAATGAGATAATGAAGAAAAAAGATTATGTTGTAATTCTGGACAAAAAACTTCTCGGCATTAAAGGTACATGAAGTTAGAGTATGCATTGAAGTGGGCTGAATAAGTGACAATAGAGCAATGCAATCGGCATATGCTGACACGTTACCTACTACTATTGAAAAGGATAAAATGCTTTCAGTATTAGAAGTTATACAAAATGGTATTGTTAAAGAAAATGATGAAACTAAGTTAAACGTAGATTATGCTAAGGAATATGGTCTATCGAATACAGAAATTAATAATCTCCAACAGGCACTTATTGAAATTTCTTCAGATGAATTAAATGAAATTGAAAGTGAAACAAGATTATTAGATAAGGAAATACTTAAACAAGACGATGTTATTCAAATAGACGAACTAACAGCGTCAGCTACAGGTAGACATGCTCGCACCGCCTTCAGCATTGGAAAAAACTTTAAAAATTGCATTTGGAACCGTTGTCGGAGTGACTGGTGCTACTTTAATTGTTCAAGACATGTATAAATTAGGAGCTTATGCGACTTGCCACAAATGGGGTAAAAGAAACCTAAAGTTAAAAAACGTGTAAAACACTAGGATACTGGTAAAATATCTGAAACTAAGGGGGAAACACAATGTTTGACATAGCTGACTTTTCGAGAGTGAAAATGCTGAAATTATTGATACATTCTTTGCTTATATGCATTTTATTAAGCTTAGTTAGTTTAATTATTAACGATATTTTTTCAATTATCGTTGATAGAAGAATTAATTTGAATTTATTTTTTATTCCAATAATCATGTTTTTTTGGGTTTTGATAGCAATTAAAAAACCAACATACCAAAAATAATTTCAGGATAAGAGTCTGGGCACAATGCTCAGGCTTTTTTTATATTTGTTTTACAATAAAATATCACTATTAACCCTATTTACGAAAGGTTTTTCTTTATTAAATCATCAATAAGAAGTAAACACCATTGAGCAAATGGATATTGATTATAAGCGAGTAATCTTCACTCTGACGAAGTGTTGGCATCTTTCTACCTAACCTGCAGATTTTCGTTAGTGAGGACGAAATAGACCTCGACATGGACGACTTAAACATAGCGCTGACCGCGGTTGATAGCGGTCTTGCAGTAGTAAATCGCGTAATCATCATTGGCGACGACGATTCGCAAGTGTAAATTTGGCGTTAACTCCCGAAAATTATACGGAAGTTTTAGACGAAGCAATCCTGGATGCATCCTTTAATTCCTTTATTTTCTTTTATTGTTACAATAGTCATTTTCTTAGTAGTGCAGATGAATTCTTATTATCGGAGCACTTGTGATGAACTTCGGCCAGATTACGGAATCATTCTTTCCTCGAAGGCCAAGGTTTTTGGGTACAAAAATAGGCAACTGCGAAGAAAGATGAACCCATTTGTAGGCGGATGCGTACATATAACATATAAGATAATATAAGGAAAAGGGACGGTACTATTATGGGATTCTGGAAACAGGTTTTTAGACCTCGGGTCAGCGTATTGAAGGGCGGTCACGTATTAACTGATAACGTCGAAGGCAAAGGGCTAGTTAATAGAATGTCTGTAATAAAGGGGAGGAAGTCAGGCGAAGTCAAGGTCACAACGGCATATGGACATAAGCACTTCACACTTTCACAGATTGAGTGGGAACAAAGTGGAGATCGAAACGTCGGTAAAGGTTATGGTAGTACTATACTTAGTACGGCACTTGTGGGTTCAGTCGGTACAATCGCTGAAGTTGCTGTCAGAGCAATGAAAAAAGACAACTCGACTGCGTACATTTATTTGATCGACGAAGAAGGCGAGGAGCACAAAATCCTCGTTCAGTGTACGAAGGAACAATTTGTACAAATATATAAATTGTGTAATTTATATAAAAATTAAATAAAGTGTTTCCTAGGAGTGTGAAAATAATGAACCACAAGCAAGAGGAAATAGATCCATTATAAAGGTAGAGTAAGAAGGTATAAATGTCTGTAGATGGAAAGAAAGCACATAGAGAACTTTAAGAGTTATATGATCATAACGAAAAAAGTGGCGGAAGAGTAGCAGGTATCAAATATACGGATCTTTATGAAAACGATGATGAAAAACAAGAGCATCTAGTGTATGAGTATCTACAAGATAAAGGATTAATTGACTATAAAATTCTAGGTAGTAACACTTATCAAGCCAAAATCACTCCACCTGGTATTGATAGAATAATGATAAGTGGGCGATCTTTTGGGTCAATTCATTATTGGGTTTAAATTTTGTAAAAAGTAAAAGCACTTTACCTTAAATGGTCGAGTGCTTTTTTGTGTTTATATATTTAATACGTCTTTATTCTGATTAATGATGATTTTATTTCTTAATATCATTTCTTTATTATTAAGCCCAACATTTAGTTCGGTAGTATTGCTCATCTTCTCTATAAGGGAAGCTACAGATATTTCTAATAATTCAGGGATAGACATGTCTGTTTTAGCTGATAAGCTTTCAAGCTTATTGATTAATTCTGGAGATAACAATAACTCTAATGCTTGTCTTTCCTTTGTGTCCATGATTGTACCCTCCATATGATGAGTTATTTTTATTAGTTTAATTATATTATAGAAATTTCAAACTCAACATTAAATTGGGGTAAAAAAATAGTAAAGTTTTGATGTCAATTACAAAAGAAAGGAAGCATCTGGAATGTAATTTTGATTTGTGATAGATGAAATATTTTTAACTAAATATTGTTTAGGTGGTCAGAATAAAGCGACAGACACATTAGAAATGATTTTGAGCGGAATAAAAGAGGGTACAACGTTCAAATTAAGTCATAAAAGGATAAATATTCAAATAATAATATGAATAATTTCAGTATTTAGAAAATGTAATACAGTCCTCCTATTATTATGGTAAAATTTAACTGATATTATAGAAGGGGGCGAAATTTTGAAGTGGTTGCTTAAATGGGTAATAATTGTTTTAATTTGCATCATATCAGGATTCAGTATAAATCCAGTGGTTAAGGCAGAAAGTACAAAGCCAAATATTTCTTTTAGTATTATTTCCCCTACGTCAAATACTACGAAAAATGATGAATTAAAAGTTATTATTTCTAAACCGAACTCCACCTATCAAGTAAGTCAAGTTAAGGCAAAGGTTGAGGGAAAGGAAATCCTTCTAACATATGATAACAATGCTTATGGTGAACATCTTCCAGGATGGGTTGGTACATTAAATTTGAATGGTTTATCAAGAGGAATAAAAACACTTGAAGTCACTGTCTATGATGTTTATGGGAATGCTGTAGCGAAACAAACGACATTTAAGTATACGCAGCCACCAGGTTTAAATATTATTTCTCCTAAATCTTTTGATTTTACAAATGGAAAATTACGGATCACTGCAGAGGCTTCTGATTTAGCTGGTGAAACCTCTACAATAGGGGTATATGCCTCTTCTAATGATGAAGGTTATGGGACGAAATTGCTGGAGAGAGTAAATAGAATCGATGAGACTGTTGATATTAGTAAATATAATGGAAAAGAAATCTATATGACATTTGTAGTTTCAAATGAATCTGGGGGCACATTTACTACAACTAGGGAAATTTATGTTGATAATAGCCCACTTTTAAGCCCAAAAGATCGAATTGATGGGGAAATATTAGATTATAAGGATAATAAAATATTATATCGAACAAATAATGATATAAGAATAAAAGATTTACACACAACAAACGAAACATTAGTTTTTTCTCATTCGATAAATAAAGTGGATTATGGTTTTTTAACTCCTTTAGGAGTGATGCTTGTTGTACAAAATGTTGATCCATATTATATCTCCAATAGTTTATATGAATATAAAAATGGTACTCTTACTTATTTAGGGAGATTAAACTCAAATAATTCTTTAAAGGTTAATGGTCATTATGCAATTTGGAATGGTGATTTAAAACCTCTTACAACACCTGGTATTGCTTCTGGAGTCGAATTATATTTAAAGAATCTAGAGAGTGATAATATCACACTTGTATCTAACGAAGCAGGAAATTGGATGAATAATGTAACATCTAATGGTGATGTGATTTATTGGTCAGGTTCTGGATGGAATGGGTCAGGGGATACAATATTTAATTACAATATTTATAAATATTCCAATGGAAATACAAGTAGGCTATCTTCTGATGGAAGTTATTTTAATGTATATCCAGTGTCGGATGGAAGCTTAACTGTATATGAAAGACATCGATATAATGAGAATACACATTTCTTAATTTTGAATGTTGATGGAAAAGATGAGACGATTGCTACATCATCAAATGATTTCTCACCTGGAAGAGATTATACCATTAACAATGGCTATGTGGCGTATACCAATTATATAAATGGAACAAAGCAAATTTTTATTTGGAAAGATGGTATTTCTAATCAAATCACTTATTTAGGATCTGATACATCAATTGTATCTCTAAATGCTAATGGTGATGTAATAGCTAGGTTTAGTAATGGCTACTATTTTATCAAGAATGACGGAAGTCAGCCAATAAAACTATATACAATAGGTTTGAACAATTACTGGGTCAATAATGAGCTTTATGGCGTTATCGGTGGGGAACTTTTAAGAATAGAGACAAAACCAGTTATAGTTACAGGAGTTACTCTTTCCAAAACGAATCTTGAATTAAAAATTGGAGAAGAATTTAATTTGACTGCTAATGTTTTGCCTTCTAATGCAACAAATCAAAGGGTTAAATGGGAAAGTAATCATTCAGATATCGCAGCTATTGATGGCACAGGTAAAATAATCGCAAAAAAGGAGGGTACAGCTACCATAACAGTAACCACAGAGGATGGAATTAAGACTGCAAGCTGTACTGTGGTGATAAAAGATGTAACAGCACCATCCATACCAACAGTCAATACTGTATATGATAATGCTACTGTTATTACTGGTAAAGCAGAATCAAATGCAAAGGTATATGCGACGGTAGGAAGCAAGAAAATTGGAGAAACAGCTGCAAAAAATGGTCAATATACGATTAAGATTGCAAAACAAAAAGCAGGTACAACCATCGTTGTTTATGCTAAAGATACTTCAGGTAATAAGAGTGGAAGTAAAACAGTTAAGGTAATAGACAAGACAGCTCCATCGATACCAACAGTTAATAATGTATATGATAATGCCACTGTTATTACTGGTAAAGCTGAATTAAATGCAAAGGTATATGCGATGGTAGGAAGCAAGAAAATTGGAGAAACAACTGCAAAAAATGGTCAATATACGATTAAGATTGCAAAACAAAAAGCAGGTACAACCATCGTTGTTTATGCTAAAGATACTTCAGGTAATAAAAGTGGAAGTAAAAAAGTTAAGGTAATAGACAAAACAGCTCCATCCGTACCAACAGTTAATAAAATTACAAGTAAGACAGTAACAGTAACTGGTAAAGGTGAAAAAGGAGCATCTATTTATATTTACAATGGAAGTAAGAAGATTGGGCAAGGAATCGTGGATAGTCGAGGAAACTTTAAGGTGAAAATTAAGGCACAAAAGAAGGGTTCGTCATTAAAGGTATACGCTCAAGACAAATCAGGAAACAAGAGTAAGAGTAAAACAGTAAAGGTAAGCTAGTAACAAGATTAAATTAGTTTTAAAAGCTATCTGTTTATACATTTTGCGGTAATACTGGACCAAGTATTACCGCTTTTTTTATGATGAACTAAAAAATACAAGGAAATCATTTTATTAAGTCTAAAAATAGAGATATTTATGAAGCGGGTTTGGTGAAAGATGGTATAACTGCAAGAGTGAAAAACATTCAAATCCTTGATAACATTTTTGAAGGTCTTTCAACAGCAGAGACAATGTATCTATCATTCTGTGAGGATGTGTTAATTAGAGGGAATATCTCCAATACTACTTCTCGTTTTGTTATGGGATACTACAGTATTAACGTATTAGTTAAAGATAACTTAGTTAATGGAATTACGAAAGAAGTAGTATATGTGAGTGACGCTACTGCTGATGGCTCTACAAGTTATGTGGGATTAGGGTACACGAAGGATTATAGATTAGTGGGAATAGAGTGGAGAATTGTGGGCGTAGTGTATTTAATAGGAGTGGCTTGGATGGGCTAGAAGTTCATTCTAATGTAATCATTAATTCCACTACAGAAACGGTTGGTACACGTAGTGCTATTAGTGCATCAGCTAGTTCAAGGAATGGACGTATTTACAATAACAAAGTACGTGGAGCTAATCAAAAGTATGGGATTGATATTACAACTACTTGTAGTAACATTCAGACTTTCAATAATGATTTAGTTGGATTAACGAAAGGATTGAACAACGCTTCCACAACAAGTTTTGAAGGGACATATATGTATAGTGCAAATGGAACACGTTACAAAATGACTGTATCAGATGCAGGAGCACCAGTATTTACAGCAGGTTAATAATTGTTGAACGAAGCTTAATGGGCTTTTACAGACCTGGGGTATCCGTTATAATGAAAATAAACTAAAGGGATGTAAAAGGATTTTTAAGTAATGCCTTAAACATTAAACAAAAATATATCGACATTGACATCGAAGAAATTGATCTGTATTTAAACTATTGGAACAAACTGAGCGTAGGTTAGAACTTCTATTATTCAAAGTTATTTTTCCTAATTTGATATTAGGATATAATAGTAATAAATGAATAATAAAAGGTGTGATTTTTCTGACGGAAGTTTTAGCACTAAAAAAGCGACATAGAAAGTTATCCCGTTTGGTAATTATCCAACGGACCATTCTTATTACAATTGGTGCTTTGCTAATGGCCACTGGATTGGAAATCTTTTTAATTCCCAATCATGTAATTGATGGTGGCATTACAGGTATTTCAATTATGCTTTCTTATGTTACAGGTATAAAACTGGGAATCTTTCTTTTCCTATTGAATCTACCATTTGTATATCTGGGATATAAACAGTTTGGAAAAACTTTTGCTATATCAATTATATATGGGATTGTAATGCTCTCCATTTTTGCAACTTATTTTCATCCTATTCCACCCTTCACTGAGGACATCCTTCTTGCTACAATTTTTGGAGGCATTTTCCTAGGTGTAGGTGTAGGAATAGTAATTCGTAACGGTGGGGCGCTTGATGGTACAGAAATACTTTCCATTGTTATAAGTAAAAAAGTGCCTTTTTCTGTTGGCGAAATTGTTATGTTCATCAATCTATTTATACTTGGTTCTGCTGGATTCATTTACACCTGGGATAGAGCTATGTATTCAATCTTAGCTTATGCAATAGCTGCTAAGGCCATTGACATTGTTATTACTGGAATGGATGAAACAAAGTCTGTATGGATAATTAGCGAAGATGCAAGAGAGATAGGTGATGCAATCAATAGCCGTTTAGGACGGGGTGTAACATATTTACATGGTGAAGGTGCCTTTACTGGAGACGACAAGAAGGTTATTTTCTGTGTAATTACCAGACTTGAAGAATCTAAGTTAACTACAATTGTTGAAGAGATCGACCCTTCATCTTTCTTAGCAATGGCAAATATTGCGGAAGTACGAGGTGGACGGTTCAAAAAGAGAAATATTCATTAATAATAAAATAATTCTTATTAACAAAGCCAACATTTTGATGCTGGCTTTTGTGTATGTCACAATGGAGCAAACTGTACGGAAATCAAAATTGAATAAATCATTTTGAGGATTTCAAGGATTAAGATGTTTTTCGTATTTAACTTTCAATTCTCGAATCAAATTACTATCATTAGAAATAATATCGAGAACATCATTATTCACATAAATGAGGAACCTATCATTATAAAAAACGATATAAGCTTCTCTATGCCCTTGGTGGACTTTCTTACAATAATTATACACATCTGAATTATGTATACCTTTTACTGTAGCATAAATTATCTCAGCATCCATTTCTTCATCTTTAACTATGACTTCTTCTCAATTGTTGATTTTGATTGATTTACCTATCCCATTTTTTTCATGATGCCTTTTATTATTTGTTATATTTCCTATAATAAAAGACGTATCAATCTTTTCATTAGTGTTGAATATGTCTTTAAGGATAGTTGTAAGAAGACTCCCGCTTATTTCATCCATTCCAAATCTTATTCTATGATTTGTATCTACCTGAAAAAATGGGGTTTCATCATCCTTAAAATTAACATTAAATTGTTGAATTCTTTCCATAAATTATTTAATCCCCTATTCTATTTAAATCTATATCATCGTATGTTCCAGATCTAGTTTTCTTACTTCCTAGATCTTTTACTGTTGATGCACCTTTCCAAGAACCGCCAATATGACTATCGATGTCTCTAACTATATATTTTGGCTTCCCTTTCTTATTGTAATATACAACTGCTTTCTTAGAGAGATAATTGGTTTTGGAATATCCCAATTCTTTCGCAACTACTTTTGCAACTGCTTCAGAACTTTTAAGCATTGACTTAACTATTGAAAGGTCCCCATTTTTTTATTGCTTTTTTTATACCTTGTTTTGCAATAAACGACACAAGTACTGCAACCACTGGCCAAATTGATGCCGTTAATTCTGATGAGTTAACTGAAATGATGATGTCACATTAATTGAAAATATTGATGATAATGGTGCAGTTCATGAGCTAATAATGGTTGGTCAAGGGGAAGGGACAGATATTGTACTTACAATGGGGTTGTTAATTGGTATCACAAATCCTGATTTAAGCCAAAAAGATGTAGGGCAAGTCTTAAAGGATTTACGTTTGTTTGATGAAAGCTATAAATATCAAAAGAATGAAACGAAAGTAGAGAAAAATACGATTCGTTATAACTTAAAATATGATCAAGATGCTGGTGTGATTTTTAGTGTTTCAAAAGTGAATTAATAGATACAGTTTACGGATAATTCCGTAGGCTTTTTTTGCCTAGAATGATTCAATATTTTAAAAGTTAGTTAATATAATCCAAACATTAGAGAGGATATTTTCTCTCATTTTATATTAGATAATTATTAAGGTGAAAACTATGAAAAAAGTATTTGCTCATGTGAGTAGGGCAAACTCTCTTAAATCATCTATTTCTATATAGTAGATTCAAAGTAAGGTATACTCACACGAGAATCTTTTTCGAAAAAAATGTAGTGATTTGTACTACGATATGTGAACATTAACATAGCAATTTTGAATAGATTTAAAGTTATTCAAAATACTGATATGTCAAGAGTTAAGATCGAAAAGCGTGAAATCGACGATGACATGCAGGGTGTATATCATAAATTATATTTAGTCATAAATGAAAAGACAGTAAGCAAAGATAAGCTCACTGTCTTTTAGATTCAATATTTTAATTGTACTTAATTAAAGGAAACCCGTATTAATATGTTTTAGAGCATAAATTTGATCACACAAACGATTACAAACGTTTAAATGGCACTGTTTTTATGATCACAAATCCCTCAAAAAACCCTCAACTCTTTAGATTTTCCTACTAATCCGTTCCACAATCTCCATCAAATCATCCGGCTTATGAAATTCAATCGGCGAAACACCTTTATCAAATTGAATCGTATCGGCTTCTATCATCAATACATACTTCCCATTAATCTTCCCTAAATGAATGCTTTCCCCAAAATCGGCTAGAAGTCCTTTGACAGAGGTGCTGCCAAGCTTCATTCGCAGTTCGGCTTCAGGTGTATGCTCGACAATCTGGGCAGTGGCTTCGACGACTTGGTGGGTTTCAAGACGTTCTTGGATTTCTCGTTTATCGCTAGTTTCCCAGATTTCCAGGTCCTGTTCGAATTTCTGCAGTTCGTCACTGTTTTCTTCGAATTGGGCGGATACATGTTCATGAACCATGTGGATGACTTGGTTTTTCATGATTTCCGGCATCGATTCGCCATATTCAACGAATTTCAAAAAGTCCTCAAAGTAGCGAGCATGTGAAGCCTGGTGGATTTTCAGTTCGCCTTCTTCGACCATACCTTCTTCGGGCATGTAGGGGTATTGGATGGATTTCATATTTTTAGTGGTGATTGCCATTTCAACGTGTCGAATTAGTGTTCGTTCATCTGAAATGGAAGCAACCTTCGGCTCGAAATCACATTTTAATAAGAAGACGAACGGTTCATCTAGATATTTCGTTAATTTAGCAGATGCGACTAGAAAGACTCCGCCACGCACTGCACTTGTATCTATATACGACTGAGCGAATTGTTCATTTTCCTGCTGGAAGACTTCTTTTGTACCGGCAAAGCGGACACGGTTAAATACATTGTAATTAGGATTGGAATCAAGTGCATGGCCTTCTTCAACAATAAAAGAACCGATTTTTGTGGGTATTTGTTCAGTTTTTGGATGACGGTCTACTTTTCGTTTGGAGATTTTCATCAATTCCCCATCCAAAAAATCCTTTAAAGGACTTTCTTCGTATTCCTGGGTATCGAGTGTTTGAAAATGTTTAAATCGTTTATCAGCCTGATCGCCTTTTCCTTCAACCTGTATTAAATAAAATGACAGATAGGTAATCGTAAAATCCATGAAAGTCACCATCTCCAATTAAGCATATTTCCCGTACTTTTTAGACTTAATAAGTATAGAGATGTACATCGATTCCGTCAAACGTTTAGTTCTTGAATGGATAGAATAATTATGGTGTATTATTCCATAATAATAAGAGTAGGGAACATAAATTGGAGTCTCTATCTAAAATTTGGATATATTGGAAAATAGAATCAAATGAAGATCTAAAAGGGTAAGTAGGTATCCCAGTTCAGGATTTGTCAAATCCATTCATGTAAGATTATAAAATTTGGATATTTATTTTAACGTTCTATATGTAAATGCGCTTAAACATTTGATAGAGAATTTTGTCGAATAATCATTAGGGGTATTCAACGAATTTTCAAAATATAAATTCTACTATAATAAAACCATTGACGTATAAGGGTTTAATACGTATAATTTGAAAGTCAGATAATTCAGGAATTGTTGAATTTTGTCGAAAATTCTCTACTATAAAAAGTAAGTGAATACATTTATTCGTTATTTTCTGAATAGTTTTTTAAATTCGCGGAGGAGAAAACATGAGTATTTTTAGAAAGAAGTCTATTGAGGACTTATTGAAAAACGCTGGTTCCAACAGTAAGGGGTTGAAAAGGGAACTAGGTGCTTGGGATTTAACGATGCTTGGAATTGGAGCAATAATTGGCACTGGTATTTTTGTATTAACGGGAACTGGAGCAGTTAATGCTGGTCCGGCGCTTTCGTTATCGTTCGTCATTGCCGGCCTTGCTTGTTTATTCGCAGCACTTTCATATGCTGAATTTGCATCATCCGTGCCGGTATCTGGTTCAACTTACACTTATGCGTATGCAACTCTAGGTGAATTTGCTGCCTGGATTATAGGGTGGGATTTAATCCTTGAATACTTATTGGCGGTTAGTGCCGTATCGGCCGGCTGGTCTGGTTATTTCCAATCGTTTTTAGGTGGATTCGGGATTAACTTCCCGGAGAAGCTCACGGCAGCACCTGGTTCAATTGAGGGTGTTACAACTTATATGAACTTGCCAGCCTTTTTAATAGTTATGGCTATTACTTTATTGATTTCTAGAGGTACGAAACAAACTACAAGGATAAACAACATTATGGTTGTTATTAAAGTGATCGTTGTTTTGCTGTTTATCGTCTCTTCTATTTACTATGTGAAACCTGAAAACTGGCAGCCATTCATGCCATTCGGAATCAGTGGAGTATTTTCTACAGCCGCTTTAATGTTCTTTGCATTTATCGGCTTTGATGCAGTAGCATCTGCTGCTGAGGAAACAAGAGATCCAGGAAAGAATTTACCACGAGGAATTATCGGTTCATTGATTATTTGTGTTGTACTTTATATGATTGTTAGTTTAATTATGACAGGTGTGGTACCGTATTCACAGTTCGCAACGGCACTGGATCACCCGATTTCTTTAGTACTACAAAGCGCAGGCCAGAATTGGATTGCAGGAATTATTGACCTTGGAGCCTTTATTGGAATGACAACGGTCATCTTGGTTATGTTATATGGACAAACTCGTATCATGTTTGCGATGTCACGTGATGGATTGATGCCCAAATCTTTATCAAAACTTCATAAGAAATATAATACGCCTTATGCGGCATCATGGATGTTTGGTATAATTGCCGCCTTACTAGGAGCCTTTATACCGCTTGGTGAATTGGCCGAATTGGTTAATATCGGAACGTTAACAGCGTTTACGATGATTTCCGTAGCGGTAATCGTTTTACGTAAAACAAGACCAGATATGAAACGAGCTTTCTATTGTCCGGCTGTACCGCTTGTGCCAGGTTTAGCGATTGTTTTTTGTGTATTCCTTATGTTACAACTAGGTAGCCATACATGGATACGCTTCTTAATTTGGATGGCTATTGGTATCGTGATTTACTTTGTTTATTCTCGAAAACATTCCAATCTTAATCAGCAGGAAAAATAATAATTTTAAAAAAACACTCATCGGAGTGTTTTTTTGTTTAACTCTAAATTAAAGGTGGAGAAAGTCAAAGTAGTTTAAGACTAATATGCAGTGTTATGGTTGAAATAAAAGTGGCAAGTATATATTGAAGCTTGAACAACAATGATAAAGCTATTTTAAATGGAGTTGAAGTTAATCAGTAATAAACAATATGTTGGATTTTAAAAGTAAATAGGAGAGAGGTCGTCTAAAAGATGATGCAAAAAGGAGTGTAGTATCTTTACAAGAAGGCTAATACCTATTTTTTTCAGTAGAGAATATAGATTTTAAATTTTATATTTGACAAGTTTCCTCGGTAGAATATTTAATCGAAAACATCAACCCGGGTTAGTAGGATAAAATTACATGGTTTTTTATTAATTTATAACCAATTACAAAAAGAAACGGTTTTACACTAACAACTTACAACAATGAAATTTCTTTAAAGAGTTTCAATAATTCTCTTGAAATAATAAAGGATAAATGTTATATTAATAAAGCGATGAGCTAATTTGTGTAAGTCGAAGAACATGCTTTTTAAGCTAAACGTCGGGATGTGGCCTGACGGTTCCCGCCTCAAACGCATCAAAGACGCCTGCTGCGTGCAGGCGTCTTTTTCATTGTTTTTTTATTTTACCGATTCTTTTTTCGCAGCTTGAACGTCTTCTTTAAATTCCTCTTGAATTTCATCTGTTATTCCCTTCGTTGCATCCTTAAACTCTCGAAGCGATGTACCTACAGCGCGTCCGATTTGAGGAAGTTTTTTCGGCCCAAAGACAATTAATGCTAAAAGAAAGATTAGAATTAAACCAGGAAAACCAATGTTTGAAAGCATAGCTAGTCACTCCTATCAAATCTGATATATAATATTATAGACCCCTGACGAGCATTTGCAAATGTAAATTACTATTAATTGTAAGAGTCTATATATATAAAGGGATAAATAGTACTTTAAAAACCTTTAGATTCTACCTCCTATATCTTATAAATCACATGAAATTCTATAGATCTTTCTTCATTATAATGTTTGTTACATAACATATTATACTTTTTTGGAAAAATTAATGTCTTTACATAGATAGTCTTTTATGGAAGGATTACAGAACCCACTATTAGAGTCTCATTGCAATCAATAACTAATTACGAAATACAAAAATTTTTTTGTTACTTGGGAATTATTAGTCTTGCAAGAGAGAATGAATTTATGTATTATAACTATACAAGTTGCGTTGTTCGTAATGATAATTAAGTTTTAACCTTTAAGCTGTAATAGGGAGTTTTACATCGAAACAGGAATGTTATGCCTCGTCACTGACTTGGACAACAGGATTGTTTCTGCAAACACCCACTTTGAGGAGTGGTGGTTTAAAACTTTCTTACGTGAATACGGCAATGGCGGCTCTTTCTTTAAAATTAGAAACCAGTTCCGATCAGGGACTGGTTTTTTTCTGTTTTTTCATCCTGTTGAGCTATTGAATAACATATCTATAATAAATAGTTGTTGTATTATAGTGTGAAAAAAATTTTTTAATACAGGTAACTTGGAAACGATTTCAATCGAAATCATCTTAATTCTCCATTACACTCATGAATTCATTATATTTCAAGATGGCTTATGCTTTGGTGTTTTGATGTTTATGACTAATTTGTGAAAATTTTTATTGAAATATCAGATAATTGCCTATTATAATAACAATTAGATAACTCGGTTCACTATTTGTGTAAAGTTAGTGAAAAGTTATTTTTTTTAATTAGCAATTCCGTAAGCGCTATCATGTGGATATTGGTAGTCACCTAGAGAGGGGAAATTTTTTATGGCTAGTATTAACACGACAGAGGTAATTAGTAACAGTAAATTTAACCGCTTTCATTTGGGTTTGTTGGCATGGTGTTTCATTATCATCCTTTTTGATGGGTACGACCTTGTCGTTTATGGAACGGTTGTACCAGTGTTAACAGAGGAGTGGAATCTAACTTCAGTGGAAGCGGGAGCAATGGGTAGCTATGGTCTATTCGGCATGATGTTCGGCGCCATCTTTTTTGGGACATTAGCGGATCGGATTGGAAGAAAAAACGTCATTGCCATTTCATTGATTTTATTTAGTTTATTTACATTGCTATGTGGATTTGCGAGTACACCTACTATATTTTCTACTTTTCGATTTTTAGCGGGGTTAGGACTGGGAGGCATTATGCCGAACGTCATTGCTTTATTGACGGATTACGCCCCGAAAACAATGAGAAGCATGGTCGTTTCGATTGTATTATGCGGCTATTCATTCGGGGGGATGCTTGCCCCGATACTAGGTATCCTACTTATGCCTTCATTAGGCTGGGAGTCCATATTCTGGTTTGCCGGCATACCTTTACTATTTCTACCAATCATGATGAAGCATTTACCAGAAACCTCGACACATCTCATTAGAATTAACAGAAAAGAGGAATTAATCAGAGTATTATCCAAAGTCAGTCCTGATAGCAATTTCACCATACATGACGAAATTGTAGAAGTGAAGAAATCAGATGAGAAACTGCCGATTGTCGGATTGTTTAAAAATTCCCGCGCTCTAAGTACTTTGATGTTCTGGGTTGCCTTTTTCATGTGTCTACTAATGGTATATGGGTTGAATACATGGCTACCAAAGCTAATGATTGAAGCGGGGTATGCTTTGAATTCAAGTCTAGGTTTCTTAATCGTTCTTCAAGGTGGAGCTATCGTAGGTACTCTTATAATAGCTAAGCTTTGTGATAGATATGGTTCTAAAAAAATGCTTGTACCGTTGTATGCGCTAGGTGCAATTAGTTTGACACTGTTAGGAATGGGTGGAAGTTCCTTCATGATTTACACATTAGTAGCGATTGCAGGGGCCTGTACGATTGGCGCCCAAAATCTTGTACAAGCCTATGTTTCCCAGTACTATCCACCAAATATTAGATCGACTGCACTTGGAGTTGCATCTGGAATAGGAAGGATTGGTGGTATGCTCGGACCCATCCTTGGTGGATTCCTATTATCTATCTCGCTACCAATTCAATTGAATTTTATTGCTTTTGCTATTCCTGGTCTTATTGCCGCGATTGCTTTATCCTTTGTTCCAGTTAAGATGGCTTATTATAAAAATAATCAACCAAAACAAAGTGAAGAAATAAAGGTAGACTCCAATAAAATGAATATACTGTAAGAATTAACATGAAAATGGCGGCGTAGGAGATATCCACGTTGCCATTTTCATGTTAATTTTATGTTAGGAGAGATTGTATAGTTGCTCCTAATTAAATTTCTTTCTTATTCTTATAATTAGTTTCGTCGCAGATCTGCTCAAAGGACACAATGTTCTAAATAACGAAGGGTGCTGTCTGGATAGAGTGTAATCATTACAAAAATGAGATTCAATAGATGACTGATGCAAACTATATTGTAAACCCCATTCTATAAATTCCTTAAATGACAAAGTAATTATTATTAGGGGAGTGGAAAATGTATATTTGTCAATGATAGGTTGTAAAAATAAATGATATCATAAATAATGTGGTCTAAGTTTTAGAGCAATAATAAAATTTCTATGAAAAATTGCTTAATTGTTCATATTTCGCAATATGATTTACTCCATTATTTAAAGGATAAATGTTAAAATGAAAGAACGGATAATTAATATTCCTCCTTGAAGTGGAGCGAACTAGAATAATTAATCTCATCTTTTGAGAGGGAGTCATTACTTTGAAAAAAATTCTAAAACATTTAATTTTTTGGTTATCTATAATAGGAACATTATTCTCAATGATATATTTCTTTGTAGCGGATATTCCGTTATATATTAAATTGTTAGGCGCAGTCATTATCCTTTATCTTGGGTATGATCTTATAACAGAATCTAAAAAAGAAAGAGAAAAGAAGCATTAGATGCCTAAATTCTTTATTTTCAAAAAAGTCCTCTTTTGACTAGAGGGCTTTTTTTTGCCTTTTTTTATAAAAAGTTTTTCCTATTCTATGAACCTTAACGAACTTTGATAATTGACAATATTCTAAAAATTAAGTTAATATATAGTGAACTTAGTTCTATATAAGTGTAATTTAAGTCTTTATTGTTATTTTTTAATTTGGTGGTTAGCTGGTTTCAAAAAACTTAGAATGTTCCTTTAGACTTTCGTCAATAAAGGAAAAGAAGAAAGAGGCGAAGGAAATGCGCACAATCCGTGTATCTGAAATGATTGATGAACAAAAATTTAACCGCTTTCATTTGCAGGTTTTATTATGTTGTATCTTTATCATTATCTGTGATGGATATGATATGTTCATGCTAGGAACAATCCTACCATCTTTGATGACTGAGTGGAAAATCACTGCTGTAGAAGCAGGATTATTTAGCAGCTATGCTTTGTTTGGAATGATGATAGGCGCGTTAGTCTTTGGACCAATAGCTGATAAATTTGGAAGAAAGAAAGTCATCTTAATTTGTACTCTCATTTTTTCTATATTTACTTTTACTTCAGGGTTTGCAGATACGCCAACTTCTTTTGGAATACAACGTTTTTTTGCAGGTTTAGGATTGGGGGGAGTCATGCCTAATCTAATAGCAATTATTACTGAATATGCTCCGAAAAAATTCGTAGCACACTGGTTGCTATTATGTTCAGTGGACATGCATTAGGTGGTGTTGTTGCATCATTAGGTGCGATGTATCTGATTCCGAACTTTGGATGGCGCGCAGTTGTATGGCTTGGTGCTCTTCCACTGATCTTTATGCCGATTCTCTATAAAATGTTACCAGAATCATTGTATTATTTTATATTAAAAAACCAAAAAAGCCAATTGGCAGACGTACTGAATCAAGTGGATGTAAACGGGAAATACACTGCGAATGATCATTATGTTCTTCATGAGAAAAGTAAAAATGACTCTACTGGTTTCCCGGTGAAACAATTATTCAAAAAAGGTCGGACAGTTAGTACAATCATGTTCTGGGTCGCCTTTTTCATGTGCCTGTTTGTGATGTACGGATTGAGTACATGGCTTCCAAAAATTATGGAAGGGGCAGGATATGAATTAGGATCCAGCTTAACATTCCTAGTGACACTTAACCTCGGCGCCGTATTTGGGGCAATTGTCGGAGGAAAGCTTGCTGATCGATTTGGATCTAAAATGGTTCTGATTTCCTTCTTAGTCATAGGGTTTGCAGCACTTACGATGCTGAGCTTTAAACCAAGCATGATCATGCTCTATGTGTTGATTGCCATTGCGGGAGGAACTACAACTGGTACACAAATCGTAACGAACGCTTATGTATCACAGTTTTATCCTAACGAAATCCGTTCAACTGGAGTAGGCTGGGCATTAGGTGTAGGAAGAATAGGTGGAATTATCGCTCCTACTTTCTGCGGGGTCTTGCTTGATATGAAATTGTCATTGCAGGTTAATTTCTTAGCATTTGCCATTCCATGCATTATCGCGGCAGTTGCGATTTGGTTTATACAGGAAAAATCCAGCAATATGGCCGTTAGTAGTAAGGAAAAGAAATTGGTTTAGAAAAACATTCATACCAAGGTTATCTGAAGATATGTAACACCTAAATAATGTTCCCGAGAGGACATGAGATTTTATATTGCGTACGCTTACGATCGAAAAATATTTAATCAATCGGCTCGCTTTGAGTAAGTAAAGGGCTTTAAAGCCCTTTACTTCTAATGTCTCGGCGCCCAAATGATGACAGACACCCCAATTAAACAGATTGCGACCCCAATCCAATCATATAAATCAGGCGTTTTCTTATCGATGCCCCATCCCCATAATACCGATAACACAATAAAAACACCGCCATATGCGACATATACACGCCCGAAAGTTGGAAACATTTGGAATGTTGCAATGATGCCATATAAAACTAAAACGATTCCTCCTATAAATCCTAAATAAATGGATTTTCCATCTCTTAACCAAAGCCAAATAAGATAACCCCCACCAATCTCAGCTAGACCGGCCAAAAGAAATATAATAGTGGTCACTAACATATATAAACCTCACTTTCTCCTTGAAATTTTATCATAAGTGAAAATGGAAAATAATCATTATTTAGTAATGTCTTAATGTCGTTTCTATTATTTTGTGAATAAATAGTGATAATAACTGAAAGTTAGCTACAGAATCTCCATCTATTCTAGCATTATTAAAGAAAATGAAGTCATGCTACATCTAGACTAGGATATTCATTATTGGGTTTCTTCGAGATATACCACCATGTTTCCGACAAATCGAAGCTTTTCAATATAATTAAAGGTATGACTACAAGAGGTATGTTACCAAGTAAACTTTTTTGCTGAATACCTTTTATTATCAAAATCCGCAGACCATATTTTCAACCGACCATTCACCCTAAATGGGTTTGAATTTGTATCACACTAAAATAAATTAAATATCCTGATTTGCTTTGAAGAAATCAGATTGTATTACACATATCGAAATTGGAACTAACTTTATGAAGTTAGTTCCAATTTAATTTACATACTAAATTTAAAAGGAGATTTAATGTTAAGTACTTAGGAATTGTTTCAAGTTATATTTTAAGCAGAACAGAAGAAGCAAATCCTTTACCTACGGATTAGCTTTTTCTTATTGCCTTTTAAGGAATCTTAGTTTTAGTCATTCATATAATACTAGTACCATCCAAATAAAAGCCAAAAGATATATCCAAGAGTAAAAAAACTCCCTAATCGTAACAATTTTTGTCGTTCCTAAGAATAATAAGATTACTGAAGCTTAATATAACCTGCAATATTTAAGGGGAGGATCGTGGGACCTGTATCTTTTACCTTTAAACTTGGGTTGCAATTCAGATACAAGGGGTACTATACCTAAAATGGATATATAGTAGTCTAGTTGAGGAGCTGCATCTATGAAATCCCAATCTTTTGCATATATGTTGGCCATATTTCATGCCAGTATTGTCGGCCTATCATTCTTATTCACGAAAATGGCAATTTCTGAATCAAATCCACTTGATACATTGGCGTTCCGATTCAGCGTTTCCTTCGCCATCATATCATTATTAGTTGCTTTTAAAGTCATCAAAGTAAATTACACGTGGGAGTCCGCAAAAAAACTGGTTCCGCTGTCATTATTATTTCCAACTCTTTTCTTTGCCTTTCAAGCTTTCGGACTTAAATACTCACAATCCACCGATGCTGGAATCTTATCAGCCGTTACTCCGATTATAACGGTGATGATAGCCGGATATTTTTTAAAGGAAAAAACGTCTTTATATCAGAAGCTTTCGATTGTCTTATCGGTAGTGGGTGTCATTTTTATTTTTGTATTGAAAGGGAGCTCAATCAATTTTTCCGACATGCTCGGAATGGTGTTAATCCTTCTATCCTGTATTGCTACCGCATGTTATACGACAATGACCCGTTCACTAGCCAAAGATTATACCCCAGGTGAAATGTCCTTTTTTATGATGGGAATAGGATTCGTCATTTTTAACATTGCCGCTATCAGTTCCCACATCAACCAAGGAACAATGCAGGAATTCTTTTCACCATGGTTGAGCATGGAATTCATCAGTTCCATTTTGTATTTAGGAATATTGGCCTCATTGGTCACTTCGTTGCTATCTAACAGCATTTTATCAAAAATCAAGGCGACACAAATGAGTGTCTTTGCAAACCTTTCCACCGTTGTCACGATAGTGGCAGGAGCACTTATTCTAAATGAAAAGATTACAATCTACGATATAATCGGGTCGGTCCTTATCATTTTAGGTGTAATCGGAACAAATTATTTTGGGGGAAAGAAAGATCATACTATAAAAATGAATCTTCATTATAATAAGAAGGAACACAGTTAAATAAATAAAATCAGTCTATCCCAAATTAGGATAGACTGATTTTATTTCCACCATATTGTTTGAGGGAACTCTTTTACTCCAATAAATACTGGTTCGCCTATTTGCGGAGTAGAAACCTGAACGGAATGTTCTTTGGCCGCATTAGTTACCCTTTCAATTGGGTCTGTCCAGTCATGAAATGACAATGTGAACCCTGCCCAATGAATCGGAATCATTAGTTTTCCTTGCACATCGATGTTTGCTTGAACTGTTTCTTCAGGCGTCATATGGATGGTGGACCAGCGCTCATCATATTGGCCACATTCCATTAATGTAAGATCAAATGGACCGAATTTTTCTCCAATTTCTTTGAAATGAGTACCATACCCACTGTCCCCGCTAAAAAATATCTTGTCTTGTTTTCCGTTAATTACCCAGGAGCACCACAGAGTTGTATTGCCATCGCGTAAACTTCTTCCGGAAAAATGTCTCGCAGGCGTGCAAACCAAATGCAGGCCGTTGTAATTAACTTCATCCCACCAATTATGCTCCTGAATCTTTTCTTTATTAACGCCCCATCTTTCAAGATGGCCCCCAACCCCAGTGGGACAATAAACTGACCGACCTTATCTTTTAACTTCTTTATAGAGTAATAATCTAAATGATCATAGTGGTCATGTGATAGTAGAACCGCATCGATTGGAGGAAGTCTTTCCAAATCTATAGGCAAGTCCCTGCTAAACCGCTTATTTCCAAACAGGGGAAAGGGAGTGGGGGCTTTACCAAACATTGGATCCACTAATAAGGTTTTTCCATCCATCTCCAACATGAAGGCAGAATGTCCAAACCAGGTGATTTTATTGAAATCACCTATCATATGTTCTTTAGTTTCAATCAGAATAGGATTGTCGGGCCGCCTATTGGGATTTCCTTTTATATAATCCCGTAGTATCGAACCTGTATGTTTGAGGCTCATCGCCTGACTTGCAGGAATCTGGTTGATGAACTTCCCATCAACAAAATTCTCCTTCGTACTGAAACTTTTTATTTTTTCTTTAGTCGCTCGTCTCCCTAAAGGAGGATAAAGGTACAAAAAAAGTGTACCTGAAATAAAAAAGAAAGTTAAAAACTTTATAATTTTAAGCATATATACTTTCCTCCTAAATTTAATCAATATTTTCGTTTACTTATCATAACACAGAATTTGGAAGGTTATTTACTGTGATGTTCTAAAAACCCTTTCATCTTATTCCTTAACTGGCATGTTTATTGCATATTACTAAACTGAATATAATTAATAATCAGAAGGAGTGAAGGATATGTTTGATTTTAGCCCATATATAAAATGTTTGGGTTAGGTTTGAAAATAAAATAATTCCATTAAAATAAACTTCAATCAACTATCTTAATTCAAAAAACAGCAAGGAATTCAGAAGAATTCCTTGCTGTTTTTTACATCTTACTTTTTATTTCATCATTGATTGGCATGTCGTCCATACATTTTATTGGATCCAATTTCTTTTTCTCTTTAAATCTAAGGATGACAGCATCGTAGAAAAGTAAAAGCGCTTGCTCAACAAGAGAGCCCATTAGATGGATTGGTTTATAATCGCCTTCTTACTGACCTTTTGGTGAGCCAGGTAATTTTATTGCGATATCCGCTAATTTCCTATGCTTGATCTGGAAGTATTGTAGCAGTTGCAATCGCCCCACAGATACTTTTTGCTGACTTTATTGATGAGCTAGAAACTGTATAACTTTGTCATTTGCTTCCTCAGCTGCTTCTGTTATGTAAATGTGGCCTGCACAGGATACGGTGTGAAACTGAGAACCCTGAATACGTTCAGCTAACATTTTACCGTTTTCATATGGAACCAAATTATCTGCATCACCGTGTATAATCAATGTTGGTATGTTTATTTTATCAAGTTCATTGGATGTATCATGAGTTAGACAAGCTTGTAGTTGAGACAGATATGCGCTTGGCGGAGTAATGATTTCTATTCGCTTTTGGATATCTTCCTGAATTAATTCAGGGTGCTTCTCAATAAAAGCTTGACTATAAACTATTGGTGCCGCTAACCAGGCATTATCCCTTGGAGAACCTGTAAGGGAGGCTCGAGATACCATTAAAGTAGATATTTCTGGAGCAGGTTGAATATGAGTAGTACCACCCGCAGTGGTACAACCTAGAACAAGAGAACGAACACGTTCCGGATAAGTGATTGCCAGCCTTTGGGCAATCATTCCACCCATTGAAATCCCATATACATGTGCTGAGTCAACCGAAACAGCATCAAGGACCGCTCTTGCATCCTCAGCCATCATTTCAATAGAATATGGCTGTTCAGGCTTACTGCTCTTACCAACACCACGATTATCAAAAACGATTACTTTAAAGCGCTTAGCTAAAGTGGGCAACGTTCTATGCCAGGATAAAGAGTTATAGCCGAGCCCCATAATCAACAATAAAGGATCACCTTGTCCGTGAACCTCATAGTAAAGGCTTTCATTGTCATGATTTACGAATGGCATGAAAATACCTCTTTTCTGTAATTAATATTTTAATCATTATATATGATTCTATTATGTGATCGTACCAAATATTTCAAAAATTGCTAATTGACTAAAATCCTATACTACATTACGCTTAATCTGGACACCATAGGGGTTAGTAGATTAGGAGAATAGAATGCCAGGTATGGAAAATGAGACATATATTGAATATAAAAAGCTTGAAGAAGAGTGGAATAAACATATTAAACAAACGGCGAATTGCGAACGATTCGTATTGCTGGTAGAAGAGTTAGTAGGGTCACACCTAAACCAAGTCCAGGACCAAAGAGCCATTATTAAATATTGGTTGGACTTCATGAATTACATGAGTAAAGAAGAGATAGTTAATGTTGCTAAGCATTATATTATGAATGAAACTAAACTAGATCATTTAGATGACATAACATACAACATATCAAAAAAATGGAATGAAAAAGGTAACTTCACTTCCTTGAAAGAAGTATTGAATGAGATGAGTCTTGTACTTAAAGAAAGTCGTATGGAAATGATGAATAATGAAATCAATAATTTAAAGGATGAACTAAAAGAGGTAAAGTTGCTCTTTGTAAAGTGACAAACTTGTCAGTTCCAAAGGAAACAATTAAAGAATTTAGAGGGAAGGATGAACTCCTTCCCATTTATCCAGCTTTTTCAGTCAGTCCGTTTTCATTTAAAAATTGACGCAATGTATGATTGAATTTTTCTGTTACTTCAAGCTTTGCAATATGCCCTGATTTCTTAAGAATAACTAATTTAGAATTAGGGATTAGCTCGTGCATAAGGATCTGTATCCAAACTGGGATTATTGAATCATATTGACAACCAATAACAAGTGTAGGAACCTTTATTTCTGGCAACAAAGAGCGATTATCGACCTCAAGGCATGCTTCCATAGATTTTACATAACCTTCTTTGTTTGGTTTGTAAAACTTGTAGAACTCATCCATATTCTCCTGTTTCCAAGAGTATAAACAAGTTTTGGCAGCCATTAATTTTTGCTCCTCGGAAGACAACAAGAGTGCTCGTGCCTTTCGAACAGGGAAAAACAATGTTCTTAATTGAACTGGAGCATGATAAAACGTACTGACTAGAATTAAAGATAGGCATCTCTCTGATGCTTGCCGATAAATTTCCTGTACTACAATACCCCCCATTGACATTCCACAAATGTGTGCGCTTTCTATTTTTAATTCATCAAGTAAGGACAAAATATCCTTCGCGAAATTTTTAATCGTTATTCCGTCCATTCTTGGATTATTGCCATGACCTCTTAAATCAGGAACAATCAGGTCATACTGATCTGCTAATTCAAACTGTTTTTCCCATCCTTCCTTTATTTCACCAAGTCCATGAATGAGAACTAAAGGTTCGCCATTGCCAGTACGCAAATAGGGCATTTCGTCTTCACTAACAGCTATCGTTTTCACATTCAAAACCTCCTTAACTTGTTTTAATAGAGTTTCCATAATTACGGATGGTTAATCACTTGTAATTGAGTGTTTAATAATTGTTTCTATAATCTTTTGCCTTCTTTCCGGTAAGAGTTTTATGTTGTGCAGTTGTACGGTCGTCTCTTGCTCAAAATGTGTGGCATCTAAAAGAACTAAACCCTTTTCATAGCATGAAGAGGAATGGAGTCCTGCACTTTTTCCAGCATATTATTTCTGAGATTTCTTGACTAAACGGGAATAGGAAGTAACGGAGGATGTATATCAGAAACGTGATTGTTACATTCGCAGCGAAAGTTAAGGTCATGTTTTAATCTTTGTATCAAGTCTTTGATAGTAGGGAGGCGCTCGACAATCCTCTCGAACAAAGAATATATCTTCCAGCATAGTTCAAATCTAAAATAACTATTTTGAAATGTAAGGCAAAATAATATCCAGTCTTAAAGCGTAGGACTCCTGAATACCCTAAAGCTTCTTTGTCTTATATTACGTGTTGGGAGTCACCACTGTTCTAAATGGATGTGAATTATAAATTCATTCAATTTACCTAAAGATATGCTGAAATAACCCTAAAATCATGAAGTGATGATTAGGGTTATTTTAATAAGTTTAATAAAGGCAAAAATGTCAACGAATTAACGTTAAAGTAGGACTTGTCTCTTAATGAACCGATGATTTTGTCCCCCGATGTTGTTCAAATAATTTGATTTCCCCTCAAAGCCGTGAAAAGAATGATATCCTTTGCACATATTCAGCTATTTAATTTCTAATCATGCAAAAAACTCACTCAATTCGAATGAGTTTTTGATTATGTAAATAACTTCCTTGCTCCTTCTGTAACTGTTTCAAAGGAACGGATTGGGTGGGAAAATAAAATCTAAGCATTAACAATCAATGTAGTGATCAATGTTCAATAAAATAAAGAAGAAATGCTTCCATTGAAAAAGGAATCATTTCTTCGTTTCTGAGACTGAATTATTGGTGTTGATCTAGAATTAATAATATTCTTTGATTCCAATGGGTAGATAAAAGGGAAGAAAGTACTCCTTCGACAAGTTATCCAGCTTTTTCAGTCAGTCCGTTTTCATTTAAAAAGTGACGCAATGTGTGATTGAATTTTTCCGTAACTTCAAGTTTTGCAATATGTCCTGATTTTTGGAAAATAACTAAATCAGAGTTAGGGATTTGTTCGTGCATAAGAATCTGTATCCAAACTGGGGTTATTGAATCATATTGACAGCCAATAACAAGTGTAGGAACTTTAATTTTCGGCAATAAAGAGCGATTATCGATTTCTAGGCATGCCTCCATAGATTTAACGTAAGCTTCTTTGTTTGGTTTATAAAACTTGAAGAACGCTTCCATGTTCTCCTGTTTCCAAGAGTATAAACAAGTTTTGGCAGCCATTAATTTTTGCTCCTCGGAAGACAATAAGAGTGCCCTTGCCTTTCGAACAGGGAAAAAGATTGTCCTAAACTGTGCTGGGGCATGATAAAACGTACTGACTAAAATTAAGGATAGGCATCTTTCTGGTGCTTGCCGATAAATTTCCTGTACTACAATACCCCCCATTGACATTCCACAAATATGAGCGCTTTCTATTTTTAATTCATCAAGTAAGGACAAAATATCCTTTGCAAAATTTTTAATCGTTATTCCGTCCATTCTTAGATTATCACCATGTCCTCTTAAATCAGGAACAATCAGGTCATACTGATCTGCTAATTCAAACTGTTTCCCCCAACCCTCCTTTATTTCACCAAGTCCATGAATGAGAATTAAAGATTCGCCATAACCAACACGTAAATAAGGCATTTCGTTTTTACTGACAGCTGTCTTTTTCACAATCAAAACCCCCTTAACTTGTTTTGATTTAATTGCCATAAATACGAAGAATGAAACATGGTAATTGCATCGATGTCCGCATGCTCTCTTTTAATGTAACGTCAAGCTGCTAGTAATAAAATTTTCGTACAATAGTGGATGAGCTCGCCATTCACTCCACTCGTACATATACCATCAGCATAGTTCAATTCTTAGGAGCACCCAACCATGGCTATTTTGAAATAAAACGCAAGACAGAATCCAAATTTTGTTTGAATCAAACGTTGTAGGTTCTAAGTCGTATAATTCCTGGATGCCATTTCTTTGTCTAACAAGCGTTTTGAGTCACCACCATTCTTAAATAGTTTGGTCCGTAATTGACTAATTCGAGATTTAGCAAGATATTCCTTTTTCTGTAAGTTCAAAACCTTACCTCATGGTGGCTTATTTTTGAAATTTCAGTCAATTGCATTATATATATATGTGCTCGCTTGACTTGTAATTACTTATAGGTGTAAAATACATATATAGATTAATTATCGAGGTGAAATTGGATGGCAAAAGACAACAAAGAACAATCATTAGCCCCTTCGAAAAATTTTATTATGCCATTTATTTTGTTACTTCTCAGCGGATTTTCCTTACATGGCTACGAGCTTATCCAAAAGCTGCAAAACTTTGGGTTCCAAACCCTTGATCAAGGGAACTTATATCGGCTATTGCGAAAACTGGAACAAGATAATTTAGTGAGTTCTGAATGGGATACCACAGGCAGTGGTCCCGCTAAAAGGAAATATTCGATCACAGACGCTGGTGTTGCTTATTTAAGAACCCATGCAACCCATTTGGAGAACTACCAATCCATGTTGGATCAATTTTTCCGTATGTATTCAAGTTTTTTAGAGCTCTATATGCCTTCATTTCAGATGAGGGATTCAATAGAGAAATCTAGCAAGAATAAGGGGAGGAACAAAAATGAGTCAAAAGAAGAATGAACAAATTGAAAAGGCCTATATTTCTGAATCAATCGTTAATACAGTTTGGAATCAGTATGAAGGTGATATTGAGCGGTCCCGCAAAGTCCTTGAAAATCAAGAGGAAGTATACATTAGGACACTTGAGGAAACGTCAAAGTTCAATGCTGAACTTCGTAAATCACTCACATCCTTTTACGAAGGAAATAAAAAAGTAAATGCGGATGTTATGAACTCATTCCAAAGTAATAAAGCGGAGGAAGTTTTGTCAGAGGGACATCGTTCTTTCATTAATGAAGGACAGGAAGTCGTGAATCGATTCGAAAACATTATGTTAACTCCATTAAAATCATCCTTTGATATAATGGAGCGATTTGAAAAGAGGGCTGTTGAAAACAATAAAGCCTATGTAGAGAACTTACAAACACATAGAAAAGAACGTACAGCTAATTCAAACGAATACATTAATCTTGCTAGAACAGCACAGCTTAGATTATTACGTCGTGTGGAAGACGGTTTTAAAGTTATGGTAGGTTCAGGGGTAAATAAGTAGTAGATTGTAAGCTCGAGACCGTTAATTATTAAAAATGAAAAATCTCATTGAGAAATAACCATGAACAGGTACTTTCCATTAGTGCTTGTACGGGTTATTTTTTTTGGCCATTTTCAAATTCATCCAACTAATTAGAAGTTTTGTAAAGAATTCGTTAACTATGTAGAGTATAGTGAAAATTCTGAAAAAATAGAAAGGTATTTCCAACAATTTGGAGAATTAAATAAATAAATGTAATTGAGTACATTTTGAATCACCTATGTTTTTTGATTCGAAAATTCATCATTCTAGTTATCTAAAACAAAAAGTTTATTTAAAAACGCTTTACCTGTTATTCTTACAAAACACTTTTTAGGGGCGAATGAAATGCAAAATATGTATACAATTGGTGACTTCATCATATCTCAGGACACCAAGATAGAAAGTGTTGACAATACAGACATCCAAAACATCTTAGCTTCCATATTTCAGTCAAGTTACGATGGGATATACGTTGCCGACAAAAATGGTAATGGAATGATGGTAAATCATGCATACTCAAGAGTTACTGGTGTGAAAAGCCAGGAACTTCTTGGTAAAAATATGAAAACAGTGGTGAAAGAGGGCCTAGTTTCTGAATCCGTTACAATGAAAGTTTTAGATGGAAAAGCGCCAAAAACGATTATTCAGACTGTAAGAGGAAAGGAACTATTAGTTACTGGAAATCCTGTATATGACAAGAATGGGGAAATTGCTTACGTTGTAACGAACGTAAGGGATATAACGGATTTAAACCATATGAAGACCGAACTGCAAAATTCCATAAATTTAACCCAAAAATATTTAAATGAAATCGAGGAACTTAAAAAAAAGGAAATGCTGCATATGAACCTTGACGGATCCGTAGCTCAAAGCCAAGAGATTATAAAGGTTTTTCTTCTTGCTAAAAAACTGGCAAAAGTTGATTCAACTTTACTCATCTTAGGTGAGTCTGGCGTCGGGAAAGAAGTCATCGTTAAATACCTACACCAAGAAAGTGAACGCGCAAACCAACCTTTAATTAAAGTGAATTGTGCAGCCATACCAAAGCACCTTCTTGAATCTGAACTTTTTGGATATGAAAAGGGCGCATTTACAGGTGCGGACAGTCGTGGAAAACCTGGTTTATTTGAACAAGCAAATGGGGGTACGATTTTTTTAGATGAGATTGGAGACATGCCAATTGATCTTCAAGTTAAATTATTAAGGGTTTTACAAGAATTTGAAATCACTCGTGTCGGCGGGAGAAGTAGCTTCAAAATAGATGTAAGGGTCGTTTCAGCGACACATAGGAATTTGGAGGAAATGGTCGAAAATGGCGAGTTTAGAAAGGATCTTTACTATCGATTAAATATTGTTCCCATTAAAATACCAGCATTACGAGAAAGGAAAGCAGATATCGTACCGCTAGCCTTCTATTTTTTAAATAAAATGAACAAAAAGAACCGATTAAATAAGCGTTTTCATCCGGAAATCATTCGTTTCTTCGAGGAATATCCATGGCCTGGTAATATTAGGGAGTTGGAAAACTTGATTGAGAGATTAGTTGTAACGGCCGATCTGGAACAAATAGGCTTGGAGGATTTGCCACCAAGTATGTTACAAGGATTAGAACTTAAACAAAATGTAAAGAGTACATTAAAAGAAATCATTGAAAATGTTGAACGAAAGATAATAAAAGAGAAAATTCAAGAATATAAAACAACACGTAGCACGGCTAAAGAATTAGGCATCAGTCAATCGGCACTTGTAAAGAAAATGAAGAGATTAGGTTTGTAAACACGGTAAATGATGAAGAAAGTAATCAAGGGAAATTTATATAATCCATTATGGTCAACGTATATTCGTTGGCTTTTTTTGTAATAAATAAAGTTTTACTACCCCGATTCATTGCTATATAAACATATTTCGGGTAAAAAAGGTGCCATGAATTAATTTTTTCATCCAATTATAAAAGTTGGCACGGCAATTGCATTAACTAATTATTTGTGTAAGTCTAAAAAAATATATAAATGGCGGTTTGATTATTCTTTTGCTGAAACAAAAGAACAGTCATTCAAAAAGGGGAAGGGGAAAAAGAGTATGAATTTGCCTACATTTAATCTAGCAGGAAAGATTGCACTAGTAACAGGAGGTAGTAAAGGTATTGGATTTGGAATGGCTCAGGCTTTAGGCCATCATGATGCAACAGTTGTCATTTCCAGCCGAGGAACTGAGGAAGGAGAACGAGCGGTTTTACAGTTAAGGGAAGAAAATATTGATGCACACTACATTTCTTGCGATGTTACTAAGAAGTGTCAAGTGGAAGATTTGGTTAGCCAAATTGTCGATAGATTTGGTTCACTTGATATTTTAGTGAACAATGCGGGACTCAATATTCGTAAGCCATTAATTGACATAGAAGAAAGCGACTGGGATACAGTTTTAGAAGTTAATTTAAAAGGAATCTTTCTAGTTGGTCAAACTTGTGCAAAACAAATGATCAAACAAAGCTATGGAAAAATAATCAATATCTCATCTATTTTAGGAACGATTGGAATGCCATTCCAAACATCTTATGCTGCAAGTAAAGGTGGCATTAACCAAATGACAAAAGTATGGGCGGAAGAATTAGCTGCATATAATATTACCGTTAATGCAATTGGACCAGGATATATAAAAACTCCGATGACTGGTGACTGGCTCTCTGACCCTGAAAGGCTTCAAAAGATAATAGATTCCGCAATGATCAAACGAATTGGAGAAATTTCAGACTTGGTAGGGCCAGTGGTTTTCTTGGCTTCTGATACATCTGCGTATGTTACGGGCCAAATATTGAATGTCGATGGGGGCTGGACTGCAAGATAAATAGCTAGTTAAGGAGGTATGAAAATGAACATCGTGGAAGAAATGCATTTTAATCGTAAAATGAAGGTTTTCGGAAAACGGCCAAAAAATATCATGTCTATGTTGAAAGAAACGGTTGAACAATATCCCGAAAAAGAAGCACTGGTCATGAATGGAATTCGACTCACATATCAAGAGATGCTCGATAAAGTGGAAAATATTGCCGGTAATTTACAAAACTCTTTGCTTGTTGGGAAGGGAGACCGTGTGGCCCTTTTATTGGGGAATAGTATCGAGTTCTCTTTACTAGTGTTTGCTTGTGCGAAAATTGGCGCCATAGTTGTGCCATTAAATACGAGATTAAAAGAAAAAGAACTTTCTTATATGGTAGAACATTCCGGCACCAAAATTTTGATTACGGATGATGAATTTTTACCTAAAGTAGAAAACTTGAGGGATGAAGATTCAATCATAAATGTTCAAAATTATTTCTTGATTGGAAATGGAACACCAAGGCGAAAAGACTATCTTCCTTTTGAAGTCCTAGAACAAAAATCTTCAGTTGTAAACATAAATGTCTCGGAAGATGATGAGTTATTCATTATGTATACTTCAGGTACAACGGGACTTCCAAAAGGAGCCATTGGTAGTCATTTAGGAGCCATTCACAGCTCAATGAATTATGAACAGGTACTAAAATTAAATCAAGAAACACGGACATTGATCGCTGTTCCTCTCTTTCACGTCACCGGCTTGATTGGCCAGTTAATGCACATGGTTAGAATAGGTGGGACATCCGTTATCATGAGTAGATATAGGACGGAAGAATATATTCGTTTAACAGCTGAAGAAAATGTTTCCTTTTTATTTAACGTCCCAACCATCTATGTCATGATGATGTCTCACCAAGATTTTCTAAATTATAGGTATCCAAATGTAAATTGTATTGCCTTTGGTGGTGCACCTATGTCTTCCGAAACTATTAATAATTTAAAAAGGCATTTTCCGAATGCCTATCTGCATAATGCTTACGGCGCAACCGAGAGTACTTCACCAGCAACAATAATGCCACAATCCTATAATCAAAACAAGAGTGTTTCGGTTGGATTGCCGGTTCCTGTTGGAGTATTAAAAGTGGTTAATGATAAGGGTGAACCATGTTTACCTGAAGAAGTTGGAGAATTATTAATGAAGGGACCAATGGTGGTTGAGGGCTATTGGGACAATGAGGTAGCGAACCAAGCATCATTCATTGATGGGTTCTGGCGCTCAGGAGATTTAGCAAAAATAGACCAGGATGGTTTTGTATATATTATGGACCGTAAAAAAGACATGATAAACCGTGGTGGGGAAAAAATATTCTCGATTGAAGTAGAAAATGTTTTATATAATCATCCAAAAGTATTAGAAGCCGCTGTAGTAGGAATTCCAGATCCTCTCTGGGGCGAAGTCGTAAAAACCTTTATCATACCCAAGGCTGATGAAACCATTGAAAAGCAAGAAATAAAAGATTTTGTTTCCGAATATTTAGCCAATTATAAGGTCCCAACAGAAATTCAATTCGTAGAAGAATTTCCTCGTAATTCGGCAGGCAAAGTTTTAAAGGCCGAGTTGAAGAATCTTCTGCTTAATTAAAATTTCACACTATTTAGTAGTAAAGCATCTCTAATTATTTATTGCGGATTGATTTACCATAATCTATGTAGAGGAAGCGATCATATTGAATAAAATTGTGAAAAAAGCATGGAACTACCGTTATGTCGTTCTTGTCGTTCTTTGGCTGGTCTATATTATTAATTATTTTGATAGGATGGCAGTCTTAACCTTCCTTCCATTTATTCAGGAAGATTTAAACTTAACCCCAGTCGAAGTAGGACAACTTGCATCCGTGTTTTTCTTTGCTTATGCTGCTGCTCAAATAAGCGCTGGTTATCTTGCTGATAAAATTGGTCCTAAAAAGGTTATGTACATTGCAATATTGGTATTCACTGTCATTACAGCCTTAACAGGAGCTGTCAAAAACTTCACCCAGTTTTTATTATTACGTATTGGCTTAGGATTTGGAGAAGGACATCATTTTGCCCCAGCGATTCGGGCAATAAACAACTGGTTTCCTCAAAATGAAAAAGGAAGAGCCACTTCTTTTTTCGCAACTTCATGGGCAGTTGCTCCCGCAATTGTGCCAGTTATAGTCACTAGTATCTCTTTCTACTTTTTTGGGGGGGATTGGAGACCGGTATTCTATGTTCTTGCTATTCCGGGTGCGGTTGCAATTTTTTTACTGTGGTATTTTGTATCGAATACCCCAAAAGAAATGATTGCTAAAGGGAGAATAAGTAAGGAACAGGATATTGATGGACAAGACGATTCTCCAATTGAAAAGATGTCGAAGGAAGAGAAAAGAAAAACCTACGGGCTTTTCTTAAAAGACTTTCATTTTTATGTCTATACTTTGCTTCTTTTTTGTCAATTGGCCGTTTATTGGGGAACTACTACCTGGTTAACTAGTTTTTTGGTTACGCAGCATGGGATGAATATTAAGGAAATGGGCTTCTTTGGTTCTGCCCCTTATATCATTGCTTTCTTCGCTATGTTATTAGGGGGATGGCTGATGGATAAAGTTCTTGGTCGTATGAAACCTGTTGCTTTAATTGGAGGGATAGGTAGTATTCCTGTATTGTGGATGCTTGGTGCGATAGACAGTGGGAAACCTGCCCTGTTGCTCACTCTGCTCTTGCTTGTCGGTTTCTTTGTTAACTTAAACTTCGGCTCAATTTATGCTTTTTTGCCTAAACGCTATCCAAAGGAAATAGTCGGAAGTGCTACTGGGTTATCTAATGGTATTGGTCAACTGGGTGCGTTTGTGTCTCCTCTTGTCGCGGGTTATTTAGTGACTGTAGGGGCGGATGGTTCACAAGACTTTGGTAACGTTTTTATATTTTTTGCCTCAGTAGCGGCCCTGTCTGTTGTTTGTGCAATCATACTTAAAGAAAAGCCGGTATCGGATTCAGTTATTCCAACGGTAAACCAAGAGAAGGTTATTTAAGGTTGCTTAGTAATTTTTATTATCTTTGATTATTTGTGGGTAAGGGAAGTATATATGAATTTTTGACGAAGTCCTATAAATAATGACTTCGATCGTAAAGCGTGGAGGGAAAATATAATGGCAAAAATACACCAAATCGAAAAAAACACTTCAAGTTCAAGTTTAGACCTTTTATGGAATCAAGCGTTTGAACAATTAGATGCTTGGGTTGAAAGGACAGAATTTCGTGAGGAAGTACTACTTCAATCTGCTCTCCAATTTGCAGAAAATGTTAAAAGGAATCATAAAAATAGTAAAGAACTCAGTGAACAATTTTCTAAAGAGCTGCATCATTGGGAAAAAATCTCTAGAGAGGAACTTCTCAACGCAACGACTGTCCTGCAATATTTTTTCCCAGTAAAGTCCTATGAGGAAATTAACAAACAATTAGATGATGTTCAAAACAATACAACAAAGTTAACATCAGGGGCTAATCTGCTAAATGGCGAACATGTTGACAACTTTATGTCCGTATTGAAAGAGCATGTTGAATTTAGACAAAATAACCGCAATCTGTATGTGGACAATATGAAACAAACTGCTTCCATTATCCAGAATAAACAACGTGATTTCTTGAAAATAATGAATAACCAAATGAAAAATGTGTTTTTTCCTTTTCATACATATATGGAGGGATTAAACGAATCAATTAAATCAAATCAAAATACAGGGGGTTCTTCAGAAAATGGTAGATCAAAAAACATTTGATCCATATGATATGTTTAAAAAATTTAGTGACCAATGGGAAAAACAAGCAAATGATTTCATCAAAGGATCGTCAAATAATCCGGAATTTGTAAGCTATTCAAGATTAACTTCGGATACCCAAGCACGTTATCTGGAGTTTTTTAAAAAGAACCAGGAGTTTTTCGCCAATCAATGGAACGTACCTACTAAAGCAGATTTGTCTAACGTAGCGAAATTAGCTATCCAAACGGAAGAAAAATTGGACTCGCTGGAAGAACAGTTATGGAAATTACAAGATTCTGTTGATTCCTCCAATAAGGAAATGGAAAGCATTACTGAAGTTTCCCGTGACATTATTAAGCTAGTAAAACAGCTAAAAAAAGAGCAAACGATATCCAAAAAAGAGTTAGAAGAGGTAAAACAGTTGAAATCAAATCTCCAAGAAGTGAAAAGTGAATTGGCAGAAATCCATAGCTTAAAAGAGGAGATTCTGATTCTTAAAGAGCTAATGGGCAAAAACATTGATACAAAAGCAAAACAAGAACAAAACCTAGCTGTTACATCTAAATGATAATAAGGAGGAATAAATTTGGCTACTGAAACTCTAAATAATAATACAATTCCCTCTTTCGATTTTGAAAAAGAGATGACGCGTTGGAACGAATTTTCAAATGCCATCAGTGGACCTGAACTAAGTGAAGGTCACACTCCAAGACATGCTATTTGGAAAAAAAATAAGGCGACTTTATGGCATTATCCTACCGTTGAAAAAAAATATGATGTTCCTGTCTTTATTGTTTACTCGCTAATCAACCGCCCTACTATCCTAGATTTTGCACCTGGTACCAGTGTAATAGGAGGCCTTGTAAACAGTGGCTATGATGTGTATTTATTAGACTGGGGGATTGCGGGATACGAAGATAAAGACATTACTTTGGGTGATTATGTTGTTGACTATATTAAAAAAGGTGTAGGGCGAGCATTAAGGCATTCGGGTGCAGATGAAGTGTCTGTAGTCGGGTATTGCCTGGGAGGGACACTTGCAGCCATGTATGCCGCAATTGCGGATGAGCCAATTAAGAACCTGGTATGTGCGGCAGTACCAATTGATTATAGTGTGCCTGCCATGCCTGAGAAATGGGCGGAGGGACTAAAAGAAGGTGCTTTTAATATAGACCGCTTCATTGATGTTTACGGATTAATTCCTCCTGTCTATATTGAAGCAATGTTTAGGTCCATAACTTCTCCAATCTACTACAGTCCTTATGTTACACTTTTGACCCGTGCTAATGATAAGCGTTTTGTGGAAAAGTGGCGGCGTATGAACCAATGGACAAAAGGCCATGTACCTTTAACTGGAGAAGCTTTCCGACAAATATGTAATGACCTCATGAAAGAAAATAAACTCGTTAAGGGCGAGTTCACTATTCGTGGTAATAAAGTCGATTTGGGTAAAATTAAGTCAAACCTATTAGTTGTTATCTCAAAAAATGATAACCTTATACCTCAAGGACAAAGCCTTCCATTGATGGATTTGGTTTCAAGTGAAGATAAAACCCATCAACTTGTGGAAGCCGGCCATGCTTCCTTGGCATTAACCGGGAAACTTGCAGGCATATTAAATAGTTGGTTATGTGACCGTTCAAATCATTGAGTATATCCAATAAAAATTAGTGATAGAAACCTAGTTCCAATTATTCACTTGTCTCCCAATATACATGGAGACAAGTTGATTTTTGGTATTTGTGAATAAAATTTCAAGCTAAAAAACCTAAAGAAGCATCATTCTAAAAAAGGTGGGATTGGATGACTGATTTACATTCTATTTTTGAACTTATTGATGAATCAAGATCTGTTCGATTTCTACAATCACTTATTCAAGTGAACAGCGTGAATCCACAAGGAAATGAAAAAAGGGTTGCTGAGGTTATTCAATCTTATTTAAAATCATCAAACCTTCAAGTCGAATTGGATGATCTCGGTAACGATCGTGCAAATCTATTTGTAACATACCCGAATGTGAAATCAGATGATAGATATTTAGTGTATAGTGGGCATTTTGATACGGTCCCTACGGGTAAAGTAGAATGGGAACACGACCCGTTTTCCGGAAAATTAATAGATAATAAAGTATTTGGTCGAGGGGCAACCGATATGAAAAGCGGTGTAGGCGCAATGGTCCTCGCTTTAGAATGTATCGAACGGGCTGGTGTTCAATTAAATGGGAAGTTGCAGTTTGTCGGCACTGCAGGAGAAGAGGTTGATGGATACGGTGCAAAAAAAGTCGTAGAAAAGGGACAAATAGATAAAGCTACTGCGTTAGTTGTATCGGAACCTAGTGAAAACGAACTGTATACATCTCATAAAGGATGTCTGTGGCTGGAAATTATCACCTACGGAAAAACGGCCCATGGATCAATGCCTGACCAAGGGATAAATGCCATTACAGCGATGAACGAATTAATGAATCGTCTCCATACCTATGGATTTGAATATTCTCCACATCCACTATTAGGCTACCCAACGATTAATATTGGAACAATTGAAGGTGGAGTAAAAACAAATGTTGTGCCTGATCAGTGTAATTTGACTCTAGATATACGAACTGTCCCTGGACAGGATAATGACAGCATTTTACATGATATTGAGAATATGATCAAAGAGATTTCAGAGAAGTTACAGTCAACATATCAAATAAAGGTTATTAACCGAATGGATTCCGTGTCCACAAATGAATTTGATGACTTTGTAAAACTTGCTGTTCAAACAGGGAAGAATCACCTTAATTTAGACCTAAGGCCCTCAGGTGTTAATTATTATACTGACGCTTCAGTGTATTGGCCGCATTTACGAATTCCAACTATTATAATTGGTCCCGGAAACCCACGACTTGCTCACCAGCCGGATGAATATGTAGAAATTGATAAGTTCATAGAATCTATCCGTTATTTTATTGCACTTGCCATTGATTATTTAGATGGGGAATAGTATGGATTATAGAAACACAATATTAGTCTAGTCAATGGTTTTTCTTTTCGGATTATTATAGAAGAACAGTAAAGGTGAAGTCCAACAGATTTCACCTTTACTGTTTTACCATGTTGTTGGCAATATTATTTTTCTTTTTTTCTAGATTGCTTTTCGTCATATCGCAGAAGGAATCGAACATGAAGATCAAGGGAATTTCTTCAACAGAATTCATGGGAAATTGGTCAAGATATCACTTGAATCCATTTATTCGGAAACAGATCTCTGAATACTATGAAACCACCCATAGAAGAAAAACTCCACAACCATCTGGAACAGAAATGATCGTGAAGTTTTTCTGTCTTGGTCTTGGGCTGTTTTTATATTTTATGGAAATGTAAATAATATGAAATGTCTTGGTGTCTAGCACCAGACACCATCGGCTCGAGGGCATATGCTAATCGTTGAGGTAGAAGACTAATCCAGCTTACTGACATCCGCCAGTCGCTGTTAAGTGGGAATTTGTACTTTTAAACATTTATCTAAATTTTTAACCCAAGGTGTGGGTAGACACTTCCAATTGTTACTTATAACAATTCACGGTTTTTTGCTCGATTTGCTTGATGCATTAAATTTTTGATTCCAATGTGTAAATGTTCAAACCGGCTGTCCTGACTATCCCCATTTTTCCAACGATAATAAAGCTGCTGAAGGACAACGGCTATCTTATAGAAGGCAAAGGTTAGATAATAGTCAATATCACTGAGACTGTTGCCACTTTTTAATGCATAAAGGTTGGCAAATTCCCTACGTGTTAGGAATCCTGGCTTGCTAGTAACGGAGGTGAGTCCTGTTTCGGTTTCACCTGGCTCGGTCCAATAAGCCAAGCTGATGGCGAGATCCGTTAAAGGATCACCGATTGTGCTCATTTCCCAGTCAAAAACAGCCACGGCTTCAGGGCTATTGTAGGAGAACATCATATTATTCAATTTGAAGTCATTATGCACAATACTGGAAAGTGACGAGGAGGGAAGCTTGCCGAGCAGCCACTGCTCGGTTTCACCTACCCCGTCTAATTCATCTGTTTTCGACCGTTCGTAGCGTTTAATCCAGCCTTTGACTTGACGTTCGAGATATCCATTCGGTTTGCCGATCATATTGAGCCCGGCTGCTTGATAATCAATGCTGTGTAAACGTGTAAGTGTATCGACAACCGTTTCCGAGACTGCCTTAGCATATGCTTGATTTCCATCCAACTCAGGGGGAAGGGAATCATCAAGGACAAGCCCTACCTTCTTTTCCATTATATAAAATTGCTTATCCGTAATGGCTGGGTCATCACAATATAAAAACGGTTTTGGTGCCAAAGGAAAAACGGGATTAAGCTTGCCCAAAATCGTAAACTCTCGCTTCATGTCATGTGCATTTGGCGGGAGGTCTCCGAATGGTTGACGACGGAAAACACCCTCCCACTTTCCGATATTGATTTGGTACGTAATATTCGAGTAACCTGCAGAGAAAGCTTTAGCCTGCAGTGAATCATTCGGTAAAAAAGGAATATGTGAGCGGATGTAGTTTTCGATTACGTTCCAATCAATTTGACTGGCTTGTGTTTTGGACTGGTTTTTGGACATTGGATTCCCCCCCCATGAACTCCTTGAGTTCCAGCTTGGCTACTACGCTGCGATGGACTTCATCCGGACCGTCATAGATTCTGGCAGTCCGTGCTTCACGGTAAAAGCCTTCAAGTGGCGTATCCCCTGTAATTCCGAGAGCGCCATGCACTTGAATGGCTCGGTCGATGACATCATGCAGCACTTTTGCTCCAAAATATTTGATTCTTGAGATTTCCTTACGAGCTTGATCACCATTGTCCAATTTCCAGGCAGCATGGAGCGTCATTAGACGAGCAGCTTCAATATCAGCAGATGAATCAGCAATGAAGTTTTGGATCGATTGGAACTCGGTTAGTGTTTTTCCACGTGTCACACGTCGAGAAGCGTAGTCAAGCATTAAATCGAAGCTTCGTTTCGAAACGCCAATCCAGCGCATTGCATGGGTGATTCTTCCTGGTCCAAGCCTTAGTTGGGCAAGCCTAAACCCTTCACCACGCTGTCCAAGAAGGTTTTCTTTAGGAATGCGGCAGTTCGTATACCGCACTTCACAATGGCCACCAGTATAATGATCGCCGATAATAGGTACTTCACGAACGATTTCAAAACCAGGATTATCAGAATCGACGAGAAACAAGCTGAATCTTTGATGACGTGGAGCTTCCGGATCTGTCATCGCCATTACAATGGAAAACGATGCACCTATAGCGCCTGTTGTAAACCATTTATGGGCATTAATGACCCATTCATCGCCCTCCAGTTCAGCTCGGGCCTGAAGTGTCGTAGGGTCCGATCCGGAAACTTCTGGTTCTGTCATCGCAAAGCAGGAGCGGATATCACCGTTGGCAAGAGGCACCAAGTACTTCTCTTTCTGCTTCGGGGTGGCTGCCTTCCATAGAATTTCCCCATTTCCAGCATCAGGTGCCATAGAGCCGAAAATGTATGGACCAATTGGACTTCTACCAATTACTTCAGACAGTAAACCGAGGGAAACGAAGCCCATCCCCATTCCATTAACTTCTTTTGGTAAATGACCGGCCCATAATCCAAGCTCTTTCACTCGTTCCTGTAATGGTTTTAAAATATCATCCGGCAGGCCGCGATGTGGAACCATATATTTTTCATTTGGGTAAACGAACTCGTTCATAAATGCAGTTGCTTTTTCAATCATGATTTGTTGTTCTTCAGAAGGGTTAAAATTAAACAAGAAAATCACTCCTTTAATTTTTTCATTGGTAATACATGCAAGAATAATGCCAGGTCAAGGGCCGTTTAGGTGCGTTCTAATTCTAAAACACATGATTACAATTCGAATCGAGGTGCCAAGTTTTTTTGAAAATAATAATAGGATTGAGATGTATTAGAAAATGAGAAAACTTTGAAACTATATAACTATCTTTAATCAAGCTATGATGAATTTATGTTGCTAATGTGATCGGATATGGAATCATGGGAGGGAGGCATATAAAAAATAACAGGGTGACATAGAGAAGAATTGATTTGTAAGGAACTACGGGACATTAAACGGAAAGGTTTCATTTTAGATTCAATCACTTAAAAGCTAAAAGAGCAGCCAACTGATTACGATCATCCAGCTAGTAAGGGAAAGAAGTTCTGGAGACTGGTAACAAGAAGGTAACACTAAAGTATGGAATAATATCAATAATCTATTATTAATTTAAGGAATACACCCTAGTAGCTTTTTGGCAAAATGCAAGGGCGGCATCATTCAAGGTAGCGGGGGCGTTGCTCGATCTTGGGAGTCGGATGTAGGTAAATTAGTGAATGCATTTATATTCCATGGATCCAACCAACTCTAGTTTAAATTAGATTTTGAAAGTGATTACATTATTCATCAATGATTCCAAATAGAATCGGTCCATTTTATCGAGGATGCCTAGGACAGTGCTTTAAAAAGATCTTAGAAAGACACCCTGTAAAAAAATAAATAGTAAGCGTATTTGTAAGTAGCTGTCGTCCAAGCTGTTTCTGTTATTATGAATCGAGAAGCAAGTACAGGAAAGGCTGTTTCATTAACCCCAGAATCAGGAAAAAAGGGGCTAACATTGTCGTTTTTCCTGATCCCAGCTACCCGAGAGGATTCAGCCTTGGAGTAACAGTAGGGAATTGCTCTCCTGAAGGAAAAAAACTGGCTTTGTTATTGGGAAAATTCAGTTCCTGTTCCAAGTAAAACAACTGAAAGGTTGGGAGAAGCAGTATGGAAGGCTAGTGGCTATATCGTAATCGGCGTGATTGAAAGAGACAAACAATTCAGTATGAATACTATCTTGCTATGTTCTTCACCATAAAAATATGAATTTTCTGAAAATAATTGAAATGGTAAGACGGAATTTAAGATCAGATTAAATGTAAGTATTCGGTGCAGTAAATCACATCGCTACCTGAGTTAAAAGCCGTTCGTGATGGTATTTCAAGTATTTTCACACGTCCTCTAATAAATGGTTAGGTAACTACTACTATCCTTGCTGGAATCACAGGTTCTGCATCAGGAGGAATGGGAATTTCTCTATGCGTTAATGGCAGATAAGTACATCCAAAATACAGACCAGTATCCGTTTGAAGTAACATCGAGTAGTTTCTAGTAGTTTCAATGGCTGCCGGAGGGATGGATTCCTTCCTCACAATGGTGAGGTTATTACTTTACTTGTCATTACAGGACTAACACACCGTCAATCGTACCGAGATATGTTAGTGTCTTATTTATATAGGGAAAAACTCTCCACCGGCACATAAGTTTCACACTCCCTATGCAGGGAAAAGATGTATATATACTGAATAATATATAGAGAGAGAGATGAGAAAGGTAACAGCTGTATGAGGGGCAGGGTGATAAAACGATGTGTTAATGTTTTTCAGAGTCTTTGTGTGGATTGTATTTATAGCTTTATTAGCATATGTTGTTCTTTCCTGGAAATTTAAAGATAAGGTAAGTAGGAAGATTGAAGCGATTAGGAAAACCTGGTATGTCATTTTTATTTTGGGAGCATTGATTTATTGGAGTTTCTATCCGAAAAGTATATTCATTGAGTGGAAGAACTTTTTGATTATGGCGATTGTGTTTGTTCTGGTGGATATGTTTGTGTTTTTGAGTATGTATATATCCAAAATCGGCGATAATGAACTTTCCTATGCCACAAGGGCTGTTGCGGAAAGTGACAAACTTTTAACGGACAACCGCGAAAAGGTAAAAAATATGTTTCACCTTTTGAAAAAAGAGGGAATTCCGGAGTATTATCAAACGAATAAGGAATACCTAGCTTACTTGAGTATTCTGCTTCAGGCCTATGCCGCTAAAGAGGGGATGAACGTGAAGATTCTCCCTTTTAAATCGGAACAGGACAAGCAATTGGTGCTAAATGGGCATCCGAACTTGAATGGCAGTATCATCCGTGCTACATTGGAAAGAGAAGATACGTATTATAACGATGAAGAAAAAATGGCATTGCAGCCTGTAAGTATTTTAATGGAACCCTATATCCTAAACGTTAAATCAGAAAGCTTCGTTTCAGAAGTGGATTGTTTATTAATAGCATTATTGATCATGATGTTTGATATGGTCATAAAACAAAAGCAAGGTGGTGAAGGATGAATGAGCATTTATGATAAGGCAGGCAGCGAGATTTCAGTTGCCGTAATCAAACCGCAGGTCAAGATTCCCGATGTTGGCTTAAGTCCTCATACTAAAAAGGTGATGAAACAGAATGAACGCATTATCCTGAATCAAAAAGAAAAAGCTGAACGATTCAGTCGATTAAGAGACGTACTATAAGAATAAGGGCAGAGGAAAATTCCTCTGCCCTTATGATATTTAGAGGAAATATGCATATACTATTCAAAACTAAAGAATAGGAAGGGTCTTTCAGTATATGAACAAAAAACCCGAGAGAGTGAACATCCCTACCCCCTCCGCTTCACCATCTGAGAAACGGATACATAAAGAAAATGCGAACTTGCTGAAGCTCCTGCAAAGGCTGAAAGCAAAACGTTGGATCTTTTTACGATAATGGAAGACCAGTGTGTAATAAACACTGGTTTTTTTATTTATTTAGAAGTGCAAAATCATTCTTGATAGTATTGGATTTTTTTTCGTCCAGACTCTTTAGCCTTATACATTGTCCAATCCGCTTTTTTCAAAAGTGACTCCATTTCGGTTCCATTGTCAGGATAAAAACTTATCCCGATGCTTGCTGAGACAAAATAAACATTTCCATTAATGTGAATGGGCATGGTGGATAATTGTTTTAAAATGAATTCAGCCTTTTGTTGGGTGCTTATTAAGAGATCCTCACACTGAGATGCAGGTAACAAAACGATAAATTCATCCCCGCCGATTCGTGCCACATAACTATCCTCGGGTACAAATTGCAATAGACATTCAGCCGTCCTTTTAATAACAGAGTCTCCGACATCATGACCAAAAGAATCATTGAAATATTTAAAATGATCCAAATCAATATAAAGTATAGCCATTTCATTGTGCATTTTATCCTTATTATAATTGAAATAATTATAAATGAAGTTCCGATTATAGAGACCTGTCAATGAGTCCCTGATAATCCCATTTTCAAGAACGATTGATTGACTGATTAAAGTTGCCAAAGACTTAATGAGTATCACATCATACTCTTTGAAATTAAAAGGTTTAATGTCAAAAGCACAAAGTGTTCCGAAGATATTATCCCCATTTGTAAGGGGATAGCCCATAAAACATCCGTTTCCAATATCCTTCGTTATAGGATGATCACTTGTCAATGGATGTTGCTTTAGGTTGGGGATAACAAGCGGTTCCAAATTATTTTCAACAACTAATTTGCAAAAAACCATATTATAAGGAAGGGTGTCTCCTTCAAATATTAACTCTGCATTTCGGTTAAAAGATTTGATCATAAAACTTTGTAAGGGGGTACGAATAGAAAGGAAGAATGTATTGACCTCTATCGTATGAGCTAATAATGCTAATACCTCTTTAGCGATAGAGTCGAAATTTTTATAGTAATTGATATCATGCTGAATCATTTTCAGGCTCCCCTTTTTCTATAGTCTTTTTAGCTTTTCTCGATGTTATTTTTCATAATCAACTAGAAAGACTCAAGAGCAATATATTGATTGCCGTGACAGTTTGAATTCATTTATAAAGGACACATAATGTCATCGATTATGTAAGTAACACTCTCTATATTTCTAAGTTCAGTATGTTTTGTCAGTATACTCATGACCCTTATTATATTTCGGATAAATTGAAAAATCATTAAATTCCTTACCCTCATTTAAAATCTTCCTTATATACCTTTTACATAAGCATTAGTCAATGTATGGTCATTCATACGTTTCCTCTGCAAAATCAATAAGACGTGAATTGTATCACTTCTCGTTGAAAGTCCCTATAATAAGTAACTAATCTAACTATCATGTATTATACTGTACATGAAATGGTAAGAGTACCATTTACCTAACTTCACCTGGTATGATTTATCATATTATCTGCAAGGTTGCGTTTGTACGTTTCTTAAACGAACGACTAAGTCCTTATGAATTTTGCAGATAAAACATGCGTGGAGATAATTTATAAAATTGTTTTGGAGAGGATAAATAAGAAAAAGAGTAAACTTACATACAGGAAATTCAAAAGGGGATCATTATGGGAAAATTAGAAAATATATACCCAATTGCAATAGAGAATACAAAACAAAAAATCATCCAGGATATGGATTTTTATTTAGAGAATCAAGAGACATTACCTTCTTATTCGACGTACATATCTGACAGGATGTCTTATATAGAGCAGATATGGATTAATGTCTGGTTGAGTAAGGCTTCAAACGATGTGCCTAGAAAAGAAAAAAGGGGATTTCTAAACGAAAGGGGCTTTGTTACTGAAGGGTCAGATCACAAGCTAATCAACAGCTTGTTCCGCAATGAATTAAAGGGCTATCGTCCTTTTGATGTATTACACTGGATCAAAAAAACCTTCTCTGAAAATCAGGAAGAATGGGAGACGAGATATAAAAAAGCTAGGGAAAACTTCTTTAAACGACAAGAAGAACAACGGCTGGCAAATGAGCGGTGGAAAGTACGTGAAAGGCTTCAAGACGAAGCTAATACTTTTTTTGAGGAGAGTTCGCTTCTTTTATATTTGCATGTTAGGTATTATATCGCTGAAATATTAGTAGCTGATCTTCAAAATAAACCGAAATTTCAATATGTTACCCCATATATGCTAGAAGAACAATTGGTGGAAGCAGGTTTGTTTGAATCAACAGAATATTTAATGGTGACTGATTTTTTTGAAGAACTAACAGGTGATATACACTCCTTGTTTGATTGGGGGAAGAATCATTACGAATACGAAAATTATTTTTATAGGTATGAAAGGTTAATTTCAGAGTTTATTTTAGGATTCGTCCCAAAAAAGTTCATTAACCATTTACCTGTAACACTGCACCATGATTTTTTGGAAGCATATGGGGAAAAATTGACTTCGGGAGCCCTTCAAGGACTGCTTCGAGATGAATTGGCTGATTTGTCACAGGCTTGTTTTGATGAACTTCAAGAAGAATACCTTTCTGATTTACTGAAACTTGCGAAGACTCCTTTTAATGAATCATTGCACCAGAAAATATTTGAAGAAGATGAGGAGAACAGGGAAAGAAGAAAAGCTGAAGTATTGGCGGAACAAGCCAGAAGGCAAGCAGAAGAGGAAAGGATTATTGAAGATATTTTTGGAAAGGCATATACTCCTTCATTAGGAAAAAGGGTTAGGTATGTTTTGCATATCGGTGAGACCAATACTGGGAAGACACATCAGGCACTCAAAAAAATGAAAGCAGCCGAAAGTGGATTATATCTTGCCCCGCTAAGACTTCTAGCACTAGAAGTGTTTGACAAGCTAAATGCAGAAGGGGTGCCTTGCTCATTAAAGACCGGTGAAGAAGAAAAGTCGGTAGAGGGTGCAAAACATTTCTCTTGTACAGTCGAAATGTTTCATGAAAAAGACTACCATGAGGTAATCGTCATTGATGAAGCCCAAATGATTGCAGATAAAGATCGTGGCTTTTCTTGGTTTCGAGCAATCACGCAAGCAAATGCTAAGGAAGTACACATTATTGGGAGCAGGAATATAAAAATGATGCTTCTTAACCTATTAAATGGAGCAAATTTGGAACTGCATGAATACACACGGGACATTCCCTTGGAGATAGAACCAAGAGAGTTTGGATTGAAGTACACCAAAAAAGGGGATGCGCTTATTTGTTTTTCAAGAAGGCAGGTTCTAGAAACTGCCTCCCGTCTCCAAGGGAGTGGGCATAGTGTCAGCATGATATATGGGAGCATGCCCCCTGAGAATAGAAAACGGCAAATTGAGCTTTTTAATCGTGGCGAAACATCTGTTGTTGTTGCCACAGATGCAATAGGAATGGGATTGAACTTGCCAATCCGTCGCATTGTCTTTCTTGAGAATGAAAAATTCGACGGGACACGCAGAAGAAGACTGACATCACAAGAAGTTAAACAAATCGCAGGACGGGCAGGGAGAAAAGGTATTTACGACACCGGAAAGGTTGCTTTTACAGCAGAGATAAAAATAATGAATAAACTGCTTGAACAGGTAGATGAGCCCGTTCAAACTTTTACTATAGCTCCTACTTCTGCAGTATTTGAACGTTTTCAGAAGTATTATCGGCATCTAGGAACATTTTTTGAATTGTGGGAGAAATTCGAGCCCCCAAACGGAACTAAAAAGGCATCCCTCACAGAAGAACGCGAGCTTTACGAGTTGATTCGAGATACTGAAATCGAAGCACGTTTTTCGTTAATGGATTTATATGGATTCCTACATCTACCCTTTTCAGCTAAAGAACCTAGACTTATCCGGCAGTGGCTAGAGACGGTCGAAGCCATTGCCGAGAGCAGCAATCTACCAGATCCAATCATCAAGACAAGGAATCTAGAGGAATTGGAACTTTCCTATAAAGCCATAGGTCTACATCTTTTATTTCTATACCGAATGGGAAGAAGAACTGAAGCCATTTATTGGGAACGTGTCCGTGAAGAGATCAGTGATGGTGTTCATGATCAGTTAAAAGATGAAATGATTAATTATCAGAAAAAATGCAAGCGATGTGGAAAAAAGTTGCCGGATAGCTTACGGTTTCAAATTTGTGACGCATGCTATCATAAGGGTCAAAGAAGAACACACAGATCCAAATAGCTGAACTTGTTTAAGGAAATTGGCAACTGGTGAATTTTAGAGACAGATCAACCTGAATAAATACGCCTTTAAAAAGCGTCGTTATTCGGGTTGTTGGTCATAAAATGATTATTTTTACACTTAGTCATTTCTTTTCGACTGGGCAATAATGGCGGCCTGCTGCTTCATTCTTTTATCGGCTTTCTTATCATGAACGACCAAGATTGCATGAATCAAACCCGGTACATAGAAAAATAGGGTAAGAATCAAATTAAGCACGGCCTGAATTGGTTTGCCTGCTAATAAGACTGCTAAAGGCGGGAAAAGAATCGCGATTAAATAAAGAATAATAAACACTCTCCAAATATAATAATTTTCATCTAAATATAACATTATCGCTATATAAACACTATGTTAGCCATAAAAAAATATAGCAGACTTTTACTATTTAATACTTCTTTTTTTTCGGACTAGGGAGGATATACTGATTCCCAATTGACTTGCACATTCTTGTAATGAAGTTGAACGACTTAATGCACGTGAAATATAAGCCTGTTCAAATGAAGTAACAGCTTCCTTTAATGTGCGGTGCTGGTCGTGTTCACTCCATTCACTTTTTTCTAAACCAGATCTGTGTCTAAGCAAATTTTCAGGTAGATAATCAGTTGTAATCGTTGTACCTTCACTCAAATGATATAGCCGCTCCATCAAGTTTTTCAATTCACGAATATTACCAGGCCAGCCATATGCCATAAATTGCTGTAATACTTGATTGTCCACTTTCTTTTTTATGTGGTATTTTTGTTCGAATTGTCTCAGATAGTAAAATACAAAACTTGGAATATCCTCTTTTCTTTCCCTTAATGGTGGTATATGAATAGATAATACATTCAGTCTATAGTATAAATCCAAACGGAATGCTTTCTGTTTGACTAGCCCTTCGATATCCGCATTTGTGGCAGTAATGATACGGACATTCACTTCTTTCATTTCTGTTCCACCCAATCTCCTTATTTTATAATCCTGTACCACATTTAATAGTTTAACTTGAAGCGAATAGGGGAGATCACCTATTTCATCCAAAAAGATGGTACCATCCTGTGCAGCTTCAAATAATCCTTTCTTCGCCTGACTGGCACCAGTGAAAGCACCTTTCTCATACCCGAATAATTCTGATTCCAAAAGATGATCAGGTATCGCTCCGCAGTTAATTTTAATTAATGGACCTTTTCGTTTACTTTGCTCGTGAATGAAATTAGCCAGGACATCTTTCCCGACTCCAGATTCTCCTAACAGTAATATCGGTAAGTCATTCTCAGCAAACCTTTCTGCAAGCGACATCACCTGCATCATGTTCTTACTCTGATAAATAATATGCTGTTGATTGTCTATTTCATTCCGCAACCGCTCTAAGTTCTTTTGATACATGTCTTTGATTTGTTGTGTTTCTTCCAGTTCTTTTTGCAGCCGGTTCATTTCTGTTATATCCCGTAGGTTGGAAACAACGAACAATATTTCATTATCTGCATCTAAATAAGGAGTGGCTGTGACGATACACTTTTTCCCGTGTTCATATTCAATAATTGTCGTACAAGCTTGTTTCGTTTCAAGGACAATCGCAGCGCTAGTTTTTGGAACCGCCATCATTTCTACAGCATCGTAAATAACATAGGAATTTATAAATGAATGAGACAAATTGGTCATTTCTAATAAGGCTTCATTATAGAGAATCGGATAACCTTCTATATTACATACGAAAAGACCATCAGATGAAGTATTTAATACGTTTGATAACAGTGAGAGCAAATCATTAACATTCTGGGTTTCGAAATACCGAGTTTTATAAATAAAATTCCCTCCTCATCCTTTTTATAGAAATTATTGCATAGCGATAGATGATGGTCAATATTGATCATCTTGTCAAAAGTGGATAGTCAAAAATGAACATGGTATTAAACCATTAGTAGTTTTGATAATACTTTCGATGCTGGTATGGAAATTGCATATTAAGTAATAAAGAAAAGAGAGAGTGCCGCTATAATTTCTGATTCACATGATTTGAAAGCGCTACCTTTTCGATGTAAATAACTAAATGGAGGGGAAATAATGAGAGAAAATGAGGAGATTTCAAACATTACTTTATATGAAATGCTTGAACAATCGGTTTCTAAATGGTCGAAAAATGAAGCCATATCTTATAAGGGAGAAATATGGACTTATACTCAATTGAAAAATCAGGTCGATTCTTTTGCTGCTGGCCTACAGAAAGCGGGCATCAAGAAAGGGGAAAGAATTGCTTTGATTCTTTCCAATTGCCCGCAATATGTCGTTGCCTATTTTGGGATATTAGCCATTGGGGGAGTAGTTGTTCAAATCAACCCGATGTTTACGAAAAGGGAGATTCAATATATTGTTTCTGATTGTGCTGCAGAAACAATCATCGCCTCGGATTCCCTTACTCCTATCATTAAGTCAATTCAAGCTGAGACTACTATAAAGAATATCATTTCTGTTAGCATTAAACCATCAGCCTCAAGCGATTTAGTCAAACATAGCTATGAATCTATTATAAAAGCAGGAAGCAGTCTATTTGAGCCGGTTATGTTAAATCCGAAAGAAGATCTTGCTGTGATCCAATATACCGGTGGCACAACAGGCCGTTCAAAGGGGGTCATGCTTACTCATCGTAATCTAGTTGCGAATATTGAACAGCATAACATGATCTTGAAGGAGACAATGATACCGGGCATGGAAAAGGTCCTAACTGTTATTCCCTTATTTCATGTGTACGGAATGACCATTTGCATGAATCTAGGAATATTACAAGGTTCTTGTTTAATCCTTCTTCCAAAATTTCATTTAGAAGAGGTGTTAAACACAATTAAATGGGAAAAACCTACTCGTTTTGCAGGGGTTCCTACTATGTATACAGCCCTTAATAATCATCCGGAGGCTGAAAAGTTTGGGCTCAATTCAATTAAACTTTGCCATAGTGGATCATCACCATTACCGGGTGAAGTGATGGATGAATTCGAGCGAAGGACAGGAGCGGAAATTTCCGAGTCATATGGGTTATCGGAGGCAGCCCCAGGGGTTTTGTGTACTCCTTCTTACATAAAGCGGAAAAACGGATCCGTGGGTATTCCTTTACCATATACAGAGGCAAAAATCCTTGACCTTGCTACAGGATTATATGAAGCCGACATAGGCGTAGCAGAAGAGCTGGTAATAAGGGGGCCGCAAATTATGAAAGGATATTGGAATATGCCAAAGGAAACGGAAGCTTCGTTAAAGGATGGCTGGTTATATACAGGAGATATAGCCAAGAAGGACGGTGATGGATTTTATTACATTGTAGATCGGAAAAAGGATTTGATAATAGCGAGCGGATACAATGTTTATCCTCGGGAAGTGGAGGAAGTTCTTTATGAACACCCGTCGATTTTAGAAGCGGTTGTAGTTGGGATTAAGGATGATTACCGTGGAGAAACGGTTAAAGCGGTTATCGTGCTGAAGGAAGGCAAATATTTGACGAAAGATGAATTGACTATCCATTGCCAAAAATATTTATCGCCCTACAAAGTGCCAAAAGTTGTGGATATACGTGAAACGCTTCCGAAAACCAGTGTAGGCAAGATTTTACGAAGAACCCTAAAGGAATAAAAAAAATGATGGATAATTCTTGAAATTTAATTTATTTGGAAGGAGCAATATTAATGCAAAAAACAAAAGGAATATACGGCGGCAGTTTTATTGTGGAAGACCTAAAAAGTGATACATGCGTTACTCCAGAAGATATAACAGAAGAACAGAAATTGTTTGTTAAGATGACTCGTGACTTTGTCATAAACGAAATTATTCCTAATGAAGAAAAACTAGAAAAGTTAGACTATGAGCTTACTAAAACATTACTTGGGAAAGCGGGGGAAATCGGTCTACTGGGGGTGGATGTTCCCGAGCAATTCGGCGGTTTGGAACTTGATAAGGTTTCTAGTACCTTTATTTCAGAAGCATTATCAAAAACTTCATCATTTCTATTATCGATTGGCACACAGACTGGAATTGGTTCTCTTCCAATCGTCTACTTCGGAACACTCGAACAAAGACAGAAGTATTTACCTGATATCGTAACAGGAACTAAAGTAGGTGCTTACTGTCTTACGGAGCCATCCGCTGGTTCTGATGCACTTGGGGCGAAAACTACAGCAGTTCTTAGCAGGGACAGCAAACAATACATATTGAATGGATCCAAAGTATTTATTACAAACGGAGGTTTTGCGGATATTTATATCGTTTATGCAAAAGTAGATGGAAAACATTTTAGTGCGTTTATCGTGGAAAGAGATACTCCAGGATTTACGGTTGGTCCTGAAGAGAAGAAAATGGGACTTAAAGCATCTTCCACCTGCCCGCTTTATTTTGATAACGTGCATATACCAGTCGAGAATTTGTTAGGAAAAGTCGGTAAAGGCCATTTGATTGCCTTTAATATATTGAATTTAGGCCGTCATAAGCTTCCCACCAATTGTCTTGGAAATGCAAAAGAAGCGCTTGAATTAAGTGCTACTTATGCGAATGCTCGTACCCAATTTGGCACTACAATTGCTAAATATCCACTGATAGGAAAAAAACTTGCTGAAATCAATATCCTGATTTATGTACTAGAAACAATGGTATACAGAATTGCAGGAATGTTTGACGATTCCATGCGGGATATAGATCATTCTTCTCCAGAAATCGCGAGCCAGTCAGAAAAGGCCATAGCTGAATATGCCATCGAATGCTCCATAGTTAAGGTGTTTGGTTCAGAAGTGCTCGACTTTGTTGTAGATGAAGGTGTACAAATTCATGGAGGATACGGATTTATCCAGGAATACAAAATTGAACGGATGTACCGTGACTCACGCGTCAATCGTATTTTTGAAGGGACGAATGAAATCAACCGTTTGCTCATTCCAAGTACATTATTCAAAAAATCAGCTAAGGAAGCATCTCCATTAGTGCAACGAATGGAAGAATTTAGAAAGGAGGCAGCAACCTTTATCCCACAAAGTTCGTTTACTAATACATTAGCTAAAGAATCGTATTTAGTGTCTATAGCTAAAAAAATGTTTTTATTTATAGGCGGTATGGCAATCGGAAAGTATGGAGAGGAACTTGAAAAAGAGCAGGAAATAATGACGAACTTAGCCGATATGTTGATTCAAATTTTCGCAATGGAAGGCATAGTAGGTAGGACAGAAAAAACAATTTCCAAAAACGGAGAAAACAAAGTATTAAATGCGATTGAAATGACACAGGTATTTGTACATGAAGCTTTTGAACAAATTCATGCATCGGCTCTAGAAGCATTAACTACCATGGAATCTGGAGAAGATTTGGAAAGGCAGAGAGCCATTCTATCAAACCTTTTCGAACATTCACCAATAAATAAAACAGCACGAAAAAGATCCATTGCGGAACGTATCGTAAAATCAGAAAAATACACTGTCTAAGTTGAAGAAAAAGCACTAACTATCGCGTTAGTGTCTTTTTTTATCTTTTTAAACTGATTTCGTTTCATTATCTATAAGTCTATTTGAGAATAGTATGGCACCCACTTTACATTCGGCAATCCATTCAGTTTGTTCTTTAACCCTTTTTTGCGCATATGTATCCTTAAATTTATCATCTGATGTCACTCGATGCATCAATGCCGGGTCTACAAAATGTATCAATTCAATATCGAATTGCGGGGCTTTTTCTATGTATTCTATATAAGAATAAATGGATTTTATGCTATGGATTAAGAGAGAAATATAATCAGGAAATTTACAAATACTTAAACGATTTGATTAAAGATGAAAATAGAATACTTGCAGTGACCCAACTATCAATGGTTGAGGCGACAGAGCAGTTTGAACATTTGACAACTAAGACTATAATTAATCCATTGAATGTATGAACAGATTCCGTGATTGATCAATTAGATCTTCGGAAGAAACCATCAATGAAAGATGGTAGAAGTTAAAGTGTTTTGAAAAAAATTAATTGGATTTATAAAATATAAAAAAACATGAAGACTTCCTCTGAAAAATCCACAATTTAGAGTCTTGTATAAAAGAACATTAGTACTGCCCCAAATTAGGGGCGATTCAACTGTCTGATGAAACTAAAGGGTCCTAAGTATATAAGCTAATGTGAATTTTGCGTTTTACTAAGAATCGCATCAGAATTGGGGAAATCCATAAGCAGAAAGATTTTTCTTAGTTTTCTTTATTTCGTATTTGTTCACGGATTGTTTCAAGTTCTTCTAAGGATAGATCACCTAGAGATTTTTTTATTTCTTCTTCAATCCTTTTTCGATCAAGCTCCCTATATTTATTCCACCAGTCTCGTAATCCTTCCGTGTTTTCTAGTAGATATTCAATGTCGATTTCTTCTTGTTCATCATCGGATAAATACTTCATGACGGCACCTAACAATCGGTTGAGTTGAACTATTTCATTTTCCTTAACTAATGGTGAGACCTTATTTTCATTCTCTTCATTATCTTTGTTTGCCGGTACATTTCGAGGTGTCATATATATTATCCTCCTGTTTTTAATAGTAGTGTTCCTAAAAGAATGGAATTCAATTTATTTCTAATTAATTTTCTATAGCCGTTACTATTCCTAGCTTGAAAAATCTTGTTGCAGAGAAAAGATATTAACATTTATGCTTATTACTAATTTCAACATATACCTCGTTAGAATATAAAATATAACCGTCAACCTGTAAATTAGTGATAAAAGTAAGGTAGAATTGTAAGTAAGATATCTCAAAAGGATAAATAAATGTAAAAAACGGTGGGGCAGCTCTAAGTTATTCCTTGATATATTCACCATATAAAGAGGAGGAATCACTTACGCAAATTGTTAAGTACGGAGATTATTTAAAGTACATACATTTAGCAGATACAGTCCGTCATCAATCGGGAACTGGCGTATATCCATCCTCAGATTTCTCTCAATGTACGAGTTAAGTAACTGAGGACAACTGAGGTATAATTGACACATGAAATCCGAGGAGTGTTGTTGTACCAATGATTACAAACGAAAACATAAAGCATGTGGCTATTTATTTGCGACTATCAAGAGATGAAGAAAACCGAGGGATTGAAAAAATCCTCGCTAGCCACAGAAATTCATTAACGGAACTTTCCTATGAAAACGAATAGAAACTCACTAAGGTATAACTAATAGTTCAATAATGAAAACAAAAAAAGACGCCCCGTTGTGGGACGCCCGATTCATTCACATGCAAGTTGTTGACGAATGGGTCTTAGACGGCGATTACACGCAATTTTCATTATCTAGTGAAGCACATCAACCAGGGCGGTTTAGTGAACAAATAAAAAAACATCCCCGAAAGGATGTCTGTTTTCATTTATTCATTATCCTTTTCAATTTTCATTTATTCATTATCCTTTTCAATTTTCATTTCGTTCACTATATTTCTGAGTTTTTCGGTATACTCTTCACCTGTAAGAATACCCTTTTTTTTCAATAAATTTACTAAAGTTAAAACAGTGGCCATTTGTATGTCCTGCTTACTTAATTTGCCAACATCCAAATTTTTAAATTCATCTTGAGCACTCATATTATCACTTCCTTCAATTTACTTCGTTTCACCAAATGGAACGGTTTTACATGCTTAAAAAAAGGACTTCGCTTATTAAGCGGGGGTCCTTTTAATATTCATATTCATCTATAATTGGTTTATACCATTCATAGTTATATTTTTGTTCCTCCGCAATTTTAATTTTTTGATATTCATCTTTTGGCATACCTTCCCAAACTTTTGAAGCGCCATGGTCAACTTATAGTTGATTTAGGATTCGTATGCGGGGTTGTGTCCAAGAAAGCACTGCTCAAGTACATTACTCCATAACCGAATATCATGGTCATGACGGTGAAAATGTAGCCAGCTAATATTAGAAAATTTTTCATTGGTAGCATATGTAATTTTCTAAGGTCATTTCAAATGACCTTAGGATTTCAACTATATAAAATCCGACTTTCAACATTACGCGACTCTCCAGATAAAACACTGTCAGCCACAATATATTGTAAAGTTCTCGTGGCTGTCATTCGTTTGTCTGGATGTTTCATTTGAAGATGCTGTTGTATCGCTCGAAAAAGTTCATTATTCTTCGGTCGGTTAGGGTTATATATTTTTTGTAAACTATTTGGCTTTTCCATGGCTTCTCCTACTTTCCAATGACTAATATTCGTACAGGCGGTACTTGATACGTAGTTCCTCAAGCTCCGCCTTTTTCTTCATAATGTACAAACAACATCAAGTAAATTGCCAATAGAAGGTGCAAATAAAGTGGAATATTCTTATCGTTTTGAATGACAACAAATATGAAAATTCCATATAGCAAAATTGGAATTGTTAAAATGATTCGTGACTTTGTCACATGCTCACCTCCTTTTTTTCCACTCTTCAAATGCTATGTTACTCGCAATAATTTCAGCATTCATATATCCCAATCCACTTAGAGTAACTTCAATTTCATCAGCGCTCTTGTTATCGAATAATCGTAGTTTGGGAACCAGAGCGTAAGCTCCTTGTTGTTCAATTGTCACAGCTACAGTTGTTGTATCACTAAGCAAATCCAAATCGCTGATGTAATACTCCATTGTCCTCATGGCTAGGAAATCGGTGCTTGTATTCTTACGGAAAAACAAATCTCCTAATGTTTCGATAGCAATTGATAATATTTCTGGTTTCATGTTTTATCCTCCTAATATACTAAATATTCTGATGCTTTAATACTAATTTACTATTTTTATGCTGGCAGTCTTTATTTCATCCAAATAAAAAAAGGTCGAAGACATAAATGTCCTCAACCGTAATTCATTTCATCGTAATATGGCCATTCATAGGATTCAAATGGTAAATCCCACAATTTTGTTACTGTTGAAACATGTTTTTTCGGTTTGTATCCATTTTCTACAAGCATGTCATTCATCAGCAAAAAGCATTCAGTTTGTGATTCGTCTGGGTTTTTGTAATGAGCGTTTCTGTAACGGTTAATGAATTTCTTCATCATGTAAAGCTCTGTTTGTTTTGGACGTTTAAATGAAAGATGCCATTTTTCATTTTCGTTCAGTGTAATATCGAGCTTTTCATTTAATAGTAATGGATTCATAGATTTTTTCCTCTTGTTTGGTTTCGTCACTAAAAACACCAATCCTATCCTTTAAGCGTGTAACGTCATGACCTTTAATTATTGCGGACCTTTTGTTTTTGGTTTGTTGAACATCATCACCTTATGGCTTAAGCCATAAGGTGCCATAGGTGCGTGTGTTGGCATTTAGTAAGTATTGTATCAGTAGGGCTTGGCCCTGCATGCTGCTGACATATATCGGCACATTCATAACCATATCCTCCATGGGATTCGCACCAATCCATACATTGTTCATAGGATGAAAATGGTTGACGATACAAAGACAATCACTCCTTATCTTAATCTTATTTTTCACGATATTATATTTAGCTGTATACTTTTGGGTGATTGTCAAACATAGATAGAAAGGCTTATGATGGTGCAGGATTTTGAAGATGGTAACAAACGAAAGGACCGAAAAATGGTCCTTTCGTTTGATGAAATATCAACATAATTATTTAACAGAGCTTATTTGCAAAAAAATCATCCCCAAATTCTATACTAACTAGAGGGGGAAATTAGCGACGAAGCTTTGTAAAATTTATAGGGTAAAGGCCAAAGGTTGAGCATGATCAAAATCTAAAAAGTCAATGACTTCGTACTAGAACAGAATCATGACTTTTCTCTTTATAGACAAACTTTTATGTTTGAATTATAGTTTGATTAATTATTATTGAAAAAAGTTTTGTATCTTTATGAGAAGGAGGGTTTTTTTGTCAAATATATTGATATCAGGAAAAATCTCTTTGAATGAACATGTTCATCGCATTGTACAAAATGGGGCGGCGTTTTTTGTTCATTACTGGGGCGTCATGCCTAAACATTATGATAACCTAACGCATAAACATTCTTTTTTTGAAGTGTGTTATGTGGTTGAGGGGAGAGGAATCTATATAGATGAAGATTGTACCTATTCGATAAAAGAAAACACAATGTTTTTTTCCAGGCCAGACGTTCACCATCAAATAAAAAGTGAAAGTGGACTATTTCTTCTATATGTTGGGTTTGAATTAATAGAATCAGAATCAAGCGAAGATTGGGAGCAGATAATAGAGGAAGCTAAAAAATGTTCTGAAGTGGTTATTGATGTAAAAGAAGATACAATTGCTCCGTTAATTTGGAAATCTCTGCTTATCCAAGCGACAAAGACTGAACATACTTCTTTTGAAGGAATACTAACAAACTTAGCGTACTCCCTTATCCTTTCGTTACTGCAAACTTTTGTTCCTTACTCACATCCCAATAATCACAAGATCGTTCATAAAAAGTCTTCGATAATCCATACTCAAGCGAAATTATATATAAAAGACAATCTATCTACTCCCTTAAAACTTACTAATGTAGCTACTCATTTGCACATATCCAGTCGGCAATTATCACGATTATTTAGTTCGGAATTAGGCGTGAGTTATTCAGACTATGTTCAAAACGAGAGAATACAGAAAGCAGCCATATTACTCAAAACAACTGATTTATCTATCAAAGATATTGCTGAAGAAACTGGTTTTACAACTGTTCACTACTTTACTCGCGTTTTTACTTCTGCGTTACGTTGTTCACCTGGACGTTTCCGAGCTCTCTACACAAAATTAAAAACAACTACATATACAGATTAGTCAATTGCCCTTTACTTCATGCTATGCATTGAAAGTAGAGGGTTTCTTGTTTTAAATAAAATTCACTGATACTTAGAAAGATGTCTTCATAAGACAAAATTTAGTCCTCACAATATAAAGACGATTATGATGCATTGTTCTACAATAACAATTGTAAGTGTTATTAATTATTGAATTTTCAATTAAATAAAAACGCTTACAAATGAAGAGTATTCAATAAATGGAGGCTTAGATGAAAACAAAGGGCTAAAATTACAAATCAACTAATCACTGAGAAACAAGTCTTTCAATAAAAAAAGAAGTCTTAAGGGAATAACGATGTTTTTAATTTTGTCCTATTTTTACAATTCTAACTGACTTATTTTTAAATGAATTATTAGGAGGCTACAATCATGAAATTATCTTATGTAACAGATAGTTTAGGACACTTACCTATTGAGAAAATGTTGGATGTTATTGCTGAAATGGGAATTGATACGATCGAAATGACCACTGGAGGATGGTCTTCAGCACCTCATTTGAGATTAGATGAGTTATTAGAAAGTGATTTTAAAAGAAGTGAATTTTTAAATAAGTTAGAAAAACGTAATATTAAACTGTGTGCTTTAAATTGTTCTGGAAATCCTTTAGACCCAGGGGAACTAGGTAAAGAGCATCGAGAAGTTACAGATAAAACATTTGAATTAGCAAAATTATTAGGGGTAAAAAAAGTGATCATGATGAGTGGACTACCAGCAGGAAGTCCTGAAGACGAGATTCCTAACTGGATTACATATACTGTGAGTTGGCCTCCAGTTCTAAAAGATATTTTAGACTATCAATGGAACGAAGTAGCAATTCCCTATTGGAGAAAATTAGTTGAAAAAGCTGAATCTTGCGATGTTGAAAAAATTGCCCTTGAAAATTTCAGCTCCCAATTAGTATATAATCCTGAAACGTTATTTAAATTACGTAATGCAGTTGGACCTATTGTAGGCCTAAATTTAGACCCAAGCCACCTAATATGGATGGGAGCAGATCCAATTTTTTCAGCTAGAGAATTAGGAGGAGCTATTCACCATGTTCATGGTAAAGATGTTCGGCTTGAGAGACATTTATCAGGTATTAACGGTGTGATGGAAACAAAAGAAGTTACTGATGTAGCTAATAGAGCTTGGAATTACGTAGCAGTAGGCTGTGGACAAGATTTACAGTGGTGGAAAGAATTTTTCTCTGTGATTAAGATGATGGGATATGCTGAAGAAGTTTCTCTGGAAATGGAAGATCTTACTATGTCTGTAGAAGCAGGAGTTAGAACCTCAATTGATGCTTTAAAACAAACCCTTAGCTTTTAGTATAGAGAAAGCTTCTGCTAGGGTAGTCTATTCTTTGACTTAAAATATATAAATTATGCTGGTATTGATGACTTTGTTCTAACTTAGAACTTTAGTTAATGTGGGATGGCTGAATAATTATATTTTTTCTTTTGTAGAGAATGACAATTATCGTCTTATTATTAAGCATTCTTTTCTAGTAAAAGTAAAAGTAAAAGTAAAAGTCCGTAAACAACATAACTTAAGAAAATTATTTGAAAGTGAGGAATTGTACAATGATAAATGGAGAGAAGAAAATTTCAAGAGCACTACGCTGGTCAATGGTGGGTGGTGGTCAGCTTAGTCAAGTTGGATATAAACACCGTATCGGTGCACTAAGAGACAATACAGCCTTTCAGTTAGTCGCAGGTGCATTTGATATAGATCCCGGCAGAGGAAAGGATTTTGGTATCAATATTGGTGTTTCTGAGGATCGTTGCTATAACGACTATAAAACTATGTTTGTGGAGGAGGCTAAGAGGGAGGACGGTATTGAGGTTGTATCTATTGCAACTCCTAATGGTACTCATTATGAAATCTGTAAGGCAGCCCTTGAGGCTGAATTGCATGTTATTTGTGAAAAACCATTGTTTTTTACCTCTGATGAAGTTCGAGAGATTAAGAGTCTTGCAGAGGAGAAAGGAAAGATTGTTGGCGTGACTTATGGTTTCTCTGGTAATCAGATGTTACTACAAATGCGTGCAATGATTGAACAAGGTAAAATTGGTGAGATACGTGTGGTAGATTTGCAGTATACCCACGGTTTTAGTGCAACTGAGGAAGAAAAAACAAGTGCTGCACAAAAATGGCGTGTTGATCCTAAGATTGCAGGACCTAGTTTTGTATTAGGAGATCTTTCCACTCATACTTATTATATGTCCCAGTTAATTATGCCGCATATGAAAATTAAAGAATTGTTATGCGACCGTCAGAGCTTTGTTGGAAGTCGTGCTCCGCTGGAAGACAATGCCCATGTACTTATGCACTATGAAAATGGAGCTGTAGGAACTATGTGGACATCTTCCATCAACGCAGGATGTATGGATGGTCATAGAATTCGTATTGTAGGCTCTAAGGCCAGTTTAGAATGGTGGGATAGCAAACCTGGTGAACTAACCTATGAAATTCAGGGAGAGCCTATCCAAACTTTGATTCGTGCAATGCCGTATTTAGATGATAGTTGTAATGCTGATGAACGATTAGGAGCATTACATGTAGAAGGATTATCTGACTCTTGGGCAAATATTTATCTTAAGTTTGCTATCGCTATCGATGCTAAAAACCAGGGTGACGAGGAAACTATAAAGAATCTTATATATCCGGATATTGACGCGGGACTGGAAGGCGTTCGCTGGATTGAAAATTGTGTGCGGTCTGCAGATAAGGGAGCAGTTTGGGTAAATTTTGAATAATTAGATGGACTTAATGATCGTTCAGATTATGAATATTTTAAGTCGTAAAAACGTTTCAGACTTTATAAGGAAGCGGAATACGGTTCCGCAATCACTCTTAAAGACTAGAATAAATTGATGCTATCAATCTAGAGATAAGGGACCGTATTCCAATTGAAAAGCCAAAAATTATCCAGATGGCAGTATTTTCAGTCTCATATTATTTTATTAACGATTTGATCTTACCTACGATACAGTCTGATTTGATGGAAATGTGGATAAGAGTGGCATATCCATAGCTAAAAGATCATGTGATGGGTTTTTATCATATCGACAAGAATGATATATAAATGGGAAATTACTTATCTATTCTTAAAAGGAATTGAGGAGAAATTGACATGAATAAACAGGTAAACCAAAAGTCGTTTTTGCGTACCATTATCGTAGTCTCCACATTAGGTGGGCTTCTCTTCGGATATGACACTGGTGTCATCAACGGTGCCTTGCCTTATATGTCTGAAGCTGACCAGCTAAATCTCAACCCATTCACTCAAGGTCTCGTTGCGAGTTCACTTCTTTTTGGGGCAGCTATCGGGGCGTTATTCGGCGGCCGACTATCAGATTATGGTGGTCGTCGTAAAACCATTCTTTATCTCGCAGTTTTGTTCTTTATTGCTGCACTTGGATGTACTCTTGCTCCAAATATTACGGTTATGGTTACCTTTCGTTTCCTTCTAGGGCTTGCTGTTGGTGGTGCGTCAGTAACGGTTCCAACCTATTTAGCAGAAATGTCATTTGCGGAAAGAAGAGGTCGAATGGTTAGTCAGAACGAATTGATGATCGTTACTGGCCAATTATTAGCCTTCATCTTCAACGCCATACTTGGTAACACAATGAGTGACAGCTCGCATGTCTGGCGATACATGTTGGTTATCGCGGCACTTCCAGCGATTTTCTTATTCTTTGGCATGCTTAAAGTACCGGAGAGCCCTCGTTGGCTTGTATCAAAAGGGAAAAGTGCAGAAGCTTTACGTGTTCTTCAACAGATACGTGAGAAGAAGCAGGCTAAATTGGAACTCAGCGAAATTGAGGCCGCTTTCGCCGAAGAGTCAGATATTAAGAAAGCAACCTTTAAGGATTTATCTGTGCCATGGGTCCGCCGTATCTTATTTATTGGGATTGGTATTGCCGTCGTGCAACAAATTACGGGGATTAATTCGATTATGTACTATGGTACTGAAATCCTCAAAGATGCTGGCTTTCAAACGGAGGTCGCCCTAATCGGGAACATCGCTAATGGCGCAATTTCAGTTTTAGCCGTTTTCTTCGGCATCTGGCTCCTCGGCAAGGTTGGCCGTCGACCAATGTTACTAATTGGTTTGAGCGGAACTACAACGACACTTCTGTTCATTGCGATATTCTCATTTACGCTTAAAGATTCAGCAGCACTTCCATTTGTTGTACTTGCTTTGACAGTCGTATTTCTCGCTTTCATGCAAGGGTTTATTGGGCCAGTAACATGGTTAATACTCGCGGAGATATTTCCAACAAGGTTAAGAGGCCTCGGTATGGGTTTAAGTGTGTTTTTTCTATGGATCACGAACTCAGTTATTGGTTTGGCTTTCCCAGTATTACTTGGAACGATTGGTTTGTCCACAACCTTCTTTATCTTTGTAGCTCTTGGAATAGGGGGAATCATATTTGTGAAGAAATATATACCGGAAACCAAAGGGCGCACACTTGAGGAGCTGGAACATTACTTCCGTACCTATGATAATCAAGATGATCAGAAAGACATAATGATGAGAGTGATTAAATAACAGTATTGAAATGTAAACCACTCTCGATTTTTGTAAGCGTATACAATATATATAGAAACAATACATGTATTATTTAGGAATTTCATTTATTAACAAAACACCTAAGAATTTGATTCGATGAAAAAAACGAGAGTGCTAGTTTAATATTTAGTAGAGATATAAAGCCATAATAGTTATGTAACACCAAATAATTTATGTATAAAAGCTACTTCATTTTGAGAAGACATCTCCTTTCGGATGTGTTGTGCTTTTATTAGCTGGGTCTTCTTATCTATATAACAAAGTTTGAGGTTTGGCTATAAATGAGTATAAATGTTTTATTATTTACTTAATTAAAAATTAGGAAAAATTCTTAATTGGAGGCGTTTGACTTGAGTATAAAAATTGCAGGCGCACCTTGTTGCTGGGGAGTGGATGATCCAAAAAACCCAAACCTTCCATCATGGGAGAGAGTATTACAAGAAGCGTCACAAGCTGGTTATAAAGGTATAGAGTTAGGTCCTTACGGTTATATTCCAATGGATATTGAACGAGTACAAGTAGAACTTTCCAAAAATAATCTCACAGTTATTGCAGGAACAATTTTTGATAATTTGGTAGCAGAATCGAATTTGGAACACTTAGTGCGCCAAGTTGATGAGATTTGTTCTCTAATTATCAAACTTCCTCCTTCGATACAGGAAGAAGGACAGCAATTTCCAACACCTTATCTTGTACTAATTGATTGGGGACATGATGAAAGGGATTACACAGCTGGTCACCCAGATGATGCAAAACGCTTATCTCCAGAGGGATGGAACAATATGATGACTCATATCCGTATATTGGCAGAGCATGCATGGACAAAATATGGAGTACGATCGGTAGTCCATCCTCATGCTGGTGGCTATATCGAATTTGAAGATGAAATAAAGAAACTTATGCAGGATATTCCACATGAAATTGCAGGACTTTGCCTTGACACAGGACATCTATATTATTCAAAAATGGACCCCGTACAGTGGCTTAGGGACTGTGCAAATAGACTGGATTATATACATTTTAAAGATATTAATCTATATAAATATCAACAAGTAATGACTGAGTGTATCCGCTTTTTTGATGCATGTGGCAAAGGAGTTATGTGCCCTATCGGACAAGGCATCATTGACTATAAATCCATTAACAGGTTACTGAAAGAAATCAATTATCATGGGTACATTACTGTAGAGCAAGAGCGTGATCCTAGAAATTGTGATAGTAGTCTACGAGATGTTAGCCAGAGTTTCGCTTATTTGAAGAGTATTGGTTTTTAATCATAAATACAGTATGAGAACAAAAGTATGATTAATGGCGAAAAAATTATAAGAAAATCGGTTCTGATGCAAAAACTCAAGATAATCTCAATGGATGATAAATCTTGATGTTTTACATCAAAATCAAAATAATGTTGTTTGAACTTTTTATTTTCACTATTAACTAATATACTTGTTCTCCGATATATTTATCATTATATTTATAAGGAAATTGCAACCAATTTCTGAAGATGAAATACAGATAATTTGGATGAAGCCCTATTTCTATAGAAATAGGGCTATTATGGATTATCGATATGGCTGTTATCAATAGAAAAAATTTGAGAAAACAATCCAAAAGAATTTCCAGTCAAAATTATTGAAAGTCAAAGAAGGTCAATGTATAATAAAGTCAGAAAGTCAAAGAAGGTCAAAGTTGATTCATAAAAACAACAAACTTTAAGGAGGAGTACTACATGCTTTGTGAAAAATGCCATGTAAACCAAGCTAATATTCAAGTACATCTAAATATGAATGGTCAGGAGCATGATGTTATGCTGTGCTCCACTTGTTATAAAGAAGAGAGAAATAAACTTGGTGCAGCTATGGGAGGAAAAGATTTAGGGAACTTCCAATTTAATGGATCCCACAATTTATTCAATCCCTTTAATAATAGTAAAATCCCTCAACCGGAACCTGCTCAACAAAGCGGCGGAAGAGGATTATTAGAAGAGTACGGGCAGAATCTGACAGATGCTGCTAAAGCAGGCCTAATTGATCCGGTTATCGGCAGGAATGAAGAAATAAAAAGAGTGATTGAAGTTCTAAATAGACGTAATAAAAATAATCCAGTATTAATAGGTGAACCTGGCGTAGGTAAAACAGCGATTGCTGAAGGACTTGCTCTAGCCATTGTTGAAGGTGCAGTTCCTGTTAAATTGCGTAATAAGCTGGTGTATATGCTTGATATCGCTTCACTTGTTACAAACACTGGAATCCGGGGACAATTCGAAGAACGAATGAAGCAATTAATCAGTGAATTGCAGGAAAGAAAGAATGTCATTTTATTCATTGATGAAATTCACCAAATTGTCGGTGCTGGTTCAGCCGAAGGATCGATGGATGCTGGGAATATCTTAAAACCCGCACTTGCACGAGGTGAACTTCAGCTGGTGGGAGCGACCACTTTGTCTGAATATCGGAAAATTGAAAAAGACGGAGCACTTGAACGCCGCTTTCAACCCGTTCAGGTTAATGAGCCTACAACAGATGAAGCATTGGTTATTTTGCAAGGTTTAAAAGACAGTTATGAAGCGTATCATGGGGTCACATATAGCGAGGAAGCGCTTAGAGCAGCTGTTGAACTTTCAAACCGCTACATTCAAGACCGTTTTCTACCTGACAAAGCAATCGACTTAATGGACGAGGCAGGTTCTAAATTAAACTTGACCATTGAAGATGGACAGGAAGAGGTTATGAAAGAACGTCTTGCAAATATCTATAAGGAAAAAGAGCAGGCCCTAAATGAAGAAGACTATGAAAAAGCAGCTGTACTTCGGGATGAAGAAGAAAAACTGGAAAAATCATTGCAAGCTGGAGTAAATTCAGTTAAACCAAACGTCACTGTCGAAGATATCCAAAAGATTATCGAACAAAAAACTGGAATCCCTGTAGGCAAGCTGCAAGAAGATGAGCAGGAAAGAATGCTTCATCTTCAAGAGGAGCTTATGAAAAAAGTAATTGGGCAGGAAGAAGCAGTCAGGAAAGTTGCGAAGGCCGTCCGAAGGAGTCGTGCCGGTTTGAAGTCCAAAAACCGTCCCACTGGTTCTTTCCTATTCGTTGGTCCGACAGGAGTTGGGAAAACTGAATTAGCGAAAACCCTTGCTTTGGAATTATTTGGTGATAAAGAAGCCATGATTCGCCTTGATATGAGTGAATTTATGGAGAAACATAGTGTTTCCAAATTAATTGGTTCTCCTCCTGGATACGTAGGACATGAGGAAGCAGGCCAATTAACTGAAAAAGTTCGTCGTAAGCCCTACAGTATTATCTTATTGGATGAGATTGAAAAAGCACATCCAGATGTGATGCACATGTTCTTACAAATTCTAGAAGATGGCCGGTTAACTGATAGCCAGGGACGTACTGTTACCTTTAAAGATACCGTCATTATCATGACATCTAATGCTGGAGTCGGGGAAAAACAAAAAGTAATGGGATTCGGTACAAGTACAGCCGTAGATGAAGCTTCTATCTTACAATCATTAGGCAGTTTCTTCAAACCGGAATTCCTGAACCGATTTGACAGCATCATTGAATTCTCAGCACTGAAGAAGGAAGACCTTTTGCAAATTGTTGATATTATGATTCAGGATCTTGACAAAACACTTACTTCTCAAGACATATCATTGGTCGTAACAGATGAAGCAAAACAAAAACTGATCGAGTTAGGTTATCATCCATCATTCGGGGCAAGACCGCTCCGCCGTGTTCTTCAGGAACAGCTAGAAGATGGCATTACTGACTATATCTTTGATCAGCCTAAAGTGAAAAACTTCATGGCAGTTGTTGAAGATAATCAGGTTAAAATAATCAAAACACCATAAAGAGTACTAGAAATGCCTCCAAGACCGTAAAACTGTTATGGAGGCATTTTTTTTATCACTTTTTAAGGTATAGAATTTCAATATGACTATTTAAAAGACAAAGAGAGGTATATTCTACACAGAAGTAGAATTTTATGTAAAAGTAGTACAGGTTTATGATTTTTGGAACAACTTAGATAAACTAAACTATAAAAAATGGACATCGAGATTCTCAATTATTCCTGAACTTTTTTCGGGTGATAATACTTATTATTGATAAATGAATACATCAAGTTTATTAACATATATCCCTGAGACCCTAGGGCGTTGGAATCATATTGAAAATATCACACTGATTTTTGATAGCAACCCTTCATAAAAAGGAAATAATAAAAATATATGAAATAAATTCCTGTTTTGAAATAGGAATTTCATTGGAGGAATGACCTATTAAAGATTCACTTTCTTATTTTGAAGAGGAAAATACCAATCAAACACCTAAAGATAAAGATCTCGATAATAAGTCGGATGTTCTACCCATTGCAAATACTCAAAATCCTGAAGAACTGGATAATCTTTATTACTATGAAGGAAAAGACTTAGGAAATTCCTATTTAAAAGATAAAACTTCCTTCCGGTTATGGGCTCCTACTTCATCTGAAGCTAAGCTCGTTACTTATAAACGTTGGGATGATACAGATGGATTAGAAATTGATATGCAGCGTTCGGAGAAGGGAACGTGGACTGTTGAAATATCCGGTGATCAGGATGGGTTGATTTATACATATAAAGTGAAAGTGGGCGATGTATGGAATGAAGCTGTGGATCCCTATGTCCGGGCAGTGACTGTAAATGGGAATAGAGGTGTTGTAATAGATTTAGCAGACACCAACCCAGAAAAGTGGACAAATGATAAACCTGCGCTGAATAGCCCTGAGGATGCAATTATCTATGAAATTCATATCAGGGATTTATCGATTCATCCTGAAAGTGGAATTCAAAATAAAGGGAAATTTTTAGGAGTAACCGAAATGGGTACCAAAGGTCCTGAAGGAGTTAAAACTGGTCTCGATCATATTAAGGATTTGGGTGTGACTCATGTTCAATTTATCCCCATTTTTGATTTTGCTACTGTCAATGAAATGAAATTAAATGAACCTCAATATAATTGGGGATACGACCCAAAGAATTATAATGCACCAGAAGGGTCTTATTCGACTGACCCCTTCCAACCAAAGCTCAGAATTCGTGAGGCGAAGCAGATGATCCAAGCATTACATGATAAGGGATTACGTGTAATTATGGATGTAGTTTACAATCACGTATATTCGGTGGATGATTCTAGCTTTAACAAACTTGTACCTAACTATTTTTTTCGCTTTAACGAGGACGGCACACTATCCAATGGTACCGGTGTAGGAAACGACACAGCGTCCGAACATAAAATGATGCGTAAATTTATCGTTGAATCTGTAATCTATTGGGCGAAAGAGTTTAACCTCGACGGCTTCCGTTTTGATTTAATGGGGATTCATGATGTGGAAACGATGAATGAAGTGAAAAAAGCTGTTGGTGAAATTGATCCGACTATTATTGTTTTAGGAGAAGGGTGGGATATGAATACCACATTGTCTCAGGATCAGAAAGCGAATCAAAAGAATGCTTATAAAATGCCTGGTATAGCACATTTTAATGACGCTATCCGGGATGGGCTAAAAGGCTTTGTGATGAATGAACATGATAAAGGCTTTATCAATGGCAAACCAGGTATGGAAGATATCATTAAAAAAGGGATAGCTGGTGGATTGAAATACGATGATCATATAGCAACCTATCAAAATCCAGCCCAGGTCATCAACTATGTCGAGGCCCATGATAATTATACATTATGGGATAAGCTCGTAATTACCAATCCAGATGCGACAGAGCAAGAACGTAAGCAGATGCACAAGCTTGGTTCCTCAGTGGTATTACTGTCACAGGGAATTCCAATGATCCATGCTGGACAAGAATTTATGCGAACAAAGGATGGAGATGAAAATAGCTATCAATCATCTGACTGGGTTAACCGATTGGATTGGAAAAGAAGAGCGGAGTTTGATTATGAAGTAGAATATTTAAAAGGGCTAATTTCGCTTCGAAACAATATTTCCGCTTTCAGGTTAAGAACAGCTGAAGACATCGAGCAGCAGTTAATATTCCTTGATGCTCCGGCGAATGTAATTGCATTTACTCTAATGACAGAACATTCAAAGATTGTTGTTATTCATAATGCAAACTGGGAAGCTGTAAATTTTACACTCCCACTCCATGGAGAATGGGCTGTTTTAGCGAATGGTCAGCGGGCGGGTCTAGAAGAAATTGAAAGGATTCAGGGGAGTCATATAACCGTTTCCCCTTTAAGTTCATATGTGTTGAGAAGTAATTTGTAAAATAGTGATTCGAAGTGAATGATAGGTGATCACTCACTTCGAATTTGTTTTTTTAGCTTTCTATCGAAATATTTACTAAAAAATGGAATAGTGAAATAGCTAATAATGTTGAAATATAATCTCCCATCATTAATTAAGTTCAGGGAAAATTTCCTAGTGCAGAAAATATTAAATGAATAAATTTTCTCGTTTTTTTAGTGAGGAGACGATTATTTTGCCAGAGAAAGTACATATAATTATTAATGAGGCTGAGGCCATCCTGAACGGTAATCAAACAATTTTACATTTGCTAACAAATAGTTCGATTTAAGTTTCGAATGTTTGTTACCATCCAAACTTAGACCCGATTGAAACATGTGATGCATGTCATGTCTCGTGAATGTTAATGGAGAGCTTGTGAGATTGTGTTCTACCGAATTCAAAGATGGGGATGTAATTGATACAGTTGCACCTGATGTCAAAGAAGCATAGGTTATCGCAATGTTCAAGATACTGTATAACCATGAACTGTACTGTACGGTTTGTGATTACAATAATGGGTCATTCATCAACCGTATGTAATGGATAATTTAAATCCATTTTCCGTTATGATCAGGACCAATGCATCCTTTGCGGCCGTTGTGTAGAGGCTTGTCAGGATGTACAAGTCACTGAAATTTTAATTATCGATTGTGAGGCAAAATGGCTCTGAGTCATTTGGGATAAGTAACTCTAGCTGGTTTTGGATTTTAGCCGGAAATTCGTTCATAACCATTCCACTGACGCTATCAAAGAAGAAACAAATGAGAATAAATTAATAGGGAAGGGTCCTTTGATGAATGCCTTTCTTACATTACTTGAATAATTTAAAAATATCTTTTCATGAAGACATCATTTAATAATGTACTTTTTGTGAAATAACTTGTAGAAATACATTCCACCCCATAAAATGGGAGTAACTATAATATTCAAGGAGTGTGCAAATGAATTTTAAATTAATAGCCATAATTGGTATCTGTTCATCTTTACTACTTTCCGGTTGTTCGAATGAAGAAAAAAGTGTTGTGGATAAAGAAACTAGTCATGAAGGCCATTCAGCCCATACTGTTTCAGGAGATCTACAAGAAGAGACTAGCAGTAAGGAAATAGCACCTGAATTTCTATCTGGAAAACCAGAAGAAATGAAAACCATCTATTTAGCGGTTGCTCAAAATCAGGAACTATTAGAAAATATACCATGTTACTGTGGTTGTGGCGAAGAAGCTAACCATAAAAACAATTACGATTGTTTTATCCATGAAAATAAAAAAAGTGGTGAAGTGGTTTGGGACGATCATGGTACTAGATGTGGAGTTTGCCTAGAAATAGCAGCTCAATCCATTTTAGATTTAAGGGATGGGATGTCAATTAAAGATATCCGTACTAAAGTGGATGAAAAATATAAGAGTGGATATGCAAAACCAACACCTACTCCTGAGGTTTAAGTTTATGAATTTCCAAATTAAATAGTTACAAGCGAGTAAATAAATGAAAAAGAGCCTGAAATGAAGTAACCCAAAAAGGTAGACACTTTATTTAATAGGTCAGCCTTGAAGGCATGAACCCGGTAATCGACCCGGCTCATGCCTTTTAATTTTACCTTGATTCGTTTGAGACTGTAGTAATGGATATATTCTTCTTCTAGTTCTTGTTTGAAATGCTCCATGCTTTCAAATTCTTGAAGATAGAGTAAATCTAATTTTAATATGCCAAAGAAGTTTTCAATGACCGCATTATCGATACAATTTCTTTTGTGGGACATGCTTTGTGTAGTGTTATGTCCTTTTAAATCATGCAATATTGTTTCATCTGGTAATGCTAGCCCTAATCTGAATGAAGAATGGGTGAATCTTTCGATTCCAAGCGGTCAAAGGCTTTATCCAGCATTTTGGTAACAAAGGCAATAAATTTATAGTTTTTTTCCCTTCCAAGTACTCAAAAGCTGCATGTAGTTTTTCGTCTATCGTATATTTAGTCAAAAAAAAACTGCTCCCCCAATTGTTAGATGTTGTCTAACAATTGGGGGGCAGTTCAAATTATGAGGCTCTTTTTTATTATTCATATTAAAGATAAATAAGGGAATACTGACAAAAACAACAAAAAAATATAAGGGGGTTATCCATTTGACTTTAATCCGCCTTGGTTATGTGGCCATGAGTACTCATGTGCCAAACTGCTCACCATCCCAAACCATGACTTTTTCCCAGTTTTCGAAAATTAAGGATAGGGAGGCAGCCATAAGAAAACTTGAACGCATTTCAGTTTCTAATTTTAATAATTGCTGGCGATTACTAATCCATAACGCAGCTCATGATATCCAATTTTTTAGGCTTTCATCTAAACTCATTCCCCTTGTCAATCACCCAGAAATTCCAGAATGGGACTACCTAGAACCAATTTCAGAAGAACTTGAAAAAATTAAAACCTATCTTACTAATCAGCCAGCTATAAGAATTGATTTTCATCCAGATCATTTCGTCATTTTAAATAGTTCGAATATCGATATACTGAAGACTTCTCTAAAAACATTAAGAATTCATTATACTTTATTAAAAAAAATGGGATTGGACCCTGAGCATCGTTGTGTTCTCCATGTCGGTGGTGGTTATGGTGAACATGAACAGGCGCTAGAGCAGTTTATACATAATTGGGGGTTTATACCTGAGTCGATTCAAAAAATGGTGATTCTTGAAAACGATGATACTACATTTACTTTATCGGAAACTCTCTACTTGTGTGAAAAACTAGGAATTCCCATGGTTTTTGATTACCACCATTACCTTGCGCACCATTCGGCATCTGAAAAATGGATTGATCATTGGAATCGAATACTCCAAACTTGGGATTACTCCAAACTATCTCCGAAGATGCATATTTCTAGCCCAAGATCGGAAAAAGAATTTAGAGCACACGCTGATTACGTTGATCCGGATATGTTTATGGAGTTTTTACAACAAATAAAAGGAAGTTTACCACAGTTAGATTGTATGATTGAAGCGAAGCAAAAAGATGGTGCACTTTTCCAATTGATGGATCAACTAAGAGCCTACCCGGAAATTGAGATGATTGACGGTGCAAGTTTTTATATCCGCTGAGAGACTTGGATAAAACTTACATTTGATGAAGAGATATGTAAGGCTCTTTATCAAATGTAATAGAATAAATATTAAAAATATATAGTTTACATAATGTTATTATCGTAAATAAAATAAATGGGGAAAGTTGTATAATGTCACAGGGAAGAGAAAGGGTATTATTGTAAATTATAATCCTGAAAAAAATACCAGTGTTTGAACTTCTACATTTTTCATAAAAAAAACAATAAAAGATAAAAAACAGGTCCCATAAATTGATTTTAAGGTGTCCATTTTTAATCGTTAGGGTATTTCATCGCGATTGTTATAAAGTCTTTCTAAACGCTATTAAAATACATTTAAGGGGATTGGGAGAATTAAACTCTTTATCTACTATTAATATAAGAATATTCCGAATGTAACAAAGGACCTGTATTGATACATTCGAAATCGCGTCAAATCAAGGTTTTTGAGAGCATTATAATTTAAAAAACTTGCCTTTTTTTCGTCAATTCACGTACAATGAAAGAAGAGGAAAGGGGAATGAGTTACTCATGCAAGCAACCTCTCAAAGAATCAAAAATGTCCAGCCGATACGCCGACTGGATCACATAGATAAGATGAAAAAATCTCTATTAAAATATTGCGACTACCGCGATTATATGATGTTCTCTATCGGGATTAACATTGGACTTCGAATCGGTGATCTTTTACAGTTACGTGTAAAAGATATCCTAGAGGGAACGCATATCGTCATTGTAGAGCAAAAGACAGAGAAAATTAAACGGTTCCTTGTCAATCCTCAACTTCGGAAAGAAGTCCGGAAGTATGTTCGGAAGATGAACCTAAAAAGTGAAAACTATTTATTTCCTAGCCGAAAAGGAAATGGTCCAATCACTAGGGTACAAGCATATAGGGTTTTAAACAAAGCAGCAGAAATGGCTGATATTCCGGATGTTGGGACACATACACTCCGAAAAACATTTGGCTATTTGCATTATCAAAAATTTAAGGATATCGCTTTACTTCAACAAATTCTTAATCACTCCAATCCAAAAGATACGATGATATACATAGGACTCACACAGGATTTAATGGACGAAACATTGATGGATTTCTATTATTAAAAAAAGGACCAATAAGGTTCTTTTTTATTTATCATAATAACATTATGTAAACTAGTTATTTCAATTATAATTCTAAATTTAAGAGTAAATTATCTAGGATGAATCATTTGTATATAAATTGGTGGTCCATCTTATAAGAAACCCTGGGGAATAAAATGAGGTAAATCAAAAAAAGTTTTGTTATTAAATATCTTACATATTAATATAATATTCTTTTGGAATAGTTGTTATTTTATAGAACCATCAGCGCACATTATAAATAACTGGAAAGTAGAATTCCTTATATTTAGAAAAGATATTTAAATCTGTACTAACAAAATATTTGATGAATCTAAAATAAAGAGGGAAGAATAAAGAACATGAGGGAATATTGCTCAACAAGAGTAATGACAGTGTCTTTTTCTTCTTAGATATTAGGTGTTAAATTCAATGGGAAATTGAGCTAAGGATAGTATAGATAACAAAGATCTTAGATAACTATTTTTTAGGGACATCACAAAAGAACCCTATATTTTATAGGGTTCTTTTGTTAATGCATTATTTAATCGCTATATGTATTTCCACTTTTCCATCAGGATAATATTTTTCATAATCCAGGCTATATGCCCTATTTAACTTTTTTTCATCTTCAAGTCTGCCATATCTTTTTCCAAGTTTCACTTATGGAATGCTCATCTTGTAAACATTCAAACACTTTATATTCATTTTCTGGAATAATAATTTTTTCATTTGACACTGGAGTTTCAGTAGCAATAGTTAAAGTATAGTCACCACGATAATTACTTGTGTATTGATGGTAAACCCCATACTTAATATCATTTTCAATATTGAAATCATTCATTTTATTCCATAATGACCCAATTTTATCGAATAAATTTTCATCCGTGAAATTATTAGTGCGAATATCGCCAATAATATATACTTCTTTACTCATTATATCCTCACTCCTTTGTATAAATTTGGTTTTTTAGTTAATTGTATCATAGTCAGAAAAAAAGAATCACCTTTTTCAAAATAACAAACGGGAGCATAGTTGAAAAACATAAAGAGGACCAAGTTTTTGAACTGCACCCCAATTGTTAGACAACATCTAACAATTGGAGGTGCAGTTTTTTTGACTAAATATACGATAGACGAAAAATTACATGCAGTTTTAGAGTACTTGGAAGGGAAAAAATCCTATAAATCCATCGCACAAGAAAGAAATGTAGGTTTATCCCCTCTGAAGAGATGGGTCGCTCGCTATCTAGAACATGGGATGGAAGGAATTGCTTCATCCTATACAAATTACACTCTGCCCTTTAAACTAGAGGTACTTAATTATATGAACGAATATGGGGCATCGATCAGCGAGACCGCTGTACACTATAATCTTCCTTCCGATTCTACACTTTTGAAATGGTCAAATCAGTTGAAGGAAGGAGGTATAGACGCCCTTAAACCAAAGAAAAAGGGGCGTCTATCCATGAAAAAAGAAACCAAAAAAACATCACCAGCTAAAGGCTCTCAAGAAGCACTTCTTGCCGAATTAGAATACTTACGTGCAGAGAATGCCTATCTAAAAAAGTTGAATGCCTTAGTTCAAGAAAAGGAAGCCCTACAAAGAAAGACAAAGCGAAAGTAGTCCATGAACTAAGGAAACAATTTGATTTAAATCTGCTTCTATCCATTTCTAACATGGCACGGAGTACATACTATTATTGGGTAAACGCCTTCGGGCGTGAGGATAAATACACAGAAATGAAATCCCTTATCGAAGAGATTTTCCATACGCATAAAGGGCGCTATGGGTATCGGCGTATCACCCTAGAATTACGTAACAGAGGTGCTCGCATCAATCATAAAACAGTTCTCCGATTGATGAATGAACTAGGATTGAAGTCTTTAGTTCGCATGAAGAAATACCGTTCGTACAAAGGGAAAATCGGCAAGATTGCACCCAACATTCTAGCACGTGATTTCAAGGCAACAAACTCAAATGAAAAATGGGTGACAGACGTCACAGAATTCCATCTAGCTGGGGAGAAGCTATACTTATCGGCCATTCTTGATCTGTTTAATGGAGAAATCATCGCCTATAATGTCGAATCTCGGCCTGTTTATCCCCTCGTTTCCAAAATGCTGGAGAAAGCCTTTGACCGCTTGGAATCGAAAGATTCACCCATTCTTCATTCAGATCAGGGCTGGCATTACCAGATGAAACAATATTCGCATGATTTGAAAAGACATAACATTACACAAAGCATGTCCCGTAAAGGAAATTGTCTCGATAATGCGGTCATAGAAAACTTCTTTGGCCTATTAAAATCAGAGTTACTTTATCTTCAAGAATTTGAAAGCATGGAGCATTTCAAACAAGAATTAGAAGAATATATCCATTACTACAATCATCAACGAATCAAGGTAAAATTAAAAGGCATGAGCCCGGTAGAATTCCGGGTTCATGCCCTCAAGGCTGCCTAATTAAATAAAGTGTCTAACTTTTTGGGTTCACTTCATTTTTTGTCCTCTTTTAAATACCAACATTAATAATTATATAATCTATACAAAGGAGAGGATGTGTCTAAACTGATGAAAAACTCCGTCTTCCATAGAACGACATTATTACGTAGAGTAGAAAAATTAAAGATTGAACTAAAGTAAGCGTAGCAGAAGGTTACTTTCTTTTGTGATAGATAAAAGGTGGATTTTCGAGATATTGTATCCAATTATTTTGGGATTGGATACAATATCTTTTATTTTTACTATTGTAATCGTTTTATATAGTTGTTATAGTTAAAATTGTATCCAATGTTGAAAGGTGGAAGATAAATTGGATAATGCTAATAGAGATAAGTCAACAATCGTAAACAATGTAACAAAAAGTCTTAGACAGGCAATTTTAAACGGGACACTGAAAAAAGGCGAGCGTTTAATTCAAGAGGAATGGGCTGAACGATTAGATGTAAGCAGAATGCCCATTCGAGAAGCGCTTACACAGCTTCAAATGGAAGGTTTAGTGGAAATGGTTCCACACAAAGGAGCTATCGTCACTCCAATAACCCGAGATGATATTGAAGAAATCTACCATACTAGGTCTCTTCTTGAAGGCCTAGCTGTTGAAAAGTCACTTCCCTATTTAACAAAAGAAGACAAAAAACAATTAGAGAAAATATTGATTGAAATGGAAGAGATTCAGTTATCCGATGTAACAAATGAACACTATATTCAATTGAATGCGGCTTTTCATGAAACCCTTCGAAAAGGTTGTCCATGGCCTAGGGTTCAAAAAATGGTAGAAACGCTAGGTATCTCGCCAATTGCGCCCAACTTGCTTATTGATTATTACCCTGAAACTCAGCGGGAACACAGGATGATTTATGAAGCAGCTTTACGAGGCGATCCTGCAGAACTTCGAGCATCTGTGGAATATCATATTTTACGAACAAAGAATAATTTAATCACGTGTATGGAGTTGCTAAAAAAACCATAAATAATAAGGAGTGGTAATTATGTATGATTTTGCAATTGTTGGTGGGGGAATTGTAGGTTTATCAACGGGAATGGCACTTTATAAGCGGTATCCTAATGCGAGAGTGGTAGTTATTGAAAAAGAGTCTGTTGTTGCAGATCATCAAACTGGTCATAACAGCGGTGTTATTCATTCAGGAATATATTATAAACCAGGAAGTTTTAAGGCACGATTTGCTCGCCAAGGAAGCAAATCAATGACGGAATTCTGTCAAACACATGGAATCGAACATGATATTTGTGGAAAGGTCATTGTTGCGACAAAGCAAGATGAGTTACCAATTCTTAATGATTTGTATACACGTGGTCTACAAAATGAACTGGCTATAAAAAAAATAAGTGTGGATGAATTAAAGGAAATCGAACCACATGTAAACGGACTTGGTGCGATTCGCGTCCCGCAAGCAGGTATTGTAAATTATCGTCAGGTCAGCGAAAAAATCGCCGATATTGTCAAAGAATATGGCGGTGAGATTAAGCTAAATACAAAAGTAGAAAAAATTAACGAGGAATCAGATAGTGTAACGATTGAGACGAACAACGGTACCCTAAAAGCACGATTGGTAATTAATTGTGCTGGGTTGCACAGTGACCGTATTGCAGCAGCAGCGGGGTACAAAACTGATATGAAAATTGTACCATTTCGTGGCGAGTATTTTAAGTTGATACCAGAAAAACGCCATCTCGTTAACCATTTAATTTATCCTGTTCCAAATCCAAAATTTCCGTTTTTAGGGGTCCATTTTACTCGGATGATTAGCGGAGAAGTAGATGCTGGTCCAAATGCTGTGTTAAGTTTTAAACGTGAAGGCTATAAAAAAACGGACTTCAATGCAAAAGATTTAACAGAAGTTTTAAGTTACAAAGGGTTCTGGAAACTCGCGAGTAAATTTATGAAAGAAGGGATGGATGAATATGTCCGTTCTTTTAGCAAGAAGCAATTTACGAAAAGCCTCCAGGAGTTAATTCCTGAAATTCAGGAAGATGATTTAATTCCGGCACCTGCAGGCGTTCGAGCGCAGGCTCTACAGGACGATGGGAATATGGTAGATGACTTTCATATTATAATGGGGAAACGTACTGTTCATGTATGTAACGCTCCGTCTCCTGCAGCTACAGCTTCTATTGAAATTGGAAAAGAGGTTGTTAACCGTATTCCAGAACAATCGCACTTATTGGAAGCAGCTTTAATAAAATAAATCATTTTTAGAAAGGAAGAAGCCTCATGTTTAATGGTAAAACAATATTTATTGCAGGTCACGCACGTTTACCCCAGGGAATGGCAGCAAAAAGTGTCTTTGAAACGTTAACCATTACTGCAGAAGTCGATGCTAAATATGGGGTTATACTAGAAGCTTCCTGTACATTGGCAACAGAACATGGACGTGAATTTATTGGACGCGTGTTAAAAGGGACTAGTTTAAATGATGGTGTTGATAATGCGATAGAATCTATTCAATCCTATTATCGGGGAAAGGCAACAAATGCGTTGATCGTCGCATTAAAAGACTTAGATCTCCATTTTCAGCAAATTAAGGCCGGGGAAAAACCAAAACAACCGAACTAGATCTTTGATTTAATTTATCTGAATAATAAGTAAAAAGAGTTGACATTAGAATACGAAAGTGTTTTAATTGAATTAAGCCAATATTATGATATTATCGCCTTTTGTAAAATACCTTTTCAAAATCGTGAATAGATTATAATAATTGGAAACAGGAAACATAAATAATACATAAACTGCATATTCGCTGTGACTCTATTTGCATAGAGCAGTGAAGTGAATATAAGCCAGTTGTACAAGTAGAATCCTATTTTAGTAGGGAACTTGTGCGACTGGCTTTTTATATTTCCCGTTAACTCATTACCCTATTTTACAAATAACAGGAGGAATTATTCATGAGTATTGCAGAAAAAAAGAAAGCGAAGTTTGAAAAGAAAACTGAAATATATGAGGTGAAAGTTCACCCGCAAACAGATCGTTTGTATCATATTGAAATCTCAAAAGAGGCAATTGCAAGTTTTTTAGAAGTAGTATTAAAGGATAATCAATCTGTACAACATTTGGAATATACACCATACGCACGTCGCATTGTCGCTTCTTACCTATTGGACCAAGTAGGAGAAGAGTTTGGCGAAGTACTTCGGAGCATTGTTCATGATCGAGAGTCTGGCGGATTCACTCTTGGTTTAGAAGGTGTCTCTGAAAATACTGATGAATATGTTATTTTCGCAACAGCGATTTCACATTTACTTGGAACTCCAAACCATGATGCAATGTCTGGAAAGTACTATGCACGTTTTAGTGTACAAGATACAGATAGCAGCGATTCATATCTACGTCAGGCATATCGTTTATTTACTCTTCATACAGACGGTACCTTTGTAGATGAGCCGACAGACTGGTTGCTTATGATGAAGACGATCGAAGAAAATGCCCGCGGAGGTGAATCACGTTTATTACACCTTGATGATTGGAAGGAACTTGATAAGTACGTCAATCACCAATTAGCAAATCAAAAATTTACGTATAAAGCTCCAAAAAGTAAAAATATTGATCAAGAAATTGAACGTTTAACTTTCTTTAATCATAATAACAAGCCGGGTGTTTGTTTTATCGATCAATTTGTTTATCCTGAGTCCATTGAACAAGCAAAATACCTACGTGATTTCTCTAAATCATTGGAAGCTGATGAAAGTGTAATTGAACTAGAACTTCCTGTTGGTGATTTGGTTGTCGTTAATAATATTTTTTGGCTTCACGGACGTGCTGCATTTGAAAAGGATCCAAACTTGAACCGAGAATTACTACGCCAGCGCGGACGTTTTAACCAATAAGTTTTACCTGTAAACCCTATCGTTTATCTCTATCCCCAAAAACCTTTTAAAGATAAATTCTTTTCCTGCCTTTCGGTTCGGAACGAGAATTTGTCTTTTTTTTCTCTGAATTCGAAACTGAAGTACGATTGCATACCGAAAAGAATGACCCTGGACAAAGGCCGGGGTCATTTAGTGGTAAATCAAAGATATTACTGTTGTCAATCGTCTATTTCTTGGGCACAGTTCATATTCTTAATCTATTTTATTTGTTTCGTGTATTTATATATCGAGCGCTAATACAAGAGGTTACATTTCTATAGCACCCTTCACGTCATACTTTTCTAAATCGATGTCTATTTCTCTATCAAGTGCAAGATTTGCCAGTTGAGAGCCGATATAAGGGCCCATTGTTAGACCGGAAGCACCTAGCCCATTAGCAACTATGATACCTTCCCAATCAGGTATGGGGCCAATTACTGGAAGGAAATCAGGAGTGAAGGGTCTGAACCCTACTCTTGCTTCAATAAACGTACTATCTGCCAAACCAGGAGCAGTATTTAATGCTTTATTAAAAACTTCCTGTAATCCTCCTGCGGTCATTCGATTATCGAATACTTCCATATTTTCATGTGTTGCCCCGGCTACGATTTTATTATCTTCGAAAGCCAACAAGTATTGGTCACTAGGCGGCATAACAACCGGCCAGTTATTTGTGTTTGTATCCGGCAACCCTAGATGAACAATTTGAGCTTTTTGAAAGCTGACTTGAAAATTGACTCCCAATGGTTCTAGTAATTGATGGGCCCATGCTCCTGCGCATACAATTACTTTATCGGCGGCAATGACCTCATCAGCAATTGTTACACCTGTTACCTGTGAATCGCTATATGTCAGAGCAGCCTCACCATACATAAGTTTCGCTCCGTTTTTTTGTGAAGCACGAAGTAATGAATCACGAAGTGCCCGTCCATCGACTCGTGCGGCTCCACTTATATGGACAGCAGCATATTCGCCGGAAAGAGGCGGAAATAGGGCATTCGTTTCCTCAGAAGTGAGCAAAGTAATATCCCCTATCTCAGGTGCATCTTCTTTTCGCTTTGTCGCTCGTTTCTGCATGGCCAGCAGTTTTTCTTCATCCGTATGTAAGCTGATAGCCCCTACTTGGGCATAGCCAGTCTCTGTTTCCCCGTCCCGTTCAAGCTCTTTAATTAGATTGGGATAAAAACGCGCACCATTTTTCGCGAGGTGATACCAATCTTTATTACGCCGTTGTGAAATCCATGGACACACGATGCCTGCCGCAGCGGCGGTGGCTTGTCCTCTATCTAGGCGATCAACAATGACAACATCGGCTCCCATTTTTACAAGCTGATAGGCCGTGGAGGCTCCTAAAATTCCTGCTCCCACTATAATGATTTTTTGCATGTTTAACATCTCATTTCTTTCATTTGTATAAAACCCTCTAGTATAACTATATCGAAGACGCCAAACGATTGCCACAATCGATATATTAATTGATTTTTCACATAGTTATTTTATCTGTAATGAATATGCTATGATTGAAACGGATCAGTTTGAAAAGATACTAGGAGGACATACCATGTTAAAAAAACAAATGGAAGCATACATATCAAAAACTTTAAGTGAAAACAAGCTGGAATTGTTTAAAGAAGAATTGGATTATGCAGAGAGACATAAGTTAATCCCTGACGATATTTCTATCGTAGAAAAAGAAAACACTTTCCGCTTTGCTGATGCTTATATCGAACGCAGTAATAAAGAAAGCGAAGAAATGATTTCTGAAGAAACTGCTGCATTTTTATCTCAACCAATTGAGTTTTTAAAAACAAATATAGAGGAATTCCTTTACTTTGAATCTTCATGGTTCGAACTAATCGGGGTTGAGGCACTTTCTTTGGAAGTTGATGATGTATTCAGTACTTATAACGCCATGTTCGGATTAAAATTTCAGAAAAAAATAGGAGATGCTATAAAAGCCTATTTAAATAAGGAGCTTCAAGGCGGTATCGGGTCATTCAGTTTGATGTTCAACCAAGGTGATGGGCTATGGGACGTGAATTTTGCCTTGAATAATGTTAAAGGATTTCGAGAAGACATGTCATTAGGAGAAGCTTTTAGTCTAATCTATAATTTTCTATTTATTCTTGTTGAAACAATCGAGGAAGATAAGTAAAGCGAAGAACCGCCATCTGAACTGCACCCCAATTGTTAGACAACATCTAACAATTGGAGGTGCAGTTTTTTTGACTAAATATACGATAGACGAAAAATTACATGCAGTTTTAGAGTACTTGGAAGGGAAAAAATCCTATAAATCCATCGCACAAGAAAGAAATGTAGGTTTATCCCCTCTGAAGAGATGGGTCGCTCGCTATCTAGAACATGGGATGGAAGGAATTGCTTCATCCTATACAAATTACACTCTGCCCTTTAAACTAGAGGTACTTAATTATATGAACGAATATGGGGCATCGATCAGCGAGACCGCTGTACACTATAATCTTCCTTCCGATTCTACACTTTTGAAATGGTCAAATCAGTTGAAGGAAGGAGGTATAGACGCCCTTAAACCAAAGAAAAAGGGGCGTCTATCCATGAAAAAAGAAACCAAAAAAACATCACCAGCTAAAGGCTCTCAAGAAGCACTTCTTGCCGAATTAGAATACTTACGTGCAGAGAATGCCTATCTAAAAAAGTTGAATGCCTTAGTTCAAGAAAAGGAAGCCCTACAAAGAAAGACAAAGCGAAAGTAGTCCATGAACTAAGGAAACAATTTGATTTAAATCTGCTTCTATCCATTTCTAACATGGCACGGAGTACATACTATTATTGGGTAAACGCCTTCGGGCGTGAGGATAAATACACAGAAATGAAATCCCTTATCGAAGAGATTTTCCATACGCATAAAGGGCGCTATGGGTATCGGCGTATCACCCTAGAATTACGTAACAGAGGTGCTCGCATCAATCATAAAACAGTTCTCCGATTGATGAATGAACTAGGATTGAAGTCTTTAGTTCGCATGAAGAAATACCGTTCGTACAAAGGGAAAATCGGCAAGATTGCACCCAACATTCTAGCACGTGATTTCAAGGCAACAAACTCAAATGAAAAATGGGTGACAGACGTCACAGAATTCCATCTAGCTGGGGAGAAGCTATACTTATCGGCCATTCTTGATCTGTTTAATGGAGAAATCATCGCCTATAATGTCGAATCTCGGCCTGTTTATCCCCTCGTTTCCAAAATGCTGGAGAAAGCCTTTGACCGCTTGGAATCGAAAGATTCACCCATTCTTCATTCAGATCAGGGCTGGCATTACCAGATGAAACAATATTCGCATGATTTGAAAAGACATAACATTACACAAAGCATGTCCCGTAAAGGAAATTGTCTCGATAATGCGGTCATAGAAAACTTCTTTGGCCTATTAAAATCAGAGTTACTTTATCTTCAAGAATTTGAAAGCATGGAGCATTTCAAACAAGAATTAGAAGAATATATCCATTACTACAATCATCAACGAATCAAGGTAAAATTAAAAGGCATGAGCCCGGTAGAATTCCGGGTTCATGCCCTCAAGGCTGCCTAATTAAATAAAGTGTCTAACTTTTTGGGTTCACTTCACATCATATAGTGATGGCGGTTCTTTTTCATTAAGTTAACTAGTAGTGATTACAATGGAATAAGCAAGCAAAATGACCTCTCTTATAGAATAATTTCTACACGAATTGAATTTGATGTAAGATTATCGTGTTGCTTTATACAGCAACTCAACTATTTAAAGAAAATAATAATTTGATTTTTATACCATTATCGATAAATCCAAGGATATTGATTAGAGGAACATCAGAGAACTCGTCGAATTAATAAATTATATAACTTTAGTTAATAGTTACTTCTATTAACTATTTGTTTGTAGAATATGATAACCAAACAGTCCCCATAAAAGGAATCCCATAACTACATGGCGTAAAATGATTTTTCGTTATTAAAGAAGGAGGGAATTCAAGAAGAAAAGTGAATTCAATAGCTATATTGGAAGGAGAATTAGACTTGCTGAATGAATTGGAAGTTACTCAAATTACCATTCCATTGCCTTTTAGGTTGGACCACGTTCATTGTTTTCTAGCAGAAGGTGAAATAGGGTGGACAATTATTGATACAGGATTGAACAACAAAGTAACAAGGGCTATATGGAATCCCATAATTGAAAAACACGATGTTAATGATATCGTACTTACTCATTATCATCCAGATCATTTCGGCTATGCTGGAACTTTACAAGCATTAACAGGTGCAGATGTTTGGATGACACAAGTGGATGAATTGGCGGGGACGACATATTGGGAACCTGGTTCACTACAATTCCTTAAGGGCAATTATGATGCATGCGGTATTATAGATGATAAAGCATCTGCCTTGTCCAGTGATGAAATTAGCTTTATCACACAGGTAAAACCCTATCCTACTGTGAATCATCATCTTGAAGAAGGGATGAAAATATGTTTTGGCAAGTACGAATATGAAGTGATTTTGACACCTGGACATTCAGATGGGCTAATTACCTTATATAATAAGGAAAATAGTGTCCTTTTCTCAACAGATCATATTTTACCTAGGATTTCACCAAATATCTCGTATTGGTTTCGAGGCATCAACAATCCATTAGAAGCGTTTTTTACTTCATTGAAAAAAATACAAAAGCTGGACGTTGAATATGTCATTCCTTCACATGGAACACCTTTTAAAAATGCCAATAAAAGAATTGTGGAATTATTGGATCACCATCAAGATCGATTAAATGAAGTTTATGAAAACATGAAAGAGCCGATAACCGTAAATGCCGCGTGCAATGTCCTTTTTAAAAATTTATCAATCCACGAATCACGGTTTGCGGTGGGTGAAACATTGGCACACCTTGAATACCTCTATTCCAAAGACCAATGCAGTAAATTCAAACGTGAAGGCATATGGTATTATCAATCCATTTAATTTTTCTTCCTAGTTTTGATTTAAAAATTTAATTTGGTTTATACAAGCTCATACACATGAGCTTTCAGACTGTAGACAAACTCGATGAAAATCGAGTTTGTCTACAGTGTTTTCGAGGGGTTGTAAAAATTCGAACGTTGATTGGAACGTAGGGCACTCGCTTTCCGCGGGTGGTCAGGGAGCCTCCTCGGCGCCTTTGCGCCTGTGGGGTCTCCCTTGGACACGCTTTTCCCGCAGGAGTCTCGCACCTTCCGTTCCAATCAACTTTGTTTTAACAATTAGAAATAAACACTTTTGCCTACAGTCTTTTTTGTTTTAATATAGGAGTATTAAAACTTGATGTGATGACAATGCTCTCGAAACATAATTCTATTCAGCGAGATCAACTTGAAATGATTACTTTGGATCAACTGGTGCCAGCGAACCATTTGGTTCGTAAAATTGAGGGGGCCATTGACTTCACTTTCATTTCTTTTCGTATCGAAAGAAATAGAAGAGGAGACTTCGACAAAAAAAACGCCTATCAACAAAATAGGCGGTGGTTTAGTACTTTTACAACTATTTACTTACTCTTATTTGTCCCTTTACTTCATTTAGAATATTTTCAAGGGACGTGACGATTCCTTTGTCGTCCTTATAGCTAATATGCATTGGCTGGAAACGAACGGGAGAATCCAAACCAGCGGCTGCTGATATTCGGAATAGTCCTTTTCTTAGGGTAACGAGAAAATTTACGACCCGGTATTTCTTTTCATCAATGACTAGTGCCTGTTGCAATTCTGGATCAGTCGTTGCAACCCCGACAGGACAAGCATTGGATTGACATTTCATAGTCTGTATACATCCGATTGAAATCATGAAACCACGGGCTATATTGACAAGATCAGCTCCCATAGCTAAAGCGATGGCAATTCGGTCAGGAGTGAACAGCTTACCAGAGGCAATGATTTTCACCTGATCTCGGACGCCATATTTTTCAAGAGTTGAAACTAGGATTGGTAAAGCTGATTTGATAGGCAACCCTACGCTATCAATCAATTCTTGATAAGAAGCACCTGTGCCTCCTTCTCCGCCATCCAATGTTATGAAATCTGGACCTTTTCCAGTATCTTTCATATATTTGGCAAGTTTTTCAACACTATCATTTCCACCGATAACCATCTTAATACCAACCGGTATGCCTGTATGGTTTCGGATTTTGTCAACGAAGTCACACATTGATTCTACATCATGAAATTGATGAAATCGATTCGGACTATCGATTGATTTGTAAGCCTCAACCTTTCGAATCTCTGCAATTTCAGGATTTACTTTTTCAGCATCGATATGACCTCCGCGAGTTTTTGCCCCTTGGGCTAATTTAACCTCAAAGGCTTTGATTTCTGGAATTTCACTTTTTCTTTTTAACTCATCCCAATCCATTTCGCCGATACTATCTCGAACTCCAAACATGGCTGGTCCGATTTGCATAATAATATCGACCCCTCCTATTAAATGATAAGGGGAAAGGCCACCTTCTCCTGTATTCATCCATGTGCCTTTTGCTAAAGCTAATCCTTCAGACAGAGCAGTGATAGCATTCTTCCCCAATGATCCATAACTCATAGCAGACATCCCGATAAGTCCTTTTAATTTAAAGGGATTTTTTGTGTTCGGACCAATAATCACAGCATCCTCATCATCCAATAAATAGGCATTGGATTCTTCATCTCCCCATGTTTCTTCTCGTTGTGAGAAAAGCGGATCCTTCATAAGGACGTATCTTTTAGTCATCACTTTTGTTTCTCGGTCGTATTTTTCTTCTTCAGCCAATTTTGGGAACATACTATTCCTTACAAAGAATCCTTCTTCATCGAAATCTCGTTTTGAACCAAAACCAATGACATCCCGTAAATATTTTGAGCTTTTTACCATGTGTTCATAGTCATCTCGAGAAAAAGGTTTTCCCTCATTATCACTGTTGAACCAGTATTGACGCATTTCAGGACCTATCTTTTCTAAAAAGTAACGAACCCTTCCCAGCACTGGATAATTCCTTAGAATCGCATGATGTTTCTGCCTACGATCAAAGAAAATCATATAGATTAATAAAAGAACTATTACAATGAAAATTAAGAAAATAATAGAAAATCCAAGAATAATTAAAATATTTGCGATGCTATTCATCCTAGCCCTCCTGTATGCAAAGAATCATGTATTGTTAATCTACTCGGTACTTCGATTATTTATACAAAAATTTACTTCAGACTCTTAAACAGGAAAGGAACATAATTAGATTGAAGGTACAACTTTATCACTCAATAAAAATCAAACTTTCCGCTGCATTTGTTTGACCCAAATGGCTAATTGTAAGGTTATTGCATCATTTAGCTCCTGAGGGTTATAACCGGTGATTTCCTTTATTTTTTTGATTCTGTAAATAAGAGAATTACGGTGAATGTACATACTTTTTGCACATTCGCCGATATTTAAGTTACTAAGGAAAAATTGTTGGAGTGTTTCAATCAGTTTTTCAGATAAGCTCCCCAATATTCTTTCTTGAAATTGTTGTTTCGTTCGATTATCTATTCGGTCCAAAAGGGCTTTGGTTTCCACTTCTGTATATGTAGTTAAAGACTGATTGTCGTCGCCGAGTAGCAGGGCTGATTCGGCTTCGTGGAATGAGTGACATATATATAATTCGGATTCCGCCAATGAACCCATCCCAACCCGCAAAGAAAATCTTTTTGCGATTAATTGATGGATAGCTGTATTCATTTTTTGCTTCATTAAATTTTCAGTAAGGGTAGAAGTTAGTATGAAAACTCGATTAACGTTTAAGAATCCAATAAGGGTGTGTTGTGTATCGAAAACATTTTCTAATAGTTGGATCACCTCATTCTTTTTTAACGGATTCAATTTTATTTCCAAAATACCTACTTGAAAAGGAGGTACTAATTTCATTCCAATCAGGTTGAGTCGCTGATCTATTGAATTTTGATTAATCGTTTCCTTAAGTAAGTCTTCAAAAACGAGTTCCTTCAAATGCTGTTTCCACTCGAGTTGTTCTGCCATAAATGATTGATTAAGCATCATTTCTGTAATCATTTTCACTAATTCTCCAAACTCCTTGAGTTCTGCGGGGTCTCCTGTTATCCCTATAACACCAATAATTACTTTCTGGAACTCTATGGGTAAATTAATACCAGGAAGTACACCCAGCCAATGATGGCGATCCTGTTCATGAATAATTAAAGGTTTACCGGTTTTATGTACCTCTATTGCTCCAAAATGCGCTTGGTTAATACGATCAGGATTCCCTGAAGCAATAATGATTCCTTTCTCATCCATAATATTGATATTTCGATTGAGTCTAATAGTTGTTTGTTTAACAATTTCCCTTGCGATTTCTTGAGTTAGCATATAAATCATCCTTAAATAGTTTTTTAGGTAGTTTTACTGCTGGGATAGAGTAAGTGTAGCTATTTTTATTAACTAACCTTTTAATTTTTATATAAGTGTTTTAAGGTAATACTCAAACCCGCTCTAATACTAGTAGTTTTATAAATTTAGATATTAATGAAAAAAACAAACATAGGATAATTATTTCTATGTAGTATAGCCAAAAAAACTAAATATGTCATACTAATTTTTTGTATAGCTTGAACGATGATTAAAATATTTCTGAAGATTATAATAAACCTAATATTAAATTTATTCGTAGGGGGGCCTGACCATGAAAATTGTTATTGCACCAGATTCCTTTAAAGGAAGCTTGACAGCACTAGAAGCTTCGCAAGCAATAGACCGGGGAGTCAAAAAGGTATTGCCAGCAGCAGAGACACTACTAGTTCCCGTAGCGGATGGCGGCGAGGGTACAATGGATAGTCTTGTTGCTGCAACAAATGGTCGGAAAGTCGAAGTTACAGTAAAAGGACCATTACTTGATAGTGTGCAGGCTGCATATGGAATCTTGGGAGATCAGGAAACATGTGTGATTGAAATGGCAAGTGCATCAGGTTTATGTTTAGTCGAGTCAGATAAACTGAACCCATTGATAGCCACTACATATGGAACTGGCGAGCTCATTCAAAAAGCATTGAACGATGGATGTCGAAAATTTATTTTAGGAATTGGTGGAAGCGCTACCAATGATGGCGGAGTGGGAATGCTCCGAGCTTTAGGAATGAAAACATTAGATTTAGAAGGGAAATCGGTTGGATTCGGAGGGGCGGAATTATCACGAATTGTGGAAATAAATACACAAGATTTTGATTCAAGAATAGCAGAATGTGAGTTTATAATCGCATCAGATGTTCAAAATCCATTGGTCGGACCTGATGGTGCCTCTTCTGTATTTGGTCCACAAAAAGGGGCAACACCAGTCATGGTGGATCTTCTTGATAAAGCATTATCAATTTGGGCTGATTTGGTAGAAACCAAGACAGGTATTCGCTTGCATAATAAAGCAGGGGCTGGTGCTGCAGGCGGAATTGGCGGTGCATTCCAAGCCTTTTTCTCTGCCGAAACGAAAAGAGGCGTCGATATCGTTATTGAATATACCAAACTTGGAGAAAAACTCCTTGGAGCTCATTGTGTCTTTACTGGTGAAGGACAAATCGATTACCAAACTGCATCAGGTAAAACACCCATGGGAGTGGCAGAAGAAGCGAAAAAGCAAGGCATTCCCGTATTTGTCTTAGCTGGTTCAATTGGAACAGGTATTGACGTTTTATATAATCATGGAATTACTAGCATTCATAGTCTTGTAAACGCTCCCATGCCGTTACAAGAAGCTATGGAAAGAGGGGCTGAATTTTTAGAGGTTTCAGCTGAGCAAGTTATGCGCACTTTTTTAGCTTCTTTTAAAAAATAAAAAATAGGGAGTTATCATATGTTATTTATTGTTTTAGCCATCGGAGTTTTTTGATTGTATTTGCAACAACTAAATTTAAGCTACATCCGTTCTTATCGCTTCTATTAGGAACCTTGTTTGTTGGGTTTGCTTCAGGAATGCCTCTAGAACAAATTGTAGAGAATATAAACGGGGGATTTGGCGGTTTGATGACAAGCATTGGGCTTGTCATCGTTTTTGGAACAATTATTGGAACTATTTTGGAAAAGGCAGGAGCAGCTTTACGAATGGCAGAGGTTGTACTGCGTATTGTCGGTCCAAAAAGACCGCAGCTAGCGATGAGTTTGATTGGCTTTATTGTATCCATACCTGTTTTTTGTGATTCTGGATTCGTAATTCTATCCAGCTTAAGAAAAGCCTTGGCAAAACGAGCAAAAGTAGCTGTTGCTTCAATGTCAGTTGCGCTTGCAACTGGTTTGTATGCAACACATACGCTTGTGCCGCCTACTCCCGGTCCAATTGCAGCAGCAGGAAATATAGGAGCAGATGGATATTTAGGAACTGTCATTTTAATAGGGCTTATTACCGCTATTCCTGCGGCACTTGCTGGATATTTATGGTCAATAAAAGTGGCCAGCAAAATAGAGGTAGAAGATGATCGAAATGATTTGGACTACGATTATGATGAGATTGTTCGTTCATTTGGGAAAATGCCATCTGCTTTTCAATCCTTTTTACCGATTGTTTTACCAATCGTCCTAATTGGAGTTAGTTCGGTATTAAATCTGATTGGAACAGAAGGAAGTATCGCTTCATTTTTCATTTTCTTAGGCCAGCCTGTGATTGCATTGCTTGTAGGTGTTATCTCAGCACTCACCTTGCTACCAAAATATGATGAAGAAACGTTAACAAATTGGATTGCGACAGCCTTATTAGATGCAGCCCCAATTTTATTAATTACAGGAGCAGGCGGGGCTTTTGGAACAGTCATTAAAAATACAGGTATCGCTGACATCATTCAAGGTTGGGATCTTGGAAGCATCTTTAGTGGAGCTTTGTTCCTGTTAGTTCCATTCCTTATTGCAGCTGGTTTGAAAACAGCTCAGGGGTCATCCACAGCATCATTAGTCATTACATCATCACTGATTGCACCAATGCTACCAACACTAGGTATTGAGGGTGCTGTCCCACTTGCACTGGTTGTTATGGCTGTTGGAGCAGGTGCGATGACTGTTAGCCATGTAAATGATAGCTTCTTCTGGGTAGTCACCCAATTTAGTGGAATGAAAGTAACGGATGCCTACAAAGCACAAACGATGGCAACATTGCTCCAGGGCGTAGTTACGATAATTACCACGATGATTTTATGGGTCATTCTTGTAAGATTTTAATAACGAAATGCAGAGAGGCGGAAACCGCTTCTCTTTTTTGTGATTCTAAAATTTCCATACACTAAATCCTTTTTCAGAAAATATTTACATTTTTTGTTGGTGTAGGAACTATAATAGTGTATGATACATAGTATAAAGTATAGTGTACGTCACATAGTATAGAGAAGAGGTGAGTGGGTGAGCACTTTATTGAATTCATTAACAACAGAGCTTCGCAGAGGAACTTTGACGTTAGCAGTTCTAAGTCAGCTCAAAAAACCCCAATATGGTTATTCGCTTGTCCAACGATTAGAGAAGTCGGGAATTACCATTGATCAAAGTACATTATATCCATTGCTTCGACGCCTGGAAAAACAGGAATTGGTGACTAGTAGCTGGGATACTACAGAGAGCAGACCGCGTAAGTATTATATTTTAAGCGATTATGGAAACGAAATTTTCATTCAACTAAAGAAGGAATGGGAAAAAACATCTCAGGAGCTTTATATTTTATTAAAAGGAGAGGAAGACGATGGAACTGATTGAACTTTATATTCAGGAAGTTACCCGCAGACTACCAGAGAAAAACCGAGAGGATATTGCGCTTGAGCTTCAGTCTACAATCGAAGATATGCTTCCAGACGATTATACCGAGCAAGACGTGAAAGAGGTCCTTTTAAAATTAGGAGATCCGGTTACACTGGCAAGTGGTTATCGAGATCGGCCGATGCACTTGATTGGACCACGTTATTATGATGTATATATCAGTCTATTAAAAATGATTTTACCAATCGCGACCGTAATTTCCTTGATTGCACTTATAGGAGAAAATGTGTTTGGAGATATTGGTGAAAAAACGATTATAGAAGTAGTTATCATGTTAATAGGAAAAGGGATAGCAGGGATCATCAGTACAGGTATCCAAGTGTTTTTTTGGTTAACGCTTTTATTTGCCATTTTAGAACGCACAGATACTTCAAAGGATCAGATGCCTTTAACAAAAAGTTTGAAACGATGGACTCCAGAGGATTTAAAACATATTCCGAACATTTCTAAGAAAAAAGTAATTCCTAAGATTGAGATTTTCGGAAGTTTGTTAGCTATCTCAATATTCGCTGTCGTTTATTTCAACGCAGCCAACCTCTTAGGTGTCTATGAAGGAAGAAATAACGGCCTCATTTTTGTGACACCCTCTTTTAATCAAGATGTCTTGAATTCCTATTGGCCGCTGATTTTTTGCATCATTATCTTGGGTGTCATCTTGGCTATTTACAAGTTACTCGTAGGACAATGGACGCTAAAACTTGCCTTGATCAATGCCATTTATCAGCTACTATCCACTATAACATTTATCATCATCATCAGTAATCCGAATTTATTCACCCACGAATTCATTACGTATATCTCGAATCTATTTTCTATCAATGAATGGAAAAGCTCGATTTACTGGGGAGTCATACTAATCGATGTATTTTTTACAGTCTTGGAATCCTATAAAGGCTTTCGAAAAGCAAAAATCCGTTAATACACAGCATACTTGCTGTGCTTTATTAGAAGTGAGGTTCCGCGCCATACACAAATATGAGCCTATATAAAGAATTATCCATTCAAATGGTAGTTCTCATAAAAAATACACCTCTTATCCAATATAGTTTTAACTATTTGGATAAGAGGTGTTTCATTTTTGCTATTTTCTTATTGAACTGCATCGAACTGATTTACTTTCCAAGTAGATCCTGACTTGTAAAAGGTAACAATTCGGTTTACGGTGTCACCATCAACAGTAGGAACAATTAATTTATAAGATCTAACGTTTAGTTTTTGAGAGACCAATTTAATTTTTGCTTTCCGCCATTCTAACATGCTGTCGCCGTCCCCTATAGGACGAGCTAATTTTCCTTTATACGTAATATATTTATACTTTGTCAGCCCTTTTTCTACTGCACTATTAGTAAATGTTTCAGTTAAGTATTTAACTAGCTTGTCTTTAGTATTAAATTCTTGGCAAAGGTAAGAATACTCTGTACCTTTATAATTAAATGTTTTTTGTGAACAGGATTGATTAGTGTATCCATGTAATGCATTCCAGAAATGATTGCTGGCTTTATCGGCTATCTTTAATGCATTTTTGTCAGATAAATTCTGTGATGTATTTTGTGCTGTAACTACGGTACTCATTGTACAAAAAAGAATGATGATTGATAATAGCATACCTAAAAATTTTTTCATACTTTCTCTCCCCAATCTCTAATTAGGATAATTATGTAACAATAGCGCAATTAATATTACAATTGTTACATTTATATTACAACAAGATCGACATTAGTAAAAGAGAAATTTTAGTAATTTCATAATATATTTTTAGTTTTTATTGGAGTATACATAATTTGTTCATATTATTTCTTTCAAAAGTAGCGTTTACCCTATCTACATAAAGAAAAGGGAATGATTTAAGAGTTGCAATCCAATTTAGCTTACAGCTAAGTATTTATTTATCATCCATCGCTTATTCTATGAGGAACTTACATTATATAGAAGAGCTTCCGCTATATTAGGCAGTTATCGGAATAAATCGCTTTTCTTGTTGACCTAACGTAAGCAAGATAGTCAAATAAAGAGTTGATGTTATACATTACACGAATCTGTTAAAAATAAAAGGCACAAAGATCTTATTTAACCAAATGGTTGAGTTATTTAGTTTAATCCATTATAGTTAACCATTTGGTTGAACAAAATAATGATTACCTAGATAATATTTTCCAAGCTTTGGCTGACCCAACTCGAAGAGAAATAGTTCGTCTTATTGCTTCTAATGACCGAACAGTTTCAGAACTGGCAGCACCTATTGATATGTCTTTAGCAGCAATTTCTAAGCATATCAAAGTTTTAGAACGGACAGAATTACTTAATAAGACAACGAAAGGGAGAACATATATATGTCGTCTAAATCCCGATTCGTTATCATCCGTTATAGAATGGCTTCGTTTTTATGAGTGATTTTGGAACAGGCAGTTTGATGTTCTTGAACGTGAGCTAAATAAAGCCAAAAAGGAAGAACATTAGATTATTAGTACAATTTTATAATTAACTTATTTAGGAAAGGTTGATAAAGATGGTTAATACATCAACCACAACACTTACTATGATTCGTCGTTTTGATGTCCCTGCGGAAAGAATATTTGACGCTTGGCTGAGCCCAGAAATGATGAGAAAATGGTTTTTTACAATGGAATCAACGAATAAAGTGGCAAACAATGAGCCTATTGTAGGTGGCTCCTGGGAAATTGTCGACCATAGAGAAGGTAAAGATTACAGGGCAGTTGGTAAGTACATAGAAGTTGACTCACCAAGTAAATTAGTTTTCACATTTAAAATGCCTCAATTCAGTGATACGGAGGACAGGATTACCGTTGAAATTAATCCTTTTGAAAATGGCTGCGAGATGACCTTCACACAATTGATTGTCGTTCCTCACGAAGAAGGTTGGACTGAGGAAGACATTGAAAAAGCACATGATGAATATAATAGTCAAACTGAACAAGGTTGGGGTTATATGTTTGAAGGGTTAAAACAATTAGTAGAAACTGGTAAAATTAATTATCCATCTTAAATTACATTCACCGAGCGTCTACTTTCGCTCGTGCTTTTATTTCAGAATTACGCAATAATGCAATAGAAAATAAGGTGCTTGTTTAACTATCGGATAGTTCGTATTATAAGGTCGACCAGTAAAAATTACTGGTTGACCTTTTTTAATAGATTCTATTATATCAGTAGCCAGCCACCTTTTCTGACAAAAAAACAGGATTACACCTTCAAGAAAAAACATGGGGATTATATAGGTTTTTTTAATCAATCGTTTATTTCAATATAAATATATTTTTATCGAATGGGTGTTACATAAACTTTTGAGACAGTGATCATTTAAGTTAGTAAAAATGGGAATTTACCGATATTTTGATTTACAAATGTTCAATTCATTCGTAGCTATTTTTAGGTTGTATAGGGCTTTGCTGAATCTTTTTAGATAATGGTAATTGTTTACATTGTGGAATGAGCGGAGTTTAGGTAATATAAGTATACAAGCTGCGCTGTTCGTAATGATTATTAAGTTTTAACCTTTAAGCTGTAATAGGGAGTTTTATATTGAAACAGGAATGTTATGCCTTGTCATTGACTTGGACAACAGGATTGTTTCTGCAAACACCCACTTTGAGGAGTGGTGGTTTAAAACTTTCTTACTGAATACGGCAATGGCGGCTTACATCTTTAAATGTTGAAACCGGTCTCGGTCTGAGGCCGGTTTTTTGCTGTTTTTTTCACAACGTACTATCGGAATTGTATGTATCGCTTTGTAGTCTGAAGAACCGAACCGATAATATCGAACCTATATTGAACTAATATATTTATTTTCAACCGTCTTACATTTTTTCCATAGTTTACAGCTTGGTACCGTACGTGTTGTTTATTAGCAACATTTATTCTTGCTTTGTATACCGATTGGCATAACTTGAGGCAACGAAAGCATTGGGTTTAATTTTGGGTTCCACTCCCATGGATTCCATCCTAGCTACCATTTCTTTTACAAACTCACTTGTTTTGTTCCGTTTTCCAATCCCGATATCAATGTGGCCCTCCATGATGAACGTTGCCCCTTGATATACAGCAGGCAGTACAATATCGATTAACTGATTTTTTCTTTCTTCCGTAAACATGGATACAATCTCCTCAGTTAACGACAATTCATGGGAAATACGTTCATGTAATTGGGTCATCCTTCTAGGAATCGTCACTTTTCTTATACAAGCCCACACACCATTCCCGACCTGCTGTATCACAATGCCTGTAATGAAAACCGTATGTTTTTTATGTACTTGAGAATCAGTACCGACCATCAATCGATAGTTACCAGATGGATTTAATTTCATGAACTTTACAATATGATCGAATACCTCTTCAAATGACATGTTTTTTTCCTGAAGATTTTGAAATGGAATGTTATGAATTGGATATTGCCTCATATTGTTGCACCCAACCTTTCCTTGGCTATAATACTGATTGTTCCATATCTACTCCCCGCCAATAACACATCATATGAAGTAAGTTCTGTTTCGTGCAGTGAGTAGAACCAACCCTCAAATGAAGATGTAGTCATCAATAAAAGGAAATGTAAGAAATAGCTCTTATTAAGAATGCAAAATCCTTAATGAAAATTCTAATTGAGAGATACCGATTCAATCTATTAATGACATTTGCTGATGAAGCTCATTAATAGTTTGAATCGTTAACGGTTCGAAAATATATATCCCTAACTAAACATACATAGAAAGAGATCCATTAGGAATTTTTTTCTGGATAGTCTTTTTTAGGACTATCCAGTTTTTCTTTTTTGAGGAGTTATGAATTCCTGAAGTCCCTGCTTAGCGAGACGGATATTTCCCTTTCTTTCCCGAAAAAATAATTGATAAATATTTCCAAGTGAAATATACTTTTTTGTAAAGGTCAACTTTATTTTTCACGAAAATGAAAACGTTATCACATCATGAACCTTATTTCTGATTTTATTACTAAGTCTCGGATTCTATTATCAATAAGGGAAGGTGTGGTTTTTTGAAAAAATTATCTATTGGAATGTTTACCTTTATGCTGTATTTTGTTCCTTTATCAAGTACTTCACCTGGCTTTGCAGAAGTAAAACCAGATTACAAGCTATATGTGATGGCGCCATTGGGTGAAATAACAGATTGGGAAGCATTTAAAGCAGAATTGATTCAGTTGAAGGAAAATGGAGTATATGCAATAACAACAGATATCTGGTGGGGATTAGTCGAGAGTAAAAAAGATAATAAGTTTGAATGGTCCTATTATAAAAAATATGGGGAGGTAGTGGAAGCTTCCGGTTTAAAATGGGTGCCCATTTTATCTACGCATCAATGTGGTGGTAATGTGGGTGATGATTGTAACTATCCCATCCCAAGTTGGCTCTGGAAGAAAGATTCTGCCGAAAACATGGCATTCAAGAGTGAAAGTGGTTACTGGAATAAAGAAGTACTTGCTCCATGGTGGGATGGAACAGCTGATCAATACAACGAATTGTACAAATCCTTTGCAACGAACTTTGCTGATAAAAAGGATCTAATTGTCAAAATCTATCTAAGTGCAGGTCCAGCTGGGGAATTGAGATATCCCTCCTATCAAAATGCAGACGGTTGGAACTATCCTGAGAGGGGACAGCTTCAAGTTTATACAGAAGGTGCGAAACGGAATTTCAGGCTTACCATGAAAGAAAAATATTCCACTATTAAAAAACTCAATGCTGCTTGGGGAACAGAGTATAAAAAATGGAATGAGATTCAACCGCCAGGTAACGGGGATGAATTTTTTACTAGTGGTGAAGCAAGTGACACACAATTTGGAAACGACTTTATGGAGTGGTATCAAGGAGCTCTTGAAAATCATCTTTCAAAAATTTCGAAATTTGCCCATAAACATTTTGATAAAGTTTTTAATGTACCAATTGGGGCTAAAATCTCAGGTGTCCATTGGAAAATGAATGATCCAGTTATGCCGCATTCAGCAGAGTATAGCGCTGGTTACTATAATTACTCTCAACTACTTGAGCAGTTTAAAAAGTCTAATTTGGCCCTCACGTTTACTTGTTTAGAAATGGGTGATTACGACGCCCATACTGCACCATACTATAGCGCTCCTAAAACGTTAGTGACTCAAATCGCTACTTTAGCTAAAAAGAAAGGAATTTCCTTAAACGGTGAAAATGCACTTCCTCTTATCAATAATGAATGGGGTTTCGATAATATAGCAGAAATGGTTTTCAACTACGATTTTGACGGCTTTACCTTGCTTAGAATGTCATATTTATTCGATGATGAAGGAAATCCAACAAATGAGTTTAGGATGCTGGCAGATAAATTAGAAGGTAAGTCTATTCCAGTTACATTCACAGTTGAAAATGTACCTGTCTCACCCAATCAGGGTGTTTACTTGATTGGTGATAGAGGAGAAATCGGCAGGTGGAATCCTGCAGATTACGAATATAAGCTAACCCAAAATCCAGAAGGCAACTGGAGTGGAACATTCCATTTAGCCGCAGATCGATTCTATGAATTCAAGTTTCTCATAAAAGATGAAAATGGAAATACTACATGGCAAGATGGTAAAAATAATAGCTATAAAACTCCTTTGAATGGTAAAGGAAACTACAAAACCTCATGGTAGATAAATATATAAGGAGTTAAAAGAAAATGAGTACTAATGATAGGTAGGCAAAGCTACTGTTTAGAGGGAATGGTGAAATACGATTTGGAAATTTGAAAAAAAAATACCTTACTATTTAAAAAAGATTTAAGAAGAAGTAATTAGATACTTAGTAAATGGTTGGAATAGATGGCTTATTAAGTTGGCTAGTAATCAAAATGTAAATCGTTTGTCATTGTAATACCCTTGATGTTAGGAGTTTATACGTATAAACTTTATTTAATATTGAGGAGTGGTTAAGTTGAAAAAGGTAACAATAGACAAATTAACATTTAAAAATCATCTATCGACGATTGAACAACTTTCATTGAAAGATTTTATGTTTAAGTGGCTAGGTAACCCCGAAGAAGGTTTAGATGATTTTCTTCCACTTACGTACACAGATACTGTCTTTGCAAAGATGGAAACACCATTGGAAACCAATTTTCGGATTCAAGGTGATGAAACCTTAAGATATGTAACAATAACGGAAGATAATCAGATTGTTATAGGGGTCTTGGACCTAAATCAAGAGTTAGCGTTTAGAATTTTGTCTCTAGAGGAGCATTTGGAATCAAATCTGAACCGTTAGTTGAACAAGATAACAGAACCTGCCATAAATAAAGCCTTGTAATTTTAAGGAAATGCTTTTTAAAATTTTTCCATCTATAGAGTAATATTAGCTTTTTGAGTTGTTAGAAATTAAATTGGGCAAATAATCAATGAATAGACAATTTTGTCCTATGAAATTTAATTAGGAAAACACCCTAAATGTTCGAATTGGATTCTATATCTGAACCTAAGAAAATAGACTTTCAAACGTTTTCCTATTATTAGGGTTTTTGTATAAGATAGTGAAATGGAGTAAACTGAACGAAAAAAATTGACTTTAAGTTGAAATTGAATCTAATAAACATCCGGAACTAAATCTAAATAGTGAGTATGACCAAACATTACTTTCCGTTATATTTATGGCCCATTGTATGTTTTAAGTGTCCAATCACTAATTTATAGCAATCTTGTAATTCTGGAGACATATTTTCATTCTTCACTAACATCCTTAAGGTCTTCTCTGTTTCAGAGACTACTTGGTGTTTAATTGACCTAGTTGGTTGTATCGACATTTTATTCACTCCTTTTCTTAATATTATTGACATATATCAATTTAATTAATCTCAATTTGCCAAAATTACATTAATTTTATACGAGGAAGAGTTTACTTTTTAGGAGTATACAATTGCCTATGCGGACTATTTATTTCTGTTGGAATTCTCTGAAATCGGCACCTGCTAGGTTAATCTTTTCTAAACTAAACTAAATAGAATCAGATGCTATTTCTAAAAGTGAATGAAAATTATATGAAATGTTTGAATAGCCCTTCTCAATGTGAGAGGGGCTATTCTTACTTTAGTTGCTTAGCTTTCTGTATTTAGTGTGAATATGTGGTACTTAATTATATAGTAATTACGCTTTTGACATTAAGCCCGATTTACATATATACAGATTTTGCAAACGTGCTGATGCAAGGGTGGCAGCGTGGCTACCTACTACAATAAAGTTGATTTATTTATTGTAGAATAGCGGCAAATAATTTGTTGCAACATGTAAAACTGTGTCAGATTTCACTAATAATATGTTTGATATTAAAGGTATCAAGTTCTTATTGGAGAAATATTAATATCATGGCGTTTTTTAACGAGAGTATAACTACATGGAATTAAGAATTTCAACTTTAAGGAGGGCTCTTAATTATAAAACAATTGTATAAAATATTAGGTATCTGTTGTTTCACTCTCTTTTTTCAAACAATATGGTCCCCTGATATTTTTGCCGAACAAAAAACGTATAAAATTGCGGGAGAATGGGCTCTTCCACCTTTTTCATTTAAAAATAAGGATGGAGAGCTGACTGGTATTAACATTGATATAATGGAGAAAATAGCGGATTATAATGGGCTTGATTTTGAATATATTCCTATGGGTATGCAAGATGCGGAAAAGGCATTAAAGGATGGATCTATTGATGCGATTGTTGGTAGTACATATAGTACCGAAAAAGATAATCAATTTGATTTTACCCAATCATATTTCACAATGTCTCAATCAATAATTATCCCAAACGCCAAGCAAAATGATATTCATACTCTCACAGATTTACGTAATTCACATGTTGTACTTGATAATAACACGCCAGTAATCAGCACATTTTTGAACATGAGAAATACAAACCTAACTACTGTTTCTAATCAATACTCGGGTATTCTAACATTATTGAACAAACGGGCAGATGTATTTATCGGAAACAAATGGACTGCAGACTATTATTTAAAAAAGTTCAGACAAGAAAATCATTACATCATACTTGATGAAGTTATTGAACCCGCAGATTATACGATTGCAGTTAAACAAGGGAATCAAACGTTGCTTTTCATGATGGACAATACACTCACTGAACTTAAAGCAAATCGAAATTTAAACGAGATAATTGATAAATGGGTCATGCCTCAATCCAATCAAAAAATTGCCAAGCTGGAGCAATTTATCTTTTGGTTAATCATAATCTTAGCCGCAGTAGCTCTGATCCTTTTAATTATTTACATATGGAATCAAAAACTTAAGAAATCAGTCCATGCCCAAACAAAGAGTCTACACCTTTTAAATAAGGATTTACAGATGCAACGGCAAAATATTGCTAATAGTAAAGCATTTAAAGATCAAATTTTAAACAATATAAATACAGGGATCATTACATTCGACCTTGATTTTGTAATAACTAGCTGTAATACAAAAGCATCGGATATTCTTAACATCTCCGCGGAAAATATTTTGAATCTTAGGAATTATCCAACTCTAATAAGGTTATTTAATAGTTCCTATCAAGAACATGAAGAGAAAAATGGGACAAACTATTTTCAAGTTTTGGTATTAAATGAGGAGAGTGAACGCAAAGTAATCTCGTATACGGTACATAAAATGTACAATTCTGAAGAAATACAAACAGGATTCTTACTTTCCATGAATGATGAGACGGAAAAGAAACTATTAGAGAAAAAATTGGTCACTCAAGAAAAGTTGCATGCACTTGGTCAACTAGTCGCAGGTGTTGCACATGAAATTCGGAATCCCTTAACATCTATAAAAACTTTCATAGATCTGCTTCCGAGTAAATATGAAAATCCTCAATTTCGCCAAGTTCTTATGGAACACTTGCCTACTGAAGTAAACCGGTTAAATGCGATTGTTACTGATCTAATTGATTATGCACGTCCACGTCCACCAAATATACGAAATTATTACGCTCACGAACTTATTTCTTTACTTGCTTTTCATAAGGTAACTATGGAAAAAAAACAAATTAATTTTGAACAAACAATTGATGAAGATCTTGTTTTTTATATAGATTTACAACAAATTCATCAGGTGCTTCTTAACTTAGTATTAAATTCTATTCAAGCGGTAGAAGAAACAGAGCATAAAACTATTAAAATTACAATTGATAAAATGAACGAAAAAACAGGACGGATTGTCATAGCTGACACGGGCAAGGGGATGAAACAGGAGGAACAAAATCACATCTTTGAACCTTTCTTCACCAATAAAGAAAAAGGGGTCGGATTAGGCCTTACGTTATCATACAGACTAATTAAAGAAAATAATGGGGATATTTATGTGAAAAGTTATCTTAATTCAGGAACAAAGTTCGTCATCTTATTACCTTTATCTGAAGAACAAGAAGCCATTTTGAGTTAATAATGTTATTAAATCTTTTGTTATGATTATAAAAGGAGGAACAGAAATATGAAGCCACATGTGCTAGTGATCGATGACGAACCTGCAATTTGTACAGCTCTTAGCTTTGCATTAGAAGACGATTATCAAGTTGTCACTACTACAGATCCAGATGAAGGTCTTCGACATTTTGAACAGATTTCAGTTGATATTGTTCTACTTGATTTGCGGATTGGAAGTAAAAGTGGATTAGATATTCTTCAAAAAATTAAACACAGGTCCCCCAATGTTACTGTAATTATGATGACGGCCTATTCATCTATTGATACTTCCATTGAGGCAATAAAAAATGGGGCCTATTACTATATCGAAAAGCCTATCAATATAGAAGAACTGTCATTGCTTTTAATGAGGGCAGCCGAATTTAAACAGATGTCCAATCAGTTAGAGACGCTTCATGAAGAATTAGAGAAGACAAGAGGATTCGGAAATTTCCTTGGCAACAGCAAAGCAATGCAACGTATTTTTTCAATGATCGAAAGAGTGAAAGATATTGATTCAAGTGTTCTTATTACAGGAGAAAGCGGAACTGGAAAAGAACTTGTCGCCCGAAGCATTCATACTTTAGGAAGACGAAAAAACAATCCAATGCAGATTGTTAATTGTGCAGCTATACCCGAGATGTTGCTAGAATCTGAATTATTCGGTTATGAAAAAGGAGCGTTTTCCGGTGCCACACAGCGGAAGGAAGGGAAATGCGTTGCTGCCGATGGGGGTATCCTTTTTCTCGATGAGATTAGTGAAATGCCACTTCCTCTTCAAGCTAAATTATTACGTGTGCTACAGGAACGGGAAGTAACACCTCTTGGTTCCAATACAAAAATATCATTGGATGTCCGTATTATAAGCGCAGCTAATAAAAATCTAGAACAAATGGTAATGGAAGGTAAGTTCCGAGAGGATTTGTATTTCAGACTAAATGTTATCCCAATTTCTATGCCACCATTAAGAGAAAGAAAAGAAGATTTACCATTGCTTATGGATTATTTCATCAAAAAACACGCTAAGGATATGAATCGGGAAGATAAGACGTTCACAGCATCAGCACGTCGGTTGTTGCTAGATTATCATTATCCAGGGAATGTGCGCGAGCTTGGTAACATTATAGAGTATGCTGTTGCCCTTTCAAACTCAAATAATATGGAAGATACTGACCTGCCACAATATGTTCAAGAACAAAAGCTAATATTACAGTCTGGCAGTCCCAATGAAGACTTTAACAGTTTTAGTATCCCAATCGGAATCTCGATGAAAGAGATAGAGGAAAAAGTAATAACAGCTACACTTCAATACTGTAATAATCACCGACAAAAAACAGCACAAATTCTAAAAATTTCAGAAAGAAGCCTTCGCGATAAAATTAAGCTTATTTCAAATGGGGAATAAGAGATAAATTAAATCAACCACTTACCGGCATTTTTTTCTGGGTACCCGGCAAAAAATGCCGATTTTTAAGATTAAAATGCACAAAAATTCGGCAGGAATTGCATTTTATAGCTATAAATCGACTTGGCACAGTACTTGCATTTAACTTTACTAAGAAAGGAGGGCCAATATGAAAAATGGAGCACTCTTTATAAAAGCTGCTTTGTTATTTTGTTTCATAACAGGATGCTCTTTTATGAATGAGCAGCAGGAAATAACTACACCTGCTAATACTTTAATTCAGAAGCAATTCACTTCTGAGGGTCAGGATTTAAATAATAGACTGCTAATTATTGCAACAGGAGATATGTCAGGGGTTTATTTTTCATTAGGACAAGTATTGTCCAACTTGTATGAAAAATATAATGGAGCAGTATCGGGGACTCAAGTCACCCATGCATCTATTGAAAATACTGAATTAGTTAGCCAGCATCAAGCAGAAATTGGGTTTACTACAGTAGATGTACTTGATTTGCCAGAAACGAATAAATCAAAGTTACGTGCATTAACCACCCTTTATTCTAACTATGTTCAAATTGTTACAACGAAACAAAACAATATTGATTCCTTAGAAGATTTAGTTGGGAAACGCATTAGTATCGGTACGTCAGGAAGTGGTACAAGACTAATTGCAGAACGAATCCTTTTGGAAACTGATTTACCGCTTGACCAATTGAATTTATCCTATCTTTCATTTTCTCAATCTGCAGAAGCATTACGTAATGGTACTATTGATGTGGCTTTCTTCTCTTCAGGTATCCCGAATAATGAAATCGCTTTCATCTCAAAGGAAACGAATCTCTCATTTATACCTATACCGGAAGATATCATTGACCGCCTTCAAAAACAAAATGGTGGTTATACAAAGAATGAAATTTCAAGTGACACATATAAAGGAATGAAAAAGAATATTCAAACGATTTCAATTAAAAATGTCTTATTAACTTACGACGAAATGTCAGATTTGCAGGCGTACAATCTTGTTAAAACATTATATGAACATCTGCCTGAGTTGCAAGCATACACATCCGAGTCGCATCTGATATTTCAATAAATGAAGCAACTATGCAAATTCCTATTGAGTATCATCAAGGTGCCATAAATTATTTTACCGAACAAGGAATTATTCATTAATAAAGTAAAATGGGGAGGTTCATCAATTGAAAAAAATAATTAGTTTATTCTCAATAATATTATTGGTTATGCTTGCAGGATGTGGTAATCCAACGCCACAAAAGCCGGGGGAAGCAACTCAAACAAGTACAGGTGAAAAAGGTGAGAAAAAAATTACGATAGCCGGTAATGGCGGGGTTATTGAAAGTGCCATTCGAGATGTGATTGCTCCAAAATTCAAAGAAGAAACTGGGATTACAGTTAACTATATTTCGGGTTTATCAGGTGAAATTTTGTCAAAAGTGGAATTACAGAAAAACTCTCCACAAATTGATGTTGCCCTTTTTGTACCTGTTGATGTAATACGAGCTCAAGACAAGGGACTTATTGATTCCGTTGATGAGTCTAATGTTCCAAATATGAAATCTGTAGATTCGCGATTCATTCCAATTGAAAAGGCTGCTGCTCCAGTATTCGGCTTGGTTATTGCACCAGCTTACAATACAGAAACATTTAAAAAGAAAGGGTTAAAATCGATTGAATCTTGGAACGATCTTGTATCTCCAGATTACGAGGGTAAAACGGCATTTTCAGACATTACGAATGATTGGGGCTTTAATACTCTTAATGGTTTAGCAATTTCAAATGGTGGCAGTACAGACAACATGGAGCCAGGGCTTGAAAAAGCAAAAGATCTTGCAGGATATTCGAATACTTTTTATAAAAATTCAACACAAATGATGCCAGCTATCCAACAAGGAGCTGCTGACGTAACCGTGATGGGAAGTTATTCTATTGGCGAACTTGCTGTTTCAGGAGTTCCAATCAAAATGGCTGTTCCTAAAGAAGGTGTGCCGCTTCAAGCATTTAGTGCTTCACTTGTGAAAAATACACCTAACAATGAAGAAGCACTTGAATTTATCAACTATTTAATTAGTGAAGAAGCACAAGAGCTAATTTCTGAGAAAGGATTTTATCCGACGGTAGAAGGAATGAAAATTTCAGAAAAATTCGAAGAGTCAATCGGACTTAAAGAAACCGATAAAACATTCAAACCTGATTTTGCTAAGTTTGCTGAGATTCGTGCTGAAGTATCTGACAGATGGGCAAAAGAAGTAACTCCTGAACTAGGTAAAAAACTCAAATAAAAAGGAGCGGGTTGAACACATGGAAGTCTTAAAAAACGATGTAGAAATTAAAAGGACACATACACATCTTGAACCAGTACAACACTTAGGTTCAAATAAAAATGATGTAGAGGTAAAAGGAGCATTTAAACAATTTGGATCAAATGTTGTATTAAATGGCATTGATTTAGAGGTGAAGCAAGGAGAGTTACTTACTCTTCTTGGTCCTTCTGGATGTGGAAAGTCGACAACCTTAAATCTTATTGCAGGTTTCCTCGATGCAGATCGAGGTGAGGTTTATATTAAAGGGAACAATGTAACGAAAGTTCCGCCATATAAGAGAGATTTAGGTATGGTTTTTCAAACTTATTCCCTTTTTCCTCATATGACAGTATATGAAAATCTTAGCTTTGGATTGAAGTTGCGAAAAGTAGGTAAAGCTGAACAAAAAAAGAAAATAAGTAAAGCACTGGAATTAGTAAAAATGTCAGGATTGGAAAATCGTTATCCGAGAGAATTATCAGGAGGGCAACGTCAGCGTGTTGCTATATCCAGGGCACTTGTAGTTGAGCCAGAACTCCTTTTACTTGATGAGCCCCTTTCAAATCTTGATGCTAAGTTACGCCATGAGCTAAGAGCCGAGATTAAACGTTTACAAAAGGAGATTGGGGTAACAACTATTTTTGTAACACATGATCAAGAAGAGGCTCTGTCTATGTCAGATCGAGTAGTGGTTATGAATGCAGGTAAAATCGAACAAATCAGTACCCCAACTGATATTTACAATCATCCTAAAACAGAATTCGTCTTTCAATTTATTGGAAAGTCAAATTGTTTTGAAGGTAAAGTTTCAGAAGTGGATAAGCGGAGAATTTCAGTCAAAATAGGTGATGATATCACTCATGTTGATGCAGATAATATCATGGGAAATGATAGCAATTTGAAAGCTGGGGATGAGGTGAAGATGTATATTAGACCCGAAAAGGTACAAATTGTTCCTGCAGAAGAAACCGCTTTATCACTTTTTGATTACCATAAAGCCAAGATTAGTCAAATTAATTATCTTGGTACGTCATGGGAAATTAATGTTTTATTACAAGGGAAAAGTGTTCAAGTTTTGACTTCTTCTTTTAATTCTTCATGGCAAAATGGGAGTGAGGTGTATATCGGATGGAGCCCATCAGAAGTTATGCTAGTCAAGAAATAGAAAAGGATATGAATCCAATAGAGCCACAAAAAGAACCTAAATTCAAAAAAAGAAAAGTTTGGATACCTGGACTACTCCTTTTAACACCTATTTTATTATTTATCTTTGGTTTCTTTGTCATTCCAATGCTATACATTCTATATTTAAGCTTTATTTCAACTGATAATCTTGGTGGGGCAGATGCAGTATATAGCTTGAAAAACTATACACAAATATTTACGGATAGTTACTATTTGTCTTCTTTATGGTTGACAGTGAAAATCAGTTTATATTCGGTTTTAGTTTCTCTATTTCTAGGTTATCCAGTAGCAATGACAATGGCAAAAAGTTCACCACGAATTAGAGGGTACATCACTCTCTTGATCGTGTCACCACTTTTGGTAAGTATAGTGGTTCGTAATTTTGGTTGGTATCTATTGCTACTGCCTAACGGAACGATAAATCAAACGTTGATGGCACTAGGTATTATAGATACTCCATTGAAACTACTATTTTCGGAAATTGGAGTTGTTATCGGGCTTTCTAATGCATATCTGCCTTTCATGATCTTATCTATTGTTGCTAGCTTATATAATATTGATCCTTCTTTAGATAAGGCGGGAGCAATTCTTGGGGCAAGTCCTTTCAGAAGGTTCTTTTCAATTACTTTGCCGCTAAGTATACCTGGTATTGTCTCTGGTTGCATTCTTGTATTTAGCTTGTCGATGAGTGCCTATGTTACACCTGCACTAATGGGTGGAGCAAATGTACCTGTTATGCCAGTTGTCATATATGATCAAATAAATAACTTGCTTCACTGGACATTTGGATCAGCTCTTTCTTATATTCTATTAGCAACAACGGTCATTTCAGTAGCTGTCTTTACTAGAATGTTTGAAAAAGGGAAATTTAAGGAGGTATTCCGATGATGAAAACTCTTGGTGGCCTTCGCATCGCTGTTGCTGTGTTAGCAATAATCTATATCTTAATACCACTCATTGTAGTTATACCTGCTTCTTTTACAAGTGCTAATTATCCAAGTTTTCCAGCAGAAGGTTTCTCACTACAATGGTATACCAAAATTTTAGAACGCCCTGAGTTTTTGGAAGCATTTATTAATAGTGCCAAATTCGCCGCCTTAGCAGCTATTTTCTCCGTCATATTTGGAACTTTAGGGGCTCTTGGCATTGCAAAGTATGATATACCCGGCAAATCGTACATTACGGCACTCTTAACTTCTCCATTAAGTGTGCCGCAGCTTGTTTTAGGTATTGCACTGTTGATGTATTTCACACCAATGATGCTTGCCGGTACTTCTACAGGATTTTTAATTGCCCATATTGTCATTTGTATCCCATATGTAATGCGTCTCGTTTTAACTGGTTTAAGTGGATTTGATTATAATCTTGAACGTGCTGCAGCTATACTTGGTGCTAATCCACTTACTGTTTTTTTGAAAGTGACACTTCCGCTTATTGGATCAGCTGCTATCTCAGGAGGACTATTTGCATTTCTAACATCATTTGATAATGTAACTGTCTCTCTTTTTATGGTATCACCTGAAATGCGTACGCTTCCAATTGAGATTTTTTCACAAATGCAGGATGCCTATAATCCAATCGTTGCTTCCGTGTCAAGCGTAGTTATTTTCATATCAGTCGTTCTAATCGTTATACTTGAAAAAATTCAAGGTGTCGGAAAGGTTTTCGGCGGTTCTCATCATACGAACGGTTAATAGAAACGTAGACAATAAGTTTATTATTCACTAGCTTGAATTAATTAATTTTTCAGACATTTTTCCTGCAGGTTTTTACACAATTTGTCCATTCAAATAAGATAAACACCGTTTTGCTGCTGATAAAGGAGCCGTTAGGATGGGGACAGAAGGGTTAACCAGCTTTGCTACATGTTCCATACTATATTGGGAAAGCACAATCACTTCTGTTCTTCCATCCATTTGTTCAACCATCATTTTTACCCGCTCGTCATGTTCTGTTCTTTTTCCTTGCGATAATAAGTGAATAATCCCAGGATCAACTATGGATTCCACAATACAGTCTGGGTTTTTATCTCTTAGATAGTTTTGAAGGGCGATTGGTGTTTCTTTTACTGTAGATATTAGACCGATACTATTATATTGAAGTGCTTCATCAAGCATCGCCTCATCTGACCGAAATAACTTCACAGGATAAAGAGGTTGTAAAATTGATGTAATATCGTTAAATGCAGAGCAGGTAAGTTGAATACAGGAAACACCAGAGTCATAGGCTAAGTTCACTAATAAAGAAAAGCGGCGAATGATTTCTGGAGTTAGCGTGCCGCTTTTTTCCATTAAAGCAAGCAGGTTCGTGTCCATGAAATGAAGAAGCTCAAGGTCTGGTTCAACTGTCTGAAACGCTTTTTCAATCGGATTTAGTGCGGTTGTTGTTGCATGAATCAATGCAATTTTCAATAGAAATCCTCCTTTTCCTTTAATTTCATTATATCTAGCAGGACACTGCAACGCTATTATATTCTTAAAAATGAATACGAATGACAGAGGTTACAAAATCACTTCGATAAAAACCTCATTTAATAAAAAATGTTGGATAGGTGTTCAATAAAGTATGTCTCTTGTTAGGAAAATGATAAAGTGTTTGACTGAAGAAGTGATATCACTTATCGATGATCTTTTCTGTCGTGAAACTCGATTCATATGTGTACAATCTTTTCGATCAGCCATATTTTTATTCGAAAACTATAAAGTGGGTATGATGATTTTTTCTATTCATTTATCTCTAGATTATTATAGAGAAGGCAGTGAGAAGCATGGAGAAAGAAGTACTTGCTGAAATAAGTCAGATTATCCCCAGTGACAGAATATTTAATGATTTATCAGAAAGGTATTGTTATAGCTATGATGCTTCTTTTGGAGAGTATTTACCTGAAATAGTTATTCAACCAAAGAATGCAAATGAAATTAGTAAATTAGTAAAATTGGCAAATATACATATAAAAGCTGAAGAAGTGGGATTGTTCTATCCACCTGACCCTAGTAGTTCCAATGTGGCCACAGCCATCACTGTTAATTCTGGCTGTCAGATGCAAATGAGCATTGGCATTCAAAGAGAGGGAGCGGCAAAGCGAATCAAAAGTATGCATCTTGTTGAAATACTCGCTGAGGCTTGCGGATTACATTAATGAATGGAAAGAAAAATGCGGTAATTAGTCAATAGAACAAGTAAGCATAAGAAGCACCAGCAATTCCTTTAAATAAGGAGAAATTGCTGGTGCTTTTTGTTAATCCATAATAATCTATTTCATTCTCAATTCTTAAAGCATATGTTACGAAATTATATGATTGATTTCAATACATACTATAGCTGTCTGACTCGGTAGATGGCATTATCAGTTGCTCGAAATGTGCTGGTAAGAAATCTAAGGAGAACTTATATACAAAATATGCAGTTTAAGGGTTGTTGAACAGAAGTGGATGGCTCAATACCATTTTATTAGCTCCATTATATCGAAAGCTAGGGTGAGCCGCCTCGATGACCCCTTTTAGTTCGATTGATTAAAACCTTTAATTGATATTACTAATCATAAGGCCTTGAAATTTTACTATATTAACATATGGAAAAGGGTATAATAAGAAATGTAAGAATAAATTTCTTAGTAAAAAGGATATTTGTAGTATCGGGTTTAATTTTTTATAAAACCTTAGATACTTACATAAAGACAGAAGGAGAAATGATTCGTTTGAATAATAAAGAAGCAAAAAAAATTGAGTTACCTGCAAATTATGAGGAATTAAAAAAATCTGCCAATCGTACATCGAATTGGAGAGAACGTTTAGATGCGATTGAAGAGTTAGGTCAGTTCAAAAATAAACAAGTTATTGATGTACTTACACATATAATGAATAACGATGCTGTGTATAAGATTCAAGAGGCCGCTTACCGTAAACTTAAAGCATTCGGTGAAGATGTTCAATTACCTTCAAGGAAAAAAAGAGAATTGATTAAGGGATTACGAAAAATCCTGTTAAGAATTAAGAAGAGCTTACCTGAAGATCATACGTTTAAAGAATTCAAAGAGAAGTTAAAGAAAATGAGAATGGACATTTATGATACTTACGAAGGTGAAAAGGGAGCGGACTTTGATAATTGGCTTGAAAACACATGGACAGCCTTATCTAAAAAGTAAATATTAAATGACACAATTTTTATTTTAAAGAATATAAAGTAAGTTACTCGTTCAACTATTAGCGTTTTAGTTTAATAACATAAGAAAAAGGAGCATTGTTTTGCTCCTTTTTCTTATGTTTAAATATCATTACATTAAAATTCACAAAAGTAATGTTCTTCTGATTCACTCAATATTGAATTCGTTAATAATTAATCATATTCCATATTAGGTGTTGTCTTACAAAGCATAAGCTGAGAAAACCAATATAGATGAAGCCATAAAGCAAAAGGGTCTTCTAATGGGAAACCTTTGCTCCAAAATGCACTCCAAACACTTTGTACATTTCATTGTATAAATAATGAATTATTTATTAATTCCCCCTAAAAACACATTTTCTTTATAACTCAACATAAAGTTAGTAATACATATATTTGAATTCATACGTTAATGAACGGTATATATTATGCTTGAGCTTGAGTATGTTGATCAGAAATTGATAGAAAACTTTTCTCCTAGAAGTAATTTAATGTCCAAAGATATAGATGTTAATTACATAACACGAAAAACCCTTTTTAGTATTCGCTTTAATGGTGGCTACCATCATCGAAGTATTCAAAAAGAACCTATCTACTCCTTAGTTGCTTCTAGTTTTCAAGACTGTTACAACCTCCAATACTTAGAGACAAAAATATCTTTTTCTGAAATTAACAATATACAAGGAAACCAAGAGGCAAAACATATTCTGAAGTTATAGATAGCGCAGGAATACTTGTGTTTTTTTTAGAGGGAAATCTGTTTGCTTACATTGATGATATATTAGATTACTTATTTTGGGAAATTGATATTTGATAACAATTAACCAAGAATAATAATGATAACGAGGGGATTCTATATGGATATTATCGGAAAAGGTGTAATTCGTAAAGATGCATGGGATAAGGTGACAGGACAAGCGATTTACACCGGTGACCATAAAGAAACAAAAATCCTTCATGTTAAAAAGGTAATTAGTCCGTATGGACATGCCAATATTAAAAATATTGACATAACCAAGGCTGAAAAAGTTGCTGGAGTTCGTGCAATCATAACTGGCGGGAATTTACCGCTAACAGGAGAAGAGATCAGGGATAGGTACCCCATAGCTCAAGATAAAGTCCGCTATCATGGAGAAGTTGTCGCACTTGTTGTTGCTGATACACCCAAACAAGCAAAATTTGCAGCAGACAGTATTCAAGTTATTTATGAACCTTTACCTGTTATCAATTCACCAATGGATGCCATAAATCCTAAATATCCTTTACTCCACCCAGATTTAGATACCTATAAAAAAATATCCGAGGTATTTCCTGAGCCAGGTACAAATATAGCAAATCGAACCAAAATCCGAAAAGGTGATATGAAAAAAGGTTGGCAAGAGAGCGATATTATTGTCGAGGAAAAGTTTTCTTTTTCCCCTTCAGATCATGTTGCTATGGAAACAAGATGTTCCTTGGCAGAAATTCGGGCAGATAATAAAGTTGTGATAAGTTCTTCTTCTCAAGCACCATTCATGATCAAGCGTTTAATAAGTGATTATTTTGGTGTTGAAATTGGAAATGTTATTGTAAACACGCCTCTAGTTGGAGGTGCTTTTGGTGGTAAAGCCTCGGTACAACTTGAACTATTAGCCTATATTGCATCAAAGGCTGTTAATGGAAGGCTAGTAAAAGTTGAAAATAGTCGTGAAGAGGATATTTTGACATCACCATGTCATATAGGATTAGATGCGACAGTGAAATTAGGATGTACAAAATCTGGTTTGCTTCAAATTGCGGAAATGACTTATCTTTGGGACGGAGGAGCATATGCTGACAAGGCTACAGACCTGAGTCGTGCTGGAGCAGTTGATTGCACTGGTCCTTACCATATAGAAAATATTTGGTGCGATTCTCTTTGTATGTATACGAACCATCCATATGCCTCACCTTATCGTGGCTTTGCGCATTCAGAAGTTTTGTTTGCATTTGAGCGGACTATGGATTCCCTTTCCAAAAAGCTTGGAATAGATCCACTTGAACTTCGTGAAATGAATGCGATACTCCCTGGTAATTCCACTCCAACCCAGGTTCAATTGAATTCTAGCACGGTAGGTAATCTCCCTAAATGTATAAGTGAGCTTAAGAAAAAAATGAATTGGGAAGAGGGCCAGCTAGTTAAAATAAACGAAAATACAATAAGGGCGAAAGGGATAGCTTGTGTATGGAAAACTTCTACGATTGATACCAACGCTGGCTCAGGTGTCATTTTAACCTTTAATCCTGATGGAAGTGTAAACGTCATATCAGGAGTAATAGAAATCGGTACAGGAACGAAAACGGTTTTAGCACAGATTGTATCTGAAAAATTGAAGATGGATATTGATCATGTAAAAGTTCAGATGGAGGTAAATACACAGAGTACTCCAGAACATTGGAAAACTGTAGCAAGTCGTGCGACATTAATGGCAGGGAGGGCAGCGATTCAAGCTGCCGAAGATGCTCTATTACAAATAAAGCAACTTGCTTCCATTGTGTTAAGAGCCCCAGTTGAAGACATCGACCTCGGTCAAGAAAGGGTATATCTAAGGGGCGATCCTGAAATTGGAATACCATTCAATCAGTTAGTTTATGGATATAAATATCCTGATGGAAGTGCAATAGGAGGACAAATAATCGGTAGAGGACAATATACCATTCCACACATAACAAATTTAGACCCCGAAACAGGTGCAGGCAAGCCAGGACCTGAATGGACAGTTGGTGCACAAGGGGTTGAAGTAGAGTATGACATAAATGAATATACTTACAAGATAGTCAAGGCAATATCTGTCATTGATGCAGGAAGGGTACTGAATCAAAAAACTGCAGAAGGACAAATAATGGGTGCAATGAGCATGGGCTTAGCTTTTGGCGGACGTGAAACGTTCTACTTTGATAACTTTGGTAGGGTGTTGAATCCTCAATTTAGAACATATAGACCGTTAAGATATGGAGAAAATCCTGAATATATTTGTGAATTTGTAAATACACCACAATTAGATGCTCCATATGGCGCTAGGGGCCTTGGAGAACATGGTCTTCTTGGCATGCCAGCCGCTCTCGGTAACTGTTTATCTCTTGCTGCTGGAATACCATTAAACCAGTTGCCGTTAATCCCTGAACTTATTTGGAGAGGGAAGAAAGGGAGTAGACTGTGATGTTATCTTACAATTTCGAATACTATAAACCAAAATCCATAAAAGAAGCGATAGAACAATACCAAACATTAAAATCACAAGATAAAAAACCTTTGTACTATGGTGGAGGAACAGAAATTTTAACATTAGGACGTCTGAATTATATATATACCGATGCGATTATTGATTTGAAGGGTATTCCTGAATGTAAGGTATTCGGCTTTCAAAACAATGAACTAATCATTGGTTCAACATTGAGTTTAAGTGTATTTGAAGAAAACAAGGTGTTCCCTTTATTAACGAATACTTCAAAAGAGGTTGCGGATTATTCATCAAGAAATTCAATTACTATAGGTGGAAATATATGTGGACAAATTTTTTATAGGGAGGCTGTACTGCCATTTTTATTATCAGATAGTACTGTTATTATTGCAGGACCAAGCGGAGAAAAAAATTTTAATTAATGAGATTTTTAATAAAGAATTACGCCTGGACGAAGGGGAATTTCTAGTTCAAATTGGTACAGAAAAAGAATATCTAAAAGCACCATACCTAAGTGTAAAGAAACGTAAGCAATGGGACACGGGATACCCACTTTTAACAGTTGTCGCTTTAAAAAAGACGGGATTATTAGATTTGCATTCAGTGGGGTATGCTCATATCCATTTCGTTCAATTCCAATGGAAAAAATACTAAATGACAAGAAATTATCTTATAAGGAGCGAGTTTTAGCTTCTTTTGAGTATTTACCAAGTCCTATATTAAACGATATTGAAGGATCAGATGGATATAGATTATTTGTTTTAGAAAATACCCTATCTAATATTTTGTCATATTTAGGTGGTGAAGAACTTGAATAGGTACCCCACAAATCAAAGAATCACAATTAATTTAGAAATAAATAAAGAGTGGTACGAGATAGATATACTGGCTTCAGATATATTGCTTGATGTACTCCGAGATAAAATCGGACTTACTGGAGCTAAACCTGGGTGTTTAAATGGGGACTGCGGGGCTTGTACTGTGATAGTGAATAATCAGCCAATAAAATCCTGTTTAATGTTAGCTATTGAGGCAATTGATACAGAAATTCTTACAATAGAAGGTCTCAAGGATACACCGATTCAAAGAGCATTTGTAGAGCATTTTGGTTTTCAATGCGGGTATTGTACATCAGGATTTATATTGATTTGTCAGGCATTACTCCTTAATGACAACAATCCTAGTCCTGAAAAGATTAAATCATGGCTTTCTTCGAATATTTGTCGTTGCACCGGATATAAAGAAATTGAAGAATCAATACGTTCAGTAATAAACAATATAAAAAATCAATCAATTAAGTGACGTTTGTCAGTATATCTGAATAAAATGCCTACATAGGGAGTGATGATATTGAATGAGACCTGTGAATTTGATACAAATAAAAAAGTAATTCACTCCTTTCAACGTAGTATCGAAATTACTTCAGCAATCCTATTATTAACCGGGCAAATCACAATCATTGGCATATTTGTAAGGCCAGGCAGATTTAGTCTCTCATTAGGTGGTCCTCTTTTTGGAGGACATCGTTTAGAAGGGAAGGACCACTCGCAAGAAGGAAACCTTTTTATCGATATACTGGACATCATTATAGCTATATTATTAATCAATGATGTAATACATGTGACTGGCTTTTTTGTTTCGTCTGGTGAGTTTACAATTAATGTTTCAGGTCCTATTTTTGGTTATCCTGAAGTTGTTCCGGCACTGCCAATTGAAGATTATAACTTATTTAATACAATCATAACTAAGCATTATATCGTACCACCAGAATTATTAACTAATATAAGAGGGAATGAGTAAAATGTCATTAACAGATATTCCTACAGTAAAAAGTTCTAGAAACAATGCATTTCTAATAGCCCTTCCCATTATCATTTTCATATTTTTCTTCACTCAGCAAAAGTCCACAGATGACTAAATTCATTAATAAAGGTAATACCTTAATCCTAGATAAGTGTCATCTGCTAAAAATGCTAATATAGAGAATCCTTGATACAAAAGGTGCGGGAGATAAATGAATTATCTTTAAGGTATTAAATAAATTGATGAAACACCCGTAAAGATTAGATCAGTATATGAATGAGCGGAACAACAAGATAAATGAATTAGCTTTGATATCTTGAGAGAAACATAGGTTTTAATCATTTCAGAGGTGAGGCCTGATTTTTATGCTTTACCTTTTTTGTTTTGTTTTATAAGTTCTATGTAAATAAAAAATTTTGCATTGCAAGTATTCTTGATGTGGAAACATTTCGAAATCAACATAAACCTAATATATATTGGAGATGCATGAATTAATAAAGACTTATCATAAAAAAATCCCTGAGAATGCATTTTTAAATAAGCTTTGTATAAAAAAACACAAGCATTAAATCGCAGTTAAACATAGAAATGAGAGAGGGAGATAGGTAGAAATTTCAATGAGTCTCTCTGAATAGTCAATTCAGTATTTTATCAATAGTCTGTTTCCAAAGAAATTTCCTTTCTACAATCCAGTAACTATGACCTGATTTTATGCTAATAAGGTTTCACCATACTTATTTTAGGAGGTAGATTAAAGTGGAAAAGAAAAATATGATAATAAATGGAAAGAAGATATCTTATATTGAGAAGGGCAATGTTAATGACCCCCCTGTTCTTTTATTGCACGGGGTACCTGAGTCCAGCCTTTTGTGGAGGGAAATGATTCCTTGCCTTGTGTCTTGTGGATTTAGAACCATTGCACCGGATCTCCCTGGATTCGGCGAAAGTGAACGGTTTGATGAATCCTCAACATGGGAGAGATATGAACAGTTTGTCTCGGATTTTACGAGGGAACTAAAACTAGATAAATTCCATCTGATTGTACATGACTGGGGCGGACTTATTGGACTTAAATGGGCATGTGATCATCCAGAGAGAATACTAAGTCTCTTTGTTTCAAATACAACCATATCAGGAGATTACAAGTGGCACTCACTTGCTCAGATTTGGAGAACACCAAATGTCGGAGAAAAAATAATGAAGCGCATGTCAGATGATTCCCAATTTCAAACTGACATGAAGAATTCGATTCCGAACATAGTTGACGAAACTCTGGAAGACTTCTATCGTGTCTTTAGAACTCCCGAATCAGGTAAAGTCATCTTAGATCTATACCGGTCAGGAAATATAGAAAAGGTTAAATCGTACAATCAAAAACTAAACCAGATCAAAATACCTGTCACCATAATTTGGGGGGAGAAGGATCCTTATATCCCTTTTGAATTTGCCTACAAGCTCCAGAAAGAAGGTTTACCACATGCACAGGTTCACATCATTCAAAATGCCGGGCATTTCATCCAAATTGAAGTACCTGATAAAGTGAATTTTTATATCCAACAGCATTTTAAAAACGTGTAAACCTTTAATAATTTTTATAGAGTGGGAGAAGCGGCAGCATTTCCCTTACACTCTTATCGTTTGATTCTTTAGATCGACTTGTTCTCCCGTAAAAGACACGATTTCTGAACGCCTCATTCCCTTTTTCGCAAGTAATGTAAACATTACTTCATTCTGTTTGAATAATCTTATTGTATTATTAGAATAATTACCTATAAAATAGGGTGATAGAAATCCTTAAAAGTAACAGTGAGTCAATACACAAAGCATTGAACGAAGTTAAGAATGACGAATGCTAATCTGTTGAGAGATCATTATTGAAAAGGGCTTTGTTCATTATCAGGAGCTGATTTGCAGCTCTTTTTCTTTTGCAACTATGGGGTAGAATAGTTTAAGAAAGTATTATACATAAATTATATAATTTGAGGAGAGAAAATATGAAGACAGATAATTTTGATTATATTGAACTTTGGAGACAAGCCATGGTAGATCATACTGGAAATATACCGAAAAGGCTAAATGATGATGCAGCAGAAGAAGCTTTTTGGTCTTCGAGGGTTGAAGGGAAAAAACAACATAAAGAGGACCCTTATGCAAAACTTGTGCAACAAGAGCTACTAACATTATTAAATCAAGATGATCATGTTTTAGAAATCGGTCCTGGGTGGGGCAATTATACCTTCGCTATTGCTGAAGAAGTCAGGAAGTTAACTTGTATAGATAGTTCAAAAAGCATTATCAGTTTTTTGGCATCTCAGGCAAATGAAAAAGGTTTCGAAAACATGGAATTGATTCATAATAAGTGGGAAAGTGAGACAAAAAGAGAGAAATATGACGTAGTATTTGGTTTTAATTGCTACTACCGTATGAAAGAAATCGGTCATACCTTATTAAAAATGAATGAGTCAGCAACACGTTTAGTTATCGTAGGTATGACAACAGGACCAGAAAAACCTCATTATATGGAATTGAAACAACGAGGATATACAATCAATTTGAGAAAACGAGATTACATACACATTTTAAATGTATTGTATCAACTTGGAATACTAGCCGACTGTAAGATCGTGAAATTGAAAAGCAAAAAAATCTATTCTTCTTATGAGGAAATGATTCGCGATAATACTACAAAAATTCTGGATCAGCATTATTCTGACCATGAGGTGAAAACTATTCTTGATAAATATGTGGTAGAAAAAGAGGGGAAATATGAGTATGAATATCCATTTCATGCGACCTTTAATGTATTGGAGTCCAAAGGGAATTTGAAAATATTAGTCTGGTAACCTTTAATAGTATGTGGTGAGGTATATATAGAAGGAAGGAGCTTCGTCTGAAATACCTTTATTTAGCAGGTGTAATGCCGCCCATGTTGTTTCAATGGACTGCCTTAGCCATTGTTCAACCAGCTAATATTATGTACCGACGCAACCACATATAGGACAAATCCTTTTATATTCAACCTATCCGGTACTAACTCATGGGGGAATCTATCAACGACCTACAAATCCTCAAATGGAGTATCAAACAGATTTAAAAATAACTACCCAATTGAGGTAGTTATTTTTTTAAGTAAAAGGGATTACAAAATATCAAACGAAGAATTGATGGTTTTCTTCTTTTGTAAAAACGCGATATGCGTAATTACTTGTGTTGATGTAATACTTTCATGGTCTAAAAGCTCCTGAAGAGTCCGTAAATCGATGTTAAAATGGTTTTCCTCACACACAAAAGGGGGCGTAAGCGTATGCTGTAAAATGAGACAGGGAAAACGCGCAGTAAGCAACCGTGCTTTTTCACTTTATAGCCACGTATCCCCAATTACTTTCCATCTTTATAAAAGACTTCCTTATCGTGGATTTGAAACGAACCCTTGGGGGGGAGAAGCGGATGAAACGGCAGCAAAGTCTTTTTTTCCATAAATTCATATCGTTTAATTTAGTAGATGTGTTCCTACGTAAGAAACATGATTTCTGAACGTCCGATTCCTGTTGTCGCAAGTATTTAAAAATCACTTCATTCGGTTTGGCTAATCGCGATGTATTTTGTTTTAAGAAGCGGAAAAACACTATTTTAAATTAAATCCTACAGAGACATATACCGGTAGTTTTATGATCCATTTTCAATCCCATTCATAATTTCCGAGTCAAGGTTAATTTTTTGTTTTTGAACTTGATCTAATTTGATGCTGTATGAAACGCGCTCAAGTTTTGTTTTCGTGATAGTCTGTAAGCCCATTCAAAAACGCTATAAACATATTCAAATTGCTTATTTTCAAATTGAATGTACAGAATGGATTCAACTATTGCTTGCTGTAACTACAAACAAACCACTATAGTCAAAGGTGCATATACGATAATAAATTATTCGTTCAATAACTTCTAATTATAATTCACATGAAAAGCATTCATAATTCTAAGGATCTTAAGAGGTAGAGGTTCCAAAGTCCAGATAATAAAGGAGGTTCAAAGGTTTAACTATATCATAACTAATTTTTATTCTAGTTTACATAATATATATTATAGGAAGTTGTATTTTAATTGTTAATTTTGTCTCATATCTTAAGAATACTTAACAAAGTGAGACGGAAACTCAGATTTTTATTATTTATAATCTGTTTTATTTATTAATTTTAGAAATTACATTTAGTTAGAAAAATCAAATAATTATCATATATCATAATTTCGTTAAAAATTTGATTGATTTAGAATCTCAGCATTATAATGTGTTTTTTATTTCTCATTATTGCGGTTCTTACTAATTTCACAGAAAGTTCAAATCTTATGTAATTTACTTTACTTTTACTTATTTCTATAATTATCTGCTAATTTCTTCTGGCTACGTACATAAATGATTTTCAATCTTTATTTTAACCAGGATCTAATATTTCATTCGTAGTTTATTTCGGATTTTTCCCAAATTAAATCCAGCATTAATTATCAGAATGTTTCCTCACGATTTGTTTACATAAAAACTCTTACAAATTCAGCAAATATTTTGCTCTGTACTTGGTATCCTTCAACTTTAAAGGTCAAAAAGAATTAAAATCACAAATTTATTATTCTGATATATATAAATATAAGCAAAATGAGAAATATTTCGGGTTAACACTTCGAAAAAGTTATATTAAAATAATTTTAAAAAAACGGAAATTCCTTATTGAATTGAATAAATCCATCAAAAATTATGCAGTTGTTTAATTAACAACCTGAAATATCATAAGTTCCGCTTACCAATAAGAAATAATAAGATAGTCTTCTCTCTCTACCCACATAATTCTCATAATACCGTTAATATGTTTTATTATTAATTAACTGTTTATTGCTAATGCTACTTAAACAAAGTTGTGTTTGAAAATGCTGTTAGAGGAACGGTTAGCATAAATAACTTTCAGAAATATGTTAATAAATATCAAACATTTTGATCAAATATTAAATCCGCTCTTAGGTAGATTAATGCTGAATTAATTAACCATTCTTATTAAGCACACTAGGAAATAATGATGGAGAAAAACAAAGTAGATCCGCTTTCAAATGATCAAACTTAATTACATCATAATAAAGATATTATGACTAATAATGTTAAACGTAACATTAAGTTTGAGTCTCTTTTCCGCTATATTAAACACAATAATGCTCAAATAGCTACTAAGTCATTTCAAGTAGTATTCTGTAATGTACTAAAAAATAACTAAACAACTAAGCATTTCGAGAAAAGGATACGAGATACAAAGATTCAGCAATCGGAGAGTACTTTCGCATATTGCGCGATAATTAATAGCTTTAAGGTAAAATAAGTTACTGAATATGAACACAATATGATCTTTTCAACATATAGCTTTGTAAACCTTAATAATGTTGATTTTTAAACATACAAAAGAGACCACTTATTGTGGCCCCTTTTGTATCTGTTTTACTAAAATTTAATAAAGGCATGTAATCAATCCGTATCTTAGTTTCATTTAGGTCTTGTAGCTCTTATTTTCGGACTTTCACCTAGCTCACGAGAAAACTCTTCATTAACACGTTCCGGTTCTATTTTTAAGTTTTTGGGAGTTTGAGGTAATGATTTTTTTCTGCTAGATGATTTTTGATTGTTTGATCTTCCCATAATACTGCCTCCTAACTAAATTTTAATCTTTATTAGTATGGCTAGGAATCACGATTATATATCTTTAGATTAGCTCATGAACAAATATTTTATCTTAATAACAGTTTTTTTGACCAGCTCCTTTTTATACTACTAACGTACGAGTTAATTCATAAAAAAAAGCGCTTCTTATTTAAGAATCGCGCTCTTTTATTTAACCCTTTTTTAGGTATTCCCTTATTCAAAAATGCACTTGGATATTCAACAACTCCTGAAATATTATAAAGAGCATTTTCTTGCAACTCCAATGCCATAAATGCCTCTTCTGGTACTTCGAAAGGTGCTTTTATTCCCCATAAAGATGTTTTTTCAAACCCGAATTTTGGATAATATTCTGGGTGCCCTGTACAACAACAGAATTGTATTCAAGTTCTTTTGCTTTTTTTAATGCTTCAAGAATTAAGAGTCTTCCTATACCTTCATTTTGATACTCTGGCAAGACTGAAACAGGAGCAAGGGCAAGGGATTCAGCAAATTGATTGTCATTATTAATTTTTAATTTAGATAAAAGAATATGGCCAACAATTTCTTTATTCACGGCCACTAAAGATAAATTTGGAATAAATGCGTCGGATTTTCTAATACGAGACACCAATTCATGTTCTTTTTTATCACTAAACTCCATATTAGCAAATGCACTTCTTACAACTTTTTCAGTAATTTTATAATCCTCAGATAGTTCCTGCCTAATTGTAATGCTCATTCTTAAATCTCCTAACTCATATAGCTTATATTTTTATATAAACCCGTATTTTATCATATTTTTTTTCGTCAACTAACCTGATCCTTTCATTCCTTAAGAAAGAGGTTGCAACAGCAGAACTTCCCTTGAAGTAAAGCATCAATGACCTGTTTTAGTTGAGTAATCTATGTAGAGAATAATTACTTTTAAATAACACATATTAACGACAAATAAAGAAATCATTTTATATAGTCGCTTATACTATTCATCAATAAAAAATAGAATAGGAAATCATATGCGTTTTCCTATTCTATACGAAAAGCTTTGTTGATTAAGTTCGAATCGATTCGACACGATTTTGGATATATTCCAACGAACCTTTAGCTTCATGAACGATTTGTTTTAAAAGTTCATCAACTGTTATGACTTCCTTAATTAAACCGACTGATTGACCGCATGACCAGATCCCTCCGTCTAAATTACCTTCAAAGTAGACGCTTTTACTTCTTTGTCCCGTTATTAGTGGGATTAATTCTCCTATAGTGGCTCCCTCATTTTCTAGTCGGTCGACCTCTTTACTAACAGTATTTAACGCTACACGTGAAGGACTTCCTATATTTCGCTGAATGACGATTGTATCCGATTCATTTGCTGAAACCATCCAGTTCTTCACGTTATCATGAATAGGGGCTTCCTTTGTAGCCATAAAGCGAGTCCCCATAACAATCCCTTCAGCACCGAGTGCCAATGCACTAATAAGGCCTCTACCGTCTGAAAATCCTCCACCTGCTAGTACAGGTATTTTAACAGAATCAACCACTCTAGGGAGCATTACAAGCGTTCCTACATCCCCCATGCCAGGATGGCCGCCCGTTTCATTCCCTACGATAACAACAGCATCGACTCCCAATTTCTCTGCAGACAGTGCGTTTTTGACACTTGCAACCTTATGGATGACAGTAAAACCATGCTTTTTAAGTTTTGGCATTAAAGCCTCAGGACTTCGGCCACTGGTTTCAACAATTTTAACGTCTTCCTCTACTAAAATATCAATAAAGTCTTCATTTGGAGTAGCAGTTTGACTTGGAAATAGATTCAGGTTGACAGCAAAGGGTTTCTTCGTAAATGCTTTTACTTTGCGTACTTCATCACGAAGACCTTCGGGTGTAACCTGTGTTTTGGAGGTAATGATACCTAATCCACCTGCTTCAGTTACTGCAGCAGCAAGCTGAGCTCGGCCAACTTGAAACATGCCACCGCAAATAATTGGATATTCTATTCCTAATAATTCAGTAATTCTCGTTTTCATAGGCCATACCCCTCTCTATACTCATGCATTCCGTTAAATATAAATAATCTTTTATTCCAATGAAAAATACACATCCATGACTATAGACCATATTTATGAAGCCGCTTGTAAAATGTACTTCTAGGGAGATCTATCAATTTTGCAGCTGCGGTGACATTTCCTTGTGTCCTTTGCAATGCCTCTAGCATTAAATCTCTTTGTATTTTTTCTCGGGTTGTCAGTTCATTTTCCTTAATCCAATTTTTATCAATTTCCTTCGGAGACTGGCAATCCACTTGCTGCGTAATTGCTAGTGAATGCATAGAATTTAATAATTGTTCATAATCTACTCGACCATCTTGAAGCAAGATAGACAATCGTTGCAGAACATTCTGTAGTTCTCTTATATTCCCTGGCCAATTGTAACCCTTTAAACTATTTAATAATTCTTCTGATAATGGAATATTCCAGTTATTCACTTCACTAAGATAGCGGACAAGATACGGAATATCCCCTTTCCTTTCCCTTAAGGGTGGTACAAATACAGGATAAACATTTAAACGATAATATAAATCTTGGCGAAAGGATCCTTCATTTACAAGCTCTGCAAGGTTACGATGTGTTGCTGTAATAATGCGAATGTCTAAAGAAATACTTTTTGTACCACCAATCGGAACGATTTTTTTTTCCTGAAGTACACGCAATAACGCCACTTGCATGGCATGTGGGATTTCACCAATTTCATCGAGAAAAATGGTCCCTCCATTAGCCTGCTCAAATTTCCCTTTATGCCCTTGACGCTTAGCCCCTGTAAATGCGCCTTCGACATAACCAAATAATTCACTCTCCATTAAATCTTTGGGGATGGCTCCGCAATTTATGGTGATAAACGGTCCTTTTTTTCGAGGACTATTTTCGTGAATAGACATAGCAACAAGCTCTTTTCCAACCCCTGTTTCACCAGATATATACACATTAGCTTCGGTTGGTGCAACAAGCTTTACTTTATGTAATGTGTTTTGAAACGCTTCACTAATACCCATTTCACCCTTGAAATTAAACAACTTAGATGGCGAAGAAGTTGGAAAAAGCCTATTTTGGGTATGACTAAGACCTTCTGATAAAAATAAACACTTTCCTGATACCCTTTTATCTTCTGTAGAAATAAGAAGAGATTCCTTTTCAATTTGGTATCCAAAGTTTAAAAAATCAGACAGTCTCATTCCAATAGATTGAGAAATTTTTTGACGAACTTGTTTGCTGGCTGAAGTGATGATTTCTTTATGATTACAAACAATAAAGGGGCGGTCTGGATAAGCTTCTGCTAGTTCAATAGATTGCTGAGTTAGTGCCAACTCTCTTTTATAGGAGCGAACCGCCATCTCTTGTTCTATCGTATACGCCAAAGTGGCAACCATACCAAGCATAGATGGATGAAAATATTCAACCGGACACGATATATCTAAAACGCCCATTAACATCCTATCTTCATTAAAAATAGGCATTGCAGAACAACTCCATTTATGTGAGGCAATAGAGTAATGTTCGGTTCCTTGAATCATTACTGCCTCCCCCGTTTTCAAAGCGGTTCCAATCGCGTTTGTTCCGACTTCACCCTCCGTCCAGCGTACGCCTTCCACAAAATTTATTTTACCTGCTTCATCCATAATTTTTTCGTTTCCAGATAGGGAAAGAACATATCCATCAGGGTCTACTAATAAAGCCATCATTCCAGACTCTTTAATCGCTTGGTTCATTCTTGTTAATTGGGGCGATGCTACATCTAGAAGTACGGAGTTTTTTTCTCTTTGAACGTTCAATAAATCATTTGTTAACACATGATTACCTTTATTTAGATACGGATTGACTTGTTCTTTTTTACAGCGATGCCAAGATTCCTTAATTCGCTTGTCCAACCGATTTGAATCGAGAACCCCTCACTAATAAAACGTTCCCATGTACGTAAATAACAACTAGTGGATAACATATAATCCTCCTCTAATCATCTGGTTTAAACATTTTCAACATTCATTTGAAAAATAAGAGCATGTCTTTTCAATCAAGAGAAATAATACCGTGGAGTAATAAAAAGGATGTTGATCGAGGTCCACTTTATTATAGTAGATTATGTATACGCTTACAATATTTTGATTACAATTAACAAAAACTTCACAATAAAAGCTTCACATGATCATTCACGTGAAGCTTACTTATTAATCATTTATGCGTAATGCCTATTCCTATAATGCTTGTTTTTATGAAAAAATGACGCCTCCATCAATCATGATAGATTGTCCTGTCATATAGTCAGAATCTCGTGAGGCGAGATACGATACAAACTTCGCAACATCCTCTGGGGTCTCAGGTCGTCCCAAGGTAATAGAATCCGAAAACTTTTTAAATGCTTCTCCTTTTCCCAGATTCATATATTGCCCCATTTTTTCATCGATAAGATCCCACATTTGTGTACCGACGATACCTGGACAGTATGCATTTACCGTAATTCCAAACTGAGCCAATTCTTGTGCTGCCGCTTGTGTAATGCCTCTAACGGCAAATTTAGTTGCTGAGTAAGTTCCTAGTAGGCTAAACCCTTTGTAACTAGCTATACTGGCAGCACTAATAATTTTCCCGCCTTCTTGCTTTTTCATTTGCTCAGCAGCCGCTTGAAGACAAAAAAGCACACCATTTACATTTATACTAAAAATCTGTTCAAGGTCTTCCTGAGTCACTTCAAGCAATGGTTTAATTTGGGCAATTCCTGCATTTGAAACCATAACATCAAGTTGTCCAAAATGATCCACAACTTGATCAACCATATTGAATACTTCATTTCTTTTACTTACATCAGCTTTCACTGCAAAGCTTTCACGTCCAAGTTCCTTAATTTCGTTTACAACCGATTCGGCGCTATCCAAATTGACGTCGTTAATCACCACATTCAATCCATCTTGAGCTAGTCTTAATGCAATCGCACGTCCAATTCCACGACCTGAACCAGTGACAATCGCCGTTCGATGACTAATAACCATACAAAATACCCCCAATTCAAAAGGATTCATTTCATTTAAGTATGCACTGCTTGGCCACTAACGCTTAATAATGCCTCATGTATGCACTCCGACAAGGTTGGGTGCGCTGCTATTAGATCTTCCATAATATCAGTTGTAATTTCCGCATGGAGCATGACCGTTCCTTGACCAATTATTTCTGTCGCGTGTGGGCCAACGATGGAAAACCCAAGTATCTCATTAAATTGAGGATCTACTACGACTTTGACCTTTCCAATCTGTTTGTTAGAAATGAGAGCTTTTCCATTTGCGGAAAAAGGAAATTCTCCAACTTTAATATCACCATAATTATTTCTTGCTTCTGTTTCCGTCAATCCTACGCTAGCAATCTCAGGGGAAGTATAAATACATCGGGGAATTGCTCGATAATTTACTTTAGTCTCGTGTCCACAGGCATTCAGAGCAGCTACTCTTCCCTCATGAAAAGCTACATGTGCAAGTTGGATTCCACCAATCACATCACCACAGGCATATATTGAAGAATTACTTGTTTGCATTTGATTATTTACAGAAATACCATGTTTGGAAAAATCAATACCATTCCGCTCTAGGTCCATTCCGTTTACTCTAGGCTTTCTCCCTATTGAAACAAGTACGTAATCGGCATGAACTTCGTCAATACTGCCATCACCTTTATCTAAAAATACTTTCTTATTATTGGTATTCATGTCTTTGACAGATGTGGAGGCATGGATTATTACCCCTTGGCTTTCCAATTCTTTATGTAGGACGGCTGAGATATCTTCATCTTCCCCTGGGAGCAGCTTTTCACCCATCTCAACGATTGTAACCTTAGTGCCCATCCGGCTATAAATACTTGCAAACTCGCATCCAATGACTCCGCCTCCAATAATCAAAAGTGAAGTAGGAATAGAAGGGAGTGACATGGCTTGGCCACTATGGATGATCCATTTACCATCGAACGGTGCAAATGGTAATGGAATCGGTTCGGAACCTGTAGAAATAATGATTTTACTAGCTTCAATCTCTTCATATTTATTGTCATTTTCTATCCGAAGTTGGTGGTTCGTTATTAAAGAAGCTCTTCCTTGAATTACTTTTATTTTATTTTTTTTCATTAAATAATGAACGCCTTGGACAAGTGTCGACACAATAGCTTTCTTTCGTTTCTGCACCACTTCCCAATCGATATCAATTGAGTTAGATGGGAGACGGATTCCCAATTCACCTGCATTTTTCACCAACTCATACGTATCAGCACTTTCTAACAAAGACTTCGTTGGCATGCATCCTTCGTTTAAACAGGTTCCTCCAAGTGGCCCATCGACAACCAGTATCACTTCTTTTCCCTGCTGGGCAGCAGTAATTGCCGCTACATACCCAGCAGGACCGCCTCCGATAATTGCTATACGATTCAAGAGATTTCCTCCTTTTTCTATAAAAGCATAGTCATTGGCTCTTCTAAATATCTTTTTATTGTTTGTAAAAAGGCAGAAGCAGGAGCCCCATCTAAGACACGATGATCAAAGGTTAAACTGAGTGGCAAAATAGTTCTTCTTTCCAACGTATCTTCAATATAGAGCGGAGTATCATAAGCAGAGCCAATTCCAAGAATTCCTGTTTCCGGGGTATTTAAAATCGGCGTGAAGTGTTCTACACCGTATGCTCCCAAATTGCTGATCGTAAAAGTAGAGCCATTCATTTCTTCAGATGGCAATTGACCTTCACGAGCAAGCTTAGCTAGTTCCTTTCCTTTCTTCGATAACTGCTTTAGTGTACAGACATCCGCATTTCTTATAACTGGAACAACTAACCCCTTTTCCAAGGCAACAGCTAATCCAAGATGTACATGCTCAAATAAATGGATTTTATCTTCTACATAAGCACTGTTCATTTTAGGGTGATCTTTTAATGAATGGACGACAGCTTTGGCAACAAAGTCTGTGACCGTCAGTTTACTATCATCATGTTTTTGAATAATTTCTGTAGCTTGTCTTTGCAATTTGATTAAAGCGGTTACATCTGCCTTCATCGTAAGAGTTAATTGAGCACTACTTTGTAAGCTATCCTGCATACGTGTGGCAATAATTTTCCGCATTCCGTTTACAGGAATCTCCTGTGTTTTCTCTATAGATTGCGCAGGGATTAAGATACTATCTTCTTTATTTTCAAGCTTTGATTCAGGACTCTTAATTGCTTTCTGTACATCATCTTTAGTAATTCTTCCACCCGGTCCAGTGCCTTGAATTTTCTCAATATCAAGATTAGCGGCCTGTGCCATTTTACGTGCAACAGGGGTAATCATCACACGATCCACATTTTTACTAATTGGCAAATTAGGTAGATCTGGATTTTTCTGTGTTTCTTTTTTGTGGTTTTCCGGCTTGATTTCTTCAGCAACAGGCTCATTAACCAATACGTTTTCATTCGGATTTCCGATATAACAGATAACTGTTCCAGGAGGGACGCCTTGTCCTTCTGGTACAGCTATGTTTAGTATCGTACCTTCTGACGGCGACTCGATATCCATTTCTATTTTCTCAGAATTAATGCTGGCTATTGCTTCGCCCTTTTCTACAGTATCGCCGACTCCCTTACTCCATTCCGAAACAGTACCTTCTTTCATTGCCATGCCTAATTTCGGCATTACTACTTCAACAGCCATGTCTTTTTTCTCCCTTCAGCTTTGTTTCTTTGCCTATCATTGGTTTCAGGCTCCAACTTTCGAGGATCAATGCCAAAAAGGTGGAGCCTTTTTCATTTTTACTTACACCCTAAGAATAGATGGTTCTCCTAACAATTCTGATACAACTTTAATTACTTTCTCTGGTGTAGGTAGATAGATATCTTCTAGTGGTGGAGAAAAAGGTACCGGCGTATGTGGTGCAGTAATTCTTTTTATTGGCGCATCAAGCGTATCAAATCCTTTATCCGCGACCAATGCTGCAATATCTGTGGCCACGCTGCACCTTGGATTTGCTTCATCCATCACAATAAGACGGTTTGTTTTTGCGACGGAGGAAAGAATCGATTCTTCATCCAGCGGTGACAAGCTCCTTGGATCAACAATTTCAACTTCAATGCCTCTACCAGCAAGTTGTTCAGCAGCATACATTGCCGTATGAACTTGTTTACCGATAGCAACGATGGTTAAATCTGAACCAGACCGTTTTATTTCTGCTTTTCCGATTGGAATCGTATAATAACCTTCTGGTACCTCACCTACCATGTTATATAGCGTTTTATCTTCAAAAAAGATTACTGGATCATTATCCTCGATAGCTGAGAGTAACAGCCCTTTTGCATCATAAGGGGAAGAGGGGACAACTACTTTCAGTCCCGGAATACTTGTAAACAAGGCATATAAGCTTTGCGAATGCTGAGCTGCTGCCCTAAATCCTGCGCCATGCATCGTACGAATCGTAACAGGAACTTGCGCTTTTCCTCCAAACATATAACGGAACTTGGCCCCTTGATTTAAAACCTCATCTAAACAACTCCCAATAAAATCGTTAAACATTAACTCTGCAATCGGACGTAATCCCGTAGAAGCTGCTGCCATAGCGGCTCCCATATACCCTGCTTCGGCAATCGGTGTATCTAAAATCCGGTCACGACCAAATTCTTGCACTAATCCTTTTGTAACCCCTAAAACACCACCCCATGCTTCGTCATCTTGAAGGTGATCAACTTCTGCTCCGCCGGCTACATCCTCTCCCATAAGAATGACATTTTCATCTTTTCTCATTGCGAGCGCCATTGCTTCATTTATTGCTTGTGACATACTGATTTTTCTACTCATCTCAATTCCTCCTTTTATTGTTTAATAAGAAACATAAACATCGTTTAATAAATCGGAAGCCTCTGGATATGGGCTTTCTTCACTAAACTTAACAGCTTGTTTAATTGCCTCTTCAACTGAATTCTCGAGGGAAACCAATTCAGTTGAAGCTAACAGATTCTGATTCAGTAAGTATTTTCTAAATTGAGCAATAGCATCTTTTTCTTGTTTATGTTCTTTCTTGTCTTGTTCTTTTTTATATTTCTGAGCATCGCCCTCGAAGTGTCCATAATTTCTATAGGTTACGCATTCTATTAATGAAGGACCTTCTCCTCTGCGAGCTCTTTGAACTGCTTCTTCTGCTGCCTGATAAACAGCAATTACATCCTTCCCATCCACTCGAACTCCCGGGATATTGTAGCTTATCGCACGATCGGCTATTGTTTTGCAGCTAGAAGCATAATTAAAAGGTGTGGCTTCACCATAACCATTGTTTTCAGCAATAAAAACAACAGGAAGATTCCAAATAGCCGCAAGATTGATCCCTTCATGAAAAGTGCCGTGATTATTAGCACCATCTCCAAAAAAACATACACTTACATGATCAGTTTTTTTATACTTGGCAGTTAATGCTGCACCACAAGCAAGTGGAAAGCCTCCTCCGACAATACCGTTTGCGCCTAACATTCCTTTATCTAAATCGGCTATATGCATGGAACCGCCTTTTCCTTTACAAAGACCTGTTACTTTCCCGTAGATTTCGGCCATCATTCCATTTAGGTCGCATTCTTTAGCTATACAGTGACCATGACCCCGATGAGTGCTTGTAATGCTGTCCTTTTCTGTAAGGTGGGCACACACTCCTACTGCCACCGCTTCCTCCCCAGCATACAAATGAACAAATCCTGGTAAGATTCCCTTAGCAAATGATTCATGAACTTGGTCTTCGAATTTTCTAATCTCAAGCATTTTTTTGTACATCCAATAAGCCTTGTCCTGTGATAACTGAATTTCTTTAGTTTGAATCGTTTCCATATTCCAGCCCCCAATCTTAATAATGAGTCAATAATATATAGTGCAATTTACGTGCCAAAATGGAAATTCGCTATATTAGGAATTTATCTATTTTCTAGAGAAACAAAACGAGACAAAATGAGATAGTTGTCTCGTTTTGTCTCGTTTTAAAAGAAAAATGATAAAGGTGGTTTTAGAATTTTTTATATAGAATGTATGTAACATGATTTAGCATGCAAAATTGATAGGTACTATTAAATAGCAGTTCAAAAACTAATAGAGATGGGGACAAAAAAAGACGGATCCATTTTGCTCCGCCTGTATTTGTAGCTTTGTAATAAAGTTTGATAAAAAGTAACCTTATTTGGTTGTTAACACAAAGACTCCATTTTGAAAAAAGTTTGATTATTTCATTGAACCTTCTTCTGCTAAAGCCCCCGTTAGTTCCATAAAAGTGCTGCTGACCTGCTCCGGATATTGAAGTAAAGCACCGTTAAGTTGAAGAAGACGTCGCTTCCACCTACCTTTAGATGGTTATTATAGAAATCTCACATTATGAAATATATGTATTTTTCATTCCGTTCGATTATTAATTCTTCTATACCTAAAATTGCTGTATCTGATTTTGTTGTTTGTTCTTGAATCCATGGCAGGTAAAACTGAATTATTAAATTCTTCGTACGCTTTTTTGGATTAGTATTTCTGGATATTGCAAAGAAATAAATACCTATCGTTCTACCTCTTTGGTAAGAGGCAGTGGCGATAACGGTAGACAACTACTATCAAATTCAAATTGTCTAGTCAGACCAAAGCAAATATTTAGTTCGTCGCTATTCAAAAGTTGATATTTAAGATGCTTTTGTAACATATTTCTCAGTATCGTTCGGATTCCCATAATAAGTAAATTACCTCAACTTATAAAAAAAGTTGCGTAGCAACCCTGTAATAGAAGTAAATCCACCTGTTAGGTTGAAGATCGTTCTGCATTACCGCGCTGCACTATATTACAGATAGGGCCCGTTTGGTTATGTAAGTCGATACCTGACATAATAATCTGTATTACAATATTTATTATTACTAAAGTATTTAACATTAAATTATTTGTTTAGATATCTAAATATATTTTCCACTTGCTTATGTTTATTTAATTTGCTAATATAACTGACGAACGTTCGTTAGATTCGAGGTGATTTTATTGAAAAGCAATGAAATTAAGGAGGCAGCTCTAAAATATTTTACAATTCATGGTTATGAAGGAGCATCCCTTTCTCTAATAGCTGAAGAAGTCGGCATGAAAAAGCAATCCATTTACGCACATTTTAAAGGAAAGGATGATCTTTTTCTACAAGTTTTACGTGATGCTAAAGAGACTGAATTATCTTCAAAACTCCAATATTTCAGTGAAATTGATTCACAAAATCCTAAATCAGATTTATACGGATTTCTACAATTGGTAATCGATCTTTTCCAAAAAAATGAGCAGTTAAAGTTTTGGCTACGTATGTCTTTTTTTCCGCCAGCACATCTTGCGAAAGCAATCGAAAAGGAAGTAATCGATATAGAAGATAAGGTGCAGGTGATACTGGAAAGTAAATTTCAGGATTGGATCGATGCTAAAGTAATAGTCGGAGATGTATCAAAAACGCCGACCTTTGCCTTCTTAGGAGTAGTCGATTCTATTTTGCTGGAGCTTGTATATGGCAATGATGAGAAGCGGCTGAAGGATAAATTAGAAGCCTCTTGGACAGTATTTTGGAGAGGTATTTCACATCAATGATTCATAAAGAAAGGAGGTGTTGATACATGGAGAAAACAATAAAAGAACAAAAGGCGGTATTAATTATTCTTCTAAGCAATATATTCATTGCTTTTCTGGGAATTGGACTCATTATCCCCGTTATGCCGTCATTTATGAATATCATGCATTTATCAGGAAGTACGATGGGCTATCTTGTTGCTGTATTTGCGGTATCACAGCTTGTTATGTCACCATTCGCGGGTCGTTGGGTTGACCGTTACGGCAGAAAGAAAATCATCATTATCGGATTATTCCTTTTTGGTGTTTCAGAACTTATCTTTGGTGTAGGCACGAACGTATCCGTGTTTTATTTATCAAGGATCCTAGGGGGAATCAGTGCCGCCTTTATTATGCCAGGTGTTACTGCATATGTTGCAGATATTACATCTGTTCAAGAAAGGCCAAAAGCAATGGGCTATATTTCAGCCGCCATTAGCTTGGGCTTTATAATAGGACCTGGGATCGGTGGCTTTATTGCAGAATTTGGTATACGCTTACCCTTCTTCCTGGCAGCGGCCATTGCTTTTTTAGCATGCCTTTCATCAATATTCATTTTAAAAGAGCCGATGACAAAGGAACAGCTTGCAAAAGTTTCTGCTAATACAAAGCAAACAAACTTTATTGGTGATTTAAAAAGATCACTTAATCCACTTTACTTTATTGCGTTCATCATTGTATTTGTACTCGCTTTTGGTTTATCGGCCTATGAAACTGTTTTTAGCCTATTTTCTGATCATAAATTCGGCTTCACGCCGAAGGATATTGCAATTATCATTACAATAAGCTCTATTTTCGGAGTTGTTGTGCAAGTATTTATGTTTGGAAAACTGGTAGATATCCTCGGCGAAAAAAAGCTTATCCAATTATGTTTAATCGTCGGTGCAATTTTTGCGGTAGCGTCCACTATGATCTCTAGCTTTTTGGCAGTTCTTGTGGTAACTTGCTTCATCTTCCTTGCATTTGACTTGCTTCGTCCGGCATTGACGACATTTTTATCAAAAGCTGCCGGGAAAGAGCAAGGATTTGTTGCTGGAATGAACTCAACCTATACGAGCTTAGGGAATATCGCCGGGCCATCTATGGGAGGATTACTATTTGACATAAACATCCACTATCCTTATCTTTTCGCTGCTGTCATTATCGTCATTGGCCTTGGTATTACAGTCATTTGGAAAGAAAACCGATTGGTAGAAAGCTTAGCGAAATAATTAGAAAAGCACAGGGAGCCTTTGAACAATCAAAAACCCAGGTTTTTTCCTGCGATGATCATACAAAGTAGCTTTCCTTGTGGAGATTGACAATTTTTCTAACTCGAAAAGTTATACTTTTATTTGTATCAAAACCCTTTGTCCATATTGAACAAGGGGTTTTGATCTTATCTACTAATAAATATCCGTTGAGTCAGAATGTAGATTTAAAACGTGTTTTAGGTACTTCTTTACCCTTTTAGCTTCTCCCGCTGTCGAACCAACCGAGCCATTTTTTATATATAAAATCCTTCTGCGTCATCTTCATTTAATAATCTCAAAGAGACTTCTTCATCAATCTTATGGATAACAAATTTTTCTCTTCCGTTGTCTCTATCCTACCTTGTCTTCTAAGAAAAAAGTTACTTCCCTCTTTTTTCACCAACCTACTACTTTCGTTAAATAAAAAATATCCTGCATTAAACAGGATATCTTATCTAACCACTCTTCGTCGGAACATTTTTTAAACATCACGACTCTATTTTAAAGCCACAGTATTCTTAGAATATTTTTCCCTCATTTAATTCAAATGCTAAATCTTTGAAAAATTGAAGCGATTCTGGATTGCCCATAGAGTCTGGATTCACTACCTTATCAAACTCAAAACCTAATAGTACTTTGCGAATCGGAACTTCCATTTTCTTTCCGTTCAATGTTTTTGGTATTTGCTCAACGACATAAATTTGGTCTGGGATAAAACGAGGAGAAACATCCCCTCTAATTTGTTCCTTAATTTTTGCTTTCAGGGTAGGGTCTAGACTGTTGCCAGACTTAAGAACAACAAACATCAGTAAGGAAGAACCACGCCCTAGCACTTCTCTATCAATAACAAGACTTTCCATTACCTCGTCAATCGCTTCAACAACCCGGTAAATATCACTTGTACCCATACGTACTCCAGAACGATTAATCGTCGAATCGGAACGTCCATAAATGATACAACTGCCTTTATCGTCAATTTTTATCCAATCACCATGTTTCCAAATACCAGGATACGTATCAAAATAACTCTCGTAGTATCTTATCCCATCTTTGTCATTCCAGAAATAAAGCGGCATGGATGGCATCGGTTTGGTAATGACCAGTTCTCCGACATCATTAATTAAAGATTGGCCTTGTTCATCAAAGGCTTCGACATGAACACCTAATGCCCGTCCCTGTATTTCGCCAATTCTAACGGGTAATGTAGGCACACCTCCTACAAATCCGGCACAGACATCTGTTCCGCCACTCGATGAACTGAGCCAGATATCCTTTTTAACATTTCCATATACCCACTTGTATCCGTCACCTGATAAAGGAGCTCCTGTAGAAAAAAGAGCTTTCAATTTCGATAGATTATATTTTTCCATTGGCTTGATTCCTAATTTCATAGAATTCGTTAGAAAAGGGGCACTTGTTCCAAAGAATGTCATGCCTGTATCTTCAGCCAATTCCCAAAGAGTATCCATGTTAGGGAAGGAAGGACTACCGTCATAAAGAACTATTGTCGCTCCATTAAGCAAACCACCCATTAGCAGGTTCCACATCATCCAACCTGTCGTTATGAACCAGAAAACGGTATCTTCGGAAGTCATACTTTGATGCAATCGTGTGGATTTAAAATGCTCCAATAAAATGCCCCCATGCCCCTGTACAATCGGTTTTGGCATTCCGGTTGTACCTGATGAATAGAGGATCCAAAGCGGGTGATCGAATGGAACACTTTCAAAAGATAGATCCGCTGATTCGTTTAGAAGGGTTGACCATGGAATTATTTTCTTCAGATTTACCTCAAAGTTCGTTTTATCTATGTACGGAATCAACACTGTATGCTTGATAGTGGCTATTTCCTTTTGCAGCTGCGAAACAACTGAGGTTTTATCATACACGTTCCCATTATACTGATACCCGTCAATTGCAAGTAAAACAACCGGTTCAATTTGCTTAAAGCGGTCAATGACACTTCTTGCCCCGAAGTCGGGTGAACAACTCGACCAGATGGCGCCTATACTTGCTGTTGCCAAGAACGCTATGACGGTTTCAGGGATATTTGGCATATAGGCCACAACACGGTCACCCGATTTCACACCAAGTTTCCTTAATGAATGAGCGACAGAGGCAACTTTTTCTTTCAGCTCTTTCCAGCTTACCTCTTGCTTCTTGATATGCTCGGAACGGAAAAAAATCGCCGTTTTATCTTCTTGATCATTCGATAATGCATTCTCTGCATAATTGAGTCTCGATCCTTCAAACCACTTTGCACCCGGCATCGAATTATCTGCTAAAACCTTGTCATATTTTCTTTCAGCTTTTACTTCACAAAAATCCCATATTGACGCCCAGAAGTTCTCTAGCTCATAAACCGACCATTTCCATAGCTCATGATAATTATGAAACGCCAAACCTTTCTTTTCCTTTAACCAATTCACGTAATGACTCAATACCGTCTGATCGATTTGTTCTTTACTCGGTTCCCAAATGATTTGTCCATCTGCAAGCGTTTTCATTTAAATCATCTCCCTTTGGCATCAAATGCATTATTGAATTATTTCATATAATTGGTAGTTTAATTAAATGATAAAGTATTCTCTCAAAACCGTCAATTCACTCAAACTTAGGATGGATTAATTCTTTAATCTATCACTTTCGTTTCTATGAATAGGAAGTTTAATACAGAAGCAAGTTCCTTTCCCTTTCACACTTGACACACTAATAGTTCCATTCATACTTTTAATAATACTATAAGAAACCATCATACCTAGTCCTGTCCCTTTTTCTTTTGTCGTAAAATAAGGCTCACCTAAGCGGCTTATTTGTTCTTTTGTCATGCCAACGCCTTTATCTTGAATCTTAATTTGGAGAGTTGGGGCGTGATGGATTAAATGTATGTATAGTTCACCATTAACTTGCATCGATTCGATGCCGTTTTTTAAAATATTAAACAAGCACTGTTGAAATTTTTTTCTTTCTCCTATGATATAATAAGCGTCATCTTCCAAAAGCGATAATTTTATGTCTATTCCATTCATGTTTGCCAAGGGCTTAATAATATTTACCGCATGCTGAATCTCATCGGACACTCTTAAGTGTTCTTTATTTTCAGGGGTTGTTGCTGCAAACGTTAAATAATCATTAATGACTTCTGTAGCTCGATCTAATTCCCTCAAAGCGATATTTGCATACTTTACCTTTGTTTGCGAAGAAACTTCCTCTTGTAACATTTGAATATATCCTCTAGTTACTGTTAGGGGATTACGAACTTCATGTGAAATACTTGCAGCAAGGTGACTTACGATTTGTAACTTTTCTGCTTTTGCTAATTTTTCTAAAATCTGAAAATTCGCAAGGATGGCCTCCCACAGAATAATCACAATAACAATGCCAACGACTTGGATTATAAAGTATTGTTTCCATAAACTTATACCTATATTGATTCCAAATATTTGTGTTGCAATAAACTGTGTAAGAATCTGAACAGTAAAGATTAATAAAATACCAACGATATTTTTTTGAATACAGACATTTGTAAATAGTATTTAGAAAGAAAAGATATTGAAATACCAATTAACGGAAAAGTGATGCATGAAATATAAAATCCATTTTCTCCCCCCGACAAATATCGAATAATAAGAGTGATAGCTATTAATAAAAAACTTAATCGATAACCTCCATATAAACCACCTAAAAGAAATGGAATCCATCGGAGATCCCAAACAAAGTGTTCTTCTATTACTACTGGAAATAACATACATAGAACAAGTGAAAGAATAGGAAAAATGGCTAAGAACCATCCTTTTAATGCATCTAAACGGTACACGTATTTCACTAGATACACCATTTGCAATAAAAAGATGGGAAGAAGAATTAATAAAAAGTTAATCAGTAAATCTTTGGTCATAAGATTCATATCTACACCGAACTTTCAATGTTTTGCGAAAATTTTGAAATGCATATAAATCATAACAAGTTAGGGAATTTTAATCTAGTAAAATTATTGAGTAATTTTCAATAAAGAAAAGCGCAAAACACTGAAGTACATAATAGAATACGAAACAAGAAGCGGTCGATTCAGTCTAAAAAATGAATAGGTGAGAACTTCTCAAAAAAGACAAAAAAAAAGCACTGAAACAGTCATTTCAGTGCAGCACAAATATAATTCTTTAATAAAGAGCTGCTTTTGCGAGCATAGTAATCGTTGCATCGTCCATTGGAGGATTATGAAGTCCCGCACGTACATCTCTGTAATAACGTTGCAATGGGTTCGTCCGTTGTAAGCTTTTGGCCCCAACGACCCTCATCGCTTTATCAACGATAGATATTGATTTGTTTACGACTGATAACTTAACCGCACCCAGCTCTTTCGATAATTCATCATGATTTTCAGTTTGTGTTTCCCATTTTTCCGCGACAGAATAGAGAAAATGGCGTGCTTCACTTAATTCCAGTTCAATTTCTCCAATCATTCTTTGAACATTAGGAAGATCTCGAATTGGTCCCGGCAGGCTATTTGGTGAATAAGTTTTCGCAAATTCGACTGCATAATTTCTTGCAGCCATCGCGATTCCTAAATAGCAGGCTGGTATATGTAACAGCCATGATTCAGGTTTCTTCTTGCCAGGTTTGCTTTGCATGACATAATACTTATCTGGAAGGATGACTTCATTTAACACTAAATCATGACTTCCTGTACCCTGCATAGAAATCATATCCCATGTTTCTTCTATACTTATCCCTTTTATGTTTCGATGAACCAAAAAGGTGCCAAGTTGCTCATCGTGAGGTACCCAGGCTGTAACAAGGAAAATATCTAGGACAGGTGATAGGGTCGTAAAGGTTTTTCTGCCATTCAATACCCATTGATTACCTTTCTTGATAGCTGTCGTTTCAGGACGTCCTCCACGTGTCGGACTTCCTGTTCCTGCCTCTGATGCTGCCGTGTTGATGAGGGCACCTTTGGACACTTCATCAAACAATTCGTCCATAACCTCTTTTTCCCATGGTCTTTTTTCAGTCAGAGAAAGTACCGTTCCTACATGCCAGCCGATTCCTAAGGCAGTTGGACCACAATACTCAGCTATTTTCTCCTGGCTAAGGAGGAAATCATACAAGGATCCACCATTACCTCCATACTCTTTTGCTAGCGTTAATTTAGGATATCCGAAATCCTTTAATTCCTGAATGTTTTCAAAAGGAAAGCCTTTTGATTCATCAAGATTTTCAGATCGTCCGGAAAAAGACTTAATCGCCGCCTCTAATTTTTGTATATATTCTTTTTGCTCTGCTGATTGAAAAAACGACATGAAGATCATCCCTTCTATATATGTAAAACAATATCCTATACCATCTAGCAGGGGAATCAGCATCTGCTAGAACTCACCTTTATCATATCACTTTAGTGGTGATTACAGTTTGAATCTGTACATTAAGAGTTAATGTCTTCATTTTTATATTGTTTATTAGCATTCTTATAAGCTTCTTTCGCTTGATTCATATCTTTATTTTCTATGAAATATGCAATGGCAGCTTGACCAATACCATAAGTAACAGCTCCCGCTACCGCACCTGAAACAGCAAGACCAGCACCTGGAATGAATCGAACTGCAGCTCGAACACCTTCCCTGACAAGCAAACCAATTCCGACGTTAATTCCTAAAGCTGTGATGAATTCACTGGCAGTTTTCGTATTGATATCTTTATCTGCGATAAAACCAATCACAACAATCATCAGTCCTTGGATACCAGTCAATATTGGAAAATCAGCAAAAGGGATTGGCTCGGCACCGATTAGACTGGCAATGGCCGTGAACGTACCTACGATAGTCCGCCCAAATTTTTTCTTAACGAATTGGCTCTGTATCGCCTTTGCAGTCTTTAGTTTCGCTTCACTGGGTAAGGCCTCAATTAAGTAATCAGAAAGCAAATCTATATTCCAGCGCATGTCATATTCAATTATTCCCTTTTCATCAAAATCAATATATGAACAAATTGGAATGATGTTTAATAGTGGGATTTCACTTTCTTTAAACCGCTTAGCCATTAAACCGATGGCCTCATCAATATGCTGTTTTTTCTTAGGGTGGGCATCAAAAGGTACTTGTTTATAATGTGGCGGATCTAATTCATCTACCTGGGTGATAACACAGATTACTGGCACATCATAATGATGTTTATCTTTCACAATTTTCCTCAATTTACTTAACTCTTGTAAATCCTCTTCAATCCGAGAATCCGTTTCTTTTGCTTTGATTAAGAAAAGAAACACATCCGGCTGTTCCTCAGTCACCGCTTTAATTAATTCATCCATTGGTGTCTCTTCTTCATAGTCTTCCGTAGGAGTCTCACTCTCACCCAATCCACGAGAGTCCAACAGACGAATTTTAGGTTGAGAATCACTCGGATACCAAAGCCATTTACCTTTACCAGTTCCAGATTTAACGGAGCTAACGTATTGCCGTTCTTGGCCAAACATTGCATTAATCAGTGATGACTTCCCTGAACCGCGCCTCCCAACAAGAGCAATCCGGGGTTCCCTCGCATCGACCGTCATCGTTTTAAGCTTCAAAAGCTGATCGAACATTTTGTTCTTTTTCGATTCTGAAATAGGTAATTTATTTACCTGACCTTTAATAAACGTAAACAAACTGCCCATTTCATCGTGTTTCTCTACCATGTGAATTCCCCCTTGATAAGAACTGTTTTATATAATATTTACCCCTGATTGGTTCAACTTAAGCATGTTCATCGAACCATCCCATTACATCAGCTAAAGGGGATTTATCTGTTCTTCAGGAAACTAGAACTGGAGCGAATTGTTCATTTCTCAGTCAGGATTTATCTTTTAGAAACATAACCACACTGGCCATGTATTTTTGAATTTCTTGTACTTGATATGCGGCTGAATCAGCAATCTGTTTGTAATGATGTTGTCCTTCATCCGTAATTCGTAAATAACGTTTTGTTCGTTTTTCACTTTCCCATCTGCCAACAAGCAGGCCGGTCTCTTCCATTTCATGTGATAAATCGTATAAATACCCGTTAGAAGCAATCCAACCGAACTGATTTTTAAGCAGGTCCCCTATTTCCCCCATATAAATGGGCTTCTTTTTGAAAGCCGCCTTCAATGTGACATAACGGACTAAGTCCTTTACGGATATTATTTTCGAGAAATAAGATCGGTATTCCTCAGGAAGTTCGTTCACAACCGGAGGGTTTTCACCAGATCCTTTTAAATCGAACATAAAGCGGTCAATGACATTTTTCACTTCAGAAAAGCGTTCTAGAAAATTCTCCTGGTACCATTTATAAAGTTCTTTCCCTTTTTCCGTTATTTGATAATAATTTCTTCCCTTGTTCGTGTATAATGATAAATGGCCGGATTCGACAAGAGTATTAGAAATCTTACATAAGTAGTCATAGCTATGCACTTTTCCAGTAAACGTATTTTTCAGGTCCTGATGAATCGCCCTTGGATAATTTGTTTTTACTGTTAAAGAATGCAGTAAAAAAATCGTTAAAAATTCTCTCTGACTTAAACCAACCGATTCTACCGTTGTAGACAGTTTTTCCCCTTTCTTCACTGTCAAAACCTCCTTTATATTGTGTATCAGTTAACTCGTTAGAATAAATATTTCTTCGTCCTCCCCTTATTATCCTGTGCTACCACATAATAGTAAAGTTTTTAATACCTAATCCACTTAGTACTATAGTTTGGGATTTCATCTATTATTGGTTGAATAGAATTCTGAATATTCTGTCGAGGTATTCTTTCTAATAAATAATGATATTTACGACATAAAAAAAGCAACGGCCAATTATTAGGTCGTTGCTTTTTTAAATACTCTTATTGTTCCGTTAAAATAATCGGAGCTTCTTTTGTAATAACAAGAGTATGTTCATATTGAGCAGAAAGTTTGCCGTCCGTTGTTCTAGCGGTCCAGCCGTCTTGGTCCATTTTCATATGCCATGTTCCTGCATTCAACATTGGCTCGATTGTGATGACCATTCCTTCTTTCAGACGAGCACCTTTACCTGGTTTACCATAATGTAAAACAGTAGGGTCTTCATGCATTGTTTTACCAATGCCGTGTCCTGTGAAATCACGGACTACAGAAAATTTTTCGCCTTCTGCATAAGATTGAATCGCATGTCCAATGTCACCAAGGCGATTGCCTGCCCGGGCAACTTCAATGCCTCTATAAAGTGCATTTTTTGTTACATCCATCAAACGTTGAGCTTCCTCGGAAACCTCACCAACTGCATAGGTCCACGCTGAATCCGCCAATCCACCATTAAGATTCACAACCATATCAATCGTTACGATGTCTCCCTCTTTCAAGGCTTTCTTTTGCGGGAAACCATGGCAAATTACATCATTCACAGATGCACAAGTTGCATATTTGTAGCCATTATAGCCCTTTTGTTCCGGCGTTGCACCGTGCTCTGCTAGATATTTGTCGACAAACTCTTCAATTTCCCAAGTTGTAATGCCCGGCTTAATCATTTTAGCGATTTCTCTATGCGTCGCGGCAAGAAGCTTTCCTGCTTCATGCATCAAATGTATTTCTCGTTCACTTTTTATTGTAATCATTTAAAATCCTCTTTCGTTTAATATCTTTTCTGATTGAGACTCCTTATTTATCATATGCCTTTTTTTATATAAAAAGCAACCAAAAACCCGGTAAAATTACCGGGTTAATAAATTGATCGCCATTTCTGTATCCGTAATCGGCTTGTAACAAACGTAATTCTCACAAATATAAAACGTTTTATCATCGTTTACCTTTTGACAACTTTCATTAAAAGACGCAAACTCCGCTAGTTTCTGGCTATCTTTGCTGACCAGTAGGTGCACTGTGCTTCTATAAAGTCATTCCTGTGAATCCTTGCTCATTGATATAATGTGCAAGTGCATGGAAATGAGCCTACCTACTCATACTTTTTTACTTCTTGCTATTCTGATTCAATAGGCTTAAAAATTGATTCAGATGAAAACATATTAAAGTAGATATTAACAAGTACCTTATTTAGTTTTTGATTTACCACACTTCGCTTGGTATTGTCCAAAGCATTTTTCATTATTACTGCCGCAGTTTATCCTCATCTTTAGGGATGCTACTATCTCCACATACATATATAAATGACCTTTTTCTTTTTTCCTGAATCAGTAACTTGTAACTCACACATTGTAGCTGTGGAATCTATAGGAATCTAATTTCTTTTAAAAGAATCCTAGTTATATGATTTTTTTATCATTGTAAGGACTTAACTAAAATGTGTTCATGAAACTATACTAACTCCAGCCATCACTATTTATTTATTAGGCTTTAGTTACTTCATAAAAGCGCCCTTTTCTGGAATAAAGCTCAAGGATTTAAATATTTACAAATCCTGAGTAATAATAGTTAAATTTTTTATAAATCTTTTAGCTATTTGCTTTCAAAAGTTTTATTTAATGGGGCTATGTTACATTTCATTGTTGCTTTTTATTTCCATGAAAAAAGACCGAAAATTACGGTCTTTGTACTAAACATTCAAATCTCTTTTTTTATAAAAAACATAGGTTACGACCAAAAGTGTTAGAATCAATATTAGTGAAATTACTACAAATATTACATCCAAACCGCCGCCATACATTACATTTTTCGCTTCAAAATATTTAAATGGTGTAAGATATCTTAAGCCTTCAAGGTTCTCATTCAAATCAATAACGATTGATAACAAATACGTTAGTAAAAGGATTCCAGCCGCTACAGATGCAGCCGTTTTTGGCTTCTTTTTTACAGCAGCAAGTGCGCTGCCGATGACCATGAACAAGACCTGCAAAAAGAACATTGCCGCCATTAATATGGCTATTTCACCATTAACCGCCTCACCATCGCTGTATTTCCCTAAAAGAATAATGGACGAAACGAATGTTGCGAGATTAAAGATTACGATATTAGTGAATGCTGCCAATAGCTTATTTGTAATGACTTTACTTCTAGATACTGGTTTGACGAATAAAAACTCGGATGTTTTATCCCGTTCTTCTTTAGCAATAATGGTTGCTCCAAGCATTACCGCATGAATGGTTGCCATTAATAATAAATAGAGAAAAAGCATTCCATAGTAGCCGCTGGCCTTCGTTAAATCTAAATCACTGAAACCCAATACAGCCCGCAGCGATTTTGGAATATCTGCGATCAAATCATTTATCGATTGCCCCGATGACGAATATGCTTCATATTTAGTCATTCCTGATGTCACCATAAGGAAGACACCGATGCTCCAAAATATGAGCGATTTTCGATGATACTTCATTTCTTTTAAAAATATATTCATGACCCAACTCCTCCATATAGCGTTCCACAAGTAAAGCAAGCATTCTTAAACAGCATGTATATCCTTCTTGTTATAGACGACATAACTAGCTGCTATGGCAAGAATGATAATAACTGCACCAACAATCAAAAATGTTGCTTCATAGCTGGAATGTTTAATGATATAAGCCGCGTCGAAATATTTAAACGGGGAAATATAACGTTTCACTTCATCACCTGTCGTATCACTGAACATTCCCACAAAGTAGAAAACAAAGACAGTGGCAAGCGAGACGGTCAGCACGGATTTGATCCTTTGGACAATAACAGAAATGATGATCCCCAAGGCTAAGAATAGGAGTTGAATGAAAAAAATTGTAAGCGACAGCAAAAAGAAAATTTTCAAGCTAAACTCATCAGTCTTGACTTGTAATGCCACAAAGCTAGCTGCCGCGAAATAAACGATATTCGTCATGACAATCGAAACAAAAGCTGCCAATAACTTGGCTGTCAAAATTTTAGTACGGGTAACAGGCTTCGTTAACAAAAAGTCCGCTGTTTTTGCAAGGACTTCCTTGCTGACAATAGAAGTGCCGAGATTCATTGCCTGGATTGCTGCGCAAAGAGTAATGAACGATAATGGGAAGCTATAGAATCCTATAATAGTAAAGAAATTTTCTTGATTAAACCCAAGTGCGTTTCTTATCGCAGCCGGATAATTTTCCAATATTTTTTTAAAATCCTCTGCATCCTCTGCAAATGAGGAATACATCGACATGAAAATAACGATGATCACAATTAACGATAGAGACCATATGATCGTAGACTTTCGATAAGCCTTCAATTCATGCATAAAGATATTCATAGTTTCTTAGGCCTCCTTTTCGTAATAATGCATAAAGATCTCCTCAAGGTCCGGCTCTTCGATCCATAGATTCGCGATTTCAATTTCCGCGATTCTTTTCATCACTGTATTGATATTACCTCTAAATAAAAAGCTGATTACGTTATTGTTAACCTCTAATTTATTGACCCCTCCGATTTGGAAATAATTCTTATCTAGGGCAGATTTCGTCTCAATTTTAAACTTTTTATAGTTGTTCTCCTGTAAGATACTAATCTTTTCTACCGTTACGATTTTACCTTCTTTAATGATGGCAACTCGATTACATAATCTTTGAACCTCGCTGAGGATGTGCGACGAAAATAGAATCGTAGCACCTTTTTTATTCTCTTCCTCTAATAGTTCAAAAAATTTTTGCTGCATTAATGGGTCAAGCCCGCTCGTGGGTTCATCCAAAATAATAAGTTTAGGTTCATGGAGAAGCCCTTGAACAATCCCGACCTTTTTCTTGTTTCCTAAAGAAAGGTCATCAATTTTTTTATTGAGATCCAAGTCCATTATTTTTGCTAAATCTTTGATTCTCTTACTACAATCCTTTTTATAAAAACTGGCTGAGTAATTTAAAAGTTCCTTTACTTTCATATTGTCATAGTAAAAAACTTCTGATGGTAAATAGCCAATTTCCTTTTTTATTTCTGGAGCAAAACGAATACAGTCTTTCCCAAAAATAGTGGCGCTTCCGCTCGTTGGGTAAATGAGCGATAATAATGTGCGAATCGTTGTCGACTTCCCGGCACCATTCGGTCCTATAAACCCGAAAATTTCACCCTGTTCAACATTAAAACTAATATCGGATATTCCTCTTGATTTGCCGTAAGTTTTGGATAGATTTTTAATTTCTATTACGTTCATTTATAATTCCTCCCTTTTTTCTCATCGGTATGCGGAATTACCAATTTTAGAAATGATGGATCACTACCTTATTCGTACAAAGAATCCCTTAGTATTTCCAAGTATTCTTCCATTTCTGCCATTGTCTTATCGCTAGCGATTTGCTCCAGGGATAGGGACGATACTTTTTCTTGCATTTGATACGCAAACCCTTCTAATGTCCAATTAATAATGTTGATCGCCTTTTTAATATCAATCCCTTTTTTAAATTTAGAAAGATCAATATCGGAAAATAATTTATTAAAGGAACTTTCGAACAATTCCTTCCCCCTGCTGTTTATATCAATTTTAACTGCAGGGGAGGAGTCTTTATAGATCGACTTAACGAAATTTAACATTTCAGGGTAAATTTGATATATTCCAATTTTCAGTAATGCGATTTGCCGATAGCGGACAAAAATGTCTTTTTCTTCCCAATTTATTTTTTCCATAATTTTATCCATTAGAATATCGATCATATGTTCATACAAGAATAAATATAATTGCTTTTTATTTTGAAAATAATGAAATAATAACCCCTTTGATATTCCTGCTTCCTTGACGATTTCATTGTTTGAAAAAGATTTTAATCAAAAACACGCTCTTAATATATTCATTTGAATCATTCTTTTATTAAAAATTTTGATGATTTCTGTGATCCTTCCCCCGTTAAAGCGCCCGTTAATTGAGTAAGCGTTCAGAATTTCAATAAAATGCGAGACCAATTGTGTATCCAATATAAGCTAGGATAACACCAAAGGTGGTTACTGTATTTATATATAGTGCGACTGTAATTAATAAAAAATATGATTTTAGAAATTCTTATCTATAGAGACCCATGATTAGTAATTGGGTACAGGTTCCCATTTAAGGCAAATGAAACTCTACCTGTTTCCTCAGATACTACCAGTACAAGAGCATCACTTCGTTCAGTTAAACCTAAAGCAGCACGATGGCGTGTTCCAAGTTTTTTACCCCCTGATGATCTGTCTGAAAGTGGAAGGACATTTGCTGCGGAATCAATATGATTAAGAGTAACCAGTACAGCACCATCATGTAGTGGATTTCCAGGGAAAAAAATTGATTCCAATAAAGAATGGTTTAATTCTGCTCCAATTGAAATTCCTGGTTGAATCAAAGACTCAAGAGAATCTTCCCGTTGAATCACAATTAAGCCACCATGTCTCAGATTCGACATATTTTGTACACAAATTGATAATTCGGGATATTTGTCCGTAAACGGAGACAAATAACAGTTTAAATAAAAAGTTGCAGCTTTCATGTCAATGTAGACAAAATTTTCTTTGATTTTTTCAAAATTTCCAAGAAGACAATAGTTTTCATTATCCATTGCTTCTAAGTTATTCTGTAATTCAGTTATTACTTGGCGAATATCCTCTTTTAATATTTGTTTCATTGGTGAAAAATCGCAATTACCATTATTCACAGACACGCACCTCCCTTCTATTTTTTCACTCTCTTTTTTGCGATAATCATCATTGAACGCAAAAAGTTCAATCTAGATTTTTATTTATTTATTTATATCGGTTTACATCTTGTTCAATCTAGATTTATTAATGTACTTAAAGTTTGTCTTCAAGAGAGTTATTATTCATTAATGAAAGCAAAACGAGTTTTCCATTTCTTCATTCATCTTTTTACATCAATCAGGAATGACTTTACATTTTATTATGTCATAAGGGCAAGGTAAGACAATAAATATGTTAAAGACCAATTGGAAGATATTATATATATGAGGTGGTATAAAATGCCTTACGTAACTGTATTTGACCAAGGAACTTTTGAAGTTGAAATGGGTAAAAAGTTAGTATTAGCTCTAGAAGATAACGACATTAATATTCTCCATCGATGTGGAGGGAAAGCAAAATGTACGACTTGCAGAGTAGAAATATTGGCAGGTGATTTTTTTGAGGTAACACATAAAGAAAAAAAGGCTTTTGAGGAAAAAGGAATGGAAGATCATTTGCGTTTATCCTGTCAAATTTTTGTCAATGGAGACATAACCATTCGACCGATCATGACTGTAGAAAACTCTCGAATAGACGCTGGACCAAGGCCAGCTGACTAAATTTGAACAATATTTTATTCAGTGACCCATTCTAACATCATAACATCAAAATATAAGCTGCAGCCGATTCGTGATCAGTAGCAGCTGGAAGATATGAAATAGAGGCTGAAGCACCATTAATTAAACAATACTCAGGACTATCGGCAGTTAAATAAGGGTTTAAAGTTCTGCTGTCGTTCCGGGGATAGAATGGATAATAATCTTATATTCTTAAATACTTTTCAAACAAAAAAGAGGTTCAAATGAAAACATTACACCCTTTCAAGAGGTATATGAGGTAAAGGAGGTAATTGTATTCTAACCGGGTCTCCGGGGTGAACCTCACCACTTTCCATAACTATGCTCATTATTCCTGCTTTCCGTATCAAGTGCCCCTGCTTATCACGTTCTAAAACTGCTTTCATAAGACCTGATTTAAATTGATCTATTTGGACACATGGATTTCGTAAGCCTGTTACTTTAATAACTGCTGTTTCCCCAATATATAGAAAGGTATCCCTCGGTAAACCAAGCAGATCGATACCTTGTGTGGTGATATTTTCACCCATTTGACCAGCTGTAACATTAAAGCTATCTTTCAACTCATCTAATAATTCTGAGTGGATTAGATGAACTTGTCGCAGGTTAGGTTGATTTGGGTTACTTGCTACACGTGAACGATGCTTAACTGTTTTACCTAAATGGGCATCTCCTTCGACTCCCAAACCTTTCAAAAGTTTTATACTACTGCAATTATCCTTACTAAATGTGTGTTTATTACTTTTACTTACAGCTAGTACTATTCCACTAGCCGAGCCAATTTTTTCGTAATTCATTTTAATTCAACTCCTTATAATACTTATATTTGACATATTAATTAAAGTATCCTTCCCTGTTATTTGAAGATTAAGGGAAAATGAAAATAGTATCTAGATCACATAATGGCGCTTATCCGCAATGAAAAAAGGATTTTCGGTTGGAAAATCCTTTAACAATCAAAAATAGCAAGGTTTGATCTGAATAATCTTGAAACTAACTGGTATGACCGTACCCTAAACCACTTTCATCATTTTCTGATCCATTAATAAAAAAAACAATATCTCTTTGGATGAAGCAACTTGCCAAAAGGCTTTAAAAATTTTTTTCAACTAGACGAAATTTATTAGGAGTCATGCCAAATGCAGTTTTAAACTTTTCGATAAAATAGCTAGTACTTGAAAAACCTACTTCTAAAGAGATTTCTGTAATAGAACTTGTTGTTCGAACTAAAAGCTCTTTACTTCTATCTAAGCGGTAAGACAATAAATACTGAAAAGGTGTTCGGCCCAGATGCTTTTTAAAAAGACGATTGGTTTCAGCTCTACTTAAATAAGCAACATTTGCGACATCATCTAGTGTGATTTTACTTCCATAATGATGATGCATATATCGTAATATTTCTTTTACTCTTGGATCGTAAACTACTTTTTTCTGCCCATGATTAGGTACGATGTTCGTGACCAGACGCTCAATACAGAAAAGGTACTGTTGTGTAATTACTAATTCACATCCAAATGATTTGTTCTCATACGCGACAAATCCTTTTTTGATTGCTTCCATAATGTCATTTTGCCAATTGATACTAGGTGAAAAAGGGATAAAAGGAACTTTTTCATTTTGAATAAGGAACCCTATATACTTCTTTTCAATATACGAACTGGCTAAATGCACACCTACATTCCAACAAATATAACGTCCCTCACATGAATCGGCATGTGCTTCATGAATTACTCCTGAATTAATAAAAATCCCTTCTCCTTCATTTAAATTAATTTCTTCACCATGAATTTGAAAGCATACATGACCACCTGTTACAACGACAAACTGTAGCTCCTCATGCCAATGAAGTGGAATATAGCCAACAATATTTTTCCGAATATTAGTATGATAGAAAATGACTGGCCATTGTGGATCTTTGTATTGTACAAGTTCTTGGTACTGTGAATTAATAGAAATGTTGTAGATTTGCACTTAATCACCTCAATATTCTTATATTTTTAGAGATTAATTCGCTATTTATAGATCTTAATATTCTATATATTGATTATATCTTAATATTGATAGGTGATTATATGAATAAACAAAATCGTTTAATAGGAATTTTCTATGTCATTTTTGGCGCTAGTTTTTGGGGAGTTGGTGGGACAGTCGCGCAGCATCTTTTTCAATCTGGTAATATCGATGTGGATTGGTTTGTGACAACACGACTCTTAATTGGGGGGATTCTCTTACTTAGTAGCCAATTAGTGAGCAGTAATCGTAAGCATCTTTTTCAAATTTGGAGGGAGCCGACCAGTCGGAATCGGTTAATCACCTTCAGTCTGTTCGGCATGTTACTTGTTCAATATTCTTACATGGTTTCCATCGCTCTCGGCAATGCTTCGCAATAGCTACATTACTACAATACTTAGCACCGATTTTTATTATTTTTTATTTCATTGTAAAGGGGATTCAAAAATTAACAGGTTCCGATCTTTTGGCCATTAGTTTGACACTCCTTGGTACTTTTTTATTATTAACCAATGGATCATTTAATAATTTATCTGTACCCTTATCAGCTGTTATTTGGGGCGTAATTTCAGGACTATCATTAGCTTTTTACACACTCTATGCACGTTCGTTATTGGAGTCCTTTTCATCCGTTATTGTTGTTGGTTGGGCTATGTTACTTGCCGGAATTATTATGAATTTTGTACATCCTATTTGGGCAATCGAAGCTACAAATTGGTCCGCTTCCATTTATATCGCGTTAGGGTTTACAATCCTCTTTGGCACAGCACTCGCTTTTTGGATGTTTATCAAAAGCTTAGAATACTTAACGGCGAAGGAAACGACTTTACTTGGCACAGTTGAGCCATTAACAGCTGTTGTCAGTAGTATTCTTTGGTTGCAGTTACCATTTGGATTTTTGCAGATTGTTGGTGGACTCCTTATTTTAATATTAGTTGTTTATCTATCTCTACAAAATAAGGAAAAATAGAAAAATCCCTCCAAGTAATAGTGTAATATCCATGTATATACATGGATGTTACACTGTCTACTTAAAGAAGATAATACCAACGGGGAGCCCTTATTTATGTCTACTCTATAGAATCTATTTCAAGTTCTGAAGAGACTTTCCATTCACATAATCAGTATTATCGAAAGTCAATGTTGTCGCTAGTTTGGATTCGACTTTTGTATAGCTGGCGAAATTTGATGAAAGAGATAATTCTCCAAGGTAAGATATATCCTAGTGCTACAGTCATAAATAGTGATGCTTCTGTTTCTGGACCTAGCCATTTTAAATAATCACGAAGCAAAAACCGGAAAATAAGTACGATGAGAAAGGTAATGATAAAGCTTTTGCTTTTTACAGCATAAATATGCTGATCAGATCGGAGTTCATAGTTAGTGGTCCAAATAAGTGGAATTGACAAAAGGAACCCAAAGATACCTGCACAAACCCATTCCCAACCAGCGACATGTGCTGTTGGATTTAAAATGACGAGAATAAAGGGTAATAACAAAAATATTATGGGTAAGAGAATGCGGGTCCCGTTTCCCTTAATAGGACGATACATTGCTCTGGTTCTACGCCATAAGACCAATACAGCAATTATGATCACAATAGAATAAAACGAGGAAGAGTCCATAAATTCACCTCTATACATAGTGTATTTCAATTATATGGGAAATATAGATGGTTTAGTAGTGGTATTTGTAGAAAGAAGCGACCGTTACTTAAGACGGTCGCCCAGTTTGTAGACAAAAGAATACCTCTTATCGTCCGTCGTTAACTAAAATATTACGTTTTCTTTTCATACAGCTGGTAAAAAAATAGGCTATCAACACAGATGAAAAAGTAATTTTATATACGAAATTTTCAGAGGGTAGCCATGAATAGTCTATCAACAGCTATTTTCTTAGGAAACAAGTGGAACTTATGGAACGAACCATACAGCATCAACTACATCTAGTACTTAAATATCAATAAATTCCATTAATGTTTAGAATACACTTCACCTACAAAAGCAATGGAATACCAAAAAAGGCATAGGGTGTATTTTCCTAATATTCGTGATGAGCTAATATAATAATAGGAACGTAATGAGAAAAGCATTACGTTTCTGATTCAAACATACGGCGGCTTACTCAACGATATTATTAAAAGATATTTACATGGTAATCATCAAGATTATGAAGAATGTTTAGATGATGTATTATTAGAAGTTGGGTTTCATACCGATTCATTCGATCCAAAAAAAGTACGTTAAACAATGGATGGCAGCCTTGCTAAATATCGAACGATTGATTTCAGTGAAAAGATGGTACTCATTTTTTTCCAGACATAGAACCCCGTCAAATTACCGGGGCTCTTTTTTATAAATAAAGCTTTATGATTTCTTCTTATCCCACTCCAGCAGCCGTTCCGCCAATTTCTTCGGGGTGTTTCGAAAGGCATCATTTGTACTTCCAGCCATATGAGATGTGATTGTCACATTGTCGAGTTGCAGGAATGGACTGTTGTTCCCCAATGGCTCATGGTCAAAGGTGTCGATAGCTGCTCCTGCAATTTCATTATTTTGCAACGCTTGAATGAGATCGTCTTCCTTAATGAGGCCGGACCTCGCTGTATTAACGATTATAGCCGTGTCCTTCATTTGTTGGAAGTGCTGGTAACGGATCATATCTTTTGTCTCTTCTGTTAATCGTCCATGCATCGAAACGACGTCGGACTGTGCAAGTAATGTGTTAAGGTCAACTTGTTCGAAGTCGTTTTGACCTTTATAATACGGGTCATAGTATATGATTCGTGCATCGAATCCGTTTAAGAAACGTCCAACGAGTTGACCGATGTTCCCAAATCCAATTAGACCGATCGTTCTTTCTTCGAGTTCTGGCACGAACGCTCCGTTAGGAAAGTCCTTGCGCCATTTGCCTTGTTTTAAAGAGGCGTGAGAACGAGCTATGTTACGAATTTCTGATAGAATTAAACCGACTGTAAATTCAGCTACACTACGGGCGTTGCGCCCAGGAGTATTGATGACTTCAATGTTTCTGTCTTTCGCCAGATCCTCATTGACATTCTCCGTACCACCACGCAGGACACCTATCAACTTCAAGTTGCTAGCAGCAAGGATTAATTTAGTATTTATAGGGGCAAATTGCGTAATGACGATATCAAATGTCTCGATGTCCTCAAACAAAGTGTCGGGTAACTCCACGACTTCGCTCCCTCCATTTTCGATAGTTAAATTGTCTTTTTGCAGCTGTTCTAAATTCTCATGTATCCACTCGCGGACAGTTACTTCTATTCCAGCTTCAACTAATTTTTTCAAGCCCTGTACCATCATATCTTTTGTAATAAATAAATCAGCAATCGCTAAGCATCTCACCGTTGAACACTCCTTATCATCATTTTTCTTTACTTTTAGCGCATTAACATGCCGCCTGTGGCGTCTAGCGTCGCTCCCGTAATGTAGTTTGCTTTTTCGGAAACTAGGAAGATAGCAATGTCAGCGATTTCTTTCGCTGTAGCAACTCGCCCAAGTGGAATACGATTGACGTAATAGTCTTCATTCTTCTCAAGTGATTCTCTGATCATGTCGGTCTCAACAATACCTAATGCAAGGTTATTGACATTTATACCATTCTTCGCTATTTCACGAGCGAGCGAAATCGTAAACCCGACCATCCCCGCCTTGCTTGCAGCGTAATGAGCGTGTCCAGTCGTCGATCCATGAAACGCAGCTTGCGACGTGATGTTTAAGATTTTGCCACGTTTGTTTCGTTCAAGGCAATGATTGGCAAATGTTTGACACGTCAGAAAAACGCTAGTCAAATTGATTTCGATCGTTTCATTCCATTCCGCTAAGCTCATATCCTTCACATAGCTCGTTGGCCACACCCCAGCATTATTGATGAGCAAATCCACTTCACCAAAATGCTCGATGCTCTTATGAATTAGCTCAACAGCTGCATCAGCATTGGCTAAGTTTACTTGAAAGGAGACTGCTTTGCAGCCAAGCGACTTAATCTCCTCAACCACTTCTTGTGCTTTTTTTTGATTGCCCTGGTACGTTAAGACGATGTTAGCACCTTCATGCGCTAAGGAGAGGGCGGTTTCACGACCTACCCCTCGTGAGCCACCCGTGATGATTGCAGTTTTTCCTTGAATACCTAAGTCCATAGCATTATATACCTACCTTCCACATTTTTTCCATATGCTCCAGAGTTTCTTTATACCTATTGTACTTTTCAGCATACACTTTTGCTTTATCCAGATTCGGTTTAATAATACGGTCGACATTCACCATTTTAATAGCCGCTTCTTTAATTGAACCATATTGTCCATTCATAACAGCGGCACACATTACGGTTCCAAGCGTACCGTGTTCTTTTACTTCAACAATTTCAAGGGGGATCTGCAAGGAATCAGCGAACATTTGAAGCCATACATCTGATTTTGTTACTCCCCCGGCAATGCGAGAGGAGACTGGTTTATCACCATATTTAAGCAATCGCTCAATATGATACATATGGCCGAACACGATTCCTTCGTATACGGCACGAACGAAATGCTCCTGCTTATGCCAACTATTCATGCCAATAAAACAAGAAGTGGCATTTGGTACCGTGTTCGACCCGAATAAGAAAGGGAAAAAGAGCAAATTACTGTCCTCCGGTCCTGTTGAAGCCACCAATTCATTGCAAAGATCGTACACGGACCTCCCTTGATTCTCATACTCAAACTTTTCTCCAACCATGAACTTATCAATAAACCATTCAAGATTGCTCGCTGATGTTGGACTCGCTTCAGTTGTGAGCCAGTAATCAGGCAAACAGTAAATTGACGTCATGAACAAATCTTTATCAATGACTGGCTTTTTTGTGATGTACTCATTAATGCTCCATGTTCCAGCGACGATACATAGCTTATTTTCTTCCACAAGACCGGATGCAATGGCTGACGCGGCAATATCAAAAAGCCCTCCAGCAAGGGGAGTTCCTTCTTTTAGCCCAGTCGCTTCCGCAGCTTCTTTTGTGATGTATCCGCACACATCAGTAGATTGTTTAAGTGGGGGAAGCTTAGTCAAAATCTTTTGTAACCCGAAGAAGTCAAGTAATTCCTCATCAAAACATTGATCTCTCACATTCAATAAGCTCGTGCCAGAAATATCGGTCAACTCCAAGTATGCTTCTCCTGTCAATTTAAAGCGCAGAAAATCCTTAACCATGAATATATAATCAGACTGATCAATTACTTCTTGCTCATGGTCTTGCAACCAAGCTAGCAATGCTACTGGCTGACCCGCCCAAACAGATTGCATAGTCTTAGGAAGTACTTCAGTCTCGAAGCGAGGATCTGCATACCATTCATCTATATACTTCTTCGCCCGATTATCAGTAGAGATGATTCCGTTATAAGGAGACCCTCCGTCTTTTGTCGCTAAATAAAGACCGTTACCGTGACCGGTAATGGATATACCAACAATTTGCCCTGCATCTATCGCCGATTTCCTCAACACTTCTTTAATTACCTTGACGTTTGCTTCCCATAGCTCATCGATATCCCGTTCCGTATGAAATGGCTTTGGCATTATCATTTTTGTCTTTTGCGAGGCAATCTCCACTTCTTTTCCAGACAGTGTGTATAAGGCTGCTTTTGTGACTGTGCCACCATTATCAATTCCCAGTAAATAATTCTCCATTATCGTTCCTCCCTATGCAAAGAATGACGCGATTTTAATCAGTAACCATCCAAGCGGAGTCGAAGCTCCACCGACTAAGTTAGCGAGTTCAGTAGTGTTGCTAATATTGTCTGGTAAGGCGACATTAGCCAATTTTGCAGCTTCTGTAAATGCGCCCGAGATATCCGTCCCAATGAAGAGAACCATAGTCATGATGACGATTCCAGTAATATAAAGGCGGACCATATTATGTTTAAGGAATGGTGAACACATCGCAAATAGAAATGAAAGCGATGCCAAATCCGTGAATGGCAATAAACGATTACCTGGAAGGATTACTGCGAGCACAAGCGCAGTTGGTATCATTAAAAGTCCAGTTGCTAGAACTGCCGGATGGGCAATGAGTAGCGCTGTATCCATAGCGATGTAAAATTCACGGTTTGGAAACCTTCTCTTCAAGAAAGCTTCCGCTGCTTCCCGTATGATTGATAAACCTTCGACAAGGACGTCAACCATTTTAGGTAAAAGTACCATGACCGCACCAACGGTCACCCCTAGCGTCATAACTGATCCAATGTCAAAGCCAGCAAGAATCCCAAGCAAGACGCCGATAATCGCTCCTAGTGTTAATGGTTCGCCGAACACACCGAATTTCTTTGTAATTGATTCAGGGTCCGCCTTCACATCGCGCAACCAGGGTATGCGTTCAATGATCCAGTTGATGGCTATCCCAAACGGAACAAACACGGCGGTCGTCCCATGTGGAAAAGATACACCCTTTAAATTAAAGTCAGACTGAATACGTGGAGCAGTCAAATCACCAATAATCAAGACAATGACAAAGTGAATCAGTGCTGCCAAGGTCGCAATCCATATACTATCTGTCATACTATAAATAAGTGCACCTGTAACCATGAAGACCCAGAAGTTAAATATATCAATATTAACAGTTTTTGTTACTTTCAAGAATAGTAGAATGATATTTAAAAGAATGATCCCCGCTACGGCAAATGGAACGATAGGCGTCCCCCAGCCTATCGCCGTCGCTACAGGCCACCCAGGGTCGATGACTGTCAATTGCAAATCAAATCGGGAAACCATTGCTTCAGCGACTGGTCCCATGCTTTCAAGAAGAAGTGTGATAATTAAGCTAATACCGACAAATCCAATACCTACAAGCATGGTCGCTTTAAAGGCACGGCCAATTGTCACTCGAAAACAGAGCGCCATGATAAAAAAAATTATCGGCATCATCACCGACGGACCTAAATTGATCACCCAATTAATCATTTCCATGCAAACTCCCCCTTTTTCCTTCTTTTTAAAACAAAAAAACCACAAAGAACGACAGCTTAAACTCTGTCAACTTTGTGGGGACTCTCCATGGTCTCATACCCATTCTTGCTATTTTGTTGTATTTGTTTACCAAAGTTCTTTTTGACTCGTCGTCACAGCTGAAAATCCAGCGCGAAAGACGGTTTCAATCTTTACTTTTGAATCAAGGAAACCACCCGCAAGTAAATGAGTGTTTGGTATTATTGACTGAATTTGGTTAACGTAATGAATCGCGAAAGGACCCGGTAAAACCTCAACTCCATCAAAGTTAATATTCTCCAAAGATTTCAAAGCTTGTTCAAGAGAACGAGAATCAAGTAGGAACACGCGGTAAATTGCCAGTAAATCAAGCTTCATAGCTGTGTTTAATACACGTTGGTTCGGTGAAATGACCCCATCAACCTTGAACATTTCCTTTAACCACTTAACACCCTTTGCATCCTTCGTTAATCCTTCAATCAAATCTAAGTGTACTAACACTTTCTTACCTGCTTGATGACACCGTTTCGTCAATTCCTTTAAATTGCCGATATGTGCTTCTGATAACAATACGTACTCCGACTTACTTGAGAGCGCACTGTCCAAATCTTTTAATTGTCTTGTTGATGGAATAACTGTCTTATCTGAAAACATCTCGACCACCCTTTTAATATAGCGCTTACAACCTTCAATTGTAAAATGTTCCTAAAAAAGTGTCAAGTCATGTTCTTACACATTGTATGTGCTGCATGGTTTCAGTATGCTCTGTATGTTTCATACGCCTCTTCTGCTGTACCTTTCCCGTGAATGATTACATTCAGCGCGGCTACCACACCCGCTGGCTTTTCATTTTGCGTAATATTGCGACCAACGGCTACCCCTTTTGCACCAACATCCATGCAGTGTTTTACGAATTTGAAATAATCTAGTATATGTTCGGTTTTTGGTCCTCCCAAGGCAAGAACAGGCCTTTGAGCCATCTTTACGATTTCTGAATCTCCTGCTTCCCCTGAAAAACGTGTCTTGATAATATCAGCTCCAAGCTCTGTACCAAGACGTGCTCCAGTGGCTATCACTCCCGGATTATTGGAATCCTCATTCGTAACAGCGTATCCGTAAGGCAATGTCTCACACATAAATGGCATGTTCCATTTATCGGCATCACGAGCTAGGTGCCAGGCAATTTGATGTGAGGCTGCTTCGTTAGCTGCACCAGGAAACGTCATTGAAATAATGCCGTCTGCACCAAGCTTCAGTGCATCCTCAACGACTATCAAACCAGTTGTATTTGGTACACTTGAATCGAACACTCCCGTCGATAAATCAGCACGAACGAGCATGCCCACATCTGCAAGTGAATTGGCGTAAGTCTTTGCCATACCATACGTGACAAGTACTGCATCAAGGCCATTTTCAATCATCTTTGGCAATTCGGCAATTGTGTCATCAATTCCCCTGGTATTCGTCGAGAAATAATAACCATCAAGAGCCAATGTGATTGACTTCCCATCTTCTGCAAATATGTTTGCCATTCTCCTTGTTTTTGGCATGTAATCTCCCCATTTCTATAAAATAAACGAACAAAAATCCCCACAAAGAATCGACAGCTATCTGTCAACTTTTGTGGGGATTCACTTAGTCACATACCCAATTAGTATTGCTATTTTGTTGTCCGTTTTATGTTACCTTAATCATATGGGAACTTAAGTCTTCTGTCAAGGATATTTCTGAATCCGTTTTCATTTGTATATGATTTACTTTTTTTCCATAACCGCAAAGTAATTTTCTTCATTATCAGCAAAGTTAAATACTCTACCAAATGGCATACTTACAAGTTCTCCGACTGTGATATTTTTATCCGAAAAGTCTTTATATAATTTATCGAGATTTTCCGAGTAAAACATTAACGACGGTGTATTAAGATTTAATTCAGGCTGCATTTTTGCAATTAATTCTTTATTGTGGAGAATGATACTCGTTTCTGCTTCCTTAGTTGGAGCAATTTCAATCCATCTCATTTGGCCGTTATCTTCTTCAGAAACTACGGTAAACCCTACTTTTTCTGTCCAAAATTTCAATGTCTCATCTTGGTTATTTACATATAACATAATTTGACCGACTTTATTAATCATTTGCTTCTCTCCATTTCTACTAGTTAGGTTAATATTGATATTTTTTTCGTTTGAGCATTATACTTTTGTTTTTAAGAATATAACTACTTAATGATTATACCAAATGTAAGATTTAAGCCAAGTTTTGCTATGCTTCTCTTTTAATTCCGTATTTGATGAACAAATAAAGTTAAGTACCTACTTTTTTTGTTATATAAATCTGCCCAATTAGTAGCATAAGAAATGCACCTGTTTCTAGCCTGCCCCATATAGAAGTATTTGATAATTTACTTTCACTTCTAGATTATGATTTTCTTCTGCTTGAACAATTTATGAAAAAGTATGAATAACAGAACAAAAAAGAAGTATTCTTATTAAATTTTGTTATGTGACTAAACTGTCCCGTTACTTGAATAAGAATTTATAATCAACAGAATTTGAATGAAATTATTTTTTCTTTTTCAATCTGCCTTCAGCTTTCTTTATATTCTCAGCAACTCTAAATTTAACTATCTCGCTTATTAATTCATACGGCATCGGCTTTTCTAGAGGAAACTGAACTGCCCCTTTTGAACTTTTATATTCCGAAAATTCATGTTCAAAAGCGGCGATTCCGCTAGAAGTTGGATAAAATCCTATATGTTTTTTATAGGCGACTGAAATGTACCAGATTCCCATGTAAAACAAAGGTAGGCATTTGATAACTTATCTTTTCTTCTGCATCTGGTGCTGATTCTTTTATAACTTTTCTTAACCTTTTAAGTTTTTCCTGAACCTCATGAGGAAATTGTAAAATGTATTCATCAATTGATTTAAACATATAGGATCCCTCCATGATTTCTCCTCTCATTAAACCAAACCCTTAGAATTTCATTTACATATATTATAACGTTTTCTTACTCAAATTTCCTTCCCATTTAGCTCAACAAAATAAAAGGCTACCGCAGCAACCTCATTATTAAACTCAAGCACTCATTAGTTGAACAAGTCACTTCTCTTAAAATGCATATAATAGACGGACTGTGCAGTAATTAATCAATTTGTAATAGCGTTAAGGCCATTTCACCAACTCCTATACTGATATTTTTAAATACCAATTAAGTGCATTTTTATAAAGAACTTTTTTAGCTTCTTCTTCCTCAAGTATATTATTTATCAGCTCTATATCTGAATATCAAAAAGGCCTATTAGCCCTTGTTGAGGGTAAATCTGTTCCGAACATCAATGCATCTGGGTTTGTAGAGTATATAGTCCGAATTGCTTCTTCATCATCAAAATCAATTCTTCCGAAACCAGTTGCTTTTACTCTTACACCTTTATCAACTAAAGATAAAAGATTCGTAAAACCGCTTTTTGATAAACCAAGATGATCTATCGAAACCGAAGGAAGCTTTTCTACTATCGTTGTTATCTCTGTTAAAGAGTTAGAATCAATGTATAGCTCTGTATGCCAATTTACTAATTCATAAACTCTTCTCGCTAAGTAATCTAAACGTGATATATCCTCGGAACCTCCACGATTTACATTGAATCGAATAGCTTTCACACCAAGTTCCTTAAGTTTAATGATTTCATCATCTGATGTATTGTATGGCAATTGAGTTACACCAACAAAGTTTTCACCAAGGGTTTGTAACGCATTATCGATAATATGTAAATGCGAATCAAAACTTTCATATTTTTTCCTCCAGTCTAATTACCTTTCTACTAAATTTTATATCCTGAATTTGCATAATGAAATTTAATAATATTTATAAATATCGATAGGTTTAATTTATCAGTTGAATAATTAAGTTTGCATTTTGATGTTCAATTAAACCTGCCTATTTGTCTCCAATAGAAAAGAGCTGCATCAACAGCCCTTTATTAAACCCTTGTTGTTCTAAAAAAAGTTTGATTAAAAACATCTAACACTCATGTTTTTCAAGATACAAAAAGAAACCATTTTAATCAAAGTTAGATCAAAATGGTTCTTTTCTTGCTAATTAATATAGATTTCATAAAAAAATTGATCATTTTATTAAAGCTGTTAACAAAGATAATGCGATAGTCAGGAACAGTACTGACTAACAGCTGTTGATTCTTTTTCTACGTTTAAAATGCAATACAGCTCTTCAAGCTTTTGTATTTGATATGTTGGAACAATTTTAGTTTCATTAGGTTCCAGTTTAGGGTTGAGCCAACATGTATCTATAGCAGTTTGCTGTCCGCCTTTAATATCCGCACTTAAGGAGTCTCCGATGATTAATGCTTTTTCCATCGAGAAATTAGGAATTCGCGCAAAGACATAATCGAAATATTCCTTCATGGGCTTTTGAAAACCAGTATCCTCTGAAACGAAAATATCCTTAAATAGCGGAAATAATCCTGAATCACGTAAGCGTTTATACTGGGTCTTGGAAACACCATTAGTAACAATATATAAGTCATATTTATTTTGCAGATCGGCTATCAATTCAAAGGCCCCATTAACAAGCTGATGCCCCTCTTCTAAATAGCTACGATAGTTCTTTTCCATTAATACTCCATCAACTTCTCGACCGTATTCCTTAAATAAACGTGAATGGCGAGTATTCACTACCGTATCACGATCTATTATTCCTTTTTCAAAGGACTTCCAGAGATCTTGGTTTATTTTTTTATATTGTGCTTCGATTTCAGGAGTTAAGTGGATATTTTGATCCTCGAAAAGCAAGCGCAAAGCTAATTTTTCTGCTGCGCCAAAATCCAATAGTGTATCATCTACATCAAATAATAATGTCTGATATTTTTTCACAATTCCTTCTCCATTCCTACGTATGTAATTTACAAAATTGAGCTAGCATATCTGGGACCAAGCAACTTGATGGCCCTCATTATACTGATGAAGACACCTACTCCGGTTAAGTCACTGAACCAGTACCAGGGCTTCATATTTTGCAAAGCAAATATCCTTCAACGATGAGACCAATCATCAGCAAAGGGAAAGATTCCATTCCTAATACAAGTGTCGTTGCAGCCCAAGAGCCTATATTTTCATTCGCTTTACTATTCATTATATTTTGCGAACTGACTAACAAACCTACGATCAGTGCAAATGTTAGTCCTACAATAATAACCTCTACTCTCCAATTTAATGATTCTATTCTAATTCATTCATAAATATTGTGATTGGCTAGGTCACTCAATCCTTCTCGATTTTTAACATGGATGAACTCCTTGTTACGTTCAATCAAACCCTCTGTACATAGGTGTTGGATAACTCGATTGAGATGTCTATAGCTCGTCCCGATTAAATCCGCTACATCTCTTAAACTATTTGTACTGAGACGGCCTTTAAAATGAGCATCTGATTCATCAAAAGATATGGACAATAAATAACTTGCTAATCGTATTTCTACTGGATACATCAAATTAAAGCTCAAAGAGTTAGATTTAATACAAAATTTTCTTGTAATGGTTTTGAGTAAAAATTGTAGAAACGGTGTATAATCACTTCCGTATTTTCCTAACGAATCATAATGAATTCCAATCATGTTAACAGACGAGACGGCCTCAACCGTATTGATAATATCAATACCTTGTACGTATTCAATATCCCCAATCAATTCAAGTGGTGTCTTAAAAGAAAGAATCAATTTCTTACCTTCCAAAGAGGTGGTATAAATTTTAATTTTCCCCTTCACAAGTATATAGAGATACTGTGATGGCTCTCCTTGTGCACAAATAATCTCTCCCTGATCAAAGCTATACAACGACAACTGGGCTATTAATGGAGCGTTAAATATAGATTCTATTTGATGAGCATGCAAATAGTAATTGAGTTGCTGTCTATCTTCGGTTTGCTTCATGAATCGCTTCCGCCTCTTCCCCCTCATTCATTCCATTTCTGAAAAAGTTCTACTATTTAAGCACTAATATCACAACGCTAGCTACCAACATACTCAATACCGATAAACTGCGGTAGCTTCATCTGCTGCTTGATTTCACCGAACCGCCATTACAATCAATGCCAAAGATCAAACTGAGCCGGGCAAGGAGCACTGCTAAAATAGTGTTATCACGAATCCCAATTAGGTAATCGTTGCAGTTTACCAAGTTCTTATATCTTGAATCATCCGCTAATTAACTACTTCTTGCAAAGTAATAAAGGCACTTCCTAAAAACGCGAAGAAACTTCCTCTCATTTTTCACTCACCCATTTAGATTGCTCTCTATATTAAATGATAGATTCACGTATTTTGGAAAGGACATATGTCCTCAATCTAACATTTACTCGGTTTTTCTTTAGCAGACCTTCTAAGGACTACGCAATCATCGAAAGGTGGTTTACTCTTGCCACGCCTACATGTGCCTTAAAGAATCATGCTTTTAAAGCGAAGAACAAACAATTGAACTAGCTATGTTATTCATGATGCCATAGTTTTTCTATTTTCATCATTCCTGATTTATTACTATTTAAAAAACCCAAATCGGACCTTTTTAAGTGTCCACCATTTTAGGTGAATTCAACAGTATCTAATAACTCTATATCCCTCTTAATATCATTCCAACTAAACAACTAAAAATATTTCTATATGCCATCTATCTTAATTGGTAGTTTAAAATTCGTGTATAAAAAAACACTCATCTATATAATGAGTGTCAGGCTCGCACCGATGTTCGGTGCTTTTTCTTACATCTAAGATCTGTAAATTAGTTTACTTCAATGACTCCACATATGAACGAACCATGTCTGGGGTAACTAATTTACGAGTAGGTATAAACCTTTGATTTGCAAGAACATTGATTTGCATAGTGATTTGATTAATTTGGTCTGTTGTAAAATCCTTTTCAGCTTTACATAATTCAATAGCTCCTTGAATATAATCTTCACGTTGTTGGTCTAAAAGCGAAAATTCAGTAAAAAGTTGATTTTGTTTTTGGGCATGTAAAGAAAGGGCTTTATGTACACTCATTGTCCTTCACTCCTATGATTTTTCTAATAGCTACTTCTATAATAACAAGATAATATAGAAAACTAAAGAATTCAAATTTTCAATTTTCAATAAATCTATTTAAATTAAGCTTGGGGAACTCTGACGTACAAAACTAATTAACCTTTAGATTACCGTTAAATCCCTAATAGATGTTTGTAAAGAATATTATCTAAGCATGTCTCTGTTGAACAAGAATTTGTCTACTGATCATCTTTTTCTTCACTAGAAACAATAATGGTAGACCACTTAATATCTCAAGCGTTTTGCTACCGAAAAGGATAATCGGTTGACTTTCTCCGTACATATATAGCATATGGTCATGCTACTAATACATTGCTTATTTGTGTAAATCCCATCGCACTAATCACTTTATCCTAACGTTTTAAAACACAAAAAAGCCATTGAAGGATTGGGGTATAAAACCACACAATTCACCTCAAGAGCGGGATTTAAAAAATGAAAGGACCTTTAAATGGATTGTAAAAGGGTTTATATGTACATTAAAGAATCTTTATTATTTTCCTCATGTATGAGTTCTAATAATACTTTTTCGCATCAACGTTCGTAAACGCTTTAACTCTAATTCAATAGTATTTTCAATAAAAGAAGGCTCTTTTTTGAACATAAGCCATTGCATAAAAAATAAAGGAGCGAAAAGTTCGGTTATTTTAAATAATATAAAAATTCATTAAAAAATTAGCTGTGCTTTAAATTACTCCCTCTAATATGTCGAGAGTAAATTGAAATAGTGGTAAATAGTTCATAGATCAAAAATTATAATTTTTGATCTCCTTTGACTCCATTAATTGAATAACTCACTTCAATGTTTGCATTTAATGAGTGATATACTGAACAGTACGTATCTTTCGATAATTTAATAGCACGGACCACTTTATCTTCTGGCAGTTCCCCTTCTAGTAAATAATGGATATGATAATCGGTAAATCGTTTTGGATGATTTTCTGCCCGTGATCCTTCTATTTCTATTTGAAAAGTAATTGGTTCAAATCGCATTTTTTTCAAGATCATTACAATATCAATTCCTGTGCAACCGGCTAAGGAATGTAACAGTAACTCTGTGGGTCTCGCTCCGCTATTTTGTCCTCCTACTTCTTTGGCAGCATCCATTTTTATTACATGTCCTGACGGAGTAGATCCAGAAAAAGCCATTTCTCCTGACCATTTAATTATTGTCTTCAATTATTTCAACCCTTCCTTGGTGTTTTCCTATCCTTTAAACGTTCGTAGAGCTATTTAACAAAATTTCAGTTCAATTAAGTTTTTATTAGTACATAACCTACCGACTATTTTTTGTGTTGAGTCTTAGAGTACCTTAAGGACTATTCCAATTCTTATTTTACATAGTTAACATGTGAACGCCCTTGAGAGATTGTTTGACCTATATATTATGTAATATAGCTAGAAATTATTTAACCAAATTTTCACTGCTATTCTGTAATTAACAAGGATACTATGATTTGCAGAATTTTTTTATCTTTTAACTGTCATTGCAACAAGCACTACGTCTTGACCTTTTCACGACTGATACCTATCTTCAATTTATTAAGAATAGTCTCTCTGCAGGGGAAATCTTTTCATGCAAAAAAGGAGTAAGGAAAACTCCCTACTCCTTTTTATATTTAGGATGTTAATTAACTATTTTACGTTTTTTTCTAAGCCAAAACAGTATTGGACTAAACCCTCTTTTTAAAAATCTAAAATAAAAGTTGATCACATTTAACATTCCAGTCTGGATTTCCGACTAATAATAGAACCTATTTTGAAAAAATATTGAAATTCAAAATAGGTTCTTTATGTTAATTCAGGCATCTAGTTTGTTTAATGCTTCTTCAACTAAAGCACCTGATTGTTGAAGGTCTGATAGCTTTAAGTATAAATCTACATAAAAAAAGCCAACAAGTTGTTGATTCTATGGTAATTAAAAAGTAGAAGCTAAATCTTTTGCTCTTGTAATAGCATTTTCTTTAATTTCTTGTGCTTTATCAGGCATTGCGGACGATGTCCTTCAACGAATAATCCTTCAAATGAAGGAACTCCGAAGAATTGCATTATGATATTTAGATATCGGTGTCCCATTTCCATTTCAGTTGCTGGTCCTTCGGAATAAATACCACCACGAGCTTGAATATGCAATGCTTTCTTGTCAGTTAAAAGGCCAACTGGACCTTTGTCGGTATATTTAAATGTTTTTCCTGCAACAGAAACAGAATCAATATATGCTTTTAATACTGGTGGGAATGAAAAATTCCATAATGGTGTTACAAATATATATTTATCGGCAACAATGAATTGCTCACATAATTCTGAGAGTCGACCAACTTTAGTTTTCTCTTCCGACGAAAGTTCTTCAAATCCCTTTCCAGATTGAAGTTTTCCCCAACCACTGAAAACATCCACATCAATTTCAGGAATATTTTCTTTATAAAGGTCAATATTCACAATTTCATGGCTAGGATTTACTTCTTTATAAGTTTCAATAAATGTTTTTCCAACGGCCATACTGTAAGATTGAGTTTCATCATTCGGATGAGCTGTGATGTATAATACCTTTGTCATTCTGCATCTTTCCTTCCCTTTTACATATTTGAACATTCTAGTTTGTCTAAGTAATTTAACATTTATACAATTACCTCTAGCTAAAATATCATTAATTTTAGGTAGTTATATCTTCTACTTTGTATCAAAAAGGAATCTTGCCATAAATGGTAAATAACTAATGTAACTAAAAAAGACACAATTCCTTGTACAAGAATTACGCCTAGTTAAAAATCACAACATTATAAAGGGCGACTGAATATTTTCGCGAAAATTGAATAAAAGAGCCCATTAAAAATGAAACTGTCTAAATTATATAGTCACATGCAAAAACGATACTTCTAAACCTAAAACCCAGGCTAAGACATTTTACGGAAATAAAATGGAAACTTCCTTACAAGAAAAAAGAGAGAACATTAATTGCCACTCTTCCTTTTATTTCTAAATATCACTTAGCTATTAAAGATACATGATCTGCAGTTGCCCAATTGTTTATAGGTACTACTTTATATTTTACACCAGACTTAATTTTCAACATCGCCTTTCTTTATCAAAACATTTGGGATATGGGAGTACTCATTCTTCAGATGGAATACTTGTAAAAACAAGAGGAAGATGCAAGCTTGTTGCTTACATCTTCCTAAAAAATTATTTGGATTGTGTCTTTTCTTCTTTCTCATCTGGAGAAATCAAATCTTTTGTAGAGTTTTTAAATTCTCTTAATGTGCTGCCAAAAGCACGTCCAATTTCGGGCAACTTAGATGGTCCAAATATGATGAGGGCAATGACTAAAATCAATATCAATCCAGGCATCCCAATATTTTGAAACATTGTGTATCCTCCTTAAAATTTAATTCCTTTTTTCTTCGGTCTAAAACGTAACAAACTCTCAGTTTCTATATTGGCTGTCTCTCTTAAAATAGTAAACCAGAAGTTACGGCTGCAAGGGCTGCAGCACCTGTTCCCATATATGTAAAAATGGTACGCCGATTTCACGGTTTGTTTTCCATCAGGTTGTCCTCTTGTATTTCTCCTGAAAGCTAAAGTTATATTAGAGAGTAGCTAATGCTTTTGTTTTTCCCTCTATTTTCAAGAATGTTTTACTCATATTACCAAATGAATCTATCGCATATACTTCGATATCATAACTTATACCTGGCTGCAATCCCTTAACTGGCAGAACGAATGGGTTGGGTATAGGATCTTTGTAGAATTCTGAGAAAGCCCGAAACTCTTTCGCTATTTGTCCTGTTTGTTTGTTCTTCGCCACTACTTTATAAGAATGTACCAGTAAATTATCATTTGCCTGAGTAAACATGACATTCATCTCAGTACTAGTTGTGTCAAGAACCGTAATGCTTGCTCCTTTAGGGAAATGAGGTTTTACTTGCTCTCTCATTTCTGTATATTTAAATGTATTTTTTTTAGCGGGATAGTCAATTACCCATGGCTCGCCTATCCAATTATTTTGATTAAAGTCACGACGATGAATGTTCACTTTGTTTCCATGAACCTCTACAATTAGACCCTGACTAAAGGTTTCGGATCCTTTAGGTAATTCTCCTTGAAGATACCCAGCCTCTACCCACATATTTTTTAGAGAAGCTGTTGCAACAGAGGTAAAATCCTTTTGATGGATTGCTCTTGGTTCATCCAATGGATAATGTGTGTGACCGGAAAACGTAATTACTTGCGGATATTCTTTTAGAGTGTTATACAGTAACTCTCTGTTAACTTCGAATCCCCATTCACTCCCGTATACTGTATTTTTGATAGGCTGATGCAGAAACACAAATATCGGTTTCTTAGGATCATCTTGTTTCGCCTGCTGCAGTTGCTCCCCTAACCACGCAATTTGTTGTTCTGAAAAGTATCCTTCTGTCTTTCCATTTTCAGTGCCAAGAACTATGAAATGAAACCCTTTGATTACCTTATGGTAGAAAATAGACTCCATCCCCATTTTCTTTAAAAACAGTTTTTGGGCATCTGTTACAGATAAACCATTCCAATAGTCATGATTTCCTATCGCAAACAAAGAAGCGGCCTGCGTTTGTTTTTTTGCATTATAAAGAGCCACAAAGCGATCATACTCTTCCGTAAATCCATTTTCTGTTAAATCCCCAACAACAACAAGAGCATCTTGTTTTGGCACCAACTCATTCAATTGATGCAATGCGCTACCCAACTTTTGCAGATCGGTTGTACCACTCTTCAACATATGCACATCACTAATAACAGGAAACACCAAATCAGGATTTTTGTGTAAACCGAACTTTGATGCTTTTTCGACATGCGATGCTGCTTCGGCCTCAAGTCCATTTAGTGAGTTTACTAGCGATAATCCAAGCGTAAGCCCGGCAATCTTCGTTGTACCTCCCAAAAAACTACGTCGATCCATTCCCTTTTCTAAGATAGTATTTGACAATTTTTCAGTTTCGTTTTTTAGTTGCTCATCTTTCATTGCTACTCCTCTTTTCACAATATGATTTTATTGATTTCAATTAAGACCAATCTAATGAAATTTCTAAAAATTTATGTAAGTAAAGCAAATTTCAAGGTACTTTTAGTTTATTTTATATATAATAAATCATTGAAATTTTGGTAATAAGAATGTATTCATATCATGGAACCCGCCACTCAATCCCCCTCTTATATTCATTTTTTCAGTAGAAAAATTCACTCCTAAAGTTAGTAACGCAAATTGTGTATCACTTACTTTGACAAACTCTAAAAAGAAGGAATAAAATTTTCTAATTTGAATTCTGTATCTTCCTATATGAAAGATCTAGAGGAACTAAGACTTGTTTGTCGGTACAGTATTTATTGTCTATGCAGGTAATAATAACGGAAAAATTGTTAATGCTTGTAATGATTTGTTTCCGACCATCATTTGCTCTCAACAAAGCCCACAATAAAACAACTTTTCCACAAACGGCCTACTTCCAACTCAATATTACTTATTAATTATTAAGCTAACGTTAATGTGAAGTGTATTTTTTTTGATTTTGTTGTTAATTCAAACAAATAATTCCATGTTCATTTTTTAAACTAATAAAAAGAGGAAAAGCCAACATTCACTTTTCCTCAACGTAACATGGTATGATTTCTATTTATTCACAATCTCAATTTCTTCTTTTCGTACCTCTGCAATACTTTTTCCGACAGCTTAGAATCTGAAATAATACGGTTAATCCTATCAAACTGGCAAACCTTAAATAAGGATGCAACATCAAATTTACCCGGCAATAGTTATACTTCTCTTTATTAATGGTTTTTAGCATCTGTTACCTTCAGAAACCAATAGTATATTATTCTTAACGATTTATTCATGAATAACATAGTGAATGAAGTACAAAGTTTAAGTAACCAGATTCAATCTTTAAGTAATACCCACTCCTTTAATAAGTTGATATCTTCTAGATTCATGTTATTCAAAAAAGCAGAGAGCCTGCTCTCTGCTTTCAACTTACATGTAAATTTTCACCACTTCACTGACTTTTCCTTATTCCTGCGACTGAGTTTCCAATGATTTCGTTTCTATCTTTTGATTGTACAATGGCAAAATGAAAAACATCCCAATAATAAAAAAGAATGCCGCTGTTTCAAATATAGCGACGAGTGAAAATTGTTCTTTCAACACTCCTGCCGCACTCATAGTCAAAACCATCGAACCAGTGAATAATGGGCTTAAGATTCCATTTACTCTTCCGATGAACTCGCCTTCGGTCCTCTGCAATATCAATGTATTAATTCCAATTTGAATACAAGGCAACATTAGCCCGTTAAAGAACTCTGCGGAAAGTGTAATCCAAAGGTTGGTCGACAACCCCATTACCGCTAATCCAATGGCATTCACAAGCATTCCAAAGGCCAATAACCTCTGCGGTGCCACTTTTTTAGCAAAAATCATCACTCCAGCACCGCCTAAAATCATACCAATACCATTCACCATAAATAACCATTGTAGATTTTCCTTCGGCAGACCTAATTGTTCGGTAACTAGGAAAATCGAGAGCGGCTGAATGAATCCAAGTCCGAGCCCGGCTGCCAGAAAACATAATCCTAATAGACTTAGCTCTTTTTTTCGCAACACGTAGCTCACTCCGCTTTTCATTTCCTGCCATAATGTCGTTTTTACGGTTCCTTCATCCAGTTTGCGATCTTTTGGAAGGAAAGCGAGTGCACCCGCTGATAGTAAAAACGCTAGGCCAGTAATCGCAATCGAGATGTTGATTCCGAATGATTGGAAGGCAAATGTGCCCAGGATCGGGCCTAAAACCATAAATACGGCGAATACGGTCTGATATACAGACATCCCTGTTTGAATTTGACTCTCTGGCAAATGCATCTTAAATAGCTTCATGCCCGATGGCTGAGAGAATTGAGAAAGTATTGCTGAAATTAATGTTGCAAAAAATACCACTTTCCAACTTCCGAAGATAAGGGCGATAAGCACAGCAAATACCGATACTGCACTTAAAATATCACACCAAACCATCGTTTTTTTCGGGCTCCATCGGTCTGCAAACGTCCCACCAATAAATGAAAAAATAAAAATAGGTGCGAATTCAGCCACTGAAATCATTGAAATGGCAAAGGCATCACCGTTTGTTTGTTCCATAACGAATAGCAAAACTGCAAAATTCCGTACCCATATCCCTATTTGTAGAAATAATCCTGAAAAGATAATGGCCCGAAATACACGATTTGTAAATAAGTTAGGTTCCTTATTACTTAATGTTACAGATGCGTTTTTCCCCAATATAAAAACCTCCTGTCAAATATCTGGACAGGAGGCAGTACAATACAAATTAAAAAGGCAAAATATCCCTGATGATGGAAGGAACACAATGATCTTTGTTTGTATTTTAATGTACAGACTAATCCTATCCAGAAAAAAGTTCGTATTTAACACGCATTTTTTCTTAAAGAATAGGATTATATATCATTGTTTAAAGGTCACCCTTCCATTTAATGTTAATTATATAATAATCGAATCATTCTGATTAATCAAGTGCAAATTTCAAAAAATAATACTATTATAGAATAATTACCAAGTATTAAGTCATGAAAATAAAAAAACAGACTTTCTTTAAGAAAGCCCCAGACTGTAGACAAACTCGATGAAAATCGAGTTTGTCTACAGTTTTTTTGAGGGGTTGTAAAAATTCGACGTTGATTTCCACCCCAGGCACTCGCTTTCCGCGGGCGGTCAGGGAGCCTCCTCGGCGCCTTTGCGCCTGTGGGGTCTCCCTTGGACACGCATTTCCCGCAGGAGTCTCGCACCTTCCGTTCCAATCAACTTTGTTTTAACAATTAGATATAACCACTTTTGCCTACAGTCCTTTTTGTTTTAATATAGAAGTATTAAAACTTGAGGTGATGACGATGCTTTCGAAACATAATTCTATTCAGCGAGATCAACTTGAAATGATTACTTTGGATCAACTGGTGCCAGCGAACCATTTGGTTCGTAAAATTGAGGGGGCCATTGACTTCACTTTCATTTATGACTTGGTGAAAGAGATGTATTCAGAGATAGGCCGCCCAAGTATTGATCCAGTTATTTTAGTTAAATTGACATTCATTCAATATACCTTCGGTATTCGTTCGATGCGTAAAACGATTGAAGAAGTTGAAACGAATATGGCTTACCGTTGGTTTTTAGGTTACGGTTTCCATGATAAAGTACCTCACTTCTCAACGTTCGGGAAAAATTATGAGCGTCGCTTTAAAGATACAGACCTGTTTGAACAGATTTTTTATCGTATCCTAATGACAGCCTCAGAAAGAAAGTTAATTAGTGCAGAGCACGTATTCGTTGATTCAACACATGTGAAAGCCAGTGCGAATAAGCGAAAATTCGAAAAGAAAATCGTTCGTAAGGAAACACGAGCATATCAAGGACGCCTTCAAGAAGAAATAAATCAAGATCGTGAAAACAATGGAAAGAAGCCTTTTCCACCGGATAAATTTGATAAAGAAGAAACCAAAGAAATTAAAGAAAGTACAACTGATCCTGAGAGTGGCTACTATGTAAAAGATGAACGAACAAAACAGTTTGCCTATTCATTTCATGCGGCTGCGGACCGCAACGGTTTTGTGCTGGGGACGATTGTAACACCGGGAAATACGCATGATAGTCATATCTTAGAGCCTCTTGTTGAACAAGTGATTGAGAAAGTTGGAAAACCTGAAGTTGTTGCCGCAGATGCAGCTTACAAAACACCAGCCATTACAAGCTACCTTTTTGGGAAAGAAATCACACCAGCTTTACCCTATACACGTCCACGAACAAAAGAAGGGTTCTTTCGCAAGCATGACTATGTTTACGATGAACATTTTGATTGTTATCTCTGCCCATCGGGCGAGATTTTAAAGTACTCAACAACAAATAAAGAGGGCTATCGCGAGTACAAATCACCCAAACACACTTGTGCGACATGCTCATTTTTATCACAGTGTACAGTAAGCAAAGACCATCAAAAAGTGGTGACACGCCATATCTGGCAAAATTATATGGAAGAAGCAGATCATCTGCGTCATCACAAGGATGTAAAACCTATATATGCGAAACGTAAAGAAACAATAGAGCGTGTATTCGCAGATGCAAAAGAAAAGCATGGTATGCGTTGGACTACTTTAAGGGGACTTAAAAAATTGTCGATGCAGGCGATGCTTACTTTCGCTGCCATGAATTTAAAGAAGATAGCCAATTGGACATGGCAAGGTCCAAGAATGGCTTAATAAAGTGGGCTCGTAGAGGCCCAATCTCTTAATCTTGAGCAAAATTCAAAGGGAATTTCAAAAGGGGTCCGGAATTAAAACATTCCGAACCCCTTTTGTCTACAAACTGAGACTTTCTTTAAGAAAGCCCGTTTATATTCTTCAACCTCATGAATAGTTGCTAAGTCTATTTTTCTGCCTCAACAGTCCTAGTTAATAATGACTTCCCCACAATCCGTCATTTCATAAGAATCCAATATTATTTATAACACTTCCGAAATAGCCCCAACAAAAATCCAAAAAGATGCTTCTTTTTTAGCTCTCCATCAAACTTCCATGATTCGGATTTGTCTGAACAAGTAAATTGGAAGATGGCATTTGAATTTGATGCTCATGTAAAGCAGACATCATCTCAAACCTCACATTTCTTGATGTTTCAAAATAATCTTCAGGTTTTACTAGTCCAACTATGCATAGCTCATATCCAACATATTTAAGATTCGGATTTAAATCCGTAATGCCAAGATATCTAAAATCTTCTTCAGGTGTACCGTCCTCGAGCCTTAGAAGGCTTTCAGCAAACTTCTCATTACAAGTGAAGCATAATTCTTCCAACATCCGCTTCACCCTATCTGGTTTTTCTTGGTAACTCACCGTGATGCGTTCAATGATTCGCATTCTCCCTTTATTAAAATTTTGAATCGTCTTGATTTCACTGTGTGGGATAGTAAGCAGTTTTCCTGACCATTCCCGAATCTGCATGAACCGGATGCCAATTTCCTCAACCGTCCCGGAACTTGTCCCATTAAATGTAACAAAGTTCCCCACTCGAAATTCATTATCTGAAAACCTAACAAATCCCAATAAGATATCCTTAAGCATTTGTTGAGCGGCAAATCCGATAACGACCCCTACAATCCCAGCTCCAGCCAGTATTCCCTTTATGTCAATAAACTGTCCAATCAGATAAATGAGGAAAAGCGCCGAAATACCGTACCTTAGAGCAGAACGAGTAACACCCTGTATCGTTCTTTCGACTTCTTCCTCAAAAAAATTAGACCTTCTAAAGAACCATTCAACCATTTTGTTCAATATATAATAACCGGCCAATAACAGTAGAGCTATTATAAAAAGCCTCAATAATAAGAATTCTTTCAAATAATCCAAAACCCGCTCTGTAAAATTCAAAATATCCATGTTCCCACCTCCGTTTCCACTCTTATTCAGAATCGATTAAAATCCAATCATCATCCTTGCCTATTATCCCTTTATCAAGAATAAGTCTCGTTTTTAGGCGATAGGAAACCCCTCGCTTATATGGTTCCTTTAATGTAGGCAGACGAAAGTTAAAAGGAATTTCATTACTTTCCCCTGAATCAATCTCACTTGAAGATAAAATGGTGCTCGTTTTAAGGATATCTTCCATTCCCGTAGAATGAGTATCCATAATTAAATCACATTCAACCCTCCTTATTCTTTGCTCCTGGGTACCACCCTTAATCAAGAAATACCCATTTATTAATTCACCAGATTTATACGTATTTTTGGGAAGGATTAAATCTATCTGTGCAGACCCTATCCCTAAAAGTAACAAAGATTTTCTCAGTATCAAAGAATACACTCCATTTATATTTATTTGTTTTTCATTTATCATTCCACAAGCTTAGCTTAAACAATTCTTGAAGGGCTACATTATCCGGACTACAAAAAAACCTTTACCATTTCGGTAAAGGTTTACTAATAGAAAATAGACCTTTACCACTAGGTAAGGTCTGGCTAACAACAAAATGTTGCCAACAAAGCCGAGAGCGAAGAACTCCGTATTGACGACATTGTTGTAAAAGCTACTCCCCTTAGGAGAATATATTCAAGTATATTATTTATCATACGGTAAGATTAGAAAGTTTGTCAAACCTTTTTAGTTTTATGGAATTCCGGGAATAACCCCCGGAAATCACTTAGCTTACCAATGTTTACTAAAATAGGAGTATTCTTTTTAGATAAGCATGGTGTGATTAGTGGTACGTTTTCAGCGTCAAAGAAAGGTAAAAGAAATTAAAAGCAGAAAGTCATCGGGAGCTAATGGAAAGTAGGTATTCTTTATCAAATCTTATGGTTTTAAACATATTTCCCTTGAATTTAGGGGCATGTCAAGTACCAATCGGAAATACAATAAAACAAGGCAGCAGTATAAGATTTTAATCCAAACAGGCCAAATTTGTAGCATCTTGTCAACCATGTATTACTTGAACCAATGCGTTTACATGATTTAGGTATTGGAAGATGGATTTAATGAAAAAAATGGGTGAACGGTTATAAAAATAGCGACCAATATTCTTTGGAAAAGTGATAGTTAGAAGTGTTAGGATGGTTGGAAAGGATGATTTTGTTCAGGGATTTGTGCCAAACCATAATCATGGGTCCGTTGACTATACATCTGTTAGTGATGGCCATGTTCATCTGTGTTTAGATGTAACTTCACCTCCAGTTATGATTAAGGATGATAACCATGTGCATTACACTGAGGGTTATGTTGTCTTTGAAGATGGTCATACTCATTATTACCAGGCATATTCGGGTCCTGCTATTCCTGTAGGAAATGGAATGCATGTTCATAATTATGATTTTTATACGACTGAAGCAAACGGACATCGCCATCAGGTAAAGGGTGTTGACCAGCCAGCGCCTGGAAATAAGTAAAGTCATTCAAGCTGTCCCAATAATTATACTTTTTTATGAAGATTACCTGTATAATAACGTGCAAAAGCAGTTAGAATATGCGAGTCTTACTGCTTTTATTTTTATTTATTTATATGTTTTATTTCCTACGACTACCTATTAAGTCTATTCCGAATATTGTTAAATAACCAAGAATTCACGTGAAGTCTTTCATATCATTTATTGTATTCTAAAATAGAGGAAGAATAATGTTGGACGCATAATTACAATAACCAGGTCTTTCAAATCATCCAAGAAGGCCAATAATTCCTACATCAATAGATGTGAATACTCATATGGATATCTTTATAATTTGGCATACATATGGGTATTGAGGAAGTTAGTTAATATAAAAATTAACGATTGTAACTTGATGAACCTGACTAAAAGAAAACTTTAGGGTAGCGTTTTTTCTTATAAAATATTGGTTGTAGTCTAACTCATACATAAATAACACACCCATAGGTTTAGGAAGCCAAAGTCAAACTGAAACACAATTTACAATCTTTTTAAATGCTATTCAAACGGATAGTCGGGGATCAAGCTCTATTGAATAAATTTGAGAGCCGCATAAATAGCCCTTAAATGTTTATTTCCAAGGCTTTTCCCATTACTCCATATATATAAACTAGTTACAGATATGATTTACTCAAGGTATATCAAAAAAGAGAACTGATATTGATATATCAGTTCCCTAGTAAATATTCTTCTACATTTGTGAGGGATATGAGAGGAAATTTATACTGGAAACCAAAAAAGATCAGGCCCTATTGAACCTTCCCCTTATACTTGCTTCCATCATTATGCTCTTGGTTATTCTTTTCTGACATTTGTCTTTGATATGCTTTCGTCTCCGCATTCACATGGTTTGCATCATTTGGTTCGTTCTTTTTAGAACGTCCTGCACCATTACTCATATTTATTCACCTCCTGCAACAGCTTATCATACGTTTGTAGCTTACTCTTGTCCCCCAATTTTATACGCACGTCTGAATAGTACGAGTAACTGTTTTTTAAGGATACTGAACATGAAATTTCTAAAGAATCTATAGAAACGATGCAAATTCCCTCATTTGCACTTTAAATAGAGAAACAATCATAAAAAAACTTGCTTCTAAAGAAGAGCTGAGCATTTACCTCGACTCTATTCTAAAATAATGTTACCGCTATCTATTTTGAAACATTTATTAAGTAATGTGATTTCAGTAGATTAGAAGTAAGTTCCACTACATCCGCCTTTGATTTAATTTTTACCTTTTTGGTAATAAAGTATTTCGCATCAAATGTTTTATCACTGACAAAGTCCCTAATATCTCCTGCTTGTCCGCAATAAAGTAGCGTGCATCAAACATTTTATCACTAACAAAATCCTTCGTATCTATCGCTTTGTCGACAATAAAGTTTTTGGTGTCACTCGCTTTATCCGTAACATAATATGCTGCATCCTCTACTAAGTCCTTCACATCACTTGCCTTATCAGCAATAATATATTTTGTATCGAGTACCTTATCCTTGACAAAGTCTTTCGCATCTTCCGCCTTGTCAACAACAAAATATTTTACATCATCTAATTTATAGCTTACTGAATCTTTCATATCGCGAAGTTTATTAAAAAATCCCATCGTCTCTCCCCTAACCGAAATGTAACGTTACAGATTTATCACGCATTATTGTCTTTAATCCGACGCGGTCTTCATAAGGAAGAGCAAGTTGCATTTCTTTAATGGCGCGCATTACAACTGCATTTTTCTCGGCTGTTGTTGCCGCTTTAGTAAGACTAGACGACATGTTGTGGACTATCATATGCTGTCATACTTCTTTATTTTTTGTTATAATATGTATTTTTTTAAAAACATTACAAAAGTCTCATTGATAGCGCTTACATACTAGCCATATACTAAACTAGTATTCTATTTTTGGGGAGGCGAAGGAGTTTGAAAAAAGGAACGAAGATTTTAGGAGCTTCTTTATTGGCAGGGAGTTTACTGTTTTCATCACATTCTGTTATGGCAATCCAGGGTGAAAACCCGTCCGAGCATGCATTTGACAATAAAGTGATCAAACGAATCGATGTTGAAAAAATCTACCAGAATCTTTCACATTTAGCTGTAAATATTGGACCACGGGTAGCCGGAACACAAAGTGAACAAACGACTGTAGATTACATAACTGGTAAATTTAAGGAGTATGGACTTAACGAAGTAGAGGTCCAGCCTTTTCATTTTATTAAGGACTATAAACATGAAGTGAACCCAAAAAGTTAGACACTTTATTTAATTAGGCAGCCTTGAGGGCATGAACCCGGAATTCTACCGGGCTCATGCCTTTTAATTTTACCTTGATTCGTTGATGATTGTAGTAATGGATATATTCTTCTAATTCTTGTTTGAAATGCTCCATGCTTTCAAATTCTTGAAGATAAAGTAACTCTGATTTTAATAGGCCAAAGAAGTTTTCTATGACCGCATTATCGAGACAATTTCCTTTACGGGACATGCTTTGTGTAATGTTATGTCTTTTCAAATCATGCGAATATTGTTTCATCTGGTAATGCCAGCCCTGATCTGAATGAAGAATGGGTGAATCTTTCGATTCCAAGCGGTCAAAGGCTTTCTCCAGCATTTTGGAAACGAGGGGATAAACAGGCCGAGATTCGACATTATAGGCGATGATTTCTCCATTAAACAGATCAAGAATGGCCGATAAGTATAGTTTCTCCCCAGCTAGATGGAATTCTGTGACGTCTGTCACCCATTTTTCATTTGAGTTTGTTGCCTTGAAATCACGTGCTAGAATGTTGGGTGCAATCTTGCCGATTTTCCCTTTGTACGAACGGTATTTCTTCATGCGAACTAAAGACTTCAATCCTAGTTCATTCATCAATCGGAGAACTGTTTTATGATTGATGCGAGCACCTCTGTTACGTAATTCTAGGGTGATACGCCGATACCCATAGCGCCCTTTATGCGTATGGAAAATCTCTTCGATAAGGGATTTCATTTCTGTGTATTTATCCTCACGCCCGAAGGCGTTTACCCAATAATAGTATGTACTCCGTGCCATGTTAGAAATGGATAGAAGCAGATTTAAATCAAATTGTTTCCTTAGTTCATGGACTACTTTCGCTTTGTCTTTCTTTGTAGGGCTTCCTTTTCTTGAACTAAGGCATTCAACTTTTTTAGATAGGCATTCTCTGCACGTAAGTATTCTAATTCGGCAAGAAGTGCTTCTTGAGAGCCTTTAGCTGGTGATGTTTTTTTGGTTTCTTTTTTCATGGATAGACGCCCCTTTTTCTTTGGTTTAAGGGCGTCTATACCTCCTTCCTTCAACTGATTTGACCATTTCAAAAGTGTAGAATCGGAAGGAAGATTATAGTGTACAGCGGTCTCGCTGATCGATGCCCCATATTCGTTCATATAATTAAGTACCTCTAGTTTAAAGGGCAGAGTGTAATTTGTATAGGATGAAGCAATTCCTTCCATCCCATGTTCTAGATAGCGAGCGACCCATCTCTTCAGAGGGGATAAACCTACATTTCTTTCTTGTGCGATGGATTTATAGGATTTTTTCCCTTCCAAGTACTCTAAAACTGCATGTAATTTTTCGTCTATCGTATATTTAGTCAAAAAAACTGCACCCCAATTGTTAGATGTTGTCTAACAATTGGGGTGCAGTTCAACACCCAAGCTCTGTTTCCTTAAAAGTAAATGGGTGTAATTATGAAACGGCCGCCTTCCGCTTTTCCAATAACACACCTTCCGGCGGAGTGTCAGCAGAGCTTGTGTACGCAGGTTTAGGAACGACGGCAGAGGTAGCTCATGCTTCGGTAGAAGGAAAAATCGCCTTAATTAAAAGAGGCACGATCCCATTTACAGAAAAAATGGATAATGCAAAAAAAGCCGGAGCGATCGGAGTCGTGTTCATTAATACAGATAATTCCACGCCGCTTTTTAGCTTGCCGGCAAATGAGAGTAATCTACCTGTACTATTTATGAAAAAGAGCGATGGTGATGAGTTAATTTCTTCTCTGCAAGGCAATAACCTGACAGCAAATATGTCTGTTGAAGGAGCAGAGTTTGTAAAAGCCACTTCTCACAATGTGATTGCCACGAAAAAACCGATGAAAAATAAGGATACGAATCAAATTATTATAGTTGGCGCGCATCATGACTCTGTTTCTGTTTCATCAGGAGCCAGTGATAATGCATCAGGTACATCCATTGTGCTGGAACTGGCAAGAGTCCTGGAAAATGCACCTTCTGATACAGAAATCAGGTTTATTACCTTTGGCGCAGAGGAGAACGGATTATTAGGCTCCAAGCATTATGCACAAAGCCTTACGAAAGATGAGATTAACAGAACGGTAGCGATGTTTAATATGGATATGGTGGGCAGCAAAAATGCCGGCGAATTTGCCATGTTTACGTACGATGGAAAACCAAATACAGTCACGACATTAGGAAATTCAGCAGGAACAAGGCTTTATGATGCCATTCCTTATAATCAAATTGGAAGAAGTGACCACCAGCCATTCACAGAAGTGGGTATTCCTGCCGCGGTGTTTACGTATGCTCCATTGGAGCCGGAATACCATACGGCAAAGGATACAATTGAGCTGATCAGTAAGGAAAAATTGTTAAAGACGGCTCAAGTGCTCGGTGCAGCAGTCTATCAAGCAGCCCGTCCGGACACACCGGCACTGGAAAGGTCCAATGTAGCACCTGTACCGGTTGAGGCAGAATATGATGAGGATTTACATTTATAATTCTTTTTTCTAATTTACTAGAACCACAGGATAGAATAGTTTCCTAATAAAAAAGACAAGAGACATCCATATTAAACGATGTCTCTTGTCCTTCTATTTAGCTCGCTTTTTTAATTTACTGGACCCTATCGTCAATCTCAAATCGCTTTAGCTATTTCGCATTAACAAGATAATATAAAAACCAAACGGCATGATTTTGTTCATCTGCTGCCGCTCTGCGAAAGGCCTCTTTAATACTTGGGTTCGTTACTTCATCTGCAATTCCCAAATAAAAAATCAACTGTTTCCTGTTCATCTTTTAAAAAGAATTCCAATCCGTCGATATACTATTCTCGACACTCTTCACTGACGACCTGTTAAATCGGAATAAATCTATAGCTGCTTTTATCTAAGCGACAAATCCCTTCAATCAAGTGAAGAATTGTAATATTTAGCGATAACACAAAATGATATAAGGTTTCCTCATCCTTTATTTAGGTAAAATAACAATCGCATCCCCAATCGGACGTTCACCGGCCGCATCGGATGTACGATTCACCAATTTGGAGCCTACTGTCATAGTCGTAGAACCTCCGCCATCCAAGTTTACTGCATCAACCGCCCCGAGAGCTTTCATGAGACGGGCACTCTCTTTAAAATTTGCTCCCACACTATAAAATGGCTGACGTCCATCAACCGTAACCAAGAGAATTTTCCCTTTTTCAGTGACCCCTGCAAGAGTTCGGGGATTTCTACGCTCTCCAAATTTATAGTAGAATTCTGGATTTTCGCTCCAATTGAACCCCTCTTTTACCGCATTAATCTTCTCTTTACCGTCATGCAGCAATTGCGGCCCACCATTGACAATACTAATTTTCGGTGCCGCCTTAAGTGGTTGTTTATCAGCAAAAATCCTGGTATTCACTTTCAGTTTTGCACCTAGCTTCGCATGGGCCAAAAGCCAATTAGCGGCATCGCCTGTACCTGCTAGGATGGAGCCTTTAAGCGGAATGAAGTCGCCTCTGCTTTTGCGTACTTCTGTAACTTCACCCTTTGAATTTAAATTAACTTCCACTCCATCCCCAGGCTCAGTTTTAGCACCAAAGGAGGATGTAAATTGAATAAGTTCCCCAGAATCCGTACAAGTGAAATCATGCTTTGCAAAGTTTAAATTATCACCAATGCCTCCACATCCACGGATCAGGCCAGGTTTACGGTTAAGGCCATCCAATTCTCTCTTTGCAGCATCAGATGCCGTAACTGAAAGTTTAGTTTCTACTGAAGCTATCTGTGCCCTATTTCCAGATAAAACCAGGCTTGTCCTGCCATTTACCGCTTCGCTAATGAGCTCGCCACCAATCATGGACGCACCAGCAAGATCCCCTTCTGTACCATCACTCGGTCCCATTACAAAATATCCACCGTTTACAGTCGCTATCGCACCAGTACGGGCTGAAATGCTAGTTAATTTTTCCTTCCCGGGTACTATCTCAGTTCCCAGTTCAGATAAAACTTTTCCTTTAAACTTCTTTGGATCGATTTCTAAAATATTCACAACCCAAGGGCCCGTAGATTTCCCTCCATCTTCAGCCGAAAAAACAACGCGTGAATTACCATATCCTTTTCCTTTTAATTCATCTCTTAATTTGTTGGCATCTCTCTCCGCTTTAAATGATCCAACACGTACAAGGTATCCAAGCGGACCTTGTTCATGATCGTCGGCAGGCCGTTCTGAAATTTTCTTAACTTTGGACTCGTAACCTTTTGAATCCAGTTGAATTTTCACCTTATTAGCTTCTTCCTTGGTTTTGTAAAATCCCACATCAATGATAAAGACATCTTTTTCCGAACTGGCCCCACGGATGATATGCGTATAGGTTAAGCCCTGCGTAATCTTTGTTTGATCCCGGGTTTCCGCAAGATTAGAATTCCCTAGAGGAAGAGCTTGTTCCTTCACAGACGCGGCTTGTACAACACTTGATGGAAAGTCTAACGTTAAAATCGAACCAGCTGTTAATGCCATTGCTGAAAATAATCCTTTACTGACAAGCCTTTGAAAAATTTTCATTGAATTTTTCTTCATTTTTCGACCCCTCCCCCTAATAGAACACCTTGTGTTCCGTCGGTTTCATTATCCTAATCTAATGTGTAGAACCTGCTACAGACCAATGAACTTATTGTAAAGAAATGGTATGAAATGATTAAATTTTTCAAGGTTTCAGGATGTATTAGTAGTTACCAAATTGATTTAACCGAGTTTTTTTAGGTCGGTACTTTATTTTAGTGAATTTCAATGCATCCCTTGCACAAGGACTACAATGTTTTTTTGTGACTACGTGATACTTTGCAAGCCCATTCCTTCTATAAATACAACAGGTTTTTTGAAACTTTAGAAATTGGAGAAGAATTACTGGGATTAGAATTGAGGAAAAAATTTGCTGATCTATCAGTAAGCTCCTGTTTTATTAAAGATGAGTTTCTAGAAAGTTCTCGAATTTCCGATCATTTCTGCAATTTTCGCAAAGATGAAGCATTCTAGTAGGTACCGATTCATCTTTGTTTACGTTTTCCAATTCTTCTTCTAGACCACAGAGTTCACAGATTCTCATTTTTAACCCTCCTTATCATGAAAAAATAAAAGTATTTGCTTACCAAGATTGAAAATTAATGATTTGATGTCTCGATAGTGAAGCCCGTATCTTTAATAGCTTGAAGAAAATCCTCATAAGAAGCTGCATCTTCAATAAAACTTAATGTTGCCAGCTGTTTTTGCAGACTCAACCCTCCCAAAAAACCAAGGATAAGCATACTGTGAAGGGGCAATGTGACTTTTCGAGTATCTGCCTCTACCGTTAAATGTGCAATCCGTGGCTGACTATGAAATCCCATGATATCCCTCCTTGTTCCTTTTAGATTTACCTTATTTGAAATTAATATTATTCATTATCGAGATTTTACAGTTGAGATAGAAAAAAGGGTGCATATGAACATCTAAATTGGTTACCCTTTTAGGGAATTAGTTAAGTTTCTATATATTCATATACGAACAGGGAAGGAGGCTTACAAATGGAAAAGGATACTTTGTTTCATCGAGTACAAACTATGATTATTTCTTCTACCAAAAAGCCGAAATACATCTCCATTTCCACAGTTAAAATCGCAGATCTTTTTCATGTAAATACAGAGGAGGTTGAAAGAACCCTACAGAATTAGTAAACGAAGGACGGCTACAAAAAAGACCCTACCCGAACCGCCTCATTATGAAATTTATGTACTGCCCAGAATAAGAATTTTTTCCATTCCTTGGTCAACTCGTTCACACAATGTGGTTCTTTAAGAATTAGCCAAGCTAAATTATCTTAATTTTGAAATTTAAGCTAAATAAACCATCTTTTTGAGCCTATAAATAAAAGGCTGATCTAGTAAGATCAGCCCCAGACTGTAGACAAACTCGATAAATAATTGAGTTTGTCTACAGTTTTTTTGAGGATTTGTAAAAATTTGAACGTTGATTTCTACTTCAGGCACTCGCTTTCCACGGGCGGTCCGGGAGCCTCCTCGGCGCCATTTGCGCCTGTAGTGTCTCCCTTGGACTCGCTTTTTCCGCAGGAGTCTCGCACCTTTCTTCCAATCAACTTTGTTTTAACATTTAGATAGTACCCCTTTTTCCAACAGTCTTTTTTGTTTTAAAATAGAAGTATAAAAACTTGAGGTGATAAGGATGCTTTCTAAACTTGTTTCTATTCAGCGAGATCAACTTGAAATGATTACTTTAGATCAACTGGTGTCAGCGAACCATTTCGTTCGTAAAATTGAGGCCGCCATTGACTTCTCTTTCATTTATGACTTGGTGAAAGATATGTATTCAGAGGTAGGGCGCCCAAGAAATGATCCAGTTATTTTAGTTAAACTGACATTCATTCAATGTACCTTTGGTATTCGCTCGATGCGTAAGACCATTAAAGAGATAGAAACAAACATGGCCTATCGTTAGTTCTTAGGATACGGCTTTCATGATAAAGTACCTCACTTCTCTACCTTTTTGAAAAAACTTTAGAGCATACTCATGTAAATTCCTCTAACCAGCTCCAGTTTTTCACCCTTGGTTATGTATTGTATTATTAGAAAACCATATTTTTAGGTACTTTACCTGAATTGACCTGGCACTTCAGTTTCAATGATTTTCACATCGTATATTCCTGCTTCCGGTCTTCTAAGTGACATACGACAGGCAATTTCATCTTCCAGCATATCAATTAAAAATTCATGCATCTTTTTTGTACTAATGGCCCAACATTCGTCTGTTCACGTCGTCTTTCAACCCAGCCAATAATTAAAAAATTGGCATATCCCAAATAGTCTAAATAAAAGGATAGAAAATCTCTTTAAAGTGAATAAGAAGTGAAGTAATGATAAATCAAGGTATGCTTCATTCTCTATTGAAGAAAATTCACAAAATTAGATACCCCTATTTTATTAAAACGCTTGTTTTTTCTGACTAGCCATAGATTTCTTGTTATATCTATTCTGGAAATACCCACTTCCCGCAAAAAACCTTGATCCAATTCCCTGGCCACTGTTAACCTTGGCAGAATACTGATTCCAAGTCCAGATTCAACCGCACTTTTTATCGCTTGTGTACTCCCAATCTCCATGTAGCTTTCTATTTTTTCTAAAACCCCGTGCTCTCTTAACATGTTTTCTACGATAAGTCGTGTCCCTGAAATGGATTCACGCCAGATCATCCTTTCATTTCCCAATTCCTCTACCTGGATTTCTTTTCTGTCTTTCCATGGGTGGTCTGATGGACAAACCAATATCAATTCGTCATCGGCGAACTTCTCCACAATAAAATCGGTATTTTCTACAAGTCCTTCCACCAAGGCTAAATCAATAACATCGTTTGATAAATCCTCTAGAACTCGGGGGGTATTTTTTATCGTTAATGTTACTTTTACTTCAGGCTGTTGTTTTTTAAATTTCCCAAGCAAACTCGGCAACAAATACTCTCCGATAGTCAAGGATGCACCTACTATGAGGTTTGTATTGTAAGCGCCCGTTGATTGCTGAATCACTTCCTTTGAATGGTTGAAGTCATTCACAATGGCTTTTGCAAAAGGGTATAACAACTTTCCTGCTTCTGTCACTCTCAGCCTCCCTTCCTCACGGTCGAATAACAAAGTGCTATAATAATTTTCCAATTGGTGAATCTGTCTTGTTACCGCGGGTTGTGATAAGAAACTTAACCTCGCTGCCTGGCTTATACTTCCTTCATCCACTACTAAACAAAACATTCTTAGATTTTCTAGTTTCAAAAGAAACCAACCTCCATGTCTTTAAATAGTTTAATAAAATGATAGCATCATATAGGTAAATGGTGAAATGGAAAAGCAGCGCTATATTCCCTGAACAGGTGAGCCTATTCAATTATTGGTGAAATTCTATATAAAACGGATAAATCTTCTAGGTATAACGTTTTGTTATACCCAATGATTTAGTTGCAATTTACCCATTCCTTTTTCTTTGATATGTTAATTATAAGATTTATATAAAGTAGCAAAGGGGAGTGACTGATGACAATGACTGGACAATGGAAAACACTGTTCCAATTATTTTGGACCTTTTTTAAAATAGCACCTGTCACATTCGGAGGCGGGTTCGCGATGATCCCTTTAATCGAAAAAGAAGTAGTGGAGAAGAGAAAATGGCTGAAAAGCGAAGAAGTTACAGATGTTTTTGCGTTATCTCAGTCCGTACCGGGAGCTGTCGCTATTAACTCCGCCACCTTTATCGGCCATCGAATTGCCGGAATGAAGGGCGCAATGGCAGCCATGATTGGTGTATCATTTCCTACCTTTATAATTGTTCTACTCCTCGGCATTTTGTATTTTTTCATTCAGGACAATCCAAAGATAGAATCCGCATTTATATCGATTAGAGCTTCCATAGTAGCCATCATCGCCTATGCGGCTATCAAGATAGGAAAAACAGCTATTGTTGACAAATCAACATTCGGTATATTTATAGTAGGGATTCCAGTCCTTTTCTTCATTCACCCGGTTTTAGCTATATTATCAGGAGCAATAGCAGGGATTGTGACTATCTCTGTTAAGAGGAAATTAGGTTACAAAATCAACATGGACCGAAAAGAAAAGAAAGTAGAAGAAAATGATTTCGAATATTTCATGGGTGCAGGCATATAGGTCCATCGAAGTTGGACGATATTTTCCTGAAATGTTATCGGTATAAACTGTTAAACTAATTTTCAAGAAAGCGTGGGATATAGAATGATAGAATTATGGGAGTTGTTTAGCACCTTCTTTATTATCGGCTTTGTATCATTCGGAGGGGGATACGCCATGATTCCCGTAATAGAATCTGAAGTCTCACAGCATGGATGGATGACGACGCAACAATTTACCGATGTAATCGCTATTGCCGGCATGTCCCCAGGTCCTATCACCATCAATAGTGCCATTCTCGTTGGCTATTCGACTGCTGGATTAGCAGGATCCATATCATCCGCTCTCGGAATCTTGCTTCCTGCTATTATACTCGTAATCGTTATAGCCACCTTCTTCAATAAATTGAATCATTATCAAGTTGTTCAATCGATGTTTTATGGATTAAGACCCATTGTCACTAGTTTAATCCTCTTTGCAGCAATCAGTTTTGCCATTTCCAATCATATGATTGCTCTAAACTTTTCGTGGCATTCGATAAGCTTATTACTCGTCTTTGGGTTATCGTTATTCTCCCTGTTGAAATTACGCTGGCATCCAGCCTATGTCATTATTCTTTCTGGTTTAGTTGGTGTTGTCCTCTATTCATAACTACTCATTCTATTTCTATAAGACTTGTACCAAAATCTAACCTTTGTAAATTCGCATTTTCCTGACGCAACTCGGATCCAATCAGGAAAATGCTTTATCTGTACTATAAGAATCAGGTATATTAAAAGTAATCTAAGAAGAAAAATTGAGTACAAAGTTACTTTGAATACTTGATATATTAACTCTGTAAACAATCTATTCAACCTATTAAATGTAGTGATGTCTTGACAATAAGAGGGCAATGAATAACCGTACCATTCTATTCATCGTTCCGATATAGAACAAAAGCTTTTTCTACTTCTTGATCACGTCTTAAAGCGTGTTAGTTTCCTACAAGGCAAAAGGGAGAAATAATAAAATAAAAGCACCCGAACGAGGCTGTTGACAAATAGACCAGATACTTTTTTAAAAATGCTGCCCATTGGTTATTTATTAAATGTTCAGTTTGAATGTGACCTTGAACAGGAAGTGATTTTAAATATTGTTAATCGTTGGTTTCTGGGACTAGATCTATCTGAATCGCATACCTGACCACTCGACTTTTGCAACTGTCTTTTCATAAAACCCCTCTTTCTTTAAAAGATAATATAATAGAAAATAAACTCAGGGTAAATCTGTCCGTTCGCATGACCGCCCATTAGACGACCAAGGTAAAAAGAGGTAAAATATATTCTACCCCCAGATTTATACAAAATTCAGTTTTTATTTTGGTTATTTTTAAACATCGTATTTACAAAGCTTATATTATAAATACCTATCCCCAGAAGATCCCTCAAATAATGGACTTAATAATGTTTTGTCTATAATATCCCTTATATTTAACGAATTGCTTATTTTATTTGAAGTTCTATAATTTATTTAGTGGGGGATTTTTACATATAATTCTTTACCACTTTATTTCTTATCACTTTTATTTATGCAAAATTTAATTTCGTTAAGACACGTTTTTTTAAAAATAACCCATTTTGTTATTAACCTATATAAATAACAAGAAAGATACATAAAAATAATGAAGATTAAGATGGAATACAGGGAAGGTATAAAGAAAATACAACGATTAGAAGGATTAAATATACCATCCTGGATTTCTTTCCTTTTCCTGAATATTGAAGAGTAGCCAGTACTCCTATTATAAAACCAACGATACGGGCAAAGATGCCGAGGAATATCGCTACGTTATTAATATTATGATTCGAGTTAATTTTAATCGTAAAATGCAAAGACCTGGTCAAAACCCTACTCCGACAATAGATACACTAGTCCGTATCCAAGCTAAATACGTTCTTTCATTCGCTAAATGCTGCTGTGCAAATTTTACACTATCGCCTGCCCCTTCTTCCATTTATTTAATGCTTCCATAAAAGGTTACCCTTCCGCTTTCCTTTTCTTGATAGTCTCGTATTCTGTGAAGTAGCTTTTTTAGTGCTTTTAAAACAACAAATACTCCCGGCTTGATGTTATTGCTTTACTAAATAATCTAGTATCGCTTGAAATGCGTCTATTCCCACTGAATTAGGAGAATGATAGGAAGATAATTTAACAATCACTGTATCGGCTTTTGGGGCAATGTGTATTTGCTGATCAAACTTCCCTCGAGCTGAATACCCCCCGTATCGATCATGGCTAATCCACCATTTATTATAATAAGAAAATCCTAAAAGATAATGATGGCTACTTTCCGCAAGATATTTTTGATTCCCACCTTTTTGAATATCCCTAATCATATGTTCCGGAATGATTTGTTGGCCATTGTAGTAACCATTATTTCGCATCATTTCGCCAAATCTTGCCAAATCACGCAATGTAGCCCGCATACCGCCACTGGCTATATCCGTACCGATTTGATCCAAGTGCATCAAGGCGTTTTCTTCTACCCCCAATTTAGACCAGATGAATTCTTGTATTAATTCTGCTAAGTTTTTTCCTGTCAAACGTTTGACAATCCATCCCAATGTTTCTGTTTGTCCGTTCTCATACTTAAATACAGTACCAGGTAGTTTATCTTTTTTACTCGATATCATAAATTCGTATAGGTTTTCCGGCCCATTATAGTTATCTGGTTTTGGCATTGAACCGGATGCAATGAAAATCGGTGTCCCCCGGCCTATCCCCATTGGCGTGTCAGCTTCCATATATTTCACAGGAACTTGCATATCTAGCAATTGCTGAATAGTTCCCTCACCAAGTCCTGTTCCTTCTAACTCTGGAACGTAGAAGGAAGCTTTTTTATTTAAATCCAATACTCCTTCATCAGAAAGCAAACTAACAATCAAGCCGACAAATGATTTTGTCGCGGAGTTCAATGCATGCGGCTGATATGATTTATATCCATTAAAATAGTTCTCGTATAAAACTTCTCCTTTATGCATCACTAAAAAAGCATCTGTGTTCGTTCGCTCAAGATACGATAAAACACTTTCAGCATTGGTAACGTTTATCTTTGCTAAATCTAATGAATCTTTAGCATATGATAATGGGGTGGGACTATGGTTTCCTCTCCAGATAATACGGTTGGAACTTAGTTCCCCGCTATGACAATACCCTTGCAAATTTTTTTGAGTAGTAAACCAATTATCCTTCGTCACGATATCCTCTGAATTTGGCGGAAAAACTTTCATATCATTCTTTGTAATGGACTGCATGACAAATCCCTCCTCCTATTCATTAAAAAGAATGCTCTATAAGCACGTCTTCTTTTGTTTCTTTGACTTTATTTTTAATCGTTATTGATGCAATGGCCCCTGCCAATGCAGCAGTGATTAAAAACCAGGAAGCAGCATTGTATGAACCCTTGAAAAGAGTAAGAACAAATCCAATTACAACAGGAGAAATCCCTCCGGCAATTTGCCCGCCAAAACTGACAAGCCCTGTCACAGATCCAGTTAACTCCTTTGGTGAGTATTTAATGACCATCGTGTAAAGGGATGTTCCGATAAACGCGATGGAAATCGCATTAAAGGTCATATAAACAATCCCAAGGGTAACGGACGTTGCATTAAACATCATATAAAGAAAGACACCAGAAGATATGGATCCTGCTACAGCCAGATATTTTTCTCTTCCGCTCATATATTTATCTAAAATCCAGCCGTTTACATTAAACATAAGAAAAGAAGCAAGATATGGAATGGACATCAAGGCACTTACTGACAACAGATCTAAACCTTTATTTACCAAATAAGATGGCATCCAGGAAATCATACCCCAATTCACGATATTGGAAAAAAACTTAGTAAAGAAGAGCTTCCAAAAATTATTTGTTTTAAATACCTTTTTATAAGAAACCTTCTTTTGATTCTGCTTTTCGTAATTGATTTGTGCATCTGCCGGAGATTTTAGATAGACCCAAAATGCCCATGCGACTAAAACACCTATAATCCCAATACTGACAAACATCGATCTCCATCCAAGGGAAACCACCAAAACCCCTATCGTAACGGAACCTATCGCACCACCGAACGTTTGTGCAGATAGAAAGAATGAACTTGCTCTCCCTCTTTCATTTTCGGGAAAGTTATCGGAAATCGATCGTATACTTGCAGGAAAAACACTGCCTTCCCCGATACCAAACAGGAAACGAAACAAAAGTAGTGATGCAAATGACCAAGCAAAACTCGTAAAAGTAGTAAAAAGCGAAAAAGCTAAGATGGAAAGGACTAACACTTTTCGTGACCCGTACTTATCTGTAAGCCATCCTCCTAATAGGTGCATGAAGGCGTAGCTGAAAAAGAAAATACTTAATACAAAACCTGATTCTAAAGAGTTAAGCTGTAGTTCTTTCTGAATTGGAATGATGGCTACGTTAATCGACGCTTTATCAATGTAACTTAATGTCATTCCGATAAATAGTAAAATGATAATAATGGTTTTACGCTTTTTATTTGTCGCATACGCTTGCATTCCATTCGCCCCCTTTCGCAGTATGAATCAACACTGTTAGCCGTAATCAATACTATACTTAACCAATTTCAAAAACATGAAATGGAAGGGCTTTCATTTTTTTGTAAAATATCTTATTTAAAAAAATATTGATAGAAGTCTTGGCAAGGGACATATTTTGTATGTCCTTTGCCTGTTGATGTCTTACTAATTTACCAGACGTTCTGTCCCTTCCCAGAAAGGTTTTTTCAGCTCTTTCTTGTCTATCTTCCCTACCATTGTTAGAGGTAATGACGTCTCAAAATAGATTTCTTTTGGAAGCATATAGACAGAAGTTCGTTCTTTACAGAACTCCATTAACTCTTCCTTAGAGCAGGTTTCACCCTCACGAAGCACCGCAAATATACAGACCGCTTCTCCCCAATCATTATGTGGTATGCCAATGCATGCGCTCATCGCAACTGCAGGGTGCTGATTGATAAGCCTCTCCACTTCAGCGGGATATACATTGAAACCGCCAGAAATGATCATATCCTTTTTCCGTTCGATAATATGAAGAAAACCATGCTTATCCAGTTTCCCGATATCTCCCGTATAAAACCAACCATCACGATATGCCGCTTCGGTAAGATCGGGTCTTTTGTAATAACCGACAGAGACAGAAGGGGTTTTGACAGCAATTTCCCCTGGATGAAGTGGTTCTACATCATATCCATTATCGTCAATCAAGCGAATTTGGGTTAGCATACACGGTTTTCCGCAGCTCTTTAACACGTCTGGTTTGTGCTCGTACGCCCAGAGATGATCACTTTTTGTGAGTCTGGCAATTAAAATACTGCATTCTGTCATTCCATACTGCTGCCTTAGAATAGGTCCAAAAATCGTAAATGCTTCTTTTAGACGTTCTGTAGAGATGGGGGATGAACCATAATTCATGTTACGCAATGAGCTCACGTTGTAAGTTTTTTTCTTTGCCTCATCAATCAAGCGGTAAATAATGGTTGGAACAACAAAAGTACTTGTAATCTGCGCTTCTTGTACGGTCTGCAAAAACACTTCTGGATGAAACGCCTTCATGATATAGACATGGCAGCCGGATACTAATGACCGCTGCAGCAGTACACCTGCAGCATGAATAAGCGGCGTACAAAGCAGTACCTTGTCCTGATCATCGTACGGATATTCCATGCATGAAGCCATGAGTGAGGCTCCAAAGCCTTGTTGAGAATGCATCACCCCTTTTGGTGTGCCTGTTGTACCACCGGTGTACGATATGGTTGCTAAATCATCCAATGAGGCAACAGGGAATGTCAAGCTGCCTTTTTTATCATCCATATCAACAGAATAGAATTCTTCTGGGTATTCAACACCAAAGCCTGTAAGACCAATAACCGTTACACTGTTTTTATCTGCCTCTTTTTGATAGTCAAGTACAGACTCTACATGTTTCTGGGTTGCCATAATAACCATTTGGGGCTCGGCATCTCTCAAGATAAACTCGATTTCTCTAACGCCCAGCTTATCATTTAACGGGATGACTGTTGCCCCGCATCTACTTACAGCAAGATTATATACAACATTTTCAATACTATTTGGGATCAGTATCGCAACATGGGTTCCGATTTGTACGCCATGCCGAATTAACTGGTTCGCTGCCGTCTCCACCTTATCCAGTAATTCCCTGTAAGTGATGGTTTCATTTGTATCTACACAAGTAAGTGCCGGTTGGTAATCAAATTTGTTCATACTATTGAACAGAAAAGCCTGATAGGTTAAAGTATCCATGAAAAATTCCTCTCCCTAGTAAAATACGAAAGTTAGTGTAAAATATGGTTCTTTTCAATTTGAAACTCCGAATTTTTCCAAATGTATAGTTGACACAATAATCCTTTTTTTATTTCTTCAGCAGTTCTTTGGAAATCATGTTTTTCTGAATTTCAGATGTACCAGTCAGAATTCTAAACATCCGTACGTCCCTGTACATTTTCTCGACAGGGTGTCCTTTCATTAACCCTTGCCCGCCAAAGATTTGAACAGCCTTGTCGGCAACTCGATTAGCAACCTCAGAGGAATACAGTTTAACCATGGATGAAGCTCCTCTCACCTCTTCACCATGATCAATCTTCTCGATGACATCGTAGAGCATGCAACGTGCGGCGTATATTTCAGTCGCCATCTCCGCTAGCATATGTTGAATCGCTTGAAAATCTCCAATTGGTCTACCGAACTGTACCCGCTGTTTGGCATGATCGATAGATAAGTCTAATAGCCGTTGTGCAACGCCAAGGTAGGTAGCCCCCCAAGAAGCCCGATTTTCATTTATTCTGCTGAGCCCCAGCATCAACCCTTTGCCCGGTTGACCGAGAATATTAGTAGATGGGACTCGGCATTGATTAAAGATTAGCTCGGCCGTGCTCCGTTCACCGGAAATTGGAACTTGAATGTTTCCTAATTCAAAACCCGACCTTCCCTCTGTTTGTTTCTCTACAATAAAGGCAGTAACTCTTTCACCATCTGCCTCCACAATCTCTTTCGCCATCACAATGGCCCAATCTGCATAAGGCGCAGCGCTAATAAAATGCTTTTTACCATGTAAAATGTAGTCATCACCTTCGCGTACTGCAGTCGTTTGAATGGCATGGGCATCTGATCCCGCCCCGGGTTCTGACAATGCAAAACAACATCCCGCTTCTGCATTAATTACCGGCATTACATACCTTGTTATTTGATCCGGAGTAAAAATTTTTAACATCTGGCCAATGCGCAAAGGACCGCCTATTTCACCTAATACATGCCCCCATAAAGCAGCCCCTGATTTTGCTAGTTCCTCCTTTAAACCACATAGCCCTTTCAAGCTAAGTGATTGCCCTCCTGCCTCCTTAGGAAGGCTGATGCCATAAAACCCGAGCTCCTTCGCTCGCTTTCTTACCCATTTGATCTGTTCCATCGGAATCTCTTTTTCTGAGTCAATTTCGTGTTCTCTTTCAAACGGTAACAACTCATTGTGAATGAAATGAAGCAGCCTATCCCTTAAATGTTCTATATTCTCGATTTGTACTGTTTCCTGCATACTTTCCTCCTTTCTAATCCCTGCTTTTAAAAGTGATTTCAATTATTCTCATGGTTATTTGAATAGTTTTAATATTCATAATTTTATTTTATATATGGTTGATATTAAAGTAAAATAGCTATATATCATATATACTTGAACCAAATTCATATAAAGGAGGGAATGTTGTGCATCTAGAACAATTAAAATATATTGTTGAAGTAGCTAAAACACGTTCTATTTCCATTGCTGCACAAAATCTTCATGTTTCACAATCTACCATTAGTAAGGCGATTACCAATTTAGAACAAGAATTAAGCATACATTTGTTTACACGTTCGCGGTTAGGCGCCCAGCCGACAACAGAGGGTAAAAACATCATTAAAAAAGCCTATGAAATTGTTGTGAAGATTGAAGAAATACAAGAAGAAGCGCAAGAGCAAACATCCTTAATAAACGGAGAATTAAATATATCGGCCAGCCCCAGCTTATTCATGCCGATTTTACTCAAAGCGTTAGCAAACTTTAAAAAGGACTATCCTAACTTCCGTATTGTCATGACCGAAAAAAAGTCACTAAATATTATTGAAGATGTTTCCCAAGGGAAGATTGACATTGGATTAGCCATGCTTGATGAAATAGATTGGAATGCACATGAAGAGCTGGTTTTCGAATCCTTATTAGAAGGGAAAATCATGGTGTGTGTCAGCAAACATTCTCCTTTAGCATTCAGTGATCATATAACTCCTGAGGAGCTAATTAATGAAACAGTAGTGATGTATGATGGGGTAATATGGAAAGATTCCATCTCTATATTTATGAATAGATACGGACCGATGAATATTTTATTTGCTTCTAACAATACCGAAGTCATCAAAAAAGCGGTTTCAGAAGGGTTAGCGATAAGCTTTTTGATGGATATAGCACTAAAAGATGACCATTATGTTAAAAGTGGAGAAATTATCCCAATATCATTAATAAACTTTGAATCCAACCACCGATTCTTCGGATGGGTACGGTCAAAGAAAAAACATTTTTCTTTAGCAGCCAGAGAGTTTTTAAAATACCTCAAATTACATATCTCCAAATTAGAATGAGGTTTACCATTACTCGGCAATCCTATCTAGAAATTGAATGAAAGTTTCAAGAAAAATACACTGCTAAGGACTATTGATGATTACTATTATCATACATTCAAATAAAATACCCTTCTTCAACTATCAGAACAGTTTAGTGCAATAAAACAAATCTTTTAAATCTTATTTTGATGCAAATAATCTTAACTATTATTAGGAGATAAAATGTTCAAATATATATTTTCACCTGAAATTCATGCCCTAATTCATAAACTACTTATGCTTTAGGGTCGTACATTTAAATTTCTTAACCCTTTCCTAACCTCTTCGCACCCCTTTTCATAAGGCTGTGCTTTTTTTGTATACTCTTTTTTATAGAAATTCAATATATTTTATCTAAACTTCTCCACATATTAATGATGTTGAGGAATGATGATCTGTTCTTGAACGAACGTGTAAAAAATAGTTAAACAAATAATTAAAAAGAGCTAAAGTTAAAATTTTTATTCCAGTTAAGCATGTTTCCTGATAAACTAATGGCAATGATTAAATACGGAGTGATTTACTTGGAATTACAAATTGACTCAACAGACATTGACTTCCATCAATTGATCTCGTATTCCCTCAATTCAATTATGATTGTTGGACAGGCAGGAAAAATTCTTTACTGTAATAGAGCTTGTTTGGAATTGCTAAAGTTAGCTTCTCCTGAGGACATATTGTATAAAAACTTGTACGTTTTTCTCCCGCCAGATAACCATGCTAGTTGTAATGACCGATTAAAAAGGGTGCTGGAAAAACAAGAGATATTAGAACTGGCGGAACAAAAAATGATTTGTAGTAATGGAGAGGTTATTGATATTGAAGTAACAGCTGCCCCTTTTTATTTGAAAGAGATGATCTTGACTCAAGTCATTATTCGAGACATTACAGATCGTAAAAAAGCAGAAATTCTTTTGAAAGACAGAGAAAAATTAGCATCAATAGGTCAAATAGCTGCTGGGATTGTTCATGAAGTTAAAAATCCTCTTACTTCAGTAAAGGGATTTTTACAGCTATTAAAAGAATCCCATCCTCATCCTTATATCAATACGATGGAAGCAGAATTAGAAAAAGCATTAGAGACTCTGCAAAATCTATTACACGTTTCTAAACCTGATTTAAACGAGGAGCCTTTTGTTCCCATTGATTTATGTAAGGAGTTAACTGCTCTTTTGTTTTTATTCCAAGAAAAACTTTATAACGTGGAAATAGAATGGGATTTAAGGGATTCAGAGAGAAAAGTAGTTGGAAAGAGAAATTTATTTCTAAAAGCCTTTTTTAATCTGGTGAAGAATGCAATTGAGGCAATTGAGGCAATTGAGGGGATTCAGGGTAAGGGAAAAATTAGAATTGAACATTATTATAAAAGTGGAAGGATTCATATAAAACTTAGTGATACAGGAGTAGGAATATCTAAAGATAAGTTAAAGATGCTAGGAACACCGTTCTTTTCCACCAAAAGCGAAGGAACAGGTTTAGGCCTAACTCAAGTATTTACAACGATACATAAACATGGAGGAGATATCTCAGTTAAAAGTGTAGTTGGAAAAGGAACTACCTTTCATGTTCAGCTTCCTGTTAAATAAAAAATGTCTTCTAAATCGCTAATGGCGTTTGTCAGTGAAAGAAAGATCCCAAAGATAATCACCTTGATATGGCGTTTATCTTAGTATGAGATTGTAAATGATCGTACATTCAAAGGCTGTCAATTGGCGGCCCTCTTATTTTTTAAGCAATCACTAATAAGTAATCAATAAATACAGATTTACCAAACCCAGCAATCATTGAAAAAACTTTATTATCGAACGAATTATCATTTTTTCCGCCCCCTTTATTTCGCAGTATTTATCGACGGTGGAATAATAATGCCCTATAGATTCTAAAATAATTAAGGGCATCTGTCCTGGTACCTCCTCTTGTTCTAAAAAGTCTATAAAATGACTTAATCGCGAGGCTTAAATAAAAAAAATACGATATTAAGATATTTAAGGTTAAAGGATTATTTATATATTCTATCGAGGTTAATGGTGCAATATTTTGTTTAAAATATTTTAATGGCTCCAATTATCACGTCCTACGCTTCTTAAATAGATGTCCTAGTACCTTCTCTTATATTTCTAAAACCGTGATTTTTTCCGTTCCTTACTTGTTACTTTATAACAGTATATATTTCTTTTTAAAACACCCCTTCGTTTATTTCCTATTCCTGTTGAACTACTTCAAAACAGCATTCGAGATATAGTAGAGCATTGAATCGGTGATGAAAAAAAAGGGAGAGGTGAAGTCTATCCCGTTCCCTTCTGTACAGATGACAATCAATATGTCATTGTCACCCCTAATAATGGCATGATACACAGTTTTTTGTTCCTGTCTGTCTGAATAGTAGTTTTTAAAAAATACAGTCATTTCAAACAGGACCAATTGAACTACCCACCACTTATCGACCTTACGGTCTGATTGAAGTGGGGGATTCCTAAGAACATTAGCCTATCGGCCAATTTTTAATTAGGCTACTCCCGTAGTTCCTACGGTTAGAAGCCTTATGGCTTCATTCATTAGATTGAGTCCTGCGTTAATATCTCGATCGTGGTGAGTAGAACAAAAAGGACAATCCCATTCACGAAGATTCAGATGTTTAACGTCTTTATTTTGGTTACCGCAGCTAGAACACAATTGGCTAGAAGCAAACGTTTTAGATACGGTCACGATTTGTTTACCATACCATTTTGCTTTGTATTCCAACATTTTTTTGAATTGGTACCAAGATACTTCACTAATAGCTTTAGCTAGTTTGTGATTTTTCATCATATTCGACACTTGCAAGTCTTCCATTCCAATAACATCCTGGTTTTTGATGATTTCGGTAGAAACTTTATGAAAGTAATCCATTCGGGCATTTGAAATTTTTTCGTGTAGGATAGCCACTTTTTGTTTTTGTTTTTGATAGTTTTTAGCTTCAGCCAATGGTTTATTTTGATTCAAGGCTATTTCTTGTCGCCTTGAAAGAATCCGTTGTGCTTTGGCCAATTTCTTTTCGACCGTCCGGAAGAATTTTGGATTTTGATAGACCGTACCATCTGAAAGAATAGCAAAGTTCTTCAAACCAACATCTACACCGCACGAACGATTATTTTTAGGAAGTACTTGTACATTGGTTTCCGCTAAAACGGAAATGAAATATTTACCCGAAGGGTTCCGCCTGATTGTGGCATTGATGATTCGCCCTTCGACTTCGCGGCTTTTAGCAAAACGAACTAGACCGAGTTTTGGCAATTTGATTTTGTTTCCAATTATTCCGATATTTCCATTCGTATGTTTAGTCGTGTAGGACTGGATAGGATTCTTTTTCGATTTGAAGCGTGGTGACATATTTTGCTTTTTATAATATCGACTATAGGAATCTGCTAAATTTTCCACCGATTTCTGTAAGGCAATATTGTCTACTTCTTTCAGGAAAGAATACTCTTTCTTTAAAGCTGGAAGTTCTTTGATTGTTGCGTATATATCCAGAAAAGAACCTTTCCATTCATTAGAGCGTAATTGGCCGTTCTGCTTCATTTCTTCACAAATATACCAGTAGGCATCTTTCTCCTTTTGTTTGCCTAAAAAGAAGTTAAAGACAAAACGGGAGCAGCCGATCGTTTTATTGATTAGAACTAGTTGTTCTTTAGTTGGATAGATTCGAAATTTATAAGCTTTGTTTACGACCATTGGTTTCACCCCCTTATAGTTATTATTAACTACCGAACGTATGTTTGTCAAAGATTACTTTGGCTTATCCCAACCGCCATTCATCTCGCCCTTCACACGCTTGAAGAGGGAGTCTTCTGGCGGGAAATGATAAAAAAGAGACAGGAACGTATTCCTGTCTCTGATGCATCTTCATCAATCATGAAAATTTGTGCCGTCTGTCACTGCTTTGATGATGCCTGCGCGGACAGCGAAGTCACCGAAGTGCTCTTCTTCCTGCCGTTCTTTCGCGTAGCGGGAAAGAAGCACACGCAGCTCTCTCAAAATTTCTTCTTCACCGATGTTTTCACGATACATTTTGCTTAACCGGCTACCGTCAAAAGCTGCACCGAGATACATGTTGTATTTACCGGGAGCTTTGCCGATAAAGCCGATTTCTCCGAGTGCGTGGCGGGCACATCCGTTCGGGCAACCAGTCATGCGAATCGTAATTTCTTCATTCCTTAGACCATTTTCATCGACAATGGTCTCGATCTTATCCAATAAAACCGGCAAATAACGTTCTGCTTCCGCCATCGCTAACCCGCATGTTGGAAGGGAAACGCACGCCATTGAGCTGCGGCGGAGGGCTGTATAATGACCGCCATCCGTCAAACCGTATTGTACGATCAGGTCGCTGATTTTTTCCTTTTCCTGGCTTGATACATTGGCAATGATCAGGTTTTGATTTGCAGTCAGACGGAAATCACCGGTATGGATTTTGGCTATCTCGCGTATACCGGTCATCAACTTGTAATCATCAATATCCGCAATACGGCCTCCTTCTACAAACAAAGTAAAATGCCATTTTCCTTGAATGCCTTTTACCCAACCATAGCGGTCACCGTTATTGTCAAAATGATACTTCTTCGCCTCCTCCAACCTCCAGCCTAGACGGTTTTCCAGTTCAGCCTTGACCGTCTCTAACCCAAGTCGGTCAACTGTGTACTTAAATCTTGCATTTTTGCGGAGGGAACGGTTTCCGTAATCACGCTGTATCGTAATGACTTTTTCCGCTACATCAAGAATTTGGTCCGGCATACAGAAGCCAATTACTTTGGCAAGCTGCGGATAGGTTTCTTTGTCGCCGTGCGACATGCCCATGCCACCACCTATCGCCACATTAAAACCGACAAGCTTGTCATCTTCAACAATCGCAATGAATCCAAGATCCTGTGAAAAGACATCAATATCATTCGATGGCGGAACGGCGATACCAATTTTAAATTTACGCGGTAAATAAAGCTTTCCGTACATTGGTTCGACTTCTTCCATTTCTGCCGTGCCAACCACTTTTTCTTCATCCAGCCAAATTTCGTGATACGCTCTGGTGCGTGGCAATAAGTAATCACTCAATTTTGTTGACCAATCATATACTTCGGAGTGGATTTCCGATTGAAATGGATTCGAGTTGCACATGACGTTCCGGTTTACATCACCGCATGCCGCAATTGTATCCAACATAGACGCGTGGATTTCCTGAATCGTTTTTTTCATGTTCCATTTTAAAATGCCATGCATTTGAAACGTCTGGCGTGTTGTCAATTTTAAGGTATCATTGCCGTATTTTTGGGCCAGTTCGTCCATGACAAGCCATTGAGCAGGCAATGCCACGCCACCTGGCATACGGACACGCAGCATGAACTGATACGCAGGTTCAAGTTTTTGCTTTTGACGCTCATTGCGGAGATCCCGGTCATCCTGCAAATAGCTGCCGTGATGTTTCATTAATCGATTGTCATCATCTGGAATACCGGCGCTGATCCGATCCAGCATTACTTCTCCCAGTGTACCACGCAAATAATTGCTTTTATCTTTTATTTGTTCAACATCACTAGGCGGGCCTTCTGGTGCTTTTAATAGTTGGTTCACCATATTGATATCTCCTTTTCATTCATATTTCAGTACACATCACGTTGATAGCGTTTATTCTGTTGCATTTCTTCAAGGTAATCTTGTGCATCAGCATGGCTCATCTGCCCTTCTTTTTCAATGATCTCAATAAGTGTATTATGGACGTCATGTGCCATGTTTTTCTCATCTCCGCAAATGTATACCGCCGCTCCTTCTTGAAGCCATTCGTATAATTTCCTACTGTGCTCAAGCATCCGGTGTTGAACATATACTTTTTCATCCGCGTCACGCGAAAAGGCTACATCCATTTTCGTAAGTACACCTGTTTTCAACCACTTTTGCCATTCAGTCTGATATAGGAAATCCGTTAAGAAATGCTGATCGCCGAAAAAAAGCCACGTTTTCCCAATCGCTTCTGTTTCTTCGCGCTCTTGTATAAAGGATCTGAACGGAGCAATGCCTGTTCCCGGTCCAACCATGATGATTGGAGTGTCTGGGTTCTTCGGCTGCTTAAAGTTTTGGTTATGCTGAATGTAAACAGGAAGCGTATCCCCTGGCTGTAAACGTTCCGCACATAAAATGGAGCAGACACCTTTTCTTTCTCGTCCATGACTATCATACCGGACAGCTCCGACTGTCAGATGCACTTCATCTGGATACGCGGATAGGCTGTTCGCAATCGAATATAGACGGGCTGGAATTTTTCGAAGGATGGAGACGAATTCTTGCGCCGATTCACCCCATGAGCCAAAATCACGGACAAAATCAAGCAAATCACGGCCTTCACGATATTCTTTTAGTTTTTCTTCATTACCAGCTGATAAAAGTGCCTTTAAATCCTCGTTGCCTGAAAGTTGGGCCGCTTGCTCAAGGAGCGATTTTGTTAATACTGTTATTTCAAAATTGGAGATGAGCGATTCCCTTAGTTTTCGAAGGTCTCCCTGCTTGTTGACCTTCACGATTTCTTCAGGGTCCCAATTGATTTCTTTAAGGAGCATATCCACTAAAATGGAATCATTTTGTGGATAAATACCAAGGCTGTCACCAGGTTCAAATGTAATTCCAGAGCCTTCAAGCGATAACTCGATATGGTGTGTCTCTTTATTGGAGCCACGGCCGTTCAAGTTAATATTTTCCATAACTTCCGCTTTAAAAGGGTTTGTCCTGGAATACGTGTGTTCACTTACTGGTGTTATTGTTGCGGGAACGGCAGAAACAGTACTTCCTTGCTCCTCACTTAAGCTCGAAATTACTCCTTCCAGCCATTCTGCAGCCGGCTCATCATAATCAAGATCACAGTCCATCCGCGGAAATAGCCGGGTCCCGCCAAGTTCTTCCAAGCGCTTATCGAATTGTATTCCCGTTTCACAGAAAAACTCATATGAGCTGTCCCCCAGCGCCAATACGGAGAAGCGGAGATCTCCAAGGTTTGGTGCCCTTCTGCCATGAAGAAACTCATGGAAGGACAAAGTATTATCCGGTGGGTCCCCTTCTCCATGCGTGCTAACGGCAATAAGAAGATTCTGGACTTTTTTCAAATTGTTCACTTTAAAGTCACTCATGGATGAAATGGTTACCTGAAAACCATTACCCTCAAGCTTTCTTGCTGCATTCTCTGCCAACCCTTGAGCATTTCCCGTCTGTGAACCATAAAGGATGGTAACCTCTTTTGATATTGTCTTCCCGCTGGGTTGAGCCACCGATACGTCGGCTGTTCCTGCGTTGAAAACTGACAAAGACGCGGTCAGATAACCGCTCAGCCAAACTTTTTGTGTTTCTGTCAAGCTAGGCAGTAGATTGTTAAGAAGCTCTGTCTGTTCATGATTAAAAGGACTGTTACTTACCTGAAGTTGCACGTTTTCCACCTCACAAAGGAATATAAACTTATCTTAGTTGATTCTTATACGAGTTGTTTTAGACATTTTTTAGAACTATGAAATTAACTCGTTTACTCCTATAGACGAAGTCGGTTTTAACTGTAAAAAAATTTAGAAAGTTCAGTTCATACAGGGAAGGAACACTTTTTCATAGCTCACTATTAATAAAAAATAACATAATAAAGGACGATAGCCTTCCCCAACCTAGATTCTTCCTAAAATAAGTTTCTCATTAACTTTACCGAAAGGCACATCATTAGTAAAATATATATAATTAATTGCAACTATTAAGAATATTAATAATAAGGTGGGATTCCTATGTACTATGATGCTTTAAAAACTTTTGTGACCCTTGTAGAAGTCAAGAATTTTACAAAAACAGCAGAAATGCTTCTTATGTCACAACCAAGTGTTAGTTTGCACATAAAAAAATTAGAAGAAGAGTTCCAAACTAAATTATTTCTCCGCTCTCCTAAATTCTTAAAAGTCACTTTAACAGGAGAAATTCTTTATGATCGCGCTAAGCAAATGATCACAATCTATGAACAGACCAGACAAGACATTCAAGAACATGATAAATCCATAAAAGGAGAATTAAAAATAGGCGCAAGTTTTACAATCGGCGAGTATATCTTGCCTTCTTTACTTATTGACCTTCAAAAAGACTTTCCGGAACTTGAACTTCAAGTTGTAATTGGAAACACGGAAGAAATCGTAAAATCAGTCAGGTTATATCAAGTAGATATAGGTTTAATAGAAGGTCAAACAAATGAAAAAGAACTTTCCGTACACGCTTTTTTGCAGGATGAGTTATTTATAGTTTCTTCAAACAATCATAAACTCGCTTGTAAAGATGAAGTTACGATTGCTGACCTTCAGAATCAAGCATGGATAACCAGAGAAGTTGGATCAGGTACACGAGAATATCTTAACCACTTCCTTCGTTCAAATGGTTTGAAAGTTAAATCGCTTCTTACCATAAGCAGTAATCAAGGAATTAAAGAAACACTTATAAAAAATAGTATGGGGCTAACTCTCTTATCCCGTAGTGTCATTGAAAGAGACATTCTGCATAAGACTCTTTCAATTATACAGTTGAAAAATGAGTCTTTTAACAGAACGCTTTCCTACGTGTATTCCCCCATTATGGTAGATAAAAAGAACGTGAAAACATTTATAAGTGCATTAAACAAAAAATGGCCTAACAAAATCAAATCAATATAATAATTAATACAAAATAGGGTCTTATGATCCCGGCATATAGCAGGATCTCACTTTCGGCGATGCCACGAAGCATATCCTTAGATGAAACGCCCATAATATCAAATACAACCGAGCTAGATTGTTGTTTATGTTTACCCCTCTAGTACGTACTTTTTGAATTAGGTAATGTTATCGTGCTCTTTCTTCAATGATGCTTCTATGATACCGAACAAGATTTCCAGTTCACGCTGATATCGACATGGACTATAACCAGATGTTAAAAGTCCATGTCCGAGGTGCTGGGCACTCTGATTAATATCGGTTTTAAATCTAAAAATGTATAGGATCAAATTTGATGAACTGAAAACACAGGTGAGGCCGTTAAGGTACTTCACCTATTTACTCTCCATTTACATGAGTAGGTACACTATCTGCAAGTTCATCAATGTACTTAGCTACCTTTGCACTATATGAAAAGTCACCGTAGCAATATGGATATCGGAAATTTCCTTTGTCGCCTCCGCAATCATAGAGCGTAGGATTCTTTTCAACTTGGAGCATCGAGAACTGCTTCGCTAGTTCTTCAGTATGCTTCCCTCCTGCATTTGCAATGTAATCAATATAACCAATTCCCATATTATAAGATTGAATGATTGTAGAGAAATCCACGTTCTTTTCATTCCCATATTTGATAATTCGCTGGAAATGTTTCACTCCATACCTGATGCTTTCGGTAGGATCGGTAATTGTATTTGGATCGAGTCCCGCCGATTCAGACGCCTGCATTGGATCACCACCCCGCCCACGACTTTCCTGCTGCATCAGGGCTATCAATGTCGATGTGTGCTCCTCAAGCCCATATTTTGCTAACTCATCGTGCAGAAGGTTGCTATACTTTTTCACATTCGCAAACGAATCAGGTGGATTCACTGGTGTGAAGAAATTTCCCTCAATTGAACTTTCCATGACCTGCTTCATGAGCAAAAATACAAAAAGCAGGATAAAGATTACAAAAATAGTGTTTGATTTCTTCCGTTTCCGCTTCACATTCTCTCCCCGTTATCTCTAGTTTATTTATATTTTAACAAATAGTAAGAGTAATAACTATTTAGAATACCAAAATCTATTATAAGTATAATCACTAATAAAAAACGATATAGTATCCATATACAATTGGTACACTTACTCCTAAATGTACCTGAGTCTACGATAGTATATTTACTTTGGTAATAAGACACCCTAATAGTTGGAGGTGAGATGTATGAATAAGAAAAATAATAAAGAAGAAATTCTTGATAATAATAGCAAAAAAAATGATAACGACTTTGGGGCAGATCCCGATGAACAAGAGATGAATGGCATGTATGGTATGTTAGAAACTGAATATGAAGATAAACTTCACGATAAAGATAATTAACGGTTCAAAGTATCTTATATATTTTGTTAAGCGCCTTAATTGGCGTTTTTCTTTATAATAAAAATCAATCTCACCTTATAAAGTGTTATTTGAAGCAATATTTTAAGTTTTTATTGAAAAATGTCGACTCCCCATTAGCTATACTACTTGTCTCTTAAGTTCCTTAAAGGGGACAATCCTTCTTAATCTATTTAAATCTTTGTTAATGAGAATAACACACATGGAATATCTATTAATGAAACTTCTGGATGGTTAAAAAAATGTTGGTGTCTAATACAAATTGTCTAACATATCAATTCGCTTTGGTGCAGCTGTCCCTAGAGCTGTTGCTGGGGGTGAAAAGGTGCTTGTCATTTGATATTAGGGGGCAGAAAAGGAATGAACGAAAATAAGAAGAGAAATCTTAATCCGAATGACATTGCATTACCCAGAGGATACGAAATTGACGTATTCTGTCCGGAATTACATACACCTATTAATCTACTGATTCGGCTGAATGAGAAAGAGCAAAAACAAGGTTAATAAGTAACCAAGCAAACCATATCTTTCTGATAAAACCATACTAAGGATAGCGGGTGTTGTTGCAAGGGGACTAATGAACAAACCAGCTGCCGGAATCAATCCGCCAGCTGCCTGGAGAGTAGCCGCCATAGTACTTAACAGTGCAATGACCGTAATCTTCCTTGAAATAGAAGCTTTTTCATTAAAGGAATAGTGGACTATTTTCGCATGATCTGTAATTGGTTGAAGTAACAATTTATGCTCACCCCTTCAATCGTTCGTCATGCATACTATATTCGGCTTCTCTTTCCTTTATTTATTAAAGTTTCGTGAGTCATCTAACGAGAGTCCTTTAAACGTTCACTCAACCTGAAACTTTCTTGATAATCAACCTCACATTCAACAATTACCGGTCCATCTTCAGATATTGCTTTTTGTAAGACTGTTGTTAGCTCTGCTGCTTTTTTTACCTTATATCCTTTCGCACCATATGATCTTGCAAGGGCAACAAAATCCGGGTTATTAAATTGGATATTAGATGAATGGCCTAACTTGTTTTTTTGTTCCCATTCAATCATTCCATATCTTCCATCTCGCCAAATCATAATAACAATCGGTACCTTCAAACGAACCGCTGTTTCAAACTCTGCTATAGACATGATAAAAGCCCCGTCACCGCATACAGCCATTACTTTTTTATCAGGACACGCAAGTTTCGCACCAATTGCTCCCGGAAGTGCGATACCCATTGAAGCAAGCCCATTTGATAGGATACATGTATTTGGCTTTAATGTCTCATATTGCCGGCCGATCCACAATTTATGGGCTCCAACATCTGATAGTAAAATATCATCATTTGATAGAACTTCCCGTATTTCCTTAATGATACGTTGAGGAGACATTGGGTATGAATTACTGGTTGAATGTAACAATCGATCTGACAATATCGTTTCCTTTACATTACGATAAAATGGATCGATTTCATTCCTTTGATCAATTTGGTCAATTAAACGTAAAAGATTTGCAGACAAGTCACCAACAAGGGATGCCTTTACCGGATAATAGTTATCTAACTCATGGTCTTGTACATCGATATGAATGATAGGTGATAGTAATGGGTTCCATTTTTTAGGTTCGTATTCGATAGGGTCATATCCGATAGCAATGACTAAATCTGCGCGACTAAAGGCTTTATTGACAATATCACCTTCTGGTAGTCCAATTGTTTGTAAATGCAGTGGGTGATTTTCTGGAACTACGCCTTTCGCCATAAATGTTTCTGTGAAAGGGGCTTTAAGCTTTTCGATTAAAGTTAAAATATCAGTAGATGCTCCACCTTTTGAAGCATTATTCCCTATCAAAAATAGGGGGAATTTTGCTTGATTGATAGCCATAGCCACTTCATTGATTGCTTGCTCAGATGATCGTACTTTTTTGTCATAAAGCTGAGTTTGTAAAGGTTCTCCATGCACAAGGGCGGAGGCGATATCATTCGGAAACTCGATATGAATGGCTCCAGTCAAATCCTTTGCAGCCAATGCAAAAGCTTTAGTTATAATTTTTGGAATAACGGAACCATCATAAATAGTTGTACTCCATTTCGAAATCGGGTGATATAGCTCGAGAATATTTATGTATTGATGAGCCCCTTTAAACTGCATGTTGAGATCGGTCTGTGCCGTAATCGCGATTAGCGGCATTCGATCCAAAGTAGCACAGGCAACACCCGTCACCATATTGGTGGCCCCGGGTCCAAGTGTTGAAAGACAAACTCCGGGTTTTCCTGTCAACTTACCCATCATCCCAGCGATAAACGCTGCTCCAGTTTCATGCCGGCAAACGATAAACTGTATGCTCGACTTATTTATCGCGTCCAACAAATCTATGTTTTCTTCCCCCGGCACTCCAAATATGTATTCAACACCCTGACCCTCTAAACATTTTACAAAAAGCTCTGCTGCCTTCAAAAATACATCCCCTTCCCATAATAGACACTAGTTTTATATCCTTATTAACTTACCTTTTATCTATCCCCTTTCAGAATGGATTTATTCGAGGTCGAAAATATTTGTTTGTATTTTGCAGTGCCTTCAATTGTTATTAGTTTTTATTAGGACAGAGCTTTATTATGAAATAGTGAATTTAAACGAGGATAAGGAAGATTGGAGTTTATTGAAAAAGGATTGTATTCTAAAAGTGACAAAATTTTTTTGGTAGATACTACAATCTCTCTGAATTTATATTCCATTTGTATTCGTATTTTATTTCTAGTTTGTCGAAACCTTTTTTATGGAACTCGTGGAAATATTTTTGATTTTAAACAGTTAAATGTTACAATATGTAAATAAATCATGTAGCAATGAAAAACAATATAATTCATAGGAGTGAAACAAATGTCAGTTGATGTTTATATTAATTTTAATGGGAACTGCCGTGAAGCAGTAGAGTTTTACGCACAGGTTTTTGGGACTGAAACACCACAAATTATGACCTTTGGAGAAACACCACCTAACCCTGAATTCCCTCTCCCAGAAGAAGCAAAAAATTTAGTTATGCACACAAGGCTTAATATTGAGGGAAGTAATGTAATGTTTTCTGATGTTTTTCCTGGAATGCCTTTTGTTGAAGGAAACAACATAAGCCTTGCAGTAGTTAATAAAAACATGGATGAAATTAAATCTATCTTTAATAAACTGAAAGAAGGCGGCACAGTAGTTATGGACCTTCAAGAAACATTCTGGAGCAAACTCTATGGTCAGGTAACAGATAAGTTCGGAATTATTTGGCAATTAAATTATGACACTGGAGAAATGTGAAAATACATTTTTGCTAGAAATTTAAAGGATATAGGGCTTTTCTTATAGAGAAAAGTTTCTATATCCTTTTTGTGTTTCTAATACTAAAAAATACCTTGTTTATCAAGTTGTGGATGTTGTAGGGTTAGATTCTAAAAGAAGTAATGATATTAAGACAAATAAATGGTTACATTTCACCAATGACAAGTATACATCCCATCTTATTATCAAAAAAAATGTTACCTTTCTAAAAAATTCAGTATGTTTAGACTATAAGGTCTATATAAACGATCAGAATGTCTGATTTTGAAGTTAGGTTTGGATCAATTATTCACTTATAAATTCAGAGGTTCAATAAAAGTTACAATACGTATACCCTTCGTTTGATAGCGTGAATACAACTTGGATTGCTTATGTTATTTAACAGTTTCATGTTAGGTTGGGTGCATTAAGATAAGTTTATCGTGCACTTTTTCGAACTGGTTAGCTGTTCAAATACCCTCATTTAGTCTAGGTTTGGCTGGATCGCAGTTAGGCTTTTCAGAATTTGTCGATTCAGCGAGCTTCATCAAATAATAACATTCTTCACGCGACATATGATCCGCCATTAATGGAGAAAATGTTCCTAGAGCTTGTGCACTAAGTTCTAGTTCCTCCAATTCATTTAGAAAGTGCTGAAAAAGTTTTATTTCTAATTTGACGTCTACATTCATCTTTTCTAATGCAGGAAAAGTGGATAAATTAGTCCGTAAATATCCCGCCAATTCGACTGCTTTTATATAATATTCATTAAAATGCTTCGTATATTGGTCACTTTTCTCTTTTAATCGTTTTTCAACATCATCCAAATTGGATGATATGGCACCTGCATGCCCAGCGGCATCTAACAGCCAAACCAAATGATGATGAAGTTCATGATAAACTGGTGGGGTTTGATTGGATTTAAAGTGTTTTAATAACCTTAAATATTCTTCTAATTCGTTCACCATATGATTAAGAAATGTAGGTGAAAGATGTATTTTGATTTTCCCTACTAAATGTTTTTTCATTAGGTTTAACTTAAACTCTCGAAGTTTTAAAGCCGCATCTTCTGCCGCAAAAGTCAATTGTGAAATATCTTCCGATTTGACTTTACCAAGGAGAGTGTCAAATATTTGAATAAACTCGGATGCAATTTCAATATTTTCTAGTTCAACCGGTGCTAAAGACTCATGGATAAATCGGGAATGATCCCCTAAGATTTGCGACCAAAACTGATGCTCGAATCTTGCTTTCTTTTCCCATACTTCGCTCATTTATTATCCTCCATATCTTAATAATCGAAAACATTTATGATTTTTTATTCCTTTACGGATATACTTATGAACAAAAAAATGAAAAAAGGTCAGCAAACTGTGTTTGCCCGCAAGTTTTTTTATTTGATTATCATTTTTAACGGAAAGAGAAAGGTTCGCTGCAGCCCTCTTTGCTCTTCAACTTATACTACCAAGTAGCTGTAGAATGTATCTTCACTAGTAATAACATATCCCAATAATCTTAACCTCACAATCGTTTTGTATAAGCCACAAGTGACGTATAACAATGTGTCGAGCTTATTTATCTTAGGTAGGAATCGAAAGAAAATCTTCATTATTGCAGTTGGTTTTGATATCCCACTTGAACAGAAGAGTTTTACACATTCATCACCATCTACATAGAATTACTATATAGACTTTTATCGTCCCAAAATTTCGGAATACAAAAAACGAACCTCTGAATAATTGGCTCGCCTTCGTAAGAAAATTAATAATTTGAGTCATTCACATCAGCTTCCATATCGATTTCCATATCCATTAAAGCCGAGCTCAAACTTTTTCCATGTCGATCCAAAGTAAGTGATTTTGTGACGCCTCCGCCTAATGCGTTTTGCATGACAAAGTTCAATGCGCCAATTTTCGGCAGTTCATACCTAACCACATCACCCTTCACTATTTCGTGAAAGTAATCCTTAACCTTTTCTGCTGTTACCTGTTTTTTTACTTTCTCATAATCTTCCATACGATAGACGATGACGGAAACATTTGAAATATTTCCTTTATCCCCTGACCTAGAGTGAGTGACTTGCTTGAGTTTCAATCTTGCCGACCTCCTCGTACGTTACTTCGATTGTAATCTCTTCGCTAGGAATAAGAATGGATGCAATTGATACAACCTCTTGGACATTAACCCGAACACCACCGCCTCCAGCAGGCCCATTAGTATAGAGTGCTTCCACCTCTTGCCCGATCACATCAGCAGCTCCTTTATCAGCCGTCCTGGCAGCCACTCTTAATCGTACCTCGGATAGCCTTTCTCTGTCATACAACGGCTCTGAAATAGAAGATCCATACAGTGAATTAGAACCAATATGATCGATTCTCATTTCTTGAATCTCTATATTAGCCTGAATCAACCGGTGTCTCACTACTTCTTCCGCCAGTCTTGACCTTTCCAAACAACCCGAACCGCCGTAACTAATTTCTGCTTCAACTATGTATCCGTCCACGTAGCCGATGCTTGTTTTATAGAGTCCACTCTTCTCTTTTCCAGACACCCCAGTAATATGCACTTGGTTTATCACTTTTTCTATCACTTCTATTTGAGAGAAATCAGCAATAACATCAGGAGTAAGATATTGGGTTGGGTCGTGAATTTCATAAACAACTTGTTCCTTTACGGTCGCAGCCGTAACCATGCCTCCCGAATCCTCAAGCTTGGTTAAAAAAAAGTCCCCATTTCCCTGTACTTCGGCGATCGGATAACCGACATTCCATAAGTCAGGAACATCCTTATACCCCGGATCGGCGAAATAACCACCTGTCACTTGGGCTGCACACTCGAGTAAATGACCAGCCGCTGTCCCCTTACCAAGAAGCTCATAGTCTGTATCCTGCCAACCAAATTCATGCTGAAGTGGTGCAACTACTAATGAGGGATCTGATACCCGGCCGGTAATTACAATATCTGCCCCTTCTTTCAACGCGGTCACAATTCCAAAAATTCCGATATAGGCATTTGCAGAAATTATGGAAGACTTCACATCTTTCAATGGTACTCCGGTTTCTATAATTGAGCATTCCAAGTACATCCCGATGTTTGGATACACATCATCTCCACTTACTGCTGCTATTTTTAAATCATGGATGCCTTTTTCCTCTGCTATATTCTTAACAATCTTAGCTGCGGCAAGTGGGTTTGCTGCTCCCATATTGGTGATTAATGTGACATTATTCTCGACACACAGTGATAAGACCTTATCCATACGATACTTCAATAAATGGTTATACCCCATATCAGGATTTTTCATTTTCTCTTGCTGAGCAAGGGCAATTGTTCTTTCTGCTAAGCATTCAAAAATTATGTAATCCAAATTTCCTTTTTGTATTAATTCCATCGCTGGTTCAATTCGATCGCCTGCGTATCCCGCACCTGAACCAATTCTAATCTTCTTCATAAGATATTCCTCCCTTCAAGCTCCAGTAGGAACTGGAGTCGTCACGATTGATATAATTTAACTGATTGAAGGGTACGCTTTCACGTTCTACAATAGGAAGGTCGATCATTTTCCCTTCAATAGTAATACACCTTCCCCTTTGGCTAATGCCTGTTCGAACGCTCTTACAATTCTTTCTGCTTCCTCGATTTCTTCACCATAAAGGTCTGCTCTTTTTTATAATTGAAATGATTCATAGCGATATAAGAATTCGATTTACTATATTTTTATTTGTTATATTTTTCAAAAGTTTCAATAACTACCCTAGTTAATATCTCAATTCCTGTGAAAATGGCGTCCTGATTAAATACCATGTTGGGATGATGTAGACCAGGCTCTAAATCGCAGCCCACACCCAGCATTGTGGCCTTGATTGCAGGCCTTTCTTTTGTATAAAAATGAAAATCCTCTCCACCGGGTGTAATAATAGGCCCCACAAGCCCTTTAGCCCCTAAGGTGTTTTCGATTGCTTTCTCCATAAATTCTGCTGCTTCTTGATCAACAGATGCGGCATAAACTCTTTCTTTGTGCTTGAAGCTTATTTGGCATTGATAGAAGACAGACATTTTATTCAGGACATCGTCCACCTTCTCTATCAATTCATCCATCGCTTCATTTGTTTGCGCACGTAAATCAAGGCTGAACTTGGAGGACCCAGGTATAATATTCGCATTTTCCCCTCCCGCAGAAACCTGTGTCATTTTGACTGAATAAGATAGTTGCGGGTTTAGACGGATTCCTTTAATTTGTTCAACAATCGCACTAATCACTTCAATGGCATTTAAAGTTAAATGAGGTCTTGCGCCATGTCCGTCAAATCCGTGAATCTCACCAAATACTGTATCAGCTGAGCCATGAATGATGCCTGAAGTAGCTTGTCCATTCTTAATTTCCTGAATAGGACGCAGATGAAGACCATATAGAAAGTCAACATCATCCAGTACCTGTTTTTCAATTATCTTTAAAGCACCTTCACCCACTTCTTCAGCTGGCTGAAAAATAAATTTTAACGTACCTGGAAGAATAATCTTCATTTTTCTTAATAAAAGCAAGACACCTAATACAATCGTCATATGAGCATCATGTCCGCAGGAATGGTTAGCACGAAAAGTCCCGTCCACATCCTGAAGTAGAGCATCCATATCAGCTCGTAATCCAATCGTTAAATTACTTATACTGTCCACTGGTGACCACTTACCTATTACTCCAGGCATATCCGAAAAAGTGGTCACTTCAATCCCGTTTTGTTGGATCACCTTTGAAATATAAGATGTAGTCTGAAACTCTTTCCAGCTCACTTCAGGATTCTCATGAAGATGGCGGAAAATCTCCAAAACTTGAGGTTCTATTTCCTTCAATAATTCTTTCATCAAACCGCTCCTTATTTTCTCAGGAGACACCGAGAGCGACTGCCGCTATTAATGCTAAACAAGCAATCAAAGTCCATCCGAGAATTAATTTCCAAATAAATTTAACCCATCTCTCATATGGAATTCCAGCAATAGCCAGGTATCCCATTAATGCTGAGGACGTTGGAATAATTGAGTTCGTAACAGAATCCCCATATTGGAAGGCAAGAACGGCAAGCTGTCTTTCCAATCCCAAAATATCAGTAATAGGAACCATAATTGGCATTGTAGCCGCAGCCTGTCCACTGCCTGAAGAAATGAATAAATTAAGGAATGCTTGGGTGAAGAACATACCTACGACATTCAATGTTTGTGGTAGGTGACTTATCCCCGAAGCTGCCATAAAGACTAACGAATCTATGATTTTACCTTCTTCTAAAACTACTGTAATAGCCCTTGCAAAGCCGACGATCAAGGCACCAAATGTGACTGCTCGAGCTCCCTCAATAAATGAATCAAAAAGTTGTCCAAGTTGCAAACCGCCAACCAGCCCGCTAACGATACCCATAATCAAGAAAGAAGCTGTGAGCTCTGTTAAAAACCAGCCCCATTTAAACACGCCATAAATGTTAAAAGCCAGCCCAAAGATCATTGCTAGAAAAACTAGCTTATGGCGTCCGGTCAATTCAGGGAAATCAACTAATCCGGCCGTTTGTTTTTCTTTTTGTTCAATATCATAGATTACACTTTTTTCAGGATTCCGTTTTACCTTATTTGCATAACGGCTGACATACCAAATGGCAAATGCCAGGACAAAAATATATACAACAAAACGGAAACCAATTCCAGAGAATAAAGGTACTTCTGCCAGTGATTGGGCGACCCCTACAGTGAACGGGTTGAGCATGCCTCCAAAAAATCCGCTAGCAGCACCAAGGGTAATCATAGCCGTTCCAGTAACCGCATCAAAGCCCATAGCTCTTGCTATCGCGATCCCTATAGGCACGAAGATAATGGTTTCTTCTGCCATCCCCATGCTAAAGCCGCCTATGGAAAAAAGCAACATACTCAACGGAATTAATAGTTTTTCTCGCCCTTCAAGAGATCGTACCCCTTTATAGACCCCTGCTTCAATTGCACCAGTAGTGCGAATAATACCAAATACACCACTTACAAGAAAAATATAAAAAATAATCTGGGCTCCCTTTTCTAAGCCCAATGGAATGGACGTGAAAAGGTCAAAGAAGCTCACAGGATCACGATCAATAGCATGATAGCTTCCGTCGACAACAAGCATTCTACCCGATTTCTCATCTTCAACACGATCGAATTCACCGGCAGGAATTACATATGAAGCAAGCCCTGCCATGATGATTATGATAAATATGAGTGTATATGTATGTGGCACTTTTAACCATGCCTTTTTCTTAACTGTCACATTATTTTTTTCAGTTTCCATCATTTCACCTCATCCTAATTGATTTGCTCCATCCGGTTTCAATAAAAATATTAAACTTGCTCTTTTTTTATGGTTAATTGCCCAAGAACTTCCTCGTTGATATTAATTCCAAGCCCCGGTTCTCTTGTAAGATGTACATAGGGAATTTCATAATCAAGATTTCCAATGTCCTGACTGAATAGCAGTGGACCTGTCAGTTCTGTACTGGTAATATTTTTTCGTGAAATGGCCGTATGGTATCCTGCAGACGATCCAATTGAGGATTCTACCATGGACCCAATTTGGCAGCTGATACCTGCAATCTCAGCTGTCTTTGCCAATTGGATTGCCTGATAAATTCCACCGCACTTCATTAGTTTTATATTGATTTTATCTACGGCCTTCTTTTTAATTAGTTCCTGTAGATGGTACCCGTGATGGATGCTTTCATCAGCCATAATGGGAATGGTTGTTTTTTCTTTGAGTTCTGCAAGACCGTCAATATCTCCCATTCTAATCGGCTGTTCTAACCATGAAAGGTGAAATGGTTCCAAAGCTTTTACTGCTGGAAGGGCATTGGCATAAGTTCCCCATCCCTGATTGGCATCTACCCGAATTGGAAACTTCTCCCCAACTTTTTCTCGAACCGCTGCTATACGCTCTACATCTGACTCAATATCCCAACCCACCTTAAGTTTTAACGAAGTATATCCTTGGTCGACAGCTTCCTGAGCTTTTTCAGCCATAATCTCTGGTTCGTCAATACTTAAAACCTTTGCAAAAGTTAGGGATTCATGAAATTTCCCACCTAATAAATCATAAATCGGCAATTTTGTGTATTTTCCCATAAGGTCATAGCAGGCAATATCAATTGCCGCTTTTGCTGAGGGATTTCCCATAATGGCCGAATTCATAATGTCGTGAATTTTTTCCAAATTAAAAGGATTTTCTTGTTTCAAAGCAGGCAATAGGACATGCTTTAATACTTCGAATGTTGCATAAAACGTTTCCCCTGTTACATGTTCATCAGGTACTGCTTCACCATATCCTACTAGCCCGTTATCGGCTATCAATTTTACGATAACAGAAGGCATATACTTATATGTTTCATAGGAAATAACAAATGGTTCTTTTAAAGGCAAATGAGTGGCATAAATTTCACAACGTTCGATAATCAAAACTAAGCTCCCCTTTCATACTGTCGCTATATGTCGTTAATAAAAATAATATATACTAATCCCCTTTTTCTGTAAAGTCTGAATTTTTAAATTCCAGTTAGGTTCTTGAATTTTTCTGTAGCTAAATATAAATTTCGAGGTCTTCCTTGATCGTAAGGATGTTCCTCACCTCCTTTTAAAAGACAGCCTCCTTCAATGAGCCTTTTAATGAATCTTTCTGCCGATCGTCGGGTGCAATTCATGTATTCTTCTAGCTCTGCTCGCAGAAAAAGCTCGAAAATTGTTTATGGAAATAAACTGATGAATTAACTTTATATTTTTTGCACTCATTTTAAGTTCACTAGCTAGTTTTTGAATAGTTTCATCCTCGTTTTTCAATTCCACAAGGTGATTTTCTTCAAATAAAGGTCCTTGTAATTTTTGATCTTCATCCACCAAGCATGCAATCGTTTTACTCTTTAGAAATTTATTAGTAAAAAATAACGCCTGGGCTGAATGTTTTTCCGCCTCCTGAATTGTATACCCATACCCAATACCTATTTGGAATAAAGTTTGAAATTCTCTTTCCATTTGTCCGATAATATCATTATAAAAATCGTTTTCGAACGCCTGCAATGCTCCACGTGTTGTATAAATCAAATATGGATTTAAGTATTCAAGAGAAACACGAGCTTGTAGCCTTTTACTCAACTTCTGTAAAAAATTTAAAAATGAATCACTCCCATTAAGATTTTGTTGATAATCTTGAATAGAAATAACAGCAATCTGAGATTCTTCCGTTTTCTTTAGTTTCAACAAGGATATAGCTCTTGTTAGGCTTTCAATTAAGGTATGTTTGGGCTGGACCATATATCTAGAAGGAATGGATAGCCTTTGAAGCTCCTGATAAACTGCATGAATACTCGTTAGTGCAAAAAGGGTTTTTCCTTCCCTATATTGTTTGCTGTGAAAGTGGACAAATTCAGCTATATTTAGTGCCTGGGTTTCTTCATCCCTCTTATATATCCAAGGGTAATCCTTAACATAAAGGGACTTTTCTACGATTTCTGATTCTTCCAGCACCTTCATTAACCGGCTTTGATCCGGTAAATCGATAGAAATTTCATTCAAAGTCACTTGTTCCCGATGAGAAATCGAAAATAACGAGAGCGCTACAGTCAATTCATCAAAAGGGACATATATAGCTTCAATGAAATTTCTTTTAACTTGCTTGTACCCATAATAAAAAGGGATTGAACCTGAAAACAATACTAAATCAGTTTGTTTACCAGCTTCTTCTATTAACAGACTACTTTCTTCCGGCATTTCGTACTGAAAGGAAATAAATTGTACTTCAGGAAATAAGGGATAATGGACAGATAAGGATTCCAAAAAATACTTTGAGCCTATAACACCAATTTTCATTATGTTGTTTCACCTCTAAAATGAAATATAAATATATTATAACGGTAGAATCGTATCAGTAACTATTTTAAATTAATTAATATACCAAAGTCCTGCACGCTCCCGAGGGTAAGTCCCAATCGCCATCAAGTTAAGAAAATGGTTGTTTCACAAATGTTATCAGGCACGCTTTTTTCACGCTGTGATATTTTACCACTAACTACAGAGATATTAAAGAAGCTAAATAACCTCTCAAGTAGTGAATCCATTTAGCTGGAAAAGGGGTACGGAAGAGATTCGAGAAAGTGGTGCCACATTGGAAAAGTTCGTTTTTGGCTTCCTTGTATTCATCCATATTTTCACTTCACAGTTTCTTTTTAGCAGGGTAAGCCAAACTCTATTCCTCTAAAGTCTTGAGCTCTGGACCATGTTTGAATTTTGCGTTATCGACACCGATAATAAGTGTTTAGCTCCTGTTACTAAACTAATACTTTAAATATTTACCCAGTGTAAAAAGCCTTTACTCTTGAAGAGTAAAGGCTTTTTACGAATTTGCTCTATTAATCGCATAAATCTGCTATAAGACTTATCCAATTTCAAGGGAGTACAGTAATTTAATATCCTTTCACTAAAATGATTCTCCATTTAAAAAAATAAGGGCGGCAGTCCGATAGATTTCTGTTGTCTCCGCAAGTTCTTCAACATCTACATATTCATTTATTTGGTGTGGTACTTCCCTTTCCCCCGCTCCAATCGTGACAATTGGAATACCAGCCATATGCAGGAATGTCCCATCTGTTGCTCCTGGGACTCCGTTATACACCGCTTCTTTTCCCGTAACGATTTGAGCAGCTTTTGCAACAGCCGTGACTACTGGGTTATCACGGTCGGTAATGGTCCATGGACGTTCCTCAATCACTTCCATTTCTGCTTTAAAATCAGGATCATCTTTAGCAAGTTTATCTATTATGTTTTGCAATTGAGATTTTATAACCTTATGCTCTTGGCCAGGTATAGTTCGAATATCCAATGTGGTCATGCATTGATCTGGAACAACATTAATTTGTGCTTCCCCGTGAACAGGTCCCATTAAGATTGTCGGTGTTATGGAGGGCCAGCCCAACAGATCGTGCTTTCCAAGACGTTCTTTCTCAAGAGTTTCTAACTTATCAATTTCACAGATTATTTTAGCCATACGTGTATTCGGATTGATCCCGCTTAAAGGCATAGCTCCATGAGCCATTTTTCCGTAAACATTAATGGCAATCCGCATAGCCCCCTTTTGTGTAATGCAGACTTCATTTTCTTCAGGTTCACAAATGATAGCTCCTGCCACATCTTTTGCCCATCCCTGTTTGATAAAATGTTTAATACCAATCATCATTCCCTCTTCATCACAAGGAATGCATAAAATAATTTTCCCTGACCAGTATTCCTTATCTCTTAATAAGGAATGAACAGCAGTAATCATACAAGACAGATTTCCTTTTGTATCATTTGTCCCTCTGCCATACATTCTTCCATTTACAATTTCCGCTCCAAATGGATCGTACTTCCACGCTTCACGTTCTCCTTCCGTTACTACATCTGTATGACCTTCGAAAAGTAACGTTTTTCCGGGTCTGCCGGAATCAACAATGCCTATAACATTAGGACGGCCTGGCTCTACTTCTTCAATAAATACCTCAATCCCTATATCCCTTAGATAGTTTGCTACATAGTTCGCAACTTTTTCTTCGTTTCCCCCTTCAACTCCGGGGCGATAAACACTTTCGATTTTGACAAGGGACTGGGTAAGTCGGATTACATCCTCTTTATCTCTTATTCTCCTAGCCTGCATTTGATGTACACTCATTCGTAAATACTCCCTTTCTATTAGAAGTTTTTTTAAAATTAGTGGTGGTTCACCTTCAATAGAGAAACGTTGGTATCATCGTTATATCCAAAAAAGACACTGTTAAAGAGTCCTTCGATTGCCTTCCCTTTTTTATTTAATGTTGGGTACACGAGACTCATAATTAATTGCAATCTAACGGATAGATCGGTCTAATAATTCTTTGATAATTAAAGCTAGCTACTTTACTCGTACTTAATCCTGGTGAATCTACAGAGATAATCTTTTTAGCAAGGTGCTTAAAACCAGCACGGAAATGCTGTGCTGATTTTAATGCGACAATCCTAAATTCAGTAACATCAATTCCATGTAACAAAAAGATTTGTTCGTCTAACGTCTGCCAATTTACTGAACAAACTATAATATCTACATTCCCAACCTGTAACCGAACTGACTTTCCTAGATTAAATTCAAATCCTTTCATCATAGGTGATGAAGTGGTAAATCTACCATCGGTCAGTGCTTTTATATAAGCAGAAGTTAGAGCAATTGGTTCTCCATGTAGGGAATCAGTTTTCCCACCAATGGTCACATCTATTTTTCCACCAACCCCTACCTGGTGAGCTAGGTTTGCTACTTCTGGATCATAAATAAACCCAAAGCATGATTTGGGAATATTAAACTCTAACATTTCCCTCAATAAATAAGTACCGTCCCCTGGAGCGCCAGCCCCGGGGTTATCAGAAGATTCATTAATGATAATTGGACATTCTCCAATAGATAACGCTTGGAGCATCCCATTTTTAGGATCAGGAAGTTCCCGTAAAAACTTTGCTCTCATAGCCCATATATCCTTGGCCACTTCCTTGCAGACAGTTTGCGCTATTTCATCATTTCCATCTGTTATCGTTATGACAGTTGCCGATACATCTGGAATGTCTGTATATGGAAATCCATGAAAAAAGGTACAATCAATCACTTCTGTTTGTTCTTCCATGTCCAGACATAATTGAGTAATATCTTTTGCAGGAGACATATCCGTCGTACCAGCGGCTATTGGTATTAAAATTGGCAATTTTTTCATTACCATTACAGGGTTGATTTCTCCCTGAAGTATTTTCACTGTTAAATCCATAGCCTTTAAACCTGTTTCATAACAATCAATATGCGGATAATACTTAACACCTAATAGCAAATTTGCCTCATTTACCATTGTTTCAGAAAGATTTCCATGTAAATCCAAAGTGACGACTATGGGAATTTCATAGCCTAGTATCTTTCTTAACTCTTTTAGTAATTCACCTTCTAAATCATCAATTCCATCCACAACCCCAGCACCATGTAAAGCGAGGCAAATAGCATCTAGTTTTCCTTTACCTTGTATATTTGTTAACAGCTCCTTTTTTAATGTTTCAAAACATTCTCTAGTTATCGTACCAGCTGGATTGGCAAATGCAGAAAAACTTGGAATAAGGTCAACTCCTAATTCCCTTCCTTTATCAATCATTCCACCAATATAATCCTTTACACCATCGTGAGATCGTAACACCTCCTCGTTTCTTGCCCAAAGAATCTTCTTGAATGAATCTTCAGTTGTTTTTACAGCGGAAAACGTATTAGTTTCATGCATAATATGACCTATACCTATTCTCAATTCCTTTCATCCTTCCTATTTAAGGAACATATACTTCATCTATCTCTATTTAAATTGATATCTTGATTTAATTAGGATTTGGATAATATATCATTGCTTTCTTTTTGGAATACCACTTTACCGCCTATTATTGTATAATTCACTTGCATATCTTTAATTTGATCAGTAGGTACATCGAGAATTGCACCGTTTAATACAACCAAATCTGCTAACTTTCCTATTTCTATGCTACCTTTTATATTCTCTTCAAAACTCGCATATGCTCCATTCCATGTAAACAGCTTGATTGCCTCTAATACGCCTATTCGCTGGTTACCTCCTACATCCTGCCCTGTTGAACTTTTCCTATTTACAGCTCCATGAATTCCTATAAGCGGATTAAACGAGGTGACCGGACTGTCGGAACCTCCGGCAGCTATTATCCCCTTATCAATGAAATCACGAACTGGATACATATGATTGACTCGGTCTCCGTAGCTTTTAATGTAGCCATCACCGTATTCAAGGAAGAAAGCAGGATTCGGAATAGGAATAACCTCTAATTGCCTCATCCGTTCAACTAAATCAGGCATTGTAATTCCTGCATGTTCAATCCGATGGCGGTGATTCTTTCTAGGATGTTTTTTCAATGCCTCTTCAATACAATTAAGCATCATTTCAATAGCCCGGTCTCCTTGAGCATGAGCTGTGATCTGAAACCCTTTTTCATGAGCCTCCCCGAGAATACGGTTAAGTTCCTCCTGGCTAAAGTACAGGATACCAGAATGTTCCGAATTATCAGTGTAAGGTTCCCTCATTGCAGCAGTTGGCCCGCTACTACTCCCATCAGTAAAAACCTTAGCTGGACCAATTTTAAATTTCTCATCTCCCAGACCTGTTGAAATTCCTGCTTTTATCATCTTGTCAACAAATTCTTCTGACTTATTGATTGTTGAGACAATTGCATAAGTCCTAACCTGAACCTGTCCGTTACGAACTGCCTCTTGCATCACCCTAAAGTTTTCCGGGCTAGAGACACCTGCATCGTGAATACTGGTAATGCCAGAAGCGATAAAATCATTAGAAGCCATCATCAAACCTTGTAGAAGCTCTTCATGTGTATAATCAGCCAATTCGTAATAAGGCATTTGTGCGTTTTCTATTAAAACTCCTGTAGGAACTCCTACTTCATCGCGGACCACTATTCCACCTTCGGGATCTGGGGTATGTCCATCAATCCCTGCTATCTCTAACCCCTTGCTATTTACCACGGAAATGTGACCACAGGCGCGCCTAAGAATGATCGGGTGATTGCTAGAAATAAGATCCAATTCTTTTCTAGAAGGATATCTATTTTCTAATAATTTGGTTTCATTGAATCCCCATACACGCACCCAGTTTCCAATTGGTGTTTCATTCACTTTTTTTTCAATTTCTTTTAAAACGTCATGTAGAGATTCGATTGTGGGCTCCTTACAGCTTACTCCTAATTTATTTGTACCAAATAAAGTAATATAAAGGTGAGAGTCAATAAAGCCTGGCACTAAACTTCTACCTGCTAAATCCACTACCTCCGTTTGAGGACCAATTAATCGTTTCACTTCTTCATTCGTTCCCACCGCAACAATTAGGTTATCAGTAACAGCAACAGCTTCATTTACGTCGTATTCCTTGTTTGATGTAATTACTTGACCATTAACTAACACTAAATCTGCAAACATCAATTCACCTCGTTATCGGTTTAGATTCTTCTTTTTAAAAAGAAAAGTTAGTTTGGGAGAATAGTAGTGAACCAGAATAATGTAAATATATTATTCATATAAATGACAAGCTACAAAGTGATTGGCCCCCTTTTTTGTAAGTGCAGGCGATAGAACCTTGCAACGATCCATTACATGAGGACATCTCGTATGAAAAATGCATCCCGATGGCGGATTAAGTGGAGACGGTACATCCCCTTTTAAAATAATCCGTTCCTTTTTTAATTTAGGATCGGGAATTGGAACCGCGGATAATAATGCTTGAGTATACGGATGCAAGGGATGAGAAAATAGTTCATCTGTTGAAGCGCGTTCTACCATATGTCCCAAATACATAACTCCAATGTTATCAGCTATATGTCGGACTACACTTAAATCATGGGCAATAAAGAGGTAAGAAAGATTTAAGTTATCTTGCAATTCCTGCAACAAGTTTATGACCTGAGATTGAATGGATACATCGAGAGCGGACACTGGTTCATCACAAATTACAATTTTAGGGTTTACTGCTAAAGCTCTAGCAATTCCAATTCTCTGTCTTTGCCCACCTGAAAATTCATGGGGATAACGGTAATATTGGTCTTCTCTAAGTCCGACTTTATGAAGTAAGTCCAAGGTTCTTTCCATACGTTCTTTCTTTGACCCTATTTTATGTATCTTCATAGGCTCTTCAATTGCATGTCCTATCGTTTGCTTAGGGTCTAAAGAAGAATGAGGATCTTGAAACACCATTTGTATTTCTTGCCTAATTTGCTCAATTTCCTTCCCCTTTAACTTAAATAGGTCGCTTTCCTTATATATGGCTTGACCCTCTGTAGGTTCCGTTAAACGCATGATGGTTCTTCCTGTTGTGCTTTTCCCACAACCCGATTCACCTACAAGCCCAAGCGTTTCTCGTTCATTTAAGGTAAACTCTACATTATTTACCGCTTTAACATGCCCTTTCACTCGGCCAAGAGGAGAATAAATTGGAAAATACTTCCTCAAATTCTTAACCTGTAAAATCGGAGCTCTTTCATCTGACAGCGTCTGCAATACCTTTTCGCCTCCCCTCTTGTAATACAGTTTCATAATGCCAACAGCGCACTTTATGTCCGTCTTCAATCTCTTTTAATTCTGGTGGTTTTTCTTCACACTGGCTTGTAGAATACGAACACCTTGGAGCAAAGCGACACCCTTGGGGAATATTATTAAGAGACGGGACCATCCCTTCAATCACATGCATATGTTTAGAACGATCCCCATCCAAACGTGGAACGGATTTTAACAATCCTTTGGTGTAGGGATGTAAGGGTTCCGAAAATAAAGATCCTACTTCAGCTTCTTCGATTATTTGACCTAAATACATAACCACCACACGTGTACAGACCTCAGCAACTACTCCTAAGTCGTGTGTTATCAACATGACTCCCATGTTTAGTTCCTTCTTCAAACCTTGAATCAAGTCCAATATTTGGGCTTGAATAGTAACGTCTAATGCGGTCGTGGGCTCATCTGCGATTAGTAGATTAGGGTTACACGCCAATGCCATCGCTATCATTACCCTCTGTCTCATTCCTCCTGATAGCTCATGAGGATACTCATTCACCCTTTTTTCTGGAGAAGGAATCCCTGTTAATTTAAGCATTTCTATAGCTTGGGTATAAGCTTCTTCTTTTCCTAGCTTTTGATGAATGATGAAAGATTCTGCAATTTGATAGCCAATTGTATATACAGGATTAAGAGAAGTCATCGGATCTTGAAATATCATAGATATTTCGTTCCCACGAATGTGTCTCATTTGATCTTCGCTCAAGGATAGCAAGTTACTGCCCTTATAGATCAGCTCTCCTTCATATTTAGTCGTGTTTTCATTTAACAATCGTAAAATTGATTCAGAGGTTACACTTTTTCCGCATCCCGACTCTCCAACAATCCCAAGGGTCTCTCCTGAATATATCTCGAATGAAACCCCATTAACCGCGGTAACAGGTCCCTTTTCTGTCATGAACGTCGTTTTCAGGTTTTTAACCTCTAATAAACATTCTTTACCCATAAACGTCCTCCTCATTAATACCGTGTAATCAAATTATTTCTTTACTTTATTGGTATGCGGATCGAGCAAGTCTCGAAGTCCATCACCGAATAAATTCAAACCCAATACGGATAGAATAATGAATGCACCTGGGAAAACTGTCATCCACCAGGCATTATAAATTACGATTTTACCATCAAATAAAATGTTTCCTAGACTTGGTGCTGGCGCAGGAATACCAGCTCCCAAAAAGCTGAGCGATGCTTCAATTATGACAGAAACCCCAAATACGTAGGTGATTTGAACAATCAGAGGAGACATAGTGTTTGGAGCAATATGAAGCCAGATAATTCGCCATGAACTGGCACCTTGTGATCTCAAAGCTTCTATAAAGGTTTGTTCTTTGACTACAATGGCGGCCGAACGAACGACACGTGCGACAGTAGGTGTATTTACAATAGATAACGAAAGAATGACATTAACTATATTCGGCCCTAATGCTGCCATGAGCGCAATGGCCAATAGAATTGCTGGAAATGCCATTAAGCCATCACATATCCTCATCAGGATATGATCCAAGGTCCTATAATAAGCTGAGTACAAACCAATTACTGCTCCAATTACCAGTGTTATCACAGCTACCGTAAGTCCAACGGTCATGGATACCCGAGTGCCATAAACTACCCGGCTAAATATATCCCTGCCAAAGTTATCTGTTCCAAAAAAATGTTCAGCACTTGGTGGGCTCAGACGAGCTGTTACTATCATGTCATAAGGTGTATATACTGTGATCAAAGGTGCAAAAATAGAGATTAAACTGAGAACTAAGATAATCACACTTCCAGTAACTACAAGCCGATTTGAAAAATACCTGCGCAGAAGGATAGATTGACGTTCTTTCTTCATATGATTTTTTGAATACAATGGGTCTGTTTTTTGTATTATTGTTTTTGCTTCCATAAATCATTTCCCCTTCTATTCATTTCTCTATTTCCGGCTTAACCGTACCCTTGGATCAACCACACCGTACAGTAAATCTACTATTAAATTAATGAATACATAAGCGGCGGATACCAGCAGAACTGTTCCTTGGAGAACCTCGTAATCTCGCTGCACTATTGAGTTCATGATAAGTTGACCGAGTCCCGGAATATTAAAAACCGTTTCTGTAATTACTGCTCCCGCTACCAATGTCCCAAAGGTTTGTCCAACGACAGTCAGAATAGGGATAAAAGCATTTCTCAATGCATGTTTATAAATGATTAATTTTTCTTTTACACCTTTTGATTTTGCGGTTTTAATGTAGTTCATGCTTAGTACCTCTAACATTGAGGCCCTTGTCATCCGCGCAATCAAAGCCGCTTGTATGGCCCCAAGAGACAAGGCAGGCAATATTAGATATTCAAGGTGAGCCAATAGACCATCATCAAGTGGTTTATATCCAGCTACCGGAAACCATTGGAGTTTCACTGCGAAAAATAAAGATAATAATAATGCAAGGAGAAAGCTTGGCAAGGAAATTCCCAACAAAGAACCCACCATGAACATTTGGTCTGTGCTTGTTCCCCGTTTTTTGGCAGCAATAATTCCCATAGGAATAGCTATAAGTATAGAAATCCCCTGTGCCAATATCGCTAATGAAAGAGTCGGACCTAAGTGATCCATAAATACCTGTAATACTGGTTCCTTCATATAAATAGACATTCCCAAGTCGCCTTGAAGAAGACCAAAGACCCAATTAAAAAATTGCTCATACATAGGTAGATTTAAACCGAGTTCTTCTCGTAATCTTTCAATGTCATCTTCAGTTGCATCTGCCCCAAGCATTACTGATGCTGGATCTCCTGGTATTAAATGCATAATGAAAAAGACTACAATAGCTACAGTTAATAGAACCGGAATGAGAGATAAGACTCGCTGTAGAATATAGGCTTTCATTAAAAATCTCCTTTCTACAATTAACCCCTTCACAATGTAAAACGTATGAAGGGGTATCTGAGCAATTGATTTTATTCTTTAACGGTCGTATTCCATAAAACAGGTCCAAGGAATTCTTGATATCCTTTGACTTTTTCCGCTTTTACGGATATGGAATCATAAGCACCAATATTAACAACAGGCATATCTTCCCAAATCACTTTTTGCAATTCATTAAAGGTTTCTTTAGCTTTATCCTGGGAAGATTGAGCTTTAATTTGATCCAATAGTTTGTCTATTTCAGGGTTATTCGTCCAGCCTGCAAACTTTGCTCTAGAATCCAAGAATGGATATTGGAGCGGGGTTGCGCTAACAGGCCAGCTAGTAAAAAACATTTCCCATTGATCAGGCTTATTTCGGCGATCTAATAGAGTAGACCAATCCACCACGTCTAGCTTTACGTTCATACCAATTTTCTTAAGTTGTTGCTGAACTGCGACGGCGGAATTATAATGTTGTGAATAGTCACGGCTTGTCAGGATTCTTAATTCTTCCCCATTATACCCAGCTTCCTTAAGCAATTGTTTGGCCTTTTCAGTATCTTTAGCTTCATAAATTTCTTTCCCTGTATCCGTGTACCATAAGCCTTGCTCTTTTAACATAAATCCAGGGTCCAGTCTAAAATAACCATCAGTAACAGCAGCTGTTAAGACCTCTTTTTTATCAATTGCTAAATTCACCGCTTGGCGAGCTTTAACATTTTTTAGGAATCCATTTTGTTTATTAAAAATTAGAGTGTGAATTCCCAAAGGCGCTTGAATGGTTTCGAGACTTGGTACATTTTTAAATTGTGGTGCTGCATCCCATGGCATCATTACGCTCAAGTCATATTCTCCACTAATCATCCCTGCTACTCGAGTCGAGTTATCAGTGACGAAGTGAAAATATATGTCATCTACAAGAGCTTCCTTTTTACCAGCTAAACCGTCTGCAGGTTGAGATGAAGCCTTATAATCATCAAATTTCTTTAAATGAACGTATTGATTTTGTTTCCACTCTACAAACTTAAATGGACCTGTTCCGATATATTCTGTGATTCCACTTGTACCACCCGATTCTATCACCTCTTTTGGCATGATGGCTGCGAATTGCCCCACTTCTGCCAGTACTGGTAATAGAACGATAGATGGTGTTTCGACATGTAGGATAACCGTATATTCATCTTTAGCTTCCCACTTAGAATTTCCTAGGTTTGCCTTTGCAACGGCCCCTTCTTGCCATTTTTTCATGGAAGCAATGACATCCTCAGCTTTCATTTCTTTCCCATTATGAAATTTGACGCCTTTTCTTAATACAAATGTAACTTTTTTTCTATCTTTACTAACCTCATAGGATTCAGCAAGCATTGGAGTTACTTCAAATTTAGAATTTAAAGTGACTAATGTCTCAAATATATGCCTTGCTGGGTCGCGTGTTGCATTTGCTGTCGTCAGGTGTGGATCCAGTGATGTCGGCTGTGCTGGATAAGCCACTTTTAGTGAACCTCCCTTAGATGCTGACGAAGTATCATTGTTTGAATTATCTGACTTCGAACTGCATCCACCAAGGGCAAGAGCACAAATCAACATGACTATCGAAATGAAAAGATTTTTCTTTACAAACATTTTCTTTCCCCCTTTTTTTCATTCTGTTTTTTATATGGACAGGTTTCTTACTAATGTAGTGGAGGGTTTGTTCCTTCTGGAAGAGGAGTTCTGTAATTACCTTTGGCTTCTAATTCTTTCTCAAATTCTTCTTTTACAACTTTCACTAGTTTCTCATTTTTCATTAAATCAATGACGTTTACCCTAATATTTTCGAAGTTGCATATTTTGTAGTCAAAAAAGATTTGGTAAATAAATTACTTATTTAGTTCTAATATCAATGACCTTACTCCTACTTATATGAAATTAGGGAATCTCTCTACAGACTCCCTCTACAGACTCCCTATTATTAATCCGTATATATCTATTTTCAATTCGATTTCTTGTTCTGCACTAACGTTTCTCTTTACCTTATATTAAGGTTTTTTGATTGCTGCTGAACTGAAGCAGAAGTAACAAGTCCTTTCTTAATTGTAAAGACGAGTAAAAAGCAGATGAATAAGACTATACTAATAAAATATAATCCCATCTCTACACTACCTGTAGAATCCTGTACATATCCAATTACATATGGGCCGATAAACCCACCTAAATTACCAATGGAACTAATGAGCGCTATTCCTACAGCAGCTTCTAATTCAGTAAGGAATAATGAAGGAATTGCCCAAAAAGGTCCGAAAATACTGTAAATACCAACAGTTGCAACAGACATCATGATTATAGATAGGATAGGATCCGTAGTTAATCCACATCCCATAAGGCCAATAGCACCAACAAGCGGCGGAATGGCAGCATGCATTTTTCTTTCACCAGTGCGATCAGATCGGCGTGCCCACCAAACCATCGCTATTCCTCCAAAAATATAAGGTATCATTGTAATCAAACCGACTTGAGTATTTGTTAAAATATTTGAAAAGGATTTGATAATAGTTGGCATCCAAAACCCTATTCCATACAAACCAGTGACTAATGTAAGGTAAATAAACGACAATCTCCAAATTCTAGAACTCCCAAAAATATTTTTCAGACTAGAGTGTTTGCCTATCTCCTTACCTTGATTTTCTTTTTCAATTTCGGATATGAGCCACCCTTTCTCTTCCTTTGTAAGCCACTTTGCCTGTTCAGGACGATCTGTTAAATAAAAGATAGTCGTAATCCCTAAAATGACAGCAGGAATTCCTTCCAGTACAAATATCCAGCGCCATCCAGCCATTCCACCCCAATTAATATTATCTATTATCCACGTGGTAACAGGTGCTCCAATAATATTGGACACTGTCAAAGCTGTCATGAAAAGGGCTACTGCACGAGCTCGTTCTTTTCCTCGGAACCAATACGTAATATAAAGTAAAACGCCTGGAAAAAATCCAGCTTCGGCAACTCCTAGCAAAAAACGTAGGATATACAAATGATTCGCATTTTGGACCCAGGCTGTTAATATTACAACAATACCCCAGGTTATCATTATTCGCCCAATCCACTTTCTCGCTCCTATACGATGCATTAGCATATTACTGGGTACTTCAAAAAGAAAGTAACCAATAAAGAAAATACCAGAAATTAACCCCAAAGTGGATGCTGTTAAACCGAGATCTTTATTCATCTCCAGAGCAGCATAGCCAATGTTTACTCTGTCTAAAAAAGCAATGATATACAACACAAAAATATAAGGAATAATCCTTCTGGATACCTTTTTTATTGTACGTGCTCCTAATTCAGATTCCTGCATATTACAACTCCTATTTAGGAAATTTTGTTAACATTGGAGTACTAGAGATTTGCTCGTTTTTTTACTACTATTCTAACTAATAGAATCACTGCAGTTGCCCAGTTAAATCTTTCAAGGATATCCTTGAGCCATTTTTATTTGATTCCTCCTACTTTTTTGTAGGGGGATAATTTAGTAGGCTCTGCCCATAGTAATCTCGTACCTCGATACATCACATAAAGTTGAAGCATAAAAGAAAGTCTTATTTAACGAAACATGTGAGCCAGCTTGTTGCTAGTTCTACTGATTTCGGTCTCGTAATCGAGGTTCGTGAAGTCCTATCGTCCTAGGTAAATTCAAAGTAAGCTGACATTTTGGTTGCAATAGTGTGTTAGACAGATTCGCTCTAACTTTGACTGCTATACCGGGTTCAAAGGCTATAAATACTGATGAACTAAAAAATACTAGATTGAAGTCGTTCTTTAAAAGTATTATGGCAAAATCAAAAGTCTCAACATCAAATGCAACTAGCGGACACTTACATTTTTTGAATGCATACGATATTGCTTAAAGTCATTTCACAATATCGTATGGCTTGGCTGAAAAAATACACTTAATTAAGGGAGTCTCGTTATCTATATTTTCGTCCAGCTCACTAATTATATCCCACGTCCACCATCTACATTGAGTATCTCACCAGTCACTATTTTTGCTAAGTCGGAAGCGAGATAAAGGGAAGCTTGCGCAATATCTTCTGCCTGTATAAGGGAACCTAATGGAACGCTGTCCAAAAAGATCTTTTTCTTATCTTCTTCCATCAGTGTCCCGTCCCCATTCAAAAATTGATTGATCATCGGTGTATCAGCAGGTCCTGGGTTAATGGCATTCACACGAATTTTATACGGGGCGAACTCCAATGCCAATGCCTTAGTAAGCATAATGGCAGCTCCTTTTGACGCACAGTATGCATTTAAACCGGGACGAGCTCGTACCCCTGCAATGGAAGCGATATTTATAATCGAACCGCTTTGCTGTTTTTTCATGATTGGAGCTGCATACTTGGTAGTTAAAAAGATAGATTTCGTATTAACGTCCATAATCCGATCCCATTGTTCTATACTTAAATCCTCTACCTCTGTGAAGACCTGAGGTACACCAGCACAATTCACTACAATGTCTAATCTTCCAAAAATGTCCTCCACTTCCTGGAACAGTGCAGCCACATCTTCGTTATTAGAAACATCGACCTGAACGGCCTTGACATTTTCGCTAGAAAACGAATCGCTTGCTGCTTTTGCTGCCTCGATATTCAAGTCTGCGAAGATTACATTTGCTTTTTGTTCAACAAATAATTGTGCAATGGCTTTCCCCATACCTGACCCTGCTCCCGTTACAATGGCTGTTTTCCCCTGTAATAATTTCTCAATCATAAGTTAATCACCACCATTTTTTCATCTGTCATTTCTTCAATCGTATATCTTGGTCCTTCCTTACCAATTCCACTTTTCTTAACTCCACCATATGGCATCATATCGTTGCGGTAGGTTGATACGTCATTCACGATTACTCCACCATATTCCAGCACCTTGACTGCCTTTAAGGCTAAAGCCAGATCTTGTGTAAAAATGCCTGCTTGAAGACCATAATCCGATTGATTGGCCGACTCTAATGCTTCCAAAATATCCTCGTAAGGGATTATCGCCACTACCGGTGCGAACACTTCCTGACAAACAACTTTCATGTTCGGTGTTGTTTGAGTTAATACAGCTGGATAAAACAGTGAACCTTCTCTAAGAATCGGCGTAAGCGCAACAGCACCTTCTGAAATAGCCTCATTGACCCACTGTTCTACGCGAATCGCCTCTTTTTCATTAATCATTGGACCTATATCCGTGTCCGGTTCTTCCGGATTCCCAACTTTCAGTTGTTGAACATATGAAAGATACTTTTCTGTAAAATCATCCAATACAGAATTATGCACATATAAACGCTGAACAGATATACATGCTTGCCCTGCATTGTGAAAGCTACGGGAAGCCGTAAGCTTGGCCGCTTGGTCCAAATCAGCATCAAAATGAATAATGTTTGGAGAATTGTTTCCTAGCTCCAAGGTTACTGGGCGCATTCCACTTTTCTCTTTAATATATCTTCCAACTCCTGCTGATCCAGTGAAAGAATACATGGCAATCCGTTCATCCTGTAAAAGCCATTCACCAACTTCGGCACCACCATTTACCACATTTACATATCCTTTTGGCAGACCAGCCTCTTCAAACAGTTCTACTAATTGAAATGTGGTCACAGGTGTGTTTGGTGCTGGTTTTACTACCACTGTATTTCCTGATGCTAGTGCTGGGGCGATTTTATGTATCGCTAACAATAATGGGTAATTAAAGGGAGTGATGGCTCCAATGACTCCTTTAGGGACACGGATTGTGAACCCCAATCGATTATCCGCTCCTTCGACAGCCTGTAACGGAATCATTTCACCAGTAATTCTTTTTGCTTCTTCCGCGGACAAACGCAAAGTTTCAATTGTGCGATCCAGTTCACCTTTGGCATCTTTAATGGTCTTACCTACTTCTCTCACCAAGGTGATCTCAAATTCTTCTCTACGTTCTTGGAACAACTCGGAGGCTTTCAATAAAATTTGATACCTTTGAAATGCAGTTAATTGATCTTGTTTAAAGCATTTTCGTGCCTCTGTTATAGCATTATAAACATGTTGCTTTTCTGCCTTAGCAACATGAGTTAATACTTCACCTGTATATTTGTTATATACAGGAATCGTTTCTTCTGTAGGTACTTGCTGTCCACCAATAGATAAATGATAGTCTTTTATAATCATTTTTTCTCCCCCAAATTGGTTTTTAAACTCATTTCCCGTATTTTTGAAACAATTGCATCTCCCATTTCCATGGTATTAGCCGTTCCTCCGAGATCAGGAGTCCTGACAGTACCATCGAATAACACTTCTTCTATGGCGTTCAACACCAATTTTCCTAATTCAGGAAGTCTAAGATGATCCATCATGAGGCTAATACTCCAAATTTGTGCAATTGGATTGGCAATCCCTTTTCCTGCTATATCTGGTGCTGAGCCGTGTATTGGTTCAAACATCGAAGGATATTTCCTTTCAGGATTGATGTTTCCAGAAGGTGCCAACCCCAGTCCCCCAACTATAGCGGCTCCCAAATCCGTTAATATATCCCCAAACAGATTGCTTCCCGCAACGACATCAAAACTTTCAGGCTTTGAGATAAAATAAGCAGCAAGTGCATCTATATGATAGAGTTGAACATCTATCTGAGGGTACTCATTTCCAATTTCTTTAACGATTTCATCCCAAAATGGCATAGTATGATTAATCGCATTGGACTTTGTTGCGACCGTCAGCCTTTTCTTTGGTCTACTTTCAGCCACTGAATAGGCATACTTGAGAATCCTTTCACTTCCATATCGGGTAAATACATTGTTTTGTATCGCTGTTTCATAAGGTGTGCCTTCGTGAAGGCGACCACCTATATTCGAATACTCCCCTTCCGTATTTTCTCTAATTACGACAAAGTCTAAATCATCATGTGATTTATATCTCAATGGGCTTTCCAACCCTTTAAGCAGTTTGACCGGTCTCAAGTTAACATATTGCTGAAAATGCCTGCGGATTGGAAGAATAAGTTCCCATACCGAAACATGATCTGGAACAGTAGGAGCTCCAACAGCTCCAAATAAAATCGTGTCGTAATCCTCTAATAAATTTAGTCCATTCGTTGGCATCATCCTTCCATGTTTTAGATAATACTCACAATTCCAATCATAGAAATCGTAAACAAATCTTACATCTGAATGTACTTCTTCAAGCACTTTTAAAACCTTCAACCCTTCATTAACTACTTCTGGACCAATTCCGTCCCCAGGAATAATTGCGATGGAAAAGTGTTTTTGCAATTTCTTCACCTCATTATGTTTCATAATAATGTGCTACAATTTCATAACTTGCAAAAACCGTGCCAATAAAATCAAAATACTGAAAATTCAGATATATTAAGCGACAAAAGGGTTTTCTATTTTATTAACCCTTCGATAAGTGTTTTAAATTACAACAAGGTGTTGAATTTTGAAACACTACAGATTATATTCTTTTAGTTTTCTCCATAAAGTAGATCGGTCTACTCCAAGTGCTTGTGCAGTCTTAGTTTTGTTATTGAAATATTTTTTTAATGCCTCCTCAATCAGTTCTCGTTCCTTCACTTTAATGCTTAAATCAGAAAGATCTTTCTGACTTTTGTTCCTATTAAGCTTTTGTAAAAGGAATTCGCCGCTTTGCACTGTTAAGGTTGTTCCCTCTTCAAGCAGTACCATTCGTTCAACTATATTTCTGAGCTCCCTTATATTTCCTGGCCAGTCATATGCCTTAAATAATGTATATACCTCTTGGTCAATACTAACGATTTTCGATTCGCGTTTTTCGTTGAATTGATTAACAATTGCCTCCAATAGGTCAGGAATATCGATTAATCGATCGCGCAAAGGTGGTAACTCAACATTCAAAACGTTAATTCGGTAATAAAGGTCAGTTCGAAACTTTTTTTCTCTAATTTCTTCCTCTAATTTTCGATTTGTTGCAGCAATAATTCGAACATCTACTGGCACAACACGTTCTCCCCCGACCCTTCGCACTGTTCTTTCCTGAAGAACACGCAATAATAGAGCTTGGATATGTAGAGGCATTTCACCGATTTCATCTAAAAATAAAGTACCACCGTGAGCAAGTTCAAATAGACCTACTTTTCCTCCCTTATTCGCCCCTGTAAATGCACCCTCTTCATATCCAAATAATTCACTTTCCAACAGGCTTTCTGGTAATGCAGAACAGTTTACAGCAACAAAAGGACCCAGAACACGTGGACTTGCCAAATGAATACCTTGTGCGAATAGTTCTTTTCCGGTTCCAGATTCACCTGTAATTAATACAGTTGCTTCAGTTTGAGCAAATCTTTGGGCTAATTCCTTAGCCTTTATCAATTCCTTGGATTGACCAACAATATCACTCAGTCTATGTTTTGCTTCAAGTCCACTTTGATGTAACATCTTTCTAAGTTTAAGCTCCATTTTTTGAATATTAGTGATTTCTTTAAAACTTGAAACTACCCCAACAATTTTACCTTTGACAATCACTGGGAATCGGTTAATGACAATTTGCCTCCCCTTGACTGTTGCAATATCCCCCATTTCAATTTTTCCAGTTGCAAGAATGCGCATCAAATCGGAATGAGGGATAAATTCCGTAATCTTATGTCCTTTTACTCCATCTTGTAGACCTAATAATTTTTTCGCATGTTCGTTAGCTACTGTAATTCTTCCCTCATGGTCTACTGCCACAACTCCATCATGAGCAGATTTAACAATAGCTTCTACCTGATACCTTTCCATGGCTATACTTGCTGTTAATTTGTCTATGGAAATTGCCATTTGTATACTAGAAATCAAAGAAGATAGGGAGGGTTTGATAAGATGTACGGTTCCTGAATGTGAATGAGTGAGTAAGTCTTTCATCCAAACGGGAGCTACATACACCCTATCCGGTTGAATACCAGCTGAAAAAAACTCTTCTTTACTGACAAAATGTAATGGGATTCGTGGATTCTCATCATATTCTTTTTTTAGCCATTTAATTTCTTCTTCTGATGCAACAACACAACATATTTTGTTAGAATCATTCATTAGACCTTCTTTTTCTTTCGTTTTCTCAATATCATCCAGACGAATGGAAAGCGGTAGAATTGGAACTTGAAGAGCTGCTAATTCTTTTTGATAGATTGCGGGCGTTATAATGACCATCGGGTTCATAATCTGCTCTAACAAAGCATTCACAGAATAAAAACGAGCAGTTTTGTATCCTACTCCTCGAAACAGCTTTCCAATTTGATTTTCCAATGAGTCACTCATTTTATATAAGGCAATCATTACACTTCTCCTTGCTACACAGATTTGGGATTCAAATCTATCATTTCCATTACAATTATACACTTTACATACAATTTATGGCACGATAACTTCATGCCTAAATATATATATCAAAGGTTTTCATGTTTGCAATTCTTCCTCCATAAAGCAGCCTGAAGTGAAAAAAGTATTAAAATTAACATTCAATTTCTATAGATGCCCTGAAAAATCAAGAATGTGAACTGTTTATAAGAGTACTATCACCCTCTGGCTCTCTTGCTTTAACGCTTCGTCTTCAGGTTTATTGAAAAAATTCCGGTTTCAAGTGAAGAGAAAATCCCCTTTATTTTTTTGTACCTTTTTTCATCTAGATTATTTCCACTAATATGACATTCCGCGAAACAAAATAAAAAAACCTGAATCTATTTTTCAGGTTTTTTAGTGTTCTATTTTATTTTACTACCAAAGAAATGCAAGAAAGATTAAGGACGAAATAGCCCCAAAGGCAAATCCATTAGCAGCCCCCCGACCAAATCCTGAATTAAAACCAAAACCATAACCAAATCCTCCAATGTTACCACCATCATCAATTGGGCGAATATAAACACGGTTAGGAGTAACCCGATGTATAATTCCACGATGAACCGTCCCTCTATTTGTACGAATTTCTACTGGTCTTCCAACACCTTGCCTGCACTTATGATAATAATTGTGGTTTCCCATTTTAACACTCCCCTTGTTAATCGTTCTACATCGTATGCATCCGGGGACTAGCCTGCATAGATTAAACACCCAATACAAATGAAAAGTCTGTTTCAAATTTACCTTTTTGTTGAATTCAATCACGCATTGATTCAGCTGCATAAAATAAATGAATTACTTTTTAAAGGAGACAATGCAATGAATCATTCATACCAAGACGCCTTAGCATTCTTAGGAATTGAAGGGGCTCATCCTGGAGGATTTGAACTAACTAAACAACTCTTAAAGAATGAAAAAATAGACCAATCCACAATAATCCTTGATGCTGGATGCGGAACAGGGCAAACATCTCAATTCTTGGCTCAACACTTTCTTTGCCAAGTTTACGCATTGGATAATCACCCTGAGATGGTAAAACATGCAAACCAACGATTTCAACAAGCTAACATACCCAGTAATGTTTATATGAATTCCATAGAAGATTTACCTTTTACTAATAATTATTTTGATTTTATCATGGCTGAATCCACAACAGCATTCACTAATATTCAACAATCGCTTTGTGAATATTACAGAGTCCTAAAACCTGGTGGTACTTTGATTTCTATAGATATGACGGCAGAGACTGAACTTAACCTTAATCAAAAAAAGGAAATAATGAAATTCTATAATTTAACGAATGTCTTGACACAATCGGAATGGTTAAAAGCATTCAAAAAGGAGGGATTTAAAAATCTAAAAATTCTAAAGTCGAATACAGTTTTAGAAGAATTAAAAAATTCATCAGCTGTCGATAACCTCATTCTTCCTTTAAATGAATCTTTGGAACAAATCATAGAGGAACATTATCGGCTTGTCCTAAGTTGTGGAAACAGTTTGGGATATAGAGTATTTAGGGCAAATAAGGAATAGCCCACTAAAACTCTAATATATATATGCAAATATTTTTATGGAACAAATCTGATAAAGGAGTTGTTTTCTCCATTCATCTCTATCAATTATACATTCCACTTGAATTCGTAACTAACAAACTGTGCAAAGTTAAATCGGCTTCATATTTTCATCTTTAAATTAATTAATAAAAAAATTTAAAGAGGCTGTCCGAATTTTGAAACAACCTCTTTTTCATTTTAAATTCCTTAATTTTCTTATTACATCTAAGGACTCCGCTTCATTTAGAAATAGCTTAAATAAAATTTGTGTTAGCTAAATTAGTGTTTTTGTCCTGTGGAAGAATTATGCCCTTCAAAATCCTAATTTAGGTTATACAATTATTATTTGGTAATTTATAATAGTTTCATAACCTTTGTAGCTTCGGAGGTGTCCCAAACAGGAATTTTAGTTTATGCTTTCTCTTTTGAACGAACGAATTGATTAAAGAATGAAAGTATCTTTTGATAGACGGCAATTTCATTTTCTTTCTTGGAAAAGCCATGCCCTTCATCTTCTAATAGCATATACTCAACATCTCTTCCTTTATCCTTTAATGCTTGCACAATTTGGTCTGATTCTTCTTTGACCACACGAGGATCGTTTGCGCCTTGAATAACAAGCATTGGCTTTGTCATAGAGTCTAAATAAGTGATTGGAGAATATTCAGTAAGCTTTTCTTTATCTTTTTCCGGATTCCCTACCCATTGATCCATAACTGGCTTCCAATCTTCAGGAACCGAATTGATAAAAGAAAATAGATTAGATGGACCGAAAATATCAACAACCGCTTTAAAGTAATCAGCATGACGACCGTGTAGAAGAAGAGCCATATAACCACCATAGCTTCCACCCATTAATAAAATATTTCCTTTATGCGCATATCCTTGTTTTATCAACCAGTCGAGACCAGCGACATTATCTAAGCGTGGCCCATATCCCCAGTCTCCTTCTACCATTTTCATGAATTCCAAACCATAACCAGAAGAACCACGAAAGTTTGGAGCGAAAATACTGTACCCATGATTTAAAAAGAACTGAAATGAAGCTCTAAAAAATTTCCGTTCTGCCGCTTGTGGACCTCCGTGAGGCCAGAAAATAACTTCACCATTATCATTTTCCTTTTTTGCCCTAAAAAATAACGCTTCAATCTCCATACCATCAAATGATGGGTATGTTATGACATCCGGTTCAACTAAGTCATTTGAATCTACTCCAGGAACAGAATACTGAGTTAATGATATCCACTCATTTCCCAATCGTTTATAAATATTATGAGGATTAGTTGCACTCCTTCCTAATAAGTACAGAGTGCCTGATTTAGCGACTTCAAGCTTTTCAATGACACTGCAAGGGGACGAAAGCTTCTTCCAATCAGTACTTTGGAGATTGTATTCATATAAATGATCCTCTACACCCTTTTGACTAGTTACATATAATAATTGATGCTCTTTACTATATTTTAAGCCATCAAAACTCTCATTTTCCAATTCTTTAACTTTACTGAATTGGTCTGTTTCAAGGTTGTATGAAGCCAAATAGGTAAAATCTGAATCATAATCAGTCAGTAAATATACCATTGAATCTGAAACAAAAACACCATCATTAACTGTGTGTTGTTTCTCAGTAGGAGGCGTAAGCAGGATATTTTCATTGCCGCGTTTCGCATATAGAAGAGTATATGTATTAGCAAAGTGTTTATAGTATAGTAAGGTTTCTTCATCTGGGCTTAAGCCATATAAATACGTTGCTGCATCCTTTCCTTCTAGAACCTTTGTTTCACGCCCCGATTCTAAATCTAAACAATAGGCATTCAAATAGGACGGATTTCCTTTCGATGAAGTGTAATAAAGTTTATTGCTGTCTTCCGATAACATCGGCATAAAATTACGAGTATCTTCATGATAGACAATTTCCTTCATCGCCCCACCTTGCAAGGGAATCCCGTAAAATTGAGTATTTTCATTGCCGTCTTGGTCAAATCCAGCAATAATAAACCTGCTTTGCTTATCATATAAAAGACCTTGGCAGCTTTGATCCACAAATGTGAGCGGATAAGGGAAGGTGTTTGGCAGATTCATCCCCCATAAATTATACTTGCCACTCAAATTCGTACTAAAAACCAGCTGCTTTTCATCTGGACTAAGTGCAAAATCACCAATAGAAAAAGTTCGCAAAAACTGCTCAACATCAGGCTTAGGAAATGAAATCATCGTTTGCAACTCCTTATATTTTTAATATAATGAAAAATCTGTAATTATTATACCATATTTTACCTTATATTTAAAAATAAAACTACTACTCTTGCGATCATTGCCCCGACCTAAAGTACCATTCAATTTAACAGGATGAAATGGTAATTATATAATCACCATTACAAGATAAAATACTTCTCAACAAATCACTATTATTAAATTAGTTAATACGAAGATTTCATGGAACTCTTTGTACACATCCCAATAACGAATCAATTACAAGACAAAAAAAGCGACACTTGTTATCATAGGTATTAAGCCAGATCCAGATGGAAAGGGAGGGCATTCAGAAAAAGTAAAAAGAGAGCCACTCCGCAATGGAATGGCTCTCGGTTGACAAATCCACACAAAAAAAGAGCTAGGCTTGTTCTGAAGAAATATTTATCATCTAATCATTATATGATGATCAAAGACCACTTCTAATACCAAATAGTTACCGCTTTCTTATAGGCGTCACTATTAGGGATTGCATGTATCCCCTGGGCCTGTGCCTTGCGCGGGTCTAAGTCATATACCATTGGTGTATAACATGAGGTCTGCCCTTTATTTACAACTCCATTTCCTCCTGTGCTGTTACACGTATAAGCTTTACCATCTGTGCTTCTAACGATTCTAGCATCCGCTTCATGATTGTATACAGCCGGACGCGTAACAGTAACTTTCGCCCAGGCAGTTTTACAGGTAGTGCTGAATTTCAATTCTACATACGAAACGGAATCAATCCATTTTGTATCCTTCGTAACAGCCGAGCTTGCACAACTATTATAGTTAGGGCTTTTTCCATCATAATTATGATTTTCGGCTAGTGCTTGATTATTCCCAAATATAAAAAAATCAATAACGAACATCGACAACATCATTACTAACGATAAACCTATCATTTTAAGTTTATGATTCAAGTCATTCATCCTTTCTTTACATAAAAGTAGAAGAAGGCTTTTGCTTTATCATTAATACCAGCCGGTTTCACCTGCCGTATATGGCCAAAATGCAACTGCTTTCGCCTTTCGCGGATCTAAATCATATACCATAGGTGTATAACATGTTGTTTGACCTTTATTAATCTCCCCATTTCCTCCAGGAGATGCACAACTAAATTGTTTATTATCAGTGTTCCGGACGACTAATGCCGTTGCCTCTCCGTCAGTTTTAGCTGGCCTGCTTAGAGTAATCTTTGCCCAAGCGGTTTTGCAAGTTGTACTGAATTTCAACTCTAAATTTGCAGAAGCACCGTTTGCATAAATTTTCAAATTCTTCTTCGTAACCGCACTAGCCGCACAACTATTGTAGTAAGGGCTTTTTCCATCATAGGCGTGGGTTTCTGCAGATGCCTTGTTGGTAAAGAAATCAAGGGAGCCAAAAAGGACAAAAAAAGCTACAAAAGTCAATGAAATACATAAAACCATTCTTTTCATTGCATCAATCATTCCCTTCATGAAATTCATTCACCCTTTATATTACAATTATGGGATATTTCTGTAAGTGTAAAATTCCCTAAATTTATGAAATACTTTACGGACGGTTTTTGTTACTGCTCTTACAGTCTGATATGTCTCGTTTTTTCATCTGTAAAACAGACGTAAAACTAACTGTCCTCATGAGCTTTTGATTATAAATAGTTGTAAAACTAAGAAAATATACACGGACCTTTCGTATAAAGTTATCCATCTAGTTACCGTTAGCGGGGTATTTGGCACGGACCCAAAGACATAATGGTTTTGGGTCGTTCTTTGTTTGTTGAAAACGGGACAGGAACCAATTGAATGTAGGCAAGATCATTAAAGAAAAACGAGCATTTGTAAGCATTCTTTTCCGTTTTTTTATAATCCATAGAGGGAATTTTTCTGATAAAAATCGAGTCTTTAGTTAGCGTCGTCTTAACACTCCAACTCTATTAGGTGATAAGATGATTAACTTTTATTTTTGGGGGAATTTAAAACGTTGATATTCGGTATTCAGCACAGATGTTGAAATTTACAACAACTTTTACGGTCCTTATCTAAAGAATTCTAAAAAAAATTTTCTTAGCAAGTATTAGCACTAGAAAATTGGGAAAGAGATCTCTTTCATCGCTAGCCAAACATGTCATTTAATCAGCTACCACAAGAACATCGAGATGTCTAGCCTCTCTTAGTAGACGTGCAACAATGGAACCTTGTTTAATTTCTTGCCATCTCGATCTTGCTGAATGCCCTATGATAACTTGTGTCGCTTTTTTATCTTGTAATTGTTTAGTTATTTCACCAACCACTAATCGTCTGTCTGCAGTTGAATATAATTCGAAATTACCACCTAATCGATTCGTAAGACTTATGATTTTATCGAGTATATTCTGCTCATCATTTGACAGAGATGGTTGATCTTTAACGTACACAACAAACCACTTAGCTTTAAGACGATAGGCAATACGAAATCCCCTTCTAATTAAGCGCTCAGAATCTGGTCTAAGATTTACACAGACAAAGATTACTTCTTCTTTTCTCCACGGCCCTCTTACTCCCTCTTTTCGTTTTAATGACTCTAATCTGTCATCCACATCATCTGCTAATTCACGGAGCGTAAGTTCTCTCAATGCTATAAGGTTTCGTGTCTTAAAGAAATTGCTAAGTGACTGTTCTACTTTATCTCTAGCATATATATATCCTTCCTGCATCCGTTGTCTGAGTGCCTTTGGGGAGATATCAATTAACTCTAGTTCGTCTGCTAAATGAAGAAAACTGTCTGGAACAGTTTCTCTTACACACACTCCTGTTATTTGCTTTACACTATCATTTAAACTTTCTACATGTTGAATATTCATTGTAGAAATAACCGAAATTCCGGCATCCAGAATGGCAATTACATCTTGATACCGTTTTTGGTTGTTACTTCCGGGTACATTCGTATGTGCTAATTCATCTACCAGCACTACTTCAGGATTGCGAATAATTATGGCCTTAAGGTCCATTTCCTCAAGTACTACGTTTTTATATGTAATATGTTTTCGAGGTATGATTTCTAAAGTTCCAATTTGCGCTGCTGTCTCTTTACGCCCGTGTGTTTCCAATAATCCAATCACAACATCAATTTCGTTTTGATTCAATTGATTTGCTTCCCTCAGCATGGTATATGTTTTTCCTACACCAGGTGCAGCCCCAATATAAATTTTTAACGTACCTCTTTTTACTCCTTGTATTTTTTCTTTTATTTCATCAGGAGAAAGCCTTTGATATGGATTTTTTTTCCTTGTTTTTGACTGAATAGCGGGTATTACTCTTTCTCCATGTACTTCTGCACGGTCTGCTACAATAAACACATCAATATTTTTCGTTTTTCTCAATATTCTATTTACTATTGAACCGTGAATAATCTCTTCCCATCTCGTCCTTTTAGAATGACCAAGGATAATTCGAGTTACATAATGTTGCATGGCATATTCAACTATTTCTTCAGCGATTTCTTCCCCTTTTATTGTCATTTCCTCAAATTTGCCATTTAATTTATTAATGAGTTTTTGCATGGATCTTTTAAACATTTCTTCTTCTTTAGATAATTTTCTTTGAGTTGGAACAAAGCTAACAATCAATAGCTCCCCACCTAAACGCTTGGCTATTTGATCCCCTCTTCGTATTAAGATGGATCCATTCCAATGATATTGTACACATACCAAAATCCGTTCAGAAGCACCTGAAGGTCCCAATAACCCTTCCTCTTCTCGATATTCAGTTAGATCCTCTTCCACTTCTCCAGCCAAAAACCGGAGTGACAGTTCCCTAAGTACCGCTAGGTTATCCTTATTGTATAATTGCACAAGTCCTTTGGCTTGTTCGTCTTTTTCTTCAATTTTCCCTTCCTGGAGACGTTTTAAAATTGCTTCAGGAGTAACATCTAAAAGACGTACTTCATCTGCCTGCGTCAATGTATCTTCGGGTACAGTATCATTTACATGAAGTGGCAGTTGTAGTAATTGCTCTGCAACTTTTTTCACTCCTTTCAACTCGTAAATATTTATTGTTGTTATGACACTAATCTCATTGTTTATTAATTCCTTAACATCTTCTAATCTAGTTGGGTTTTTAGCAGATGAATGATTTTTATGAGCTAATTGGTCAACTAAAATTACTTCCGGGTTTCGTTTGTAAATTTCCTTCATATTCAAATCTTGTCTAACATGACCGTTTTGCTCCCATTCGATAGAAGGTATAATTTCTAGGCAGCCTAATTGCTCAAGTGTTTTAGGACTACTCGATGTGCAAACTACCCCGACAACTACGTCAATCCCACGTTTTTTTAACTCATTTCCTTCAAGGAGCAAATGATAGGTTTTCCCTGAACCATATACAGCCCCAAGTATGATCTTCAGCCTGCCTTTTTTAATATTAGAGATCGACTGTAGAATTTCATCTGGTGTTTTTCTACGAAATTGATCTGGCATATTACTACCTCCAGTTTCATTCTAAGGTAAAAGGAGAGTAGAAAAACTCTCCTAATTAAAATTATTCTAGTTCGTCCAATGCTATATTTAACTTCAAAACATTAATTCGAGGTTCACCAAAAAGACCAAATGAACGACTTTCCGTGTATTCGTCAACAAGATTATATAAACTTTTTTCAGATAATCCTCTCTCATTTGCAATACGGGGAACCTGAACAATCGCTCCTTGAGGAGAAACATTTGGATCAAGTCCTGAAGCCGAATTTGTCATTAAGTCAGAAGGTACATCTGCTTTATCTACTGTAGGATTTTCATTTAAAAATTCTTCAATATCATTTAATGTCCGTTCAATCATTTCTTTATTTGATGGAGAATAGTTTGGCGTACCTGAGCCAGTCTGCGTCGTAATTAATGGAAGAAATACGACCATGGAAGTAACCCGGATCTTTATAAGATTGACCAATCATTTCGGAGCCTATAATTTCACCCGATTCATTTTTAATTAAGCTACCCTCTGCTTTTACAGGCATTATCACCTGAGCTAGCATTGTCATCAGTAACGGATACGCAATTCCACAAATAAATAGTAGTACGAAAACTGTACGTATATTCTTTAACATGAATTCTCACCCTTATTTTTAATTTTAAGCTACTCTAAACATCACAAGAATTAAATCAATAAATTTAATTCCGATAAAAGGAACTAGCACTCCTCCTAATCCATATAGAGACAAATTCTTTGTTAATAATCTTGTGGCGCTCATAGGAACATATTTGACACCTTTCATAGCTAATGGTATTAGCAATGGAATGATAATGGCGTTAAATATCAAAGCTGATAATATAGCACTTTGAGGTGTTGCTAATCCCATAATATTTAGAGCTTTCATTTGAGGAATAGCCAACATGAACATAGCAGGGATTATCGCAAAATATTTAGCCACGTCATTCGCAATACTAAAGGTGGTTAAAGCACCTCGGGTCATGAGCAACTGTTTTCCAATGGCTACCACTTCAATGATTTTTGTAGGATCTGAATCCAAATCCACCATATTAGCTGCTTCCTTTGCTGCATTTGTTCCTGTATTCATTGCCAATCCAACATCAGCCTGTGCTAACGCAGGCGCATCATTTGTACCATCACCAGTCATTGCTACAAGTTTACCTTCCGCTTGTTCCCTCTTAATAACAGAAATTTTATCTTCAGGCTTTGCTTCGGCAATAAAATCATCTACTCCGGCTTCTTTAGCAATAGTCGCAGCTGTTAACGGGTTATCACCAGTACACATCACGCTTTTAATGCCCATTTTTCGTAATTCATCAAAACGTTCCTTCATACCTGGTTTTACTGTATCTTTCAAGTAAATAACACCTAGTACACGATTTCCTTCTATAACAACAAGTGGCGTCCCGCCTTGCATGGCTACTTTATCACTAATGTCTTTTAAATCACTTGGGACTTTTCCCCCCTGATACAGGATGTTTTCGATTATTGCATCAACTGCACCTTTTCTGACCTTTTTCCCATCAGTAAAGTCAGTTCCGCTCATCCTGGTTTCAGCTGTAAACTCTATTCCTTCCGTACCATTTTTATTTAATTCTTTTTCAGACAAGCCGGATTTTTTTGCAAATTCTATGACAGAACGGCCTTCTGGAGTTTCATCATGTAAAGATGAATATACCGCAAATTTGTTAAGCTCTTCTTGACTTATACCACTAACCGGTAAAAGGGCAGCAGCCATGCGGTTCCCATGTGTGATGGTTCCCGTTTTATCAAGGATGATCGTATTAATATCACCAGCTGCTTCTACCGATTTTCCAGACTTCGCAATTACATTATATTGTGTTACTCTGTCCATTCCCGCTATTCCAATAGCAGAGAGTAGACCTCCGATTGTTGTAGGAATCAAGCATACCAGTAATGCTATTAAGGTAGCGATTGGCAATGTCACTTTGATATATGAAGCAATAGGTACTAGCGTAGTACATACAAGCAAAAAGATAAGTGTCAAACTAACAAGCAGAGTACTAAGGGCAATTTCATTAGGTGTTTTTTGTCTTTTAGCTCCTTCTACCAAGTTAATCATACGATCAAGGAAAGATTCCCCAGGATCAGTACTTACTTTGACTTTGATATAGTCACTAATAACTTTTGTTCCACCTGTTACCGAACTAAAATCCCCACCAGACTCTTTTATTACAGCAGCTGATTCACCAGTAATTGCTGATTCGTCTACAGCAGCCACTCCTTCGATTACATCACCATCCGTTGGAATTAAATCATTGGCTTTCACTAAAACTGTATCGCCCTTGCGTAGTTCTGTGGCATCGACTATTTTTATGCTGCCATCTTTCTGGATTAACCTTGCTTTAGTATCCTGCTTTGTCTTTTTAAGACTATTAGCTTGTGCTTTTCCGCGTCCTTCTGCCAGAGCTTCAGCAAAATTAGCAAAAATAATGGTCACAAATAAAATGATGGTCACTGCAATGTTATATCCTCTTTCTGATATTCCACCAAAAAGTGCAGGGTATATTGAAAGGAGAAGGGTAATAACAATCCCTATTTCAACTACAAACATAACTGGATTACGAGCCATTACTTTTGGATTTAATTTTTTGAACGCATCTTTAATCGCCTCTAAAACAATTTTCTTACTTACGTTTGCTTTACGCTTTGTACTCATTTGGAATACTCCTTTTCAACATTTATCTAATCGTTAGCCACTCAGCGACTGGCCCAAGTGCAATTACTGGGAAGAAAGTCAATGCTCCAATAATTAAAACAGTAGCTAAAAGAATAACAAGGAACGTACTATTATCTGTTTTAAATGTTCCGATTGTTTCTGGAACACGTTTCTTAGCGAGTAATGATCCAGCGACAGCAATCATTGCAATCATTGAGAAGTAACGGCCAAACAACATGACTAAACCAGTGGAAATATTCCAAAATGGTGTATTGTCACCTAAACCTTCAAAACCAGAACCATTATTGGCTGCAGAAGAAGTAAACTCATAGACTACTTGAGAAATACCATGAAAACCAGTGTTTGAAATAGCCGATGAACCCAACTGTGTTGCTAAAGCTATGGCAGAGGGTACTAAGATGATTAATGGATGCAGAAGAATTGCTATTGCTATTAATTTCATCTCCTTTCCTTCAATTTTCTTACCTAAAAACTCAGGTGTACGGCCAACCATAAGTCCGGCAAGAAATACAGCCATTACTGAATACATAAGGATATTTACCGTTCCTACTCCATCACCGCCAAACACACAGTTCAACATCATCATGGCCAGTGGTGCTATGCCTCCGAGTGGAGTAAGGGTATCATGCATATTGTTAACAGAGCCTGTAGTAGCAGCTGTTGTCACACTTGTAAATAATGCACTCTGAGCAATACCAAAACGAACCTCTTTTCCTTCCATACTCCCATTCTCTTGTGAAAGACCTATTTTCTCTAATGCTGGATTACCATTTTTTTCATTGATATAAGTAATACTTAAGAAGACAAGCAACATTAATCCCATCGCTGAAAAAAGGATCCAGCCTTGTTTCTTATTTCTCGCCATATATCCAAAAGTGAATGGAAGAGCTGCAGGTATCAGAAACATAGATAATATTTCCAAGACATTTGTAAAACCGTTAGGATTTTCAAATGGATGGGCTGAGTTGACCCCAAAGAAACCTCCTCCATTTGTACCAATGTGCTTGATAGACTCCAATGCAGCTACAGGCCCTCTTGCAATATTTTGCGTGGCTCCTTCTAATGTGGTAGCAATTGCCGTTGGATTAAGTGTTTGCGGCACCCCCTGTGACACTAGAACTAAACCAATCAAAATAGATAATGGAAGTAGCACCCGAGTAATTGAACGAATTAAATCCACATAAAAGTTTCCTATACTCCGCTGATTCGTTAACCCTCTAAAAAATGCCATACATAATGAAAGACCAGTAGCGGGTGTCGTAAACATCAAGAATATAATTACTGCCATTTGAGATAAATAAGAGAGACCCGATTCTCCACTATAGTGCTGTAAATTGGTATTTGTAAGAAAACTTGCAGCAGTATTAAATGCCAACAATGGCTCCATGCTGTCTATCTTACTAGGGTTACCTGGTAAAACACCTTGAAAGCGAATGATAATGTACGAGATAATAAACATTACTAAGTTACTCAATAGCAGTGCCTTGGCATACTGCTGCCATCTCATATCATTTGTATCAATGCCAGATAGTTTGAAAATAACTCGTTCTATTTTTCCAAACATGCTATCTTGTTTGGTTATTTCAAGAGAATAAACATTCGTTAAATATTTGGCCATTGGTATGGAGAATATAACGACAAGTGCCAATACCACGCCGATTTGTAAAAAATCCATTTACTTTTCCTCCGTTAGTAACTATTAATATTTTTCTGGATAAATTAGAGCATGAATTAAATACAATGTAATCGCTCCGACGATAAGAAATAAAAACATTTTCTACTCTCCCTCTTTTTCTATAACTTTGTTACAAAAAAGAATAAATCCTAAAAAGAGAAAAAAAGTTATAGCTATAAGTAATATCGATACAAAATCCATGTAAATTTCTCCCTTCTTCTTCCAAACAGCCATTAATAATAATTTTCTTTTTTCCACCGCTTAATAATTACTGGCAATTAAACTAAAGAACATTGTTTGTTAAAAGCCGATGACACAATCGGCTCCCCTTCTTTAACACATGCTAATATATTGGTTATGACAAGTGACAACTATTAGTCTGAAAGGTTTGAACTCTGAAAAAATTCTAACAAAGTTATTTCCATCAATAAGAGAATTAGGAAAGAGATATAGTTATAAAAAGCTAGTGCATTCGGGCAAATTGATAGTGGTCTTAAACCACTTTTTGTCATAGTCAAATATTTGCAGATTATTTGTGTGCATATGGCTTGCCAAGATGCTTATCTTTTCTAAATTTGAATAATTTCTAATCAGTACTTTTCCCATACAACCGCTCCATTTACTTTTTTTGTTTTCCACGCTTAATTTTTTCTTGGTTAGATAATCCTAACTACTAAAACATAAAAAATAGACCAATGCTTACTCTCTCTCCAGTATGCAGCCATGCAAATTCTATTCAGATTCCAGCAGCGTAAAAAACATTCACGCAGCGGAAAAAAGAATGACTTGCACAAACAAACATATTGTTGGAGAAAAAGTACTCATTGGTCTACTTAACGCCTAGCAAGCTATACAGCTCTCTCTGCGATCAGTCTTCCAAGAAACCTTTTCATTTATAGGCATAATAAAAAGACCTACTGAAATGACAGGTTGCTTTTTTGCTTTAATCACAACAAAAAAAGCCTCCTGAATTAAGGTGGTCTAATGACCTCCTTCGCTTTAGCCGACGAAGTTAGCTGACGGGTAGGATGGCGAAAGAGTGTCTCATCCCTTCTGCAAATGCAGAATTAACCCCAATAATAGTGGGTCCTCCGTTCTCAATTACTTGAGATTTGGCCGATATCAAATTGTTATTTATGAGGATTATTCTACGCTCACCATTAAAGGTTTGTAAACCTCATTAAATCTCGAAAAAACTTCAAATTCATTCATATAAGTCCATTTCAATCAAATTTATCCATAAAAACCTTTATTTACTCTTAAATCCTATATATTACGGATTTTTCTAAAGTTTTACAAACTCATATTGACAAGAACTTAGATTGGGCATTATGATAAACCCCATAAATTCCTGAGATAAAATGGAGGCAATATGTTAAATTCTAAAAAGAAACTTGAGGCTGAAATAAGTGAAGCATTTATTAAATTCCAGCGTGATCTTATTGGCAGAGGACCACAGGAAGCCAAAACATATTTAATTAATGACATGTTGATTACTCGTTTTAAAGGTGTTCTGACAGTGGAAGAAAAGCACCTTGTCAGTCACAATTCCGGCAAAAAACTTGTAAAAAAAATGCGTTCGCTTCTTCGTGAAATGTACACCAAGGATTACGAAAAAATAGTTGAAGATCATACTGGATGCAAGGTTCTTTCCTCCCATAGTGATATTAGCACTAAAACAGGTGAAAGAATCGAAGTTTTTATTATGGATAAGGATTTAGAGAGGTACTTAGAAACTATCAAATAAATAATAGTACTTGATTTGAAATTATGAAGATAAAAAGTATTGAAGTTTTTGAACGAACTTGTTTAGTATTAGTACAAAATATATCCTTAAAGGCTCAAGATTACGATTATAATAAATTACTATATTAAGATTATTTTTATTTGAGAATTTGTCGGATGTTTATCCTATTCATCAATAACATCCTGTAACCTATACGGTCAAAATCCGGATTATTTTTATTGAGCTTTTTAATAAAAAACATCAGTAGGATGACTATGAATGTTGTCATCTTAACCGATGTTTTTTACGTTTTCGTTAAATCAAAAGACCGTAATTTGTACTTATTATGTTTCTGCATTTTAAATTCCAGCAATTTAATACTTTTTATAGGTGTAAGGATTGTCAGAATCTTCAAGTGTATTCCAATCTTGGGCTATGAGATACGAAATAGTTGCTTTGAATGGCTGGTAATAAATTGAGGATAATTCCCCCTAAATCAGCGATATAATGTATAACTCGGAATCATATTACAGAGAGCAGTTTAGCACTCACTGCTTCTCCATAAAATGTAATACCATAAAACTCAATAGTTTTGTCCATAAAGTTACCTGGGAAATTATATAGGATATCTAATCCTTATAGGTAGTTTTTATCATTTAAAACCATACTCTCTTTTTTTGTGGAGAGTGCCTTAAATTCTTCCTCCCTTAACTCTTAATAATCTTCATCTCCGTAATAACTACTGTATTAGGTTGTCTTCGGCACTACTTTCCCAACCATTTCTTCACTAACAAACATCTTTATTTTTCCAGCCACAAAAACATCGATTAACACAAACGGAAATGCTTATATTAAGATATTAATAAATAGTGTATTCAATTGTAAAAAGGTTGACATAGCAAGTATCCTCACCTTAACTTTGTTTATAATTTGAGGAATATATTATTATGATAAAATTAATCTTATGACATTGAATATAAAAACTTAACAACATCAAATTACTATATCATTGTGAAAGCAGGTATATTTATTGCTGAGTAAGCCATTAATAAGCCACGTACTTCCATCATTTCAACTTCATTACGAGAGCTCAATTCGTACCGCGTGGGTATCATCTCACTGTTAGCAATCCATGTTTGGGTGATAATGTTACTATAAACAATTTTGGTTTTCCATACAGATCCAACACATTTTGTACAGTAGTAGTATCATTATGTCTAAGATTTAGAGAATACTTGCATTTGTCCTGAATTTTTTTGCATCAGAACTCAATAGAGTATATAATTACATTATATACAAAATATGTAAAAAAGAAACAAGAGTTATACCTGTGTTATGTTTACCATTTTAATATTTAAGGAGGAAATGGGTATGAGCATGAAAAAATCCTTAATAGGAGTGTCTACAGCTGGATTCATAGCACTTCAAATTTTACTCCCTACAATGACTGAAGCCTCAACGGCTGTCAAATCCAACATCACTCATTATGTAAATGCAAGTGATCCTTACCCGGGTCATGTCATAAAATACGGGGATCAAGGACCTGAAGTGAGGAAAGTACAGAACCAATTAAACAAGAACAACGTCCCAATCTCAGTGGATGGCATTTTTGGTTCGATTACGCTTAAGAAGGTCAAAGAATTTCAAATGCGAAGACATTTGAACACAGATGGGATAGTTGGACCGTCCACTTGGACTGCACTTTATCAAACCGAGTTTCCTTATCCAGGTCATGTTATTAAAATTGGAGATCGAGGTATGAATGTGACTAGAATTCAAGCGCGGCTTAATGACGCAGGGGGATCAATTAAAGTGGATGGTATTTTCGGACTAAAAACTCAAGTCAAAGTGAAGGAATTCCAGAAAAAATTCGGTTTGCAAGTAGACGGAATTGTTGGTCCAGAAACCTGGGACATTCTCTTTAATTATCAAGAATAGGCTGTGTGAATAAATAAGCCATCATGTGAATCAACTCAACAAATAGAAAAGGCTGTCGAGGGTTTCTCGACAGCCTTACATTACCATAACAATAGAGTCTATTTAACAAAATATGTTGTACATTATTTCAGCAGCATATAAGGCTCATACTTTGTATAAACATCTTTACGGCGCTTTCTATCTTTAAATGTTGTTGCTGCACCACTTTTCCGATTCTCATAGAGTTCGTCAATATCCACTGTACCGGTAATTACTGTATGTTTATTAACTTCTGCTTCAGCTACTACCCCATTGGCTAGCCAAGCTTTGTCACAAGGACTTAATATGCTTGCACGCCCATATCCATTAGGTAGGGGGTCTCCTGGTTCACCAACAGTAGGACAATGAACAAAATATACTTGGTTTTCAATCGCACGTGCATGAGCACAATGGCGTACTCTCCAAAAACCAGCCTCAGTAAAAGTGTATGATGGACAGAAAATAATGTCTGCTCCGTTTACACTTAGTATTCTTGATATTTCTGGTATCTCAGCTTCATAACACACAGCTATGCCAATCTTAACCGGACCCATAGAATACACTTCAAGTGTATTCCCTTCAGAGGTTTGCCAATTTGCTTCAGCAGGAAAGATATGAGTTTTTTTATGTTCAACATAAGATCCATCTTTATCAAAAATGTATGCAATATTAAAGTACTCATCTTCACGACATTCAAGATGTGAGCCTGCAATGATAACCTGCTTTCTTTTTCTTGAAATCGAACTAAAAAGTTCTTTATATTGAGTGGTATATTCGTCGATCTTGATTAATGACGAAGCATTCTGATCCGGAAAAGTCGCTAATAACCCGATAGTTAACAGTTCAGGAAAAATAATATAATCTGAGTTTTCGGGAACTTGATTGATTAAGTCTTCTACTTGTTTCTGGAATTCATTAAACGATGCTACTTTTTCTACACGAAATTGACAAGCAGTAATTTTGACTTTCACAGAACCCCTCCCAATTTATTTCTTTTTGTAGCAATGATATAATCATTAATTTCATTTATATGCCCAAAGCCCTCCTTGGTCTAGTTAACCATTTCAACGATAGTGTATGACATGACAACTTCAAACTAGAGTAGGAATTAGGAAATATTACTTTTATTCATATTATTCATTTGCTTACCATGAATAGTGATGTTTTTAGTTAGTCCACTTACAATAAACGTTACTATTATATTTATTAACAACGCTATTACACCTGTACTGATGTCATTAATTACGTGTGGTATATTCGGCAGAAATGTAGCTATTTTCACACCTGAAATTGTCGCATATAAAACAATAAGCACTCCAGCAAATATCCCAGCGATTGCTCCATATTTATTAATTATATTGCTTTTTGGTAAACTGCAAAATAATGCAGGTGCTAATTGAGTAATTAAACTATATGACATGATATTCAAGATGGCTAGCGCTTCGCCACCTGTTACCGTTACGATTAAGGCAATGATTGAGATACCTATTATTATTAATCTTGAGACAATTAATTGTTGTTTCTCATTAGCTGCTGGAACCAAAACTTTGTAAAAACTATTTGTTAGCCCTACCGATGCAGCCATTAGCATAACGGAAGCCGGAACTAGAGCGGTCAATAAGCCTGCAGCTCCGATTAATCCGATTACCCATGGATCAAATGTTTGTATCGCTAATCTTAAAAGCGAAAGATCTCCATCAGCCCCTTGCAAACCCGGGATTTCCATAATAGCTGCAAAGCCTATGAAAAAAACAAAGAGCAATAACAAGGTGTATAGTGGTAAAGCAATTGCATTTTTACGAAGCGTTCTTTCTCCATTTGACGAAAGAACAACCATGAATGTTTGTGGTAATAAATAAAACCCTAAAGCATTTAACAAAACCGTGGAGATAAACCAGGATTGACTCAACCCTTGATCAGCTAAGATTAGCATTTCAGGTTTAGCAGACTGAACCGTCTCAAACATTGGCTGAATTCCTCCAAAGTAATGGAACGGAATATAAATACCTAAAAAAATTACAACTACCAATATCATAAAATCTTTAAGTATAGCGGTCCATGCTGAGCCATGAATACCTGATATCATTACATAAGTTGTTACAACGATAGCACCTATTATACTAGCTGCAACTGGTGAAATTGCTCCATAAGAAGCTTCTGAAACAATTATCCCTAACCCTTTGAGTTGTATAACTATATAAGGTACAAGTGCCAAACTTCCCAAAACAGCCACTAACATCCCCATTGAACGACTGCTGTATTTTGATGCAAAATAATCTGGCTGAGAAATAATTGAATGTTGCTTTGAATATCTCCATATTTTGGGCACTAACCAATAAGATAGTACATAGGCTAAGAATATATATGCAGGAACGTAATAAGCCGCTGCTCCTTTTGAGTAAGCCCATCCACTTCCACCAAGAAACGTAAATGTTGTATAAATTTCACCTGCAATTAGTAGAAAAATAAAGAATGTACCGAAGCCCCTGCCGCCTACGGCAAATTGCTCCATATCCATATCCTTTCCTTTTCTTGCTTTTATCCCTAAATAAAGTGCTAGAACTAAGAAGATAGCAATAATAAATAATGAGATATTCATTCTAGATCACTTCCTTTATTATCAGGATCGAACTTATATACAATCATTAAAATAACCGAAGCCATCACCATCCAAAATGCAACCCAAAATAACAAAAAAGGCATTCCTAATATGTAAGGTTCTATTTTATTTGCATAGGGCAGAAAAACTAAAAACCCTATGAATGGTACCCAGAGCAATAGCTTAATAGCATTCAAATTATACCCTCCCTGTAATTCGTAGGTTCAATAGTTAATCTTTAGATTAAGTGAATCACCATCAGTAAGGATTCTTTTATCCATTACTGATGGTATGATGGATAAACATTAGTCACCCTTTTATGTTCTTAAATCCATACAACAAACAAATTACAAATCAATTCTATTTTAATTATTCTTACTAAGAATTCTTATTTAGACAGTATGGCAAGTACAGTTTCTAAAATCACATTTACTCCTTTTTCACAATCTTCCCATGTGGTAAGCTCTTCTTCACAATGACTTTTACCGTTAATACTTGGGACAAAAACCATAGCAGTTGGAATGTAACTAGCTATGAACTGGGCGTCATGACCAGCTCCACTTACCATTCTTTTATATGAAAGACCTAATGAATTAGTAGATTGTTCTAACAAATCACAGATTGACTTATCGAACCAAACGGTATCCCGGTCCCATAATTTTGTTACTTGGATTTCACATCCATCTTTTGAACCTGGTGTTGTAAGTCCTTCAATTATTTCCTCTACCTGCCTAATAGTTTTTGGATCCTTATGTCTAGCTTCTAACGAGAAAATAACTTTATTTGGAATAACCGTATGAATATTAGGAAACACATTTACCCTTCCCATCGTAAAAACTAAATCGTCGTCAAGCATACCCAGTTTTTGACGAGCCTCTGTGATTAAGCTATTCGTAGTAAAGAAAGCATCTTTTCTCATATTCATAGGAGTGGTTCCGGCATGATCAGATTCCCCTGTTACTTCGATTTCATAGCAAACCATTCCAAGCACACATTCAACAACACCTATGGTTAGTGATTCACGTTCAAGAATAGGTCCTTGTTCAATATGCAACTCTAAAAATGCTGTAGCTTCTTTTAAACGAGACTCTACTTCACCTGCATACCCACTAGCATTTAATGCTTCTTCAAAAGTAGTTCCCTCACTATCTGTTTTTTGCAGCATAATAGTTTTTTCGAATTTTCCTGAAAGAATTCCCGATGACATCATAGAAGGTTCAAATCTAGCTCCTTCTTCATTAGTAAAATTAACAATCATAACCGGAATTTTGGGTTTGATATTATTTTCTACTAGGGTTCGCACAACTTCTAAACCAGCAACTACTCCTAAGATGCCATCAAACCGTCCACCCTTTTTTACTGTATCCATATGTGAACCCATTACAATCGGCGGCTTGTCTTCAATTCCTGCTAATGTAGCGTAAATATTCCCCAAATCATCAACTTTAATGGTCATTCCCAATTCTTCACAACAATAGCAAAAGTAATCACGAACTAAACGATCTTCTTCAGTCAGTGATAGGCGAGTGACTCCATTGTTTACTGTTCGTCCAAAATCCGCAAATTTTTCAAGCGTTTTACTTAGCCTTTCACCATTAATTAATAATTTTTGTTTTTTCATAGAGCATATCCCCTTTCAATAAACTGCTAAATTTCTTAAAGCGATTTTTTCGGCTTTTCACTTTTTAAAAAAATGTAAGCTCTTCGGAAAATCCTTGCAGTGAAAATACTACCCTTGCATTGAAAAAGTAATGTGAAGCACCCACTACGATAGATTATATTTCCACTAATGATTCTCTATGATATAGAATCTCACCATCTATAATCGTTGATTCTACTTGTAAATCTTTAATATGAAGCGGGTTAACTTTTAAAATACTGTCAGTTAAAACCACGAAATCTGCCAACTTGCCTACCTCTATGCTGCCTTTAATATCTTCTTCAAAACTCGCATAGGCGCCATTCCAAGTGTATAGTTTAATGGCTTCCATTACGCTAATCGATTGAGCAACACCTATTTCAGAACCAGATTGGCTTCTTCTATTAACAGCAACGTGAATACCTAATAAAGGGTTATAATCAGTAACTGGAGCATCTGAACCACCTGCTGCAATGATGCCATTATCAATAAAATCACGAACAGCATACATGTGGTTGACTCGATTACCATAGTGTTGGATATATATATCCCCGAATTCATAAGGAAATGGAGGGTTTGGGATAGGGATGAGTTCGAGATTTTTCATTCTCTCTTGTAAATCTGGCGATGAGATCCCCGCATGCTCAATTCTGTGGCGATGTTCTTTTCTTGGTGATTCCTCCAACGCCTTTTCTACACAATTTAAATACATTTCAATCGCTCTATCCCCTTGAGCATGCACAGTGATTTGATAGCCTTTTTTATGTGCTTGTCCTAAAACTTGATAGATTTCTTCTTCACTATAATAAAGAATGCCAAAATTGTTAGGGTCACTGGAGTATGTCTCACGAGTGGCAATCGTAGGACCAGTACTACTTCCATCTGTAAATAATTTAGCCGGTCCAATTTTGAATCTTTCGTCCCCGGTACCGGTTACTACACCTGCTTCTACCATTTTATTAACAAATTCATGAGAATTATTTAATGAACCAATCATTGCATATATTCGAACACGAATATCCTTACTTTTAACAGCTTGTTGAAGTAAACGGAAACTCTCAGGACCATAAGCACCTGCTTCATGAATACTTGTTATGCCTGCTGCAACGAAATGCTCTGACGCAATTTTCACTGCTTTCATAAGTTCACTTTCTGTATAACTTGCAATCTCAGTCATTATCATATTTGCTGTTTCAATTAATCTGCCTGTAAACCTTCCCGTCTTATCCTTTTCAATAATCCCTCCTGTAGGATTTTCAGATTTTTCATTAATTTTGGCAATCTCTAACGCCTTGCTATTAACCACGCTTATATGACTGCATGTACGGGATACTATAATTGGATGTTCGACTGAAATTGCATCCAACTCGGCTATTGTTGGATAACGCTTTTCTTTCACAACCGTCTCATTGAATCCCCAAGCACGTATCCATTCACCTTTTGGGATGGTTGATGCTTTCTCCTTCAAATCATTTAACAAATCCTCTATAGATTTGATATGCTCATCTTTACAACTTACTGCCAACTGATTAACCCCGTATAAAATAAGGTGAATATGAGCATCAATAAATCCTGGAAGTAGTGTCTTTCCTTGCAAATCAATCACTTTCGTTTCTTCTCCGATAAAGTCCTTAACTTCTCGGTTTGAACCAACTGCTGAGATACGATTCCCTTTCACCGCTACCGCTTCGACTACTTTATTCCTTTGATCAACTGTAATAACTTCTCCGTTAATGAACACAATATCAGCTTGCATAAACACACCCCTTATTGAACTTCGCTTTTAAAGAGACAGTATTTAAAACCTTATTTCTGATCTGTAAATCCCTTTTTCATAACCAAAATAATGCTGACTAGTATTCTCACAATACTTACACTCGTCCGATACCTCCAAGGACCACAATTTTGAATATTCAGTTTTCAGTAGTTTCATTATATCTACATTAGGAATTATATACATTAGACAAAAAGTTAAAAATTTCATCGATTTTTTATACTTTTCATATGATTATGTCTTATTCGCAAATTATCCAGTGGTAAAATTACCTATTAGTTGAGGCATAATAAATGAGGATATAGAGAAAGCAAGCATTGATATCCACCTACATGTAACCTCTATTGAACAGGAATATTCTAACTCGCAATACGAATTATAGAATTCAATTCACACAAAACTAAATCTCCTGCAGAGTGGTATTCCTTTTTACTTTGAAATGTTTGAAGGAAGACTTTTTCTTACTAGAAAAGGATAGATAAAGCCTATGAGATGGCTTTATCTATCCTTTTAAATTTCTTCTTTTTATTTCAACTATTAAATCTGTTGAAACCTCCCAATAAGCCCCATAGTCAAATACTGTTTATTTTCATTAAAGTCCCATGGCCAATATCTAAGGGATAGTTCACTTTTATCCGCTTTTTCCATAAAATCTTTTATTCCAATCAGGGTCGCACCATACCCTACATTAGAAGCTAAAGCAAAGATGGCATTAAGCCCTTTATTAAAAGTATCCATATACTCAGGCTCTATCTTTAAAATATCAGACCATGTAATATAAAACCCTTTTTCAACGCAACATTTAGAAATTGAGTGATGTAAGGTAAGTACAATCTGATCTCTTAAGTCAAGAAAGCCATCCTTAATCTTTTCTATTTCTTCCCTCTCATATTGGTGCTCATATTCAGAAAGTGTATCTATTGCCCAATTATAAAATAATTGGGTATAAATTGCGGATGTTGCAACGATATCAAAATGATTAATATAATCAGCGAAAACTCCATCTGCTATCTGACCTAACTGACTCTCAGTATCTTTCAGAAATCTTACAATATCATCGGCTTTTTCCCCGCGCTCTAGCAAAAAAGAAAGCTTATGTTCAAAATCTATTTTATTCAACCCTGTTACATCGAATTCAATCAGTTTGATTTTATTACGAGTACTTTCTGAAAAATGCTTCGTACCTTTTTTCATACTTTCTATATCTATATCGAATAAATAAATGGAGTTACATTTAGTCGCAAGATGGTCAAGATCTAGATCATCGCAATTGCCTGCACCAAATATTGCTACGTTATCAACTAAACCTTTTTTCAAAAAAACAGCATCGAATAATCCTGTAACTTGTTCACGATGCATTGTCCATCTAGTTCTTCTGAATTCATCTCGATTATGATTCATTTCTCTTTGAAAAGTATCCAAGAAAATCGCTCCCTTTGAGGTCCTCTTTACTAAAATATTGTATCAAAATATTTCTATTATGTAGAGGGATTCAAATAGTTTCACAAAGCACAGAAAACAAAACTGCTAATATTCATGAGGTCTCTCAAATTTCTTAGACTTTCAAGTTCATATATTCTAATATTTTTAGGATCTTTATATGCTACACAAACGTTAGGATAATATGGAAAATAATGAAATTAGGTGTTAAAGAAAGGGGGATTTATGAGTAAAACTAAGAAGATTTTGCTAAGTTTACTCGGAATTTTTCTTATAATCTTGGCCGGTGTTCGCAATACTAATGGTTTCGTTTACGCAAAGAATGAAAGCATTTGTCCATAAAATCATCGCGAAAGAGATAAAGAATCCTTTCATTATCAAAAAACCTACCTCCTTTAAGGAAGTAGGCGTATTCAAATTCATTTTCAAAAAAGCTTCGAAATAGCTTAGAGTGTTAATCATTGCAATGATTAACACAACTAACTAACAATCCTTCAGGACTATCTTTGATAAACAGATGAGATAAGCTGTCCTAGTCTTCGAATTCCCTTGATTATTTCTTTCTCATTGGCATAACTGAACGAGAGCCTGAGAAACTCGATTCCATCCTTTTGATCCAAGAAAAAGTATTTCCCTGGAACATATGAAACACCCTCAGCTAAAGCTTGTGATAATAAATGCGACGTATCAACACCTGGAATCCTCACCCATACAAAGTAACCACCATCTGGTACATACCAGGAAACGGATTCTGGAAGAAATTGTTCCATCGAACGGATTAACGCAGTACATTTAGTACGATACACATCTTTTAAAAGGTCGAGTCGTTTCTCAAGATCGGTGTTTTCTAAGTATACAGCCATTGTACTTTGAGCAAATGGATGGTCTAAATCTTTTTTAAACCACTCTAAAGCCTTAATGAATTCACTTTCTCCTGCTATCCATCCAATTCGCATTCCTGGCGCCACAACCTTGGATAATGAACCCACGTGAAGGACTCGTCCGCGTTTATCAAAAGATTTTATTGGCAGCGGACTTTTATCGAAGGATAATTCTCCGTATGCATCATCTTCTAAAATGAGGAAATCAAACTCGATGGAAAGCTCCAATAAATGCTTCCGACGCTCAGTTGTCATAGTCGTCCCAGTTGGATTTTGAAAGGATGGGATGGTATATAGAAAACGCGGGAGGGGGAGACCTGTACGTTTCCTTTCATCCAGCATTTCTTTTAATCGGTATGTTTGGAGTCCGTGTTCATCTATAGGTATACTAATAATTTGCTTCGTATAGTTTTGAAAAATCTCTAAAGCCTCCATGTAGGTGGGAGATTCCACCACTACGACCGCTTTATCATCAAGGAGAATGCGGGCAATAAGATCAATCGCCTGGCAAGCTCCTGATGTAATCAAAAGCTGTTCTTCCAAAACGCAAATTCCACGCTCTGCCAATCTTATCTGGAGTTGCTGCTTCAGTCTTGCAATACGTGGACTTCCGAGATAATGGAGCGGCAAATCCTGCTCCTCATCAAGAAGTCTTGCTACTGCTCCCTTGAGCTCCTCAGCAGGAACGAGAGCAGGATCCGGATAGCCTGAACTCAAGCGAATACAACCATCTGGAAGATCTGGCATCCATGCACCGGGCGGATCATTCTTAAGTGCCGCTTTAATGTTTTCAGATAAAAAAGATTCAACATTCACTTTGACCAAACACCCTTCCGTAAAATAAAGAGAGGCAGATCATCCGCCTTTCTTCACTTCTTATGTAACTCATTCCATTTCTTAACCAAACGCTTCGGTGCCGCCCGTAAATAGGCTTCTTGTATTAGATCGGTCAATTCATCCCAGTCTTCCCTATCCGGATTTTGAATAGAGACCCAACCGTGATGTCCTATATACGGTGTTTTGAAAAAATTCTCTTTCTGTAGCAATAATTCTTGAGTGTCCCGATCTGACTTGAAAGATAAGCTGAATCCTTTCTCTCTTTCACCTGAAATCACGAAGGATTTTCCATTGATTTTAAAAGTATTGTGACCTAAACCGTCAATAAGTTCAACAGCTTCGGGCAGCGCAAGACAGATATTGCGAACATTTTCAAGCATGCCTGCCGTGTCTTGTAATTTCATGTTTTAAATCACCTATTATCGAATCTATTTTGCATTCACATCTGGTTGATGAATTCCGAATATATTGCCTTCGGTATCAATATAGTATCCTTGCCACGCCATTCCAGACAGGGCATATTTGGACTTTGCGACCTTGCCGCCATTCTCCATAATTTTAGCTTCCGTTAAATCGTAATTTTCCACTCCCATTGTACAAGCAAATGCATTTAAAGCTTGGTTTGTTTCCGGCGGAGCACTTTGACGCTGCATCAAAGCACCATTGATCCCAAGTTCATTCTCATCGCCAGTTACTGCTCCAAAGTAAGGCATTCCTGCATAATCACTCCAATCTTGAAATGACCATCCGAATACCTCTCCATAAAACTTCTTTGCCCGCTCCATGTCATTCACATGAATTTCGAAATGAACTAATCTTCCCATGATTTCCTCCTATTTTTTACAAGAATTAAAATTATACAGTGTGTTCGCTTACAAATTCCTATTTATTATTATAACGGGTGTGGAAATAAATTCAATTTTTATAAGAATATATTTTTTAGTTGAGATTAAATCAATTTTTAGAGCCTCATCATACATCCTGTCATAACTTTTTAGATAGACCACAGGAACCGTTCTTCAAATATAGTTAATTCCGACCAACAGAATCGGTTTGTTTGAAGTGACACCGGACTCTCTTATCCAGCTCAGGACCATATTGATGGACCCACCGCATAATGGTTGTGTAAGCTATGGATATGCCTCGTCCTCCATTTTCCACCAAATCACGAAAACTCAAGTTGTACCGTATGTACCATCTTACTGTGAGAAGAATCATTTCTGTTTCATACAGGTACACATCCTTTTTTTAGACTGATAGTATCAGTATGCCCAAGATTTAGAGATTCATTGCAAGTGTCTTAAATTTTTTCACCAGAACCGTTTTGTATAATAGATACATCTTGAAGAAAAAATAAAGGACTAAATAGCTGTGCAATTTAGTCCAGAATCAGTTGATATTAATCTATTCAACAGCTGATCTAGATTCTGACTTAGCTCTATCGTTTGGAAATCTATAATGCCATTTTTAAGGGCAGTAGATATCATTCGTTCTCTGATTGTTTCTATTTGTAATAATAAATCACATTGGGGACAACATGTCTTAGTGTGGTTTTTAAATAACTAGATCATCACCTAGCCTATTTTTTTAAAAAGTATTATTATAATCGGTTAGGTATTTACAGTGTTTATAATTTATTGGGAATTTTGTCATTTTAGGAAGTTGAAAGATTTTTAGTCTCTCCTAACGGCTTTCATATAAACTAAAAGTTTATACAGTATGCATCATACTGATCATGCACCTTTTTTAGAGTAATAGTATCAAAGATTTAGAGATTAATTGTATTTGTCTTGAAGTTTTTGCACCAGAACCCCATATATTATTAAATCTTTTAGGTTAAGGCCCGATTCAGTTCCTGTTTATATCCTACCCCAGCACTCCTTCCTGGTTTTGAAGCAACAGGGTTTTGAATTTGTTCGTTTAATTCCATTCAACATCCTCCCCTTTTTAAAATCTATTCAGGTAACAATGCTACATAGCGAAGTTCTAAATACTCTTCAAGTCCCTGATGTCCTCCGACTCTTCCCAATCCGCTTTCTTTTGTTCCTCCAAATGGTGCTTGAGGACACGCTAAAGAAGTGGTATTAACACCAACATTTCCAAAGTCCAAACGGGCCATTAACCTATGCATTCGAGCGGCTTCTTTTGTATAGACATATGCAGCTAGAGCATATGGCGTTTCATTGCAGCCCTGTAAAACTTCGTCCTCCTCTTGAAACGCCATCACCGGAAGAATGGGACCAAAAATTTCGTTCTTTGTGAGGTTCATCTCTGGTGTGATTCTGCTTAATAGGGTGGGCTGATAATAGTATCCGTTACGGTACGGTTCTTCAACTACACAGTTGCCACCAGCCCGAATTGTCGCTCCCTTTGCTAAGGCATCGTCTACTAAATCCTGAATTTTCATTCTATATCCTTCATCAATCATAGGACCTACGTCACCTTCATATTGACCGTCTAACCGGAAAGTTAGTTTACACATTTTTTGTTGAAGGGCATTAATCAATGCATCATGAATGGTTTCGTGAACATAGACGAGATTGATTCCGTTACAAACCTGTCCGCAGTTTTCAAATTTGTTAGCAATAATTGCATCCGCAACTTTTTCAATATCTGTATCTGGGAACACAATAATTGGACAGTTACCGCCTAATTCTAGTGTTAACCGTTTAATATGTGAGGCAGCATTCTCCATAATCAATTTGCCAACTCGTGTAGAACCAGTAAATGCAATCTTCTTCACGCGCTCATCTTTAACTAATTGATCTCCAATCAGCTTACCATTACCTGTCACGATATTGACAACCCCATTAGGGATTTCAGTTTTTATCAATTCTTCTATAAGAGCAATGGCAATGAGCGGGGTCTGATCAGCAGGCTTTAAAATTACCGTACAGCCGGCAGCTAGCGCTGGAGCAACTTTGTTTGCCAAGATAGCAGCTGGAACATTAGATGGCGTAATCAGCCCTACTACTCCTACCGCCTTTTTAAGAACGTATAGCTGTTTACCCGGTTGAGAAGAAGGGACAATCTCCCCATACACCCGTTTGCCTTGCTCGGCAAACCATCGAATAATGAGCTGGGTCCCATATATTTCTCCCATCGCTTCGTTTAGCGGCTTCCCTTGTTCCATAGATAAAAGACGGGCTAGTTTTTCTTGGTTTCTTAAAATCCTATCGGCCCACGCCTGAAGATAAACAGCTCTTTGATCAGCCGGAAGCTCTGCCCATTTTTCAAAGGAATCGGAAGCTGCAGTAATGGCTTGATCCACTTGGCTTTCATCTGCATCTGGAACCTTTCCTATAATCTTGCCTGTGCTTGGATTGATGACATCCATCTCCTTAGATGCCGTTACTTTCTCTCCATTAATCCACATAAAATTCCCATCCGTAGCTCTTAGCATTACTTCCTCTCCCTCTATATTAAATAAACTCAAAATATTTTCTTCGCTCCCAGTCAGTTACTTCAGATAAATAACCCTGAATTTCCATCTTTGCAGCTGTTAGATAGTGATCAACGACATCGTTACCCAGCAAGGCTCTTACTCGTTCACTGTGGTCTAAGCGTTCTACAGCCTCCATAAGATTAAGCGGCAGAGACCCTATATTGCTTAGGTTATATGCGTTCGTTGTTGTACATGCAGGTGGTTCAATCTTGTTTTCAATTCCATAGAGTCCTGAAGCAATGCATGCTGCTATAACTAGGTAAAAATTAGCATCTGCTCCTGGTACACGGTTTTCAAGGCGCATCGATTTCTCTTTTCCATCACTGCGGAAAGAGGTTGTGCGATTGTCTACTCCCCATGTTAACGTATTGGGTGCTCCCATTCCTGCAATCAGCCTCTTATAAGAGTTGATATAAGGCGCATAAAAAAGCATGAACTCTGAAGCTAATTCCATTACACCGCCTAGGAAATAGCGTCCAGTATTCGAGATGCCGTGCTCTTGCAACGGATCATAGAATAAGTTTTTCCCACTTTGTAAATCCCACAAACTAATATGAGTATGTCCGCTGCTTCCGGAGTCATCAGTTACTGGTTTGGCCATGAAAGTTGCCGTTAAACCATCCATGGCAGCCAATTCTTTCACGGCATTTTTGTATACGGCTGTATGGTCTGCCATCCTAAGTGCATCCGAGTATTTTAAGTTAATTTCGTATTGTCCCTTGCCCCATTCCCCTTTGATGGATTCCACAGGTATGCCTGCCATCGTCAAATGGCGAGTAATCTTGCTTAGAAACCTGTCGTCACGTGTGAGGCGATTAATTGAATAATCAACAGGATAAGGGAACAGCGGTGAAAGCTGATGATAGTTTTTTTCTCGCAATGTATCTTCAGTTTCCTTAAATAAATAGAATTCTAGTTCACTCGCAGCGTTCACTTTATATCCGAAATCCTTTGCGCGCTGAATTTGCCTTTTTAAGATTGTACGGGGAGCAACTGAAATTTCAGTCTGATCCTTATTTTGTAAATCTCCTAAAACAAGGACCGTTTTTTCACACCACGGATAGAGCCTTAGCGTTGACATGTCAGGTTTGATCACCATATCATGGAGTCCATTGTCTAAACTGCAAAATTCATAGTTATCCTGAAAATCGAGGCTGACGTCCCAAACAAGATTAACCGCGCAGGCGTGAATTCCCTTCTGAGCTGACTCTAAAAAATAGTCTGCAGTAACACGCTTTCCGAAAAGCTTCCCTTGCATGTCTGCAGCTGCAATAATAACGGTTTCAATATGTCCATTGACAACCATATCCTGTAAACGATTGAGATCTATCATGATTTATATGCCTCCTTGTGTTTTAGTTCATCATGGGAGAAGTTGTTCTCCCATGAACTTATTGAATGGTCCAACCGCCATCAACAAACAGTGTCGTTCCTGTTATATAACTGGATTCGTCAAGTGCTAAGAATAGCGCTGAATTGGCAATATCTTCCGGTTGTCCAACTCTTCCAACCGGAAGACGCTCGATGATCCAATCCCTCACTTGTGGGATCTTAAGTCCTTGTTCAGTAAATGGTGTTTGAACTACCCCAGGCGCCAAGCTGTTTACTGTAATGCCATGACGTGCTAACTCAAAAGCAGTTGCTTTTGTCAAAAGATTAAGCCCACCCTTTGAGGTATTATAGTGCGGCTGACAGCTTCCACTGCTGGAGACAATAACATGCGCTTCAACTGAGGTGATATTAATAATTCTACCCTTTGTTCCCTGGTTGATCATTTCCTTGGCGATCGCCTGAGTACAGAAAAACGGACCTTTTAAATTCACATCATGAATACGATCCCATTCTTCTTCACCAAGTTCAAAAAAAGGAGTGAAGCCAACAATTCCAGCATTGTTGACAAGAATATCGATTCTTCCAAACGTCTCCATTGTCTTCGCTACCAGTTGTTCCACATCCGCTTTTTTGGTTACATCCGTTTTAACAATTAATACCTTAGATTCTTGCGGAGCATTTTCTGCTGTTTCCTGAGCCCCTTTTTCATTCACATCTGCGATAACAATATGAGCCCCTTCTTGCATAAAACGAAGAGCAATCCCTCTTCCGTTGCCAGATCCTGCACCTGTAATAATTGCTACTTTATTTTTTAATTTCATATCTTTTACTCCTCCATTTTTACTAGATTAATAGCAAATAGCTTTAAAATTTCCTTAAAGCTATAAAGTGATTCGATTTCAACGTATTCCTCGGGACCGTGATGTCCTGCCCCCACCGGCCCAAATTCAATCGCTGGTATTCCATAGTTGGCGTAAAATCTTGTATCTGCAGTCCCGTCTTGACCAAAGAATTCAATTTTCCGGTTCAAAAAATGTTCAGTGACTTGTTTTAACTGGACTACATAGGGGTGACCTTCATCCGTCAGCACAGGTGCACCTTGAGCGAGAATTTCCAGATTTGCATCGGGAGCAGCACGTTGAATTTGCTCTATGATTTCGCTTACTTCTTCACCTGGTAGATATCGAATATCTAAATGGAACGTGCATTGATCAGGAACCTGATTGATGCCCTTGCCCGCTTCAATCTTCGAGAGATTAAAGGAAGGGCGTGTAAAAAATAAATTGGTCTTTTGGATTTGCTCGATAGCTTCAATAGCCTCACAATATTTCATCGCCTTAAGAATCGCGTTTTCCCCTAGCCACGGTCGACTGCCGTGAGCAGCTATGCCAGAAACCTCCATCTTCAATTGCAGTACACCTTTAGCTTGAACAGCAATTTTATAATTGGTAGGTTCACCGCAAATGGCAATTTCCCCACGATATCCTTGGTCAACTAAGAAGCCTGTTCCATCAAATCCACCACGTTCCTCATCTGGTACTATACAGAGCATGATTTTTACCAGAAGGTCCATTTTAGACAAATCAACCATAGCGTGCATCATTGCAGCAACGGAACCCAGCATATCATAGCTTCCTCGCCCAAATAACTTCCTTTCTTCAATCCGAGGACTGAAATCTTCCGAGGCAGCTGACACAACATCTACATGTCCGTTTAGTATAATAGTAGGACCCTCTCTCTCTTCATTTACGATACAAACAAGGCTCATTAATCCCTGATTCTCCAACAAAGTTATAGTAAGCCCTCTTTGTCTTAGCCATTCTGCACAATATCCAATGGAGGCATTAATACGTTCTGATGTGGTAGCTTCCATACGAATAAGTTCACAGGCAAGCCCTTCAATAGAATCTTTATGTTTAATGTCGCAAGCCGGCACAACTTCTTTATTCAAATCAAATCTCCCCTTTTTTTTTAAACCGTTCACCTCTTTCTTAATATTACGTCAATTAGGAATACTCTAACTTATAATGCAAAAAGTATGCCAACTTTTATTAAACCATGCAAAGGGATTTTTTCTCTAATTTAATGGGATAAACGGTTTTAAGAGTTCATTACATCCTGTTTATCCCGTTTACCCCATTTTGTAATTGGTACAATCCTTTTTCTGTTATATGGCATCCTTGTCTTCCCTTACCAACCTTAATCCATTGCTTTTCATGAAGCTCTTTTAGTAGAATACGTATTTCAGTTTCACTGGTAAGCAGCGTCCTCTGTTGGGCTATATTCCATAGGCCTCGCCTGCCAATACTTCTACCTTTTTGTCTTTCACTGAGGATTGACTGGAGAATAAATAGGCTTAAGTCTTCTTTGGACAGTTTAGAAAATTCGCTTAGGGGTTTATCCACATTTGTAGTAGCCATGGGTTTGTAAGCAAGAGAATCAAGAAACGGTAAATCTTTAGTTGTAATATGACCATTATTCATAATCGATAAGTATTCCATAGTATTTTGTAGTTCCCTGATGTTTCCTGGCCAATGATATTGCAGAAACACTTCCGACACGGCTGCTGATAAATTCTTATTCCATCCGTTACGACGAAGAAAAAAGTTAGCTAGTTGAAGGATATCCTTTCCTCTCTCTCGCAAAGGTGGAATGGACAGGGGTAATACCTTCAAGCGGTAATATAGATCAGCTCTAAATTTCCCTTCTTTGACGAAATCTAAGAGGTTACGATTTGTAGCAGAAATAACCCTCACATCAATAGGAATCACTTTTGTTCCCCCTACTCTTAGGACTTCTCTTTGCTGTAGAACCCGAAGGAGCCGTTTCTGAAAAGATAAGGAAATATCTCCGATCTCATCAAGAAAAATGGTTCCTCGATGTGCTTGCTCAAATAGTCCAGGCTTGCCTCCTTTTCTGGCCCCTGTAAATGCCCCTTCTTCATAACCAAATAATTCACTCTCAAGCAGTGATTCTGATAAAGCACTGCAGTTCACTGCAACAAATGGGAATGCTGCACGAGTCGAGTACTGATGAATGGAATGGGCAAACAATTCTTTTCCCGTTCCACTTTCTCCTAGAATAAGTACATTTAGATCGCTCTGAGCCATCTTTTTTGCCATATCGATCAGCATCATCATCTCTTCGGATTCTGTAATAATGTCCTGAAATGTATATTTGGCCTGATGACCGGACGTCTTCAACTTGGTTCTTATTTTTAACTCAAGTTCTTCTAACTTCTTTGCAACTTGAAGGATTAGAACTCCTCCCGAAACGGTTTCTACTTCCCCATTTTCAATACTTATATGGTTCATGATCACCTGTTGGTTTCTTATTATAAAAGGAACTCCTGTAAAAGGAGTATCTAAAGTCTCTCTTGTTAGTTTTTCGTCGTGAAAAAGAGAAAGAATATCTCTTCCTGCCACCTCCCAAGAGGAAAGAGCAAATATTTCTTCCGCAGCTTTGTTAAATATCGTGATATTCTTTTGGTGGTCATAGGCGATTACTGCATCTTGGACCATGTTAACGGTTTGCTGAAGAACCTTTGTTGTTTTTATCAATCCTTCCATCGTGACATGGAGACCCTGGCTTCGAGTAATTATTTTTTTCGTGTAATCGGAAACAATATGCTGTGTATCTTCCTGCAATAAGTCAAACCGAGTCAATATATCGACAATGGTGCTTACATCAATTACCCGCTCCCCTATGTTAATAACCTCTGTGATGTTTGGAGGTATAATTTTATATTCATTTGGCGTTATTGCACTTGTAATAGAAGGGATTTTCTCCATAGACGGAAAAGCTGGAATAAGTTCGATATGCCTAGCTCCAAGCTCGTAAAGTAAAGAAACAGTTTCTTCTGCCGATTCTCGTTCATCGTTATAAAGCAGCCATTTGCTACCGGATTGGATCGATAAGACTTTGTCCCAGCTAGATTTTAACAGCGTACGTCTGATAACCATGCTCTCTAAAGATGTTTTTACTTTTAGGAGCGGCTGGTGGGTAAAGATCGTCTGGGTACTTAGTAGTATGAGATCATAATCTGTCTCATTCTTCACCCACTCTTCCTTCGAAAAAGGAACGAAAGATAAATATTTGCCTAAAAGGTCACTCAACTGCCTGGCTAAATATTGACTGGTATTCTGTGAACCTGAAATAATCGCAATATTAATAGAACGCATATTTCCATTCTCCTTTTAATCTGGATGAAATAATATTCTATATAGGGTTCTGGTGCAAAGATGATTTCAAAAAAACATAGGACATGAATTTCCTGCTAACTTACGGATTATGATGCGATGCCAAACAGTTTATCAATGAATTCTTTTCGATTTTGGGCAGACTTCACCCCTTGGTGAACTTGCCCTTTTTTCATCATATGCATGGCTTCAATGCCACGTACTATTGAAGTAGCAGTTTCATACGTTTTGAATCCCAGCATGGAGCTTACTCTTTTCTTAATGAAACGATTATCTTGTTCTACGATATTATTAAGATATTTCACTTGTCTCATTTGGATGCCTTCAGGCATCTTTTACTCGTCTTTTACCTGTTGAATGGCTACAGGATACGCTGGATTTTTATCGACAGTTACGACACGAGGCTTAGAAACATGAAAAGACCGCAAAGCTTTCTTGAAGAAGTACTTTGCAGCCTTTTGGTCTCTTGTTTTACTCAGGTAAAAGTCAATGGTGTTTCCTTCGGAATCTACTGCACGATACAGATACATCCATTGAAACCTTTTACTTTGATAAACGTTTCGTCTACTCTCGATGAATCATTTGTACGTTTTAGATGACGACGAAGTCGCCTGTCTAATTCAGGACTATACTGATGAACCCAACGCATAATTGTCGTGTGAGCCATCGATAATCCTCGTTCCTCCACCATTTCCACAAGATTACGAAAGCTCAAGTTGTACTGTAGGTACCATCTGACGGTTAGAAGAATAATATCGGGTTGTTAATGTTTCCACTTGAATAAATTTTGCTTTTCCATACTGATCACGCACCTTTTTTAGATTAATAGTATCAGTATGTCCAAGATTTAAAGATTAATTGCCATTTTCTTGATGTTTTTGCACCAGAACCGTTCCTTCTGCAAAAGCATGTGAGTTTGCTATACCCAAGGATAAAGATAAAATTCCAATTGATAATAGAATCTTTGCTGGTTTAATTATAATTTCCTTTTAAAATAGTAAAATATTCACATTATGTAAGTATATTACTTATTATACAATAGTCAACCAGCAAAAAAATATTATAATAATAAGGAGGAAACTATAAAAACTACACTCTATATTATGATGGTGTAATTTATCTCGCTGGACTTTTTCTTCTAGTAGATTTTCTGTTAAATATACAAAATGAAACATTTAAAAATCATTATCTTATGTTATTATTTCCGTTTTTTAGTTTATTTTAGGCTTGTATCTATCTTTAGCAAATATTGTTGAGTATAACTTCCTTTTATGTAGCTTCTCAATCTTATAAATCATTATCGGAAGATTCAATTTCATATTCTACTCTTTTATCGCTGAAAGAATATACTTATTCGTGGGAAGATGTGGAGAAGATTAATTATTATGAAGGAAATGATGATGAATTTTCAGAATACGTATTCTTTTTTAGCGGTGGAAATAATTTGAATTTAAGTGAAAATGGATATATTAAGAAAATAAAATTCATGATAATTATTAAAGCTGAAGATTTAAATATAAAAATGGAGAATATTGAAGAGGATTAATTGGTTCATTTAAACTACTGGATTTATTATATAGGTTATGAATTAAATAAATGAGCTTGGATGCACTTCCAAGCTCATTTTGTGTTGATGTTTCTTATTATTAATATAAGATCAGAGAAACTATGCAGACAAAATATTAATTAAGTATCAATTTTTTGTAATTAAACTTTGTTCCCTGTTCTGTTGTTAAAACACTTGCTATTGTAGGGTAAATTTCACTTTCAGTTCCGTTAAACTTTTTAGTGAAAACAAAACAGCATGTTGGAAATGAAAGCAATAGATTAATTGGTTAACATTTTCAATTGTCTTTTTTATATCTCCATAAGAATTGAGAACATTAAATTCAGTTCCTTATACCTTCAAAATTTATTTGATAAGTCTTTACTTCTTCCTATTTTTAATGGACGGTGAGTCCGGGTTTTCAAATAAAATGATAGGTACCCTGTTATTAACACGATGACCGTTGAAACAATAAGGACAATACATCCAGTTTTAACCTGTACCATACTATCTGTACTCAACATGTCTTAAACAAGAAGTGCTCCGACGGTTACTCCAGCTGCAAGAACTGCACCCCCGAATATTTGTGATATGACAACAATCCACAAAGAACGTCGATAAAACTGTTGTTTTTTTCTGGAGAATCAATGTATCTTTGTAACCAACCTAGTCGATTTTCCCTATACTTTTTAATACTTCAGCTTTATTGGACATTATTCTGTCTTCCTATCCGAAGAGCTTATTTATCATCTTAGAGATTATTAACCTAATTATTATAGAAAAAGACAAAGAAAATACGGTCCAAATTACTTGAACCGTTTTCCTGTAACTTCAATAGGTTAGGTTTTTTTCCAGAGTTCCCCTGCTCTATGCAGATCAACCTCTTTGGCTAGTTCAGAAAACTTTAGGTCATACCTAATATATTCCTTTGCAACTAAAACAAGTGCTGTATCTTGTGATTTAATAGCCCGTGCTGCTGTACTTGAAGGAAAGTTGGCAAATAATACTTCTTCATTGTCCCGTGAAATAATGGTTAGACGACCACCCTTCCCGTTCTACAACTAAATCCGGATCCATGTAAAAATGATGGCTGCCGAAGCAACCCTGTATTAAAGTAATGCACCTGTTAGCGAAATAAGGGAGCAATTAGTTATCAATTTCGAACCCCTTTATAAAGCCTTTATGTTCTCTTGGATGATTATTGCGATAGCTTTATAATCATACCTATGGTTAACGACATCTACAACATAATCCTGTTCTTCTTCTATTCCCATTATCCATTGATAATGATTGATCTTCAGAAACATAATAGGGGGGAAGCGAGTGCTTTCCTCTTGTTTGCGTTGTGGAACGCATGATTTTTTGAAATGGATTCGAATAATGCTGCAGCCTTTTTATGAATAGATGGGTAAGCATCATTCTCGAATATAGTTTGTCTGGGTTTGTTCACTGCAGAATCAAGGAGACCGGGATCTTTCACTCCGATTTGTTCAGTAGGAGAATAAAATTTTATTTGAATGGCATTAATAGCAATAATTTGATTAGTGGAAAGATAGATTATAAACGTCATATTATCTATCCATCAATCCCTTGAATGCTTCGTCATGACCTTTAATAACGTCTGAAAATATTTCCATAAATTCTGCATCTACACCTTTAGGTAATTTCACATTTTTATTTTTCCTTAAAATGATTTCTTCACCCTTGAACTCAACCTCTAATTCGTCTCCAAAAGTTAAATTTGCAGTTTTCAACATTTCAACTGCGCCGACTTTAGTTAATTTCCTAATGGTCATTATTCATTCCTCCTTCAAAAGAAAGTTATAATTGTTATTACTACACAAAAAAGCTTGCAGATTTAGACCCTAAAAGGGGACCTTATTCTACAAGCTGAACAACCTCCATCATCTGAAGGTTGTTCTGTTAAACTATTGATTAAAATGATATACATACATATGTCAGGGGTTTCTGAACCAATGTACCAAGCTGATACAACCCCTAAGTGATTTTGTTTTACCAGGTTAAGTCGAAGACCGATCGATTTTTTATCTTCTATCCATATTTGATGACTTTTTCAATTGGTAGTATATTCCATTTAATCTATAATTCCAAAAAATAATGAATCCACTTTGACTAAAGATTGATCAAAATGGCTTCATTTTCAGCAGCTTAGTTTTTATAAAAAAGTTTGATCATTTCCTACTTATGTTGTTCCACAATAGTGCAGGTCCTATCTTATATATTTAAATTATGTTAATAATTAAATTTCCTGCCCTTACTCTGCCATTAAATAATATTTCTTTAAAATGTCTATTGTAATGTTTTTAGCGTCTGTACTTGTTCCAGCAATATTCGTAGCAAAGCTATACGCCCGATTGTCCGTTTCTATAAAACCGACAAACCACCCTATGCCTGACCCTTGACCTGTTTTTCCGTAAAGAGTATAGTTATTTCCTTCCTTCTGGATCATCATCCGTTTAACGGTTTTCAATACATCCTTATCAAATGGAAGCTTCTCTTTATACAATGATTCCATAAAATCAACTTGTTCTATTGGAGAAATTTTGAGTGAACTACTTAACCAAAACTGATCAATTCCTCCACTAATATCTTGGTTACCATAAGAAATGTTTTGAACCCATTCCTCCATTCGATTTTCTCCAATGTCACGAGCCATGGCTTGATAATACCAAACGACAGAGTTTCTCATAGCAGACCCAAGCGTGTGATCTTGGTTCCAGACCTCGATTTCTCGCTCAACACCATCCCAATATTTAATGTCGTATTCATCTTCTACAGCTCCTACCTGTAACCCAATGAGTGAATTTGGCACTTTAAAAGTCGATTGCGGTGCAAATCGTTGATTCGCGCGTTCATTGTTATAGACTAATGTTTTTTCTCTTTTCATATCACGTAATATGAACGTTCCGTCATGGTTCGTAAAAAATTCATCGACCTCGAACTTCTTATGATTCAGCTTGCCCTTGGAAGCATTCGCTTCACTTGGTAGTTGCACACTTGTAATTAATAGAACAACTGCACCAATAAGTGCTAAAAGAAATGATAAATTCTTTCGTTTTCTCATATTCGATTTCCCTCACTTAATTTAATCATCTCATAAACATAGAAAACTGAAATGTTCATTATACAATTGAACTCCCTGAAAATTTCAAGCAATAAAAAGACACAAAAGTAGCTGCCCTTTCAGCCTACCTATCCATATACTCATCATTCGTGCTGATCTTGATCATCATCTTCGAAAAATGCTTCCATGATTCCCTGTCCAATCTTCTGGCTAATTGGATGGGAGTTTGTCCTGGCATTTGGGACGACTACTGAAAAAGCGACTTCAGGATTGTCGTAGGGAGCATACCCAACCAGTGTTAGGTTGTTCGTCGGTTTATCTGTATATGTCTTTCGTAATTCAGGATCATAGTAAAAGGATTGTGCTGTCCCCGTTTTACCGGCTATTTTGTAGCTTTTGTATGGCTGTTTATTGAAGTGGGAGGCAGCGCTTCCGCCTTGTTCGTGAAACACCTTGCGGAATCCCTCTTGCACACGTTCAACCTTTTGCTTATCCATGTCGATGCGATTCAGATAAACAGGAGAGACGCTTTGGAAAATGACCGGATCTTGGTCTTCCATTTGCGGCTCGCGGATCTCCTTAAGAAGGTGAGGCTGCACCCTATATCCTCCATTAGCAATTGTCGATATGTATTGAGTCAGTTGAATGGGAGTGTAAGTATCATATTGGCCGATCGTGAAATCTAGCAAATAGCCTGGGGAGCCGCCTTGGCCGCGATATCCGCTCGCTTCATTCGGGAGATCGATTCCTGTCTTTACCCCTAGTCCGAATTGATTGAAATAATAGCGAAACGTTTCAAAGGCATTCGAATCTAGCGGCAGCTTCATGTTTCTATAATAGGTCTTCCCAAGCATACTCATAGCCGTCTTAAACATATAGACATTGGAGGATTGCTTCAATGCAGTCAGGTCATTGACCATCCCCATCGTTCGTACTGACTTCTTGACTGGGGTACTCAGCATATAGATTGGCTCATCCAGGAAAGACTGGCCCGGCTGGATGGCCCCACTCTCATACCCGGAAAGTACTGTCGCCCCCTTAACGGATGATCCCATTTCAAAAGATGAATTGACAGTGCCAAGGGCATAATCGGTCGCTACCCACTTGTCGTTGACTTCTTCAATCTGTTTCCCAGCCATAGCCAGAACTTCTCCCGTTACAGGATTCATCATGACTACAAAGGCCTTATTTAGGAATGCCCCACCTCCGTTCCTCTTGGCATTAATCAGTTCAGCAGTAAGTATCTCTTCCACCTTCTCCTGTAAACCTATATCAATGGTCAGCATAAGATCCTTACCCGGCTCACCGGCGGAGACCTCATGGGTTCTAACAACGTTTCCTTTTCTATCCGTTTCAATTTCTGTCACGGACTTCCTGCCCCTGAGGACATCTTCATATTGGTATTCCAACTGGCTTTTTCCTACCCGGTCATTCCTGCTGTAACCCTTTGATAAGTAACCGTCCAGCTTCTCCTTCGGAATTCCTTCCTCCCGGGATGTCGTGCTTCCCAATACGGAACGGAATAATTCCCCATACCGATAAGTCCTTTCCCAATCGGTCAAAATATCCACTCCAGGAATTTCATTCAGTGCCTCACTCACTCGTGCTAATTCCTGATTTGTTACATGTTCGACCTTGATTGGCTGAGGGCTATAGGCATAGCCTTTCTTCATTTCTCTTAAAATGGCGAGAACCTTCTTTTCACCATTTCCGATTTCTTTTAAATCGGATTCACCAATCCGGTCCAGCTGCCTCTGATAACGTTCCATATTTGTCAGCTCTTGGTTCTGCAGTTCCTTGTCTGTCAGCTTCTTAAGTGCTTTCTTAGGACGGGTCACGATCCAGTAGTCCTTCATGTCTCGTTCTGTAATCTTGTCTGTTTTGATCGATATATACGCGGAGAGTTTCGTAGCAACTTCCAGCAGTTCCTGGTCTGTTTCATTTCCCTTTTTAGTATAGACAATAATGTTTGACGCTTCATTATCGACAATCACTTGATTGTTCCTGTCGTATATTTTTCCTCGTGGTAGGTGATATCTCACTTCCTTCACATTGGTGCTATTCAGTTTCTTCTCGTACATTTCCCCTTCATTGAGCTGTACAAAGGCCAGTCTGAAAACCAGAACGGTAAACAATACAAACACAACTGTCAAGATAATATTCAGCATGGCCGATTTCGTCCGCTTTTTTTTAGTCTTCTTCCTCTCCACCAACGTCCTGTCCCCTCGCTTTTTTCCTATTTTTTTCGTTTAGCGTCGTCAGACTGACACAAGCTATGCCGACGATGCAGAATAAACTGAGTGTAAGAGGCTGAGGAAAAATAGTGTATATCACACTACTGATAATCACCAGTAGAACACGGATGGAGCTCATTCTGTCTCTCCACTTACTCACCTTACACAACTCCTTTTTATTTAGTACCAACTAACCATCAGCTGATGAAAAAATCCCACTGACAGATGTATTCCTTTATTCATTCTCAGCTAAATACTGATCCAGCACAGGTTTTATTTTCGCGGTCACATAATGGCTCCCCCCGCGATTTTTTACATCCTCCACAATGGCTGTAAGCAAGATAGATGGACTCTTTGTATCAAACACGACGACAAAGCCATTCTCCATCCCGTCTTCGCCTTTCTTGCTCTTCAGCTCAGCTGTCCCCGTCTTTGCAGCTAGTACCTCTTTTGCCGTCTTAAGATTATGGGCAGTCCCAGTATCACGCTCCACTACCTGAATCAATGCCTTTTGGACGGTTGAAGCAACCTCACTGGAAATGACGGATTTGCGGATAGGCTCCTTTTCATCCGCTATCAAAACAGGCATCACCATATTTCCGCCATTCACAAACGGTGTAAACGCAGTCCCTAAATGGACCATTGACATCAGAACTTCACCCTGTCCATAGGCAGAATCAGCGAGCAAGACTTCATTCTCGATCCCATCATTGGACAGCTGGCTCTTTTTCAAATAAATCGGCAGCTGGAAATCCTCCTGGAACCCAAATGCCATAGCATTCTTCTCAAAATTGGCAGCTCCCATTTCCAGGGCTTCCTGAGCGAAATAGATATTATCGGAATAGACCAGTGCATCAACCATGTCCACCGGACTTGCTTCCTTTACGCGGGTGACAAAATAGCCTCCCCAGCTGTTGTCCTTCTTCCACTGCAAGCCGGATATTTCCCGTTTCTTCTCCGGGAATGTCGTTCCGACGGTGAGTCCGGAGGCGGCAGTAATTGCCTTGAAGGTCGACCCTGGTGCATACAGGCTGGAGAAACGGTTCAAGAATGGAAGCTTTGGGTTTTCACTGTATGCTTTCCACTGCTCCTCTGTCATCCCGCTCACCATTAAATTCGGATCGAAGGATGGATAGCTGACGAGCGCTAATATTTCCCCGGTCACCGGATGTATCGCTGACACCGCGCCGGCATCTTGCTTCATCGCTTCATACATGTTACTCTGCAATGCAGCATCGATCGTCAGATTTATGTTTTTACCATTGATGGCAGCCACTTTTTTAAGAGTGCTTTTCTGTTTGCCTTCCTCGTTCTTTATTTGAATGATGCCGCCCTTCTTTCCTCTCAACTGCTTCTCATACACTTGTTCCAGTCCGGACTTACCGATGTAATCACCTGACGTGTATTCATGGTCGGCGTCCTTTTCGAGGTCTTCACTCGTTACTTGCTTCACATAGCCAATCAGATGGGCACTGCTTTCTTTTTCGGGATAATACCTTATCCTTTTCATTTGGAAAAATACTCCAGGTAGATCCTCATCGATACTTTCCGGCTGAAACTCTGCAGGCATGGCAGCAATCGGGACGAAGATATCTTCGGTCACCCATTTTTGATCAAGCGCCTTTTGAAAGCTTTCTTCCGGAATCTTGAAATAAGCGCTTAGCTTCTTTATTCCAGCTTCCTTGGACTCTCCAAGCTTCCCTGGGATGATCCCCATTTCATACACATCTTTATCCAGTGCGAGCGGATTTCCATTACGGTCAAGGATTTCGCCCCGATGCGGCAAAAAGGATTGCACGCTGACTTTATCTCCTTTCTCCATCCCAGCGAAGATCAAATCAGGATTCCATTTCACCTTCCATGCCTTCCCGTCATCCGTCTTCTCTTCTATAAAAAAGGTTTGATAGGACGCTGTCACCTCTCCAAGAAATGTATGAATTTTCACCTTGAAGCGTCCTTCATACGTTTCATTATCCTCTTCGTAAAGCAGCTCCTTGGATAAAACGTCGATTGAAGAAGCCTCAATGCCTGAAAAAATCGCATCATATTTATCTGTAAAACTCTTTTTCGTATAATCGTAGGTTTCCAATTCCCCTTCAGAAATAAGTTTCAGCATTTCCTCGTAGTTTTGTTCAGAAAATTGTCTCACATATTCATTAAAAACTTCTTCCGGGGTTGCCTGATTCGCTTTAAGGAAATGCCACAGAAGCAGGCCCCCAGCCGCCAATGCTACAACCAGCACCAATATTGTTACTTTCTTCATTGTTCATCCCTCTTCCTCAAATAGGCCTGATTTGCAGTTTTTCATTTACTGAAGATAATAAAGCAATCAGCCTACCATAATCTTGTTTCGATAACATTTGAGAAAAGCTCTCAAACCTCTCTTTTTGTTTACTCTCTTTTGAGCATCCAGATATAAATATGTAGCAAAAAATCATCATAAACAGTACCATAAACGGTTTAGTCTTTTTCACTACGTTACCTCCTATAAAAACAACTTGTTAAACTCTTTCCATTCCATGAATTTTTTAAATGATAATTTATTATCTTTGTCTACTAAATGCGCTGACTTTGTTAAGTTTTTGAGAGGTTGTTTACTATTTCGACATTATTTAAGGTGTTGTATCTTTTCTTTCACATTAGTTTCTCCACTCTATCTTGCTAAATTTCCCCCTCACATTCCATTTTGCCGGAAAATAGTTGTCTACTGTTATTCCAGAAATACCAAGAAAAAGAGCTATTACCATCATCTATATCCCCTGTTTACCACTTATGAAAATATTACATATGTAGTTTTTGAAAGTATTACATATGTAGGATTTGGAGTCAATACTTTTATTCTTAAAGTGATAGCTATATAAAAAACAAAATATTACAGTCGTAAGTTTTAAGGTAAAGAGTAGTATACAAGAATCTTTTTAAAATAAGAATGTTGATAGGTAGCATGAAGAATAAATAAAAGTAGGTGTTACAATGTTGAAAAAGAAAAAAACAAGTTTCTCCTATCTTTTTTTCATTTAATTTACAGAAATGTAGATCTTAAATATTACGTATGTAATATTTAAGATCAATGTTTTTTCTTTATCCTATCGTTTCATTGACTTCTTAAAATATGAACAATATAATTAAATTATTACAATCGTAAGTTTAAGGATGGTTTATATGAAAAAATTACCTCAAATTTCAGAAGCAGAATTAGAAGTTATGAAAATAATCTGGAAACACCCTAATATCAATACCAATGAGGTTATTGAAAAGTTATCCAAAACTAGTAAATGGAGCCCTAAAACAATTCAAACAATGTTGTTACGGCTAATAAAAAAAGGAGCACTGAATCATTATAAGGAAAGTCGTGTATTTGTTTATACACCAAATGTAGCTGAAAGTGATTATTTAGAAATTGAGAGTCGTAGTTTTTTGAATCGTTTTTATAATGGTACTCTTAATTCTATGGTATTAAACTTTTTGGAAAAAGATAAGCTGTCAGATGATGAAATTAATGAGTTGTATCAAATTTTAGAAGAACGTAAGAACAGAAAGAAGGAATAATATGGGCAGCTCTTTCTTTTCTCTCTTTTTCATCAGTAATATTATATTGTCTGTGATTTTTTGCATGATCATATTCATAAAAAAAATATTAAAGATTCAAATAACTGTAAACACCCAATATCATATCAGTGTCATTTCTCTTTTGACATTGATTGCTCCCTTTATCCCCTTTCATTTTCTAAAAATAAACTCTTTTTTGACTGGATGATAAACTTGGGAAGTAATTCAAAATTATCTGATATCCATTCTACAGGTAAAACGAAAGAAACAATTGTTCAAAATGCAAATTGGCTACAAGATTTTTCTATGTCAATTGAGCAATCGTCTTTCAGAATGATGGATTCTGTCTTTTTCATAGTGTGGATATTAGGAATGATTGTTATGCTTATGGCTACTTTATATAGCAATCTAAGAATTGGCAAAATAAAAAAAAGCCTACAAGTAGTTGAAAACAAAGAGTTATCAGCGCTTTTTTATACATGTAAAGAGGAAATACATTTTCATAAAAAGGTTGTCTTAGGATATTCCTCATTGATAAAATCACCCATTACCTTCGGGATTATCAATCCATATATTGTCATACCAAAAGATATTTCAAGGCTTTCTATTGACGAGATGAAATGTGTATTGCTTCACGAGTTATACCATTGTAAACGTAGAGATATGCTAGTAAACTATTTCATGTGTCTGGCCAGAACTGTTTATTGGTTTAATCCTCTCGTATGGTATTTCTTAAGGGAAATGAAAACAGAGATGGAGATTTCTTGCGATTATGCAGTTTTAAAAACGCTAGATAAGGAATCACATCTCAAATATGGTGAGGTTATTTTAAAATTTGCTTCTCTTTCGCAACGAACATCATCACTGTTAGCTGCTTCGGAAATCAGTAGCTCATACAAACAAGTAAAAAGGCGTATTGTTACAATCGGAAATTTTCAAGTAGAATCACATCTGCTAAAAATGAAAAGTAATCTAGTATTCATCATTCTTCTTGCGATCATTTTGATTAGTATTCCTTCGATATCTGCATTGGCGGCTGTGAACAAAGAAACACATCCTTTTTCTCATACCAATGTAGTGTACAAAGATTACAGTAGCTTTTTTGATGAACTTTCAGGGAGTGCGGTACTGTATGATTCCAAAATGAAACAGTATACTATATACAATAAGAAAGAAAGCACTACTAGATTCCAACCTACTTCCACTTATAAGATATTCAGTGCATTGTTTGCGCTAGAATCTGGGATTATTACAAGGGACAATTCTCAAATGAATTGGGATGGAACCCTATATCCATATGAGGAATGGAATCAAGATCAAGATTTATTCTCAGCTATGGAAAGCTCCTCCACATGGTATTTTCAAAAACTTGATCAACAGATGGGCAAAAAGAAATTGCAGAATTATTTTGAACAGATAAATTATGGAAATGGCGATTTATCTGGCAATATAACTAATTATTGGCTAGATGCCTCTCTAAAAATTTCTCCTGTTGAACAGGTAGATATTTTGAAAAAGTTTTATGATAATGAATTCGCTTTTGAACAATCTAATATTCAAACTGTGAAAGACTCCTTACTTTTAGAAGAATCAAATGGTAATTTGTTATCTGGAAAAACGGGAACCGCAGTTGTAAACGGGGAAAATATTGATGGTTGGTTTGTGGGATATGTAGAAACTGTAGATAATACTTTTTTCTTTGCCTTTCATATTCAAGGTGAAAAGCAAGCAGGTGGAAGTTCTACTGCAAAGATAGCACTTTCCATTTTGGAGAAGGAAGGTATTTATCAATCTGATTTCTGATAGAAATGATTTTACATCTAGTTTTTCTTTTTTATTTTATAGATAAATATATACGTATGTGATATAAATAATTGCAAATTTGTGAAAAAGGTAATGTTGTTCGAATTATCTGATGTCACACAATAGGTGGCATAGGTATTACTGGAGAAGAGGAACCGCAAAGTAAAATCTGCGGTTTTTTTATTTTCAAAAAATAAAGGAGTGATTCCATTGCTTCATCATATTAGTAAGTATTCTTCATCCATTTTCTTTATAGCGATCAGAATAGAAGTCACGGAGAATGAAATTATAAACATCTTTTAGTGAATAGTTATTTGTAGTACGGTAATATTTATTGAACGAATTGTTGTTTTTGCTCACCGGTTTTACCCTTAGCCATCTTTTCTGTGTTAACAGGCATTTTAAGCTACTCCTTCAACCATTCTATTATTAGTATAAAGTTCTATATAAACTTATATATTCCTTTTATTCTCAAGCCTCTGCATTGAAAACGTTCCTCAACAATCTGGCCCTTTGTTTAATAAAAAAATCCTGCTTCACAACAGGACTTTTGATCAAACTTTATTATAAACGATCAGACTTAATTCAAAATCCACACTTTGAAATGCTGTTATCAGAAAGCCTAGAGGAAAAAACACTTTTAAACATTACTACATGGAAAGATGGCTACTTTTCTTCAAGGATCGGATCGGTTACAAAATTAGATCCCTACGAAAAGAAAATCTTCATTCAAGATGAATTGGATTCGGAAATTACGCTCAACTTTTTTAATATTGTTGACGTCAAGAACCATAGCAATTAACCTATGTGAAAACCGATGCGAAAGTAAAAACCCTAACTTTTCATAAAGAAAAAAATACTCTGGAGAATATCTCATCCCCAGAGTATTTTTACACTAAACAACTATTAATTTTATTTAACAGCCTCTTTTAATTCCTTACCTGGTTTAAAAGCAGGAACTTTGGAAGCCGCAATTTGTATTTCTTCTCCTGTTTGTGGGTTTCTACCCGTTCTAGCTGCTCGCTCGCGCACATCAAATGTGCCAAATCCAACTACTTGGATTTTTTCCTCTTTAGCGAGCGTATTGGCGATCGTTTCAAACAAAGCATCCACTGCTTTTTTCGCGTCTCCCTTTGTAAGTTCTGCTTGTGTTGCTACTTGAACCGATAACCCTAACTGTTTCGCCATTTTTTTGACGAGTTTCTTCTATTATATAGGTTATTTTTAATATCTCTTTCGTATTTTTTAACCAACTTAAAAAAGTCGTCTTTTTAAGGCCTAAATTCGTTATGGCTTTAACGGCTGTAATCTCTCCTGATTTCCATGGGTTATCGACTTGATTTTGTTCCACTCTATTATTGAGATATCTAAAAAATTGCCTTAGTTGTATGCCTTCAGATTATGTTTCCCTTTTTTAACTCTTGAAGTGCTATAGGGTAAGCAGTGTTCTCATCTACTGTTTACACGCGAGGTTTAGACACGTGCGAAAAAGCCAAGGCTTTCTTAATAAAGCGCTTGGCTGCATGTTTATTTCTTGATTTGCTTAAATACCAATCAATCATATGCCCTTCTGAAAGTACAACATCTATATGCCAAAAGTATTTCCACCATTAACTGATAAACATTGTCCCGTAATAAATTTTGCTTCATTGGATGCCAAAAATACAACAGCATTTCCAATATCTCGAGGCTCACCCATTTTACAAAGAGGAACGCCTTTTTTATATTCACTCGTATCTATTCCCTCGTGTCTTTCTACTGGGATAAAACCTGGATTTATTAAATTGACCGTAATGCCAAAAGGTCCTAATTCACTTGCCCAGGAACGTGTCATTCCAATTTGGGAAGACTTTGCTGTTACGTAGTTTGAAAAATTTGGATTTCCCATCTGAATAACTTCGCTTCCGATATTAATAATTCGACCTTCGTTTTTTTTCTTCATTCCAGGTAAAATAGCTTTTGTTAATAATAAAGGTGCTTTTACGAAGAAATTAAGTTGATCTAAATAATCGTCCCATGTACTTTCTTCAATAGATAACTCAGGTTGGGGGCCAGTGGCATTATTAATTAAAATACCAATGCTTTCACCGACTTTTTCCTCAGATTGTTTTACAAGGTGTTTTACTGATTCCTCATCTGTCACGTCCCCTTTGACTAATAGAGCTTTTCCTCCAGTAGATAGTATGAAATCAACGGTTTGTTGTGTCTGCTTCTTGGTTATTTGCATAGTTGACAATAACTGTTGCACCTGAATCGGCTAAAGTTGCACTTATATGTCTTCCAATTCCTCTTGAACCGCCTGTAACTAATGCAATTTTCCCATTTAGATTGTGAGTCATATTACCATTCCCCCTCCAATTTTAGAAATAAATTAAGTAATATGAAAATTTGAAAACAGAGTGGATTCTTAAGCTAGTAAGTTAGAGGAAGACATGATCTGTATTTTAGGGATTGTTTTTTATTTCTCACTCTTCTTCCTAACTATCTTTCTAGTAACGGGCTGTGACCATTTTTTTCCTTGTGAAGAATTCAACGCCATCTGTACCATTGGCATGCAGATCCCCATAGAAAGAGTCTTTCCAACCAGAGAATGGGAAGAACGCCATTGGTGCAGGAACCCCTACATTCACACCTAGCATGCCTGATTCGATATTTTCACGGAATTCGCGTACATTTGCACCACTATCTGTATAAATACAAGCACCATTTGCGAATCGAGAATTGTTAGCCACATCAATTGCTTCTTCTAATGTTTTGACACGTACAATAGATAACACTGGTGCAAAAATTTCATCTTGCCATATTTTCATTTCTTGTGTTACCTTATCAAAAATAGTTGGTCCAACAAAGTAGCCGTTCCCGTTCACAGCTGCATCTTCACGGCCATCACGAACTAATTGAGCTCCTTCTTTCACGCCCGAATCAATGTAGCCAAGCGTACGTTCTTTATGATTTTCACGAATAACAGGTCCTAAGAATACATTCTCTTCTAACCCGTTGCCAATCACAATATTGTTCGCTTCTTCTACTAATCTGTCGATCAATTGATCTGCAATTTCTTCTTGCACAGTTACAATCGATGCCGCCATACAACGCTCTCCAGCTGAACCGAAAGCTGCCCCAATAATTTGTTTCGTTGCTATATTTAGATCTGCATCATTTAGCACAATTGAATGATTTTTCGCACCAGCCAACGCTTGAACACGTTTTAAGTTCTCTGTTCCTTTTTTGTACACATACTCAGCTACTGGCTGTGAGCCAACAAATGAAATAGCTTTAACTAATTTATGTTCAAGAAGGCCATTTACCACTTCATGGGCACCATTGACGATGTTTAGTACGCCTTTTGGTAAACCAGCTTCTTCAAATAATTCTACTATTCTTGCAGCTAAAAGTGGTGTTCGCTCTGATGGCTTCAATACAAATGTATTACCACAAGCAATCGCAAGTGGGAACATCCAACACGGCACCATCATTGGAAAGTTAAAAGGTGTAATACCACCAATAACTCCAATTGGATAGCGATACATACCAGACTCAATGCCTGTTGCAATATCAGGAAGCTGTTTCCCCATCATTAATGTAGGAGCTCCTGCTGCAAATTCAACACATTCGATTCCACGTTGTACTTCCCCATGCGCCTCGTTAAAGCTTTTCCCATTTTCAATTGTGACTATTTTCGCTAACTCATCCCAATTTTCTACTAATAATTGTTGGTATTTAAACAGGATACGCGCACGTTTTGGCACAGCTGTTTTTGACCATCCTTTAAAGGCTTTGTTAGCTGCTTGTACAGCTTGCTCTACATCTTCTTTTGTTGAAAGTGGTACTTGAGCAATGACTTCACCTGTAGCTGGATTATATACAGATTCCGTTTTGGCCGTAGATGATGCTACCCATTCACCGCCAATATAATTTTTAATTACTTTTGTATTAGTTGTAGTTGACATTTTGTATTCTCCTTTTTAATAAACTAGTAGACTTTTATGATTTAATTGTATTTTCGCTGGCCTGAAAATCATAATCAAAACAGTAGTAATATAGATCAACTATTTCTTGGTGAGATGGCACTTTTGGGTTATTTGCGGGACTGCCACTTGCTAAAGCATCAGTTGCCATTTTATGAACTACTTGTTGAAATTTATTTTCATCGATTCCCCACTTTTTCATATTCGGGATATTCAAATCGCAACAAAGCTGCTTAATCTTATTGATAGTCACATCTGCTAACTCTTCATTTGTCGAAGTTTTCAATTCGGGAGATATAACTCTTCCAATTGTTGCTAATGCATCGATGGCAGATTCTTTAGTAAATTCGAGTACTGCTGGAAGCAACATGGCATTTGAAATACCGTGCGGCACGTGAAATAAAGCTCCAATTGGTCGTGACATCCCATGAACTAGCGTGACGGAAGCATTAGTAAAAGCAAGGCCAGCTTGCATAGACGCAATTGCCATTTTTTCTCTTGCATCCAAATTCTCTCTGTCTTCATAAGCTATTCTTAAATGATTCAAAATAGCTTCTATCGCCGAAAGTGCAAAATTTTCTGTTAATGGTTGTGATAAACTTGATATATAAGCTTCAATTGCATGGCAAAGTGCATCAATTCCTGTTGCGGCGGTAACTGGAGGTGGTGTTGAAATTGTAAGAACTGGATCCACAATAGCTACATTTGGAAGGAATGATGGATGTTTAATCATCATTTTAATATCTTCCTTAGTATTGGTGATCACTGTTACGTTTGTTACTTCTGAACCAGTTCCAGCCGTAGTTGGAATTGCAATGAGAGGAATAGGTTGTTCATTAATTGTAGAATTCCCTCCCATATAATCACCAATATATCCACCATTGGTTGCTACTACTGCTACAGCTTTGGCAGCGTCGATGCAACTGCCTCCTCCTACCGCCACAATGACATCACATTGCTCTCTTAAGCAAAGATTAAGTGCTTCATTGATATGTAAATCCGTCGGTTCAGTGTTAACATCCAAATATGAAACATAAGAAACATCTGAACCTTCTAAATATTTTCCGCATTTTTTTACAAGACCTATTTTCTCCATTATACGATCACTTATCAGAAGTACTTTATTACCATGAGCTACAACTTGTTCCCCAAGCTGAGTTAAAGAATTTTGACCGTATATAACTGAGTTAGGCATACGAAACTCTGAATATCCTCCCATAATTCTCCTCCTTTCATTATCTTTTTTCTTTCAAAATAATACTCAATTCTCCTTTATTAAATGTCATAACATCAATGTGCTCCCATCCTTAAAAAGAAGACTCCTGATGAACTCAGAAGTCATCTCTTGTTTCGCTAAGCCCACTTGTTGTTGTTTAACTCTCTACTTTTAAGAGTCACATTTCATAGTGAAGATTCCTTTTAATTTGAAATATTAATATTATGATTAAAATGCCTCTCTATATCCTCTTTACTTACATCAGCTAAAGAATTTGGCCTCCAATGTGGTTTACGATCCTTCTCAACTAACACAGAACGAACTCCTTCATAGAAATCATGATTCTTCATAAAATTCATACTTAATTTAAGCTCCATATTAAAACATGAAGTAAGTGACTGATTATTTCCCTTCTGTAATTGGCTTAAAGTTACTTTCAATGAAGTTGGAGATTTAGATTGGATTGTAGATTTTGTTTTAGATGCCCAATCGTCTCCTGAATCAGCCGCCATCCCCAATGAAGCAACAATTTCTTCCAAAGTTTCATATGCAAAGTGTTTATCTATTTTTAATTGCAAGGCGGATAGAGGAGATTTTTCTACTAGATGAGAACAAAAGGAATCTAGTAACTCACAAATTTGTTTCCTTGCATCGTCCAAATTCCAATTTTTATTTTGAACCTCGTAAATGAATTCCTCCCAACGAGTACTTTCCATATAACGATTCGCAGCTCCTACATAAATTACATCAGCAGACTTTATAGTTGCCCCAGTTAGCGCAAGGTAACGTCCTACATGACCAGGCATTTTATTCAGAAAGTAACTTGCGCCTACATCAGGGAAGAAACCGATATTCATTTCAGGCATGGCCCATTTTGTTTTTTCTGTAACAATCCTTTCACTTGCCCCGACAGATAATCCTACACCACCTCCCATAACAATACCATCCATATAAACAAGAATTGGTTTTGGGTATTGATGTATCATTAGATCCATCCGGTATTCCGTAGTAAAGAAACGGCGGGCATGTACTTCTACGTTAGCGTTCCGTTGATTATAGAAGAATCGCATATCTCCTCCAGCACACAAACCTTTTGTTCCTTCTCCTGAAATACAGATTAACGACACTTTTGGATCTGCTCTCCACGTATCTAAAGTTGTCTTCATACTCTCTACCATTTCTGCAGTAAGAGCATTGAGTGCCTGAGGACGGTTCAGTTTTAACCAACCTACTCCCCGGTCAATATTACATAAAATGTTAGTTTCCATTTAAACCTCCATTGACTTAAGGATTATGTTAATAGCAAGAGGTTAACATCTTTCCAAGTACAGGAATCAATCTATTTCTACTACTCGCATGTGAATTTCCGAAGAATGACTTTTTATACCCCAAGAAGGGGAAGGAGTCCATAGTACCAAAACACCAAGATTGACTTCCTACATTTCTGCATCAAGTTCATTTCTTACTTAGCAAATTGTCTTCATACTCTAGGCGAAGACGTGCAGTGATGGCATGACCCTCCATCCGTTCTGCATCACAAATCGCTGCAACATGTGGAGCCACTACTCTTGTTCCCTCTTCCGATACTTTCTGGTACGTCAGAGTTTTTAGGAATTTTCCAACCCATAACCCGCCAGTATAACGAGCTGCGCCGTCAGTAGGCAACACATGGTTAGTCCCAATCGCTTTATCTCCATATGCAACCGTTGACCGTGCTCCAATAAATAGTGACCCATAGTTGGTTAGTCGATCAAAATACCAGTTATTATCGCTCGTCTGAAGTTCAACATGTTCAGAGGCGATCTCATCAGCTACTTGAAGTACTTCTTCCCGGTTGTCGCATAAAATAATTTCACCTCGATTTTTCCATGCCTGCTCCGATACTTCAGCAGTAGGCCAAGAGGTCTTCAACCACTGTTCCACTTCCTCGATAACCTTCTGTGCAAATAATTCCGAATCAGTGACCAATACCACCTGGGACGTGGGGCCATGTTCAGCTTGTCCCAATAAATCAGCTGCAACAAGCCTAGCATCGGCGCTCTCATCAGCAATCACCAACGCTTCAGTTGGACCTGCTAGTAAATCGATACCTATCGGGCCGAATAGTTGTCGTTTCGCCTCAGCCACATACGCATTGCCTGCGCCTACGATCATATCTACAGGTTTGATACCGTCCACACCATACGCCATTGCTGCAAGTGCTTGAACTCCGCCAAAGCAGTAAATCTCATCCGCACCAGCAGCTGCCATCGCGTAAAGTTGTGGGGCATGAATGCCCCCTTCTCTGGTTGGAGGTGCGCATGCGATAACGCGTGACACACCCGCCGCCTTTGCAGTTGTAATCGTCATAATAGCAGATGAGATGAGAGGATATCTTCCACCTGGTACATAACAGCCGACTGCATTTACAGGGACTAACTTATGCCCAAGGGTGACGCCGGGCATAGTTTCGACCTCTAGGCTACCTATTGTGGATCGTTGACGTCTAGCAAAGTTATCTACCTGTTCACGGGCAAAATCAATACTAGCTCGCAATTCAGGTGGCGTTTCTCGTCTTGCCTTCTCAATCATTTCTTCATCGACACGGAACGATTCAGGGTTCCACATATCAAACTTTTGCGAATATTTTCGTACCGCTTTGATGCCTTGTTCTTTTATATCCTCCAGGATCTGTTTAACTGTCTGACTGATTTCTGGACTAGCAGATTCAGACGCCTGTTCTGCACTTTTTAGATAAGTAATCGCCATAGCTTATTCTATCTCCTTTCGATTTAACAACTTTTATTCAAAATTGGAAGTTCATTTTAAATATATCTTTTGCTTTAAGAGATGAATCATCGAAATTATCAAGATTCATCTCTTAAAGATCAATATTTTTTATTTCATGTTTTGCAATATTCTATAGGTTCTTAAGGTGACTGGTTTTAAAAAGTAAGTGCATTTAGTATTATTTTTATATTAATTACCTATTCTCTATCATAAATAACTAGTTTACCTCGTGGCCCAACGGATTCCTCGTATAGTCAGTTCCATTACCTCGGGGATTTCAAACTCCTTGGTACTATGTCCCAATGTGTGATAAAACACTCGACCTTTTCCCCATTGTCTCTTCCATGCTACTGGCATCTGGTTGCCTTTCAACCAAGTAAACTCATCCCCGTCCATCACTGTTGTCGCAATCACATCATTACCGGGATCCGTATGCATATAGTACTGTTCTGAGAACAACTTAAAGCTCGAAAGTCCATCCGTCAAAGGATCATCCTTTGGAAAATCAACTTCATACTCTATAAAATCACCTGGATGTCCGAGAACATGCCCCCCCAAAACCATCTTGAAGAACTTATGGGGATGACTACTGTCGAATGCCCCGGCTAATGCATGCCAACCAACTAGACCCACGCCTCGCTCGATAGCTTTAACCAGCGCCTGTTCTTGCATGATACTGAGTTCATCGGCAGTCCAGATAGGAATAATTACATCAAACTCATGTAAGCGATTTGACTCCAGGATACTTAAGTCATCAGTACACTCCACCACATACCCCTCAAGCAAACGATTAACTGTCAAGTCAGCCAATTCGGTTGGATAATGCCATTTCCATCCGCCATGTAATACCAATGCTTTTTTTCTATTCATTTGATTTCCCTCCCAAAAAAATCAAATTTTGCTTATAGATGTTGCTGAAGAGATCGGTGCTTCGCGTAATCATCTCGTCGTTCTTTATCCATGTAGTCCGCCACTGGGAAGTCCCACCAACCTGGAGTAAACGGCCCTGCTGCATCCCTTGAAGTCATTGCTTCTATTAATGTAGGTCCATCTGTTTCTAAGGCTTCTGCGAGAGCTTTAGCCACTTCATTTGGCGTTTCTGTTCTCCAAGACTTAAGTCCGAAATTTTTAGCTACTTCAGAGAAATTTGGTGTGTACGGCTCTCCATTTTTCAAACTAAATTCAGCTCCAATATGCCGATTGGTCAGTTTGCGCTGGCCACCGCGAATAGACATATAACCCATGTTGTTTAAAATCAAGAAAACTACAGGAATATTGTGCATCACTGCCACCGCAATCTCAGGTAATGACTGCATAAAATCCCCATCACCAACAACACATACAACTTTTTTATCTGGCTTTGCCAATTTTGCTCCGAGAGACGCTGGAACAGCCCACCCCATTGGTGACCAGCTTCCTGAGTGAATATAAGTCCGTGGCTCATATAAAGGAAATCCTTGTTTAATTACACTTTCACAATTCCCTGAACCTGCAGCCACAATTCCGTCACGAGGAAGTACTTTACGTAATTCAGCCAATACACGTTGTTGGGTCATTGGTGAGCTATCACTCTCTCGGCGCGGAGCAAGCTTTTGTTCCCACTCTTCCTTTTTCTGTTCAATCTCAAGATGATAACTCCCGCGACGTTCATTCATTTCCTCTGCCTGCTCTGGCGTTATGATCTCCAACAGATCCTGTAGGGCAAACTTTGCATCGGCTACAATTCCCACTTCTGTTGGATAGTTCTTTCCAATCTCCTGTGGATCAATATCAATGTGAATGAGCTTGGCTGGAGGGAAAGAGTACGTCACTCCCTTTACATAACTTGAAGAAGAACTATCCGTGAATCGACAACCAACTGAGATGACTACGTCTGCATTCGCTGCTAGAAAATTGCCGCTAGTTGTTCCCGTATGACCAATTGCCCCTGCAAATAGAGGGTGATCCTCAGGCATAGCACTTTTTCCATTCCATGTTGTTACTACAGCTGCCCCAACTACTTCCGCCAGTTGACGCAATTCAGGTGAAGCTTCTGCCGTGATGGCGCCACCTCCGACAACAATCACTGGTCGTTCAGAGGACAACAGTAATTTTGCTGCGGCTTCGATTGCCTCTGGGTCAGGACGAAGTCTTCCCATCGGCATTCTTTTCTTAAGATCATGAATTTCAACATCTGCACTTTCAGCTTGTACGTCCATTGGAACTTCTACATGTACGGGACCTGGTCTTCCACTCATCATAGAGTTAAAGGCACGGTGCATAATGAACGGAAGCTCATCAACTCGGCTGACTTCCCAATTTCGCTTAGTTACTCCTTCAGTGACGCGATTAAAATCGTTAGAGTGGTAACGATCTAATTCCTGCATGCATCCGTGACCACGCATATGGGTTCCAACCCCACCAGTAAGAAGAAGAGTGGCTGTCGAGTCGGCATAGGCTGCGGCTAATCCAATTATCGTATTTGCTGCACCAGGACCCACGGAAGTCATAGCAGCCATCGGTTTTCCAGAAGCACGGTAATATCCGTCTGCGAGATGAACAGCACTTTGCTCGTGCATCATCTGGATAAAGGGAATTTCACAGCCTTCCTGATGGAAAGCATCCATGAGTGTCCAGCTTCCGTGACCAGGAATACCTGCAACATAAGGAACTCCATAATTTTTTAAAGCCTTCGCAATAATTTGACTACCTGTTAATGTCTTACGACTACTTGCATCATTACCCAATTTTTCGACTTCATTTTTCACGGTATCGATTGATTTGCTCATAATTTTTCTCCTTTTCTCGTTTTGTTGACCGGTTCACCTATACGATAGACCCCAAAATTGAATCACTCTTATCAGGATTACCTGTTATATTTAGTTTTTTGTTGACCGGTCAACTTAACATATTGAATCAATTTTTTTCTTTGTTGACCGGTTCACTAACAAAACTAACATTTTAATAATTTTTTGTAAAGGATAATTTTTATATAATTTAATATATTCAGATAAATAAAGGGAGATAAATAGCTCTACTATCACATTTGACAATTCCTTCTTAAACTTGTCTCATAGCAGTTATCTTTTTTATAACAAAGTGCTTGGAGGCTCCACCATTACGGTCTTCTATCATTTAACTCGTTAAGAATTTGTCCATGATATCTGTCTAGCTTATAGAACAGGAGTGGAAGAATCTGAAGTGCTGTGAATAAAATGCCACTAGTAAACAGTATAATGGAGATGGCGTTTCGAGCTCCATCCGTAACTGCGTTTGGGTCATACCCCGCCCATCCTAATGCATACCCTACGAGTGCAGAACCTATCGCAATACCGAATAAGGTAGCGAAGCTATATGAAGAATATAGCAAACTTTCACTTTTCTTCCCAAATTTCCACTCTTGATAATCAACTGTATCACTCAACATCGCATAGATCGCTGCAAAACTCACTCCCATTAAAATGTAGGTGATTAGCATCAAAATAGTAAAAAGGATAGTTTGTTCACCTAGAAAGATTAGAAGAATAAATGATAATAAAGCTCCGGCAAGGGCGATGAGATTTCCATTTCTATTACCAAATCGTTTTAAAATAGGGCTTGCAATTAGGCCACCGACGAAGTTGCCTCCATTGACCACTACCAATAAAATTGTAGCCATTGCAGGTACGTTTAGAACATACGCTGCATAATAGATAATGATACCAGACACCGCTCCTAGTCCTAAGTATTGCATTAAACAACTAATAGTAAGCAATATCCAAGGTTTATTTTTAAACATATTGATTACTTGTTTCCTAGTTTCATCTTTATCTCCTATTTCTGTATACTCTGCAAATCGTTCTTTACAGTTTTTAAAAACAAGGAAAAACATTATTGTACCAAGGATAGAATATAAGGCCATCACAATTGGGAACCCCACCTGCTGATTTCCATTCCCGAAAAGGCTGACTAATGGCAAGGTACAAAAAGCTACAATAGTAGCACCCATCCCCATTCCCATCGTACGATAACTACCTAATTGTTGCCTTTCATGCTTATCCTGTGTCATCATTGTTAGCATTGAACCATAAGGAAGATTGACCGCTGTATAACAGAGTCCTAGTAAAAAATATGTTATATATGCATATATTAGTTTCCCGGTATCTGAAAAATCTGGTGTAATAAAGGTTAATACACTTAGAACCCCAAGAGGTATGGATAGGTAAAGCAAATAAGGCCTGGCTTTTCCATGTTTACTTTTAGTTCTATCAACTATAATGCCCATCACTGGATTAGCAACGGCATCGCATATTCTTGTAATTAAAAACAAGGTGCCAACTGCAGCTGCTGAAATACCATAAACATTGGTATAGAAAAAGAGTAAATAACTCGCGGTCATGCCCCAAATAAAATTTGAAGCCATATCTCCTAATCCAAAGCTCACTTTCTCCATTACACCTATCTTATTTGATCTGTCATTCAAACTTGTACTCGTTTTTAATGTATCCGCTTTCAATAATTCACTCATTCTTCTCACTTCCCTTCTTTTAATTACATACCTTACTCAGTTTTCGTACATTTAGTAATGCATCTAGTTTTAACCTTCATTGATTTCCATAATCAGGCCATTTTTACAATTTCACTTTGACAAATGCATACTTTCACCAGCTGGTAATATGGTCTTTTGCTTAAGTAGATGATTCCCAACACGCAACGCTTGTGCAACGATAGTTAGAACTGGATTAAGTGCTGCTGATGATGGGAAAAACGATGCATCCATGACATATAAGTTTTGAACCGTATGGGCTCGACAGTATTGATCAAGGACTGAGGTAGCAGGGTCATTACCAAAACGAATCGTACCGCACTGATGGGAATTTGTTTCTATTCCCCCCATCGGCTGAGCCACTAAGATTGGATATCCAGCCCTCTTAAGCATTTTTTTTGTCTCTTTAATTAATTCTTTATGAGCATTCAGGTTATTCACTTTATATTGAACCTGAATCTTACCGTCTTCGGTTAAAGTCACGCGATTTTCATTATCTGGGAGATCTTCGGACATAAGTAAGAAATCTATACTTCGCTTTGCAACACCGTTCAGAATTGGGTAAGGGATGAACGGCTTTTTATCTTTCATCATAGATCCTTGCAGTTTCCCAAGCATTTGTACATTTCCCATAGGGTAAGGGAAAGTAGAGCTACCAAAGTAAAAGTCATTAAGTGCAAATGTTTTTTGGAAGACAGTCGGATTTTCCTTAGGCTCCAAAGCAATGACCGCAGTGTTAATATGCATCATATAATTACGTCCAACTAAGCCCGATTGGTTTGCTAATCCTTCAGGATGCTTGGCATTCGCCGAACGTAAAAGTAAAGCAGCTGAATTTACAGCACCACATGAAGCCACAATAGTGTCAGCCACTGCTATATAAATTTTTCCATCCTTCTCAAATTCGACTGCAGTAGCACGACTTCCACTTTCATCAGTCAAAATTCGATGAGCATAAGCATTTGTAATCATAGTTACATTCTGAGATTTAAGTGCTGGCTGTATACAGCACACATCCGCATCGCCCTTCGCATGGATATTACATGGGAATCCATCACATGTTTTACAGCGTATACATTTCCCGCCCTCGTGTAAGTCAACAGCCATAGGAAGATGAAGAGGGTTCAGACCTTGTTTCTTCAACCTAGCTGCAATTTTTTCTAATGTCGGTTCATGAGGAACTTCTGGAAAAGGAAAAGGTGAAGACCGCGGTGGATCCGTTAAATCTTCTCCTGATTTACCATGTACAAGATAAAGTTCTTCAGCACGAGCATAGTAAGGTTCTAAGTCTTCATAGTCTATCGGCCAAGCTGGCGAAATACCGCCCTCATGTTTAATCTCCTTAAAGTCTTCTTTTCGTAATCGGTACATAACAGCACCATAAACTTTTGTATTACCTCCCACACAATAATTAGTTCCTGGCGAGAAAGGATTTCCCTGTTCGTCGTACCAGTATTCCTTCGTCTTATAGCGTTTTTCTGTGAATACTGCTTTCGTATTCCAATTTTCTGGTTCCTCTGGCAGATAGTCGCCACGCTCTAAAATCAGAATTTTCATTCCGCTGTCTTTTAATGCGTAAGCCAAAGTCCCACCACCAGCACCAGTACCGATTATAATGATGTCGTAGTGCTTTTCCATTTCTTTTATCCTCCCATTTTTTTAGGTGGATGCCAATTAGGATAATAAATTTCTGTTATCCTACTAACACTCAATTACTTACGATGTGCAAACCTTAATAGACATCCGGGGATAATTGTTTCCCATCCACCCTTTCAAAATCTTGCTAAAAACATTAACTTCATTTTTGTTGACCGGTTCACTTGATACAAGAGGCTCAAACTTTCCCCATCTGTTATCAGGCTCACCATTTACTTTTTTGTTTGTTAACCGGTTAACCTTTCTTGTTTTTTTGTATTGAAAATATTTCTTAATAAAATTAACATCTAATTACTTTTTTGTAAAGAAAAGATTGAGAAAATTAAATTTATTTAGAAAATTAAATCTAACCAGTTCTTTGTGTTGCATTAGAACCAACCTATCTTTATAATTTATATTAAGTTAACCGGTCAACGGAGGGATTATGGAAAAAAAAGTTACTATTCGCGATGTAGCAAGATATACAGGCGTATCACGTACAACCGTTTCTAATATAGTTAACGGTATAAACAAAACTTCGGAAGAAACAAAAAGAAAAAGTATTGAAAGCAATTAAAGAGCTTAATTATCAACCTGATTTCACTGCAATCAGCTTGTCCAAGAAAAAATCAAATATTATAGGTGTCGTAATTCCTACATTTGATGATTCTCTTGCCCCTATTTTTAGAGAAAACCATTACTATACTGAAATTTTGGGTGGAATGGAGTATGTCTTTAAGAACCATAACTATGACCTTTTCATCTCTGGTATGATGAATCCTATTGAATTCAAAAATTGGATTCAAAAACGAAATTTAGATGGTCTCATTTTTTTAGGGTTATTTCCTGAGAGTGTTTATAACGAAATAAAAACGTTAGATATACCGATTGTTTTAATAGATAATTATGAAAAACATGGAGTAAACTATCCTAATATAAGAATTGATGATGAACTGGGCGGGTATATTGCTACAAAACATTTAATTGATATGGGTCATAAACGTATTAGTTTTATGGGACACGATTTAAAAACGATCTCAGTAGATGAAAAACGACTTAGTGGGTATATTAAAGCACTACAGGAAGCTAATCTTTCTTTGAATGAGGACCTATTATTTGATGGTACTGGTAGTTTTTATGAGGTTGGCTTTCAAATGGGGTTAAAGCTATTAGAATTAGGAGATAAGGCAACAGCTATTTTTGCAACTTCAGATATTTTAGCGGTTGGTATAATTAAAGCACTACTAGAACATGGAAAGAAGGTTCCAAAAGATTATTCTATCGTTGGATTTGATGATCTAGTAATTAGTCGTTATTCAATACCCAGTTTGACGACAATTAGCCAGAATGTATTTAATAAAGGAGTCCTTTCAGCTCAAACTATTTTAAATATAATTGAACATGGAACGTCTGATCCAGTAAGTATTAACCTTCCTATTGAACTTATAGTAAGAAAGTCTACATCATTTTTATAAATATTCATATATATGTTTCTTGTCACCTATGTAGTTTATAATCGACTTTTTATGCAAAACAATCCACCTCTATGTTAATAGAGGTGGATTGTTTTAGATCGATTTATATATTTTTATACCTTTTCTTAACATTTAAAAAATCCTTATAGACTAAAACAGCAACAACAATAAAACTTAGACTAACAACCCGGAAGATCATCTCTAAACTAATCCATTCAGCTAAAATACCTAATACAAAGGCGCTTACTCCAACACCAACGTCAAAACTGGAAAAGAAGGTTGCATTGGCTGCGCCACTTTTTTCTTCACTTACCTTTTGAACCGTCCATGTTTGTAAACATGGCATAACAGTTCCGTAACCTGCCCCAAATAAAATCGCAGCAATAATAAGATGAAGTTCATTTGTCGCATATGACAGCATAACAAGTGACAAAAATCCTAACACAGCTGACATAATGATGATAGACCAAGGTCCTTTTTTGTCATACCATTTTCCGGTAAACGGACGTAGTAAAGTTGCTACTGTTGCATTGATAAGGAAGAATAGAAAAATATGATCTAATCCCTTTTGTTTCCCAAAAAGAACTAAAAATGTAATAATCGCTCCAAAACCAAGTGTTGTAATAACCGTCAGTAAAGCTGGGAACCATACGTCTTTTTCAAAAATCATATCTAAAAATCGAAATGGTTGCTTCTCACGCTTTACAGTAGTAGGTGAATATACAAATTGAAGCGCAATTACTGCCAATAGGCTGAGTACTACTGATGACCAAATTAAAATATCGAAGGAAAAAGAGTCATAGATAAGGATACCTATACTCGGTGCAATGATAGCCCCGACCGTTGTTGAAATAGAAAAATACCCCATTCCTTCTCCTAACCGTGTCTTAGGAATTAAATCGACTACTATTGTACTATTCGCTGTGGTTGATACCCCCCACGCTGCGCCATGGAAAAGTCGTAACAATAGAAAAAGCCATATAATATTAAGAAAAGGATACAGCATTGTAATAATCATTAAAGCTGCACTTGCACTAATAGCTAGACTTTTCCGTTGGTTATCAATTAAATAGTACCCTACAAAAGGTCTGATTAGAACAGCGCCTATCGTAAATAATGATGTCACTAACCCTACTTGAATGGAAGATGCATTCATACTTAACAAATAGGCTGGCAAAATAGGGAGCAACATTTCAAACCCTATAAAAACTAAAAAGTTGCTTATAAATAAAAAAAGAAATGATTTATTAAAGATTCTTTGATTTTTCATATTATTATTCCTCGCTTCTAAATTATTTTTTCTAAGTTAGAAGCGTTTGGACACTGAAACGTTTTTCAATTGCCTAAGTTTTTTAGTCAATTGACTCACCCTCTCTAAAACTCCTTAAAAATTTATCAAATCATTATATCAGACTTCCCCATTATAAACAAACGACTTTTTTAAACAACTATAATATAACTTAAATGAATTTATTGTAAATGTAACAACTTTATTGTCACTCTACACGATAGTTGAATAAAGAAAAAGTCGCCTTAAAGACAGCTCCGATCTTTAGCTAACGCACCCGTTAGTTGAAGTATTTTGCGAATATTATTTCAGATGCAAATTACATTTCATTTATTTGTTCCCATTCACTTAAATACATACGTTGCTTAATTTTTTTCGGGTTTTCTAGTTTACAAATTAATTCTAAACTGTTTCCGTCTAGGTCATTAAAATGAATTTTAGCGTGTGCATATTCTTCGTGCGGCATTACAAAAGGCTCAATAGGTTCAAACCCAAAAGCCTCTCTTGGCTTATAACCTTTATTTTCAAGCCAAACAACTGAGTTTTTTAAATCTTCTAACGCTACTTGAAAAGCAATATGTCTTATTGATGGATGATACTCAACTTCTACTTTATCTGTTTCCCATAGTCCCAACCAACTTTTATCTTTTTCAATCCATAGAAAAGCCAATCTGTCTTCAACCTTGTGATCAAATTGCAAACCAAGTCCTTCATAAAATTCAATTGAACGATTTAAATTACTTACTGGTAAATGTGCTTCATATAAACCTTTTATCACTGATATAGCTCCTTTTATTATAATTCTCTTCTATTCTTTTTTTCTTAAACAACTAATCTGTCCCTTTAGTTTTAATTAAAAATGATTTAAAAAAAGAGAGTATAGTATATATCAACATGTTATTTTTGGGCTTCTACGATGCTTTGTAGCCTGCTCAAAGGCAAAAGCGAGTTTTATTAAAACCCCTTCGCTAAAAGCAGTACTCGCCAAAGTGACACCAAAAGGTCTTCCACTTTTCATATATCCAGCAGGTATAGCTATGGAAGGATAACCAGCTTTTGCACATATTGTTGAACCTATATACGAAGGGAAAAGTATCGCATCAAGATTATACTTTTTTAAGGCAAAATCAATACCCTGTTCCTGGGAAAAATACAAATCTTCTAATTTTGCATTCAAATATTCAGGATTTCTTAATGTGTTAGGGAAACTTTCTCTTAGCTCCAACTTATTTTGACCGTACTTTAATGCTTTTTCTTCGATATTCTTGTTAAACTGAATTAATTCAGCAATAGAATGCACAGGTGTATTTGATGGTAATTTTGAAAGATAATTATCTAAGCTATGTTTCAATTCATATAATGACACTCCCCAGCTCCATTCCCTATGAAAAGAAGGGATCTCTATATTTTCAAAGACCTGTGCGCCTTCGTTTCTTAGTGTTTGAATGACATTATTAAACAATGCCTCATCGTACTCTTCAGAGTCATAATAATCATTAGAGGCTTTGTTGAATACTCCAATTTTAGCATCCTTAAGACCCATAGAATCTAAATAAACTGTATAATCCTGTTGTAACCTTCCTTCATTTTTATGTGTAGCAGGATCAGCCTTATCAACTCCAGCTAAAGTTCCTAATAAAATTGCTGCGTCTGTAACAGTTCTTGCGAATGGTCCTGCTGTATCTTGAGAATATGTAAAGGGAATAATCCCACTGCGACTAACTAAACCGACAGTAGGTTTAATACCGACCACCGAGTTTGTAACTGCTGGACTAAGAATAGAAGCATCTGTCTCAGTACCTACTGATAATACAGTAAAATTTGTTGCAACCGCCACTGCTGATCCTGAGCTTGAACCACCAACATAAAGATTAGCATCCCCATATGGATTTAATACTTGTCCGCCTCTTGAACTGTAGCCAGCCCACATTTCAAATGACATCCCATTAGCTAATTCTGTCATATTCGTCTTACCTAAGATAACCGCGCCTGCTTTACGGAGTTTTTTAACAAGAAATGCATCTTTACCACTAATATTATTCTCAAGTGCAATTGTTCCTGCACTTGTATGCATTGAATCATTTGTTTCAATATTGTCTTTAATAAAGACAGGAATACCATGTAAGGGTCCTCTAACACCTTTTGTTACTCTTTCATAATCTAATGCTTCAGCAATGAATATTGCGTCAGGGTTTATTTCAAGAATAGAATTTATTTTCGGTCCGTCTTGGTCATACTTTGCTATTCTAGACAGGTAATACATTACCAACTCTTTTGAAGATACTTCTCCATTTCCCATAGCTTTTTGTATGTCATTAATCGTTAACTCTTCTCTGAAAAATTCATTAAAATTAATTCCCATTAAACTCTCCTTGTACTATCAAAGTTAAATTGATTTATATTTAGATCTATAATTCTATTCTATATATAAATTCAGTAATCCTTCTTCAACTATCTGGCCCCATTTGTTGAACAAAGGACAAACAGCATTCTTGAACTATCCTACCCTTTAGCTCTATAAGAAAAGGAGCTGTTGATCAGCTCCTAGTAATGAAGTAAAGCACCTGTTAGCATTCCTGTAGATCGTTAAATATCAGGTTTTAAAAAAATAGAGCCCCTCAGTAAGATACGAGTATAGTGTCCAATCTAACTCAAAGTCTTAAGGAGGAAGCCCTACTATGAATTTTAAAATGCAAAACAAACAAAATCAACTGATTGAAAGAATTACGGATCAACATCTAGTTGTTGGTGTGGATATCGCCCAACACGTACACGTGGCCCGTGCTGTAAACTATCGAGGCATTGTGATCGGGAAACCTTTGTCTTTTGAAAATAACGAAGAGGGTTTTACTAGATTACTAAATTGGATCAAGGAACTAAAACACATGAAAAACCTAGACACCACGATAGTCGGAATGGAACCTACCGGTCATTATTGGATAAACCTTTCAAAGTGGCTAGTCAAACAAAACATTGATGTCGTTACGGTCAATCCTCACCATGTCAAAAGAAACAAAGAAAATCGTGATAATACGCAATCCAAAAGTGATAAAAAAGATGCCCTTGTCATCGCTGATATGGTGAAGAATGGCTATTATGCCTTCGTTCGTTCCACTTCAGAATCATTTGAAAAACTTCGTGTCCTTATGGCCAACCGAGATGTGATCGTTAAGCGCCTTGTTAGCTCCATCAACCAGATTAATCGCTGGGTGGATGTTGTCTTTCCCGAGCTCCGGCAAGTGTTTAAAGACGTATCATGTAAAGGGGCAATCGCAACCCTACGCCTCTTTCCTACCCCAGCTGAAATATGTTCCTTACAGCCTCAAGATATCGTAACCGGGTGGAAATCATGTATGAAGCGACATTCCGGGCATAAAAAAGCCCGTTCCCTGATTACATTGGCCAAGCGTTCAATTGGTACGAAACAAGCCCTTGATGCGTATAAACTTCACTTGGAACAGTTATTAGAGGAATATGATCTCGCTTCATCCCAACTCGAAAGAGTGACGCAAGAAGTCACAAACGTCTTGGAACAGATTCCATTCGTTAAGCAAATACTTGCCATTAAAGGAATCAGCGAAATTTCACTGGCGGGCATCTTAGGAGAAGCTGGAGATCTGAGTGGGTTCGCTCACGGGAATGCGCTCCTTCGTCATGCAGGATTGCATCTCGCTGAGGCAAGCTCTGGGAAGTGGAAAGGCCAAATTGTTCTTTCCAAACGTGGAAGATCACGCCTGCGGCGTTACCTCTTCCTTGCGACCATGAGTCTGGTGATGAATAACCCTGAGTTTAAAGCCCTACACTCGAACAATGTTAAGGTGAAGAAGATTAAGAAAATGAAATCCATCATGAAACTATGTGGAAAACTCGCCCGTGTCCTAGTAGGGATTGCTCGTAATGGCTCTGTCTATAAACCGGAAATGGTATTCCCTCTTGAACAACTAGCAGCGTAAATTTACATTCACATTGTTTTTACGAAAGTTGGCTTATTCGTAGGATTTCAAAGAAAGCACGAAGTACTGGATATATAGAACAAAAGGGCAATGACCCGTTCCGTTAGCAAAACCAGCCTCCACCCCTTGGATAGGCATGACGAAGGAATGAAAGGGCATATGATTATGACCCGTTGAGACATGGGAGGGAAAGCCTCCAGGGGCAGCGTGGAAAATGCGTGCAGCATATGTAATAATATGGGATTCTCATTGGATCCCCTATTTCAACCTGCCCTCATCTTATCAAAACGGTCCTATCTCTTTCGTTCATCTAAAGCAACCTATACCATGTGGTTTGAAATCCTGCGAATAAGCGAGTATTCGTGAGCATTATCTATTAAACTGAGGGAGTTCTATAAGCTTTAAATGAAATTTTTACTAAGATAGCCCTGCAAACTTATTTTTAAATCCATAAAATCAACTTGATTCACGGTAATTTCAGGTTCGATCCAAGAAAAACCATCACCTTTAAACCTCGGTATTATATGCATATGATAGTGTTCAACATCTTTGTAAATTCCATTTTCTTGCATAATGGTTATTCCATCTGTATTGAGTAAATTTTCAAGTGAAATAGCTACTTTTTGAGATATAAGAATTACTTCATTCAAACTCTTTCCATCAACTTCACTGAATTCTTGGTAATGTGTTTTGGGAACAACTAAAACGTGCCCTTTATTTATTGGGAATTTATCTAAAGAGCAACACACCAACTCATTTTCATATATTATGTAGGCCTCAGCTTTTTTTTGGATGATCTCACAAAAGATACAAGTCTCCATTTTCACCCTCCTTTTTCCGTAATAAAAATCATTTCTATTTTCTTAATTTAGTAAACTGCCCCATTTGTTGAATAAGAAAAAGGTTGCCGCAGCAACCCTTTGTTAAACTTTCGCACCATTTAGGTTAACACGATTTAAATAGTTACCATAAGGTTTAACTTCTCAAATCATTGTTCTTTTAACAAATCAGAATTATAGTTTCAGGACCATTCTTACTGTTTTAAGGGTATGTCCATCAAAGTTATCATCAAATTCAGATACAACTTCTAATCCTTTTGCCTTGTAAAACGTTGTTCCTATTTGATTATCTTTTTCTACATTGATAAAAATTTCTTTTGCACCTTCTAAGTTCTTAATGCCCTCTTTTAGCAAAGCAGTTCCTATTCCTTTTCCTTGGTATTCTGGGTTTATATAAATCGCTCCAAGTTCCGCCTCCCCGCCTTCTTTTACAGGAGAGAAGTTAGCGAAGCCCACAATTTTCCTATCAACCTCTGAAACAAATATAAAAGAACCCTCTAAACGTTTTTGCATCATCTCATCATTATAAGCATACTTTAAGAAATTTTCCTGAATTTTAAGAGGGATAATGCCTTCATAGGTAGAGTTCCAACTTTTTTTGCAACTTGTTGAACTTGATGTATGTCCTCCATTTGCATTTTACGGATAGTAAAACTCATTTTCATCACTCTTTCATATGTAATTATAATTCTTGTTATTTGGATTTAATCATTTTAATATAAATTCCACTAATTAGTAAGAAATTCCTTTTATTCTTAATAAACTAAACTGTTCCGTTAGTGCCATAAGAAAAAGTGTCGCCGCGGCAACCCTTCCTAAATGAAGTAAAGCACCCTTTAGCTTAATAAGGGATTTTGATGTGGTTAACTTTTATCTAATACCAAGTTGATTTCCAATTCTTTTTTGTTATGCGATCTTCATAAATTTCCACTCGCTCTTTAGTCTCTTTAAAATAAGGTGTTGGTTTTACCTCTAAATTAATAACATCACTAATTCCACAAGGGGCTGTTAATATTACATTGTCATTTTCATCTAACTTTACTCCTAAAGCTGTTGCTGTTTCTGGAAACTTCGATATAGCATCAACAGACGAAGAATAAGGAGGCATATTACTTTTAACATGCATTCTCGCTTCATTCTTTACCGACCAAGGGATATTGGGTATAAGGGATTTTAGTTTTTTTTCGATTTTCTTTTCTTCTAATTTATCAATATTTGTTGGATCAACATAGATCACATCAATATCTGGAATAGTTGTTCTTACGCTAAAATCGTGTAACACATCCCAGACCTTTGATCGGATAAATCCAGCACATATCCACCAATCAGGCAAATTCAATGATTTGGCAGATTCTAATATTTCCATCATCCATTTATCTTCTCTAATAAGCGAAACGATTTCTTCCTCATTATCACTTTAAAATTACTCCTTGTAAAATGTATTTCATTAGTTATTCTTTAACTTCGGATTCAAATCCTTCTTCAACTAAACTGCCCCGATAGTTCCATAAAGAAAAAGCCGCTTTAAAGACAGCTTTGATCTTCAGCTAACGCTCCTGTAGTTTTATAAGAAAAAGTCCTATTTATAAATTACTTCATAAAAATCCAAAACATCTTTTTCCGCGACTCCATTTGTCATAAACCCACCTATTAATTTAACTATTTTACTGTCTTCATCAATTTCAACCTTATATTTTTGCTCTTCGTATATTTCAATACGTGGAGTTACATCAAATATGCTAACCTCTGAAAGCATATTGTTTTCATAGAAGTATTCCTCGTAGTAAAGGTTTGCGTACTCCTGTGTGCCACATACGCTACGTTCATACTTAACAATTTTCCCTTTATCATAAGTACATTTGGACACCACATCAATGTGACCCATATTATTAAACTCTACTCCAAGAACAATATCATCGGAGTAAATCAAGAATTCTTCATCAAAACGGCTAACTGGAGTGGTAAACTCATTTACACCTTTTACCCTTATCAATCTATTGTCTGCATCGAAGCCGTATTCATAAGAATATTTCCCAAAATCCGGTTTTCTTTTAAGTAGTTTACCTCTTTTAAAATTTCCTACGATCAAATCAAGTACCAGACTTGGACAATAATATCCTCTGTGAAGTGTTTCTCCACCTTTTGAATACTCAAAAGTGACAATTTCCCTTTCTTTTGAATTCTGTAATTGGGAAAGTTTACTCGCAAACTCATTTCTAATGCTTACTAACTCTGAGATAATATCTTTGAACGAGTTTAATTTATTTTTGTCGATTTGAATATTTGAATTTTTCATTTGTTCCATCGCTGATTGTTGCAATTCATTCAGCATACGTTCAAAGTTATCCATTTTATCACCCTACAGTTCATTAATTGCCTTTATTATTATTTATTTACTTTTTGTTTGTTTTGTTGCTTATTAAACTATCCTGCCCCGCTAGTGCCATAAGAAAAAGGTCGCCTCAGCAACCTTACTTATTTTGAAGTAAAGTAACCGTAAACTTAAGAAGATGTTAAGGTAACAAATTCTTCGGCATCTTTAACGCATAATTCAATTCCTTTTTCCCAAAAGGCTTCTGATGTAATATCTTCCCCTAAATGCTTCATTACTAAATCTTCTGTGGACATACTTCCTGAATCACGAAGCAAGTCTAAATAATCTTTTTCAAATTCTTTTCCTTTTTCCTTTGCCTTTGCATAAATACTTAGAGAAAATAAGTATCCGAATGTATATGGGAAGTTGTAAAATGGAGATTTGGTCATATAATAATGTGGTGTCCAAATCCACGAATGGATAGAAGCATTATCAAGAGAACCTTCATACCCTTCATCTATTGCTTCTTGCATTAGTTCATTTAAACGTGATGATGAAACAATCCCCTCTTTACGTTCCTCGTAAAATTTCTTTTCAAACAAGAACCTAGAATGTATATTCATGAAATTCATCACACTACGTTTTAATTTTTCATCAAGCAGAAACAATTTTTCTTTAGTGGATTCAGCTTTTTCCATTGCAGCATCTAAGATGATCATTTCGGAAAATGTTGAAGCAGTTTCAGCAATACTCATTGGATATTGTTTATTCATTCCATTAACCGGTTTCATCGCATGGTTATGAAATGCATGACCTAATTCATGTGCCAAGGTTAAAACATTGGTAATTCCACCACCATATGTCATAAAAACTCTTGATTCTCCTGAAAGTGGGAACCCCGCACAAAACGCAACAGTTGATTTATTTGGACGATCTTCAGCCTCTATCCAACCTTTATCAAATGCCTGCCGAGAAAAACTTTCTAATTCCGTTCCAAATTGACTAAAATGCTCCAAAATAAAATCCACAGCATCTTCATATTTTATCTTTTGATTACCTTTTGTAACAGAAGCCCAAAAGTTATACGAATGCATTTTTTCATCGCCATTCATTTTTGCTTTTTGATTTAGGTAATTTGTAAAAGGTTTTTTGTATTTACTAACGGCTTTCCACATTGCATTCAGTGTTTCCTCTTTGATGCGATTTTCAATCAAAGGAACTTTTAGTATATTTTCTAATCCTCGTTTTTTGTACACTTGTAATCGGAAACCTGCGATATGATTCAGTATTTTGGCAAATAGTTCTTCTTGCTCGTTCCATTTATCTTCCAAAGCCCTATGAGACTCTTTGCGAACCTCTTCATCAGGGTGTGAACGTAAATTTATCGCTTGACCAACAGATAATTCACTTTTTTCTCCGTCGATTTGAACATTAACTCTAATACTATTAACAAGTGAATTATAAAACTGCCCCCAAGCATGATAACCATCTACCATCAGATCTGAAACTAAGCTTTCTTCTTCATCTGAAAGATGCATCTCGGCTTTTTTACGCCATTCATTAAGTATGAACTTATAGTTATTTAAAACCTCAGTATCTAGTATACCTTCCCACAAATGTTGATTTGTGTTTACAAGTACTTTTTGTACTTTTTTAAAAGCAGACTCAAAACGAGCATTTATAGAAGATGTTTTTCCTCGTAGTGTTGTAGCAGTTTGATCCTTTGGGTTTTGTGCAAGAAGACAGGTTATAAAAGAATTGGCTTGTGATAGGTTCATTCGAATGTCTATTATGTATTCAATAATATCTACAACTTTTAATGATTCATTTAATTCTTTTGGAGTATGAAAAAATTTTAATTTTTCTTCAAATTTAGAAACTTTGGTTTCCAATTGTTTTAAATGTTCACGAAATTGAGATGATTGGCTCCCATCTGGAAACAATTTATCCAAGTTCCATACTTGCAGATACTCTGTTTCTTTCATTTGTTTGCCCCCTAAAAATTTTAATACTACGGTTCCTTAATAAAACGTACATTCTCAGTTTATCAAACTAAGGAATATTATGGGGGTTCTTTAACTAATCTGCCCCGATAGTTGCATAAAGAAAAAGCTGCCTTAAGACAGCCCCAATCTTCAACTAACGCACCCGTTAGTTCTACAAAAAGAAAAATATAGAAAGCTAGTTTACCTTTAACATGCATATTCCGTTAATTAGGCTATCTAGGAACGTTTAACTTTGTCGGTATTTTTGTTTTGATTATTAATCAAGGCTGAACCATAAATGATTCAGCCACTGTTTTATTTTTCTTATTGTCCGTTTTCATCTGTTTGTGAATCGTCTTCAGTACCTTCTGTTTCAGCTCCATCATCAGTTTGATTATCTTCCGTTTCTGTATCTTCTGTCTCTGTACCCGCACTACTGCAACCTTCGACAACACCAACCAACATGAAAGACGCCATCAATACCATAAGCCATTTTTTAAGGTTCTTCATCCTTTTCTGCCTCCATGATTGTTCAAATTTAGTTACAAGACTATCATACAGGCATTTCAGAAAATCAGAATCTTATTTACCATTTTTTAACAAAAATTCGCAATTTCTTTAAAGTCCCTTAACATTTCTACTATTTGGAAATCCATTTATTATAGACACCTTTTTTTCATTTCTTTAATAATGTTTTTTTTCATTTTTTCAAACAGAAAATGGTTGCCTGTATCGATGAGGCATATTCAAGGACGACATTTGACCTGATTAAATTCTGAGACAAGAGTCATCTAGATGACTTGCTTCCACTTTTTTAGAATAAGCACTTATTGTATTCCAAAGCATGAATTTGCTTGCATATCTCCATCTTTATATTTTTCCAATGTTATAAAAAAACCAACCTTTGGTAAAGAGCAAATTAGCTTAAATACTCAATGAATCTCGAACCCTTTTATAAAGCCTTTATGTTCTCTTGATCCTATAGACATAAGCGTAACATGTCTTCCCTCTAGTCCACTGTGAGAATAAAGTAGATCAAATTTGAAAATTCCCTTGAAATTAGGCTCAACAATCGAGCTTCGATTGAATATCGAAACTCGATGGCTTCCTAAACTTTTTTAGATGCTGTCTACTTGACGGTGTAAGTCCGCTATCTATGTCTTCTTTAACTACCTTACCTTTTCAAACCCCCTTTAATTAATCCATCCTTTTCTTTTTAAAAAAACAAAAACAATCAATGTGATTATGCATATATCAAATAGACTTTCTATTTCTATTCCCAAGTCTTCAAAAAAATCCTTCAACATCCTTTTTCAAACTCCCTTAGTATGATAGCTATATCTCTCGAAAGCTCACTTACTCGCAGGATTTCATAACCCCTGAAATTAATTATAAGTTGTTTGAATCTTGTAGTTTTTTAATCTATTCTAGTAATCTAGTGAATACCCTTTGGCTATTTTCAAAAGTAAGAGAATCACCAACGACGATTCCACGAAAATTTACAGCTCGTGACACTTTTAATAGTTGTGAAATATTCACACCGACAACGAGATGACGATCCGAAATTTGTTCAATAGCTGATTTTATTTTTTTTGCATTTTATACTTCATAGTAGAGCTTCCACCTTATGATGCGTGTTGTGATTATGTATACTTATCGCACTGATGGGCTCTTTTTCGAAGTTAAAATCTAGCGTTCTACAGGAATGCTCCCTGCCCAATAAGTTTTTTCACGTAATCCAAAGCGTGGTTCATCGCCAAGAGATGAACTATTGAAAAACCGGTATCTCCTAGGGGAGTAATGCCAGACATATAGTATTCTTTAATACTTAAAAAGAGGTGGACATGTTGGTATTGATATAGAGAATAGCTAGTCATGGGAGGCACAAACTAGTACTGGCATCGCATTTGTGATAGAACAAAATACTTCCAAGTCTAGTATTCTGTCTGTTCTAATAGTATCAGCAAAAATTTATTTTTGAAATATTGAAAAAATTAAATCTTTAAAATTTTTGTCTATCTCCTATCTTTGCAACGTGTTAATATGAACTTAATCAAACACGATTGTTTTATTACCATGAACAATAACTTTATCTTCAATATGCCAGGAAACAGCTTCGGCAAAAACTTGTCTTTCAACATGACTTCCGGCAACCTTTAATTCTTCTATTGTATGTCTATGATTAACCCGCTTTACATCTTGCTGAATAATGGGTCCTTCATCAAGATCATTCGTAACATAATGGGCAGTTGCTCCAATTAACTTAACACCTCGGTTATAGGCCCTGGCATAAGGGTTTGCTCCGACAAATGCCGGTAAGAAAGAATGATGAATATTAATAATTTGATTGGGAAACTCGGAAATAAATTTAGGGGAAAGGATTTGCATATATCTGGCCAAGGCAATAGAGTCTACTTTCCCTTTCAGTAGTTCTAGAGCTTTCTGTTCAGCTTGTTGTTTTGTTTCATGAGTTATAGGGATATGATAATAAGGGATACCATAACTCTCTACTACTTCTTTTAAATCAGGATGATTACTGATTACCATTGGAATTTCCACTAGAAGTTCATTCGATTTCCAACGCCATATAAGCTCCATTAGACAGTGATCCATTTTAGATACAAAAATGGCCATTCGTTTTCTTTTCTTATTTCCGCTTAAGCTCCAATCCATTGAATAAGCCTGAGCCAGCATATGTAAGTCTTCCTCAAGTTTTGCATAGGAAACATCAAAATCATTTAAATCAAATTCGATCCTCATAAAAAACATACCTGTTTGTGGATCCGTCGTATGTTGATCAAAATGAACAACATTTGCTTTGTTTTCTAATAACAGATTAGATACAACCGAGATAATACCTGGCTTCTCTGGGCAAGATATTAATAATTTAGCCCGGTTAACATTCACTTCTTTAATCAAGGTTCTTTCACCATCCTATTGAATTGTAATTAAAGCACTAAAAAGCTGCGGATTCAAAACTGAATATACTACTATCGATGATTGAACAATCCCTGTAACTGCAATAACGAATCCTATCATTCTTGAAATACGGTGAGGATGGGCGAAAGAATTACAAAGAATTTTGCAATCACAACACATTTTTTCAGTTTTCACTAGAATTTTTATCTAGGCATGTATTTCTTTACCATATACAGCCAGGGCTGCTTCCCCAATAGCTTCCGCTAATGTAGGGTGCGGGTGTATTGTATGAGCGATATCCATGGCAGTTGCATTTAATACCTGTGCAAGACCAACCTCTGTGATCATATCGGTTACATGTGGACCAACCATATGCGCTCCTAATAACTTATTAGATTCTTCCTCAACAACAAGTTTGACAAAACCATCTGATTCACCAAAAACAAGAGCCTTCCCAATCGCACGGAATGAGAATTTGCCTGTTTTTACTTGATATCCTTTCTGCATTGCTTCTTCTTCTGTTAGACCGACACTCGCTACCTCTGGACTGCTATATACGCATTTTGAAACAAGTGTTGGATCAAGAGGCACAGGGCTTTCTCCTGCCATATGTTCGATCGCGATAATTCCTTCATGTGAAGCAACATGAGCAAGCTGCAATCCGCCAATCACATCTCCAATTGCATAAATGTTTGGCTCATTCGTTTGATAATACTCATTTGTTTGAATAAAACGTTCGACTTCAACTTTCGTATTTTCAAGATGAATGCCTTCTACGTTAGGTAATCTTCCGACGGATACTAATAATTTTTCTGCTGTAAATGTCGTTTCTTTCCCCTTATATTCCGCCTTAATAGAGACACCATCCCCTTTTTCTAACGATTCTGGAAGAACCTTTGCTCCTGTTACAACTTTCACACCTTTTTTCTTCATTAGTCGCTGTACTTCCTTTGAAATATCTTTATCTTCCGTCGGTAAAATGCGCTCGGCATACTCTATCACAGTCACTTCTAATCCAAAGTCAATAAGCATCGATGCCCATTCAATTCCAATAACACCACCGCCGACAATAATGATGGAATTTGGGAGCTCTTTCATTTGCAGTGCTTCATCCGATGTCATCACATATTCGCTATCCGCTTCTAAACCGGGAAGTGTTCTTGGACGAGATCCTGTTGCTATTAAAATATTTCTGGGGGTTAATATCATTTCCCGTTCTTCATTATTCAATTTCACCAAAACATCTTTTGTCTGTAAAATACTTCCTTTACCCTCGTACACATCTATTTTTCCTTTTTTCATTAAATGTTGTACACCTTTTAATAAACGTTCTGTAATTTCTTCTTTCCTGGCCTGTACTTTTGAGAAATCCAGTCCTACTTCCGGGGCAATAACACCGAATTTATCTGCATTCTTTGCATTTGAATATACTTCTGCACTTCTTAATAAGGCTTTACTTGGAATACAACCTGCATGAAGGCATGTTCCACCAAGTTTACCTCGTTCAACTACCGCTGTTTTTAATCCTAATTGAGATGCACGAATGGCCGCAACATATCCACCGGTGCCGCCTCCGATGATAACAATGTCATATTCTTGATTCATCTAATACTTCCCCCTTTTGTTTTCATAAACTTGGATATTTGAATATTGTAAGAAAAAAACCTTTCTAAACACGATCTTCTATATAATAGGTAAGCTGTAACGATTCTATTAATCTATTTCAATGGCACATGCACTGGATGCAAAGCTATCTCCGACAATAAAGCCACGATCTTCTAAATAATCAATTTGTGTCTCCTCATCTAAATAGCGTTTAGTAAAAAGATCTAATCTAAGCTGAACTCCCTCATATTCAATAATTGTATCGTTTCTGCGGGGCTCGTCCAATACGAGGGAGAACTTCACCGACACCCCGCAGCCGCCGGCAATATCGGCATCAATACGAGGAATTTGTGCATCCTTACGAGCCATTTCCTTCAGCTTAATTATGGCTGCCACTGTTATTTTGACTACCATCTGATTCTCCCCTTTCTTACTAGGTTTATTTAAAAATGATTACGCATTAGCCTTTGCTGCACGGACTTGTTCATCTGCATGATAGGAGGAGCGAACAAGCGGACCGGCTTCGCAATGACTAAACCCTTTTGACAAGGCAATGTTTTTCAGTTCTTCAAACTCTTCTGGACTCCAATATTTTTGGACCTTCAAATGTCGTTTAGTAGGCTGTAAATATTGACCAATAGTCATAATCTCCACATTGTTAGCACGAAGGTCATCCATCGTCTCCATAATTTCTTCTTTTGTTTCTCCTAGACCAATCATAATGCTTGATTTCGTCGGGATAGTGGCATTCATTAGCTTTGCCCGCCTTAAAAACTCTAGTGAACGTTCGTATGTTGCACGAGCACGAACTTGTGGAGATAATCGTTTTACTGTTTCAATGTTATGATTCAAAATGTCTGGCCTTGTATCCAATAATGTTTTTAAGTTATCATATTCTCCATTCAAATCGGAGGGGAGAACTTCAATGGTGCAAAACGGATTTCGCCGCCTTACAGCCCTTACAGTTTCTGCAAATATCTTTGCTCCACCGTCTTTTAAATCATCACGAGCAACAGCGGTAATCACGACATGCTTTAAGCCCATTTGCTCTACTGATTCTGCGACACGTTCAGGCTCTTCCCAATCAAGCTCTGAAGGTAGCCCAGTTTGAACTGCACAGAACCTGCAAGCTCGCGTACATACACTTCCTAAAATCATGAAAGTTGCCGTTTTTCGGACAGCCCAGCATTCATGAATGTTAGGACATCTTGCTTCTTCACAAACAGTATGCAGCTTTTTTTCACGCATCATTTTCTTTAAGCCCGTATACTGTTCATTGGTATTTAATTTAATTTTAAGCCATTCTGGTTTACGAAGATTACTGATGGACATTTTATTTCTCACTCCTATGAGCAGATGTAATTTTTGTTTTAAGGTTGTTCAATAGTCTATAAAAAGACCAATTGAATTTCTCCATTGCTCTGTCTTTTTAATTCTAAAGAATATTTCTTCTCGCCCTTCTTGTCTCTTTTTGTCATCCTTTTTACACGCGCTTACATCAAACCACCATGAATGAAATAATGAGACTCTCCTTTTCTCTTTATTTTCATCCCTGGTGGTTCATGTTCAAGCATTTATTTATGACTTTACCGTTTCTTCCTCTACTACTTCCTCTTTGGAATAACGCAAAATTGGTTGTCTAGCTGCTTGGACCTCATCCAATCGCCCTATGACCGTAGTATGTGGTGCGTCTAAAACAACCCCTGGGTTTTCTTCCACTTCTTTGGCAATTTGAATCATTACATCCGCAAAAGCATCGAGTGTTTCCTTCGACTCTGTTTCTGTCGGTTCAATCATCAAACATTCCTCAACATTTAACGGGAAATAGATGGTCGGCGGATGGTAGCCGAAATCTAGCAGACGTTTTGCCATATCAAGCGTTCTTACACCCAGCTTTTTCTGCCTAGAACCGGATAGGACAAATTCATGCTTACAAATTTGTGAAAATGGCGCTTCAAAATATGGCGCTAATCTTTTGCGAAGGTAATTAGCATGAAGTACGGCACTTTCAGATACTTGGCGCAGCCCTTCAGGCCCCATCGTGCGAATATAAGTATACGCCCGCAAGAGAATTCCAAAGTTTCCATAATACCCTTTTACCCGTCCTATAGAGTGCGAATGATCAGAGTTCAGCACATATTTATCCCCGGATTTTTCTATTCGCGGAACTGGCAAGAAAGGAATAAGTTTCTCTTTCACACCGACAGGACCTGCCCCTGGACCGCCACCGCCATGAGGCGTCGTAAATGTTTTGTGAAGATTTAAGTGCACGATGTCAAAGCCCATTTGACCTGGTGTTGTTTTACCTAAAATGGCATTGGCATTCGCTCCATCATAGTATAATAAGCCGCCAGCTTCATGAACAACCTGAGCGATTTCCACAATTTCTTTTTCAAAAAGTCCAAGGGTATTTGGATTAGTCAACATTAGCGCAGCAGTATCAGGGCCTACATGTTTCTTTAATTCTTCTAGGTTAACTAATCCATTTTTATCGGATGGGATCGTGATCGTTTGAAAACCAGCAACACTTGCACTTGCAGGATTTGTACCGTGCGCGGAGTCTGGAACAAGTACTTTCGTTCTGGTTTCACCTTTTTGAGCATGGTACGCCTTAGCCATCATTAAACCTGTCCATTCCCCTTGAGCCCCTGCAGATGGCTGTAAAGTTACAGCATCCATTCCTGTGATGACAGCTAGCTCTTCTTGTAATTCATATAAAACCTCTAGTGCACCCTGTACAGTTTCAACCGGCTGATATGGATGAATGCGGCTAAATCCTTCCAAACGTGCCACATCTTCATTTATTTTCGGATTGTATTTCATCGTACAAGAACCCAGCGGATAGAACCCATTATCGATCCCATGGTTTTTATTAGAAAGCGCTGTGTAATGGCGGACAAGCTGCAACTCTGATACTTCTGGGAGCTCCGCCGGTTCGTCACGAATTAAATGCTTTGGAAATTTGTCATTTATATCAACATAGTCAACGTCACTTTCCGGAAGACTTGAGCCCACACGTCCTGGTCGACTTATTTCAAAAATTAACTCATTATATTCAACCATTTACAATCTCCTCCAAAACATCAATAAATTGATCAATTTCTTCTTTTGTTCGCTGCTCAGTCACAGCTAGCAGCATTTGATTTTCAAAGCCGTAATCACTTTTTAAATCAAATCCACCGATAATACCGGCCTTAAGAAGTTTTTCATTGACTTCCTTTACCGAACGAGTAAGCTCGACAACAAACTCATTGAAGAATGGTGCTTCATTGATAATGGTAAAGCCTTTTTGTTCTAGAGTTTTCGCCATGTAATCAGCTTTCTCAATGTTTAGCTGTGCCATTTGACGAATCCCTTGCTTTCCAAGTGATGTCATACAAATAGAGGAGGCAAGAGCATTTAATGCCTGGTTGGAACAAATATTGGATGAGGCTTTATCACGGCGAATATGCTGTTCACGCGCTTGCAATGTTAACACAAACCCACGTTGTCCTTTTTCATCTGCTGATTGCCCTACAATACGTCCTGGGATTTTACGCATGAGTTTCTTACTTACCGCAAAATAGCCGCAGTGTGGACCGCCAAAGGACATCGGGATTCCTAATGGCTGCATATCACCGATCACAATATCTGCCCCAAGTTTCCCAGGAGCCTGCAAGAGTGCTAGTGCAAGAGGATTGGCGCTTACGATTAAAAGGGCACCTTTTTCTTCTGCAATTTTCTTAATTGCTTTTAAATCCTCAATGGAACCGAAGAAATTTGGATATTGAACAATTACGGCAGCAGTGTCCTTATCGATTTGTTCTTGCAGCTTCCCTAAATCTGTAACCTCATCAGCAAGATTTACTTCCTCAGCTGTGTATCCCGGACCTCCAGCTACTGTATGTAAAATAGCACGGGATTCAGGATGTACCGCTTTGGATACAAGTACTTTTGAACGTCTTGTAGATGCAACGGCAAGTGATGCAGCTTCTGCAAGCGATGTAAAACCATCGTACATGGAAGAGTTAGCCACATCCATTCCTGTCAACTCACAAACCATCGTTTGAAATTCAAAAATCGCTTGTAATTCACCTTGGCTGATCTCCGGTTGGTAGGGTGTATAAGCTGTGTAAAATTCGGAACGTGAAATCATATGATTTACCACACTTGGAATATAGTGATCATAGGTACCTGCACCTAGAAAAGTTGGGTAATGATTTGCATTTTTGTTTTTTGTAGCAAGCTGATTCATTTTTTTCAAAAGAAGCGGTTCAGGAACCGCCTCTGGAATGTTTAGCTCATCCTGCAGGCTAATTTCAGCTGGAATATCTTCAAATAACTCATCTATAGAAGAAATATTTAAAAATTTGAGCATTTCCTCTTGGTCCTGTTTCGTATCAGGGAGGTATCTATAAGTGGCTGTCATATTATTCCTCTCCTTCATTAGTAAATGCTTGATATTCATCTTCGTTTAGAAGTGAATCTAATTCTTCTGGATTGGACATTTCTACTTCGACTAACCACCCTGCTTCAAATGGATGCTCGTTAATCGTCTCTGGAGCGCCTTCTAACTCTTCGTTTACAGTAACTACCGTACCTGAAACAGGTGAATAAAGTTCGGAAACTGCTTTAACTGACTCGATCGTTCCCATCGATTCATTGACAGTTACTTCATCATCAATCGCTGGATTTTCAACAAAGACGATATCACCTAACGCCTTTTGTGCATAATCAGAAATTCCAATACGTACACGATTTCCTTCTAATTGTTGCACCCACTCATGTTCTTTGCTATATCGTAAACTTAATGTTACTTTTGTCATTGTTTTTTCTCCCTCTCCGTTTTTAATTTTGTCATAATTCAGAAAATAAAGACCAATTTTACTCATAACAGGTTGTCTATTTCGGTCTACGTGCAAAGTAACGGAAATCGACTTAAAAACTACACGATAACTCTATTAAAATATTTCCACTTATCTTTTGTAGAATGGTGCATTAACAATAACAGCTTCAATCAGTTTATTACGAATTTCCACTTTTATCGGCGTCCCCACTTCAGCTTGGTCGGCTGATACCAAGGCAAGACCTAAGCTTTTCTTCAAAGATGGTGATTGTGTTCCGGATGTAACAATACCTATTTCCTCTCCACCTTGAGAAATTACCTTGTAACCATGACGCGGAATCCCTCTGCCTGTTACTTCAATCCCTACTAATTTTCGTTTTAATCCAGCTTCTTTTTGTTCTGTAAGAGCAGATTTTCCGATAAAGTCACTTTCTTTGTTCGTCTTTACCACAAAGCCGATTCCTGCTTCAAGCGGGCTGATATCGTTACTGAGTTCTTGGCCATAGAGTGCAAGACGTGCTTCAAGTCGAAGCGTGTCCCGTGCACCAAGTCCACATGGTTGTAATCCATTCTTAGTTCCTGCTTCTAAGAGCTTTTCCCAGAGTACTACCGCTTTGTCCGCTGCTAAATAAAGTTCATATCCATTTTCTCCTGTGTAACCTGTACGGGATACAAGTATGTCGGTAATCCCGGAGATGTTGACATGTTGGGCGAATTTAAAAGAGCCAATTTCTGATAAATCTATTTCCGTTAACTTTTGCAAAATGCTTTCTGCCTTTGGACCTTGGATGGCAAGCTGAGCGATGTCTTCCGAAATATTTTGGAGCGCCATCTCTCCTTTTACATGCTGCTTCATCCATTCGTAATCTTTCTCAATGTTTGCGGCATTAATAACGAGTAAATATTTTTCATTCCCTAATTTATAAACTAATAAATCATCGACTGTTCCGCCGTCTGGATAGCACATTGCAGTATACTGTGCTTGATTGATGCTAAGCTTTGTTACATCGTTTGTAACAAGGTAGTTAATATAACTCTCGGCATCTTTCCCTTCCACAAGTACCTCTCCCATATGAGAAACATCAAAAAGTCCTGCTTCTGTTCGAACAGCTTCATGCTCTTCTAAAATGCTGGAAAATTGAACTGGCAGAGCCCAGCCACCAAAATCAATAACTTTTGCTCCGTATTTTTTATATACTTCAAAAAGCGGTGTTTGCTTTAATGCTGTTTCAGTACCCATGATCTACCTCCCGATTATGATTCATGATTTCCTACAAAAAAGACGTTCTTTCACCTGTTTACCGGTTTCTGTCATTGCCAAGCCACCAAGAGCCGTTTCTCGAAGGGTCCTTGGCATATCATTTCCAACCTTATACATGGCTTCAATTACCTCATCACAGGGTATGCGGCTTTCAATCCCAGCTAGAGACATGTCGGCCGCTGAAAATGCAATTGAGGTTCCAATCACATTCCGCTTGATGCAAGGAACTTCCACAAGTCCTGCGACTGGATCACAAACCAAACCTAAAAGTGACTTCATCGCAATGGCTGTCGCATTCACGGCTTGCAGTGGTGTTCCACCTTTTAACTCAACGATTGTCCCCGCTGCCATGGCCGTTGCGGAGCCCACCTCTGCTTGACAGCCTCCAGCAGCCCCCGAAATGAAAGAACGGTTCGCAATGACAAGCCCGAGCATACTTGCCGTGAATAACCCCATAACTAAATCTTTATAAGGAGTGCCATCATTTTTATGAAGTGAAAACAGTACCCCAGGCAGAATCCCTGCTGCACCCGCAGTTGGGGTAGCTACAATGACCCCCATTCGGGCGTTACTTTCAGAAGTTGCCAATGAAAAGCTCATTGCATTGCTTATATAGCTGCCTGACAAAGATTTACCTTGTTGAACGTAATCATTCATTTTCAAAGCATCTCCGCCAGAAATTCCACTCGGTGCGGTTGTGGCATCCTTTATACCGTTATCAACGGCTTCCTTCATTTTAATCAATCGTTCTTCCATCATACTGATAATAGCTTGTTGGTCTCTTCCTGACTTTTCTGCTTCCATCATTAGCATGATTTCGCCAATGCTTTTTTCTTCTCTTTGACAAGCTTCATTTAGTTCTTTCATGGTCTGGATTTCCATCATATAGCCTTGTCCATTACTTTCTTTCTTGGATGATATGAACTAGCAAGAGCTGAAAAGTCATCACCTGCACTGAGTCGAATCGATACCATATCGTCGTCTATCATGAAAATCTTGGATAAACCACCACCAAGTGATGCTCCGCCTACCTTTACTACACAATCGCCGCGTTTTGCTGTCACGATTGTTGTGTTAGGATGGTCAAAATACTCGCAGCAGTTTTCAAATTCTATTTCGTACTGCATTCCATTTTCTTTTGCCCATTCCAACGAGTTTTTAATGCGTGAATCATCAGTATCCATTCCAAGTAATCCGCCAAGCAGTGCTTTATCTGTTCCATGTCCTTGATAGGTTTCAGCAAATGAATCATAGAATACAATTTTGACTTCTTTTGGATAATCTCCTAACAGTTCATGGATGAATTTACCAATTGACACGACTCCGGCTGTGTGGGAACTTGACGGTCCTACCATGATTGGACCTATTATGTCAAAACAACTTTGAAATTCCATTGTGTCCCCCCCTTTTTTCTTACACAGTAATTGGTTGTTGAAATAACGGATAAATATCACAAATTCCTTTGGTTGTTTCTTTTGCTTTCTCAAGAACGTCTTTATCCCCTTTACTCTTTAGAACAGCTGAAATCACTTTACCGATTTTCACCATTTCATCCTGCTTCATGCCTCGAGTTGTTAATGCTGCTGTTCCCATTCGGATACCACTGGTAACAAATGGCTTTTCCGGATCATATGGAATCGTATTTTTATTAGCGGTGATGCCTGCTTCTTCTAATAATTTCTCTGCTTCTTTTCCTGTTAAATTCCACGGACGTAAATCTAAAAGGACAATATGATTATCTGTTCCGCCAGAAACAAGAGCTGCACCTTCATTTTTTAATGTTTCACTAAGTGTTGCAGCATTTTCAATGACTTGTTTCGCATAGTCCTTAAAGCTTGGTTGTAATGCTTCGTTGAAAGCAACCGCTTTTGCTGCAATAATGTGCATGAGAGGGCCGCCCTGAATTCCTGGGAATACAGATTTATTAATCGATTTGATAATCTCTTCATCGTTTGTTAAAACGATACCCCCGCGAGGTCCTCTCAATGTTTTATGAGTAGTACTTGTCACAACATCTGCATATGGGATTGGGGATGGGTGAAGACCGGCCGCTACCAGCCCTGCAATATGAGCCATATCCACCATAAGTTTTGCTCCAACTTGATCAGCAATTTCTCTAAATCGTGCAAAATTAATGGTTCTTGGGTAGGCACTTGTCCCTGCAATAATCAATTTTGGTTTTTCTTTCTTTGCGATAGCTTCCAACTCATCATAATCAATTAATTGGGTATCTTCTCTAACTCCATAAGACACAACTTCAAACCATTTTCCTGAAACACTGACTGGACTTCCATGAGTTAAGTGGCCGCCATGTGAAAGGTTCATTCCCATTACTTTATCACCAGGCTGAAGTAGTGCGAAAAATACTGCGAAATTTGCTTGTGCACCCGAGTGAGGCTGAACATTTGCATATTTGGCACCAAACAGCTTTGTTAAGCGCTCAATAGCTGCTTGTTCTGCCACATCTACAAATTCACATCCGCCATAATAACGTTTTCCTGGATAACCTTCTGCATATTTATTCGTCATTACACTTCCCATTGCTTCTAATACATCCTGGCTGACGAAGTTTTCTGATGCAATCAACTCTAAGGTTTGATGCTGACGATTTTGCTCGTTTCTGATAGCTTGAAAAATGATTGAATCATTTTGCTGTAAACTCATTTGTACTCCCCCTTGAAAATTTTTGTATTAAAGGTTTGTTGCATAGCTAGTGACTACGAAACACTACCCTTTTTTGCGCACAAAAAAGAACAGAGAAGGGTAGCTTAGCTTAGCTTTCTCTACCCTTCTCTGTCCTTTTACCTGAGAGTTTAACCCTTTTATATTAATAGGGCCTTTCCCCTTTGGTGGCGTACTACTTTATACGCGCTCTCCAGAGGTGCGTCCAGTTGTGGTTCCATCTACCTGAGAGATTTGTTCCAAGGGTCTTTTTGGAACTTGCTCCTTCGGTGGCGTGTCGCATTGCACTCTCCCACAACCGTCATTCGCTCATATTGAATTTTTATTATATTTAGAATAATTGGTGGAAATAAGAATGTCAAGATTTTCTTGTAAGCGTTAACATTATTTTTTGAAAATTCTTACTTTATGAATGTCACATATGGTCATCCAGGTTACTCACGAGTCGCTTGTATCATCGTTTTTTGCAAGTTGACTATTTTGATAAAGTTAATAGTAGGTCCCTGACTTTTGTCCGTAGCCTCTTAATTTTCCGCTACCTCTTTCTGATTCGCCTGATCCGCATGATTTGCCTTCGTTTTCTGCATCTTATAAATCGCAATCAGCGAAATAAACCAAACAGGAGTTACGAACAAGGCAACACGAGTATCTTCCGCAAGTGCAAGCACAACAAGTACGAAAGCTAGGAAAGCAAGGATCAAGTAATTAGAAATTGGATAAAGTGGTAATTTAAATTTGTTCATTTTCGCTAGATCTGGCCTTGTTTTGCGGTATTTCAAATGACTGATGACAGTAATTCCCCAAATAAAGATGAAACATACTGTAGAAATACTTGTAATTAACGTAAATACTCCTTCTGGCATTAAATAGTTCAAAACAACGGAAGTTAGAATGACGACAGTTGAAAAGGCCAGTGCATTGGAAGGTACTTTACGGGCATTAAGTTTTGCAAATGGCACAGGTGCATTTTTATCTTTGGCAAGTGAGTATACCATCCGGCTTGTACTGAAGATTGCACTGTTGCATGCCGAAGCAGCCGATGTTAGGACGACAAAATTGACGATACCAGCAGCTGCAGCGATACCAACAGCCACGAATACTTGGACGAATGGGCTTTCCGATGGGATGATTGCGTTCCACGGATAAACACTCATAATGACAATAAGTGCGCCAATGTAGAAAATTATAATCCGAATAGGAATATTATTGATTGCTTTTGGGATAACTTTCTCTGGATCTTCTGTTTCACCTGCTGTAAGTCCTACAAGTTCAATACCAACAAACGCAAACACTACCATCTGGAATGAGAGGATAAATCCATTTATTCCATTTGGGAACATACCTTCGTGGCTCCATAGATTCGTGAAACTGGCTGCGCCTGAATCTGTGGAAAAGCCTTTAATAATCATGAAAATACCGATAACTATAAGTGCTAGAATAGCGATAACTTTAATTAATGCAAACCAGAATTCCATTTCGCCAAAAAGTTTTACGGTTGCTAGATTCATAAATAGCAAAATGACAAGCGCAATTAAACCTGGCATCCACTGTGGTACGGAGGGAAACCAATACTGGGTATAAAGACCAACTGCTGTTAAGTCGGCCATTGCGATTGAAATCCAGCAAAACCAGTAGGTCCAACCGGTGATAAATGCTGCCATATTACCTAAATAGTCTTTTACAAAGTCAACAAAAGAATTATATTCCAAATTGGTTAAGAGTAGTTCTCCAAGAGCGCGCATGATTAAAAAGCAAATTACGCCTGTAATCATGTAAGCAAATAAAATCGATGGTCCTGCTAAGTGAATAGATTTTCCTGCTCCGAGAAATAATCCCGTTCCAATTGCCCCGCCAATAGCGATTAGTTGTACGTGCCTGTTTTTTAGGCCTCTCGACAATTTTTGTTCCTGCATATGATTTCCCACTCCCTAATTTCCAGATAATTGAATAATAATATTCCGATAAAATTTTGACATATTATTATTCAACCCAACAAAGAAAACGCTTACAATTTTAATATAATATTACTCAATATGTTGCTGATAAATATTCTGGTTCTGGTGCAAACCTCGACATAATCTACCAAGCCTTTGAAAAGATAAAGGTATTGCATTCAACCTATTGCAGATTCTCTCTAAGGTAAAAGTTGTAGTCAGGAAAATTGAATAGAAAGACTCATTCTTTAATAAATTTCATAGCACAATCCTCCTTTTTTCGTTTGTGCTATCTTTCCCAGCATAAAAAGGGCATAGGAAAGATAGGTGTTCTCCTATCTTTCCTCTGTCCTTTTACCTGAGAGTTTAACTCCTTTGGTGGCTCATAGCTCTCTCCAGAGACGCGTCCTATTGTGGTCCTTTTACCTGAGAGATTCATACCCAATTTTTTTGGGAATTGCCCCTTCGGTGCTAAACAATGCGTTTAGTCTCTCCCACAATTATCATCCGCTGATATAAAATCGCATTAACAGTTGTATAATAAATGGTTCTAATGGAAATTTCAATAAATATCTGAAAAAACTTTATTTTCAGAATTTTAAATATAGAGATAGAGCTTTCTGACAGTTCATAAATTATATGCCCCTAGTACCCCAAGTGAATTGTGAATTGAATAGGAGTAGATTGCTTTTTACAGTCGATAAACACCGTTCATAATAGTGTACTTTTACAAACTACTTATACCTTTCAAATATACACTACAGAGGATGCTTTCTAGATAAAAGCATCCTCTGTTTACGTAATCATTATTATTGGAAATCATAAAGAAAAACCTCCAATTCAATACCGAAGTTATCTTTAATGTGCTTAATAGTTTTAGTCACTTAACTTCCCTTGTTTTGGTGTACAATTCAAACCAGAACAAAAACATTTAAAGTGATAACGTTGGCAACATTCCCTTCTCTGTCCTTTTAACTGAGAGTTTAACTCTATGCTAAAAAGAGTCTTCCTCTTTGGTGGCGTTTTATAAACGCGCTCTCCAGAGTTGCGTCCCATTGTGGTTCTTATACCTGAGAGATTTGTTCCAAGGTTTTTTTTGGACCTTGCTCCTTCGGTGGCTGTCTACATTGCACTCTCCCACAATCGTCAACCGCTATACGTTTTTTGAAATACTCTAAATATTCTAAATGAATAATTATTTACATAAGTGTTTTTTATGATATCGCCTCTATTTTTATACATATTCAGGAAACTAAGAAAAGATAAAACGGAGGAAAATCACTTTATATCAGCAAACGCTTTCAAATTTAACAGACTAATGCTTCTTTATGAAGTTCTGCTCTTGATGATCGCTGATTGCATCCTGGTTTCTCTCTTTTTCTTTTAAAACATAACTAAGCAAGTCTAATGAGAGGCGCGCTGCCACTTGTCCAGTTATTCCCGTATGATCGTAAGGAGTTGCAACTTCTACCATATCAAAACCGATTACTTCTCCTCTTTTTGCAATTCCATGAAGTAATTCGTTGACTTCATCATAAAGCAGGCCTCCAGGAGAAGGTGTGCCTGTCGCAGGGGCGATCGATGGGTCGAGGCCATCAATGTCCATGGTAATATAATATTTTTCACCTGCTGGAATAAGTTCCAAAACCTGTTCAAATCCCATCTTTCTCATTTGGCGGGGAGACAAGATGACACTTCCGTATTCTCTGGCAGCATCGACATCTTCTTTTTTACTGCTGCTGATTCCACGAATGCCCAATTGGAAAATCTTTTGAACATGATTCATTTCAGATAAGCGGCGGATGCAGCTTCCATGTCCAACCCGCATTCCTGAACGGTGATCTGCCCAGTCTAAATGCGCATCAATCTGGATCACATGAAATGGCCCGAGTTCACCCAAGCCCTTTCCTACTGGAATTGTAATGGAATGATCTCCACCTAAAACAACCGGCATTGCACCTTTTGAAACGATTTTTCGAATGGCTTCTTCCGTATTATCATGGGATTGCATCATATCCCCATGTACTATGTCTACATCGCCGCAATCAACAACTTTCCATTTCGGGCCAAGATACATGATATCATTTTCAATATCATAGGCTCCATCTAACCCGAAACTATATAATGTAGAGCCTTCACGAATTCCTCTTGGACCCATTCTTGCGCCTGGCTTCCATTGTGTTCCCATATCATTTGGAACTCCAATGACAGCTACATCTGCATCTAGCTGGTCTAGATCCGGACATACGGGATATTTCCCGAAAGTACAGATTCCGGTAAAAGGTAAATTAAGATGTTGTTTTTCATTATTCGACATGTACTTTGCCTCCCACTTGTATTACGTTCTCGTTAATATATATGCAAGCTTCATGCCAACCTATAAAACTAGGCAAAATGGAATTGTGTAGTCAATAATGACTATCAGGAACCAACATATTTTCTGATTACTCGATTCTCCTTAGTAAACGCCACAGAGAAAGAGCGCGGGGGAATATAATTCATATATAGTAAAATATTATTTTTGTTTTATTAGGTCTTAAAAAAGACAAATCTTGATGAACTGGCTTTTTACTCGTAAAATAAAACAATTAGGCTGACAGCTTTCTTTCTGTTATAGCCCATCTTCAGAATTAATATTTGAAAATTTTTAAATTTTAAAATATTTGTGAATTCAAAAAAGTGCATCCTCTATTATTAGTCAAAAATTTCTTCGATGTAAGCATTACTCACTCTCTTTTATCTCTACTTCTCCATTTTTAATGATCAAACCACTTGGTTGGCTCCACTTCTAAATTAATGTTGATTTGTTTTACCTCACTAAACTCATCTAAACCATAAGTTCCTAACCCCCGACCAATCCCGCTCTGCTTGTAGCCTCCCCATGGTGCTTCATTGTAGGCTAGATTGTAGGCATTAATCCATGTAATTCCGGCTCTTATTTTCTTAATCACTCTTAAAGCCTTCGCACCGTCTTGGGAAAATACACCTGCTGCGAGGCCGTATGGAGTATCATTGGCAAGCTGGATGGCTTCCGCTTCATCTTTAAACTTTTGTACAGTCAGTACTGGCCCAAATATTTCTTCCTGAACAATTCTCATGTCCGGTTTGGTATCAACAAATATTGTCGGCTCAACAAAATAGCCCTTTTCAAGTCCATTGCTTGTGATACGCTTGCCGCCGCAGGCTAATGTAGCCCCTTCTTCTATGCCATGTTGAATATATTGGAGTACCTCATTCATATGTGCTTCACTGACAAGGGCACCCATTTCTGTAGATGGTTGATCACCAGGGCCGACCCGGATCTTTTTCGCTTTCTCTATCAGTCTATCGATAAACTTGTCGTGAATGCTCTCTTCAAGCAGCAAACGCGATCCTGCATTACAAACTTGGCCGGCGTTGACAAAAATTCCATATAAAGCATAATCCACGGCCGTATCAAAGTCTGCGTCGGCAAAAACGATGTTAGGTGACTTGCCGCCTAATTCGAGTGCAATGTTTTTAATATTTCCAGCTGCTTTTTGCATGACGTTTCTTCCTGTTGACGTGCTGCCAGTAAACGAAACCATATCAACTTTATCGCTTTCCGCTAGTTCATTTCCTACTGTTCCCCCACCACCCATAACTAGGTTTGCAACACCATCTGGTATGCCAACTTCTTTGATAATCTCGAACAATTTAGTGGTGGTAACCGGAGTTATCCCGGCTGGTTTAAACACGACCGTATTTCCTGCAGCAAGGGCAGGGGCTATTTTCCAAGCTCCCGTCAGTAAAGGGAAATTCCACGGAGCGATCAGTCCACATACCCCTACCGGCTCTCGAACAACCATAGCCTGTACAGGACCAGAAACAGGATACGTTTGGCCGTCAGGTTTAGTGACTAAGCCGGCATAATAACGAAAACAATCCGCTGCGTCAGCCATGTCAAACTCTGACTCTTTAAGAGGTTTTCCGGTATTGGCTGTTTCAAGTTGGCTAAGCTCAGATACATGTTCTTCAATTTTCTCTGCTATTTTAAATAAATAGGAAGCCCGTTCCGAAGCCGGTAAGTCCGACCAAATCCCGGAATCAAATGCGGTTCGTGCCGCATCAATGGCCATCCGGGCATCTTCTGCATTTCCGTTAGGTGCCTCTGCAATGATCTTGCCGTTTGCCGGATTTACAATATTTTTCTTCTGTTTACTTAAAGAATCCATCCACTCACCGTTTATAAACATTTTCAACTTATGCAATTTGAAAAACCTCCAGTTCGTTATTCTTACTTTATAGCAATCTCATATCCATAAATAGCTAATTATGTACCCGCAGCAAGTGGGCATACGCATGTTTTCTGTAAACCATGGCGGCCGCCCAATTAAAACTCCCATTAAGCCGACCGCCGATTCAAAAATTCTAGATCAACATTAATCTAGTTAAATTTTTAAATTAATGTTGTGTTTTTCGCCTCATAAGTCTTTTGGAATAATGCCAAATAATCTTCGCGTGTCACTTTTCTTGAATTCGTCTGTGTACATAAATGAACTGCTGCCCCGTCAGCAAGGAATGGGAAATCTTCAGGATTGATATTATTTAAATCTCGAAAATCAGGAATGCCAATTTTACGAGCAAGCTCTTTTAACAAAACAACACCTTCATAGGCAGTTTCCTCAATTGTTTTACCTTCTTTATTTGCTCCAAGTTTTTCAGCTACAATTGAATGCTTTTCAGGGTTTGAAGGAATATTAAATTCAAACACATGTGGAAGAAATATAGAATTTGCTACCCCATGTGGAGTATCATAAAGACCTCCAAGTGGTTCAGCCATAGCATGTACAGCACCAAGATCCGCGTGATTAAATGCCATACCTGCAATTAAACTGGCTACAAGCATATTTTTCCGTCCTTCTAAGTCGTTCCCATTTTCTACAGCTAACGGAAGGTACTTAGCAATTAATTCAATTGAATAAAGACTGAGAGCATCTGAAATTGGTTCAGCAATATTGCTGGTATAAGCTTCGATAGCATGTGTAAGTGCATCCATTCCAGTAGCAGCAGTAATAGATTTAGGCAGAGTTAGAGTTAATTCAGGATCCAAAATTGCTAGTTTCGGAGCCAATCTAATGTCAAGTATAGCCTCTTTCTGTTTTGTAACTGTATCTGTAATGACAGAACCTGTTGTAACCTCACTTCCAGTACCTGAAGTTGTAGGAATACAAATAAGTGGAGTGATTTCTCTCTCTAGTAAATTAAAACCGTAACGATCTCTAAGCTCTCCTCCATGGGTTAAAAGTGTACCAATTGCTTTTGCTGTATCCATCGAACTTCCGCCGCCAAGACCTATCAAAAGATCTATTTCCTCGTCTTTAAATTGTTGATAGGCTCTATGGCAATCTACATCTTTTGGATTAGGAGTAATTTCATCAAAAACAATATAATTGACACCTTCTTGGTCTAACGAATCGGTAACCTTTTGTAAAATTCCAGTTTGCGCCAGTCCTTTATCGGTAATTAGAAGTGCCTTTTTTCCTCCTAGCTCTTTTGCTCTTTTCCCAATATTTTTAACTTTTCCGTTCCCAAACTCTATAGAAGTAGGAAGATTGAAATTAAAATCCCAGATCATCATTAATGTCCCCTTTCAATTTTTCAAACAGTGTAATAGTACAGTGACTCACTCTCTTTTACTCTTTTACTCTTTTACTCTTTTACTCTTTTTACTCTTTTACTCTTTTACTCTTTTACTCTTTTACTCTTTTACTCTTTTACTCTTTTACTCTTTTACTCTTTTACTCTTTTACTCTTTTACTCTTTTACTCTTTTACTCTTTTACTCTTTTACTCTTTTACTCTTTTACTCTTTTACTCTTTTATATCTACTTATCCATTTTTAATGATCAAACCACTTGGTTGGCTCCACTTCTAAATTAATGTTAATTTGTTTTACCTCACTAAACTCATCTAAACCAAAAGTTCCTAATCCACGGCCAATTCCGCTCTGTTTGTAGCCTCCCCACGGTGCTTCATTGTAGGCTAGATTATAAGCATTAATCCACGTAATTCCTGCTCTTATTTTCTTAGTCACTCTTAAAGCCTTCGCGCCGTCTTGTGAAAATACACCTGCTGCGAGGCCGTATGGAGTATCATTGGCAAGTTGGATGGCTTCCGCTTCATCTTTAAATTTTTGCACGGTAAGTACTGGCCCGAAGATTTCTTCCTGAACAATTCTCATGTCCGGTTTGGTATCAACAAATATCGTCGGCTCAACAAAATAGCCCATTTCAAGTCCATTGCTTGTGATACGCTTGCCGCCGCAGGCTAATGTCGCCCCTTCTTCTATGCCAAGTTTAATATATTGGAGTACCTTATTCATATGCGCTTCACTGACAAGGGCACCCATTTGTGTAGACGGTTGATCACCAGGGCCGACCCGGATCTTTTTCGCTTTCTCTATCAGTCTATCGATAAACTTGTCGTGAATGCTCTCTTCCAGCAGCAAACGCGATCCTGCATTACAAATTTGGCCGGCGTTGACAAAAATTCCATATAAAGCATAATCCACGGCCGTCTCAAAGTCTGCGTCGGCAAACACGATGTTAGGTGACTTGCCGCCTAATTCGAGTGCAATGTTTTTAATATTTCCAGCTGCTGCTTTCATGATGCTTCTGCCTGTCGATGTACTGCCAGTGAACGAAACCATATCAACTTTATCGCTTTCCGCTAGTTCATTTCCTACTGTTGCACCACCACCCATAACTAGATTTGCAACGCCATCTGGTATGCCAACCTCTTCGATAATCTCAAATAATTTAGTAGTCGTAATCGGAGTGACCTCGGATGTTTTAAATACAATCGTATTTCCTGCAGCAAGGGCAGGGGCTATTTTCCAAGCTCCAGTCAGTAAAGGGAAATTCCACGGAGCGATCAGTCCACATACCCCTACCGGCTCTCGAACAACCATGGCCTGTACAGGACCGGAAACAGGATACGTTTGGCCGTCCGGTTTAGTGACTAAGCCGGCATAATAACGAAAACAATCCGCTGCATCCGCAATGTCAAACTCTGCTTCTTTAAGAGGTTTTCCGGTATTGGCTGTTTCAAGTTGGCTAAGCTCAGATGCATGTTCTTCAATTTTCTCTGCTATTTTAAATAAATAGGAAGCCCGTTCCGAAGCCGGTAAGTCCGACCAAATCCCGGAATCAAATGCGGTTCGTGCCGCATCAATGGCCATCCTGGCATCTTCTGCATTTCCGTTGGGAGCCTCCGCAATGATCTTGCCGTTTGCGGGGTTAACAACATTACTCGTTTGTTTACTCAAAGAATCCATCCACTCACCGTTTATAAACTTTTTCAGCTTCAACAATTTGAAAAAACCTCCTGTTCGTTATTCTTACTTTAACAATCCCACTTTAAAAATAGGTAACGCTTTCATTTTTCCTTATTTTCAAAATATTCACACCTCCTTTAGTTACATATACTTACTTCAGTGTAAAAAACGGATTAAAAGTCTTCTACCTTTTGGGAAAGAATTTTTTCATTCATATCTTCTACCTCTTGAGGAATGATCTCCTCATCAAAATGAAACTCAGGAAGAGGCTTGCGGAAAAAATTTGTCATATAAAGAAGATATGCTAAGCCACATATCACCCAAATGCCTCCAAGAATCAATGCCTCTATTTCTAAATGTGACCATAACCACATAGTAAATACTGCGCCAATGAACGGTAAAAATAAATACCTTATGCAATCGTTAAAAGATCGTTTCTGATTTTTTATAAAATAATGGGCGATGACAGATAGATTAACAGATGTAAAAGCAATGAGCCCTCCAAAATTGATAAACTTGATGACTTGCTCCAGAGTTAACACGACGCCTAGTAAAGAAATTATTCCTATCACTATAATTCCGTGTGACGGTGTTTTAAATTTGGGATGAATATAACCAAATAGATTTTCAGGCAATACTGAATCCCGGCCCATTGCATATAACACACGTGATGCGCTTGTAATTGAAGCAACTCCTGAAGAAAAGTTACCAATAATTACCGCAGTAATAAATAATGATTTAAATAGGTTTCCTCCAACAAGTATAGCGATTTCCATGGCTGCTGAATCAGTGTTTTCAAATGAAAAACCCGGATAGACCAATTGTGCTAAGTAGGAAGAGCCAATATACAAAACCCCTATTAATAGCAACATTATGATAATAGCTCTTGGGATGGTTTTTTCAGGATTGATTGTTTCCTCTGACAAGGTAGTAAGTGAGTCAAAACCAAGGAAACTAAAACAAAGAATTGAAGAGCCTGCTAAGATTACTGACAAGGGAACCTCTGAATTGAATAATGGTTTACTCGAGAAAAGAGTTCCTGTCCCAACTCCATCTAATAAATTTTTGACGGTTAATATCCAGAAAAAACAAACGAAAATGATTTGAGCAATAACGAAAATTTTACTTGCGGATGCTGATGTCTTTACCCCTAGTATGCTTGGTACAACTATGATAGTAGTTAAAAGAATAATCCACACATAATGTGGAATCCCTGGAAACACTGCACTTAAAAAGACAGTGGACATCAAACACGTCACCATAGGTGTTAAAATATAATCAAGCATAATTGTCCAACCTACAAGAAACCCAACTTCAGAATTAATAGACTTTTGAGTAAATTTATAAGCTGAACCTGAGATAGGATATGCTTTTGCCATCTTTCCGTAGCTGAGCGCTGTAAACAGTATCGCTAGAAATGCAATAATGTACGCACCCGTAATTACACCATGTGAGGTTACGGTAGCTATTCCATAGGTATTAAAAAATACCATGGGGTTATTCCAAGCAATCCCTAAAAAAACAACCTGTGACAAAGTAAGTGTTCTAGCAAGTTTCTTCCGTTTCATAATCAGCTCCCTCACATTTATAAAGAATACTCAGAAGATTTAAATTATTGTGTATTTTGATTATAAAGGTTGTTGTAACACAAAGGTCAACACCTGTATTATATTTTTTAAGGGGGCGATTATACTGAAAGAAAAATTAACAATTGGTGAGATGGCAAAGTTACGAGGGATGACTACGGAGACCTTGCGCCATTATGATCGGATTAACTTATTCAAGCCGCAATATATCGATTCACATTCGGGATACCGCTACTATTCTATTTTCCAGTACGAGGTTTTAGGAACCATCAAAGAATTACGACAACTTGGAATGAGTACGGACGAAATAAAGGATTATTTCAATGAACGCAATTTTAGTAAGTCTTTGGACATTCTTAAAGCAAAGCACGCAGATCTTGTTTCAAAGCTGAACGAATTAACTGACTTGGAGGAAAATATCCGGGAAAAAATTGTATATTTGGATCACGTAGCAAGAGAAACGGAACTTCAAACGGTTATGTTTCGTGAATTAGGACGCAGGAAGTTAATTACATTGAATGAAAAAATCAATAATAATTTGGAACTCTGTTATGGTGTTATAAGGCTAGAAAATATGCTTGCTGAGAAGACACCGATTCTGGCCAGTAACAGACTAGGCATTCTCATCCAGGAAGCGGATCTTAGAACTAAACGTTTTGAAGAACCATCAGTCATTTTCGTTGTGGCAAAAAGTAAAGAAAAAATACCAAAACAGTACCAACGGATCGTTCCGGCTGGGTTATTTGCGTGTATCCGATATAACGGAGAATTACTATGGAACCGAAGCGAAAGCTTGAGTAAAATATTTGATTATCTTGATGAAGGTGGTTATCAAATTACCGGCGATGCGCTGCAAATTATGCATGTTGATATTACGATCACAGATAAACCAAACGAGATTACCTTTGAAATTCAAGTTCCCGTTCAAAAGATCTGACCTATTTGCGCAGGACAAATGTTTATTTGTATGGTTTAGACGAGAAGTTTTGATATGGAATTGAACTAGCTAAATGCTAGTTCTTTTTTCAGTAGGGATGCCAACGAAAAAACAATTAAGTGGAAATCCTCACTCTTCGCGTTGTAAAATTTACATATTACACTAATATTTAACGGTAATTATTTAATTATTGGCTTTAATATTTAATCCAAAAAAGATGTGTACCCAAAGCGCTCCCATTTGGCCCCATACTACACAGGCAATTAAAAGACTCAGGCTTAACACGCCTCTTTTAAGGATTGAATTATTTGTTCCAATTTTTCAATTAAACTTTGGTCAGCGTCTTTTATGGCATCAAGCAGCTAATGACAGCACCACCAAATTCATCTAGCAAATTCTCAGTTAGTTTCTTTGAATGCTCTTCTAAAAACTCCTCCTTAGACTGCACGGGGCGAAATAATGAAAGCCACCCTTCAACCTCTTTTCAAGAACGCCTTTTTCAACTGACGATTCTTACTGTCATCAAAGTATGAAAGTTGATAGGCTTGTCATGCCCCAAGGACTGCTGAACCACTTTAATACTCAGATCATTTTTATCCCATAAATATTCCATGATATTAGCGACTAATGGACCAAAGAAACGATTCAGTCCAACTTCATCATATTTAAAATTTTTAATATTCATCTTTTACCCTCCACTACGAATTGTATTGGAAAACCTTGCTAGAATCAGGTTTCATCCGGAAGATTAGATCTGAAGAATATCCGAATTTATGTATGGTGTACCGCCAACATTTTGACGTAAACCTACGTTAAGAGTTTATATGAAATTAAAAAGACGATTTGTCCTACTCTATGCGAAAAAAGTTTTATTTTTGTTTCTTGTTATACTCCCTCAGTTAATTAAACAGCAATAAAAACTCACAAAATAAAATTAGCACGAGTGAAGGCTAAACATAAGTGAATAATACGATGAAAATAAACATTGAAATTTTTAGAGACATGGTTAAAAAATCCAAGGTATCTAAAAAGGTTCAAAATTTTCTACGTGAAAATGGCGACCCTTATAAATTTCTGAATCGAAGTATTCCTTTTGCATCCAATGGATACCTCCTCTATCTACTTGTGAAATCCAAACTTTTTATCAATCATTTCTTCTTTAAATAACCTATCCCTTTAGCTCCATGAGAAAAAGAGCTGCTGAAGCAACTCCCTTTTTGACACCCGTTAGTTGAAGAAGTGAAAATTATCCAAACCGTAAAATTGAATTTAACATTCTAGGTCTATTCTTTTCAAAGTCTTTTATTAGTTCCTTGCCGTATGTAGTTATTGTCGCTGGTTTGCTATTAATTTATAGTATCTTAAAAATTAATTTGCATTCTGGTGGTAGTTCCTCAATTAATTTTTTCAATCGCTGCTGTTCATGTGGCTTATTTTAGCAACCCTTATTATTGAAGAAAAGCACCCGTTAGCCATCCATGAAGCGCAAAAATCAGCGCTTCACCACAGAGAATGAAAATTGGTTTCTAGGTCGATAATGTTTTAAACGAAGAAGGTCGTTGAACTATGGTGCCTTTGAGCCCCTCCGTTAGTCTGACTCCGACGACCACGGTGTACCACCGACTGTCGCGCCCTTTATGGGTAACACTCATGGGAGATTAATCCTTTTTTGGTCGTCGCGCTAGCCTCTACTTAATTTGCTATAATTGGAGGTTTTTGTTTAACGACTTACCAAACTCAATCAGATCACTCATAAGGTTCAGCCTTTTTTTTAAAAGTCATTTTTGGGTCTATCTTTTGTATGCTCTTTTTTGGTTTTAAGAATATTTTAATTTTCATGGGAGTGAAATAAATCTTAGAGAAAAATCACAATAAATAGTAAGCCTATACCAATAAGAACTCCACCAATCAACTCATAGTTGCCCAACAAGAAGAACAATTTACTTTTGTTTTTAAAATCGTATGAAAGAATCCTTATTCTTAACCAAAATCCAAAAATGCCAATAAAAAAAATGCGAAAAGAAGTAACATTGGAGTATTTTTAATATATCGTTCACTCCCCATTTTTTACACCTACCAGTAATCATCAAATAATAATGATTGATTTATTTGGTTGAGCCTCTTAACCCACAATTCGAAAGAATAATATACTTCTAGTAAATATTTTTGCACTAGAACCAAAATATCTCTATCAATAAAAAATACTTACCTTAATAATTTTTGCAATTGAGTCATTGTGATTGGATAACTTTATATTTAAATTGTTGCATGAATGATCCATGTTTAAGATTACTACGTCACCTTGATCTAAAACAAAAGTCTCTTTTTCATCTATACTCATTTTACTTGTTCCTTTGACACAATAAAAGGCTTCGGATCTATTCGTAGATTCCCTATTTTCCAACACTTCATGTTGGATCCCATTATTAATATGAATCATGTTAAGGTCTCCCTCGCATCCTTCTGCTAACATCAAATTAAAATCCGTAACCCTCCCAATACTTCGGGTTGTCCAGCCGCCATCAAACCGATCCTGTTCAAATGGCTTTAAATACACATGGTGCTTTCCCTTATGTTGAAGCAACATTTCTCCATCAAGGATCATGATAATTCTCTGAATGCCTGGAAGATGAGTAAATAAGGATTCGTCTACCTCAACATCTGCGGTGCTTAACCGCCATTTGAAATCACGCTTCGAGTAATCTCCATTTTCAGGATAAATAGCAAGTTGAGTTGTTTTACCACCTGACCAAAGGCTTGTTATTTGTTCACTTTTTCTTATTAATTTTAGTAAATATGACAACTAATTTCTCCCCTTTTATTATTACATTACTTAAGTTTAAACCACGCCCAATGTAGTTCAAAATTGGTGTTATGTCAATAGGATGGATACGATAAACAGAGAGGAATAGCTGAGCTTAGCAGGATTAGTTCTATTAAAAAAAGGCTGCCGCAGCAACCCCTGTTTTTGAAGTAATGCACCTGTTAGCGAAATAAGCCCACCTATATAAAGCCTTTATGTGATACCTTTTAAAATCATACTTATGGTTGACGACATCTACAACAAAATCCTGTTCTTCTTCTATACCAATTTTAGGTTAATGATTTGGTTCTGGCTCAGTATTGTTCCTGTAATCTATTTTTATTGCTTTTTCGTTTGTTGTTTTTCCAGTATCTTTTGGTACTAATGCTATTATAGAAATGATTGAAAGTATACCGAAGATTACGTTTGCGATAATACCACCTGTTGCAGCAACTTCGACACTACTAACAGCTGCAATGGCACCATAAACAGTAGCAGAAATCGCAACTCCGAACGCTCCACCTAGTGAGCTTGCCATTTTGTAAACCCCTGCTGCTGCTCCAACTTTATCAGGAGGTGAATTAGATACAGATGTATCTGTAGAAGGGGTTGCGTATATTCCAAGTCCAAGACCGAATAAAGCAAATCCAATGAATACGGCAACAGTATAGGAAAAACCAGGTAAGAATGTTAAGCCCATTAGTGCACAACCAACTGTCGTTATTATAGCTCCCCAAATCATTGGAGATTTTGCCCCGGATTTTTGTAAAATTTTCTCACCAACACGAATCATTGCAAGTACTGCTATTAAATACCCGATTGATAACAATCCAGATTGGAAAGCCGTAAATCCACGACCAACTTGAACATACGTATTAGCAACCACTAGTGTTCCAGCTACAGCGTTTAACAAGAAATTGGAATATGTGGCACCTGCGTATGGTTTATTTTTAAATAAAGAGAAGTCAATTAGAGCTATGTCATTATTTCTTTCCACTTTGACGAATACTATAATCCCAATGATTGTGATAACCGCACAGACTAATGTAATAGTACTTGTCCAACCCCAATCTGCTCCGCGAGTAATGAAAAGGTTCAATGCAAGCATCGTAATGATAAAAATAACTAATCCGGTATAGTCAAATTTAAAAGCACCAGTTGATTCTGCTTTACTTTCTGGAGTGTCTTTAATAAGCCACATCGCAAGAAGAGCGAAAATAATCGAAAAGATGAAAATCCATCTCCAGCCCATATATGTTGCTATCGCACCACCAGCTAGCGAACAAACACCTGAGCCGCCCCAAGAACCAATGGACCAGAAACTGAGGGCACGTTGGCGATCAGCCCCCTCATAATAAGCTTTCACTAAAGCAATTGTTGCTGGCATAATACATGCTGCTGAAATCCCTATGAGGATACGTCCGATAATTAATAATGCTGCGCCTTGAGTCAAAACAATAAGCAAGGAACCGATAATGCTTAAAATTAACCCTAAATACGTAATTTTTTTACGTCCAATCTTATCTGCAAGGCCACCAGCTGCAACGATAAACATACCTGAGAACAAAGCAGATAAACTAATTGCTATATTTAATGTTCCAAGTGAAATGCCTAAATCTTTCTGAACGGCCGGAACAATATTGACCATAGACTGGGCAAAGAGCCAAAATGTGATGACCCCAAATACAATTCCTGTAATCATTTTATTTGTGCCTTTATAACTTGTTGTTTCCATAATTACACCTCCATTATTAGCGTTTGTAAAGGACGATTGCATGGCCTTTCCACCCAATAAATAGAAAAAACCCTACACGCTCAGTTAGTTTTCATAGCACTTTTTACACTACCATTTTTATCCGACGATTGATTATTTATATGTTCCTGTTTAAATATTTGCAGATTAATTCTAAAATATTCTGCAAAGGATCATTCATCCATAACTATGCTAAAGTGAGAATTCCCTTTATTCGCAAATTCACTTGCTTTTATTATTGAATAATAAACAAAAAATAAGACACCTTCTTACTTAAGAAGTGCGCCCTTTAATGTATTAACTAAAATATAGCCTCAGTTGTTGGTTTGGAAAAAAGGTTGATTAAAAAGATGTTTCAAACACTGATTTTAATAGAAATAAAAAGAACCTATTTTGAATAAGCCTAACCAAGCACCTACGAAACCATTGATATTACCAATGGAGTATCGCGTCCGATAATCATACCTGCTAACCAGCCAATAATTAATGACCATAAAAATGACATTTTTCTTCCTCCTTTGAATTTCCTTTTTAAAGAAATCGATCCGTAATGTACTTTAACCTTTGAACTTTCGGCTAAGTAAGTTTTGAAATCACTCCTATGCAATAAATGGTACACGGAATTTACTTTTAAATAATCGTATAAGCCTTCAAACATTTTTTAATTATCCTTTTTGAGTCACTCCCTTTTTTGACGTCACTTTCTATTCGGTGATGCCGGTGTTCACAATACGAACCTTCATATCAAATTCAACAGGAACGGTTGGGTAGCGGTCTTTCCATGCTTCTTTATCAAAGTTCCGAAAATGGCTCCGGACTTTTTCGCCGATTCCGAGCGGATCAATCTTTAGCTCCTGAAATTTCCTCATCATCTTTTCCGCTCTTTTCGTGGTTTCTTTGCTCCATTCCTGCTCCACTTCTTTCATGGTGTTCCCTTTCATCAACACGCTGGAAGCATCTTTAACCTCTCCTATCAACGAGACATGAACCGACACCCGCGGATTGTCTTGGCTGCCGGACACTTTATATTTCACTTTGGATCGAATATTTTCAGTAGCAATGTACTTTTTATTTTTGAAGCTTATTTCATACGTGCCTGTTTTAGTCTTTTCGTAAAAGAGTTTAAATACATAACTGTCCTTATTGGAAAGCTCTCCTACGTAGAGATCATCCTTAAAAAGAGCGAGACCTTTATATTGAATATGATCGTCTTTTTTCCCGATAATAGGTAGAAAAGGATCTTGAGCGAACCCGTCATATTGATCCAGGAAAGCATGAACAGTTGGTTCAGGAACAATGTCTTTCAGATTTCTCTCCATGAAATCGGAAAGATATTGAGCAGATGTCGGCGCATTAGGATACTTAAAAGTTAACAGCTCCTCGACGCTGCCGTCGACGACCGCCATGTAAACATCTCTGCCAATATCGGTAGAGCGGCCGAGTGGATCAGTAAGCTCGGCGACTCCGTGTTTTGCCAGATCTTTACTAATCAAAAAATTCTGCAAACGTCCAGTGGCAAGTCTTCTTTGGGACTCCATCTGCTGCTTTTGTAAGATGTCTAGAACGGTATGGCCGACCGCCGTAAAGAAGGCATTGAGCGGCTGAACATCTAACCCCGCAGGATAAAAAGGAGCGGCGGCTGTTCCCTTCATCCGGTCCTCGTCCACATAGTCATAACCAATGGCGGAAACGTGCTGGATATCTTCAAGTATCTTTGTTTCAATCGAATAATTGAACAGCAGGATGAGCGTAAAAATGCTCCAAAAGAGGTACCTTTTCATGACGTTCGCCTCATTTTACTTTTAATCATTTGGTAAAAGAAGAGAAATGGAATGTAAGCATACATGACATAAAGGCTCACCAAGCCCATTACTGTATTTAGCTGCTCGATCTGCTCGCGGTTTTTCAAGAGAACAGCCACCACAGCTGTCATGATGATAACGAAAATAAGGCTATGTTTTTGCTTCACGGTAAACAGCTGCTTTAGTCCTCTCGTGCCGGCCCAAATAAATATACAAACACTATTAAGAGCGTTAAACAGCCAAAGGGAGAGCCCCATAAACTCAAACCTTTCAAGAAAAGGAAAATCAGCAATTTTCCAAATAGTTAATGTCGGCCAAATCGACTCAAGTAATTGAGCCTTAGTAAAGTACATAAGGGAAACGATCATTATTACTAAATAACTAAAAGTACTGAACGCCGCTCCATAATGCACCCACTTTTGCGAGCTTGGAGCATTTTTTATAAAAGGATAAAAGAAAAAAAGTGTTTCAAATCCCGTTAAACTATACGTCATCTTTTTAGAGGCGGATAAGAACTCAACTGCGGTATGATCCAAAATAGGCAAAAGATGAGAAAAATGCACGTGCCGTAAAGGGAACTCTAACATTATAAAAAATATAGGAGTCGTTAAGATGAAACTGAGGAAGCAAATCCCAACAACGACTCGAAAGCCTCCGATTACATACACATAAACGAGCGAAGAGAGAATCAGGGCCATATACCATGTTTCCAATTGCGGAAAGATCCAGACTTGAATCAATTCGATATAACTACGGAACACAGAGACAGCCAAAGTCAGCAAATAAACAATCAAAGCCAAACTGAGGAGCCCTCCAAGCCCTTTTCCAAACAGTTCCTTGTGGATAACAGTAATATCATTCGTTCCTTTATTTAATATTTGATAAATCATCCACAAGACAATGTGAATCGAGAGACCGGCGATAATAACAGCGATCCAGGCATCATTGCCCACGGCTTTAACAATATACCGTTGAAAGCTGAAAACGCCCAAGCCAAATTGCGCCGCTACTATTAGATAAAAAACAAAGAAAGGAGAGACTTTCCGGCTCTCCGGCGGTAAGGGCAGCATACAGCACCTCCAAATGCAAATTAGTCGTCAATATCCCATTCTTTTTTTTGCGGAGCCTCCTGCTGAAATCTTACACGGTCTTTTGCTCTTATTTGGAGGGGACGGAGTGCTTGCTTGCTGAACGGCAGTCGAATAATAGAGTCTTTGAAATCCTTCACGCGCAAAGGATAGATCGGCTCAAGAAAAGGACGACCGAGAGAAGTCAGCTTTAATAAATGAGACATAAGAAAAGCAAAGCAGACGGCGACTCCGACAAGGCCTAGCAGCTGGGCAAGCAGGATAAATGGAAAGCGGATCAGGCGGATCACGTTGCTAAGTTGGTAGATAGGCGTAGTGAAAGAAGCAAGCGCGCCCGTGGCCACGACAATGAGCAGTACATTGCTCGTCAAGCCTGCTTGAACGGCCGCTGTTCCGAGCACTATACCGCCGACAATCCCAATCGTTTGGCCAATCTTTGTCGGCAGCCGGGCGCCTGCTTCCCGCAAAAGCTCAATCGCCAATTCAAGGAGAACAGCTTCCAAAAAAGGTGGAAACGGAATACTTCCCCGTGATGTAATCAGCAAGCTGAGTACATCACGGGGAATCATTTCATAATGATAAGTTAAAATGGCTACATAAGTCGATGTGGCTAAAACTGAGAAAAGAACCGCAATGAGCCGGAGGAGCCGGAAAGCGGATGCGACATTCCAAATGGAAAGATAGTCTTCAAATGCCGTGAAAAATGTAATGAGTGACACGGGACCTGATATCGCAGTGGGCGATCCGTCCGAAAAGATGGCAACTTTCCCTTCGGCGAGTAAGGCGGCCAGTCGATCAGGCCTCTCTGTGTCGACTAACTGTGGGAATGGCGAGTTTTTATTATCGGTAATCATTTGGCTGAGAAACGAACTGTCGGCAATTTCATCGTATTCAATCCCTTGAATCCGCTGGATGACCGTATTCACGTTGTCCGAGTCAGCGATTCCTTTCACGTAGACGACCGCGATCCGGGTTTTTGATAACTTTCCGACCATCAGTTCTTTAACCTGCAGTTCTGGAATCGGCAGACGTTTGCGCACGAGATTTAAATTTGTATCGAGTGATTCAACAAAGGCTTCCTTAGGACCAACGACTGAGTATTCCGTTTCCGGAGTGGCTACTTGCCGTTTTTCGACGGCTGGTGCCGGAACAGTCAGGCAGGCAGGCTGCCCTTCTTTCTTGTAAAAAATCAAATTTCCGGTCATTAATTTATCTTGAATATCCGGTATATTGTCCGTAATAGAAAGATCCTCGATCAACAGCTTTTCTTTTATTTCTTCTAAAGTAGAAAACTCTTCTTTAACTATAGGGAGAATATCGTGGTGAATAATCTCTGGTTTAACTAAAGTTTTAAAATAGGCAATGAAGAAGGGCGAGTTTTCATAAAGCCTGAAAGTAAGAAAGTCTGCTGACTCTCCGCACGCTGTTAAAAGCTTGGCCAGCTCGCTTCTTTGAAAAGCTGAATCGTTTTTAGGCATTGGAAATTTCACCTCCCTTTACTATTACTCTGGGGAAAAGTAAATTCAATAATTTTAATATGGGTATAGCAAACAAAACTTATACACATTATCAATGTTGAATAACAATAAAATTGTTTTATTTAAATAAAGGGGTTTTACAAAATCCCCATCTAGCTAAGCGTCCATGTGTTAATTTAAAGTGTATTCTCTTTATTTTGCTACATTAATACTAAAATTGCGCATGACAAAAAAAACCATTAAATAGAGTTTTTAAATAATATTGGGCAACTTTGAGTTTTTGTGACATCGAATGATCATAGACAATACCTAGATATCAAAGACCGTTTTCTTGTTATAACGATGACATTTCCGTCCGTTTTTCTCCAAAAGGTAATACAGACGAAGAAAAGTCTTTGATATACGTTTTTATAGTTGGATGGAGGAGCTTTACTAGGTTTAGACTTCCAATTTTTTAATTTATTTTTCAAGTAATCCTTTAAAATGGTAGAAAACGCCTTTCAATCTGCTAAACAACCACTTCTTGATAAGAATCGTCCTTCAGCGGTTTTTTGCAACAGATGATTTAAAAGTAATGAGTATTTATATAGCAGTTGCTGAGATAATTGTTCAAAACTCAGTAGCAAGCGTTTAGCATTTTTCAAATAGCCAAAGCCGGATTCATTGCTGAATCCGGCTTTGGCTATTTCTACTATTTTTCGAAAATTGCATTTGATAGAAGACGGAACAAGTAATCCGGGTGGTCGCGGAAACCTGCTTCTAACCCAATAAGAGTTACATCTTTATTCTGTTCTTTTACGATTACGGCTTGGCCCTTGGCGGTAATGCTATTTTTCCAGTGACCAGCTACGAAGAAATTATCTGAATCTGCAAGGGTCGCGACGACTTCATCATTATCCGTACCCGTGAACCATGTTGGACGATAGACAAAGCCGATATCATCCTCTCCATATCCTGCTGTTAAACCGGTTCCCTCATAATCGACTTTTACGATACCATTACTGTTGGAACCTCCTACATTAATGATGTCGTCTGTAAGACCAAGTGTCTTAGTTGCTCTAGATGCACCAGCACCTACAGCTATATATTTGCCTCCTTCATTTAAGAAGCTTGTCACATTGTCTTTAAACGCATTAAGTTGCCCGTCGTTCTGTAATCCAAATTCTTTATTAGCTTCAGATAGGTTGGTAGAAATGAGACTTTCCGTTCCACTATAGACAAAAATATCAAAACCGTTAAGGGTATTTTTAGCCACTTCGACTGGCGTAACTTCTGTCACATCAAAACCTAGTCTTTTCAAAGCGAGCTTTGTTCCTGCGTGTGATTTCTGTTTACCCATACCTCCATCCTTTAATATAGCCACTTTTAAAGACGTAATAGCCACTGCATCTAATGGTACCTCAGCAGTTCCAACCTGTAACCCAGATTCTTTCACCGCTGCTGAAACCTGATTAGCTACTGCTTTTGCAAAGAAGTTGCCTTGTGCATCACGTACTATAGGTATTCCTTGCTTAAGCAATGCATTTACTAAATTTACCGATTGGACAGAGCTGTTCAGTATCAGAAACGGTCCTTTTCCTGAAACCGTTCCTTGACCTGTAATCTGTTTTACTTTCGTTGCATTGACTTTAATAGGATTTTGTGTGGCTACTGCCTCGAATCCCCAAAGCTCCGGTAAACTCCATGCGGAAATGTCGTACATTGCTGGGGTATCGTTCGTGATGTCTTCCCCATCCCAGAGCATCGTGTTTGCTAATCCGGCTTTCGCCTGATTCATCTCAACGAGATAAGTTCCTTTTGGATATGACACTCCATCCGCTTCAAATGCATTCACAGCTTTAACAACTTCAATATCATTATTGATCAAATGATTTACTGCCTTATTCGTAACAGTCGGATCCATAGGGTCTAGTGGAAGTATGTAGTTTTTTGGAAATAACCCTTCCTTATGAAAAGGATGGTCAAAGTTAATTCCTCTTTTAAAAACTTCAATTTGATCAGTAATCATGGATTGCTTGTTAGCTGTTGCAAATTTCAGTGCCCCCATAATCGAATTATACATCCATCGTACGCCATCCCAATCATTTGTTGGCGCTTCTAATGTATGACCGTAAGCACCATGGTACATCGCATACATTGGTGTGAAAATTGGTGGGTAATCATCCCAGCCGGCGGAATCATCGCGCAACGGAATATAGGTACCTTTCATGTTTTGATACAAGGATCCTGAATAGTTCTCATGATCCTTCATTATTTCCGCTTCCATCGCTTTTGCCTGTTTATAGGCCCATTTCCCGTATAAGTCATACTCGTAATTAGGATTATGCGGTGGCGTACAAGGCTCAATTAACCCCTGCAGATTTGGCTGATAATTCTTCACATAACCATGAGTATCAAGGAACACCATCGGGTTCCATTCTTTAATGAGCTCAACCATCTCTTTTGTTTCTGGCTGCGACTGGGTGATAAAGTCACGATTTATGTCAATTCCTTCTCCATTAAAACGGGTGGCATCAATACGTCCATCAGGGTTTTGTACGACATTGAAAATAAGAATATTATTCTCTAAAACGTCTTTGGTTGTTGCATCATTTTGGGTAGCAAAACGTTCAATTAATTGAAGGATTGCATCGCTTCCGACAAATTCAGTCCCATGAATAGAACCATTAATCATGATTGGAACTTTAAAGTCAGGATTATTGGCAACCCATTCTTGAGCTTTGCCTGGATTCTTAAACATTTGCTTTCTAAGTGCCTTCAATTTTCCGAACTTTCCTTGCGTTGTTGGGTCAGCAATCGTGACAACGTAGAGTGGGTTTCCATCAGCTGATGTTCCACGGACTTCAACTTTCACACGGTTTGAAAGTTTTTCAATCTCTTTTAATTTGGAACCAATTTGTGAGAATTTCACAAAGTCATAGTTTTCGCTATTAAACTTGCTTCCGTCCTGTTCCTCATATGTATTCACATTTGTCCATTGAGGTTTCTCAGCATGTCCAGAACTCCACGGAATTACTGTTAGTAAACTCACAGCCATCAGGCCGGATAATGCTTTTTTCTTTTTCATCCTAAAACCTCCAGTATGTATATATAGTGATTTTTTTGTATATATAAATTTATTAATACATAGTTTAATAGAATACAACACGAAATGACTGGCTAATGGGCTTAACAAATCCTGTTGAAAGCGCTTTAATTTTATAACGTTGAACAAACCACATCGTTAAAAACATTCTGTATAAAATTTGATAAGCTCCCCCAGTAAGTAACGCTACCTAAAGTTGACCGTCCGAAACTAGTGCTGCAATAGGAGCGAATCCCAATAAAATAAACATTGAACGACTTGGTGGAAACGCAATACCTAAACCCGCATTCCCAGCAGCTACTGTAGCTGCTTTAATTCCTTTCTAGACTAATAAATTTCTCCTTTCGGCATCCTACTAATATTTCCTTTTAAAAATAAATTTCCATACATGTTTAAGAGTATCGCCTCCTTATTAAGAAATAGTAACCCACAAACTTAAATAACTGTTTTATAATATTATACACTTATTTTTGTGTAAATTAAGAATTTTCAGTTAATAAACAGCTGAATTTTTATCCTATTTTAATCACTTCAAAAGCAAATTAGTATTTATAAATAATTTCCATGCGCTTCTAAATCGGTAAAAAGCTCGTTTAACTGTTTTGTAGTTTGTCCCCAACGGTCAAGTTACATGGAAAAGCCCTCGAATTCTATGAAATTCATGGGCTTTTTGATTTCCTCTAATCTGTATTATGTGAACAAATGATCTCTTTTAGGTTTGCTTCATCCAAAAATCCTTGATATAAGGATAAATCTTTATAATCGAGTTTGAACTCACCAACATCCCATGTGTTTCCACTTACACTCTGCACATGTTGAGACTTTGGTTTTGCTGACAAATGTAAAGATTTGTTATAGGCTAAGAGAGATGGATTTGAGGGTCTTAAATCTAGGGGGAAAAACCTCCAAAAGAAGGAAGTGTTAAACGATGAATTTACAAATGGTTATGCAGGAGCTTGAAGTTCTCGGCAAGGAACGAACCAAGAAAATTTACGAATCCAATGGCGCGCACGAGCCGCTTTTTGGCGTGGCTACAGGCGCTATGAAACCGATCGCCAAGAAGATCAAAAAAAATCAACCTTTGGCTGAGCAGCTTTACGCCACAGGGAACTACGACGCAATGTACTTTGCAGGCATAATTGCAGACCCAAAAACAATGGCTGAGGCGGATTTTGAGCGTTGGATGGATGCGGCATATTTTTATATGCTGTCCGATTATGTGGTTGCAGTAACTTTAGCTGAAACAGATATTGCACAAGACGTTTCCGATAAATGGATCGCAAGCGGTGAAGAGCTGAGAATGTCAGCGGGCTGGAGTTGCTACTGCTGGCTTTTGGGAAATCGCCCGGACGGTGAATTTTCCGAAAGCAAGATTGCCAATATGCTTGGAAATGTGAAAAATACGATTCACGATTCTCCAGAACGAACTAAATACGCTATGAATAATTTTATATACACAGTGGGGATTTCATATTTGCCGCTCCATGATAAGGCGGTCGAGACCGCAAAGGCAGTAGGCCCAGTAGAAGTCAAACGGGACAAGAAAAAAAGCAGTTTCCTACTCGCTTCCGAAGGTATTCAAAAGGAAGTAGATAAAGGGCAGCTTGGTTTCAAACGCAAAAATGTAAGATGTTAAATAATAGCCTTGCATCGCGAACTATCTTCAATTATCGGGCGCTTTAATAGAAGAAGGATCACAGAAATGATCAAACTTTTTTATTAAGCTACTTCTATTATTTTTGACCATGCCAAATATCCCTCCAAAAATTTTGGAAGGATTTTTCTCTGTTTCACAAAACCATTAATTAGGATAAATCTAGGAACGTTTCTTTTCTCTTTAATAAAGCGTAAATCCAATGAAGCAACTTATTAATACAGGCAACGATTGACACTTTGGCAGGTTTTCCTTCTGATTTTTTCTTATCATAGAATTCTTTAAGCTTTTTGTTCCTTGAACTTCTTATGCCGCATAGTACGGCAAGATACAGAGAATGACGTAGTCTGCTCGAACCTCTTTTAGTCATACGATTAATGGTTGCCGTAAACTTACCCGATGAGTGAACACTTGGATCTACTCCAGCGAAGGCAACCAGTTTTTTCGGATGATTAAACCGATCGATTTCACCAATTTCAGAGATAATCGTGGCTGCGATTTTTTCTCCTATACCGGGAATCGATTGGATGATCTTATATTTTTCCATTTCATTTGCCAGGGCCACTATACGATCTTCCAAATCAGAAAGGTGTCCCTAGTAATGAAAAAGCAACTCAATATACATACGAAGATTGATTACGTGACTTTCATACACGTTTTTTTGAAATGGATTTCTAGATGCGGAATCCATTATTTTTTTTGCTTTTCCCCATGCCCATTCACCTGATCGGCTAGAACAGAACTCTATAACACTCTCTGCTAGTCTACTTTCTCCGGCTGTTAATACCGCCTTTGAAGTGGAATATTCCTTTAACATCAATAAAGAAACCTTCGAATATGGATCCCCAAAAACCTTCCGGTATTCAGGAAACACTTGATCTAAAATGGTGTGAAACTGAAGTCTAGCTTCCATACATATTCGTTACGATTTCCTGTTGTCTTGACAAATTCCGCAGATCTAAAAGCTTAATTCCTCTTAATTTTATGAGGTTCAAAATCCTCTTTATAATACAGCACACACAACTGATACACATCGATTGCGTCTGTTTTTACCTTTCGTAAACTGGTCTTCTTTGCCTGATAAGAAATAATCGGATTTAGTAAGATATATAGAATCCCTTGTTCCTCCAAGTATTGAATAAAAGGAGTATGGTAATGCCCTGTAGATTCTAAAATGACCATAGGCATCTGCCCTGTCACCTCTTCAATCTCTTTTAAAAAGTCTAAAAAATGATCTAATTCCTCTTTGATATGCTTCATTAAAAAGCTCTTCCCATACGGTTTAGATTGATCTAAAAATGCCTGAACTTGACTCTCTCCCTTTGCCACATCCAGACCAACAACTGGATTCATTGTTTTTTCCTCCTCTACTTACTTACTTACTTACTTACTTACTTACCAGTACCCCTAGTCCTCCATGTAGTGTCATAGCTTCGCTTGTTATACGAGATCTACGTCCCAACCAGCCTCAAACATGTTTCTACAAATAGGGGGCGGACAGTTTAGTTCACGGGATCAAGTCCCACGCACCCGTACGTCCTACCCTGGCTACTGATATAATAGATTCAATTAAAAAAAGGTCAACCAGTAATTTTTACTGGTCGACCTTATAATACGAACGCACCTGTTAGCATTCCTGTAGATCGTTAAATATCAGGTTTGAAAAAAATAGAGCCCCCCCACATTCTCACACCAATATTAATATCCAGTTTTGTTTGTTAGTCTTATTCCATTAAATGGCCCTTAAATGTCAAAATGAGCGCTATCCTTCTTACAGGAAAGCGCCCTTTTCTTGAATTTCAATTACTTTTATATAAATACTTTTGTTTGCTACCGAATTTGATTTAATTCTTCAATATGTAAAACCCAAAATACTTTATGTTTACGAAATGAGAGTAGAAGATTTATCTTCATTTAAAATGGCTTAATGGGAATAGGGTGCATGATTTACACTGATTTTGGTTATGTTTTGGTAACTTGAATGTATAAAAGCGAGTCTAAGATGTCATCATCAATCTTTATTTTATACTCCGAGTGTGACTGAATCTCCTGGGACGAATCTTTTTATGGATTCGCCAACAATTTTTCTTCATTTGACCCAAGCTTGATCGTGTATTCAGTCGGTATCCATAAGCCTGTATTCTCATTTCTTCCTTGGAGAACATATTTCGGGTTGTTTTTGCCCATCCGTTCTGCAGCTGTTTTCGCAAGCTTACCGATATCACCTGTTTTGAGGCGGTTGATAATTAAACCGAGTTTCAAACTCTTAATTGTCAGCATTTCATAATCTGTGTTGCTGTCTCCCGCTACGAATATCGGACCGTATCCGCCCCGCGTTTTGGAGATGGCGTGTTTGATCACTTCCACCTTACCTTCTCGAGCAGTGATCGGCCAATTGTCTTCATATTCTGCTTGAGTAATTCCTTCCTTCTTTTTTAATCTCATCCCAAAGACATTTTCCTTAGGAAGGTTGTAGCCGTATTTTGGATTTGACGAAAATACCTCCACCACCTCTTCCATCGAAGCCGAAATAACATAAACGTCAATCCCATTCTCCATAAAAGTATGCATTAAGTTTGCGATTTCCGAGGCCAGACGCAGTCCTGTTGTATAGGTAACTTGAACAGTACCGGCTTTTCCTAACATGGCCTCAGGACTTATAAGCGTCACCGATGCCATTTCCGCCCCTAAATTATAATCATTTGAAGCCTCTGCAAGCTGCTGAACTTCTTCGGTCGACATGTTGGCAAATAAATAAAGCACCCATGGATATCCGATTTCAACACCGTATGTTTCCCCAATGGCTTCATAAAGAAAGTACATTTTCGCTTTAAAATCTTTAAATTGATCAGTTGAATGAAGCGTTTCTAACCGCTCTGTTCCATTCATCCCATTATAGTTGGAATAAAGAAATTCGTAATCGCGCTTCAGATCCTCGGCAATTTCCTTGAGAGTGACCGCATCTCCTTGAAGGTTTTTAAACTCGTGTGAAAAGGGTCCATTCGGCACATTCTTTTTGATTACTTCATAAAACTCATCCGGTTGCATGTTATATGCCAAGTGATCGATTTGATAAAGAAAGAGGGCCTCCTCCGTATCATTCATGATGCTCGTATGATCCCAATCAAAAACAACATAAGGTTTTCGCTTTGGATCGTATCCTGTACTTCCAGCACCATGCTTATCAATTAGGTTTTGAACAGACTTATAGGTGTCAGGAGCCCATTTCCCTTTATCCAACACTTGAATACAATGGCCCTCCCTTTTTTGCGGAGTCGAAACTGCTTTTCCGCTTGCAGCCGCTCCTAAGGGAGCATACAAAAACAAGCAAATAACGATCATGCCAAATAAAGCTTTTAATTTGGTTCTATTATTCATATTATCCCCCCTGAAAAATGCAAAAGACGCCTGCCCAATAGCTCGTTATTAGCTATTGAAACAGGCGCCATTGCCGATTCATTCTTTTATGCGTAAATATTATCACGAATTTTCAAAATAGTCAAATATTTATTCGTGGTTCTTTTCTTAACAATTGTAACTTTATAAAAAAAGATTGATCATTTCTGTGATCCTTATTCAATTAAGCGCCCGTTTTGCACAAAAATCACAAAAGAGCTACATTAATAAGGTTTTTAAAATTATGGACGATAAAATCATATTTAGCTGAATTATCCAAAGAAAAAATTTTATATATTTCACTCTATTTCTTTAATTAAATAAAAAAATATCACCTAAACAGTGGGATAATTATAAACAATTTAGATTAACTCATATAGTTTCCCTAAATGCCCTTGCCCTGGCTGGGAACACTATTATTTCAGAAAACTATAACTTTTCATCTAATCAATTGAACACTACTAAAATTCTAAGAATTTAAGTATATACAAAACATCGATTGGTCAAGTGAAGGAAGTTTAAAATATTTGAAAGGAGTAAGTGGTTCTAAACTCTTAGCGGAGGATTTATACTGATTCTATGGCTGGGTGAGGAAGGTCGATGAACTATGGTGCCATTAGAGCCCATCCGTTAGTCTGACTCCAACGACCTCGGTGCATCACAGACTGTCGCTCCCTTACGGGAAGCACTCATGGTAGATTAATCCTATTCTTTCTGGTTTTTGCACCAGCCTCTAATTTTTCGCCATAGGAAGGATGGTTTTAATGGAAGTTATCAGTGAACGAGTATGCGGAATGGATGTGCATAAAACAACATTACCGCCTGCATTATGACCCCTGAAGGAAAGGAGATTCAAACATTTTCTACAAAAACGGTGTTTTTAATTCAACTGATGGATTGGATTAAATCACCTGGTTGCACTAACGTCGCTATGGAAAGCACAGGTGTGTTTTAGAAGCCTATCGTGAACTTAATTGAGGCTGAAGAAATGTAATTTTTAGTTGTTAAACCACAACATATGAAAGCAGTCCCTAGTCGAAAAACAGATGTCAGGATGCTGAGTGGATTGCTCAACTTCTTCGTCATGGGCTGTTGAAGGCAAGCTTTATCCCTGATAGAAATCAGCGAGAATTGCGTGAGCTTGTTCGGTATCGCAGAAGTATTATTAAAGAACGGCTAGTTTTTTTTCAAATGTAGAATATTTTACGTTTTTTTTGGACGGTGTGTGGAGGGCTGGGGATCCGATAATTGCGGATACATAAGATCAGTTTAGAGGGTTAGAAATTGCCGGATATATCGGTATTATGCTTGCTGGAGCGTTTCCGCTGGCCGAAAGTGTAATTAGTGTATTTGACTTTGCATACTAACTAATTAATTAAAAATAGCCACCCCCTTAAAGCTTAGAGAAGTGGCTGGTACACATTATTATTTATTTAATATCTTTTATCTGTATCATTTTAGGTGCCGCTCTTTGCTTATTGCCTCGGTCTCTTTTTTATTTTGGATTCTAATGCCATTATTCCACATAAGCACTATTCTTAGCTGTAAATTGAACTTCTGCAACAGATAACATAAGAGGACCGCTATGTGATTCCTCAAAAACAATACCTACCTTAGCAAGCTTAGTACCACTTGGTACTTGTGTCTTAGCTTCAACGATATTGAATGTTACAGATTTATCCTCATTAGTAACCTCTTTAGTACCTAAATCATAAACTTTTCCAGCTTCATCATATGCTTTGGCACTTAACTTCTTGATTTTACCATTAGTGTATTGTGGACGGTTAAAAACTTCGAATCTAGTAATTTCTTGTGGCTTATTAAAGTTAAACTCTAGACTTAAAGGTAGTGAAATTCCTTCTTCAGATGTTATGCCCCATTTCAATTCGGCCAATGAACCCTCGCTTAGATCTCCATCTATAAGCTTGTCAAAAGCCGCAGCTCCCCCTTGCATTTTTTCTGCTTCTCCTGTAACAGTCAGATCCCTTTTCGTTAATAATAATTCCTTAGGTAACAAAGCTTTGAAAACGTTGGCTGTAGAGTGTGTACTAGCGACATCAAGGCAAAATAATCGAATTGCTTCACATCGAAAAAGGATTACCAAACGGCAGGGAAAAATGAAGGGACGAATCGCTTCTGCTCATTTACTATTAACGATTGCTTACAACATCTTAAAAACAGGAGAACCCTATCATGAACTAGGTTCAAATTACCTTGAAGAAAAACAAAATAACAAAGAATTAAAAATGATCGAATACCTAAAAAAGAAAGGCTATACAATCGCTCCATCTGAACAACAAACTGCATAACCAGTTAATATAACGACATGGTACATTTACGTCCTTCAAAAAATTAGAATATGGGGCTTATTTTGTATGGCCTTTAACGAATATATTTTCATACAAAAAAGCTGCCTTAAAGACAGCTCCGATCTTTAGCTTCCGCACTTGTTAGTTTAAGTACATTTTTCGCAACCTTAAGTGGAGTAAAAATTTGGAGATTTTTTTACCCCCAAAAAAGATGGTCTTTTTTAACTAAATTAGCACCCGTTAGTCAAAAAATGATTTTTTATCACGGAAAGGAAAGCAAAATGTCCCTTCGGCTGTTCCTCCTTCAGAATGAACTACAGCAATAGAACGTACATCATCTGTCGGCGAGACCCTATTGATGCTACAAATTTTCTGAGGTCTTTCGTTTCATTAAAATCTCATTTTCGTACCTATCTCCCCAATCTCGCATGAGGTAGATAATAGGTTTTAATGTTTCTCCAAAAGCAGTAAGAGCATATTCGACTTTTGGAGGAATCTCTCGATATATTTCGCGATATACCATACCATCTTGTTCCAATTCCCGAAGTTGTTATGTTAACATACGTTTTGTGGTATAGGGCATAAGTTTCCCTAACTCGTTAAAACGTTTAGGTCCGGAAATTAAGTTATATAATATGATCCCTTTCCATTTGCCGCCTATCACATCTACTGTAATTGCAACAGGGCAAGTTTGCGGTATCAGGACACTTTTCTGTTTTAAAGTCCTTCATAGTAACGCCCCAATTTTTTTAAGTATCAAATTGTATACTATATTACAAATTTTATCCTATTCCACAAAATTGTGCGTACTTTTAAATTTATAATATTTAAAGTATCATTGATTTTACAAGTGAAGACTAAATATTCTCTCTTTTTGGACTATTCACCATTAAAGATGTTTTGTAAAAAAATCCGATGAGAATGTCACTAACTAGCACAGCAGTGGATTGGAACCAGATCATCTCATAACACATGAAGGAATCATTTTTATGATCGTTTCGAAGGGAGGGTAAGAAATTGGGATTGTTTTCGGGGATATTATTTACCATTTTATAGGCATCTGGAGCTGTTTCTGTTAAATTTGGTCTACTGTGATCCCCTCCATTTACCATGGGAACCATCCGGTTTCTTTTAACAGGTAATTTACGATTTAATAAATCACCTAGACATAGATTAGAGAAGAAGCTTGGATCATAAAGGTCAAAGGGAAAGTAAAAGTAGGATATATTAGCTTTATTCTTAGCACATACCAATCATCCTGACCATGAATAGGTAATGAGACATTTTCCTATTTTTAGGCAAAAAAAAAGGAGTGACTAAAATGAAATCACAAATTATTCAATCTTTTGGTGAACCATCCGTATTTCAATATAAAGAGATTTCAAAACCTGAACTGAAACCTGGACATGTACTTATTCAAGTAAAGGCTACAAGTGTAAATCCTATTGATACGAAAGTTCGTGCTGGTGCAGTTCCAGCCGTTGCACCCGAGTTTCCAGCAGTATTACACGGAGATGTGTCAGGGTTGGTATCTGCAGTGGGTGAAGGAGTAACCTCGTTTAAAATTGGCGATGAAGTGTTTGGATGCGCGGGTGGATTTAGAGGCACTGGCGGTGCACTTGCAGAGTTTATGCTTGCAGATGCCGATTTACTTGCTCATAAGCCGAAAAATTTGACGATGGAAGAAGCCGCAGCTTTACCATTAGTTTCCATCACCGCTTGGGAAGCATTATTTAATCGTGCAAGGCTTATACCTGGACAAAATATATTGATCCATGGGGCCACCGGAGGTGTAGGACACATCGCCATTCAACTAGCCAAACGGGGAGGAGCAACAGTCTATACAACTGCCTCTTCGCAAGAGAAACTGGAGATTGGCACGCGCCTTGGTGCTGATATAACTATTAATTATCGAGAAGAAAACGTTCATGACTATGTACAAAAATATACAAACGGAAAAGGATTTGACGTCGTGTTTGACACGGTAGGGGGTGAAAACCTTGATCGCTCTTTTGAGGCAGCAGCGGTACATGGAACGGTAACAGCCATTGCTACTCGTTCGACTCATGACCTCTCCCCCGTGCATTCAAAGGGACTTTCTCTTCATGTTACCTTTATGTTGTTGAAGATATTAAACAAGGACATGCATAAACATTATGGAGAAATTTTGATGAAGGTTGCTAGGATGGTTGAGGAAGGGAAACTGCGTCCGCTTTTGGATTCAAACATTTTTACGTTTGATGAAGTCTCAAAAGCCCATGAGTACATGGAGTCAGGCAAGGCGATAGGAAAAATTGTTTTGAAAAATAGCTGGTAATATTATTGCAAATTTGAAATGCCTCAACAATTTTACGTTCATTTAAAAGTAGATGGTCAATAGAATCTCTATAAGATTCTCGATGTACCGTCTGCTTTTATTTTTAATTACCGTAAAAACCAACAGGGCCTAGTAATAGAAATATCGGCAACTTTAAGATCATTTGAAACCACTACTACTCTTTAAATAAAAGTTTTTGTCAATTTCTTTTCGGTTACATCCTCTTGTTCTTCATTCCAAAAATCATACTTTATACCTCAAGAATTACTTTTCTTAATGAACTAACCTGCCCCGTTTGTTCATTAAGAAAAAAGGCCACCAAATGTCAGCCCCGGATCTCAACTAACGCACTAGTCAGTTTAAGAATTTTCTATTTCGAATTGATGTAATAAACCAGATTATCAGTCCATTCACCAAATCTATTTTATTTAATTTTTGCATATAACGTGGAACGTGGAACTCCTGTAGCTTTTACAATGTCATTCACACTCATTCCGTTTGTTTCACGTTCATTATATAGCTGAATAGCTCGTTTTAAAGTCTTTTCATCTTGTCCTGCTCTTCCCATATGCTTCCCTTACCTTTTTGCTCTCTCCCGGCCTTCTGTAGTTCTTTCTACAATCAAATCACGTTCAAATTGTGCGAATGAACCTTAAATATTAAAAAGCAGTGTTTGTAAGCTATTTCCTTCGTTTGAACCATCAAATTTCATATCCTCTTTTACAAATCTTACATTAACCCCTTTTTCAGCTAATTCATGAACTATCTTATTTAAGTCCATAATAGAATGAGCTAAACGATCTATTTCAGTTACTACTAAAGTATCTCCTTCTCGTGCAAATTCAATAGCTTCATAAAAGTTGGGCTCTTTGTTTTGTACTTGTCCCGGTTACTTTTTCAACAAAAAGCTTTTCCCACCCTTCCTTTTCTAATATTTCCAATTGCCTTTCTAAATCCTGAACAGTAGTTGAAACCCTCGCATAACCAATTAACAATATGTATCACCCTTTGTCTAAAAGTCTTAAGTGTTTTATACTAATAATTACAGACTAACGTCTAGACATGAAACAAGAATAAATAAACAAATATGTCATTTTAGGTTTTCTTTTGCACTATAAGTAAATATTAAAAGTCCAATTTCTCAGCATTAAAATTGAGAAATTGGACTTTTATCGTTACTACAGAAATGCGCCCGTTTGCTGAAGATCAATAAACTTATATAAACTTGTTTCCTGAATCATTATACCCACAGTTTCCCAAGACTACGTTCTCTCCTTCCAAAGCTTCATTGGATTTTTTTGCCCTTCATTTAATGGCATTTGTATCATCGAAAGTGAGCGTTCTGCTTTTGTTTTTTGTAAATCCTCATATATAATTTTAGATTTCCCTAATCCCACTTCAACCGCATTCTCAACTGAAGCACAATAAAAAACCTTTTCGATTCCAGCAAAGTACATTGCCGTTAGACACATCGGACAAGGCTCCCCACTTGCATACATTGTATAACCTGATAGATCATTCGTTTGTAATTGCTCTTGCGCGCGCCGGATAGCCAGTAATTCCGCATGTCCACTAACATCATAAGTTTTGTGCAGCTCATTAACACCTTCAGCTACAACGTTGTTATTTTTCACAAGTACTGCACCAAAAGGTTGTCCACCCTCACGAACATTTTCTACCGCTAGTTCTACTGCTCGTTCCATGAATAAATCCATTTCAAAACCTCCATTAATGATTTAAATTAAATACTGTTAATGTAATTATAAGACATTAACAATGGCCTTGCTGAATAATCGTTCACCTATAAACACTATAGTTTTAAAAATTTGAAATTGGGGATACCATTGTCGGAGGAAAAAGTTCAGTTGTCCAGGAATTACTAATTATTTCTTTTCTTGTTAAAGGAAAACAAAAAGGGAACGGAGAAACCCATTCCCTTTTTGACTAGATGCTAATCTTTTTTAACGTTTTTTATTTAGTGAATTTTGGTTTAAGATCACCTTTATAAGATTCATGCTCAACGTAAACGTTTATGTCTTTACCATTTTTGTCATTGCCAGTTCTTTTATAGAAATTAGGCTTTTTTCGTTGCTCCATTAAATGGCCCTTTAATGGAATAGCATGACTAACGTTTTAACGACAAAGAGAGGGTACCCCAAGGGAGTGACCTCACTATTATGTGGGGCTCTGACCTTTGGGATAGCCTCTCATTCTTAAACAGTTTTACTTAGTTTCAGATTCATTTTTGCCCATATCTTCAGTTAATTGTTCAAATGATCTGACCTTACCAGTTGGATTCTGCGATTGCTTACGATCTTTCCATTGGCGTTCTTGTTGTCGCTTAGATTGAGTCATCTAAATAAGCTCCTATACATAAAGTTCAGTAAACAGTTTGAAGCATGATAAGCCTCCACCCTTTGTACTCGGTGCAGGTATCACTTATCATAAGTCGAGTCTGGCAAGTATTAATTAATGCATGCCTTTCCACTCACCTTGATTTTTAGAAGCCTTTTCTTTTTTTGCTTTATTTTTATGTGCTTGATTAGCGTTTGCACTGCCAAATTCTTGAGAGAATTCTGAATCAGTTTTGCTTGAATCAAATCCTTGTTTGTTCTTTTGGTCTGCATCATTTTTCTTTGTTCGTTTTGCCATGGATACCCCTCCTTCTTATCTTTAGTATGAGATCAGAAAGAAGAAATATACCCCGAATTAAAAACGATAGTAACATGAATCTGTCAGGTAATTCGGGTAAAAAACAAAGTGAATAATAAGTTCCAGTTCGGTTATTTTATAAGTTATTACCTACAATGTTGCCGTTTGTACATAAGATGTTTGAAATTAACTTAACACCAGAATTTCTTGACTTGGATATCTACGAAACAATGGATACCCTAATGCACGAGATGGTTCACTTGTATAATCGGATACATGATGTTCAAGACGTTAGCAGGAGTGGGACATATAAGGAATCCAAACTCATTTCCACTGCCAAAGTGTCAATCGTTGCCTGTATTAATAAGTTGCTTCATTGGATTTACGCTTTATTAAAGAGAAAAGAAACTTTCCTAGATTTAGCCTGATTAACGGTTTTGTGTAACAGAGAAAAATCCTTCCAAAAGGATACTGGAGGGATAACAAGGAGTGAGGTTTTCCTTCTGTATTCTATCTCATTTCTTGTATTAAACTTAACGATGCGTTAGTTTAAGATCCGAGGTGCCTTTAACGCAGCTTTTTCTTTTATCAACTATCGGGGCAGGATTGTTGCAATCTCCGAAGTCGTCAGCTATAAAAGCAAATTCTTGCTCAACAACAGCAATAGATAGCCCTCCTTTTTTGGGATATCTATCGCCTCTGTTGAACCTTTACACCCTTAATCAAAAGCCAGAATGCTAATGAAAGCTCTCCAATCACACCGGGTACGGCTACAACCAGTAAGAATATCGTTTTGTAGTCGGTGTAGTTGGGTAGAAGAAAATGTGCAAAACTATCTATTAAATATCCAGCAGATGCAATGACCAAGAAGAACCCAATCATTCTTGGTATGTAGCCTCCTGACTTGATTATTAAATAACCAACGACAAACAAATGAGATCCAAAAAATACTAATCCAATAATCCATCCATTGTTAAAAGCATTGACTAGTAACATCACCTGAGCTTGTAACTGATCTGTTGTGAATACCGTCAAATATTCAGTACCACTTAGAAGTTGTAAAACATTCAAAAAATTATGCAAAGCTATACCAAAAATGGCGGTGTATACCAACCTAAACCACGCGGCGAGCATCGCAAGATTCTTATTAACGGGTTTGAGTAGAACATACAGTGCCCATGCTAACAGCACATCAAGAATAAGCACGATGACAAAGCTTATAAATCCACTTCTAAATAACATCTCATTAGTTATGATGTTATTAGCAGTTGTTGCTGCATCATCCGATATAATAAGACCATTAAAAACAGAAAAGTTAGAAAATATAGCAAGGATAGCCATAAGTAAAAGCCCGAACCCTGCGACTCTAGAATAATAAAGTGGTGAAGCTTCATTGTTACGGTTTGTCATTTCTAACTCCTCCTAATTTTTAACTATACATGAAGCTCTTGATACATTTGTAATTTCACAAATTCGATATGCAGATCGTTCTGACTCGAAATCAAATTCAGATATTGTAGACCGAAATTCAAATTGCGATGAAATATCGCCTATTAATCTCGTACACATGAAGAAGTTTCTTTAGATACCCAAAATAATGATTCCAGCTGCTATATTTCCCCGCCAAAGATTGCCACATTCTGCCGGTCAGGACCAAACACATGCCCTTTCCATTTCAATACGGTCTGTACAAATCCGAGTGAGTCAGCATTGTACCTCCCTGCTATCCTCTGATAGGCTTCGAGCTCATATGTGCCGTCCCTGTTAAAATCGACCGGATATAAACCGGACAAAGGATTGACCCAGCCTTCTATCGATGCCTTCAAAATACCATTCTTATTATAAATTTCAGTTAAATATTCATTTCCCTTGTAAGTAAGTTCAAGAATGTACTTTTCTTTTAGTTTATGACTAATCACAGTCGCTTTGTATTGATCTTGATAGGTCACACTGTACTTATAATCTTCATTGAATGCATCAGAATTAAAAATCTGCCTCATTTGACCGTTAATATAAGAAAATACATACGTATAAATCGTACCGGAGCTTCCTCCTGTTTCCATGACTACTAAAATATCATCCACCTTGTTGTCTGTAAAATCACCAAGAAAGAGTGTGGGGTTGTATCCGAGGTTATCCTTTAAGGGGAATTGCTGATAGTGATTTGTTCGCCCATTTTGGATGACAAGAGTTATATTTTGCCATAGTGGACTATCAGGAGTTTTATTTGCTGTAAGAAGGACATTATCAATTATACCGTCTCTGTCAATATCTACCCGCTTTTCAGTTACAATTGAAGGGTTGTTCTGATTTATTTCTCTTGAAAGAAAATGCTGGAGCTTCACCTTCATTTCCAGTAGCTCTTGCTTTGAAGGATACGGATTTGGGAACGACAAGGCGTTATCAATTGTTTGCAGTGATTCGTCTGTTAATCCCACTCTTACCTGCGCATCAGCCAGAAAGAACCAATAATAAGGATCATTCGTTTCTTGTATTTTTGTTTGATAGTAATGGATCGCTTTTCTGAGATCATACATGTCCATATTCAGCCCACCTTCCTTTTTATCAATATAAAATTATATGCAGGAATTTGCGGCTATAGCCTTAAGATCTTTTTTATTGCACTATGAATGTACTACCCTAAATAAATAAAAAGCCAATCTTGCCTGATATGGTTAAGATCGCTCCGTTATTAATGATATGGTTCTCCGTAATGAATCTAAGTGTAGATGTTTATTTTTTCGCCGATAGACTTAGTGCGAATTTTAAAAAATGTCCAACAATCTGACTCAATTGTTGAATAAAGGTCAAACAACACTCTTCAAGTATCCTGGCCCTTTAGTTCCACAAGAAAAAAAGGTTGCCGCAGCAACCCTTGTTATTGAAGTAAAGCACTGTTAGTGTAAGAAAACACAATCAGTACATAATCTGCCACAATGCAATTGCAAAAGAAAGATTTACATGCCCCTACTTAATAGGGCTTTTTCATGAGTACAGGTCAGGTATTTTCGGGATACAGCATTAAAATATCCTACATCAATAATTGCTATTTCTCCTTTATTCGGGCATTGAATATGCGTCAGCTGAAGTGATTCATTGATTATGACCAAGTCAATTGCGTCCAATTCTTTTTTGCACGCCGAACATTTTACAGGTAGTAAGTTTTCTTTTTCCATTAAAGAAGCCCCCTTTTGATAATAGGTATTCTCTATGTCTAGTTGCTAATCCTACCTGTTCACATAACCGTCAAAAATCCCTTTTTCCATTACATATTAATTTTGGTGTCTACATAGCTTGATAAACTTACATGCCCTTTTTGTCCCATAAGAAAAAAAGGTGCCAAAGCAACTCCCTTATTGAAGTAAAGCACCTGTTAGTTGAAGAAAAAAGATATAATTAAAATAGACAATGTGTCAAAAGGGAGGTAAGGAAATTGTTAAATCAAGATTTAGAGAAGATTTTAGCAGATTTGAAGCACTCAAAACTAATGAGATTGAAATAAATTTTGAGGGTGTAGAAGAGGAAACGATCTCCGTTTCTTTTCATCTGTTTTCCAAAGATGAATTTGAAGAAGGACAACTAGGATATAGAGAAGATGAGGAAGGTAACTCCTTTGTAGGCAATAACGAAGGCGATTGGAAAGAAAGTTGGTTTGTTATAGGTTACGATGAAGATTTAGGAGACCCAATATTTGTGGATATACATAATAAAAATTATCCTGTTCTGACTGCTGAACACGGCATGGGTGAATGGGAACCATCTGTATTAAATGATTCCTTAGAAGAATTCTTAAAGGATATTAAATAAAGAGGGTAATAACTCTCTTTATTTAATAATCATCCGTTCGTCCATAAAAAAGTTGTCGTAGCAACTCTTGTTCTAAAACTAAGCACCTGTTAGTTCAAGAACAACTATTATAGTTTAACCTTCTCAAAATGTTCAACTGTTGGAAATGGGTCATAAAAATTATGTAATTTCTTTTTCCATTCTTGATACTCGTTGGATTGTCTAAATCCAATTGTATGGTCTTCTAATGTTTCCCACTGCACCAGTAGTAAATATTTCCCCTCAACTTCCATACAACGCTGTAATTCGTGAGATATGTACCCTTTCATTGAAGAAATAATTTCTGATGCCCCACGAAATGCTTCTTCATATTCTGCTTCCATACCTTCCTTAACTTGTAGCATAACAGCTTCCAATATCATTTAATTTCCCCCTTATCAAAAGTATAACATTACTCTTTTTTAATGACTTTTTGTTGAACTAACCTGCCCCTTTAGCTCCATAAGAAACTCCTATGGCGGCGCTCCTCGCCGCCACCATCTACTACGAAAATCTATACTCAAAATAGAGTCTAACCCTTTAACTCCTTGACGATAATGGATGATAACAATACAACCAGGCTGAACTTTTTTTGGTGGATCTTAAGGAAGATACCCTGTATAAGAAACTGGTTGTGACAGTATTGAAGAACCATTTAGTGTATTACAAGTACGTATACAAAAATTTTTGTAACAAATCTCCTGTCATATGTATTGTTAATCTTTTATTGAGGTGATTCTCCTATGGAAGCAATGATTGAACGGTGTGCTGGCCTAGATGTACACCAAGAAACAGTAGTAGCCTGTGTATTATTTGGTCCATTAGATAAAAAGCCAAAAACCTCTATTGAAACGTTTTCAACTACAACAACGGGACTCTTGGCTTTAAGTGATTGGTTAACTACCCTTCAGGTATCCGATGTTGTGATGGAAAGTACCGGAGTCTACTGGAAACCAATATGGAATATTCTCGAAGATTCTTTTCACCTTGTTCTTGCCAATGCCAGGCATGTCAAAAATGTTCCAGGGCGTAAAACTGATGTGAAAGATGCCGAATGGCTTGCCAAGCTTCTAAGATGCGGACTTATTGAAAGCAATTTTGTTCCACCGGAGGATATTCGTGATTTACGGGATCTTACTCGTTATCGAAAAAAATTGATTCATCATCGTACATCCGAGCAGAATCGCATTCACAAAATTCTTCAAGATGCTAATATCAAGCTAACATCCGTACTATCAGACATTTTTGGTGTATCGGGACGCCGTATCCTTGAAGCGATTCTAAACGGTGAAAAAATAGAGACCGATGGTCTTCGAAAAATGGTGGATTGGCGAACAAAAGCTAGTATTACGGACATTGCCAGTGCAATTAATGGACGTATTCGCCGTCATCATCGTGATATGTTGCGTTACCATTGGGAGCATATGAGTTATTTAGAAAAAGCCATAGAAGAATTGGAAAAACAAATCGATCAACTCCTGTCCCCCTATCGTAAGGAAGTAGAATTATTGGATGGAATACCTGGTGTGAACAAAGCTGCCGCAGCTACTTTTATTGCAGAGATGGGCGTGGATATGTCCGTATTTAAGTCAGCTAAACATCTTGCCTCTTGGGCTGGTGTGAGTCCTGGAAATTACGAAAGTGCTGGTAAAAAAAAACGAGTAAAACCACACAAGGTAACAAAGCTTTGAAAATGATGGCTGTAGAATGTGTACTAGCGACATCAAGACAAAATAATCGAATTGCTTCACATCGAAAAAGGATTACCAAACGGCAGGGAAAAATGAAGGGACGAATCGCTTCTGCTCATTTACTACTAACGATTGCTTACAACATCTTAAAAACAGGGGAACCCTATCAAGAACTAGGCTCAAATTATCTTGAAGAAAAACAAAATAACAAAGAATTAAAAATGATCGAATACCTAAAAAAGAAAGGCTATACAATCGATCCATCTGAACAACAAACTGCATAACCAGTTAAAATAACGACATAGTACATTTACGTCCTTCAAAAAAATTAGAATATGGTGGGCTTATTTAAGTATGGCCTTTCACTAAAGTGTTTTCATACAAAAAAGACTGCCAAAGCAACTCCCTTATTTAAGTGGGTTGATGTGGGATACACCAATCGAATCCTTCTTTTTTTAGATGCGAGTAACATTTTTTAAAAGTGTTACGAATTTATTTGTTACTCCATTTAAGTTTCCTACACGGTAAGCGAACTACTTATATTTATACGAGTCTTTTCCGTCTATGCTTGAATTAAAGTGTGACAATAATCGGACCATTTTTAGTAAGGATAATCGTATGTTCCAATTGTGCTACATAGCTTTTTTCTGTAGCATAGGTCCAACCGTCTTCTTTTTGGAATACTTCTTCTTCAAAGGTTGAGATAAATGGTTCGAATGCGATAACCATCCCTTCCTTTAATATTTCATTATCCCATGGATCATTATAATTACAAATATGGTCAGGTGCTTCGTGTATTCTACGTCCAACACCATGTCCTGTGAGGTTTTTGATAACAGTGAATCCATGCTGTCTCGCTGTTTCGAATACTGCTTTTCCGATTCTACTTTTTTTGGAACCGGGTTTTGCTTTCTTAAGACCTGCTTCAAATGCCTTTTTAGCAACGTCGCATATTTTCGTTAATACTTCTTCTCCTTCTCCTACTACAAATGAGATTCCTGTATCTGCGAAATAACCGTTCTTTGAAGCAGATACATCTATATTTACTAGATCCCCTTCATGAATAACCCGATGACCCGGAATACCATGTGCCACTTCTTCATTAAGACTAATGCAAGTATAGCCAGGAAAATCATATTCACCTTTTGGAGCTGAAACTGCACCTGCTTTTTCTAAAAGTTCTCCGGCTATATCATCAAGTTCTTTGGTCGTTATGCCAGGAATTGTTCTTTGAACCAATTCATCTCTAATGGAGGCAATAATTTTGCCAATTCCCTTCAAACCATTAAAATCTTCTTCTGTTTTTGCAATCATTTTTTTCCTACCTCATTATCTTTTATCATCAATAAACTATATAAGTTAATTGTACCTTTATTTTCTCGAAAAATAGAAGCAATGTAAATTATTTGGTACAATACCCCTCAACGGAATTTTTCTTCGATCAAGAAATAGACCACAAAAAGGATCTAGTACATATGACTATACTATTAATTGGATTTACCTTCCACTTTTCTTATTGAGCTAACCTGCCCCGATAGTTCCACAAGAAAAGGAGTCGCTGATCAGCTCCTGATAATGAAGTAAAGTACCCGTTACTTGAATTAGAAATTTAATTAGCTTTTCTTGGTCCTCTTAAAATATAAATAACCTAAAACACCTAAAATTATACCTCCGAAAACAATAACTTAAAATATAATATCCCCTATAAACATAACCTGTTTCTCCTATGCTAAAAAACATTTTCCTAAATCTGTATACGTGATTTTTCCTAAAAAGGTTTCAACTGATAGTTTAATTCTAAAAGTCTCATTAAACTAAACTGCCCCGTTAGCCCCATAAGAAAAGAGCTGATCGTGAAGTGAACCCAAAAAGTTAGACACTTTATTTAATTAGGCAGCCTTGAGGGCATGAACCCGGAATTCTACCGGGCTCATGCCTTTTAATTTTACCTTGATTCGTTGATGATTGTAGTAATGGATATATTCTTCTAATTCTTGTTTGAAATGCTCCATGCTTTCAAATTCTTGAAGATAAAGTAACTCTGATTTTAATAGGCCAAAGAAGTTTTCTATGACCGCATTATCGAGACAATTTCCTTTACGGGACATGCTTTGTGTAATGTTATGTCTTTTCAAATCATGCGAATATTGTTTCATCTGGTAATGCCAGCCCTGATCTGAATGAAGAATGGGTGAATCTTTCGATTCCAAGCGGTCAAAGGCTTTCTCCAGCATTTTGGAAACGAGGGGATAAACAGGCCGAGATTCGACATTATAGGCGATGATTTCTCCATTAAACAGATCAAGAATGGCCGATAAGTATAGTTTCTCCCCAGCTAGATGGAATTCTGTGACGTCTGTCACCCATTTTTCATTTGAGTTTGTTGCCTTGAAATCACGTGCTAGAATGTTGGGTGCAATCTTGCCGATTTTCCCTTTGTACGAACGGTATTTCTTCATGCGAACTAAAGACTTCAATCCTAGTTCATTCATCAATCGGAGAACTGTTTTATGATTGATGCGAGCACCTCTGTTACGTAATTCTAGGGTGATACGCCGATACCCATAGCGCCCTTTATGCGTATGGAAAATCTCTTCGATAAGGGATTTCATTTCTGTATATTTATCCTCACGCCCGAAGGCGTTTACCCAATAATAGTATGTACTCCGTGCCATGTTAGAAATGGATAGAAGCAGATTTAAATCAAATTGTTTCCTTAGTTCATGGACTACTTTCGCTTTGTCTTTCTTTGTAGGGCTTCCTTTTCTTGAACTAAGGCATTCAACTTTTTTAGATAGGCATTCTCTGCACGTAAGTATTCTAATTCGGCAAGAAGTGCTTCTTGAGAGCCTTTAGCTGGTGATGTTTTTTTGGTTTCTTTTTTCATGGATAGACGCCCCTTTTTCTTTGGTTTAAGGGCGTCTATACCTCCTTCCTTCAACTGATTTGACCATTTCAAAAGTGTAGAATCGGAAGGAAGATTATAGTGTACAGCGGTCTCGCTGATCGATGCCCCATATTCGTTCATATAATTAAGTACCTCTAGTTTAAAGGGCAGAGTGTAATTTGTATAGGATGAAGCAATTCCTTCCATCCCATGTTCTAGATAGCGAGCGACCCATCTCTTCAGAGGGGATAAACCTACATTTCTTTCTTGTGCGATGGATTTATAGGATTTTTTCCCTTCCAAGTACTCTAAAACTGCATGTAATTTTTCGTCTATCGTATATTTAGTCAAAAAAACTGCACCTCCAATTGTTAGATGTTGTCTAACAA
>NZ_JAEKEV010000001.1:0-357607 GCF_016650915.1 Peribacillus sp. TH27 | reverse complement strand
GCCATAAGAAAAAGGCTGCCGCAGCAACCCTTGTTAATGAACTAAAGCACCCGTTTGTTTAAGTACAATGCTTCACAAACTTAAATTTTAAAAAAAGCAGCCCCTAAAAAAAGTGGGCTGCCTCGTTACAAAAGTTTCTTTTTAGAGTTCTTGAATGGTTGGACGAATAATCATCTCATTAATCGCTACATCTGATGGTTGTTCAATGGCAAATGCAACGGAACGGGCAATGCTAGCAGGCTCGATTCCAATTTTACTAACTTCAATGATTTCAGATTTTAACTCTAAATCTGAAATGGATTCTAGTAATTCTGTAGCAATAGTTCCTGGCGAGATAATGGTTGTACGAATATTGTTGCTAGCCTCTTCTATACGGAGACCTTCTGTAATGGCACGTACCGCAAACTTTGTACCACTATAAACGGCACTAGCAGGGAATACTAAGTGACCAGCTATGGAGGAAACGTTAATGATATGCCCTTCTTTTCTTTCTCTCATGGACGGAAGAACAGCCGCAATACCATAGAGCACACCCTTGATGTTAATATCAATCATCGAATCCCATTCATTGATTTTTTTTTGATGAACAGGTGATAGCGGCATTACGCCTGCATTATTGACCATGACATCAATTTTGCCAAACTCTTTAAGCGCATAATCAGCCAGCTTTTCCATTTGTTCGTGTGAGGAAACATCCGTCACTTTATAAATAGCTTGCCCGCCATTCTGTTGAATTTCTTCTTGTAGCTTTTGTAAACGATCTTCGCGACGAGCGGCCAGTACCAGCTTCGCACCTTTAGAAGCAAGTTCTTTTGCAGTAGCTTCTCCAATCCCGCTAGAAGCACCCGTAATAATGACAACCTTACCTTGAATAGTAGACATACTGTATAACATCCTCTCTTAATAAAAATGTAACCAAAACCGTCAACTTAATTTTTATTCTTCAATCTTAAACCACGGGCCTGAAGCTTGAATGATACCCCAAAGTTTTTCCGGAAGCTCAAGCTCACGAACATTTGAAGCCTTTATCGCTGTCTGGATCTCAGACTCTTGTCCGTTCTGCACCTTTTCCACCCAGTCTGGATTCATAATTAAACCATGGCCAATTGCAGCCAGGGTAAGGCCTTTGTCTAACGCTTGTGCCACATCATCCGGCGTTACCATAGAACCAGCAGCCAACAAAGGTACCCGGCCGTTTACATGGTCCACAAGTAACTCAAGATACGTTTTTTCCTGGCTGTCGACCGGCAGTGAGGAAAGCGCATCTGCCAATGAAGCATGAATATAATCTACATCCTGCTCAACAAGGCGATCAATTAATGCGTAGGTATCCTTCATTCGCAAACCGCCTTCTTCTGATTCTTCAGGAGATATTCTGTATCCTAAAATAAACGGTTTTGTCGCATGTTTTTTAATGACATTCTTCATTTCCTGAACGACTGCCAGTGGGAAACGCAAGCGATTTTCTAGAGAGCCTCCCCACTGATCCTCGCGTCTGTTGAAGAAAGGAGAGAAGAAGTTTTGGAGCAAAAATCCGTGTGCGCCATGAATTTCAACGCCATCAAACCCTGCTTCAATGGCCCGTCTTGTTGTTTCTCCAAACGCATGAATCACGTCCACTATTTCATCGTGTGAAAGTTCTCTCGGCAATACGGAAGGAGCAAAGGCCGTCGCTTCCGTCTCTACAGCGCTGGAACTAACAATATCACCATTTGGTGTCAAGTCCGGCAGTGCTTTGTTGCCGGCATGGAAAATTTGAAGAATGGCATGAGCTCCGCCGCTTTTCGCTGCATCCGCCAATTTCCGAAGGCTTGGAATAAAGGAATCATCATACGCTGCGAATTCATGCGTAAAACCGATCCCATTTGGCTGAACATGCGTGCAGCCTGTAATCACAAGACCGACACCATTTACTCTTTTTTTGTAGTATGCTGCTTCTTCATCTGAAATGGTGTAATCGTCATTACTTGCCCAAGTGGTCATTGGTGCCATAACGACTCTATTTTTAATGGTGATACCATTTTTAAATGTAAGGGACTCAAATAAGTTGCTGTATTTTGTGTTCATTTATTAACCTCTTTCAATATGTTTATTTATATATTCATGTCAGTTTTGCACTATTTTATAAAGGTTTATCAACCCTTCATGTATTTAAATAGTGCAAGAGTAGATTAATCCTTAGAGTGCACTCTAACGCAAGCGTTTTTTATTTTTATTTTTTTTCGATAAAAACGCGATTTCGAAAACTGTCTGTACGAGGTTTATCAAAAAGACGAAAATGGAGAAAATAACTGGCTGCTTAATCTCTAGAGAAACAGTCTCCTAATTCATTTTCGTAAAAAGTTATTTTATTATCCAGATGTTCTAAACTTCGACGAAGCTTCTCCAAATCTTCCACTACTTTTTTGCGATGATTTTTAAGTAGAGCTAACCTTTCTTCCATAGTTGCATCTCCAACATGCCCCCACATGGCAAATTGTTTCATGTCTTTTAGTGGCATTCCCGTATTTTTTAAGTGAAGCAAAGATTCAATCCATAATTTATTTTCATCCGAGTAGACTCTGACATTGTTCTCGTCTCTGTTTACTTTTATTAACCCTTCTTTTTCATAAAACCTCAATGTATGGTCGCTTAACCCAACGATTTTAGAAAATTCTCCAATAGAATATGTCAATGTAGCCGCCTCCATTAAATCTGATATGTCTATATCTTCTTTCATTTTTAATTTGTGATACAAAGTAAGAGTAATACTTAGAGTTTACTCTAAGTCAAGGTATTATATTTTGTCTCTCTATGATGCACTAACATTTTTAGATTAATTTGGTTTCGTCAGGCAATAAAAAAGGAAAACTCGCCAATACTACGAATTTTCCTTTTTTATAGTTATCCCATTCCTTATTGAACTAAACTGCTTCGCTAGTTAATTAAGGGTACTTTTTCACTTTTATTTGAATGAATAATTATTGTAAGAGTCTTACATTAAGAAGTGCCGCCAATTGGCGACCTTGTTATGGCGCTAACGCCCGTTTGTTGAATTAAATATAAAGTTATTTAATCTTTTTTACCTTGATTGACCTTAATTAATTCATCAAGCTTCTCATTTCTATCTCGGTCTAATTTTGTTTTTTCATTCATGAACTTAATTACCTTAATTACAAAATAAATGGAAAAACCAGTAATTACTAAACAAAAAATAATAGGTAAAAAAGCTACAAGAGCAAATAATCCATCTCCACTATTAATCATTTCAAACCTCCAATACTATTAAATATATTAATATTATACATTTTCTCTTTCCCCCAAGGTTTGGACGAACCTTAATAAATAACCGTCTGGGTCCATAATTAAAAATTCTTTTTGTCCCTTTAATTTATTATCTGCCCTATACCAATTCTCCTGAATTTCTATCTTAATCGGATACTCATGCATTCTTAGACTCTTATATATTTCGTTAATATCACTTACCGTTATTTGAAAGTTAATTCCCCTCCCAAAAGGATATGTTAACTCCGCAGTCTGCCAATAGCCATTTATCTCTTCAATCATAATTTGACAGTCATTTAGTGATAGCATAGCGAACTTATCTTCTGGACGTTGGTACTCTAACTTAAATGAGAGAATGTTTAAATAAAAATTAAGACTTTTATTTATATCTGAAACTGATAACTCTGGTACTAATGTATTTAGTTTAAACATCATATCTATTCTATCTCCATTTCTAATTTTATTAATATATGTACCCTACCCTATATTCTATATCATTCCTTTCAACAATCCTCCACCGATAGTTGCATAAAGAAAAAGCCGTCTTAAAGACAGCTCTGATCTTCAGCTAACGCACCCGTTAGTTCATTATGAAATTATCTTATATCATCTATTTCTTGTAAAACAACATCTTTAGATATTTCTAATTCAGCCTTTTTCGCTATAAAACTTTCGTCATCCAAAGGTCCAGTTACTTTGCCTGTCTTAATTTCTAATATCCAAAAATTCACTTTCTCTTCATCAGGAATTTGATAGCCATTGCTACTATCTTCGTCTTCTTTCAAACCAAGTTGCTTTGCAATAATATAATTACCATCCCAAGCAACTTCAGTAACTTTCGTAGGAATGACGTCGGTTCCCCAACTACTATCACTTTCTTTTGGTGCAATCTTGACTTGATGGGCTGATGTTCTTATAACAGAATAACCTCCAGGAAGGTCTATATCGTAGTCAGTTGGACCCGGACAACCTGTTAGTAGTGATAGTGATATTAAAGCTAATAGTAAATAATTAAATAATTAAATAATTGCTTTATTTGCATTAAAATCCCTCGATATCAAAAAAATCCATTCTAATTTCAGCTTTAGTATATTCTATATTCGTATAATTTTCTCGACTAACCTGCCCCTTCGTATTATAAGGTCAGCCAGAAAATATTTCTGGTTGACCATTTTTTATATCGATATATGATAACGGTAGCCGGGGTAGAACGTACCTGCCCGTGGGGCTTAAGATCCCGTCAACTAAACAGTTCGCCCCCTACTTGCTTAAACATGATTTGGCTGGTTGGGACCAAGATCTCGTATAACAAGCGAAGCTATGATACTGCAAGAAGGATTAGGGGTTACCGGCAAATATTATGTTTTTGGAGGAGATAAAAAATGAATCCAGTGGTTGGTCTGGATGTAGCTAAAGGTGAAAGTCAGGTTCAAGCATTCTTGGATAAGAAGAAGCCTTATAAAAGAAGTTTTAAAGTAGCACATACCATTGAAGGGCTAGAGAGCTTACACCAATATCTTAGAGAGATAGAAAACTTAGCAGGAATTCGACCTCCGGTCGTTTTAGAGTCTACTGGGCATTATCATACTCCAGTTGTTCAGTATTTCGAGGAAAGAGGTTATTTACTAATTATCATTAACCCACTTGTCTCCTATCGAGCAAAGAGCTCATCTCTACGAAAAGTAAAGACAGATGTGATTGATGCTTACCATCTCTGCGAGCTGTATTATAAAGAAGATTTGGAACCAAATAAAAAACGAGGAATTCAACTCTTAAACCTTCGTAATCCTACAAGACAACACGAAAATGTAACGGGTATATATGTACAAACGAAACTTCAATTTCAAGCAGTTCTTGATCAGGTTTTCCCTGAGTATCATGGGGTTTTTGGGGACTTATATTCAGTTGCCTCTTTACTAACCTTATTAGAATTTCCTACATCTAAAGATGTTTTGGTAGTCGATGAAGAAGCATTAGGTAATAAAATCGATGAATTATGTACAAGTCGTTCAAGAAAGTGGGCAAATACAAAGGCAAAGAAACTTATAGCTGCAGCAGCTAAAAATCCCTTTCAGACAACACTGTATCAAAGTCACATAATGAGCTAAGAAATGTATATCAAAATGCTTATGGAATACCAAAAGCACCTATCAAAGTTGGATGAAGAGATAGGTGCTTTGGCTAAAGAAATTGAAGAATATAAGATAATCCAATCAATCCCTGGTATCGGTGAAAAAATCGCGGCAACGATTATTTCTGAAATTGGTGAGATTGATCGGTTTAATCACCCTAAAAAACTCGTAGCATTTGCAGGAATTGATCCTAGTATCTTTGAATCTGGTAGATTCAAGGGATCCGTAAACAAAATAACCAAAAGAGGTTCGAGTAGATTACGGCATGCCCTATATATGGCTGTTCGATGTGCCATTCGTGATTGTCGCAAAAAGAAAACGACTGATGAAATCATCCCTCGTAATAAGAGATTACGTGAGTTCTATGATAAGAAACGGAAAGAAGGAAAGCCCTATAAAGTAGCTGTTATAGCATGTGCTAATAAGCTTCTACAATGGATTTATGCACTATTACAAAACAACTCGACTTTCCAAGATCTAGACTAGTTTGAAAGTGCAACTAAATATCACAAAACTTTCCAAACGCTATTCGTAGGGGGGCTATTTGGTATGCATATTTTTAGTATAGCATGAAATATTTTTAGTTTTTATTGATAGATGTTGACAAACTATTAGCTGGTTTAGTTGCATAAGAATAAGCTGTCTTAAAGACAGCTCCGATCTTCAGCTAACGCACCTGTTAGTTGAAGAAGAAAAATCAAAATCATTGTTTAAAAGAGTCTATTTTAAAGAAGTAACAATTAAAAAAAGTTCGTAAAAGTGTACTTTTACGAACAGGGTAATTATAGTAAACAGGAAAGGCTTATCAAGTTAGGGATAATGGCATCCATATGTGTCTAATATTTTCTCTTCTTCTGCATCATAGTAAAATCCTCTTTCTCCGTTAATACATTCGAATCTGACTTTAGTAAAATAAGTGACATTACCATTTGAATCAAGTTCTGGTGCTATGCCAATTATTGCTATATAGTCTTTTCTAACATTACCTTTATCTATAAACTCGTCGGTAAACTTGTCAATTTTATATTTAGCTTCTGAAACATTCATCTTTGCACCTTCCTTGTGTCACAATTTTGTCTATAAGCGAATTTGCATGTTACCAATTCAAAAATTCAGGATATTTTTTATTTGTCTTAGGATGTAAAGCAACCTGGCCATAGGTTCTGTAACTGAGGTTTGTTAATCAAAGGGGAGCGTGTGTTGAATTAAGACTTTTTATGAGGTAAAAAAGGAAAGGCTTAAGGATCCGAATTCACCTCAAGCCTTTACTTGCCCTATCTTAAAAACCCATTGATATATATTTTTCTTCCAAATATTCTTCAAGGCCTTGATGGCCACCTTCCCTTCCCATACCACTCTCTTTCATGCCGCCAAATGGAGCTTGTGCAACGGTGGGAATTGCGTCGTTAAAGCCGATGATGCCGAACTCCAGAGCTTCGGATACCCTGACTCCCCTGCTTATATTCTGTGTATAAAAATAAGCGGCCAGACCGTACTCTGTATTGTTGGCAAGCTCGATTACTTCTTCTTCTGTATCAAATGGGATGATTGGTGCAACCGGTCCAAATGTTTCCTTGTATGTGATAAGCATATCCTTGTTCACTCCACCTAGAACGGTAGGTTCATAGAATAATCCATCAGCCAATTCCCCTTCAATCCTTTGTCCACCACAAAGAAGGCGGGCACCTTTTGCCAAGGCATCTTGTACATGTTCCTCTACCTTTGCCAGGCCATCACCGCTGACAAGAGGCCCGACTTCAACGGTTGGATCAATGCTATTTCCGACTTTAAGGGCTTGTACTTTTTCAACAAAAAGTGCAGAGAATTTATCGATGACAGAACGCTGGACGTAAATTCGATTTGCACAAACGCATGTTTGTCCAGTGTTCCTGAATTTGCTTGCAACGGCACCAGCTGCTGCGGCTTCCAAATCAGCATCCTCAAAGACGATGAACGGCGCGTGTCCTCCAAGCTCAAGGGAAAGTCTCTTGAGCTGCGGGGCTGACTTGGTAACCAGCAATTTGCCTACTTCAGTAGATCCTGTAAAAGAAATTTTCCTTACTACCGGATTTTCAAAAATTTCATCCGAGATAGGTCCGGCACTCCCTGTTACGATACTGACCACTCCAGCAGGCACTCCCGCCATTTCCACCAATTTACCAAACGCTAACGCACTAATAGGAGATTGTTTTGCAGGCTTGACAATGACTGTACATCCAGCGGCCATGGCAGGTCCTACTTTCCGCGTCATCATGGCCAACGGGAAATTCCAAGGGGTAATGGAAGCGACCACTCCAATCGGCTGGCGAATCACCGATAGCCTTTTATTTGCAGCAGAAGCAGGGATCGTTTCCCCATAAATCCGGCGTCCTTCTTCAGCAAACCATTCCAGGTAGCTTGCAGCAAAATCCACTTCACCCTGTGCTTCTGTAAAGGGCTTGCCCATTTCCAGACTCATGATTTCTGCTAATTCATCTTTATATTCATGCATAAGGTCATGCAATTTTTTTAAATATTTGCTACGTTCCTGAGCTGTCAATTTTGACCAGGTTTTAAATGCTTTCTCAGCAGCTGCAATTGCCACATGCGTTTCTTGGCGTCCTCCATTTGGAATCCTTGCAACCACTTTCCCGGTTGATGGATTTGTTACTGGTAATGTTTCTCCGTTATGTGCTGCAGTCCATTCACCGTTTACATACATTTTCAGTTCAGTTAAATTTACTAATCCACTAGTTTTCAGCATGAATATGTCTCCTTTTTTTCGTTGGATTTGTAAAACGCTTCATTATATATACATAAGGCAAGGAACCTTTATAGTCCTGAAACGTTAGTTCCTCTGTCAATGTCAGAGTCAATGGATATCCTCTCATTTTTAAGAATGAAGGTATATCCCACAGCAGCAATAAGGCAAATGACTACCGGTATAATCAAGGCTATATTGAAATTATTGAATTTCGTTATTAAGAGCCCAGTTGCAACTGGAGCTATCCAACCAGCGAGGTTCCCCACGAAATTTTGCAGCCCTGCAAGCTTTCCTTCCGCACCCTTTGGAGCAACATCCGAAACAGTAGCCCATAGGATGCCCGCAGCCAATCCTTCACCACCGATTGCTATTGAGATATACGTAAGTGCCATTATGGCGCTGTCTGTATAGATAGTCGGTATAATAGCTAATGGAAAAAGCATGCCGATGGTTAAAACAGTCTTTCTTGCTTTGATGGAATTCCAGCCTCTTTTAATCAAGAAATCCGATAAAACCCCTCCTAGAATATTTCCCAGAAAGGACATGATCCAAGGTAGCATCGTGAAAAAACCGGCTTTTAAAAGAGTCATTTGCCTTTCGACTACAAGATAAGTGGGAAGCCAGGTCATCATTAAATAAGTAAGATAGTTATGGGCAAACAAGCCGTATAACATAGGGTAAACACTTCTGAATTTAAAGAATTTAAATGGTGAGACGTTTAGTGTCGTCGCTTTTTCGGTTTGAGTTTGCTCCTCTTTGATATAGGCTACTTCGGCCTCGTTTGCAATCTTACTTTGCTCTGGATGGTTTTTGAAAAAGAATAACCAGAATGCCAGCCATACAAAACCGATGGATCCAATTACCGCAAAGGATGCTTGCCATCCCCAAGTCTGGATGATCCATGCTAAAATGGGTGTCGTTATGCCAATCCCGATAGCTGTACCAGAATTAAATATCCCGTTTGCAATGCCCCGTTCGTGTGACGGCAGCCAGTCTGAAATAACGCGCGTATTGGTTGGAAACGCTGGAGCCTCTCCGATTCCCATTAAAACGCGGATACCAATCAGTCCGCCAAGCGAACGTCCCATTCCAGTAAACACCGTACAGAGCGACCACCAAACGATGGCAATCGAATAAGTTAAGCGTGCCCCCAATTTATCAACGATTACCCCGACCGGGATCTGCATTAAGGCATACGACCAAAAGAACGCTGACCCCAATATCCCGAATTCTACTGCCGAAAGCGAAAGATCCTTCATCATCGAGGGTCCTGCAATGCCAAGAATTGCCCGATCCATATAATTGATTGTTGTTGCGACGAAAAGGAGTACCACTACAAGCCATCTTCCATTGGTCTTTTTCATACGTCACCTCATTAGATAATTATATTCAGGTAGAAAAATGCTGCGGGAAATCCATGTGTCCGAAAAAAGTTAAAAAGGGGAAACTGATTCGAAATCCCCTGAAATTTCAGGTGATTTTCAAATTGAATGGTTTTTATACATTCACGATGGCCGTTTCTGAATTTTTTGCACTGCTTGCATTTCGATTACCATTATTAAAACCTTCAAAGTCCCCCTCATAAGCCTTCTCTATAATCAGTTGGATATCCGATGCCTTCGTCAGCCTTGGATTAACGACCACGTTACCGCTTCGCATGGAATCTTCCACTAATTTCGGCAAAACGTCCAAAGAGACTCCAAGCTCTTTAATATTAAGAGGAATATTCATGCTCCGATTCATTTCGATGATGGTTTCGATTGCTTTCTCGGCTGCTTGTGCATTGGATAAACCGCTTACATCCCTTCCTAAAGCTATTGCAATTTCTCTATACTGATCCTCACATGCCGGCAGGTTGAATCTCATGACGAATGGCAATAGTGCTGCATTTGCGATGCCATGCGGGATATTAAAGACTCCTCCAAATGTATGGGAAATGGCGTGTACATTACCCAGTCGGGATTGTGAAAAGGCTGCACCAGCTAACAGGGAGGCTACAAGCATGTTTTCCCTGCTTTCCATGTCCGTTCCCACAAAGTACGATCGTGTTAAATTTTCACCGATCATCTTAATGGCCTGCATCGCGAAAGCCTTACTGACAGGGTTGGCAGATTTGGAGGTGTAAGATTCAATTGCATGCGTCAGAGCATCCATACCAGTAGCTGCAGTAATCTCTTGAGGTAAATTTAATGTAAGGGCAGGATCCAATATAGCTAGCTTTGGAAACAAAAGTGAACTAAGTACTCCTAATTTAAAAGAGGTGTCCTTATTCGTTACCACTGTTGAATTAGTAGCTTCACTGCCAGTTCCAGCCGTAGTCGGGATTGCTATGATCGGGAGCGGAGGATTGGAAATATTTCCAACCCCTTCATAATCCAGGATATGGCCGGGATTAGTAGCCATTGCCGCGATGCCCTTGGCTGTGTCAATGCTGCTTCCTCCTCCTACAGCCAGAACCGCCTCCATCTTTTGTTGCTTAAGATACACTGTCCCCTGTTGGATTGTTTGAGCTGATGGATTAGGCTCTACCTCATCGTAAATCTCAAAATAAAGGTTTGCCGAAGCAAGGGATTTTTCAATGCCTTGTAAGAGACCGGCTCCTCTTACCCCTTTATCTGTTACGATCAGCACACTCGATACACCTAAATCCTTAATGAGTTCCCCTGTTTTTCCAGATATTCCGTTACCGCATTCCACCCGTGTCGGCATACTATATGTAAAAGGCATAAGAGACATTTTCATCTTCCTCTCCATTTATATTCTATTAGATAGTGAAACCCTTTCCGCCCCGGTCTGCAGATCCATCATGAATGGTTATGATGCTTAAACTTTCATGGACACCCTACCTTCAAGCAATCTATAAAGCTTTTCTAAGTAATTCTTCTAAACTGCGCTGGGTTGGCACTCTTGGGTTATTCCGAATCAGGCGATCGATTTGGAGGGTCTTCTCAGCAATTTCGGGAATATCCTCTTCTTTGACCCCAATCTTCGTCAGCTTTGTAGGCAGTCCAATTTCCCCAAGCAGGGTAAGCACAGCTTTTGATGCAGCCAAAGCGGCTTCCTTATCGGAGAGGCCATCCGTGTTCACATTGAATGCCTGGGAAATCCTCACCATTTTTTCTGTTTCTACAGTTGCATTATATTCCATGACATATGGAAGCAAGAGCCCGGTCACCTCTCCATGCGGTGACTTCACAAGTCCTCCGATTGGGTAAGCCAATGCATGGGCTGCTGCTGTACCTGCATTTGAAAAGGACATTCCAGCAAGCAGGCTGCCCATTAGCATATTGGAACGGGCCTCGAGATTGCTCCCTTGCTGCACCGCAAGCGGCAGGTTTTTTGCAATCAATTCAATGGCTCTGAAGGCGAGTGCATCGCTTATGGGGATTGAACCTTGGAATAAAATGCTTCCTTCTGCCTGGATATATGCAGAAGGTTTGGCTGTGTATGCCTCTATCGCATGTGACAAAGCATCAATTCCGGAACAAGCTGTTACATAAGCAGGAAGCCCTAACGTTAATTCTGGATCAAGTAGAGCAACGGTTGGTCTTAGGTAATTATCCGAGATACCAACTTTCAGGTTATTTTCCACATCGGTCAACACCGCTACAGATGTCACTTCTGAACCGGTTCCAGCAGTCGTCGGAATCGCTACAAGAGGGGCGATGGGTCCAGGAACCTGGTTTTCTCCGCCATAATAGTCCAGGGGATGTCCGCCATGGGCGACCAACAAAGCGACAATCTTCGCCATATCAATGCTGCTTCCTCCGCCAAGGCCAATTACTGCATCAATATCCATTTGAGATTTAGCAAACTTATAACAGTCCATCGCCGAATCTACCGGAGGTTCCGGTACGACCTGGTCATAGATAACTGTTTCGTAATTTGCATGTTCCAACAACGATGAAATTCTGTCTACGATTCCTGCATTTTTGATCCCTGGGTCAGTAACGAGCAAGATGTTTTTTGCCTTTAATCTTTGAAGGATCACATCCAATTGCCCGATTGCCCCGTTTCCAAATACGATTCTTTCGGTAGAATAAAAATCCCATGTATTTCTCATATTCCTTACCTCCAAAGTCTAAAGATTGATGACGACAAGTTTTTCGTCTGTCATTTCTTGCATGGCATAATGCGGTCCCTCTTTGCCAATTCCGCTGTCCTTCACTCCGCCGTACGGCATAATGTCGGCACGGTATGTAGAAACATCATTGATGATTACACCGCCAAAATGGAGTTCCTGTGTTGCCCGCATGGCTAAAGTGATATCGGATGTAAATAAACCAACTTGTAAGCCGAACTTCGTATCATTGGCCTGACGGAAAGCCTCCTCGATGCTATCGAAAGGAATGATGCTAATCACCGGTGCGAACACTTCCTGGCAGACTACCTTCATTTCCGGTTTCACATCTATTAATATAGTAGGTTCTAGAATCGAATCCCGCCTTTTCCCTCCATATACCACTTTGGCCCCAAGACGCCTGGCTTCCTGGATCCATTCTTCCGCACGCCTTGCTTCTTTCTCGGAAATCATAGGGCCAATGTCCGTGGAAGAATCTTCCGGATCACCGACCTTCAAGCCCTGTGCCACCTTGACTGCCTTCTCCACAAACGTATCGCAGATATTTCTATGAACGTAGATTCGCTGTACTGAGATGCAGGCTTGCCCTGCATTCACATACCCTCGTGTGACACAGAGCTCAACTGCTCTGTCTAAATCATGGACATCCTTGTGAATGATGTTTGGGGAGTTATTCCCTAATTCCAAAGTAACCTTACGAATTCCCGTACTGCTCTTAATATGCCGACCTACACCGGGACTCCCTGTAAAAGTGAACATTGCAATTCGTTCATCCTCCAAAAGGTATTGACCTGTTTCCTGCCCAAACCCGTTAACCACATTCAGAAAACCTGCAGGCAATCCAGCTTCAGAAAAAATTTCTGCGATCTTGCATGCAATGAGTGGCGTCATTTCAGCCGGCTTCAACACGATTGTATTTCCCGCTGCCAACGCAGGAGCTACCTTGTGTATGGTGAGATTGAATGGGAAATTAAACGGGGTGATCGCACCGATAACCCCAACAGGAACCCTGATGGTGAAAGCCATCTTATTGTCGTTTCCAGACTGCCCCAAAGGAACGCCTGTACCGGCAATCCGTTTTGCTTCTTCCGCTGAAGCTATCATCGTTTGGATTCCTCTATCGATTTCCCCTCTGGCATCCTTCAATACTTTACCGACTTCCTGAACCAGAATCATCGCCAGCTCTTCTTTTCTCTCTTTAGCGATATCCGCTGCACGCATTAGAATCTCGTAGCGTTGATTGGAATCTAGCTTTCTCGTATTAAACGTTTCCAAGGCATTGGTTACCGCATCAGAAACCATTTTCCGTGATGCCCTGCCGATCTGGGCAATTTCTTCTTTGTTATATTTGTTAATAACAGCGATTGTATTTTGATCGGATATCCATTGCCCATTTATGAAATGGCCATAAAATGCGTTTTTTCTACTCAGCGTTGTGCTCATTGAAGATTCCTCCTTTGAAAAATAACGACCACATTTTTTCACTTCACAGTTATCTGCTAATAGATTCAACAAATTCATCAGTAAAACGCCTAAAATAAAGCGCTTCCATTTTAAACTTAAGATTTTCCCTGCCCATCAACACTCTTTAGTAACTGATTATTGTAGAATCCTGCCCAAAAATAGTATGTAATCATTTCCAAAAATATATCATATAATATACGATTATGTAAATGTTTAAAATTAAAAATATTCAGTTTTTTTATATAAACCTTGCTATTACAATGTTTTTCACTTCGAATAATATAGATAGATTAAATAATTCATGATTATTTTTAAAATATTATATATAATCTATTCAAAATCCATCAAATATAATATATAATCATCAGTGATGAGGATATATTTTTGTAGCTTTCCAGCAGACTATGGAGTCTACTTCTAAACTCTCTATTCTTGATATCAATATGGTTTCGCCTTATCTTATTGATAGGGTCAACAAGCCGAAAGCTGCTTCAGTTTTAATTTAAGTTGTTACATCTATATGAAATAACACTCGTTCTCATAGAATTTTTTTAAGTTAGGGGCATTTCGATGATAAAGGAAAAAGAACGCGGAGAAACAACGGAATATGTCTACAATTTATTAAAAGAAAAGATTTTTGAATGGGATTTATCGCCGGGACAAAAAATCAATATCAGCCATTTAACCCGGGAAATCAACATTAGCGCCATACCTCTCAGAGAAGCATTATCTCGTCTGAACTCTGAGAACTTAGTCATCTTAGAACCAAATAAGGGGTATCGGGTCAGTGACATATTAGATACTGAAAATATGGCGAAAATGTTAGAGGCCCGGATATTACTGGAGACGCATGCGGTCCGGAATATTATCCGCTTAAATAATGTAAGCGTGACGGAAGAAATGGCCGCGCTTACAGATGAAATGTTTTCCACAAACACAGGTGCTTCCAACAAAAAAATACTAGATTTTACTCATTTAGATCAACAATTTCATCATGCCATCATGAACGCTGGAGGAAACCCGTTTTTATTTGAAGCATATAAAGGCATGCACTGTCATCTTCATATAGGCCGGTTTTATCACGTCAAAGGTGAGATCGACCAAAAAGACGCACCATCGGAACATATGGAAATCATTGAGGCCATCCGGACAAGGGATGTATACAGAGCCGAGATTGCGATCTCCAGCCACATACAGGATTCCATAGATCGTTTATTGGAGAGGACAAAAAGATAATACTTGGAAGCTATTGAGGATAATCTTCTTCGGATATCAGTCATCGTAATCGCTTTGATCAAATTTCCGGAATATTCAAGTGGGTGTAAACAGACATTCCCATCTCAAATGCTTGGAAAAAAAGGGACAGAAAAACATGTGAAAGATTTATGCACCAAGAAGAAAACAAGTGTGATCAAAGGGATGAAACCGAAGACAAAAGAAAAGAAGCCTTTTGATGCTTCTCTTGTTTTGAAAGATGATGGATCGATTGAATTTGCAAAAAAAACATTTGCTAAATCAAAGCAACAAACTAAAACCCCTATAACAATTGATAGGGATTTTACCATGAAAGAGTATATGCCGAATGATTCGCTGAATGAATCTACTTACTGCTATAACCTTTTCTGATTTTGATCTCCAAAGAAAAGAAAAAGTATATGTGAAAAATCCAAACGAAAGAAGTAAAAAATAACGAAAACCCTATAACTAATTTGCCCCTTATAGTTTTTGTAGGTCGTGGGTTTTACTTAATGAAAAAAACTCTTTGAAAAAAGATAGCTTAGAGCACAAAAAAAACGATTTTCCCTTAACGTGGGGTAAAATCGTCTTTTCTGGTACTTAATTTGAATAAGGTAAATGTAGCTCTCAAGACAGGGGTGTTCACTTTTCTTAAATCTTCTTCTATGCGTATTTAAACCAGAAGTAAAAATCACTTCCAAAAGTTAAAAAAGGGTTTGATACCTTCAAATCTATTTTTCCAAATGAAAACAACCATCTTTATGGCTTAAGGACCACTTTAATACATCCATCTGTCCTTGTATCAAATACTTCATACCCATGCTTTGCTTGGTCAATTGGAAGTACATGGGTTACAACATCGCCAGGATCTACTTTTCCTTCTGATATTAGTTTATAAAGGTAGGGCATATAAGGAATAACAGGAGCCTGACCTGTTTTAATTTCCACGTTTCTTTGGAAAATATCTCCTAGGGGGAATCCATTATAACGGCCGCCATAAACGCCTGTTATTTGTATAGTTCCCGCCTTACGCACGGCTTGAGACGCAATTACAATCCCTCCCATGGCTCCCCCATGTAATTTAAGACCCGATGCAAGATATTCCATCGGAGTCATTTTGCCACTCATCCCGGAACAGTCAATAACGATATCTGCACCACCTTTAGTGATTTCTTTAAGGTATTCGCCAGTATTTTCATATTGTGCAAAATTTACGGTTTCGACTTTATTCGTCCTTTTTGCATGCTCTAAACGATAGTCGAGATGGTCGACAGCAATCACTCTTTTCGCCCCTTTAAACCAAGCGAATTTTTGAGTAAGTAGACCTACAGGACCGCAGCCTAAAACGATAACCGTATCGCCAGATTTAACACCTGCGTGATCTACACTCCAGAATGCTGTGGATGCTGCATCAGCGAGCAACACCAATTTTTCATCTTCTACCTCGCAGTCTTCTGGGATTTTGAAAGGGGTAAAGTTTCCATAAGGAACACGCATATATTCAGCTTGCCCGCCAGCATACCCACCAGTTGTTTCTGAGTATCCAAAAAAACCACCCATTTCCCCATGAGGATTTGAATTATCGCACTGACTTGTAAGGTCGTGGTCGCAATACCAGCAGCTCCCGCAGCTAACGTTAAAGGGGATAATGACCCGGTCTCCCTTCTTTACCTTAGTTACCCCTGGTCCAACTTCCTCAACAACCCCCATCGGCTCATGACCAATGACATAATCTGTAGGCATATTGGGAATTAATTGATGAATTAAGTGCAAATCGGAGCCGCAAATCGCTGAAGTAGTGACTTTTACAATAATATCATCCGAATTTTTGATGTTAGGGTCTTTAACTTCTTTAACCTGTACATTTTTATTGCCCTGGTAAGTTACGGCTTTCATGATGCTTTTCCTCCTTTATTTATTCGGCGTTGCGAACATGCCGAGTCTGTCAGTATCATTCGGGAAAAGATTCATTCCAGCGATACTAACCGCCATATCGGCTGATTTCAAATCTAATTCCACCTGTTTACCTACATCGTTCGGATAAAGCCAGCCCTTCCTGATCATTAAATCGGATAACTCACCATGTAAGTCAATAGATTGCTCCATTTGCTGGTACAATGCTTTTCTCAATGCGGGATTCGCTGTTTCAGATAATGCAATACCATAAGTATGAATCCCACTTTTGATAGAGAGTAGAAAATCTAACGCGAAAGAGGAATCAGCCATTTCCGGCATATGTTCAGCGCCTTGAGGATCTAAAAAATCCATTTCCATTTAAATTTCACCTCATTTTTCATAGTTTGTTCGGGCTTCTTTATAAAAACCCTTTAGCTCGTTTATAGCAGCTATAGATTGTTGTACGTCTTTTTCCATTAATGCTTTTAAGTCATTGTCAAAGCAAATTCCTTGCATTAATTTAGATCTCATTAAACCTATTGTTTTAAAATTTAAAATTTCATGCGTTTCCATGGTTTCATGAAATGCCAAGCTTTCATTTTCCATACGTTAACCTCCCTAATCTATATAACAAAAATACCTTTCCCAGTTCATCTGTTTGTTATACGGAATATTGACCGATAGGTAGTTTTTATCGCAAAATATACGTTACCTTTGCAAATGATGATGTATAAAAACTTTTGTATTACGAAAGATATGTAAGTGAATTCTCAAAGAAATGGAGTGAAAAATCATGACCAAAAATTTAGGACTGCATGAAACTTTAGAGGCGCACGAAATTTTAACTTTCAAGAGTCTTTGTCTAACAAAGTCCTCTTCAATGAGCAGTTTAGTGCAGGATACAGAACTACAAAATATTCTATTAAAAGACATGAGCACTGGGACACAAGATATTCATAAACTGCAGGAAATTCTGACAAATCGAGGGGAACAGTAATGACAAATTTTTTGCAAAATATGGCGGGGATGGGTGGCATGACTGATCAGGTGATTGCAACGGACTTCTTAATATCCGCAAAATCAGGAATTAGAAATATTGCATTTGCCATTACAGAAACAAAAACACCTGAATTGAAAGCAGCCTTAAGAGAACAGCTTCGTGTCGCTGTAGAAAGACACGGAGAGATAAGTAACTATATGATTTCAAAAGGTTACTATCATCCACATGATTTAAGTGAACAATTACAAGTTGATTTAAATACAGCAAATACAGCCCTAAACCTTCCTCAACAATAAAGTCAACTCATGGATGTGAAAACAGACAGATTACACAGAGGTACGGGCAAATGGAAAAAAAGCAATGAATTTCTCGAACTTGAGATACATTGCTTTTTTTAGGGGTATATTATAGAAAGTCCTTAGCAAAACAGAGGAATAATGGTAATGTAGATGCTCCAATCTATAAGCTGTTGTGTTTTAACTAATTTTACTTCTTTCTTAATAGGGTTAAATCGATTTCTTCATGCCACACTCTCTGCATTTACGAATATATTTAACCGAACTTTCAAACTAAGTGTTACCGCAATTGTCATAGCGACCACTAACGATGTCAGGATAATCTTCGTAGTCATAAATAATTATGGTGTCATATTCCTTTTTTCCTCTAGAATTTCTTCAGATAAAGTAAAATCACCTTCACTATTTATTTGATTATATATATTCTACGAGAGGCGGAATGCTCCGCTTATCAAGACCTAAATTATAAAAAACCTTAATAAATAAAGGAGAACACATATTAGCCATGTATAATATGTACTCTCCTTTTATCTTTTAATGAACTGACGCACCCGCTAGTTCCATAAGAAACTCCTATGGCGGCGCTCCTCGCCGCCACCATCTACTACGAATTTGGCTTCCGCTTCGTAATAATTATCGACACCCATTGTACAAGCAAACCCATTAAGAGCTTGGCCTGCTTCCGGGAGAGGACTTTGACGCTGCATCAAAGCACCATTAATCCCAGGTTCATTCTCATCGCCAGTCCCCGCTCCCAAGTAAGGCATTCCTGCGAAATCACTCCAATCTTGAAATGACCATCCAAATACCTCACCATAAAATTTCTTTGCCCGTTCCATGTCATCCACATGAATTTCGAAGTGAACTAATCTTCCCATGATTACCTCCTAGTTTTGTTCAAAATTTTTCCTCTTACCGTAAGTTGATACTTATGTAGCTTCATGCCTATGGTGCTTTATTTATATTTTTAAATCTAAGATGAAGCAGGCTTTTCAATTTGAGTTAAGTCACTTCTTTATTATAGGACAGTTGGGGGGGAATATCTGACAAAAAAGGCAGCTCCCTGATGGGGGATAGCTACCTTCGTTTACGATTACTATGAAAAGGTAGGAGCAGGGAATTCATCAATTCTCATACGAAGTAAACTATATGGTTTTTCTCGCAGATCTCTTCCATAATGAAATCTCGCCTGCCGATGTAATTGATTCACAATGACATATAAGTATTGATTGGGGCCAATCGAAAAAGTATCCGGCCATAAAATTCTCGGGTCATGTGCGATGGTTTCCATTGCGCCATTCGGCAATATCTTCCGGATACTATTGTTTTCATAGTCTCCCGCATAAACGGTTCCTTTTGCGCCGGTGACCATTCCATCAGACGCACCTTTTTCCCCCCAATACTGCACATATTGGGATAAATTCAGGTCCTGTATCCTTCTGTCTCTTAGGGCTTCTGTTGAGATCGAGAACAGCTGACGGCTGGTTAGCGGAGCATAAAATAAAACCTTTCCATCAGGAGAAATCGCTAAACTATCGGAAGCCAATCTAAATGGGAAAGTCGAGCCGTCCGGGTTTCGATTCATCAAAATTTCACCTTCTACTTTCGGTAAAAAATAGGGATCAGGTGAAGTTGATATTGCCCCATTTAACCGTCTAAACGCGTTCCCATTTTCTAAATCTACGACGATAATAGCCCCTGGCCCTCTGGAAGAAGAATCCGTTATATATGCATAGCCTGCTCTTCCAACCCGAAAATCCAAACGGACATCATTCAGATAAGTTGTTGGCAAGACAACATCTTCTGTAAAGGTATATACTCTCCTTATTGTATTCGTGCTTAAATCAACAGCAACTAATTTTGCTCCCCCTTGAATAGGTTCAGAAAAATTTGGTGCCCCTGTATCTAGTACCCAAAGTGTTCCTCTTCCATCAGCAACGATACTTTGGACACTGACGAAAGACATCGTAATATTCCCAGTATTAACTAAATTGGTTTCTACACTGGGATAAGGCTGCAATTCACCCTCAACAATTTCCGCCACAGTAAATTGAACGTCGTCTCCCCATTTCGGAAAGCATACAAAAATACGACCGGTTTCGGAAACGCTGACACCTGTAGGCATAGCCCCATAAAAAGCATGCACCAGTTCAAACTGCCCAAAATATTTTTCCATAGGTAACATAGGTTGCATGATATCCTCCTCATCAAATCCGAACGGATATCACCTATATATGATGAAAATTTTTTGTAGTGCATGGTTCTTGATAAATTTTCTATCGTGATGGATGCTGTGGGTTTATTAGTCCAGGAGAAACATGGGAGTTTCGATAAAGTGATTCAAACTTCCATGTTTCTCCAAAGACGGGGAATGAGAGCATCTGAATTTATGTTTGCAGTCAATTTTAGAACTAACATAAAAACTATTATGATTTGCTCCCGTCCAGCAGCCTGGTTAGAAAATAAATCTGTCTCCTTTAAAGGGGAGTATTTTTAAGTTTAGTGTAACTTTTTCATCCTGAGCATAAGTAAGAATTTTTAGAAGCCTATAAAGTGGGCGGATATTCATTTAATATAGATTATTTAAGAACCTCATTTACTTATGATACGGTTCCCCGTAACGAATCTAAATGAGGTTATAAAACCATGATATATTTTATTTTTCATTTAAAGATCTACTTTACCACAGTCAAAACTAATACCTGTTTCATTTTATTTGCCATTTTTCAACGTTGAAGTCTTTTACTTTTGAATAAATAATTTTGGTGTCTAAAAAAGTTTTAAAAATTCTTTTGCTGCTTTTGATAAATAACTATTCTTCCTCCAAATTACTTTGGGTTCAGATATTAAGGTCTGATCCTTTAGCTGAATGACTCTCAATCCTCCCAATGAATGGAGGGATAATAACGAGAGCGGTAAGATCGTTGCACCAAACCCCGATGAAACGAGACCAAGTAACATAATTAAATCCTGACATTCGCACAGTATATTTGGTTCTAAATCTAACCGTTGAAATTCATTGACAATTTGTCCATACGCACCTAAACCATAGTTTGGTCGCAGAAGAATCAATGGCAAATCGATGATTTCCTCTAACCTGCATTGTTCTGATCCACTCCACGTCCATTTTTCAGGCAAAACAAGCACATATGGGTCACTTTCCAATGTCATTTGAGAGATACTTTTTTCCGTTATTGGACTATTTGTTATCGCAATCTCAATCTGACGTTTAGATAACATTTTTATGAGATGAATCGTTTCACCTTCCCATACTTTGAAAGTAAGACCAGGATTTTTCTCACGAATATCTACCACCTTGGAAAGAATTAAAGATGCACAATAAAGATTGGATCCAACAGATAAAATCCCACTGGTGTCTTTCCTCAATTCTTGAACTTCTACCATTGTTTCATCAAGTTTATTTAAAAGTTCTTTTGCTCGAAGAAGTAATCTTTCCCCCTCCAAGGTTAAATTAAGACTTTTGTTATCTCGATCAAATAAAATGACGCCTAGCTCTTCTTCCATTTGTTTGAGTTGTCTGCTCAAAGGGGGTTGAGCAATATTTAATTTCTTTGCAGCTGTCGTGATCTTACCTTCTTCTGCTATAGTGACAAAGTATTTTAACTGTCGAATATCCAAGATGAAACCTCCATCATACCTAAAAGATATAGTAAAAAGATAAAACAGATATTTTAAGTATTGATAAATTAAGTATACACTACGATGTAGTGTAATTCATAAGTTGAAGGGGAGTGACTTTGTTGTTCAAAAAAAATACCATACAATTTCCAAAGCTTTTATCAGTTGGGAATATATCGAATGGATTTGTGGCCTGGCTTTTTGGTTCAGCAGGACCATTATTAATTGTTTTACAAGCTGCTGCAAAAGGTCATTTGTCTGGTAGCATAACCAGCTCATGGATTTTCGCCATTTATGGAATGGGGGGACTCCTAACGCTCATCGTTTCCTTATATTATGGGCAACCCATAGGCTATGCCTTTTCAATACCTGGAGCCATTCTTGTCGGCTCAAGCTTAACCCATTATTCTTTCAACCAAGTGGTTGGTGCCTATATTATAACCGGGATCCTTATTTTTCTTTTAGGATTATCTGGCCTTGTTACAAAATTGATGAAGGTTTTGCCTATGCCAGTTATGATGGGGATGGTGTCAGGCGTCTTACTCCCTTTCGGAACTGAAATGATCGGCTCGGTTGTAAAAAATCCTTTACTCAACGGAATCCCTTTACTTGTCTTTCTTGCTCTTTCTTTTTTCTTACGATTTTCAAAAAAGTTTCCGCCTATATTAGGAGCGATCATTGCAGCAATTCTTTGTCTTAAATTTTTGCCGAACGTTTCTGTACAGCCTATCCATATAACAATGGGCATTCCCCATTTTATAATTCCATCATTTAGTTTTTCCGTTGTAGGGGAACTTGTCATTCCATTACTCTTAACGGTTATTGCCATTCAAAATGCCCAAGGGATTGCTATGTTAGAGACCCATGGCTATCGTCCACCGATCAATGCCATGACCAATTGGAGCGGAATCGGTACCATTATAAATGCTTTTTTTGGGGGTCACCCAGCCTGTATTGCAGGTCCCATGACGGGCTTACTTGTTAATAAAGAATCAGGCAAACTTGAACATAGGTATGTCGCTGCTATTGTATTAGGAGTATTATCCTGTCTATTAGCTCTTTTCTCTCCAATAGCTTCGCAAATTCCATATGTCATTCCTACCTCATTAATTCAATTACTAGGTGGCGTTGCCATGATTAGTGTACTGGTTGACTCTTTGAAAATGAGTTTCTCTGGTCCATTCAAATCAGGCGCCCTCTTTTCCTTTATAATCACAATCTCTGGGATCTCTATTCTCCATATTGGAGCACCATTCTGGGGTCTGGTTGGGGGTACCTTGGCCACCGTATTCTTGGATAAACAAGATTTTTATAAATCCAAATCAAGTGACCAAAACAATGAAACTAACTTGAGTGAAGCTCTTTACAAGGACAAAATTTCCTAACACCGTTTCTTTAGACCTCGGATACATCTCATGACAAAATAAATGACACCTAGACATAGTGCAGTCTAGGTGTCATTTATTTCTTTGTATAGAATAAAAACCTCATATACTTATGATACGATTCACCGCACATATTCAAGCTGTGATTTTTTAAAAACTGTCAGCCTTTTTATTTTACACTTCTACTTTAAATCGACGCTGCTGATGAAGCAGCTGCTTGATCAGCCTTCACACAATCAATTGCAACAACGAGTGCAATAATAATGGTTTCCATCTCTTCATCTATTATTTGAACCTGTAGCTATCGCCCCAAGTGAACCACTCCTTGCCCACTTCACCTCGATTTTACCATGCTGTAAAACTTGAAAATCCATATCCAACCAATTACCATGTACTTCAATGTCTGCCGCATCAATTGTATATCGTGCTTTTAAGAAGAAATTCCTTCTTTATTGTTAATACCTCTCGACCATTCACCTCAACCAAAACTTTGGTAAAATGCTGAACACCTTTTTCGTAATGAGTGCTACTTCATCTCTTGCTGTATTCATAATGGAGAAAGTCTTTGGAACTTGCATAAAACTTCCCTCCATGTAATATTTAAGTCTTTTACATTACTTACGTTTGAAATGGGCATTGGTTCCAATATTATGCATTAAATTCCAAATAATAGTTTCACTTAAAAGCGCCTTCTTTTCGGTTCACCACTATTTATCCTTACTAATTTACCTTTTGTAAAGTCAGCAATTCTTCCTTCGCAATCTGGCCCAATTGTTGAATAACTCCTTATGTACTCTTCAACTAGCTGCCCCGATGGTTCCATAAGAAAAAGCTGACTTAAAGACAGCTCTGATCTTCAGCTAACTAAGATAAGCGTTGTTTACTTCTTGAAAAAGGTTAAATGTTTTTTAATATTTAATAATTGTTCTTCCCAAATGGTGACCATTTTTAATCGCTTCAATCGTTTGAGGTAATTCTTCAAGTGAAATTTCACTTATTAGAGTAGTTTGAGAAATATTCCATTCATTCGCTATTTTCTCCCAAATATAACCACGGTCTTTGATTGGTACATTTACAGAATCAATTCCCAAAAGGTTAATTCCTCTAAGTATAAACGGCAATACTGTTGATGTTAGTTTTATACCACCTGCATTCCCACACATACTCATACTTCCACCATAAGAAATTTGAGGAATTAATACAGAAGCAATTTCCCCACCAACAGTATCTAGGACAAAGTCAAACTTTTGCTTATTTAATGGTTTATTTTGCACTCCTAATTCATTTACAAAAATGACATCGGTAGCTCCTAAAGATATAGCTACCTCTATTTGGTGTTCTTTTCGAACTAAAGCAGCAATATTTTTGTAACCAATTTTAGATAAAATTTGTAAAGCAATACTACCTACTCCACCAGTTGAACCAGTGACTAGAATCCTAGGGTTTTTAATTATATCCATACCTTTCTCCTCTAAAGCTATGATAGAAAGGGCAGCCGTAAACCCTGCTGTTCCAAAAACCATAGCATCTTTTAAGGATAAGTTGACTGGCATAGGAACAATCCAATCTCCAGGGACTCTAGCATATTCTGCAAATCCTCCTGTATGGCTCATCCCCATAGCAAAACCTGTAACAACAACTTTCTGTCCCTCTGTGTAACGATTATCTGTTGTATGAACAATGGTTCCACTTAAATCAATTCCGGGGATCATTGGGTAATTCCGAATAACTCCTCCATTTTTTTGAACAGCTAACATATCCTTATAGTTTATTGAAGAATATGACACCTTAATTAAAACCTCGCCGTCCGAAAGACTGTCAAGATTAACATCTTCCAAACCATAAATTACTTGATCATGTTTTTCTTTTACAATAATTGCCTTGAATGTATTCATAGATATCTACCTCCTTTTTGATACAAAACATTTTTGCAACAAAAATGTTTCATTACAAAAACTAACATGATATTATAGGTAATGTCAATATGGAGGAGATACTATGGAATTAAAAGATTGCATGAACTTTTTACTAAGTGCTAGTCAGAATAAAGTTTTTAAATATTTCAGCAAGCTTTTAGAGGAATTTGGAGTAACACCAGCTCAATATGGTGTGTTGAATTGTTTGTGGAGAGAAGGACAATTATCCCCTAAACAAATTGGAGAAATGGTATATTTAGAAGCCCCTACTGTCTCTGGGATATTAGATAAAATGCAAAAAGCTGAATTAATAGAACGTTCGGTAGATCCAAAAAATCGTAGAAATGTTTTAGTGATGGCTACTCAAAAATCTAAAGAAATCAGAGATGAAGTTGAAGCTGCAACAATTAAGTTGAATAATAAGGTTCTTCAAAACTTGTCGGATAATGATAAAGTAGTACTAAAAAAAGCATTAAATACAATAATAAAGTCTGATTTTTAACGATATGTAGCCAATATAATAACACTTATTTTCTTAACCTACGGTTGGAACAGTACTTGGTTGGAGTGTAAATTTGCAGATTAGCTCTACCTAATTTGTTAATATAAAAAAATTAAATTAGCCCCCCCTCATAATGGTTGATGGGGGGCCTGACTACGTTGTAAAATGTAAGACTTATAAATCCCATTGTTAAACTTACCTGCCCCTTTAGTTGCATAAAGAAAAAGCTGCCTTAAAGAGAGCTCTGATCTTCAGATAACGCCCGTTAGTTTAAGTAAAAATCTTAACAAGATTCAATTAACATAAATACATCCATTTTCCCTTTAAAGTAGAAGCTTATTATAGTGTAAACGGGTTTAGTAATTATAATTACAGGGTAATTAAGGTTTTGGTATATAAAAAATAGGGGGATTAAATTATGAAGGGGTCACTAGATACATATAAATTACTGGAATTCATCCAAGAAAATAAAGCGGATTTTGAAAATTCATTATTAAACGAAGCATCTAATGTGAAAGAAAAAATTGAAGAAATTTTAACGATCGGTAATATTGACCTGATAAATAATGCCCATAGGCTGATTCAATACATTATTGAGGCTAAAGAACAGGAGCTTCAATCATTTGCTACACAAGAAGGTATAGCTTGGGCGACACACGCAATTCCATTAACTTTCAAATTAGAGTGGGTGCAAGCCATTCGAAGGACCTTGTGGAGGTCCCTACAAGAATATAACGAGGTAAAGAATAAGGTTATTACTGAAGAATTTTTTTCGGTAGAAAAACAAGTTAATAATCAGGTAGACAGATTTTTAAATGTTTTTTTTATTACATATTCTCAATACAAAGATTCGTTGATAATGGCTCAAAAAGAATTGGTTGAAAATCTTTCAGTGCCTATAATACCAATAACACCCACTATATGTATTTTGCCTCTTATTGGTGCGGTTGATCTTTACCGAACGAATATTCTCGAGGAAAAAGTTTTAATAGAGATTGGAAAATTACGTATTCAAACATTGATTATGGACTTATCTGGAATTATGGAAATCGAGGCCGATGTAATTGATCATTTAATGAAGATTATAGACGGCACTTCATTAATGGGATGTACCACTGTGATTACCGGGTTAAGAGCTGAAGTGGTTAGTAGTATGATAAACGTAGGAATAAGATTAAATGAAAAAGCACAAACATTAGGAACTTTACAACAAGCATTGAATAAATACTTATTAAGTTAAACACGGGGAATTTTAGAGGAGAGTGCTTTGCCGACTCTTTTTTCTTATTCAATATATTCTGACCAACTGTCTAAATATTTGTTCCTGCCCGGCAGTTACGCCTTGGTATAAGCTATAGTTAGGGTATTTAGTTTTTAATTCAACACTAATCAAATCATTTTTTTCTTCAACTAAAATGCTGGTACATAAAGAATGTGCTGCCTTAAAAACAGCTCCTGTTTTCAGCTAAAGCACCCGTTAGCAATCAGCGCAAATATCAGCGCTTCACCACAGAGAATGAAAATTGGTCTCTATGTCGATAATGTTTTAATGGCTGGCGAAGAATGTCGTTGAACTATGGTACCTTTGAGCCCATCCGTTAGTCTGACTCCGACGACCACGGTGTACCACCGACTGTCGCGCCCTTTATGGGTAGCACTCATGGGAGATTAATCCTTTTTTGATCGTCGCGCTAGCCTTTACTTAATTTGCAATGATTGGAGGTTTTTGTTTAACGATTTACCAAACTCAATTAGATCACTCATAAGGCTCAACCTATTTTTAAAAAGCGTTTTTACTGGGTCTATTTTGTTGTGGTTTTTTCTGGATTTTGAGCTTTTTTAATTTTCATGGGAGCTCAATTAGAAAATACGATACCTCTTATTAAAGTATCGCACTCATTAGTTTAAGAAGTACACATCATTAATTAATCAAATGGTTCTCTTCAATTTTCTTTTCTTATTTAAATCTGTAATTAATATTAAAACTAAGATTCTTCGGCTTATTCCAAATATAATTGCACCTCCCCTACTTACTCCCATTCCTACAAACCCCCTAATTAACTTCAACCACCAAAATGCGTTATGATACCTAAATTTACAAAAACCAATGGAGAAATATATAATGGTAAGCTTGATTTGTGTTAGAACATCAGTGTGACAAATCCCCGACGCAATAAGGCGAACTAAAACCTCACTTAGTTTAGGATCATCCATTGTAATTTCTGTGATTTGGAATGGTTCACCTTCCCAAATGTAACTGCTGACCTTTTCTGTTGAATCCTTACAAAACGATCTGCCCAGATTGTATTATAAGTTTCTAGAAGCTTGCTATCCTACTTAGTTATTTTATGCTTAATATGAATGTACAAAAAGAGAAAAGGGATATATAGATACACAAAGTAAAAAGCAATGTTTGAATACATATCATTCAATCGCTCTATTTGACTCCACTCTTTGAGCACATTAGCTAAAATAAAGAATAGGACCAGTACAATGAACAGACTTATACGTTGTTTCACATTTATTACTTTCTTAATAGCACGACAACCTGCCCATATTTTCACACTGATATTGGGTAATACGAGAAGTAACCAAATCGAAACAACGATAAATTCGACTCTTTCTATTAGAGGGAATTTCGCAATTTTCATTTGAGCTAATGTTGGCCATATTGTATGGTTTAATTGTCCTTCACTAAAGAAGACAAATGTGATGAGTGCTATTATTAGATAAAGTAAGCTTGAGAACAAAAGTCCAAAATGGGCCCATTTTTGTGATCTGTCTGGATTTTTTATGAATGGGTAGAACATGAATAAGGTCTCAAAGCCAACATACTGAAATAACATAGCTTTAGAGGATGATACGATTTCCTTCACAGAGTGGTTAAAGACGGGTAATAAATTGTGAAAATTGGAAAATTCCAATGAAAAAAAATTAAGGGGAAACAGGATAATAAAAGGTATGATAGTTCCCCAGAAACACATTCCAGTAATCACGCGGAATCCACCGGATACAACGTAATAAATGAGTACTAGAAGAATGAGGCTTATTTGCCAGGTCTTCATTAAGGGAAACAGCCAAACTTGAACAACTTCAATATAAACACGGAAAACAATTAACGCTAATATAAGAAAGTAGAAAATCACAAAAATGTTGAACAGTCCGCCAATCCATTTTCCAAAGCAAAATTTGTGAACATGTATGACATCATTATTAGCAATTCCAAGAATACGATAGATCATCCAAACTAGTATATGAATGCTTATACTTGATAAAATGATGGAAATCCATGCATCATAACCTGCGTCCTTCGTTATATCTCGTTGAAAACTCATGATTCCTATGCCAATAATATTCGTGTAGATCAGAAAGAAAACGTAAAAGGAAGATACTAAATGTCGTTCGTCTAGTAATGATTTCACGTGGTTCCTCCTCTTATCATGCAGATTTACTCTTCAATACCTGTATTTAGGATGTCAATATTTGTGTGTACAGTGGTTTTTACTTCTGAGTATATGTCCTCCATAAACCGTTGATAGTCCCAATTTCTTGAGGCGGCTCTAACCTTTTCTCCCAACCCAATGGGATCTACATTGTATCCTTGTACCAGTGAAATTAAACGTTGGACCTCTTCCTTAAAGTGTTCATTTAAAATTCGTTCCAATTTTACAATATCTTTATCTTTTTTCAAATCAAACCAGGATGATGCTTTTTCAATCTCTGCATGGATGGTTAAATCGATGAATATACTCGGAATGCCTTCGCTTTTCTCAACCGTATATGTAGTTTTTGCATCCAGGTTTTTTAAGAGAATAAAACCTTCCTTTTTATTTTGTGTGATTTTGGTTTTATATTGCCCATTTTGAGACCCATCAATTAATGTTTTTAGAATAAAGGACTTTCTTAAATTAATATGATTTATGTACTTCCCGTTCCTTAATAAGGCTAACCCGTCAATTTTAATTTGATCTTCCTCTAGGATAAAATAAGGTAAAATTTGATCCCTCCCTTCTTGATGAAAACTGTTCAAAAACATGTGCAGATTCATTTTTGGCAAATTACCACTTTCAATGTTTTGATTGATTTTTTCACTTAAATGGAATGGAAGATTCACATGTGCACTGGATTGAAGTATATCTTCGGCTTTGTTTTCAGCAATGCCCAACTGCATTCGACTCCCCGTATTTGGATTTCGGGCAAAATTAGTGATAACATCTTCGATCCCTTGTGTGGCATATTCCTTGCCGAACAATAGAAAATCTAATTTTCCTGTCTCAATAGGATAGGCTGACTTTGCATTCATGGTCGGGAGTATGTCTTCATATGAATCAGACACCGTTTTATAAATCTTCAATTTGACCTTCCCCTGCTCTGCGAAAGTAGGATAAATAGCAATTCCTTTGACTTTGCCTTCTTCCCGATCATATCCTAGAGCTTCAATTATCTGAACTTCATCAATGATCCTCTCATGTATACCACACCCTGATAAAAAGAAAGTTAAGCTAAAAGTTAACAGAAAACATAATTTCATTTAATTCACCTTTATTATCCTTTCCTGGTTATTCATCAAAATCACTTTTCTTTTTTTTGTGATTATGTGGGTGGTATCTCCAAATTGATTTAGGACGTAAGTAATTTGGCCTTTTGGATGTTTTACTATAAGAGGAACGGATCAGGCTGTCCGTTAAATCCTCAGGCCTAAAAGGATAAAGTGGAACGGTATAGGGTGTTCCTAAAGATTCTAACCGTGTAAGGTGAATGAGTAAAAAGGCAATCCCGATAACGACACCTAGTCCCCCCCAAATAGATGCGAAGAGAATTAAAGGAAAACGTAAAAAACGTATAGTGTTCGACATTTTATAAATTGGGGTAGTAAAGGAAGCTAAGGCAGATAAGGCGACTATAATGAGTAAGACATTACTTGTAAGGGACGCCTCAACTGACGCTTGGCCGATAACAATACCGCCCACTATTCCCAATGTTTGTCCTACCTTTGTAGGTAACCGGACTCCCGCTTCACGTAATAGTTCAATCGTGAATTCCAGAAAAATCACCTCTAATACCGGCGGAAACGGGACATTATAACGAGAACTACTAAGTGAACCGAATAAATCGTTTGGAATCATCTCGTAATGGTAAGTGATAACGGCTATATAAATAGATGTTCCAAAAATGGAGAAAAGGACACTGAATACCCGTATTAAACGAAAAAAAGATGCAAGAATCCATGGGAGAAAGTAATCTTCAGGTGAAATAAAATAATCAATGATCGTAGAAGGACCTGTAATGACATATGGCGACCCACTACTTAAAACAGCTACTTGTCCGTTAATAAGAGCTTGAACCGCCCTATCCACACGTTCAGTTGGAAGAAGCAAAGGAAACGGTGTAAGGGAATTATCTTCTATAAATTGATGCAGCAGAGAAGTATCAAAAATGACATCAAAATCAATATCTTGAAGCCGTTGGGTCATGGTATTAACATGCTGCTCACTCGTAATCCCATCAATATGAGCAATAATAACTCGAGTATTTGAAGTAGAACCAATGTTTACTTCCTTCGTAATTAGATCAGTTGTATTTATTTGTTGTCTTAATAAATGGATATTTACATCAATATTCTCAAGAAACCCAATTTGTGGCCCCACCACACTAAACTCATTTTCAACGTTATTTTGTTCACGCAATCCAGCTTTATCATTAGATAAGAGAATTAAAGCAACCCTTTGATCATTTTCCTTCATTTGAAGTATCGCATACCCTTTAAGTAACTTTGATTCAGCTTCGTTCCGATTATCCGTTATTACAATATCTTCTATTGCGATGATTTTCTTTATGTCATCAATTTTCTCTAGCCTGTCTAGTTCAAAAGGGGTCTCTCGGAAAATCATTAAAATTTTCAGTTGGAGTTGTTGTTGATCGACCAGTGTATTGTAGTAAGAAATGATTAAATGTCCCGATTCATCCGTAAGTGGAAATTGTTTAAAATCACTGGATTTTTTAACCTTAGCAAACAGCTGGCCAATATCTTGTGAATTCTCAGTCACGGCCTGTTTGTCTTTATTATTTCTAATCTTTCGTTTTTTGAAGAACATCTAATCACCTCCCTATTACAAAGGAATTCATATCCTTCTATATTATGTACAGGCATCCCCATATTTATGTAAATCCGTTTTATAATAAGTGAAAACTTTATCCTCTCTAGTTTACATAATATAAATATAGCTTAGAGTAAGCAAAGGACCCTGATCCTAATAGAAATAATCCCTGTAGGGGTAGGGTAGGACAGCAAAACACAAATTTACAAAGTTAAAACTTTTTCAAAATAAAAAGAGCCAAAAGGCTCTCTTAAATCATCGAATGGAGTTTAAACTCTAATGCTCCCCTCAATTTTATACCTAATTCAGGATACTTATTTAAACCGGTCCATACATTAACCCAACCCTCATTTTGTTCAAACAGTTTGCTTATTAGTGTATCATCATTTTCTTTCAAACCTTTTTTTTAACTTCATTATTTTATTCTCATTATCTACTATTTCAGTATAATCTTAATATCTGTTTCTTGATCATCCTCTACTTTTATATCTGTTGGTCAAATAAGATATTTCATAACAATACCTTTTATAAATAATCAATCTCACTTAATTTAGCTTTCAAGTATTCAATCGAAGTCCTTGCGTACCAATCTGGTTCTGCTTGTCTTGTATGAAATCCTACTTCCATTGATAAATACCCATCATAATTGATTTCTTTTAATGCTTTAAGTACGGCCGTAAAATCGCCTCTTCCTTGGCCAGGAGGGAGACGGTCATTGTCCGAAATATGGACATGGTGAAGTTTATTCTTCATTTGATATACATAATCACTTGGTACTTCGTTTCTGTACAAAGCATGGAATGTATCAAACATTACCTTGACATTGGATAAACCGGTTTGTTCGCTTAATAACAAAGCATCATCTGCTGTTTCAATCAGGTTGCTATCTGCAGGGGTTGGCTCAACAACCATAGTTACACCTAACTCTTTGGCATAATTACCAACTTCCCCTAAACCCTCTAAGCTGTAATTCCAGGCATCCTGTTGAGACATGCCAAATGAGGCCCATCCTGCAATCCACATAACTGTCGGGCATTCCCACTCGTGTGCCAACCGGACAACCTCTTTATAGTGGTTGATCGTAAATTTTCGTTCCTCTGCAAGAAGTGAACTTGGGTTATTACCCGGTCCGCCGCCTGGTGCAGGAAGCATCGATGATACCTTTAAGTTCTTTTCTTTTAAAAGTTTTAAAATTTCCTTCCTTCTTTCCGGTGATAAATAGTCCGGCCAGGCATGAGGAGCTGCACATCCAATCTCAATCGCATCATAACCAAATGATGAAATCCTATTTATTACCTCCTCTAGCGGATAGGAAGGAACCCAAGTTGGAAAACTGCTGTATGCCCAAGTATTAAACGAAATACCCTTCATGATATATAACCTCTTTTCGAATGATATTATCTAACGATTGTTATTTTATCCCTGTACTTCGGACCGGCAATGAGAGCTAATAAGTATTTCACTTGTATAGCTTAATATTATTCCCAAACAAATACTGCTTTTTCCGTTTTTCTTTCATCAAATAGTTGGAACGCTGTTTCTGCTTCTTCCAGTCTGAATTTATGGGTCACCAATCTTTCAACAGGGAGTTTTTTTCTCACAATGAATTCCGTAATTTCGTCAAATTCCTGGATTGGGAAATACCACGACCCTATGACAGAGATTTGTTTACGGATTAATTGTGCACTTGGTTTGATCGTAGTTTCCTTGCTTTCACCAACAAAGGCAACCCGTCCATGGGCTCTCACGCAATCCAGCGCATCATTCTGAGCGAAAGGACTTCCTGAACAATCGATCGCTGCATCGGCACCAAGACCATTTGTAATGCGGGAAATTTCTTCTTGTACGTTTGCATTTTTCCCATTAATTATGTAGGCTGCGCCTAATTCTTTCGCCATTTCTAAGCGCTCATCGAGCATATCGACTGCAATTACAGTCGCACCCAGGGCATTTCCGATCATTACACCGGCGGCCCCCATTGGACCCATTCCAAAAATGACAAGTTTGTCTCTACCAGAAATCGCTAGCCTTTTTTGGGCATGGAATAACGTTCCGACAGCATCAGTTGAAACGGCAGCTGTTAAAAAGCTCATATCATCGGGAAGCCTCATGCAGTTTTCAGCCGGAACAACCATGTAATCTGCGTCTCCACCGTGGGAATCAAATCCTATGCACTTGAATTCCTTACAGAACATTTTGTAACCACTCTTACAATGGGCACACTCCCCGCATCCTAGTGCTAAATAAACCGCAACACGGTCTCCTGTCTTAAAAGTGGTTACCCCTTCTCCTAATTCTGTTATGATTCCCGCAGGTTCATGACCTGGAACAATAGAACCAAGTTTTGTACCCTCAAAAACCGAAGTTCCATAATATAAACTCATATCACTGCGGCAAATCGCAGATGCTTTCATTTGGATTAAAACTTCTCCCATACCAGGTGTCGGGATTTCCATTTCTCTTATTTCTACTTTTTTGTCTCCAGGAAAAATAACTGCTTTCATGGTTTTCTCCTCCTATTAATAAAGGTCTTATTTTTCATAGTTTTTAATATATAATGTGTTTATTATCTTTTAACTTGCTTGATCTTTGTCAATAAAAGCATTTTCTTTCTGTTTTTGCTTTTCTTCATGCGGCAATTTCATGAATCTCATTAAGAATGCACTAATAAAATACAAGATGGCGAATACCCACATCACACCTTCCACACCGATGCTGCCGATGAATGCCCCAACGATTGCCGGTGCAATGAAGTAAGATAATCCTGCTCCGAAATTTACAACAGCCATAGCAGACCCTTTCTTATCCGGTGCAAGTGAAGTTACAATTGCAGTGATTGGTACGTAACCTGTGAGTGCAGCTCCAAGAAATACTCCTGCAAGAGTCATCATCCAAAAATTACCCCCGAAAACCTGTGGCGTATAAAGCAAAACCAGAGTCATTACACCCGAACCAAAGCTTCCAATCCACATAACCGTTTTTCTCCAGCCTAACCATTTATCGCTGACATACGGGATAACAATATCAAAAACAATATTAGCTAACCACATCGTTCCCCATACTTGCAGCCATTGCTCTGTGCTAAATCCGTATTCGGAAGATAAATATAACGGGAAAAAGATTGGCAGTGCACCTATACCTGTCGTATTGATCGTACGAACAATACCACCGATTGCTACTTTTGGATTCTCGTAGCAAATGGTTAGTCCACTAATTAAGCTTTTGAACTTTTCCTTTGGATTGCCTTTCTTAGCTCCTGTATCGCGTCCGACAACATAAATTCCAATTAAACCACCGACTAAAACCCAAGCAACTGCACTCCATAGAAGACCTACATGCCCAATTTTAGGAAGCATTAATGCTGGGAAATAACTTCCGATTACATAAAGCCCCGCAATCCAAGCTGCCCAGAAGACTCCGATTGCTGTCGCAAGGACCTTACCAGGGCTACGATACGTGACCCACACTAAGAAAGAGTAACAAAATAATGGATATCCGAATCCGCGTAAAGCATAGGTAGGCAACATGACTGAATAGTTAATACTTTGAAGAGCCTCTATAAAAGCAATGTGACCGATCAACCAGATGATCATTCCTAAAACCATCACTTTTCTTGCTCCCCAGGCTTCTGTCAGAACCCCGGAAAAGTAGGAGGCAATAGCCAAAACTCCCCCATATGCCATAAATAAGGTAGCAGACTGTTGAACGGTAAAACCTTGTTCAATAAGATATGGAGACAGCCATCCATGCTCAAGTCCGTCCCCAACCATAAAAATCATTGTTGCTAAATATCCCCAAATCATGGTGATAGGAAGGCCGAAGAGACCGCGTTTCGTTCCTTTAATTGCTTTCACTATTAATCACCTCGAATTATAAAGTTAAGGAATGGTGAGCATTATGCCCACCACATTTCAGTTAATTGCTCTTTAAACATGGCTCCTTTTAATAACGAAATGGCCTTGCCTAGGCCCTCGTCTAGCGACGCAAGCATATCTTCATGCTCGATCGAAACAACGTAATCATATCCTACTGCGAGTAGAGCGCTTACAATATCTTTCCAAACTTTCTCGTCTTGTCCATAACCTACAGATCTAAATGTCCAGGAGCGATTTAAGATATCACTGTAATGCTTTGTATCCAGGACGCCATTCACACTAATATTAGCTTGGTCCAAATACGTATCTTTCGCGTGAAAATGATAGATGGCATTGTCTTTTCCAAGCCTTTTAATGGCTTCAACCGGATTTATTCCTTGCCAGATCAAATGGCTTGGATCAAAATTCGCTCCTATAATCGGTCCTACATGCTCCCTTAACTTCAGTAATGTTTCCGGGTTGTACACAACAAACCCTGGGTGCATTTCAAGTGCGATTTGATTGATGCCGTGTGACTTGGCAAATCGAGCTTCCTCTTTCCAATAGGGAATTACGACTTCGTTCCATTGCCAATCTAGAACCTCGGTGTATTCAGGTGGCCAGGAGCATGTTACCCAGTTTGGAAACCTTGCTTCATGATGATCACCTGGACAGCCTGAAAACCCATTGATGACAGGAACTTCTAACCGTTCCGCTAATAAAACGGTTTTTCTCCAAGTGTCATGTGCTTCTTTCGCAGCCTTTTGATTCGGGTGAAGTGGATTCCCATGACAGCTTAGACCACTGATAGTCATTCCTCTACTATCAATCGCACGTTTAAATTCTTTAACTTTTTCAGGATTGCTTAATAACTCATCCGGGTTGCAATGACAGTTCCCCGGATAATTTCCAGTACCCAATTCAATCGCATCTACTCCCATTTCGGAAAGCTTATCCAACATCGCTTCAAAAGAAAGGTTTTGATAAAGAACGGTAAATACACCTAGTTTCATAGATACTCCTGCCTTCCCTGGACTTTCACCCATTTTTGTTGTTCATGGCTCTCTAAAATCGCATCAGTAATGCACATGGATATATGACCATCTTCAAATGTCGCAAAATTAACTTGTTCATTTAGTAGATCCTTGCCTTCACGAATGAAGGAATAATAATTCAGCATCATATTCTTCATTGCATCCGGCCAACCTTCATTATGTCCGCCTGGATGGTGGATCGCCTGTTTGGCTTCCGGTAAGAACAAAGCAGGATCTGCCTGAAGGATTTCATTCGGTCTTTCACGGTGGCCAATCCATAATTTCTCCGGTTCCTCCTGGTTCCAGAAGGCTGAATGTTGACTTCCGTTGATCTCAAAGCTCAACCTATTTTTCCGGCCAGCGCTTACCTGAGATACCGTAAATACCCCTTTGGCTCCATCCTCAAAGCGTACAAGAACGGATGCGTAATCCTCTGTATTGATAGAAACATCTTCATAATTCTTATTTTCTTCTTTTTCCGTTCCAAAAGTGGATCCGTTGTGTTTTTGTTTCTTTCTTACTGGAATGACTGTTGCTAAATCAGCGAATACTTCCGTAATCCGTTTTCCGGTCACATATTGGACGGTATCGCACCAGTGGGAACCGATATCCGCGATGGCTCGTGATTTTCCGCCTACATCCGAAGCCAACCGCCAATTAAAATCTGTCTCATATAATAACCAATCTTGTAAGTAGCTTCCGTGCACAAGATTCACTTTGCCCAACTCGCCATTCTTTATCATTGCTGCCAATTGTTTCATGATCGGGTATTGCCTATAATTGAAGTTGACGCCATGCACGACTTTATTTTCCTTTGCGAGCGCTAACAATTCAGCTGACTCTTGGCTTGACATTGCTAGAGGCTTTTCTGAAACAACATGCTTTCCTGCTAACATAATCTCTTTATTGATTGTAAAGTGAAGATGGTTCGGTGTGCAGTTATGTACCACTTGGATTTCACTATCTTTTAGCATATCGCGATAATCGCCAAAGGCTTTTGAAATCCCGAGTTCAGCCGCCTTTTTTTCAGCGGCCTCCTGACCATTCGCTGCTAGCCCGATCACTTCCACAAAACCAAGCCTTCTAATAGCTTCAATATGAGTAGGTCCAATAAAACCATTTCCAATGACTCCCACTTTAATTTTTTCCATGGTGTGATCCTCCTTAACCAGTAACATATGATTTTCTGTAATCGATTACAAAAAATGAGTTGGGTTTTATTCCTTTTTTTCGTTTATTTCCTTGATTTCGTGTGAATTAGTAAAAAAATATGTAATCGATTACATTTATAGAGATTTATGCTATCTATCTATTCTTATTAGGTTGTTTAAGTAATAAACTGTTTTACAAGAATAATTGTAATCGATTACATTATTAATTGCAACTTTTTTCACAAAATTTATAATCTTTATACTTATTGTATATGGACAATTTTTTACCCATTAATTTTACTTTTTCTCAAAAATAGATTAGTACTTCTAATTAGTTAACTCCGTCAGGTCAAAACTGTGTGAGTCTTAAGGTTTGTTAATGAGGGGATGCAATAAAAAGGGGGTGACTTGTTTTAATAGTCACCCTTTTTATATATATTAGAGATAAAAAACACAGAAGTATTATCAAATAACATAGCTCATATAATGAAACCTGCAGGTTTACCAATTTATTTCAGGACTGGCCTGTTTAAGTGTAAATGAAATAACCTTCTACTGATGGAGTTTCCCTTTATTTATTTTACATTTACAAGGTTTTGTTGCAGATTCACCCATGCACCTTTTTCAGCAGATTCAAGGATTGCATCAGAAATAACTGCAATCTGAAACCCATCATTAAAGTCTGGTGAAACAGCTGTGTTTTCTGCAATTGATTTAATAAAATCATAAGTTTCGATTATTTTTGTTTCACCATAGCCGATGCCTAACGCTGGAATTGGCCAAAGACTTTCTCCGTATGGATGGGCCGGACCAGTATAAACTGTTCTGAAGCCTTTGGCATCGCCTGGGTCGTCAGAGAAACAAACTTGGAGTTCATCACGGCGCTCGTAGTTGAAACAAATTGAACCTTTGTCGCCATGAATTTCGAATGTTAAGAAGTTGTTACGACCCCATGCATTGCGTGTAGCCTCAATACTTCCAATTGCTCCGTTCTCAAACTTTACCAATGTAGTAAACTCATCATCTACATCTACAGCACTCTTTGGTACACCTTCAGACCCTTTGATAGTACCTAATTTGTCGACACCACCTGTTTGAACTGGCCTCTCAGGAATCCATGTTCTTGCAAGTGCATTAACATCTGTAATTTCACCAACCAAATAACGGGCAAAGTCGATTACATGTGTCCCTATATCTCCTAGAGCGCCAGAACCAGCAATTTTTTTCTGGAAGCGCCATGATAATGGTGAATTAGGATCTGCAGACCAGTCCTGTAAATAAGTACCTCGGAAATTTAAAATCTTTCCGATTCTTCCTTCTTCAATATATTTTTTAGCCAATGCAACCGCTGGTGTTCTTCTGTAATTGAAGGCAACCATATGCTTAACTCCTGCTTCGTTTACAGCATCTAACATAGTCTTGGCCTCTGCTGCATCTCTAGCTAATGGCTTTTCTGAAATAATATGTTTTCCGGCCTTTGCAGCAGCAATCGCTATTTCTGCATGAGAATCATTAGGAGTAACAATATCAATGATATCAATGTCTGGATTTTCTACTACCGCTCTCCAATCGGAAGAATAATTCTCAAACCCTAGACGCAGCGCACCATCCTTAGCTAATTCATCTGTAATATCTACTAAAGTATGACGATGTGGGATTGCTGGTGACGGCCAAAAAAACATCGGCATCCCCGCATATGCAAGTGCATGCGCTTTCCCCATAAATCCTCCACCAATCATGCCTATATTCAATTTCTTCATTTTATTCTCCTCCTATTATTAAATTAGCGATCAATAAGTATTTACTTTCCTGCATTCTGGATTGTATTAGGTGCCTCTGTATGGTATACCAGTTCCCATGCATCCAGAATATTGTCTTTATTTACTGTTAAAGCTGGTACTGCTATATATGCAGGTGCTTCTTTTCCAAGTAAAGCATAGCCAGCAAGGATAGCTTCAGCGATACCCTGGTCATAAGGCAGCTGTGCCCCTAGACCTTTAATTGGCCCACCTGATGCAATATCCAAAGCAACATTTGTGCCTAAATCAATTGTTGTTATGATCATATCTTCTCTACCTGCAGTTCTAACTGCCGCTAATGCTCCTTCAGCAGGTACATCCCAAACAACAAAGATTCCATCTAAAGTGGGGGTTTTTGTCAGCATACCTGATGCAACCTTCTCTCCCTGGTTCGGGTCAGTTATCCCTCCACGTGCAACAATTTTCATATCGGGATACTTTTCTTTAAGGGTTGCTTCAAATGCTTCTGTACGTTGTTTTGTTACAAAGAAGTCAGCATCATGAAAAACCATACCGATCTTCCCCTTTTTACCAAGTTTTTCAGCCATAATATCTGCTGCGGCCACGCCGTTTCCATAGTTATCTGCAGAAACAATACTCACATAATCCTTGCCTGCTTCCAGACCACTAGGTGTATTATCCATAAACACAAGCTTGACTCCAGCTTCAACTGCTTTCTTATATGCTGCAGCAGTCGAGACAGGGTCTACTGGAATACTTACGATAAGATCAGGATCCTTTGCTAGAACAGTTTCTATATCTGAAACCTGCTTCTCTGGTTTAAATTGTGCATCCGTAACGGCTACAATTTCTACGCCCATTCTTTTGAAGGATGATTTCAGACCGTCGATTTGTGCCTTTGCCCAATCGTTACCCGCGTAATGCATTACAATTGCTGCAGTATATTTCCCTTTTTTAATTTTTTCCATATCCTGTTCTGAAAGTTCTAATGTTGTTGCTGAAACTGCAGTTTCCCCATGAGGACCTTTACTAAGAATTTTCTGATCACTCGGTAATTCAGTGTTAATGGTAAGCGGACCCGATGAATTTGCTTCTGGGGCATTTTCAACTTCAGTGCTGTTCGAACTTTCCTGGCTGCAGCCAACTAGTCCAAAAGAGGTAATCAACAAAATCATAGGGAATACCGACAAAAACTTCTTCATAATAACCCCCCTTTCATATCCTTTAACCTATACGTTATTTATCTTCACAAACTTAGAAAGAAAATGACGGCTAATCTCTGCCCCTTTTTTTGGATCAGGGTAGCTATCTAATTCGACAGTAACCCAGCCATCATAGTTCACTTCATCCAAAACAGTCAGCATCTGGGCAAAATTTTGGTGACCCTCTCCCAAAGGTAAGAAATCCCCATTATGGTAGTCTTTTAAATGAACGTATTTAATACGATCCGAATACTTTTTTATAACATCTATCGGTTCTCCACCACCAGCTTCAATATGAGCAGTATCCAGGCAGAGATTTATCTTTGTTAATTGCATTAGTTTATCCAGTTGCTTAGGGGACTGTACATTTGTCCCTAAATGTGGATGGTAACTTGCTATAAGGTCATACTTTTCAGCAATGTCTGAGACAATATTAAGAGCATTCCCTAACGCTATGTAATCGCTATCCAGGATACCATTCGAACGGATTGCCCCTCCCCCGACTATAAGGTGTTTTGCGCCCGCTTTTGATGCCAAAGCAGCTACCGCCTCTATTTTTGATAATTCCTCTTCTAATATGTCAGGAAAGATAAAATTCCCACCTGTGTACACACCAATAAAATCTAAGGAATTCTCCCGTATCAAAGACTTAAATTCTTCCACTCGATCTTTGTATTCCATTAGGTTTCCATCGAAGATCTCAAAACCTTGATAGCCTGCTTCTGCTATATCTTTTAACGCTTCCTCTGTTGACCCATTTGCTAGATAGAATAAATCCTTCACTGAAGTGACTCCTGCAGGATGGCCAATTACTCCACCCCAGGTATTCGTATGATATCCCAATTTCATTATTTACCCTCCAATTCGAACTGATGTAAAGCATTCTTTAAAACCCTAGAATAATAATCACCTCCTAAAAAGGAATAATGTGAAACTAAACCTGTATCATTTAGTTTTCTATACTCTCAACTGATCGTTAGTGGTATTTAGTGTGCTAGACGTGCTATCGATGTACAGGGTTGTGCTAGTATTCCTACAATTATCAAGTTTTATCGTTGCAGATTCCTATAAAGAGATACCCAATCCCAAGAACGATCCTTTAAATGCTTAAAGAAGTTGTTATTTCCAGGTATAAACATTTAAATGAAATGTAATCGATTACATTTTGGATTGTGGTATATATTATCTATCAATCAAAATATAAACTTAGCGTTTGAAAAATCTAAACCGTTCTCAGGCAAAAAAACCACCTCAAACAAAGCTGAGTCTTCTGATTACTTCAATGTAAGTGGCCCGATAAAAACCCATTTCAATATTTCCCACCTGATTTTTTGTTCACTTCTCATCCCTGCTCTAGTGGTTGAAACCAAGTGAGTATTGAATCGTTTACTATCTTTTCAAAGCTTTCTTACCGAACGCTACAGCCATGATAATGATCATTCCTTTAACAATCATCTGTTGGCTCACATCTAAGCCCATGATTATTAATCCGTTGTTAATAGTTCCAATCATCAACGATCCAACTACAGTCCCAACGATGGTTCCTACGCCGCCAAATAAGCTTGTTCCGCCAAGAATGACTGCTGCGATAACGGATAGCTCATCGCCCTGACCGAATGTATACCTCCCTGCATGCATACGTCCCGCATATAATAAACCTGCCAAACCCGCCATTAGGCCCGTCCCAAGAAAGACTATGAGTTTAATTTTCATGGTTTTTACACCTGAGAAACGAGCGGCACTCTCATTCCCGCCTGTGGCAAGGGTTTGTCTTCCAAAAGGTGTTTTTTTCAATAGAATATGAGCAATAATAGTCAGAATTAATGTCCACACTAATAAGATAGGAACTGCACCAATGTCACCGGATCCAAAGATAAAGTTAAAAGAAGAATCAACGATCGGCACCGGTGCAGTGTCTGTTATCCACATTGCTACCCCTGAAATAGCTCCCAACGTTCCAAGCGTAACCAAAAAGGAAGGGATTTGTACTCTTGTTACTAGCAATCCGTTAATTAATCCAACTAGTAACCCAGTCGCCAAGCCAACTGCTACACCACCTATCGCTCCATAACCAGCCTGGATGGCCAATGCACCTGTTAATGAAGATAAAGCGGCAATAGAGCCAACAGAAAGGTCAATTTCACCTGTACTGATAACAAATGTCATCGCTAGTGCCATGATTGTGATAGGAGCTGTTTGTCTAACTATATTCATAAAGTTATCTGAGCTCAAGAATCCTTGGTCAGAAAGGCTAACCGAGAAATAGAATAATACTCCTATAAAAGCTATATAAACGATATAGTTTCTCCATTCAAATCCTTTAAGTGATGTAGTTACATTGTTTCTAGGTTTGTTTTCAACTTTATTAGTGACCTTGTATTGCATATTGAAGATCCTCCTCTGTATCGATTTCTTTTCGATTGAGCTCCTTGATGATCGCTCCTTCGTGCATGATGACCACACGATCACTCATGGCCAGCAGTTCTTGAAGCTCCGAAGAGATAACAAGTATAGCCTTGCCGCTGTCAGCAAGTTCACGAATGACATCAATAATTTCTGATTTTGCACCAATGTCTACCCCTACTGTAGGTTCGTCGAGAATAAGCACCGTTGGATCATTCGCCAGCCACTTGGCCAAAACAATTTTTTGCTGGTTTCCACCTGAGAGCAAACCCGACTTTTTGAAGATATTGTCTGTCTTGATATTAAGTTTTTTAACAAACTTGTTTGTAATTTCATTGGACTTTTTATCATCAAGCAAAAAGCCTCTTTTAACCTTCGAAATGATTGGTAAGACCATGTTCTCTTTCACACTGTGCTCCAAGATTAATCCCTGTACCCTACGGTCTTCCGGAATAAGGGCTATACCCGCATTTATTGCGTCAGTTGGACTTTTTATGGTTACTTTTTGTCCATTTACAATGACTTCTCCACTATCTTTAGGGTCTACCCCAAATATGCCTCGGACCATTTCTGTTCTTCCGCTTCCCATCAGTCCGGCCACGCCAAGTATCTCACCAGGATAGATGCTTAAATTTACATTATTGACTTTTGGTCCTGACGATAAATTTTTTACCTGTAATACCGGCTGGGCAACTTTAGAATAACTTCTTTCTTTCCATTCAAAGGCCTTATTAAATTTCGCCCCTACAATATGATGAATAACAGATTCCATATCAGTATTTTCAATGTTATCTGTAGCTACATGCTTTCCGTCTCGTAAAATCGTAATACGGTCGCAAATCTTGAAGATTTCATCCATTCTATGTGAAATATAAATGATAGAATACCCTTTTGCTTTTAGTTGATTCATAAGCATAAATAGTATGTCTATCTCATTTTGAGTAAGCGAGGAAGTCGGTTCATCCATGACTAATATTTTGGCTTCCTGAGAAAGCGCTTTAGCAATTTCTGTCATTTGCCAGTACCCTACTCCAAGTTCCTGGACAATGTCATTAGGGTTGATATCGACACCTAATTCATTTATGATTTTTTCTGCTTTTAAAACAAGTTCTTTATCATTAATCAGCCCAACAGAAGTTTTGGCTTCTCTTGTGAGAAAGATATTTTGTGCAACTGTTAATGTTGGAATTAAACTGAACTCCTGAAAGATCATAGATATAAAGTTTTTTCTAGCATCCTCATAGCTATTGATTGTTACTTTTTCATTTTCAATTAAAACTTCTCCTGAGTCTGCTGTATAAACACCCGTTAAAATCTTCATTAAAGTAGATTTACCAGCACCATTTCCACCCATTAAGGCGTGTATCTCTCCCTTATTGATAGAGAAATCAACATTGTCAAGAACCGTGATACCGTTGAATGCTTTAGATATTTTCTTCATTTCAAGTATTGGCTTTCCCAAAGCTAATTCACCTTCTTTATTTGTAGAAGCTAATTTTCAGAATAACTTCATATAATTTAATGGTTTAATTAGTAGTAGATATTATTCAGCTGCATTTTGAATGATCTCCGGGGCATCCACTCCGTAAATTAGCTTCCAGCTATCCAACACGTTTTCTTTGGTTACAGATAGAGCTGGTGTAGCGACATAAGCTGGTGCCTCTTTCCCAAGTAGTGCGTATCCTGCTAAAATAGATTCTGCTACGCCCTGGTCAAAAGGTAATTGACCGCCTAGGCCTTTTACAATACCTTCAGAGGCAATTTCCAATCCAACATTTGTGCCTAAGTCTGTTGTAGTAACTACTAAATCATCTTTCCCTGCTGTACGAGCAGCTGCGACGACACCTTCAGCAGGCACATCCCACACCACGAAGATACCATTAATATTTTTGTTTCTAGTTAACATTGCAGAAGCTACTTTTTCTCCATCATTTGGCCCGGTAATTCCCCCCCTTGCTACGATTTCAATATTTGGATACTTTTCTCTCATTGTTTCTTCAAAAGCATCCGTACGGTTTTTTGTTACAAAGAAATCAGCGTCATGGAAAACAATACCCACATTTCCTTTTTTACCAAGTTTTTCAGCCATAATATCAGCTGCGGCAGCACCGTTTCCGCGATTATCACCAGACACGGCACTGATATATTCCTTCCCTGGTTTTAAACCCTGTGCAACTCCATCCATAAATACTAGCTTAACCCCTTGTTGGGCTGCCTTTTTAAACGCCGGTGCTGTTGAAACTGGGTCTACTGGAACAGAAATCATTACATCTGGTTTTTTTGCTAATACTGTTTCAATATCTGAAACTTGTTTTTCTGCTTTGAATTGAGCGTCCGTCACTGCAACTACTTCGATTCCCATCCTCTTGAAGGATGCTTTCATTGCATTAACCTGGGCTGTCATATAGTCTGTTCCAGAATAGTGCATAACAATAGCAGCTTTATATTTGCCTGCTTTAATCTTTTCAATTTCTTTTTCAGTAAGCTTTAATGTTTTAGCCGAAACTGCTGCCTCACCATATGGCCCCTTATCCATAACTTTTTTATCCGAAACCTTAGGATTTATCATTAAATCACCAGTGCTTGCGATAGTTGCTGTTTTAGTAGTGTCTTTACCGCCTTCCTTTGTAGAAGCGTCTTGGTTACCACAAGCTACCAGAGCAAGTGCGCTACTTATGATAATTGCAGAGAATATGTAAGATTTCTTTTTCATATTAATCCTCCCATTTGGTTCATTCATTATTTTTCATGTAACGCTTTATTTAAGCTTAGTAAGTAATAAACCAATTTTCCTCTTGTATTAAAGAAATCAATCACCCCTTTAATCCGTGTAATCGTTTACATTTCAAAGGACTCTTTTTTCTTAAAATCAGTCAAAGGTGATATACATAACCCCCTTAAGACATGTAATGAGGGTATGTATCATGTATTATCCATTTTATAGTTTGTAATCGATTACAAATTGTAGAAAAAATTTTTATATTAACCTTTTGCATGATTCCCGAACAACCAGTTTATCATCTAAAATATATTGGCTTTTCTCTAGATTAACTTTACTTATAATTTTAATTAGTAATTCCATGGCTATCCTCCCAATATCAAAGGATGGTTGAGCAACCGTAGTTAATGACGGCTCAAAAATGGAAGCAAATTTAATATCATCAAACCCAACGACTGATATGTCCCCTGGAACACTTAATCCTTTGGATTTTATCGCTTTTATCGCCCCGATTGCCATTTCATCATTAGCAGCAAAAATAGCAGTCGGGGGTACTTCATTCGCTAATAATTTAAGCGTTAAATTAAAACCACTTTCATAAGAAAAGTCCCCCTCCTGTACCATTGTTGAGAGTATAGGTAAGCTATGTTGAGCCATTGCCTGATTATATCCCTTTAAACGATCGCGACCTAACACGCTATTAAATGGCCCGGATAAAAAACCAATTCGTTTGTGGTCTAAATTAATCAGATGTTCCGTTGCTTTTCTGGCACTGCTAATATTGTCAATCGATACAGTTGGAATTTCAAATCCTTCTGTATACTCACAAGCAAGGACAACAGGAAATTGTTTTGCAATGTCCTCTACTACTTGTCCATCAATTCTTGCAGTTAACAATATCATTCCGTCCGCCTTTTTTTGTTGAAGAATATTTAAGTATCCACTTTCACGATCCACATTATTGAGAGCATCTCCCAACAATACTTGATATCCACTTTCCATGGCTACGGATTCTATCCCCCGTAACACCTTGGAAAAAAAAGTATTCGTAATATCTGGAACAACAACAAGGATTGTTTTTGTTTCCATTCTTCGAAGCTGTCTTGCAAGAACATTAGGTTGATAGTTTAATAATTCTATCGCTTTCAGGACTCTTTCTTTTGTATCACTTTTTACGGTACCGGATTTACTTATCACCCTAGAAACTGTTGCTGTGGAAACATTCGCTTCCTTTGCAACATCAACAATTCTTATCATATTTTAAATTCCTTTCAAGATAAACTATCTTCCAATATTGTAATCGATTACATTTTAAATTGCAATAATATTTTAAATATTTAATTTTTCGTTACCTATTATCAATAAAATCTTCGATTTTTAAAATTATTCTTACTGTTTAACAAGCACAGATGAAATAATTATAACATCCTCCTTGGACGCGATATATTGACAAATTCATAACCACCTAATGGATTATACATTTAATACTTTATTGTTGACCCCCTTATATAAATAGGCTCCACCCACAACACCTGCATCATTTCCTAACGACGCAAGTTCTAATGTTAATGCATGGTAGGCCCGAGGTAACGTATATTGTTTTAAATACTTTTTCAATTGTTCTAGCAAGAATTCTCCTGCTTTCGAAACCCCTCCGCCAATAATCACCATTTCAGGATTATTTGTATGAATAATGGTACTAATTGCAATTCCTAAATGTTTCATTGCTTCATCAACTACATTAAGAGCATAAAAGTCCCCGCTTTCCGCAGCATTTAATACATCTTTGGCTTCAATTTTCCCGTTATCTTCTTTAATTACATATAAATCAGTAGAACCGGAGTGATTTTCAATCATTTCATTTCCCAATCTTACCATACCAGTTGCACTTGCGATTGTTTCCAGGCAACCCACTTTTCCGCAACCACAAATAATTCCATTATCCTTTGAAAATATATGTCCGATCTCTCCACCCATCCCATTAATTCCTCTTACTACTTCTCCGTCTACAATGACTCCCCCACCTACTCCGGTACCGAGCGTCACCATTAAAATGTTTTTCTTTCCTTTTCCAGCACCCATCCACATCTCACCTATAGCTGCTAAATTAGCATCATTTTCGATGGCCACTGGTAGTCTAAAACCCTCTTCTAATTCCTCTTTCAGTGGATAGTTTTCTTTCCAAGGTATATTAGGGGAATATGTTACACATCCGGCAACTGAATCTACAAATCCTGGAACACCGACACCTACCTCATTAAAAGAATCCATCTCAAAATTAAGTTCAACTATTTTTTTGTTAACGGTTTCAATAATGTCACCAACGATTTTTACACCGTTATACGAGATATCTGTCGGTATTTCCCACTTTGCTAACATCATTCCATCTAATTTTAAAAAAGCTAATTTTATGCTTGTTCCACCAATATCAATACCAATACACTTATCTTTCAAATATAACAACCACCTTACTATTAATGAATTGCGGGTTCCTTTCTCAGAAACAAAAAATGAAAAAGAAACGAGAAAAGATTCTATTCTTTTTTTGTAAATTCCTAAACAAGTATACAATGATTTGCTTTACTTTAACAGGTACCTTACTTTTGTTTTTGTAGCCTGTCGTAAACTTCAAAAAAAAAGGGACTTACACAGCGCTTTAAATGTTACAAACACACAATCTTTTTAATGAATGTAAATTCCATTTTGATATGGACCAAGGTAGTAGCGCATACCAGCTTTCCTTTAGACTTCGAAAACGGGATCACCGTCTTTAAAATTATGTGTTTATTCAATTAATTTTTTTACTTTAATAACTTCATAAAACCTTATAATGCTCTCTGCCGTTCCCCTTGCAGTATACTAAATAATGAGTCAATCCCTTTTTCATATAGTATATCAATATCACGACTTACTCTTCCTGCCAGCGCTATTACCGGTTTATTATATTTCTTGGCCACAGTTGTAACTCCATATGGAGTTTTCCTAACAAAAAGGTTGCTTCAGCAACCTCCCTTATTGAACTAAAGCACCCGTTAGTTCATTAAGAAAACCTATCAAAAAAGATAGTTCATTTGATTTTATAATTGTTTACAAGCGTATAGTCTAGCTCTTTCCAAGATAGTAATGTATACGGTGTATTAGGCTCTTGAATTGTTTGAACGTTTTTAGCAATTAATGTTACTTTCTCTTTTGGATAATCTTTCTTTCCTTTAGGGAAAATTGCCAGCTTTATTAATTTTCCGTTTTCCCAAGGTTCTCTTAATAAAGGCAGTGCTTCTATTTCATTTTTATCAAATGAAGGCTCGTAACCTATCCAGTCGCAAATTTCAAACAATGGATATTTACTGCCATCCCATTCTTCTTCAATTCCTAACACTTTTAAAATAATATATTTTCCTGATTGGAGACGATAACTAATTACATCTTTGGCTCTTAAACTTGTTTGTGGAATAAACCTTTTGGAAACCTTTTTTGGTAAAGGTTGTGGCGAAATTAGTTGTTCTTTTAGTTTTAATAAAACTTTTTCCCTTTTCTTTATAAGGGAAGGTTCATCATCCCAGCGTTTTAAGTCACTACCATTATCTATTATTTCTACTGCTATTTTTTTCACATTTTCCTCAAGCCTACCCAATTTCCATTGAATAGCTGCTAATGAAAGCCAAAACACGGTAGTATCTTCTTCATCAAACTCTTCGGCTTTTAAAGATTGCTCAACTAAAATCTTTGTCGCCTCTTCAGAAGAATATCCCTCTGCAATTAAATCCTTATAATGTAACTGCACATCTTCAGCAAAATCATCTGAAAAAATTGCCGTACCCCAGGTTGCCATAATATGCCCTCCAAACCTATAACATTAATTAAATAATTCTATTTCAGCTATTTAACTCCTTCTTCAACTATCCTGCCCCGATAGTTCCATAAAGAAAGAGCTGCCTTAAAGACAGCTCTGATTTTAAGCTAACGCACCTGTTAGTTGAAGAGTAAAAGTGAAGCTTATTAAACAATCGCGCCCGTTTAAGGCAAGACAAAAGATTATAAAATGACATACTGTTGGTTGCTTCAAATAGTAATTGAGAATAAATCAAAGCATTGTTCATCTTATGAAAGAGAATAGTAATTAGGCTTAGAGATACTTTCTTCAACTAACGATGCACATAGTTTCATTTTGTTTTTCAATGTTTAAACTTCAAACTGTTTAAAATGATGGTCAAGGTGCTTGTATATTCCTTTACCCCATTGCTCAGAAGTAAGTTTTCCAAAAAAAGGATGCGGGTGAGTTGTGCACTTCTCTGGTCCGTTATTTTGGAATGTGATAATTTTTTGTTTAAGCTTTTCTTTTTCTGTGTCAAATTCTCTTTCATCTGCAATCAAAATGGTTGGAATAGTAGACATATTGTGGGGCAATGACTTGTCATTGTAAATGATTTGTTTTGCAAACCTCCCTACCATTATTCCTAACCAACTCCTTGGTGGAAAAGAATTTCCCATTGCAATGTCTTGGAAAGATGAACAATGCGCTAGCATTTGGGCAACATCCATTTTTCCCCATTGTGGTTGTGAATTTGGACTCAATTTGTCAATACGCTTTAAAACTTCTGCTGTATGCATATGATTAAAAATATTTTTCATTAGTGCATATCCCCTTTAATTATAATGAGTCAACCTTCTTAACTTATTTGGCCCGATAGTTGAACACAAGTTAAACAACACTGTTCAACTAACCTGCCCCGTTAGTTGCATAAGAATAAGCTGTCTTAAAGACAGCTCCGATCTTCAGCTAACGCACCCGTTAGTTCATTAAGAAATGGTCCTAATTCACATATAAATGCAAAACATTTTCCTGTTTCTCATACCTTCCCTTTATTTCTCCGATACCATCAATTGTAAGCGAATCAACATTTTCAATGGGATTATTCTTTAATATCAGATGTAATTTAATTATATTTTGAAGTCCACCCTTACAATAGGCAATAACAGGTTGTTGTACAAGATAGTCTTCATTGTTAATTCTTACTTTTATAAAGTTCTTATGTAAAAGCCTATTTTCAAATGGGACGATATTCATCGGGTCAAAAGATTTAGCAGTTATTTCACCTTCAATAAATAGATGAATTCCTTTTTGTTGTTCAAAATTTTCAAATGTATTTTTTTTATTTTGTATAGCAAAATTAATTACTTCCTCTGTTTCAGGACTTATTTCTACGTTACTTATTTTTATAAAGTCATCCGAAAGCTGTTTAAATATATCGTATAATGTTTCCTCTTTACCCCAAAAACTTTCCTTCCAACCTGGTGAAAACTCATCTAGTAACAAACACATAAACAAACCTGAACTATAACAACTCTTTCGTATATCAGAAGTGGATTCATATTTGTCCATAAGGTGTTGTCCATATTTTTTTAGAACTGATTTGTAAGCTATCGGGGTTTTTTCCGAGTAAGCCTTTAGTTCAACATACAACGCAGGTCCTTCAAATGTTTCAATTAAGTTTTCGTATAATAGATAATTATTAAATTTAGCAGCTCTTTTTTCTCTTAGGGCAATGAAAGTATTAAGATATAGTTTCTTTTTAATAATATTATTTTCTAACACCGCACTAAAAAGGTTGGTTCTTTCCTGATTTCGTAATTCCACATTTTCTTTTGATAACGGATATGTGATTCCCATAATTTCATTCGCAAACCGTGTTTCGCCCTTAACATATTGAAAACCGTGGAATAATTCGTGTACGAGAATAGAATATAAACTTTTATAATCCTCATACAATTCGATATTTACAATTGCTGTTGGATAATCATTATAAAGAATAAGTGTACAACCATTAAATTGTTCATCCCAATTTAAAATTTGATAATTATTTTGTTGATTTTTTTTCATTCTAGGATGGTTGAAAAGATAAACATAACTCTTATCATATAATGCGTAAGCAACCGATTCAAAACCTGACCAATAATTATCCAAATTTGCATTTACTAAGTCTTGGGAAATTCGATTAAGATATTTATTCATCCTTTTCACCTCTATATAAAAAATCCATTAAATCTAAATTCTCTTAGGGATGAAAAATATCCTTTTTCAAAAGGGAGCTTATGCAACTAAACTGCCCCTTTAGTTCCATAAGAAAAAGTCGCCTTAAAGACAGCTCCGATCTTCAGCTAACGCACCTGTTAGTTCATTAAGATATAAGTTTGAAATTACAAAATAAAATATGTTTTAAATATTTTTAATATTTGAAGTTACTATTAAGTTATTATTTTTAAAAACCTTATAAAGCAATTTCCATATTAAGAAGCCGAATGCAGTACCTAACATGTTAAAAATTAAATCATCAATATCGGCAGCACGATAGTTGTACCCAATCCATAAACCAGCTAGACCTTGAAAAATTTCAATTGATAAACTTGTTAAAAAGCCAATGAATATAATCTTTTTTGTTTGCATATTTGAAAAAATTATTGGTAAAACAAATCCCATAGGAAGAAATAGAATAGTATTACCAACTACTTGCTTTAAAATAATACTTAAACCAAAGCTTAAAGAATCCATGTTCTTTGCATCATTAAAGATTTTAAATGGAATAAAATTATTTTTTAATCCCAGATTATCCTCTATCATTGTTTCAATTAAAAATTTCTGAACTGGAAATGGAAATATAGTTACACTAATAAAGTTCGCTTATATAAATCGTAAAAAATAATAGATATACAAAATTAAGTCCAGAGATACGCCTTTTCACAAGTTGAAATAATAAAATTATTAATGATATTGAACTGATTATTATGCTAGGATATAAAGCTGTTAACATAGTTAGTTTTCTCCAATTTGTTTTATTTATTTTTATAATACCAATTTTTTCATATAGCAGGACCAATTTATTTCACTAAACTGCCCCGATAGTTGCATAAAGAAAAAGTCAGCCTTAAAGACAGCTCCTATCTTCAAATAAAGCACCCGTTACTTAAAGAAAATTTGTTCTATTTAATCGTTAATATCATCTTCATAAGGGTTTGCATACAAATCAATATCAAATTCAGCTTTTACACTATTTGCAAATTCAATCTGTTCGTTATCAAGATACAAACCAGGTGTATCTCCATTTTCCATAATAATTACGATGGAGATTTTACATTCCAGTTTATAGTCCACTTTTAACTGATTTATTATAACTGTTTTATTTTTTAAAGGTATCAAAATCTGGTCCATTTGTTCCTTCACATCATAGGAGTCTTGATAGTTAGTATCTAAGTCCCAAACTGTTTCTTTTCGATACAAAGGGAAGTCGCGGGTATAATCATTGCTTCGATTAATGAGTTCACCTTTTTTGTAGGTAAGAGTAGGTGTTATTCCTAACCTATCCGTTACTTCATCTATTGGAAATTCATCACCAAATAAACTGAAATACACCCTTACTTGAGTTTTTTTCATTTGAAATATTGCCTCCATTAGTTTTCATTTATATAGAATGTATTATATACATCTTGTTGAACTAACCTGCCCCTATAGTTGCATAAAGAAAGAGCCGCCTTAAAGACAGCTCTGATCTTCAGCTAACGCACCCTATAGTTTAAGTGCAATTTTACACAAACCATTTCAATTAGCAACGAATCTACCCAATTTTGAACTTTATAGGATTTTTTTATTTAATTAAATTTAATCCTCCCAATAAAAAATCGCATCCATAATTAAATATTCTCCTGGTTCTCGATAAATCGTTGGAATTTTCGTTTCAAAGGATAAAGGTTTATTAATTTTTTCTGCTTCCAAAATGTCATAATCAAATTCTTTTAACGCTTGTTTCCATTTTTCTGCAATTGATTGAAATTTCTTGCTTAAATGCAATCGTTTTGGACCATCAAGTAAGGAACCATAAGCCCCACCAACTTCTTCATTTGTTTCGATACAAATCGTTTTATATCTATCATCTTCACCCATTATAGCTACAGGTGCTAACCGACAAACGTCAATAATAATACCTTCCGTCTTTTCCTCTCGACGACCGTACTTTTCTTCAACGACTGTAACATCTTCTTTGAGATAGCAAAAAAATTCAACAAAAGAGGCATAGCCACTTCCAAAATGATTCCACTCAGCTTCACATTTTAAATTTGGAATACGATTAATTCGATAATATAATCGTCGTATATGAGCTTCAATTTCTTGTTCATTATCTGTATCATAAGGGAAACTGTTACCAACTATGTTCCCTGAAATTAAGTCTTTTAATTGTTTTTCTGAAAACATTCACATTCTCCTGTCCCTTTCATAACTAAAGTAACTTGTTTTCAAATCATACACTACGGGGTAGCGTCAGGAAAATGCGGATTTACAACGCTAAGGAAATGTCACCTATTAAAAAAGCCGATTTCCATCTCAAGGAATCGACTTTTTTAGTTATTCTTATTCAACTAACGCACCCGTTAGTTCATTAAGAACTTCTCCTATACGAACAGCGATGTTTACTCATCGACAGTACCCTCAGTCGGATATTTTTCTTTCAAAACATGATGTAGAAACATTATTCTAACAGCTATTATAAACTTTTTCTTATCGGTTAAGGATTCTTGATTTCTCAAGAATTCTTCCAACTCTTCCGTAGTCATTTCACAATATGCAGCCAACGTGTCATAACTTAATCCTATGTCTCTATGCAAGGCTTCTATAATATCACACAATCTTTGTTCTTCATCAACAATATCAATAGCTGTTAAAAAGGCACTCATTTCTATTGGATCAGTGTGATACATTTTGTGTTTAGTATAGAAAATCTTATTTATTACGTCATCTGACATTTTGTATATTTTTTTCATTTTTTCAATATTCTCTTCCAATGTAATAAATTCCATAAAATAATTACCTCCAATCTTTAATAGCATTTTACCAATTAACCCAATGGATTACTAAACTATCCTGCCCCGTTAGTTCAATAAGAAAAAAGAGTTGCGTATGCAATTTTTTTTGCAGAACGTGTGCCAGTGCAGTTTTTTTGAACATCGTTGAAAGCCTTGTTATATCTAGGTTCAAACGATTGTGATAAAAAGCTGTATAGGAATAGAATAAAGAAAAACACTTAAAACATTGATATGACAACGTTTTAAGTGTTTTGTTGTATCAACAAACTTTGATTTGGGATTGGTTTCTCAGCTGCGTATGTATAATTATTCTTATTATTTTTTTCAAAGTAAGCTACTCACCTGTGTGTGAATCCATAAGCTTTCCTGTCTTTAAATCGTAAATTTTATAATCCATTTCCCACATACGGTCTTTGGTCACCGTAATCTCACAGTAATAAGGAATTGATTTGCCATAAGCATCAAGGTCAGGAATCTCCATGAAACTAAATTGTTCGTCTGTATTAAACATATTGAAAGTCGAATCAGAAGAACGACCAGATGAAGATATTTCTATCGTACATTTTCCATTAACAACATCAAAGTCTTTCGTTATTACATCTTTTAGACTTGGAATGGTCATCCATAAAAGCAGGAGTCCCACTAGAAAACCGCCCAGCATTTTAATAGTCTGCCAAAACTCAATTTCTCTCTCTATATACATATGAATAAAAAATATCACTGTGAATATAACTAAAAACACACCTAAACCAAATAAAAAATAATAAATTAAAATAATAATCCCTTCCCTACAATAAATAATTACTATATTTACGTTAATTCAATTATAAAAGTTTCAAAAGTTATCATTATAACCTTTCCAAAGCGAGATTTGATATGTTCATTTCCGATCATAGCAACATTCAATATAGTTATGGAATTTATAGTTTCACTTTTGTATATCTGTTTAAAGTAACTTTCTACTCCTTCATATTCAACTAAACTGCCCCTTTAGTGCCATAAGAAAAAGGCTGCCTCAGCAACCCCTGTTATTGAACTAAAGCACCCGTTAGTTGAAGAATAGAACAGCTATAGATACTAAACAGGTTAACCTTTATACTTTCTTTGGAAAGCCTTGAATTGCTCTTCGTATTTTTGTAACCTTTGCAAATTAACTTTAGAATTTAAAAAAGGTTTTCGCTTACCTACAACCATTACATCCTCTTCCTCGATAGGGCTTGAAAGATATACATATGGTTTAAATTTATCGCACTTAGTATTAGGAATAGCTACAGACAACTTCGCGTATTCTTCCGTAGGAAATTGGTTAGAGATTTCTAACTCCTGAAGCTCTTTTAATTCACAAATGGGTTCTAGCGACTCGTCTTGAACCTTAATATTTGATAAACCTAGATATTTTAAATTTCTAAGATACTTTAGAGGCTGAAGATTATTTAATTTTAAGTCCTTCGACTCTCCACCTGACAAATCTAACAGTTCTAAACTTGTGCTGTTTTGTAAATGGCTTATGTCATTTAACTTTGAAAAGTCTTTTATAGACAAAGATTTTAAAGAAGAATTATTAGATAAATCCCATAAACAAGTTGCTTTTAAATTCCAGTCAAGCGACACTACCTCAACATCTTTAAGTGAGCCGATTATAGATAAATCTTCTACTCTCATTTCATATATATGCAGCATTTTCGGATTGACTAGACTCAATATAGTATTGAATTCATTTTGGTTTACTGTGTAAATCCACAGTTTGATCAATTTCGAAAAAGATTTTAGCTTTTCCATATTCTTTGTTTTCCCTTGGATTAACAATTCGGTAGAAGAGTCATCTACGTCGGATAAATCATCTACAAACTGAGGTTGTTCTCCAATACGAAAAATAAAATGGGGGTGTTCTTTTAAAAATAACATTTTATACCTCCGCATAATCGTTTAAAAATATTCTACCATTTCGAATACTATTGAACTAACCTGCCCCGATAGTTGAACAAGGGTATTTTTTTCTCTAATTTGTATGTATGATAATATAAAGAATCGCACATTCAAAAGGCCGCCAATTGGCGGCCTTCTTATGGCGCTAACGCATCCGTTAGTAAGCGAACTCCATATATTTTTCTTTTTCGCGTATGTTTGAATTAAAGTGTGACAATAATTGGACCATTTTTAGTAAGGATAATCGTATGTTCCAATTGAGCTACATAGCTTTTTTCTGTGGCATAGGTCCAACCGTCTTCTTTTTGTAATGCTTCTTCTTCAAAGGTTGAGATAAATGGTTCGAATGCGATAACCATCCCTTCCTTTAATATTTCATTATCCCATGGATCATAATAATTACAAATATGGTCAGGTGCTTCGTGTATTCTACGTCCAACACCATGTCCTGTAAGGTTTTTGATAACAGTGAATCCATGCTGTCTCGCTGTTTCGAATACTGCTTTTCCGATTCTACTTTTTTTGGAACCGGGTTTTGCTTTCTTAAGACCTGCTTCAAATGCCTTTTTAGCAACGTCGCATATTTTGGTTAATACTGCTTCTCCTTCGCCTACTACAAACGAGATTCCTGTATCTGCGAAATAACCGTTTTTGGAACCAGAAACATCTATATTTACTAAATCTCCTTCATGAATAACCCGAGGACCCGGAATGCCATGTGCCACTTCTTCATTAACACTAATGCAAGTATAGCCAGGAAAATCATATTCACCTTTTGGGGCTGAAACTGCACCTGCTTTCTCTAAAAGCTCTCCGGCTATATCGTCAAGTTCTTTGGTCGTTATGCCAGGAATTGTTCTTTGTACCAATTCATCTCTAATGGAGGCAACAATTTTGCCAATTTCCTTCAAACCATTAAAATCTTCTTCTGTTTTTGCAACCATTTTTCTTCACCTCATTTTTTTTTCATAGACTCTGCAATTAATTCCTTCTATGCCATAACATCTGCCACCAGATTTTCTTAATCATAACATTCAAAAGCCTTGATTGTATCATACTTTTCCACTTGAATTTGAATGTATGATAATGCTAAGAATCATACGTTCAAAAGGCCGCCAATTGGCGGCCTTCTTATGGCGCTAACGCACCCGTTAGTTCTTTAAGAAAAGCGATTCTTATTAAAGAATCGCGCCCTTTAGTTGAATCAAACTTCTGTAATTATTCCTTATTTTAATTTTAAAAATGGCTTATCGAGGTTCGATAAGCCACTTTTATACATATTGTATTATTTTGATAATGCGATTTTTATATGGGCTAAATGATGCTCTTCGTGCCAAGCTAATTTTGCAACTTTTGTTGCAACTGTTATTATACCGTTTATCTGGTGAGTAAAAGCTCGATCTAATTGCTCTTCAGTTAAACTATGTCCTAAAGATAAGATGCGCTCATTTATACCTTCTAACATTTTAATAGAACTTTCTACAGGAAGCTTTGTATCCGGTTGAATAGCCCACTTTTCTTCATCAAAAGCTGGTACTGTTGGATTCTCATCTGTTAAAGCCAGCTTCAAACGTTGATACATGTTCAACTGAGAATCTGCAATGTGATGAACAAGTTGACGAACTGTCCAACTACCTTCACGATAAGTTCTGCTTAATTCCTCATCACTTAATAAGTCGACAGTTTCTCTTAATCGAATCGTGTAAGTTTCGATTTCCTTTAGCCATTCTTGAATATTTTCTAATGTTACTTTTTCAGGAACTTGTAGTTTCCCAATTGGGTATCTTACATCCATTTTCAATCCCCCTTTTCCTTATTCTTTATTTCATTATATTTCGGTATTAACGTTTAATTTTATTTAATTATATCACTTCAACAAACTGCATCGTAATTCAAAAGTTTATTCAATTAAATGGCCCTTTAATGGGATAACATGACTGACGTATTTAAACAACTTTAATGTCACTTAACAGTATTCCTTATGGAACTATCCTGCCCCTTTAGTTTAAGTACATTCTTTCACAATCTCAATAGTGTAGAGCCTTTTTAGACACAATCCAATCACCTACAAAATAGAGTTCATAATGTCCATATGACTTGTATCAGAATGCTTATCGTTGTAAATACGCATTTTCCTGATGCTACCCGGGTACAGACAACATTTTGACGTAAAACCCACATTAAGACATTTTTTGGTAGATAAATAGTGTGTTTTCTTACTTTAAGGCTATTCCCTATAACCAAAAGCCTTTGGAAGAGGGAAATATATAGGGAAGGATTAAGGGAACGAAAATTACCTTATTTATCATCATCAAGTGGTTAATATTCAACTTCCCTAAAACGAACATTTAAGGGAAACTCTTTATTTACCAAGGGTTTCAGCCTTAACGTGGGAAATATGATAAAAAGTTGGTGCTACCCCATTCTGAAGGAGAAGACTTCAAAAGTTACCTAAGATTAATTACCTAATTTTGGGTTCTATTACAGTTCTTGTTGTTTGATGAACCTTATATAGGTTATCATTGTTTATTGTTTCAAAAGGGTCAGGAAAGGCAAATAGTTGTAAATTAGTATCCATATTTACAGTAGAAGTGGTTACCTCATATACATATGTGCGTTTTGGTTGCGTTTTGACATCGAGTGTAGTTTCATTATTTATTTTAGCTTGATTCCAGTTTTCAAAAGCAACAACTTTATATTTAACTCCTTTATCTACAAAAGTGCTACCCATATGTAGATATGTTTTTTGGTTTGAATCTATATTACTAATTAATTGTCTGTCAATTTGTTTTCTGCTAAAAAATATTGAGTTTTGATCACCTTCTGAATCGTATATGTAATCTGGATCTTTATAATTGAAAGTGATACCCTTTATATCTGATCCTTCGATAATATATCTTTTGGCATAAGCTTGTTCATAATAAAATAACTGCTCAATATCCATTTCTTTAACCATGGAATCCGGTTCTTTAACAATTAATATTATTAACTCTCTAGTATTAGGATTTACTTTAAGTGATAATGGTATAGTAATTTCCGTATTAGATTTTGCTTTTATTCTGCATAAATCCTTAGTTTTAACACCGTTACAACTAAATTTACTTTGAATATAGTCCTGCATCACTATAATTCCATAAGTTGTCTCTTCGTTCATAATATGACCCAAAAACAACTCTAAACTAGCAATAGATTCTTCGTTTTTATGTAAGAATTCATTATCTAAAATAGGTTCTCCAGTATCTTTAAATGCAGCTACAGCTAGAGCATTATTCTCTAAATAACCGATTTTCTCACTGGAATTTGAATCAGTTTCCGTAGAATAACTAAAATTAAATTTGAAATATAAAAGAGAAATTGCAAGTAACGACAATAAGAAGATACCAAATATAACATTATATTTTTTCAATTAGAATACTCCTTATCTAGATTCAATAGTATATGAGGGATGAAAATAATGATTTCACCCCCTCATATTAAATAACTACTGTTTTTTTCACTATATGAGATTTTAACCTCCGTTCCCTTTTTTAATTCTACCAATATTTTTCATTTATAGTCAGTCTAACCAACTGATAGACTGACTCCCTTATTAAAGTAACCTGCCCCGATAGTTCCATAAGAAAAAGCTGCCTTAGAGACAGCTCCGATCTTCAGCTAACGCACCCGATAGTTTAAGTGTATTGTTTCACAATTTATACTTTCATGTCTGAATATCATTAACCATATCTCACCAGTACATGCCACAATAGCTTTAATTCCTGAAGCATATCTTTAACAGTTCCATAATCAGACCAATTATCAGGATTAAAGTATAAGTCTTTTACGGCAGAGCCAATTATTCTTGCATCAATATAATCGCTTTGTGCAATACGTTTTGCTAAAAAAGGCATTGTTGGTCCTCTAAAATCAGAAGGAATATCCTGTACTTTAAGTTTAAAACCCCTTCGCCAATATAATCTAATTGAATACTTTAGGCATATTTGTTCTAGGGCTTTCCCAATATCAGTTCCTCTAAAAGAACTGTCTGCAACAAGAACTTCAACGTCATCTTTAAGTGATATATCTCCATGAATTTGAGCTTCTATGTAGTGATTAAGATTTCGATTAGGTTTCTTGTTGTTGAGGTATATTTCTGATTTAGGAAGATTAGTTAATAAATGATTGATTAGTTTTGGAGGTCGTAGTTCACTTTCTCCAAGTACATATTCTCTTGAGAATGACTCTTCCAAAAGTATTGCTAAAATTAAATCAAATTCTTTATAGGTCCCCTTTTCCTTTAAATCTTGGTGAGAATCTAAATATGTAAATGTAGAACGACATGAGGCTTCTGGATAAAGTAGGAGATAGCATGAACCAAAGCGAGGGGCTGGTCCATCTGAATGTAACATCAAATTAAGTGCACCATATTTGGGACGTTCTTTATTTGTTGTACCCTCAAGTTGGTATGTTCCTCCAAACATTCTTTTCTCCCAAAGGTCTCGTTCACCACCTGGAAGAGCAGATACACTTCCATTTGTGATAAGCGTTTCGAATTGATTTTTATAAACCCCTTGCATTAATAATGATTCGGCAACGCTTGTCATATTGGAATCGGGTCTATCTGGATGAAAATGCAAACCAATTCTTGCGTAAACTTTAATTGCATTAACTGCTTTTTCAAATGTATCTGTTGATATGTTTGACATTTCTAACACATGATTAATATTTAATTTAGCTTCATTTTTATGATTTTTTGCATAATTTTCAATATATTCAATAGCTAATCGTTGTGAATTTGATAAATGCATGTTTATTAATTGCTCCTCTCTCCTCTTATAATCACTTTTAAACATATTCTTATGTAACAAAATTTATAAATACTATATCATTTCTTATTGAGCTAAACTGCCCCCTATAGTTTATTAAGAACAAAATAAAAAGGACCCTTGGTCCCTTAAAAGTACTTTCTATACAAGTCTCTCCGCATTGCACCACTTAGATATGCATAAATTTTTGTGGTTTCACTTTTTTCATGACCCATTAAATTTTGAATCACTTCTAGAGGCGCTCCATTATTCAATAAATTTGTGGCGTAACTATGTCTAAGCTGGTGGGGATGAATGCTCTTTTTAATGTCCGTTCGCTTTGCTACCAGTTTTATAATGTTTCTCGCTTGAGAAATACTCATTCGATGGGGTGCACGTGTTGTCACAAATAGTGCTTCCTCATGATCTTTTCGCTCATTTAAATATCGCTTCAACCATATTTCACAGCGAGTATTGAAATATACTTCTCGTTCTTTTTGTCCTTTACCTAATACGATTGCTGATTGATTAGAGAAATTGATTGAGGCCCTATCTAGAGTTATTGCTTCACCAATTCTGCATCCTGTTGAATACATAAACTCAAATAAAGCATTTTCGAATGTTGTATGACAAGCTTCCCGCAAATGTTCAATTTCCTCTTCAGACAAGTATTTTGGAACCCTTAATTCTAATTTTGGTTCCTTGATTTTGGAAGCAGGATTTCCATTAATTAAATTTTCATCCTGGGCCCATCTAAATAAAGATTTAATAAATCGAATTCTGTGACCCAGACTGGATGGCTTAAGCTTTTCAGCTGCTTTTCCCAGATAAACTTTAAGAGAATTAGTTGAAAGGTCTTGAATGGATATATTTCCAAAACTATTCACCAACAAGTTAAATTGGACGTAATAGGCCTTTAATGTTTGTGGAGAATAACCTTGAATTTGCTTATCTGCCTTATATAAACCCCATACATCATACATCAGTTAAGATCATACCCGATTCTCTCCAATCTATACCATATTAATAGACAGTATAGACAAAAGAAGAACTATTATACTAGATTAGTAGATTTTTCATTAAACAATAACACCTGTTAGTTAAAGAAGAACAGGCTGCCTTAAGACAGATCCGATCTTCAGCTAACGCACCCGTTAGTTCTAGAAGATTAAGAATTAGAGATAGGGGTCCAAGGACTTTGTTTTGTTTCGCAAACTCATCCAATGATACCTAGCCTTATATGAAGTTCGTGTTCCTCAGACCGGAGGTTTGCCGCTTGCTTCCTTCAGATTCCATGTCACCATGGACACCCTTGCATTAAGCTAACCATTACTACTGCCTTCATGGTTCGGGACTCACACCCTTTAGATTGCACCCATGCCGGGCGCACGAAGAAAACATTTGAAATTGACAATTCCAAATGCTTTTTCATTTCATATATTCCTTAATTTTACGAACAATATGTAACTAAGTACGAATGCTAAAAAACCATTAGGCCTCAAGGTAATGTCTTCCGTTTTTATTGTTTAAGCATGTTTATATACATCGATGGATGAAGTCTTTCTGTGTATGAAGTCTTTGAGTTAGAAGGTTAGCGAGAACTTGTTGAAGAAATTGTACTACGGAACCACTAAATCTTTGATTAAGGGGACTATGAGGACACCTGTAGATGATAATACTTTTGCAAATACACTGTATAAAATCTGTCCGTTTATAAGTGACAAACTTATGGAATCTTCTAGTGCAATGAGATGAAGATGATTGCTAAAATAATAGTATGAAAACGGATTCATATCAGAATCCTTCATTATTTATTTCTAAATTGTTTTGAAAGATAATAGGAGGAGAGAAAATGAGAGCACTAGTGATTGAAGAACCCTATAAAGCAGTCGTAAAAGAAGTTCCTTATCCTGCACCGCAGTCAGGAGAAGTAACAATCAAAGTAAAGCATACCGGTATATGTGGCACCGATATACATATTTACAAAGGAGAATTTTTGTCTCCCTATCCCATTATTCCAGGACATGAGTTTTCCGGTGTTATTCATGAGATCGGAGAAAACGTAAGAGGATTTAATATAGGAGACAGAGTAACAGCTGACCCATCTTTGTTTTGCGGCGAATGTGAATATTGTTTAACACACCGCGGTAACCAATGTGAAAATTGGGGGGCTCTTGGAAATACAACTGATGGTAGCATGGCAGAATATGTAAAAGTCCTAGCACGAAATGTAGTAAAAATTCCCGATTCCCTTTCTTTTGAAGAAGCTGCATTCATTGAGCCAATGGCCTGTGTCGTGCATGCTATGAACCGTCTTGATTTACAAGTAGGAGACCGCGTTCTATTATTTGGAGCAGGCGCAATGGGACAACAGTTGATTCAATCTTTAAAAATGGCCGGTGCTTCTGAACTTGTTGTTGTCGATCTTGATCAGGCAAAATTAGATATGGCGTTGGAGTGGGGAGCTACAAAAGGTGTACTCAGCCAAGAAATTGAAAAGAACCTTAGCAATGAAATATACCCGCATGGATTTGATGTTGTTGTAGACGCTACTGGAATTCCCTCTGTTATAGAAAGTGCATTTAACTACATCGGAAAAACAGGTAAGTATCTTCAGTTTGGTGTGACAGCACAAAATGCAAAAGTAACTCTTGATCCATTTAAACTATACAATAATGACTGGACTGTATTAGGTTCTATGGCCATTAACTATACATTCATTCCTGCTTTCAATTGGGTGAAAGAAGGACGTATTCTATTAAAACCACTCATTTCTGATCAGCTGTCTCTTGAAGAAACAGTTGATTACTTACAAGGACCGCGCAATAGTAGTCAATTTAAAGTACAAGTAAAAATCGATAAATAGCATCTACCCAGGACCCAGCCATCCAATTCAAGCAGTTTATTTCACTCTGCTGAAAGGTACTTGCCGGGTTCTCTCTTATTACTAGAAAGCAGAAAGGATAAAAAAAGATGAACCCTTCATTATTATTAGGAATTGATATTGGAACGCAAGGAACAAAGGCTTTGGTGATCGATCATAATGGACACGTTGTTTCTACCGCTCAAGTATCTTATACATTTGATAGTCCACAGCCAGGGTGGGCTGAACAATCACCCTCTCTTTGGTGGGAGTCCGTTATTTCCTGCTTAAACATGTTATGGGAAAAAGGAATTGATTCAACATTAATTCGAGCAGTTGGTACCACCGGCCAAATGCACAGCCTGGTTATTTTAGATGAACAAAATCAACCGATTCGACCGTCCATTTTATGGAATGATGGGCGAACATTAAAAGAGTGTAGTGAAATGGAGGAAATCATCGGGGCTGATTGTTTATTTAAAACTGTCCAAAATCCAATTTTACCTGGTTTTACTGCGCCTAAACTTTTATGGCTAAAAAGAAATGAACCTCATCATTTTTCACAAATTAAGAAGATCTTAATGCCAAAAGATTATATTGTATACGAGTTAACTGGAGAATATTCAGCAGATGTAACCGATGCAAGCGGAACATGTTTGCTAAATGTCCAAAAAAGAGAATGGGCTTGGGATATTATCAAAGATCTTGGATTTCTTGAAGAATGGTTCCCTCCAGTTTCGGAAAGTAAGGAAGTCATCGGAACCATTTCTGAAAAAGCGGCTCAGTTAACAGGACTGCCAATCGGAATTCCAGTTATTGCTGGAGCAGGAGACAATGCAGCAGCAGCCCTAGGAAATGGTATTATAAAGGAAATGAAGGGGAGTATCAGCATCGGAACATCAGGAACCGTTTTTGTTCCACTGAATGAACTTCCTGATGTAGCAAGAGATGAAGCAAGCACACTGCACTTGTTTTGTCATTGTCTGCCTGGAATGTGGCATGCGATGGGTACAACATTATCTGCTGGAATGTCATTAAGATGGCTGCGTGACACGTTTGAAAAAGAAACATTTGATGAATTGCTGAAAGGTGTTGATCAAGTAGAACCTGGCGCTGAAGGATTATTGTTCTTCCCCTATTTAAATGGCGAACGGACACCATTAAATAATCCCAAAGCAAAAGGCGTCTTTTTTGGATTAACGTATAGACATCATCGACAAAACATGGCTCGCGCTGTGATAGAAGGAGTTTGTTATAGTTTAAGAGATGTATTTGATATGATGAAAAAAGCAGGGATTGAGGTAGAAGATTGGACTGTAACAGGTGGCGCTATTAAAAATCCATTATGGACAGAAGTGCTAGCTGACGTATATCAGCAGTCTCTTCATGTTCATGAAGAACGTGAAGGCCCAGCTTATGGTGCATCTATTCTAGCGGGTTTTGGCAACGGAGAGTGGACGGCAGTTTCTGATTTAGCTATGCTTGATCAGCAATCTAAAATGATTGCCTGCAATCCAAAAAACAAAAACGTGTATGACGAACAATTTGCCCGCTATCAAACCATTGCTCAAACTATAAACCCTTTGTTTTAATACATAAAAAATGATGAGAAATGCTTGAGAAATGAAGGTGAAAAAGTTGGCAGAGAAAGCAAAAATATTTATTAGCAGCCGCCAAAAGATGATAATTGACCGTCTACTTGAAAGCGACTTTCCGATTATGCCAAAAGATATTGCTGAGGAGCTGGACATTAGTTTAAGAACATGCCAGCGAGAAATAGCACAGTTAAAACCTATAGTACGGACTTATGGTCTGAAAATCATGAAACAATTTCGAAGTGGCATATGCTTAGTTGGTGAACAAGAAAATAAAGATGTTCTGACGGAAGAACTAGAAAAAGCCCGCCAGCAAACCTCTTTTTCACCAAAAGACAGGCAAATAGGAATCGTTTGCGACTTATTAAGGGATCAGACACCAACTAAAATGTTTGTGTTCAGTAAAAAATACTATGTAACGGAAGCGACGATCAGCCATGATTTAAATGAACTTGAAGAATGGTTGAACCATTTTCATTTAACATTGGTTCGAAAACCTGGTCTTGGTATTTATATTGTAGGAGAAGACAAAGATTTACGAGCTGCCATTACTACGGTTGTAAATAATTCAACACTGCCAGAGAATTGGCTGGCAGTGTTTGATTTATTGAAACTAGGAAAAAAAGAAGATTGGCGGATAGAAAAGTATATCCCATCCATGTATTTAGACCTGCTAGATTTGGATATTCTTTATGCAGTCGAGAAAGTGCTAACTGAGGCAGCTGAACAAAATCCTTCGCTGTTTTTAAACGAGCGTGATCGGATCAGCGTTTCTCTTCATTTAGCTCTTGCTGCTGAGCGCCACAAAGATAAAAAACATGGACATCTAAACCTGGACTCGAAACTAATGAAATTGTACCCTTCCGCTTTTTATATAGCAGCAAGATTAAGAGAATTACTGGATATTGAACTTCCGGAAGAGGAAATAAACTATTTGATTCTTCACTTATATGGGGTACAACCTGATTTGCCTATAGAACAGCTTCAAGAAGAAGAAACTACCCATTTGGTTAGGATTTTTATCGAAGGCGTGAAAAAAGAACTGAATCAACCATTGACAGATCCCATGCTGAGTGAAGGATTACTTAAGCATTTTTATCCTGCATTAAACAGAATACGCAATGGACTGCCTATCCATAACCCGCTATTTTCTCAAATTCAAAGAGATTATCCCGATGTCTATGAAGCGAGCCGGAAAAGTGCTGAATCATTGTCAGATTATCTTGGTGTTACCATACCTCCTTCTGAAATTGCCTATATGGCAATACATGTGGGAGCAGCATTAGTAAATCAACAAAATATAAAAGGACGCGTAGTTATAGTTTGTGCCAGTGGATTTGGCACATCCCGATTAATTGCGTCCCGGTTAAAGCAAGAAATTCCAGGAATTTACGTTTCAGGAGTGATATCCATTAATGAATTGCCTAAATGGCTCGAAAACAACTGGCAAGTGGATGCAATTGTATCTACGATTCAGATATCTGCCATTACAGAAGAGCGTCTTATCGTAGTATCCCCCATTTTAACAGAAAATGATTTGCAAAAAATAAAAAGCATATTAAAAAAACAACAAAGCACCGATCAGATACTGTTCGCATCCGATCATTTTTCAGAAGATTCAGCGCTTATAGAGGTCGCTTATTATGGGGAAGCGTTTGCTCAACTGATGAGAAGCCTCGATTGGATGGAAGCCATTCCTACAAAAGAGAAGTTTACATGGCTTAATGCGATTGTATCACAATCCCATGCTGTCATTTCATCCGAAGAGCTGATTGAAGCATTTAAAGAAAGAGAGCGGAAAGGCAGTTTTGTAATTGGCTCCATTGGTATTTTACATAGCCGTACATCTGCTGTTCGGACTCTTTTTGCTAACATTATATCGCTGAAAGAAGCAATACCGTGGCATTCTGAAAATGGACAAAAGCAATCCGTCAATACAGTATTACTACTGGCGGGACCGCCTGATGCACCGCGTGAGCATTTTCCACTTTTAGGGGAATTGATAAGCGGGCTTCTTGATAATGTGCTGGCAGAAGCCATTTCTTCCGGCAACAAAGAACAGGCACTTTTCGCCGTGCGTGACCAATTGCAGCAAGCTTATCAAGAAAAAATTCTTAATTATGCAAGAGGAAAACTTAGATGAATCGCATAGGACGCATATATAGCTCCATTGTTTTTCAAAATATCTCAATTATGATAGCTGTAGGTATTTTAAATATTTTATTTGGACCAAATGGATGGAAACCTGACACTGTAATCAGTCAATTTATCGATCCTATTTATCGATATGTATTACCACTTATGCTTGCTTACACTGGAGGAAAGTTGTTTGGCGGCCATAGCGGAGGTATTGTCGCGAATGTTGCCATGATTGGTTTGATTATGACATCGGATATGCCGATGACTATTGGAGCTATTTTATTCAGTCCGCTAATCGGCTGGCTATCAGCATGGATAGAACGGCGGACACAGGACTATATTCCGATCGGTAGTGAACTTCTGATTTCCAATCTTATAGATGCAGTGCTTGGGATTAGTTTACTGTTAGCTGGCTATTTCATGATAGGCCCTCTAATGAACGATATACTCAAACAAATAAATAATGGGTTAATTATGTTAGTCGAATCAGTATGGCTTCCTTTTTTATCGTTTATCATTGAGCCTGCCAAAGTCATGTTTTTAAATAATCTCATTAACCATGGAATCGTCGCGCCATTTGGTATTCAACAAACACGCGAACTCGGGAAAAGTGTCATCTTTCTTGTAGAAGCCAATCCTGGACCAGGCTTTGGTGTTCTGTTGGCCTATTTGGTGACGGCAAGAAAGGAAGAAGAACCGGCACTCCGTGGGACAGCTGGGATTCAGATTTTTGGAGGAATTCACGAAGTATATTTTCCATATATTTTAATGAAGCCTACATTATTTTTAGCAGTAATTGCTGGCGGATTTACAGGCATTACCTTATTCCAACTTTTTAATGTTGGACTTGTTTCCACGGCTTCTCCTGCGAGCATATTATTGATCTTGTTTCTTGCTCCGCAGGATGATGCTTTATTTATTTTATTGGGAATTGGGTTATCGGCGTTTGTATCCTATATTGTTGCTCATTTTATTCTTGTTCGATCTGATGCCCAACGTTCTGAAACATCAATGGAACCTTTCCCTCTTCCACTCTCTGAAAAAAATGAACGGCCAAGTATCGTATTTCGGGACGAACAACCCTCTTCTCTTTCTCCCATTCATCACGTTACTATTTCCTGTGACGGAGGAATGGCTTCGAGTGCGATGGGAGCGGCTATTCTACGACGGAAAGTGAAGGAAGCTGGATTAACAAATATTCAAATTGATCACCGATCTATCGATGATATTCCGTCCTATACAGATTTAGTTGTTATTCAGGAGCAACTAAAAAAAAGAATGAATCACAAGCATCAATCTGTACCTACAGTTGGATTGAACTCCTTATCTAATTTACTAGAATACGATGATATTGTTCTATTAATTAAAAACAGAAACCAATCTGAATAAACCCTCACATAGAGAAAGCTGTCCGAATAAGAATTCAGACAGCTTTTTCTATGAATTCATCGCTATCTTTTGTGTTTCTTCTTTTGCTTTTGCTTCTGTGGGCAATTTGATAAAGACTGTCAATATAGCACTAATAAAATATAGAATTGCAAGCATCCAGATTAAACCGCTTGCGCCAATCGGCTCATAAAACAATCCTACAAGAGCAGGGCCGATAAATACGGGGAGTCCTGCCCCTAAGTTCAATACAGAAACAGCTGCTCCCTTGTCTTCTTTTACAAGAGATGGTACCAAAGCAGATAATGGTACATACCCTGCAAGCGAAGCACCCCAGAACATTCCTGCAAGAAAAACGAGTATAAGGTTTCCATTGGTCCATATTGGTATATAAAATAACAGTAGTGTAGAGATTCCGGCAGTAACTCCTCCAAACCAAATGACTGTATTACGCCATCCTAATTTATCACCGACTATTCCAAATATCACATTAAATATGATATTACTGGCAAAAATAACGCCCCACATAGTCAGCCATGTATTGATCGAAATCCCGTAATTCGCCATATGAATAGGCAAAAAGATTGGAAAAGCAAATTGAGAAGTAGTATTAATGGTTCGAACAATCCCGCCTAACGCAACTTTTGGTTCCCTTTTTAAAATCGTAAAACCTTTTGTTAATTCTTTTAATTTCGCACCGGTATTCATATTGCTGCTTTTAAGCTCTAGCTTGTCTCGGTTCATAATAATGGCAAAAAAAGCTCCGACACATACCCAGAGAATTGATGTCCAAAGAGTACCGATCTGGCCGAAATGTTCAATGGCCCATATAGAGTAATAGGCTCCCAGCACATTTAAACCACCTGTAAAAACAAACCAAAACCATCCAACTGCTGCTCCCAGCTTATTTTTAGGACTCCGATAATTGATCCATACCATGAAGCTGTATGCGAATAGTGGATAACCGAATCCTCGGAGTGCATAAGTCAGTAACATCGTGCCATAATTAAGCTCGTTAACGCCGAAAGCAATAAACGAACTAGTCCCGATTATATAAGTAATTATTCCCGTAAACATTATTCTTCTCGGACCAAACGCTTCAGCGAGCACCCCTGATAAAAAGGAAGCAATTGTAACTGTGACTCCATAGGCCGTATAAAGAGAAGCCGTTTGTTCAACGCTCATTCCTCGTTCTTGCAAATATGTACTCAGCCAAGCTATTTCCAATCCATCTCCCATCATGAAAATTAGAATTCCAAAATACCCCCAAACGAGCGTCTTCGGAATACCAATTTTGTCTAAAAATGAAAGTTTTATTCCATTAGATGTATTCATAAACATCCCCTTTTCCATTTGAATTAGATGATTGCGCTTACATCGTTAAGTTTAGCACCGTTTGAAGAGAAGAAGAGACGTCACTTCTTCAAACTTTGGCGCATTTTCCGTGACAAAAATTCTTGAACAAAATAAAACATAGAAATTCCTATTAACCGGACTTTCTCTTGGATTGGCTGTCTGGGGTCCTGCAACAAAACGCGGATATTATACGCTAAGAAGAAAAATCAGGGTTATTTTTACGTCCGCAGTGGACGTAGGGAATGAATGGAATTCGGATTCTAGAATTGAACGAATATTCTCCGAGAAAATTTATGTATTCCCATCCTAACGGGGATAAACGAGAAGCAATTCTTCTTGATATTTCCTGTAATTTCATGTGTTCAACTGCCTGTGTGATAGTTACACGGTATTCCAAATGCTGATTGCATTAATAGTAAGATTTAATACGCTGACACGTTGTAATTGATCTTGTAATGCTCTTTCTCTAAATGCTCTTTCTCTAAGTTCCCCATGTTTAAATTGCTCGTTCTAACGCGTTCATGGCTTCAACATTATTTAACCCACGCTGGATTCGACGACGTAAGTGTGGAATAAGGCTACTGATGAGTTTCAATCGAAAGGAAGGATAAAAATGAATCATGTAATTGGACTAGTCATTGTGAAAGGAGAAAGTGAAGGAAAGACATTAAGAAAAGTTATAGTGTTCACAATACACGTGAAGGACTAGATTCGTTCCATATATTCTTAAAAGAACTGGAGGATATGACAGGAGTTAAACCTTCGGTCATTATGGAATCAACGAGACATATCATGCCCCAGTCGTTCAGTTTATAGAGGAGAAGGACTATCTTACATGGACGGTAAATGGAAAAGGGTATGAAATGATTGCCACACCCTAAAAGAAAATCCATATTTATTCGTAGGAAACCATAAATGACTTTCCTTATAAACTTTTTTCTACAGATTACATATTTACAGGTACAACCATGAAAACGATTTATAGCAATGAACGTAACCTTCTTCTTAACTATGTCCAAAATCACCTTTTCATTTAGTTCATATTTCAGCTTTTTTCGCCTGGATCATTTCTTTGATTTTATCTCTAAACTTCTCATTCGTGAAAATATCCTGTGTGGTTGTTATGTGTCGCTTGGCATGTCTGGAGAAGTTAGTGGCTGCCAACCACTGACCACAATAAGGACATGGAAGCTGTGCGTCTACTTGCCATTGTGTCGTTACGAATCTACTTTTATTTGAATTACTTCTTTTCGGAACCTTATTGACTACCTTCGTATTCGTATCGACTACATCATCATTCATTTTGTATTCGTCTGTGATTGCTAGTTCATCGGATACACTTTCATTCCCTGTCATTTCACGTTCTATCAGCAGACAAACCGCTTCACTGATAGATAAATTCAGTTCGTCACAGTAACCTTTGAAATCCCCGTACAAGCTTTCTGGAATGCGTGCGGTTAATACCTCGGTCTTTTCTCTTCTTCTCCGATTACGTGCGAATTTTTCCAAGTATGTCATCCAATTCCCTCCTAAATCCTCTTATTGATTTATTCGGTACACATCACCATACCTCCTTCAAATCATTCTGTATACAATTCGAATCACAATCAAATCACTTTGAAACATTTATATTGGGTCACCTTGTATACTTGTATATTAGATTAAAATATATATTCTATCGAGGTTATTTCTAAAATAATTAAGAAGTAAACTTCACTAGATCAACTGATAAACTTGTATCCTGGAATCTATGATAATTGTTCTTTTTGACGCTCATACCAGGTAGTTTTTTTGTCAAATTACTTATGTATTCCAAAATTAGAACGATGCCAAGTTGAATAAGAGAATATGTAATTCAAACTTTTATTCTGAGTACAAAATAAAAACGACAATTAAGTCGCCTTTTCTCTTCTTTTTAATAAAAATCTCCTAACAGCTAGTTTTGTTGTACCTCCCATCCCCCATCATTCCCCTGCCAGAACCAGATGAATACCACATGTTTCTTAGAACCGATGGACTCTTTATCAGAAGAATACAGCATCTCATGAATAAAGTAATAGAAAATTAAGAAATGTAAGATTTTTATTGTTTAATATGCCTAAAGTTATTACGAATAAAAAGATTATAGAAAGGATCGCAAAAAATCTGACTTTTCGTTTGCTTTTTTTATGGATTATTAGAAGGGAAAATCCATCGCTTCAAATAAAAAAAGCACGTGATAATGTGACTAAACCAAACTAATCTAATCTAGATTAGTTTATTCTTTTAAAACCAGACTAGACTAAACTAGTTTAGCAATTTCATGATCAAATTCGGGTCATAACGATATTTGACCAAATGGCATTTTAACCAGGAGACGTCCATATACTATTTTAAAAGGAGGAAGGAAAATGGTGTATAGACCTACAGTAAGATACCCGGACGTTTATAAAAATTATATAGAGAATGTATATAAATCGACCGATCTAGATCGTAATCAAATTTTCCGTTTGGCCTTATTTGTTGCCGCACATTCAAATGAGTATAAAAGTATCCTTCAAAAACATAAAATTGCTGACGTCCCTCTCCCCTGCCCTGATTGGGGGCGGGATGAAGAAGGTTGCTGGAAAGATCAAAATTATATTAAAAAACAGAATCTAGCCCCATTCAAAATCACTGAACAGGGTGGAATTAAGATTATTTTGGGCTAATTATTTCTTTTTAGATTCATTTGTGCTCTTTACGTAATGCAGCGTGGATGCCTTATTAGCAAGCTTTTCAGCCAGTTCTTTTGAAATATCTTTACTCATTTCGTATCACCTCACTTAAAAAAAGCCTTGCCACAATCCCTAGCAAATATACCTCCCTCCACTCTTGGCATAGCGTAACGATGTAACCAACTGACCAACCAACCCAAAGAAAAAGACGATTTTGAAAGGGGAATAGCAAATGGGAAAGGTTAACCATTTGAATCCGGTTCTCTCTACTTCAAAAAAGAAAATACTTGAACCACAAAAAAGGAAAGTTCGTTCGGATAAGCTACATGATATAAAAATCCCCATAGACGAACCCGTGGACATGATATTAAGACGAGAATCCCGACGATTCTGGAATGGCTCTAAAACAGCCTTGGGAACGGAAATACTGTTATTTGGACTTGAAGAGGTGCTCGTATATCCTGACGTCACCTATACAGACCAGCCTTACACGGTTCATTGCAAAGTAGATCATGAAACTTATCAAAAGATAGGCGATTATGCGGCTGTTTGGAAATGTAGCGTTCGAAAAGCAGCTCATCGAATATTTGTAGAATCATACAAAAAAAAACAACTTGGGGGCGTAACCGATGGGGAAATATAGCCAAGCCAATCTTATAGATGAAGAACTATCTTTGATCGGATCATCAAACTTTATCGGAAAGCTTCTCCATAAAGTAAATAAATCTTCAACCGTCTTACTGAGTATAGACGTCCCCTTGAATCTATTTCTAAGAGCAGAAGTTTTCTGTGAAGATATTCAAGACCTATCAGACATGCATTTCGAACAAAACGACTTAATGAATCTTTTATATAATGACTTCTTACTTTTTGCGAAAAAGAATCCAGACTCAAAGGCTTTATTCCGATTGATCACCTCATTGGATCAGTATGCTGGTAAAAATTCAAGACTTGAAAAGTCTGGGGAATCTGCTTTTAAATTAATCCATATAGATAAGAATCAAGAAATGAAAACCTTGAATTTGCGCATGAGAAGGAAATTTGCCTTACGTGGAGAGGTGTTGCTTGCCGATATGGAGGAAGTTCAGCCTGAACATGGCTACACACTAGAAAAAGTATTTGAGCTTCTTTATATAGACTTTATTGATAAATTTCGAAAAGGTAATCATGCGGGTGTCGTAGAAAATATCCTGCGCCTGCTTGATGATGAAATCGAATAGAAAATACACGAAAAGCTAATCTTTTAAGGAACACATTTGAAAGGGAAAATCCATTAACCTCAGGCTATATCACAAATTATGAACCTATGCATTCACAATACTATTTGCATGAATAATTGAGCTTGTAGAGGTTTCTCCAAGCTCCTTACATAAACTTTTTGTTGTTCAACTTCTCTGCCTTTGTTGATCAACAACCTCTTCTATTGCATACCATACCGATTATTCATTAAAAAGATAATAGTTTCACCTTCAAATGTTGATGCATATACTGAAAATGGATAGGACTTGTCCTCCTGTTTAGTAAGATAATTCCGATATTCGATTATTTGGGAGTAACTATTCTTGGTCGGGGAATAGTTACTTTTTTTCGAACTATAATAATCACAGTTTTTTTCTGATGTGTAACATAAGCCCTTTGAGGGAATATTATATATCGAGCAAGGTAACTTAGTCACCAATAGCATTCCACCAGCGATCCTTGCTCTCTGCTTCATTTCATTTACAAAAATTTTAATGTCCTCAATCTTTTTTGCTATAAACGTTCTTTTCCTTCTCGAAATAACCAATCATTCATACACCCTTCAATATTTATGTCAGTGCAATTAGGATGCATTTATCTTTAATTATTGTTTATTGAGATGATGCTCCGTATGATATGTGAACATCATCAAAAAAAATAAGCACCGTTTAGATGCTTATTTTGCATTTAACCACTCTTTCATTTTTTCTAAGCTGACTGTATACGGACGTTTAATTAGATTCCTTTCATACCTGGACAAGGTACTATGGGAGATTCCCATTTCCTTAGCAGCCTCTAAAATGCTTAATCCCCGATCCGTTCTTTCCTTATTAATCGTTTCAGGAGAAACCTGCTTTTCTGCAACCATCTCCCTGGTTGCAACTGTCTCCCTGTCCGTCATACCCTTCAACATCGTTAGAAAATTCTCTGTGTCATAGTCCTGATCCTCAATCAATAATAAGTCCTGGTCATCTCCCATTCCCGTGATTTCAGTAGGTGGGATGATTTGGACTCGTGCCTTCAACCATGTGTTTGCGAACCAATTTCTCTCCTGCTCTATTTGCTTCTCTAGGTTTTTTTCCTTATAGCTCCACCCTTTAATGATTCCATCCTGCTGCAGGGTGTCCAATATTTCCTCAAATTGTTCTCTAATCCTTGAACCATATCGCGGATTCACGTCCAAATCCATTACTTTTAAAAGCCCTTTGTCTCCCCCGATATGATAAGCCCTGAGATAGTCCGCACTCTTCTGGCGAATCCTCCACTGCCAGGACAGGTATCTCGATAACCGTTTATGGTACTTTTGCTTAATTGGATGGTATTCTAGAGTCTTTAATGCAAGCAACCCACTGCTTCTTTGGGAACCGTACAAGAAGTTGGCAAGCAATTCACCAGGACGAATGCTGCATTCATAAATACCAATCGGGTTATCCCCCCGGTAGGCTACCGTCACGCTATCCACCAAAAACAAGGGATTAAACTGCACTTGTCCAATTTCTTCAAAATCTCCCTGATCCTCATTTATGAACCTCAAATTCTCTTTTTCAATTCTAATCCATATCGTTGTGAGAGCGGCCAACCTTTTCATGATATCATCGCGTTCTTTTTTTCGATAAGACATTTGATAGCCGTCTAAATCTTCTTTCCGACCTTGTAATCTCCTTAGATTCAAAGCATCATCCGTATGGAAATGAATCATTTGGTCCTTATGAGTAGCCTGTTGCATCCAAAGAATCGAGACGATATCAAAAATGTCTGCGGTTAAGTCATCCATCGACGTAATGGCTTGAGAGGTGAGGTTTTTCCATTGTTCGATGGCTACATTGGATTTCATCATCAGATAATCATTTTCTGCCCTCACTTGAGCCGTCGCCTCTATCGCCCTTTCCGCAATCCTTGCAGTAGGAATCTCAGTCGCAATGTCGAATTCATTTTTACTGATGGTCTCCCTTAATTTATGAAATAATAAGGCCGAACCGGACTCGGCAAAATTTTGATTCAACAAGGCATTTATCACTTCCCTGTTGTTAGACTTTGGGGAATAGGATGAATTCTCTTCCCCTACCGCCTGTATGTATGGAAGGACAAAATTTCTAATTTCTTCTATGTAATCATCAACCCATTGTTCCATATCCTCGAATTTCAATCCATAATCTTTCACCAAGCTATCCAAAATCACAAAAAATGCTTTTAATGTTTGGCTTGGCTGGTAATCATCTTGAACTGACATAAGATGGTTGATATCCATATTCCATTCGACAAAGAGTTGAGGATAATCTGGAAAAATCGTTTTCATGACATTCAAAAATTTCGTTTGCAGGGGTTGTAACATTATTCTTTAACCCGCCCTTCTTTTGTCGACTCTATGTCTTCAAATGAGTACTGTTGGATGTAATCTTGAAAAACAACGGTTTCCAATATACCCAAATCGTGCAGAAAGCTAACGGACTCAAAAGAAAGGAACTGAACGATCGGATTTTTTTCTAGGATGGCATTTTTCAACTGTTGGATGTCTTTTTCCTGATAAAGTATGTAATTTCCCATCTGTTCTTTGATGTCGTTAGGGGAATAGATGGTATCTTTGAATGGTTGATTATGCGTACATTCATAGACCATCTCACCTTTTATATAATAAGTCCTGACACCAAAATCTTTCCCAGCCTTATAAAATTCGATTTGTTTTCGAAACCATATGGGACCACTGTATAATTGGACCACTGGTTTAGGAAGCACGCCACGCAGCTGATAGGTGGAAACCTTTCTCCGATCCCATCCGAGAATTTCCCCCACCTCTTTAACTCCTACTAAAAAATCCATATGTGTTCCCCTTTAATCTAGTAATATGGTAATTATGAGTGAGCATTGTTGCTTTTGTCAACACACGGTTTAAACGTGCAACTTTTTTTATTTTGACGTTTGCTTTCACAATGTGCACATAACACTGCTTCTCTGTTCACTTGCGATATATTCTCCTTTTTTCTTTAATTTTTTAATTTACTCATCTTCGGATACTTCGTTTTCGTCTCAATATGACTTGTGCTATAGATGTAGGTAAAACCTAGGGTGCATTTTCATAAAAAATGATTTTCTCGAAAAATCATTCAATTGTAAGGGAGCATCAGCAACCACCATGAAGGTTTGAAACCTGTGCTCTTTAAACATCCAAGTAGACTCACTCTTCAGATTTAGATTCCAGAAGATCTTGACTGCTAATTATTTTTACAATGTGACGTTAAAGAAGCTTGACGCTTTCTTTCACTATACTAATCAATAAAATTGCAACTTATCTTTTATTTGACGTTTGCTCTCACAATATGCACTAGCCTCTTCGTATAAAACTCCTTTTAAAATGTAGGTTCTTTACCAAAAGACTTGCATACAGTAATCTCCTTCTGTTCAAATAAGAAGGAAAATGACGTTTCCTTGCACACGTTTTTGTGCAAGTTTTACGATTTTTGTACGATTATAAATGGATTTTTCATTAGAATGTTGATATATCAATGATTCTCACACCCTCTTAATGATTAAAGAATGACGTTTCCTTTCACAATGTGCACACCATTATATGGGATTGCAACTTTTCCTTCATTGGACGTTTGCTCTCACAATGTGCACAATGATAAGGGTATGCAGGTTTATCTCGCGTTAACAACATCCCATAAGCTCCACGCCTTCTTGAATATCTCACTCTTCCAAAATAAGCTGTGCAACTTTTTCTTGTTTGACGTTTCCTTTCACAATGTGCACAATCCCCTATTTTTGATCTGAGATTTTTTAAAACATTTTGATCAACCAACCTTTTACACCCCTAAATCTCCAACAAAATTTCAGTAAAAATTAGGAACCCACACAAAATAGTGCCTAAATTTATCTCTTTTTGTTCTAAAATGAAGAAAAATGACGTTTGCTCTCACACAAACTTGCACACATTTCTGTGCAAGTTTTTTTATTCTTGCCCATTTATGCATGGACTATTTTATGAAAACATTGATATATCAACGTTTGTCCTACTTTGCTTATCTATCAATTCATGACGTTTCCTTTCACAATATGCACAAACCGTGTGAAAAATTGACGTTTCCTTTCACACAAAAATATTTAGAGTTTTTTTCAATCCCTTGCCCCCCAAGGGATGAGCACATGTTGTGCAACTTTGAAAATCCCTTAATAAAGGACACCATTTCCTGTTTTTCCATTCTGCTATAATTCAAACTAGAAAAATAGACGAGAGGAGGGCCTAAAATGAAAGAATCCAGAATAAAAATCGATGGTTTTAGAATGCATCACGCCATCTTAAAAGAATTCCATTTTCTTCGTGATCAATCATTTGAGCGCCCTCCTGCCTCTGCCTATGTCGTATATATGACCATGTTAAACCAATTACAAGTAGAACAAAACCAACGAGGCATGCTTAAGGAATATAATCTTTCTTACTGGGCAAAGAAACTTGGAATCTCTTATTCTACCCTTTGGGGAGGAAAAAAGTTCTTAGAAGATCATCATTTTGTGAAAGAGGAAATCCACAAAGGGTTACCTGTTATCGTGTTAAAAGATGTTGATAAGTATAATACACCTGAACTAAATGGTGTATCTCTCAACTACCTAATCATACCGCATGCCCTTTTTGAAACGAATATTTTAGCAGAATTCGTACGTACCTCGAACCCGGAAGGAATCGAACTCCTCTTATCCTTACTTAACCAGTTCCGGACTGGTCTGTCTTTCAGCAAGACAGGTGAAATGGAGAAAATAAAACAAGAACGGACAATGAAGACACTTAAACTTCAACTGAACAAGAATGCAAAAGGGGTTCGTAAAACTTTAAGTGTTTTAGAAGCTCTTTTTTCCATCGAATTCACAGGGATAGAGATTCGTGGCAAGCAAATATGGATTAAAAAAGCCTCCTTTTCCTTGAAGCCGGAATGTGTGGAAGAAAACACGGATGAATTTAATGTCAACTCACTCATGGCGAAACTATCAAAAGAGCTCACCTACTTCTTTGATGGACATCAAATTAAATTTAAACCAAGAGACCAGATCGATGTCATGATTTCCTTTAAGCAGGAAGTAATGAATAAACTGAACTATCTTATGGATGAGGACTATGAAAGCTTCACCATACGTGATCAATTCATGAAAAACTTCTTTTTACAAACAATGGATCAGATAGGAATTCATATACATACAGAAAAACAACGAAAAGGTTCTTTCCATTTCTACTCGATTGGCGCCTTTTTCAGAATGGCCTTTAGAAAGTATCTTCCTGGGGCCTTAAAAAAGATTCCTTATGAATTAATCCATGGAGCCAAAATCAGAGAATACACCAAAACTGGCCAAGCACCAGAGCTACACGGTGTAATTTAATAGCATAAACCAGCCTTGTGAAAAAATAGGACATTCACAGGGCTATTCGAATATACTCAAAAAAAATATAGAAGTATTCCCTTATAACAAAAGTCTTTACTCTCCCCTTCTGTCACAGTTTCTGGCAGATTTTCTGAGAAAGACTATTTTTTTACGTCCAATAGTTTCCGAATGTAGACTTGTGCATTAGTGGATATAAAAAATATCAGCCTGTGAATATGTAAATAGTTTAAAAAAAGTCCTGTGTACATGTGACTTCTTTTACACTCTATATGTGGGAAAGTGGAAACTCTGTTATAACGACTCTTAGAAATGACTAGAACCCTTGTCCTTCAAGGGATATACCCAACAATTGAAAAATGCCTATTACTTCTGTTTCTTTTATTAAATCTGTTTTCTCTTATTAAATATGCCTTTTTATTAAATTTGTTTATTTACGAAATAAATCACTTCAAACAAAATTTTAAATATTAAATTAAGAAAATATACTCGCTCTAAAACAAACTGACTTTCAAAAATTACATATTGAAAACTAATGATAAGATTAATCAACCATATTATTTAGATTGAGGTTCATTCATTCTAAATTTTATACAATCACCAGAAGAAACCTCCAATTAGTTGGGGCGAGCTAAAAACGGCCACCATGAAAATTCAGCGCAAGTTTAATGAGCAGCATTCTATAAAACCTTTCACTAAATCGCTTTTCATCCAAAATTCTGCAAGTAATACCTCAAAAAAGAGAATGCTTTGTAAAAAAATTAGACCACCCAAGACGGTGGCCTAAACTTATCCTTTTACTGCATTCAACGTATTTAATTTAGGAGCAAGGCACCTTTACCCTTTTACTTGCTATAAAGCCCTAGAGAGCTCATAGAGAAGCTATAGACTATCTTTAATCATCATAATGCAAAAGGACACTCTTATTCCTAATTTGAATCTGGAAAACGAAATGTCCATCTTCCAGAAACCGCACTACATAATAGTTTGGGAGAATCCAATTTTTCTTCTTACTCCCTAAAACAAAAACAAATGAATAGAACTATTAATCTTCCATAGTTTGTTCTAATGCTTCCCTTTCATTTGTTAAAAGTGCTGTTTCAGATTTTAACCTTTTTTCTAAAGCAAGTGATTCTTCTTCAAATTGACTAATCTTCTGCCTTATTATATTAATTTCATCAATGAGCTCCACTTCTATATGGTCAGCTTTGATATCCCTTTCATCCACTAGTATTTCAGATTCTAAATTCAGAGTATCTTCTGTATTTTTTTTTGCAAAGAAAGAGAAAAAGCCTGTATTTTTCTTTTGCTCCAAACTTTTTCGTAACACATTCGCTGCTTGTCGATCCATTTTTCGATTTAATCGATGATTTTTAATCTTTTCTTCGATAACTTCAATTTGTCTTTGTTTATCAGCTATTCCAGTTCTCCTTCTCAGCAACTCCACTTCAATTAGATTGATTGTGTTTTGTAGTGTGAAGGTTCTCATCATTACATTCTGCCTTCTATCAAATTCCGAGAATAATTGATCTAAGGTATCCTCATTATATTTACTCCCTTTTGCTTTTCCGCCATTTTGTTGAGGAATCGATTTTAGCGATAACTTAACTTGAATATCGGAAATCGTTTCTCCCCTCTCAATTGCCAGTAAAGTCATATGGATTTTAAAAACAGTGAGAAATGGCAATCGCTTCTTTCTACCTTCTACATAAATCTCTAAGTATCCCTCTAGCATCCTAACGTAATACCTTAACGTCGAATTAGCGATATTAAAGATCTTATCGGAACAATCGGTGGTTGAATACAGGGCATTCGGATCCAACTCTAGTATATCTTCTTTAAATAGTTTGGCACTGTATTCCTTATCAAGTACCAACGAAGTGAATAAAGCATCGTCACGAAGTGCTTCTGTAATGAAATCCTTATTGGCCTGGACTCTGTTAGTCACGATAACCCTCCTCTTAACGCTAGTTTAACTATAGCTTATTTTTATCTACCTATCGCTAAGCGTCAATTTATCTGTATCTATAGTTTACCTACTAGATAAAGACTAATCAACTAGGTTTGTTTGCTTTAATAGAAATAATGAACGAATTCGATCTATTTTAATCTAGACTAGATTAATCTGAAAGCACAATAATAACCAATCTAGTCTAATCTAGTTTGGATTTTTAGTGAGTATCTGCTACATTTCTTGTGGTAAATAACCGATAACGTTAATCTAGCGGTAGATAGCAACAATATGAAATTATTAACGGTAATTTACGGATAATCATTTCAACACTAAACTAGTCTAATCTAGTTTAGTGTTGTTTATATGAAGTGATTTCTCCTTATACCTTCAACGTTAAATAACCGATAACGTTAATTTGGCGATAAGTAGCAATAACGCAGGACGGTTTAGCGGTAACTTACGGATAATTATCTCGTAATAAAAGAAGTTAAAAAACGATAACGTCAAATTACCGTCAAATATATAGTTAAAATAAAACAACTGTTCATAAAGGTGTGAGTTAAGCGTTGAGATATCGCTAATTTAACGATATTATGTTAGCGGTGGAATATCGATAACGTCAATTTAGCGCTAGTTTTTCATTGACTTTAACAGGTATTCTCTATATATTGGATAGTAAGTAGACTAAACTAGATTAGTCCGAAGGAGGAAGACCATGACAAAACTTGATTTTTTATTTAAAGAGGATTATTTAATTGCAGGAGTGGATAGTGGGAACATTTCTAATAAAATTACGTATATCGACCAAAAAGGAAATGTTGTTTCATTAAATATCGCGAGTATTATCGGAGAAAACGCGGAAACGACTGCTGAAGATATGCCAGATGAAAGCGCAGATAAATCTTTTCCTGATGATATGATTCTTCATTTACATATTAAAAGTAAAGCCTTACCAAAGAATCGAACAAATGCTTATTATACAGTAGGGGAATATGCTCAAATTTCAACAAATGACAAAAATAATTTAAGAGAAACCAGCAGTGATGCAAGAGATAAATTAGGGAATGAAATCCATGTTGTAACAACTTTAGCGGGATTAGCCTTAGCTGCTTGGAAATCGGGTAAGACCAATAAGGTAGACGTTCCATTGAGTTTTGGGCTTCCAATAGAAGAGGCCAAACAGGCGTCTTCCGAAAAAATCAACTTATATATGGGTGAGCATGAAATTACTGCAATAAAAGGGCCTTATAAAGGCAAAACCATAACCATTAATATTACGGATGTTCAGCTTAATGTGGAAGGCGTAACGAGCTACTTAGCATTGGCCTTTGATTTAGTGGATGGGGAAGTGGTGGAAACTGAATTTTCATCACAAATCCATGATGAGTTTGCCATAGCTGATTTAGGAGCTGGAACATTGGATTTAGCTCTTTATGATGAAAATGGTTTAAATTCAACTAAATCTACAAACCATCTGATAGGTACAAATAAATATATTGATTTAATCATGAAAGAAGCAGCGGAACTAAAGGAATTCGACAGCATACGGGCCCGTTTTGAAAGGGTGAATAAAACTCCTAAAATTTCGTTTACACGTGAAGAATTTATGAGGAAGTTCATCAAGCCGGAAATCAATAAAATGGTTTTAAATCCTAAATATTCTCCTGTCTTTAAAGCGACCTGGCAGTCCAAAACAGCAGATATCACAAAAATTGTAGATAAATATACGAAAGAATATGCCGAAGAAGTGAAAGATAAAGTCATCCGGTATTTTGTTGATACAAACGTTGGGCAAATGATTATCGTCGGGGGAGGGCTTCTCTTCGCTTATAAATACTTAGCGGAACTCAAAGATGAAGATTGTCTATTTCCTCCGAATATCGATCAAGCCAGTTTCTTTACTAGTAAGGCATATCTCTTGAAAAATATTATTGCTGAAATTGAAAAGCAATCAATTGAAGCATAGTAATATAAGAGCATCTTCTTTTAGTTGTGATACAAGGTGGTGGTAACGTTGTCCAATAGAAAAATCACTCCAGGTCGAGGAATTCAATATACCCCCAAAACCTCGATAGAATGGGCTAATGAATTTAATGAGTTGGTAGACTGCTTTAAAAGCAGAAATGAACTTATTAGTGCGCTTATTGAAGATGGTTTAAAGGTTCGGAATGGATCTTATAAAGAACAAGGTATTTACCTTCCACTAGACACCTTTACGAATGATCAATTAGCACTTTTGAAAACGGAGGAAGGGCAAAGGATTCTTTATAATATCGTTTCTTTAATTGTAGGGAATCCCGAAGGGACGGCGCTTGCCCAGCAAATGGTGCAGCCGGTATCCCAGAAAAGTAAACCAGCTTCCTCACCAATCGTTCCATCTAAAGGTCCATTAAATCATGAAGAAGATACTATGGAAGGCAAGGGACAATCAAACGAAGCCCTTTCTAAACTATTGAAGTTGGGGAAGATGACCAATTTAAAGGGATAAAACATTTTTAAAAATAGAGCTCAGATATATGTAAGAGGCTGATTCAAAAGGTCGTTGAATAACGACAAATTTGAATCAGTCTCTTTCTTTTAAATCTAACTCCAATTCAAATGGAAAGCCCTTTTTAACTGGAAATTTATATATAGCGGGTTGCATAGAGTGGCTGGATCTTTATACGAAGTGCTCAAAGCATATTGTACATTTTATATTAAAAGAAGGTTTTGTCAAAATTTGCATTATAGAAATAATAGATAATGTAAGCGTTTTCTTTTATAATTAAAACACGCGAATGGTGTGTGGCCATCCTGGTATCTTGGCGTAGGCGGAGCCAATGCAATATTTCTAAAAATGATGACTGATTAAAAAATTACTATTTCTAAACAAAAATGTAATGAACTTTAAAAACGTGAGTGCTTAAATTGATGATATAAAAGATAAAGTAAAGGGGAGGAAAAGATGGAAAAAGAAAATAAAACCCTATTTGTAAATTTTATTCAGGAAGATCGATTTGAACTAAACTCCTACCTTAATTATTTATTTAACCAATTTAATGAATATGTTCCAAAGCATATGGAAGACGTTAAGATGATTGAACAATAACGATATTATAACAACAAAAATACGCGGCTGTATTATTCCTTGAGAATAATACAGCCGCGTATTTTTGTTTTCTTTCTTCTTAAAAGAAGGTTTTTACCGTTATGATCTTAAAGATCTTAATTGAAATCAGAATCTAGCGGTTGATCTAGCCAGAAAAGAATAGATCAAGGATTAGTAAAAAGGGGTAATAACAAGACTAGAGTCTCCCGAAAAAACCACCATTTTAGCGTCAGTTAGAGATTTAAAGTGTCATAACTTATTAAAAAAGGACAAACGTCTCAAGGGGGGAGTCTGTCCAAAATCAAGTGAACTATATTCACGAACCGTTTGGATTAACAGCGTAAGTAGTATTCCGTTAGGAATCCTATTAATCTTTTCAAATTCACATTATGTTTGTACCAAAACCATTTCTTGTTAAGGGATCATTAAAATATTAATATTGTATTAATATTAAATAATTAAAAGAGTTTTGCTAATATTAAGGAAATTAATTTAATTCCAAGAAGTAAAAGGTATTTTAATTCCTTCTTTAGTAACTATCTTGGATAGAAAGGGGAGTATATGAGTAAGTCACTTAACGGAAAATCAGTGTGGAAAGGGGTGGCTTTAATTTTCTTAGGCATCTCTATGCCGCATTGGCTTAGCTCCAAAAATGTAGGCCTAGGTATACTAATAAATATTATGGAAGAAACCCCCCATGGGAATACTCTCTTAATAATGGCCTTTTCCATAGTTATGCTTAATACAATTCGCGCACTTCCAATTTATATTGGTGCAATTATGTTGGGAAATGCATTAGGAGAAAAATTTCAGAGGAATTGGCTCAGATTAGCTATTCCTCTTGCTGTCATCCCACTTACCTATGCAATTATAAATTTATCAGTTAAATCTAATTATCATTTTGGTATTCCAGCCGTTATCATACTTTTATGTATCATCTTAGTACAATTATTGGAAAAAGGAAGATTGGGATTATTTATGAAATCCCTTATTCTTGTTCAAATTCTTTTTGGGGTACAGTGGTTAGACGAGGTGCCTTTTCTTACAAGGTATGGGTTCGGTCATGGAGCCATCTCTACTAAAGTCAAGAAATGGGCAATTGAAATTGGATTTGATCAAGCTCTTTCGTTATATGCAATCGTGTTATGTTCTATATTTCTTATTAATGCTTTTATTCTGATGGGGTTTCTCGTTAGATGGAGGATTGTTCAAGAACTGCATATTATAAAATTAGAGGCTCTAGAAGCTCGTTCTGATAAAGAAGTGTTGAATCTGGTTCATGATTTAAAAACCCCACTAGCCTCTATTGAGGGACTCATTTCTTTAATTGGTCTATATAATAAACATGAAAGAACCAAAGAATATTGTCGTAGTATTTCATTGTCTATTAGTTCTATGAGTGAAATGATTTCTGAAATTTTATATAAATCCCACAAGAGTTGTTGTTCTTTAAAAAGTCTGGTTGATTATACCTTGTCAAGCCGATTAAGTGGTACCGATAAAAAGGTCAATCTAGAATTACCCGATCAACCAGAAACAATTAAAATTTGGGTTAATAAGATCCGGATGACTCGTGTGATAGTAAATTTAATTAATAATGCTTTTGACGCTATTGAAGGATGTCCTGAAGGAAAGGTGACTATAAAAGCTAAAACTTATGGCAATCAGATTTTGTTAGGTGTATCCGATAATGGAAAAGGAATGAATGAAGAGGAGCAGAAGAAGATTTGGAAGGCAGGATACAGTACAAAATATCAATCAGGAATTGGATTATCTTTTGTTCATCAAGTGGTAGAAGAGCATAAAGGAACAGTTTCTATTGAAAGTAAAATTGGACAAGGAACCACAATTTGGATTCATCTAGCAGGAGGGAACAATGATGAGGATTTTAGTTATTGATGACGACAAATCAGTTCGCTATATGTTGAAAGAAATTTGTGATTTTGCAAAATGGAAAGTAATAGCTTGCAGCAATGGAAAGGAAGGTGTAGAACAATTTATAAAGAATGAGATTGACATTGTTCTCGTAGATTTTCATATGCCTGTAATGGATGGACTAATGACCGTTTATGAAATTCGTAGACTCAATAGGGAAGTTCCCATTCTCGTTTTAACGGTAGATGAACGCCAAGAGATTGCTGATCTTTTTTTAGAGAAGGGGGCAACTGATTTTGCATTAAAACCAATAAAAGCGCCTGACCTCATCTCTCGAATTCAATTACATAAGCGGCTTTTCGAAGCAACAAAGACAAAAGGTGATGTTTTTGTAACGAAAGGAATGAGTCAAATGACTTTATCTCATGTTTCAGTATTTTTACAATCTTGTACTCAGCCCTGTGCGATTGCTGAAATTACAAAAGAAGTAGGTTTAGCTTATCCTACAGTTTATCGCTGTTTAGTTCATTTAATCCAAAAAGGGAAAGTACGTACAATAGTGAGTTATCAAAAAATTGGTAGACCTAAAAACCTTTATGAGTGGGTATAAATCTACTATTTGAGCATAATCTTGAGTTGTGACTTTAACTAAGTTCACAAAGACTAGAGTTATGCTTTTTCTTTTTTTCTTTTTTTCTATTTTATAAGAGAAAAAGAGTAGATATAATTCTGTTAATTAGAAGATTTGATTATTAATATAGTTGTTAAAAATTTAAATAATATTAAATTTTCTAAATAAATAAAATGAAAGTGCTTTCATCGATGGGAAGATTTATGTAAGGTAATACTTTTTAAAAGTATCTTTATTCAACAATTTAGTAGATAGAAAGGAATTCTCAAGTGAGTATGATTAAAGATATCTTTTATAAAAAAATTAAAAGAAAAAGGGGAGATTTAATGAAAAAATTAAGTTTAGCTAGCCAAATTTTCATTGGTTTAATTTTAGGTATTATCGTTGGTGCCATTTTTTATGGTAATGAGACGGCCCAAAACTTTTTACAGCCATTCGGAGACATTTTCCTGCGAATGATTAAAATGATTGTTGTGCCAATCATTGTATCAAGCCTTATCGTTGCAGTTGCAGGTGTAGGTGATTTGAAAGCAGTAGGTAAACTAGGAGCTAAATCACTATCATACTTTGTTGTGGTAACTACAATTGCGATTGCTGTTGGTTTAATTTCCGCGAATATCATCCAGCCTGGTGCTGGTGTAAATATGAATAATCTGGAACAAACTGATATATCCACTTATGTTGATACAGCAGAAACTAAGCAGCATGAATCTTTTGTAGATACACTTGTTCACATTGTACCATCCAATCCAGTTAAAGCTATGGTAGAAGGCGATATGCTAGCGATTATTTTCTTCTCTGTATTGTTTGGACTTAGTATTTCGGCTATCGGTGAAAAAGGTAAACCAGTTTTCCGTTTCTTCCAAGGTACAGCAGAAGGGATGTTCTACTTAACGAATATGGTGATGAAATTTGCTCCAATCGGGGTATTTGCACTAATCGGTGTGACCATCTCCAAGTTCGGTTTGGAATCTTTAATTCCATTAGGTAAGTTAGCGCTTTCTGTATATGGAACAATGATTTTCTTTGTAATTGTCATTCTGGGTCTTATTGCAAAATTTGTAGGGTTCAATATCTTTACGTTGATTAAGCTTCTAAAAGAGGAATTAATTCTTTCGTTCTCGACAGCAAGTTCAGAAGCGGTTCTTCCGAAACTCATGGAAAAAATGGAGAAAGTGGGATGTCCAAAACATATTGCTACATTTGTTATTCCGACTGGATACTCTTTTAACCTTGATGGCTCTACATTATATCAAGCCTTAGCAGCTATCTTCATCGCTCAAATGTACGGAATTGATTTAAGCGCGTATGAGCAAATTACGCTAATGCTAGTGTTAATGATCACGTCTAAGGGAATTGCGGGTGTACCTGGTGTATCTTTCGTAGTTCTTTTAGCGACATTAGGAACAGTTGGTATTCCTATTGAAGGTTTAGCATTTATTGCCGGTATCGACCGTATTCTTGATATGGGACGTACAGTAGTAAACGTTATTGGTAATTCACTTGCGGCTGTTGTTATATCAAAATGGGAAGGTCAATTTAATAAAAGAGAAATAGTAAACAATATGAATAATTTAAATGAAAAAATTTCATAATATTTAGAATTTACAATCTTTTGGTGAATCTATAGATTAAATTAAATAATTGGGGGAGAAATTTTTGAAGTATCTAATAAGCTTTACTTTAGTTATTTTTAGTTTTTTTTGCTTGATTACACCAGCATTTGCTAGCGTGCCTGGAGTAGATAGTTCAATGAAAAAAGGAGCAACAAAAGGTATAGTTTCAGCTTCTCATCAATTAGCTGCTGAAGCCGGTAAAAGGATATTAGAGCAAGGGGGAAATGCAGTTGATGCAGCTGCAGCTATTCAGTTATCTTTAAATGTTGTTGAGCCAATGATGTCTGGAATTGGCGGCGGTGGTTTTATGATGATTTACAATAAAGATAAAAAGAAAATAACAATGATTGACAGTCGAGAAATGGCTCCTCAGAATGTAAAACCTGACTTATTTTTAGATAAAAACGGTAAGCTCATTCCTTTTAGTGAACGTCATACAACTGGAAAAGCAGTAGCTGTTCCAGGAACACTAAAGGGAGTTGAAACAGCTCTTAATAAATATGGAACTATGAAACTATCTCAAGTTATTGATCCTGCGATTCAACAAGCTGAGAAAGGTGTTAAGGTCAACTGGGCTACGGCCCAATATATCGACGAAAATAAAGAAAAACTTCAGAAATATCAAACAGCAGCAGACGTATTTGTTCCACATGGTAAACAATTAAAAGAAGGAGATATCCTTGTTCAACCGGATCTAGCAAAGACTCTTAAATTAATTCAAGCAAAAGGACCCAAAGCATTCTATACAGGTAAAATTGGAAAAGCTCTTGTAAAAGAAGTTCAAAAACGTGGTGGAACAATGACAGAGCAAGATTTAAAAAACTATGTAGCCAAAGAACGAAAACCTATTGAGTCAAATTATCGAGGCTTTAAAGTTGTAAGTGCAGCTCCGCCAAGTTCTGGCGGTTTAACTGTTCAACAAATACTAAAGTTAATGGAAGGTTATGATGTGCAAAAAATGGGAGTTAATTCGCCCGAATATCTCCAACATTTAAGCGAAGCGATGCACTTAGCTTATGCTGATCGAGCAGCTTATATGGCAGATGAAGATTTTTATGATGTGCCAACAAAAGGACTTTTAGATGAAAAATATATAGAAGAAAGAAGAAAGCTTATTAATCCAGAGAAGGCTACTGCTGATGTAAAAGAAGGAGATCCATGGAAGTATGAAGGCAAGAAATCTTCTTCTCAAGTGTCAGTGAAAGAAGAAAATCCTATTGGACAAACAACTCACTTTTCTGTTATAGATAAATGGGGAAATATGGTTTCTTATACAACAACTATTGAACAAGTATTTGGATCTGGTATCATGGTTCCCGGTTATGGATTTATGTTAAATAATGAGATGACAGATTTTGATGCTACACCAGGTGGCGTTAACCAAGTAGAGCCAAAGAAACGCCCAAGAAGTAGCATATCTCCAACCATTCTTCTAAAGGACGAGAAACCTTTTATGGCTATTGGTTCTCCAGGTGGACCCACTATTATTGCATCAGTAGTTGAAACAATTATGAATGTTATTGACCATAATATGCCAATTCAAAAAGCGATTTTAACGCCTCGTATCTACTCAGCAGGATATCCAACTATTAGGTGGGAACCAGGAATTGATCAAAATACGAGATTAGAATTAATGGCAAAAGGAAATGTGTTCGAAGAAAAACCTGAAAATATCGGGAATGTACAGGCAGCTATCTTTGATTATGAAACTGGAAAAATGTACGGAGGAGCAGATAATACAAGAGAAGGAGCCGTTTTGGGGGTAAATGGAGTATCATATATATCTAAAAAACCAAAAGAAATAAAAGAAGAGAAAAAGGGGCCTTTTACCTTGAAAGTAAATGGTGCTATTTATCCATATAAGGCTGAACAAATGAAAGTGATAGATGAAAAACCCTTTATCCAATCAGATAAATTACTACTTGGTTTAGGTGTTATTGACACAAATGATTTGAAGTTATATAAAACTGATAAAAATTCTTATTTGTCTGTTATAAAAACTGCAAAGGCATTAGGATATAAAGTAGATTGGGATGAAAAAGATAAAATTATACTATTAGAGAAAGATTCATCTAATTATGACAATCCAAATGATGATGATGACGGGGATATCATTACAAACTAATTATTGGTTCTAATGAGAAAGTTATTTTTTAGAATTACAGCATGTCATAGTGTAGAAATAATTAGTAAAAAGGGTTCTGGTGCAAATACTGTATTTGTTTAAAAAAGGCATATAGTTTCTTAACTGAGTGATATTATCCCCTCTAAGTAGACAGTGTATCATCTACAGATTATCTGTAGATGATACACTCATACTTAGGGGGATTTTACTATGACTAGAAAAAATAACAGCCACTCTTACGATTTTAGCTAAAGTTTCTGTCATTTAAATTATCTTTGCAAATTGTGTAATCACTTCATCTCGGTTGAAGACCAGTTTTTCATAGTCCCACTCCTGATTGTCAGCTTCGCCATAAACGATTCAAAATGTAGCTTTGAAATAAAGTTTGATCAAATTAATACTATAATAAACAAATAGAAAGAGCATGTTTTGAAAAAAAAGTAAAGAAGAAGCTCATAAGTTTGATGATGGAAAACCACATTTAGTTAGAACAGTATTTTGGGGGGATCAGAACAAGTTATAGAGAGTTGTAAACGCTAAACTAGAATGGACAGTTATCACCAACTAAGATTGAACACCTTTCGCCAATAAATAACCCTAATAACTTATACTAGGGGTACTGCTGGGGGAGCATCAGGAAAATGCCAATTTACAACGATAAGCATTTTGATACAAGTCTTATGAGACATTATGAAGTCTAATTTACAGGTGATTTAATTATGTACCAATAGGCTTTACTCTATTGTGAAGTGATACACTTAAACTACCATGAAAATTAAACACTAATAATCAGGAAAAAGACCATATTAAAGAAAACGCAAGCTTCAATTTTTTTGAAAAAAAGCAGCGCCATATAAAGATCTCCTAGAATTAATCGGTGGTTAGGATGCTTCTGATATATTTACGGTATATCCTAAGTTTTCTAACCTTCGGACCGAATTTCTTACAATGGAAGCTTGCTTTTGTTTATCAAAATAATCTTCGCCTAAGTCTACATACATTTCTTTCCTTGTTAAAAGATAATAAGAAATTCTTAACATGGCGTGGGCAACGACAATTCCAGCTCGTTTTCTTCCTTTTCGCGCAGCTGTCCGTCTGTATAGAGCGCCAAGATAGTTTTTGGAGGCTCCAACTGAATGAGCAGCCTCAGTTAAAGCAGATTTTAAATATTTATTTCCCTTTTTGCCTCTGGTTGATTTCCTTTTTCCTGCACTTTCATTGTGTCCTGGTACGAGGGCGGCCCATGAACATAATCTGGCTGCACTTTCGAACTGTTTTTCAACGTCCGTTCCGATTTCAGCTAGAATTTGTTCTGCCATTCGAGTGGCAATACCAGGTATTGAATCCAGTCGTTCTATGTTTTCTTGATACACACTAACTCTTTGGGCAACCTCTTGATCGAGGTTTTCAATCTGTTCAGTCAGAAAATCAATATGAGTTAGAATCGTTTTAAGCATCATGCGTTGATGAGGATTCACATACCCATTCAGGGCAAGGATTAAATCATCTTTTTTCTTCTTCATCGAACGTCGCGCAAAGTTTGCTAGTTTCTCAGGATCATCCTCACCATTTGCGATCGCTTGAAGCATGTCCTTTGATGAAACACCCATAATATCCGATACGACAGAGCCTAATTTGATATTTGCACCTTCAAGCACCTTTTGAATTCGATTATGCTGTCTAGCTCGTTCTTCAATAATACTTCTGCGGTAACGAACAAGCTCACGTAATTCTCGCTGATTTCGATCAGGGATAAAGCTTGCTTTCAACAACCCATGACGAAGAAGTTGAGCGATCCACTCGGCATCCTTGACATCTGTTTTTCGACCAGGGACTGCTTTCATATGTTGTGCGTTAACAACTAAAAATTCCATTTCTTCAGCCTCAATTAAGTTCACGATAGGCTTCCAAAACACACCTGTGCTTTCCATAGCGACATGAGTGCAACCATGTGATTTAATCCAATCCATCAGTTGAATTAAAAACACCGTTTTTGTAGAAAATGTTTGAATCTCCTTTCCTTCGGGGGTCATAATGCAGGCGATAATGTTATCTTTATGGGCATCCATTCCGCATACTCGTTCAATGATAACTTCCTTTGAAACCATCCTTCCTATGGCGAAAAAATTAGAGGCTGGTGCAAAAACCAGAATAGGATTAATCTACCATGAGTGCTTCCCGTAAGGGAGCGACAGTCTGTGATGCACCGAGGTCGTTGGAGTCAGACTAACGGATGGGCTCTAATGGCACCATAGTTCATCGACCTTCCTCACCCAGCCATAGAATCAGTATGGACGGTTTTCCACCATTTTCATTCTCTGTGGTGCAGCGCTGGTCGTGCGCTGCATGGTTGGCTAAAGGGGCAGTTTAGTTAAAGAAGGAAATGGTATTATTGTGTAGAATTGATAGGGGCAATAAGTCAGGGGGAGAATTTTTTGTTAATACATAAAATCGATGATGAAGTATCTTTGAGGCTATTCAATGTGGGTGACGCTGAAGAATTTTTTAATTTGATCATTAGCTCAAAACCTTATCTCAAAGAATGGCTTGGATGGCTTGATTACGTAGAAAAAGTAGAGGATACTGTTGAGACCATAAAATCTCGACTACAGAGCTTTGTAGAAACTGGAGGGTATCCAAAGTCAGTTGCTATCATTTATAGAGGTGAAATAGCAGGAACTATCGGATTTAATGAAATAAACAAGGTAAGTAAGATTGGGAGCATCGGCTACTGGATTGGAGAAGATTTTCAGGGGAATGGCATAATGACAAAAGCGTTTAAGGCTTTTATTGATTACGGATTTAGAGAACTTGGGCTAAATCGAATTGAGGTTAGCATAGCTGTTGAGAACAAAAGAAGTCGAGCACTTGCTGAACGGCAGGGTTTTATAGAAGAAGGAAGATTAAGACAAGCAGAATGGCTATATGATCATTATGTAGACCATATTATTTACGCAAAACTGGCTGAGGAATGGGAATGAAAAATAATAGTTCCTTGTTCAACTAACGGGGCAGGTTAGTAAATAACTTAATGGCAGTTTAGTTTAATAAGAATCAATGGTAAAATGATGAGAATTAATTATGCTATGGGGCTGGTCAGTTGTAATTTTATAAAGGAGTTGTGAGAAGTTGAAATATCGTAAAGCAAATATCGATGATATTGATAAATTGGTCGAGTTAAGAAAAAAGCAATTAGTTGATGAGGGGATAGAACCTAATATAGATATTGATAGGGAACTATATGTTTTCTTTAAAAATAAACTAAGTGATGGTACTTTAATTCAATGGCTAGTGGAAGATAATGAAGAAATTATAGCTTGTGGTGCAGTAATTTTTTATGAATTTCCACCTTGTTACACCAATAAGACTGGAAAAAAGGCTTATATCACAAATATGTATACTAATGAAAATTATCGTGGGCAAGGAATCGCAACAAAGCTGTTAACTAAATTAGTTGATGAAGTTAAGATTTCAGGAATTTCACAAATATGGCTTGGGGCTTCAAAAATGGGTAGACCAGTGTATAAGAAGTTTGGTTTTATGGAAACTGATGAATTTCTAGAATTAAATATTTTTTAATAATTTGTGAAGTATAACACTTAAACTAACGGGTGCGTTAGTTCATTATTAGGAGCTGATCAGCAGCTCCTTTTATTATGCAACTAAAGGGGCAGGATAGTTTATTAAGAAAATATTTACAATTTGTAATGGTGTTATAAAATAGAGTGAATTGACGGTGAGAGATGTTTAAGTTATGGAGGCATTAAAATGCTTGGATTACCAAAAGGTGAGGTGTTTTTAGTTCCTTGGACAAATGATTGGAAAAAGGAATTTTTATTAGAGAAAGAAAGGATTCAAGAGGTAATTGGTCAGAATATTTTAGCTGTTCACCATATTGGAAGTACAGCAATTAAACATTTAAGTGCAAAGCCAATTATTGATATTGCTATTGAAGTTAAAGGATTTCAGGATGGTGAAAAGTGTGTTAAGGCATTAGAATCACTTGGATACTCATATAAAGGGACAAATGTATTACCAGATAGATACTACTTTAATAAAGGTGAACCAAGAACACACCAAATTCATATGTATCAAAGTGGAAATAAATATTTACTTGAACAGTTGGATTTTAGAGATTATTTGAGAAATAACGAAACAGCAAGAATACAATATAAAAAACTTAAACAGGAATTATCAACGGTGAATAAAAATAATAAACATAAATATGCAGATGATAAAACCAATTTTGTTAAGTCCATCTTAGAAAGTATAAAAAAATAATAGTATTTTGGTAACTCAACTAACAGGTGCGTTAGCTGAAGATCAGAGCTGTCTTTAAGGCAGCTCTTTCTTTATGCAACTATCGGGGCAGTTTAGTTCATTAAGCGTAGCTTAGTCGAACTGTAACTATTGACTATTTTTATGAAAAAAACTAAAATTTGGTTAATGATAATAATTGGGCGGTGTGTATTTGTTGAGTAATATAGGTATTCCAGGATTAATTCTATCTTCTCTTTTCGTAATATTAGTTTTATTTTTACTAAGAAAACTAGTGCAACCGAAGAAAGAACTTCAACAAAAAATAGATAAACTAGAAGAAGAGGTTCGAATATTAAATAATCACAAATAATAAACTTTGCTTTAATGTACTAACGGGTGCGATAGGTGAGACCAGAGCTGTCTATAAGGCGGCTCTTTTCTTAATTAATAACAGTAAGGTGGCAACGATTATGACTGATAGTATCATACTGATAGAGGAGTTCAAAAATACAGAACTAGATAAAAATTTAAAATGGTTTTCCCCGCCTAACGAGTGGAATCATAATTGCGAGAGCTCGAACTTAATTATTAAAACTGATAAGCAAACAGATTTTTGGCAAAAAACACATTATGGTTTTCAAGCTGATAATGGACATTTTTTGTACTATGAAGTAAACAGAGACTTTAGATTGACTACTAAAGTAAAATCAAAACCAGAGAATAGATACGACCAAGCTGGCTTAATGGTGAGATTTTCAAGTGATACTTGGTTAAAGACTTCTGTTGAATATATACCTGATGGCAATAGTAAATTAGGTGTTGTTGTAACTAATCAAGGTTATTCTGATTGGTCTAGTCAGGAATTTTCAGAAGACCAGAATTCACTTTTTTATCGAATAACCAGAAGAGAAAACAATTACTATGTTGAATATTCATTAGATGGTATTTCGTGGAGACAAATAAGAATGACCCACCTGGTTAAAGAGACAGATAATATTAAAGTTGGCATCTATGCTTGCAGCCCACAAGGAGAAGGTTACGAAGCAGAGTTCGACTTTATTAAAATTGAAAATATAAATAATGATACAAAAGTTTATTAGTAATTTAGGATTACCTTAATTTCTTAATCAACTAACGGGTGCGTTAACTGAAGATCAGAGCTGTCTTTAAGCCAGCTTTTTCTTTAAGCAACTAAACGGGGCAGGATAGTTGAACAAGGATAATCCACAATTTGAATAGAATATGTAGAAAACAAATAGTTGTTTGGATATGGAATATCGATCCCAATAACAACCTATGAAGGAAGGGTAAGTAAAATGAAGAAAATGGTTGGTTGGACACTTACTTTAGCTACGCTTTTGGTAGGTGGAGTCATTTATTATTTTATAACGTTATCTCTATACGAACCATCAAAAGATTCATTTGACTTCCCAGTTCCTAAAAATGCTGAGCTAGTCCAGGAAAATGAACAAGGGAAAAGTTATGATTGGTCAAAAGCATCGGAAGAAAATGGCATACCATTTGGATATGAATTAGTCCTTAAAGCGAATGGATGGAAAAAGGGAGAAAGAGAAGGGGCTTCCGTTTTTTACACAAAAGGAAATCATAAAATAGATTTGATTTCTACATCGAAGCATTTAAACATCCTTAAAGTGAATTAATATAAAGGAAATTCTTATGGAACTAAAGGGGCAGCATTCCTGTATTAACTGAAATACTAAAAAGTTTGTGAAGAAATCTACTTAAACTAACGGGTGCGTTAGCTGAAGATCAGAGCTGTCTTTAAGGCAGCTTTTTCTTTATGCAACTATCGGGGCAGGTTAGTTGAACAAGGTATCATAATTTTTATGGTAAAATAATGGTATTATGTTCAGATTTAGTAGAGTGACTAAAGGGCATAAATGGAACAGTAAGGGTAAATTTATATTGTGGAGGTTTAAATGAAATTCTTCAGAAGTATGTCTAAAATAGAGTCAATTAATTGGAAAAAAGGAGCAATACTTGGTTTTTACACATATATGTTGCTATTATTTATAAACTATATTTACTTTCTAATATATGGAATTGAGCCTTTTACTTCCGTTGTAATTTTTTGGACTGGATTGTTAGTAGCTTTTGGGTACGAGTTTATCTTAAATTTAAAGTCTAAGATGAAATTAAATAAATGAACTAATTGTGATACATTAACAGGATATACCCTTTTTCCTTATTGAAGTAACATGTGCGTTAGCTGAAGATCGGAGCTGTCTTTAAGGCTTTTTCTTTATGCAACTAAAGGGGCAGGTTAGTTAAAGAAACTATTATAAAAGTTATTCGTATAGGTATTAAGGAAATTATTATTTGGCGGAGGAGGTTTAGTTGTGTTGTGGGATAAACCTAAATGTATTGTATGTGATAAAGAGATTAAGGAAGATGACTTTGTTTTTGTAAAAATGCGTTACCCAAAACGAAAAGGTTTTACTGAGATAAAAGCTTATTTAAGAAACGAAGGCAAATTCATTTGTGAAGACTGTTTTAATAATAAATCCTACTAAACTCTATTCAACTAACGGGGCAGGTTACTTAAATAAAGTATAAGATCAATGTGTTACGATTACTTATGGTTTTAATTTTTCAAGAAGAAAGGATAGTTATATATGGATAATGCAATAATTACTTTTATTTTTACATTTTTAGTTGTCTTAATTATTAACTTTATAGGGCAAAGGTTAATAGTTAATAAAGAAAAAGTCCTTGATGGGAGAACTTTAGTAACTTTGTTAGCCCAAGGTTTGATAATAACAATTATTTTAAGTTTTATTTAAGGCTATTCAGCTAACAGGTGCATTAGCTTAAGATCGGAGCTGTCTTTAAGGCAGCTTTTTCTTATGGAACTAACGGGGCAGTTTAGTTCATTAATAACTCATTTATGAATTGATTAATGATAAAATAATGGAATAATTTCCTTGATTAAATGGGGTGAAGAAATGTATTGGAAATTAAGAATTCCTCTTTTTTTGTTTGTTATGGGTGTTACATCTGGTCTTTATCAAAAGTTTCCTAACCTTTTTCTTGTAAATACATCTTATTTTATAAGAAGTGTTGTATATATTGGCCTAATTGGAATCATCTTTACTATTTTAGAAAATTCAAAAATAAATGAAAAAAAAGTCCATATCATTATTGGGATGGTGTTAATTTTTTCAGGAATTTTATTTGATAGTCTAATGGTGTAAAGACCATCCTTAATCAACTAACAGGTGCGTAGCTGAAGATCGGAGCTGTCTTTAAGGCAGTTTTTTCTTTATGCAACTATCGTGGCAGGTTAGTTTAAGTAGGATTATCATTTGGTAATATTACCATTCAATTGTTATAGGAAGTGAAAAGATGATCTTTTATTATTTAATGCTCATAGTAGGAGCTTTATCAGTAATAGGCGCAGTATTTGTTTTTTTTGCTATGTATGTTGATAAAGAATATTCATTATTAAATGTAGGTAAAAGCTTAGGAAGCTTTGTATTTGGTGTTTTTCTTTTAGCTGTTACCCTCCCAAGCCTAAAATATGTTGTGCTAAAGGAATATGATGTCGTCAGTGGAAAATGTGTTGTGGAAATAGATTCATCAGGTCGTTCTTCTATGGCGGACTTTAACATGCTCGATACAGATGAACTGTTTACTTTCAATGATATTCCTGCACTTGATGCTTATGGAAAGTCAATCCCTTATTATTGTAAGGTGACAGTTACAAAGGACCATATGTTTGAAATTGGTTACAAAATATATGATGTCAAAACAAGAAAGTTAATATTAACAAGCCCGTAGCCGTGTATACAGTTGTAAATGATAAAAGAGGCAATTACCTTTTTATCATTGATAGAAATTTTCCATTTGTGAAGAAATGTACTTAAACTAACGGGTGCTTTACTTCATTACCAGGAGCTGATCAGCAGCTCCTTTTCTTATGCAACTATAGGGGCAGGTTAGTTCAATAACGGAGGCTGTCAAATGACGAACCTTTTTATATAGGAATGTCATTGGTTTGCAGCTGTTATTTAGGTATTTAGTTTTAATATAAGGGGAAAATACCTACAATACTTACATCCAGAGGTGGCGTTAAATCGTGAAAAAGTTAGTCATACTAGTCCTGGTGTTTACTGTGTTATTTTCCCCAATACAATTAGCAAAGGCAAATATTCAACCAAAATTAAAAACAGGGGATGTTTTATCTGTTCAAGTAAACCGTTTATATGGGGGATCTCGTTTATTTAAGGAAAGCGATGGATATGAAGAAGTAATCATCAATAAGGTTGTTAAATGGATAAACACATCAAGTCATTCCGAAGGAGCAACTGAGTTAGAGTTAAATAAAACTCCCATAGTCTCGATATTGAAAATAAAAATGAAAAACGGGGATGTTGCGGTTATCGAACCTGCATATAATTGTATTTCCGAAAACCAAGCAAAAACATGCACAATAGCAGAGAGTGAGGTTATATATACCCGAAATAATATAAAAATTCGATTGAAATCACTAGAGTTGTATGATTGGCTCTTAGTTGGCTGGAAATATGAAAGTGTTGGAGCTCCCAAAGATGAATTGCTTGAAGAAACTTTATATACAAGATACTTTTCCTACCTCGACAAAACTTACTCAGATTTTATCATGTGTCCAAAAATAGATAAAATCGAAAGAATAAACGGGGATGAGAATAGACATATCGTTCATGCAAGTGCGTTAAATTATGTAGCGCATCATGGCGATGTTCCCTACGACAGAATCCATATCACGTTGACCGATACTCCAGAACATGGTGTTAAAATAAATAAGGTTAAAATACAAAAAAGTATTTCCGGAAAAGAAAGCCGTATCCAATGTAGACGGGAGAGCTAAACAATCTTGTAAAAGTTTTGATGTGGAGTACCAAAATTATTCAACTAAAGGTGCTTTAGCTTAGGATCAGAGCTGTCTTTAAGGCAGCTCTTTCTTTATGCAACTATTGGGGCAGGTTACTTTAATAATTGTTTTATAAATAAAGTCCATAATATACAAAGCGATAATAGGGAATTATAATCCTATACCGTATAAGGGGACATACTGAATGAAGAAAATAATGCAATTTACCTTACTATTGGTGACATTAAATCTTTCACCGATATTTGTTCAAGCTGACGAAAAACTAAATGAAGAGCTTATGAAAATTGTTAAAGAGTTTACTCCGTCGAACGCTTTACTTGTAAGCCCTGAAAAACCTTTCTCCACACAGTCAATTCAACTTTATGATTTTAACCACGATGGGCAAAAAGAAATAATCGCTACTTTTGAAATTAAAGCAAAAGAACAACCTAATCCTTCCCAGTTTGGAGTAATGGTACTAAAGAAGGTTAATAATGATTGGCAAAAAGTTTGGGAAACAAAAGCTCAAGGAGTTGGTTTGAATTTTTCAGGTTTGGCTGATATTACTGGTGATGGTACAAAAGAATATTTAATCGGTGTTACAATTGGTGCAGCTGCAGGAAACAAACTTGAAATTTTTCAGTGGAATGATAACTCATTCATAAATATTGCAGATGTTCCTTATTTTGAAATAGACATATTGAACCAAAATAAAAAAGTCAGTTTAGCAATCTGGCAATGGTATATTGGTGAAAGTTATTTAGTAGATGTATTAAAATGGAATGGTGAAAAATTGGTTTTTGATAAAGAATCATATTCTAAATACTATCCTATAATTGAAAATTTCTATAAAGATAAAATTTCAAAAATGGATGCTTGGTTTTATTGGTATTGCCTTGCAGATGCTCAAATTAAAGCAAATTTATTTGAAGAAGCTTCTAAATCAATCGAAAAAGGGAGTTTATTAGCAAAAAAATTATCAATGCCTGAGGTAGTTCAGACCTTTAACGAATTAAGTGACAGACTGGAAGAAAAGAAAAAAGGCTTAATGAACTCCCTCAGTTTAATAGATAATGGTCACGAATACTCGCTTATTCGCAGGATTTCAAACCACATGGTATAGGTTGCTTTAGATGGACGAAAGAGATAGGACCGTTTTGATAAGATGAGGGCAGATTGAAATAGGGGATCTATTGAAAATCCCATATTATTACATATGCTGCACGCATTTTCCACGCTGCCCCTGGAGGCTTTCCCTCCCATGTCTCAACGGGTCATAATCATATGCCCTTTCATTCCTTCGTCATGCCTATCCAAGGGGTGGAGGCTGGTTTTGCTAACGGAACGGGTCATTGCCCTTTTGTTCATTACATCCAGTACTTCGTGCTTTCTTTGAAATCCTACGAATAAGCCAACTTTCGTTAAATAACCATGTGAATGTAAATTTACGCTGCTAGTTGTTCAAGTGGGAAAATCATTTCCGGTTTATAGGCAGAGCCATTACGAGCTATCCCTACTAGGACACGAGCGAGTTTTCCACAAAGTTTCATGATGGATTTCATTTTCTTAATCTTCTTCACCTTAACATTGTTCGAGTGTAGGGCTTTAAACTCAGGGTTATTCATCACCAGACTCATGGTCGCAAGGAAGAGGTAACGCCGCAGGCGTGATCTTCCACGTTTGGAAAGAACAATTTGGCCTTTCCACTTCCCAGAGCTTGCTTCAGCGAGATGCAATCCTGCATGACGAAGGAGCGCATTCCCGTGAGCGAACCCACTCAGATCTCCAGCTTCTCCTAAGATTCCCGCTAGTGAAATCTCGCTGATTCCTTTAATGGCAAGTATTTGCTTAACGAATGGAATCTGTTCCAAGACGATTGTGACTTCTTGCGTCACTCTTTCGAGTTGAGATGAAGCGAGATCATATTCCTCTAATAACTGTCCCAAGTGAAGTTTATACGCATCAAGGGCTTGTTTCGTACCAATTGAACGCTTGGCCAATCCAAGCAGGGAACGGGCTTTTTTATGCCCGGAATGTCGCTTCATACATGATTTCCAACCGGTTACGATATCTTGAGGCTGTAAGGAACATAATTCAGCTGGGGTAGGAAAGAGGCGTAGGGTTGCGATTGCCCCTTTACATGATACGTCTTTAAACACTTGCCGGAGCTCGGGAAAGACAACATCCACCCAGCGATTAATTTGGTTGATGGAGCTAACAAGACGCTTAACGATCACATCTCGATTAGCCATAAGGACACGAAGTTTTTCAAATGATTCTGAAGTGGAACGAACAAAGGCATAGTAGCCATTCTTCACCATATCAGCGATGACAAGGGCATCTTTTTTATCACTTTTGGATTGCGTATTATCACGATTTTCTTTGTTTCTTTTGACATGGTGAGGATTGACGGTGACGACATCCATGTTTTGTTTGACTAGCCACTTTGAAAGGTTTATCCAATAATGACCGGTAGGTTCCATTCCGACTATCGTGGTGTCTAGGTTTTTCATGCGTTTTAGTTCCTTGATCCAGTTTAGTAATCGAGTAAAACCCTCTTCGTTATTTTCAAAAGACAAAGGTTTCCCGATCACAATGCCCCGATAGTTTACAGCACGGGCCACGTGTACGTGTTGGGCGATATCCACACCAACAACTAGATGTTGATCCGTAATTCTTTCAATTAGTTGATTTTGTTTGTTTTGCATTTTAAAATTCATAGTAGGGCTTCCTCCTTAAGACTTAGAGTTAGATTGGACTCTATACTCGTATCTTACTGAGGGGCTCTATTTTTTTCAAACCTGATATTTAACGATCTACAGGAATGCTAACGGGTGCTTTACTTCAATAAGAGAGTTGCTTTGGCAGCTCTTTTTGTTATGGAACTATCGGGGCAGATTAGTTCAACAAGGGTAATTCATAATTTGTATAGAATATGTAGAGTTTAGGTTCATTTGAAGGGAATGAGGTGGCTATCATAAAGAAAAATCTTAGTTTATTGTTTTTGTCTGTAGTGTTTATTGGTGTAGTTGCATGTAACAAAGATGTGGTCAAAGAAAACGGTGAAGAAAAAGAAGGGAAACCCGTTAAAGAGGAAAATGTGGTCAAAATAGAAGAGGCGGAAAAGTTATTTAATAGTTATAGTACAGAACTATATACGATTAAAGATCCATCCAATCCCCCAACTTCTGATGAAATCGCAGAAAAGATTAAAGTATATTTAACCGAAGATCAATATAATGCTGAAATCGCTAACCGTAAATTTCAAATACCAGAATTGGTATCCAAACAAATTAAGAAAAGTATTGAAGTACAAGATGTGAAACTTGAAGAACAAAGCAAAAATGATGATGGCACAATCGATTACTTATATACAACGACATTTAAAATTTATGACGAGAACTCATCTAAAATGTATGAGAAGGAAGGAGAACTAACCATATCTACTACAAATAATGAATTAAAAATCGATCGTGAGTGGAGTAGAGGGGTAAAAATTGACGGTTTAGATGGTGGACTTTAAGAGCTTATAGAAACTGAACTAACGGGTGCTTTAGTTTAATAAGATGTATAAAAGGATCTTCCAATCGAAGATTCTTTTTTCATTGCCTAAAAGGTCGCTTATATGTAGACTAGCTCACTATTTTTGCTAAGGTACTGACTGATAGTAGAACTACTTTTCTGCTTTAAAATTATTTTTTATCAAAAATGACTAAGTATTTTAGGATTTTTTTAAAAACATTCGGCTAAAATTGTAAGTTTTACGTCTAATAGGTATACACAAAAAAACAAAAGAAGGTGATCAACATAATTGAGTCTAATTACAGAAATCCAGGGGATAACGATAAAGCTTTTTTAGGGCTCTTTCGGCAATACGAACAGGATATTTACAAGATGGCGTATGTTTACGTAAAAAATAAAGATGATGCACTAGACATTGTTCAGGAAACAGCATATCAGTCCTTCTTAAAATTTAATACTTTGAATGACTTGAAACTTTTTAAAACTTGGATCATTAAAATTACGATAAATTGCGCAATTGATTTATTAAGGAAAAAAAAGAAAGTGATTCATTTAAACAAAGAAGTTGTTGAATTTATTTCTAACAGCACGGATGATATTCCTTTGTCACTAACCCTACAAGATTTATTAGAAGAACTAAATGAAGATGAAAAAACTGTTCTATTACTAAAATACTTTCAAGGATACACTTTTAGTGAGATTTCAGAGATTATAAATACACCATTAAGCACGGTGAAATCCGTTTTATATCGAGCATTACAAAACCTTCGAAAAAAAACTAGGAGGTCAGATATGTATGGACAATAAAATAAGACAAGAGATGGATAAAATAGAGATCCCAAAGGAATTAAATAATAGGGTTATATTAGGGATGGAGAATGCAAAAAAAGATTATGAAAGGCATAATCAACTTAAACCTGAAAGCAAGAGTGATAGAAAAAGATGGAGTCTTAGAAAAAAAATAATGTTTTTCAGCAGTGTTGCTGTATTATTACTTGGATTGTTAATAAGTTCTGCCTTTGTATCTCCTGCAATGGCAAAAGTGATTTCGAACATTCCATATTTAGGCTCAATTTTTCAATCGGAATCAATAAGTAGCTTAATTATTGATGAATTAGAGGAAAAAGGTTACAAAATTAGTGGAACAGGAATCAGTTACAAGCCTAAAAAGGAATTAGAAGTAAGAGTAGAGGGTTCAGATGATTATTTTAATGAAGTAAAAGATGAGATAGAAAAGACCGTGAAAGGAATTTTAAAATCAAAAGGCTATGATGCCTATTCCGTAAAAGTTAGTAAAGAACTAGCGCAAAATGATTATGACCTTAATGAAGAAGAGCTGAAAGAAAAAACAATACTTGATAATGAGGTTACAAAAAAACTAAAACAATTGGACTATAAATTTGATTTGGTACAAACTGATCCTAAGGAAAAAATTATTTTTATAGATATAGACGGATCCAAGAAATACTACGATGCCGTTAAAGATGATGTTGAGAAAACGGCAATAGACGTTACAGAATTGAATAACTATAAAGATTATAGTATTGATATAAATAGACCTACTGTGAAGATAGCAAAAGCAGATACAGGAGCATTAATTACACCTGCGATTGCTGAAGGGCTTATGTCAAAAAAAGAGTTTAAGGTTACAGGTGTAGGTTATAAAGAAAAACCGTTGAGCTTCATAATAAGTACCTCCATCCCAAGTTCTGATTCAGAAGCTAAAGCACTTGGAACTGAAATCGAATCAATGATTGTTGAATTTCTGAAATCCGAGGAAATATCGAAAATATTAGGTGAGGAATCTTATGAAATTATAGTAAAAAGCAAAGACAAAAAGAAGATAAATTAATGAAGATGGAACTTCAGGCATTTATTGGTTCAATATTATTTTTTAGGAGTCTACTTATGAAGAGAGTTGCTTTGGCAGCTCTTTTTCTTATGGAGCTAACGGGGCAGTTTAGTTTAATAAGGATTATAATCTGGTTGTAGGAATAGAACCTATAAGGTGGTTAATAAAATGGAAACAAATGCTTTATTTTACAAGATTCAAAAGAGAACTATTTGGACTGAGGATTATGTAAATTGGTCGCACAACTTGTTAAAAACCGATGTGTCATCACCATCCGTAAATATTATTTCTTCATTTCCATTTGACGAAAATATTTTCGAAGTGGAAGTTTATTTTAAAAGAGCTTTGAATGAATTGGTAATAGAGAAACCAACCCTTGAGATATGTGCTAGAGCCTATATAGGACATTTAGCAAATGAAATTATTAAAGAAAATAACCATTCATTGACCTTTGATTTTGCTTATATGATTTATCGGATTGTTGCTTCGGATTTAGATTATCCAAATGATTTGATGGAGTGGTATGAGATAAGTGAAATGATTGATGAACTACGAAATGGTGATATACCTTTAGAGTTTAATGAGAACGATGTAATATCAAGGATTAAAAATGAGGCAGGTAAATATCTTATTAGGGATTAGTATTTCTTCTTCAACTAACGGGGCAGTTTAGTTGAAGAAGGATTTTCCATACGAGGCGGAGAAATTAATGATAATATAGGATTATAGTTTTAAATAAATGTTATTTGATAACTGTTTTGGAGGCAAAAAGAATGAATCGTGGTGTATTAATAACCCCTTATCAACAAGGTGCACTTGAAGGAATAAACAAAACAATTACAATAATTCACAAAGAATCAAGTACAAATGTTAATGTTCATAGGATCTTTTACTCAACTATGATTCAGGCTGGAATTCACGAGTTTTTAATTTCTGAAAAAAATCCACAAAAAATACTCCTTCCTAAAACAAGTTACAAAATATTATCAACGGAGAAATTAAATGAGGTAGATAAGGTTATTAATGATCTATTTGATTTTTTCATGCCGGAAGGATATTTGAATGACGATCAATATAGAGCTGTGGCAAATTACAAATATTTTCTTAAAGATATTGTTTTATCTATGAAGCTAAATAAGGGTGTAGTTTCGATGTTAGGTAGACCTGATCTTAATGACATAAGAGATATAATTCCCCCTGATTTATATTTCCCTCTGAATAATCTATTTAGTAATTTAGAGACAGTATCTCCTGAATTACCACTATTAAGTTACTCCATTCCTGCAAAAGATGTGTCGATATTTTATGATCTAATTAATACGGAGTTATTCAAAAATTATGCCTTATCTCATAGTCAACTTGAAAGCAATCATGGTTCAGTAAACGAGGTTATACAAGCTGGTACTAATTTTTATCGGAAAAATATCGAATCATTGGAACTGAAAAAATTAACAATGTCCCTTTTATCCCTGACTCCTAAACTTGTTGATTCTTTTTTCGGTAAGATACCAGGACATATAACAGACTTTTTCGCAAGACTATTTACCGAACAACTTGCTAAAGATAAGAAAGTTGTTATATACGATTTTAATCCAACTATTAAATATCTCATCGAACAATATCTTTTAACTAATCTCAAGAAAATGTGAATGATTGAACTTAAACTAATGGGTGCGTTAGTTCTATAATTAAAGAACGCACATATTAGATATGTCTAAAATGTGCGTTCTTTTTGTTTTCATATGTTTACATTATCTAACCTAAATATAATCATTTCAACATCCTTGTTTCTAATTGGAATAATAAACCAGTGACGTTTATTTTTTTAAAATATACCTTAAAGATGAGGTGTTCTAAATGTCAAAACTAAATAAAGTAACGTTAAACAAAAGATTGCTAGCTAACGGTTTTGCTTTCATTATTTTATGTGCAGGTTTAATCGGTTTTAACCATGCAAATATTAAGGGGTTAGAACCAAGTGTAGCCAATGCAGCAACTGTAACCTATACAACAACTGCTAACCTGAATGTCCGTACAGGTCCTTCTACTGCTAATAAAATTATAGCAACAGTTAAACAGGGCACAAAGTTAACGGTTACTGGAAAGGATGCGAATGGATGGCTAAAGGTTAGCTTAAATGGTCAAACAGGTTATGTTAGTAGCCAATATGTAAAAATATCAAACTCTTCATCTGGCTCTAGTACAACAACTGTAATCTATACAGCAACTGCTAACCTGAATGTCCGTACAGGTCCTTCTACTGCTAATAAAATTATAGCAACAGTTAAACAGGGCACAAAGTTAACGGTTACTGGAAAAGATGCGAATGGATGGCTAAAGGTTAGCTTAAACGGTCAAACAGGTTATGTTAGTAGCCAATATGTAAAGGTATCCAATCCTTCATCTGACGCCATTCAGGTTGTTGCAAAGCCTGAAAGTATTCCAGTGTTAGTCAATAAAAAAAATAAGCTACCAGAAAACTATGTACCAAAAGACTTAGTATATACGTCGATACCGTTTACTTTTAAAGAAAAGACAGAAAAGAGAAAAATGCGAAGTGAAGCAGCTGCTGCCATTAGCAAATTATTTGCGGAATCCAAGAAGCAGGGAGTAAGTCTTCTCGGTGTATCTGCATACAGATCACATGCTACACAAGTTGCTCTATTTGATTATTATGTAAAAAGGGATGGTTATGCCAAAGCAATCACATACAGTGCATTACCTGGAACAAGTGAGCATGAAACAGGCCTTGCTATTGATGTGACAGGAGGAAATGGTAAATGCGCGGCACAGGATTGCTTTGGAGGTACTAAAGAAGCAAAATGGCTACAGGCACATGCAGATGATTATGGATTTATTATCCGATACCCTAAAGGAAAAGAATCAGTCACTGGGTATAAATATGAACCATGGCATCTTCGATATGTAGGTAAATCAATAGCTCAAACTATTATGAGCCAAGGAATTACTCTTGAAGAATATTATTATACTAGAGCCGTTCAAAAATAAAGAAATGCTCCTAAAGATATATTGGTTCTAGTGCAAAAACTTTAATAAACTATACGCAGTGAATAGCCTCATCAAAAACTTGATGAGGCTATTTATATTTAGGTATACTACCTAGATCTATGATTTATGTAAAAGAGATAGACAAATAATGTGCTTTTCTTAATGAACTAACGGGTGCTTTAGTTTATTAAGGAACACAAAAATGATCAATCTTTAGAGCGAAAATAGCATTATTCTCAGGTCTCATAGGTATAATCTTTTTGGGTATTACTGATTTAATATATTTTCTATAAGGTTTCTTTAAAAAAGTTATATATACTAGAGTAGATGTTGTTTACACTTATACTGATGCTTATGTGCAAGTTGCTATTAAAACTGGTACATTTAATAAATACGCATTTTAAGGGGTAGAAAACATTTGAAGAATATTAACATAGTAAATGGAATAATTGATATCATTGTTCTTGTTATAGTGGTATTTATTATTGTGAAAATCGTCAAAACAGTTAGCAGAAAATTAAAGAAGAAAAAGTAGATTAAAGGTGAACTGAACAGTTCGCCTTTTTTATTTAATCGTAACAATGGTTAGAGTGGCTTAAAGTAAAAAATAAGTTTTATTTAGTCTTGTTCTCGCCGCTACTTTTCAATATTTCTGGAATAATATAGATTCCCATTTATTTTCTGTGGTTATAAAGTGAACTCAACAATAAGTCTTATAGAACTAAACCAGCTAATAGTTAGTCAACATTTTTCAATGAAAACTTAAAATATTTCATGCTATACTAAAAATATGCATGCCAACTAACCTACCTAATTTATATTTTTGGAAGGTTTTTCATTATATAGTTATATTTTTGAACTAAGCTATATCTTGGAAAGTTGAGTTATTTTGTAATAGTGCACAAATCCATTGTAGAAGCTTATTGGCACATGCTATCACAGCTACTTTAAAGGGCTTTCCTTCTTCACGTTTCTTATCATAGAACTCTCGTAATCTCTTGTTCCGAGGGATGATTTCATCTGTCGTTTTCTTCTTGCGACAATCACGAATGGCACAACGAACTGCCATATATAAGGCATGCCGTAGTCTACCAGAACCTCTTTTGGTAATCCGATTTACTGAGCCTTTAAATTTACCTGATTCAAAGATACTTGGATCAATTCCGGCAAATGCCACTAGTTTTTTAGGGTGATTAAACCGATCAATCTCTCCAATTTCAGAAATAATCGTTGTAGCGATTTTTTCACCGATACCAGGGATGGATTGGATAATCTTATATTCTTCAATTTCTTTTGCCAAAGCATTTATCTCTTCTTCAAATTTGGATAGGTGCTTTTGGTATTCTAGAAGCATTTTTATATACATCTCTAGGCTTAAAATGTGACTCTGATATAAAGTTCTCTGAAAAGGATTTCGAGCTGAGGCAGCCATAAGTTTCTCTGCCTGTGTATTCGCCCACTTTTTAGAACGACTTGGACAAAGTTCATTAATCCTATTTGCTACGGTTTCTTCATCGACTGCTGATATGTCTTCAGAAGTAGGGAATTCTAATAGAGTAAGCAAAGAAACAACCGAATACAAATCTCCAAAAACCCCTCTATATTTAGGAAATACTTGATCAAGAACAGCCTGAAACTGTAGTTTTGTTTGCATAGATACCTGTTATATTTGCATGTTGTCTTGAAAGATTACGAAGATTTAAGAGTTGTATCCCTCGTTTTTTATAAGGCTCTAAATCCTCTTTATAGTACAGCTCGCAGAGGTGACGTGCATCGATTAAATCTGTCTTTACTTTCCGTAAACTAGAGCTCTTCGCACGATAAGAAATGAGTGGGTTAACGATAATTAATAAGTAACCTCTCTCCTCAAAATACTGTACAACGGGCGTATGATAATGCCCAGTAAACTCTAAAACGACCGGAGGTCGAATTCCTGTTACGTTTTCTACCTCTCTAAGATATTGGTGTAAGCTCTCTAGTCCTTCAATGGTATGTGCTACTTTAAAACTTCTTTTATAAGGCTTCTTTTTATCCAAGAACGCTTGAACCTGACTTTCACCTTTAGCTACATCCAGACCAACCACTGGATTCATTTTTTATCTCCTCCAAAAACATAATATTGCCGGTAACCCCTAATCCTTCTTGCAGTATCATAGCTTCGCTTGTTATACGAGATCTTGGTCCCAACCAGCCAAATCATGTTTAAGCAAGTAGGGGGCGAACTGTTTAGTTGACGGGGTCCAAGCCCCACGGGCAGGAACGTTCTAACCCGGATACCGTTATCATATATCGATATAAAATTGTTCAACCAGAAATAACTGGCTGACCTTTATAATACGAAGGGGCAGGATAGTTAAAGAGTGCTGTTTGATCTTTATTCAACAATTGGGCCAGATTGTTGAGGAATATGAACAGTAGGCATACTAATTTAAGATTATTTGTGAAAAGTTACACTTAAGCTATCCGGGCAATCAATCTGTAAATCCTTTGTGTAATATATTGGGAATGTCTGCTAATATTATTTATATCATATTGAAAAATTTCATATAGGGGGATTTATGAATTTAGAAATAACGTTTAATAACAATGTAATGGAGTACATACTTAATAAACTAGCAGCGCTTGGTCTATTAGTATTTATTATGTGTATATATATCATTTTGGGAACCGAATTTGATTTGTATGAGTTTACAGAGTCTATATCAAATATAAAGGTTTGGGGATTAATTTGTGGATATGCACTAGTGATGACAGTGCTAATCGATTTAGTAAGGTATAAATGGAGAGAGGTCACATACAAGACGAGTATCCTTTTGCACTGTTTAGCAGGATTTATTGTGTTTTTTCCATTTATGGGTATTAATTTGTTTTCATTGATTGCTGGAAGTGTTGGTGCATTATGTGCATTTATCTATGCTTTTAGCTACTATTTTTTAGAGAAAAAAAAGCAATTAGTATGGATTTCTCTTTTAGTCTTCCCTCTACTGCTATGTATAAGATTATTCGATTTTACTATAAAAGAAGATTGGACCGAAGAAAAGACAAAATCATCATTTTCCGCAGAGTTTGAGCGTTTCAATGGAAAAAACGAGATTCCAATATCTTTAAAAAAGGGAAATGTAGTAACGAGTTATATATCCTTTGACCAAATGAATGAGGGAGGATATGGGTATCATATTTTAGATAATAACGGGAAGTTAGTAGAGATGAAAGAGCTAGAAGATACGTATGGAGAATATAGAGACAGTGATACGAATGTAATCCAGTTTAATGCAGAAAAAGCAGGTATATATATATTAATAGTCACAGGGGATAATTTGAAAGGGAAGATTGATGTAAAATGGGAAATAGATTAATGCAAAGGAATATGAGCACTTTTTAATATATTATTTGTACAACATATTCATTCTTATGACCTTCAATTATAGAGTTTTTGAAAAAAATGTACTTAAACAATAGTATGCTTTTATGCAATATCTTAAGTGGCAAGAAGGCTCACTATGTATCAGGAGGTCTTAAATAATGCCTGTTCATGATTTTGGAATAATTGATAATATCGAAAATCTGAAAAGAAATATTGGTTATGAACCACAAAAATATAAATGTATTTCTGTTGATGATGAAATTATTAATCACTTAAATGAGCATTTATCTATTATGAGAACCTACTTTCATTCGCTTGAACGCCCAGAGTTTGGGTTAGCTTACTGGGGAATTACAATTATTCCACCTGATTCTTTATCAATGTTTTATGATGTGATTACATCTTCAACGATGTATAAAAAATCTGCTGAACTTAATGAGTTAGCTTCTAAAATATTTCAGGCTAAAGAGGAAAATAAATACATGATACACTTTGGAATATAAGCCTTTTTGTTTTTTATCTTATCTAAATTAACGGGTGCTTATATTAAAGAAGGGATGGCTGCGGCTAACGGGTTCCCTTTTGAGGTGCAAACAATGCAAATCACATCACATTTTTTGTCACTAATATCAATGCAATTCTCAATGGAATTCTCTAATTAAATATCAATAATAAACGCAGAGAAGGGATAGCTTAATAGCTATCCCTTCATCTTAATTTCACTATCTAATCCCGTTGGTTGAAGAAAGTTGTTGTCTGTTTTTATTGAGTGTCTTCGTCACCCTTGTACTCCAAAATATCACCTGGCTGACAATCCAAAGTCTTACATATCGCTTCTAATGTTGAAAAACGAACCGCTTTTGCTTTTCCATTTTTCAGAATGGAAAGATTCGCCATAGTAATTCCAACCCTCTCCGAAAGTACTGTTACGCTCATTTTCCTTTTTGCCAACATCACATCAATATTGATGATAATCGCCATGATATTCACCTCAGATCGTTAAATCATTTTCTGATTTTATATTAATAGCTTCTTGTAAAAGTCTTTGGAGAACAGCAGCAAAAACGGCGATCACCATTGAGGCGAAAATAATGACCAATCCGATTGGTATGAAACTTGGAGGGTCAACTCTTTTCGCCATGAGATAGTAGAGTGGCATACCTAACAGGTACAAGGTACTGATCGTGATGGCACAGTGTTTTATATTCTTTAAAGCCTTTACCGATAATTCCGAGAACGCTTGGTTCTTATCAATATAGCTTAAAAGTTTAAAAGCTTGATAAAGAGCGAAATAAAAAGGAATCGCTGCCACGTACATATCGATTAAAACGAGAGATTTCATATAAGCAATATCTGGATACAATTCCCCAGCAAAATTCCCAATCTTAGGCACCAAAAATATGCACAATGCAAGAACTGCAATTCCAACCAGAAAAATAATTACCTTTAAGAAAGTGGTTGAACCTGGTTTAACATTCATTTAAAATACCTCACTTATTTAATGACAACATGATTTTATCATATGATTTATCGTTTTACAATAAATTCGTATTGTTTTTTATTGTATTATTATTGTTACATGAAGTCCTTCGATATACTTGTTTCTTTGATCAAATTCATGAAGGGCATTCAAATATTCCGAGTAAGACTCCGTATCATTCTTTGTTTTTTGTTGAGGAGAGAAAGAGAAGCGAAGTCTTGCATTCTTTTGAGAGAAATAATCAAGATCTATTTAAGCTGGAGCAAGAGAATAAACAGAATTTGTGGAAGAGTCATCTCTTGCTCTCATATAGACGGGCAGCATTCATGTAATAAATGAAGTGGTAATTGAGTAGGTTTATGAAACATTGTACTTAAACTACGGGTGCGTTAGTTCTATAAGGATCACTAAAAGGTGTTCAATGACAATAAAGATAATTAATTACAAATAAAGATCTTTAATTTACAATAAACTTGTTTAACTCTTAACTAATAAGAAAAGGAGTATTGAATTTGAATCGTGTTGATGTTGTGTACACACTTTTGTTTAACGAGGATACCAATAAGATTTTAGTGGTACTAAATAAAAAAAATAACACTTGGTCCTTACCAGGAGGAGCAGTTGAAGCAAATGAGACTCTAAAAGAAGCAGCCATCAGAGAAGTTAAAGAAGAAACGGGCTATGATGTGCAGGTAAACGATATTATTGCATTAAATGAAGCATTTATAAATGAAGATCATGTATATTTTATTATGTTTGAAGGGCAAGTTCTAAAATCACCTGAACAAATTCCAAAGGAAAAAAACATTTTAAGAGTTGAATGGGTAAATTTAGAGGAAGCAGATAGACTAATGCCTTATTATCCAGAAGGAGTATCCAAACTAATTAGCAACTCCAGAGCAGGATATACATTCCAAAAATAATTAAAATACAATGGTATTAGGGCTAAATTGCTGTGTTATTGCATTGAATTATAGATTTTAAATGACATTATTGTTACTGTGGAAAGAGCAATTTTGACCTACAATCAAAATTAATAACTTTATTTTAACACCGTTCAAAAATTTGGACGGTGTTATGCATGTTTGTAGCTTTAAAATTAAACGACCTTATTGTCAATCAACAAAAGGATCACAAAAAATGATCAAACTATTTTATAAAAACCGTATACTTAATCACTAGAAAATAATCCATTTTGTTCATTTTTTTCCAAAATGGATTCTTTTTATTTACGCTAATATGGGGGTTCAGGAGGACCTTTTGATCAATCCCTATAGTTGATTCTTTTACGTGCAAAATAGCACTTAAATTAAGTGCAAATTATCACTTAAATTTACAGAATAGGATTCTAACGCTTTTTAAATGTGAGACTTGAACATTAAGCCTTATTAGCGCGATAACTTTCACTCTTAACGGAATCAGTACGGCACTTATTTGCAAAATGGGTGATTAAGGCCTTAGAATTAATCACAATTAATCCTGCAATGATCGTGATTCCCCCGAAAAACATGAGCCATGTTATCTTTTCCTGATACAAGACCTTCCCAAGTCCTAAGGCAATGATGGGGGAGATGTAGAGCCATGTGGACGGAAATATCGGGTCCGTTTTTGAAACAAGCCAATAGTATATGGTATGGGCAATCATAGAGCCAAAAACGGTCAAGTACACGATCGATCCTATTGCATTCTTATTTGCAAGATCTCCTATGTTTATCTGCTCAGATGTCAAAGACAGCAGCAGAAGCAATGCACCGCCGTAAATCATTTGAGTAGCATTCAGCATAATAGGTGAGGTGCCTGAAAAACGCTCTGACACCTTTTTGGAATAGATCGTTCCTGCTGCATAACCCACTTGACCAAGCAGAATAAGGAAGCAAGCGATCAGCCATATTGAATCGTAGGAAACAGTCAGATTCGGCATAAGGAGCAGAGCCACTCCAATCAAGCTGATTGCAGATCCTACAAACGTTCTTATAGATAACTTAACGTGCAAGACCATTGTTTGAATCAGCAAAATCATAATTGGTCCCGTTGCAGACAGGACAGCACCAACTCCGGAAGCAACGTACTGTTCCGCCCAATATAGCGTAGCAAACGTTCCGAATGTTAACGTACTTCCTGTGATGAATGATTCTTTAGAAAAAAGAACAGCCAGATTTGCTTTTTTTCGCAGCGACATCATTAAAAATAGAAGGATTCCTGCCATGAAAAATCGGATCCCTGCTGAAAAAAAGGGAGGAAGCCCTTCGTCTACTCCTATTTTTATTGCCAGGAATGTTGTCCCAAAAATCAAGCACATACAAATATAGTTAAAGATAATCATGTAAATCCCTCCTTGCTACTCATCATATAGGACGGGAAATAGAACAGATTCATTGTAGGTAGAACAGATCGCAAACCTTGGTGCTAAACTGATATTGGGGGGAATTCATGTGAAGATAAAATCCTCAGAGCTTTATAAGCAGATTTACGATTTGGTTCTTGCCAAAATTGATCGTAAAGAATGGAAGGAACATGAGAAACTGCCTTCTGTAAGAAGAATGGCGGAGGAACTGAATGTAAATCGGTTGACTGTTCTAAGAGCTTATCAATTACTAAAAGAACATAAAAAGATATACGCAAAGGAAAAATCAGGGTACTTTGTTCAGCCTGAAGATCCATCTTTTTCTTTGAATGAATCTCAGCTGCCAGAAATCGCTGACTATCCTTATAGGAACCTGTTGTCATCGATCCATCAGGTGGCTGTTGACTATCAATTCTCTCAAGCCCTTATTGATCCGAATCTCCTGCCGAATTCTTATTTATCTGAATATGTCAAAAAGGTTTTTACCCTCTATCCCAAAGTGCTTGGCACTTATTCGACTGTTCAAGGGGATGAGGAATTGAGGACAGCCCTTTCAGACTACTTTTACAAGACGCACCATTTTTTTGCACCGATTGATGAGCTGTTAATTACTTCAGGTGCTCAACAGGCCATTGATCTCGTGGCAAAGGTTCTGCTTAGGGCGAATGATACAGTATTAGTTGAGAGGCCTACATACAGCTCAGCTATTGATATTTTCAGGCAATATGGTGCGCGTATTATTGGGATTGAGATTGGGCAGGGCGGTTACGATCTGAATCAGCTAGAACATATCTTAAAAAAAGATAAACCGCGGTTTTTCTATACAAATCCAACCTTCAATAATCCAACAGGCTGCACCATTTCTGCTCTGCAAAGAAAACAGCTGGTGGAACTTGCAGAAAAGTATAAATGTGTCATCGTTGAAGATGATCCTTTCAGGGATATTTATTTTGATAAGGCTCCTCCATTCCCGATTTATTCGTATGATACCGATGGCTATGTTATCTATATCCGCAGCTTTAGTAAATACGTTTCGCCTGGATTGCGTGTTGCAGCTGTAGCATGCCGTCATCCGCTAATGAGCCACTTGATTACTTCAAAGTCACTCGCTGACAACGGGACGGCCCTTATTAATCAAAAAATGTTCCTGCACTATTTTTTCTCGGAACGAATGCAGATTCACTTGGAGAAATTGCGAACAGCTCTATTTTTAAGGAAAGAAGTAATGAGAAATGAACTGGCTGCAACGTCATGGAAATGGACAGATCCATCAGGAGGATTAAACTTGTGGGTGGAACTTCCAGAACAAATCTCAGTTGAAAAGCTCCTTGATGCCTGTTTGGAACAGTCCATTTCCTTCGTGCCGGGATCTATATGTGATCCAGATCAAGCCCTTAGATCGTGGATTAGACTGAGCTTTTCGTATGCAAACGAAATACAGCTGCAAACAGGCATGAAAAAACTAATGACGGTTGCTGAAACGATAAATAGTGATTCCGCATATCGACAATGATTTTAATTACAAGTTCAACTTATATAGCAAAATTTTATATGAAATCCCTATCAAAGTTTGCCATAATAAGAGAGTAGGAAGGGGGAACATCATGCTTCGATTATACGGGGCTTTAATTGGCCTTAGTTTGATATGGGGTTTATCGTTTGTTTTTATGAAGTGGTTGCTCCCGCCAGCGGGCATTTGGGGGATTGTGTTTCTCCGCTGTTTGGCGGGTGCTGCTGTTCTGCTTCCCGTTTTGTGGTGGAAGCGCAGGGAAATCAGCTGGAAATTGCCGTGGAAAGCACTGGTCGTTGTCGGAATCTTCAATTGCGTATTGGCATGGGGATTAATTCCTCTAAGTGAAACAGAGATTAACAGCAGCACGGCATCGATTCTTAATGCAACCACTCCGATCTGGACGGGGATCATCGGATTTATTATTTTTTCATATGTTCTAACCGCCCGCCAATGGATGGGCATTCTTATCGGTTTTTTCGGAATTCTAGTATTGATGGATTTTCAAGTCGGTCAGCTTTTCGGCAAGGAATTCATCGGGATTGGAACAATGCTGCTTGCGTCCACCTGTTACGGATTTGCCGGCCAATTTACGAAAAGATTTCTTTCTGGTACCGGAGTATTGGTCATAACGACATTTACGCTGCTCACGGGTGCCGTTATCGGTTTGATCGGGATGCTAATAACGGAGCCGATAAAGCCAGCAATGTTGATGGAACCGCTGACGATTTTCGCCATCGTCGGTCTTGGGTGCTTTGGTTCAGGGCTCGGCCAGCTGATCTATTTCTACATCAATAAAAATGGCAGTCCAGAGTTAGCGGCAACGGTTACATACCTTATTCCTGCAACCGCTATGGTTTGGGGCTATGTCTTGCTTGGAGAAGCGATTACTCCTAATGTAATTATTGGCCTGCTGATTATTTTCGCTGGAGTTTATCTTTCTTCCAAGAAGTCAAAAGCGGAAAATGATGGCACAAACTCTTTATCCCGAAAACCAGGGGAATTTCGTCACGTAAAATAAGAGACCAAAACGAAATAGTCCCCAGGTAAAGGTTTTTTTATCTTTTCCTGGGTGCTTCCGTATAGGAACACATTAATAGTTTTACTTAATTCTGAATTTGCCAAAGTAGTGATTGATCGTCTTTGCCGCGACTTATTATAGCTAAAGAAAAGCTTGATAAAACTTTACGTTAGCAGCTTGTTCAATTGGACGAGATAATTTATTTTACTTATTACCAGATTATTGTTTCCGGTATAGCACCTTTAGGATAAGTATCTTCTACTATTTCTTTTTCTTCGAACATGTAATACCAAGTATCTGCCACATAAATTAGGTCTGTTTGAGTACCTAATTTCATCATTATACCTAATGATAAATGTCCCACATGGATACCTTTATCTGATAAATCAGCATGTAGAATAAGGTACCTTTTAGGGTCTAAATCTGCAAGCTTTTTTTGTGTAATCAAAAATAACAGATTCCAGATAAAAGTAGTATAAACTATAAAGACTAATGTTATAATAGTAATAACAATTATAACTTTCTTTTGAAGGAGGAACGATTAATGGCTATTAGAAAATTAACCAAAGTTGGCAATAGCTTGGGTATTACGTTTCCAGTTGACATGTTGAAAACTGCAAATTTAGCTTTTGGAGACGAATTAGAGGTTGAGTTTAAGGGTGAAGAAATCATTTTAAGGAAAAATAAAAATGTAAAATTACCTAAAGGTGTAGATGCAGAATTTATGGAAATGTTATCAGACATTATTAAAGAACATGACGAAGCATTCAAGGGATTGGTGGATAGATAATATGACGTTGGATATTATCTATCTTTCCACGAATCAAATTATTGCTATCAATGCCATTCAAATAAAAGTGTATTCTCCTACTGAACAAATCGGAGTGAAAGATCCCGGTCTCCTTGATTCTGCAGTGAACAGACCCAGACAAACTGTTTTCGAGAATGATGCTTACCCATCTATTCATGAAAAGGCTGCAGCATTATTCGAATTCATTTCAAAAAATCATGCATTCCACAACGCAAACAAGAGGACAGCACTCGCTTCCCTTATTATGTTTCTGAAGATTAATCATTATCAATGGATAATGGGAATAGAAGAAGAACAGAATTTTGTTGTAGATTTCGTCAACCATAAATATGATTTTAAAGCTATCTCAAGAATCATCCAAGAAAACATAAAGGCTTTATAAGAGGTTTCGTTCATGGAGCATAATTTGTTTTTTATCGACGGCTGGTAGCAATTCATGCTGATGGTATACAATAAATGATTATTCAAAAAAAGGGGAACAAGTCAGAATATAAAACATGTACTAATTTAACGGATGTGAAGGAAGAAATTGATCGAGTTATTGAAGAATATAATGAACATCGTTATCAATGGGGGCTAAAGAAAATGGCCCCGGTACAATACCGGGACCACTTATTAGCCGCTTAGGCACTTTTTTATACTGTCCGTAAAATGGGGCACAGTTCAAAGAATTCCTTGCGGTCTTTTTATATCTTACTTTTTAGTTATCATTTCTTTACTCGAGATTTGCGTGTCGGCCATACATTTTATTGGTATCCAATCCCTTTTTATCCATGAACCTCAAAATGACACCATCGTAAAAAAGTAAGAGAGTTTGCTCAAATAGAGAGCCCATTGGTTGAATTGTTTGATAATCACCTTCTGACTGATCTTTAGGTGAACCAGGCAATTTTATTGCGATATCCGCCAATTTTCCAATGGTGGATTCAGGGAAAATTGTTGCAGTCGCAATGGTTCCACCGATACTTTTTGCTTTCTCAGCCATGGAAACCAAACTTTTTGTTTCTCCTGAACCGGTTCCGATGATCAAAATGTCGTCTTTTTCGAAGGTAGGGGTGACTGTTTCACCTATTACATACGCATCTATCCCCATGTGCATCATTCGCATGGCAAAGGATTTACCCATAAGCCCGGATCTTCCTGCACCCGCTACAAAAACTTTCTTTGATTCAAGAATCCCATTAACCAGTTTTTCAGCTTCTTCGTCAGCTATTAAGTCTACTGAACGATTTAGCTCTTTTATGATTTCAGCTAAATATTGAGAAGTATGCATGATGGATATTAGCCTTGTTTCACTAATTTTTGTATTTGGGCAGCTGTCCCTTTAATATCAGCTTGTCCAGTGATACCTCCACCAACAATGACAAGGTCAGGTTGTGCCTTAATGACTTCCGGAAGTGTATCTAATTTTATGCCGCCTGCTACAGCAGTTTTTGCATTTTTTACAACACGTTTAATGGTTTGAAGGTCCTCAAAAGAATTTTTTCCAACAGCTTGAAGATCGTAGCCAGTGTGCACACAGATGTAGTCGACGCCAAATGCATCCACTTCTTTAGCACGAGTTTCAAGATCTTTCACAGCGATCATATCAACAAGGATTTTTTTGCCTTGTTTTTTAGCTTCTTCAACAGCCCCTTTGATGGACATATCTTCAGCTGCACCAAGAATCGTGATGATATCAGCGCCAGCTTCAGATGCCTTCATCACTTCATAACCGGCTGCATCCATAATTTTTAGGTCAGCTAATACTTTCAAAGAAGGGAAAGCTTCTTTCATTTCTTTAACAGCCCTAAGCCCTTCATTAATAACCACAGGTGTACCGATTTCTACGATATCAACATATTCCTCCACTTGTTTAACCAATTCAATACCTTCTTGAATGTTTACTAAATCCAGTGCCAATTGTAATTCCATTTATTCTTCACTCCTAATAGTATGTTTTAGTTTGTTGCACAGTAAGTATGCCCCTCTGGCACTCAATCATTGCACCGCAAGAAATTTATATCGACTGTACAATGTATCGTATACTAAGTATAATATTTTTGTAAGTACGCACTTTAATTTTACATAGTGTTAAAAAGTATACTATGTGATTAAGGATTTATATTTGGAGGTGATTTGAATGACAAGGCTACAGAATAAAACATTCAATTGTGAGAAGGAATTGACCCTTTCTGTTATTGGGGGGAAATGGAAGATGCTTGTTTTATGGCACCTAGGCAAGCAGGGGACCAAGCGTTTTGGTGAACTGAAGGCTCTTATGCCGGGCATCACTCAAAGAATGCTCGTTAACCAGCTTCGAGAGCTGGAAGAAGATCTTATTGTTCATCGCGAAGTCTATCCAATTGTACCTCCCAAAGTGGAATACTCTCTGACAGAACAAGGAGAAAGCCTGATGCCGATTCTTGATTCGATGTATAATTGGGGCAAAAATTATATGGAGAATGTCGTTGGGGGCCAAGTAAAAAGAAAAGAGGATATCAATTAGAAAAACTATCCCTTCTTTCTTATTCAAAGATGTTTTCTCCTTTTTCTTTACCTTTATATGGTCACGTATCAAATTAAGGTAGAGAAAAGCACAACATTTAATAATCAGTTATTAAAAGCCAAGGTTAGCGATTTTTGTATAGTCGCTGACCTTGGCTTTTTCACATGCACCCGGCATTGGTGCAAATCTCTAGCCATGGTGGTGTACGGTTAGCTTAATGAAGGAGTGTCTACTCAGAGGGGAAAACCTTTTCGTTTCTAGGAATATTATACAAAGACCTAGTAATTGGTATACTTTATTACACTATGTAATTTTACTGATACTATTTAATTATAAAGAGCGTACATACAGGGATACCACCAGCAAAACGCGAATTTACAACGTTAAGGAAATACCAATATTAAAAGCTCAATTTCTCAGCATTAAATTGAGAAATTGGGCTTTTTTCCATACTGTAGATAATGCCTCGATTGTGGAAGATCAATAAATTTGAACAAAAAAGTGATTATTGATCTGCCGCATTTTTCACTGCTACGACTGCTTTGGCATAATCCGGATGACAATGACAAACGGTGTATAAGGAGGCTCTAATTATGTTCAGATTGATTGGGTCCGTAAATAGTATTCTGACTATATTTAGATAACTAACATGCTTGGTAGTAGGTATTAACTTCGATTGATATCCTTATAGGGGAAAATTCAAATTGACATATCGGGAATTAATGATATTATAAACATATGGATATCATAGAAATCTTTAAAGCATTGTCTAATGAAAAACGTTTGCAGATTTTGAAGTGGTTAAAAGAGCCTGAAAACTATTTTACACTCCCTATTTCTGAAGGGGTTAGTTTTGAGAAAGAGGGTGTATGCGTATCACAGCTGCATCATAAGTTAAATGTAACACAATCAACGGTTTCTCAATATCTTACTATGTTACATCGGGCTGGGCTACTCGTAGCAACGCGTAAGGGGAAGTGGACATACTATAAGCGTAATGAAGAAGTTATTAAGGAAATAAGCAATTACATTGCGAAAGAGATTTGAGGATTAAAGTGAATTGCTTGAAGCAATTCACTTTAATTAATTAATATATATCGAGATTTCAGAATATGTAAATATGTTAGGTTGTATATTTTTTATTAAAATAAATCGTTAATTCGCGATATATTAATTTATTATATACGCTTCTATGATTCCAGCTTTATTTAAGGAGCTGATTTATTAATTATAGTAAGGAAGAGATTTAGGCGAATTTAGAAATGGTGTCCATAAGAATAAGGATGAAGTATTCGCTTTTGTTTCCTATTGATCCAATACAATCCGTTGCTTAATAATATACTGAAATTCTAAGTGATGAAAAGGGAGAAAATTAAAATGAACAAATTTGAAAAATATAATTGAAGGTTGGCAGTGGTGGAATCCTGCTTCCACAGTATAGTGCATATAAGGTGGCTACCCAGCTATTTCAATTACAATCACTTTTTCCCGGAAGAATAAAGGCAGGTGTCGGACGTTCACCTGGTAGAAATGAAACGAATCGGACAATGGACTTATTATCGACGCAATGAGGAAACCATTAAACAGTTTGAAAAGTATATAGGCTTAAGAATATAACCTTTTAAGGAGGACCAAGAGTGAGTTTTCAAAATCATCGTGCCTATAACAGCATGTACCAGAAAGACAAAATGACACTCGGATTTATCCTCCCGACTGCCAGGATGTCTAAAAATCCGATTATGGAGAATCAGCTGGAGCTTGCCCGTAAAATTGAGGAATATGGCTTTGCTTCATTATGGCTCCGTGATATTACGATACAGAATTTGAATATTGATGATAACGGCCAAAAGTACGATTTATGGATTTATTTGACGTATCTTGCTGCCTATACGAAGCACATTGCGTTAGTGACAGGAAGTGTAGTTCTTCCTTTGCGCCACCCCGTCAGGGTAGCCAAGGAAGCTGCATCAATCGATCAATTGTTTCCAGGTCGATTGATTATGGGAGTGGCATCAGGGGACAGGGAAAAAGACTTTACAGCTTTAGGGATATCTAAGCAAGAAAGCGGTCCGTTATTTAAAGAAAATTTCGAAATTCTCGACCGGCTGTTAAAAGAGGATCAGCCGACAATCCACAGCCACGCCGGGCTGATCGATGGTACAGATATGAGGTTAATTCCAAAGCCTGTATCTTCGATTCCGACCATGGTGACTGGATTTAGCAATCAGTCTATCAATTGGATAGCAAGGAATGGGGATGGGTGGCTTCAATACCCAAGAAGCATTATTCAACAGGCGCAGCTTATCCAGGATTATCGTGCTTTAACTGAAGTGCATGCTCCAGGAGATTTTAAACCCTTCTCTCAAAGCTTGTTCATCAATTTATTGGAAAATCCCGATGAAATGCCTGTCCCCATACCCTTAGGCTATTCCGTGGGAAGAAACCATTTAGTTGATCTACTTCATCGATTTCAAGCGATTGGTGTCAACCATTTGGCGTTTGTTCTGTATTTTTCCAAGCGCCCTCCAGAGGAAGTAATCCAGGAACTTGGAGAATTTGTTTTACCCTACTTTCCAACCCATAAACGTAAAGGCCAGCTTTAAAAAATTTAATTGTATAGAAGGAGGAAGAATTATGACAAAGAAAATAGAACTTTCAGTACTAGATCCCTCCCCAATTGTCGAGGGAGGATCAGCCGAACTTTCCCTTCAAAACACGCTTGATCTAGCAAAGAAAACAGAGCAGTGGGGATATAAACGGTTTTGGCTTGCTGAACATCATAATTGGGCAGGAATGGCGAGTTCAGCATCCCCGATCGTAATTGGACGAGTAGCCTCTGTCACGGAAGAAATTCGTATTGGATCAGGCGCAATGCTGCTTTCCCATTATTCTCCTCTTTCCGTGGCTGAGCAATTTGGAACATTAGAAGCCTTCTTCCCTGGCCGGATCGACCTTGGATTGGGGCGGGCACCTGGCACCGACCAATATACAGCAAATGTATTGCGGCAGCGGGTTGCTGGTGAACCTGAATTTGATGCCCGGCTTGATGAGCTTATCGCATATCTTTATGGTACAGGAACAGCCACTAAGAATGGTTCATTTAGCTTTCACGCTATTCCCGGCGAAAAAACAAATGTGCCAATTTGGCTGTTAGGTTCAGGGTTTTATAGTGCACAATTGGCTGGAATACTTGGGTTACCATTCTCTTTCGCGGGACATTTTGCTCCAGGTAACATGATGGAGGCCATAAAACTGTACCGGGATTATTTTCGTCCGTCTCAATTTTTGGAGGAGCCTTATGTACTGTTAGCCGTTCAAGTGGTGGCTGCTGATGAGAAACAGGAGGCACAAAGGCTTGCCACTTCGATGTATCAAAAATTTCTTTTGTTAACCCGCGGACAGCCTTCGCCCATTTTGCCACCTGTTGATAACATGGACGAGATTTGGAACGATAATGAACGCAGGGCGGTTGAAGAACAGCTTTTCACTTCCATTATCGGGGACCCTGCAGGTGTGAAGCAGCAGCTCCATGAGTTAATAGAAAAGACTGACGCTGATGAAATTATGGCTCATACAGAGATTTTTGATCATAAGGCACGGCTGCGCTCTTATGAAATTTTGGCTCAGGCTGCAGTAAATTAAACAGTGTCTAGTCTAATAAAGTATGTATTTTCTGCAGATATTAAATCAGTTAAATTAATGTGATTTAGATTGAAGCAGTAAAAGAAGACAAAGAAAACAACCTGTAAATTCTTTTATAGGTTTGAAAACGAAATTTTTAAAGAAAGAAGATGAGCATATGCCTGAAAATGATACAAAACAAATTACGGATATTCCATTCTCGGTCCTGGATCTCTCTCCAATTGCAGATGGAAGTACGCCGGCTGATTCTTTTCGCAATACTTTGGAGCTGGCCCAGCTCGCTGAAAAGCTGGGGTATAACCGATATTGGCTCGCTGAGCATCATAATATGCCATTTATCGCTAGCTCTGCAACATCGGTAGTCATTTCCCATGTTGCAGCAGGTACATCAAAAATCCGGGTAGGTTCAGGCGGCATTATGCTGCCGAATCATGCACCTCTTGTTATTGCTGAGCAATTTGGTACTCTGGAATCATTATATCCAGGACGTATTGATCTTGGCTTGGGCCGTGCACCAGGCACTGATCAGCTTACCGCACGTGCATTAAGACGTGACTTGAGAAGTTCAGGAGAAGATTTCCCTGAGCAGCTGGCTGAGCTCCGGAATTACTTTGACCCTTCCCTGGCACAAGGATATAGTCATGTTAAAGCAATTCCGGGTGAGGGATTAAACATACCTATTTGGCTGTTAGGTTCAAGCGGATATAGTGCCCAGCTGGCAGGAGAGCTTGGACTGCCGTTTGCATTTGCGAGCCATTTCTCGCCGCATAACACACTGCCGGCTATCCAGCTGTACCGCCGTTCGTTTAAGCCTTCTAAAGTACTGGACAAGCCGCATGCAATGGTAGGGCTAAACATCATTGCGGCCGACACAGATCAAGAAGCTGAGCGGCTCGCTACAACATTGCAGCAGCAGTTCTTGAATTTGATGCGCGGGAAGGAAGTCCCATTGCAGCCGCCAGTGGATAATATTAATGATATAGCGAGCGACTATGAAATAGCTGCCCTTGAGAATCAATTAGGAACTTCGATTGTTGGCAGTCCTCAAATCGTAAAAGAAAAGCTGGAAAAGTTTATGGATGAAAGTCAAGCCGATGAAATCATGGCAATCACCCAGGTTTACGATCATAAGGCCCGCCTCCATTCCTATGAAATATTGGCAGAAATTACTCAGCTAAAATAGGTCAAAACTGGCCGATCCTTATGGCAAGCTTTTAATGTATCTCTAAAATTTTTTTTCATAGAATAAAAATGCTCGATCGTCAACCAATTGCTCCGAGTGCGGTAGCAGCGGAACGGGACGATGCCGTGGTACCTCGGGAAATGACAGCAGACGAAATCGATGAAATTATTAAAGCATTTGGTGAAGCAACCAGAAGAGCAATCGAAGCTGGGTATGATGGAGTTGAAATCCATGGTGCCAATACGTATTTGATTCAGCAATTCTTTTCTCCACACTCAAATCGCAGAACTGACAAGTTGGGTGGGTGGAACGCTGGAAAAACGTATGTCCTTCCCGCTTGCTGTAGTTGACGACGTTAAAAAAGCAGTTTTAGACCATGCAACAAAACCTTTTATCATCGGCTATCGGTTATCGCCTGAAGAAAGAGAGAATCCTGGCATCACCATGGAAGAAACGTTGGAATTAGTGGACAAGTTAGCGGACCAGGACCTGGATTATCTCCATAATTCTGTCGGCGGCTTTTGGAACGGATCAATCCGTGATGATAACATCAGACATTCCGAGTTGTTATGATCCATGAGCGTGTCGGCGATCATGTTCCTGTGATGGGTGTTGGGATGCTGCTGGCACCCGAAGAAGTGATGAAAGCATTTGAAACAGGTGTACCTTTTATTGCTTTAGGGAGGGAATTGATAATGGAACCTCAGTGGGTACAAAAAGTACAAGCCGGTGAAGAAAACAAAATCCGTACAACATTATCTAAAAAAGATCAAAAAGAACTGGCTATTTCTGATAAAATGTGGGAGTACTATACTGGCATCCCCGGCTGGCTTCCTATTGTATAAGGAGTTCACTTATCTCATTCCATCTCTGCTTCCTTGAATTGTTCAACAAAAAATGGGAATCGTGATGATAATTGTCCTTGCTCAGCAAGTATAAGAATATACCTTATACTAAACAAGACGGAACATTTTAGAGGGAAACCATCTTAGTGGTTTCCCTCCTTTATTGAGTATTGGAGCAGAAAATCAGCCATAGTTCATTTGTTTATGACTAGAAGTTATTGTTAATATATAATCAACAATAGACGCCCATAGAAAGGATTGGATCTAAAGTGAGCCTGGGATTAAAAGATAAAACGGTACTCGTGACAGGCGGCAGTAAAGGTATTGGAAAAGCATTGCAGTAGAGAGGTGCATCGAACTTTATGTTCGTTTTCTCTTCCAGCAACCCCTAAATAATGCATTAAACGGATGGTGTGATTCAGGATCCATTGCAGTATGGCAGGGTAATATCCCTAAAGCTTAATAAAACCAGTACACAAACATTTTTATTATATTGAATTGTCCATCTTACCTCAGCGAGAACCAACAACGTATTTACTCATTTTTTTTCAAATGTAAATACTGATTTACTTCCTGATAAAAAATACTTAATTTCCTCTAACAGTATTTCCGTTTTGATAGCAATCTGTATGAGCTCATCCAATTCTTTATCAAGTCTTACGACTGGGTTATTTGTCTGAAGTAACAAAACTATTTCTCCTGAGGTAATAACAACATCCTGGCAATGCCGTAGAACCATCGATTTCCATCTTAAGCTTAAATTGGAGAAAAAGTACCCCTTATCATTTATAAGGCTATTAATAAAAGTTAGGATTTGTTCTTTAAATGAGTTCGTTTATTTTATAGTTTGGGTATGTTTTACATAATAGATTGCGAAAAAAATGGGGGGATATGATTAGAATTATCTTAGCAATAGCTGTTATTGTTCTATCAAGTTATAGTTTAATAACTGAATCTAAACCGAGTTAATGCCGTATTGTATGTTTTTCTTAGGGACACTTATATTGGAAATAGGTTTAGCAGAACTTCAAAAAGACAGAAAAGGCTTTGTGGGATATATGAGCATTGTTATCTCTTTATTTGTTTCCATACAGGATTTCTTAATGCACTAACGGGTGTTTTAATTCAATAAGAAAGGTTGCTGAGGTAGTCTTTTTATTATGGCACTAAAGGGGCAGGTTTGTTACAAGTGTAGTGTATTCGTACTGTATAGCTACATCGAATAACAATACTTTTAATCATTAGTATGTTATATTTAATTAGAGTTAAAATTAGAATTATATGGGGCACCTCCAGACTTCTCTTAGTCATCTTCCCTCTGTAATAGAAGAGAGACTAAGACGATATGTCCTTAAACCACATTAAAACAATGTTAGAAACCTTAAAACAGTATACTAACTGTGAAATAACATTAACTTTCAAAAACAAAAATGGTATACCGTTATTGTCTGTATGCTATGACAATAATTGTTATGAACTAACACATTTGGATACACAAATTATCGAAACCTGTGACGATATAGAATCTACTATCTCAGCTATTGATAAAGTTATGCAAGATAGTTCTAAAAAAACCTCTAATTAATAGAGGTTTTTTTGTTTCACAGTTTGTTTTGTCAGCTCTTTCTTTATGCTACTAACCGGGCATTTTTTAGTTGAAGATGAAAATGAAATTGATTGATGTTGAATTAAATACTAAATACCCTCACTATAGTTTTTATACCGAGATGTAACTGCGGGGCAGGAACAAATATTTAGACAGTTGGTCAGAATATAGCCAATTAAAAAAAGAGTCGGCAAAGCGACCCACCTCTAAGATTCTCCGTGTTTAACTTAATAAGTATTTATTCAATGCTTGTTGTAAAGTTCCCAATGTTTGTGCTTTTTCATTTAATCTTATTCCTACGTTTATCATTTTTCTAACCACTTCAGCTCTTAACCCGGTAATCACGGTGGTACATCCCATTAATGAAGTGCCGTCAATAATCTTCATTAAATGATCAATTACTTCAGGCTCCATTTCCATAATTCCAGATAAGTCCATAATCAATGTTTGAATACGTAATTTTCCAATCTCTATTAAAACTTTTTCCTCGAGAATATTCGTTCGGTAAAGATCAACCGCACCAATTAAAGGTAAAATACATATAGTGGGTGTTATTGGTATTATAGGCACCGAAAGATTTTCAACCAATTCTTTTTGAGCCATTATCAATGAATCTTTGTATTGAGAATAGGTGATAAAAAAAACATTTAAAAACCTGTCTACTTGATTATTTACCTTTTTTTCTACCGAAAAAAATTCTTCAGTTAAAGCCTTATTCGTTACCTCATTATATTCTTGTAGGAACTTCCACAAGGTTCTTCGAATGGCTTGCACCCACTCTAATTTGAAAGATAATGGTATTGCGTGTGTCGCCCAAGCTATACCTTCTTGCTTAGCAAATGATTGAAGTTCTTGTTCTTTACCCTCAATAATGTATTGAATCAGACTATGGGCATTAGTTATCAGGTCAATATTACCGACCGTTAAAATTTCTTCGATTTTTTCTTTCACATTAGATGCTTCGTTTAATAATGAATCTTCAAAATCCTCTTTATTTTCTTGGATGAATTCCAGAAATTTATATGTATCTAGCGACCCCTTCATAATCTAATCCTCCTATTTTTTATATGCCAAAACTCCTATTACCCGGTTCTTTTAATTACTAAACACGTTTATACCATAAGCTTCTAATTTAAAGGGAAAATGGATGTATTTTTGTTAATTAATAATGTGAAGATTTCCAATTAAACTATTGGGTCGTGCGTTAGCTGAAGATTGGAGTTGTCTTTAAGGCAACTATTTTGTATGAAAATATATTCGTGAAAGGCCATACAAAATAAGCCCACCATATTCTAATTTTTTGAAGGACGTAAATGTACCATGTCGTTATATTAACTGGTTATGCAGTTTGTTGTTCAGATGGAGCGATTGTATAGCCTTTCTTTTTTAGGTATTCGATCATTTTCTTATGGCACTAAAGGGGCAGTTTAGTTGAATAAGGTAATATTTGGATTAAGATAGATATAAGTAGAAAAGTTAATAACAAGGGGTGATTTTTTGGAGAAAAATATTGGGGATGTAGATTTTTTTAAACAAGTAGTAAAAAGACTTTGCAAAAAAAACAATATTTCCCCTCAGAAACCTAAATTTGAAATCATCAAGAACGTAATGGTTATTAGCATTAAGAACCATTTAAAAGATGGAGTAGACTTAGATTGTTTTAATATTTTAAACCTTATTTACCGAACAATTGGACCTTTAGAAGAGAGCTGAACAAACAAGAAATAGAATTATTGAGGCTTATGCAGAGTGTCAAGGCATTTTATTTTGATTATAGCAATGAAATGAATACCATTTGGCGATGATTATTTTACTAAGTTTTTAATGTTTTTACTGATATATGCAAAGTTAGCAGTACACTAATAAAGTAATAAGGTTTACTTCAGTAAAATAAGGTATATTATATTTGTTGAATAGATTCTCTTTAAAGACATGAAAAGTAGGTGAACAAAGTGGGAAAATATCAATTGGATTACAAAGGTCAGGTAGCTGTGACAAAGTTTCATGAAAAACAGACGCCTGCCAAATTTGATAAAAAGCAGCAACTTGAAAAAATACGTGCGGAGTATTTGAAAAAGAAGCAAAAACAAACAGATAAATAATATGAATGAAAACATAGGAAGACTAAAATCTCCCTATGTTTTTCTTATTCGAAGTTCTTTTTTCAATTGATGATAGAGTTTATTATTCCCATAAATTTCAGATTCGGTGACAAAAAAATCGTCATCAGATATCCATTCCTCACTAAAAATTTCAGTAGCAGAATCAATAGACCAGCCGTTATTTTGGATACACCAGTAATCTCCAGCAGAATTTTTAAAACATTTGGATACTCACTTGGCTTAGGTAGCTGAATAAAAAGATAAGTATAGAAGAAAGACGTTTCTAAAAAATTATTCACTTCCATAAAATAAGGTAAATGAATGACCGGAGAACTTGCTTAGGTGATTTTTTGTACATCAACAAAATAGGTTCAAGGTGAACAAACGTCATAGTTGTTAATTTATCAATTCCAAGTTGACTATTTTAAAAAATAGAAGTATGATAATGAAGTCGCTTAATTAATAGGCGATTTTATGAAACTGAAATTCTTCGCAGAAGTTGACAACTATTCGTAGCTATGTTAAGATGAATAAGTCGAAACAAACCGACAACGAAATTGCTCTTTGAAAACTGAACAAAACAAAGCGCCAACGTTAATTTTTAAAGTGAGCACACACTATCAAAAGCAAAATGAGCAAGTCAAACATTTCTTCGGAGAGTTTGATCCTGGCTCAGGACGAACGCTGGCGGCGTGCCTAATACATGCAAGTCGAGCGAATCGATGGGAGCTTGCTCCCTGAGATTAGCGGCGGACGGGTGAGTAACACGTGGGCAACCTGCCTATAAGACTGGGATAACTTCGGGAAACCGGAGCTAATACCGGATACGTTCTTTTCTCGCATGAGAGAAGATGGAAAGACGGTTTACGCTGTCACTTATAGATGGGCCCGCGGCGCATTAGCTAGTTGGTGAGGTAATGGCTCACCAAGGCGACGATGCGTAGCCGACCTGAGAGGGTGATCGGCCACACTGGGACTGAGACACGGCCCAGACTCCTACGGGAGGCAGCAGTAGGGAATCTTCCGCAATGGACGAAAGTCTGACGGAGCAACGCCGCGTGAACGAAGAAGGCCTTCGGGTCGTAAAGTTCTGTTGTTAGGGAAGAACAAGTACCAGAGTAACTGCTGGTACCTTGACGGTACCTAACCAGAAAGCCACGGCTAACTACGTGCCAGCAGCCGCGGTAATACGTAGGTGGCAAGCGTTGTCCGGAATTATTGGGCGTAAAGCGCGCGCAGGTGGTTCCTTAAGTCTGATGTGAAAGCCCACGGCTCAACCGTGGAGGGTCATTGGAAACTGGGGAACTTGAGTGCAGAAGAGGAAAGTGGAATTCCAAGTGTAGCGGTGAAATGCGTAGAGATTTGGAGGAACACCAGTGGCGAAGGCGACTTTCTGGTCTGTAACTGACACTGAGGCGCGAAAGCGTGGGGAGCAAACAGGATTAGATACCCTGGTAGTCCACGCCGTAAACGATGAGTGCTAAGTGTTAGAGGGTTTCCGCCCTTTAGTGCTTCGCAGACTAACGCATTAAGCACTCCGCCTGGGGAGTACGGCCGCAAGGCTGAAACTCAAAGGAATTGACGGGGGCCCGCACAAGCGGTGGAGCATGTGGTTTAATTCGAAGCAACGCGAAGAACCTTACCAGGTCTTGACATCCTCTGACAACCCTAGAGATAGGGCGTTCCCCTTCGGGGGACAGAGTGACAGGTGGTGCATGGTTGTCGTCAGCTCGTGTCGTGAGATGTTGGGTTAAGTCCCGCAACGAGCGCAACCCTTGATCTTAGTTGCCAGCATTCAGTTGGGCACTCTAAGGTGACTGCCGGTGACAAACCGGAGGAAGGTGGGGATGACGTCAAATCATCATGCCCCTTATGACCTGGGCTACACACGTGCTACAATGGATGGTACAAAGGGCTGCAAACCTGCGAAGGTAAGCGAATCCCATAAAGCCATTCTCAGTTCGGATTGTAGGCTGCAACTCGCCTACATGAAGCCGGAATCGCTAGTAATCGCGGATCAGCATGCCGCGGTGAATACGTTCCCGGGCCTTGTACACACCGCCCGTCACACCACGAGAGTTTGTAACACCCGAAGTCGGTGAGGTAACCTTTATGGAGCCAGCCGCCTAAGGTGGGACAGATGATTGGGGTGAAGTCGTAACAAGGTAGCCGTATCGGAAGGTGCGGCTGGATCACCTCCTTTCTAAGGATAAATACGAGAGCGCTTTTGTTTTGTTCAGTTTTGAATGAGTAATTCATTCATATAAGAGAGAATACATCACTTAGTGATGCTCTTTATACTTTGTTCCTTGAAAACTAGATAATAGATAGAAGGTAATTAATTTTTTCAAAGCATCAGTAAGATCTTTTTTAACGGTTAAGTTAGAAAGGGCGCACGGTGGATGCCTTGGCACTAGGAGCCGATGAAGGACGGGACTAACACCGATATGCTTCGGGGAGCTGTAAGTAAGCTTTGATCCGGAGATTTCCGAATGGGGAAACCCACTGTTCGTAATGGAACAGTATCTTTACCTGAATACATAGGGTACTGAAGGCAGACCCGGGGAACTGAAACATCTAAGTACCCGGAGGAAGAGAAAGCAAATGCGATTTCCTGAGTAGCGGCGAGCGAAACGGAATTAGCCCAAACCAAGAGGCTTGCCTCTTGGGGTTGTAGGACACTCAACATGGAGTTACAAAGGAACGGGGTAAATGAAGTGATCTGGAAAGGTCCGTCAAAGAAGGTAAAAACCCTGTAGTTGAAACTTCGTTCCCTCCTGAGTGGATCCTGAGTACGGCGGGACACGAGAAATCCCGTCGGAAGCAGGGAGGACCATCTCCCAAGGCTAAATACTACCTAGTGACCGATAGTGAACCAGTACCGTGAGGGAAAGGTGAAAAGCACCCCGGAAGGGGAGTGAAATAGATCCTGAAACCGTGTGCCTACAAGTAGTCAAAGCCCGTTAATGGGTAATGGCGTGCCTTTTGTAGAATGAACCGGCGAGTTACGATTTCATGCGAGGTTAAGTTGATAAGACGGAGCCGCGACGAAAGCGAGTCTGAATAGGGCGAATGAGTATGAGGTCGTAGACCCGAAACCAGGTGATCTACCCATGTCCAGGGTGAAGTTCAGGTAACACTGAATGGAGGCCCGAACCCACGCACGTTGAAAAGTGCGGGGATGAGGTGTGGGTAGCGGAGAAATTCCAATCGAACCTGGAGATAGCTGGTTCTCTCCGAAATAGCTTTAGGGCTAGCCTCAAGATGAGAGTATTGGAGGTAGAGCACTGATTGGACTAGGGGCCCCCAACGGGTTACCGAATTCAGTCAAACTCCGAATGCCAAATACTTATTCTTGGGAGTCAGACTGCGAGTGATAAGATCCGTAGTCGAAAGGGAAACAGCCCAGACCACCAGCTAAGGTCCCAAAGTATACGTTAAGTGGAAAAGGATGTGGAGTTGCTTAGACAACCAGGATGTTGGCTCAGAAGCAGCCATCATTTAAAGAGTGCGTAATAGCTCACTGGTCGAGTGACTCCGCGCCGAAAATGTACCGGGGCTAAACGTATCACCGAAGCTGTGGATTGACACCGTATGGTGTCGATGGTAGGAGAGCGTTCTAAGGGCGTTGAAGTCAGACCGGAAGGACTGGTGGAGCGCTTAGAAGTGAGAATGCCGGTATGAGTAGCGAAAGAAGGGTGAGAATCCCTTCCACCGAATGCCTAAGGTTTCCTGAGGAAGGCTCGTCCGCTCAGGGTTAGTCGGGACCTAAGCCGAGGCCGAAAGGCGTAGGCGATGGACAACAGGTTGATATTCCTGTACCACCTATACATCGTTTGAACGATGGGGGGACGCAGAAGGATAGGGTAAGCGCGCTGTTGGATATGCGCGTCCAAGCAGTTAGGCCGGAAACGAGGCAAATCCCGTTTCCATTAAGGCGGAGCTGTGATGGCGAGGGAAATATAGTACCGAAGTTCCTGATTCCACAGCGCCAAGAAAAGCCTCTAGTGAGATGTAAGGTGCCCGTACCGCAAACCGACACAGGTAGGCGAGGAGAGAATCCTAAGGTGTGCGAGAGAACTCTCGTTAAGGAACTCGGCAAAATGACCCCGTAACTTCGGGAGAAGGGGTGCTTTTTAGGGTGAATAGCCCGGAAAAGCCGCAGTGAATAGGCCCAGGCGACTGTTTAGCAAAAACACAGGTCTCTGCGAAGCCGCAAGGCGAAGTATAGGGGCTGACACCTGCCCGGTGCTGGAAGGTTAAGGGGAGAGGTTAGCGCAAGCGAAGCTTTGAACCGAAGCCCCAGTAAACGGCGGCCGTAACTATAACGGTCCTAAGGTAGCGAAATTCCTTGTCGGGTAAGTTCCGACCCGCACGAAAGGTGTAACGATCTGGGCACTGTCTCAACGAGAGACTCGGTGAAATTATAGTACCTGTGAAGATGCAGGTTACCCGCGACAGGACGGAAAGACCCCGTGGAGCTTTACTGCTGACCTGATATTGAATTTTGGTACAGCTTGTACAGGATAGGTAGGAGCCTGAGAAGCCGGAGCGCTAGCTTCGGTGGAGGCGTTGGTGGGATACTACCCTGGCTGTATTGAAATTCTAACCCGCGCCCCTTATCGGGGTGGGAGACAGTGTCAGGTGGGCAGTTTGACTGGGGCGGTCGCCTCCTAAAGAGTAACGGAGGCGCCCAAAGGTTCCCTCAGAATGGTTGGAAATCATTCGTAGAGTGTAAAGGCACAAGGGAGCTTGACTGCGAGACCTACAAGTCGAGCAGGGACGAAAGTCGGGCTTAGTGATCCGGTGGTTCCGCATGGAAGGGCCATCGCTCAACGGATAAAAGCTACCCCGGGGATAACAGGCTTATCTCCCCCAAGAGTCCACATCGACGGGGAGGTTTGGCACCTCGATGTCGGCTCATCGCATCCTGGGGCTGTAGTCGGTCCCAAGGGTTGGGCTGTTCGCCCATTAAAGCGGTACGCGAGCTGGGTTCAGAACGTCGTGAGACAGTTCGGTCCCTATCCGTCGCGGGCGCAGGAAATTTGAGAGGAGCTGTCCTTAGTACGAGAGGACCGGGATGGACGCACCGCTGGTGTACCAGTTGTCTTGCCAAAGGCATAGCTGGGTAGCTACGTGCGGACGGGATAAGTGCTGAAAGCATCTAAGCATGAAGCCCCCCTCGAGATGAGATTTCCCATAGCGCAAGCTAGTAAGATCCCTGAAAGATGATCAGGTTGATAGGTCAGAGGTGGAAGCGTGGCGACATGTGGAGCTGACTGATACTAATAGATCGAGGACTTAACCACGCTTTAAAAAATGAAATACCTTCTTATTATCTAGTTTTGAAGGAACAACGTTCCTTTATTGTTTGGTGGCGATAGCGAAGAGGTCACACCCGTTCCCATTCCGAACACGGCAGTTAAGCTCTTCAGCGCCGATGGTAGTTGGGGGTTTCCCCCTGTGAGAGTAGGACGCCGCCAAGCAATGTTTATCACATGAATTAGGATTCATAAACCCGTATAATCAGGTTCAAATCCTATCTACGCATTCTAAACCTTAGGATTCTCCTAAGGTTTTTTTGTATAAATTCCACGATTCGTGTATTGGATAGGCGTATTAATAGCATGATTTTGGTAGGGGGGCTTCTCGATGACCAGTAAAGAAGAGATCCTGGACAATAAACAAATTCTTCATTCTTTTGCGGAATGGTTAATGGGTCAAAATAAATCCGATGGTACGATTAAAACCTATGTGGGAGTCATCTCCCAGTTTCTTCAATGGTTTAAAGAAGAAGCGGAAGAGATTGAAAAATCCCACGTGCAAACCTATTTAGACGATATGGAACAGTCAAATAAGAGTGGAGGAACGATTGAAAAACATTATTCAGCCATTACGATGTTTTCCAGGTTCCTTGATAAACCCGAGATCGTCCTCAACATCGACCGTAAAGCAAAGGAAAAGAAAGAAGATCCGCCAGAAGCCCTGAACATGCTTGAGCAAGCTGATCTCCTAAAAGAAATCGAGGCCTCTGGGCATTTCAGGAATATTGCCATTGTCTATACACTGATCCATACGGGTATCCGGGTGTCCGAACTTTGTGATTTGAACCATAGCGACATTCAAAAAGAGGGAGACAGGCAATATATCCTCATCCGGGATTCAAAAGGGGATATAGACAGGAAGATTCCACTCTCCATGGCTGCTAGTGAAAAGATCAAGGCATACAAGGAATTTTTAAATATGGAAACGGAAGCGATCTTCATATCCAGTGTGAATCAGCGCATCACGCCAAGGTCCGTGCAATATATGCTGACTAAATATAATGCGACTCCCCATAAGCTGCGGAATACGTTTTGCCAAAAATTAATCGATTCGGGGATAGACATTCAAACCGTTTCAAAATTGATGGGGCATAAAGATTTGAACATGACCAAACGTTATGTAGGAGAAGGAAAAGAAGAATTGGAATTAGCCATTGAAAATACTTTTGATGATAATTTATTAAGGTAGGAAAACCTTTATGCCCTATCTAGATGTATATCGGGATGTATTCCCCAGGCCAAGCCAACTCCATAAGCCCCTTTACACCCTCTCCTATTTGGAGGGGGTTATTTTTATTAATTTGGGAGTCCTTAAAAGATATCACAATTAGGAGGGATATTGTGAAAACGGAAGATGAAAAAACCTCAGATGGCTTAAATGAGATCTTTGAAATTATTAATGCTAAAGGTGATACAGGAGAACTAAAAGAAATCATCCAAAAATCAGATGAACAAATAATGTAGACAAATAAACTTCCTGCGTCTATCAAATCGTAAAAGCCTTTCTCCTAAATGAGAAGGGCTAATCTGTTAATCTTCAAACAATTCATCCATCAAGTCATTGATTTCTTTTCTTACTTTTCAGTGCCTTCTTTGGATCTGGTAATCTTATCACCATCAATAATCAGTATATCCCCAACCTTCTATATATTTTCGGTTTATGAAATTTGTCTACTCCTTAGATGTGAAGGGCTTTTAATATAATAAGGGTCACAGAAATGATCAAACTTTACTTATTTCATCTCATATTAAGTATCTTTAATCTTTTGCTCGTTCTACCAATTGTAGCAATTCACCATTAGGTCCATTGAATAAAATCATACGTCCACATTCAAGTGTTGGTTGTGGTTGAGGGGATAAAAATTCAATTCCTTTATTCCGGTAATGGTTAATTGCTATATTAATATCTTCTACTGTAAAAGAAAGGTGGTTAACGATTCCACTTTTGTTATACTTACCAATAGGTTCAATGTCTTTGATTAGTTCAATTTCCATACTAGGCTGTTCTTCCAAGTACAAAAATGCCATCTCTCTTGTTTTTGAAGATCCTCGAAGGCGAACCTTAAACCCAAACATATCTGAGTAGTATTGAATAGTATGATCCATATTAGTAACAATAATAGCTATATGTTCCATTTTTTTATCATTTGTATTCTTCCTTTCAACATAAATAATAAATTTAAATGAAATATACACCAACTTAGTAAACATTTATTTTGGTTTATCAAAGAATTTATGCGTTTACTATTTTTATTTATCTATCTATCATCTGTAAAAAGATAAAAACGAAGTGAAAGAAAAGGTGATTATGGAACTTAAGACCCGTAAAATTAAAGGTAAGGTTTTTTCAACCTTACCCCTTAAAGATTGTCTTCCTATGGTGCAATATCTTCTAGAACCTTTTCACTAATTTCAATCATTCGATATGCTATAAACGTACGGATGGCAGCTACGCAAGCAAAAAGAACAAAGACAGAATTAAGACCTTTAGCGCCAGTCTCGCTGAATGAATCATTATTTTATTTATTCAACTAAACAACTTCTACGTTACTAGGTTGTAGAGCTATTTGTAGAGCTATTTTTTCTTCATTGTTTAAAGGGACCAATGGTAAGCGGACACCTCCAACATTTAATCCTCGCATATTTAATGCTGATTTTACCGGTGATGGGTTTGATGCAGCAAATAATGCTTTCATAATTGGAAGAAGGTTACGATGTGTAGAAGCAGCACCATGGACATCACCATTTTTAAAGCTATTGATCATTTCTTGCATTTCATTACCAATGATGTGTGAAGAAACCGAAACAATGCCTGTTCCACCGATAGCTAAAACAGGTAATGTTAACCCATCATCGCCGCTGTACAACGCAAAATCACTAGAGGATTTGCTTATGATTTGTGCCATGGCATCTAAGTCACCACTTGCTTCTTTTACTGCGACAATATTGTTAATCTTTGAGAGACTAACAATCGTCTCTACTGACATGTTTACAACACTTCGTCCTGGAATATTATAAAGCATTACCGGTAATGATGTTGATTGGGCAATCGCATTAAAGTGCTGAAATAATCCTTCTTGAGACGGCTTGTTATAGTATGGGGTGACGAGCATAATTCCATCGACTCCTGCTGCCTCTGCTTGTCTTGTTAAGCTAATCGAAGCTTTCGTGTTATTTGAGCCAGTTCCAGCTATAACTGGAACTCTTCCATTGACAACTTCCCCAACAAATTTGAATAAATCTACTTTTTCTTCTGCTGTTAATGTAGGCGACTCTCCAGTTGTACCAGCTATAACTAATCCATCAGAACCATTAGCAATTAAATAATTTACTAAAGTTCTCGTAGCATTAAAATCAACCTCATTATTATGATTAAACGGGGTAACCATTGCAGTTAAAACTTGGCCAAAATTCATAATTTCACACCCTTTAGTATAATTTTTTTAAAAAATTCAGAGGTGGTTAGGGCCATTCAGGAGTAAACGCAAAAAAGCAACAACGAGGATTCGCTGCTGCAGTAGAAACAATATTTAATAAAAAAGAATCGTTTCGGCGCGTAAGATAGCCCTCCATATAGTTTCCTATATGACAGTTCTGTATTTATTCAACAGCAGAACCAGCTTCAAGAACATGAGATTCTTTCCGCTTCGGCAAATTCCCCTTTCCACAATAGTCATAGGATCTCATTCTCCTCAAAATGTGTACTAATGGTCTTTGCTCCTCTATCCTCACTTCAAAAAGTATGAAGTAAGAAAATATTTAATTGACTGTAATATAACAGGAAATCCTTTCTATTGCAAGGCCAATTTAGAAATATTTTTTTAAGAATACATGGATAATCGATGGAAATGGCTAAGGTATTGGGCTGGATTCATCTATTATGTAAACTCAACAGATTAATAGTTTTATAAAACAAACTGTTTGAAAAGTTTCACCTTTATAGTCAGTTTTACAATTGATATATCTTATAGAAGGAATTAGTATTTATCTTATGAATATCAATAATATTGATCAAGGAGGGGAGGACAACATGACTAATACAAAACTAACAAAGGAAAGAAAAGATATGAAAATCCGTGAAGTTTGGGAAGCAAGAAAACGAATCGCTTCAATTGTAAGTAGAACTCCATTGATTCTTTAAGCTGTATTGTGTAATCGGGCAACTTTACCAAAGAGTAAACGCTATCTAAAATGAGATTGAACTGATTTATAATTTGCTTGAGTTAGTTGTCCAATGGATCACTAAAAGGTGTTCAATGACAATAAAGATAATTAATTACAAATAAAGATGTTTAATTTACAATAGACTTGTTTAACTCTTAACTAATAAGAAAAGGAGTATTGAATTTGAATCGTGTTGATGTTGTGTACACACTTTTGTTTAACGAGGATACCAATAAGATTTTAGTGGTACTAAATAAAAAAAATAACACTTGGTCCTTACCAGGAGGAGCAGTTGAAGCAAATGAGACTCTAAAAGAAGCAGCCATCAGAGAAGTTAAAGAAGAAACGGGCTATGATGTGCAGGTAAACGATATTATTGCATTAAATGAAGCATTTATAAATGAAGATCATGTATATTTTATTATGTTTGAAGGGCAAGTTCTAAAATCACCTGAACAAATTCCAAAGGAAAAAAACATTTTAAGAGTTGAATGGGTAAATTTAGAGGAAGCAGATAGACTAATGCCTTATTATCCAGAAGGAGTATCCAAACTAATTAGCAACTCCAGAGCAGGATATACATTCCAAAAATAATTAAAATACAATGGTATTAGGGCTAAATTGCTTGAGGGGTGTCTTGTCCGTCCGGAATGGGTTTTAAGACGGTAGACCTTCGCAATGCTTTGATAGGGAAAACGCCAGGCAGCGAAAAGATAAGTAAGGATGAGCCGGTGTTTCTGCTTAATCTCGATGAGCTGACGGAATTAAAAGCACCGTACATGGACGAAGAAAAGACGGAAACTTGCTTTCGAAATATAAGTCGGACGACTGGCGGAATCATTGTTTCCGAAATCCCAAGGCTTCCAAGTCGAACGAACCCCCCACAAAAGTAATGTTATCTTTATTATACAAAATAAGCTTATAGACTTCCCCTAAAAAGGGACTTTGTCTACAAGCTGAGAAGTGGATAACAAATCCACTTCTTTTATTTTTACAGATTTTTAATTTTGTATTCTTTTCCAATATTGTTGTTAGTGTTATTTATCTTCCATACTTTTAACAGTTATTTTAAATTTATTACCATACTTGAGCTATTTGAGCCAATTCAGCTGCCTCCCAAACCGGTAATACGGTGAAGCCATCTTGTTTAGCCAACTCCCAATTTTCATCACCAATTCGGAGACCAATGACTACATCAATTCCGTGACTTCTAAGAAAATTCGCTCGTTGCTGTCCTCCATTATCTTGATATCCAAGAATTGCAACTGTTTTATTGCTATAACATTTTAAAATTAATTGTTCAAATTCTTTATCATTCATAATTTTAACCTTCTTTCCTAAAAACTATAAATATAAACTAGTAAATTAATATTCCCAATTTTCTTATTATTATATACGTGTAATTAACACCCGACAAATTGATGATTTTAATTGAGCCTATAAAAAAAACTAATATGGCCAGCCATGCTAATAAAGCTATTAATATTTTCTATGAGACAGATAAAAAGAATCAATTTGAAAACGCTTTAGTTATATCCGAAAATGAAAATAGAACATAAATGAAACCTAGGAGGGGAATTAATTTGTTATCTAGTAATGATAATTATTTATTGACAAGAACTGGTCCTGAAACACGTATGGGGGATATGCTTAGACAATACTGGATCCCAGCACTTTTAGCAGAGGAACTTCCTCATCCGGATTGTCCACCGGTACGAGTTAAGCTTTTAGGTGAGGAATTAATCGCATTTCGTGATACAAATGGAAAACTTGGAATAGTTGATGAATTCTGCCCACACCGTAAAGTGTCTCTCTTTTTCGGTCGGAATGAAGACTGTGGCGTTAGATGCGCATACCATGGGTGGAAATTCGACACTGAAGGCAATTGTGTAGATTTACCTTCTGAACCGCCAGAAAGTAAGTTTAAGGATAAAGTTAAAATTAAGTCATATCCTTGTGAGGAACGTGGTGGAGTTATTTGGACATATATGGGACCAACTGAATCTAAACCGGAATTACCAGAACAAGAATGGATGCTAGTTTCTGATAGTCAACGCCATCTATCTAGAAAAATACAAGAAAGTAATTTTTTTCAAGCTTTAGAAGGTGGAATTGATTCAAGTCACGTTTCAATTCTTCACTCCGGTTCAGTTGGAGGTTTAGGAGTTTCTAAAAACAGTAACAGCACATCACTCTTAGCAAAAGATACTGCGCCCCGCTTTGAAGTTGCAGATACCGATTATGGATTATTAATCGGTGCAAGAAGAGAGGCCGATGATGAAAACTTTTATTGGAGGATTACACAGTTTCTTATGCCTTTTTATTCCATGATACCTCCGTTTGCAGGGGCTCCACGAGGAGGGCATGCTTGGGTGCCTATTGATGATGAAAACTGTTGGGTATGGAGCTGGAGTTGGACACCAGATCGTGATCTGACAGAAGAGGAAATTAAACAGATGAAGTCTGGGGCCGGAATTCATCCAACACTGATACCAGGTACATTCCGTACAAAAGGAAATAAAGAAAATGATTTCCTTATCGATCGAGAAATGCAAAAAAGAGGCGAATCTTTTGCTGGTATATTTGGTGTAGGTATGGAGGATCATGCAGTTCAAGTAAGTGCGGGGCCAATTGTTGACCGATCACAAGAAAAGTTAGGAACAAGTGATACAGCTATTATAAAGGCTCGACAATGTTTGTTAAAAGCAGTAAGGGCTCTAGAAAACGGAGAAAAGTTACCGGCTTTGGATCCTAGTAGTCATAGAATTCGTTCTGCTTCTGTCTTACTTCCAAAGGGCGTTCCCTTTCAAGAAGGAGCAAAAGAGGCTTTAGAACTAAGTGAAAAGGACTTCGAGGCTGTTTAATAGATGAAGTAAACAATCTATAATTACATTTCTAATTGATTTTAAAACTTTTAAACACCTCTGTAGTACATATGAATGTTAAGGCATTCAAATTACGCCTACGACACAGGGGATGATTTTGGTTTCAAGAACCACTCTTTAAAGATACCTAAAACACATTGGGGTATTAGAGGAAAATTGCGTCGTATTTAAACAGATAGTCCTAAAAAGGGTCTAGAGATGAAGAGAGAAGAATGCAAATGACTATTGAATTCGTTCTGCTTGTACCGGATTCACCCCGGGTGTGCTCATAAAATGAAATTGTTGTGAGAAACTTTTGTATAAGTCAATCTTATTCTATCAAAAAAATTAGTAACGAAAAATGTAAGCGCAATCTCTTACAATAATAATTATTAAAATAAAATTTCATAAAGTGTAGATTTTTATTAATTATTTTTTTATATATAAAAACTGATAGGGGGAATAAGAAAAGATGAATACGAAGGTGAAATCAGCTTTTGTCGCTCTATCGATTGCGTGGTTGGCATATTTACTTTCATATGTAAGTAGAATGTCGTGGTCTCCAATTATTCCGATAGCTTCAGGTGACTTGGGTATAAACGCTACTCAAGCTGGAAGCTACATGACAGCTTTCTATATTGGCTATGTTGTTACACAAATTCCTGGTGGTTTTTTAATTGACCGATATGGTTATCGAAAAGTTTTACTAGGTTGCTTTTCGATAATTGGTTTGTTTACATTTCTAACAGGAGTTGCACCTAGTTTCGAAATAGGAATTGCAACTAGGGTTATTGCAGGAATTGGTTCTGGGGCTATTTTTTCTGCTGGTCTTGTAGTAATAAATGATTGGTTTCCTGAAAATAGACGTGGACTTGCTAATGGAATATTTATGACAGCTACTTCTTTAGCTGTTTCATTGGTAAACTTGTATGTTCCTACAATGGCAAATGGATTTGGTTGGAGATCTGCATTTTATGTTTCAGGTATCCTTCCTTTGATAGGACTAGTTATCGCATTCTTTTTTCTTAAGGAACGCACTCCTATTTCTCAAAATTTAAAAGGAGGTAATAGGGATAAAGTATCTGGTCGTGATATTTTGTCTCTATTTAAAAATAAGAATCTAATGTTAACAGGCATAGCAGGTTTTGGTGGGCAGTGGGCTACTATGGCAACGGCAACATGGGCCAATTCGTATTTAAATAAGTCTCTGCATCTTTCTCTTGTCCAAGCTGGTCTATTTATGTCTATCTTTGGATTTGCAGCTTTACTATCTAAACCAGTTACAGGAATTTTGTCAGACTATTATGATCGTAAAGCTCTAACATTTTGGATCCTTATATTATTAGGACCGGTGTTATTATGGTTTGGTCATAATAAAAATCTTCCGTTGTTATATTTGCTAATTCCAGCGATGGGGATTTTAGGCTATGCATTTTACCCTGTTTTGAATACTGTAATTGGTCATTCGGTAGAAAAAAGACTATTGGGAACAGCATCGGGCTTAGTAAATGCAATGTGGCAATTAGGTGCTATGCTGTCGCCATTAGCTGTTGGTGCTGTAATTGATGCGACGGGTAATTACTTTTATTGTTTTGCTACAATGGCTATTGGGCCATTTTTAGGAGCATTGATATTCTTGTTTATTAAACTGGAAAAAAAGGCATCTAAGATTAAGCAAAATAGTGTAGAAGAAGTTCAATTGATGAATGTTCGCTGAACCTATTAATATTAAATAAAAAAATTAGGTTTAAGACCTAAAAATGTTATTTATATAGACCCAATGAATAAGTTTTACTATTTTCTAAAGTTTAGGTTTGTGTTATGTCGAATAAGGATAAACGATCTGGCCCTGTTATTGGGTTGTTGTGCCCTGATAAAGCCTTGAGTATCTAAATATGTAAATATTGGTAGGTTAATTGAGGTTGGTCATATATATGTTTATTGACAATGAAATCAAGTATAGCAGTTTAGTTACTTTACTCCACATCTCTGTAGAGTGAAGTAAGAAGTGGCAACCATTACTTTTATTGAGGTGGACTTTATGGAAAAAAAAGTATTAGCAGCGGTAGCAACCGATACAAAACATACAGAAATCCAAGAAATTCTTTTACCGGATATCGAGATAGATACAGGTATTTTAAAGGTGGAGATTGTTGGTGTCTGTGGAACCGATGTTTCTTATTACAATAATTTAAAAGAACCAATGATTTTAGGTCATCATGTAGTGGGTCATATACACAGAATTGGTGATTTGGCCTCTAAACGCTGGGGAGTTAAAGAAGGCGATCGTATTGTCATGGAAGAGTATATCCCTTGTGGTCAGTGTGAGCTATGTCGGACAGGTTTATATCGCTTATGTTCCAACACGAATCCAAGAGTTAATGGAATAAGATATGGTGCTACTCCAATTGCTATTGAACCATCGCTTTATGGTGGTTTCAGTCAATATATGTACCTACATCCTAATGCAGTAATCCACAAAATTCCTTCACATGTTCCGGCTATTGAGGCAGCATTAACATTGCCTTTATCTAACGGATTTGAATGGATGAGGATTGTAGGAGGAGTAGGTCCTGGTGATGTAGTTGTTATTCAAGGTCCAGGTCAACAAGGGCTTGCATGTGCTTTAGCGGCAAAAGCAGCTGGAGCTGAAACGGTAATTATTACTGGAAGAAATAGTAGTGCTGAACGCTTGAAGTTGGCATTAGAATTAGGCGCTGACTATTCGGTTAATGTTAGTTCAGAGGACCTAATTGAAAAGGTTTCTGAAATTACTAATGGGAAAATGGCTGACTTAGTTATTGATGTAACTAGCGGAGGAACTGATCCTGTTGTCTCTTCATTAGAAGTTGCTAAAACGGGAGGCACGGTTCTATTAGGAGCTTTGAAAAACCAACGTTACAACGAATTCGATCTGGATATAATTTACAACAAAACTTTAACTATTAAAGGGGTTCGCGGACATAGTTATAAGTCGGTACAGATGGCGGTAGAATTCATCTCTTCCGGAAAATTCCCTCTTGCTATCATGAACTCCCATAATTATAAATTAATCGAAACTGACCTGGCTTTAAGAACCGCTGCAGGAGAGTTAGACTCTTCTCGGTTATTAGTGACCGTCTCTCCATGGATGTAAATAATAAACAACAGGAAAAGCTCCTTTAGACAAAGGAGCTTTTCTAGTAATTACATTGTTCAATTAAGTAAGGGGAATCGTTAGCATATAAAAATTAATAGATTTTTTAATATATATGGCAATACGTACGCTGGCTCTGATGTAAATCTCGAATGTTTAAAAATATGAACGAAAATATAGCTTAAATTCCAGACGTTTTAGATATGTTCTACAATGAAAGTATACCCTAAACAGATGCATGTATTAGTTAATGTTTATTTAGATTTTGCTATCTGAATTTTGCACCAGAATCAATGGATGGCTTGCCTAAGTTAAAGGAAAAAGGGCGGTGTAATGATTCTGACCTTGTCGAAAACTCAGCCCAAAGAAATAAAAGACTGGAAAATTTAATAGAAAGGTTACTAGGGAAGTCGGTGATTTCCCTTTGTAGGATAACTGGATGAAAATACAAGGCTTCTCAATTTATGGAAAACGTATTATTTTAACACTTGCTGTAGTTCTATTTCTTGTCTTTCAACTGGTTCCATTTAAAGGATTAGGTTTTATATTGTCAATTGTTTCTATATTTGCTATTGTATTCTCTCTCCTATCATGTAATTTTTTTACCCGAGTGATGTCTATTATATTTTTGACTTTTGGGACGTTAATGGTTGGAAGTAAAGGAATTAGTTTTTTATCCTACGTGAAGCTTTATGGAGACATGCTTTATTTACTCTCCCTCTTTGCAATCGTTCCTTTATTGTCTATACCGATACAAGCAGGCGGGTACAGAGAGGTTTTTAAACAGTTATTTCAGGGGAGGATCCATTCATCTTCTCACTTATACCGAACGATAACGGGTTTATCATACTTTCTAGGCTGTTTTTTAAATATGGCGGCTGTTCCGATCACACACGCCAGTGTGAAAAGTACAGTGGATGCATGGCCTATTAAAAAGCCTGAACGCTTTCTGGCCAGCAGTATTATTCAGGGATTTTCTTTGCCTATTATGTGGACACCTTTATCCGGCATTTTGGGCGTGGTACTTTATGTAACGAAGGTGGAGTGGCTGAATATTTTTCCTGCACTATTATGCATCAGCTTAGTTACACTCGGGTTTAATTGGCTTATTTTCACTTTGGTGGAACGTGTCAAACAATCCGGTGTTGATCAAAAAGAGGTTGCAGCGGTTGAAGCCTCTCCTCTTTTCTACCGTAAGATGTGTCAAATTGTCCTTGCGATTGTCTTACTTTTATTTTTAATTGTTAGCGTAGATGCTATTTTTTCATTTGGCTTAGTGGTGAGCGTTACCCTTTTAACCTTGCCTTTCGCATGGATATGGTGCCTTTTACTAAGAAAAAGTACCGATTATTGGCCGGGTGTAAAACACCACTTTACTCACAAAATAGTGGATATGAGTGAATCGTTTTCAATCTTTCTAAGTGCTGGTTTTTTTGTGCAGGCTCTTCACTACTCAGGAAATGACCTTTTGGTGAACCAGCTGTTTGTTCAATACGATAAAATAGTGGGTGTTCATCTATTTTTGATCACTCTCCCGTTTCTTACATTGCTTTTCTCGTTTATAGGGATGCATCCAATTGTTGTTGTAAATTTGTTGGCCCAATCATTAAAACCAGATGTTCTTGGCATAACACCGGAACAGATAGCGGTGGCTTTTTTGGGCGGTGCTGTTTTGACATTTTACTTGGGACCGTTTAGTGGGACGCTCGGCCTTATGTCATCCATCATTAATGTGCGGCCGATGCGCATCGCCGGATGGAGTCTGTTGTATGCGGCTGCCTTTTCACTTGTTTTAACTATTTCTGTTTTTTTAATTTAGTCTTACAATCGCGAAGCACATTACTTAAGGGGTATGGAAAATGAAAAAGATGACGTTTAAACGGCTGGATAGTTTAAGTTTAATGTGTGTATTTTAGGTTAATCACCAGTGAAGGTAATTAACTTGCTAATACAACCTCCAGTCAAGAAAAATCATCTGCAGAGTAAAAAATGTACTGCACTTTTACTCTGGATAATGAAACAGGATTTGCCTGGTCGGTTCCGATGCAATAAAAACTATCAAACTTGGACCTGTAGAATCATATAAATCTGACAGTAGTTTCGCGGCAGAACCGTTTTTATCATGAAAGATTACTATAAAATGTTCAATTACAAATAAAAGGAAAATGGACGCATTTATTAGGTTACGTCCGTTTAGATGTGTTATTTGATTTTTTTACGAGAACACTACTTCTCAATATTCTAGTTTATTTAATGGAACTGAGGAATCTATACAGGCATGGGAAATGGTTAAGTGGCTGATTTATATGGTTATATAGTTCTATTATGTTAAATTTTATAGTCTCTGGTATGAATGGAATTTAATTTCGCACGTTCTAATTAGTAAATTAATTTATAAAATGTAAGGGGAGATTTTATATGATGTTGAATAAGGATCTGGAATTGACTAATAGTATCCATAACTAGAGTAAAAATGTATTATATTGCTGAAATTTAAGGAATATCTTTTTTCAGAAGTATTAGAAATTAGTTGTTTATTAGACAAGGAAATTCTCTCTTTACAATAATATTTTAACGATTCTTCGAAAGAAGGTCCCTTTCTCAAGCGTGTGAAGGGACGTAGCCAAACAGTAGGGAGGGTCATTCACTAAAGGTATCTTAGTAGAAATATTATGTGAGTGACAATCCTCTTGACTAGTGTTGAAAGGATACAAATAATCATCACTCCATCTCTACCATCGGTTTTCCATGAAGAATATGATTTTCTGGAACCAACTCTTCTAAATCCGATGGTAGAAATAGTTGGTCCTTATAATAATCGATAAACATGAAAATTGATCCTTTTGTAGGTGTTTGGAGGTATTTACCTTCTAACATAAGAGCGATTTCCTTATATATATTTCATAAAAGAAGGGAAGGTCTTACCTATTAGTTTACCCTTATTACTTTTAAACAAGCCAGTGACAACACAGAAAATAGTAAGAACTGGTATACAAGGATATAACTATTGGCTTCTAGAATCAAGAAAATAAACGAGGGTGCCCCAAGACGATTTCGGGAAAGTTAAGAGAAATATAATAATTATAGCTACACCTAGAAACTTCTGCTAATAGGTTAAACAAAATGTTCTTCTGAATCTTCATTTTGTGCTTGTCCTGTATTTTGACTACAGGAAGACAAATGGATAACGCTTACAAATACCACTAAGTAAAAATTTTTTATCATACTTATCCTCCTATTTTTTATATTTTTCACCATGCCTTTCTCACACAATTTAAACCTTTATTAACTCTAACATTTATTTTTCAGTACCTTTAACCTACTTTTTTCATTATTCTCAATTTAAAGAAAATTTAAATTAGTAGTTTTGTGTGTTATGTATTAAGATTATTAATAGGTTAGTGTTATTAGCAAATAAGGAGAGAAAAAACAACTATGGAATTAAAGAACATTGAAGCATTCCTAATGGTAGTAGAAAAAGGTAGTTTTTCAGCTGCAGCAGATGCTCTATATATTAGTCAACCTACTATCAGTGTTCGTATACAACAACTTGAGAAGGAGCTCAATAGTACGTTATTTGAAAGAGTAAATGGCAAGAAAACAACATTGACCCATTCCGGTAAAAAGGTTTATCCCTATTTTCATGAGGTCCTTCACCTCATTGAGAAATCACAAAATATCGTTAAAGAGGAACCTCTACATCATCAAAAAATTAAAATATCTTGTACAGATCATATGGGTGTAGAAATAATGCCAGAAATATTGAAAATTTTATATGACTGCTTTCCTAGCTTAGAATTTCCAATAGAAATTAGATCGACGGAGCAACTCGCTGAAGATATTAGCGCTGGTAAAATTGATATTGGATTTGCTTACCATCATACGAAAGAGAACCATCCAGATCTTTCGGTAATTAAGATAGCTAATGAACAAAATATTCTTGTTTGTGCACCTGACCATTCTCTTACAAAGCTAGATAAAATTGTACCGTCAGATTTGGAGAACGAACGTATTATTGTGTACAATCGTGAGTTTGTTACCACTAAGATCATAGGTGAATTTCTAGAGAAAAATCGTTTGAAAGATTATAAAGAAGTAGAAATTAATAATGTGGGATGGTTAAAAATGATGGTTCGTAAAGGATTGGGAGTTGCCTTTTTACAAGAGATTATTGTAAAAGAAGAAATAAAGAATGGAAAACTTTATAAAGTTCCTCTTAGTAAATCTCTCCCACCAACCCCAATATACTTATTCTTACATTCTGAATTACCTCAAAATATTAAAAAAGCAATTATACAAACCTCTAAAGGAATTTTTTCGCAGACTATAAAAACCTTTACGAAATCTGATTTCTTAAGTTAAAACGAAAACAAATGCAATTGTCTGAAAAAAAACACAATTTTAAATAAAGTGTTTCATTAGTACTATTAATATTCAATTTTTGACTATATCCCTATCGGACTTATATTGAGGAGACTGTTCAAAAAACAAATCCAATGTGGAAATAGTGACATATGGTGTGCCAAATATATTGGGTTGGGTTGCGAAGGAGAAACGAAGCGATTGCCTGGGCTTGATAATGAGAGCCGGATGGGCTGGGAGGCTCATGTTTGGTTCTGAGTGAAAACTTCTTAAAAGAAAAACTTATTCTTCAATATCTATTGTGACACTTTTATCACTTATTCAAGTACCTTGTAAATTTCCTTGGATTCTATCGTTGTTTCCAATACTTAGAAAAAAAGCGATATGAAAGTAGATAATAAAAGCCAGAACAGTAAATTACTATTCATTGGATCTAACCTTATGTCGATTTCCCGAGAGAACACGTAGACTCTTTTGGGTTTGTGCATCTCCGTCGTTTTCTTTAAACCTGTACCCAATCAAGCGGTAATTATATTTTGAAACAACAGGTCATTGCAATCAAAATTTCATCCGACAAAAGAGTCCATTAAAGAGTCTGTTAGGTTTCTAGCAGAAATAGCGCAGATGCTTCAAAACGTCCTCAGAGATTAGGAATTCATTAAACTATATGTCGAAAAAGAAAATCAGTTATAGATATTTTAAAGTTCTTGAGGGTTCTTCGAAAGTGTGGACTTCTATTATTCTATTACACAAAGACGATATGTCCTACTTAATATAGATTGCTTTAAAAGTGTAAGTGAATAATTATCATATGTACCATTAAATTATAAATATTTCCATGAAAAAAGGCGTCATCCACCAAATAAAAAGGGATGGCGCCTTTTTATTATTATTTATGTGCATTTTCTAAGTTGATCAAACTGTTTACAGTGTTTTCATGGTAATTAGCTGGTGGACAGGTACATAGATTAAAAGGGAAGTAAGAGCAGGGCAGGATTCATTTTGCTCCGACGTTTCGGTAGATAAGCTTGGTTTGTCTCGTTCCATAGTACATTGTCATACCAAAATTTTTTCGATATTCAGTTGGCGGAGCACTCAGGGCAGAGGAAACTTGTGTCCATCTTTTATACCCTTTGGTGAGGCGGCCAATTTGATAAGGCAGAAATCCGCCACCATGTCCGATCAGGATTTTTACATCTACATATCAAGCAGGTTGCTTAACAAGATATCAGCAGCACAGACGGTTGTTTCCCATGGTACACCAATTAAGTTTGGCAGCATTCCCCGTTTTAGGCGTGGGTCTTCGGAAAATAGCGGGTGAATGAATAGAATTACATTTTGTGCGTTTGCTTCTTCCCAAAAGGGTGTGAATTCTTCATCTATGAGCATTATTTTGTTGATACCAGAGTCGATAACTAAGCTCCTTAGCTGCCTGAGCAGGTTCATTTAAAGATACAGATACAATCGCAAGTGCCAAAAGCCTATATTTGTCAGTCTAGCAAGGCCGGCCCAATTACAGGTTACTAGATTAGCAGATTATATGTATTTATGACTATCGAAACTAAATCTCTCAATGTCATCTGTTGATGCTATTCATCCAGGATATGGATTTCTTGCTGAAAAATGCTTAGTTAGCACAAAGTAGAGGAAGACAAAATAGATATTCTCTTAAAAAAAATCAAAACTGTGCCGCATAGAAGAATTCATTGTTTCGATTAGAAAAAATCCGGGTCATAATAATGCTATAAACAGGGAAGAGAAAGGATGAAATATATGTCGAAATTAAATTTAAGTTTTGCGTGTTGGGATTATGACCGAATTCAACCGTTAACTAATGGAACTGTCCAGGCAAAAGGTATTGATTTAAACTGGCTGAATATGCCGGTTGAAGAAACGTTTTGGAGAATGATGCGTCACCAGGAATTTGATATATCCGAATTATCGCTATCCTCTTATTTAATTGCAAAAGACCGAGGTTATCCTAACTTCACCGCTATCCCTGTATTTATGTCTCGTTTTTTTCGCCATTCCGGTATTTATATTAATAAGCATTCTGGTATTGAAGAAGCAGCCGATTTAAGTGGGAAACATGTTGGAATTCCTGAATACCAGCTGACGGCCTGCCTTTGGATTCGCGGTATTTTACATCATGATTATGGTGTGCATCCATCTGAAATGAAATGGTATACAGGAGGACAGGAAGCGCCGGGGCGTGTTGAAAAAATCAAACTCATGTTGCCACCAGATATTAACATACAACCAATAAATGACGAACAAACCTTAAATCAAATGCTTGAATCTGGAGAGATCGATGCACTGATCGCTCCAAGGGCACCTTCTTGTTTTTTAAATGGTTCGCCTCATGTACAGCGATTGTTTCCAGACTATGGATCTGTCGAAAAAGATTACTACGAACGAACAGGCATTTTTCCGATCATGCATGTCGTTGCAATTAAAGATGAAATTTTGGAAGAGCATCCATGGGTCGCAGCCAATCTTTATCAGGCTTTTGTTGAAGCCAAGCAAAAAGTATATGACGGTTTTAACCAAACGGCGGCCTTAAAGGTCACTTTGCCATGGTTTGTTTCGGAATGGGAAAATACCCGTCAATTAATGGGAGAAGATTTCTGGCCGTATGGGCTGGAGAATAATCGAAAAACATTGGAGGCGGCTGTAACGTATTCGTATGAGCAAGGAATGATTAAAAATCGTTTAAACGTGGAGGAATTGTTTGCCCAATCAACGTTGGAAGCATACACACTTTAAAACAAGAGGAGGGGTTGAATTGGGCCAAAAAGTTTTGTCAGCAGTCGCAGTTGGTGAAAGTAAAACGGAGCTGCAGGTGTTTGAAATGCCCGAGTTATCTCCTGAAGAAGGCATTTTGCGGGTGGAAATTGTTGGCGTCTGCGGGACGGATGTTTCGTATTACCGGAAAAGCCAAGAGCCTAGAATTTTAGGTCACCATATTGTAGGTCATGTTGAAAAAATTGGTGAAAATGCGGCTAAGAAGTGGGGAGTGAAAGAGGGAGATCGAGTCGCTCTTGAAGAGTACATTCCTTGCGGGCAATGTGAACATTGCCGGACGGGGAAATACCGTGCCTGTTTATTTACTGATCCACGTGCAGGCGGAATCCGCTATGGTGCAACGCCGGACTCGTTGAAGCCTTCTTTATGGGGAGGATTTAGCCAATATATGTACCTCCATCCCAATTCGGTCGTGCATCGAATGGCTGATCATGTCCCTGCGGAGGAAGCGGCTTTAACGCTTCCGTTAGCAAATGGTTTTGAATGGATGATCATCGAAGGAAAAGCACAGCCAGGTAAAGTTATCGTAATACAGGGTCCTGGGCAGCAGGGCTTAGCATGTGCTCTGGCAGCCAAAGCAGCCGGAGCAGAAGTCATTGTCACTGGCCGAACGACAAGTCTGCGTCGCTTAGAATTGGCAAAAGAACTGGGTGTCGATTATATTATCAATATTCAGACTGAAGATCTCCAAACCCGTATACATGAAATTACGAATGGCAAAATGGCGGATATCGTTTTAGATGTGACTTCCGGCGGAATGACTCCCATAACGTCTTCTTTAGAGATAGTAAATAAAGGCGGCATGGTTATTTTGGGAGCTTATAAATATCAGGAAATTCCAAACTTTAATACGGATTTAATTATACAAAAAACGCTCACTGTAAAAGGCGTCCGGGGGCACAGTTACCAATCGGTAAAAATGGCGACAGAGTTTATCGCATCCCAAACGTTTCCGCTAAATAAGATGCACTCGCATAATTATGGATTGCATCAAGTTGATGAGGCATTGAAAACGGCAGGAGGAGAAGGTGAACCATCTCCGCTTTTGGTTACCGTATCCCCTTGGTCTTAATAAAGATTAGAGAATCATAGTGAAAAAACACCCTTATTAACTTAGTAAAACTAAGTTAATAAGGGTGTTTTTAATCGACTTCCCTTATTCTTTGGGGCAGTGGGCAGGTTGGCAGGGGTTTCAGCGATTTTCCTCTTCCCTCTAGTGAAAAAGAAGATGAACTAACGAAAAAAACAACTTAAAATGTACAAAAAAAATCGACCTGTTCTGGATGAACTGGGCACTGGCCGTTTTCTTCGTTAACTGATTTTCATGTCTTCCGTAAACTATGAATCTGCTATTCTAATCGACTCTGTTGGCATCCTTCAAAAGCTTCGTCCAAGTCATCAAGTAAAATTCTTCGATACTTCCGCTGTACCATCATTTTCATCCAAAATCATATAAGCGATGCCCTCAAACACAGTAAAAGAAAAAATCCGGTGCAGCCGCTCCGCATGCAACAAAAACGATACAGGTGTCTTGATCACCCTGTGAACTTTGTCAGATTAAAGATCTCCTTAAATCTGTAATAACTTCTTTTAAAACTTGTACTTTGTCTTTTTGGTTTTCCATTAAGCTTGTGCTATTATGTGTTCGCACTTTAGCTGATAGTTCAGTTATAAACTTCTTTTGCATGCTTACTGCAGGAGCCGCGCTGCTTCGCCAAATCCAGTCGTAATCAATTTTATTTTTCCTTCATACGTGCAAATGTCTCCCACGGCTTAAATGCCTTCCATATTAATCGTTACCATATTGGAGTTAACTTCTCTCCTACCACACATCCTTCTATTAGCTATTGAAGAATCCCCGTACAAAATGTTCCCCTATCTATTACTTACTGATAAATAATTTGAATAATCAAATATATTAAAAGGAACTAGTTTTGAGGTCTGTTGTGCCCTTAGGGAATTTCTGTTAAATTTGAATTGTTCTTAATTATAATATATTTTTTTCAGAGCAACTATATTCCGATTTTGGAGGGGTTTTTATGTCAGTAAAAACAGAACGGCTATCTTCCGTTCATAATGCTATTCGTATTTTACAAACATTTTCATTATTAGAACCTGAGTTGGGCATAAGCGAGTTGAGTGTACGCCTCGGATTGGCGAAAAGCACAGTCTATCGATTGATGAACACGTTAAACGAATCTAAATTGGTTGCTCAAAATAAAGAGACACAAAAATACTATCTAGGTATTGCGGCTTTTGAACTTGGATTCACGGTTTATCATTCGATGGAACTTAGAAGAATTGCACTCCCGATTTTGGATAAGCTTTCGATTTCACTGCGAAAAGTCGTCAGGCTTGCGGTATACGATAATGGCGGCGTTGTCTATATATGTAAGCGTGTACACAGCGAGGATAATGGAACAATTTCAAAAATTGGAGATAGGGCTCCAAGTCATTGCACGGCGATAGGAAAAATGTTATTAGCCTATCAAAACGAACAAGAGGTTGATAGTGTATTAAAGAGGGATTTAAGTGTGCATACAAGCAAAACCATCACCTCTCCCATACAATTAAAACAAGATATTATTGAAAGCAAACATAAAGGATATGCCATAACAAGAGAAGAGCTGCGAGAAGGTATTTCTTCTGTTGCGGTACCGGTCTACAATGATTTTGGAAAAATGATTGCATCCATCAGTGTAACAGGGCCGAAATATTATTTTGAACCTGACCAAGTTGAGCAATACGTAAAAGAAATGGGAACTTGCAGCCGTTTGATCACAGAAAGGTTAGGGATGGGTTATTAAGAACATTTTACCGTCAAAAAAGTGTATGCTCATTTCCTAATGGGTGGCTGATGCCACTCATTTTTATTTTTGATAATTTCGTTAGATCCATGTGAAGAATGGAAAAAAACATAAAAATCTGTTCTGTATATAAGAACGAGATTATTGTTGTTGAAAACGTTTGTGAGAAAATCAATATATAAATTTGAAAATACCAAAAAGGAGTGTGTAATGATGATATTAGGCGTTTAGAAAGATTTTGAAGCACCCGTATACACCTAGTTATTCAATTGAAATATTCATTTTTTCTTGGTGTTGCGTATAAAAGAATGCAGTTGTTCACATTTCAACGATTTGTGATAAAGTAAATTTTACCAATACGATTTTCCAGTTTAATTGAAGGGATTTTAAAATTGAATGTTGCAATGATTAGATAACAAAAAACTGTAACCGTTTACTTGTTCAATTGAATCTGTCATCCATAGGTACAGAGAGGGGAATTATGTTATGAATAGATTTTCAAATAGAGCGTGTATGAGTCTAGTGGCTTTTTTTCTTCTGGTTGTTACAGTTTTAAGCGGGTGCAACAATCCCAACAATGCTGAATCTCAAAACGAAGCAAAAGGAGTTTCCGTCGAGAACAAAGGAGCAACGATCCAAATGGGTCTTCCTTCTTCAAATGCCAGTTATCTTCCGTTATTTGTGGCTGATAAAAAAGGATTTTTTCAGGATCGCAATTTGAAAGTTGAATTTACAAAAGTACAGGGCGGGGTGACAGCGATTCGCGGCTTGCAGACGAATGATTTTCAAGTCATCTCAAGTTTGCCTGAATCAGTGATTACCGGCGTTGCGCAAGGTGCTGACGTTAAAATGATTGGAACGCTGGATGATCAGTCGATGTACAGTATATACACTACACAAGATATTAACAGCCCTGAGGATTTACGAGGTGAAGTAGTCGCAACAAACCGAACAGGAAATGGAACGGATATTCAACTACGCTGGTGGCTTAAAAAAAATGGCTTGGATCCTGACAAAGATGTTCGCATTATTGAAGCAGGAGAAAATTCAACACGCCTTCAATCATTAATAACGGGTCAGGCGAAACTAACAATTTTAAGTCAGCCAACGGATTTAAAAGCGGAAACTTCAGGAATGAAAAAGTTGGCTGTGATGCGTGATGAATTGAAAACGTATAATCATAATATGCTGATGGCGAATGGGGATTTCTTGAAAAAGCAACCAGAAGTGGCAAAAGCGTTTGTTGAAGCAATAGGAGAAGGAACGGAGTACGCGAAAAACCCCGATAATCGTGAAGAAATGGTTCAGCTGATAATAGATGAACTTCAAATGGAAAAACAAGATGCAGAAAAATCGTTTGATTTTGTACTCCCTGCATTAGCAGATAAAGCAAAAATCAACCGTGAGGGTGTTCAATGGGCCATCGACACAACAAAGGAAACCGGCATGTTAAAAGAAGATATATCAACGGATCAATTAATTTATGACGCTTCTCCCAAGTAATTCTTGAATAACATTTTAGATGATCGAGGTGATTTTTTCATGAAGAATATAATAGTCAAAACCAAAACACCCATTCTGCAATTTCAATCCCTGAGCGTCATTTATAACGAAGGGGAGCCAAATCAAGTTCATGCATTGAAAGATGTTTCTGGAGAAATCCATGAGGGTGAGTTTATTTCAATCATCGGTCCTAGTGGCTGTGGGAAAAGTACTTTGCTTCATACGCTGGATGGCTTGCTCAAACCAACATCAGGAACGATATTTGTGAACGGTTCTCCAGTGCATGGTCCGGACGGTGACCGGGCGATGGTCTTTCAAGATTTCGCCTTAATGCCATGGCAAACTGTTTATCAAAATGTCGCATTCGGATTAAGGTTAGCCGGGAAGAAAGGTCATGAAACCCGTGACCAGGTTATGCACTATATTAAGCTTGTCGGTCTGGATGGATTTGAACAAAAATATCCGCATCAGCTTTCAGGCGGGATGAAGCAGAGGGTTGGAATTGCCCGTGGTTTTGCAGTAGAACCAAAAGTATTGCTAATGGATGAACCATTTTCAGCGATAGATGAACAAACAAGAGAGATTATGCAGGAAGAAGTTTTAAAGATCATGCTTCATGAAAAGAAGACTGTGATTTTTATTACTCACTCAATTGATGAAGCTGTCTTTTTATCTAGCCGCATTTTCTTAATGTCAGTCAGGCCGGGGAAAATTGTGGAAGAAGTAAAGATTGATATACCATATCCGAGAACATTGGAAACAAAATCATTACCTGAATACCAAGAATACAAGAAGATTATTTGGGACCACCTTAAAGGAGAAGTTAGACGACAATACCGGAAGGGGGAAGCGTAATGGAAAGGGTAGATGCAACGATCAATGTTCCTTCATCTTCTCTGAAAAAGACAAAAAAAATTCCTCAAAGTGTTTCTTACCCTGTCGGAATATTGGCCATCCTATTATTTGTTTGGGAGCTGTGTGGGCGTTTGAACTTGATTGACCCATTTATGTTTAGCTGGCCAAGCAAAATTTTCGTTGAAGCTAAGGATTTTTTCTCTACTGGAGAGATATTTAAACATCTGGCGGTTAGCGGAATGGAAGTTGGATTTGGATTTGCGATGTCGTTGATCGGCATTCCAATCGGTTTAATGATGGGTTACTGGAAAAAACTAGAATTAGCCTTTGATCCATATGTCACAGCCCTTTACACAACACCGATGATCGCATTAACACCATTGTTTGTACTATGGTTTGGTTTGGAAACGTTATCAAAAGTAATGATGGTGTTTGCTTTATCCATATTCCCTATCTTGATTAATACGATGGCGGGCGTCAAAATGACCGATGTATCATTAATAAAAGCTGCCCGTTCCTATGGAGCGAGCGAGCGTCAAATGTTTAAAGAAGTTATTTTCCCTTCTGCGATTCCATTTATTATAACTGGTATTCGATTAGGAATAGGCCGAGCCTTAATTGCTGTTGTCGTTGCTGAGATGCTGGCTGGAAATATCGGGATTGGTTATGCAATTAGACATGCTTCTGAGCTTTTCCAAACGGCTGAATATTTAGCTTATGTGGTTGTTCTGATGATACTATCTGTTTTATTGACGGAATTATTAAAGATCTTTGAAAAGAAATTGGCACCTTGGCGGGATCGTTAAGTTGTTGAGGCAGTGCAGAGCACTGTCTCTTTTTTATTAAAAAAACCTTTCATAATGTTCCACATAAAAGAACCGTTTATGTAGACAGTTAAACTGGCGTTTTATAATAAAGTTATGCAAATAACTGTTTAGAAATGAAAGAAGGGGTGGGAGTTATGTTAAAGAAAGAAGATAATGAAAAGCTTTGTCAAACGGGTTCAGGAACACCAATGGGAGAGGTTTTCAGGCGATACTGGATTCCGGCGTTGTTAACAGAAGAAGTCCCAGAAAAAGACTGTCCGCCTGTAAAAGTAAAATTGCTGGGTGAAGAGCTTGTGGCTTTCCGTGATTCAGATGGAAAAGTAGCCATTTTAGATGCATACTGTCCTCACCGACGGGCCCATTTGTTTTGGGGGCGTAACGAGGAGTGCGGACTTAGATGTGTTTACCACGGATGGAAATTTGATAAGGACGGAAAATGCGTAGATATGCCAAATGAGCCGGAGGAAAGCAGATTTAAGCATAAAGTTCAATTGTCGGCCTACCCGACATGGGAGAAATCAGGTATTGTCTGGACGTATATGGGGCCAAAAGAAAAACATCCGGAAACGCCGGATTACGAATGGTTGCGTGCACCTTTGACTCATTTTCAGGTATCCAAAACTTACGAGGGCTGCAACTGGCTTCAAGGACTTGAAGGAGGAATTGATACCTCTCATTCATCATTTGCCCACAACAATAATATTCAAGACAAAAGCTCAATGAGAAGCCGTGCAACCAATCCAAAGCTGGAAATGGATAAAACGGATTACGGATTCAAGTATGTGGGAATCCGAGATTTAAAAGAAGACGGAAATTACATTCGTGCCTATCAATTTATCATGCCTGCCCAGCAAATGCGCGGGCAAATGATGAAATGGCATGATGGAAGTCGTGAAGATTACCCAACGATTAGAGGTCATATATGGGTGCCGATTGACGATGAAAGCGTGTGGGTATGGAACTTTAAATACACGAGTGAGCCAACAATCCCATTAGATCCTGAGTTTTCCCAGCAACAAGAAATTCTTTTTGGGCGGGGACCGGATGATATGTTGGATGGCTACCGCTTATTACGAAATCCATCCAATGACTTCTTGATCGACCGGGAACTTCAGCGCACCAAAACGTTTACAGGGATTGCAGGCATTAACACGCAGGATTATGCACTTCAAGAAACGATGGAAAAGCCATTTCCGGACCGTACAAAGGAGCGTTTAGGAACAGCTGACTTGGCGATTATAGCTGCCCGGCAAATGTTACTGGAGGCCACCAGAGATATAGAAGCGGGGCGACAACCAAAAGGTGTTGATCCAGTATCATATCGCCATGCACGAGCTTGTGACCAATTCCTCCCAAAAGGGGTGGACTGGCGAGAAGGTCTAAAAGAAGATATGTACGCGAAATATTAAAAAGAATGATAAGTTGTAAAGGTTAGATTGGCAATTCTTACAATATAAGAAATTTCTTCCTTTAGAAATGGAGGCAGGAATTTCTTCTTATGAGGAGACGGAATCGTAGGATTACCTCCTGAACGACTCCGCCTTTTTATTGGAAGCAAATAAGGGGTACTATCTATCAGGAAAATAATTTGAATGTTAAATTCAGGTATGTACAAAGAGGGTTATTGAACGAAGAGGATTACAAACGAAAGACTTCCATTTTATCTCATCCCTAAGTCGTTTAATACAGGTGTGGCTTAAGAGGCTAATGTAAGATCATTGGAACTTTACAATTATTCTATGATTTCAATTTATATTGTGAAGATAAAAAAAGCTCAGTAATTTAAGGGAAAGATTGCGATTGATGTAGTCACTCAAAACGGATACAATATTCCGAATTGAATATTGGGTGCAGAAGCAAGGATTAGGAATAAAGACGTAAGAATCATCTTGTAGGAGATAATGCAGATCGGCTGCAGGCACGCAAGGCCAGGCAGCAGTTACACCGAATGACTTAGTAGCTGACGGGTTAGGTCTACAATTTTTTAAGTGAGATGAACTGTGGGAATGGAGACGTATTTGAAAAATGTCGAGTTAGATCTGTTGGAAGACGAAAGATTTCATGCTGAATAATAATGGTTTAGCGTGAAATAGTCTTAGCAAAAACCATTGCGTAAGTGGAGATGCAATGGTTTTTTATTTTTGATATGAAAAAATAGAAATTGTTCCGTATATAAGAACCGCTTTCACTGCTAGATTACTTTTCAATATAAAATAACCCTACTAAGTATTACAGAAAAACAAATATAATAGGAGGTCATTTAATATGTATCAAACAGATCAATTACACATTCCAGAGTATTTATATGGAAAAACAATCGCAATTTTAGGCTACAGCAATGAAGGAAAGGAATATGCACAGTTGCTGCGGGAGCATCAAATTCCGGTGGTTATTGGATTGAGGCCTGTTGATGATGTATGGGCTGACGCTGAACGTGATGGGTTTGATGTGAAAACCCTGTGGGATGCGGTAGAGTTAGCCAGTATTATTCAAGTGTGGTAGAAAGGTATCATGGGAGAATCATTTGCGTTTTTGGCTGCATTTTCATTTGGATGTGCAAATGTAATGGTAAAGAAAGGGACTAAACCAAATTCAATCGATAACGGAACGTTTTTATCTATTTTAATCACCTTTTTTCTTGCGGGGGTCATAGCTCTTGGAAGAGGAATGGTAAAAGGATGGGTTATTTTTACTGCTGAAGGCATTGGGTGGTTTGTCATAGCTGGGATACTGACGGCATTTATCGGGCGAATTCTTTTATTTAAATCCATTCAGCATTTAGGTTCTGTCAGAGCTTCCGCCATTAAGCGTTTAAACCCTTTGTTTGCCGTTTTAATCGGCATATTCTTTCTTCATGAATCTTTAAACACTTGGAGTATACTAGGCATCATTTTTATTTTCGGAAGCTCTGTCGTGCTCATGTATGAATCGTTCATCGTTGCAAAAAAGAATAATAAGAATGTACACGCTTCCAAACAGGCGAAAGCTGGTGACGGCTGGTTCATCCGATTGAAAACGATTGCTAGTTTCAGTTATGTTTATGGAGTCATTTCTGCTTTCGCTTATGCGATTGGGTACGTGGTGAGAAAAGAAGGATTAGACGAAATGCCTGATCCGTATGTGGGGACAATGGTTGGCGCACTTGTTGGCATTCTGGTCTTTTTAATCCTTTCCTTATTTCAGAAACGATACAGACAGTCCATTCAGTCCACTTTCTCAAGTTTTCAGCCATGGTTGTTTGGCGCAGGAATCGCTACATCAATGGGTCAAATCTTATATTTCGCCGCATTATCACAAAGCGGAGTTTCTCAAGTAGCTGTTATAGCTTCAACAGACGTGATCTTCACGTTATTTTTGTCTTCCTTGGTTTTTAAAACTCATGAGGGGATTACAAAAACGGTCATCTACGCTTCGATTACGGCAATGGTGGGAGCGGGGTTAATAGCCTTAGGTTAAAGAAAACTGTGGTGGGTGAGTAGTATGCAAAATCAAACCTTAAAGGAACAGCTGGCCATATCAATCCGTATGATGGAACAAGCAAACCATATCGACTTTAACGGTCATATGAGTACCCGTGTTCCTGAAACTGACTTTATTTTGATAAACTCCGCTGGAGCGAGTAGAAGCACATTAACTGCTGACGATGTAATAATGATTGATTTGCAGGGAAATGTCATTGAAGGGGATGGGAGACCACCAAATGAATTTCCGCTTCATACGCAAATTTACAAGCGAAGAAAAGATATTCAAGCCATTGCTCATACTCATCCCCGGTGGTCCACAATGTTTACAATCGCTAAGATCCCATTGCGGCCGGTCGTTATACAAGGTGCAGTATTAGGAGATATTTCGGTATTCCCCAAATCACAGTCAATCAGCGAACAAGAAATTGCGAATGATCTGGCTGAAAAATTGGCAGGGCATCACATTATACTATTGAAGTCCCACGGAGCGGTCATTACTGGTACAACAATAGTAGAAACGTTCGTGCGCAGTGTATTTTTAGAAGAGAATGCTTATCGTCAGTACATGGCAAGTCAATTGGGGTACGCACATTCCCTCGAGGACGAAGATATACAACTAACAAAAAATGTGATTTGGCAGCCGAATAACATTAAAAAAATATGGGATTATCATTACAGCAAGCTATAATGATAATCTATATAGATCCACATGGCTGGAGGATAATTTTTTTCTAAAACAGAAATGGTGAAATAGTAGGCTGGTATAACAGAAAAAGGAACTTAGCAGTATTGCTATCAAACATTTACTCAAATCCAAAGAGATTTTACCAAAGGTATTGAATTACTAGAAATTGAGTATAGTGAAGGTATATTTATAAAATTTGCCTACGCATATCCCGGAAGAACATCCACTGTAAATCAATCGCCTGACATGCAATAAGCTTCAATAATACTCAAAATCCCTCTTGAATAGATAGGGATTATTTATTTATTTTTTTCTCTTTTTTCATAGTTTTGACTAGTAAATCTACTTTAAATAACAAAAAAACCTCACCGGCTAGATGCCGATGAGGTTTTCTTGTGGTGTACATATAGTTATCGTTTTTTCTACTAAATTATTGTTTTTTATCTATCAAAACATACCGCCAATTACTACAAAAAGCAGCCATGCGAGTCCGGGGCCGAGTGTGATGAAGATACCAGTAGTAATCAAGAGTTGTCTGAAGAATACTCTTTCTTTCATTCCCTGTACATTAGCCAGTAAAAGTGCTCCAGCAGATGAAAGAGGACTTAAGTCAACAATGCTGGAGGATGCAGCAATCGATGAAATAATATTGATAGATGAAATATCTGGATCCTGCAAAAGTGGTGTTGCAATTGGGATAATAGATGCTAAGAAACCAGTTGTCGAGGCAAAGGCAGACACAAATCCACCAACGTATGAAACCGCCAGAGATGCTAAGAGTGGGTTATCCATCCCGGATATAAGCCCGGTCACATAGGTCATTACACCTACTGTTTCCATCACATTTACGTATGTCACGATCCCCGTTACGAGGAAAATAACACCCCATGGCATTTCTTTCAATACGCCTTCTTGTTTTCTTGGGGCTAACAATGCTAATGCTGATCCGACTATAATCGCCGCAAAACCAATATTTATATCAAACTTAAGAGTTAAGATACCTAAGACGACAATCGCCGCAAGACAGGCTGCTTTATATAAATCTAATCCGCCTTCACGCCCTATTGCCGGATTGCCATCTGGTTTGATGGCCTCTACTGGGAATCCTGTAATACCTAGAGTAGCCGGTCTATTACTAAAGTAACGATGGCCGCCAAACATGAGGTATACAATCATTGCGACGAGTCCGAAATATATTAAGCAATTAATTAATAGCAATGCTGGGGAATATTCAAGATCCCTAGATTGCATACCGCCGTTTATAATAACTCCAAAGACATTTAGTGGTGAGAAGGAACCTGCTTGCATCCCCATAATAATCATTATACCCATCATTAACGGACTGATTTTATTTTTGTGTGCTATTTTTAATGCGATTGGAGCAAGAAGAGAAACAACCGCAATTCCATACGTACCAACGCCTGCAAGTACCAATGCCAACAGGAACATTAGCCAAGGTACCAGACCAAGATTGCCATTGACTGAGCGGAGACCGTATTCAGCGATTAGATCTACGACCCCACTTTTTTGGATTATCGTGAACAAAAATGTGATCCCTACAATAATGATAAACAGTTCTACTGGAAATGCGCCATAAATTTCATCCATGCTAAGTTCACTTACTAGGGAACCGACTATAAAAACAGCCAAAAAGCCCCAAACACCTATATTAATCGGTAAGCAAGCGCCCAAAACAAATATAATTAGAAGTACACCGATTGCAATTATTTCAATACTCATTAAATCTCCTCCAAATAAAAAATGTGAAAAGAAGAATACTACAATTTAAGCATTCAGTATAATAGCGCTTACATTTATTGATTGTACACTCTCCCGTGAGTGATGCAAAGATGTTGACTAACACCTCCTGTATTATTTGAATATAGATTTCAAAGACTAGGAATTTCTTTCATAACTAGGATTATTTATAAGTTAATTGATATTTGTCTTTCATACAACACTAGTATTCTGATATATGCAACAAATGATATAATTATAAATTTTTGAAATTATTAGTTTGATCGCGATATTTTTTATAAATAAGCTTCACAAATTCTTGTTGCATCTTTTTTTTAGTATAAACCAGTATTTTATAATGTTAAAATCGAATAAAAATTATTGCTCTACTAGAAGTAATAAGATTATTTATATGTTGGTGTGGGAGGTAAGAAAAATAATAAATATATTTGTTGCTTATAGAAGAACGAGGTAGTTGTATCGTGAACAAGTTTCCCTTATCATGAATTTTGAATAGTAGAAAATTATTCAAATATGTATATATTTTGTTTGATATTTGTAGAAGAATTTTATACTTCGTGTAAGCGCTTTACATGAGACAAGATATTAATAGGAGGGATGGAACCTGCTAAATATTTTTCTGCGACCCATTTCCACCCCATAACCAGGTATAGAAAATTAAAAGATATACACATTAACTTGCCAATCGTATTCTCTTTATTAAAAAGGGAAGCAACAGTAGTACGTAAGAATATAAAATTATTATTTATTTTAGCAATTACGGGTGGATAGCTATAACTTATTTATTATTGGTGGTGAATAATACATTAGCAATCAACAGTAGTTTGCTTAGTAGATATCAGCCCTTTGCATGATATTCACGTTGTCTTTCATCCGTATAGAAAAAAGAGTATGCACCCAAAACGTACAAATTTTTAGGTCAAATGAATTCAGAAAAGAGCAATATATAATAGAAGAAAGGGGGATGAAAGATGGGAGAAATGCTCGCTCTGCTGTCCATGATATTGTTTTCAGCGAATATCATACTTACAAAGTTGGCGATTGCCCGACTGAATTTAAATCTCGGGTTTCTGATATCGGTAGCGGTTAATGTGTTATTTGCTTTTTTTCTTTTTTTTATTCAAATTATCTTTTTTGATGCAGGTGATCTAGCTTGGCATACAAAAGGTTTTTTTCTTTTTTTGATAGCAGGATTCTTTGGTACATATTTGGGTAGATGGTTTTTCTTTGAAACGATAGCTAAATTGGGACCAACACGCGCAAGTGCTTTCCAAGTGACAAATCCAATATTTACAACAATCATTGCCTGGCTTTTTTTGAAGGAGCAATTAAGTTCAAGGGACCTATCTTCTATCCTATTAATACTGTTTGGCTTATTACTAGTATCTTATATCCCGCAACGATCAAAAAATGAAATAGTTAAAAAAAGAAAAGTGATAAACTTTCAACCGTTCCCTGAGTTGTCCTTCAAGGGATTAGTACAATCAGGAATCCTTGTGGCTTTACTTAGTTCATTAGCCTATGCCATTGGTAATGTTATAAGGGGAGCTGCCATTTTAAACTGGGATCAACCTATTTTAGGGGGAGCACTGGGTGCATTACTTGGATTTGTGTTGCATGTAGCTACGAGTAAAAGTAAACGTAACTTTTGGCGACAATTTAAAGAGGCTGATATCACCGGTGTTTGGCTCTATGTTATCAGCGGAATTATTACCATATCTGCTCAAATTTCTGTAATTGCATCGATGCGATATATACCCATTTCTGTAGCTAATCTTATTACGCTCTCAACACCAATTTTGGTAACTCCAGTGAGCTATTTCCTATTTAAAAATCAAGAGGGTATTACTTATCAGACTTTAATAGGCATAGGCTTAGTTTTAAGTGGTTTAGTTTTTATTGTCTTATAAAAATACAGACTATTCTGTGTATGATATGATGAAGCTAAATCGTTCTTAAAAAATAAGGGGAGGGAGGGGTATCATGGGTAACGAATTAAATAAAAACTATTTACTTTCTTCTGTGAAGAATGCACTGCTAATTATGCGGAGTTTCACAATAGATGAGCCGGAAAAAAAAGTAACAGACCTAGCACTTTCGCTAAATTTAGGAAAAAGTACTGTCAGTCGCTTATTATCTACTCTAGCAAGTGAAGGCTTTGTTGTAAAAAATCCTGAAACAAACAAGTATCGCTTAGGCTTATCTATCTTAAATCTGAATACCATCGTGACAAACAATATCGAAATTAATCGAGACTCTGAGCCTATTTTGAGAGAACTTGTAAATGAAGTCAAAGAAACTGCACATATCGCTGTCTTAGAAGGAACGGATGTGGTTTATCTATATAAAGTTGATTGTAAGCAACCTGTGCAAATTTTAACTCATATTGGAAAAAGAAATCCGGTTCATGCTACCAGTTCCGGGAAAGTTCTAATAGCTCATCGGGCGGAAGATGTTATTCTTAATTTAATAGATAATGGATTGTATGGATATCAGAATAATACCATTACTAATCCTGAACAGTTACGTGATTGTTTAAACCTCGTCAAAAAACAGGGATTCGCAACAAGTTCGGAGGAACTTCTTGATGGTGTAGTATCTGTAGCGGCACCTATACGTGACTATACCGGAAAAGTGGTTTACTCAGTTTCTGTTACAGGTCCCGAACATCGTATGAATCCACAGAACCCGGCACTAGTAAATAAAGTAATAAAGGCAGCGAAAGATATATCCGAGAATTTGGGTTGTTGGAAATATTAGGTATATTATAGATATTACTTAAAAGAGAATACGTTATAATTAAAGTTAGGAGAGAAGACCAATTTTTAGGTGGTTACTCTTTTTTAAAGGTGCGCTAGAGGCGGAGCATCGAGGAGATTTGAACAAAACCAATAGAAAATAAAAAGCATTACTATCCCCTAATAAGGGTGGTAATGCTTTTTTGATTTTCTGTTATCTAATTTGTTTTACTTGTTGTTGTTTATTGAAACGTAATACAGTGTTCCAGCTTCCAGATAACTGTCCTGCTACACCTATAGTAGTTTTTTTTTGATGATCAAATACACTTAGCAGTATCGCGAGATAACGTCCGCTGAATTTGGACCAAAAATCCGTCAACAAGATTGACAACATCGTCCTTGAATCATCTGCTTCTTGCAGAATTAACACTGTAGCCGTTTCATTACCTTCTGTAAGGCATGGGCGCAAAAAATTTTGAACGCTCTGCTAACGTCATTTTTTTTCCACGGACCGTTCAGTGTTTGCCGTGCTTGAGCAAGATCCACGTCTTCTTTTCCGCCCTCTGCTACAGTGCCAACCACATATTTATTTTTTGCTGCACATAAAAGAACAACGCTGTTGTATAGTTTGTATTTATTAATTAACCTTTAAAAGAAACTAAATGTAGCATTCGTACAATCTCGTATATTTTCTCAAATAACCTGAAGAACCTGATAAAAAAGGTAATGAAGCTGATAGAAAAACTTCGAAGGGTCTTCTTAACAAATGAAAGATGTTTTTCATCGTTCATTTTTCCACATCTCTGTTCCGTATCCAGCCATTATTGGACAAAATTACTGGAATCAATAAAAAAGTGCAGTCAGCCGAATAATGGCGACGGCGACTCTCGCCAGTGATGACTTTTTCTATAAAAATAAATTTCCGCTTGGAATTTTCGTTTTGGTGCAGATTTTCATTTGATTTTAGCATATGTCCGCCTGATTCAAGTGCAACGATAGGTTCCTATTACCTTATTTTATAAGAAGGGATAAAAATAGTTTCAACTTATACTGATAAGAAAAAAAAAATGAAGTGTTGCTTATAGCAGAACATGGTAGTTGTATAGAAAACACTTAATCCTTAGAATGGGAACTACAAAAACTAAAACAGAGGTGATTCATCAGGGGTTAATATCTGATAATTGTTAAAATTAAAAAAACTGGAAACGCATACAGTTGGTTAATTAGTAATTAGTTATCATAAAAAATTTTCAATAAACTTATTTTCTATTAAAGGAGAGATGACAATGTTAAGCAAAGAACAAAACGAAGACTTGATTCAAGTTGGAGCTGGAAAGTCGATGGGGGAGCTTTTAAGAAGATATTGGCACCCCATTGCTATTAGTACAGATGTGGAAAAAATCGGTACCATTAAGAAATTAAAAATTCTTGATGAAGAACTTGTTTTATACCGTGATAAATCTAATAATCTTGGTTTAGTAGCTGATCGTTGTGCTCACCGTGGGGTATCACTTGAGTATGCCATACCGGATGAGTGTGGATTACGCTGTCAATACCATGGCTGGTTATACGATCAAACAGGACAATGTGTCGAACAGCCGAATGAGCCAGAAGATAGCACATTTAAAAAACGAATCAAGATCTCAGGTTATGAAGTAAGAGAGTTAGGCGGTTTAGTATTTGGTTACATGGGTCCTAAACCTGCTCCTGAATTGCCAAATTGGGATTTATTTGTTCAGGAAAATGTTATTCGAACCGTTGGATATGCAGAGATACCATGTAATTGGGTGCAAATTATGGAAAATTCACTTGACCCAACACATTTAGAGTGGTTACATGGACATTATTTTGAGCATGTATTTGAGCAACAAGGTCGCCCGCAGAATGAATGGCCTATAACAAAGCGACACCTGAAAATTGGATTTGATGAATTTGATTATGGAATTATTAAACGTCGAGTTTTAGAAGGGCAAACAGAAGAAAATGAAGATTGGGCAGTCGGCCACCCCATTGTTTTTCCAAATTACTTGAGAGTCGGAGATAGTGGAGCACACTCTTTCCAAATCCGGGTACCAATAGATGATACACATACATTACATTTTTGGTATACATGTTTTGTTCCAGCTGAAGGTGTCAAAGTACCTGAAAACTATCCTATATCATCCTATGAATGTCCAATTTATGATGAAAACGGGAAATTTGTAACGGACTACATCGATGGACAGGATATGATGGCGTGGATTACGCAAGGTCCTGTCGCTGATCGAACTGTGGAACGACTTGGAACATCTGATAAAGGGATTATTATGTATCGCCAAATGCTGAAACGAGAGTTGAAGAAGATGAAAAATGGGGAAGATCCAAAGTGTACAATTCGGGATACACAACAAAATCAGTACATTGAATTGCCGCAGGAAGAAGACAAATTTAGTGAGGGTGGGTTATTGTCAGGGGTAGCTATTCATTGGAATACACGCTATGCGCCAAACCTACATGAGATTATTGAAATCTGTAAAGGTGAACCGATTTCTTCTAATAGTTAATTTATATAACAGCCCTTCTATTAAGAGGGAGGGGCTGATTGTCCCTTTAGGAGGTTTTTTAAATGGCGGAGAAGACAAAGTGCAACATAAAATTGAAATACTGTCCGAATTGCGGGGAGTCATTATTAAAAGCTGGCAGTCTTCTGAATGAATATTGGATCTCTGAAGATACAGCTTACTTTTGCTGGTGTGGAGAGTGTTCATGGAGAGGCGAAATTATCGAGGTAACACGTGTAACCGGCCCAGAATTAGTTACATCATAAAAGAAGGGGTGGTAGGATGAATGACTCATTGGAAGAGCTTAGAGAAAAAGTAGCTCTATCTTGTAGAATTTTAGCCATGGAAGGATTAGTGGATGAAACATTAGGTCACGTAAGCGCCCGTATTCCGGGAACTGATGAAATGTTTATACGCTGCCGTGGTGAATCGGAAAAAGGGCTTAGATATACGACGTTTGAAACAATTAGGCAAGTGGATTTTGATGGTCATGGAGATGATTTGCAGGGCGAGTATCATGTCCCGAAAGAACTTTCTATACATGGTGAAATTATGAAATCGCGTTCTGAAGTTGGCTGTGTTATTCATGCCCATCCGCCAGCGACTTTAATTTGTGGTATTACCGACCTGGAATTCCGGCCAATTTTTGGTGCATTTAACATACCAGCAATGCGAATGGCCCTGGAAGGTGTTCCTGTTTTCCCTAGATCTTATTTAGTAACACGACCAGAACTGGCAGCCCCTATGATTGAAACAATGGGAAACAAAGATATTTGTTTAATGAAAGGGCATGGTATTACAGCTACGGGCGCAACGGTTGAAGAAGCAACGATTAATGCGTTGAATTTTAACACACTGGCAAAAGTGACATTGGAAGTAGGGAAAACAGGAAGAGAAGTCCCATCTATTTCCGAAGAAGATATTGCGGAATTACCTGATTTGGGGACAAAGTTTAATGCTAAATGGGTCTGGCAATATTATGTAAAAAAATTAAAAGAGCAAGAAAAATAAATAAATAAAGAAAAGGAGGAGACATATGCCTTTTAAAAAACAAAGTATAAATATTGGAATTGTTGGTTTAGGGATTGCGGGAGCATCGATGATACCGGCAATCCTGGCACATCCCCATGTGAACTTAGCTGCAGTAGCCACGAGGAATCAAGAACGTCTTGATAAGTTTGCAAAAGATTATCACGCAGAAACCTATTATACAATAAATGAATTGTGTACGAATCCAGATATAGATGCTGTCTACATTGCCACGCCGACAGAGCTGCACACGGAACATGTCCGCATTGCCGCAGAGGCAAAAAAACATATTATTGTAGAAAAACCCTTAGCTACTTCTTTAGAAGATGCTGAGAGAATGATTGAGCTTGCTGAAAAAAATGGTGTTCACCTTATTGTAGGTCATTCTCACAGCTTTGAACCGCCTATTCAAAAAATGAAGGAAATTATCGACAGCGAGAAACTTGGAAGAGTCTTAATGATTCACAATTGGTATTACAACGATTGGATTTACCGCCCTAGAACACCTGAAGAATTAAAGACAGAGCTTGGTGGGGGTGTGACATATCGTCAAGGGTCTCATCAATTTGATATTATTCGGCTTTTAGGTGGTGGAGAGGTAAGAAGTATAAGGGCAGTCACAGCCATTTCGGATAAGGAAAGGCCGACAGAAGGGACCCATACCGTCTTTTTAGAGTTCGAAAATGGTATTGCAGCAACGGCTGTATACAATGGTTACGATCATTTCCATACGACTGAGTTAACGTTTGATATCGGGGAGGGCGGACCTCTTTCAAACATAGGGGTTTATGCGCATGCTCGCAGGACGATTAAAGAAACAAACTCTCTAGAAGATGAGGTGGCCTTAAAAGTGGCGGCAGGGTATGGAGGAAGTCGATCCAAAAATTATCAAGAGGCGGAAAAACACCATCCTTTTTTTGGTTTAACCATTGTGAGCTGTGAAAAGGGTGATATCCGGCAAAGTCCAGAAGGTTTAATCGTTTATGGTGATGAAGAAAAATATACGGTTCAAATCCCTATGGAAGAGACCGGACGGATAAACGTTATAAATGAATTATATGAAGCTGTATGTAAAGGAGTAAAGCCGATTCATGATGGTCGGTGGGCAAGAGCCAACTTAGAGGTATGTATAAAAGCGATTCAATCCTCAAAAGAAAGAAAAGAGTTGTATTTGGAGTATCAGGTACCGGTTAAAAAAGAGTCAGTTGAGAATAAAAGGTAATTTTTTACGGGATTCAAAATGAGCAGAGGTGAAATGAGATGGAAGAAAAGATTTTAGATATTACCATTATTGGCGGAGGCCCGGTCGGATTATTTACAGCTTTTTATGCAGGGATGAGACAAGCATCTGTTAAAGTCATCGAGAGTTTGCCTCACTTAGGAGGACAGCTTTCTGCTTTATATCCCGAGAAGTATATTTACGATATAGCTGGATTTCCAAAAGTGCGCGCTCAGGAATTAGTGGATAACTTAATTGAACAAATGAGTCTATTTAAAGATAATACAACCATTTGCCTTGGACAATCTGTTCTGCAGATTGAAAAAAAGGATGGAATCTTTACGATCAAAACAGAGAATGAAACCCATTATTCAAAAGCTATTATTATTACTGCTGGAAATGGGGCTTTTCAAGCAAGAAAGTTACCGATAAAAGCGTGGGAAAAACAGGAAAGTTCGAATGTTCACTATTTTGTAAATGATTTAAACCGATTTGCTGGGAAAAGAGTGGTCGTATTTGGTGGAGGGGACTCTGCTGTTGATTGGGCGCTAATGTTAGAATCGATTGCTGAAAAAGTTACACTTGTTCATCGACGTGACAAGTTCCGTGCACATGAGCATAGTGTAACGATGCTTGAGGAATCGAAAGTCGATATTGTTACCCCATATGTTCCTATTCGTCTAGTTGGCGATAACGCAGTGGAAAAAGTAGTGCTTGAAGAAGTTAAAGGGAATGGCGAGATAGAGCTCGAAGTTGAGGATGTTTTAGTCAATTATGGATTTATTTCATCATTGGGACCAATTAAAAATTGGGATCTCGTAATTGAAAGCAATTCTATATTAGTTAATTCGAAAATGGAAACCAATATTGAAGGAATTTATGCTGCAGGAGACATTTGTACGTATGAGGGAAAAATAAAATTGATTGCGACTGGATTTGGTGAAGCAGCTACTGCAGTTAGCAATGCAAAAGTTTATGTAGAACCTTCAGCTAAAGTGCAGCCACTGCATAGCACGAGCTTAATGGAAAACAAAAAAGATAAAGTACGAGTTTAAACGCTAATTTGGATTTATGGAGGTCTTTAATATGACGAAGTTCACATGGGTAGATCAAGACACCTGTATCGCGTGTGGGGCATGTGGAGCAGCTGCACCAGAAATTTTTGATTATAACGATGAAGGGATAGCTTACGTGATCCTGGACGAAAATCAAGGTAATTGTGAAGTACCAGATGAGTTGTTGGATGAGTTAGATGATGCTCTTGAAGGTTGCCCAACAGATTCGATTAAAATATCAGACCATGCATTTACAGAAGAAATGAAAATCAGTTAGAGATTTTTTTCTTTGGCTGGGAACTTTTCAGTGAAAATCTTCTCCTCTCCTTTTAGTTTCCAGCTCATTCGTTTAACTAGCAGCAATCGAATGATTACGTGAAATTAAAGAAGAGAAGTGAATCCAAAACTGAATGAACAAATGTATATATTAAGCTGGTAAGCATAATTACCTCCTTAGTGCAATGGGTTAGGAATTACAACTATTTTTGAAAACACTTATATAAATTGAACATTAATTGGGGGAAGAGGAATGAAGAATCAAAAAGTAATCAATGTTTATAATGGGTTGGTAGTTAAATTTAAGGAATTAGTTAGTGAATACGAAATTGATCATAATGACTATCAAGCTCTAGTTGATTGGATGGATCAACTAGGTAAAGCAGGAGAAATTCCGTTGTTTATGGATGTTTTCTTTGAAACTCATGCACTTCAAGAAATGTATAGAAGTGTAAAAGGAACGGAACCTACTATTCTAGGACCCTATTACATTGAAAATACGCCAGTCGTCCAAAATCCAGGAGTGTTGCCACAACGTGAAAATGAACCAGGTGACGCACTTTACTTTTCAGGATCTGTGAAAGATGTAAATGGAAATCCGTTGGCAAATACAAAAATCGATATGTGGCAGGCGGATACAAATGGTGAATACTCATACTTCGCTGAAGGTATTCCAGATAATAATTTACGTGGTGTATTCTACACAGATTCGAATGGTAATTTTGAAATTAAAACAGTTGTACCAGGTAATTATTCAATTCCAACAGATGGACCTTCTGGTCAGTTCTTAAAGTGGATTGATCATCATGCATATCGTCCAGCACATTTGCACCTGTTATTCCAACCGGAAAATGGCGATAGATTAGTAACACAAATTTATTTTGAAGGCGATGAGTATTTAGAAGATGATGTTGCACAAGGTGTTCGTGGAAGTTTAATTACGAAGTTAGATAAACATCCTGGTGCAGAAAAAGGATTGAAAAATGATTATTATACGGCTCATTTAGATTTTGAACTTAGATTACAAGATAAACCCGTTTTCAACAAAGCTGTTTTGAATAAATAATTGTTAATAAACGTAAATTAAGATAATCTATTTATATTTACAATGGAAGTAAAAAGATTGGCAAGGAATAGTGGAGAGTCGAGAAACTATAAACTGAAAATCAAGGTGCAAAAGAAGGGTTCGTCATTAAAGGTATATGCACAAGACAAATCAGGCAATAAGAGTCAGAGTAAAACGGTAAAAGTGAGTTAGGTTTTACTTGGACAATATTTGTATCTGAGTGAGGAATAAAACGTTTTATTCTTGAGGTAATACTGCTATGAGTATTACCTCTCTTTTTTAGTTTTGTTTTTAATAACCATTATATAACTAGATAGGCAGAGTTGTTAAAAGGCGGTTTTTATTAATAAATAAGTATTACACTCCCACAGTATGTTAAATATTCTATTCCCTTTGATTATCAATAAAAACCTGTTTATAGACATGATTTTACGTATGTTTTATGTATAAAAAGGACTCCTTTCTTTATGCAAATCTTATAGAACAAATAGGAATTTCTATAACGATTGTTATTTCATAATTTTTCCTTATTAAACTAATTGGCATTCATATTCCATGAATGGATTAATAAACATAGAGAGTTATAATATAAAAGTATAGCGGAATAAGAGGAGTGGTTGATTAAATGGTAAAAATTCGTAAGGCTTTATGTTATGAAGTAGAAATGATTCGAGAACAAAGAGTGAAGGCCTACGAAGAACATGCACAAAGCATTCCTGAAGGGCATTGGGATGCTCTGAAGAAAGCTATATCGTCAGATGCCGATGAACAGAGAGATGTTGAACTTCTAGTTGCTGAATTAGATGGGGAAGTGGTAGGGAGTGTTGCTTTGTTTCCTGCGAAATCAGATGCCTACAAAGGACTTGTTGATATGTTAGATTATCCTGAGATAAGAATGCTTGCAGTCACACCACAGTCACGACACAAAGGTGTTGCTGAGGCATTAATAAAAGAATGTATTCGTCGAACAAAAGTAAAAGGTTCACAGCACATCGGCTTACATACCGCAGATTTTATGAAAACTGCTATGCGATTGTATGAACGTATGGGCTTTGTACGAATGCCACAATTCGACTTTCAACCTGCTGATGACGGAATCATTGTGAAGGCGTACCGACTATCTATCGAATGAATAATATCACAAGGAAAAACAGTCACTTTTTGTTCAGGGGGAAATATATTCTTGAAAATAGTTAGTATTATCTTAGCGCTAATTGTTCTTGCTTTATCAGCCTATCAGCCTATCAGCTAATTACTGAGAATTTGGAGTTGATGCCGTATAGTATGATGTTCATGGGGGCAATTATGTTAGTGACAGGACTAGCGAACTAACTATCGGGACAGCATTCCTGTAATAACTATCGTCCACAAGGTTTAATGGGCACAAAAGAAATAACATCCATGTTTGAAAATGAGATTTGAGCAAAAAAATAACCTCTTGGTAGAATGAGAGAGTCCTGAAGCTGGCCAGCGAAAAGGACATTACTCAAATACCATGAGGCATTACCATGAATTATAACCAAAATGGAAAGATTGCTCAAATTACTTCTTAGACTCTAATTATAGATGTCGATATTGCTAAGTTCAAGCATGTCGCACGGGCGCAGAATTTCAATATTTCCTGGAATGGATCTATCAATTAAAGCAAGAACAGAGCATGGAAAAAGTGATGGTAGGCATGGAGCCTATGGGTCATTATTGGCTGAACTTAGCTCACATTCTAAAAGAAGATGAGATTAAGTTTGTCGAGTCAATCCGTTACACGTAAAGAAAAGCAAGGAGCTCGACTACAATTCACCGACTAAAAATGATGTGAATGATGCCAGAGTCATTGCACAGTTAGTAAATCGCTTTTTGAAATTGGATACACTTCAGTACATCAAGCTTTACAAGATAGAATAAGCATTTTAACCGTACTTTACTTATTATTAAGAGGTTGATATGATTCATATTTTTCGAGTGTCAGAGTCTTTGAAATTCCACTCAATAGAAATGAAAAAAAGATAAGTTAGGGAAGGAATAGATTGTATCATAAAACTGACCCTCTGCCATAAGGAAATAGATTCTATTTGTATAGGGAGGATTAATAAATGAATGATAGAAGAAACAGTAAAAGTAAGACTAAGAAAAATATATAAAAGGCTTTGCAGAGGAGGAACACATGTGGGAGATTACTTATCAATCAGTGAAATGGCATCCGTTCATAGTATCTCAAGGCAAACACTCATTTATTACGATAAGATCGAATTGTTTAAACCTGTACATATTGATGAACATGGTTATCGATATTACAGTGCAGTTCAGATTCCATTTCTAAGGGAAATTTGCTTTTTAAAGTCTATTGGCATCAAACTGAATGATATTAAGCACCATATAGGAAATAGGAATTTATCTACTGCCATGTCACTTTTGGAATTTCATCAAGAATTCATAGATAAAGAAATTAACTCCTTGATGAATATACGTACATTTATTCAACAGAGATTAATGAAATATTCAGAAGCCAAAAATATTAAATGTGAATTGGATAAACCTATTATAGAAGAATTTCCAGAAAGGAAAGTCTTGTTTATACCATTTGAAAATGAATTGTGCCGAGAAGAATTACATTTAACGCTGATGAAAGCTTGGAATGTCTTAAGTAAACATGAAATGCTTCCTTCCGAGGGGTTTGGTACTGTTATCTTAAAGGATAATCTAGGAACGGATGATATTTTCGAGGGTGCGGGAATCTATACTTCATTACCTTTTACAGACCCTGATATGGATAATATGATGACTTTTCCTGCTGGGCAATATGCATGCGTTTATAAATATGGAATGCCCTATAATATAGAGATTTTAAATAAACTGGTTCAATGGATCAGTGAAAACCATTATAGAATTGTAGGGGATGTTATAGACGCTTGTTTATTAGATACGACTTTTTACGAGAATGATAATAGTGTAGATTTTTGTCAGTTACAAATCCCTGTAGAAAAAATTACTTGAATTTTCAAATATCTATTGACTGTATAGTAGAAATATACATTAATATATTCCTTGTAACCGTTATCATATAGTTTCGTTGAAACCGAATAGTACATAGGGCACTGATATTATGAATGCTAGGGGGAATTTTTAATGTCTACAAAAAAGAAAAAAGTAACTGATTTACGTTCTGCTTTAGAACTTCTACAAACAATTTCAGGACAATTAATTGAAACCAATGAACTAGTCAATCCACATGCTGAATTATCAGGGGTTTATCGTCATGTAGGGGCTGGCGGAACAGTAATGCGTCCAACAAAAATTGGACCTGCCATGGTTTTTAATAATGTATTGGGGCATGAAGATGCAAGCGTACTGATCGGGCTTTTAGCTAGTCGTGAAAGAGTTGGCCTCATGCTTGATACAAAACCAGAGCGACTAGGGTTCCTGTTAAATGAAGCGGTTAAAAATCCAATTAATCCCATTACCATTTCAAACGATAAAGCGAAAGCTCAAGAAGTGGTTCACTATGCAGAAGATCCAGATTTCGATATTAGAAAACTAATTCCTGCACCTACGAATACAGAGGAAGATGCGGGTCCATACATTACGATAGGTATGTGCTATGCCTCTGATTCAGAAACGGGTGAATCAGATATTACGATACATCGTTTATGTTTACAAAGTAAAGATGAGATGTCTATGTACTTTGTTCCAGGCCGCCATTTAGAAGTTTTTCGTGAAAAGGCAGAAAAAGCCGGAAAACCATTACCTATTTCCATTAGTATCGGCGTTGACCCTGCTATTGAAGTCGCTGCTTGTTTTGAAGCACCAACGACACCGCTAGGCTTTAATGAATTGAGTGTTGCAGGAGCGATTAGAAATGAAGCTGTTGAACTAGTTCAATGCTTGACCATTGATGAAAAAGCTATCGCAAATGCTGAATATGTAATAGAAGGGGAATTGGTTCCTGGAGTACGTGTGCGAGAAGATCAAAACACCAATACCGGAAAAGCAATGCCGGAATTCCCAGGTTATACGGGTTCGGCTGTTGCGGAACTGCCTTTAATCAAAGTAAAAGCTGTTACGCATCGTGTCAATCCAATTATGCAAACAGTTATTGGTCCAAGTGAAGAACATGTGAATATGGCTGGTATTCCTACAGAAGCAAGCATACTTCAAATGGTGGAAAGAGCAATGCCAGGCAAATTATTAAATGTTTATGCCCATACATCAGGCGGCGGTAAATACATGGCTGTTTTACAATTTAAGAAAAGTCAGCCAAGTGATGAAGGACGTCAAAGACAAGCTGCCTTGTTAGCATTCTCTGCATTTTCTGAGCTTAAGCATGTCTTTATAGTGGATGAAGATGTGGATCCATTTGATAGTAATGATGTATTATGGGCACTTAATACACGTTTTCAAGGGGATGTTGATACAGTTTTCATTCCTGGAGTACGTTGTCATCCGTTAGATCCTTCACAAGATCCGGCTTACAGCCCGTCTATTCAGGAAAAAGGGGTTTCCTGTAAGACAATTTTTGACTGTACAGTGCCTTATCATTTAAAAGGTGAATTTAAAAGATCAGAATTTAAAGAGGTAGATCCAAGTCGTTTTGCTCCAGAATTATTTAATAAATAATTAAACTTTACTTCGTGTATGGTGAAACGGACCATCGATGGGGATCATTGATGGAAGTTCCACTTTATAAAACACATAAAAAATGAAAAAAGAGGGGGAATTGGATGAAAATCATTGTTGGAATAACAGGAGCAACTGGAGCCATTTTTGGGATTAGGATCCTTCAAATGCTTAAAAATAGTGAAGTGGAGACTCATTTAGTAATGTCTCCTTGGGCTCATGCTACTATTCAACACGAAACCTCTTATTCTGTTAAAGACGTGGAAGAGTTAGCTGATTATTCCTATTCATACAAAGATCAAGCTGCTAGAATATCCAGTGGATCCTTTCGAGTTGATGGGATGATTGTAGCTCCTTGCAGTATGAAAACCCTTGCCTCGATTCGAATGGGATTAGCTGATAATTTAATAACACGATCTGCTGACGTAATGTTAAAAGAACGAAAAAAATTATTATTGATGACAAGAGAAACCCCTCTAAATACGATTCATTTAGAGAATATGACAGCACTCTCAAAAATGGGAACTATTATATTCCCTCCGATGCCAGCCTTCTATAATCATCCAGAAAACGTTGACGATGTCATTGACCATCTGGCATACAGAGCATTAGATCAATTTGAGCTAGATGTTTTCGGTGCGAAACGGTGGGACGGAATGAAATATAGCAGCAAAACATAGATGGATGATGGTGAATTTTCTGAAATCATTAACCTATATGATATTTTTTCATTACTTTTTATATAGGCCCTTGGTTCAAAATGAAGAAAAAGGTGAAAAAAATGAATAGAATAGAAATGTCAACAGAGGTAGTCGACTTGTTAAATGGCGAAGACCTTACTGACAAACAGCATGAAGCCATGATGTTGTTAACGGTAAGTGAAGATGGGTGGCCACATACAGCGATGATAAGCGTTGGAGAAATCGTAGCCATAAGCGGTGAGGAACTACGAATTGGATTATGGCCAGATACATCGACTACAGCCAATATCATTCATACAAATAAAGCTACATTGGTTCTGTTTTGGAGAGGGAAAGCGCATTATATTCGACTTTCTATTGAGAGACTAAAAGAGTTGCCAACTGCACGATACCAAAGAGAACGATTTTTAGCTAGAGTTGTCTCGGCACGTGAGGATGTTGCTAAGTATGCAGATATCACCTCTGGCATTAAAATTAAGTTGAAAAATTCTAAAGAAGTCGTTGAACGATGGGGCCAGACTATTGAGGATATACGTCGGTAAAGTTCAGCAACTTTCACGGAATCGATCTTAAGGAATGGAAATTTGTTAAAGAGTAATGAAAAATCCAAAAGAACGAAAAAAATTTGATATTATTAAAATTTCATGTAATATGGAATTATTACATGATATAAATCTTGCCTATTCATTAACTATTAGAAAACGCCCTTTTTTAATGAAATTAATGAAGTGACCGGCTATCTTAATTTCACGATCAGTTACTTGATGGTGAAGTTAAGGTAGCTTTTTTTATTAAAATTGAAAGCGTATTTATGAAAGGGGTGAAAATACTCTGTAGAAAGAGTTAGAAAAATCCTTGTCTCCAGATAAATAAATGAAAGCTATGAAAATTTGGTTAATTAGTTGAAAAATGTTGCTTACAAGCAAATAAGTTTGTAAATAAACAAACGATGATAGGTACTATGAGGAGAGTGTGACTATGAAAATGTATGTAAAAGAGCTGGGAAATCGAAGAATCCAAATTGCAGATTACCCAGGAACGAAAGGAACAATCATTGCTATACATGGCTTAACGGGAAATCATAAGCAAATGCATTATTATGCAGAAATGTTAAAAGGAGAGTACCGAGTCATTTCGATTGACTTGAGAGGAAGGGGGAATAGTTCAGAAACAGATGAGCAGACTTCTCTTTTCAAACATGCAGAAGATATTATAGCGTTAATCCAAGAATTAGACATTGAAAATCCAATTTTAATGGGGTATTCAATGGGAGCATTCATAGCAGCGGTTGTAGCTAGTAAATTAAATAATCAAGTAAAAGGCTTAATTTTACTGGATGGTGCAGCTACTTCAACTCAACAACAAAGGGACATAGTACAACCATCACTTGGAAGGTTAAGCAAAAAATATGAATCCCAAAAAAGTTATGTCATAGAAATTAAAGAAATCTATAATCGGTTGGGTGTTAAATGGACGGACCATCTGCAAAGTGTGGTAGAGTATGAGGTTCATGAAGTAGATGGTGGCTGGGAGAATAAGTCATCTGAATATAGTATTCTTGCAGATTTCAATAGTTTTTATTCATTTGTCCCTAAAGAAGTATGTACACAAATAAACTGCAAAACCTTATTAGTCTATGCTAGTGGTAAAATTGGAGAATTTCCCCCATTATTTTATGAAGAAGCTTATGAAGATACGAAGAAATATACTGCGGATATTGAAACCATTGTTTCAAAGTGCAATCACTATACAATGGTGTTTGAAAATAGAGAGGAAATTAACGAAGGAATAAAAATATTTTTAGCAGGAATTTGATTTTTTTGAAAATATTTTTAAAAAATGTTGAAATTAACAGAAAATAGTGTAAAATTAGAATATAAAATTAATTATTGCCTATTCATTAGCTTTTAAAAAATAACCTTTTTTAATAACAACTAGTGAACAACTGGCTACCTTTAACAACTGCTGTCAATTTTTGATAGTAATGTTTAGGGTAGCCATTTTTGTCGTGATAATGTAAACGCTTAAATTAATTTGGGGGTTTTATCGTTGAAAATAATTGATTTAACATTGGAACTTTACGATGGTCTAGTTACAAGTAATGAATTACCAGAAGTAGGCATTAAAAATAATAATTCTTTTGAACAAAAGGATACATCTAATCCACTTCCTAAAGGATTTCATTCTAAGATGATTTCTTTTTCGGATCATAGCGGGACACATGTTGATGCGCCGTCACATTTCTTGGAAAATGAGGAGTCGGTTGAAAACATCAATCTGAAGAAAATGTTTGGAGATGCCCTAATTCTAGATGTAAGTATGTTAAAAGTACCGCATGAGCCTGTTACGAAAGAGTTACTTGAAGAAGCTGAACGTAGGCAAGGAGTATATGTTGAAAAAGACGATATTGTCCTCATTAGAACGTGGGAAAGAACGTGGGGAGAAGAGGGTTTTTTTGAAGCACAGGCTTTAGATGACAGTGCGGCCAATTGGTTTATTGAAAAGCAAATACATATTGTTGGGTTAGATTTGCCAAATGCTGATTTGAACCATAATACAGAAAGTAGAATTCATCAGAAATTACTAAGTAATGAAATATATATTGTGGAAAACTTAGTGAATCTTGAAAAATTACCTAAGCATTCTCGCTTTCTTTTTTTCGGGATTCCTTTAAAACTAAAAAATGCAACGGCCTCACCTATAAGAGCACTATCAATTCTTGACTCTCAATTAATCTAAAGAGGTGTAGACAAATGAGCAAAGGATTATCGTATTTTAAAGAAGTGTATGATGTTGTACCAGGATGGGTACAAAAAATGCACGATTATAGCCCAAATGCACTTGATCACTATACAAGCTTACGGAGTAACATTATGCAAGAAGGGGCATTAACGAAAAAGGAGAAAGATATATTACTAGTAGGTATGAATGCTGCGAGGTTGTATGAACGCAGTATGATCTACCATACAAAAGGGGCAATAGATGGTGGAGCAACTTTACCGGAACTTGTTGAATACCTAATTGTTCCATATTTATATAACGGAGTTCAAGCATTAAAAACAGGGGTAAAATCTTTAGAATATGCCCTTGCACTTAAAGGTATTGAATTTCAGAAAAAAAGAGGGGATTATAAAACAGCAGAAGAGATCCTTCTTTATATGTTTGAGCTTTTAGGCAATGAGGACACGGCATATGTATCGAATGTATTGAAACTAGTTAAATCTGAAGACCAAAACTCTCTTAAAGATTATATATTGAGTGATTCAGTCGTTTCAAAAAGGCTAAAACATATCCTAATGGCAGGAATATTCATAACTGAATTAAAAGGGAATCAAGTAGAAGAATGGATGGAAGCGGCAAGAGAAAATGGAGCTTCAGAAGAACAATTAGCGGATGTGGGATTTATTTGCTTATTAACTGCTGGAATCCCTGCTTGGTTTGAAGCAAGTGATTCATTAATTGAAAATAAGTAACAGGATTGGTGGAGAAAAACATGACGAAAGTACATCAAGATATAGAAGCAGCTTTATCTTGTGTGAAAAATGACCATACGTTAATGATAGGAGGGTTTGGATTGATTGGTGCCCCACTAACATTAATAGATGGGTTGACCAAAAAGGATGTAGCAGGTTTAACAGTCATCAGTAACAACTTAGGCGAAAAAGGGAAAGGATTGGGTGTTCTCCTAAGCCAAAAGAAAATAAAAAAAGCAATCGGTTCGTATTTTACAAGCAATCGCGAAGTTGGGGAATTTTATCAAAGAGGTGAAATTGAATTAGAGCTATTACCACAGGGGACATTAGCAGAATCCATGCGTGCTGGCGGTGCTGGCATAGGCGGTTATTATACGAAAACCAGTGTCGGGACCGATTTAGCAAAAGGCAAAGAAGAAAGGGAAATAAATGGGGCGACATATATTTTTGAACCGGCAATAAGAGCAAATGTTGCTTTGATCAGGGCCTGGAAGGCAGATACACTTGGCAATCTGGTTTATTACAAAACAGCTCGTAACTTTAATCCGGTTATGGCAACAGCAGCAGATGTAGTTATTGTAGAAGTAGATGAGATTGTTGAACCCGGTGAACTATCACCAGAGGAGATTGTAACACCGCATTTATTCGTCGATGGAATTATTAAGGCAACGAAAATCCTGACGAAGGAAGGTGTCAAAGATTATGAGTGACAAAGAACAAATGCAAAATTTGATAGCAAGACGTGCGGCTCAAGAATTAAAGGGTCCTTGTATAGTGAACCTAGGAATAGGTATTCCGACTTTGGTTTCAAAATTCATCGATGACGAAAAAGTTTTTTTTCATACGGAAAATGGATTATTAGGAGTTGCTGATGTAGAGGAAGATAAAATGGATCCGAATTTAGTAAATGCAGGCAAGTTACCAGTTGGAGAATCCATTGGTGCATCATTCTTTAATAGCGCAGAATCGTTTGCAATGATTCGTGGAGGGCACATTGATGTTGCTATCTTGGGTGTATTGCAGGTAGATCAAACAGGGGAAATTGCAAATTGGGCCGTACCTGGAAAAAATATTATGGGTGTTGGAGGAGCGATGGACCTGTTAGTGGGTGCCAAAAAAGTGATTGTGACAATGACACATACTAATAAGGAAGGTAAAAGTAAAATTTTAAGAGAATGCACCTATCCCATTACATCAACTAGAAGTGTTGACATGATTATCACGGAGTTAGCTGTCTTTGAAGTTGTTGAAAAACAGTTGAAACTAATTGAATTAATGCCAGGTGTAAGTATCGAAGAAGTAAGAGGAAAAACAGAAGCGAATTTTATCTATTAAATGTTAAAAAGGTGGATTAAATGAAAATACGTTCAGTTGATGTATATATTATTGATTTACCCACAATTCGTCCTCATCAGCTTGCCATGCATACGATTGTTGAACAAACAATCATTCTTGCTCGTGTCAAAGATGAAGAGGGTGCGGAAGGATGGGCAGAGGTGGCAACAATAGGTGGTGCTTCATATGGTGAGGGAACTCCTGAGGCGATAAAAGTGAATATTGATAAATATATTACGCCCCTTATTATTGGGAAAAATCCAGTCCATTATGACAAAATCATGCATGAAGTTTCTTTACACGTTAGAGGAAATAACTTCGCAAAGGCTGTTGTTGAATCAGCAATGGTAGATTTAGTGGCTAGAAGGAGAAACATCCCTGCCTATGAATTATTCGGAGGGAAGATTCATAAATCATTACCGGTAGCTTGGACATTAGCAAGTGGAGATACGAATAAAGATATCGAAGAAGCCAAAGAATTCTTACACCAAAAACGCCATAATATTTTTAAATTGAAAATTGGTAAAGGTAATCCATTTAAGAATGTGGAGCATGTATTGAAAATTATAGCAGAAGTAGGAGATCAAGCCCGTATTACGGTTGATGTTAATCAAGCATGGGATGAAACAACAGCTACGTATTGCATAGAAGCTTTACAAGAAGGTGGAGTTTCAATGATCGAACAACCGTTGCCCGCTTGGAATAATGAGGGGATGGCAAGGTTGACCAATCGTTTTAAGGTTCCGATCATGGCTGATGAATCCCTAAATACGGTTCAAGATTCTTTCCAAATAGCTAAGCATAGAGCAGGTAATTCATTTGCTTTGAAAGTATGTAAACATGGTGGAATGACTCAAACGAAAAAAGTGGCTGCCATTGCTGAAGGTGTAGGTTTTGGTTTGTATGGCGGAACGATGATTGAATCCTCATTAGGAACAGCCATTTGTGCACAACTTTATTCAACCATTCCCAAGTTTGAATTCGGTACTGAATTATTTGGACCGTTACTATTCAAAGATAATATAACGGTAAACCAAATTGAATATGAGAATTTTGAAATAATCATTCCGGATGGACCAGGATTTGGTATGGAGATAGATAAAGAAAAAGTAAAACATTTTTCAAGAGCTTTGTTTGTAATATAAACTAGAAGTGGGAATATGGAACCCTGACTAGTTAATGCAAGTAATCTTGAGAGGATGTAGTTTTATGGGACAACCAACATTATTAATTACGGCGTATGCAAAGGCACCACAGAATACGAGTATGTACGAAAATTATAAATACGCTGGTATGGTACTTGAAATCCATAAAGAAAGTCACATTATTATTAATGCAGAATTCACTTTTTTAACAACTTTGGCACAGGACTTTTTTAAGAGAATGATAGTTGGATTTAATTTTAGTAAAGATATTGATCCGTTAATAGAAAATATTAAAACCGACTTTTTAGCGCCATCACAGCAGTCAGTGATTGTTGCTTTAAAAATAGCACATCAAAGATATAAAGATAGTTTAGAAGTAAATAAAGCTAATACCCGGGGGGAAGAAAATTGACCAATGTCGTTATTATTGACTCGGTTCGCACCGCCATTGGGAAATTAGGGGGATCATTAGAAAATGTTCCTGCTGATTTTCTAGCAGCAGCTGTCCTTGATGAAGTTGTAAAGAGAGCGGATATTCCAAAAGAGATTATTGATGAAGTAATAATGGGACAAGCGAAACAAAGTTCTGACGCATCAAATTTAGCAAGAATTGCTTCACTCCGTGCAGGTTTTCCGGTGGAAGTACCAGGTTTTACCGTTCATCGACAATGTGGATCTGGTATTCAAGCAATAAATTCAGCTAGTCAACAAATTCAATGTGGTTTAGGAAATGTAATCATTGCAGGTGGAGCAGAATCAATGAGTACAGCTCCGTATTATATGAGAAATATTCGTTTTGGGTTGAAATCAGGCAATGGGCAGTTATTAGACCCAAATACAGAAAGCCAGCCAGGTTCACAGCCCATTGAAGACTACGGAATGTTAACAATGGGAATGACAGCAGAAAATTTAGCTGAAAAGTATTCTATTTCAAGAACGGAACAGGATGAATTTGCCTTAAGAAGTCAAGAAAATGCAAAGCGAGCAATTTCTACTGAGAAATTCTCACAAGAAATCGTTCCCTATCAACTTAAAACGAAAAAGGGTGTAACAGAGTTTAAAGTGGATGAGCACCCAAGGGAAACCAGTCTAGAAAAATTAGCTCAGTTAAAACCGGTTTTCAAAAAAAATGGAACGGTAACCGCTGGAAATAGTAGTGGAAGAAATGATGGTGCATCTGCTCTCTTACTTATGTCGGAAGAAGAAGCCATGAGACTTGGGAAAGAACCAAAAGCAAGAGTAGTAGCACAAGCAGCAGCAGGTGTATCACCGAATTTCATGGGGATAGGACCAGTGAACTCTACCTTGAAAGCACTTCAAATGTCAGGCTTGAAATTGGATGATATTGATTTGATCGAATTGAACGAAGCCTTTTCTGCTCAAGCTTTGGCAGTAATCAAAGAATTGAAGCTTGATATGAATAAGGTGAATCCTAACGGTGGTGCTATTGCGATGGGGCATCCGATTGGTGCCACAGGTGCGATTTTAGCAACGAAAGCGATACACGAGCTAGAACGAACGGGAAAAAGATATGGGCTAATCACTTTATGCATCGCAGGTGGGTTAGGAATCACAACAATTATTCAAAATACTCAGATATAAACTAACATTTATATAAAAACTTATAAAAATTGGAGGAAGTATATATGAAGAATCAAAAAGTAATCGATGTTTATAATGGATTGGTAGTGAAATTTAAGGAATTAGTTAGTGAATACGAAATTGATCATAATGACTATCAAGCCCTTGTTGATTGGATGGATCAACTAGGTAAAGCAGGAGAAATTCCGTTGTTTATGGATGTATTCTTTGAAACTCATGCACTTCAAGAAATGTATAAAAGTGTAAAAGGAACTGAACCTACTATTCTAGGACCTTATTATATTGAAAATACGCCAGTCGTTCAAAATCCAGGAGTGTTGCCACAACGTGAAAATGAACCAGGTGACACTCTTTACTTTTCAGGAACTGTGAAAGATGTAAATGGAAATCCGTTGGCAAATTCAAAAATCGATATGTGGCAGGCGGATACAAATGGTGAATACTCATACTTCGCTGAAGGTATTCCAGATAATAATTTACGTGGTGTATTTTACACAGATGAAAATGGTAATTTTGAAATTAAAACAGTTGTACCGGGTAATTATTCAATTCCAACAGATGGACCTTCGGGTCAGTTCTTAAAGTGGATTGATCATCATTCATATCGTCCAGCTCATTTGCACCTGTTATTCCAACCGGAAAATGGTGATAGATTAGTAACACAAATTTATTTTGAAGGCGATGAATATTTAGAAGATGATGTTGCACAAGGTGTTCGCGGAAGCTTAATTACGAAGTTAGATAAACATTCTGGTGCAGAAAAAGGATTGAAAAATGATTATTATACGGCTCATTTAGATTTTGAACTTAGATTACAAGATAAACCGGTTTTCAATAAAGCTGTCGTGAAAAATTAATCATTCAAACAATTGGGTATGAAATGAATGTCGAAGAAAAGGGTTAAATCCCTTAATATAGTGGCTTTGACTAATTCAAAAGCTATTACAATTTATGGGGTTTAAACCTTGTCATTGAAAAAACCAAAAGAAAGTAATTTACCTAAATAGCTAGTTTACTAATAAACAATCAATAATATTGAAGCAAGAGTCTTATCTTATTCTTAATGTGATCTGTAATCTATATTATCTGATTTTTCAATGTTATGCGAATTACCAGAGTAAAATACAGGTATTCTGGAAACACATTCTAAACCGAGATTTTTAAATGATGGGGGACGGAAAATGCGTAGTGTAGTAGCTTCAGATATTGTTTCTGCAAGTAAGTTTAACCGCTTTCATTTACTTGTTTTTCTTTGGTGTTTTTATGCCATTGCTTTTGACGGGTATGATATTGCAATGTATGGTGTGGGGCTGCCATGGATGATGGAAGAGTGGAATTTATCTTCTGTTCAGGCAGGTGCAGTTGGGAGTTATTCATTATTCGGCATGATGATGGGTGCTCTGATTTTAGCACCGATTGCTGATAAATTTGGTCGAAAAAAAGTACTTCTGATTTGTATGTTGCTATTCAGCTTATTTACATTGGGGGCAGGAATTGCACCCAATCTCACATAGTTTACCATCATGCGCTTCATAGCTGCAATTGGCATGGGGGCTTTGATGCCGAATGTTATATCGCTTATGACTGAATATTCTCCTAAAAAAAATCGTGCCATCATAGTTGCTGCGATGTATTGCGGGTATTCAATAGGTGGAATCATGGCTTCCTTGGTGGGAATGTATATAATTCCTCATACGGATTGGCGTGTATTGTACTTTATTGGAATTCTACCATTACTTACACTTCAATTATTCATAAAGCAGTTTCCTGAATCCCTTTCTTACTATTTAGCAAGGAAGGAAATTGGGAAAGTTGTTGGAATCCTTAATAAAGTCAAACCAGAAGGGGATATTAAAGTAACAGATGATTACCAGATTAAGGAAGCTGAACAGAAGGGAAAAGGGTCTCCGGTAAAAAAGTTATTCACGAACAAACGGGCATTCAGTATGATTTCCATCTGGATGGCAGTGTTCTGCACACTGATGATGGCTTACGGTTTAAATACATGGCTTCCCAAAATGATGCAAGATTCCGGATTTAGTATCACCTCAAGCCTTTCATTTAACTTGGTTTTGTGTCTTGGTCAGATTGGCGGTTCATTAGTAGGAGGTTATTATGCAGGAAAAATGGGACATCGTAAAATTCTAGTTACACTATTCTTTTTGGGGGCTGTTACCTTTGTCGCATTAAGCAAGACGACTAATGTGGTCAGTGTATATTTACTGATATTCTTAGGAGGCGCCTGTACGGTCGGTGCAATGAACTTAGCGAACCCTTATATTACAGAATACTATCCTCGTGAAATCCGTACAACCGGAATGGGCTATTCACAGGCTATCGGCAGGATTGGTTCTATTCTCGCTCCTACCATAATTGCTTTTCTTCTTACAACAGGTATGAATCCAAAGATAGCTTTTGCTACTTTTGCCCTGCCAAGTATAATCGCAGCAATCGGTTATATACTGGTTCAAGAAAAATACGGATCTTTTGACAGGGTAGTCAAGGAGGATAATGAAGAGGTAGAATCAGAGAAAGCGGTAACTGTCTGAATAATTGATTCATAATTCAGAAGACTATCCCCTAAGTAGTGTTATCTTTGCAATTAGGGGAGCTATTATCTACATGAACAAGTGATTGTACTCTAAATTTTGTCTATTTTTGAAAAAAAGTGCTTTGAAAATATCAATCTAATCCTGAAGAAAATCTATGTAATTGCAAAACTCAGCATAGATGAAATCCAAAAAAAGTTAGTAGAACGATGTACTAATGTAGGCATTAGGTAAGGGGGAGAATTATTGAGCTCAGAATTAAAGGCAATAATAGAGGATCACACACATGAACTGGCAGCCAACAAATCAAAAAAGGGAAAACCGAAAACAGTTCGATGGTTTATCCTATTTCTCATTGCTTTAGTCACCTGTATAAATTACATCGACCGTGCAATCATTTCACTTGCTGCGCCAAATATTCAAGCCGATCTACAAATAGATCCGGCTTTGATGGGTGTTATATTTTCCGTTTTTGGTTGGAGCTATACCTTCTCCATGCTTTTTAGTGGTTACTTTCTTGATAAATTTGGACCAAGAAGGGTATACACGGTTTCTCTTATTTTCTGGTCTCTATTTACATTCTTGGTAGGAACCGCGAAAAATATAACATGGTTAGTTACATATCGTATTGGACTTGGCGCATTTGAATCTCCATCTATTCCTACTAACGCCTGGTGCGTATCCGAGTGGTTTCCAAAAAAAGAACGTGCTACTGCTGTAGGTATTTATACGGGTACCCAATATATTGGGTTAGCCTTTCTGACTCCAGTTTTCACCTGGATAATCATAACGTTTGGGTGGAATTACCTTTTTTATATCGCAGGAATTGTTGGAATACTTATTGGTTTAGTTTGGTTTGCGTTCTATCGCAATCCAAGGGAACATAAGAGGATTTCTCAAGAAGAACTCGATTATATCAAGGAAGGTGGGGGGCTGATTGGTACCGAAGAGAAGCACCCATTCTCCTGGAAACGGATAGGTCAACTGCTTAAGCACCGTCAAATTTGGGGGATGTTTATCGGGCAATTTTCCATTCAAACTACTTTGTTTTTCTTTATGACTTGGTTTCCATCCTATTTGATTGATGAAAAGGGAATGACGATGCTAAAAACCGGAATTTATGCAAGTATCCCATATATTGTAGCTATATTTGGTACTCTCATTGGTGGACGATGTTCTGATTGGATGCTGACACGTGGTTTATCAACAGGAATGGCACGTAAACTGCCTATTATTGTCGGATTGTTACTGTCTTGTTTAATCCTGGGGGGGGATTATACGGATTCACCAAACATAGTCATCACCTTTATGGCCATTGCATTCTTCGGACAAGGGATGGCATCCACTGTTACCGGTGCCCTTTTAGCTGATATCGCTCCGAAAGGTATGGTGGGCCTAACAGGTTCCTCACTATATTTTGTTGCTAACATTGGCGGGGCTTTATCTCCGTTAATCGTCGGTCTCATTATTAGTGCAACCCATTCTTATGCAGCAGCTCTAACATTTATATCGGTAGTTGCTCTAATCGGCGCATTTGCTTATATCTTTCTTCTTGGAAAAGTTCGTCGTATAGAAATTACGGAATAGTAAAATTTAGATTTGGGGAAGGTGGAATTACAATGAAGCTTAGTTTATGTACCACAGGATTTAAGGAATGGGACATTGAGGAAATTATAAAATGGTTACTTCCATTGCAAACGGATGTAAAAGGACTTGAACTTTGGAATAAACATATAGAACGATTTCAGGAGAAGCAAGGGCCGCTGGATAAATTAGCTCTATTACTAGAATCCAATGATTTACAAATAACGTCCATTAGTGGATATACCACATTTTCCAAACTTTGGAATCCGAAAGAACATCAAAACGAAATCAATCAAGCAAGAAGATTGTTAGATATGGCTCATCAGTTAAACTGCCCGTTGATACGGACGTTCGCAGGACATATTGCGTCAAGGAATGCATCACCAGAGCAATGGTCAGAAACGGCTACCGAATTAAATAAATTAGCTCAAATGGCAGATCTGTATGGAGTGGACGTAGCAATTGAAATTCACTATGATTCCTTTGCTGATAACCTTGAAGCCATTCATAAACTTTTACAAGATATAAACCATCCAAGGATAAAACTGATTTTCGATGGTGCAAACTTATACGTTGATCAATTGAATCCGATGGAGGTATTGGAATCTGTTTTCTCCCATGTCAGCCATGTGCATTTAAAAAATTATCACTACAATCATAAAGAGCGATATAAAAACAAACCAGCACCTATTTTTAGCGGGGATGTGGACAATGTTCGTTTGCTGGAAGAATTGAGAAGGCTGAATTATACAGGTTTTGTTTCTTTGGAGTATTTTGGTGAGGAAGGAATACCTAACTTGCTTGCTTCATTAGAACAATGGAAGCATCAACTGACAATATGAACCTCTTGGGTTTGTTAGATGTGAAATCAATAGGGATTTTGAAATATGATATGATAGTGAATGTGTTATGAAATACCTTGAAGAATACATCAAAAAGCTATCGATTTTAAGTTCCACTATAAATATGTAACTGGTTTGCTGATTATTAATTGATTGATGAATGATAAGCTAAGAAAATAGGGAAGATTATACTCTCTTGTTTTTCTTGGCTTTTTTTCATGTGCAGTAAAATGAAACGTCCTTTATCACCAGTTTCTAATAATTTCCGTAACTTTTTATTTAAAAATAGTTGAAATCACCACTAAATAAACTTTATTGGTAACTTATGTGAATAATTGTCAGTACTAAATGACTATAGAAAAAATTAAAATTCAATATGTTTGGTTCTGGTACAAAGACTGGGTAGCACCTATTACTATTGGGTGAAAAACTTCGGTCGTCCTGATCCAGATGCAGAACTGAAAGGATTGATTAAATCTGTTTTCGATGAACATGAAGGTCGGTTTGGTTACCGTCGAATTCGTGATGAACTTAGAAATCGTGGACACAAAGTAAACCACAAAAAGGTACAGCGAATCATGAAAGAACTAGGACTAAAATGTCTTGTCCGTATGAAAAAATATCGCTCTTACAAAGGAACTGTGGGTAAGATTGCACTAAATATTTTAGATCGTAATTTCAAAGCTGAAAAACCAAATGAGAAATGGGTTACGGATATTACAGAGTTTAAATTATTTGGAGAAAAGCTATATTTATCGCCGATATTGGACTTATTTAATGGAGAAATTATTACGTATACAATCGGTTCAAGACCAACCTACTCACTCATTTCAACGATGTTGGATCAAGCTTTTGAACGTTTAACAGACGACGATACTCTCCTTATTCATTCAGATCAAGGCTGGCATTATCAAATGAAGCAATACCGTAATACCCTTAGTGAACGTGGCATTACGCAAAGTATGTCTCGCAAAGGGAATTGTTACGATAACGCTGTTATGGAAAATTTCTTTGGTATCATGAAATCGGAACTTCTTTATCTAAAAGAATTTGAAAGTGTGGAACACTTTAAACACGAACTAGCAAAATATATAGAATACTATAATCACAAACGAATCAAGGCAAAATTAAAAGGCATGATCCCGGTACAATACCGAGCTCATGTCCAACGGGCTGCCTAACGAAATAACCTGTCTAACTTTATGGGGTCAGTTCACGTAGAGGAGATCGACTTTTTAGGTTGGAATTTTCTTAGCGTATAAAATTTCTAAAATGGGCGGTATAGTATTGTTGCTACTGTTCGTAAAGGTACACCTTTCAGACGCCTATAAGACTATAAGCCCCCATATTAGGGGTTTTTTTTGTTTTAAAAGGGAATATCGCAAAGTTTCAACTTGATGAGCATGTTATCCTATTAATAAATTTTCAATTAAAACCCAAATTAATATTTACTTTTCTGGATTTTTTTGCTACTTTAATAATATAGTTGAATTCAACTTGAATTCAAGTAAAAAAATTAGGAGGCTCCTATGAAAAAAAGGACAACTTTGAATGAAATTGCATATCACAAAATTAAAGAAAAGATTATGAGGGGGGATTTTATAGAAGAGAATTATACCTCGCAAAATCAATTAGTTGAAGAACTTGAAATGAGTCGAACTCCTATTGTTGCAGCACTTCAAAGGCTTCAAAATGAGGGTTTTGTCAAAGTAATCTCTAATCAAGGAATTGCTATACAAGAATTATCGATTAAAGAGATTAATGATTTTTTTGATGCACGTATTGCAATTGAAACTTTTTCTATTAGGAATACGATTGACATGCTTAAAGAAAATGACCTTGCAACCTTATATGAAATGGTTAATGAGCAAAAACAATGTTGTGAAAATGATGATTTCTTTAGCTTTGTCCAGCTTGATGCTGATTTTCATTACTATCTTTTGGAAGTTGAAGGAAATAGCTTATTTCTCCAAACAATGTCCAATATAAGTGAAAGACTTTTTTATAACTCAACGTGCTTTCTAAAAAAGAAACAAAATATGACGAAGTTTATTCAAGAGCATATTGACATCCTTGAAGCTTTAAAGCAGAAGAATCACCATTTAGCAGTACATGAGTTGGAAGAACACATTCGAGGAGGGAAAATATCCCTATTTTAAATAAACAAATTAAGGAGATGGAAAAATGAAAAAAACTAATGTTCTTAAAGAAATGAGCTGGAAGGTATTTGTAGAGAGAAAAATGGAAACCAATTTAGCGATTATTCCTACAGGAGCTTTTGAAGTATATGGTCCGCATTTACCACTTGGAAGCGATACGTTAGTAGCTGCAAAAATTGCAGAACTCGTAGCCGAACGGGTAAATAGCATAATAGGTCCAACTTTGGAAGTAGGTGACTCATCAATGTTGGATGATTTTCCCGGAACAATTACCATTCGACCTGAAAGCTTTAAAGAGTATTTGGTAGATACAGTTAACAGTTTGAAAAAGTGGGGATTCAAAGACTTCTTATTTATTAATAATCATGTAGGAAATGTTCCTGTCATCAACCAAATTGCTTATGATCACCGTGACTATGATGAGTTTCGATTTGCACAAATCGATTATTGGAGGTTTTTAAAAACACTTGATAATGGAATTGTTGAATCTGGAGCATTAGCCCATGGACATGCGAGTGAAGCAGGTACATCAGTCCTTTTATATTTATACCCAGAACTGGTTGACATTGAAAAACCGGTAAACGAGCCACCAAAATTCATTGATCAATTCCCTGAAATTATTCAGTATCCAAAATACAGCATTTACAGTGAGTCAGGGACAGTTGGAAACGCAAAATTAGGAACAAAAGAAAAAGGTGAACGATTGGTAAACCGTTCTGTAGACAAGATTGTTCAATTTTTACAAGAAAACTGGAATATTCCAGAGGAAAACCAAGAACTTCAACAAACTCTATAATTGTTTTGTAAGCGCTTTAAATTCCTGAAGACATTACTAAAAACCTTTGCAATTTACTATTTTATGTTTTGATCTGGGATAATCTCAATGATACCGGTAATAGGAACTAAGGTTTTGACGATTTAGAAGAAAATTAAAACTGCAAGAGAAGAAATAAAATTAAATGAAAGTAGAGGGGAAGAACATGTTTAAAATTAATCCTAGAGTACAAGGTATTAGTCCAAAGCTCATTGATTTGTATCAAAAGGTAGATCCTTCAACGATTGGACATATGACAGATTTTGGTTTTCTTAAGGGCTTACAACCACTTTCTCGTCCAATACGATTTGTAGGTAATGCTATTACCGTTCGGATCCCACATATGGATTCTACTGCTGTGCATAAGGCATTAGATTTAATAGAACCAGGTGATGTAATGGTAATAGATATGTCTGGAGACGAACAACGGTCTTGTTGGGGAGGAATGGTGTCTTACGTTGCGCATGCTAAACAAGTAGCTGGTGTGATTGTTTCAGGTTGCATCAATGACGTTCCAGAAATATTAGAACTAGGCCTACCTGTTTTTTCTCTAGGTATAAGCCCTCTAACAACAAGAATTCTTGGAATAGAAGGAGAAATCAATACAACAGTAAGCGTATGTGGTGTAAGTATTAATCCAGGCGATTTAGTGGTTGCAAGTGATGATGGTGTATTCGTTATTAATCCTAAAGATGCTGAACAGTATGCGATAACAGCTATCCAAAAACAAGAGGCTGAGATAGAAATGAAAAGACAAGTAGATTCCGGCATTAGTTTAGCTTCATTAAGTGGAGCGGAAAAATTCTTTAGATAATAAAGGAGTGAGTTGTTTGAAGAGCACTAATGTCCGATGGCGAGTTATATTTTTTATCATGGTTCCAATGCAATTAATGATGTCATTAGATCGAATCAATATTAGTGTTAGTGCACCACTCATTCAGGAAGATTTTGGTCTTAGTTTAACTGAAATTTCATTTGTATTATCGGCTTTTGCCTGGACGTATGCATTATGTCAAGTACCTGCCGGAATTTGGGTACAACGAATAGGCTCTCATAAGGCAATTGCTATTGCAGGTATTCTTTGGTCCGTAGTTACATTTATTACTCCATTTGGATCCGGCTTAATTTTACTGATCTTCTTTCGCTGCTTATTAGGTATTGCCCAGGCTGCAGATATACCAGGTGGAATAAATGCTATCAACACTTGGTTTCCTAGAACGGAAAAAGCCAGAGCTAATTCTATCTTTTTAAGTTCTGGTTATTTAGGATTGGCAATTGGTACAACATTAACTGCATGGATTATTTCACGATTCGGTTGGGAATGGAGTTTTTATAGCTATGGAATCATTGGAGTAGCTGTTGGCTTGTATTGGTATAAGAGGTTTAAGAATCATCCGAAAGATCATCCAGCTGTGAATCAGGGAGAGTTAGACTTAATTACCGAAGAAACAAAATCCAAAGAAGAGAACAATGAAGTGGTATTCAAAACATCACGGAAAGAATGGAAAACACTTTTGAGCAAGTCCCAATTTTGGGCGATTGGTTTTCAATATTTTTGTTTAGTATTGGTGGAAAGCTTTTTTATCACGTTACTACCTCTATTTCTTCTCCAATCGCGTGGCTTGTCCATTGAAAGTACAGGAATTGTGGCAGCATTGCCTTGGTTAGCATTAGCGGCTTCTGTAGTGGGTATGGGGACTTTAGTCGATTTCGTTTATCGTAAAACAAAATCTCGTATTACCTCACGTGTTCCTTTTGGTATTGTAGGATTCATCATCAGTTCTAGTTGTCTATGGTTTGCCTCTCAAGCGACTTCTACTTTTAACATGTCTATTCTATTAATGATTTCAATGGCTGGAATAGGTATGATACAAGTACCCAATTGGTCTGCCGTTCAGGACATCGGAGGAAAACATAGTGCTTCATTATCAGGATGGGTAAACTTTTGTGGAAACGCTGCAACGGCGATTGGTACTATACTAGTGGTGCAAACAGTCAATCTCACTGGAAATTGGAATATGGGTATCATGTTATTAACAATTATGGGTGGATTGGGTGCTATCTCGTGGTTATTCATAAAACCTAACAAGTCCCTTTTTGAAGAGGAACAAATTGAAAGCGCTATCGTAAACAACGAAACTCGCAATACGGTAATATGATTTATTAAAAAGTTTATTAGGAGGATTATTATGAAAGTAGCTATTGCTCAATTATCTACAAGTACCGATAAAATGTCTAATTTGGAGAAAGCAAAAAAATACATTTCTAAAGCAAAAGGATTGGGAGCAGATTTTGTTATATTACCTGAATTGTATATGGCACTAGCTATCCCAGGTTCCGGAATTTCACCCGTTGATGTTGCTGAACCATTGGAGGGTCCGTTTGTTTCAGGATTAGCTGAGGCGGCTCGAGAAAACGAAATTTATATAGTTTGTGGAATATTTGAGTCAAAAGTAGATGATGAGCAGCGTGCATATAATACGACAGTATTTATCGATCGTTACGGACAAATTATACAATCTTATCAAAAGACTCACTTATACGATGCTTTTAACTATAAAGAGTCTGATACCATTGTCCCTGGTGATAATCAATATAAAGTAGTAGAAACGGAATTTGGAAAAATAGGTTTTATGGTTTGTTATGAATTACGATTCCCAGAGATAGCAAGGCAATTAGCACTCCAAGAAGCGGATATTCTGTTTATTCCTGCTGGATGGGTAGCGGGAGCTATGAAAGAGGATCATTGGGAAACTCTACTTCGTGCCAGAGCCATTGAAAATACTGTGTTCGTTTGTGCTTCTAACCAAGCCGGCAATGTCTTTTCTGGACGGAGTATGATTGTCGATCCAATGGGAGTTATAGCAACTAGTGGAGGCGAAGAAGAAACTTTGATTATGTCTGATATTGACCTTGATCGTGTACATCGTGTGAGAGAAAAACTCCCTTGTTTAGTTAACCGTAAACCTGAATTTTATGTTACAACTTGATGTTCCTAGAGAAGTTCTTTACTGACATCTTGCAATTAATCTTCCCAACTTGAACATTTTGAAATTCAGTAGACAATGAGTTTATAATAGGTGTATCAAATAGTCCTGTTGCGTCAGGGATAAAAATTTAACTTAGTGGTCGCACACTAGGTTATAGAAGAAGTCATTTCCGTTAGTGCCTGAGAAACACTAACATATGGAAATGGCTTTTTTGTTTATCCGTTCGTTTTTAAGTTACTGATAATTTTACCTCTATCAAACTGGTAAAGCAACCATAATTAACAAGGTTCTGATAGTTTCCGCCATACCGTAAAAAGTAAAAAAGCCCAGCCCATTACAGGCTAAGCAGGTTCCGTTTTGATGTCTGTACCCCAATTTCAGCTTAGAGTGGTGGGACTGGTGGGATTGGAAGCTGTGGAGGACGCTGATTGTAGCTTTTGTTATACCATCCCATATATACAACCCTCCTTTTTCTACTATATATGTGGGATGAAAAAATACAAGCTTGTCCAAATTACCTAAGTTCAGTGAAAAAGTATATATCTCTATTGGGTTAGATATTTAAACATTTTGACCTTTATACTATAGTTCGTAAAAGTAGACTTTTGCAAACGGTTCTTTTTTGTGCAAAATCATCTTACTTTAACGTTCATTAAAGTTAGAAATAATTTTACGGACGTTCGTATATTTATATACACTTTTACGAACGTTTTGGTGGAATAAGAGAAAAGTAGAAGAGGGAGTAATAAATTGGATATTCGTAAATTTGGATACATACGAGTCAGCAGCAAAGATCAAATAGAAGAAACTCGTCAAAAAAGTAGCCTTTGCTCAACAGGAGCAAAGGCTTTTCAACGATAGGAGGAATAATTTATCAGTTTCACCAATTTTATAGATTGATATACATCTATTTTAAAAGTAATAGCGTTGAATTTTGCAACGAAGGATATTTGTACATAAAAAGCATAATTCACTTCGTCAGAGAGCGAATCTCAGCACAATTATAACAACAAAAGAGAACCCATAAAAGCTCCCTCAATTTCTGTTTAATCTATTAAGTTCTAGCTCATGTTTTCCAACTTTTTCAGCAAGGTAATCAATATTTTCATTGCTCTCTTAGTATATTAGTTTAATTCCGAATTATGGATAATAGAAGGTCGAGGTAGTAGTTAAATTAACTTCTTGAACAAATACTGGAAACGAAGAGTGATCTTTTACCAGTGTCTCCTTTGCAGAGATAAGTATGAAACCAAGAAGTTTTAAATTTTTGTGTCTTAGTAGTACTTCCATGCTGGGCGTATTAACAACAGTATGGAAATCTCTCTCAGCTGTTCAGGTAAAATCCAGTTCTAAAGTCGTCATTCCTCTTCCTTACATATTTTTGGATGCTGCCCAATATTTTTATTCTTGAGACGAGGATAATATTAGCATGTCCAAGTTTGACAGATTTTTTATATCAGAGCGTTGGATTTCTCTAATTCTATTTATATCAATAATATCAATTGTTTGACTAGAGAGTTTGATTATACCGTCTTTAACCCATTTTTGGATGATTTTATTTACGGTAATACGGGACGTACCAACGTAACGGGCAAATGCTGTTTGATTAATAGCAAACTTACCGTTTTCGTTAACAAGCTTTAATAAGTAGTGTGCCATTTGCTGTTCAACAGGGCTATCAAGAAAAGTAATAATTTCTGCCAATAATCTAAATTTATAAATTAGGGAATTTGTAAATATTGTTGCTGCATTTGGGTGTTCTTTACATACTTTTAGTAATGCTTCATCAGAGAAATAATACAAAACGGAAGGGGAGGTTGTAAACGCGGTAGTGGAATAAGGTTCTTTATTAATTCCATTCTCTCCAAACAACATACCTTCCGGAACATAATTAACAGTACGCTCTTCTCCTTTATCGGATAGAATTGTAATTTTTATTTCTCCCTTACTTAAGTAATAAAACCCTTTTCCATCCTCTCCCTGGTGATAAATAACTGTATTTTCTTTCACCTCAATAAATTGTCCATATGTCAAAAATGGACTCCATGTAAAACGAAGATTTAACATTCTATCACCACTCCTGATAAATAACGTGTTTTTTATTTATGAAGAAATTATTACATTTAGTCGTATCTAAATGTAATCGGATGACACACCGAGCATTAAAGCTTTCAAACGAACTTCTCTTGGTAGACTCCACCACGATTACAGTGGGAAAGTCGCCTTTATCACAGGGAGCGTGCAGGAATCAAACTGCATGTTAGCTATTCTCCTCTCACTGAAATACCTCTTCATGTCGTTGGAACCACTGGACTTGTGCATGATGGACCAATTGTTGAACAGTTGGTCGATTTACGATTTATCATGGTAGAAAATCGAGTCTATTTTAAGATCAAAAGAATCAATCAGTTTACGGAAGACCATCAAAAGTTTGTCATCCGAATGAAAGAAAATACAGAAATCTTTTGAACACATTCTTTACAACGGCTAAAGCAAAATGCATCGCCCGTCAAGCGTGACAACACCTGCCAACTAGGTACCGAGCAATCTCGTTCAATGAAACGTCAACGCGTTGTATTTTTTAGGACGATTATGGTAATGAGATGCGTGAAGTCACCAATCTGATGAATGTTGCGCCAGAAGCCATTGCAGATATATACAAAACAAGGTGGAGAATCGAAACGTTCTTCCGATGGATCAAACAGAACCTAAGTGTCCCTGTTTTATTTGACACGACAGAAAACGCCGTCTTTAATCAGATTTTGCTGCTTTGATTGCATATGTTCTATTTAAATGGCTCTATTCGAAGACATCTGAAGGGCGAGTATTCAATAAATTGTTGTTTATCACTTTTCAGCGACAATGGCTAAAAGCCAATTTACCTATAGACTGGCGAATAGCTGTTGTTTTAAAAACTATAGAGAATTACAAGAGATATGTCTGTCTAATTTTGGATAATCAACACTCATGAATTAATAACATAGTTTCTTAACAGATCGGGATCTCTAATTAATAGCTTTCGACTTTGTATTTCGATTAAATTTTCTTTCTGCCATTGTTTTAATATTTTGTATACAGTTATCCGTGTCAAGCCTGTACACGTTACGAGATCTTTTTGGGTTAGATGAACTTCATGATCTTTAAAATCATAACAAATATTTAGAAGTATCAAGGCAATTTGACTCTCTGCAGAGTGAGAATTCAAATTAATTAGCTCAACAAGCCCGTGTATTTTTTGTATTACAGTTTTTGTGAAAAGATTTAAAAACGTTGGTTGTAACCTTAGGAGTTCTTTAAACTTCTCATAAGGAAAGTAATAGAGTATGGAGTCTTTCACTGTTACAGCCGTTGTAAAGTGAACTTGTTGATCCATGGTTTGAACACCTAATAGTTGACCAGGAACTACAATGTTTAACATACGGTCTTTTTCCTTTGTTGTTGAGGTAATAACTTTAATTAAGCCCTTATGAACATAATAAAAACCATCTCCAATAGTATCTTGTTTATATACCCCTGTTTTTTCCTTGAAAAATTGTCTAATTCCAAATTCTAAATAATTTTCCCAATTGATGTAAGTATGCTGGGAAATAATCATAGTAGTCACTCCTAGAATTGTAATTTTCAATGAGTATTTTTTGATGGAATCTTGAGAGCATTATCAATGCCCCTAGTAGTAGCATTATTTTTAAATAGAACGCGAGTAAATGATTATGAAATGGACTAATAAAATTGTATTTCTAATCTAGATATTCGATGTAATTATTTGATGGGTTCAATTATATTAACTTTGTTATGTTTTCTTACGAGGAATTACTTAGAGTTTAATAGTTTGATGGGAAATTTTCTTCAAACATAATTGGTAGCGCTTTCTTTTTTGGGTATTTGACTAATGATCTTTTGTAACTTAGGACTCTTTAAAACCTTTCTATATATAGCGACGACGAAAAAGCTTTTTAAATACTTTACACTAGTTTAAATATAAATTTATTTAAAATCAATCTATTATTTTAACGATGGTTGCATTAGGGACCTTACTTGGGTTTGTCTGTGCGTGCGGTGCCGGATTCATTATATCTAGTTTAACGTTAGTTTTTAAAGTTCCCATCTATCAAGCATTGGGGACCTCTCTAACGGCCTCAAGTTTTAGTAGGAACCATTTTTGGAGCCTATGTAGGAACAAAATTTACAAACTTCGCACCCAAATTATTTTTGAAAGTGACAGTGGTCGGAACTCCTGCATTGGCCGGCTTTTTACTGTTAATTTAGCGTTGATGCCATTTTAATAGACGTTAAGGGGGCTGACTCAAAAACATGTTACGTGCCTTCGGGATCGAGCCTTTTTTAACTATTTTTCAGAAAATATAAAAAAATCAAAAAGGTTAAATAGTTTACAGTTTTATAACTGATTTGGGCTTATTATCAACTAAAGGGATTGAATCAATAAAGATGATATTTAAAATAACTTTGAGGGAGAGTGATAATAAAAAATAGATAATAACTTTCTATTAAAGAAATGCATGTCGATGAAGTCCACCGTGTTTTAGAAATGAGTAGATAGTAAAGATATGTTAATGAAAACCAAAAGATATAGATGCTATTAAATAAACATATAAGGAGAAATGATTATGGGAATCCGTACAGGTGCTCAATATATAGATGCAGTAAAGGCGCGAAAACCCGAAATTTGGATGGCGGGGAAAAAAGTTGAAAGCGTGTTGGATGAGCCAGTATTAAAACAGACAGTACTTGAAATCGCAAAGCTATATGATATGCAACATGATCCGGAATATCAAGATAGGATTACTCATGTCTGTGAAGAAACTGGGGAAAGAGTGAACAATGCGTTTTTGGTTCCCAAAAACTATGAAGACTTAACTAAGCGTAGAGCAGCGTTTGAGGCCTTCGCAAAGGCTACTTTTGGTTTAATGGGAAGATCTCCAGACTTTTTAAACGTGGTAATTACTTCTTTGTACAGTAATTCTAACTTTTTTGAAAAGTACAATCAGCAGTGGGCTGAAAATATGCGTAATTACTATCGACATGTTCGCGATAATGATTTGTTTTTAACGCATGCCATTATCAATCCTCAAAATGACCGAAGCAAATCCTCTCATGAGCAACAGGATATGTTTTCTCATTTAGGAGCTGTTGAAGAGACGCCTGAAGGACTTATTGTGAGAGGTGCTAAATTTTTGGCTACACTTGCTCCTGTAACAGATGAAGTTATTATTTATACCTTCCCAGGATACAAACCGGGTGATGAACGTTATGCGCTATCATTTGCACTTCCAATTGATACACCAGGACTTCGAATTATTTGTCGCGAACCGATGCAAGATGGGAAGCGTCCATTATTTGATCATCCATTGGCATCACGCTTTGAAGAAATGGATGCACTGTTAGTCTTTAAAGATGTTTTAGTTCCTTGGGATCGAGTGTTTATTTATAACAATATTGAAGCTGCAAACCTCCTTTATCCAAAAACAGGAATCGCTCTGCAACCATCACATCAATCGGCAGTGAGAGGGCTCCTAAAACTTCAATTTGCTACCGAAGTAGCATGCAGGTTAGCTGACTCAATTGGAGTAGATACATTTTTACATGTACAGGAAAACCTTGGTGAGCTAATCCAAGCTGTGGAATCTATTAGAGCATTAATGCTTGTTGCTGAGCATGAGTATGAGATTACACCAGAAGGTGAGGCTATTCCGAATTGGGTACCTCTTGAAACGATTCGAGGTTTCTTGCCGAAGATGTATCCGCGTGCGATTGAACTGATGCAAACAATAGGGGCTGGTGGATTATTGTTGAGTCCAACTGGTGCTGATTTTGAAAATCCAGAGCTGAGAGAAGATATGGATCGCTATTATGTAGGGAGAGAGGGCGTTTCTGCAATTGATCGTGTAAGCGTTTTCAAACTTGCTTGGGATTTGTGCGGAGAAGCTTTCGGACAACGCTTGCTTCAATATGAACGTTATTATACAGGGGATCCGATACGGAAGAAAGCCATTTTTTATAATACAATTAAACGTCAGCGTAAGTTTGACATGGTGGATGAAGCATTACAAGTAAGTGAGTTGCTAGAACTAATGAAGAAGTAATACCCTGATTTTATGTAATGAGGAGGTAGAGGGTATAGAAACGCATGCAGAAGGAACTTTAACACTGCCAGGCTCGGTCATAGCAATTGGCGCGTTCGATGGGGTTCATCAAGGGCATCAAGCTGTGATTAGAGAAGCTGTGAAAAGAGCTAAGATTCTAGGAGTACCAAGTTTGATATATACATTTGATCCCCCTCCTCGATTTTATTTTCAAGGGGTTCGTATTTTAACTACGGTTGAAGAGAAACTGGTTTTATTTGATAAGTTAGGGGTCGATCATGTTGTGATTGCACGGTTTGATGAATTTTACACAATGCGTCCCCCTATAGATTTTATTGAAGATTTAAAGAAATTTAGTCCAATAGAAATCATAGTAGGAAGTGACTTCCGATTTGGAGGAAATCGAGAAGGAGATATTCAACTACTTGAACAGTATTTCCAGATTCGAGTTAATCAGCCTGTTTGTTGCTCAAAGGGTAAGGTTATTTCGTCTACCAGAATACGAAAACTGATATTAACAGGAAACATTCAAGAATCCCTTTCTCTGTTGGGACGGCTATCTGGAAGTTAATGAAATAAGGCGAAGGAACATTATGCTCTGTTTACCATCAGTTGGCGATAACAGATGGATACCTAAGGTAGTGTAGGACTTTCAAGGAGGATCTTAAATGAAATTATTAGGAATATCTGGAACTGTTGTTGGAGCGAAAACATGCGTTGTTGTACAGAAGATTTTAGAGGAAGTTAAAAAAACACATCCAGAAGTTGACGTGGAATTGTTGGATTTGAGAAATTACTCTGTTTCTTTGTGTGATGGACGTGACCTTTCTAGTTACTCGGATGATACAAAAAAGGTCGTTGACATTGTTTCGTCTGCTGATTTCTATATTATCGGTACCCCTATATTTCAAGGCTCTCTCTCTGGGGCGCTTAAAAACTTATTTGACTTGGTGCATCCGCAAATTCTACGCAATAAAGTAATGGGGTTTATTGCTACAGGTGGAACTTATCAACATTACTTAGTGATTGAAAATCAATTGAAACCAATTGCTGGTTATTTTCGGACCTTCGTAGCACCGGGCTCTGTTTACGTTCATACCGACCATTTCAATAAGCAGAATGAAATAGTGGATGAAGAAGTATTAAGCAGAATTTCGGATTTGGCAAAAGAAGTAGTCTTTATGCAAAAAGCATTAAAAGCCTAAACAATGAAATTGTATAGTGGGAAATCCTTTTCACCTGTAGTCTGGATGATGAAAATGCATTTTTATAATTCTTTAGAGGGAGTATCTCAATGCCTATCGTTGAAATGAAAATTATAGAGGGTCGAGATCAAGAAATAAAAAACCGCTTGATTGAAAATGTAACACAAACGGTATCTGAAACGTTAGGGGTATCCCCCGAAAGTATTAGGATTTTAATTTATGACATTCCATCAACACATTGGGCCATTGGGGGAGAAACGGTTCAAAAAAGAAGAGGGTAATGGTGACACATTTAAATAAGTCGATATTGATCTTAAAGCTCTCACAAAAATCAAACAATGAAACAATAAAAAAACATATATGGAGTGATTAAAACTATGAGTACTTTGAATACAACTTTCAATACAATTAATCTATGGAAATTTATTGAGGAAAATAAAGATCAACTTAAACCTCCAGTGAATAATAAAGTGGTTTGGAAAGATTCAGAGTTAATGTTTATGATACTGGGGGGGCCGAATAAACGACGTGATTTTCATGTAGATCCCTCAGAGGAGATTTTCTATCAGCTAAAAGGGGATTGTTATGTTGAAATTATTAATAAAGAAGGAAAGAGAGAAGTAATAACCGTAAAAGAAGGAGAAGTATTTCTACTTCCTCCGAATGTTCCTCATTCTCCACATAGAGTTGCTGATACCATTGGTATAGTTATAGAACGTGACAGGATTGAAGGCGAATTAGAGGATTTTGTATGGTTCTGTGATAAGTGTGATTCTGAAATGCACCGAGTCAGTGTTCAATTAACCAATATTGAAATTCAAGTAAAGGAAGCCATCAACCAGTTCAATGGTAGTCTAGAATTACGAACATGCAAAAATTGTGGACATGTTATGTCGAGGGAAGCAGGGGAATGGAAATGCGAGTAGATTTTCATACACATATTATTCCAGAGAATATTCCAGATTTCTCAAAAAGATTTAAAGGAGATCGATGGCCTGTTTTACAACCAACTTGTTCCTGTGGAGCCAATATTATGGTTGCGGGAAAAGTTTTTCGAGAAGTTACAGATCAAGTTTGGAGCCCTGAAAAGCGAATTCAAGACATGGAACGAGAAAAGGTGGATATTCAGGTTTTATCCCCTATTCCTGTAACATTTTCTTATTGGGCGCCTGCTGAAGAAGCGGAAATCATGGCCCGTATTCAAAATGACTTTATTGCAGAAACAGTAAATCAGTATCCAACAAAATTTATTGGACTAGGTACGGTTCCATTGCAAAATGCAACTTTTGCTATTCGAGAGATGGATCGCTGTATTCACGAGTTGGGCTTAAAGGGGATTGAAATTGGGACTAATGTAAATGGAAAAAATCTAGATGATCCTTCATTAGTTGAATTTTTTGAAATGTGTGAGAAGTGGGAGGTCCCTCTATTTGTTCACCCATGGGAGACGTTAGGAGGAGAAAGGATGCCCCGTCACAATTTAATGTACACGGTCGGCATGCCTAGTGAAACGGCCCTAGCAGCAGCTAGTTTAATATTGGGCGGTGTGATGGAGAAGTTTCCTAGGTTAAAAATTTGCTTTTCTCACGGCGGAGGGTCTTTTCCATTCATTCTTCCTCGATTAGATAAAGGGTGGCAAGTATGGCCACATTTAAGACTAATCGACAAACCTCCAAGTTATTATGCCAAGAAGTTTTATTTTGATTCGATCGTAAATGATCCAGTGAATATCAAATATCTCGTTGAAAATTTTGGACATGATCGAGTGATTATGGGGTCGGATTACCCATTCTTACTTCGAGAAGTTCCACCGGGACAGGTTATTGACGATGCCATGGCACTCACTTCAGAACAAAAGCTAGCTATGCTTGGAGAGAATGCTCTTAAATTTCTAAATATTGAAAAAGCGGTGATTAAACAATGAAAAGCCAAACTGTGACACCCGAAGAGAAATTGGAAGAACTAGGATTAGTACTACCTATACCGCGTCAGGCGGCTGGGAACTATGTCAGCTGTGTACGGACAGGAAACTTGATTTTCACAGCTGGACAAGGTACCGATGAGTATCGCGGCAAGCTCGGTAAGGATGTAACGGTTGAAGTTGGATATGATGCTGCTAAACAATGCATGATGAATCTTTTGGCGGTCGTAAAACAAGAGATCGGGGAACTAAGTAAAGTAAAACGCATTGTTAAAATATTAGGATTTGTGAACAGTACTCCTGATTTTACTAGCCAGCCCAAAGTAATGAATGGTGCTTCAGATTTGTTGGTAGAAGTATTCGGTGAGAACGGGAAACATGGAAGATCGGCTGTTGGAATGGCCCAGCTCCCACATAATAATGCGGTCGAAGTGGAAATGATCCTAGAAATAGAGGAATAGGAGGGTACAGATGAGCTCTTTACAGGGGAATCAAATAAAAGTGAAAGACGCAAAACTTTTTATCAACGGTGAATATATTAATGCGGTATCAGGTGAGACATTTGATACGATTGATCCTTCAACAAACCGGAAACTTGCTTCAGTGGCAAATGCTAGTGAGAAAGATGTTAAGCATGCGATTGAGGTCGCACAACGTACATTCGAAAGCGGTGTTTGGAGTGAAATGCCGGTTGAGGAAAGATCGAAAATTCTTTGTAAAATGTCTGATCTAGTTATGGAACGAGTAAATGAGTTAGCTCTTATTGAAACGCTAGATGTCGGAAAACCAATTAAAGAGAGTAGAGAATTTGATATTCCTAGGGCGGCATCCAATTTACGTTTCTTTGCTGAAATGGCTAAATACGTCCACCAAGAGCATTATCAGCAATCTAAACATATGTCCTATACAAAGTATGCAGCAGCAGGTGTGACTAGCTTGATCATTCCATGGAATCTTCCTTTTATGCAAATGACATGGAAAGTATCTGCAGCATTGGCTGCCGGAAATACAGTAATTGTGAAGCCGGCCTCTTATACACCGCTCAGTGCAGTTATGTTAGGGGAAATTGCCAATGAAGCGGGACTTCCCCCAGGTGTCCTAAATATTATTACCGGACCGGGTGGAACCGTCGGTACTGCAATGTCTACAAATCCATATGTACGCCGTATTTCTTTTGTTGGGGAGACTACGACCGGCCAAACAGTTATGAAAAACGCAGCCTCTCAATTAATCCCTGTATCGCTTGAATTGGGCGGGAAGTCAGCTAACATCGTTTTTGAAGATGCAGACCTAGATGAGGCGGTAAAAGGTTCGATTGAGGCTATTTTTAGAAATCAAGGGGAAATCTGCTTGGCCGGTTCTCGCTTATTAATACAAGAAAGCATTTATGATAGATTCCTAGAAAAGTTTGTTAATGCTGTAAAGAAGATTAAGGTTGGAGACCCGCTGGATGAAGCTACCGATATGGGAGCCCTAGTTTCCCGCAGTCATTTAGAAACGGTTGATAATCATGTTCAAGCTGGAATGTCTGAAGGGGCAAAACTAGCAATTGGCGGTAAGCGAATTCTGGGATTAGGTGAAGGAAACTTCTACGAGCCTACTGTTCTTTATGATGTAGATAACAAAATGAGAGTAGCCCAGGATGAAATATTTGGTCCTGTACTTGTTGTGATTCCTTTTAAAACAGAAGAAGAGGCAGTGAAAATTGCTAATGACTCGATTTACGGTCTTGCGGGTGTGGTCTGGACGAATGATCTACAGCGAGCCCACAGAGTTGCTTCCCGAGTCAATTCTGGCTTGTTCTGGATCAATTGCTGGTATTACAGAGATTTGAGAACTCCTTTTGGAGGGTCAAAGGCGAGCGGAATCGGTCGAGAAGGTGGACGCCATAGTTTTGAATTCTACACGGAAGCAAAAACTATTACGATGAAATTATAGAAGCAAAATATAAAGAGTGGCTAAGAGTCACTATTTATATCTAAGGAAGGAAGGGGATTCTCTTGAGTTTAATATTAGAAGCATTAGCAGATAAATTGATAGAAGCAGAGAGAAGTAAGCAGCCACTAGACCCACTTACACAGCAATATCCTGAATTGAGTGTGACCGACGCTTACCAAATTCAGATAAAAGTCATGGAGAAAAAGAGAACAGAAGGACGTTGGGTTATTGGTAAGAAAGTAGGGCTTACAAGTGTGGCAATGCAGAAAATGCTAGGAGTCAATGAACCGGATTATGGCCATTTGTTAGATGATATGGAGGTTAAAGATGGGGAGAAAGTCAAAATTAGCGATATGATTAGTCCGAAAGTAGAGGCGGAAATTGGTTTTATCCTTGGACAAGATCTAGTTGGTCCGAACGTCACTTATCTGGATGTATTAATGGCTACTAAGTATGTGGTACCCACGATTGAGATTATTGATAGTCGTATTACTGATTGGAAGATTCAATTAATAGATACTGTCGCCGATAATGGTTCTTCAGCTAAAGTAGTGGTTGGGAACAAGAGGAGTACGATAGATGGTTTAGATTTACGTAGTGTTGGTATGGCTCTTTATAACAATGAAGAGCTCGTAGCAACAGGTTCTGGGGCTGCTGCACTTGGGCATCCTGCACAGGCGATCGCATGGTTGGCGAATAAATTGCACGAGTTTGGTATTCAGCTTAAAGCAGGTGAGTTAATTCTGCCTGGAGCACTTTCTGGAGCATTGACTGTTAAGCAAGGGGATACCATTTCAGCTCATTTTGGCCCTCTTGGTTCGGTTTCTGTAGCTTTTGAGTAAATGGGGGTAGTTTATGTGAATAAAGTTAAAGCAGCGATTATCGGTTCAGGTAATATCGGTACCGATCTTATGTATAAGTTGGAAAGAAGTGAAGTAATAGAATTAACTACTATGTTTGGGATTGATCCCGAATCTGACGGATTAAAACGTGCGAAAGAACGAGGGTATCGGGTGTTCGCAAACGGAATTCAGGGGTTAGTAGATAACCCTGATTTAGCAGAGATTGTTTTTGATGCGACATCAGCCAAAACGCATGTAAGACATGCAAAAGTCTTAAATGAACTGGGGAAATTGGCGATTGATCTTACACCGGCTGCCAGAGGACCTTTTGTGAGTCCAGCCGTCAATCTGGGTGTTAACCTTCATGCTAGGAATGTCAACATGATAACATGTGGCGGCCAGGCAACGATTCCCATTGTACATGCTGTCAATCAAGTAGCAGACGTTTCCTATGCAGAAATTGTTGCTACGATTTCAAGCGAAAGTGCGGGACCGGGGACACGTGACAACATAGATGAATTTACGATTACTACAAGACGAGGAATTGAAGAAGTGGGGGGAGCAGATTGTGGAAAGGCCATTATTATACTTAACCCGGCTGATCCTCCGATTCTCATGCGTGACACTGTCTATTGCGAAGTAAAGAATATGGATCAAGAAGCGATTCATCAATCTATTTATGAAATGGTAAGAACTGTACAGCAATATGTGCCGGGGTATCGACTTAAACAGGAACCTTTATTTGAAGGAAATCAAGTGACGGTCTTCGTTGAAGTAGAAGGAGCAGGAGATTACTTCCCGAACTATGCAGGGAACTTAGATATTATGACTGCTGCAGCGACACGTGTAGCAGAAGATTTTGCACGTAATATATTGAACCAGGCAACAGTCGAACTGGCTTCAAGTGAAGAATAGGCAGGAAGGGATAGGTGACCACAGATGAATAGCAAAAGCGACAAACCCATTAAAATCACAGAAGTATGTTTACGCGACGGTAGTCACGTTATGGCACATCAATATACGGAAGAACAGGTTCGCAAAGTTACGCGTGCTCTTGATGATGCAGGGATGCACTACATCGAGGTTAGTCATGGCGATGGATTAGGAGGTTCGACTCTTCAATACGGTCGTTCGCTTGTTGATGAAATGAAATTGATTGAAGCTGCTGTTGAAGAGTCTAAGCAATCAAAGATTGCGGTCCTGTTATTGCCGGGAATTGGTACCGTTCATGATCTGAAACAGGCCCATGATATAGGTGCAGGGTTGGTTAGGGTTGCGACGCATGTAACAGAAGCGGATGTATCCTCTCAGCATATTAGCATGGCACGAGAATTTGGAATGGAAACATTAGGTTTTCTAATGATGGCTCACATGGCTCCTGTAGAGAAGCTGGTGGAGCAAGCCAAATTGATGGAAAGTTATGGTGCCCAAGCGGTATATGTAACTGATTCAGCGGGGGCTCTTTTACCTGATCAAGTTCGTGAGAGAATCAGTGCTCTACGTGAGTCCTTAGATATTGAGATTGGTTTCCACGGCCATAATAATCTATCCGTTGCGGTTGCAAATACGCTTGTGGCCATTGAAGAGGGAGCCACGCGATTGGATGGAAGCATTCGCTGTTTAGGGGCAGGAGCAGGAAATACACAGACGGAAGTTTTATTGGCTGTATTGGATCGAATGGGAATCCAGGTAGGGATTGACCTTTATAAAATGATGGATGTTGCTGAGGATGTTGTGGGACCATTGTTACCTCGAGCACAGGAGATTAATAAAGGAAGTCTTACTCTGGGGTATGCCGGTGTTTATTCCAGCTTCCTCCTTCATGCAGAGCGGGCGAGCAAGCGGTTTGGCCTTGATCCGAGGGATATCCTAATGGAACTTGGAAAGAGAAACGTGGTTGGAGGTCAAGAAGACATGATTCTTGACGTGGCCGCTGAATTGGCTAAATCCCAAAAATTGGGGGTGCGATAATGGCTATTACTCAAGGAGCAGATCTAGAAATCGTTGAATATCTTTTATCAGCGGAAAAGGAACGCCGGGAAGTTACAAAAATCACAGATAAATATCCAAACTTGACTTTCGAAGAAGCGTATTTCTTACAGGAGAAATTAATTCAACAAAAAGAACAAGAAGGTGCTCGGCGAATTGGATTGAAACTGGGTTTAACAAGTAAGGCCAAACAGGAGATGATGGGGGTTCACGAAGCCATTTACGGCTATTTGACAGATGATATGCTTGCTTTCGAATGGGCCCCGCTTGAGTTTAATCAACTCATTCATCCGAAGGCCGAACCGGAAATCGCTTTCTTTATTGGAGAAGATCTTCAGGGAACCAATGTTACCGCAGCTGATGTATTGAGTGTAACCCAATATGTTGCTCCGGCAATTGAAATTATCGACAGCCGATATTTAGATTTTAAATTCACCCTTGTGGATGTTATTGCGGATAATTGTTCTTCGGCTCGCTTTGTAATAGGTAATAAATGGATGTCTCCCACTAGTCTCAATTTGGCGGAACTAGGAATGGTTATGTCTAAAAACGGGGAAGTAGCTACGGTGGGAGCAAGTGCGGCTGTGTTGGGACACCCTGCCACATCCGTTGCTTGGGCAGTTAATAAAATGGGGGGAATCGGAAAGGGCTTAAAGAAAGGGGACATTGTGCTAAGTGGCGCCATATCCGAAGCTATCGCCTTCCAACCAGGAGATTCTATCCACTCTCAATTTGCAGAATTAGGGAGTGTATCATTCACCTGTAAATAGAGCAAAAACATGTTTTTACTGAATCTATGAAAACATTAAGGTTCTTAGTAGTTTCTACTTTGCGCTGTTCCAATTTTTTATTCATACATGTTAGTTTTTCAATCTGATGTTCTTAACGTACTCTTTGAGAACCTAGACATCCTTAATAAAAAGCCCCTCTCTTTAAATACAGAAGATCTCTATAAGAAAATTGTGCGCAGTATGGGAATTTTGTATCGGTTTGAAGTTCCTCTAAATAAATGGACGATAGACAGTATCTACCAAATGTGTGTTCTGACCGAAACATCTCCCCAATCTATATTTAATAAGAATTATTTCCTTTCTAAGGTGACGGAAGAGGGACGTATCACCTCTAGGGGACACATTAATCATAGTCAAAGGAAAAGAACTTATAAAAGAAAAATTAGCAAATCACGAGATTGTTGAAGAGGCCCAGCGTTATTTTCAATTAAGTATCTGACCAAACTTCTAGACGGTTTCATTTTTAAATAGCAAGATAACAAGTTAATTGAATTCCCTAAAATGTAAGATGGTTGAGGATTAGAAGCAACTACGACAGATAACGGAAACAATTTAATGATAATAATGAGCACTAATTATCAAAAGGAGCTGTTTAAATGAGCCGAAATTCACATTCAGTAGATCCCTCTTATTCGAAGAACGAAACAAATTTTCGACAAGAATTGAGTAATTTGGAAAGTAAATCAATTCCTGGTATTACTTATCTTGTTGTAACCATTTGTTGGTTTTGCATGCTTGCAGAAGGCTTTGATTTAGCTATCTACGGTGCTGTACTTCCAACGTTAATGGAGTATCCAGCATGGTCATTATCTTCAGCTCAGGCGGGTTCTATTGGAAGCTATGCCCTCATTGGGATGCTAATAGGAGCAGTATGTGTGGGAACTATTACTGACATTTTTGGACGTAAAAAGATATTGGCATTCTGTTTGACTCTATTTTCTATAATGATGATTCTATCGGCTACGGCATCTTCTCCTGAAATGTTCGGATTATATCGCTTTATTGGGGGGATTGGATGCGGTGGTATCATTCCTACGGTTTCTGCCTTAACTATTGAATATTCTCCTATTAAACGCAGGTCACTGATGTATGCGATAATGTATACGGGATATGCATTGGGCGGTGTATTTTCGGCTCTAATTTCAATGTTTTTCATAGGCGAATATGGTTGGCGATTAATGTTTTTGGTTGGTGGAGCGCCGATTCTCGTTGTTCCTTTCATTCTCAAATATCTGCCTGAATCACTCGGTTTTCTCGTAGCTAAAAATAGATACACAGAGGCAGAGCGTATTGCCAACCGCTATAATATTTTTATCGAGCCCATTAAAGAAAATAAGTCTTCGGATAAAGGGCAGAAAGGGAAAAGTAAATCCAACACGATAGCGACACTTTTCTCAAAACAGAACATTCGGGCAACTTTATTTTTCTGGGTTACCTTTTTTATGGGATTGTTTATGATTTATGGATTGACAACATGGTTACCTAAAATGATGAGAGAAGCTGGTTATCCGCTTGGTTCGAGTCTAGGACTTCTGTTGATGCTTAACCTTTCAGCAGCCGCGGGTGCTCTTTTAGCTGGTGTAGCAGCAGATCGCTGGGGCTCAAAAAAAGTGATCAGTATTTCATATTTCCTGGCGGGAATTTCAATTGCTTTATTAAGCTTAAAATCATCGATGCTAATTGTTTATAGCCTTGTAGGAGTCGCTGGTTTTGGAACCATCGGAACAACGTTGATCTTAAATGCATATATTTCCAAATATTTTGATGCGGATAATCGTGCTACAGCTTTAGGGTGGGCACTTGGATTTGGTAGGATAGGAGCTATTTTAGGTCCTATTTTGGTTGGATTGTTTATGTCTTGGAAATTCGATCTTGTGATGAACTTCTATGTTTTTGCTTTTGCGGGGGTCATAGCTTCATTATCTGTGTTATTTATACCGAAAAATGCACATGGGAAAATTTAGATATCAAAAGGGCTGAGCTATAAGTACATTCATACTTAGGGGGTTTAGCCCTTTCTTTCATTTTAGGATGACAACCAAAGGGCTTTTGTAAAAGGGGTGCATTAAGCGGCAGGTTCAATGCTCTACGATCTATTTGAAAAGGAAAATATGTTTAAACGAAGGTTTGATCATTTAATACATAGAAGGTTATTTTTTGAATGCGCGGTTTCAAGTTTAATGAGAAATCACATATTGCTTGAGTATAGATGGTTTAAGAATGTAAATTTTTCTATTTTTGATATTTAGCAACTCTTCCTGTTCCCACTTCTTCAAAATTCTATAAGTGGTCCCACATCACCTTGTCGGTAAAGGGGTGTTTTTTTTTACAAACTTGGCGTTCTGCATAGCTCAAGTAGGGTTAGCAAGAATGTAAGTGTTTATATTTGTTGTCTGATGGTGGAGTAAGCAAAATGGGCCCCCCTTTTTTTGAGTACGACGGATTGGATTAGTCCAACGAAATGCTTAAGAATGGGTAAAAAATTATACATGGGCTTTTTCTATACTATGGTAAAGAGACGAAAATATAATAAAAGGTTCATATTTGATGGTACCCAATCAATTAACTTTATTAATATATTGAACTAATTTTCCTCTAATAATTAGAGTACAGTAAATTTCAACACAGTCAAACTTTATTAATCGGTCGAACTTTATTTTAAATTCACATCTAGATCAATCTAATATCGGTACAATCCCTATAATCGTAAAAGAAATAAAAAAAACGCCCCTGTCAACGGTAAATGGCTGACTGTAACGTAGTGGAAGGAATTTAAGGAGTTGATAGGGTCACCATACCCAAAACCCTCTTGGCACTCCAAAACAACAGCCCTCATTTTATCTGTCCTACTTAGTGTAGCCGATCAAATGATACCCTCAAAAGAATTAACTATTAAACGTAATGTTTATTATATTTAATGATGGTAAAAGTGACTAAAAGGGAGGCGAATTGTTTTGGCTATAATAGATATTGACCAATTGCTTTTAGCTACTGAAGAATTGCCGAAGAGTCAATTCGATTCCATCTCGATACATTTGACATTGATCAATTATTAGATAAAACAGATAACTGGTAAAGAAAATCATGCCCTTAAAAGGAGGATAAACATGACAACAAAAAAAAACAGGGATCAAGATCTTCCTGAAGAATGGGTTGAGTTAGTAAAAAAAGCAATGAAATCAAATATAACTAAAGTGGAATTTAAGAGATTTTTGGAAGGAAAATCAAAAATCAATAAAGATTAACTATTTTTAACACCGTTCGAATAATCAGAACGGTGTTTTCAATTTTTATATGTGGCCATGTACTCGTAAAAAGGAGTACTGCCACATTTGGTGATTGTCAATGGCTAAGGTGAAGAGGGTTAAATCGATTAATTAGTGGTTTGTAGGCTACTAAAAGACTAGAAAGAGTTTGATGAGCTTTATGCTTCTTATTTACATATAGCTAGGTTTTCCTATATTCCGTTTAGGAACTATGGAACACAATAGGGCAAAATATTAGATGAATCAGCAGTTTACATAATACTGATTATTAACAGTAAATTTCTATCTTATTTTGATAGACGTATGAAAAAGATGTTTTAGATCGGTAAGCCTCCAAATTACCAAAGGAAAAAACCTCTTGAGTGACGGAGATATTTTCGAATTATTTAAAGAGCAGACTCTTAAATGAGTTTGCTCTTTTTAAATGTCAATATAATGAGCTGCTGAAGACCAGCAGCTTCTTGAATTTAATTTACCATAGATCTAATTTTGACATTTAATGATTGCCCTAATGATACTAACAACTTTTCATATCCAATAATTACTTCTTTGCGTAATTATTTGATTTGTATTCTGCAAATTTATGATTTTCTGAAGAATAGTCAGATATAACGCTAGAATCTTTAAAATGTTACCGCAAATTCGGGTTTATCTCATTAATACAAAAAAGCACTCTGTTTAAGGAGTACTTTGGCCAATATTAGATGAATATCAGTTAGAGGGGTTTGAGAACAAGATACACACTGCTATTGAGTGTAGCTCAACTGACTAGGTAAGCTAGAATATCATTCAAAACTCTCAAAAAATACAAATGCGCCAGCCTATTTAAAAATACTCGAAATGCTCACTTTTTAGAAAATCTATAATAATCTTCCTATACGTGCATGCGCTATGTGTCTACTCCTATTATTTCGTGGTGGTAGGATTGTGAGGCTCGCCAATATCGGCTTTATTTTAGAGATAACTCTAAGGTATTTTAAGATAGTTCAGGCAGTAAACCAAGTATTATAGCTGCTTCTAAAGCTAACCAAAGTTCGGCAACGTTATTGGTAACATTTAGGCGACGTTCCGTCATTTCTTCTATTCGGTTAATTCGATATACTAATGTCTGCTTATGTATGTGTAATTTTTCTGAGGCATTCTTCCAAGAGCGATTCTCACGAAGGTAGATATAAAGAGTCATTGCTAGTTGACTGTTATGTGTCTTATCATATGCTAAAAGGTCTCCAATTACTTGCTCTACCAGTTCTTTAGTTTCACTTCTGCCTCTAGGCAAAAATGGTGATACGGGAGACTCTTCATTGTAGAACATACAGGTTTTATTATAAGTCTCTGCTGCACGTAATGCCCATAAAGCTTCTTGATATGCATCTGCTACACGTGAAGGGCAATCAAAATTATTACTTATACCAAAGCATATATTTGTTGTTTGCAATTCACATTTTAAGCTAGAAATTGACTCTGCATTGGCAGGAAGTAAAGCAACCAGAACATTTCCTCTTAGAGTTAACAAATGGGGAATATTGCATGCATTCAACTGAAGATGTAGCCACTCGTGCTCAAAAGGCTGGGTCCCTGCAGAGCAAGCGACGATGCACCGTGGTTCTTTTCCTAGTCCGTGATTAGCTAACAAGAAATTGGCTGAATCTGGTGTAAGTCGTTGATCAATTAATCCCTCCATTATTTCAGCTCCCACTCGTCGTTGACGTTCATGTATGGCTGTATCTTTCTCAATTGCCAATCCCACAACGGTCGCAGTATGACTTAATACGATACTATCGGGTATACCTGTTGGATGATTAAAGACCAGTAGAATGGCGGGTCGTGAAGTAGGAATTGGCACTTGTAAAGCTTGAACTCCTCTCCACTCTATACGTTGTATAGCAGGAGAATCAAATGTACTGAGTGGACGGACCGCTTTAAGTATATCTGTAACATTTTTCGGTAACTTGCCTTCAAAAAATAGGGGTTTACTGTTAACTGGATTTATTATATAAAGCGAACAATTAATAATCTTGCTAAGCGTTTTGACTATACCAGACGGTGGAGTATTATGAAAAGCCTGACGCGCAACTTCATAAATTCGTAACGTCTGTAATAATCGTGCATGCTCTTTATGTGAATTAGCATCAGACACAGTCCGTGTAATTGTAATCCACGGGACTTCATAAGCTGTCAACAGGACTGGAAAGCCATTGCGGTCGGCTTCAGAGAGAAGAGGATTAATCATTTCAGGAGCATACATTCTTCCCGCAATTGATATTCCACTTACTTTTGCATCTATAAGACGCTTTATGTAGTCCTTCTGCTCTTGTCCAGGACGTGGAATAGCCAGACCAGTAGTCAAGATTAATTCACCTCCATTTAACCAAGGAGTAGGATCCGATAATTCACATACATGTGCCCAAGTAACTTCTCGCTTTAATCCCCCATACCCGGCAAGAACTTGCGTCTTCAAGTGTGGGTTATTAACAAGGTCCTGAATAGTAATTGTCATAAGCATTCATCCTATCGTATGAAATAAATAAAGATTACTATAATTTAGACGTATAGAAGAATATTTATTGTTAGAATATACTGAATATAATGATAGTTTTCATTATTGCAATTGTTACCATTATACTAGATGGTTAGTGAATTGCAATTATATCGTCAGTCTCTAATGAGATTATGTAAACCGGATGGAAACAAATAAGAGGAGGACGGCAAATGTTACAAGTTGGAATTGATGTTGGTGGAACCTTTACTGATCTTTTCGCATGGGATGAGCAAGCCACAGGAACAAATCGCGTACGCACGGCAAAAGTACTTACTACGCCGAATGATCCAGTAATCGGATTTATGAATGCGCTTTCATCTGCGGATATTGACCCCTCGGAAATTAGCACAATCATTCATGGGACGACCATTGGAACAAACGCCTTATTAGAACGAAAATATCCCGAACCTGCATTAGTGACGACAGCTGGTTTTCGTGACACACTTGAAATTGGGCGGCAACGCCGTCGCTACCTATACGATCCTTATCAAGTTAAATCCCGCCCATTGATTTCCCGTAGTCAGCGGTTCACAGTGAGCGAAAAATTGGGAGCCGATGGGAAGACAGTAAAGCCCCTCGACCGTGAGGAAGCAATAAAAGTAGCTGAACACATTGCTTCACTTGGCGTCAAGAATATTGCTATAGCGTTTATTAACTCATATGTAAGTGGCCGGCATGAGCAAGCGATGAGAGAGATAATTCTAGAAAGGATTCCGGATGCACGGATTGCTCTGTCTTCAGAGACACGCCCTAAAATTCGCGAACTAGGTCGTTTTGTTACGACTGCCACACGTGCTGCCCTATTCCCTGTTGTGAGTGATTACTTCACTCGATTGGAAGATTGTCTAGCTGAGGCGGGATCAACAGCAAAGCTTTTCATAGTGAAAAGTAATGGTGGTATGATGCGAAGTTCTACAGCCAAAGAGCGTCCTGAAGAATTGATTGCGTCAGGACCAGCAGGTGGAGTTGCAGCAGGAGCATTTCTCAGTAATTTACTTAACACGCAGAATATGATTGTTACGGACGTAGGTGGCACTAGTTTTGAAGCTTGCCTGATGGAGAATGGCCGTGGTCTGATAACAGACGAATATGAATTCGAATGGGAGATGCCGATTATTGCGCCTATGCTCGATATCCGAAGTATTGGTGCCGGTGGTGGGTCAATTGCGTGGATTGATCAGGGTGGATCGTTACGTGTTGGACCACAAAGTGCCGGAGCAGATCCGGGACCAGCTTGCTACGGTAGAGGGGGCAGCCGTCCAACAGTCACAGATGCAAATCTTGTTCTTGGACGTTTAAACCAAACCTTAAGTGGTAAATTTCAACTCGATTACGATGCTGCTGTAGCTGCTATAAGTACTCTTGCGGAACCACTAGGGTTATCTGTTCTTGATTGCGCAGAAGGTATTATCGAAATCGTCTGTGAGAATATGGCAGGAGCAATTCGCATGGTTTCAACTGACAGAGGTCGCGATCCCCGCGATCAGACACTTGTTGCATTTGGAGGAGCCGGCGGGCTACATGCCTATAGGGTTGCCGAGGCAGCCGGTATTAATCGAATACTAATTCCTCCCTTTGCTGGTGTCGCATGTGCATTTGGAGCCGCTACTATGGAAGTGCGTCATGATCTTGAAGCGACTTTTTATGCACCAGTAAAAGGTCTATCTCCGAGTGAATTAACACTTGCTTTCACTAAACTAGAAAAAGAATGTCACGAATTACTCGAGAATGATGGAATTAAACCAGAGAAGATTACATTGGAGCGAAATGCCCTGATGCGCTATATTGGACAATCATATGAAGTAGCTACCCCAGTACCTAATGGAGAACTGAATACATCCATATTAGATGAAATAGCTATTGCCTTCCACGAAGTGCACGAGCGTGAATATGGCGTATCATCAGAATCTTTCGGCGTTGCATTTGTCACATTACGTGTCACGGGATATGGTCAAATTGTCAGAACAGAGTCCATCGATTTAGAGGCAGTAATGGGGGCAAGTAACCAGATTAACGCACTATCTGTTAAGGATCATCGCAAAGTCTACTTTGGTGGCAAGCACTACAAGGTAGAGGTACATGACCATACTTTGCTTTGTAATGGTCAACAGATTAATGGTCCGGCAATTATAGAACAAGCGGACAGTGAAATTGTTCTTCCGCTTAATGCATTGGCTCAAATAGATAAGTATGGCAATATTATTATCACTAATGAAGAGCAAGTGAATCAAAATGGTAGTTACGTTACTACCACTGAGGAGGGTGTACTATGACAATCATCCATACAAACTCCGTACAGCGTCAGCTTGATCCAATTACATTTGAAGTTCTTCGACGTTCATTTGAATATACATGCGAGAGAATGAGCCAAGTGTTGCAAAAGGCATCATTCTCACCAATTATTTATGACATGGTGGATTACTCCAATGCTATTTTTGACCCGGACATCAATTTAATTGGTCAGACTGCTAACTGTCCTGTTCATATTGCTGCCATGCACTTCAGTGCCCGAGCTTCACTTAAACAATTCCCAATAGAAGAGTTGGGTCCTGATGATGTCATCATTTTAAACGATCCTTATGATGGTGGCACTCATACTCCCGATGTTACGATGACCATGCCGGTGTTTAATGAAGGAACTTTGCTCGGCTTTGCAGTCAGCCGTGCGCACTGGACCGATGTAGGTGGTGGTTTCGATACTCATATCGCTGGGGAAGGTCTGCGTCTTCCGCCTTCAATACTCTACAAGGGAGGGAAACCAAATACCGAATTAATAAACATTATTAGGAATAGCTCACGCACACCTCAATATATTGAGGGTGACATCAACGCACAACTTGGAGCTCTTCGAGCAGCTCGTGATGAATTCATAAGACTCGCCAATAAGTACGGAGTTGATGTTCTTCGACAGGGGATGCGTGAAATTCTTGATTACACTCAACAAGTTACTATAGAAGCAATTAATCAAATTCCTGATGGCGTGTACGAAGCGAGTGAATACGTTGACAGCGATGGGTTTATCGATGATCCAGTTCGGCTACGTGTCAAGCTTACTGTTGCGGGTGATCGGATTGGTGTGGATTTTACAGGAAGTGATCCAACCGCTATTGGTCCAATTAACTCACCTTATGCTAACACGGCTTCGGCAGTTTACTATTCTTTAAAGTTCTTTCTCAATCCTGAGGCACCAGCTAATGCTGGAATGTATCGCCAAATCGACTTGAACATTCCAGAGAATACATGGCTCAACCCAAAATGGCCAGCACCAACGCTCGGATGTACTACGGTAGCATCATCAAAGATTACTGCAGCAATATGGATGGCTTTGGGTCAGGCTATTCCTGATCTCATTGTTGCTCCGACCTGTTCGGATGCTAATTGGTACGTGGCAAGTGCAACTGACCCAAAAACTGGTGAATTGCATGTCTTTACTGATTTACCTGCTGGGGGATGGGGGGGCACACCTAATCATGATGGAATGCATGTAACAATGGATCCTCTTGGGAATTGTCAAAATTTACCTGCTGAAATTGCTGAACTATTGTTCCCAATTCGTTACAATGCCTTTGAAATGCGCACTGACTCGGCGGGAGCTGGACGTTATCGTGGTGGTGTAGGTGTGCATGTTGAAATAGAATTCCTTGGGCGTGGCGAGATAATTTGGATGGAGTGTTCGCGAACACGTGAAGGTTCCCCAGGAGTTAATGGAGGATTGCATTCAGCACGCCAACGACAAATGCGTAAGTCACTCAATGGTTCACTGGAGACTATTGGTGGAATGGCAGACGATGGAATATGGCATTCAGCGATGTTAGGTGGAATTCAATTCCAGCCAGGTGAAGCATTTGTTTTTGAGAGTACAGGTGGTGGTGGCTGGGGCGACCCTTTGAGTCGTGATCCGAAACTGGTCTCGCAAGATGTACGAAATAATATTGTTTCAAAAGAGCAAGCAGTAAACCTTTATGGTGTAGTGCTTAAAGACGACCTTACAGTCGATCAACAGGCAACCAATGTTAAACGAGCAGCAGTTAAATCATAAATATCATGCATTCAGAACTCGTACCTAATAACAATTAAGAGGAGGAAGTGGGTATAAACCTACTTCCTCTTTCATTAACTATCCCTTACAAAAAATTGTTGTTGTTTGATGGAAAAGTACTGGAGTTCAAAAAGTATATTTGTTGGTGAATGTTTTCTGTTTATACCATAATCACTTAGACAGGAAGGAGAAAATCGCATGACAAATTTTAAGAACCTATTCAGTAGTATTGAAATTGGGAAAATAGAACTTAAAAATAGAATTATGATTACTGCTCATCAAACAAATCATGTAGTTGATGGTATACCTACATCAGAAATGACGGCCTACCATGTTGCCCGTGCTAAAGGTGGTGTAGGTCTTATTATTCTTGAAGCCGCTGCAGTGCATAAATCTGGAATGCTGACGGGGCAAACCATTGCGGGATACGACAAAAAAATAATACCCGCTTATTCAGAAATTGTAGAACAAGTACATAACTATGGAACAAAAGTATTTGTTCAGCTTTTTCACGGAGGAAGAGAAGTGATAGCGAAAGATTATCGTAATCCTGCATGGGCTCCATCCGCAGAACCCAGTTTGCGATTTGGTGCTATGCCTAGACCTATGAGTCTTGAGGATATTGAAGAAGTTATTGAAGGGTTTGCTTTATCTGCTAAATTAGCTAAAGAATCCGGACTTGCCGGGGTAGAAATTGCTTGCTCACACGGGTATTTACCCTCACAATTCTGGTCTAGCCATACCAATCACCGAACGGATCAATACGGTGGATCTTTTGAGAATCGTATGAGGTTTACTATAGAACTTTTGGAACGTATTTGGAAAGAGGTAGGTAAAGATTTTACGGTAGGAATAAGGATGAGTGCAGACGAAATGACTTTGGATGGTACTACTGTAGCAGACGCAGTCAAGATTGTTGAATATTTGGTAGAAAGAGTTCAGCTTGATTTTATAGATGTTACATCTGGAGACTCAAGTACCTATTCAGGTTCAACTCATATTGCACCAGCTTCGCCTATGAAGCATGCTTATAATGCTCCTCATGCGTTTAAGATTCGGATGGCAGGGGCAGTTCCCGTTTTTGTTGGAACTCGGGTAATTGATCCTGTTGAAGCTGAGCAAATTGTAGCTACAGGTAAAGCCGATGTAGTAGGGATGACTAGGGCTTTGATTGTCGATCCAGAAATGCCCAACAAGGCCAAAAGGGGAGAAGTTAATTCTATCGACGCTTGCATAGGGTGTCTTCAAGCCTGTATTGGCCATTATCATAAAGGACTTACTATAGGTTGTGTACAGAATCCAATGGCTGGGAAAGAGCAGGAATTACTGCCGCTTAAACAGCATTCAAGAATAAAGCAACGTGTGGTCATAGTAGGGGCAGGACCTGCGGGTTTGCACGCTGCATTAACCGCAGATTCACAAGGACACGAAGTTATTTTGGTTGATCAATGCAAGGAAATTGGTGGGCTACTACAAACTATGCGTCGAGCCCCAATGCGACAAGAATTAGCGGAAACAATGATAGATAATTATTCTCGCAAGTTAGCAACGAGTAAAATAGATATACGGATGGAGCAAAAAGTTAACTATGAGTACCTAACTGAGTTAAAACCTGATGCCATTATCTGTGCAGTGGGGTCAAGACCTTACTTGCCGCATGTAGAAGGAGTAAAGGATCCTAGAGTCATAAAAGTTGATAATCTTTTCAGTAGGAATCCAAAGACGGTGGGACAACGGGTATTGGTCTTTGATTTTGGTGGTGATTGGGCAGGAATAGAAGCAGCTTTATTCTTAAAAGAAAAAGGTAATGATGTAACGCTAATCACTGCTAAGCTACACATCGGTCAAGAGATTCATCAGTATCTTCGTAATGAGTATTTAAAGAAACTGTATCAATTAAATGTAATTCTCAAGCCGCACTATGATTTTGGGGGCATTAATAATGACAAAGTTATTATAAGAAATCTATTCTCTCATGATATAGAAGAGATAGAAGACTGGGATACTATCGTCTTATCCCTTGGCCGTGTTCCCAATGTTGAGCTCTACGAGCAAGTTAAAGGTGTGGCTCCTTTTGTACATCAGATTGGAGATTGCTTGGCACCCCGTACTTTGGAAGAAGCAACCTACGAGGGGATGATGTCAGGTTTAAATTTAGGTGTTATGCTCCCTGAAATTAAAGTATAAGGGAAAAAGAACCTTTTACGTTCATTAAAATACCACATACCCATCAAGCTAAGGATAATCATTATCCTGATATGCAGATTTCATTGGAAAATTTTCTTCTTAGCGAAGAAGATGATGATTTATATTTGTTATTTAAAGTCGTTGCATTAGAGCATTAGATATTTTAATTAATTTAGATTACAAGGGTAAAAGGAGGCTATCATGGCCAGGATAAACCTCAAAGTGCCATTTAAAGACAAAGATATTGCCAAAAGCCTCGGAGCAAAATGGGATAAAGATAAAAAAGTCTGGTATACCTCTTATGGTGGAGAGACACAAAGGTTTTACAAATGGCTTCTCCCGATAAAAGAAGAGGATATTGATTTGAAAGCGGATTATTTTTATATCGCCGAAACAGCTAGACAATGCTGGGAATGCAAAAGAAAAACAAAAGTCTTTTGCTTTTTATTAGAATCATATTGTTTTATCGATGCAGAATCAGAATTTGACGAAAGTGAAAACTGGAAGTCTTTCTGGATTGAGGAAGATTATCCTAGTTTTATTTCAGAAGTAACAAGGCTCAACGAGAAAGCGCAGCTGGCAATGTTAAATCATACCGAGAGGTTCAGGGCTTCAAAAAGTGAGTATATCGCGAATCATTGCGATCATTGCGATGCTTTACAAGGGGATTTCTATTTGCATGAGGAGCCAGGTATTGCCTTTTGTCCTGTAAATGAAAAAGAGATTAAAAGAATAAAGCTTTATAAAGTAGATGAGCCTTTTGAAGCTGCAGGTTGTCATTCATGGAGTTCTATTTTTGAAGATTATGATGTAATAAATATTTGTTTGCAAAAACCTCGTAAAGGCTGGTTTTGGGGGAAGTGAAAGGTATTTTAATTATTTCTCCCTACGTTTATCAAGCAGCTCTGCAGCCTTCATAGCTTTTTCCTATATAAAAGGGAAGTGTCAGAAGATGTATGCCCAAGCTGTGACATGATTAAGGATCTCCACCTGTCTGTTCCGCTAAATTCGTAGCATAGGTATGTCGATTAGAAAGGGGAAGAGGCTCCCCCTATAGAGTTTAATAAAAACAAATTCATTTTCATCATCCTTCCCTTTATAACACTTATTTCGAATGTGCAAATAACCTTTTAGATTGTGAAGGGAGGAAGGGGCCAAAAGGAAAGAAAGGCAAAAAACTCAGATTATGGGGCGGCGTTCTTCTGGATTGCCGTTCCCTTTTATTATATTGTGGCGTCGGGGTTTCGGCTATGCTTATGGAAAGAAGGGGAAATAAGCATGAGAAAATGTAGAAAATGCGGCGAAGAAAAACCGCTTGAAGACTTTAGGGAATTAAGTGCTTCAAAGGACGGAAAAAATCCACGGTGCAAACCATGTGTGCGTGACAGGTAAAACACACGGAACAAACTGAAACACGTTCAACAATACAATATCAACAAAGCACATAAACGCCGTGCAATCGAAAAAGCACTTCCGCAAGACGTGACAGCGGACAAATGGAAGGCAATCATGAAACGCTTCGGGAATCGCTGCTTTTTGACGGGTTCAACGAATGTAAGTTTTGAACACGTAATATCGTTCGCCACTGGACACGGCGGTCATATTGTCGCAAATCTCCTTCCAATGGATAAAGCGTTGAATCTATCCCGCCAAGACAAGAACTTCGGGGAATGGTTCAATACTCTTGAGGCAACAATTGAAATGCACGACGCATTTGATGAAGCCTTCGAATATTTGGCGGAATTGAACGGATTGACCGTTGACCTTTTTTGGGAATACGTCTACTATTGCGACGCATATCGCCGCACGGAAGAAGAAATCAAAGCCGACCCACGTCCAAGCGTTGAAATATTCAAGGAATGGAAAGAAGCGGGGGGCGTGATATGAATGGAAATAATATAATAACAATAGTTTGTTACGGCGTTCTAATGCGGAACGCTGTTTTTATTGTATATAAAAAGCCGCCATAAATGACGACTTCACATTCTACCACGTTAAAAGAAATCTATCGTGAACTTCTTCATTTTCCATTACTTGACCCGCACGTTGTAATATGGCTCAAACCCTTCCACGAGGAGCGAGTAGCTCGAGCAAAGTCCAGTATTTTAAAGGATTTAGAGGATAAAGAAAGAAATTTCATCTGTCACCCTCTCTTCTTATCTAAAGAACGCTTTAAAATAGGCTTTTCCTCATTTTAATCAATCGTTTGATTAAATTTGAACTCCGACTCCTCAACAGTTACATTCGCTTTGTGAATTTTACTGATAATTGGGAACCTTGAGCTTGTAAAAACTTCGCTTCTTGTACTATATGGCTCCATTCTTCTGCCAATTTGTTTTAAGGGGACCTTTTTAAATTGGCGTTTTCAACCTAACCTGATGTTTATAAATCTAATGCATATAGCCATTCCTTCCCCTTTATTAATTTAAAAGTCGAAAATCAAAAAATATGAGTCGGGGGATACAGTAACAAGGAAAGGTGAAAGGTTGTTAAATCCGTTCCACCTTACTGAATGTGAATGTATTTTAATAATTTATATGCCAAAATAGCTAAGTATAACTTTATGCCATTATCATAATTGTTTAGGTCTAATCCAGTTTTTTTCTGTATCTGTTCTAACCTATATTTCAGTGTATGGCGATGAATATATAGCTCACTTGCAGTTTTTTTAATACTTTGATTGAAAAAAAGATAAGCTTCAAGTGTAGTAATGAGGTCTACACCTTTTGAATCAAATAGATTTCCAAGGTATTTTTGGTAAAACTCCTCTAAATCTACCCCTGACTCTTTCATTTCAATGAGTAATTGATATATGCCAAAATCGTTATAATGGACTATAGATTTTGGTTTAAATAGAATTTGGGAAAATCGTGCTGCTTGCTCAGATTCAGCAGCACTTTTGTGTAATTGATAAATGTCGGCAGTTGTTTTACCAATACCTATTGCTATTGGTTCATTTGATAATGTTGAATTCCAACTATTTAAGAGGTTCTCAGCTAACTCTAAAATATTTACTCCAGGTTTTGCTTCCGCCAAAATAATGACACTATCGGATTTTGTCCTCATGAGGTAAGGGATTTTTGACTTTCTCATAGTGTATTGAATAATTTCGGTTAACTCATTGTATTTTTCCTTAATGTTCTCCTCTTTCAATAATGGAAAATAAATGTATAAGGTACTTTGCGGATTTGAAAGGTCTACTCCTAGTTTACGTCCTCTCTCGATCATATCTTTATTATTTGGGATTATAGGATTTAATACTTCTTCTAGGAAGTCACTAGTGAGCCGCAATTGGGTCTCCTCTACTGCTTTTCTCCGCAAAAATTCAATGGCATATACAGTAGTAGCATGCTCAATTGCGATTGAATCTAATTCTTCCGATAACCTTTTTTCCTTTATAATGAGTACACTTCCGTAGGTATTTTTATTAGCTATAATAGGTTGACTATTAATTTTGTAGTTATCCATTTGTTTTTCATATAGATTTTTTATATTGTTAATATCAATAAAGTCATGTTTTATGTAGGAACTTATTATTTCATCTTGTGCTATTAGGATTACACTTGCATCAATTATTTCATGAAGGGTTTTTGTAATAGGATCAAATCCGTGTTGTTCTAATACAAGCCGTGTAAAATCCTGATGGATTCGTAGTGAATATTCAAATGTTTTGCTTTGTTTGTTAACAATTTGTACCAGTAGTTCTTTTGTAATCATGGAAAAATTTATGTTTGCAGGAATTTCAATTAAAGGTAAGGCAAATTCGTTTGCGATAGTAATAAATGATTTTGGAATTTCCTTTAGATAAAATCCTGTATATATAGCTATTCCAGATAGTTTTCCGATGGATAAAAGCTTTTCAAATTCCTTACGTTTCTCCGTATTTTCTCCTAATCCGAATCCTGTTGTGATCAAAAACTCTCCATCTTGTAAACGATAGATATCTTCAATTACCTCCACAATTGTTACCCATTTGATCCAATTTTGTAACCCCTTTTTTCCAGCCGTTAATTTTGTTTGTTTCATAATAGGTAGTTGCAACGCTTCATAAATCCGAATAGCCATAGAAAGCCCCCTAGTGATTAAACTTAGATTATCCTTTCATCCATTATACGCGGTGTATAATGGAACCTCTATTTTTTCATACGTTTGTCAAATTGTTATTTGTCAGAAATTTTAATAAAGTTTTAGTATACTCTTATAATTCCAAGGGAGATGTAACGGATGAAGGAACGAGATTATTTAATTAAACCGGTATTAGGCCAGCAATATCCAATAGCTGCATCTGCAAAAGGCATATATATATATGATCAGGATGGTAAGAAGTATATTGATGGGTCGTCTGGAGCTGTAACAGTAAGTATTGGACACGGTGTACAGGAGGTTGTCAACGAAACCCTTGCACAGGCAGAAAAAATTTCATTTTCTTATAGATCACAATTTACCAATGAACCAGCTGAAAAACTAGCAGAAAAATTGAGTCAATTGGCTCCTGGAGATCTTAATTGGTCATTCTTTGTAAATAGTGGTTCAGAAGCGACCGAGACAGCGATGAAGATTGCTATACAATATTGGCAAGAAAAAGGACAATCACAAAAAGATCGCATTATATCTAGGTGGACTAGTTATCATGGAATTACAATGGGAGCATTATCCATGTCAGGACATGTATTAAGAAGACAGAGGTTTTCATCGATGTTAGCTGATTATCCTTCAGTGTCTGCCCCATACACTTATCGTCGACCTGATAATTTAACTGAAGAGGAATGGGGTCTTCTTTGTGCCCAAGAACTTGAAACGAAGATTAGGCGTATTGGGGAAGAACATGTTGCTGCATTTATTGCCGAGCCAATTATAGGTGCTTCTGGGGGGGCTATCACGCCACCATCTAATTACTATCAAAAAATCAAAGAGATTTGTGAGCGTTGTAACGTCCTATTTATTGCAGATGAGGTAATGACCGGAATTGGCCGTACTGGGAAGATGTTTGCAATAGAGCATTGGAATGTTACACCGGACCTTATTACTCTAGGAAAAGGAATGAGTTCAGGATACACCCCAATGGCAGCTACTCTGGTCAGTGATAAAGTTATGGAACCTATATTAAATGGATCTAAGTCTATTATAGGAGGCCATACTTATAGTGCTAATCCGCAATCAGCAGCAGTTGCTCTAAAGGTTATTAAATACGTTGAGAAACATCATTTGGTAGAAAAAGCAGAAGAACAAGGTATATATCTTATGAGTAAATTGAAAGCGCTTTTAGAGTCTTACGAAATGATTGGGGACGTAAGAGGAAAGGGCCTTTTAATTGGAATGGAGTTTGTAGCAGACCGAGAAAAGAAAAACCCTTATCCACCTGAATTAAATGTAACAAATAGGGTAATTAAACAAGCTTTTGAAAAAGGGTTACTTGTTTATCCAGCGTCAGGAGCTATTAATGGGATGGGGGATGCTATTATCATTTCGCCACCTTTGGTTATTACAAAAGATGAAATTGATAGTTTAGTAGATATTTTAGAAGAGGCAATTTCTGAAGTACAATGTGAACTCAGTATGGAGGGGAAGATAAATGCTACTGTACAAGTCTAAACTAGGAAAGGTAAGTACTTTAGAGGCAGCCCTTCAAAGAATTTGTGACGGATGCTCCTTAATGTACGGGGGATTTGGTGGTATTGGTACTCCCCCTACAATTGTAGATGGGATATTAAATAAAGGATGTAAAGAATTAAGCTTAATAGGTAATGACGCAGGTTTCCCGGACGTTGGGGTTGGGAGATTGGTTAGTTCAGGAAGGGTGAAGAAACTAATTACTTCTCATATTGGTTCCAACCCAATAGCCGGTCAATTAATGAACAAGGGGGAAATGGAAGTAACATTTTCTCCACAAGGAACGTTGATTGAACGTATTCGAGCCGGTGGTATGGGGTTAGGTGGTATTTTATCCGATGTGGGATTAGCCACGGTTGCAGAGGAAGGAAAGACACATATTACTGTAAATGGACAGGAATATTTGATCGAAACAGCATTAACTGCTGAAGTGTCTATAATCCATGCTTCAAAGGCTGATTATCTTGGTAATCTCGTATTTGAAAAAAGCGCACGTAATTTTAACCCATTAGTTGCTATGGCGGGGGATTTTACGATAGTTGAAGCAGATGAGATTGTTCAAGTTGGTGAACTTGATCCAGAATCGATTATAACCCCTGGAATCTTTGTGGATATGGTAATTCCAAGTGAAGGAGTGAATTGGAAATGGGTTTGGGAGTAGAAGATCGCCACCGTATCGCTAAGCGCGCTGCCCAAGAAATAGATAATGGAATGTTTGTTAATCTTGGAATAGGGATTCCTACATTAATTGCTGATTATATCCCATCAGATATTTCTGTTCAATTCCATGCCGAAAATGGAGTATTAGGCACTGGCTCGACACCAAAAAGGAGTAATATTAACCCCAATTTATGTAATGCCGGTGGTTATCCGTGTTCTGTAGTACAAGGGGCTTCCTTTTTTGATAGTGCTACTGCATTTGGCATAATCCGGCGAGGCCTTTTAGATGTTACCATTTTAGGAGCCCTTGAAGTAAGCGAAGAAGGTGACCTGGCCAATTGGATTGTTCCTGGAAGACTTGTCCCTGGTATGGGTGGGGCGATGGAGTTGGCTCAAAAGTCAAAAAAGGTAATTGTACTGATGAACCATACAAATAAACAAGGTAAATCAAAAATTCTGAAGGAATGTGCATTACCACTTACCGCCAAAGGCTGTGTTAGTTTGATCATCACTGAAATGGCTGTGATTGAGGTAACGCCACAAGGATTAGAGTTAAAAGAAGTTATGGAACCTTACACAGTGGAAGATGTAATTAAACATACAGATGCACAATTGAAAATACTTAAAACCGCTGAAAAGATTTAGGAGTGAAGTAATGGAAGATGCCGTCATCGTTGCAGGAGTTCGTACTGGAGTGGGTGCATTTGGAAAGTCACTTAAAAGTGCTTCCGCCACTGAAATGGGAAGACAAATATTGGTAGGTTTAATGGGTAAGACCACTCTTACCAAAGAGGATGTAAATGAAGTAATATTTGGACATGGATATGTACATGGTGGAGGATTAAATTCAGCTAGAATATCATCACAATTAGCTGGATTCCCAACAAGTGTTCCAGGACATGTTGTAATCAAGGCATGTGGTTCAAGTTTAAAAGCAATTACTAACGCGGCCTTAACAATTAAGTCCGGTCAAGAAGAGGTGGTAATTGCAGGTGGGGTAGAGAATATGAGTCAGGTCCCTTATTTAGTTAAAAATAGATGGGGGACAAAGTTTGGGAACTTTGAAATGGAAGATGCCCTATTAACTGATGGTTTAATTTGCTCGTTGGAAAATGAACATATGGGTATGACGGCAGAGCGCTTAACGCAAATTTACAGTATTTCCCGAGAGGAACAAGATGAATTTGCCTTTGATAGCCATAAAAAGGCAGCTCAGGCTATTGAAAATCATTATTTTGAAGAGGAAATTTTACCTGTTCAGGTCCACGGGATGAAAGAATCTTACTTTTTCAGGACAGATGAGTCTGTACGATCGGATATTCAGCTAGATAAATTAATAAATCTTCCACCAGTTTTTAAAACAGATGGGTCAATCTCAGCTGGGAATGCGTGCCCTATGAACGATGGTGCAGCAGCAGTATTAATGATGTCACAAAAGAAAGCTTTACAAAAAAGTATAAAACCTTTGTTAAAAGTGAAAGCGTTTTCTAGTGCTGGTGTGGAACCAGGTATTATGGGAATTGGACCTGTTCCTGCAACAAAAAAGGCACTAAAGTTAGCCGGATTAACTTTAGATGATATTGGTTTGATTGAGCTTAATGAAGCCTTTGCTGCACAGGCATTAGCTGTTATTAAAGAACTAGAGTTAGACTATTCAAAAGTAAATGTTAATGGTGGAGCTATTGCGTTGGGGCATCCAGTTGGAGCAACTGGTGCTAAGCTAACCGTTAGTTTAATGAATGAAATGTTACGTACCAAAACAAAGTATGGAATGGTGACGCTATGTATGGCCGGTGGAATGGGGCTTACCGTCATATATGAAAACCTAACACTATAACCGCATTAAAGCGAGGTGAACTGTATTGCAATTAATCACAGAGCAAATTCAAACATGGTTAAAAGAGCATTATGAAGAAGGTACAGAATTATTACAGCGACTTGTACAATCTCCTAGTATTTCTGAAAATGAGTCAAAAGCGCAATCAATAATCACAGAAGTATTGTCGAATATGGGGTTAAAGGTGGATGCCTGGGAGCCAAGTGGAAAAGAATTAACCGAAAGCCCCTACTTTTGCTCGTCAAGGGATGATTTTACTGGAAGTCCTAATGTTGTAGGTGTTCTACCCGGAACAGGTGGTGGCCGTTCTATAATCCTAAATGGACATATTGATGTTGTGCCTGAAGGTAATCATGAACAATGGACAGATGATCCCTATAGTGGAGCAATTAAGGAAGGAAAAATGTATGGTCGTGGTGTTACGGATATGAAAGGTGGGCTAGTCTCATTTCTTTTATCCTTACAAGCCATTCAACAACTCGATATTAAGCTTAGAGGCGACGTTATTTTTCAGAGTGTTATAGAAGAAGAGAGTGGTGGAACAGGGACCTTATCTACTATTCTAAAAGGCTATAAAGCTGATGCTGCACTAATCACTGAACCTACTAATATGAGGATTTTTCCTAAACAGCAAGGATCTATGTGGTTTAGGATCTTTGTCAAAGGACGATCAGCCCACGGGGGAACACGATATGAGGGAGTAAGCGCTTTTGATAAAGCAATGATACTAGTGGAGCAAATCAGGGCTTTGGAATCTACACGGAATCAACGTATTAATGATCCTCTTTACGAGCAAACCCCTATCCCAATTCCTATTAATATCGGAGTTGTTTCAGGAGGAAACTGGCCATCTTCAGTACCTGATTTGCTAAAAATAGAGGGAAGAATGGGTGTAGCACCTAACGAGAAGGTAGAAGATGCACAACATGAAATGGAGGATTGTCTACAACAATTATCAATCCTAGACCCATGGTTTAAGGATAACCCTCCTGGCTTAGAATGGTTTGGTGCTCGATGGCTGCCAGGGGAAATTGATCTTGAACATGATTTGATGAATACGTTAGTTCATCAATATAGAGAAACTACTGGTGAAGAACCAGTGATAGAGGCTTCTCCTTGGGGAACTGATGGGGGATTACTTACAGAAGTAGGGAAAATTCCAACAGTTATATTTGGACCAGGGAAAACGGAAATGGCACACTTCCCAGATGAGTATATTGAATTGGATAAAGTTTTTAAATCTGCAGAAATTATTGCATTAACGATAATTCAGTGGTGTAGTATCAAGGACAATATTTGAATTAAAGGAAATGCCATATTTAGTTCATGCATCAAATGACTGATTTTATTTAGGAGGGTGTTATGGCTGAATTAGATAATGAACAAGGTCTGAAAAGGGTAATGAAAAGTCGCCATTTATTTATGATTGCTTTAGGTGGCGTAATCGGTGCAGGGTTTTTCAACGCTTCAGGTTTTACGATTAGTCAGTCAGGCCCTATAGGCGCAGTTTTAGCCTATATGATGGGCGGACTTATTATGTATTTAGTTATGCTGTGCTTAGGGGAATTGACTGTAGAGATGCCAGTATCTGGATCTTTTCAAACTTATGCGACTAAATATATTCATCCATCGACAGGCTTTACAGTTGGGTGGATTTATTGGATTGGGTGGTCTTCAACCGTAGCGTATGAAATTATCATTATAGGTTCGCTGATGCAAAGATGGTTCCCGGATATTTCTCCATGGATCTGGTCGTTAATTTCAGGAATTGTACTATTTTCTGTTAATGCCCTTTCTGCGCGCAGCTTTGCAGAAACAGAATTCTGGTTCGCGAGTATTAAGGTAACCGCTATAATCTCGTTTATCTTAATTGGGTTAGCCGCTATTTTCGGTATTGTACCAATTGAGGGTGAATCAGCAGCTCCTTATTTTACGCACTTAACAGAATTTGGCTCCTTCCCTAATGGATTATTTGCAGTAGTTATTGCTATGATGGCTGTTAATTATTCGTTAGGTGGTACGGAACTTGTAGGAATTGCTTCTGGTGAAAGTGAAAATCCAGAGAAGACAATCCCGAAGGCTATAAACCAAACTGCATATCGAATTATATTATTCTTCGTTTTGTCAATAATTATCGTTGTTTCTATAGTACCTTGGCAACAAATCCAGCCAGATGCTAGCCCGTTTGTTACTGCTCTAGATAACATCGGTATACCATATGCAGCCGATATTATGAACTTTGTAATTATTACCTCATTACTATCTGTTGCTAACTCTGGTCTTTATACCACAACTAGGATGTTATACTCTCTTTCTAGTTCTAAGATGGCACCAAAATCCTTTCAAAAGTTAACAAAAAAAGGTGTGCCTTTACTTGCTTTAACGGCTAGTATGGGGATCTCCTGTGTGTCTATTCTTGTTTCAAAAGTAGCAGCTGAAACTATTTATACCTGGATTCTTTCTGTGGCAGGAATGGCATCCATGTTAGCTTGGATGAGTATTGCGGCATCTCAGTATTTTTTCCGCAGACGATATGTAGCTGAAGGTGGAAAAGTTAGTGATCTAAAATTCCGGACCCCACTTTACCCTTTAGTTCCTATCTTGGCATTTGTCTTTAATCTGGTTGTATTAATTAGTTTAGTGTTTGACGAAGGAACTAAGTTGACTATATATATTGGTGTTCCAGTAGCCATTGCTTTTCATTTAATATATATTTTATTTTTGCAAAAACGCGAAAAGAAAGATGTTGAGTCATCGGTTCAAGAGGATTATGAAAATGCGCGTATAATTAATAAAAGTTAAACACAAAAAGTGAACAATAAATAACAGATTATATGGTTCTGGTGCAAAAAGTTTAACATATTGAATAATTACTGGGGAAAAGCACACAGGTGTTGGCAGTTACTAGGATTTTAATTTACAAATGCCTATTCAATTGTCTTAGATTAACTCTCAGTCAAAAATAAATTTATTTTCCAAACCCATCGTCCAATTATTTCATTACAGAGCTTCCTAGAAACACTAATTTATTTCAATCACAAATAGAAAATCTTATAATCTTTGACGAGTTTCTTCTATATTTTAATAATCAATCGTCTTGAGGAACAAGCATCTAATCACCTACCTGTTAAAGTTCTTTCCAACATCCGATAAAGTCTAAGTTCCGATAACTATTTTTTATCGGAACTTAGGGTTTTTGTCTATAAAATAATGAAGGTAGGATGTAAGGGAAATCTATTATCATACATAGTAGACTTAATCTTCGATGGTTCAATGTCTACCCATTAAAAGGTGAGAGGTTTACTGTTTTTAAAGTTCGCGTTAAATTCTAATTTAACGAATATATATATACTTAGAAACATAAGTTTGGTATAATTATCCTAAGAGGTTAAACTGAAGATAATAAAATAGATATAATGAATGATTTTTAAAGATACCAACTACCATATAAGAAGGTGTATGTTTATGAAGAATTTTACTCTAATTAATAAACTTAAGAATGAATTAGACCAACTCAGACCGCTTCCACCAGAAGCTGTTAAAAATCTTTATGAGGTTTATCGTGTGGAATGGACTTATAATTCAAATGCAATTGAAGGAAATACTTTATCACTTATTGAGACAAAAATTGTGCTTGAAGAAGGTTTAACTATAGGTGGTAAAAAACTTCAAGAACACTTAGAAGTTATTAATCATTCAGAAGCAATTGATTTTGTTGAAGAGTGTGTAAATAAAAATCAACCTATAGATGAAAGTACACTCAAAAATATCCATTACCTTGTTTTGAAAAATATCGACAATAAAAATGCAGGACAGTATCGCCAGTTTAATGTTGGTATTTCAGGTAGTAAACATACGCCTCCACATTTTCTTCAAATTCAAGATGAAATGAAAGACCTATTCAATTGGTATGAAGAAAAGCAAGATGAACTGCATCCTGTAGAATTAGCAGCATTATTTCATTTTAAGTTTGTGTATATACATCCCTTTTCTGATGGGAATGGACGAACGGCAAGACTTTTGATGAATTTAATTTTAATGAAGAACGGCTATCCTCCTGCTATTGTTAAAGCTGAAAATGAACAACGAATAAGGTATTATGAAACGTTAGAAGCAGCAAGTGTGGAACAAAATGTAGAACATTTTATTGATTTAATATCTGAATGTGTTGAAGATAGCTTAAAGAAGCATTTACATGCAATTAGATAAAGAAAATTATCTCTAATATTAGAAGATTATAAGATCATTACATCTAAAGTTAACCATAATTATATTATGGTTAACTTTTCGTTAAAATTGTATTTAACGCGAACATTCTACATTTTTCGACATAAGGAGTTTTATACATGGCTTCTGCAAGAGAAACACTTATACATGAAAAACGCTTAAACACTCACCTGGCATCTATGCCAGAGTACGTCGTTGAGTTTGTTCAAGCCAAAAAAAGAGCAAAATACTCCTCTTCTACCCTGCTTGGATACATACATGAGTACAAAAAATTTTTCGAGTGGCTGCAGCACGAGGGAATCTCAAAAGTGGATCACATAAAGTATATTCCTCTACCTGCCTTAGAAAATCTCACAAAAAAAAATGCTGAGTTTTATAAGGAATTTTTAGAAGAAGAAATCATTTCTGAAAAAGACGACGTAATAAAAAAACGGTCAGGTAATGCCGTAGCAAGAAATATTAATGCGATCAAATCACTCTTCAATTACCTTACGACTGAAACTGAGGATGAAGAAACAGGGGAATGTTATTTTTACCGGAATGTATTCAGCAAGGTGAAATTAAATAAAAAAGATGAAGATACAACCAGCCGCCGCGCAAAAAAAATAAGTTCTATTATACTGAATGACAAGGAAATCAATGAATTTCTAGATTACTTAAAGAATGGATATGAGAATCCACTCAGCCCGCACAAAAAAGGCTCTTTTCTTCGAGACAAGGAAAGAGATATTGCGCTTATTAGCATGATGCTTGGTAGTGGTGTTCGAGTTAGTGAAATTTCCTCCCTTACGTTCAAAGACATTAACTTTCAAAAAAAGCAATTAGACATTATTCGTAAAGGCGGTAAAGCGGATACAGTAGAAATCCTAGATTCTGCTTTGAATGACCTAAAGGAATATCTCCGAATTCGAGAAACGCGATATCCTGGAGCAAATAGTACCTCATATGTTTTTGTATCTAAATATGCCGGTACGGCAAGACCGATTTCAGTCAGAGCCATTCAAGATTTAGTAACTAAATACACAATTGCTTTTAATTCACAGGAAGAATTCTCTTCAGGGCAAGCTTTGAGTCCGCATAAATTAAGACATACTTTTGCAAGCGAATGGATAAAAAACGGTGGGAATCTCATTTTACTTCGTGACCAATTAGGACATAATTCAATTGAAACAACACAGAAATATACGAACTTATCATCCAAAGAGAGTAAAAAAGTAATGCATGAAATAGAAAAGGCACGTGATCAGACAAAAAACTAACAACCTACATTAATCAGCGACCACAAGTATTTGATAAAAGTATTGGATCCGTCCCAAACTGTGAAAAAAGTGGTGAGGTATAATTATGTTTGAAATCGTAGTTAAACTTAAGAGTGATTGGATTGATTTGTCTGGTGTGCCAGATGTGGAATTATTCAAGGCACTGTCTGAGTGGTCAAATGGTAAAGAGGACGTTATTAAGATTAAAAGTCTTTCGTTCAAATCTAAAGATATTATGAGTATTACTATCAATAGATAATTGAACAGTACGAATAAACTAAGCAGTAAAATGATTAGAGACCTGGATAATAATCCAAGGTCTCTCTTCTATTTCCTTACCTCTTCATTTAATTATGAGTCCTCATAACAAGAACTCAATGCTTTACTAAATTGGGATTGTCTATGTCCTGCTAATCTTACTCATTTTTAAATATGAGGTTTTTGATGCTCATAACAATAAATACTACCTTTAAACCGCTCCTTATTTAACAAACAAAGACCTCAACTTTACCAGATACTGCTCTTCCACAAGTCATACATGTCGCTATTTTAATTTGGCTTTCATTGGTTGCCTTAATACTTACCTTCGTTTTTAACATCTCAACATGCTTTTTTCTTATATCTTGGTCTGATATGTTACTCTCCTCTAACACATTGTACATATATAAAATATCATCATCAGAAAATATTGGTGATTGATGCTGTAATTTTAAGACACTGAGCTTCATCTCTGGCAGCATAGAGGTCAGTATTTATCTATGTATTGTTAATATAAGCAATCTATTTAAAACCCTCTATACTTAATAAAATTAAAGAGCCTTACAAAAAAGCTCTTTAATCACTGTTACATCTCTAATTTATCTTTCCTTACAAGTAGTGAACAGCACTCCACGTGCCCAGAGTGTATGTGGCAACACATAGGAGGCTGGTGAGACCATAACAAAAAATCCCCCAAACTCTTATTCTGGGGGAACATAAAAACGCACCTCAATATTCTTCTAAAATCCGCTAAAAATATTGATTCCTGCGGGCGGATCCAATTATATACTTAGTAAATTCCCACCGAATCAAATCCGGCAGCAGCTGCAGCCTCTTCCTTGCTGCCTTCACCATAAATATCAATTGCAGACTGAACAATAGCCTTACGAGCGTCACTAAAATCGGAATTTGGCGTTAAATAAACGCTTATTGCACGATAGTAGATTTGTCCTAACTTGTGCCTTCCAATTTCTTGACCAATCAAGTATGCAGCGTGGTTTGTAATCGAGGAGTTAACATGGACACCGCCGCCATCTACCGAAGTTGGCATGTGATAAAATTCATCCATATGAGCCGGATAGACTCCACTGCCATATGCAGCTCTTTCCGCATTACTTACTACAACACTGTTTGGATTACTCAAGCTGCGCAATCTCGTTACACCGTCAGCTTTAGCAGCTGGTGCCATAATATCCTCACCCATTTCCCAATCATCGTCGTCAACAAGTGCACCAAAGACGTCAGCAAATGATTCGTTTAGAGCTCCAGATTGATTGCGGTAAACTAAATTTGCTGTATGAGTGATGACGCCATGAGTCATTTCGTGGGCAGCAACGTCAAGACCGGCTGATAGTGAAATAAAGAACTCACCGTCACCATCCCCATAGGTCATCCAACGCCCATTCCAGGATGCATTGTTGTAATTATTGCCATAGTGGACCTTAGAAATGATTGCCATTCCTTCACCGTCAAGAGAATTTCGGCCATGCTCATTAAGGTAATAATCATATACCTTTTCCGAATTATAGTGTGCATCGACAAGAGCCCGATCATAGTCGCCGATAAATGCAGCAGAATTCCCCACATATAGAGTATCATTACTGGAACTATTATCATTTTTAGCATCATACGTAAGTATTCCATCAAGACCATTATGAGAGTAATCAGCTAACGCAAACTGAGTTCCAGATTTAGGTTTCTTCACTTGGGTAATATGTAATTCCCTGTGAGCACCATGTACCCCTTTTCCAGCACCTTTTTGTGTTTTCATTTCATCAGCATGCATTAAACCATTATACTTATCGATGATTTCTCCCGTGTTTGCATCCACAAAGACAAACCAGTTGCCAGGCTCATCCCCCATGAAGTTAACATTCACTTTATAAGCTGTATGATTCTCTCCTTCAAAAGGATAGACTACAAGCTCAGAAGTTGGCTCATACGTTAGCTCTTCAGGGGCATTGACAGATGATAGTGCCTGCTTTAGTGCTGCATCACTGCTTAAGGAGGCAGTCGTGTCCACCGCATCATCGGCAATCGTCTGATTTACTCTTCCGTTGACGGATACGACTTCATTATTCTTATTAAAATGAACAATAACTTCGGATCCTTCTACGTTCACTCCATTTATTGATTGATTAAAGCGAACGTTGGTCATACCGAGTTTATCTTTTTGTGAATCTTTTACTTTTAGGTTTTTATCTGGATTTTTAATTCCGGTTTTACCTTCGTTTTTCTTTAAATAATTTAGTGCATTGGAAGGGTTGCTAGAAGAGAATTTCTCAGCAAATCGCTCCTTCACAAAAACAGGAACGCTTGCCTTCTCATTCCACTTTTTAGAAGCTTGTACACTACTAGCCACCTTCGAATCAACCGGCTTCGCAAATACATTACCGACTGGGATAGAACCTACCAACAACGCTGACGATAGAACTGCAGGAACAATAAACTTTTTCTTCAATATCGATACCCCCCATTTTTTTCCATTGACTTTATTATAGATTAATAAAAGTTAATTTACATGAATATTTGGAATTATTTTAATTTTATAAAAAATATTAAGAATAATCCGGATGCTATCTTATGGTAGGTACAATTTACCACTCGACATGGTGATGAAATTAAATTTTCTTTTCGAATACTTCTAAAACTGTAACTTTGAAATAAGGAATGATCAAAAGGTCTCCTGGCCCTATATTAGCGTAAATAAAAAGAACCCATTTTGAAAAAAGATTGATCAAAATAGGTTCTTCTATTTAAGAGTAATGTTATGTCATACGTACATTTAGAAAATTTGTTCCGGGTGTTTGATAGGTTAAATTTAAACCTAAAGCTATGTTTTTTCACTCAGTAAACTCCTTTTTACTGTTTCACAAAACAAATCCTAATAATGGGCTGAACCAATTTTATGTCTATTTTCGTAGATTCAGATATAGTAGCCAACTCGAATCAGTTCGAGAAGAGTGTTTTCCCAATTGAATGTTGTAGGTAGGATAGTCTATTCATTGATTATGTGACCAATTTAAAATCAAACATCTCAAAAAATGCTAATATATTGTGAGAAATTTTGTTAAATCCATTTCTTAAATAATCAGGAATGGATTTATTATGGATTTGTTTTTTTGTTACGGTAGGCAATCATTACGTCTAATATCAGGAATTACCCATGCAAGGTGACATCCATTATTCAAAAATCATCAATTTTATGAAAAGTTTACCTTTATATGTCTAATTTTTGATGATGAGATTCGCTCTACAGCAAAATTAACTTTTGTTTTATGGATAATGTCATTTGATTTAATATAGAAGCTTTTAGAAACACACTATTTTAAGAGATATCTTATTGTATATCTCTTAAATCTGAATCTAGGACTTAGATTTATTTACAAAAAGTCTAAGTTCCGAAAATAGATAGTTATTGGAACTTAGACTTTATCGGCTGTGAAAGAACCTTAGCTGGTAGGTGATTAGATTCTCCTAACTGTCACCCCAATGATCATATTTTATCTCAGAGAAATTACCTTTTAAAACGTAAAATTCCATTGTTTTATCCCCTTTTTCTTAGGTTTAGCCCTATATCACTAAGGTTAGCGTCTAATTCCATCTGATTCAAGCTACCTTAATTCTCTTTTTTAGTATCCAATTTTCAATCATACTCTTTCCAGAACACATTCCCTTTGGTAGGTCATATAAATATTTAGGATCTTGAAAACCATGGTGAACTTCGCATATAACCCGTATAGGTTTTTAAATCCCTTCAATGCGAAGGCAATTCGAACCCCCGTAGTCAAGCTTTTGAGCAGAGGCAGATACCTTAACGGCGATTTTAAACCTCCTTCTTCATTTACTCTAAAAGCAGTCATTATATATCCCTACTACCTCGTCATTTAACATAACCTCGGTAGACTATTAATGAATTAACCCCCCCTAATTTAAGGATGAAAAAGGCTAATATTTCTTACGCGAAGGAAACACCGACCTTTAGTTTTATTGAGTAAGAGAATGAGTGTAAACTTTCTGCTCACAATGATAAGGTATAAGCTAACTTCTTAAGAAAGTAATTCTATTTTTAAGAATCTTTAATATTGTATTCCGACATTTATTAATAGTCAGGAGTGGCTACTTTTCCAGTAAATATTTGGACACCTGAACTAGACCCTATTCTAGTTGCCCCTGCCTCTACCATAGCTTCTATATCTTGAAGGTTTCGGACACCCCCTGAAGCCTTCACTCCGATATTTGGTCCAACAGATCTCCTCATTAAAGAGACATCCTCAACAGTGGCTCCATGCAAGGAAAAACCTGTTGAAGTTTTAACAAAGTTGGCACCAGCTTTTACCGATAATTCACAAGCTCGCATTTTCTCTTTATCTGTTAACAAGCAAGCTTCTATAATCACTTTCACTATTGTCTTCTCTTTCACCGCTTCAACTACTGAACGTATATCGTGTTCGACAAGTTCATCATTTTTATCTTTCAAAGCCCCTATATTTATGACCATGTCGACTTCTGTTGCTCCATTCTCCAGTGCATTTTTTGCTTCAAACGCTTTTGTTTCAGGAGTATTCGCACCTAATGGAAAACCAATGACCGTACAAACCTCTACATCCGTGTCATGTAAGATTTCCGCTGACTTCGCTACCCAAGATGGATTCACACATACGGAGGCAAATCCGAATTGTTTTGCTTCTTCGCATAACTTAATAATGTCTTCTTTCTTGGCTTCTGCTTTAAGTAAAGTATGATCAATCAATTTTACATAATTCAATTCATTCATCTCCATTATTTTATTTCCGCGAATTTTTTCGAATCGTCCACATAGTTCGTTGCATTTTTTTCATCAATTAATCCTGTATCTGCATTCATTACTTTTTCAACGTCTTCTCCATTTCCTGTTTTGATTGCTGTTTGGATAGCAAGTGTCCCAAGGGAAATCGGATCGTTGATAACTGTTGCATGAAACGTGCCTGCTTCAATTTTTTTCACGGCTTCCATTAACCCATCGATTCCAACAATTTTAACATCTTTCAGTTTTCCTGCCTGCTCTAATACTTTCATTGCCCCAAGTGCCATATCGTCATTATGAGCGTATACCAGTTTTACATCCGGATGAGCCTGCAGTAAATCCTGCATAGATGAAACGGCTTTTGCACGTATATACTCACTGTAAGGACCTTCAATAATCTTAATTCCCTTTTCTTTCTCTACAACTTCATGAAATCCATCATGACGAGCCTTCATAACTGTGCCACCAGCGTCCCCTTGTAATTCAATAACCTTACCGGTAGCTCCTTTACCCCCTAGAAGCTCGACAGCTTTTTCACCAGCAAGACGACCCATTTCTACATTATCCCTGCCAATATAAGAAACGACGTCTTCTTTTGTTTGACGATCCACTGTGATAACTGGTATACCCGCTGTTTCAGCTGCTTTTAAAGCGGGTGCTACAGCTGATGGATTGACCGGATTAATGAGCAAAACATCGATTCCTTTTGTAATAAGAGATTGCACATCTGTATTTTGTTTTTCTATATCATTTTGAGCGTCCACTACGATTAATTCGGCGTTCTCTTTTTTAGCTTCTGCTTTAGCTCCATCAACCAATGATGTATAAAAAGGAGATTCAAGAGTTGCTTGGGAGAAACCAATCACTAATGATTCACCACCTCCATCTTTACTTGTGTTTGAACCAGAGTCTTTTGCTGCACCGCCTCCACATGCCGTTAACGTAAACGTAAGTGCCATTGCCACTAAACCTGTCATCCACTTTTTCTTCAAATTAAACACCCCTTATTTTTTATTAATGATATATTGGTTCATAATTAATGCTAGTACAATGATTAAGCCCATAAATATAGATTGGTAGTAAGATGATAAACCTAACAGGTTGAAGATATTGACGATCATGCTCATGATCAGCACACCAATGAATGTTCCACCTATGCTACCTTTTCCGCCCATAAGGCTTGTACCACCTATGACAACTGCCGCGATAACATCTAACTCAAGACCAGTACCAGCCGTTGGTTGTCCGACGGTTAGCCACGCGCTCATGAGAATGCCGGCCACTGCCGCTAACAACCCTGCGATTACGAAACACCATGTAACATACTTCTCGACTGGAATACCCGAGAGTCTAGATGATTCTTCATTTCCGCCTACTGCATATATTTTTCTTCCGAATGTTGTGTATTTTAAAACCACCAGGGCTACAATCGTTAAAGCAATCCAAACAATCGCGGTGAATGGAATCTTTCCAAAAACATTCCCGCCCAATGCTGTAAAGCCTTCCGGGAGATCGTATATTGGCTCTCCATTTGTTGATAGTAAGGCAAGTCCTCTTGCACTTACCATCATGGCAAGAGTTGCGATGAAGGCCGGAACTTTAAATTTAGTGGAAACAAATCCATTTACGAAGCCCAAGAAGGCTCCTGCTATAAGTGTAATGACTATGGCTAGTATAGGATTCATTCCTGTACCGAGCAAAATCGATACTAACATGCCTGTTAGCGCTAACACTGCTCCAACAGATAAATCAATACCAGCAACTAAAATGACAAACGTCATTCCAATACTAACGATTCCTACAAAAGAAGACTGTTGAAGAAGATTCAGTAAATTTTGTACAGAAAGAAATTGATCAGATAGTATGCTGCCAATCAGGATGAAACCTAAAAAGATAAAGAAAAGATTATACTTCTTTAAAATATTCTTAATTGAAAGGGATTTTGTTTGCTTTACTCGAGCTACTTCTATATTTGCATTCATAGTACGCCTCCTTTTGTATTAACCAGATACGGCGATATTCATAATTTCGCTTTTATAATTGGAAGGGTGCGAAAATTCCTTGATCAACTTACCTTCAAACATTATCAGTACCCTGTCACAAACGGTGAGTAATTCTTCAATTTCTGATGTTGCCATTATTATGCTAGTCCCTTGATTTGAAAGTTCCTTCATAATGCCATAAATTTCGTCTTTTGCTCCTACATCGATTCCTTGCGTAGGTTCATCGAATAGTAGAAGTTTGGATTCATTAATGAGCCACCTGGAAATTATGACTTTTTGCTGATTGCCCCCGCTTAGGTTCCTCATGGGCACATCACTACCGCTTGTTTTAATATTTAATTTCTTAATCATCTCTTGCATAACCATTTTCATTTGCTGTTGTTTTACAAAACTCCGCTTAGAAAAGGTGTGAAGGGAAGGCAGAAATGCATTTTCTAAAATGGACAAGTCCAGGTTAGCCCCTTCAGTTTTTCTATTTTCCGGCACAAGTCCCATGCCAGCATCCACTGCTTTTTGTGGAGAGGATATACTCTTTTTCATCCCATCCATCATTAGTTCCCCTGCTTGTATCGGATCTGCTCCGTATATCGCTCTTAGTAATTCCGTCCTTCCAGAACCTACCAGTCCGTATAAACCAACGATTTCTCCTTTACTTACTGAAAAAGAAACGTCTTGTATTTTATGATTTGTAAACCCTTTCACTTTTAAGAATTCTTCCCTATTTGTTTCTGTATGGACCTTATCCCTTTTTTCAATAGAACGTCCGGTAATGTGGCGGATTAAATCAGGCTGTGCGAGATTCTTCATCTCATCTGTGATAACCCATTTTCCATTTCTAAGTACGGTTACCCGGTCTCCCACAGCGTATAATTCTTCGAGTTTATGAGAAATATAAACAATCGTATACCCTTGTTTTTTTAATAGTTTAATAACATCATATAGTTTTAACACTTCATCATTGGACAATGCAGTTGAGGGTTCATCCATGATTATTATTTTGCATTCAGCTGCTATGGCTTTTGCGATTTCCGTCATTTGTTTTAAACCCATACTGGCCTTAGATGTTTGCATGGTAGGTGATACAGATAATCCTAGTACAGAAAATAGCCTTTTTGCCTCTTCATTAATCTTTCTCCATTTTACAAAGCCTCCATTTGGCTTTAGATAGTTTCCAAGGAAAATATTTTCTGCTAAACTCAATTCTTCTACTAGGGAGAGCTCCTGATAAATAGTTGAGATTCCAAGAGACATACTATCAACAGGTGTTTTAATTGTTACCGGCTTTCCTTCTAATCTTATCTCGCCTTCATCTTTTGTATATACACCTGATAAGATCTTCATTAAAGTAGATTTTCCAGCTCCATTCGCCCCAATTAGACAATGTACTTCTCCTTTTTTAAGAGTGAAGTTTACATTTTGCACCGCTTTCACACCTGGAAAAGATTTAGACACTTGCTTCATTTCGAGTATGTTGCTCACTCTGGTCACCCCCTCCATTTTTCAATCGTTTCATAATAGGAAATAATACCTGATTTAAATGTAAATAGATTTCAAATAACTTATCGTATTTTTTTGTTTTCTCCATATCTGGGTAATAGGTTTTTTCCATCTCTACCATAGATATCGACGCATCCTTCAAGGTGGGGTGGAATCCTAGACCGTATGAAGCGATAATGGCTGCTCCTTTTGAACCGGTTTCAATATCTTTAGGAATCGAGATTGGAAGTCCAATGACATCACTAATGATTTGCATCCAGCAAGCATTGTGTGTTCCACCACCCCCTGCAATGATTCTTTCAACTGGGATCGAAGAATGATTCATGGTTCGGATTACATTTTTTGTACCAAACGCAATCGCTTCAAGAATGGCTCTATAAATGTGATATTTGTTATGTGATAGTGTAAGACCAACAAAGGCACCAGTAGCATATGGCGTCTTATATGGCGTTCGATTCCCTTTCCAACTATCTAAAACGAGCAACCCTTCACAACCTGGATCAATCTTATTAATTTCCATTTCAAGTTCTTTGTAAATTTCTTTTTTGTCCGTCCGGTGTCCATAAAACTCTTGTAGAAACCATGAAATGATAGATCCGCATGATAATTGACCACCTTCAAGAAGCCAGTGTTCCTCAAGAAGCGGTGAATCATAAGGACCCCAAAGTGAATCATTAAAAACTGGTTTATCGTGGTGCATTAAGTGAACAAAACTTGTACCTGTAATCATACTGAGCTGACCAGGCTCAAGAGCCCCTGAGCCAATCATACCGATATGGGCATCAATGCCTCCTTGAAAAACCGGTATTCCTGTAACCAAGCCTAAATACTCCGCTGCATTGGATGTTATGTTACCCACTTGATCACCGACACTCAGAACTTTTGAAGGCCAGTGTTCAGTAATGCCTTCAAGACCAATCTCCTTGAAGAAGGATTCAGAAAATCCTTCTAGTCGATCAACATAATTCCATTTACAGCTGGCGTTACATTTTGATGCCACAAGCTCTCCTGTTAATTGATAATTGATCCAATCAATTTGTTCGACGATTCTTTTGCCTGTTAAGTCATAATGCTTTTTCAACCATAAGGATTTTGTAGTCATCCACTCAACTGATGTTTTCTTGCCAGAGAATAGCAGATGATTTTCCACTTGAAAATGCTGATTACTATTAATCTCTTCTTCTTCGGCTGTAGCCCGCTGATCCATCCAGCATTGTGCTGGGGTTGTCGGATTCAAGCTTTCGTCTGTTAAGACAACGGTTGAAGAGGTAGCACAAAGCGATATCCCTTTTATCATTTTTGAATCGACCGCTTGAGTAACGTATTGCATGGCCTTCTGCAGCGCTCCCCACCAGTCGTTCGCATTTTGTTCGGAATACCCATTTTTTCTATGGTATGTTGGATAAGAAGCGCTTGCCGTATAAACATGCTTTCCTTCTACTGTGTAGACACCAACTTTTAAAGACTGTGTTCCAAAATCAATACCTAGTACGATATCGTTCTTCATAATTATTCTCCGGGGTAAAGCAAAATTTTATTAAAAACAATTTCTTTGTTTTTTATTTTTTTAAACACGGCTGGTGTTTCGTCTAAATCAAAACGATGGGACACAATTTCTTCGGTTTTGATCTTCCCTTGTGCCATACTCTCAATCACATATGACCATTCCTTACCAGGGAAGGGATCGGAAAAAGAATTCCAAGAGCCGTGAATACCAATTTCATATCGTAATAGACGATCAACTGTTTTAGCAGATAGGGTTAATGGCTGATTAGAGATTCCAAGAAATACAACACGTCCCATTTTCCCAGTAATCAAGACCGCTTGATCTTGTGCAATCGGAGAACCTGATGTATCAATAACAAAGTCCACGTGAGTATCCATTAATACCTGCACTATATTTTTCTTTTTCGAGTTGACTACCCGATCTGCTCCTAGCTTTTTAGCAATTTCAAGTTTCTCCTCGAAAATATCAACAGCAATAACTTCTTTTGCACCCATTTCACGTGCAAATTGCACGGCAAACATTCCAATCGCTCCAAGTCCCATAACTACAGCTGTATCACCTTTTTTTAGGTTTCCTCTCCAAAGTCCATGAACTGCATTTGCAGCCGGATCAACCATTGCTCCTGCATCGTACGATATAGTATCTTCAAGCTTCAGGATATTAGCTTTTCCTACTTTAATGTAGTTCGCCATTGCACCATCTGTTCTTGAACCGTAATAGTTGTATGTGTCACATAAACCAAATTTTCCTTGTTTACAATAAACGCACTCCATACAAGGTTCTAACGGAGCAATAGTTACACGATCTCCGACGGACCATTCCGAAGCATCTGATCCACATTCTACAATCTGTCCTGAAAATTCATGACCTAGTGTTAACCCTTTATAGTAAGCACCTTTTGTTAGTGCTCTAGGAATATCTGATCCACAAATTCCGATTGCCTTCACTTTAATTAATACTTCTGTTTCCGAGATTGACGGTAATTCTACTTCTTCTACCTGTAAATTACCTGGCTCGTACAATTTGACTGCTTTCATGATTTTTCCCCCATTTAAATTAAACTATTTCTTTTGCTAATTCTTCATCTATGAAAAGTACGTTTACATACCCTCCATTTAAAGCCCCTTTTACACTCCCGGCTTTTGCCTTGCCTGCAGCTAAGGCGATTGAAAACTCTTTATTTCGTAATTCTTCTAACTCTAGCCCAATGGTTCGTTTGTTCAAGTCTTTATCGACAATTTCCCCCACCAACGAGAAATATCTTGAACAAATATCGCCTACTGCTTTTTGATTCATTAATGTTTCGTACGAATCTCCTTTAAAATACCCACCTTTATAGAGAACTGATTCATATGACACATTCCCGATTCCAAATACCGCAATATTACTTTTTTTACCGAGATTTAATACTTGTTCAATACTAGAATCTGTCATAATTGAATCAGCTATAATCGAAGTATCCACAATGGATGGAACGGGTAAAAGATAATGGTCGGCAGAAAACGCCTCTGAAAACTTTTCAAGCAGCGCCCCTGATCCTGTGGAAAAGTTACTCTTAGCTATTCCCCCATTTAATTGAACTATTTTCATAAAGGGTAATTTTTTTTCCTTTAAATGAGGAATAACGTAACTCATGGATGTCCCCCAAGAAACACCTAAAATCGAGTGACTCTCACAGATTTCATATAAATATCCTGCAACCGCTTTGCCTATATCATTTTGAATGAGTGGGACGTCATCTACATAAACCGGTAAAACGAACACTTTTTTTAATTTATACTTTTCCTTTATCTTATTTGCTAACTCCTGAACTGAGTTGAGTGAGTAATTTATTTTGACATCAATAATCCCCGCTTTAAACGCCGCATCAATAATCCGGCTTATTGTTGGTCTTGAATAGCTTAGTTTTTCTGCTATTTCCTTCTGTGTAAGATTCATCTCATAATACATCTTTGCTATTACAATCATTTCTTCATTTGAGTACATTTCATCCTCCCTTCTGAGAAATTATGTTCACTCGTTAAAATTAATTTCATATTTAGATTATAAGTAATTTTCTGATAAATGAAAACGCTTTATATATTTTTGAACATAATTTCAATTGTGTTTAAATAAGAAACAACTCTTGTTTATTAACACGAAATTTTTATATTGGCAAAACCAAGTATCAAAAAAAGCAAGCAAACATGGTTTGCTCACCCATTAGATTTATTGTTATTTAATGTTGTACAGTATTTGATCGATAGCAGGCGTTGTTTTGACTTTACCTGTTTTAAAGGTCCTTCCAAGTTCGCCGTAATCCTTGTGGTAATAATAGTAAGTAGTTCCAAATTCATCAGAATACCACTCTTTCACAACAATAACATTCTTAAGACCATTGATACTTGCATTCGTTTCTACTACTTGACGAGTCGAACCGTACTCAACTTTCCATTTGTCGTTCTTTTTGACAGGAAATTTAAGCGACGGGTATTTCTTGTTCTTTTTGTACATAGATATGAAATTTATATTATTTCTATGATCCATAAGCATTTCTCCTACTTTATACAAACCTTTTCTGTCTATATATCGAATTACGATCATATCGTTTTCGTTCTTTAACTGTACGAAGTTCCCGTCAAAATATTGAAACAAATCATAAAAAGCAGAAACAGAATTCACACCATGGTAATAGTAATTTAATTTCTTAGCGGGTAAGAATCCTAATTTATTCGCCACCTTTTTATGTAGCAAATTTTGAGAACAATGTTTCTTTTAACTCAAAAAACGTCGGAACTTTTTCATTTAACCAAGATGGATGGGGAAATGTAGGGATTCTGACTCTTCAAAAAGACTCCATTAAAATGACGATCAAATGACTAGACAGCAGCATAGGGGCTACGGATACTACAACTTTACCCATACATACAAAAAGAATTTCTCTACATTTAACACAAAGTTGAAGCCTAAGACTAAAATTTTTTCCCTGTCCAAGACTAGCCTTAATTTTACCTTTGTTTTCACTAGAAAAGGATAGTTTAAATTTAAACCTAAAGCCATGTTTTTTCACTCAGTAAACTCCTTTTTACTGTTTCACACAACAAATCCTAATAATAGCTGAACCAATTAAAAGTCTCCTTTCGTAGGTTCAGATATAGTAGCCAACTCGAATCAGTTCGAGAAGAGTGTTTTCCCAATTGAATGTTGTAGGCAGGATAGTCTATTCATTGATTATGTGACCAATTAAAAATCAAACATCTCTAAAAATGCTAATATCATTTTATATTACGGAAAATTTTGTTAATAATTACTTAAATAGTCAGGTTTGCCTTTATTATGGATTTGTTTTTTTGTTCAAAAATACAGTAGGCAATTATTACATGGAATATCAGGAATTACCCATGCAAGTTGAAAGTTAAAATTTAACCCATTATTCAAAACTCCATCATTAAGGCATAGATTATCTTTATATTTCTAATTTTCAAATGCTGAGATTCGCTCTACAGCGGAATTAACTTTTGTTTTATGGATAATGGTTCATTCGTTTTAATATAGAAGCTTTTAGAAACACACCATTTTACGAGATATCCTATTGTATATCTCGTAAATCTACATCTCGTATTTTGAGTTATTACAACAAATCTAAGTTTCGATAACATATAGTTTTTTGAATGAAGCCAATAACTCCTTTCCTCAATCAAAATCACTTTAGTAGTGATGAGAATTTTTGCTCTACCCACTTACTCATACTGATTCCTTCTTGTTCAGCTAACTCTGTTATACTTTCTAATAGATCAATGGGTAATTCCAAACTAGTTTTTCGATAAGAACTTCGAAAAATCAGGTGACCCTCTTCATTATAGATGTCTCCTTTTATTAAAAATGGCAGGATATCAGCCGCAAAGAAACCCTTTGTCGTTAATGGTCTTTCCCCTGCCCGAATGAAGAGTAGGATCGTGTGATCCTGTTCCCGCAATCGTATGTTTTCCATTCCCCATGTTTCATATAAATAGTCCACGAATGGATAAAAGACAACGGCATCCTTCGGAATTTCTAGCTGTACATAGCCTTTATACTCCAAAGTGGATTGATGAATGGGATAGACCGGCTTTAACTGATACTCCCTTATCCCTTCTTCAAATGGTAACCATTTGAAGAAGGGATAAGTAAAAACCCCATCCATTGTCCTTATTCCGTATAACACGTGCTTCAGGCACCTTGCTTGAATGGAATTTCTGAAATAAAACGATATCTTGACTAGAATGATAATACTCAAATCGTTTTGGGCGTTGGGATTCAGATGGTTTCAGTATACCGGCCGCTTCTTCATATGCTGTTTATACCAACTCCTTCGACAAGAGGATGTCTCCGCATAAATTAAGACATAATTATGCTACGAATCTAGCGGAGCAAACCAATGGGGATTTACCTTTAATTATGGCTCAATTGGGGCACATCTCATCTGATACTTCCCTTCTTTATATAAATACGTCACGGGAAAAGGCTCGAAAGGCCGCCGAGCTTTTGGATAAGCGTAGGTAGAAGTGAATTTTTGATTTGATAGTATGAAAATGTACTATACTGGCAGTTAAATGCTAACTCTCAAAGCTAATAATCCTTATCACTTCAATTTTTGAGTCTAAAGCTGTACAGTGGTTTCACTTCACTTACCGGCTTATATATGACAGGAAGACCTCTTTCCAGAGAAACTGGGAGGAGGTCTTTTTTTGTCTTTTAAGGTTTGGTATCGAGGAGTTTATGCTGTCTCAAAGGGTGAGCTTCTTAAAGATATAACCCCCTTGCACTGTATTATAAGATTCCCTTTTTATATAAGTAAATCTTACTTACATAACGAATAATTTCCGGACATATAGGTCGTTTTTTCTGAATGATACATCATTGAACCATAAAGTTTAGTGAGTTAACAGTTTCGTTCATTTCAGTTAACAATAAAAAAAGCCTAGAGGCTCTTTTCCCCTAAGCTCTATATACGGTATAATTTTTTACGTTCAGCTAGTGGTATGAACTCCATAAGTCCAGCTAGTTTACCATCTTGAAAGGATAGTAAAAGCCCAAATTCGCCTTTCCTTAGCCCCATTATCAGTAAATCATCATATTAGCTATGATTGACTGCGTTTCCCTATCTCATAACGAGAATCCTTACACTTAAACACTATGCCTTCTAATTCTTGTTGCTAGGCCAAATCAAAGTATGCAGAACTATACACCTTCTATAAATTTAACTTTTACTACTAAACGTGTATCCTGGCTGATAATTTCATCCAGCAGTGCTTCCCCTCTATTAAAGTAAGAGCGGTGCATCCTTTACATTTCTTATAAAAATTATTTATAAACCGGATAAAGTTGTGACACCACACCCTTTGTTGAGCAAAATAAAAAAACCGATTTCCAAGTAGGAGAATCGACCTTAAACATTTGGTTTAGTTATTTTGTTCCTCAGCTGTTTGATGTTTGATTAACTCCCTTTGTTTTTCTATTAGCTGTTCTATTGCCACTCCAATAGGATCATTATCTTTGTATTTCGCTCTTCTATGGATTTTATATTTCTTCCGAGCTTTGATTATATAGCAATGGATTATTTTGTTTATTGGTCGCTAAACTTTTGCTTGTCTCTCCATGTTGTTTTATTAGCATTTTAATAGGAGCAATTTTCTTTTTCTCTGGTTCTTCCGTAGTTTTTTTTATTTGTGCAAGGTATCGGGAGTTTTGTATTTCATTCATTATTTCTACTCCCTTTCATTTTTTATTTTTTTATTTAATACCTTACCTTGCCCTACCATAATTCACATTATTGAAAAGTTATTTCGACTCCCTCGAACTAACCTCTTTTTATGTTCGGGGATAAGAAAGAACGCTATATAATTCTATCAAACACGATGTCACGTTATCATTTTTCATTACTCACACTTTATAAATTCTCCTTACACGGTAATATTAATCCTTCGATATTATTGAAAACGAAAAAAGTATTTTATTCTCAGAACAATTTACAAAATTTATGACCAGAAATAACGGTATTTTTTTAATATTCGAAAATAACTTCGGCGGATATTGTAGCTTCATCCTTTATTGAATTCATTATCACCCATCCTTATATTTTCGATATTTCCTTTCTGCAATAGTCACATTCTCACCCCTAAGACAATTGCACTAAAAACAAAAGTTTCAATAAAAGGTTTATACAAATAACAGTATAATAATCTTTTAGTAGAATTTTGAAATTATTGTATAGGGGGATTATATATGCATAAGTTTATTATAATTATATTTACTATAATGATGCTCTATTACCAGTTACACTCTTAAAGAGTTATATTTTGTCAACTTTTTTATTGGGTATTTCAATTATCATTTTTACTATTGGCTTAAAAATACCCAAATTTCAAGAAAACCCTGTCTTTATTTTTCTCATAAGAATCTTATTATTATTTATTATTATGATGATTAGTTTAAAAAGCATTAAGGTAATAAGCATTGAACTATATAAAATTACTGGTAATGAATTAATAGAGAAATACATCATTATTCTTTTTTTAGTCATTGTAATTGTCTTTTTCATTTTGATTTTGATTGATTTAGGTTATAGAATAATAAAAAATATTTCAGAGCCGGGACAAAAAACAAATATTTTGATCTTACTAGGTTTTCTGGTAGTGTTACTACTAGCCCCTAATTACCTTTTTGGATTGTGTTATAGCTTAGTATTAGCAACTTTCTATGACATTCAATTATCCCCCTTTAAGGGTTTCTATTTAACTTTTGCAATAAGTTATTCATTACCAATTAATGACGAGGAGCTTTCAAACACAATTAAAACATTCAATAAATATTTTTCTTTACAATTTATACAAATTGTTCATATTACACTTTATAAAATCATTGATCTTACAGTAATTGCAACTATCATAAATTATATTAATGATCTGTTGAAACGTAAGCGATAATAAAACCAATAATAAAACCAATAGTTAAACAGAAAAAGACACTTCAAATAGTGAACTGCACCCTAATTGTAGTTTGTGTCTAACAATTGGGGTGCAGTTCATTTCTTCCATATATTTAATCATATCTTTCATTGCATTATACGCCGTTAAAACTCCACCTGATCAATATCTAAATAAACATTGGTAAGCCTAAGGGTTGGAATTGCCCGCTCCTTAAGTTCGTGATCGTCTTGGGAGGAATAGAAAATACACAAAGGTCCTTTAGTTTACATAATACTGATTTCTGGCAATCAAGAAGCCTTCGAATTTAATAGAATTCGAGGGCTTTATAATAACATATATATATTACTGTTTGTTATATTATGGAGCATCCACTTAAACATTTCATGTAGTCAGAGAGCGAATCACAGCATAAGAATCTTATTGTTAGTTCATATCTTTTAAATTTCATTTTTATATTGAGGATTCTTATAATAAAGCATAAGAGAAGCGAAGAAAATAATAGAATTACTTTTTTCAGAGTGTTAAATACTAATAATTGAAAAAGAACCATCATTCTTAAGTATATGCTTATCTTTACATGCATGATATCTTTTTTGTTCGTATAATGGAATAAAGGGGAATCAAGATGAGTCTAATTTACAAGAAGAAGGAGCAGATTAATTCTGTGGAACCAAAAGGCGAAGAAATAAAGAATTTAGCATTAAAAGTCAAAGAGATTATTCAATCTTCAGGATGTCAAAATGAAGATGTAATCTTTCTGTGTATTGGTTCAGACCGATCAGTTGGGGATTCATTAGGCCCTTTAGTGGGGACAATGCTTAAAGAACACACGGTGCCTTATCGTGTTTACGGCACTTTGGAAAATCCCGTTCATGCATTTAATTTAGAAGACACGTTGAAAGAAATTAAAAAACAATTCAAAAAGCCTCTTATTTTTAGTGTGGATGCTTGTTTAGGGGATCAAAACCAGGTCGGTTATGTTTTCTTGAAGGATGGACCTCTTGTCCCAGGGAAAGCTTTAAAAAAAGTATTGCCGGAAGTGGGAGACTATCATATTACAGGAATGGTCAACTATATAGATCCGCTGCCAACCATGCAATTTTTAAATGATACTCGTCTATACACGGTTATGAACCTTGCGAAAACAATCGTAAAAATCATTACTCAAGCGACCGGCGAGACTTCTGGAATTAAATAAAAGAATGGGCTGAGCCAAAACCACTAATAATAATTAGTTTTGGCACAGCCCTACTTTGTTTAAGTTCGAAAAATATTAGATAACATTATACTTAAATAATAGCCCCTGTCAAGATAGCAACAATGATAAGGACTAATGAGCAAATTAGAGCCCATTTAAATGCATACCGCTGTAGTTCCCCGATATCTGTCTTTACCATCCCTACTAGTAAAAGAGTCGATGCCACGAGAGGACTTAAGAAATGTACAGGCTGGCCCAGTACGGAAGCTCTGGCAATTTCTAAAGGACTCACTCCATAAGCTGCTCCTGCTTCGGCAAGAATTGGCAAAACGCCAAAGTAGTAAGCATCATTGGATAAAACGAACGTAAATGGCATGCTGGTGAACGCAACGACCATCGGTAAAAAAGAGCCTAAAGAATCAGGAATGATGGCCACTAATGAATTTGCAATGGCGTCGACCATTTTCGTACCCGAAAAGATCCCTGTGAAAATACCAGCCGCAAATACTAATGTGACAACGGTTATAGCGTTTCCTGCATGTGACACGATTCGCTCTTTTTGCTGTTCTAGATTAGGGTAATTAATGATTGAAGCAAGCACAAACCCGATTAGAAACAACACAGGTACCGGTACTATGCCCATTACAAGAACGACCATAACCGTGAGCGTCAACAAAAGATTGACCCATATTAATTTAGGGCGCTTTAAATCGTCTTGTATGGCGGAAGCTACCGCTGCTTCAGCAAGAGCTCCTTTCATTTCAGGTGCAGCTTCGATATTAACAACGCCAATCCTTTTGCGCTCTTTTTTCCCAAGTACATAAGCGGTAAAAAGAATAGCTGCAATTCCTGCGAATAGTGTTGGGATAATCGGGACAAAGAATTCATTTGCATCGAGACCTAAAGATGCTATTGCTCTTGTTGCAGGTCCTCCCCAAGGAGTCATACCACTCATAATACTGACAGCCAACATAGAAATAGTTCCAAGAATAAGTGGATTCATACCAAGTCGTAAGTAAAGAGGCAGCATAGCGGAAATCGTAATCATATGAGTCGTGGTACCATCACCATCTAAGGCAACGGTCATTGCGATTACTGCTGTTCCTATCGCTATTTTAACCGGATCCCCTTTTACGATTTTTAACATAGTTTTAATAAGTGGATCAAATAATCCAGCGTCAATCAGAACTCCGAAAAACAAAATAGCGAACAATAGCAAAGCGGCTGAAGGTGCGACAACCTTTATTCCATCGAGCATCATATCTCCGAGCTCTGGACCAAATCCGCCAATTAATGCAAAGATAATTGGAATGACTACAAGAGAAGCAACAGGTGATAACCGTTTAGACATGATTAAATAAGTAAAGACAACGACCATTGAAATTCCAAGTAACGTAAGAATATGAATCCCCTCCTATTAAAGAAACCGCTTACAAGTCAAACGAAAAGTTTGAATAGTTAAAAAATATTATATAATATTTTCTGTTTCCCTGTTTCTTTGTTTTCTTTTTTTAGAATAGTTCATATCGTTAAATAAGTGAAATACATATTTTTTGTACTTTTTCGAAAAAAAAACTTATAATCCATTTTATATTAAATTAAGAAATCGAAAAAGCACAATGAAATTGTCAATAATTCATTGTGCTTTTTCGTTAAAGATTGGAATTTTTATTCAGGAAATCAATAAAGTTTTTCACAGTAGAGAGTTTTAAAGAATCCTGGTTATACATTAACCATGTATTTCTTAACACCGGCTTCCCATTTTTGTAGGATAACCCGTATGTATGCAAGTTATCTGAAGGCTGCAGGCATATTTCCGGCAGAATAGAAACACCAAGATCATTTTTGACCATCTCTTTGCACGTCTCCTGCCGATCTGTTTCCATAGTTACAAATGGTGGCTCCGGGAATCTATCATGCCACCAGCCATTTATTAAGTTTTTTAAAGAACTGTCGGTTTTATAATTTATGAATGGAAGTTCTGGCAAGTTATCCAAGTCTACCTCTTTCTTAGAAATTAAACAAAGTCTTTCTTTATGCAGTAGCGATTTGATTCCATACCATTCATAGTTTCCACGAAGAATGCCTAATTGAACACTAGAGGAATCCAGAAGATGCATGATTTCTGTACTCCAGCCTGTATTCACATTAAATTGTACATGAGGATATTGTGTTGAAAACTTTTTCAATATTTCTGGTAGTTTATATTGGGCAAAGTTGCTGGAAACGCCAAGCCTTAAAGTTCCTCTTACCTCATTTTTCATATTCAGCATATAATCTTTCGTTTTTTGCAACTTTTTCACCATTTCTTCCGCATAGCCCGCTAAATGTATCCCTTCGGAAGTAAACTCAATGCCTCCTTTTATTTTGAAAAATAAGTTCGTGCTAAATTCTTTTTCTAAATTTTTAAGCCGATACGTTAACGCCGGCTGCGATATATATAAACGCTCTGCGGCACGGCTAATGTTTTTTTCTTCATATAGTATCCTTATCGCAATCCAATCTTTTTCGTCCACTTAACCATCTCCCACTTTTAGATTATAAGTTTTTTTATCATTTTTATTAAAAAAATATGTATTTTACTTATTACAGAACTTATCATACTATATTCCCAATGGAACCGGTAGTACTATAAATATTGGGTTGAGAAAAGGTGGTTATACAATGAAAGTACCAGTAGTTGTAATGCGCGGCGGGACAAGTAAAGGTGTGTTCCTTAACTTTGAAGATATGCCTTCGAATCGCTCACACTGGGAAGGTTTCTTACTTGACGTGATGGGCAGTCCGGATCGGAGACAGATTGATGGTCTTGGAGGAGGGAATTCATTGACAAGTAAAGCAGCGATTATCAAAAAATCGGATTCACCAGAATTCGATGTGGAATATACATTTGCGCAGATCAGCATCGATAATCAAATGGTTGATTTTAAAGGAAATTGTGGTAATATTTCATCTGCTGTAGGACCTTACGCAATTGAGCACGGAATAGTTCCGGCAAAAGAACCTGTTACAACAGTGAGAATTTTTAACTCGAATACACAGAAATTGATTATTGCAGAAGTAGAGGTTGAAAATGGACAAGTGAAAACAGAAGGTAGCTGCTCAATTCCAGGCGTGCCTGGTAAAGGATCACCTATCTATCTTTCATTTACTCGTGCTGAAGGAGCAGTCACAGGAAAACTATTCCCTACAGGAAATCCGATTGACATGATTAAAACGAAGGATCGACTGATTCAAGTTTCAATTATTGATGTTGCTAATCCACTTGTTTTTGTAAGGGCACAGGATATTGGTCTAAACGGAAGCGAATTGCCCACTGAATATTCACAGGAAAAATTAAATGAACTAGAAGAAATCCGGTCGATAGCAGCTGAAATGTGTCAATTTTCCGATAAGAAATCAGCAACTGTCCAATCTCCTGCTGTGCCTAAAATGACTCTAATTGCTCCTCCTATGGATTACGTCGACCTAAACGGATCGGAAAGAAAAGCGTCAGAGATGGATTTGATGATCAGAATGATGTCGATGCAAAAGCCCCATCAAGCGCTTGCTATTACAGGAGCAATCTGTGCAACTGCAGGAGCTTACTTACAGGAAACGATTTTATCTGAGATGGTGAACATCAAACAGGAAATTTTTCGATTAGCCCACCCGGCGGGGATAATGGAAACAAAAGTTGATTTTTTGGCAGGACACATACGCGCTATTAAAGTGGTACGCACAGCGAGAATCATTTTAGAGGGTTACGTGTACACGAAAAAAAATTACGAGCTTTCCTATCAATTAGCTTGATTTGAATTGATTTGCAAATTACGCAAAAAAAAATTATCTATCACTTGGAGGATTTGCAATGTGGGTCATCACTGTCTTTTTAAAAGGAAATATTAAAATTTTTGAATTTGACACAGAAAAAGAAGCGAAAGCACTATTCAAAAATATGAAAGGCACTAAAATTCTTTCCGAAATAGTTTACTTCAATGATCCTTGTTTTTTATAAGTGAGTTTTCAATAGAGCTCAGACTCTAATGTATCTCCAACTAACCGATGCCTACAAAATTCAATAATAAAATAGGGTTGAGAATAGATGAAAATTTTCCTGGGGGAGCGATTCACCCTTATACAATTTAGGATATAGATACTGAATCCAGATTTTCATGGTTACTAGAGTATTAAACAAAAGGCTCTGTTAAATTTAAATGTTGATTTTTTATATAATAAATTAGGGGAACCTTCATTTGTCAAGGTTCCCCATTTTTTTTTAGCTAATGCCCCCGTTTGTCCAACAAGGGGAAAGAACGACTGCCCCTATAAAAGACAGCCGTCCAGTCTGAAATATCAGTGTGTTTAGTTAAGCGGAAGTGTTGCTATATATATGTCAGCATATCGTCTGTTTATTTGATTTTCTCCGCCAACTCTAAAATAATTCCCTCTGGACCACGAACGTAGCATAACTTATAACTTTCTTCATATTGCTGTATTTCACTAAAGATTTCCGTGCCCTTCTTTTTCAATTTTGCAACAATAGCTTCAATATCTTCAACAGCAAAGCAAATATGTCGGATACCCAGCGTATTTGCAAAAGGTTGCTGAATATCTTTTTCATCTGATGGCGTATAAAATTTGACTAGCTCTATCCATGCCTGACCATCTGGCATCCCCAATCCTACACATGCCGTTTTAACATCATTAAGCCCAACTATTCGGTCCAACTGTTCTCCACCCAATTCCCATTCCGCTTGCACTTCAAGTCCTAAATCAAGAAAAAACGCTTTAGCCTCTGAGAGATTATTTACGTTTATACTCACATGATCTATTCTATTGATCTTCATATCTCATACCTCCTTGAGATCAAGTGCTCATCGGAGAATTATTCAACAAACTTATTGCAAATTCCTGTCACGATTGTTAAATAAGCACTATACAGCGAATTTTGATAAGCGTAAACTATCGTAAGTATCTGTCATTTCAAAGACAAATGATGATAATAGAAAATCTTTAATATTGTGCTTTGTGTTTTCGTTACAGCGGCTATCGACAAACAAAAACCAGGCTAGGTAGTTATCAAGGTACTTCGTTGCGACACCTTTAAATCGGTTTATGAATTGTTTCAATCGGGAATGGAGACCATTAACGTTTTGAATATGATATAAGCCCTTAATAACGTGTTTACCATCGTTTGATTTAATTCTGTTATGCTCAATGCCTTTTTTCTTTTGCATACGTTTTATAGGCTCTCCAAGCATCTATTACAAGTACATTTTCGGGTGTCAACTTTGAACCAATCATTTTTTCAACTTTCGTCTTAACAATACGCCCCATACAAGATACTTTTGAAACAGTCGCTTTTGTACGATCTCTAGCAACAAGAACACAAACCTGCTCGTGGCTGATTCCTCAGTGTTTGGAGCTGCCGCCACGTTTACGGGGTTTTCTACCAGTAATGTCACGTTGACCTTTTTGAGAGTATAAGAAATAGGTCTCATCGACCTCGACAATACCCTCAAATTGTTCAAAATCGATTTGTTTAAGAGCGTTCAAGAGCTTGTGTCTCCAATAAAAAAGCGTAACCCAAGTAACCCCTACGATTTCAGCCGATTTTCGTAGAGAATAGCCTTTGAACATACAATCAACAAATGTAATCCATTCGTTGTCTTTACGAGTGCGGAACAAAACGGTATTTGTTGTGTCTGTAAAAGTCTTCCTGCAAGATTTTTGTATTTCCCGAATCGAACAGCACAGAATTACAGTGAAGGCACTCAAACCCATCTTTAAAGCGAGTCTCCCTCATTTCATTGATTAAACGTCCACCGACAGAGGAAGAAGGATCAACATAACGTTTTACCCATTGATAGACTTGTTCTTTTTTTGTAAGGGTTAATTTATCAATGTGATTTAATAAATTGCTAAACGCCTTGTCCATCCTTATAACCTCCCCGAATACTTGTTCCTATATTAATTATATAAGGGAATCAGGGAGGTTTCAATTATCAACATTTACCTTTAACACAGCCAAACAAAAAGAAAACTAATTGTTATCTTTCATCCTTGTTATAGGGAAAGTATCCACAAACCAAGCCATTATTTATTGACTGGCCGCCCTTTTTCACAGGCTCAATTTTAGCATCAATCGAAGCATAGGAAGAACACCTATATATTATAATCATACAAAATAATTGATAACTGGTAACTGTTGATAAGTCAGCACTGACTTCATGCGCGATAATGCCCAGCTGATCTATTCAGCTGGTGCTAAAATCGAATAGCTATAATAGAGGAAAAATCATATTGTCAGCCTATCAGGACGCCTAAAGCTATACAATCACTACATCTGAAAAAACTGCAATAGATAAACTGTTACTAAGGTTGACTAAAACTCATATCCCTATATGATATGAGTTTTAGTCAATGCATAAAGACTTTTAATATTTGAAGTACCAAACAGCCAAGAACTTTTTTAAGCCTTGGCTGTTTTTTATTCTTCTATTTAATGTATCCCTAGAATTTTTGGACACATTCTTATCTAATTAACTATGCAAGGAAAAGACTCAATGATTATTGATCGCTTCAACCTTTTCTTGAAAATAGTGGGCTGCGGATGAACCAGCTAATTTTCCAAAGACTGCTCCAGACATTAACCCGGATCCACCAGGATAGTTTTCATAAAAAATCCCCCCAATCATTTCACCAGCCGCAAAGAGACCTTTTATCGGTTGTTCTTCTTTGTTTAACACATGACCCGTAGCATCTACATGCAAACCACCGAACGAGAAGGTGATTCCGCACGTTACAGGGAAAGCATAGAATGGCCCTTGCTCAATTCGAAGTGCCCAGTTGGATTTAGGAGGGGTAATTCCTTTCGTTCCTTTGCCATCTTTCTCTGCGGGTCTATACTCGCCATCTTGTACGGCACTGTTATATTCTTCGATCGTTTTAAGGAATTGTGTTTGATTGACCGGCAGGAAACTAGCCAACTCTTCAAGTGTATCTGCTTTATAAATAGTCGCTTCTTCAAGGTCATATTCTTTACGCAGCATCGGGCGTACCTGTGCATCATAAATTTGATATGCCACATGTCCAGGCTGTTTTAATACCTCACGGCCGTATTTGGCATAGGTGTAATTTCGCAAATCTGCTCCTTCATCAACAAAACGTTTCCCTTCATTATTAAGCATGACGCTGTACGGATAAGAATGCTTTTTAAAAATATCTCCCGGCTTCGTGAAGTCTCCTACTTTTGGCGCGTTATAATCTGTCCCAATCGAATGACATCCAGACCACTGCCCAAATTTTTGAGCCCCGACTGCCATAGCCATGGAGATGCCGTCTCCTGTGTTGAACTCGGTTCCACGAACAATCGCCGCTTCCCATTCTTCACCAATATTTTCACTTCTCATTTTCTTATTGGCTTCAAAGCCGCCACAAGCCAAAATCACACCGGATGTCTGAACTGTTACCATTGTATGATCCTTCTCAACAACGACACCCGATATTGTGTTATTCTCTGATACAAGCTCCACAGCACGTGAATCGTACCAAACGTCGATGCCAATTTCTTCTGTCCGCGCAAAGAGCTGTCTCATTAAGCCAACGCCTTTATCTTCCGTTTTGATAGGCAGTCCTCCCCAGAAATTGCGCTTGCCATCTTGTACGAAAGATTGATTTTCATAATTCAATTCAAATTTTATTCCCTGATCACGCATCCACGCAATTGTTTCATACGATTTAGTAACTAGCTGTTTTGCTAATTCAGGATTACTTTGTCCACCTGTTACTCGCATTAGATCATCTAAATAATCAGATTCAGCGTATTCAGGCATAACAATTAACTCGGCTTCTACGTCTGTTAATTCAGGTATTACTTTTCTGATTGCGTCTAAATTATTGTATGCAACACGTATGGCTCCATCTGTGAAGAAAGAGTTTCCTCCACGCTTTTCCACTGGTCCTCGTTCTAATACAAGAACTCTAGCACCGCCCTCTTTTGCTGAGATTGCGGCACATAAAGCTGCGTTTCCTGCCCCTACTACAACTACATCATAATTTTGTGTATTTTCCATTTTTACCCCTCCTGCTAAGTAGTGATAACTCTTCATGTAAATAATAAGTGAAAATAAAGAATAAAAATAATATTGTTTTTTTATTTATTGACATAAAAAATTTTTATGATAAATACTAGAAATACTTAGTGAGATTATTGATTTACACAAAAAAAGATAGATTTCTTTCATTCATTAGTTGTATTATACTTTTAGAAATCAAATAAATTATTGCTATTTTTAATTACCTATAAATATTTTTTATGAAGAAAGGAGAAAAATATTATGGATGAAAAAGACTGGCATATATTAATTACTCTTCATGAAGAAAGAAATATAACAAAGGCAGCACAACGACTATTTATTTCGCAGCCAGCTTTAACCTACCGTATAAAACAGCTAGAAAAAGAATTTAAAACAAATTTAATCTCTAGAGGAAAAAGAGGTATCGAGTTTACTGTTAAAGGCGAATATCTGGTTCAATATTCAAGAGATATGAGTAACCAGTTACGAGATGCAAAAGAACATATTTCAAATTTGGATGAAAAAGTAAAAGGAACTTTACGTTTGGGTGTATCTGGCTTGTTTGCCCGATATAAACTTCCAGTATTATTAAAAGAATTTCTAACCCTGTATCCAGATGTTGAAATTAGTTTGAAAACTGGATGGAGTTCTGAAATTCATCAAATGCTTAAAAAAGAAGAAGCACACCTAGGGATAGTTAGAGGTCCTTACAAATGGCAGGAAAATAAAGTGTTATTTCAAGAAGAAAAGATTTGCATTGCTTCCAGTAAAAAAATTGAATTAAAAGATCTTCCTTTTCTTCCTAGAGTGAATTATCAAACAGACCAATCGTTAAAACTAACTATTGAAAACTGGTGGCAGGAAACATTTACAGTACCACCTAAGGTTTCAATGGAGGTAGATCGGATAGAAACATGTAAAGAAATGGTTCTTAATGGTTTAGGATATGCCATTTTACCAGAAATCTGTATTAAGAATGATGAACCACTGTATACTTTCCCCGTTGTATTAAGCGATAATAGCTATTTGCTTAGAGAAACTTGGATTTTTTATCGGGATGTCACTATGGATTTGGCTCAAGTAAAAGCATTTATTGATTTTCTAAATGATTCTAAACAAAGGAAACAAGACGAAACGAAATAAATCTAATACAAAGGAAGAGAATTAATATGAAAAAGTGGGATTTAAATAGAGTAAGCAGGGGAATCCAATTATTAGCTGCAATCGTAACTGCTTTTATTGGAGGCGGCCTTTTCTCTCTTATCAGGTTGCCAATCCCCTGGCTTCTAGGTCCAATGGCAGCCCTATTAATTACGTCACGCTTCAAAAACGTTAAATTAATTTGGCCCGTTTCGATTAGAAATACAGGATTAATTATTGTAGGTTATTCAATTGGCATCTCCTTTACCAAGAGCTCATTTTCTGACATGATTAGTCACCTTCCCTCAATGTTGATCCTTACAATTTTAATTGTCCTTGTGTGTGTATGTTCGGCTTTTGTCATGTCAAAACTTACCGGTATTGACTATCCTACCTCCTTAACAAGCAGTATTCCTGGAGGGTTGTCACAAATCGTTGTGTTTGCAGAAGAAATGAAAGGGATTGATATTACAACAGTAACCTTTTTCCATGTTACAAGAGTGATCATGGTTGTTTTCTTAGTTCCATTTTTAATTTCCAGTCCCCTTTTTGCATCGGAAAGTACCAATGGCTCATCTAGAATAATGGATAACGTTATTCCACAGTGGAGTGAATTATTTCCACTTATCTTTCTGTTCGCGCTTATTTGTTTTCTCGCAGCAAGAATAGGTAAAATAATCAAATTACCAGCTCCTTACTTTTTAGGACCAGTAATCGTTACTGCTGCAATAAGCCTTTTTGGTTTGCAGGGACCCCCGCTTCCCCCTTCACTTCTTGATATATCTCAATTTATGGTTGCCGGTTATATCGGTTTACTATTAAAACCGGAACAACTCGACAACAAAAAGAAAACCATATTATTGGCTTTGATGAACGGGCTAATTTTGATCTGCGCAACAATGTTTTTCAGTTTTCTACTGACCCAGTATTATGATTTATCATCTATTACGGGTTTTTTAAGTTTAGCCCCTGGTGGAATGGATCAAATGGGAATCATTGCACATGAAGTCAATGCTGATGTATCTACTGTTACCAGCTATCAACTATTTCGGTTGGCTTTTATTTATATCGCCGTTCCTCCATTACTAAGATTGGTATTAAAATTAAGTTTAAGAAAAAAAGACTAACAGTAATTCAGTAAAACTAAATGTTAAATAAAAAGGAGGGATCTTTGCTCAAAGGCACTGAAAAAGTCTGATTCATAAAGAAAAGAAGATCATCATCTATAATTTAGATGATGACCTTCTTTATAAAACTAAATGTAGCATTTAAATTTAAAATCTATAGTTATGAATCACTTTTCCAGTGGCTTTCATTGCTTTAGTCTCCATTCTTTTTTAAAGAATAAATTATTTTGATAACAATACCAAAAAAATATGTATTTAACTTATTGCTCTCTCTGTATTAACCTTTAATAAAGAAAAGCGCATAAGCATAGTGTAAAACTTATTAATCTACCAGTCTCTTTCTGAAAATTCGCAAATTATTTCTAAGTCATCCGGAGATTAATTGAAAGCGCATTCAAAATTAGGGAGGGGATTTAATAATGTTTCTTACAATTTTAGGTACTTCTATGGTTATCGTTTTTACCTATTTAATTATGTCCAAACGTTTATCACCCATTGTTGCTTTAACTTTAGTTCCGATCGTGTTTGCAGTAATTGGTGGTTTTGGGAGTAAAATTGGCACTATGATGATGGAAGGCATTAAGCTAGTCGCTCCTTCTGCTGCTCTATTATTATTCGCCATATTATTTTTTGGTATTATGATAGACACGGGCTTATTTGACCCACTGATCAAAAAATTATTAAAAGTTGTCAAGGGAGATCCTGTTAAAGTTTCGGTAGGTACCACAATTCTTGCATTACTCGTTGCCCTAGATGGAGATGGAACAACAACGTATATCATTACTGTTTCAGCTATGTATCCACTTTATAAACGAATCGGTATGAATCCATTGGTTTTAGCCACAGTAGCCATGCTAGCTTTAAGTGTTATGAGTGGAATGACCCCCTGGGGTGGACCTGCTACACGGGCAATCGCAGTATTGGGACTTGATGCATCCGAATTTTTCGTCCCACTTATTCCAACCATGATCTGTGGTGCTCTTTGGGTTATTTTCGTCGCATTTATTTTAGGAACAAAAGAACGTAAACGACTGGGTGTAATACACATAGAAGAGTTAAATATTGAAATAGCTGCTACTGTAGAAAATGAAGCCACTGAGATAGTCCCACACATTGACATTAAACGTCCTCATTTATTGTGGGTTAACTTATTCATTGTAGTAGGCATTATGGTCATTCTTATTATGGGATTGGTACCTTCTCCTATTTTATTTTTGGTCGGTTTCGCTATTGCTTTAATGATTAACTACCCCAATCTGGAAATGCAAAAAAGTCGCATCTTAGCACATTCTGGAAACGCATTGATTGTTGTTCTGTTAGTTTTTGCGGCAGGAGTATTTGCAGGAATCTTTTCCGGTACAAAAATGGTTGATGCTATTGCTAATGGACTGGTTTCGATAATACCTGCTTCACTAGGTCAATTTTTTCCTGTCATTGTTGGCATTACAAGTATGCCATTCACTTTCGTTTTATCGAATGATGCCTATTATTTTGGAGTTCTCCCTATTCTTGCAGAAGCAGCTTCAGCCTATGGAATCAGTCCGTTAGAAATTGCTCGGGCTTCTATATTGGGACAACCCGCTCATTTAATGAGTCCACTTGTTGCATCAACCATTCTATTAGTTGGTATGGTTGATAAAGACCTTGGAGAATATCAGAAATTCGCATACAAATGGGCCATCTTGACATCGTTAATCTTAACAGTATTAGCTATAATTAGTGGTGCCATTTCTTTTATGTAAATTATAAAAGTCCTTGTATACTTGTTTGCAAGGACTTTTGTGGCATTTTTCAGCTAGATAGTTTTTGATACAACTTTGTTGACAGGTAAAGTTCTATGTTTATAATTTCAGTCGATTTATTTAAAAAAAGACCCTATTAAGGTCTCAATGATTGTGATTGATTTAAGAACCCTCTAATTTCATCAATAGGTTCATGAAAAAATTGAAATGATCCAACGTTTGCAGTGATAACCGGTGTTCAAGTCTTGCTTTGTTTTCATTTCCTCCCCTCCATTCCTTTATGTCCATAATTGAAACCATTAAATAAGATTGGAAAACTGAAGTATTTACTGATATTATGTGGATCTGTTGATAAGAGAATGTCAAATCCATGAGCAGAAATTGGAACAGCTGGTTAAGTCCATACCTTTCTACATCGTTGAGTATGTTGACAATAAATTGGATACCCGGCCCCCCTTCTACCCTTTTGAATTACGTTCTTGATTATAATTATTTTTGGAGTGGCTGATAGCTGAGAGCATTGCTGAGCAGGAGCATATTAAAGATATCCCCCTGTCAGTGCTGGAAAAGTTAAAGTTGATCGAAGCTCAATCCTTTATCAAATTTTTGGAACGGAGAAATATCCCTATCAATAAGAAGGAAACAAAAAAAGCCGAAAAGGTATCCGTCAATCGGGAAATTTCAGCATTACGTTCCCTTTTCAAGTATTTAACGACTCAGTCAGAAAATGATGACGGCGAACCTTACTTCTATCGAAATGTCATGTTGAAAATTGAAGTGAACAAAGTAAAAGAGACTTTGGGGGCCAGTGCTTCGAGAATATCGGCAAAGATTTTCCACAATGATGAGGATGCTCGGTTTCTTGAATTCGTGATGCATAACTATGAAAAGGAGCTACCTGAAAGGTCCATGAAACTTATTTATTTTAAAAGGGACCAGGAACGTGATTTTGCAATTTTATCCCTCTTCTTAGGAAGCGGCATCCGGGTGAACGAGTTATCCAAATTAAGGCTATGAGACTTGGATTTTGAAGATAAACAAATACACGTATTACGTAAGGGTGGAAAAAAGGATGTAGTGGCAGTCTCACCTCCGTTGATGCAGGACATAAAAGACTACCTAACTGTGCGAACGGAACGTTATAGGGGCTCAAATGATGATACGGCCTATGTTTTCTTGACTAGAGTGAATGATGGAGCCACCCCTCTTTCCAACCGCGCCATCGGGGCTCTAGTAAAGAAATACACGAAGGCATTTAAGTCCAATAAGTCGATGTCGCCACACAAACTGAGACATACCTATGGGACAAACTTAATGGAGCAGTCAGGAGACATCCATTTACTGATGACTTAACTTGGTCATACTTCAACCACAACAGCTGCCCTCTATACTAACCCTGAGCAGGAGAAGGCTAAAAAGGCTGCGAAACAGCTGGGAGAGAGAGAAGAATCAATTTTCGTGAAAATGATTAAATGAAAAAAGAGAAGATTTTCTAGTCTTCTCTTTTTTATATTTAAGTGTAACTTCGGAAATTTTCATTGATTTGGAAAAAGATCCTTTATAAAATATTTATTAAATGCGAAAGCTCAAGATTAAAAAAACGTGCAGAAGGGTAGTCATTAGATTGCCTTTTTCGTAGTTTACAATTTTATTAGTTAACATAAGATAAATTATAGGAAGTTAATAGTACACAAAATAATCTGTCTCAAAATGACAAGTAATCTTTTTGTAGTGAGACGGAATTAGAAATAATTTTACATTTTATTGAATCAATTTCTTTTATTGTCATGTATAATTGGGGAAACTCCAACTACGGTTTTTTCAGGACTCCGTAGACAGAAAAAACCTCTAGGTATATCTTAGAGGCTATTTTCATTAGTATCTCATTGCCACTAGTATTCTTATATTTTGAGACAAAAAAGAATTTTACACTAATTGATATTCTTCTTAATGTACATCTTCTGTTGAAGGTGTATCTGCTTTAACTATAGTGATATCTATTGATTTATCAGCTTGTTTAGCCTTTTCTTCCGCATATTTAAGTGTAGCATTCAAGTTTTAAATTATATTTTTAGCTGCAGCAAGCTCTTTAACCTTTGCGTCATATTCAGCTGTTTTGATGGCCAACTGATCCTTATGTCCTGATGATTAGCTGTTTCAGTATTCAAGTTTGTTTCCAAATCTGCGAAAGCTTTGGGTGCAAATTTGAGATATTTAAATATAAGCTATGTTAATCGTTAATGTTGATATTTTGATAATAAAAAAGAATGCCTATATATAGGCATTCTTTTTTATGACCATTTTTCTTCATCATCAATCCATTGATTATTTTTTAACTCATATGATTTAGTATCATCGTGGAAAACAAAGAACGATGGTAAATTCAATATATCCCCACCTGATTTTTTCCAACATTGACGAAACCAATCTGTAAACGCTTTTTGTTCTAAATCGTATATTGCTGGATAGTTTTCTTCGTAAAAATTATCAAGAAAATCATCCAATGAATTGTCGATTAACTGATAGTATGTAACATCAGGAACTATATCAACACTACCTGCAAAAACTGTTGTGTCATTACCTTCATAGAAAACTTCGTTAGCTTCTCTATTCATAGAGAACATCCTTATTGAAATTTCAAAATTTGTAGGCTCAATAAATGCGGTAAAATCCAACAAATCTATTTCAGAAAAATAGTTGTATGTAATGATATTTTTAAGGTTACCTACTAACAAATCTGAATGTTTCTCAAGGTTAGCTTTAATAGAATCAATATAATTATCGATTGTTAACATATTTTATGGTCTCCTTCTTTAATGCCTTATTCAAACAAATGACCTGCTATTATGAAGTTACTAAGCTAAATTTTCCTTACGGAATCCATATCTATATAAACCTAGAAAGAAAGGATACATTATGATAAGCGTGAAAGCTGTAACGAAAATCATTCCCCCTACTCCAAGTTCTGAATCATTAAGCACATCCAACATTGTGTATGCAAGCACTTCAATTACAGTTATTATAAATACGAATTTCCAGAATGACTTTGATAACAATTGTTTGTTATATACATAACCAAATAATCCAATTGTGGAAATAATACTGATAACAGTATCCGTAGCTTCTATCACAGGACCATGAACCGCTTCTACAAACAATGAAGCTATCGATATAGCTATAATTAGCCAAAAGTAAATTTTCCAGAGCATTTTTTACACTTCCCTACTAATTAAAATGAACCTCTCAATTTTTCCATTTCTAGTATATCAAACCAGCCTAGTAAAATGGGCTTATTTTTAAAATAATCCCGGTTTCTTGAATTCGTGAAGCATGATTATATCCCTATATTTGGCCAAAAGAAAAAAGAGTAGATTTTCTAGTCTTCTCTTTCTGTATGTGTGTATAGAAATGAATACTAATACCTATAATATATGTTATGTAAACTAAAAAAGTGTAATAAAAAAGGAGCCTTAAATCCCCTACTCTATTATTGCGCGGGTACTGCATCAGGATATAATTTTAGAATCGAATACGTGTCTCATAGCTTAAGGGATTATCCAATGTGAATCGATTATAGACGTCAAACCTCACATACAAATACAAACGAAGAAATGCAGAAGAATACAGCCGATTGATTTGATGATCGATTCTGGACATAATGGACAAAAAGGATCCCTAGAGCAAGCCGTGGAATTCTCATATCTTTTAAAAACAAATCTAGGCAAATCTGAAAGTCCTTACCGCCACTTACTAATACATGCTCTTCCTCAACTAATTCTTCTATAACCGTTCATTTTCTTTTTGTTACCATTCTCTACACTCCTTTAAGGTTAATTAAAGTGGGTAGCACACGATTATAAGACACGACCAAAACAAAAAAGGATTGCGTGTTCAGTCATTAAGACTAAACTCACGATCCTTGTTGTATAGCAGAAAAAAGCGGGTTTTAGTTAAAAATTGATACCGGTGGCCGGGGTTGAACCGGCACTCCAGAGGAACACGATTTTGAGTCCCAATATATTCCATAAAAGCTATATTTTCAGTCCTATCAACGGTTGTTGAAAAAACTCATTTTTTTAGTAATACGATTACTGTTAATTATGCCTTTACTTGGTATTACTCGTCAAGGTTCAAAATCTTTTCTTATTAAATTTTGCTAGCCCTAATTGTTTATATTGATTGATAAGTAGTGCTTCATATCTTCTAGCATCTTCTTCTTGTTCAAACTCAGCTACAAATTGATATTCAAGCAATCCATCCTTCATAAGCTCTCTATGTTCCGAGTTTCTTCTATTAGAATATCTTCTGCATCTGTACCATAGCCCACTACCTACATAAATAACTTCCCCATCAAGCCAATGTTCATAAACAATAAATTTATTTACTTTCCTTAGTTCATTTGGATTAATTCCATACTTTTTTATAAGCTGAATTATCTTCTGAAAAGATGCTCCATAAATTTTAGCGATATCTTGGTTTGTCATTTTGTCTGATAAATGATGAATTAGTTGTTCTTCAGTTGGTAGCAAAAAAATCACCTCAAATTTCTTATATCAGGTGATTTTTAAATGTAAAATAAAATTTTGATTTTATAAAAAAAATAAAAAAAATAAACTCCTGAAGACCAGGAATTTATTTTCGCTTATTTTCCATTGCTGCCTAGTTATTCAGTTTCCAATAAAATCAAAACGTATCATTCCAACCTATTTCTTCATCAGTAAAGGTTGCTGTCCAATTTCCTTCTTCATTAATTGCTGCTTGTTCTTCTTTAGTCTCGATTCCGTTCATACCAGCATTTAATCCAAGGAACACTCTATAAGGCATCCAGATACTTCCGCCAGACTCATAATCGAGTCCATCTTCCAATTCTCCCAACGCCATGTATAAATCTCTTTCAAGATTAGCGTTTTTAGTTGGCATCAATGCTTCAATTTCCTTGGCTCTTTCTGCTAGTTCTGATTTAACTTCTTCAGTTAACCAAGCATCGTCTTCTATTTCTCCAGGCGTATTTTCGTATGTAACGACAAGTTTAGAAAAGTATTCGTATTGATCTTTTACCATTGCTTTCATTTCTGGTGTGATAGCTTCTTCTCGTGAGACAGTATTTTCAAAGTCCTCAGAAAAATCAGGTTCTCCGTTTTCTAAAAGTTTTTCTTCTGAAACTGTTTCTGGTTTATGTACTTCGGCCGATGCCGTTTCTTTAACTTTTGCTTCTGGTTTTTCTTCTTGCATACATGCACCAAGCAATCCGATTGAGATAACGCCAGCTGCTAAAATTAAACTTTTCTTCATGATGAATTTCCCCTTTTTTATGTCTCACACAACTGTGAATGTTCCAAAGATAGCTAAAGAGGCAACTACACCCATGCACCAATGTATTCTAAGACTTTTTTTACTTCAAAAATTACTATTTATATCATTTGTAATTATATCAAAAAATTAATAGTTGTTGTAAAAGTAGGAAATATACTGTTTTTTTTAACACTAATGCATTTTACATAAAATTGATATTTTATTCACTTTTATTAATATTTCCTAATCGAAATATTCATCTAATTGTAAAAAATCATATTTTATACTTTTAACATCAAATACATTTACTTCTTTACATTCAAATAATTCATCATTAAAAACTGCTAAATTATATCCCTTTTCATTTCTAGTACTTTTATATCTTATTCCTTTATGACCTTTACTTTTAACAAAGTCAGTAATATATTGCGTTGGTAAATAATCTAAAGAACTATCACTTCTTCTAAGAGGCTTTGCTATTTCATTACTAATTTTCCTTAAGTGTTCCTTGTTAATTGCATGGAGTTCTGTATTAATACCCGAGAAAGGACTAATTTTGTCCAAAGCTATAAAGTCTACAACGTCAATGTCTTCCAGTAGTTCAAACTTCCCGATAGTAACATAGTCATATACACTTGCTCTAATTTCATGTAAAGTTGTTTCATTATCACTCGCCAAGTACAAACAACTAATTCCTAAAGGATTTGCACGTCCATCGGATGCTTTTCCTGAAGGTGGCGCCCCCATATTGTCAAATGCATACCCATCTTCATCGGAGATTCTTGCCCTATATAAAACTTCACCAGCTTTATAAGATTTTATAGCGACCTCACAGAACATTTCTAAAACTTTGGTATTAATATGATTTGTATGAAATCTATTTACATTTTTTATTTCTACAACAAAGTCTTCCCAATTATAGTTCTTTAAAATTGAATTTTCAGTTAAATAATCATCATTTTGATATAATGCAGTAATACCAATTGGAGAATCAAATAATTCAGGCATCTCTGTGTATTTTTCGTGACATATACTTTTTACCAAAGTATAGATTTTTTCATTATTAATATTAAAGATTTGCCATCTATCATTCAGCTCATCTTTTAGCAAATTTGCTTTTTCTCTAGGATAATTATCTGGTAAACTAGATAAGGGCGTATAAATATCTAATAGTTCATTAAAGTTATCTACTAATTCATTGTTCTTATCAGTGTCATAAACAAATACGTTTTTTTTGTTACACGTTTCACACATTCCTTGTCTATTGATACCTTGAATGATGGCTTTAATCTCCAGATCCTTAAAACACCGGTCACAACAAATCATCCCTATTCTACCCCATCCAAATACTTACTAACTAGTTCAATATGATGCATTATTGAAAGCTTCTTTACTGTACCTAAGCCCGGATATGTACCGTTATGGTAGTGCTTCATAAATTCTCTTAAACCAAATGTATTGATATGTTCTTTTTCTTGCCACAATGCAAGTTTTTTTAACGCTTCGTAGAATTTGCCTGCTGGATCATTATAATCTTCATTTGAATTTGAAACAAAGTGCTTGACTCTTAGACACTTATTCTCATCAAAAAAAACAATATGTATTGCAACAGCATAAGGTGCAAAACCTGATTCAAAATAACCTTCACCAACAATTGAGTAATCTGAAAAACCAATAAATCCATCTTCTTTATAAAATATATGATCCTCAGAAAAGGATTCGTCATCTAAACTTAAGTAATCTGCATTTCTTGATTGTTTTTCAAATCTATCAGCAATTAATACCTTATTATGTCTTATCTTTCTTCTAAATGAACTTTCTTCTGGTATAAGATTATATCGTGGATACTCTTCCTGGAAAACTTGCAAATAAAAATTCAAGCAATCTTTCTCTTTATTAATCATTAAAATTTCATTCTTTTTATGCCCTTGTTCAACTAGCATATTTATTTCATTAACACTATTTGAATTTAATATATGTGAAATAATCACATTTGGCTTTTCAAACGCACTTATTAATTGATCTCTAAATTTATCATTTTTAACAATTTCTAACTCTTTGTTAAAATTCCCGACTTTCGGGTTGAGTACTAATGCAATATCTTTATTTTTATCTACAAACTGTGTAATAGTCTTAATTAGAGTAGAAGAAGGTTTTATCGGTTCAATTATTGGAGTTACTTTATTACCTATAAGATCATTTTCAGCTAATTCTCTTAATGCTAATAACTCATATTGCCTACCTCTTAAGTATGGTAGATACATAACTAACCTCCCCAGTTCCCATGTAAAAAATCATGTAATTTTAAATAATCATTTTTCTTGAACTTAGAAAAATATACCATAAATTTCAGTTCATAAGGTACTTTATTATATTCTTCAATCTCTTTAATATTTCTTTTTTTTAATTCTCTAATAAAAAATTCGTAAAGAATTTCTATATCAATTCTTGTAAACAACTTCAAACATTCTTTATAATAATTTACTTGAGTAGTATGGGGCAACTCACCATAATAATCTAATAATATATTTTCAAATTCTTTTTTTCTTAATATTTTAAAGATTGTTGGATAATCTAAAAATGAACGTTCTTCAATTGATTCTTTTCTTACGCTAATTGTATTTCTGTCAGTCAATATATAGATACCCACTTTTGTATCTTTAAGGATTCCTGAAAGTTTTTTATAATTTGATTCACATGTAACCACGCATACATGGTCAAATGCTTTATAATAATCATTAATCTGATTATCCAATCTCTCAAATGTATCTAAACCTGTTTTGATTTCATATACTACAGCTTTACCGTTAATTAAAATAAAATCTGCTTTTGATTTATTAATGGGGACTTCAGACAAAGCTGTTGTTGTTTTGAGACTATGTCTTCCTAATAATAGTTTATTTAGCAGTGTATTCTTATAGAAGTATTCATTTCTGTACTTTTTACCCATATATCCATAAACTTTATTTATTAACACTTCGTTATTAAATGAATTTATCTCCTCTAAATAACGTTGAATACATGTATTGTAAACGGTATTACAATTATTATTTATCAGGTCCATAAATATATTTTGAGTAAAAAGTCTGTTTAGAATAAAATTATTACTCTTATTCATAATCCACACCCATCTATTTATGTTTACTATTAGTTATCATAACATAATTTGCTCTATCCTATTCTAGATTTCCACTCCAAATAACAACTATTTAAAAGTTCTCCTTTCGACCATCTTCGGCCTTATGAAAGTCTTTATTATACTCTACCAAGGAGTTTAAGGAGTGGATCATTAGAACAATCTTCTGGTTTTGATTGTTCTTCCTTAAGTCTAGATGATGCGTCAAGTCCTAGAAGTTTAAACGCTTCTAATACCTTAGCCTGTGCCTTCATTGATATTCCTAAAGCTGGATGTTCTTTCTTTCCATGCAATCCCTCAAGAACAAATCCATCTTTTAAAAGCTGTATCTCACATTCTTCTATGGTTGCCAAGTTAAATGCAATGCGTTCAATAATCGGCTGATCCGTTGGATTCAATTTATTTAGTTTACTTAACTCTTCCACTATAAAATTAAATTGTTGAATGCTCTTATGGTTAAAATGAACTGGTATTTGCATATCATCATCCCTTTACACTTATTTACATAAAAATTGTTTTTATTAAAAATTCAGGTAGTGAAAGTGTACCTCCCACAGTTATTAAACGTATATTACTGTTTTTGTTCTAACGCCTAGGCGGTACTCCTCATCCTATATAAATGTTTTATTCATACCATCGTCTTATGAAACCATAAGAGACTTCGGCATTACCCATTGATCTTAAGGATAAGTTCACACGATCTAACAGGTTTGTTCGTGTCATATCCTTACCTTTGTTCTTCATCTCATCTAAGTAGTAATCAATTAAGATTGTTGCAGCTGCAAACCTAAACTTATCTTCATCTATGATTCCACGTACTATTTGTAAATGATTTAGTTTCTCTTTCATTTGATATACCATCCTCTCTTACTTAACTACTACTAATTGAGCGCTTAAACCCTGTAATGATATAGACCAAGTGCTTAACTCCGCATATGGAATATCATTATCGAATGTAGTTATTGTGCAGTTACCAAAGTACTTCTCTTCAGATGGTAGGGCGATATATACATCTACTTTATTTCCTTGAACGTACTCTTCTTTTAATGTTGCATATGCCTCAACATCAGTAATGAATGCTTTATTACAGGCTATTGAGAATACTTCTGTATCAGTGCCTTCTACTGAATGACTTAAGGTAGCATTTCGTTGGGCAGCTAATGCTATATTTGTTCCTGCTTTATGGATGTAGACTTTGCATTTCGTTCCTGGTCTTTTTGCCATTCTTATTACCTTCTTTCAATTAAAATAAAAAGAGCCAGAAGTTAATCCAGCTCTAAGTTTATGAAATATTTCGCATAAACAATTATGCGGTAATTGTTCCTTTAGCTACAGCTAAGTAGTTATGCACTGATCCATCACAATACATTTCGCCCATATATAAAGTATTACCCGACACACTTACAATTGAATCTTTTCCAAGCTTTGTAACAACAACATCTTTAGAAATCGCTAATGTATAAGCGTTTGCAATGTCAGTAAAGATAATTGGAACTTGTCCGATTGTATCACCTGCAGCAATAGCATTAGTTACTTCAATTTCATGTTCCCATAAAGTGGCAACAACTTTATTATCAACTGTTTTCGATTTAACGATATATTCACCGTTAACAATGATCTTTGCAACTTTCTCAAAATATTGCTCAGACATATACCATTTGCAGAATGGGCGATATTCTGAATTTACTTTTAAATAAAGAGCTCGAAGTAATAATTCTGTTGGAGCAATTGCAATATTTACTGATGGAACTAATACGTCAGGAGCAATACCGTGCAAACCAGTTAATGTGCCATCACCAACTAAAATCTCTTCTTCAATTTTTTTACCAACCCGACTAACTAATTTTGACTTGCTATTTTCCTCTAAAACTCCAACTTCATTCAAAAGAACATTGCTGAATCTTTGCGCGATACCAATTCGCTTCGGATTTAACTTAGTTGCTTCTGCTAAGTTTAAGCTGACTTCTGGAATAGGGTCCCCATCAAGAACAAATTCCGCATCCGATAATTCTGTCTCGTATGGAAGTTTCAGTTCTTGGCCAACAAGCTTAATTTTACGACTTTTAGCTACTACATCGCTTGTACTTTCTAACAGCTCTGTAATCGGTGCGACTTGTTGAGAAATAGTTGATTGTCCAGTTCCAACATCTTGTAATTCTCTTATTTCTTTCTTTAATTCTTCTTTCATTTTTTGTTCCTCCTGTAATTTAGAAAGTTCATTTCTCGTTTCTTCTAATACTTTCTTAGTTCGTTCAAGATAGGACCTACTACTATTAGTGTCGAGCAACTTAACCATTCGTTCAGCACTAGAAACACTAGCCTTTTGTTTTTCAACTTCGATTTGAGTTTTTCGAATTTGAAGGTCTAAATCTTTTTCTTTTCGAACTTCTTCAATTTGAATTTCAGCTTCTGGTTCAGCAGGAATTTCAACGTCTTCAACTAGATCAATACCACGAGCAGCAATAGTAGACTGGCTGTAAGCAGGATCTTTCACAACCGAAACTTCGTATAAAAGAAGTTCTTCGATGGTACGTTCATAAAGATCTCCTGTAGTCTTTTTCCATGAATCGCGAATATTTTTAAATCCAAAACTCATGTTTCGTAAAATTCCAGATTTGATAAGCTCATACGAATCTTTTCCGTAACTTGTCTTGGCAATCTTAGCTGTCATTTTAAGACCAACAGAATCTTCTTCTAAATGAAGACTTCCGTTTCTCGTACTAGATAAAATCTGATTTGACTTATGTTCAAGTAAGAAATCGATGTCTCGTTGCTTATTAGCAATAGCCCTTTGGAAGGCACCTCGTCGTATTTTTTCTTTGAACCTCTTACTAGAACCAAGTACTTCTGAAAGTTGCTCCGTTTTATTGACATAGCCTGATACAATCATTTCATCTTGATTCTCTGAAACTAACTCAACATCTTGAACACGCAGTTCCATTTTCATATTTCTACTTCCCTTCTAGTTCTTCAAAACATTCGGCAGCTAACTCTTCTAGTATGGAATCTGTGATAAAGTTCCCGTTGCAAGTTTGGTCTTCTGCTGTATGAAGAACTTTTCCTTCTGAATTTTCTAAGGTATACATTCGACCGTTTTTAACCCATCTATAATTTTCAATGTCGTTTAAGTTCAACATGATATGTCTCCTTCGAATTAATATTTTGCTTTGAAAGCAAACTTAAAAAAACGTAAAAAAATAGCCATACCTGTAAAGGTATGACTCTTGATTTTCTTCTCGCTCGGATTTAGGCAAAGATCGTCATGGCAAGAGTAGAAGGTTAAGCCTGGCGTTCGTACAAAACACCTTAGCTGTATATATGGCCCTTTCGGGCGAAGATGTTTTTGATTCACATAATAAACAACATAGGCAACTCAACTAAAATCGATTTCGGAGGACCAATTTATGGCAACAAAAACCTATGTTGTTTATTATATAAATCAAATTATTAAGGAGGTTGAATGAATAGCCAACTTCTCAGAAATGGAAGAAAAGAGGAAGCTAACTAAACATTCAACTTAAATCATGAATATAAAAACTCTTAAGGAAAAACGTTTCACTCAACTACGAGAGAAACAGAGAGGGAAAGAGAATTGGAATAAACTTATCTCTCTATTAATATATATACATACCTAAAGTGCTTGGTACGATATATTGGAAAATAATTTCTTTTAAAGCATTTTTTTATCTCCTTAATTATATATATACGAGTGCTACATACTAGACACTTTTTCTGAAACTTTTTCATTATAAAACGTAAATGAGATTTGAAAACTTCTCAAAAAAAAATAAGACAGCCATTAGGCTGCCTCAGTCGTTCTGCTCTATAACGTTGAATCGTACTTGTTTTCCATCTATTCGAGAATTATGATCTACAATCTTAAAACCATTTTCAGATAGAAGTTTTTTTAAGCTCGTCCATTTCAATTGTCTTCCATGACCATTGATTAAATTTAGCTCTTGAGCAAGTTCATCCTTCTTTTCTTTTGTTAATGGAATACCAATAAATCGTTCCAGCTTAGTGGGACAAAGCTCTGTTACTGTTCCATCTCGTTTAATCTCTACAATAGAACCACTTTGATTAAGAGTCACTAAGTTATTGATATCATGTCTGATTCTTCCTCGAACTTGAGTAATGACTTCTGAATTTCTGCTATGAACGATGACTGTTTGAGCCATGTTTTCTTTATCGAAGATATTATATCCAGTCTCATATGCAGCATTTATTATTACTACATCCACATATTCAGGAATTTCTTCTTTCTCAACAATATGCTCACGAACTTTTCTAGAGAGATTATCCATTTTTCTTTCATTATTGATGCTCCATAAGCAAGCAACATTAAATCCATTAGTCTCCAGTTTCGAACGAACTTCTACTGCTTTCTTGATAGTTTCAACATACATCAGAATTTTGTTATCTTCGTGCAGGTCATTTTTCCGAAGCTCTTTTAGGATGTTATCAATATTCGTATAAACTTTTTGACTGTTGAATAGATATCCCCTCAGTTCACTTTCGGACACTATCTTGTTGCAGGTATAATTGAAGCTTTCTTTTAGAAGCTTAGTTATTCTATATGGAGTTGCTGTCATAAACAAAGTTTTAAAAATTCCCTTATCAGTTGAAGTAACAATCTTCTCTAAAGCTTTATATAAGTTCGTTTCTTCTTTCTTAGCTCCAAGCTGAAGATCATATCCAATAAATTTTGCTAAATTATGAACTTCATCACAACAAAGAAATTTGATGTTGTTCAAGAAGTTATCATCATTGCTTCTACTTAGAACGCTGGCAAACTTCGCGTACGTCATACAGATTGCTCTATTATCTTTCTTTCCATCTTCTTTTATTTGAACTCCAAATCCATGCCCAGGGAGCTGTTCTTCATTAAAAATCATGGTTCCTTTTACTGATGAATCGTAAGGTTTTAGGTATTCATCATATTTATTTAATAACAATTCTTCTAAAATTGAAGTATCTACCAAATATAAAATTTGTTCTTTATTCTTCGCTTTCTTAGAAACTTCTTCAATAAAGAACGTTGTCTTGCCAGTTCCGCATGGAGATTCAATAAAGTTGATGATTCCATCGATTATTTTTGAATAAGAAACTAATTCTGATACATATCTTGCTTTAAATCCGTTTTCAAGTTTCATAGATTGTAAATACATTTCGTTGTGAGTCTTCATAATAATTAGTTCCTCCGAGTGATTTGATTTGGTGATATATCTATTATTTCTGTATTTTGAAAAACGTAAATCAATCGGAGAAACTTTTTTAAATTATTTTTGTTACAAAACTGTACATCAGTGTATATACTCATGTACAAATTTGTAACACTTATTGCGATCAAGCTTGCTTGTCGCATGGCAAAGCCTTGCCTTTGACCATCATATAAATAATAAGAATAGATAGTTAAAGAATGAATTCTGAGACCTTTTGGAGTGGATTAATATATAACTCCATATTGATATTTTTGATTCAACACGGGTCAATCTGGAGCTTCTGAGGATAGGTATGAGGATTGTTTAAAGATATATAAAATGTGAATTTTATTATTAATTAAATGTTTATATAGATCAATTGGTTAGTCAATCGTTGTGGTAAAATAAGGATATAGAGAACATAAGGAGGAAATTACTAAAGATGGTTTTGTCACTTGCACTTTTTGAATCGCAATGGTTTAAAGTATTATTACCTGTAATTCTCGCAGACAGGTTTAACTCAAGTTTTAAATAATTACTTTACTAAGCGTCGAGAAAAGAAAAATAGTCAAAATGAAATCCTAAAAAAATTTTATTATAAGACTATCCCTGAAATTTACGATTACTTTACTGTAGAAAATGACTTTAAAAGGTGGCAGTCTTCAATCCAATATGATGAGCGTATTAATACTGAACAATTTAAACGTAATATTTTTTCCCATATAGAGGATAACTTATTTTATATAAATACAGAAATTAATAATAGTTATAGAACGCTCAGAAAAAACCAATTTTTAAAAGACTTAGGTATCAATCAACATGAGATAGATGAAATAAATTTATTTTATACAATAGTTGAAGAATATATTAATCTTCTAAAAAGTCTAAGACATAATGAATTAGGTTCAGCTTATGAATATGCTTGCTTGTTTTTGATATGGAAAAACACAAAATACTTTATAGAAGATGACACGTACCTAGCAATGTCAAGATACTTTTATTTTAATACAAAAAAACTAAATAAAAGGATGATGAACAGACTAAAAAAATTAGATAAAATCGATAACTATAATGAGCGTAAATTCGAATTCCGACTAATTTTAATTGAATTAGTTAATCAAGAAATTGAAGAAAATGATAAGGAAGAATTGCTAGATACTTTCTTTGAAATAGGTCCTGAGATAAATGATGCTATCGGTATTTCTATTTATACAGATCTAGCTTCTCCAGGATTTGGTCCCTTACCAATATCCTATAGAAAACAATACCGAGAAAATATTTTAAGAGAACTTTACAACTCAAAATATTACACATCAGATTATAACTTCAAATTTAAAAAAGTGGAATTCAATAAATTAAATAATGAATACAAAAATGCTATGAACTACTGGGCAGGAAAAAAACTAGTATCACTTAACTATGAAAAGGATTTCGTATCTGTGAACATAACACCAAATGGAGAAGATTATATTGAGAGTTCGTCTACTGAAAATTAAGGACTCTTTTAAAAACTTCTTATCTTCAAAAATTTCGTTAAGTATTTGAAATAAATTGAACGTTTAGGAGGACCAAATGAAAAAAGTATATTTTACGCTTTTTGCGGAGCATATAGAATTTGATACTGATGAACAAAAATCAGAAAAAGAAAAACTCATAGAATACACATTCTTTAGTGATAGTTTGACTAGGGAAGACATAGAATATTTGTTCATCAAAATAATGGAGATTAAATTAGACTGGATGGACCTTGAACTTAATGAGGATAAAAATAATGTTTATATAATAATGAAACTTTTATATCCATATACTAATGGTAAAAAAGAAACTAATATTCCTTCTGGTATATTTTCTCTTATCGAGGACTTTGTAAGTGAAAAGAAAAATATTGAACGATATGAGATTAATGATATTGTAGAGGATTTTGACGAAGAAATAGAAGGCCTACTTATAAATATTAAAGATGATTCCTCAGGGATAGATGAATTATTAGAAGAACTCAGAAAGCAAAATATCGACTTTGAAATTATCACTAAGAATGTAAAAACGACTGAAGCGGGCGCAGGAAATACATTCTTTGAAATAATTTTGTATATTCAAAACACAGTTTTAGATGGTGTAGTGTCTGGAGCAGCATGGGATATTACTAAAATAGGCTTCCTTGCACTAATATCTAGAACTGGAAATTCCGGAAGCATCGATGAAATAAGAGTTGCAAATATTAAATATAAAAAACTTTTAAAATCTATTGGTATGAGAGTTAAAATGAAACCAAAGGATTTAGTATTAATAAATTCGTATAAAAATAAAATTAATAATGAAACAATATTTGAATTCAAAGGAAATAATTCAAATATTACTGTTATCTGTGCTGAAGATTCTACAATTTTAGAGCTTAACCTTGAAGAAAAAGAAATCAATAATCAAAATACCTAAAATTTAACAAACATATACTTACGACTGTGTATTTAATGCCCTGCTCTAGGACCTAAACGGTCCTTTTGTTTTGGAAAATAAAATATTGATTTTATAATTAAAAATAAGCCTCGATAGGCTCGTTTTTTTACTGCTTATTAAAAGTTCTCCTCGATAAATTCGGCTTCTTGTTCAGGAGTAAGAACTCCGGTAGCTTTACCAACATTTCCATTTTGAGCTTCCCAAAAGTAGTTATGATCTTCCACTATATTGTCGAAGTTTCCTTCTTTCCAGTCTCCTGCGATTCTCAACAATTCCTTTCTAAGCATGAAGCCTATGTCACTATCTTTAATGAATTCATAGACTGCATTGATGTTTTCAGGAGTCATCGGAAGGTTTGACCATTTATCTGTCGCAACAACTTTTTGATGAGTCATGCTGTGCATAGTTTCTAAAACGTCTGCTCCAGTTGAACTTGGGCCAAGGCCGATTTCATATTGAGCTTGTTCAATATCTGAAGTTTGCTCTTCAATTTCTTCTTCTTTCTCATCTTCTTTATTAATTTTCCCCGTAACGTCCATGACAGCAATTTTTTCGTTATCTGGATCATTATGCCTTGCTTGTCTGATTTCATACTTTTCAGCATTCTGCTTGAATGTTATTACCACTGCAAGAACTGCTGCAACAACTATAATTGCAACCACTGACCATCTAAATTTATTCATTATAACTTCCTCCGAGTCATAGTTCGATTATCACTCATTTCAGTTACATCCTTTTATGGATAAGCTAACCATTATTATATTAACATAAACTATTAACAAATAATCTTAAACTATTAAGTAACCATATAGATAGATATAAAGTTTTTATCTTATAATAAAAAAATGAGCATAAGTTATTAATCCTCAAAATCATCTAAATCTAAATTGATTAGATGGGATTAATAATCACTCGGTATTGGCCATTAAACTATTCCCTATATAAATGGAAACCAATACAGAGCATTCTGTGGCTTCTGGGTACTATACTAATCTTACCAGTTAATCAAAGGAACATTGGAATCGTTTAATCTCTTTTCGAATAATTTATAAGAATCAATTTGCCCATGTTTCAAATGACTTTTATACAAAGTATTTTCTAAGCAGGTTCTAAAGTAAGCTCCAAAGTTATCTATATCAGGATTTGCTTCTACCTCTTTTAAGACCCTATAACAAACTTCTTTACTCAATCCTTATAATCGATATTCAGAAATTAATTTATTTATTATTTCATCGTTGTTAACCGATTCTTTGTTAACAAAATATTTATTAATATTTTTATATTGTTCTTTTTTATTTTTCTTTTTATAAGCTGGTAACTTTTGTACAGGCTTGGATTGCTCTTTTGTCATTGCTAGGGTTACACATTTGTCATAGCTCAAAAAATCTTCAGACTGTTTCTGTACTGAGGTTTCTTGTTCATTTTCCTCGTTTAGGTCTGCGCTTTTGTCAGAGCTGACAGCTACTTTTGGAAGTAACTGCTGCACTATTTTATCTGTGATATGAAAGTACTTCTTAGATGGTGAACCCATGATTATCGATTCGATATAGCCTGCATCTTCTAAATCCTTAATTGCTTTCAATTGCTGCCTGTATGATAAAGCTGTTTCTTCTTCCAAAACTCCACTAGTTAAATAGAAGTACTCTTTACCATCTCGTACAGTCAGCATTTTCTTACTTCCAAAACTTTCATAGCTTGAACATAACTGCCCGAAAATAATTGCTCCGTTGACTGATACTTCATGAGCTAGTTCTTTGTTAAACATGACAAATCCATTTCCACTTAAAAGTGACATGAGTTTCATAAAATTTTCTCCTTCTTGACACAGAAGAAAAAGACTTGCTATCATTGTAAATGTAGAAGTTTTCTTCTGCGTTTTTTATTAAGAGATGGTAGAGCCGCCAAACTCATATACCATCTCTCTTATTTTATTTTAATATACGAACACACATTCGTACACTATTATAATTTTAGTCCTTTTAAAGCTCCATACTGGCTGTGCTTTCGTTCTATATCAGGTCCCCATAAGTTTACATATCTTTTAGTTATCGACATATCCTGATGACCTAATAGAGTCATTAAACTGAAAACATCTATCCCTGCTACAATCATTCTCTTTGCCATGGTATGACGAAAAGTATGCGGACCAACTCTTTTACTGATATTAGCTTCTTTTCTATACTTGGCAAATCTCGTTTGAATACTATGTGGATTCAAATCGTTATCGTCTCTATTGATGAACAATTTCTGAGTTCCGACAGTCCCTCTAATTTTAATATATCGTTTTAATTGTTCTTGCGTAGTCTCCGATAAATAGACCGTTCTTTCAAATTAGTTTTTGGTTTTTCTAATAATTATATGGTTGTCTCTTACGTCTTCCACTTCAATTCCTATTAATTCAGATAAACGGACACCAGTATCTAAGAACACCAACAAAATTACTTCGTCTCTAAATCCTACAAATGTTTTTTGTTTTCTAATCGTCTTAATTAATAACTCAATTTCTTTATTGTCTAACGTTTCTATAGTCTTTCGTCTATCTCTCAACAATTTAATATTCTTCATTGGATTCGTTTCTAAATGCTTATTTTTATACAGAAAATTATAAAATGATCGCAGAGCACGTAGTCTAGTATTTATAGTAGTTACTTTTATTAACTTTTTGCTTTCTATAATCAGATTTTCTATATCTTGCTGTTCACATTCAACCAGTGTCTTATTAATAAACTTCTTAGCGAGCATGAAATTCATTTTTATAATAATCAATTGTTGCTGGCCGTAGATTCCTTAAATAACAATCTCTATAGAAAACTTCAAAAGCTTCTTCATCGTTTATTCTCTTTATTATAATTTTTAATTCTTCTTTAGACAGATCTCCTCTTCTTCCCATAATTACCTCCTAAACATAAGCGCGGCATACGATTCGAGGCACACGATTCTGAGTTATTTTTGTCGTATTTAGAAAACAGAAAAAAGACCTCAACGTAATCGTTGAAGTCCTGATTCTATAGCTTTCATGATACCGGTGGCCGGGGTCGAACCGGCACTCCAGAGGAACACGATTTTGAGTCGTGCTAAGATATCAATTGTCAAATACCCTTGTTATATCTATGTTTTGAGAACTTTTATTATTTTAATTCGTGTTGTTGTCCATACGATTATTAAATACCTTTATATGAATATACTTATAGCTATTACAAATGTCAACGACACCACCTTGACGGTAAATAGTGTTCTAACGTATTAGTTTATGTTATGAGTGGAGTATATTATTTCTTCCCTCACAATGTGTTGTTTTACCTACTTTTTACCTTCTTCAATGGAACTAATGGATTTCCATTTGGAAAGCAATTACACCTTTATAACATGAGAAAGAGCAATACAATACGTATTGCTCAATGTTAAAATCTATTGTTAGTTAATTAGATATCATTTCTATAGTGATTGTTTACATCCCTTATTTCCTTTCTACTTTGTTGTATCTTTCTCGTTCTCATCTTTCATCTAGAACTAGTACATTTCCTATTAATCCACCATCGCTAAATGAACATATGAGTTTATAAAGTATCTTCTTTATGTTTTTCTATGTATTCCTCAATATTTATATTATTTTCTCCCAAGTAACTAATAATAAATTCCCTTATATCATTGTAACATTTTACTATTTTATCATACTTCATTGAAGAAAGTTCTCCAACACCTGATATAACACCTGTTATGGATTCTCCCTTATCTTTATTAACCTTAATTGATTTTCCGTAGTATGCAACTAATTTTTCTACTGTTTCATTATTTAGAATTGCTGCAGGGGAAGGTTTTATTTTCCAAAATGATAAATCTCTAATACATTCGTTAGCTAACATTTCTTCATATAATTTTACAGTTATTTTGGAATCATTACTCCCAACAGAGTTAAGAATTTCTTTAGAAAGTAATTCTATTCTTTCGTTCATAGTACCTAGCATTGATAATGTATCAATAAGACGGTCTTCTTCATTTTGGTTACTTAAGAAAGAATACATCATTCCTGCCCATTGCTTCCTTAGATAATCCTCAATATCTGCGAAGTTTCTAAAAGGAACAATAGCATTATTAATTGTGTTTTTTCTAACTTCATCTATAAACTCGAATATCATGTTGTTGTCTGAAGATGGATAAATGATTTTTGAATAGTCCACAGTGTCATTTTTCTTATTCTTCGTATAAACATTATGGTCGCTATAAACTCCTTGTTCTACCAAAGTAAAGATTGGGATTTTTAACTTAACTGCTTCTTTATACTCTGCATTGGTTATTGAATGGTCAGTTTCTTTGAACTTCCCGCCATATCTTCCACCAATAATAAGTACGAATATTTGGCAGTTAGGAATCTCTTCTAGACAAGAATCATGAGTGTGTCCTCTAGGGTTATAGAAAACATCCCCATCTTCACTTAAAACAGGTTCATATCCTAATGTTCTAATAAAGTACTTTAGGTTTTCTCTAATATACCTTAAATCATAGCAAGTCGAACTGATAAATACTTTTGGACTAGCCAACTTTTCTCCCCCTCACAAAATTTTCTATATTATACCATTATAGTATAGTTAATCTTGCCTTGTAAGATAATTATTCTTTTTTATAACTTATCCAAGGATAAGAGGAATGGTAATATCTCTATCTTAGTTAACCCTATTTTTTGTACTCAATCTAATACTCCCTAATAAAATCAAATTTCATTAATTACAACAGCAGAGGAATTCTAACAAAATAACAATCATGACGTTTTGAGTCTACCGACTCAGTAATAGTCCCATAAATCCGGGGGCATTTAATGTGGAAAATAGCACCTTTTCTTTATAGATGGGTATCAAAGTTACTCAGAATATGTGTAATTATTTTTATATCGCAGGTTCCACAATCAATACAGAATGGCTGATATTTTGCTCATGCGTTCTTGGTGTGAAAAATACGATTCTAGTATCACTACATGTAAAACGGGTGATACAAAAACGAGATCTACCCGAAACCCGTTCCCCTTTGTGCTGTACCACGAATATCCACAAAAGTTGTCATGAAAGTATCTCCATGTGTCTATCCAGCCTAAGTCTAGTAATTTTCGCATAAATCCCACCCCATAAAAAGGTACACCTTGTGCATCTTCCGACAATCCGGTATTGTAATCTCCTAAAATAACAGCTTTTTATTGACATTCTTCCTTGCAAAATCAATTAGTTCTATCCAAAATTCCTGCTTTCCTTGTTTATCCTGACTGGGATATGTATGCCTAGGATATACAAGTCCTGCAGAGTAAGCTTTATCTCAAGCCACTGTTCCTTATTCTTTTCTCTTTGATAGGAAGATAGAAGTACTTCAAATGGATAACGGGAAGCAAATAGCAGATGGTTTTGTTTTGGTTCACCATTACTATTAACGACATATCCATATTCCCGCAAATGTTTCTGAAGTTCCACACCCTTTTCTCCAGTCCAGTATTCCGAAAGTAAAACAATATCAGCTGAGTGCTTGTTTATTTGCTGTGCAGTGCTATCAATGCGTTGCAATGAACCGCCTTAATTTAAATTCCAAGTTAATATTTTTCAACATTCTCTCCTCCGTTCCATCCTAAAAAACAAACTCCTTCTTAACGCTTCTCTTCCTTAACCGCCCTATAAGTGTTATATGAAAATCAATTACAATAACTCTTTCATTTCTCAAAAGATAATATTCGGAAATTTTGTTTTAACCATTGTGATTTTAAGACATTAACCCAAAAATCCCCAAAATAAAACAGCCATATCTTTTATAGCTGTTTTCAAATTCGTAGTAGATATTCATTTACTTTTTCACATTTCTCTTTGGTTCACTATAATTTGTATGAAAGCTAAAACGACTAGTTAAATGGAAATTCAGAAAAGCTAAAATAGGATTTCTAATGAAAAGGTAGACTAGAAAGTCAGTTTGCGTTTACACTTACTACTTCTCATCCTCAACCATCTTCTTTTTATATTCTTTAATTTCTATTTTACGTGTTTGTTTAACTGTCATAAAGAATTTCAGAAAAAGGACATTCGTAAATGGATATTTCTCCAATATTTTGCTAATTTCAATTCGCTCGTGTAAGTCTTTTTTTGCCTTTATTAAAAATTTACTTGGAACTGAAGGCGCAGCTTCATTTAGCATAGTGTATTGCATTGTTAATCTTGTAACATCATCTTCATGTTCACTTTTAAAACTAGAAATTGCATCGGCTTGTCTGATAAAAGTAGTTAATTGTTTTCCAGTATACTCATGCTGGCTTGCTCTCTCACCAAGTTTTAAAAAATAATCAGCAACGGTTAAAATAAAGATCAAAGATGCAAAAGTCCCGACAAATAGTTTATATGTATCTTCAGTTAGATATTTAAAAGTAGGAATGAATGTATCATAATTAGCAAAGGTTAAAATAGCAATAATTGTTGATCCTACTAGTATAGAAAAGTTCAAAAAGCCATTATAAATGTTTAAACGTTTTGATAACATAAAATGAGTATTTCTAGAGAGATTTGCTTTCCTTTTTAATTTTTCAATCTGATTTATTTTATTTTCTATTTCCATATTTAATCACCTTCCTCATAAAGACGCCATATCCACATATATTCTGATAGCTCTGTTGACATTTTTGCATCAATTAATGCTTCCCTAATAGTGTTTGATTCTTTATTAAATCCAACCCAATGTTTTTTTATATCTTCTATAAATCTTTCTTTTCTAAGACCCGTACCAAAAATCCTACCATCTTCCATTATAACTATAGTCCTCGTACGGTGTAGAAGGTGCGTAGGCGTATTGGTATTTTCAATATAACTAAACGTTTCCTCATCATTAATTTTTTCGATATCAATTATATCCTTTACCCCGATATTTTTCAGCATACTATTGAAATCTGCCTCAAGGAGTATAGCATTTTTATTAGAATTGGATAGTACTAATACAAACTCTAACAATCCTTCAGCAGTGAACCTTTTTCCTGATCATTATTCCTAGGATAAATGACTGGGATTTTTTGTTTGTAATCAATATCCAATAGATTCCCTCCCTGCATTTCGTTTATGAAATAAAATAATGAGGAAGTTCCATCTTCAGTTCTTTCAAGATGTAATTCTAATCCGCTACTTTTAAGGTCGTTAATAATTTGAGAAGGTATTGAATTAAAGAAATTTGATAAATTCTCCACTCTGGTCTGTATTAAAATGTTTCTTGCAGTAGTAATACCGATGTTATATAGTTTGAAACTCGTACTATCCGAGTAATTGGAATCTACTGTTAAATTCTTCAGCTCTTCTTCAAAACTTTTGTAATTAAATACTACAAAATCTTCAAAGTTAATCTCAACCATTTGATTGTCTAACTGTAATGTAGGTCTATTTTGATTTACATATGATTCTTTACTAAGTTCAAGTTGTTTCTCAGATAGCCTTGCGCTCTTACTTGCACTCTGTGATGAAAATGCAGAAAAAAGGGCTGATCCAGCGACGAATAACTAAAGATAAAATTTGTATTGTGGTTTCCACAGTTTCATTCAAACCTTTCTGTCCTCCTAAAATAAAACATAAATATATTAATAGATAGCAAATCCCGCTCACCTGTTAAAATGAAAGAAATTAAGGAAAAGCACCCTCTTTTCAGAGAGAGCATTTTTTAAATTAACCTAAAAGGTATAAAAATGAACTATTGTTTTGTAATGACTCCACTATTTGAACAGGAACTTACGTTGCATATTATTGTGATGGCTGTTTGCCGACTGTTGAAACTTTATCCTTCCGTATAGGTGGTCAGAATGTTGTCAATAATGTTAATAAATGTAACAATTACCAGTAGAAAGCTAGTGTGTTTAATATTCTTTATAGATACCTTGCAAGAAGGATTTTAGTTATAAGAATTAAAAAGATCCCAAGTTCAAAAGCAGCAATTCCAAAATGTTCACGGGTTTTTTTCTTGGTTATTTTTACATAATTTAACCTTTTTTCCATTGCGTCAGCTAACTTATCTTTATCTACTTGTGTTAAGTGTGGGAAATTCAAAGTGTTATTAATAACGTGATTTTTCAATTCAATTTCTGCTGTTACTTCTGCATCCTGTTCATCCTTATTATAAATTTCTTCATATGGCTTGTTATATTTTTTCATTGCATAAGTATACCAAAGGATTTTTAAAATAAAAATCAGCGTAAAAATCCCGGACATCCAAATTAGGTTATTCTTCGTGGCTAATAGACCAAATCCAGTTGAAAAAATAACACAAAGAATTACTGATATTAATAAAGAATTTAAATATGCCTGATGCTTTTCTTTAAGGTCTTTTATATGATTTGGATTTGAACGATTATTTAAAGCATGCCCCGCTTCGTGAGCACCAACAACCGCGGACTCGTATTGATCCTTATATGCATTTTTATTAAGATAAATAATTGTATTTCCGGGATTACTAGGATCATATGAACAGCGTGATATCCCACCACTAATGTACTTTACTTCTTTGTAATTAAAATTATTACCTTTAAGAATTGCTTCAGCAATTTCCTTGGACTCAATAGACAAGACTATTCCCCCACATATTACTTTCATTTTTTTAAAACCGCATTAAGTTAATTAGTATAAATATCCTTAGGCAGTCCTCATTCATCAAGTGATTGCTTAGTTATTTCAATTTCTCTTTATAAATCCTTTGTAATTCTAAACGTCAATAGAAACTAAAATTTCAATTCCAGGTTCAGCAGTCCATTTTGAAAAAATTTTAGTGTAGATGTATCCATTATTAACACAATACATAATTTGTTCTCACATGGATTTTAACAAGGTACCTTTTAAATCTCCCTGTGAGACAGATAGGACTGTCTACACAAAAGGAATAATGTCAAAAAGCACGCTTATTTTTACGAAATTTATGCAAGTACTGTTATATTTCTTGCATTAGTTTGTTGAGCTTGAGAAGAGCTTTTTTAACCTTTTTCAAGCCAGGAAATTTTAAGTCATTGCAGAGACAATTTAATTAAATGGGATTATTACCGTTTATAGGTAATAATTGGCTTCAGGCACCTTGCTTGAATGGAATTTCTGAAATAAGACGATATATTGACTAGAATGATAATACTCAAATCGTTTTGGGCGTTCGGATTCAGATGGCTTCAGAAATCCGGCCGCTTCTTCATAGGCTGTTTCAGATATGACATAGATTGTCCTCTCATCCCCAAAGGGTACCACCTCTGCTTTTATAACCCCCTCTTGAATATACTTATAGACACTTTGAACAGATAACCCTAGTTTCTTTGCTACTTCAGTAGGCCTCATACCCGTAGGGTGTGATTTCTTTTCATTAACAAGTTGATCCACTTCCGCATTTCATACCGTGCCTCTCTATGAATTCGATGTGGATCTGCTATTTTAATAATTTTCTTCTGCTTTGCATAATGATAGACCGTTGCTTTGAAGACCCCTAGTAAATCGGCTACCTCTTGTTGCGTATACCATTACCCTTTAACCACTCCTGTCTTCCTGGATTTCTCAATCGTTTCATTTATCATTACCCCATGCTTGTTAAAGCATTATTTCCTCATGATACAAAACGGCTTCAGCTTGTCCAAATCTTACGCGATATTGTAGACGTGGATGATCGATTACTTCCATGACCTCCCCTTTTTTCTTATCAAATTCTTTAATATAGTAAAAGCTCTCAGAGTCTTCTTCTTCCGTGCACGTTTGCTGAACCCGAACTGAATCTCCAACTTCATAAGGGGTCATCTCGTGTTTATTCTCAAAATTTGAAATAATCAATTTTACTCTCCCCTTTACTCTTATATTTTTATGCGTTCAAGTATATGGTTCTTCATTTATTCGTTCTATCATATCCTTTACTAGAGTTTTTACTATGTATAATTAATAGAATCTATTAATTATACATTATTGCATCTATTTATGATTATCAATAAAATCTATATTAAATGAAATAATGTATTAATAAATAAAATCATATAACCTAAAATTTGATACCCGGTCGCCTTCTACCCTTTTGAATTACGTTCTTGATTATAAAAGTGGCTGATAGCTGAAGGTATTGCTGAACAGGAGCATATTAAAGATATCCCCCTGTCAGTGCTGGAAAAGTTGAAGTTGATCGAAGCCCAATCTTTTATAAAATTTTTGGAACGGAGAGATATCCCTATCAATAAGATGGAAACAAAAAAAGCGGGAAAAAAACTGATACAATTCGACCTGCAATCGCTTCTGCAGCTACCCCTACTATAGGTCTTACATAATATGTGCCAACAGCCGTAGCCGCTGCTTCTACACCTTTCTGATTGACGGCACCATAATCTTCGTCTGTTTAAGTATTGGTTGTTCTTCCGGCATGACATTTCCTCTCCTTGAAGTAATTTCTGTTAGTATGTCCCTAACTCAAGCATACTTTCAAGAAGTTACCATTCAATTTGGTTTTGCTATACTACTAAAAAATAAAAAAACACCTAGCTAAGTAGGTGTTCTGTAAAGTAAATGATTGTTATTCTAGTAAATCTATTAATTTCTCAGTGTTGTAGGCCATGAGTGAATATTCGTTTTCTTTCCTTATATGGGTAAAATCGTATTTTTCATAGAAACCTCTTGTTTTAGAAGTAGACTCAAGAACTATAAGTGTACACCCAGACCTTTTAGCAATTTCAGCACACTCTATAAAAACACATCCCAGTAAATCTTCTCCATATCTTTTCTTTCTATATTTTTCATCAACCGCTATGTAGTGAAGTCTTATTGCTGGTATTACCTTAACCTGGTCGGGAAGTTTAACCTGCAGTTCTAGTCTTTTCTGTTTGTTCATCTTAATTGTATCATTGAACAAAGAATAGAACCCGACCAAATTCTTTTCATTATCAAAGAATAATCGGGTTCTTACAAAGTTACGATCCATTAAATTAATTGATTCTTCTTTTAAAAAGGAATCTACTTTGTCTTCATCACTGCATTTAAACTGATGTATTTTATCTATATGTTGATGTTCTAAGGGGACTCCTTCTAGTCCAAGATTACTTTGCATTCACTTAGTCCTCGGTTTTATTCCGTTTATAATTTTTGAATATCGATTTAATAAAGTCACTAGGCTCTTTAGGATTATTTATGATCTCGATGATTTTCTTGATCTCCCTGTTTTCGGATACCTTAATATTATCGATTGGTTTAGTAGCTGGAGCAATCATATCATTGTCCTCCTTGTCGCACATCCTACCCCTCCTAATATTTTACCTACATAAAATATTAAACAGTAGTAGTCTGCTTTCCTTTAATTAAATTATACCAAATTTTTCATTAAAAAGGTAATACTTTAAGGAAAAGTGTCATATACTAGTTGTTTGTTTATATACTACAAATATGTTTTAGACTATCTTATCATATTTTCACATAAAACAAAGAATATTGTAGTTCGATTATTTAATACCCTTGGGATCCCTAATGAAAACCAAAAGATTACTTTTCATCTTCTTCAGCCAACTGCAATCAAAACCATGTGAATAAAAATCACCTAATCCACCAGAATCAATAACAATTCTTTTATCATACTCAGAATGAATTAAAGTATTTGAGTCACTAAATTCTCCTGTATATAATTGGTGGTGATGCCTACGCATTCGTTAAAATGTGCAAGTGATTCATTATTTTCCATGTTCATTCCATCTAAATAATTGATGATCCTGTATGATATTCGGGATACAGTACCCCCATAAAGACTTCTACAATTACTTTAATATCGACGATAATTTAAGCTCTATCCACTTACTAATACTTATTTCTTCTTGTTCGGCTATTTTTGAAATCCTGTCTAACAATTCGATAGGTAATTCAAAGCTAGTTTTTCGATATGGACTACGTAATATCAAAGTATCATATTCATGATGCATTTCTCCATTGATTAAATACGGTAAGATATCAGCAATACCAAACACCTCAGATATTAACGGCTTTTCTCCTGCCCTGACGTAGAGTAAAACTGTTTCATTTTGTTCTCTAAGTCGAATGTTTTCCATTCCCCAAATTTCATATAAATAGTCAATGAAGGGATAAAATACAACTTCGTTTTTTGGAACCTGAAGCTCAACATAGCCTTTATAATCCAAAGTAGGTTGGTGGATCGAATATGATGACTTTAAGCTATAATTTTTAATTCCTTCTTCATACGTTAACCATTTTTGGATATTGGGTAGGTAGAAACCAAATACACTATCTTCATTACGAACCACACGTGCCTCTGGTATTTTAGTTGAATGAAATCTTTGATACAAAACAATGTCATTTTTTGAATCATAATATTCATATTTTTTGGGCCGCTGTGTTTCAGATGGTTTGAGTGCTTTCTCTGCTTCATAATAGTCTGTTTCCGAAATTACATAAGTGATTCTTTCATCACCATAAGGGACGGCCTTAGCTTTTATCGAACCATCTTGTATATACTTATAAATACTTTGTACAGATAACCCCAATTTCTTTGCAACCTCATTAGGACTCATGCCAGTAGGGAAAGATTGCTTTTCATATACTAGTCGATCCACTTCCGCTTTTTCATAACGGGCCTCTTTGTGTAATCGATGTGGGTCCCGAATTTTAATGATTTTCTTCTGCTTTCCATAATGGTAGACAGTTGCCTTGGATACGCCTAATAAATCAGCTACTTCTTTTTGTGTATACCATTCCACTTTATCCCCCTCCCATCCTTCTTTATTATCCGTTACTGTTATTGGAACATCCCGTTGGTTCCCATTCGTCAATTCCTCATGATACAAGACTGCTTCCGCCTGGCCAAATTTTACACGATATTGGAGACGTGGGTGTTCGATCACTTCCAAAATCACGCCTTCTTTTTTTTCAAATTGTTTAAAGTAGTAAAAACTCTCTGGGTCTTCTTCTTCCGTACATGTTAGGAGAACAAAAACCGTTTCCCCCATTTCATAAGATGCAGTCTGCGTGTTTTTTTCATAGTTTAGTTTATTCATTATTTGTCTATTCACCTTTTATCTTTTATTGTTATATCTCTATTATCTCATGAATTACTAATTATTTCATGTATCAACGATAATCTATAATATAGATTTAAATAAGTAATATTATAGATTTATTTTATATTTACCAATATAGATTTATTATTCGAATCATATATTATTATTATATTAGCTGAATCTGATTATATAATAATTATGGTGAACCTAAATAAAGATAGGATTTATTTAGGTATTTCATAATTAATTACCTCTTGTCATTTGTTATAATGTAAGTAGGATTCATAACATAGAGAGTATTTAGATATACACTTTACCTTATTAATAAGTGAATTATAAAAGTGAGGGATACAGGTATGCATGAACTGATCGAAAAAACGAAAGAGATTCAGAGCTTTGCATGGAAAAACAGTCTGTCAGACATTTCGATCAACACGTTACAAGAACGATTAGATGCGACAGAAAAGAATGGGAAAGATCCTTTTTCCGATTTTAGCGATGTAGACATGCTACAATGGTTTCTTCAACGACGAGAGCATTTAAAACAACAACATGAAAAGTCCACCCGCACCGTCCAAGCCTATGAGCGAGAGCTTATTCAATTTATTGAACAATTACTCACTTATTCGGTGGAAATCCATGTAGACTTGGAAAAAGTTGTAGACGGTTCCCTCTTTAAATCTCTATCTACCCGGCACATTCGAAGATATCAGGAATGGTTATCAGAAAAAAGCCCCTATGTCTTAAAAAAAGGAGCGTATTCCGTTGCCACATTATCCAGAAAGACAACCATCATTAAGAGTTTTTTGAAATTCCTGTTCGAATCAGGCTATATCACGGACCCCATTCATGAAGGTTTCTTTAAGGTAAGTATTCGTAAAGATGATCGGCCAAACCGTGATTTGGGACCAAAGGAAGTCATTCAGCTACTTGATTACTTCAGGGAAATCAACCACCCCATCGTTTTTTCGATTATTCATATTCTAACCATGACAGGCATGCGTAATGAAGAGTTTACAAGACTCCGAGTCAAGGATCTTCAATATGATTCCATTACCAGCTCGTATTTTTTAGAGGTCCTAGGTAAAGGAAATAAAAAAAGGCAAATACCATTGAAAGAAAAAGGAATGAATAGTATTCGAATGTTCCGTTCAGCTAGAGGAATCGACGATATAGACGCAGCAGAAGGGGACGACCCGCTCTTTACGACCAATACCGGCCGTGCCTACTCTCCCTCTTATTTGTCTCAATACATAACAAAAGCCATTAAAGAGAGTGGATTGCCTTTTTTGAAGTTTCGTTCTTCTTCCATTGGTCCTCATACATTTAGGCATGCTTTTGCCATCATTTCTCACTTAAATGGAGTGGATGTCTATCAGATTATGAAGAGTCTGGGACATGAGCAGCTATCCACTACAGAAATTTATTTGGAGAAGGTTTTTGAAAAAGAACGCCATGCGATTCATTTGTGGAAATCAGATGTGTTTGGGGAGTATATATAATAGAAGAAACTCGTCATATTTAGAGAAGTTTTTGCTGGATTTTGGGACTTAAGTCAGGCGTTGCTGGAGCGGAAATAATTGGAATGACTGATATTGCTATCATGAAACAGACGGGACATAAAACGTGGAAGATGGTCGATCGGTATGTTCTCAGGCTGGGACACGTTATAAAATAACGCCAGCAGCATCTTGAAGATTATATAAGGTAAAAGACTCTTTCTTTTACCCTATATAATAGAAGACACTCGTCAAAGATTATATGATTTTTCTGTTTGGATTGAAATAATTTAGTATTTCTAGGAAGCTCTTTAATGAAATAATTGGGCAATGGGCTTGGAAAATAAATTTATTTTTGACTGAGAGTTAATCTAAGACAATTGAATAAGCAACTGTAAATCCTGTTCCAAGTAATCTGTTATCAATTTACTAATTTCCCTGTCGTCTTCCACAAGCAGAATACGCTTTTGCATACTTCCACATCCATTCATTTGTGTTAACAATGCAAATTAATCTCATATCATTTTTATCTATTACTTTATTTCTATACTTTGTACATAATTCTTTCCTCAACTAAATGACCCTTAACGGAACAACTTTATTAAGAGATTCAATATTCTCTTAACACCCTGTAAAATTGGAATTTATTTGAATATGGTCCCATATTTCGCTTTTGGTTGTCATATCCCATATTTAGTTGGAGGGTACCTTGAGGATCATTTTTGAATCTCTTAGTGCTATCTTAAAAAAGTCCAACTCACTTGTGATACGGTTCACCGCATCTACTAAACCAGCGGTTTTTCCAATTAGATGAGGGTTGGGATTTAAAATGAAGTTTAAATGATTAAAGATAATAACAAAAGGGAGTTGAGGTAGGGTCAAATAGATTGTTGATGAAAAAACTGTATTACCATGAATGGAAGTATGTCTTTTATAACATAAAAAAACAGATTTCCTTTTTAAGGAAATCTGTTTTTTTACTATTCGGCTTTCACTAAAATTTTCACTTGATTCCTTTCTTTTAGTAAAGCCTCAAAACCCTCTTCAATTGCGTCATCAAGCTTAATCCGTTTAGTTACTAATCTATCAGCAGGGAAGTAACCTTGGGCCATTAAACTAATAACTGCAGGGAATACATTGCGGTACCCGATAATGCCATTTATTGTACGCTCTTTTAGAACAATATTTTGAGGATGAATAGAGGCCTCTTTTTCAAAAATACTTACAATCATAGTTTCTCCACCATTCTGGGTAGAGTTAATTGCTTGAGTCAAAACCGGGGGAACTCCAGTAACTTCATAAGAAACATCTACTCCTCCGTTTGTCAGCTTTTGAATTTGTTCCACAGGATCACATTGACTAGGATCGATACCAATAGCACCAAGTTCTTCCGCCTTTTTTCTCCGCTGTTCAGATAACTCAACTGCATAAATTTCTGATGCACCTGATGCTTTTAGTGCTTCAATAACTAAAAGTCCGATAGGACCAGTTCCAAAAACAGCAGCTTTATCTCCTACTTTCAATTTGCTCTGACGTACAGCATGAAGAGCTACCGCTGATGGTTCAACAAGTGCCCCCTGCTCATAAGACACCACTTCTGGAATTTTATGAAGCATTGCTTCTGGAACCGCTGCGTACTCTGAGAAACCGCCGCCGCCGCCAGCAAGACCATAAAAGCCCATTTTCTTACAAAGATTATACGTCCCCTGTTTACAAGCCGCACATTTACCGCAGGCATAAATTGGCTCAACAACCACACGATCACCAACCTGAACCTTTGTTACTTCTTCTCCAACTTCAACAACTCGTCCAGAAAATTCATGTCCCAATACGATAGGAGCTTTGTCCCCGCTTAATGGATGTGGTGCCTCAGTTGGAATAAAAATCGGTCCAGCAGTATATTCGTGTAAATCACTTCCACAAATCCCGCACCATTCTACTTTAATTTTTACTTTATCTTTTTCTGCAGTCGGTTCTTCGATATTATCTAACCGTAAATCTCTTACTCCATGCCATCTCAGAGCTTTCATTTTTTCCTCTCCTTAAGTGTTAATAATTCCTATCATTATTGAGTTATACATTTACTGCATTGAAATCCAGACACTCTTTACTTCTGTATAATTATTAAGTGCATAGGAGCCCATTTCACGTCCAATATCTGATTGTTTGTATCCGCCGAATGGAGAGGCTGCATCGAATGCATTGTAGCAGTTTACCCATACGGTTCCCGCACGAAGCTTGCTGGAGATATAGTGAGCTTTAGCCACATCGCGTGTCCACACACCAGCTGCCAGTCCATATTCACTATTGATGGCACGATTAATTAATTCATCAATATCGTCATATGGCATAGCAGCGATAACCGGTCCAAAGATTTCTTCCTTAGCGATTGTCATTTCATCCCGTACATCTGCAAAAATAGTGGGGGAAACAAAGTAACCCTGTTCCTGAGGCTTATTACCACCTGTAACAAGCTGTGCACCTTCATTTAGTCCCTTTTCAATATACCCAAGTACACGGTTTTGCTGTTCGATGGAAACCAGCAGTCCAATTTGTGTATCCGTAAAAATTCCGGAGCCTTGTTTAATTCTTTTCGCATGTTCAGCCATATCTGCTACAACATTATCAAATTGCTTCTTTTGAATAAATACTCGGGAACCTGCACAGCAACCTGTCCTTAGTTGAACATAACACCGTTAAGTGCCCCTGGTATTGTCTTTGTTAAATCAGCGTCGGGAAGGATGATGTTTGGCGACTTTCCGCCAAGCTCAAGGGTAACTCGCTTCAAGTTTTAGACGCGCTTGACATGATTAGCTTTCCAACCTCAGTAGAACCGGTAAAAGCAATTTTATCGACTAAAGGATGGTTAACAAGAGGCTGACCCTGCGGTTTTACCAAAACCAGGTTTTTCTCTTACCGTTGTAAATTGTCTAAATCCTGACGCTACCCCTTTTTAGTTTAAAATGATCCTATGCAAAAAGAGATTAACAATAGATGGCTATTCATTAACTGTTAATCTCTTTTAATACTTTTATTAGAGAACTAGTAAATATGGTGTCTCAATATATTTGACTAAGACATTTAGGAATTCTGCTGCTTGAGCACCATCTGCTATTTGATGATCGAAGGTGAGACTAAATGGAATTTTCTTAACGGATTTAACTTTGCCCTCTTCATCTAAGATTAATTCATCCTGGAAAGCCCCTACTCCTAAAATACCTGTTTCTGGTGTATTCAAAATAGGTGTAAAGTATTCAATTCCACTGGCTCCAAGGTTTGTAATGGTAAATGTTGAGCCAGTTAGTAAATCTCCGCCTGCCTGACCGTTTCTTGCTTTCGTCGATATTTCTTTTATTTCTTTTGCCAGAGTACCGATTGTTTTTTGCTGGGCATTCTTAACGACAGGGACTAACAAGCCATCGTCCAAAGAAGTTGCAATACCTAGATGAACCTCATCAAACTCTGTCAATTTGCCATCCTGGTAGTGAGAATTCATTTTCTTCAAATCTCGTAAAGCTAGAACCGTTGCTCTAGCAACCAATACAGTCAAAGTAAGTTTGACATCTAAATCAGCAGACTCAATTTCTTTCCTTAGCACTTGTTGGAAATCAATTAAACGATCAGCATTTGCCTTTCGATGTAACGTTAATTGAGCGGTTTGTCCCAAACTTCTACGCATATTGCGAGCAATCGCTTTTCGCATCGGACGCAGACCTTCACCTACGGATTCATCATTGGCAGCAGGTGTAGCTAGGGCTGCTGCAACTTGTGACTCTGCTTGATAATCGTAACCATCCGCTAGAACACGTTGGATATCTCGTTTTGTAATTCTAGCGTTTCCACCGGTACCCTTAATTAAATCAATATCCAGATTATTTACTTTAACCATTTTTCTCGCTAATGGAGTAATGAATATCCGGTTACCTTTTACTTTTTTTCCTTCGGTTTTTTTCACTTTAGCAGGTTGATCAATAGCTTCCGCTTCTACAGGGGCTGTTGCTGTTTGCTCAACTTGTAATTCATTCGTTACAACCACTTCGTCTGCTTCTCCAATCACAGCTATTGGAGCACCGACTTCTAGTTGTTCTTCAACCTCCGCATTTTTAATGAGTAAAGTACCCGATATCGGAGCTTCAACTTCTTGGTTTAATTTTTCTGAACTGATCATTAAAACCGCTTCGCCTTCGTTAACAGGATCTCCCACTTCTTTATACCATTCAACAATGGTACCTTCAGTCATCGTCATTCCTAATTTAGGCATTACGATTGTTTCACTCATTTCGCTTCACCTCCTATTTCATTACATGTTGTTTTTTCAAGTCAGCAATTAACTCTTCTGCAACAGTCAATACTTTTTTTGCATCCGGAATATAGGCCTGTTCCAAATTAAACGCAAATGGTACCGGTGTATTTGGTGCACATACCGTTTTAATCGGACCATCTAAATAATCAAAGGCTTTATCCGCCACTACTGATGCAATATCAGTAGCTGTGTTGTTATGTGGATTTGACTCATCAATAACGATTAGTCTTCCCGTTTTCTTCACCGATTCCAACACAGTTTCTTGATCCCAAGGGGCAACCGTCCTTAAATCAATGACTTCCACTGAGATTCCATCTTTACCTAATGTTTCTGCCACTTCATGGGCTACTCGAACCATTTTACCAATCGCCACAATCGTAAGGTCCGTTCCTTCTCTTGTCACATTGGCTTTACCAATTTCAATTGTATAATATTCTTCAGGCACATCGCCTTTAATGCCATAGAGGGTTTTATCTTCCGAAAAAATGACTACGTTATCGTCTTCAATCGCTGCTAGCATCAACCCTTTTGCATCATATGGATTGGAGGGAACGACTACTTTAACTCCCGGAATAGAACCGAACATTCCATACAAAGTTTGGGAGTGTTGGGCAGCTGCTCCTGCTCCTGCACCATGTACTGTCCGAACAGAAAGTGGGATTTTTGCTTTTCCGCCAAACATATATCGCATCTTTGCACCTTGATTTAAGATTGGATCTAAAGCAAATCCGATGAAGTCGTTAAACATCAATTCGGAAATGGGACGTAATCCTGTAGCAGCTGCACCGACTGCTGCACCAAAATAACCGTGTTCTGCGATCGGTGTGTCAATGACACGTCCGCGACCGAACTCTGTTACCATTCCTTTGGATAATCCGAAAACCCCACCAAATGCATCATCATAACGTCCATCGTCTTTGATTAAATGGTCGACTTCAGCACCGCCAGCAACATCCGTACCAATTAAGATAACAGTTTCATCTTTTCGCATTGCTTGTGTCATCGCTTCAGTAATAGCAGTCATAAAAGTTACTTGTCTTTTTGTCATTTTTCATTCCCCCTATTCTTATGCAAATATATCCGTATATAAAGTTTCTAAATCTGGTAGTGGGCTTGCTTCTGCAAAAGCAACTGCTTCTTTGATCGTTTCTTTAGCTTGTGCTTCAATACCATCCGCCTCTTCTGCTGTCATCCAACCATTTTGAACCGCTTTTTCTCTGAATTCGATAATTGGATCACGGTCTTTATTTGGATCGTTATCCGTTTTGTATTTTTGTTCGTCCCCTTCAAAGTGACCATATTTCCGGTATGTATCACATTCAATTAAGGTAGGACCGTTACCTGACTTTGCCCTTTCGATGGCTTCTTTTGTAGCATTGTAAACAGCCTCAACATCCATACCATCCACACGTACACCAGGCATATTATAAGATGATGCTCTTTCAGAAACGGTTTCAGATGCACTTGCATATCTAAATGGTGTACCCTCACCAAATTGGTTATTTTCACAAACAAAAATGACCGGTAAGTCTAAAATAGAAGCTAGATTTAGACCTTCATGGAATGTTCCTTCGTTTGACGCTCCATCACCAAAGAAGCAAACCGCGACATTGTCTTTTCCTAGAGTCTTAATGGTAAGAGCTGCACCAGCTGCTAAGCCGAAACCACCCCCAACAATTCCATTGGCACCTAGCATTCCTTTACCAACATCGGCAACATGCATGGATCCACCTTTTCCTCCGCCTAAGCCATCTTTTTTACCCATAATCTCTGCCATCATGCCTTTAATATCACAACCTTTTGCAATCGCATGTCCATGTCCACGGTGGGTACTGGTAATATAATCTTCATCATCTAATAGTGCCATTACTCCTGTTGCAACAGCCTCTTCTCCTGCATACAAATGGACAAACCCTGGAATTAAACCTTTTCCGAAAGTACGATGCACATCTTCTTCAAAAAACCTAATCTCATTCATTTTTTGATAAATCCAAAGGACTTCTTTCTTTTCCATTTATTATTCCTCCCTTTATGTTGTTTACATATGAATTGCTTGTTTAAGTAAAGCGTTTGCATTTTCTCCAATCGCTTCAGAAATGGCAGGATGGGCATGCACCATGCTTGCTAGCTCATTCATCGTACCTTCTGAGTGCTTCATGGCCAATATTTCTCCAATTAACTCTGTTGCATTCGCCCCAACAATAACGGCGCCTAGTATTTCCTCATATTGATGATCCGAGATAATTTTGATAAAACCTTCCGTTTCCCCCATCGCAATGGCTTTCGCGTTTCCTGCAAGGTTAGATGTGGTTATTTTCACATCATAACCGGCATTCTTAGCTTGTTCTTCATTGAGCCCGAACGAAGCGATTTCAGGATGTGTATAGACACATCTAGGAATTTTCGTTTGATCTAGAGGTTGAGGATGATCGCCATTCATGGCATGAACCGCAATGAGACCTTCTGCACTTGCTGCATGTGCCAATTGATAGCCTCCTACCAAATCTCCAACTGCATAAACGTGTTTTTTGCTAGTTTCATAATCATCATTAACTGCCACAAACTTGTTTGATGCATCCATTTTTAGGTTAAGTTCTTTTGTCACTTCAATATTTGGTTTTCTTCCAGTTGCCACCAAAAGAGTGTCAAATGAGATTTCTTGATCCGCTAAAATGACCTTCCCTTTTTGTACTTCCTGGATTTTGGCTTTTATAATGGTTTGTATATTTTTCTTTTGCAATTGCTTTTTAATGATTTTTCGTGCGTCAAGGTCTTCAGTTAATAGAATGTCAGGAGCCACTTCGATAATGGTCACCTTTGTTCCTAGTGGGGCCATTGCGAAAGCTAACTCTATTGAAATGACCCCGCCGCCAATGATCGTCATGGACTTTGGTAGTTCCTTCAAGTCAAAGAATGAATCGGTAGTGTGGTAGTTTATTTTATCCAAACCTTTAATAGGAGGGATAAACGGTGTGCTTCCTGTTGCTAATAAAATATCTTTACCTTTGATTTTGCCGTCTCCAATGGAAACAACTAAAGCATCCGAAATCAACGCTTCTCCTTGAAAAAAGGTAATGTTGTTTTTCTTTAACAGATGCTGAACACCACCGGTCAACGTCTGTACGACTTGATCTTTACGTTTCATTAATTTTGGAAAATCAATCGATAATTCACCGGTTTTAATGCCCCAGCTATTTGCCTTTTGAATTTCTTCAACCATTTCACTATGTCTCAATAATGCCTTTGAAGGAATGCAACCGACATTCAGACATGTTCCGCCTATTTTCTTTCTTTCGACGATCGCTACCTTCTTGCCCAATTGTGCAGCCCGAATGGCGGGAACATATCCCCCAGGTCCTGCACCAATGACAACTACATCAAATTCTTTCATTTCTTTTCATCACCTTGCTTTCGTCTTAAAGTGAAAGTTAATTACACTCATATATAATGCAAGTGGCGTGCCAACTTTTATAAAATAGATAAAAACGCTGTCATAACAATGTGGTTCCTCTTCCTTTGTATTTTCACTCATCTTTAAATTTTGTATCAATGAGACGGATAGTGTCTCACCTGTCTCACTGTCTCTATACAAAAAATCCTCCATTTTATCCTTCTCAACTGAGAAAGGTATAAAATGGAGGATTTTTTTAAATTTAGCTTTTTACTTTTTTGCTATTCCAATCTTCAGCAGTCAGCTGATACTGTTTGATTTTTCGATACATGGTAGCGCGAGAAATATCAAGGATTTTTGCGGCGTTTGTGACATTTCCATCCTCCTTAATCATCGCTTCAATAAGTCTTACCTTTTCGTCTTCTACTACCTGGCCTTCAAGCAATTCTGGAGGCAGGTCGAATGGGGATAGGCTATTTCCTTCCATATTAAAAAGAGATTGTTGAACGACATTTTTCAATTCCCTAATATTCCCTGGCCAATGATATTGTGTCAGGTACTGCATGGTATCTGATTGTACTACAATGTCACGTTTTCCAAATTCTCCACTCATTTTTTTTATGAAGTGGTGGACCAATGCAGGGACATCGCCGATTCTTTCACGTAAAGCAGGAATTCTCAATTGGATCACATGAAGACGATACAATAGATCCTCGCGAAATTCACCTTTTTGTACAGCTTCCTTTAAATTTTTATGAGTAGCCGCAATGACACGTACATCAAGCGGAATCAGTTTGTCCCCACCCAGTCTGGTGACCACCCTTTCTTCCAATAACCGAAGCAGGTGGACTTGCAAATTCAACGGCATATCACCAATTTCATCAAGGAAAATCGTACCTCCCTGAGCTAATTCAAACTTTCCGGGGCTTCCTTTCGATTTAGCTCCGGTGAATGCACCTGGTTCATAACCGAATAATTCACTTTCAAGCAATCCATGTGGAACAGCTCCACAGTTAATCGCTACAAAAGGTTTATTACTACGATTGCTCGCTTGATGGATCGATTGTGCAAAAAGCTCTTTACCCGTCCCTGTTTCACCTGAGAGAAAAAGAGTGGAATCAATTAACGATGCTTTTCGTGCTTTTTTTACGATATCTGTAAATTCCTTTGAGGAACCTATCATATCGTCAAAACTATAGCGGGTTGTATTAGAATGGGTTGAACGAGTTATTGTAGGTTTTTGCGATATTAATGTGGGGGATTCCGTATTTTTTCTAAAAAATATAACAGCCCCCAAATTTTCAGTCTGGAAAGTGACAGGATAAATGGAGCAAATGAATTTTTGCTTATTTTTATCCATACTTACTTCTTCTCTCAGAATTTTCTGTCCATTTTGCAAAACAAAATCTATGAGACTATCTAATTTAGGGATATTTTTAAGAGTTTGAATATTGCTTAGAATGGAATGTGATCTAGCAGCAACATTTTTATCCACAATACTTTTACCGCCATTCACAATAAATACAGCATCTTCTACACCTTCCAAAGCAGTGTTTAAAAATAAATGATTACTCAAAGCATATTTAAAAAAATAATGATTAATAGACTTAGAAATATTTTTCGCTTCTGAAACGATGTACTTAATCTTTTGTGAATTCATCTGAATTTCGTATCCTGCAATATTCATAATTCCAAGCAGTTCATTTGTAAACGGGTACAAAATAGGGAAAGCTACACAAAACCAATCATGATGTTTTTCACAATAATGTTCCGAAAACAAAACTTGGGAGAACTGTTTCTTTTTTAGCACAAGCCCAACCGCATTTGTTCCTGCCGATTGCTCACTCCAAGTTCCACCATTAAAAATATTTATCTTCTCCGCCTTTTTCAAAACATTCCTTTCACCGCTTGAATATAAAACAGTACCGTGATTATCTGCAATGGAAAGCATCGTTTTAGATTCAATTAAAATATCGGATAATTTATTTATTTTTGGTGTAGCATAAGTAAGTAATTCTTCATTTTTCTCGAGTCGATCTTTCAATTCGTTCTCGTTAATAATTTCTTGAATTCTGTTTTGAAAAGGACTGATGCCTAGTTTCTTTGAATTCTCCCAGGAATCAATGATGTCATCACGTACGCCATCACCAGTATATTGTCCCAACTCCTGGAATCGTTTCCAAAGTTGATTAATAGAAGGATTATAATCTATGGGTCCAACTAACTCTCTTGTAAGTTTATGTTTCATTTAAATGCCCTCCATAACATAAATTTGCTAATTCTTCACATAATTTTTTTACTTCTTCTATTTGGTCCAAGATATTATTATTCACTTTTCTCAAATTATCATATAAAGCAAAAATACCCGCAAATGAAAGGCCTAGTATCTGTTAATTCTTTCTCTCTTTCTGCAGATGTCAGTGTCTCATTTTCTCCCGAAATTTCTTCTTCTTTCGGCTCGATACCTATATTCAAATCAATTTGTTTAGGCTCATCAACACTTTCTTTAACTTTTGTCTCCTCTTTCTTTGCCTTTTCCAGGCTCTTTCTCAATGTATCGAATCTGCTAGTTTCTTAGATTTCACTTCAAGTCTAAATTCTCTTTCTTCATCCGATGAAAGCATATTCTCCTCCGTTCAGTTATTTAATTACCTTGAATCCTACAAGCATTCGGCTAATACGGTCTAATTTATAGACAACCACAGTATCTCCCTCGCGTAACACTTTTAGAAGCTCATCCAACTGAGGACGATTTCTTTTCTTTCCTGATTCCTTTTCTTCAAAAATCTGATCAACTCCAAAATGATTTAAAGAATCAAGTTGTAACGACAATGATTGATCTTGTGTACTAACGCGTGCATATCCAAAATTCAACATAATTACCCTTTCTGAATCCTTCAACTATACCAAAAAGGGGTATGAAACGTATGCTCAGAAATGGAGATGTTCAATTGGCAATGAGTTAGTTAGGATCGTAAAATCTTTTTTACTTTAAATTTCACGAGTGAAAAGTAAGGTTGTTGTTCCGTAGTCAATATAAAGGGTGTCTCCATTTTCTACAAATTCGGATGCCCGCTTTGCAATTCTTCTTTTTTCATTTTCATTCGTACTTTAACGATTAATGTAGCTTGTCTCTAAGTTTGCTTTGTTTAGAATTGCGCCCCATGGACTTTGCGAACAAGCCCTTTTCCTCCAACTCATATAAATCTTTTCGTATTGTTTCTCGCGTTACGTTTAACTCTCTGCTGAGTTCCAAAATTTTGACTGTTTTAAATTCATGTAGTTGTTTCATGATTTCACTTTGTCTATCTTGTGGAAGCATTTCTCCACCTCCAAATTTTATTCTATTTACATTATAGAACAAGTCAAAGACTCTTCGCCTGTCCATTCAATTGCACTAACAGCGCCCCAATTACCACAAATTTTTATAAGTATACATAGTCATGAGATTAAAAGGGGGAACAAGTCATCCAGACGACTTGCTCCCCCACTTTTTCAATAATTACTTATTGTATTCAAAAACCCAGCATGAATTTGCTGCATATCTCCATCTTTATATTTTCCAATGTTATAAATCCAAACTTCGGTAAAGAAGACCAAATAGCTTAAATCCTCCATGAATCTCTCGAACCCTTTTATAAAGCCTTTATGTTCTCTTGGATGATTCTTGCGATAGCATTAAAATCATACTTATGGTTGACGACATCTACAACAAAATCCTGTTCTTCTTCTATTCCCATTAGCCATTGATAATGATTGATCTTTAGAAACATAATAAGGGAAGCGAGTGCTGTCCTCTTGTTTGCGTTGTGGAAAGCATGATTTTTAGAAATGGATTCGAATAAGGCTGCAGCCTTTTCATGAATAGATGGGTAAGCATCATTCTCGAAAACAGTTTGTCTGGGTCTGTTCACTGCAGAATCAAGGAGGCCGGGATCTTTCACCCCGATTTGTTCAGTAGGAGAATATACTTTTATTTGAATGGCATTGATAGCAATAATTTGATTGGTGGAAAGATAGATAATATCCAATGTCATATTACCTATCCACCAATCCCTTGAATGCTTCGTCATGTTCTTTTATAACATCTGATAACATTTCCATAAATTCCGCATCTACACCTTTAGGTAATTTCACATTTTTATTTTTCCTTAAAATGATTTCTTCACCCTTGAACTCAACCTCTAATTCGTCACCAAAAGCTAAATTTGCAGTTTTCAACATTTCAACTGGAAACGTAATACCCAAGCTATTTCCGACTTTAGTTAATTTCCTAATGGCCATTATTCATTCCTCCTTCAAAAGAAAGTTATAATTGTTATTACTATTATAACATTGGTCTTTATGGTTTATACTACTTTTATCTGGTATCTGTTATTTTTTTGATTACATAAAAAAACTTGCAGATTTAGACCCTAAATGGGACCTTATTCTACAAGCTGAACAACCTCCATTATCCCAGCAATTCTAATATAAAATGGTACAGCCAATATTATATTATCTTATGAGCAAGTAATGATCATGTTACCTTAGGTTGGACCAGTCTGCCCAAGCTACAGTTTATCTAATGGTTAAATCAATTATCTATTTATATATACGCAAGAAAACCAGAGCAGAATATATGCCCCGGTTCTCTTACTCCTTTATTCTTTAGCTGATTATATAACTTCACTTTTTTTCTCTACATCGATTAAGTCTTGGTCTTCTACGATTTCCTTTTGATCACTAACATCATATTTCGCAGGGGATTTTGCAATTTTGAAGAGCGCAATCAATACACCGAGCTCTAATATCAGAGCCGGGACACCACCAAGATTAGAGAGCATAGCCACTAAATTTTTCACCTAATCCAACACGCATGGCATCTTGTAAACATGTTCGGGAAATAGTTGTTATATCACCCAATTCACTTGCTTTAAACGCCACTTTTTCTATAAGATCATTCATTTCTTGTCTTAATAATTGAAAACTTGAAATTATCGCCATCCGGATCGCTGTGTGACAAACATCTGAAGTAGATTGAGATGCATTTACATGCTCTGTTGGATGAATGGGTGTATACCCGCCTTTTTCCACGCCAAAAGCCGCATTAGCAAAATTGACAATCACTTCATTGACGTTCATATTTGTTCCGATCCCACCGCCGCCGTGTAATACATCAATTAAAAACTGATCTCCATTTGCTCCAGATAAAAGTTGATTACAAGCAGAAGATATCTGTTCACCCACTTCTTTTGATAACACTTTAGCTTCAACATTTGCAGCAACAGCTGATTTTTTTACAATCAAAAGTGCTTTCACATAAAGTGGGTATTGCTGAAGCGTTCGATTTGAAAACGACAAATTTTCAATTGTTCGTACTGTGTTAATTCCATAAAGAGCCTCTTTAGGAATTGCAACCTTTCCGATTGCATCCTCTTCTACTCTCATATTGTTCAACACACTTCACCTTCTTCGTACACAAATTAAAACTTAAGATAAACAGTTTTGATTTGTAAAAATTCTTCAAATCCATGTTTTCCATCGTCGCCGCCAGTACCCGATTGTTTCAAACCTGCGTGATATTTGTGTGGAAAAAGGCAACGATGAAATTTGAGGAGAAGCTGCAAGAGAAAATTGACGAGACATACCAACAGATTCAGGTCATCACAAATAAAGAAGATTACGAACTCTTTTGAAACAGAATTTGAAGCCTTGATTCTCTATAATACATTTTTAACGGAACAAAAACCGAGTTACAAAAAAGATATTCGTCATGCAAGTAACTGGATATATGATGAACACAAGGATGAATAAACTTGTCCAAATAACCGTAAGGTTTTATTTAAACGTTATTCGACCCGCACGGATAAAAATGGCTTCACGCGTGAATTTAAAATTTATGAATGCGAGGACTGTTCAGATTGCCCATTGAAATCGCGTTGCTCAAAGGCAGCAGGAAATCGTCAGGTGCATTATAACCCGATTTATGAAGAACTAAAAACGAAAGCAAAAGTGAACCTTTGGTCTGAATCAAATGCACAAATCTACGCTCGACGAAAAAATCGAGGTTGTGAGTGTTTTTGGTCACATCAAGGGCAATAGGTCGTTCCGTCGATTTTCGCTTCGGGGAAAGTCCAACCCGAGTTTGACATCGTAGGCCATGGCTCAGAATCTACTGAAGGTAGCTGGCTTTCGCCAGTTACTTACAATGAATAATGATAAAACTAGAAAAACAGGTGAAGAAAAACGAATCGTTTTTCTTCACCTGTTTTATTTTAGGGACTTATTAGACAGCCCCTTTTCTCAATATTAGTATTCTCATTCATAGAAGCACAATTTATAGAAAGCTCGGGCAGAATACTTACAATCAAGGTTTAACTAATAAAACTGTAAAATGAGTAGGTGATAAAAAGTCTGGATGTCCTTTCTTGATTTCATGTGTTTATTGGGAAGTTTATAATTTCTACCGTTTTTGAATAATTCCTTGTTTTCTCAAAGTGCCTAATAATCAACAAGTACTAAAGTATTCACTATTTCTTAAAAGATTATAAGTATATATACTATCTGAAGTAGAGCATAAACTGTAGTATTTCCAATTCAAAGTACACCAAGATGCATGGGGCTCTTGATAATGTTTATTTTAAAATTAAATCCTATCCATTTTTTGTATGATATCCAAAATCTATTTGTCAATAATAGTCTTGATACTTCCCTCATTTTGTATAGTAGTATGAATGGTAAGCTTCATTTCTAGATTGGGATAATATTTCTTTCGCCAGTCCTTCAATTCCTCATAAGGAATTTTATTTCTGTAGTATTGTCCCAAACCGAAGACATCTGTTTCTTGCTTTTGAAACCGTTTCAGCATTCCATCAAAACGATTTACCATTACCTTTTCAAGCTCTTTTTTAATTATTGCATTGGAAACTTTTCCTCTTCTCTCTTGAATAACTACATCTAAACGAATCGTTGAGAACATATATGGAATATGATTTCTTAGTTCTCCTTTATGAAAACCTGTATTTCCAACAATCATGATGGTTGCATGTTCCATTACTTCTACCCTTCCCTTCATACTGTTCCCATGAAAGGCATTAAAAAGGAGGGTTTCTTTAGGATCCATTTTAGAAACGATTTTTCCTCTTTTCATCACTGCAGAACCTGTATAAGTAACTGCAGTGTTTTCCCCTGATTTGACCATAGGAATTGCTACATTTTGAGTGTAGGAATTAAGGGCTCGATAAACATGCCATAGACGTGTTAAAGATATTTGTGGGGTCCAACCTGCATATTTCTCAAAAAAGTCATAAAGATTTATCCCTTTTTCTAGATTTTTTTTGAGTGTTAAGAAAAAAGCATCTATATTATCATCACATATTGCGATTAATGTTTTTGAAGATACTTCACGAATTCTCATAAACGTGTTAATCGGTTCTTCCATCCCTCCTTCTTCTACTAATTTTCGATCAAATATGATTATCCTTATGTGCAATAAGTCTACACTGCTTTCCATATTAGTTCTAATGTCCTCTACTGCCTTTAAAATGGTTAATCCTGTTCCTTTGACAATTGTCTGTTTCTGAACACCCTCTGAAGAAATAGGAATTTGAAGTAAGACTCTGAATTTTTCTCCCTCTTTAGTAATTCCCATTGCAATCGGAAAGGCACGATGATTAATGTCTTTAATATCCCAGCAACCACTTAATGGCATCAATATACATAGAATAAGCACTAGTTTAAAACAAATCATAATACTTCTCATGATAGTCTTTTTCTCCTTACACCGATTAGGAATATAATTAAAGGGAGTACGATTAAAATATAAAATCGGAAAGCAGTATTCCACCATAGCAACTTCTCAGTCTCTTGCCAACTAGGAATACATAAGCAAATGATAAGAATGCTAACAGATAAGGCTACAATATGATATTTTTGCTTTAATCCCGGGAAATATTGACTCATTATTATAGAGGACTGCCATAAAAGTAAGGAAGTAAGCAACATGATAAAGGTAACTAGGCTTAACGCAAAAAACAAGGTTGCCCTGTCAAATATAAGCCATTGAAGCTGAACTTTATCCAATGTGGTTATAAAGGGAAAAAGCAGCGTACTAGCCGTTTCATTTCCAAAGGTTAAAAGAGGTAAATAAACGGATAAGAAAAAAAATGGGATAAGAAAAAAGACTGCAAACATGATTTTTTTAGAGTTATACGATATTTTTTTTGGAATAAAACCTAAAAATGAAAAAACAATGGCGAAAGAAAAAAAACTTGTATAAAAGGGAGGTTCTCGAAAAAAATTAAAGCCGGTATCCATAATCGGAAATGCATTATGCCAATCAACGTCTTGAAAGCAAATCGAAAGCATAAGTAAGATTAATGGGAAAAAGATACAGAATATTAATAAGGCTGTACGTAAGATGGTTTCGATTCCTTTTACGGTGATATAAGTTGAAATAAGAATCATTAATGTAATAATTGCCCATGTAGGAGTATTCGCTAAAAAGATAATGTTGGTCACTTCTGCATAGGCGCTAACAAGTTCAATAGTAGTTATAATTAAGTAAAGAAGAACAGGAAAAAGTAATGTGAAAGAAAAAGCTTTACCTAAGGTCTTTAAAATACCGATAATATCCTGTTTTGGAAAATAAGATAGACCCTTTAGGTAAAGCCATAAAAATAGAATAAATATGACACATTGAATTAAAATCGGTTCCCAGTGACCTTTTTGTGTGCTGGCAATAATTCTTTCCGGATAAATGAAAAAAATAAGACCAAAATGAGACATTAACCCCATGCATATAACCTGAAGGCTTTTATCCAATTCCCCCCCTCCCCTTAGTTAAACTAGTGTATGGAATTCCAAATATCTCTCGACTTGCAAAGTAAGCGCTTATGAATACCAGACCGGATAATATTCCCAACACGCCATAGATTGAAGCAAAAATAACAACTACATATTTAAGTAAGCGCAGGATTAACGCATTTTGAAACCCTACAACGCTTGAATTCGCTATCGAGGTTGCTGCTACAACGATAATTAAAAGGTTGCTAACCAGCTTTGCGTCTACTACTGCTTGTCCAATGACAATTCCCCCTACCATTGTTACCGTTGGACCGATACTGAGCGGAAGCCTTATACTCGCTTCAATAATTAACTCTAAAATAAGGAGCATAATTGTAATTTCAACAAAAGGGGGATAGGGTATTCCCGCCCTGCTCTGAGCAATCGATAGAGCCAATTCAATTTTTAATATCTCAGGATTTACAGCAACAAGGGCCACATAAAGAGCTGGAAATATAAGGGTAACCAAAGCGCCAAGAACACGTAAAAATCGGATGGCGCTCATAATTGGGTAAGCATAGTTACGGTCATTCGCCTGGGCGAACATATCCCATAATAAATGTGGCAAGATAAGCGCAAAGGGAAAACCGTCAACGAATAGAATGACCCTTCCTTTGTTTAAACCATCTACTGCTTCCAATGGCATTTCTGTGTTATTAAACTGAGGGATAACCTCCCATTTTCGCACACCCATAAAACGATAAAGATGCTGAAGATAGAGAATATTTGTGTGTTGATTCATTTCAATATGTGAAATGATCTTTTTGATCACACCTTTATCTGCTCGGTCGTCCAAATAAACTATTGATAATTTCTTTTTTTGATCACTTCCTACCGTATAGGTTTTAACTGAGAGCTGAGCAGAGGAAACTTTTTTTCTCATTATTCCTATATTTGTTGACATATCTTCAATAAAAGAATCTAAAGGACCTTGTAATACGTTTTCATTAGCCGGCGATTCAATTGACCGACTCAATTCTTTGGGAAGTGGTTCAAATTGCAACATTATATTTTTTTCTTTTGAGTAAACAATGAGTTTACCCTGAAGAATAGACTCTATTGCTTCTTCACTATTTATTTCAACACCTTTTCTGTTGAAAAAAGTTCTTTTTACTCTTATTGAATGAATCACTTCACTGGTATCCATATCTTTTTTTAATATTTCTTTTGTTTTTATAAGGTTAACTATTGAATGTAAACCAAGTAAAAGGACTGCTTCACCATCCAAAATAAACGGTTCTATGAAAAAGTCTTCTGCATCTTTAAAAGCCTCATTTATTTCTACTATTATTGAGTTCATGACTTCTCATCTGCCCTTTCAAATCCCATTATTTCTTATTTCATTTTCCCCCTTTGCTTGTTATTTATACAAATACCAAACTAGGTAAAATATGACGTCTGAGATATGTTTTTTAAAGCCACAACCACATATTCGCATGTGCACATTGCATTAGAAATAGTTCATTCAGAAAAGGAGGGGTAACGCTTCGGGGCATTTTTTTAGTTAAGCTTTGAAACGAGAAATCATCTCCTGCAATTCCTCCGACAATCTGGTCAAGGAAATTGTTGCATTTGGAACCTCCTCAATTGAGTCCAATTGCTGCTTCCTAGCAGCAGCTGCTGTTTCAGTACCAGATAGCGTTTCCTGTGACCCTTCAGCAATTATTTCTATGGTTTGCTGTAGTTCTTCAAAACCATTCTTTATAAACTGGGTAGAGGCTGCCACTTCTTGAATCTGAGATGTACCTGCTCAATTAAAATTAAAATTTCTTCAAAGTTTGTTACTGTTTCTTCAGAATGCTTTTTTCTTCTCTTACAATTTGAATATTATTAACGGTCTCGTTTGATTCATTTTGGATGATTGAAACAAGCTTATGGATATTATTTGCAGATTGTTTGGTTTGATCGGCTAATTTTCTAACCTCTTCTGCAACAACTGCGAATCCTTTTCCATGCTCCCCGGCTCTAGCAGCCTCAATTGCAGCGTTTAATGCAATTAAATTCGTCTGACCTGAAATATCAGTAATTAGAGTGGAGATTTCTTTAATTTTTGTCGCGCTAAATACTAAGGGGGTGAGTCCTTTATCCGCCATGTCAACAGACAGATTGATAGATTTCATCTGCTCGAGCATTCAGCTGCTGCCAAACGCCGCGCCGATAATGCCTTGAACCGATTTTTCAAGATGACAATCGGATTCACAGCAGCATGGTTCTTGGCGCCCGCCAGAGCTTGAACACGTTTTCCGTTAGAGCTGTACCCTGTTGGTAATCTTGGTCTGCCCCTTGTGCTTTCCAGATGGTTTCTTTTAAATTTAAACCTGCTTTTTACGATTTGGAGAGGGTGTTGATAGTCTCTGAGGTCGCAGACCTCTGCGAAATGACAATCCCTTTATTTTTCGCAACCTATCTCACTTTATAGAATTAATACGACATAGTTAAATCGTTATATAAATAAGTCGTGCGACCCAATCCATTTTCAGGACCATTTCTGGATATGTGATATTTCCTACCCATACATAAGCCAACAGCAGCCATTCTGGTTAATTACTCTTTGATATAGATCAACGAACATGGCTGTCATTTGAATGAGGGATTATGTTCAATAAAGTGGAAGCCGTTTTAATAAATTCAGCCATAAATATTGTCCAATTTAAAAAGGATTGCCAGTGGCAACCCTTTTTTCTAAATATTAGTATTCTCACTCATATTAGCTTGAAAATAATGGAGGAAATGTTTCAGTCCTTTTGACTTAATTAAACAGAAGCTTCTTTTTTAACATTTAGTAATTTAAAGAATTCTTTCATAAAACCTGGGAGATCTGGCCAAGCATGCCCTGACACGATATTGCCATCAACATGAAGCATTTCTTCCACGTATGTAGCTCCTGCAGCTTCTATTTCGGGTCTACATGCCGTATAAGCTGTCATCTCCCTGCCCTTTATATATTCTCTTATCGTTGTTAATACCAGTTGTCCGTGACAGATAACTCCAAGTGGTTTATTTTCTTTTAAAAAATGGGCGGTTATATCTTGTACTTTTTTATTCATACGAATATATTCAGGAGCACGGCCCCCAGGAATAATAAGTGCGTCATAATCAGTAGGTTCAATCTCATCAACCGAGGCATGAGATTCAATTTTATATCCCCATTTTTCTGTAAACGTTTCCATTTCAGGCAAAAAATCATGAACAACTGTCTGGAGACTTTTTTTCACAGGTGAGGCAATTGTGCAATTAATATTTTCTTCGATACATCTATAATATGGATAAAATACTTCCAATGCCTCTACAGCGTCACCAGTTATAATAAGAACGTTCTTACTCATTTTTCATCACATTCCTTTTCTGAAATTTTTTTAAAATTCATAAGCATCCTTAAAATTATATTTTCGTCAATGTACTTTCATCAGCGGAAGGCAAATTATATCGAGCCTCTAATAAACCGCGACAATAATGAGCATTAAACTCCATATTCATTCGTGATCCTTTGGCACCTCGCAGATAATCATCAAACCCTTCTTCAGTTATCTCTTTATCTTCAGGAGTGGTTATGGCTAAGAGATTTAAGTAATTCGACGTTTTTTTCTTTTCCAGGTATTTTTCTCTAAGTAACTTCCCTTCTACAGATAAAGGCAGTTCATAAAGCTCTTGGATCGATAAATTGATGATTTCTTTCTTTGACATGCCATTTTGAAGTAAATATCTTATAAGTTTCTCTTGCCTTGCATAGAAAGCTTTTATCTGGAAAGTCTTACGTAATTCATCAAGATCTCCATCAGATAAACTACTAAAGGATTCGCTAAAGGATTTACCTGAAGTTGCTCCTTGGTTGATTTCATCCGAAGCACAGTGATCTAATAAAGTTACTTTAACTTCATTTACCCAGTCTAATTCAGCCACATACTTCAGTATATCTTCGGCCATGATATATGCGAAGTTAGGTGAACACCAGTAAGTTGGTAATCGAAAAACTACTTCGACAACGTTTTCTTTTATTACCGTGTGATCGATAAATCCTAATTCAGTTAAAGGCCGATCCAATTCTGGATCATAAACTTTATCAAGCATGCTATAAACCTGTTTTTCTTTGTTCATAAAGTTCGATGCACCTCTCTTTTTCAATGATTGAGGCAAAACTTTAACATGACTCAACTGGTCTATTGATTGAGATTAAACCATTATATGTGAAGCTAATTCGCATTTTTGCAACTTCGCTTTTTGAGCCTCGATATCAATATTATAGAGTCTGGCTGCATTACCGCCTAAAATTTTCTTTTTAACATTCAAATCAAAAGTTACGCCTGTTTCCTGTTGGATATCTTCAGGAAGCTCAAAATCTACGAACTTTTCGATAAGCCATTTTGGTTCCCATATTCCATAATCACTCCCAAAAAGGATGCGATCCTCATCCAGCCAGTACAATAACTCACTTATGATTTCTGCAAAATAGCGAGGACGTTGATGGATAAGTGATATGGCTACAGCTAATCCCCCGTATACATTTTTCTCTTGTGTTGCAATCCAACAAAAATCTTCCAGCCTAGGCAACCCAACATGCTCTACGATAAAATTCAGTTCTGGAAAAGTACTTGCAGCATCATCAACGTCAGCTACATCAAAAGCATCGCGATTAAGCGGTGTGACCGTTGGGCCTTTATGGATATGAATATTTTTTATTCCCAGATCAAGGCATTTTTGCAGATAACGCTGAGACCACGGATCAGTCAGCTTATATCCTTTAGAATCGCCATACCAATCAGCTGTATAAAGTTTTATACCTTGCCAACCGTATTTCAATTTCATCGCTTCTAGATTTTCTAACCCGCGCTCACCATGTCGAGGATCAAGTGTCCCATTACATATAAAACGATTTGGATATTTTTTTGAAAGGGCATCATTTACATCAAAATCTCCAAACCCGTTTTTGTAAAACTCCTTAAGATATACCGGTTGAAAAATAGCCATATCAGCATATCCTTTTACAATGACATCCTGTACCAACGTTTCAGAGCCATATTTCTCAAATTTTTCCCTTGGCCAAAAATATTCTTCAGGACTCAAATTCTTATGATAATCATAGAAACAACTAATAAACTGTTCACCATGTATGTTTAGCTGGTTTTCCTTGCTTCCATCCCAAATTGCCACATGAGAATCAATAACAAAAATTTCTTCCCCGCTTTTCGTTTTATACAACATTATCACCCCTTCAAGTTTCGTCTTTCTCTTTACTTCATTGCAAATACTGTGCCAAAACTTCCTTCTTTACTATCAAAAATTATTAAATTTTTCTTTAATACAAGCAAGAGTGCCTCTATTCCAATATTTATCAGGCTCTAAATAATTGGAAATTTGGAATGATAACTATAGATTTAAATAAAAATATTGAAAGTTCTGTATTTTTATTCTAATGACATATGGTGCATAAAGCGACACTGTATCTAAAAGTGACGATCGTAATTAAGCAAAGTGCGACACACCTTACTTATAAGTTTGATTAAATATAGAATAGTAGATTATATTTGAGAGTGGGACAGCATAGAGGAGATTAACAATATTGATAATTCAGATAATTGGTATATAATATGTGTAACTATATTTCCAACGTGATAGAGAACTTATTATTATCAATCACTTAAAAGTATTGTAAGCGTTTACTGAAAGGTCAGGGTGATTTCAGAAACATGGCACGTACTTACATTAAAAGGAAGGTACCGGTATGAAGAACCCATATATTTCGTTGGATTTTTCCTCTTCACCGAAAACTGAAAAAGATAGAATCGAAAGAGCCTGGGAGAATTTTATATCAGGCCAAAATTTAGTATCTGAAGTGAGATCCTTAACTTATCAATCTTGGGAGCGCTCTATTCGTCATGGAGTACACCCCACCAAAGGGAGAGCCCCACTGGTTCTGTCGCAAGATGAAATACAAGAATATCAAACAACCCACACTTTCTTTTCTATTTCAGAATCCCTTCTACCAAAACTTAAAGAATCAGCAATAGATTCAGGTCACTTAATTGTGATTTGTAATCATAAAGGAGAATTATTATATCTAGATGGAGATGCCTCTCTTAAAAAGAAAGCCGAAAATATGAATTTTACAGCAGGGACTTCATGGTCAGAGAGCTATGTAGGGACAAATGCTATGGGCACTTCTTTGGCTACAGGAGTCCCTATGCAAGTCTTCGCGGGAGAACATTTTTGCCAACCTGTTCACAATTGGGTATGCTCAGCCTCGCCGATTAAAGATCCTGCAACACAAAAGGTTCTTGGAGCGGTCAACTTAACGGGTATTTGGGACGTGGTACATCCCCTCTCTCTATCCGCTGTTGTTTCTATCACTCAAACAATCGAAGAAAAGCTCCTAAGCCGGCTCAAATTTGAGCACTTTTTGCTACTTGAACATTATATTGAAACAACTCGTAAAAACCCCAGTAAAATAGTGGCTGTGCTCGATAATGGACATCAAGTCATTAAAGCCTCCACCCCATGGTATGACAAAGGTTGGATTGATTACAATAACCGATTAATAAATTCGTTATCAGATTGCAGTGGCACAGAAGGCATGAAAGACGGCTGGATTTTTGAGTCAGTCCCTTTCTATCATCAAGGATCCCCTATTGGTTTTATGATACATGCGATTTCAAAAGTCAAACCTTTAAATAAAACGGGGTTTAGTACAAAGTACTCCTTCACAAATATGATTGGGAAATCTCCGGAATTCCAATCTGTTATCGATGAGGCGCATACAATGGCCAATCTGGATTTACCCGTTTTAATTGAGGGAGAGAGCGGTACTGGAAAAGAGTTATTCGCACAATCCATACACGCTTATAGCCATCGATCTGAAGCTGCTTTTGTAGCTGTTAATTGCGGGGCAATTCCAAAAGAACTCGCAGCAAGCGAATTATTCGGTTATGAGGAAGGCACTTTTACAGGAAGTATAAAAGGTGGCCGTGCCGGAAAATTCCAACAGGCTGAAGGAGGAACAATTTTTTTAGATGAAGTTGGCGAGATGCCACTAGATATACAGACCATGTTTTTGCGCGTGCTTGAAGAAGGAGAAATTGTACGAATGGGTGGAAGAGAACCGATAAAATTAAATGTACGGGTAATTGCCGCAACAAATTGTAATTTAAAAAAAGCCTGCGAGGAAGGCGCTTTTCGTAAAGACCTTTACTACAGACTTAATATCCTTTCCTTGCAAGTCCCCCCACTGCGCGAAAGAACAGGGGATGTCCCCTTATTATTAAATCATTTTTTGACAAAAACTTGTGCAGAAATTAGGAGACCACCACTTAAAATAGGCGACCAAGACTTGTTTGTCTTAGAGCAGTATGAATGGCCTGGGAATGTACGTGAATTAAGGAATTTTGCCTACAAAGTGGCCATAAAGGCAAATGGCAATGTAATCACAAACAGTGATTTCCCAAAAGAAATCGGACTAACTAAAAGGATAATAAATTATTCAGCGACAGATCATTCACATCAAAAATTGAATAATAAAGAACAGCCATTAATACTTACTAATCCTTCCTCATCCCAAGAAGAATCAGTGAATTATCCAACCTCTTTAAAGCAGCAAGAATTGCATATGATTCTTATGGTACTTAATGAGGCAAATGGCAATGTTACAGCGGCTGCTAAAAAACTTGGTATTCATAGAAGCACAATTTATAGAAAGCTCGGGCAAAAAACTAAAAATGAAGGTTTATCTAATAACAATGGATAATGAAAAGCCTGGATATCCTTTCTTGATTTCAGTGTGTTTATTGGGAAAATTATAAGTTCTGCCGTTTTTAATTCCTTATTTCACAAAGGATCTGATAATTAAAAATCATCAGTATAGTTAACACTATTTCTTAAAGGGAAAAAGTATATATATTTTCTGAAGTAAATGATGAACTGTAGAGTTTCCACTTCAAAGAGCACCATGATACTGAACTGCACCTCCAATTGTTAGACAACATCTAACAATTGGAGGTGCAGTTTTTTGACTAAATATATGATAGACGAAAAATCAAATGTAGTTTTAGAGTACTTAGAAGGGAAAAAATCCTATAAATCCATTGCTCAAGAAAGAAATGTAGGTTTATCCCCTACACAAAGCATGTCCCGCAAAGGAAATTGTCTCGATAATGCGGTCATTGAAAACTTCTTTGGCTTATTAAAATCCGAATTACTCTATCTTCAAGAATTTGAAAGCATGGAGCATTTCAAACAAGAACTAGAATAATCTATTACTACAATCATCAACGAATCAAGGTAAAATTAAAAGGCATGAGCCCGGTAGATTACCGGGTTCATGCCCTCAAGGCAGCCTAAGTAAATAAAGTGTCTAACTTTTTGGGTTCACTTCATACATGGAGCTGTTTATATAATTATTTTCTTCAAAAATTAAAACCTATTGCCTCCCAGCTTTTCATTTTCCGCTGCTGCTTCTTTTAATGCTTCTTTACCAGGAGCAGCTGTTGCATCACTCACGATATAAACTTTGAAGCCTTGTTCTACTAATTCACGCATATGGGAGTCAACACATAGGTTTGTATTCATTCCTCCAATAATAACCGTGTTAATGCCACGTTTACGAAGTTGTAAAACTAAATCATTCGATTCTGGACCAAAGATTTTATGTGGGCTTGTGATGATTGTTTTGTCGTCTTCGAGATATGGTTTAAATGACTCGTAAAAGTCAGCTCCTGATGCAGATTCAATCTGTTTTTGAGGACCTTTGCTTTGGAACATATTGTTTTCCTGCATCATTGATTCTCCCGCACCTTTAATTTTCCAGTTTTTATCATGAGGGTAGTAATAGTATTAAAAGTTGAATGTTTACTACTAATTCTTCATGCTCAATTTTAGCTATTTCCTCACATAAGAAAGTCAGCAGAACCGCCGCCTTAATTTTAAAAGAACCGTTATATTTGAAAATTCTAAAAATTAACTGCTACATCTTTGAGTGAATCATATCATTTCACAGAAACTTTACCTTGAACTTCAATTTTAACATCTGCTTTTTTCAATATATTTCCGACATCGCACCCTTTATCTGCTGCTTCTGTCGCTCTTTGTGCAGATTGAATTTGTTCTTCTGTCGCGCCAGCAGATAAAACGATGTGAGGATAATGGATAATTTTAAACTCATTATCAGATATACTTGCCTCAGAGTTCACTGTAAGTTTCGCCACAGGAAGTTTTCTGCTTTCAAGCACAAATGTTAGTGTTGCTGCATAACAAGTTGTTACAGAAGCAACGAGAACCTCTTTTGGATTTGCTCCGTTACCACTACCTCCTAATGATGTTGGAATAGCGATTTTTGTATCAAGATACTCCGCTTTAAGGGTTCCATTCCCTGTTACCCCACCATCCCAAATAGCATTCACATTTATTTTCATATCAGCCATAATTAACACTCCCTCAAATAAATTAACTGCATAAATATCTTGCCTATTCACGTATATTTTTACTCTATGATAGAGGTATTTTCATTTACTTTTTTAATTTCTGCTACGAGCTTTTATTGATATGGTGATCTTCTTCCCTCTTGAACAACTAGCGGCGTAAATTTAATAGATTGACATGGTTATTTACGAAAGTTAGCTTATTCGTAAGATTTCAAAGAAAGCACGAAATACTGGATTTATTGACAAAAGGGCCATGACCCGTTCCTTTAGCAAAACCGGCTATGCATGACGAAGGAATGAAAGGGCATATGATTATGATGAATCTGGATGCAAAAGCTCATTATACAATTAGTCAAACCGCTCAAGTTCCGAAAATATCTATCGATTTAACGATGAATACTCAGATAAAAGATGTCCCGCCTTGGCTTAATGTAACCGCAAATAAAGATATCCTAAAGTTGGAAAATCTTTAGAATAAACATTTTAATGAAGAAGTCCCGCAATTAATCTCGTTGTTTCAAGAATACCAAGTAGATCCAATCGGGTTTGGAGACATGGTTAGAGCAAAATCAAGAAAGTGGAATTATAGCCGGTTTCAGGATATGTATCCCCATCTCAAAACTACAGTCAATACAAAGGTGAATATTATACAAACAGGTGTCGGGGAGTATGGATTTCATTTTTGAAGAGGAGAGGAATAAGGTGCACACTTTAACAGATGAACGATTTTTAGTATCTCCTTTTTTCGTTTTATTTCTGATTTACTCTAATATTATTGGTGTGGGAATCATGGGTTTTCAAAGAGATATTATAAAGAGTGCCGGTTACGATGCATGGATTTCCGTCCTATTATCAAGTATAAGCATTCATGTTTTAGTTTGGATGACATATCGCTTCTTACAATTGCTAATAACGATATCATTTATATCCATCAATTTTGCTTTGGGAAATGGATTGGCGGGTTATTAAACGTTTTTATCATCATCTATTTTCTTATAGTGGCATTGATTGTTTTACGTGTTTATATTGAGGTTGTTCAAGTTTGGATGTTTCCTTTAATGAAGACATGGTAAATAAGCGTGATTTTTCTATTCCTTCTTTATTACATTGCTTCCATTGGGTTTCGTGTGATTACCGTGGTGTGTTTCTGGAGAACAGTTATACCTTTTGTTTTTCTGTTTCCCCTTTTATTCTTTTCCTTAAAATTTGCCCAATTCAATCATTTACTGCCTCTTTTTAATCACTCGGTTAAGGAAATATTAGGATCATCTAAAATAAAACGATGGTGTTTCAGTTTCTTGGCTTTGAGACTCTACTCATGTTCAATCCATTTATCAAGAACCCTGAAAAATCAAAAAAATGGGCCCGTTTCGGGGTTTTGTTTACAATCTTCTATACCCTTCCATAACAATCATTACTTTTGTTTTCTTTAATGAAGAGCATCTCAAACATACGATTTGGCCGACCTTAACTTTACTTAAAATTGCGGAAATGCCTTTCATAGAAAGAGTCGAATATATTGTCGTTTCCTTATGGTTCCTTGTCGTATTGCCTCATATTAGCGGGCATCTATGGGCAGTCTGCGGCGGACTCAAAAATTTAGTAAATATCAAACAACGTATCAGCTTATTCATTTGCCTCTTTTTATTCTTTTTGTTCTCTAATGTATTAGAGAGCCATAAACAGATAGAACGATTAGCTGATTTATACTCATCTGTCGGCTTCTATTTTATATATTTGTATGTCCCTTTTCTCTTTTTAACGATTAACATTAAACAAAAACTAACTAAAAAGGGTTTTGATGCGAGAATAATTCGATAAGGATATTAAATTTCCCCGATAAAAAAAACTGTATGGAATAAATTCTACACAGTTTTTTTGAAATTCTTATTAGATTGTCAGCAACTCCAACAATATTCCCTCTTTAAAGTGAATTTTCAAATAATATCCAATGGCATTTTCCTAGTAGGTTTAGGAAATACTTGATCAATTCTACTGAGATCTTCTTCAGTAAACTCAATTGTTGCTGCTTCAGCATTTGCTAAAACATGTTCATCTTGAACCGCTTTTGGAATAGAGATGACGTTATTCGAACGGATGGTCCAAGCAAGAGCGATTCGTAATGGTTGGACATTGTATTTGTCAGCAATATCATGAATAGCTGGATCGTTTAAAAGCTGTCTTATTAAAGAGCCTCCTTGAGCAAGGGGACTGTAGGCCATGATTGGCATGTTATGTTCACGCTGCCATGGTAAGAGATCGAAGTCGATTCCTCTTGAACCTAAATGATATAGCACTTGGTTTGTTACACAATTTTTTCCATTTGTGGTGTTCCATAGCTCTTCCATATCAACCGTGTCAAAATTAGAGACGCCCCATCTTAAAATTTTCCCTTCTTCACGTAGTTTTTCCATTCCTTCAATTGTTTCCTCTAAAGGAACATGTCCTCTCCAGTGGAGAAGATATAAGTCCAAGTGGTCTGTTCCGAGTCGTTTTAAGCTGTTTTCACATGCTTTTGAAATCATATCTAAACCTGCATGATGGGGATACACTTTTGAGACTAAAAAGACTTCATTTCTGCGTCCTTTAATGGCTTCGCCAACTAAGCGTTCAGAATCGCCATTTCCGTACATTTCAGCAGTGTCAATAAGTGTCATGCCCAATTCTACGCCGAGCTGCAAGGCTTTTATTTCTTTGTCTCTCACTTGGGGATTTTCCCCCATGTACCATGTTCCTTGTCCTAAACTAGGTAAAGAAGTGCCGTCAGGTAGGGTTACCACGTGTTTGGCTAATGCATTTTTAATTTCCGCTCTTTTCTTTTCATCCATTAGGCTCGACCCTTTCTATTATGTATTTGGGTATCATAGAAGTAGAATGTTAACGTCTCTTCGTATAAACTACGCATATATTTAGAATTTCCGTAACCAACAAAGCCATTCTTTATTGCATGATATGGCCATTACTGCTTCCGTCTGTGCAAAAAAACAAAGAAAGTGAGGATGGTCTGTAAGTGTCTGACACTTTGAGTCAACCTCACCACTTCTATTCTAAATCAATTTATCAATCGACTTTGATATCAATGGATTAGATCAGATGAGCTCCTCCATCGATAAGAACCGATGTGCCAGTTGTAAACCCATTTTTCGCTAGGTAAACATAGGTTTCAGCTATATCTTTAGGTTGAGCAACGCGTCCAACAGGTAATTGCTTAGCAATCCCATGGTACATAATTTGTCTTTCATCTTCTTGAATTCCGCCGTAAAGAGGAGTGTCAACGATACCAGGTGATACCACGTTTACTCTGATAGGTGCCAGGTCTACTGAAAGTCCTCGTACTAATCCATCGATTGCTGAATTAATGGAAGCTAGAGTCGTTGCACCTTGAGGAGGACGCACACCATATACACCAGAAGTTAATGTAATAGAACTTTCATTATTCAAGTATGGAAGAGCAGCACGAACCGAAATATACTGCCCCCAGAACTTACTATCAAAAGCCTCTCTTACTGTTGCAACAGGCAGTTCGCTAAAGTGACCCATTGCGCCTTCACCTGCAGTAACCACTAGGTGATCAAATTTTCCAACCTTCTTGAAAAAGTCAGCAACCTTTTCCTCGCTGCGAAAGTCGATTTCATAGCCCTCTACGTTACCACCAAGCTTCACTTTTGCGTCAGATAATTTTGAAGCAGAACGCTAGCAATAATGACTTGAGCGGATTCATCGATAAACGCCTTAGCAGCGGCTAAACCAATACCAGATGTACCTCCTAAAACAGCCACTCTTTTTCCTTTTAATGACAACGTAATTCCTCCTTTATTCATACGTTTGTTTAACCAGCTTGCGGATTCTGATTAAAGAATCCGCAAGTTAGATATATTTAAGTTTTTACATCACCATTGTTATTTAGCTAAAAGTTTTAGTGATTCACGATTGAATGCTGGAATATCTTTTGGTTCTCGACTTGTTACAATATTTTTGCTGATGACAACTTCTTCGTCTTTATAATTTGCACCAGCATTTTTCAAATCGTTGCGAATGGATTTATAGCCAGTGATGTCGACACCTTTTAAAAGGTCTGTATCGATTAACACTTGTGGTCCATGACAAATGGCAAAAACGGGTTTTTCGTCTTGGATAAATACTTTTGCAAATTCCCCAAAACGATCGTCTTCACGCAATAAATCGGGAGAGAATCCACCAGGGATAAGCAACGCATCAAAGTCTGCAGGATGAACTTCATCAATGGATTTATCAATTTTTACGGTTGTGCCTTTTTTACCAGTTACTTCGTTCCCTGATTGTTTGTCAATCGTGATAACTTCATGACCAGCTTCTTTAAAGGCTTGTACTGGTTCAGTGTACTCCACATCTTCAAATAGGTTTGTTATAAGCGTAGCGATTTTTTTACTCATGTTCATTAACCTCCTTAAAATCATAGAACAGAAGTAAAAATATTCATTTCCGTACCATGTTCTGATTATCTTCATTAGAAGTTGATTTTATCTCCGTTGTAAGCCGCAATATAGATTTTTTTCATATCCTCCACCGATACTTCTCGTGGATTGGATGGAGTACAAGGATCCTCAACAGCTCCTGCTGCCATCTGGTTCAGGTGTTTTTCAAATTCTGCTTCTCCCACACCAAATTCCTTTAGTGTTAATGGCAGATTCAAAGATTTGTTTAAACGACGGATGAGGTCTGTTAACGAGTCAATCAATTCGTCATCCGTATTTCCGGTTAAACCAAGCATCCTTGCAATATCCGCATATCTTGAGCTTTCCACCTTTCTATTATAATCAATCACATATGGCAAGTAGAGTGCATTTGCTGTACCGTGCGGAATTTCAAAAATGGCTCCGCTCTTATGGGCTAAGCTGTGGACAATTCCTAAAAATCCATTGGAAAAGGCCATGCCGGCTATGGCCTGGGCATAATGCATTTCTGCCCTTGCCTGTTTGTCACCTACTGCGGATTTTTCAATATTTTCTACCACTTGCCTAATCGACTGCATGGCCAGCGGATCAGTAAAAGAGTTGTGCAGGGTGGATACATATGCCTCAATGCCATGTGTCAATGCATCCATCCCCGTATAGGCTACAATCGAAGCAGGCATGGAAAACGATTGCAATGTCAGGCGTAATTTCATATCCAAAAACCGGATACTTCACTCCCTTATCATAGTCCGTAATAACGGAGAATGGAGATACATCACTGCCTGTTCCGCTAGTAGTTGAAATGGCAATAAAGCGAGCTTTTTCACGCAATGTTGGCAGTACATTTGGAGCCTTGATTTGGTCAAATGGCAGTTCGGGGTTTTCATAAAAAATCCACATCAACTTAGCCGCATCAAGCGGAGATCCGCCGCCGGCAGCAATGATCCAATCCGGCTGGAATTCTTCCATCTTCTTGCCGCCGTTTTGAGCGGTTGTAATAGATGGATCGTTTTCAACACCTTCGATTAGTTGCGTCTCAATGCCTGCCTCTCGTAAATAAGTTTGGATTTTATCGAGATAACCGGATTTTTTTTATCGATTGACCGCCAATAACAACCGTCGCTTTTTTCCCTTCAAGGGTTTTTAAAACTTCTAAGGATCCTTCTCCAAAATAAACATCTCTCGGAAAAGTAAATCGATTCATATGTGTAAATTCTCCTTTTCTGTGGTGAAATTAGCAACTTTAAGGTTCCCTTATCCATTTTTTTAAAATTGAGTACGTCATAAGTGTTTCCCATCATCTTAAATGTTACTAATGAACAAATTCAGGTTCTCCCTCAACAATGGTCCTTACTATATCTTCTGCTTCGATTTCGAGTAATTTCTCCAAGAACCTTATGGTTCCTAATACTGCTTGAATATCCCCCTCTGTTTGAACGTCTTCCATTTTCTTTTGAACAATCAGTTCATTTATAACTTGTTTGAAAGCCCGAGTCTTTATAAGCCATTCTCCAACAAGTTTCTTTGTTGCGTCTTTCTCGCCTGTATTTTTCACTGCAAATAAACTTTCCGTTTTTGTTTCTACGAGCGTTACGGAACCAAAATCGGAATCCATACGGATGCGAAAATAATTCTTTCTACTGTCATAATATCTTTCTTCTTTTAAAAGAAAATACTCTATCCCTACTGTGATTTCAAAAAAGGGTTCTGTCTCTGTAGGATAATGTAGTTCTCTTACATCAACACTTTTTACAACGTCTAAATACGTCTCCAAACCATATTGGGTACTAATGATTTTTGCATCCATTACGTTCATGACTTCACTCCCTTTTTCACCTTGCGGATTGTTTTAATATATAATAATCTTTTTTACTAAAATCCATCCCACATTAACCTAATCGCTTTTTTCAACTGCATGTCCACCAAACTCGTTCCGAAGGGCAGCAACCACTTTCCCTGTAAAGGTGTCATGATCTAAAGAACGGTAGCGCATCAAAAGAGACATGGCGATCACTGGAGTGGCTACCTGCAGATCCAAGGCCGTTTCCACTGTCCACTTTCCTTCTCCTGAAGAATGCATGGTTCCTTTGATTTGTTCTAAGTTTGCATCTTTAGAAAATGCACGTTCTGTTAAGTCGATGAGCCATGAACGAATGACTGAACCGTTATTCCATACTCTTGCCACTTTTTCATAGTCAAAATCAAACTCACTTTTCTCCAGTACTTCAAATCCTTCGCCAATCGCAGCCATCATCCCATACTCGATTCCGTTGTGGACCATTTTTAAGAAATGGCCGCTGCCTGCTGGACCAGCATATAAATATCCTTTTTCAACCGCTGTGTCTCGAAATATGGGTTCAACCATACTCCAAACTTCTGAATCCCCGCCGACCATGTAACAAGCTCCGTTACGCGCTCCTTCCATTCCCCCGGATGTACCAACATCCATAAAGCTTACACCAACTTGCTTTAGCTGGCCGTAGCGGCGAATGGAGTCCTTATAATGAGAATTACCAGCTTCGATTATGATATCGCCTTTACTCAAGTATGGAGTGATCTCATTTATAACTGAATCGACAACAGCGTGCGGAACCATGATCCAGATAATTCTAGGGCCGTCCAGGATTTTAATAAGTTCCTTAAAACTCGATGTTTCTATAGCACCGTACTTACTGATTTCTTCTACAGCATTAACATTTAAATCGAAGGCGGCTACTTCGTAGTTGTGGTCAATTAGATTTTTCCCTAAGTTTATCCCCATTTTCCCTAACCCGATTAATCCAACTTGCATCCTCTTGTCCTCCTGTACTATTCGTGTTGTTAACGTATTTTTAATACTTTTACTGATTGATCTTTTGAAATCATCTCATACTTAGACCCTTGGTATTCCCACCAATAAAACCCGTCCTCTTTTAAAAGTTCATCCGAAGCACCCGGCCCCATCGAACCTGAACGATACAAATGTAAGGGGACTGTGTTTTCCTCAAACGCTTCTAAAACTGGCTGCACCCAATTCCACGATAATTCCACTTCATTCCAGTGGGCAAAGAATGTCGAGTCACCGCGTAATGCATCAAAGATTAAGAGTTCATAAGCTTCGGGTATGTCTTTTGCTCCTGTTGAGAAGTCAATTGAAATAGGCTCAATTTTCCCGTTTTTTAGCGGATTCTTACTATTCAATTGTAACGATATCCCTTCATTGGGATTGATATTGACAATTAATAGATTTGGTTCCGTTTGTTGATCGGATCCATACAATTCCTTCACTGGATTTTTAAACTCTATGACGATACGAGTCGACTTTTCCTTCATTCTCTTTCCTGTACGGATATAGAAAGGAACTCCTCCCCAAAAATCATTATCAATCCATAAACGGGCGGCAACAAAAGTATCATTGACAGAGGAAGAATCAACCCCAGGTTCCTCCCTGTATCCAACCACTGGCTCATGATTCATTTCTCCGGCACTATATTGGCCACGGACAACTTGAGAACCGACATCCTCTTTCTGCAAAGGCCGCAATGATTCCATCACCTTTCTCTTTTCATTCCGGATATCTGCCGCACTTGTCGTTTTTGGTAAATGCATGGCCATCATCATCAACATTTGCAGCATATGATTCTGGAACATATCCCGGATGGCTCCGGCTTGATCATAGTAGCCCGCTCTATCTTCTACTCCAACCGTTTCACTAGCCGTTATTTGTATATTGGCTATGTGCTGATTATTCCATAAGGATTGAAGCACAGGATTGGTAAATGCCAATGCTTCGAGGTTTTGAACCATTGTTTTGCCAAGATAATGGTCTATCCGGTAAATTTCCTCTTCGCTAAAAGATTTGCGTAGCCTTTGATTTAAATCTTGGGCGGAAACCATATCATGCCCAAACGGCTTTTCAATAATCAGGCGTTTCCATCCATTGGTCGTTCCCAATCCGCTTTCTTTAATATTAGAGGCGATTACATCGAAAAACTCGGGTGCAACAGACAGATAGAATAATCGATTTTCAGGAATATTTAACTCCCGTTCACGCCTCTGAACCAAATTAAGCAGTTCTTGATACCCTTTCACATCCGTTACATCTAATTGGCTGTAACGAAACGCGTCGATAAATTCTTTTAATTTAGCTTTATCTTCGATAAAGCGTCTAGAAAATGTTCTTAATGAATGTTCTACATTTGTTTGAAATGTACCATCCGATAGTTCTCTCCTGCCTAACCCAATAATTGAAAATGACTGGGGCATCTTTTTATCTAAAAACAAATTAAAAAGAGCCGGATAAATTTTTCTTTTGGCCAAATCACCCGTTGCTCCAAACAAAACAAAGGTCATAGAATCCACTTTTCATTCCTCCATTTTTCAAAACACTTTGCAATAGAAAAGGTAGGTACCTACTCTAATACTTGATAATTGTTGGTTATGGTAACCATATAAGGCACATCAAATTTTTTACGATCTAAATGATTGCAGACTTTCGCTACCCTGCATCCGCTTTATACACTTGATTATTTCACCCAACTTGCACCATGAAAATGAATTTCCGGAAATGGTCATAGCCACATTGAGGACATTATTAATCATTTGTAGTGATCGTTAAACATCTTTCGCAAACTTTTCGATGTTTTGCTTTTTTCCTTACCCTCTTCGTTTCATTCCTTTCTGCATTCATTAATAGACGATCTATCTTGAATAATGCGTATAACTTCCACCTAACAACTGTATTGGATGTTGTTACAGTTGAGAAAGATTAGATTTATCTTAAGTCCGATCTTATTTTCAAAATATAAAGGAGAATTCTTCATTCCCCTGTTAAAAGGCCTAATGGTATAAGTCCCTTTTCATCTTAACAATTGCCGCTTAAAAAAGATTGGTTGCTGCATTGATGTTAGTATAATATCTACAACAAATAATTAAAAGTACGCACTTTTTTATTATATAATGTTTAAAAATATACTTAGTATACTTTTATATACCATATGGGGTTGTGAGATTTTCAATTAGAGGATTTAAAATAAAAAGATCTTCGTTATTTACGAAGATCTTTCAAAATTGCCTTGGAGTCATTATTTAAATAATAGTTTTATCGACTCATGATAAATAATGGAATATCCTTGGGTTCACGACTCTTTGTAATGTTTTGCTTACTGCTGACTCTTTGCCCTTGTCGTTTGCACAGTCATTTATCAAAGCTTTGCGAATTGGTTTATAACGGGCGATATACACATGTATCAACATGAGGCTAATTAATATAAGCAAATATTAAGCTTTATTATTTAGAAGGATTTGCTTTCGGTAGTATAAGCGACCTATCTATACCAGATGTTTCACAAACATAGGACGCCTCCATAATAGCTGATGGATCTGCTGCTAAAACGACACTTTTTAAATTGGAAAAAAGAAACCTGTTCGTAATACAATAAATAACCTTCTTTCTTTCCCTTAAAAAAACCGCCTTCTCCATATAAAAATGTGATGCTGATATTTAAATGACTGATAATGCTATCTCCAACTTCATCAGGTTTTTCTGAAATGATCATGACAGATTTCCCATGATTTAATCCATCTAAAACATAATTAATCATTTTCGTCACTATATAAAAAACAGCCAGAGAAAGCATGGCCTGTTCCAATGTATAGACAACCGCCGCAATCGTAAATATGAAAGCATTTACGACTAATAAAAATGAGGCAATCGGAAATCGATAGTGTTGGTTAAACCAAATCGACAGCATTTCAGTGCCATCTATTGCACTGCCAAATTTTACAACGATTCCTATCCCAACTCCTAAGATTACCCCACCGTATAAAACAATTAATACTTCAGATTTAGTAATAGGAGGAATCGATTTAAATAGTACTAAACCAACGGTAGTAATAATATTTGCATATAGAGTTCTAATGACAAAGGTTTTACCCACTTCTTTAGCTGTAAAAATTAAGATAGGAATATTTAAGCCCAAAAATACAACATAAATCGGGATTCCCCATAAAGCATTGGCCATAATCGATAACGCTGTTACACCACCATCTACTAGCCCGTTTGGTGCTAACATCGTTTCTAATCCCATAGCAACGATTGACGCCCCCAAAGTTAAAAAAACATACTCAACAATTTTTTTCATCATCTCACCTGAAAATATGTATTATTCTTGATTCCTTACTATAAAACAGTTCAGCTAAAATCCTTTACAACACAGGAATATTATTTACCTTTTTCCAGAATGTACTCCTTTATTTCCTTTATGAACTGGATCATTGCAAATAAAAAGACCACAAGTCTTGACTTATTAAAAGTCTACTTGTGGTTTTTAATCCCCTCTTTTTAGAATGATTGCTATTTAATAGACGCACTTTTATTGGCAGGAGTATCCATCACATTCTCCATATAGTTTTTACCCCATTCATACATGGAATCGAGTATTGGCATTAAGCTTTTTCCTTGTTCGGTCAATGAATATTCTACTTTTGGAGGAACAACAGGATAGACTTTTCGTTCAACAATGAGGTCTTCTTCTAGCTCGCGTAATTGGTTAACCAGCATTCGTTGAGTAATGCCCGGCATAAGAGCCTTCAGCTCACCAAATCGCTTCGTTCCCTCTTTTCCTAAATGCCACAAAATCAGCATTTTCCATTTACCGCCAATAACATAAAGCGTTAATTCTTTTTCACAGTTAAACATTTTGTCCTGCATACGTGACATTTGTTTCACCTCCATTTCTATATAGAATAACACATAGTATACTTTTTAACACTATGTAAAAATAAAGTGCGTACTTTCATACTTTTAATATACACATTATACTAACACTGTACCATTGTTAACAAGAGCATTGGTTACAGTTGCCAGGAGCAACGAAAGTGAACAATGGGCATTATTACTACTGTGCAACAAACTTAATAAATTATGAGGAGTGAAACATAGATGGAATTACAATTAGCATTAGATTTAGTCAACATTCCAGAAGCAATCGAATTGGTAAAAGAAGTAGAGGAGCATATTGATATCGTAGAAATCGGAACACCGGTTGTGATCAACGAAGGTCTCCATGCTGTAAAGGCAGTAAAAGAAGCATTCCCTAACTTAAAAGTATTAGCAGACCTGAAAATTATGGATGCTGCTGGATATGAAGTGATGAAAGCTTCCGAAGCAGGTGCTGATATCATCACTATTCTTGGAACGGCTGAAGATATGTCGATTAAAGGTGCTGTAGAAGAAGCGAAAAAACAGGGTAAAAAAGTCCTTGTCGATATGATTGCGGTAAAAGACCTTGCTGGACGTGCTAAAGAAGTGGATACTATGGGCGTGGATTATATTTGTGTTCACACGGGCTACGATCTTCAAGCAGTCGGAAAAAATTCTTTTGAAGATCTACAAACCATCAAAAGTGTGGTTAAAAATGCTAAAACGGCCATCGCAGGCGGCATTAAATTAGAAACACTTCCAGAAGTCATTAAAGTAAATCCAGACCTTGTCATTGTAGGCGGCGGGATTACTGGACAAGCTGATAAAAAAGCTGCTGCTGCCAAAATGCAACAAATGATCAAAGAACAAACGGTTACAGCAGGTTAATCCTAAGATGCAGACGACTCAATATTTAGCAGAAATCTTAAAAGAGCTTAATCATTCAGCTGACTTAATCGCAGATGAAGAAGCTGAAAAACTCGTCAACGGGATACTTGAATCGAAAAAGGTTTTTGTCGCCGGTGCAGGCAGATCAGGATTCATGGCCAAATCCTTCGCCATGCGGATGATGCATATGGGAATTGATTCTTATGTAATCGGTGAAACTGTAACTCCCAACTTTGAAAAAGAGGATATCTTAATCATCGGATCCGGATCCGGGGAAACAAAAAGCTTAGTCTCCATGGCTGAAAAAGCAAAAAGCATTGGTGGTAAAATTGCAACTGTCACGATTTTCCCTGATTCCACTATTGGACAGTTAGCAGATATCACCATTAAATTGCCTGGATCCCCGAAAGACCAATCAGAGGGCGATTATAAAACCATCCAACCAATGGGCTCATTATTTGAGCAGACCCTTTTACTTTTTTATGATGCCGTCATCTTGAGATTCATGGAGAAAAAGGGATTAGATACCAATAAGATGTATGGCAGACATGCCAATCTTGAATAAAACATAGTCCTAAGAATGTAATAACCAAAAGACCGCAAACATACTAAAGAAACTTTGCGGTCCTTTGGTTAGTCTTTAAAACATTATTTTGTTATTATTAACAATTATTCTAAAATTTTTTAATAAGGAATGATAGCATGATTTCATTAAAAGGAAAAACTGCTTTAATTACTGGGGCAGGCAGAGGAATCGGGCGTGCTACTGCGATTGCTTTAGCAAAAGAAGGAGTTCATTTAGGATTGATTGGATTAACGATGTCAAATCTTGAAAAGGTAACCGCGGAACTAGAGCAATATGATGTGAACGTTTCAGCAGCAACAGCAGATGTAGCCGATCTTGAAGCAGTTCATCAAGCTGTTGAACACATCAAATCAGACCTAGGTTCTATTGATATTTTAGTCAACAATGCAGGTATAGCTAAATTTGGCGGTTTTCTTGATTTAACTCCTGAAGAATGGGAAAACATCATCCGAGTAAACTTGATGGGTGTATATAATGTAACAAGAGCCGTTTTACCTGATATGATTGAAAGAAAATCAGGAGATATTGTGAATATGTCCTCAACTGCGGGCCAAAAAGGAGCACCTGTTACAAGTGCTTACAGCGCTTCTAAATTTGCTGTTTTAGGACTAACGGAATCACTCATGCTAGAGGTAAGAAAGCATAATATCCGTGTAACGGCTTTAACACCAAGTACAGTTGCAACTGATTTGGCCATTGAAACCAATCTTATTAGTGGAAATCCTGAAAATGTTATGCAATCAGAGGATTTAGCAGAGCTGCTTGTAGCCGGGTTAAAACTTCATCCAAGAGTCCTAGTAAAGACTTCAGGATTATGGTCAACTAATCCTTAATTTGAGAAGTGATCGACTCTTCTTGTCTATATTGGATAAGAAGTAGGAACCTAGTTGTAAAGTGTACCCTTTGTAAAGGACATTTTTAAAAAAAGGATTAGGCAGCCTAAAGAAGATGATCTCTGTTGTGGAGTGACCCCTGTCAAATAGACAGAAATAAAAAAGACCAATTAAGCAACCTGAGTTCTATATTGATATGGACTCAGGTTGTTTAATTTTTTCTGGAAGCGATGATGGTTATAGAATCGAATATACATACTTACAGCACCTCGAACCTCTTCAGAGGTACCGAAGGAGTTCATATAGAAACACTCCGATTTAAAGTGGCTGAAGAAATTCTCCATACAAGCATTATCCCAGCAGTTTCCCTTTCTTGACATACTGGATTGCATTTTATATTTTTTCAAATAGGTTATTGTATTGGTGGGAAGTGTTTTGAATGCTTTATCAAACGTTCCTTTAATATTACCCATAGAAAAATCCCCTCCATATATAGACAGATTAATGTGCTTTCTTTTTTCTGTCTACTAAAAGGGGATCATATCATTGTACAGGGGTCATCTTTTCTAATACTTCAAATCCTTCTCCAATCGAAGCCATCATTCCGTATTCAATTCCATTGTGGATTGAACAAGATCTTGTAAGCTAGATGTACCTTCAGCCCCGTATTTCTTTATTTCTTCAACAGCATTTGTATTTAGATCAAATGCTACTACATCATGTTTATGGTCAATTAAGTTCTTTCCTAAGTTTAGCCCCATTTTTCCTAATCCAATTAATCCGACCTTCATCATTAATCCTCCTTGAGTATTTCACCTATAGCGTAATGGATTCAAAGTATAATCATAATCTTTCTTTTACCACCATCTATAACCATCCTCTTCCAATAATTGATGAGCAGCTTCTGGTTAAGCAAAAGTTGCAGTACTAAAATACTTGCTTTATTATTTAGGGTATAGTATATTAATTGACACATCAACTATTGAGCTATCAATTATTTTGTCTAACGTATGAAAAGAGGGTGTTTCTTGACGAATTCATGTTCTAATGAATCTTTTATTTTATATATAATGAACTGCCTTAACAAACAGATAAGTTCAAAATTTGAAAGTTGTACGGGCATTAGTCAATCAAGACATGATATCTTATATCAGCTTTATAAAGTTGATGAAATTAGTCAAACAGCACTTCAAAAAGAGGTTAACATTGACAGTGCAGCGATTACCCGGCATTTAAAACAACTTGAAGCGACTGGAATGATTTTAAGACGCAAAGATCCGGAGGATAATCGATTTACTCTTGTCTGTCTTTCAGATCATGGTCGCAAACAGATTATTCTCTACCAAGCTGAAAAGGCTCGTTTTGTCACTTTGATGCTTAAAGATTTCAAAGAAGAAGAACGTCAAGAGTTAACAGATATGCTGACACGCATTCAAAAAAATATAAGCCAAGTCTAACACTTGATTCGTTACAATTTGAAATGAGAATAACTATAAATTAAACTACTAAAGTTAAAAAGAGGAGACTATCAACTATGACTACTACAGCACAATTAACAAATGATTTCAAAGAAATTGTCACTGGACGCCGCTCCATAAAAAATTACGACAAATCCGTAAAAATCAGTAGGGAAGAAATGGAGGAAATACTTACCTTAGCGACACTTGCTCCTTCTTCAGTTAATATGCAACCATGGCGTTTCCTTGTAATTGATAGTCCTGAGGGAAAAGCAACACTTGCACCTCTTGCTCGCTTTAACCAAAATCAAGTCGAAACATCTTCCGCAGTAATTGCCGTATTTGGTGATATGAACAATTTTGATAACGGCGAAGAAATCTACGGTAAAGCTGTAGATTTAGGGCTTATGCCTTTAGAAGTAAAAGAAAACATATTAGCCTCATTTGCTGGATATTTCGAAAAAATCACTAGTGAAGAGATGAAAGAGGTCGTTCTAGTTGATGGTGGTCTTGTATCCATGCAACTAATGCTTGCGGCTCGTGCTTATGGCTATGATACAAATCCAATCGGGGGCTATGAAAAAGACCAGATTGCAGAAGCTTTTGGATTAGATAAAGATCGATACGTACCAGTTATGCTAATTTCAATCGGTAAAGCAGCAGATAATGGCCATCAATCAGTTCGTCTTCCAATTGATAAAGTCGCACAATGGAAGTAATGTAATAAAGAATCCATTCATTAAATTTCAATCGAGTATGTTATTTTTACTTTAATTATATATTAAGTTTATTATGCTTAACAAAAGAGAGGATGACGTTTAATGATTATCATTCATGCCGTATTCAATATTAATCCAGCAAAACAAGATGCATTTCTAGAGGAGATTCAACCGCTAATCGTAGCTTCAAGAGCGGAAAGTGGAAATGTTTCTTACACTCTTCACAAAGCTACAGAAAAAGACAATGAATTTACAATGGTTGAAGTTTGGCAAGATCATCTGGCGGTTGCAAGCCATAATTCAAGTGAGCACTTCACCTCGTTTGTTGGTAAAGCTAAAGAATTCCTTTCTTCACCTTTAAATGTTAACGCATTTGAAGGACAACCATTAAAATAATGAGTTAAAATGTATGGGATTTCCTATATCCCATCTTATAAAACAAAGAGTTGCTGCTTCGGTAAAACAAGCTGCAACTCTTGTTTATTTCCATTCCATTTTCTCGGACATCACGCGCTTATTTGGCGTACATAATCTGTGTGACAATTAACCTAAAAAGTCGATCTCCTCTACGTTAAGGAATCGACTTTTTTACTTATTCTTCTTAATGAACTAACGCACCTGTTAGTTCTATAAAGACTTATTGTAGAGTTGACACAAACTGTGCGGTAAAAAAGGGCACCCAAGTATCCCGGCCCTTCATTTCTCTTATTTAGTAGGCGTGAAAGTAAACGTCTCCTTGTATTTTCTGCCCTGAACTTCTTTGCTGTGTGGTTTTCCGTGCCAACTTATTTCAAATTGAAGTTCATTGGATTTAACCGATATAGGGAAATTTGAAAATTCAAAGGCTTGTCCCTTTTTAAATTTCTCATATTGATGGTCGTTTATACTTAATCCGTATTTTGTTTCAGTATTTGGTTCATTCCTGTAAGTATTAAATTCAACTTTATCTAGCTCTTTACCAATATTGGTGATAACAACGTTATATGATTTAAACACATTCTTATTAGTTTTTTTCGTCTCTTTACCCTTTTTTATTTCGATTTTCCATTGATCAGTTTGCTTTATGATAGGAGTTTTAAATAGCTCGTCTGACGCTGCTGCTGCATTTGAAGATACTACAGTGGCTATAAAGCTAAAGATGATTAATGTAGTTATTAATTTTTTCAATATTGTTACCTCCTGTTGTTGTATTAAATCAATTTTAATTAGTTTTCCTAAAAACTAAAAAAAACACAACATTCTTATTTCACAGTTCGAATATGAAATGAAGTAAAGAGCAAGGCCGGCTGGTGGAGATGCATGTGGTGACTAATTTGCCTTGCTCGTAATAATATATTGACCTTAAAGGGATCATGTTACACATCAGATACAAACTGCGACATAAAGGGGAGATGAAAATGTTAATTCGTTCGATAAAGATCATTGATTGCTGGGTTTGGTAAATCTTTAAGTATTTAATAATTACTTATTAGGGATTGCTTAAGAATCAACTTGTCTAGCTTTTCACTATATTTAAGTGTTTCCTGATGATTTAGACCTTTCTTAACACCAGTTTCTATAAGTAATTTTCTTAGGTTCTTTATATTTAATTCTAAATCCCTATACATTTTTATTTCGCACATTTTGAATACTCCTTTTTAGGTAACTAATTTCTATTTTAGGATTATATTACAATTGTGTAATTATTAAAATGTTTTCTCTTGAACTTGTTAATAAATAGGGAAATAGACATGATATTATCCTGCAATACGTCACAGTTCGAATACACTACGCTTATGCAACTATCCTGCCCCGTTCGTATTATAAGGTCAGCCAGAAAATATTTCTGGTTGACCATTTTTTATATCGATATATGATAACGGTAGCCGGGGTAGAACGTACCTGCCCGTGGGGCTTAAGATCCCGTCAACTAAACAGTTCGCCCCCTACTTGCTTAAACATGATTTGGCTGGTTGGGACCAAGATCTCGTATAACAAGCGAAGCTATGATACTGCAAGAAGGATTAGGGGTTACCGGCAAATATTATGTTTTTGGAGGAGATAAAAAATGAATCCAGTGGTTGGTCTGGATGTAGCTAAAGGTGAAAGTCAGGTTCAAGCATTCTTGGATAAGAAGAAGCCTTATAAAAGAAGTTTTAAAGTAGCACATACCATTGAAGGGCTAGAGAGCTTACACCAATATCTTAGAGAGATAGAAAACTTAGCAGGAATTCGACCTCCGGTCGTTTTAGAGTCTACTGGGCATTATCATACTCCAGTTGTTCAGTATTTCGAGGAAAGAGGTTATTTACTAATTATCATTAACCCACTTGTCTCCTATCGAGCAAAGAGCTCATCTCTACGAAAAGTAAAGACAGATGTGATTGATGCTTACCATCCCTGCGAGCTGTATTATAAAGAAGATTTGGAACCAAATAAAAAACGAGGAATTCAACTCTTAAACCTTCGTAATCTTACAAGACAACACGAAAATGTAACGGGTATATATGTACAAACGAAACTTCAATTTCAAGCAGTTCTTGATCAGGTTTTCCCTGAGTATCATGGGGTTTTTGGGGACTTATATTCAGTTGTCTCTTTACTAACCTTATTAGAATTTCCTACATCTAAAGATGTTTTGGTAGTCGATGAAGAAGCATTAGGTAATAAAATCGATGAATCATGTACAAGTCGTTCAAGAAAGTGGGCAAATACAAAGGCAAAGAAACTTATAGCTGCAGCAGCTAAAAATCCCTTTCAGACAACACTATATCAAAGTCACATAATGAGCTAAGAAATGTATATCAAAATGCTTATGGAATACCAAAAGCACCTATCAAAGTTGGATGAAGAGATAGGTGCTTTGGCTAAAGAAATTGAAGAATATAAGATAATCCAATCAATCCCTGGTATCGGTGAAAAAATCGCGGCAACGATTATTTCTGAAATTGGTGAGATTGATCGGTTTAATCACCCTAAAAAACTCGTAGCATTTGCAGGAATTGATCCTAGTATCTTTGAATCTGGTAGATTCAAGGGATCCGTAAACAAAATAACCAAAAGAGGTTCGAGTAGATTACGGCATGCCCTATATATGGCTGTTCGATGTGCCATTCGTGATTGTCGCAAGAAGAAAACGACAGATGAAATCATCCCTCGGAACAAGAGATTACGAGAGTTCTATGATAAGAAACGTGAAGAAGGAAAGCCCTTTAAAGTAGCTGTGATAGCATGTGCCAATAAGCTTCTACAATGGATTTATGCACTATTACAAAATAACTCGACTTTCCAAGATCTAACCTAGTTTAAAAATATAACTAAATAGCACAAAACTTTCCAAATATAGTTCATTGGAAGGTTATTTAGCATGCACAAATTTAGTATAGCATGAAATATTTTAAGTTTTCATTGAAAAATGTTGACTAACTATTAGCTGGTTTAGTTCATTAAGGGTACTTTTTCACTTCAACTTTGAATGTATGATTATGATTCAAAGTTTAGTAATTTCAATATTATTAACATGGGTTATTTAAAGAATTAATTTTCAGAATTCCAAATAGGATATAGTATTTAATACGGGCCTTCATTGATTATGAAGGCCCGTATTAATGGGATAGAAAAGTGATATTTCACTTTAAACCTATAGTTTACATAAATCGATCACATCTGGCTGCTTGTATACTGAGATCCACCTTCATCCATAAAAACGAAAGGCCCTCCATAAGTCGAGTCCTTTTTCTTGTGCTTGAATCTGACCTTTAAATTCAGGCACTCTAGCTTCTTTTTACCCTAAAATATAGAACTGTTTTTCAAGGTCCTTTCTTCCACAAACACCTTCTTTTTTCAACAATGGTATGACACTTTTTATAATTTTTTCTAAATTCCAATTAAAATTTATAATTTAAGGAAAATGAAACTCTGATACTTGCTGTTCCTGTACCTGATCCGATGAGTCCAATCGAATTTATATTGTTCATAGTAATAGATTTGACTTGACCTGCTGTGACTATAAATCCACCAACTGGAGTTCCATTTACAGAGAGAGCAGCCGTTGGTGAAGCTCCGATAATTCCGTTGTTTTCTACTACAATTGTTCCATTTATAATAAAAGGGGTAGCATCATTCCAAAGCTCTAAAGCTACCCCAGCTGTATTACTTAAATCAACAGTAAAACACACTGCATCATTTACACTCCCTAATAGACCATTACAACAATTCCCGAATTGCATCAATATTAATCTCCCTCCTAATTTATATTTAGAATAAATTCAGTGCCATATAATGTTGATAATATCTGTTTTTTGTTATTTAAGAGTTCAAAAGTGTATTAGTACTTCAAATATTATCCCTTTACTCTACTCTAATAATTGTTAGGGATGCACCTGTTGATCCTCCTGCTGATAAGAGAGTAGCTACTAAGAGTATACTGCTAGATAATTGCAATGAAATTGTGTCACCAGCAGTTAGGTTTACAATGACATCATTATTAAAGATTGAAACGCTTATAACTGGTCTTAATATAGAACCTGGAATTGGAGTAGTACCATTTAGTAAAATTCTTGAACCAGCTCCTAGTCCGAGTGCAGCTGTTGTATTAATTTGATAGGTAATGTAGTAACGGCCGGTTACTGGGACAGTGAAAATGGTGTTTGCACCATTAGTTACAAAACTATCTAAGTTTTGATTATTGGGAAGGGGAATACTGGTAGCGCCTCCGAGAGCTACCGAAATCACAGTACCTACTGTATTAGAGGCAAACATAGAATTAGCAGTTACACTTGGCCCTTGAATTTCTCCTGAACAACATTTTCCCAGTGGCCCACAAAAATTAAGGTTGTTCGTCAACTTTTGTTCTCTCCTTTGTTAATAAAAAGTACAAACCCTTTTTATAAGGTATTCTTCTTTTTAGGATAGGAAACTTTGTATTTTTTCACTTTCGTTAGAACGTATGATTATTAAAATGATCTTACATTTAAAAGGCCGCCAATTGGCGGCTTTTTATGGCGCTAACACACCGTTAGTTGAAGAAGAATTTTTTGTCGCGAAAAGGAAAACATATTTCCAAACAGTATGTCCCATCAACTGTTCCTTCTCCTTCATGAGATACAATTATAGAAACAGCATCTTCTACAGTTGCCGAAAGTGAGTTTCCTTTTGGGATATTAAGTACAACAGGAATTTTCCCCATACGAATCACAACAACTCGAAGGGAAACTGAACTAGAGGAGCTATTGAAAAAGGATGCAGTGACAATCGTTTTTTCATCCAATCCTTTTTTCCAAATGTTCAAATCGCGAACATCATGATTTAAATGTATATTTCCACAAGTTTTTGTACAAACGATTTCAATATCGCAAAATGGTTTAGGAAAGCATTTATATTCAGGTGGACAGGGTGGTTTTGGGGGTTTCGGCTTCTTTTTTTCTTTTTTTTCACAATTACATTTCTTGTTCTTCTCTTTTCCCACAAAGGATTCCTCCTTTCTTTACAAAGGTGTTTGAGCTTGTTCACTCTATATTTAATTCTTTTTTTTAGAGAATGCTTGTACATCTGTGGAATTATAGTGAAATTAGCACAGTTATCAACTAGAAAGGACTATATTTTTCGATAAAGAGTTGAGTATTTTTTATTTAACTTGAATGTACGATAATATAAAGAATCGCACATTCAAAAGGCCGCCAATTGGCGGCCTTCTTATGGCGCTAACGCATCCGTTAGTAAGCGAACTCCATATATTTTTCTTTTTCGCGTATGTTTGAATTAAAGTGTGACAATAATTGGACCATTTTTAGTAAGGATAATCGTATGTTCCAATTGAGCTACATAGCTTTTTTCTGTGGCATAGGTCCAACCGTCTTCTTTTTGTAATGCTTCTTCTTCAAAGGTTGAGATAAATGGTTCGAATGCGATAACCATCCCTTCCTTTAATATTTCATTATCCCATGGATCATAATAATTACAAATATGGTCAGGTGCTTCGTGTATTCTACGTCCAACACCATGTCCTGTAAGGTTTTTGATAACAGTGAATCCATGCTGTCTCGCTGTTTCGAATACTGCTTTTCCGATTCTACTTTTTTTGGAACCGGGTTTTGCTTTCTTAAGACCTGCTTCAAATGCCTTTTTAGCAACGTCGCATATTTTGGTTAATACTGCTTCTCCTTCGCCTACTACAAACGAGATTCCTGTATCTGCGAAATAACCGTTTTTGGAACCAGAAACATCTATATTTACTAAATCTCCTTCATGAATAACCCGAGGACCCGGAATGCCATGTGCCACTTCTTCATTAACACTAATGCAAGTATAGCCAGGAAAATCATATTCACCTTTTGGGGCTGAAACTGCACCTGCTTTCTCTAAAAGCTCTCCGGCTATATCGTCAAGTTCTTTGGTCGTTATGCCAGGAATTGTTCTTTGTACCAATTCATCTCTAATGGAGGCAACAATTTTGCCAATTTCCTTCAAACCATTAAAATCTTCTTCTGTTTTTGCAACCATTTTTCTTCACCTCATTTTTTTTCATAGACTCTGCAATTAATTCCTTCTATGCCATAACATCTGCCACCAGATTTTCTTAATCATAACATTCAAAAGCCTTGATTGTATCATACTTTTCCACTTGAATTTGAATGTATGATAATGCTAAGAATCATACGTTCAAAAGGCCGCCAATTGGCGGCCTTCTTATGGCGCTAACGCACCCGTTAGCCAACCATGCAGCGCACAACCAGCGCTGCACCACAGAGAATGAAAATGGTGGAAAACCGTCCATACTGATTCTATGGCTGGGTGAGGAAGGTCGATGAACTATGGTGCCATTAGAGCCCATCCGTTAGTCTGACTCCAACGACCTCGGTGCATCACAGACTGTCGCTCCCTTACGGGAAGCACTCATGGTAGATTAATCCTATTCTGGTTTTTGCACCAGCCTCTAATTTTTTGCCATAGAAAGGATGGTTTCAATGGAAGTAATCATTGAACGAGTATGCGGAATGGATGTACATAAAGATAACATTACCGCCTGCATTATGACCCCCGAAGGAAAGGAGATTCAAACATTTTCTACAAAAACGGTGTTTTTAATTCAACTGATGGATTGGATTAAATCACATGGTTGCACTCATGTCGCTATGGAGAGCACAGGTGTGTTTTGGAAGCCTATCGTGAACTTAATTGAGGCTGAAGAAATGGAGTTTTTAGTTGTTAACGCACAACATATGAAAGCAGTCCCTGGTCGAAAAACAGATGTCAAGGATGCTGAGTGGATCGCTCAACTTCTTCGTCATGGTTTATTGAAGGCAAGCTTTATCCCTGATCGAAATCAACGAGAATTGCGTGAGCTTGTTCGGTATCGTAGAAGTATTATTGAAGAACGAGCCAGACAGCATAATCGAATTCAAAAGGTGCTTGAGGGTGCAAATATCAAATTAGGCTCTGTCGTATCGGATATTATGGGTGTTTCATCAAAGGACATGCTTCATGCGATCGCATTTGGTGAGGATGATCCTGAGAAACTAGCAAACCTTGCGCGACGTTCGATGAAGAAGAAAAAAGATGATTTAATCCTTGCCCTGAATGGGTATGTGAATCCTCATCAACGCATGATGCTTAAATCGATTCTAACTCATATTGATTTTCTGACTGAACAGATTGAAAACCTCGATCAAGAGGTTGCCCAAAGAGTTAGTGTGTATCAAGAAGACATAGAACGACTGGATTCAATACCTGGGATTGCCACTCGAATGGCAGAACAAATTCTAGCTGAAATCGGAACGGACGTTGAAAAACAGTTCGAAAGTGCAGCCAGATTATGTTCATGGGCCGCCCTCGTACCAGGACACAATGAAAGTGCAGGAAAAAGGAAATCAACCAGAGGCAAAAAGGGAAATAAATATTTAAAATCTGCTTTAACTGAGGCTGCTCATTCAGTTGGTGCCTCCAAAAACTATCTTGGCGCTCTATACAGACGGACAGCTGCGCGAAAAGGAAGAAAACGAGCTGGAATTGTCGTTGCCCACGCCATGTTAAGAATTTCTTATTATCTTTTAACAAGGAAAGAAATGTATGTAGACTTAGGCGAAGATTATTTTGATAAGCAAAAGCAAGCTTCCATTGTACGAAATTCGGTCCGAAGGTTAGAAAACTTAGGATATACCGTAAATATATCAGAGGCATCCTAACCACCGATTTATTAGGAGATCTAATAGGGCGCTGCTTTTTTTCAAAAAAATTGAAGCTTGCGTTTTATTTAATATGGTCTTTTTTCTTATTATTAGTGTTTAATTTTCATGGTAGTTCAAGAAGGATCAGCTTCTATAAACTGTTCATAATACTTTATAGGGTTACTTATTTTGTTTTCAATGAAAAATTCAGCCTGGTTTTTAACCATATCAATATAGTCACTATCAATTTGACCCTTACGAGTATTCTCAACACTGCCTTCAACCTTAACATAATTTGATTGTACATTTACAATTACCGTCATTATTTTTGTATCTTTAAACGAAACTGTTCCAATAACTTCTTTATTTTCTAAATCAACAGAAGGATAGTCCACTGTTATCCCAGAGGATTTGTACACAGTAAACCCTGGTATTGGTACCATTGGTCTAATATATTTAAATGTAATATAAAGACCAATGCCAACAATCGGTATCAACAAAATTTTCAAGACAAGCGAACCACCCATTACTGTCCTCCTAACAACAATTCTCTTTCCTAAATAATACCATAAAGTTAAAGTTCCTTCTTCAACTAAACTGCCCCGTTAGTGCCATAAGAAAAAGGCTGCCGCAGCAACCCCTTTTAGTCCACCACCTTATTTTCATACACCTATATATTTCTTCTGATATTTTCTGTTTCATTTAATTCATTAGCTTATAACCTACAATGAAAATTCTTATCAAAAATGTGAGCGTGTTAATTTTAAATGATATATATCTATTTTTGATACTCCCTTACAAAAAATTGTTAAATATTTACTTATATAGTAAAATAGTAAAATATATACAAATAAATGGAGGGGATTATATTGAAGTTGAAAAGGTCATTATTGATAACAGCATTAGGTTTATCCATATTAAGTTCTGCTACGGGAGCAAGTGCCGCAGAAACTGAAGGTTTGGTAAATTCACAAGAAAAATCATTTACTCAAGTACCCGATGGTACAGGTGGTTCCATCCTAGCAAAGAATAAGGTTCACGGTAAGTTAACTACACATTCACCTTTTGGAGGTGGAGCCTATGCAGTAGCTAAATCATCCTCTAATAAGATACAGGATTATATTTACGCACGAGCTAAAACCTTTAATGGTGATGGATCTTTAATCAAAACTAATTCGGCAAGTTCTAAAAAGGCGGACTATATTGGAGTTAAAACAATGAACGGAACAGCATACTTTGGGAATGATTGGGCTGTTGGGACTCATATTTTTAAACTTAAAGGGTATAAAGATATTACTGGTCAAACAAAGGCATATTGGTAATAAAAAGAATGAAGAGATATGCTCATTGCATATCTCTTTTAATTAGGAGAAGATTGGTCTATGAAAAAATACTACATTACTGCGTTATCTGTTTTGGTATTGCTTGGAGTTTTTTACTGGTTTTTTTCTTCATCTCCAACTAAAGAATTAAGCACTTCTAACGTTGTTGATATTGAAAAAGAACGCGAACTAACGAATGCGGATGAGTATGGTTCGATTGGGTATGGTTTGGAAAATTTGAAAGGGAAACTTATAGATCAAGGAAGTACACTTAATAGTAAAGACAATGAAGTAACAGTTGTTGCCTCAGTAGACAACGACATAGATGAAGACAGAAAGTATACTTTACTTATTTTTGAAGATTATAAACAAGTAAAATTCAAAGCTGAAAATAAGGAGCAGGAAGTAAATAAATTTTTCTTTGAAATGAAACCTAACAGCTCCATAAACTTCAAAGTTTCTGTTCCTATTCGTTCCGACTCCAGTGAATTGACTTTTGTAATCGTGCAAAAGCCAGAGTATAAATTGAAGGAACTCGATCTAATTAAGGCAGGAATTTTAGAACAAGTTTTAAGTATGCGGTATTCCGTCAACAAAGCTGACAGCAGCGAAAATGTAAAAAAAGTAAAGGAAGTAAAACCTGATGCTATTGTAAAAGATGGGTTAAATGAAAATGTATTTATCACAAATAGTCAGGAAAAGTTGCAATCAATTATGACTGAAAAAGAAGGCAAGAAGCTTAAGCTCTCTGCCGGAAATGAAACGAATGATGAGCTCAGATATGCCGTCATAGCTTTAAAAGATTGGGAGCAAGTTGCAGTTATAGATAACACAGAAGTCTTATATACAACTATTCCTCCAGAAACTAGATATCTTTTTGATTTTAAACTACCGGAAGTTGAAAACGAAAATAATTTCCAATTCATCGCCTTTCCGTTTCCTTATGAAGTATCTGCTGATAATTATGAGAGTCAACTAGCTTTTGGTTCCTTTAGAGTAGTTATTCAAGAAAAAGAATAAGATTATCAATGGAAGGGAAGAATCGGATTGTCTACTATAATTAATATATTAAGTTTCGCGGGTATAGTTGGATTTATAGTTTTTCTAGCCATAGTAAAAACTATAAAAGATAATTCCAAAAGGTAGTTGTTTTTTTAAGCAATCGTATCAAACGTGAATTCATCAGGAACACGCATCGAATGCTAAATCCCTTATATTTGTGGAAATCGAATAAGATGTATAGAAAGGGTACCTCCAGCATTTCGGAATCCAGTACGTTAAGCAAATCCCAGCAAAAAAAATCCCTTTCCTGTACGTTAGGAAAGGGATTTTTTTATTTCTCTTATTGTGCTAAGGCATCTGTTGATAAAAGAATCAACTGTTGCTTTGAAATAAAGATTGATCAAATTGGATTCTTTTCTATTGATTTTGTTTACAGTTTTTATAAAATAGTTTGATTATTTTTAGTGAACCTTAATGAACTAAAGCACCCGTTAGCCAACCATGCAGCGCACGACCAGCGCTGCACCACAGAGAATGAAAATGGTGGAAAACCGTCCATACTGATTCTATGGCTGGGTGAGGAAGGTCGATGAACTATGGTGCCATTAGAGCCCATCCGTTAGTCTGACTCCAACGACCTCGGTGCATCACAGACTGTCGCTCCCTTACGGGAAGCACTCATGGTAGATTAATCCTATTCTGGTTTTTGCACCAGCCTCTAATTTTTTGCCATAGAAAGGATGGTTTCAATGGAAGTAATCATTGAACGAGTATGCGGAATGGATGTACATAAAGATAACATTACCGCCTGCATTATGACCCCCGAAGGAAAGGAGATTCAAACATTTTCTACAAAAACGGTGTTTTTAATTCAACTGATGGATTGGATTAAATCACATGGTTGCACTCATGTCGCTATGGAGAGCACAGGTGTGTTTTGGAAGCCTATCGTGAACTTAATTGAGGCTGAAGAAATGGAGTTTTTAGTTGTTAACGCACAACATATGAAAGCAGTCCCTGGTCGAAAAACAGATGTCAAGGATGCTGAGTGGATCGCTCAACTTCTTCGTCATGGTTTATTGAAGGCAAGCTTTATCCCTGATCGAAATCAACGAGAATTGCGTGAGCTTGTTCGGTATCGTAGAAGTATTATTGAAGAACGAGCCAGACAGCATAATCGAATTCAAAAGGTGCTTGAAGGTGCAAATATCAAATTAGGCTCTGTCGTATCGGATATTATGGGTGTTTCATCAAAGGACATGCTTCATGCGATCGCATTTGGTGAGGATGATCCTGAGAAACTAGCAAACCTTGCGCGACGTTCGATGAAGAAGAAAAAAGATGATTTAATCCTTGCCCTGAATGGGTATGTGAATCCTCATCAACGCATGATGCTTAAAACGATTCTAACTCATATTGATTTTCTGACTGAACAGATTAAAAACCTCGATCAAGAGGTTGCCCAAAGAGTTAGTGTGTATCAAGAAAACATAGAACGACTGGATTCAATACCTGGGATTGCCACTCGAATGGCAGAACAAATTCTAGCTGAAATCGGAACGGACGTTGAAAAACAGTTCGAAAGTGCAGCCAGATTATGTTCATGGGCCGCCCTCGTACCAGGACACAATGAAAGTGCAGGAAAAAGGAAATCAACCAGAGGCAAAAAGGGAAATAAATATTTAAAATCTGCTTTAACTGAGGCTGCTCACTCAGTTGGAGCCTCCAAAAACTATCTTGGCGCTCTATACAGACGGACAGCTGCGCGAAAAGGAAGAAAACGAGCTGGAATTGTCGTTGCCCACGCCATGTTAAGAATTTCTTATTATCTTTTAACAAGGAAAGAAATGTATGTAGACTTAGGCGAAGATTATTTTGATAAGCAAAAGCAAGCTTCCATTGTACGAAATTCGGTCCGAAGGTTAGAAAACTTAGGATATACCGTAAATATATCAGAGGCATCCTAACCACCGATTTATTAGGAGGTCTAATAAGGCGCTGCTCTTTTTCAAAAAAATTGAAGCTTGCGTTTTATTTAATATGGTCTTTTTTCTTATTATTAGTGTTTAATTTTCATGGTAGTTTAAGTACATTTCTTCACAAACTTATATTAGTTCACAACTAAGATTTAAGAACATAATTAATAAATTCTGTTTTTGCTTTAGTGTACGCTTCACGATCATTGCTATATTTTTTTGCTAAATTTCTTTTAAGAATAGCGTATTCATCAATAAACTGCTGATTAGTCCGTAATAAATCACGAAAAAGTAGCTGATTATCCCACCGTTCTACTCCCTCAAGTAAAATATGTAAATGTACTACTCGTTTGTCGTTAATTACTTTCACAAAAAACCTTTGCCAAGGTCGATTGTCTAAGTTAGGTGGTACATAATTCCAGTCGTGATTAGCTAACAATGAAGATATTTCTTTTATTTTTTGAAATGAATCAATTTTAGCCATTAAATCAATGATTGGTTTAGCTGGTAAATTTGGAATAGATGTACTTCCATAATGTTGAATTTCCGTTATGCCGAAAGTTGAAAGAAGATTAAGAAGAAGTGCTTTTTCCTGATTACCTTTTTCTACCCACTTGGGATTTGGTTCGACAATGTCTATTGTCTCATTAGCCCAAACGGGCCATGTGCTTTCATCATGAATATCTTTCATTTTACTCTCCCTCAAGATTTTAATTTTTTCAGATTCAGAAAAATCTTTGTACCTGCATTCTTTTACAAACCTGCGCTGCCTTAAAGACAGCTCCGATCTTCAGCTAACGCACCCGTTAGCGAAATAAGAACTTTTTACCTTCTAACGAATAATGAGTATTCTATTGGATTTTCGAATCCTAATCTTTCAGCCAGCTTTATCGACGCAAAATTGTTAACATCACAATCCCAGTTGGGTTTCAAATTTCTTTCAATACAATGTTCAATGAATATTTCTGCAACATATTGAGCTAAGCCCATTCCTCTATACTTATTTTGAGTTGCAATATCAATTTCAGCAAATTGTGATGAACTAAATATAGATGTACACTCACTTACAACGGTATCATTATGTACCAAACAATACCCAAAACCATTCTCAAGAAAATTTGATACTGAACCCCAATATTCATTATAATAAGATTCATTAAATTCTAGACTATCAGTAATTATTTTTTCATCTATTCTCTTTACTTTAAAATCTTTAGGGAGTTTTTCTTTTTTTATTGTTGAGTATGTATCCTTATTAAAATGAAAAGAATATCTATGCATTTGTCTTAACTCTTTTTCAAACAACTTATTTATAACTTGATCCCATTCTTTTGATGGAGAAAACAAAGTGAATCGCTTTTTATCATTTTTTCTGCTTCTATAAATTTCTAAAAATATGCTGTCAAAACCATTGTTCATTTCGTCTCCACCAATAACAAAAATACCTGAATCAGTTCCAATTAAAACTGTTTTCTTCAATTCATCCATATAGACCTGTCCAGGAATATAATTATTTAATACAGAGTAAGCAAATGTAGGATAAGTTTCTTTATCCTTATTTTCCAGTAAATTCATGGCCTTTTTAAATTCATTATTCATACACTGATTCCCCCTTTGTTTTTTGATTATTCATCATACATGTCGTACTTTCCTTCTTCCACTAACCTGCCCCGTTAGTTCATTAAGAAAAGCCATTCTTGAATAAAAAATCGCTAAGCTGAAAAATGATTATTTTGGTTATTACTCTCATAAATTCTTGAACTACTTCCCCAAGGATGGTATCCGTCACCTATATAAGTGAATCCATATTTTTCATAGTATCCAATGTGATCAGTACAAAGGAAAACTTTATTGAATCCTGCTTTTTCGGCATCAGCCTTAGCACGTAAAAGTAGCTCTTTACCTAAAGATCTACCACGATAGCTATTTTCAATATAAAGAGCACATATCCAAGGCCATAAATCCATCCGACTAATAAAATCATTGCTAATAAGACCTGCGCAGCCAATAATTTCACCATAATCCTCCATTAAATACCAAATAGGAAACGGACTATCCGTTGTTATGCTGTGTGTAATACAGTCCTCATATACTTTCATACTGTTTTCGTTTGCCCATTTGCACTGAAAATATTTAATTGCTTTTTCTTTATACTCGGGATGTTCTCTAACGCTAATAATTTGCATATGACTTTCCCTTCGTTATCTTATTTTAAATAAATTTTTAGGCGCGATCCTTACTAGAGGATCGCTACACCCGTTCATTAAATTAATGTATTTAATTAGATTTTTATTATTTTATCTTCATCCCATATACGTTCCAAGATCACTTCATTATTAATACAGTTTATTTGAAAAACGTCAGGATTACTAAGGTTTTTCCAACACTCGAAATCAAAGTCACTATTATAATTCTTTAAAAGTAAGGATATTATATTTCCGTGACTGACGATTACTGTGTTTTCAGTCCCACTTTTAAAGACTTCTTCTACAACATTTACAATTCGCTTCTTCGCTTCTTGACTTGACTCTCCTCCTTCAAATTTTAATTCCATATCATTAAATGTTGCTTTTAGTTTTTCATACCAATCAGGTAAGTCCGTTGTGCTTAGTGTTCGTTCTGAGAGGCGTTCATCAATCTCTATTTTAATATTTGTTTTCTCACTTAATGGTTTTACTGATTGAATAGCACGCAAAAACGGACTTGATATTATTCGGTCAATTTTTGCATTACTGAAGAAATCAACTAAATATTTCGCTTGTTTCGAACCTTTTTCTGTTAATTGAGATTCCGAAGGTTGCCCCTGTGCTTCGCAATGTCTGACAATGTAAATCTTCTTTAGCATACAGATCCTCCCACATAAGTAGTAAATACTAGTTTCTATTTTTGTCTGTAATTTCCTTCTTGAACTAAACTGCCCCGTTAGT